>JASGJN010000026.1:0-584960 GCA_049840735.1 Anaeromyxobacter sp. | reverse complement strand
TTATGGTAGGAGCGCTGACTGACATCGCAAACTGGCATATATCATTTTTGATACAAGGAGTAGCTAGTCTGGCGGGAAGTATATGGTTCCTCATATATCTTCCTGAATCGGTCAATTATACAAAAATGAAGGTTTCAACCAGACAATTATGGTTTAACATAAAGATGTCCCTATTCAATGGCAGACTGTTTTTAATGTATATGACGGGCTGCATATTAGTGGGTTCCTATATTACAATTTTGAACTATATAGGCTATCCGCTCACCAAAGCGCCGTATAATCTAAGTCATACAGTATTCGGCTTCCTCTTTCTTGTTAATATCTTCGGAATATTCAGCTCGATTTTATTCGGAAAGCTGGCCCACATATACTCACGGCGGCTAATTATCGGATTGGCTATTGCAATTAACAATTATCGGAGTATTGCTCACTTTGGACGAAAATTTAGTTATAAAGGTAATTGGAATATCTGCAGTTGTGTTCGGTTTTATGGGGGGGCATTCTGTTGCAAGCAGTTGGATAGGCTTACTTGCAGCTAAAGATTATAAAGGTCAGGCATCCTCTCTATACCTGTTGTTTTTTTACACAGGTTCGAGCGTATTCGGATGGTTGGGAGGGGATATTCCTGAAAAGCTTCGGATGGAATGGACTTGGAATTTCTTTAATGTCTGCATATTGCTGTTAACTACATTTATGATATCCTTCCAGCCCTGGAGACGGAGAGCCTCGTCTACTTAAGTATACAAGAAGGTATACTGGGATACTCTGATATTACCCTCAAAAATTCACATATTGCAAAGGTTGCATAGGACAAAGGGCTGTTATTAAGTACAGCCCTTGCCCCAAAATCTTACATACTACATCGGTTGTCAAACTAATTAAGTCAGATTGTGTAATATCTGGAGATACTGGGAAGCAGACATATTACCTCTGAAAAAGTAGCATCTTGGAAACATAAGTGGTTACATTTACTTTAAAAGTGTATTTATTTTTTAAAGACTATCTATATATCTTTACTCTTTCTTCTAATGGCTTAACCACTTTATCATTAGGCGAATTTGTCGGCTTACCGAATGGCATTTGTGCAATTAGTGTCCAGCTGTCCAACACATTCCATTGTCTTTTCACTTCACTGTCGATAAGTGGATTGTAATGTTGCATGGAGGCACCAAGTCCTTCTTCCTTCAGTGATGTCCAGATAATATATTGCAGTATGCCACTAGACTGCTGTGCCCGTGCAGGAAATTATCCTTGTAACTAGGAAAATTCTTTTGAAGACCTTGAATAATATTCTCTTCTTCAAAGAATAAAATTGTGCCATATCCGTTTCGGAAGGAATTCATCTTTTGTTCCGTTTCAGAAAAGCTTTTCTCTGAAACTACTTTCCGCAGGGTTTCCTTTGTAATATCCCACAACTTTTCATGCTGTTCTCCCAGTAAAAGTATCACTCTTTCACTTTGAGAATTAAAGGCTGTAGGAGCCACCGAAACTGCCTGATTAATTATTTGTTGTATCCTATCGTCAGAAACTGTAGAATCCTTGCTGATTCCATAAAAAGTACGTCTGTTTTTTATAGCTGAATAAAAGTCAGCACTCATTTTTATCTCCTCCCATTATTTACTTTAAATTCTTAAAATATTCCATTAGTATTATCATCGCTGTTACGTCCGATTCAAATAGTATTATTCTCTGTCGTGTAGAGTCGATTCAATGCGAAGGGTTTTATACTCATTTTTTATACATTTTTTATCATCTCTTCAAAATTAGGGATCAGTCTTATTTTTAGACAAGGGCTGTTTATAGGAACGGCCCTCGATAACCTCATTCAGAATAGCACTCTTCGAATTGGAGATGATATGTAAAAAATACTGAGGTAACAGTTGATGAAAAAGCAGTATCTATTTGTTGTGGTTAGTTTTATCATGATGGCAGGTTTATTTGCATATTCCGGGTTCTTAAACAGGAATAAAAATAATGATAATAATAGTAATAACAATAACAGCAATAATAATAATCAATATACTAAACTGGAATATACTACAGGAAGCCTTGGGGGCTCCAATTTGTTCCCGGGCGAGTTTGATAAACAACAAGCCATGTGGCTGGAGTGGCCGTCTGAAGTTTACACGGCAGGCGACCGTGATGTAACTCCGGCTATAATTAATATAATTAAATCACTTGATCCATATATCAGAGTCAATGTAATGACGCGAAGCATCGATGAGATTCTACGTGTAAAAAGTCTTCTCAAAACAAACGGTTACGTCGGGACAAATGCCCATTTTTATGTTATAAACCATCTGTCGATATGGACAAGGGACGTGGGACCGATTTTCGTGAAGGACAGCGCTTACCGCCTTAATGTAGTTGATTTCGGTTTCAATAATTATAGCCGTGACGGTAATCAAACATATATCAATACCGAAAAAGAGGTAGACAAATTGACAGCTCAGGTACTAAAACTGCCGGTGATTACTTCATCGCTCATTTCTGAAGGCGGTGCAATAGAATCAAACGGCAGAGGTATAATGATGACTACCGAATCAGTTGTATTGAAACGTAACCCGGGGTTATCCAAACAACAGATTGAAAATGAATACAAGAAAGTTCTCGGGGTGAATAAAATTATTTGGTTAAAAAAGGGTCTGGCGGAGGATGACGGGATAACAAGCGGTCATATAAATGAAATAGCCCGTTTTGCGTCCCCCAATACTATTTTGCTTGCACAAATACTGCCCGAGGACAGATATACAAATTCGTATTCCAAGGAATCATACCTTCGATTGGAAGAGAATTACAATATTCTGAAAAATTCTACAGACCAATATGGAAAGCCTTTTAACATCATTAGAATCCCCATGCCGTCTACGTCTTATGGAATGACAACAAGCAACGGTAAGTTACCGATACGAAGTTATTTGAACTATGCTGTAACAAATGGTGCCGTTCTAATGCCTGTTTATTGGAAAGCAGGACGTTCGGAGGCCCTTAAGGCTACTGAAAATAATGTCAGCGGAATTTCAAAGGGTATTTGCAGGACGTAAAATTATCGGAATTGATGCTGAGAATATAAACAAATGGGGCGAAGGGTATTCACTGCGTAACGCAGCATATGCCGGCATACTGATATATACCCGTTATCATAACTCTGGTCATACTTCTTTAATGGCTGCATCAGTTTGCCATAAATCAATTAAATCAAATTAAACTTGATTATATAATCTCTTTACATAACGCAAGCCTTGAAATCCCTGTTTTACAAGGGTTACCACCCACAGGGACAGCGATTGAACCGTGGGGTAACCGGTACGAGGCAACATGAAAAAGCAGACATCCATTCACGCTTATGTGGGTGGATGTCTGCTTTTTCATGTTATTGTTTCAAAAGATGTTGCCGCCTCAGTGAATGCTTCAAATCTCGCTTCTTTTCTTATAATTACATCTTTCATCGGCGCACTGACCACGGGATATGTTCTGCGTTCGTCATAGAGAAACAGGGAGCCGGTTGTGAACAAGACCGACTCCCTGCTTTTTATGATTGGCAACTTATTTTACCCGCTTCCCTGGGATGAAATGGGTTATTGCTTTACCCAACCGCTGCCGTCGTATACATACACCGAGTCTGCTACGAAAGCAGAGCCGTTCTTGTCCGTAATGCCTGCTACAGAACCGCTTGAGCCAACTGTTATGCTTGAGGAATTATTCTGCAAATTGGCGCATTTGCTGTTCGCTTTAAACGTCAGCGTACCGTTAACCGTGAATTCGTTGCTGCTAGAAAAATCAAGCGTGCCATAAACGGTCAGTTCAGCGCCGGCGTCCACCGTTGGGTAATAGCCAAGGTAAAGTGTGTCCGAAGCGTCTACCTGGGCGTTTGCCGTCAGCGTTGCATAATCGCGCATCCCAATATTGTCGTCGGCGCCGTTGTTGTGCGCGGTGGCAAGCGCTTCTGCAAGAGTAGCATAATACGTGTTTACGCCCGTATTGTTGTCATAAACAAATGCTTTCGCATCAACCCAATAGTTCCCATCGTAAATGAATATGCCATATTTTGCGCCGCTTATTCCTGTCAAACCAGTCACGTAGGCTCCGCTGTTTGACGCGTTGAAGACCGCGCCGGCGCTAAAGGTCTGCATCGCGTCCGTTAAATCCAGCGTATCGTCCGACACCTCAATCGTACCGGAGCCGCCCATTTTTCCGCCACTTTCAAACACCAGCCCCGTGCCGGTCTCCAGATAAAGCTCGCCGTTTATCGTCAGACCGCCGCCGCTTTTGATCGTCAGTACCCCGTCCGTATCGATTGTAAGCGTAACAGAAGCCGGAATTATAAGCTCGCTCCCATCTTCGACGGCATAATTTGAAAGCAGCTCGACTGAATCGCCCGCCACCCGCAGCGGCAAGAGCGTCTCCAAACGAAGCGTAATAGGTTGTGACACCGTTATGCTCGACATAGGCTGGAGCGGAATCCCAACTTGTCCCATTGTAACGGTACGATCCGTCAGCGGTAGCCGAGAAGCCGGTCACACCGGTTATCGTTGAGCCGTCAATGATGACTGCCGCGCCGCTGTGCCATGTCTGCGACGTGCCGCCGACGCTCAGCGAGGATACGTCAAATATGCCGGAAACGTCGATCGCACCGCCGCTTGCGGTAAAAGCATTCCCTCGGATATAGCCATTATTTGTGAGCGTGCCGCCGGCCTGCCTCAACGCGGCTCCCGAGCTACCACTGCCTTTGATATATATTCTTCCGCCTGCCGGTACGGCGAGGATATCAGAGCCGCTTGCCGCCGCGCCGAACGTTATATCCCCGTATACGTAAGTGGAAATCGCATTGTTCCCTAAAACATCGATTTCGTCCTGTGTTGTATTCGCATTCGCCGCTGCAACGGCGGCATCCAGATTTGCGAAATATGTATCGCCTATCCTGGCCTGCGCGGGGGACCACTGTGCGCCGCTGGCATAAATATACGGTCCGGCAGAAAACACCCCATACGCGCCCCATGGCACAAGAACGAAGGAACCGCCGGTTTGGATTATAAGCGTTGCGCCGGTCCCGCCAATCAGATAAGAGCCCTCGTCAATCAGGGTCACGCCATTTGGGATGACAAGCGTGTCGTTCGCGTCTATTGAAACTGAGGCGGTAATGATTATGCTACTAAGCAGAGTAATCGTGTCCGCGCCACTGTTTGACTTCGCCGCGGCGATCGCCGCGGCGAAGGTGGCGTAGTCCGTGGAGCCGATCTGCGCCTCTGTGCCGAAAGCCGGTACCGTAACGACCATCGCGGCACTCTCGTTAAACCCCGTTTTTGCGGCGTATTTGAAATAGTAGGAGCCTGCGGCAAGACCGGTGATGGGCGAAGCTGTCACAGTCGTGTAGCTTGTGCCGTCAGCGCTGAATTGAAGCCCTGTAATATTGGAGATGGCAATGAAGCCGTCCGACGCCCCCTGCGCCGATGGGGCGGTGACCGTGAACAGGCTTGCGCTTGGCGCCGGCTTGGTCTTGGTTGTCCGGTGCCGATGATCCTGCCGGTACCGTAACGGTCGTCGCGGGGCTTGCGTTGTATCCTGTTTTCGCCGAATATCTGAAATAGTAATTTCCTGAGGCGAGTCCGGTGATGGGCGAAGCCGTCACAGTCGTGTAGCTTGTACCGTCGGTGCTGAATTGAAGCCCTGTAATGTCGGAGATGGCAATGGAGCCGTCTGACGCCCCCTGCGCCGATGGGGCGGTTGCCGTGAACAGGCTTGCGCTGGGCGCGGTTTGGTCTTGGGCATCGTCTCCTCCACCGCCACCCCCGCCTCCGGTACCGCCTGTTGTGGAGGCGTTGTTTCCCTTAAGCGGGTTACCGTTCCCGTCCACAGGAGGCGTCTTCACACCGGAACCGACGTTCACCGCGTAGGGCTTGTTCCCGCCTACCACGATGCCGTCCGCGTTCACGTTAAGCGTCCCTATGCTGCCGTTATTTGTAACAGTTACGCCAGAGACGGCGACTGTCAGTGTCGCGACATTGCTGCCGCTGTCAATGACAACGTTCACCTTCGCGTTCATTGTGACGTTTCCGAAAGAGCCGGACAGGATCACTCCGTCATTTCCGTCGTCGACATAGACCGCGTTCACGACTGCGCCGTCAGAGGTCACGACGCGCACCTTGCCGTCGTCCGTCTTTTCTATAATGAGGCTGGCATAGCTGCCGCCTTCAATATGTATCGAGTTTTCACCGCCGCCGCGCACGATGGTGTTGCCGGTGACTTTGACGTTATCGAGCATCACGTCGCCGTTTCCTACGCCCTCAGCGATGATGAGGTCTCCGTTTATCACGGTATCTTTCAAAGTGGCGCCCGATTTGTTCACGACGACAACGCCGGCATATGTCCCGGTATATTCCTTCGCCTCAATGAAGATGCCGCATATCGCGTTATTGAGAATCGTTACAACCTCGGCGCGGCTTATCGCGCTTTTGGGGTTGAACGACCCATGATAGCCATTGATGTAGCCCTTTGCCGCAAGAGCTGTGACATATCCTTTAGCATATGAGGAAACCAAGCCCGCGTCCGCAAAGGAGAGCGCCGCTGTGCTCTCTTCTATCTCCAAAGCACGTCCCAGCATGACGATCGCGTCTTCGCGGGTGATGTTGTCCGTAGGACGAACCTCGCCGTTATTTCCGAGCATAACACCTGCTGCATTGGCTTTAAGCACGGCATCCGTGTAAAAGTCCTGCTCCAGATCGCTAAAATCGTTTTTCGCAGCCGTCTGATAGTCCATTATTCGGTCGAGGATGACTGCCATCTCACCCCGCGTAATGGGAGCGTCAGGTCTGAATTTGCCATCATAGCCTTGAAGAACGCCAAGGCTGCTCCACTTGTTTATCGCGGAGCTTGCCCAGTGCGTTTCCGTGTCGTTGTACGACGCCGCCAGCGACGTAACCGGCAGCAGCGATAACATAAGCACCAGCGCCAAGAACAGTGATAGCAGCTTATTAAGCTTGATACCTTTGTGTTTAATCATGTTTTTCACCTCCAGAAATAAATCGCAATTTTTAATGTAAAATTCGACCATTTTCCCAATGATAGCACAGAACCAATCTCTTCAAAACGTACCAAGGTACAAGCGCAATTCAGAAAAGTACATACGCAAAACAAAATGCGCCCGAATGAGCGCATTTTGTTGACAGGGAGAATATTTAAAAAGTTCGATATAGAGGCATTACAGCAGCCCCAGATCCCGCACGACCTTGACGACCTGGGCACGATTTTTTAAGCCCAGCTTGCCATAAATATTTCCTGTATGCATTTTTACCGTCCGCAAGCTGATACCAAGTTTTTCAGCTATGTCCTTGTTGGCGGCGGCTTTTACGATATGTACCAGCACCTTTTTCTCCTGTTCGGTGAGGCGGTCGAAGTTTTTCGATACCGAGGTTGCGGCAGCTTCGCCGTTTAGCTCCGCTGCCCTTACTATATATTCGCGTATCTGATGCGTGAGCTTTAAGGCAAACGTCCTTCGCTGTTTTTGCGCCGTCTCGTCGTCCGGTTTACGCCGCGACTGCGTGTAGGTTTTTAAGAGCCGTTCCATGGGCGCAAGTTCGTCTATGAAGCTGCGCTCATACCCCTCGCGCAAGCCGATGTCCAGGGCCTCATCCATGTACTTGAGGGCTTCGGCTCTATGACCGTCAAATGAGTTAAGCGCCAATAAATTCAGTATTTCAACATTACTGTGCGGACGGTTGTTATCAACGGTGAATTTCAGAAGCCGTTTCAGAAGCACGTCCGCTTCCTCCGTTTTTCCAAGTGCCATGAGGACACGTACTGGGCCCGTTCCGCCCGGGCGACTACGCCTACGCGCTGGCGGTGGTGGCGCTGCCCACCGCGCTGCTCATCTCGGCCGCCTTCTTCGCGCTGGCCACCGGCACGCGCTCCATGACCGCCACCTACGTCGGCGCGGTGGCCTTCCTGGCCGCGTACTTCGTGGCGGTCCTGCTCGCGGCCAGGCCCGAGCACGAGCGGCTCGTCTCGCTGCTCGACCCCTTCGGCATCGGCCCGCTGCAGCTCGCCACGCGCTACTGGACGGTCGCGGAGCGGAACGGCCAGCTCCCCTGGTCGCCGCTCATGCTGCAGAACCGGCTGCTCTGGCTGGGCGTGGCGGGCGCGCTGTTCGCGCTGGCGTACTGGCGGTTCCGCTTCGAGGCCCGGCCCGGGCGCGCAGCCCGCCGGTCCGCGGATTGGGAGGCGGACCGCGAACGGGACGGAGGCGCTCCGGCGCCCGGGCCGGCACCGGCCCCGGCCGCGCTCGGCCACCGGGTCACGCCGCGCTTCGGCCGCGCCACCGCCTGGGCGCAGCTGCTGGCGGTGAGCCGGTTCGAGGCGGTCGGGGTGCTGCGCTCGGCCGGCTTCTGGGTGCTCCTGGTGCTGGGGCTGCTCAACGCCTTCGCCGCGCTCTGGACAAGCACCGACCTCATGGGCGCCGAGCTGCACCCGGCCACCCGCACCATGGTGAACGTGCTGGACGGCGCGTTCACCCTCTTCCCGCTCATCATCGCCATCTACTACGCCGGCGAGCTGGCCTGGCGCGACCGCGAGCGGCGGGTGCACGAGCTGACCGGCGCCACCCCGGCGCCGGACTGGGCCTTCCTCCTCCCGCGCCTGGCGGCGCTGATGGGGATCCTGGCCGCGACCACGCTGGCCGGCGTGGTGGCCGCCATCCTGGTGCAGCTGCTCAAGGGCTGGCCGCACCTCGAGCTGGGCCACTACCTGGCCTGGTACGTGGCGCCCTCGCTGGCCACGCTGGCGCTCGTCGCCGCGCTCGCCACCTTCGTCCAGGCGGTGGTGCCGCACAAGGCGGTGGGCTGGGCGGTGATGCTGGTCCACGTGGTGCTGATGTCGGCGCTGCGCGGGGCCGGCTTCGAGCACGTGCTCTACCGCTACGGCAGCACCACCCCCACGCCCATCTCGGACATGAACGGCGCCGGCCGCTTCTGGATTGGCGCGGCCTGGCTGACGCTTTACTGGGCCGCCTTCGCCGTGATCCTGCTGGTGGTGGCCCACGGCCTCTCGCGCCGCGGCAACGACCAGGCGCTCCGCCCGCGGCTGCGCGGCCTGCGCCGCCGGCTGGCCGGTTCGCCCGCGGCCCTCGCGGGCGGGGCGGCGCTGGTCTGGGTGGGGACGGGAAGCTGGATCTTCACCAACACCAACGTCCTCAACGCCTACGTCCCGTCGCGCGCGGCGGAGGCCCGCCTGGCCGAGGTGGAGAAGCAGCTCTCGCCGTACCTGGGGCTGCCGCAGCCCAAGGTCACCGACGTCACGCTGGACGTGCAGCTCTTCCCGCGCCAGGTGCGGGTGGAGACCCGCGGCCGCTACGACCTGGAGAACCGGACCGGCGCCCCGCTCGACCGGCTCCACGTGCGCTGGAACCTGCGCACCGAGCTGGTGTCGCTGGAGCTGCCCGGCGCCACGCTGGAGCAGGACTTCGGCCCGCTCCACTACCGCATCTACCGGCTGGCCACGCCCATGGCGCCCGGTGAGCGGCGCAGCGTCGGCTTCGCCACGCGGCTGCAGGAGCGCGGCTTCCCGGCCCTCGACCCGCTCACGCGAGTGGTCGAGAACGGGACCTTCGTGGACAGCTTCGAGCTGGGGCTGCAGTTCGGCTTCTGGTACGGCGAGGAGACGCTCAAGGATTGCTCCAAGCGGCGCAAGTACGGCCTGGGCGACCCGCCGCGCTGGGCCAGGCTGGGCGACGATCGGGCCCGCGCCTACCACTACCTGCGCCGCGACTCGGACTGGGTGAACGCCGACCTGACCGTCACCACCGACGCCGACCAGCTGCCGGTGGCGCCCGGCTACCTGCTGGAGGACCGGACGGCGGGCGGCCGCCGCACCATCCACACCCGGACCGACGCGCCCATCCACCACTTCTTCTCGCTCCAGTCGGCCCGCTACGCGGTCCGGACCGAGCAGGTCGGCGCGGTGACCACCAGCGTGCTGTACCACCCGGACCACCCCTACAACGTGGACCGGATGATGCTGGCCATGCGTCGCTCGCTGGAGCTCTTCCAGCAGGCCTACTCGCCGTTCCAGTTCCGGCAGCTGCGCATCCTGGAGTTCCCGGCCTACGCCACCTTCGCCCAGTCCTTCGCCAACACCATCCCCTTCTCCGAGTCGATCGGCTTCGTCGCCGACGGCTCGGACCCGGAGAAGGTGGACCTGGCCACCTACGTCACCGCCCACGAGGTGGCGCACCAGTGGTGGGCGCACCAGGTGATTGGCGCCGAGGAGCAGGGGGCGACGCTGCTCTCCGAGTCCTTCTCGCAGTACTCGGCGCTGCGCGTGATGGAGGACCTCTACGGGAAGGCGCAGGTGCGCCGCTTCCTCAAGTACGAGCTGGACCGGTACCTGGCCTCGCGCGGCACCGAGCTGCTGGAGGAGCTGCCGCTGGCCCAGGTCGAGGACCAGTCCTACGTCTATTACCAGAAGGGCACGCTCGCCATGGCCTGGCTGGCCGAGGTGGTGGGGCGCGAGCCCATCGACCGCGCGCTGCGCCGGCTCATCGCGCAGTACGGCCTCAAGCCCGCGCCGTACCCGACCTCGGCCGACTTCCTGCGGCTGCTGCGCGAGGAGGCCGGGCCGGAGCACGAGCAGCTCATCGCCGACCTGTTCGAGCGGATCACGCTCTACGACCTGCAGGCCGTGGCCGCCCAGGTCACGCCGCGGCCCGACGGCCGCTTCGACGTGGCGCTGACGGTGCGCGCCGCCAAGAAGTACGCCGACGGCAAGGGCGTCGAGGCCGAGGCGGCCATGGACGAGCTGGTCGAGGTGGGGCTGTTCGAGG
The DNA here is from genome assembly GCA_049840735.1 of Anaeromyxobacter sp. GTDB lineage: Bacteria > Myxococcota > Myxococcia > Myxococcales > Anaeromyxobacteraceae > Anaeromyxobacter. The sequence goes on along the minus strand of JASGJN010000026.1, from coordinate 574,147 downwards.
CCGAGCCCGGCAAGCAGGGGTTCGACGAGGGCTCGGTGATCCTGCTGGAGAAGCGGCGCGTCCACGACGGCGAGCAGGTGCTCACCGCGGTGGTGGACCGCGCGCCCGCCTTCGCCGGCCTGGACCCGTTCAACGAGCGGATCGACCGCAACTCGGACGACAACCTGGTGCGCCCGGAGCTCACCTCGGCGGCCGCAGTGGAGCACTGAGCGGGGTGCAGGCGCGTCGCCGGTCACACCGGTCGCCGCGCCTCGTCTGTGCGGGGTAAGCTGCGCGCGCCCACGCCGGGCGCGCACCACCCCCGGGGAGACCTCATGCGCCGATCGCTCCTGACGTTGACGCTGCTCCTGGCCGCCTGCAAGGGCGGCAGCGACGCCCCGAAGGACGTGAGCTTCGGCGGCACCGTCTCCGGCCTGCCCGGCGGGCAGCACCTGACGCTGGCCGCGGTCGGCCAGGCGCTGGAGGTCAGCGGCAACGGCGCGTTCTCCTTCCCGGTGCTCCTGGCCGCCGGCGACCGGTACGAGGTCGAGGTCGCGCAGCAGCCGGCCGGCGCCCACTGCGTGGTGGACAGGGCCATCGGCGCCGCCCGCGCAGGCGCGGTGAGCGACGTGGCCGTGCGCTGCTCCACCGACGAGAGCGCCGCCTTCCTCGACCCGGCCCAGGTCCACCACCTGCGGCTGACCGTGAGCGCCGACGAGTGGAGCGCCTTCGTGCTGCAGACCGGCCGCTCCGGCTACCTCACCGACGCCCGCGGCTGGCCGGCCTGGAACCTCTGGACGGTGAGCGAGGTCTACCGGCGCGGCACGCTGGAGGTGCTGGACGACCAGGGCCAGGTGACGGCCACGCTGCCGGACGTGGGCTTCCGGATGCGCGGCAGCACCAGCCGCATGTGGCCGGAGTACTGGTACGACCAGGGGGACGGCAGCTGGACCGCCATCCCGCGCCGCTTCCACCTGAACCTCAAGTTTGACGAGACCTTCGACGGCGACGAGAGCGTCTACGCCTGCATCGACGCGAACGGTCAACCCACCGCGAGCTGGGCCGGCAACTGCAGCGGCCTCATCGCCGACGACGTCCCGGAGGTCGCCGCCAACAAGGACCGGACGTTCATGGGCCTCGAGGCGGTGGCCCTCAAGTACAACAAGGACGACCCCACCTACGTCCGCGAGGCGCTGGCCTACACCGTGCTGCGCGACAGCGGCGTGCCCGCCGCGCGCGCCGTGCACACCACCCTGGAGCTGGTGGTGACCGCGACCGCACGCAACCCCTGGCTCAACAACCGCGCCCTGCCCCAGACCACGCAGATGGGCGTGTTCACCCTGGTGGAGCCGGTGGACAAGCCGTTCCTGGTCCGGAGCTTCGGCCGCAACGGCTACATGTTCAAGGTCTCCGGCGGCGACCTCTCCTGGCTCGACCCGGAGGGCTGCGTGCCCTACGAGAGCCGCGGCGCCGTCTTCGTGGACCCGGACTTCTGCACCGTCGGCGTGGAGCAGTCCGACCCCGACACCCGCGCCGACTGGGTGGGCGCCGAGCACGCCGCCGACCCGGACTACGTGAACTCCGCCATCAACCAGGACGGCGGCCCGACCTCGCAGTTCGCCCCCTACCGCCCGAGCTACGACCTCAAGACCAGGAAGTCGGGCGTGGTGGAGGCGCGGGCCGCGCTGCGCGCCTTCATCGCCAAGGTGGCCGACCCGGCCACGCCGCTCTCGCAGATCGAGGCGGCGCTGGACGTGGACGGCTTCATCCGCGCGCAGGCGGTGGACGTCGCCATCGGCGGCGTGGACCACTACGCGCGCGTGGCCAACAACTACTACCTGTACCTGAACCCCGACACCGGCAAGTGGACCTACATCCCGTACGACTACGACTTCACCTTCCGCGACACGCACATCGCGTCCTGGCCGGACACGCTGCCCTTCCGCGACGTGGTCTCCACCACCATCTTCGCCGGCACGACGGAGCGCTGGCGCGACGTGCGGGTGCCGGAGACCATGAACCCCGTGCTCTACGACCGGATCTTCGAGAGCGCCGCGCACCGCCAGGAGCTGCTGGACCAGGTGTCCGCCATCCGCGGCGAGTGGCTGGACTGGAGCCACCGCACCGGCCCGGTGGTCGAGGCCTGGGTGACGCGGCTCGAGCCGGCCATCGCCGCCACCACCGCGGCCTCGCCCGACAGCGGCGACACCGACTACCGCCGCGCCGCCGCGCTGGGCGACCGCTACACCTACGGGTCCTGGGTGAGCGCGCAGAACTCGCTCGCCGAGCAGCTGGGCGGCCCGTACCCGGGCGACGCCTTCGCCGAGGCCATCGAGAGCAACGACACGCTGAAGCGCTTCGTGCAGCGCCGCAGCTCGGCGCTGGCGGGGGAGGCGCCGTAGAAGACCCTGGCCTTCGACTCCGGGCCCGCCTGCCGGCGGACCCTACGCTCAGGCCGAACGGCCATCCCGCCCCGTTCGCCCTGAGCGTAGCCGCGGCGGAGTCGAAGAGCCCAAGGCGAACGGACAGTGAACTCCGTTCGGCCAGAGCGTAGCGCCCGCATCGCGGGCGCGGAGTCGAAGGCCAGGGGTCGGAGGGCAGCGCTGCGAAGGCGCCCTCACTCCTCCCGGAAGTAGGCCAGGCTGACCTTCAGCTTGCGCAGGTGGTCCACCAGCGCAGGGCCGCGGCGCAGCATCAGGCCCGTGACCAGCACGTCCACCACCAGGAGCTGGGCCAGGCGCGAGACCATGGGCGTGTAGAGCTCGGTGTTCTCGCGCGCCGGCAGGTCGATCACCAGCGAGCAGGCCTCCGCCAGGCGCGAGCCGGCGCGCGTCACGCCCACCGAGGTGGCGCCGTTGGAGCGGGCCAGCGCCGTGGCGTGGGCGATGTCGCGGCTGCGGCCGGTGGAGGAGAAGGCCAGCACCACGTCCCCCGGGCCGGTGGCCGCCGCCGCCATCACGCGCTGGTGCGCGTCCACGTAGGCGATGCCCGGCACGTCCATGCGGATGAACTTGTGCTGGGCGTCCAGCGCCACCACGCCCGAGGCGCCCGAGCCGTAGAACTGCACGCGCCGCGCGACCGCCAGCGCCTCCACCACCGCGCCCACCGCGGCCGGGTCGAGCGCGTCGCGGACCTCCTTGAGCGCCGAGAGCGCGTGGTCGGCGCTCTTCTGGATCACCTCGCGGATCGAGTCGCCCGGGCCGATGTCCTCGGAGACGTAGGGCAGGCCGTCGCCCGAGCCCAGCGACATGGCCAGGCGGAGGCGGAAGTCCTGGTAGCCGTCGGCCCCCACCGCGCGGCAGAAGCGGACCACGGTGGGCTCGCTCACCCCGGCGCTGCGGGCCACCGCGGCCAGCGGCTGGTGCACGAAGTCGGCGGGGTTGGCCAGCACCTTCTCGGCCACCTTCCGCTCCGACCGGCGCAGCTGGTCCAGCATGCTCCGGACCTGTTCGAGGACGTTCGGGTGTCGCACGTGTTGCGGCCTTTCCACGCCTGCGGACGCCTGTGTTTCCGAACACCTACCACACTCTTGCGCGACCAATGTTGTAGTTACGCTACATTTCCAAGACCCGCGAACAGCCGCGCGATGCGTCATTTTTCGTTGAACGCCAGCGGTAACGCTTCGATGACGGACTCCGCGTGCGCACCCGACAGGGTCCCTTGCCGCAGTCGATTTTGTAGTATAGCTACTAACCATCAGGCAGCGGACAGGTCGCCGGATGTAGGAGTCCCACCAGCAGGGAGGTAGCCCGTGTCCGATCTCGAGCAGCAGGTCTTCCGCAAGGTCCGGCTCCGGCTGCTGCCGTTCCTGATCGTCTGCTACTTCATCGCCTACATCGACCGCGTGAACGTCGGGTTCGCGGCGCTGGAGATGAACAAGGACCTCGGCTTCACCCCGCTGGTCTACGGCTGGGGCGCCGGCATCTTCTTCATCGGCTACTTCCTGTTCGAGGTGCCCAGCAACGTCGCGCTGGAGCGGTTCGGCGCCCGCAAGTGGATCGCCCGCATCATGCTGACCTGGGGCGTCATCTCCATGGCCATGGCGCTGGTCCAGGGGCAGGCCAGCTTCTACACGCTCCGCTTCCTGCTGGGCATGGCCGAGGCCGGCTTCTTCCCCGGCATCGTCTTCTACCTGACCTACTGGTTCCCGGCCCAGCAGCGCGCCCGCGTGATCGGCACGCTCATGCTGGCCAACCCCATCGCCACCGTGATCGGCGGCCCGCTCTCCGGGCTGATCCTCTCCACCCACGGCGTGCTCGGCCTGCAGGGCTGGAAGTGGCTCTTCATCATCGAGGGGCTGCCGGCGGTCTTCTTCGGCCTCTGGGTCTACCGCTTCCTGTCCGACCGCCCCTCCGAGGCGAAGTGGCTCACGCCCGAGGAGCGCGAAACGCTGGAGCGCGTGATGGAGCGGGACCGCGCCAGCCGCGCCATCGTCCACCGCATCTCGCTCTGGCAGGGGCTCGCCAACCCGCGGGTGCTGGTGCTGGGGCTCATCTACTTCGGCGTGGCCGCCTCCAACTACGGCCTCTCCTTCTGGCTGCCCACCATCGTCAAGGCCTTCGGCGTCACCAACTTCCAGACCGGCGTGATCTCCGCGCTCCCCTACGCCTGCGGCGCCGCCGCCATGTACTGGTGGGGCCAGCACTCCGACCGGACCGGCGAGCGCACCTGGCACGTGGCCGGCCCGCTGCTCCTCACCGCCAGCTGCCTCGCGATCGGCAGCCAGCTGGAGGACCCGGTGCTCAAGATGGTCTTCATCTGCCTGGCCGGCTTCGGCATCTTCGCCGTGCTGCCGCCCTACTGGACCCTGCCCACCGGCCTGATGAGCGGCACCGCCGCCGCGGCCAGCATCGCCCTGGTCAACTCCATCGGCAACCTGTCCGGCTTCGCGGCGCCGTACATGATCGGCTGGATCAAGACCTCCACCGGCAGCTTCTCCGTGGCGCTGATGGCGCTGGCGGCGCTGCCCTTCATGGCCATGGTGCTGACGCTGGCCATCCAGCGGGCCGCGCACCCGCCGGCCGCCGGCCCGCAGCCGGCAGCGCGCTGAGCCCAGGACCGAGCGAGGACGCCATGACCACGTGCACGCGGCGGGTGGTGGTGCTGGACGAGGGGTACGGCAGCCACGACATCGAGCAGGCCATCCTGGCCGAGGTGGGCGCCGAGGTGGTGCCCAGCTACTGCCGCGGCGACGCCGCCGCGGTGGGGCGGGCCATGGCCGGCGCCGACGCCGCCATCGTCCGCGAGAGCCCCATCGACGCGGCCGCCATCGCCGGCGTGGGCGCGAACTTCAAGGTGATCGTCCGCAGCGGCGTGGGCGTGGACAACATCGACCGCGCCGCCGCCGCCGCCCGGCGCATCTACGTGGCCAACGTGCCGGACTACGGCGTGGACGACGTCTCCGACCACGCCCTGGCGCTCCTGCTGGCGGTGGCGCGCCGCATCCCCAGCCGCGACCGCGCCACCCGCCAGGGCGCCTGGAACGTGGCCCGCGCCGAGCCCATGTACCGGCTGCGCGGCCAGGTGCTTGGGCTGGTGGGCTACGGCCGCATCGGGCAGGCCTTCCACCACAAGGCCGCCGCGCTCGGCTTCGCCCGCGTGCTGGTGCACGACCCGGTGCTCACCGCCCCGCCGGAGGGGACCGCGCTGGTCCCGCTCGACCAGCTGCTGGCGGAGGCGGACGTGGTCTCGCTCCACGCCCCGCTCCTCCCCGCCACCCGCCACCTGCTGGGCGCGCCGCAGCTGGCGCGCATGAAGCCCACCGCCGTCCTGGTCAACACCTCGCGCGGCGGGCTCGTGGACGAGGCCGCCCTGGTGGCCGCGCTGCGCGAGCGGCGGCTCTTCGGCGCCGGGCTGGACGTGTACGAGCAGGAGCCGCCGGCGCGCGACAACCCGCTCTTCGCGCTCGACAACGCCGTGCTCACCGACCACACCGCCTGGTACTCGGAGGGCTCGGTGGTGGACCTGCAGCGCAAGGCCGCGGAGGAGGTGGCCCGCGTGCTGCGCGGCGAGCTGCCCAGGAGCTGGGTGAACCGCTGGCCGGGGGCCGCCCCGTGACCGCCCGCGCCCCCCAGGTGCTGGCCGAGCTGGTGCGCCACGGGGTGGTGCCGGTGATCCGCACCACCGAGGCGGCCGTGGCCGCCACCGCGGTGGACTGGCTGGTGGAGGCGGGGTTCTCGACCTTCGAGATCACCCTCACCATCCCCGGCGCCCTGGGGCTGATCGAGCAGCTGGCGAAGCGCCCTGGGCTGCTGGTCGGCGCCGGCACCGTGCTCGACGCGGGCGCGGCGCGCAGCTGCGTGGCGGCCGGCGCGGCCTACGTGGTCTCGCCCTGCCTGGCGCCGGAGGTGGCCGAGGCCTGCCGGGCTGCCGACGTCGCCTGCGTGCTGGGCGCGCTCACGCCCACCGAGGTGCTGGCCGCCTCGCGCGCCGGCGCCGACGCGGTCAAGGTCTTCCCCGCCTCCAGCATGGGCGGGCCGGGCCACATCCGCGCGCTCCGCTCGGTCTTCCCCGGCGTGCCGCTGGCGCCCACCGGGGGGATCGGCCCGGACACGGTGGGCGCCTACCTGGCCGCCGGCGCCGCCTTCGCCGGCGTGGGCGGCGAGCTGGTGAACGAGCCCGCCATCCGCAAGGGGCACCACGCCGCCGTGACCGCGGTGGCCCGCGCGCTGCTGGAGGCCCGCGACCGGGCCCGCTCGGCCCAGCCGCCCCCGGCCCTCGACGACTGACCCACCCTCGCCGCAAGGAAGGACGCATCGCCATGACCCTCGAAGCGCTCATCGCCGGATTCCGCGAGGTGGCCACCGCCTCGGTCTCCGACGCCGTCGACAAGGTCGCCGGCCGCCGCGGCTTCCTCGACCACGAGATCCGGCCGCGCATCAACGAGAAGAAGGTGGTGGGGCCGGCCGTGACCGTGCTGGAGGGACCCACCGACGAGCTCCTGCCGCCCACCCACGCGCTCGACCTGATCGACGAGTCGCCGGCCGGCAGCGTGCTGGTCATCTCCATCGGCGGCGTGAAGGACGTGGCGGTGTGGGGCGGCCTCATGACCGCCGGCGCGGTGGCCAACGGCCACGCCGGGGCCATCCTGGACGGCGCGGTCCGCGACATCGCCGAGATCCGGCGCGACTACGACTTCCCGGTCTACGCGCGCGCGGTCTGCCCGGCCACCACGCTGGGCCGCTTCAAGACGCTGGCCGCCAACGTGCCGGTGCCCATCGGCCCGGTGCTGGTCCACCCCGGCGACCTGGTGGTGGCCGACGTGGACGGCGCGGTGATCGTGCCGCGGGCCCACGCCGAGGCGGTGCTGGCCATGGCCCAGGAGATCGACAAGCGCGAGCTGGAGCAGGCCAGGCTCATCATCGAGGCCAAGTCCCTCCGCCAGGGGCTGGCCCGCTACAACCGGATTTGAGGGCCCCATGGAGCTCGACGTCCTCTGCCTCGGCGAGGCCATGGTGGAGCTGAACCAGCTCCCGTCGAAGGCCGGCGAGCCGCCCGTCTACCTGCAGGGCTTCGGCGGCGACACCTCCAACGTGGCCATCGCCGCCGCCCGCCAGGGGGCGCGGGCGGGCTACCTGAGCGCGGTGGGCCAGGATCCCTTCGGCGAGCTGCTGCTGGAGCTGTGGCGGCGCGAGGGCGTGGACACGGCGCTGGTGAAGCGGGACCCGGCCGCCCACACCGGCGTCTACTTCGTCACGCACGGCCCGGCCGGCCACGCCTTCAGCTACCTGCGGGCCGGTTCGGCGGCCAGCCGCCTGTCCCCGGCCGACGTCCCGGCGGACCTGGCCGGCGCGCGCTGGCTGCACGTCTCCGGGATCAGCCAGGCCATCAGCGCCAGCGCCTGCGACGCCGTCTTCGCCGCCGCGCGCCAGGCCCGCGCCGCCGGCACCCGCGTCTCCTACGACACCAACCTCAGGCTCAAGCTCTGGCCGCTGGAGCGGGCCCGCGCCGTGGTCCACGCCACCGTGCCGCTCTGCGACGTGCTCCTGCCCTCGCTGGAGGACGCCGCCGCGCTGACCGGGCTCGAGGACCCGGAGCGGATCCTCTCCTTCTACCTCGGGCTGGGGGCGCCGCTGGTGGTGCTGAAGTGCGGCGCGGCCGGCGCCTGGGTGGCGTCCGCCGCCGAGCGCCGCCGCATCCCCGGCCGGCCGGTGCAGGCGGTGGACGCCACCGGTGCCGGGGACACCTTCGACGGCGCCTTCCTCGCGCAGCTGGCGCGCGGCGCCGATCCCTTCGCCGCGGCCGCGTGGGCCAACTGCGCCGCCGCCCTCTCCACCCTCGGCCACGGCGCGGTGGCGCCCATCCCGCGCCGCGCCGAGGTCGAAGCCGCGCTCTCGCAGTCGCCGTGACCCGTCGCACCGTCGCCCGTGCCGTCTGACCCCAGGAGGTCGTCCATGAACCGCTTCGTGCTGCTCGCCGCCCTGCTCGCCCTGGCCGCGCCGTCACCCTCGCGCGCGGCCACCGCCGGAAACGTGGAGTACGAGATCGTCGCAGAGTGGAACTCGCTCCCGTACGACGTGCCGTCGGCGGAGGGGCAGGCCTACAAGAAGGCCCTGATGCAGGGCGTGAAGGTGGACTCGAAGGGCAACGTCTACGTCTCCACCGCGCGGTGGGGCGGCCCCGAGGTCCCGGCCACGCTCTCCAAGGTGGTGGAGAAGAACGGCAAGAAGCTGCTGCAGCCGTTCCCCAGCCTGGCCATGAACGACCCGAACAACCCCGAGGCGCTCCAGGCGGTGCTGGGCTTCGAGATCGACCGCAACGACGTGATGTGGATCCTGGACCAGGGCCACGTGGCCGGCGCGCCCTCCAAGCCCGGCGCCGAGAAGCTGATCCTCTGGGACCTCAAGGCCAACAAGGAGCTCCAGCGCTACGTCTTCACCGACAAGGACTCCGACAAGAAGTGCTCGTTCCTGAACGACGTCGCGGTCGACAACGACACCGGCTTCGCCTACATCGCCGACTCCGGCATCTTCTGCGACCCGCTCGACGGCGGCCTGATCGTCTACGACAGCAAGGCCAACAAGGCCCGCCGCATCCTCGACCGCACCGTCTTCACCAACGACCAGGCCGGCTTCGTCTTCCGCATCGACAACCGTCCGGTGCTGGAGAAGAACGCCATGCGCACCGGCGCCGACGGCATCGCGCTCTCCGGTGACAAGAAGACCCTCTACTGGACCACCCTCACTGGCAACGTCCTCTACTCGCTCCCGACCGCGCTCCTGCGCGACCCGAAGGCCAGCGAGGCCGACCTGCGAATGGCGGTGACGAAGGTCACCACCCTGCTGTCCAACACCGACGGCATGACCGCCGACCGCGACGGCAACGTGATCGCCACCGCGCTGATGCTCAACGGCCTGCAGACGCGCGACGCGAAGACCGGCCAGGTCCGCACGCTCTTCATCCACCCCGAGATGTCCTGGCCCGACACGCTCTCCTGGGGGCCGGACGGCTCGCTCTACGTGGCCTCCAACCACCTGCACCTCTGGGTGGACGGCGCCATGGACTTCGACGACCCGCCGGTGCCGAACTTCCGGATCTGGAAGCTCAAGCTGAACCGGCGGCCTTACACGGCGAAGTAGCGCCCGTCCGCTTCCGCAGTCCAGTCCACCGAGGCCCGCCGGTCCACGCCGGCGGGCCTCCTCGCTGGAGGGCTCCGCATGCCGGCGGCCGGGCGGGCGGGCGGGCCAGGTCGCCCGGCCCCACCTTTCACCATGTCCAGGCGAGACGTGGTGGTGATCGGGGCCTCCGCCGGCGGAGTCGAGCTGCTGCTGGACCTGGCCGCGGAGCTCCCGCCCAGCATTCCGGCCGCGATCTTCGTCGTCATCCACACCGCGCCGGGCTACGCCAGCACGCTCCCCGAGCTGATCAGCCGCAGGGGGTCGCTCGAGGCGGTCCACCCTCAGCACGGCGACCGGCTGGTCCCCGGGCGCATCTACGTTGCGCCGCCGGACAACCACCTGCTGCTGCGCCCGGACCGCATCGACGTGGTGCGCGGCCCCCGCGAGAACGGCCACCGGCCGGCGGTGGATCCGCTCTTCCGCACGGCTTCCTGGGCCTTCGGCGCTCGCGTGGTGGGCGTGGTGCTGTCCGGCTACCAGGACTGCGGCACCGCCGGGATGATGTCGGTGCGGGCCCGCGGCGGCGTGGCGGTGGTGCAGGACCCGGACACCGCGACGGTGCCCGAGATGCCGCGCCACGTCCTCCAGCGCGTTGGCGCGGACCACGTGGTGGCGCCGGCCGAGCTGCCGGGCCTGCTGACGCGCCTGGTCGCCGAGCCGGCCACCTCGGACGTCGCCGCCGCGCCCGGGCTCGAGGCCATGGAGGGGCTCCGGCGCGGCGCCCCGGCGGAGTTCGTCTGCCCGTCCTGCCACGGCGTGCTCACCGAGGCGAACGTCGGGCAGCACCGGAGCTTCCGCTGCCACGTGGGCCACGCCTTCTCGCTGGAGAACCTGGTCCACGAGCAGAGCGAGGACGTGGAGCGCGCGCTCTGGGCCTCGGTGCGCGCGCTGGAGGAGAGCGCGGCGCTGAGCCGGCGGCTGGCCCGCCACCAGCCGAACCCTGGGCTGGTGGACCGGTTCGAGCAGAAGGAGCAGGACCTGCTCCGCCAGGCCGATCTGCTCCGCGGGCTCTTGCTGCGCGGGGGGGAGCGGGTGGACGAGGCCGGCGAGCCCGGAGAGGAGGAGGCCAGCCCCGGCACGCCGGCGTGATCAGGGCTGCGCCGGGCCCCCGGAGTCGCGCGGCTGGGACGGCGCCTCCGCGAAGATGGCCTCCAGCCGCTCCACCGAGGCCGGCTTGGCCACGTGGCGATCGAACCCCGCCTGGCGGGAGCGCTCCGCGTCCTCGCGCGTGGCGTAGCCGCTCATGGCCACCAGCCAGGCGCCCGGGCAGGCCTCGCCGGACCGCAGGGCGCGGGCCACCCCGTAGCCGTCCAGCGTGGGCAGGCCGATGTCGCAGATGACCAGCTCGGGGTAGAACCGGCCGGCCTCCTGCAGGCCCGCCGGCCCGTCGAGCGCGGTCCGCACCTCGTGGCCGGCCAGCGTCAGGAGATCCTGCAGCGTGGTCGCCGCGTCCTCGTTGTCGTCGATGATCAGCACCCGGCGCGGCGGCCCCAGCGTCACCGGCCCGTGCGCCGTCCGCGCAGCGGGCCCGCCCTGCGCCAGCGGCAGCTTCACCACGAACTCGGCGCCGCTCCCCGCGCCCGCGCTTCGCACCTCGACGGTGCCGCCGTGCAGCTCCACCAGCCCCTTCACCATGGCCAGCCCGAGCCCCAGCCCGCCGCGGGTCCGCTCCAGCGTCTGCGGCGCCTGGGTGAACGGCTCGAAGACGTGCCCGATCACGTCCTGAGGGATCCCCACGCCGTCGTCGAGGACCCGCAGCATCGCGCGGCCGCCCGCGCGATCCACCCGCACGTCCACCCGCCCGCCGCGCCCGGTGAACTTGACCGCGTTGCCCAGCAGGTTGCCCAGCACCTGCGCCAGGCGCGCGGGGTCGGCGTCCACCCAGCATGGTCCCTTGGAAAGATCGCACGCCAGCTCCACGCCGGCCGCGTCGAAGGTGGCCCGGTGATCCTCGACCGTGCGCGCGACCTGGGACCCCAGGTCCACCCGCTCCCGCCGCAGCTCGACCCGGCCGCGGGCGATGCGGGTCACGTCCAGCAGGTCCTCCACCATGCGCGTGAGGTGCGTGACCTGCCGGTCGATCACCGTCAGGCAGCGCTCGGCCGGGGGGCTGTCCGGCACCATGCGCCGGAGCAGCGGGAGGGCGTTGCGGATGGGCGCGAGCGGGTTGCGCAGCTCGTGGGAGAGCGCGGCCAGGAACTGATCCTTGCGCTCCGCCTCGGCCGCCAGCTGCCGCTCGGCCCGGCGGCGCGCGGTCACGTCCTCGGCGGCCAGCAGCGCGGAGGGCACAGGTCCCGCCAGCAGGGCGCCGGTGAGCTGCACGTCGAGCGCGCCGCCGGTGGTCCGGTTGAGCGCGAACTCGCCGGTGGCGGCCGGCACCTCCTCCTCGCTCCTGGTCAGCAGCCCCGCGAGGAAGGCCTGGAGCCTGCGCTGGTCCCGCTCGGCCACGAAGGAGGCCACGCTGCGCCCGACCAGCAGGCCGCGAGGCGCGTCCAGCAGCCGGGCGGCGGAGAAGTTGGCGCGGGTGATCCGCCCCACTGCGTCCACGTGCAGGTAGCCGATGGGCGCGTGGTCGAAGAGCTCGGTGTAGCGGCGCAGCAGCTCCTCGATCTCCGTCCTGGAGCCTACCAGCTCCTCGTTCTGCAGCTCGAGCTCGACCTGGTGCACCTGCAGCTCGTGAAGCAGCCGGTGCAGGTCCTCGCCGCTGCCGCCGACGGGGCGGGGCGAAGCGGGGGCCTCCGCCAGCTGCCGCTCGGCCCGCGCCCTGAGCTGCGCTGGCTTGCCTCCCCGCCGCTTCACATGACCTCCTTCTCAGGCGGTCGGCCCTCCGGCTTCCCCCTTCGTCGGGAAGCCGGCGCGATCCGCCGCACGCTTGAGGTCATCGACATCCGTGTGTGTTCCGTACCACTTCGCGATCGCACCCTGCTCATCGCGAATGGGGATGGAGCGGGTCTTGAACCAGCGGTGGGCCCCATTGCGGCCGAGGATCCGCTCCTCGGTGTCGAATGGAGCACCCGACCGGACGGCGGTCCGCCAGGCCTCCCGGACGCGGTCGCGGTCCTCAGGGTGCACCTGATCGAGCCAGCCGTAGCCCAGGTGCTCGGACTCCGAGGCCCCGGTGTACTCGAGCCACTGGCGGCTGAGGAAGTCGCAGGCCCCGTCGGTCCGGCAGCCCCAGACCAGCGCCGGGAGCGAGTCGGTCATCTGGCGCAGCTCGCTGGCCTGGTCCCGGAGCTTCGCCTCCAGGAGCTTGGTGGCGGTCACGTCGGTGAAGGTGATCACCACGCCGTCGATGACGTTCTCCAGCGTCCGGTACGGCAGGATGCGGACCACGAACCAGCGGCCGGAGCGGGAGGAGACCTGCTTCTCCTTGAACACCAGCGTGCGCAGCACCTCGCGCGCATCCTCCGCCAGGTCCGGGTAGTCCAGCTCGGTGGCGATGTCGGTGATGGGGCGGCCGGTGTCGCCGGGGATGAGCTTGATGAGCTTGGACGTCTGGATGGTGAAGCGGCGGACCAGCAGCTCGCCGTCCAGGAAGAGGGTGGCGATGTCGGTGCTGTTGAACAGGTTCTTCATGTCGTTGTTCGACCGCGACAGCTCGTCCACCTTGGCCTGCAGCTCGTGGTTCACGGTCTGCAGCTCCTCGTTCATCGACTGCATCTCCTCCTTCGAGGTGGTCAGCTCCTCGTTGGTGGACTGGAGCTCCTCGTTGGTGGACTGGAGCTCCTCGTTCATCGACTTGAGCTCCTCCTGCGAGGTCTGCATCTCCTCGCGGGTGGACTGCAGCTCGTCCTGCGTCCGCTGCAGCTCGGCGGCCAGCTCGGCGGCCCGGGCGTTGGCCTTGAGCCGGTGCGGGGCGCGCGCCTGCGCCTCGGCGGCCGGCGCGTCCGCCAGCACCACCATCACCGTGCTGGCCAGCTCGCGCGGCGCGGTCAGCCGCTGCACCGTGAGATCCACCAGCTGCGCGCCGCCGTTGTTGCCCACGCGGACGCCCCGCACCTGCACCGCGTGGTCGTCGCGCAGCGCGGCGGCGAACGCCGCCTGCAGCTCGTAGCGGAGCCCCTCGCGCGCCATGGCGAAGATGTTCAGGTTGGCGCGCCCAGCCGCCGGCTCCAGGTACTTCCCGGTGCGGCCGCTGATGTAGACGATGTCGCCCTTCTCGGTGGTGAGCACGGCGGAGGGGGCGTAGCGCTGCAGGATCAGCCGGTCGGCCAGGGCCTGCAGGTTGGGCGCAGGCCCGCGCACGGGCGCTGCGTCTCCCTCCTGCTCTGCGCCCGGCCCGAGCGCCGGGGCGGCGTAGCGCGAGAAGAACTCCACCGGCGCCTGCGCGCCGGCCAGCTCCAGCCGCTCGTAGATGCGGGTCTTGCCGTCCAGCGGCCGGAAGTGCGCCCCGAACGCCCCCACCGTCTCGGCGCTGCCCAGGAAGAGCACGCCGCCCGGGTTGAGCGCGTAGTGGAAGAGCGGGATGAGCTTCTTCTGCACCTCGGCCGAGAGGTAGATGAGCAGGTTGCGGCAGGAGAGGATGTCGAGCCGGGTGAAGGGCGGGTCCATGGTGATGTTCTGCGGCGCGAACACCACCAGCTCGCGGATCTCCTTGCTGACGCGGAAGCCGCGGTCGTCCTGCACGAAGAAGCGGCGCAGCCGCTCCGGCGAGACGTCGGCGGCGATGTTGGCCGGGTAGATCCCGGCCCGCGCCTTCTCGATGGCCTCGGCGTCGAGGTCGGTGGCGAAGATCTGGATGCTCAGGCTGAGGCCGCCCTCGCGCTGGTCCAGCGCCTCGCGCAGGGCGATGGCCAGCGAGTAGGCCTCCTCGCCGGTGGAGCAGCCGGGGACCCAGGCCCGGAGCGTGCCGGCCGGCCGGGAGGCCAGGAGCGCCGGGATCACCTGCGCGCGCAGGTGGTCCCAGGCCGGCGGGTCGCGGAAGAAGCTGGTCACCCCGATGAGCAGCTCCTGGAAGAGCAGCTCGATCTCCTTCGGGTTCTCGCGCAGGAAGCGGACGTAGCTCGAGAGCTTGTCGATCTGGTGGATGCCCATGCGCCGCTCGATGCGGCGGATGACGGTGCTCCGCTTGTAGACCGAGAAGTCGTTGCCGGTCTGGGTGCGCAGCAGGATGAACACCTTGGCCAGCGCGCTCAGCTGCCGCTCCTCGGCCACGGCCACCTCGGGCAGGGCATGGGTCGCGTGACGGACGAAGGCCAGGATGCGGGCGGGCAGCTCGCGGGCGTCCGCCACCACGTCCGCCAGGCCGGCCTCGACCGCGCTCCGGGGCATCCCGTCGAACTTGGCGGAGGCCAGCGCCTGCACGAACGTGGCGCCGCCCTTCTCCTTGATGGCGCGCAGGCCGAGCGTGCCGTCGGTCCCCATGCCGGAGAGGATCACGCCCAGGGAGCGATCCAGGCGGTCCTCGGCCAGCGTCCGGAAGAAGTGGTCCACCGGGAGGTGCACGCCGACGGCTCGCCGCGGCAGGAGGTGGAGCACGCCATGGAGGATGGAGAGCTCCTCGTTCGGCGGGATGACGTAGACGTGGTCGGGCGCCACCCGCTGGCCGTCGCGCGCCTGCTCGACGGGCATCTGCGTCACGCGCTGGAGCAGCGGCACCATCCCTCCGCGGTCCTGCGGATCCAGGTGCTGCACCACCACGTAGGCCAGGCCGCTCCCGGCCGGGGCGTTGGACAGGAACTGCTCCAGCGCCTCCAGGCCGCCGGCCGAGGCGCCGATCCCCACCACCGACAGGGTACCGGCTGCCGGAGCGGACGGGCGGGGCTCCGGCGTGGGGCCATCTTGCGGGCCGGGCATGGCCGGCCTGGAGGCGAGCTCCGGGTCCTGATGTGGTGCCGGCTGGGAGCGGGAGCGGCCCGGTCTCTCCGCCCGGCGCAGGGCCGGCGCGGGGGATGGCTTGCGCGCCTTGGCCTTCCGCTTCACCGTCCCCGTGCCCGGGGCACGGCTGCTGCCTCGACCGTTCTTCTTCAAGGGTCACCCCTCGCGTCCGGCCCTGGCGGGCCGCGGGGGCGGGCCGGGGCAGCGCCTTCCAGTGGAGAGATCCCGATCGTACCGCGAACGCCTCGCGCGCGCGTGGCGGAATCGACGCATCAGCAGGGGCGCCCGGCGCCAACCTTCGGTGCGTGGGCATCGTTGCTGGAAAGCGCCGCATGCCTGGACGTCCGGCTACGGGCTGCTGAACGCCACCGTCTCGCGCCACCTCGCTCCGGCGCTGGAGGCCTTCGCCGCGGTGTGCGAGAACCTTCCCACCGCCTGCCCCGGAGCCCGCGATGCCCACCGCCCGCGCCCTCGCCACCGCCGCCGCCCTGCTCTCCCTGTTCGCCTGCAGCGAGCAGCGCGCGCCGCAGGCCGCCGCGTCCTCCGGCCCGGCGAGCGCGGCGCAGCGCTACACCGTCCGCGGCGAGCTCCTGCGCATCGAGGGGAGCGGGCCGACCCGGCAGCTCTGGATCCGCCACGAGGCCATCCCGGACTTCGTGGACGGCCAGGGACGGAAGGTGGGCATGGCGTCAATGGTCATGCCGTTTGGAATCGAGGCTGACGTCCAGCCCGCGGTGGATGGGCTCGTGCCCGGCGCCAAGCTGCGCTTCCGCCTGGCGGTGGACTGGTCGCGCAACCGTTTCGCGCTGGAGTCGCTGGAGCCGCTGCCGGCCGACACGCACCTGGAGTTCGGTAAGGCGATGTGACCGCGCGGCCCCGGCCGCGTCACTCCAAGTGACATGCAGCGGCGCCTGCGCGTGCGCCTGCGCGCGCGGCGTTTCGCCGGACGGGCACGCTGCAAACGTGTGCTAGCTTCCGCCGCCGTCGGACGCCGGCGCCCGCGCTCCGCGCACGCGCCGTCGCACCGGACACCTCCGAACCTCGCCCGCCCACGCCTCGCCATCCCGCGCGAGCGGTCGTTCACCCAGGGAGGTCCGCATGGACCGCCAGCTGAAGCACGACGTCCTCATCCTCGGAGCCGGCCTGGCCGGGCTCCGCGCCGCCGTGGAGCTGTCGCGCCGCACCGGCGGCAAGGTGGACATCGGCATCGTCTCCAAGGTGCAGCTCATGCGCGCCCACTCGGTCTGCGCCGAGGGCGGCACCGCCGCGGTGATGCGCACCGACCTGGGCGACTCCACCGAGCTGCACGCCTGGGACACGGTGAAGGGCTCCGACTTCCTGGCCGACCAGGACGTGGTCCGGACCTTCGTCGAGGCCATGCCCAGGGAGATCCGGCAGCTGGACCACTGGGGCATCCCGTGGACCCGCACCGCCGACGGGCACATCGACCAGCGGCCCTTCGGCGGCCACTCCTACCCGCGCGCCACGCTGGCCGCCGACAAGACCGGCTTCTTCGAGATGCAGACGCTGTACGACCAGCTGCAGCGGTACGACAGCTTCACCCGCTACGACGAGCTGTTCATCACCGACGTGGTGGTGGCCGACGGCCGCTTCCAGGCGCTGGTGGGCCTCGACGCCACCAGCGGCGAGACGGTGGCGCTCCAGGCCAAGGCGCTGCTCATCGCCTCCGGCGGCGGCGGCACGCTGCACGGCTTCACCACCTACTCGCAGACCGTGACCGGCGACGGCATGGCCATGGCGTACCGGGCCGGCCTGCCGCTGGAGGACATGGAGTTCCTCCAGTTCCACCCCACGGGCCTCGTGCCCAGCGGCATCCTCATGACCGAGGGCTGCCGCGGCGAGGGCGGGTACCTGGTCAACGCCAAGGGCGAGCGGTTCATGCAGGCCTACGCGCCCTCCAAGATGGAGCTGGCGCCGCGTGACATGGTCTCCCGCGCCGAGATGATGGAGATCGAGGCCGGCCGCGGCTACGCGCGCGAGGACGGGCTCGACTTCCTGCACCTCGACCTGCGCCACCTGGGCGCCGACCGGATCAACCAGCGGCTCCCGCTCATCCGCGAGGTCTGCATCAAGTTCCTGGGCGTCGATCCCATCGAGCAGCCCATCCCCATCCGGCCGGTGGCCCACTACTCCATGGGCGGCGTGGAGTGCGACATCACCGGCCGCACCCGGCTCCCCAACGTCTGGGCCGCCGGCGAGGCCTCCTGCGTCTCGCTCCACGGCGCCAACCGCCTGGGCTCCAACTCCACCGGCGAGTGCCTGGTGTTCGGCGCCATCTGCGGCGAGCAGATCGCGAAGGCGCTGCCGGCGCTGGGGCCGGCGGAGGCGAGCGCCCCGGCGCTGGCCGCGGCCGAGGACCGGATCGCGGCGGTGCTGGCCCGCACCGGCGACGAGAACCTCTACAAGCTCCGGACCGAGCTGCGCACGCTGATGGACAAGCACGTGGGCGTGTTCCGGACCGGCGAGGGGCTCTCCGCGGCGCTGGCCGGGATCCGCGAGCTCCGCGCCCGCGTGGCCAGGGCGCCGGTGCTGGACAAGTCCAAGGTCTACAACTCCAACCTCATCCACGCCTTCGAGCTGGAGAACCTGGTGGACCTCTGCGAGGTGACGGTGGCCGGCGCGCTGGCCCGCCAGGAGTCGCGCGGCGCGCACGCCCGCCGCGACTTCACCACCCGCGACGACGACCAGTGGATGAAGCACACGCTGGCCTACCGCACCGAGGGCGGCCCCCGGCTCGAGTACAAGCCGGTGGTGGCCGACATGTGGAAGCCGGTGGAGCGCAAGTACTAACGCCCGCTCGCCCCGAGCTTGGCGGCGCGGAGCGCCGCGAAGCCGAAGGGGCCCGCGCGAACGGAGCAACCATGAGCAAGCCACATCCCAACAGGCTGGGCATCCGCGGCTGGGCCATCGGCGGCCGCTGGGGCCTGGAGCGCTACCTCTACACGCTGCACCGGGTGAGCGGCCTCGCGCTGCTGGCCTACTTCGTCCTCCACCTCTTCGTCACCTCGGCCCGCGCCTTCGGCGAGGGGGCCTGGCACACGTCGATGGGGCTGGTCCACGGTCCGGTCTTCGTGGTGGGCGAGTTCCTGGTCTTCGCCGCCTTCGGCTTCCACGCGCTCAACGGCCTGCGGCTGGTGCTGGTGGAGCTGGGGATCGGCGTGGGCAAGCCCATCGAGCCGGTCTACCCCTACGCCACCTCGGTGGGCCGGCAGCGGCCGCTCGCGCTGGTGGGCATGCTGCTCGCGGGCGTGATCGTCGCCTGGGGCGCGGCCGACTTCTTCTTCCTCTAGGAGCCAACGATGCGCGACAGGACCCTCTGGGCGCTGCACCTCCTGGCCGGCCTGGTCCTCTTCCTGGGCCTGGGCCTGCACATGGCCATCATGCACCTCGACGCCACGCTGGGCTGGTTCGGCCTGGCCGGCGTCCACCCGGTGGAGTGGGCCAGCGTCATCGCCCGCACCAAGGCCATCGGCTTCGCCGTCGGCTACGTGGTGATGCTGGGCGCGGCGCTGTTCCACGGCTTCTACGGCCTGCGCAACATCCTGCGCGAGCTGGGGCCGGGGCCGCGGCTGGCGAAGGCCATCGACGCCGTCCTCACGGTGGGCGGCGTGGCGCTGTTCGTGTTCGGCGCGTGGGTGGCCATCCAGGCCCAGGCCCTCGCGCAGGCCGCCTCGGCGGCGGTGGGAGGCTAGCCATGGCGAAGCAGGTGATCTTCCGGGTCCGCCGCTACGAGCCGGAGAAGGACGCGGCCCCGCACTGGGAGGAGTACGCCGTCGAGGCCACGCCCGGCATGACCGTGCTGGACGGCCTGTGGCGCATCAAGGAGACCCACGCGCCCACGCTGGCCTGGCGGTCCTCGTGCCGCATGGGCATCTGCGGCTCCTGCGGCATGCTCATCAACGGGCGCCCGGGCTTGGCCTGCAACACCCAGATCTCCGAGCTGGAGGCGGACGTCGTCGCCGTCGGCCCGCTGCCCAACTTCGCCATCTTCAAGGACCTGGTCCCCGACCTGTCCTCGCTCTTCGCCTCGCACAAGGCGATGAAGCCGTACCTGATCCGCGAGGACGTGGCCGAGCAGGAGGCCCCCACCGGCGAGTACTGGCAGTCGCCGCACGAGCTGGAGCGCTACCTCCAGTTCAGCTACTGCATCAAGTGCGGCTGCTGCATGGGCGCCTGCCCGACGCTGGCCACCGACCCGGTCTACGCCGGCCCCATGCCGCTGGCCCAGGCGCACCGCTACAACGCCGACTCGCGCGACGAGGGCTTCGCGCAGCGCGCCGAGGTGCTCTCCGGCGAGCGCGGCCCCTGGCGCTGCCACTTCGCCGGCGAGTGCTCGCAGGTGTGCCCGAAGGGCGTGGACCCGGCCAAGGCCATCCAGCTCATGAAGGCCGAGCTGGTGAAGGACCTCGTCGGCCTGCGCAAGAAGGGCTGCGGCAACGCCGTGGCCGAGAAGCCCTGCGGCCAGCGCAACCCGGAGATCCCGGACCCGCCGGCGCGGACCATCCTCAACGTGGTGCGGTAGGGCGGCGGACCGCGGAGCACGAGGCGGTCACCCGGGGCCCCGGTCCGAGCGGACCGGGGCCTCGTGCGTTGGGGCTTCGAAGCCGGGGCTTGCCACGGCCCCGTTCGTCCTGAGCGTAGCGCCCGCGCAGCGGGCGCGGAGTCGAAGGACAGGGACCCGCTCGCGGATCCCGTTCCTGGTTCGACTCCGGGCCGGGTTGACCGACCGGCCGGCGCGAGCCCGGCCCTACGGCCACCACGAACGGAGGGTGGACCCTCACCGGTTTCCAGCCAGTGAGCCCGCGCCGGGCCTCAGGCGCGCCGCGCGGACTTGCGCTTCGGCGCGGACTTCGCCGGGGATCCGCCCTTCCTACCTACCGCCCCCCGCGCCAGCAGCGCCTCGAACGCGGCCTCCGCCCGGCGGCGCGCCTGCGGATCCCGCAGCAGCCGCGACGCCACGTGGTAGCCGAGCGTGATGGCCCGCAGCTCGAAGGCGGCCTGCTCCGCGTCGCCGACCCCGGGCAGGCACTCGCGGAAGGCCTGCGCGTTGCGCTGCAGGCCTGCCTGGATGGCGGCGGCCACCGCCTCGCGCAGCGGCCCGGCGGCCTGGCCGTCCAGCTCGAACGACGCCGCCGAGATGGGGCAGCCGCCGGGCAGGTCGGAGGCGTCCATCCAGTCGAGCATGCCGCGGAGGAGCGCGCGCAGCCGCTCCGGGCCGGCCGGGAGCGCCGCGGCCGGGGCCAGCGCGCGCTCGCGGTACATCAGCCCCACCCGCTCGATGACCGCCAGCTGCAGCGCCTCCTTCGAGCCGAAGTGGGCGAAGAGGCCGCTCTTCGAGAGCGCGAGCGCGTCGGCCAGCGTGCCGATGGTGAGCGCCACCAGGCCGTCGCGGCTGGCCAGCCGCACCGCCTCGTCCAGGATCCGCTCGCGCGTGACCGCACCGATGCCCATGCCCGCCAGAGCCTCCTCGAAAGTCGCCCCCCAGGGAAGCCCGGCGGGGCTGCGACGCACGAACGCATCATAGAACGAACGGTCGTGCTATTTTCAAGTCCGGCAGCTCACCCGTTCCAGGAAGGAGCAGCGCATGCCCCAGCACGTCCCCGCCCCCAGCTTCGCCCCCGGCAGCCGCCAGCCCGCCGCCGTCCGCCAGGGCCCGAACTTCTCCAGCGCCGACTACGGCCCCAGCGCCGGCTGGAGCGAGTACCTGCGCCAGACGCGCATCGGCCCGTTCGCAGGGAAGGTCTTCCTGGGCCAGACGCTGGGCATGACCGGGACCGAGGTCTCCTTCGGCCTCCTGCAGCCGGGCCAGGTCTACCCCTTCTTCCACGCCCACAAGCAGAACGAGGAGCTGTACGTCTTCCTCTCCGGCCAGGGCGAGCTGCTGGTGGACGGCGAGAGGATCCCCGTCTCCGCCGGCTCGGCCGTGCGCATCGCCCCGCCCGCCCTGCGCAGCTGGCGCGCCACCGGCCCCGAGCCGCTGGCCTACCTCTGCATCCAGGCCAAGGCCGGCAGCCTCGACCAGGCCACCGCCACCGACGGCGTCCTCTCGGACCAGCCGGCGCCGTGGTAGGCGCCGCGCACGCGTTCGAGGCAACCCCGGTCAACTATCGCCGGCGATAGCTCGAGTGGGGCGCGATCAGTTCGCCATTGACTGTTCGTGATGGGACTGAGGTCGCTTCCTTCCATTGCCCTTCCACCCCGCCGCGAGGCGCGGCCGGTCCGCCGCGAGGCGGAGCCGATCACGCAGGAAGGCCCGCCCCCTGCCCGCCGCCGGCCTCGAGCGCCGCCGCGTCCGCCGGGACCCCCGCCGCGACCAGCCCGGCCACCAGCCAGGCGCGGTCCTCGGCGCGACGGAGCGGGTTCACGCGCAGCATCCACGTGACCGCGTCGGCGGGGCGGGCGCCGGGCGCGATCTGGCGCTGGAACCGGTGGAGGAAGCGGACCGCCTCCTCGCGGGCCCGGGTGAGCTCACCGAGGTGGGCGTGCGCGACCGCCAGCAGCGCGCGCGAGTCCACGAACAGGTCCGGCGCGCGCTCCACCAGCGCGATCGCCTGGCGCGGCTCCCGTCCCAGGAGATGGGCGAAGGCCAGGGCGGCGTCGTACCAGTCCGGGTGGAACGGATGCAGCCGGCGCGCGGCCTGGGCCAGCGTCCGGCCGCGCCCGGCGTCGCCCAGGTAGGTGGCGGCCACCGCCAGGTGGACCAGCGCGTCCGCGTCGCTGCCGTTGAGCGCCAGGGCCCGCTCCAGGTGATGGGCGGCGCCGTCGAACTCGCGCCGGTAGCAGAGGATCCGCGCCAGCACGCAGTGGGCGTGGTGGTCGCGCGGGTCGAGCCGTTCGGCCGCCTCCGCGTAGCGGAAGGCCTCGCGCTCGTTCTCGTCCCACCGCTCCCAGGCCGAGCAGCTCCAGTCGTTGAAGTGCGAGAGCGACAGGCCGGAGAGCGCCCGGGCGCAGCCGGGGTCGAGCGCCAGCGCCCGCTGGAACAGCGCCCGCGCCTCGCGGTCCCCCTCCGCGCTCCCGGCGCGGAGCGCGGTCATCCCGCGGACGCAGCAGGCGTAGGCGTCGAGCCGCTCGGGCGCGCGCTCGCGCGCCCGCTCCAGCTCGCGCGCGTCGATGCCCATCACCAGCGCGCTCGCGACCGCGCCGGCGATCCGGTCCTGCACGTCGAAGACCTCGGCCAGGTCGGCGTCGTACCGCTCGGCCCAGAGCTGGCGCCCGGAGGCGGCCTCCACCAGCCGCGGCGCCGCCCGGAGCCGCCCGCCCGCCGCGCGCACGCTGCCGGAGAGCAGGTACTCCGCCCCCAGCGCCCGGCCCAGGCCGGCCGCGTCCAGCCCCTCCGCCGCCGCCCGCGCCGCCGACTCGCGCGCGATCACCTGCAGCGACCTGAACCGCGACAGCGCCAGGCCCACCTCCTCCGCCAGCCCGCGGGCGAACACCTCGGCGGACGGCTCCAGCGCCAGCACCTCGAAGGGCAGGACCGCCACGGTGGGCGCCCGCCGCTCCTCCGGCCTCCCCGTCTCCTGCTCCAGCGCCCGGCGCAGCGCCTGCGTCTCCGCCGACGGCTCCGCCCCCACCGCCCGCGCCAGCGCCGCCCGGCAGCGCTCGAACTCGCGCAGCGCCCCCGCCCGGTCGCCGCCCGCCGCCAGCACCCGCATCCGCGCGCGGTAGGCCGGCTCGAAGGCCGGATCCAGCGCCAGCGCCCGCTCCCCCAGCGCCAGCGCCTCGACGTCCCCGGCCTCGGCCAGGGCCCCCAGCCGCTCGCGCAGCGCCCCGGCGGCCCGCGCCGCCAGCGCCTGCCGCTCGCCCTCGAGCCAGGCGTCGAAGAGATCCGTCACCGGCGGGAAGCCGTCCAGGAGCGGACCGCGGTAGTGCCGCACCGCCGCGGCCAGGTCGCCGCGCGCCAGCGCGCGCTCCAGCTCGGCAACGTCCACGTCCAGCGCCTCGGCCGGGAGCGCCACCGCGTCGCCCCTCCCGTCCGGCCCGTCCGCGCCCGCCTCCGCCAGCGCGCGCCGCAGCGCCGAGAGCGCCTGGCGCAGGCTGGCCCGCCCCTGCGCGTCAGGTACGTCGGGCCAGAGCAGGCCGGCCAGGTGCGCGCGCGCCAGCGCCGCGCCCGGGCGCCGCGCCAGCAGCGCCAGCAGCGCCTGCGCCTTGCGCGTGGGGAGCGCCCGCTCGACGCCGCCGGCGGACAGCCCGAACGAGCCGAGCAGGCTCAGCTGAGGCCGGATCATCCGGTCACCTCCAACCCCGACGTAGCCGGCCCGGACGGCGTGCGCATTTCCCGCGCGGTTCACGCGGGGATCACGCCCCATTCCCGGGCCCTCCGCATCCTCCCCTCGTTCACCCGAACCGGAGGAATCAAGCCATGCTGCACGACGCCAGGGGCCTCACCCTCTCCACCCCCCACCCGGCCAGCGCGGAGGCGCTCGACCAGGCCACCGGCCAGCTGCTCGGCTACTCGGCCGCCGCGCTCGCCACCATCGACGCCGCCCTGGAGCGCGACCCGACCTTCGTCATGGGCCATGCCTTCAAGGCCGCGCTCCTCGTCACCGCCACCGAGCAGCCCCTCGAGTTCATGCTGCGCGCGGCGGTGGAGGCCGGCGAGGCCGCCGCCGGCCGCGCCACCGACCGCGAGCGGGGCCACCTGGCGGCCGCGCGCGCCTGGGTGGAGCGCGACTTCGACGGCGCCGTGGACCGCTGGGATCGGCTGGCGGCGGAGTTCCCGCGCGACGCGCTGGCCATCCAGCTGGCGCACCTGGGCAGCTTCTGCCTCGGGCGCACCGCGCGGCTCCGCGACGCGGTGGCCCAGGCGCTGCACGCCTGGGACGAGGGCGTGCCCGGCCACGGCTACGTGCTCGGGATGTACGCCTTCGGCCTGGAGGAGAACGGCGAGTACGCCCGCGCCGAGGAGGCCGGGCGCCGCGCCGTGGCCGTCGCGCCCTCCGACGCCTGGGCCGGGCACGCGGTGGCGCACGTGCTGGAGATGCAGGCGCGGCTGGGCGAGGGGATCGCCTGGCTCACGGAGGCCAGCCGGCACTGGGCCCCGGACAACGCCTTCGCCATCCACAACTGGTGGCACCTGGCGCTGTACCACCTCGACCGCGGGGACGTGGCGGCGGCCCTGGCGCTCTACGACCAGCGGATCCGGCCGGCGCGCAGCGAGGCCGTGCTGGAGCTGATCGACGCCTCCGCGCTCGTCTGGCGGCTGTTCCTGCTCGGGCAGGACGCGGGGGAGCGGGCGCAGCGGTTGGCCGACGACTGGCGCCCGCGCCTGGGCGAGGGGTACTACGCGTTCAACGACGTCCACGCGCTCATGGCCTTCGTGGCGGCCGGGCGCGACGCCGACGCCGCGGCCCAGGTGGCGGCGCTCGAGGCGCAGGCGGCGGGCACTGGCAGCAACGCGCGCATGGTGCGCGAGGTGGCGCTGCCGGTGGGGCGGGCCCTGCTGGCCTTCGGCCGCGGCCAGCACGACGCCTGCGTGGAGGCGCTCCACCCGGTCCGCCACCAGGCGGTCCGGTTCGGCGGGTCCAACGCGCAGCGGGACGCGCTGTCGCTCACGCTCGTCGAGGCCGCGCTGCGCGCCGGCCGCGCCGCGCTGGCCCAGGCGCTCGCCTCCGAGCGCGTCCGGGCCCGCCCGGCCAGCCCGCCCGCGTGGCGGCTCACGGCCCGGGCGCTGGCGCTGGGCGGGGACGGTGCCCAGGCAGCCCGGGCCCGCGGCCAGGCCGAGCGGCTGGCCGCCTAGGGGTCGCGTCCTTCCACATTACCCTTTCGTCCCGACCGGGCCCGTCTGGGCCCGGTCGGGGCCGCCGGCCCTGGGCCCCAACCGCCCGACGCCCGCCTTGGCCGAGCCGGCGCCAGCAGCGCCGGCTCGGCCCCGTTCCCATCCGCTTGACCTGCTCGCCAGGAGCCGGAAGATTGAGGGAGCCATGGCCAAGCTGATCTACGCGTCGAACATGTCACTCGACGGCTACACCGAGGATGCCACCGGCGCCTTCGACTGGGCGCCACCTGACGAGGCGGTCTTCGCGTTCACGACCGACCTCATGCGGTCGGCCGGCACCTACCTCTACGGGCGGCGCATGTACGAGACGATGGCCGTTTGGGAGACCGACGCCTCGCTGGCGGCGCGGTCGGACCTCATGAGCGCCTTCGCGGGCGTCTGGCGAGCGGCGGACAAGGTGGTCTACTCCACGAGCATGACGGCGGTGCCCACGGCCAGGACCCGGCTGGAGCGCCGCTTCGATGCGGGCGCCGTGCGCGACCTGCTGGCGACTGCGCCCGGGGACGTGCTCGTCGGAGGGCCGCACCTCGCGGCCCAGGCGCTCCAGGCCGGACTTGTCGACGAGTGCCGGCTGATCGTCTGGCCCGTCATCCTCGGCGGCCGCAACCCGGCGCTGCCGGCCCACGGGCGCATCGACCTGGCGCTCCTCGACGAGCACCGCTTCGCCAACGGGGTCGTCCACCTTCGCTACCGCGTGCAGTAGGGGTCGCGTCCTTTCACATTACCCTTTCGTCCCGTCCGGACCGGACGGGCTCGCCTCGCCCAGCCGCTTCCCCAGCGAGACCACCCGGTCCTCGGCGTAGCCGAGCCGGGCCCAGAAGCGCCTGCCGGCCTCGTTCCCCTCCAGCAGCTGCAGGTTCACCTTGGGGCAGCCCAGCGCCGCCAGCGCCCGCTCGGCCTCGGCCACCAGCCGCCGGCCCAGCCCGGCGCCGCGCGCCTCGGGCGCCACGCCCACCGAGTAGAGCCAGCCGCGATGGCCGTCGTAGCCGGCCATCGCGGTCCCGAGCAGCTCGCCGCCGCGCTCGGCCAGCCAGAACAGCCCGTCGCCGAAGGCCAGCTTGCGGGCGACCGAGGCGACCGGATCGCGCTGCGGGCGCGAGGGGTCGGCGTACTCCGGGAAGACGCGGCGCCAGAGCGCCACCACGGCCTCGGCGTCGGCCGGGGTGACCGGGCGGACGCGGATCTCCTGCTGCTTCATCCGGCCAGGCGAGCAGACGTCGCCGCCGCGACGGCCTACCGCCGCCACGCCACCGCCTCGCCGGTGATGGCCTTGCCCACCAGCCCGCCGGCGTCGGCCGCCGAGAGGAGCGCGTCGGCCCGCTGCACGGTGCGGTGCCGCTCGCAGGCGGCCTCGGCGCCGGCCTGGGTCTCGCGGAAGGCGAGCCGCTCGACGCGGCCGCCCTTGGGCCGCCACTCGGCCGACCAGGTGACGCGGTCGAAGGAGAGCATCACGTACTCGCCGCCGGGCGCGGCAGCGGCCCGGTGCTGGGGGCTGCGCGACTGCCAGTGAAGCCCAGACTCCGCGCCGCCGCGGGCCGGCGCGGCGCGCCGCGGAGCAGGGCGAGCCTTCGCGGCGCCCGCAGGCGCCGCCCGCCGGACCTTGAGGACGGGCTTGCGGGCCGGCTTCGCCGCGTTCTTCACGCGCTTCGCCGCCTTCACGGCCCTGGGCGCCTTCTTCGCGCCCGTCCGCCTCGCCGCCTTCCGGACCGCCTTCGCCTGCTTCGCCGGCTTCCGCCCCGCCACCTTGCGCATGCTCGCCACCTTTCGCGGCGCGCAGCTTACAGCAGGGCTCCCACGCCGCGAGTTTTCGCGGGCGCGGCGGGCAGCGCTGCCGTAGCCTCCTGCCATGGAGCGGATCGCCATCGACATGGACGACGTGCTGGTGGACACCCACACCGCCCAGGTGGCCTGGTACCGCGACCGGTTCGGCTACGCCTGGAGCGAGGCCGAGCAGGCCGGCCGCGAGCTGCACCAGCTGGTGAGCCCCGAGCACCGCGATGCGCACGAGGCCATGCTGCACGAGGGCGCGTTCTTCGCCGACCTGCCGCCCATGCCCGGCGCGGCGGAGGTGGTGCGGCGGCTCTCGGAGCGCTACGAGGTCTTCGTGGCCAGCGCCGCCACCGAGTACCCGGCCTCCTTCAGCGCCAAGTTCGGCTGGCTGCGCCGCCACCTGCCCTTCCACCCGGGGAGCCACGTGGTCTTCTGCGGGGACAAGAGCATCCTGGCCGCCGAGTACCTGATCGACGACAGCCCGCACCACTTCGCCCGCTTCCGCGGGCAGGGCATCCTCTTCAGCGCCCCCAAGAACCTGCGCGAGACCCGCTACTCCCGCGTAGCCTCCTGGGAGGAGGTGGCGCGGAGGTTCCTGGGGGCGTGACGCCTGGCCTTTGGCTCCGCGCCCGCGCTGCGGGCGCTACGCTCAGATGGAATGAAGCGGCTGGCCTCCACCTCGGGGTGGTGGCACGAATGCCCCACAACGCGGTCAGAGCCGCAGAGAGTGGAGACCAGCCGTGGACCATATTGGCATCGACCTGCACAAGAAGGACAGCCAGCTTTGCATCCTGAACGCGGAGGGCGGGGTTCTGGAGGTGCGGATCCCCACCCGGGCCGACCGGTTCGCCGAGGTGCTCGCGAACAGGCCGCGGGCCAAGCTCCTGCTGGAGGCCTCCACGGAAAGCGAATGGGTGGCGCGGCACATCGAATCGTTCGGGCACGAAGTGATCGTGGCCGACCCGAATTACGCGCCGATGTACGGGACGCGGACGAGGCGGGTAAAGACCGATCGGCGAGATGCCCGAGCGCTGGCCGAGGCTTGCCGTTCAGGGACCTACCGAGCGGCCCACCGGAGGTCGGAATCCCGGCGGACGGTCGCTGTCCGCCTGTCGGTGAGAGACACGCTGGTCCGCACCAGGTCGCGGTTCATCACGGTGACCCGGACGTCCTTGCGGAGCCACGGGCTACGGGCCCCGAGCTGCGAAGCCGAGCACTTCGCGCGAGTGGTGTTGGAGATGGCCCTGCCGGACGAGGTCCGCGACGAGGTCGAGCCGTTGCTGCTGATGTTCGACACGCTGAACGCCCGGATCGCCAAGGCCGACGCTGACCTCGAGGCCATCGCCCGCGACAGCGCAGTGGTACGGAGGCTCACGACGGCGCCAGGCGTGGGCGTCGTGACGGCCATTGCGTACGACGTCGTCATCGATGATCCCAAGCGCTTCCAGAGTGCCCAGCAGGTGTCCGCCTACTGCGGCCTGGTCCCTAGCGAGCTGAGCTCGGGCGAGAAACAGCGCAAGGGGCGGATCACCAAGACCGGCAACGCCAGGGTGCGCTGGCTTCTCGTCCAGGCCGCGCACTGCGTCTTGCGCAGCAAGAGCGCAGAGTCGCTGCCGCTGCGCGAATGGGCGGGGAAGATCCACCGGCGGAGGGGACGCGCAGTCGCCGTCGTGGCGCTGGCGCGCAAACTCTCCGGAATCCTGTTCGCGATGATGAGGGACGGGAAGGACTTCGACGGCAGCCGCACCTGCAGGGGAAACGCGATGGCCTAGACGACCGAAAAATCGGACCCAGTCGGGCGGACGCCGGGCCGGAGATCCGGGAGTGAGGCGAAAGCGGGTTTCGAGACAGGGTGAGCGCGAGTTCGGCCTTGGCCGGTCACCAGGAACGGCCGTCGCTCAGATGGCGCCCCCTGCTCGAATCCCCCACTGCGCCGGCGGCACTGCCGCCCCTGTTGAGCGCGAATAGAAGGCTGATGGAACTCGCGTTCGCCTGACTCCCTGACCGATGGCCAACCAGCGCCGCCCAGGCTTCAGGACAAACGACATCACCGGCCCTTGACCGGGGACGCCGCTTCATAGAAGGCCGAACGGGTCTGGTACCACCGTTCGCCCTGAGCGTAGCCGCGGCCAGGCCGCGGCGGAGTCGAAGGGCGGAGCGGGACGAACCGCCTACGCGCGGGCCTCGCCCCCCGGCGCCTCGTCCGCTCCGCCCGCCGCGCCCCGCGCCTTGGCCCGCCGGTAGCGCGACAGATCGCGCACCGTCTCGAAGGTCTCGCCGAAGAGCGCCGAGAGGCTGCGCAGCATGGCCCGCACCACCCGCTCCTCGCAGCCGCGGTCGAAGCGGATTCTGCTCGTCCAGCCAGCGCTCCAGCCAGGCCGGATCCGGCAGGCGGCTCTGCACCGTGTCGTTGGGGAAGAGCTGCTTGTTGACGTGCAGGTTGGTGGGGTGGAGCGGCTTGCCGGAGAGGCCGCTCGCGGCCATCAGCACGCCCACCTTGGAGAAGGCGCCGCGCGCCTCCTCCGGCGTCCGCTCCAGCGCGCGCTGCATGTAGCGCAGGTAGGCGCCGCCGTGGCGCGCCTCGTCCTCGGCGATGAGGCCGTAGACGTGCTTGATGACCGGCTCGGTGTGCCACTCCGCGGCGCGCTTGTACCAGCGGGTGAGCCGGACCTCGCCGCAGAAGTGGAGCATCAGGGTCTCCAGCGCCGGCGCCGGGTCGAACTCGAACCGGACCGCCCCCAGCTCCTCCTCGGTGGGCACCAGCTCCGGGCGGAAGCGGCGCAGGTACTCCATCAGCACCAGCGCGTGCTTCTGCTCCTCGTAGAACCAGACCGACATGAAGGCCGAGAAGTCGTGGTCGTGGCGGTTGTCGCGCAGGAACATCTCGGTGGCGGGCAGCGCCGACCACTCGGTGATGGCGTTGTGCTTGATGGTGAGCGCCTGCTCCTCGGTGAGCAGGGAGGCGTCGAACGCGTCCCAGGGCACGTCGTCCGCCATGTTCCAGCGGGCGCGCTCCAGGTTCCGGAACAGCTCGGGGTAAAGCAGCGGCATGTCGGCTCCCTCTCCGGCGCCGCGCGGGCGCCGCTGGCGGATCTCGGTGTCGCCGCGGAGGTAAGGAGCGCGTGTCTCGGATTCTGTCACGGCCGCAGCGCCATCGCGCCGCGGACGGGCGTTCATGGTCAGCATACGCTTACGGCGCGGCGCGGCGGCGCCGGCTTGGGCGGCCCGCCCACCTCGCGGACCGGCCCGCCGCCGGCCTCCGGCCCGGCGCTCACGGCGCCACGCCCTCCCCCAGCTCCCCGCCGGCGCGCGACCACTCCTGCACCACCGACGCGACCACCGGGTCGAAGGCCCGCACCATCCGCACCGCGTCCTCGCCGGTGAGGGCGCCGGCCTCGGCGCGCACCTCCAGCACCACGTCGCGCAGCACGCCGATCTCCAGGATCAGCTCCTCCAGGTCGTACCCCTGGCTGGCCCGGTCCTGCCCGTGCGGCTCCGCCCGCGCCGCCACCTCGTCGCGCCCGACCTGCGCCGCCAGGTAGGCCTCGATCCGCTCCAGGATGTGCGGCACGTGATCGCGCAGCGCCGGCTCGGGCAGGAGCCGCGCCGAGGGGAGCGCGCGCACGCGGCGGGCCCAGCGCTCCACCACCTCGTCGCGGCGGGCGCGGAGGAAGTCGGCCAGGGGATCGTTCAGGGGCTCGGTGTCGGGCATGGCGCGGGTCGCGAGCCAACGGTGCGTCCCCGCCGCCGCCAGTGCCCGTCCGCCCGGCTGCTGTGCGTGCCCTCGGCGCCCGTCAGCCCCGCGTCGGCGGGCGCCCGTCCACCCGCGGGGCGGCGCGGAAGCGGATGTCGCTGGCCAGCTCGGGCCGCCTGCCGGCCTTCCCGGCGTAGAAGGCGCGCAGCACCTCCAGGTCGCGCTCCGGGTCGCCGCTCAGGTCCACGTAGGCGGTGAGCCCGACCTCCTTCTCCTTCCAGTCGATGAAGGCCAGCCCCAGCGGCACGCCCGCCCCCACCGCCAGCCGGTGGAACCCGGACTTCCAGTGATCGAGCCGCGAGCGCGTCCCCTCCGGCGCCAGCACCACCCAGGCCCACGGGCGGCGCAGCAGCTCCGCCTGCATGGCCGGGATGAAGCCGGACGGCGCGCTCCGGTCCACCGGGATGCCTCCCATCCAGCGCAGCACCGGCCCCAGCGGCCAGCGGAAGAGGGTGTGCTTGCCGATGAACTGGATGGGGACGCCGGAGGCCGCCTTCACCAGGTAGCCGATGGCGAAGTCCCAGTTGGACGTGTGCGGGTAGACGATCACCACGCAGCGCGGCACCTGCGGCCAGTCCACGCGCCACTTCCAGCCGAGCAGGCGCAGCGCCCCGGCGCAGGCGCGCTGCAGGAGCGACGGGGTGCCGGGCACCGGGAAGCCAGGGGGCTGGGCGGCAGGCAGGGGAGCAGGGGCCAGGGCGCTTCCTCCTCGATCGGACGCCCGGACTCTACCGCGGCGCAGGGCTGGGCGCTGCGACGGCCGGGCTCACCCGCTCGCCTTCACCCGTCGGCGGTCGTACCGACGGTCGGGTGGGTCATCCACCCACCGTGACCCCGACTGGTCCTTCACCATCGGTAGGTTAAAGTGCCCCGTCCATGCGGATCAGCGGCTACCTCTACCGGGAGATCCTCACGCTCACCGGACTGCTGCTGGCCGCGGTGCTGGGGCTGGGCTGGTGGGGGGTGGTGCGGGCGCTGGACGCGCAGGCCTGGGCCCGCGCCGCGGACGCCTCGGAGCGCGCGGCGCAGGCACTGGACGGCGAGCTGGCCTCGGCCAGCCGGGTGGGCACGACGCTGGCGGGGTGGTGGCTCGACGGTACCCTCCGGCTGGACGATCCCGAGCGCGTGGACGCGCTCTCGCTCCCCCTGCTCGAAGCGCAGACGTTCGTCTCGTCGGTGAACCTGTGCAGCGCCGACGGCACCTCGGTGCTGGAGCTGCGCCAGCCCGGCGGCTGGCACTCGCGAGCGCTGCGCCGCCGCGGCGCCGGGGAGGCGGAGCTGCGCTGGACCCGCCGCCACGCCGGCGTGACGCGCATCGAGCCCTGGGACGCGACCGGCTACGATCCGCGCCAGCGCGACTGGTACACGCGCGTGGGGGACGCGGACGCGCCGCGCTGGTCGCCCGAGGCCTACCAGTTCATGACCACGCAGGACCCGGGCATCACGCTCTCCTTCCCCATCCGCCGCGCCGGCGCGCTGGAGGGGGTGATTGCGCTGGACGTGATGCTCGACGACCTCACCGGCCGGCTCTGGGCCATCGCCCCCACGCCCGGCACCGAGATCGTCCTGGCCGATCCCCAGGGCCGCTCGCTGGTCCTCCCCCACCGCGCCGCCTTCGAGTCGCGCGAGGCCCGGCTGGCGCAGTTCCTGGGGCCGGTGGCGCGGCTGGGCCCCGAGCTGGCGCCGCTGGCCGACGGGCTCCTGGCGCTGCCGCCCGAGGGCCGGCAGCTGGTGACCCGCGACGCGGAGGGCGTGGCCCACTACGGCCTGGTCAGGCCCTACCGCGGGCCGGCCGGGCTGACCTGGTACGTGGTGGTGGCCATCCCCGAGCCGGAGATCATGGGCGTGAGCCGCCGGCGCGCGCTGGGCGTGCTGGCCCTGGCCATCCTCGGCTTCGTGGTGCTGATGCTGCGCGCCCGCTCCATCGCCCGCCGCTTCGGCCGCCCGCTCGACGAGCTGGCCGAGGCCCCTGGCCGGCCCGCCGCCCCGGCCGGCCAGCCCACCCCCGCCCCGCCCACGGTGGCGCTGGCGGAGGCGCTGCAGCGGGCCGGCCGGGCCGCCCACGAGCACTCGACCCTGCGCGAGCAGCTCCACCACAGCCAGCGGCGCGAGACGGTGGCCACGCTGGCCAGCGGCCTCGCCCACGACGTGAACAACCAGCTCACCATCGTGCTGGGCCAGCTCGATCCGACGCTGGAGGCGCTGGGGCCGGAGCACCCCTTCACGCCCGACCTGAGGGTCGCGCGCCACGCGGCCCGCCGCTGCGCCGAGATGATGCGGGCGCTGCTGACCTACAGCCGCGGCGCCCCGCGGCAGGCCTCCCAGCAGCTCGAGGTGGACCGGCTGGTGCGCGAGGTGGCCGCGCTGGTGGGCCGCGTGATGGGGCCGCAGGTCACGCTGACGGTCGAGGTGGAGCCGGGCCTGCCGCCGCTGGACGGGCGCGAGGTGCAGCTGGAGCAGGCGCTGGTGAACCTGCTCATCAACGCGCGCGACGCGATGCCGGAGGGCGGCGCCGTCGCCCTGCGCGCGCGGCGCGACGGGGACGGCGTGCGCATCGAGGTGAGCGACTCCGGCCCGGGCATGCCGCCCGAGGTGCTGGCCCGCATCTTCGAGCCGTTCTTCAGCACCAAGGCGCCCGGGCGCGGCACCGGCCTGGGGCTGCCCATGGTCCAGCACATCGCCGAGGACCACGGCGGGCGGGTGGAGGTGGAGAGCCGCCCCGGGGCGGGGACCACCTTCACGCTCCACCTCCCGGCGGCGCGGGCCTGACCGCCCCGCGCCGCGCCCTCACCCGCCGCGCGCATCAGCGCCGCGGCTGGGCCTGCAGCGCCGGCTCCTCCGGCACCAGCCCGCAGGGCACCTCGGCCGACGAGCCGTCCCAGGCGGCCTCGCAGACGAACAGGTCCAGCAGCGGGCCTCCTTCACCGATAGTCAGCGGCACCGCGGTGCCGAAGGGCACCACCGCGGCGTCCTCGGCGTCGCTGATCTCGATGAGGTTGAACCCCGCCTCGAGCCCCGAGGCCGGGTCCTGATCCTCGGTCAGGTAGGCCACCAGGTAGGCCGGGGCCGCGGCCCAGTCCAGCGAAGCGCCGACCACATGGTCCACCGGGCTGCCGTCGGCCGGGATGGTGTCGAGCGCGCCGTTGTCGTTCCCGTCCCGATACGCGAGCAGCACGCCCACCGCGCCCTCCCCGGTGTAGCCCTCCGGCATGGCCTGCAGGACGCTGGCCGGCGGGGCGCCCTGCAGCGAGAAGGTGTAGGCCTGCGGCAGCGCCCCCTCGTAGGCGAGGTCCTGGGTGGCGATGTGGCCGGGCTGGCTGATGGGCTCCCCCTCCGCGGCGAGCAGCCCGGGGTACCAGGCCAGCGCGAGCCGC
Organism: Anaeromyxobacter sp.; assembly: GCA_049840735.1. GTDB lineage: Bacteria > Myxococcota > Myxococcia > Myxococcales > Anaeromyxobacteraceae > Anaeromyxobacter. The sequence continues at coordinate 540,040 of JASGJN010000026.1, read as the reverse complement.
AGCGGGCCCTGGGCCGCGCCGCCTTCCGAGGCCCGGAGCTGGCCGGATAGGCTCGGGTGGGAGCCGGACGTGCCGCCGGAGCCGCAGGCGGTGGCGAGCACGGCCAGCGCGACGGCGAGTGCGCGGGTGTGGGTGGACTTGGACGGCGTGGCGGTCATGGTCTCTCCGGTTCGTGGCCTCGTGAGCGAGGTTCGGGAAGGGAGACGGCGACCCGGGCGCCAGGTGGGAACGGCCCTGAGTGGGCTGCGGCGCGGCGCACGTGTTTCACGCCATAAATGGGCGTTCGCCAGGATGGTGGTTCCCAGTTTCGGGCCGATCCCCGGTCCAGTGATCGAGGAGCCCCACGTGCCGACATGGACGACGCCCAGCTCACGAGCCTCTACACCCGCTACGGCTACCTGGTGCACCGGCGCTGCCGGCAGCTCCTGCGGCGCAGCGAGGACGCGGAGGACGCCCTCCAGGAGACCTTCCTGCGCATCCGCCGGCTGGGCGCGGCCCCGGACGACGCCGGCGCCACGCTGGCCTGGCTCTACACGGTGGCCCGCCGCGTCTGCTTCGACATCCTGGAGAAGCAGCGGCGGGACCCGGTGGCCGGCGAGGAGCAGCTGGCCGCGCTGGAGCGGCAGGGGCACGGCGACGCCGCCGACGCCGACCGGCGGGCGCTGGTCGGCGCCGCGCTCCGGCAGCTGGACGGGAAGACCCGCACCATCGGCGTGCTCCACCACCTCGACGGCTACACGCAGGAGGAGGTGGCGGAGCGGACCGGCTACTCGCGCCGGACGGTGGGCAAGAAGCTGCAGCGCTTCGAGGAGCAGGTGCGCGCGCTCTGGCGCGCCCACCGGTGAGGTCACGCCATGAGCCCCACCCCACTCCCCCCTGCCCCCCGCGCGCCGGGCTGCCCGCCGGCGGCGGCGCTGGAGGCGCTCAGCGCCGGCGAGCCGGCCCCCGAGGTCGCGGCCCACCTCGGGAGCTGCAGCGCCTGCGCCGCGCACGTGGCGGCGCTGCGCGCCGAGGCCGAGGCCTTCCTGCGCGCGCGCCCGCCGGACCGCTTCCTCCGCCAGCTGGATTGACGCGCCCAGGCCGCCGCGCCCTCCTGGCTGCGCCGCTGGCGGCCGGTGCTGGCGCTGGCCGTCCCGGCGGTGCTGGCCGTGCTGGTGCTGCGGCAGGCCCAGGTGACGCCGGAGGTCACGCTCAAGGGCGAGCCCTTCCGCGTGGCGGTGGCGCGCGCCGGCGGCGCGCCCGAGCTGGCGGCGAGCGACGCCCAGGTCCGCGCCGGCGACGCGCTGCGGTTCTCGTACGAGGCCGCGCAGCCGGGCTTCCTGCTGGTGCTGGAGCTGGACGGGCGCGGCCAGGCCGGCGTGCTCCTCCCCTTCGGCGGCGCGTCCTCTGCGCCGGTCGAGGCCGGGCGGCGCGACTTCCTGCCCGGCAGCGTGGTGCTGGACGACGCGCCCGGCCCCGAGCTCCTGCTGGCGGTCTTCTCGCAGCGGCCGCTGGAGGCCGCGCCCCTGCTGGAGGCGCTGCGCCGGCAGGCCGGCCGGCCCGAGCCGCGGCTCGAGTGCGGCGGCTGCCGGGTGAGCCTGCTCCGGCTGCGGAAGGCGCCGTGAGGTTCCGCGCGCTCGCGCTGCTGGCCCTGCTGGCCGCGGCGGCGCCGGCCGCGGCCGCCACGCACCGGCTGGTGCTGGCGGTGGGGGCCAACGTGGGCGACCCGGACGATCCCGTCCTGAGCTACGCCGACGAGGACGCCCAGCGCGTGCGCCAGGTCTTCGTGGAGCTGGGCGGGGTCCGCGCCGACCGCGCGCTGCTGGTGGTCGACCGCGACGCCCAGGCGGTGCGGCAGCGGCTGGCCGAGCTGGCCGGCCGCATCTCGGAGCTGCGCGCCGCCGGGGACGAGGCGGTGCTGATCGTCTACGTCTCCTCCCACGCCGACGACGGCGTGCTCCACCTGCGCGGCACGCACCTGCCGCTGGCCGAGCTGCGCGACGCCGCCCGGGACGCGGGCGCGCGGGTGACGGTGCTGCTGGTGGACGCCTGCGAGAGCGGGGTGGTGGCCCGGCGCAAGGGGGCGCGGCCGGGGCCGGAGTTCGCGGTCTCGCTGGAGCAGCTCCCGCTCAACGGCCAGGTGGTGATCTCCTCCAGCGGTCCGGGGGAGGCCAGCGAGGAGTGGGACTCGCTCAAGGGCTCGCTCTTCACCCACCACCTCCTCACCGGGCTGCGCGGCGACGCCGACGCCGAGGGGGACGGCAAGGTCTCGCTGGCCGAGGCCTACACCTACGCCTACCGGCGCACGGTGGCGGGCGCGGCCGGCGCCGGGCAGCACCCCGCCTTCGCCTGGGAGCTCTCCGGGACGGGCGAGCTCACGCTGACCGAGCCGCGCGCGGCCGGCAGCGCGCTGGTCTTCCCGGCCCGGCTCTCCGGGCGCTACGTGGTGGCCAGCCAGCCCAGGCCGGACGTGGTGGCCGAGGTGGAGAAGGCCGCCGGCCGCCCGCTCCGCCTGGCGGTGCCGCCAGGCCGCTACCTGGTGCGCAAGAAGGCCGGCGCCAGCACCGGGCTGGCCGAGGTGGAGCTGCCCTACGGCGGGGAGCGGCAGGTGCAGGACGAGGAGCTGGCCTGGCGCCGGTACACCGAGGTCTCGATGAAGGGGGGGTACGTGTCGGTGCGGAACGGCGCGCTGCTGCTGCTGGGCGGGATGGGCACCGCGCCGGTGGAGGACACCGGCCCGCGCTGGGCGGCGGGGCTGGGCTACCGGCACACCTGGGGGCCGTGGTGGGCGCTGGGCGCGCTCAGCGCCGGCAGCTCGCGCTACCCCGGCGACGCGCTGCAGATCGACGAGCGGCGGCTGGGGGTGGGGCTGTCGGCGGGGTACCGCTGGCTGGAGTGGCCGGTGGTGCCGCAGCTGGGGCTGGGGCTGGAGCTGACCGGGGTGGAGCAGCAGGCCACCCGCGACGCCGAGGGGGAGATCGGCGGCGGCGGCGGCGCGCCGCTGCCGGAGCGCCGCGCGCTGGCGGTGGGCGGGGGGCTGGTGGCGGGGCTGGAGGTCCCCATCCGCCGGCGCGCCTTCGCGCTGCTGCAGGGGCAGCTCATGGCCACGGCGGCGCCGATCGAGGGGCAGGGCACCGTCACCCGCGCCACCGCGTCCGCCTGGGCCGGCTTCGGCTGGAGGCTGTGATGCGCCGCCCCTGCCCTTCGACTCCGCCGCCGCGAGGCGCGGCGGCTACGCCCAGGACGAACGGGGCGCTGCCGCTGCTCGCTGCCTGCTCCGCGCTGCTCCTGGCCGGCTGCGGCGACGAGCTGGTCGGCGGCGACTATCCCGGCGAGCCGCTGGCCACGCTCGGCGGCAGCATGGTCCCCACCCCGGAGACCGAGCTGTCCGGCCCGGTCCGGCTGGCGGTGGCCTGGTACCCGCAGTGGCTCTCCGCCGAGGATCCCTCCGGCGGCGCCGCGCCGCCCACGGTGGTGACCGAGGACGTGGAGGCCCAAGGCACCTTCCCGGTGGAGTTCCGCTTCCCCATCTACCGCCCGCCTCCGCGCGCCGCGCAGGCGCCGCTGGGCGGCGGGCTCGACGGCCGCGGCAGCTTCGGCGTGCTGCTCGCCTACCAGGACCTGGACGGCGACCGGCAGCTCGACCTGATCCCGGAGGACGGCGCGCCGGTGGACCGGGTGATCGGCTCGTCGCTACTGGGCGACCCGCGCGCCACCTTCGCGCTCGTCTACGTGGACTCGGCGCAGCCGGCGGAGAGCGGCCTGGCCCCTGGCTTCAACCTGGTCCAGGCGCTGGACGACGACTCGGCCGCGGTGGTCCCGCTCACCTCCCGGACCCGCCTCTCGCTGACCAGCGGCGGCCCCGTCTACGACGCCTTCGTCTGCCAGGCGGGCTGGCTCACCTTCCTCTTGGCCGACGTGTGCGGGCTGTGGGGCGGCGGGGGCGGCGACCCGGAGACGCTGGCCTACGACGGGCGCGTGGTGCTGGACGGGGACCGGCTGGAGATTTCACTGACCGTCACGGGACCGTCCGGCCCGGTCACCGACGCCGCCGTCCAGGTCAACGGGCGGCCCATCCCCTGGGACGACCTGCAGGGCGCCTACGTGCTCTCCGAGCCGGCCACCACGCTGGTGGCGCCGGGGAGCAGCTTCCTGGTCTCGGTGACCGGCGCGGGCGTCTCGGCCGGGCAGGTGTTCACCATGCCGGGCGAGTTCGCGCTGGAGGCGCCGGCCGACGGCGCCACCGTCAGCGCGGCCGACCCGCTGCTGGTCGGCTGGACCGCCTCGGCGGGCGCGGGCGAGTACTACGCCGGCTTCGAGGCGCTGCCCGCCGGCGGGTCCACGACGGCCGACGCCGGCGCGCTCTCCATCAGCTTCGACGCCCGGGCGGCGCAGCCCGGGCAGGGCTCCGCCTTCGTCGAGGCGCGCATCTGGCCGGAGGACGGCCGCGCCTTCGTGGTCACCGCGCTGGTCCGCCGGACCGGGTTCTGGGTGGTGCCATGAAGGTGCGGCCGGGGACGTTGACATGCATGTGCATGCAGGTGAGCCTGTCGAACGCCGAGCGGGACTGAACGGAGAAGGCCCGGCCCCCTGGGCGGAGACCGGGCCCTCGAGCCTGCAGCGCGGCGCTACTTGCAGCTCGCGCCGGTGACCAGCTTCAGCGCCACCGGGATGAACTCGGTCTTGGCCGGCGCCTTGCCGCCCTTGCCCAGCGCGGCGGCCTTCTCGACGGCCAGGCGGCCCATCTCGCCCGGCTGCTGCGCCACCGTGGCGGCCATGTCGCAGGCGTTCACCGCCTTGACCGCGTCGTCGGTGGCGTCGAAGCCGACCACCTTGATTCTTCTTGCCCGAGCCCTTGATGGCCTGCAGCGCGCCCAGCGCCATCTCGTCGTTGTGGGCGAAGACGGCGTCCACCTTGGGCTGGGCCTGGAGCACGTTCTCCATCACCGAGAGCCCCTGGGCGCGGTCGAAGTTGGCGGTCTGGCGGGCCACCACCTTCACGTCCGGGCACTTGGCCTTGATGGCCTCGTTGAAGCCCTGGCCGCGATCGCGCGCCGCGGACGAGCCGGGGATGCCCTCCAGCTCCACCACGCTGCCCTTGCCGCCCAGCAGCTTGCAGACGTGCTCGCCCGCCAGCCGGCCGCCGGCCACGTTGTCGGACGCGATGTGGTAGGCCACGTCGCCGCCGCCCGAGGCGCGGTCCACGGTGATGACCGGGATCTTGGCGGCGTTGGCGGCCTTGACGGCCGGGACCACCGCGGCCGAGTCGGTCGGATTGATCAGGATGACCTTCACCTTCCGCTGGATCAGGTCCTCGATGTCCGAGACCTGCTTGTCCACCTTGTCCTGCGCGTCGAGGACGGCCACGTCCACGCCCGCCTGCTGCGCCTGCGCCTTGGCGCCGTCGCTGAGCGTGACGAAGAACGGGTTGTTGAGCGTCGACACCGAGAAGCCCACGGTGTCCTTGGCAGCTGCGGTACCGGCCAGCGCCACGAGCGCCAGCGCCACGACTCCACGTGCGAACATTGCGACCTCCCCTGGTTTCGTCAGTTCTTCTTGGTTGAGACCAGCCGCTCCAGCGTCACTGCCCCCAGGATCACGTAGCCCTTCGCGATCCCTTGAAAGAACGGGTCGACGTTCATCAAATTCATTCCGTTGTTCAGCACCCCCAGGATGGCGGCTCCGAGCAAGGTGCCGAGGACGCCTCCCTTGCCGCCGAACAGCGACGTCCCACCCACCACCACAGCCGCGATGGCGTCCAGCTCGAAGCCGACCCCGGCGGTGGGCTGGGCGGAGTTGAGCCTCCCCGTCAGCACCAGCGCGCCGACGGCGGACGCCAGCCCGCAGTAGGCGTAGGCGAAGAGCTTCACCTTGGTCACCGGCAGGCCCGACAGCCGGGCGGCCTCCTCGTTGCCCCCCACCGCGTAGATGGCCCGGCCCAGCGCCGTGTACCGGAGGATGAGGTGGGTGACGAGCAGGAAGCCGAGCATCACCCAGATCGGAGAGGGCAGGCCGAGCCAGGCGCTGCTGCCGATGGTGGTGAAGGCGTCCGGCAGCCCGGTGATGGGCCGGCCGCCTGTGTAGACCAGGGCCAGGCCGCGGAAGATGGTCAGGCCGCCCAGGGTGGCGATGAACGGGGCCACGCCGATCACGCCGGCGAAGAACCCGTTGTGGAGCCCCAGCAGCAGGCCCACCGCCAGCGCCGCCGCGATGGCCAGCGCCGGCGGCCACCCGGCCTGCGCCGCGAGGCCGGCCGCGACCGCGCCGCTCAGGGCCAGCATCGAGCCGACCGAGAGGTCGATCCCGGCGGTCAGCACCACCACGGTCATGCCGAAGGCCAGCACGGCGATGACCGCGATCTGCCGGAAGATGGTGATCACGTTGCCCACGTCCCGGAAGCTCGGGGACAGGACCGCCAGCACGATCACCAGCGCCACGAAGGCCAGCTGGATGCCGTACGCCGACAGCAGCTCACGCCACCGCGCCCGTGACATGCCGCACCACCTCCTCCCGGTCCAGCGGGGCCGCCAGCTCCCCGGTCACCCGGCCGCCCCGGAACACCAGCACCCGGTCGCACAGGCCGCACAGCTCCTCGGTGTCGCTCGACGACACCACCAGCCCCAGGCCGTTCTTCGCCAGCGCGTCGAGCAGGCCGTACAGCTCGTTGCGCGTCCCCACATCCACGCCGCGGGTCGGCTCCTCGAGGAGCAGCACCTGCGGCTCGGTGGCCAGCGCCTTGGCCAGCACCAGCTTCTGCTGGTTGCCGCCGGAGAAGGTGCCGGCCGGCTTCTGCGGATCGCCCGGCCGCACCGCCAGCCGCTCGAACCAGCGGGAGACCAGGGCGCGCTCGCGCAGCCGCGAGACGAACCCCAGCCGCTGCAGCCGGCGCAGCACCGAGAGGACCACGTTCTCGCGCGCCGGCAGCCCCAGCACCAGCCCCTGCGTCTTGCGATCGGCCGGGACCAGGTAGAGCCCGCGCCGGAGCGCGTCGCGCGGCTTGCCGATGGCCTCGCCGTTCCAGCGGGCCTGGCCGCGCAGGCCGAACATCACCTCCAGCGCCTCGCTCCGGCCCGAGCCCACCACGCCCGCCAGCCCCACCACCTCGCCGCGGCGGAGCGGCAGGGTGAGCGGCGCCACCCCGCCGCCCTCGAGCTGGAACGTGCCCAGCGGCGGCGTGCCCAGCAGCGGCGCGCGCTGGAAGTGGCGCACCTCGCGCCCCACCATCAGCGCCACCACCTGCGCCGGCGTCACCTCGGCGATGCGGTGGGTGGCCACCCGCGCGCCGTCGCGGAGCACCGTCACGCGGTCGGCCAGCTCGAAGATCTCCTCCAGCCGGTGGCTGATGTACGCGATGGCCACCCCCTCGCCCCGCAGCCGCTTCACCAGCGCGAAGAGCTGGCGCACCTCGGCCGCGGAGAGCGTGGCGGTGGGCTCGTCCAGCACCATCACCTTGGCCCGCTGGGCGAAGGCGCGCGCCACCACCACCAGCTGCTGCGCGCCGGCGCCGAGCGAGCGGACCGGCGCGGCCGGATCGAGCGAGAGCCCCATCTGCGCGAGCAGCGCGCGGGCCCGCTCGCGCAGCGCCCCGTAGCGGACCAGCCCGTGCAGCCCGCCCAGGAACAGGTTCTCCGCCACCGACAGGTCCGGCACCAGGTTGATCTCCTGGTAGACCATGACGATGCCGGCCGCCTGCCCCTCCGCCACCGAGCGCAGCCGGCGCAGGCGCCCCTCCAGCACCATCGCGCCCTCGTCCGGCGTCAGCGCGCCGGAGAGGGTCTTCATCAGCGTGGACTTGCCGGCGCCGTTCTCGCCCACCAGCGCGTGCACCTCGCCCGCCTCCAGCGCGAAGTCCACCCCGCGCAGCGCCTGGACGCCGCCGAAGTGCTTCTTCACGCCGGTCATCTCGAGGAGGGCCATCGGCCGTCCATCCTAGAAGACGACACTGCTCGTGAGGATCACGTTTGCGTAGGGGGTGAACTCGCCGGTGCGGATGATGGCCTTCGCGTCCCGGGTGAGGGCCTTCAGCTGCTCGTGAGGCACCATGACGGGGCCACCGGCTCGGGTGACCTTCGGGAGCGCGGTCAGCCGGGCGTGGAGCGCCTCGCGGAACTCGCTGGACTCGGCCAGGTGGAGCTCCGAGGCCACCGTGGCGGCCTCCACCTCCATCTCGGCCAGGACCGCGTCCAGCACGTCGAGGAAGCTCGGCTTGCCCGGCGCGAACCCCAGGTCGATCCGCTTCACGCCGTGCGGGACCGGCAGGCCGGCGTCGGCGATCACCACCGTGTCGCCGTGGCCCAGCGCGGCGATCACCATCGAGAGCTCGGGATGCAGCAGCGTTCCGCGCTTCATCGATCCTCCCGGTGCGGCGGGGCGCCCGCTCCCCCGGCGGCTGAACCGGCGAAGGGCTGGCGCAATCGTTTGCGCGTGCAGCTAAGCACGCCTGGGGCTGCGCTGGGCGCCCCCTGACGGGGCCTGCTGGACGAAACTTCCGCAGACACCCGGAAGCATTCTGACGCGCCGAGCATTGCACACGTCGGAGCCGGTGGGTGGAGCGCGTGCGCCGTAGGTGCCCGCATCCGCCCCCGGGCTCCGCCACCTCTCCAGGAGCCTCGCCAAGAGCCACCCCATGAGCCGAGGCACCGCCCTGACGACGACCCCCCGCCCCCGCCAACGCGCCCGCAGGGCCCCCCGCGTCCCCGCCGCGCTGCGCGAGGCGCTCGACGCCGGGCGGCTGGGCGTCTGCTACCAGCCGGTGATCGAGGTGCGCAGCGGCGCCGCCTGCGCCCACGAGGCGCTCGCCCGCCTGCACGCCCGCAGCGGCGCGCCGCTCGACACCGCCGGCGTCTTCTCCGCGCTGCGGCTCGATCCGGCCCTGCTGGCCGACGCCGAGCTGGCGGCCAAGCGCGTGCAGCTCGATCACGCGCCCTCCGGCCACCTGTTCGTCAACGTGGACCCGCTTGCCTTCGCCGGCTGCCAGGCGCGCCAGCTCCCGCTGGTGGACGAGCTGGCCGGGCGCGGCCGGGTGGTGGTGGAGCTGATCGAGACCGAGTGCCACGGCGACGGCGAGCGGATCCGCGGCATGATCCAGGCGCTCTCGCTGGCCGGCCTGGGCGTGGCGCTCGACGATCTGGGCGCGCCGGGCAAGCTGGTCTCGCTGGAGAGCCTGCTGGACGTGCAGTACCTGAAGCTCGACCGGTCCACGCTCTCCGCCCTGCGCGACTGGCGCCACCGCGCGCTGGTGGAGGCGCTGGTGGGGCTGGCGCGGCGGCTCGGGGTGCGCACGGTGCTGGAGGGCGTGGAGACGCGCGGCGACCTGGCCGTGGCCGAGGCGCTGGGCGTGGACCTGGTGCAGGGCTTCCTGTTCCGCGACCGGAACCTGGAGGTGGCGCCGCTGGTCCGGCGCAGGTCCAGGCGCAGGGCGCGGACGCACTGAGCGGGCGGGCTACTGGCCGCCGGCCGGCGCGTCGTGGTACCCGCGCTCGCCCCACGGCTGGAGCCGCTCGATCCACCTCGCCTCGAGCTGCTTGAGCGCGTCGTTCCGGTACGCCAGCCCGTCCTCCGGCTCCTCCAGGATCTCCAGCACCTCGAAGACGAACGCGCCGGGACCCCGGGCGGCCAGGTCCGCCCGCAGGCGGGCGTTGCGGTGCACGCCGCGGGACAGCTCCACCTTGCGGCCGTTGAGCGTCTTCACGTTGGGCGTGCGCTCCACCAGCAGCTGGCCGGTTCCGAGGTTGCGGATCTGGTAGACGGCCGCCTGCGGCTTCTCCTCGCGCGCCTGGCGCTTCAGCTCGGCCCGGCGGTCTGCGGTGGACCCGGTCATGCTCATCCTCGGCCGGATGATTTCATCCGGATGAAATTCGCGAGCCCGTCATAGCGCCTCGCCGGGCAGGCGTCAATAACACCCGGGTTTAATCCTGCTGCGGGGCCCAGCCAGCGCCCGCGCCGGCCGGAGACGGCCGCGCCGGAGCCAGGCCTCGTCGGCCCGACCCCGGCGCGTGCGTCACGACCGGGCCCGTTCGCCCTGGGCGTCGCGAGCCCGCAGGGCCCGCGCAGCCGAAGGGCAGGGTTCGGGTGCAGCTACTTCGTCACCACCAGCGTCGCCAGGTCCATCCCCATCCCGCAGACGAACTTGATCTTGCCGGCGGCCCTGGGCGTCACGTCCACGGTCACGGTCTGGCCCAGCGGCAGCGCCTTGTCGATGCCCAGGTCGCTCTGGACGATGTGGGTCATGCAGGTCCTGTCGGTCTTCCGCGTCACGGCCAGCTGCACCGTCTCGCCCGCCTTGGCCTGGATCTGGTCCGGCTTCACGCCGTCGTCGGTGATCTCCACGGCGACGACGCGCGCGCCCGGCTTGGCAGCGGCGCCCGACTTCATGTGCTGGGAGTGGTCCTCGGCGCGGCAGGCGGTGGCGGCGAAGAGGACGGCGGCGGCGGAGACGGCGAGCAGCATGCGGTTCATTCGGTTCGGCTCCTGTGGGTCCCTGCCCTTGGACTCCGCCCCGCCTGCCGGCGGGGCTACGCTCAGGGCGAGCGGGGGTTCGCGAAACGGCTCAGAGCAGCAGGTCCATAGCACGCGGCGTGCCGGAGCGTTTCCACCCGAGAGACGGCCCTGGAAGGGTGAAATTCAAGCGCACACGGCCAGGCGCCTGTGACCGTCCCGGTCACGGTGAGACCGGGGCGGTCAGCCCGGGGGCAGCCGGACCTCGAACCGCGCGCCTCCCCCCTCGGCCTGGCCGGCCTCGATCTCCCCGCCGTGCGCCTGCACGATCCCCTTCGACACCGCCAGCCCCAGCCCCGTGCCGCCGTCCTTGGTGGTGAAGAACGGCTCGAAGACCCGCGCCAGCGCGTCCCCCTGGAGCCCGGGGCCGGAGTCCGAGACCGCCACGCGCGCGGCGTCCGCCCCCTCGGCCAGGGCCACCGCCACGCGCCCGCCCGGCCCGGCCGCCTCGGCTGCGTTCTTGATGAGGTTGAGCACCACCTGGCGCAGCTTCTGCGGGTGACCGCGCGTCCGTGCGCTCCCGGTCAGCTCCACCTCCACCCCGTCCAGGACCCGCGCCGCCCGCAGCCGCTCGACGGCCTCGGCGCAGAGCGCGCGCAGGTCCACCGGCTCGGGCAGGATCTGCAGCGGGCGGGAGAGGTCGAGCAGCCCGTCCACGATCTGCTTGGCGCGGAGCGTCTCGTCCTCGATCACCTGCAGGTCCTCGGCGGCGGTCCCCTCCGCCTTCTTCCGGAGCAGCCGGGCGTAGCCCAGGATCACGCCCAGCGGGTTGTTGATCTCGTGGGCCACGCCGGCCGCCAGCCGGCCGATCCCGGCCAGCTTCTCGTGCTGCACCAGCTGCGCCTGGTGCTCCTTGAGCGCCCGCGTCATGGCGTTGAACTGCCGCGCCAGCGCGCCGAACTCGTCCGGCGTGTCGATCTCGATGCGCGTGTCGAGGTCGCCGCCGGCCAGCCGGGCCGCGCCCTCGCGCAGCCGGGCCACCGGCCCGGCCACGGAGCGGAGCACGTAGGCGCCCACCAGCACGGCCAGCAGCGGCGCGCCGACGGCGAAGAAGAGCGTCCGCCGGAAGGCCAGCGCCTGCAGCTCGTCCACGCGGGCGCGGAAGTCGCCGATCTGCGTCTCGAAGCGATCCACCAGCTTGTCCGAGCGGTCCTGGATCAGGCTCACCAGCAGCTGGGCGCGGTTGTGCTCCTCGCGCACGTCCGCCACCGAGCCCTTCAGCACCGCCGGCACGATGCGCTGGCGGAAGACCTGGTCCAGTCGGGCGCTCGCCGCCTCGATGTCGTCCACCCAGATCTGCTCGTCCCGGGCGGTGGCGTGGGCCCGCACCGCCTCGGTCAGCACGCCCACGTGGCGCTCGGCGGCGGTGTAGAGCGGCAGGTGGCTCTCGTTGCCCAGGATGATGGTGTGGGCCTGGTGGGCGTACTGGTCGCGGACGGCGCTGGCCAGCTCGAGCGAGCGCCGCACGCCTTCCTCGTACTGCTTCATCTGGACCAGCCCGGCGCGGATCTCCCGCACCTGCGACAGGGTCAGCCAGGAGGCGAGGGCGAAGGTCGAGACCAGGACCGCGAAGGCCAGGAAGAGGCGGCGGCCGGTGCCGGACTGGGTGCGCATGTGCGGGAGGCAGCGTAGCAACTCGCGGACCAGCGGGCGATCACGCGGGGCTGGCGTCCCCGCCCAGGCGCAGGGCTCCCGGGTCCCGCCAGCCCGACGCCTTCACGCCCCCGCTTCGCCCTTTCCCCTCCGTGACTGCCGCCGTCACACGTGACCGGGGCGGCGCCTCCGGAGGCCGCTTAAGCTCCGGCCAGCCCTGGTTTTCGGGCTCTGCCGCGCCTCCGGCGGCTGGCACGCGGTTCGCTAAGGACCTGCCCGGACATGACCCTCCCCCCCTGCCCTCCACGCACGTTGCCCTCCCTGCGCCCCGCCCGGCTGGCGGCCGCGCTGGCCATCCTGCTGGCCGCGCCGCTGGCGGGCGCGACCGAGCCGCTGCCCCCCACGCCGCCGGACGACCCGGTGCTGCGGGGGCTCATCGATGACACGCTCTCCGCGCGGCCGGAGCTGAAGCAGGCCGAGGCCAGCGTGGCGGCCGAGCGCGCGCGCGTCCCGCAGGTCGGCGCGCTGCCCGACCCGGTCCTCTCGCTGGGCATCCAGAACGACGGCTTCGAGAAGATCCAGATCGGCGAGATGGAGACGAGCTACTACCAGATCATGCTCAGCCAGAGCTTCCCCTGGCCGGGCAAGCGCGGCATGCGCCGGGACGTGGCCCGGCTCTCCGCCGAGGCCGCCGGGGCGACCGTCTCGCGCCAGCGCCTCACGGCCGAGGCCGAGGTCCGCCGCGCCTACCTGGCGCTGCAGCTGGTCCGCGACCGGCTGGGGCTGCTCGACCAGCTGGAGGCGCTCTGGCAGAAGTCGATCGGCACCGCGCGCGCGCGCTACGAGGCCGGCGAGGGCGCCCAGTCCGACGTGCTGCGCGCCCAGCTCGAGCTGGTGCGGCTGCGCCAGCGCCGCGTGGCGCTGCAGGCCGACGAGACCGCCCGGCTGCAGGCGCTCAACCGGCTCCGCGACCACCCGCTGGACGAGCCCATCGCGCTGGGCGCGCGGCTGCGCGACCAGCCGCTGCCGGCGCTGCCGGACGGGCAGGCCGCGCTGGACGACGCCCTCGCGCGCAGCCCGGAGCTGGCGGCGGCGCGCCTCTCGGCCCGGCAGGCCGACGCCAGCACCACGCTGGCGCGGCGCGAGCGCTTCCCGGACCTGGGGCTCACGGTGGGGCTGATGCCCCGCGGCCAGCTCGAGCCCATGTGGCTGGCCAGCGTCTCCATCGGCCTGCCGGTCTGGTCGGGCAGCAAGCAGGGCAAGGCGGTCGAGGAGCGGCAGGCGCGCGGCGTGGCCAGCGCGCAGGGCCAGGAGGCCGTGGCCCAGACGCTGCGGCTGCGCGTGGCCGAGCGCCGGAACGCGCTGGCGGCGGCGCTGGAGACCTTGCGCCTCTACCGCGACGGGCTGCTGGTGCAGTCCCGCGCCACCACCGAGAGCACGCTGGCGCAGTACCGCGTGGGCAAGCTCACCTTCGCCTCCGTGCTGGAGGCCAACGCCGGCTACATCGCCGACGAGGACGGCTTCCTGCAGGCCGCCGCGGGGGCCCAGCAGCTCGCCATCGCGGCGGGCGAGGTCAGCCTCGACGCGCCGGGCGGAGCGGGCGCGGGCGGCGGCATGGGCGGGACCCCGGTGCCGGGCGCGGGCGCCTCCGGCGGCGGGATGTCCGGCGGCGGCGCGCCCGCGGCCGCGGCGCCGGCCGAGGCCAGCGGCGGCTCCTCCTCGATGAACTCCGGAATGTGATCCCCAGGTGACCGACCCCATGACGACCCCCGAGCCCTCCTCCCCGTCTCCCCGCGGCCCGCGCTTCGGCGCCGGCAGCCTCGTGCTGGTGGCCCTGGCCGCGGCCGGCCTGGCCCTGGGCGGCAGCTGGTTCCTCCACCGCGACCACGACCACGGCAGCGCCGGCGGCGGCCCGGCCGCGGCGGCGGAGCAGTGGCAGTGCCCCATGCACCCGACCATCGTGCAGGACCACCCGGGCGACTGCCCGATCTGCGGCATGAAGCTGGTCAAGGTGGCCGGGGCCGGGGCGGCCGCGGCCAAGGACGCGCCGGCGGCCGCCGCGCACGACACCTGGCAGTGCCCCATGCACCCGACCATCGTCCAGGACCACCCCGGCGACTGCCCGATCTGCGGCATGAAGCTGGTCAAGGTGGCGGCGGGCGCGGCCGGCGCGGCGGGGGCCGCCGCCTCCGACGCGGAGGGGCTCGCCACCGTGAACATCGACCCGGCCCGCCAGCAGCTGATCGGGCTGCGCACCGTCGCGGCCGACCGCGGCGCGGTGGGCGGCGCCTGGCGCACCACCGGCCGCGTGGCGGTGGACGAGACGCGCGTGCACCACGTCAACGTCAAGGTGGGCGGCTTCGTGCAGCACGCGCACGGCGACTTCGTGGGCAAGGCGGTGAGGAGGGGCGAGCCGCTCTTCGCGCTCTACAGCCCCGAGCTGCTGGCCGCGCAGGAGGAGTACCTGCTGGCGCTGCGCACCCGCGACGCCCTGAAGGGCGGCGGGGCCGGCGTCAGCGACGGCGACGAGCTGGTGGCGGCGGCCCGGCGCAAGCTGGAGCTGTGGGACGTCTCGGAGGGCGAGCTGGCCAAGATCGCCCGCACCGGCCAGCCGGTGAAGGACGTCATGTTCTACGCGCCGGCCACCGGCGTCATCACGCGCAAGGACGTGGTGCCGGGGATGCGCGTCAACGCCGGCGACATGCCCTACGAGATCGTGGACCTCTCGCGCGTGTGGGTCGTGGCGGACGTCTACGAGAGCGAGCTGCGCCACGTGAAGGTGGGCATGTCGGCGACGCTCACGCTCAAGGCCTACCCCAACCGCACCTTCCAGGGGCGCGTCGCCTTCATCGCCCCGCTGCTCGACCCGAAGACCCGCAGCGTCAACGTCCGCCTGGAGTTCGGGAACCCGACCGGCGAGCTGAAGCCGGAGATGTTCGGCGAGGTGGTGCTCCAGGGGCGCGGCCGCGAGGGGCTGCGCATCCCCTCCGACGCGGTGATCGACTCCGGCACCAAGAGCGTGGTCTTCGTGGCGCTGGGCGACGGCAAGTTCCAGCCCCGCGAGGTGGAGCTGGGCGACTCCGACGGCGCGCACGTCGAGGTCGTCACCGGGCTGCGCGAGGGCGACCAGGTCGTCACCCGCGCCAACTTCCTCATCGACTCCGAGTCGCGCCTGCGCGCCTCGCTGGCGGCCATGGGCGCGGGCGCGCCGGCCACGCCGGCGGCGGCGGGCCAGGGCGACGCGCACCAGGGGCACGCGCCGTGATCAAGGCCATCATCCGCTTCTCGGCGGAGTACAAGTACGTCGTCATCGCCGTCACCATCGCCGCCCTGGTGGGCGCCTGGGCGACGATGAAGGAGATCCCGCTCGACGCCCTGCCGGACCTGTCCGACACGCAGGTGATCGTCTACTCGCAGTGGGATCGCAGCCCGGACATCCTGGAGGACCAGGTCACCTACCCGATCACCGCGGCCCTGCTGGGCGCGCCCAAGGTGAAGGCCATCCGCGGCTTCTCCGACTTCGGGTTCAGCTACGTCTACGTCATCTTCGAGGACGGGACGGACATGTACTGGGCGCGCACGCGCGTGCTCGAGTACCTGTCCAAGATCACCCCGCAGCTGCCGCGCGACGTGAAGGTGGAGCTGGGCCCGGACGCCTCCAGCGTGGGCTGGGTCTTCCAGTACGCGCTGGTGGACCGGACCGGGCAGCACTCCTCCGACGAGCTGCGCACCTACCAGGACTGGTTCCTCCGCTACGCCATCCAGAGCGTGCCCGGCGTCTCGGAGGTGGCCACCGTGGGCGGGCAGGTGCGCCAGTACCAGGTGACCGTCAACCCCAACGCGCTGGCCTCCTACGGCCTGCCGCTGGAGGCGGTCATCAAGGCGGTGCGGGCCAACAACAACGACGTCGGCGGGCGCCTGGTGGAGCTGGCCGGGCGCGAGTACATGGTCCGCGGCCGCGGCTACGTGAAGTCCATCGCCGACATCGAGAACATGGTGCTGCGCGCCGAGGGCGGCACGCCGGTCAAGATCGAGGACGTGGCCACCGTCGCGCTGGGGCCGGAGCTGCGCCGCGGCGTGGCCGACCTGGACGGCCAGGGCGACGCGGTGGGCGGGATCGTGGTGATGCGGCAGGGCGAGAACGCCCTCAACGTGATCAACCGCATCAAGGCGAAGCTGGAGCAGGTGAAGCCGTCGCTGCCGAAGGGGGTCGAGGTGGTGACCACCTACGACCGCTCGGAGCTGATCGGCCACGCCATCGAGACGGTGAAGTACAAGCTGATCGAGGAGATCATCATCGTCTCGATCATCATCCTCATCTTCCTCTGGCACATCCCCTCGGCCATCATCCCCATCGTCACCATCCCGGTGTCGGTGGCCCTGGCCTTCATCCCCATGTACTTCATGGGGCTCAACGCCAACCTCATGTCGCTGGCCGGCATCGCCATCTCCATCGGCGTGCTGGTGGACGGCGCCATCGTCGAGGTGGAGAACGCCTACAACAAGATCCACCACTGGGTGAAGGACGGGAAGAAGGGCGACTTCCACCAGGTCCGGCTGGAGGCGCTGCTGGAGGTGGGGCCGGGCGTCTTCTTCTCGCTGCTGGTGATCGCGGTCGCCTTCCTGCCGGTCTTCACGCTGGTGGATCAGGAGGGCCGGCTCTTCCGGCCGCTGGCCTACTCCAAGACGCTGGCCATGGCCATCGCCGCGCTGCTGGCCATCACCCTCGACCCGGCCATGCGCATGCTCTTCGCGCGCATCGAGCCCTTCACCTTCCGGCCCCGGATGCTGGCCAGGCTGGCCACCTCCACGCTGGTGGGGACGTACCACTCCGAGGAGCGCCACCCCATCTCCCGGGCGCTGCACCACCTCTACGAGCGGCCGTGCCGGTTCGTGGTCCGCCACGCCAAGGCCACCATCGCCGTGAGCCTGCTGCTGGTGCTGACCAGCATCCCGGTCTACCTGCAGCTGGGCTCGGAGTTCATGCCGCCCCTGCGCGAGGGGACCATCCTCTACATGCCCAGCGCCGTGGAGCCGGGCATGTCGGTGGCCGAGGCGCAGAAGGCGCTCCAGCTGCAGGACAAGATCCTGCGCACCTTCCCCGAGGTGGAGCGGGTCTTCGGCAAGGCCGGCCGCGCCAACACCTCCACCGACCCGGCGCCGTTCACGATGATGGAGACCACCATCACCCTCAAGCCGGAGCAGGAGTGGCGCGAGGTGCCGCGCTGGTACTCCGGCTGGGCGCCGGACTGGCTCAAGGCCGGGCTGCGCCCGTTCTGGCGCGATCGCATCACGCAGGAGGACCTGGAGACCGAGATGAACGCGGCGCTCCAGCTGCCCGGCATCTCCAACGCCTGGACCATGCCCATCAAGGGGCGCCTGGACATGCTCTCCACCGGCATCCGGACGCCCATCGGCATCAAGATCATGGGGGCCGACCTGGCCACCATCGAGCGGATCGCCAAGGACACCGAGGCGGCGGTCTCCAAGGTGCCGGGCACCCGCAGCGTCTACGCCGAGCGCGTGGCGGGCGGCTACTTCCTCGACTTCGTGCTCAAGCGCGAGCAGCTGGCGCGCTACGGCCTCTCGGTGGACGACGCCAACATGATGGTGATGACCGCGGTGGGCGGCGACAACCAGAGCACCACGGTGGAGGGGCGCGAGCGGTACGGGATCAACGTCCGCTACGCCCGCGACTACCGCGAGGACCTGTCGGCGCTGCGGCGCGTGCTGCTGCCGCTCCCGGGCGGCAAGGGCCAGATCCCCATGGAGGAGATCGCCGACGTGCAGCTGGCCCAGGGGCCGTCGATGATCCGCGACGAGGACGGGCTCCTGGCGGGCTACGTCTACGTGGACTTCGACACCTCGAAGATCGACGTGGGCAGCTACGTGGCCGAGGCCAAGAAGGCGGTGGAGGCCAGCGTCAAGACGCCGGCCGGCTACGCCATGACCTGGAGCGGCCAGTACGAGAACATGCTCCGCGTGAAGGAGCGGCTGAAGTCCATCCTGCCGCTCACCATCCTGGTCATCTTCGGCCTGCTCTACCTGAACACCAAGAGCGCCTTCAAGG
Source organism: Anaeromyxobacter sp. (assembly GCA_049840735.1). Taxonomy (GTDB): domain Bacteria; phylum Myxococcota; class Myxococcia; order Myxococcales; family Anaeromyxobacteraceae; genus Anaeromyxobacter. The sequence continues at coordinate 521,901 of JASGJN010000026.1, read as the reverse complement.
CGTCCATCGTGATGCTGGCGGTGCCGTTCTCCGCCATCGGCGCGGTCTGGCTGCTCTGGGCCCTCGACTACAACGTCTCCATCGCGGTCTGGGTGGGCCTGATCGCGCTGATGGGGCTCGACGCCGAGACCGGGGTGTTCATGCTGCTCTTCCTCGACCTCTCGCACGACGAGTACAAGAAGCAGGGCAAGCTCAACACCGAGGCCGACCTGGTGGAGGCCATCATCCACGGCGCGGTGAAGCGCGTCCGCCCCAAGGCCATGACGGTGTTCGCCGCCATGATGGGCCTGCTGCCCATCATGTGGTCCACCGGCGCCGGCGCCGACGTGATGAAGCGCATCGCGGCGCCCATGGTGGGCGGCCTGATCACCAGCTTCCTCATGGAGCTGCTGGTCTACCCGGCGGTCTACTTCCTCTGGAAGCGCGGCGAGGTCAGCGGCGGCCGGCGGAGCACCGCGCTGGCCGCCTGAGCGGATCGGCTGCGGCTGCGGGAGTGCCCCGCTGACCGGGGGCCCCCCCGCGGCCTGACCCGCGCTAGCTGCCCCGTCGAGGGTGACGCCTTGCCGGATGGGAGGGCGCATGTTCGGCGCCTCTTCTCCCCAGGCAGGAGCGCGCGCGGTGGATGGGGAAAACCGCGGATCGTCCACTTCTGGAGCGCCGCGGCCAAGCGGAGCGTGTGCCCTGGAGCTGGCCCCAGCTACAACTGGACCATGGCCCTCGCGGCCGTGACCTGCCCCGCCTGCCTGCGCCGCCTGGCCGGCCAGCTGCGCTCCGCGCGCGAGGGGCGGCTCGAGAAGCAAGCCACCCCACCGGACGGCGTCATCGCGCTCGGCACCGCGCCGCAGGCGCTGGCCGGAGCGCGCAGGCGCCTGCAGCGCTGCCCGTCCCCCGCCGCCTTCCTCGATCCGGACGGCCGGATCCTGCTGGTCAACCGGGCCTGGGACCGCTTCGCGGCCGCCAACGGCGGCCTGCCGGCGGCGGCCGGGACGGAGGTGGTGGGCACCTCGCTGCTGGAGCACGTGGCGGGCGAGGAGGTGCAGGCCCACTACCGTGAGCTGCTGGAGGCCGCCGCGCGCGACCCCGGCTGGCCCGGGCTGATCGAGCTCTCCGAGTGCAACACCCCCGAGGCGGTCCGGCTGCTGGCCACGCGGCTGGAGCGGGTCTCGGATCGCGGCGGCCGGGCGCTGGGGCTCCTGGCCACCTGGACGGAGCTGGGCACCTCGCCGGTGACCCGCGCCCACGCGGTGGAGCCCCTGGCCGCGCGCGAGCGGCAGGGGCCGCTGCGCGCCTGCGCCTGCTGCCGCTCGAATCCAGTCCACCGCCAGCTCGTTCCGGCGCTGGGCCTTCATCCCCGAGCTGGTCCGCGCCCCACCGCCCGCGGTGGAGTGGACCTTCTGCGAGGGGTGCCAGGATCGGTACCTGCGGCCGGTGGCGTGAGGGCCGCGCCCGATCCCGCGCCGCAGACGCGTTGCGCAGCGGCACAAGCGGTGCGACGCTGCGGGCCTGAGGTGCCGCCATGCCGCTCGAGACCGCCCGCCGCTTCCTCACGCTCCGCCGCGTGGCCCTGGCCGGCCTGTCGCGCGATCCGAAGGACTTCAGCCACGGCGTCCTGGAGGCGCTGGAGGAGGCCGGGCTGGAGGTGGTGCCGGTCCACCCCACGGCCGCGGAGCTGGCCGGGCGGCCCGCCTACCCGCGCCTCTCGGCGATCTCCCCTCCGGTGGACTGGGCGCTGCTGCTGGTGGCGCCGCAGGCCGCCGACGGCGTGGTCGCCGATGGCCTGGCGGCCGGCCTGCGCCGCTACTGGTTCCACCGCGGCGCCGGGGCGGGCTCGGCCAGCCCGGCGGCGCTGGCGCGCTGCGCGGAGGCCGGCGCGGAGGTGGTCACCGACCTCTGCCCGTTCATGGTGCTGCCGCAGCAGTCCTTCCCGCACCGGCTGCACGCCTTCTTCCGGCGGCGCAGCCTGGCGCGCGCCGCCGCTGCCCGGTAGCTGCGGCGCCGGGCCCCCGCGTCACCGCAGCGCCGCCACCTTCTCCAGCGAGAGCAGCAGCACGGGGGCGTTGCTCCCCTTCCAGCGCCCCATCCGCTCCACCAGGTGGCTCTCCAGCGCGCCGCCGCGGAGCGGGTCGTCCTTCTCGGGCAGCGGCTCCACCTCGGTGACCGCCTCGGCCCGGTCCACGATCAGCGCCGCGTCGCGCCCGCCCAGCTGGACGGTGACGCCCACCTCCTTGCGCTGCTCGCGCACCAGGGTGCGGGTCCGGGCGAAGATCCCGATCAGCTCCGCCAGCACGCCGGTGCGGGCCCGCTCCACCAGCTGCTGCGCCTGGGCGGCGTGACCCTCGGCCAGGAGCGCCTCGGCCTGCTGGGCCAGGCCGTGGATGTCGGCGTGGGGCTGCTCGAAGGCGTCCAGCGCCATGCGCAGCACCGGGTCGTCGGTCTTGAAGCCGTAGTACCACTTGCCGAACCTGCACTGGCGCGGGTCGGTGGCGAGCGTGAACTTGCGCCCCTCGCGCACGCACGCCTCCAGCTCCCCCAGCCAGCTGCGGTGGTCCTGCTCGCGATCGACCAGCAGCTGCACGAACGCGTCCACCTCGACCCCTGACGAGGTGAGGCCGAGGCAGACCCGCAGGTCGATGGCGGGGAGGACCGAGCCGCGCAGCCGGGCCACGCCGCGCTGGTGCGCGGGGATGCCGGGCGGCACCCGGATCTCGGGGAGGACGAACATCTCCTTCACCCGGTCGGCCGGGATGCCGACCAGGTGCGAGCCCACGCCGAAGACGGCGAACCGCGAAGAAGCCACGCCCATGACCACCCCCGCTGCCTGCAGCGGCCGCCTGACGGCCGAAGGGTCATCTTCCGACAGCAGGGAGGCGGGGTGGAAGCCCCGGAACGCGGGGGTGGGTGGACCCGGGGCCGGGCGTGCAGTGATCACCCGACACGGGCGCCCCGCGACGAACCCGAGCAGCGGCCCCGGCCTCCCAGGGAAGAGGACCGGGGCCGCGCTCGCCCGTCGAGCGAGCATGAATCGGCTCGCAGGGTGGGGGCCCCAGCAAAGCTGGGGGAGGGGCGCAGGCCCCGCCTAGAAGATCACCTGACCGAGCAGGACAGCCCGGTCGCCGACCTTCACGCCGTCGTCGGACTGGTCCAGCTCGTAGTTGAAGATGAGCCGGGTGTTCACCGGGACCTGGTCGAGGTCGTAGTAGAGGCCGAGCGTGTAGCGCTCCGCGGTGTCGTCGTCGGTGGAGCGGTTCCGGTCGTACTGCTCGACCCGGACGACGGGGCCCACCCGCCACGGCGTCTTGCCGTACGCGCCGGCGTACCAGCCGCGCGCCTTGTAGGAGGTCTCGGTGGCCACGCCGGCCGCGTAGACCGACTGATCGCGATCCGACTGGATGTACTCCGCCGCCACGAACAGCCACTTGCTGTCCAGCTCGACGTCGCCGCCCACCGTGTCGAAGTCGAAGAAGGTGTCGTCGGTGAACGTGCCCACGCCGTCGAACTTGGCGTTGGCGCCCAGCCCGGCCAGCTGCCGGCCGTGGGCGTAGGAGACGCCGCCGCGGAGGCTGACCGGGCCGAGCTTGCCGGCCAGGCCGGCGCGGCCCCACAGGTTCTTCCGGTCGAGGTCGTCCTTGCGGTTCGGGCCCGCGCCGTTGGTGACGGCCGCGGTCAGCTCGCCGGTCAGCGCCGGCCCGCCCCACTTGCCCAGGAGCTGGGCCCCGATGTCGCGCGCGTCGGGGGTGGCGGTGACCGAGGAGGTGGTGGTGGAGCGGGCCAGCGCCTGCACCACGTAGGAGCTGTAGACCCAGAGCAGCTTGTAGTCCGACTCGGGCTGCTCCCAGCCGAACGGCGTCTTGAACTGGCCGAAGCGCAGCTCGACGCCGGGCGCCCAGCCCAGGTTCTTGCCGGCGATGACGGCGTCCTTGAGCGAGGAGTCGGCGAAGTCGTAGATGGCGGCGTAGCCGATCTGCCCGGTCAGATCGCCCCTGGCGCCGAGCCGCGCGCGACGGACCTCGAAGGTGGAGCTGTCGTGGGCCGGGCTGGGCGGCTTGAGCTGCGAGAGCTGCAGCTGGACGAAGCCGTAGAGCTGTGGGCCCTTGGAGGCGGGCTTGGCCGCCGCCGGGGCGGTGACGGGCGCAGGGGCCGGAGCCGGCGCGGCGGGTGCCGGCTGTGCGGCGGCAGGGGGGGGTGCGGGCGCGACGGGCTGGGACTGCTCGGACTGCGCCTGGGCACGGCCGCCCAGCAGGGCCAGCGCGGCCGCTGCGGCGAGGGGGAGGGTGCGGGTCTTCTTCACGGGGTCAGCTCCTGTTGATCGTGCGGGTGGGTGCTCGGGTTGAACGGCTCGCTGCTAGTTGCCGGGCGCGTAGATTCTGGTCGAACACGCCGCCGTCGGCGAAGTGGGCGGCCTGCGCCTTCTGCCAGCCGCCGAAGAGCGGATCGTCGACGGTGACCAGCTCCAGCTTCGGGAAGCGGGTCTGCTTGGCGGCCACGGCCGGATCGCCGGGGCGGTAGCCGTGCCTGGCCGCCAGCGCCTGCGCCTCGGGCGTGTAGAGGAACTCGAGGTAGGCCTGGGCCACGGCGCGGGTGCCGTGCCGGTCCACGTTCTTGTCCACCACCGCCACCGGCGGCTCGGCCAGCACCGAGAAGGAGGGCACCACCACCTCGAGCTGCCCGGCGCCCAGCTGGTCCACCGCCAGGTAGGCCTCGTTCTCCCAGGCCAGGAGCACGTCGCCCAGGCCGCGCTCGACGAAGGTGGTGGTGGAGCCGCGGGCGCCGGAGTCGAGCACCGGCACGTTCTTGTAGAGCGCGCCCACGAAGCCGCGGGCGCCGGCGTCGTCCAGCCCCTTCTTCTTGCGGGCCCAGCCCCAGGCGGCCAGGTAGTTCCAGCGCGCGCCGCCGGAGGTCTTGGGGTTGGGCGTGATCACCTGCACGCCCGGCTTCACCAGGTCGTCCCAGGACCTGATGCCCTTGGGGTTCCCCTTGCGCACCAGGAAGACGATGGTGGAGGTGTAGGGCGAGGCGTTGCGCGGCAGCCGCCTCTGCCAGCCGGCGTCCAGCAGGCCGGACCTGGCCACCGCGTCCACGTCGTAGGCCAGGGCCAGCGTGACCACGTCGGCCTCCAGCCCGTCGATCACCGCGCGGGCCTGCTTGCCCGAGCCGCCGTGCGACTGCTTCACCGTCAGGTCCTGCCCGGTCTTCGCCTTCCAGTGCTTCACGAAGACCGCGTTCACGGCCTCGTACAGCTCGCGCGTGGGGTCGTACGACACGTTGAGCAGCTGCACCGGCCCGCCCTGCTGCGCCTTCGCCGCCGCCGGCGCCAGCACGGCCGCCGTGGCCAGGGCCGCCGCCGCCACCACCTGCCTCCAGGTCCTCGTCGTCATGATCCTCTCCTCCGGTTGCGTCCGTGACGGCGTCCGCCGCTCGTCCGTTATAACGGACACCCATCCTGCATGCCGGCGGTCGGCTGTCAACTGGGGTACCCCACGCGGATCGCCGCACCTGCACGGCATCGCTGCGCCCCAGCCCTCCCCGAGGAGGGCCGGGCCAGGGCCGCTGCGTCCGCTTGACTAGACGCCGCTCCGCTCCATAGGATGGCCGTATCTGTTATGACGGACACCCTGCTCGCAACTCCGGAGCCCAAGGCTCCGCGCGCCACCGCCCGGTCCACCGCCCGGCGGGCGCCCCTGCCCCACCTCGACCTGCTGGAGGCCGAGGCCATCCACGTCCTGCGGGAGGTGGCCGGCCAGTGCACCAACCCGGCGCTCCTCTTCTCCGGCGGCAAGGACTCCATCGTCCTGCTGCGGCTGGCGGAGAAGGCGTTCCGGCCGGCCCGCTTCCCCTTCCCGCTGCTCCACATCGACACCGGCCACAACTACCCGGAGGTGATCGCCTACCGCGATCGCCGGGCCGCCGAGCTGGGCGAGCGGCTGCTGGTCCGGTCGGTCGAGGACTCGATCCGGCAGGGGCGGGTGGTGCTGGCGCGCGAGGACGAGCCGCGCAACCGGCACCAGTCGGTCACGCTGCTCGACGCCATCGCCGAGCTCGGCCTCGACGCCTGCATCGGCGGCGCGCGCCGCGACGAGGAGAAGGCCCGCGCCAAGGAGCGCGTCTTCTCCTTCCGCGACGAGTTCGGCACCTGGGACCCCAAGAACCAGCGGCCGGAGCTCTGGTCGCTCTACAACGCCCGGATCCGCAAGGGGGAGAACATCCGCGCCTTCCCGCTCTCCAACTGGACGGAGCTGGACGTGTGGCAGTACATCGGCCGCGAGGCGCTCCCGCTGCCCTCCATCTACTTCGCCCACCGCCGCCCGGTGGTCCGCCGCGGCGGCGCGCTGGTCCCGGTCACGCCGGTCACGCCGGCGCGCCCGGGCGACGCCGTCGAGGAGCTCTCGGTCCGCTTCCGCACCGTGGGCGACATCACCTGCACCGCGCCGGTGGAGTCCGCCGCCCGCACGGTGGACGAGATCATCGCCGAGACCGCCGTGACCACGCTCACCGAGCGCGGCGCCACCCGCCTGGACGACCAGGCCTCCGAGGCGTCGATGGAGCAGCGCAAGAAGGAAGGGTACTTCTAGATGCTCCCCGCCGAGAACCTCCCCGGCGCCCCGGACCTGGGCGTGCTCCGCTTCACCACCTGCGGCTCGGTGGACGACGGCAAGAGCACGCTCATCGGGCGGCTGCTGCTGGACACCCGCTCCATCCTGGCCGACACGCTCCACGCCATCGCCGCCACCTCGCGGCGGCGCGGCCTGGAGGCGATGGACCTCTCGCTGCTCACCGACGGCCTGCAGGCCGAGCGCGAGCAGGGGATCACCATCGACGTGGCGCACCGCTACTTCTCCACCGGCACGCGCAAGTACGTCATCGCCGACGCGCCGGGGCACGAGCAGTACACCCGCAACATGGTGACCGCCGCCTCCACCGCCCACCTGGCGCTGATCCTGGTGGACGCGCGCAAGGGCGTGGTCACGCAGACCCGGCGCCACGCGTACATCGCCCACCTGGTCGGCATCCCGCACCTGGTGATCGTGGTGAACAAGATGGACCTGGTGGGCTGGTCGGCCGAGACCTTCCAGCGCATCCGCCACGAGTTCCAGGCCTTCGCCGGGAAGCTGGGGATCGCCGACGTGCGCTTCATCCCCGTCTCGGCGCTCACCGGGGACATGGTGGTGGAGCGCGGCGCGAACCTGGACTGGTACCGCGGCCCGACGCTGCTGGAGACGCTCGAGGAGGCCCCGGCCGCCCACACCGAGTCGGGCGAGGCCTTCCGCTTCCCGGTGCAGTGGGTCTGCCGCCCGCACAGCGACGCGCACCACGACTTCCGCGGCTTCGCCGGCCGCGTCGAGGCCGGCGAGGTGGCGGTGGGCGACCCGGTGCAGGTGCTCCCCTCCGGCCGCGCCTCGCGGGTGAAGGAGCTCCGGCTGGGGGACGTCGCGCTGGCGCGGGCGGTGAGCGAGCAGTCGGTGATGCTCACGCTGGAGGACGAGATCGACGTCAGCCGCGGCGACGTGCTGGTGCGGCCGGGCGACGGCCCCGAGCCCACCCGCGCGCTGCAGGCCATGGTCTGCTGGCTCTCCGAGCGCCCGCTCACGCCGGCGCGCCGCTACCTGATCCGCCACGGCGCGCGCGAGGTCCGCGCCCAGCTGGAGGTCATCGACTGGAAGGTGGACCTGGGCGCGCTCACCCAGGGGCCGGCCGAGACCCTGGGCATGAACGACATCGGGCGGCTGCGCTGGAAGCTGGCCCAGCCGGTGGCGGCCGACCGCTACGAGCACAGCCGGGCCACCGGCGCCTTCATCGTGATCGACGAGGCCACCAACGACACCGCCGGCGCGGGGATGATCCTGTGAGCGCGCCGGATTCCGGCCGCGCTGGCGGCGCTGGCGGAGGCGCTGGAGGGGAAGGCGCCGGAGGAGATCCTGGCCGCCGCCGCGGCCCGCTTCCCGCGCATCGCCTTCGCCACCGGCTTCGGCGCCGAGGGCTGCCTGATCGTGGACGCCATCGCCGCGGCCCGCGCGCCGGTGGACGTCTTCACGCTCGACACCGGCTTCCTCTTCGCCCAGACCTACGCGCTCTGGACCGAGCTGGAGGCCCGCTACGGGCTCACCATCCGCGGCGTGAAGGGGGCCGACGCCCCGGCCCTGATCCCGGGCCAGCCGCCGCCCTGGGAGCGCGACCCGGACGCCTGCTGCGAGGCACGCAAGGTCCGGCCGCTGCGCGCCGCGCTGACCGGGCTGGACGCCTGGGTCACCGCCATCCGCCGCGACCAGACGCCGGACCGCGCCGGGGCGCAGGTGGTGGAGTGGGACGAGAGGTTCGGCCTGGTGAAGGTGAACCCGCTGGTGGCCTGGACCCACGACCAGGTCTGGGCGCGCCTGCGCGAGCGCCAGGTGCCCACGAACCCGCTGCACGCCGAGGGCTACGCCTCGATCGGCTGCGCCCCCTGCACCACCCCGGTCGCCCCGGGCGAGGACCCGCGCGCCGGCCGCTGGCGCGGGCGCGAGAAGACCGAGTGCGGCCTGCACAGGAAGGACACCCGCCCATGAGCCGCCCCACCGGCTTCATCCTCTGGCTCACCGGCCTCTCCGGCGCCGGCAAGAGCACGCTCTCCGCCAGGCTGCGGCCGGCCCTCCAGGCGCAGCTGCCGGTGGAGGTGCTGGACGGCGACGAGGTCCGCACCTTCCTCTCGGCGGGGCTGGGCTTCTCGCGCGAGGACCGCGACACAAACATCCGGCGCATCGGGTTCGTGGCGCGGCTGCTGGCCCGCCACGGCGTGGCGGTGATCACCGCCGCCATCTCGCCCTACGCGGCCACCCGCGCCGAGGTGCGGCGGGCGGCCGAGGCCGAGGGCCTGCCGTTCGTGGAGGTGCACGTCGCCGCGGCGCTGGAGGCGCTGGCCCGCCGCGACGTGAAGGGCCTCTACGCCAGGGCGCTGGCCGGCGAGCTGCCCCACTTCACCGGCGTGTCGGATCCCTACGAGGCGCCGGAGGCGCCGGACGTCCGCGTGCACACCGACGCCGAGCCGGTGGACGCGTCGGCGGAGCGCATCCTCGAGCACCTGCGCGCGCGCGGCCTGCTGGCGGCCGGCGCGACCGCCGCCGACGCGGGGCCGCCCGCCGAGGCGAGCGCCGCGTGAGCGCCGCCGCCCGCAGCCGCCGCGGCGCCCTGCCCGGCTTCGGCCTCTCCACCGGCTTCACCGTGCTCTACCTCTGCCTGGTGGTGCTGGTGCCGCTCTCCACGCTGGCCTTCAAGTCGGCCACCCTCACCTGGGAGCAGGCCTGGGCGGTGATCGCCTCGCCGCGGGCGCTGGCCTCCTACCGGCTCAGCTTCGGGATCTCGCTGCTGGCGGCCGCGGCCAACGTGGGCGTGGGCGGCCTCATCGCCTGGGTGCTGGCCCGCTACCCGTTCCCGGGGCGCGCGCTGGTGGACGCGCTGGTGGACCTCCCCTTCGCGCTCCCCACGGCGGTGAGCGGCATCGCGCTGACCGCGGTCTACGCGCCCAACGGCTGGCTGGGGCGGTGGCTGGCGCCGCTGGGCATCAAGGTCACCTACTCGGCGCTGGGCGTCTTCGTGGCCCTCGCCTTCATCGGCCTCCCCTTCGTGGTCCGGACCATCCAGCCGGTGCTGGAGGACCTGGACCCGGAGATCGAGGAGGCGGCGGCGGTGCTGGGCGCCTCGCGCTGGCAGACCTTCCGCCGGGTGCTGCTGCCGGCCCTGGCGCCGCCGGCGCTGACCGGCTTCGCCCTGGCCTTCGCCCGGGCCCTGGGCGAGTACGGCTCGGTGGTCTTCATCTCCGGCAACATGCCGGGCAAGACCGAGATCGCCCCGCTGCTGATCATGACGCGGCTGGAGCAGTTCGACTACGGCGGCGCGGCGGCCATCGCGGCGGTGCTGCTGCTCTCCTCCTTCCTCCTGCTGCTGGCCATCAACCGGCTCCAGGCCTGGACCCGGCAGCGCACGGGGCACGCATGAGCGCCTCCGCCGACGCCGCCGCGCTGGCCTCCCCGGCCGCCCCCGCCCGCGGCGCGCCCCGCGTCCGCCCGGCCACGCAGGATCCGGCCTGGGTGCGCTGGAGCCTGACGGCCCTGGCCCTGCTGCTGCTCTCGCTGCTGGTGCTGGTCCCGGCGGCGAGCGTGGTCCACGAGGCGCTGCGCAAGGGGCTGGCGCTCTGGTGGAAGGCCCTGGTGGACCCGGACGCGCTGGCGGCCATCCGGCTCACGGGGCTGGTGGCGCTCTTCGCCGTCCCGCTCAACACGCTCTTCGGCCTGGCCGCGGCCTGGTCGGTGACGCGCTTCCGCTACCGCGGGAAGAGCGCGCTGCTCTCGCTCATCGACCTGCCCTTCGGCGTCTCGCCGGTCATCTCCGGGATGGTGACGGTGCTGCTCTTCGGGGCGCACGGCTGGCTGGGCCCCTTCCTCATCGACCACGGCGTGAAGATCGTCTTCGCGGTGCCGGGCATCGTGCTGGCCACGGTCTTCGTCACCTTCCCCTTCGTGGCCCGCGAGCTCATCCCCTTCATGCAGGCGCAGGGCATCGAGGAGGAGGAGGCGGCGCTGACGCTGGGCGCGAACGGCTGGCAGATCCTCACCCGCGTCACGCTCCCCAACGTGAAGTGGAGCCTGCTCTACGGCGTGATCCTCTGCAACGCCCGGGCGATGGGCGAGTTCGGCGCGGTCTCGGTGGTGTCGGGCCACATCCGCGGGCTGACCAACACCATCCCGCTGCACGTCGAGATCCTCTACAACGAGTACGCGTTCCAGGCGGCCTTCGCGGTGGCCTCCCTGCTCTTCCTGCTCGCGCTGGTCACGCTGGTGGCCAAGCAGGCGCTGGAGTGGCACCAGCGGCGGGCCCACCGCGACGCGGCGCAGGCCGCGGCGCCCGCCGTCGAGGGCGACGGCGCGGCGGCGGAGCCCCGGGCGGTGTCCCGCGAAGCGGCCGAGGAGGCCATCCCATGAGCATCGAGGTCCAGGGCATCCGGAAGTCCTTCGACGGCCACCCGGTCCTGCGCGACGTGTCGCTGCAGGTCCCCTCCGGCGAGCTGGTGGCGCTGCTGGGCCCGTCGGGCTGCGGCAAGACCACGCTGCTCCGGATCATCGCCGGCCTGGAGCACCCGGACGCGGGCGCGGTGCGGCACGACGGGGAGGACCTGTCGGCCCGCTCGGCGCGCGAGCGGAACGTGGGCGTGGTCTTCCAGCACTACGCGCTCTTCCGCCACCTCACGGTGGCCGAGAACGTGGCCTTCGCGCTGCGGGTCCGCAAGCGGCCGCGCGCCGAGGTGAAGGCGCGGGTGGACGAGCTGCTCTCGCTGGTCCAGCTGGACGGCTACCGCAACCGCTACCCGCAGCAGCTCTCGGGCGGCCAGCGGCAGCGCGTGGCGCTGGCCCGCGCGCTGGCCACGGCGCCGCGCTTCCTCCTGCTGGACGAGCCCTTCGGCGCGCTGGACGCGCGCGTGCGCCAGGACCTGCGCCGCTGGCTGCGGCGGCTGCACGACGAGCTGCACGTGACCAGCGTCTTCGTCACGCACGACCAGGAGGAGGCCTTCGAGGTGGCCGACCGCGTGGTCCTGATGAACGCGGGGCGGATCGAGCAGGTGGGCACGCCGGCGCAGGTCTTCGAGGAGCCGGCCAGCCCGTTCGTGATGCGCTTCCTGGGCGCGGTGAACGTCTTCCACGGCCGCATCGAGCGCGGCCAGGCCTGGCTCAACGGCGTCCCCTTCGCCGACGCGGGCCGGCGCGCGCCGGGCCGGGCCCACGTCTTCGTCCGCCCGCACGAGCTGGAGATCCAGCGCGACCCGGCGGCGGGCGCCTTCCCGGCCCGCGTGGACCGCGTGGTCCCGCTGGGCTCGGCGGTCCGGGTGGAGCTCAGCTCGGCGGCGCACGACGGGCCCATCGAGGTCGAGGTGGAGACCCGCACCGCGGAGCGCCTGGCGCTCGCGGCCGGCGAGCAGGTCCACCTGGCGCCGCGCCGGGCCCGCGTCTTCGCGGCGGATGACAGCCTCACGGCCAGCCAGCTGTAGCGGCCTGCGTTCCGGGTCAGGCCTCCGCCACCCTCACCCGCGTCACCTTCAGCAGCGTCTCGTGCAGCGCCAGCAGCGCCAGCGCCAGCAGGGCCAGCCACGGGCCGACGGCGCCCAGGCCGATCCGCTGCGCCAGGAAGCCGGCCACCGACGGCATCACGGCCGAGCCGAGCGTGGCGGCGCTCACCTGGAAGCCGACGGCGTGCGCGGTCGCGCCGGCGCCGAGGCGGGCCGGGGTCCGCGCCATCAGCGTGGGGAAGAGCGGGGCCAGGCAGACACCCAGCACCACCAGCCCGGCGCCGCCCCCCACGGCGCCGCCGGCGGCGAACAGCGTGGCGCCGGCCAGCGCGCCGAGGGTGGCGAGCCGGAGCAGGCGATCCGCGCCCACCCGATCCACCACGAACCCCATGGCGATGCGGCCGGCGGTGAGGCTGCCCCAGAAGACCGTGGTCAGCGCGCCGGCGGCCTCCACCGAGAGCCCGCGCGCCTCGCGCAGGACGGTGAAGCACCAGGCACCTGTGCCGGCCTCGAGGCCGGTGTAGCAGAAGAAGATCGCGATTTGCAGCCAGACCCGCCCGCGCCGGAGCACCTGGGCGAGCGGCTCGTCGGCGATGGGCGCGTGCGGCGGAGGCTGGCCATCCTCGCCGGCGGGGGCGGGCTGCGGCGGCGCGGCGGGGTCGTTCCAGCTGCTCCGGGTGATGAAGAACGCGGCGGTCATGGCGGCCAGCGCGGCGGAGAGCACGGCGTAGCCGGCGCGCCAGCCAGCCCCCCCGGCGATGAGCGCGGTCATGATGGCGGGGCCGGCGGTGGCGCCGACGCTCCAGAACGCGTGCAGCCAGTTGAGGTGGCGCACCGGGAAGTGGCGCGCGGCGTAGCCGTTGATGCCGGCGTCGATGGCGCCGGAGCCGAGGCCGATCACGGCGGCCCAGGGGAAGAAGAGCGCCCAGGCCGGGGCGGCGGCGTAGCCGGCCAGCCCCAGCGCCACCAGCAGGCTGCTCCCGGCCAGGAGCCCGCCCACGCCCAGCTTCCCCACCAGCCGCCCCGCCACCAGCCCGGAGAGGAAGTACCCGCTGACCTGCGAGACCAGCACGGCGCTCATGCCGGCTTGCGAGAGGTCGAAGGCGCCGCGCAGCGAGGGCCAGGCCACGCCCAGCACGGTGTCGGGCAGTCCCAGCGAGACGAAGGCCAGGTACGCGAGCAGCAGGAGGAAGGTGGCCGGGGCGCGCATGCCGGCCGTTCTACCTCACCTCGGGGCCGCCTGCAGGCGGATGCGTCCTGGCCCCCGCGCCCGGCGCGGCGGGGCGGCGTGGGGTGGCCCCAGGCCGCCTCGCTCAGTCCCGCTGCTTCGCCCCCAGCTGCTCCAGCGTCTGGCGGACGGCCTTGAGGCAGGCCGCCTCCGGGGCGCCGGCCGGGATCCCGGAGAGCTGGCCGGTGACGATCCGCACGTCGAGCGCGATTCTCGTCGGCGCCGTTCACCACCCGTGACGCGTAGAGGGCCGGGCCGGGCGGCTCGATCAGCACCGAGGTCCGGCCCCGGGCCACCGGGATGGCGTGCTCGGCCAGGTGCGAGAGGCCGTGGGCCAGGGGCGAGGTGGGGACCTCGGCCGGCAGCAGCTCGGGGCCGCCGGCCGGTACCACGCCCCACAGCCGCAGCGTGTAGCCGGTCCTGATCCGCTGCTCGTCCACCACCTCGATCTCGTCGCGGACGTCGTAGTGGACCTGGTGCCTGGCCACGAACGCGCGGGTGACAGCGGTGCCGTCGGCGCTCCCGTCCATGGCGCCGAGTGTGGCACCGGCCGGCCCCGGCCGCCGCATGCAGTTTGCCGCAGCGCGGCGCGGGGCCGCCGCCCCGCCCTCCGCCCCAGGGATCAGCCCAGCTCGGCGCGGCGCGGGATGGAGGGCTGCGCTCCGAAGCGGGTCACGCTCAGGGCCGCGGCGGCCTGCGCCAGCCCGACCGCCTCTGGGATGGTCTTGCCCTCCACCAGCCCCACGCAGAACCCGCCGATGAAGGTGTCCCCCGCCGCGGTGGTGTCCACGGCCTTCACCCGGGGCGCGGGGAAGTGCTGCGCCGGGCCGGCGCCCGCCACCAGCGCCCCCTGCTCACCCAGGGTGACCAGCACCTGCCGCGCGCCGCGCGCCTGGAGCGCCCGCGCGGCCGCCTCGGCCTCGGCCAGCGACCCCACCGGCAGCCCGGAGAGCGCGGCGGCCTCGGTCTCGTTGGGCACCAGCCAGTCCACCAGCCGCAGCAGCGCGTCGGGGAGCGGCCGCGCCGGCGCCGGGTTGAGCACCACCTGCTTGCCCAGCGCCCGGGCGCGCTCGGCCGCGCGGGTCACGGTCTCGAGCGGCGTCTCCAGCTGCAGCACCACCACTTGGGCGGCCGCCAGGAGCGGCGCGGCGGCCTCCACGTCGTCCGGCGCGAGCAGGCCGTTCGCGCCCGGCACCACCACGATCCCGTTGCGCCCCGCGCCGTCCACCACGATCAGCGCCACGCCGGAGGAGGTGCCGGCCGCGGTCCGCACCGCGGACAGCTCGATGCCGTCCGCCGCCAGGACTGCCCGGAGCTGCGCGCCGAACCCGTCGTCGCCGAGGCAGCCCACCAGCGCCGTGCGGGCGCCCAGCCGCGCCGCGGCCACCGCCTGGTTGCCGCCCTTGCCGCCCGGCACGGTGGTGAAGGCCTCGCCGGGCACGGTCGCCCGGGACCGGCAGGCGCGCCGCGCGCGCCACCAGGTCCATGTTGAGGCTGCCCACCACCACCACCTGCGGCGAGGTCACGGCGTCCGCCTCCCCTCCTTCGCCTGCGCGGCGCCCGGCGCAGGGCCGGTGCTCTCGCGGGCGTGCAGCATGGGGCGCAGCCGCACCCTGCGCGGCGCCTCCTCCCTGCGCGCCGCCCGCGCGAAGAGCGCCTCGACGGTGGCCTCGCCCAGCTTGCGGATGGACTGGCCCACCGTGGTGAGCGACGGGTAAACGTACCGTGACAGCTCCACGTCGTCGAAGCCGACCACCGAGAGCCGCCCCGGCACCGGGAGCCCCAGCTCGGCCGCCGCGCGCAGCGCGCCGATGGCCATCAGGTCGTTGAAGACGAAGAGGGCGGTGAGCCGCGGCGTCCTCTCCAGCAGCTCCAGCGCCGCCTTGCGGCCGCCCGGGGCGGTGAAGTCGCTCTCCAGCACCCGGCCCTCCGGCAGCTTCACGCCGCCGGCCGCCAGCGCCCGGCGGAAACCGCGGAGCCGGTCGCGGTCCACGCTCAGCCCCGGCGGGCCGGTGATGCAGGCGATGGCCTCGTGCCCCAGGGAGAGCAGGTGCTCTGCCGCCAGCGCCCCGCCGCGCTCGTTGTCCACCTGCACCAGGTCGGCGGAGAGGCCGCCGATTCCGCGGTCCACCACCACCAGCGGGAGGCGCAGGTCGCGCAGCGCGCCCACCCAGCGCGGCTCGTCGCTGGCGGACGCGACGACGATCCCGTCCACGCGCTTCTGCCGCAGCAATCTCAGGTACGCCGCCTGCCGCTCCGGCTCGTCGTCCGACGAGCAGAGGATCAGGCTGTGGCCGGCCGCGAAGCAGGCGTCCTCGATGCCGCGCGCCAGCTCGGCGAAGTACGGGTTGGTGCTGTTGGGGACCAGCAGGCCGACGGTGTGCGTGACCTGGTGCTTGAGCGAGCGGGCCACCGCGCTGGGCTCGTAGTCCAGCTTCCGGGCCGCGGCCAGCACGCGCTCGCGCGTGCCGGGCAGCACCGGCCGCGTCTCGTTCAGCACGTGCGAGACCGTCGTGTAGGACACTCCGGCCAGCGCAGCCACGTCCTTGATGGTCGCCATGTCTTCTCTCGGCCCCTCCCAGCCGTCGCTCCCGCGCGCGCCCGCGCCGGGCCACAAGCACCTGCACGATCATACGCTGGTCCGGCCCCGCGCGGCCGAACACAACGTCCGGCATCCCGGCGCCTCCACCGCCCCTGACGGGCAGGCGACGCGCCGCCGCCCGGCGACCGCTGGAGCACGCCGAGCAAACGTTTGCGATGGCATGATACGGCCACAGCGCTCCGGACCCGTCAAGCCCGGCTCCTGGCCTGACCCGTTCCCCCGGTGGGTGCGGTGCAGGCGGGTGCGCCGGGGCGCGCGCAGCGGCCCGGCGCCCGCGACTCCGCGCGTGCCAGCGTGCGCCAGGTGGGTTAGGAAGTGGCACCGTCGCGCCGGAGATCCACAGTGACCACCCCGCCAGAGCCCTCCCTCGACCTCGCCCTGACTCCGGAGGAGCTGCGCGAGACCTGGGACCTCCTCTCCGACGAGGAGCGGGCCGAAGGGTTTCACGCGCTGGGCCGGATCGACCAGGAGGACTTCTTCCTGGAGAGCTCGTCGCGCGACCAGCTCCACCTGCTCTCCAGCCTGCCGCAGGCGGAGCGGCGCGCCTGGCTGCGGCTCCTGGCCCCCGACGACACCGCCGACCTCCTCCAACTCCACCCGCCGGAGGAGCGGCCGGGGCTGCTGGCGCTCCTCGACGAGGCGACCCGGCGCGAGGTCTCGGCGCTGCTGGCCTACGCCGAGGACGACGCCGGCGGCCTGATGAACCCGCGCTTCGCGCGCGTGCGGCCGGACATGAGCGTGGACGAGGCCATCACCTACCTGCGCCGCCAGGCGCGGGACCGGGTCGAGACCATCTACTACGCCTACGTCCTCGACGCGGATCAGCGCCTGCTGGGCGTGACCTCGTTCCGCGACCTCTTCACCGCCCGCCCCGACCAGCAGGTGCAGGACGCGATGGTCCGCGACGTGGTGACGGTGCGCGACGACATGGACCAGGAGGCGGTCAGCCGCGTCTTCGCCCAGCACGACCTGATCGCCGTGCCGGTGGTGGACGCCGAGGGCCGGATGCGCGGCCTCGTGACCGTCGACGACATCGTGGACGTGGTGCAGGAGGAGGCCACCGAGGACATCCAGCGCCTGGGCGGCACCGAGGCCCTGGGCGCGCCCTACCTCGACATGTCGATGGGGTCGATGGTTAAGAAGCGGGCCGGCTGGCTGGCCGCGCTCTTCCTGGGCGAGATGCTGACCGCCACCGCCATGGCCTCCTACGAGGACGAGATCGCCAAGGCGGTGGTGCTGGCCCTCTTCGTCCCGCTCATCATCTCCTCCGGCGGCAACTCCGGCTCGCAGGCCACCACGCTGGTGATCCGCGCCATGGCGCTGGGGGAGGTGCGGCTGCGCGACTGGTGGCGCGTGGCGCGGCGGGAGGTCTTCTCCGGGCTGGGGCTGGGGCTGATCCTGGGCGCCATCGGCGTCACCCGCATCCTGGTCTGGCAGGGGATGTTCCACACCTACGGCGAGCACGCCGTGGCGGTGGCCGCCACCGTGGGGCTCTCGCTCGTCGGCGTGGTGCTGTGGGGCTGCCTGGCCGGCTCGATGCTGCCCTTCCTGCTGCGGCGGCTCGGGCTCGACCCGGCCAGCGCCTCGGCGCCGTTCGTGGCCACCCTGGTGGACGTGAGCGGGCTGGTGATCTACTTCACCGTGGCGTCGATCGTCCTGGCCGGCCGGCTGCTCTGACCCACGCCGCTGGTGAAGGCCACCGCGCTCTCCACCGACGGGAACCAGGCCGTGAAGGTGCTCCCCTCGCCCGGCGCGCTGGCCACCTCCAGCGTGCCGCCCAGCAGCTCGCAGAGCCGCCGCGAGATGGCCAGCCCCAGGCCGGTGCCCTTGCCCGAGGCCCGGGCCCGCGGCGCCTGGTAGAACTCCTCGAAGAGCCGCCGCTGCTCCTCCGGCGTCATGCCCGGCCCGGTGTCCTTCACCCGCAGCGCCAGCCCGGCCACCTCGCCGCGCGGCGCCCGCTCCACGATGACCGTGACGGTGCCCTGGCGCGTGAACTTGGCCGCGTTCCCGGCCAGGTTGAGCAGCACCTGCTTGAAGCGGCGCTGGTCCGAGACCAGCCGCTCCGGCGCCCGCTCCACCTCCAGCACCAGCTGGTTGCCGCCCGCCTCGGCCAGCGGCCGGATCAGCTCGGCCGCGTCGGCGGCCATCGCCGCCGGCGAGAAGGGCTCGAAGGTGAGCGTGAGCTGCTGCGCCTCGATGCGGGTCAGGTCGAGCAGGTCCTCCACCAGCGCCATCAGGTGGCGGGCCGCCTGGGTGATCCGGTTCAGGTCGGCGTCCAGCGCCTCCGGGGCCCCGTCCCGCGCCTCCTCCTGCAGGAGCTCGGCGTAGCCCAGGATCGACGCCAGCGGCGTGCGCAGCTCGTGGCTCATGCGCGCCAGGAAGGCGCTCTTGGCCTGCGAGGCGCGGATGGCCTCCACCCGCGCGGCCTCCAGCTGCGCCGCCTGCGCCTGCATCTTCTCCACCAGGCTGCGCGCGGCGCCGGCCGCGGGCGGCACCAGCAGCCCCGCCACCAGCCCCGGCCAGTCGTCCCGCAGCGGCCCGGGGTTCACGCCGGTGCGGGTGAGCACCACGTCGAGCACCAGCCCGGCCACGCCGGCCGCCAGCCCGGCGCGCGCCCCCAGCATCCAGCCGGCCGGCACCGCCCAGACCAGGGTCAGCACGCCGGCGTCGTCCAGCCCGAGCGCCCGCAGCACCACCCCGACGGCCACCGCCGCGGCCACCAGCGCCGCCAGGATCAGGAGCCCGCTCCGCGTCGGGCGGGGCGGGCGCGCCGGGATGATCCGCTCCAGCCAGCTCACGCCGCGCGCGCCCCCGCCAGCTCCCACAGCAGCGCCACCAGCGCCGCGAAGTCGACCGGCTTGGAGAAGAACCCCGAGGCCCCCAGCGCCATGGCGCGATCGCGGTCGGCCGAGTAGGCGTGGGCCGTGACCAGCACCACCGGCAGCGCCTGCGTCCGCTCGTCGGCCCGCAGCGCCGCCAGCGCCTCCCAGCCGTTCATGCCCGGCAGGCCGGCGTCGAGCAGCACCGCGCCGAAGCCGCCGACCGGCGCCGCCTCCAGCGCCTCCTCGGCGCTGCCCACCGCCGTCACGCTGAACCCACGCAGCGTGAGCCGGCGCAGCATGAGCAGCCGGATTCGACTCCTCGTCCTCGACGAGGAGCAGCCGGGGGGCGTTGGGTCTGGCGGGTTCCTGGGGCATCGGAGGAGGAGCGTACGGACGGAGCAGGGGCGATCAGCCGTCCGCGCTGCGGCCTGCATCATGGCACGGGTCAGGGCCGGAGGGGTCCCCCCGGATCGGACGACAGGGGCCAGGGGCCTGCCGGGGGTCCGGCCGGACGCCCGCCCTCACAGGGGACGTCCGGCCGTCAGCAGCGCCGGCGAACCCAGGCGCGCAGCGCGCCGCGCGTGACCTGCAGTGAGACCAGGGCCCAGCCCACGCCCCAGGCCGCGCCGGCCAGGACGTCGGTGGGCCAGTGCACCCCCACGTAGACGCGGCTCCAGGCGGCCAGCGCCGCCACCCCGGCCGCCAGGAGCCCGAGCCAGCGGGCGCCCGCGAAGGCCACGGTGGCCATGGCTGCGTAGTTGGCGGCGTGCAGGCTGGGGAGCGAGCCCACGTTGCGCCCCGGGGCCAGCTGGCGCACCGCCTCCAGCGCGTGGTTCGGGCGCATGCGGCCGATGAGCGGCCGCATCAGCTCGTTCCCCAGGAGGTCGCTCAGCGTCACCGCCAGCCCCAGCGCCACCACCCGCCGGGCACGCTCGGCGCGGCCCACCTCGCGGCCCGGCAGCGACAGGAGCGCCAGCGCCAGCAGCAGGCCGAAGGCGATGCCGGTCTCCTCCGGCGCGAACAGCGTCGCCAGCCGGTCGAGCCAGGGGCCGCCGTCCGCGTTCAGGGCGCGGAACAGGCGCTCCTCGAGCGCGGTGTACATGGGGCCGGGCACCGCTGCCGGTATCCCCTACCCGGCGGCCGGGGGCAAGCGCGGCCGGAGCCTACCGCCGCGCGGGCGGGATCGCGTCCAGGAACTGGCCGGCGCAGCTGCCGCCCTCGAGCGCCGGATCGTCGAAGCGCAGCTCGCAGCCGTAGGAGCACCCGGCGCCGCCGCACAGCCCCTCGTCGCGCGCCGGCCAGACCCAGCGGACGGCGCAGGGCGCGGCGACCGTGCAGGCGTCCCCCTCGCCCAGCGAGGCCGCCGGCTCGCAGGCCTCCTGCGAGGGCGGCTTGCCGAACGCGGCCACGGCGTCCCCCACCGTGGCGCGCGCCTCCACCAGCCCGGCGCAGAGCGCCGAGACGCGCCGGTAGTGCTCGTCGTCGTAGCTCCGGGAGCAGCCGGCCTGCGCGACGGCCGCCAGCAGGGCGGCGGCGGCCAGCGCGGCGCGGGCGGTGGGCGACGGGCGCACGCCGGGAGCCTACCCTCTCCCCGGCCGCCGCCGCACGCCGCCCCGCGGCGCGGGCCCGGCCCGGCGCGCCGGCGCGGGGCGCGGCTGGTTGGGGCGGGAGGCGGGCTTGCTGGCCAGGAAGACGGTGTGGCGCACGCCGCCGGCCTCGCCGCGTGCGGTCACGGTGCGGACCTCGGCCGAGAGGCCGGCCCGCTCCAGGCGCGCCTGGTAGGCGGCGTCGGGCCCGGCCGACCAGACCGCCAGCACGCCGCCGCCGCGCAGCGCGTCGCGGCAGGCGCGGATGCCCGGGTTGCCGTAGAGCCCGGCGTTGGCGGGGCGGGCCACCGCCTCCGGGCCGTTGTCCACGTCGAGCAGGATCACGTCCCAGGCCCCCCGCGCCTCGCGGATCCGGGCCGCGGCGTCTCCCACCTGCAGCCGCACCCGCGAATCCTCCAGCGGCCGGCCGGCCAGGTCCGCCAGCGGCCCCCGGTTCCAGGCCACCAGCGCCGGCGAGAGCTCGGCCACGATCACGCGCGCGTCCCCGGGGAGCCGGTCCAGCGTGGCCCGCAGCGTGAAGCCCATCCCCAGGCCGCCCAGCAGCACCGCCCGGGCCTGCGCGGCCCGCTCCAGCGCCAGCGCCGCCAGCGCCTCCTCCGAGCCGTGGACGCGCGAGGTCATCAGCACGCGCCCGCCGGCCCGCACCGCCCACTCCTGGCCCCGGCGAGCCAGCACCAGCTCGCCGCCACCGGGCTGCTCCGCGCGCTCCACGATCTCCCAGGCGATCATCGCCCGAGTCCTACCCCGTCGCGGCCCGGCGGGCGACCGGTAAGTGCGCGCGGGCCCCCGGTCCCGGCCCCGGTGTGGGGGCAGGCCGCACCGCCCCGCAGGCGTGACCGCGAGGCGCTTGCGGCCGGGCGGCGCGTTCTCCTACTGTCGGTCCGGTGACGGCGCCCCCCGACACGACCGGCGAGCAGGCGCTCCGCGCGGCGGAGCTGGCCGCGGCGCTGCGCGCCACCGCGGAGCGCTACCGCGACCTGTTCGAGCGCAACCTGGCCGGCGTGTACCGGAGCACGCCGGACGGGCGCCTGCTGGAGGTGAACCCGGCCTTCGCCCGCGCCTTCGGCTACGCCTCGCCCGAGGAGCTGCAGGAGGTCCCGGCCACCGCCCTCTACCTCGACCCGCGAATGCGTGAGGAGATCCTGGCGCGGCTGCGCGCCGACGGCGCGCTGCAGGCCGGCGAGCTGCGCATGCGCCGGCGGGACGGGACGCCGGTCTGGGTGATCTACAGCGAGCAGCTGCGGGTGGTGGAGGACGGCACCGAGCTGATCGAGGGGACGCTGCTCGACGTCACGGCGCACAAGGAGGCCGAGGAGCGGGCGCTGCAGGCGGGCCGCCTGGCCGCGGTCGGCACCCTGGCGGCGGGCGTGGCCCACGAGGTGAGCAGCCCGCTCGCCGGCGTGCTGGCCAACCTGGGCTACGCGCTGGAGGCGCTGCCCGGGCTGGCGGCGGCGCTCCCGCCGGCCAGCGCCCAGCGCGAGGCCGCGGCGGAGCTGGAGGCGGCGCTGCGCGACGCGCGCGAGGCCGCCGAGCGGGTGCGCGACACGGTCCGGTACCTGCGCCTCTTCGCGCGCGCAGAGGACGAGCCGCGCGCCGCGCTCGACCTGGCCCGGGTGCTCGACGCGGCGCTGGCGCTCCTCACGCCGGCGCTGCGCCGCCGGGCCCGCCTGGTGCGGGCCTTCCAGGAGGCGCCGCGGGTGCTGGCCAACGAGGCGCGGCTGGCCCAGGCCTTCCTGAACCTGCTGGTGCACGCGCTGCAGTCGCTGCCGGACGGGGCGCCCGAGGTCCACACCCTGCGCGTCGGGCTGGGCCGCACGCCGGAGGGGGACGCGCGGGTGGAGATCTCCGACGACGGCGCCGGGCTGGCGCAGGAGAAGCTGAGCCGCGCCTTCGATCCCTTCTCGGCGGGCCCCGCCGGCACCGGGCACGGGCTGGGGCTCCCGGCCGCGCGGGCCATCTTCACGTCGCTGGGCGGCTCGCTCCTGCTCGACAGCACGCCGGGGGGCGGGACCGTGGCGCAGGTGGTCCTGCCGGCGGCCGTCCCCGGCGCCGCCGCGGCCCCCGCGGCGGAGGACCGGACGCGGCTCCTGGTGATCGAGGCCGAGCCGGAGGTGGGCCGGTCGCTGGCGCGGCTCTTGCCGGACCACGAGGTCTCGGTGGTGGCCAGCGGCGGCGAGGCGCAGGCGCGGCTCGAGGCCGGCCAGCGCTTCGACGTGATCCTCTGCGACCTGGACACGCCCGACCTCGCCGGCGAGGCGCTGCACCAGGCGCTGGCGGCCCGCTGGCCCGAGCTGGCGCGCCGGGTGGTGTTCACCGCCACCGGGAAGCTCGACGCCGCGCGTCGCGCGGCCGTGACGCGGACCGGGCGGCCGCTGGTGGACAGGCCCTTCGACCTCGCCCAGCTGGCCTCCGCGCTGGCCGCGGCGGCGCGGGGCTGAGCGCGCCCTGAGCGCGCTGGAGCGCGCAGCCTGACCTGGGCTGCCCGGGTTCCCAGGTGGGGGAAAACGAACGTTCCGGCGGGACGCCGCGCCTCGGTCCGGACAGAATCCCGGTCGCGCGCCCCGTCGGGCGCTGCGGCGGGGGACGTGACGGACTCCAGCGACATGCAAGGGCTGGCCGGGATCGTGCTGGCCGGGGCGCCGCGTTCCGGAAGCGCGGACGATGACGGCGCCCTGGTGCGCCAGGCGGCCAGCGCCGCCGTGGACGCCGGGCTCTGGCCGGTGGTGGTGGTGCTGGCCCTCTCCAGCGACCCGCTGCGCGGCGCGCTGGCCGGGCTCCCGGTGGTCACCGTGTGCGGGGCCGGCGCCGGGCCGGGCGCCCCGGCGCTGCTGCAGCGCGGGCTGGCCCGGCTGCTGGAGTGCGCGCCGGCCGCCGGCGGGGTGATGCTGCTGGGGAGCGAGGAGGCCGCGCCGCTGCCGGGCCACCTGGCCGCGCTGGCCGCCGCCGCCCGGCAGCAGGGGCGCCCGCTGGCCGCCACCGCGGCCGGCGGCGCGGTGCGCGAGCCGGCCCTGTTCGGCGCGGCGGTCTTCCCGGAGCTGCGGGCGCTGGCGCCGGACCAGGGGCCGGAGGTGATCCTGGCGCGCGACCCGGGCCGCGTGGCCCTGGTGGCGCCGCAGGACGCGCCGCCCGCGGCCGCGCCGGTGCGGCGCCTGCGCGGGGTGAGGTGAGGTCGAGCCCTGCCCTTCGACTCCGCGGCGCTTCGCGCCGCTGCGCGCAGGGCGAACGGAAGGGCGCTGGTCCGCAGCTCGCGGTCCCGCTGGAGCTGCTGCTTCCCCTGAGGCCTGAGGTCTGGAGCCTGAGGTCTCAGTACGCGTGGCGCCACGACACGCCCAGCACCAGGTCCGGCGTGTTGGTGTCGTAGAACCAGGACGGCCCCGGGGTCGGTGGCGTAGCGTTTCCCCACCGTGAAGTCCTCGGCCAGGAACACGGTCACCTCGCCGACCCGCACCGCGCCGGTGAGCTGCTGCTGGGCCCGGAACAGCGAGTACCAGGCGGTGGCCTCCGGCTCCTTCACGCCCGGCGCGAGCGACCACCCGTCCTGGAAGAGCGCCGAGGACAGGCGCGCCTCGCCCACCAGCGCCAGCCAGGGCCAGGGGCGCACCACCAGCGACAGGTCCAGGCCGCCCTGGAGCGTCCGGGGCTGCAGCGGGAAGCCGTGCGGGAGGCCGCTCACCGCGCGCAGGCTGCCCCCGGCGTGGCCGGTGAACCAGCCCGCCGGCGCCCAGGTGCCGGAGAGCCCCAGCCCGGCGTCGAGGCCGCCCGAGCCGCCCATGGCCGCGAGCTGGCCGGTGGGGAGCTTGAGATTCGAACCGGCCCGCCACCGCCCAGCGCGGCGCCTGCCCGGGGGCGGCCGGGCCGGACCAGAGCCGCGCCTGCGTGCGCAGCGCCACGTCGCCGAAGCCCAGGCGCGGGTGGTCGAGCTGCGCCAGCGTCGGGCCGCCCTCCTCGGCCAGCGTGAGGTGCACCTCGTCGCGCGGGTACTGCTCGCGCTCGAAGTTCCAGGAGTCGATGAGCGCGTGCCAGCGCTCGATGGGCAGGTCGGTCCAGCCGCCCCACAGGTACGACAGCTGCGCCTCCACGGTGGTCTCGACCCGCTCGGCCCACGCGGCCTGCAGCAGGCGCGACCAGGGCACGCCCACCCGCAGCTGCAGCACGTCGGCCTGCACGTCCTGCTGCACCGAGACCACCTGCTCGCCGCGGAAGAGCAGCGTCGGCTCGGTCCAGCTGTTGGCCAGGTGCCAGCGCAGCTCGAGGGTGGGGGCGCCGGCGCCGCGGGCGTCGTGGAGCGGCATGTCCAGGAAGAGCCCGCGCAGCGGGCCGGGCGTGGCCAGCCCCAGCGGCGCGTCGCCGGCGCGCACCGCGGCGGCCGCAGGGAAGGCCAGGGAGAGCAGCAGCGCGGCGAGGGCGGGGCGCAGGGACAAGGCGGCCATGGTACAGGCCCGCGGGCCGCGGCGCACCCGGCTCAGCAGGCCCGCCGGGAGATCCGCCCGTCCACCAGCGCGCGGAGCGCGGCGGGGTCGAAGGGCTTGCGCAGCACGGGCCGGCCGGTCCGGACCAGCCGCTCCTCGGCCTCGCCCGCGTGCCCGGTGACGAAGACCCAGCTGGCCTGCAGCCCGGGCCGCGCCTCGCCGGCCCGCTCCAGCAGCGAGATCCCGTCCAGCCCGGGCATGCGCACGTCGCAGATGACCAGGTCGAAGGGCTCGCCGGTCCGCAGCAGCGCCAGCGCGCTGCGCGGGTCGGTCTCGGTCGGACGTCGTGCGCCGAGGCCAGCGTGCGGGCCAGGGCGCGCGCCACCGAGGGATTGTCGTCCACCACCAGCACGCGGGCCCGGCCGGCCGCGTCGGCGGCGGCCGGCGCCGCGGGCAGCCGCAGCCGGAACGTGGTGCCCTGCCCCGGCGCGCTCTCGAAGGAGATGGCCCCGCCGGCCTCGTCCACCAGCCGCTTGCAGATGGCCAGGCCCAGGCCGGTGCCCTGCCCGGCCGCCTTGGTGGTGAAGAACGGCTCGAAGAGCCGCTCGGCGACGCCGGGCGGGATGCCGCCGCCCGTGTCCGCCACCTCCACCAGCACCTGGTCGCCGTCGCGCCGCGCCACCACCCGCACCTGGTTGCGCTCCGGCGCGCCGGGCGGGATGGCGTGGGCGGCGTTGACGAGCAGGTTGAGCAGCACCTGGCCGAGGTGGTGGGCGCTGGCCCGCACCGGCGGGACCGGCGCGACCTCCACCACCACGCGCGCCCGGTGGCGCAGCTCGGCGCCGGCCAGCCGCAGGGCCGAGTCCACCACCCGCGCCACGTCGGCCGGCCCCTCCTCTGCGCCGGCGCGCGAGAAGGTGCGCACCTCGGCCACGATGCGCCGGACCCGCTCGGCGCCCTCCTCGGCGTCGGCCAGCGCGGCCTCGATCTCCTGGAGCGCGGGCGCGGTCCGGGCCAGCTCCTCGCGCGCGAAGCGCAGGCTGGTCAGGGCGTAGCCCACCGGCGTGGCCACCTCGTGCGCCACGCTGGCGGCCACCAGGCCCATCGACGCCATGCGATCGGTTCTCGGCCAGCCGCGCCCTGAGCGCCAGCCGCGAGGCCTCCTCGCGCCGGCGCGCGGTCAGGTCGTGGAGGACGCGCAGGTGCCCGGCCACGGCGCCCTCCGCGACCCGCAGGGCCACCGCCGTGACCTCCACCTCCAGCGGCTCGCCGTCGCGGCGGCAGAGCCGCAGCTCGGTCGTGCAGCGAGGCTGCTCGCGCAGGCGGCGCAGCCCCTCCGGATCGCCGGCGGGGCGCGCCGCCAGCAGCTCGTCCAGGTCGCGGCCGATGGCCTCGTCCGGCGGGTGGCCGAAGAAGCCGCTCCGCGGCCGGGTTCCAGAAGCGGACGCGCTGCTCGGGGTCGAGCAGCACCACCGGCTCGCCCACCAGCTCGACCAGCCGGGCCTGCTCGTCGCGCAGCAGGCGGGCCCGCCGCTCGGCGCTCCAGGCCCGCTCCAGCGTCCGCACGCGATCGCGGCGCGACCAGAGGCGGAGGCCGGCGCCGGTGGCCGCCACCAGCCCCAGCGCGGCCATGAGCGTGAGCGCGCCCAGCGTCCGCTCGGCCCCCTCGGTCTCGGCGGCGTCGACGCGGGCCAGCACCGTCCAGGGCGAGCCCGGGACCGGGTGGGCGGCGGCGATCACCTCCACGCCGCGGTCGTCCAGCCCGCGCACCACGTCCGGGCGGCCGGTGGCGGCCGCCGCGGTCAGCCCGTCCAGGAGGGAGCCGCCGGGCAGCCGCGAGGAGAGCTCCGCGGCGCTCGCGCCGGCGCCGAACGTCACCGCCTGCCCGCGGGACCGCCGCACCAGCAGCAGCTGCCCGCTGGCGGTGGCGCCGGGCCAGCCGCGGAGGAACGGCAGCACCTCGCGCGCCGCGTCGAAGCGGACCACCAGCGCCGCCGCCGGCGCGCGCGCCTGCAGCGGCACCGTGACCTGCAGCCCCAGCCCGCCGCCGGGGAGCGTGACGTCGGTCGCCAGCGGCGCGCCGGGCAGCCCTGCCGAGAGGACGGGGCGGAGGTCCTGCGCGGTGCCCGCCAGCGGGAGGCCGCCTGCATCCACCACCGCGGCCAGGTCGGCGCGTCGCTCGCGCTGGTAGGCGGCGAAGGCGAGCGTCAGGTCGGCGCGGACGCCGTCGGCGGCCAGGCCGGTCCGGCCCAGCGCCGGCAGGTCCACCAGCGCCTCGATGGTGGACGCCAGCCCGACCGCCGCGCGCACCCGCTCCGCGCGCCAGGCGCCGATGGCGTCGGCCTGCAGCCTGGCGATGGCCGCCACCTTGCGCTCGGTCTCCTCGCGCCGCGCCTCGGTCGTCTGCCGCTCGAAGGCCACGCCTCCGGCCGCGATGGCCAGGGCCAGGCCAGCGAAGAGCAGCATGGGCGTCCGCGAGAAGCCGCTGCGAGCCAAGGTTTTCCCCAGAGTCCTCCACACCCTGGCGGCGCCGGCTGGGCCAGGGGGACGCCTGGACGGAAGCAAGCTCCGCACCGGAGGGGACGGACCACGGGTCCGTGAAACCAGGGCCCATTTCTGCCGGCATCGCCCGGGCACGCCACACCCGGAGGTGACGCGCCACCCTTACCAAGGGGGGGGCTCAGATGACGAGGGCCAGCACCAGCACGCCGATCAGCACGAAGGCCAGCGCCACCTTGACGGCGCTGCCCAGCACGAAGCCCAGGAACGCGCCCGCCCCGGCCTTGAGCGCGCGCTCGAAGTCCGGGTTGCGGAGGTACTCGAGCGCGATGGCGCCCACCGCCGGACCCAGCACCAGGCCGGGCAGGCCGAAGAAGAGGCCGGCCAGCAGGCCGAGGCCGGCCCCGATCACGGCCCACTTCGACGCGCCGAAGGCCCGCGCGCCGAGGATCCCGGCCAGCAGGTCGACCGCCCAGATGATCACGGCCAGCACCACGGCGGTGATGACCGCGCCCCAGCCCACCCGCTGGAAGCCGTCGGCCCAGCCGATGAGCACCGCGCCCAGGCCCAGCAAGAGCGAGCCCGGCACGGCGGGCAGCACCACGCCGGCCAGCCCGACCACCAGGAGCACCCCACCCAGCGTGTAGAGCAGCGCCTCCATCCTCCGGTTCATGCCACGGCGGCTGCGCGGCGCCTAGCCCCCACGTGCGCCGGGCCGCCGCGCTCGCTTCGAGCGGACCGGCACGCGCCGCTACGACGCGGTGGTGAGCCCGGCGCGGCCGGGCTGATCCTTGCCGGACCGGACGCGGCCGCGCTCACGAGGCGCGGAACCCCGCCAGGCCCATCCCCACCTCCTCGCCTACCCCACCATCAGCTTGATCTGGTTCCACAGCGTCAGCAGCACCCCCGGCGCCAGGCCGAGCGCCACCAGCGCCACCCGCGCCGTGGGCTGCGGGCGCGGGACGAGCAGGAGGGCCGTCGCCGCCAGGAACACCAGCGGCGACAGCAGCATGGGGATGAGCACGCCGGCGGTCAGGAACGCCTCGCCGCCGCCGTATCCAGCGATCGACCCCAGCAGGTGGATCGACAGGACCAGCGGCAGGGCGGCAGCGCCCAGCGCCGGCCAGCGCAGCGCCTGCACCCGGGCCAGCAGCGCCGCGCCGATGGCTGCGATGAGCACGGTCTCGGCCACCCAGGGGAGCGGGAACCGGAACGACGACTGGACGGCGGTGACGAGCCCGGGCAGCGAGAGCGCCGCCCGGGCCAGGAAGAGGACGCCCGTGGGGCGAAGCCCGGGGTGGAGCGTGGCCGCCGCGGGCGCGCTGGGGACCGGGAGCTCCGGCCCGGCGGACGCCTGCCGCGCGCCGCACGCTGGGCAGAAGCTCCCGCGCGGCTCCGGGAGCGGCTGCAGGCAGGTTGGGCAGGCGGCGGGGGTCATCATCCCTGGACTGTACACGAGGCACCGGGCCGCGACGTGGACGACCGGCGGCCGTCCGCCGCCAGCGCGGCCGTGCTACGGTCCGGCCATGTCCGACCGCACCGTCCTGTTCGCCAGCTACGCCGACCACGGCGAGGCCCTCGTGGTGCAGGGGCTGCTCGAGGAGGCCGGCGTGCCCTGCCAGCTGCGCGATTCTGGACGGCGTGCTGCCGCAGCTGTTCGGCGCCGGGGTCCTCGGAAACGTGGGGCGCAGCGCGGGCATCTACGTGCTCGAGTCCGACCTGGCGCGCGCGGCCGAGGTGGTCGGGGAGATGCTGGAGGCGCCCACCGCCGAACAGCTGGCTGCCGAGGCCACCGGCGAAGCCCCGGAGGCCGCGGCGCCGCTCGCGCTGGCCCAGTCTCCCGCAGAGCGGCTCGCCGCCGCCCGCAGGCGGCCCACCTGGCAGGTCGTGCTGGCCTTCCTGGCGCTGGCGGCCGTCTTCTCCCCGCTGAGCTGCGGCCTGCGCCTCTTCTGACTACTTGAAGTCCTCCGAGCGCAGCCCGTACTTGCGCAGCAGCCGGTGCAGGCTCTCGCGCTCCAGCCCGGCCCGCTCGGCGGCGCGGGTGACGTTCCCGCCGAACTCCTCCAGCAGCGCCACCAGGTACTCGCGCGAGACGCAATCGCGCGCGCCGGCCACCGCCTCGCGGTAGGGCAGGCGCGCCAGCGCGGCGGCCGGCTCCAAGGGTGCGGCGCCCGGCGCCGGCGCGGCCACGTCGGGCGGCAGGTCGGCGGCGGTGATCTTCTCGCCGCTGGCCACGGCGGCGGCCCGCTCCACCGCGTTCTCCAGCTCGCGCACGTT
Organism: Anaeromyxobacter sp.; assembly: GCA_049840735.1. Classification (GTDB taxonomy): domain Bacteria; phylum Myxococcota; class Myxococcia; order Myxococcales; family Anaeromyxobacteraceae; genus Anaeromyxobacter. The sequence continues at coordinate 492,429 of JASGJN010000026.1, read as the reverse complement.
CCCTGGCCAGGCGTGGGCCGCCATGCGGCGCAGCGCCTCCGGCTCGAACCCGGTGACGGCCCGGCGCAGCGCGCGGGCGTGCTTCTCCAGGAAGTGCGCCGCCAGCAGCGCCACGTCCTCTGGCCGCTCGCGCAGCGGGGGCAGCGGCACCGGGAAGACGTTGAGCCGGTAGAAGAGGTCCTCGCGGAAGCGGCCGGCCTTCACCTCGTCGCGCAGGTCGCGGTGGGTGGCGGCGATCACCCGCACGTCCACAGGGATGGCCTGCGCGTCGCCCACGCGGCGGATCTCCTTCTCCTGCAGCGCGCGGTTGAGCTTCACCTGCGCCGGCAGCGGCAGCTCGCCGATCTCGTCCAGGAACAGCGTCCCACCCTGCGCCTCCTCGAACAGCCCGGCGCGCGCGGTGGCCGCGCCGGTGAAGGCGCCGCGGGCGTGGCCGAACAGCTCGCTCTCCACCAGCTCGGCCGGGAGCGCGCCGCAGTTGACCGGCACGAAGCGGCGCTCGCGCCGGGCGGAGTGGTAGTGGACGGCGCGCGCCGCCAGCTCCTTGCCGGTGCCGGTCTCGCCCAGCAGCAGCACGGTGAGGTCCAGGCCGGCCGCCTTCTCCAGCAGCGCGTAGGCCTCGCGCATGCGCGGGCTCTTCCCCACCAGGTTGTGGAAGCGGGCCTCCTCGCCCGGGGCCTCGGCGCGCGCCGCGTCGGCCGACCGCTTGCGCTCCGCCGCCCGCGCCACCACCGCCAGCGCGGCGTCGGGGTCGAAGGGCTTCTCCAGGTAGTCGAGCGCGCCCAGCTTCATGGCGCGGACCGCGTCCGCCACGGTGGCGTACCCGGTCATCATCACCACCTCGGTGTCCGGGGAGCGCGCCTTCACCGCCGCCAAGAGCTCGAAGCCGTCGGCGGCCGGCATTCGGATGTCGGTGAGCACCACGTCGTAGGGGCGGCTGGCCACCAGCGCCATGGCGCGGGCGCCGTCCTCGGCGGTCTCCACCTCGAACTGCTCCCCCAGCACCCGCGCCAAGAGCTTGCGCAGGTTCTCCTTGTCGTCCACCACCAGCACGCGGGCCTGGCTCATCGCGCCTCCCTCAGCCCCGCGGAGGGGCGGGAGACGGGTGGCCGGGCGAGCGGCGGGCGGCGCGATCCCTGGCCTTCGACTCCGGGCCGCTTCGCGGCCCCACGCTCAGGCCGAACGGTCTTCAGGAAGGCCATCACCCCTGGAGTGTAGCGGAAGACCGGGCCGGCCGCCGCGCCGCGCGGCATCGGGACCCACGCCGGCCGCGCCCGCTGCGCTATCCTCGTCCGATGGCGCTGGACGCACAGACCACGCCGGCGTCCCCGTCGGAGGCGCGCCTGCAGGGCGTGCCCTGGGAGGCGCTGGCAGGGCTGGCGCCGGCGCTGGACGGCCCGCTGGCGGAGGTGCTCGCCGGCGCCCCGGGGGAACGGGTGCTGGATCGCTTCCTGCGCGCCCACCGCGAGCTGCGCGCCCCCAGCCGCGCCGCGGCGGCCGAGGCCATCTTCGGCGTGGGGCTGTGGCGCCGCCGGCTGCGGACGCAGCTGGGCGCGCCGGACGCGCCGCCGCGGCTGCTGCTGGCGGCGCTGGCGCGCGACCTGGGCGGGCGGGCCGACGCCGCGGCCCTGACGGCCCTGCCGCCGGACGCGCTGCCGCCGCCGGTCCCGCCGCCGCCGGGGCTGGCGGACCGCTTCTCGCTCCCGGACTGGCTCGCCGACGAGCTGCGCGGCGCGGCCGGCCCGGAGGCCGCGGCGCTGGCCGACGCGCTGGACCTCCCCGGGCCGGTCTTCCTGCGCGCCAACCTGCTGCGCACCACGCGCCCGGCGCTGGCAGCGCGCCTGGCCTGGGAGGGCGTCCCCACACGCGCCGCCGCGCTGGCGCCGCACGCGCTCCTCTCGGTCCACCCGCGCCCCAACGTCTACGGCCTGCCCGCCTTCCGCGACGGGCACTTCGAGGTGCAGGACGAGGGCAGCCAGCTGCTCGGCGCCGCCGTGGAGGCGCGGCCGGGCGAGGTGGTGCTGGACGCCTGCGCCGGCCCCGGCGGCAAGACGCTGCTGCTGGCCGCCGAGGTGGGCAGCGCCGGGGCGGTCCACGCGGCCGATCCGGATCCTGAGCGGCTGGTCCGGCTGCGCGCGCGGGCCGAGCGGGCCGGCGCGGCGGGGATCGTGCGGGTGCACGGCGCCGAGGCGCCGCCCGGACTCCGGGCCGACCGCGTGCTGGTGGACGCGCCCTGCTCCGAGCTGGGCGCGCTGCGGCGCGGGCCGGACCTGCGCTGGCGGCTCGACCCGGCCCGCTTCGCGCCGCTGCCGGCGCTGCAGCTGGAGATCCTCGCGCGCGCGGCCGGCCACGTGCGCCCCGGAGGCCGGCTGGTCTACGCCACCTGCACCTTCCGGCGCGAGGAGGACGAGGCGGTGGCGCTGGCCTTCGAGGCCGCCCACCGCGGCTTCCGGCGCGTGGTCCCGGCGCTCGATCCGGCCGTGCTCACCGCCGAGGGCTTCGTGCGGACCTGGCCGCACCGGCACGGGACGGACGGCTTCTTCGCGGCCGCGTGGGAGCGGGCGGGCTGAGGCCACGGCCGAGGCCGCAGCCCGCCCCGCGGAGCGCTACTCGAACACCGCCGCCAGGCTGGCCGTGTCCACGCCTTCCTTCTGCACGCGCAGGTCGCGGTAGAGGACCGCCGGCGCGCAGGCGTAGAGCGCGGTCAGGGGCGCGGAGATCACCCCCACCGCGATGCCCACCAGCGCCACGAACCCGGTCCCGTCACCGCCCAGCCCGGCCGTGACCCCCACGGCCAGCCCGATGACGCCGCCGAGCACGAGGACGCCCACCAGCATGACCAGGCCGATCACCAGCAGCACGGCGAAGACCTCCCACCTGCGCCCCTTGGTGAGCTCCCAGGAGCGGCTCAGCGCGGCGGTGGCGCCGAGGTCCTTCTCCGCCAGCAGCGCCGGCAGCGCCACCGAGAGGCCCACGCCGACGATGATGCCGGGCACGATCAGCAGGATCAGGCCGACGATGACCGCCAGGCCGACCAGGATCGAGGTCCCCAGGACCGCCCCGAAGCGGCTGAGGCCGACCGAGAAGAGCCGGCCGAGCTCGACCCGCTCACCCGCCAGGCTGCGCAGCACGCCGTAGGTGAGCGCGGCGGTGACCACCAGGCTGACCAGCTGGCCCAGGAACTGGACGGCGCGCTGGGCACCGCTGCCCCCGTCCTGCGCCAGCCAGGTCAGCAGGTAGACCGGAGCCTCGAGCGCCAGCGTGAGCAGGGTGAAGGGGACGAGGTTCCTGGCCCAGACCGCGAACGTGGTGGAGATGGCGCCACCGACGGTGAAGGGCGCGGTCTGCAGCGGCGGCGGGTGGGCGAGGAGCGGCTCGGACATGGGAACCCCGGGGTTGGAGAAGGCGCCCATCTCACCCCGGGAGATCCCGGAGGTCAACCTGCAGCGCTAGAGATCCGACCGCAGCACCGCCCCCGCCGACGCGTTGGTCACCAGGTGTGCATAGCGGCGCAGCCAGGAGGAGCCGACCTGCCGGCGCACCGGCCTCCAGCGCTCGCGCCGGGCCGCCAGCTCCACGTCCGGCACGTCCAGCGTGAGCGCGCGCCTCTCCACGTCGATGGTGATGGCGTCGCCGTCCTGCACCAGGCCGATCACGCCGCCCTCGGCCGCCTCGGGCGAGACGTGGCCGACGCAGGCGCCGCGGGTGGCGCCGGAGAAGCGGCCGTCGGTGACCAGCGCCACCTTCTCGCCCAGCCCCATGCCCATGATGAGCGCGGTGGGCGAGAGCATCTCCTGCATGCCCGGGCCGCCCTTGGGCCCCTCGTAGCGGATCACCACGAAGTGGCCGGCCTGGACCTTGCCGGCCATGATCCCGGCCACCGCCTCGTCCTGCGAGTCGAAGCAGATGGCCTTGCCGGTGAACCTGCGCATGGAGGGCTGGATGCCGGCGGTCTTCACCACCGCGCCCTCCGAGGCCAGGTTGCCGAAGAGCACCGCCAGCCCGCCCACCGGCGAGTAGGCCTCCTCCAGCGGGTGGATCACGGCCGGGTCGGTGATGCGGGCGCCGCGGATCCGCTCGCCCACGGTCTGGCCGGTCACCGTCAGGACCTCGGTCCGCACCACGCCGCCGCGCTTCGAGACCTCGTTCAGCACCGCGGGCACCCCGCCGGCGCGGTGCACGTCCTCCATGTGCACGGTGGAGAGCGAGGGGGCGATCTTGGCGATGTGGGCCACCTGCCCGGCCACCGCCTCGATGTCGCGCAGGCCGTAGGGCACCCCCGCCTCGCGCGCGATGGCCAGCATGTGCAGCACGGTGTTGGTGGAGCCGCCCATGGCCATGTCCACCACGAACGCGTTGTGGATGGCGTCGGCGGTCACCACCCGGCGCATGCGGAACCGCTCGTCGCCGGCGATCTCCACGGCGCGGCGGGCGGCGGCGCGGACCAGCGCCTCGCGCTCGGGGGTGAGCGCCAGGATGGTGCCGTTGCCGGGGAGCGCCACGCCCATGGCCTCACAGAGCACGTTCATCGAGTTGGCGGTGAACATGCCCGAGCAGGAGCCGCCGGACGGGCAGGCCTTGCACTCGATCTCGTACAGCTCGGCGTCGGTCATCTCCCCGCGCGAGCGCTTGGCGACGGCCTCGAAGGCGGTGGCGAGGTCGATGGCGGTGCCGTCGGAGAGCTGGCCCGCCTTCATGGGGCCGCCGGAGACGAACACGGTGGGCACGTCCACGCGCAGCGCGCCCATGAGCATGCCGGGCACGATCTTGTCGCAGTTGGGGATGCACACCAGCGCGTCGAGGCAGTGCGCGTTCATCATCGTCTCGAGCGAGTCGGCGATGAGCTCGCGCGAGGGCAGGCTGTAGCGCATGCCCTCGTGGCCCATGGCGATGCCGTCGTCCACGCCGATGGTGTTGAACTCGAAGGGCACGCCGCCGGCCTTGCGGATCTCGTCCTTGGCGATCCGGCCGTACTCGGCCAGGAAGAAGTGGCCGGGGATGATGTCGACGTGGCTGTTGGCGATGCCGATGAACGGCTTGTCGAAGTCGGCGTCGGTGAGGCCGGTGGCGCGGAGGAGGCTGCGGTGGGGCGCCCGCTCGAAGCCCTTCTTGATCCTGTCGCTGCGCATCCGATGTTTTTGGCGGATCCGGAGGGGTGGGTCAACTGGACCGGGCGCTGCGAGACACCACGCCGCGTGTTCCGGACGGGGCGCCTGGTTAGATCACCGGCGTGCCCCCGCCTGCCCCCACCTTCGAGGCCGCCGTGGCCCGCGTGGAGGCCGCGCTGGCGGCCCGGCCGCCCCGCGCCCTGGCGGTGGAGGGCTTCCGCCGCGCCGCGGTGCTGGTGCCGCTGCTCTCCCGCCCCGCGGGGCCGGCGCTGCTCTTCACGCGCCGCTCTCTGGCGCTGCCCCACCACCGCGGCGAGATCAGCTTCCCGGGCGGCGGCCTGGCGCCGGGCGAGGCGCCGGAGGCGGGCGCGCTGCGCGAGGCGCGCGAGGAGATCGGCCTCGCCCCCGGGGCCGTGCGCTGCCTGGGCCGGCTGGACGACGTGGTGAGCGTGGCCCGCTTCGTGGTCACGCCGGTGGTGGCCGCGGTGGCCTCGCCGCCTGCGGCCTTCACGGCGGCGGACGGGGAGGTGGAGGAGGCCTTCGAGCTGCCGCTGGCCCGCCTGCTCGATCCGGCGGTCCGGCGCGCCACGCTCTGGGATCCGGGCCGGCTCCCGCCGGAGCTCGCCGCCGCGCTGCGCGAGGCGCGGGTGGACCTGGAGGACGTGGACGGCGAGACCGGCCACCTGCGCATCTGGTCCTTCCACGCCGACGAGGCGCGGGTGGTGTGGGGGCTCACCGGGCGCATGCTGGCGGAGCTGCTGGACCGCTGCTTCGCGCCGGGCTGAGCGGATCCTTCCCCCGGCGCCCGGGATGTGGTTCTTGGAGCGGGTGCTGGCCCTCGCCGCTGCCGCGCTCCTCGCCGCCGCTCCCCCGCCCTCGCCGTGCGAGCTGTACGCCGCGCTGGTGGCCCGCGACGACGGCCCGCGCACGCCCGCCGCCTGCGCCGAGGCCCTGGCGGACTCCTGCGACGCGGGGCGTCGCCACGCCTGCCTGTTCCTGGGCCGGGTGCTGGAGGCCGGCACCGCCGGCGCCCCGGCCGACCTGGCGCGCGCGCAGCGGCTCTACGAGCGGACCTGCAGCGCGGGGCTGCCGGAGGGCTGCACGCGCTTGGCGGGGCTGGTGGCCCCGGCCGATCCCGCCCGCGCCCGCTCGCTGCTCGAGGAGGGCTGCGCCGCCGGCTCGGCCAGCGCCTGCGCCCAGCGCTCCGCCGCCGAGGCCGACCCGGCCCGCGCCGCCCGGCTGCGCACCCGCGCCTGCGACCTGGGCGACGGCGACGCCTGCGTGGCCACCGCCACGGCGCTGCCCGAGGCCCGGCGCACCGGGCTGCTCGACCGCGCCTGCGCGCTCCACTCCGCCGCCGGCTGCGCCGGCGCCGCGCGGCAGCACCTGAAGCGGGATCCGGCGCTGGCCCGCGCGCTGCTGGAGCGCGGCTGCGAGCTGGGCGGCGGCGAGGCCTGCGCGCTGCTCGGGCTGGGGCTCATCGCGGTGGGCGACGAGGACCTGCCGGAGGGGCTCAGGCTGCTGCGCGAGCACTGCCCGGCGCTGCCGGCCGCGGAGTGCGTGGCGGCGGCCCGCGCGCACCTGGGCGGACCGGGCGCGGCGCTGGGGAGGTCGCCCTCGCCGGCGCTGCTGGAGGCGGCGTGTCAGGCCGGCGACGGGCCGGCCTGCGCGAAGCTGGGGCGGCTCTACCAGGAGGGCGTGGCGGTGCCCGGCGACGGCGCGCGCGCGGCGGCGCTCTACCGCCAGGCCTGCGACGCCGGGGCCGCGGAGGGCTGCACCGGGCTGGGCGTGCTGCACCGGTTCGGCGCCGGCGTGCCGGAGGACGAGGCCGCGGCGCGCGCGCTGCTGCAGCGCGGCTGCCAGGGCGGCGACGCGGAGGCCTGCCGGCTGGTGGACGATCCGGTCCGGCCCATGGACGGGGCGGCGGGGGCCGGCCCGGCCGATCAGGGCCGGTAGCTGGCGCGGTGGTGGTCGCGGCCGTCGAGCTGCGAGACGTCGATGGTCCCGCGCTCCTCGACGCCGTCGGTCTCGAGCTCGGTGCGGAAGAGCTGGACCGCCTCGTCCACGTCCCAGGCGCGCACGTGCGCGGTGACCTGCGCGGTGGGGGAGGAGAAGGTGCAGCGGTAGAACGTTTCCCTCTGGGCGATCATGGCGCGCTCGTCTGGACAGGGTGGGACCCCTGCACCGTAGCGGCGGAGCCGGGCAGAACCGTGACGCCTGCGTGTCGGCTCGGTGACGATGGCCCGACCGTCGAGGAGCGGGGGCGCTACCGGTGCGTCTGCGCAGGCGGCGTGGCCTGCGCGTAGAGCGTGGGCGGCGCGTCGCGGAACCGCTCCATCAGCGCGACGCCGATCGCGCAGGCGAGGAACACCGCCAGCGCCAGCATCCACGGCCGGAACTCGAGGAGCGCTTCCAGCTTCGAGAAGCCCCGGGGTGGGCTTTCGTTCCCGGGAGTCATGGCCCTTAAGTAGACAGCGATCGGCCCGGAGCGCAACCCCTTGGACGATCGGGTGGTCCCCGATGGGCGGCCGTCGATGGGTGTCTGCGACCCCGGCCGACATGGCCATACCGCGAAGCGGGGCCTCTCTTTCCTGCAGCCCGAAGCCGCTGACCCCTTAGACTCCGCCCCCATGCTCGCAGCCCTGCTCGCCACCGCCCTGGCCGCCTCGCCCACCGCGCCCGCTGCAGCGCCCGCCACGGATCGGGCCTTCCGCGTGGACGTGTTCCACACCGGCACCGCCACCGAGGAGCGGTTCGCGGTGGACCGGCTGGTGCTCGAGCCGCTGCCGTTCCCGGGCAACCCGGCGCGCCCGCTCGACGACACAAACCTGGGCAAGTACTTCTTCGAGGTCCGCGATCTGGCCACCAACCAGGTGACCTACTCGCGCGGCTACGCCTCGCTCTACGGCGAGTGGGAGACGACCGACGAGGCCCGCCGCGTCTCGCGCACCTTCTCCGAGTCGCTCCGCTTCCCGGCGCCGGCGCGGCCGGTCCAGCTGGTGGTGAAGAAGCGCGGCGAGGGCAACGCCTTCCGCGAGGTCTGGTCGCTGGTGGTGGACCCGCGCGATCAGGAGGTGGACACCGCCCGGCCTTCCTCGCCCGGCCCGGTCATCCCCATCCTCGAGAGCGGCGACCCCCGGAAGAAGCTGGACCTGCTCCTCATCGGCGACGGCTACACCGAGAAGGACCGGGCCAAGTTCGAGGCCGACGCGCGCCGGCTCACCGCCGCGCTGTTCGACAAGGAGCCGTTCAGGTCGCGCAAGGCCGACTTCAACGTCTGGGGGCTCTGCCCGCCCAGCGAGGAGAAGGGCGTCTCCCGCCCGCTCACCGGCCAGCACCGGCGCAGCCGCGTGGGGGCCACCTACGACGCGTTCGGCTCGGAGCGGTACATCCTCTCCTTCGAGAACCGCTCGCTGCGCGACGTGGCCTCGTTCGCGCCCTACGACGCGCTGGCCGTCCTGGTGAACGGCGAGACCTACGGCGGCGGCGGCATCTTCAACCTCTACGCCACCGTGGCCGCCGACAACCGCTGGGCCAGCTACATCTTCGTGCACGAGCTGGGGCACCACCTGGCGGCGCTGGCGGACGAGTACTTCACCTCCGACACCGCCTACCTCCCGGCGCAGGGGCGCCCCGAGCCGTGGGAGCCCAACGTGACCGCCGACCCGAAGGCGGCCAAGTGGGGCGCGCTGGTCAAGCCGGGCACGCCGCTCCCCACGCCCTGGCCCAAGGACCTGTTCACCAAGCGTGCACAGGAGTTCCAGGAGCGCCGCAAGCGCATCCGCGCCGAGAACCGGCCCGAGGCGGAGATGGACGCGCTCTTCCAGGCGCAGCTGGAGGAGGAGTCGGCGCTGCTCTCGAAGGCGAAGCACGCCACAGACCTGGGCGCCTTCGAGGGAGCCAACTACGAGGCCTCCGGCTTCTACCGGCCGCAGATGGACTGCGTGATGTTCACCCGCAACCCGGTGCCGTTCTGCGCCGTCTGCCGCAAGTCGCTGGAGCGGATCATCGACCTCTACAGCGCCGGCGGCCGCTGAGGGCCTGAACCGGGCGGCGTCCCGACGGTTTTCGCCGTCCTATTCTGGCCCGTTTCGCCTCATGCCGCACCGCGTTATACTCCTGGGGTGAGCCCGGCACTCCCGCCAGGGGCTCACTCCAAGGAGCCCCGGCGTGCTCGAGCGGCGGACCGCGAGCTTCGTCCGGTCGATGGTGACCGGCGCGGTGGAGGACGAGATCCTCCTCCCCTTCCCCGGGCCGCGCCAGGCCGAGCGGGATGGGCTGCAGCAGCTGCTCACCTCGCTCGCGCCGGTGCTGGCCCGCCACGCCGGCGACTACGCCGCCTGGGACGAGGCCGGCGCGCTCCCGGCGGCCTACCTGGACGAGCTGCGCGGGCTGGGGCTCTTCGGCCTGACAGTGCCGCGCCACCTGGGCGGGCTGGGGCTGGGGGCGGCGGCCCACGCGCGCGTGCTGCAGGAGCTGGCGCGCGCCGACGCCACCACCGCGCTGACGGTGGGCGCCCACGGCTCCACCGGGCTGCGGACGCTGCTCCTCTTCGGCACGGAGGCGCAGCGGGCGCGCTGGCTCCCGGCGCTGGCGCGCGGCGAGCGGCTGGCGGCCTTCTGCCTGACCGAGGAGGGCGCGGGGTCCGACGCGGCCGCGGTCCGGACCTCCGCCACGCGCGAGCGCGACGGCTGGGTGCTGGACGGGGAGAAGTCCTGGGTGGCCAACGGCCAGCTGGCCGGGCTGCTCACCGTCTTCGCCCGGACCGGCAGCGGCCCGCACGCGCTCACCGCCTTCCTGGTGCCGACCGAGGCGCCCGGCGTGGCGCTGGGGCCGCGCGTGGAGACCCTGGGGCTGCGGGCGGCGCCCACCGCGGCGGTGCGGCTGCGCCGGGTGTGGGTGCCGGACGACCAGGTGCTGGGCGAGGTGGGCGACGGCTTCCGCCTGGCCATGAAGGTGCTCAACGCCGGCCGCACCGCGCTGGGCGGCGGGGCAGTGGGCGGCATGAAGCGGCTCATCGACCTGTCGCTGCGCCACGCCGCCGAGCGGCGGCAGTTCGGGCGCCCGCTGGGCGCCTTCGGGCTGGTGCAGCAGAAGCTGGCCGGCCTGGTGGCGGACTGCTACGCGGCGGAGAGCGCGGTGCAGCTGGTGGCCGGCTTGATCGACCAGGGCTTCGAGGACACGCAGCTGGAGGCGGCCATCGCCAAGGTGTTCGCCACCGAGGCGCTCTGGCGCGCCGCCGACGAGGCCATGCAAATCGCCGGCGGGCGCGGCTTCCTCCGCGGCTCGGCGCAGGAGCGGCTGCTGCGCGACAGCCGGCTGCACCGGATCCTGGAGGGCACGAACGACGTGCTGCGCCTCTCGCTGGCGCTCACGGCGCTGGACGGGGTGGCGGCGCAGCTCCCGGAGGCCGGGCGCGGGCTGCAGGGGGTGCTGGACGGCGCGCTGCGCGGGCTGGGGCTCTTCTCCGGGACGGCGCAGCACCGCGCCGAGCTGGCGGTGGCGGCCCGGCGCGACCGCGGCCGGTGGCGGCTGCTCCACCCGGCGCTGGCGCCGGAGGCGGCGATCTTCGAGGAGGGCGTGCGCGGGCTGGCGGTGGGCGCGGAGCGGGTGCTGCGCCGGCTGGGGCCGCGCGCCGCCGAGGAGCAGCTGGTGATGCGGCGGGTGGCCGACGCGCTCATCGAGCTCTTCACGCTGGCGGCGGTGCTGGCGCGCGTTTCCACGCGCGTGGAGGACCACGGGGTGGAGGCGGCCGCGCCGGAGCGGGAGATCCTGCGGGCGCTGGCCGCGCAGGCGCGGCGGCGCGTCGAGGCCAGCCTGGCCGGGCTGGAGCGCCCGGCCGAGGACCGCGTGCTCCGCGCCATCGCGGGGCACGCGCTCGAGCTCGGGCGCTGGCCGTTCTGAAGGAGGCGACGCCCTGGAAGGACCTCCGTTCGTCCTGGGCGGAGCGAGCCGTCCGGCGGCCGGCTCGCGGAGTCGAAGGATGAACGGCGCAGCGAAGCCCAGCTAGCCCTTCGGCGCGGGCTCGTGCAGGAAGCTGCGCAGCAGCTCCGCCCAGCCCTCGTCACCCAGCGTGGACGGGCTGGGCGGCGGGAGCGGGCCGCCGTCGGCGGCGGCCACGCCCAGCTGCGTCTCCAGCATCGCCGCCAGGCGGCGCGCCTCGGCCGCCATCCAGGCCTCGGCGCCCTCCTCGGCCGGGAAGGCCTTGTAGCCGGCGTCGGCCGGCGCCACCGAGAAGAGCCAGCCGGCGCCGTAGGGCTCGCGCCGCACCAGCGCCGGGTCGCCGGCCACGCCGGCGTTGGGCCGGACCACCATCCCGGACACCGGCGACTCGATGGGGATGGCGCGCGCGCCGGCGAAGAGCACCGCCGCCGGCTGGCCGCGCCGCACGATCACGCCCGGCCGCGGCAGCTCCACGGCGGTGACCGAGGGCAGGAGCTCGCGGGCCAGGTCGTCGATGCCCACCGCCAGCTCGCCCGGCGCGCGCTGCGCCAGCCAGGTGTGGTTGGGCGCGTGGAAGGCGCCGCGGCGCCAGGCGAAGCTGCCGGCGCGCGCCGCCACCTCCTGGGAGCGCCGCCGCTGCATCCCCCGCCACGCGAGGGCCAGGATCACCGCCGGGAGCAGCACCAGCAGCGTGGCCAGGAGGAACACGCCGGCCCGGCCGGCCAGGCCCGCCACGAACGCGCCCATCGACTGAAGCAGCTCCACGAGGCTCGACATGGCTCGTCTCCCGGGCCCGGGCCGCCGGCCGCTCCGGGCGGGAGCGGCGCATCAGCGGGGGTGGCCCAACCGCCACAAGGGCAAGCGCCGGGCCAGGCGCCGGGGCGAATGTTCCCGGGGGGATAAGCCCCGCGCGGCGCCCGGACGCGTGGAGGGGCTCAGCACCTGCTGGTGCCGGGCACCCCGAAAACAGCATGGATTCCCGCAGCTTGGCGCGCAGGGGGCCCGACCGTCGAGATCTTCTGCGGTGTGGAGAAACTCACGTCCGAGGGAAGGCAGGGATCCGGCCGAAGGCCGCCCAGGCCTGGGGCGCGAGGGCGGCGTGGAGGGCGGCGTGGATCGGGACCGGCACCCCGGCCGGCCCGGCGAGCCGCACCACCGCGCCGGTCTGGTCGTCCAGCTCCGAGCGCAGGCCCTGCCCCAGGTCGCGCTGCATCGAGACCGTGGCCTCGGGCGTGATGGCCTCCAGCGCCGCCAGGGTGGCGTCCTCCACCCCCTCCGGCAGCGCCACCCCGCGCGCGCGGGCCACCGCCCCGACCTCGCCGATGGCGCCGCGCAGCAGCGCGCGCGTGGGCGCCACGCTGCACAGCACGCCCACCGGCGCCCGGGCCGCGGCCCCCACCGCGCCCCAGGGCTCCACCAGCATCAGCTTCTCCCAGAGCGCGCGGTCCACGTCCTCGACCACCTTCGCGCCCACCCCGGCGCGCTGCAGCGCGTCCGCCAGGCGCGCCAGCCGCGGCGCCAGCGCCGCCTGCCCGCGCGCGCCCAGGGTCACGCGCGGCGGGTAACCGCCGTGGCGCACCTGCGCCGGCCCCACCTGCCAGGCCAGCACGTGGATGGTCGCGCCCGCCACCGCCGACCCCAGCGCCGCCGCCAGCCGCTCCGGCGCCTCCACGCCGTTCTGCAGCGGCACCACCACCGTCTCCGATCCCACCAGCGGCCGCAGCCGCGGCGCCAGCTCCGCCACCTGCCAGGCCTTCACCGCCACCAGCACCGCGTCGGCGACCCCCAGCGCCGCCGGGTCCTCCGCCGCGTCGGGCCGGCAGGTGAAGCGCCCCAGCGGCGAGTCCAGCGCCAGGCCGCGGGCGCGCAGCGCGTCCAGCGTGGCGCCGCGCGAGACCACCGCCACGTCCTCCCCGGCGCGGGAGAGGAGCGCCGCCAGGAGCCCACCGACCCCGCCTGCCCCCACGATCGCGACCCGCATGACGGCCTCCGTTGACGATCTTCTCCCTCGTAGCCGAAACGGGGCAGGATGTCGTTGCGCCTCGCGGGCCGGTGGCTTGCGCCCGCTCGGCCACCTGACGATGTTCTGCGCTGGAGGTGCCCATGCCCCGCCCGTCCGCGCTGCTCCGTGCCCTGGTCCTCACGCTGGCCGTCGCCGCCACCCGGCCGGCCGCGGCCCAGACCGAGCCGGCGCCGGCGGCACCCGGGTCGGCACCCGCCGCGGTGGCCACGGCGGCGCCCAGGGCCGAGGGACGCATCCAGGTGGACAACGTCCGGGTCGAGGTGCTCGGGCGCGAGGTGAAGGTGGGGCAGCGGGTGGACCTGCCCGAGGGCTGGTTCCGCGTGGAGGAGGCCGGCCCCGAGGACCGCGAGAACCGGCTCCTTCTCGGTGGTCCCGGCCGCGTCGGTGGCGCCCTACCTGGTGGCCCGCGCGGGCGGGCCCCCGCCTCCGGCCTCCGCTCCGGCCGGGTGGAGCGGCCCGGACGCTGCCCCCGCCCCCACGCCGGCGGAGGCCTGCCGCGAGCAGCGCGCCGCCTATCTCGAGGTGCTCTGGCAGACCAGCGGGATCGAGCTGCGCAATCCCGACCTGCTGATCGAGGGGCTGGAGGGGTCGGACCAGGGCGCGGGCCTGGGGTTCTACTGGTTCGCGCTGGCCACCGATCCGTTCCGGCCGCTGGCGTGGAGCAGCGACCTGCGCGACCGGGCCGAGGCGCTGGCCCGCTGCGTCCGCGCGGCGCACGCAGCGCGGCGGTGAGGACGCTCGCGCCGGCGGCGGGCGCGGGCTAGAGTCCGCCTCCCACAGGAGGTCCCATGCGCCGCTCCCTCGCCCTGCTGCTCAGCCTCGTCGCCGGCTGCGCCAGCGCGCCGCCCAAGCCGTCCCAGCCGCCCCCCGCGCCGCCGCCCGCGACCGCGCCGGTGGCCGAGGCACCGAAGCCGCCGCCTCCTCCCCCGCCTCCCCCGCCTCCGCCGCCGCCGTCTGCCGGCGAGAACCCATGGTGGAAGGGAGCCGTCTTCTACGAGGTCTTCGTCCGCTCCTTCCAGGACAGCGGCAAGGACGGCAAGGGCGATCTGCAGGGGCTCATCTCGCGCCTCGACTACCTGAACGACGGCAACCCGGCCACCACCACCGACCTGGGCGTGGACGCGCTGTGGCTCATGCCGGTCTTCGAGTCGCCCAGCTACCACGGCTACGACGTGGTGGACTACGAGAAGATCGAGAAGGACTACGGCACCAACGCCGACTTCCAGCGGCTGCTGGCGGAGGCCCACAAGCGCGGCCTCAAGGTGATCGTGGACCTGGTGCTCAACCACACCTCCGAGGTCCACCCCTGGTTCCGCGAGTCGGCCTCCTCGCCGGACAGCCCGAAGCGCGGCTGGTACGTCTGGCGGCAGGACGATCCGGACTGGGGGCAGCCGTGGGATCCCTCCGGCAAGGTCTGGCACCAGCGCAAGGGCGCCTACTTCTACGGCGTGTTCTGGGGCGGCATGCCCGACCTCGACTACCGCAACCCGGAGGTGCGCGAGGAGGCCAAGCGCATCGCCCGGTTCTGGCTGGACCAGGGCGTGGACGGGTTCCGGCTCGACGCCATCCGCTACCTGATGGAGGACGAGAAGACCGAGACGCAGGCCGACCTGCCCGAGACCCACGTCTACCTGAAGGAGTTCAGCGCCGCCGTCCGGACCGTTCGCCCCGACGCGGCGCTGGTGGGCGAGGTCTGGTCCACCACCGACGACATCGCGCCCTACTACGGCAGCGACGCGCGCGAGGAGCTGCAGCTGCTCTTCGACTTCCCGCTGGCCACCGCGCTGGCCAGCGCCGCCGCGGGCGGCCGGGCCGACGACCTGGTCTCGACGCTGCAGGCCGTCCAGGCCGCGTATCCGAAGGGCGCGGTGGATGCCCCCTTCCTCACCAACCACGACCAGCGCCGACTCGGCTCGCTGGTGCTGGGCAACACCGAGAAGCTGAAGCTGGCCGGCTCGCTGCTGCTCACCCTCCCCGGCTCCCCGTTCATCTACTACGGCGAGGAGCTGGGGATGGAGAACGGCGAGGGCGACCAGGACGAGGAGAAGCGGACGCCCATGCCCTGGGACGCCACGCCCACGCACGGCTTCACCGCCGCCTCGGAGGCGTGGGAGGACTTCGCGCCCGGCGCCGACAAGGCCAACGTGGCCAGGGAGACGAAGGACCCGAAGTCCGTCCTCTCGCGCTACCGCACGCTCATCCGCGTGCGGCACGCCTCGGCCGCGCTCTCCCGCGGCGACCTGCAGCTGCTCACGGTGCCGGAGGGGCGCGGGACAGTGGTGGCGTTCCTCCGCCGCGCCGGCGACGAGACGGTGCTGGTGGTGCACAACCTGGGCAGCCGGCCGGTGGACACCGGGGTGCTGGAGGTGACCGCGGCCGCGGCGGAGAAGCTGCTGGTGGATGGGAAGGGGAGGCTGGTGAAGTCCGGCACCGGCTGGCGGGCCACGCTGCCGGGGCGGGGGAGCGGGATCTGGCGGCTCAGGTAGGCACCGACTCCGTTGCTTGCGGGTTTTCGGCCCGGCCTCCGCGAGGGGGCCGGGTCGAGCTGTCTGAGATGGGGGGTGTTGGTTGCGCGGGCGGGGGATGCGGTGCCGGAGTGGGGGGGGCGGGAGGGGGCTGCAGGAGTGAGGGGCTGCCGGAGTGAGGGGCTGCCGGAGTGGGGGCTGCCGGAGTGGGGGCTGCCGGAGTGGGGGCTGCCGGAGTGGGGGCTGCCGGAGTGGGGGCTGCCGGAGTGGGGGCTGCCGGAGTGGGGGCTGCCGGAGTGGGGGCTGCCGGAGTGGGGGCTGCCGGCGTGAGGGCTGCCGGCGTGGGGGCTGCCGGCGTGGGGGCTGCCGGCGTGGGGGCTGCCGGCGGTATGGGCCTGCCGGCGGTACGGAGCGCGGGGGGCCCTGCCCCCGCGCCGAGGGCGGTGCGCTGCTGAGGGGAGGAGTTGGGGGGCTTGGGACTGGGGGGGAAGTGGGGCGTGGGCCTTGGCGGAGCCAGGCACGACAGCGCTGACAGTCAGGTGTGAGTGCGGGCGCTGGGTGCAGCGAGGTGGCGCCATCCGTTCGCGGTGAGCCTGTCGAACCGCGGACAGACTGTGCTGGGCGCTGACCGGACGGGCGGCGCCTGGGTGGTACGGCACTGCGAGGCGCGTGACATCATCCGCCCGAATCAAGTTGCCAGGGCGGGACGGGGTGCATCAGCCGGGGTCGATGAAGCGAGGCGGAGCTTCGTCGGGCGGCCCTGATCACGGCCAGTCAACGGCGATCTGCTCGCGTCAACACTGCACTGTTCGCGCCCCACTCGAGCTATCGCCGGCGATAGTTGACCGGGGTTGCCTCGAAGTGTGGAGCTGCCGGCCAGTGGGCGGAGTTCGTATGAGCTGCGAGCAGCGCCTTGGAAGCGGTGCCGGGCGCAGGGGGGGAGGGACGGGGACGGGGACAGGGGGAGCGGTGCCGGGCGCAGGGAGGGGAGGGACGGGGACGGGGACAGGGGGAGCGGTGCCGGGCGCAGGGAGGGGAGGGACGGGGACGGGGGGGACTGCGACGGGGGGGCAGGCGGCTTGGTCACGTGGCGCTGGGTGAGCCGGGGACAACAGAAAGGCCCGGCCACCTCGGAAGGTGACCGGGCCTGGTTTGTTGCGCAGCGTCTCCGGGTTCGGGACCGGAGGTTCGGGCCGGCGGCGCCGGCCCGAACGGTTAGTGCGAGCTGACCCCGAACTCGACGCGGCGGTTCTTGGCGCGGGTGGACTTGGTCTTGCCGGGCTCGGACGGGCGGCGGTTGCCGTAGCCGATCACCTCGATGCGGCTCGGGTCGACGCCGTGCTTCACCAGGTACTTCTTCACCGTCTGGGCGCGCTGCTCAGAGAGCCACTGGTTGTACTCCTCGGCGCCGAGGTCGTCGGCGTGGCCCTCGATCCGGATGTGGCGGTAGCGCGGGTCGGAGGCGATGACCTGGGCCAGCTCGGCCAGCGTCTTCTGGTACTCGGGCTTGAGGTCCTTCTTGTTGAAGCCGAAGTAGATGCGGGTGTCGATCCGCAGCTCCTCCTCCTGCTCCTCGGCGGGCGGCGGGGTGACGACCGGCGGCGGGGGCGGCGGAGGCGTGGGCTCGGCCTTGGGCTCCTCCTTCTTCGGCTCTTCCTTCTTCAGCTCCTCCTTCGGCGCGGGCGGCGGCGGAGGCGGCGGCGTGTAGCCGGACCGCTTCGGATTGGCGTTGGTCCAGCCCAGCTGGAAGAAGACGCGGTACTCGGGCGTGCCGTAGCCCTCGCCGATGCCGGGGCCGCCGCCGGCGGCCAGCGACAGGCCGGACCGGTGCAGCCACTTCAGGCCGGCCAGCGCCTCCAGCGGCCTGGCCTGGGCGGACGAGTCGTCCATCCCAATCTCACCGGCCAGGCTGCCGATGGCGGACAGGCGCTGCTGCCCGACCATGAACGGCACCTCGGCGCCGACGCCGTAGGTCCAGGCGTTGCCGACGGTGAGGTTCACCAGCTGGCGATCCTCGCGGATGACGGCGCCGCCGTTGAGGAGCAGGCGCAGCCAGGGGAGCGTGTCCACCTCGACCAGGGCGCGCGGCGCGAAGGTGACGGCGTCGTGGCCCAGGTAGGAGTCGGCGTCGCCGGTGGGGAAGGTCACCGGGACGGACACGCCCAGCCGGAGGCCCTTCCAGTCCAGCAGCCGGGCCTTGGGGATGAGGCGCAGGTCGGAGAAGCCGGGGCTGGTCAGGTCGGCCGCCAGCTGCGGCGGCACGAAGCGGTTGGTCTCGCTGGTCTGGTCGAGCACGCCCGCCGCGACCACCGACACCTCGGCCCAGTCGGTCAGGCCCAGCGACAGCGCCAGGTCGATGCCGGTCTGGCTCTTCACCAGCGCCACGTCCTCCATGTTCGGCGCCACCAGCACCAGCGGGCGGCTGGCGTAGTTGAGCCAGAGCTGCCCGCTGAACTTCAGGTGGCCGGGCGTCTGGGCCGACTCCACGCCCAGCACGTCGTACGCGCCGCCGGAGGGCTGGAAGCGCTGCACGACGAAGGCGCGGGAGGCCTCCTGCGCCTGGGCGGTGGCCGCGGCGCCGATCAGGATCAGCGCCGCCGCGCCCTTGCGAAAGGAGCGGGAGGACCGCCGGCCGGCGCGGAGCGCCAGCAGCAGGCCCATCAGCGCCAGGGCCAGGCCGCCCGAGCTGCCGCCGGACGAGGTGCAGCCGGAGCCGGTGGCCTTCCACTCGGGGTAGACCACCACCTCGACCTCGGCGGTGTTGCCGAGCGAGTCGGTCACGCGGACCACGTCCACCGTGCCGGGCTGCGTGCCGCCGGTGTAGACGCCGCCGGCGGTGACGCCGCCGCCGGAGGTGCTGGTGACGGTGGTCCAGGTGTAGCCGGCGTTGCTGCCGCCGCTGGCGGTGAGGGTGATGGACTCGCCGGGGTGGGCGCCGGGGTTGGCCGGCGAGATGGTGATGCCGGGGGTGACCGTCACGTTGACGCTGGCGAGGTTGCCCAGCGAGTCGGTCACGGTGACCACGTCGGTGACCTGGCCGCGCGGGCCGTTGGCGGTGCCGGCGACGTAGGCGCCGGTGGCGGCGTCGATGGTGCCGCCGGAGCCGTTGGTGGTCAGGGCCCAGACGAAGCCGGTGTCGGTCCCGCCCGTGGCGGTGAAGGCGGCGCCGGCGCCCGGCGCCACGGTGGTGCCGGGCGGGGTGATGCTGATGCCGGCGCTGACGTGGACGACGGCCTCGGCGACGTTGCCCACCGAGTCGGTCACGCGGACCACGTCGTCCACGCTGCCGGTGCGGCCGGCGGTGTAGACGCCGCCTGCGATCGAGCCGCCGGAGGCGTTGGTGGAGACCGACCAGGTGATGCCCTCGCCGCTGCCGCCGCTGGCGGTGAAGGTGACGGTGCCGAGCGGGGTGGTGTCGGCCTCGGTCGGGCTGATCTCGAGCGCGGTGGTGACGCGCACGGTGGTGGTGGCGATGTTGCCGAGCGAGTCGGTCACCTGGACCACGTCCGTCACGCCGCCGCTCGCGCCGGCGGTGTAGGCGCCCGAGGCGGCGTCGATGGCGCCGCCGGACAGGTTGGTGGCGATGGCCCACTGGAAACCGGCGCCGGAGCCGCCGGCGGCCGAGAAGGCCACCGAGCCGCGCGGCGGGACCTGCGGGTCGGCCGGGGTGATGGAGACGCCTGGGCCCACCGTCACCACCGCCTGGGCGGTGTTGTGGCTCGAGTCCTCCACCTCGACGATGTCGGTGGTGTCGCCGGTGGAGCCGGCGGTGTAGACGCCGGAGGCGGCGTCGATGGTGGTCCCCGGGAGGCTGCCCGCCTGGGCGATGGACCAGACGTAGCCGGTGCCGCTCGCGCCGGTCGCGGAGAAGGCGTAGCTGCCGCGCGGCGGGACGGTCACGGTGGCCGGGTCGACGATGAAGGGATCGAGCACCTGCAGCGGCCAGGCGCGGGTCGGGACGCCGGCGGCGTAGACCCGCACCCACCACCAGCCGGGCTGCAGCCCAGGCAGGCGGACGGTGGCGCTGGTGGTGGTGAACCGGGTGACGGGCGCGTAGAGCACGCCCTCGTTCCCCTCGCGCTCCAGGACGGCGATGGGGTGGTTCACGGCCGAGGAGGTGGTGGCGCCGGAGGAGCCCTCGGAGACGCCGGTGAGGCCGGTGCCGGAGAGGTCCAGCAGGGCGCCCGGCACGCGGATGGGCATCGGGCCGGCCAGGGTGGGCGCGTAGACGGCCGGCGTGAGGGCGTACGCGTCGTAGACCTCCGCGCCGTTGCCGGTGACCACGGTGTCGCCGCCCACCACCAGCACGGTGGCGTCGGGCAGGACCGTGGCGGTGAAGTCACGGCGCGCGTTGGAGAGCGGGCGGAGCTGCTCGAAGGTGGAGGTGGCGGCGTCCCAGCGCTCGACGTCGTGCAGGCCGCCGGCCGCGCCGGCGCGGCCGCCGATGACCAGCAGGTCGCCGTTGGGCTGCAGGACGGCGGCGTGATCGCCGCGCGGGGTGACCAGGGTCCCGGCGGAGCCCCACACGAAGCCCGTGGAGATGAACACCTCCGCGAGGGCCTGCGGACCGGAGACAGGGTCGATCCCGCCGACGATCAGCACGTTCCCGTTCGGAAGGACCGTGGCCGTGTGGGAGGCGCGACCCACGGACATGCTGCCGACCTGCACGAAGGCATTGCTCGGCGGGTAGAAGACCTCGGCGGAGGCCAGCCCTGCGTGCGTGCCATCGCTGCCGCCGGTGACCAGCACCGTGCCTTCGGGCAGCAGCGTGGCGGTGTGGTGCGACCGCGCCTCGGCCATGGCGCCGGTGACCGCGAAGCCGGTGGTCGCGTCGTAGAGCTCGGCGCTGTTCAGCTCGCCGCCGGCGGTCTCGCCGCCGGTGATGAGCACCTGCCGGTTGCCCAGCAGCGTGGCGGTGTGGTTCGAGCGCGGGCTGGTCATCGAGCCCGCGGCGGTCCAGGTGTCGGACGCCGGGTCGTACAGCTCGGCGGTGTCGCGGAAGTTGTTCGGGCCGCCCTTGCCGCCGGCCACCAGCACCAGGCCGCTGGGCAGGAGCGTCGCGGAGTGGAACGCGCGGGCGCTGGCCATCGAGTGCGCGGTGGACCAGCCAGCGGACGGATCGTAGAGCTGGGTGGTGGCCAGGTAGCCGCCCCAGGGATTGACGCCGCCGGTGACCAGGACGCGGCCGTCGGGGAGGAGGACCGAGGCGTGGCCGTAGCGGCCCGCCAGCACGGTCCCGGCGTCGGACCAGTCGCCGCCCATCGGGGCGACGGCCTCGGCCAGCGTGAGCACGCTCGAGGCGCCGGCGCCGCCCACCAGCAGGACGCGGCCGTCCAGGAGCAGCGTGGCGGTGTGGCCGGTGCGGGCGGCGTCCAGCAGGCCGCCGGGGCCGAAGGTGGTGCCGGAGTAGACCTCGATCGAGTCCAGGGGGCCGCTCGCGCCCTCGCCGCCCGCCACGACCACGCGGCCGTCGGGGAGCAGGGTGGCGCTGGCGTCGAGGCGCGCGGCGTTCAGGTCGCCCACGCCGGAGAAGCCGGCGCCGTCGAACACCTCGGCGGAGGCGGTGGGGCCGGCGCCGTCGCCACCGCCGGCGATCAGCACGTCGCCGCCGGGGAGCAGCGTGGCGGTGTGCTTGCTGCGGGCCGTGGCCATGTCCGGCAGCGCGGCCGAGCCGGCGCCGGGGGTGTACCGCTCGGCGGAGACCGAGGGGACGCCGCCCTCGCCGCCGGCGATCAGGAGGGCGCCGGAGGGGAGCAGCGTGGCGGTGTGGTTGACGCGCGCGGCGGCGAGGTCGGGGGCGGCGGTCCACAGGTTGGTGGCCGGATTGTACGCCTCGACGGAGGCGAGCGGCGCCGAGGCGCCCTGGCCGCCGGCCGCCAGCACCACGCCGCTGGAGAGCCGGGTGGTGGTGTGGCCCGCGCGGGCGCTGGTCAGGCTGCCCGCCGCCGAGAAGGTCCCGGCGACCGGGTCGTAGAGCTCGGCGCTGGCCAGCGGCGCGCCGGCGGCGCCGTGGCCGCCAGCCACCAGCACCCGGCCGTCGGCGAGCAGCGTGGCGGTGGCCTCGGCGCGCGCGGTGGTCAGCGGGCCGGTCGCGGCGACGGCGCCGGTGGTCGGGTCGTACAGCTCGGCCGTGGCCAGGGGCGTGCCCGCGACGCTGCCGCGACCGCCGGCGATGAGGATCTTGCCGGTGGGGAGCGCGACCGCCACGTGGCCGGTGCGGGCGCCGGTGTTGCCGGCGGCGATGGGGGCGGCTGCGGACGTGCGGATGGGCGCGCCGAGCTGCGCCTCCTGGCGAGAGCAGGCGAGGCCCAGCGCCGCGAGCGCGGCGGTCAGGACCGTGAGCCGTGAGATGGAGGACATGTCGGCCTTTCTGTGGAACGAGCGTGAAGCGGTGCGAGCCGAAGCGGTCGGCGCCCCAGGCCCCCCTCAGCAAACGGCGCTCCAACCCCATCGAGCAAAGGATCGCCGTCCTTCCGGCCGTCTGGACGCGCACGCAGAGTGTGCTCCGTCCAGCCGGGTTGACCCGCCCCGGGTCACTGACCCCGTCTATCAGGCTTTTCGTGGGAGGGGTGACCCTAGTTCAGGGGACGATTGGAACGAAATTTCCCCAGTCCAATCGCCGAGGCAGACGGGCCGCAATGGACCCTTCGACCTGCGCCGGATCGGGCCTTGGGCCCGGTCCACCGGGCGGCGTCCTGCAGACCCGGTACAGCCCTTCACGCCCAGGCTGACCGGGGCCGCCGGGCCCCAGCGCGCGGACCGGTGATCGGATCCCGCGGCGCTGGAGCGGTGGCGGACGGCGGAGCGGTGGCCGCGCGCGCCGGGGAGCGCCCGCGGGATCCGGCGCGGCGTCCGACTGGCGCGGCGGGCCCGATTGGCCCAGCCTGGCGGCGCGGCCGGAGGCCCGCGCAGGGGGCTGAAGACAGGAAGAGGCGGCCGGACCCCGTCCAGCCGCCTCCGCCAGGAACAGCAGGATGCGTCGACTACTTGCGGGCCTTCAGGGCCGCGTCCTTGGACGTGTAGATTGAGCAGTCACCGGAGTTGATGTAGATCTCGCGGGAGTCCTTGATCAGGAAGAACATGTCCTTGTTGCACTGGTCCTTCTTGTCGCCCTTGTGAAGGATGTAGTTCACGCGGCCGTTGCTGAACTCCTTCTCGGGCAGCAGCCAGTACGCGCCGAAGTCGTCCTTGCCGGACTGGGGCAGCGGCTTGAACCAGGTCACGCCGGGCAGGGGGCGGTCGCTCATCTCCTTGAGCGCGAACTCGTCACCGGCCTCCTCCTTGGCCTGGAAGGACTCCCACACGTGGAGGCCCCAGCCGTCGTAGGAGCCGTCGGCGCGGAAGTAGTGAACGGCAACCTGGCCCTCGGGCAGCTTGAGATCCTCGGCCTGGGTGGCCGGCGCGAACGCGACGGCAGCCAGCAGACCGCACAGCATCATGAGCTTCTTCATCATGGTCTCTCCTCCGTAGACGGGACGATCCGAAGCGGTCGGTATTCAACTGCCTGCTGAACGACGAGGCCGGGAGGGAGTCGCCTCCCTCCCGGCCTCTCACTGCCTCTGCTGTAGCTACGCGGTGAAGGCTAGAACCAAGCCTCGACCTGCGCGCCGAACGTCAGGCCCGAGCCCTCGGAGTAGGTGGTGCCGAGGTTCGAGTTCATGATGCCGTCGTTGAAGACCCAGGACGGGTTCTTCTCGTCGAACGACGCGTAGGTGACGAACAGGCGGAGCTCCGGGCGCGTGAAGAACGCGCCGGCGGGGCCAGCGGCCGGGGTGATTGTCGGGGCGACGGTCGCCTTCCACATCGAGACCGTCTCCTTCGGCTGGCCATTGCCGGCGTCGGCGTGCTCCTCCTTCGACGTGGACGCCTGGTAGCCGGCCTCGACGGAGACCTTGAAGTAGTCGCTGAAGTGGTACGCCGGACGGATGCCGACTTCCCACTGCGTGCTGTTGTTCCAGTGGTTGGTCTTGTCGTCACCGCCGTACATGTTGGTCTTGTCCGCGTAGGACGCGGTGAACATGCCGGAGATCTGCGGAGCCGGCTGGAAGACCATCATCTCCACGATGCGCCAGTGCTTCGAGTCGCTGGTGTTGCCAGCGGCCGGGTAGGCGGTCATCGGGGCCGCCGAGCCCTGGGCGTACTGGAAGGCGATTCTTGTTGAAGCCGCCCAGCAGGTCGGTCTGGGTGTGCTGGACGGTGAACCACGGGCTGAACTCCATGGCGTCGCCGTTGCCCGAGCCCTTCAGCGCGGTCTGGTAGAACACGTCGGCGCCGATCTCGAGGGAGCCGTTCGGATTGACCGGGATCCCGTAGATGCGGACGTCAGGGCGGTAGATCACCTCGCCGGTGTAGCCGTAGTCCTGGCCACCCTTGGTGGTGAAGACGGCGACGGCCACCTTGCCGAAGCCCACGTCGATGTCCTCGACGCCGGCGCCGGGGCCCGACGGATCCCAGTAGAACCAGTCGGTGATGTGGACGTCATTGCGGTGGTAGTACCGCTTGCCGATCCAGAACGTCACGTTCCCGAGCTGCGGGAAGGTGGCGCCGACCCAGTTCTGACGGAGAGCGATGTCGTTGTTGTTCGCCGTCATCGCGCCGTTGTTGAAGCTCGGCAGGAACGACTCGTAGTCCTGGGACTGGGTGGTCTTGTACGCCAGCATGCCGTCGTACTTGAACTGGACGCCCGACTTGTCCTTGTACAGCGTCTGGGCGAACTCGAGCTCGGCGTAGTTCTCGCACTCGTTGCCGAGGCGGAACTTGTGGCCGATGGGCCCGATCCCGTAGCAGGTCTGCGCCGTGCCGCGAGAGTTGCCGCCGATGCCGGAGCGGAAGTAGCCGTGGAGGTCCACGGCCGTCGCCTGAGTCGCCGCGAGCGCGAGCACAGCGGCCGCGATCGACAGCATTGCCTTGCTTGCCTTCATGGTGTCTCCCTCGATTGATACGCCTGACGACTTTTGCTGCCTTGCAGGGTCCTGACAGCGAACCCCGACCCCTACACTCTGACTACCCCTACTTCTTGTAGATCATCTTGAGGACGGCCGGCTTCTTGGCGGTGCCGTCCTCATTGCACTCGTACTTCAGCATGTCGTACTGCGCCTGGACCTCGCCCGGATCCCCCACGGCGCTGCCGGCGAGGATGTCGATCGCGTGCGGGTCGCAGTCCGTGTCGGTGCCACCACCGAAGCGGTGCTGGCCCTCGAACTCGTTGACCTTGCGGGTGAGGACGTCGGTCTTGTCGGGGAAGCCCTCGTTGGACTGGCTGACGATTCTGGAAGCCCCAGGTCGAGATGTCGCCCTCGCCGATGGCCGCCTTGTCGACGGTGGCAGTGATGGTGCGGCCAGCGCCCCTCACCTCGTTCGGGACGACCACGTCGTCCTTGATCGCCTTGTCCTTGCCCTTGACCTCGGCGCGGACGCGGCCAGCCGGCTGCGACGAGAGGATGACGGCCTTGTTCCAGGTGTCATCGGCGCCGAAGGTGACGTTCGTGCCGGCGATGCCCTTCTCGTGCCCGCCGGGGCCGGTCTTGATGAAGATGTACTCGCCCTGGACCGAGAAGTTGGCCGGCTGCGGCATCTGCCACGGGTCCTCGAGGTCGGAGTTGACGGTGACGACGAACGTCACCTTGCCATCCGCCTCCGACACCTTGAGCTCGGTGAGGTCGAAGGAGCCGGGCTTGTAGACCGGGTCCGTCGGGTAGGTGTAGGTGCCCGGGCCCTTGTCGTCGCCGGTCGGGTCCTTGAACACCAGCTCCTTCGCGCCCGCGGCGGCCGGAGCGGCAGCGGCAGGAGCGGCGGCGGCCGGCGCGGCCGCGGCCGGCGCAGCGGCGGCGGGCTTGGCCGGAGCCTTCTTGGCCTTCTTGTGCTTCTTCTTGACCGGCGCGGCCGGGGCGGCCGGCGCAGCCTGCGCGCCGGGCGCGGCCGGCTTCGCCGCGTCATCGCCGTAGGCGGCAAAGCTGAACAGCACAGCCGCGATCACTGCCAACCGCGAGATGCTCTTCCGCATACCTACACTCCTCCTTGTGAGTGGCTGCACCCGCCCCCGAGGCGGTGGCTAGCCCTTGACGCTCCCGGCGGTGAGACCGGAGACCAGGTACTTCTGCAGATAGAGGAACAGGAAGACGACCGGGACCGAGACGATGATCGATCCGGCGGCGAAGTAGCCCCACTGCGAGCTGAAGCCGCCCACGAAGAAGCGGAGGCCCACAGGGGCGGTGTAGAGCTTGTCGTCCTCCATGAAGGTGGCCGCGAGGATGAACTCGTTCCAGGCGGTCATGAAGGAGAACAGGGCCGTGATCGCGATGGCCGGCTTGGCCAGCGGCAACACGACGGTCCAGAAGATGCGCGCAGGCCCAGCGCCCTCGATCACCGCTGCCTCCTCGAGCTCCTTCGGGATGGTATCGAAATATCCCTTGAGCATCCAGACGCAGAACGGGATGGAGGTCGTCGCGTAGACGATGACCAGGCCGGTGCGGGAGTTCCCCAGACCCAGCCACTTGACGATGATGATGTAGAGGGGGATCAGCATCAGGGTCCCGGGGAACATCTGCGAGACCAGGAAGGACATCATGCCGGTCTGCCGCCCCGGGAACTTGAACCGGGAGAAGGCGTAGCCGGCGGTGCAGGCCAGGAACACGCCCAGGGCCGTGGTGGCCACCGAGACCACCGCCGAGTTCAGGATCCAGAGCATGAACGGCTGATCCGAGAACACGGAGGCGAAGTTCTGGAGCGAGAAGTGCGCCGGCCAGGGCATGACCGCGCGCAGGCGGTCCCAGGTGGTCGGGTCGGACGGCAGATCGGCGATGGCCAGGCTCTGGCGGCCCGAGAACGCGATCGTGAGCACCCAGAAGATCGGGTAGAGCGTGGTGAAGACCGCCAGCACCAGCAGCACGTGCAGCGGCGCGTGCGGCAGCTCGTCGCCCCGGCGGCTTCGCTTCGTCGTCGCCATGGCTAGATGCCCTCCGACGCCTTGGTCATGCGGTTCTGGAACACGCCGTACACGAGCAGGATCCCGAAGATGATGGTGGAGTACGCGGCCGCGTAGCCGTAGCGGTACTGCTGGAACGCGTACTTGTACGCCTGGGTCACCAGGATGTCGGTCGCGCCGCCCGGCTCACCGCCCGTCACCAGGTAGATGACGTTGAACATGTTGAAGGTCCAGACCACCGACAGGATGATGGCCGGGACCAGCGCAGGCTTGAGCGACGGCAGCGTGATGGCCTTGAACTGCTGCCAGCGGGTGGCGCCGTCCACGCGGGCCGCCTCGTAGATGTCGGCCGGGATGGACTGCAGGGCGCCCAGCGAGACCACCATCATGAAGGGGAACGAGAGCCAGCCGTTGGTGGCGAGCGCGGTCAGGTAGCTGGTGACCGGGTTGTCGAACCAGCTGAGCGGCTCCACCCCGAAGATGGCCAGGAAGTTGTTCACCACGCCGAACTGGCGGTGGAACATGCCGCGCCAGATCAGCGCGGTGATGTAGTTCGGCATGGCCCACGGGAGGATCAGCACCACCCGGTAGATGGGGCGCAGGGCCAGCCCCTTGGTGTTCAGGATCAGGGCCAGGATCAGGCCGCCGGTGACGCCGATGGCGACGTTGGTGACCGTCCAGAGGACCGTGAACAGGAACGTGTAATAGAAGTTGGTGAAGTTGAGCGACAGCTCGCCGGCCGGCGTGATGGTCGCGACCTGCCAGTCGCCGAGGATGGTGGCGTAGTTGCGCAGGCCGATCCAGATGTCGAACGGCGAGGCGTGGACCGTGTGCAGGTCGCTGCTCGTGAACGACAGCGTCACGCCGTAGAAGAACGGGAAGAAGACCAGCAGCGTCACGCCCACCATGGCCGGCGTGATGTAGCCGTAGGCCGTGCGGTGCTTCCAGAAGCCCGCGGCCACCTTGTGGACGCCGCCGAAGCCGACGGTGGCGAGCACGAACAGCGCCAGGCCGGCCAGCACCCAGATCACCCGCAGGACCGAGCCGTCCGCCTCGGCGCCGGTGGCGTCGATCCGGGCCCGGTCCAGGTCGCCGTTGGGCTGCAGGTAGCCCAGCGGGCGGCGCTCCGGGCCGGCGTCCCAGCTGCCCGGGGGGACGGCCGTGGCGGCGATGCCGTGGCTGTTGGAGATGGTGATGGCCTCGGCCTGCAGCGCCTTCACGTGCTTCGAGACGTCCTGGTGCGCGTCGACCCGCGCGTCCTGCGCCTCACCGCGGGCCCAGACGAAGTAGGCGCCCAGCGACAGGGCCAGCGCCACCGCCGTGGCGGCGAACATCGGCCAGGCGCGGTCGGGCAGGAAGCGCAGCGCCGCCGCGATCACCGCCACCGGCGCCAGGATGGCCAGCAGCAGCGGCCACAGCGGGGTGGCCCCGGCGGGCTCGGCGGGGACCAGGATGCGGACCGCGCCGATCACGTCGGCGGCGGCGCCGTCGGCGCCCTGCTGCTCCAGCGGCACGGCCACCGCGAGGCGGTCGCCGTCGGAGACCACCTCGAATCTCGCGCTTGGTGGCGCTCACGCCGTCGCGGTTGTTGCCGACCGCGGCGCGCAGCCCCTGGACGAGGTCGTAGAGCGGCTTCTCGGTGTTGGGGCCCGCCCGGCGCAGGTCGCGCGGCGCGGGGTCGCCCACCGGCGGCGCGCCCGGACCGCTGGCGGCGAAGGCCTCCATGGTGGGCGGGCTGAGCAGGATGACCTGGGCGGCGGCCGGCTTGGGCGCCTGGCTGGCCCAGGTGTCCACGACCTGGCGGACCTGGTCGCCCTTGCCACCGGCGCGCTGCACCAGGTCGGCCAGCATGAGCGCGGAGGCCGTGGCCTTCCGCTGCTCGCGAGCGCCCACGATCGAGTCGCGACCGGCCTGCAGGGCCACGTGCCCGAGCCCGGCGCCCAGCAGGGCGGCAGCGGCCAGGCCGGCCAGGAACCGATGGCGATACGAAGGTGTCTTCGTCGTCGTGGTCACGTTCGCTTCCAGCGGTGCACCGCGGGGTCCGCTCGGCGCGGACCCCGCGGCAATGGTTCACTTACTTCTTGCGGAGGCCCTGCACGTCCTTGACGACCGTGGCCTGGGCCTTGGCGAGGGCATCCTTCGGCGGCGTGCCGCGGAGGATGGTGTTCCCGGCCGTGGTCGCGGGGGACCAGACCATCGTCATCTCGGGGACGTTCGGCATCGGGATGCCCACCTCGACCTGCTTGCGGAAGCCGGCCAGGATGGCGTCGCTCGCGACCTTGGAGTCCTCGTAGACCTTGGCGTTGGCGGGGCTCTGCCGGCCCTCGAGCGCCATGATCTTGGCCGCGTCGACGTCGGTCAGGTACTTGGCGAAGTCGAAGGCGGCCTCCTTCTGCTGCGAGCCGGCCGTCACGTACACGCCCTCGACCGTCATCCACGGGCGCAGGGGCTTGTTGATCTCGGAGATCATCGGCAGCGGCGCGACGCCGTACTCGATGTCCGGGGCGACCTCACCGAGGAACCAGGGGCCGGAGAAGACGATGGCGGCCTTGCCCTCGTTGAAGAGCGAGGTGATCAGGGTGGGCGAGGGCTCGGCGGGGGAGGAACCCCATGCCCTTCCACTTCATCAGGTACTCGAAGGCCTTGATGTTCTCGGGCGAGTTCATGGTGGGGTTGCCCTTGGCGTCGAAGACGCCGCCACCGAACCCGTTGAAGAGGATCGCGTTGAAGTAGAAGTTGCCGTACTCGTAGGCGAGGCCGAACTTGCCGCTGGTCTTGTTGGTCAGCTTCTTGGCCAGCGCCACCAGGTCGTTGGTGGTCTTGGGCGGCGTCGGGACCAGCTTCTTGTTGTAGATGAGGCTGACGACCTTGTAGTTCAGCGGCAGGCCCCAGAGGCTGCCGTTGTAGGTCATCGCGTCGAGCGTGGTCGGGATGTACCGGGAGCGGATGGCGTCGTCGACGTAGAAGTCGATCGGCTCCACCGTCTTGCCGGCCTCGATCCACCCGCCCAGGCGGTCCTGCGCGTAGATGAAGACGTCGGGGCCCTTGCCGCGGGGCACGGCCGCCGAGATCTTGTCGGCGAACGCGTCGTACGGGACGGCCAGCGGCGCGACCTTCGCCTTGGCGCCGGGCCGGGCGTTGTAGTTCGCGACCACCTTCTCGAACGCCACCTTCTCGGCGCCGCGGTACGCGTGCCACACGACCAGATCGGCGGCCGCTGCGGGGAGCGCGGCGAGCCCAAGAACGGCGAGGGCGAGCAGAGACAGCTTCCTCATCGTCACCACCTCCTGCCTGCGGGACCGGGTGCGCTCTAGCCGATGCGCAGCTGGCTCGCGGCGTCAAAGAGATGCAGGTGCTCGAGCTCGACCTGCACCTCCAACTTGTCCCCGATCCCGGGGATCGGGCGGGGATCCTGCCGGTACACGAGCACGTCGTCGCCGACGCGCGCGTGGACGATCACCTCATCGCCGAGCGGCTCCGCGATCTCGACCACGACCGGGACCTTCGCCGACGGCCCGCGAGGCGTGCGGGTGGGCTGCAGCACGTTCTCCGGGCGGATGCCGGCCACCACCGCCTGGCCATCCTTCCCCTTCACCGCGGCCTTGAGCGCCGGGGGCAGCTCCAGCTTGAAGCCGGCCGCCTCCATCACGCCGCCGGCGCGGAGGGTGCCCTTGAAGAAGTTCATGGGCGGGCTGCCGATGAAGGCGGCCACGAAGAGGTTGGCCGGGCGCTCGTACAGCTCGAGCGGCGCGCCGACCTGCTGCAGCTTGCCCTCGTTGAGCACCGCGATGCGGTGGCCCATCGTCATCGCCTCGATCTGGTCGTGCGTGACGTAGATGGAGGTGATGCCGAGCCGCTGCTGCAGCTTCTTGATCTCGGCGCGCATCTGGACGCGCAGCTTGGCGTCGAGGTTGGAGAGCGGCTCGTCGAAGAGGAACACCGAGGGCTTGCGCACCATGGCGCGCCCGAGGGCCACGCGCTGGCGCTGGCCGCCGGAGAGCTCCTTCGGCTTGCGGTGCAGGAGCTGGTCGAGGCCCAGGATGCCGGCCGCCTCGGCCACCAGCCGGTCGATCTCGGCCTGCGGCGCCTTGCGGATGCGGAGGCCGAACTCGAGGTTCTCGCGTACCGTCATGTGCGGGTAGAGCGCGTAGCTCTGGAACACCATCGCGATGTCGCGGTCCTTCGGCGGCACGTCGTTCATGACGCGCGCGCCGATGGTCAGCGTCCCGCCGCTGATGTCCTCGAGCCCCGCGATCATGCGGAGCACCGTCGACTTGCCACAGCCAGACGGGCCGACCAGGACCATGAACTCCTGGTCCTTGACCTCGAGGTCGAGCCCCTCGATCACCCGCACCTCGCCGAACCGCTTCGCGAGATCCTTGAGAACCACGCCCGCCATGTCACACCCCTGCTCAGCGAGTACTGCGGCCAGGCCCGTCGGAAAGCGTGCTCGTCTTAAACCCGATCGGGGGCCGCAGGTAAAGGCCAAATGGGTACCGGACGATTCGCCACTGCATTGTCCGGCGCCGAATTTCCAATTTCGCGTTTCGTCAATACCTCGATCGGCTACCGCGCCTTCGTGCCCAGGATCCGGGCGCTTTTAGGCGGGATCACCAGATCGACCGAACCTTCGGTCACGGCAACCTTCTTGCCCTCGATCAGCTCGGTGACCGTGCCCTGTCCCCATTCCTTGGGAGCCGGTACCTTGAGGGTGGCAGGCTGTGTGCCCCGGTTCAGGCAGACCACCACCGCGTCATTCGTGTCACGGCGAAGGAAGGCCAGGACGTCACCGTCAGCGAAGACCTTCTCCTGCGTGCCGCGGGAGAAGGCGGTGTGGGCGCGGCGGATACCGATCAGCTGCCTGTAGTACGCCCGCAGCGCCTCGTTCCGCGGCTTGCCGGCGCCGGGCTCGATGGCCTTGTCGCCCCAGGGCATGTCGGAGCGGTTGGCGGGCCACTGGCCGATGTCCCGGGCCACCTCCTCGCCGTAGTAGATGGTCGGGATGCCCATGGCGGTGAGCTGCAGCGTGGCCGCCAGCCGGAAGGCGTCCACGTCGCCGCCGGCCAGCTTCAGGGCGCCGGTCACGTCGTGCGAGGAGAGGAACTGGGCCATCCACCGGTTCTTCGGGATGCGGTGGCGGGTCTCGAGGTACTTCGCCATCGCGACGCTGCGCATCCGGCCCATGCCCCAGGCGGTGGCCTGGCCCTGGAACTCGAAGTCGAACCCGGCGTCCAGCGCGTCGTCCTCGAAGTAGGGCGAGAGCGACTCCTTGTTCCCGCCGAAGACCTCGCCCAGCAGGAAGAAGTCCTTGCCCAGCTGCTGATCGACAAGCTTCGAGTGCTCGACCCAGAAGTCGGGCTCCACGTGCTTGACCGTGTCCAGCCGGTAGCCGTCGAAGCCGTACTTGCTGGCCCAGGCCAGCTGCTTCGCGAACAGGAACTGCCGGACCGGCTCCTCCTCGGTCTTCCAGTCGGGCAGGCCGGCCAGGCACGCGGTGAGGTCGTCGCCCTCGCCGCACTGGCCGTTGATCCCGGACCGGAAGAGGTTCCGGGTCTCCTTCTTGTAGATGAAGGTCGAGTCGTAGCCGACGTGGTTGTAGACGACGTCCAGCAGCACGCGGATGCCGCGCGCGTGGCAGGCGTTGACGAAGTCCTTCAGGTCCTGCTCGGTGCCGAAGCGCGGATCGACCGTGTCGTACCCGTCGGCCCAGTAGCCGTGGTAGGCCCAGTCCTCGAAGCCCGCGCCGGTGACGTAGCCCTTCACCTGCGTCAGGACCGGGTTGATCCAGATGGCGCTCACGCCCAGGTCGGCGATCTCGTCCAGGTGCTGCGTGAGGCCCTTGAGGTCGCCGCCGTGGAAGTAGCCCTGCTCGTCCTTCACCTTGATGTTGTTGGCGGGATCGCCGTCGGCGAAGCGATCGACCAGCACGAAGTAGAGGACCTCGTCGCCCCACGGGCGCGCCGGCAGCGGCTTCGGCTCACCGCCAGCGCCGGTGACGGAGGGACCGTGCGCACATGCAGTGAACGCGGCCAGGAAGGCCGCGAGGAACGCCCAGCGGGTCGCGTGCATCCGCGCATATTGGCCTGAGCAGCCGAGTTGATCGGAGCCCCAGCCGGGGCCGTGACGTTCTGCCTCATGACACATCGCGCTAGCTCCCTTTCCCAAAAATCCGACGAGAAGTCGGCCCCGCAGATTCACGCCGGCCAGGCCGGCAGCAGCCCCTCGGCCTGCAGCAGCGCGTCCAGCGCCGCGGCGAGCGCGTCCGCCGCGGCCAGCACCTCCGGCCCGCCCCGACCCGCCGCCTCCAGCAACCGCTCCACCAGGGAAGACAGCGCAGGCGGCCGGATCGGACAGCTCGCCTCGACGAAAGCCAGCAGCCGCTTCTCGCCGGGGTGCGGCAGCCGGTTCACCGCCAGGAGCACGTCGAAGACGCTGGCCAGGAAGGCGGCCACGCGGTGGTTCACCGACACGCGATCGGCCCGCGCCACCGCCCGCTCCAGCTGGTAGGCGTAGGAGGAGAGCGAGGCGCGCAGCAGGGGCTGGTTCTTGGCCACGATGGCCTGCACCAGCGGCGCGGGGTACGGCGCGGCGGCGCGGGCCCGCAGCGCCGCGTACCAGCCGCTCCGGTCGAAGAGCGGGACGGCGGTCCGGAGGTTGTGCCAGAAGGCCGTGGAGTAGCCCACCCACGCCTCGTGGCGCACCAGCACGCGCTCCAGATCTGCCTCGATCCAGGCCGGATCGCGGAACATCACGTCCAGGTGGATGCCGCTGGCCGCGTCGATCCACTCGTCGCCCGGCTCGAAGAAGTGGTTGCCCAGCTCGGCCCGGGGGCTCCCGGCCGCCGCCCCGGCGCGCGCGCCCAGGGCCGGCTCGCCGCCGCGGGCGTAGACGTACAGGTCGATGTCGGAGCCGGCGGTGGCCTGGCCGGTGGCCCAGGAGCCGCCCATGGCCACCGCCTCGACCTCGGGGATCGCCGCGTAGGCGGCCGCGATCCTGCGCGCGACCGCCTCGACCTCGCCCTGCGGAGCCGGCTGGGCCATCGGGCGGTGGTAGCAGGCCGCCCGGGCGGATCCAAGCCCCGGGGCGTGGGGCACGCGATCGCCGCGGCCATGGCCGGGGCCCCGTCCTCCACGCCCCCTGCCGCTCAGCTCCAGCTGATCAGGTATTCCGAGTCGAGCGGCCCCGTGGAGCGCCCCACCACGCGCGGCGAGACCGCGTCGGTGGAGAGCAGCGCCGTCTCGATCACCGCGGCGTGGAAGGCCGGCGGCATGTAGTCGCCCTGGAACACGAAGCGCGCCTCGCGCTCGCCCAGCCACTCCACGCGCCGATCGCCGTAGCCGACCGCCGAGCGGTAGCCGGCGGGACCGGCCGAGATCACGCGGCGCGGATCGCGCCCCGCGATGGCGAAGACGGTGCGCCCCAGCGCCGAGCCCAGGAACCCGGTGACGGTGCGCTTGCCCAGCTCCCGGAACACCGCCTCCACGCCGCCCAGCCGCTTCTCCAGCCGGTCGGCCGCGTTCCAGGTGATCCAGAGGTAGTCGGCCATGGCGTAGGAGAAGAAGTCCACGCGGGAGCCCTTGCCGGTGGGATCGACCGCCTTGGCCGCCTCCGCCCCCAGCTCCTCCCGCACCAGCGTGAAGACGGTGTTGAAGTTGAGCCCGCGGGTGGTGTCGCCCTCCCGCGCGGTGGCGCGGGCGACCCGCTCCTTCAGATCCTGCTTGTCGGTCGGCATCGGACCTCATCCCCGGGGGCGCGCGCCGCCCCCGCCCAGGCCACCGATCCCAGCACACCGGACCGGCCGCGCGGAAGGGGGCCGCGGACGTTTACTTGCGGTCCGGTCGACTCCGGGCCGGTCGACTCCGGGTGGACGGAGGTGGGCGCAGGTGGTAGGGCGGCTCAGGGTGCGCCGCGCAGGATCGCGACCGACCCCGGCACCCCGGGGAGCAGCGTCACCGACTCGACCAGCGAGAGGCGGTGGAAGATCCCCTCGCGCCCGTCGTAGGTGGCGGCCAGGTCCTGCCCCACCACCACGCGCGGCCCGGAGGCCGAGCGGGTCACCACCACCACGGCCTCCTGCAGCGCCGGCGCCTTGACCAGCCCGCCGGCGAAGACCGGCTGGAGCTGCTGGTAGGGCGTGAGCCCGCTGCCCGGGTGCGGCCGGAACAGCTGGTACCAGCGGGCCGGCGCCAGCGCCACCGCGTAGGGGCCGTGCCGCCCGGCCTGGTCCAGGCTGGCCGCGGCCTCCAGCAGCGCGTCGGCGGCGCGTCCGGGGTCGGTCCAGTCCCCCAGCGGCAGCGGCACGGCGCCCTCGTGCTCGAGCAGCCCCCGCACCCCTGCCCGCGCGTTCCCGGCGAAGAGCAGGTGGTCCTCCGCGCGCGCCACCTGGCGGGCCGCCTCGGCCGCCTCGGTGAGCGTGAGCGGCTCGCCGCGCGCCCCCAGCGCCTCGATGGCCCGGGCGCCCAGCGAGAAGGTGCGGTGGATCACCGGCAGCGCCCGCACGCGCGGGACGTGCACGTGGGCGCGCCGCTCCGCCTCGTCCGCCTCCAGCGCCGGCTCGTCCTCGGCCACGCCGGCGCGCGCGCCGAACCCGAGCGGCCCCACCCGCTCCAGCAGCCGGCGCCCCGCCCGCACCTCGTCGGCGGCGGCGGTGATCACCGCCGCGAGCTGGTCCCAGACGTCCTGCGGGAAGGGCGCGTCCTCCCAATCGTGCCAGCTCATCCCTCCTCCTCGTCCTTCTCGGCGGCGATGGGGCCGGCGTGGCCGAGCTGGAGCTTGACCTGCCGCGCGAAGCCCACGTCGTGCCGCCGGATCCACTCCAGCAGCATCATGGCGTGCTCCTTCTCCTCGTCGCGGTTGTGGGCCAGGATGGCCCTCAGCTCCGGGTCCTGGGTGGCGTCGATCCGCTGCTGGTACCAGTCCACCGCCTCCAGCTCCTCCTGCAGCGAGACGATGGCGCGGTGCAGATCCCGCGTGCGCCCGTCGAGCAGCGCCTCCGACTCGTGCCATCCCTGCGACGCAGCGGCCATGCGAAAGGGGTGGGCAGGGACGGGCCGGGCGCCAAGGCCGGGGATTGGGGGGCCGGGCGGCGGGGCAGCCGCTCGCGAGGTCGCGGTCGGGCCGGGGCCAGGCAGCCCACCCCCCGCCCTTCCGCGCACCCGGCGCCCTGTGGCATGGATGGCAGGTGCAGAGCCCCGCCGACTTCCTCGCCCGCTGGCACTACGCGGGGCTGTTCGCCGTCATCCTGATCGAGGAGGCGGGCGTCCCCCTGCCGCTCCCAGGCGACCTGTTCATCGCCGCCATGGGGTTCATGGCGCAGCAGGGGCGCGCCGCCTTCCTCCCCACCGCGGCCGTCGTCACCTCCGCCACGGTGCTCGGCGCCGCAGCGCTCTACCTGTTCTCGCGCCACGCCGGCCGGCCGCTCATCCTCAAGGTCGCCCGCCGCTTCGGCTATACCGAGGCGCGCGAGGCGCGGCTGGAGGGCTGGCTGGCGCGGCGGGGCTGGCTGGCGGTGGTGGTGGGCCGGCTCATCCCGGGGCTGCGGATCGTCATGACCGTGGTGGCCGGCGCGCTCCGGCTGCCGCGCTCCACGTTCCTGGTCGGCACCACGGCGGCCGGGCTGATCTGGGCCACGCTCTACTTCTGGCTGGGCTGGGCGCTGGGCGCGGGCTACGAGCGGCTGGGCGGGGCCGAGGCCCTGCAGGCCGCCTGGCCGGCGCTGGCCGTCGCGGCGGCCCTGGCCGCGGCCGCCGGGCTCACCTGGCGGGCGCGGCGTCGGGCGCGGGCGGCGGCGCCTCCCTCGGCGGACCCGCAGTAGGCAGCTGCAGCGTGAAGCGCGCGCCGCCGCCAGGCGCCGCCTCGGCCCGGATGGTGCCGCCGTGCGCCTCCACCAGCGCCCGGGTGATGTAGAGCCCGAGCCCGGTCCCCTGCCCCGCCGTCCGCCCCGGGCGCGACCAGTACGGCTCGAAGATCAGCGGCAGGTCGGCGGCGGGGATGCCCGGCCCGGTGTCGGTGACGGTCAGCCACACGCCCTCCGGCCCCGCGCCGGCGTCCAGCGCCACGCGCCCGCCCGCCGGGGTGAAGCGGACGGCGTTGGCCAGCAGGTTGTCGAGCACCTGCAGCATGCGGTCGCGGTCGCAGGCCAGCGTCACGCCGCCCGGGGCCGCCCCGTGCAGCGCCACGCCCTTCTCCTGCGCCGCGGCCACCAGGCCGGCCACCGCCTCCTCCACCAGCGCGGCCAGGTCCTCGGGGCGGCGCGCCACCACCACCCGGCCGGCGCGGATCCGGGCCATGTCCAGCAGGTCGCGGATCAGCCGCTCCATCCGGCCCACGGCCCGCTCCACCGCCGCGAAGGAGCGCCGGGCGTCGGCCGCCGCCTGCCCGGAGAGCGAGCGCGCCACCACCGCCAGGCCGATGCGGATCACGCCCAGCGGGCCGCGCAGGTCGTGGGAGACCACCCCCAGCACGTCCTCGCGCAGCTGCAGCTCGCGGCGCGCCTCCTGGTCCAGCCGGTCGTGCTCCAGCGCGTCCGCCACCGCGTTCGCGATGGCCTGGACGAAGTGCTGGTCCGCCTCCACCCAGGCCCGCGGCCTGCGCGCGAACACCCCCACCGTGCCCAGCGGCTCGGCCGCGCCGCGCCGCTCCACCACCGCGGTCACGCCGGCCACGATGCCGTGGTGCAGCAGCACCGGCGCGGGGCTGAAGCGCCCGTCGTGCGGGTAGTCGCCCACCACCACCGGCGCGCGGGCGCGCAGCGTGTAGCCGGCCAGCGAGCCGGTGCCCACCGGGAGCAGCGCCGTCCCCACCACGTCCGGCGCCCAGCCCATCCCGGCCACGATCCGCACCGCCTGCCCGTCCGGCTCGAGCCGGGTCACGTAGGCCAGGTCCCCCTCCAGCGCCTCGGCCGCCCGGCGCGCCGCCTCCTCCAGCACCTCCGCCACCGGCCGGCGGGCCAGGACCGCGCGCCCCAGCGCCGAGACCGCCGCCTGCTGGCGGACCCGCAGCGCGAGCGCCGCGGCGGAGGCCTCGGCCCGCTCGCGCAGCAGGTGGAGGCCGATCCCCTGCGCCGCGCGCTCGACCATGGCGTGGAACAGCTGCAGCTCCTCGCGCGCGATCTCCGGGCGGGTGAGCGAGCCCACGTGCGCCACGCCCAGCACCTCGTCCTGGAAGATCAGCGGCACGCCCACCAGCGCGCGGACGCCCGCCCGCCGCACCGCCGGGTTGCGCACCCGCGGGTCCTGGGCCGCCTCGCGCGCCGAGAGCGGCGCCCGGTGCGCGGCGATCCAGCCGGCGAACCCCTCGCCCCATCGGACCGCGTAGGGCGGCACCCCGGCCGGCGTCTCCAGCCCGGTCGCCGCCTCGGTGATCAGCCGATCACCCGAGCGGATCAGGATGGCCGCGGTGTCGATGCCCGGGCAGGAGGTGGTGAGCGCCTCGAGCAGGCGGGGCAGCAGCTCGCGCCGGTCACGGCTCTCTAGGGCCGCGGAGGCGATCCGGTCCAGCGCCGCCTGGGTCGAGTCGCGCCCCGCGATGAAGGCGTCGACCGCCTCGACCACCGCCTGGTCGATGCTCCACGAGAACGTCCGGAGCCCCGCCTCGTCCCCCAGGGCCCCCGCCGCGCCCGCCTCGCGCAGCACCACCTGGCGGAGCAGCGCGTACTCGTCCACCACCTGGCGCAGGTCGTAGCCCTGCGAGCGCCGCGTCTCGGCGTGCTCCTCCGCCGTGCCCTTGCCGAAGGCGCCGCCGTCGTCGCGCCCCTCCAGCCGCTGCGTGATGGCCTCGAGCAGGTTCGGGGACGTTGTCCTCCAGCGCCGGCTGGGACAGGCCCCGCCCCGCGCCGGCCGCGCGCGCCGCCTCGGCCCAGGCCTGCACGATGGCCTGCCGCCGCCCGCGCAGCACGCCGGCCAGCCCCGTCCCCGCCTCCCTGCCCAGG
This sequence comes from Anaeromyxobacter sp., assembly GCA_049840735.1. Taxonomy (GTDB): domain Bacteria; phylum Myxococcota; class Myxococcia; order Myxococcales; family Anaeromyxobacteraceae; genus Anaeromyxobacter. Next base: position 454,037 of record JASGJN010000026.1, on the reverse strand, counting down.
TCCCCGCTCTGCATGCGGGCCTCCTCCTCCGCCCTGCAACGTTGCGCGCGGCGAGGCCAGGTTTCACGCCCCGTCGCGCCCGGGGCGCCCGGTCGCGGCGGGACGTGGGGCTGTGCAGGTTTCCGCCGTGGACCAGAACCTCATCCGGCTCATCCTCCTGGTCGAGGACGACCCGGGCATGCGCAGCGCGATCCGCGCGCTCCTCGAGCGGGCGGGCTTCCGCGTGGCCGCCGCCGCGGATGGGGCGCAGGCGTGGGACCTGCTCGGCCGGGGCCCGCGGCCCGCCGCCGTGCTGGTGGACCTCTACACGCCGCGCATGACCGGCCACGACCTGGTGGCACGCATCCGGCGCACCCCGCGCCTGGCGGGCGTGCCCATCATCGCCATGAGCGCCGAGCGGGGGACCGATCGCCCGACCGCGCAGGCGTTCCTGGAGAAGCCCTTCTCGCGCGAGCAGCTGGAGCTGGCGCTCTCGGCGGTCGGGGCCCCGCCGGGCTGAGCGGGTCAGCCTCCGCGCCGCCGCTGCTCGTACCAGCGGAGCACCGCCGGCAGCGCCAGCAGCGCCGCCGCCAGGCAGGCCACCTCGCCCAGCACCGCCAGCAGGCCGAAGGAGATCAGCGCCTGGTTGCGCGCGATGAGCAGCGAGGCGTAGCCGATGATGGTGGTGAGCGAGCAGAGCGCCACCGCGCCGCCGGTGGTGCGGATCACGTCGGCGATGGAGCCGGCGTGGTCGAGCCGGCGGCGCTGGAAGACGTTGGTCGCGTAGTCCACGCCGATGCCGAAGGTGATGGGCAGGGCGATGAAGTTGAGCATGTTGAGCTTCAGCTGGAGCGCGCCGGCCAGGCCGCCGAACCAGAGCACGCCCACGCCCAGCGAGGCCAGCACCCAGCCCGCGTCGGAGAGGGAGCGGACCGAGCGCTTCCCCAGCCCGAAGGCCACCAGCACCAGCAGCACCACGCCGGCCAGCGACAGCAGCGTGGCGCGCGGGCCGTCCTGCTCGATGGCCTCCAGCACGTCGGCGAAGACCAGCATGGAGCTGGCCATGGGGAGGTCCGCCCGCGGCAGCGCCACGGCGCGCAGCTCGCGCGCGAAGGCCGTCACCTGGCGCCCGTCCCAGTTGTCGAGCGAGGGGGCCGCGTAGACCAGCACCGGCGTGCCGGCGCGCCCGTCCACCTCGGTGAGCGGGCGCCGCAGCGCCTCCGGCAGGTCCGCCACGCCGAAGGGGCGCAGGTCCGCCGGCGGGATCACCTTCTGCACCGCCATGCGGCGGTCCGGGGCCAGGAAGGCCAGGTTCGCCGGCGTGGCCAGCGCCCGGATCTGCGCGATCACCGGCAGCTTCCCGGCCTGCCCCTCCGGCACCAGCGCGTCCACCGAGATCACCTGCCCCAGCAGCGTACCCGGCGTGGCCTTGCGGTGCGCCTCCAGCGCGCGCGCGGTGGCCCGCGCCTCCGCCTCGTCCCGGGCCAGCAGCACCGTGGGCGTCAGGTGTCCGCCGTGGATCCGGTCCACCCGCTCGTCCCACCAGGCCGGGCCGCCCGGGTCGGCCGCGTGCTGGTCGCGCAGCTTGCGGAAGTCGTGCTCGATGGGATCGCGGGCGAAGCGGACCACCGCCACCACCGAGAGGGCCGTGACCAGCGCGGCCAGCAGCGCGGTGGCGCGGGGCGCGCGGTCCACCGCCCAGGAGATGGCCTGGGTGAAGATGGGGTGGGCGGGGCGCTGGCCCTGGCGCGGGATGGGCGAGCGCCGCTCCCAGGCCAGCACCAGCGGCGGCGTCATGGCGTACGAGAAGACCCAGGCCAGCGCCATGCCCAGGCCGCCGATCAGCCCGAACTGGTTGAAGCCGCGGAAGTCGGTGGAGAGGAGCGAGCCGTAGGCCGCGCCGGCGGCCAGCGCCGCCGTGAGCGTGGCCAGCCAGCTGGCCTCCACCGCGGTGATCATGGCCGGCAGCGGCGCCTGGCCGTGGCGCCGCTCCTCCAGGTAGCGCGCGAACAGGATCAGCCCGACGTTGATGCCGTTGCCGACCACGATCGAGCCCAGGAAGGCGGTGTTGGAGTTGAGGTGACCCACCACCAGGTCGGCCACGCCGAAGGTCACGAAGGTGCCGGCCAGCAGCGGGGCGCCCACCGCGAAGACGGCCTTCCAGGTCCGGTTGTAGACGGCCACCGCCGCCGCCACCGCCGCCAGCACCAGCAGCGTGGCCCACACCAGGTCCTCGGCCAGCGCGTCGTGCTCCAGGATGCTGGAGGTGACGTAGCCGCCGAAGCCGATCTCGATCCCCTGCCGCTGCGCCGGCTCCACCCGCGCGATGGCCGCGCGCACCTCGCGGTCCAGCGCGGTGACCGCGCCGTAGTCGTCGGGCGGCGCCGCCAGCCGGACCACCATGGCCAGCGCGGTGATCTCCTGGCCCGGCTCGCGCCCCGGCACCTTCCCCATCACGTAGCCGTCCGGGAACCGGCCCACCAGGTCCTGCCGGTCGCCGGCCAGCTGCTTCAGCAGCCCCTCGACGTCCGGGGCCGGCCCCGCGGCGCGCCCCGCCGCCTGGTCGCGCTCCCAGGCGATGCGCGCCGCCAGCCGGTCGCGCAGCGCCTCCAGGTCCGGCTGCGAGAGGAAGAGGAGCAGGCGCGGCAGGTAGAAGTCGCGCACCTCGTCCACCCGGTACTCGACGCCCTTCACCAGGCTGCGCGGGGCCTGGGCCAGCTGGTCGGCCAGGTCGTCCGCCAGGAGCTGCAGCGCCATCGGATCCGGGCCGGAGAGGATCACCGTCTGCTCGGCGTAGCCGCCCACGCGGGCGGTGACCGCCGCCAGGTCCAGCGCGCTGCGGCTGTTGGCCGGGAGCAGCTCGGAGAGGTCCGGGCGCAGGTCCGCGTAGAGGTGGATCGTGCCCAGGAGCCCCAGCAGCGCGACCGCGGTGCAGGCCAGGAGGAGCGGGCGGCGGCGGCGGTCCGCGAAGCGGACCCAGCGTTCGGAGAGCGACATCGTCCGGGGTGTCCTTGTCGTCGAGCCGGCCAGGCTTCCCGGCGCGGCGCATTGTATGCCCTGACCGCCCGCTCAGGCGGTGCCGTCTGGCCCCAGGTCGGCCGCCCGGAGCAGCCCCAGGCGCGGCCCGCCCGGACCCAGCTCCAGGTACTCCAGCGCCTCCCCGCGCAGCGACCCGGCGTTGGCGTAGCGGTCGCCCGGCGCCAGGTGCGCCGCGTGCACGTGCCCGAAGACGCCCAGCGCGAAGCCCTCGCGCTCCACCCGGGCGAGGCAGCGGGCCCTGAACACCCGCACCAGCCGCTCCCCGGCCACCGCCCGCGCCGCCTGCTCCGCCAGCCAGGCCGCGCCGCGCACCACGCCCAGCCGGCCGAAGCGGCGCGAGATGCCGTCGCCCAGCCGGCCCAGCGGCGAGCTGTTGACCGGATCGGCGCGGTGGCCGTGCTCCACCAGCACCCGCCCCAGCCCCGGCCAGTCCAGCACCGCGCGCGGCTCGCCGGCGCCGGGATCGTGGTTGCCGCAGGTGCGGGTGAGCCGCCCGTCGGCCCGCAGCGCGTCCAGCGCCGCGACCACCTCGGGGTGGGCCGCCTCGCCCCGGCCCGCGCCGGCGAACAGGTCGTCGAAGACGTCGCCGTTGAGGATCACCGCCGCGCCGTCGGCGCGCGCCTGCTCCAGGAAGGCGCGGGCCAGCCGGGCGTGGAGCGGCGGGCTGCCCGGCGCGAGGTGCCAGTCGCTGGCGATGCGCACCCGCGGCGCGGTCACCGGCGCCGGCCCCGCTCCGCCGTGAGCCGGTCGTAGAGCGCCTGCGTCCGCTGCCAGGCCAGCGCGTGGATGGGCTTCACCACCGCGAGCTCGCGGGCGCGGTCCGGCTGGTGCGGCACGGCGATGGGCTCGCCCATGGCCATGTCGAGCCGCGCGGGCAGCGGCACCGGGGACCAGAAGGAGAGCTTCTTCAGCCGGAAACCGGGGTACGCCTCGGCGCCGCCCACCACCGCCACCGGCACGATGGGCACGCCGGTGCGGAGCGCCAGGCGCACGAACCCGTACCGCCCCTCCCAGCGCAGGCGGTAGAAGTCGCGCGCCGGCTGCGCCTCGCGCATGCCGCCCGGCGTGATGAGCAGCTGCTCGCCGCGCTCCAGCACGGCGGCGCAGGCCTCCTCGTCGGTGCCGATGATCCCCACCGCGTCCTTGAGGCGCGGCAGGCCGGGCAGGAACCGCTCGATCTTCGACTGCGCCGCCACGATGCGCAGGGGCCGGTGCGGCTCGCCCCGCTCGAACCAGCCCTTCCACTGCAGGAAGTAGCCGACCAGCACCAGGTCCAGCACCAGGTACCCTGCGCCGTGCAGCATCACGTAGATGCAGGGGCCGTCCGGCGGCGGCCCGCCCTGCATCGACATGCGGTGGTAGCGCGAGAGGGTCCAGGCGAAGGGGAGGATGCCGCGGCGGTAGATGGGATCCCGGTCGTCGATGCGCGGGATCTCGGGGCGGACGGGCGGGGAGGCGGTCACGTCAGGCTCCAGGGCTTGCGGCGGCCCAGCACGGCGCGGTCGAGCAGGTCCTGCGTGCAGCCGGCCACGTCGTCGGCGAAGGCCCTCACCGCCAGCTCGTCCCCGGCGGCGGGCGGGCGCATGGGCTGGCCGAACCAGAAGTCGAGCGGCACCGGCAGCGGCACCGGCGGGAGCCAGAGCGAGCCGCGCCGGCCCAGCGGCAGCCGCAGCGGGTGCTGCTGGTCGGCGCCGCCGATGGCCAGCGGCACCACCGGCGCCTGCGCCTGCGCCGCGATGCGCGCGTAGCCGCGCCGCCCGCCCCAGTCCACCTGGTCGGCCGGGCCGTACAGCTCCCGCGCGCCGCCCGGGAAGACCAGCACCGACTCGCCGCCGCGGAGCGCGGCCAGCGCCGCCTCCTCGGTGGCCTCGATGGTGCCGACGTGCCGGCGGATCCAGGCCAGCCCGGGCACCTTGTGGAGCGAGGTGCCGCGCTTCTCCATGGGGCGGAAGGGGCGCCGGTCGCCGTCCCAGAAGGTGAGCAGGCCGAGGACGATGACCTCGAGGTAGAGGAACGTGCGCGGGTGCTTGGCGACGTAGATCACCGGCTGGTCGGCCGGGACCGACTCCAGCCCGTGGACGCGGGGCCGGTACCAGAGCTTGAGGGTCCGGGCCATGGGGATCAGCACGGCCTTCTGCCGCCAGGTGCGGGGGAAGCTGGGATCGCTCATGCGGTCCGCCGGGTGGGCGAGGGCGCCGCGGCGGGCTCCGGCTGGACCGGCAGCGGCGCCGCGACGACGTGCTGGTAGATGTGGAGCACGCGCGCGGCCACGCGCGTCCAGCAGAGCGCGTCGGCGCGGGCCCGCCCGCGCACCACCAGCCGCTCGCGCAGGGCGCGATCCTGGCACGCGCGCCAGAGCGCCTCCGCCAGCGCGACCGGCTCGCCGGTGCGCGCCAGCAGCGCCGCGCCGCGCGCCGCCTCGGCGTAGCCGGGGAGGTCGCTGGCCACCACCGGACAGCCGGCGGCCATGGCCTCCACCAGCACCATCCCGAAGCTCTCGCCGCCGGTGGACGGGGCGCAGAACACGTCGGCGGCGCGGTAGCGGGCGGCCAGCGCGTCGTCGTCGAGCCGGCCCAGGAACCGGACCCCCAGCCGCTCGGCGCGCGCCGCGAACCGCTCGGTGGGGCCTTCGCCCACCACCAGCGTCCTCACCGGCCGCCCCTGCGCGTGCAGGTGGGCCACCGCGTCCAGCAGCACCGCCAGCCCCTTGCGCGGCTCGCCGTAGCGGCCCACGAAGAGGACCTCCGGCGGGCCGTGCGGATGCGGCTCGTCCCCGGCGCGCTCCACCGCGGCGTGGAAGCGGGACAGGTCCACGCCGTTGGGGATGACCGCGGTCCGGCCGCGGAAGATCGTGCGGGAGAAGCGCTTGGCCTGGAGCGAGAACCGCCACGCCGAAGGCGATGCGCGCGAGGCCGCCGGCCGCGAAGCGGCGCAGCAGCCGCTGCAGCGGGACCTCGCGCTCGGCGTTGGCGTGGAAGGTGGCCACCACCGGCACGCTGGCGTGGCGCAGGGCGTGGCGCCCCGGCCCGGGCACGATGGGCTCGTGCACGTGGACCAGGTCGAAGCCGCCGTCGGCCAGGAACTCGCGGGTGAGCCTGGGCGGCGTGAGCAGGCCGATGCGCGCCACCGAGCCGTTGGCCGGCACCGGCACCACGCCGGGCAGGCCGTGGGCGCCGGCCGGCGCCGGGCCGCTGGTGGGCCCCAGCACCTCCGCCTCGTGCCCCAGCCGGCCCAGCGCGGCGGCCAGCGAGAAGGCGTGGCGGTTCACGCCGCCGTCGATGGCCAGGTCGTACGGCGTGATGATGCAGACGCGCACGGCGGCAGCCTACGGCATCCCGCCCGGCTGGGTCCCGCGGCGACCGTGTGCCTCCTCGGCCGCCACCGGCGGGGGAGCCCGGAGCAGGCGATCGATCACCACCAGCCGCGCCACCGCCGTCAGGCTCGCACCCACCGCCACCACCCCACAGGTGATCACCAGGAGCAGGTCGGCGGCGGACGGCGCCAGGAACGGCGCCACCACCAGCGCGAAGAGGAAGAGCACCATCCGGTGCGGCCGCTCCATCCCGAAGCCGGGGCAGTCCACGCCCAGCCCCTCACCGCGGGCGCGCGTGTAGGAGACCATCAGCGAGGCGGCCAGCGCCGCCACCGCCCAGGCCTCGCCGGCCGGCGCCGGCAGCCCCACCGCGAAGCCGCCCAGCAGCGCGATCTCGGAGAGCCGGTCGAGGTTGGAGTCGAGGAAGGCGCCGGCCTTGCTGCCCGTGCCGGTCTCGCGCGCCAGCGCGCCGTCCAGCAGGTCGCCGGTGGAGCCCCACAGCAGCGCCACCCAGGCCCAGCCCCAGGCGCCCCTGGCCGCGGCCACGCCGGCGGCCACGTTGAGCGCGAGGCCGATCCAGGTGAGCGCCGACGGCGTCCAGCCGCCGCGGACGGCGGCGCGCAGGATGGGGCGGGTGGCCCAGTAGGCCCAGCCGCCCAGCCAGCGGAGCGGGCCGCGGTAGCCGTCGAGCCGCGCCGGGTAGGGCGGGCGTACGGCGGCGTAGACCACCGCCGTCAGCGCCACCAGCCCGAGGTGCGCCAGCACCGCCCAGGCGCCGCTCGCCACCGCGCCCTCCTACCGCGCCGCCGCGTAGGCGGCGGCGTAGGCCCGGAGCTTCGCCTGGAGGTTGGCCTGCTGCGCGAAGAGGTCGTGCACCGGCGTGTGGCCGGGCGCGGTCACCGGGCTCTTGAAGAAGAAGGAGAGCCACTCCTGCGGCCCCGCCTCGCCGGCGCGGGCGGCCAGGTCGCCCAGCAGCGCCAGGTCCACCACCAGCGGCGCGGCCAGGATCGAGTCCCTGCACTGGAAGTTGATCTTGATCTGCATGGGGTAGCCCATCCACCCGAACAGGTCGATCGCGTCCCAGCCCTCCTTGTTGTCGCCGCGGGGCGGGTAGTAGTGGATCGTGACCTTGTGGTCGATGTCCCCGTAGAGCTCGGGGTGCTGCTTCGCGTCGAGGATGGCCTCGAGCACCGAGAGCTTCGAGACCTCCTTGGTCTTGAAGTTGGCGGCGTCGTCCAGCACCTCGCCGTCGCGGTTGCCCAGGATGTTGGTGGAGAACCAGCCCTGCAGGCCGAGCAGGCGCGCGTGGAGCATGGGCGCCAGCGTGGTCTTCATGAGCGTCTGGCCGGTCTTGAAGTCCTTGCCGCCGGTGGGCAGCCCCTTCTTCGCCGCCAGCTCGCGCAGCGCGGGCACGTCGGTGGTCAGGTTGGGCGCGCCGTTCAGGAAGGGCAGCCCGGCGTTGAGCGCGGCCCAGCAGTAGACCATCGAGGGCGCGATGGTCCTGTCGTCCGCGTCCAGCGCGGCCTCGAAGGCGGCCAGGGTCAGGTGGGCCGGGCCGGTCTCGGCGTAGGCCTCGGTGGAGCCGGTCCAGACCACCACGCCGCGGGCGCAGCCGTTCCGCTGCAGGAAGCCGCGCATGTCGGCCAGCAGCGCCTCGGCGCGGGCGCGCAGCGAGCCCTTCTTCACGTTGACCGGCTCGATGCGGCTCACCCAGGCCGGCTCGAACACCGCCGGCATGGGCTTGATGGCCTCGAGCTCCTCGCGGAGGGGGTCGAGGTGCTTGCGGTCGAGCACGTTGGCGCGCAGCGCCGCCTGGTAGGCGTCGTCCGGGACCGGGTCCCAGCCGCCGAAGACCAGGTCGTCGAAGGCGGCGAGCGGCAGCACGTCGCGGAGCCGGCCGCCGTGCCCGCCCTTCTCGTCCATCAGGTGGCCCAGCTGCGTCAGGCAGCCCACCGGCTGCGCCAGCCCCTTGCGCACCGCCAGCACGCCGGCGATGGCGGTGGTGGCCACCGCGCCCATGCCGGGCAGCAGGACGGCCAGCTTTCCCCTTTGCGCAGGGGCGAGAGACGGGGACCCGTGGACATGTGCACCTCGAACGTTCCGGGCGAGCGATGCGCCGCGGGGCCGGCCCGCGAGGTCGCGGGAGGCCGGACGGGCGGCGGCTCGGCAGGTGCCGCGGGTTCTGCCCCATGGCGCGCCGAGGCGAAAGCATCACGAGCGCGCCACCGGGTCGGCGCAGACAGGGGTGTCGGGACGTCGCGGGACCGGGTCCCGGGTGCGGGCTCAGGCGCGCGGCGGCGCCTCCGCGCGGGAGGCCGCGGCGAGCGTCCCCTCCGGCGCGGGCACCTGGCGGATGACCGGGCGGACCGGCGCCTCCGCCGCCTGGCGCGCCAGCGCCAGGAGCTGCTCCTGGCTGCGCAGCCCGCCCGCGCCCGGCTCGGCCCGGCGGTAGGAGCCGTCGAGCTGCAGCCGCCGCGCCTTGACGGTGTCGGCCAGCGCCAGGCCCAGCACCTGGTCGAGCACGCGCGCCTTCAGCGCGGGGTCCTCCAGCGGGAAGAGCACCTCCACGCGGCTGTGGAAGTTGCGCGGCATCCAGTCGGCGCTGCAGAGGAAGACCTCGGCGGCGGGCCACTCGCCGAAGGCGAAGACGCGGCTGTGCTCCAGGAAGCGGTCCACGATGGAGGTGACGCGGATCCGCTCCGACACGCCCGGCACGCCCGGGCGCAGGCAGCAGATGCCGCGCACCAGGAGGTCAATCTCCACGCCCGCGGCGCTGGCCGCGTAGAGCGCGCGGATCACCACCGGGTCCACGATGGAGTTCATCTTGGCCACGACGCGGGCCGGCTCGCCGCGGCGCGCGCGCTCCGCCTCGCGGTCGATGAGCCGCACCAGCCGCTCCTGCAGGCCGAACGGCGCCACCGCCAGCTTCTGCCAGCGCGGCGGCTCGGCGTAGCCGGTCAGCATGTTGAACAGGTTGGAGACGTCCTCGGCCAGCGCCGGCTTGGCGGTGAAGAGCGAGAGGTCGGTGTAGATGCGGGCGGTGAGCGGGTTGTAGTTGCCGGTGCCGAGGTGCACGAAGCGCCGGATGCCGTTCCCCTCGCGCCGCACCACCAGCGCCACCTTGCAGTGGGTCTTGAGCCCCACCACGCCGTAGACCACGTGGACGCCGGCCTCCTCCAGCCGCCGCGCCCAGGCGATGTTGTTGGCCTCGTCGAAGCGGGCCTTGATCTCCACCAGCACCGTCACCTGCTTGCCGTTCTCGGCCGCGCGGGAGAGGGCGCGCACGAACGGGCTGTCGCCCGAGGTGCGGTAGAGCGTCATCTTGATGGCCAGCACCGCCGGGTCGTCGGCCGCCTCCTCCACGAAGCGCACCACCGGGTCGAACGACTCGTACGGATGGTGAAGCAGGACGTCCCCGCGCGCCACCGTCTCGACGATGGGCTCCTCCTCGTCGAAGATGGGCGGCACCACCGGCGCCACCGGCTCCACCCGCAGCTCCGGGCGGGGATCGGCGTCGGCCAGCGCGCCCAGGTCCTGCAGCTGCAGGGGGCCGGGGACGCGGTAGACGTCGGCCGGCTCCAGGTTGAGCGCCGAGACCAGCGCCTCGGCGAGCTCCTCCGGCGCCTCGCCGGACAGCTCCAGCCGCACCGCGGCGCCGCGGTCGCGCCGGCGCAGCTCCTCCTCCACCGTGGAGAGCAGGTCCTCCGACTCCTCCTCGTCGATGGAGAGGTCCCAGTTGCGCGTCACGCGGAAGACCGCGCTCTGCCGGACCGAGTAGCCCGGGAAGAGCAGCCCGGCGTGGGCGGCGATCACGTCGGAGAGGAGCGCGAAGGCGCTCCCGGCCGCGCAGGGGAGGCGCACCAGCCGGCGCAGCACCGCCGGCACCTGGACCACGGCCAGCAGCGGCAGCGTCGGCTCGCGCTTGCGGCGGCGCCCCTCGCGGCGCAGCAGCACCGCGATGTTGAGCGACTTGTTGCGCAGGTGCGGGAAGGGGTGGCCGGGATCGACCGCCAGCGGCGTGAGCGCCGGGAAGACCTTCTCGTTGAAGTGGACCCGCGCCGCCTCCGCCTGCTCCGGCGTGAGGTCGCGCGACGGGACCAGCACCAGCCCGTTGCGCGCCAGCTCGGGCAGGAGCTCCTCGCGCCAGCAGCGGTACTGGGCCTCCACCAGCTCGTGCGTGCGGGCGGCCACCGCGGCCAGCGCCTCGCGCGGCGTCAGCCCGTCGTTGCGCGGCTCGGCCACGTTGCCCAGGATCTGCTTCTTCAGGCCCGCCACCCGCACCATGAAGAACTCGTCCAGGTTCGACGAGACGATGCCCAGGAACTTGAGCCGCTCGAAGATGGGGAGGGTGCGGTCCTGCGCCTCCTCCAGCACGCGGCCGTCGAACCCGAGCCAGGAGAGCTCGCGGTTGATGAACAGGCCCGGATCGGTCAGATCGAGGGGGCGGCGGGGCGGGGCCGGCTCCAGGGGGAGCGCGGCGGGGGCGGTGCTGGGCTGGACCATGGGTGAGCGGCTCGGGCTGTCGCCTCTTGCTCCAGAAGATAACGGACCCAGGCCCCCGGGTCGCCTTCCGCTCCGTGACGGAACGGTGAACGGTGGCCCGCCTGGGCACCGGGCGCTGGCGTGCTGCGCTACAATGGGGCGCCGTGGCGCGCGCAAGAGACCGGATCCTGGCCGCGATCGACGTCGGCACCAACGCCGTTCGCCTGGAGATCGCCCGCCCCCTTCCGGATGGCACGCTCGAGACCCTCCACCAGGAGCGCGATCCCGTACGCCCCGGAGAGGGCGTCTTCACTACCGGCAGCCTCCCCCGTCCGGTCGCCGACCGGCTGATCGCCACCCTGCGCCGCTACGGGGCGCTCTGCCGTCGCTACGGCGCCCGGGTGCGAGCGGTGGCCACCAGCGCGGTGCGCGAGGCGAAGAACCGCGAGCAGGTGGTCCGCCGCGCGCTGGACGAGGCGGGGCTGGAGCTGGAGGTGGTCTCGGGGCGGGAGGAGGCGCGGCTCATCTGCATGGGCGTGCTGGCTGGCCGGCCGCCCACCTCGCGCGCGCTGGTGATCGACGTCGGCGGTGGCTCCACCGAGGTCGCCCCGGCGCGCGGCGAGCGCCCCACCGGCCTGTACAGCGTCGGGGTGGGCGCCGTGCGGCTCACCGAGCTGTTCGGCTCCTCCGGCCGCGTCTCCCCCGGGCAGCTCAAGGTGCTGCGCAGCTACGCGGAGGAGGCCTTCCGGGACTCGCTGCCCCGGGACCTGCCCCGCTTCAGGACCGCCCTCGCCTCCTCCGGGACCGCCAGCGCCGTCGTGGCGGCGGAGGGCGACGGCGGCCGCATCACGCTGCGCCGGCTGGAGCGGGCCGTGGAGGCCCTGGCCGAGCTGAGCCTGGCCGAGCGCCGCCGCCGCTTCGAGGCCAAGCGCGCGGAGATCGTGGTGGCCGGGGCGGTCATCCTCGAGGCGGCCATGCGCCAGCTGCGGCTCAAGGAGGTCGTGGCGGTCGAGGGCGGGCTGCGGGACGGGGTGCTGCGCGATCTGGCGCGCCGCTCCCCCGCCGCGGCCGAGGCGGCGGCGGAGGGCCGGGTGCTGGCCGCCCTGGCGCTGGGGCGGCGCTTCCGCTTCGACGAGGCCCACGCGCGCCAGGTGGCGCGGCTCTCGGTGGGGCTCTTCGACGCGCTGGCCCCGCTGCACGGCCTGCCGGCCAGCGCGCGCGGCCTGCTGGAGGCGGCGGCCCTGCTCCACGACGTGGGCCACGCCGTCTCGCCCAGCCGCCACCACCGGCACAGCCAGTACCTCATCGCCAGCGCCGACATCCCCGGCTTCTCGGATCAGGAGCGGCAGCTGGTGGCGCTGGTGGCGCGCTACCACCGGCGCAGCGCCCCGGAGCGCGGCCGGGAGGACCTGGAGCCGCTCCGGCCCGGCGAGTTCCGCACCGTCCGGCGGCTGGTGGGGCTCCTGCGGGTCGCTGACGCGCTCGACCGCAGCCACCACCAGGCCGTGACGGCGCTGCGCACGGTGGTGGACCGGCGCGCGGTGCGCATCGCGGCGCTGACGCGGACGCCGCTGGACCTCGAGCTCTGGGACGCGGCGCGCGAGGCGAAGCTCTTCCGGGCCATCTTCGGGCGGCGGCTGGAGGTGTCGGCCGCGCCCGCGCCGCGCGCCCGGCGCTGACGGGCGGTCGGCGCGCTGCGTGGTACGCCGCCGCGCGGAGCGCGGGCGGGAGGGCGGGCGCCCGCAGGCGCGCTGGGCGGGCGGGCGCGCGGAGGGCCGCGGGCGCGGTCCTCCCCGCACACCGCCGCCGGTTGCCCCACGCGCGGCCGGTGCCGATCTTTGCGGCCGAGAGGGGTGGGGGGGCCGATGGGGGTCGACCGGTGGGCGAGGCGGGCGAGGGCGGCTGCGGATCTTCCCGCCCGCCTCGCCCTCGGTGGTTCGATGCCGTACCACGCCCTCGCCAAGCTCCGCGGAGACGGGCCGGAGCAGAGCGGCGGCCCCTCGGCCCTGGAGCGGACGCTCGACGCTGTCCACTGATCGCGTCCGTCCACGTTCACATTCCTTCACGAACCGGCAACTCGGGCTCCGCCCGGACGGCGTAAGGTGTCGCCATCCTTGAGCGCCCGCTGCGGCCGCGGGCGCGCTCGCGGGGAGGGGCGCACGGGGCGGCCTGGCGGCGGCCCCGAAGGGCCGCGGCACGCTGGCAACCCTGCGGCATTGTCACAGGAATCGCCCCGGCCCCTCCGTGTTGCAGGGACGGCCAGCCGGCCGGGCCTGAAATAGCCGGCACCCGCCCACGTAGGGGCCCCAGAGCCAACGACATGACCGCCTCCGACCTCTCCGCCGACGGCACCCTCGTCCTGCGCACGCTCACGTCGCCGGAGCGGACGCTGACCACCGTGGTCGCGCGCCGCCGCGCCTTCGCGGCGCTGCTCGTCTCCACCGTGGCCGCAGTGCTCTTCGCCGCCTTCGTCCTGCCCCACGTCGACTTCGGCATGGGCTCGGGCGGCGGGCCGGACATGACGGCCTTCGAGCGCGAGGAGGCCGCGATCACCGCGCACAAGCTGGGGCTGATCTTCGGCTGGGCCCGGGCGCTGGTGGGTCCCACCCTGCGCGCCGGGCTGGTCGCGCTGGGCCTGTTCCTCGGCTTCCGCGCGGCCGGGGCCAGCCCCACCCTTCGCGCCAGCTTCGCCGTCTCCGCGCACGCGCTGGTGCCGGTCTGGCTGGGCGGCCTGCTCTACCTCCCGCTGGCCCTGCTCCACGGCCCGCTGCCGCTCGAGGAGCTCCCCGGGCTCGTGCCCGCCAGCCTGGCCGCGCTCGCGCCGGGCGCGCCGCACGAGCTCGAGGGCGCGCTGCTGGCGGTGGACGTCTTCAACCTGTGGGCGCTGGGGCTCATGGCGCTGGGCATGGCGCGCGCCGCCGGCACCTCGCGCACCCGCGCCGTCGTCACCACGCTCGTCCTCTTCCTCTGCTACGTCGCGCTGTTCCGGGTCGCCGGTCCCGCCTTCATGTCCGGCGGCCCCGGCCCTGGCCCCCACTAGCCTCCTCGATCCGACACCATGCGCACACCCATCGCCGCCCTCCTCCTCGTCGCCGCCGCCGCGCCCGCCCTGGCGCAGGAGCCCGCCGCACCCGCTGCACCCGCCACGCTCACGCTGGAGCAGGCGCTGGGCGAGGCCGAGAAGGCCAACGCCGACCTGCTGCGGGCCCGCGCCGACGTGACGCTCGCCGAGGCCGATCGCACCACCGCGCGCGCCGCGGTGCTGCCCCGCCTCGACCTCTCCGCCGCCGCCGGCCGCTCCTTCGCCGGCGCCACCCGCGGCCGCAGCGTGATCGACCCGGTGACCGGGCAGCCGGTGCTGGTGGGCGGCTCGGACGCCACCAACGTCGGCTCCTACAGCGCCGACCTGACGGCGTCGCAGGTGCTGTTCGACTGGTCCGCCTTCAAGGACCTGGACGCCGCCAACCACGGCAAGCGGCAGGGCGAGCGGCTCTACGACGAGGCCGCGCTCACCGTCTCCTTCGACGTGACCCAGCGCTTCTACGCGCTGCTCCGCGCCGAGCGGAGCCTGGCGGTGCTGCAGCAGACCGCCGACCGCTCGCGCGAGCTGGTCGATCGCGCCGAGGCGCTCTTCTCCGCCGGCCGCTCGCCCAAGAGCGACACGCTCACCGCCCGCGTCAACCTCCAGAACGACCTCATCAACGTGGAGGCGCAGCGGGTGCGCGTGGCGCAGGCCCGCACCTCGCTGGCGCAGGCGCTGGGCCGGACCGGCGCCGAGGAGCTCTCGGCGGCGCCGCCGCCCGGGCTGGACGCGGCCACCCTCACCGCCAGCGCCCCGCCGCCGCTCGACCAGCTCCAGGCCCGGGCCCGCGAGCGGCGGCCCACGCTGGCCGCCGGCGAGGAGGCCCTGGCCGCCTCGCGCTCCTCGATCTCCTCCGCCAAGGGCGGCTACCTGCCGGCGCTGACGGCGCGCGGCACCTACGGCCGCTCCGGGCAGGACCTCTCCGGCGTGGAGGGCGTGCTGGGCGATCCGACCAAGGCCTACTCCGCCTCGGTGGGCGTGGCGCTGTCCTGGAACCTCTTCGAGGGCATGCGCACGCGCTCGCAGGTGACGCGCGCCGAGGGGAACCTGGCGCGCAACCAGGCGCTGCAGCAGGCCTCGGTGGAGGCGGTCGCCAAGGAGGTGGCCGACGCCCGCGCCTCGGTGGTCTCGCTGGCCGCGCAGGTGACGCTCTCCGAGGAGGCGCTCAGGCTCTCGCGCAGCGCGCTCGACCTCGCCACGCAGCGGTTCGCGGCCGGCCTCGCCAGCCAGCTGGAGATCCGCGACGCCAACCTCAAGCTCGCCCAGGCCGAGCTGGCCCTGGTCCAGTCCCGCATCGATTTCGCCGTCGCCTCGGCCGACCTGGTCCGCGCGGTGGGAGGAGCCCTCTAGATGGCCACGCAGAACCCGATCCCCATGACCACTCCCGAGCCGCGCCCCGGCGAGACCGGACCGACCCTGGCCCCCGTGGTGCCCGCCGTGAAGATGAGCTGGACCCGGCGCGTGCTCGTCACGCTGTTCGTGCTGCTGGTGGCGGCCATCACCGCCGCCTCGCTGCGCCCGCGCCCGCAGCCGCCCACCGGCGTGCAGCTGGCGGCGGCGCGCAAGGGGCCCATCACCCGCGTCGTGACCGCGGCCGGCAAGCTCCAGGCGGCGACCGAGGTGAAGCTCTCGGCCAACGTCTCCGGCGACCTGCTGGAGCTGGACGCGCACGAGGGTGAGCGCGTGACGAAGGGGCAGGTGCTGGGCCGGATCGACGCCCGGCGCTACTCCGCCCAGGTGGCGCAGCAGGAGGCCAACCGCGCCAGCGCCGCCGCCGACGTGAGCGTCCAGCGGGTCAAGGTGGACCAGGCCGGCCAGGAGCTGAAGCGGGTGGAGCGGCTGCACGCGACCGAGAACGCCTCCGCGGCCGAGCTGGACACGGCCAGGGCCAACCTGGCCGCCGAGCAGGCCCGCCTCCAGGCCGCCGTGGACCGCGTGGCCCAGGCCGACGCGCTCCTCTCCGAGGCGCGCCACAACCTCTCGCTCACCACGCTCAGCTCACCCATCGACGGCGTCATCACCAAGCGCGAGAAGCAGGTGGGCGAGCGCGTCCGCGGCTCCGACCTCTCCGAGGACGTGGTGCTGATCATCTCGACCCTCTCCAAGATGGAGGCCAAGATCGAGGTGGGCGAGCACGAGGTGGTCTACGTGAAGGAGGGCGATCCCGCCGAGGTGGAGATCGACGCCTTCCCGGACCAGAAGTTCAAGGCCACCGTGGTGGAGGTGGCGCGCAACGCCACCGTAAAGAACCAGGGGACGGAGGGCGAGGTCACCACCTTCTTCGTCCGCCTCTCGCTCGACGAGTCGGTCGCCAACGCGCTGCCGGGCATGAGCGCCCAGGCCTCGATCGCCACCGACACGCGCGAGGGCGCGATCGTGGTGCCCATCCAGGCGGTGACGGTCCGCCCGGAGAAGGAGGTCAAGGGCGGCGGGCCGGGGCCGCAGGAGCGCCCGCTGCCGCAGCCCGAGGGCGAGCAGGCCGGGTCGGGCAAGAAGCCGGTGCGCGACCCGCTCAAGAAGGTGGTCTTCGTGGTGCAGGACGGCGTCGCGAAGATCCGCGCGGTCGAGACCGGCCTGGCCAGCGAGACGGAGATCGAGATCACCGCCGGCCTGGCCGAGGGCGACAAGGTGGTGGAGGGGCCGTACCGGGTCCTCTCCCGCGAGCTGGCCGACGGCAAGCCGGTCAAGGACGAGCCGCTGGGCGGCAAGGGCGCCGCGGCGGGCGGGAAGGGGTAGGACCGTGACGGACGAGTCCCTGATCGTGGTGGACGAGCTGCACCGCCACTACGTGGTGGGCGGCGAGACGGTCCGCGCCCTCGACGGCGTCTCCTTCCGCATCGAGCGCGGCGAGTGGGTGGCCATCATCGGCCAGTCCGGCTCGGGCAAGTCCACGCTGATGAACCTGCTGGGCTGCCTGGACACGCCCAGCGCCGGCGTCTACCGGCTCAACGGCTCCGACGTGGAGGGGCTCTCCGACGACGCGCTGGCCGACCTGCGCAACAAGGAGATCGGCTTCGTCTTCCAGACCTTCCAGCTGCTGCCGCGCGCCACGGCGCTGCAGAACGTGGAGCTGCCGCTGGTGTACCGCGGCATGTCCCGGCGCGAGCGGCGGGCCCGCGCCGAGGAGGCGCTGCGCGCGGTGGGGCTGGCGCACCGCATGACCCACCGGCCCAACGAGCTCTCCGGCGGCCAGCGGCAGCGCGTGGCCATCGCCCGCGCGCTGGTGGGCGACCCCTCCATCCTCCTGGCCGACGAGCCCACCGGCAACCTGGACTCGGCCACCGGCGAGGAGATCATCCGGCTCTTCGGCGAGCTGCACGCCCGCGGCCACACCATCATCCTCGTCACCCACGAGCCGAAGCTGGCGGCGCGCTGCCCGCGGGCCATCCGGCTCTCCGACGGCCAGGTGGTGGGCGACGGGCCGGGCGCCGAGATCGCCGCGCTGGGCGCCTCCCCGCGCGCGGTGCACGCATGAGCGGCCGGCTGCGCCACGGCGTCCTCCGCGTCACCGCCGAGGTGGCGGAGAACGTCCGCATCGCGCTCCAGGCGCTGGTTGGGGCGCGGCTGCGCACCTTCCTCACCACGCTGGGCATCGTCATCGGCGTGATGACGGTGATCGCCATCGTGGCCATCATCCAGGGGCTCAACGCCTCCTTCGAGTCGCAGATCGCCAACCTGGGCGCGCACACCGTCTACGTCTCCAAGTTCGCCTGGTTCACGCAAGGCCGGGGCGAGTGGTGGGAGATGCGCAACCGGAAGGACCTGGGCAAGAAGGAGCTGGCGGCGGTGGAGAAGGAGGCCTTCCTGGCCACCGCCATCGCGCCCCAGGTGATGTCGCGCGGCTCGGTGAAGCGGCTCGACCTGGAGGTCTCGAGCGTCTCCATCCAGGGCACCAACGCCCGCTACCTGGACACCGGCTCGGGCTCGGTGTCGGCCGGGCGGTTCCTGAGCGAGACCGACGTCGACCTCTCGCGCAACACGGTGGTGCTGGGCTTCGGCGTGGCCCAGCGGCTCTTCCCCGGCGTGCCGCCCGAGCAGATCGTGGGGCAGCGCGTGGTGGTCGAGGGCCGGGTCTTCACCGTGATCGGCACCATGGCGCGGCGCGGGAAGCTGCTGGGCATGGACATGGACTCCAACGTCCTCGTCCCCTGGACCACCTTCATGCGCGACCTGGGCGCCAAGCGCTCCATCAACCTGGCGGTCGCGGCCGCGCCGGAGGACCTGGACGCGCTGGAGGACCAGCTGGTGGGGATCCTGCGGCGGGTCCGGCAGGTGCCGCCGGAGAAGAAGGACGACTTCGCGCTCAACCGCCAGGAGCAGTTCCTGCGCATCTACAACCAGCTCACCGGCGCCCTCTACGGCATCGCCCTCTTCGTGGGCTCCATCACGCTCTTCGTGGGCGGCATCGGGATCATGAACATCATGCTGGTCTCGGTCACCGAGCGGACCCGCGAGATCGGCGTCCGCCGCGCGCTGGGCGCCCGGCGCCTGACCATCCTGCTCCAGTTCCTGATCGAGTCCTCGCTGGTGGCGGCGCTGGGCGGCGCCATCGGCACGGCGCTGGGGCTGGGGATCGCCCAGCTGGTCTCGCTGCTCACCCCGCTGGCGGCGGCGGTCACGCCCTCGGCGGTGGCGCTGGGGCTGGGCTTCTCCGCCTTCGTGGGGCTGCTCTTCGGCGCCTGGCCGGCCTGGCGCGCGGCGCAGCTCGATCCGGTCGAGGCCCTGAGGTACGAATGACCAGCCTGCTCGACACCATCGCGATGGCGCTGAACACCCTGCGGACCAACGTGCTCCGCTCGGTGCTGACCCTGGTCGGCATCATCATCGGCTCTGCCGCGGTGGTGGCCATGATGTCCGGCGTCGAGGGGCTGCGCCTCAAGATGAACTCGGACTTCTCCGCGCTGGGGGCGGGCGCGTTCCAGGTGCAGAAGTGGCCGGCCATGCAGTTCGGCCCCCACGACAACCGCAAGTACGAGCGCCGGCCGGACCTGACCCGCGAGCAGGGCGAGGGGCTGCGCGACCTGCCCCACGTCTCCCAGGTCTCGATCGAGGAGTACGAGCACGGCAACGGCCTGGTCACCCTCTCCACGCCGGAGAAGTCCACCAAGAACGACATCACGCTCTGCGGCGGCCTGCCGGACTACGCCGACGCGAACGGCGTGACCGTCGGCCAGGGCCGCTTCATCACCCAGAGCGACGTCCAGCTGGGACGCCGGGTGGTCTTCATCGGCGCCGACGTGGCGGACATCCTGTTCCCGAAGCAGGACCCGCTGGGCCAGGAGATTCCGCATCCGCGGCGCGCGCTTCCAGGTCGTGGGCGTGGCGCAGCGGCAGGGCTCGATCCTGGGCCAGTCCAAGGACGGCTTCGCGGTCATCCCGTGGACGGTCTACGACATCGTCATCGGCAAGCAGCGCAACACCAACATCGCCATCGTGGCCACCCGGCCGGAGGACTCGGCCAAGGCGCAGGAGGAGGTCATCGGCGCGCTGCGGCGGATGCGCGGGCTCCAGCCGCACGAGGAGAACGACTTCGACATGTTCTCCAACGAGACCGCGGGCGAGCTGCTCGACAACCTGGCCCGCGTGGTGGGCTCGGCCGCCTTCGGCGTGTGCGCGCTGGCGCTGCTGGTGGGCGGCATCGGCATCATGAACATCATGCTGGTCTCGGTCACCGAGCGGACCCGCGAGATCGGCATCCGCATGGCGCTGGGCGCCCGGCGCCGGCGCATCCTGTCCCAGTTCCTGGTCGAGTCGGTGACGCTGGCGGCCCTGGGTGGCCTCGCGGGCGTGCTCACCGGGGCAGGGCTGGCGGTGGCGGCGCGGGAGGTCTTCGACATTCCGGCGAGCGTGCCGGCCTGGGCGGTGATAGTCTCCCTCGTCACCAGCGGCGGGGCAGGCCTCCTCTTCGGCATCTACCCCGCCGCGCGTGCGTCGCGGCTCGACCCGGTCGAGGCGATGCGGACCGAATAGAGCCGAGGCGGGGCGCGTGGACAGAGCGAAGCTGGTCAAGGAGATCCGGGGCTGGGCGCTCACCATCCTCGCGGTCCTGGCCTTCCGGACGTTCCTCTTCGAGGCGGTCTACATCCCCTCGGGCTCGATGATCCCCACCCTGCAGATTGGGGACTACGTGGTGGTCCAGAAGTGGGCCTACGGCGCCCGCCTCCCCTTCACCTCGACGGCGCAGGCCATGTGGTCCTCGCCCAGGCGCGGCGACATCGTGGTGCTGCTGGCGCCGGAGCAGAACCGGCGCAAGGACGACCTGATCAAGCGCGTGGTGGCGGTCGGCGGCGACACGGTGGCCATCCGCTCCGGCCACCTGAGCGTCAACGGCACGCCGGTGCCGCGCGAGGCGGTGCCGGACGAGCGCTGCACCTACATGACCAGGTCCGAGGACGGCCCCTGGGAGGAGGAGCGCTGCGCCGACCACCTCGAGACGCTGGACGGGCACCGCTACCACACCTACTGCGAGCCCTCGCTCGACGGCCACTGCGGCGACGACGTCAACCCGTTCGTCGTCCCGGAGGGCACGGTCTTCCTGGCCGGCGACCACCGCGACAAGTCCTTCGACAGCCGCTACTTCGGCCCGGTGCCGGTGGGGCGCATCAAGGGGCGCGCCTGGATCGCGCTGGTCTCGTGGGGCGACAAGGGGCTCCGCTGGGACCGGCTGTTCCACTTCGTGAATCATTAGAAACGGGGGCTGCGCCCCCGCCCCGCCGGCAGAGCCGTCGGGGCCCCACCCCTGCTGCGCTGGGTCCCGCCGCGCTGCGGGCCCGGATCTTCCAGCAAAGAGGACTGGGCCCTTGCGCGGCACCCAGCGTCGAGGGGCTGCGCCCCTCCCCCAGCTGCGCTGGGGCCCCCACCCTGCGGGCCGCGGGCAGCGCTGCGGCAGATATCCGGGGCTGCGCCCCCGCCCCGCCGGCAGAGCCGTCGGGGCCCCACCCCTGCTGCGCTGGGTCCCGCCGCGCTGCGGGCCCGGATCTTCCAGCAAAGAGGACTGGGCCCTTGCGCGGCACCCAGCGTCGAGGGGCTGCGCTGCGGCAGATATCGGGGGCTGCGCCCCCGCCCCGCCGGCAGAGCCGTCGGGGCCCCACCCCTGCTGCGCTGGGTCCCGCCGCGCTGCGGGCCCGGATCTTCCAGCAAAGAGGACTGGGCCCTTGCGCGGCACCCAGCGTCGAGGGGCTGCGCCCCTCCCCCAGCTACGCTGGGGCCCCCACCCTGCGGGCCGCGGGCAGCGGGCAGCGCTGCGGCAGATATCCGGGGCTGCGCCCCGCTCACGTCACCGCGGTGAGCGCCCCCCCTGCGCCGCCACGTTGGCCGCGTGGAGCCGCGCGGCCACGAAGCGGGCCAGCTCGGCGTGGCCGGCGTCGTTCAGGTGCAGGCGATCGCGGGCCAGCGCGTCCAGCCGGGCGGACGGGAAGGCCTGGTCGCCGGGGACGTAGAGGGCGCCCACGGCGGCGGCGGCCTCGGCCAGGGCCTGGTCGTACGGGCCGCGCTTCTCCTCCAGCGCGCGGGCGGGCTGGGGCGAGCAGACCACCAGCACGGTCCTGGGCAGCGCGCGGTGCAGCTGGCCGAGCACCTGGGCGGCGGCGTGGCGGAAGGTGCCGGGCGTCCCGGGCTCGCCCAGCGGCACGTTCCCGTCCACGTCGTTGGCCCCGTACATCAGCACCACCACGTCCGGCCGGGCGGCCACCACCTCGGGCCAGCGCTGCTCGCCGGAGGGGATGCGGGCCGGGCGCTGCGTGAGGCGCGAGCCGGGCAGCCCCAGGTTCAGCTCGGTCCAGCGCAGCTCCTGGGCGAGCCGCGCGGTCCAGGTGCGCTCGGGGCGCGTGGCGCCGGTGCCGGCCACGGTGCTGGAGCCGAAGAAGACGGCGCGGACGGCCGGCTTGGCCTCGGCCGGCGGGGAGGTGCGGACGGCGCGGCCGCAGCCGGCGGCCAGCAGCAGCGCGGCCAGGAGTGCGGGCGTGCGGAGCGTGGCCGGGACGCGCAGTTCCATGCGACCCATGGTGTCACCAGGCCGCGTCGGGATCGAGGGCCGGCCAGGTCCCAGGATCCGGGGAAGCGCGAAGGTGGGAGAACGGGCCCAGGTGTCAGCGGGGATCGCGCGGGAGGCCGGCCCTCAGGCCGACCGCCGCCGCGCCCGCTGCCACTCGCGCACGCGCTCGTTGGACCGGAGCAGCGAGGTCTGGAGCAGGGTCTTCTTGAGCGGGGCCTCCCCGCGCAGGATGGCCAGCAGCGCCTCCGCGGCGGCGCCCGCCGGGGAGGGGTTGATCATGGTGGCGGCGAGCCGCCCCTGCATCACCAGCCCCAGCCCGTGCTCGCCGCGGAGCGCGTCGATGCCGGTGATGAGCAGCTCGTCCGCGCGCCCGGCCGCGGCCGCGGCGTCCCAGGCCCCGCGCGCCATCTCGTCGTTCTGGGCGTAGACGCCGTCCAGGCCGGGGTGGCGCGGCAGGGCCGCGGCCACCTGCTCGCGGGCGCGCTCGGCCAGCCAGTCGCCGGTGACGCTCTCGACGATCCGCACCCCGGGCTGGCCCGCCAGCGCCTCGCGGAAGCCCTGCCCCCGGTCGCGCGCGGCGCTGGTGCTGGCGATGCCCTGCAGCTCCAGCAGCTCCGCCCGGCCGCCGGTCACCTCCAGGAAGAACTCGCCCATCTTCCGGCCGAAGTGGCGGTTGTCGGCCACGATGAGCGAGCGGTACAGCGAGGGGTCGTCCACCTCGTTGTCGAGCACGATGACCGGGATGCCCGCCTCGCGGTAGCCGCGGAGCACCGGCTTCAGCCGCTCCGAGTCGATGGGCAGGACCATCAGCACGTCCACCCGGGCGGCCAGGTGGGCCTCCACCAGGTGCAGCTGGCGCTCGGCGTCGGCCGCCCCGTCGGAGACCTCGAGGTGGATGTCGGCGCGGTGCGCCAGCAGGCCCTGCAGGTCCTGCATGAGGCGGAGGCACCACGGCTGATCCTCCAGCACGTGGAGCACCACACCAACCCGGACGCCAGCGCTCATGTCCCCTCCCGAGGCGCATCATCGTACGGCGGGGCCGGCGGGCCAACGCCCAAACGCCGAGGCCGAGGGGTGCGGCAGGTGACGCGGCCGGCCGAGGTGGCGCCCGGCCCGGCGTCCGCTCAGTACTTCGCGTCCTCGCCCTCGATCAGCCGGTAGATCTCCGCCGCATCCGGGGCCTTGAGGATGGCCTCCCGGAAGGCGGGGTTCTTGAAGATGCGGCTGATGCGGGCCAGCGCCTTGAGGTGCGCGCCGGCCGAGTTCTCCGGCGCGAAGAGCGCGAAGAACAGGTAGGTGGGCTTGCCGTCGATGGCGCGGAAGTCCACCCCGGGCACGGAGCGGCCGAAGCTGGCGGTGAGGGCCGGCAGGCCGGGGACCTTGCCGTGCGGGATGGCGACGCCCTCGCCGATGCCGGTCGAGCCCAGCTTCTCGCGGTCGAGGAGCGTCTCGAGGAGCCGCTGCCCGTCGGCGCGCGGTCCGCCGGCCAGGGGGCGGCAGAGCTCCGCCAGCACGGCCTGCCCGGTCTGGCCGGACAGGTCTGCGATGACGCCCTCGGGCCGGAGGAACTCGACGATCTTCATGGCGAACCGGCGTTAACACAGTTGGCAACGCCGGGGCAAGAACGCAAGACGAGCCGGCCGTCCCCGCGGAGACGCGCGCGCCCCCGCCCGCCCTTCGACGGGCGGGGACGCGCGGGGAGCTCAGGCGGTGCGCGCCTCGATCAACCCGAAGTTCCCGTCCTCGCGCCGGTAGACGACGTTGATGGCGCGGTCGTTCGCGTTCTGGAACACCAGGAACCGCTCATCCAGGAGCTCCAGCTGCAGGAGCGCCTCGTCCACCGACATGGGCTTGGCCTTGAGCTGCTCGCTCTTCACCACGCGGTGGCTGGGGCGGTCCGGGTTGTCCAGGATGTCGAGGATGTCGTGGCGGACGTCCACCGGCTCGCCCTCGGCCACCGCCACGCCGTTGGCCTTGTGGTTGTGGAGCTTCTCCTTGTGCTTCTTGAGCTGCCGCTCGATCTTGTCCGCGGCCTGGTCGATCGAGGCGTACATGTCCTCCGTCCGCGCCGTCCCGCGCAGCAGGAACCGGCCGGCCTTCATGGTGATCTCGGCGTGGTGGTGCAGGTTCTCGACGTGCAGGACCGCGTGCGCCTCGGACGGCCGATCGATGTAGCGCTGGACGTGCGCCACGCGCTCGCGGACGTGCGCCTTGAGGGCCTCGGTGGGATTCGAGATGACGGAAGGTGATGTTCACCTGCATGGAACCGCCTCCTTGGTGCTGCTGCGGACGGGCTGAAAATGCATCGGCCGCGTCCCGGCGGCTCATGAGCCCCGCCGGTTCCGCGGCCGACACCGATGTTGCCGTGGCTGGCAACATTGCTGGGTCATCATAGCCCGGCCGCCGCCGCGATCGATCCCACCTGCCCACGACGCCTTCGCTTTTCGGGGGCGTCCGTCAGCCGCCTGGCGCCGGCCTGGTCGATCAGCGCAGATCGACGCCAGGGGGCTGGATCCGCGGGGCGATCGGCGCTAACGATCTCGATCCGTGGGGTGCCGCCAAGGGTCGATGGGCCCGGGACCTCCCGCACCTCGGGTACGGGCCAGCCGGCCGAGCCTCCACCGGAGCCAGCGGCGGGGCGGCGGGCGCAGCCCCCCGACCGCTCCTCAGGGCACGATCCACGCCGGCGCCCCGGCCTCCTCCCCGACCGGCACCAGGTAGCAGCCCGTCGAGAGGTACCGCTGGCCCGGGCCGAACGTGAGCCGCGGGTGCTGCGCCGAGGCATCCCAGGGCCCGGCGCCGTGATCGAGCACCTCCAGCAGGAAGTCCCGCTGGAAGGCGCCGGACTCCTCCAGGTGCATCAGCGCCTGCCCCAGCAGCCGCATGGCCGCGAAGGACTGGTCGCGCGCGCGCCGCGCAGCGCCGCCGGCGGGCCCCAGCCCGGCGGCCCGGAACCAGCCCTCCGAGGCGGCCTCGCGCGCGGCGGCGTCCTCCGGCAGCGCCCACGCGTGCGCCACCGCCACGCGGCGGGCGGGGAGCGCGGCGGCCGCGGACAGGTCGCCGTCGAGCAGCGCCGACGAGGCGTAGACCCGGTCCAGCCGCTGCGGCGCGCCGGCCAGCAGGGCGAGCTCCTCGCGGCGCAGCCAGAGCATCACCGCCGTCGCGCCGGACCGTCGCGCGGCGGCCTCCAGGCGCCCGGCGTCCACCGCCTCCGCCGGCCCGAGCGCCAGCGCCTCCGCGGGCACGCCCTGGCGCCGCAGCGCCGCCGAGAGCGCCGCCGCGCCGGCCGCCCCCGGCCCGCCGCGCCGCAGCACCTGCAGCACCCGCTGCCCGCCGCCGCGCCGCGCCAGGTCGGCGGCCACGGTGTCCGCCTCCAGCCGCAGGCCGCGCGAGAAGTAGCGCGCGTAGAAGCCCTCCGCCTCGGGCGGCGTGACCAGGTTCGGCCACAGGCAGGGGAGCCGCTGCGCCTCGCAGAACCGGTCCACCGGCTCCCAGCGCGCCCCGCCCGCACCGCTGACCACCGCGAAGGCAGGCTGCGCCCGCTGCTGGGCCGCGAGCTGCGCGCCCCAGGACGAGGGCGCGCCGCGCAGCGTCCACTCGTGGAGCACCCAGTCGCTGGCCGGCTCCTCGTCCCCCAGCGTGGGGCGCTGCACGCGGCGGTGGTGCAGCCGCTCCACGCGCGCGGCCGCGTTGTGGGCCGCCACGTAGGCGCGCAGCACCGCGAGCGTGGCGTCCCTCACCTCCGGCGGCGCGTCGGGCGCGATCACGGTGGCCAGGTGCAGCGCCTCGCCGGCGCCGGGCGAGGGGCGCGCCGAGAGGCCGCCCAGGTGATCGAGCAGCGCCTCCAGCTCCCGCCCCTCCAGGCGGAAGCGCGGCATGAGCGGATCAAGCGGCCGGCCGGCGGCGTCCACGCCCTCGCGGATGGCCCGCGCCAGCGCGGCCCGGTCGTAGGCCGGCCGCGGCCGCTCGCCGCCGCGCGGCGCGGCCAGGGTCGCTGCGGTGATGGAGGGCGTGACCACCCCCCCCTCGTCCGCGCCCATCCCGCTCCGCCCGTGGCAGGCCGCGCAGCTCACCTGCGCGCCGCTGATGGGCAGCCCGTCGAGCACCACGGCCTGCACCGGCGCCCCGCCCGCCAGCCGCCCGTCGCGGTAGAGCCGCTCGCCGGCCGCGGCGTCCCCGGCCGGCGCCGCGGCCAGCGCCGCCGCCAGCAGGGCCGCCAGCGCGCCCACGGTCACCGCCCGGCCTGGAGCGGCTGCAGCGCCTCGGCCAGCGCGGCCGCGCCGGCCAGCCCCTCCACCCGGACCCAGGTGGCGCTCCCGGCGGGCCGGAGCAGCGTGAAGGCCCGGTGCTCGGCCTTGTCCGCCACCCAGGCGTCGAAGGCGCTCGCCACCGCCCGCACGTCCTCCTCGCGGCCGGTGAGGAACGTCCAGCCCGGCCCGGCCCCGTGCCGGCGCGCGTAGGCCTCGAGCTCGGCGGGCCGGTCGTGGGCGGGGTCGATGGTGATCGACACCATCCGCAGCCCCTCCCCCGCCGCGCCCAGCTGGCGCTGCAGGCCGGCGAAGGAGGCGCTCATGACCGGGCAGATGGTGGTGCAGGTGGTGAAGATGAAGTTGACCACCAGCGGTCCGCCCTGCGCCAGGGCCTCGGCCACCGCCACCGGGCGGCCGTCCTGGTCGATTAGGGTCACGTCCGGCGGCGCGTAGGCGTGCGCGGTGCGGGTGACGGCCGCGCGCGCGGGCGCCGCCGCCGGCTTGCCGGCGTGGCACGGGCATGGGGCCTCGGCGGCGGTGGCGCCGGCGGCCAGCGCCAGCGCGGTCAGCAGGGCAGGACGGATCGCGATCATGGTTGCACTCCTCCGGTGGAAGCCTCACCCGCGGCCTGGCGCGCCAGGCCCGGCTCCAGCGCCCTCGCGCTGGCGTCGTCCAGCACCAGCAGGCCGGGGCGCGCCTGCACCTCGACCCATCCCAGCCACGGCCCCGCCGGCGCGCCGGCGCCGGCCGGAGCCAGCCCCACCGCCGCGTAGCGGCCCGGCGGCAGCGTGAGCTCCGCCCGGCCGTCCGGCCCGGTCCGCGCCAGCTTCATGGGCTGCGGCAGGCCGGCCAGCAGCGTCTCGGTCTGGACCCGCTCCAGCTCGGCCCGGACCGCGTGCAGCCGCCGCTCCGCCGCCAGCGTGTCGCGCGCCACCGCCTCGGCGGTGAGCCGGGCGGTGCGGCGATCGCGCGACAGGGAGGCGCGCGCGGCCGTCACGTCGGAGGCGGAGTGCCCGCGGGACAGGTTGAGCGCGGTCCGGTCGCGCAGGTAGTCGCCCGACTGGCGGGCATAGGCCTGGCTGGCCTGCTCGTTGACCGCCTGCTGCCGCGCCAGCGCGCCGTGGAGCCGCTCCGTCTCCGCCCGGAGCCGCTCCAGCCGCCCCGCCACCTCCGCCTGCCGCCGCTCCAGGTGAGCCACCATGAGCGCCTCGGGGATGAAGCTGACCTCCACGTCCGGCAGCGGGTGGCGGTCGGGCCCCGCCCCCAGCGCCACCTCGACCCGCAGCGCCTGCTCCGGCTGGAGCGGCGCGCGCGACGGGCGCGGCGCGGCGCCGGGGGGCGCGTCGCCGCCGCAGCCGGCCAGGAGGGCTCCGGCGCCGAGCGCGAGGGCGGCGAGGGAGGGAGCGGGGCGGGCCAGGCAGCGCATCAGGTCACCTCTTGATGTCCACGGTCACCCGGGCCGCGTTGGACCAGGCGCCGCGGTCGTCCTGCACGCGGTAGGTGAACGTGTCACGGCCGCGGAAGCCGAAGCTCGGGGTGTAGGTGGCGCGCCCGCCGGCGTAGGACACGCGCCCGTGCTGCGGCCGCGCGACCCCCGCGAGCGTGGCCGGCGCCAGCGCCCCGTCGGGATCGGCGTCGTTGTCCAGCACCGGCACCGCCACCGGCGTGGAGGGGGCGGTGCGGGCCGCGTCGGCGCGCGCCACCGGGGCCTGGTTGGGCGGGCGCACCGTCAGCGCCACGGCCGCCACGGCGCCGGCCAGCCCTGCGGCGCGCGGGCGGTAGCCGAACCCGTCCGCCCCGGAGAACCCGGCGTCGGGCGTGTAGTCGAAGCCGCCGTCGGCGCGCAGCGCCAGCTGCCCGTGGGCGGGCGGCGCCGCCAGCTCGGCCGAGAGCGGCGCGCCGCTGGGCGAGGCGTCGTTGGCCAGCACGCCCGGCGCGGTGAAGGTGGCCGAGGTGCCGGCGTCGAGCGTGTACGCGTCGGCGGAGGCGACCGGGGGCTGGGGCGCGGGCGGGGCCAGCAGGGCCTGGAGCGCGCCCGCCGCGTCCACCTGCCCGCGGCCGGTGGCCGGGTCCGGCCCCGGCGCGCCCAGGTCCAGCGCGCCCGCCTGCAGCGCCGCCGCCAGCTGGTCGGCGGAGGCGCCCGGGACCGCGGAGGCCAGCAACGCCGCCACGCCGCTCACGTGCGGCGCCGCGATCGAGGTGCCGCTGGCCGGCAGGTACCAGGCCATGAGGTCGGTGGTCCAGACGTCGAGCCCGGGCGCGGCCAGCGCCGGGAACGGGCCGCCGCCGCAGGCGGAGGGGCCGCGGCTGCTGAGGTCGAGGGGGCGGCCGCCGCCGTCCAGCGCGCCGACCGCCAGGGCCTCGGGGTAGTTGCCCGGGGAGGTGCTTGTGGCGTCGCCGGGCCCGTAGTTGCCGGCGGCGAAGACCGGGAGGATGCCGGCGGCCCGCAGCGCGCGCAGGTCCTCCAGGAACTCCAGGTTGCAGCCGGGCGCGCCGAAGGACCACGAGCCGTTCACCACCCGCGGCGCGTCCTCGGTGGCCGGGTCGCCGTCCGGGTCCAGCACCCACTGGAAGGCGGCGTGGACGGCGGTGGCGGTGGCCGGGCCGGCGTCCGGGAAGACCTTGGCGGCGATGAAGCGGGCGCCGGGGGCCACGCCCAGCGCGGTGCCGCCCGCCTCGCCGCCCACCAGCACGCCGGCGGTCCAGGTGCCGTGGCCGCTGGCGTCATGGGCCGACGCGTGCTGGCCGTAGGGGTCGAGCCAGCCGCCGGGGCCGCCGCGCCACCGCGCCGCCAGGTCGGGGTGGCTCACGTCCACGCCGGTGTCGAGGATGGCCACCGTCACGCCCTGGCCGGTGAAGCCGGCCGCCCAGAGCGCCGGGGCGCCCACCGCCGCCACGTTGGGCTCGGCCGGCGCGCCCTGGGGCGAGAGGTCGAGCGCGTCGGGCGAGACCGCGGCCACGTCGGGCCGCGCGGCCAGCGCCCGGATCACCTCGGGCGTGCCGGTGACCGAGTAGCCGTTCACGATCCAGAGCGGCGTCCAGCGGGCCACCAGGCCCCGCGCCCGCCAGCCCTGCAGCGCCGGCTCCAGCGCCCGGCCGGCCGCGGCCGCGCGGGCGCGCAGCGCGCCGGCCAGCGGCCCGGGCCGCAGCGCGCCCGGCGCGGGGCCGGTCCCTCCCGCCAGCCGCACCACCACCGCGAGCGTGCCCCCCGCCGGCAGCGCCCGCAGCCCCTGCTCCAGCTCCGGCGCGAGCGCCGGCGGCGCGTTGACGATCGAGTGCGACCAGCAGCGCTGCAGGGGCCATGGCGTCCTCCGGCCTACTGGACCACGATGGGCCCGACCCGCAGGTCGCCCACCAGCAAGGTGACGGTGCCGCCGCGGTGCACGGCGCCGCCGGCGTTGGGGAAGAGGACCGCGCAGCCGGCCGCGGCCGCGCTGCACGGCGACGCGTGGCCGGGCGCCGCCAGGACCGCGCCGCCCGGGTCCACCACCAGCTGGAGCGGCGCGTGGCGGCCCAGCAGCGCCCGGGCCCGGGCGGCGTCGAGCACCCGCAGCTGCAGGTCGACCATCCCGCCCGCCGCCACCAGCGCCACCCGCGCCACCCGGAGGCCGTGCCCGGCCTCGAGCGCGGCCGGCGGCAGCGTCGGCCCCTCGCCGCCCGCCGCGGCCGGCCCGGCCGCGGCGAGCACGAGCGCGAGCGCGGCCCGCCCCGCCGCCCCGCCCTGGCTGTCCCGGCGCGCGCTCATGGCCCGATGGCCGCGCCGCGCGAGGAGACGAACTGGTCCAGGTAGAGCGTGCCGCCGGCGCCCCCCGTCGGGCCGGCGACGCGCCCGAGCCGGGCGGTGTCGATCCGGTAGGCGCCGGTGTTCTGGCCGGAGAGCGTCTGCGCCAGGGCCCCGTCCAGGAACAGCTGCAGCCGGGGGCCGGCGCCCGTGCCGGCGGTCCAGGCCACCTCCACGGCGTGGGGCGCGTTGCTGATGGTCACCCACGGCGTGGCCACGGCCGCGCCGCCTGCCGCCAGCAGCTGCGCGCGCACCTGGTAGGTGGCCGCGCCCTGCCGCCGGTACTGGACCCGCAGCGGCACCTGCGCGCCGCTCGCGCCCTGGAACAGATCCCAGGCGTTGCCGCCGGTGCCGGTGCCGTTCGGGTGGAACCAGAACCGGGCCCGGTAGGACGGCTCGGCGGTGGGCGTGGTGTCGGTGACGAAGGCCGGGGTGTTGCCCACCGCGAGGGCCAGGCCGTAGGTGCCGGTGGGGCCCAGCCTGGCCGGCGCGGCGACCGCCAGGCCGGCGCCGGTGGCCCCGCCGTTCCAGGCCGAGAGGTTCCCGGCCTCGAAGCCGTCGGCGAAGAGCTGCCCGGGGACGGTGATGGTCAGCGTGGCGGCCACCGGGGCGCTCCAGGTGCCGGCCCGGTCGCGGGCGCGGACCGAGATGGTGCGCGTGCCGGCGCTCCAGCCGCGGGCGGCCACCGGGATGGTGCCGGTGAGCGCCTCGGTGGCGCCGTCGAAGGCGCCGTCGGCGGCGGCCATGGCCACGCCGCGCCCGGCGCCGGGGTCGGTCCCCTCGAACCACTCGGCGGCCGCGACGCCGGAGGCCGGGGCCGGATTCGGTGGCGGTGGCCGTCACCGTGACGCTGGCCGCGCCGCCGGTGGGGCTGGGCGCGAGGGCCAGGCCGGACACCGTGGGCCGGCCCTTCTCGTAGAGGAAGGAGACGGAGGCCCGGCGTCCCCCAGTTGCCGGCGGCGTCGCGCGCCCGGACCAGCAGCGCGTGCGTGCCCTGGGGGAGCTGCACCACCGTGGCGAGCGGCACGTCGGCGGTGAGCGCCTCGGTGAGGCCGTCGAACCTGCCGTCGCCGGCCAGCAGCGGGAAGCCGCTGCCCTCGGCCCCGGCGGCGTCGATGAACCCCTCCGCGCCGGCGACGCGCGAGAGGGCGTCGGTGGCGGTGACGGAGAGGCGCAGCGCGGCCACGCCGGAGGAGAACACCCTGCGTGCCGTTGGTGGCCGGCGGGGCCACGCTGGCCACCGCCGACGGCCCGGCGCGGTCCACCACCAGCGCGGTGGCCAGCGCCGGCGCGCCCCAGTTGCCGAGGGCGTCGCGGGAGCGGATTCGAGAGCAGGTGCGGGCCTGAGGCCAGGGAGGCCAGCAGCGCGGGCGGCAGCGTCACGGTGAGCCGGTCACGTCGCCCGCCTGCCCCGCGGCCATGGCCAGCGGCGCCGGGTTGCCCGGGTCGGCGATGGTCAGCTCGGCCGCCACCACCGCCGAGCCGCCGGTGGCGCGATCGTCGCCGGTGGCCGAGACCACCACCGCGGCGGCGCCCCGCGTGGCGGCGGGGTTGGCCGCCACCGCGCTGGTGAGCGGGCCGGCCCGGTCGATGCGCACGGTGCCGACCGCGAACGGCCCCCAGCCCGCCGCGTTCCGCCCGTGCACGTGGACGGCGTGGACCCCCGAGGCGGCGGCGCCCACGTCCAGCGCGCCGCTGGCGGTGACGGAGGGCGCGGCGGTGACCGCCAGCGCGGCGCCGGCGCCGTCCGCGCCGGGCGCGTCCAGGAAGGCCTCGGCCGCCAGCACGTCGCCGCCGGGGCTCGAGACGGTGGCGCTGACGGTCACCGACAGGCCGGCGGTGGCGGCCGGCGCGACGGCCACGCCGCCGGTGGTCGGGCGCAGCTCGCCGCCGCCCGCGCCGGGCGCGCCCACCCGCAGGAACGTCATCATGCCGCCCAGCCCGGCCTGGCCGGGGTTGTGGAGCGAGAGGCTCGCGTCGTAGAGCGCGTAGCGCGACCCCTCCGCCAGGCCACCCGGCACCACCACCACGGCGTCGGCGGTCTGGCCGGCGCCCAGCGCCTGCGAGACCCCGCGCTGCGCCCAGGGCAGCCGCGCGGCGTCCACCGCCAGCAGCGCCTGCGGCAGGCCCAGCAGCGCCATGGCGCGCGGCGCGCTGCCGGCGTTGGCGTAGCGCAGGAGCAGCCGGCGCGGCCCCGCGGAGACCGGCACCACCAGGTCGGAGGCGGCGGCGCCGGCGTAGGGCCGGCCGTTCACCAGGCCCCAGGTCGGCGCCAGCCTGCGCAGGTCGAAGGCGGCCGGCTCCGCCGCGGCCTGCAGGGCCGGGTCGAGCTCGGAGAGCACCACCACCGCCTCGTCGTCGAAGGCGCTGGCGGGATCGCCGTAGGCGGTGCCGTCCGCAGCCGGGCGCACCACCAGCACGCCGTGCAGCCCCATGGCCACCTGGTACTGCGTGCCCGGCGAGGCGCCGGCCTCGTAGCGGTAGGTGCCCGGCGCCGCGGCCACGAAGGAGAGGTCCGCGCTGCCGCCGGGCGCCACCGCCGGCAGCTCGGGGGCGCCGGACAGGCCGGAGAGGCGGAGCGAGGTGGCCACCCCCAGGTCGTTGTGGAGGGTGAGGGTCACCTGGTCGCCCTGGCGCACCACGTAGACGGGGCCGGGCGAGGTCACGGCGCCGCCCTCCGCGGCGGCGTAGCCCCACACCGGCACGGTCGAGCCGTCCGGCAGCGCCAGGGTGCCGGCGCCGGCGTGGAGGGCGCAGGTGGGCTGCCCGGCCACCGGCTCGGCGCAGGCCTGCAGCGGGAGCGGGTCGGCCCGCCCCGCCGCCGGAGCGAGGGCCAGCAGGAATAGACAGGTCGGGAGCGATCGCGGGAGGGTTCGCGTCATGGCCGTCTCCGGGCGCTACGGGCAGGTGTTCGGCAGCGGGGGGTCCACCCGCAGGTAGGTGATGGGCCCGACCATGGTCACGCCGCCCCAGCCGGTGAGCCGGTCGAGGGCGTGGTTGTGCGAGATGACGTAGAGCTCGCCGCACTGGTTGAGCGTGGACTTGCCCGGCCCCAGCGGGCCGGTCAGGCCCAGGTACGGCGAGCCGCCGTAGAACATGCCCAGCTGCAGGTTGGCGTAGCTGGGCACGGTCACCGGCACCGGGTTGGCCTCGGAGTAGGCCTCGGCGTCGTGCCAGCTGAAGAGGACGTCCCAGGTCTGGCCGGGCGCCACGTTCACCGAGAACTTCTCCATGGAGAGGTCCTCGCCGCCCGGCCCCTCCGAGCGGGAAGCCGTCGCGCGCGATCACCAGGCCGTTGTTGCCGTGCGGGTGGTACGGGTAGTTCTCCGCGCCCAGGTTCAGGTAGCGGATGAGGCCGGGGCGCGGGTGGGCGACCGGATCGAGGGGGTGGACCCGGGCCAGCGCGCCGTAGGGCTGCGTGGGCAGCCAGGGCGCGAAGTTGTCGGCCACGGTGTCGGGGAAGCCGCGCCCGTTGAGCAGCCAGTAGCGCGCCTGGTAGGCGCTGGCGTCGTAGGGGAGCCCGCTCTCCAGGGCCTGGTGCTGCAGCGGGTCGATCTCCGGAGAGGAGCACCAGGAACTCTTCCCCCTCCGTGAAGGCGCTGTCGGCCCGGCCGCTGGCCTGGAGCGGGACGCCGGCCGGCCGCACCACCAGCGCGCCGAACAGCCCCATCCGCACCTGCGTGGCCGGGTCGGTGCCGCTGTGGTACGCGAAGGTCCCGGGGCGGCCGGCCACGAAGCGGTAGGTGACGGTCCCGCCGCCGGGCGGCGCCGCCTGGGCCAGCGAGGTGAGCGCACCGTCCGTGAACTGCGGCTGCACCGGGGCGCCGTCGGCGGTCACGCCCTCCTGCCCGGGGAAGACCACCGACACGGCCTGGGCGAGGTCGTTGCGCAGCACCACCGTCACCGTGTCGCCGGCGCTGGCGCAGAGCACCGGGCCGGGGTGCTGGAAGCCGCCCCCGGCCGGCGCGTAGCCCCACATGTACATGGTGTTGCCGTCCGGCAGCTGGATGTAGCCGTCGGTGGCGGTGAGGACGTAGGTGGGGTTGGCGGGCGGGGACGCGGGGCAGCCGGCCAGGCCGACGGCCGGGTCGGCGGCGACGGCGAGCGGCGCGGCCAGGAGGAGGGCGGCGAGGGCCGGGATCCGGAGGGCGGTCATGGTCGGTCTCCTCACAGCCAGGCGTCGTGCGGGTAGCGCTGCGGCGGCAGCGTGCCCGGCGGGTGGACGCGGATCTCGGTGCGGCGCCCGCCGAAGCCGCCCTGCGCCAGGTTCCCCGAGCGCCTCAGGTCGCGGTCCTCCAGCACGTAGACGTCCGGGCCGGCGCCGCCGCCGTGGGGCGGGGCGGTGAAGATCGCGTCGATCGACTCCCCGGCGCCGAAGGAGAGCGTCTGGGCCTCGTAGCTGGTGTCGGTGCCGTCGCGCCCGCGCATGGGCGTGGCGTCCTTGCCCACCACGCGCAGGCGCAGGGCGCAGCGCATGGCCGCCTCGCGGAACCCCAGGTTGGCGAAGCGGAGCAGCACGCGCTCGCCGGCGTTGCAGGTGACCAGCGACGAGTACGGCTGGTAGCGCAGCCGCTCCTCGCCGCCGGGCGGGAGCAGATCACCGCCGGCCGCGCGCACCGGGTGGAACGGGTCGATGGAGCCGCTGGGGAGCAGCGTGTCCGGCCAGACGCGGCCGTTGAGCAGCGAGAAGTCGGGCCGGTAGTCGGTCCAGTCCGGCAGCTGGATGTGGGCGTCGCACCAGTGCGCCTCGGCCCAGACCTCCGACAGGAACATGGCGTACTCCCGGTCGAAGGCGGTGGCGGGGTCGTTGTAGGCGAACCCGGGGCCTATGGCCGGGCGCACGAAGACGATCCCGGTCATGCCCATGTGGACGTGCTCGGTGTCCTCCACGTGGCAGTGGTACATGTACGTGCCGGGATCGCGCGGCCGGAACGCGTAGACGAAGATCCGCCCCGCCGGCACGCCGAAGGAGCCGGTGGGCTCCCCGTCGAAGAACGGCAGCACGTTCCGGAAGCCGTGCCAGTGCAGCGTGTGGGCGTCGGTGAGGTCGGGCCGCATGCCCAGCCCCAGGTTGGTCGAGCGCCACCCGGAACTCGCGCGCGCCGTCGTACTGGTCCACCCACCAGAGCGGGGCCGAGTGCTGCGCCTTGAACTTCTGCGCGGCCCGCTCGGTGGCGGTGAGGCCGGTGACGTTGCGGAAGCCGAACACGTAGGTGGTGAACGGCGGCGGCGCGAGCACGTCCGGGTGGAAGGGCCGGAGGGCCGGCGCCTCGGGCAGCCAAATCCAGCCGTCGGTGCCGGCGAAGAACAGGTCGTGCGGCGGGTCGTCCGCCGCGCCGGCCACCCCGACGCTGGACGGCAGGAGCAGGCGCGAGAGCGGCCGCGGCAGGAGACCGCCGCCGGCGAGGAGCGCGAGCCCCCCTCCGGCGCCCCGGAGCAGGTGGCGGCGGGTGATGCGCTTGGGATCGGTGGGCTGGGTCATGACGGGTCTCCTGGCGCGGGTCACGGCATGGTCCCGCCGCCGAAGGTGTCGATGCGGGCGTCGGTGCCGAGCAGGGGGAAGAAGGCGCCGCCGAACGCGAACCCGATCCGGCCGCCGCCGCTCGCGTACACCGCCGGCCAGGGGTTGACGCCGGCGGTGACGTTGGTGGTGCCCACGGCCGAGCCGTTGCGGAAGACGGTGACCGTCCCGTCCGGCAGGGCGCGCGCGCCCAGCTGCTGGCCGGCGGCGAAGGTGACCGGGAAGCTCGCGCGCTGGACCCAGCCCGCGCCCGGCACCCGCGTCAGGACGCTGGCGGTGGCGGTGAGCGCGTTGTAGCGGACCTCGATGCCGGAGGCGTTGGTGGAGGTCGGCGAGGTCCCGTTCAGCTTGAGCAGGAGCGCCTGCTCGTAGCCGACGACCGAGACGCGCGTGAAGGTGAAGTACGCCTCCTGGCTGGGCCCGAAGACGGCCGGGCTCCAGCGCAGCGCCCCGCCCACGCCGAAGGTGGTCCGGACCTGGTTGGAGAAGATCTGGAAGGCGCCGCCGTTGCCGGTCCAGCTCGCGCCCAGGCCGGAGCTGGTGTTGGCGCGGGTGAACGCGTCGAGGATGGGCGTGGAGGGGAAGGCGGCGCCCGGGCCGCCGCCGCCGCCACCGCCGCCCGGCGCCACCGCGCCTTGCTCGTCGGCGCCGCGGTCGAAGGCGCCGCCCGCCGGCCGGAGCTGGAGGTCGAAGTCGAGCGCGGGGGCGGCGATGCCCGCCCGGGAGGGCACGCCGGTGTTCACCGCCGGCGAGGCCTGGGTCAGGTGGTAGTCGCCCATCAGGTTGGGCGGCAGCGGCGTGACCACCATCACCGCGCCGATGAAGTTGGGGTTGGTGCGCCAGGGCGCCAGCGCGACCGAGGTGTCGTAGGGCTGCATCACCAGCGGATCGGCGAGCGTGTTGCTGGCGTCCGGCACCGTGCCCTCGGCGGTCTGCAGCACCGAGGCGGTGGGCGTGAGCAGGCCGCTGCCGTCGCCGGCGCCCAGGTCCCAGGGGTGGACGGGGCTGGCGTCGCCGGGCAGGCCGATGCCCAGCACGGTGGCCCCGGAGCGGGCGCCGGCCCGGTTGTCCCAGAACACGTTGTTGAACAGCAGCGGGCTCGAGAAGGTGGGCGCGCCGGGCGGCAGCACCGCCTGGAGCGCGTCGCTGTTGGCCGCGGTGGAGAGGCCCGCCGGCGCGGGGGAGCCGTTGCTGGTGACGGCGGTGGCGGTGGTGAGGTTCTTCATCACCGTGTTGTTGAAGAACCGGACCGCCGGCGCGTCGTCGAGCGCCACGCCGCCGCCCTCGTGGGTGGAGACGTTGTTGACGATCACGTTGTTGAAGACGTCCACCGGGTAGTTGCCCACCATGAGCAGGCGCAGGCCGCCGCCGTCGTCGTTGGCCAGGTTGGACTGGATGAGGTTGGCCGACACCTCCAGCGCGCCGGTGCCGGGGGAGAGCGTGCCCGGGTCGGCCGGGAGCTCGCCGGCCAGCATCACGCCGCCGCCCTCGTCGTAGGAGCTGTTGAACCAAATCCGGTTGTGGTGGATGCGGCCGCCGGGGCTGTAGCCGTAGACGGTCAGGCCGCCGCCGTACTCGGCCGAGGAGTTGCCGCAGATGTCGTTGTGCGCCAGCTCGAACCCGTCCGCGCCGGCGAAGATGCCCACGCCGCCGGCCAGGTTGGTGCCGCCGTTCGCGACAATCCGGTTGTTGAGGATCCTCACGAGCTCGTTCCGGTTGGAGGTGAGGGGCGCCGGCAGGTTGGGCGTGCCCAGCCGGATGGCGCCGCCGTAGGCGCCGCCGTTGGCCTCCAGCACGTCGTTGGTGATGCGCAGGTAGGGGGCGTAGCCGTTGACGAAGATGCCGCCGCCCTGCGTGATGGCGTTGGCGGGGAGGCCGGTGGGGGTCCCGCCAATCTGGTTGATGTTGCCGGGGAAGCCCATCTTGATCGCCGCCGCGGACGTCCAGGCCGTCGATGGTGGCCGGGTAGGCCTGGCCGAACTGCCCGGCGGTGGCCAGGACGGTGATGGTGGCCCCCTCGAACACGGTCTGGTTGCCGCTCCAGGTGAGCGCGTCCACGCGGGCGCGCCAGGCGTCGGCCAGCGCGCCGTCGCCGCCGAAGGCGCCGCCGTCCACGATCGAGCCGGGCACGTAGGTGGTGCCCTGGAAGCCGCCGGGGCCCACGCCCTGGAGCTTCACCGGGCGCGAGATGATCAGGTTCTCGAAGTAGGCGCCGCGCGGGTTGAGGCGCGGGTTGGCCGGGTCCGGGTTCCCGGGGTAGACCACCACCAGCTGCGGGCCGTTCCCGGCCGCCGCCGCGTCCAGCGCGGCCTGGATGGTGGCGTAGGTCCGGCCCGGGCCCACCTCGCGGACGGTGGGCAGGTAGGGGCTGCGCAGCACGTGCAGCGTGAGGCCGTTGACCGTGCGCAGCCCGTTGGCCGCCGAGACCGCCAGCTGGTGGGGGCCGGGCGCGACGGCGCCGGGGGGGATGCGGACGGTGATCTGCGTGTCGGTCCAGGCGGTGACCGTCAGCGCCTGCGCCCCGTCCAGCGTCACCGCGCCGGTGCCCTGCGTGGCGCCGAAGCCCAGGCCGCGGAGGACGAGGGTGCTGGTGGCGGCGCCGCTGTCGCGCACGTAGGGCGCCGAGATCTGGAAGAGCTGGGGCGTGCTGGCGGAGAGGGCGCAGCTGACCGCCTCGGTCTGCCCGCCGGGCAGCTGCACCGTGACGCCCACCTGCGTCGGCGCCAGGTCGGCCGGGACGGTCAGGCCGGGGAAGACCTCGAACTCCGCCGCGATGGTGCGGAAGCGCGGGTTGTAGGCGGGGTTGAGCCGCCCCGGGATCCCCGGGTCGTTCCCCACCAGCCGGTACAGGTTCGCGCAGACGCCGGAGGGCGTCGGGCAGCTGATGCGATCGGACGACGGCAGCAGCACGTCGAACATGCCGTTGACGTCGGACTCGGCGGTGGTGACCAGCCGGTTGGTGTAGTCGTAGATGCCCACCGGCACGTGGGGCACGCCGGCCTTCTCGCCGTAGAGCGTGGAGGCCGGGTTGGCAGAGAAGGTCAGGTCGTCCACGATGTACGTGAAGAGGCGGCCCGCCACCGGGACGTCGGTGAAGTAGTTGAAGGTCGGCGCGATGGAGCGGCCGTTGCTCACCCGCACCAGCTTCATGTTGCACAGCGGCCGGGCCTGGCCCTCGTAGGGCGACCCGCCGATGTCGAGGAAGGTCGGGTTCCCGGTGGGGGTCGAGGCCGGCACCTGGACGCCGCTGGCCAGCGCGACGGCGGGGTAGCCGTCCACGCCGTCGCCGGCCAGGTCCACGGTGTGGAGCGGCCCGGCGCACGGCGGCGGGGGCACCTGCGGGACCCACTGGTCGCCGCGGGCGATGTTGATGTCCTCCTCGCGCGTGACCTGGTAGAGCGGCAGGCCGCGCGCGTCCTCCGGCACCAGCACCTCCACCAGGTAGTCGCGCGGCGAGAGCTCGACGGGATCGGCGCCGTCGGCGCACGCACCGGCCACCGGGTCGAAGCCGCCGGCGCCGAAGCAGCCGTCGGTGAAGCCGTAGTTGCCGTCCACCGCCGAGAAGCCCTGCTCGAACTGGACGCCCATGGCGGGCGCCTCGATGCACTCCACGTCCGGGCTGGCCGCGGGCATGAACTGCTGGTCCGCCGGGTAGGCCAGCGGCGCCCCGTCGCCGTCGCGCGGCTGGCAGCCGCGGGGGCGCGCCCAGCGCTCGGTCTGGTACTGGTTGAGCAGCTGCCCCTTGCGGTAGGAGCCGTCCGACTCCAGCTGGTAGCGCCGGGTCGAGTCGCAGATGGCCCCGGCCGCGCAGGGGACGGTGGCCCACAGGTTCACCGTCAGGCCGGGGATGCCCGGCTGCCAGTCCTCCACCGCCGCGTAGGCGGGGTCCAGCTCGTTGCGGGTGGTGTCGTAGGAGACGGTCCCGACGATGCCGCCGTTGCGCGGATCGAGGCCGCCGGTCGCCCCGGTGGGATCGTAGGCGTGGACCGCCCAGTCCAGCCGCCCGCCCAGGCCGATGATGGGCAGCATGCCGACGTCCACGCCGGCGCCCAGCACCGTGGTCTCCTCCAGCTGGTTGTCGGCCTGCCAGGTGACGCCGGTGGTGTAGAACAGGTCGGAGTAGGCCTCGATCACCACCCACTGCGTGAGCGGGTAGGCGTTCGAGAGGACGTAGTGGCCGGCCGCGTCGGTGGTGACCAGCGTGGCGCCGCGGTCCATCACGGCGTTCTCGCGCTTCTTCACCACCACCGGGAACCCGGCGATGCCCGGCTCCCCCGCGTCGCGCTTGCCGTTGCGGTTCAGGTCGTTGAAGACGTCGCCCTCGATGCGCGTCCACCAGCCGGAGAGCGGGACGATGCCCAGGTCCACCACCTCGCCGCCGTCCACGGTCACGTTGAACAGGTCGAGGATGTGGTCGAGGTCCGAGTCCCAGTACGTCAGCGTGTAGGTGCCGTCCGGCACGCCGCCGATGTCGAACCGCCCGTCGGCGCCGCCCTGCCCCACGTACACCGCCGCGTCCCCGGCGTTCAGGTCGGAGAGCGCGACCCAGGGCCGGTCGATGGGCGATCGAGCTTGGAGCTGGCCAGGCCGCCCCAGATCGTCCCGGGCAGCGCCGCGCCGCCGCGCGGCGGGATCCAGTTCTTGACCGACTCGACCACGCCCGTCACGTGCCCGGCGCCGCCGGCCAGCGTGTTCAGGGGGCGCACGTAGCCGAAGATGGGCGTGGGCACCGGCTCGGCGGCCTGCACGAACTCGGTGTCGTAGCCGGTGTTGCCCTCCATCACCCAGCTGTCCCAGTCCAGGTTGCCCTCCAGGGTGGTGGTCTGGACCCAGGGGGTGCCGTCGGGCGGCACCACCGAGAGCGCGTAGCGGTTCGGGCCGAGGTTGGGGATCCTGAGGATGCCCTGCGCGCCCACCGGGCAGCGCCCCTCGGCGTCGGCCTGGGCGGTGACGTCGAGGCCGTCGGCGTCGTAGCAGCGCGAGAGGCAGACGCCGCCGCTGCCCGGGATGGGCTCGCCGGTGGCCGGGTCGTACTCGGTGCAGAGCGGGTTGCCGAAGATGTCGGTGAGGACGAAGTCGATGTAGTCGGCGATGTGCCCCTGGAAGCCGGCCAGGCCGCGCTCCGCGGGGACGTCCGGCGCGCCGTTGACGGGGGCGGTGTCCTCGAACACCAGCGCCTGCAGCGTGGCGGTGGGCAGCGGGTGCGGCTGCAGGCGCACCTCCACCACCACGGCGCCGGCGTCCGGCACCGTGAAGTGCGCGCCGTCCAGCTTGAAGCCGTCGGCCAGGACCGAGATCAGGTACCGGCCTGGCGGCAGGTCCAGGAAGCTGGCGAAGTCGGACTGGTCACCCTGCGTGTAGATGGGGCTGGAGGAGGAGATGGCCGCCACCGAGGGCCAGCGGCAGGTGGCCGGGTAGCCGGGCGTCTCCGGCGTGCAGCCGTCCACCGCCGGCTGGGAGCCGTCGGCGGTGTCGTCCACGTTGATCAGGTAGCGGTAGGCGCCGATGGGCGTCCCCTCCAGGATGCCGACGCCGTCGCCCCAGCGCGGCTCGCTGCGCGCGCTGGACACGTCGAGCGAGACCGGGGCGGCCCCGGCCAGCGCCGGGATCCCGGCCACCACCGCCAGCAGCCACGCGGTGAGCCATCGCTGGGAGTGAAGAGCCCGATGGGTGCCAACGATCGTTCGCCTGTCCATGGCTGGGTCCGCCTTTCCGTCCGGTGAACGCCTCCAGGCGTCCCCGACGGGCCTCGAGTCGGAGGCGAGCATGGGCAGCCCCGCCCGCCCCCGCCGTGAAGCCCCGCTGAAATCAGCGTGAATTCACGAGTCGCTGCTCGCGCGGGCCCTGGCCTCGCGCGCGACGACCTCCGTCGGCGGTGGCCCCGGGAGTCACCTCACGAAGCGTGAACCCTGGACGGGCACCGGGGACGTGGGACTCGCGCGGGGCGGGAGCGGTGGTGCACCTGTGTCCACTCGAAGCAGCAGCTGGGGAGGCGCGCTTGGAAGAGCAGGAGCTCCTGTTCTCGTTCGGGCCCTTCGTGATCGATCCCGCGGAGCGCGTGCTCCGGCGGGGCGCGGCGGCGGTCGATCTCAAGCCGAAGGACGTGGACGTCCTGCTGGTCCTGCTGGAGCAGGCCGGCGGGCTGCTCCGCAAGGAGCGGCTCTTCGAGCGCGTCTGGGGCTCGGTCCGGGTGGAGGAGTGCAACCTCTCCCAGCACGTGGCGGCGCTGCGCCGGGCGCTGGGGGACGACGCGCGCGCGCCGACCTACATCGAGACCGTCCCGCGCTGCGGCTACCGCTTCCTGGCGCCGGTGGCCCGCGCCGCGCGCCCGGCGCCCACCCCAGTCCCGACCCCTCCCGCGCCGCCGCCGCCGCCCGCCCCGGCGCCGCCCGAGCCAGGACCCCCGGCCCGGTCGCCACGACCGCTGCGCCGGGCGGCCGCGGCGCTGGGCCTCGCCGCCGCGCTGGGGATCGCCGCCTACGCCGTGGCGCGCCACGCGCCGGCCCCGCAGCGGGTGGCGGTGCTGCCGGTGTCGAACTTCACCGGCCAGCCCAGGTACGGCGCGCTCTGCACCAAGCTGGCCCAGACGCTCTCCCGGCACCTGGCCACCCTGCCCGGGATCGAGGTCACGGCCGCCCCCGACCACGTGCCCGCGGCGGCGGGCCGGCCGGCCGCGGCGGCGTTCGTCGAGCTCTCGCTCCTCAGCGTCGATGACCGCGTGCGGGTCGTGGCCGAGCTGATCGACGCCTCGGGCGAGCGGCTGCGCTGGGCCGACGTGCTGGAGGCCGACCCGGTGGCGCTGCCCGAGCTGGAGGAGCGCGTGGCGCGGACGGTGAGCGAGCAGGTGGCGGCGCTGTCCGCCCCGGAGCCCCGCCCCCCGCTGGGCGCCCACGCCGCAGCCCAGCGCGAGGAGGAGGTGGGGCGGGCCTACTGCCGCCGCGCCACGCCGCAGGTGCTGGGCGAGTGCCTGGAGCACCTGGGCGAGGCGGTGCGGCTCGATCCGGAGGACGCCCGCGCCCGCGCCGGGCTGGCCGAGGCCTACCTCCTGGCGGCCGAGGCGCGGGTCCTGCCGGCGGGCCAGTCGGTGGAGCTGGCGGAGGCCTCCGCCCGGCGCGCCGGCGCGCTCGATCCCGGCCTGGCCGAGGCTCACGCGGCGCTCGGCGCCGTGGCGGCGGCGCGCTGGGACTTCGCGCAGGCCGAGGCCAGCCTGCGCCGGGCCATCGCCATCGAGCCGTCGCTGGAGGTGGGCCACCGGCGGCTGGCCGCGATCCTGACCTTGCAGGACCGGCACGCCGAGGCGGTGGCGGAGGCGCGGATGGCGCGCGACCTCGATCCCATGGCCCCGGCCGCCAACGTGGCGCTGGCGGCGGCCTATCACCACGCCGGGCAGGCGGAGGCGGCCATCGAGCAGGCGCTGGCCACGCTCCGGCTGGCCCCGCACCTGCCGGCCGCCTACGACGTGCTGGGGCGGGCGCACCTGGCGGCCGGCCACGGTGCGGAGGCGCTGGCGGCGCTGGCCGAGGCGGTCCGGCTCTCCGATCGCGGCCCCGCCTACGTCGCCACCCTGGCCGGGCTGCGCGCCCAGACCGGCGCGCCCGGGCCGGCGCGCGAGCTGCTGTTCGAGGTGGAGCACCCGCCGCCCGGCCGGGCCAGCAGCCCGCTGGACGTGGCGGCCGTGCACGCCGCCCTGGGCGAGCGCGACCGCGCCTTCGCGGCGCTGCGCCAGGCGGTGGACGAGGGCGTGCCCTGGCTCCTGCCCGCCGACGCGGGCCAGGCGCTGACGGCGCTGCACGACGACGCCCGCTTCGGCGCGCTGGTGCAGGAGCTCCAGGCGCGCCACCGGCTGGCGCGCGACGCGCCGC
This sequence comes from Anaeromyxobacter sp., assembly GCA_049840735.1. GTDB lineage: Bacteria > Myxococcota > Myxococcia > Myxococcales > Anaeromyxobacteraceae > Anaeromyxobacter. The sequence goes on along the minus strand of JASGJN010000026.1, from coordinate 410,735 downwards.
TGGCCGCGGAGCGGGGACCGCGCTGAGCGCGGGAGGGGCCGACGCCTCCGGCCGCCCTAGAAGTACTTCTTGCGCTTCGAGCTGGGCAGGATGCCCAGCACCTCGCGGTACTTGGCCACCGTCCGCCGCGCGATCTCGATCTTCTGCTCCTTGAGCAGCTCGACGATGCGCTGGTCGGAGTGCGGGTGCTTGGGGTCCTCGCCGGCGACGATCTGCTTGATGTGGTTCTTCACCGCCTCGCTGGCGATCTCGTCGCCGCCGGTCTTGTTGATGGCGGAGTTGAAGAAGAACTTGAGCTCGTAGATGCCCTGCGGCGTGTGGACGTACTTGTTGGTGGTGACGCGCGAGACGGTGGACTCGTGCATCCCGATGTCCTCGGCCACGTCGCGCAGGATCAGCGGCTTGAGGTGGGCGATGCCCTTGTCCAGGAAGTCGCGCTGGAACTTCACGATCGACTCGGTGACCTTGTAGATGGTCCGCTGCCGCTGGTGGATGGAGCGGATCAGCCAGACCGCGCTGCGCAGCTTCTCCTGGATGTACTCCTTGGCCTTCCCCGCCTCGCCGTTCTTCAGCGCGGCCCGGTACATGCCGCTGATGCGCAGCTTGGAGAGGCCGTCGTCGTTCAGCACCGTGACGTACTTGTCGCCCATCTTGTGGACGTAGACGTCGGGGGTGATGTACTGCGGGTCCTCCCCGGTGAAGGCGCGGCCCGGCTTCGGCTCCAGCCGGCTGATGACCTTGACCGCCTTCACCACCTCCTCGATGGGCAGCTTCAGGTCCTTGGCGATGGCGCCGTAGTTCTTGGACTCGAGGTGCTTGAGGTGGCGCTCGATGATGGCGACGATCTCGGGCGTGTCGGCGTTGATGTGCCTGACCTGCAGCAGCAGGCACTCGCGCAGGTCGCGCGCGGCCACGCCCATGGGGTCCAGCGTCTGCACCTTGTGCAGCACGCCCTCGGCGAACTCGACGCCGCGCCCGGACTCGAACGCCACGCGGACCAGCGGGTCGCGGGTGGTGGACTCCTCCGACTCGCCCTCCACCGGCGGCATCTTGAAGTAGCCGTCGTCGTCGAGGTTCCCGATGATGAGCATGGCCACCTGCTCCTCCTCGGGCGTGAAGTTGGAGAGGCGCAGCTGCCAGACCAGGTGGTCGACGAGATCGGTCTTCTTGGTGAGCGTGGCCTCGTAGCCGGGCAGCTCCTCGTCGGCCAGCCCGCGGTTGGACGGCGCGGTGTGGCCCTGGAGCTGGTAGTGGTCGAGGTACTGGTCCCAGTCGATCTCGTTGGCGCCCTCCTCGCCCTTCACCTCCTCGGCCTTCTCCGCCTCCTTGTGCTCGGGCTTGGCGTCGTGGTCCGCGACCTCGGCCGGGCTCTCGCCGCTCTGGACCGGCTCCTCGTCCGGCTCGTCCGCCCCCTCCAGCAGCGGGTTCTCGGTCACCTCGGTGCGGATCAGCTCGACCAGCTCCATCCGCGAGAGCTGCAGGAGCTTGATGGCCTGCTGCAGCTGGGGCGTCATCACCAGCTGCTGCGTCATCTTGAGGTGCTGCTTCAGCTCGAGGCTCATCGCTGCTCCGTCGGGACATGCTGCGGCTCGTCGAGCCGGAAGTGCTCGCCCAGGTAGACCGCGCGGGCGCGGGGGCTGGCGGCGATCTCGGCCGGCGTGCCGGCCTCGAGGATGTTGCCCGAGGCCAGGATGTACGCGCGGCTGCAGATGCCCAGCGCCTCGCGCACGTTGTGGTCGGTGATCAGCACGCCGATGCCGCGGTCGCGCAGCCCGCCGATCAGCCGCTGCAGCTCGCCCACCGCGATGGGGTCGACGCCGGCGAAGGGCTCGTCGAAGAGGATGAACTTGGGGTTCGAGAGCAGGCTGCGCGCAACCTCGGCCCGGCGGCGCTCGCCGCCGGAGAGCTGCTCGCCCAGCGAGTGGGCCACCTTCTCCAGCCGGTACTCGGCCAGCAGCTCGTCGGCGCGCCGCTTCCGCTCGCGCCGCGAGACGCCCAGCGCCTCCAGCACGCCCAGGAAGTTCTTCCGCACCGTCAGCTTGCGGAAGATGGAGGCCTCCTGCGGCAGGTAGCCGACGCCCAGCCGCGCGCGCCGGTGCATGGGCAGCTTGGTCAGGTCGTGCGCGCCGAGCGAGACCCGCCCGGCCTCCGGCAGCACCAGCCCCACCGTCATGTTGAAGGAGGTGCTCTTGCCGGCGCCGTTGGGCCCCAGGAGCCCCACCACCTCGCCGCGGGAGACGTGGAAGGAGACGCCGTCCACCACCCGGCGCCCGCGGTAGCTCTTGACCAGCCCCTCGGCGCGGAGCAGGTCGTCGGCGCCGACGGCGTGGGCGGTCACTTCCTGCCTCCCGTCCGCCGCGCGTCGAGCGCCTTGCGCGCGTCCTCGGAGGAGCTGCCGGGCACGAGGATGATCGCGTCCTTCAGCGTGGCCACGTCCTGGACCAGGTCGTAGGTGAGCAGCGAGCCCTCGGCCACGCGGTCGCCGTCGCGCAGCACCGGGCTGCCCTCGCAGGTGAGCCGCGAGTTCACCTGGTCGTAGGTAGCCTTCTCGCAGGTGACCACGCTGGTGGAGCGGGTGAACCGGACGTCGCCCAGGCAGGTGGCGGTCTGCAGCTGGTCCTTCTCGTCGTTCTGCAGCGTCACCTTCTTGCAGGTGAGCGTGGCGTCGGTGCGGGTCATCTTGACCGGCTCGCCGGTCATCACCGTCTGGCGCTGCTTGAAGATGTAGCTGAGCGACTTGCCCTGGACGACCCAGTCACCGGCCTGGGTCGCGGAGAGGGCGGACCGGGGCGCAGCCGGCTTGGCGGCGGCGGGGCGCGGGGCGGGCTGGCCGGCGGCCAGGGCCACGGCGGCGAGGAGCGCGATCACCGGGCCTCCGCGGCGCGGATGTGGAGCTGCACCGGCCCCTGCATCTGGAAGTCGCCGCTGGCCGCGTCCAGCGCGAAGCCGGTCCCCTCCAGCTGGTAGGCCGGGCCGGTGACGATCACCGGGTCGGTGCCGATCACCTGCATCTGCCCGGTGCCGGGGACCGGCTGGAAGCGGGCGGCGGCGGTGCGGGCCACGTTGGCGGCCTGGGTGATGGTCACGCCACCGTGGACCTCGAAGTCCCGCTGGGCCATCACGCCGGTGCCGGTGGGCGCGGTGATGAGGATGGGCGCGTCGCCGCGCGGCAGCTCGGCGGCCAGGTTGGTGGCGGCCAGCTCGGAGGAGTCGCGCCGCAGGGTCATGGCCTGGGCTGCGCCGCGCAGGCGCAGGTCAGCGCCGCGCCAGACGCGAAAGCGTACCCGTTCGAGCTTGAGCTCTGGCACCACCTGCTCGGCCTCCTGGCTTGCGCCGGGGCTGCAACCCACCCCCGCTCCGGCCAGGAGAAGGGTGATCACGAGCGCCCCCGCGCCCCTCCAAAACCGCTGAAACATAGCATTCTTTCCCGGCTCGACGCGAAGGGCACAGACCTTGCTTTAGAGGCCCTACACCTACCCGCTGGAAAGCTCAACGGTTTTCGGCATTGCCTTTGCTTGGGCCGTGAGGAGGCCTTGGTCCCCGGGCCTCGGACCTCGGGGGCGCCGGACCGGACGGCGCCCGCCCGGCAGCCGGCCGAGCGCCGGGCGCGCTCCGGCTCATGGCTGGGACGGGGAGCTGGCACGCCCCGCCCGGCCGGGCTCACCCGCCGCGGGCGCGCCGGATCAGGTCGCAGAGCTCACGCACCGCGCCGCGACCGCCGCCCGCCTGGGTCACCAGGTGGGCCGCGGCCTGCGCCTCGGGCCGGGCATCGGCGGGGGCGGCAGCGAGCCCCACGCGGAGGAGCAGCGGGACGTCGTTGACGTCGTCGCCCATGTAGGCGACCTGCTCGTCCGGAACGCCGAGGTGGGCCAGGCTGGCGTAGCCCACCAGCTTGTCGCGCTGGCCGAAGACGAGGTGCTTGAAGCGCAGCTCCTCCAGGCGCGCCTGGGTGGCCTTGCCCGGGCGGCCGGAGATGACGCCGAAGTCCACCTGTTCGCGCAGCAGCACCACGCCGTGGCCGTCGCGGACGTCGAAGGCCTTGAGCGCCTCGCCCTCCGGCCCGTACCAGATGCGGCCGTCGGTGAGGACGCCGTCCACGTCCAGGAGCACCAGCCGGATCTTCGCGGCGCGGGCCAGCAGGGCGCGGGGGGAGAGGCCCCGGCCCTTCGACTTCGCCTGTCCTGAGCGTAGCCGCCGCTTCGCGGCGGCGGAGCCGAAGGACTCAGGGCGAACGGAGCTGTTCTTACGGTTGGCCAAGCGCCTTCCGGATGGCCAGGACCTGCCGCAGCACCTCGTCGGCCATGGCGAAGTCGAGCGAGTTGGGGCCGTCGCTCCGCGCCACCGAGGGATCCTCGTGGATCTCCATGAAGAGCGCGTCGATGCCCACCGCCGCCGCGGCGCGGGCCAGCGGGGCCACGAAGGTGCGGTCGCCGCCGGTGGTGTCGCCGCCGGAGCCCGGCAGCTGCACGGAGTGGGTGGCGTCCATGCAGACCGGCACGCCCAGCTCGCGCATCATCAGGAGCGCGCGCATGTCGACCACCAGGTTGCCGTAGCCGAAGGTGGCGCCGCGCTCGGTGAGGACGACGTTCTCGTTCCCGGCCTCGCGGCACTTGGAGACCGCGTGGCGCATCTCGCGCGGCGCCAGGAACTGCCCCTTCTTCACGTTGACCGCCTTGGCGTGGCGGGCGCAGGCCAGCACCAGGTCGGTCTGGCGGCACAGGAAGGCGGGGATCTCGGATCACGTCCACGACCTTGCCGGCCGGCTCGGCCTGCCAGGTCTCGTGCACGTCGGTCAGGACCGGCAGGCCGGTCTCGCGCTTCACCGCCTCGAAGGCGGCCAGGCCGGCCTCCAGGCCGGGGCCGCGGTAGCTCTTGCCGGAGGAGCGGTTGGCCTTGTCGAAGCTGGCCTTGAAGACCACCGGGAGGCCGTGCTTCTCCGCCAGCGCCTTGACCTTGCGCGCGTGCGCCAGGGCGTGCCCCTCGCTCTCCATCACGCAGGGGCCGGCGATGAGCAGGAGCTTCTGCCCGTCGCCCACCAGGTGCCCGCCGACGCGGGCCTGCACCCCGCTCACGACCGGTCCGCCTGGGCCTTGCCCACCGGCAGCTTGGTGACGGCGGCGGCCGGCTGGCGGGAGTGGTCGCGGTGCTCGCGCGCCGCCTTCACGAACCCGGCGAAGAGCGGGTGCGGGGCGAAGGGCTTGGACTTGAACTCGGGGTGGAACTGGCAGCCCACGAAGTGCGGGTGGTTGTTGAGCTCGATCATCTCCACCAGCCCCAGGTCCGGGTTCACGCCGGAGAAGATCATCCCGGCGCCCTCGAACTGGGCGCGGTAGGCGTTGTTGAACTCGAAGCGGTGGCGGTGGCGCTCCTGGATCACGTCGGCGCCGTACAGCTCGCGCGCCAGCGTGCCCTCCTTGAGCGCGCACGCGTAGGTGCCGAGCCGCATGGTCCCGCCCTTGTCGGTGACGGCCTTCTGCCCCTCCATGAGCGTGACCACCGGGTGCGGCGTGGCCTCGTCGAACTCCAGCGAGTTGGCGCGGTCCAGGCCGAGCACGTCGCGGCCGAACTCGATCACCGCCATCTGCAGGCCCAGGCAGATGCCGAAGAAGGGCACCTTGTGCTCGCGCGCGTGGCGCACGGCCAGGATCTTCCCCTCGGTGCCGCGGATGCCGAAGCCGCCCGGCACCAGGATGGCGTCCACGCCGTCCAGCTCGGAGAGGTCGCCCTGCTCCAGCTTGGTGGAGTCGATGAAGACCTGGCGGACCTTCACGCCGGCCGAGATGCCACCGTGCGTGAGCGCCTCGTTGAGGCTCTTGTAGCTCTCGGCCAGCTCCACGTACTTGCCGACCACGCCGACGCGCACCTCGCCGTGCCTCGGGTTCTTCACGCCCTCGACGATGGCCTCCCAGCGCTGGAGGCGCGGGGCGCGGCTCCAGATATTGAAGAGCTCGGCCAGCTTGTCGTCCACGCCCTCGACGTGGAACGCCAGCGGCAGCTCGTAGATGGAGGAGACGTCGCGCGCCGTGAAGACCGCCGAGGGCTCCACGTTGCAGAAGAGCGCGATCTTGTCCTTCATGTCGCGCGAGATCTCGCGGTCGGAGCGGCAGAGCAGGATGTCGGGCTGGATGCCGATCTCGCGCAGCTCCTTGACCGAGTGCTGCGTGGGCTTGGTCTTGAGCTCGCCGGCGGCCGAGATGAAGGGCACCAGCGTGACGTGGGCATAGACGGCGTTCTCCTCGCCCACGTCGTACTTCATCTGGCGGATGGCCTCGAGGAACGGCAGCGACTCGATGTCGCCCACGGTGCCGCCGACCTCGACGATGAGGATGTCGGCGCCGCCGGCCGCCTCGCGGATCACCGCCTTGATCTCGTCGGTGATGTGCGGGATCACCTGCACGGTCTTGCCCAGGTACTCGCCCCGGCGCTCGCGCTGGATGACCGACTGGTAGATGCGGCCGGTGGTGTAGTTGTTGGCCCGGCTCATCTTGGCGCTGGTGAAGCGCTCGTAGTGGCCCAGGTCCAGGTCGGTCTCGGCGCCGTCGTCGGTGACGAACACCTCGCCGTGCTGGAACGGGCTCATCGTGCCCGGGTCCACGTTGATGTACGGGTCGAGCTTGAGGTGCTGGACCTCCAGCCCGCGGTTCTCCAGCAGCGCGCCGATGGACGCGGCGGAGAGGCCCTTGCCGAGCGAGCTGACCACGCCGCCGGTGACGAACAGGTACTTGGTCTTCTTTCCGCGCTTCACCATGACGAGCTCCGTTCGTCCACCAGGCCGCGATCCGGCCCGGGTCAGTGTCCCTGGGAGGCCAGGAGCGCCCGCGCGCGCTCCAGGTCCTCGGGGGTGTCGATGCCGAACCCGCGGTAGGCCGTGTCGGCCACCCGGATCCGTGAAGCCGTACTCCAGCGCCCGCAGCTGCTCCAGCGACTCCTCCGCCTCGAGCCGCCCCGGCGGCAGCGCCGTGAACCGCTCCAGGAACGCGGCGGTGAAGGCGTAGATGCCCACGTGCGCGCGCGCCAGCGGGCTCTGGCCGCCGGCCCGGCGGTGCGGGATGGCGGCGCGGGAGAAGTAGAGCGCGTCGCCGGTGGCGCCGGTCACCACCTTCACCACCTGCGTCCGCTCCAGCTCGCCGTCCTCGAGCGGCCGCGCCAGCGTGGCCATGTCGGCGCCCGACGCCTCCATGGCGGCGAGCAGCGTCTCGATGGCCTCCGGCTCGATGAGGGGCTCGTCGCCCTGCAGGTTCACAATCCACTCCGGCGCCGGCGAGAGCTGGCGCGCCGCCTGCGCCACGCGGTCCGTGCCCGTCGCGGCCGGCCCGGTGAGGATGGCGGTGCCGCCCGCGGCGGCCACGGCCGCGGCAATCCGCTCGTCGTCGGTCGCGACCGCGACGACGTCCACGCCGCGCGCGCGGCGCGCGCGCTCGATCACGTGGGCGATGAGGGGCTTGCCCGCCAGGTCGGCGAGCGGTTTCCCCGGGAAGCGCTGGGCGCCGAACCGGGCCGGGATGATGACAGCGACGCGTCTCAAGCCGGGGCCACTACCTACGACGTCGGCTCGCCCCGCGTCAACGCTCCGCTGCAACGGATCGTAGTCGCGCGGCTTTTCCGGACGCCTGGTCCGGCCATCCTGCACGGCGACGCCGTGGAACATCCGTTTCACGCGCCGCCGCGCTCGGCGCTGCGGCCGGACGACGCGGGCGCGCCTGGGCCCCGGGCGACCCCGCGGGCGCCCGGCCGCTCGCGTCTCCTCAGGGCGCGATCCGGGCCACGAACCAGTCGCTGCCGGAGGGCGAGAGCCGGCCGCGGCCCGGGTCGAACGGTCCGTCGGCCTCGCCCTGCACCCACACGCCGCCGCCAGGCGCCGCCGAGATCGCGACCCCGCGCGCGCCGTGCTCGGCGCCGGCCGGGCAGGTCGCCAGCGGCCGCTCCCAGGCGTCGAAGCCGTCCAGGGCGCGCTCGTCCACCGTGTCGCCGCAGGGCAGCCCGCGCTGCTCCAGCAGGAGCACGCGCCCGGCGCGGTCCACCGCCAACGGCCCGCCGAACCGGTTCGAGAGCCAGCGCGGGTGGCCGTCCGCCGACACCGCCGCCACCCAGCGCTGCGGCCCCGGGCCCCACTCCTCCAGCGTCCAGTCCGGCTCGCCCGGGAACGTGATCGAGAACTCGAACCAGCCGGCCGCGATCACCGTCCCGTCCGGCGCGACCGCCAGCTGCTCGAAGCCGCCCGCGACCGCCAGCATCGAGACGCTCCAGAGCGGGGCCCCGCCCCCGGGCGGGAGCGCGGAGAGCGTGAGCTCGTTCGCGACCAGCACGCGATCCCCCGGCCCCGCCGCCACCACCGGCCGCCCGCTGACCGGTTCGCCCGGCACCGCCTGCGTCCAGAGCCAGGTCCCGTCCCAGCGCACCTTCCCCAGCCGCGGCGCGCCGTCGATGATCCCCAGCAGCGCCGCGCCGTGGCCGTCCACCGCCAGGCTGGTGACCTCCTGCCCGGCCGTCCGCTGCCAGGCCACGTTCCCGGCCGGGGTGAGCTTCACCACGCCGGACGCGAGCGGCCCGCCGCCCATGTCGATGGTGCCGCCGCCCCGCACGTTCACCGCCAGGAAACCATTCCCCAGCGGCGAGCGGGCCACCCCCACCACCTCCACGTCGGTGCCGGGCCCCGCCGCCGCGTGCGCCCAGCGGGTCCGCCCGGAGGCGTCCAGCAGCGTGACCCCCAGCCACTGCGGCGTGTAGCGCGACCCGCCGATGGCCGAGGTCGCCAGCACCGAGCCGTCGGCGCCCACCGCCATCCCCAGCCCCCACTCGTCGCCGGCGCCGCCCAGCTTGCGCTGGAACAGCGTGGCCCCGGGCGTGGCGCCGACCTCGTCCAGGGCAGCCCCCGCGGGCTCCGGCGCCTCCCCGCCGCCGCACGCCGCCAGGGTCCCCAGCACCACCGCCGACACCGCCGCCCGCCGCGCGATCCGCATGCACCTTGGGTGGCGCCTCCGCCGCCGCCCGCCCAGGGCCTTCCCGAAGACACGCGCGGGCGCGCCGGGGCTCCGCGTCCGCCCCGCCGGGCGTGCGCCCCTTCACCGGGCGTCGGCGCCGGGGCGGCGCGGGTGCACCTTCCACGGGATGCCCGTGCTCCACGTGGTGGGCGCCCGCCCCAACTTCATGAAGATCGCGCCGCTCATGGCGGCGCTGTCCCGCCGCGGCGTGGCCCAGCGGCTGGTCCACACCGGCCAGCACTTCGACCGGCAGATGAGCGGCGTCTTCTTCGAGGCGCTGGGGCTGCCGCGCCCCGACCTGGACCTGGGCGTCGGCTCCGGCTCGCACGGCGAGCAGACCGGAAAGGTGATGGTGGCCTTCGAGCGGGCGCTGCTGGCCGAGGGCGGGCGGCCGGAGCTGGTGGTGGTGCCGGGGGACGTCAACTCCACGCTGGCCGCCGCGCTGGTGGCGACCAAGCTGGGGGTGCCGGTGGCCCACCTCGAGGCCGGGCTGCGCAGCTTCGACCGGGCCATGCCGGAGGAGGTGAACCGGGTGGTGGTGGACCACGTGGCCGACCTCCTGCTCACGCCCAGCGCCGACGCCGACGCGCACCTGGCGCGGGAGGGCATCCCGGCGGAGCGGGTGGCGCGGGTCGGGAACCTCATGATCGACACGCTGCGCGAGCACCTGCCCCGGGCCCGCGCGCTGCGGGTGCCGGAGGGGCTGGGGCTCGCGCCGGGCGGCTACGCCGTGGTCACGCTCCACCGGCCCTCCAACGTGGACCAGCCGGCCACGCTGGAGCGGCTGCTGGGGGCGCTGGCGGAGGTGGCGCGGCGGCTGCCGGTGGTCTTCCCGGTCCACCCGCGCACGCGGGCGCGGCTGGCCGAGCCGCGGCTCGCGGCCGCCGCCGCGGCGCTGCGGCTGGTGGAGCCGCTGGGGTACCTGCGAGTTCCTCTCGCTCACCAGCGCCGCGCGGCTGGTGCTGACCGACTCCGGCGGGCTGCAGGAGGAGTCCACGGCGCTGGGCATCCCCTGCCTGACGCTGCGCGAGAACACCGAGCGCCCCATCACGGTGACCGAGGGCACCAACGAGGTGGTGGGGACCGACCCGGCGCGCATCGCCGCCGCCACGGCGCGCGCGCTGGGCGAGGGCGGGCGGCGCGGGCGCATCCCGGCGCTCTGGGACGGGCGCGCCGGGGAGCGCGCCGCCGAGGCCATCGTGGCGTTCCTGGCCGGCACGCGCCGGGCGGCGTGAGGCCGGCGGCCGGCAGGGCGGGGCGGGGCGGCGGGTGCTATACCTGCCCGGTGCCCGAGGTCCGCATCCGCTTCACGGTCGAGCGCAACTACGCCGGGTGGCGGCTCGACGCCTACCTGCAGGAGAAGATCCGCCGGCTCCCGGCGGAGCGGAATCCAGCACCTGATCGCGAACCGCCTGGTGAGCGAGGACGGGCGCGCGCTGGAGGCCGGCACCGCGGTCGAGCCCGGGCTCACCTTCTTCCTGCTGAAGGAGGCCGACCCGGAGCCGGACACGCCCATGACCTTCGGCGTGGTCCACGACGACGGCCTGCTGCTGGTGGTGGACAAGCCGGCCGGGCTGCCGGTGCACCCCACGGCACGCTACTTCGCCCACACCTTCACCGCGCTGGCCCGGGCCCGCTTCCCGGAGCGGAAGGTGGACCCGGCCCACCGCCTCGACCGCGAGACCTCCGGCCTGCTGGTCTGCGGCTCCGAGCCGGAGGTGACCAGAATCCTGAAGCGCGACTTCGCCGCCGGGCGCGTGCAGAAGACCTACCTGGCCCTGGCGCTGGGGACGCCGGCGGAGGACCGCTTCACCGTGGACGCGCCGCTGGCGCTCACCGGCGCCTCGCTGGTGCGGGTGCGGATGCACGTCCACGCCGAGGGGCAGGCGTCGGTGACGGACTTCGAGGTGCTGGGGCGGCGGCGCACGGCGGACGGGGTCCCGGTGGCGCTCCTCGCCTGCTCCCCGCGGACGGGGCGGCAGCACCAGAATCCGCGCGCACCTGCACCACGCCGGGCTGATGATGGTGGGGGACAAGATCTACGGGCCGGACGAGGGGATCTTCGACCGGTTCACGCGGCGTGAGATGACCGAGGCGGACCTGGCGGCGCTCAGGTTGCCGCGCCACGCGCTGCACGCGTGGCGGCTGGAGTTCCCGCACCCGGTGACGCGGGAGCCGCTCCGGCTGGAGTGTCCGCTGCCGGAGGAGCTGCGGGGGTTCTGGGAGGGGTGCGGGTTCACCCCTTCACCAACCTGAGCCGCTCCTCCGCCACGCCCACCCGCGCGGTGACGCCCCAGGCGAACTCGAGCCGGTCGTCCTCGATGCCATCGGCGAAGATCACGCCGCCCTCGTTCATCTCCGACACCACCGTCGCGCCCTCCGGCGCGTCCAGCCGCGCCCCGTCCAGCGTGGTCCCGGAGGCCTTGCTGGGGAACGGCTCGCGCACGAACAGCGCCAGCGCGGCGTCGGCCGCGCCCGGCAGGTCGAGCGGACGGCGCCGCTCGCCGTTGATCGACCGCGCCCAGCCGGTGGCGCCGGTGCCGGTGGCCACGATCACCCCCGACGACGACTGGCGCTCCTCCTGCCGCCCCAGCTGCAGCCGGTAGCGGGCCGACTGGTGGGTGCGGTGACCCAGGAACACCTCGTTCAGCGCCAGCAGCCGCTGGCCGTCGTCGAGCCGCACCTCCGCCAGCGTGCGCGCCTCCACCTCCGCGCGGCCGGCGGCCGCCGCGGGCAGCAGCTTCCGGACGCGGTCCGGCGCGAGCGGCACCAGCACACCATCGTACCGGGCCGGATCCGGGTTCACGCCCAGCACGGGCTGGCCGGCCAGGTACTTGGCCGCGTTGGCCACCAGCCCGTCCTGCCCCACCGCCACCAGCAGGTCGTCCGGCTCGAAGACGAACCGGGCCAGGTCCTCCCGCCCGAGCCGGACGCGCCGCCACTCGGACGGGATGGCCTGCGACACCAGCTGGAGCGCCGCGTCCTGCGCCTCCTGGCGGCGCTCCAGGTCGGCCAGCGCCTGGCCGCGCGCCTCCAGGAAGAAGCGGGCCTGGGCCCGCGTCCCGTGGCGCGCGACCAGCGCCTCCAGCTCGGTGGCGCGGGTCACCACCACCACCCGCGGGACCGGAGCGCCCATGGCCTCACCCCCCCGCCAGCCGCTTGGCGCCGGCCTCGAGCAGGCCCTCCAGCGCCGGCCCCAGCGTGTCCGGGCCCAGCGTGACGCGCTCGATCTTCTCCAGCTTCCCGGCGATGGCCTGGGCCGCCAGCGCCATCAGCACCGCCGGGGGCACGTCCTTCACCGCCGCCATGCGGGCCTGCTCGGCCTGCGTGCGGATCCGCTCGGAGAGCGCCAGGGCCGCCGCGTCCGCCTCGCCCTGCACGCGCGTCCGGTGGGCCGAGGCGTCGCCGGCGGTCCGGACCTGGTGCGCCGCTGCGTCGGCCTCGGCCCGGGCGCGCGCCGCCTCCGCCTGGCTGGCGATGCCGGTCTGGCGGGCGCCGGCCTCGGCGGCGATCCGCTCCGCCTCCGCCTTCTCCTCGGCGGTGCGCCGCGCGTTCTGCCCCTGCTGCCTGATCAGCTCCTCCTTGCGGCGGGCCAGCTCGATTCTGGTTCTTGAGCTCGTTCTCCTGGATGGCCCGCTCCTTCTCCACCGCCAGCGCCCGGCGCGCGAAGGCGGCCTGGTCCGCGACCTGCTGCAGCGACTCGCGGGTGGGCGCGGCCAGCGCCTTCTCCAGATCGGGCACGGGCTTCACGCTGGAGACGCGGACCGAGACGGTCTCCAGCCCCATGGCCTGGAGCGAGGCGTCGCCGGCCAGCCCGGCCTCGACCACGCCGCGGACCGCCTCCGGCCCCTGCGCCAGCACGTCGCGCAGGTCGGCGCCGGCCACCCAGGCCGCGGCGTGCTGCTCGGCGCGCTGCCCGAAGATCAGCGCCAGCTGCTCCAGCGGCTGCCGCAGCGGCCGCCCCGAGCCGAGGTCGATGGTGAAGTCCACGCGCGCGGCCAGCGTGCGGGGATCGCGCACGCGGTAGGTGAGCACGCCCTGCACCGTCACGTCCTGGAAATCGGCCGTGCGGGCGTGGACCACCAGCGGCAGCTCGCGGTCGTCCGCCGGCACCTCGGCGATGGAGGCGGAGTGGGCCTGGAAGAGGAAGGAGAGGCCGCGCCCCTCGCGCCGCAGCCGCCCGTTGCGGAAGAGCAGGACGTGGGCGCTGGCGTCGGAGCGGAGGTGGCGCACGGGGCCGAAGCGGGTGATCTGGGCCATGGCTGTCCCTTCTGCGGCCCGGTGGGGCCGCGGCTGGTGCGGGTCTCGCGGCGGTGGCCGCGCCCTACAGCGCCGAGCGGCGCGCGAACCGGTACAGCTCGGCCGGCCGGTGGCCGACCCCGGTCTGGCTCTCCCCGGTCGCCTCCAGCTGGCCGGAGGCCAGCATGCGGCGCCGGAAGGAGTCCTTGTTCACCGGCCGTCCCAGCACCGTCTCGTGGACGCGCTGGAGCTCGAGCAGGGTGAAGGTCTCGGGCAGGAGCTGGAAGCCGATGGGCGTGTAGTCGAGCTTGCCGCGCAGCCGCTTCACGGCCATGCCCAGGATCTCGGCGTGGTCGAAGGCCAGCGGCAGCGGCTTCCCGGCGGCGCGGACCTCCACCGGCCCGCCGGTCTCGCCCTCCCAGGGCACCTCCAGCTCGCCCACCGCCAGGCCGCGCTCGCCCGCGGCGGCGCCGGCGGCGCGGAAGCGGGCGCCGTCCACCAGCGCCACGTGGGCCACGCTGAGGACCCGGGTGCGCGGGTCGCGGCGGGGATCGCCGAACGTGTAGAGCTGCTCGAGGAAGAGCCCGGTGAGTCCGGCCTTCTCCCGCAGGGCCCGCGCCGCCGCCGCCTCCAGCGGCTCCTGCAACCCCACGAAGACGCCCGGCAGCGCCCAGCGCCCCTGGTGCGGGTGGCCCTCGCGCCGCACCAGCAGCGTGCGCAGCGCGTCCTCCTCGGCGGTGAGCAGCACCACGTCCACCGCCACCGACGGGCGCTCGTAGCGCCCCGGGTCGTAGGCCTCCAGGAACGCCGCCTCGCCGGGGTCGGCGACCGGGCCGGCCTCGGCGGGGCGGGTGCGGGGGGTGCGGCGGGGGTTCCGGGTGGCCATGGCGCTCTCGCTCTCGCAACTTCGCTGCACTATGCATATATGCGCTGTGCATTGAAGTCAAGCAGCGCGTCCCCATCCCCGGGAGCGCTGCCCCTTGCGGGCTCGCGCCACCGGCGGCATGGTGCGCGCTCCATGACCGCCGACGCGCCCGCCCGCCCCGCCGCCCAGCCCCGCCCGCGCCGTGGCCGCGCCGTGCTCATGGCGCTCGTGCCGGTGGTGCTCTGGGGCGTCTCCTTCCCGGTGACGCGCGTGACGGTGCAGGCGCTGCCGCCGCTGGCGCTGGCCGCCCTCCGCTTCCTGCTGGCCACGGCGGTGCTCTGGCCGCTGGCCCGCCGCAACGCGCCGCCGCTGGGGCGCGCCGACCGACCCCGCGCCTGGGCGCTGGGGCTCCTGGGCGTCACCGTCTACTTCGCCTTCGAGAACTACGGCCTCCTGCTCACCACCGCCTCGCACGCGGCGCTGATCGTGGCCACGGTGCCGCTGGTGAGCGCGGCGGCCGAGGCGGTGCAGCGCCGGCGCGCGCCGCGGCCGCTGCCGGTGCTGGGGATGATCCTGGCGCTGGCCGGCGTGGCGGTGGTGGTCCGGCCGGACGGCACCGGCGCGGCCAGCCCGCTGGGCGACGCGCTCATGCTGGGGGCCATGGCCTCGTGGGTGGGCTACACGCTGCTCGCGCGCGACCTGATGCTGCGCTACCCGCCGCTCACCGTCACCGCCGCGACCATGGGCACCGGCGCGCTCACGCTGCTGCCGCTGGCGGCGCTGGAGGCGGCCTTCCGCCCGCTGCACGCGCCCACGCCCGCGGCCTGGGGCGCGGTGGCGTACCTGGGCCTGCTCTGCTCCGCGGCGGCCTACCTGCTCTGGAACCTGGCGCTGCCGGTGCTGGGCGTGAGCCTGGCCAACAACCTGCTCAACGGCATCCCGCTCCTGTCGGTGCTCACCGGCGTGCTGCTGCTGGGTGAGCCCTTCACCTGGTCGCTGGCGCTCGGCGGCGGGCTGGTGCTGGCCGGGGTGGTGCTGGCGGAGCGGACCGGCGAGCGGGGGTAGGCGCGGCACCGACGGCTCCCGGTCGCCCTTCGACGGGCTCAGGGCGAACGGATCGGGGCCCCCGGCGGTTCCGCCGGACCCGGACCGATGGTAGGGTCCCGCCCCTTTCCCCTCTCTCCGGGATCACCATGCGCCGCGCCCTGCTCGCCCTGCTGCTGCTCGCCCTCGCCGGCCCGCTCGCCTCCTGCGGCGACGGCGGCGGTGCCCCCTCGCCCTCGGCGCTCGGCGTCTACCGGGCCTTCCACGTCGAGACCACCTCGCCGGCGAGCCAGGCGAGCTTCCCGGTGGACACCACCGAGGACGGGACGGTGACGCGGCAGGAGGACCTCTTCGTCGAATCACCGGCGCGCGCGTGCGCACCTACCGCCGCGCCCGGTTCTTCGACCGCGGCACCGAGCTCCCGGCGCTCGCCATCGTCACCTACGACACCCGCGACGACCTCGCGGTCACTGCGGTGGAGGGCCTCACGGTCGCCACCAGCGCCGGCACCCTCACCGTGGCGAGAAGCGGCGACACGGCCGCGCTCACCTACGCCAGCGGCGGCGCGGTCAGCCGCGTGGTCAGCGCGCACCCCGCCTCGGCCGCCGACGTGGCCGGCGCCACCCGGTTCGACGACCTGCCCGCCGTGCTGGCCACCAGCGGCCTGCAGGTGCACCTCGACGCCGGTGACGCCTCCTCCTACCCGGGCACCGGCGATTCTCTGGCTCGACCTGAGCGGCCACGCCAACGACTTCGACCTGGGCCGGGGTCCGGGCGCGGACGACCGCGATCCCGCCTTCGACGCCGGCAGCTTCGTGATGGGCAGCGCCTGGTTCACCAAGCACGGCGCCAACGGCGCCTTCGTGAACGCCATCCACCGGCCCGGCGCGCGCTTCACCATCGAGCTGTGGGTCTACGTGGTGCCCAGCCCGGACGCCTACTTCATCGCGCTGGGCACCACCGACAACCTCGGGACCACCGGCTTCCGCTGGTTCCTGGAGGGCGCGCTGGGCGGCTTCGGCGTCGATGCGCCCGCGCCGGAGCTCCAGACCCCCAGCAAGCGGCTCGTCGCCATGGACCGCTGGCAGCAGCTCGCCATCAGCGTGGACACCGTGGCCGGCACCGGCTTCACGCTGCGCGACGGGAGCAGGTTCCCGCACGACGACCCGGACTTCACCGTGGACGCCTGGGGCACCCTCGACGCCGACGCGCCCCACCTGCTCCGGCTGGGCGCGCAGACCAACGACGGCGCGGCCCTGTGGCCGGCCGGGTCGCGCTACGCCATCGTCCGCATGTACGACCGCGCGCTCACCGAGGACGAGCTGAGGCAGAACTTCCTGGCGCAGCGCGAGCGGTTCGGGCTTTAGGCCCCCCCGCGCTACGGCCTCGGCTTCCCCTCCCCGTAGCCGCCGGGGGTCTGCACGCCCACCACGGCCTGCCGGTGGAAGGCCTCCCAGCCGCGCGCGCCCACGTAGGTGAAGGACGACTGCACGCCGGTGATGACGTCCACCAGGAAGCCGGCGGCGCTCTCGCGCCCCTCCCTGATGTAGATGCGGGAGGTGGAGATGCCCTCGCGGAAGAACCCCTTCTTGGCGCGCTCGAAGGCGTCCAGGCCGGCGGTCCGGTCGCTCACCGCCCGGGCGCTGGCCATGCCGTAGTTCTCCTTGTAGAGCCGCCCCTCGCGATCCTCCTTCACGTCGCCCGGGCTCTCGTAGGTGCCGGAGAGCGCGGTGCCGATCATGACGCGGGCGGCGCCGGCGGCCAGGTAGAGCGCCACGTCGCGCGGGTGCTGCACGCCGCCGTCCGCCCAGACGTGCCCGCCGCGGCGGTGGGCCTCGCGGGCGCAGGCCAGCACCGAGCTGAAGGTCGGCCGCCCGGCCCCGGTCTGCATGCGGGTGGTGCACATGGCGCCCGGCCCGACGTTCACCTTCACCACGCTGGCGCCCGCCTCCAGCAGGGCCGCGGTCCCCTCGGCGGTGCAGACGTTGCCCGCCACGAGGGGGAGCGCCTCGCCCACCGCGCGGCGCACCGCACGGATGGCCTCGATCATGCGGCGCTGGTGGCCGTGGGCGGTGTCCAGCACCAGGCAGGAGACGCCCTCCTTCACCAGCCGCACCGCCGCGTTCTCCGTGGAGGAGGAGATGCCCACCGCGGCGGCCACCATCAGCTTGCCCTGGCCGTCGAGCGAGGGCTTGAGCAGCTCCAGGCGGACGGCGTCGTCGCGGGTCAGGATCCCGTAGAGCCGGCCGGCCGCGTCCAGCACCGGCACCGCCTTCACCCGGTGCTCCTCCATGAGCAGGAAGGCGTCGCGGTTGGAGATGCCCACCGGGACCGTCACCATGCGCGAGGACATGAGCGCGCTGGCCGGGGTGTACTGGTCCCGGTCGCGCAGGTCGGCGTGGGTGATGATGCCCACCGGGCGCCGCTCGTCGTCCACCACCACCACCAGGTCGTGGGCGCGCTTGCGGATGATGCCGGCCACGTCGCGGAGCGTGGCCCGCGGCGAGACCGAGAGCGGCGTGTCGTAGCGCGGATCGGCCGCCTTGATGTGCTGGATGATCCGCGCCGCGGTGTCGAGCTCCATGTCCTGGGGCAGCACGCCCAGGCCGCCGAAGCGGGCCATGGTCTCCGCCATCCGCTTGCCGGTGACGGCGTTCATGTTGGCCGAGACCACCGGGTGCGACCCGCCGGCGAAGTCGGGCGGGCGGAGGTCCACGTCCAGGCGGGAGGTGCCCTCGAAGCAGTTGGGGACGAGGAACACGTCCTCGAGGGAGAGCTCCAGCTGCTCGTCGTGCTCGGGGTGGAGGAAGCGCATGCGGCTGAGATACGCCCGGCCACCAGCACTGGAAACCCGAAATGCGCCCCCGGGATCCCGGGCGCGGGTACCGCCCGACCCGGCGGCGCCTGATCGGGCACAGGCGGCCGGGCGGGCGGGAGGTGGCTCGCGCGGGCCTGGCCGCGCGACACCTTGACTCAGTGTAAAGAATTTCTTTCCAGACACTCCGTACGTGTCATGCTCCGGGTGCTGCCCTCCCAAGCTCTGGAGATCCACCCGATGCCGACCCCTGTCCGCCTCCTGGCGGTCGCGGCCTGCCTCCTGGCCGTCGCCTGCTCCTCGTCCTCCTCCTCGAACGGTGGTGCCGCCGCGCCCACCATCTCCAGCGTCACCGGCAACGACGCGGGCGACCCGGGCCGCGTCACCGACGGCCTGGTGGTCACCGGCTCGAAGCTGGACGGCGCGACCCTCTCGGTCACCGACGCCGGCGGGCAGCCGCTGGCCACCACGATGCGCAGCCAGACAGCCACCCGCGCCGAGCTGGTCCTGCCGGCCGACGTCCGCTCCGGCAGCTACGCGGTGAGCGCCGTCAGCAGCGCCGGCTCGGCCCAGGCCGCCATCACGCTCACCCTGCCCGAGCTGGGCGGCGACCTGATCGTCGCGCGCGTCAACGCCTCCAGCAGCACCCTGAGCGCCAGCGTGCTGCCGATCGGCACCGGCGCCGGGCAGGTGGCGGCCGGGGATCACGCCCACGACGGCCGCTACGTCGGCGCCACGGGGGGCGCCATCGACGGCGACCTGAGCGTCACCGGGGACGTGGCGGTGCAGGGCCAGCTCACCGTCGGCGGCGCGAGCTACGGCGGCTGCCGCCTGGAGTTCGACTACGTCGAGCGGCCCGGCGGCATGGTGGCCGGCAGCGCCACCAGCTCCTCGATCCTGCAGGGCTGGCGGAGCACCGCCGCCACCAACGGCTCCTGGCCCAGCCAGCGGCTGCTGGCCGAGCTCTTCCAGTACGGCTGGATCTGCTGGAACCGGTCCTCGACGGTCGATCCGCCGGTGCAGCTCAACCCCTACGAGACCACCGGCGTGACGCTCAACCAGAACTACAGCACCTGGCAGAGCGCGAACACCCGCGTCTGCGGCCGGCTCACCTGGAGCTCCGGCCAGGCGGCGGACGGGACGCCGGCCACCGCCAGCACCGATCCCCGCCTGCTGGCCTGGGCCAGCGGCGGCACCTACTACGGCCTGTACAATCTCACCGGGACCGGCACGATGCCCAACGGCAACCACGGCCTGTGGAACGACGGCGGCGGCGAGAGCTCGGGCGCCATCAGCGGCCGCACGGACCGCTGGACCGTCTGGACCTGCCGCTAGCGCCTGCGCACGGCGCGGCGGCTGGGCCCTGAGCCCCCCCGCCGCGCCCTCGCGGCGCCCGGGTGCGCGCCGGTCAGCACCCGCCCGCCCGGAGCCGGAGCGCGAAGCAGGCGCCAGGCCCGCTCACGGGCTCGAGCTCGAGCGAGCCGCGGAGGCTCCGCGCCAGGGACCGGCAGAGCGCCAGCCCCAGCCCCACGCCCGGCGCCGCGCCGGCCGCGTGCGCCGCGGACCGGCTGAAGGGGACGAAGAGCCGGCGCCGGTCCTGGCGCGCGATCCCGGGCCCGAAGTCGCGCACCGTGACCCGGACGCGCGGGCCCTCGCGCCGGGCCGCCAGCTGTATGCGGCGATCCTGCGCGCCCGCGGCGTACTTGCAGGCGTTGTCGACCAGGTTGAACAGGATCTGCTCCAGGGCGCCCGGCTCGCCCAGGACCACCAGCTCCTCCGGGACCTGGACCTCGAGCGACATGCCGGCCGCGGCGGCGCGCTCCCGCAGCCGCTCCCCGTGCCGCGCGAGCAGCGCCGCCAGGCCCAGGGGCTCGGGGCGCCGGACCAGCCTGCCCCGCTCCACGCGGCCGAAGGCGAGCACGTTCTCGACCAGGTGCCCCAGGCGCAGCGCCTCCCGCCGCAGCGTCTCCAGGTACTCCTGCCGCCGGCGCTCGTCCGGGACCATGCCGTCCGCCAGCATCTCGACGTAGAGGCGGAAGGTCGTGAGCGGCGTGCGCAGCTCGTGGGTCACCGCCGAGACGAAGGCCGCGCGCCGCTCGGAGAGCCGCTGCACCCCCAGGAGCAGCGCCAGCACCGCGCCAGACGCCAGCAGCACCAGCGTCCAGGTGGCCACCAGCACCGGCCAGAGCGGCGAGTCGCCGGCCGGGCTGGACGGGAGCGCCCCCGGGACCAGCCCCACCGGCAGCGCGGCCAGCCTGCGCCCGGGCGCTGCGGCCGCCGGCGCCGGCACCAGCCTGGCGTCCGGGAAGAAATCCACCACCTCCTGCAGCAGGCTGGCGCGGATCCGCTCCCAGTCGAGCACGCAGCCCTGGAGCGCCCCCTCCCCGTCGCCCACCCTGCGCAGCAGCACCAGCCGATCCCCCAGCCAGACCGGCGTCATCACGCCTTCCCCGGCGGGCGCCGGCGGCGGGTCCGGCCGCCGCGAGGGTGCGGCTGGCGCCGGCGGGAGCGCCTGTACGTTCATCGCGGTCACCTGCCGCTGTCGGGCCTGGTACTCCGATTCGCTCTTCCGCGACTCGACGGACTCGAAGGAGAGGACCCTGGGGCGCTGCTTGGTCGCGGGCGCGGCCGCGGCCGGCGAGGCCTTCGAAGCCTGGTCTGCCGGGACCGGCCCGAGCGCCGCCAGGAGCCCACGCCACGCCAGCCGCGGCCGCAGCGCCTCCAGCACCGGCGCGGCCGCGGCCCCCTGCGGCGAGCGCAGCTCGCCACCGGGCGACAGCTGGAAGTGGGCCAGCACGCGCTCCGGGAGCGGCAGGGCCGCCGCGTAGGCCCGGGCCGGCCGCGCGCCCTCGCGGGCCAGCAGCGGCGCCACCGCGGCGTCCAGCCGCCACAGCGCCAGCCGCACGTCCTGCTCCAGCGCCGCCTGCCGGCGCGCCTCCGCCTCCGCGCGGTCGAGCCGGAGGGCGGCCAGGCTGATCCCGCCCACGCCGGCGAGCAGCCCGGCCAGGCAGAGGGCGAAGACCGCCCAGAGGTGCCAGCGGCGGGTCATGCCTTGCGCAGGAAGCGGTAGCCCTTGCCCCGCAGCGTGACGATCACCCGCGGCTCCCCGGCCGCGTCGCCCAGCTTCTCGCGGAGCCGCGCCACGTGCATGTCCACGGTGCGGGTGTGGACCCCCTGGGGCCGCAGGTGCCAGACGCGCTCCAGCAGCTCGTCCCGGGAGACGGGGCGGCCCTCGGCCCGCGCCAGGTAGCGCAGCAGCTCGGCCTCGCGCTCGGAGAGCTCGGCGGTGCCGCCGCCGGTGAGCCGGACCTCGCGGCTGCCCAGCTCGGCCTCGCCGCCCTCGAAGGCCACCCGCGTCAGGTCCGCCGGGCGCTCGGCGCTGCGGCGCAGGACCGCCTCCACGCGCGCCAGGAGCTCGCGGGCGGAGAACGGCTTCACCACGTAGTCGTCCGCGCCCAGCGTGAGCCCGTGGACGCGGTCCCCCTCCGCCCCGCGGGCGGTGAGGACGATGGCCGGCAAGGTCGGGTGGGCGCTGCGCGCCTCCACCAGGATGTCCAGCCCATCGCCGCCCGGCAGCACCCGGTCCACCAGCAGCAGGTCCACCCCGGGCCGCAGCGCCGCGGCCAGGCCGTCCTGGAACGTGGCCGCCTCCACGGGGTGGTGCCCGGCGAACCGGAGCGCGTCCACCACGCCGCGGCGGATGGCGGGGTCGTCCTCGATCACCAGGATGCGCCGGGCGGGCATGGGCTCAGTCGAGAGTGTACTGCTTCTTCGCCGCCTGGACCTTGACGGTCTGGAGCATGGCCGCGTCCAGCGTCCCCTGGCCGGCGTCCGCCACGGCGGCCCGGGCCTTCGCGAGGAAGGCGCCGCGCTCGACCGAGAGCGCGGCGATGCGCTGCTGCAGCGCGGCGCGCTCGCGGGCCCGGGCGTCCACGTACGCCCGCCGCTCGCCGGGGGGCAGCCTCCGCAGCTCCTCCGGGAGGTCGTCGGCCTTCAGCGCCTCCAGCTTCACGCGCCCGTCCCGGACCCCGTCCACCAGGTCCCAGCCGGAGTTGGTGTAGTAGGCGCCGGCCTTGGAGCTGGTGCGCGCCGCGAGCGCGCTCGACGACATCTTGGCCGCGTTCGCGTCCTGCGCCGCCTGCCGCTCCTGCGACGCCTTGCCGAGCGCGCCGTAGGCCAGGTAGGTGCGGTTGAGCTGCTCGTTGAGCCGGACCAGCTCGGCGTCCTGCGGCGCCGGCGGGTCCACCGCCACGCGGTCCTGGTCGATGGTGGTGAAGGCCCCGCCGGACAGCAGCGCGCCGTCCCGCCAGCCGGTCTCCACCCCCAGGCCCTCGGGGCCGCAGTGGATGGTGTTCACGGTGATCCCGCGCGAGGCGGCCTGCCGGACCACCCGGCGGAACTCCACCGGCCCCTGGGTGAACGGCTCGTTGCCGGCGATGAAGACCAGCTTCAGGTCGTCGGCGGAGCGCGACCAGTCGAGGTCGTGCAGCGCGCGGTCGATGACCGCGCCGCAGTACTCCTGGCCGCCGTTGGTGGTGAGCGCGAAGAGCCGCTCGCTGACGAGATCCAGGTCGGACGTGAACGGGGTGACCAGCCGGATCCAGTGGCCGCCGGCGGGCAGGCCGTCGTTGCCGTACTCGTAGAGCGCGATGCGCAGGTCGGGCCGTACGCCGCCGCGGCGCGCCGCGGACAGCGTGTTCACCACCTTCCAGAGCTGCACC
The DNA here is from genome assembly GCA_049840735.1 of Anaeromyxobacter sp. Classification (GTDB taxonomy): domain Bacteria; phylum Myxococcota; class Myxococcia; order Myxococcales; family Anaeromyxobacteraceae; genus Anaeromyxobacter. Next base: position 388,070 of record JASGJN010000026.1, on the reverse strand, counting down.
CGGGCCTGGTCGATGAGCCCATCCATGCTGTTCGAGGTGTCGAGGAGCAGCGCCAGCTGCACCACCGGGCGGGGGTGCGCCGGCGGGGCCTGGGCGGCGCCGGCGGGCGGCGAGGTGAGCGCGAGGGACGCGGCGAGGGCGGCGGTCCAGGTCCAGGCCTTCAGGCGGGTCGGGGTCATGAGGTCCACTCCTTTCACCGGGTCGGCCCCGGTTCAGGAGGGATGCCACCACGCCGGCCGCGGGCCGTGTGTCACGCGCCCGTAACGGGCGCGGCTCAGCCCTGCCCGCGCCGCCGCGCGTAGCGCGCGCGCCGCTCGGCGGCGTGCTGGGCCTTGGCGATCCGGGTCCGTTGCTTCACGCCCGAGACGTAGAACCGCTCGCGCAGCTCGGCCTGCTCGGCCTCGGTGAGGTCGCCATGCCGGCCGCGCTGGGCCTCGCGCTGCTCCACCGCGGTGGCGATGGAGATGGCGGCCGCCACCGACACGTTGAGCGACTGCACGAACCCGCGCATGGGGATGGCGTAGCTGGCGTCGGCCAGCGCCACCGCCTCGTCCGACACGCCGCTGTGCTCGTTGCCGAACACCAGCGCCACCTTGCCGGCGAACGAGAGCTCGCGCAGCCGCCGCGAGCCCGGCCCCAGGTGCGTGACGTAGATGGCGAAGCCCTCGGCCTTGAGGTGCTCCAGGCACGCGCGGGTGGACTCCCAGCGGTGCACCTCCAGCCACTTGTCGGCGTTCTGGCTGATCTTCTTGTTGCGGTCGAAGGGCTTCATGGGCCCCTCGATCGCGTGCAGCGCCTGGACGCCGAAGGCCTCGCAGGTGCGCAGGACGGCGTTGACGTTCTGCGGGTCGCAGAACGCCTCCATCACCACGGTGAGCGTCCGGGTCCGCCCGGCCACCACCTGGTCGATGCGCGCGCGGCGCTCCGGGACGAGGAAGTCGGCCGAGGGCGGATCGGCCGGGCGCCCCGGCCCGCTCACGTGCGGGCCCTCGGCTTGGCCAGCTTGCGGCCGCCGCCGCCGCGGCGCGGGACGGCGTCCTCGTAGAGTGCGCGGCCGACCGCGTCCAGCAGCTCGGGCAGCCCCTCGCCGGTCACCGCCGACACCAGGTGCACCGGCACCGGCTTCTTGCGCCGGCCCAGCAGCTTGGCCAGCTTCTCGCCGGCGGCGCGGGCCTCGGGCACGTCCACCTTGGTGACCGCGATGATCTGCGGCTTCTTCGCCAGCTCGGGCGAGTAGAGCGCCAGCTCCCGGTTGATGGTCTCGAGGTCGCCCCTGGGCTCGCGCCCGGGCTCGGGGTTCGCGCCCTCGACCAGGTGGACCAGCACGCGGCAGCGCTCGACGTGGCGCAGGAACTGGTGGCCCAGCCCGGCGCCGGTGTGCGCGCCCTCGATCAGGCCGGGGATGTCGGCCACCACGAAGGACCGCTCGCCGCGCCAGGAGACCACGCCCAGGTTCGGCACCAGCGTGGTGAACGGGTAGTCGGCGATCTTCGGGCGGGCGCGCGAGATGCGGCTGATGAGCGTGGACTTGCCCGCGTTGGGGAAGCCCACGATGCCCACGTCGGCCAGCAGCTTCAGCTCGAGGATGAGGTCCTTCTCCTCGCCGTCGGTGCCGTCCTGGGCGTAGCGCGGGGCCTGGTTGGTCGAGGTGGCGTAGTTCATGTTGCCCAGGCCGCCCCGGCCGCCCTTGGCGATCACGTACCGCTGGCCGGGCGTGCCCAGGTCCACGATCACCTGGCCGCTGGCGGCGTCCTTCACCACCGTGCCCGGCGGGACCCGCAGCTCCAGGTCGGCGCCGTCCACGCCGTTCATGTCCGAGCCGTGGCCCTTCTCGCCGTTGCGGGCCTTGTGCTCGCGCACGTAGCGGAAGTCGAGCAGCGTGGAGAGCTGCGCGTCGACCACCAGCACCACGTCGCCGCCGTTGCCGCCGTCGCCGCCGGCCGGGCCGCCGCGGGGGATGAACTTCTCCCGCCGCCAGGCCACGGCGCCGTCGCCGCCGTCGCCGGCCTTCACGTAGATCTTCACCTCGTCGACGAATTTCATCCTGGGTACCTCGCCCTTCGACTCCGCGGCGCTGCGCGCCGCTACGCTCAGGGCGAACGGGCCTGACGGCCGGCTCGCCCTTCCGTTCCGCTGCACGCAGGGCGAACGGGCCTGACGGCCGGCTCGCCCCTCCGTTCCGCTGCACGCAGGGCGAACGGGCCTGACGGCCGGCTCGCCCCTCCGTTCCGCTGCACGCAGGGCGAACGGGCCTGACGGCCGGCTCGCCCTTCCGTTCCGCTGCACGCAGGGCGAACGGGCCTGACGGCTGGCTCGCCCTTCCGTTCCGCTGCACGCAGGGCGAACGGCCCTGATCCCGGGGCCGCGCGCTCCGGCCCCACAAACGCGCAACGCCGCGGACCCTCAGGGCCCGCGGCGCCGCGTTGCTGCTCCGCCGGGCGGAGCCTAGCCCTCGATGACCGAGACGACGCGGCGATCGCCGCGGGTCCGGCTGTACTTCACGGTGCCGTCCACCAGGGCGAACAGCGTGAAGTCCTTGCCCATCCCGACGTTCTGGCCGGGGTGGATGAGGGTGCCGACCTGGCGCATGATGATGTTGCCGGCCGTGACCTTCTCGGAGCCGTAGATCTTGACCCCGCGGTGCTGCCCCGGGGAGTCACGCCCGTTGCGCGAGGAGCCCTGTCCCTTTTTGTGAGCCATGGTGCGTTCTGCCTTTCCGCTCGTCCCGAGCTGGGCCGTGTTTCCCTCGCCCGCAGGGCGGGGAGGGAGGGCGCGCTACGCCCGGACGGTGGTGATGACGACCTCGGTGTACGGCTGCCGGTGGCCGCGCTTCTTGGTCCAGCCTTCCTTCTTCTTCCGGAAGTTGATGACCTTCTTGTGCTTGCCCTGGGCGACGATCTCGCCCTCGACCGCCGCGCCGTCGACGACGGGCTTGCCGATCCTGGCCTCGCCCTCGCCTCCGACGAGCAGCACGTCGAAGTTCACCTTGCCGCCGACATCGCCGGCCAGCTTCTCGATCTTCACGCGATCGCCCTGGGCGACGCGGTACTGCTTCCCGCCGGTCCGAATCACCGCGTACATCGCCTTCTCCTCGAAATCTGGGGAGGTGGGTCCGGTCGCGCGCGTTCTACGGCGCCACGCCCGGGCCTCCGGAAGGGCGGTCATATACGATCCTGGGCGCCAGCCTGTCAAGGATTCCCGGGGCTTGGATCTTCGCGGGGTTGCGAGCCCCCTTCCCCTGCGGCGGGGCGTCCCGGATCTGGAAACCCACGCTCGGGGTGAAACTTTTCCGGCCCAGGCCCGTCATCTTGTAGCGCGCGGGCCGGCGGCCGACAGGCCGCTCCTTGCTCCTACCCTACCCCGGCCCCGCATCCTGCCGCCATGCGCAAGACCCTCCTCGCACTCGCCGTCCTGTCCCCGACCCTGGCCCTCGGCCAGGCCACCATCTCCGCCGGGTTCCAGATCAACCTGCCGGCGGTCCTGCCGCAGCTGGTCGTGATCCAGCCCGGCGTCCAGGTGGTCCCGCAGGTCCAGGAGGAGGTCTTCTACGTCGACAACCACTACTGGTGCCGCCGCGGGGACGCCTGGTACCGCTCGCCGGATCACCGGCACGGCTGGGTGGTGGTGGAGCGCCGCGTGGTGCCCGCCCGCCTGGTCGAGCTCCCCGAGGGCCACTACCGCAACTGGATGCCGCCCGGGCAGGCCAAGAAGGCCTACAAGCGCGGCCACGGCGGCGGCGGGCACGGGCACGGGCACGGCAACGGGCACGGCAAGCACTGAGCCGCGCCGCACCCTTGCCCACCCGCGCGCCCCGGTCCCCCGGGGCGCGCGGCGCTTCAGGCGCGCCCGAACCCCCGGTGAGCCCGGGGCTCGGGCCGTGGGTGCGGGCGGAGGTTGCGGGCGGCGCGGGAAGCCGCCCGCCGCTATGACCGGCGCGTGGCCCGCCCCGCCCGCCTGCACCCGCTGAACGCCCCCGGCGACCTCTCGGTCGACGACCGCTGCATCGCCTGCGACACCTGCCGCCAGCTGGCGCCGGAGACGTTCGGCGGCGCCGAGGAGGCGGTGGCCTTCGTGGCGCGGCAGCCGCGCGGGCCGGCGGACCGGCTCCGCGCGCTGCAGGCGCTGGTCTCCTGCCCGGTGGCCGCCATCGCCTCGCGCTCGAAGGCGGGCGTGGCCGAGGCAGTCGCCTCCCTGCCGGTGGAGGTCGCCCCGGGGCTCTTCCGCTGCGGCTACGCCGACGCCTCGTCCTACGGCGCCACCGCCTGGCTGCTGCTGCGCCCGGAGGGGAACGTGCTGGTGGACTCGCCGCGCTTCGCCCGGCCGCTGCTGCGCCGGATCGAGGCGCTGGGCGGCGCGCGGCTGATGTTCCTCACCCACCGCGACGACGTGGCCGAGCACGCGCGCTGGCGCGAGGCGCTGGGTTGCGAGCGGATCCTCCACGCGCGCGACGTGACCTCGGGCACGCGCGGGGTGGAGCGGCGGATCGAGGGCACCGCGCCGGTGGCGCTGGCGTCCGATTTGACGGTGATCCCGGTGCCCGGTCACACGCCCGGCTCGGCCGCGCTGCTGGCCGGGGAGCGGTACCTGTTCACCGGCGACCACCTGTGGGCGGACGCGGCCGGGCGGCTCGAGGCCTCGCGCGCGGTCTGCTGGTGGGACTGGGGTGAGCAGGCGCGCTCCATGGCGCGGCTGGCCGCGTTCCGGTTCGAGTGGGTGCTGCCCGGCCACGGGCGCCCTTGGAGGGCCGGCGCGGCGACGGAGGCGGCGCGGCAGGTGACGGCGCTGGCCGACGCGATGGGGGCGCCCGCCGCCGCGGCCGCGCCCTGGGCCTGACGGCGGCAGCGGCTTTCGGCGCCATGGGGCTCCAGGCCTCAGGAGAGGCGCTGCCTCGCCCGGGGCCCAGGAACCCCGGATGAGTGAGCGCGGTCAGGCGGTGTGGCAGGGGCAGCCGTCGATCGCGCCGGACCGCGGAGCGGCGGCGGCGGTCACCCGCGCGGCGTCGCTGGAGGTGGCCGGGGCGGCGGGGCCGGAGGCCACCGCGGCGGCCGGGGCGGCGCGGCGGGCCTCGTCGGAGGAGGTGGCGGCGCGGGGCGCGGGCCGCTCGGCGGCGGACGAGGAGGCGCGGGCGCGGACGTCGTCGGTGCTGGTGGCGGCGCGGTGCGCGCTGCAGCAGCCCTGGGTGCAGCCGGGGTGCGTCGCCGCGCGGCCGGTGGCGTTCACCGTGACGACGGCGGGGCGCTTGCCGTCGGTGGCCGGGCCGCCGGTCAGCACCAGCGCGAGCGGCGCGCCGCGGGAGGCGGAGGCCGAGCGCACCGGCGTGGCGGGGCCGCCGGCGTGGACGGCGCTGCGGCACAGGCTGCAGTGCGCGGCGGGATCGGGGAGGGTGCGGGCCAGGGCGGCGCTGGGGGCGAGCGCGGCGGCGGCGAGGAGGACGGCGAGCTTGCGGAGCATGGGGGTGGCTTCCTTTCGTGGTTCGGCTTCACCCCACGAGAAAGCAACCCCGGTGCCAGCCTCCGCTGCGCGTGAAGCGGCGCGCCAGCGCCGATCTTCCGGGCGGCGCGGGCGAGCCGGCGCGCCCGCGCGTCGCCGGCCCGGTCACGTGTGATGGCGCCGGTCACGGCCGGCCCGGGCTCAGCGCGCCGGGCGGCGGCCGGGCGCCCGCTTCCTCGCCGGCTTCCCCTGCACCAGCACCTCGAAGCCGCCCCAGAGCATCCGGGCCGGGTCGAAGGGCATCTGCGACGCGGTGCCGGCGAGGCGCGGGTCCTTCATCACCTTCGCGGTCACACGGTCCCGGTGCGCGCGGGACCGGTAGATGATCCAGGCGAAGACCACCGTCTCGCCGCGCCCGACCTTCAGCCCGCGCGGGAAGGGGAGCCCGAACTTCACCGCCAGGTCCTCCCCCACGCACTCGCGGTACTCGAGCGCGCCGTGCTCCATCCAGACCTTCGCCCCCAGCTCGGCCAGCCGGCGGTAGGCCTCGATGGACTTGCGAGGGAGCGGCAGGACGAAGCCATCCACGTAACCAGCCATGCGGTCGCCTCCTGAGGGTTGGTCCCGGAGGGTAGACCACCAGCCGCCCCTCGCGCCGCTCCTGGGCGGGGCGCCCCCGCCACGGCCCTGCCCCTCCCACGGCTGCTGTTCCGGATCCACGAACTCTCGTAGGCTGTGGGCGTGGAGCCCGAGCTCGACCAGATCAAGGCGGCAGCGCTGAAGGTGTTCCGGACGCCGCAGGCGGTGGAGGGCTGGCTGAAGCTGCACAGCCCGCGGCTGGGCGGCACGCCGCAGGCGCTGATCGAGGCCGGGCAGGCAGCGCGCGTGCTGGCGCTCCTCCAGGAGATGCCGCAGCACGACGGGCAGGTCAGGGTCTTCGGGATCCCCATCTTCCGGCGCTGAGGCGCCGGGCCGCGCTCCGCTCCGGCCAGGCCAGCACCGCCGCCACCGCCAGCGTCAGCGCCAGCCCCCAGCCGGCGCGGCTCTCGCGGTGCAGGTCGTTCACGAGCCCGTTCACCCCCCAGGCGGCCAGCCCGGCCAGCGCGCCCGCGGCCGCGGCCCGCCCCAGGGTGTCGCCGGCCCGCCCGCGCTCGCGTCGCGCCCGCAGCAGCGCCGCCGCCACCCACAGCGCGGCGCCCGCCCAGGCGGCCAGCAGCAGCGGCCCGCCCTCCAGCAGGAGCTGCAGCGGCATGCTGTGGCAGCCGGTGCGGATCTCCGCCTGCGGGGCCAGCGCGTCGAACCAGCGGTCGGCCTCGCGGGCCGCGTTGGCCGGCCCGACGCCCAGCGGGTGCTCGCGCCACGCGGCCTTGCAGACGGCCCAGATCATGCCGCGGTCGTCGTTCACGCCAGGTGACAGGGCGTTCCCCAGCCGCGCGCGCAGCCCGGGGGCGGCCAGCGCCGCGGCCAGCACCGCCACCGCGGCCAGCGGCAGGCCGCGGCGCAGCCACCGGCCGCCCAGCAGCGCCGCCAGCACCACCGCCCCGACCGCCAGCCCCGCCCAGGCGGCGCGCGAGGAGGTGAGCGCGGTGGCCGCCATGGCCAGCCCGGCGCCGGCCGCCAGCGCGGCCCGCCGCGGGCGCCCCAGCGGCGCGGTGGCCAGCGCCGCCGCCAGCCAGGCGGGCGCGGCCAGCTGGTGCGCCAGCTGGATGTAGGACCGGCCGAAGCCGGTGGCGGCGTGGAGGCCGGGGGCCGGCACGCCCGGCGCGAGCGGAGACCGGGGCCAGCACCGGCGCGCGCTGGCCCGCCAGTGCCCACAGGTCCACGTCCAGGAGCGCCTGGCCGGCGCCGATCACCGACGTGAGCGCCGCCGCGACGCACCAGGCCAGCATCGCCGCCACGGCGCGCCGCGACGCCCGCGCCCGGGCGTCCGGGCCGGGCTCCACCAGCCCCAGCGCCGGCACCAGCACCAGCGGCGCCACCAGCGGCTTCCAGCGGGTGGCCGACTCGAGGTCGCCGGGCGCGACCCCGGTGAGCGCCGCCACCGCGGCGGCCACCGCCATGGAGCCCGCCAGGAGCCACAGCGCGCCGTCGAGCGGCGTGGGCCGGGCCACCGCCGCCCCCGCCAGCCGCGCCAGCACCAGCGCCGCCAGCGCCCCCAGCGCCGAGAGCTGCACGGTGGGGAGGTTGAAGGCGGCGCCGCAGCCGACGCCGATCGAGGCCAGCCCGGCGAGGGCGACGGCCGTCGCCTGGACCCGCCCGGCCAGGGCCGGGACCCGCTCGAGATCTGCGGCCGCGCGCACGTCCCAAGCTGCGGCGGGACGGGCGGGCGGGCGAGCCCCGGGGGAGGGCCTCGACCAGCCGAGCCCGTTCGCCCTTCGTCAGGCGCAGGCGAACGGAGGCTGGGGCCCCGCAGCCGGGCCGCTCGCGCCCAGACGACAGCGGGCCCGGCCGATCGGCCGGGCCCGCGCGAACCAGCTCAGCCGACCAGGGCTACGCGGTCGGCTTCTTGCCGCCCGGGACCAGGTTGCCCGGCTTCATGGCGTTCGCGAGCTGCTCGTAGAGCGCGTACTTCTCGCGGACGTTCCGCTGGGCCTCCTCGACCAGCCGGGCGTAGTTGCTCGGGTTGGCCTGCTGCACCTGGCGGAAGCGGGTCTCGTGGCTCATGAACTCGGCCAGCTCGACCTTGGGCGCCGGGCTGTCCAGCTTGAGCGGGCTCTCGCCGGCGGCGACGCGGCGCGGGTCGTACCGGAACAGCGGCCAGTACCCGGCGTCCACCGCCATCTCCTGCTGCGCCAGGCCGTCCTTCAGCTCGTAGCCGTGCGCGATGCAGTGGGCGTAGGCAATCACGATCGAGGTGCCCTGGTAGCTGTCGGCCTCCTTGATGGCGTTGACCGCCTGCGCGTCCTTGGCGCCCAGCGCGACGCGGGCGACGTAGGGGTGGCCGTAGCTCAGGGCGAGCATGGCCAGGTCCTTCTTCCCCAGCGACTTGCCGGCCACCGCGAACTTGGCGGCCGCGCCCATCGGCGTGGCCTTGGAGGCCTGGCCGCCGGTGTTGGAGTAGACCTCGGTGTCGAGCACCAGGATGTTCACGTCGCGGTTCTGCGCCAGGACGTGATCCAGGCCGCCGTAGCCGATGTCGTAGGCCCAGCCGTCGCCGCCCACGATCCAGACGCTCTTGCGGACCAGGCTGTCGGCCAGGCGGAGCAGCCACTTGGCCTCGAGCGAGTCGGCGCCCTCCAGCTTCTTCTTCAGGATGGCCACCCGGTCGCGCTGCGCCTCGATGCCCTTCTCGTCCGACTGGTCGGCCGAGAGGATGGCCTGCACCAGCTCGTCGCCCACCTGCGTGCCGAGCTTCTGGATCAGCTCCTTAGCCTGCTCGTTCTGCTTGTCGATGGCCAGGCGGAGGCCGTAGCCGAACTCCGCGTTGTCCTCGAAGAGCGAGTTGGCCCAGGCCGGACCGCGGCCCTGCGCGTCCTGCGTGTACGGCGTGGTCGGGAGGTTGCCGCCGAAGATCGACGAGCAGCCGGTGGCGTTGGCGATGACGGCCCGGTCACCGTAGAGCTGGGTGATGAGCTTGATGTACGGGGTCTCGCCGCAGCCGGTGCAGGCGCCGGAGAACTCGAAGAGCGGCTGGAGGAACTGCGTCCCCTTCACGTCCAGCTTCACCTTCTTGCGGTCCGCCTCCGGGATGGAGAGGAAGAACTGGAAGTTCTCCCGCTCCTGCTCCTTGAGCGGCATGGCGCTGACCATGGCCAGGGCCTTCCTGCCCTTCTCGGTCTTGGACTCGGCCGGGCAAATCTCCGCGCAGAGGGTGCAGCCGGTGCAGTCGTCCGGCGCCACCTGCAGCGCGTACTTGGAGCCCTTGAACTCGGCGCTCTTGAAGTCCATCACCTTGAAGGTCTTCGGCGCGCCCTCCAGGGAGGCCGGCTCGAAGAACTTCGGGCGGATGGCGGCGTGCGGGCAGATCAGCGAGCACTTGTTGCACTGGATGCAGAGGCTCGGCTCCCACACCGGGATGTCCATCGCGATGGACCGCTTCTCCCACTGGGAGGTGGCGGTGGGCCAGGTGCCGTCCACCGGGAAGGCGGAGACGGGCAGCTGGTCACCCTTGCCGGCCAGCATCAGCCCGGTGACGCGCTTCACGAAGTCCGGCGCCACCTCGGAGACCGCCGGCGGCCGCGGCGCGCCGGTCACCTGCTTGCCGGCCAGGTCGACCGGGTACAGGTGCGCCAGGGTGTGGTCCACGGCGGCGAAGTTCTTCTTCACCACCTCGGCGCCCTTGCGCGCGTAGGTCTTCTCGATGGTCTTCTTGATGTGGCCGATGGCCTCGTCGCGCGGCAGCACGCCGGAGATCGCGAAGAAGCAGGTCTGCATGATGGTGTTGATGCGGACGCCCATGCCCGTGTCGCGCGCCACCTTGTAGGCGTCGATCACGAAGAGCTTGAGCTTCTTGTCCAGCATCTCCTGCTGGACCTCGCGCGGCAGCTTCTCCCAGACCTCGTCCGGGCCGTAGGGCGAGTTGATGAGGAAGGTGGCGCCCGGCACTGCCTGCTCCACCATCTCGTACTTCTCGAGGAAGCCGAACTGGTGGCAGGCCACGAAGTTGGCCTTGGAGATCAGGTAGGCCGAGTGGATGGGCTTCGGGCCGAAGCGCAGGTGCGAGATGGTCACCGACCCGGACTTCTTGGAGTCGTAGACGAAGTAGCCCTGGGCGTAGTTGGGCGTGTCCTCGCCGATGATCTTGATGGAGTTCTTGTTGGCGCCGACGGTGCCGTCCGCGCCCAGGCCGTAGAAGAGCGCCCGGACCACGTCCTTGCCCTCGGTGTCGAAGGTGGGGTCGACCTTGAGCGAGAGGTGGGTGACGTCGTCGTTGATGCCCACCGTGAAGTGGCGGATGGGGCGCTGCTTGGAGAGCTCCTCGAAGACCGCCTTGACGTGCGCGGGGGTGAACTCCTTCGAGGAGAGGCCGTAGCGACCGCCCAGCACCGTGATCTGGTGGTGGAACCGGTCGATGTGGGCCTGCTCGGCCTCGCGCAGCGCGGTGACCACGTCCTGGTAGAGCGGCTCGCCCAGCGAGCCGGGCTCCTTGGTGCGGTCCAGCACCGCGATGTGATCGACGGTGCGGGGCAGCGTGGTCATGAAGGCGCCCAGGTCGAAGGGCCGGTAGAGGCGGACCTTCACCAGGCCGACCTTCTCGCCCCTGGCCATCAGCGCGTCGATGGCCTCCATGGCCGTCTCGCAGCCGGAGCCCATGGCCACGACCACGCGGTCGGCCTCCGGGTGGCCGTAGTACTCGAAGAGCCGGTACTGGCGCCCGGTGATCTTCGCGAACGCGTCCATCGCGTCCTGCACCTTGTCGCCGGCCACCGCGTAGAACGGGTTGCAGGCCTCGCGCGCCTGGAAGAAGGCGTCGGGGTTCTGGGCGGTGCCGCGGATGGACGGGCTGTCCGGCGTGAGCGCGCGGGCGCGGTGCGCCGCCACCAGCGCCTCGGGCAGCATCTGGCGCAGGTCGTCGTCGGTCAGCTCCTCCATCTTCGCCACCTCGTGCGAGGTGCGGAAGCCGTCGAAGAAGTGGAGCACCGGGACGCGGGCCTCGAGCGAGGCGCGCTGCGCGATGATGGCGAAGTCGTGCGCCTCCTGCACCGAGGCGGAGGAGAGCAGCATGAAGCCGGTCTGGCGCACCGACATGACGTCGGAGTGGTCGCCGAAGATCGACAGCGCGTGCGTCGCCAGGGTGCGGGCGCTGACGTGCATGACGAAGGACGTCAGCTCGCCGGCGATCTTGTACATGTTGGGGATCATCAGCAGCAGGCCCTGCGACGCCGTGAAGGTCGTCGTCAGCGAGCCCGCCTGCAGCGCGCCGTGGACCGCGCCCGCGGCGCCGCCCTCCGACTGCATCTCGGCCACGCTGGGCACGGTGCCCCAGATGTTCTTCTTCCCCTTGGCCGACCACTCGTCCGCCCACTCGCCCATGTTGGACGAAGGCGTGATCGGGTAGATGGCGATCACCTCGTTGGTGCGATGGGCGACCGAGGCCACCGCCTCGTTGCCGTCCATGGTCACCATGCGCCGGTTCGACATGCCGGTATCTCCTCCGTGCAGCGGGTGCGCGGCGCGTCAGGATCAGGCCCGGACGCGACGCAAGTCTTGCGGTCCTCGAGTGTGGACGAGCGCTGATGTGCAACCTTCGGGCCCCCGCCGTCACGCCACCCACATCGCCGCCTGAGCCGTCCCGGGGGTGGCGCAGTCTAGCAGGATCGCACTGGCGGCCAACGCACGCTCCGCCGCAGCCCCCTGCGCACCCCTCCGACCGGGCGCGTCAGGGCCGCAAAAACGTGATCGACGTCACCTCGAGGTCAGACGCGCCTTGAGTATGACCTCCACGCTGCGCGAAGCTGCGCAGTCGCATGGTCCGAAAGGTCGGTACGAGCCGGATCGTCCGTGAGATCGGGCGCGGCGGCATGGGCGTGGTCTACGAGGCGTTCCAGGAAGGCCTGGAGCGCCCGGTGGCCGTGAAGGCGCTCGACCAGAAGCTCGTCCGCTCGAAGGAGGTCCTGCAGCGCTTCCGCCGCGAGGGGAGCATCTACGCGCGGCTGCGCCACGAGGCCATCGTGGCGGTCTACGACCTGGTGGAGAAGGACGAGCAGGTCTTCCTGGTCACCGAGTTCGTGGACGGGACGGACCTCGCCAAGCTGCTGCAGCAGGGCGGCGCCATCCCGGCCGAGTGCGCGGCCGTGATCGGCGCCCGCGTGGCCGGGGCGCTCGACTACGTCCACTTCAACGCGCTGCTCCACCGCGACGTGAAGCCCGCCAACGTGATGCTCTCGCGCGACGGCGAGGTGAAGCTGATGGACTTCGGGATCGCCAAGGGCACGGACGATCCCTCGCTCACGCGGGTGGGCATGCTGGTCGGCAGCCCCTCGTACATGGCGCCGGAGGTGCTGGGCGGCGAGGAGGCCGGCCCGGCGGCGGACATCTGGGCGCTGGGCGTGACCCTCTACGAGCTGCTCACCGGCGAGAAGCCGTTCCGCGGCGGCAGCGCCGACGAGCTGTTCGCGCTCATCCGCCGCGGCCGCCACCGGCGCCTCCGCAGCCTGGCGCCGGACTGCCCGCGCCGCGTGGCGCGGATCGTGGAGCGCTGCCTGGCCCGGCGGCCGGAGAAGCGCTGGAAGTCGGCCGGCGAGCTGGCGCGGGCCCTCGACGCGGCCGCCTCGCGGCTCCTGCGCCGGATCCACCCGCGCAGCCGCATGGTGGCGCTCCTGGCCAACCGCGGCTTCGCCACCGAGGAGCTGGCCCTCTCCCGCCTGGACTTCGAGACGCTGGCGGCCACGCGCCTGGCCGACGTGCACACCTTGCAGGCGGTCGGCGCCGACTTCCAGGTCCCGGTCCGCAGACGTGGCTGGCGCGTGGGGCTGGTGCTGGCGCTGGCGCTGGCCACCGCCGTGGCGGTGTGGGCCGCGCCCTGGCCGCGCCTGTGGTGACTGTTAGCGCTCACCACCGCGCGCAGCTGGTGCGTTCCCGTAGGTGACCCGCCCGACCGGGCGCGCCGGGGCTTTTCCCGGGCCCCGCTTGCGCCTGATGGTCATCACGCCCTCCTGACCCCGAGCCGATAGACTGCGAGGCGGCGAGGGAGCCGCCATGGACCGGGTCGAGCAGGTCGAGCCGCTGACCGACGAGGCGATCCGCACCGAGCTGCGGAAGCGCGCGGTGGAGGGCTACTCCACCGACGACGGGATCATCCGCTGGGCGCTGGACGTCTTCTCCGACCTGCACGGCGACCTCCCCGGCCTCGAGGATCGGGTGCGCGGGCTGGCCGAGCAGGTCTTCGACGAGCGCCGCCAGGAGGAGCTTGACTGGCCGGTCCCCACCGACTGCGACCGGCTCGATCGCGCCTTCGACAAGCTGGAGAAGAAGGGCGTGCTGGCGCGGCAGGACTTCGCCTGCTGCCAGAACTGCGGCCACCACGAGATCGGGGTGGAGATCGAGGCCGCGCCCGGGCCGGTGCACGGCTACACCTTCTTCCACCAGCAGGACACCGAGAGCGCCGCCGAGGGGCAGGGCCTGTTCCTGGCCTACGGCGCGGTGCTGCCGCCCGGGTCGCCGGATGAGCAGTGGCAGTCCTCCTGCCTCGACGTGGGCCACGAGGTGGCCGCCGCGCTGCGCGCCGAGGGGCTGCAGGTCCAGTGGGACGGCTCGCAGGACACGCGCATCCGGGTGGACCTGACCTGGCGCCGGCGGCGGCGGCGCGGCTAGCGCCTGGTCTGAAGCCGATCGCGTGGGCGGCCTGTGCCGGCGTGGTCGCCGCCGTGACCCGTCACAAACCGCGGGCTCCGCCGTCCTGCCCGCATGTCCCTCCGCCCGCCCTTCCTCCTCGCCTGCCTCGCCCTGCTGTGCGCCTGCGGCAGCAGCGACGGCACCGACCCGGTCCCGCCGCCGCCGCCGCCCCGCGATCACGGCACCCGCGCCGCCTCGGCGTCGCCGGAGTGGTGGAACGGCGCGGTGGTCTACCAGAATCTGGGTCCGCTCGTTCCGCGACTCCGACGGCAACGGCGTCGGCGACCTGCGCGGCATCACCGCCTCGCTCGACTACCTGAACGACGGCGACCCGGGCACCGACGGCGACCTGGGCGTGGACGCCATCTGGCTCTCGCCCATCCACCCGTCGCCCAGCAACCACGGCTACGACGTCACCGACTACGACGGCGTCAACCCGGCCTACGGCACCGAGCAGGACTTCGACGAGCTGGTGGCCGCCGCCCACGCGCGCGGCCTCAAGGTGGTGCTCGACTTCGTGCCCAACCACGTCTCCTCGCTGCACCCCTGGTTCCAGAGCGCGGTCTCGAGCGTGGACTCGCCCTACCGCGACTGGTTCCTGTGGCGCGAGTCGGACCCGGGCTGGACGCAGCCGTGGAGCTCCACCCGGACCTGGCACCAGCGCGGCGGCGCCTGGTACTACGGCGTCTTCTGGAGCGAGATGCCCGATCTCGACTGGACCAACCCGGCCGTCGCCGACGCCCTGGCCGACGCGGCCGAGGGCTGGCTGGCGCGGGGCGTGGACGGGTTCCGGCTCGACGCGGTCCGGTACCTGGTGGAGACCGGCGGCGGCCAGCAGGCCGACCAGCCGGGGACCCACGCGGCGCTGAAGGGCTTCGCCGACCGCGTCCGCGCGGTCCGGCCGGACGCGCTGCTGGTGGGCGAGGCCTGGACCGAGACCGACCGCATCGCCGCCTACTTCGGCGACACCGTCGCGCTCCCGGGCGGCGACGAGCTGGGGCTCAACTTCGACTTCCCGCTCCAGGGCGCCATCGGCAACGGGGTCGCCAGCGGCTCGGGCGAGGGGATCGCCTGGGTGCTGGACGATGTGGCGAGCCACTACCCGGCCGGCGCCGGCGACGCCCCCTTCCTCTCCAACCACGACGTCGGCCGCGCCTCCACCGGCCTCTCCACCGCGCAGAAGCGGGTGGCGCTGGGCATCCTGCTCACCAGCCAGGGCACGCCCACGCTCTACTACGGCGACGAGCTGGGCCTCCCCAACGGCACCAGCAGCTGCAGCGGCGACCTCTGCTACCGCACGCCCATGCACTGGAACGGCACGGCGCCGCGGGGCGGCTTCACCACCGGCACGCCCTGGGTGCCGCTCGCGCCCGGCCTCGCCACCATCAACGTGGCCACCGAGAGCGCCGACCCGACCTCGCTCCTCTCCCGCAGCCGCCAGCTGATCCGGCTGCGCGCCGGCTCGCCGGCGCTGCAGCGCGGGACCACCACCGTGCTGGAGTCCGGCGGCGGCCCGGTGCTGGCGCTGCTCCGCACGCTCGACGGCGAGGCGGTGCTGGTGGTCCACAACCTGGGCGCCACCGCCGCCACCGCGGCGCTCCCGACCCTGACCGGCGCCCCCGAGCCGCTGCTGGTGGACGACGGCGCGACGGTGACGCCCGGCGCCGAGGCCTGGAGCGTGTCGCTGCCGGCCACCTCCACCGGCGTGTGGCGGCTGGCGCAGGAGTAGGTGCGGCTCGCAGGATCACGCTCCCCCGCCTGGCCGAGGCGGGGGAGGCGAGGCGCCCGGTCGCTGGGCCGCCGGGCGGAGGCTGATCTACGATGCCCGGCCCGTGTCCGCCCGCCTCCGTCCCACCCTCGCAATCGTCTACCTGGGCGTCGCCGTCCTCTGGGGCTCGACCTGGATGGTGGTGCGCATCGGCCTGGACGCGCTCCCGCCGCTGCTCTTCGCCGGCGTCCGGATGGCGCTGGCCGCGGCGCTGCTGGCGCCGGTGGCGCTGCGGGGCGGCCACTGGCGCGAGGTGCTGGGCCCCCACCGCGGCCGGGTGGCGGTGGTGGGGCTGTTCCAGATCGCCCTCCCCTACGGCCTGCTCTTCCTGGCGCAGCAGTGGGTCCCGTCCAGCCTCTCGGCGGTCCTCTTCGCCACCTTCCCGATCTGGGTGGCCATCGTGGCGCGGCTCTGGCTCCCGGAGGAGCGGCTCACGCCGCTCAGGCTCCTCTCGGTGGCGGTGGGCATCGCCGGCGTGGTGGTGCTGCAGGCGCCGCACCTCTCCGACCTGGAGGCCTCCGGGCGCCTGGCGGCCGGCAGCGCGCTGGTGGTCCTGGCCTCGATGGTGGTGGCGGTGGCCAACGTGGTGGCGCGCCGGCACCTCACCGCCGTGTCGCCGCTGGCCCTCACCACCGGCCAGACCGCGGTGGGCGGCGTGCTGCTCCTGGCCGCGTCCTTCGCGCTGGAGTTCGGCCGCGCCCCCGCGGCGGTGACCGCGCCGGCGGTGGGCGCGCTGCTCTACCTGGCCGTCTTCGGCACCGCCCTCACCTACCTCGGCCTCTACTGGCTCATCCCGCGCGTGTCGATGGCGGCGATCGGCGCGCTGCCGCTGGTGGACACCACCGTGGCGGTGCTGCTGGGGGCGGCGGTGCTGCACGAGCCGGTCGGCTGGCCCATGCTGGCCGGCGGCGCCATGGTGCTGGCCGCCGCCGGCATCGCCGCGCTCCCCGTGCGGTCGGCGAGGCCAGCGCAGGTCCCGGCCAGCGCCGCGGCCCACGACCGGCCCCGAGCGGCCGCCTAGCGCTTCTTCTTCCCCGCCGGCCGCTGCACCCGCTCGCGCTGCCGCGGCTTGTCCGCCTCGCGCACCGCGTACGCCTCGCTGCGCGCCGGGGCCCGCAGCGTGCCGCGATCGGTCTGCACGTCCACCCCCACCCCCAGCCGCTGGGCGTCGCTGGGGCCCAGGTGCGTGCCGCCGAACCGCTCCACCGCCGTC
The DNA here is from genome assembly GCA_049840735.1 of Anaeromyxobacter sp. Taxonomy (GTDB): domain Bacteria; phylum Myxococcota; class Myxococcia; order Myxococcales; family Anaeromyxobacteraceae; genus Anaeromyxobacter. The sequence goes on along the minus strand of JASGJN010000026.1, from coordinate 371,385 downwards.
TCCTTCCCGTCCGCCACCCGCCGCTCGCGCGCCAGCCGGTGCAGCTCCTGCCTGGACCAGCGCACCGCGCCGTCGCGCTCCTCCGGCAGCTCCGCCTCGACCCGCCGCACCTCCCCCACGTCTCCCGCCTGCTCCGCCATGGCCGCCGGCTCCACCTCGACGTGCACGGTGGTTGAGGGCGGCCCGCGCGTGCTGGCCACGGCCGAGACCTTCACGCCCCGTTCGACCACCCGCTTGCTCCCTCGCCCATCCGAACCCTTGCCCGCCTTGCCCGGCCCGCCCTGCTTCCGCGCCATCGCTCCGCCTCTCTCCTCGCTGCCCCCTCCCACGGACGATCCTTCTGCAGGGCCCGGATGCAACGTGGCGACCCATCCGGCCGATCGCGCGCTGGAGCGCCGCCCGCTCGCCCGCCCGGACGCTGGCGGCGCCCCCGGGCGCGCGGTAGAAGCCGGGCCATGCGCGCGCTCATCTTCGACCTCGACGGCACGCTGGTGGACACCGTCTACGCCCACGTCCTGGCCTGGCAGATGGCGCTCTCCGAGGCCGGCCTCCCGCTCGACGGCTGGCGCATCCACCGCAAGATCGGCATGAGCGGCGGGCTCTTCACGCGCGCCGTGGCCCGCGAGGTCGGCCACGCGCTCACGCCCGAGCAGACCCGCTTCCTGCAGGACCGGCACGGCGAGCTGTTCACCTCGCTGCTGCCGGTGCGCCGGCCGCTCCCCGGCGCGGTGGCGCTGCTCCGCCACCTGCGCGAGGCCGGGGTGCCGCACGGCATCGCCACCTCCGGCCGCCGCCCGGAGATTGACCGCTCGCTGGAGGCGCTGGAGGTGCCGCCGGAGACGCCGGTGGTGGACCGGACCGAGGTGGCGCGCGCCAAGCCCGAGCCGGACCTGTTCCTGGCCTGCCAGCGCAAGCTCGGGGTGGCGCCGGAGGAGTGCTACGTGGTGGGCGACGCGGTCTGGGACCTCCTGGCCGCGCGCCGCGCCCGCATGCTGGGCGTGGGCGTGCTCACCGGCGGCTACGGCCAGGACGAGCTGCTGGCCGCCGGCGCCTACCAGGTCTACCGGGACGCGGCCGAGCTGGACACCGCGCTGGACGAGCTGGGCGTGCTGCCGTGAGCTGCACGGACGACTTCGGCCCTGGCCTTCGACTCCGCGCCGCTGCGCGGCGCTACGCTAAGCGCTACGCTCAGGCCGAGCGGGGCTGGAGCGACCGTTCGCCCTGAGCGTAGCCGCGGCAGCGCCGCGGCGGAGTCGAAGGGCGCCGCCGGGCCGCATCGACCCGCGGCACGCCTGCGCTCGGAACATGCAACGGCCCCGGTCGCCTGTGGCGGCCGGGGCCATCGCTCCAGGGCGGCGTGCTCACCCCTCGACGGAGATCCGCGGCGCGTCGGCCCAGAGCCCCTCGAGATCGTAGAACCCGCGCGACTCCCGGTTCATGACGTGGGCCACCACGTCGCCGTAGTCGACCAGGATCCAGCGGCCGCCCTCGTAGCCCTCGACGCCGACCTTGGTGACGCCCTTCTGCTTCATCGTCTGCTCGACGTGATCGGCGATGGCGCCGGCCTGCCGGTCGGAGTCGGCGGTCATGAGCACGAAGTAGTCGGCGTAGCTGGTCAGCCCGCGCACGTCGAGCAGGGTGACGTCCTCGGCCTTCTTGTCCAGGCCGGCCATGGCGATGGCCATGGCGGTCGGGCGCGCCGGGTCAGGGCGCGGCGCGGCGGCCGGGGCCGCCTCGGGCGCCGGCGCCGGCTTCTCGGCGCGGCCCGGGGTGCGCTTGGTCGCGGTGGACTCCGGCGGGCCGCGGCGGGGCTTCCGCTTGCCCTTGCCGACGGGCGCGCCGCGCTTGGCCGCCGCCGGGCGGGCCTTCTTCGCGCTGGAGGTGGGCTTCTTCGACTTCGCCGGGGCCGCCTTCTTCTTCGTCGCCATTCAGGTCGTGTCCTCGTCCCTTCCCTACCGCACGTGGCCGGCGCCCTCCACCACGAACTTCTGGGTGGTGAGCTCCTCGAGCCCCATGGGCCCGAACGCGTGCAGCTTGGTGGTGGAGATGCCGATCTCGGCGCCGAGCCCCAGCTCGCCGCCGTCGTTGAAGCGCGTGGAGGCGTTGACCATCACCCCGCTGGCCACCACCTCCCGCTCGAAGCGGCGGGCGGAGGCCAGGTCCTGGGTCACGATCGCCTCGGTGTGGAGCGAGCCGTAGCGGGCGATGTGGTCCAGGGCGGCGTCCAGGTCGTGCACCACGCGCACGGCCAGGATCTTGTCCAGGAACTCCTTGCCGAAGTCGTCCGGGGCGGCGGCCACGGCCGGCACGCCGGCCCGGGCCAGCAGCGTCAGCGCGGTGGGGTCGCAGCGCAGCTCCACCCCCTCGGCGGACAGCGCCCGGCCCACCGCCGGCAGCAGCCGCTCGGCGGCGGCGCGGTGCACCAGCAGGCACTCGGTGGCGTTGCAGACGCCGGGGCGCTGCACCTTGCCGTTGACGGCCAGGGCCACAGAGGGCGCCTCCGCCGCGCTCTCGTCCAGGTAGAGGTGGCAGACGCCCTGGAAGTGCTTCACCACCGGCACGCGCGACCGCTCGGCCACGGCGCGGATCAGCGAGGGGCCGCCGCGCGGGATGGCCAGGTCGATCAGGTCGTCCAGCTGCAGCAGCGCGAAGGTGGCCTCGCGGTCGGGCGTGGGTACCACCTGCGCGCTGGCCGCCGGCAGGCCGGCCTGGGCCAGCCCCTCGCCGAAGGCGCTGGCCAGCGCCAGCGAGGAGCGGAGCGCGTCCGAGCCCGGGCGCAGGATGGCGGCGTTGCCGCTCTTCACGCAGAGCGCGGCCGCCTCCACCGAGACGTTGGGCCGGGCCTCGTAGACCATCAGCACCACGCCCAGCGGGATGCGGACCTTCTTCACCTCGAGGCCGTTCGGGCGGCGCCAGCTGGAGGTGACCGCGCCCACCGGATCCGGGAGCGAGGCCACCTCGCGCAGCGCGGCGGCGATCCCCTCTAGCCGCTTCGGGTCGAGCGCCAGCCGGTCCAGGTAGGCCGCCTTCTGGCCGGCCTGGCGGGCTGCCTCGAGGTCGCCCGCGTTGGCGGCCAGGATCTCCTTTGAGCGCGCCAGGAGGGCGTCGGCGCCGGCCCGGATGGCGGCGTCCTTGGTGCGCGTGTCGGCCCGGCCCAGCGCGCGGGCCGCGTCTCGCGCGGCCTCTGCCAGCGCCCGCATCCCGGCGGCCAGGTCCTGCTGCTGCTGTCTCATCGGTCTTCCTTGCCTTCCAGCACCACCAGGTCGTTCCGGTGGACGACCTCGTCCAGGTACTTATAGCCGAGCGTCCGCTCGATCTCGCCCGTCTTCAGGCCGGCGATGCGCCGGACCTCCTCGGCGGCGTAGCCGGCCAGCCCGCGGGCGAAGGGGCGCCCCGACTCGAGCGCGATGTCCACCGGGTCCCCCACCCCGAACTGTCCCTCCACCCCCTTCACCCCGCTGGGGAGGAGGCTGCGGCCTCCCTCGGTGAGCGCGCGCCGCGCGCCGGCGTCCACCACGATGACGCCCTTGCCGCGCGCGGCCGCCGCCAGCCACCCCTTGCGCGAGGTGAGCCGCTCGTCGCCGCGGGCGAAGACGGTGCCGATGCGCTCGCCGGAGAGCAGGGCCTGCAGCGCCCCCGGGCGGCGGCCGGAGAGGAGGGCGGTGGCCACGCCCTGGGCGGCGAGGCGGCGGGCGGCGCGGACCTTGGTGGCCATCCCGCCGACGCTCCGCTCGCTGCCGGCGCCGCCGGCGATCCGCTCCACCTCGGCGGTGATCCGGGGCACGTCGTGGACCAGCTGCGCGCCGGCCTCGGAGGGGTTCCGGTCGTACAGCCCCTCCACGTCGGTGAGCATCACCACCAGGTCGGCCTCGACGCAGCCGGCCACCAGCCCGGCCAGCGTGTCGTTGTCGCCGACCTTGATTCGTCCACCGCCACGGTGTCGTTCTCGTTCACCACCGGCACCGCGCCGCGCTCCAGCAGCTTGGCGAAGGTGCGGCGCGCGTTCAGGAAGCGCTTGCGCGAGGCCAGGTCGTCGGCGGTGAGCAGGACCTGCGCGGTGAGCAGCGCGTGCGCCCCCAGCGCCTCGCCCCAGGCGGCCATCAGGTGCGGCTGCCCGGTGGCGGCGCAGGCCTGCTTGGTGGGGATGTCCCAGGGCTTGGCGCGCGACCGGACCAGCCCCAGCCGCTCCGCGCCCAGCGCCACCGCGCCGGAGGAGACCAGCACCACCTTGCGCCCCTTGGCCACCTCCGCCAGGTCGGCGGCGAGGCGGGCGCAGTTCTCGCGATTGAAGCGGCCTTGACGGTCGGTGAGGGTGCCGGTGCCGACCTTGACGACGAGCCGCCGGGTGCGGCCGAGGGTTCCGCGGGACATGGGGGGCGGGATTGTAGCCGGAATGGCGCGCCCCGGGCCTCGGACATCCGGCCTCAGGGAGGTGACCGCCCGTCCGGGCGGGTCAGGGCAGCCTGTAGCTGATCGACGCCGCGATGGGCATGAGCTTCTGCCCCGCCTGGCTCGAGGTCTGGAAGAAGACCAGGTAGGCGAACCCGTCGTTGGTGACCTTCTTGGCGTCGATCTCCTCGGTCGAGACCACCCGCACCTCCGCCTTGGCCTTCTCGGTCCCCACCGCGGCCAGGACCGTGTCGTCCGAGCGGTAGAGGAAGGCGCCGCCGTCCACGGCCGGGTCGTCGTCCCAGTAGATGTACGAGAAGCCGGTCACGACGGCGCCGTCGGGCAGCTGCACCGGGACCACCAGGAAGTCGTCGTCGCCGGCGGTCTGGTAGCGCCCCACGCCGCCCGGGACCGTGCCCTGCGCGGTGGCGGTGGTGGAGACGCGCGGCACGCCGGCCAGCGCCGTGACCGACGCCACCCCCTTGCCGACGCGCTGGCAAAGCACCGACCCGTCCTCCTCCACCACCCGGATGGCGGAGCCGGGCGGGCAGGTGCCGACGATGCGCGCCTGCTTCGAGGCCAGCACCTCGGTGGTGTGCGTGAGCTCGACGGTGTGGCGCTCCAGCGTGGTGGTGACCTCCTCGGGCAGCCGGTCCACCGCGAGCCGGCCGGTCTGGATGCGCGAGGCGTCCAGCGCGTGCGTGGGCACGTCCACCGGGAGCGGGGCCGGGGTGGGCGCCGGGGGCGGCGGGGCCGGGGTCCAGAACGACCACGCCGCCAGGCCGCCGGTGGCGACCAGCAGCACCACCCCGATCACGATTAGCCTGCGCATCCGCGCTCCTCCCCTGCACCAGACGTGGGTTGCCTCTCGTACCGCACCCGGCGAGCGCCGTCCAACCCCGCACCCCCCGGCCGGGATGCTGCCCCGCGGCGGGTCTTGGGCTACGCAGGCCGGATGCTCCGCTCAACGCTCGCCTCGTCCGCCGCCGCCCTGCTGGCCGTCTCCACCCTCTCCTGCTCCGCCCAGCAGCGGATCAGCGTGGAGAAGGGGCTGGCCGACGTCCTCATCCCGCCCGACCAGGAGAAGGCGCTGGGACTTCAAGTGAAGCAGCAGCTGGAGCAGGAGCAGAAGGTCCGCTACGTCGAGGACCCGGTGGTCACGGCCTACGTGAAGGAGATCACCGACAAGATCCTGCCCTCCGCGAAGAAGGACCGGCCGGACGTGGAGTGGTCGGTGAAGGTCATCGACGACCCCAAGACCGTCAACGCCTTCGCCACGCCGGGCGGCTTCCTCTACGTCTACACCGGGCTGCTGCTGGCCGCGGACAACACCGCCGAGGCGGCGGGCGTGCTCGGGCACGAGGCCGGCCACGTGGTGGGGCGCCACTCGGCGCGGCAGATGGTGAACGCGTACGGCCTGCAGACGGTCACCGAGATGGCGCTGGGCAAGCAGCCGAACGCCGTGGCCCAGATGGCGGCCGGGCTGGCCGGCAAGACCGCCATGCTGGCCTACGGCCGCAGCGAGGAGCTGGAGGCGGACCAGCTCGGCGCCCGCTACAGCTCCGCGGCCGGCTACGACCCGCACGGCATCGCCACCTTCTTCGGCAAGCTGCAGAAGGGCGAGGGGAAGCAGCCGGGCTGGGCCACCCTGTTCTCGACCCACCCGGCCACCGGCGACCGCATCGAGAAGGCCAACGCCTATATCGCCGAGCACAAGCTGGAGGGCACCGGCGGGCGCGACGGGACCAGGCTGGCGGCGGTGAAGGCGAAGATCAAGGGCGCTGCCGCCGCTGCCGGCGGCGCCGGCGGCTCCGGCCAAGTGACGCCTGCCCTTCGACTCCGCCGCGGCGTCGCCGCGGCTACGCTCAGGGCGAACGGACATCTCGACCCGTTCGTCCTGAGCGTAGCGCCCGCGCAGCGGGCGCGGAGTCGAAGGGCAGGGGCCAGGCGCAGCCGAAGGAGCGCCGAGCGGCAGCCGCACGCAGCGCCAAGGCGGTTCGTGCCGGCTTCGCCGGCCCGAACAGTTTCACCGCAGCGAGAGCTTCAGCCCCTGCTCGATTCAAGCTTGAGCAGCACCTCGGCGTTGCCCTTGGCGTCGTTGACCGGGTGGTGATCGTGCGAGGTGGTGCGGAGGTGCTTCCACTGCGCGTAGGCGTCCTTCACCATGCCGCAGTAGAGGTCGCCGATACGCCGGCCCGACCAGCCGAAGGGGTTCCGGCCGAGGTAGGTGTGGAAGTACCAGTTGATGTACTGCCAGTCGAAGGAGAGGTTGTCGGCGAAGAAGATGGGCCGCCCCTTCGACGTCTCGGTGACCCACTTCTCGAAGGCCTCCATGGTGGAGCCCGGCTCGTCGTGGCGCAGGTGCTGCTCGCGCGTCACGCCGGAGATGGCCAGCGCCTCGGGCAGCCAGAGGTCGGAGATGGGGCGGGTGGTGCCGTAGAAGGTGCGGCCCAGCCCGGGCTCCACCAGCACAGCGCCGAAGGAGACCATCGAGTACTTGCCGGGGATCGGCCCGTCCGCCTCCACGTCCACCACGTACAGCGACATCAGCCCTCCTCCAGGTAGTCCAGGTCCACGCCGAAGGTCTCGCGCAGCCGCCAGGCCGAGACCAGCGCCAGCAGGAACCAGAACGCGCCCACCACCGCCGCCGCGCCGAACAGCCCCAGCCCGAGCCCGGAGGCGGGGGTGGCCTCGGTGGCCGGCTTGCCGCGGGTCCACAGGAACATGAGGTTCACCACCACCACCAGCCCGCGCACGAAGTTGGGCACGGTGGTGGCCACGGTGGCGCGGATGTTGGTGCCGAACTGCTCCGCCGCCACGGTGACGAAGATGGCCCAGTAGCCGCCGGTGAAGCCGAGCAGGCCGCAGAGCGCCAGGAAGGTGGCCGGCGAGGCGCCCCGGCCGGCCGCGAAGTAGAGGCCGTTGGCCGCCGCCAGCGCCACCACGAACCCCAGCACCACCTTGCGGCGCGAGGCCAGCGCCTGCGAGACGAGCCCGCTGGTCAGGTCGCCGAAGACCAGCCCCAGGTAGAAGGCCGCCACCGCGTCGCCCGCCGAGATGGGCCCGGTCACGCCCATGGCCTTCGCGAACTCGGGCGAGTAGGCGATCAGGATCTGGTTGGAGAACCAGATGGGCACGGCGATGAGGATGCAGGCCAGGTAGCGGCCCAGCCGCTCGCGCGTGCGGAAGAGCGCCAGGAAGTCGCCGCGCCGGGCCGTGCCCTCCTTCATGCGGTGGAACATGGCCGACTCGCGCACGCCGATGCGCAGCAGCAGCAGCACCACGCCCAGCCCGCCGCCCACCCAGTAGGCGGTGCGCCAGTCGAAGTCCTTGGCCACCAGGTTGGCCACCACCGCGCCGGAGACGCCCACCGAGGCCACCAGCATGGTGCCGTAGCCGCGCAGCCGGGCCGGGAGGATCTCCGCCACCAGCGTCACCCCGGCCCCCAGCTCGCCCGCCAGCCCCACGCCGGCCAGGAAGCGCAGCGCCTCGTACTGGCCGACCGTCGTGACGAAGCCGTTGGCGATGGTGGCCAGCGAGTAGAGCGTGATGGAGCCGAAGAGGATCTGCAGCCGGCCCAGCTTGTCGCCGATGATCCCGAAGAGGATCCCGCCCAGCAGCATGCCGCCCATCTGCCAGTTGACGATCGCCGCCCCGACCTCGATCAGGTCGGTGGTGACGCCCAGGTCCTTGAGGCTCTGCACCCGGACCACGTTGAAGAGGATCAGGTCGTAGATGTCGACGAAGTAGCCGAGCGCCGCCACCACCACGGCGGCGTTGAGGACCGCGCGCGCGGGGGAGGCGGCAGGTGGGGCCGTGTCGGTCATGGGGCGGCGAGTCAACCACGGCGGGCGCGCTCCGTCGAGGCGGCGCGGCGCACCTCGGGTGGGGAGAGGGCCGGAGCGTCGCTTCGCCGCGGCGCGGCGAACGCCCCGTCGATTGACCCACAGTCGAGGTCCATGCCACGGTCGGTGCTCGCCCCGACACCCTGGAGCTCCATGACCGCCCTCCGCACCCCCTGCCGCGCGCTGGCCCCGGCGCTGCTGCTCGCGCTCCTGGCCTGCAACGCCAGCACCTCGTCCTCCGGCCCGACCCCACCGGCCGTGCCCACGGTGCCGCAGGGGGTGCTGGCGCTGGCCGGCGACGGCCGCGTCACCGTCTCCTGGGAGGCCAGCACCGGCGCGGTCACCGGCTACCACCTGAAGCGGAGCGGCACCTCCGGCGGCCCGTACACGCAGGTGGCGGCGCCGGCCGGCACGCGCCAGGTGGACGCCGGGCTCACGAACGGCGTCACCTACCACTACGTGGTCTCCGCCTACGGCGAGGCCGGCGAGAGCGCCGACAGCGCCGAGGTCCAGGCCTCGCCCTCGGCGGAGCTGACGCCGCTGCCGGACGACGACCGCACCCGCAACCAGCTCGGCATGAACGTCTGGTTCCTCAGCGACTGGGACGGCAGCCTGGCCTTCGTGGACCTGATGAAGCACGCCCGGCCATGGAAGGACGCCGACTGGCAGGACGAGGGGACCGTCGACGCGGACGGCTGGCCCACCGCCGACGCCTCCACCGTCGTCCTCACCGGCACGCCCGCCGAGGTGAACGGCACGCACAAGCTCTCCTTCCACGGCCAGGCGGACATCTCGCTCATGTGGGCGGGCGGCAGCGTCAGCAACGTGAGCTACGACGCGCCCAGCAACACCACCACGGCCGACTTCACCTACGCCGTCGGCTCGACCGGCTCGGTGGGGATCGTGCTCCGCAACACCCGCCGCACCGCGGAGAGCCCGCTCCACTCCGGCTTCACCGACCTGCACCTCTACCGCGGCGGCTACGCCAGCGACGGCAGCGCCGTCTTCACCACGCCCTTCCTCACCGCGCTCGGCAAGGCCGGCGCGGTCCGGCTGATGGACTGGACCGCGACCAACGCCAACATGGTCGAGCGCTGGGAGGACCGGGCCCGGCCTGGGCAGATGGTCAAGCTGGGCCCCGGCTGGACCGGGCAGGGCGGCACCACCTGGACCGATTCGCCGACGGGCGTGGCGCTGGAGCACCAGATCCAGCTCTGCAACACCCTGGGCGTGGACTGCTGGATCAACATCCCGGTGGTGGCGGACGACACGTTCATCCGCAAGCTGGCGCTGGCGCTGCGCTACGGCACCGACGGCGTGGAGCCGTACACCAGCCGCCAGGCCCACCCGGTCTACCCGCCGCTCGATCCGTCGCTCCGGGTCTACCTCGAGTACGCGAACGAGATCTGGAACAGCGCCGGCGGCTTCAGGTGCTTCTACGCCATCCAGGACCTCGTCTCGACCCTGCCCGGCGGCCACCCGGTCAACACGCCCGCCACCGACAGCGTCTGGACCAGGATGTGGCGCTGGCCGGCCTACCGCCTGGCCGTCGCCAGCGACATCTTCCGCGACGTCTACGGCGACGCGAGCATGATGAACCGGATCCGCCCGGTGCTCATGACGCAGCAGGGGGACGGCCAGGGGACCCTCTCGGCGGCCCTGAGCTGGCTCCACGCCTACGCGCGGGGGCGGGCCCCTGCACGCGAGGTGAACTCCTACGTCTTCGGCGCGGGCGGCTCCGCCTACTACCAGGTCAACGACCTGCCCGCCGACCTCTCGGACCTGGACGCGTTCTTCGCCGCCGGCAACTACCCCGACGCCCAGATGGTGCGCGGCGTGGGCGTGGACGCGGTCTGGGCCGGGGCCTTCGGGCTGCGCCGCGTCGCCTACGAGGGCGGGCCCAGCCTGGACCCGTTCAGCGACCCGCTGGCCCGCGCGGTGAACGCCGATCCCCGCATCCAGGACCTGATGGTCGAGACGCACGACGCCTGGAGCGGCCAGGGCGGTGAGCTGCTCATGTACTACACGCTCCGCGGCGGCACGCCGTGGGAGTTCACCCCCAGCATCCTCGACTCCGACACGCCCAAGCTCGCCGCCCTGGACGAGCTCGGCGCCCGCTCCCGCGCCGCGGTCACGCTGGGCGCGGCGCTGCCCGGGGCGCTCGACGGGCGCGACCTGGCCGACTACCGCGTCCGGACCGGCTACGACTTCAACACCACCTGCGACGGCGTCCCCTGCCTGGGCGGCAACGACGCGGGCGAGCTGCTGGCCCTCCCCGGCCACGCCGCCGCGCCGTTCACCGGCACGCTGACGGTGCGAGGCATCACCTACACCGGCGCCACGCTCGACCTCTTCGTCAACGGGGCGCTGGCCGGGCGGGTGACCTTGCCGGTGAGCGACCACCTGGCCGACAGCACCAGCGTCACCGCGCAGATCCCGGCCGGCCTGGTGTCCGTCCGGATGGAGGTGGTGACCGGCGGGCTCGATTTCCTCGAGGTGCGGGTCGCCCAGTGACCAGGAGCGCCGAGGCAGGCCAGGCCAGGGCCTGGGTATCCGTTCGTGGTGGTAGGGCCGGCCTCCGGCCCGGAGTCGAACCACGAGAGCGGAGTGCGACCGGACCGGCGAGGATCCCTGTCCTTCGACTCCGCCCCGCCTGCCGGCGGGGCTACGCTCAGGACGAACGGTGGCGGGCACGCGGCCGCCCTGCAAACATCAGCGCCCCTGGCCCGGAGGCCAGGGGCGCCGCGTTCCCGTCCCGTTCGCGGTTCGACAGGCTCACCGCGAACGGCTGAGCGTCGCCGTGCACGGCTCCGCTACGTCTTCTTCTGCGCCCCGTTCCCTCCCAGCATCCCCGCCACGCTGCTCCGCATCTGCTCGCGGTAGGCGGCCACCGACGGATCCCGCTCGGCGGCCGGCTCGGACACCTGGGCGCCCAGCTTCTCCGAGAGGAGCAGGGCCAGCAGCGACTCGAAGAGCGAGCCGCCCGCCCCGCCGCCGCCGGAGCCGCCGGCCGCGCCGCCCACCACGATCTTGGGCACCACGTCCACGCGGGAGGCCTCCACCGCCTCGGCGAAGCGCGACAGCACCTGCTGCGTCATCTGCAGCTGCGGGCCGCCGTAGGCGCGGACCTGCTCCTCGATGGCGAGCGCCTGGGCCACGCCCACGCGCGCCGCCTTCTCGGCCTCGGCCTCGGCCATCGACTTCACCCGCTGCGCCTCACCGGCGCCCATCAGCTTCACCTTGTCCGCCTCGGCCTCGGCCAGGGCGCGGATCTGCGCCGCCTGCTGCACCGAGCGCTGGTACTCCGCCTTGCCGGTGTTGCCCTGCACGGTGATGGACAGCTCCGACTCGGTGATGGCGGTCTGCTGCTTGGCGCGCGCCTCGGCCTCGCGCAGCTCGCGCTCCTTCACCGCCGCGCGCTCCTGGCGCGAGTAGGTCTCCACCTGCTCCTCGGCGATCTGCCGCGAGCGGAGCTGGACCAGGATGGACTCGATGGCGCGGTCGTTGGGCTGCGACGACGGCGTGCCGATCAGCACCTCCTTGAGCTCGAGCGAGTAGCCCTCGAACTTGGCCTTCATCTCCTCGCTGGCGATGCGCTGGATCTCCGAGCGCTCCTGGATGAGCTGGATGAGCGTGCGGGTCTGGCCGATGTTCTTGAAGTAGGCCGAGACCATCGGGTCGAGCGTCTGCTCCACCAGCTTCTTCACGTCGCCGAAGCGCTGCACCACCAGCGGCGCCTTCTTGTAGTCGATGTGCACCACCACCGAGAGCGGCAGCGTCGGCTCGAACGCGTCCTTGGTGATGAGCAGCACCTCGGACAGGTTCTCGTCGTAGCGGTGGACGCCGATCTCCCCCTTCACCCACTTGAGGATGAAGTTGGTGGTCGGCACCATCATCACCTTGCCGGCGTACGTATTGAACGCGTACTTGCCCGGCAGGAGCGGCTCGCTCCAGACGCCGCGGTGGCCGGACTGGACCAGCTCGCCGTGCCGGTAGGACTCGCCTGAGATGTCGCGCCCGGCCGTGCCGGTGTACGAGACCACCACGCCCACGTGGCCGACCTCGACCACGGTCTTGGGGATCAGCTCGACCGTGGTGAAGAGCCGGTTCAGGTAGTACGTGCCCTCCACCAGCACCTGCAGCTGCCGGCCGCGCTGGCCGCCCGCCGCCAGGAACCGCTCCGGGTCCTGGAAGTTGTTGTGGTAGCGCTCGGCGTCGTCCACCCGGTCGCCCACGGTGGGCGCGATCACCTCACCCTGCGCCAGCGAGGGGCCGTCGTGCACGGTCACGATGCCCACCGCGTCGTCGGTGATCACCACCGGCGTGAAGCCGTCGCGCTCGTTGAGCAGCCCGGCCATGGCCCGGAAGAGGCCGGCCTCCTCGTCGCCCAGCGAGAGGAAGTGGAGCTGGCTGGCGGTGATGACCACGAACTGGGCCAGGTTGATGGCGTAGGTGCCCTCGCGCAGCACGCGGCGCTGCGGGCCGCGCTGCCCGCCCTCGCGCAGGAAGGCCGCGGCGTCGCTGAACTCGGCGGTGGCCGCGTTGCTGGCCATGGTCTGGGTCGGCGGCAGGAGCGCGCCGTCGCGGGCGAAGACGTAGCCCAGCTGCCCCTGCGGGATGGTGACCAGGGGCACCACGTGCACCCGGTACTGGAACGGCGCGAACACGTGCCAGCCGCCGCGCAGCACCTCCGGCTGGTAGCCCGCCTCCCCCTCGAGCGCGATCAGCCCGCGCTCCACCGACCCCCTGAAGCTCCACAGCCGCTCGATCACGCCCACCCGGTTGTTCGGGATGTAGCGGACCACGTTCGACACCCGGAACAGCAGGACCGCGGCGAGCGCGCCGGCGATCCAGGCCAGGGTGACGACGGTGAAGATGGCGTCCATGTCCTCGTCTGCTCCTCTCGGCGGCGGGATCGCCGCACCCCACGAGCATGCGGGCTGGCGGCCGGTGGACCGCAAGCGAAACCGGAAATCCCCAGGCACGGCGGCCCTGAGCGCGCAGCCTGTCGCAGGGGTGCGCGCCAGGAAGGGCCTTCCGGCACCTGAACGCCCGTGCGATGAGGCAAGTCATGCGCCTCCACCAGTTCGCCTACAGCCCGTTCGCCGCCAAGGTCCGCAAGTGCCTCGAGCTCAAGGGGCTCGCCTTCGAGGTCGTGGAGGTGCCCTACCTCGACCGCCGGGAGCTGGTGGCGCTCAGCGGCGGCATCCACGTGCCGGTCCTGGAGGACGGCGGGCGGGTGGTCGCCGACAGCCAGCGCATCACCGCCTACCTCGACCAGGCCTACCGCCCCTCGCTGCGCGAGGAGCCGCTGGCCGAGGTGCTCGAGGGCTGGGCGGAGGGGCCGCTGGAGGACGTGGCCTTCCGCATCGCCGCCCCGTGGCTGGAGGCGCGCTTCGCCGAGCTGCAGGGCGGGCGCGACGACGCCCGCGCGCTCTTCCGCGTCATCAAGGAGCGGCGCTACGGCCCGGGCTGCCTGGAGCAGTGGCGCGCCGGCGAGCCGGCGCTGATCGCGCAGCTGGCCTCGCTGCTCCGGCCCGTCGGCGCGGCCCTGGCCACCCGCCCCTTCGTGCTGGGCCAGGCCGCCACGCTGGCCGACGCCGCGATTCGGGGCCAGCTCCACATGATCGAGTTCGTGCGGCCGGGGCTGGTCGAGGACCGGCTCCCGGCGCTGCAGGACTGGTACGAGCGGCTCGCCGACCTGCGCGGCCGGGCCGGCGCGCGCGGCTGAACGCTCAGGACCGCCCGCTCCCGCCGGGCCCTTCGGGCGGCTCTCCCACGCCCTCGGCCTCCAGCCCCTGGTGCCGGAGCTGGGCCACGATGGCGCGGATCCGCTCGACGGCCGCCAGCGTGTCCGCCAGGACCTCGGCCCGCTCTGCGTCCGGCGCCGCCTCGCCCAGCCGCTGCGCCAGCCAGGCCACGTTGACCTTCACCGCCGAGAGCGGGCTGTTGACCTCGTGCGCCACCCCGGCCGCCAGCCGCCCCACCTCCACCGCCGCCCCGGTGGCGCGCTGCCGGCTGGCCTCCAGCTCCAGCACCAGCTGCTGCAGGTCGCTGCGCAGCCGCAGGCCTCGCCGCTGCATCCGGGCGTGGTTCTCGGCCACCACCGCCGCGCAGGCCGCCAGCGTCAGGCCGGCCCCGTCGGCCAGGTGGCGCGCGGTGGCGCCGCCGTCCTCCGGCCAGGCCGCGTCGATCAGCACCAGCCCGAGCCCGTAGAGCGCGAAGACGCCGAAGCGCGCCCGCAGGGTGAGCGGCATGAACGTCGCCGCGGTGGTGAAGGCGGCCACCACGAAGCTGGCGTGCAGCGCCGAGCCGCCCAGCCCCAGCGCCACGTAGACCGCGTCGTTCCCCCAGACCCAGAGGGCGGTGAGCGCCACGGCCGCGACCGGGAGGGCGCGGGCCCGCAGCAGCCGCGGCAGGACCAGCCCCAGCAGCGGGATGAGCAGCCAGGGCAGCCGCGCGGTGGCCGCCAGCGCGAGCGGGGGCGGCGCGGGCAGGAAGCGGGTGTAGACGGCGTCGAAGCCAGCCAGCACCAGCCCGCCCACCAGCGCATAGACCGAGACCAGGTGCACCCGGTGCGGCCAGCGCTCGCGCAGGAAGGCCTCGTAGGACAGGTCCACGGCGGGACGGGGTGCGATCGGCGCGCTCATCGGACCGTTCGAGGCAGCGCCAGCATGCCACGTCGCACGCCCGCGGGGCGCGCCCGCGGGGTGCGTCCGACCTGGCTACGTTCACAAACCGACCCTGACGGTCCGTTGACCCGCCACGTTCGTGGCGATCGGGCGGGCGCCACCCCGTCCGTCGCCAGGCCGACCGCCGCAGCGGCGAAAGACCGCCGCGATCAGGCCACGCGAAGATGTATGGAAGGTTCCGCGAGGCTCCGGGGTTCTCGGAGACGTTGGCGCGTCCGGGGGGACGGCGCCGCCTCGGGGGAAGAACAGAGGTCATGTCCAACACGCATCAGCCGCTCCTCGTCCGCGTGGACGGGGTGTTCGATCTGCCTGCCGCCCAGCGGCTGGCCCACACGCTCCGTGACGCCCAGGGCAAGGTCCGCATCGACCTCACCCACGTCCGGGAGTTCCACGACTACGGCGTCACCGTCCTCGCGCACGCGCTGGCCGGCCGCCGCTCCGTCGAGGTGAGCGGGCTCCGCCAGCACCACGTGCGGCTGCTCCGGTACCTCGGCGTGGACGCCGGCGCCGACCATGGCGCCGAGGCCGAGACGTACTAGAGGGACCGCTCGCCCCCCGGAGTCCACCGGGGTGGGCGACCTCCCTTCCCGACAGCGTTCGGCCCCGGACGGGCCTCGACCCCGGCGCGGACAGCACCGGGGCGCCCCGCCGCGCCCGGATGGTCACGACGAGGGTGCCAGCGGACGCGGAGCGGGTTAAGCTCCGTTCAAGCGAATGCAGGACGTCCTCGGAAACACGCTCGGCCTCAAGCCCTCCCAGCTCCACGCCCTCCGCCGCACGTACCGCCGCCGCGTCGACGCGCAGTCGATCGTGTCGCCGGAGCTCGCCCGCCACCTCACCGAGGTCTCGCTCGAGACCAACCGCCAGATCGGCGTCCTGCTGGACCGCAAGGGTGACGTGCAGGCGGTGATCGTGGGCGACGCCCGCAAGCTGGAGCTGCCCGACGTGGGCCGCGGCCGCGCCGGGGAGAGCCGCCTGCGCGGCCTGCGGCTGGTCCACACCCACCTGAACGGCGAGCCGCTCTCCCGCGACGACCACACCGACCTGGCCCTGCTCCGGCTGGACCTGGTCGCGGCCCTGGAGGTGCTCGAGGACGGGCTCCCGGGCAAGGTGCACTACGCGCACCTGGTGCCGGAGAACCCGCAGGGCGCCATGTGGAAGGACGAGGAGGCCGCCAGCGTCCACGAGCTGGCCTACGACGCGCTGGGCGGCGCGCTGGCGCTGGAGGAGGAGTTCGCGCGGGCCCGCGCCGTGCGCCGCACCGGCGGGCGCGAGCGGGCCATCCTGGTGGGCTTCGGCGGCCAGGGGCGCGGTCGCGTCGAGGCCGAGGCCTCGCTGCAGGAGCTGCGCGAGCTGGCCCGCACCGCCGGCGTCGAGGTCATCGACGCCATGCTGCAGCTGCGCCGCGAGCCCGACCCGCGCTACCTCATCGGCAAGGGCAAGCTCGAGGACATCGTGCTCCGGTCCATGCAGCTCATGGCCACCATGATCGTCTTCGACAGCGACCTCTCGCCGTCGCAGGCCCGGCACATCGCCGAGGCCACCAGCCTCAAGATCCTCGACCGGACCCAGCTCATCCTCGACATCTTCGCCCAGCGCGCGCAGAGCGCCGACGGCAAGCTCCAGGTGGAGCTGGCGCAGCTCAAGTACCTCTACCCGCGCCTGGTCGGCCGCGACGACTCGCTCTCGCGCCTGGCCGGCGGCATCGGCGGCCGGGGGCCCGGCGAGACCAAGCTGGAGATCGACCGGCGCCGGGTGCGCGACCGGATCACCGCCCTGGAGCGGCGCATCGAGGCGCTGGGCCAGAACCGGCACCTGCGCCGCAAGCAGCGCAACGGCCGCGGCCTGCCGGTGCTGTCCATCGTGGGCTACACCAACGCCGGCAAGAGCACGCTGCTCAACGCGCTCACCGCCTCCGAGGTGCTGGCCGAGGACAAGCTCTTCGCCACGCTCGATCCCACCAGCCGCCGGCTCCGCTTCCCGCGCGACCGCGAGGTGATCATCACCGACACGGTGGGCTTCATCCGCGACCTGCCGCCGGACCTGGTCAACGCCTTCCGCGCCACGCTGGAGGAGCTCTCCGACGCCGACCTGCTGCTCCACGTGGTGGACGCGGCCGACCCGCGCCAGGAGGAGCAGATCGCGGCGGTGGAGACCATCCTCCGCTCGCTGGGGCTGATGGAGAAGCGGCGCCTGCTGGTGCTCAACAAGGTGGACCGGCTGGCGCCGGAGCAGCGGACCGCGCTCTCCCGCCCGGGCGAGGCGGTGGCCATCTCGGCGGTGACGCGGCAGGGGCTCCCGGAGCTGCTGGCCACCTGCGAGAAGCTGCTCTGGGCCGACGGGCGCGTCGCGCTCGGCGACGTCATCCCCTCCGAGGCCGCCGAGGCCGGGTTCGACGCCCCCCTGGACGAGGGCGAGCCGCCCGGGCCGCGGACCGCTGCCCCGGCGCGCGAGCGCACCGCGGCCCCCGAGCCGGGCCTGGAAGGCGACGAGCCCGCCCCGCCGCGGCTGCTGCCGGCGGCGCTGCGCCGGGTCTCCTGACCCGCGCCGGCGCAGCTCCGGGCCACGATCCCGGCGCGGGCGTCGCAGGGCCCGGGCGGCCGGGAATGACGCCTCGCCGGGCCGCTGCGCTCGTGCCATGATGCGCGCCCTGATGCGCCGCCCGCTCCCCCGCACCGCCCTGCTGGCCGCCCTGGCCGCCCTGCTCGCCTGCGCCCGCGGCGACCGCGACGCCGAGGCCCGCCTGCGCGGCCCGTCCACCCCGGCTGCCACCGAGGGCGCGTTCGACGCCGACCACCCGGAGGCCGGCCTGGCGCTGGACGCCGACGCCGTGGCCCGCCGGCTGGGCGCGTTCGAGTGGGACGCCGCGGTCGAGTGGACCACGCAGCGGAAGGGCGCCGAGGCCGACCGGCTCCGCGTCACCGAGACCCACACCCTGCGCCAGTTCCCTGCCGGCGAGTTCGCGGTGCGCGCCGAGCTGGATCCGGGGCAGGGCCCGGGCTCGGTGGGCGGCAAGGAGCTGGTCTACGTGGGCGGCCTCACCTACGGGCGGGCGCTCCCCGCGCCGTTCCGCGTGCGCCCCACCGACCACGGGCGCGACGCGCGCCGCTACCGCGAGGACAGCTTCGGCATGGTGCGCGAGGTGCTGGGGCTGCTCGGCCCGGGCGCGCGGCTGGAGCGGGCCGGCGAGGAGCGCGTGCTCGGGCGCGAGGCGGTGCGCTACCAGCTCTCGCTGGCCGAGGCGCCCGCCCCGACCCCCGCACCGGCGGCCCCGGGCGCGCAGCTCGAGGACCCGGACACCGCCCGCCGGCGCGCCTTCCTGGACGGGCGCAGGCCCACGCAGGCGAAGGGGGAGGTGCTGCTCGACGCCGCCACCGGCGCCCCGCTCCGAGCCCGCCTCTCCGCGACGTTCAGGAGCGGCGAGCAGCGCGAGGTCACCACCACCGTCGAGCTCTCGGCGCAGGTGCGGGCCGTCGGCGCCGTCAAGGCGGTCTCCGCGCCCGCCGGCGCCCTGCCGGACGAGCGCAAGCCCGCCGGCCCGTCCACCGCGCTGGAGGCCGCCGGGCTCAAGAAGCGGGGCGAGCAGCCGGCCGGCGGCGCCGAGCCGGCCGACGAGCAGGAGTGATGCAGGCGCCCGCGCGCCCTGCGCGTGGCTAGCTTGATGGGCGAGGGGGACTCACCCATGTCCACGACGCGACGCGCACTGACCGTGATTGCGCTGGCCGCCACCGCCTGCGCGGGCCAGCAGAAGAGCGACTTCAAGCCCATCTCCGAGGCCGACTTCGGCCGGCTCTCGCCCGATCAGATGGGCCGGTGGACTCGGCCCGCGACAACCTCGCCGCCGCCCACGACGAGGTGGCCCGCGCCTCGCTGCGCCTGCAGCAGGCCAGGCGCGAGGCCGACCTGGCCCGCGCCGACGACACCACCGCCCGCGCCGCGCAGCTCCGGGCCGACACGTCGCGCAAGGCGGCGGAGGACTCGGCCGATCCCCAGGCCCGCGCCGTCGCCCAGGAGGCCATCCAGTCGGCGCAGGCGCGGACCCGCCTGGCCGAGACCCATCGCGCCTACGCCAAGCAGCTGATCGACGCGCGCCAGGCCGAGGTGGACGCGGCCCAGGCGCGCGTGCGCTCGGCCGAGGCGGAGCTGGAGCGCTCCAAGCTCCAAGCCCTCTCGCAGGCCGGCATCCCGGCCGCCACGAAGTACGACCCGGCCCCGTTCGACGCGCACGTCGCCGACGCCCGCAAGGACGCCGAGCAGGCCGACGCCAAGGCGCGCGAGACGCTGCACCTGGCGCAGCAGGCCCAGGCCGACTGGCGCACCGCCCAGGCCCGCGTGGAGCAGCCCGCCGCCGCGCCCGGCAGCACCGCCACCGGGGACGCGACCAGCGGCACCGGGAGCGGCGCCGGGACGCCCGCCCCGCCGCCGCCGGCGCCCAGCGCCGGGACCGGGAGCGGGAGCGACGCGAGCCCGACAGGCTCCACGTCCGACACCGCGCCGCCGCCGCGCGGCAGCACCGGGGCAGAGTCGCCGGACCTGGGGCTGGGGAATCCGTAGCGAGGTGGCCTGTCCTTCGACTCCGCGCCCGCTGAGCGGGCGCTACGCTCAGGACGAACGGAGGACAGGCGGATCCGTTCGCCCGGGCGGTGGTGGCCTGTCCTTCGACTCCGCGCCCGCCGAGCGGGCGCTACGCTCAGGACGAACGGAGACAGGCGGACCGTTCGCCCTGGCGGTGGTGGCCTGTCCTTCGACTCCGCGCCCGCCGAGCGGGCGCTACGCTCAGGAGGAACGGAGGACTGGCGGACCGTTCGCCCTGGCGGTGGTGGCCTGTCCTTCGACTCCGCGCCCGCTGAGCGGGCGCTACGCTCAGGACGAACGGCGACAGGGGATCCGTTCGCCCTGAGCGTAGCGGGCCCGCAGGGCCCGCGGAGTCGAAGGGCAGGCGCCGACCCCGCCGCCCCCTTGCGGGACGCATGGCCCGAAGTTGCGCCGCGCCCCGAAGAGTGGTTTCCCCTGAGGGATGACGCCCTTCCGCCGCTTCGCCTGGCTCGTGGTCGGGTACCACGTCGCGATCGTCCTCTGGGGTGCGTTCGTCCGGGCCACCGGCTCGGGGGCGGGCTGCGGCAGCCACTGGCCGCTCTGCAACGGCGACGTGGTCCCCCGCGCCCCCGCCATCCAGACCATCATCGAGTACACGCACCGCGTCACCAGCGGCGTGGCGCTGGTGCTGGTCGGGGCGCTGGTGGCCTGGGCCTTCGCGCGGTTCCCGAAGGACCACGCGGTGCGCAAGGCGGCCGTGACCTCGGCGGTGCTGCTGCTGGTCGAGGCGGCGCTGGGGGCCGGGCTGGTGCTCTTCGGCTGGGTGGCGGGCGACACCTCGGTCGGCCGTGGCTGGGTGGTGGCCATCCACCTCTGCAACACCTTCCTCCTGCTGGGCGCCCTGGCGGTGACGGCCGAGGTCGCCGGCCGGCCGCGCGGGCTGGAGCTCTACGGGCGCGGCTCGCTGGCGGCCGCGTTCGGGCTGTGCCTGGCGACCCTGCTCGTCAGCGGGGCCACCGGCGCGGTGGCCGCGCTGGGGGACACGCTCTACCCCAGCATCAGCTTCGCCGAGGGGCTGCGCCAGGAGCTGGAGGCCGGCGCGCCGCTCCTGCTTCGCCTCCGGATGGTGCATCCCTTCGCGGCCGTGGCGGGCTCCATCGTGGTGGGCGTCTGCGCCCGCGCCGCGCTGCGCGCCCGCCCCACCCCGCGCGTGCGCTCGCTCGCCAGCGCGCTGCTGGGCCTGGTCACGCTGCAGCTCCTCACCGGCGCCGCCAACGTGGCGCTGCTGGCGCCGCTGGCGCTGCAGCTGGTCCACCTGGCCCTGGCGGACGCGGTCTGGCTGGTGACGGTGGTGCTGGCGGCCGAGGTGCTCGCGCCCGGGGCCGTCCCGATGCAGCACACCCCGGTGCCCGCTGCCGCGCAGGGATGACGACGTATGGCGCACGCCGCCCAGGTGCGCCAACCGCTTCACCAGTGGTCCCAGCCTCTTGCGCGCGCCGCTGCGGCGCCGCGCGCAAGCGCGCAGTCACCAAGGGTGTCGCATCCTTCAGGTTGACCCATGGTGTGGTCCTGACCTCGTACTTGTCGGGATGAAATAGCCTTGCCTCCGGGGCGTATGATTCTCTGCGTCGCTCAACGGAGGTCGCACCATGGTCGTCAAGATCCGCACGTACGAAGGCTGGGGTTGCCTGGCGCTCGCCATCATCCTGCTGGCGACGTTCACCGCGCAGCTCTCCTCTCCGCCCCGCTATGTCACCGCCCCGCAGGTCATGACGGTGCTGCCGGCCGTCTCGGTCCCGGCGGCGAGGTAGCGGCGCAGCAGGCCGCGAACCGCCGGCGCGTTCCCTGGCGCGCCGGCGGGGGCCGAAGAGCAGCACCCGGGGCGGACGGCGCAGCGCCGTTCACCTGGCGTCACGAAGCAACGGGGCGCAGCCGCGGTTCGACGGGCCCTCAGGCCCTCCCCGGCCCCAGCCGCCGCCACTCCACCTTCAGGCAGCGGTCCTGCACCACCTGGATCCCCTCGCGCGCCAGGCGCTCGGCGGCCGCGTCGCTGCGGATGCCGAGCTGCAGCCAGACCGCGCGAGGCCGCTTGGCCAGCAGGTCGTCCACGTGCGCCGGCACGTCGGTGGGGCGGCGGAAGACGTCCACCAGGTCGAGCGGGCCGGGCACGTCGGCCACGCGCCGGTACACCGGCTGGCCCAGGATGGCCTGGACCTCCGGGTAGTAGACCGGCACCGGGACGATCTCCAGCCCGGCGCGGGCGAGGACCTCGGGGACGTCGAACGCCGGCTGCCCGGCCTGGGCCTCGGTCTTGATGCCCAGCACCGCCACGCGCCGGACGGTGGCCAGCAGCGCCCGGAGCTGCTCGTCGTCCTCCAGCAGGTTGTCTTGCCAGCCGGCCATGGATCGCGCCTCCCGCCGCGGTGCGCGGCCCGGCAGCCGCGCTGCCAGGCGGGCCCCGCCGCCCTGGAGCCTTACCGCCGACGAGCCGCCCCGCAAGACATCGGCCGGGGACGGGTGTGTGATATCGCCGCCGGCCGGGTGAGACGGAAAGCCCTTGCCGGACGGGCGCTTGGCCGCCCGGGCGGGACGCGGTCGCGGGCCGGCGAAAAATGGACAGGTCAGCCCTGGCCCCTACCATGTGGACCATGCAGACGAAGAAGACGGGGACCACCGCGGTCGTGACGGAGGCAGCCGCCCAGGCCGCGCTCCGGCGCGGTCCGGTCCGGGAGCTGGCCGCGGACGAGGAGCGCGTGATGCGCATGCGCCTGGGCGCTGCGCTGCCGCGCGCGGCGCCGCTGGAGCGGGCCGCGCCGCCCCGCAGCGACCTCGAGATCGAGCTGCTCTCCTACGAGATCGAGGCCTTCCTGCGCCGCCGCGAGGCGCAGGCCGAGGCCGCCCCGGCGCCGGTCGCGCGCCGCGCCGCCCCGCAGCCCTCCCGCACGAAGGAGAAGATCCTCCGGGCGCTGCGGAAGAAGAGCTAGGAGCTGTCCCGAAATTCGAGCTTGAGGTTGTAGAGGAAGGCCACGGCGGCGACCGTGGATCCGAGGTGTCGCCCCCGCCGCCGGTGGTCCCGGAGGACGCGCCAGTCTTTGAGGCGAGCGAGGACGTGCTCGACCCGGGCGCGCTGTTTGCGGTGACGGCGCCAGGCGGCGTCGCGGACGACCCGGTTGTGGCGGAAGACCGGGATACGAAGACCCAGGACTCCCCGGTATCCGCCATCGGCGAGGACAACACGGTGGCCTCGTTTCCCGGGCCACCGGCGGAAGCCAACCCTCACTGAACAAGATGTCAGGGCATGGGTTCACGATGAGCGGGTGAGCGCCTCTGCCAAGCGAACCCGTGGTCCGAACCGGCAGCGGCCTTGGATCCGCCGGCGCGAGGACGGGGTGTCGGTGCTCCGGCTCGCCCTGGACCTCCACGACCCGGTGCAGCGACGACGGCTCGAAGGTATCTTCTCCGGGGCCTACCAGGTCCGGCGCGCGCTCCAGCGGACGGCGCGGGACCGGGTGCGGGCCTACTGGGCGGCGACGAAGGCGCGGGCCCGGAGCGCCTCCGAGACCCGGGCCAGGCTCGGCCTCTCGCGCGAGGCGCTGGAGCAGGCGGCCTACGCGCACCTCGACGCGGCGCCCCACCTCCGCCGGAACGTCACCAAGGCGCTGGCGATGCACCTCGCCGACTCGGTCTGGACGCCGGTGGAGCGCCACCTGTTCCCGGACGCGAAAGGCAAGCGGCAGGGACTTCTCCGCGTCGGGCGCTGGTTCGACTTCTCACGGCTTCCTGGCCGGGCCCGGTCACACACCCGGGAGCGGAAATGGGAGACCTTTCGGCTCCACGGCTCCCTCGCAGGCCACCGGGGCAGGTACACCAGGCCCGGCGGCGACTTCGTCCAGCCGCGGCACCTCCAGGTCCCGGGGGCCGCCGATCGGCGCGTTGACTGGTGGTCCTATCAGGGGCCTCTGGCGCTGGTCTCTTCAGCGGCCTCCCCGGAGGCGCCCTGGTCCTGCCGGTTCGCCTCCCCACCGCGCCGTGCAACCAGCCCATCCTCGACCATCACCTGGCCGACCCGGCCCGCTGGCACAAGGTCGACCTGGTGCGTACGCGGTCGCCTCATGCGCCCGGTGGCTGGCGGTACGAGGCGCATCTGATGGTCCTCGCCCAGCCGTACGTCTCGCCTTCGGCGCAGGCACGGCGGGAAGCTGCGGCCAACGACGAGGCGGAGCGCGTGGCGGGGATAGACGTCAACGTGTCCAACCTGACCATCGCCTCCCAGGTGGCTGGGGGCGACCTGCGGCTCACCAGGGTGGAGCTAGACGGTCAGGCCAAGGCGCGGGACCGAGGCCGCAGTCGCCGTGAGCGGCGCAGGCAGCGGGCCCTGGAGCGGTCGCGCCGGGCCGCGAACCGGGCCCAGTACCGGCTCTCCAGGCGCCAGGAGAAGCGCGCCCGCCGGCGGGCCGCCGCCGGCCTCACGCCGGTCGAGGTGATCCCTGGAGGCCCGCGGCTGGCGCGGTCGGACGGCGTCCCGCTTCAGGCCTACCGGCGGGACACGCTCTCGAAGCGCTACCGCTTCCTCCGGGCTGAGCAGGCTGCCGCTGCGTCGTCGTGGACGCAGGCCCGGCGCGACCGGGCCCGGCAGGTCGCCGCCGAGGTGGTACGCACTCACGGCTATCAGCTCGCCGTCGAGGACGTGACCATCACCGCCTGGGCGCGCACCTGGGGGCGCGGGGTGGCCACGTTCACGCCGGGGACGCTGCTCGCGGCTATCGACCGGGAGGCGCGTGCCACCGCAACCGTCGCTGGCAACGTTGGCGGCGTGGTCAGGATCCCCACGCAGACCACCGCCCTCTCCCAGCACTGCCCCTGCGGCGTCCGGGTCGAGAAGTCGCTCGCCGACCGGGTCCACCGCTGCCCTCGCTGCGGGCTGGAAGGGGACAGGGACGCCGTCTCCGCGGTCCTCGGCGCCTTCCTCGTCCTCGATCGGCCCGGCGAGCCAGCCACGGCGCGCGTCGACTACGACGCCACCCGGCAGGCCCGCGCCGCCATCGGAAACCTTCTTGATCCTCGCTGTCCCGGGCGGCAAGACGTCCGGTCCGAGTCAACCGACCTCTTCGCCCGCGAGCCGTCCTTCGCATGGCGGACGTCCACACCGGCAAGCAAACCGGTGGCTCGGCGAATCGTCGGCACGGCCACGGGCCCAACCCGGGATGAGGCTGGCTCCGGCCAGACCACGCCCGAGCGGGCCCGATGGCGAACCGACCCGGCCCACGCTTCGCCGATTGGCGAATTGTGGGACAACTCTTAGCGAGCGCTCCCCTCCAGCCTCGCCGCGAGGGCCTGCGCCGCCAGCGCCGGCTCGCGCGGCGCGCCGGCTTCAGGGTCCGGCAGCGCGCCGCCGGCCAGCAGGCCGGCCAGGAACGCGGCGGTCCGCGGGTTGCGCCACCAGTCCTCGTCCAGCTGCTCGCGCACCGCCAGGCGGAGCGCTTCGCCGGCGCCCGCCCCGGCCAGCGCCGCGGCGTGCGCCGCGCCGTCCGCGTCGCGCGCGGCGCGCACGCCCTCCCAGGCCGCGCCGGTGGCGGCGGTGAGCGCCTCGCGGTAGGCCTCGCGCCAGGCGGCGCCGGAGAGCCCGCGCTCCACCTCGGTCGCGATCCGGAAGGCGGCCGCCCGCGCACGCAGCGTGAACAGGCGCCGCAGCGCCAGGTCGCGGATCAGGTCCGGCGCCACCTTGCGCTCCACGCCGGCGTGGTCCGCCAGCCAGCGCGGCTCGAGCAGCAGCGACTCCACCAGCCACCCCAGCGCGTGGCCCAGCAGCGGCTCGCGCCGGTGCGGCGAGGCATGGGTCGCGGCCAGCGCGCGCGGCAGGCCGGCCAGCAGGTCCTGCCAGTCCCCGGCCCCGCCCCGCGGGCGCCAGGCCACCCGCGCGCCCACCACGTGCACCCCCGGCCACTGCGCCGGGCGCGTCCCCTCGTCGATGCGGAGGCGGGAGAGGTCCAGCCCCAGCGCGGTGACGGTGGCGTGGACGGCGGCCCGCAGCGCCGCCGGGCGGAACAGCCCGTCCCAGCGCGAGAGCGTCAGCAGGAAGAGCAGGTCGCCGCGGGTGAGGTCCCCGCCCGGCGACGGCGCCAGCCCCAGGTCGTGGCGGGCGCGGAAGCCGAGCACCTCGCGCCAGGCGTCGTCGCTGGCCGCGAGCAGCTGGTCGCCCTCCACCACCGCCCGCCAGTCCGGCGCCAGGCCCACCTCGGCGCCGGCCCGGGCGCGCGCCTCCACCGCCGCCTCGCGCGCCGCCGCGGCCGGCTCCAGCGCGTCCGCCGCGGCCCGCGCCAGCGCCAGCCGGCGGGTCCGGTCCGGCTCGCGCAGCACCGCCAGCTCCAGCGCGGCCAGCGGCGCGTCGCCGTCCGGCCCCGGCTGGTGCGCCGCCGCCTCCAGCGCCCGCCAGCGCTCCTCGTGCTCGGCCGCGGCGCGCTCCGCCCGCAGCGCCGCCACCCGGGCGGCCAGCGCCGCCTGCCCGGCCTCGCGCAGGTCGGTCACCGTCTGGCGGTGGGCCACCCTGGAGTGGGCGGCATACAGCCGTACGAGCCCTGGGTCGCTCTCCACCCCGGCGATCGACCGCGCGCGCTCCTGATCCAGCGCCTCCACCAGCGTGTCGATCTCGAGTGGCACCGTTTCCAGCTCGGCCCGCGACATGCTAAATCCCTTCCCTTCGTCCGCCCCGCCCGGGGATGTTCCGGGACGACGCCTACTTAGCACGCGCCCGGGCGTCCCGCGGCGGCCGCTGCGAGGGCGCGGCCGCTTGACAGGGCGGCGCCGGATTTTAGGTTTGCTGAGCAGAGAGGTCGCACGAGTATGCCCATCTACGAGTACGAGTGCCCCAAGTGCGGGCGGTTCGACGCCCTGCAGAAGATGTCCGCCCCGGCGCTCGAGTTGCACGACGTGTGCGGCTCGCCGGTCAAGAAGCTGATCTCGGCGGCCGGCTTCGCCTTCAAGGGCTCGGGCTTCTACATCACCGACTACGGCGGCAAGAACCCCGCCGCCATCACCGGCAACGGTGAGAAGGCCGGCGAGAAGAAGGCGTCCGACGGCGGCGGCGGCGCGAAGTCCGACTGCTGCGCCGGCTGCCCCGCCTCGAAGAGCGCGGCGTAGTGCGCAAGCTCTCGCTGGTCGTCCCCGACGGCGACGCCAACCAGCGCATCGACCGCTTCATCGCCGCCCGCGGCGGGATCTCGCGCGGGCTGGCGCGCCGGGCGCTGGACGCCGGCGGCGTCTTCCTCGACGGCAAGCGCTGCAAGGTGGCCGCGCGCACGCTCTGGCCCGGGCAGCGCGTGGTCGTGAACCTGGAGGAGGGCGGGCGCGCCGCCGAGGCCCCGGCCGCGCTCGCGCGCGAGCGGCTGATCTACGCCGACGCCGACATCGCGGTGGTGGACAAGCCGGCCGGCGTGCCCTCCCAGCCCACGCTCACCACCGACCGCGGCACGCTCCCGGAGCTGGTGGGGGCGCTGCTGGGCGCGCCGGTGACGCTGGTCCACCGGCTCGACCGCGAGACCTCCGGCGTCACCATCTTCGCGCGCACCCCGGCCGCGGCCGCGGCGCTGGCCGAGGCTTTCCGGACCGGCGCGCCGGAGAAGACCTACCTGGCGCTGGTGGCGCGGCCGCCTGCGCCGCCCGAGGGGCGGCTGGAGGCGCCGCTGGGCAAGGACCCGGCCCGCGCCGGCCTGCGCCGGGTCGATCCCGCCGGCGACCCCGCCGCCACGCGCTACCGCACGCTCCGCGCCGGCCCGCAGGCCGCCCTGGTCGAGGCGCGGCCGGAGACCGGGCGCACGCACCAGATCCGCGTCCACCTCGCGCACCTGGGCGCGCCGCTGCTGGGCGACCCGCGCTACGGCGGCCCCCGCCGCGTCGGCGAGCAGGCCGTGCCGCGGGTCATGCTCCACGCCGCGCGGCTGGAGATCGATCACCCGGTGACCGGCGCGCGGCTGGTGCTGGAGGCGCCGGCGCCGGAGGACTTCCGAGCGGTCGAGGCGGCGCTGGTCGGAGGCTGACGCCGCCCAGGGGCAGCGACCGGTCCCGGCGGGCGCGCTGCGCGCCCGGACAGATCCTTTCCCGGGCTGGTGCGTTCGAGGCTTCGAAAGGAGCCGTCCATGTCCCGCGCCCCCCTCGCCCTCGCCCTCTGCGCCGCCCTGCTGGCCTGCGCCCCCGCCCGCACCCCTGCACTGACCCCCGCGTCGCGCTCCGGCCCGTGGTCGTTCGAGCTGGTGGACGCCGCGGGGCGCGCGCTCCCCACCTTCCAGCACCAGGGGCGCACCTACGTGCTGGGCCAGAAGGGCCAGCGCTACCTGCTCCGCTTCCACAACGGCTCGGCGCAGCGGGTCGAGGTGGTGGCCTCGGTGGACGGGCGCGACGTGGTGGACGGGCGCCCGGCCTCGGTGGAGAAGCGCGGCTACCTGGTGGACGCCTGGGGCACGCTCACCGTGGACGGCTTCAGGCTCAGCCAGGCCGAGGTGGCGGCCTTCCGGTTCTCCAGCGTCTCCCGCTCCTACGCCGCGCGGATGGGCGACGCCCGCGACGTGGGCGTGATCGGCGTGGCCGTCTTCCCGGAGCGGCCGCGCCCGGTGGTCGTGGTGCCGCGGCCGCACCACCGCTGGGAGGAGGAGGACGACCTGGGGCTGCGCAGCGCGCCGGCCCCGCAGGCCGAGGCCGACGCCTCCGGGCCGGTGGCCCAGGCGCCCGCGGCCCCGCCGCCGGCGGCGAGCAAGGCGGAGCGGAGCGCCGGGCGGCCGGGGCTGGGGACGGAGTTCGGGGAGGCGCACACCTCGGCCGTCGAGGAGGTCCCGTTCGACCGCGCCAGCGACGCGCCCGCCGCCGTGCTCACGCTCCGCTACGACGACCGGCGCGGCCTGGCCGCGGTGGGCATCGACGTGGACCGGCGGCTGGCCCGCGCCGACGACCGCAGCCTGCGCGACAGCGCCCAGCCGTTCCGCGGCTCGTACGCCGAGCCGCCGCCCGGGTGGTAGCCGTCCGGCGCCTGCGCGGGGGCGGGCGCATCTTGGGGCATGGACCCCGCGAGCCAGCAGGACCTGAGCCGGTTCGTCCGCGAGCACCACGTGCACTGCGAGGTGGAGCCCGAGACGGTGGAGGCCGGAGGCCGGCGCGAGGTGGTCGCGCACGACCTCCGGCTCTTCGCCACGCACGGCGAGGCGGGGCTGCGGGCGCCCGGCTGCCAGCGCTGCGCCGCGCTGGAGCGCGAGCTGCGGGCCTTCGCCGAGCAGGCGGTGCGGGCGGGCGCCGAGGACGTCACCGAGTTCCTGCCCGCCGCCACCCGCGCGCTCCACGCCTCGACCGAGGTGCCCGGCGCGGACGAGGTCGAGGTGAGGGTGCGGGTCCGCTGCGCGTCGCCGGAGCACCGGCAGGCCGAGAGCGATCCCTGCCTGGAGGCGGTGGAGCGCCGGCTGGAGGCCCTGGGCCTACCCCGGCGCTGAACGGCGCTGACCCGAGGGAGTGCGACCAGGGCTGTCGGTACGTGCGCGCGCTGGCCAGGCTGCGCCGCCGGGCCTAGGATGGTCCCGCCTCCCGCATCACCATCGGTGACTGCCCTCGCCTCCCCGAGGTCCCTCCATGCGCGCCCTCCGCCCGAGCCTCGCCCTCCCGACCGCGCTCGCCCTGCTGGCCGCGAGCTGCTCCGCCGGCGCGGGCTCCTCCGACGTCGTCACCCCGCCCGGCGCGGCGCGCGTCGGCTACCTGCACCACAGCACCGGGGGCGTGGTCTGGGGCGGCGGCGTGGCCGACCTGCTGACCGCGTACAACGGCGCCCACGGGACCAGCTACACCATCGAGCAGCGGGACTACCCGCTCACCGCCAACGGCTACCCCTGGGACAACTACCCCTACGACTACTGGAACCTGTGGGTGGCCCACACCGGCTCGAGCCGCGACCGCCAGGAGCTCAACCTGGACGACCTGGCCGCGCTCTACGACGTGATCGTCTTCAAGCACTGCTTCCCGGTGAGCGACGTGGCGCCGGACGGCACCGCCTCGGTGAGCAGCGCGGAGAAGACCCTGCCCAACTACAAGCTGCAGTACGCGGCGCTCAAGACGCGGCTGCACGCCTTCCCGCAGAAGAAGTTCCTGGTCTGGACCGGCTCGGCGCGCAAGCAGGGCGAGACCAGCCGCGAACACGCGCTGCGCGCGCAGGCCTTCGCCGACTGGGTGAAGGGCACCTGGGACGTGGCGGGGGACAACATCTTCGTCTGGGACTTCCGCGCGCTGGAGACCGCCGGCTCGACCGAGGGGCTGTACCTCAACGACGCCTACTCGGCCGGCGACAGCCACCCGGATCACGACTTCGCCGTGACGGTGGCCCCCTACTTCGTGCGGCGGCTGACCGACGTGATCGAGGGGCGCGGGGACGGCGGGAGCCTGACGGGGCAGTAGCAGGCCCGGGGCGTCGCCGTCACGCTCCGTCGAATCCAGTAGATGTGCACGGCGTAGGGCGCGAAGGTGTCGGTCAGCGTCCCGCCGGACACCTGCACCGTCCGCCCCTCCTCGTACACCTCCGCCGCGGCGTCCTCGAGGGGCGCCCCGTCGATCGAGAGCTGGACGGTGATGGGGTCGGGCTGCGCCGGCGGCGGCGGCGTGGTGGCGGTGGCGTCCTGGTAGGCGAACTCCGAGACCCGCACCGCGATCAGCAGCCAGCGCCCCTGGTGCCGGCGCAGGAGCGTGTCCACCCGCCCGCCGCCGCTGGCCGCGACCGTCACGGTGCGGCCGGTGCGCGGCCCCAGCACGGCCGGGGAGAGCTCGCCAATCTGCCGTGTGAAGGTGGCCAGCTCCACCAGGTCCTCCGGCGGCGTCGAGTAGCCCTGCCCGCCGCTGAAGTAGTGGAACCAGTCGATGCCCTTCGCCTCGTGGGCCACGTTGAACCAGGTGATCATCCGCAGCTGCGCCGGGGTGGGCTTCCAGGGCGTGGGGTGGCCGGTCCCGCCGGTGTTGCCGGCGTCCGCCGTCTCCACGTAGGAGAAGACCGGCAGGAGCCCCAGGTTCTCGTCGCGGATGGTGTCGAGCACGGTGCCCAGCCGGTGCATGGTGTCGGTGATGCCTGCGCGGACCCCGTCGAGCGGGTAGTAGTCGACGCCCACCACGTCGGTGACGGCTCGCCCGCCGCCGAACACGGCGTCGTTCCAGCCCAGCGCGTAGGTGTGCCGCTCCCGGTGCCACCAGGAGCCCGGACCGTTGGTGTACGAGTAGGGGTGGCCCATGTAGTTGGTGGCCACCAGGTGCTGCGGATTCGAGATCGTGGCTGGCCCGGGTCCAGCTGCGCACGGTCTGGGCGGTGGCGCCGCGCAGCTCCGGCTCGTCCATCCACTGCCACATCTGCGTCGCCGGGTGGTCCCGGAGCGCGGTCACGTAGGCGCGCAGCCCGTCCAGCGACGAGCAGCGGATGAACGGGTAGCTGGGGGTCCCGTAGTTGAGCACGTTCCCATCCCGTCCCAGCTGGCCGGGCCGATCACGCCCACGCCGGCCGCCCCGGCGGCGTCCAGGTAGGCCTGGTAGCCGGCCACGGTGCGGGTCCCGGGCCAGAAGCCCTGGCCGTACATGGCGTTGACGTACCCGGCCTCCACCCACGGTCCCACGTCGGCGTCGTTCAGCCCCCAGGGCGTCACCGGGAAGAAGGGGACGCCGTCCAGGCAGACGGCGCCGTTCTCGTCCACGCCCACCCGCGGCGGGCCGTCGTGGGTCTTGCGGAAGGGCTCGCGCTGCGTGAACAGGACGGAGCCCTGGCCGTCGCGGACCTCGACCTGGAGCGCGTAGTCCGCCGGGGAGCCAGGGAGCTCGGCGTTGCGCAGCACCAGGCGCGTGGTGGCGTCGAGCCCGGTCTGGTCCAGCAGCACCAGCGGCGAGCCCAGGGCGCCACCGGAGACGGTGGCCCGCAGCCGCGCGCCGGCGTCCGCCACCACCGCGTCCGGCACCTCCACCAGGATGGGCTGGGCCACGTGGCCGTGGAAGTCGGCGTGGCGCACCGCGAAGGCGCGGGAGAGCTCGGCGCCGGACAGCTCGCGGCCGTAGACGCGCAGGTCGTCCACCACGCCGCGGAAGTGGTGCTGCCCGAGGCCGGCCGAGGTCTGGACCTCCCCGTGGCCGAGCAGGAGCGGGGTGGTGCCGGCCGCCAGCGCTCCGGAGACCGCCTTCTCCGCCACCAGCGCGCCGTCGCGGTAGATGCGGGCCCGGCCGGCGGAGGCCGAGTAGGTGAAGGCGTAGTGGTGCCAGGCCAGGTCGCGCCCCAGGTTGAAGGCGGCGGTGTTGGCCCCGGCCGAGGAGAGCGTGTAGAGCTGCAGCAGCTCCGTCGTGCCCTCGCTGCCGATCAGGAACCGGATCACCGGCTGGTAGGTGTTGGCCGTCCCTTGCCAGACCAGCGCGCTCGCCTCGGCGTCGAGGGCCGTGCGCCGCGAGCGGAAGGAGACGGTCAGCTCCCCGCGCCCCTGCACCAGCGTGGCCGGGTCCACCACCAGGGCGGCGCCGCCGGAGAGGTCCAGCCCCTGGCCGGCGTAGCCGTTCACCCAGGCGCCCCGCGCGTCGTCCCGCCAGGCCAGGGCCGCGCCGGTGGAGGCCAGGCTGCCGTCGAAGGACGCCGCCAGCAGCGGCGCGTCGGGCACCACCGGGGCCAGGGGCGGCGCGGTCCCGGTGACGGTCACCTGCTGCGTGTAGACGCGGGTGTCCGCGTCGGCGAAGGTCCAGGTGTCGTCGTCGTCGTTGGCGGGCGTGCCACCGTCGCCGGCGTGGGTGGCGGGCGTCACCTCGAGGCGGACGGTGAAGGTCCCCGGGCTGCCATAGGCGTAGGTGGCGGACCGGGCCTCTGCCCCTGGCCCGCGGTCGTCGCCGAACGTCCAGAGGTAGCGGGCGTGCAGCGGGTCGGGCAGCGTGTCGCCCGCCGCGGCCACCAGGTCGTCGGCCAGGAAGAGCAGCTCCTCGCCCACCCGGGCGCCGGGCGGGGGCGGCTGCTGCTCGCCGCCGGTGCTGGCGGACTGGCAGCCCAGGGCGGCCAGGAGGAGCAGGGCGGGGACGTGGAGGAGCGGCGGGCTCGCGCGGCGCGTGGACGTACTCACCGTGTCATCCTCGCACGGTGAACCTCGTCCCACAACCGCCGCGCTACAGCTCCCGGTAGTTCCGGTACTCGCCCAGCCGCACGCCGGTGGCGCGCTCGAGCAGGTCCAGCAGGTCGCGCCGGATCCGGCCGCGCCGGACCAGCCGCTGCGGCCGCGGCGTGAAGGGCCAGTCGGCCGCCGCCACGTGGTCGCGCATGGGGCCGGGGTGGGTGCCGGTGAAGGGGCGGACCCGCTCCTCGACGTCGTAGGTGAACTGCCGCTCCATCGCCCGCCGCACCACCTCGTCGCCGTGGTACCAGCGGTGGAAGTCGGCCGCCTTCTGGCCCATGGCCTCGGGCGGCCGGACCCAGCCGTAGTGGTACATGCGCGCGCCGGCCGGCAGCACCGCCAGCTTGCGCGCCGACGGGCCCTCGCCGATCCGGAACCCCTGCGCGTCGCGCCAGGAGCGGACCCCCACGCCCAGCTTCACCGCCCGCACCTCGCGCCGGTACCAGCGCCGCGCCACCCCCACGGTGTGGAAGGAGCCGTAGAAGTGGACGTAGTCGAAGAGCAGCCCCTCGGCGCGCGGGTCCTGGTGCAGCCGCTCCAGCGCGGCGCGCACCGCCGGGTGATCGTCCTCGTGCATGGCCTCGTCGGCCTGCACGTAGATCCCCACGTCGCCGGTGCACCGGTCCAGCGCCAGGTCGGTCTGCTGGGCCAGGATGGCGCCGCCCTTGCGCAGGCCCTCGTCCCAGGTGGACTCGAAGATGACGAGCCGCGGGTCGTCGATGGAGCGGACCAGGTCCAGGGTCCCGTCCTGCGAGACGCCGACGTTGACCACCAGCTCGTCGCAGAGCGGGAGGATGGAGCGGATGGCGGCGACCACCGGGTAGCTGAACCGGACCGCGTCGCGGACGAAGGTGAACCCTGAGACCTTCACGTTCGGGACTCCTCGGGCCCCCGAGCGCGGGCCCCACCGCGCAATCTACACCAGGACCCGTCCCTCCCGTGACGCGGCGCGGCGCGTCGGGACCGCTAGGCTCTCCCCGTGCCCTACCCCCACCTGCTCGCCCCGCTCGACCTCGGGTTCACCACCCTGCGCAACAGGGTCCTCATGGGCTCGATGCACACCAACCTGGAGGAAGAGCGCGGCGGCTTCCAGAAGCTGGCCGCCTTCTACGCCGAGCGGGCGCGGGGCGGCGTGGGGCTGATCGTGACCGGCGGCATCGCCCCCAACCTGGAGGGGCGGCTGACCCCCTTCGGCGCAGAGCTGGCCTGGCCGTGGCAGGTGCGCCGCCACCGGCCCATCCCCGCCGCGGTCCACGCCGAGGGCGGCAAGATCGCGCTCCAGATCCTGCACGGCGGCCGCTACGCCTACCACCCGCTGCAGGTGGCCCCCTCCCGCCTGAAGAGCCCCATCACGCCGTTCACGCCCCGTGCACTCTCCGCCCGCGGCGTGGAGCGGACCATCGACGCCTTCGCCGACTGCGCCCGCCGCGCCCGCGACGCCGGCTACGACGGCGTGGAGGTGATGGGGAGCGAGGGGTACCTCATCAACCAGTTCGTGGCGCCGCGCACCAACCGGCGCACCGACGCCTGGGGCGGCAGCTTCGAGCGGCGCATCCGCTTCCCGGTGGAGATCGTCTCGCGCCTGCGGCAGGCGGTGGGGAAGGACTTCATCGTCATCTACCGGCTCTCCATGCTGGACCTGGTGGAGGGCGGGTCGTCGTGGGACGAGGTGGTGAAGCTGGGCCGGGCCATCCAGGCGGCCGGGGCCAGCATCATCAACACCGGCATCGGCTGGCACGAGGCGCGGGTGCCGACCATCGCCGCCATGGTCCCGCGCGGCGCGTACAGCTGGGTCACCCGCCGGCTCCGCGGCGAGCTGACCCTGCCGCTGGTGACCACCAACCGGATCAACACGCCGGAGGTGGCCGAGGCGATCCTGGCGCGCGGCGACGCCGACATGGTCTCGATGGCCCGGCCGCTGCTGGCGGACGCGGCCTTCGTGGCCAAGGCGGCGGCCGGGCGCGCCGACGAGATCGCCACCTGCATCGCCTGCAACCAGGCCTGCCTGGACCGGGTCTTCCGCGTGAAGCGCGCCACCTGCCTGGTCAACCCGCGCGCCTGCCGCGAGACCGAGCTGGCGTTCCCCACCGCCGCCGCGCCGCGCCGGCTGGCGGTGGTGGGCGGCGGCGCCGCCGGCATGTCCTTCGCGGCCCACGCGGCCGAGCGCGGCCACCGCGTGACGCTCTTCGAGGCGGCGGACGAGCTGGGCGGGCAGCTGCGCATCGCGCGGCGGGTGCCGGGCAAGGAGGAGTTCGAGGAGCTCTTGCGCTACTTCCGCGTCCGGCTGGAGAAGGCCGGGGTGGAGCAGCGGCTGGGCGTGCGCGCCGGCGAGGCGGAGCTGGCCGGCTACGACGCGGTGGTGATCGCCACCGGCGTGGTGCCGCGCGTGCCGGAGATCCCCGGCATCGATCACCCCAAGGTCGTCTCCTACCCCGACCTGCTGCTGGGGCGCCGGACGGCCGGCGAGCGGGTGGCGGTGATCGGCGCCGGCGGCATCGGCTACGACGTGTCGGTCTTCCTCGTCTCGGACGGGAGGGCGCCGGACGTGGGGGCCTACCTGGCGGAGTGGGGCGTGGACACCGGCTACGCGCGGCCGGGCGGCCTGCTGGAGAGGCGGCCCGCCGCGCCCCCGCGCCGGCAGGTCACGCTCTGCCAGCGCACGCCCGGCCCCATGGGCCGCTCGCTGGGCAAGACCACCGGCTGGATCCACCGCAGCGCGCTCAAGGCGGCCGGGGTGAAGACGCTCTCCGGCGTGGCCTACCAGCGGATCGACGATCGCGGCCTCTGGATCCGGACCCGCGACGGGCAGGAGCAGTGCCTGGAGGTGGACACGGTGGTGAACTGCGCCGGCCAGCTCTCCAGCGCCGCGCTGGTGGCGCCGCTGCGCGCGCGCGGGCAGGAGGTGCACGTGGTGGGCGGCGCCGAGCTCGCCGCCGAGCTGGACGCAGAGCGCGCCATCCGCCAGGGCGCGGAGCTGGCGGCGCGGGTCTGAGCAGGCCTCGGGCGGCGCCGCCCTTCGACTCCGCCGCGGCTTCGCCACGGCTGCGCTCAGGGCGAACGGGCTTTCGGGATCAGCTCGGCCACCGCGGCGGCCAGCTCGGCTGGTGGGTGAGCTGGGTCGCGGCGTGTTTGTCAGGGTGACAGCTGGACCGGCAGCCGCCGCCGCCCGAAGTGGCCGGGCGCCGGGTCGAACCGGCCGGGGATGCGCTGGCCGCAAGCGCGGCAGCACCCCTCGGCGTCGAGCCGGTAGTCGATGATCTCGTACCAGTCGCGGGCGATCACGGCCGCCTCGCAGCGCGGGCACCAGGTGGTGTCGCCCTCCACGTCGTGGACGTTGCCCACGTAGACGTAGCGCAGGCCGGCGTCCAGCCCCTGCCGGCGGGCCCGGCGCAGCGTCTCCGCCGGCGTGGCGGGGACGTCGGTCAGCTTGAAGTCGGGGTGGAAGGCGGTGAAGTGGAGCGGCACGTCCGGCCCCAGGTGCTCCGCCATCCAGGCGCAGAGCAGCCCCACCTCCTCCGGCGAGTCGTTCTGGCCGGGGATGAGCAGCGTGGTCACCTCCAGCCAGCAGGTGGTCTCGCGCGCCAGGTACTCCAGCGTCTCCAGCACCGGCCCGAGCCGCGCGAAGCAGAGCCGCTCGTAGAAGCCCTCGGTGAAGCCCTTCAGGTCCACGTTGGCGGCGTCCATCTTCGCGAACAGCTCGCGCCGCGGCTCCGGGCAGACGTAGCCGGCGGTGACCGCCACGGTCTCCACGCCGCGGGCGTGGCAGGCGTCGGCCACGTCCATGGCGTACTCGGCGAAGATGACCGGGTCGTTGTAGGTGAACGCCACGCTGCGGCAGCCCAGCCGCACCGCCTCGCTCGCGATGGCCTCGGGGCTGGCCTGGTCGGCCAGGCGATCCCAGTCGCGGGCCTTGGAGATGTCCCAGTTCT
This sequence comes from Anaeromyxobacter sp., assembly GCA_049840735.1. GTDB lineage: Bacteria > Myxococcota > Myxococcia > Myxococcales > Anaeromyxobacteraceae > Anaeromyxobacter. The sequence continues at coordinate 334,858 of JASGJN010000026.1, read as the reverse complement.
GGCAGAAGCGGCAGCCCAGGTTGCAGCCGGCGGTGCCGAAGGAGAGGACGCTGGTGCCGGGGTGGAAGTGGGCCAGCGGCTTCTTCTCGATGGGGTCCACGCAGAAGCCGCTGGAGCGGCCCCAGGTGGTGAGCACCAGCCGGTCGCCCTGGCGCTGGCGCACGAAGCAGAAGGCCCGCTGGCCCTCATGGAGCCGGCACTCCCGCGGGCAGAGGTCGCACTGGAGCCGTCCGTCCGGGAGGGCGTGCCACCAGCGCGCGTGGCCCGGGCCGATCACGGGGGCGCCTCCAGCACCTCGGCGGTGAAGCGCCAGAGCCGGGTGTCCGGCGACCAGCCCTCGGCCAGCCCGGCCTTGCGCCGCAGCTGGCGCAGGAAGTCGTGCGGGTCCGGGAGCTGCGCCCACATCTGCGGGATGAAGACGCCCTGCCGCCCCTCCGCCTGCAGCAGGGCGCCGTCGAGGCCGGGGCGCAGCCCGCGGCAGGCCTCCGCCTCGGTGGCGGCGGGCACCGGCTCCGGCGCGGAGAGGACCGTGACCTCGATCTCCAGCCCGGCCAGCTCCTCCGCGCGCAGCGGCGGAAAGCGGTGGTCCTCCAGCGCCGCCGCCTGCGCGCAGCGGATGATCTCCCGGCCCAAGCGCCCCGCGCGGCCAGACCGCGCCGATGCAGCCGCGCAGGTCGCCGCCCAGGTGGAGCGAGACGAAGCAGGAGCGCTCGGCCGCGAGCCAGGCCTCGCCGGCGGGCGGCGCCGGGGCCGGCGCCCCGAAGCAGCTGGCGATGGCGGCGCGGGCCAGGCCGGTGGCCAGCGCGGCGCGGCGGCGGTGCTCGGCCTCCGCGCCCGGCGCGGCCGCCACCTCGGCGCCGGTGGCCACCGCGCCCTCGCCGGGCGGCTCGTGGAAGGCGAAGGCCGCGTAGCCCACCACGGCCTCCGGATCGCCGGCGGTGTCGGCGCTGGTGCGGAGGTCCAGCTGCTCCGGCGCGAGGCCGCGGCGGCGCGCCGCCAGCAGCAGGCCGGAGAGGCCGACCCGGCCGCAGGCCTGCTCCCAGGCCAGCCCGTGGGCGTCGAGCGCCATGACCTGCCGTGCGGTGCGGCCGTCCACCTGGCGGGCCTCGGCCAGCGGCAGGTGGTGGGAGAGATCGGTGGAGATGAGCAGCAGCGTCTCCGGCCCGCCCCAGAGCGCCTCCAGCACGTCCGCCACCTCCTCCGGCGAGGCGCGCCCCACCGCCAGCGGCACCAGCGAGAAGGACGGGAGCAGCACCTGCAGGAAGGGCAGCTGCACCTCCAGCGAGTGCTCCAGCGCGTGGGCGTGGGCGCTGGTGCCCACCTGCGGGAGCGCCCGCGCCTGCCCCACGCCCTCGGGATCGACGGGCACGGCGCCGAGCGGCGTCAGGAAGGCCGCCGCGCCGGGCAGCACCAGCCCGGTGACCGCCACGTGGTGCGCCGGCCCCAGCAGCACCACCCGGCGCACCGCCGCGCCGGGGGCCCGCAGCTGCGCGTAGGCGCTGGCGGCGATGGGGCCGGAGTAGACGTAGCCGGCGTGCGGGACCACCAGCGCCTTGGGCCGGCGGGCGCAGCGCACCGGCGCGGCCGCCAGCAGCGCCTCCACCTGGGCGCGCAGCGCGACCGGCGCGCCGGGGTAGAACGAGCCGGCCACGGCCGCCGGCCGCTCCGCCGCCAGGGCTCGCGAGGCACGGGACACGATCGGCTCCATGATCCGCCTCCTGGAGCGCGACGGCACATCCGCGACCCCTCGGGGACGGAGTGTCGGGACCGTGCCCTTCGACTCCGCCCGCCTGGACCGTGGCGCTCGCGCAGCGGGCGCGAAGTCGAAGGGCCCAGACCGAACGGGGGGGCGACCCGGCGGCGGGACCCTGCGGCAGGACGGCGTCGGGGGCAACCCGCGGCACGCACGCCTGCCCGGATTGCAGGGACCCGCGGGCATCCCCACGGTCTCGTCATCGGATCCCACCGAACGCAAGGACGTGCCGGAGAAGGACGACGAGCACCTGGCGCCGGAGTCGGGCGACTCGCCGGAGCGGGAGCGGCGGGCCAGGGGTGACCTGGCCTTCGAGGAGCGGCGCGAACGGTCGGGCTACGACCAGGAGAGCGGCTCCCCCGGCGGCGAGGGCGAAGGGCGGCTGTAGCGGCCGCCGATCAGGGACTCACGGGTCTGCGACGCCGGGGTCCGGCGCGGGGCCGGGAGCCTGGGCTGCCTCCGTGGCCGGCGACGCCGGGGGCTGCGACGCGGGCTCCGGCGCGGCGGGCACGCCGGACGGCAGCGCCGGCTCGAACGCGGCCGGCGCGTCGGGCTGGAGCGGCAGCGCCGGGGCGACCGGCGCCGGGGCCCCGTCCGCCTGGCGCGCCTGCTGCTTCGCCGCGCGTCTCGCCTGCTTGCGCTCGGCGCGCCGCGCCCTGCGCTCCGCCCGCACCACCTCGTCGTGCGCCGCCAGCTCGGCCAGCGCGCCGAGCCGGACCGCGCGCCCCCAGGCCACGCCGGCGCTGGCCAGGGTGGCCAGCAGGAACCCCAGCGCGGTAAAGCCCGCGCCGGACGGCAGCCGGCCGCGGAGGGCCATGAACGCGCCGCTGGCGAGCAGGGCCAGCGCCACGCCCAGCGCGCCGGACACCAGCGTCCGGACCGGCCTGCGCAGCACCAGCCAGCTGCCGGCCGCCCAGGCCAGCAGCGCGCTTCGCCGCTCCGGGCGGGCGGCCAGCTCGGCCCGCGCGGCCTCCACGGTGAGCTGCGCCAGGAAGACCACGGCCAGGGCGCCCCACAGCCCGTGCCGCTGCGCCGCCAGCGCCTCGGCCTCGGTGAGCGCGTGCGCGGCCCGATCGCCGGCGTGGTGCACCAGCGCCGCGGAGACGCCAGCCGCCGCGCCCAGCGGGATCAGCGCCACCAGCCAGAGCCGCAGCAGCCGGCCGTAGAGCTGACCCGCCGCCCCCAGCAGCGCCCGGAACCGGAGCGGCGCCTCGGCGCGAGCCTCGGCCATGGCGGCGCCGGCCGACCAGGGGCCGAGCAGCAGGGACAGCGCCAGGCCGCCCACCAGCCCCAGCCCGATCGACACCCCGCCGCCGTTCTCGGACAGGCCGCGGGTCAGCTCCAGCAGCAGGCCGGTGGTGACCGGGCCGGTCGCGTCCGGCCCGACGGCGTGGTCCAGCTGGCCCGCCAGGTAGGCCCAGAGCGGCAGCACGGCCGCGGCCGACGCCACCAGCGCCAGCGTGGAGAAGAGCGCCAGCACCCGCCAGCGCGAGGCGCGGACCAGCCCCAGGCGGAGCAGCGAAGGGAGGCCAGGGATCACAGGGCACCCACGAGCGCGTAGAGGTAGCGGAGCCAGCCCTCGGCCGCGAGGGCCAGGCCGGCGGAGGTCCCGGGGTGCGCCTCGCGGGTGCGGCCGTCGTCCAGGCGGTTGGCGTCGATGAGCAGCGCGGGCGGGGCCAGCCTCGCCTCGCTGGCGCGGACCGGCCGGTCCAGCTCCCACCGCCCCCAGGCCTCGCCGGCGGGCCAGGCCAGCCGCTCCGTGGTGCCATCCTCGAAGGTGACCTCGAGGGCGCGGGGCACGTGGGCTCCCTTGCGGCGCGCGCTCACCGTGGTGCGGAACGGGAACGGGCCGGGCTGCTTCGGATCGGGCGGACCGTGCGCCTTGCGCCAGGCCTCGCGCGCCTGCTCCACGCGCGCGTCGCGGGCCGCCGCGGTCAGCTCGGCGCCGTCCGCCCCCAGCCCCAGCTCGGGCAGCAGCTCGCGGCTCTCCAGGGCCACCACCCGGTCGTCGAGCGGCGTGCCGCGGTAGACCTGCTCCTCGAACCAGCGGTCCACAGTGGCGCGGGCCGCCGCGTCCGGCGCGACGTCGAGCCAGGCCTGGCGCAGGTCGGCGGTGCTGGGGTGCCGGAACCGCCACTGCTCGTAGTAGCGCCTCATGGCGCGGTCGGCGGTCTCCTGGCCCAGCTGCGCGGCCAGGTCCTCGAACACCAGCACCGAGCGCGGGTAGATGAGGAAGTAGCTCCCGGCGGACCAGCGGTGCCAGGCGTTGCCGGAGATGGGGTCCTTGATCTCGTCGGGCCGGCCGGCGGCCCGCTCCACGTCCCAGTGGCGCACGCGCGGGCGCTCCACGCCCAGCCAGCGCAGCGGCGCCGGGATCACGTCCAGCGCCGGCGCGTCGTCGCCGATCATGCGGACGTCGAGCCACTCGTTGACCCCCTCGTCCAGCAGCGGCTCCTCGAACTCGTTGGAGGCCAGGATGCCCATGAAGTAGCCGTGGCCGAACTCGTGGACCGCCACGTAGCGGGCCATGCCGGGCGAGGCGGTGTAGCCCTCGTTGGCGCCGACGCTGGTGTAGAAGGTCTCGTACTCCATCCCGCCGGCCTCCTCGGCGTTGTAGGGCGGGATGACCACGGTGCTGGTGGGGTACGGGTAGGGCCCGAGCGCCTTCGAGAACCAGGTCAGCGCGTCGAGGTTGGCCTGCAGCGTCTCGCGCGCCGAGCGCTCGAACTCGGGCGGGTGGAGCACCGTCACCTTCACCGGCGGGCTGCCCGGCCCGGTCCAGGTGGCTTCCAGCGGCGGCGCGAAGCCGTTCCAGGCGACGAAGGCCACGTCGTGCACGTCGTCGGCGCGGAAGCGGTACGTCACCCGGCCGCCGGCGCGGGCCGGCGCGCCCGCGAGCGCGCCCACGGCGCCGACCACGTAGCCCTCCGGCACCACCACCTCCAGGTCGTAGCTGCCGAAGTCGGCGTAGAACTCGCTGAGCATGTGGAACGCGTGGCAGTTCCAGCGCGGCCGGGTGGCGCCGCGCTCGCCCGGGAGCTCGAGCACGCCGACCTTCGGGTACCACTGGCCCACCATGTGGAAGGTGTCGAACCAGCCGCTGCGGGCCACCACGCGCGGCAGCCGATCGTGGAACGCGAGGTCCACCACCGCGGTGCCCCCCGGCGGCACGGCCTCGGGCAGCTCCACCTGGATTACCGTGTGATCGGTGTCCGGCCCGCCGTCGGGGTGGACGAAGGCCCAGCGCGCGTCGCGCCCGCCCTGCCGGACGGAGCGCAGGGTGATCGAGCCCCACTCGCCGTCCTCGGTCTCCAGGCCGTAGCGGAAGTCGCCGAAGCGGCGCCGGTCGAGGCTGGCGAGGGAGCCCTCCGACTCGAACGCGTTCAGGTAGAGGTGCAGGTAGAGGCTGCGGATGGGCAGCGCGCTGCGGTTGCGCCAGGTGAGCCGCTCGGTCCCCTCGATGGTGTGCTTCACCGGATCGAGCTCCGCGCGGAGGACGTAGCTGGCCACCCGGTCCGAGAGCGTCGGCTCGCGCCCGGTGCGCGGTCCGCCCCAGGCGCCGGGAGCCGACGGCTCGCGCACCGCGCCCAGCTCGGGCCCGGCCAGCTCGACGCCCGGGTCGGGGGTCAGCTGCGGCTGCGGGCGGGGCGGGGCGGCCGGGGCGGGGGTGGCGGAGAGGGCCGCGGCCAGCAGGGGCGCGAGGAGCATCCCTGACCCTTAACAAAGGGCGGGGGCGGCCGGAAGCAAAGCCGTCGCGGCCCCGGCGCGTTCACCTGCTGTCACATTCCTGCCCGGGGCGGCTCGTCCGGACGGCGCGGCGCGCTGCGCAGTCCGCACCGGCGGTACGTCCCACCTGGGAGGATCCCGCCGCCCCCCGCGCTGGGCTAGCGTGCGCGCTTCACCCGCGGTCGATCCGGCCGCCCGGAGGGGAGCCCATGGCCACCGTCAGCATCGTCGTCCCGACGCTCATCCCGAACCTGTTCGCGTTCAGCAACTTCGGCGCCTGGAAGGAGCCGCTCCAGGTCGTCGACACGGGCGGCGTGGGCGGCACCGGCGTCGTCCACCTGCGCGGCGCGGTGGGGATCTCGCCGCTCTTCCAGCCCCCGCCCCACCCCACCAACGGCCCCTACGCCATCTTCACCTTGCCCGCCGGCATGCGCCCAGCCACCGACCGGTTCGTCACGTATCAACGCGCGGTGCTGCCCGGCGGCCAGCTCAACAGCACGCCCGCCATGCTGGTGATCCGCGCCAACGGCGAGGTACAGCTGCGGGAGGAGAGCCCCTGCCCGGACTACGCCTGGTACTTCGACGGCGTGAGCTTCCTGGCCGAGGACAAGGTCCTGAGCGTCCGCCCACGGCCGGTCTTCGGCAAGGCGCGCAAGCCGGCTGCCAAGGGGAAGGCCGCAGTGACGGCGCGGGCGCGGGTCAGCGCGCGCAAGCCGTCCGGCAAGCGCCGCTGAGCCGGACCGAGGGGTCCGCCGCGCGGCCGGTGGGTCTGCACGGGCCCCTCCTTTGGACGCGTCCGCCAGGGGCGCTACCGGCGGGGGCGAACCCGCCCCTGACCTGAGTGGCCATCTCCGGCGAGCCGCGGGGCGGGTAGGCTCGCGCGCACACCTGATGGAGGAATCCATGCCGATCGGAAAGCGTGTCGTGGCGGAGCTCATCGGAACGGCCTGGCTGGTCATCGGCGGCTGCGGGAGCGCGGTGCTGTCGGCTGCCTTCCCGGAGGTGGGAATCGGCCTGCTGGGCGTCTCGTTCGCCTTTGGCCTGACGGTGCTGACCATGGCCTACGCCATCGGCCACATCTCCGGCTGCCACCTGAACCCCGCGGTCACCGTCGGCCTGGCGGTGGCCAAGCGCTTCCCGGGCAAGGAGGTGCTGCCCTACGTCGTCGCCCAGGTGGCCGGCGCGATCGTCGGGGCCGCGGCGCTCTACCTGGTGGCGTCCGGCCGCCCAGGCTTCGACCTCGCGGCCGGGTTCGCCTCCAACGGCTACGGCGAGCACTCCCCGGGCGGCTACGCGCTCGGGGCCGGCCTGATCTGCGAGGCGGTCCTGACCTTCGGCTTCCTGTTCGTGATCCTGGGCGCCACCGACCGGCGGGCGCCGGCCGCGCTGGCGCCGGTGGCCATCGGCCTGTGCCTCACGCTCATCCACCTCATCAGCATCCCGGTCACGAACACCTCGGTGAACCCGGCCCGCTCCACCGGCCCGGCGCTCTTCGTGGGCGGCTGGGCGCTGGCGCAGCTGTGGGCGTTCTGGGTCGCGCCGCTGGTGGGCGCGGTAGCGGCGGGGCTCGTCTACCCGGCGGTGGCCGGCGAGAGCGGCAAGGAGGCGGAGGGGAAGTCCCAGCTGGCGGCCTGACCCGGGCCTGACCGGACCGAGGGGTCCGCCGGGCGACCGGAGCACCGGCGGGCCCGCAAGGGGAGTCGCCGCCCCGTCAACAAGCGAGGCGGCGACCCAGGCCTGGCCCGAGGGCAGCGCGCGGCTTCCTCGACGCACCCGGGCGCGCTCGGCGGGCGCAACGTCGCGAGCGAAGAACGCACCCCGGCCTCCGCTGCGCGGGTCGCCCTGGCTCCAGGTTGGAACCACCGCGCGGCGGACCTCAGCCTGAGGCGCAGCAGGCCCCGAACCGCACGCGCATCAGGTAGGTGCCGCGCGGGAAGACCGCGGCGCGGTCGCCGCCGCAGAACCGCAGCAGCGCCTCGCGGTGGGCCTCGAGGAATGACTTCAGCCGCTGCAGCGCCTCGATCCGCTTCCACTTGTCCATTGCGGCGACGCGGGGGTTGAGGCGACGCCGCGGCTCGCCGGTGGTGGGCCGGTCGGTGGGCTTCTGCTTCATCACGCGCTGGGCGCCCAGCACGCGCTTGCCGGCCTGCTCGCGCTTCTCGGCCGCGGCCTGCTCGAGCTCCTTCACGCGGGCCGTGACACGCGCCCGGAACTCCTCTGCGGACGCGAACCCCTTCGGCACCGTGAACACCAGCTCCGCGCGCTTCGGCATGGCGCCCTCCTCGACGAAGTAGTGGCCGGGGCGCTTCACCGCTTGCGCAGGCCCGCCGATGTCCTGCGGGGCGGTCCAGACGCCCGGCCACTGGCGGCCGTGCTCGACCAGGTCGGCTGCCGCCGGGTTCGCGAGCGTGTAGGCGGTCTTCTCGACGATGTCGTCCGGTGAGACGAGCTCGACGGCGCTGTAGCTGTCCGGCGCCCAGAAGTTCTCCCAGCGGCCGTGGAGCGCGTTGAGCGCCTTGGCGACGACGCCGAAGAAGAGGTGGCTGAACTCGGGCAGGTTGCCGAGGGGGTCGGTGAGGACCAGGTGCAGGTGGTTGCTCATCACGCAGACCGCGTGGATGAGGATGCCGTAGCGGGCCGCCGCCACGGCGAGGACGAACCGGATGACGAGGTTCGTCAGCTTGGACGGCTTGAGGAGGAACTCCCGCTGCGAGCAGCGACGGGAGGCGAGATACGAGGCGCCAGGCACGATGCGTCGAGGAGCGGTCACGCCGGCCGGCATCGCAGCCCGCGTGCCAGCGCGAAGCTCACGCCAGCGGGACATCTGCCCGCCGGCGAGGGTCCGCGGCGCGTACCGGGGTCCGCGCGGCGGACCCCTCGGTCTGGCTCGGCTCAGGCCAGCGGGCGGCCCCAGGCTGCCGCCTCGAAGGCGCTCGCGTCGGCGTGGCGTCCGAAGGGCCGGCCAGCCACCGCGGCGTGCGACGGGACCGGCCTGGCCCCGCCCGCCACCAGCGCCTCCACCAGCCGGGCCCAGGCGTCGGCGGGCGCCAGCCCGGGGTAGAGCGCCTGCAGGCCCAGCCCGTGGGCGGGCACGCGCAGCACGGTGCGGGCGGGGTGCCCCTCCGCCGGCACCAGCAGCAGGTCCAGCAGCAGCCTGGGCGCGGACGCCGCCGCCGGCGTGGGCGCGGCCTCCACCAGCCCGGCGGCCACCGCCGCCACCCGCCCCAGCGCCACCACCCCGGCCCTCCCGGTCCCGTCCACCACCGCCAGCCCCTGCGGCAGCAGCCCGGTGATCCGGCAGTGCAGCACCTGCACCGGGCCCTGGCCCAGCGCTCCGGCCGCTGGCGGAGGCGGCGGCGCAGCCGGCAGCTCCAGCTCCAGCGAGATGGCGCGGTCCTCCGGCGGCGGCGGCGCCAGCTGCGAGAGCAGCGCCCGCGCCTGCTCCACCAGCTCGGGCGGCGCGCCCGGGAACCCCACCAGCCGCTCGGCCAGCGCCCGCGCGCGCTCCGGCGCGCCAGCCCGCGCGCGCCGCAGCATCCGCGCCAGCGCCTTGGCGCCCACCGCGCCGCCGCCCGCGGCCGCGGCGTCGTCGAGCTGGTCGGCCAGCCCAGGGTCCTCCGCCGCGACCAGCTCGGCCGCGCGGAAGGCGGTGGCCGGGCGCAGCAGCTCGGGCTGGATCCAGCCGCCCAGCTCCAGCAGCAGCGCCTTGGCCCCGGCGCGATCCCCGGCCGTGAGCTGCATCCCCAGCGCCCGCTCCACCAGCTCGGTGGCGCGCGCGCGGTCGAACCGCTTCGCCTCCAGCCGCGCCAGCTCCAGCAGCGCGTCGAGGTCGCGCGGCTTGGCGTCCACCGCCGCCTCCAGCCGCTGCCGCGCCGCGAACAGGTCGCCGCTCGCCAGCGCGTCCTGCGCCCGCGAGGCGGCGAAGCTGGCCCCCCACTTGCCGACCCCCTCGCGCCCCAGCTTCGCGTCGAGCCCCGTGGCGCGCACCACCATCGCCACCGCCAGCCCGGCCAGGAACCCGCCCACGTGCGCGGCGTAGGCGACGCCGCCGCCCGAGCCGCCGCGGCTCAGCTGGAGGTTGAGCAGGTCCATGGTGAAGCCGAAGAAGGCGAAGAGCCACGCCGGCATGAAGAAGGTCCCGCGGATGAACCACCAGAACCAGTAGAAGATCCTCACCTTGCGGTGCGCGAAGCGCAGCGCGAACGCCCCCAGGCAGGCGGAGATGGCCCCGGACGCGCCGATGATGGGGACGGTCGAGGACGCGTCCTGCGCCACCTGCGCCGCCCCGGCCGCCAGGCCGCCGCAGAGGTACAGGCCCAGGAAGAAGGCCAGGCCCCAGGCGTCCTCCAGGAACGGCCCCACCACCAGGCAGAAGATCAGCATGTTCCCGAGCAGGTGGAAGAGGTCGCCGTGCAGGAACATGGCGGTGAACCAGCCCGGCTGCGAGAGCCCGCGCGCCGGCACCAGGCCGTACGCCACCTCGGGATCCCGCGCCCGCGCCGCCGCCAGCTCCTCGCCCAGCGCCTCCAGCTCGGCCGGATCGCCCGCGCTGCTGCCCACCTCGTCCGGCGAGGTGTCCGTCGCCCACAGCATCCACTCGCGGTCGTAGGGGGTGCCCTGCAGCGAGGCCGGCGTCTCCAGCTGCGGGTGCTCGGACCAGTACTCCACCAGCGCGCGCGCGCTCGCCTCCAGCGCGCGGTCGTTGGAGGCCAGCCCCTGCCACGCCAGCACCAGCACGTTCAGCGCCAGGATGACGATCGACGCCCAGGGCAGGCGCGAGAGCCGGGCCTCGTCGAGTCCAACCGGGATGAGCAGGGTCCCCTCCGCTGCCTTGGGCGAACCCTCCGGCTCTAGCACGTCGGCGCGCGACCGCGCGAGACGCTGGGTGCGGGACACGCCCAGGCCGCGGGGCGGTCAGGGATGTCCCCCGCGGCCAGGCGGCGCAGGGTCACGGACACGCCGCCGCAACCACGGGGCCGCTCGCCCTCCGACGGGCGGCGAGCGGCGGGCCCCGCCACCCGCTCAGAGCGGGATCCGCAGCACGCCGTAGGCGCCCGCCGGCAGGTACGCGGCTCCGGCGCCGACCTCGACGCGGTACTGGTAGCCGCTGGTGGGCACCGTCTGCTCCACCACCGGGTGCGCGGGGTCGTCGATCCCCACCACCAGCACCGAGGGCGCCGGCCACCCGGTGGCCAGGAAGAGCTTCCCGCCGCCAGAGCCGATCGCCCACATCCAGCTGGCCTGGATCGGCACCTGCGCCACCAGCGCCATCGCGTCCAGGTCGATCACGTACAGCACGGCCTCGCCGCCGCTCCGCCAGCCGGTCAGGTACGCGTGCTGCCCCACGCGCACGGCGTTGGTGGTCCAGCCCGGGATGGCCACCGACCCGATCAGCCGGGCGGTGCCGTGGTCGGTCAGCTCCAGCGCGTGCAGCCGGATGCGCGCCTCCGCGCCGTCCCACTCGTACTCCTGCGTGTAGACCCGCTGTCCGTCGTCGGAGGCCGAGAAGAACCAGCCCGGAACGTTCACCTCCGGCAGGAGCACCGGGTGCGCGGGGTCGGCCAGGTCCAGCCGGCCCAGCGCGTACCGCACCGTGGTGTACGGCTCGGCCCAGTCGTAGTGCCAGAACCAGGCGGTGTGGCCGATCCCGGTCACCCCGCCCATCCAGTCGTGGACCGGCAGCGCCACCTCGGAGACCACGGCCGGCGCGTCGGGGCTGGACAGGTCCACCACCGAGAAGGTGGCGTCGTAGCCGGAGGCGCCGTCCCAGGTCACCTCCGGCACCACCAGCGCCCGGCCCACCTGCGCCGGGTCGCCGTACCAGTAGCCGGAGCTGCTGCCCAGCTCCAGCCGCCCGGCCAGCCGCGGCGCGTCGCCGGAGAGGTCCACCGCCTGGACGAAGGTCTGGCCCTGCCCGGTGCCGTCGTATGGCGCGCTGCCCACCACCCAGCCCACCTCGTCCACCTTCAGCAGCCGCGTCCACCAGGCCGCCAGCGGCGTCCGCCAGCTGGGCGCGCCCTCCGGATTGGCCGCCGGCGTCACCGCCAGCTCGGTCATGCCGCCCCACCACGGCAGCCCGGAGAGCTCCAGGGTCCGGTCGCCGGAGACGATCAGGTCCCACACCGGCCGCGCCAGGTCGACCTGCCCCAGCTGCACCGGGTGGGCGCGGTCGCGGGCGTCGATGGTCTGGAGCGCCTGGTCGGAGAAGGCGCCCAGCACGCCGGCGGCGTCGGTCGGGAAGGCGCGCTTGAGATCGCCCAGGTGGGCCACGAAGCCCTCCTGCACCAGCGTGTCGCGCGTGAAGCTGAACAGCTGCGTGCCGCCCGACCAGCTCCAGGTCTCGCGGTCGTAGCCTTGATAGGGCAGGAGGATCAGCCCCTGCTCGTCCAGCACCTGGAAGGCCTTCTGGAGATCGTCCGGCGAGGCCGGCACGAAGGCCCAGTCCGGCGAGAGGACGCGGCGCGCCAGCAGCGCCGGGTGGGCCGGGTCGGCCACGTCCAGCAGCGAGACGTGGAGCTGGAAGCCGGCCCCGGTGCCGCCGTGCCCCAGCGCCAGCAGCCGGTCGCCGCGCGGGACCAGGTAGTCGAGCTGCCCCGGCATCTCGAGGTGCCCGGCCAGCGCCGGCTGCGCCGGGTCGGCCAGGTCCACCACCCAGAGCGGATCGATGGCCAGCGCGGTCACCACGTAGGCGCGGGCGCCGTCGAAGCGCGCGGCGGTGACCCGCTCCGGCACGTCCAGGTCGAGCCCGCCCAGCGGCGCCACCTGGTCCGGCGCCGCCCAGGCCAGGACGTGCAGCCGGGCGCCGCTCGACCACTGGTCGGCGGTGACCACGCGGAAGGTGCCGGTGGCCGCGTCGAGGTCGAGCGCCCAGCGGTCCTGCACCTGCCCCGCCACCGTGATCCGCGCGCCCTCGACCAGCCGGCCGGCCGGGTCCGAGATGTCCACTGCCGTGAGCTGGGTCACGCCCGCGTCGTTCCCCGCCTCCCAGCCGGACCCGGCCACGGTGATCCGCTCGGCGGTGACGTGGACGTGCATCGACCAGCCGGACTGCGCGAAGTCGAGGTGATCCACCGGCCGCGGCGCCGCCGGCGACGACACGTCGAAGCTGGCCACCGTGACCTGGTCGGCCGCAGGCCAGGGCCTGCCGGCCACGTCGCCGGCCATGGGCGTGAGGCACCAGTACGGCAGGTTGCGGCTCACCACGTAGAGCGCGTCCCCCACCAGCCGCGAGTCGGTGATGGCGCCCGCCACCGGCTGCTCCGAGAGGAGCGCGGGGTGGTCGGGGTCGGAGATGTCCACCGCCCAGAGCCGGGCGCCGTAGCTGGCCTGGGCCGGCGCGTCGCCTTCGGAGGGCAGCCAGCGGAGCACGTCCGAGGCGGTGACCAGCGCCACGTCGCCCACCAGGTACAGCCCCACCGGCGTCCCGGTGAGCGGCAGCTGCCCGCGCAGGCGCGGGTGGGCCGGGTCGGCCAGGTCCACCACCTGCAGCCCGCGGTAGGTGTTCTGCACGTAGACCAGCGCGCCGCGCCGGGCGTAGACGTCGGCCTCCACCAGCGCCCGCGTGCCGGCGCCGTCGCCGGACGGGCCGGACGGGCCTGAGGGGCCGGCGGTGCCGGGCTCGGCCGCGGGCGGCACGGTGCCGTCGCCCCCCACGCCGCCGCCGGGCGCGGTCGAGACGAACACCTCGTCCCCGGGCTGGTGGGACGTGTCGGGTGGGCCCTTCCCCGAGCCGGTGCAGGCCAGGGCGAGCGTGACGGCGAGCAGGGCGAGGCGGCGCATGTGCTTCTCCGGGCTGGGCATCACGAGGATGACACGGCGGGCGGGTGGGAGTGGCAACATCCAGGCGGGGCACCAGGGCTTCGGACTCAGGCCTCAGGCCTCAGGCTTCAGGCCTCGGGCTTCGGGGTGAGGCCTCTTCGCTGCTGGACGTCTCACCTGTGGCCTGAGGTCCGAGGCCCGATGCCTGCGGAGCGCGCCCCTCACCAGGGCAGGCCCACCGCGCCTGCCATCAGCTTGAGCGCCGGCCCCAGCGGGCGCCAGGCCTCGACGCAGCGGTCCAGGAGGTCCGGACGCAGCGCGTCGCGCTCGGTCAGCTCCAGGCCGGCGGCGAAGTCCTTGCGGCGCAGCATGGCGTCGAGCGGGTGGTCCTCGGGGAAGCCGCGCGGGGTGCGCTTCAGCTCCTCGCCCCACCAGCTCAGCCGGTCCAGCCCCGGCGCGGCCAGCGCCCTGCGCCAGGCCGCGGTCCGGTCCACCAGGGAGCGGCGGATGAGCTGCAGCGGCTCGGCCTCCGGGTGCCACACCCCGCCGCCCACCTCCACCTCGCCCGGCGCCAGCGAGACGTAGAGCCCCGGGCCGTGGACGTCGCGCCCGGCCTGGTGCCGGAAGCTGGCGGCGGCGTTGGTCTTGTAGGGCGTCTTGTCCGCGGCGAAGCGCGTGTCCCGGTGGATGCGGAAGAGCGACCCGCCCACCGGGCGCGGATCGGCCACCAGCCGCGGCGCCAGCCGGGCCAGCACCGGCCCCACGTCGCCGATGAAGCGGAGCATGGGATTGCGCACGTCGCGCAGGTACCGCTCCCGGTGGCGCTCGAACCAGTCGCGGTCGTTGTGGAGCCGCAGCTCCTCCAGGAACACGAACAGCCCCTCGGTGAACCAGGGCGACCGGCCCCGCGCGCGGGGCTCACGCCGCGAACCGCCGGATCAGCGCCTCGAGGTAGCGCGAGCGGACCTGCTCGGTGGCCATCAGCCGCTGGGCCGGCGGCAGCTTCAGCACCGCGCCCAGGAAGGCCGCCAGCAGCCGGTGGCTGGCCAGCAGCCGGTTGTCGAAGATGAGGTCCTGCAGCTTGCCGCGCTCCAGCGCCATCAGCACCGCGCGGTGCGCGCCGTCGAGCGGCGTCAGCTCGCGCTTCTCCCGCGCCTCCAGCGTGAGCGCGCCCTGGCTGCAGGCCCGCACGCAGACGCCGCAGCCCAGGCAGCGCTCCGCGTCGAGCCGGGCCAGGCTGCGCTTCGGCTTCCTCGGATCGTTGGCCGAGACCGCCGCCATGGCCTCCACCGGGCAGGCGCGGACGCACCTCTCGCAGCCGTTGCACCGCCCCTCCTCCACCACCGGCAGGAAGGGCGTGGTGTGGATGGGGTGGGCCGAGGCGAAGCGGCGGGCGGCGATCATGGCCTCGCAGCAGCAGCCGCAGCAGTTGCAGATGAAGTTCACGCCCTGCCGCACGTTCTCGCCGAACTGCACCAGCCCGTGGTCGCGTGCCTGGGCCAGCAGGTCCAGGCCCTCCGCCACGTCCACCTCGCGCGCGTGGCCGTGGCGGACCAGCGACTCGGCCGAGGCGTTGAACGTCATGCAGATGTCCATGGGCGCGCCGCAGGCCTTGCCCAGGTGCTCCATCTTGTGGCGGCAGTAGCACATGCTCACGCCGCGCACGCTGGCGGTCTTCACCACCTCGCTGGCCCGCTCGTAGTCCAGCACGTACAGCGCGTTGTCCTCCGAGAGCGCCGGCTCGGAGACGAAGGTGCGCCCCAGCTGCGTGGTGCCGCCGGCGAAGAGGGCGCGGACGAAGTCCTCCTCCACGTTCAGGTACTGGTAGAAGAGCTCGGCCAGCGCCTTCTGGTCGATGTCCTGGCGGACCCGCATCATCGAGAACTCGAAGAAGCCGGCCATGGGCGGCGGGAGCACGTACTCCATCCCCTCCGGCGTCTGCACGTCCACCAGCAGGGCCCGCGAGGCCAGCGCGTCCAGCACCTGGCGCGCCTCGTCCAGGCTGGTCTTCCAGATCTGCGCCGCCTTCTCGGCCCGGAACGGCTTGATGGGCAGCACCGAGACCAGCTCCGCCTCGCGCTCGCTGAAGAGCATCTTCAGGATCTCGAAGAGGTGGCGCGAGGGCGGCGCGCCCTGCGGGAAGCGGTTGAGCCGCTCGGTGAGCCGGTCGTACGCGGAGCGGGTGTGGGCGTGGGCCATGGAACGGACGGTTCCACTTTCGGCGAGGCTGGGCAACCGCGATCGCGCGCCGTCGCCACACGCGCGGGGCGGGGCGGCCGCTGCACCCGCCTGCGCGCCCGGAAAGCGGATGCTTGCGCGCTCCGGGGACTGGCTCGCAGCTGCGCCGGTGATGACTCCATCACCCACTTTCCCGGAGGTGGACCATGGGTCGTGCGAGGCTGCTCGCGGCGCTGGCGGCGGGCGTGTGCATCGGGTGCGGCGGGACGGAGGCCGGGCAGGCGCCGGACGCCGCCGCCCTGTCGGCGGGGTTGAACGCGCAGCTCGCGCAGGTGCGCCGGGTGACGGCGCGCTACCACGACGTGGCCGCCGCGCTGGCGGACGGCTACGTGCCCGCCAGCGACTGCGAGCAGTCGCCCGCCGGCGTGATGGGCATCCACTACGTGAACCCGTCCCGCCTCGACCTGGCGCTGGACCCGCTGCAGCCGGAGGTGCTGCTGTACGTTCCCTGGGAGGGCGGCCTCAAGCTGGTGGCCGTCGAGTACGTCCAGCCCATCGTCACCGCGCAGGGGCCGTACTGGGGCTGCGGCGCGAACGACAACAGCTGCCCGCCGGCCGACCCGCCGCCCGCGCCGACGCTGTTCCCGGGCTTCCCCTTCAACGGCCCCATGGCCGGGCACAACCCGATGATGCCCTGGCACTACGACCAGCACGTCTGGATCTGGGCGCCCAACCCGTCGGGCATGTTCGCCCAGTGGAACCCGTCGCTGAGCTGCGACGGCTGAGCGGAGCCGGCGACGGGAGCGCTCACTCCCGCCGCCCCACCCGCCGCGCCGGGACGCCGGCCCAGGTCTCGCCCGGGCCGACCCGGGCGTGCTTGGAGAGGACCGCCCCGGCCGCGATCACCGCCCCGTCGCCGATCTCGCAGCCGGGCAGGATCACCGCCATCAGCCCCACCGTCACGTTGCGGCCGATCCGGACCGGCGCGGTGACCAGCCGGCCGCGCTCGGCCGAGTGGCAGACCAGCGTCACGTCCCCGCCGATCACCGAGTCGTCGCCGATCTCCAGCAGGTTCTGGTCGGCCACCACGGCGGTGTTGATCTGCACCCGCCGGCCAATGCGCGCGCCCATGAGCCGGTGGAAGAGCGGCAGGAGCGGCGTGACCCGGACCCAGTTCACGAAGCTGAAGCGGAACACCAGCGTGAGCGCGTTGTAGCTGGCCCAGCGCCAGGCGCCGAACGAGAGGTACGGGAAGCGCCCCACCGGCGTGCCCACCGCGAAGGTGAGCCAGCGCAGCAGGGGCAGGAGGAAGAGCTGGACCAGCCCGAAGGCGAAGTAGCCGGCCGCCCCGGCCACGCCCAGCGCCACCGCCCGCGCCGGCCCGGGCGAGGGGAAGCGGCCGGCGGCCCACTCGACCGCCGCCACGCCCGGCGCGGCCGCCAGGCCCAGCACCAGGATGACCTCCGCGAAGAGCAGCAGCGTGGCCGCGACCTGCAGCGGCGTGAAGATGGCGGCCTTCCAGCGCTCCTGGGGCACGTGGTCGACTCCCTGGCCTTCGACTCCGCCGCCTCCGGCGGCTACGCTCAGGCCGAACGGGTCCGGGCTTCCGCCGCCATCCCATCCGCCGCCTCCGGCGGCTACGCTCAGGCCGAACGGGTCCGGGCTTCCGCCGCCATCCTGCCACGCGGCGCCGTGCACCGGCTCCCGGTTCGACGGGCCCGACCACGAGCGGAGCTGGGGCGAGCGACTACTCGACCAGCTGCAGCACGACCTTGCCGCGCCCGTGGCCGGTGTCGAGCCGGCGGTGGGCCTCGGGCGCGCGCTCCAGCGGCAGCACGGCGTCGACCACCGGCTCCAGCTTC
Organism: Anaeromyxobacter sp.; assembly: GCA_049840735.1. GTDB lineage: Bacteria > Myxococcota > Myxococcia > Myxococcales > Anaeromyxobacteraceae > Anaeromyxobacter. The sequence continues at coordinate 317,581 of JASGJN010000026.1, read as the reverse complement.
CCCTGCTCCACCAGCGCCGCCAGCTCGCGCAGGCGGGCCCCCTCGCGGTGGAGGAAGACGCCGTGCAGCTCCTGGTTGCGCAGGTAGAGCGGCGTCACGTCCCCTTGCGCGCCCAGGATGGTGGCCACCCGGCCGAACGGGCGGGTGGCCCCGAAGGCCTGCATCAGCCCCGGCCCGCCCACGGTGGAGAAGGTGGCGTCGGCGCCCTGCCCGCGGGTCTCGGCCAGCGCCGCCTTGACCACGTCGTCCTTGCGGTAGTCGAGGCAGACGTCGGCGCCCAGCGCCCGCAGCGTCTCCTGGTTCTCCGGGCCGGCGGTGGCGATGACACGGGCCCCGGCGGCCTTGGCGATCTGGATGGCGAAGGTGCCCACCCCGCCGGCGCCGCCCAGGACGAGCACCGTCTCGCCCACCCGGACGCGCAGCCGGCGCACCAGCGCCTCGTAGGCGGTGCCGCCGGCCAGCGGGATGGCCGCGGCCTGCGCGTGGGAGAGGCGGGCCGGCTTCCTCCCGGCGATGGCGGCCGGGACCAGCGCCAGCTCGGCGTAGGTGCCGTTCGGATTGCCGAAGATCTCCGGCGTGTAGAAGACCTCGTCGCCGGGCTTGAAGTCCTTCACCCCCAGTCCCACCGCCTCCACCACGCCGCTGGCGTCGTAGCCGATCACGCAGGGCAGGGGCAGCCCGGCCCAGCCGCCGGCGGCGCGGATCTTGGCGTCCACCGGGTTGGTGCCGGAGGCGTGGACGCGGACCAGCAGGTCGCCCGGGCCGGGCGCGGGGGTGGGGAGCTCCTGCAGCTCGAGGACCTCGGGGCCGCCGAAGCGGGACAGCACGATGGCGCGCATCCCCCGAGTCTGCCCGCGCGGCGCGCCGCGCGCGTGGCCCGGGAGGGGCGCGCTAGCGCTCCAGCTCGAAGGTCGCGATGAGCGCGGCCAGCCGCTCGGCCTGCTGCGAGAGCTCGGCCGCGGCCGAGGAGGACTCCTGCGCGCTGGCCGCGTTCTGCTGGGTGACGCGGTCCACGTCGGCGGTGGCGGCGTCCACCTGGGCGATCCCGGCCGCCTGCTGGCGCGCCGAGCTGGCGATCCCGCCCACCACCTCGGCCGCGCTGGCCACGCCCTGGCCGATCTCGGCCAGCTTGCCGGCCACCAGCCGCGCCGCGGCCTCGCCCTCCCCGGCCTGCTTCACCGACTGGCGGATCAGCGCCTCGGTGCGGGAGGCGGCCTCCTTGGCGCGCAGGGCCAGCGAGCGGACCTCCTCGGCCACCACCGCGAAGCCGCGGCCGGCCTCGCCGGCCCGCGCCGCCTCCACGGCGGCGTTGAGCGCCAGCAGGTTGGTCTGGAAGGCGATGTCCGAGACGTCCCGGATGATGGCGCTGGTCCCCTCGGCCGAGGCGCGGATGCGGGTCATGACCTCGCCCAGCCCCGCCGCCGCGGCCGCGCCCTGCCCGGCGGCGGCCTGCGCCGTCCCCACCAGCGCGTGGGCCCGGGCCGCCTCGGCGGCCGCGCCGCGCGCGCTCCCGGCCACCTCGGCGATCGACCGGGTGGTCCGCTCCAGCGCCGAGGCCTGCTGCGAGGCGCCCGCGGCCACCGCCTGCGAGGAGCCGGAGATCTGCGCCGCGGCCCCCGAGACCTGCTCGGCCGCGCCCGCCACCTGCACCAGCGCCTCGTGCAGCGCCTCGGCGGTGGCGTTCACCACCCGCTTCATGCGCGCGTGATCGCCGGGCAGCTCGCCGGCCACGCGGGCCCGCAGGTCGCGCCGCGCCAGCGCCTCCAGCGCGCGGGTGGCCTCGCCCACCGGCGCCAGCAGCGCGTCCAGCGTGCGGTTCACGCCCTCCACGATGCGGCGGAAGTCGCCGGCGTGCGCGGCGGCGTCGGCGCGGGTGGCGAGCTGGCCGGCTAGGGCCGCGCCCACCAGGCCGTCGGTGTCGGCCACCAGCCGGCGCACCGCCTCGGCGCAGCCGTCCAGGCTGGCCCGCAGCCGGGCGAAGTCCCCTGGCCAGCCCTCGCCCGCGCCCAGCGGCGGCGGGATCCCGCCGGCCGCCAGGGAGGCCACGTGGGCGGCGGCGCGCTCCACCGGCCCCAGCACCGCGTCCAGGGTGGCGTTGAAGCCGTCCACGATGCGGCGGAAGTCGCCGGCGTGCGCGGACGCGTCGGCGCGAGCCGAGAGCTCGCCCCGCACCGCCGCCGCGGCCAGCGCGTCGGCGTCCCGCACCAGCCGGCCCACCGAGGCGATGCAGGTGTTGACGTTCCGCTCCAGCACGCCGAACTCGCCGCGGTAGCCGGCCGCGATGGGCGCCGGGATCTCGCCCCGGGCGATGCGGGCCACCGCCTCGGCCGCGGCCTGCACCGGCGCCACCAGCGCGTCCAGCACGCGGTTCACGCCGTCGATCACCTTGGCGTGCTCGCCGGCGTAGCGCGCCGGGTCGGCGCGGTGGTCGAGCCGCCCCTCCAGCGCCGCGGCCACCAGCCCCTCCAGGTCGGCGGCGCGGGCGTGCTCGATCTCCACCAGCCGGTTGATGCTCTCGCGCAGCCGCTCGAAGTCGCCCTCGAACCGCTCCGCGATGGGCGGCGGCAGGTCGCCCGCGGCCAGGCGCGAGGCGTAGTCGGTGGTGACCGCCAGCGGGCGCACGTAGGCGTCCATGGTCCGGTTCATCCCGCCCAGCACGCCGGCGAACTCGGCCGGCACCAGCCCGGGCTCGGCCCGGACCTCCAGCTGCCCGGCCTCCACCGCCGCGGTCAGGCGGCGGGCCTCGCCGTCCAGGCGGCGCACGGTGCGCCCCACCCGGCGGGCCAGCGCCATGGTGGCCAGCGCCGAGAGCAGCACCGCCGCCAGCGCCACCGCCGCGGCCTCGCGCGCCGCGCGCTGCACCAGCCGCTCGGCCACCTCGCGCCGCGCCGCCAGGCGCGCCTCCTCCGCCTCGCGGAAGGCCTTCACCCGGGCGCGCAGCCCGTCCATGATCCGCTTGCCGGTCCCGGCCTGCAGCACGCGCTCGAACGGATCGGTGGTCTTGCCCTGCGCGTGCGCCTTGCGCTCACCGGCGATGGCCGGCGCCGCCATCTGCTGGTCGAAGTCCTTCGCCAGGCCCTCGATCGCGTCCAGCCGCTCGAGCTGCTCCGGGTCCCCCTCCACGTGCGCGCGGGCGTCGGCCAGCGCCGTCGCGAAGGCCTCCTTCCCGCGGTCGTAGGGCTCCAGGTACTCCTCCGCGCCGGTCACGAAGTACCCGCGCATCCCGGTCTCCTGGTCCACCACCGTGGCCACCAGCCGGTCGCCCAGCGCGATGGCCTCCTCGGTGCGGCTCACCTCGCGCGCGTGGACGATCAGCTTGCGCAGGTTGGCATACCCGTACCCGGCGACGCCCAGGAGGAGCAGGCACGGCAGCGCCAGGCTGAGGCCGATCTGCGTCGAGGTGCGAAGGCCGAGGCTCATGGAGCATCGGCCAGTGCACCGGCTGTGCCGCCCGCCGCGACCTGCACCCAGGGCCGAGCGCCGGGGGTGCATCCACCCTGGGTCCGTGCGAACTCGATCGCGGCGCCCTGGAGCCGCGGCGCAGGAGCGGCGCCACCCCGCGGCCGTGTCCATCGATCCGGGGTCGGACCGCGCGGCCTCGGTCACCCGGCGCGCGAGGCCCGGCGATCGGCTCCGCGACTTCACTGGGAGGGCGCTCGCCGGATCCAGGGCCGCTCCTGGCCGGCGCCCGCAGGCGGAGGCGTGAGGCACCTCGGCCACGGCGGGCGCGCGCGGCCCGCCGGGCGACCGCCCGCGCGCCGGGAAGATCCGGGGCTCGCCCCGGGTTGCTCTTGCCGCGAGGGGCCGATCCGTGCCACCAAGCCGCTCGTGCCGGCGGGTGATCCTCCTCCAGTGACCACGTCCCCCTCCCCCTCCTCCCCCGCCGCCACGCCGGCCGGCCCGGCGCGCCCGCGCGACCACGGCAGCCGCCACGCCTTCCTGGTGGCCGCCGGCATCCTGCTCTCGCGGCTCTTGGGGCTGGTCCGCCAGCGGGTCTTCGCCCACGCGCTGGGCAGCGGCGTGGTGGCCGGCGTCTTCTCCGCCGCGCTGCGCATCCCCAACCTGCTCCAGAACATGCTGGGCGAGGGGATCCTCAGCTCCTCCTTCATCCCGGTCTACGCCAACCTGCTGGCGCGCGGCGAGGAGGAGGAGGCCGACCGCGTGGCCGGCGCGGTGGCCGGGCTGCTCTCGGCGGTCACCGCGGTGCTGGTGGTGGCCGGCATCCTGGGCGCGCCCTGGCTGGTGGACGCCATCACCCCCGGCCTCTCCGGCCAGGAGCGGGCGCTGGCGGTGCAGCTGGTCCGCATCCTCTTCCCCTCCACCGCCACGCTGGTGCTCTCGGCCTGGTGCCTGGGGGTCCTCAACAGCCACCGCCGCTTCTTCCTCTCCTATGCCGCACCCGTGGTGAACAACCTGGCCGTCATCGCGGTGCTGGTGGCGCTGGGCGGCCGGCTGGAGGAGGAGCGGCTGGGGCTGTGGGTGGCCTGGGGCTACGTGGCCGGGGCGGTGCTGCAGGTGGGCGTGCAGCTGCCCAGCGTCTTCGCGCTGCTGGGCCGGTTCCGCCCCACGCTCTCGGTGGCCCGCGCCTCGGTGCGGACCGTGCTGCGCAACTTCGGCCCGGCCCTGGTCGGCCGCGGCGTGGTGCAGCTCTCGGCGTTCGTGGACACCATCTACGCCTCCTACGTCGGGACCCGCGGCCTGGCCATCCTCGGGTACCAGCAGGTGCTCTACCTCCTGCCCATCAGCCTCTTCGGCATGGCCATCTCCGCCAGCGAGCTGCCGGCCATGAGCGCCGCCACCGGCACGCCGGAGGCGGTGGCCGAGGCGCTGCGCCGGCGCCTCGACGCCGGCCTCTCGCGCCTGGCGCTCTTCGTGGTCCCCTCCGCGGCCGCCTTCCTGGCCATCGGCGACGTGCTGGCGGGCGCGCTCTTCCAGACCGGGCGGCAGTCGCCGGCCGACACCCGCTACCTGTGGCTGGTGCTGATGGGCTCGGCGGTGGGGCTTGTGGCGGCGGCCAAGGGGCGGCTCTACGCCTCGGCCTTCTACGCGCTCAAGGACACCCGCACCCCGCTCTGGTTCGCGGTGACGCGGCTGGCGCTCACCGCCGGCCTGGCCTGGTGGTCGGCGGTCCGCATGCCGGCGCAGCTGGGGGTGCCGCAGGAGGTCGGGCTGGTGGGCATCACCGCCACCACCGGCCTGGCGGCCTGGGTGGAGTACGCGCTGCTGCGGCGGGCGCTGGGGCGGCGCATCGGGCCCACCGGCGTGCCGGGCCGGCGCATGGTCCGGCTCTGGGCCTCGGCGGCGGCCGCCAGCGCTGCCGCACTGGCGGTGAAGGCGGCGCTGGTGCGCTGGCGCGGGGAGATGCCCGGCCTGGCCGGCGAGTGGGGCGGCGGCTTCCTCCCGCCGCCGCGGCTGCACCCCGTCCTCGCCGCGCTGCCCATCGTGGCGGTGTTCGGCGTGGTCTACCTGGCGCTCGCGCTGGCGGGCACGCCCGGCGGCGTGCGCGGCCTGCTGCGCCGCGCTCGCGGGTAGGGGCGTTTCTCCCCGCCTGCTGCGCAGACTGCTCGAGCCACTTCGAGGGAGCCGCTCAGGAGGCACCCCTGGCGTGCTTCGCCGCAGGGTTTCTGCTAGGGATCCCCGGATGGACAACGCCTCGCGGCCGCCCGACGCGTGGACCGAGCAGCGCTTCCAGGCGTTGACCCGCCACAGCGGGGACATCATCTCGCTCCTCGACGCCGAGGGGCACCTGCTCTTCAACTCGGCCGCGGCGGAGCGGATCAGCGGCTTCACGCTGCAGGAGCTGGCCGGGATCGACACCTTCCAGCTCATCCACCCGGAGGACCGCGAGCGCGTGGGCGAGGCGCTGCGCCAGGTGCTCGCCGGCCCGGGCGCGGTGGTGACGGTCCAGTACCGCTACCAGACCAAGGCCGGCGGCTGGCTCTGGATGGAGGCGGTGGCGCGCAACCGGCTCGAGGATCCGGAGCTGCGCGGCATCGTCGCCATCTCGCGCGACATCAGCGAGCGCCGGGCGGCGGAGGAGGAGCGGCGCGCCAGCGACGAGCAGTTCCGGACCTTCCTGGCCGGCTGCGACGAGGGGTTCGTGCGCATCGGCCCGGACGGCCGCGTCGCGGAGTGCAACGACCAGCTGGCCCGCATGGTCGGGCGCGGGTCCGCCGCCGAGCTGGTCGGCCGCGATCCGCTGGAGTTCATCACCCCGGCGGCGCGGCCGGAGGTGGCCGAGCACCTGCAGCGGCGGCGCGAGGGGCAGTCGGAGCGGTACGTGGCCCGGGTGCAGGCGCCGGACGGCCAGCAGCGCTTCCTGCAGGTCTCCAGCGTGCCGCTGCGGGACCGCGAGGGCGCGGTGATGGGCGCCTACGCCTTCGTCACCGACCTCACCGAGGCGCGCGCCATGGAGGCGCGGCTGCTGCAGGCCCAGAAGGTGGAGAGCCTGGGCACGCTGGCCGGCGGCATCGCCCACGACTTCAACAACCTGCTGGTGGGCGTGCTGGGGGCCATCGACCTGGCCCGCGGCGAGCTCCCGCCCGACCACCCGGCGCTGGAGCCGCTCCGGATCGCCACCGGCTCGGCCAACCGCGCGGCCGCGCTCTGCCGGCAGCTGCTGGCCTTCGCCGGGAGGGCCGAGCCACAGCTCGAGCCGGTGGCGCTGGCGCAGCTGCTCTCCGAGGCGGCCGACCTGCTGGGGGTCTCGGCCGGCCGGCACATCGAGCTGCGGCGCGAGCTGGCCCCCCACCTTCCGGCGGTGGCGGGCGACGCGGTGCAGCTGCGCCAGGTGCTGCTCAACCTGGTCACCAACGCGGCCGAGGCCACGCCGGCGCAGGGCGGCGCCATCGCGCTGCGCGCCGAGCTGGTCGAGGTCGACCGCGCCACGCTGGACGGCTTCCAGCTCGGGGCGGAGCGCGCGCCGGGGCGCTTCGTGCGGGTGCAGGTGCACGACCAGGGGCGCGGGATGGAGCCGGAGGTGCTGGCCCGCATCTTCGACCCGTTCTTCAGCACCAAGGCGGCCGGGCGCGGCCTGGGGCTGGCAGCCACGATGGGCGTGATCCGCCGCCACGGCGGCTGCCTGCGGGTGGACAGCGCGCCGGGCCGGGGGACCACCTTCACGCTGCTGCTCCCGCCGGCCAGCGCGCCTGCCGCCGCCGCCGCGCCCGCCCGTCCCGTGCCGGCCGCCGCCCGCTGGCGGGGCCAGGGGCGGATCCTGGTGGTGGACGACGAGGAGCTGGTGCGGCGCGTGGCCCGCCGGCTGCTGGAGCGGCTCGGCTTCGAGGTGGACGAGGCGCCGGACGGCCTGGCCGCGGTGGAGGCGGTGGCCAGCAATCCAGCGCGCCACGCGGCGGTGCTGCTCGACCTGACCATGCCGCGGCTGGACGGGCTGGGCGCGCTGAACCGGCTGCGCGAGCTCGCCCCGGCGCTCCCGGTCTTCCTCTCCAGCGGCCTGGCCGGCGGCGAGGCGCGGGAGAAGGCGGCGGCGCTGCGGGCGGACTTCGTGGAGAAGCCCTACGACGGCGCGGCCCTGGAGAAGGCGCTGCGCGAGCGGCTGGGCTAGACCGCTGGCCTTCGACTCCGCGAGCCCTGCGGGCTCGCTACGCTCAGGCCGAACGGGGCTGCAACAGCCGCTCGCGCGGAGTTGCCGTGGAGCTCAGGCCGAAGGTGCTCGAGCGTCCGTTCGCCCTGAGCGTAGCGCCGCGTCAGCGGCGCGGAGTCGAAGGCCGAACGGGGCTGCAACAGCCGCTCGCGCGGAGTTGCCGTGGAGCTCAGGCCGAAGGTGCTCGAGCGTCCGTTCGCCCTGAGCGTAGCGCCGCGTCAGCGGCGCGGAGTCGAAGGGCAGGGATCCTACCGCCGCGCCACCAGCCGCCGCAGCGCGCCCGCCCCCGCCTCCGGCACGAAGGGCAGGCGCGGGTAGGGCGTGATGGCCGCCCCCTGCAAGAGCAGCGCGTCGGTGGAGGCGGCCGGCAGCCCCAGCCACTGCTCCAGCACGCTGGCGTAGACGCTGCGGAAGTCGACGGTGAAGTGCATGTTGCCGTTGCCGTCCAGCGCGGCCAGGTCCGGGTAGGCGCCGTAGAAGCCGCCCTTCACGCCGCGCCCCATGCAGAAGGAGAGGCCGGCCGCCCCGTGGTCGGTGCCGTTCTGGTTCTGCTGCACGCGCCGGCCGAACTCGCTCCAGGCCAGCACCAGCGTGCGCCGCTGGGCGTTGTCCTCGCCGGTGCCGATGGTCTCGAGGTCGTCGTAGAACGCGGAGAGCGTGCCGCCCAGCGCCCGCATCAGGTTGGCGTGGTCCACGGCCTGGTTGGCGTGGGTGTCCCAGCCGCCGATGCGCGCGAAGAAGACCTGCGTCTCGAGTCCGGCCGCGATCATCTGGGCCACCAGCTTCAGCTGGCGGGCCAGCCCGCCGCCGAGCTGGCCGCCGTCGAGCCGGCGCAGCGGGTAGGTGGGGTCGCCCGGGTACGGCACCGCGGGCGTGCGCGAGGGCAGCCGGCCCTCCACGCCGAAGGCGCGGGTGGCGTCCAGGAAGGCCTTGCCGACGCGGGCCGCCGCGGCCTGGCCCGGCGGCGCGCCGGCGGTGGGCGCGTTCACGGCGGCGTCGAAGCCGGCCTCCAGCGCGGCGGCGTCCATGGGCCGCCCAGCTTCCCGCCCTGCAGCTTCGACGGGTAGACGTAGCCGCTGGGCCCGTCGATGGACACGAAGGCGCGGGTCTGGCCGCGCAGCATCACCGGGAGATCGCCGGTGACCGCCACGCCGCGCAGCGCGTCGCCGCCGGGGTCGAAGGCGCGGTCGGCGAAGCGCCCCAGCCAGCCGGTGCCGTCCGGCTGCGCCGAGCCCTGGCCCCACAGGTCGGCGGAGACGAAGTGGGAGAGGTTGGGGTTGTTCATCCCCACGCCCGGGACCCAGGCCACGCGGCCGCGGTCCGAGAGCAGGCTCAGGCCGGTGAGGTCCTTGTTGAGGCCGTAGCCGGGCCCGATCTCCACCAGCCCCTGGCTGCCGATGCGGAGCGTGGGCCGGCGCTGCTCGTACACGGCGCGGTCCTGCCCCACCGTGGGCGGCATCATGTTGAGCCAGTCGTTGCCGCCGTCTAGGAAGACCACCACCAGGATGGGCCTGGCCGGGCGCGGCGTGGCGGGCTCGATGATCCGGTCGGCGGGCGCGCAGCGCGGCAGCGTCAGCGCTGCGGCGCCTGCGGCGGTGGCCTGGAGGAGGTGGCGGCGGGTGAGCATGTGCGCTCCCTTGTCAGTAGACCTGGGCCGAGGGGGAGCAGAGGACGAGGTAGGCCAGCTCGCGCGCGCGCAGCTGCCCCTCCGCGTCCCACGCGAAGGCGGCGGCGTCCGGCCAGAGGGCGGCGAGCCAGCCGTCGGAGACGCTGGCCGGGATGGGCGCGGGCTGCAGCAACGCCACCAGCCGGTCCAGCACCGCCTGCGGGCTGGCCGGCGCGGACGGGAACCAGCGCTGCGGATCGGCCGGGAAGAAGGCGCGCTCGGCGCCGCCCTGCCACCAGGTCTCGCCCAGCGCCAGCGCCGCGGCCAGCCGGGTGCGGGCGCGGATGGTGCCGCTGTTGAGCCAGGCCAGGTCCTCGCGCCAGCCATTGGGGCCGGCCGGGTCGAGCAGCTTCATGCCGGCCGCATCGAAGTACTCGGCCACCTCGGCCCAGGCCGGGAAGCGGTTCGTCGCCGCGCTGGCGCCGGACGCCTCGGCCAGCGGGTAGCCCAGGGCGCGCGCCGCCCGCACGGTCCAGGAAACCGGCCCCTCCACCAGCGCGAAGCGGTTGGCCGGGTCGAAGAACCAGCGGCTGGAGAGCAGCCGCGTCAGCACCACCTGCAGGTCGAAGCCGGCCTCGACGCGGACGAGGTCGGCCACCTGGTCCAGGTCGGCCTGGACGGGCGCGCCGGTCACGAACCCCAGCACCAGGCGGCGGGCCAGGAACTGCGCCACCTGGGGCCCGCGCTCGCTCACGATGGCGCGCAGCACGTCCTCGCCCGCGGCCAGGCCCTCGGGCGCGGTGGAGAGGTCGTCGAAGGCCTTGCCCAGGAAGGTCACGCCGCCGGTGGCGCGCACGTCCGGCAGCTGCGTGGGCAGCGTGTCCGCGCCCTGGTCCCACCACACGTACTCGCCGGAGACGGGCGAGCCGTCGTAGACGCGGAACGTGCCGCGCGCGGCCGCCCGCCCGCCGTTGGGATCCTGCACCAGGTCGGCGGCCGCCACGGTGTAGGCCCAGCCGGAGAGGGCGCGCGCCAGCTGCGTGATGTCCTGCTGGTTGTAGCCGTTGTCGGCGCCCAGCGAGTAGAGCTCCATCGCCTCGCGCGCGTAGTTCTCGTTGGGGACGTCGTCCCCGCGCGCGTGGTTCAGGATCGAGTCCAGCCAGATGCACATGGCCGGATCCTTGGACACCGCCACGTGCAGGTCGTCGAAGCGGTCCAGCGCCCGCGCGCGGAGCGTCTCCTGCTGCTGGAGCATCAGCGCCACGCTGCCGACCTTGGACCAGCCGGTGGCGAACAGGTTGTGCCAGAAGAGCCCCAGCCGCTCGCGCATGGCATCCGGCGCGTACTGCATGCGGAAGGCGAGGTAGCCCTGCGCGCGGGAGAGGTCGTTGCGCCAGGCGTCGCGCCCCTCGACCAGGTAGGCGTGCGGGCCGGCCACCGGGCCCGCGGCGCCGCTGGCGGGCTGGTCGACCGGGTCGGCGTGGGCCAGCGCCGCGTCGAAGGCGGCGGTGGAGGCGCCGGCGCCGCCGACCCAGGCCGCGATGGCGGTGCCCGGATCCTGGGCGGCGAGCGCGGCGGCCGCCTCGGGCGTGAGGCCGAACCCGGCGCGGCGGCCCAGGTGCAGCACGTCGTCGGCGGTCCAGGAGGTGATGGGGGTGAGGTCGGCCATGGTCAGTCGTTCTGTGCGCCGAGGAGGATCCAGGTCCGGAGCGTCTGCACCGTCGGGTCGCACAGGTCGGGCAGCCCCAGCGGCATCCGGTTGCCGTAGGCCTGGCCGGCGCCGCCGGGGTCGTCCTGCGTGACCTTCTCGATCAGCCAGGAGCGGGAGGGATCGCCCGCGGCGATCCGCAGCCAGCCCGCGCCGGGCGGCGCGCTGGACGGCTCCACGTCCACCAGCTCCGCCCAGATGTCGTCCGCGGTGAGCGCCGGCGAGTAGGAGACGTGGCCGCGCGGCGAGGGGGTGCCGTGGCAGGAGATGGCGCTGTTGGCCCCGCAGGTGGACTGCAGCATGGGCAGCACGGTGGCGCGGAAGGTGGGCAGGTCCTGCGCGCTGGGGATGGGGCAGGTGGTCTGGCCGGGCGGGGGCTCGGTGGTGGAGCCGTTGCCCTCTGCGCCGGCGCAGGCCAGCAGCGCCGCGGCGGCTGCGAGCACCGGCGAGAGCGCCCGCGCGCCCTTCGCCCTTCGACTCCGCGGGCCGTCCGGGCCCGCTGGCTCGAGACGAACGGACCTTCGCCGGCCGGCCAGGACGGTCTTTCGGCGCGCATGTTCCACTCCGGGGAAAGGCACGTCTTTAGGGCTGGGAGCGTGGCGCGACCACCCGTTCAGCCGCCTTGCATGGGTCCGGGGTGCGGGTCGCACACCCGCGCACCTCACCCTCCGTGCACGTGACGGACAGTGCACCGCACGCCCCAGCACGGGCTTGTCCTGCCCGGGGCCGCGCACCAAGAAGGTCCACTTCCCGTCCGAGGCCCCTGCATGCGCCCTTCGTCCCAAGCCCGCGCCGTCGCCGTCCTCCTCCTCTGCTCCGCCGGCACCGCGCTGGCCGCCCCCGCGCCCAGGCAGGCGTCGCCGGCCCCGGAGCCCGCGCCTGCGCCGCCGCCCCCGCCCGCGGCGGCGGTGACGCGCTACGTCCAGCCGGAGAAGCCGGAGAGCGACAGCCAGCGGGCCATGGGCACCTGGGCGCTGGTGGTCTTCAACACCAAGCCGTTCGAGTTCCCGGCCAGCGGCGGGGCCGATCCCATCCCGCTCACGGTCTACACCGTCGGCCTCCGCCACTGGACCAAGGAGGGCTGGTGGAAGGCCAAGAACTGGGGCGTCGACGCCGGCGTCGGCCTGGTCTACCGCAAGAGCTCGGTGACCTCGCCGCAGGCCGGGCAGCTCCAGACCAACGACGGCCCCTCCCTCTCCGGTTTCGGCCTGCACTTCGGCCTCCCGCTGGCCTTCACCCACCACCAGCACGCGACCTTCGAGCTGGTCCCCGAGGCCGACCTCATCTACGCCCACGAGACCATCCCCTCGCTCGACAGCGGCGGCGACGACACCAAGTACACCGGCTGGTCGGCGCGGCTGGGCGCGCGGGCGGGGTTCGAGATCTACTTCGGCTTCATCGGCATCCCTCAGCTGGCCATGGAGGCCAGCATGGGCGCGGCCATCAGCTACGACAGCGTCAAGACCGAGGTCGGCCCCATCGAGCGGTCATCGCGGCAGTGGGGGATCACCACCCAGCGCGGCACCGAGCCCTGGTCGATCTTCACCGGCAGCGTCGCGGCCATGTACCACTTCTGATCAGGGCGGGCCGGGCGGTAACCTGCGCCGCATGCCCGACGCCACCCCGGCCCTCAGCATCTCCATCCCGGCCCTGATCTTCCCCGCCATCTCGCTGCTGTTCATCTCCTACACCACGCGCTTCCTGGGCCTGACCAGCGTGGCGCGCGCCATGCTGCGGGAGCACCTGGCCGACCCGCAGCCGCACTGGGAGGTCCAGCTCCGCTCGCTGCGCTTCCGCCTCCACCTCATCCGCCGCATGCAGCTCTTCGGCCTGGCCGCCATCACGCTGGCCGCGCTCTCGATGGGCGCGCTGGCCAACGGGTTCCCGGCCGTCGGCCAGGGCTTCTTCGTCGCGGCCCTGGGCTGCTTCGTGGGCTCGCTCGCCTACTGCGTGCACGAGATCCGGCTCTCGATCGACGCCATCGAGGTGGAGTTCGAGCGGGCGAAGGTTAGGCCGTAGTCCCTCACGCCACGCACCAGTACTCCCGCCCCTCCTCGAGCCGCGCCCTCGCCAGCTCGGCGCGGATCAGGTCGCGGGCGCCGGGGGCGCCCACCGCCACCAGCAGCGGCAGGCCGCGGACGCGCTCGACCTCGGCGGCGGCGATCACCGGGGCGCCGCGGACGGTCCGGCCGATCTTGTTCCGGTCCACCTCCACGAAGAGGGCCACGGCGATCCCCTCGGCGGCCAGCGCGTCGGCGAAGGCCTTCCCGGTCTGGCCGGCCCCCCACAGCGCCACCTGGCGGCGGCCGGGCAGGACGTGGCGGGCCAGGTGGGCGCACTTGAGCGCCACGTGGCACGCCAGCGCGTAGCGCGGGTCGGTGCGGGTGGCGCGGCCGCCGGACTCGCGCCAGTCGAGCACCTGGACCGGCAGGTTCGTGAGCTGCCCGCCGGCGGCGGCCAGCCGGAGCCACAGGTCGTAGTCCTCCGGGAACGGGCCGTCCCGCCAGCCGCCAACGGCGCGCAGCGGGCCGGCGCGCAGCGTGACCGCCGGGTGGACCAGCGGCGCCTCGACCAGCAGGTCGCGCGCGCAGAGCGCCGGGGTGGTGAGGCCGTTGAGCCAGGCCGCGTAGCGGCGCATCCCCTCCCGCACCGCGCGCCGCGGGAAGAGGCGCACCCGGCCGCCCACCGCGGCCAGCGCCGGGTCGGCCTCCAGCGCCTCGCGCTGCAGCGCCAGGCGGCGCGGGTGGGCCACGTCGTCGGCGTCCATGCGCGCCAGGAGCGGCGCGTCCGCCGCGGCCAGCGCCCGGTTCAGCGCACCGGCGATGCCCGCGCCCCCGGTGCGCAGCACCTGCACCCGGCGATCGCGCGCCGCCAGCCTGGCCAGCACCTCGGCGGTCGCATCGGTCGAGCCGTCGTCCACGCAGATCAGCGCCAGGTCCCGCTCCGTCTGCCGCAGGATCGAGGCCGCCGCCGCGCGCACCGTGGCGGCGGCGTCGCGCGCAGGCATCAGGACGGCGACGCGGGGCATGCTCCAGCCTACCGCCAACGCCTGTCGCACTCCGGCATTTTGTCGCCCGGTGCCGAGACATCCCGCCGCGGCCGCCCGCGGCAGGGCCGGTGCGCGCCTGCGCCCTTCGCCTCTCTCCCAGCCGTCTGGCACGCTCACATTGCGCGTTGCAGCTCTTTCAGATTGCGCCAGCTGCAAATCTTACCCTTCGTGAATTGACCCTGGGAGGGGCTTTCATCCCCGCCCACCCGAGGCCAGAACGTGTGCCAGGAGGCTCGGTCGTCGAACAGGCTGCCGCGCCAGGAAGCCTGAACCGAGGGGGAAGACGCCATGAATAAGCTGCTGCTGTCCGCGCTGGCCCTGGTGCCCGCGCTCGCCTTCGCCGCCGGAGAGGTCCAGCTCCTGACCGTGGAGGCCTACCAGACCTCGCACTACGGCATCTACGCGGAGAACCGCGAGGCGCTGGTCCGGGTGCAGAACCTGGGCTACGCGAAGCAGCTCTCGTTCTGGGCGGAGATGGCCGACGGCTCCTGGCAGGAGGTCGGCGCCGGCACCTACGTGCAGCCCTCCGGCGGCAACACCGAGCTCTGGCGCATGGGCGCCAGCGTCACCGCGCTCGGCGGCGGCAAGCTCTTCGGCAACCAGTTCGTGATCCGCTACGTGGTGGACGGCCGCGAGTACTGGGACAACGACGGCGGCCGGAACTTCCGCGTGGACAAGAACGAGGGCGATCACCTGATCGCCGGCAACGCGCTGCTCAAGTGGGCCAGCGCCTACGTGAACGGCCAGGGCTCGGTCAGCTTCTACGGCAACGTGCTGGTCCGCAACCTGGCCCATGCGAAGGCCGTCACGGTGGTCTACAGCACCGACGGCTGGGCCACGACCAGGACCGTGAGCGCCACCTTCGACGGCGCCCACCAGTACGCGTACGGCGGCTCGATCAGCTACCCGACGGTCTCCGGGACCGAGGCCTGGTCGTTCAACGCCACGGCGCCGGCCGGCACCAGGCGGATCGAGTACGCCGTCGCGTACACGGTCGCGGGCCGCACCTACTGGGACAACAACAACGGCGCGAACTACGCGCTGGCGCTGCCGTAGCGCGGGGCCCGGCCGGCCTCCCACTCCGCCTGCCTGGGACCGGAGGGCCCAGGAGGACCGGAGACAGGCAGCGCCGGCTCGCCGCAGGCCCTTGCCCGCGGCGTTCGGGGCATTTGCATTTCTTGGTTGGAGCCGGGCGCGTGCGCGCGCGGCGAACGGCAGCGATTGCGCAATCGCCGTGCAATCCCGGCGGCTCCAGGCATTCAGCGGTGCGTACGGGGTCTCGCCAGACGACCCCACATCACGGCAGGGCGTGCCCGGGTCTCTTTCCTGGCGCCTCCCGGACGGCGTCCTGCCCTCGAAGCTTCACAGAGGGGAAAGAAGGCACATGCTGCAGGCATTCGTTCGTGGTTCGAGGTCGGTCGCGGCGGCGGTGGTGGCGCTGGCGCTCTTCACGGCGTGCGGCGCACAGCCGGAGAAGCAGGAGCAGCGGCAGGGCGGCGGCGTCGCGCCGGTGGTGGATCTGGGCAAGCTCCCGCCGAAGCCCGAGGTGATCCCCGGGCAGCTCATCGTGAAGCTCCGGCCCGGCGCCGGCAGCGCCAGCGCCCTGCTGGCCCCGGGGGCCAAGGCCTCGGAGCTCTCCAGCCTCATGTCGCGCCTGGGCGCGACGGCGCAGCCCTTCCGCGTGCCCGCCAGCAGCGGCGCGGCCCTGCGCGCGGCCGAGGCGGTCGGCCTGGACCGCGTGCTGGTGGTCCGCAGCAGCACCGTGGACGTCTCGGTCATGGCGCGGCTCTTCGCCCGTGACGCGGCGGTCGAGTACGCCGAGCCGGCCTACCGCTACAAGGCCGATTTCACCGGCAACGACCCCTACCTGAACAGCAGCGGCGCCTGGGGCCAGGCCTTCGGCGACCTGTGGGGCTTCCACGACGTGGGCGGCGACCGCGCGCTCGACTTCTCCAGCGGCAACGGCGTGCTGGTCGCGGTGGTGGACACCGGCCTCGACCTCGCCCACGAGGACATCCAGGGGCGCGCCTGGACCAACCCCGGCGAGATCCCCGGCAACGGCGTGGACGACGACCACGACGGCTACGTGGACGACGTCCACGGCTGGAACTTCGTCGCCAACAACGGCGACCCGACCGACGACATGGGCCACGGATCGCACGTGGCCGGCACCATCGCCGCCAACGCCAACAACCACCTGGGCATCGTGGGCGTGGCGCCCAGCGCCACCATCCTCCCGGTGAAGGCGCTCGACACCAACGGCGGCGGCGACACGCTGACGCTGGCCAGCGCGATGATCTACGCCGGCGACCGCGGCGCCAAGGTGATCAACAACAGCTGGGGCGGCAGCGCCTCGCGGCTGCTCGACGACGTGGTGGCCTCGCTGCACGACCGCGGCATCGTGGTCGTGAACTCCGCCGGCAACTACGGCTTCGACGCCACCGTCTTCTCGCCGGCGCGCGCCGCCGGCGGCCTCTGCGTGGCCGCCGTCGACGCCGCCGCGCAGCGCGCCTCGTTCAGCAACTACGGCGACCGGGTCGACGTGGGCGCCCCCGGCGTCGACGTCCTCTCCCTGGCGGCGGCGCAGGGCCACTTCCAGGGCTGGTACCCGGAGAAGGTGGTGGGCGGGAGCTACGTCCGGCTGGACGGCACCTCCATGGCCGCGCCGCACGTCTCCGGCGTGGCGGCCCTGCTCCTCTCCGCCCGCCCCGGCCTGACGCCCGAGCAGGTGCGCTGGGTGCTGCGCCACACCGCCAGCCCGCTCCCTGGGCAGGACGCGGGCGCCGGCGCCGTCCGCGCCGACGAGGCCCTCCTGTACGTCCTCTCCGGCCAGTCCATCCCCGACACCACCGCCCTGCTGACCGGCCCGGCCCGCTTCAGCGCCACCAGCGCTGGCGCCGCCATCCCCGTCACCGGGACCGCCACCGGCTCCAGCTTCGCCTCGTACGAGCTGGCCTGGGCGCAGGACCACGGCACCGGCACGCTGGTCTTCACCCCCTTCGAGACCGGCACCGCGCGCGTGGTGAACGGGCTGCTGGGCTCGCTCGACCCCGCCCAGCTCTCCGGCGCCGACCCGGTGGTGGTCCGCCTGCGCGTCCGCGACCTGAACGGCCAGGGCAACGAGTTCCAGAGCCGCTTCCTGGTGGACCCGGCCATGAAGCCCGGCTGGCCCAGGAACATCGAGGACATGTACACCACGTTCGCCGCGCGCTCGCCGGTGCTGGTGGATCTGGCCGGCGACGGCAAGCGCGCCGTGGTCGTCACCGGAGAGGCCAGCATCCACGCCTACCGCGGCGACGGCAGCGCGGTGGCGGGCTTCCCCCTCGCCCTCCCCTACCCCGCGCTCACCCCCGTGACCGTGGCCGACCTCGACGCCGACGGGAAGCCGGAGCTGGTGCTCTCGCTGGTGGTCCCGCCCGGCCAGGCGCCCATCTACGCCTACCGCGCCGACGGCACGCTCGTGCCGGGCTTCCCGGCCGGCCGCCTCCCCACCGTTCCGGCCGGCACGCTCTACGTGCAGGCCACCGAGCCGGCCATCGCGGCCGACCTGGACGGCGACGGCAAGCCGGAGATCGCCCAGACGCTGATCGCCGTCACCAGCACCGTCGCCCAGCTCGAGCTGACGGTGGTGGACGCCCAGGGCCGCACCCGGGCCGGCTGGCCGCAGCAGGTCAGCCCGACCATCCCCGACGTGAAGTCGAACGGGGTCGCCGACGTGGACGGTGACGGCCAGCCCGAGCTGGTGGTGGCCTCTCGGCCCGGCACCACCGAGACCTCCTGGGGCTACGACACCTTCACCATCTTCGAGGCCGATGGCACGCGCGTCCGCGACATCTCCCCGCCGGAGGGCGTGAGCGACTTCGGCCAGGTCCACCTGATCGACGCCGACCACGACGGCAAGGCCGAGATCTTCTCGGTGGGCTACACCCCCGGCGGCTGGACCGCGTTCATGCTGCGCGCCGACGGGACCGAGCTGCCGGGCTGGCCCATCGTGCTCCCGCCCCGCAACCACGAGCCGGCCGTCTTCACCGACCTCGACGGCGACGGCGTCACCGACGTGGCCATCGCCGACCTGACCGGCCTCTACGGCTTCCACCTCGACGGCACGGCGGTGGCGGGCTATCCCTTCGAGGCCTTCTTCGGCCTCGGCCAGTGGACCCACCACGACCTGACCGTGGCCCCGGTGGCGGCGGCGCCGGCCGGCGCGTTCTTCTACGCCGGCGGCGCGCATGTCTTCGCGCTGGACTACCAGGGCCGGCTGCTCCCCGGCTGGCCGCACCGCATGGGCATGTTCGGCTCCATGGGCGCCGCCGCGCTGGGCGACATCGACGGCAACGGCAAGCTGGACGTGTTCGCCGTCGGCGCCGGCGGGCAGCTCTACGACTGGGAGGAGGCGCTCGCCGGCGGCGTCGAGGGTCGCTCCGACTGGCCGGAGGTGGGCGGCCCGGGCGGCGGCCAGACGCGCGCGGTCCCGTTCCGCCACGGCCTGGCGCGCCTCTACTTCCGTGGCACGGCCAACGCCTGGGGCAGCACCGCCATGAAGCTGGTGGGTGACTACCTCTGGTCGGTGGACGTGACGCAGGGGCCGGACGCCGATCCGCGCTTCAAGTTCGACCTCAACGGCGACTGGAGCGTCAACTACGGCGACCAGGACCTGGACGGCGTGGCCGACCAGAACGGCGCCGACATCCGCCTCCTGCAGAGCAGGTACCGGATCACCTTCGACGAGCTGACCAGGCGCTACACGGTCACCGACCTGGGCGCGCAGTGGACGCGGACGGTCGTCCTGGTGAAGGCGGTCACCTCGGTGGGCCAGAACCTCTCGCTCCGCGGCGGCATCGACGAGGCCTACGCCCGGACGGCGCTGGGGCGCACCTGCACCGCGGCCAACCAGCTCTGTGCCATCCCCATCCGCCACCGCAACCTGCTCAACGCCACCACCCAGCCGCTCAAGGTCGGCGACACGCTGCTCGACTGGTACGGCCCGCAGGCCGGCCAGAGCAGCTCGGCGCAGGGCTCTCCGGCCGACTGGACCACCAACGTGTGGCAGTCGTCCTGGGGCACGCTCCGCACGGTGGCGGTGGACGGCTACGGCGTGACGCCGGTGAACACCTTCGGCGCCCACTACTGGATGCTGGACGTGGACATGGACTGCTCCAAGACCGTGAACGGCTGGTTCGAGGTGAAGTCCTTCCTCTCCGGCGGGGCCGGCTTCGAGGCCGCGGTCTCGCAGCCGGGCGCCCCCTGGTCGAGCGGAAACCACTTCGCCCGCTGCGGCCAGCTGAACGTGTTCGAGCGCGGCGTGGCGACGCCAATCGCCATCAGGGTGCTGTGATGTAGGTCTGGCCCCGCTCGCCCTGGGACAATCCCGGGGCGGGCGGGGCTCCGGCCGGACCGGGGGTCCGGGCCTGGAACACCTCCGGACCGCGCGTCCGCCCTCCCCGCCTGCCCCGCCGGCCGGGGGAGAACCCCCGGGGTTACCCGATGGTGAACGTGAACATCGCGTTCACGCCAGCCGCCGCCTCCTCCTGTAGAGTGCGACGGCATGGGCGCAGCCCTCCCCACCTGGCTCGGCAGCCTCGCCTTCGACATCGCCCCTGACTACGTGAAGCCGCTCTGCCCGGCGCTGGGCGAGCCGCTGGAGCTCTCCTTCCGGCTCTGGAAGGAGGCGCCCATCCGCAAGGCGATGCTCCACTGCCGGCTCGACGGCGAGTACCACAACCGCGCCTTCAGCCGCGCCGGGGACGGGCGACGCTTCACCACCTGGACGCTGCCGCTGACCCAGCGCGAGCCCGAGCTGCGCTTCTCGCTCATCCTCGACAGCGACGACGGCGTCTTCTTCGTGAACCGCGCCGGCGCCGGCCGCTTCCACCCGGTGGCCGACGGCGACTTCGTGGTGCTTGCCGATCAGCGGCCGCCGCTCTGGTTCACCGAGGGTTCCACCTACCAGATCTTCCCGGACCGCTTCCACCGCGCCCGGCGCAGCCACGGCGTGAAGGCCGGCGAGTACGTGTTCGACGGGGTGGCCACCCGCGAGATGGCCTGGGGCGACCGGCCGCCCAGCTACGCCGAGGCCCGCTGCCTCGACTTCTACAACGGCGACCTGGACGGCATCCGCAAGAAGCTGCCCTACCTGGCCGGCCTGGGGGTGAGGACGCTGTACCTGAACCCCATCTTCGCGGCCCGCACCATCCACCGCTACGACTGCATCGACTACCTGCACGTCGATCCGCACCTGGGCGGCGACCCGGCGCTCCGGCGGCTCACCGCCGCGGCGCACCAGGCCGGGCTGCGCGTGGTGCTGGACGTGTCCATCAACCACACCGGCTCGGACCACCCCTGGGCCAGGGCGGCCGCGGCCGACCCGGCCGCGCCGGAGGCCGGGTTCTACCACCGCACGCCGGAGGGGAGGCTGCAGGGCTGGTGGGACGTGCCCACCCTGCCCCAGCTCGACTACCGCTCGGCGAGGCTGCGGAAGCTCGTCTGGGAGGGGAAGGCGAGCGCGGTCCGCAAGTGGCTGCGCGCGCCCTACGCCATCGACGGCTGGCGCTTCGACGTGGGCGACCAGACCGCGCGGCGCGGCCCGGTGCAGCTCGGCCACGAGGTGTTCCGCGGCGTGCGGAAGGCGGTGAAGGAGGAGAACCCGGAGGCGCTGATCGTGGGCGAGGCCTGGCAGGACCCGGCCGACTACCTGCGCGGCGACCAGTGGGACGGCTTCATGAACTACGCCGCCTGCGCCCGGCCGCTGCGCGCCTTCGCCGGCGAGCGCGACCGGTACGTGGACGGCACCACGCCGCGGCCAGTGGTGGCGGACTTCCCGCTCTCCGGCGCGGACACGGTGGCCATGATCCGGGCCTACTACGCGCGGCTGCCGCACCTGGCCCCGTACCTGGCCATGAACATGCTCGACTCGCACGACCTGTACCGCCTGCACACCTTCCCGGCCCTCCACGAGCCGGGGCTGTACCGCGGGCTGGTCGTGGCGCAGTTCCTCCTGCCGGGCAGCCCCAGCGTCTACTACGGCGACGAGGTCGGGCTGGGCGGGTGGCCGGAGGACATGGAGGGCGTCCGGCTGCCCATGGAGTGGAGCGAGCGGCGCTGGCGGCCGGAGTTCACCGGGCTCTACCGCCCGCTGGTGGCGCTGCGCGCCCGTGAGGAGGCGCTGCGGCTGGGCGCGCTCCGCTTCCTGCACGTGGACGACGACCGGATCCTGCTGGGGCGGTTCCTGGGAGAGACCGCCGTGCTGGGCCTGGTGTCGCGCGCCGGGGCCCCGGCCGAGATCACGCTGGACGCGGCGCTGCACGGCCTCGCCGCGCTGGAGCCGCTGCTCGAGCCGTCGGCGGGGAGCTCGCTGGAGCTGGTCGAGGGGCGGCTGGCGCTGAAGGACGGCGGACGCGGGTCGGGCGTGTGGAAGGCGCGGGTGGAGCGGTAGGCCCTGTGCTTCGACTCCGCGAGCCCTGCGGGCTCGCTACGCTCAGCACGAACGGGGCGTTGCCTGAGACCGGTCCCTGGCCTCCGACTCCGCGAGCCCTGCGGGCTCGCTACGCTCAGCACGAACGGGGCGTTGCCTGAGACCGGTCCCTGGCCTCCGACTCCGCGAGCCCTGCGGGCTCGCTACGCTCAGCACGAACGGGGCTTTGGGTGCGGCCTGGGCTCAGGTCTCAGAGTTGGGTCCACCGTTCGGCCTGAGCGTAGCCGTCGCCAACGGCGACGGCGGAGTCGAAGGCCAGGGCCTCACTTCTTCCGGTGGAACGCCGCCAGGTCGTCCACCAGGCCGCGCTGCGCCTTCTCCAGCGCGTCCTTCGGCCGCGTGCCGCGCAGGATCTCGCCGCCCGCCTTGGTCAGGCGCGGCCACATCAGCGTCATCTCCGCCAGGTTGGGCATGGGCACGCCCACCTCGCCCTGCCGGTGGAAGACGCTCAGCACCGGGTCCTGGCCCACCGCCTCGTCCTGCCAGACCTGGCTGTTGACCGGACACTCCCGGCCCTGCAGCGCCATCACCCGGGCCGCCTCCAGGTCGGTGAGGTAGGAGATGAAGTCGAAGGCCGCCTCCTTGTTGGCCGAGCCGGCCGAGACGTAGGCGCCCTCCACCGTCACCCACGGGCGCATGGGCTTCCCTCCGTGCTCGCTCAGGGACGGCAAGGGAGCCACGCCCACGTCCACCTCCGGCGCGATCTCCGAGAGCATCCACGGTCCCGAGAAGGCCATGGCCAGCTTCCCTTCGTTCATGAGCGAGGTGATGAGCGACGGCGAGGCCTCCTCCGGCAGCCACCCGGCCCGCTTCCAGCGCATCAGCAGCTCGAAGGCCTTCACGTTGCCCGGGAGGTCCAGCGTGGCCTGCCCCTTGGCGTCCAGCACGCCGCCCTCGAAGCCGTTGATGAGCGGCGCGTAGTAGTAGGGCTCGCCGTAGGGGAAGGCGAAGGCGTAGCGGCCGGCCGACTTGCGGGTCAGCTTGCGCGCCAGCGCCTCCAGCTCGGCGGTGGTGCGGGGCGGCTGCGGCAGGAGCTTGCGGTTGTAGATCAGCGCCAGCGCCTTGTAGTTGAGCGGCAGGCCCCAGAGCTGCCCGCGGTAGGTGAGCGCCGCCAGCGCCGGCGCCGGGAAGCGGGCCCGCACCTCGTCGGTGACGTAGAAGTCGATGGGCTCGACCGTGTTGCCGGTGTCCACCCAGCCGCCCAGCCGGTCCTGCGGGTAGATGAAGATGTCCGGCCCCTTGCCGCGCGGCACCGCCG
The DNA here is from genome assembly GCA_049840735.1 of Anaeromyxobacter sp. Taxonomy (GTDB): domain Bacteria; phylum Myxococcota; class Myxococcia; order Myxococcales; family Anaeromyxobacteraceae; genus Anaeromyxobacter. The sequence continues at coordinate 294,886 of JASGJN010000026.1, read as the reverse complement.
CCGAGATCTTGTCGGAGAAGGCGTCGAACGGGACCGCCACCACGCGCACCTGGGCCTTGGCCTCGGGGCGGGCGTTGTAGCTCGCCACCACCTTCTCGAAGGCGGCCCGCTCCTGGGCGCGGAAGGCGCACCAGACCACCACCTCCGGCGCCGCCGCGGCCGGGCGGGCGGCCAGGGCGGACAGCACCAGCGTCAGCGACAGCAGCGACCTCATCGCGGCTAACCTCCTGCGGGGCGGCACTGGACGGACGGGGCTGTTCGCGGTTCCCCTGAGCCTGTCGAAGGGTCACCGCGAACGGCCTGTTGCGATCAGTAGGCCAAGGGCCGGGGGAAGGTCAACCTCGGCCGCGCGTGCTCAGGGTGGGTCCGGCGCCAGGGCGGCCAGCCCGTCGGCGACCGCCAGGCACAGGTTCTCGACCAGCTCGCCCCGGGCGCTGGCCGCGTAGAGCCCGGGCGCGATGCGCCAGACGTCGCGCCGCAGCGCCTCCGGCCGCGCCGAGGGGCCGGCGCCCTCGGCCAGCATGGGCACCACCTTGTCCCCGAGGCGCAGCGCGGTGTCGAGCGCGAAGATGCTGAGGTGCGGGCGGAGCGCGCGCAGCCGGCGGTAGAAGGCGGCCACCTCGGCGGGCATGAGGTGCTTGGGCGGGCCGGACTTGAGCTCCAGGTAGAGCAGCCTGCCCTCCAGCGCCGCCACCACGTCCAGGTCGCCGCCCACCCCTGCCGCGCCGGAGCGGACCCCGCAGGCCACGTCCGCCGCCAGCCGGCGCGAGAGCTCGCGCGCCACCCACCACTCCAGCGTGCTCCCGAAGCTTCGCGCCCGCTGGCGCAGCGCCAGCCGGCCGTCGTCGAGCGCGCGCGCCAGCCCCAGCGCCACGAGCTGCTCCCCGGCGCGGCGGGCGTCCTCGGCGGACAGGTAGCGGGTGGCCTCCTCCGGCCGGAAGGGGCCGCGGGCCAGGATGGCGCCGCGCAGGAAGAGCCGGAACCCATCAGTGGCCCAGCCGCTCGGCGACGGCGTCCAGCGCGGCGGGGTCGAGGTCGCGCGGGAAGGGCAGGTCGGGCCGGGCCAGCAGCGGATGCAGGCCGCGACGCGCCAGCATGGCCAGCGCCTCGCCCGCCGGCGCGGCCACCGGCGCCGGCGGACCGCGCCGCGCGGCGCGCCGCTCCTGCTCCTTCGCGTCGAGCCGGCGGGGCATCCACGGAGAGGATACGCCCCGCGCCGCGCGGCCGCGCGCTCCGGCGGGGTGGGGTGGCGCCTGCGCAGGGGGAGCGACGGGGGGCTGGGACCCCTCGCCACGCCGGGCTCACGCCCGCAGCCAGTGCCAGAACGTCCCGAACGACGGATCCACCCGGAACGTCACCCAGCGCACCCGGCGCTTGAGCTTGCCCAGGGCCTGCTTCTCCAGCCGGCGCAGGATGCGCAGCGCGTGCACGCGCTCGCCGCGGCGGGCCAGCGCCGGGGCCAGGGCCAGGCCGGCCTCGAGGTGGTCGGGATCCAGCTCCAGCGCCTTCTGCAGCATCTCCACCGCCACGCCCTCGCGCTTCGCGTGCAGCAGGGTGATGCCGCCGTCGGCCAGCGTCTCGACCGCGTCGCGCTTGCGCCCGCGCTTTCAGCTCCAGCTTGGCCAGCTCGTTGCGGAAGCCCGGCTCCAGCGGCAGGACCGCCGCGGCGTTGGTCAGCACCGCCGCGGCGCGGTCGATGAAGCCGGCGTCCAGGAAGCGCTGCGCGGCGGTGCGGAAGGAGCTGGCCGAGCCGGCGTGGTCGTTGAGCTTGGCCAGCACCGGGCCCAGCTTCACGTGCACCGCTGGATCCGTCGGGTCGTCCTTGTCGAGCGCCTGGCGGTAGCCGGCCGCGGCCGACTTGAGCCGACCGCGCACGCGGGCCTTGTCGGCGCGCGCGACCAGCTCGGCGCGGGTGGGCGGCTTGCGGCGGAAGTTGAACACGTGCCGGCGATCGTACGCGCGGTCCGCGCGTCGGACAAGCGAGCGAGGGCGTGGAAGGGTAGCCGCAGGGGCGGCGGTGTGGGATGGCGCCGATCTCCCCGGCGCCGCGGCCGTGGCCAGGTCGGCCCAGCCCGCGTACACGCCGCGGTCCGGCGCGCGGAGGTCGGGGGTCGCGGCTCAGTAGCACTGCAGCACGAGCCAGGCGCGGTCGAAGCGGCCGGCGCGGAGATCGGCGGTGCGGATCAGCACGTAGAGGCGGCCCGCGTCGCCCCACATGAAGCCCGCGGCGTCGTCGCTGTCGAGCTGCCACAGCAGCTGCCACTCGGACTCGGGACCGGGCGACCGGGTCCGGCGCGCCTCCTCCACCTGCTTCGGCGATCCCGCGGAGCCGCCCACCGCGGTGATCGCGGCGTCCAGCCTTCCGTCGTCCTGGATCCAGCTCGGCGGCCCTCCCACGCGATGGTCCGGCTCGGGGGCCAGCGCCGCAGCGTGTTCGTAGAGCGCGTCCGCGTCGGCGTCCGACAGCTTCGCGCCGGGCAGCGGGTCGTCCCCGAGCACGCGCACCGGCTTCGCGCCCAGCACGCGCTCCGGGAAGGTCTCCGCGCCCTTGGGCGCGGTCCGCGCTGCGCTGGCTGCGGGGACGTGCAGGAGCTTGAAGAAGGCGCCGTCGGACGGCTCGAAGCCCCAGCGCTGCTCCTCCGCGTCGTAGAAGAGGAGGAGCTGCCCGCTGGCGGGCAGGCCCGCCGCCGCCTCGGGCGCGGCCCGGTGCAGCGCCGCCAGGTCGAGCGCGCCCAGGAAGGACATGGCGCCCCTGGGCGAGCGAGGCCACGCCACGCCCGCGGGCAAGCCCGGCTTGCCGCCGAGGCGCGCCACGGGCTCACCTCCCGGCTGCAGCCGGGCGCTGGGCGCGAGCGCCGCCTCGAGCTGCGCGCGGTACCCCTCGAGCTCGGCGGGGAGCGGGACGTCCGTGCCAGCCAGCGGCGCGCCGGGCGCCTCGACGATCTTGGCGGGCGGAGGCGCCTTTGCGGGGTGACGCGGAGCGAAGAGGCGGTGCCCGACGACGAAGATCGCGACCATGCCGAGCACGGCCATGAGCAGGAAGACCACGCGCATCCCGCACTTGTACCGCAGCCGTGGCCGCAGCTGAGCAGATCCGGGCGCGGCGCGCGCCGCGCCTCGGCCCGTCCCCTACGCCGCCGACGGCCGCCGCGGCCCGCCGCCCTCGCGCGGCACGGCGCCGATCTCGGCGCAGAGCCACTCGGCGGCCAGGATGTAGCCGCGGATCCCCAGCCCGACAATCTGGCCGCGGGTGGCCGGCGAGATGACGCTGGTGCGCCGGAAGCTCTCGCGGGCGTGGATGTTGGAGATGTGGACCTCGACCGTGGGGACCGGCAGCGCCTTCAGGCAGTCGTGGATGGCCACGCTGGTGTGGGTGTAGGCGCCGGGGTTGATGATCACGCCCTGGGCGGCCTTCCGGTGCTCCTGCACGAAGTCGATGAGGGCGCCCTCGTGGTTGGACTGGAAGGCCTTCACCTCCAGGTCCCAGGCCGCGCAGGCGTCCTTCACCAGCTTCTCGATCTCCGGCAGCGTGGTCGAGCCGTAGAATCTCCGGCTCGCGCTCGCCCAGCAGGTTCAGGTTGGGTCCGTTCAACAACAGGATCACGACCGCCTCCCGCGCCCGGCCGGGCGCCGCTCCTTCGAGACCACCTCGGCCGCGGTGGCCTCCACCGCCGCCGCGTCGGCCTCCACGTCCCACTCCACCCGCCAGCCGCGCCCCTCGCTGCGCGGCAGCACCCAGCGCAGCCCGGCCGCGGTCCGCTTCTTGTCGAAGGCCATGTGGCCCAGCGCGGCCCTGGCCAGCTTCTCCGGCACCGCGACGGGCAGGCCCGCCTTCACCAGCGCCGCCTCCACCCGCTCGACCGCCGCATCATCCACCCGGCCCAGCCGCCGCGCCAGCCGGAAGGCGTAGGCCAGCCCCACCGCGACCGCCTCGCCGTGGGTGTAGCGGGAGAAGCCGCCGGCCGCCTCCACGCCGTGGCCGTAGGTGTGGCCCAGGTTGAGGAGCTTGCGAGGGCCCTGCTCGGTGGGGTCGTCGGCCACCACGTCCACCTTCATGCGGGCGCAGGTGGCCAGGATGGCGGCGGAGATCGTGGGCCGGGCGCAGGCGCTGGCGAAGGTGTCGAGCAACCCGGGCTGCAGCGCCCCATACTTGATGACCTCGCCCTTGCCGCTGGCCCGCTCGCGCTGCGGGAGCGTGGCCAGCGCGTCCGGGTCGGCCAGCACGGCGATGGGCGGGTGGAAGGCGCCCACCGCGTTCTTGGCCACCGGCAGGTTGACCGCGGTCTTGCCGCCGATGGCGGCGTCCACCATGGCCAGGACCGTGGTGGGCACGGCCACCCAGCGGATGCCGCGCATGAAGGTGGCGGCCAGGAAGCCGGCCGCGTCGGTCACCGCGCCGCCGCCCAGCCCCACCACCAGGCTGCGCCGCGTGGCGCCGCTCTGGAGCAGCTGCACCGCGGCCTTCTCCAGCTGGGCCAGCGTCTTTCCGGCCTCGCCGTCGGGGAGCACGATGGTGCCGGCGAAGCCGGCCTGCCCCTCCAGGCGGCCGGCGAAGGCCTGGCCGAAGGGCGTGGCCAGCACCGGCTTGCAGCTCACCAGCACCACGCGATCCACGCCGTCCAGGAGCTCGGGCAGCACGTCGATGGCGCCGGGGCCGACGCGGACCGGGTAGGCGTGGTCGCCCTGCGCGGCGGGGATCACCTCGACCACGTCGGGGGTGACGGGGACCTCCACGCGCTCCAGCGTGTCCACCAGCGCGACCGTTCGCGCTTCGACAGGCTCAGCGCGAACGGAGTGCGTTGCACCGCCCGCGGCCTTCGTGGCGGCGCGAGCAGGTTTCGTGGCGGCGACCTTGCCGCGACCGGCCTTCTTGCGCCCGGCGGTCCCCAGCACGCCGGGGGCGGGGCGGATCACGGGCTTCTTCGAGGCGCGAGGGCTCACAGGACCTCCAGGATGCGGCGGGCGACGGCCTCGGGGGAGAGGCCGTCGACCTCGATGGTGACGTGGGCGCGGCGGTAGAGCGGCAGGCGCTGCTGGCGCAGCTCGGCCCAGCGCGCCGCCAGGGGGCGCCCCTTGCCCTTGCCGATGCGCCGCTCGGCCTCCTCGGGCGAGACGTCCAGGAAGACCACCTTGCCGGCGGCCAGCAGCAGCGCGGCGCTCGCCGGATCGCAGAAGGCGCCGCCGCCCAGGTCGGCGATGCAGGTCCGGGGCAGCGCGGCCACCGCGGCCCGCTCCAGGGCGCGGAAGGCGGGCTCGCCGTCCTGCTCGAAGATGGCCGGGATGGGCTTGCCGGCGGTGCGGGCAATCTCGTCGTCGAGGTCGATCACCGGCCGGTGGAGCAGGCGCGCCAGCACGCGGGTGGTGCTGGTCTTGCCCGACCCCATCATGCCGGTCACGGCCAGCAGCTCACTTGATGCGAGCGGCATAGGCCTCCAGGGCCCGCTCGATGTCCACCACGGCGTCGCCGCCGAACTTCTCCAGCAGCGCGCTGGCCAGCTCCCAGGCCACCACCGCCTCGCCCACCACCGCGGCGGCGGGCACGGCGCAGACGTCGCTGCGCTCGTACTTGGCCTGCACCGCCTCGCGGGTGGCGAGGTCGATGGAGGGGAGCGGCTGCATCATGGTGGGGATGGGCTTCATGTAGCCCTTCACCCGCAGCGGCATGCCGTCGGTCATCCCACCCTCCAGGCCGCCGGCCCGGTTGGTGGCGCGGGTGAACTGCCGGTCGCCGGTCGCCTGGATGGCGTCCTGGAACTCCGGGCCGGGCCGGTGCACCTCGGTGCCGGCCCCAATCTCGGCGGCGCGGATGGCCTGGATCCCGCACAGCGCCCCGGCCAGCCGCGCGTCCAGCCGGCGGTCCGGGTGGACGTGGCTGCCGACGCCGACCGGCAGCCCGGTGGCGTAAATCTCGAACGCGCCGCCGATGGCGCCGCCGCGCGCCTTCTCGGCGTCGATCAGCGCGCGCCACTCGGCCGCCAGCGCCTCGTCCTCCACGCCCAGGTCGGAGGCCTCGATGGCCGCCCGCTGCTCGGCGGTGGGGACCTCGGCGAAGGCCTGCGCGCGGGGCCCGATGGCCACCACCCGGGAGCAGACCTGGACGCCGAGCCGCGAGAGCAGCGCCTTGGCCAGCGCGCCCAGCGCCACGATGCTGGCGGTGTTGCGGGCGCTGGCCCGCTCCAGCACGTCGCGGGCGTCGTCCAGGTCGTACTTGAGCGAGCCGGCCAGGTCGGCGTGGCCGGGGCGGACCTGCGTGAACTTGCGGCCGCCGCGGGCGTAGGGGCTGACCAGCTCCTTCCAGTTCTCGTGGTCCTTGTTCCAGACCACCAGCGCGATGGGCGCGCCGGTGGTGGTGCCGCCGCGGATGCCGGCCAGGAACTGCGCCGAGTCGGTCTCGATCTTCATGCGGCCGCCGCGGCCGTAGCCCCGCTGGCGGCGGCGCAGGTCGCGGTCCACCGCCTCGAAGTCGACGGTCAGCCCGGCCGGGAACCCCTCGGCGATGGCGACCAGGCCCGGGCCGTGCGACTCGCCGGCGGTGAGGTAGCGGAGGCTCATCTCAGTGTGCTCCCTGGGGGCGGGCGATGGCGGCGGCCATCTCGGCCTCCGGCGGCTCGCGCCCCGTCCAGAGGTTGAAGGCCAGCGCGCCCTGGCGCACCAGCAGGTCCTCTCCGCGGATCACGCGCGCGCCGGCCTCGCTGGCCGCCTGCGCGAACGCGGTGGTGCCGTAGACCCAGTCCACCGCCAGCTGCCCGCGGCGGAAGGCCAGCGCCTCGACGCGGGGGGGGTGGCCGTGCAGGCCGATGGAGGTCCCGTTGACGACCACGTCGGAGGCCGGGGCCAGCGCGCCCAGCGCGCTCCACGGGGCCGGGCGCGGCGCCGGGCCGGCGGCGTACGGCGCCATGGCGGCGCAGAGCTCGTCGGCGGCCTCGGGGCGGCGGGCGGCGATGCGCAGCTCCGCGCCCAGCCGCACCAGCGCCCAGGCCGCGGCCCGCGCGGCGCCGCCGGCGCCCAGCAGCAGGGCCTTCCGGCCCGGGCCGACGCCCGCCGCCGCCAGCAGCGTGCGGGCGGCCAGCGCGTCGGTGTTGAAGCCTTCCCAGCCGGCGGCGGTGCGGCGCAGCGTGTTGACCGCGCCCACCTCGCGCGCCACCTCGTCCAGCGCCTGGCACAGCCCGGCCGCCGGCTGCTTGTGCGGCACGGTCACGTTGAGCCCCTGGAAGCCGAGCGCGTGCGCGCCGCGCACCGCCTCCGCGAGCTGCTCCGGCGCCACCGGCAGGGCCAGGTACACCGCGTCCACCCCCCGCAGCGCGAAGGCCGTGTTCTGCATCTCCGGCGAGCGGGTGTGGGAGACGGGGTGGCCGAGCAGCCCGTAGAGCGCGGTGTGGCCGGTGATCAACGCGCGCCCTCCGCGGCCAGCCGGTCGAGCAGCTCGAAGAAGCCAGGGAAGGAGGTGGCCACGCAGGCCACGTCGTCCAGCACCACCTCGTCACGCGCGGTGAACAGCTGCGCCACCGCCATGGACATGGCGATGCGGTGGTCGAGCCGGGTCTTCACGGAGACGCCGCGCAGCCGGGTGGGCCCCTCGATGGCGCAGCCGTCCTCGAAGAGCTCGATCCTCGCGCCGGCCGCGGCCAGGGTCTCGCCCATGGCGGCCAGCCGGTCGGACTCCTTCACCCGCAGCTCGCGGGCGTCGCGGATCAGGGTCCGGCCGCGGGCCTGCGTGGCCAGCACCATCAGCACCGGCAGCTCGTCGATGAGCCGCGGGATGAGCGGCCCGCCGAATCTCGGTGGCCACCAGGTCCGCGCTCTTCACCGTCACGTCGGCCCGTGGCTCGCCGGCAGATCTCGCGCAGGTTCGTGAGCATCGGCCTCGCGCCCATGGCCGCCAGCACGTCCAGCAGGCCGGTGCGGGTCTCGTTCACGCCCATGTTGCGGACGGTGACCTCGGAGCCGGGCAGGCCGGCGGCCGCGCAGAGGAAGAAGGCCGCCGAGGAGATGTCGCCCGGCACGTCCACCCGCGTGCCCCGCAGGCGCGACGGGGCCACGGTGACGCTGAGCCCGTCCACCCGCACCGGCACGCCCATGCCGGTGAGCATCCGCTCGGTGTGGTCGCGCGAGCGCTCCGGCTCGACCACCGTGGTCTCGCCCTCGGCGCGCAGGCCGGCCAGCAGGATGGCGCTCTTCACCTGGGCGCTGGCCACCTCCATCACGTGGCGCGCGCCCACCAGCGCGCCGCCGCGGATCACCAGCGGCGGGAGCCGGTCGCCGTCGCGGGCGGAGAGCGTGGCCCCCATGCGCCGCAGCGGCTCGATCACCCGGCGCACCGGGCGGCGGCGCAGCGAGGCGTCGCCGGTCAGCACCGCCAGGCCGGGCACGCCGGAGAGCACGCCGGCCAGCAGCCGCAGGCTGGTGCCTGAGTTGCCGCAGTCAATCACGTCGCCCGGCTCGCGCAGCCCCTCGGCCGGCGGCGTGACCACCACCTCGTTCCCCTCGTCGCGCACCACCGCCCCCAGCGCCTCGACGGCGCGGCGGGTGGAGCGGACGTCCTCCGCCTCCAGGATGCCGGTGACGCGGGTCTCGCCCTCGGCCAGCGCCCCGAAGAGCAGGCTGCGGTGCGAGACGGACTTGTCACCCGGCACCGTCACGGCGCCGCGGAGCGGCGCGCCCGTGGGGCGGCGGCAGATCATGGGTCCCTTCAAAACAGCTCCTCCCGTGCGGCGCGGGCCGCCTCCAGCGCGGCGCGCGCGGCCTCCGGCGACGAGGTGACGGCGCCGAGGATGGTCTCGAGGTGGCGCTTCATCCGCTCCGCCGCCTCCGGAATGTAGGCGTTGCGCCGCGCCACCTCGCCCTGGATGTCGAAGGGGAAGGCGGCCAGGCGGGTCATGTCCTTGAGGCCCGGACCGGCCAGCTTCATGGCCAGCGGGCCGGCCTCGCGGGCGGCGCTGGCCAGCGCCGAGGCCACCAGGTAGGGCAGGTGCGAGACCATGGCCACCGCCGCGTCGTGCTCGGCGGCGGTGCAGCGCTCCACCTGCCCGCCCAGCGCGGCGTGCAGCGCGGCCACCTGCTCCACCGCCTCGGCCGGCCCGTCGGTGCAGACCGCCACCCGGCCGCCGATCCACTTGTCGGCGGTGGCGCCGGCGTAGCCGCCGTGGCCGCCGAACATGGGGTGGGCGCCCACGAAGATCACGCCCGGGCGGACCAGGTCGCTCGCCAGCGAGAGCACCCGCTCCTTGGCGCCGCCCACGTCGGTGAGCACCGCGCCGTCCGGCAAGAGCCGCGAGACCGGCCCCAGCAGCGCCTCGATGGTGGCCACCGGCGTGCACAGCACGCAGAGGCGGCAGCCGGCCAGCGCCGGGCCGGGGGCGGCCAGGGCCGCGTCCACCACGCCGTCGGCCAGCGCCTGCGCGCGGACCTCCTCGCGCGGCTCCACCGCCACGATGCGGACCGAGGGATCGACGCGGCGCACGTTGCGCGCCAGGGTGGCGCCCATCAGGCCCAGCCCGACCACGCCCAGGGTTCCGGGGAGCGCGCCCACGGGCTACACCGCCCGCCCGACGGCCAGCGCCACCGCCCGCAGCCGCGCCAGGAGCGGCGGCAGCTCCTCCAGCGGCAGCGACTGGGCGCCGTCGGAGAGCGCGCGGTCGGGCGCCGGGTGGGCCTCCAGCAGGAGCCCGTCCGCGCCGGCCGCCACCGCCGCCAGCGCCATGGGCGCCACCAGCGAGCGGACGCCGGTGCCGTGCGAGGGATCGACGATCACCGGCAGGTGCGTGAGCTGCCGGAGCAGCGCCACCGCCGAGAGGTCGAGCGTGTTGCGGGTGGCCCGCTCGAAGGTGCGGATGCCGCGCTCGCAGAGGATGACCTGGTCGTTGCCGGAGGCCAGCACGTACTCCGCCGCCAGCAGCAGCTCCTCGACGGTGGCGGAGAGGCCGCGCTTGAGCAGCACCGGCCGGCGCACCTTCCCGACGGCGCGCAAGAGGTCGTAGTTCTGCATGTTGCGGGCGCCGATCTGCAGCAGGTCGGCGAACTCGGCCACCAGCGGCACCTGCTCCGGCGACATCACCTCGGTCACCACCGGCAGGCCGGTCCGCTCGCGGGCGCGGGCCAGCAGCCGCAGCGCGGCCTCGCCCAGCCCCTGGAACGCGTAGGGCGAGGTGCGGGGCTTGAAGGCGCCGCCGCGCAGCATCCGGGCGCCGGCGGCCCTGGCGGCCAGCGCGGCCTGCTCCAGCCCCTCCCAGCCCTCCACCGCGCACGGGCCGGCGATCACCGGCACCAGCGCGCCGCCGAACGGCACCGCGGCCGGGCCGCTGCCCACGTTGACCACCGACCCGGCAGGCCGGGCCTCGCGCGAGGCCAGCGGGTACGGGCAGGGCGCGCTGGCGGGGGTCGGCTGCGTCGCCGTCTCCGCCCGGGCCCGGGCGAGGGTCCCAAGGACCTCCTGGTCCGTCCGGCGCGCGCTCATGGCTCAGGGCTTCTTGTGCAGGTCGGGGCGCAGCGCCTCGGCGCCGCGCAGGTACACGTGGTTGCGCGGCCCGTCGCTGTCCACGTGCAGCAGCACCCGGACCGTCCGCGGGAGCGACCCGGGGACCGGGATCTCCTGCGAGCAGATCATGGGGACGTGGTTCCAGCCCTGGACCCGCGCCGCGCGGGCCGGGAAGTCGGCGTCGAGATCGTGGGTGACCGTGAAGATGGCCCAGACGATCTGGTCGGCCGTGATCTGGTTCCGCTTCGTGATCTCGCGACACATCTCGACCACCGCGTCCTCGATCGCCTGGACGGTGTTGGCAGAGACCTGCGTCGCACCTCGGATGCCGCGCATGATGGACCGCCGAGTGTACGGGACCGGCCCTGAGGTGTCCACGCCGGGGAGGCCCTTCGCGCCTCGGGAGGGGGCCCCCGCGTCAGTTCGTCCCCTGCCCTTCGACTCCGCCGCCGCCCGGGGCGGCGGCTACGCTCAGGGCGAACGGGTTGACGCGCCGGCCAGCCCTGCCGTCGCAATCACGCCCCCGCGGCCGCGATGGCCTCGGCCAGCGCCACCCGGGCCCGGGCGGCCTCCACGTGGAGCGCCTCGACCAGCCGGCCGTCCACCACGGTGACGCCGGTCCCCTGGGCCTCCGCCTCGGCGTGGGCGGCGATGATCTTGCGGGCCTCCTCCAGCTCGGCCGCGTCCGGCGCGAAGATCCGGTTGGCCGGCTCCAGCTGCGAGGGGTGGATGCAGGTCTTGCCGTCGAAGCCCAGGTCGCGCCCTTGCCGGCAGGAGGTCTCGTAGCCCTCGGCGTCGGTCAGCCCCAGGTGCACGCCGTCCAGCGCGGCCAGCCCGTTGGCGCGCGCGGCCAGCAGCATCAGGCCCAGGCTGGGCAGGACCGAGGCGCGGTCGGCGGTGTGGCGCGCGCGCAGGTCCTTCACCAGGTCGCTGGTGCCGGCCACCAGGCAGCCCAGCCGGCGGTGGGCGGCGGCGATCTGCGCCACCGCCAGCACGCCGCGCGGCGTCTCGATCATGCACCAGAGCGGCAGCGCGTCCGGGGCGCCGCCGCGGTGGAGCGCCTCGGAGGCGGCGATGACGGCCTCGGGCGACTCGACCTTGGGCAGGCAGATGGCGTCGGCGCCGGCGCGGGCCAGCGCCTCGAGGTCGGCAGCGCCCCAGGGCGTGTCGAGGCCGTTGACGCGGACCACCTTCTCCCGCCTGCCGAACCCGCCGGCCGCCAGCGCGGCGACCACCTGGGCGCGGGCCGTCTCCTTGGCCGAGGGGGCGACCGCGTCCTCCAGGTCGAGCAGCAGCACGTCGGCGGCCAGGCCGCGGGCCTTCTCGAGGGCGCGGGCGTTGGCGCCGGGGACGTAGAGCGCGCTGCGGCGGGGGCGGACGGGCGTCATGCGCGGAGCCTGCCAGAGCGGCGCGGCGGGGGGAACGACCTTGTCGTCGCGTGCGGGGGCGCCTGCTTGGGCGGCTGCACCGCTTGCGGGGATCGCTGGGCGGACGGAACGTGGGCGCATGCGGACACGGGTCATGCTGGCCGCGCTGGTCCTCGGGCTGCCCGCGGCGGGGCGCGGCGAGAAGCCGGACCGCGCGGCGAGCGGGCCGGTCCATGTGATCGAGCTGGGGCCGCGCAAGGACTCGCCGCAGGAGGCGCCGCCCCAGGGGTCCGGGGAGCCGGCCGACGCCCAGCCAACCGGCCAGGCAGCGACGCGACCGCAGGGCACCGAGAGCACACAGGTCGCCAGCAGCGGCACCGCCGGTGCCGCGCCGGCGGCCGAGCGCACGCTGGAGCAGCAGTGGGCCGAGGATCGGGCAGCGGCCGTGAAGGACGCCGGCGAGCGCACCCGGCTGGCGGGCGAGGTGGCCAGCCTGCGGGCGGAGGTGGAGTCGCTGCGGGCGTCGCAGGCGGAGGAGAAGGCCCGGGCCGACGCGCTGCAGCAGCAGCTCTCGGAGGAGCGGGCGCAGCAGCAGGCCGAGGCCGCGCGCTCGACGTCCGAGCGGGCGGACGCCACCGGCCAGGCGCTGGGACAGATGGACGGGGCGCTGCAGTCGCTCTCGAGCGGCGACGCGAGCGGGCTGGACGCGGCGCTGGCGCAGCAGGCCCAGGCGCTGGCCGGCGCGCAGCAGGAGGCGGCGGCGCGTGGCGCCGAGCGCGAGGCGCAGCAGTCCGGGGTGGCCGCGGAGGCCATCGCGGCGGCGCGCGAGGCGCTGGCGCGCGGGGACCTGTACGCGGCGCGGCTGGCGCTGGGGCGCGCGGCGCGCTCGGCGGGGGACGCCAACGGGCTGGCGCGGGAGGGGGCGGCGGGGGAGGCCGGGCAGTCGACGGCGGGCACGGGCAGCGGGTACTGACCGCCGATCCAGCCCTGGGCTTCGACTCCGCGAGCCCTGCGGGCTCGCTACGCTCAGCCCGAACGGTGTCGAGAAGCAGCGCGGCCAGCCCCACTCGAATCCGCGCCCCGGCCCCTGCCTGCTACGCTGCGTGCATGTCCCTCGCGGCCTTGCTGGCCACCGCCCTGCTCGCCTCCCCCGCCGATGGCCCCCGCGACGCGGCGCTGGCCCTGCTGCGCGGGGGTCCGGCCCCAGCCCGCGCGCTGCAGGGCGCAGCGGACGCGCCGTCACTGGTGGTGATCGCCAGCCTGGCGCTGGAGGAGGGGCGGCTGGACGACGCCGACGCGGCGGTGAAGCGGCTGCAGCGGGCCTGCCAGGGCTGCGCCGAGGCGAAGCTGCTGGGGGCCCTGGCGCGGGAGCGGCGGGCCTCACCGAAGGCGGGGTCCTTCCTGCCCGCGCTTCGACGGCTGCCTACACCCCCGGCCGCGAGCTGAAGTCCGACGAGCTGGCGGCGCCCTGCCCGGCGCCGCCCTGCGCCATGCCCGCCTCCCGCGCCCAGGCCTCGCCGGCGCGGCGCATCTCCTCGTCGGTCAGGTCCTTCTGGTGGGTGGCGAAGGACCACTGGTAGCCGAAGGGATCGGCCACGCCCGAGCAGCGGTCGCCCCAGAACATGTCGGCCGGCTCCATGGTGGAGCGCGCGCCGGCGGAGAGCGCCTTCTCGTAGGCCCCGTCGCAGTCCTTCACGTACAGCCACATGGTGATGGGGGCCGGGCTGTCGGCGGTCGGGGCCGGGCGGCCCATGCCCGGCATCTCGTCGTTGAGGAAGACGGTCGAGTCGCCGATGCGCAGCTCGGCGTGCCAGACGCTCTTCCCGTCCGGCGACATGAACCGCGAGAGCTCGGCGGCGCCGAAGGCCTGCTTGTAGAAGTCGATGGCCCTGGCCGCGTCGCGCACGACCAGGTTGGGCGTGACGGTGTGCATGCCCTCGGGGATGGGACGGGTGGCAGCCATGCGACCTCCTCGCGGCGCGCCGGGCGCGCCTGGAACGGGTTCGAGGAGGCGCCTAGCGTCCGGCGGGGACGCGGGCGCGGCCACCACGGGGGCCAACGCCCGTTGCGCCCCGTCGCGGGGCCTAGCCCGGCGGCCACCCCATCTGCCGCCCGCCCAGCAGGTGCAGGTGGATGTGGAAGACGGTCTGCCCGGCGTCGCGGTTCGCGTTCATCACCACGCGGAAGCCGCTCTCGGCGTGCCCGCGCTCGCCGGCCAGCTTCGCCGCCAGCCGGTGCATCTTCCCGACCAGCGCGTCGTCCGCCGGGCCGAGGTCGTTGAGCGTGGGGATGTGCCTGCGCGGGATGATCAGGAAGTGGGTGGGCGCCTGCGGGTTGATGTCCACGAAGGCCACCAGCTCGTCGTCCTGGTGGACCAGCTTGGCCGGGATCTGGCCGCCGGCGATCTTGCAGAAGAGGCAGTCGGACATGGTCACCTCGGGTGAAGCGGGTCAGAAGAGCTTGCGCGAGTCGAGCAGGATGGTCACCGGGCCGTCGTTCACCAGCTCCACCTTCATGTCGGCACGGAACACGCCGGTGGCCACCGGGAGCCCCCGGGCGCGCAGCTGGGCGCAGACGTCCTGGTAGAGCGCGTTGGCGGCCTCGGGCGGCGCGGCGTCGACGAAGGAGGGGCGGTTGCCCTTGCGGGCGTCGCCCAGCAGCGTGAACTGCGAGACCACCAGCAGCCCGCCGCCCACCTCGGCGGTGGAGAGGTTCAGCTTGCCGGCCGGGTCCTCGAAGACGCGCAGCCCGGCCAGCTTGTCGGCGATGACCTTCGCGTCGGCGGCCACGTCGTCCCTGGCCACGCCCAGCAGCACCAGCAGGCCGCGGTCGATCGACCCGGTCACCGCCCCCTCGACCCGCACCTCGGCGCGCGTCACGCGCTGGACCACCGCCCGCATCCGGCTGGGATCGCACGCCCGCGGCCGGTTTTCAACGGTCGGCTTTCACGGCTCCGGGGCCGGCGGCCCGTCCAGCGCGCGCAACAGGGCGCCCCGCTCGAGCGGCTTCTCCAGCACCCGGTGGCGCCCGGACCGGACCACGCGCTGCGACCGCTCCCCCAGCGCCCCGCCGGTCATGAAGACGATGCGGCGCGCCTGCTCGGGCAGCGCGGCCGCCAGCGCGTCGTGGAACGCCACCCCGTCCATGCCGGGCATGTTCAGGTCGCAGAGGATGGCCTCGAAGCGAGCGCCGCCGCGGATGCGCTCCAGCGCCTGCGCCGCGTCGTCGAAGGTCTCCACCCTGAACCGGGGGACCAGCAGCCGGCGCAGCGCCGAGAGGAGCAACGGCTCGTCGTCGACGACCAGCACGGCGCGCGTGCGGGGTCCCTGGCTCGCTGCCAGGTCGGCTGGCCCCTTGGTGCGCTCGTCGCTCATCCGGCTGATCCTCTCCCAGGCTCCCGCTTCCTCAGTATTGAAGAACACGTTTGCGCCCCTCCCGGAAAGCCGCTGAATCTGGGACGAGCGGCTCACACCCTGGGTTTCAGCCGCCCTCTGGATCCGGGACGCGGACCCAAGGTCCGGGTACGGGGATCCGGTGCGCGCGTCTCCGGGCCGTGGCACGCCGGCCCGCGCGCCACCCGGGCGGGTGTCCTGAGGAGCCGGTCGATGTAGGTGTGCGGGCGGCCGGTGGCCGAAGCCCCGGCCCCGTGCTAGACCCGCCGCGCCGGCACCATCCCACCCGCCCACAGCAGCTCCGACCGCATGCTCCTCCTCCGGGACGCCCAGAAGTCGGACCTCGAGAGCCTCGCGAAGCTGGCGAAGGTGCTCAACACCGTCAACCTCCCCTATGACCAGCGCGCGCTGGCAGGGATCATCGACCGCTCGGTGCGCAGCTTCGACGGCCGGATCCGCGACCCGCTCCAGCGCCACTACGTCTTCGTGGCCGAGGACCCGCGCACGCGCCGCATCGTCGGCACGTCGATGGTGATCGCCAAGCACGGCACGCGCGAGTCGCCCTGCACCTTCTTCGACGTCTCCGAGCGCGAGCACTACTCCTCCACGCTCGACCGCCACTTCACGCACCAGGTCCTCTCCATCGGCTACCACTTCGACGGCCCCAGCGAGATCGGCGGCCTGGTGGTCCACCCGCAGGACCGCGGCGGCGAGCAGAAGGCGGGCAAGCAGCTGGCCTACGTCCGCTTCCTCTACATGGCCGCGTTCCGCGAGCGGTTCCGCGAGACGGTGCTGGCCGAGCTGATGCCGCCGCTGGCCAGGGACGGCCGCAGCGCCTTCTGGGAGGCCTTCGGCAAGCGCTTCACCGACCTCGACTACCAGACCGCCGACAAGAAGAGCCGGGAGAACAAGGAGTTCATCCAGCAGCTGTTCCCGCCGGTGGACGTCTACGCCACGCTCTTCCCCGAGTCGGTGCGCCGCGCGCTGGGCAAGGTGGGGCCGGACACCGAGCCGGTGCGGCGGCTGCTGGAGCGGATCGGCTTCAAGTACGTGAGCCGCGTGGACCCGTTCGACGGCGGCCCGCACTACGAGGCGAAGCTGGCCGACGTGACGCTGGTGCGCAACCACCGGCGCGCGAAGCTGGCGCGGCTGCCGCTGGCGGAGCACGAGCACGACGGCGAGGAGTGGCTGGCCGGCGTGGCGCGCACCGGCGGCAAGGTCCGCTTCCGCGCCGTGCGCACGGTGGCGCGGCTCGACGGAGAGTCCGTGCGGCTGCCGGAGCGCGCCATGAAGGCGCTGGACGTCGCCCCCGGCGATCGGCTGCACCTCGTCCCCTTCGCCTGACCGGACCCGCACCCACCGTCTGGGCGGATCCAGGGTCCGATCAGCGGTCGCTGGATGCCCCTTGCGCGCCGCGCGTGCAGGGCCCCTCAGCCCGTTTCTCCTTGAAGTGCCGGGTCTTTGCGCCTCCTGTCCGCCATCCGGGCAGCGCGCGCCGCCCGGGCGGGCAGCAAGCGGACGTTCAAGCCCCTTCCGGTGTGTCAGGGAGGTGAGCTAGAAGCCCAGGCCCATGACCCTCCGCACCTCCAAGGCCATCCTCGCGCTCGCCCTCGCGCTCGCCGCTCCTGCGGCCTTCGCGGGCGGGTTCTCGACCACCAACGTCCAGCTGCTCCAGGGCTACAACTGGGACGACGAGCTGCACCCCGGCTACACCAGCGGGACGGCGACGACGCTCACGCTGAACCACTTCTCCACCTGGGAGCACGGCGACCAGTTCTTCTTCGCCGACCTGACCCGGTACGAAAGCGCCCCGAACTTCGCCGGCCACAAGGACGCGGCCGACATCTACGCCGAGTGGCACCCGCGCCTGTGGCTGTCCGACTTCTTCGGCTCCAAGGACTCGAAGGGCCTGGTCCGTCACTGGGGCCTGGCCGGTGAGGTGAACCAGGGCGCGAACTTCTACGCCTACCTGGCCGGCGTCGGCTTCGACTTCAACGCGCCTCCGGGCTGGGTGCTGGGCACCAACGTGTTCTACCGGTACGACAAGTACGCGTACAACCAGTGGCAGGTCAGCCCGTTCTGGACCGTGCCCTTCAAGGTCGGCGCCGTCGACTTCGTCTTCACCGGCTTCATCGACGTGAACGGCACCAAGGACGGCAACGGCGACAACACCTGGGAGCTCTGGGCGCAGCCCGAGCTGCTGGTGGACGTGCTCGGCCTGGCCGGCGGCCCCAAGGGCAAGCTGCACGCCGGCGTCGAGTGGGCCGTGCACACGGCTCCGGTCGGCGACGACCACGAGACCTCGTCCGTCCCGCAGGCCATGGTGCAGTGGACGATCTACTAGTCCGCGCCTGACCCGCTGACCTTCATCCGGAGGCCGCTGCCCGCGAGGGCGGCGGCCTTCGCGTTCTCCAGTCGCTGTCCTTCGACTCCGCGCCCGCGCGCGGGCGCTACGCCCAGGGCGAACGGAGCCCCCGTCCCCGCCGGAGCGGGCCGCTGGCCCGGCGCCGCCTCACCCCGCGATCCGTCCCTCCTTGATGTCGGCCACCGTCGTCTTCTCCAGGAAGGCGCGGTAGGTCTCGTTGACGCCCTCCCAGGAGACGTGCGCGGAGCAGGTGGACGAGCCGCGGCAGGGCCGGTCGGGCCGGAGCAGGCAGCCGGTCCGCGCCCGCTTCCCCTCGAACGGCGTCACCACCTCGACCAGCCTGATCCGCTCGGCCGGCCGCGCCAGCCGGTAGCCGCCCTTGGCCCCCCGCGTGGCGGAGAGCACGCCGGCGCGGGCCAGCGTGGCCAGCACCTTGGAGAGGTAATCCGGGGGGATCTTGAGACGGCGTGCCAGGTCGCGGCCCAGCACCGCCTCGCCGGCGCTGGACGCCAACCAGGCCACGGCCCGGAGCGCGTGGGTGGTGGAGGCCGAGAAGGTCACGAGCAGAAGGTAACCCATGCGGCGCGCCACGTCACGCTGGACGCCCAACCGGTATTCTGGATATCCATGTCCATTATCTTGGTTGACTGGAGGTACGTCCGGTGACGCTCCCCGCGCTGTCCGTCGCGCTCCTCCTGGCCGCCGGCGATCCCGCCGCCGGCCGGAGCCTCTTCATCGGCGAGCGGCCGTTCCAGGCCGGCGGCCCGCCCTGCGGCGCCTGCCACGCGCTGGGCAGCCAGGGGCCGGCCTTCGGCGCGTCGCTGGGCCCGGAGCTGTCCGCCGCGCTGGGCGGCATGGCCGCGGCGGACCTGGACCCGGTGCTGGAGGCGCTCCCCTTCCCGACCATGACGCCGCTCTACGACGGGCGCGCCCTCCTGCCGGAGGAGCGGGCCGACCTGGCGGCCTTCCTGGTCCAGGCCACGCAGGCGGCCCCCGCCGGCGGCGCGTGGCGCTTCGAGCTCATGGGCGCGCTGGGCGCGGTCGCCCTCCTGGCGCTCCTGGCGCTGGCGGCGCGCCGGCGGAAGGCGCCGTCGCGGGCGCGCCTGCTGGCCGCCGCCGCGCTCAACCGGGGAGGTTCGCGATGAGCTGGGTCAAGGACATCTTCGATCCCGACCAGCGCCGCTGGGAGGAGCTGTACCGGAACCGCTTCCAGCACGACAAGGTGGTGCGGAGCACGCACGGCGTGAACTGCACCGGCGGCTGTTCCTGGAACATCCACGTCAAGAACGGCGTGGTGGCCCTCGAGACCCAGGCCACCGACTACCCCCGCATCAGCTGCGACGTGCCCGCGTACGAGCCGCGCGGCTGCCAGCGCGGCATCTCCGCCAGCTGGTACCTCTACAGCCCGCTGCGGGTGAAGTACCCGTACCTCCGCGGCGTGCTCATGGACCTGTGGCGCGAGGCGCGCGCCGCCCACGCCGATCCGGTGGCCGCCTGGGCCTCCATCGTGGGCGACCCCGAGCGGCGGCGGCGCTACCAGGAGGCGCGCGGGAAGGGCGGGCTGCGCCGCGCCTCGTGGGACGAGGTGCTGGAGCTGGTGGCGGCCTCCACCATCCACACCATCAAGCAGCACGGGTCGGACCGCATCATCGGCTTCAGCCCCATCCCGGCCATGTCGATGCTCAGCTTCGCGGCCGGCTCGCGGTTCCTGCAGCTGCTGGGCGCCGTCAACCTCTCCTTCTACGACTGGTACTGCGACCTGCCCAACGCCTCGCCGGAGGTGTGGGGCGAGCAGACCGACGTGGCCGAGAGCGCCGACTGGTACCACTCCAAGTTCATCGTCTCCATGGGCGCCAACATGGGGATGACGCGCACCCCGGACGTCCACTTCGCGGCCGAGGCGCGCCACGACGGCGCCAAGCTGGTGGTGCTCAGCCCCGACTTCAGCATGACGTCCAAGTACGCCGACCAGTGGATCCCCATCCACGCCGGCCAGGACGCCGCCTTCTGGCTGGCCGTGGACCACGTGATCCTGCGCGAGTTCCACCACGAGCGCCGCACGCCCGCCTTCCTCGACTACGTGCGCCGCTACAGCGACGCGCCCTTCCTGATCGAGCTGGAGGACCGCCCGGGCGGCCTGCGCCCCGGCCGCATGCTGCCGGCCAGCCAGGTGGCGCGGACCCGCGACGCCGAGCACGGGGACTTCAAGTTCCTGGTCTGGGACGACCGGGCCGGCGCGCCCCGCATGCCGCGCGGCACGCTCGGGTTCCGCTGGCAGCACGAGAAGGGCCAGTGGAACCTGGAGCTGAAGGACGGCGTGGACGGCGCCGAGCTCGACCCGCGCACCTCGCTGCTGGAGCAGCACGACGGGATCGCCCAGGTGGCGTTCGACGAGTACGCCACCGGCCGGGTGGCCCTGCGCGGCGTGCCGTTCAACGTGGTGGAGACGGTGCGCGGGCCGGTGAAGGTCGCGACCGTCTACGACCTGCTCTTCGCCCAGTACGGCGTGGGGCGCGGCCTCCCCGGCGACTCCCCCGCCAGCTACGACGACGCCGAGGCCGCCTACACCCCGGCCTGGCAGGAGCGCTTCACCGGCGTCTCGCGCGCCGAGGTGATCCGCTTCGCCCGGGAGTGGGCCACCACCGCCGAGAAGACCGGCGGCAAGTGCTCGATCATCATCGGCGCCGGCGTGAACCAGTGGTACCACGGCGACCACGCCTACCGCGCCGCCATCGCCGGCCTGGTGCTGTGCGGCTGCGTGGGCAAGAACGGCGGCGGCCTCAACCACTACGTGGGGCAGGAGAAGCTGGCCCCGGTGGCGCCCTGGTCGGCGCTGGCCTTCGCCCTGGACTGGGCCGGGCCGCCGCGGCTGCAGAACGCGCCCAGCTTCCACTACGTCCACTCCGACCAGTGGCGCTACGAGCGCGCCTGCGAGGACGAGCAGCTCAACCCGCTCCCCGAGCCCAGCGCCTTCGCCACCCGCCACACCATGGACCACCAGGCCCGGGCGGTGCGGCTGGGCTGGCTCCCCTTCTTCCCGCAGTTCGACCGGACGCCCGCGGCGGTGGTGGCCGAGGCGCGCGCCGCCGGCGCCACCACCGACGCCGAGGTCTCGGCCTGGGTGGTGCAGCAGCTCCGGGAGCGGCGGCTCAGGTTCTCGGTCGAGGACCCCGACGCCCCGGAGAACTGGCCACGGCTCTGGTTCATCTGGCGCGGCAACGCCCTCTCCTCCTCCGCCAAGGGGCACGAGTACTTCCTCCGCCACTACCTGGGCACGCACTCCAGCGCGGTGGCGCCGGAGACCGCCGAGGGCCAGGTGGCCGAGGTCGCCTGGCGGGATCCGGCGCCGGTGGGGAAGCTCGATCTGGTGGTGGACCTCAACTTCCGCATGGACACGTCGGCGCTCTACTCCGACGTCATCCTCCCGGCCGCCACCTGGTACGAGAAGGACGACCTCAACTCCACCGACATGCACTCGTTCATCCACCCCCTGCAGGCGGCGGTCCCGCCCTGCTGGGAGTCGAGGAGCGACTGGGACATCTTCAAGGCCATCGCCGAGAAGGTGAGCGAGCTGGCCCGGACCCACCTGCCCGAGCCGGTGCGGGAGATCGTCACCCGCCCGCTCATGCACGACACGCCGGCAGAGCTGGCCCAGCGCGAGCTCAAGGACTGGCGCGCCGGCGAGTGCGAGCCCGAGCCCGGGAAGACCATGCCCTCGCTGTCCTACGTGGACCGCGACTACGTGCACCTGCACGACCGGTTCGTCTCCTTCGGCCCGGTGGTGCGGGCGCAGGGCATCGGCGCGCACGGGATCAGCTGGCCGGTGGACGACCTCTACGACCAGCTGGTGCGCGACCGGAACACGGTGGAGTGGGGCGGCCAGCGCTACCCGTCCCTGGTCACCGCCCGCGACGCCGCCGAGGTGATCCTCCACCTGGCGCCCGAGACCAACGGCGAGTCGGCCTTCCGCGCCTTCGCCGCCGAGGAGAAGAAGGTGGGGCTGCCGCTCACCGACCTGGTGGCCGGCAGCCGCGACGTCCGCACCACCTTCCGCGACCTGACCCGGCAGCCGCGGCGGCTGCTCGACAGCCCCTGCTGGACGGGGCTCACGGGGAAGGGGCGGACCTACTCCGCCTACTGCCTCAACGTCGAGCGGCTGGTCCCCTGGCGGACGCTGACCGGCCGGCAGCACTTCTACCTCGACCACCCGGGCTTCATCGCCTTCGGGGAGGCGCTGCCCACCTACAAGCCCAAGCCGGCGCCGGAGGTGGTGGACGACCTCCAGCACTCCGGCGACGAGGGGCCCAGCCTGGAGCTCAACTACCTCACCCCCCACGGCAAGTGGGGCATCCACTCCACCTTCGGCGACAACCTCCGCATGCTGACGCTCTCCCGCGGCACCCATCCGCTCTGGGTGAACGACCAGGACGCCGCCCGCAACGGGCTCCAGGACAACGACTGGGTGGAGGCCTTCAACGACCACGGGGTGGTGGTGGTCCGCTGCGTGGTGAGCGCCCGCATCCCGCGCGGCCTGTGCCTGCTCTACCACGCGCCGGAGCGGACCATCGGCGTGCCCAGGAGCCCGGAGCGCGGCGGGCGCCGGGCCGGCGGCCACAACAGCCTGACGCGCGTGCGGCTCAAGCCCACGCTGATGCTGGGCGGCTACGGCCAGTTCACCTTCGCGCTCAACTACTGGGGTCCCACCGGGAACAACCGGGACACCTTCATCCGCGTCCGGAAGCTGGCCGGCGCGCCGCAGCACGACTGAGGAGCCGCCATGGACGTGCGCGCGCAGCTCTCGATGGTGTTCCACCTCGACAAGTGCATCGGGTGCCACACCTGCAGCGTGGCCTGCAAGAGCCAGTGGACCGACCGCCGCGGCATGGAGTACGCGTGGTGGAACAACGTCGAGACCAAGCCCGGCACCGGCTACCCGGTCAGCTGGGAGGACCAGGAGCAGCACCGGGGCGGGTGGGAGCAGGCCGGCCAGGGCGTCAAGCTGCGCCAGGGCGGCCGGCTCGCCAGCCTGGCGCGGATCTTCTCCAACCCCCGCCTCCCGGTCCTCGACGACTACTACCACCCGTTCACCTACCGCTACGACGACCTCTTCACCGCGCCGGCGGGCAGCGACCAGCCCGCGGCGCGCCCGGTCTCGCTGCTGGACGGGAAGCCCATGGAGATCCGGTCGGGCCCGAACTGGGACGACGACCTCTCCGGCTCGCCGGTCTACGCCGCCCAGGATCCGAACCTGGCCGGCCTCACGGCGGCGGAGCGGGCCGAGCTGCAGGAGCTCCAGCGGCTGGTCTTCTTCTACCTGCCGCGCATGTGCAACCACTGCCTCAACGCCGCCTGCGTGGCCGCCTGCCCGTCCGGCGCCATCTACAAGCGCGGGGAGGACGGCATCGTCCTCATCAACCAGGACCGCTGCCGTGGCTGGCGCATGTGCGTCTCCGCCTGCCCGTACAAGAAGGTCTACTTCAACTGGTCCACCGGGAAGTCGGAGAAGTGCATCCTCTGCTACCCGCGCCTGGAGGCCGGCGAGGCCCCGGCCTGCTTCCATACCTGCGTCGGCCGCATCCGCTACCTGGGCGTGCTGCTCTACGACGCCGACCGGCTGGCCGGGACGGCGGCCCGCGACGACGCCGAGCTGGTGGAGGCCCAGCGGTCGATGATCCTCGACCCGCACGACCCCGAGGTGGTGGCCGCGGCCCGGCGCAGCAACATGCCGGAGGCGGTCCTGGCCTCGGCGCGGAGCTCCCCCGTCTACCGGTTCGTGAAGGAGTGGGAGCTGGCCCTGCCGCTTCACCCGGAGTACCGGACGCTGCCCATGCTCTTCTACGTGCCGCCGCTGCTGCCCGCCATGGCGCACGACGCCGCCCAGGGGGAGGCGAGCTTCTTCACCTCGCTGGAGCGGGCCCGGCTGCCGGTGCGCTACCTGGCCTCGCTCTTCACCGCCGGCAACGAGGAGCTGGTGCGGCGGACCTACCGCAAGCTCATGGCGGTCCGGCTGCACCGCCGCGCCACCCAGGTCGGCGACCTGCCCGCCGCGGCGGCCGCCGGCGCCCTGGCGGAGGCCCGGCTCGAGCCGGCGCAGGCCGACGCCATCTACCGGCTCACCGCCCTGGCCTCCATGGACGAGCGGATCGTTGTCCCGCCCATGCTGCGCGAGCAGCTGGCCGAGCCGGCGATCGAGCCGCAGCGGCAGAACGCGGCCGGCTTCGCCTACCTGCGCGCGCCCCCGGGGAGGTGACCGGTGACCGCCCCCGACCGCCAGCGCCAGCTGCTGGGCGCCTTCGCCGAGCTGCTCGCCTACCCCGCCGCCGACCCGGCTCCGGCCGCCCGCCGCTGCCGCGAGCTGCTGGGGCCGCGCGCCGGCAGCCGGCTCGACGCCTTCGTGGCCCGCGCCGAGCAGGCCCGCCCGCACGAGCTGGAGGAGCTCTACTCCGCCACCTTCGACCTGGAGCCGGCCTGCGCCCCGTACGTCGGCCACCACCTCTGCGGGGAGGGGCCGCAGCGCGGGGTCTTCATGGCCCGGTTGGTGGGCGTCTACCGGCAGGACGGCTTCGACGACGCGACGCCGGGCCGGGAGCTCCCCGACCACCTCACCGTCGTGCTGCGCTACCTGGCCTCCGCGCCGGCGGGCCCGTCGCGCCAGGCGCTGCTCGAGGACGGCCTGGTCCCGGCCCTGGACCGGATGCTGGCGGCGCCGCCCGCGCCGGACGACGCCTACCGCGCCGTCCTGGCCGCGCTGCGCGAGGAGGTGGCGTGATGGAGACCTTCCTGTTCGGCGTGTTCCCGTACCTGGCGGTGGCCGTGACGGTGGCCGGCGCGCTGCAGCGCTTCCGCACCCAGCGCCACACCATCACCGCCGGCTCCTCCCAGCTGCTGGAGGGACGGCTCCAGTACTGGGGCTCGGTGGCCTGGCACCACGCCATCCTCTGCGTCCTGCTGCTCCACCTGGCCGCCGTCTTCCTGCCTGGGCCGGTGCGGGCCCTCCTCTCCGCCCCCGGGCGGCTGCTCGCCATCGAGCTCACCGGCTTCGCGCTCGGCCTGACCGCGCTGTGGGGGCTGGGCGTGCTGATCGTGCGCCGGATTCCGGCTGCGCGCCCAGACCACCTGGCTGGACTGGCTGGTGCTGGGGATCCTGCTGCTGCAGGTGGGGACCGGCGTCGGGATCGCGTCGTCGGCGCGCTGGGGCCTGGCCTGGTTCACCTTCGTCGCCACCCCGTGGCTCGCCTCGCTGGCCACCCTGGCGCCGCGGGTGGACCTGATGACGCCGCTCCCCTGGCTCTTCAAGCTCCACGCGCTCAACGCCTTCGTGCTGCTGGCCCTCGTGCCCTACACCCGGCTCGCCCACGCGGTGGTGGCGCCGGCCGGCTACCTGTGGCGCCTGCCGCAGGTGGTCGTCTGGCAGCGCCCCCGCACCCCCGCTCCAGGAGATCGCCCATGAACTCCCGCACGCTCGTCCGCTGGGACATCGAGGATCACGACTTCTGGCAGGCGCAGGGGCGCGCCATCGCCCAGCTCAACCTGTGGATCTCCATCCCCGCGCTGCTCCTCTCCTTCGCGGTGTGGATGGTCTGGAGCGTGGTGGTGGTCCGCCTCCCCGAGGCAGGCTTCCCCTTCACCACCGACCAGCTCTTCTGGCTGGCCGCGCTCCCCGGCCTGTCCGGCGCCACGCTGCGCATCTTCTACGCGTTCATGGTGCCCATCTTCGGCGGGCGCCTCTGGACGGTCCTCTCCACCGCCTCGCTGCTCGTCCCCGCGGTGGGCATCGGCCTGGCGGTGCAGGACCCGACCACCTCCTACGGCACCATGCTCGCGCTGGCCCTGCTGTGCGGCTTCGGCGGCGGGAACTTCGCCTCCAGCATGGCCAACATCAGCTTCTTCTTCCCCAAGGACCAGAAGGGCACGGCGCTCGGGCTCAACGCGGGGCTGGGCAACCTGGGCGTCTCCGTCATGCAGTTCGTGGTGCCGCTGGTGGTCACCGCCGGCGTGTTCGGCACCCTGGCCGGGCCGCCCCGGGCCACCGCCGCGGGGCCGGTCTGGCTGCAGAACGCCGGCTTCGTGTGGGTGCCGTTCATCGTGGTCTGCACCGTGGCCGCCTGGGTGGGCATGCACGACATCGCCTCGGCCAAGGCCTCCTTCCGCGAGCAGGCGGTGGTGTTCCGGCGCAAGCACAACTGGCTCATGTGCTGGCTCTACGGCGGCACCTTCGGCTCCTTCATCGGCTTCTCGGCGGGCCTCCCGCTGCTCATCAAGGCGCAGTTCCCCGCCGAGGACCCCATGCGCTACGCCTTCCTGGGGCCGCTGGTGGGCGCGCTGGCCCGGCCGGTCGGCGGCTGGCTGGCCGATCGGCTCGGGGGCGCGCGGGTGACGCTGGTGAACTTCGTGGCCATGAGCGCCGCCGCGGGCGGCGTGCTCGCCTTCCTGCCCGGGACCGGGAGCCCGGGCAGCTTCGCCGGCTTCCTGGCCATGTTCCTGCTGCTCTTCCTCACCTCGGGCATCGGCAACGGCTCCGTCTTCCGCATGATCCCGGTGCTGTTCCTGACCTTCCACGAGCGGCTGGCCGGGCCGCAGGGCCTGCTCCTGGCCCGGCGGCAGGCGGCCAAGGAGGGCGCGGCCGTGATCGGCTTCGCCTCCGCCATCGCGGCCTACGGCGCCTTCTTCATCCCGCGCGCGTTCGGCGCCGCCATGAAGACCACCGGCACCCCCGCGGCGGCCTTCCTCGGCTTCATCGCGGTCTACCTCTCCTGCATGCTCGTGACGTGGTGGTTCTACGCCCGGCCGCGGGCCGAGATGCCCTGCTGACGGGCGGCGCGCATTTTCGACCGGCAGGGGGGCGCCGGGCGCGTTACCTTGCGCGCCTCATGCAACCGCACCAGGCGCCCCCGCTCCCGGCCTCCCCCGCTCCCCGCTTCCGGGCCGGCGCCGTCCTGCGGACCACCTTCGCGGTCTGGCTCCGGCACCTCGTGCCCCTCTCGGCCCTGGGGCTGCTGCTGATCGCCGCGCCGGCCCTGCTCATCCACCGCTACTCGACCGCGCACCCGGAGGCCGCCGGCGCGGGCGGCCTCATGCTCGCCATCAGCGTCTTCCTCGGCCGCGCCCACGCCGCCGCGCTCTCCGAGGGGGCGCTGCGGGTGCTGCGCGGCGAGGCGCTGCCGCCCGTCTTCGACCTGGCGCGCAGCGGCCTTGCGCGGGGCGGGCGCATGATGGCGGTGGGGCTCTTCGCCTACCTGCTGCCCATGCTGGTGGCGCTGGTCACCTGGATGATCGCGCTGGTGGTGGCCGGGCTGGTCGGCGTCGGCGGTGCCGCGACGGCCCAGCCGGCGCAGGAGATGACGCTGGCGATGCTGCTGGCGAGCCTCACGCCGGAGCTGAAGCGGACCCTGGTGGCGGCCGCCGTCGTCGCCTACGCCGCCGCCTGCTGGCCGCTGCTGCGCGTCTTCGTGGCCGACGCGGCGGCGGTGGCCGAGCCCGGGCTCGGCGCGCTGCAGGCGGTGCACCGTTCCATCGCGCTGACGCGCGGGCGCCTGGGCCGCCTGGTGCCGGTGCTGCTGTTGAGCTCGGTCATCCTGGCGGCGCAGCAGGCGGGCCAGCTCCACGTGCTCGGGCTGGAGGGCGACGCCCAGGTCACCGGCATGGTAGTGCTGGCGGTGGGCGCCGCGGTGCTGGAGGCCTTCGGGTGCGTGGCGGGCGTGGCCGCCTACGAGGCGCTCCGCGCCGAGCGGGCCGAGCCGATTTCGAGCCGTTGACGGCTTCGGCCTTGCTACGCTGCCGGGCTCATGGCCCCGAGCCCGGTCACTCCGCCACCCCGCCCGACCTCCCGCCTCTCCGACGGCGCCGTCCTGCGCACCGCCCTGGTCACCTGGGGGCGGCACCTGGCGAGCTTCTCGGTGCTGTCGCTGGTGCTGGTGGCCGCGCCGCCGGTGCTCCTCCTGCGCCGCGCGGAGGAGGGCGGGGCGCGGTTCGCCGCCTCGGTCCTGGTCTTCGCGCTGCTGCGCCTGCACGCGGGGGCGGTGACGGCCGGGGCGCTCCGGGCGGTGCGGAACGGACGGCTCGCGCCCTTGCCGGACCTCTTGCTGGCCGGCGTGGGCGCCTGCTGGCGGCTGATCGAGCTCTGGTTCCACGCCTACTGGCTGCCGCTCGTCGCGGCCTCCCTCACCGCCGCCGCCGTGATGGCGCTGGCCTCGGCGACGGACACGCTGGGGCCGGGCACCCTGCCGCTGGCGGCGGTCTGCGGCTTGGCGGCGGCGGCCTGGCCGCTGATGCGCGTCTTCACCGCCGACGCCGTGGCCCTGGCCGAGCCGGAGCTCTCCTCCGGGCAGGCCGTGCAGCGCTCGGCCGCGCTGGCCCGCGGCAGGTTCGCCGGGCTCGCCACGGTGTGGCTGGTGGCCTCGCTGAAGGACGCCGGGCTCCTGTTCGGCATCCCGCTGGCCCTGCGCCTCCCGGAGGCGCAGCGGCAGCCCGCGCTGTTCGTCCTGGCGGCGGCCTGGGCCCTGCTCACGACCTTCGACCGGATCGCCGGCGCGGCCGCGTACGACGCGCTCCGGAAGGACAAGAGCGAGGAGGAGCGGGAGCTGCGGCGGGTGGCGTAGCGGCCTGGGCTTCGACTCCGCGAGCCCTGCGGGCTCGCTACGCTCAGCCCGAACGGTGGCTGGGTGACCATTCGCCCTGAGCCCTTCGACTCCGCGAGCCCTGCGGGTTCGCCGCGCTGAGCCCGAACGGTCCCGGAGTGACAGCGCTCCCGGGCATGGGCCGACGCCCGCTAGATTCCGCGTCAGGCTCGCCACCCAGGCCCTGGCCGGCTCGAAGCCGCGGCGCTCGAGTCGGCCCGGGCGCACCTCGGTCATGGCGAAGATGGACCGGAAGGCCTCGCGGATGTCGTACTCCTGCAGCCGGTGCGGCCCCGGCCCATCCGGCTCCTCGTCGGAGAAGCAGAGGATGTGGAGCGTGGAGCCCGGCGAGAGCACCTCGCAGAGCGAGTGGGCGTAGGCCCGGCGCGTGGGGCGGTCGAAGACGTGAAAGAGGCCGCAGTCGATGGCGCACTCGCAGCGCCGGCGCAGCTTCTCCAGATGCAGCGCGTCCCCGGTGCGGAACTGGGCGGCCAGGCCGCGGGCCTGCGCCTTCTGCTGCGCCAGCGCGACGGCGGTGGGCGAGGCGTCCACGCCCAGCACGCGCCGACCCAGCGAGGCCAGGTAGAGCGCGTTCTCGCCGGTGCCGCAGCCGACGTCCAGCACCTCGCCCTCGAGCTGGCCGGCCTCGGCCAGCGCCACAACCTCAGGCTGCGGGCGGCCGATGTCCCAGGGCGGCGGCTCCGCCGCCCGGTAGCTCGCCTCGAAGTCGTGCTGAGGGTGTTCGGCCATGGAGGTCTCCGGGGGCGCGGGCGCCCCGGCCATCGGGATCGGGGGCTGGCGCCCCCTCCTTCTTGTCCCGGCGGGCGGCCGCGCGCAAGATCGCACCATGCCCCTCGAGCCCGCCTTCATGGCCCAGCGCGCCGCCTTCGACGCCGAGCTGGAGCAGGTGCGCACGCCGCAGCAGTGGATGCTCTTCCGCAAGAAGTGGTTCGCCGACCAGCCCTGGCCGGTCCGGTCGCCGGAGGAGCTCGCGGCGGCCTCGGGCGACGGCGCGCCGCGGGTGCTGGGCGGGCGCACCTTCCACCCCGCGCCGCTGCCGCTCGACGTGACGCCGGAGGCCCGGCACGCCTATTTCCAGGCGCTGGCGAAGGGGTTCGCGGCCATGTACCCGGACGACGCGCCGGGCCAGGGCGGCTCGAGCATCCGCTGGACCTGCGCCGCGTGCGAGCAGTACAGCGACGAGCCGGGCGACCCGGCCTGCCCCAGCTGCGGCCGGCCGCTGGTGGCGATGCGGTTCGCGCCGAACCGGTAGCCGGGGCCCTGTCCCTCGACTCCGCTGCCGCTTCGCGGCAGCTACGCTCAGGACGAACGGGGCTAGACGCCTCGCGGCCTGGCGCGCTTGCCTGGCCCTCTGCACTCCACGCCCCTGAGCCCCGGTCCCTTGCGGGCCGCTGGGCGATACCCACCCTTTCCGCGGACGAAGCAATTCGGGGCGCTGCGAGGCGCTTCCGGGAGGGGGCATCAATGGCCAAGCACGAGGGCAGGAACGCGTTCGCGCAGCTGGTCCTGTGGCTGTCGATCATCGGCGCGCTGAACTGGGGGCTGGTCGGCTTCTTCGACTTCGACCTGGTGCGCGCGCTGTTCGGGAGCTCGAGCAGCACCCCGTCGAGCGCGGTGGCGCGGGCGGTCTACGCGCTGGTGGGGCTTGCCGGCCTGGCGCTGGCGTTCGTGGCACCGCG
Organism: Anaeromyxobacter sp.; assembly: GCA_049840735.1. GTDB lineage: Bacteria > Myxococcota > Myxococcia > Myxococcales > Anaeromyxobacteraceae > Anaeromyxobacter. The sequence continues at coordinate 264,972 of JASGJN010000026.1, read as the reverse complement.
GCTCCGGACGCGCGACACGACGCTGGTGGACGCGCGGCGCGACCTGGAGGCACGGCAGCACACGTGAGCTCCCTGTCCTTCGACCTCGCTGCCGCTCCGTTGCAGCTACGCCCAGAACGAACGGGGGGCGCAGCCCGCCTGGACCGCCCGCCTCGCCTGGACCGTGCGGCGCGGGCGTGGCGCCGCCATCCTTGGCGCCATGCCCGCGTCGCGCTCCTTCTTCCTGCTGCTCCTCTGCGCCTGCGGCGCAGCCCCCGCGGTCCGCCCGCCGGCCGGCGCGCCCATCGACGACGGGCCGCCCAACGTCCCCGAGTTCCACCCGGCCTTCCCCGGCCAGACGCGGGCGCCGGCGGTGGCGCAGGCCACGCCGGTCAAGGTGACGGAGCTGGCGCGCGGCCTCGATCAGCCCTGGGCGCTGGCCTTCCTCCCCGACGGTCGGCTGCTGGTGACGGAGAAGCCCACCGGCAGGCTCTTCGTCGTGACCACGGCGGGCCAGCGCTCGCCGGCGGTGGCGGGGCTGCCCAAGGTGGACGGTCGCGACCAGGGCGGCCTGCTCGACGTGGCGCTGGGGCCGGACTACGCGACCAGCGGCCTCGTCTACTGGAGCTACTACGAGCCGCGCACCGGCGGGAACGGGCTGGCGGTGGCGCGGGGGCGGCTGGTGGACGGGCAGAGCCCGCGCGTGGACGGGGTGCAGGTCATCTTCCGCATGGAGCCGACGCTCGACTCCACCAAGCACGCCGGCGGCCGGCTGGTCTTCGCGCCGGACGGGAACCTCTTCGTCACGCTGGGTGAGCGCTCGATCCTGGAGGGGCGGAGGCAGGCGCGCGACCTGGGGAGCGACCTGGGCAAGATTGTCCGCATCCGGCCGGACGGGACCATCCCCCAGGACAACCCCTTCGTCGGCCGGGCCGGCGCCCGCCCGGAGATCTGGACGCTGGGCCACCGCAACGTGCTGGGGGCCGCGCTCGACGCGCAGGGGCGGCTCTGGGCGGCGGAGATGGGGCCGCGCGGCGGCGACGAGCTCAACCTGATCGCGGCCGGGAAGGACTACGGCTGGCCCACCATCGGCTACGGCGAGGAGTACGACGGGCGGGCCATCCACGCCTCGCCGCAGGCCCCAGGGCTCGAGCAGCCGGTCTACTACTGGGACCCTTCCATCTCGCCCTCCAGCCTGATTCTCTACTCGGGCGACCTCTTCCCCGGCTGGCGCGGCAACGCGCTCCTGGGCAGCCTGTCGCGCCAGGCGCTCGTCCGGCTGGTGCTCGACGGCGAACGGGTGGTCGCGGAGGAACGCCTGTTGACCGGGCTGCGGGCGCGGATCCGCGAGGTCCTGCAGGGCCCGGACGGCGCGCTATACCTGCTCACCGACGAGGACGACGGGAGGCTCCTGCGACTGACGCCGGGGTAGGGCCCCGGTTGGCGCCTGCCGTCCCGGACAACCGCGCGCTTCTGCCGCGGGGAGCCTGGAGCACCGTGTCACGATCCCAAAGCTCCGGGATTCTGATAAACCTCCCGGCGTCCAAGCCCGGTACGGCACAAACACACGAGGTTTTCACATGGCTATCAAGGTCGGTATCAACGGGTTCGGCCGCATCGGCCGGATGGTGTTCCGCGCTGCGGTCCAGAACTTCCCCGAGATCGAGATCGTCGGCATCAACGACCTCCTCGAGCCCGAGTACCTCCTCTACATGCTCCAGTTCGACTCCGTGCACGGCCGCTTCAAGGGCCAGGCCTCGGTCGAGAACGGCGCGCTCGTCGTCAACGGCAAGAAGATCCGCCTGACGGCCGAGAAGGATCCCGTCCAACCTCAAGTGGGACGCCGTCGGCGCCGACGTGGTCATCGAGTCGACGGGCCTCTTCCTGGACAAGGAGAAGGCCGGGCTGCACCTCAAGGCTGGCGCCAAGAAGGTGATCCTGTCCGCCCCGTCGAAGGACGAGACGCCGATGTTCGTCTACGGCGTGAACCACAAGTCCTACAAGGGCGAGGCGATCATCTCCAACGCCTCCTGCACCACCAACTGCCTGGCCCCGCTCGCCAAGGTCATCAACGACACCTTCGGCATCAAGCGCGGCCTCATGACCACCGTGCACGCCGCCACCGCCACCCAGAAGACGGTGGACGGCCCGTCCAACAAGGACTGGCGCGGCGGCCGCGGCATCCTCGAGAACATCATCCCGTCCTCCACCGGCGCCGCGAAGGCCGTGGGCAAGGTCATCCCGGAGCTGAACAAGAAGCTGACCGGCATGGCGTTCCGCGTCCCGACCTCCGACGTCTCGGTCGTCGACCTGACCGTCGAGCTGAACAAGGCCGCCTCCTACGAGGAGATCTGCGCCGCGGTGAAGGCCGCCGCCGAGGGTCCGCTCAAGGGCATCCTGGCCTACACCGACCAGAAGGTCGTCTCGACCGACTTCCGCGGTGAGGTCTGCACCTCCGTGTTCGACGCCGAGGCCGGCATCGCCCTCGACCCGACCTTCGTGAAGCTCGTGTCCTGGTACGACAACGAGTGGGGTTACTCGAACAAGGTGCTGGAGATGGTCCGCGTCATCGCGGGCTAGTCTTCACCGCCTGTCCTCGACTCCGCCGCCGCCTTGCGGCGGCAACGCCCAGGCTGAACGGACGGAGTCGTCGGCAGTTCGCAGCTTCCAGCGGCCCGGTCACCGAGAGGTGGCCGGGCCGTGCTGCTTCAGCGGGCGAGCGGCAGCGGCGCGCGCGCCGGAGCGCCGCCAGGGCCAGCGCCAGGCCGGCGAGGCCGGTCCCGCCGGCGCTGCTGCAGCCGCTGTGCGACGGTGCCGACGGGCTGGAGGGCGGCGGCGGCGACGCGGGAGGGGGCGGAGGCGGTGGGGGTGGGGGCGGCGGCTCGGGCGCGCCAGGCACCAGCGCCGAGAGCGGCGCCGCGTACAGCTGCCGCCCGCCGGCCGCGTCGTCCGCCGCCAGGAAGAGTCGCCCGCCGGCCACCGTCAGCGCGGCGGGGCCGGCGGAGCGGACGCCGGGCGCGAGATTGGTGAGCCGCCGCGTCCCCCCGGCGGTGCCGTCGGTCAGCCAGAGCTCCAGGCCGTGGGCGCCGTCCGAGGCCGCGAACACCAGCGGGCCCTCCGGACCGAGCGAGGTGAACCCGGCGCCGGCCGGCGCGGAGCCGGCCGGACCGGGCCACACGTCAGCGAGGAGGTGCGTGCCCGCCGCCGTCCCGTCGGTTACCCAGGGCTCCCGGCCGTGGAGGTCGTCATCGGCCCAGAACAGGATCTTCCCCGGCAGCTCCGCCCAGCCGGCCGGGCGGGAGCTGGCGGCGCCGGGGGCCAGATCACCGAGCGTGAAGGTGCCCGCCTCCGTGCCGTCGCTCACCCACGGCTCGAGGCCGGCGGCCTCGTCCGCGCCGGCCAGGAAGAGCCGCCCGGCGCGCCAGGCCAGCGCGCCCGGGCCGTAGGGGTTCCCGTCCCCCGACGCCCGCGAGAAGGTGTGGACCAGCGTGAAGGCCCCGTCCGCCGCCATCGCGTAGAGCGCCGGGACGCCGGTGTAGTCGGGGTCGGTGGCGCCGATCATGTACAGCCGCGTGTCGGCCGCGGTCAGCTCGATGGGGAGGCTGGGGCTCAGCGGCGAGGAGCGGGTGAAGGACCCGACGCCGGCGTGGACCAGGTCGATGGAGGAGCAGAACCAGAGGTCGTCGCCGAGCACCGCTGGCCAACCGAAGTCCCACAGCCCGGCCCCGGCGACGCGCACTCCGGACTCGCCGGCGAACTCCAGCGTCGAGCTCAGCGCGTCGTAGTCGGTCTTCATGAAGTAGACGCCGCCCGCGGCCGCGATCGGCCCGCGCACGCAGCCACCCCACGGCTCGTTGCAGCTCGGCAGCGTGACGCCGGCCTCGAGCACGGTGGCGCCGCCCGGGGTCCCGTCGGTGCGGAAGAGCCGGACCGCCTCCCTGCCGCCGTACTGGGTGGGCGTCTCCCCGTCCTGATCGAAGCCGTAGATCCAGGCACCGGCGCGGACCAGGCCGAAGGGGCTGGCCGAGGTGCTGCCGGGGCGCAGATCGGCGAGCAGCGCCGCCGCGGCGCCATCGCTCCGCCACAGCTCGCGCCCCGCGGCGGGATCGTTGGCCGCGAAGAGGACGGCGCCGTCCAGCGCGGCCAGGTCGGTCGGCTCCGCGCCGGTCGGCCCCCGCGCCACGTCGAGCGCCCGGCGCGTCCCCTCCGGCGTGCCGTCGGTCACCCAGGGCTCCTCGCCGGCCTCGTCGCGCGCCGCGAACCAGGCCACCGCCCCCACCGCCGCGAGCGCCTGCGGCTCCTCCGGGAAGCGGGCCAGGAGCCGCGCGCCGGCGGCGCTGCCGTCGAAGGCCCAGAGAGACCCGCTCCCGTCCGCCTCGCGCAGCGTGAAGACCACGCGCGCCCCGACCGCCGCGGGCGGCTGGTACAGCGCGCCGGTGGCGGCGACCTGCGTCCCCTCGGCGGTGCCGTCGGTGGCCCAGATCGCGCCCGGGTCTCCGGCCATCGCGAAGTAGGCGCGGCCGCCGGCCACCACGGGATTGCGCAGCGCCGACAGCCAGGCCCCGTCCAGCTGGGCCACCGGCGCGGTGCCGGCCTCGGTCCCGTCGGTGCGCCAGATCCAGGCGCCGGAGCCGTCGGGCCCCGGTCCCGCGAACACCAGGGCCCCGCCCAGCCAGGCGCCGGGCCCGACCACCGGCACCCCGACCTGACCCGTGCCAGGGAGGGTCGCCACCTGCCTGGGCGCGCCGGTGCCCCGCTGCTCCCAGAGCACCGGCGGACCGATCGGCCGGATCGTCCAGGTGACGTACCAGACGCGCTCGCCGTCGGTGCCGAGCAGCTGCGCCCCGACCCCTTCGGCGAGCCTCAGGTCCTGCCCGTCGGCCGCGAACCGGTCCAGCTCCGCCATGCCGTGCTTGTGCCAGGTCACCACGTAGAGGGCGCCCTGGACCGCCGCCGTCCCGCCGGTGCCGCACGGGTAGACGCAGCCGCGCGCGAGGAGCCGTTCGGCGGGGTGGATCCCATCCGACCGCCACAGGTCGAGCGTGGTGGGGTCCTCCGCCAGCAGCCACCCCGGCCAGTCGCCCAGCCGCGCGAAGTCGTTCACCGCGCCCGGGAAGAGCGGCTCGGGCCGCGTCCCCTCGGTGGTGCCGTCGGTGGACCAGAGCCGCGCGCGTCCGGCGGCGTCGAGCGCCGGGAACCAGGCCCGCGCGCCCAGCACCGCCGGCCGCCCCGGAGGGCTCCAGCTCGCCTGCAGCAACGGGACGCCGTCGGCAGGCCCGGGCAGCAGATCCAGGAGGAGCCGCGTCCCGTCTTGCGTCCCGTCGCTGGCCCACAGCTCGCGCCCCTCGGCCCCGGTGACGGCGCTGAACAGGAGCGTCGGCCCCAGCATTCGGAGATCACGGGGCGAGGAACCGAGCGCTCGCTCGATGGCCACGCCGGTCAGCCGCTGCAGCGGGCCCGCGTCCTGCGCAGAGGCGGCGGCGAGGAAGGCCAGCAGGGCGGCGACCGGCGGGAGCATGGACGCAATCTGCGACCCGGCCCGGCCCTGATCGATTGCCCGCTGGGTCCGCTCGGGGTGAATCCCTGCCCTGGAAGTCCCTGCCCTTCGACTCCGCGCCCGCTACGCGGGCGCTACGCTCAGGGCGAACGGGGGCGGGGCGAACGGGCGGGCGGGCTCCTGGCCAATCGGCCCTCCCGCCGCCGGGCACCCGCCTTGCAGTTCGGGTGCACGCACCGCGCAAGGGCGCGGAACGTGGGGGGTCGTGGGCCCCCGGACACAGCGCGGGTGGTGCCGGGCCCACAGGCCGGGGCACGCTCGCGCCGAGGCGAGGAACGCATGGCCTTCGACCTGCTGCGAGACCCGCCCCCGCTCCCTCCGCCGCCCCGTCCGCCCTTCGACAGGCTCAGGGCGAACGGGAGCCGGAGCCCTGGCCGGCCGGTCCCGCGCACGGCGCTGCTGGTGAACCCCTTCTATCCGAAGGACCCCTGCGCCAGCGCCGCCAAGCACGTGCTCACGCCCTCGCTGGCGCTGACCAGCGTGGCCGGCGCCACGCCGCCGGGCTGGCACGTCTCGTTCTGGGACGAGAACCTGGGCCAGGGCGCGCCGCCGCTCGACCCGCTGCCGCAGGTGGTCGGGATCACCGTCCACCTCACCTTCGCGGCGCGAGCCTACGCGCTGGCGGCCTGGTTCCGGGCCCACGGCTGCCTGGTGGTGCTGGGCGGGCTCCACGCGCAGTCCTGCCCGGACGAGGTGGCCGCGCACGCCGACGTGCTGGCCACCGGCGACGGCACCCGCACCTGGCCGCGCATCCTGGCGGACCTCGAGGCCGGCCAGCTGGCGCGCCGCTACCACGCCGGCTTCCGCGGCCACGCCGACGCGCCGCTCCCGGACCGCTCCATCCTGCCGCGCTGGGGCTTCCTCACCACCGCCAGCCTGATCGCCACCCAGGGCTGCACCAACCGCTGCGACTTCTGCTACCTCGCCACCGGCGACGAGCGGATCCCCTACGAGCGCCGGCCGGTGGCGACGGTCGCCGCCGAGCTGGCCGCCACCGGCGCGCCCTACGCCGTCTTCATCGACAACAACCTGGGCGCCAGCCGCACCTATCTGCGCGACCTGTGCCGCGCCCTGGCGCCGCTGCAGAAGATCTGGAGCGCCGCGGTGACGCTGGACGTCACCGACGACCCGGCGCTGGTGCGCGAGCTGGCGCTGGCCGGCTGCACCGGCGTCTTCATCGGGTTCGAGAGCCTGGACGACGGCAACCTGCAGGCGGCCGGGAAGCGCACGCCACGCGCCGACGACTACGCGCGGCGGGTGGAGCTCCTGCACCGGCACGGCATCCAGGTGAACGGCAGCTTCGTGCTGGGGTTCGACGGCGACGGCCCCGACGTCTTCGAGCGGACCGCCCGCTGGATCGAGGAGGTGCGGCTGGAGAGCGCCACGCTGCACATCCTCACGCCCTACCCTGGCACGCCGCTCTTCGCGCGGCTGGAGGCGGAGGGGCGGATCCTGCACCGCGACTGGTCGCGCTACGACACCGGCCACTGCGTCTTCCGCCCGCGCCTGCTGCGCCCGGAGGAGCTGGAGGCGGGGCGCGCCTGGATGTACCGGCGGCTCTACTCCCTCGCGTCCATCTGGCGGCGCCGCCCGCGCCAGGCCAGCGCCGTGCTGCCCTACCTGGTCATGGCGCTGCTCTACAAGCGCGCCAACGGTCTGTGGCGCCACCTGATCCGCTGGCGGCTCACGCGCGCGGTCTGGGCGCCGCTGGTCGAGCTGTCGCGGCGGCGGCACCTGAGGTACCGGGCGCGCCTGGCGCGCACGCCGGCGCCCTCAGCTCACCCCACGCCGCGCCTGCCCGCCTGCTCCACCGCCGGGGGCGCGGCCGGCTCGGGCGCCGGGGCGCCCCGCCAGCGCGTCGAGCCGCTCCCGCCCAGCAGGTCGGCGTTGTCGTAGCCCAGCATGACCACCCGCGCCGGGTTGCCGGCCACCAGCGCGCTGCGCGGCACGGCCCGCGTCACGACCGAGCCGGTCACCACGGTGGCCCCGTCGCCGACCTCGATGGCGCCGGCCAGGACCGACCCGGTGCCGACCCAGACGTCGTCGCCCACCACCGGCGTCCCCTTGGCGCCCACCGCCTGCCCCACGCCGATGGTCACGCCGTGGGTGACGCTGAAGTTCCGGCCGATGCGCGTGGGGCCGATGAAGATCATCCCGGCGTGGCCGATGTAGAAGCCGGGTCCGACCTCGGCGCTGATGCGGACGTGGTGGACGAGCTCCATCCCGTGCTCGACCACCCGCGCCAGCCCCAGCAGCGCCGGGGCGGCCCAGCGCCGCCGCGCGGCGGTGGACCGGGCCTGGCGGGCCAGCCGGTGCGCGGCCACGCAGTGCAGCCCGAGGTGGGAGACCCAGAGGGCCGCGCGCTTGCGCAGCGGGGGCGAGCTGCTGCCGAAGTGGAGCCGGTAGTACTTCTCCAGATCGGCCCGGAACAGGTCCAGCTGCGAGGTCGCGCCCCCATCCTCGTCCATCGCCCACCCCCGGGGCCGCACGCGTGCGCGCGACACCCGCGGTGAATCGTCGGCACGGCGCCCGGGCGCGGACAGCCCCGCTGCGGGCGCCGGGCCGGGTGTAGGGCTCGCCCACGGCACGGCGACATGCACCACCGGTGGCGCGCCTCACCCCAGGCTCGCCGCCGGCAGGACCACGCCGGCGATGAAGACGGCCCAGAGCGTGACCCAGGCCACCGCCAGCAGGCCGAAGCCCAGCGCGGCGGTGCGGGGGCCGCCGCTCACCCGGAACGCCGGCGGGCGCGACGGCCAGGCCAGCGGGACGGGCGTTCCTGCCGGGGCCGGCCGCAGCCAGGCCGCCCGCCGCGCCCTCGCCGCGCGAGGCACCCGGTACGTTTCACCCCAAGCGGTAGCTGCCGTTCCGTTCCCGATGTGAGAGGTCATGGGCCATCTCCTTTCGTGGTGGTGATCTACAGATGCCGAAGGCTCGCCAGAAGGCGCAGCGGAGCGCTGGCCCCGCGCATGAACGCACGGGGGCGGGACCCGCTCGCGGTTCGACAGGCTCACCGCGCGCGGAGCCGGCTGGGCCAGCTCGCGCAGACGGCGCCGCGACGCCTCGGGCGCCGGCCGCGGCACCACTGCGCGCGCCCGCCGCCGAACCCCCTCGCTCCGCCGGCACGCTGGACTGGGGCCACCTGCGCTTCTTCCTGGCGCTGGCGCGCACCGGCAGCCTGGGGCAGGCGGCGCGGCAGCTGGGCGTGGACCGCAACACGGTGGCGCGCCGGGTGGCGGCGCTGGAGGAGGAGCTGGGGCTGCCGCTCTACGAGCGGGGGCCGCAGGGCTGGACCCGCACCGCGGCCGGCGAGGAGCTGGCCGCGCTGGCCTCGCGGGTGGAGGAGGACGTGCTGGCGCTGGCGCGCCACGTGGACGCGCGCGACCGGACCGTCTCGGGCAGCGTGCGGCTCACCACCGCCACGCACATCGCGGCCCACCTGCTGGCCCCGCGCGTCCCGGCGCTGCGGGCGCGCCACCCGGCGCTGGTGCTGGAGGTGGCGGCCGACCAGCGCACCTTCGACCTCACCAAGCGCGAGGCGGACCTGGCCCTGCGCATGGGCCGGCCCCGCTCGCCCGGCCTGGTGACGCGCAAGCTCTCCGAGGTGGCCTACCGGCTCTACGCCTCGCCCGGCTACCTGGGCGCCACGCGCGCGCGCCCGGTGGACTTCGAGCGCGACGCGTTCGTGGGCTTCGAGGAGTCGCTGGTCTCGGTGCCGCAGGAGGTCTGGCTGCAGCGGGTGGGGCCGGCGCGCAACGTGGTCTTCCGCTGCAACAGCACCGCCTCGCTCCACGCCGCGGTGCGGGCCGGCGCCGGGGTGGCGGTGCTCCCCTGCTTCGTGGCCGAGGCCGCAGGCGACCTGGTGCCGCTCACCACGCCCGAGCCGGTGCCGCCGCACGAGCTCTGGCTGCTGGTCCACGGCGACCTGCGCCACACGCCGCGCGTGGAGGCGGTGATCGAGTGGGTGGACGAGCTGGTGGAGGCGGCGCGGCCGGCGCTGTGCGGGCGCTAGCACGGCCTGGGCTTCGACTTCGCGAGCCCGGGGGGCTCGCTACGCTCAGCCCGAACGGTCCGGGTGGCTGCCGCGCGTGATCCCGTGCCTGGGCTTCGACTTCGCGAGCCCGGGGGGCTCGCTACGCTCAGCCCGAACGGTCCGGGTGGACCGTTCGCCCTGAGCGTAGCCGCGGCACCGCCGCGGCGGAGTCGAAGGGCCCGCTGGAGCGCGTGCCTACTCGGCGCGCCCGGCCCGCCGCTCAGTTCGACTGCCACCCCAGCACGAAGCCCACGGTGCTGGCGTCGACCGAGACGCCGGTGGCCTCGTCGGTCAGGTCCTGGGCCAGGACGCGCATTCCCACGTTCCAGCGGCCGCCGGTCATGGACGGGCTGCTCACCCAGCCCACCTCGCCCAGGAAGCCGAGGCTGTTCTCCAGCGAGACGTCGTACGCGTCGAAGTCGCCGCGGCCGTTGATCTTGCCGCCCATCTGGTAGGTGAAGCCGGCGCCGGCGCGGAACCAGCGGAGCTGGACGCGCTCCATGACCTCGAGCGGGAAGGCATAGGAGTGGAAGTCGGCGTTGTCGCCGCCCACGGTCCAGCCCTTGAAGCCGATGGTGGCCACGGTGTCGAAGAGCGCCTCCTTCACCGGCGCCCGCAGGAAGGCGGCGCCGGCGGAGAGGAAGAAGCCCTCGTTGGCCTTGAGCTTCTGCTTCGTGCCGTCGTCCATGTAGACCTGCACGATCGTGGTCGAGCCCAGGTCGAACCCGCAGCTGGCCACGAACGCCCAGGGCTGGACCGGCGGCGGCGCGGGCGGCGGGGCCAGCTGCCGGCCCGGCGGCGGCGGCGGGAGCGGCGCGGCCGGCTGCGCCGGGACCGGCTGGTTGGGATCGAACTGGGCGGCGGCGAGGCCGGGGAGCAGCGTGCAGGCGGCGAGCACCGCGAGGGCGGAGAGCTTCATGCGGCGCAGCCTGCCCGAGCGCACGCCGGCGGCGCAAGGTGGCAAAGGTGCGCCCTGCGCTCCCGGCCGCGACACGGTCGCGGTCGTTCACGCCGCGTCCAGGGTGCGTGGGACTGGAAGTTATGCCGGGTCCGGGGCAGGCGCGGTAGCCTCGGCGGAGTCCATGGCGGCCTTCACGCTCGACAAGTGGTACCTGGACGGCGTCAGCGCCGGCGGGCGCGCCGTGATCGCCTACGCGGCCCGGCTGCGGCTGGGGCCGCTGGCGCTGGGCTACACCGGGCTCCTGGACGCGGCGCCCGGCCAGCCGGCCCGCTACCGCAGCGCGCTGCGCCGCTTCCAGGCGCCGGCCCTGCGCGAGGGGCGGCTCCGCTTCACCGCCGGCGCGCTGGGGTTCCGCGCCGAGCTGGCGCCGCGCGATCCGGCCGGCTCCGCCACCTTCCTCGACGCCGCCGAGGGGGCGGTGACCTGGTCCTGCCAGGTGCCGCGAGGCGCGGGGCTGTTCACGGTAGGTGACGACCGCTTCGAGGCGCTGGGCTACGCCGAGCACGTCCGCCTCACGCTGCCGCCCTGGCGCCTGCCCATCCACACCCTGCGCTGGGGGCGGATCCTCACCGCGACCGGCTCTTTGGCCTGGGTGGACTGGGCGGGCGAGGGGCACCAGGCGCGGCTGGCGCTGCGCGACGGCCGCCCGGCGCCGCTGGGCGAGGTGAGCGAGGCGCGGGTGACCGGGGCGGGCGGCGAGCCGCTGGGGACGCTGGGGGAGGGGCGCGTGCTCCGCTCCGGCTGGCTCTCGCGAACGGTGGGGCCGGGGCTGCCGGCCGCGCTGCGGGAGGCGCTGCCCGGGCGCGCGCTGCGGCTGCACGAGACCAAGTGGTGCTCGCCGGCGCGGCTCTGCGACGGCTCCGAGGGCTGGGCCATCCACGAGGTGGTGACATGGCGATGATCCGCAAGGCGCTCTACGGCGCCCTCTTCGTGGTGATCCTCCCGGCCGCGCTGCTGGCCTGGGCCCGCGCCGCCGACCGCTGGGTGGCCGCGCCGGCCCTCTTCGCGCCGGGCGCCGGCGTGGCGCTGGCCACCGGCGGGCTGCTGCTGATGGCCTGGGGCTGGGCCACGCTCTGGCACGAGGGCGGCGGGCTGCCCATGAACGCCTTCCCGCCGCCGCGCCGGGCGGTGGGCGGCCCGTTCGCGCTGGTGGGCCACCCCATCTACGTCGGGTTCACCGCCGCGGTGCTGGGCGGCGCGCTCTGGACCGGCTCGCCCGCCGCGCTCTGGCTGTGCACGCCGGCGGTGGCCGCCGGGGCGGCGGCCCTGGTGCTGGGGCACGAGCGGCTGGACCTGCTCCGCCGCTTCGGCCCGCCCCCGCGTCCGCTCCTCTCGCTGCCGCCGCCCGGCGACGGCGCCCCGCGACCGCGCGAGCGGCTCGGGGCGGCGGTGCTGGTGCTGGGCACCTGGCTAGGCCTGTACGCGCTGGTGTCGGCGGCCGGGCCGTGGGCCGGCGCGCCCGAGACCTGGCTCGCCTTCGAGCGGGGCTGGCCGGTGCTGCCGGCGGCGGAGCTGCTCTACGCCAGCGCCTACCCGGCCGCGCTGCTCGCCTTCCTGCTGGCGCCCAGCCGGACCGCGCTGCGCCAGCTCGCGGCGGGCGGGCTCCTGGCCTGCGCGCTGGTCTTCCCCGTCTACCTGCTCTTCCCGCTGGTGGCCCCGCCGCGTCCCTTCGACGCCACCGGCCCGCTGGCGGAGCTGATCCGGCTGGAGCGCGCGCTGGACACGCCCGGCTGCGCGCTGCCCTCGTTCCACGTGGTCTGGGCGCTGCTGGCGGCCCGGGCGCTGGCGCCGCGCACGCGGCTGGCCTGGCCCTGGGCGGCGGGCGTGATCGCCGCCTGCGCCGCGGTGGGCGCGCACGCCGTGCTGGACCTGGCCGCCGGGGTGGCGGCCTACGCCGCCGTGGCCGCCGCGCCCGCGCTCTGGGCCCGGCTGCGCGGGGCCGCCGAGGCCGTGGCCAACTCCTGGGCCGACCTGCGGGTCGGGCCGGTCCGGCTCATCAACCACGGCCTGTGGGCGGGGCTGGGGACCTTCGTGGCCTTCGCCCTGGCCTCCGCCTGGATGGGGGCGCAGGGGCCGCGGGCCATCGCCGTCCTGTTCGTGGCCGCCATCGTGGGCGCCGGCGCCTGGGCCCAGGCCATCGAGGGGCGCGGCCTCTCGCGGCCGTTCGGCTTCTACGGCGGGCTGATCGGCGGAGGGCTGGCCGCCGCGGCCGCGCCGGCGCTGGGGCTGGACCTGTGGACCACGCTGGCGGCCATGGCCCTCGGCACGCCGCTGGGTCAGGGCGTGGGCCGGCTGCGCTGCCTGGTGCAGGGCTGCTGCCACGGCGCCGAGGCGCCGGAGGAGGTCGGCATCCGCTACCGCCGCCCGCTCTCGCGCGTCACCAAGGCTGGGCTGGGCGGCCGCCCGCTCCACCCCACGCCGCTCTACTCGCTGCTCTGGAACCTGCTCTGCACGGTCGTGCTGCTCCGGCTGGCGGCGCTGGAGACCCCGGCCCACGCGCTCTTCGGCCTGTCGCTGGCGCTGGGCGGGCTGGGGCGGTTCGTGGAGGAGGCCTACCGCGGCGAGCCGCAGACGCCGGTGCTGCTGGGGCTGCGGCTCTACCAGTGGCTGGCGGTGGCGAGCGTGGTGGGCGGCGCGGCGGTGACGGCAGTGGGCCGCAGCGCGCCGCTGCCCCTGCCGGCCTGGAACGCGCCCGCGCTGCTGGTCGCGCTGCTGGCCGGCGTGGGCAGCGCCTTTGCGATGGGGGTGGACTTCCCGGAGTCGCAGCGGCGGTTCTCGCGGCTGGCGTGAGAAGTACCGGACCGTCGAGATCCCTGGCCTTCGACTCCGCGGCGCTGCGCGCCGCTACGCTCAGGCCGAACGGGGGCGGCCTCGCGCTGGCGCATGAACGGCGCTGGCCTTCGACTCCGCGGCGCTGCGCTGCGCGGCGCTACGCTCAGGCCGAACGGGGGCGGCCTCGCGGCTGGCGCATGAACGGCGCTGGCCTTCGACTCCGCGGCGCTGCGCGGCGCTACGCTCAGGCCGAACGGGGGGCGGGCCTCGCGCTGGCGCATGAACGGCGCTGGCCTTCGACTCCGCGGCGCTGCGCGCCGCTACGCTCAGGCCGAACGGCGAGCGGGCCTCGCGGCTGACGCATGAACGGCGCTGGCCTTCGACTCCGCGGCGCTGCGCGCCGCTACGCTCAGGCCGAACGGGGGGGCGGGCCTCGCGCCGGCTGCGGCTACCGCCCCTCCTCCCGGTAGTGCCGCAGCAGGTCCTCCAGCCGGCGGCCCTGGAGCCGCTCGTACTGCTCCTCCAGCACCTCCAGCTCGCGGATGCGGTCGGAGCGGAAGTTCCGGAAGCCCTGGCGCAGCTCGCAGTAGCCGGCCAGCGACCAGGTGCGTCCCCAGAAGAAGAGCCCCAGCGGCCAGACGGTGCGGGCCGAGCCGGCGCCCTCCTTGTCCACGTACGCGAAGCGGACCTTGCGCCGGTCCTTGATGGCGCCGCGCAGCGGGCCCAGCCCGGCGGCGACCTCGGGCGGGACCACGAAGGCGGGCGCGAAGACGGCCGAGCCGAGCAGGCGCTCGCGCAGGTGGGCGGGCAGCACCGCCTCCACCTTCGAGAGCACGCTGCCGGCGGCGCGGGCCAGGTCCCGGTCGGCCCAGGACTGGACCACGCGGGCGCCCAGCACCAGCGCCTCGATCTCCTCCTCGTCGAACATGAGCGGTGGGAGGTCGTAGCCCTTGGGCAGCGCGTAGCCGACCCCGGCCTCGCCCAGGATGGGCACGCCGGACCGCATCAGGTCGCGGACGTCCCGGTAGACGGTCCGCTCCGAGACCTCCAGCTCCTCCGCCAGCGCGCGGGCCGTGTGGACCCCGCGCCGGCGGAGGCGCTGGACGATGCGGAAGAGCCGGTCGGCGCGGCGCATCCCGCGACTCTACCGCGGGATCGGCTGCCAGAGCCCCAGCGCCGCGCCGGCCGGGTCGATGAGCCAGGTGTAGGCGCCGGCGTCCGGCACCTGCACGTTGGCCTTCACGATGGTGGCGCCCAGCCGCCGGGCCTGCTCGGTGGCGGCGGCCAGGTCGTCCACCTTCACGTAGGTGAGCCAGCCGGTGAACTGCCGCAGCTCGGGCTGCGGGTCGGTGAGGCCGCCCGGGAAGCCCTCGCCGGTGGCGATCTCGGCGTAGAACTTCCCGGGCACCGGGAACTCGGTGAAGGTCCAGCCGAAGAGCTCGCCGTAGAAGGCGCGGACGCGCGGGACCTGGGGGGAGTGCAGCTCGGCGTAGGCGAAGGGGTGGGCCATGGGGTCGTCCTCTCATGCGCCGGACCCGCGGGATGCGGGTGCGGTGTGAGGACGTTGTAGGACCCCCCTCCTGACAGCGTGCTGTCAGGACCGGGTGGGGCGGCCCGGTCAGCCCCTGCCCTTCGACTTCGCCCCGCCTGCGGCGGGGCTGCGCTCAGGGCGAACGGAGCTCTCCGTGGCCTCGTTCGCTCTTCGACAGGCTCAGGGCGAACGGCGGCGCATGGCCCGGGTTCCCACAGGCGCTACTCGCTGAACGTGTCGCAGGCCGTGAGCTGCGTGGTGTCGTAGCCGCGCCGGAACCAGCTGGTCCGCTGCGCGGCGCTGCCGTGGGTGAAGGACTCGGCGTGGACCTCGCCGGTGGCGGCCTTCTGCAGCCGGTCGTCGCCGACGGCGGCGGCAGCGCCGATGGCCTCCTCGAGATCGCCCACGTCGAGCAGGCCGCGGTCGGCCACGGTGCGCGCCCAGATGCCGGCCAGGCAGTCGGCCTGCAGCTCCAGCCGCACCGAGAGCGCGTTCGCCTGCTGCGGCGAGCGGTCCTGCGCCGCGCGCATCTTGCGGTCGATGCCGAGCAGGTGCTGCACGTGGTGGCCCACCTCGTGCGCGATCACGTAGGCCTGGGCCAGGTCGCCGGGCGCGCCGAAGCGGCGGTCCAGCTCGCGGTAGAAGCCGAGGTCGATGTAGACCTTCTGGTCGGCCGGGCAGTAGAAGGGGCCCATCGCCGAGGAGGCGTCGCCGCAGCCGGAGCGGGTCCCGTCCCAGAACAGGACCAGCCGGGCCGGCTCCCAGCGCTGCCCCAGCGCCTTGTCCCAGACGCCCTGGGCGTCGTTGAACGAGGCCACGGCGACCTGCTCCAGCTCGGACTCGCCGGCCTTGCGCGCGTCCGCCTCGCCGGAGGCGGCCGGTGCGTCCACGCCGCCGCCCCCCTGATCGATCACGGCGAACAGGTTCTGCCGGAAGAGCAGGGAGAGCACGGCCACCACCAGCGTCCCGCCCAGCCCCAGCTTGAGCCCCGTCCCGCCGAGCCCTCGGCGGTCCTCCACGTTCGAGCGGTCACCGTTCCCGAGCTGCACGTCACACCTCCTGCCCACATTGGGCGCCTGGAGAAGAATGGCCAGGATGTCGGTCCATGGAGGGACCGCGCCGTGGCCGGTGGCGCGAAGAGTACGCCGCCCCGCCATGACGCCGGGTGCGACCCACCCCCGGATTCCATTTTACCCTCCGCGCGAGTGAGCGAAGCGGGCGCAGGAAAGCCCCATACCCGGGCCAGGAAAGCACGGCAGCGGGACCTGCGGCACCTTGGCACGCGCCGTGCTCCAAGCGGGGAGCACCTGCGGGGTGTCCGCAGGAACCAAACCTCTCCCCTGTCCCGTCTCCAGGTCGGGCCCTGGGAGCCACCGAAGCGCCCGGCTGAGCTGACCGTCGACCGCCTGGTCGCCGTGAAGGGAGATCTACGATGCGTTGGTACAGGGACGCCAGGCTGGTGGTGAAGCTCGTGCTCGGGTTCGTGCTGGTGGCCGCGATGGCCGCTGGGGTTGGCTGGTACGGCCTCACCGAGATCAACCGCCTCAACGCCGCCGACACCTTCCTCTACGAGAAGTGCGCGCTGGGGCTCCGCTACGCCGGCGAGATCAACGGCGAGTTCCGCGCCACGCGCGGCTTCCTCTACGAGGCCCTGCTGGCCAAGTCCGAGGCGGCGCGCGACTCGGCGCTCAAGGAGGTGGCGACGCGGGAGGAGAAGATCGCGGTCGCGTTCACCCGGTACGAGGAGACGCTGGTGACGACCGAGGACCGGGCCCGCTTCGAGGGGCTGCAGCAGGTCCACCAGCGGTACGCCCACCAGCTCGCCGCCGTGCGGGACCAGATCCGGGCCGCGAACACCGCCGGCGCGGCCAACCTCCTCCAGGGCGAGTTCCTCGAGGCGGCCGTGGCGCTCCGCGTCAAGGTCAAGGAGCTGCTGGACGCCAACGCGGCCGCGGCCGAGGCCACCGCGAAGGTGAACGCCGACCTCGCCCGGCAGGCCGTGCGGTCCATGATCACCATCGCCGCCCTGGCGTTCGCGCTGGCCGTGCTGCTCGGGATCCTGATCGCGCGCTCCATCAGCGAGCCGGTGCGCTCGCTGGTGGCGGCCGCCAACCGGATGGCCAGCGGGGACGTGGACATCGAGGTGAAGATCGATCGCCAGGACGAGGTGGGCGTGCTGGCGGCCGCCTTCGGCGAGATGGTCCACGCCATGCGCGGCGTGACGCGGGCGGCGCAGGACATCGCGGCCGGCAACCTCGCGGTGGAGGTGCGGGCGCGGTCGGACCGGGACGAGCTGATGAAGGCCCTGGCCGCGATGGTGGCCAAGCTCTCCGAGGTCGTGCAGGGCGTCCAGTCGGCCGCCCACAACGTCGCCGGCGGGTCGCAGCAGCTCAACGCGTCCTCCGAGCAGCTCTCCCAGGGCGCCACCGAGCAGGCCTCCTCCATCGAGGAGATCTCCTCCTCCATGGAGCAGATGAGCGCCAACATCCGCCAGAACGCGGACAACTCAACCCAGACGGAGAAGATCGCCTCCAAGGCGGCTGCCGCCGCGCGCGAGGGCGGCGAGGCGGTCGCGCGCACCGTGGAGGCCATGAAGCAGATCGCCGGGAAGATCTCCATCATCGGGGAGATCTCGCGCCAGACCAACCTGCTGGCGCTCAACGCGGCCATCGAGGCCGCGCGGGCCGGCGAGCACGGCAAGGGGTTCGCGGTGGTGGCCTCCGAGGTGCGGAAGCTGGCCGAGCGCAGCCAGAAGGCGGCCGGCGAGATCACGGAGCTCTCCGGCACCAGCGTGGCCGTGGCGGAGAAGGCCGGTGACCTGCTGGCGCGGATCCTGCCGGACGTGCAGCGCACCGCCGAGCTGGTGCTGGAGATCACCTCCGCCAGCCGGGAGCAGGACAGCGGCGCCGCGCAGATCACCAAGGCCATCCAGCAGCTCGACCAGGTGATCCAGCAGAACGCGTCGGCCGCCGAGGAGACCAGCGCCACGGCGGAGGAGCTGACCAGCCAGGCCAGCCAGCTCCAGGCCACCATCGCGTTCTTCCGCGTGGACGCCGGGGCCGCCCCCGCGCCGGCCCGGAGCGCTTCCCGGCCCGCCGCCGCGGCCGCCCGCAAGGCGGCTCGCCCGGCACTCCCTGCGCCCGGCGTCGCCGACGGCGCCGCGGCCGGGCGGAACGGCGTGCACCTGGACCTCGGCGACCCCGGGACGGACGAGCCGGGGTTCCGGCCCTACTGATCGCCCCGCGCCGGGGACCGCTACGGGTTGGCCGTCAGGGCGTGGCGGATGAGCTCCACGAGCGGCTCACCGCCGGCCGCGAGGTTGGGCGTGAACGGGGGGGTGGTCGCGCCGTCCTGCGCGCTCTGCACCCCGATCACGTAGGGCCGATCGTTCCACCAGCCGAAGAACGGCCCGCCGGAGTCCCCCGGCTCGATGTCGTTCCGGTGGAGCAGCCGGTAGGCGGTGCGGCCGCCGATGGTCTCGTCGCCCAGCGAGTCGACGGTGCCGGGGCCGTGGAAGACCGGCCGCCGGCCGCCGGCCACGTCGAAGGGGTAGCCGACGTGCGCCCAGTAGGCGCCGCCGTTCCAGGCGCTGGCGTACACCCGCGAGCCGAGCCAGCCGGTCAGGTCGCCCAGCCGCCGGTCCAGCACGCAGACGGCGAAGTCGAAGGCGATCTGCTGGTCGGTGATGGACCGGGTGGTGGTGCGCGTGAAGTAGTAGGCGCGCGTCACCTGGGCCGAGCCGAAGGGCGGCGGGTGGCCGTCGAAGGAGAGCGGGACGAAGCTCATGGCCGCCAGGCTCCCGCCCGTCACGTTGAGCGCGTGGGCCGCGGTGAGCATGTGGCGCGGGCCGACCATGGCGCCGGAGGCGCCCACCTCGGGGATGAGGCCGCAGGCGCTCCAGGGGTAGGCCGTGTCGGAGAAGACGCGGCGGGTGTCGGGCGCGAAGACGTGGAGCGGCTCGGGCCCGTTCCAGCTGGCCACCAGCGCCGGCGGCCGGGCCCCGCCCCGCCGGTAGGTCACGTCCAGCCGCTCCAGCTCGCGCGGCAGCGGCGCCGGGAGCGGCCGCTGGGCGACGTGGGCGGGCCGGAAGCCCTCCAGCACCCGCGGGACCGCGCCGGCCGGCCCCCCGGCGCCGCGCGGACCGACGGTCACCACCTCCGGCCGCGGCGGCACGTACCGCTCCCCGATGCGGGTGGTCACGGCGGTGAGCACCGCCGCCCCGCCGCTGGTCTCCAGCCGGTAGTCCACGCCGGGCGCGCGATGGAAGGCCGCGAGCGCGATGGGCCGCGGGTTGGAGAGGGGCGTGGCGGCGGCGGCGCGGACCTCGCGCTCCCAGCGATCGAAGGCGACCGGCGCGCCCTCCCCCGCCCTGGCCGTGGGCGCCGGCGCGGCCGCCTGGCCCCAGCCCACCTCGTCGTCCATGCCCGCGCCGCGGCCGCCGGCGGGCGGCTGGAACCGGACCCCGGTCTCCACCAGGTGGACGCCGCGCCGCAGCACCAGCGCCTCGCCGGCCGACGGCGCGCGCGGGAGGTAGCCCACGAACCCCTGCCCCTGCGGGTCCAGCATGATGCCCTGCAGCTCCTGCCCGCCCACGCGGGCGGTGAGCTTCGCGCCGCCCCGGCGCGACATGGGCGTGCGGACCACCACGCGCACGCGGCAGTCGGGGTAGACGGGGCGGTCCAGCTGCTCGAAGCGGACGGTGATGGGCTCGTTCATGGGATCCCTCAGACGAAGGCGATGGAGTCGACGATCAGCGGGAAGGCGCCGCCGCGGGCCTCGAACTCGATGGCCTGGACGTCGTTCCAGGCGGTGGAGCCGAAGGCCGAGAGCGGGATGCTGACGGTGTCGAAGGCGTTCTTGGTCACGTTGAGCGGGCCGTCGACCTCGTGGAAGAAGGGCCGGTTGGGCTCGCGCAGGCCGCGGCGATCGGCGTCGCGCGCGCGGGCCACGCGCGTGCCGCTCCCGGTGATGACCCGCACCTCCCAGTCCGGCAGCGGCGCCCGCGCGATGGCCGCCTCGCTGGTGACGGGGATCATCGAGGTGAGCCGGAAGGTGAGCTCGCGCCGCCCCACCACGTTCCGCCGGCCGCTGGGCACCTCCACGCGGATGCGGTTCCCCGCGGCGGTGGCCACGTAGGCCTGGGTGGCATGCGGCACCGTGGCCCGCCCGGTCGCGGCCGCCTCCACCCGCCCCCCGGTGGCCGGGAAGGGGCCGGCGCCCTCGAACTCCTGCACCGTGACCCGGTCGCCCACGGTCCACTGGATGGAGGCGGCCGGCCCCTGCAGCCCGGGCGACTGGCGCAGCCGCGCCGCGGTGGGCGCCTCCACCCCCACCAGGACCTGCTCGGCGGAGGCGTCGCCCAGCAGCGTGCGCCGCACCAGGGCGCCGACGTAGAAGCTGGCGTACTCGCGGTGGACCACGGCGGCGAAGATCCGCTCGTCGAAGGTGCCGGTGCGGGTCCGGCAGGTGAGGTCGTCCACGAAGACGTGGCGCCCGTCGGCGTAGTCGGCGCACTCGTTCCAGACGGTGTTGAACCGGTTGTGGGTGAGGCCGCGCGCGAAGATCATGGTCTTCGGGCAGGTGGCGCGGTCGTACAGGCCGAACCCGTTGCCCCGCACGTTCGCCACGTCGCCGTCGTGGGCGCCGTGGAGCACCAGGTACCGCCGCGCCCCGTCCAGCCGGAGCGGCACCGGCACGCGCCCGCCCACCGCGCCGCCGGTGAAGGCGCTGGAGAAGTCGGTGGGGGCGATGGAGGCCACGCAGCGGACGTCCACCGGCAGCGAGCGGTCCGCCGCCAGGAGCGCCGCCATCACCACCGCCTCGCCGCCGCGGGAGTGGCCGACCAGGCCGCAGCGCGTGAAGTCCAGCCGGGGGCGGATGGCGGCGGGCGCGGTACGCCCCACCAGCTCCATGGTGGCGAGCACCATCTCCGCCCGCGAGCGGATGGGCAGGTCGAAGGCGTTGCAGAGGTTGGTGTCCACCGAGCAGCTGGCCACGCCCAGGTCCGCCAGCGCCTGCTGGAGGTAGTCGTAGCCGGCGAAGTTCTGGATCTCGGCGGTGCCGTCGAAGGCGTTGTGGTTGCCCATGACGATGAAGCAGACGGGGATGGGGCCGACGCGCGTGGCCAGGTCGCGCGGCACCACCAGGCGCCCCTGCAGCCGGGCGCGGAGCTCGCCGCCCGGCGCGCCGGGCAGGATCAGCAGCCCGCGCGCCACCAGGAAGGCCAGGGCCCCGGGATCGAGGGCGGCCGGGTCGGTGAGGTGGGCGTCCTGCCACCGGCCGGTGCCGGGGTCGGCGGACTCGAGGAAGAGCGGCGACCGGCCGTCCCCCGCCACCAGGTGGACCGGGTGCGGGGCGGCCGCCTCCTCCGCCCACCGCTCCAGCCCGGCGCCGGCGGCGCCCGGGGACGGGGCCGGCGGCGGCGAGATCCAGCCGGTCCAGGGCTGCCCATGGCCGTTGGCGTGGCCGTTCCCGTTCTGCGTGCTCGGACGTGACTGCATGGCTCGCTCACCTCCCGGCGACGGCCGCGTTCTGCGGCGCCGCTGCGTTGGCCTGTGGGTTGGCGGTGTTCTGCTGGATCTGCGCGATCACTCCCGTCTTGGCGAACCGCTCCAGCGGGAAGTAGTCGCTCTTGAACTTGAGCTCGACCTCGGCGGTGAGGTCGGTCTCCATGTTGATCTCGTCGGTGCTGCCGCGCTTGGTCGTGCTGACGTAGGCCAGCGACGTGCGGGCCTTGAAGCTGGGGCCGCCGAAGAAGGAGCCCAGGCCGCCGCCCGCCGAGGCCTGCATGTCGTGCTTGAAGTCGAACTGCGAGGCGCTCTCCGCGGCCGCCGCGTCCCGCGCCTCGAGGTGGAAGCCCATCTTGGCCTTGATGAGGCCGCTCGTGACCACGATGCGGTTCATGCCCATGAGCACCATGGTGGAGAGCATCTGGTGCCGGTTCTGCGCCAGCTGCCGGCGCGCAGCCGGGACCAGCGTGTTCTCCACGGCGTCGTCGTCCAGCGGCACGTCGTCGTTGAGCCCGAAGAGCCCCTTCCAGTCGGGCGGGTCGCGCTCGGTGTCCTTCACCCGCAGGCGCGCGCCCTCGGACCCCACCTCGACCCGGAAGAACTCCGGGTAGCCCTGGGCCAGGTAGTCCCGCGCCTGGTTGTCGGTGATGTTGTCGGCCATGAACTGGTCGACCGTCTTGGCCACGTTCTCCAGGAGCTTCACGTAGGCCTCCATCTGCTGGATGGAGGCGTCCACGATGGCCTGGAAGGTGCCCTTGAGCAGGTCGGCCACGAAGGTCGGGAAGGCGATGGCGTTGAGCGTCTCGCGGGTCACCCGCCCGGCCTGGTCCACCGCCCGGGGCGCGAAGTTCTCGGCCGGCGGGGGCTTGGGGGCCTCGTCCGCGGCCGCCTCCACCAGCACCGGCCGCTGGCCCAGCTTCCGGGCCTGCAGGAACTGATCGCGCAGCAGCTCGGCGCCGTAGGTGCCGATCTTCACCAGGTTGAAGGCCAGCCGGCGCCGGTCCTCGGGCGTGAGGCCGCGGTAGGCCTCTGATTGCTCCAGCAGGTCGCGGGCCTCGCGGCGCACCAGCGCCAGCACCTGGGGAGTGGCGGTGATGCCCTCCGGGTTCGCGGGCGCGGAGAACGGGCCGGGGAGCGCTTCGGGCGGCGCGGGGAGGTTCGTCATGACGCCATCCGGGGTGAGGGGTGGGGGCCGGCCGGCCAGGCGGGCCAGAGGGAGGCGGTGACTGGCGCGGGGGCGACGTCGCCGCCCGGCGGCGGCGTGGCTGGGGTGGGCGGCGGCGCCGGCGCGTCGCCCGTGGGCGGCGTGGCCGGCGCCGGGGGCTCGGCGGGAGCGCCGGTGACCGGCGGCGTGGCCGGCGCGGGCGGCTCGGCGGGAGCGCCGGTGACGGGCGGCTGGGCCGGCGCGGGCGGCTCGGTGGGAGCGCCGGTGACGGGCGGCTGGGCCGGCGCCGCCTCGGGCGGGGGCGGCGGCGTGGGCGCGGCCTCCGGCTGCGGCGGCCGGGCCACCGGCGTGGGGGCGGTGGGCGGCGCAGGCGCGGGCGGGAGCGTGCCGATCGGCCGGAGCTCGCCCGGCGGCGGCCGCGCCGGCCGCTCGCGCCGCGGCCGCGGCGGCGGGTTGGCGTCGGGCAGGGCGCCGGGGGTGAGGGCGTCGGGGGACGGGTTGTTGGACCCGGGCACCGCCGTGGCGTTCCGGATGGTGTTGATCCCGGCGCCATCGACGAACCGCTCCAGCGGGAAGTAGTCGCTCTTGAAGCGCAGGTCGACCTCGCTGGTCAGGTCGGCCTCGACGTTCATCTCGCTGTCGCGCTGGCTCCGCTCCGAGCTGACGTAGGCCACGGAGGCCGACAGCGAGGCCGACCAGGGCCCGAACCCGAAGCTGCCGGCGGCGGCCACGCGGGTGTCCAGGTCGGTGGCGCGCTGCTGGGCCAGCCGGTCGGTGGTGTCGATGTGGAAGCCCATGGTGGCGCGGATCTTCCCGCCGGTGATCACGATCCGGTTGATCCCCATGAGCACCATGGTGGCGAGCAGCTGGTGGCGCGAGCGCGCCAGCTTGCGCCGCGCCGCCGGCACCAGCTGCTCCTCGATGGCCGACTCGTCCAGCCCCACCTCGTCGGCCAGCCCCAGGTCGCCGCGGAAGTCGGGCGGCGGCCGCTCGCCGGCGTCGTCGCGCGGGGCCACCGTGGCCTGGGTGCCCTCGCGGCGCAGCTGCAGGTGATCCGGGTAGCGCTGCACCAGCCACTCCCGCGCCTGGTTGTCCGAGATGTTCTCGGCCATGAACTGGTCCACGGTGCGCGAGACGTTGGCCAGGAGCGCGCCGTAGGCCTCCATCTGCTGGATGGACGCGTTCACGATGGCCTGGAAGGTGCCGCGGATCAGGTCGGCCACGAAGGTCGGGAAGGAGATGGCCCGCAGCGTCTCCCCGGTCACGCGCCCCACCGCGTTGGCGGCGTCGGGGTTGAACTGCTCCTGCGCGCGCGCCGCCGGCCGCGACGGGCGGGGGCGCCGCGCCGGGGCGGTGGGCGGGGCGGCGGCGGCGTGCGCCGCGGGCGGCGGGGCCTTCCCGGGCAGGCCCGGGCCCTCCACCGTGGTGCGCTGCAGCAGCACGGGCTCCTGGCCCAGCCGGAGCGACTGGTACAGCTCCTCGCGCACCAGCTCGGCCGAGTAGCCGGCGATCTTCACCAGGTCGCGGTCGAGCTGCGCGCGGACCTCCGGCGCCACCTCGTGGTAGGCCGGGCTCGACTCCAGCAGCGCGCGCACCTGCGCCTCGACCAGCGCCAGCGTGGCCGCGCCCGGCGCCAGCCCCTCGGGGCGGGGCGGCGCCGCGTAGGGGGCCGGCAGGATCGGCGCGCGCAGGGCGGCGGCGGTCATGACCTGCTCCCGGCCAGGAGGCCGTACCCTGCCAGCCACTCGGCGGCGTCGCGGACGATGGCGTCGGTGGGCTCGACCACGCGGCCCGGCCCGCGCAGCCGCTCGGCCAGCCGCGCGCAGGCCGCCAGCAGCCGGTGGCCGGCCTGGCCCCGGCGGATGGCCACGCCCAGCTCCACCGCGGCGCCGTCGGTCAGCGCGCGCAGCACCGCGGCCGCGCCGGTCACCCCCAGCAGCGTCCCCAGCTCGGGGTGCTCGATCACGGCCCGGGCCGCCGCCAGCTGCGCGTTGAGCCGGGCCGCCCAGGGCAGGAGGCCGCCGGCGGCGTGCGGCACCAGCCCGATGAGCAGCCGCTCCAGCGCGGTGCGGACGCGCTCCTCGGTGGCCAGGCGGGGCCCGCGGGCGCCGGGCTGGCGCAGGTCGTCCGCCAGCTGGACCAGGGCCGCGCAGAGGCCCGCCAGCTGCCCCAGGAAGGCGTGGTTCGCCGCCGCCGGGCGGCCCGGCCCGGCCACCCCGGTGCTCGCCATCCCGAAGAGCCGCTGGAAGAGCTGCTCGCGCTGCCCGGCCGTGAAGGTCCGGCGCGCCAGGTCGGCGAAGCGGTCGAGCGCCTCCGCCAGCGCGGCGGAGACCCGCAGCTGGGCGCGCTGCTCGGCCACCGCCTCGGCGCAGATCACCAGCGCCGCCCCCTCCAGCTCGGCGTGGAGGTAGAGCACCGCCAGCGCCTGCAGCGCCTCGGCGGAGGGCAGGTTGTCCTGCAGCAGCGGCGGCACCACCAGCGCGTCGTGCTCCCCCAGCGCGAGCGGCAGCGACCGCTCGAGCAGGTCGAGCGCGGCCGACAGGTGGAGCTCGCCCAGGACCATGGCCCCCTCGCCTCACCGCCTCGGGGTGGCCGGCGCCGCGCCGGGCGCGGGCAGCGGAGGGAGGGCCGGCGCCGCCGGGGGCGGGACCGCCGGCGCCCCCGGGGCGGCCGGGGCGGCGCGCTGGGGCAGCCGGCCCTGCAGCTTCTCGCGCTGGTCCGGCGCGATCAGGTCGGCCATGCGCTCCAGCGGGAAGGTCTCGCTCCGGAACCGGACGTTCACCTCGCCGGCCAGCTTGGCCTTGAGGTCGACCGAGGACTGCGAGTCGTCCTTGTCGCTGGTGACCGTCTGCACGGTGAAGTCGGTCTTGCGGTCGCTGGTGGTGGTGTACCCGGAGAACCAGCCGAAGAAGCCGGGGCGCCGCTTGGTGGTCTCGGTGTCGTGCCAGGTGGCGGTCTGGGTCCGGTCGTGCGCCCGCTGGACCGCGTCGCGGGTGTTGAGGTCGAAGAGCACGCTGGCCTTGATGGAGCCGTCGGTCACCACGATGCGGTTGATGCCCATGAGCACCATGGTGGCCAGCATCTGCTGGCGATCCATGGCCAGCCGCTTGCGCGCGGCCGGGACCAGCTGCTCCTCCAGCGCCTCGTCGTCCACGGCGCCGGCGGGCGCGGGCAGCCCCAGGTCGGAGAAGAAGTCGGGCATGGCGGCGGCGTCCGCCGAGGGGCGCGCGCGCACCCGCGGCGACTCCCCGCTCGCGTCCACCTCCAGGTGATCCGGGTAGCGATCGGCCAGGTAGTCCCGGGCCTGGTTCTCGCTGACGTTGTCCTTCATGAACTCGTCCACCGACTTGGCCACGTTCTTCACCAGCTCGGCGTAGGCCTCCATCTGCTGGATGGAGGCGTTGACGATGGCGTTGAAGACGCCGTCGATGAGCCCGGAGACGAACTTGGGGAAGTCGACCTTGCCCACCAGGTCGGCGAGGGCCGCGCCCCCGGCGCTGGCGGCGGCGGCGCCGGAGTCCTTCATGTCCCCGGAGGCCGTGGGCGGGCGCGGCGGGGGCGCGTCGGCCTGGCCGGTCGCCACCAGCGCCGCGGCGGGCGTGGTGTCACCGTCGGCGCCCCCCACGATGAACTCGGCGATCCGGACCATGTTGCGGGCCAGCTCGCGGCGCTCCGTCTCGGGCAGCGCGCGGAACGAGCGCGCGCCCACCAGGAGGCGCTTCACCTCCTCGCGGACGAGCGGCAACACCGGCTGTGGAGGGCTGGCCATGGTCGCTCCTCACTCCCAGGGGGACGGGCTGTACCGGGCGGCGGCGGCGGAAGCGGGGGCGGTGGGGCGCGGCGGAGGCGGCGCGACCGCCGGCGGCCGGACCTCCGCGCCGGCCAGCGCGGCCGGCCGCAGGAACAGGGCAGCCCGGGCCGGCACGTCGGGGCGGACCCAGACCGAGAGCACCGTGACGTCGCCGGCGTCGGGGAAGCCGTCCACGGTGAAGGCCGAGAGCCAGCGCTCCAGCCCCTGCACCGAGCGCGGCCGCTCGCTCATCCAGAGCCGCACCAGCCCCAGCAGCTCCGGGGGCGGATCGGGGATGGCCTCCAGCGCCATGTCCAGCCGGAGCTCGACCCCGCTGCGGATGGGCCGGAGCGTCAGCCGCGCGCTGCCGGCCGGGAGCGTGAAGCGCGTGCCGAGCAGGAAGGCCGCGGCGCTCATCAGCGACGCGTGCTGGTGGCCCAGCCCCAGCTCGTCCATGAGCGGCTTGAGCGCCGCCAGCGGCAGGTCGGCGGCCGGCTCGACCGTCACCTGCTGCGTGCCGGTGCTCCGGCCGCAGCGGATCATGGTGGAGAGCACCCGGGCCCCGGGCACCAGGGCCACGGCGGCCCGCGCCAGCGCCGCCAGCCGCGGGGGGAGCCCCTCCAGGTGGCCGCCGGCCAGGTCGAAGCCGACCACGCCCTCGGCCAGCCCGCTGCGATCCACGGTCAGGCCGAAGTAGGCGTCCTCGCGCGCGTCCTGGGCCGGCTCCATGCGGCCGTCCAGCCAGCGCGTCGCCTCCCGCCCCAGGTGCTGCCGCACCGCGCGGCGGGTGGCCTCGGTGGAGAGGGCCACCCGGTCGCGGGCGGCGCCGCCGGGGTGGACCAGCACCGAGAGGTTCCCGGGCGCGCTCTCCGCGAACTGCGGCGAGAGCGGGGCGGCGTCCCCGCTGGTGGAGGTGGCGTCGGCGATGGCTGCGCCCATCACCGGGGCCGGGTCGATGGTCTCGAGGTGGCGCGCGGCGCTGCGGAGCAGCCAGGCGGCGCGCGACGGGGTCGAGTCGGGGTACATCATGGCGTCCCTCCTTCTCCTTCACCCCGCGGCGTCAGTGGATGAACCCCCGGAGCTCGTCCATGGACGGCATCCGGCCCGCCGCCACCATGTCGCGCAGGCGCCCCAGGTCCGGGCCGGCCGCGCCGTTGGTGGGCGCGGTGGGCTGCGAGAGGAGCGGGAGCGAGGGCGAGGCCACCGCCTCCACCGGCTGCGAGAGGCGAGACAGCTGCTCGGTGGTGGTGCCGTTGACGCTGAGCCAGGCCAGCGCGTGGCGGGCCAGGCTGTCGAACGTCTGCGGGGCGGGCTTCAGGGCCTGGTCGATCTCCTCCAGCGAGGTCACGAACGCCGCCGGCTGCGCCGCCAGGATGCGGATGATCTCCTGGCCGGAGGCGGCCATGGCCTGGTACTTGACGATGTTCGGGGTCACCCCGAACTCCTGCTGGGCCACGCGCTCGATCACCTGCCACGGGCTGGTGGCGCCGAACGCCTTCTGGACCTGCGCGTCCTTGACGATGTCGAAGGCCACCCGGACGTGGCCGGCAATCCGGCTGGCGTCGAAGTGGGTCGCGCCCCAGCCGTACAGGGACAGGTTGGCCGACAGCTCGCGCCCGGTCTTGCGCACGTTCTCGCTCACCAGCGACCGCGACTGGGCCGGGTCGCTGCTCACCACCTGCATCTCGGTCAGCCGCTTGTACTGGGCGACGTTGGTGAGGAACCGCGTCATGAGCGGCTCGAACTGCGCGTTGACGTTCACCTCCTTGCTCACGTCGGCGCCCTTGGCGCCGAAGAGCCGGGCGTAGTGGGCGAAGCGGTTGCCCTCGGAGAGCCGGTCCTCCCGGTCCCAGTAGAAGGTGTTGAGGAGGCGCCCGCCGGAGTCGCTGCCGATGGGGACCAGGCCGTTGCGCCAGAGCTCGGCGATCCGGTCCACCACCGCGAAGAGCTTGAGCTGCTCCAGCTGGTAGGCCGCGTACACCTTGCCCACCGCCAGCATGTTCTCGGGGACGACGTCCTGGTCGAGCGTCTGGTCGAAGCCCGGGATGTCGAGCTGGTCGCTCCCCAGGTCGCCTGAGGCGTAGTCCAGGAAGGCGCGCGCCACGCGATCGCGCAGCCCCGGGTCGTCGTGGGCGATGACCGGGAGCGTCTGGACCACCGCGTCGTAGATGAAGGCGAGCTGCTGGTAGGCCACGGGCCGCTCGCCGGAGTGGCCGTTGCCGTTGGTGCTGCCGCTCGCCGCCGCCTCGCCTCCCTCCACCCCCAGGGCGGCCCCGATCTTCGCCAGCACCTCGATGCCGGTCACGTCGCGGCCGCCGCGCTCGTCGTAGGGCACGACCAGCTCGTCGTAGGCGCGCTTCACGAAGGACGGGAAGGAGCCGCTGTCGGCCCGGAACTGGCCGCCCAGGAGCAGCTTGCCCACCACCTCGGCGTGGGCGAGCGCGTTGGGCTCGACGTTGCCGATGATGCGGCGGATCTGGTCGCGCACGGCCGCCACGTACGCGTTCTGCTTCTCCAGCGATCCGAGCTCGGGCGGCAGACCGCGCAAGTCCATGTAGAACGACATCTCATCCTCCTCGTGTGGGGTTGGTTCGGTGGGTGGACCGTCGTCGCCGCCGGTCGGTGGGGCGGGTACGGTGGGCGGGACGGAGACCCGCAGGAACCCGCCCACCATCTCCAGGACGGCGCGCCCGGCGACCGCGTCGTCCGCTCGAGTCAGGAGCAGCTGCCGGAGCAGCCCGCGCTCCAGCGCCGCCTGGAAGCGCCGCTCGGACTCCTCGTCGCGCAGCGCGTCCTCCACGGCGGCCACGAAGGACCGGGCCTTGCCGCCCAGCTGGGCGCGGGCCAGCAGCCCCACCGCCAGCCGCGCCAGGCGCAGGCGCGCCTGCGCCCGGTCCGCGCCGGTGGGCACGGCCCCCTTGCCCAGCGCCAGGTTGATGCGCCGCCAGACGTTCACGTCCCGCCGCTGCGCGGCCTTGAGCAGCTCGACGACGGTCCGCTCCGCGTCGGGCGGCAAGGCCGCCTCCCCGTCGCCCAGCAGCACCGCCAGCACCCGTAGGTCGGTCATGAGCCGCGCTCCTGTTCCCGGTCCAGCGCCCGGAGGGCCGCCGCCGCGTCCAGCAGCCCCGCCCCGACCGCCTCGCGCTCCCCCTCCAGCCGGCGCGCCGTGCCGGTCAGGAGGCGGCGGACGGCCGCGCCGTCCAGGTCGCGCCCGCGCCGGCGCGCCCGGGACACCAGCAGCGCCGCGGCGCCGGCCACGAAGGGGGCGGCGTGCGAGGTGCCGGTGGAGCGGCGGAGGCCGCTCAGCCCCAGCGAGAGCACCCGCTCGCCTGGGGCCGCCAGGGCCACGTGCGGGCCACGCGTGGAGAAGGCCGAGGGCGCGCGCTCGTCCGACACCGACCCCACCGCGATCACCTCGGGCAGCGCGGCCGGGTAGAACGCCTCCCGCCGCCCGCTGTTGCCCGCGGCCGCCACCAGCACGCAGCCGGCCCGGGCGGCGTAGCGCACCACCGCGGCGTGCGGCGGCGGCTGCCCCGGGGTCAGGGCGCTCTCGGCCGTCCCCAGGCTCAGGTTGATCACCTTGGCGCCCAGGTCGCACGCCACCTTGAGCCCGCAGTCGATGTCGGAGAGGCCGCCCACGCCCATGCGGCGGCCGCTGACCTGCGCCACCGCCGCCGCCAGCACCCGGAGCGGCAGCACCAGCGCCCGCCCGCCCAGGCCGCGCGGGGCCCGGAAACCCTGGGCGCCGATGATGCCCGCCACGTGGGTGCCGTGCCCCACGTCGTCGCGCGGGTTGAAGTCCCGCCCGCGGCTGTCCCCGACCAGCGCCATCCCCTCCAGCGCGTCCAGGTCGATGTCCACCGTGTCGTAGCCGGCCAGGAGCTTCCGGCGCAGCTCGGCGTGGCCGAGCGCCACCCCGGTGTCCACCACCGCGGTCGTGACCCGCTCGTCGCCCGGCTCCAGCGCCAGCGCCTCGGCCGCGCGCACCAGCTCCCGGGCGCGGTCCGACCCCGTCGCCGGCGGGGCCTCCTCCACCGGCTGCGCCGCCAGCTCCTGGGCCAGCGCCACCGTCTCCGGCAGCACCGCCTCCACCGCCGCCAGGCCGCGCAGGTCGGCGATGACGTCCTCGGTCCGCTGCCACTCGGCCACCTCGATCCGCAGCGTCCGCGACAGCCCCAGCGCGTGCTCCACGTCGTCGTAGCCCAGGTGCTGCGCGCCCACCCGCAGGAAGGAGCGGCGCGCGGGGAAGACGTTGGCCGCGCGGAAGGCGCCGCCGTGGCGCGCCACCGCCCGGTCGATGGGGCCGCCGTCGAGCCGGGACACCGGCCGCCCCGCGCCGAGCAGGACGTCCACGTGGGCCGGGACGTGGGCCGGGGCCTCGCCCGGCCGCAGGCAGAGCTGGAGGAAGCCGGAGAGCCTCATGGCGTCCCCCAGAGCTCGTCGGTCGGGGCCGGGGGCGGGAGCTCCACCGGGATTCTGGTGCGTCTCGCCGTCGGCCAGCTCCAGCGTGAGGACGCCCGCGGTCTCCGGCAGCTCCAGCTCGATGGCCTCCTCGTCGGCGCTCGCGATCGGCACCGGCCGGTCGTTGAAGCGCGCCCGCGGCAGCCCCTCGCCCAGGAGGTTCCGCCCCTCCAGCCGCAGCCGCGGCGCGAGGCCGGGCCGGACCATCCCGCCCGGCCCGGCGGGCACCGGCGGGCCGACCACGGTGCCCGGGCCCGGCGGCCGGGGCCCCGGGCGGACGGGTGGGGCAGGCGGTGGGGTGGGGGGGCGTGGAGCGGGCGGCTGCGGGCCGGCGGCGGGCGGCGCGGGCAAGGGCGAGGGGGCGGTACCACCGCCGGGCACGATGGAGATCCGGTCCAGGCTGGGGCGCCCGCGGCTCAGCGCCTGGCGCAGGCGATCGGCCGGGACCTGCGCCAGCCGCTGGATGGTCCCCGCGCCGGCGCTCCGCTGCAGGCGCGTGAGCTGCCCGGCGTTGCGCACGCCCAGCTGCTCCAGCCGCCGGCGCTCGGCGGGATCGAGCCCGAGCTCGTCGAGACTGGGGCCGGCGGCCGCCTGCAGGGACACGGTGTTCTCCTCGATCATGGGGCGGGTGATGGTGGTGAAGGCCAGGCGGACGGTGCTCGCCCCCGCCTCGTTGGGACCGGCGGTGCGGAAGCGCACCTGCCCGTCGGCGTCCATCTCGGCGAAGACGTGCAGGTCGAGCGAGAAGTCCTTGAGCGCGTAGGTGAGCGGCCGGTTGACGGCCTTGAGGCGAAGGGCGTCCTGCACGCGGTCGAGCTGGGCGGCCACCGAGTGGATGAAGTCCTCGACGAGGAAGGCGGAGGTGTCATCGCTCATCACTCGCCCGGGGCCAGGACCACGAGCAGGCGCCCGCGGTGCAACGGTGCGTCGAAGCCGGTCCGCATGGTGGTCTGCGGCGGGGCGGTGCGGAGGACGGGCCTCCCTCCCTCCACGGCCAGGTAACCCTCGAGCGGGAGCTCGATGTCCGCCTCGTGCACCACGATGCCCGCGCCGCTGACCGGGTCGGCGGCGCCGCCGCCGTTGAGCACGGCCTCCAGCAGCGCCCCCAGCACCTCGCCGAGCTCGGGGCGGTTCACGACAGGCTCCAGGGATCGGCCGACGCGCCGGGGGCGGCCTGGGCCACCGGCGACGACGGGCGGAAGGAGGACTGCTGCGCCGGCGGGGCGGGCGGCGGCGGGGCGGGTGGAGGCACCCCCGGGCCGGCCGGGGCGGGGGCGGGCGTGGCGACGGCCGGGGGCTGGCGCGCACCGGGCGCCCCCGCGACGCCGGGGAGGGCCGGGGCCGCAGGCGGCGCGGCGGCGGGTGCCCCGGGCGCGGCGGCCTGCGCGCCGCCGGGCACGCGGGCGCGCGTGTTGATGAGCTGGATGGCCGCCGAGTCGGCGAACCGATCCAGCGGGAAGGTCTCGCTCCGGAACCGGACCACCACGTTGCCGACCAGGTCGGCGCGGACGTTCAGCTCGCTCTGCGCGTTGAGCGAGGTGGTGTTGACCATGATGCCCTGGGCCGAGAACGGGTTGCGCCCCGCCGTCCCCGACATGGACATGCCGCTCTGCTTGGTCTGGTCGAAGCGCATGGCCGTCGCTTCGGACGCGTCGACGTGGAACTGGAGCTTGGCGGAGATCTCGCCGTCGTTGACGACGATGCGGTTGATCCCCATGAGGACCATCGTCGCCAGGGTCTGCTGCCGCTGCTCGGCCAGCATCCGGCGCGTGGCCGGGACGACCGTCTCCTCCACCGCCTGGTCGTCGAGGTCGCCCGCGGAGGAGATGCCCAGGTCGGTGAGGAAGCTGGGCAGCCCCGCCGCCCCCGCGCCGGGCGCGACCGCCAGGCGCGGCGCGGTTCCGGCGGTGTCGCGGTTGAAGACGCCGCCGTACCGGTCGGCCAGGTAGTCGCGGGCCTGGCCGTCGGTGACGTTGTCGTTCATGAACGCGTCGACGGTCAGCGCCGCGTTCTTGAGCAGCTCTGCGTAGGCCTCCATCTGCTGGATGGAGGCGTCCACGATGGCCTGGAAGGTGCCCTGGATGAGCGAGGCGACGAAGGAGGGGAAGTCGATCGCGCTCAGCGTGGCGCGGGCCACGCCGCCCACGCGGTCTGCGGCGCCGCCGCCTGCGGGCGCGCCGCCGCCGGACGGGGCCCCCGGGGCCGCGGCGGGACCCGGCGGCGGCGCCGCGGGCGCAGGGCCGGTGGCGCCAGCGCCGGGGGCCGCGCCGCCGCCGGGCCGCAGCGCGCCCAGGTCCGGCGCGAGCTGCCAGGCGCTGGCCTGCGCCGGCACGGGATCGGCGGCCAGGTAGGAGGTGATCTTGGCCATGGCCTCCCGCATGGCCTGCTGCGTGGCGGGCGCGAGCTGCGTGAACGCGGGCGTGGCCGTGAGCAGCCGGTCGATCTCCGCGCGCCACGGGTCCGCGCGCGGGCTCGCGCCTGGAGGTGCTGCCGGAGCCGGCCGGGCCTGTGCCCATGTTCGATCCCGCCTTGGTCATCGTGGCTCCCGCCTCAGAGGGCGCGGTCCTCCAGGGCGGGGCTCGAGGCCAGGCTCTCGAGCTTGTGGCGGAAGGGTTCGCGCGCCGCCTGGCGCAGCCAGGCCTGCGCCACCTGCGGCGCCGTCAGCGTGGGCACCGGCGCGCGGGCGCCGAGGGCCCGGAGCGCCGCCAGCAGCCGGGCGTGGGTGGTCGGGTCGAGCTCGCCGCTGGGCGTGAGCCCCTGCCGGCGCTGGAAGGCGGCGAGGTCGGCGTCGCCCAGCGAGCCGAGCGCCGCCTGCAGCTGCGCCGCGCTGGCGCCGGGGCCGATGCCGCCCAGGGCCCAGCGGAGGCCCGCGTCTGGGCCGCGCGCCACCGCGATGGCGGCCAGCATCGCCAGGGCGCGGGTGCCCAGCCCCAGGTCGCGGGCGATCGGGACCAGCGGCGTGAGCAGCGTGTCCCGGGCGAAGGCGCGCTGCGCCTCCACGAAGGGCGGGTGGCGGCCGGCCTCGGCGAAGCGCGCCCGCCAGGGCTCGTCGACCAGGGCCTGCCCGCCCACCGCCTGGAGGCGGGCCTCCTCGGTCGCGGCGCCGGTGGTGGCGAGCAGCGCCTCCGCGTCCGGTCCGAACACCCGGGCAAAGCCGGCGCCGTCGGTCGCCCGCAGCCTGGCCAGCAAGCGGCCCAGCTCGCCGGAGCGCTGGGTGGCCTGGGTGGCCCCGAAGGCGAGCCCGTCCCGCTCGGTGGGACGCGCCAGCGTCAGCAGCGTGCCCTCGCGCCCGCGGATCAGCTCGTCCAGCACGCGATCGAGCGCCGCCTGCGGCAGCGGGGGCGGCTCGGCGGCTGGCGCCAGGTCTGCCTCGTCCCGGTAGGCGGCGGCCCCCGCCCCGGCGCTGCGCGCCTCGTCACCCGGGGCGGCCTCGTCCTGGACGGACTCTTCCGGCGCCTCCTCGTCCAGCAGCTCGTCCGGCTCGGGGCTTCCGGCAGGGAAGGCGCTGTCGAGCGCCGCGGCGCGGGCCTCCGGCCCGTAGCCGTCGTCGTAGTCGAGGTCGTCGGCCGCGGCCGCCTGCGGCCCGGCGTGCCCGTCCGCGCCGCGGTCCGGGGCGGCCTCCTCCGGCGGCGCCGCCTCGCGCCCGTCCTCCTGCCAGCTTCCGCCTTCCGGCGCGGCCACCCCGGCGCGTCCCTCCGGGTCCTCGAGCTCCTCCAGCGCCACCACGCGGGCGGCGGGCAGGGTGCCCGAGGCCTCCTGGCGCCAGACCACCCGCGGCGCGCCGGGCGCGGCGGGGGCGTCCAGCGCCCCGCCCTGCAGCGCGCCCTCCGGCGCCAGGGCCGGACCCCGGGTCAGCCGCGCCAGCGCGATCCCGAGCGAGGCCGCGATGGACTGGCGCTGCACGTCCTCCGCGATTCTCCAGCCAGGGGAGGTCCGCCGGCCAGCGGGCCGGCTCGACCGAGTGGAGCGGGTTGGCCCCGCGCTCGTCGTCGTAGCCGATGGCCAGGTAGTAGAGCCGGGTCGGGCGCGGCGTGCCCGCGACGGCCGCCGCCACGAACGCCGCAGGGAGCAGGTA
This sequence comes from Anaeromyxobacter sp., assembly GCA_049840735.1. Lineage (GTDB taxonomy): Bacteria > Myxococcota > Myxococcia > Myxococcales > Anaeromyxobacteraceae > Anaeromyxobacter. The sequence goes on along the minus strand of JASGJN010000026.1, from coordinate 230,139 downwards.
GACGAGCTCGCCGGGGCCGCGCAAGAGCCCGTGCTCGCGGCTGGCGAAGAAGGTGGCCGGCGTGCGCCGGGCCGCGGCCTCGGGGCGGAAGAGGTCCGGGTCGACCGCCACCACCAGCTCGGCGAAGGGGCGGTTGGTGGAGATGGTGAACCCCACCGTGGGCTCGCGCCGGTCGATGCGCGCCCGGCTGGGCGCCACGCGGATGACCCCCTCGACGGCCATCGCGACGGACTGCGGTGCGGAAAGGCGAAGCGAGTACACGGTTGGCTCCGTTCAGCGGGTGCTCCCGGGCGTCCGCGCCAGGATCCCGGTGGTGGGCACGACGATCAGCTCCCCGATCCCCTCGACCTGGACGACGACGTAGGCGGCCTCCGTGGTGCCGCTGTCCGAGACGCCGACCACCCTTCCCTGCAGGAGATCCTCGCCGTGCAGGCGCAGGGACAGGTCCCGTGCGTCCGGGAGGTACGCGTCCCGGAGCCTGAACTGCACCCATCCGTCGCGCAGGCCGGTGAGGTCATCCACGTTCCATCCCGAACTCTCCGTGAAGCGTGGATCGGGCGGAAGCACGCGGCGTGCCCGGGCGCCGCTCGCCGCGGTCCAGCTGAAAGGCGCGGGAAGCGCGGCGCCCCGCGGGACGGAGGCCGGCGGGAGGGCCCGCGCGGGCGCGCAGCGCGGTTCCGGGGGCGGAACGATCTTTCCGGCAGCGCCGGGCGCGGCGGCCGGTCAGGCGCGCGACTTCTGGGCGAGCTGGTGCTTGCGCAGCTTGTTGTAGACGCTGCGCGGCGTGATCCCCAGCAGCCGCGCCGTCTGCGCCTGGTTCCACTTCGCCGCCACCAGCGCCGCCTCGATCAGGAGCCGCTCCAGGTGGTCGATGGAGCGCGACAGGTTCCAGCCGTTCTCGTCCAGCACCCGGACCAGCGGCAGCCCGCCGCCGGCCGCGCCGGGCGGCGCCTCGACGGCTTCGTCCGGCACCGCCGCGCCGGCCAGCTGGCGCAGCATCACCGCCGGGAGGTCACCGAGGTCGAGCGGCGCGTCGTCGGCCGTGCGCACCAGCGCGTAGCGCACCAGGTTCTCCAGCTCGCGCACGTTGCCGGGGAGCGGCGCCTGGGCCAGCGCCTCGATCAGCCGGCCGGCGGCATGATCCGGGCCGCCCGGCGCCAGCGCGCGGTGCTTGTGGAGGAAGTGCGCCACCAGCGGCCCCACGTCGGCCGGCCGCTCCCGCAGCGGCGGGATCCGGATCGAGAGCACGTTGAGCCGGTGCAGCAGGTCGGCCCGGAACCGCCCGGCCTGGACCAGCTGCTCCAGGTCGCGGTTGGAGGCGGCCACCACCCGCACGTCCACCTCCGTCTCGCGGTCCTCGCCGATCCCGAGCACCCGCCCCTCCTGCAGCGCGCGGAGGAGCTTGGCCTGGAGCGGGAGCTCCATCTCGCCGATCTCGTCCAGGAAGAGGATGCCTCCGTCGGCGGCGCGGAACAGCCCCTTGCGCTCCTGCTCGGCGCCGGTGAAGGCGCCGCGGCGGTGGCCGAAGAGCTCGCTCTCGGCCAGGGCGGGGCTGATGGCGGCGCAGTTCACCGGGACGAACGGACCGTCGTGGCGCTTCCCGTCGAGCCGGTGGATGGCGCGGGCCACCAGCTCCTTGCCGGTGCCGGTTCCGCCGCTGATGAGCGCAGGGAGATCGGACAGGCGGCTCACCCGCGCCACCCAGCGCATCACGCCGCAGATGGCGGCGCTCTCGCCCACGATCCCGACCGACTCCATCACCGCCTGGAGCGCCTGCCGCTCGGCCTCCTGGCTCCCCACGGCGGCGAGCAGCCGCACCACCCAGCGCCGGAGCTCCTGCTCGAAGTCCGCGCCGTCGCTGTCGAGGAGCGCCACCGCGCCCGCCAGGAGGACGCGGCAGCGGGCGGTCACCGGCCAGCCCCGCTCACCGCGGGTGTAGCAGACCACCTTCCCGCCGGCCCCGGCCCACGCGCGCACCTGCGCCAGCTCCGGCCCGCTGGCCTCTCCCGCGCCGGCGCCCACGGCCACCAGCGCCACCGGCGCGCCCGCGTCACCAGGGGCGCCGGGCGGCGCCAGCAGCGGGCGCGCCCCGCAGCGCGCCAGCACGCCGGCCACGCGCTCGCGCCGGGCCGGGGACGGATCGCACACGCGGACCGCCTCGCCGCCGCCACGCCCCTCGACCGCCGGCCCGCCGGTGCTCACCGGTGGCTCCCGCGTCCGACGCGGCCGCGACCGCGCCGGCCGCGCCGGCCCCACCGGCTCGAGCCGCTCCCACGTGCACAGGCCATCTGCCCCGCCCTGCTCCCTGGAGGAAGACGGTGATGGCTAGCATCACGATCCGTGAGATTACAAGGACCGATCGGAGGCCCCGGGGGGCCACGCCCCGAGCGGAAGTGCCCCGGCGCGACGTCGCGTCACACGCGGCCGCCGCGCCGGTTCTACTCAGGGAGGACCCCTCAGGTGGCGCGTGAGGCTTGCGCGCCAGCGCTGGACCTGCGCCGCAGGAAGCGGGCTCTTGCACCACCCGCGGGTCGTGGGCGCGCGGCGGGCGCCGGCCGCGACGCCCGGCGCGTCAGGGCGTCTCCTCCAGCTCGGCGATTCAGCTCGAGGTGGACCGAGGGGTCGGCGGCGGGAGCCAGCAGCGGGTCGCCCAGCAGGCCGTCCAGCACCTCGGGGATCCCGGAGATCCCCTCCATGTCGCCCAGCTCGTCCATCATCTCGAGCTCGTCCTCGGCGGTGATCGGCAGGTCGAAATCGATCGTCATGGCGGACTCCGGTGAGGCGGCGGCCTCGCTCCCGGCGGGCGTCGACGGCGTCGGCACGAGCGCAGGAGCGGGACCGGCCCGCGTGCGCGCGCAGTCCCTGCATCGCCCGTTCCCCGGGGATGCCGCGGCGCGGCGGGCGAGCGGCCACGGCTCCGCCGGGCCTCCCTCGTTGGGAGACCTGCGCCGGCGCGGGCGGCCCGGAGGAGGTCGAGCCGCCCGCACCGCGCGTCGCCGCTACTGCAGCCGCATGCAGCTCGCGTAGTACGAGACCGTGGCCGGCCAGTCGGAGAAGATCCCGAGGATCCGGACGTCCTTCGCCAGCACGTCGAGCGCCTTGTACATGTCGCTGTCGGTCTTGACCGCCTTGCCCTGCGGGTCGAACAGGTAGTACCAGCCGCCCTTCGACGCGCCCTGGCGCAGGTCGGCGCGCTCGAAGGTCCAGGTGATGATATCCAGGCCGCTGGCGCGGATGTCGCGCGCGTACTCGGACGGCACGATGGCGCCCGCGTCGTTCACCGAGAGCAGCGCCCACATCGGCGGCGCCACGATGCGCACGCCCTGGCGGCGCAGGTCGCGCAGCTGCTGGAGGCTGAGGCGCGGGACGGCCGGGGTGACGGTGGGATTGACGCCGTCCAGGAAGACCGCCTGGCGCCCGTACCCGGTGTTCCGGACCCAGTAGAGGACGTCGTCCACGTTGAACGACTGCGGGAACGCGTCGCGGGGCGAGACGCCGTGCGCCCTGAGCGCGTCGATGAGCGCCTGCGCGTACTGCGCCTGCCCGCCGAAGATGCGGTCGACGCGATCCTGGAAGGTGGCGCCCTTCAGCTCGGGCGTGTGCTTCACGCCGTTGCGCTGGTTCAGCTCGATGCTCTCGTCCAGCGTCATCACGCGCGCGCGGCCGGTGTAGAGGTCGGTCCGCCAGGGGGCGGTCCCGCCCAGGAAGCCCTGCGCGGTGGCGGCGGCCGGGTTGGACGCGTCCATCTTGGCGTCCAGGGTCTTGAACTCGGCCAGGGTGAGGTCGCTGGTGCAGCAGAGCGGGCTGGAGTTCGGCCCGGCCCAGGGGCGCGTGCACTTCGCGTTGAGCGGGGTGGCCACGATGTCGGTGGTGGTGGCCAGGTCGCACTCGCTGTGGCGGCAGACCAGCTCGCCGTCGGCGGTGAAGGTCACGTCGCACTCGACCACCCCCGCCCCCATGCGCGCGGCGGCCTGGTAGGAGACGTCCGAGTGCTCGGGGAACTGCAGCGCGGCCCCGCGGTGGCCGATGGAGAAGGTGGTCCGGTAGAACGGCCCGTCCTTGCACTGCTCCAGCCGGTCCTTGAGCGGGCCGGGCTCGAGCCCGTCCACCAGGTAGAAGGGGCGCGGACCGCTGGACGCCGCCGCTCCAGCGGGCGCGATCGTCGGCGCGGGCCGGCGGGACCATCGCCACGGCCAGCAGGGCCAGGGCGGCGGGGAGGATGCGCGAGACGCTTCATGTGTGGGCTCCTGGGAGAGGGGACGGCGAAGCCTGCCCTTCGCCTTCGCGAGCCCGGCGGGCTCGCGCCGCGCAGGGCTCGCAGCGACGCCGCCTACCTAGCCCGCCGGAGGCTTCACTGACCATGCCGGAGCTGCAACGTCTCCGCGGCCGGCGGGCGACGCGTGGAGCGGGGCGGTGTCGGCCCGGCCTGGGCGGGGGCCTCCGAAAAGCTGGACGGAGCGGCGCCTTCGCGGTGAGCTTGCGGGATGCCCACCCCGTCGCTGCTCGCGCTGGCGGCCCTGGCCGCCGCCCTCCCCGCCCTGGCCGCGGAGACGCCGGCCAGGCCGAGGCCGCCCCCGCGCTCGATGCAGTGGACCTCGGTCGAGGCGCAGGCCCGGCTCGACGCGCAGGGCACGCTGCGCGTGGTGGAGCGGCAGGTGCTGCTGCTGGACGGGGACTGGACCGGCCCCGAGCGCCGGTTCCGGCTGGGCCCCGGGCAGCAGCTCGACGCTGGAGCGCCTGGTCCGGCTTCGACCGCGCCGGGAGGCCTCACGCGCTCACGCCTGGCCCGCTCGGCGCGGCCGATCACTACGCGTGGGGCGACCCCCGCACGCTGCGCTGGTCCAGCCGCGCCGCGGGCTCACCGCCGCACCGGAAGGCGACGCTCACGTACGAGCTGGCCTACAGCGTCTCCGGCGTGCTGCTGCTCGAGCCGGACGGCGCCTACCGGCTGGCCCATGACTTCGGCCTGCCGGAGCGGTCCGGCGTGCTGCGGCACCTGCGCGCCACGCTGGCGCTCGAGCCGGGCTGGGCGGCCGCCGGAGGGCGGCGGCGCGGCGCCGCCGGCGGTGGAGGAGCGCGAGCTGGCGCCGGGGACCGGGGCCGAGCTGCGCGTGGCGCTCCGCTGGACCGGGCCGCAGCCCGCGCCCCAGGTGGCGCGCCGGCTGACGGCGGTCGCGGAGCGCCCGGGCGGTCCGCTGGATCGTCCCGAGCCGCCCGAGCCGCTCGCCCTTGGCGCGCCGGCCTTCGCGCCGGAGGAGCGGCTGGCGCTCCGCGCCGGGCTGGTGCTGGCGCTGCTGCTCATCACCGCCGCCATCGCGCTCCAGGCCCGGGCGCGCGGCGCCTTCGCGCGCGGTCCGGCGCCGGACCAAATCGACGCCGCCTGGCTCGAGCAGCGGCTCTTCTCGCGGCCGCCCGAGGCGATCGGCGCCGCCTGGGACCCGCGGCCGGAGGGGGCGGCCCGGTCCGCGGCGCTGGCGCGTCTGCAGCTGGCCGGGACCATCGCCGTCCGCGCCGCGCCCGACCTGCACCTGCGACTGCTGGTGGACCGGGCCGAGCTGCCGCAGGCCGACCGTGCGCTGGTCGCCACGCTCTTTCCCTCCGGCGAGACCACCACCGGGGCCGAGCTGCGGCACGCGACCAGGCCGGGCGCGGCCACGCCCTGCAGCGACTGGCGCTGGGCCTGGAGGCGCTCCAGCAGCTCTCCGGCGCGCAGCTCCTGGCCTGGTGGCCCACCGCGCTGGCCGTGCTGGCGCTGGCCGGCGCGGCGGCCTGGCAAGGGGATCCGCGCCGCCGGCAGGCGAGCCCCCCGAGCCGCTGCTGGCTGCTCTTCGCGCTCCCGTTGAACGTCCTGACCCTCTCGGCGGCGTGGTCGCTGGGCGGAGGCGGACGGCCGGCGGCGGCCTTCGCGATCGTGGCGGCGGTGCCGTACGCGGCCTGGGCCGTGCTGATCGACGCGCTGGCCGGCGGCTTCCTCCAGGCCGGCCGGACCAGCGCGCTCACCCACCTGGCCGCCTGGGGCGCGAGCCTGGTGCTCGCAGCCGCGCTGGCGCGGGTCAGGGTCACGCCCGGTGAGCTGGCCGAGCGCGCCGAGCTGGCCGCCGCCAGGCGGTGGCTCGCGCGTGAGTGCCGCCGGGCCGGAGCCACGCCGCCTGCCGCCTGGGGTCCCTACCTGGTGGCGCTGGGGCTGCGGCGCCTGTAGGAGCGTCGAGCGCCGTCCCACACGCCCGAAGGGCGCAAGCCCGGACGAGACCGTGTCCGGCACTACACTCTGGGTTGCTTGCCACCCTGGACCCGCGCACGGCGTTGCAGCCCGTTGCGCTGGCATGAGGGTGGCACGGCCAGGGAGCGGGAGAAGCACGACAGCCGCGAGGCTGGCGAGCAGGTCGGTGAACGTAGGACGCGCAGCCGCTCCGCGCAGGACCGAGCGAGCCCAGGACGGCGGGTCTACGGCGGACACCACGCGCCGAAGACCCGCCGTGCCTCCATGGAGGGGCGCCTGGGCTTCCGCTCAGTGCACCGGCCCACCACCCCGGCAGTGCACGTCGCGCCGCTCCAGCCGGCCCCGCTGCCCGCCGCGCTCCCTGGACTGCGCCGCCCAGGTGGCGATGAACTCCTGGCAGATCTCCGCCAGGCACTGCCCGGCCGGCAGCTGCGGCACGCCCTTGGCCGCGCGCACCGCCCGGAACGCCTCCTCCGCCAGCGCCGCCACCCGCTCGGGCATGCGGAGCGCCAGCCGGCGCCGCGCGCACATCTGCGCCTCGCCGCCGCAGCTCGGCGCAGGTGAGCCGCCCGGCGACGTCGATCCACTGCTCGACGCTGCGGTGTCGAGAGACCAGCGCGGTGGCCAGCATCCGCGCCTGCTCGTAGGCGACGCGGCGCTCGTCGTACGCCTTCCGCAGCACCCGACCCGACCCCGCTCGCGCTTCGACGGGCTCAGCGCGAGCAGCGAAGCCGGCCCACGGCGAGCGGCGAAGCGCTACCCCTTCCCCGCCACCGCCAGCGCCGCCGCCACGCCCAGCTCGGCCAGCTCGGCGTCCTCGGCCTGCTCCAGGCCGCTCACCGCCACCACGCCGACCACCTCGCCCTGGTAGACCACCGGCAGGCCGCCGTCCCAGCCGGTGAAGCGCGGGTCGGAGTTGTCGAGGTGCCAGCCGGTGGCCTGGAAGCGCCGCCCCAGGTCCCCGGTGCGCGCCCGCTCGCGCGCGGCGGTGAGCAGCTTGCGCTGCGCCACGTCGATGGCCACCGGGATCACGCCGTCCATCCGCAAGAGCGCGATCAGCTCACCGCGCGCGTCGCCCACCGCGATCACCGCCACCTTGTCCCGCCGCTCCAGCTCCGCCCGGATGGCGGCGATCGCCGCCGTGGCCTCGGCCTCGCCCAGCTCGACACAGGTGCGCATGGTTTCCTTTCGGTGAACCGTCAGCCGTTCTCCAGCACCGTCCCCGCCGCGCCCGGCTGCAGGATGGCCTTCACCAGGTCGCCCTCGGAGAGCTTGCCGATGATCACCACCGACCTGGCCCCGCCGGAGAGGACCGCGAAGGACTCCTCCAGCTTGGGGATCATCCCGCCGGAGATGGTGCCGTCCGCCACCAGCCGCTCGAACTCGGCGCGGGTGATGCGCGGGATGCGGCTCGAGGGATCCTGCACGTCGCGGAGCACGCCCGGCGTGGAGGTGACCAGCACCAGCGCGTCGGCGCGCAGCGCGCCGGCCAGCTGGCTGGCCACCGTGTCGCCGTTGATGTTGAGCGCCTGCCCCTTCGCGTCGCAGCCCAGGCAGGCCAGCACCGGCACGTAGCGCCGCTCGAACAGGTCGCCCAGCAGCGGGAGGTTGAAGCCGGTCACGTCGCCCACCAGCCCCAGGTCCACCGGGTCCGGCCCGGCGCCCTGCATCACCTTGGGCGGACGGCGGACGGCCTGGATCACGTGGCCGCTGGCGCCGTGCAGCCCCACGCCCATCACCCCGCGCGCCAGCAGCCGCGCGCACAGATCGACGTTGAGCTGGCCGGCCACCACGTACTTCATGACCTCCAGCGTCTGCGGATTGGTGAAGCGCCGGCCGGCGATCTGGCGCGTCTCCAGCCCCAGCGTCTTCTGCAGCGCGGTGGCCTGCGGGCCGCCGCCGTGGACGATGGCGACGCGGTTGAACCCGTCGACCAGCGTGCGCAGGTCGCCGGCGATGACGTCGAGCTCCGGCGACTGCACCAGCTCGCCGCCGATCTTCAGGACGATGGTCTTCATCTCGCTTGGAACGCCTCCGCCACCCTCGGGCGCCGCGGCCCGTCAGGGCGGCCAGGGGCCAGGATCGGCCAGGGAGGCCCGCTCGTCCAGCCCGAGCAGCAGGTTCATGTTCTGGATGGCCTGGCCCGCGCCGCCCTTGACCAGGTTGTCGGTGGCGCCGAAGAGCGTGACCGTCCGCAGCCCGTTCACCGCCGCCCCCACCGCCACGCCCACCTCGGCGAAGTTGGAGCCGGACACCGCCGCCACCTCGGGCAGCCGCTTGCGCGGCACGCGCACGAACGGCTCGCCGGCGAAGGTCTCGCGGTAGAGGCCGTCCAGCCGCTCCTGCGTCCAGGCCTCGGGCAGCTCGACGAAGGCCGTCACCAGGATGCCGCGCCCCAGCGGCGCCGAGACCGGCACGAAGCGGAGCTGCAGGTCCCTGGCGCCCGCGGCAGCGAGCGTCTCGCCGATCTCCGGCACGTGCTGGTGCTCGAGCGGCTTGTAGGTGCGCAGGTTGTTGGCGCGGACCGGGTGGTGCGTGCCGGCGCTGGGCGCCACGCCCGAGCCGGACGAGCCGGTGATGCCCTGCACGTGCACCACGCCGGAGAGCAGCCCGGCCTTCGCCAGCGGCAGCAGCGCCAGCTCGATGGTGGTGGCGAAGCAGCCGGGCGAGGCCACGTACCGCGCCGCCTTGATGCGCTCCCGGTTGAGCTCGGGCAGGCCGTAGACGAAGTCGGCCAGCCGCTCCGGGCAGGGGTGCGTGTGCTTGTACCAGCGCTCGTAGGCCTTCACGTCCTTGAGCCGGAAGTCGCCGCTCATGTCGACGAGCTTGAGGCCGGGGACCGCGGCCAGCTCCGGCACCTTGGCGGCCGCCACGGTGTGCGGGAGGCCGAGCAGGACCACGTCCACCCCCCGGGCCGCCTCGGCCGGAGGGAGCTGCTCGAAGGTGAGGTCGGTGAGCTGCTCCAGGGCCGGGTCGGCCGCGGAGAGCGGCTCGCCGATGAAGTCCACCGACGCGACCCGGACCAGCTCCACGTCGGGGTGGATGAGAAGGCGCCGGATCATCTCGGCGCCGCCGTAGCCCGAGCCGCCGATGACGGCGGCCCGGTAGCGCTTGCCGGTGGCCATGGCCCGCCCTTATACCGGGTGCGCCGGCAGGCGGCCAGCACGCGCTGGCCCGGGGCCGGAGCGGGGTCCGTCGCCGCGGACCCAGGGGGCGAGGATGGCACCTGTGGCCCGCATAGAGGACGCGCTGGGCTGGCTGAATGGCCAGCGGGGCGCGATGGAGGCCCTGCTGGAGCGGCTGGTGCTCCAGAACTCCTTCACCGCCAACCGGGGCGGCGTGGAGGCGGTCGCCAACCTGGCGGCCGGGCACCTGCGCACCACCGGGCTGGACGTGGAGATGCGCGGCTCGGCCCGCCACGGCCCGCACGTCCTCTTCTCCACCCGCGGCGCGCGCGCCACCGCGCCGGTCTTCATGCTGGGCCACACCGACACGGTCTACCCGCCGGGCACGTTCGAGGGCTTCCGGCGCGACGGCGACCGGGCCGCGGGGCCGGGCACCTTCGACATGAAGGGCGGCATCGTGGTGATGCTCTACGGCCTGATGGCCGCCAAGCGCGCCGGCCTGCTGGAGCGGGTGGCGGTGAAGGGCATCCTGGTGTCGGAGGAGGAGGTGGGCTCGCCGGAGTCCCAGCCGCTCACCCGCGCGCACGCCGAGGGGGCCGCCTGCGCGCTCTGCTTCGAGTCGGGGCGCCCGGGCGACCTGCTGGTCACGCGGCGCAAGGGGGTGGGCTCGGTGCGGGTGGAGGCGCGGGGCGTCGCCGCCCACGCCGGCAACGAGCCGGAGAAGGGCAAGAACGCCATCTGGGCGCTGGCCCGCTTCATCGACCAGGCCCAGGGGCTCACCGACCGTGAACACGGCGTGACCGTCAACGTGGGGCTGGTCTCGGGCGGCACCACCAAGAACACCGTGCCGGACCGGGCGCAGTGCGAGGTGGACCTGCGCTTCGAGACGGTGGCCGACGGCCACGCGCTGGTGGAGCGGCTGGAGGGCATCGCCCGCGAGGTGGCGCTCCCCGGCACCTCGCTCGAGGTGGTCCGCGCCTCCTGGCGCGACCCGCTGGAGCGCACCAGCGCCTCGTCGGCGCTGGCCAAGGCCTACGGCGAGTGCCAGCGCGAGAGCGGCCTGGGCATGGGCGAGGCCCCGCTGGTGGGCGGCGGCTCCGACGCCTGCACCACCGGCGCCGCCGGCATCCCCTCGATCGACGGCCTGGGGCCGCGCGGGAAGGGGTTCCACACCCACGCGGAGGAGGTGGACCTCTCCTCGCTGGTGCCCAAGGCGGCCGCGCTGTTCCGGTTCCTGGCGATGCGAGCGCCCTGATCGGCCGGCACGCCCCGCCCGTGCCCCGCAGGCGCGGGACGCGCACGCCCGCCTGCCTCCGCGCCAGGGCGCCGATCGCGCCGGTGTCCCGCGATCACCACACGAGGGCCGCCTCGCCTTTGACGTGACGGTGACCGTCCGGCCGTTAGGGTGGGATCGTGGAACCGCAGGCTCCCCGCACCCGCGTCGTCGAGGCCTTCTCGATCGCCCGCCAGCCGGTCTCCTTCCGCGAGCTCTGCCGGCGCGCGGTGCCGGAGGACACGCGGCTGCTGGTGCTGGACCTCGACCGCACGCTCCACCTCGGCCGCAACATGGGCGAGCTGCTGGGCTGGGAGCTGTCGGCCTATCAAGGCTACGGCCCCAGCTACCTCGAGGCGCTGGAGCCGCGCCGGCCGCCCGGGCGGCTCTACCTCGACCGCCGCCGCCCGCTGGGCGCGCTCCGCTACCTGTGGATCGCCTGCGTGCTGTGGATGCCGCCGGGGCTCTTCTACCTGCTCTGGTGCAAGATCGCGGCGCACCTGGACCTGCTGCGGCGGCGCAGCTTCCTGCGCTACGGCCCGGAGCCGGTGGCCGCGGTGCAGCGCGTGCCGCAGTTCGTGCTCTTCCGCCAGATGGCCACGCTCCCGCCCGCGCTGGTGCGCGAGCTGGCCACCCGCGTCTGGGCGCGCTACCGGCCCGACCTGGTGATCGAGCGCGAGGACCTGGACTGGCTGCGCGCGCGCTGCCCGGGCGTCCGCGTGGTGCTCTCCAGCGCCTCGCCGCAGCTGGTGGCGGAGGTGGCCGGGGAGGCGCTGGGCATCGAGGACGTGATCGGCTCCTCGCTCCATCGCATCAACGGCGGGCGCACCAAGCTGGCCACGCTGCGCGCGCTCTACCCGCAGCTGCTGGGCGCGCCGGGCGTCACCACCGTGGGCATGTCCGACACCGGCTATGGCGAGGACCACTGCTGGACCGAGGCCTTCACCACGCTGGTGGACGTGAACAGCAGCAGCGGCTTCCCGCCCATCGTGGCCGCAGCCTCGCCGCTGCGCGCCATCCACTCCGCCCAGAATCCTCACCCGGGCCGAGAAGGAGGCCCGCGCCCGCGGCGACGGCTGGCTGGATCCGCGGCGCGGCAAGGTGGCGGCGCGCCAGGTCCGCGCCCGCGACCGGCAGTTCCTGGCGCCGGAGCTGGAGGCGCTGCTGGCGCCGCTGCGCGCCGCGGCCGAGCGCTTCGCCTCCGAGCTGGAGCTGCGACAGCGGCAGCTGGCCGGCGTGCTGGAGCGGGCGCTGGAGGAGTGCGCCGCCATCGACCGCGCGCTGGAGGCGGCCGCGCAGGCCGAGGCCCGCCCCGGCCGCGCCCTGCTGGACGCGCTGGAGGAGCGGCTGGCGGCGCAGCTGCAGCTGGCCCGCCGCGCCCGCCCGGTCTCGCAGGCCGCCTTCGCCATGACCCGTGCGCTGGAGCGCTCGCGCCAGGTGCTGGAGCGGGCGGGGGGATAGCTGCGCGGAATGGCCTCAGGCCCCAGCCTCAGGCCTCAGGTAGAGGCAAGGCCCGCCTTTCGATGCCTGAGGCCCGTCTCCGGAGAACCCCGTGAACCCCACCGACTTCGACGCCAAGGCCGCCACCTGGGACGACGACCCCGCCAAGCGTGATCGCGCGCTGCGCGTGGCCGAGGCCATCGCCGCCGCCGTGCCCGACCTGGCCAGCCGCGAGGTGCTGGAGTACGGCGCCGGCACCGGCCTGCTCGGCTTTGCCCTGCTGCCCCTGGCGCGCCGCGTGACGCTGGCCGACAGCTCGCGCGAGATGCTGGCGGTGGCGGACCGGAAGGCGGCGGCCCTGGGCGCCGGACCGGACCGGCTGGCCACCCGCCTCCTCGACCTCACCGCGGGCGCCCTCCCGCCCGAGCGCTACGGCCTGGTCTGCAACCTGATGGTGCTCCACCACCTCCCGGACACCGAGGCGGCCCTGCGCAGCTTCCACGCACTGCTGGCGCCCGGCGGCGCGGTGGCGCTCTGCGACCTGGAGGCCGAGGACGGCTCCTTCCACGGCGCCGGCGTGGACGTTCACCACGGGTTCGATCCCGCCCGACTGGTCCGCCAGCTGGAGGCGGCCGGCTTCCAGGAGGTGTCGAGCCGCCGCGTGATGACGATGCAGAAGGACGGGCGCAGCTTCCCGCTCTTCCTCGCCATCGGCCGGCGCGCCTGAGCGTCCCTCTGGGGCCCGTCCGCGACTCCGGGGTGCCACGCGCCCCGGCCCGGATTAACTCCGGGTCACCATGGCCGAGCCCGAGATCGTCCGCCGCTGGCGCAGCTTCGAGCCGCAGCTCCTCAGCATCCTGCGCATCATCGTCGCCTTCCTCTTCATCCAGTACGGCACCGCCAAGCTCTACGCCTGGCCCGGTCCCATCATCCCGGGCGGCGGGACCGTCCCGGTGCTCTCGCTGGCCGGGATCGCGGGCCTGTTCGAGGCCTACGGCGGCGCGCTGATGCTGGTCGGGCTCTTCTCGCGGCCGGTGGCCTTCATCCTCTCCGGCGAGATGGCGGTCGCGTACTTCCACGGCCACGCCGGCAATGGCTTCTGGCCGGTGCTCAACCAGGGCGCGCCTGCGGTCTTCTACTGCTTCGCCTTCCTGTACCTGTCGGCGGCCGGCCCCGGGCCGTGGAGCCTGGACGCGCTGCTGGCGCGCCGGAGGAGCTGATCAGCGGGCGCCGCTGCCGGCCCGCAAGCCCGCCAGCAGCACCTCGATGAAGCGCGGGAAGTCGCGGCCGGCGTCGGCGCAGAGCGGAGCGAACTCCGGGCGCGAGAGCACCTCGCGAGCGGCGCGCGACGGGTTGGACACCGGCCAGAGGCTGCCCAGGTGCAGCTCGATGGCCTGGAGCGCGAAGACGGCGTCCGCCTCCGGCAGCCACGGCAGCGCGCGGCGCAGCACCGCCACGGCGCGCGGGTACAGCGCCAGGATCTCCGCCTTCACGCCGGCGATGGCCTCGGCCGACATGTTGTGCTCGAGGATGCTGGCCACCATCCCGGCCAGCTGGCAGAGGAGCGGGCGGGCCAGGTGCTCGCGGGCCAGCGCGCCGGCCACCGCCGGCAGCTCCTGGCCGGCGCCCAGGCGCGCCTCGAGCGCCTCGACCACCTCCTGCAGCTCGGCGGCGTAGAGCCGGAAGAGGATCTCCTCGCGGCTCTCGAAGTAGCGGTAGATGTTGGGCTTGGAGACGCCGGAGCGGCGGCCCAGCTCGTTCAGCCCGAGCGCCATGGGCCCCACCTCGCGCGCCAGGTCGCGTGCTGCCTGGAGGATGGCCCGGCGGCGGACCTCCTTCTCCTCCGGCTTTCTCGCGCGCTGGAACCTGGGCATCCGCTCCCTCCGGGGCGACCGATGGAGATCTTTATAGAGAACCAATGGTTACGTTACAAGTCCGGGTGCCGGTGACCGGCAAATCCACTGGTAATACAAGAACAGGACCCCTTCGGACAGGGACTCCCAGGCGCCACTCGGATTGACAGGGGACCATCGGTCTCCTATTTAGAGACCGCTGGTTCTCAATCAACTGGGCCTCGTGCGGCCCGGGGAGCGGAGCATGGATCGCAAGGTGGCCCTGGTGACGGGCGCATCCTCTGGCATCGGCGCGGAGGTGTCGCTCGCGCTCTTGAGGCTCGGCTACACGGTTCACGGCGCGGCCCGGCGCGTGGACCGGATGGCGCCGCTGGTGGCGGCGGGCGGGCAGGCGGTGGCGCTCGACCTGACCGACGACGCGTCCATCCAGGCCTGCGTCTCCACCCTGCTCGCCAATGAAGGCCGCCTGGACGTGCTGGTGAACAACGCCGGCTACGGCTCCTATGGCGCCATCGAGGACGTGTCGCTGGCCGAGGCCCGCCGGCAGTTCGAGGTGAACCTGTTCGGCCTGGCCCGCCTCACGCAGCTGGCGCTGCCGGCCATGCGCGCGCAGCGGAGCGGCCACGTCTTCAACGTCAGCTCGATGGGCGGCAAGCTGTCCACGCCCATGGGCGGCTGGTACCACGCCACCAAGCACGCGCTGGAGGGGTTCTCCGACGCGCTGCGGATGGAGGTGGCGCCGTTCGGCGTCCACGTGGTGATCATCGAGCCGGGGGCCATCGCCAGCGAGTGGAGCGGCCTCGCCCAGGAGTCGCTGGTGGCCAGCTCCGGCGCCGGCCCCTACGCCACCCAGGCCCGCGCCTTCGCCGCGCTGATGGCCCGCGCCGACGGCCAGGGCTCGCCGCCGCGCGTGGTGGCCGACGCGGTGGTCCGCGCCCTGCGCGCCCGCCGCCCCCGCACGCGCTACGTGATGGGCACCGGCGCCCGGCCGGCGCTGCTGGCACGCCGCTGGCTGCCGGATCGCGCCTACGACGGCATGCTGCGCCTGCTGCTGCGCGGCTGAGCCGCGCGGCTCAGGGGACCGCCGGCGTGATGTCCGCGCCGGTGGTGGCGTCGTAGAGGAACGCGGTCGCGCCCCAGGTCGTCTCGCCGTCGGTGGTGGCGAACCGGTACGCGAGCTGGTTCTCGCCGTAGGTCCCGAGCAGCGGGACGTACACCTCGGCCAGGAGCAGCGCCTCGCCGTGCGACTCCACGCAGCTGGTCCACGCCTGCTCGACCGGGATGAGCCCGGTCCAGCGGCCGTCCGCGCGCGAAAGGACCTCCCGATCCGACGGCATCACGCCCGACCGCACCGTCTCGACCGTCTGCGGCACCGTCGCGATGGTGGTCTGACGCCCGGTGACCGGGTTGAGGAAGCTCCAGGTCCAGTCGAGCGTGTAGCCGGTGGAGGCGGCGCCGCCGTGCTGCACGCCGGTGAGCGCCACGAAGTAGTTGTTCACCCCCAGCTCGAACCCGGCGACGTTGTAGGCGAAGTCGAAGTTGGCGAGCGGGTCGGCCTCGTAGTCGTACAGCGACCAGTCGTACTCGACCTGGTCGCTGTCCTTGAAGTCGCCGCAGCCGGTGGAGAGGAGCAGCGCGAGGAGCGGGAGGAGGAGCCGGGCGACGCGCATGCGGGACGATCTCCGGACGGGAGGGAGCGCTGAATCTGGCACGGCCGCCGCCCGCCCACAAGCGGCCAGGCGGTGACGGCGGCCTGGGCGTTCACGCGCCCTTCAGGGCTGGCGTGCCATGCGCCCGAAGAGCGCCGCCAGCGCCTGCACCCGCTGCACGTACACCCGGGCGTCCTGGTCGCCACACCGCTCGCCGGGCGCGAGCCGCCAGCCTCGGGCCACGAAGGCCACCCCGCGCTCGCGGCCGCAGAGGTGGATCACCGCGACCAGGGCGATCCGCTCGGCCGCGGTGGGCGGCCGGCGCGCGCGGGCGCAGAGGTCGGCCAGGATCACGCTCATCCGCGCCGAGGTCATCTCGATGGCGTCGCCGGGCGAGGTGCGCAGGTACAGCGCGTTGAACCAGCAGCTGGACGGGTCGTACCAGGCGCCGTCCCGCGCCACCGCGTGATCGTGCACGCAGAAGCGCTTCCCCTCCTCGAACGTGCCGTCGGTGATCTGGAGGATCCCCACCGCGCTGGAGGGTGGGCCGTACCAGTCGAGCGGATCCCAGCTCCACTGCCAGCGCCAGGGCGGCCGGGCCAGCGCGTCGCCGGAGCTCTCCGCCTGCACCAGCGCCGCCAGCACCTCCGGCGGCACCTGGCTGGTGGCGTGCTCGCGGCAGAGGTCGCCGTAGCGGTCCCAGGTCTGCGCCGGCGGCAGCGGCTCGGGCGCGGCCACCAGCGCCAGGAGCTCGGTGGGCTTGCGCGCCACCTGCACCACCGCGTTGAGCGCCACCAGCAGCGTGAGGACCACCAGCGCCCACCCCAGCGGCGGCAGGCGCGCCAGGCGCGGCGCCAGCGACGCCGGCGCGAGCGAGCCCCGCACCGCGGGCGCGCGGCGCCGGGACCGGCGGCGCGCGGCGGGGCGCTTCCGGGAGGGCATGGCGCATGATACCTGGGCTGAGCCGCGACGGTCCCCCGCGACACGAACGCCAACACTGCCATCGACGGCACGGGCAAGACCTCGGCTCGTGGTGAGGGGGCTCCCACTAGAATGGGGCACCACGGCGTTTGCCATCCCGCAAGCCTACTTCCGGGCGGCGACGGCTGCCCGCCTCCTGGCGGGGCGGCCGCGAGCTGATCCGGCGTGAACTATTTGAGACAGAGCCCGGGCGACGGTGGCCCTGGGCGCGCTCACCGCGATCGCAATCTCCCGGATGGTCGCGCCCTTCCGGCGGAGCTCGGCGATGCGAGCCTTCTCGAGCGGCGACAGCCGAGGCGGGCGGCCCCAGGAGCGGCCTTCCTCCTCGAGGCGGACGCGCGCAGCGGCAATCCGCTCGTTGATGGCCAGGCGCTCCATCTTGGCGGCCCAGGCCATGACGGCGAGCACCACCTCGGCCGCCGGGCCCGCGGAATCGAAGCCGTCGGAAACCGTCACGAGCTCGCAGTGATGCCGGCGCAACTCCTCGATGACCTCGAAGGTATCGCGAATGCCACTGCGGGCGAGCCGGTCGAGGCGATAGACGTAGAGGCGGGGGACGTGGCCCTCGCGGGCCGCCTGACGGAGCTTCTCCAGGCCAGGACGCGAGAGAGTGCGGGCACTCTGCTTGTCGCTGTACCAGTCGGTGATCGTGTCGCGCCGCGTGCGGGCGGCGCGCTCGAGCGCGGCGCGCTGCATATCGAGCGTTTGGGACTTGGAGCTGACGCGGATGTAGGCGGCGGCGCGCACGAGCTCCATCATATGGGGAGGGTCCGACACGCAGGGATCGGCTAGACCAACCAGATCACGCAGTTCGGTCAGCAACTTGCGGAAGTTCTTTCGCATGATGAGCGACAGGTCGGCCGCCATTCGTACTCGGCTCGGCACACGCAGGGCTGGGGGATGAAGACGGGTTGGACCCAAGGCCACGCTGCCGTACCATTGGTCCAGGAGGGGGATCCAATGGGAGCCTACGAGGACATCCTGAAATTTTCGAAGAACCGAGAGGCGTGGCAGCTCGACCTCATCCGACGACTGGCCACGCAGCCGACGCTAGGGGCGCAGGACCTTGACGATGTTCTTGAGATACTCAAGGCGGCGCACGGCCATGGAGCCGGCACCGTGGTGGCGGTTCCCATCTCGGCCGAGCATGTCAACGAGGGGCACGTTCGCTTTACCGCGACAACGCTCGTCTCCGTCGGCGATCCGCTGAACACCAACCGGCTCGCGCCGGATCAGACCCTTCCGCTGGCTGAACGCGGGCTCACCGTCGTTTACGGTGAGAACGGCAGTGGAAAGAGCGGGTACAGCCGGATCTTGAAGCAGGCGTGCCGTGCGAAGCGAGAGGCCCCCGAGCGCATACTCTCAGACGTATATGCTGCAGCACCGCAAGGCCCTGCCGAAGCGACCATCAAGTTCACCGTCGACGGAGCGGTCCGCGAGCACAGGTGGCGTGACGGAGAGGTAAGTCCGTCAGCCTTGTCCCGCATCACTGTGTTCGATGCGGCGACGGCTCCGCTATATGCGGATCGTCAGAACGAGATCGAGTACCTGCCGAACGGCTTGGACATACCGCCACGCCTCGGCAAGGCTTGCGAGGTGCTCGCCGGCAGACTGGGGCAAGAAGCTGACACCCTGAAAAAGCGCGTCTCGAAACCGGTGCTTGATCTGGGAGGACCGGGGCCCCAGGCCGACGCGATCGCTCTACTCGTTGGGCAGACCCCTGGGTCGAAGCTCCCGTCCATCGAGCATCTCACGGACCTGGCCGCTTGGAGTCCGGAGGACGACACTCGAGTTGCCGAGATCTCCAGGGCGCTCGCTTCAGATCCGAGGGACGCCGCCACACGGGCGAGTAGGATCGCCGCCAGTCTCCGCCAGGTCCTGAAGAGGCTCGATGATGCCCGTCGAGCACTCTCGGAAGATGGCATTCGCGGCCCGTTCCAGGTCGCGGCGCAGGCTCGCGCCGCGCGTATCGCAGCGGAGATCGCCGCGAAGGGGGCGTTCGACGCGGATCCCTTGGGCGCCCACGTCGGCTCGGGCCCGTGGCGAGAACTGTTCGACTCAGCGCGGCGGTTCAGCTTGACTGCATACCCCGAGGCGGAGTTTCCGGCGACCGGCGATGACAAGGTCTGCGTGCTGTGTCAGCAGCTCCTCTCGCCGGCCGCGGCCGAACGCCTGCGGCGGTTCGCGGCGTTCGTGGAACAAGACACCCATTCCGTAGCAGCGGGCCGCGAGGAGGAGTTGACTCAGGCGCTCGGCACCCTCCGTGCCATCGCAATCCCCAACAACCATGAACTGAGAGGCGTTCTTGGGGAGTTCGCAGCGGCTTCTGAGGGTGCGTCATTGCTTGCCTCGCAGGTCGAGGCATTCGGGGACGCACTGCGAGCGCTTCACGCCAAGACCGTCGCCGCGCTCGCAAGCGCCGGAGAGCCTCCACGGAGTCAGCTCGACGGAGCTCCGCTCGCCGCCCTCGAGGCGGCTGCACTGGAGCTCGAGGTGGATGCCACGCGCCGTATGGCCGAGGCAGATACCCCCGAGCACATGAAGCGCATGCGCGAGGAACTCGCAGCCCTTCAAGCCCGGCGAGTCTACCGGGACAACTTCCAAGCAGTCCGTACGCGACGAGATGAGCTCGCGGCGCTGCACGTTCTCAACACGTGTATCGCCTCCTGCAACACCAGAGCGATCTCGCAGCTAAACTCGAGCCTTCGAGAGAAGTACCTCACACAGGAAGTGAGTGCGCGTATCGAGAGCGAGATCAAGCGCTTCGGCCTCGACTATCTCCCCTTCCGCATCGGCGCCCGCAGCGACAAGGGCGCGAGCTTCTTCGGCCCCGAGCTAAAGAAGGAGTCCCCCGCTCGGACCTCGACCGTGCTCAGCGAGGGCGAGTTCAGGGCGCTGGCGCTTGCGTGCTTCTTCGCGGATATCGGTGGCACGCCGGGACAGGATGCAATCGTTCTAGATGACCCGGTCTCATCGCTGGACCACAGGTTCACACGCAGAGCCGCCCAGCGAATCGTCGCTGAGGCGGGCACAGGTCGACAGGTTGTCGTCTTCACCCATAGCCTGAGCTTCTATTTCGAACTGCTGTCCGAAGCCGCACGAACCGCCACGCCCCTCGCGCAGCACTGCGTGCGACAAGCAGCGGGGGGCAAGTTCGGGCTAGTCCACGTCAACGACTCGCCTTGGCAGGCCAAGAAGGTCAAGGACCGGCTGCACAGTGCCGGGCTCCGCCTTGCGGAAGCCCGGAAGGTGCCAACCACCGACTCCGAGGCTTATCGAACTGCGGTACGAGAGTTCTACACGGAGCTGCGGGAGACCTGGGAACGCCTGATTGAAGAGGCACTCTTCAACAACGTCATCGGGAGATACAAACCGGGCATCTCAACCCAGTCGCTCCGCGGTGTACAGGTCACTGACGATGACTACCGGGCCGTGCATTTCGGCATGACCAAGGTGTCGGAGTACTCTGGTCACGACTGGGCGCAAGCGAGAGAGGGGGCGTTCCCATCCGCGGAGGAGATGGCGCGCGACCTCACCGAGCTTCGAGCGTACTGGGACAAGCTCACCGACTCCGTTAAGGCCTGCGAGAAGCATCGCAGGTCACTCGAATCTGCTCCAACTGCGCCACTTCCGGCCTGACAGACGTCGCCCGCAGCTCCGGAGGAGAGGGTTGGCCCCTGCCGAAAACGGGGGCCCATCCACCCGCTCAGTTCCCCTGGAATCATGCATCTCCCGGGGCTGTGCCGTATCCGGTCCATTCCGGCATAGGGGCGTTTCCGGCTCCGGCCGCCTTTGAGCAGCCCGGTCAGGGCCGACGCGCGGCTGTCGTCTCCACCGAGAGGCCAGCAGGCGAAGGCGGACGTGCACTCAGCGCGGGCCACTTCGCAAGCGCGAACGACCAGAGCGCGATCACGTTGAGGAAAGGGACGAACGCCAACAGACACAGCGCCCCAGGAAATCCTGCCTGGTGCCATCGCCGCCCTCCGGGTGGAGGGACAGAGTGGCTTGCTTGGCCACGCCGATGGGGGAGGGAATGCTTCTGCAAAACTCACGCGGCCGGGGTCCCTACCTTGTGCAAACCGACAGGCATCTCGATTCGGTTGGCGTAAAGCAGCGACGATGAACGCGACCAGCGGGCTCAGCAGCAGAGCCACGACCAGGCCTGTGGCTGCGGAATGCCCTCGGCTGCGCCAGAACCACGCGGCCAGCCCGGAGAAGAACAGCCACGCGACGAAGATGGCCATGCGGTGCTCCTCTGGTGTTTCCCCCAGCTGTCAGACAAGCGTCCAGCCTGCGCCGGAGGATAGCTCAACCTAGAGCACGGGCCGTCCACCATCGCAGTACGATGGGCGCACCTCGATGCCCACCGTGGGGAGGAGGCAGAATGAAGAAGGTCTTCTGGGACGGGAAGTGGCGCTGGCAGCGCGAAGACGGAACGATCGGCGTAACCGCCCGGGCATGGACGTCTTGACGTAGCACTCCAGGCAGCCCGCGCGACCGCGGGCCCGTGGCTCTCCTTGATGGTGTTCGTGTTCGCCGCCGACCAGCTTCAGGCCGACGGCTGGGCTTCGGGGGGCGGCTTCCAGCGGTGCGGGAGCAGCTCGTCAATCTGCGAGGCCGGGTGAGTCTGGACGCGGAGGAGACACGTCGGCGAGGTAGGCGACGGGGGGGGTTGACGCCGTTCACCTCGCAGGTGGCGATGAGCGAGTAGAGGCCGGCCAGGTTCTCGCCGGCGTGATCCGTGCCCACGAAGAGGAAGTTCTTGCGCCCGAGCGCGGCGACCCGCAGGGCGCGCTCGGAGGCATTGTTGTCGATGCGGGAGGTGCGGGTCCGTGAGGAAGAGGTTGAGCTCCGTCCGCACTGGCCGAGGGTGTAGTTGATGGCCTCGCTCCATCGCGCCACGGGGCAGGTGCCGGCCCTGTTCGGTGAGCAGCCAGAGCGTGGAAGGCGTCCATGATCGCCTTGCTCTTCGTCTGGCGCATCTCGAGATGCTCGGGGGTGCCGAGCAGGAATCGGCGTCGAGCGCGGCGCGCTCCACCCGGTAGACATCCAGGATGAAGTCCCATCGCCTGGCTTTGCCGCCTCGGGCGCCTGCGGCCGACTGCGCGTCGAAGAAGTAGCGCCGGACGTGGGCGAGGCACCCCGCGCGCTCGCGCTGGCCCGGCTTGCTCACCTTGTTGTAGCCGCTGTACGCGTCGGCGACGAGCTTGCCTTCGGTCTCCCCGAGCACCTTCACCGGCGTCTCGCCGGATCGGCTGTTGGCGAAGACGTAGGCGAAATGTGGAGCTCCGCCTTCTCGAGCTCATCGCGGCCGGATTGAAGCTCCACAGCCAGGCCGTCCGCGTCTTCCCCTTCGCCTGCACGCGCTGGGTCGTCTCGTCTGCGAGTCACGATCTCCTTCTCGGAGACGAGCTTCCGCAGCCGCTCATAGAGCGGGTTCGAGAATCTCGGCGGTTCGGTGGAAGAGATCGCCCAGCGTCGAGTCGTCCACCTGGACGCCGACGCGGCGGTACGCCTTCGCCTGCCGGTAGAGCGGCAGCGAAGTCGGCGCACTTCGAGACGGCGACCTGGGCCATGAAGGTGGGGCCGAAGCGCGTCTTGTCGAAGACCTTGGCCGGCCCCTCCGCCGTGATGATCGTCTCCCCGCACCGGCAGCGGCACTTCTCCTGGACGTGGAGGCTGGCGCTCCACCATGGCGGGGACGAGCTCGTCGAATCCACCGTCTCCCTGCCGTCGCCGAGCGTGTGTGAACTCGCGGCCGCCGCACTTCGGGCAGGCCTTCTTCTCCTCGGGCACCTTGTGCTCGACGGTGCGGGTGAACGAAGGCTGGCGCTTCTTCTTCGCGTTCTCGCGCCGGGTCTGCAGCGCCGCGAGCCGCCTCCGCCTCGGCGCGGGCCGGGGATCGCGGATCGCCTTGGCTGACGGACGGCATCTTCTCCGACCGCTTCCCGAAGACGTGGCGCTGCAGCTTCTCGATGGTGGCCTGGACGGCGGCGAGCTGCTCGACGGTCTCGGCGTGCTCGGCACGAAGCGCGGCGAGCTCGCCCTCGAGGGCCTCCGCCCGCTCGCGCCACGCACAGTGATGATCGTCGCCGCTCACTGACGACGGTAAATCACGGCTGCGGCGGGCTTGTCCATGGGACGACGACCCGGAAGATCCATCTGGGATGGGGGCTTCCAGTGATTGGGGCGCCCCGACGCGGCCGAAGTCGATCCCGTCGAGCAGCATCGCGAGCTGCGTGGCGTCAATCTCAGACGGCCATCGTGGACGGGTCCATGTGCGGCAGCTTGAACTGGCCGCGCTCCAGTCGCTTGTAGACGAGCACGAAGCCGCCCTTGTCCCACGCCAGGATCTTCACCCGGTCGCGCCGCCGCGACACAAAGATGAAGAGGTGGCCCGAGTAGGCATCCTCCTTCATCTCCTGCTGCACGATGGCGGTGAGGCCGTCGGATCGACTTCCGCATGTCGATGGGCGTGGTGCCGATCAGGATGCGGACCGACTGCGGGATCCCGAATCACGGCCTACAGCGCCGCCGCCAGCGAGCGCACGTACCTGGGATCGGTGCCGACGGGGAAGCGCACCCGGACGCCGGAGAGGAGCGCGATCTCGACCATCTCGCCCCGGCTCACCGCCACCACCGAGGTCCGCGGCTTCGCCGCGGACGCTACCACACGGACCGGCACCAGACGCGAGCCCGTCGGCGCGGGCGCCCGCTCAAGGGGCTTGACCCCAGGCACCTTGGGCGGCTCCGGCTGCAGGGGGCCCGGGACTCCTTGCGAAGCTTGTACAGCCAGTTGCGCAGGTTGCTGAACGAGACCCCCGCGCTCCGTCGCGAACTCCCGCTGCGTGAGGTCGCTTGCCTCGAAGTCTGCGACCAGCCTCGTCCAACGCGTCCGCTCCTGCTCCGTCATGTCGTCCTCCGTTGTGAGCGGAGGAGCATCGACCGACTGGATCAGCCCCGCCAGACGGCGTTCGCCGGGCGGTTACCGATCGGCGACCGATGCCCGCCGCCGACGGATGAAGAACGCGCGCGGATGAAGGATGCGGAGTCGGTACCGTCCCATCCGCTCCGACGGAGCCGCAGCGAGCGCTTCCAGTCCCGCCGCCGGGCAGCAGAATCTACAAGGTCATCACCCAGCGAGATGAGTTCTTCCAGTCCCGCTTTAGCCCGGCGAGTCTCCAGGACCTGCTCAACATGCACGCAGCCGAGGGCTGGCGCGCGGTGAGCTGACGGCCACCGATGTGGGTTCGTTCTTCGGCTCATTCTGGGGCAAGGGCGGAGGGGCGACGCGACAGGAACTCGTCGTGCTACTGGAGCGGACTGTTGAGGGGTGAAGGAGCCAGGAGCGCATCGCTCTGAGCCGGGCCGCTCGTATACGGAGTAAGAGCAGCCTAGAGGTCTCGCGAGTGACCGACCTGGCGCCCCGCCTCGACCTGCCGGGACCGGACTGCGGCGCCGGCCGCCGACTGGCCCCGCAGCCCCTCCATCACACCCCCGCCCGCGCCCCCAGCGGCTGCCCGTGGTCGGGCGTGAAGGCCACCTCCGCCGCGCGCAGGCGGTGGCGGTCCAGGTCGGCGGCGTGGCGGCGGGCCCGCTCCTCCAGCGGGCCGAAGGAGAACCCGGACAGCCGCGGTTCGCGCGCGCGGGCCATGTCGAGCGCGCGCCAGGCGGCGGCGCGCGCCTCGGAGCCGGCCACCAGCGCCTCCAGCTCCCAGACACGCGAGAGCGGCGAGTACCCGAGCAGCCGGCCGTTTGGCTTGAGCCGCCCCACCAGCTCACCGGCGGCCAGCGCCGTCTCCTTGAGCAGGCTGCGCCCGCCGCCCAGCGCGGACGCGACCTCCTTCAGCACCGCGCGGTCGGCCTCCAGCTCCGGGATGATCGAGGCCAGGTAGGTGGCCAGCGGCGTGCCGCGGTTCTCGTTCTGCGTGCGGCGGGCCAGGCGCAGCCCGCCCAAGGAGAGCGCCAGGTGGTCCTGGACGTAGATGGCGATGAGGTCCACGCCGGCAAGGTGGGCCCGCGCCGTCGCCGGGGCAGCCCTACTCCACCGCCCGGCCCCAGCAGGCCAGGATGGCCTCGCCCGCCTGCTGCCGCGAGGCCGCGTCGCCGGGGACCAGCCGCGCCACGGTGAAGCGCGGGCCGCGGGCCGGGCGCTGGCCGAAGGCCGGATCGACCGCCAGCCAGCCGGCCGGCCCCTGCAGCTCGGCCCAGGCGTGCCAGACGAAGCCGCGGCCGTCGTGCGCCACCCCCAGCGCCACGCGCGCCGGCCACCCGGCCCGCCGCGCGGCCGCGGCGTAGGCCTCGGCCTGCACCTGGCACGCCTCGCCGGTGGCCACCACGGGCGGCACCCCGGCCCCGGCCTCCAGCGCCGCGGCGGGATCGGCGCGGCGCCCGCAGAAGCTCGCGCCGGCGCCCGCGCCCGCCCGCACCCGCACGTCGAGCGGCGGCGCCGCCGCCGGCACCGCGGCCGCGGCGTCGCGCACGAACAGCATCCGCTGCCCTGGAAGCTCCACGCGCTCGGGCAGCCCGTCGGCGCCGGGCACCACGCGCTCCTCCACCCCCAGCACCTCCAGCGCCAGCGCGGCCCCCTCGCGCCGCGCGCAGGCCTGGCCGCGCCGCCCGGTCTCCTCGTCCACGGCCGGCCGGCAGCGCCGCTCCGGCCCGGCCTCCGCCCCCAGCACCACCTCGGCCGCGCTGGCCGGCAGCGGCACCTCGCAATCCACCGGGTCGAACGGCGCCTCCAGCCGCCGCTCGCGCAGCTCGCCGCCGGCCAGCGCCGGCAGCCGCATGCGGGTGGACCAGCGCACGGTGCAGGGCGGCCGGGCCGCCCCGGCGCAGGACAGCGCCAGCTCGGCCATGCCCACGTGCACGCCGGCCAGCTCGGCGCGGTAGGTGGCGCGCCCCTGCGGCGTCGCGGCCAGGAGCAGCGCCAGGAGCGCGCTCACCGGTCCTCCGGCGCCGCGCCTTGCCTCGCGGCACGGCGGCGCAGCGCGAGCAGCCCGGCCAGCGCAGCCAGCCCCGCCACCACCAGCAGCGCACCCACGGTGTATTGCCGGACCCAGCCGGCGAGCTCCTCCACGTTGTCGGCCAGGAGCCCCCGACCCCCAGGAGCAGCGCATTCCAGAGCGCGGCGGACAGGGCGCCCAGCCCCAGCACCTTGCCCATCGGGACCTTGACCGCCCCGGCGCCCACGAACACGACCGCGCGCATGGTGGGGAGGAAGCGGTTGACCACCAGCAGCAGCGCCCCCCAGCGCTGGTAGGCGACCGCGAAGCGCGCCAGCCGCTCCGCCCAGGCGCCGCCCCGGCGCGCCGCGCCCGCGTCGAGGCGCGGCGCCAGCCAGCGGCCGAACTGGTAGTCCACGAACGCGCCCGCCACCGCCCCGGCGGTCACCACCGCGAAGGTGAGCGGCCAGGAGAGCTGGCCGTGCACCGCGTACCAGGCGCCCAGCACCACCAGCATGTCGCCCGGGAAGGGCGGGAACACGTACTCGATGAAGCTGGCCAGGAACAGCACCGCGGGCGCGTACGGGCCGGTCCGCGTCACCGCGTCGGTGAGCCATCTGGTCAGCCCGTCGAGCTCCATGCCGCGATGTTAGCGCGGACGGGCGAGCCGGGGCATCACACCGCCCCGTGCGACCGCCCCCGCACCACGTTCCAGATCACCAGCGCCACCGCCGCCAGCAGGAGCAGGTGGATGGCGCCGACCGTCACCTTCATGGCCAGCGCCACGATCCAGACCAGGACCAGCGCCGACGCGAGCAGCCAGAGCATGCGACACCTCCCCTCGAAGCATCGCCCCGGTGCGGCGCCACGGCCCGCCCGGCCGACCCCGCAGCCGGCGCGCGCCGGCCCGGATGCCGCAGGGGCGCCACGCCAGCGGACCGCGTGCTAGGTTCAGCCCCCCGTGACCGTCACCTCCCTGCGGCGACTCACCTACGCGCTGGCGCTGGCCTGGCTGGCGCTCGGGTACGCGAACCTGGCCCGCGGCACCGCCCACACCGGCGCGCGCTACCGGTTCTGGTCGTTCCAGCACTTCTGCTACTCCGACGTCATCGCCATGCACGGCGACCGGTACCTGGGCGGCGCCCACCCGCGCCCGTACCTGGACGACACCATCGAGTACCCGGTGCTGCTGGGCGTGGCGCTCTGGGCGCCGTCGTACGCGCCGGGCGGCGCGCTGGGCCACTTCACCGTCACCTACCTGTTCCTGGCGCTCTGCCTCATGGCCGCGCTGCTGGCGTTGGACCGGATCCCCGGCGCCCGCGCCTGGTGGCTGGGGGCCACGCCGGCGCTGGTGGTCTACGGCGGGCTCAACTGGGATCTGCTGGTGCTGGCGCTGCTGGCCGGCGCCATCCTGGCGCTGTCGCGGGCGCGCGAGGGCTCGGCGGGCGCGCTGGTCGGGCTGGGGATCAGCGCCAAGCTGCTTCCCGGGCGTGCTGGTCCTGCCGGCGCTGGGCGGCATGGCCGGCGCCCGGAGCGCCCGCCGCGTGGTGGACTTCCTGGTCGCGGTGGTGGTGGCGCTGCTGGTGGTGAACCTGCCGGTGGCGCTGCTGGCGCCCAGGGCCTGGGGCTGGTTCTTCACCTTCAACGCCGGGCGCGGCGCGGAGAACTCGCTCTGGAACGCGCTGGGGGTGCAGCAGGGGACGCTGCTCGAGCTGCTCTCCACCGGGCCGGTGGTGGTGGCCAGCCTGCTGGCGGCCTGGGCCGCGGCGCGCACCGCGGCGGCGGACGGCCGCGAGGCGCGGGCGGTCCGGCTGGGCGCGGCGCTGGCCCTCACCGTCTGGATCGCCACCAACAAGGTCTGGAGCCCGCAGTACGCGCTCTACGGCTTCCTGGCCGGCGCGCTGGCCGCGGCCCCGTGGAAGGCCTTCGGGCTGCTCACCGCGGCGTCGCTGGTGGACTACTGGGCGGCGTTCCAGGTGCGGGCGCTCCACTGCAACCCGGCCGACCCCGCCGGCTGCCAGAACCCGGGCTTCCTCTACGGCGTGTTCCACCCGGTGGGGCTGGTCCGGTCGCTGCTCTGGCTCGGGCTCGCCGCCTGGATCGGCCGCGAGCTGTGGCGCGAGGTGCGAGCCCACGCGGTGCCCACCGTCCCGTTCCGGTGAGCGGCAGTACGGACCGCGCCTCCAGGTCCGCTAGTACTCCTTGGTCCAGAGCAGGCTGGCGTTGCCCGACTGGCCGTCGCCGTAGCGCCACTCCAGGGTCCACCGCGGCGTCATCTGGTACTCCACGCGCGCCTCGTTCTGGTTCTCGCCCTTCTCGATGCGCGCGTCGAACCGGCGCGTGTAGCCGATGTAGACCTTGTTGTCGAGCACGTACTTGCCGGCGCGCACGGCGGTCGAGTCCACCGCCATGGTGTCGAACGGCAGCTTGTCCTGCAGCACGTTCTTGAACAGGAAGGTGGCCCCCAGGCCGCCCAGCGTGCCCAGCCCGCCGCTGCTGCCCTCCGAGTCGCCGCCCATGCTGGTCAGGCCACCCTGCCCGGCCTTGAGCTCGGTCCGGCCGGTGGCGATGAGCAGCGCGATCTGTCCCTCGTCCAGCGGCGGCTGGGAGGTCATGCGGATCTCCGGCGAGGCCAGCGGGCCGGCCACCGTCACCGTCACCTTGGCCTGCGGGTTGTCCCAGGAGGCGGACACGTCCAGCAGCGCCGCCTTGGGTGGACCGCCGGTGAAGGTCAGCTTGCCGCGCTTCACCTCGAAGACCCGGCCGCCGATGGGCTCCACGAAGCCGCGGGTGGTCTCGACCGTGCCGGTCAGGTAGTCGTTGCCCTTCTCGCGCTCGTAGGTGACGTCGGCCCGCAGGCTGATCTGGATGCGCGGGTCGTCGCTGGAGACCCGCACGCCGCCGGGCGCCACCAGCCGCGCCTTGATGGCCATCGACTCGCCGCCGATGGTCGGCGGGCGCTCGCGCTTCCGGCCGATGACGATGTCCGGCCGCTCCTCCAGCGACTGGAGCGTGCGCGGGATCTTCTTGGGGAGCCTGATGGTGGCCGACGAGACGTCGAGCCGCGCGTCCAGCGCGCCCGGCCGCCAGGTGCCGCCGGCGTCGGCGGCCAGGTCGATGGTGGCCACCTCCATCCCGGCCCGCGTGAGCAGTACGCGCTCGGCGTCGATGCGCCCCTCCAGCTTGGCCGGCGGGGTGCGCAGCCCGCGCAGCGAGGCGCGGGCCAGGAGCTTGCCCTTGCCGCGGTGCGCCTCCACCTTGCGCACCTCCAGCGCGTCCCCGTCCACCGAGGCGTCCACGCCGATGGCGGTCCACTCCCCGTACTCGGAGACGGCGATGGCGCCGTCGGTGATGCGCAGCGTCCCCTCCGGCTGGAGCCGCCCCAGCGGGCCGCTGGCCGAGGAGATCGGCGTCCAGCCGGCCGCCGGCCGTGCGCACCATGCCGGCCGAGAGCCCGGGGACGAAGCCCAGGTCGAGCGCGGTGGCGCGCAGGGTGGCCCGGGCCGGCACCTTGGCCAGCGCGCTGCCGCGGGTGTCGAGCGTGAGCGGCGCGTCGAAGGCCAGCGCGGCGCGCAGGTCGCCGCCGCGGACCGGGGAGAGCGCCAGCTCGGCCGCGGTGTCGGCGCCGCCGGTATGGGCCTGCAGCTGCAGGTCGCCCACCTGGCGGGACTGGACCACCACGCCCTTCGCGGCCAGCGAGAAGCTGGCCCGGGGACGGGCCAGCTCGCCGGCGGCCGAGACCCGGCCGTTGACCATCCCGGCCAGCGGCAGGTCGGGCGCGAGGTTCAGCTGGGCCAGGTCCACCGAGGGGATCTCGCCCTCCAGCGTCAGCGCCGCCCGGCGCAGCCGGTCGCCGCGCAGCGCCTCCACCGGCAACCCCAGGCTGGCCGAGAGCGACAGCACCGGCTGCGCCTGCACCGCGAGGCGCGCCCGCGCCACCGTCTGCTCGGCCCCGGCCTCCAGCTCCACCTGGCCGGCCAGGCCGCCGTAGCGCTTGTAGCCGCCACCCTCCAGGTCGAAGGCGGCGGCGCCGCGCGGCGCGGTGGCGGTGCCGGTCAGCCTGGCGGTGCCGGCCAGCCGCCCCACGATCCCCTCCGGGATCCCCAGCCGGCCCGACAGCAGCGAGAGGTCCAGCCTGGGCACCTCCAGGTCCGCGGCCAGCTGCGCGCTGGACAGGGCGCGCGCGGTGGGGGCGGGGCGCTCCAGCAGCGCGGCGAGCTCCAGCGGCGCCCGCACCTCCAGCCGCGCCACCGGGCTCCCTTCCAGCGTCACGCCCAGCCGCGCCCGCGCCTGGGTCCCGGCCTCGGCGGTGAGCTCCGCCTCCACCCGGTCCACGTCGTCCCAGGCCCCGGCGCGCAGCGCGGCGCGGAGCTGGGCGGTGGGCGCGCCCACCGTGCCCTGCAGCGTGGCGCTCCCGGCCAGCACCCCTCGCGCCGGCAGGTCGCCCTGGCCCAGCAGCGCCAGCAGGTCCGCCACCGGCAGCCGCTCCACGTGGACCTCGGCCTGGACCGGCTCGCCGGCCCGGCCGGCCAGCGGGATGGGCAGGTCGGCGCTGAGCTGCGCGTGGCCTCCGGCCGGGCGGTCCAGCACGGCCGTGGCCCCGGCGCGCCTCGCCGCCCCGTCCCAGCGCGCCTGCGCCTCGAGGTGGAGGTCGCGCTCGTCGCGGAAGGTCCCGCGCTCGAGGCTGAGCGAGGCCTCCACCAGCGGCTTCGCGACCGGACCGGCGGCGCGGGCGTCCAGGTCGAGCTGCCCGCCGATGCCCGCGCCGGCGGGGAGCAGCCCCAGCGGCAGGCGCGCCAGCTCCAGCGCGATCACCTGCACGCGCGCGTCGAGCGTCTGGCGCGGGCCCAGCCCGCCCTCCAGCCGGATGCGCTGCGCGCCGGAGGCCAGCTCCAGCGCGTCCACGCCCGGCCCGGGCGCGCCGCGGCCGCCGCCGCCCAGCCGCACCGTGGCGGGCGCCGTCAGCGCGAAGCGCGAGCCGGACCAGCCCAGCGTGAGCGCCTCCACCTGCAGCACCTTCCGCTCGTCGCGCAGGGTGCCGGCCAGGTCCACCGTGTAGAACTCCTTGCCGGCCGCCGGGACCGCGGCGGTCGCGGCCAGCTTGACCGCCTCGCCCGCCAGCGAGGCGCGCAGGTCCAGCTGGCGCACCACCGCGGTCTTGCCCGAGCTGACGCTCGCGGCGGTGACCTCCAGCCCGGCCTCGCGGGCGCCCTCCGGGCCGCGCAGCGAGGCCGTGGCCTTGACGCCCGCCACCGCCAGCGCGTCCACCTGGACCGCCGGCGCCTCCAGCGTGGCCTCCAGCGCGGGGGCGCGGGTGGTGCCCGCCAGCGTGGCCTGGATGCGCCCCTTGCCCGCCAGCGCCGGCATGGGCCGGTCCAGGAGCAGCGACAGGTTCTTCGCCAGCGCGGCCAGGCTGGTGGCCTCGGCCTGGAACCGGCCGCTGGCCTCGCCGCCCTGCCGCCACCGGCCGCTCCCCTGCAGCGCCAGCCCTGGCGCCTGCAGCGAGAGCGTGCGGACGTCCCAGCTGCCGGCCTCGAGCCTCGCGCTGGCCCGCGCCGGCCCCAGCTCGCCGCGGCGCAGCGTGGAGCGCTCCAGCGCCAGCTCCAGGCCGCCGCGCAGGTTGGCCAGCCGGTCGCCGGCCGCGCCGCCGTGGGCGCGCAGCGTGACGCGCCCCGGGGGCAGGTCGGCCCAGAGCGCAGAGGGATCGAGCCGGTCCAGCGCCACGTCCAGCCCCACCGCCCGGCTCAGGTCCAGGCGCAGCGCCACCGCCGCGTCGCCGGCCCCGGCCTCGCCGCGCGGCTCGACGTGGAGCGCCGCCGTGGCGGTGGTGCCGTCCGACTCGGCGTAGCCGCGGAAGGCCACGTCGCCGCCCCGGCCCGCCGCCGGGAGCACCTCGCGCGCCTGGGCCCGGTCCACCGCGGCCCGCACGATGGCGGCGCGGCCGGCCAGCGTGGCCAGGTCGAGCTGGGCCAGGCCGTCCAGCACGGTGCCGCCCAGCTGCGCGCGCAGCACCGGCACGCGCAGCTGCGGGCCGTCCAGCGCCGCCCGCACCTCCAGCGAGAGCGGCGCGTCCAGCGGCTCCTCCAGCTGGCCGGTGAGACGCAGCTCGGCCCGCGAGCGGCCGGGGGAGAGGAGCGCGCGCGCGTCCAGCCCGAGCCCGGTGGCCTCCAGCCGGGTGGCGCCGTCTTGGTCCACCCACCAGACGTCGGCTCGGCGGATGGCCAGCCGGGCCACCCGCAGCGTCCACCCGGCCCAGCCCGGCTCGCGCGGCCCGGGCGGCTCCGGCGGCTTCGGGTGGGCGGGGGCGAAGGCGCGCGCCAGGGAGAGGCCGCCGCCCGCCTCCTCCTCCAGCAGCACGGTGGGCCCGTCCAGCTCCAGCTCGACGCCCAGCACCTTGGAGCGGAGCCGGGTCAGGTCGGCGTGGACGCGCGCGTGGTCCACCGAGAGCACCAGGTGGTCGTCCGTGTCGAAGACCTGCAGCCCGCGCAGCTCGATCCCGCCGCCGGGCAGCACCTGCACGCCCTTCAGCTCCAGCCGCCCGGCCAGCGCCTCGTCCACCAGGCCGACCACGGCGCCGGTCAGCACCTGGCCGCCCCGCGGCGTGGCGGCGAAGACCGCCAGCCCGGAGAGGAGCACGCCGGCCGCGGCCAGGAGCGTCAGGACCGTCCAGCCCAGCCCGCGCAGCAGCCTGCCCAGGGCCGGCACTAGAAGGCCTCCCCGATGAACAGGTGGAAGGCCAGGATGGGCTCGCGGTGCTGGGACTCGCCGCCCGGCTCCAGCGGCGGGACGGTCGGGAACCGCTCCTCGAAGGGGACGCCGCTCGACCAGTTGGTGGGCAGGCGCATGGCCAGGTCGAGCCGGAAGGGTCCCACCGGCGTCTTGTAGGTGACGCCGAAGCCCGCCGCCCACTGCCACTGCGTGGCGTCGAGGGCGTCGCGCCAGGCCGTCGGGACGGAGGACGGCGTGGAGACGTAGCCCAGGTCGGTGAAGACGGCCGCGCCCAGGTTGCCGCGGATGTTGAAGCGCAGCTCCAGGCTGCCGTCCACCATGCCGTTGCCGCCCACCGGCACCCAGTCGTCGTTCTCGTCCAGCACCATCGGCGAGAGGCGCCCGGCCGAGTAGCCGCGCATCGACTGCGGGCCGCCGGCGGTGAAGCGCGCCACGATGGGCGGCGGGTCCGCCTCGTCCACCGGGAAGAGGGCGCCCACCCGGAACCGGCCGGCCAGCACGCCGCCGTGCCAGGCCGGCAGGTACCCGCGCGCCTCGGGCATGAAGCGCAGGTAGCGGTAGCCGTAGCCGCCCAGGTTGAACCCCTGCTGGAAGGAGACCACGCCGAAGAAGCCGCGCGTGGGCACGACCGGGTTGTCGCGCCCGTCCCAGGCGATCCGCTCCTCCAGGTAGGAGAGGAGGCAGACGGGGTGATGCTTGTTTCCCTGGCAGTCGTTCAGATCCGGCCCCTCGGC
The DNA here is from genome assembly GCA_049840735.1 of Anaeromyxobacter sp. Lineage (GTDB taxonomy): Bacteria > Myxococcota > Myxococcia > Myxococcales > Anaeromyxobacteraceae > Anaeromyxobacter. The sequence continues at coordinate 197,190 of JASGJN010000026.1, read as the reverse complement.
GCTGGGGTCGTTGGGGTCGATGGTGCCGGTCACGTTGGAGAGCTGGTAGACCTCCAGGTTGTAGGAGGGGACGAACGTCCAGCGCGGCCCCAGCCGGACCGGCGTGGAGAGGCGCAGCCGCTCCGACCAGTAGTCGTAGGCGGGCTCCAGCCCCCTCTCCAGCTCCAGGCGCACCGTGGCGTCGATCATCCTGCTGATGGCGCCGGGCTGGGAGAACTCGCCGGCCGCGAGGAAGACCCAGCCCTCCTTCTTGTCGTTGAGCAGCCAGGCGTAGCCGGCGCGCAGCGAGAGGTCGAGCTTGCGCAGGTCGCCGTAGAAGTTGCGGTGGGTCCACCCCGCCACGCCGGAGAGGTCCCAGCGCGTGCCGCTCTGGACGCCGACCGAGGGGCCGGCGCGCACCGTGCGGAAGGGCGCCTCGCGGACCGCCACCACCACCGGGATCACGCCGCGCTTGGAGTCGGCGTTGCCGCGCGAGACGCGCACGCCGCCGAACACGCCCATCTCGAAGACACGGGCCTGGGCCCGCACCAGCTTCTCGTCCGAGTACCAGGCCCCGCGCTTCACCTCCAGCGCCGCCTGCTCGCGCACCCGGTCGCGCGAGACGGCGCCGGTGCCGGCCACGAAGATGGTGCCGAACTTGTACCTGGTGCCCGCCTTGACCGTGTACGTCACCTCCGCCTTCTTCTCCCGGGGGAGGATATGGGCTTCCTGGGCGACCTCGGCGAAGGCCCACCCCGTCCGCCGGAGGGCGCGCTCGATCTCGGCGCGCGAGGCGTCGTAGTCGGCCAGCTGGAAGGTGCGCCCCTCGCGCAGGGGCAGCTTCTCCATCGCGCGGCGCGCGTCCGGCTCGGCGTCGAGGCCGATGATGGTGATCTTCGACACCTTGACCGGCTCGCCCTCCTGCACCTTCATCTTGATCTGGACCCGGCCCTCCTCGTCGTCGATGACCTGCACGTCGGTCACCTCGGCGTCGTAGAAGCCGTGGTCGCGGTAGTAGGCCTCCACCCGCCGGCGATCGACGGTGAGCAGGTCGGGGTCGTAGGTGACCACGTCCTCCCACGGCAAGAGGCCGGTGGACTGGGTGGCCAGCTTGGCCTTGAGGTCGTCCTCGTCCACCGCCTTCACGCCCTCGAAGGAGAAGGCGCTGATGATCGGGCTCTCGGGGGTGCCGCGCGCCACCACCGAGCAGCCGGTGGCCCCTGCCAGGAGCAGGGCGAGCAGGAGGACGGCGGGCGGGGCGCGGTGCATGCCAGGGAGCGCGATCATGGCACAGCGCGGCGCTGGGCGCCGGGCTGAATCGCGTCCCCGTCGCACCGGACGGGACGGGCCGCGTCGGGTCAGGCGGGGGAGGAGAGGAGCAGGCCCAGGTTGCGCTCCTCCCAGGCCTTGGCGCGGGCGTGATCCGGGTAGGCCCGCTCAGCCCGCCGGAACTCCGCACCGTGCACCACGCGGCGGCCGTTCACCTCGCGGGCCGGCACGGCCTGGTGGAGCATCTCGTGGAAGACCACCGCCGCCACGTAGAACTCCGGCACCTCCGGCCGGTCCAGCGTGGGGTGGATGCGGATGATGCGGGCGTCCTGGACGTAGACGCCGGTCTTCACCGTGCGGCGGCGCTTGCCGGTCCGGACGGGGCCCCAGCCGATGCGCGCCTCGATCCTCCCGCCGTAGAACTCCGCGTTGAGCCGGTCGTAGATGGCCTGGAGGTCGTGGACGCGGCCGCGCGCCTGCAGGTGCGCGGGGGCCGGGACGGCGATGTGCTCCCGGTGCGCCTTCACGAAGGCGTCGATGCGCGCCCCGGCGGCCCGCCGCCGGCCGCCCGCGCCCCGCGCGTGGCCGGCGAAGTCGCCCAGCGCCGAGACCACCTCGCCCGGCGCGGCCAGGAACATGTGGTGGACGCGGAAGTGGACTTCGCCCCGCCCGCGGCGGAACGAGACCATGGTGGACCGGTTGTCGTGGATGGTGAGGCGGACCCGCTCCGAGAGGTGGGAGGACAGCGCGTCGGCCAGGCGGTGCGCCGCCTCCACCCGCTCCTCGCGGGAGGTCGAGACCAGGGCCAGCTGACGTGGGGACTCCGCGGCGCGCACGGACCGGGATCCTACGGAAGCAGCGGCTCGCCCTTCAAGGGCCCCCTCACCGCACGGGCAGGCGTGGAGGTGCGCTGCGGGCGAGGGAGCGGGCGGCTGGCGCTACCCCGGACTGCGCTCGCATCCGTTCGGCCTGGGCGTAGGGCCTGCGCCAGCAGGCCCGGAGTCGAAGGCCAACCGCTCGCTACTCCGCCGCCTCCTCCTCGTTCAGCAGCCGCTCCAGCCGCTGGGGCTCGCTCCGGAGCGCGATGACCTTCTCCTGGCTGTAGGTCACGGCGCCGGGCGCGGCGCCCTTGGCCTTGCGGACGTACTTGGCCCGCGTGTAGGCCACGTCGGCCTGCGGCGCGCCGCGCGCGTCGGAGAAGTGCACCGCCAGGTGGGCGGCGTCGAGCAGCGTCTCCTGGTCCGGCCCCTTCCCCTTCTCCAGCCGGACCACCACGTGCGCGCCGGGCAGGCCGCGGGCGTGCAGCCAGAGGTCGTTGCCGCGCGCCACGCGCAGCGTGAGCTGGTCGTTCTGCGCCGCGCCGCGCCCGACCAGCAGCGCCGCACCGGCCAGCGACCGGAAGGTGCGGTAGGGCGGCAGCGGCTCGTCGCGCTTGCGCCTGGGCTGCGCGGCAGGGCGCGGGCCCGCCCCCAGCCGCCGCGCCTCCTTCTCGATCCGGGGGAGCGCCTCGGCCGGCGCCTCGTCCAGCGCCGCCACCAGCCCGCGCAGCGCCTCCGCCCGGGTCCGGACCTCGGCGATGCGCTCCGCCACCCGCGCGGCGCTGTCCACGATGCGGCGATAGCGCTTGTAGTACCGCTCCATGTTGGCCTGGGCGGTCAGGGCAGGGTCGAGGGCGAGCGTCACCTCCTGCGGCCCCTCGGCGGTCCACTCGGTGACCGTCACCTCCCGCGCCCCCCGCCGCACCAGCCGCAGGTTGGCCTTGAGCAGGTCGGCCCGGCGCCGGTCCTCCTCGGCGGCGGGGACGCGGGCCGCCTCGTCCGCCAGCTTCTCCAGGGCGCGCGTGGAGCGGGCCAGGGCCGCGCGGAGCGGCTCGCGCAGCCGGCGGCGGGCCTCGACCAGGCGCCGCGCCACCTCGCGGGCCTCGTATGCGGCCTCCACGGCGGCGGAGAGGGGCCAGGGCGCGCCCAGGGCCGGCTCGAAGCGGCGCGCCGGCCCCGCGCCGGCCCCGGGAGGCGGCGCGGGCGGGACCCAGGGGCGCCCCGGCGCCATTCCGCGAGGGGAGGCGTCGCGCCCGGCGGAGGCCAGGACCAGCCCGTCCGGCCCGACCAGGAACAGGTTCCCGCTCCGCCCGGTCAGCTCCGCGACCAGCTGGACCGGTCCGCGGGCCCGCTCCAGCCGGAGCGCGACCACCCGGTCGCCGGGGAGGAGCTCCACCCCGGAGAGCCGCGCACCCTCCACCTCGCGACGGAGGGGGGCCTGGAAGGCGAAGGGGTGCGGGGGCTGGGGAGGACGCCGCGCGGCGGCGTGGAGGCGGGTGACCTCGGGCTCGGCGGAGAGGAGGAGGAGCACCTCGCCGTCGCGGCCGAACAGCTCGAGCGTCAGCGCGCGCTCGGCGTGGACGCGGGCGGCGCCCACCCGCGCGCCGGCCAGCGGCGCCAGCTCCGCGACCAGCGCGGCGATCTCTCCGGCAGTGAGCGACACGGAAATGCGCTCCTGGAGCCCAAAAAAGCAGCGGCCGCCCGGAGGCGGCCGCCAGCATCGCTTCGAAGTTCGGACCGCTTACTTCTTCTTCGCGGCCTTCTTCGCCGGCTTCTTGGCGGCGACCTTCTTCGCGGGGGCCTTCTTGGCAGTCTTCTTCGCGGGCATCTTGTTCCCTCCTCGGAACGGTCCATTCGAGAATCGATGGACACTTTTCAATGGACAACTGCACGGAGGTTAACGCGCCGGGATCATGATCGTCAAGGAAGCGAGACGAGTTTTTTGACAAGCGATCTCCTCCTCGCACCCGGATGGATCCCGATCGATCCGAATCCAGATCTCCTCGGCGGTGCCCCTGGGTACACTTCAAGTGAGGGCCCGATCTCACTTGAAGTCACAATCACCGACCGAGAGCGCCCTCCGGAGCGGTCGGCGGAGGTGGCGGAAGTGATCGGAATGAGATCGGAATCCGGCCGGAGCGCCTCGCGCGCCCCCGCGGCGGCGATCGAGGCGCGGCGCAGCGCGGCGACGGCCCGCGCACGGCGTGCGGGCGCCGTCCGGAGGCCCGGAGGGGCGGCGAGCGCGGGGGTGGCGGGAGGGTCGGCGCGCCGGGCGGCGAGGGTGCCCGGCGGCGCCGAGGCGGCCTCTTCCGCTCGCCCCGGACCTGCAGGAGGGCGAGCGGCGGCCGCCGCGGGCTACTCGAGGACGGCGGCGCCGACCACGCCGGCGTCGTCACCCAGGTAGGCGCGCTCCACGCTCAGGTCGCGGCGGGCGGCGCGCAGCACTTCCTCGTCGATGTGGCGCCGGACGATGCCCTCGAACCGGGGACAGCCCAGGATGACCCCGCCGCCCAGGATGAGCCGGGCGGGGTTGAGCGTGGTGATGTAGTTGGCGATGGCGGTCCCCAGCAGCTCGCCGTTCTCGTCCCAGAGGCCGCGGGCGTAGATCCCCCTCGCCGTAGGCCACGTCCACGTGGCTGGCGTTGACCTTTGCCAGGTCGCCGCCGGCCAGGGACCGGACCCGGGAGTCCACGCCGGACTGCAGGTCCTCGCGGACACGGTCGGCCACGTGGACGCCCGAGACGAAGGACTCCAGGCAGGACCACTGGCCGCAGCCGCAGCGCCGGACCCGGGTCTCGGGGCGGATGGGCCGGACCTTGACGTGGCCGAACTCCCCAGCGACGCCGTGCGCCCCGCCGTGGAGTCGGCCGCCCAGGATGAGCGCCGAGCCCACCCCGGACCCCACGAAGACCAGGATGACGTCGTCGATGCGCCGGGCGGCGCCGAACTTCCGCTCGCCCCAGGCGGCCACGGCCAGGTCGTTGGCCACGTGGACGGGGACCTTGAGCGTCTCGAAGAGCAGCTGCCCGAACGCGACCTCGTTCCAGCCCAGGTTGGGGGCGTTGAGCACCACGCCGGTGGAGCCCAGCACCTGCCCGGCCACCCCCACGCCCACGTGCCCGGCCTCGGCCACGCTGGTGCCGCCGGCCGCGGCGGCCCGCTCCAGCGCCTGCTGGATGGTGGCCGCCACCGCCGCCGGCGAGCGGTCGGTCAGCTTCTCCTTGTGGGAGGCGACCACCCGGCCGGTCTCCGCGGTCCACGACCGCGGCCCGCGCGTTGGTACCGCCCAGATCGACGCCCAGAGCGAGACGTGCCATGGCTTAGGCCCCCACCTCACGGAAGATCTCGGCCAGCTGCCGCCGGACGAGCTGCTCGATCTCGACCAGCCGCTCCTGCGTGCGCGCCTCGAAGCGCAGGATGAGCAGCGGCTGGGTGTTGGAGGCGCGCACCAGGCCCCAGCCGTCCGGGAGGACGACCCGGACCCCGTCCACCGTCACGGCGTCGTAGCGGGCCTTGAACCAGTCCTGGGCCCGCCGGACCACCTCGAACTTCTTGTCCTCGGGGCAGTCCACCCGCAGCTCGGGGGTGGACCAGGTCTTCGGCACGTCGGCCAGCAGCGCGGAGAGCGGCTTGTCGGTCTGGGTGAGCAGCTCCAGCAGCCGGAGCGACGAGTAGATGCCGTCGTCGAACCCCAGCCAGCGGTGGGCGAAGAAGATGTGCCCGCTCATCTCGCCGGCCAGGAGCGCGCGCTCCTCCTTCATCTTGGCCTTGATGAGGCTGTGGCCGGCCTTCCACATGATCGGCCGCCCGCCCCGGCGGGTGATCTCGTCGTAGAGGCTCATCGAGCACTTCACCTCGCCGACGACCGCCGCGCCCGGCACCTGGTCCAGCAGCGCCCGCGCGAAGAGGATCATGATCTCGGTCGCCCCAGAGCACGTTCCCCCGCTCGTCCACCGCGCCCACCCGGTCGGCGTCGCCGTCCCAGGCGATGCCCACGTCGGCGCCGGTTCTCGAGCACCTTGGCCTTCAGGGTCTCGAGGTTCTTCTCCACGGTCGGGTCGGGGTGGTGGTTGGGGAAGCGGCCGTCCATGTCGGTGAAGAGCGGGACGACGTCGAACCCCAGCCGCTGGAGCACCGGCACGGCCACCACGCCGCCGGTGCCGTTGCCGGCGTCCACCACCACCTTGAGCCGGCGCTTGCCCAGCTGGAGGTTGGCCTCGACGTAGGCCTGGTAGGCGGGGACGATGTCGTGGGGCGTGACCTTGCCGCTGCCGGTGGCGAAGCGGCCGGACTCGGCCTCGGCCCGCAGCGCCTGGATCTCCTGGCCGAAGTAGGTGGCCGCGCCCAGCCCGAGCTTGAGGCCGTTGTATTCAGGCGGGTTGTGCGAGCCGGTGATCATGCAGATGCCCTGCACGTCGAGCGTGTGCGCCGCGAAGTAGGTCAGCGGCGTGGGCACCACGCCGAGGTCCAGCACGTCCAGCCCGGTGCTGGTCAGGGCGTCGAGCATGGCCCTGGCGAACTTCGGGCCGGAGACGCGGCAGTCGCGCCCCACGGCGGCGCGCGCCCCGCCCGCGGAGCGGATGCGGGTGCCGAGCGCCTTGCCGACCAGGTGGACGGCCTCCTCGGTCAGGTCACGATCGACCAGGCCGCGGATGTCGTACTCGCGGAAGATGGTGGGCGAGAGCTTGGGCATGATCGGCCGGTGTATAGCACTGCGGGATGGGCGGGGCTGCCGGACAAGCGAGGGGGCAGGCCCTGCGGCCGCCCGCCTGGGTCTTTCCGGACTGGGCAGACGCGGCCTCCGTCCGCGGACGGCCCCGGTTCGCGGGCCAGCCTCCGTTCGCGGTGAGCCTGTCGAACCGCGAACGGAGGCGTCGTCGCGGCTAGACCAGGTGCTCGCGCCCGCGGCGGGAGAGCTCGTCCACGGCCTTGCGGACGTCCTGCGCGCGGTCGCGGCGGCAGACCAGGATGGCGTCGCCGGCGTCCACCACGATGATGTCGTCCAGGCCGATGACGGCCAGCGGGCGGTCGATCCCGGCCAGCACGACGTTGTTCTTGCCGTCGATCACCAGCGCGTCGCCCTCGGCGACGTTGCCGGACTTGTCCACCGGCCGGACGTCGGGGAGCGCGGCGAAGGAGCCCACGTCGCTCCAGCCGAACTCGGCCGGCACGACCGCGATGCGCTGGCTCTTCTCCATCACGCCGTAGTCGATGGAGATGGACGGGCACTCCGGGAAGACCTTCTTCAGCACGCGCTGGTAGGCGGGGGTGCCGAGCGCCTTGCCGATCTTGTCGAGCTGCTGGCGCAGCACCGGCATGGCCCGGCCGATCTCCTCCAGGATCACGTCGGCCCGGAAGACGAAGATGCCCGAGTTCCAGAGGTAGCTGCCGTCGGCCAGGTAGCGCGCGGCGGTGGCGGCGTCGGGCTTCTCGACGAACCGCTCCACCTTGTGCGCCTGCAGCCTGGCCTTGCCCTGGGCCTTGGCGGGGAGCGGCTTGCCGACCTTGAGGTAGCCGTAGCCGGTCTCGGGGCGCGAGGGCTTGATGCCGATGGTGGCGATGACGCCGCCCTCGGCCAGCGCCGCGGCGGAGGCGATGGCGTCGCGGAAGGCCTTGGGCTTGCCGATGTGGTGGTCGGCCGGCAGCATGGCGATGATCCCCTTGGGATCGCGCGCCGCCACGTGCAGCGCGGCCAGGCCGACGCAGGGCGCGGTGTTGCGCGCGCACGGCTCGACGATGAAGTTGTCCTTGGGCAGCGAGGGCAGGATCTTGCGCGCGGTGGCGGCGTGGATGGGGCCGCAGACCACGTAGGTCTTGTCCGCCTTGGCGAGCGGCGGGAGGCGCCCCACGGTGGCGGCCAGCAGCGGCGCGTCGCCGGCCAGCGCCAGGAACTGCTTGGGCCGGTGCTTGCGCGAGAGCGGCCAGAAGCGGGTGCCGGAGCCGCCGGCCATGATCACGGGGTAGATCTTCACGCTGTCCTCCAGAGCTTGAGCAGCTCGGCGAGCACCCGGCCGGTGGCGCCCCAGACGACGTCGGGGCCGGCGGTGTAGAAGTGCACGTCGAACGGCATGCCGTAGACCTCGCGCGGCTCGACCCGGTGCGCACCGGGCGCCTCCAGCGCCGCGAGTGGAACCTCCAGGATGGCCTCCACCTCCGCGGGCGCCGCCGCGTACGGATAGGGATATGGCACGGATGCCACCCAGGGCGTCAAGCGGAAGGCCGAGCTGAGGACCAGGGTCTCGGACAGCTGCCCCAGCACCTTGGTGCGCTCGACGGGGAGTCCGATCTCCTCCTGCGCCTCCCGGAGCGCGGCGTCGAGGCTGCGCTCGCCAGGCTCGACCCGCCCTCCGGGGAAGCTGACCTGCCCGGCGTGGAGCCGCAGCGTGGCGGGACGGCGGGTCAGCAGCACGTGGACCTGGCCCTCCCGCTCGAAGAGGGGCACCAGCACGCTGGCCAGGCCGAAGCCGGCCTCGGGCAGGTGATCCGGCGGGATGCGCTCGACGGGCGCGACCCCGGGGGTGAACGCCTGCAGCGCGGCGGCGAGGCGGGCCAGGGTCACGGGGTGGTCCCGGCGCAAAGGCGGGACCCGTTCGCCCTGAGCGTAGCTGCCGCCATCGGCGGCAGCGAAGTCGAAGGGCAGGACACGTCGGTCACGGGGCCTGAGCGGGCTGCACCGCGGGAGCCGGCTGGGGCGGCGCCTCGCCGGCGGGCAGCACGCCCTTCCAGATCAGGAACGCGATGGCGACGCCGGCCAGCACGCGCCAGACCACGAAGACGTAGGTGGTGCGCGTGCGCAGCCAGGCCAGCAGCCAGTCGATGACGAGGTAGCCGGCGACCGCCGACACCAGCGTGCCCACGACGGTGGCCAGCACCCAGGCCGGCTGCCCCTGGAGCACGGGGACGGTCTTCAGCAGCTTGTAGCCGCCAGCGGCCAGGATGATGGGCACGGAGAGCAGGAAGCTGAACCGGGCCGCGGCCTCGCGCTTGAAGCCGAGCAGCATGCCGGCGGTGATGGTGGTGCCGGAGCGCGAGGAGCCGGGGACGAGGGCCAGCGCCTGGGCGAAGCCGACGGCCAGCGCGTCGCGCATGGTCACGTCCTCGACGGTCCGCTGGTGCCGGGCGAACCGCTCGGCCACCAGCAGGATCAGGCCCAGCACCACCAGCGAGCCGGCGATGACCCAGTTGCCGAGCGCCTCGATCTGGTGCTCGAGCAGCTTGCCCAGCACGGCGGCGGGGATGGTGCCGAGCACGATGTACCAGCCGAGCCGCGACTCGGCGGTTTCGAAGGGGCGGCCGCGGCGCAGCGAGGCCAGGCCGGCGCCGAGCAGCTGGAAGATGTCCCGGCGGAAGTAGACCAGCACGGCGAGGGTGGTGCCGGACTGGATGATGGCCACGAAGGCCCGGAAGAGCGGATCCTCCAGGTGGTGCCCCATCAGCTCGCCGGCGACCAGCAGGTGCGCGGTGGAGCTGACGGGGAGGAACTCGGTCAGGGCCTGGATGATGCCGAGGACGATCGCGGAGAGAAGGCTCATGGGCGGCGGAACGCTAGCCCACCCCCCGCCCGGCGGCAACGCGACCAGGGGCGCGGGGGACGTGCCCGGGCGGGTGACCCGCGCGCGTGGGGCAGGGCCCGGACGATCACCGGCCGCGGGCGCTGCGGATGGTTGCGTTGTGGTCCATGCACGCGCGCTCCCTCGCCGCCCTGGCTCTCGGTCTCCTCCTCGCCACCTCCGCCGCGGCCGCGCCGCTGGGGACGCCGGTCGAGCTGTCCCCACCGGCGCGCGACGCCCTGCTGGAGCAGGCGGCGCTGGCGCTCAACGCCGCCTCGCAGTCCGACCACGTGACCGCCGTCGCCTTCACCTACCCGCGCCTGGTGAAGCTCATGGGCGGTCCGGACGAGGCGGTGCAGCGGCTCATCGAAGGCCAGGCCGGGATGCGCGCGCAGGGCGTGATGGCGCCGCAGCTGGCCCTGAACGGCCTCCTCGGCTGCGTCCAGGTGGGCCGCCAGCTGCAGTGCGCGCTGGACGAGGCGCAGCGCATCCCCACGCCGAAGGGGATGGTCCGCTCGCAGCACGACCTGATCGCCTTCTCCGACGATCGCGGCGCCCACTGGACCTTCGCCCCCGCCGGCGGCTCCGCCGACGATTCTGCGCGAGGAGCTCCCCGAGGTCAGCCCCTCGCTCCCGCTGCGCGGAGAGCTGGAGGCGGTGCTGGAGCCGAGGGCGGTGAAGCCGCCGGAGCGGACGGCGGTGCGGTGAGGCGGAGTACCCGGATCCGTTCGGCCTGAGCTAGCGAGCCCGCAGGGCTCGCGGAGTCGAAGGCCAGGGCCCCAGCGCGCACATGAGGAGGGCCGGAGCCCTCGCAGGCCCCGGCCCTCGGTCCTTTCCGGCGGACCGGAAAGTGTAATGTGGGAGGACGCGACCCCTAGTACCGGTAGTGATCGGACTTGAACGGCCCGGTCTGCGGCACGCCGATGTAGCCGGCCTGCTTCTTGGACAGCTTGGTCAGCCGGGCGCCGATCTGCTCCAGGTGCAGGGCGGCCACCTTCTCGTCCAGGTGCTTGGGCAGCGTGTAGACCTTGCGATCGTAGGCGTCGCGGTTCTGGGCCAGCTCGATCTGGGCCAGCGTCTGGTTCGTGAAGGAGTTGGACATCACGAAGGACGGGTGGCCGGTGGCGCAGCCGAGGTTGAGCAGGCGGCCCTCGGCCAGCACCAGCACGCGGTGCTTGTCCGGGAAGACGAAGGCGTCGTACTGCGGCTTGATGTTCGATCCGCCTGGTGACCTTCTTCAGGCCGGCCATGTCGATCTCGTTGTCGAAGTGGCCGATGTTCCCGACGATGGCGCAGTCCTTCATCTTCTCCATGTGCGCCAGGGTGATCACGTCCAGGTTGCCGGTGGCGGTGATGAACAGGTCGGCGGTCTCGACCACGTCCTCCACGCTGGACCACCTGGAAGCCCTCCATCGACGCCTGCAGCGCGTTGATGGGGTCGATCTCGGTGACCACCACGCGGGCGCCCTGGCCGCGCAGCGCCTGGGCGCAGCCCTTGCCCACGTCGCCGTAGCCGCAGACCACGGCCAGCTTGCCGGCCGAGCATCACGTCCGTGGCGCGGTTCAGGCCGTCCACCAGCGAGTGGCGGCAGCCGTAGAGGTTGTCGAACTTGGACTTGGTGACCGAGTCGTTGACGTTGATGGCCGGGAAGAGCAGCTGGCCGGCCTTCTGCATCTCGTAGAGCCGGTGCACGCCGGTGGTGGTCTCCTCGGTCACGCCCTGGCAGGCGCGGGCCACGCGCTGCCAGCGCTTGCCGTCCTTCTTCAGCTCGCGGGCCAGGAGCCGCAGGATGACGGCGTACTCCTCGGAGTCGGAGGCCCTGGGGGTCGGGACCTTGCCGGCCTTCTCGAACTCCACGCCCTTGTGGATGAGCAGGGTGGCGTCGCCGCCGTCGTCCACGATCTGCGTTCGGGCCCTTGCCCTTGCCGAAGTCGAGCGCGCGCTCGGTGCACTCCCAGTACTCCTCCAGCGTCTCGCCCTTCCAGGCGAAGACCGGGACGCCGGCCGGCGCCTCGGGGGTGCCGTCTTGGCCCACCACCACCGCGGCGGCGGCGTGGTCCTGGGTGGAGAAGATGTTGCAGCTGCACCAGCGGACCTCGGCGCCCAGCTCGACCAGGGTCTCGATCAGCACCGCGGTCTGGATGGTCATGTGCAGCGAGCCGGTGATGCGCTGCCCGGCCAGCGGCTGGGCCTTGCCGTACTCGCGCCGGATGGCCATCAGGCCCGGCATCTCCTTCTCGGCCAGGTCCAGCTCCTTGCGGCCCCACTCGGCCAGGGAGAGGTCCTTCACCTGGTGCTCGACCTTGCGGCTCGGCACGGCCTTCAGCTCCACCTTCTTCTTCGCGGTCACGGCCATCGTCGTCTCCTCGTGTAAGCCTTCGCTAACCCTTCGCGGGCCGCTCGCCCGCGCAGATCACCAGCCCGGGCCCCTTCGCGCCGGGCTCCGGCGGCAGCGCCCGGGCCTTCACGGCCGCGAACCCCGCCTGCTCCAGCAGCGCCGCCAGCGCCGCCTGGGCGAAGCCGGGCCGCACCTGCCCGACCTGCCGCATCAGCTCAGCGTCCTCGTGGGCCGCCGCGTCCACCACCACCAACCGCCCACCCGGCCGGAGAATTCGCCTGGCCTCGGCCAGCACCGGCGCCGGGTCCTCCTGGTACCCCAGCACCAGCGCCAGCAGCGCCGCGTCGCAGCGCCGGTCGGGGATGGAGAGCCGCGACAGCTCGGACTCGTGCAGCTCCACGTTCGGGAGCCCCTCGGTCCGGCGCCGGGCCGCCCGCAGCATGGCCGACGAGCGATCCACGCCGATGACCCGCTTCACCCGCCCCGCCAGCTCGGCCGTCAGCGCGCCGGTCCCGCAGCCCAGGTCGGCCACCGTCCAGGCAGGCGGCAGCAGCGCCAGCAGCGCCTCCACGCCGAAGCCGCGCCCGTAGACGCGCGCCCGCAGCTCGTCCCAGGCGCCGGCGGCGCCGGCGAAGAACCGCTGCGCCCCGTCGCGGCGGGCCAGCACCGCCTCCAGCCGCGCCTGGTCCTGCGCCACCGTCGGCCAGCTCTCCAGCTCCGCCCGGGCCAGGCCCCAGAGCTTGCGCGCCGCCGGCTCCAGCTCGGCCGCCCAGGTCTGGAGGCTCTGCGTCCCCTGCCGGCGCGTCTCGAGCCAGCCGGCGTCGGCCAGCGTCTTGAGGTGGCGGCTCACGGTGGGCTGCGGCGCCGCCAGCACCTCGGCCAGCTCCTGCACCGAGAGCTCCCGCCGCTCCAGCGCGCGCAGCAGCCGCAGCCGGGTGGGATCGGCGAGCAGCTCCATCCAGCCGAGGAGGGCCTCGGGGCGGCGGCGGGCGGGGGTGGCGGCTTGCGTCATTCGTCCATCCGGATGACCGGATGGATGAGGGTATAGATCCCTGCGGCGGCGGGGTCAACCCGGGTCCGGGGAGGGATCGCCCACCCCCTCCCTCCGGCGCGGCCCTGCCGGATGGGGAGGGTCGGCCGCGAGCGCCGGAGCGCGGGTATCCTGCCCCTGGAGGTGCTGATGCCCCGCCGCTGCGCCTGGGTTCCAGAAGGTGACGAGCTCTACGCCCGCTACCACGACGAGGAGTGGGGCGTGCCGCTCCGCGACGAGCAGCAGCTGTTCGAGCTGCTCTGCCTGGAGGGCGCGCAGGCCGGGCTCTCCTGGCGGACCATCCTCCACCGGCGAGAGGGCTACCGCGCCGTCTTCTCCGCCTTCGATCCGGCGAAGCTGGCGCGCCTCACCGACGCGCGGCTGGAGAAGATCCTGCTCGACCCGCGCATCGTCCGGAACCGGCTCAAGGTCTTCGCGGTCCGCGAGAACGCCCGGGCCTTCCTCCGGCTGCGCAAGGACGGCGGCCTGGGCGCCCTGGTCTGGGGCGTGGTGGATGGGACGCCGCGGCAGAACCGCCGGAAGGCGCCGGGCGAGGTGCCCGCCGTGACCGACGAGGCGCAGCGGCTCAGCAAGCTGCTGCAGCAGGCCGGCTTCCGCTTCGTCGGCCCCACCATCTGCTACGCCTTCATGCAGGCGGCGGGGCTGGTCAACGACCACCTGACGACCTGCCACCGTCACCGCGCGGTGCAGGGCCAGGCCTTCGACTCCGCCGCCGCTCCGCGGCGGCTACGCTCAGGCCGAACGGGGCGAATCCGCTCGGCCTGAGCGTAGGGCCTGCGCCAGCAGGCCCGGAGTCGAAGGCCAGGGATTGCTTGGGCGGGCACGTCGCGGAAGCCGTCCTGGGACCGGGACACCGGGGGCGAACCGCGAGCCTGAAGCACCGAGGGCCCGCCGCTGCCGGCGAGCCCTCGGAGAACCGCAGCTGGTCGGCGTCGCTACGCGACCTTGATCTTGGCCCCGCCGGCCGCCTCGCGGAGGGCGTCCTTCTTGTCGGTCGCCTCCCACGTGAAGGACTTCTCGGTCCGGCCGAAGTGGCCGTACGCGGCGGTCTTCCGGTAGATGGGGCGCAGCAGGTTGAGCCCCTCGATGATCTCGCGCGGGGTGAGCCCGAAGACCTCGCGCACCGCGCGGGCGATCTTCTCGTCGGCCACCACGCCGGTGCCGAAGGTCTCGATCATGACCGAGACCGGCTCCGCCACGCCGATGGCGTACGCGACCTGCACCTCGCAGCGCGCGGCCAGGCCGGCGGCCACCACGTTCTTGGCGATGTGGCGCCCCATGTACGCGGCGGAGCGGTCCACCTTGGACGGGTCCTTGCCGGAGAAGGCGCCGCCGCCGTGGCGGCCCATGCCGCCGTAGGTGTCCACGATGATCTTCCGGCCGGTGACGCCGGTGTCGCCCATGGGGCCGCCGATCACGAACCGGCCGGTGGGGTTGATGAAGATTCTTGGTCTTCTTGTCGAGGAGCCGCCTCGGCAGCGCCTTGGCGATGACCTCCTCGCGGACGGCGGCGTGCAGCTTCTTGGTGGAGACGTCCTCGGCGTGCTGGGTGGAGACCACCACCGTGTCGATGCGGGCCACCTTGCCGCCGCGGTACTCGACCGAGACCTGGCTCTTGCCGTCGGGGCGCAGGAAGGAGAGGCCGTTCTTGCGCACCTTGGCCAGCTGCCGGGTGACGGCGTGGGCGTACTGGATGGGCGCCGGCATCAGCTCCGGCGTCTCGTCGCAGGCGTAGCCGAACATCATGCCCTGGTCGCCGGCGCCGCCGGTGTCCACGCCCTGCCCGATGTCCCTGGACTGCTGGTCCACCGCCACCAGCACGCCGCAGGTGTGGCCGTCGAAGCCCATCTCGCCGGCGGTGTAGCCGATGTCCTTCACCACCTCGCGGGCCAGCTTCGGGTAGTCCACCCGGGCGCTGGTGGTGATCTCGCCGGCGATCATGACGTAGCCGGTCTTGAGCAGCGTCTCGCAGGCCACCCGGCCCTTCGGGTCCTTGGCCAGGACCGCGTCCAGGACGGCGTCGGAGATCTGGTCCGCCATCTTGTCGGGGTGGCCCTCGGTGACGGACTCCGAGGTGAACAGGTAATCGCTGAGCGGCATCGGGTGGTTCCTCCGGGGGCCTGGCAAGGTACGCGGCCCCCGAGCGTGGTGTCAATATGGCGGACGTTCTGCCAGCCATCCGCCCGGTCGGAAGGTCGTGCTTGCGAGGCAGGGGCGGAAGTGGGCCGGAGGGGCACCCCGGGACGGCTCAGGCGACGCGGCCGCCGGTCTCCTCGTAGCCCAGCAGCCCAGGGAACCGGCGCTGCATCTCCTTGCGGACCTCCTTCTCGATGTCGTCCGCGGTGGTGAGCGAGAGGATCCGGTCCACCAGCGCCTTGCCGTCGGAGGCCCGCGCCGAGCGGATGATCCGCTTCACCAGCGGCACCGAGGGGCCGTTCATCGAGAGCTCCGTCACGCCCAGCCCGATCAGCGCCAGCGTGTTGAGCGGCTCGCCCGCCATCTCACCGCACACCGAGACCGGGATCTTGGCCACCTTGGCGGCGTCGCAGGTGAGCTTGATCATCCGGAGCACGGAGAGGTGGAGCGGCTTGTAGAGGTAGGCGACGTCCTTGTCCTGGCGGTCGATGCCGAGGGTGTACTGGATGAGGTCGTTGGTGCCGATGGAGAAGAAGGCGGCCTCGCGCGCCAGCCGGTCGGCGATCACCGCCGCGCTGGGCAGCTCCACCATGATGCCGACGGGGAGCTCGCGGGTGGGGATCCGCTCGGCGATCAGCTCGGCCCGGACCTCCTCGACGGCGCGCTTGGCGGCGCGCAGCTCGGCCATGCCGGAGATCATGGGGAACATGATCCGCAGCCGGCCGTGCACCGAGGCGCGGAGCAGGGCCCGGAGCTGGGACCGGAACATGTCGCGGTGGCGGAGCGAGTAGCGGATGGCCGCGCAGCCCCAGCTGCGGGTTCTCCACGTGCACGCGCATCCCGGCCGGCAGCTTGTCGCCGCCCAGGTCGAAGGTGCGGATGGTGACGGGCCGGTCGCCCACCGCCGTCAGCACCTGGCGGTAGGCGTGGTACTGCTCCTCCTCGGAGGGGAGCTCGCTCCGGCCCAGGAAGAGGAACTCGGTGCGGTAGAGGCCCACGCCCTCGCCGCCGTGCGCCAGCAGCCCCGGCACCTCCTCGGCGAACTCGATGTTGCCGCAGAGCCGGACCTGCACGCCGTCCAGCGTGCGCGCGGGCAGGTCGCGGGTGGCGAGCAGCTCGTGCTCCTCCGCGGCCCGCTTCTCGCGCGTGGCCACCGCCTCGGCCCGCTCCTGCGGGGAGGGGTTGATCACCACCACGCCGCGGGCGCCGTCCACCACCACCCAGTCGCCCCGGCTGGCGCTGGAGGTGATGCGCCCCACGCCCACCACGGCCGGGATCTCCAGCGCCCGGGCCACGATGGCGGTGTGCGAGGTGCGGGCCCCGGCGTCGGTCACGAAGGCCGCCACCCGCCGCTCGTGCAGCAGCAGCGCGGTGTCGGCCGGCGAGAGGTCGTGGGCGATGATCACCGCGCCCTCGGGCGGCGTCTCGTCCACGTCCGGCGCCTGGCCCAGCAGGTTCTTGATGATCCGCTCGCCGACGAAGTCGATGTCGGCCCGCCGCTCCTTGAAGTACTCGTCGGCCTGCTCGCTGAAGGCGCCCTTGATCTGCGGACCGACCGCTTCACCGCCCACTCGGCGTTGATCCGCTCCTCGCGCACCAGCCGCTCGGCCTCCAGGACCAGCATCTCGTCCTTGAGCATCATCCGGTGCATGTCGATGATGGCGGTGTGCTCGGTGGGCGAGCCGTCGCCGGCCTCGACCTTGCGGCGGACCTCCTCCAGCTGCGCGTCGGAGGCGGCCAGCGCGATCTCCAGCCGCTTGAGCTCCTCCTGCACCTCCTCGTCCGCCAGCTTGCGCCGCGGCGTCTTGACCTTCCGGCGCTCCAGCGGCCAGCACTGCCCGATGGCGATGCCGGGGGAGGCGGCCAGGCCGGCCAGGTGGATGGTGCCGACCGGGCTCATGTCTCCCCGAAGCCCGCCTCGATCAGCTTGGCCAGCGCGGTCATGGCGGCGTCGGCGTCGTCGCCCTCCACGGTGACCGCCACCTGCGAGCCCTTGGCGGCGGCCAGGGTCAGGACGCCCATGATGCTCTTCCCGTTCACCTCCTGGCCCTCCTTCTCGACGTGGACCTCGGCCTTGAACCGGTTGGCGGTCTGGACGAGCTGGGCCGCGGCCCGGGCGTGCAGGCCGAGGGCGTTGACGATGGTGAAGGTCCGGCTCTGGCGAGGCATCAGCGTGCGGCTCCTTGCAGGAGGACGGCGAGGAAGGCGACCGTGGCCGCGGCCAGGGTCGCCAGGTAGGCGGTGGGCATCAGGCGGGCGCCGCGCGCCAGGGCCACGTAGCCCAGCACGGCGGCCGCCACGGCCAGCGCGGCCCCCTCCGGCGCGAGGCCGGCCGGGAGCGCCGCCGGCCCGCGCAGCGCGAAGACGGCCGCGGCCACGCCCGCCAGCGCCGCGCCGGCGGTGCGCAGCCGGTCGGCCACGGCCGGGAGCGAGAGCCGCCCGATCACCTGCACCAGCCGGTCGCCCTCCCGGTAGCCGGCGCGGAACAGGCCGATGCGCAGCGCGAAGGAGATGACGTTGTAGAGCACCAGCGCGGCCACGATGGCCCAGCCGCCCAGCAGCAGCGCGCCCAGCGCGGCCAGCGCGCCGAAGAACGGGCGCAGCGCGGTCCAGAAGAAGCCGTCGCCGATGGCGGCCAGCGGCCCCTGCAGCGCCTGCTTGTAGGCGAGCGGCCCCTGGCCCGGCTCGATCCCGGCCGCCACCCGCTCCTCGTGGTGGATGGCGCCGCCCACGATGGCGGCGGCCATGTACGGGTGGCAGTTGAAGAAGCCAAGGTGGCGGCGCAGCGCCTCCTCGCGCTGGGCCGGATCGGCGTAGAGCGCGCAGAGCGCCGGCTCGATGGCGTAGGCGAAGCCCAGGTTCTGCATGCCGCGCCGGTTCCAGGCCGCCTGCAGGAACAGGCAGCGCCAGAAGACGCGCGTCAGGGTCTGGCGCGGCACGTGGACCGGGGTGGTGGCGGACGCCGGCGCGGTCACGGCAGCCCTCCCATGAAGCGCACCGCCGCGCCGACCACCAGCCCGCCGGCCAGCGCCGTCACGTAGGCGCGCGGGGCCAGCCGGGCGCGCAGCGCCTTGGCGCCGGAGGCGCAGGCCACCGCGGCCAGCACCAGGAACCCGGCCGCCAGCGGGACCGAGAGCGTGGGCCAGGTGCGCAGGACGGCCGGGATGACGGCCGCGGCCACCGCGGCCCCCAGCGGCGCCAGCACCGCGCCGAT
The DNA here is from genome assembly GCA_049840735.1 of Anaeromyxobacter sp. Classification (GTDB taxonomy): domain Bacteria; phylum Myxococcota; class Myxococcia; order Myxococcales; family Anaeromyxobacteraceae; genus Anaeromyxobacter. Next base: position 178,834 of record JASGJN010000026.1, on the reverse strand, counting down.
CAGGAAGGGCAGCCCCAGGCCCAGCAGGTTGGCACGGACGGCGCGGTGCGGGTGGTGGTGGGCCAGCGCCGACTCGGCGATGAGCGCGATCCGCTCGTTCCACCCCTCGACGATCCGGTCCGCCTTCCGGCCCACCAGCGCCACCGGCGCCGCCACCAGGAAGGCCAGCACGCCGACGTCGAGCCCCACCGGCACGCCCAGGTTCTGCGCGGCCAGGATGGCGCCGCCCACGATGGCGCAGGTGCCGGCCGCCTCGTGCGCCGGCACGGCGGCGCCCAGGTTCACCGCCCCGAGCCAGAAGAACTCGAGCGGGATGCCGAGCATGATGCCGGCGGACGGGTCCCCGAGCGCCCACCCAGCCAGCGGCCCCAGCGCGATGGGCGCGAGAGCATGGCCTGCAGGAACCCTTTGCGCTCGATGGCCGCGAGCCCGGCGACGAGGCCCAGGACGAGGTAGTCCAAGCCCAGATCAGTGTAACTCAATGCCCAGCGGCGTACCGGCGTTCGATCTCTGCCATCCCGGCGGGGGCCTCGGCCGGTATCGCCCGCGCCTCGACCTCGAACCCCTCCGCGGCGAGCGCGCGCAGGGACTCGACCTCCGGGGCCGCCAGGAAGACCGAGGGCGTCACGGTGCGCCGGTCCGGGCCGAAGTGGATGTTGCCCAGGTTCACCGTCCGCGCGAGCCCTGGGGTCAGGCCGGCGGCGCGCAGGGCGCCCAGGGCCGCCACGTCCCGCACCAGGATCAGCACCTTGGCCGCCCCGGCCGCCAGGGCGCGGGGGTCCACCTCACCCAGGGGCACGATCCGGACCGGCAGCTCGGGGGGTACACACAGCGTCATCGCGGCGCTGGCCAGGGGGCTGGCGGCGGCCTCGTCGTCGGCCACCACCACGCGGTCAATCCGCAGCCTGGGGATCCAGGCCTCCAGGATTTGGCCGTGCAGCAGCCGGTTGTCGACGCGGACGAGGGCGATCACGGCGTGGGGACGCTCGGGCGGCGGGTCCGATTCAACGGGTCAAGGGCGGGTGGAGCGCGCCCGCGTGCGCAGCAGCTCGGAGGCGAGGGTGATGTTCTTCTGGCCGTAGGCCGTCACCAGCTGGGCGGCCGCCTGCAGGGTGAGGTTGTCCGCCCGCGCGGTGGCGAGCTTGAGGATCATGGGGAGGTTCACGCCGGTGACCACCTCGAGCTTCTCGTCGAGGAAGGTCAGGGCCAGGTTGGCCGGCGTGCCGCCGAACATGTCGGTGAGCACCAGCACCCCGCCCCCGTCGTCCACCCGGCGGACGGCGTCCCCCAGGCGGGCGCGCGCGTCCTCCATCGAGACGCCGGCGGCGATGCTGACCGCCTCGCACCGCTCCAGCGGGCCGACGATGGAGACCGCGGTGCGGAGGAGCTCCTCGGCGAGCTGCCCGTGCGTGGCGACGACTAGACCGAGCATGATGTGCGCGCTCCGCTCACCCCGGTCCCGGACGGCGCTGCACCGCCTCGGGCCGGAGCGACCGGCGGGCGTACCATAGCCGTGCTGGTCCGGGGAAGCCACCGGACCGACGCACCCAGGGCCGCTACTCCTTCTCGACGTCCCTGTGCCAGAGCCTGACCTGCTGCCCGCCCGCCCCCAGCCGTTCGGAGAGCGCGGCGGCCAGGGCCACCGAGCGGTGCTTGCCCCCCGTGCAGCCGATCGCGATGGTCAGGTAGCTCTTGCCCTCGCTCCGGTAGCGCGGGAGCAGGAAGCCGAGCAGATCCTGGAGCCGCTCCAGGAACGCCTTCGCGTCCGGCTGGCCCAGCACGAAGCCGGCGACCTTGGGGTCCGTGCCGGGGAAGGGCTTCAGCTCCGGGATGAAGTACGGGTTGGGCAGGAAGCGGACGTCGAGCACCAGGTCGGCGTGGGTGGGGATGCCGAACCGGAAGCCGAACGAGACCACGGTGAGGCCCAGCTTGGCCCCCTCGCCGGCCACGAAGCGCCGGGTGACCAGGCGCTTGAGCTCGTGGACGTTGAGCGTGGTGGTGTCGATGACCTCGTCGGCGATGGTCTTGAGGTCGGCCAGCGCGCGGCGCTCGGCGGCGATGCCGTCCGGCACGCTGCCGCCCTCGCCCGCCAGCGGGTGGCGGCGGCGGGTCTCGGAGTAGCGGCGGACCAGCGACTCGTCCGAGCAGTCGAGGAACAGCACCTCGACGTCGCTGCCCTGCTGGCGCAGCTCCTGGATGACCCGCGGCGCCTCGCCGAGGAAGCGCCCCTCGCGCGCGTCCACCACCAGCGCGATGCGCGAGACCTCTCCGGCGGTGTGGCCGGAGAGCTCGAGCAGCTTCTCGAGGAACACGATGGGGAGGTTGTCGACGCAGTAGAAGCCGGCGTCCTCGAGCGCGCGCAGGGCGGTGGTCTTGCCCGACCCCGACACGCCGGTGAGGATGACGACCTGGACGCCCATCTCGCTCATTCGACGTCCATCTCGCCGACGCGGCTGCCAGGGGCGAGCGCGATGGCGCGGTTGAGCCGCTCCTGGAACTCACGGGCGGAGTGGTGGCCTTGCTCCTTGAGCAGGTGGTTGCGTGCAGCCACCTCGACGATGGTGGTCATGTTCCTTCCCGGGCGGACCGGCACGATCAGCATGGGGATCTCCACGTCGAGGATGCGGAACTTCTTGTCCTCGACGCCCAGCCGGTCGTACTCCACGCTCGGGTCCCACTCCACCAGCTCGAGCACGATTCTCGATCTTCTTCCGATCGCGGATGGAGGCGACGCCGAACAGGTCCTTGATGTTGATGATGCCGAGGCCCCGGATCTCCATGTGGTGCTTGATGATCTCGGAGCCGGCGCCGTAGACCGACTCGGGCGTCCGGCGCTTCACGTCCACGATGTCGTCGGCCACCAGCCGGTGGCCGCGCATGATGAGGTCGAGGGCGATTCTCGCTCTTGCCGATGCCCGACTTGCCCAGCAGCAGGATGCCGACGCCGAAGACGTCGAGCAGCACGCCGTGCATCGAGGTCTGGGCGGTGAGGATCTCCTCCAGGTAGCCCTGGACCGACTCGATGAAGGTGGAGGAGAGGTGGCTGCTCACGAGCAGCGGCACGCCGGCCTCGTCGGCCGCCGCGGCCATCTCCGGCGGGACGTCCAGCCCCTTGGTCACCACCAGGCAGGCGATGTCCTGGGCGAAGAAGCTCCGCAGCACCGCGATGGCGCGGTCGCGGTGGAGCGTGCCCAGGTAGCTCATCTCGGTGTTGCCGAAGACCTGGACGCGCTCCTTGTGCAGGTACTCGGTGAAGCCGGCCAGCACCAGGCCCGGCTTCTGGATGCGCGACGCGCTGATGCGCCGGGAGAGCCCCTGCTTGCCCGCCACCAGGGAGAGGCGGAGGTCGAATTTCGTGTCGTCGAGGAGGGCCCCGACGCGGATCGCATCCATTTGGGCGGGAGTCTAACCCGGGGGATCGCGCGCTCGCTACCACTGCGGCGGGCCGGTGGTGTGGGTCGCGCCCGGGCCCCCAGCGCGGCGGGGGCGCGCAGCCGCCCCGGAACGGCGGTGACCGGAGGGGCAGGTCGTTTCACTTGTCGTGCGTGTGGGGGACACCGCGACGTCCGCTGCGGCGGATCCGCGACCGCTAGCGCCCGGCCGCGTCCACCCCTACGGGTCGGCCTCCGGCCGCGAAGGACCGCGCGCCCGTCGTTGACGCTATGCTCCCTGGGTCACTAGATTCCCGCGCCCCAATGCACGCCCAGATCCTCTATCACGGCAACTGCTTCGACGGCTGCGCCTCGGCCGCCCTGTTCGGCCGCTACGCGCGGGAGCGGCTCGGGGCCGGGAGCGCCACCTTCAGGCCCCTGCACCACCAGCCCGGCGACCCCTTCCCGCCCGACGCGTTCGAGGCGGAGCTGGTGGCCTGCGTCGACTTCCGCTTCTCGCCCCGGCTTCACTGGTGGTTCGACCACCACGCCAGCGGCTTCCCCACCCCGGCCGACCGGGCTGCCTTCGACGCCGATGGCACGGGCCAGAAGTTCTGGGACCCGACCGCCCCCAGCTGCACCGGGTTCATCGCCCGGACGCTGGCCGGGCGGGACGGCTGGCGGGCCACCGACCTCGAGGACCTGATCCGCTGGGCCGACGTGATCGACTCGGCCAGCTTCGAGTCGCCGGCGCAGGCCGTGCGGCTGGAGGAGCCGGCCCTCCGGATCATGACGCTGCTGGAGGCCACCAAGGACCCGGCCGTCCCGACGAGGCTCATCGAGGCGATGCAGCGCCAGCCGCTCCAGGCCATCGCCGCCGAGCCCTGGGTCACCGCGCCCCTCGGCCCCATCCTCGAGCGGCACCAGGGCGCCATCTCGGTGGTCCGCCAGCACGCCCGCCAGTCCGACGGCGTGGTGGAGGTGGACCTGGGCGACACGCCGCTCGAGGGCGCCAACAAGTTCATCGCCTACGAGCTCTACCCGGACGCCACCTACACGGTGGTGATCTCGCGCGACGCCAAGAAGACCAAGGTCTCGGTGGGCTCCAACCCCTGGGCGCGCGAGCGCCGCCGGCACGACATCTCCAAGCTCTGCGAACGGTACGGCGGAGGCGGCCACCCGGTGGTGGGCGCGGTGACGCTGCCGCCGGGAACGCTGCCCGAGGCGCGCCGGATCGCCGCCGAGATCGCCCGTACGCTCCGTGGAGAGGGCACCGCATGACCCCCGGCCAGTACATCCTGGTGGTGGACGACGACGACGACTTCCGCGAGGCGCTCTCGGAGGTGCTCACGGAGGCCGGGTACCCGGTCCAGCGCGCCGAGAACGGCGAGGTGGCGCTCACCCGCGTCACCGAGGAAGCGCCCGGCATCGTGCTGCTGGACCTCAAGATGCCGGTGCTGGACGGCTGGGGCGTGATGGAGCGGATGCGCGGCGACGCCCGCAGCGCCGCCGTGCCCATCCTCATCCTCTCCGCCTATGGCTTCGAGTGGGAGGCCGAGCTGCTGGGCGCCCAGGGCTACATCCCGAAGTCGGTGGGGATGGACGAGATCCTGGAGCGCGTCCGCAAGGCGGCGGGGCCGCCGCCGATGCGGCACTGAGGCCTGCCCTTCGACTCCGCCCGTGACGCGGCACGCGAGGTTCACGCTCCGTTCGGCCTGAGCGTAGGGCCGCGCAGCGGCCCGGAGTCGAAGGCCAGGGATCTACAGCTCCACCACCCTGAACCGCCGGTCGTTCATGGTCCTCCGCAGGAGCGGCATGGCCACGTTGTAGACCGGGATGCCCTTGGGCGTGCGCCCCTCGGGCGTGCCGTGGTGCGCGTGGCCGTGGAAGACGGCCAGGGCGTCGAAGGCCTCGCAGGGCGCGGTCAGGCGGCTGGTGCCCAGGTACGGCCCCAGCGCGGCGTCCTCTCCCACGCAGGTGGCGGCGATGGGCGCGTAGTGCATCACCACCACCTTCTTCTCCACCTCCAGCTGCGCCAGCGCGGCCTCGAGCTTCAGCGACTCGTTGACCGCCTCCTGCACGAAGGCCTTGATGGCCGGCTCGCCGAAGGCCTGGAGCATGCCGCGGTCGAAGCCGCCGCCGAAGCCCTTCACGCCGGCCACGCCCAGCCGGCGGTTGAAGACGGCGTGGTCCCCGTCCAGCACCACCACCTTCACCTCGGCCAGCAGCCGGACGATCTCGCGGACGATGCCGCCCTCGAAGTCGTGGTTGCCCAGCACCGCGGCGCAGGGCACGCGCAGCTCGGAGAGCGCCTCCGCCAGCGTCTTGGCCTCGTCCAGCTGGCCGTGGTCGGTGAGGTCGCCGGCCAGCACCAGGCCCTCGGCCTCGCCGTTCACCATCCTCACCAACTCGCGGAAGCGGCCGTGCTGATCGTGCCGGCAGTGGAGGTCAGCCGCCGCCGCCAGGCGAAAGGTCCCGTTCGCGTCCGCCATGCTCCGCCGTCCTCCCCTGCCGGTCGCCCTCGTCCCAGCGGCGCCCGTTGACGAGCCCGCTGTCGAGGTCGTGCTGGTACTGGACGCGCGACATGAGCGGCCCGCGGCACATGTCCAGCGGGTGGTCGCCCGCGGCGTGCGCGTCGAGCGTGCGGCGCGCCAGGTGGTCCATCACCCACGCCGGCACCACGGTGCGCGAGGCGGGGAAGGCGAAGGTGTAGAGCAGCAGGTGCGAGAAGAGGACCTCCCAGTAGCGATCGAAGCGGCGCAGCAGGCGGGCCCAGTCCATGTGCTCGCCGCAGGCGTGCAGCAGGTGGTTCACGTCGGCGCCGTCGTAGCGCTCGCGCTCCAGCACGAACCCCTTCGACCAGATCATCTCCTCCGGCGGCGCCAGCAGCACCGGCACGTCCATGACGCGCCCCGGGCGCGCGTTCTCGAACCAGGCGTCGTCCACCACCGCCACGCCGTTGCCGGAGGAGAAGATCAGGTCCACGAACCACTCGCCGCGCCAGGCCTTGCCGATCCAGCCCGGGTCGGTCAGCTCGGTGCGGAACCCCGCCCCCTCCAGCACCCGGAACGCGTCCTCCAGGTCGCGCTCGCGCAGGAACAGGTCCAGGTCCTTGGTGTCCCGGAAGATGCCGGTGTACTCGAAGAAGGCGTAGGCGCCGGCCACCAGGAAGGGGACGTGCGAGCCGGCGAGCGCCCGCAGGGCGTCCGCCCTGGCGTCCAGCTCTCCCTGGCTCCGCTCCACGTCGTCCTCCGCGCCCGCGATCATGGAGAGAAACCTGGGGCGCACGCGCGGCCGGGGGAAGCCTGGCGGCCCGCCCCCGCTGGCCTCCGCCGCGAGCGGGGGGCGGGGCAGCCCGTCGCCCCGGCTCCCGGCTGAGTGGACGGCCGGGCTCGCGCCGCCGGATCCGACGGCCGGCCTGGAGTCGAACCACGAAGGGGAGCGCGCGAGGACTTGTCCTTCGACTCCGCGCCCGCTGCGCGGGCGCTACGCTCAGGACGAACGGGGCCTGTGATGGCCGGCCCGACCCCAGCAGGACGCGCTCAGTCCTCGTCGTCCCTTCCCGCCAGAATCCGCCGGCGTCACCGTCCCGCGCCCGAACCTCTGCGCCAGCGCGTCCACCGCGGCGTTGAGCCGGCGCCGCCGCTCGGCGTCGGCCGGCGGCGGCGGGCCCTCGCTCACGCCGGGGAAGAGCCCCAGCTGCTCGCGCTCCTCCTCGCCGGCGAAGCCGGAGACCGAGATGCCGGTCAGGCGGATGGGCCGGGACAGGTCCACCCGGTCCAGCTGCGCGCGGGCGGCGTGGAAGACGGCGCGGTCGTCGTCGGTGGGGTGATCCAGGGTGACCCGCCGCGTGATGAGCGTGAAGTCGGCGTACTTCACCTTGAGCGTCACGACCCGCCCCGACAGCCCGGCCCGGCGCAGCCGCCGCCCCACCCGCCCGGCCTGCGCCAGCAGCTCGCGCTCCAGCGCCGCCCGCTCGGCCAGGTCCTCGCCGAAGGTCTCCTCCGCGCCCACCGAGCGGGCCGCCTCGTCCGGCACCACCTCGCGCGGATCCTCGCCGCGAGCCAGCGCCTGCAGCCCGCGCGCGTGCGAGGCGCCGATGGCGCCGGCCAGCACGATCTCCGGCTTCTGCACCAGGTCGCCGATGGTGGCCACGCCCACCCGTTGCAGCGCCGCCTCGGTCACCTCGCCCACGCCCCACAGCCGCCCCACCGGCAGCGGCGCCAGGAAGGCCTCCACCCCGCCGGCCGGCACCTCCACCAGCCCGTCCGGCTTGCCCAGGTCGGTGGCGATCTTGGCCGCCAGCTTCACCTCGGCCACGCCGGCCGAGACGGCCAGGCCGCACTCGCCCCGCACCGCGCGCTTGATGGCCACCGCGATGTCGCGCCCGGCGCCGTGCAGCGCCCGGCTGGCGGAGACGTCCAGGAAGGCCTCGTCGAGCGAGAGCGGCTCCACCAGCGGCGTGTAGCGCCGGTAGATGCCGAAGATGTGCTCGGACAGCGCGCCGTAGCGCTCGAAGCGCGGAGGCAGGAAGACGCCGTCCGGGCAGAGCTTGTGGGCCCGCGAGGTGGGCATGGCCGAGCGGACCCCGAAGCGGCGCGCCTCGTAGCTGGCCGCGCAGACCACGCCGCGCCGCGCCGTGCCGCCCACGATCACCGGCCGGCCGCGCAGCTCTGGGTGGTCGAGCTGCTCCACTGACGCGTAGAAGGCGTCCAGATCGAGGTGCAGGATGGTCCGCGGGCCGGTCATCTTCGCTGGCAGGCCCCTGGGCACCTTGCCGCACCGCGGCATCCAGGGGCTCCACCCCGCCCTTCTATAGATGATGGCACCGACGCGGCCCAAGGGTGACCAAGGCCGACTTGACCCGCGTCAATGTGGTCAGTAAATCGGCATTCATGGACGGTTCGGTCGCCACTCGTCGCATCGGCCCGCCGCGCGCGGGGATCGCGGAGCGGATCTGGGAAGCGGCGCGCACCGAGTTCTCGAAGCGCGGTTATCACGGCGCGCGCGTGCAGGGCATCGCCCGCGGCGCCTCGTGCAACGTCGCGCTCATCTACCGTCACTGGGCGTCGAAGCGCGCCCTCTACCTCGACATCCTGCGCTCGGTGTGGCTCACCGCCACCAACGAGAATCGCGGCGCTGATCGAGGCCGGGCCGGGTGGCCCGGAGACGGTGGTGGCGGCCTACCTCGACGCCATGAGCCGCGACCCGCAGGGCGCGCAGATCCTGGTGCGCGAGTACCTCGACGGCGCGCCGTTCCTCTCCTCGCTCACCGCCGCCGAGCCGGCGCTGCTCGAGCCGGTCCGCCGCGCCGCCGCCTCCATCGGCACCAACGGCGACGCCGGCCGCGGCGTGGACCCGGTGCTGGCGGTGGTGACGGTGGGCGGGCTCTCCGCGCTGGTGGCCTCCGCGCACGAGGCCGTGCGGCCGTTCGTCTCGTCGCCCCTGCCGCCGGAGACCTGGCGGCAGCACGTGCTGCAGCTCTTGACGCACGGGCTCTCGCCGGCGCAGCGCGGGCTGGACGGGGCGCCGGCGGCGCACTAGCGGTCCGGCTCCGGGCCTCTCGCAGCCCCCGCTCGCCAACCCCGTTCGCCCTGAGCGTAGCCGTCGCCCTTCGGGCGGCGGCGAAGTCGAAGGGCAGGCGCCCACAGCCCCGCGGCGAAACCTCGCTTCCCGCCGCGGCCCCCTGGACGTAGTGTCCCCCGCATGACGAGCGACGTGGTGGTGATCGGCGCCGGCCTGCAGGGCTCCTCGGTGGCGCTGCGGCTGGCGCAGGCGGGCCTCAAGGTCACCGTGCTGGAGCGGTCGGTCCCCGGCGCCGAGGCGTCCAGCGCGGCCGGCGGGATCCTCTCCCCGGGCGTCGAGGCGCTCGAGCCCGGACCGTTCTACGCGCTCTGCCAGGCGTCGCTGGCGCGCTACGAGGCCTTCGCCCGCGAGGTGGAGGCGCGCTCCGGCCTGTGGGTCGAGTTCCGCCGCAACGGCACGCTGGAGGTGGCGCTCGACGACCAGCACGCCCGCGTGCTGGCCGGCCGGGCGGAGAAGCTCGGCAAGGGCGGCATCGGCGTGCAGGTGCTGGACGACGCCGAGGTGCACCGGCTCGAGCCGGGCGTGTCGCGCGAGGCGCGAGGCGCGCTCTTCTTCCCCGAGGAGGCCTCGGTCGATCCCCGCCACCTGGCGCGCGCCGTCTACGTGGCGGCCGCGCGGGCCGGCGCCCGGCTGGTCACCGGCGGCGTCCGCCGCATCGTGGTCGAGAACGGCCGCGCCGTGGGCGTGGATCACGAGTCCGGCCGCATCGCCGCCGGCGCGGTGGTGCTGGCCGCCGGGAGCTGGAGCCTGCTGGTGGAGGGCAACGGCCTGCCCCCCGGCGCGGTCCGGCCGGTGCGCGGGCAAATCGCCGTGCTCGACACCCGCCCGCCGCTCCTCTCGCGCGTGATCTTCTCCGGCCACGGCTACGTCGTCCCGCGCGCCGACGGCCGGATCCTCTGCGGCTCCACCATGGAGGACGTCGGCTTCGAGAAGAACGTCACCGCCGGCGGCCTGCGCCACGTGCTGGGCGTCGCGCTGGAGGTGGCCCCCTCGCTGGCGAACGCGCCGGTGGTGGAGACCTGGTCCAACTTCCGCCCCGCCAGCCCCGACGGCGAGCCCATCCTCGGCGCCGGCACCGTGCCCGGCCTGTTCTACGCCACCGGCCACACCCGCAACGGCATCCTGCTCGCCCCCATCACCGCCGACGCGCTGACCGCCGCGATCACCGGGGCCACGCCGCCGGTGGACCTGACGCCGTTCTCGCCGGCGCGGCTCTCGGCGCGGCGCGAGGGCGGGGCGTCGGGCGTGAGGATCAGCTAGCGGGTTTGATGGTCCTGCTGCCTTCGGCGTGAGCCAGGCCGCACGAACCCCTGTTGTCGTGAGCGTGGCGCCGTCGCAGGCGGTACGGAGTCGGACGACGGGCGGCCCGCTGACTGGACGCGCCACAACGCGAGGAACCTCAGCTCGCGGTAGGCGCTGGCCACGACGAGCCCGACATCTCGGCGTCCCCTCGACGGGGGAAGAAGACGCCGACCATGTGCGATGCGTTGCCTCCAGAAGGCCATGGGGAGTTGTCCCAGGGGTTCCACCGTCCCCTTGTTTCACGTCGAAGCAGGCCTGACTGATCGTCTCGAGTCTGTACACTTGTCGTGACATGCGCCTCGACGCGGCCGCTCACCGGCTGGCGCACGTCGCCGTCCCGCAGGAATCCCGACGCCTCAGGGGAGAGGACATGACAAACCGGGCAGCGCACACGGCGCTTTGCGTTGGACTGCTGTTTGGGCTGTGTGTACCGCACTCCACTATTGCGGCACCATTGTGCGGCTACAACTACGATCCGCCCGAAGAGTGCTACGCTTGGACGTGTGACACTGTCACACGCGAGTGGCTTCAGCGGCCACTATCGTCGGGCACCGCGTGCAGCGAGAACGGCAAGTGCGACGGGCGCGGCCAATGCGTGGTCGCCAAGGGAACCCTGTACCCGAAGTACTTCATCCAGTCAGTTGTATATGCGCCGCCCGGCTCCGGATCGCGCGTCATGTACGCGGCGAGCACCAAGATCGGCTCGACGACCTCCACCTCCTCAAGCTGGGGCAGTTCGCTGACGGTCGAAGCCTCCGTGGGCGCCGACGATCGGATCCTTTCTCAGTCCGCTACGTACACGGTGGGCAATGACTGGAGCACCAGGAGCGAGGTGAGCGTCTCGAAGAGCACAAAGGCCGGGTTCGTGGTGCCAGGCGTCAGCTCAGACGACATCGACCACGCGTACGAATCAAATCACGATACTTCTTAATGTGGCGATCAACGTTACAAGATACTCCGAGAACCGCGTAACCTGGGAGGCGGACATCACTCAGGCACGGCCGCTTGTGATTCTGGCGGGTTGGCTCAAGGGGACCCTGACACCTGACGCCACCGTAATGGCAGCGCTGTCCTCGGCCAAGATCACCACCGGTGATTATTCCAGCATCCTGGGTGCGGACCCTTACGCCGATGACCAGCGCGGCACGCAATCCCCTGATCCCGCCCGCTTCGAATTCATCACATTGCTCGCCTATGAGGCTACGGGCAACACGTACTTCTTCGAAACTGACAACAGCTACTCTTCCTCGTCCTCGGCGACAGCAACTTACGCCTATTCGACCGGGTTCACCCAGAGCGTCTCGATCCCGATTGTAGGATCGCTGAAGTCGAAAGACTCCTTTTCCTTCACAAGCAGGTCGACGAGATCGAACTCCGTGTCAGCGAGTTCCATCAATACCATTACCGTGGCGAGCCCAGGAGCACACTTCACGCGGGGGCCATACCTTTACCTGTTTATCGACAAGACTTACCATACCTTCTTCTTCTCGTTTGTTCGGTGAAGAGGACGATCGTTTGGTCGCACCCGGTTTCGGCGCAATAAGTCGGCCCTTCTTCCAAGGTATCGGAGCGTTATCGCATGAAGCCAGGGCGATCAAACGGGTGCGTCCTCCCTTCCACCGCCTGCATCTTCCTCGGGTTCGTCCTGGGTTGTGGCGAGAGCCAGGACGATAGCGGAGTCCCACCTGCGATCACTCAGCAACCGTCGAGTCAGAGGGTCACGCTTTGTGATGAGTTCACGGCGGCCTTGACGGCCACGGGCACGCCACCGCTCACATATGAGTGGATGATGAACGGTGCCGTCGTTCCGGGAGCCAATGCTGCCTCCTTGACGGTCCCGCGGACCCCTCTGGCCTACGACCGCGCGAGCCTGCAGGCCGTGGTGCGGAACGCCTACGGCACCGCGGTCAGCGACGTGGTCCACGTCGCCGTGGATGAGCCCAGCGGGCCCCTCACCCTCGCCACGGCCCCTTTTCCCGTTGGCGTGGCCGTGGATGACGCCAGCGTCTACTGGACCGGCGGCGACGGCGTGGGCGCAGCGTCGTTGGATTGCGGCAGCCCACAGCGCCTCCTGTACGGAGCAGGCACCCTGACCGGCGGGATGGCGGAGGGGCCCTGGGGCCTGGCGCTGGCTTCTGATCGCGTCTCCTGGACTGACGCGAACCTGGGCCTGGTCGCCACGGTTCCAAAGGCGGGAGGCGTGGCGGAGCTGATCGTCAACCGGGGGGACCGGGCCCCTACCAGATCGTCTCCGTCGGCGACGTGCTCTATTGGGCCGACTTCCGTGAAAGCATCTGGTACGCGACCATCGGCAGTCCTCCTGCGCAGCACGCGGTTGGCACCCCGGGCACAAGTGAGCTCGACGCCATCGCGACAGACGAAGCCTACGTGTACTGGACTGACCTGGGATACAGGACCATTGCGCGGATGCCGCTTGGCGGGGGGCCGGTCGAGCAGCTGACCCAGACGACTGGCTCGCTCGTCAGGTTGGCCGTGGACTCCAGCCATCTCTACTGGTCGGAGATCGCTGACGATGGCGCGACCGGTCTCGTCAAGCGGATGCCGAAGACTGGCGGCGCCGTCACACCCGTGGCGACCCAGGAGGCGGTTCCAGTCGCGCTCGCCGTCCAGGCGAGTTACCTCTACCTGGCGACGTGCGGAAGCGGGGAAAATACCGGCTGGGTTTCGAGGGTCCCGGTGAACGGTAGCACCGCTCCCGAGGTTCTGGCTGACTCCCTGGATTGTCCGATGGGGATCGTGCTCGATCAGCAATACGTTTACTGGGCAGAGTTCGGCGGACGGATCGTGCGCTTGGCGCGATAGGACTCGCGCCGGCACCGTGCCCGGCCTGTCTTCGCCACCGGCCACCCCCGACGGCGTCTGGGTGGGCGGGGATCTCCGGCGCGAGGACACGTACAGCGACGATGGCCGCTGATCGGTTCTTTAGCATCCTCGTCGCGGCGTACCAGGCTCGAGGTCCCGTCCGTGGACAGGTAGGGACGAATAGCTTGGGGAGGGACTGTCATGCGGACACTCAGGCAAAGGTTCGAGGTGGGCGGTTCGTGGTGGGCGAACCTGCCAACCTGCCGGAAGGCACCGAGGTCGAGCTGACGCTCGTCGAGGCCGGTGACGAGTTCAGCCCAGAGGAGCGGGCGAAGCTGGACGCGGCGCTCGACGCTGGCATTGCTGCGGCTCGCTCCGGCGACCAGGTGGACGCCGACGAGTTCATCCAGGGAAAGCTGACCCGGCATTGAAGACGCGCCTGACCGGGCCGGTCGCGCCGCTCCATGGAGTTGCTGACCTCCGCGCCTTCGCGGACGGACGCCGCGCAGCTCTGGAAGTCTGGTCTGCGCCTCCCGCCATCCCCACCGTGAGTCCCGATGGCGCTCCCGCTCGGTGAGGTGCAGGACCACCTCCTCGGTCAGCTGGCCCGCGGGCAGCTCCTGCTCCTGGTCGGCGCCGGCGCCTCGCGCTGGGCCGGCCTTCCGTCCTGGCGCGAGGTGGCCATCACGCTGGCCGAGGAGCTGGTCCCGGTCCTCCGCGAGCGCGTGCCCCAGGCGGGGCGGCGCTTTGCCCCACCGCGAAGGGACGACGCGGTCGGCATGGAGACGCTGCTCCGCATCCCGGAGACCTACCGGGCGCTGCTGGGGGCGGAGCGGCTCGAGTCCCGGCTGGCCCAGCTCTTCGACACCGGCGGCGTGGACCCCACCCGGCTGCCGCTCCACCGGGAGCTGGTCCGCCTGGCGAGGTACGTCCCGGCCGTCTACACCACCAACTTCGACGACCTGCTGGAGCGCTCCTTCGCCGCGGCCGGCTGGCGCGTGCAGGTGGTCGCCTCGGCCGAGGACCTGCGCGGCTGGCGGTTCGACCCCAGCGGCAAGGGTCGGTATTCACCGCGCTTTCCGGTCTACAAGCTCCACGGCACGCTCAACCGCCCCGGCTCGATGGTGATCGGCGAGTCGGACTTCCTGCGGCGCTCCGACCTGGCCAGCCACCCCATCGACCTGCGCTTCTGCTCCGATGTGGTCGGCCGGGAGCTGCTCCTGGTGGGCTACGGCTTCCAGGACCCCAACCTGCGCTGGATCTGGGCCAAGCTGCGCGACCTGGCCGTTCCGCCGCGGGCCTGGTTCCTGGAGCTGGGCCGGTCGTCCGACCTCGATCGGGTCAGCGCCGAGCTGGAAGGGATGGAGCGGATCGACCTGGAGGTCACCGACCCAGTCCACCCGCCGGAGCTGCTGGCCTTCCTGGGCAGCCTGGCCGCCCGCTGCGAGCGCGAGCTTGGCGACTGAGCGGGCGCTCGCCGTCCCGTCTCCCACATGGCGGGCCGCACGCCGGTGTGGCAGAGTCTCGCGTCGAGATGTTGCAACGGTCGCTCTGCGGTGCAGCCGTCCTGCTGCTCGCAGCCTGCTCCAGGAACCCTTCCCCTGCGCCACCGGCCGACGCGCCGGCGGTCGCCCGCACCACCATCTCCAGCGTCCCCGGCCTGCGCAACGCGCCGGCGCCCGGCGATCCGGCCGCGCTGATCCGGCCGCGCCCGGGGCCGTGCCTGCCGGACGATCCCTTCGCCGCCCCCGGCGTGCTGGTGGAGGAGGCCGACGGGGCGCTCAACGAGCGCGACGCCGATCGGGCCCTGGCCTGCGCCGACGAGGCGCTGCGCATGCTCACCGCCAGCCGGCCGCAGCTGGTCTCGGCGCTGGCGGTGCGCGGCGACGCGCTGGCCTGGCTGGGCAAGACCGAGGAGGCGCAGCTCACCTTCGCGCGCGCCCTGGCGGTCAACCCGGACGACCCCCGCGCGCTGCTGGGCGCGGCCGATCTCCACGTGCGCAGCCTGGGCGGCTCCGCCGACGCGCTCGAGGCCGGGCTGGAGTACGCCCGCCGCGGCGTCCGACGCGCCGCCGCCGCGCCGCACCCGGACTCCCGCCTCACCGCCGAGCTGAACCTGGTGGCCGGCATGGCCGCCAGCCGGCTGGGGCGCAGCCGCGAGGCGCTCGGGTACCTCGACGAAGCCTCGCAGGCGCTCCCGGGCGATCACGACGTGGCCTACGAGCGCGGCCTGGCCCTGTTCGACCTCTGCAAGCTGGACGACGCCCGCCGCGCGCTGGAGCGCGCCGTGGACAGCGACCCCAGGGACGCGGCCGCGCTGCACCAGCTGGCCCTGGTGGTGGAGCGACAGGGCGATGCGAAGCGCGCCGACCAGCTCTTCCAGAAGGCGCACAAGCTCGACCCGGAGGACTTCCCGGCCGAGGTGCAGGTGGACGAGAAGGCCTTCCGCGCCGAGGTCGACGCCGCGATCGCGGGGCTCACCGACGAGGAGCGCGCGGCGCTGGAGCAGGCGCCGCTCGAGGTGCGGGACCTGCCGGACGACGGCGACCTCAAGGCCGTGAACCCGCCCCTCTCGCCCTCGATCCTGGCGCTCTACCGCGGCCCCGCCGACGACGAGCCCTGCCTCGCCACCGACGGCCCGGTCTGCCGGTCCATCGTCCTCTACCGCAAGAACCTGATCCGCTTCGTGCGCTCGCGCGAGGAGCTGTCGCAGCAGGTCCGCGTGACGCTGCTCCACGAGCTGGGCCACCTGCACGGCGGAGACCGACGACGAGCTGCGCGACCGCGGGCTGGAGTAGCGGGGCGTCCCTCCCGACGGCGGGCCGCCTGCCGGCCGAGGCGCTGCGCCGGAGCGAAGCGCGCCTGGAGCGGGCGCGGGCGGCGCTGGCGGCGCAGCCCCGGCCCCTCGACCGGGAGGACCCGGCGCCCCCGGCGGGGACGAAAGGGTAATGTAGAAGGACGCGACCCCGCTACATGGCGCGCAGCCGTCGCCCTGGCCGCGCCGGCGCGGCCTGCGGCGCCGAGCCCTCCAGCTGGAAGCTGGCCACCATCGCCGCCAGCTCCTCGGCCTGGCTGGACAGCTCGGCCGCCGAGGACGACGACTCCTCGGCGCTGGCGGCGTTCTGCTGCGTGACCTTGTCCATCTCCGCCACCGAGGTGGTCACCTCGGCCACGCCGCGCGCCTGGGCCTGCGCGCCCTCGGCGCCGGCGGTGACGGAACCGGTGACCTCGTTCACGGCGCGTGCGATGTCCTCCAGCTTGCCGGCCACCTGCGCGGCGGCCGCCTCGCCCTGGCCGGCCTGGGCCACCGACTGGCGGATCAGCACCTCGGTCCGCGCGGCGGCGTCCTTGGCCCGCAGCGCCAGCGAGCGGACCTCCTCGGCCACCACCGCGAAGCCGCGCCCGGCGTCGCCGGCGCGGGCCGCCTCCACGGCGGCGTTGAGCGCCAGCAGGTTGGTCTGGAAGGCGATGTCCGAGACGTCCTTGATGATCTGCGAGGTGCCCTCGGCAGAGGCCCGCATCTCCCCCACGGTGATCCGCAGCGCCGCCACCGCCTCGGCGCCGTCCGCCGCCGAGCTCCGGGCCGCGGAGGCCAGCGTCGACGCGCGCCGGGTGTCGGCCGCCGCCCGCTCGGACGAGGAGGCCACCGCGGCCATGGCGCTGCTGGCGTGGGTCAGGGCCGCGGCCTGCTCGGAGGCGCCGCTCGCCACCGCCTGCGAGGAGGCGGCGATCTGCGTGGCGGCCGAGCTGACCTGGTCCACCGCAGAGGCCACCTGGGCGATGGAGCCGTGCAGCGCCTCGGCGGTGGCGTTGAGCGCGCGCGCCAGCCGGGCGTGGTCGCCCTGGTAGTCGCTGGCCACGCGCGCCCGCAGGTCGCGGGCCGCCAGCCGCTCCAGCGCCCGGGTGGACTCCTCCACCGGCGCGGTCACCGCGTCCAGGGTCCGGTTCACGCCCTCCAGCGCCTCGCGGAACGCGCCGGCGTGGCGGCTGGCGTCGATGCGCGCGGAGAGCCGCCCCTCCACCGCCGCCTGGACCTGGGCGTTCACGTCGCCCACCAGCCGGGACAGCGCGTCCACGCA
The DNA here is from genome assembly GCA_049840735.1 of Anaeromyxobacter sp. Lineage (GTDB taxonomy): Bacteria > Myxococcota > Myxococcia > Myxococcales > Anaeromyxobacteraceae > Anaeromyxobacter. Next base: position 161,673 of record JASGJN010000026.1, on the reverse strand, counting down.
GCGGTTGAGGCTCTGCTGCATGGCCACGTGGTCGCCCTGCACCGCCTGCGTCTGGCGGGGCGGGAGGTCGCCGTGGGAGATCCGCTCGCAGGCCTCGGCCATGGCGCGGAAGGGCCCCACGATCCCGTCGAGCGTGTCGTTCACGCCCTGCACGATGGCGCGGAAGTCGCCGCTGTGGCGCGCGGCGTCGCCGCGGACCGCCAGCTGTCCGGCCACGGCCGCGGCCGAGAGCCGCTGCGCGTCCTCCACCAGCGCCCGCAGCGCCGCCGTGCAGGTGTCCAGGTTCCTCGCCAGCACCTCGAACTCGCCTTGGTACGCGCCGGCCAGCGGCGGCGGGATCTCCCCGCGGGCGATGGCGCCCACCGCGCCGGCCGCGGCGGTGATGGGCTCCACCACGGCGTCGAGCGTCCGGTTCACGCCGTCCACGATCCGCCTGAAGTCACCCTGGTGCCGGGTGGCGTCGGCCCGGACCGTGAGCCGGCCCTCCACGCCGGCGCGGGCCAGCCCGTCCACGTCCTCCACCAGCGCGCCCACGGCCGCGCTGCAGCCGTTGAGCGCCTGCCTGATCTGATCGAAGTCGCCGCGGGTCTGCTCGGCGATGGGCGGGGGGATGTCGCCGGCGGCGATCCGCGCCAGCGTGCTGGAGGTGAGGGCGATGGGACCGGCGTAGGCGTCCAGCGTGGCGTTGAACCCCTCCACGATGGGCCGGAACTCCGGCCCCACGGCGTCGAGGTCGCCGCGGGTGGAGAGCTGGCCGGCGTCCACCGCCTCGCGCAGCCGCCCGGCCTCGTCCACCACCGCGCGCACCTGGCGCGCCACCCGCCCCGCGGTCAGGAGCGACGTCAGCGCCGCCCCGGCCAGGAGCAGCGCCAGCAGCCCGCCGAGCCACCAGCGGACGTTTCGCTGGAGCGCCTTGGCCGCCTCCGCCTCGGCCTCGACCTCCTTGCCGTGGGCCGCGGCGATCTTCTCGGCGATGGCGATGACGTCGCGGATCTCGTCCTTGACCGGAGCGATCAGCTCGTTGAGGTCGGCCGGGCCCATCGTCGGATGGTTGGCCGCGGCCTTCACCACCACCCCGAAGCCGTAGGCGTAGCGCTCCAGCGAGCGCGTGGCGTCGACCACCGCGGCGGCGGTGTCCGGCTCGTCGGCCACCGAGAGCGCCAGGGCCTGCAGCGCCTCGTCCAGCCGCTTGCGCTCGGCCTGCCACTTCTGGTGGTACTCGGCCTGCGCCTCCGGGTTGCCCGCCGAGAGCATGAAGTCCTTCTCGAACCGCCTCACGCTCAGGCTGGAGGCGCGCACGTCGCTCACCACCTGCACCGTCCAGGCGGCCCGGTGGAGCACCTCGCTCCCCGCGCCCAGTCGCGCCATCCCCCACTGGCCGATGGCACCCACCACCAGCGCACCTGCGACGACCACCGAGAAGCCGGCGAGCACGCGCCCGCGGATGGAGAGGCTGACCATGTGCGAGACTCCCCCGGCCGCGGTGGAATGCGCCGGGTCCGCGTCCGGAGCCGTCCCGTGTTTGCACCCGCGGTGCCCGGCGCGATCGACGCGACGCGCCCGCAACTGCTGGGTCAAAACCCATTTGTCACGCAGAGTCGAGGGTGACTCAGGGGGTCGGCGGTGACGAGGAGGCGCCACCCGCCTCGGCCACCGCGAAGTCGATCGGCTTCCGGGCCACCGAGAGCCGATGTGGGAGGTTGGGCAGCCGATCGACCGGATGCCAGGCTGCTTCGACGATCTCCTCCTCGTCGCAGCGGATCTCCCCGCCCGCGTGCTCGGCCAGGAAGGCCACCATGAGCGAGTGGGGGAAGGGCCAGCACTGGCTGCCGAAGTAGCGCAGGTTCCTCACCTCCAGCCCGACCTCCTCGCGCACCTCGCGGCGGACGCACTCCTCCAGCGTCTCCGACGGCTCCACGAAGCCGGCCAGCGCCGAGTGGATGGGCGCGCCGAAGCGCCGCCCGCGGGCCAGCAAGAGCTCGCGGCCCGACGGCCCCTGGCGCGTCACCAGCGCCATCATGGCCGGCGCCAGCCGCGGGTAGAAGACCGCCTGGCAGGCCGGGCAGCGCCGCGCGCAATCGCCGTCGCCGGACTCGGTGGGCGCGCCGCACGCGCCGCAGAAGCGGTGGGTGCGCTCGAACTCGAGCACCTGCGCGGCGCGGCCGGCCAGCGCCAGCGGGCCGTCGGCCAGGCGATCGAAGAGCGCGCGGAGCGGCGCCGCCGAGAGTCCCTCCGGCAGCGCCGGCTCGCGCGCCTGCGCCGCCCAGCAGGGCACGTCGCCCAGCGTCCCGAAGCAGCGGATCCCCTCCACCGGCACCGGCGCCGCGCCAGGCGGCGGCAGCCCGGGCGCCTCGCCGTTGGAGACCACCAGCTTGCCGTCCTGGAAGACGAACCAGAGGCCGTCGGTGGCGGCGGCGGGCGGAGACCAGCAAGGGGTGAAGCTGTCGGGGAGCAGCATGGCCCCGAAGCGTAGCCGATGTGGCGCCGCCGCGCCGCGGCGGTAGACTGCGCCACCTTGCTGCACGGGGAGACCGCCATGCTCCGCCGCACCCTGCTCCGCACCCTGCTCGCCGCCGGGCTGGCCAGCCGCGCCGCCGTCGCGCAGGCGGAACCGGACCGTTGCACCACCGTCCCGCCCGCGCCGTCCTACCGCGACTGGCCGCGCGTCACGGGGCCGCTGCAGCGCGACCCGGCGCAGGAGGCCCTGATCGCGAAGCTGGTGACGGGGATGACGCTGGCGCAGAAGGTCGGCCAGATGACCCAGGCCGAGGCCGCGCACTGCACGCCGGAGGAGGCGCGCCGCTTCTACGTCGGCTCGATCCTGAGCGGCGGCAACGACTGGCCCGCAGGCCGCACCGCGCCGCCGGCCGGCTGGCTCAAGGTCGCCGACGCCTACTGGGACGCGTCCATGTCCACCGACCTCCCGATCCACGTGCCCATCCTCTACGGCGTGGACGCCGTGCACGGGAACCAGAAGCAGTTCGGGGCCACGCTCTTCCCGCACCCCATCGGCCTGGGCGCCACCCGCGACGCCTGCCTGGTGGAGCGGATCGGCGCCGCCACCGCCCGCCAGCTGCGGGTGAGCGGCCTCGACTACACCTTCGCGCCCACCGTGGCGGTGGTGGAGGACGTCCGCTGGGGGCGCACCTACGAGGGCTTCTCCTCCGAGCCAGCCGTGGTCCGCCACCTCTCCGCCGCGCTGACCCGCGGGCTGATGGGCCTCTCCGGCCCGGCCACCTCCTTCCCCGGCGTGCTCACCAGCTCCAAGCACTTCCTGGGCGACGGCGGAACCGATCGCGGCCTCGACCAAGGCGTGAACAGCGCCTCGCTGCAGCAGCTGATCGACCAGCACGCCCAGGGCTACGTGGCCACGCTGGAGGCGGGCGCCCAGAGCGTGATGGCCTCCTACAGCAGCTGGGTCGGCGAGCCCGGCCTCCCCGGCGGCAAGCTGCACGGGAGCCGCTACCTGCTCACCACTGCGCTCAAGGAGAAGATGGGCTTCGACGGCTTCGTGATCTCCGACTACGACGCCATCGCGCAGCTCCCCGGCTGCACCGTCACCCGCTGCGCCCAGGCCATCAACGCCGGCGTGGACCTGTTCATGGTCCCGAAGCACTGGCGCATGTTCATCGCCGACACCGTCGACCTCGTCGAGAAGGGCGAGGTCCCCATGTCGCGCATCGACGACGCGGTGACGCGCATCCTCCGGGTCAAGCTGCGGGCCGGGCTCTTCCAGCTGCCCCGCCCGTCGCAGCGCGCCGGCGCGGGCGACGAGGCGGCGCTGCTGGCCCGCCCGCTGGCGCGCGAGGCGGTGCGCAGGTCGCTGGTGCTGCTCAAGAACGAGGGCGGCGTGCTCCCGCTGCGGCGCGGCGCCAAGGTGCTGGTGGTGGGCAAGGGCGCCGACAGCCTGCCCATGCAGTGCGGGGGCTGGTCGCTGGGGTGGCAGTCCACCGACGGCACCAACGCCGACTTCCCGGCCGGCCAGACCGTGCTCACGGCCGTGCGCGAGGCGGTGGGTCCGGAGCGCGTGACCTTCAGCGAGGCCGCGCAGGGCGTGGACGCGGCCGCGTTCGACGCCGTCCTGGCGGTGATCGGCGAGCCGCCCTACGCCGAGTTCATGGGCGACGTGGCCTGGAACCCGCTCACCCGCCGGCCCCCGCCCTCGGGCCAGGCGGCGCGCGAGACGCTCGAGCTGGCGGCGCGCCACCCGGAGGACCTGGCCGCGCTGGACCGCGTGAGCGGCAAGGGCGTGCCGGTCGTCACCGTGCTGCTCACCGGCCGGCCGCTCTACACCGACCGCGAGCTGAACCGCTCGGCCGCGTTCGTGGTGGCCTGGTGGCCCGGGACCGAGGGCGGAGGCGTCGCCGACCTGCTCTTCCGCGACGCCGCGGGCGCCGTGGCCCACGACTTCCAGGGCCGGCTCCCCTTCCCCTGGCCGCGCTCCGCCTGCCAGGTCGGGACCCGCAGCCCTGGCGAGCCGCTCTTCCCGCTGGGTTACGGGCTGAGCTACGCGAAGCCGGGGAAGGTGGCGGCGCTGCACGAGACGCCGGGGCCGGCTTCAGGGTGCACGGACTGAACCGTCGGAAGCCTTCCTCTGCACCCGGCCCGTTCGGCCTGAGCGTAGCGCCCGCGCAGCGGGCGCGGAGTCGAAGGCCAGGTCACTTCGCCACCTTCGCGACCGTATCCCAGGTCCGCGTGGTGACGTCCTTCCCGAAGGTCTTCTCGATGAGCTGCATGAAGACCGGCCCGATCTTCGGATCCGGCACGTAGGCGCTGAAGGCCTCGCACCCCTCCACGCCCAGGATACGCGCGCTCTCCAGCGCGATGGGCACCTTCAGCCCCTTCGCCGGCTGGCGCAGGAACGTCACCACACGCTTCGACCCCGCCGGCAGCTCGAAGGCAGCGAACGGATCGGCCTCCAGCAGCGCCCGCAGCGCCTCCACCTCGCGGATCTGCGTTGCAAACGCGTTCCCCAGCGCCGCCTGCATGGCCGCCTCGGCCTTGCGCGCCAGCGCCTCGGGCCTGGCCGCACGCGCCGTGAACACCACGTTGCCGCTGCCCAGCACGGTCTTCACGTCGGTGAACCCGGCCGCCTCGAAGGCGGCCTTGAGGGCGGGCATCTTGCAGTTCTGGGGCATCACCCCGCGGAGGAAGGCGGCGTAGCGCGGCATCTCCGGAGCCTAACCGCGGCCCCGGGCCGCCAGCCCGTCACGCGCGGGCTTCACGGCTTCACAGCCCGGTGAGCAGCACATGCAGCAGCGGCGCGATCACCAGCGCCGGCAGCATGCTCCCCAGCCGGATCCGCTTGTCCTCCAGCCCCACGCCGGCCAGCAGCAGGTTCACGCCGATGCCCACCACCAGGAGCCCGCCCGCGCCGCTCACCGCCAGCACCCGCGGATCCGTGGCTGGATCCGGCAGCACCCGGGCCAGCGCCGCCGCGCCCAGGCTGATCCCGCCCTGCAGGATCAAGAGCGGCCCGGCCGAGAAGCCCACCCCCACGCCGTAGACGCCGGCCAGCGCCACGCAGGCGATGCCGTCCAGCGTGGCCTTGAGGATCAGCGTCCGGGCATCGAGCGCCAGGCCGTTCTGGATCGAGCCGACGATGGCCATGGGGCCGATGCAGAAGAGGAGGGACGCGGTCACGAACCCCTCGGTGAAGCGCCCGCCGCCGCCCACCCGCTTGCGCACCGCCTCGCCCAGCCCGGCCAGCTTCTCCTCCAGCCCCATGAGCTCGCCCACCACCGCGCCCAGCGCCAGGCTCACCAGCGCCAGGATCACCCCCGGCAGCGGGCCGGAGCGGACCGTGTCCAGCCCGCGGGCCATCCCCAGCCCGACGAACAGCGTGGTCAGCCCCAGCACCTGCATCAGCGTCTTGCCCAGCCGCTCCGGCAGCCGCGCGCCCACCGTGGCGCCGAAGGCGGTGCCGACGAAGACGGCGGCGACGTTGATCCAGGTGCCGGAGGTGCGGGCGAAGAGGTCGAGCATGGTGAGAGAGGTGGTTCTACCGCGCGGCGCGGCGGGGCACCAGCCGCGCCGCGGCCCGGGGGCGCGAGTCGCTGATCCCTGGCCTTCGACTTCGCCGCCGCGCTGCTGCGGCTACGCTCACGTCGAACGGTGGTCACCGGCCGCGGGGGGCGCGCGACGCCGGGCCTGGTCGATGTTCACCCTCCGTTCATATCCGGATCCACGTACACCCTCCGTCCGGCGGAGCGTAGCGAGCCCGGAGGGCTCGCGGAGTCGAAGCCCAGGGTCACCCGACCTCCGCCCCCCGCTCCCGCAGCAGCTCGCGCAGCACCGAGCGGTGGCAGCGCGCCTCGTCGGCGCAGTAGCAGCCCACGGCCAGGTCCGTCGCGTGCGAGAGCGCGGCCAGCAGGTCCAGCACGTGGCCGGCCTCGGGCTGCGCCATCTCCTTGCGGTAGGCGCGCTTGAAGGCGGCCCACTCCTTGTCGCTGACCGCCCCCTGCGCCCGCTTCACCAGCTCGGCGCTGGGCGAGAGGAGCGGCAGCCAGACGTCGTAGAAGTCGCGCTTCGCGAACTCGGCCTTCGGGACCCCGCGCGGCGGGCGGCGCACGGTGCCGAGGCGCAGCCCCTCGCCCTTGGCCCGCGGGCTGCCCAGCCGGACCACGTAGATGGCCATGGCGTCCTCCTCCTCACCGGCCCGCCGGCCCCGTCCCGTCAGGGGCCCGGGCGGGCCCAGTCCCCGAAACTCCTCGAGGGCCGAGCTTACGCCAAAGCTGCCCCCCACCGCGCACCGGCGTTAGGATGCCCGCGCCAACCGGGGCCGCGCCGCCCTGTCACGAAGCGCCAGGCGCCGCCTCTGGAGAGGTGCCCTCCAACCGCATCGGGAGTCCGCCACATGAGAAGCCTCTCGCTCGCCCTGCTCACGCTGCTCGCCGCAGCGCCGGCCGCCGCCACCGCCGCGGCCAAGGACCGGTCCGAGATTCCGGACAAGTACAAGTGGAACCTGACCGAGCTGTACAAGACCGACGCCGACTGGGCCGCCGGACGCGACGCGCTGGCCAAGCGCATCCCCGAGCTGGGCAAGTACCAGGGCACGCTGGCCAAGTCGCCGGCCGCGATGTTCGAGGCCCTCGACGCCATCTGGAAGGCGCAGCTGGACCTGGAGCGGCTCTACGTCTACGCCTCCTCCCGCTCGGACGAGGACACCCGCGCCTCGGCGCCGCTGGAGCAGAAGCAGGCCGCCGAGCAGCTCTGGGTGGACCTGTCGGCCGCCACCTCCTGGCTGCAGCCGGAGGTGATCGCCATGGACCCGGCCCAGGTGAAGGGCTTCCTCGACCAGGAGAAGCGGCTCGAGCCCTGGCGCTTCTTCCTCGACGACACGCTGCGGCTGAAGCCGCACACCCGCTCCGCCCCCGAGGAGGAGCTGATCGCGCAGGCCAGCGACCTGGGCGGCGCCGGCAGCAACGCCTACGGGCTGCTGGCCAACGCCGACCTGCCCTGGCCCACCGTGAAGCTCTCCACCGGTGAGGAGGTCCGGCTCGACCAGTCCGGCTACGGCCTGCACCGGCAGGACCGGAACCTCGACGACCGGACCCTGGTCTTCGCGAACTTCTTCGGCGCGCTCAAGGGCTACGAGCGCACCATGGGCGCGAACCTCTACTCGGCCGTGAAGGCGCAGAGCTTCACCCGCAAGGCCCGGCACTACGACTCGAACCTCGAGGCCTCGCTCTTCCCCAACGCCATCCCGACCACGGTCTACACGCAGCTCGTCTCGGACGTGCGCCGCAGCCTGCCCACGCTCCACCGCTACCTGGCGCTGCGCCAGCGCATCCTCAAGCTGGACAAGCTGCGCTACCAGGACCTGTACGTGCCGCTGGTCGACAAGGTCGACATGAAGTTCGACCCCGACCAGGCGCGCCAGATCGTGCTCCAGGCGGTGGCGCCGCTGGGCAAGAAGTACACCGGCATGCTGAGCAAGGGCTTCGAGTCCGGCTGGACCGACTACCTGCCCTCCACCGGCAAGCGCTCCGGCGCGTACTCGACCGGCGTCTACGGCGTCCACCCGTACCAGCTGCTCAACTTCAACGGGCGCTACGACGACGTGTCCACGTTCGCCCACGAGTCCGGCCACTCCATCCACACCGCGCTGGCCTTCGAGGCCCAGCCCTACCCGACCTCCGGCTACGCGCTCTTCGTGGCCGAGGTGGCCTCCACGCTCAACGAGAACCTGCTCCTGCACCACATGCTGGGGAAGGCCAAGGACGACGCCACCCGCCTCTCGCTGCTGGGCGCCTGGCTGGACGGCGCGCGCACCACGCTCTTCCGGCAGGCGCAGTTCGCCGACTTCGAGCTGCAGATGCACCAGAAGGCGGAGAAGGGCGAGACGCTGACCGGCGAGAACCTATCGCAGATGTACCTGGAGACGGTCCGCACCTACTACGGGCACGACAAGGGCGTGTGCCAGGTCGACGACCTGCTGGGCATCGAGTGGGCCTTCATCCCCCACTTCTACCGGCCGTTCTACGTGTACCAGTACGCCACCAGCTTCGTGGCCTCCACCGCGCTGGCGCGCGGCATCCGCGAGGAGGCGGCCAAGGGGAAGGGCACCGCCAAGCGCGACGCCTACCTCGGCATGCTGGCGGCGGGCGGCTCGAAGTACCCCATCGACCTGCTCAAGGGCGCCGGCGTGGACATGACCACGTCGAAGCCGTTCGACGCCACCATCGCCGAGATGAACTCGACCATGGACGAGATGGAGAAGATCCTGGCGCGGATGGAGAAGGCCGACGCGAAGGCGAAGAAGAAGTAGCCCGACGAGCCTCTGGCTTCACCGGCCGCCCGCCTCCGAGAGGAGCGCGGGCGGTCGCGTTACGGCGCTAGGCCGCCCTCCATGAACGGATCTCGGCTAAGCTCCGCGCGTGCTCCCTCCCCCTCCCGCGGGCACCGACGCGCTCGACGCCGGATCTCTGACCGTGGCGCGGCAGCTCATCGCCCGCCGCCAGCTCCACCGCGCGCTCATCCTCGCCGCGCTGCTCACCGCGGCCTCCGCGTACAACGCCTGGGCCCTGTGGGAGCTCGAGTCCGGCCAGGCGCAGCTCGGGTACGTCTTCTTCGGCTGGCTCTACCGGGCGGCGGGCTTCTGGCCGGCGGCGCTGGCGCTCCCGGTCGCCACGGTGGCGCTGCTCGCGTTCGAGGCCCTGCGCACGCGCCGCATGCTGGCCCGCGCCACCGAGGAGGAGGAGCTGCTGGAAGAGCTAGCGCCGCAGCGCGCCCGCCGGCTGCGTCGCCTCACCAGGCGGCACCGCGGCGGCCTGTAGCCGCGCGCCCGACGGGCCCGCCTCGCCCCGCCTCCCACCGCTGCCGCAAGCCTGCGGCCGCCTTCCGACGTCGCTCCAGGTCCCCGCGCTGGCTTCGGGCCATGCGCGAGCCCAGCCAGCTTCCTGCGAGACGGCGCCTCGGGAGCGGGAACGACCCCCCCCCCCCAGGAATCGTTTCATTAATTGTTTCAGTCTAGAGTTCTTGCGTGTTCGTTTTTCTAGGTATTGTTAAATACTTGACACATCAATAATCGCGTCCTAAATCGTTTCACATGGCCGTCGCGCGGAGCGAGTTCCTGGAGGCGCTGGGCTTCACCGGCCTGGCCTCCTCGGCTGCTCTCCGAGGACAGCTGGGGATCTCGTCGGCCACGCTCATGCGCGTGGCCGACGCGCTCGGGGACGAGGTGATCCGCGTTGGGCGAGCCCGGGCGACCCAGTACGCCCGGACACGGCGCATCGAGGGGCTGGGACGCAGCCTGCCCGTCTTCAAGGTCGACGAGCTCGGTGCGCCGACCCAGGCCGGCAAGCTCCACCTGCTCTGGGCTGGCCGGACCTACTGGGAGCGCGCAGCGCCGGCGCGGGGCGTGCTCTTCGAAGGTCTGCCGCCCGCGCTCGCCGACATGGCGCCCCAGGGCTACATGGGCCGCGCCTTCGGGCTCCGGCACGCGGAGGAGCTTGGCCTCCCGCAGCGGATCCTCGACTGGTCGGATGAGCACCGGCTCATCGCGCTCGCCCGGCGCGGCGAGGACTGCGTCGGCGACCTGATCGTCGGCGACGAATCCCTGCGCCGGTTCCTCGCGCAGGCGCCGCCGGAGGTCGATCCGGATCGGTTCCCGGAGCTGGCCAGGCGCTCGGCCTTCGAGGACGTCGGCTCCTCCGCTGGTGGCGAGCGGCCCAAGATCGGCGTCTTCTCCGGCGGCCGCCATGTGCTGGTGAAGTTCTCACCGGATGCCGACACGCCCGCGGCCCGGCGGTGGGCGGATCTCCTCTGGTGCGAGTGGCACGCGCTAGAGACCATCCGCGCCGCCGGCCGGACCGCCGCGCGGGCGCGGTGCCTGGACGTGGCGGGCTGGCGCTTCCTGGAGGTGGAGCGCTTCGATCGCGTGGGAAGGCTCGGACGCCGCGCGGTGCTTTCGCTGCTCGCCCTCGTGAACGAGTACGGCGGCAACCTCGACAGCTGGACGGCGGCGGCGCTGGCCTTCCGCGGGCGCCCCTTCCTCCTGCCCGAGGACGACGCGACGGCGCTGCGCTGGCTGGACGTGTTCGGGAACCTGATCGGGAACACCGACCGGCACTTCGGGAACGTCTCGTTCCTCGTCGGCGACGACCTGCGCCTGCGACTCGCCCCGGCCTACGACACGCTGCCCATGATCCTCGCCCCCTCCGGGGACGAGGTGTTCTCGCGCGAGCTGCGCCCGAGCCCGCCCACCGCAGCCACGCTGGACATCTGGCCGGACGCGGCCGCCTGGGCGCTGCGGTACTGGCGCGGCGTGCGCGAGAACGAAGGGCTGGGCCAGGAGGTGCGGAGCTTTGCCGAGCGCGCGCTCGGAGCCGTCTCGAGCCTGGCCGAGCGCGTGGCCCCGCGCGGCTGACGCTACCCCACCCTCACCACCACCCCCACCGCTCCGCCCGCCTCCAGCTGCCCGCGCAGCGCCGCCTCCAGCGCGACCGGGCCCACCGCCTCCGCCTGCGCGATCGCCGCGGCACGCAGCTGCGCCAGCGCGCGCTCCTCCTCGCCAGCGCCCGCCAGCACCACCAGCGGCGGCGGCGCGCCGGGCGGCAGCGCGGCCAGCTCGCGGGCCAGCGCCGCGGCCCGCACCACCGCCACCACGCGCCGCGCTTCCTCGGCCGGCAGCACCAGCCTGAGCCCCAGCGCCGCCGCGATCGGGCTCACGGCCAGCCCCTCCGGCCCGGCCCCGGCCTCCTCCAGCGCCAGGCACCCCAGCCGCCGCAGCGCGGCCCGGACCGGCTCCGGCTCGCCGGCGGACGGCGGCCCCTCGGTCACCCGCACCGAGCGCGCGCCGCGCAGCATGGCCCGCAGGGCCGCCGCGTCCAGCGCCACGCCGCGGAACCCCTCCGGCGTCTCCTCCACCGGCACGCCCGCCGCGCGGAGCGCCCGCGCCACCACCGGCTCGCCGTCCTCCAGCACCAGGCAGCGCTGCACCGAGCGCGCGAAGTCGCGGGCCTTCTCCACCGGCAGCGGGTGGACCAGCCGCAGCTCCAGCAGGCTGGCCTCGGGCGCCACCTCGCGCGTCGCGCGGGCCACCGCGCCGGAGGCGATCACGCCCATGCCGCCGTCGCCGCGCGTCCAGCCGTTGAGCGCCGCCCCCTCGGCGAACACCTGCAGCGCCGACAGCTTCTGCTCGCGCCAGCGGCTCGGCTCGCGCGGCGCCGAGGTTCCGGCCGGGCGGTGTGGCGGCGGCGGCGTGAGCGGGTGGGCCCAGCGCACGATCCGGGCCCGGGCCAGGCGCACCGCCGGCGTGAGCCGCAGGAGCACCGGCAGCTGCCAGCGCGAGGAGAGCTCGAACGCCCCCAGCGTCAGGTCGTAGGCCTCCTGAACGTCGCCCGGCTCGAGCAGCGGGACGCCGGCGGCGAAGGCGTGGTGGCGGGCGTGGCGCGGCGGCGGGAAGCTGGCCGCGCCGGGCGCGTCGCAGGCGGCGATCACCAGCGCGCCGTCGAAGCCGGCGTGGGCCGCGGCCGAGAGCGGGCGGACCGCGCCGTCCAGCGCCCCGGGCCCTGCCAGCACCAGCGCCCGCGCGCCGCCCAGCGCCGCCCCCAGCGCGGCGTCCACCGCGGCGGAGGGGTCCGCGACGCGCTGCGCCGGCAGCCCGACGGCGGCGAACGCCTCCAGCGTGGGCAGGCCGGCGCCGGATGGCCCCAGGGCCAGGTGGGCCCCCGCATCACGGGCCGCCAGCCCGACCGCCTCGTCGCCGCTCAGCTCCCGCCGCTCCATCCCACCTCCGCCCGGTACGTAGGATCACGGAGTCCCATGCCAGACCGGACATGATAACCAGCCGTGCATGGGTCCGATACCTTCGCTGGAGCGCCTGGTGGAGGCCGCGCGCGCGGCCGGGCCGCGGCGGCTGGTGGTGGCGGCGGCCGAGAGCGATACCGCCCTGGCGGCGGCCGGCGAGGCCCGGCGCCGCGGGCTGGCCGAGGTGGTCCTGGTCGGCGCGCCGCGGGCGCTGCGGGAGCGGCTGGAGCGGCTGGGAGAGGACCCCTCGCAGTTCACGCTCGAGCCGGCGGGCGACGACCTGGAGGCCGCGCGGCGCGCGGTGGCGCTGGTGCGGGCGGGCGAGGGAGCGGTGATCCTGAAGGGGCGGATCGCCACCGCCGACCTGCTGCGGGCGGTGCTCCACCGGACCGAGGGGCTGCGCACCGACCGCCTCCTCTCCGACGTGCTGGTGGCCGATCACCCGCTGGCCCAGGCGCCGCGGCTGGTGGGCGTCACCGACGGTGGCGTGAACGTGGCGCCGGGGCTGGAGCAGAAGCAGCAGATCATCGAGAACGCAGCGGCGGTGTTCCGCGCCCTGGGCGTGGCCCGCCCCCGCGTCGGGTGCCTGTGCGCGGCCGAGGTGGGCTCCGACGCCATGCCCCACACCCGCGACGCCGAGGCGCTGGCCCGCGCCGCGGCCGCCGGCGAGCTGGGCGCGTGCGAGGTGTCCGGGCCGCTGGCGCTCGACAACCTGGTCTCCGCCGAGGCGGCCCGCGCCAAGGGGATCGCCGACCCCGTGGCCGGGCAGGCGGACGTGATCCTGGCCCCCAGCATCGAGGCCGGCAACGCGCTGGGCAAGGCCTTCACCTACCTGGCCCGCCGCCCGGTGGCGCACGTCATCGCCGGCGCCCGCGCCCCGGTGCTCATCCCCTCGCGCGTCGAGTCGGCGGCGGACAAGCTCTGCTCCATCGCGCTGGGCGTGCTGGTGGCCGGGAGCGCGCCGTGACCGCGCCGCTGGTGCTGGCGGTGAACCCCGGCGCCGGCTCGACCAAGCTGGCGCTCTACCGCGGCGAGGAGCGCGTCCGCGAGGAGAAGCTGGAGCACCCGGAGCTCTCGGCCCGACCCGCCGCCCGCTGCTGGGACGAGCTGCCCGCTCGCATCGCGGCGGCCCAGGCCTTCCTGGAGGCCGCCGGCGTGGCCCCCGGCGCGCTGGCCGCGGTGGCCGGGCGCGGCGGGCTCCTGCCGCCGCTCGCCGCCGGCGCGTACGGCGTCTCCGAGCCCATGCTGCGCGACCTGGAGGCGGCCGCCCGCGGCCAGCACGCCTCCAACCTGGGCGCGCCCATGGCCCAGGCGCTGGCCCGGCCGCACGGCGGGCTGGCGCTGATCGTGGATCCGGTTCTCGGTGGACGAGCTCACGCCGGTGGCCCGCGTCACCGGGCTGGCCGGCGTCTCCCGCCGCTCCTTCTCCCACGCCCTCAACATGCGGGCGGTGGCCCGCCGCCACGCCCGCGCGGCCGGCCGCCCTTACGCCGAGCTGCGCCTGGTGGTGGCCCACCTCGGCACCGGGGTCTCGCTCTCGGCGCACCGCGACGGCCGCATGGTGGACGTGGTCAACCCGCAGGACGAGGGGCCGTTCTCCGGCGACCGGGCCGGCGGCGTCCCGGTCACCGCGGTGGTGGAGGCCTGCTTCGCCCCCGGCGCCAGCCAGGCCGCGGTGAAGCGGCGGCTCTTCGGCGACGGCGGCCTCTTCAGCCACCTGGGCACCCGCGACGCGCGCGAGGCGCTGGCGCGGGCCGAGGCCGGCGACGCCGCCGCGCGGCTGGTGCTGGAGGCCATGCGCTACCAGGTGGCCAAGTCGGCCGGCGCGCTGGCGGCCGCGCTGGGCGGGCGGGTGGACGCGGTGCTGCTCACCGGCGGCCTCTGCCACCTGCCCTTCTTCGCCGAGGGGCTTCGCGAGCAGCTCCGCTGGATCGCGCCGGTCGAGGTCCACGCAGGCGAGGACGAGCTGCGCGCGCTGGCCGAGGGCGCGCTGCGGGTGGTGGCGGGCGAGGAGCCGCTGCTCGCGTATCCGTCGGCGTCCTGAGCCGCCCGGCCCATTGTTCACGCTCACTCCCTCCGGCGGCGCTCCCCGCGCGGAGCCTGACCGCGCGCCCGCACCTCTCCGGGCTCGTGCACGCGGTCGCGTCCCATCGACCGGCCCCAACCGCCCACGGACCGTGAAATTGCACTTACGGTCACACGGACGGACAAGGGCGCTTCTACGACAGCGGGTGAAGGGCTCGGGTGGGGACCCGCGCCGTGAACCCGCCACGCAGGACGCGAAGGGAGTTCACATGCTCAGGTTGATCGGAGGGGCCGCGGCGGCGCTGGTCGCGCTGACGCTGTCAGGCTGCTGCACACCGGCGGTGGTCGGATCGCTGCCGGTCACGCGCCACGCGCAGGAGACCAGCAACTGGTGCTGGGCCGGGAGTGGCCAGATGGTGATGGACTTCCTCGGCCACGACACCAGCCAGTGCACGCAGGCCAACAACCGCTTCGGCCGCAACGACTGCTGCGGCATCACGCTCTGCCCGAACCCGCAGGCGCCCACCTACGACATGAACGGCAACTGCACCGGCTGCGCCTGCCCGGGCTGGCCGGAGTTCCAGAAGTACGGCTTCAAGTTCAAGCGGACGAGCAGCGCGGCGCTCTCCTGGGATGACTTGCGCAAGCAGCTCTCCAACGAGAAGAACTGCAAGAAGACCCCGGTCGCCTACTCCTGGGGGTGGACCGGCGGCGGCGGGCACATGATGGTCGCCAAGGGCTACCTGACGCTGAACGGCACCAACTACGTGGTGATCCTCGACCCGTGGGCACCCTGCCACGGCGACGAGCGGATCATCACCTACGACGCCTACGTCTCCAGCGCCGGCAGCTACACGCACTGGGACGACTTCTACGACGTCACCTACTCGCCCTGAGGAGCCACCGCCCATGTGCAACCGTCTCCTGATCGCTGCGCTGCTCCTGGCCCCCACGCTGGCGGCCGCGCAGACCCGTGAACCAGTGACCCACGTCGACGAGGGCGCCACGCGCGCCGCCAGCGAGGGGCTCTCCACCCTCCGCGCCCTGCTCCAGCAGGCCAAGAACTTCCGCGAGATGGGCTTCGAGTCGCAGGCCGAGCTCGACCGCGCCACGCTCGGCCAGCCGCTCGGCACCAGCCGCGTCCGGCTGGACGAGCTCTCCGCCTTCCAGGCAGGCGGCGATCCCATGAAGCTCCTCCACGACGCCCGCGAGGCGCTCTACCCGGTGGAGGTGGACGGCAAGGTCCGCTCCTCGGTGACCGTGGCCGCGACCGAGAAGGGCTGGACCGCCCGCGCCTTCGGCGCGCCCAACCGCACGCAGCTGGTGACGCAGGCCCGCGCCCGCGCCGCCGAGGTCGCCGCGGTCCCGCCCACCGGCACCGCGCTGGTGGAGGTCCCGGCCATGAAGCTGGTCTTCATCGGCTTCCTCAAGGACGGCGCGCTCTGGCTGGCGCCGGTGCTGGACAACCCGTCCTTCGGGTTCAAGGCCAACGAGCCGGTCAAGGCCGACGAGGTGTTCAAGAAGCTGGCACCCGCCAGCAAGGCCTTCCGCGACGCGCCAGGGTAAGGCGCGCGAGGCGCTGAATGCCGCCGGGGCTGGGCCCGTCCAGCCTCCAGGAACCAGGCCTCGCGCACTGCGCGCGAGGCCGACGGGCGCAGGGCGGTCGGGTGGTCTCCGGATCGCGGCACGCCGAGGTCCAGGCGTCCCGCCATGGACACCATCCGCCGCCCGACGCCCTTCAGCCCGCCTGCCGAGGCCTCCTGAAGATCCCCGCCGCGGAGCCCCGCGCTGCCCCCAGGGGTCTCACGCGGCGCGTCAGCGAGCGCTCGCCCCACGAGCCGGCAGACAGGTGATCACGCGGTGCGTCGTGAGACTGCACGTGCCGTGAACCACACGCAGGGTGCGAGCGTTCACTTCGCGATCCCCACAGGCGGGGCTGGACCCAAGGTAGCGCGCCGCGGCTGACGCGCGTCATGGGGGCGCGCGCCGCGAGGCGTATCTGTCCGCGGCATGGGAAGGATTCGATCGCGAGTCCCTGGACCTCGTCCTCGGCACGCTGCGCGAGTACGCCGAGCGGGAGCTTTCCCCGGAGCGGCTGCTGGAGCTCGATCGCACCAACGAGTTCCCGGAGCAGGTCCACCGCGACCTCTACGGCAACCTGGGCCTGCACCTGCTCTTCATCCCGGAGGAGTTCGGCGGGATGGGCGGCGGCGCCCAGGACATCTACCGCGTGTCCGAGCTGCTGGCGCGGATCGACCTCGGGATCGCCACCGGCGTGCTGGCCACGTTCCTGGGGACCGACCCCATCACCGTGGGTGGAACGCCGGAGCAGAAGCAGCGCTGGATGCGGCGCATCGCCGAGGAGGGGCTGCTGGTCGCCTACGGCGCCACCGAGCCGCAGGCCGGCAGCGACCTGACCTCGCTGCGCACCACGGCGGCGCCGGTGGTGCACGAGGGGCGCCCCTGCTACGCGCTGAACGGGCGCAAGCAGTGGATCAGCAACGGCGGCGTGGCCGCCCTGTGGCTGATCCTGGCCAACGCGCCGGGCGGCGCCTCCTGGTTCGTGGTCGAGCAAGGCACCCCGGGGCTGACGGCCGGCAAGCACGAGGACAAGCACGGCATCCGGGCCAGCAACACCACGGCCCTCTTCCTCGACAACGTCATCGTCCCGGCCGAGCACCTGGTGGGCGGGGTGGAGGGGCAGGGGTTCACGCAGGCGCAGGCCGTCTTCGGCTACACGCGCCTCATGGTCGCGGCGTTCGGCCTGGGCGGCGGCTGGGCCGCCCTGGAGCGGGCCATCCGCTACGCGCAGGAGCGGGTGGTGGGCGGGACCCCGCTCATGCGCAAGCAGGGGTTCACCCACAAGCTGCTGGTCCCGAACGCCGTGCGGCTGGAGGCGGCGCGCGCGTACATCGAGTGGACCGCGGACCGGCTGGACGCCGGCGCGCAGGACCTGGCCACCGAGGGCGCCATCGCGAAGCTCTTGGCCACCGAGGCCGGCAACCGCGCGGCCGAGGACGCCATCCAGGCGCTGGGCGGCAACGGCTACACCCGCGAGTACATGGTGGAGAAGATCAAGCGGGACGTCCGCATCACGACCATCTACGAGGGCACCTCGGAGATCCTGGAGTGGACCACGGCGCGCGACCGGTGGCAGCTCCACCTCAAGTCGCGCGGGGCCCACTACCTCGACTGGGCCGGCCGCATGGAGGCGCTCCAGGCCGCGCGCAAGGACCTGGGCGCCGGCGAGGCCGCGCTGGCGCTGCGGTGCCTGGCCGCCGTCCTGGAGCGCTGCCGCCTCGACCGGCTCACGCGCCACCAGCACGTGCTCTTCCGGCTGGGCGAGCTGGTGGCGCAGGCCGAGGGCGCGGCGGTCTTCGCCGAGCGGGTCGCCGGCCAGCCCAGCGCCGCCACGCCGCTGTCTCCCGCGGCGCTCGCGGCCATGTCCCGCGTCTTCGCGCGGGAGGCCGCCGCCCGCGTCGCCTTCGAGGGCGCGCGGTGGGCGGTCGCGGCCGGCCAGGGCGACCCGGAGTTCCTGCGCGCAGTGGACTGGGCCCGGGTGCTGGCCGCCCAGGCCGGCGGGATTGAGGACATGGACGTGGTGGCGGGGAGCCTGGCCCAGGCCTTCCCCGCGTGAGCGCCACCTCACGGCCCGGACGCCCCCGGGCCGGGCAGCTGCGGGCGCGCCAGGGCGTGCGGCGCGTCCAGGGGAGCCAGGATCATGCCGAGCCGCGAGCCCGCCGCCGTCGTCGGAGTGGGAGCCCTCTTGCCCGACGCGCCGGACGTCGCGGCCTTCTGGAAGAACCTGTGCGAGCGGCGCTACGCCATCGGCGAGGTCCCGCCGGAGCGCTGGAGCGTGGCGGACTACTACGATCCCGATCCGTCCGCGCCGGACAAGACCTACAGCAGGATCGGCGGCTGGGTCCGCGGCTTCACCTTCGACTGGCAGCGCTTCAAGGTCCCGCCGCGCGTGGCCGCCGCCATGGACCAGGGCCAGCAGTGGGCGGTCACGGTCGCCGCCGAGGCGCTGGCCGACGCCGGCTACCCCGGGCGGCCGCTCGACCTGGAGCGGACCGGCGTGGTGCTGGGCGCCGCCATGGGCGGCGAGCTGCACTACCACACCCACCTGCGCGTCATGCTCCCGGAGTTCCGCCGCGCCCTGGAGGAGGTGGGCAGCTTCCGCGAGCTCCCCGAGGCGCTGCGGCAGGCCATCCTGGCCCGCTGGAGCGAGGCCGTCCGCCAGGCCCTCCCGCCCATCACCGAGGACTCGATGCCGGGCGAGCTGCCCAACGTCATGTCCGGCCGGGTGGCCAACCTCCTCAACCTGCGCGGCCCCAACTTCGTCACCGACGCCGCCTGCGCCTCCAGCTTCGCCGCCGTGGACGTGGCCCTCTCGCTGCTCGACGCCGGCCGGTGCGACGCGGTCCTCACCGGCGGCGTGGACCGCAACATGGGCGCCTCGACGTTCGTGAAGTTCTGCAAGATCGGCGCGCTGAGCGCGACCGGCACCCGCCCCTTCGGCGAGGGCGCCGACGGCTTCGTCATGGGGGAGGGCGCCGCCGCGTTCCTGCTGAAGCGGCTCTCCGACGCCGAGCGCGACGGCGATCGCGTCTACGCGGTGCTGCGCGGGGTGGGCGGCTCGAGCGACGGCCGGGGCAAGGGCATCACCGCCCCCAATCCCGCGGGCCAGAGGCTCGCGGTCCGCCGCGCCTGGGAGGACGCGGGGCTCGACCCGGCCACGGCCGGGATGATCGAGGCGCACGGGACCAGCACCAAGGTCGGCGACGTGGTCGAGGTCGAGAGCCTGACCGAGTGCTTCTCCGCCGCGGGGCGGGGCGCCATCGCGCTCGGGTCGGTGAAGAGCAACCTCGGCCACCTCAAGGCCGGGGCGGGCGCGGCCGGGCTGCTCAAGGCGGTGCTGGCGCTGCACCACCGACAGCTCCCGCCCACGCTCAACGCGGTGAAGCCCAACCCCAGCATCGACTTCCGGGCCACGCCCTTCACGGTCAACCATGAGCTGCGGCCCTGGGCGCCGCGCACCGATGGCCAGCCTCGCCGCGCCGGGGTCTCGGCCTACGGCTTCGGCGGCACCAACTTCCACCTCGTACTGGAGGAGCACGTACCGGGCGCGCTGGGCGGGAGCCGCCGCTCGACCGTCTCGGTCCCGGCCGGCGTCGAGCCGGCGCGCGCCGCCGGCAGCGCCGCGACCGGCGCGTCCGCGGCGCCGCAGCGCCAGGCCCCGCCGCGCGGCGTGCTGGCGCTGGGCGCGGCCTCGGCGGCCGAGCTCCGCGCCCAGCTGGACCAGGCGCTCAACCGCGCGCGCGAGGGGTCGCTCCCGCCCCGCGCCCCGCCGCCGCCCACCGCGCTCCGGGCACGGGAGCGGCTGGTGGTGGACTTCGAGGACGGGCCCGAGCTGGTGGACCGGCTGGAGCGCGCGCGCCGCGCGCTCGAGGCCGACGCGCCCGTCGCCTGGAAGGCGCTCGCCAACCAGGGGGTGTTCCGCGGCGCGGGGAGGCCAGCCGGCAAGGTGGCCTTCCTGTTCCCCGGCCAGGGGAGCCAGTACGTCGGCATGGGCCGCGCGCTCTGCGATCGCGAGCCGGCCGTCCGCGCCGTGTTCCAGGAGGCCGACGCCGCCCTGGCGCCCATCCTCGGGCAGCCGCTGACCTCCTTCCTCTTCGCGGATCCCGCCGACCCCGCGGCCGTGGCGCGCGCGGAGGAGCAGCTCCGGCAGACCGCCATCACCCAGCCGGCGGTGCTGGCCGTGGACAACGCGCTCCGGACCCTGCTGGCAGAGCACGGGCTCCGTCCGGACCTGGTCATGGGCCACTCGCTGGGCGAGTACGGCGCGCTGGTCGCCGCGGGGGTCCTGCCCTTCGCCGACGCCCTGGAGGCCTCGGCGGCCCGCGGCCGCGAGATGACGCGGGTCAGCCTGGCCGACAACGGCTGGATGGCCGCGGTGATGGGGCCGCTCGACGTGGTCGAGCGGACGCTGGCCGGCGTCGAGGGCTACGTGGTGACGGCGAACCTCAACAGCACGCGCCAGGCCGTGATCGGCGGCGAGACCGCGGCCGTGCAGCGCGCCATGGCGGCGCTGCAGGCGGCGGGGCTGGAGGTGGTCCGGCTCCCGGTCAGCCACGCCTTCCACACCCGCATCGTCGCCCCCGCGGCCGAGGCGCTGGGGGCCGTGCTGGACCGGCTGCGGATCGCGCCGCCGCGGCTGCCGGTGATCGCCAACGTCACCGGCGAGCCCTACCCGGCCACGCGGGAGGAGATCCGCGCGCTGCTGGTGCAGCAGATCGCCTCCCCGGTCCAGTGGGCGCGCGGCCTGGAGACGCTCTGGCGCGAGGGCGTGCGGACGTTCGTCGAGGTGGGGCCGAAGAAGGCGCTGAAGGGCTTCGTGGACGACGTGCTGGGCGGGCGCGAGGGGCTGGTGTCGCTCTTCACGAACCACCCCAAGCTCGGGGAGCTGGCCGCCTTCAACCAGGCGCTGTGCGGGCTGTGGGCCGCCGGTCACGGCCTGCCCGCCGAGCCGGCGCCGGGGGTGGATGTCGCTGCACGGATCGAACAGCAAACGGCCGTCCCGGTGGACGGCGAGGCGGAGGGCGAAGCCGTGTCCAACACGAGGATCGAGGAGCTGGCGCAGGTGCTCGCCCGGAGCCTGGCCGGGATGCCGTCCCACCCCGCGACGTCGGCCGCGCCCGACCGCAACGCGCCGCCGGCCGGCTCGGTGGTGATCACCGGCTGCGGCCTGGGCCTCCCCGGGCCGGAGAAGCCGGTCATGGATCCACGGAACGTGGACCGGATCCTGCGGGGCGAGCAGCTCATCGACCTGCTGCCGGTGCGCTTCCGGGAGCTGATGGCCCGCAAGAAGGTGACCCGGGTGGTCAAGACGGCCGAGGGGGACGGCCGCTTCGAGACCATCGAGGACGCCGACGACGTCCTGAAGCTGGGCGGCCGCCCCGGCCCGTTCGACCTCGCGGCCGAGTACGGCGTCCCCGCCAAGCTGGTCGAGGCGCTCGACATCACCACGCAGCTCGCCATGGCCGCCGGGATCGACGCGCTCCGCGAGGCGGGCATCCCGCTGGTGCAGGCCTGGCGCCGCACCTCGCGCGGCACGTTCCTGCCCGATCGCTGGCTGCTGCCGGAGGCGATGCGGGACGAGACCGGCGTGATCTTCGGCTCCGCCTTCCCGGGCATGGACCGGTTCGCCGAGGAGACGGCCCGCTACCACCGCTACGAGGCGCGCCTCGCCCGGCGCGAGGGGCTGGAGACGCTGCGGGCCCGCACCCGCGACCCGGACGCGCTCGGCGAGATCCAGCGCCAGCTGGGCGAGGTCGAGGACGAGCTCCGCCGCGAGCCCTACGCCTTCGACCGGCGCTTCCTGCTGCGGGTCCTGCCCATGGGCCACAGCCAGCTGGCCGAGTACATCGGCGCCCGCGGCCCCAGCGCCCTCTGCAACGCCGCCTGCGCCAGCACCGCCCAGGCGGTGGCCATGGCCGAGGACTGGATCCGCACCGGCCGCTGCCGGCGCGTGGTGGTGGTCTCCGCCGACGCGGCCACCAGCGACAACCTGCTGGAGTGGGTGGGCGCCGGGTTCCTCGCCACCGGCGCGGCCGCCACCGACGACAAGGTCGAGGAGGCGGCCCTCCCCTTCGACCGCCGCCGCCACGGCACCCTCATCGGCATGGGCGCCGCCGCGCTGGTGATCGAGAGCCAGGACGCCGTGGAGGAGCGCGGGATGCGCGGCCTGGCCGAGCTGCTCTCCAGCGAGACCCGCAACAGCGCCTTCCACGCCACCCGGCTCGACGTGGACCACGTCGCCGGCGTGGTGGAGAGCCTGGTCCGCTCGGCCGAGCGCCGCTTCGGGCTCGACCGGCGCACGCTCGCCGGCGAGCTGGTCTTCATGTCGCACGAGACCTTCACCCCGGCCCGCGGCGGGAGCGCGTCGGCCGAGGTGGCCGCGCTGCGCAAGGTGTTCGGCGGCGCCGCCGGGGACATCGTCATCTCCAACACCAAGGGGTTCACCGGCCACGCCATGGGCGTCGGCGTCGAGGACGTGGTCGCGGTCAAGATCCTCGAGCACGGGATCGTGCCGCCGGTCCCGAACCACCGCGAGGAGGACCCCGACCTCGGGCCGCTCAACCTGAGCCGCGGGGGCCGCTACCCGGTCAACTTCGCGCTGCACCTGGCCGCCGGCTTCGGCTCGCAGATCGCGCTCACCCTCACGCGGCGCATCCCGGGCGGCACCGAGCGGATGGACAGGCCGGACGTCTACCGCAGCTGGCTCGACGCCGTCACCGGCATCGACCAGGCCGAGACGGAGGTCGTGCAGCGCACGCTGCGGGTGGTCTCCACCGGCGCCCCGCGCCGCTCCCCCGCCCCCGCCACCTGGGCCTGGGGCACCGGCCCGGTCCGGCGGGCCCCGGCGCCGCCGCCCGCCCTTCGACAGGCTCAGGGCGAGCGGGTGGCGTCGAGCGCCGCGCGGGCTCCCGAGCTCGCCCGGGCCCCGGCCATCGCGCTGGCGCCAGCAGCAGTTCCTGCTCCTGCTCCGGCCCCGGTCCCGGCTCCGGCTCCGACCCCGGCTTCGGCTCCAGCTCCGGTCCTCGCTCCGGCGCCAGCTTCTGCTTCGGCTCCGGTCGTGGCGCCGCTCCCCGCGCCGCCGCCGGCGCCGGCCACCGATCCCATCGCCGAGCAGGTGATCGCCATCGTGTCCGCGCGGACCGGCTACCCGTCCGACCTCCTCGACCTCGATCTCGATCTCGAGGCCGACCTGGGCGTGGACACCGTGAAGCAGGCCGAGACCTTCGCCGCCGTGCGCGAGGCCTGGTCGATCCCGCGCGTGGAGAACCTGCGCCTGCGCGACTTCCCCACGCTCCGCCACGTGATCGGGTTCGTCCGCGAGCACCGGCCCGACCTGGCGGCGGCCCCTGCGCCAGGGGCCGCATCCGCGCCCGCGCCCGTCCCCGTGGCGATCCCGCTTGCCGTCTCGGCCTCCACGCCCGCGGATCCGGTCCTGGACGCCCTGACGGCCCACCACGCGGCCCACACCGAGTCCGGGCCCGACGAGGAGGACCCGGTCCGCTCGCGCGTGATCGAGATCGTCTCGGAGAAGACCGGGTACCCGCCCGATCTGCTCGACCTCGACCTCGATCTCGAGGCCGACCTGGGCGTGGACACCGTGAAGCAGGCCGAGACCTTCGCCGCCGTCCGCGCGGCCTGGTCCATCCCGCGCGTGGAGAACCTGAGGCTGCGCGACTTCCCCACGCTCCGCCACGTCATCGGGTTCGTGTACCAGCACCGGACCGACCAGGCCGCGACCCCCGCGCTGGACGCCCCGGTGGCCGCGCCCGCTGCTCCGGCCGCCGCTGCGCCCGCGACCGCGACCGCCCCGCCACGGCCGGCCAGGGCCAGCGCCCGCCCGCTCGCGAACGCCGACCAGGTCCCGCGCCGGGTGGCCACCCCGGTGCTGCGCCCGCCGCTCGCGCTCTGCAAGGCCACCGGCGTCGAGCTCGGCACCGGCGCCCGCGTCGTCATCGGCGTCGGCGCCGCGGAGAGCCCGCTGCCCGCGCTGCTGGCCTCCCGCGGCGTCATCGCCCTGGTGCTGGACGCGCGGCGCCCGGCGGCCGAGCTGGTCGCCACCGTGCAGGGCTGGCTGTCCGAGGGGCCCGTCCACGGTGTGTTCTGGCTGCCGGCGCTCGACCCCGAGCCGCGGCTGGACGCGCTCTCGCTGGAGGGCTTCCGCGATCGCACGCGCGTGACCGTCAAGAACCTCGCCGTCACCATGCGCGCCCTGTACGAGGCGGTCTCGCCGGCCGGCACCTTCCTGGTGGCCGGCACGCGGCTCGGCGGCCTGTTCGGCCTGTGCGACGAGGGCACCGACGCGCCGCTGGGAGGCGCGGTCCAGGGCTTCGTCAAGGCGTTCAAGCGTGAGCGCCCCGAGGCGCTGGTGAAGGTGGTGGACCTGGGCGCCGAGGCGGATGGGGCCGCCGCGGCCGAGCTGCTGCTGGCGGAGGCGCTGGGCGATCCGGGCGTGGTCGAGGTGGGCCGGCACGGCGGCCAGCGCTGGTCCGTCGCGCTTGAGGAGCGCCCGGTGGCGCCCAGCCCCGCGCTCGCGCTGGGCAAGGAGAGCGTCTTCGTCGTGACCGGCGCGGCCGGCGGCATCACCAGCGCCATCGTGGCCGACCTGGCCGCCGCCACCGGCGGGACGTTCCACCTGCTCGACCTGGTGGCGCCGCCGCCGGCGGACGACCCGCACGTGCGACTCCTCCGCGAGGGCCGGGAGCGGCTCAAGGAGGCGCTCATCGCCGAGGCCCGCGCCCGGGGCGACAAGCCGACCCCGGTGGCGATCGACCGGCACCTCCTGGCGGTCGAGCGCCAGGAGGCGGCGCTGCGCGCGGTCGAGGGCGTCGAGGCGGCCGGTGGCACCGCCCACTGGCACGTCGCGAACCTCCTCGACGACGCCTCGGTCCGCGCGGCCATCGAGGCCGTCCGGACCCGGAGCGGCCGCATCGACGCGCTGCTGCACGCCGGCGGCATCGAGATCAGCCGCGCGCTGCCGGACAAGCCGGACGAGGAGTGGGCCCGGGTCTTCGACATCAAGGCCGAAGGGTTCTACGCGCTCCTGGAGGCGGCCCGCGACCTGCCGCTCGGCGCCACGGTGGTCTTCAGCTCCGTGGCCGGCCGGTTCGGCAACGCCGGGCAGACCGACTACGCCGCCGCCAACGCCTGCCTCTGCGCCATGTCGCGCTGGCTGCGGCGGGCGCGGCCCGGCACCCGCGCCGTGGCCATCGACTGGACGGCCTGGGGAGGGATCGGGATGGCCACCCGCGGCTCGATCCCGAAGATCATGGAGGCGGCCGGCATCGACATGCTCGATCCGGAGGTCGGCATCCCGACCGTGCGCCGCGAGCTCCTGTCCGGCGCCGCCGACGAGATCGTGGTGGGCGGCCGGCTGGGCACGCTGGCAGCGGAGTGGGATCCCACCGGCGGGCTCGACCTGGACCGGGCGCAGGCCTGGCTCCGGGAGCACGCCGCCCGCTTCCCGCTGGTGGGCCACCTTGTCGGTGCGCCGCTGGGGCGGGGGCTGCTGGTCGAGACCCGCCTCGAATCCGAACGAGCAGCCCTTCCTGCGGGACCACCAAATCGACGGGGTCCCGGTGCTGCCCGGGGTGATGGGCGCCGAGATCTTCGCCCAGGTGGCCACCGTGCTCTGCCCCGGGCACGTGGTCACCGGCCTGCGGGATCTGGAGTTCCTGCAGCCGGTCAAGTTCCACCGTCTGCGGCCGCTCACCCTGCACCTCGTCGCCGTGGGGCGGCCGGGCGCGGGTGACGGGCTCCTGGTGGACGTGCAGCTCTCCTCCCGCCTGCAGCCCAAGCCCGGGCTGCCCGCGCAGGAGCGGCTCCACTTCCGCGGCTGCGTGCTGGTCGAGCGCGCCGCCCTGCCCCCGCGCGCCGTCGCGTTCCAGCCGCCGCCGGCCCTGACGGTGGGGCGCGAGGCCGTCTACCGCGTCTACTTCCACGGCCCCGCCTACCAGGTGCTGGAAGGCGTCCGGGTCGAGGCGGGCGGGGCGGTGGGCGTCCTCCGCGCTGGCCTGGGGCCCAACCTGGCCGCACCGGACGCGCTGGAGCGGACCTTCCCGCGGCTCCTGGAGCTCTGCTTCCAGACCGCCGGGATCCACGACCTCGTCCGGCGCGGCGCGTTCGGGCTGCCGGCGGCGGTGGGCTCGCTCCGGCTCCACGCGCCTCCTGGCGGCATCAGCGGCCCCTGCTTCGCCGAGGTCCGTCCGCTGCCGGGCGAGGGGTTCGACGCCGATGTGGTGGACGCCGAAGGGCACGTGTTCCTGGAGCTCTCCGGCTACCGGACGGTCGAGGTGCCTGCGCCGGCCTCGGCCGAGGAGCTCCGCCGCGCGGCCACGGCAGGGGCGGACGCATGATCCACTGGGCGCTCCGCTCCGACCGCGAGGTGCTGGCAGAGGCTGGCGAGGCGCCCGAGGCCTGGCTGACCGGGGCGGAGCGGGAGCGCCTCGGCCAGCTCCGGGTGCCGCGCCGGCGCCTGGAGTGGCTGGTGGGGCGCCTCGTGGCCAAGTCGGTGGTGGCCCGGGCGCTGGCGGAGATCCACGGCGGGCGCTGGCCACCCCCGGCGCTCGAGATCCTGCCGGAGGTGGGCGGCAGGCCGGTGGTGCGCCTGGCGCCCGGGGCGGAGCCGGTGGCTGGCTTCACCCCGGGTGACCTGCTGCCCGTCACCCTCTCCATCAGCCACACCGAGGGCCACGCGATGTGCGCCGCGGCCGTCGGAGCGGGCGCGCCGGGGATCGGCATCGACCTGGGGCGCATCGAGCCCCGCTCCCCGGCCTTCCTCGAGACCTTCCTGACCGCAGCGGAGCAGGCGTTCGTGCGAGGCTCGCCGGACGGGCATCCGGTCCGGGCGAACCTGGTGTGGTGCGGAAAGGAGGCGGCGCTGAAGGCCCTGGGCCTGGGCCTGACGGTGGACACGCTGCTCGTCTCCTGCCTCCCGTCCGAACCGGGGACACCCCGCAGGCCTGGCCGCTCGCCCCGGCTGGCGGCGCCTGGCACGCCTTCACCATCCGCTGCGACGACGCCCTCCACGCCGGCGCGCCGCTGCTGGGGGCCTGGCGGGTGTTCCCCGGGTTCGTGGCCGCGCTGGCCCGCCTCCACCCCGGCCCGTCCCCGGGCCTGCGGCACGTCGAGCCGTCCACCGCCGAGCCCTTCCGTCACGCACCAGGATAGACTGCCCTGCTGGGTGGCCCAGATCCGGGGGGACGCGTGAGCAAGACGTTCTACGTGGCGATCGGCGGGCTGCTGCTGCTCGTCTCTGGCTGCTTGTTCCAGTTCGCCGAGGCGCTCCACGGCCTGCCCCCGGCCCGGCGGAGCCAGGTGGCGGTGGGCTTCGCGATGGCGGGGCTGGCCGCGCTGGTCCATGGCCTCAGGAACCCCTACCCCGCCCATCAGCGCGGCCTGGTCCGGCGCAAGCTGGCCCCGCTCAACCTGGTGCTGGGCCCGCTGCTCATCCTCGCCAGCCTGGGCCTGCTCTACGTGGTATCCAACGTGTGGGCGTTCATCCCGCACAGCTGGCTGGTGGGCGCGCTGCTGGGTGTGCCGGGCGGCGTCATCCTCACCGCCACGGTTTTCGAGGAGATCTGCGGCCGCTGCGGGACGCCACTCACGGTGGTCTACCGCACGGGCGCGGACGTCGCCTACTGCACGGGCTGCCTGACGGTGGCGGTCCGGAAGGAGGGAAACGACCGTGAGGTGCTGCGGGACCAGGCCGCGCTCCAGCTCATCGCCGAGGTCGATCCGGCCCGCGCCAAGGCGCCCGCGCGGCGAATGGCCCACCGCGGCTGACCCGCCGTCCCGGCTTACCGCCGCGCCCTCCCCGCGTACCGCCAGTGGCCGGTGATGGGCCAGGCGAAGAGCGCGTCCTCGATCATCGGGCCCCTGCCCACATTGTGCAGGATGAGCGGGCGGCCGGAGGGATCCTTCCGGTCCACCACCATGCCGATGTGGCCGGCGGCCAGGTCCCAGGTGACGAGGTCGCCGGGCCGGTAGTCGGTGGGGTCGTCGCTCCGCGCCAGCGGCTCCCCGTGGCGGTCGAGGAAGGCCATGAGGTTGGGCACGCGCCGGTGGTCGATGCTGGTGTCCGGACGGCCGCTCACCCGCGGGTAGGCGGCCCGGTTCCGCACGATGTCCTCGTGCACCTCCCGCTGCAGGTCGATCCCCACCGCGCGGTAGATGCGGATGATCTCGTCGGTGCAGACCCCGGTGCCGGCCGGCACGTCGCCGCCGGGGTACGGGATGCCGACGTAGTCCGGGACGTACCGGACCTTCACCTGGGTGCGCGCCACCGCCGCCGCCACCAGCCGGCGGGTGAAGGCGGCGCGGTCGGCCGGGCGCGCCTGCGCAGCGGCGAGCGCGGGCAGGAGCGCGGCCGCGGCCAGCGTGAGCAACAGGGGGCGAGGGGGCACCGGACTCCTCCTCCCCGGGGAACCCGGCAGACCGGCGGCCATTCCCGGGATCAGCGCGGCGCCGCGGTCGCCCTGGCCCGCAGCACCAGCACCGTCCCGCCCAGCACCAGCGCCATTCCGGCCAGCGTGCCGGGCGTCCAGCGGTAGCCCTCGAACGCGGTCGAGATGGCCATCGCCACCGCCGGCGTCACGGCGGAGGTGTACCCGGCCCGGCCGGCGCCGATGCGGTGGACCAGCGTCAGGTAGGTGAGGAACGCCACCACCGAGCCGAAGCAGGCCAGGTAGAGCAGCGAGAGCACGTAGCCGGGGCGCGCGTCGAACGTGAAGGGGACGCCGGTGACGGCGCACCAGCCCGCCACCATGGCGGCGCTGTAGGCCATGGAGAGGCCGGTGGCCGGGAGCACCGGGAGGCCGCGCCGGAAGAGCCGCTGCGAGTAGAGGTTCCCCCCGGACGCGAGCAGCGTGGCCACCACGGCCAGCCCCATGCCCGCGGCCTGGCCGCCGGAGGCGCCGGCGCGCAGCGAGGCCACCTCCGGCCAGAAGAGCAGCGCCACGCCGCCCACGCCCAGCGCCGCGCCGGCCACCACCGCCCGCGGCGGCCGGGTGCCGAAGAGGAGCCAGGCGCCGAGCAGGTTCCAGAAGACGATGAAGGCGAAGATCACCGCCACCAGCCCGCTGGTCAGGTACTGCTCGCTCCGGTAGGTGAGCACGTAGTTCACGCCGAACAGGAGCGCGCCCAGCAGCGCGAAGCCGGCGTGGTCCCGCGGTGAGAAGCGGAGCGGCACGCCGCGCAGCGCGCACCAGGCCACGATCAGCGCTCCGGCCAGCGCGAAGCGCCAGGTGACCGAGACCTCCGGCGCGACCAGCCCCAGCTGGAACTTGATGGCCAGCCAGGTGGTGCCCCAGATGACGCTGGGGATGACGAAGAGCGCGACGTTCGAGACCGCGGGGCGGGCCATGGACCAGGCACGATAGCCCGGCCGCGGCCAATCCGTGAGCGGGGCACGCCGCCGCGCACCCTCAGCGCGCCTTGATCGAACTGGAGCCGCGAACGAGAGGGCTCGCTTCGCGTGCATGGGGCCTGGCCTTCGACTCCGCCGCCTTCGGCGGCTACGCTCAGGCCGAACGGAGCCTGGATCCGGTCAGCCTGAGCGTAGGGCCCGCCCGAGGCGGGCCCGGAGTCGAAGGCCGGGAACTACCCTGCGGTGCGCGTCATCCCGTCCCACCGGTAACGCACGTCCGGCTCGCGCTCCTCGTTGCCGGCGCCGTCGGTCTCCTCGACCGCCGCGAAGCCGTGGTGTTCGTAGAAGGCCCGCGCGGCGGCGTTGCGCGCGAAGGTCCACAGCTCCAGCGGCGCGCCGCTGGCCATGGCCAGCCCGAGCAGGCGCGCTCCGGCTCCGCGCCCCTGCGCGCCCGGGGCGACGTACAGGTGCTCGATCTCGCCTCCGCCGAAGGCGATGAAGCCGATCACCGGCCCGCCGTCCTCCAGCACCCAGACCTCGCGCAGCGCCGGCACCACCTCGCGGAAGAACCACTCCGTGTCGGCGGGCGTGTGCAGCTCCGGCAGCCCGGGCATGGCCGCGCGGCGGGAGGCCGTGAAGAGCGCGGCGATGGCCGGCGCGTCGTCCGGCTGGGCGCGGCGCACCGTGCCCGGTACGCTGGCGGGCCGCTCGAAGCGCAGCGTGCCGGTCTCGCGGCCGGGCCCCACCCGCGCGAACCCCGCGCGGAGCAGCACCGCCTGCGAGGGCTCGTTGCCCATCATGATGTGCGCGACCACCCGCTCCACCCCTGGGAGCCGCAGCGCGCGCGCCGCCAGCGCGTCGGCGATGGCGCTGGCGTGGCCGCGGCCCCGCTGCTCCGGGATCACCGAGTAGCCGATCTCCACCGTCCCCTCCGGCCCGGGCGGCCCCAGGTAGCCGGCCGCGGCCACCACCATCGGCCGCTCGTCCGCGCGCGCCGGGACGGTCAGCGCGTACCAGCCGAACCAGCCCTCCGCCGCGGCGCCCAGCGCCTCGTGCCGCGCCAGGAAGAAGCCGATGGCGGCGCCGTCGTACTCCCCCGGCGGCCAGCTCTCCGTGACCTCGGCGCCCAGCGCCGCCGCGAACGCCTCGCGTCCCTCCAGCTCGGCGCGCAGGTGCTCGACGGTGGCGGGGACCAGGCGCAGGCGCCGGGTGCGGAGCGGGGCGGGGAGCAGGGCCACTGCCGGGGACGGTGGCACGGGGAGATCCGGGCCGCAACGGCCCCGCTCGAAGGCCTCCTGCGGCCTCACGGGTGGGGTTTCCCCGAGGTGAGTCCGTTCGCCTCGACCATGCGTGCGTGTGGTAGACGGGGAGCGGGAGGGGGACATCATGAACCGGTATCTTTCGATGGGTCTGGCCGTGCTCGCGGCCAGCGTGCTCGCGTGCGGCGGCAAGGACAGCGGGGGCGGGGGAGGCGGCGCACCCACGCTCACGCTGGTGGGCTTCGGTGAGCCGCCCCAGGGAATCGTCCTGGGCACGACCGCTCCGCAGGGCGACTGGAACGTCTTCCAGCTCGACTACCGGGTGCCCGGCGGCTCCTGGCTGGAGGTCACTCGCGCGCTCGCGGCGAGCGAGACAGGGATCGTGCTCCTCAGCGATGTGGGCCTGGACGGCCAGACCTTCGAGTTCCGCCTGAGGTGCTGGGCCGGGCGGACCGCGTCCCAGTGGTCGGAGGTCCTGTCGGTCACCGTGCCGGTCCGCGGGGCCGCCGATCTGACCGCAGAGACGATGGGCGGGCCGTCGCCGTGGATGTACGTGGGCTGGCGGAAGGTCTCCCGGTCGGCCGAGGTGGTGCCGCGCCTGGAGCGGAGGGCCGTCAGCCCGGGCGACGTGGCTGGGCCCTGGGGGACCGTCGCGGTCGATCCCCTGACCACCGGCTGGGCCGGCACCGAGCCCCTGTACGCCGACGGCAACGCGGTCGAGTACCGGGTAACCTACGTGCTCGGCGCGCTGGAGAGCGAACCGGTGACCGTGCGGACCACGTGGTCGGCGCCGGGCCCGGTGAACGGCTTCCACGCCACCGTGGAGGGCCAGACGGTCCACCTGACCTGGAGCGCGCCCGACGGGTACGCCTACACCTACGAGCTGGTCCGGCAGTCCGCGACGGCCCAGACGCCGGTGGACGAGCCGCTCCCGGCCCCGGCCCCGGGCGCCACCTCGCTCGACCTGGCGAACGAGCCCCCCGGCCAGTGGCGGTACGGGATCTCGGTGCGCGTGACGCCGGCGAGCGACCTGTCCGCCCGCGTGTACACGGATGCGCTGGTGGCGCGGGAGGGGATGCAGACCACCCGCTTCCTCGCGCCTGCCGCCGCGCGCGCGGCGCGGGACGCCGCTGGCCACCTGGCGCTCGCGCGCAGCGTGGGCTGCGCCTCCCCCTCCGGGCCGAGCGTCTTCTTCCCCCTGGAGCCAGCGCGCGGCACCTTTCAGAAGACCGGCGGCCGGCTCCTCGCGCCCGGCGTGATCTTCTCCGGCGGCGCCGCCCACGCCATCCACGAGCAGGACTGCGTGCTCACGCACCTCTGGAACGACGGCAGCTGGCACGAGGAGGCCATCGGCGTGCCTGGGTGCCCGATGCAGGTCGGGTCCAGCGATTTCAGCGTCGATCCCTCCGGTGCGCTCCACCTCCTGCTGGGCGCGCTCGAGGGCTACCTCCACGTCAGCAACGCCGGCGGCGCGTGGGCCGTCGAGGACGTGGTCCCCTCGTCCTCTGGCTTCCCCATCACCGGCCTGGCCTTCACGCCCGGCGGCGAGCCCGGCCTGCTGACGCAGCAGGGCATCGGCCAGGCCCGCTCGCTCCTTCGCCGCGGCAGCGGTGGCTGGACCGCGGTGGCCTATCCCTACGACGGCACGACCTCTTGGTATCCGTTCTCGCTGGTCCTCCCCACCAGCGACACCGCCCTCAGCCTCGTCGAGTACGGCTACGGCTACGGCCGGACCTACACCGTGAAGCGGAACGCCCTCGCCTGGGAGGACCCGGTGGCCATCAAAGGCGTGGGGCTCGGGCAGGCGGCTGCCACCCGCGATGGCAAGCGGATCGTCGTGCCGCTGGGCGGGGACGTCCTGGGCCTGGCCATCCGCGACGATGGCGTGTGGAGCACCACGCCGCTGCTGAACGGCGCGGGCAGGGTGGACGCCGGCCTGGACGAGTCGGGCAAGTGGTGGCTCGTGGACGGGCTGGACGCCGCCTGCGACAGGGCCAACGACGACACCGCCGCGGTGCCGTACCTGCTCTTCGCGGAGCCCTGAGACGGGCCGGGCGGCGTCAGACCACGTCGTCGTCGGTCCGCGCCGCCCGCAGCTCGTCCTCCTCGTCGCGCACATGGAGCGCGCCCACCTCGGGCGCCTCCGGCGGCTCGGGCTCGGAGAGGTTCGAGAGGTCGTCCTCCGGGCCGGCGAGGTCGCCGCCGGAGTCGAGGCCGAGCGGGGTTGGGGCGGCGCCGCCCACGTTGGAGACGGGCACCACCTTCTCGTCGTCCTCCTCCTGCAGCGCGCGGGCGTGGTGGTCGGAGGGCTGGGCGGTGGGCTCGGGGTCGAGGTCTTCGTCGTGGCGAGGGGCCATGCCAGCACCTTGCGCACGCCCGGCCTGCGCCGCCGGGCGGCCAGGCCGGCCACCGCACCGTGGACCGGCCGCGGGACGCGCGCCGGGCCGCCTACCCGGCCAGCTTCCGGTAGATCTGCTCGTACGACGCCGCGCTGCGCTCCCAGCTGTTGTCCTCGGCCATGCCGCGCAGCATGAGGCCGCGCCAGGCACGCCGGTCGCGGTAGAGGTCCAGCGCGCGCCGCAGCGCGGTCATGAGCGCGTCCGGCGTGTACTGGCGGAACTTGAAGCCGGTGCCCGCGCCGGCGCCGTCGTAGTCCTCGACGGTGTCCTCCAGGCCGCCCACCGCCCGCACCACCGGCACCGTGCCGTAGCGGAGCGAGTACATCTGGTTGAGGCCGCAGGGCTCGAACCGCGACGGCATCAGGAACACGTCGCCGCCGGCCTCGATCCGGTGCGCCAGCCCCTCGTCGAAGCCGATCCGCACCGCCATCTTCTGCGGCTGCGCCGCCGCCGCCTGGCGCAGCAGGTCCTGGTAGCCCGGGTCCCCGCTGCCCAGCAGCACCAGCTGCACGTCGGCCTGGAGCAGCGCCGGCAGCACCGCCGACACCAGGTCGATCCCCTTCTGCTCGGCCAGCCGCCCCACCATGCCGACCAGCGGCACGTCCGGCCGGACCGGCAGGCCGAGCTCGCGCTGCACCGCGGCCTTGTTGGTGGCCTTCCCGGCCAGGTCCTCCGGTGAGAAGGGGGCGGCCAGGTGCGGATCGGTGGCCGGGTTCCACTCCGCCGTGTCGATGCCGTTGAGGATGCCGGTCAGGTCGCGGCCGCGGTGGCGCAGCACCGCGTCCATGTGCGCGCCGCCCTCGGGCGTGAGGATCTCGCGGGCGTAGGTGGGCGAGACGGTGGTGAGCGCGTCCGAGCCGGTCAGCCCCGCCTTCATGAAGGAGAGCTGATCCCAGAACTCCATCGACTGATACCGGAAGACGTCCCAGGGCAGCCCCAGCGCAGGCACCACCGCCTTGGGGAAGACGCCCTGGTAGGCCAGGTTGTGGATGGTGAAGACGGAGCGGGCGCGGGAGAGGGCGCGGTCAGTGGCGTGCTCGCGCCGCAGCACGTAGGGGATGAGCCCGGTCTGCCAGTCATTGCCGTGGACGATGTGCGGCCGGAAGCCCAGCTCGCCGGGCAGCGCCAGCGCCACCCGGACCAGCAGCGCGAACCGCTCGGCGTTGTCGCCGTACTCGCCCAGCTTGTCGCCGTAGGGACCGAGCCGGCTGCCGAAGTACGGGTCGTGCTCGACGAAGAAGACCCGGGCGCCCTCCTCCTTCACCCACAGCGAAACACGCTGGCCGCGGATCACCAGCTCGTGGCCGGCCGGGCGCAGCCCTTCCTTCTGGACGTCGATGGCATGGTAGCGCGGGGTGACCACCGTGACCTGGTGGCCGCGAGCGGCCAGCGCCCGGGGCAGCGCCCCGGCCACGTCGCCCAGGCCGCCGGTCTTGGACCAGGGGGCCACCTCCGAGGAAACGAACAGGATCTCCATCGGTGGTCACAGTATGCGCGACGCCGTCGCGCAGGTCAGCCAGCAACCTTGCGGAGGAACTCCGCTGCCTCTTCCGGAGGGACCGGGTTGATGTGGAAGCCCGAGCCCCACTCGAAGCCGGCGAGCTGCGTCAGGGCCGGCATCACCTCGATGTGCCAGTGATAACTGGGGCTGGACGCGTCCCGCAGCGGGTTGGAGTGCAGCATGAAGTTGTAGTGCGGGTTCCCCAGCGCCGCCGCCAGCCTGCGGAGGGTGGTCCCCAGCGCCTGGGCGCACTGCGCCAGGCGCTCGCGCGGCTCCGCCTCGTAGTTGGACTCGTGCCGGCGGGGCACGATCCAGGTCTCGAACGGGCTGCGGGGCGCCCAGGGCGCCAGCACCACGAAGTCGTCGTTCTCGTACACCAGCCGCGAGCGGTCCTTCCGCTCCTGGCCGACGATGTCGCAGTAGATGCACCGCTCCTTGAGGTCGTGGTGGCGCTTCGAGCCCTCCAGCTCCGAGACGACCTGGCGCGGCACCACCGGCAGCGCGATGAGCTGCGAGTGGGAGTGCTCCAGCGAGGCGCCGGCCATGGCGCCGTGGTTCTTGAAGAGCAGGACGTAGCGGAAGCGCTGGTCGTTGCGCAGGTCGAGGATGCGCGACTTGCAGGCGAGGAGGACCTCGGTCAGCTCGGCGGGCGTGAGGTCCTTGGTGGTCTTCTGGTGATCGGGCGTCTCGATGATCACCTCGTGCGCGCCGATGCCGTTCATCCGGTCGTAGATGCCCTCCGCCTGCCGGTCCAGCTCGCCCTCGATCTTGAGCGCGGGGAAGCGGTTGGGGATGACGCGCACCTTCCAGCCCTGGCCGTTGGCCGGGGAGTGGCCGTGGCGGCCCCACACGTACACCTCGCCCGGCGTCTTGTCCTCGTGCCCGGGGCAGAACGGGCACAGGCCCCGCGGGAACGGCGGCGCCTCCTGCGCCAGCTCGTTGGGGCGGCGGGCCCGCTCGGTGGCGATGATGACCCAGCGGCCGACGATGGGGTCCCTGCGCAGCTCCGGCATCCGGCGATTCTAGCTGATCTCGCGCGCGGCGCCCCCCGGCTCGGCGGCTGGGGCAGGCCGGCGCAGGGTGGCCGCGATGGCAGCCGTGACCAGCACCAGCGCGGCGCCGCCCATGTAAGGCGCCGCGAACCAGAGGTGATCGTAGGCGTTGGTGGCAGAGATGGGCCCGGCGATGCGACCCAGCGCCGAGGCCGACTGCCCGATGCCGAGCGTGCCCCCCTGGTCTTCGGCCCTGGCGCTCCGGGAGAGGAGCGCGCTCATGGCCGGGTTGGTGAGGCCGCTGCCGGCCGCCAGCGGGAGGCAGGCCGCCAAGAGCCCGGGGACGCCGCCCGCCCACGGCAGCGCGGCCAGCCCGGCCACCTGCAGCAGGAGCCCGGCCACGAGCAGCCGCTGCTCGCCGAACCGGCGCGTGAGCGGGCCGATCAGCCCGCCCTGCACGACGGTGATGACGACGCCGATGAAGACGAAGACGTAGCTCACCTGCCGCTCGGCCAGCCCGTAGCGGTGCGCCGCCAGCAGCGAGAAGGTGGCCTCCATGGCGCTGAAGGCCATGATGGCCAGGAAGAAGATGGCGATGAGCCGCCGGATCCCGGGGCGCGAGAGCTCCTCCAGCATGGCCCGCATGCCGGCGCGCTTCGGCGCCACGGTCCGCTGGGTGGGCTCGCGCAGCACCAGCGTCGCGGCCAGGCCGTTGACCAGCGCCAGCCCCGCGGCCGCGAAGCCGGGGTAGGCGGGGTCGAAGCTGGAGAGGTAGCCGCCCAGCGCCGGCCCGAGCACGAAGCCCAGGCCGAAGGCGGCGCCGATGAGCCCCATGCCCTTGGCGCGCCCCTCGGGCGGCGTGACGTCGGCGATGTAGGCCTGCGCGATGGCGATGTTGGCGGTGGCGAAGCCGGCGAAGAGGCGGGACGCCAGCAGCCAGCCGAACGACGGCGCCAGCGCGTACATGACGAACGCCGCCGAGGTCATGAAGATGGAGATGAGGAGCAGCGGGCGGCGGCCGAAGCGATCCGAGAGCCGGCCCCACAGCGGCGTGAAGACGAACTGCATGGCCGAGTACCCGGTCATCAGCCAGCCGGTCTGGGCCTTGGACGCGCCCAGGTGCTCGGCGTAGAGCGCCATCACCGGGATGACCATCCCGAAGCCGAGCAGGTCGATGAAGACGATGGTGAAGAGGACCGCCAGTGCGGAGCGGGAGCTTCTGGGCTGGGCAGGCACGCGGCGCGGAGGATAACCCGCGGACCCCCTCACCGCAGTCGAAAGGTACCCCCCGGGGCGCGGGGCCGGACGCCTGCCCGGGTGGCTCCTACTGGGCCGCGGCCGGCACGGTCGCGAAGACCACGCGGTTGCGGCCGGCGCGCTTGGCGTCGTAGAGCCGCGCGTCGGCGCGGGCCACCAGGCTGCTGGGATCCGACTCGCCGGGCGCGAGCGTGGCGCAGCCCAGCGAGACCGTCACCGCCACCTCGCCGTCCGGCACGCTCACGGTGCGATCCGCCACCGCGCGCCGGATCCGCTCCGCCACCTCCGCCGCCGCGGGCAGCGTGGCCCCGGGCAGCAGCACCGCCAGCTCCTCGCCGCCGATGCGGGCCAGCAGGTCCTCGGTGCGCAGCGCGCTGGCGGCGCGAAAGGCCACCTCCACCAGCACCTGGTCGCCGGCGGCGTGGCCGTGCTCGTCGTTCACGTTCTTGAAGTGGTCCACGTCGATGGCCACCACCGAGAGCAGGTCGCCGGCGCGGCGGGCGCGGGCCACCTCGCGGCGCAGCGCCTCCTCGAAGGCGCGGCGGTTCGCGAGTCCGGTCAGCGCGTCGCGCCGGACCAGCTCGGCCAGCGCGGCGATGTCCTCGGCGTCGGCCTCGCCCTGGCGCAGGTAGCGGAGCACGCAGGAGCCCAGCTCGATCCGGTCGCCGGCCGCCAGGCGGTGGTCGCGCACGGAGCGGCCGTTGACGAAGGTGCCGTTGGTGGACTCGAGGTCGATGATCCGGTGCCCGTCGCCCTCGGGGACGATGCGGGCATGGCGGCGCGAGACGTCGCCGGAGGGGACCGGCAGCTCGCAGCGCGGGTCGCGCCCGACCACCACCTCCCCCTCGAGCGGCACGCGCACGCCGGCCGCCGGGCCGCGCACCATCACGACCGAGAACGGGCTGCCGACAGCCGGGGCTTCCCCGGTCTGGCGGCTGCGGGTCGGCGGATCGGTCTCGGCCATGAGAGGGGGGCAGGATACACGAGGGCCCTGCCGCCGCTCCACGCCTTGCTGCGGCAAGCGGGGCTCCCAGGGACACGGGACGCGCCCAGGGACTGCGGCTACTTGGGGCAGGCCTTGAGCAGCTTGGCCCGCTCGGCCTTGCGGGCCTCGTCGTCCATCAGCGAGGTCACCAGGGCCGAGAGCCTGGCCCAGCGGCCGGCCGTCCACTTGCGCGCGCAGGCGCACCAGGCGGCGGACTCACCCGCGGCGGTGCAGGCCTTCTCGCGCTGGACCAGCAGCGCCTGGTACTGCGCCGGGTCGGCGTCGAGGCAGGTGGCCATGGCCGCGTCCAGCTTCCTCTCCACCTCGCCGGGCGCGCCGGGGGTGGTGAGCTGCTCGTAGGACGCGATGCCCTGCGCCCGGTCCATCATGCACTCACAGTAACCCTTCACGTCCGCGCCGGGCGTGCCGGGCTGCCGGCACTGCTCGAGGAAGGCCTTCTGCTGCGCCCCGGTCCACGGGGCGGCGGCGGCCGCGGCGGGGAGGGCGAGCGCGGCCAGGAGCAGGGCGCGGAGCGGGCTTCTCATGGGCGCGAGGATACACGAGCGCGGCGGCGGCGCTCCAGGCGCGGGACGCGGCTCGAGCCTCGACGCGCGGATCAGGCCGCGGCGATGCTGGAGTCGGCCAGCGCCACGCCGACCTGGTTCCGGCCGCGCTCCTTGGCCAGGTAGAGCCCGCGGTCGGCGGCCTCCAGCAGCCAGCCCGGCTCGCGGTCGTCGCCCGGGACCACGGTGGCCACGCCCACCGAGACCGTCACCACCGGCTTGCACTTGGACGCCGGGTGCGGCAGGCCCAGCGCCTCGACCTGCTCGCGGATCCGCTCGGCCAGGAAGCGCGCGCCGTCGAGGTCGCTCTCCGGCAGCACGCAGGCGAACTCCTCGCCGCCGTAGCGGGCCAGCAGGTCGCCGGGGCGGCGCATCGCGGTGGCGGCGGCCATGGCCACGCGGCGCAGGCAGTCGTCGCCGGCCACGTGGCCGCGCGTGTCGTTGAAGAGCTTGAAGCAGTCGACGTCCATCAGCAGCACCGAGAGCTGCCGGCGGGCGCGGGCGGCGCGGCGCCACTCCAGCTCCATCACCTCGTCGAAGCGGCGGCGGTTCGCCAGGCCGGTGAGGCCGTCGGTGAAGGAGAGCTGGGCCAGCAGATCGCGCTGGCGCTTGAGCTCCAGGCAGTTGCGGATGCGGGCGCGCACCAGGGCCGGGCGGATGGGCTTGGAGATGAAGTCGAAGGCGCCCAGCTCGAGCGCCCGGATCTCCCGCTCCTCGTCCTCGAGGCCGGTCAGGAAGATGATGGGGATGCCGGCGGTGACCGGATCCTCCTTCAGCTTCGCGCAGGCCTCGAAGCCGTCCAGCACCGGCATCATGCCGTCCATGATGATGATGTCGGGCTGCTCGGTCTTGGCGACCTCGACCGCGCGCCGGCCGTCGCGGGCCAGCAGCACGTCGTGGTCGTCGCCGAGCAACAGCATCAGCAGGACAGCGTTGGTCGGGCTGTCCTCGGCCAGCAAGATGGTCGGCTTCACGCCGGGCACGACGTTGACTCCTGACCGGTCTATCCGAGCCCGCCCCGAGCCCGGTCGCGTGCACCCTTGCATGACCCGACGCAACGGGCAATTCCCGTGGGAACGGGGCTTCTCTCCACAAAGCGCATGTAGGAGATCAACCTACGGCGTCGCCCCCGCCCACGGGTGCGATCAGAAGAGCCCCTTGAGCAGGCCGCCCACGGCGCCGAGGTCAGGCAGCTTTCCGCCCGGTGAGAGCTTGTCCACCAGCCCAGGCAGCAGCGTCGAGAGCTGCTGCGTGACGGCGCCGGTGTCGAGCCCGGAGTCCTTCGCGAGCTTGCCGAGCTGATCCGGCCCGATGGCCTTGCCCAGCTGGTCCGGGGAGATCGACTTGTTCGCGCCGGTGGAGACCCAGGAGTCCACCAGGTGGCCCAGCCCCTGCTGCTGGAGCGCGCCCATCACCTGCTGCAGCCCGCCGCTTGACAGCCAGTGAATGGCCGCCTGCATCAGCGCCCCCTGCCCGCCCTGCGCGCCCCCGCCCGCTTGCCCGCCGCCCAGCGCCGCGCCGCCCAGGTTCTTGGTCAGATCGTCCAGCAGGCCCATGGGGTCCTCCTTGGTTGGATACCTCGTCCTCATACACCCGGCGCCGGCCGTCGGCTTCGATCCCTGCGACGCGCCCTGGACGGGGACGCCCCCTCGGCTGACGCTCGCGCAGTCTGCGATCGCGCTAGACGGGGGCATGCACAGGAGCCGGCTGGCAGGGTTCATCATCGACTGCGAGGGGAACGAGCTGGAGGCCTCGACGCGCTTCTGGAGCGGCGCGCTGGGGATGGCGCCGCGCGAGGAGCGCGAGGACGACATCTACGTCGGGCTCCACGCCGACGCGCGCGACCTGGCGGTGGAGGTCCAGCGGGTGGACCACCCCAGCCGCGTGCACCTCGACATCGGAGACCGACGACCAGGAGGCCGAGGTCGCGCGCCTGGAGAAGCTGGGCGCGAAGCGCATCGGCTGGGTGAAGCGCTGGTGGGTGATGGAGGCGCCCACCGGCCAGCGCTTCTGCGTGATCCGCTCGAAGGGGTGGGAGGGGAAGGCGGGGGTGAACGTGTGGCCGTGAGCGGGCGCAGCTGTGCGTGAGGAGCCTTCTGAGCGCGCTCGGGCGTTTCACCCCCCGTTCGGCCTGAGCGTAGCCGCGCCCCCGGGCGCGGCGGAG
Organism: Anaeromyxobacter sp.; assembly: GCA_049840735.1. Lineage (GTDB taxonomy): Bacteria > Myxococcota > Myxococcia > Myxococcales > Anaeromyxobacteraceae > Anaeromyxobacter. Next base: position 121,332 of record JASGJN010000026.1, on the reverse strand, counting down.
TCGAAGGCCAGGGAGTGCCCTGCCGGACGACGGCTCACCCCTCCAGCCCCGACAAGAGCTGCAGCCGGTACGCCTTGAGCGCCTTCCGCCCCTCCGGCGTCATCCGGTAGCTCGTCACCGGCGTCTTGCCCTGGAACGCCTTCAGGATCTCCACGTACCCGGCCGCCTCCAGCCTGGACATGTGCGAGGAGAGGTTGCCCTTGGTGAGCCGGGTGGACGACTCCAGGTAGCGGAACCCCACCTCCTGGGCCGCGGCCAGGATGGTGAGGATGGCCAGCCGCGCCGGCTCGTGGATGACGCGGTCGAGCTGGAGGAGCTGCTCGTGGGGGGGCTTCATGTGGAGGCTGCTTCGCCAGGAGGCGGTCCGCGGAGCTTCGCGCTGAGCTGCTGGAACCTGACGTGGCCGAAGAGGCCGAACGCCGCCAGCGAGATGCCCAGGACCACCCAGGTCATCGTGTTGACGCCCGGATCCCGCACCACGGTGAACGGGATTTGCGACAGCGGGATCACCATGAATGCATCCAGGTTCCCGTTGGCAACCCACGGGAGCAGGGCCGCCGGCGTGATGAGGAGCCCCATGCAGATCCAGCGCGTCGCCCCGTGCAGCATCATCGCCGCGAAGGACGCCTGGAAGAGCAGGACCACGATGGCTAGCGGCAGCCCGATCCTTCGCATCTTCGAGATCAGCTTTCCGGGATCGGCGGCTACGAGCCCGGTCCGCTGGTAGTAGCGGCGCGCCGGCGCCAGGACCGCCAGGTACACGAGCAGCGTCCCAAGGAGCATGGGCAGACCGACTGACGCTCCAAACAGCTCGTTGAACCCGGCAGCCGCCAACATCCAGAGACCCACGATCACGTCTCCGACGCCGCGCGCGTGGGCGGAGAGCGTGGCCAGGCTGCGGGTGTCGTACGCGACCCTGACGAGGTCGCGCTGCGGGGGCGACCTGCGAAGCGCCTCGCTCCAGGCCGCGACGAAGCCTTTTCGCGTGCGCCGGTAGTCGCGCGCCACGCGAGCGCCGGTGCTGAGCAGCAGGAGGCCGGATCCGGAGACGACCGCCGCGCCCAGGACCCCGGCCTCCGAGAGGAGCGATGCACCTCCGGCACCAGCCAGCAGCACGGCGGCCCAGGACGTATCCTCCCCCACGATCGGAAGCCCCACGGCGAACGCCGCGGCGGTGATCAGCAGCGCGAGCCCGAAGAAGAACCAGGGATCGAACCCGATCCAGAACTCTGGCCAGCCCAGGACGACCATGCCGGCGGCCACGCCGATCCCGAGTGCGACCCACCCCAGCTCCCGAGGCCGCGGTCGGATGGGCTGTTCGAGGTCTGCGCGCTTGAGCGCCGTCCAGCGATGGACGCTGGATTCGATCAGCCGGGCCAGACAGATAAACACGGGCGCCGCCGCGACGGCCACGTACGCCCAGCGCCAGTGCTCTGCGAGCACCAACCCCGCCCCGACCAGCAGGAACAGCCCCGCCGCCACGCGGCTGAACCCCAGGTCCTTGCCCGTCCACTGCTCGTACCGCTCCGTCCACTCCTGGAGCGTTGGCGTGCCCTCGTTCGCGGTCATGCGTCCCCCCGGCCCGGTCCAGTCGGGCCCTACCCTCGGTTCAGTTTGTATAGCCAACCGGTTTGCCAGATCCAGCAAGATCGGGAGGAGGTGCCTGGAAGTGAACCCCTGGCCTTCGACTCCGCGAGCCCTGCGGGCTCGCTACGCTCAGATGGAATGAAGCGGCTGGCCTCCACCTCGGGGTGGTGGCACGAATGCCCCACAACGCGGTCAGAGCCGCAGAGAGTGGAGACCAGCCGTGGACCATATTGGCATCGACCTGCACAAGAAGGACAGCCAGCTTTGCATCCTGAACGCGGAGGGCGGGGTTCTGGAGGTGCGGATCCCCACCCGGGCCGACCGGTTCGCCGAGGTGCTCGCGAACAGGCCGCGGGCCAAGCTCCTGCTGGAGGCCTCCACGGAAAGCGAATGGGTGGCGCGGCACATCGAATCGCTCGGGCACGAAGTGATCGTGGCCGACCCGAACTACGCGCCGATGTACGGGACGCGGACGAGGCGGGTAAAGACCAGATCGGCGAGATGCCCGAGCGCTGGCCGAGGCTTGCCGTTCAGGGACCTACCGAGCGGCCCACCGGAGGTCGGAATCCCGGCGGACGGTCGCTGTCCGCCTGTCGGTGAGAGACACGCTGGTCCGCACCAGGTCGCGGTTCATCACGGTGACCCGGACGTCCTTGCGGAGCCACGGGCTACGGGCCCCGAGCTGCGAAGCCGAGCACTTCGCGCGGGTGGTGTTGGGAGATGAGATGGGCCCTGCCGGACGAGGTCCGCGACGAGATCGAGCCGTTGCTGCTGATGTTCGACACGCTGAACGCCCGGATCGCCAAGGCCGACGCTGACCTCGAGGCCATCGCCCGCGACAGCGCAGTGGTACGGAGGCTCACGACGGCGCCAGGCGTGGGCATCGTGACGGCCATCGCATACGACGTCGTCATCGATGATCCCAAGCGCTTCCAGAGTGCCCAGCAGGTGTCCGCCTACTGCGGCCTGGTCCCTAGCGAGCTGAGCTCGGGCGAGAAACAGCGCAAGGGGCGGATCACCAAGACCGGCAACGCCAGGGTGCGCTGGCTTCTCGTCCAGGCCGCGCACTGCGTCTTGCGCAGCAAGAGCGCAGAGTCGCTACCGCTGCGCGAATGGGCGGGGAAGATCCACCGGCGGAGGGGACGCGCAGTCGCCGTCGTGGCGCTGGCGCGCAAACTCTCCGGAATCCTGTTCGCGATGATGAGGGACGGGAAGGACTTCGACGGCAGCCGCACCTGCAGGGGAAACGCGATGGCCTAGACGACCGAAATCGGACCCAGTCGGGCGGACGCCGGGCCGGAGATCCGGGAGTGAGGCGAAAGCGGGTTTCGAGACAGGGTGAGCGCGAGTTCGGCCTTGGCCGGTCACCAGGAACGGCCGTCGCTCAGATGGCGCCCCCTGCTCGAATCCCCCACTGCGCCGGCGGCACTGCCGCCCCTGTTGAGCGCGAATAGAAGGCTGATGGAACTCGCGTTCGCCTGACTCCCTGACCGATGGCCAACCAGCGCCGCCCAGGCTTCAGGACAAACGACATCACCGGCCCTTGACCGGGGACGCCGCTTCATAGAAGGCCGAACGGATCCGGAGCACGGCTCAGCGGGAGAACGCCGCTACACCCGCCAGTTCACCCGCTCGAAGTCGGCGTCCGGCACGGTGAAGTGCAGGAAGCCGTAGCGCGGCAGCCGCTCCACCTCGACCTCGTTGCGGAGCGCGGTCACGCTCACCGCCACCTGCAGGCCGGGCGGGAGGTCCAGGGCGCGGAACGGGACGGCCAGCTCGACCACCTGCGCGAAGGCGATCTGGCCGGCGGCCTTGCCCTGCAGCTGGCCGGCGTGGCGCTGGCCGTCGGGCAGGATGGGGAAGTCGAGCCAGGCCTGGCGGTCCGGCAGCATGAAGGTGAGGCGCAGGTGCGTGGCCACCTCGGCCGAGCGGGCCGGCGACTCGGCGGGGTCGAGGCGGACGTAGAGCGCGTCCAGGTCGAAGCCGTAGCGCAGCACGTGGAAGGCCTGCGCGCCGCCGAACATCGAGCCGCGGTGCTGGCCGGGGCGGTAGAGGCCGCTGCCCTGCCACTCGAAGTAGGTGGTCTCCCTGCCGTCCAGCTCCGGCGTGAGCAGGAGCGTCGGCTCGCGCAGCGGCTTCGCCTCGAGGCCGGTGGCGGAGGCGCCGCCGGCGCGCTTGATGGGCGTGAGCGCCTCGGGCGGCGGGTGGGCGCCGCACAGCAGCGCGGCCCGGATCACGTGGTTGCGGAAGAGGCCGTCGAACTCCGCCGCCAGCTCGGTGGTGAAGTCCTCGCCGTACCACCAGTACCAGTCCGAGCCCTCGGCCGCGTACAGGTGGCGGCGGGCCCGCTCCAGCCGCTCCGCCGGCACCGTCCCGGCCGCCTCGGCCTGCGCCACGATCTCGCGCGCCTTGCCCAGCGCGGCCCAGGCCTGCCGGTCCTCGGCGTGGCCCATCCAGATCCGGTAGTTGGCCTCGATCCAGGAGCCGGAGTGGATGCGCGGGATGACCGGCCCGGGCGCGTCGGCGGTGGCCTCGGAGAGCGTCACCGTCTGGAGGTCCTGGTGCGACTCCAGCGCGCCGTAGAACCGGTCCAGGAACTCGTGGCCGGAGTTCGGGTAGTGCTCCCAGGCGTTCTCGCCGTCGAGGAACACGCCCACGGTGGCCGGGCCGGGCTGCCCCTCGTGCTGCCAGGCCTCGCCCACGCCCTGCAGATGGGCGATGAAGTCCTGCACGGCGTGCTTGGCGGCCACCTTCGAGTAGGTGAAGCCGATCACGTCGGAGAGCGAGCGGTCGCGGAAGAGCATGGCCAGCTCGCGCCCCGGCCCGGCGGTCACGCGCCAGGGGCGGTAGAGCGAGCGCAGCCGCGAGGCGCCCGGCCCCAGCGACTGGAGCAGCACGCCCTCGTCGCTCGCCGCCCAGCGCACGCCCTCGCTGGCCAGCACCTCCACCGCCTCGGGCGAGACCGAGCCCTCCGCCGGCCACATGCCGGCGGGCGGCGCGCCGAAGCGGCGGGCGTGCGTGGCCACGGCCTCGCGGACGTGCCAGCGCGCGTCCTCGGGGTGGACGAAGCGCGGCGGCAGGTGCGCGCCCGGCATGGCGCGGCGGGCCGCGTCGGTGTCGCAGACCAGCGGGAGGATGGGGTGGTAGTAGGGCGTGGAGGAGAGCTCCACCTGCCCGCGCTCCTGCAGCCGCCGCCAGCGCGGGATGATCCCCGCCACGATGCTCGACTGGGCGGAGAGCAGCGTGGCCACGTCGGCGCGGGTGAAGTCCCGCCCCTTCTCCCGCAGCGCGCGCAGCGCCGGCTCGTCAGCCAGCGCGCCGAAGCCCATCCACGCCAGGTTGAAGAGCACCTGGAGGTCGGTGAGCTCCTGGTCGCCGAAGCCCTGGGCCAGCTTGGCCAGGTCCACGTGGCGCAGGTCCCGGCCGCGCTTCTGGAGCAGCTCCCAGTAGCGCGGCAGCGGCTGGATGTTGGTCTCCCAGCCCACCATGAAGAACGACCGCAGGATGGTCTGGCGCTCCTCGGCGGTGAGGTCGCCCGGCGGGCGCGCGGTCAGGTCCAGGAACCGGTCGCGGGCCCGCCCCTCCACGTAGTCATCGAGCTGCTCCAGCAGCACCGGCACGAAGTTGACCGTGCAGCGGACGCCGGGGTGGCGCTCCAGGATCCACGCCATGTCGTTGTACGCGCGCGTCGCGTGCAGCCGGACCCAGGGCATGAGGTACTCGCCCGTCTCCGGCTCGCGGTAGAGGGGCTGGTGCATGTGCCACAGGAGGGCGACGCGGACGCGCTTCATTTGGGCGTGGACGGTAGCGCCGGTCGGGGCCCCCGGCAATCGTTTGCCCTGACGAGCGACCGGGGCGTGGGCGATCAGGCGCCCCCGAGCGCCTTCGGGTGATGGAGGATCTGGACGACGATCTTCTCCGGCCCCTCCACGTAGAGCGAGCGGGCGCCGTCGCGGTGCGTCCTGGCCCGGGCGACGACGCGGGCGCCCGCCGCGTCCAGGTGGCGCTCCCAGGCGTCCACGTCCTCCGCCTTCGCCACCAGCAGCCCGAGGTGATCGAGCAGCCCCGGGCCGTCCGCCGCGTCGACGCGGTGCAGCGCCAGGTTGTCCGCGTCGCGGATCAGGTAGACGTTGTCCGGGTCCGGACGCCACTCCACGCGGTAGCCGAGCGGCCCCGTGAAGAAGGCCTCCGCAGCGGCGAGGTCGCGGACGCGGAGCGCGGCGTGGCGCAGGCCGAGGGAGGGCGGACGCGGGTCGGGCACGCCACTGCCCTAACCGGCGCCGGGCGGGCGCGCACGCGAGCGCATGGTCAGGGTGCCCCGACCGCCGTCGCGGCCGGGGCAGCTCAGCGGTCAGCGCTTGCGGCCGTTCTGCCGTGCAGGGCCGGGCAGGGCGCCCTGCGCGGCCGGACGCCCGCCGGGGTGGAGCGGCGGCGCGGGCGGCGCGCCCGAGGCCGTCGAGGCCGGGCCGCCCTCCTGCCGGATCTTCCACTCCTCCCAGAGGTTCAGCACCAGCGCCACGTCGCGCATGGGCACCGTCTTGCGGAGGTGCGGGAACTCCTCCACGAAGCCCTCGTAGAAGGACAGGTAGCGGGACGGGGTGAAGTACCTGAGCAGCGTCTCGCGCCCGTGGGCGTCGACGTCCAGGAACTCGATCCCCATGCCGGTGGTGAACTCGGCGTCGTCGAGATCGACCGAGTGCGCGACGCGGGAGCGGATGGAGAGCGGCCCCTCCGGCAGGCCCAGCTCGATGAACAGCTCCAGCCCCTCGCGCAGCAGGAAGGTGGCGGCCACGAAGGCCCCGCCCAGCCCGAGGTTCCGCGAAGTGCAGAACGCCTCGAACTGGAGCCCCTCGCGCCCGGGGATGAACAGGCGGCAGGGAAGCTCGATCTCGATCCGCTCGTACCGCCGGTTGTCGCTGTCGCTCACGGTCGGCAACGATAGCACCGAACGTCGGGGCCGGCGAAAGGACCGCGTGCGGAGGCGGGGCGGGCCGGTGTGATCCCTGCGCGCACAGGGGCCGGGGCGCGAAGACCGCTGGACGCCTGTCCTTCGACTCCGCGCCAGCTGCGCGGGCGCTACGCTCAGGCCGAACTGATCCCGTGTCCGTGCCGGTGCGTCCAGGACCATCAGCACGAACGGGGGCCGCCACCGTTCGGGCTGAGCGTAGCGAGCCCGCAGGGCTCGCGGAGTCGAAGCCCAGGCCCTTGGCGCGTGGCCAGGTCCCCCGGGGATCGCCGCGCCGCTACCTGAAGATCTTCCCCAGCCCCTTGGCCTTCAGCTCGCCCATCTCCTTGGCCAGCCGCCCCAGGCGCTCGGTCTTGTCGGCCACCTCGCGCTGCAGGCGGGCGATCTTCCCGTCGCGCTCGGCCACCTGCGCGGCGTAGCTGTCGCGCTCCTGGGTGGCCCGGTGCAGCGACTCGGCGGTGTCGGCGCCCGGCGCGGCCACCCGGGCCGCGGCGGCCGCCTCGGCGTCGGCGGCCCGGCGCAGCGCCTCGGAGAGCTGCGCCTCCAGCTCGGCGGTGCGCAGGTCGGGGCCGGCGTCGGCGGCCGGGCCGCGGGCGTTCAGCTCCGCCACCACCGCCTGCAGCTGCGCCAGCTCGCGCTTCTGCAGCGCCACCTCGGCGGCCTTGGCCGCCAGCTCGTCGCGCGCCCGGGCCAGCTCGCCCGCCGCGCCCGCCGGCGCGGCCGGCCCCTGCAGCCGGCCCTCCAGCTCCTCGCGCTCCCAGCGCGCCGCCTGCAGCTCGGCGGCGAACTCGGCCACCTGCGCCTCGGCCGCCTCGGCCGCGTTCTTCGCCGCCGAGACCTCGGTCTCCAGGGCCGCGCGGGCCCGGGCGTAGTGCTCCACCTCGGCCCGCAGCCGCGCCGCCTCGGCGCGCGCCAGCTCCAGGTCCTCGCCGTCCGCCACCGACGCGACCAGCTCGACGGACTCGACCGGCGCGGCCGCCGCCTGCGCCTTGAGCGCCGCCAGCTCCGCCTCCGCGGCCCGCAGCCGCTCGCCCTCCGCCTCCAGCCGCGCGCCCGCCTCGGCCACCTGCGCCTCCAGCGTCTCGCGGGCCAGGCTCACCTCGGCCAGCTCGGTCCGCAGCGCCTCCTGGTCCTTGCGCGCCGACGCCGCGGCGCCGGCCGCGTCGTAGGCCGCGCGCCGCGCCTCGGACACCTTCTTGTCCGCCGCGTCCTTCAGCTCGCCCAGCTTCTCCTCGGCGGCGCGCCGCGCCCCCTCGGAGGCGGCCAGGTCGGCCGAGAGCTGCTCGGCCAGCTCGGACTTGGCCCGCAGCAGCTCCAGCTCGGCGGCCAGCTCGTCGTTGTTCACCGGGACCGGGCCGCGCGCCCTGAGCGCGGCCACCTCGGCCCGCAGCTGCGCCGCCGCGGCCGCCTCGGCCCGGAGCGCCTCCACCTCGCCGGACAGGCCGGCCGAGTCGGCCACCCGCCCGCGCAGCGCCTCCAGCTCCGCCGCCAGCGCCTCGGCCGCGTCGGCCTTGGCGCGCAGCGTCTCCTGCTCCACCGAGCGGGTCGCGTCCTCCTCGGCCACCGCCGCCCGCAGCCGCTCCAGCTCGTCGCGGAGCGCGTCGCGGTCGGCGCTGCGGGACGCCACCTGCTCGGCCTGCTCGGCGCGCTGCTCCAGCCCGGCCGCGCGGCCGCGCAGCTCCTCCAGCTCCGCCGCCAGCGCGTCGGCCACGCCGGCCCGCGCCCGCAGGATCTCCAGCTCGGCCGCCAGCCCCTCGCCCTCCACCGCGCGGGCCCGGTGGTCCTGCAGCTCGGCGTGCAGCCCGTCCAGCTGCCCGGCCCGCGCGCGCGCCTCGTCCAGCTCGCGGCGCGCCGCCTCCAGCGCCGCCTGCGCGCCGGCCAGCGCCTCGCGCTCGCGCGCCAGCGCCGTCTCCAGCTCGGCGGCCCGCCCGGCCGCGGCCTCCAGCTCGGCCGACCGCGCCGCCGCCGCCTGCTCCAGCCCGGCCGCGCGCCCGTTGGCCGCCTCCAGCTCCGCCGCGCGCATCGACGCCGCCGCCTCCAGCTCCGCCACCCGCGACGCCGCGGCCTCCAGCTCCGCCGCGCGCCCGGCCGTGCCCTCCAGCTCGATCAGCCGCAGCGAGGCCGTGGACTCGCGCTCGCCGGCCCGCGCCAGCGCCGCCTCCAGCTCGGCCGCGTTGCCCCGCGCCGCGGCCAGCGACGCGTCCAGCTCGGCCAGCCGCGCCCGCGCCGGCTCCAGCTCTTCGCGCAGCAGCTTCACCTCGGCCGCGCCGGCGTCCACCGCCTCCTCCAGCTCGGTCACGCGCTGCTCGGCCACGCCGGCCCGGTCCAGCGCCGCGTCCAGCCCGGTGCGCGCCGCCTGCAGCTCGGAGCGGGCCGCCTGCAGCGCCGCCGCCGCCTCGTCCTCGTCCGCGCGCCGCTCGTGCAGCGCCGCCTCGGCCCGGGCCAGCGAGTCGCGCGCCTCGTCGCGCTCGCCGGTCATGGCCGCCAGCGCGCCCTCCAGCTCGGACAGCCGCCCGGCCTGCGACTCCAGCTCGGGCACCCGCGCCGCCGCCACCTCCAGCGTGCGCAGCTGCTCGGTCCGCGCGATGGCGTCGGCGCTGATCCGCTCCAGCTGCGACTCCAGCGCCGACCGCGCCAGCCGGGCCTCGTCCAGCGCCAGGTGCAGGTCGGCCAGGTCGGCCGACACCGCCTCGCGCGCGGCGATGGCCTGGTCGCGCTCGCGGGCCGCGTCGGCCGCGGCCGCGTCGGCCCGGGAGACCGCCTCGCCCAGCGCCACCGTCTCGGCCAGCGCCACCTCGCGCGACCGCTGCGCGTCGGTCTCGCGCGCCTGCGCCTGGTCGCGCTCGCCGCGGACCTGGTCGCGTTCGCGCGCCACCTCGTCCCGCGCCTCCTGCAGCGCCGCCAGCTCGGCCGTGGCCGCCTCCAGCTGCCCGCGCCGGGCCGCCACCTCGGCCAGCGCGGTGTCGCGCTCGTTGCGCAGCCCGGCCAGCTCGGCCTGGGCCGCCTCCAGCGCCTCGCGGACCCGGTCCCGCTCCTCGCGCTCCAGCGCCGCGGCCTGCTGGGCGCGATCGCGCTGCCCCTCGGCCTCCAGCCGCGCCTCGTCCGCCGCCTGCCGGACCACCTCGGCCTGGTCGCGCAGCGCGAACGCCTGCACGCGCGCGCCGACGGCGTCGTCGCGCTCCGCGCCCGCCTCGTCCCGCGCCGCGACCGCCTGGTCGCGGGCCTCCTCGGCGGCGCGCGCCTGCGCCTGCGCCTCGGCCTGCGCCACCTCCGCCAGCGCCCGCGCCGCCTGCGCCTCGTCGCGATCGCGCGTCGCCAGCTCCGCCGCCGCCAGCGCCTCGGCCCGCGCCGCCTCGGCCGCCTCGGCCCGGGCGCGCAGCTCCGCCAGCGCCTCCTCCTGCACCGCGCGGGCGGCCTCCGCCTCGCGCAGCTGCGCCCGCAGCACGTCCACCTCGCCGGGCAGCCCGGCCCGCGCGCGCGCCGCCTGGACCAGCGGCCCCGACGGCAGCGCCACCACCGAGAAGCCGGACAGCCCGCTCGGCTCCTCGCCGCAGATGGCCACGTAGGCCGCCGTCTCCGGCGTCCCGGCCAGCTGGCCGTCCATGGCGATCTCCGGCTCGTCCTCCGACGGCAGGCCGAAGACCCAGCCCACCGTCATCGACTGCGCCGCCACCTCCACCAGCGGGAAGTGATCCGCCAGCGCGTTCACGAAGGTCTCGTACGCCGGCGCCTCGCCGCCCGGCGGCTCACCGGCCAGGTCGCCCAGCCCGCCGCCCTCCGCCGGCAGCGCCGTCACCAGCCGCCCGCCCGGCGAGAGCAGCCGCCGCAGCGCCGCCACCTGCTCCGGATCGGCCGCCAGCGGCGCGCCGTCGGCGACCAGCACCAGGTCGAAGGTGCCCGGCCGGAGCTCGGACGGCTGGGTCGCCAGGAACTGGACGAACGGGTGATGGCCGGCCGCGCGCGCGGCCTCCAGCCCGCCCTCGTCGGCGTCGATCGAGAGGACCGCGGCGGCGCCGCGATCAGCGAGGAAGAGCGCCGTCGCGCCCTCGGTCGCTGCAGCGGCGCCGACCTCGAGGACGCGCTTGCCCTCGAGGAGCGGCTCGACGAAGGAGTAGCGGGCGAGCAGCTCGCCCGCCCCGTTCCTAGCGTGAAAGGAGGCCATGGCCAGGCGATGTTACACCGGCCGGGCCGCTTCTCATGGGATCAGGCAGGCAGGCGCACGGATCTGCGGGCGGTATCGGTGGGTTGCGGCCTACCTCGTCGCCGGCGCCGGCGCCGGCGCCGCCTCCACCTGGCTCGCCCGGGCAGCGTCCTCCCTGGCCGACTGGGCGGCCGCCCGGGCAGCGGCGCTGGCGGAGTCCAGGGCCGGCCCCAGCTCCTTGAGCAGGAGCTGGGCGTCCAGGGCGTGCGGGGAGGCGGGCATGTTGGCGGTCGCCCGCAGCTTCTCCGAGGCCTGCGCCAGCAGCAGCCTGGCCGACTCGAGCAGCCGGCGGGCCTCGTAGTAGCCCGACTCGGCCTGCAGGGCGGCGAGATCGATCGCGCTGCGCGGTGGAGAGGCCGGGCAGCAGCAGGGCGCGGCCGATGTAGCCCAGCCCGCGGTCCAGCCGGGCCTGCTCGCCGGTGGCCACGTCCTCCCGCGCCCATCCGGCGAGGGTGTCGTACAGCCCCTGATCCAGGTCGGCCTGGTCGGAGAAGGTGCGCTCGGCGGCCGGCAGCCTGCCCGCCGAGGGCGGGACCAGCGGGGCGTAGGCCTTGGCCAGGTCCGGGTTGGCCGTCTCGAAGTCGCCCCGGCCCGCGGGCAGCATCAACCCGCGCTTCACCACCAGCCGCCCGTCCTCCGGGACCAGGTACCAGGTGCGCGCGTTCCGCTCGGAGGCCAGCCAGCCCACCGCGGCCAGCAGGCCCAGGATGGCCAACCAGACGAGGAGCGTCTTCCCCGCCGAACCCGAGACCCGTCCGTCAGCCATGTCGCGCTCCGTGCCGGTCGCCCGCGAGGGCGGGGTCCCGGTCAGCTCCTCGGCACCCCGATGAACGGCAGGTTGCGCATCTTGCCGTCCCAGTCGAGCCCGTAACCCACCACGAACTCGTCGCCGATCACGAACCCCCGGTAGTCGATGGGGATCTTCACCTGCGCGCGCGCCGGCTTCTCCAGCAGCGCCGCGATCTTCACGCTGGTGGGCAGCCGCGTGGCCAGGTTCTCCAGCAGGTACTTCATGGTCAGGCCGGTGTCGACGATGTCCTCGACCAGCAGCACGTCCTTGCCCTCGATGGGCCGCGTCAGGTCGCTGGTGATCTGGACCACGCCGGTGGACCGGGTGCCCTGGTAGGAGCTGATGCCGATGAAGTCCACCGAGAGCGGCAGGTCGATGGCCCGGACCAGGTCGGCCAGGAAGATGAAGCTTCCCTTGAGCACGCCGATGACCACCAGGGAGCGCCCCTGGTAGTCGCGGGTGATTCTGGGCGCCGAGCTCCGCCACGCGGGAGCGGAGGTCGGCCTCGGAGATGAGGACGTCGATGGGCGCGGCGCTAGACATAGGCGTTGTTCATGATCTCGCCGAAGCCGCCGCCGCCCGGGACGATGTACTGGTGGTCGTCCAGGCCGCGCTCCTCGTCCCAGCGGGTGCCGGGGATGGTGGCGAGCACCTCCGGCGAGGAGAGGCCGCGGTCGAGGCGGATGGCGTAGATCGCGACGTCCGGGTGCGCCTTGGTCATGGTGCGCAGGTACTCGGGCGTGACGATCAGGTGGAGGTTCACGATCCGCCGCGGCTTGCCCGGGACCTTCTTCTTGTAGGTCTCGATGGCGGTGGCCAGCGACGAGCCGGTGGCGCCCATCGGGTCGGGGAAGAGCAGGAAGGCCTCGTCCACGTCGCCGCCGATCTTCATGCCGCCGATGCCGGCGCCGACCACCTCCTCGTGGTCGCCCAGCATGCGGCTCATGATGATGTGGTCCTGGCGGACCAGCGACGGGTCGAGCGTCTCGTTGAGCAGGTCGTAGGTGAGCTGCGACGGGACGGCGCCGGCCCGGGCGATGTTGACGGTGACGGCGCGCACGTGCCGGTCGATCACCTCGCCCTCGAAGATGGCCTGGGGCGAGGTGTCGATCATGCGGGTGGGCACCGCCACGCGCCGGCGCGGGAACTCGACGTTCAGCACCGTGCGGATGAGGTCCTCGTAGAGGAGGCGCACCAGCCGGTTGATCTCCGGCTGCCGCGTCTCCTTCGAGCAGAGCGTGGCCAGCTGCCCGAGGAGGAAGGGGTTGGCGATGATGTGGACGTTGTCGCCGTACCGGTGCTCGATCTCGCTCATCCGGTAGGGCACGTGGTCGTAGCTTCGGTCGCGCACGGGGCGGCAGTCTAATCGTTTGCGCGCTGGAACACCCTGTCCAAATTTCGCGGGACCTGGCCGGGCGAGGTCACCCCGGAGTTCGCGGACGCGCGCGCAGCCAGGGCCTGGCTGGCCAGCCTCTGAAGCTGGAGCGGGCGCGGAGACCCGAGGTCCCCGCGCCCGTCCATGTTCCCTGGGCTGCGAGCCTACTGCGCGGTCGCCGGCGCAGGCGCAGGCGCCGGGGCCGGCTCGGTGGCCGGGGCCGCCGGAGCGGGCGCTGCCGCGGGCGCAGCGGCCGGAGCCGCCGCCTCGCTGACGGTCAGCGCGCTGGCCAGCACGTAGCCGGTCTGGCCTTCGGCCGTCTTCACCCGGCGGTAGCCGCGGGAGACCTCGGCGGAGGCCTGCAGGGCGGCGCCGGCGGGCAGCGTGGCGACCTGCTTGGCCGAGTCGTGCGGGCCCGTGCGGACCACGGCGTCGGCCGACGTCTTGGCGGCGAGCGTCGGGGCCGGCGGCGCGGAGAGCTTCATGGTGGCCGGCGGGCCGAAGGCGGCCTCGGTGCTGCAGCCGGCGGCGGTCACCGCGGCGGCGACGACGAACGCGAACAGCGTGATGCGCTTCATGGTGTCGTTCCTCCCTGGAGAGATGCGGCGCGGAGCCTACGCAGGTGTGGCCGGCTCGCAACCGGAAAGGAGACGCGAGGCGTCAGGACGTGACATGCGGAGGTCGGGGCCGCTGGGCGGGTGTGGTAGAGGTCGGCCGTGCACCTCCATACGCTGGCCCCCGCCAAGGTGAACCTGGTGCTGCGCGTCGGCCCGGCGCGCGCCGACGGCTACCACGACCTGCTCACCCTGATGGTCCCGCTCGACCTCGGCGACGAGGTGGACGTCCGCGTCGGCGCCCGCGCCGGCCCGGTCACCTGCCGGGTGCCCGGCCGCCCGGAGTTGGACGGCGACGGCAACCTGGCCGCGCGCGCCGCCCAGCTGTTCCGCGAGCGGTTCGGGATCGACCGCTCGATCGCCATCCGGATCCGGAAGCAGACGCCCGTCACCGCCGGGCTGGGCGGCGGCTCCTCCGACGCGGCGGCGGTGCTGCGCTGCCTGGCCCGCGCCTTCCGCGTCCGCGATCGGGCCGCGCTGGCAAGGCTGGCGCTGGAGGTCGGCTCGGACGTGCCGTTCTTCCTCGGTCCCGGGCCGGCCTGGGCGACCGGAAGAGGGGAGAAGCTCCGCCCGGCCGTCGTCCCGCCGCTCGACCTGGTGCTGGTCTACCCGCGCGACCCGGCGCTCGCGATCCGCGCCGGCGAGGCCTACGGGTGGCTCGACGCGGCGCGCCAGGGACGGACCGTCAAGCAGCCCAGGCGCCCGGCGCGCTTCCGGCCGACCCTGCTGGGGAACGATCTCCAGGAGGCCTGCCTGACCCATCGTCCGGAGCTCTCGCCGCTCTTGGGGCGGCTGGTGGGTGCGGGGGCGACGGCGGCTATAATGTCGGGCAGTGGCCCCACTGTTTTCGGCGTCTTTCCGGGCCGGAAGCCAGCGCGTGAGGCCGCGAAGGCGATCGCTTCGAGGAGGAAGGACGGGCTGCAGGTCTTCCTCGTGCGGACGGTGCGACGGCAACCGAGGGCGACACCATGGAGATCACCGAGGTCCGCGTCTTCCCGGTCAGCGAGGAGAAGCTGAAGGCCTACGTCACCATCACCCTGGACCACTGCTTCGTGATCCGGGACCTGAAGGTGATCCACGGCAACAGCGGCCTCTTCATCGCCATGCCGGCGAAGCGGCGGAAGGACGGGACGTTCAAGGACATCGCCCACCCGCTCAACTCCGAGACGCGGGAGCGCATGGAGAAGACCATCCTGGCCGAGTACGACCGGGAGGTGAAGAAGGGCCCTTCCCCCAGGCCCACCGGGACCGACGCGCACCTGGCGGACGACTAAGTCCGCTGATCCGAGCGGTTTTCCGACGCAGGTCGACGCAGTCGGACCTGTCCGGTATAAGGGCGCCCTCGCGGCGGCTGGCGGCGCCGGCGCGAGTCGAAGACACCAGCGGAGGGCGCGATGGAACTCAACGGCGGCCGGCCGGAGTACAAGGTCTTTTCTGGCAACTCCAACCGGGCGTTGGCCGAGGCCATCTGCGCGGATCTGGGCCGCCCGCTGGCCCGCTCCACGGTCGGCCGCTTCTCCGACGGCGAGATCCAGGTCGAGATCGGCGAGAACGTCCGCGGGATGGACACGTTCGTCATCCAGTCCACCTCGCCCGACGCCAACGTCAACCTGATGGAGCTGCTGATCATGATCGACGCGCTCAAGCGCGCGTCGGCCGGCTCCATCAACGCCGTGCTGCCCTACTACGGCTACGCCCGCCAGGACCGGAAGAGCGCGCCCCGCGTGCCCATCACCGCCAAGCTGGTGGCCGACCTGCTGGAGGCCGCCGGCGCCACCCGCGTCGTGTCGATGGACATGCACGCCGGGCAGATCCAGGGCTTCTTCAACATCCCCTTCGATCACCTCTACGCCGCGCCGGTGCTGCTCGAGCACATGCGCCGCCGCTTCGACGGCGACGCGCAGAACGTGGTGGTGGTCTCGCCGGACGCCGGCGGCGTGGAGCGCGCCCGCGCCTACTCCAAGCGCATCGGCGCCACCCTCGGCATCGTGGACAAGCGGCGCACCAAGCCCAACGTGGCCGAGATCATGAACGTGATCGGCGAGGTCCAGGGCAAGATCGCCGTCCTGCTGGACGACATGATCGACACCGCCGGGACGCTCACGCAGGCCGCCAACGCGCTGATGGACAAGGGCGCGCTCAAGGTCTACGCGTACGCCACCCACGGCGTGCTCTCCGGCCCGGCCGTCGAGCGGATCATGAAGAGCCCGATCGAGGAGGTGGTGATCACCAACACCATCGCCCCGACGCCGACCGTGGCCGCCTGCCCCAAGATCACGCCGCTGCCCGTGGCGGCCCTGCTGGCCGAGGCCGTGCGGCGCATCCACTCGGCCGACTCGCTCAGCTCGCTGTTCGTGTAGTGGCGAGCAGGGGCCGTTCGGCCTGCCCGTTCGACTCCTGCCCTTCGACTCCGCCGCGGCCTTGCCGCGGCTACGCTCAGGGCGAACGGGGGCACTCAGGGCGTCCGGTTACCACCCGTTCGTCCTGGGGTAGGGCCCGGTCTCGGCCCGCTTGCGCTCGATGCCGGGCCCGAAGTCGAAGGATGAACGGGACCGCTACCGCGGCGATCCCGGCCCCGGCGGTACACCCTCCGGGCTGCCAGGCGCCCGGTCGGGATCGACCAGGGGGGATCCCTCCCTGATCGGGGGACGATCCGGGAAGGACTCCTGATCCTCCACCACCTTGCGCTGGTCAGGGTCCTGATCGTCGAAGGGGACGTCCGGGCGGGTCAGGTCGGGCATGTGCGCCTCCAGCCCTGATCCTGTGGCCGATCGCCCGGGAAGGCCCGCCAAGCCGGCTGGAACGGCTTGACGCCCTGCGGGAATTCAAGTAATCACGCGCGTTCCTGTGGTCCCGCCCGAGGTGTTCTGGCGGGGTCCCCGACGAGACACCCAGGGCCCGAGCGCTTTTCCGCGACGGCCCCTCGCACGCTCCGAGAGAGCGGCGAGTCCACTGGGAGGATGAGATGGCCGAGATCGTTCTTTCCGCCGAGAAGCGTGAGGGCAAGGGCAAGGGCCCCGCGCGCCGGCTCCGTTCCAAGGGGCTCATCCCCGCCGTCGTGTACGGCGGCAAGACCGAGCCCACCCACGTCGCCGTCGACCCCGCCAAGCTGCTGAAGGCGATCGAGACGCCGCACAAGTTCAACACGCTCCTCAAGCTGAGCGTGGACGGGACCGAGAAGCCGGTCCTGTTCAAGGAGTACGAGGTCGATCCCGTCAGCCGCAAGCTGCTGCACGCGGACTTCCTCGAGGTCCGCATGGACCAGCCGGTGAAGGTGAACGTCCCGGTCTCCATCACCGGCAAGGCCGTCGGCACCGCCGAGGGCGGCATCCTCTCGATCTCGGCGCACGACATCGCCGTCGAGGCGCTCCCGGGCAAGATCCCGGCCGTCATCGAGGTGGACGTCACCAACATCAAGATCGGCCACTCGCTGCACATCAGCGAGGTGAAGGCGCCCGAGGGCGTGAAGTTCAAGTACGTCGCCGACTACGTGGTCGCCTTCGTCGCCGTGCCCGAGAAGGAAGAGGTGGTCGCTCCGGTGGCCGCCGTCGCGGGCGCGCCTGCCGAGGGTGCCGCCGCGGCTCCGGCCGCCGGTGGTGCGGCCCCGGCCGCGGGCGCTGCCGCTCCCGCCGCTGGCGCTGCCAAGGCCGGCGACGCCAAGGGTGGCGACAAGGGCAAGAAGTAAGGCCGCCGCTTGAAGCTCGTGGTCGGCCTCGGAAACCCGGGCGAGGAGTACGCGAAGACGCGCCACAACGTCGGCTTCATGGTCGCCGACCGGCTCGTCTCCCTCGCCCGCTCCAGCTTCGCCACCGGCAAGTTCGGTGCGGAGCTGGCCGAGGCCCGCCTCGGGCCAGAGCGCGTCTGGGTCATGAAGCCCCAGACGTACATGAACCACTCGGGCGAGGCCGTCGGCGCCGCCCTGCGGTTCTGGAAGGTGGGGCTGGAGGACCTGGTGGTGGTCCACGACGACCTCGAGCTGGAGCCGTTCCGGATCCAGCTGAAGGTCGGCGGCGGCCACAGCGGCCACAACGGCTTGAAGAGCGTCCAGGCGCACGTGGGCGGACCGGAGTATGCGCGGGTGCGGATCGGCGTGGGCCGGCCGCCGCCGCGGATGGACCCGGCGGACTACGTGCTCGGGAAGTTCTCGAAGGCAGACGACGCCGAGCTGGAGCTCTGCGTCGAGCGCGCCACGGAGGCGGTCCGGCTCGTCGTCGAGCTGGGGGCCTCCAGGGCGATGAACCAGGTGAACCGGCGCCCGCGCGCCGGGGACACCGTGCAGTAGCCGACCCGCCGGCATGGTGCCGGCAGGCGGTGACGACTCCTCGCGGCGGGTGAACCGCCGCTACGAAACCCGAGGGGAGCGACATGGCTGAAGCGAAGAACCTCGTACGCGAGTACGAGACCATCTACCTGCTCAAGGCGGAGACGCCCGAGGATCAGGTGGAGGAGATCAAGGAGCGCCTCCGCGGCGTGGTCAGCCGCGAGGGCGGGAAGGTCATCCGGTTCACCAACCAGGGCAAGCGCAAGACGGCCTTCCCCGTCGCGAAGAACGCGAAGGCCCTCTACATGCACTGCCTGTACGTCGGCAAGCCGGGCCTGGTGCACGAGTTCGAGCGCAACCTCAAGATGCTCGACGTCGTGACCAAGTTCCAGTCGGTGAAGCTCGCCGAGGACGTGGACTTCGAGTCCCGCCAGGTCGAGGCCGACGTGAAGATCCAGCCGGTGGAGGATGAGCCCAAGCCGCGCGAGGAGCGTGGCGAGTTCGCGCCTGGCGAGGAGCCCTTCGAGGGCGAGCAGGCCGAGGGGGTGGAGTAAGCCATGGCACGTCCTGACATGGGCGGTTCCAAGATGGGTGGCGGCTTCGGCGGCGGTGGGCCGCGCGGCGGCGGCTTCGGCGGCGGTGGTGGCGGCGGCGGCGGCTTCGGCGGCCGTGGCGGCGGCGACCGCGGCGACCGGGGCGACCGTGACGGCGGCGGCGAGGAGATGGGCGGGCGGCGCGGCTTCGGCCGGCGCAAGGTCTGCCGGTTCTGCGCCGACAAGACGCTGAAGGTCGACTACAAGGATCAGGGGCAGATGAAGTACTTCCTGACCGAGCGCGGCAAGATCATCCCGCGCCGGATCAGCGGGAACTGCGCGAAGCACCAGCGCGAGGTCGCCACGGCGATCAAGCGCGGCCGGATGCTCGCGATCCTGCCCTACACCGTCGGGCAGATGTAAAGGAGCGCCGCGATGAAGCTCATCCTCCGTGAAGACATCGAGAACCTGGGGAAGGGCGGCGAGCTGGTGGACGTGAAGCCCGGCTACGGGCGCAACTACCTGCTCCCCCGCGGCCTGGCCGTGGTCGCGAACCCGAAGAACGTTCGCGAGCTCGAGCACCAGAAGGCCGTCGCCGCTGCCAAGGCGGCCAAGCTGAAGGCCAGCGCGCAGGCCGTCGCCAAGCGGCTGTCCGACACGCCCGTCACCCTGAAGCGCAAGGTCGGCGAGCAGGACAAGCTGTACGGCTCGGTGACCGCGCTGGACATCGCCGAGGCGCTGGCCGCCCGCGGCCTGCAAATCGACCGCCGGTCGAATCGACCTGGCCGACCCCATCAAGTCCACCGGTGACTTCGAGGTGCCCGTGAAGCTGCACTCCGACGTCGTCGGCAAGGCCAAGGTGAAGGTCGAGGCTGAGGCCGAGGCCCAGGCGTAGCGCCTGACCGGGCCTCCGGGCCTGGACTGCATCCGAGGGCCGGCGCCGAGAGGCGCCGGCCCTTTGTATTTGCGGCGCTCGCTCGGGACCTGGGCTTCGACTCCGCGAGCCCTGCGGGCTCGCTACGCTCAGCCCGAACGGAGGAACACGTTCGCCCTGAGCGTAGCCGCGGCGGAGTCGAAGGGCCGCCGCCGGACTGTGCGCGCCTACGGTCGCCCGGGCTCGCCACTCTCAGCCCGAACGGAGGACCACCGTTCGCCCTGAGCGTAGCCGCGGCGAAGCCGCGGCGGAGTCGAAGGGCGCCGCTGGACCGCCCGCGCCTAAGGCCTCTCGGGCTCGCCACCCTCAGCCCGAACGGAGGAGCACCGTTCGCCCTGAGCGTAGCCGCGGCGAAGCCGCGGCGGAGTCGAAGGGCCGCCGCCGGACTGTGCGCGCCTACGGTCGCCCGGGCACGCCACCCTCAGCCCGAACGGAGTGGACCACCGTTCGCCCTGAGCGTAGCCGCCGCGAAGCCGCGGCGGAGTCGAAGGGCGCCGCCGGACCGTGGCGCGCCTACGGCCCCTTCGCCGTCTTGGGCGCGCCCTTGGCCGCCGGACGGACCGGCTCCGGGGCGGGCAGCGGTGGCAGCGGCGTGGCCGGCGCGTCGTACTCCGGCGGCAGCAGCCGCACCGCCACGACATACCGGTCGCTCGGCTTCTCCACCGCGCCGGTGGCCGGGTCGTGCTGCTCGCGCACGGCGAGGTAGTAGGTGCCCGGCTCGATCAGCGCGCGGAGCCGCTGCGGCAGGCCCACGCCGGCGCCGGAGGAGGCCGCGATCACCGGCGCGGCCATGGCCTCGGTCCCGGCGGCCCGGGTGGCCTCCGGGCTGTGCAGCGTCAGCACCACCCGCAGCCCGCGGATGCCCTGGCCCGGGATCGCGTCGGAGTACCAGTCGGCCAGCAGGATCCGCTCGCCGGCGGCCTCCGGCACGACGATCCTGAAGACGTCCACGTCGCCCGCGTCGGGTTCCAGCCGCGCGCCCACCGTGCCGCGGATGCGGGCCACGCCCCCGGCCAGCCGGGCGTCGTGGCCGCGCGGGATGGGCAGCGGGTTGGCCTGGGCCGGCGCGTTGTTGGGCTCGGCCTCCTCGCCGTCGTAGTGATCGGCCGGGCGGAGCGAGCCGGGGATCACCGCGGCCAGCCCGGGCGCCTTCTCCGCCAGCGCGGCGTAGATGTCGCCCCAGCGCCAGGCCACCGCGCCCACCACCAGCAGCGCGGCCGTGAGCCAGATCGGCACCAGCCGGCGCCGCCGGCGGGTGCGCACCAGCTGCCGCTCGAAGGCCTCGAAGTCCTCGCGGCTGGCGATGACCAGCTCGCCGGTGCGCGCCGCCTCGGGGCGCCGCAGCGGCCGGGACTCGGTCGGCTCGCCCAGCGCCAGGATGGCGTCGCGCATGGCGTCCGCCGAGGCGAAGCGCCGGTCCGGATCCTTCTCCAGCGCCTGGTGCACCAGCTCGGCGAAGCGGCGCGAGACCCCCGGCACCAGCTCGGTGAGCGGCTGCGGCTTCTCGTTGAGGTGCGCGCTGACGATGGCCAGCGGGTTGGCCGCCACGAAGGGCGGCCGCCCGGAGATCAGCTCGTAGAGGACGCAGCCCAGCGCGTAGAGGTCGGCGCGGGCGTCGAGCGCGTCGCCGCGGGCCTGCTCCGGGGCGAGGTAGTTGGGCGTGCCCACGATGGCGCCCACGCTGGTGGTGCTGGCGCCGGCGTCGTCGCGCAGCTTGGCGATGCCGAAGTCGAGGACCTTCACGAAGTCCTCGCCCGGCCGCGTCTGCATCAGCATCAGGTTCCCGGGCTTCATGTCCCGGTGGACGATGCCGGCCTCGTGCGCCTCGGCCAGCGAGCCCAGCACCTGGACGGCCAGGTGGGCGGCGCGGCTCTCGTGGAAGGGGCCGTCGTAGCGGAGCGCGTGGGCGAGGTCCCGGCCCGGGACGTACTCCATGGCCAGGTAGAAGCCGCCCAGCCGCTCGATCTCGCCGAAGTCGAAGACGGCGATGGTGTGCGGATGTGAGAGGCGAGACACCAGCTGCGCCTCGGCCCGGAACCGCGCCACCGCCTGGGGATCCCGGGCGAAGTCGCCGCGCAGGATCTTCACCGCCAGGGCCTTGCCCATGCGGATGTGCTCGGCCTTGTAGACCGAGCCCATGCCGCCCTCGCCCAGCGGGCCGATGAGGCGGTACCGATCGGCCACGATCAGCCCCAGCAGCGAGGGAGGGCCCGCACGCCCGGACGGCCGGAGGTCCAGGCCGCAGCCAGGGCAGAAGTTGGTGCTGGCGCCGGGGACGGGCGCTGCGCCGCACCGAGGGCAGGGCTCGCCGCCCCCGGAGTTGACCTTCGACCCTGGAACCATGGATCACCGAGGTTACTGGGTTCTCACCTCACGGCAAAGTGGCGACGTAGCCCCCATGGGCGAGAACCGCGAGCGTGGTACAAGGTCCGTCGCATGCCCTGCTGGCTCCCGCTCGCTTCGGCCCTCCTCCTCGCTGCTCCCGCCGTACCCGCGCAGGCCGCTCCGCCCGGAGCCCGCCCGCTGAGCATCACCGATCTGCTGGCGATCGAGCGGGTGGCCGAGCCGGCGCTTGCCCCGGATGGACGGCTGGTCGCGTTCACGGTGGCCCGCGCGTCGCAAGACGGCGAGCGGCTCTTCTCGTCGCTCTTCGTGGTGCCCTCCGCGGGCGGCCCCGCACGGCAGCTCACCTTCGGCGAAGAGCGCGTCTCCGGCCCCGTCTTCTCACCCGACGGCCGGCAGCTCGCCTTCGGCTCGGCACGCAGCGGCTCGCGCCAGGCCTGGGTGATCGACCTGGCCGGCGGCGAGGCGCGCCGGGTGACCGGGCTCCCCGGCGGCGTGGACGCCATCGCCTGGGCGCCGGACGGGCGCGCGCTCCTGGTCACCGCGGAGGTGGATCCGGCCTGCGGGGCCGACGCGGCCTGCAACCAGCGCTCGCAGGACGAGGCCGCGAAGCGGCCGCACCTGGCCACAGGCCTGCTCTTCCGCCACTGGGACGAGTGGCGCGGCCGCGGGCGCGCCCACGCGCTGCTGGTGCCGCTGGACGGCAAGCCGGCGACGGACCTCACCCCGGGTGAACGCGACGTGCCCCCCGGCCACCGCGGCGGCGGCGCCGACCTGGCCTTCAGCCCCGACGGCCGGACGCTCTACGTGACGGCCATGACCGACGCGGTCGAGGCCACCTCCACCAACGCCGACCTCTACGCCGTGCCGGTGGCCGGCGGCCCGCTGCGCCAGCTCACCAGCGGCGCGGGCTGGGACGGCACCCCGCGCCCGAGCCCGGACGGCAAGCGGCTGGCCTGGCTCTCCCAGGCCCGCGCCGGGTACGAGTCGGATCGCCACCGGGTGATGCTGGCGGCGGTGGACGGCTCCGGCGCGAAGGACCTGACGGCCGCCTTCGACCTCTCCGCCAGCGAGCTGCACTGGACCCGCGGCGGCAAGGCGCTCCGCTTCCTGGCCGAGACCGCCGGGCGGAGCGAGCTCTACGAGCTCGACGTGGCCAGCGGCGCCATCGCGCGGCTGACCCGCGGCCTGGAGCTGGACGGCCTCTCCACCAGCGCCGACGGCAAGGTGGCGGTGGCGCTGGCCTCCTCCATGCGCGCCCCCGCCGAGGTGGTGCGGCTGGAGAAGGCCGGCGGCGAGCTCGCGGCCCGGCCGCTGACCAGCTTCGGCCAGAAGGCCCTCTCCGGCATCGCCCTGGGCGAGGTCCGGGCGCTCACGACCACGGGCGAGGACGGGAAGGACATCCACGGCTGGCTGGTCCTGCCGCCCGGCCACCGGGAGGGCGAGCGCCACCCAGCGGTGGTGCTCATCCACGGCGGCCCGCAGGGCGCCTGGCACGACGGCTGGGGCTACCGCTGGAACCCGCAGCTCTACGCCGCCCAGGGGTGGGCGGTGATCCTGCCCAACCCCCGCGGCTCCACCGGCTGGGGGCAGGCTTACGTCGACGCAGTGCGTGACGACTGGGGCGGCACGCCCTTCCAGGACATCATGCGGCTGGCGGACGCCGGCATCGCGGCGGGGGTGGCCGACGGCCAGCGCATGTGCGCCGCGGGGGCCAGCTACGGCGGCTACATGGTGAACTGGATCAACGGCCACACCGACCGGTTCCGGTGCCTCGTGGCCCACGCCGGCGACTTCCACCTGGAGGCCGCCTACTACGACACCGAGGAGCTCTGGTTCCCCGAGTGGGAGCTGAAGGGGACCCCCTGGCAGAACCCGGAGTCCTACGCCCGCTGGTCGCCGCACCGCTTCGTGGAGCGCTGGAAGACCCCCACCTTCGTCACCCACGGCGAGCGTGACTTCCGCGTGACGGTGACGCAGGGCATCTCCACCTACACCGCGCTGCAGCGCAGGGGCATTCCCTCCCGCCTGATGGTGTTCCCCGACGAGAATCACTGGATCCTGAAGCCCCGGAACGCGAAGGTGTTCCACGACGAGGTCCTGGGCTGGATCCGGGGGTACCTGGGCGGCGCCGGGGCCGAGCCGGCGCGGGCCCAGGCGCCCGCACCCTGAAGCGCAGCACCGCAGAACCCCGTTCGCCCTGAGCCCGTCGACAAGCTCAGGGCAGGCGGAGTCGAAGGGCAGCGACCAAGAGACGAAAGCTCGTCCGATTCTCCACCCCTGCTACAATCCGGACTCGCCGTGCTCAACTGGCTCCACAACATCCTCTCCCGCGACCTGGCGATCGACCTCGGGACCGCCAACACCCTCATCTACATCCGCGGGATGGGCATCGTCTCCAACGAGCCCTCCGTCGTCGCCGTCCAGCAGGACGCGCGCGGCGGCCGCAAGGTCCTGGCCGTCGGCAAGGAGGCCAAGGAGATGCTGGGCCGCACGCCCGGCAACATCGTCGCCATCCGACCGATGAAGGACGGCGTCATCGCCGACTTCGAGGTCACCGCGGCGATGCTCAAGTACTTCATCCAGACCGCGCACAACCGGAAGTCCTTCGTGAAGCCGCGCATCATCATCGGCATCCCGTCGGGCATCACCGAGGTCGAGAAGCGCGCCGTCCGCGAGGCCGCCGAGTCCGCCGGCGCACGCGAGGTCTACCTCATCGAGCAGCCCATGGCCGCCGCCATCGGCGCTGGCCTCCCCATCACCGAGCCCTCCGGCAACATGATCGTCGACATCGGCGGCGGTACCTCCGACGTCGCCGTGATCTCGCTCGGCGGCATCGTCTACAGCCGCTCGGTCCGCGTCGCCGGCGACAAGATGGACGAGGCGATCATCCAGCACATCAAGCGCAAGTACAACCTCCTCATCGGCGAGCGCACCGCCGAGCTCATCAAGATGGGCATCGGCACCGCCTATCCCACCGAGGAGGAGCTCACCATGGACGTCAAGGGCCGCGACCTCGTGGCCGGCGTCCCCCGCACCCTCACCGTCACCTCCAGTGAGATCCGCGAGGCGCTCTCCGAGCCGGTGAACGGCATCGTCGAGGCGGTGAAGGTCACCCTGGAACGCACGCCGCCCGAGCTGGCCGGCGACATCGCCGACCGCGGCATCGTCCTGGCCGGCGGCGGCGCCCTGCTCAAGAACCTCGACGTCCTGCTCCGCGAGGAGACCGGCCTCCCGGTGTTCCTCGCCGAGGACCCGCTCTCCTCCGTCGTCATCGGCGCCGGCAAGGCGCTCGAGGAGCTCGACATCCTCCGGCAGGTCACCGCGCACGCCTGATCACCCGGGAGCGCCGGTTCTCGGCGGCTTCCAGCCTCCGCCCGGCGCGCGGACTACGCGTTTTCCCTAGCGACACCGAAGCGCACCCCGCGGGGGTCGGGCGCTCGCCCGTGCGTGCTAGCCTCTCCGGTGCAGTCAGGCACGCCCAGGGGACGTGCCGCTTGTCCATCCACGGGGAGCACCACACATGAACGCTATCTCCCGCCTCCGGGCGGTCGTCCTGTTCGCCGCGGTCGCGCTGTTCACCGGCTGTGCCTCGGTCCCGATGGCGCCGGCCGACAAGGACCTCGAGGCCAAGAGCTTCACCACGCCCGCTGACAAGGCGCTGGTCTACGTCTTCCGCCCCGGCTCGCTGGGTGGCGCGGTGACCTTCCCGGTCTCCGTCGACGGCGCCCGCATCGGCCAGCTGGCCTCGAAGACCTTCGCGGTCGCGGCCCTCACCCCCGGGCAGCACGAGGTGGTGGTCAACGCCGAGAACGAGGTGCGCACCAAGGTGAACGCCGAGGCCGGCAAGAACATCTACCTGCTCACCGAGGCGCACATGGGCGTGTTCGCCGCGCGCGTCGGCGTGACCCAGCTGACCGACGACGCCGCCGCGAAGAACCACGTCAACCAGTGCAAGCTGATCCAGCCGCAGTAGCCGGCTGACGAGGCTGACGCCGAGGGGCCCGCCGAAAGGCATCCGGCGGGCTTTCCCTTTTCTGGCATCTGGGCGCGCGCCGCGCCCGCTGCAGCGTGGCGCGAGCGAAGCCGGGGGCCGCAGGGCCGTCCCTCGACCCTACTGGTGCCGAGCAGAGCGTTTGGCAGTATTTGCACCTTGGCGCCCCTGACGGGAGCACCTTCGGGGGAGCAGCGCGCGGGGGCGCACGCCGCGCACGGGCGAACAGGTCAGGTAAGGGTTCGCCCGCAGAAAGGATTCAGGAGGGGTCGGTGTTGTAGTAGCAAACGCTCGTGGTTCACCCCTCCCCCTCCCTCCTGCCGCGCGAGTGAAAGTGCTGAACTTCGTCCACAACATCCTTTCCCGGGATCTGGCGATCGACCTCGGGACCGCCAACACCCTCATCTACATCCGCGGGATGGGCATCGTCTCCAACGAGCCCTCCGTCGTCGCCGTCCAGCAGGACGCGCGCGGCGGCCGCAAGGTCCTGGCCGTCGGCAAGGAGGCCAAGGAGATGCTGGGCCGCACGCCCGGCAACATCGTCGCCATCCGACCGATGAAGGACGGCGTCATCGCCGACTTCGAGGTCACCGCGGCGATGCTCAAGTACTTCATCCAGACCGCGCACAACCGGAAGTCCTTCGTGAAGCCGCGCATCATCATCGGCATCCCGTCGGGCATCACCGAGGTCGAGAAGCGCGCCGTCCGCGAGGCCGCCGAGTCCGCCGGCGCACGCGAGGTCTACCTCATCGAGCAGCCCATGGCCGCCGCCATCGGCGCTGGCCTCCCCATCACCGAGCCCTCCGGCAACATGATCGTCGACATCGGCGGCGGTACCTCCGACGTCGCCGTGATCTCGCTCGGTGGCATCGTCTACAGCCGCTCGGTCCGCATCGCCGGCGACAAGATGGACGAGGCGATCATCCAGCACATCAAGCGCAAGTACAACCTCCTCATCGGCGAGCGCACCGCCGAGCTCATCAAGATGGGCATCGGCACCGCCTATCCCACCGAGGAGGAGCTCACCATGGACGTCAAGGGCCGCGACCTCGTGGCCGGCGTCCCCCGCACCCTCACCGTCACCTCCAGTGAGATCCGCGAGTCCCTCGCCGAGGCCGTGAACGGCATCGTCGAGGCGGTGAAGGTCACCCTGGAGCGCACGCCGCCCGAGCTGGCCGGTGACATCGCCGACCGCGGGATCGTCCTGGCCGGCGGCGGCGCCCTGCTCAAGAACCTCGACGTCCTGCTCCGCGAGGAGACCGGCCTCCCGGTGTTCCTCGCCGAGGACCCGCTCTCCTCCGTCGTCATCGGCGCCGGCAAGGCGCTCGAGGAGCTCGACATCCTCCGGCAGGTGACGGCGGCCTGAGCCGCCTGGGCTTCGACTTCGCTCGTCCTGAGCGTAGCGCCCGCCATGCGGGCGCGGAGTCGAAGGACTCAGCCCGAACGGATCGGAACGACCGTTCGCCCTGAGCGTAGCCGCGGCAAGGCCGCGGCGGAGTCGAAGGGCGCCGCTGGGCCACCTGGCCAGCAGCGCACACGAACCGGAGAACGCGGACCGCTCGCCCCTCGGGGCGGGCGGTTCGCGCTTCACGCCTCAGCTTCTCCCGCGCCGCCTGCGCCTCGGCCACCGCGGGCAGCCCCGCGTCGGCGCGCGCCAGGTCGGCCAGCAGCGCGTCCAGCGTGGCCCGCGCGCCCGCCGCGTCCCCCAGCGCCGCCTGCACCCGGGCCAGCGTCTGGCGCGCGCGGATCCGCTCGCAGGCCAGCCCGTCGTGGCGCGCCAGGTAGCGCGCCAGCGCGTCCGCCGCCCGGTCCGGCTCGCCGGCCGCGGCGTGCAGCTCGCCGGCCAGCAGGTCGGCCATGGGCCGGTCCCAGCGCGCGCGCAGCCGGTCCAGCGCCTGCGCCGCCGTCGCCCCCTGGCCGGCCTTCCCCTGCAGCACCGCCTTGCAGAGCGCGTCGTCCGCGACGCCGGCGCCCGGCGGGCAGGCCGCGGGCTGCGGGCGCGGGTCGAGCCAGGCCACCCAGGCTGGATCCACCAGCGGCGCCGCGCCGGCCGGGCGCTGCCGCCAGGCGGCCACCGCGGCGGCCTCGTCACCGAGCGTGTACTTCGCCAACCCCAGCAGCGCCTCCTGCAGGCCGGGCAGGCCGTTCACCTGCCCCGCCAGCTGGCGCAGCTCGGCGGCCCGCCCCTGCGCCGCCAGCGCCCGCCCCAGCGCCCAGGTGGCCTGCCGGCGCACGGCCGGGTCGGCGTCGCCGCCGGTCCAGCGCCGCAGCAGCGCCTCGGCCTGCTCGCCCTGGCCGACGTCCAGCCAGACCGCGGCCAGCCGCGCCGCCACGCGGAAGGAGAGCTCGCCCCCGCCGTCCTGCACGCGGCGCGCGGCCGCCAGCGCCTCCTCGCGCTCGCCGCGCAGCGCGTGGGCCACCGCCAGGTAGGCCTGCGAGGCCGCGGAGGGGCGCACCGCCTGCGCGCGCTCCGCCATGCGCAGCAGCTCGATGTCCCGCCCCCACACGCCCAGCGCGTTCCAGGAGTGGAGCGCGGCATCGAGCGCCGGGAGGTAGGCGGGCTGCCGGGTCAGCGCGGCCCGGTAGCGGTCCACCGCCGACCAGAGGTCGCCTTCCGCCGCGGCCGCGTCGCCGGCCAGCACCGCCAGGCGGACGTCGTCCGGCGCCGCCGTGGCCAGGGCCTCCAGCAGCCGGCGCCCCTCCGCGCCGCCGGTGCGCAGCGCGGCCAGCACCTTCTGATCGCGCGGCGGGAGGCGGGCGCCCCAGGCCGGCGGCGTGGGCCCGGTGAGCGCGGCGGGATCCTCGCCCAGCAGCACCAGCTGGAAGTGGGTGGGGGCGTGGCCGGGATCGAAGGCGAGCGCGTTGCGGAGCAGCGTGCGGGCCAGCGCGTCGTCCAGCCCGTCACCCAGCGCCTGCACCGCGCGCCCCTGGAGCGACTCCGCCATGGCCAGCGCCTCGGGGCGGACCGTCGGCCCCGGGTCGACCGGGGCGGCGGCCACCGCCGCCGGCGGCGCGGGCGGACGGGGCGCGTTGCGGGTGAGCACCACGCCCAGGCCGGCGGCCACCAGCACCAGCAGGAGCACGCCCGGCACCGCCCAGATGCGCGGCAGCCCCCGCGCCGGCGCCGGCGCCTCCAGCGCGCGCCGCAGGCCGGTCAGGGCCGCCAGCACCGCCGCGCCGTCGCGCGGGCGGCGCGCCGGCTCCGGCTGCAGCATCGACGCCACCAGCGCGGCCACGTCCGGCGGCAGCCCCGGCGGCGGGCGCGGGGCGGCGCCCTCCGGCTCGGCCGGCGGGAGCGCGCCGGTGATCATCCGGTGCAGGATCACGCCCATGGCGAAGACGTCGGTGCGCTCGTCCTCGGCCTCGCCGGTGCGCTGCTCCGGCGCCATGTAGGCCGGCGTGCCGCCCTGCGCGATGCGCTGGCCCAGCGCGTGGGCCAGGCCGAAGTCCACCACCTTCACCTGGCCGTCGCGGCACAGGTAGACGTTCTCCGGCTTGAGGTCGCGGTGGAT
The DNA here is from genome assembly GCA_049840735.1 of Anaeromyxobacter sp. Classification (GTDB taxonomy): domain Bacteria; phylum Myxococcota; class Myxococcia; order Myxococcales; family Anaeromyxobacteraceae; genus Anaeromyxobacter. Next base: position 92,222 of record JASGJN010000026.1, on the reverse strand, counting down.
GACGCCGTGGGCGTGGGCGTGGGCCACGCCGCGCGCCACCTCGGTGGCCACGTGCAGCGCCTCGTCCAGCGGCAGCGCCCCGGGGTCCAGCCGCTCGGCCAGGCTGCGGCCGCGCAGCAGCTCCATCACGAGATACGGGCCGCGATCGCAGCGGCCGACGTCGTGGAGCGTGACGATGTTCGGGTGGGTGAGCTGGGCCGCCGCCTCTGCCTCGCGGAGCAGCCGCTCCTCCCGCAGCGCCGCGGCCCCGCCGGCCCGGACCGACTTGAAGGCCACCGACCGCCCCAGCTCGCGGTCGCGCGCCTCCCAGACCACCCCGAACCCACCCCGCCCGATCTCACGGACCAGCTCGAAGCGGCCGATCACCTCGCCGGCCCGGAGCGGGCTCGCCCACGCCCCGCGGGCCTCGTCCGGCAGGCGGGCGAGCTCCTCCAGCAGCTTCGAGATGGCACCCGCCGGCGCGGTGTCGGCGCGCGACTCCGTGCGCGGGGACGCCGCCCCACGAATCTCTCATTCGAGCCCTGCCCTCCGGTCCGGACAGTGTACCAAGCAGCCGGCAGGCCGGGGCGCTCCGGTTCAGGGGACGGTGGACCAGGGGGCGCGGCGCAGGCGCGCGGTACGTGTGTGCAATTCCAGGGCTGGGAGGGAGCTGGCTCCCGCAGCGTTCGTGAAACCGTTTTCACCGTGCCGCGGGGGCTGGGCCAGCGTGCGGGGCGGGACCGGCGGTCACGCGCGCGTGCGCGCCTCGTCGACTCGCCATCGGCCCGAGGGACTGACTCCCGCTGCACGCTCCGCTATCCTGCCCGCCCCCGGGAGGCCGCGCGCATGGACACGCAGGAGCTCGACAGCGAGATCACCAGGCTGCTGGCCGCCGGGGACCGCGACGCCGCGGCCACCTTCGCGCTGCGCGGCTTCGGCCCGCGCATCCTGGCCTACCTGCACACCGTGCTGCGCGACGAAGGCGACGCCACCGAGGCGTTCGGCGAGTTCGCCGAGAAGCTGTGGAAGGGGCTCGACTCCTTCCGCGGCGAGAGCTCGTTCCGGGTCTGGGCCTTCCGCATGGCCTGGAACACCGCGCTCGACCTGCGCAAGCAGGCCTGGAACAGGCGCGTGCGCCGGATGGTGACCGGCGAGGCCTCCCGCATCGCGGAGGAGGTCCGCAACGCCACCGTGCTCCGGCGCGAGCAGCAGCGGCAAGGGCTGGAGAAGCTGCGCGAGGAGCTGTCCGCGGAGGACCAGGCCCTGCTCACGCTGCGCATCGACCAGGAGCTCTCCTGGGCCGAGATCGCCCAGGTGCTGGAGCCGGAGGGCGCGCCGGACCCCGCCACGCTGCGCAAGCGCTTCGAGCGGCTGAAGCTGCGCCTCGCCGAGCGCGCGCGCGAGCTGGGGCTGATCGAGTAGCGGCGCTCGAGTCACACTCCGTCAACACCGTCGTCTTCATGGCAACCCCGGCGGCGCTCGAGCCGGCGGGGACACCGGATGGCCGCGGGCGTGCTCCGCGTGCAGGCGACGAGGCCTGCACGACCAGGCGGAGCCCTGCCCGAGGCCCCTCACACCGGCGCCCTGGCGCCACGAGGTTGCGCATGAAGGCTTCCCCCTCCCGCATCGCGCTCGCGCTGGCTGCGCTGGCGCTCGCCGCCCCGGCCGCGGCGGTCGATCTCCACGGCTACCTGCGCGCCGGCGTCGGCGGCGCCAGCCGCGGCGGCTCGCAGGTCTGCTTCAACAACCAGGGCAGCAACTACAAGTTCCGCCTCGGCAACGAGTGCGAGACCTACGGCGAGCTGCAGTTCGACCAGACGCTCTTCAAGAACAAGGAGGGCGTGCAGTTCAAGTACTCGGCGATGCTCTCCTACTCCACCTCGCAGGAGCAGGACTACGAGAGCCTGGCCGGCAACTCGCAGGACAACATCCTCCACGCCAACGGCAACGCCATCGCGCTGCGCCAGAACTGGGTGGGCGTGGTCCTGCCGCAGCTCAAGAACGCCACCGTCTGGGTGGGCAAGCGCTACTACCAGCGCCAGGACGTCCACATCATCGACTTCTACTACTGGGACGTCTCCGGCTTCGGCGGCGGCATCGAGGACGTGGACCTCGGCTTCGGCAAGCTCTCGCTGGCCGTCTTCCAGAACAAGGACTTCGCCGGCGAGGGCTCCGAGCCGCGCCGCGCCGTGTGGCGCCCGGACGTGCGCATCACCGGCGTGCCGGTCAACCCGGGCGGCTTCCTCGAGGCCGGCGTGATGCTGGCCTACCTGAGCGAGACCTCCGAGGTGAAGACCGAGGGCGCGCAGAAGCTCAGCCCCTGGTTCACCGTGCAGCACGTGCAGACCAACCTGTTCGGCGGCTTCAACAAGCTGGCCGTGCAGTACGCCACCGGCAACGCCAACGGGATGAACCCCTACCCCTCGACCGGCAACGACTCCGACGTGAAGCGGCTCCGCGTCATCGAGCACCTGGTCTTCCAGCCCACGCCCACCATCTCCGGCGCGCTGGTCGGCACCTACCAGCAGGACGACGACGGCACCAACGTGAACAAGCAGTGGGGCGTCGGCGCCCGGCCGGCCTGGCACTTCAACGACTTCGCCAAGCTCGCGGTCGAGGTCGGCTACAACCAGGTCATCCCCGAGAACGGCGACAAGACCAGCATGTTCAAGGCCACCGTGGCCCCCACGCTGATGCCCACGGCCGGCCCGGCCGGCGCCTTCTTCACCCGCCCCGAGCTGCGCGCCTTCGCGACCTGGGCCTCCTGGAACGACGCGCAGAAGGGCAGCACCGGCGGCCCGACGTTCACGGACGACACCAGCGGCGTCACGTTCGGCCTCCAGGCCGAGACCTGGTTCTAGAGCGACCCCCGGGCGGCGGAATCCCCGCCGCCGCCCACCCCGGCCGCTGCGCGTGTCCTTCCCTCGAGGCGCGCGCAGCGGCTTGCTGTCCGGGGACGGATGCGGCCCCAGTCGAGCGAAGCGGCCGTTCCGGAGGCGCGGAGGGACGACGTCCAGCGGGACCACGACCGGTCCCCTTCGCCCTTCGACAGGCCCAGGGCGGACGGAGCCGCGGGCCCTGCAGGGACGAATGGGTAATGTGAAAGGACGCGACCCCTCAGCGCCGCCGCAGCGCCCGGACGTCGCGCTGCGCCGCGGTCTGGGCCTTGCCCAGGGCCTCGCGGGGCGGCGTGCCGCGGATCATCGACTCGATCGCGACCGAGGCCGGCGGGTAGACCAGCGTCATCTCCGGCGCGTTGGGCATGTGGATCCCCGCCTCCACCTGCCTGCGGAAGCCCGCCAGCACCTCGTCGCCCGCCAGGCGCGGATCGTCGAAGGCCCGCAGCGCCGCCGGCGTCTGCCGCCCCTCCAGCGCCAGCGTCCGGGCCGCCTCCACGTCCGTCAGGAAGCGGGCGAAGTCGAAGGCCGCGTCCTTGTCGCGGCACTGGGCGGTGACGAAGATGCCCTCCACCGTCACCCAGGGGCGCATCGGCCGCGAGCCCGCCTCCCCCAGCACCGGCAGCGGCGCCACGCCGACGTCCACGCCCGTCCCCAGGTCCGCCAGCAGCCAGGGGCCGTCGATCACCATCGCCACCTTGCCCGCGTCGAAGAGCGAGGTCACCAGCGCGCGGGCCGCGCGCTCGTCCACCGGCGAGGCCGAGAGCGTGGCCGAGAGCTCCGCCGGGATCACCCCGTCGCGCTTCCAGCGCATCACCAGCTCGAAGGCGCGCACGTTCTCCGGCGAGTCCAGCGCCGGGGCGCCGCGGCCGTCCAGCACGCCGCCGCCGAAGCCGTTGAACACCGCCGCGTCGTAGTAGAGGTTCGAGTAGAGGAAGGCCAGCCCGTAGCGGCCCGCCACCGGGTCGGTGAGCTTGCGCGCCAGCGCCACCATCTCCGCGCTGGTGCGCGGCGGCGCCGGGACCAGCTTGCGGTTGTAGATCAGCGCCACCGCCTTCTCGTTGAGCGGCAGGGCCCAGAGCCGGCCGCGGTAGGTGAGCGCCCCCACCACGTCCTGGTCGAAGCGCGTGCGAACGTCGAGCCGGCTGACGCGCGAGTCCTCCTGCAGGCCCGCTACCCAGGGATCCGCCGGCTCCAGCACGTCGCCGGCCTCCACCCAGCCGCCCAGCCGGTCCTGGCCGAAGATGAAGAGGTCCGGGCCGCTGCCGCGCGGGACCGTGGCCGCGATCCGGTCGCCCATGCCCTCCGCGTCGATGGCCAGCGGGACCACCTTGGCCTGGGCGCTCGGGCGGGCGTTGTAGCGGGCCACCACCTTCTCCAGCGCGGCCCGCTCGGCGCCGCGGTAGGCGTGCCAGAGCGAGAGCTGCGGGAAGGGGACCACCGGGCTGCGGACCAGCGGGACCGAGGCGCCCGAGGGGCCGCCACCGCCGGCGCCACCCCCGCCGCCCGCCTGGGCGGACGCGACCACGGGCAGCAGCGCACACGTCAGCGCCAGCGCAAGCTGCCCGCAGCTCCGCATTGCTCCCCTTCTGGCCGTGCGCCCGTGACCGGGCGCCCCCGAGGCCTCAGACCAACCCGCGCAGCGTAATCCACCCTGGCCCCCAGGGAAACAGCGCGCCCACACCTGGCGACAGCCCGCGGCACACTGTCGCCCCTTGCACACGTGACGGCCCGGGCCGCCGGCCCCATCCCCGAGGACCACGACCCGGCCGCCCGAGGTCCGAGCCCTCCATTACAATGCCCGCCCCATGCTCGCGCCCCTGCTGGCCCTGGCCCTGCTCGCACCCGCCCCGACACCCGCCCCGGCCGACCTGCGCACCACCGCCGAGCGCACCGGCTTCGTCGGAGACCGGGCGCTACGCCGAGGCCGTCCAGCTCTGCCACGCCTACGCCGCCGCCTTCCCCGGCCGGGCGCGCTGCTTCACGTTCGGTACCACGCCCGAAGGCCGGCCCATGGTCGCGCTGGCCGCCTCCGCCGACGGCGTGCTCGACCCCGCCACCGCCCGGCGCCGGGCGCGCCCGGTGGTCCTGTTCCAGGGCGGCATCCACGCCGGCGAGATCGACGGCAAGGACGCCGGCTTCCTGGTGCTGCGCGAGCTCCTGGCCCGGCGCGACGCCGGCCCGCTCACGAAGGTCACGGCCGTCTTCGTCCCGGTGCTCAACGTGGACGGGCACGAGCGCTTCGGCCCCAACCAGCGGCCCAACCAGCAGGGCCCGCGCGAGATGGGCTGGCGCGTCACGGCCCGGAACCACAACCTCAACCGCGACTTCACCAAGGCCGACGCCCCCGAGACGCAGGCCATCGTGCGGCTGCTGCTGGCCTGGGATCCGGTGGTCTTCGCCGACCTGCACGTCACCGATGGCGCCCAGTTCGAGCACGACGTCTCGGTCACCATGGAGCCGCGCTTCGGCTACGCGCCCTCGCTCCGGCCGCTGGGGCTGGCGCTGACCGCCTCGCTGGTGGAGCAGCTCACCGCCGACGGCCACCTGCCGGTGGACTTCTACCCCTCCTTCCGCAACGACGGGAACCCCGCCTCCGGCTTCGCCCACGGCGCCGCCCCGCCCCGCTTCGCCAACACCTACTGGGCCGCCCACCACCGGATCGGCATCCTGCTCGAGACCCACTCCTGGCGCAGCTACGCCGAGCGCGTGAAGAGCACCGCCGACTTCCTGCGGGCGCTGCTGGCCGACGCCGCGCGCGACGGCGTCCGCTGGCGCGCCGCCATGGCCGAGGCCGACGCGCAGGAGGCGCGGCTGGGCGGGCAGGAGGTGACCCTGACGTTCACGGCAGGTGACGTCACCCGGCCGCTGGCCTTCCGCGGCTACGCCTACACCTTCGAGCCCTCCGAGGCCCTCGGCCGGCCGGTGGTCCGCTACGACCCCGCGCGCCCGCAGGTCTGGAACGTGCCCCTGGCCCATGAGCCCAGGCCGGCGGTGAAGGTCACGCTGCCCACCGGCGGCTGGCTCATCCCCGCGGCCGACGCCGGGCGGCTGGGGCCGCGGCTGGCCCTGCACGGCGTGCGCACCGTGCCGCTGACCGCGCCGGGCCGGCTGGAGGTGGAGGCCTTCCGCGCCACCAAGGTCGAGCTGCGGGCCGACAGCTACGAGGGGCACCAGACCGCCACCGTCGCCGGCGCCTGGGCCACCGAGACGCGCGAGGTCGGGGCCGGCGCGCTGCTGGTGCCGGTGGACCAGCCCGCGGCGCTGCTGGCCGCCTACCTGCTCGAGCCGCTCAGCCCGGACAGCTACCTGGCCTGGGGCGAGTTCAACACCTGCTTCGAGCGGAAGGAGTACATCGAGGACTACGCGCTCGAGCCCTTCGCGCGCCAGCTGCTGGCCAGCGACCCCGCGGCCAGGGCCGCCTTCGAGCAGCAGCTCCAGGACCCCGCCTTCGCGAAGGACCCGGACGCCCGGCTCGACTTCTTCTACCGGCGCCACCCGGCCTTCGACGAGCGCTACCGGCTCTACCCCGTCCTGCGCCTGGACGCGGCCGGGGTGGCCCACCTGCGAGAGGGCTGGCCTTCCAAGGCGCACCTGAGCGCCCGCGCACCCTGAGCGTAGCGGGCCCGCAGGGCTCGCGGAGTCGAAGGGCGGGCGCGCAACCCCACCGCACCTGACCCTCGGCTGCGCAGATTCTGCGATCAGCAGTGGGGCAAATGGCTAAGGCCCCCCGGAATTCCAGGCGCTTGCGCCCTGCGCGCCCCGGCCGCAGGGGGCACGACCGTTGCACCAGGGCGAGCCCCCATGAGAGCTCTCCGCCTCGCCCTCGCGCTCATCGCGTCCGCGTCGCTGCCCACCCTCGCCCTCGCCGACGAGCCGCCGAAGGTCCCGGCCGACGTCCAGGCCTGCCTGGACTGCCACGAGAACGGCGACAACGACGCGCCCAAGGTGGACAAGGCCCAGTTCCTCGGGTCGGTCCACGCCGCGAACAGCATCGGCTGCGCCGACTGCCACCAGGGCTACACGGCCGAGCACGCCTTCGGGACCGAGCCGCCGGCGCTGACGCCCGACGCCGCCGCGCTGGTGAAGAAGCTGACCGACGCCCGCTGGGTGCGCAAGGGCGAGGACGGCAAGGACGTGGAGGTGAAGGTCTCCTCCCCGCGCGCCTACCTGGCCTGCGGCGACTGCCACGACGGCGAGGCGATGGCCTACAAGGCCTCGATCCACGGCGCCTGGCTGCGCGGCCCCACGCCCACCGCCGGCCCCACCTGCACCTCCTGCCACGGCGTGATCCACGGCGTGCAGGCGCTGGGCAAGTGGGAGCCCAAGCCCGGCCAGCGCGAGCAGGTGCCCGCCGACCGCCGCGTCATCGCCGCCAACTGCATCGCCTGCCACGGCAACGCCGCCTTCGCCCAGCAGGCCGGCCTCGACCCCGAGACCGTCCCCACCTACTTCGACTCCATCCACGGCCGGCTGGTGCGGCTCGGCTCCAACGTGGCCCCGTCCTGCATGAACTGCCACGCGCAGCCCAGGGACCAGGGCGGCTCGCACGGCATCCTCCCGCCCACCGACGAGGCCTCCATCGTCCACGCCGGGAACCGCGCGCAGGCCTGCGCCCGCTGCCACGCCGGCGCGACCACCACCTTCTCGGCGCTGGTGGCCCACAAGCCCATCCAGGAGATGGGCGGCCAGGTCCCGCACTTCGTCCACATCGCCTTCTCCTGGCTCACCACGCTGACGCTGCTCTTCTTCGTCTTCCACGTGGCGGTGGACACCTTCTACGAGCTGCGCGTGCGGCTGGCGCGCAAGCAGGGTCACGGCGGGCCCACCGACGAGCAGATCAAGAGCGCCAAGCGCTTCGACATCCACCAGCGCGTCCAGCACATCTTCATGCTCTCCGGCGTGATCCTGCTGGGCGTGACCGGCTGGCCGCTGCGCGGCGCCGGCAGCGGCGTCGCGGCGCCCTACTCGAAGGAGATCCTGGCGCTGTTCGGCGGGCCGCACGGCGCGGCCATGTGGCACCGCGTGGGCGCGGTGCTGATCATCATCTCGGCCGTCTACCACCTGGCCTACCTGACGCTGCTGGCCTCGCGGAAGGTGCTGCCGCTGTCGATGCTGCCCGGCCCAAAGGACGCCATCGACATGCGGGACAACATCCTGTTCATGCTCGGGCTTCGCAAGGAGCGGCCCCGGTTCGACAAGTACAACTACCTGGAGAAGTTCGACTACTGGGCGGTGTTCTGGGGCATCGTGATGATGGTCGGCACCGGGTTCATCTTCTGGTTCCCGGTCTGGTTCGCCAGCTGGGCCCCGGGCTGGCTCATCACCGTGGCGCAGATCATCCACGGTGAGGAGGCCACGCTGGCCATCGCCTTCCTCTTCGTGGTGCACTTCTACAACGTGCACCTCAAGCCTTCGAATCTTCCCCATGAACTGGGCGTGGATCCACGGGCGCATCTCGCTCGAGATGATGAAGGAGGAGCACCCGCTGGAGTACGACCGGCTGAAGGACGAAGAGAAGAAGTAGAGTCGCCGGATGCCTTCCCCGCGGCCGCCGTCCCGCACCGGGGCGCGCGGCCGCGGCCGTTTCCGGCCCGCCCGCCCCGCCGACGCCGCCGCCTGCGCCGCCGTGATGCGGGCCGCGGTGCGGGCGCTGCCGCCGCGCGCGCTCTCCGCCGCGGCGCGCGCCGCCTGGTCCAGCCTGCCGGCGCTCTACCACCGCTGGGCCATGGGCCGGGGGGCGAGGCCTACCTCGTGGCCGAGCGCGCCGGCCGCGTGGTGGGCTACGCCGCGCGGCGCGGCGGCGAGGTGACCGCGGTCTTCGTCCGCCCGGCCGCGCAGGGGCGCGGGGTCGGCGCCGCGCTGGTGGCAGCGCTGGCCGAGGCGGCCCGGGCGGAGGGGCGGCGCGCGCTGCGGGTGGACGCGGCCCGGCCGGCGATCGGGTTCTACCGGGCGCTTGGGTTCACCGTGCGTGAGCGGCTGGACGTACCGCTGCCGGGAGGCGCGGTGCTGCCGGCGGCGCGGATGGTGCGGGCAGCCCGCGGCCCGAGCGTGGAGACCTGGCCTTCGACTCCGCGCCGCTGACGCGGCGCTACGCTCAGGCCGAACGGACCCTGAACGCCGAACGGATCCTGAACGCCGAACGGATCCTGAACGCCGAACCGATCCTGAACGCCGAACGGATTCTGAACGCCGAACCGATCCTGAACGCCGAACGGATCCTGAACGCCGAACGGATCCCGAACGCCGAACGGATCCTGAACGCCGAACGGATCCCGAACGCCGAACGGATCCTGAACGCCGAACGGATCCCGAACGCCGAACGGATCCCGAACGCCGAACGGATCCCGAACGCCGAACGGGTCCCGAACGCCGAACGGGTCCCGAACGCCGAACGGATCCTGAACGCCGGAACGGGTCCCGAACGCCGACCGGATCCTCTCAGCCGTTGGGTGCGCGGGCTGTGTCCCGGCGGGGCTTCACCCTACGTTCATGGTGAGCGTAGGGCCGGGCTGGCGGCAGGAGCGCGGCGTGGCCGGCCCGGAGTCGAACCATGGACGGGAGCCGCGACCGGACCAGCGAAGACCCCTGTCCTTCGACTTCGCGCCCGCTACGCGGGCGCTACGCTCAGGACGAACGGAGCCGCGGAGTCCCCGGCCGAAGGTCGGCGCCAGGACCCCGCTCAGAGCCGCCCGCACGGCCGGCGGAACGGGCAGCGCCGGCAGGCCTCGCGCTGCTCGTGGCGCGGAAAGGCGTCCTCGACCGCGGCGTTGCGGGCCGGGTCCACCAGCGCGGCGCGCATGGCGGCGATGGAGTCGCGCATGGCGGTGCGGCAGCCCTCCAGCGAGGCCGGATCGGCGGAGACCGAGACGCGCTCGGCGCCGCCGCCGCCCACCAGGTAGATGAGGCCGCCGGTGACCGCCTCCGGCGGCACCGACCACTTCTGCTGGGCGTAGAGCGAGTAGATGCCCACTTGCGTGTGGTCCACGCCCCGCTCCTTGCCGGTCTTCCAGTCCAGCACCTGCACCCGGCCCTCGGGGTCGCGGTAGGCGAAGTCGATGGCCACCCGAGATCTTGGTGCCCTCGAAGACCCAGGAGTCGAGCTCGTCCACGCTCAGCCACTGCTCGCGCGGCGTGGCCTTGATCTCCTCGAAGATGGGGCTGGCGTGGAAGGCGCGCAGCCCGCCGTCGATCACCTCGTCGTACAGCCGCTTCCAGTCCTCGCCCGCCACCGGGTCGCCGTACTCGTGCTCCACCAGCCCCACGATCTTCGAGGCCTCCCGCCAGTAGCTCTTCTCGCGCGAGCCCGACCACTCGGCCCGGGCGCGCTGGTGGGTCCGGTCGAGCAGCTTCTCCAGCGGCCAGAAGTGGCCGGTGGCGCGCGCCGCCTCCAGCATGCGCTTCAGCGAGGCGTGGACCACCGAGCCGGCCCACTGCCAGCGCGAGGAGAGCTTCTTCAGCACGTACAGCTCGCGGACCGCGGTGCCGTGCTCGGCCTCCCAGCCGCCCCAGCTGCCGTAGTACGCGTAGTAGTAGGCTCGCCGGCACTCGGCGAACTTCTCGTGGCGCGACTTCGACCAGGAGAACTCGTTCTGGAGGGGCTGGCGCATGGCGTGGGCGGCCGGCCGCGGAGGCGGCCAGCACGCCACGCACTCTACCTCGGCGGTCGGACGGCCGTCCCGCCCGGGGGCCGAGACACCACGACAGATCGGTCAGGCGGTACGCGTGCTTTGGGGTTCCCGCCCGGGTCGCGGGAGGTTGCGGGGCTGGACGTCGAGGCGTACGGCGGCCACGGCAGGCCGGCGCCGGTCGCGGCGGCCGCTCACCTCAGGTCCCTTCGATGTCGCCGCCGCGGGTAGGAGCCCGGCGTTTCAGCGTGTCGCGGCGGCGACCTGGTGCGGGCGGAGGCCCGCGAGTTGCTCCTCGGTGGCGGCGACGAGGACATCCCGCACCGAGGCCAGGAGGTCTCGCCAGCGGGGCGCCCGGCCCTCGTCCGACCGCAGCGTGACCGCGCGGTAGAGCGCCAGTAACGTGTAGGCGATCCGCCTGAGCAGCAGCACCGCCAGCATGCCCTGCGGGTCGGCCTCGATCCACGGCCGCTCGTCCTCGGCGAAGGCGGTGTCGAGCGTGTGGTGGTTCTGGTTCTCGACACCCCAGTGGCTGCGGACGAGGAGCAGCCACTGAGCAGGCGTCAGCCTGCCCGGTTGCATGCTGCTCACGAACACCCGCGCGTCCTGCTCGATGACCTCGCCGCTGCGCCGCTTCACGTATTCCACCCTCAGGAAAGTCCCGGCGTGGCTCCAGACCGACTCCTCGGGCGTCTTGCTCGCGCTATAGCTCCAGCTCGGATCGACGCCCAGCAGCGTCAGGCTGCGGGTGACGGTGGTAGCGTTGTCGAGCACGTCCAACGTCTGGGCCGCCATCTCCTGCGAGCTCAGCAGCTCGCTCGCCAGCTTGAACATGGTCCGCTGCTCGCCCTTGAGCGTGAACAGGTAATCCTTGCCCGCGGCCACCACGGCGCTGGCGTTGGCCTCGGAGAGCGCGCCGGCGTCGTAGGTCACCACGCGGAAGATCCCGCCGTGGGCAGCGGTCAGGCGCTCGAACGCCTGCTGGAAGAAGCCCACCTCGTTCGACGCGGCCGGGATCGGGATGGCGTCGATGCAGGGCCGCCCCGCCGCCGAGACCAGCGCGCACGTCACCGTCCGCACCAGGCCGAACGGGACCGCCTGCCCCTCGATGTGGTTCTGCACCAGCGGGTGGTTGAGGACCGGCAGCATCGTCACCTTGCCGTCCAACGCCACCACGCCGAACGGCAGCCCCACCGGCGCGAGCGCCTTGCGGCGCCAGGCCGCCCGGACGGCCCGATGCAGCACCGCCCGCAGCGACTCGAGCGGCACCCGGCAGAGCGCGTCCCGCGCCGTCGTGTCCGCCAGCCGCCGCGGCAGCCCCAGCCGGCGGCGCATCGCCGGCGCCAGGCTGTCGGTGAGCCGCTCCGCGTCCCACAGGCTGCGGCAGCCCGCCATCAGCCCCAGCAGCGTGGCCCGGAGGATCTGCGACAGCGCCCACCGCCCCTCTCGTGCCCGGGGGTCCGAGACCCGGTCCAGGTCCAGCTCCGGCAGCCGGGCCCGCAGCAGCCCCGCCACCCTCCTCACAGCCCTTTCCCTCACGGATCGCCTCTCGTATGATCTCGGGGTCGTTGGCATCCGCCGGGCTCCTACCCGACGACAGCCGTAAGCGGCGGGCGATCGGCCAAGATCGCCCGCCGCTCTTCTTCGTACCCTGAGTGGAGATGGGCCTGCGAATTTGTGCGTGCCCCACGGTCATGGGCTGCGGCGGCCTAACCCGGCGCCCTCACGGCCGACTACTTCGGGCGGGGCCTCGCGCTACCAATCACGCCTGGCCGAGACACGCTACCGCGGGCCAGCCGCGGGAGCCGGCGGCGCGGGCCGCTTGACCTTCTTGCCCGGGGGCCTTGCGGCTGGCTGCTTGCCTGCCGCCGCCTTCTCGCCCGGCGCGGGCAGGAGCTGCAGGGGCCCCAGCGGCACCGACGCCAGCTGCGGCTTCACCACCCCCGGCGTGCCCACCAGCACCAACGTCATGCGCGAGGGGTCGAGGTAGCGCTGCGCCACCCGCTGCACGTCGGCGGCGGTGACGGCGCGCAGCTGGTCGGCGTAGCGGTTCCAGTGGTCGTCCGGCAGCCCGTAGATGACCAGCTCCGAGACGCGCCCGGCGATGCCGCCCACGGTGGAGAAGTCGGCGGGCAGCGCGCCCAGCATCCCGTCCACCGCGTCGCGCAGCTCCTCCGCCGGCACCGGCTGCTCGCGCAGCCGGGCCAGCTCGGCCAGCAGGTCGGTCAGCGCCGCGCCGGTCACGTCCGCTTTCACCGAGCCGCGCACCACGCTGGCGCCGCCCAGCGCGCGGGCGTCGGCGCCGGCGGAGAGGCCGTAGGTGTACCCCTTGGCCTCGCGGAGCGAGCGGAACAGGCGCGAGGAGGCGCCGCCGCCCAGCACCTGGAACATCACGTCGGCGGCCGCGTAGTCCGGCGAGCGGCGATCCAGGCCGGGCATGCCGAGCAGGAGGTAGGTCTGCGAGGCCTCCGGCTTGTCGATGAGCAGCGTGCGGTGGGGCGCCGCCGGCGCTTGCGCCGCGGGGGCCGGCGCGGCCTGGCCCGCCGGCCAGCTGCCCAGCGTCCGCTCCAGCAGCGGGCGCAGGGCCTCCTCGGTGACGTCGCCCACCACCACCAGCTCGGCGCTGGCCGGGCGCCAGCGCTGGGCGTGGAAGCGGCGCAGGTCCTCGGGCGTGATGGCCTGGAGCGAGGCCTCGGTGCCGATGACCTGGTGGCCGTAGGGGTGCTTCCCCCAGAACGCCTCGGTGAAGGCGCGGGAGGCCAGCCAGCCCGGCTGATCGCGCTGCTGCAGCAGCGCCACCAGCCGCTGGTCGCGCACCCGCGTCACGTCGGCGGGGCGGAAGGCCGGCACAGTCAGCGCGTCGGCGAACAGCTCCAGCAGCCTGGGCAGGTGGCGCGAGAGCGAGCCGCCGCCCAGCGAGGCGCCGTCCACCCCGGCGCCGCCGCCCAGCGACGCGCCCAGGTAGCCGAGCTGATCCGAGAGCTGCGTGGCCGAGCGGGTCCGGGTCCCCTCGGTCAGCATGGCGGCGGTGAAGCCGGCCAGGCCGGGCCGGTCGAGCGGATCGCGGGCCGCACCGGCGTCCACCACCAGCTGCACCTGGACGATGGGCAGCCGGTGCTCCTCCACCAGCCGTACCCGCAGGCCGTTGGCGAGCGTGAAGTGGCGCTGCGGCGGGAGCACCAGGTCCTTGGGCGCGCCCAGCGGCGGCGTGGTGCGGGCGTCGGCAGCCGGGGCCGCGGGCGCGGCCTGCGCGGCGGGGCCAGGCGCCGCAGCGGCGGGTGTGGGCGGCGGCGCGGCGGGCTTGGGCGCCGAGGTGGCGCAAGCGGCCAGCAGCGCCAGCAGCAGCAGCGGGCGGGCCAGGCGGGCGGGGCTCACCGGTCACCTCCGGCGGCGGCGGGGGCAGGGGCGGCGGCCGTGGGCGCGGCGGGGATCACGGTCAGGATCACGCGGGCGTCCTCTCGCAGCCAGGTCCGGGCCGCGGCGGAGATCTGCTCGGCGGTGACGCTCTTGTAGCGGGCCAGGTCCTTGGCCAGGTAGCCCGGATCGCCGGTGGTGAGCTGGTAGGCGGCCAGCGCCGCGGCGCGGGCGGTGACCGGCTCCAGCGCGTAGACCGCGCCGGCCTCGTACTTGTTCTTGGCCCGCTGCAGCTCCTCCTCGGTGGGCGGGGTGGCCGCGATCCGCTCCAGCTCCTGGTCGATCTCGGCCAGCAGGCGCTCCGTGGCGACGCCGGGCTTGGGCACGGCCACGATCGAGAAGGTGGAGGCCAGCACCTGGCTGGCCTGGCCGGCCGAGACGCCCTGGGCGATCTGCTCGTCCATCACCAGCCGCTTCACCAGGCGCGCGCCCTTGCCGTCGGTGAGGATGGCGCCCAGGAGGTCGAGGGTGGCGTCGCCGGGGGCGTACACGGCCGGTGACTGCCACGCCAGGTAGAGCCGCGGCAGCTGCACCCGGTCGTCCAGCGTGACCTGCTTCGCGGCGCCGAGCGGGGCCGGCGCCGGGCGGGCGTGGACCGGCCGCCCGCCGGTGGGGATGGGGCCGAACCAGCGCTGGATGGTGGCCTTGGTCTGCTCGAGATCGAGGTCGCCGGCCACCACCAGCACCGCGTTCTCCGGGCCGTACCACTGCCTGAAGAAGGCCGAGACGTCCTCGAGCGTGGCCCGCTCCAGGTCCTCGTGCGAGCCGATGGGCATCCAGGAGTAGGGAAACCCCGGGGCCCAGAGGTTCTGGAGGATCCGCTCGTAGGCCAGGCCGTAGGGCGCCATCTCGATCCGCTGGCGCCGCTCGTTGCGCACCACGTCGCGCTGGTTGTCGAGCTTCTCCTGCGTGAGCGCGGGCAAGAGCCAGCCCATCCGCTCGGACTGGATGTAGAGCAGCTGATCCAGCGCGCCCGAGGGGGCCTGCTCCCAGTAGACGGTGGTGTCCTGCGAGGTGGAGCCGTTGCCGGTCCCGCCGGCGGCCTCCACCAGCCGGTCGGACTCGCCCTTGGGCAGGTGGACCGTGCCCTGGAACATCAGGTGCTCGAAGAGGTGGGCGAAGCCGGTGCGGCCCGGCGGTTCGTCGCGCGAGCCGACATCGTACTGGACGTGAACCGCGACCAAGGGCACCGTGCGGTCCTGGTGCAGGATCACGGTCAGGCCATTCGCGAGCTGGTAGCGGACGTAGGGGAGGCTGGGCGCCCCCTCTGCGGTGGCCGGAGGTGCGTCGGGGTAGGTGCGGGACGGGGCGGTGAGCCCCAGCGCAGCCAGCGCGACGAGGAGGGCGGGGAGCCGGCAGGAGGGCATGTTGGTCCGCGTTATAAGGCTGGGCCGGTGGCGCGTCACGTTCTGCCCGGGCGGGACTCCTACAGACAGGGCTCCCGCTCGCGCCCCGCCGCTCCCCGCAACCAGCCTCGACCTCCCGTGACGACCGCGCTTCGCGCCCTCGCCCTGCTCCTGACGCTCGCCCTGCCGGCCGCCGCGCGCCCGGACGAGCCGGGCGCGCCCATCCAGGCCGCGCGCCGCGACGGGCGGCTCACCATCGACGGCCGGCTGGAGGAGCGCGACTGGGAGGCGGCGCGCCCCTTCGACGGGTTCATCCAGCGCTTCCCGAACGAGGGCGCCCCGCCCAGCGAGCGGACCGAGGTGCGAGTCCTGTTCGACGACCGCGCGCTCTACGTGGGCATCCACGCCCACGACAGCCGGCCCGGGGAGATCCACCGGCCGCTGGGGCGCCGCGACGCCGCGCCGGCCTGGTCGGACGAGGTGCAGCTCTACATCGACTCCACCCGCGACGGCCGGAGCGCCTTCTCCTTCGCCATCACCGCCGCCGGCGTCCAGTCCGACGGCATCGTGGGAGACGACGACGACTACAACCCGGACTGGGACGCGGTCTGGGAGGGCGCGGCCAGCGCCACCGCCGACGGCTGGTCGGCCGAGGTGGCGATCCCGCTGGCGGCGCTCCGCTTCTCCAACGGCGCCGCGCCGGTCTTCGGCTTCGGCATGAAGCGGTACATCGGCCGCAACCACGAGGAGGACTTCAGCATCTCCCTGCCCCGCTCGACGCGCGGGGAGGTGGCGCACCTGGCGCGGCTGGAGGGGCTCTCCGGCCTGGCGGCGGTCAACGCCATGGAGCTGGCGCCCTACGTCGCCGCCCGGGTCACGCGCCGGCCGCAGTACGACGACGCGCTCCAGCCCCAGCCGCGCCTCACCGAGCCCTACGGCGACGTGGGGCTGGACCTCAAGACCACCATCGGCCGCGGCCTCTCGCTGCAGGGGACCATCAACCCCGACTTCGGCCAGGTCGAGGCCGACCAGATCGTCCAGAACCTCTCCTCCTTCGAGCTCTTCTTCCCGGAGAAGCGCCCCTTCTTCACGCAGGGCATGGACATCTTCCGGCCGCTCTCGGCGCCCAACCGGCAGCCGCCGCACCAGCTCTTCTACTCGCGCCGCATCGGCCTGGACGCGCCCATCCTGGCGGCCGCCAAGCTGACCGGCGCCGCCGGCGACACGCTGCAGCTCGGCGTGCTGGAGGCGCTGGTCACCGGCGCCGGCTCGGGCGACGCGGAGTCGGCCCCGGTGGGCCAGTACCGCTTCCACGGCTCGCAGCCGTTCCGCATCGGGCCGGAGACGGCGCTGCCCCAGGTGGCGCCGGCCACCCGCAACTTCCTCACCGGCGTGGCCCGCTGGCGCCCGGACCCGACCCGCACCTTCGGCTTCACCGCCACCTCCACGCTGCTGGCCGGCCCGGACTGCACGCCGGAGGAGAACGACCTGGACGACGACGTGCGCCCCGCCCGCTGCGACGCGCTGGCGGGCAACGCCGCCGCGGTGGACTGGGGGCTGCGGACGCGCGACGGCCAGTGGTTCTTCCGCGGGCAGGCCGACGGCTCGCAGGCGCTGGGCGGCGCGCCGGAGCGGACGCTGGCGGACGGCACGGTGCTGAAGCGGGGGGACCTGGGCGTTGGCGCCTACGCCGCGGCCGGGCGCGGCGGCGGCGAGCCCTGGCGCTTCGAGCTGCAGTGGGAGTACCAGTCGCCCAGGCTGGAGCTCAACGCGGCCGGCTACCAGCGGACCCAGAACGAGCAGGTGGGCCGGCTGGTCCTGCGACACGTCCGCCCCTCCGGCGGCGGGCCCTTCCAGAGCTGGATCTTCTTCGGCGGCGCCGAGACCAAGTACACCACCGACGACCGCCAGCTCCGGCGCGGCGGCCAGCTCTGGGCCGGCGCCGAGCTGGAGCTGCGCTCGTTCCACTGGCTGGGCTTCACCACCGTGCTCGACTTCGAGCGCTGGGACGTCCGCGAGATGGACCAGACCGGCGTCGCCCAGCGGCGCCCGGGCGACGCCTTCGGCGAGCTCTGGTTCTCGAGCGACCCGGGCCGCCCGGTGCGCCTCGAGGCCCTGGCCGGCGCCGGCTGGACCTTCGCCACCGGCGACCTGCAGTCGCACTGGTTCGGCAACACGGAGGTGAAGCTGATCCTGCGCCCGCACCCGCGGCTGGAGACGCGGCTGGAGCTGCGCGGCGAGCGCGCCGCCTGGCCGGCCCGCTTCGTGCTCGACGACGGGGAGGGGCGTTACCTCTTCGCCGACCTGGTGGCGCCCTCGGTCTCCACCACGCTGCGCCAGCAGGTGGTGCTCACGCCGCGGCTGACGCTGCAGGCCTACGCGCAGCTCTTCAGCTCCTACGGGCGCTACACCCGCTACCGCGAGGCCGGCGCGCCGGACGGCCGGGTGGACCCTGGCGACCTGCACGAGCCGTCGCAGCCCCTGCCCGCGTACGCCGGCTGGGAGAACCCGGACTTCCGGGAGGGCGTGCTCAACCTGAACGTCGTGCTCCGCTGGGAGTACCGGCTCGGTTCGACCCTGTTCCTGGTCTACACCCGCTCGCAGTCCGAGCTGGGCTACGAGGACGAGCCCACCTCCCCGTCGCCGCCGGCCACGGTCCACCCGGTCAACCTGGCGTCCGGGCCGGTCACCGACACGTTCATGGCCAAGTGGACCTGGTGGTTCAGCCGCTGAGCGGCCGGATCCGCCGAACCAGCCGAGCGATCGGGCGGTTTTCACCTGCCCGTCACCTGGGACGCCGGCCCGGCTGGCCCACGGAGCCCACAAGATCCTGCAGGCGGCCGTTGCGCCCCTTGCCCCAAGCGCTATCCTCACCCACAGAGACGCTCATCTCATCACCCGAGGGCCCCGATGCGGATCCTGGTCGCCGAGGACGACGCTGCGGTCGCGAAGCTGTACGCCGCGTTCGCCGCCAGCCGCGGCCACACCGTGGTCTACGCCCGGGACGGCGCCGAGACCCTGGTGGTCGCCGCCGCCGAGGTGCCCGACCTGATCCTGCTCGACGTGGCCATGCCCAAGCTGGACGGGCGCGACGCGCTGCAGCAGCTCAAGGCCAACCCGCGCACCCGCGGCATCCCGGTGCTGGTCATCTCCGCCTACGGCGGGGACCAGAACCTGCGCGACCTGCTGCTGGAGCTGGGCGCCTGGGACGTGATGGAAAAGCCGGTGGACCTGCAGATCGCCTTCAACAAGGCGGAGCGCCTGGTCGGCCGCGGGGCGGTGGAGCGGAGCCTGGCGTAGCGGGAGAGGATCCCTGGCCTTCGACTCCGCGCCCGCCGGTGCGGGCGCTACGCTCAGGCCGAACGGACCTGCCACCGTTCGCCCTCAGCCCTTCCGAACGGACCTGCCACCGTCCACCCTCAGCCTTGCCGAACGGAGCCTGCCACCGTCCGCCCTCAGCCTTACCGAACGGAGCCTGCCACCGTTCGCCCTCAGTCCTACCGAACGGAGCCTGCCACCGTCCGCCCTCAGCCTTACCGAACGGACCTGCCACCGTCCGCCCTCAGCCTTGCCGAACGGAGCCTGCCACCGTTCGCCCTCAGCCCTACCTCCGCGCGCCTGCTCACGCGGGCGCTACGCTCAGAACGCCCGAGTGCGCGAACCCCGTTCGCCCTGAGCGTAGCCGCGGCGACGCCGCGGCGGAGTCGAAGGGCAGGGCCAACGCGCCTTTACAGCCTCGCCCCCACCGGCGCCGTGTACTCCGACGCCGGCGCGTCGCCGGTGTTCACCACGCCGGCGGGCTCGACGATCAGCACCTCGGCCTCCTCGTCGGCGGCGGTGCGGTGCTCCACGCCGCGCGGGACCACGCAGAACTGGCCGGGCTCGAGCGTCACCACCCGATCGCGGAACTCGACGCGGAAGGTGCCGCGCCAGACCAGGAACAGCTCCTCGCAGTCGGCGTGGCGGTGCCAGGGGAAGGTGCCCTGCACCTTGACCACCTTCAGCTCCTGGCCGTTCAGCGCGGCCACGGCGTGCGGGCGCCACTGCTCCTGGAGCGCGTCGAACTTGTCGGCCAGGTCGCCGGTGACGGGGGCGTCGCTCATGGTGCGGCTCCGGCGGCAGGTGAGGGAGTCGGCGGCGGGACCGTCGCGCCCGCCGGCGCGGGCGGAGCGGGCGGGGGTGGGAGGCCGGGCGTGGAGGGCTGCGGGGCCGGCGGCGCAGGGGGCGCAGGGGGCGCGACCGCCGGGCGGACCGGCCCGCCCAGCCGCTTGCGCAGCTCGCGCGCCTCGATCACCAGCGGCAGGTCGGCGTCGGCGCGGGTCCAGATCGCCTGCAGCTGGTCCAGCGCGGCCCGGGCCTGGTCCACCTCGCCCACGGCCTCGTGCGCCTGGGCGGTCCGGAGCAACACCAGCGGGTGCAGCCAGCAGTGGACCAGGTCGTCGGCGCCGGTCGAGGCCGACGTGGCCTGCGCCAGCACCGGCAGCGCCTCGCGCGCGCGGTGATCCCGCACCAGCAGCTCACCGAGCAGGACCGACGACTGGTAGGCCACGCCCTTCAGCTCCTGCCCGGTGCCGGCGCGCAGGCGCGGCTCCGCCTCGCCGGAGCGGCCGGTCCCCAGGGCCAGGATCCCCTCCAGCAGGTCGCGGACGTTGGCGGGCATGAACGTCCAGTCCCGCGCCGCTCGCGCCCGCACCTCCAGCGCCCGCGCCGCGTCGCGGTCGCCGGTGATGCCGGCGCTGGCCGCGGCCTGGGTCCACTGCACCGCGTCCACCGGCCCGCTGGCGCCCTCCAGCGCGGCCACCGCGCGCCGCACGCGGGCCGGGTCGCGCGTGATCATGCCGAAGGTGAGCAGCCGCGAGAGCCGCTCCTTCTCCGGCCGCAGCGCGTAGCGGGGCAGCGAGAGCGCCTCGGCCTCGCCCACGCGCCCCTGGTACACCAGCAGCGACTCGAGCGCGTCGGCCACGCCGCGCAGGGGCCCGCCGTCGGCGGGGGCCTGGGCGGTGAGCTCCACCACGCCGGGCGGCGGCGGGGCGGCCAGCATGGCCCGGGCGCGCGCCTCCGCCTCCTTGACCCGGCCGTGCCGCGCCAGCCAGCCCAGCATGGGCGGCGCGTCCCAGCGCGCGCCGGCCGCCTCGTCGTAGACCCGCTGCGCCTCGTCCACGCGATCCAGCCCCAGCAGCGCGTGCGCCAGCGCGAACTTGCTCTCCACCGTGCCGGCCGCCTGCGCCCAGCGCTGCGCGTACTTGAGCTCGTCGTCGCGCCGGCCCAGCTGCGACGAGGCCCGCACCAGGTGCTCGAGCACCAGCCGGTAGTCCGGGTCGAGCGCCAGCGCCTGCTCGAAGTAGGGCATGGCGCCCTTCACGTCGCCGGTGTGGTAGCGCTGGTCGCCGGCCCAGAAGACAGCGTCCTTGTCCTGCGGGTAGGCGCGCGCCGCCTCGTCGCGCAGCCTGCGCGCGGTGGCGTTGTCACCGTCGGCGGTGGCCTTCCAGCCCAGGAGCCCCAGCCGTTCGCGCTCCGGCAGCCGGTCGGCCAGCCGCACCGCCGCCTCCAGCCGCTCGTGGTCCTTCTTCGCCTCCGGCCCCTCCAGCCCGGCGTTGCCCAGCGGGTGGGTCCAGGCGTCGAGGACCACCCGCGCATAGTGGGCCAGGGCGAAGTCCGGGTCCTCCACCAGGGCGGCGTCCAGCTCGCGGCGGGCCACGTCGAACTGGCGCAGGTCGATGGCGCGGCGGGCGTTGAAGTAGCGCTCGTAGGCGGCCAGGTTGGGCGTGGTCAGGTCGGCCACGGCGCGGCGCGAGCCCTCCACCTCCACCTGCCCGGCGGCCAGCCGGTCGCGGGCGCCGCGGGCCAGCCGGTCGATCAGCTCGGGCACCAGCGCCTTGCCCCGCCCCTGCTCCTTGATGGTGAAGAGGTACTCGTTGGTGGTCGGGTCCAGCGCCCGCAGCTCGATGGCGTAGACGTCGTCGAAGCGGTGGACGGTGGCCAGCAGCAGCGCCTTCACGCCCAGGCTGCGCCCGATCTCGCGCGCCAGCGGCTCGTCCACCACCTCCGGCGGCTCCTTGCCCAGCTGCCGGATGGCGTCCACCAGGCGCGAGCGGGTCAGCACCAGGAGCCCGCGCGACTGCTCCAGCGAGGTGACCAGCATGCCGGAGAGGCCGTCCAGCTCGGGGTCGGAGGTGCCGTTGCGCACGTCGGCGACCGCCACCGGGATGCGCACCGCCGGCTCGGCGCCCGCACCTGGACCCTGCCCCTGCCGCCCCCAGGCCAGCGCCACCAGCCCCCCGGCCACCACCGCGGCCGCCCCTGCGCCCAGCGCCAGCGAGCGGCGCGAGCGCCGCCGCGCCCCGGCCGCCTCCACCGCCATCAGCCCCTCCAGCCAGGCCGCCCCGTCGCGCGGACGCTTCGCCGGATTCCGGCTGCAGCGCCGCCGCGAGCAGCCGGCGCAGCGCCGCCGGGGCGCTCACCGGCAGCCGCGGCGGGTGGGCGGCGTCGAGCACCGTGTTGCGCCCGTCCACCACCGGGTAGGGCCGCGCGCCGGTCAGCATCTCCCAGGTCATCACCGCCGCGGCGAAGACGTCGGTGCGGGCGTCCTGCGGCTCGCCCCGGGCCTGCTCCGGCGCCATGTAGCCGGGCGTGCCGCCCTCCAGCCCGGCGCTGCCGAACATGCGCGAGAGGCCGAAGTCGAGGATCTTGGCCGAGCCGTCCTCGGTCAGGAAGACGTTGGCGGTCTTGAGGTCGCGGTGGACGATGCCGGCGCGGTGGGCGTGGGCCAGCCCGCGGGCCACGCCCAGCGAGGTGCGGAGCGCCTCGGCCGGCGTCATGGGCCCGTGGCGCAGCCGCTCCTGCAGGGTCTCGCCGCGCAGCAGCTCCAGCACCATCCAGGCGCGCGCGCCGTCGGTGCCCAGGTCGTGGATGGTGACGATGTTCGGGTGCTGCAGCTGGGCGGCCGCCTCGGCCTCGGCGCCGAGCATGGCCGCGTCGACGCCGCGCCGGGGCTGGATGGTCTTGAGCGCCACCAGCCGGCCCAGGCCGCCGTCGCGCGCCTCGTAGACCACGCCGAACCCGCCGCGGCCGATCTCCCGCAGGATCTCGAACCGGCCCACCGTCTCGCCAGGGCGGAGCGGCCGCAGCTCCTGCGGCGCCACCTCGGGCGCGCGCGCCAGCTCGTCGAGGAGCGCCGTCATGGCGCCCGGGTGGACCGGCGCGCCGGCGGCCGGCGGGGTGGGCGGGCGCGGGCTGGAGGGGGCGTCCGGCGTGCGCTCGATGCCACGCGCGGTCAGGTCGAAGAGCCAGGCCAGCACGAAGGCGACCGGGAAGCCGGCCGCGCAGGCGATCACCACCGCCTTGATGACCCACTCCGGCAGGCTGAGCCCGTGGACGACCGGCTCCGAGACCTGGAGCAGCGCGAACGCCCCCACCGCGTAGGCGCCCATGGCCCGCAGGATCCGCCGCCGCCTCAACTCTTCGTAGAACTTGCGGACCCGCTCCAAGCCGCCTCCCCGTTGCCGGCATGATACCGCCGGGCCCGCCGGCCGTCGCCGTTCGGGGGCAGTCCAGGCTCCTGATCCTCGGAGGCGCGCCGGCGCGCTTCGTCCCGCGCTCGCACGGGGCCGGCCCGCACGGGGCCGTGCGACCAATCGTACTTGTTCGTGGGCAGGGTGGGGACCCGCGCGCATGCGCGGGGGAGGGGCAGCGAAGCCGATCCCGAATCGCGCACGGTCGTCTAGCGCGACGGCTCGATGCGCATGCCCTTGGGGATGATCACCAGGCCGCTGTCGGTGACGTGGAACTGCCGCCGGTCCTTCTCCAGGTCGTAGCCGATGGTGGTGCCGGCGGGGATCTGCACGTGCTTGTCGATGATGGCCCGGCGGATCTTGCAGTGGCGGCCGATGTTGACGTTCTCGAAGAGGATCGACTCCTCCACGTGCGTGTAGCTGTTGACGCGCACCTTGGGGGAGAGGATGCAGCGGTCCACGCGGCCGCCGGAGAGGATGCAGCCCTCCGAGACCAGCGAGTCGGTCGCCTCGCCGACGCGGTCCTCGTGGCTGCTGTTGAAGACGAACTTGGCCGGCGGGTAGTTGTACTGGATGGTGAAGATCGGCCACTGGTCGTTGTAGAGCGAGAAGACCGGGTCCACCGCCACCAGGTCCATGCTGGCCTGGAAGTAGGCGTCGATGCTCCCCACGTCGCGCCAGTAGCCGCGCTCCCGCTCGCTCTGGTTGGGCACCACGTTCTTGGCGAAGTCGTAGACGAAGACGCGCCTCCGCTCGTACATCGAGGCCACGATCGACTTGCCGAAGTCGTGCGCGCTGTTGGGGTCCCCGGCGTCGCGGACAATCTCCTGGACCAGCGCCTCGGTGGTGAAGATGTAGTTGCCCATCGACGCCAGGCAGCGGGTCGGGTCGCCGGGCATGGTCTTGGCGCCCTCCTTCGGCTTCTCGGTGAAGCCGATCATGCGCCCGTCGGCGTCCACCTCGATGATGCCGAACTCGCTGGCCTCGCCCACGGGGATGGGGATGGCCGCCACCGTCAGGTCGGCCTTGTTCTCGAGGTGGAAGTCCATCATCTGCCGCACGTCCATGCGGTAGATGTTGTCGGCGCCGAAGATCAGCGTGTACTCGGGCTGCTCGTCGGTGATGATGTTGAGGTTCTGGAAGATGGCGTCGGCCGAGCCCTCGAACCACTTCGGCCCCATGCGCATCTGCGCCGGCACCAGCTCCACGTACTGGTTCAGCGCCGCGGTCAGCCGCCAGCCGCGCTGCAGGTGCGTGTTGAGCGACTCCGACTTGTACTGCACCAGGACCTTCATCTTCAGGAACCCGGAGTTGGCCAGGTTCGAGAGGACGAAATCGATGATCCGGTAGCGGCCGCCGAACGGCACGGCCGGCTTGGCGCGCTCGCGGGTCAGGGGGTCGAGCCGCCGCCCCTCGCCGCCAGCCAGGATCATCGCGAGGGTTTCCATGACGGCGACACTCCTGGTGTAGGGGGTGGAAGGATGCTACGCACCACGTCCCCGGGGAGCAAGGAAGCAAACGAGCCGCGCGCACGGATCCGCTCGCCGGATTGGCGCGGGCGGGAGCGCCCTGGCCTTCGACTCCGCGCCCGCTGCGCGGGCGCTACGCTCAGGCCGAACGGGTCCGGCAAGCGGCCGCTTGCGACCACTTTGGGGGATTGAGGTTCTCTACGGCCGCCGCAGCGCCGGCGCGTACGCGGCCTCGTGGGCCAGCAACCAGCGCTTGACCTCGACCCCGCCCGCGTAGCCGCCGATGCGGCCGCTGGCCTGGACCACGCGGTGGCAGGGGACCAGGATGGCCACCGGGTTCTCCGCGTTGGCGCCGCCCACCGCCCGCGCACCGCCCGCCTTGCCCAGCGCCTGGGCCAGCTCGCCGTAGGTCCGCACCTCGCCCCAGGGGATGGCCAGCAGCGCGGCCCAGACCTCGCGCTGGAAGGGCGAGCCCTTGAGGTCCAGCGCCGGCAGGGCGGCGGGCGCGCGCCCGGCGAAGTAGTCGCGCAGCGCCTGCTCCGCCGCCTCCAGGTGGCCGCGCGCGGCGGCCGTCACCGGCGGGCGGGGCGGCCCGCGCTCGCCGATCACCAGCCCGCACAGCCCCTCGTCGGTGGCCTCGGCGGAGAGCCAGCCCAGCGGCGACTTGAAGTGGAGGCGGGCGGTCACGGCGAGCCCGCCTTCCGGACCACGGCCGCGGCGGCCCCGGCCGCCACCGGCGCCGGCGCCGCCGAGAAGCGGGCCAGCACGTCGGCGATCTCCTGGTTCACCTCGCGCAGGAGCTCGGCCTTCTCGCGGAATGGGAGGAAGGCGCTCTTGAAGCCCTGCACCAGCACGGTGCACAGGTCCTGCAGCGAGAAGCCCAGCTCGCGGTGGGCCAGCAGCAGCTCCTTGGTGCAGGTGGTGTTGGTGACCAGCCGGTTGTCGGTGTTGATGGTCACCCGCAGCCCGAAGTCGAAGTAGAAGCGGAGCGGGTGGGCCGCCACGCCGCTCACCGAGCGCGTCTGCACGTTGGAGGAGGGGCACATCTCCAGCGGGATGCGGTGGTCGTTGAGGTAGTTGAGCAGGTCGCCGTTCTCGCGCAGCCGCACGCCGTGGCCGATGCGGTGCGCGCCGCACTGGTGGACCGCCTGCGCGATCGACTCGGGCCCGTAGGCCTCGCCGGCGTGGATGGTGACGTTCACGTTGTTGTCGAGGATGAGCTGGATGGCCTCGCGGTGGTGGCGGGCCGGGTAGCCCTCCTCCGCGCCGGCCAGGTCGAAGCCCACCACCCCCTTGCCCTTGTAGGCCACCGCCAGCTCCGCCAGCCGCACCGAGGTCTGCGGGTCGATGTGGCGGATCCCGCAGATGATCACGTTGGAGCGGATGCCGGCCTCCTGCTGCGCCGCGCGGAGCCCGTCCAGCACGGCGTCCACGATGGCGGTGGGCTTGAGCCCCTGGCGCGTGTGCAGGACCGGCGAGTAGCGCACCTCGAGGTAGCGCACGTTCTCGGCGGCGCAGTCCAGCGCCAGCTCGCGGGCCACGCGGTAGAGCGCGTCCTCGGTCTGGAGCACCGCCAGCGTGACGTCGAAGGCGGTGAGGTAGTCCTCCAGCGAGTGGCACTGCTCGCCCATGTGGATGGCGGCCGCCAGCCCCTCCGGCGTGCTGGCGGGCAGCTGCACGCCCTGCGCGTCGGCCAGGTCCAGCAAGGTCTGGAGCCGGAGCGAGCCGTCCAGGTGGCAGTGCAGGTCGGTCTTGGGCAGCGCCTGGATCAGCGCCTCGGTCACCGGCGGGAGCGACGGGGTGGGCTCGCTGTGCGCGCGCATCGCCCCATCATACGCCCGTCCCCTGCCGCGCCGCCTCCAGGCGAACCGGGACCCACCCCCGCAGCGCGTTGACCAGCCAGACGGCCCGGGCCCGCCCCAGGACCTCGATCGGGAGGGGTCGCTCCCGCACCTCGCCGCGGGCCAGCAGCTCGGCCCGGAACACCCCGCCCAGGAGGCCGGCCTCGCGCGGCGGCGTGACCCGCTCGCCCTCCAGGTCCAGCACCACGTTCCCGATGGTGAACTCGGTCAGCTGGCCGGCCTCGTTCCAGAGCAGCACGTCGAAGAGCCCGGGCGGCGCCTCGCGCCGGGCCCGCTCGTAGGGCTCGCGCCAGGTGGTCTTGTGGAACAGGAAGGGATCGCGCGAGGAGACCGGCTGGCGTGCCAGCGCCACCGGCGCCGGCCCCTCGGGTGGCGCCGGGGCGGGCGCCCGCTCCACCACGGGGCGGCCGTCCGCACCCACCGTGAGCCGCACGCGCCAGGCGCCCGGGCCGGCCGCGGCCGCCTCGGCCTCCAGCGCCGCCCTCACCCGCGCCGCGTCCACTGCGCGCTCCAGGTGCCGGGCGGAGGCGATCAGCCGGGCCAGGTGGCCGTCGAGCCGCGGGTAGCGGCCGTCCTCCAGCCGCAGCGTCTCCAGCAGCGCGAAGTCCGGCGGTGGCGGCGCCGAGAGGAACGCACCCTTGGCCAGCGCCTCCTGCCACTCCGCCTCCGCCGACGACGCGAAGGTGATGCCGCCGCCCACGCCGGCCACCGCCTCGCCGCGCGCCAGGTCGAGCCAGACGGTCCGGATGGCCACGTTGAAGGTGGCGTCGCCGCCCGGCGCCACCACGCCCACCGCGCCGCAGTAGACGCCGCGCGGCGTCGGCTCGGCCGCGGCGATGAGCCCCATGGCGCTGGCCTTGGGCGCGCCGGTGACCGAGCCGCAGGGGAAGGCCGCCGAGAGCAGCGACCAGAGCCCGGCGTCGGGGCGCAGCTCGGCCTCGACGGTGGAGGTGAGCTGCAGCACGGTCCGGTAGCGCTCCACCTGGCAGAGCGCGGTCACCTCCACCGTGCCCGGCACCGCCACCCGCCCCAGGTCGTTCCGGAGCAGGTCCACGATCATCACGTTCTCGGCCCGCTCCTTCTCCGAGCCGGCCAGGCGCGCCGCCGCCGCCTGGTCCTCCTCGAGGAACCGGCCGCGCCGCGCCGTGCCCTTCATCGGCCGCGCCACCACCCGCCGGCCGCGGGTGGCCAGGAACAGCTCCGGCGAGGCCGACACCAGCGCGCGATCCCCCAGCGACAGGCAGGCCGAGAGCCCGCCCCCCTGCGCCGCCCGCAGCCGCTCGTAGAGCGCCAGCGGGTCGCCGGAGAAGGGGCCGCGCAGCCGGAAGGTGTGGTTCACCTGGTAGGCCACGCCGGCCGCCATGGCCTCGCGCAGGCGCTCCACGGCGGCGCGGTACGTGGGCTCGGCGACGTCGGGGAGGAGGGGGCCGAGCTGCGCCTCCCCTGAGGCCCGAGGCCTGGCTCCTCGGGCCTCATCGTGCACCCCGAACCACACCAGCGGCACCCCCGCCGCCGGCGGGTGCGTGCGCAGCGCGGGGTCGAAGGCGGACGCAGCCTCGTAGGCCACGAACCCCACCGCCCAGGCACCGCCCCGCGCCGCGGCCTCCACCGCCTCCAGCGCCGGCCGCACCTCGGCCGGCGACCAGGCCTCGACGATGCGCCGCGGGGCGCCGAAGGCCAGCCGGCCGCCGAAGCCATCCAGGTCGAGGAGCGCCTCGCCGGCCCGCACGCTCACTCCGCGCGCTGGAGGAACCGCGCCAGCACCCGCTTCTCGCCCGCCTCGAAGAAGCGGACCGTGGCCTTGGCCTCTGCGCCGCCGGCGTCGCAGGTCACCACCACGCCCTCGCCCAGCGTGCCGTGCACCACCCGCTCCCCGCGCGCGAAGGCGGCGCCGCCGGGGCCGCCGCGCTGGTCGAAGGAGTAGTCCACCGTGGGCTCGCCGCGGCTGGGGACGGCGCGCGGGCGCGGCGGCGGGCGCACCACCTCCTCGCCGTCCAGCTCGTAGTGCGGCTCGCCCTCCAGGGCGCCCGGGTGGCGGCGGATGATGGGGGCGCGGGCCTGGGGCGGGGCGTCGTCGTAGCCGCCGGCCCGGCGCGCCTCGTGGGCGCGCACCCCGCGCGCCACCGCGTCGCCGAACAGCTCCGGCGGCAGGTCGCGCAGGAACCGGCTGGGCTCCATCTGCCGGTAGCTCGGGCCCCCGTCTCCGTAGCCCATGCGCCGGCGCGCCAGCGAGAGCGTGAGGCGCTTGCGCGCGCGGGTCATGCCCACGTAGCAGAGCCGCCGCTCCTCATCCAGGCTCTCCGCCCGCTCGCTCCCGGACTCCTCGGCCCAGGGGCGCTCGTAGGGGAGCGTCCCGTCCTCCAGCCCGGCCAGGAAGACCGCGTCGAACTCCAGCCCCTTGGCGGCGTGCAGCGTCATGAGCGCCACCCGCCCCTCCGGCGTGGCCGCGTCGGCCTCGCCCAGCAGCGCGATCTGCTCCAGGAAGCGCGCCAGCGGCGGCGGGCGCACCTCCTCCGGATCGCGCGGCGCCGGCTCGCCCAGCAGCGTCTCGTCGAACTCGCGCGCGGCCGCGACCAGCTCGGTCAGGTTCTCGGCCCGCTCCACCGCCTCGTCGCTCCGCTCCTCCTCCAGGCGGGCCAGCATCCCGCTCCGCTTCAGCGCCTCCTGCACCGCGGTGCCGGCGTCGGCGCTGGGCACCTCGGCGGCCAGCGCCATCACCAGCGCGTGGAACTCGCCCAGCGCCCGCCGGGCGGCCGGCTTCAGCTCCGCCAGCGCGTCGCGGTCCCCCATGGCCTGGATCAGCGGCAGGTCGCGGGCGCGGGCCAGCGCCTGCAGCCGCTCCACCGTCCGGTCGCCGATGCCGCGCGCCGGGCGGTTGATGACCCGCAGCA
The DNA here is from genome assembly GCA_049840735.1 of Anaeromyxobacter sp. Classification (GTDB taxonomy): domain Bacteria; phylum Myxococcota; class Myxococcia; order Myxococcales; family Anaeromyxobacteraceae; genus Anaeromyxobacter. The sequence continues at coordinate 63,225 of JASGJN010000026.1, read as the reverse complement.
CGTCCAGGTCGGAGGAGGGGTTGAGCGCCAGGCGGAGATACGCGGCGGCGTCCTTCACCTCGGCCCGGTCGTAGAAGCTGGTGCCGCGCACGATCACGTAGGGGACGCGGACCGCGCGCAGCGCCGCCTCGATGGGCCGCGACTGGGCGTTGGTCCGGTACAGGACCGCGATCTCGTCGCCCTGCGTCCCGCGCGCCCGCTCCTCCACCACCGCGCGCGCGATCCGCTCCGCCTCGGTGTGCTCGTCCTCGCCCACCAGCAGCGCCAGCGGCGCGCCGCCGTCGCGCTCGGTCCAGAGCCGCTTCTCGCGCCGTCGCCGGGCGCGCGAGATGACGGCGTGGGCGGCGTCCAGCACGTTGCGGGTGGAGCGGTAATTCTGCTCCAGCTTGACCACGCGCGTGCCGGGGAAGTCCTTGTCGAAGTCGAGGATGTTGGATACGTCGGCGCCGCGCCAGCGGTAGATGGCCTGGTCGTCGTCGCCCACCACGCAGACGTTCCGGCGCTCCCCGGCCAGGAGCCGCATGAGCCGGTACTGCGCCGGGTTCGTGTCCTGGAACTCGTCCACCAGCAGGTAGCGGAAGCGCCCCGCCCACCGCTCGCGCAGGAAGCGGTCCTGCTCCAGCAGCCGCAGCGGGCAGACCAGCAGGTCGCCGAAGTCCACCGCGCCGGCCCGCGCCAGCTGCGCGGTGTAGCGGCGGTAGGCCTCCTGCAGCTTGAGCCCGCGCTCGTCGTGGTGGGCGGGCTTCACCTCGTCCGGCAGCAGGGCGGCGTTCTTCCAGCGGTCGATCTGCGAGAGGGCCTCGCGCGGCGAGAACTGCTCGTCGGCGCCCATCTCCGCCAAGAGCCCCTTCATGAGCCGGAATCTGGTCGTCGTCGTCGTAGATGACGAAGGCCGGCGGCAGCCCGGCGCGCGCCGCCTCGCGGCGCAGGAAGCGGGCGCCGAAGGCGTGGAAGGTCTGGACCCACAGGTCGGCCGCCAGCGTCGGCCCCAAGAGCCCCTCCAGCCGCTCCTTCATCTCCCCTGCGGCCTTGTTGGTGAAGGTGACGGCCAGGACGTGCCAGGGCATGACCCCCTGCTCCAGCACCAGCCGGGCGATCCGGTGGACGATGACGCGGGTCTTGCCGGAGCCGGCGCCCGCCAGCACCAGCAGCGGGCCGTCGCCGTGCAGCACCGCCTCGCGCTGGGCGTCGTTGAGATCCTGGAGCAGGTCCTGGGCCATGCAGGGGGCGGAACATAGTCGATCTGGGTGACGGTTGCCGAGCGCAGCATGGAAGCGGGCCCTGGCCTTCGACTCCGGGCCTGCGGAGCAGGCCCTACGCTCAGGCCGAACGCTTTGGGTCCACGGTCCGCCTGGTCGTCCGTTCGGCCTGAGCGTAGCCGCCGCGCAGCGGCGGCGGAGTCGAAGGCCAAGGGCCCCGCGCTCACCACGAGCGGTGCGACGAGTCCGGCCCGATCGACCCTCGCTGCCCCTTCCCGGCCTCCGCTCCGCCGTCACATCCCCCCACCCCTCTGATCGCACTCGCAGTGTGAGCGCTTCCAGGCGTCCCGCGCCTGCGTGTCACTCGTCGTGAAAGACATGCTTGCACGCTCCGGGGCCTTGTGGGTGCCCGCCACCGCGCGCAGATCGCCGCCTGCACTCGGAGTCATGCCGGCTTCGCGTGGACTCGCGCCGCAGGCGCGGGGGGGAAGAGAACCATGGACCGTATCCGCGAGAAGGAGCTGTTCGATCTCGAGACCCGCGAGCTCACCCGGCTCGACTGGCTGCTGCGCCCGGTGCCGACGAAGATCCTGATCGTCACCGACGGCGGCGGCTCGTTCGACTCGGTGGCCTCGTTCGGCCTGGGGCGCGCCATCACGGCGATGCGCACCGACCCCTGGTGGTGGGTCCGCTTCGACATCACCACGGCGCACCGGACCAGCGGCGCCCGGTTCGAGGACGCCGCCGTCCCGCACCACGACAACTTCCACTTCGACAGCCCGCCGGTGGCCCTCTCCTCCTTCGATCAAATCTGGCTCTTCGGTGTGACCGGCGCGTTCGACGCGCTGCCGCTCGGGGAGCTCGCCGCGCTGCGCGCCTTCATGGACGGCGGCGGCGGCGTCCTGGCCATGGGGGACCACGCCGACCTGGGCGCCGGGCTCTGCTCCGAGCTGCCGCGCGTCAAGGAGATGCGGCGCTGGAAGTCCGGGGGCCCGGCCGGCGCCCCGCCCCCGCAGTCGGGGGTGAACCGCCACGACACCTGCAGGGAGGGCCCCTCGGCCGGCTTCCAGTTCAACGACCAGTCGGACGAGGTGCCGCAGAAGATCGTCCCGCGGCTGTACCACGTGTGGTCGCCCTTCGTGTTCATCGACCGCCGCCGGCCGCACCCGGTGCTCTGCGGCCGGACCGGCGTGATCGACATCCTCCCCGACCACATGCACGAGGGGGAGATCGTGGCGCCGGCCAGCGTGGCCGGGAACGCCGACTGGCCGGGCGGCCAGGGGCCCGAGGTCATCGCCTGGGCCGACGTCATCCCGCACACCAACACCGACGGCTTCGGGCCGGTGAACGGCAAGCGCTTCGGCGTGCTGGGCGCCTACGAGGGGCACGCGCAGGGGGTGGGGCGCATCGTGGTGGACGCCACCTGGCACCACTGGTTCAACATCAACCTGCTGGGCTTCCCGGCCGGCGCCACCGTGGACCGGATCCACAACTACTACTGGAACGTGGGGCTCTGGCTCTCCCGCAGCGCCACCATCTCCGCCATGGCCTACCGCGCCGCCCACGGCCTCATCTTCACGCCGCCCTTCCGCGAGCTGACCGCCGACGCGCCCATCCTGGTGCTGGGCGGCGCGGCGGTGGACGCGCTGGGCCGGCGCGCCTCGCAGTGCACGGTCAGCCAGTTCGTCCACGGCTTCTACGACCGGGCGCTGCAGGAGGCCGTCCGGCTGCCCATCCCGCAGCCCGACCCGCCCCCCTTCCGCGGCCCGTACCTCCACGAGCAGTTCGCCCTGGGCGGCGTCATGAAGGTGCTGCTGGAGAAGTTCTCCCCGCTGCAGCGCCCGGCCCGCGCCCCGGAGGAGAAGGAGCTGCAGCGCCTGGTGCAGGAGGGGGTGCGCCAGGGCTGGAAGGAGATGGCCGCCTTCGAGAAGGGCTCGAGCGAGCTGATGGAGAAGGTCTTCAAGGCCGCCTCCGGTGAGCTGAAGTAGGCGAGCGAGCGGGGCAGGTGGTCGCAGCCCGGCTGGTCCGGTCACGAACCGCCGCCCCGCTCCTCTTATCACCGTGAGCGGAACGGGGGCGCCGACCGCCGGCGCCTGGTCTGCCACGCGGCGGGGGAGTGGGCCGGAACCAGGGAGCCGGCCCTCTCTCCCGCCGATGTCTTCGCATCTCTTTGGCTGTCCGCCGGGATCGGGCCAGGGGTAGATTCCGGGCGTGGCTCCGCCCGTCAGGATCCTGCCGCTCGGCGGCCTCGGCGAGATCGGCATGAACTGCATGGCCGTCGAGACCGACGGCCGCATCGCCGTGCTCGACTGCGGCATCCTCTTCCCCAACGAGCCCATCGGCGTGGACGTGATCGCGCCCGACCTGTCCTGGCTGCGGGAGCGGCGGGAGCAGGTCGGCGCCATCTTCCTCACCCACGGCCACGAGGACCACGTGGGCGCGGTGCCCTTCCTGCTCCGCGAGATCCCGGTCCCGGTCTACGCCACCCGCTTCACGCTGGAGCTGCTCCGGCCGCGCCTGGACGAGGCCGGCGTGAAGGCCGACCTGCGCGAGGTCCTCCCCGGCGACGTGCGCGAGGCGGGCGAGGCCTGCCCCATCGCGGCCGAGTTCTTCTCCGTCACCCACTCCATCCCCGACGCCTGCGGCCTGGCGCTGCGCACGCCGCAGGGGACCATCCTCCACTCCGGCGACTTCAAGATCGACCCCACGCCGCTGGGCGGGCGGGGCATGGACCTGGCCCGCATCGAGGCGCTGGGCCGGGAGGGCGTGCGGCTGCTCCTCTCCGACTCCACCAACGCCGAGCGGGCCGGCACCTCGCTCTCCGAGGCGGCCGTCGGGCCGGCGCTGGAGGAGGCGTTCGAGGGGGCCCGCGGCCGCGTCTTCGTGGCCTGCTTCGCCTCCAACGTCCACCGCATCCAGGGCATCGTGAACGCCGCGCGCGCCTTCGGCCGGCGGGTGGCGTTCCTGGGGCGGGCCATGGAGGCCAACGTCCGGATCGCCCAGCAGCTCGGCTACCTGGACATGCCGGGCTGGATGCCGGTCTCCGCCGACGAGGCGCGCGGGCTGCCGCCGCGCGAGCTGTGCGTGCTCACCACCGGCACGCAGGGCGAGCCGCGCAGCGCCCTGGCGCGGCTGGCGCGCGGCGAGCACCCGGAGCTGGAGGTGAAGCCCGGCGACCTGGTGATCCTCTCCTCCCGCTTCATCCCCGGCAACGAGGTGGCGGTCGGGCAGGTGGTCAACGCGCTCTGCCGCCGCGGCGCCGAGGTGGTCTACGAGAGCCTGCGCCCGCTCCACGTCTCCGGCCACGCCCAGGAGGCGGAGCAGCGCCGGCTCATCCAGCTGGCCCGCCCGGACCACTTCGTCCCCATCCACGGCGAGTACCGCCACCTGGCCCGCCACGCCGCGCACGCCGCCGCCGAGGGCGTGCGCCGCCGCGACATCCTGGTGGACGGGCAGGTGCTGGAGCTGACCGACCTGGGCGCCGGCGTGCTGGCGGAGCCCATCCCCACCGGCCGCGTCTACACCGACCGCGACGCGCTGCTGGGCGCGGACATCGGCGCCATGGTGGTGAAGGACCGGCGGCTGCTGGCCGAGGCCGGCCTCTGCATCGCGGTGCTGGCGGTGGAGAAGGCCACCGGCGCGGTGGTGCGCGGGCCGGAGCTGTTCGCCCGCGGCGTGGCCGGCTTCGAGGGGAACGAGGACGAGCTGCGCGGCGAGGTGGCGCGGGCGCTGGAGGAGCTGTCGCCGCAGGCGCGCGCCGACGTGGCCGAGGTGCAGGAGGCGCTCCGCCTGGCGGTGCGCCGGCACTTCCGCAGGACCACCGGGCGGCGCCCGACCGTGCTACCGGTGGTGCTGGAGCTCTGACCGGATCCGAACGACCGAGGTGCCGCCGACATGCCCAGCTTCGACGTGGTGTCCGACCTGAACATGATGGAGGTGGAGAACGCCTTCAACCAGGCGCGGAAGGAGATCGCGCAGCGGTTCGACTTCAAGGGCACGAACACCGACCTGGAGCGGGACAAGGAGCTGAACGTCCTCGTCAAGGCGGGCTCGGAGGGGCGCGCCGAGGCGGCGCTGCAGGTGCTGCTGGAGAAGCTGGCCAAGCGCGGCGTGCCGCTGGAGGGCGTGGACCCGCAGAAGGTGGAGCCGGCCTCGATGGGCGCGGTGCGGCAGCTCATCAAGCTGAAGCGCGGCCTCAAGTCGGAGGACGCGAAGAAGATCGTGGCCGTGGTGAAGGAGTCGGGGCTCAAGGTCCAGGCCGCCATCCAGGGCGAGGCGGTCCGCGTGACGGGGAAGAAGCGCGACGACCTGCAGGCCGCCATCCAGGCCATCCGCCAGGGCGGGCTCAAGATCCCGCTCCAGTTCCAGAACTTCCGCGAATAGGTCGCAGCGGCGGGGCCGCCGCCGCTCCGGGGCGTGGGCCCGCCGTGGTAACCTGCGCCGGCTCCCGGGGTGGGAGCTGGAGCCGTCCTCCGGCTCCGCTCGGTGCACGACGGCGATGGCGGACTCTCCGGACAGCGAACGCTCACTCCCGTGGATCGCGCGGGCGCTGCTCGACACCGGCCCGGCCGCGCTGGCGCTGCTGGAGGGGCCGGACTACGCCTTCACCTACGCCAACCGCGCGTACCTGACGCTGGCCGGCGGGCGCGAGGTGGTGGGCCGGACCTTCGCCCAGGTCTTCCCCGAGCACGCCGCCGAGGTGCTCCCGCTGCTGGAGCGGGCCCGGGCCTCCGGGCTCCCGGTGGTGGAGCACGAGCGGCGCCTCGAGCTGCTGCGCGACGTGGCCGGGCCGCCCGAGGTGGTCTACCTGAGCTCCTCGATGCAGCCCATCATCGGCCGGGCCGGGGACCCGGCCGCCATCGCGCTCCACCTGCTCGACCGGACCGGCGAGGTGCTGGCGCGCCGCCGCGAGGCGGAGCTGGCCCGCGAGCGCGAGAAGGTGCTGGAGGCCGAGCTGGTGCAGCGGGCCGCCGAGGTCAGCCGGGCTTCGGCGGAGGCCGCCGCCGACGAGGCCCGGCGCCGCGCCTCCGAGCTGGACGCGGTGCTGGAGTCGATCGCCGACGGCCTGGTAATCACCAATCCCTCCGGGCGCGTGGCCCGCCTCAACGCGACCGCGCAGCGGCTGCTGGGCTACAGCGCCGCGGAGCAGGCGCTCCCGGCCCGCGAGCGGCTGGCGCTGTTCGAGCTGCGCGCCTCCAGCGGCGCGCTCCTCCCCTTCGACCAGCACCCCACCACGCGCGCGCTGCGCGGCGAGGTGGTGCGCGGCAGCGAGGTCTGCTTCCGGCGGCTGGACGGCAGCCGGCCGGCCTTCTGGGCCACCATCTCCGCCGCGCCGCTGAGCGGCCTGGATGGCGAGCTGCGCGGCGCGGTCACCACCTTCTCGGACATCACCCGGCTGCGCGAGCTGCAGGACCAGCGCGAGGACCTGATGCGGGCCATCTCGCACGACCTGCGCACGCCGCTGACGGTGATCTCCGCCCAGGCGCAGATGCTGGCCCGCCGCCCGGAGGATCCGGCGGTGGTCCTGCGCCGGGCCCAGGCGCTCCAGACCAGCACCCACCGCATGTCGGCCATGATCGAGGACCTGGTCGAGGTGATCCGGCTGGAGTCCGGGCAGGTCAAGGTGTCGCCCCGCCCGGTGCCGCTCTCGCCCTTCGTGGCCGAGCTGCGCGACCGGCTGCGCGGGGCGCTCGCGGTGGAGCGGATCCGGACCGCCGTGCCCGAGGTGCTGGCGCCGGCGCTGGCCGACCCGGCGCGGCTGGAGCGGGTGCTGGTCAACCTGCTCACCAACGCGCTCAAGTACTCGCCGGTGGACCAGCCGGTGGAGGTGACCGCGGCGCCCGGCCCGGTGCCGGACACCGTCCGCCTGACCGTCCGCGACCACGGCCCCGGCATCCCGCAGGAGGAGCTGCCGCGGCTCTTCGAGCGGTTCTACCGGAGCCCCAGCGCGCGCAGCGCGGAGGGGCTCGGCCTGGGGCTCTACATCACGCGCCGGCTGGTGGAGGCCCACGGCGGCGCCCTCGCCGCCGAGAGCTGGCTGGGGCAGGGCAGCGCGTTTCACGTCACGCTGCGGGCGGCGGGGTAGGTGCGCCCGCGGGCGGGGGACGACGTCGCGAGCCCTCTGGGCGCGCTGCGACCGAGGAGAACGAGGGCGGGAGCGGCGGCGCGGAGCGCTGGTTCACCGCGTGGTAGCCTTGTGGCCGCGGACACCTGCGCTACCGCTACGGTCAGCAGGGTGAGTACGGCTGGTCCAGCCCGGATCTCGTCTGGCAGGCACGCTAGAGCCGCAGCGACCCCGGCGCGCCTGCCCCGGCCCCCGGCTCCGGCGCGCGCAGCAGCGGTACCAGCGCCTTGCGAGCGGCGCCGCGCGGGTAGTCCGCCGCCACCCAGCCGTCCCGGCTCTGCGCGGCGCGATCGGCGCCGTGGGCCAGGAGCAGCTTCACCAGCTCCAGGTCGCCCAGCCCCGCCGCCTTCATCAGCACCGTCTCGCGGTCCTCTCCGACCGGCAGGTTGGGGTTCGCGCCGGCGTCGAGCAGCCGCCCGGCCAGCGCGCGATCGGCCGCGGCCACCGCGTACCAGAGCGCCGTCTCGCCGGCCCCGTCGCGGCCGTCCACCAGCGCGCCCCTGTCCAGCAGCAGCTGGATGGTGGCGGCGTCCCCTCCGTGGACCGCGAGCGCCAGCGCGGTGCGCCCGCCGTCGTCGTGGTCCTCGAGCCGGGCGCGCTGATCGAGCAGCAGCCCCGCCAGCTCCGCCTGACCGCGGGCCGCCGCCTCCAGGAGCGGCGTGCGCGCCTCCACCCCGCGGACCGAGACCGAGGCACCGGCTGCGAGCAGCAGCCGCGCCACCTCCGTCGAGCCCGGCGTGAGCAGCGGCGAGCAGCGGCCCGGCTTCGGGCTGTCCGGCCGGGCGCCGCGCGCCAGCAGCAGCCGCACCACCTCGGCGTGCCCGGCGGTGGCCGCCTGCGTGAGCACCGGGCAGCCCTCCCGGCCGGGCGAGTCGGGCGGCTCCCCGCGCGCCAGCGCCAGCTCCACCCCGCGCGCCTGCCCCAGCGCCACCGCCTGTCGCAGCGTGAGCTTTCCGATGGGTACCAGCCGGCCGCGGTCGTAGGCGTAGACCTCCTCCGGCGCGCCCTCGCCGGCGGGCAGCCGCAGCTCCCAGCCGTTGCCCTCGCCGGAGATCGTCACCTCGCGCCGGCAGGCCCCCACCGGCTCGGAGATGCGGGCGTGCGCGCCCAGCCGCGCATCCAGCACGCGCCAGCCCGCCGGACACTTCGCGCCCGCGGGCGTGGTCCGCACCACCACCAGCCGCGCCATTGCGCCCGGCGAGGCCGGCTCCTGGCCGTCGATGGACAGCCGGTCCGGCCCCAGCGGGAAGAGCACGTCGGCGTCGAGCGTCGCCCAGTAGAGCGGCTGGCCGGTCTTCTCGTCCGCGCCGGTCCAGACCGAGAACCAGCCCGAGGGCGTGGAGACCCGCTGCACCAGCGTGCGCGTTGGATACGCCAGCGCCTCTGCGCGGGCGGCAGCGGCGCAGAGCAGCAGCGCGGCGAGCAGGCGGGCGGTCTTGATGTCCAGGTGCAAGGTTGCCCCTCCCCGCAGCCATTGTTGCCCGGGGGGCGAAGGCGGTCCAGCGCCACGCAGGCGCGGGGACCAGCAGGCCGGGAGGGAGTCCGGCCCGCTGATCCCCGCCCTATCCCACCCCCCGCACAAACGTGTGCTGCGTCTTCACCCGCGCATAGCCGAGCCGCTCGTAGAACCGATGCGCCTGCTCGCGGTGCACGGCGCTGCGCAGCCGGACCTCGCCCAGCTGCCAGCGCGCCGCCCAGCGCTCGGCCTCGTGCATCAGGGCGGCCCCGGCGCCGCGGCCGCGGTGGGCCTCGTCCACCACCAGGCCGGCCACCTCGGCGAAGGCAGCCAGGTAGATGGGGGCGGTGGTGAAGGCGTGCAGCCAGCCCACCACCACGCCGCGCTCCAGCGCCACCAGCAGCAGGTGCTCGGCGCGGCCGGAGAGCTCGGCGAACCGCTCCTCCAGCGCCGCCTGCGCCACCGGGTAGCCCAGCTGCGCCGCCAGGGCCTGCACCCGCGCCAGATCGTCTGACCGCATCACCCGCACGTCCATGGCGTCCTCCCGGCCGGCTACAGCGGCGGCGGCTGCGGCGCGGGCTCCGGCTTGCGCGCCAGCACCTCGGTCCAGTCCAGCTTGCCGGTCAGCTGCATCACCACGAAGAGCGTGGCGATGGCCCCGATGGTGATGGCCAGGCCGGTGAACCCGTCCCAGAAGAAGCTGAAGGAGAAGAGCACCAGGTAGAGCAGCTGCGAGACGCCCAGCTGCTTCACCGCCAGCCCCCAGCCCACGAAGAGCCGCGCGTAGCTCACCACCAGCGCGATCGAGACCAGCGAGGCCAGGGCGAAGGAGACGCCCACCTCGAGGTGGTCGATCAGGTAGGCGAAGAGCAGGTGGAAGGAGAAGAAGGCGCAGGCCAGCAGGAAGTAGTTCACCGGGTGGATCGAGCGGCGGCGCGCCGCCAGCAGCATCCCGGTCACGAAGATGAAGAAGAGCAGCGACACCGGCGCGAAGAAGGTGATCTTGGCGGCCAGCGGGCCGGGGTTGAGCTTCTGCGGCAGCTCCACCGCGACGGGCTTGGTGCCGACGATCTGCTCGAACTCCCAGGTGCCCTGCCAGCGGCCGCCCGTGGCCTGGTGCGCGGAGGGCGAGAGCCCCACGGCCGGGAAGTCCACGTTCTCGAAGTTGGTGTCCACCACCAGCTTGAAGTGCCGGGCCCGCCCTTGTTCCGGGCCCAGGCCGTGGTCCTCCAGGCCGTAGCTCCAGCGGGCGGTGCCGCGGGTGCGGTAACCGACGGTGAAGGGCAGCGTGGCGCCCGGCGCCAGCACGCGCTTGAAGACCGCCTCGCCGTCCTCGAACGCCACCTCGATGGGCGTGCCGTCGGCGCCCTTCACGGTGAAGCCGTCGTAGGTGACGCCCTGCACCACCGGGATCCGGACGGTCGCCTCGCGCGCCACCGCGTCCGGGTTGTGGAAGGTGTAGCGCCCGTCGAACTGGACGCCGTAGGTGGGGAACCAGACCAGCCCCTTCTTCCGGTGCTCCAGGTCGAGCGCGGCGTGCAGGTCCGAGGCCTCCAGCGGCAGCGGGGTGGTGGTGGTGACGTCCGCCTCGGTCATCACCGTGACGACCGTGTTGTTGGACTCGTCCACGCGCCGCTCCGGCCGCTTCTCGCGCCGCACCTCGGTCCAGCTGGCCGAGGGGGGCGCCTGGACCAGCGGCGGTCCCCAGAGCTGCCGGACCTGGTGGTCCATGCCGCTCGTGGAGCCCTGGCTCCGGACGAGGAGTGTGGCGCCCAGGATGCCCCAGGCGGCCGCGCAGCAGAGCCAGATGAACCCGATCGCAAGCAGTCGTCGCATGCCGCCGCCCTTGAGCAAGCGGCGGGCCGAGGCGGCGTGCCCCGGTAAATGGGCGGTTTCGGCGGTGTGGTGGCTGGACGGACACGCCCGGGCGTGTGCGGCGGGACGCGCGGGCGGGTACGCCGGTGGCCGGATTGCCGGGGGCGGTCCGGTCTGTTAGATCCCGCGCCCTCCATGGCTACTCGCGTCTACATGCACACGCTCGGCTGCCCCAAGAACCGGGTCGACTCCGAGGTGATGCTCGGCACCCTGTCCCAGGCCGGCTACCGGCTGGTCCAGGATCCCGCCCAGGCCGAGGTGGTGGTGGTCAACACCTGCGGCTTCATCGAGAGCGCCAAGGAGGAGTCGGTCGAGGCCATCGTCGAGCTGGCCGAGCTGAAGCGCTCCGGCCGCTGCAAGAAGCTGGTGGTGACCGGCTGCCTGGTCCAGCGTCACGCGGACGAGCTGGCGGCCGAGCTGCCGGAGGTGGACCACTTCCTGGGCACCGGCGCCTACCAGGACGTGGCCCAGATCGTCTCCGACGCGCAGGCCCGCCGCCTGGTGGTGCCGGACCCGGACTTCGTCCACTCCGCCTCGACCCCGCGCGTCAACTCGCTCCCCTCGCACACCGCGTACCTCAAGATCTCCGAGGGCTGCGACAACGCCTGCGCCTTCTGCATCATCCCCAAGCTGCGCGGCCCGCAGCGCTCGCGATCGGTGGACGACATCCTGGCCGAGGCCGCCGCCCTGGCCGCCCAGGGGACGGTCGAGCTCTCGCTGGTGGCCCAGGACCTCACCGCCTACGGCTACGACCTGCCGGGCAAGGTCCGGTTGCACCACCTGCTGCCCGAGCTGTGCAAGGTGGACGGCGTCCGCTGGATCCGGCTGCACTACGCCTACCCGCGCGACGTCCCGCCGGCGCTGATGGACGTGATGGCGGGCGAGCAGAAGATCGTGAAGTACCTGGACATGCCGCTCCAGCACTCCTCCGACCGGCTGCTCCGGTCGATGAAGCGCGGGCGGGACTCGGTCTTCCTGCGCGACCTGCTGGCCCGCCTGCGCGAGCGCGTGCCCGGCCTGGCGCTGCGCACCTCGCTCATCGTCGGGCTCCCGGGCGAGACCGAGGAGGACTTCGAGGACCTGCTCGGCTTCGTGGAGGAGCAGCGCTTCGAGCGGCTGGGCGTCTTCGAGTACTCGCCGGAGGACGGCACCCCCGCCGCCGAGATGGAGGGGCAGCTGCCGGCGGAGCTGAAGCGCGAGCGCTGGGAGCGGATCATGTCCATCCAGCGCGAGATCTCCCGCGACCACCAGCAGGCCATGATCGGCCGCCAGGTCGAGGTGCTGGTGGAGGGCAAGTCGGAGGAGACCGAGCACCTCCTGGCCGGCCGCCACGCCCAGCAGGCGCCGGAGATCGACGGCATCACCTACATCAATGACGGCGTCGCCTTCCCCGGCGAGATCGTCACCCTCGAGATCACCGACGCGTCCGACTACGACCTGGTCGGCCGGGTGGTGAAGCGCGACGAGACCCGCGCGCGCAAGCCGCTGCCTCCCAAGCCGCCCGCCGCGCCGAAGAAGGGCAAGGGCAGGGGCGGGCTGAAGGTGATCGGGTAGGGAGCGTGCACCGCTCCTGATCAGAGCGGACGAGCAGCAGTCAGGGCTTCGGCCTAGACACGCACACCCGACTCCGCCAGCACGCCGCGGATCCATTCACGATACGCGGGTCCGTCTATCCAGCTGTAGGGGTCCGAATCCACGCCATACGTCCACTCCCTGCGGAGCGGAATGCGGGCGCGATGCTCTCCGAACCACCCCCGTTCACCAGGATGAAGACATCCAGATCTGCCTTGTCCTGCTCGGTGAGGTTCCGCGCTGCCCAGTCAGGGGGGTCGAACGGCGCGAACAGCGCGCCGAAGCGCGGGATGAACTCCGGCGCCTCCAGCTCCCCCGCGAGGAAGGCCGCAACGAGCGCCCGGATCTCCGCCAGTGCCTGTCTTTGCGCCTCGACCAGCTCCATGGCAGACCCCGCTTCCCCTCTCACCGCCCGACCCATTCAGCCAGCGCGAGCCGGATGGCAGCGTGGACGGTCAGGTTCCTCGACCTGGCGCGCTTCTCCAGCTGGTCCCAGAACGTCTTCGGAAAGCGGACCGTCTTCATCACCGACGGCCCAACCTCCTGTCCCTTGCGCGGCCGTCCGCGCCCGGGAAGCGTCATGCCCTCCGCAGCGATGCGGGCGGCGATCTGCGGCCGCCGTTCCCATTTCTGCTTGGAGAAGTCCGCTTCGGGCATCTCCTTCAGCGACGCAGCGGACGGCCTGTCACGCTTCGGTGCCTTCTTCATACCGTCTCCTTTCGTGCGCCGTGACCCTGCGAGCACTGATGATGCGAAACGCGTGTTCGTCGCGCTCGACGAACACGCAGAAGAGGAGCCTTCGTCGGGCGGATGCACCGATCACGCGCGTCCGCCCCGGATGGTCAGGATCCTCCCCATAGAGCGCGAGCGGATCTGCGAAGACCGACGCCGCCTCCTCGAAGGACACGCCGTGCTTCATCAGGTTCGACGCCGCCTTTTCCGGATCCCAGTCGAACCTCATGACGACAAATGTATCACATTATGCGGGATGAGGTGCGCTTCCCGAGGGGGCGGCGCCGCCGGTGACCCTGCGTGAGCAACTCGCCGGGCACTCGACGGACGAGCTCCAGCCACACGGCCCGAGCGCGAGCCCGCTCGCCCTTCGACGGGCTCAGGGCGAGCGGAAGGCCACTGAAAGGCATCTCGGACCGGAATGGCTGGAAGTGCCGCGCTCGGCGCCAGGGGCGGTTCAGGCCGGCCTCGCCGGCCCGGACCGTCACGCGGCGGTCTTCGCCTCGAGCGCGCCCGGCGCGGGGACGATGGCCTCGAAGGACACCGGCCACTCCGGCCGATCCACCAGCGCGATCGAGCCGCCGTGGGCCTCGGCCACCAGGCGGCACAGGTACAGGCCCAGCCCGGCGTTGTGCCACTCGCGGACGCCCTCGGTGGCGTAGCGCTCGAAGAGCCTGGGCCGGATGTTCTCCGGCACCGGCGGGCCGCTGTTGCGCACCGAGAGGCGGATCTGCTCGCCCTCGGCCACCGCCTCCAGGCTGATGAGGTCCCCGCGGCGGACGTGGCGCAGGGCGTTCGCCACCAGGTTCTCCAGCAGCCGCTGCACCAGGTCGAGGTCCAGCTGGACCACCAGGTCCTCGTCGCCGCCGATGCTGATCTTCACGCCGCGGTCCACCGCGCGGGAGGCGAAGGAGCGGGCCACGCCGTTGAGCAGGAGCTGCATCGGCACCGGCTCGCGCTTGGGCTGCACCGCGCCGCGCTCCAGCCGGTGCAGCAGCAGCAGGTCGCCGATCAGCTTGGCCAGCCGCACACCCTCGTCGCCGGCGTGCTGGATGTGCTGGATCTGCGGCTCGGTGCCCGGCATGGCCTGCAGCTCGGCCTCGGCGATGGCCAGGTACTGGAGCATCGAGGCCAGCGGGTTCTTGAGGTCGTGGACGATGAGCTGCGTCAGGACCTCGGCCTCGCCCTGGGCGCGCACGAGCTGGTCGCGCTGGGCGGCCACCTCGGCGTTCATCTTCTCCAGCTCGGCCGCGTGCTGGCGGAGCGTCTGGCCGGAGGTGGTCTCCCAGGCCATGCTGGCGGCCATGCGCACCATGCGCAGGCCGGTCCAGAGCACCACGAAGGCGAAGGCGGCCGTCACCACCGTGAGGGTCAGGATCAGCCAGGGCTCCATCCCGGCGCGGCTGCCCATCACCATCGGGAACGCCACGCCCAGGAGCGCGATCCAGCGCCCCTGCGAGGTGGGCAGCGCCACCGCCGCGAACGCCACGATGGTCTGGATGGCGGCCGTCATGTAGGCCGCGTTGAGCAGGGCGTCGCTGTCGGCGGGGTTGCTGCCGGCCCAGCCGGCCCAGCTGATCACCGCGAAGTCCACCAGCGCCGCCACCAGCGTGACCGCCGGCACGTGCCAGCGCCGGTAGAGCAGCACCAGCGCGGCGACGCCGGCTGCGAAGTGCAGCCCACCCACCAGCAATGGGGTACGGAAGATCCCGCCCTCGCCCTGGCTGAACCAGGCCACGAGGTAGATCCCGATCAGCACGCCGCGCAGCGCCAGGCGGGCCCAGCCCACCACCACGGCGTTGCGCCAGCGCACCTCGGCGACGGCCGACAGCACCGCGCCTGAGAGCGTCTGGGCGCCGGTCACGGGCGCTCCTAGTGAGGTCCCCTCCACAGCGCACCTTGTACTGCAACTCCCCCGCCGATCGCGAGGGCGTCTAAACCCGCCGTACGTCCGAGGGGTTACGCTCTCGGTTCACCCCCGAGGAGAGGGGGGTGCGTAGACCGGGGGTCGGGAGCGCCCCCCAGCACCTGAGCTGGATCAGGGCTGGACGGGTGTGCCCGTCCTGTTCAGGTTCCCTCTGCCGGTGCCCCAAAGAATGGTCCCTCCGGCCGAGCCCGGGACCGCGTACGCCACCACGCCGGAGGCCGAGGTCCCGACCACGATCTCGAGCTCGGGCGTGGCGTCGATGTTGGCCACCGTGGGCGCGCCAAGCCCGCCGTTCCAGCCGCCGGCCGGGAAGGAGGCAGGCAGCGCCACCGAGCGCTTCAGGTGGCCCTGGTGGTCGAGGATCAGCAGCGAGCCGCTCTCGTGGCGCGCCTTCTCTCCCCAGGTCGTGACGATCACCTCGGCCTGGCCGTCGCCGTCCAGGTCGGCCACCGCCGGCTCGGACGCGAAGTGGACGCCAGCGCCCGGCACCGCGTAGGGCCAGCTCCCGTGCTCCTGCCGGTCCAGCCAGAGCGCGTGCACCCGGCCGTCGTAGGACGCGTAGAGGATCTCGCGCTCCCCGTCGCCGTCCAAGTCGGCCAGCACTGCGTTGGCCGTGGCGTCCTCGATCACGTCGTAGTCCTGCGCGCGCGGCCCCGCGCTCCCCTCCGGCGCCGGCAGGACGGTCCAGTCGTAGGGGCCGCCGGCGAAGCGGCTGCGGTCCGGCTCCAGCACCCAGGGCATCTGGTAGAGGCTCCGGTACGGATCCGCGTCGCAGTCGTAGACGTCGCCCACCACCACGATCTCCGGCACGCCGTCGCCGTCCAGGTCGCCGATGGCGGGCGCGCTGAGCGCGAAGTTGCCGCGCCGCTCGGTGGCGCAGTCGGTCCAGCCGCGCAGGTCGGCCGCGTCGTCCACGTTGAGCCCCACCTCGCTCCACACCGTCTGCGGCGCGTAGCGGGCGTTCACGGTGAGCTGATCCCCGGCGTGGTCCAGCGCGGTGACGTAGTGCGTGTCGGTGGGGCCGATCACCTCCAGCGTCCCGTTCCCGTCCAGGTCACCCAGCGCCACGTTCTGGTTGTACATGCCCCAGCCGTACCCGGCCTCCCCGTCGCGCCGCGCCGGCCAGCCCGGCACCAGCGCGCCGGCGCCGGTGAACGCCGAGAGCTGCTCCACGTCCCCGGCGCCCGCCCGGCCTACGACGATCTCCGGCGCGCCGTCGTCGTCCAGGTCGCCCACCGCCAGCGTGCGGACCTCGCCGGCGCCGAACGGGTGGACCGTCCACGCCAGCGACCCGTCCGCCTGGTAGGCCGTCAGCTCGTCCCCGCCGCGCCCGGCGATCACCTCCGGCTCGCCGTCGGCGTCCACGTCCGCCACCGCCACGCTGGCGAAGACGCGCGAGCCACCGGCCGCCCGCCAGCGCAGGCTGCCGTCGGACGAGGAGAGCGCCACCACGTCGTAGCTCCCCCAGATCACCTCCGGCGTGCCGTCGCCGTCCAGGTCGGCCACCGCCGGCGAGCCGTACCAGCCGGTCTGGCACCAGCTGCCGAAGCAGCCGCCGTGCGCCCAGAGCAGCGCCGGCGTGCCGTAGGCGGGCTCGGTCCCGCCGCCGCCTCCGCTGCTGCCGGAGCAGGCGGAGAAGAGCAGCGCGAGCGAGGCGGCGAGCGGGCGTGCGGCACGGGCCATCGGTGTCCTCCGGGCGAGCGTTGACCAGAGGACTAACCGGCCGGGCGGCCGGAAGCCACAGGCAGCCGGGCGGGCGCTGCGGGTGCGGCTCGGCCGCCTAGCCGAGCCAGGGCGCGATCAGCGGCGCCACCACCACCACGGTGAGACCGGCCACGATCATCACCAGGCTGGCGATGGTGCCCTCGACCGGCCCCAGCTCCATGGCCCGCTGCGTCCCGGCACCGTGGGCGCCCATGCCCAGCAGCGCGCCGCGGGCGATGGGGCTGCGGAGCGGCAGCCGGTGCACCAGCAGGGCCCCCACGACCGCGCCCACCACGCCGGTCACCACCACGAACACGGCGGCCAGGGCCGGCGCCGCGCCGAGCGTGCCGGCGGCCACCATGGCCAGCGGCGTGGTGATGGAGCGGGTCGCCATGCTGCGGGCCACCAGCTCGGGCAGGCCGATCCAGCGGGCCAGCGCCACCGAGCTGAGCACCGCCACGGTGCAGCCGGTGGCGACGCCCGCCGCCACCTCGACCGCATGCCGGCGCAGGAGCGCGCGGTGGCGATACAGCGGGACCGCGAAGGCCACCGTGGTGGGGCCGAGCAGGTCCAGCAGCCAGCGCCCGCCCTTCATGTACGCCGGGTAGGGAACGTGCAGCGCCAGCAGCCCGGCCACCATCACCACCGGCACCACCAGCAGCGGCGAGAGCCAGGGGCGGGGGAAGCGCCGGTGCAGCCAGCGCGCGGCGGCGTAGAGCGCCAGCGTCAGCGCCAGCCAGAGGAGCGCGGCGCTCACCGCTCGCCCCCGGCCGGCAGGACGTGGACGGGCGACGGGGTCCCGGCCGTGCTCCGGGACCGCCGCCGCCCTACCCACTCCACCGCCGCGCCGGTGACGGTCATCACGGCGACCGTGCTCACCGCGATGACCGCCACCGCCCGCAGGCCGGCTGGGCCGAGCAGCTCAGGGAAGCTGACCACGCCCAGCGCGGCGGGGATGAAGAAGAGGAGCATGTGCCGGAACAGCCAGCTCGAGCCGTCCTCCAGCCACTCCGGCCGGACCCAGCGCAGCTGCAGCGCGATCAGCAGGAGCCCGGTGCCCACCAGGCTGCCGGGGATGGGGATCGGGAGGTGCGGCGCCACCCACACGCCCACGCCCCAGAACGGCAGGAGGAGCCCGATCTGGAGGAGGCGGCGGAGGTGGCGAACAAGCAGCTTCATCGAAGGCGTCCGTTCGGCCTGCGCGTAGGGCCCGCTTCCAGCGGGCCCGGAGTCGAAGGCCAGGGGCGAATCTAGCCGTCGCGGCGCTATGATGGAAATGCATCTTTCTCATGGCTTCCATGCGCGTTTCGCATGGAGGGAGGAGCCCGGACGTGGACGTGCGTGCGCTGCGGACCTTCGTGGAGGTGGTGCGGCTGGGTGGGTTCACGCGCGCCGGGGAGGCGCTGCACGTGACGCAGCCGGCGGTGAGCCGGATGGTGCAGGGGCTGGAGGAGGAGCTGGGGGTGCCGCTGCTGCTGCGCGAGGGGCGGCGCGTGTTTCCCACCGACGCGGGACGGGTGGTCTTCGAGCGGGCCCAGGCGGTGCTGGCGGCGGTGCGCGGCATCGAGGAGGAGCTCACCGACCTGGCCGGCCTCAAGCGCGGCCGGCTGGTGGTGGGGCTGCCGCCCATGATCGGCGCGCCCTTCTTCCCGCGGGTGATCGCGCAGTTCCACCGGCGCTACCCCGGCGTCACGCTGGAGCTGCGCGAGGAGGGGGCGCGCCGCGTGGAGGAGCTGGTGGCCTCGCGGGCGGTGGACGTGGGCGTCACCGTGCTGCCCACCGACGAGAGCGCCTTCGAGGTGCTGCCGCTGGTCCACGACGTGCTGCGCGCGGTGGTCCACCCCGGCAACCCGCTGGCGAAGCGCAAGCGGCTCACCCTGCGCGACCTGTCCGGCACGCCGCTCATCCTCTACGGGCCGGAGTTCGTGCTGCACGACCGCATCCTGGCCGCCTGCAAGGCGGCCGGGTTCACGCCGCAGGTCCCCAGCGAAAGCACGCAGTGGGACTTCATCGCGGCGCTGGCCGGCGCCGACCTGGGAGTGGCACTGTTGCCCCAGACCATCTGCCGCCGCCTGGAGGACCTGGCCGTGATCCCCTTCGAGCCGGGCATCAACTGGGACCTGGGGCTGATCTGGCCCCGCGGGCCGTACGTCCCCGCGGCGGTGCGGGCGTGGAATGAGATCGCCGCGAAGGTGTTGAGGGGCGAGGGGGGCAAGGCACGTTGACGACGCGCCGGCGCGAGCGCGCGGCCGCCTGGGCCGGCTTCGGCGTCTCCGTGCTGCTGCACGGGGCGGCGCTGCTGCTCGCGTGGTGGCTGCTGCCCGGCCCGCGCCCGGCGCCACCGAGGCCGATGGACCGGCTCACCGTCGCGCTGCGCCCGCTGCCGCCCCCGCCCGCTCCGGCCGCGCCGGCCGTCCCTGCGCCGCCGTCGCCTCCGGCGCGCCAGCCTCCGCCTCTCCAACCGGCCCCGCCGCCCGCGACGACCACGGCCTCGCCCGGCCCGGTCACGCCCGGAGCCGCGCCGTCGGCGCCGCCGGGCCCCACCACGCCGGAGCGCGGCTCGTCCGAGTGGCTCGCCTCCGAAGGGCTCGCGCCTGCGCAGGGCCCAGGTGGTCCGAGCGGGCCCAGGCTGGGCGACCTCGCCGGCAGCGGCGGCCTGGGGCGCCGCCTGGCCGGCGGCGGTGGCCCCGGCGGCGCCGCGGGGGGCGGCGCCGGAGGCGAGGGCGCGCAGGCGCGGGTGCAGGGCACGCTCGACCAGGCCGCGGCCGTGGCGCGGGCGCAGGTGCCGGACGGCTACTGGACGCCGCTGCGCGAGCGGATGACGGCCAGCTTCAAGCCGGACTGGAGCGCGCTGGACGCCGGGCCGAAGGAGGCCGGCGGCGCCAGCACGCGGCTGGGGCGGACGGTGGGGAGCTACCTGGAGGAGGCGCAGCGCTACGGCCGCATCCGCGCCCCCACCGACCGGCCCGGGCTGGACGGCGACACCAGCGGCGAGGCCGGCGACGTGATCGGGCGGATGGCGGCGGCGGCCTCCGGCGGGAGCGGCCCGCTGCCCACCTCGATGGAGCAGGGAGAGAACCCCTTCCACCGCGACACCGAGACGCTGGTCCGCGTGGTGCAGTCCGCCGACGGCGCGGTGGAGCGGGTCGAGCTCGTCTCGCCCAGCGGCCACCGCGCGCTGGACCGGCTGGCGCTCCAGGCCGCGCGCCAGGCCCTGCTGGACGCCAACCTCGGCCCCACCCCGGCGCAGGGGCGCGAGACGCTGTGGGCCTTCCAGACACGCTTCGAGGTGATCCCGCCCGCCCCCGCCCTGGCCTGCCCGCCCGACGCGATCTGGAAGGGCGACCTCGAGCGCTGCGCCTGGCCCCTGAAGCGGCTGGTGGCCTCCCGGGTCGAGCTGCGCGAGATCCGCTGAACCTGGCCAGATCGCGGGAGATCTGCGGCCCCCCATCCGTTCTTGTTGCCATTTCGCTGGGTCGTCCGCTATAACGGACGCACGCCTGAACGCCTTCTCCCTCACAACACCGGAGCCGCCCGTGGCCAGGATCTTCGAGGACAACAGCAAGAGCATCGGCAACACCCCGCTCGTCCGCTTGAACCGCATCTCGCAGGGGACGGGCGCCGACCAGTCATCGCCAAGATCGAGGGGCGCAATCCGGCCTACTCGGTGAAGTGCCGCATCGGCGCGGCGATGATCTGGGCCGCCGAGCAGTGACGGCAAACTCAACCCCGGCTGCGCAGGCCATCGTCGAGCCGACCAGCGGCAACACCGGCATCGCGCTGGCGTACGTCTGGCCGCCGCGCGCGGCTACCGCATCATCCTCACCATGCCCGAGACCATGTCGCTGGAACGCCGGCGCATGCTCAAGGCCTTCGGCGCGGAACTGGTCCTGACCGAGGGCGCCAAGGGCATGAAGGGCGCCATCGCCAAGGCGGAGGAGATCGTCGCCAGCGATCCGAAGAAGTACTGGCTGCCGCAGCAGTTCAAGAACCCCGCCAACCCCGACATCCACTTCCGACCACCGGCCGGAAATCTGGAACGACACCGACGGCCAGATCGACATCCTCGTCTCCGGCGTCGGGACCGGCGGCACCATCACCGGCGTCTCCCGCTACATCAAGCAGGAGAAGAAGAAGGCCATCCGGTCGGTCGCCGTGGAGCCCATCCACTCGCCCGTCCTGACCGCCATCCGCGCCGGCGAGGAGCCCAAGCCCGGCCCGCACAAGATCCAGGGCATCGGCGCCGGCTTCAAGCCGGACGTGCTCGACCTCTCGCTGATCGACGACGTCGTGACCGTCTCCAACGACGAGGCCCTCGACTACGCCCGGCGCCTCCACAAGGAGGAGGGCATCACCGGCGGCATCTCCTGCGGCGCCGCCGTCGCCGCCGCCGTGAAGGTGGCGCAGAACCCCGAGCACAAGGGCAAGCAGATCGTGGTGATCCTGCCCGACGCCGGCGAGCGGTACCTGTCGTCGGTGCTGTTCGAGGGGATCACGGCGTAAGGCCGACCTGTTCCTCCTTCGATTCCGCGAGCCGGCCTGGAAACGGGCCGGCTCGTTGCGCTCCGGGGGAGGGCCGGGGTGACGAAGGACTCGCCCGCGCCGCGAAAGCCGCAGCAAGTCCCGGAGCGCCGCAGGACGGCCGCGAAGCGAGGACTTTGGCGGAGGCCCGCATCACCGGCTGCCCAGGTACGCGCGCGGCGCGCGTCCAGCGGTGCGAGCCGGGCACCCGTCCAAAGGCCCCTCGCCGACCGCCACCTTCGACCACGGCGCGGGAGTGGACCGCTCGCTGGTCGGCGAGGGGCCTGCGTTGTGCCCGGCGAGCGATGACACGGAGTTCGGTTCGCGCGCGGAGCACCCCGAGTGGCCGGGCCGCAGCAAGTCCGAGCGAAGCGGCCGCTCCGGAGGCGCGGAGGGACGACACCGAGCGTGGCAATCGAGCGAGTCCTGGCCTTCGACTCCGGGGCTGCTGGCGCAGCCCCTACGCTCAGGCCGAACGGGGCCGGGGTGACGAAGGACTCGCCCGCGCCGCGAAAGCCGCAGCAAGTCCCGGAGCGCCGCAGGACGGCCGCGAAGCGAGGACTTTGGCGGAGGCCCGCATCACCGGCTGCCCAGGTACGCGCGCGGCGCGCGTCCAGCGGTGCGAGCCGGGCACCCGTCCAAAGGCCCCTCGCCGACCGCCACCTTCGACCACGGCGCGGGAGTGGACCGCTCACTGGTCGGCGAGGGGCCTGCGTTGTGCCCGGCGAGCGATGACACGGAGTCCGGTTCGCGCGCGGAGCACCCCGAGTGGCCGGGCCGCAGCAAGTCCGAGCGAAGCGGCCGCTCCGGAGGCGCGCAGGGACGACACCGAGCGTGGCAATCGAGCGAGTCCTGGCCTTCGACTCCGGGGCTGCTGGCGCAGCCCCTACGCTCAGGCCGAACGGGGCCGCGGTGACGTAGGACTCGCCCGCGGAGCGAACGCTGCCGCAAGTCACGGAGCGCCGCAGGACGGCCGCGAAGCGAGGACTCTCGCGGAGGCCCGCATCACACGCTGACCAGGTACGCGCGCGGCACGCGTCCAGCGGTGCGAGCCGGGCACCCGTCCAAAGGCCCCTCGCCGACCGCCACCTTCGAACACGGCGCGGGAGTGGACCGCTCGCTGGTCGGCGAGGGGCCTGCGTTGTGCCCGGCTCGCGATGACACGGAGTCCGGCACGCGCGCGGAGCGCCACGAACAGCCGGGCCGCAGCAAGTCCGAGCGAAGCGGCCGTTCCGGAGGCGCGCAGGGACGACGCCCAGCGTGGCCACAATCGATCCCGCTCGCCCTTCGACAGGCTCAGGGCGAGCGGGGGGCTCGCGATCCCTGGCCTTCGAATTCGCGAGCCCTGCGGGCTCGCTACGCTCAGGCCGAACGGGGCCGGGGTGTCGTAGGCGACCCGCCGCGGATCGAGCGCGAGCGGATCGTCTCCAGTAACCGCTGGATCCGCGCCAGCGCCTCGTCGAGGAGCGCCCGCGAGCAGCCGAAGTTGAGCCGCACGAAGCCGTCGTAGAGCCCGCCGCGGCCGAAGTCGTGGCCGGCAGAGAGGCCCACGCCGGCGGCCTCCAGCTCCCTGTCCGGCCGGGCCCAGCCGGTGGCGCTCGCGTCGATCCAGGCCAGGTAGGTGGCCTCGACCGGCGTGGTCCGAAGCGCCGGCTGGCTGGCCACGAAGGCCTGGATCCGGTCGCGGTTGCCGCGCAGGTACGCGAGGAGCGCCTGGCGCCAGGGGCCGCCGTGGCGGAAGGCCGCCTCGCAGGCCACGTAGCCCAGCAGGTTGACGTGCGGGACGATCCCCTCCATGGCCTGCTTGAAGCGGCGGCGGAGCCCCGGGTCCGGGATCACCGCGAACGCGCAGCCCAGGCCCGGCAGGTTGAAGGTCTTGGAGGGCGCCATCAGCGTGATGGTTCGCCGCGCCGCCTCCGGCGACAGCGCCGCGTAGGGCCGGTGGCGGCGCCCCTCGTCCAGCACCAGCCCGCAGTGGATCTCGTCCGAGCAGACCGTGAGCCCGCGCCGCTCGCAGAGCGCGTCCAGCGCCCGCAGCTCGTCCTCGTCCCAGGCCCGGCCCACCGGGTTGTGCGGGTGGCAGAGCAGCAGCAGCTTCGTCTCCGGCGTGAGCGCCGCCTCCAGCGCCGGGAGGTCCCACTCCCAGCGGAGCGGGCCGCGCCGCAGCGGCACCGTGGCCAGCTGCTTCGGGGCCGAGAGGAAGGGCGGGTAGATCGGCGTCGCCGTCACCGCGCCGCCCTCCACCGCGCGGCAGGTGACGTTGAGCCCCGAGACCAGCCCCGGCAGCCAGACCAGCCAGCCCGGGTCGACGGTCCAGCCGTACTCGGCCTGCAGGTGCGCGCAGGTCGCCTCCACCAGCGAGCTCGGGGCTGCCGCGTAGCCGAAGACCC
Source organism: Anaeromyxobacter sp. (assembly GCA_049840735.1). Taxonomy (GTDB): domain Bacteria; phylum Myxococcota; class Myxococcia; order Myxococcales; family Anaeromyxobacteraceae; genus Anaeromyxobacter. Next base: position 39,725 of record JASGJN010000026.1, on the reverse strand, counting down.
CGTGCGCCACCCGCCGCTGCAGCGCCTCCACAATCCCCGGCGCCACCGCGAAGTCCATGTCCGCCACCCAGAGCGGGAGGACGTCGCGCGCGCCGTAGCGCTGCCACTTGAAGGAGTCGCTGCTGCGGCGGTCGGGCGGGTGGTCGAAGTCGAACGGGGTGTGGGGCACGGGAGGACTGTAATGCAGCCGGGCCCGCTCAGCGCGCCGCGATGGTCGCAGGCGGCGCCAGCAGCCCCGGGATCCCGTCCAGCCCGGCCAGCCAGGCGTCGGCCACGGCCTGGTTGCCGTGGCCCCGCGGGTCGAGGTGGATCAGGTCGCCCGCGACGTCTCGCAGGCTGAGCCTCGCGGCCAGGTCCACCAGGTGGACGTGGTCGTCCTCCAGCGCCGGGATCTCGGCGCGGAGCAGCGTGTTGGCGGCGCGGACGGTGTCGTCGAAGGCGGGGAAGTCGTAGCGGATGGGCGGGATGGTCCCCACCAGCACGTGCGCCTCCGGCGCCTCGGCGCGGACGCGGGCCACCAGCGCCTCCACGGCGGTGGCGATGGAGCGACCCGTGCCCGCGTGCCAGAGGTCGTTGGTGCCGCAGAGCAGGAGGACGGCGTCCGGGTCGGTGAGCGCGAGCCACTCCGGCGCGCCCCCCTCCAGGTCCGCGCAGGTCCAGCCCGCGTGACCCTCGTGCTGCCGATCGGCCAGGCCGTCGGAGTGGAGGTCGAGCGTGCCCACGAAGTCCACCGCCTGGTCGCGCTCCAGGAAGCGATCGTAGAGCGCCTCCCGGAACCCGCCGCGCGTGGACGGCCAGCCCTCGGTGATGGAGTCGCCCAGCGGCAGGATCCGCGGCCCGGTGTCGAGCCAGGGCGGGATCACCGGCGGCTCCACCGGATCGGTGGTGCCACCGGAGCCGCCGGCGCCGCAGGCGGTGAGCACCAGGAGCAGGGCGAGCGGGCAGTGGGCGCGGATCATTTGCGCCATCTGACGAGGCCCGGCGGTCGGTGTGACGCTCAGGCCGCCCGCTGCGCCCGCACCGCTTGGGCGCGCTGCCAGTAGCGGCCGAAGGCGGCCAGGAACTCCTTCTGCGCGTCGCCCAGCGGCTTGAGGTCCAGCTTGAACTTGCCGCCGTCCCGCAGCTGCAGCTCCAGCCGCTTGCTGAAGGTGCCGTCCTCCACCTTGGCCTTCTCGATCCCGGCCAGCAGCACCGCGGCGCCGTCCGGACCGGTCAGCGCCTCCCAGGTCAGCCGCACCTCGCCCTCCTTGGCCGGGAAGGCGCGGGCCGGGAAGTAGCGCTCCACCAGCGCCTGCTCCTCCGCCGTGGCCGGCAGGTACCGCCAGGCCAGGCTCTCCTCGTGGACCGCCTTGAAGCGCGCCTCGTAGGCGTCCCAGAGCCGGGCCTCGATCTCCGGGGCCACCGGCACCTCGTCCAGCCAGGTCGCCGCCGGGCGCTGCTGCAGCAGGCCGGCCGCGTCGGCCACCGCCACCCGCGCGCCCGCCGCCGCCAGCCGGTCCTCCAGCGGCGGGTGCGAGTCGAACGGGTGCGGGATGCGCTGCGTCCGCACCGTCTCCTGGAACCCCTCCGAGGCCGCGTGGGCCCCGAGCCCCTGGTCGATGCGGCCGCCCAGCGCCAGCGCGCCCTCGTGCACCGCCCGCTGCTCGAACAGCGCCCGCTCCGTCTCGGCGCGGAAGCTGGAGTAGCCGGTGATCTTGAGCAGCGAGCGGCCCAGGTCGTCCGGGCTGGTCACCCGCACCGCCTCCGCGTCGGCCAGCAGCTCGCGCCGCCGCTGGTCGCGCTTCACCGCCAGCTCGAAGATGGCGCGGTAGAGGCGCATCACCATCGCCGCCGGCACCGTCAGGCCGCCCTCCGCCAGCGCCTGCTGGTAGCCGGCGTACCGGACCAGCGCCGGGTAGAGGCGCGCCGAGGCCGCCGTGTCGCCGCCGCGCAGGTGGGCCAGCTCGTGGCCGAACACCGCGTCCGCCTCGCTGGCGTCGAGGATGCGGAGCAGCGGCAGGCTGACGAAGAGGACCCGGCGCCCGGTGGTGCCGCCGCCCACCAGCTCCAGCGGCTGCTCGGTGACGAAGAAGTTGTCGTCGATGCCGCCCACCAGCGTGTCCGGCGGCGTGGTGCCCACCCGCGCCGCCAGCTCGCGCAGCCGGCGCCACAGGCCGGGCGCCTGGGCCTCCTCGATTCGCTCGCCCTCCAGCGGCTCGGGCGGCGGCACCTTCTTGAAGAGCGCCAGGACGATCGCCAGCACCGCCAGGCCGGCCACGATGGCCATGATCAGGATGAGCTTCGGGAAGTAGCGCTCGAAGAGGAGCGCCGTCACCCAGTACGACAGCCACACCAGCAGCGCGCCCTGCGCCACGGTCTCCAGCGCGGTGACGATCTGGAGGCTGCGCCAGCCCAGCATGAAGCTCCAGTACTGGGCGCGCCGGCTCCAGAAGGCGACCAGGCCCAGCAGCCCGGCCCCCAGCAGCGCCGCCACGCCCAGCGCCGCGGCGGCCATCGCCAGCCGCTCGGCGGCCACGAACTGCCACACGTCCTCGAGGGGCTTGCAGGTGACCTCGCGCAGCCGCTCCAGGCGCGGGTCGCCCGCGCCGTCGCGGCAGGCGGCCGAGGCCGGGTGCTGGGCGTAGAAGTCGCCGATCGCCGCCCGCTCCTCCGGCGCCAGCGAGCGGTCCGCCGCGAGCGAGGCGACGATCGAGGCCTGGATGCTGTCGTCCAGCTGGCCCTCGCCGTAGCGGACGAAGCCGATGGCGAGCAGCGGGACCAGCAGGAAGGTGAGCGCGGGGAGGACCAGCGCCTTCACGAAGGAGAGCCGGAGGTCGGACGCGGACGAAGCGGGCATCCCGCGATGCTACCCGAGACGGGCGCGCGCGCCCTGCGCCAGCGCAAGGTGAGAGCTCGCACCATGCGCTGGGGCGGGGGGCCCCTGCGAAGCAGGGGGGAGGGGCGAAGCCCCTCCGCGGCGGATAGCGCGTAAGGCCGGCAGGCCGCAGCGCGCTCGGCTCCGCCGTAGCAGGGGTGGGGCCCCGACGGCTTTGCCGGCGGGGCGGGGGCGCAGCCCCCGTTCTAGTGCTCCCCGTACTTCTTCTCGCCCGCCTCGATCCGGACCTTCAGGACGTTCTGCGGCAGCGGCAGCGGGCAGGTGGCGTAGGGCGTGAACGCACAGGGCGGGTTGTAGGCGCGGTTGAAGTCCAGCACCACCTTCCCGTCCTTCGGCGCGCCCGCGTAGAGGAAGCGGCCGGCGCCGTAGGTCTCGGCCGGCGCGGTCGCGTCCTTGAAGACGAACCAGAGCTCGTCGCCGTCCTGCGTCGGCTCCAGCGTCACCTCCTGGCCGTCCACCGTGAAGTGGGCGCGGCCGGGCGCGAAGGCCCTGGACGCCGGACCGGCGGCGGAGGGGACCTCCACCTCGCGCGGCGTCGCGTACGCCTCCCAGCGCGCCTCCAGCCTCCAGCGCGGGTCGGCCGGGTAGGCCTCGATGCCGTGGAACGCGGCGAGGATGGGGCTCTGCGCGTCCCAGACGCGGAGCGCGTACTGATCGCCGCGGACCAGCGCCTCGACCGCCTTGCTCCCGACCGTCAGCCGGTCCGGCTTGTCGGCGGCGTCCGGCGCCAGCTGCCGCTCGGTGACCTGCGCGCCCTCCAGCGTGTAGCCGTCGGCGGCGGCCGCCCGCAGCGTGACCTGGCCGTCCTTCAGCACGAACGTCCCCGGCAGCCCCTCCACCCGGTTCTCGCCGTCCTTCAGCCAGTGGAGCCCGACCAGCGCCAGCCAGCCCTGCGGCCTGCGGAGCCGCTGCTCGCGCGCGTCGTGCCAGGTCTTCCACTCCGCGGCGAAGGCGGGGTCGGGCGGGTCCTTCTTGCAGGCAGTGGTCATGGTGGCGAGGGCGAGGGCCGCGGCGAGCAGCCGCGCGGGGGGCTGGCGGGACATGCCCCTCAAATACGCGGAGCGGGGCCCGGGCGCCAGAGGTAGCATCGGGCGATGCGCGAGGCACGGGGAAGTGGGGGCGGAGCCTGGGGGCCGCTGCTGGGCGTGGCGGGGCTGGCGCTCGCCGCGCAGGTCCTGCCGGAGGTCCCGCGCATCCTGCTCACCGTGGCGCTCGGCCTGGCCTGCGTCCCCGCCAGCCTCTTCGCGCTGCGCCGCAAGCTGCAGGCGCTGGAGATGCCGCCCGGCGCCCCCGAGCCCTCGAAGGAGGAGCGCAACACGCTGCGCACCGTCCGCGCGCTGGTCGTCTTCGACGCCTTGATGGCCGGACCGCTGGCGGCGATCGTGGTCCATACGCTGCTGGAGGTCCCCGCCCATGCGCGGTTCAACCCCATGCTCGCGGTCTTCCTCTTCGCCCTCCTCTTCTACTTCCCGCTCCCCGTCCAGTGGCGCCGGCTCCGGCTGCTGCGCGAGGCGCGCGCCCAGGGGCTCCTTCCGGTCGGACCGGCGCGGGTCAGCACCACCGGCGACCACGCGCTCGACGACGTCCTGGCGCGGAAGCCGTACGCCACGCGCGCGCTGCTGATCGTGATCGGGCTCGTGTCGGTGGCGGCCTGGCTGTACCAGCCGCTCGAGGCCCTGCTCTGGAAGGACAACCAGGCCATCCTGGCCGGCGAGGTCTGGCGGCTCGTGACGGTGATGCTGGTGCACGGCGGCATCCTCCACCTGGCCATGAACCTCTCCGCCCTCTCCAGCGTGGGCAGCGCCGCGGAGCTGCTGCTGGGCGTCCGGCGCCTGCTCTTCGTGATGCTGGCCGGCGGCGTGGCCGCCTCGCTGGCCAGCGTGGCCTTCACCCCGGGCCCGGCGGTCGGCGCCTCCGGCGGCATCGCCGCCGTCATCGGCGCCCTGCTGACGTTCGGCTGGCGCCAGCGCGACCTGCTGCCGCCGGGCGTGCGCGACCGGCTGGTGCGCGGCGGCGGCACGGCGGCGGTCATGACCGCGCTGCTGGGCGTGATGGTGCAGAACGTGGACAACGCCGCCCACGCCGGCGGCTTCGCCTTCGGCCTGGTCTGCGGGCTGCTCTTCCAGCCCAGCCCGGCGCTGCGGCAGGCGCTGGCCGCCGCCCGCGCGCTGGCCGTCGCCTCTCCTGAGCCCCCGCCCCGCCCGCCCGACCAGGCGTAAACGATCCTTCGCGCCGCCAGGCCCCGGATGCGCCACCCGGGACCGATCGTGAACCCGCTCTCTCCGTGTACCATCGTCGCATGCCCGCACCCGCCCCGGCCCCGCCCAGCCCCTGGACCCCGCTCGCGGCCGTCGCGCTGCTGATCGCGGCCGCCCACGCGCTCCCGGGCGCCGCGCGGCCGGCCGCGCTGCTGGTGCTGTTCCTCGCCGGCTGCCCGCTGGCCTCGGCTCGCGCCGCCCGCCGGGCCGCGGCCCGCCTGCCGGACCCGCCCGGCGCGCCGGCGCCGGTCAAGGAGGAGCGGGCCGCGCTGGCCTGGCTGCGCAACATGGCGGCGCTGGCCGGCGCGGTGGTGCCGGGCGGCCTGTACCTCCTGCTGCGCATGCTGCTGGCCTTCCCCGACCGCGGCGCCGAGGCGCTCTTCCCGCTGCTGCTGCTGGCGCTGGTGGCCGGCCTGGTGCCCGGCGCGTGGCGCGACCTCCGGCTCATGCGCGCCCGCCGCGCGGCCGGCCTCTCGCCCATCCCCTTCCCGGACTGGAGCGAGCTGCGCCGCCGGACCGGACTCCCCTTCCTCGAGAAGGCGCTGGGGCACAAGGCCTGGCTGGGCGTGGCGCTGGTGGGCGCCACCATGGCCGTCTCGCTCACCGCCCACTACCTGCCCGCGGTGGCCGCCTGGCTGGTCCGCGATCCGGCGCGCCTGCAGGCCGGGCAGGTCTGGCGGCTCCTCACCGGCGCGCTGGTCCATGGCGGCCCGGCCCAGGCCTCGGCGGAGTTCCTGGCGCTGCTGGCGGTCACCACCGCGGCCGAGCTGATCCTGGGCTGGCGGCGCGCCCTGGTCCTGTTCCTGGGCGGGCAGCTGGCCGGCGCGGTGGCGGGCGCGCTGCTGGCGCCAGCGCCGGGGCTGGGGGCCGCGGCCGGGCTGGCCGCGCTCACCGCGGCGCTGGCCGGCTTCTGCTGGCGCCACCGCCCGCTGCTCACCTGGGCGCTGCGCACCGACGCCGCCCGGGCCGCGGCGCTGGGCGCGCTGGTGCTGGCCGGGGTGGGGCTGGGCGCGGCGGGCGTGGACGCGCCCACCGTGGCGGCCGGGGCGCTGGTGGGCGCGCTGGCCGGCACCCGGCTCTCGGCCGGCCCGGCCCTGCGCGTGGCGCTTGAGCACGCCCGCGCGGTCGAGGCGGCCGATCCGGCCGCGCTGGTGGTAGCCGCGCGGGCCGCCGCCTAGCGCCTGCGGCGCGAGGCCCCGCCGCCGAACAGCCCCCCCAGCACGCCGCGGATGATCTCGCGCCCCAGCTGCGTGCCGGCGGCGCGCATGGCGCTCTGGGCCATCTTGCCCAGCGCCGCGCCGGCCTGGTTGGCCACGGTCGGCTGCGCCGGCGCCGCCCGCCCGCCGCGCACCGGCGGCGGGGCCGCCTGCTGCTGGGCCTCGGCCTGCTCGGCGGCAGCGCGCAGCTTCTCGTAGGCCGACTCGCGATCCAGGGCGGTGTCGTAGCGGCCGCGCAGCGGCGAGCTGGCCATCACCTGGCCCCGCTCCTCCGGCGAGAGCGGCGCCAGGCGCGAGCGCGGCGGCGCGACCAGGGCGCGCTGCACCGGGCGCGGCGCCCCCTTCTCGTCCAGCAGCGACACCAGCGCCTCGCCCACCGCCAGCTCGGTGATGACCTGGGCCACGTCCAGCCCCGGGCTGGCGCGGAAGGTCTCGGCCGCGGCCCGCACCGCCTTCTGGTCGCGCGGCGTGAAGGCGCGCAGCGCGTGCTGCACGCGGTTGCCCAGCTGCCCCAGCACGGCGTCGGGGATGTCGAGCGGGTTCTGGGTGACGAAGTAGACACCCACGCCCTTGGAGCGGATCAGCCGGATCACCTGCTCGATCTTCTGCTGCAGCTCCGGCGAGGCGTCGCTGAAGAGCAGGTGCGCCTCGTCGAAGAAGAAGACCAGCCGCGGCTTCTCCGGGTCGCCCACCTCGGGCAGCTGCTCGTAGAGCTCGGAGAGGAGCCAGAGCAGGAGCGTGGAGTAGAGCACCGGGGCCCGCACCAGCTCGACCGCGTCCAGCACCGTCACCTGCCCGCGCCCGGAGAGGTCGGTCCGCAGCAGGTCCTCCAGCATCAGCCCCGGCTCGCCGAACAGCCGGTCGCCGCCCTGCGACTCGAGCGTGAGCAGCGTCCGCTGGATGGTGCCCACGGTGGCCGGCGCCACGTTGCCGTAGCGGACCCGGACGTCGTCGGCGTTCTCCGCCACGTGCTCCAGGATGGCGCGCAGGTCCTTCATGTCGAGCAGCAGCAGCCCGGCGTCGTCCGCCACGCGGAAGGCCACCTGCAGCACGCCGGCCTGGGTCTCGTTCAGCCCCAGCGCGCGGGACAGCAGCAGCGGGCCTATCTCCGAGACGGTGGCCCGGAGCGGGTGGCCGCCCTTGCCGAAGACGTCCAGGAAGACGGTGGGGCAGGCCTCGGGCGTGAGCGTCAGGCCGAGCGCCTGGGCGCGCTCCTGCACCTTGGGCGAGTCCAGGCCCGGCCGCGACATCCCGGAGAGATCGCCCTTCACGTCGGCCATGAAGACCGGCACGCCGATGCGGCTGAACCCCTCCGCCAGCACGCGCAGGGTGACGGTCTTGCCGGTGCCGGTCGCGCCCGCCACCAGGCCGTGGCGGTTGGCGAGGGCAGGCAGGAGGTTCAGGTCGGCGTCACCGCGGGCGACGAGGAGCGGGGTCGGGGACATGGCCCCGAGGATAATCGACCCGGGGGGCGGGTGGGCCCCGAACCGCCCGCATCCCGCCTGGTTTTCGACGCCCTCCCCGTCCAGGCGTCCGGCGGCGCGGGCCCGCCCCCGGCCGAACCTCCCGAGGTGGCCCAGGCCCTTTCGCGCGAGTGCACCTCTTCGGCAGCGCCCCCGGCCGCTACGTTCCGGCGCTACGCTGCCGGGCCGGCCGCCGAGCGGCACGGCCCAAGGCTCGCGCTCCAACGAGGGGAACCACACGATGACCCGCACCAGCCTCCGGCACCCGCTCCCAGCCGTCCTCGCCGCCCTCGCGCTCGCCGCGTGCGGCGGCGGCGGCGGCGGGGCCTCCCCCCAGGTCTCCGCGCCCGTCATCACCGCGCACCCGGCCTCGCGCGCCGTCACGGTCGGCGAGACCGCCAGCTTCACGGTCACCGCCAGCGGAACCGGCCTCTCCTTCCGCTGGCAGCGCGGCACGTCGGACATCGCAGGCGCCACCGGCGCCACGTACGTCACGCCGGCGGCCACGCTCGACGACCAGGGCGCGACCTTTCGCGTGGTGGTCACCAACGCCGCGGGCTCGGTGACGAGCCAGGCCGCGACGCTGACGGTCGCGCCGCTGGTGGCGCCGGTGCGGGCCGAGCCCTGGGTGGCGGGCACCGCGCACGGCGGCGTGGCGCTGAAGGCGGACGGCACGGTGTGGGCGTGGGGGGACGGCGGGGTCGGCCAGCTGGGCCAGGGCACCACCGCCAGCACCACCGCGCCCGTGCAGGTCCGGGACGCCTCCGGGGCCGGGGTGCTGGACCGGGTGCTCCGCATCTCCGCCGGCCCGGAGCACGTGCTGGCGCTGCGCGACGACGGGACGGTCTGGGCCTGGGGGCGCAGCCCGGCGCTGGGGGCGTCGGACACCGGGGACCAGACCGCGCTCCTGCCGGTGCAGGTGAAGGGGGTCGGCGGCGCCGGCGTCCTCGAGCGCGTGGTGGACGTGTCGGCCGGCGACCGGGTGGACGCGGCCGTGCTCGACGACGGCACGGTGGTGGCCTGGGGCGACAACCGCCGGGGGGGCGTGGGGATCGGGACCGAGACCGGCGGGGTCTTCGCCCCGGCGGACGTCTACTTCCCGGCGGTGGTCCCCGGCGTCGCCGGCGTGGTGCAGGTGAGCGCGGGGTATCACCGCGTCCTGGCGCGCCGGAGCGACGGCAGCATCCTGTCCTGGGGCGCGAACGAGCACGGCGAGCTGGGTCGGGCCACGCCGGACACCGCGACGGCGGGTCAGGTCGCGGGCATCGCCTCGGCGGTGCGCGTCGTCGCGGGCTACAGCCACTCGCTGGCGATCCTGTCCGACGGGACCGCGCGCGTCTGGGGCCTCCACCCCTACGACGGCACGCCCGGGACCAGCGCGGCCGGGACCTGCGAGGCGGTGGCCTCCGCCACGCCCGCCGCCATTCCCCTCCCGGCCGGCGCGAGCAGCTTCTCCATGGCGGCGGCCACCGCGGCCGGCTCCGCCTTCGTCCACGGCGGCCACCTGCTCCAGTCCGGCCCCATCCTCGCCGATCTCGCGGCCGCCCGCTGCACCCGCGGCCTCGAGCAGGAGCCGGGCGCCAGCCGGCTGGTCGGCGCCGCGCGGACCTGGGGCTGGCACACGCACACCTGGGACGCGGACGGCCGCGTGCGCGGGTACGGCGAGAACGGCGCGGGCGAGCTGGGCGTCGGGGACACGGTGACCGGCTCCGGCGCGCGCGAGCTCCCCGGCTTCAACCTGTACGGCGCGCCGGGCGCCGCGACGCAGGTCCTGGCGGTGGACTTCGAGTCACCGCCGCCGCTCTCGATCGGCTTCGGGCCGGGCGCCGAGCGCACCCCGGTCCAGGACTTCGCCGGGCTGGGGCCGGAGGCGGCGCCGTTCCAGGGCCAGCTCCTGCGCAGCGCGACCGGCAACGTGGTCAGCGTGCAGGTCGAGGAGCTCCCGCCCCACCGGACCATCAGCCTCGCGTTCCTCTTCGCGGCCATCGACTCGCTCGACGGCGCCGGCAGCTTCCCCGCAGGCGACTACTTCACCATCGAGCTGGACGGCGAGACCATCTTCCGCGAGGCCTTCGCCAACGCCGACCCGGGCCAGGTCCAGACCTACCTGCCGCCCCCTGGCGTGGAGCTGGCGCGGCGCGTGGACCTCGGCTTCAGCGGACCGGGCGGCTACTACACCGACAGCGCCTACGACCTGGGGGCCGAGCCGCGCCTGCAGGGCCTCCCGCACACCAGCGCGACCGCCCGCTTCACGCTCCGGATCGAGGGCGCCGGCATCCAGGACTTGGGCGACGAGTCCTGGGGGATGGACAACCTCCGCGTCTCCATCGCGCCGTGACGGCGTGGTGACCGGGTGCCGCCGGAGGCTGGGAGCCGCCTACCGCCCCGGCGGCGCCACCCGCGTCACGTCCGCCGGCAGCGTCACGTCGAAGGCCGAGTCCGGGATCCCGATGTTCCGCTTCACCTGGTCGAACCGGATCTCGTTCACGTTGCCCGAGCCGTCCACCACCCGGGTGGCCAGCACCTGGCCCTCGGCGTCGACCGCCAGCGTGATGGTCTCCACGCGCGGGTCGGCCTCCTTGGGCCGGAGCACCAGGTCGCCGCCGCCGTCCACCGAGGCGTCGAACTCGGCCAGGAGGTTGCCCTTGCCGATCAGGAAGGTGACGGCGGCGCTCATGGCGCTCGCGTCGAAGGCCTCGTCCACGTAGGCCTGGTTCTCGCCGGGCTCGTACTGGATGAGCCGCTTGCCCTTCACCGCCACCGTCTTGGAGGTGGGCTTCTGGTAGTCCCAGCGCATCATCCCGGGCTTCTTCACCTTCAGGACGCCGGAGGAGACCTGGCGCCGGCCGAAGCCGGAGTAGGTGTAGGTCTGCTGGAACCGTGCCTCGAGGTCGCGGGTCCGCTCGTAGAACCCCTGGACCTTCCGGGCCAGCGTCTGCGGATCCTGCAGCGTGATGGCGCCGGGCGCGGGCGCGGCGGCGGCCAGGGAGGCGACGAGGGCGGTGGTGAGCGCGAGCATGGGCGTCCCTCATAGCAGACGGGCGACCCCGCGCCGACATTCAGGGGGTCCGGGGGCCCGCCCGCGAGCCTTGACGCGCCCCGCCGGGTGAGTGATCCTCCGCCCCTTCATGCGCCGTCCTGCCGCCCTCCTGCCCCTGTTCGCCGCCGCGCTCCTCGTCGCGGGCTGCTCCGAATCCTTGCCAGGACCTCGGCAAGCGGCTCTGCAAGTGCGCTGGCCAGGGCACCACCCGCCAGAACTGCGAGCGGCAGGTGAAGCAGGAGCTGAAGAACCTGAACCCGGGCAAGGACGTCGAGAACCTCTGCCAGGACAAGCTGGACAGCTGTCACTCGCCCGAGGGGTCGGAGTTCTGCGAGTGGGTGTTCTTCAGCGCCTGCGGCAAGGCCTCCTGCGGCCTGTCGGTGGAGGATCCGACCGCGGTCTGCAGCACCGACACGACCGGCACCACCGGCTCGACCGACACCACCGGCACCAGCGGCGCGCTCGAAGCAGCGCCGGCCGAGGCCGAGCCTGCGGCCGAGCAGGCGGGCGAGCCGGGGTTCAGCGCGCCGGAGCAGAACCCGCAGTAGCCGTCACGCGCGCAGCGCCCCACCTGCCGATCCGCCGCAGCCCCCTCTGGCGCATCCCGTTCCGGGGTGACCGGTAGGACCGTCCGCTCGATCGGCCGGGGTCCGGATGTTAAGTATTGAAGTTCCGGCCTCCCAGGCCGGCTTCCAGCGGCCCGGCCGGATCCCGGCGGCCCATCAGGACCTACACGTGACCTTCCGCGAAGCCCTCAAGCGCCGTCCCCTCGTCTTCGACGGCGCGATGGGCACCCAGATCCAGGGCCACCAGCTCAAGGCCGCCGAGTTCGGCGGGCAGGAGGGGGCCAACGACCTCCTCACCCTGACCCGTCCCGACCTCATCGAGGACATCCACGCCCGCTACTTCGCGGTGGGCTGCGACATCGTCGAGACCAACACCTTCGGCTCCTCGCGCCTCAAGCTCGACGAGTACGGCCTCGGCCACCGGACCTACGAGGTGAACTTCCGCGCGGCCCACCTGGCCCGCCGCGCCGCCGAGCGCTTCTCCACGCCCGAGCAGCCCCGCTTCGTGGCCGGCTCGGTCGGCCCCACCGGCATGCTGCCGTCGTCCTCCGACCCGGCGCTGGGCAACATCACCGGCGACGCGCTGGAGCGGATCTTCCTCGAGCAGGCCCGCGGCCTGATCGAGGGCGGCGTGGACGCCATCATCATCGAGACGCAGCAGGACATGCTGGAGCTGCGCGCCGCCGTGCTGGGCGTGGACGCGGCCCGGCGCGAGCTGATGCGCGACGTCTTCATCATCGCGCAGCCCACGCTCATCGACGCCAACGGTCGCATGCTGCTCGGCACCGACATCGGCGCGGCGCTGGCCACGCTGGAGCGGCTGCCGGTGGACGCCGTCGGCCTCAACTGCTCCACCGGCCCCGCCGAGATGCGGGCCGCCGTGAAGTACCTGGGCGAGCGGTGCTCGCACTACGTGTCGATCCTACCCAACGCCGGCATGCCGGAGAACGTGGACGGCAAGGCCGTCTACAAGCTCGGGCCGGAGGACCTGGCCGAGGCGCTGGCCCAGTTCGTGGGCGAGTACGGCGTGGACCTGGTGGGCGGCTGCTGCGGCACCACGCCGAAGCACCTCGAGGCGGTGGTGCGCCGGCTGCGCCAGCTCGGGGCCCCGCGGCGCACCCGCGGCGCGCCCGCGCCCGAGCTCTCCTCCGCCATGAAGGCGGTCCCGCTCGACATGGAGCCGGCCCCGCTGATCGTGGGCGAGCGGCTCAACGCGCAGGGCTCGAAGAAGGTGAAGGAGCTCCTGCTGGCCGACGACTACCCCGGGCTCTTGCAGATCGCCCGCGGGCAGGTCGAGGCCGGCGCGCACGTGCTGGACGTCTGCGTGGCGCTCAACGAGCGCGACGACGAGTCGGCGCAGATGCGCACGCTGGTGAAGCTGCTGTCGCAGGCGGTGGACGCGCCGCTGATGATCGACTCCACCGAGGCGGACGTGGTGGAGACGGCCCTCAAGACCTACCCGGGCCGCTGCATCGTCAACTCGGTGAACCTCGAGAAGTCCGGCGAGCGCGTGAAGCGCGTGCTGCCGCTGGTGAAGCGGTACGGCGCGGCGGTGGTCGCCATGACCATCGACGAGAAGGGCATGGCCCAGACCGCCGACCGCAAGGCGGAGATCGCCCGGCGCACCGTGGCGGTGGCCAACGAGTACGGCATCCCCAACGACGCCATCGTCTTCGACCCGCTCACCTTCACGCTGGCCACCGGCGGGCAGGAGTACCGCAAGAGCGCGGTCGAGACGCTGGAGGGCATCCGGCGCATCAAGGCCGAGAACCCGGGCGTGAAGACCACGCTGGGCGTCTCCAACGTCTCCTTCGGCCTGGCGCGCACCGCGCGCGAGGTGGTCAACTCGGTCTTCCTCTTCCACGCGGTCAAGGCCGGCCTGGACCTGGCCATCGTCAACCCCAAGGACATCCGCCCCTACCCGGCGCTGGCCGAGGAGGAGCGGACGCTGGCGGAGGACCTGATCTTCGACCGGCGCGACGACGCGCTGGCGCGCCTCATCGAGTTCTTCGGCGCCAAGGGCGCGCCGGAGAAGGCCGCCGTGGACCCGCTGGCCGCGTTGAAGGATCGCCCGGCCGAGGAGCGGATCCACCAGCAGATCCTCCACCGTCGCCCGGAGGGGATCGAGGCCCTCATCGACGACGCGCTGACGCGCCACTCGGCGGTCGACGTGCTCAACACGGTGCTGCTCCCGGCCATGAAGGACGTGGGCGACCGGTTCGGCGCCGGCGAGCTGATCCTGCCCTTCGTGCTCCAGTCGGCCGAAGTGATGAAGAAGGCCGTGGCCCACCTCGAGCAGTTCCTGGAGAAGAAGGAGGGCACCACCAAGGGCAACGTGGTGCTGGCCACCGTGTACGGCGACGTGCACGACATCGGCAAGAACCTGGTCAAGACCATCCTCTCCAACAACGGCTTCACCGTGCACGACCTGGGCAAGCAGGTGCCGGTGCCCACCATCCTGGAGAAGGCGATCGAGGTGGACGCCGACGCCGTCGGCCTCTCCGCGCTGCTGGTCTCGACCTCCAAGCAGATGCCCTTCTGCGTGGACGAGCTGCACCGCCGCAACCTCACCTTCCCGGTGATCATCGGCGGCGCCGCCATCAACCGGCGCTTCGGCTACAAGACCCACTTCGCGCAGGACGGCGCGCCGTACGCCGGAGGCGTCTTCTACGCCAAGGACGCCTTCGAGGGGCTCGAGATCGTCGAGGCCCTGGTCGACCCGGCCAAGCGCGACGCGCTCAAGCAGGACGTGCTCAAGAAGGCCATCGCCAACCGCGACCGGCCCGAGGCCGCCCCGCTGCCGGCCGCGCCCACCAAGCGCAGCGGCCAGGCGCCGCCCGCCGCGCGCATCCCCACGCCGCCGTTCTGGGGCGCGCGGGTGGTGCCGTCGGGCAGCATCGCGCTGCACGACGTCTGGCCCCACCTCGACCTGGCCGAGCTCTACAAGCTGCAGTGGGGCGTGAAGGCCAAGGGCGAGGAGTACGAGCGGCTGATCCGCGAGCAGTTCGGCCCCAAGCTGGAGGAGCTGAAGGCCGAGGCGCAGGCCCAGGGCTGGCTGGTGCCCAAGGTCACCTACGGCTACTGGCCCTGCCACGCCGAGGGGAACGACCTGGTGGTGCTCGACCCGGTGAACCGGCGCTCCGAGCTGGCCCGCCTCCAGCTCCCGCGGCAGCCGGACGACCGGAACCTGTGCATGGCCGACTACTTCCGCGAGGAGCCCGGCTCGGACGTCTGCTGCTTCCAGGTCGTCACCGTGGGTGACGCCGCCTCGAAGCTGGCCGAGCAGGCGCAGGAGCGCGGCGACTACACCCGCGCGCTCTTCCTGCACGGCCTGGCGGTGGAGACCGCCGAGGCGCTGGCCGAGTACTGGCACCGCCAGGTCCGCGTGGACCTCGGCCTGCCCGACGGCCAGGGCAAGCGCTACTCGCCGGGCTATCCGTCCTGGCCGGAGCTGACCGACCAGCGGCAGGTCTGGAGGCTGCTCGAGCCGGACAGGACCATCGGCGTCTCGCTCACCGAGGCCAACCAGATGGTGCCCGAGCAGTCCACCAGCGCCATCGTGCTGCACCACCCGGAGGCCATCTACTTCCTGGTGCGGGGGCTGAACCTGGCGGCGGGGTGACGGGCGGCGCTGGCTCGCCGTACCGGATCTCCTGCCGCTGGTGCAGGGCGCGGGGGTCCCCCTGCCCCCGCGCCTGCGGGCGGAACGGTGCTGAGGGACCGTGCAGGAGGCTTGGGACCGGGGCAGGGAGCGGGACGGGGCTCGGGGCGGCTAGAGAACGCGCAGCCGCGCCGCGATCGCGCAGCAAGGCCCGGAGCGCCGCAGGACGGCCGCGAAGCGAGGACTTTGGCGGAGGCCCGCATCACAGGCCGACCAGGTACGCGCGCGGAACGCAGCCAGCGGTGCGAGCCGGGCACCCGTCCAAAGGCCCCTCGCCGACCGCCATGTTCCAACACGGCGCGGGAGTGGCCCGCTCACTGGTCGGCGAGAGGCCTGCGTTGTGCCCGGCTCGCGATGACACGGAGTCCGGCCCGCGCGCGGAGCGCTCTGACTGGCCGGGCCGCAGCAAGTCCGAGCGAAGCGGCCGTTCCGGAGGCGCGGAGGGACGACGCCCAGGGTCGTGCCGCAAGGGCTCCCTGTCCTTCGACTCCGCGCCCGCTGGGCGGGCGCTACGCTCAGGACGAACGGGACCGGAGTCGCGAAGGGACGTGCCCCGCCAACGGCCCCGCAGGGACGAAAGGGTAATGTGGGAGGACGCGACCCCTACTCCACCCCCAGCCGGTAGACCGTCCGCGTCCTGTAGGTCTCGCCGGGGCGGAGCACGGTGGAGGGGAAGCTGGGCTGGTGCGGCGAGTCCGGGAAGTGCTGGGTCTCCAGGCACAGCCCGGCGTGGCGCTGGAAGGCCTGGCCGCCGCGGCCCACCACGGTGCCGTCGAGGAAGTTGCCGGAGTAGAGCTGCAGGCCCGGCTCGGTGGTCAGGACCTCCAGCGTCCGGCCCGACTCGAACCCCAGCAGCCGCGCTACCGGGCGGGCGCCGCCGCTGCCGCTCACGATCCAGTTGTGATCGTAGCCGCCGGCGAGCCGCAGCTGCTCGTCCGCGACGCCCAGGCGCGCGCCGACGGCGGTGGGCGTGCGGAAGTCCATGGGCGTGCCGCCCACGTGGCGCAGCTCGCCGGTCGGGATGAGCCCCGGCCCCACCGGCGTGAACCGCTCCGCGTCGATCCAGAGCAGGTGGCCCAGCACGTCGCGCCGGACCGGCTGGTCCAGGTTGAAGTAGCCGTGGTGGGCCAGGTTGCAGACCGTGGGCGCCGTGGTGGTCGCCGCCGCCTCGAAGACCAGCTCGCCCGCGTCGCTGAGCGTGTACGTCACCTCCACCGTGAGCGCGCCCGGGTAGCCCTCCTCACCGCCCGGGCTCAGCCGGCGCAGCGCCACCGCCGGCCCCGCCGCCGTCTCCGCCCCCTCTGCCTCCCAGCCGGCGCGATCGAAGCCCAGGCGGCCGCCGTGCAGGTGGTGCTCACCGTCGTTCTGGGCCAGGCGCCAGGTGCGCCCGTCCAGCGCCAGCTCCCCGCGCGCGATCCGGTTGGCGTAGCGCCCCACCGTGGCGCCCAGGTAGGTGCGCCGGTCGGCCAGGTAGCCGTCCAGCGTGTCGTGGCCCAGCACCACCTCGCCCAGGCGGCCCTGCCGGTCCGGCGCCTGCAGCGAGGTGACCGTGGCGCCGAAGCTGGCCACCGAGGCAACGTGCCCCGCGCGGCTGCGCAGCGTGAAGAGCCACACCGCCTCGCCGCCCGGCGCCGCCCCGAACGGCCGGCGCTCGAGGCGCGCCCGCCTCATGCGATTGTTCCGCGCCGCTGGGCGCGGCGCTCGAAGGCGCGCTGCAGCAGGCAGAAGGCCAGCAGCAGCAGGCCGATGACGATTCTGGTCCACCAGCTGTTGAGGTCGCCCTGGAAGCTGATGATGGTCTGGATGGTGCCCAGGATGAGCACGCCCACCATCGCGCCCAGCACCGAGCCGGCGCCGCCGGTCAGCAGCGTGCCGCCCACCACCGTGACCGCGATGGCGTCCAGCTCCAGCCCCTGCGCGTGGAGCGCGTACCCCGAGGTCATGTGGAAGGTGAACACGATCCCCGCCAGCGCGGAGCAGAAGCCGGAGAACACGTAGACCAGCACCTTGGTGCGGGCCACCGGCAGGCCCATCAGCAGCGCCGACTGCTCGCTCCCGCCGATGGCGTACACGGTCCGCCCCAGGGCCGTGGCGCGGGAGAGGTAGATCCCGAAGGCGATCACCACCAGCGCGATCACCACGTTGGCGTTGATCCAGCCGTCGAACGGCAGCGGGATGTGGAAGTTGGAGGCGTGGCTGAAGAACGGATGCGTGATGCTGATGGAGTCGATGCTGATCAGGTAGCAGAGGCCGCGGGCCAGGAAGAGGCCGCCCAGGGTGGCGATGAAGGGCTGGATGCCGAAGTACTGGATCAGGACCCCGTGCACGAAGCCGAAGGTCGCGCCGATGAGCAGCGCCAGCGGGATGACCAGCGCCGGGCTCACCCCGTGGTGCTCCACCAGCGACGCCGTCACCATGGTGGTGAGCGCCAGCACCGAGCCCACCGAGAGGTCGATGCCGCCCGAGATGATCACGAAGGTCATGCCCGTCGCGACCACCATCAGGAAGGCGTTGTCGATGAAGAGGTAGAGGAAGACCTGGAGGGAGAGGAAGCCGTCGAAGGCGTACGACGCCAGGCCGTACATGACGGCGAAGAGCGCGATGGTCACCAGGATGGGCTTCTGCCCGAGATCGAGGCGGAGCCGCCAGGCGGGCCCCGCCGCCCGCGCCGCCTGGGCCCCCGGCGAGACCGCCGCCGCCGGGCTCGTCGCTGGGCCGCTCATCGCGCCACCTCCATCCCGCCGTGCCCCAGCACCCGGGCCCGCACCCGATCAGACTGCAGGATGCTCACCGCGAAGACCACCAGCGCCTTGACCACCAGGGTGATCTCCGGCGGGACGCCGGCCGCCAGGATGGTGGTGGTGAGCGTCTGGATCACCACCGCGCCGATCACGCTGCCCACCAGCGTGAACCGCCCGCCCGCGAGCGAGGTGCCGCCGAGCACCACCGCCAGGATGGCGTCCAGCTCGAACAGCAGGCCCGCGTTGTTGCCGTCGGCGCTCTTCACGTTCGAGCTGACGATCAGCCCCGCGATGCCGGCGCACAGCCCGCACAGCGCATAGACCCAGAAGGTGATGGAGCGCGACCGGACGCCCGCGAAGCGCGACGCCTTCGGGTTCACGCCGATGGACTCGACGAAGAGCCCCAGCGCCGTCCGCCGCGAGAGGTAGGCGAAGATCAGCACCACCCCGGCGGCCAGGAAGAGCGCGAAGGGGAGCCCCGCCAGCCAGCCGTTCCCGAGGAAGAAGTAGGGCCGGTAGTAGATGGTGATGATCTGCCCCTTGGTGATGAGCTGGGCCACCCCGCGCCCGGCCACCATCAGGATCAGCGTGGCGATGATGGGCCGCATGCCCACGTAGGCCACCAGCATCCCGTTCCACATGCCGCAGAGCGTGGCCACCGCCAGCGCCCCGGCGATCACCGCCCAGAGCGGGAAGCGGGTCACGTCCTGCAGGCCGCCGGTGAGGACCAGCTGCCCGCCCACCATGGTGGCCGCCACCGAGGCCGAGATGGCCACCACCGCGCCCACCGAGATGTCGATGCCGTGGGTGGCGATCACCAGCGTGAGGCCGGTGGCGATGATGATCATCGGCGCGGCCCGGTTCAGGATGTCGATCAGGCTGCCGTAGAGGTGGCCGTCGCGGACCGTGACCGAGAAGAAGTGCGGGTTGGTGAGCAGGTTGAAGAGCAGCAGGAGCCCCAGCGTCACCAGCGGCCAGAACACCTGGGCGCGCGCCAGCGCCTGGAGCCGCAGCGCCAGCCGGTCGAGCTGCACCGCCGCCCCCCGTCCCCCGGCGCTCACGACTCACCTCCGGCGATGGTCCGCACCAGGGTCGGCTCGTCCGACTCCCCCGCCACCAGCTCGGCCACCTTCTTGCGGTCGCGCATCACCGCCACGCGGTCGGAGTAGCGGAGGACCTCCTCCAGCTCGGAGGAGATGAAGACCACCGCCATCCCCTTGTCGCAGAGCTGCATCACCTGCCCCATGATCTCGGCCTTGGCGGCCACGTCGATGCCGCGCGTCGGCTCGTCGAGGATGAGCATGCGCGGGTCGGTGGCCATCCAGCGCGCCAGCAGCGCCTTCTGCTGGTTGCCGCCGGAGAGCTTGCCGATGGGCTGCTCGGCGCTGGAGACCTTGATGCCGAGCAGCTCGATGAACCGCCTGGCGATCGAGTCCTGCTGCCGCCGCGAGAGCGCCTTGAACATGCCGCGCTTGGCCTGCAGCGCCAGCACGATGTTCTCGCGCACCGACAGCTCGCCGATGATCCCCTCCGCCTTGCGGTCCTCCGGGCAGTAGCCGATGCCGCGCTGGATGGCGTCGAGCGGGGACCCGAGCCGCGCCGGCCGCCCCTCGATGTCCAGCTGGCCGCTGTCGGGGTGATCGATGCCGAAGAGCAGCCGCACCGACTCGGTGCGCCCCGAGCCCAGCAGGCCGCCGATGCCGAGCGCCTGGCCGGGCCGGACCTCCAGGTCCACGCCGTGCACCGAGCCGCGCCGCCCCAGGCCGCGCGCGGTCAGGAACGGGGCCGGAGCGTCGGCGCTGGCGGCGGCCGCCCTGCGCGCCCGCGCCCCCGCCTGCGCGGCCAGCTCGCGCCCCACCATCTTGTTCACCAGCTCCACGCGGGAGAGCTGGGCCACCGGGTACTCGCCCACCAGCTCGCCGTTGCGGAGCACGGTGATGCGGTCGGAGATCTCGTAGGTCTGGTCGATGAAGTGCGTGACGAAGAGGATGGCCATCCCGCGCGCCTTCAGGCGGCGGATGACCGAGAAGAGCAGCTGCACCTCCTCCTCGGCCAGGCTGGACGTCGGCTCGTCGAGGATGAGGATCCTGGCGCTGGCGTCGAGCGCCCGCGCGATGGCCACCATCTGCTGGACCGCGATGGAGCAGGCGGAGAGCGGCGCCGTGACGTCCACGTGGACGTTGAGGCTGGCCAGCACCTCCTCGGCGCGCTTGCGCATGGTGCGCCAGCGCAGGCGCCAGGTGCCGAACCCCTCGCGCCCGATGAAGACGTTCTCCGCCACCGACAGGTTGGGGCAGAGGTTGACCTCCTGGTACACGGTGCTGATGCCGAGCTTCTGGGCGTCGAGCGGGCTGGACGGGACGATGCGGTGCCCCTCCAGCATGATCCGGCCCGCGTCGGCCGGGTAGACGCCGGTCAGGACGCGGATCAGCGTCGACTTGCCGGCGCCGTTCTGCCCCATGATGGCGTGCACCTCGCCCGGGAAGAGGCGGAAGTTCACGCCGGAGAGCGCCTGGACCCCGGGGAACTTCTTGGAGATCCCCTCCATCGAGAGGATTGGCACGCCAGCCGTCGCCATGCAGGACCTCGAGCCGACCTGGTCAGGACCCGCGCCCCGGCACGGCGCCGGGACGCGGGCCACCGATGCGCTGCGCTGCTAGTACTTGCGGTTCGGGAACTCCTTCGCGGCCACCTCGGCCGGGAAGACGCCCTCCTGCGTCACGATCCGCTTCGGCAGGGTCTTGCCCGCCTTCAGGTCCTTCACGGCCTGCATCAGCTGCGGGCCAAGGAGCGGGCTGCACTCGACGGTGCAGTTGAGCTTGCCGGCCATCATGGCCTCGAACGCGCCCTTCACGGCGTCGATGGAGACGATGACGATGTCCTTGCCCGGCTTCAGGCCGGCTTCCTCGATGGCCTGGATGGCGCCGATGGCCATGTCGTCATTGTGCGCGTAGAGGACGTTGATCTTGTTGCCCTCGGCCTTCAGGAAGGCCTCCATGACCTCCTTGCCCTTGGCGCGGGTGAAGTCGCCGGTCTGGGAGCGGATGACCTTGAAGTTCGGGTAGCCCTTCAGGATCTCCTCGAACCCCTTCTTGCGGTCGATGGCCGGAGCGGAGCCGACCGTGCCCTGCAGCTCGACGATGTTGACGGTGCCCTTGGCGGCCAGCGCCTTCACCGGCGCGTAGTCCACCAGCCACTTCGCGGCGCGGCGGCCCTCCTCCACGAAGTCCGAGCCCATGAAGGAGACCCAGAGCGAGTCGTCCTTCACGTCCACGGCGCGGTCGCTGAGGATGACCGGGATGCCAGCGGCCTTCGCCTCGCGAAGGACCGGCTCCCAGCCCGTCTCCACCACCGGCGAGAAGGCGATCACGTCCACCTTCTGCGCGATGAAGGAGCGGATGGCCTTGATCTGGTTCTCCTGCTTCTGCTGCGCGTCGGCGAACTTGAGGTTGATGCCGGCGGCGGCCGCCGAGTCCTTGATGGACTGGGTGTTGGCCGTGCGCCACTCGCTCTCGGCGCCGATCTGCGAGAAGCCCAGGGTGATCTTGTCGGCGGCCAGGGCCTGGCCGGAGACAAGGACGGCAAGAACGAGAAGGCTGCGGACGACGGTGCGGATGCTCATGGATCCTCCTGAAGGATCTCCCCGGAGCTGCTGCGGCGCGCCGGGTTCCCCGTGTTGGGCCACGTCTCAGCTGCCACTGCGCTAGCTGCTTCCCTCGCTGCTCCCCGGCGGGCGCGGCTGGCTGGCCGGCCGGGCCTTGCGTCATCGGCGCACTGCCGGCCCAGCCTGGCCGTAGGTCGCCTTGCTGCCGTGCTTCCGCTCGTAGTGCCTGCGCACGAGGTGCGGCGGGAGCCGCTCCGCCCCGGGCGCCAGGGTCCTGGTCACGAAGGCCATGTGGGCCAGCTGCTCCAGCACGGCCGCATGGTAGACGGCCGCCGCCGCGTTTGCACCCCACGTGAAGGGTCCGTGCCCGGCCACCAGCACCATCGGTACGTGCCCTGGGTCACGCCCCCGGAAGCACTCGACGATCTGCCGGCCGGTCTCGGTCTCGTAGTCGCCCTGGACGGCCTCGGCGCTCATCACCTCCGTGCAGGGCACGTCCTCGGCCAGGTGGTCGGCGTGGGTGGTGCCGTAGATGGGGAGGGGCAGGCCCGCCTGCGCCCAGCCGGTGGCGTGGGTCGAGTGCGTGTGGGCGATGCCGCCCACCCCGGGGAAGGCCGCGTAGAGCACCAGGTGCGTGCGCGTGTCGGAGGAGGGGTTGAGCTTCCCCTCCACGATCTTCCCCTCCAGGTCGACCACCACCAGGTCGCGCGGGCGCAGCTCGGCGTAGGAGACGCCGCTGGGCTTGATGGCCATGACGCCGCGCGCCGGGTCGAACGCCGAGGCGTTGCCGAAGGTGTAGATGGCCAGCCCCTGCCGCGGGATCTCCAGGTTCGCGGCGAAGGCCTGCTCCTGGAGGTCGCGGTAGCGCGACCCCGGGGAGCGGCGCGCGCGGGCGGCCGGCTTATCGCGTCTGGTAGGCGACATCGTTCCAGCGGAGCTCGTTCTTGAGCGCGTGGAGATCGAGGCCGTGGCCGATGCGGATGAACTCCAGGCCGGCCATGCCCGCCAGGTCCTCCAGCTGCTCGGTGGTGACCGCCTGGCTGAGGCTGGTGTGGTGTGCGCCGCCGGCCAGGATCCAGGCCTGCGCATTGCGCTTGAAGTCGGGGCGCGGGACCCAGACCGCGTGGGCCACCGGCAGCTTCGGCATCGGCGCCGGCGCCTTCACCACGTCCACCTCGCTGACGATCATCCGCATGCGCCCGCCCACGTCCACCAGTGACGTGGCGACGGCCGGGCCCGTGGCGCATTCAAAGACCAGCCGGCAGGGGTCCCCCTTGCCGCCGATCCCCAGCCGGTGGACCTCCAGGGAGGGCTTCTCGGCGGCGATGGAGGGGCAGACCTCCAGCATGTGGGCGCCCAGCACCAGCTCCTGCCCCTGCACCAGGTGGTAGGTGTAGTCCTCCATGAAGGAGGTGCCGCCCTTGCGGCCGGCGCTCATCACCTTCATCAGCCGGACCAGCGCGGCGGTCTTCCAGTCGCCCTCGGCGGCGAAGCCGAAGCCGTCGGCCATGAGCCGCTGGCAGGCCAGGCCGGGGAGCTGGAAGAGGCCGTGCAGGTCCTCGAAGGTGGTGGTGAAGGCGCCGAAGCCGCCGTCCTTCAGGAAGCGGCGCATGGCCAGCTCCTGCCGGGCGGCGTCGCGCAGGTTGGTGTGCTTCTCGCCGCCCTTGCGGAGCGCCGGCACCACCGCGTACTGCGCCTCGTAGGCCTGCACCAGCTCGTCCACCTGGGCGTCGTCCACCGCCTTGACCCGCTCCACCAGGTCGCCGACGGCGTAGCCGTTGATGGTCCAGCCCAGCTTGATCTGCGCCTCGACGCGGTCGCCGCCGGTGACCGCCACGTCGCGCATGTTCATGCCGCCGAAGCGGGCGATCTTGAGGTCGCGGGACTCGGCCCAGGCCACCGCGGCGCGGGCCCAGCCGTCTAGCGTGGCCAGGACCTCCGGGTCCTCCCAGTGGCCGACGATGATCTTCCGCTCCAGCCGGAGGCGGGCGCCGATGAACCCGAACTCGCGGTCGCCGTGCGCCGACTGGTTCAGGTTCATGAAGTCCATGTCGATGCTGGACCAGGGCAGCTCGCGGCCGAACTGCGTGTGCAGGTGGGCCAGCGGCTTGTCGAGGCGGGTCAGCCCGGCGATCCACATCTTGGCCGGCGAGAAGGTGTGCATCCAGGTGACCACGCCCACGCAGTCCGGCGCGGCGTTGGCCGCCAGGCAGATGTCCCGGATGCCATCGGAGCCGGTCAGCACCGGCTTCCAGACCAGCTTCACCGGAAGTCTACCGGAGGCGTCCAGGGCCTCGGCCATCTTCCGCGAGTGGTCCGCCACCTGCTGCAGGGTTCGCTCACCGTAAAGGTGCTGGCTGCCGGTGAGGAACCAGAGCTCCCGCTTCGCCTGCTCGCCCATCGCACTTCTCCGTTTCGCCGCGCGGTCGGGCCGCGCGAACCCCACGTGCACGGCGGAGTGTGAACGCTCACATCCCGCCCGTCAAGCAACCCTCGCGGAGGTGTCCCGCTTCGCGTGAACCCCGGCGAGGTGGCCGCCGACCTCGGCTGCGTCAGCCTGCCTGGAACTGCTCCAGAAATTGCCCGAGCCGCTGGTAGTCCCGGTAGGCCCGGGCCGCCGCCTCCGCCCGCGCCGGATCAGGCGTGTAGGTGCGCTCGATGCCAGGCGTCATGGCCTGCTGGGCGGCGCCCACGTCCCTGTGGACGCCCGCCGCCGTGGCCGCCAGCATGGCCGCGCCCAGCGCGACCGTCTGCTCGCCGCGCACCACCTCGATCTCCAGGCCGGTGAAGTCGGCCAGGGTCTGCATGATGAGGGCGCTCTTCTGCGCCACGCCGCCCATGGCCACGGTCCGGTCGATCTTCACGCCGTGCTCGCGGAACCGCTCGATGATGGCGCGCGAGCCCAGCGCGGCCGCCTCCACCAGCGCGCGGTAGATGGCCGGCGCGTCGGTGCCCATGCCCAGGCCGGCGATGGCCCCCTTGAGCCGCTGGTTCGCGTCCGGCGTGCGCCGGCCGTTGAGCCAGTCCACCGCCACGGCGGAGGCCGCGCCCGGCGGCAGCGCCTGCGCCGCCTTCTCCAGCTCGGGGATGAGCCGCTCGGCCGCCGCCTCGGCCTGCGCGCGCGCCCGCGCCGCGTCGGCGCCCGGCAGGGCGGGCAGCACGTGCTCGAGCGGCCAGGCCAGCACGCCTTTCCACCAGGCGAAGATGTCGCCGAAGGCCGACTGCCCGGCCTCGTAGCCGATGAAGCCGGGCAGCACCGAGCCGTCCACCTGCCCGCAGATGCCCGGGATGAGCTGCTCGGGCCCGGCCGGCTTCGGCCCCACCAGCACGTCCAGGCTGCTGGTGCCGATGATCTTGATGAGCGTCCGGTCGGTGATCCCGCCGCCCACCGCGCCCACGTGGGCGTCGAAGGCGCCAACGGCGACGACCGTGCCCGCCGGCAGCCCCAGCCGCGCCGCCCACTCCGGCGAGAGCGCGCCGAAGGGCCGGTCGGCCGTCCAGGTCTCGCGGCCCAGGCTGGCCTTGAGCGCCGGCAGCCGCGGGTGGAGCTTCTCCAGGAAGGCGTCGGCGGGGTAGCCGCCGAACTCGGCGTGCCACATGGCCTTGTGGCCGGCGGCGCAGCGGCTGCGGCGCAGCGCGGCCAGGTCGGTGGCGCCGGTCAGCGCCGCGGGGATGAAGTCGCACAGCTCGAGGATGGTCGCGGCCGCGGCCGCCACCTTGGGATCCTCTTGCATCACGTGCACGGCCTTGGCCCAGAACCACTCGCTGGAGTAGATGCCGCCCACGTAGCGGGTGAAGTCCGGCCCGCCCCAGCTGCGCGCCAGGTGGTTCACCCGCTCCGCCTCCGCCACCGCCGTGTGGTCCTTCCACAGCACGAACATGGCGTTGGGGTTCTCCTCGAACCCCGGCGTGAGCGCCAGCGGCCGCCCGGCGCGGTCGGCCAGCACCGGCGTGGAGCCGGTGGTGTCGGCGGAGACGGCGCGCACCCGCGCCGCGGCGACCGGGCCGGCGGCCTCCAGCGCCGCCTTGGTGGCCGCCTCCATGGACTCCAGGTAGTCGAGCGGGTGGTGGCGGAAGCGGTTCTCCCGCGGATCGCAGTAGAGGCCGCGCGCCCAGCGCGGATAGGGCCGCACCGCCACCCCGGCCACGGCGCCGTCCGCCGCGTCCACCACCACGGCGCGCACGGTGTCGGTGCCGAAGTCCAGCCCCACCACGAAGTGCTCTTGCTTCATGACCCCTCCTGGTCGACCCCGCCCGGCTTGCCGTGAGCGGGGGGCGATGCGCTAGGATGGCGGCGTGAGCGTGAGCGTTCACATGGGCTGTGTCAAGCGGCTGAGCGTAGCACCCGCAAAGCGGGCGCGGAGCCGAAGCCTTCCAGGGACGGCACCTCGGCGCTGGGCGAGGGGGTGAAGCAGATGCCCCAGCAGGCGAGCGGGCGGAAGACAGGGCGCGGGCGCAAGGGCGCCGCGGTGATGACCGACGTGGCCAAGCTGGCCCGCGTCTCCTACCAGACGGTCTCGCGCGTCCTCCACGACAGCCCCAACGTGCACCCCGAGACGCGCGAGCGGGTGCTGGCCGCCATCCGCAAGCTCGACTACCGCCCGAACCCGGTGGCCCAGGCGCTGGTCACCGGCCGCTCGCGGACGCTGGGCGTGGTGAGCTTCGACACCACGCTCTACGGCCCCGCCTCCACGCTGCTGGGCATCGCCGAGGCCGCCCACGAGGCCAACTACACGCTCAGCATCACCAGCCTGAAGGCGCTCAACCGCGCCTCGGTGCTGACCGCGGTGGAGCGGCTGCGCCGGCAGGGCGTGGACGGGATCATCATCGTGGCCCCGCAGCGCTCGGCGGTGGACGCCATCCTGCACCTGCCGCGCGACGTGCCGGTGGTGGCGGTGGAGGGCGGGCCGGACGACTCGGTGCCGGTGGTGGCGGTGGACCAGCTGGCCGGCGCCGCCGCCGCCACGCGCCACCTGCTCGACCTGGGCCACCGCACCGTCTGGCACATCGCCGGGCCGGAGGACTTCATGGAGGCGGACCAGCGGCTGGAGGGCTGGCGCGCCACGCTGGAGGCCGCCGGCGCGCCGGTGCCGGACGTGCTGCGCGGCGACTGGAGCGCCCGCTCCGGCTACGCGCTGGGCGAGCGGCTGCTGGGGCCGGAGGTGACCGCGGTCTTCGTGGCCAACGACCAGATGGCGCTGGGCTTCCTGCGCCGGCTGCACGAGGCCGGCCGCGAGGCGCCCCGCTCCATCAGCATCGTCGGCTTCGACGACATCCCCGAGGCCGCCTTCTTCACGCCCCCGCTCACCACCGTGCGCCAGGACTTCCACGAGGTGGGCCGCCAGTGCCTGCTCACCATGCTGGGCGAGCTCGACTCCGGCCGCCGCTCCTCGCGGCGGGTGGTGGTGCCCATCGAGCTGGTGGTGCGGGGGAGCACGGCGACGGCGCGGTGAGCGCGCGGTCGTTGTCGCGTCGGCGACAGCCGCTCCTTCGAGGCAACCCTGGTTCACTATCGCTGGCGATAGCTCGAGCGGGGCGCGCCCGTGTTGCGCTTGACTATCCGTGATCCTGCTCCAGCGGCGTGGGTGCGCTGCGCGGGAAGTGCCTACGTGCCACGTCCACACCGACCCTCCTCCGTTCCGCCCCCGTACCCGCCCCGCCTCCGCCTCCGCACCCGCCCACCCGCCGCAGACCTCCCCCCTCTCCGCCAGCCACCCCGTCTCAGCCCTACCCCCGTCCCCCGACAGCGAAGCGGCCCTCGGCGCGGGGGCAGGGCCCCCCGCGCCCTGCTCCGACGGCAGGAGTGCAGCACCCCCGGCCGGAATGTGTAATGTAGAAGGACGCGACCCCTACCCCTCCGCCCGCATCCCCTCCGCCTCCGACACCGCCCCCACCTTCTCCCCCACCACCTGTCGCGCGTGCGCCAGGTCCGCCGCCCAGCAGCGCTCCAGCGCCGCCGCCAGCGGCCGGTCGTCCACCACCAGGCAGCCCTCCTCCAGCAGCTCCATGGAGAGCCAGTCGAGGTTGATCGACCCGACCACCACCAGCCGGTCGTCGATCAGCATGCTCTTCGCGTGCAGCATGCTGGGTTGGTACTCCCAGATCCGCAGCCCGGCCGCGGCCAGGCGTGGGTACTGGCGGTGCTGCAGCCAGCGCACCACCTGGTGGTCCAGGTGCGGGCCGGGGAGGAGCAGCCGCACGTCCGGCACGCGCTGCGCCAGCAGCGTCAGCGCGCCCACGATCTCCGGCGGCGGGACGAAGTAGGCGTTGGCGATCCAGACCCGCTGCCGCGCGGCCATCAGGGCGATGTGCGTGACCCAGCGCGCGTGCGAGAGCCCCACGACGTCGGTGCTGGTGACGTAGGCGGCGCAGGCCTCGCCGGCCGGGTGGGCCCGCTCCAGCTCGGCCCGCGGCAGCAGCGCGCCGCCGGTCTCGAGCCAGTGGTTCGCGAAGGAGGTCTGCATCTGGTGCACGACCGGCCCCTCCACCTCGACGTTCGTGTCGCGCCAGCCGTGCGTGCGACCGTCGCCGCACCACTCCGGCGCGATGCCGAACCCGCCGGTGAACCCCACCCGCCCGTCGATCACCACCAGCTTGCGGTGGTTGCGCCCGGTGAGCCGGAGCGGCCGCTTGCGCGGGTCGCGGAAGTAGCGGACCTCGCACCCCGCCGCCTCCAGCGGCCGCCGCAGCTCGGCGTCGAAGCCGGTCGAGCCCAGCGGATCGACCAGGATGCGGACCGCGACCCCCTCGCGCGCGCGGCGGCAGGCCAGCTCGGCCAGGCGTGAGCCGGCCTGGCCCGGCTTCCAGATGTAGACGTCCACGTGGATGGAGTGGCGCGCGGCCCGGAAGTCCTCCTCCAGGGCGTCGAGCAGGCGGCCGTTCTCGCGCAGCGCCACCCGGTTGCCGGGCACCAGCGACGAGCTGGTGGCCTGGGCCAGCGCCAGGCCCACCTGGTCCACGCCGCCGGTCAGCCCCATCTTCAGCGATCCGATCGCCCCGGAGCGCGCGCGGCGGTCCCACCAGCGGCGCGCCTGCACCCCCAGGAGCAGCCCCACCCCCACCCCCACCCCGGCCGCCAGCGCACGCACGTCTTCCAGCCTGGGCATTCGCGGGGACGGGCGCCCGATCGACGCAGCGCCCGCCCCAGCGGGGCGCTCCCGGATGCTCCGTCGCGGGCCATTCGCGCGGGAGGGGTCACGCCGCCGGGCTGACCGGCCGCGCCACCTGGACCTCCACCTCCACCAGCGACTCAATCGCCGGCAGCCGGAAGGCGTCCACCAGCGCGTGCAGCGCCCGCGCCTCGCCGGAGAGCGCCTCGCCCGCGCCCGCCAGCTCGGCGGCGACCTCGCCGGTCCCGCGCACCTCGCCGTCGAGCTGCCCCAGCAGGCGCGAGGCGCGGCGCACCTCGTCCCAGGTGGCGCGCCCATGCTCGCCCTCCGGCCCGGCCTCGTTGGCCAGGCCGGTGGCCACCCGGTGCAGCGCGACGACGGCCTCGGCCACCCGCTCGGCCTGCCCTCGCGCCGCGTCGGAGAGCGCGCGCGAGGTGCCCGCCAGGCGCGCCGCGCTCCCGTCGAGCGCGTCGGCGTCGGCCTGCACCGCGCGCAGCGCCTCCGCCACCCGCGCCTGCAGCGCGCCCAGCGCCCGCTGCAGCTGGCCCAGCTCGTCGCTGCGCGTGACCTCCACCGGATGGCGCAGGTCACCCTGCGCCATCTCCGTCGCCGCGCGCGCCGCCTGCTCCAGCGCCGGCCCGATCCGCCGGATCACCGCCAGCGCCAGCCCAGCGCCCACCAGGCCCGCCACCAGCACCGCCGTGGCCAGGTCGCGCCGCGCGCGGTCCAGCTCCTGCTGGCCGACCGCGGCGCCGGCGCGGATGGCCGAGCGCTCCGCGTCCATGAAGCCCTGCCAGGCGGCCACCAGCGCGTGGCGCGCCGGGAGCACGTCCTGCCGGATCAGCTCCGCGGCCCCGGCGTGATCGCCGGCCACCAGCGCCGCGCCGGCCGGCGCGAAGGCCCGCCGGTGCGCCAGGCGCGCCCGCAGCACCGCCTGGTAGGCCTCGCGCTCCGGTCCCTCGCGCACCACCGCCTCCACCTCGGTGTGCAGCCGGTCCAGCGCCTGGCGGTTCTCGTCCAGGGTCCGCAGCGCCGCCGCCGCCCGCACCGGCTCCGGCTCCAGCAGCGCCTCGTCGATCAGCGTGGACGAGCGCTGCGCCAGCACCAGGCCGCGCCCGGCCAGCTGCAGCGCCGCCGAGTGGACCCGGGAGACCTCGTCCAGCGCCGCATGGACGCGCCGCACGCGCTCGACCGCCATCGCGCCCAGCCCGAGCAGCAGCACCAGCAGCACGGTGAAGGCCAGCGTCAGCCGCGTCCCGAGCCTCATCCTGGCCATGCTGTCCCCCTTGGCTCCCACAGGGATTCTGCGCCGGTTGGGGCCGGGCGGGAACGGCCAGGGGGCGCGACGCAGGGCCCCGTTGACGATCTCGCCAGGACGGCGCGGCGCACCCGCCGGTGCTACGCTCACCCGCCGTGATGACCTGCGCCAACCACGCGTCCCCCTCCCGCAGGACCGCTTCGCGCTGCGCGTTGCTCGCCGTCATGGCGGCCACCGTCCTGGCGTCGCCCGCCCGCGCCGCCGACCCGCGCGGCCCGGTGGCCACCTTCTCGATCGTGGCGCGCGACCCCGCCACCGGCGAGCTGGGCGTGGCGGTGGCCTCGCGCTTCTTCGCGGTGGGCGCGGTGGTGCCCTGGGCGCGGGCCGGCGTGGGCGCGGTGGCCACGCAGGCCTTCGCCAACACCACCTACGGCCCGCGCGGCCTGGAGCTGATGGAGAAGGGGGCCGCGCCGAAGGCCGCGCTGGAGCAGCTGCTGGCGGCCGACCCCGATCGCGAGAAGCGGCAGGTGGGGATGGTCTCGGCCAGCGGCGACTCGGTCACCTACACCGGCAAGGGCGCCAACAGCTGGGCCGGCGGGCGGAGCGGGCCGGACTACGCCATCCAGGGAAACATCCTCACCGGCGAGGCGGTCGTCACCGCGATGGAGAAGGCCTTCCTGGCGTCGAAGGGACCGCTGGGGGAGCGGCTCTACGCGGCGCTGGCGGCCGGCGACGCCGCTGGGGGCGACTCGCGGGGGCGGCAGTCGGCGGCGCTGATCGTGGTGCGCGCCGGGGCCGGGTACGGCGGGTTCACCGACCGCGCCATCGACGTCCGCGTGGACGATCACCTACAGCCGTTCCAGGAGCTGCGCCGGCTGCTCGACCTGGCGCTGGTGAACGACGCCTGGAACCAGGGCTGGACCGCCTTCACCGAGAGGCGCTACCCGGCCGCGCTGCACGCCCAGGAGCGGGCCGCGGCGCTGGCGCCGAAGAACCCGGAGGTGCTCTACGACCTGGCGGTGATCCGGCTGGCGGCCGGGAAGAAGGACGGGGCGCTGGAGGCGCTGGGCCGGGCGCTGGGGGCGAACCCGAAGCTCAGGCAGCAGGCGCTGGTGGATGATGACCTGAAGGCGCTGCGCGGGGATCCGGGGTTCGAGCGGCTGGTCAAGTAGGGGCCCGCGAGACTCCCTGTCCTTCGACTCCGCGCCCGCTGCGCGGGCGCTACGCTCAGGACGAACGGGGCCGTGAGTGACTTCGCCGGTAAATGAACTCCGCTCGGCCTGAGTCCTTCGGCTCCGCCGCCGGGCGGCGGCTACGCTCGGGACCGGCGGAGTCGAAGGCCAGGGATCAGCCCGGCCAGAGGCCGAGCAGGCCGGGCCACGCCGCGCTCCCCCCGCAGCCGGACGAGCCCGGCGGGCGGCGCCAGCGCCCGGTCGAGCGCCGACAGCTCCACCGCCAGGGCCAGCGCGGCGGCGAGCACCTGCATCACACGGCGAAGCTAGGGTCGCGGCTCCTTGCGCGGCAGGAGCTTCGGATCGCGCGCGCCGGGGCCGGCGGACGCCTTCCCCGCGGCCGGGCGCTTCACCGCCTTCACCTGCGCTTCCACCTTGGCGAGGTCGCCCACCACCACCACCGCCATGCGCGACGGGTCGAGCCAGGTGCGCGCCGCCTGCTGCACCTCCTCCGGCGTGACCGCCCGCACCCGCTCGACGTAGCCCTCCAGCCAGGTGTCCGGCAGGTCGTGCAGGGCCACGAAGCGCAGCCGGTCGATCAGGCCGTCGCGATCCGAGACCAGGAGCAGGAACTGGCCCGCCAGGTAGGCCTGCGCCGCCGCGACCTCCGCCTGCGCGGGCGGCGGCGGCGAGCGGAGCCGCTCCACCTCCTTGAAGATCTCGGTCAGCGAGGCGCCGGTCACCGGCGTGGTCACGTCGGCCAGCTGGGCCCAGTAGCCCGGCGCGGCGCCGCGCACCGAGAGGACCGAGCGCGGCGAGTAGGTGTAGCCCTTCTGTTCGCGCAGGTTGGCGGTCATGCGCGAGGAGAAGTAGCCGCCCAGCAGCGTGTTGGTGACCACCAGCTTCAGGTAGTCGGGGTGGCGCGGGGTGAGCGACGGCAGGCCGACGTAGAGCGAGGACTGGACCGCGCCGGGCCGATCGACCAGCTCCACCGCGCCGCGGTGGGCGGGGGAGGTCATGCCGTGGCTGTAGGCGGCGCCGCGCGCCCAGGGGCCGAACGCCTCGCGGATGGCCTGCTCCACCGCGGCCTGGTCGAACTGCCCGGCCACGTAGAGGTGGGCCCGGCCGGCCAGGAAGGTGGTGGCGTGGAAGGCCTGCAGCGCCTCCGGCGTGTAGCCGGTCAGCTGCTCCGGCGTGGCCAGCAGCCGGCCGTAGGCGTCGGCCGGATACGTGACCTTCAGGAAGCGCTCCTGGGCCAGCGTCTGCGGCAGGGTGCGGGCGATGCTGACGTCGCGGATCAGGTCCTGGCGCACGCGCTCCAGCTCCCGCGCCGGGAAGGCCGGGTTGAGCGCCACGTCCGCCACCAGCGTGACCAGGTCGGGCGCGAACTCGGAGAGGACCGTGCCGCCCACCAGCGTCTCGTCGGGGGTGACGTCGGTCTCCACCGCGCCGCCCCAGCGCGCCGCCTCGGCGGCCAGGTCGGCGGCGCTGCGGTGGCGGGTCCCCTCCAGCAGCAGCTTGGCCACGAAGCCGGCCATGCCGGTCTGGTCCGGCGCCTCGTCGCCGGTGCCGATCCGCACCGACAGCTCCACCGTGGCCTTGGGCATGCGCCCGACCTTGACCAGCGTGACCTGCAGGCCGTTGTCGAGCGTGAAGTCGCGCTTCTCGGGCAGCTTGAAGGCGGGCGGCGGCGCCGGGGGCGGCGGGGCCTCGCGGGCCGGCGCGGCGGTGGGGGCGGCGGGCGCCTTGGGCGCCGCAGGGGCCGCGGCCAGCAGGAGGGTGAGCGGGAGGGCGATCATGGCGCGGTCTTCTCCTTGGCCTTCACCACCAGCACCGTCCGGTTGGTGGGGCGCAGCCACTCCTGCGCCGTCTTCTGCAAGAGCTCCGGCGTCACCGCGTCCAGCCCGGCCTCGAGCTTCAGCACGTTCTTCGGGTCGTCGGTGAAGAGCGCGCTCGCCGCCAGCAGGTCGGCCAGCCCGAACCCGCCGAAGTCCTCCATGTCGGCGTAGAGCGCGGAGCGCGCCTTCACCTTGGCGCGGGCCAGCGCCTCGGCCGACACCGGGGCGGAGAGGAACGGCGCCACCGCCTCGTCCACCGCCGCCAGCAGCTCCTGCGGCGAGTGCTCGCGGTCGTGGAAGACGTAGGCGATCTCCAGCATGGGGCCGCGGTAGTTCCAGGGGTTGCCGAGCAGGTTGAGCCCGCCCGCCACCTCGCCGGTGAGGCCGCGCTCCTGCACCAGCTCCTGGTGGAGCGCCGCGTCGCGCCCCTGCACCAGCAGCTGGTCCAGCAGCACGAAGGCGGCGTGCTCGGGGGTGCCGGGCGGCGGCGCGTGCCAGGCCACCGCCAGCGCCGGGCGGTCGGCCAGCGGGTCCACCTTCTCGGCGCGCTTCTCCTGCTCCTGCCGCGGCTCGGTCAGGTCCGGGGCCGGCGGCTGGGGCGCGGAGGGGAGGTCGCCGAAGTACTTCTCCACCCAGGCCAGCGCCTGCGCCGGCTCGAAGTCACCCACCAGCGCCAGGGCCGCGTTGTTGGGGGCGTAGTAGGTCCTGAAGAAGGCCTGCACGTCCTGCAGCGTGGCCGCCTCGATGTCCTTCAGGTCGCCGTAGAAGTTGTGGGCGTTGTACCAGTTGCTGTTGGCCAGCTGCGGCAGGTCCAGCCAGGGGAAGCCGCCGTAGGGCCGGTTGAGGACGTTGACCCGCACCTCGCTCGACACCACGCCCTGCTGGTTCTCGAGGTTCTCCTCGTTGACCGCCAGGCCGCGCATGCGGTCGGCTTCGGCCCAGAGGACGGTCTCCAGCACGTTGGACGGGACCACCTCGTAGTAGTTGGTGAAGTCGAAGCGGGTGGAGCCGTTGAGCGTCCCGCCGTTGGCCTGCACCAGCTTGATGAACTCCATCTTCCCCAGGTTCCGCGAGCCCTGGAACATCATGTGCTCGAAGAGGTGGGCGAAGCCGGTCCGGTCCTTGGGCTCCACCCGGAAGCCGATGGCGTAGTAGACGCCGACCGCCACCTTGGGCGCGCTCCGGTCCGGCGAGAGCACGACCCGCAGGCCGTTCTTCAGCACGTGGTACTCGACCGGCAGGTCGAGCGCGGGGCGCGGCGCGGGGGCCGCGACCGGCGCGGGGGGCGGCGGCGGCGGCCTGGGAGGCGGCGCGGAGGCGCAGCCGAGGGCGGCGGCCAGCAGCGCAGGGGCGAGACGCATGGGTCGATCCTCGTGGGCGCCCGGCGCGGGCGCCCGGTCCCCATACGGCCTGGTGGACGTCTGGTAAATGGTCCGGGAGGGGGTCTGCGGCAGGCGGGCGCCACCGCGCACGCCTCGTCTCCGGCGCGCCAAGGCTCCGATGAGGCGCTGCTCAGCGCTTCCCGGCGGCGGCCCAGCGCGACGGCGCGACGCCGGCGGCCGCCACCGGCGCGAGCCGCTCGGTGGCCAGCTGGCCGGAGGCGAGCTGGCGCAGGTTCTCGCGCGCGGCGCGGAACCGGCCCAGCTTCAGGTCGTCGGTGCGCAGGTGCTCGTCCAGCCAGCGCGCCGCCTCCTCCACCACCGAGACGAAGCGGAGCGAAAGGCCGGTCTCGGCCAGGAGCCGGCGGGCCTGGTCCAGCAGCGCCTCGGCGGCGCGGTGGCTGCGCTCGTGCTCGGCGCACCCGGGGTAGCCGGCCTCCTCCATCCAGCGCTCCTCGTCCTCGAAGTGCTCGCAGACGAGCTGCCGCAGGTAGCGCAGCTCCTTGCCGGTCTCGACCGGCCGCTCGGCGCCGATGGCCTCGCCCAGCCGGCGCAGGCGCCGGATCAGCGTCCGGTGCTGGGCGTCGATCTCCTCGATGCCGAGGCTGTAGGCCTCGTCCCACTCGAGCGGCGGCATCCGGAAGCCTCCCACGCCGGGGCGCCGGCGCGAGGCTCCATGGTGCACTCCGCCGCGCGGGCGCTGCCATCATGGGATCGCGTGATGGTGCGCGCGACCCGTGGGCAACGGTGCGCGGCGCACCTCGCACTCGATCGGGCTCAGCGGCCCGACAGCTTGTCGCCCAGGTCGAGCGGGATGGGCAGGCCCGCCAGCTCCGCCTGCCCCTTCACGCCCACATCCACGCCGGCGCCGCGCATCAGGGCGGTGGCGGCGCGCTGCGCCTCGGAGACGCTGACGTCCACCGGGATGCTCACCGTCACGCTCTGCCCCCCCGGCACGCTCCCCACCGGCTTGCCCTGGCCGCGCGCCACCTCCGCGCCGGCCAGCGAGAGCGCGTAGTCCATGCGGCCCGCGGGGATGGGGAAGCGGTTGGGGTTCTGCACCTTCACCTTCACGTCCAGCTTCAGGCGGTCGAGCGAGACCGAGCGGAGGGAGAGGCCGTCCAGCGAGAAGGAGGGCAGCCTGGGCAGCGGCAGGGAGGCGCTGTGCGAGACCGGCACGTCGATGGTGCCCACCGGGCTGCGCAGGCCCAGGTCGCCGGAGAGCTTGTACTGGAGCGCGTCGCGGGCGCGGAAGAGCCCGAGGATGCCCGGCACGTCGGCGAAGCGGATCTTGACCGGGAAGGTGACCGGCGCCTTGCCGGAGGCCGGGATCTTGAGCCCGCCCGGCAGGTCGCCGGTGGCCACGCGCTGCCCCTGGACCTCGACGCCGTACCCGATGCGGGCCAGGTCGAGGCCGAAGCCGTTGGGGTTGTCGAGGTCGAAGGTGAAGCCGACCGTGGCCGCCTCCAGGTCCACCGACTGGATCTCCGCCGAGCGGAAGGTGAGCTTCGGCTTCTGGATGGCGGACTCGGCCAGCTGGCTCAGCTCGGCGCAGCCGGCGAGGGCGAGGGCCGCGGCGGCGGCGAGGGCGGGGCGGAGGGTGCGCATGGTCCTTTCTACAATGAGCGAAGGCGGCGACCCCTTCCCGAGTGCCCGCGGTGCGCCAGGTCCCGCACGGGTTACCAGGGTGCGCGTGTGTGTCTGCCCCAGCCATGACGCACAGATAGCGCCTCTGGCCTGATCAGGCTCACGCAGCTGCGGGGACCCCGCAGGACAATCCACAAGTTATCCACAGTCCGTCCACGCACTCTCCACCGCGTTCTTCCACGTGAATTTCGAACTTATCCACCGCACTTCGACAGTGATGCGGGTCAGCCCCGGCTGCTAAGTTGCGCGGCTTCATGGCCGAGCTTGATCCCGCCCGACGCACCGAGCCCGGTGTCTCCCCCCTCCGATCCGCCCGCGATCTCCCTCACAGCATGGAGGCGGAGCAGGCCGTCCTGGGGGCGATCCTCACCGAGGACACCGCCTTCGACCAGGTGGGCGCGCTGATCAAGTCGGCGGACTTCTACCTGCTCGCGCACCAGCACGTTTACGGGGTGTGCGAGGAGCTGGCCAGGGAGTCCAAGACCCTCGACGCCATCCTGGTCCAGCAGCGGCTGGACGCGAAGGGGCTCCTGGGCGGCGCCGTCCCGCACGACCTGCCGCTCTCGCTGGCGCGCGCCATCGGCTCGGCCGCCAACGTGGCCCACTACGCACGCGCGGTGAAGGAGCTGGCCCAGCTCCGCACCATGATGCTCACCGCCCAGCGGCTGGTGGAGCGGGGCTACGAGGCCGGGGCCAACGTCCAGCACTTCCTGGACTCGGCGCAGCAGGAGGTGTTCGGCGCGGCGCAGGGCTCCAACGTCGACACCATCAAGCCCATCGCCCAGCCGGTGATGCGGGCGCTGGAGAACCTCGAGGCCGTCCAGAAGCGTGTGCAGCAGGGGCTCTCGCCCATCACCGGCGTGCCCACCGGCATCGGCACGCTGGACAAGAACACGCTGGGCCTGCAGCCCGGCACGCTCACCGTGCTGGCCGCCCGCCCGTCGGTCGGCAAGACCGCCTTCGCGCTCAACATCGCCAGCCACGCCGCCACCCGCGCCAACCGGAAGGTGGCGTTCTTCTCGCTGGAGATGCCGTCCGAGCAGCTGGCGCTCCGCATGCTCGCCTCGGAGGGCAAGCTCGACTGGCGCAAGCTCTCGCAGGGCCAGCTCTCCCGGCACGACTGGGACAAGCTGGCCACCCAGGCCCAGCGGCTGGGCGACTCGCACCTCTGGCTGGACGACAACTTCGTCCTCACGCCGGTCGAGCTCCGCTCCAAGTGCCGCAAGATCAAGCGCGAGAACGGCGGCCTCGACCTGGTGATGATCGACTACCTCCAGCTCATGCACGCGCCCAGCGACCGGGGCAACCAGTCGCGCGAGCAGGAGATCGCCACCATCTCGCGCTCGCTCAAGTCGCTGGCCAAGGAGCTGGAGTGCCCCATCGTGGCGCTCTCGCAGCTGAACCGAGGCGTCGAGAAGCGCAAGGGGGAGCCGCCCATGCTCTCCGACCTCCGCGAGTCCGGCGCCATCGAGCAGGACGCCGACATCGTGATGTTCCTCCACCGCAACGAGGAGGACAACAAGGACGTGCAGCAGGGCACGGCCAACTCGGACACCATGCCGGTGCAGCTCATCGTGGCCAAGCAGCGCCAGGGCCCCACCTGCACCATCGACCTGGTGTTCTTCAAGCCGACCACGTTCTTCGCCGAGATGCAGAAGGGGCCGGTGTAGCGGCGCATGCTGCGCATCGAGTACCGGCCGGAGCCCGTGCACGCTCGGCCCCCGCCGCAGCACGAGGCGTGGTTCGCGCTGGAGCCCGGCGGCCCTGCCGATCTCTGCGCCCAAGCGATACCGCCTCCTCGGAAGGCCAACCTGGAGGGGTTGCTTCGGGGCTGGCCAGGACGTCCGCCCCGGTATGGACGCGATGCGCCGCCTCCCACCGGAAGGCGGCTCCTCTTGCACGGTGCTAGACTGTTGTCATGGCGCGCGACGCACGAGAGCTCCATCGCCTTGCGAAGGAGTTGGCTGCCCTGACGCGCGAGGAGCGTGCTCGCGTCCTCGCGGAAGCCATGCGGTCAGACGCTCCCCGGCCGCCACCCGCCGGGTTTTCGCCCCCGGTGCTGAGCGGCGGCGGCAGCTGGGTTGGCGGCGACCTCCGGCGGGACGAGCTGTACGGCGACGATGGCCGCTGAGCCCATCTTCCTCGACACGAACGTGCTCGTCGCGGCCTCGGTGGCCGAGCACCCGAGCCATGTGGCCGCAAGCGCCCTGCTCACACGTCTTGGAGGGCAGCAGGCCCCGTTCTGCATCAGCCCTCAGGTCTGCCGGGAGTTCCTGGTCGTCCTCACGCGCAAGCCTGTCTCCGGTCGCGAGTTCACGGTCGAGGAGGCGCTGACCACGCTGGGCGCGTGGCGCAGTGCGTGCACAGTGATCGACGAGGGGCCCGCGGCGCTCGAGGAGCTGCTCGGGCTCGTTCAAGCCCACGCAGTGAAGGGCAAGCAGGTGCACGACGCCAACATCGTCGCCACGATGCTGGCGAACGGCATCGACCGGCTCGCCACCCTGAACCCTGCGGACTTCAAGCGGTTCGAGGACCTGATCGAACTCGAGGCCGTGGTCTCCTGACGGCCGGATCGCCGTTCGCACACGCGGGCCGGACGAGCAACGCGCCCGCCCGGCCCGCCCCCTCTTCACCGTCGCCTACGACGCCGTGAACCTGAGCGGCAGGATCACCGAGATCGCCGTCGGCCGCCCCGTCGCGTCCGCTCCCGGCGTGAACTTGCACGAGCGGACCGCCGCCGCGATGGCTTCGTTGATGCGCGCGTCGGGCAGCTTCTGCATGACCTCGATCTTGTCCACCGTGCCGTTCGACAGCACCGCGAACTTGACGGTGAGCGCGCCGGAGACGAAGCCGGCCAGCTCGCGCGGCAGGCGCACCGAGCGACCCACGCAGCCGGGCTCGCTCTCCACCGGCTTCTTGTAGCCGGTGGTCATCCAGCGCGGCGCCTCCTCGACCTCGTTGGTCGGCTCCGGCGGCGGCGGTGGGGCCACCACGCCGCCGATCACGCCGCCCTCGCCGTCGCCCTCCCCGGTGGCCTCGGGCAGCTCCTCGTACGGCTCGTCGGGCTGCGCCTTCATCTCCTCGGCCACCTCCTTGGGCTGGATCAGCGCGCCGGGCGGGGCCGCCTTGACCACCTTGGCGTCGGGCGGCAGCGGGCGGGAGCGCTTCACCATGGGCGCCGCCGCGGGCGGAGGGGGCGGCGGCGGCACGGCGGCCTTGGCGGTGACGAGCTTCACCGGCACCAGCGGCTGCACCTCCTCCAGGCGCTGGGCCGCGCCGGTGGCGAGGGCGCCGATGGCGACGACCACCAGCACCTGGAACGCGGTGGACGCGCTGGTCCAGGCCAGGCGCTTGCCGGAGCGGGCGCCCAGGTCGCGCTTGCGCGCGCCCTCGAACCCGGGAGGAGGGACGTGCACCCGGAGGTCCATCAGGACCGGCGCCTGGCGCCGGTCGTCGTGCAAGACGTCGCCGAAGAGCTCCTTCGAGAGCGCCGGGTGGTGCACCGGCAGCGGCTCGCTCAAGGCCGGGTGATACTCCGAGTCACGATGCAGGACGGTCTCGAACATGCGCGCCCCCTGGAGCGGCGGGGGCCTGGCGCGTACGCTCAGGCCTCCGCGGCCTGATGTCCTGGCACGACGTTCCGCGCGTGGGTCTCCCTCGGGCCCCACGCCGCCCGCTCACACCTCCAGCTTCTCGACCTTCTTCTTGAGGTTCTGCAGCAGCGTCTCGGTCTCGTGCAGGTTGGCCAGCTTCACGATGGGCGCCAGCAGCATGCCGAAGGTGGGCAGCTCGTACTCGACCTGCAGGCTCACCTCGGTGGCCCCGCCAGGTGTTCGGTTCTATCGTGTTTCCCTATTAACCTTAGCAATACGAAACCTGAACCAAGTAGACTACAGG
>JASGJN010000025.1:0-161792 GCA_049840735.1 Anaeromyxobacter sp. | reverse complement strand
GACTGGGCATCCGGCAATCCGCGTCAACAACTCACCTCCAGCCGCTTCGACGCTGAATCGCTTCGCCCTCAGCACAATGGATTTTCTCAAGCTCCATGGATGGCAAGACGCCGCGCTGAGCCACCGCCACTTGGATCAAGGACACCCACGAGGGGGACTCGCCGTGGGACGGCCTCTTCTGTTCCCTCCACCGCCGCGGGCATGGCGCTTTCGTCCCGTGGACCAAACTGACACGCAAGAGCGCAGTGCGCTGCTGCATTCCGCCATCAAAAAGAAGCCTGCTGACGGCGCCCTTGCAGCAGTATTCGAACGTTTCCTCCACACTCGCGGCACACCAAAACCACACCGCTGAATCCGAATGATGTCAAAAGTTGCAAAGCAGTGCGAATGGACTCATTTTTGTTGCTCCCGTTCGTGCGGGTTAGGGTATATCGAGCCAAACCCGGCAGTCGTTTGAGGAGAATCAGGTGGACGAGCCAACATGCACAACCACCGCGCAACTTGAATGAGCCTCTCGCACATGTCCATGCGGACGCGATTGTGGAGAACCGGGGTCCGTTCAAACTCATCCAGAAAGTCGGGCAGGGTTCCTGATGGTGAAGTCTATCGCGCTTACGACACCACCCTCGAACGCGAGGTTGCTCTCAAGCTGCTGCTGCCTCGCGGCGGAGGACGCCGAAGCCGAAGCGCGCACATTGCTGCGGGAAGCTCGCGCCATCGCCCGTGTCCGCCACGTGAATGTCGTTCCCGTCTACGGCGTCGATCGCTTTGATGGACGCGTCGGCTTTTGGAGCGACTTTGTCAACGGCAAGACGCTCTCTGCGATTCGCAGCGCCAACGGCCCCTTCAGCTCCACGGAAGCCACGCTGATCGGGATTGATGTCTGCCGCGCCGTGAGCGCCGTACATGCAGCAGGCTTGCTTCATCGCGATATCAAAACGGGCAACGTGATGCGCGAGGCCGGTGGCCGCATTCTCGCTCATGGACTTTGGCCTCACGCTGCAGGAGCATCACGGCCAACAGAACATCGGCGGAACTCCCGTCTACATGGCGCCGGAATTCTTCCAGGCCGGGCATGCTTCGGTATCTTCTGACCTCTACGCCGTGGGCATCCTGCTCTTCCACCTCCTCACCAGGCGCTATCCGGTGCAAGGCTCCACAATGGAGGAACTGGCGGCGAAGCACTCTGCCGGCGATCGGACCACCTTGATGGATGCGCGCCCGGACCTTCCTGTGGCGCTCGCCCGCATCATCGAGACTGCCACTCATCCGGACCAGCAACACCGCTACAAATCCGCCGGGCAAATGATCACCGCCCTGACGGAAACGATGGAGGTGGTGGGCGCTCCCGCAGCCCCGCCCTCGGCTTTCGCCCGTGGATGCTGGCGCCCGCGGCGCTCGTCCTGGCCCTACCCTTCGCCGTTCCGCAGTTTCGCGCAAAGCTGTTCTCCGGCCCGGCCATGGAACTCGCCGACGGGCTGCGCCAGGACTATGAAAAGGCGCATGACCTCCTGGAACACTACTATCGTCCGGCTGCGCTGCAGACAGCCATCCCCATTCTCGAGCGCATCATTGAGAAGAATCCCAGCTTCGCCCCGGCGTATTCAGACTTGGGGCGCGCCAACGCCCAACAATACATTCAGGCAAAAGATCCCAAGACCCTCACAGCCGCCCGCACCGCTTCGCTCAAGGCGCTGCAACTGAAACCGGATCTCGCCTCTGCTCATGTCACCCTCGCCATGCTCGACACACGTACGGACCAGTACGACCTGGCATCGCAGGAGTTGGATGAAGCCGAACGCCTGGACAAACACAGCGGCGCCGTCTTCGCCGCTCGCGGGAATCTGCTTCTCAGGCGGCCCGCCACAAAGAAGCGGAGGCCGCCTTGAAGCACGCCGTGGCGTTGGCCCCCGATCAGTGGGGCGTCGTTCAAACGCTCGCCCATTTCTACGCCGATACCGGCAAACCGAAGGAAGCTGCGTCTCTATTTTTCGAAAGCCATCAGCCTCGCGCCCGATAACCCGCGCGCTCAGAACGACCTTGGCATCGCCTATCGCATGCAGGACCGGCTCTCCGACGCGGAGGCGGCTTTCCGCAAAGCCGTTGAGATGGAGCCGACCTTCAATCGCTGCCGCAACGTCGGTCTCGTTCTGCTGGAACAAGCCCGATACCCGGAAGCTCGGCAGATGTTCGAGAAAGCCCTCAGCATCAAGCCTCAAGATGATCGCTCCTACGGCTTCTTGGGGCGTCTCTACACCCTGGGCGGCGAGAAATCCAAGGCCGCCGAATGCTACAGGAAAGCGATCAGCCTCATCGAGCCGCTCCTCAAAGCTTCGCCCAGCGATGTCTACCTGCTCTCCGACATGGGCAGCTACTACGCCGGCCTGGGCGATTCCGCCCGCAGCCAGCCGCTCTTGCAACGAGCAGCCGCGCTGGCCGAACTCTACCCCGAGGTGCTCTATAACACCGCTGTTGCGCTGGAGGTCATCCGTCAGCGCGATGAAGCCTTCGCGGCCTTGGAGAAATCCCTCACCGCGGGCATGCCGGCCGGATTCTTAGAGCGCAATCCACAGCTTTCCGCCCTGCGCGCGGATTCCGCTACAGGGCAATGATCAACCGAGCAGTACAAAATCGAAGCAAAAAAGGATAATAGCCAAAATGCAACTGAACGCAGTGCAACCACTGGACTCGCCGCCGGCGCTGGGCCTGCTGGAGACCGAACCGGACCTCCGGGCGAACGACAATCGAGATTCGGACCACCCCACGCCTCCCGCGCCGGAGCCGGAACCACCTGCACCGGAGGCGCCCAAGAAAGCTCCGGCTAAGAAGGCTCCTGCGAAGAAGGCTCCTGCGAAGAAGGCTCCCGCCAAGAAGGCCCCTGCCAAGAAAGCGCCTGCGAAGAAAGCTCCCGCCAAGAAGGCTCCTGCCAAGAAGGCTCCTCCTGCCAAGAAAGCACCGGCGAAAAAGGCTCCCGCCAAGAAGGCTCCTGCCAAGAAAGCCCCGGCCAAGAAGGCTCCCGCCAAGAAAGCCCCTGTCAAGAAAGCGCCCGCCAAGAAAAAGAAGTAGCATCGCCTCACCCCTGCCGTCGTCCAATGCGGCGGCGGGGGTGAATTGCGCCCGCAGGAGTACCCCATGCCGGATTCGATTCTCCCTCCACTTCCCCTCGGTGTCTCGGAGGATGGGCAGTTCGCCCCACCCATAGACGCCGCAACCATGGAGCGCTTCACAACCACATCCCTGTTTCAGTCCGTGCCCAAGTCCATCGTTGACGCCAAGGGTACGTCGCAGGACGCCCACTTCGGCATGGTGGGCGGCGAACTCAATGCGGCCGATCTCGAAAAAGCCGGCTGGGGCATCATGTTCGGCGCCACCGTGAGCAAGTCCATCAAAGACCGGTTACAGGCCCTGATCCAGCATCGTAAGGAGGAAGTGGGCGACGAACAACTCTGCCCGGAATTGCCGCCGCCCGCCCCTCGCCAATCGGCGCAACAGTGGCTCAGAGCTCAGCCTGGCGGGCCTAGCCTCAATGTCGTCGACCCGCGCAAAGGTGTGCCGTTCTACGTTCTGATTGTCGCCTCGCCCGAAGATATCTCGTTCGACTTCCAGTATGAGTTGGACCTCTACTGGGGCGTGGGCCGCCTCTGGCTCGAATCCCCCGCCGCCTTTGAACGCTATGCCGGCTCCGTCATCGCCTACGAAAAGCTGGACCGCGTCGCCACCGCCCGCAAGGTCACTATCTTTGCGCCGGACTATAACGGCAAGGACAACGGAGCCGCAAAGCTCCTCCTGAACAACCTGATTCTTCCGATGGCGAACGGTGGACGGCTGGAATCAGACCGCTTTCAACTCCAGCAGTTCCTTGGGCCGAACGCTACACGCGACAACCTCCACAAGATCTTCACTGGTGAAGTGGATGGCGGCGCTCCGGCAATTCTCTTCAGCGGTTCCCACGGCTTGCTGCGCCATCCCAACAGCGATTTTCTTGCCGATACCCAGGGCGCCGTTCTCTGCCAGGAATGGCAGGGCGAACCACCGCGCGAGGAAACATATTACTCCTCCCTGAACTTCCCCAGGAAACCGGCCATCCACGGCATGGTGCATTTCCTCTTCGCCTGCTATAGCGTCGGCTGGCCGAAACACGACACGTTCAACTACGAAAAGAAAGTCGCCATCGCGCCCTCACCCATGATGGCCCGTCTGCCGCAAAAACTGCTCGGCGCTGAGAATGGTGCGCTCGCGGTGCTCGGCCACGTTGACCGTGCCTGGAGTTCCAGCTATACCGACGCCGGTGGTCCCCAGGAACAAGGCTTTGTCGACGTCATCCTGCGGATCATCGCCGGAAACCGCATGGGTTCCGCCACCGATCAGTTCAATTTTCGCTGGGCCGCGCTCACCATTCCGTTAGCCGCCACGCAGCAAAAGATGCTCACCGAAGATGGTTTGGAGGACGAGGCCCGCAACCAGTGGATCCGCCGCGACGACGCCCGGAACTATATTCTCCACGGAGATCCGGCGGTGCGTCTCAAAACGTCCAAACGCAACATGCCGCCCATTTAGCGCCAGCGCTGTCCGGCTAGCGCTGTCCGGCTAGCGCTGGACAAATAGCGCCGGCGCGTCCGGAACGTCCTTGGCCAGGTCCAGTTCCAGACACAGGTCCTCTCCTTCAATCTCCACACCGATCGTGAATGCGCCCCAGGCCACGCATTCCAGCCGCGCCGCTCCGTGC
Source organism: Anaeromyxobacter sp. (assembly GCA_049840735.1). Taxonomy (GTDB): domain Bacteria; phylum Myxococcota; class Myxococcia; order Myxococcales; family Anaeromyxobacteraceae; genus Anaeromyxobacter. The sequence continues at coordinate 157,066 of JASGJN010000025.1, read as the reverse complement.
GACACTTCCACTTTGCGCACCGGCGGCGTGAACGTGGGATGAAGATGGAAGATCACCGGCGTCCCGTCCAACAGCGGTTTCGATGCATTCACTGAGGCGACAGCCGCCTGAATCCGGAAAAGATCATCGGAACCAGGGAACGGCTTCACCGTCGCAGCCAGACGCCGCGATGCGGCCAGCGCTTTGCCGCCGAAATGCCCTTTGTTCGGATCGCCCGCGTCGATATCCTCTTCCAGCTCCATCGAACGCGTCTCTAATTCCGCATCCTCCGCAGCCATCGGCACGCCGTGGCTCACCGCTTCACTTTTCTTCCTTGGCTTTCGCGGCGCCTTCTCGCCTGGTTTACCGATTCCGCTGGTCAGAGCGGCCGCTACAGCTTTCTCATGTTCCACCAGCTTCTTCGTCATCTCCTGGCGGAAATTCAACTCCATACCGCCGAATTTCATCGATTGCACCAGGCTGCTGAACCACCGTAAACTCCACGGCAGCGTCGCCAACCCGGCCAGCGCCATGTCTGTGGGAGTGATGTTCCTCCAGCGCAGATTGAAGGCAAGCAGCACCAGACAAATGCTGGCAAACAGGAGAGGCCAGAGCCGCTCCAGGGCTCGATTTAGGATCTTCAGATTCCGCATCTGGATTATTGTACGTAAGCTATACTAAGTCCGCATGCGGCTGGTGCTGATCTTCTTTCTGGCTGTATCCGCAAACGCCCAAGAATCGGTTCGCGGCGATGCCTTCGTCTTAATGGACCCGCGCGACAGCACCGAACTGCTCGGAACCTTTCTGGAATCACCACTCGTCGATGGCGCGGCCATCCGGACGTCCTGGGCGGCGTTGCAGCCGGAGGCCGATCGGTTCGATTGGCGGCTTCTCGATGCTCAGATCGAAACAGCGGGCAATGCGCGAAAGCACCTCACGCTCCACATCCTCGCATCCGGCTACGCAGCGCCTCCGGCCTGGGTTCTGGAACGCGGTGTCCAGACGTACCCCGTGCATGCACCCAACGGGATCAGCCGCAATGAGCCGCTGCCATGGGATCCTGTCTTCCTCGCCCTCTGGTCGGACTTCGTCGTCTCGCTCGCCTCGCATCTGGCTGAGGTCAACCCCAACGGCGCGGTGCAAAACATCAGCGTTGGCGTGCCCGTCCCGGAAATGAGCCTCGTCGGATGCGTTGCCGGCGTCCTGTCGCAATCACCCAACTTCATCCGCTATTCGCGCGCCGACTACCTCAACGCCTGGAAATCCTCCATTGAAGCGATGCACAAAGCACTCCCCACCCTGCGCAAGCTGGTCTCGGCCCCGGTCGGCGAAATCTGCATCCCCGACCACGACGGCGGCGCCTTTTACGGGGAGGTGGCGTTATTCATGATGTCGCTGCAAGAAGGCCGCTTCGCCATCTTCGCCGCCGATGCCAACGCCAACGGTAGTGACCGCCTGGCCAACGTCGCTCCGTTGACCCAGAAGCTGCCGGCCGCCGCACAGTTTATCTGGTCATACTCCAACGATCCCGCCAATCGCTTCCAGGGTCCTTTGCAGCAATCCGTCTGCGCCACCTACAACAGCTACGGCGTGCGATACTTCGAGGTCTACAAAGACGACCTGCTCAACCCCGATCCGCAGGTGCGGGAAGCGATCGCCAGCATCCACTCGCTCGAGCAGTGCGTCCCTCCTGGACCAACAGCGTTATACTAAAGGTTCGCGTGAAATCCATAGCCGCACTTTCCGCTCTTCTGCTATTCGCTTGGGCCGGGCTCGTTGCTCAGACCTCTGCCACGAAGAAGGCCGCTCCGAAAAAGACGGTTTCCAACGCTCCGCACAAATCCGCCCCTATCAAGTCTTCCCCCACCAAACAGAAGACCATGGTGTCGAACGCTCCCAAAAAGTCGGCGGCCGGCTCCACTGCCGGCAAGCGAGTGGCAGCCACCAAGTCCAAGACCGCAACCAAATCCAACGCACCCCAAAGTTCGTACACCAAGAACCGTAAGTATGCCCGCCCGGCTGCTCCGCGCTACACGGTCCAGAACGAACCTTCCGCCGATCGCTACCGCGAAATCCAGCAGGCCTTGAAATCCAAAGGTTATCTGCAGGCGGACCCGTCCGGAAAATGGGACCCCTCCAGCACCGACGCCCTTCGCCGTTTCCAACAGGACCAGAACCTGGAAGCCAACGGCAAGCTCGACTCTCTCTCACTGATCGCCCTCGGCCTCGGCCCCAAACGCACGGCCAACGCACAAGCCCGGCCTTGACCGGCGCTCCCACTCACGTGTCTGAATCAGTCTTGTGCTATCTTTGTGTACACAATAGGGACGCACAATGACCACAACAAAAATCGGCATTCGCGAGTTCCGCGAAAACCTCTCCACCTACCTCGAATCGAAGACGCCCGTCGCAATTACACGGCACGGAACGACCATCGGGGTTTACGTACCCACAAAGCCATCCCCGACGCAAGAGGACGTGGAAGCCTTCCGTACCGCCGGAGAGAAAATGCGGCAGTTGCTGAAAGCCGCGGGAGCCTCTGAAGATGAGATTGTCGCTGACTTCCGGCGAGAGCGCGCCCAGCACCGAAAACAAAACCGTTAGTCATGGTGGTGCTTGACGCCAACATTTTGATCCCCGCTGCACTCGGTTCCAAAGTTCTTTTGCTGCTCGGTAAATACTCGTCGTCGGTTCGCTTCCTAACTCCCGCGACGGCCCTAGATGAAGCTCGTAGGCATCTTCCTGCTCTGCTGTTGAAGCGTGGGGTTGATCCATCAGGCGCCAATAGGATCCTCGATCAGTTGACAGAATTGATCTGGCTCTTGGAACCCGGCTTGTACAGCGATTTCGAATCCGTTGCGCGTTTGCGGCTTCGAAACCGCGATGAAGAGGATTGGCCCATCCTCGCCTCGGCGTTAGCTTTCAATTGCCCTATTTGGACCGAAGACATGGACTTCTTCGGGTGCGGTGTCGCAACTTGGACAAGTGACCGGATAGAACTCTATCTCGCAGAAGCAAAACCCTAACGCCGCATGTCACCCCAGCACCTTCCGCACCACCTCACCCCGCACCCCCGTCAACCGCTGATTCAACCCTGAATAAAAGTACGTCAGCTTGGTATGATCCAGCCCCATCAAGTGCAGCACCGTCGCATGCAAATCCGACACATGGCACCGCTCCTCCACCGCCTCAAACCCGATCTCATCCGTGGCCCCAATCGTCTGGCCCCCCTTCACACCGCCACCCGCCAGCCACATCGAAAACCCATACCAGTTGTGATCGCGTCCCGGCTTCCCGACGCCTTCGCTCGTCGGCGTGCGGCCAAATTCCCCACCCCAAACCAACAAAGTATCCTTCCATAACCCGGTGCGCTTAGGTCCGTCATCAGCGCCGCGATCGGCTGATCCGTCTCACCGGCATGCGTCTTGTGATTGGTGAATGCAGTCGTTATGGCCATCCCACGTATCCTCAATATGGCCCCCGCCCGAATACAGTTGCACAAACCGCACCCCGTTCTCCAGCAGCCGCCGCGTGATGAGACACTTCCGTCCGAAATCCGCCGTGCGCGGCTGATTCACGCCATACATCTCCAGCGTCGCGGCGCTCTCTTTCGACAAATCCACCGTCGATGCAGCGGCAGTCTGCATTCGGTACGCCAGTTCATAGGAATGAATCCGCGCCGCCAGATCATCCTCATTGCCATGTGCCTTCAAGTGCGATTGATTGAGCGTCTGCAGCAAATCGAGACTCCGCCGCTGGCCTGCCACATCCACCCCTTCAGGCGTAGACAGATCCAGCAACGGCGCCCCAGTCGCACGAAACAACGTACCCTGATACGCCGCGGGCATGAACCCGGATGTCCAATTCGACGCCCCGCTGATCGGCCCACCCCGCGGATCGGTCATCACCACAAAACTCGGCAGGTTCTCGTTCTCCGTTCCCAGCCCATAGCTCATCCACGCGCCCATGCTCGGCTTGCCCAGCAACACCGCGCCGGTGTTCATCTGCAGACACCCTGACGCATGCGCAGCCGTGTCCGTGTACATGGAGCGAATCACGCACAGATCATCCGCGAACTTCGCGGTGTGCGGAAACAAATCGCTGATCTCCAACCCGCTCTGCCCATGCTTCTGAAACGCGAACGGACTCTTCATCAGATAACCCACCGGCCGCGCGTTCGATCCCACCGTCAGCGGACCCTTATACGGTGTCCCATCAAACTTCGCCAGCACCGGCTTCGGGTCAAACGTATCCACATGGCTCGGAGCGCCATTCATAAACAGGAACACGACACGCTTCGCCTTCGCCGCAAAGTGCGGCTGCTTCACCGCCAGGGGACTCTTCGCCGGAACTGCAACAGCCTGCTCGCGCTGCATCAGATCCAACAACGGCAGGCTCGCGAAACCGCCTCCTGCCTGAAAGAAAAACTCGCGCCGTTTAATCGACATAGACAAACTCGTTCAAGTTGAAAATCACCCGCGCCACCTGCTCCAACCCACGCTCCCGATCCTTCGCCAGAAACTCTTTCATGGCCGCCAATTCCCCATCAGCGGGCTTACGCGCCAAAGCCAGCCGGTACGCCAACGTGATGCGCGCCTCATCAGAATCCGCCGCGTCTTTCCTCAACCGTTCCGCCAGATACCGTGCCTGCTGATTCACAAACTCGCCATTGAAGAGCGTCAGCGCCTGTGTCGGAACCGTCGTAGTCATGCGCTGCGCGGCGGACCGCGCCGTGTCGCACAAATCTAATGCATCAAACATCGGCACAATCAAAGATCGCTTCAGAAACACGTAAACACTGCGCCGCGAAGCCTCCGCCTCGGGCGACGCCTTCCAGATTTTATCCGGATCAGATGAGCCCTCCAGCGCCTGCGCCGGTATCGCCGGAAACACACTCGGCCCAGACATCGCCGGGTTCAGCCGTCCGCTCACAGCCAGCACGGCATCGCGAATGGCCTCCACTTCCAGCCGCTTGAATGGCATCCGCCACAACAGCCGGTTCTCCGGATCAGCCGCCTGATACTCCGTGCGCAACGCCTTCGACATGCGCCACGTATTGCTCGTCAGGATCAGCTTATGCAGCTTCTTGAACGACCATCCTTCTTCCACAAACCGCGTCGCCAGCCAATCGAGCAACTCCGGATGCGTAGGGGCCTGTCCCATCAATCCAAAGTCTGACGGCGTGCGCACCAGTCCCTCGCCGAAGTGCCACATCCATACACGGTTCACAATCACGCGCGCAGTCAATGGATTCTCGCCGCCGGCGAGCCACTTCGCAAACGACAATCTCCGTCCGCTCGTTCGCGCCGCAGCCGCAAACTCCGGTTGCTGCTTCACCAGAATCGCCGGCACCGCGGGTGTAACCTCCGGTCCCAAAGCACCCGGCTTGCCGCGTAAGAGTATGTGCGAAGCCTCGGGCTTCTTCGGTTGCATGCATAAAGTAGCCGCGCGGCAAATCAGGAGTCGCCCGCCGGTAGGCATCAATCTTCGCCCGCAGCTCCGCAATCTGCGCCTTCACATCTACCGGGACTTGCTCTTCCCAACCTTTGCCCTTGGCCCGGTACGGCGCCTCCAGCTTTCCGATCTCTTTGCGAAACGGCGCCATCGCCGCATCGCGCGCGGCCTCCTTTTCCAGTTCGGTCCGAGTCCCCAAAGGCAGATCCAACTCGGTACGCCCACTGCGCGGCCGTTCCAACCCGCGAAACACCGCAATCATCGAATAGTAATCGGCAGCAGTCAGTGGCTCAAACTTATGGTTGTGACACCGCGCGCATCCGATGGTCAGCCCGAGAAACGCCTGCGACGTCGTAGAGATCACATCGTCCAATTGATCAAACCGGTCCGTAGGAGGATCCGCGGGCTCGTCATCCCAGGGCCCCAACCGGTGAAACCCGGTGGCGATCAGAGTATCCGGCGTCACCTCATCCAACTCATCACCGGCGATCTGTTCTGTCAGAAATCGGTCAAACGGCTTATCCGCAGCGAAGGAACGGATCACATAATCGCGATACTTCCAGGCATTCGGCTTCACCCCATCGCGTTCATATCCGTTCGATTCCGCATAGCGCACCACGTCCAGCCAATGCCTCGCCCATCGCTCCGCATATGCGGGACGCTCCATCAATTCGTCGATCAGCTTGTCCAAGGCCGCCGGAGTCGGATCAGCAAGAAACGCCTCCTGCTCGGCCAGTGTCGGAGGCAGCCCTGTGAGATCAAAGAACACACGCCGCAACAGATCACGAGGCTCAGCCTGCGGAGCGGGCGTCCACCCCTTTGCTTCCAGCTTCGCCAGCACGAATGCATCAATCGGATTGCGAGCCCATGCCGGACGTTTCACATGCGGCGGAATCTGCGTCGCCCGCGGCTGAAACGCCCAATGCTTGCGCCCCCGCACAAACTTCGGATCCTCTGTCAGCACGCTCGCCGCTTCACCCGCGTACTTCGCGCCCTCATCCAGCCACTGCTTCAACACGGCAATCTCGGAGGCAGGCAGCAGCTTGCCTGGGGGCATCTTGATGTCTTTGTCCTGCCCGGAAATGTAGCGGTAGATCAGACCCAGCGACGACACGCCCGATTCCCCGCCCTTCACCGCCGCTGCCCGCGAATCCAGGCGCAGCCCATGCATCTGGACCTTCGCTCCGTGACACGGGTAGCACGATCTTTCGAGGATCGGACGAACATCCGTCGTGAAGTCCACGGCGCCCAAGACCTGGACCACCACCAAACCCAACACCATCCGCATATTGGGAGATTATTTCATAGCAGCTTCTGGGCATCCACCGGATACAGCGGCGGCCGCACGCTATCCGCGGACCACCCGCGCAAGTACTCCACCGCTGGCCCGCAAATCCGTCCCTGGCACGGACCCATGCCGCACCGCGTCTGCAACTTCAGATCGCGCCACGAACGATGATCCAGTATCTGGTCCAGCCGTACGTCCTCACAGCGGCACACGATCGTATCCGGCTTCGCCATCCACTGCAGTTCGGCGCGCAGCGCAAACGCCGTGTCCAGTTGACGCCGAAAACAGATTCGCCCGTGCACGTTTCGGGAACTCCGCCCGCGCTTTCTCCACTTGCCCCGTCGCGCTGTAGCCGGCAATCAGCCCCTCGGCAATCGACTTGTCCAGTCCGCCAATACCTGTCGGCTCACCGGCACAGTAAACGCCATCCACCGTGGTTTGCTGTGCATGATTCACCGCAACATAACCATCATCAATCCGGCACCCCAACAACGCGGCGAGTTCCGTGTTCGGAGCCAGTCCAAACCCGCAAGCCAGAGCATCGCATTCCATGCTGCGCCCGTTCTGCAACACCACACGGCTCACCTGTCCGTCGCCTTCCGCTCGCGTCACCCACGACGACATCTGGTACGGCACACCCATCAGTTGCCACCGCAAAGCCATCGCCTGCTTCAGCTTCGCCGGACTCTTCAGCAACAGCTTCACAAACTGATTCCGCCGTGCCACCGTAGTCTGCTCCGCAATCAACACCACCTTTGCTCCGCGCTCTTTCAAATACGCCGCCACCGCCAGCAGCAGCGGACCCGATCCCGCCACCACCACCCGCTTGCCCGCCACCGGAAACCCGCCCTTCACCAGGGCCTGCAGTCCACCGGCTCCGAACACACCAGGCAGCGTCCAACCGGGAAACGGCAGAAAGCGCTCTCGCGCGCCAGTCGCCACAATCAGCTTGCCGTAACGAAGTTCCACACGTTCCCCACCCCGTTCGGCCCAAAGCGAATTCGGTTTGCCGCCAATGCCAAAAATGCGAGTGCCCGCAAACACCGGCAGCGTATCGACGCGCGCCGCCCACTCCGCCGGAATCGAGTTCCGCCAGATCTGCCCGCCCGCCGCCGGATTGTCGTCCACCAGCCCGATGCGCGCGCTGCTCTGCGATGCCGCCCACAATGCGGCCATACCCGCCGGACCCGCACCCACCACCAATACATCCAACTGCTCGGGGATTGGTTTCAAGCCCCCACCGCCCCCCACAATGCTCTGGCATGTGCGCTGATGCGCCACGCCATTCACCGTCGCGCGACACTCCATGCACACTCCCATGCCGCACAGCGGAGCCCGCGGCTCGCCGCTCACCGAAGTGCGAAACGCCGTCCCATCGCACAACATCTTCGCCGCTACTACATCCTGCCGCTCAGCCATTGGGGAACCTCGCAGGCAAATAAGGATCGAGTGGAATCGCGCTCGCGCGCCCCATCATATGGTCGGTCAGCACAGCCGCCGTGCCCAGCGAGGTCGTGATTCCCAGCCCTTCATGCCCCGTCGCCAGATACACGCCTTCCATCCGCTCATAGGGACCAATCAACGGCAGCGAATCCGGCGTCGCCGCGCGAAACCCCGTCCACGTACGAATCACGCTCATCGCGCGCAACTTCGGCATATAGGCAAACGCCCGCTCCAGCATCCGAGCCAGAAATCGCGGCTCCACCGCGCTCTGCTCCACATCAAACTGCCGCGAAGATCCGATCAGCAGTTGTCCCGTCGCACGCGGCTGCACATTGAACGCAACCGATTCCTGCTCATGCCCGTGCGCGCTCTTCAGATAACCCAGTTCCACCAACTGATGCCGCACAAATCCCGGATAGCGGTCCGTGATCGCCAGATGCCCCTTGCGCGCGCGCACCGGAACATCCGGCAGCAGTTTCCGCGACCAGTGCCCGCACGCCACCACCACCCTCGGAGCATCCACGTGCGTATCATCGTCCAGCACCACACGGCCGCGATCCACGCGCAGCGCCGACACCCCCAACCGCACCTGCGCACCGGCCGCCTTCGCTCGCTGCATCAAATAGGCCGCCGCGCATGGCGCATAGATCACACTATCGTCGGGCACAAGAAATCCACCGGCCAAGCCCGGACGCAGATGCGGCTCCGCCTCAGCCACAGCATGCGAATCCAACGTCTGCACCGCAACGCCGCGCGACGTATAGAACGCCTGCTTCGCCGCCACCGCTTGCATCTCCTCATCATCAGCGGCCACCCACAACGTCCCGGTGTCTCGCCATTCCACACTCGCCGGCAACTCCGCGCGGCGCTCGCGCCACAACGTCTGTGAATAACGCGTTAACGCGAACTGCGCCTCGGAGTCATCCATCACCGTGATATGACCCATGCCTGCCGCCGTCGCCCCAGCGCCCACCACGCCCCCATCCAGCACGGTCACCCGCAACTTCTCCTGAGCCAGCCGCTCGGCGCAAGCCGCGCCCACCAGCCCCGCCCCCAGAATCACGACGTCCGCCGTGCTCATCGCCGGATTCCCATGCAATACGGATCGGCGGGATTGAGTAACAGCGTCGCTTCCGCATTCACATAAGCCGTTCCACGAATCGTCGGCACAACACGATCGCCGGCCCAGCGGTAGCTGCCTTCAAACACGCTGCCCACGATGCTCTCCTGCCGCCACACCTCGCCCTCATTCAATTTGCCGTCAGCCGCCAGACACGCCAGCTTCGCACTCGTCCCCGTGCCGCATGGCGACCGGTCATAAGCCTTGCCCGGACACAACACAAAGTTACGATTCCCGCGAACAGCTCAATATGGTCGATCTCCTGGCCGTGCTCACCCGTGATGCCGCTAGCCGTCAACGCCTGGCGGATTCGCCAGGTCACATCCGTCAAATGCTCCACGTTATCCAATACGACGCGCTGCCCATGGTCGTTCACAAGAAAGAACCAATTTCCGCCCCAAGCCACATCCCCGCTGATCACACCCAGCCCCGGCACCTCCACCGGAACCGCGGCGCGAAACCGGTAACTCGGCACATTGTCCAGCGACACAGTGTTCGCATCCACCAACGTCGCGCGAATCTCCCCCACCGGAGTTTCAATGCGATGCTCGCCCGGCGCGATGCGGCCCATGTGACCCAACGTCACCATCAAACCGATCGTGCCGTGTCCACACATGCCGAGATAGCCGACATTGTTGAAGAAGATGACGCCCGCCGCGCACGACTCATCCACCGGTTCGCACAGCAGCGCCCCGACAATCACATCAGAACCACGCGGCTCATTCACCACTGCCGAACGGAACTCATCGAACCGGCTGCGAAACGCAGCCAGCCGTTCAGCCATCGTACCGTTGCCTAACTCCGGCCCGCCCGCGACCACCAGCCGGGTCGGCTCGCCCCCGGTGTGCGAGTCGATCACCTGCACGCGCTTCATGCAGTTGCCGTCAATACCGGCCGCGTCGCCAGCGCGTGGTGAATGATGCGCAGCACTTCTTCCCGCTCCGCGCCTTCCACGCGCAGCCGCGGCGCACGCGTCACTTCGCTGCCCAGGCCCACTGCCGCCATACACATCTTGATGTACTGCACCAGCTTGATCTTGGTATCCAGATGCAGCAGCGGCGTATACCAGCGATAGAGTGCGCGAGCCTCGTCCCACTTTCCCGCCATGGCCAAATCCCACAGCGCCCGATTCTCATCGGGAAATGCATTCACCAGGCCGGAGATCCAACCCTGCGCGCCCAACGTCAGCGCTCTCCAAAACCAGAATCATCCACACCTGAAAAAAGAATGAAGCGATCCCCGCACACGTTCACGATATCGGTGATCCGCCGCGGATCTGTCGCTCGATTCCTTAATCGCCACGATCGTCGGTTCCTCGGCGAGTTCGGTAAACATTTCCGGCGTCACATCGACGTGATGGGCGGAAGGATATTGTAGATCATGACCGGCAGTCCGCTTGCCCGCGACACGCTGCGAAAATGCCCCAGCGCTTCGCCGCGATCAGCTTTGTAGATCATAGCCGGCAGCACCATCAATCCATCGATGCCGATCTTCTCGCAGTCCGCCGCATAGCGGCATGCCATGCGAGTGGTGATCTCGGCCACCCCGCTCAAAATAGGCACCCGTCCGCGCACAACATCCTTCATGCGCTCCAGGAAATCAATCTTCTCGCCATAGTCGAGAGCCGTGTTTTCCCGACGCTCCCCAACAGCACCAGGCCATGAATCCCGGCCTTCAGCATCACCTCCAAATGGCGAGCCGTAGCGTCAAAATCAATGGATTCGTCAGAACGAAATTGAGTCGTCGCAGCGGGATAAACCCCGTGCCAGTCTACCTTGGGCATTCCCTTATGCTACTCCGAAACATCGGCTATCATGTCCGGTACGTATGGTTACAAATTCCGGCGGCGTTCCCCAGGAATTCTTGGATGAGTTATTCGCAATCCCCGGCAACCGGATCGCCATCCGAAACCTGATCGACCAGATCAGTGGCGCAGGTATCAGCGTCTTCGCGGGACCCGGAGTTTCTCAAGGAGCCGGCTTGCCACACTGGCAGAACTTCCTTGGGCAGATCGCGAAACGCGCGAAGGTCTATCTGGACGAACTGACTCCCGAGAACATCATAAAGAAGACCGGGGAGATGTACGTCCTAGACGCCATAGAAGAGGTATTTGGAAATCTAGTACCGGAAGGGGACTGGGTGGGTCCGCTTCGACTGATACCACTCCTCACCGATTTCGTTGCGACTCCCAACGTCGATCGGGCCATCGAGCTCGAGTTCGCGAGGAATCGAGTCCCTTTCGCCACCATTTTTCTGCGTGATGAGAAGATGCCGGCGTCCTTTCAGCGGCCGGCAATCTGGAAAATCCGTGGCACCGTCGCCGAGCGGCAGAGCCTGAAAGGCACAGACGAAGACGACATTGAATCCAGCCTCGAGGCCTTTCTAGTTCGGCCAGCACTCTTTCTCGGGTTTGAAGCCGATGAACTGCAACACTCTCCTTACATGGATGCCTTGGAGATTTCAGAGCAAGTTCACTATGCGGTCGTTCCGGCTGCTGAATTCGACCCTAAACCTTTCTCGACGCGGGACATCCGTGTTGTTCAGGTTCCAGTCCGCTTTGACAATGGAGGAGAACTGCTTCTCAGGCATGTCATTGAACAGACCCCTCACGTAAAGCGTCCCGCCCTACACCCTACATCAGTCGCCCCGCAAGCCACCGATCCCCCCGAGCAGCACTGGGGACGAATGTTCGCAGGGAAACCAAATTCGCTGTCGGCTCTCCCATCCAAACCCGCCACCCCCATCCTCCCCCCGACCTCATCGAAGCCTGCAACAAAGACGAATGCGTCCTCTTCGCTGGAGCCGGCCTCAGCGCCCGGGCCGGCGTCGTCACCTGGGACCAGTTCCTCGCCAACCTCATCCAATTCGCCACGCAACACAAAATCATCAACGAAGAAGTAGCCCACTCCTTCCAATCCGCCCTCGAGGCAGGCGAACGCGACGCCGCCGCCGACGGCATCGCCGAAACCTTCAGCGGCAACCGCCCGCTCCTCCATCAATTCCTCGAACAAACCTTCCCCAACACCCCCGCCACCTCACCCGCACACGATGCCCTTAAGACCACCCGCTTCTCAGCCGTCGTCACCACCAATTACGACCGCCTCTGCGAACAAAACTTCCCTGATTTCGCCCACTCCGGCCTCCACTACCCCAACAGACGCCGAACCCCTGCTCGACGCTCTCTCCCAACGCCGCAAGTTCCTTCTCAAGCTCTACGGTGTTCTGGAGAAGCCCGAATCGCTGATCTTTGCCCCCATCGAATACCGCGAAGCCATCTCCCGCAACATCTCCTTCGGCAAATTCATGGAAGGTTGCTTTTACTCGAGGACATTCCTCTTCGTAGGACTCAGTCTCGAGGGCATTTCCGACTTCCTCGCAGGCTTCGTCTTCCGCGGCGCCAACCCTCGCAAACACTACGCCCTCGTAGCCGTTCAGGGAGCCGCCTGGAAAGCCAAAGCCCAACTGCTCGAACGCCGCTACAACGTCAAAGTCCTCGACTTCCCCGTCTCCGCCGGTTTCCCTGAAGTCAACGAATTCCTCCGGAAACTCAAGGAAGAAGCCCCGGCCCCCACCACGCCCACAGCCCACGCCACCACGACGCAAACCAACCCGGGCATCCACAGACTGACACTCGAAGACATCGGCCCATTTGAAAAACTCGAGCTCGATTTCTCCCAGGCCAATGGAAAATCCTCCTCGGCGATAACGGAGTTGGCAAGTCCACAATCCTCAAAGCGATCGCCGTAGCCATCATGGGCAGCGATGCCCGCAACTACGCCGCACGCCTCGTCCGTGCGGGAAAAACAAAAGGACGCATCACCCTCACAACGGAAAGAAACCCCACCGGCTACGTCACCGAGATCCTCATCAAGGATATGCAGTCCGAAGCCGAAGTGATCAGCCTCCCCAGCCGTCCCATGGAAGCCGAAGGCTGGCTCGCCCTCGGCTTCTCACCACTCCGCACCGTCAGTTGGACTCCCTCCACCGGTCCCCAAGCCATCGTGCAAAAAGGCCGCCCCACCGCCGACGATCTCCTCTCGCTCCTCTCCGGCGAACCCGACCCGCGCATGGATCGCCTCAAGCAATGGATCGTCAACCTCGACGCGGCGGACAAAGCAGGACAGGCAACCACCGTAAAGGAGGTTCAAGTCGTCACTGGCCATGCACAACGCGTCACTGGTCTCGCATTTGCCAACAATGGAGCCGTCCTCCATTTCAGCGTCCGATGACAGTTACCTCGCACGTTGGGACACGAGTTCCTACCGGCTCATCAGCAAATTCAAGGCTCATCAATCAAAGGTCAAGTGTGTCGCTGTGAACGCCGCCGGTGACATTACCGCCACTGGCTCAAGCGCTGGTAACGTGATCCTTTGGTCCGCTGCCAACGAGATCCTCGGCAAGATTCCCCGCAAGGGAAAGACGGACTGTCTGTGCGTCGCAATGAGTGATGACGGAGAGATCGCCGGCTCTGGTTATGAAGACGGTAGAGTCTCCACGCACAATGGAGGCGAGAGCCGATAGCCTACACCTTGCTGGAAATGAACCCTTCCACCGCCGCCAAAGTAACCGCTGTCGCGCTCGACAAGGTACGTCGGGTACAACGTTCGCCCGAGCCTCCGAAAACGGCACGCTCATCGTCTCAGACGGCGCCGCTCATAGGATCACCATTGAGATCGGCGAGCCCCTTACGTCAGTCGCCATCACACCAACGGCGAAGCAATTGGTGAGCGCCACGTCCAAGGGCAAACTTCAGGTTTGGGACCCGAATGATGGAAAACTGATGCACCAATTCAACGGCCCGCCCGACGGTATCAACAGCGTTGCCATCTCCCACGACGGCAGGATCGTCGCGGCTGGTTGCGAGAACGGGTCCATCCTCATCTGGGAGCCGGAGTCGGGCCGCGCAGCCGTCAGCGTGCGAGCGCACACCAAGAGCAGTCCATGCTGTCGCCATCACGCCCGACGGCAAGCGTGCCGCTTCCGGCTCTGCCGACATCACCATCAAATTTTGGGACATCGCTTCACCAGACACGGTACCCCTACCACGCAAAACGATCGAACAATTCTTCGAGATCGCCCGCACCATCACAGACCGCCCCGACATCCGCTTCCTCCGCGTCGATCAAAACTTCCGCGTCCTCGTCACAGCAGGAGAAGTCACCGCCGGACTCCCCATAGAAGTCCTCAGCCAGGGCCTGACCTCCTTATTCGGTTGGATCGGCGTCCTCTGCCAGCGCCTCAAAGAAACCCTGCAGAACCCCACCAACGATCCTCTCCCCACCGGAGCCTTCGCCCTCGTCCTGATCGACGAACTCGACGCCCACATGCACCCGCGCTGGCAACAAGCGCTCGTGTACCGCCTCAAACAATCCTTTCCCCACGTCCAATTCGTAGCCTGCACCCATTCACCCCTGATTGTCGGCGGTTTGGAGAAAGCCGAAGTCACGCGCTTCGCCCTCCAGGACAGCAAAGTTGCCACGGTGGAGTTCTCCCCGGATATGACCTACGGGCGGACGGACCAGGTACTGGCAGGAGAGCTCTTCGATCTGAACAGCACCCTCGATCCCCGGACCGAGACCTACATCGCCGAATATAAGATGCTCCTCGGTAGAGACGATCTCGACGATACGGAGAAGGCACAGCGCCGCAAACTGGAGCGAACGCTCGAAGCTCGGATCCCACCTTCACCGACGACACCTCAGGGCCGCCGCACGCTGGAACTGCTCCAAAGCCTGGACGAGGTTCTTCCACGCCTTGAAGAATCAGACCGTAAGAAGCTCGCTGCACAAGTTCGTCAGTTGCGCGAAACATTCCGCAAAGGAATACAACAATGACCCGGATCCACTTCAATCCCACCATCCTTCAGGGCTCCGATGCCGTTTGGTGGAATGATTGGAAGAAGCGATCGGAGGCTAGCACTGACAAAATCATTGCAGCATTCGAGGATTGGATGGCCGCGGGACCAAGTGCATCCTTCGACTGACGATTTCAATTCGGCACAGAGGATCTGGCGGGAGTTCAAGGATTTTCTCTTCCATAAAGTGTTCTATCGGAAATGTGCGTACTGTGAGCGTAAAGTCTCCGGCGCCCATCCCGACGCTGAACATTACCGGCCGAAGGGAGCAGTAAAGTACAAGGACGCCACTGGCAAACTGAGTGTGCCATCGTTCCAAACACTGCCCATCGCCGCCACCGTCGTCCAAGACTTTCCCCATCCCGGCTATTTCTGGTTAGCCCTCGACTGGAGGAATTTGATTCCGGCTTGCGAACTCTGTAACTCTGGCCTCGGAAAGAATGACCGGTTCGATCTGCCTGTTGGAAAGCTCCATCTGGTATTGGTTGCGCTCACCCCCGTAGAACTCGCGAATTTCCCTCCGGACGACCTTCCACGAGAAAGCAAGAAGTGGCCGGGCCACTACTATCTTTCGCCGCACGCACTCGACGAGCGTGAGGAACCTCTGCTCCTCAATCCAACCAGCACCATCGCGGAACGCGATCCCCACAAACACATCCGCTTCGGTGTTCGTGGTATCGAAGCCGCCGTGCCCGGTAGTACCATCGGGCAACGAACGATCGAGATTCTCAGATTGGACGACGGATTGCTCCGCGAGGACCGGCAGCAAGCACAGGAGACATTTCAGTTCGACTATCATGAAGCACTGCGCGAGGCCAACATAGGCAAACTCGATGAGAGCAAGGTCGCAACGCTGCTCGACGAGTACGCGGCCGGCAAGTACCCGTTCTCAGCCGCCGCCCTCGATTACTACGAGATCATGCTCGAACGAGAAGAGGAACTCCGCAAGAGCCGCCGGCGCATCTAAACATTCAAAATCCGCTGCTCCACCGCCAAACTCCCCGCATCCAAAGGCCCCGCATCCGGCCACCCCGCCGGCGGAAACACCACCGCTGCCCCCGCAGCACTCTTCGTCCGCATCACCGCCACATCCAATGACGCCGTGGGCACAACGCTCACCGCACCGCCAACCAACTGCCGCGACGCCTCCACAAACACCAACGTCCCAAAATTCCGCAACAGATCCGGCTCATCCTTCGCGTTGAACAGCCCCGTCAACTTCCCATGAAACGCCTCGGTAATCTGATGCCCAAACTCCGCCAACTCCTCCAACGCCTTCGCCGGCTCGTTCGCATTCGCACGAAACTCCGCCATCGCGCGTCCTGCCCCCACTGCGCTCTTCAACACCTCCGCCTCCGTAAACAACAACGCATTCAGATCCGCCCGCCCGATTGTCGAATTCAGCGCGGCGCTCATCAAACGCCCCGCCTGCGACCCTTCATAAAACTGCGCCTCTCCATGCATCCCATCCAACGCCAGCATCAGGTTCCGTACATTCGCCATGGCCGACACCAGCCGGTTCCCCGTATTCGGATTCCCACTCACCATCGCCCGCAGCAGATCACGATCAAACACATCCCAGTAGTACGACGGATGCGCCGCAGCCACGGGAAAACCGCCGCTCCCCACCACCACCTCATTCACCGGAGGAATCGACGCATACACCAACACCGCCGCAGCCGCCGCATTCCCGCCCTTGTAGCGCGAAACATCCTGGAAATAGCAGTACGGAATCAGCCGCCGCAGCGCCCCTTGCACCGCCACGGACATGCGCAAATACGCGCCATCCTTCTCATCCGCAGGAGCATTCAACCACCCCGCCAACACCGTCCCCGGCGCCGCCACATCCAATCCGATGAGCGTGTTCCCGATCGTCCCCGTGCCGTTGTTCTCCACGCCGTCGGCGAGCTTGTCCATATCCGTCACCCACTGGAACAGCGTCGGCTTCCCACCCGCGTTGAACTGGCCCGGAAAATAGGTTTGCTGCAACGGCTGCAGTTGATTCAGCAGACTCGCCGTGCGCAATCCCTTCACCGCGCGCCGAAACCCGTAACTCACCGTCATCTCGCGGCCCAACTCGTCTGCATCTCCGTACGAACGGACACCGCTACCCAGCGCGGCCATCTTCATTCCCACGGCGAACCGCCCAGACCAGCGATTCACGTTGTTCCGCGCCTGCGTCTGCGTATCCGATGCCTGCAGATCAAAGAGAAAGAGCCCGCCGTTCTCCGCCTTCACATCCATCTTCGCGATCGCCTCATTCACACCAGCCGATGACGACGAGAAGTACGGCATATTGAAACTCACTGAAGCTTGCCGCTTCACTCCATGAGTCAACGTCGCCGCATTCAGCGTCACGCCCGCCATGGGTACCGTCAGCAGCTTCACAAAATCCCCATCCACCGCTCCGCTGGCAAACGGCCCCAGCCCGGCATTCTTGGCAAAATCAAAACTGACATCGATCAAGGCATCATTCGTCACCGTCTTCTGATACGTCGCATTCAGCTCAAACGAATACGTGTTGTTCAACGCCTTCAACGCTTCGGCATACAGCTTGTCGCCTTTCTGCAGCAGTTCATTGATCGTCTGCCTTACCTCCGTCAACCCCGCGTTGTCCAACGGCTTCTGCAAAAAGTCTGACAGCTTCTCCTTCAGCCGGTCATCCAATTGATCTAACGTCAGGGTGCGAATCTTGTCCAGTCCCAGCCTATCGTCGATGAACTTCGCAAGATTCGTAACTACCTTCGCATCCAGAACATCCTTCACCTTCTGCGCCAGCACACTGATCATCGACAGATCCGCGTGATTGGCCAGCAGCGCCACCACGCCATTCGACGCCTGCGTCTCCAGAAATTGCCCGATGCCGGACCTGAAAAAATCCACCTGTTCAAACTGCGCCTTCACAATCTGCTGCAACGCCGCCGGATTCCCATTCGCCGCCGCCAGCGCGCTGATCGTGCTCTGAAACTGCGGATCGGCCTTTGTTGCCGCCCCCCACAACACTGCTGCCGCCTTCGCACCCAGGCCATCCCACAAATCAAGAAACCTCACGATGCGCGCCTGAGCCTCTTGAAACTTCTGCTTCACATCGACAACGGTGTTCAATTCCTTCTGTGCAAAATCCACAAGGAAATCACCGGCGAGTTTGTTCAGCGGCGCCGATGGATCCACCACCTTGCGCAAAATCGCCAGATCGGACACCACCTGCGGAGCCGCCGTCCCAAATAGTCCGGCAATCAACTGATCCAACTGTTGCGGCAGCAACACGCCTGTCGAACCCGTCACTCCCAGCGACGTATTCAACGCAAAGCTGAACCCTCGCTGCGACATTTTGTGAAGCCGCACGCGCAACACCTGATTCCCCGCATCCAGCGAATCGCGCCCCACCACCACAAAATACTTGCCGCTCGCATGGAACCCCAACTCCACCTCCACCGCGGCCTGAATCTTCAACCCCACATCGCCTGACAGGCCCGCCAATCCCACCTGATGAATCCAGTTGAAGTTGTAGCCGTACTGCGCGCCCAGTGTCGCCGCAAAGGAACCATCCACCTCCGCCATCGCCCATGATCCCGGCGGCAGCGTCAACAAATCGTCAATCTGCCGCGGCAGCCGCCAGTTCTTCACAACATCCTCCACGGCGCTCCGCGCGCCTGGCTCATTCGCGTATGCCCTCACAAACGCGAACACCCCCTCGCTCGATCCGCTCACGCCGAACTTTGCTGACCCGCCAACCCCCAGCGCCATTGCGCCCTTTGCCGCAGCCGCCAGATCATAGCCCCAATACAACGCCACATAGCGATGCACGCCTGCATCATCCAACGTCAAGCCGCTCAACAACTGGTTCGCTCCACCCAGATCCGCAAAGAGATCCTCTGACGAACCATACACACCAATCCCGGCGCGCGCCCCGCCACTCGCATTAAAGCCGACACTCCCCTTGGTCCCGCCGCCGCCAAAAGAAATGTCACCGCTCCCGGAAGCGGACAGCTTCACCGTGCCCAGCCGAATCGTCCCCGGCGGAAAAGGCGTGTCATTCAACAACGCCACACCCACCACCGGACTCGCCGCTGAATCCAGATCCAGGCTCAACGATTCGTTCCCACCCAGAAACGAATCAGACTTCGTGATGTGGACATTCGGCATATATGTTTCCAATTCTTTAGAAAATCCAATGGACTCTCGCACTATAGTGGGACGCCTCCGCACTCTGCAACCATCCTGGAATTCCTCTGCTATCCTGTGCCGCATGTCTCAGTGCTGGAAACTGCTGCTCGCCCTCGCCCTGCCGTGCGCGTCCCATGCCCAACTCACCGTCTTCACCTCGGGTGGCTTCCTGACGGCGTACGAAGAGTTGCGGCCCGCCTTTGAAAAAGCGAACAGCATCAGCATCACAACACTCCGTGGTCCCTCCCAGGGTCCCGGCCCCACCACCATCGGTGCGCAGCTTCGCAAAGGTGTTCGCGCCGACGTTGTGATCATGTCCCGGGACGGTTTGGACGAACTGGCCGCAGAGGGAAGGATCGCTCCGGGCACAAAAGTCAATCTCGCTCGCGTCCCGCTGGGGCTTGCTGTCCGCGCAGGCGCCCCACGTCCGGACATCAGCACTGTAGAAGCATTCAAGCAAACTCTGCTCCGTGCAAAATCCATCGGCGTCCAAAGCACCTCCGCCATATACATGAAGGAGAGGCTGCTCCCCAGACTTGGGCTTACGGAGGAGGTCGTGAGCAAGCTCAACAACGGCGGCGCAACCGCCATCGCCGCCGGCGAGACCGAGATGGCGGTACTCCCCGTGAGCGAACTCCTCAACCGGCCCGGCGTCGATTTGATTGGAACCATCCCCGCTGAAATTCAGCTCGTCCAGGTCTTCAGCGCCGCCGTGCTTTCCAATGCAAAGGAGCCCCGCCTCTCCAAACAGTTCCTTCTCTTCCTCACCTCCAAAGACGCACACACCGCCATCACCCGCAGCGGCATGGAACCGCTCGGCTCACGCTAGCGGCGGCGAACCACCGCCCCTCCCACGTACTTGCACATTTCCCCGCAATTGATATACTGGCCTCCGAAAATTTACAACCCCTGGGAGACCACGTCACATGAGGACCCTCGCCCTCGCCGTCTTTCTCGCCGCCCTTGCGTTCGCGCAAAGCGAACGCGGCAATGTCACCGGAGCCGTCTTCGATCCGGCGGGCGCAGGCATCGCTGCTGCCGAAATCTCGCTCACCCACATCGACACCAACACCTCCCTGCGAACCCTCGCTACCACAACCGGCGAGTTCACCTTCCCCAACGTCTCCCCAGGAGCCTACCGTCTCGAAGTCACCGCCTCCGGCTTCAAACGCTTCGTTCGCCAGAACGTAATGGTCTCCGCCGCCAGCACCATCCGCGTCGATGCCCAACTCCAACTCGGCCAGGTCACCGAAGCAATTGAAGTCACCGCGGCCCTCAATGCTGTGCAGACAGAAGATGCCAAGGTCAGCACGCAAGTCGAGACCCGCATGGTAGACGAACTACCCTTGCAAGTGGCTGGCTCCATGCGCAGCCCGTTCAATCTCGTCGCCGTAGTTCCCGAAGCACAGGGTACCGGGCAAGCCCTATCGCTCGGAGGCGGACAGGTCGCCGCCTGGGACGCCACGCTCGACGGCCACAGCGTCGGCACCAATCGTTCCGGCGACACCGCCGAAGCCGCGCTCAACACACCATCGCTCGAATCCCTCACGGAATTCACCGTCGACACCAACGGCTTCAAAGCAGAGTTCGGGCAAGCCGGCGGTGGCATCCTCACCTTCGCTTCCAAATCCGGCACCAATAAATTCCACGGTTCGTTGTACGACTTCGCCCGCAACGACGCCTTCGACGCCCGCGGCTTCTTCGCCCGCACCAAGAACATCTACCGCCAACACGATTTCGGCTTCTCCGCCTCCGGCCCGCTCTACTTCCCCAAGCTCTACAACGGACGCAACCGCACCTTCTACTTCGTCTCCTATGAAGGGTTCCGCAACCGGGTCGGCCGCAACGGTTCCATCTTCACCATCCCCACGCCCGAAATGTACAAAGGTGATTTCCGTAACTGGATCGACCCCAACAATCGAATGATCCCCATCTACGATCCAGCCTCCACGCGCGCCAACCCCAACGGCAGCGGCTTCATCCGCGACATCTTCCCCGACAATCAGATTCCCGTCAATCGCTTCTCGGCCGTCGCCGCCGCCGCCTCCACCCAGGCAGCCATCGTCCAACCCAATCGCGGCGCTGCCGTTGGCACCCGCGGCTATGTCGTCAGTAACTATCTGGTCAACGCCGGCAGCCTGCTTTCGCCCACCGACAAATGGAGCGTCAAAGGCGATCATGTCTTCAACCTCAAACACCGCGTCAGCTTCCTCTGGAACTCCACCGCCTTCAAGAACAAGCCAGGCCCCGATGGCCTCCCCGGCCTTCCCGAGCCCCTCTTCAACGGACAGATCCAGCAGTGGGACACCAACGCCTACCGCGTGACGCATGACTGGACTGTCACCTCGTCCATGATCAACCACTTCTCTTTCGCCTGGAATACTTTCCGCAAGAACAGCTACTCCATCAACGTTGACAAGAACTGGAAGAGCAAGCTCTGCATCCCCAACGTAATCGACTGCAACCAGAACTTCCCTACGCTCAACTTCACTGAATACACTGCCTGGGGTTCAGCCTCCTACAACGGCACCGATCAACCCGGCTGGGGCATCAAGAACGACTTCAGCTATCTGCGCAAAGGACACACCTTCAAGTTCGGATTCCAACATCAGAACCAGAATGCGAACGGCTTCGGTCAGCAGGACATCGCCGGTCGCGCCGATTTCAGCTTCCTCTCCACCTCCATTCCCGGTTCCACTGTTTTTCCCGCCAGCGGAGGCAGCAGCTTCGCGTCATTCCTCCTCGGACAGGCCCTCCTGGGCCGCACCGAAACCATTCGCGAAGTGACACAGAGGTATCTCTACTTCGGCTTCTATGTGCAGGATGACTGGCGCATTACACGCCGCCTGGTACTCAACCTTGGCCCTTCGAACTCGCCCACCCCGACTTCCACGATTCCATCCGCCATCGCATCGAACTCCTGACCATGGGCGAACAGGTCCCGCCGACCGAAGAGGCCATCATCCGCCTCGACGAGCCATGCGACGTCGAAGTCACCGCCGCCCCGATCGACGAACCCAAGGTGTGCTGCGCCATGCAGGTCATCCTGCGCGACATCACGCAGCGAAAGCGCATTGAAAACCAGCTCAAGGCCGCCAGCGCCGCCAAGGATCAATTCCTGGCCGCCTTGTCCCACGAACTCCGCACGCCGATGACACCGGTGCTCGCCGCCGCAACGTCGCTCAGAAGCGATCCACGCCTTCCACCCGATGTGCAGGAAGACCTGGCGATGATCGCCCGCAACGTCACGCTCGAAAAGCGCTTGATCGACGACCTTCTGGACCTTGCATCGCCCAGGGGAAGATCGAACTGGTCCGCCAGGTCATCGACGCCGCCCGATGCCTTCGCGACGCCGCCGCCATCGTCTGCCCCAATCTCGACGCCCGCAACCAGACGCTGGTGATCCAGACGGTCCTGCGCCCCTACCCATCTTCGCCGACGCCGCCCGCGTCCAGCAGATCTTCTGGAAGATCCGCAACGCCAGCAAATTCAGTCCCGTCGACAGCCGCATCGAGGTGCTCGCCCAGGTGCTGCCCGCCGATCGCCAGGGGACTCCAGGTCGGTTGCGGATTTCGTTCGACGACCACGGGATCGGGATCAACGCCGATTTCCTCGGCAAAGTCTTCCAGCCCTTCGAACAGGCCGACCCGGAGATCACGCGTCAATTCGGCGGGCTTGGCCTGGGAATGGCCATCACCAAAGCACTGGTGGAACAGCACGACGGCACGGTCATCGTTCACAGCGAAGGCCCCGGGAAAGGGACAACGTTCACCGTTGAGCTTCCGCTCGCCCCGATCAGCGCCGAAGCCCCGTTGGCCGCTTTCGAACCGTCTTCAACCGATGTTCAGACGCCAGCCCTTTCCGCCACCAGGCCCCTTCGCGTCCTGCTGGTTGAAGACCACCCCGACACACTCAAGATCATGCGCCTGACTCCTGGCGGCCGAGGGCCACGACGTCGAGGCCGCCAGTTCCGTCCTGGCCGGAACCGGACGCTGAACCAGCGATTCGACCTCCTGATCACCGACCTGGGCCTCCCCGACGGCACCGGCCACGATCTGCTGTGCGTACCTCAGAAACGCCGGCAGGGCTCTCCCCGCCATCGCCGTTTCGGGTTACGGCACCGTCGCCGACGTCGAAAAGAGCCATGCAACCGGCTTCATCGAGCACGTCACCAAGCCCGTCAGCTTCGACGGCCTGTGCCGCTGTGTGATCCGGCTTCGGCTCACATCCGCTCCCCTTCCTCCACCAACTCCGCCTCCTGCTGAATCACCGCCGCCGCCTGCGGATTGCTTGGCGTCGATGGAATTGGGCCGTGCCAGCTCGTATCATCCCCGCCTGTTTCACCCCCCCCGGAGTGGCTTGCCATGATGTGCCGACGAGCCCAGCTTATCAGATTCACCGCCAGCATCGTTTCGATTGCATTGTTTTCGCTTACGGCCTTGTGCAAACCGCCGAGCCTTTCAAACGTGCTCCCGGCGATCCCCCTTCAATCATCATCGAGCCCGGCAAGCAGTTCGCCGCCGACAGCTACGTCCACAAACCCCTGCCGCCCGACGCCCCCCTTGAAGAGCATTCCGCCGATTACGTCAAGGAACTCCAGCGCCAGATCAAGGCCTACTACGGCACCGTCAACGTCAACGTGAACCATTACATGCCGGCCGTCTACCAGGTGCCCGCCAACGTCCCCACCGTCCGCGTGCGCGTCTTCGACAAGAAGAAGCCCGACTGGACCTTCAAACCCCTCCAGGCCCAGTGGGAAAACGTCCCCCTGCCCGAGAACTTCCAGGCCGCCAGCGGCACCGACATGGAAGCCGTCGTCTACCAGCCCTCCACCGGCAAATACTGGGAGTTCTGGCAGATGCAGAAAACCGGCGCCAAGGTGTGCAACTTCGCCGGCGTTGAAGTTGATGAATGGGGGTGGTGTGGGGCGGCCACATCGAAGCATTCCTCGAAAAAACCCCGGCTATTTCCCCACCACCAAGGAAGGCTACAAGTTCGGCACCCAGGCCACCAGCCTGGCTTTCCTCGCCGGGATCATCACCATCGACGAGCAGCTCAAAGGTGAAGTCAACCACGCCCTCCACCTCCTCCTGGTCGAGGCGATGAAGTGGGATTACTACTCCTTCCCCGCCCAGCGATCCGACGGCCACATCGATCCGGCCAAGAACCCCTACGCCATCCCCGAAGGCGCGATCTTCCGCCTCCCCGCCGATCTCGACCTCGACAAGATGCAGATGGATCCCTACGCCCGCATGCTCGCCAAGGCCGTCCAAAAGTACGGCATGATCGTCTCCGACAAGGCCGGTGGCACCGTCTTCCGCGCCCGAAAATCCCGCCGGCCGATACGCCGTCGATCCCTACACCTGTATACTTTCGCGGCCGAAACGACAAAGAAAAATCCTTCCCCGCCTACGCCCGTCTCAAATCCTTCCCCTGGGACAGACTCCAGATGCTCAAGCTCAAGATGAACAAGCCCATCCCGGGGAAGGAACCAAAGAGGGCGCGGCGAGCTACTTTCCCTTGCCCTGCCTGGCCGAAATCGCCTTGAGCGCCGCCGCCGGATCGGCCGGAGGCGCCGGCTTCCCAGATCTTGAGATCCTTGAAACTCACGCCTTCGCCAGCGACCGGCAGCCCGATGTTGGTCTTGTCGACATCGATCCCGTCGTGGCTCCCCGCCACCACCACATCGCCGTCCAGCGTCGCCACCATCTGTTTGCCGCAGACTTCCAGCAACACCGTGTGCCACTCGCCCGGCTTGAGCGTCAGTTTCTGCGTGTCGAGCAAATAGTGCCCTTGTCATCGCTGTTCTTGCCCGCCTTGTCCTTGTTCAATCCGATGAGATTGGGCATCAAACGCAGCCGGCTGACGTGCCCCTTCGAATTGTTGATCGAAAACGCCGCCAGCTTGCCCCCGTCAAAACGCACCGAGAACTTCGCTATGAAGTCCTTCGCCGCCAGATCGCGCCGAATCACGGCCGGGTGATTGTCCTCGGCCTTTTCCACGCCCTTGAGCGCCCCGATCCGCGATCGTCCATGTTCCCTTGACCGCCTTCAACTCCGGCGCGATCGGCGCCGCCGCGAACTCGTCTTCGAGAATCAACTTCCCCTTCTGCGAAAACAGCGAGGCGGCCAGGTCCCTTGGTCTCGGCGGCGGCCAGACCACACACCAGAAAGATCGACGCGACAAAGCAAACGCGGCCCATGACAATCTCCTGTGAAATGCCGTAGAAGCATACCACCGGAACCATCGCAAAGGTCCAACCCGCCTCATCACGCACGACCAACCGCCATCAAGCCGCCTTCACCGCCGGCCGCACTCCAGGCCCAAAGCTCACGTCCACCGCCGGCTCGCCCGGCAGACGATACAAATGGATGTTCGCCTTGAACCACTCCGCAAACTGCGCCAGCCCCACCGCCATCCGCGTCGTCGGCTGATACCCAAGTTCTTCCCGGCTTCGCGAAATGTCCGCGAACGTCCGCTCCACGTCCCCCGGCTACGCCCCGGCTTGCGATCGATGATCGCCTTCTACCCCAGGGCCGTCTCGATCCCCTCGATCAATTCCGAGAGCCTCACCGGATCCGATCCGCCCAGGTTGTAAATGCGGAACCGATCGTTCCGCCGGTAGCTCGCCAGAATCCCCGAGACAATGTCGTCAATGAACGTGTAATCCCGGCTGGTTGATCCATCCCCAAACACCGGCACAGGCCTCCCGAAATGAATCAACCGGCTGAATTTGTGGATCGCCAGATCCGGCCTCTGCCTCGGCCCAAACACCGTGAAAAAACCGCAAACACGCCACCGGCAGCTTGTACAAATGCCAGTACGTGTGCGCCAGCAATTCCCCCTGCGTACTTCGTCGCCGCGTAAGGGCTGATCGGCTCCGACACATCGTCCGTCTCCGCAAACGGCACCTTCGCGTTGTTCCCATACACGCTCGAGCTTGACGCGAAGACGAAACGCCCAACCTTCGCCTCCACCGCCGCCTGCAGCAGGTGCGTTGTCCCTTCGATGTTCACTTTCGAGTAGATAGACCGGCCTCTCCATCGACGGCCTCACCCCCGCCATCGCCGCCAGATGGATGATCCCCTCCGGCTTCACAGCCTGGATCAGCGACCTGATCCGCGGCCCATCGGTAATGTCCATCTCCTCGGACTCAAGCCCCGACCCCACCGCTTTCACATTCTGCTCTTTCCAACTCCGCGGGTAAAAATCGCAGAAATTGTCCACCCCGATTACCCGGTACCCCTGGGCCGACCACCGCCTGGCGACGTGTGCGAGCCAATAAACCCGGTGGCGCCGGTCACGATCACTGTCGGTTCAGCCATGAAATCTCCAAAAGACCATCAACATTATCGGACGAAGCCCGCCCGGAAGATGAATTCCCATCCGTCAAATCCCCGGCCTCAGCCGATTGACGAATTTCGCCCCGTTTTCTTCTGGGCGAAAATCGCGCACAATCGTCCGTGGGACCGCGGATGAGCGCGGCCCATCAGCATGAAAGGAACTATGAAGACGGCTTTGGTGACAGGCGGCGCGGGGTTCATCGGGCATCATTTGGCCCACGCGCTCTTGGAACGCGGCTACCGCACGCGCGTCCTCGACGACCTGTCCCGCGGCTCCCACGCCCGCCTCCGCGACATCGCCGACCGCATCGAATTCATCGAAGGCTCCATCCTCGACGAAGCCAAACTCGATCGCGCCGTCAAAATTCGCCGACGTCGTCTTCCACCACGGCGCCTGGGCCTCGGTGCCCCAGTCCGTCGAAATGCCCATCGAATACCACGAGATCGACGCCACCGGCACGCTCAAGCTCCTTGAGGCCGCCCGCAAGGCCGGAGTCCGCAAAGTCATCTACGCCGCCTCCTCCAGCGCCTACGGCGACCAGCCCGAACTCCCCAAGCGCGAAAACCAGCTTCCCGCCCCCATCAGCCCCTACGCCGCGGCCAAATACGTCGGCGAGCTTTACCTCACCGTCTACGCCCAACTCCACGGGATGGAGACCCTCTCACTACGCTATTTCAACGTCTTTGGCCCCTTCCAGGTCCCCAAGAGCCGGGAACGGCGCCGCCATCCCCGCCATCGTCTCGCGCGTGGTCAAGGGCATCGCCCCCATCATCTACGGCGACGGCCTCCAGACCCGCGACTTCTGCTTCATCGACAACGTCGTCGAACGCCAATCTCCGCGCCGCCGAAACCCCCGGCCTCAAAGGCCAGGTCGTCAACGTCGCCTGCGGGCAGTGCGTCAGCGTGATGGACATCGTCACGCTCGCCAACCGCTTCCTCGGCACCGACGTCAAGCCCATCCTCGCCCCGCCCTGTGCCGGCGACGTCCGCGACTCCTGGGCCGACATTTCCGCCGCCCAATACCGCCTCATCGGCTACCAGCCCAAGGTCTTCTTCGAAGAAGGCCTCAAACGCTGGATCGACTGGTACCGCTCCAGCGAGTACATGAACCAGCCCTGAGCGTGATTACCGAGGCCAGGCCCTTCACGCCTTCCTCGTCGACACATTCGCCCGCGGCGTGTTCCCGTGCTGTGCCGCTTGTTCCCGGTGTACGTCTTGTTCATGTCCCGGCGATCCCCTCGATGCTTCGTGCCTCCCGCTTCAACGGGTCGATTCGCCTCGGTCTTGAGTTCGTTGGCCGTTTGCGGCCGGCTGGTCTTGGGAGTCGCGCCGGATTGCGTGATCGATGTCCGTCCCGCGCGTCTTTCGGTCTTTTGAGGACATATCAGGTCTCCAGCGAAAGAGACTCGCACCTTGTCGCGATCCGCCCGTTTAAGAACCCTCAAATTCCCGTTCGGATCAGCCCGCATCGCGCCCTTCGGCATGCGTGACGAGGTATAACACCGCCATCCGCACCGCCAGCCCGTTGGCCACCTGCGTCAAAATCCCCGACTGCGCCCCGTCGGCGATTTCCGACTGGATCTCGATTCCCCGGTTCATCGGCCCGGGATGCATCACAAACACATCCTTCTTGCACCGCTGGAACCGCTCCCACGTCAGCCCGAACAGCCGCGTGAACTCCCGCACCGACGGAAACTGGCTCGACTTGATCCGCTCGAACTGAACCCGCAGCATGTTGATCACGTCAACCTGCCCGATCACCGAATCAAAGTCATGCACCACCTTCGCGCCTAGCTTTTCGAAGGTCTTGGGGCACAGCGTCGGCGGGCCGACGAAGATCACCTCCGCTCCAAGCTTCGTCAGCGCCCAGAGGTTCGACCTCGCCACGTGCGAGTTCGAAATGTCCCCCACCACCGCCACCTTCAGCCCTTCGATCCGCCCGAATCGCTCCCGCATCGTGTAAGCGTCCAGCAGGCCCTGCGTCGGGTGTTCGTGGTGCGCTGTTGCCGGCGTTCACCACGCTGCACTTGAGGCTGTGCGTACAGCAGCGCCGCTGCCCCGGCCGCCTGGTGCCGAACCACCATCACGTCGATCCCCATCGCCTCGATGTTCGGCGCGGTGTCGACCAGCGTCTCGCCCTTGCTTGTCGAACTTGTCTTCTCTGAAAAATCGATCACGTCCGCGCCTAGCCGCTGCGCCGCCAGCGCAAAACTCGTCCGCGTGCGGGTTGAATCCTCAAAAACGCGTTCACCACCACCCTGCCTCGCAGGGCCGGCACCTTTTTCACCGACCGCTTCGACCTCCCTTGAACGAATCGGCCGTGTCCAGCAGCGTTCGCAGTTCCTCGCTGGTGAGCTCTTCAAGGCCCAGGAGATGCTTGCGGGTCCAGTGCGGTTTGTGGGAGGTGGGCATGAGACCTTTGGTTTGCCTGGTTTCTGGACAGCTCAATCGAAATGATCGACGCGGTTCAACGACGATTTCGTCGACGCCGTCGACTTCCTTCAACCTGACGTTCACCCGGTAATCCGCCGATATGTCCGTCAACGCCAACCCGGCGTAATCCGCCTGGATCGGCAACTCGCGCCCGCCTCGATCGACCAGCACCAGCAGTCGAATCGCGGCCGGCCGGCCAAAATCCCCCAGCGCCATGCCGCCCGGATCGATCGCCCGGTGAACAGCACGTCGTCCACCAGCAGGATCGGCACCCCTTCAAGGTCAAACCCGACATCCGTCGGCCGAACGATCGCCTCGCTGATCTCCCGAAGATTGTCCCGTACAACAACTACGATTCCAGCACGCCTGAATCTGGCCAAACCCCCTGCTCTGCAGCATCGAACTCAACCTCTCGGCCAGCACCTCGCCGTGCGTCAGCACGCCGATGATCCCCAGCGGCTGATCCGGTTTGAAGGCACGGGCGATCTTCTCCACCAGGGCGGAAATCACTCGTTCTACGTCGTCGGCGTCGTACTGCGTGCGCATTGCCCTTAAAGTACGACAAACCAGAATGAATTTCAAAACAAATGCCCAGCCCGCCTCGATTGCCTGCCGCCCTGGCGTTGTGGGCCCTTTCGCCATTGCCACAGACGTCCCGGCGTCCAACCGCCGTCAACGCGTTCACATCGCTTGCTTCCAATCCCCCCATCCGCTATCACAATCTGTTGAACCGACGTCTGTGCACATGCTCCATCACGGATGGTTTGTCGCTTAAGTGACCTTTAATTCATGATCCGTACCAAAATCGTCGCCACGATCGGCCCGGCTGTCGCCACGGTCGAGACGCTCGTGGCCCTTTTCCGCGAGGGGGTCGATGTTTGTCGTCTCAACTTCTCCCACGGCTCCTTGGACGAGCATCTCGCCATGCTCACCCGCAAATCCGCGAGGCCGCCGCCAAACACGACCAGCCGGTTGCCATCCTCGGCGACCTGTGCGGCCCCAAGATCCGCCTCGGCAAAATCAAAGACCTCGACGGGGCCGGCGGCATGCCGATCACGCTGGGCGACCAGCTCATCATGCAGTGTCGCGAGGATCGAAGGTGAAAACGGCGTTGTCTCCTCCATCTTTCCCCAGATCATCGACGACGTCCAGATCGGCAACCGCGTGCTGATCGAAGACGGCCTCCTCCGTTTCCTCTGCATCGACAAGAACTACAACCAGCTGATCCTCAAGTGCACCGACGGCGGCATGCTCAAGTCCTCAAAGGGGATCAACCTCCCCGATTCCGCCCTCAACACTCCCGCGATCACCGACAAAGACTGGCGCGACGTCGACTGGGCGATCGAAAACCGACCTCGATTACGTGGCGCTCTCGTTCGTCCGCTCCGCCGAAGACCTCTCCCTCCTCCGCCAGCATTTCATCAACAAGGTTTCCGACATCCACCTCATCGCCAAGATCGAAATGCCCGAGGCGGTCCGCATGATCGACCCGATCATCGACGCGGCCGATGGGCTCATGGTCGCCCGCGGCGATTTGGGCGTCGAGATGGATGTCGCCCAAGACCCGATCATCCAGAAGGGAACCGGTCCGCCGCTGCCAGGCCGCCGGCAACCGGTCATCGTCGCCACCCAGATGCTCAGAGCATGATCGAGATCTCCTCCGCCCACCCGCGCCGAAGCCTCCGACGTCGCCAACGCCATCTTCGACGGCACCGACGCCGTCATGCTCTCCGGCGAGACCTCCGTCGGCAAATTCCCGAACCACCGTCGCGATGATTACCCGACATCGCCGAGATCACCGAGAACTACCTCGACACCATCCCCCCGAGCCGAGCCCAACTTCAAGCTCAAGACCCTGCAACTGTCCGCCGCCATGGCCCGCGGCGTATGGCAGGTCGTCAACGACATGAAACTCAAGCTCGTCGTCGTCTGGTGCCAGACCGGGCGACCGCGCGGCTCTTCTCCAAGAACCGCATGACCGTGCCGATCCTCGCCCTTGTCCAGCGACCCCCTCGGCCCTCCGCCGAATGACCCTCCATTACGGTGTCATTCCGCAGGAGATGCCCGCGCCTACCAGCGCCACCAAATTGATCGCACTGTGTGGACCAATTCGTCCAAACACGCAAAATGGCGGGGGCCGGCGAACGGATCGTGATCGTCTCCGGGCTCTCCATGTCCACGCCCGGCACGATGAACAACATCGTCATCCACACCGTCGGAGAATTCTGGACTCAGGAACGAGCATGAAACGCCGGAAGGCCTGTCGGTGAGGCGGACAATCCGCGTGTGGTCGAGGGGAAGCGGCTGCTGGCCGCGCTGGCCCCCGCGGGAGCACCTGCGCCCACCCTCCTCCGCCACCACGCCGCCGAAGTGAGTTGCGCCGGCGCCCGCTGGTGCGCTCTCATCGGCGAGTGATCTCCGCTCGCCGCCTCGCCCCGCTCCTGACGGTCCTCCTCGTCGCCGCCTGCGGCCCGGCCACCTCCGACCTGGCCACCGCTGGCGGCGCCGGTGGCGGAGGTGGCGGGGCGGTGGGGTGGCGGGGGTGGCACCGGCGGCGGGATCCGGCCACCGTGCCGGCCTGGCCCGAGCGCTCGGTGCTGGCGCTCACCGACGCGGTGCGGATGTCGCCCGCGCACTGGAAGGCCCGCTGGTCGGGCGGGAGCCTGGGCACGGGCATGATGGACGGCTACGCGGACGGTATGACGCCGCTGCGCTGAACGCCGGCCTGGGCACCTCGGCCGAGGCGCACTCGCAGGACATGGCCAGCACGCCCTGCTTCTCCCACGACTCCTGCGACGGGACCGGCTGGGCCACCCGCATCCACGCCACGTACAGCAACGGCACCATCGGCGAGAACATCGCGGCCGGCTACGGCGACCCCGAGGCGGTGATGCTGGGCTGGATCTGCGACGCCAGCGGCGGCAGCTGCTGCGCCGACGGCGCCAGCTGCGACGGCCACCGCCGCAACCTCATGGCCGGCGGCTACCGCGAGCTGGGCGTGGGCTGGGCCCAGGTCTCGGGCAGCCCCTACGGCCAGTACTGGACCCAGGACTTCGGCGGCGGCGCCTCCGCCGAGACCTCGCCGCTCCTCGACGCCAGCCACCTGCTCCGGACCGGCAGCACCATCCGCTTCCTGGCCAACGTCTCCGCCGCCGCCGCGCCGCAGTCGGTGACGCTGGTGCTGGACGGCGCGGCCCAGGCCATGTCGGTGGCGCTTGGCAGCGCGGCGCAGGGGACGCGCGCCGTCGATTCCGCGCGCGCCTCGGGCTGCCGCAGCTACCACGTCGAGCTGGTGGACGCGGGCGGCACCAGCTGGCGCTACCCGGGCACGGGCGAGCTGCACACGTATGGTGAAGGCGGGTGCACGCTGGACCTGCCGTGAGCGGTTCTCGTGGAGCAGCTCCGCCAGCGCCAACCCGGGCGCCGCGTGCCATGCCCACACCGCTCCGCGGGGAGGGACACGAATGGAAGCGCACGAGGCGTTGAAGAAGTGCCCGATGTGCGGTGAGGAAGATCCTCGCCGTGGCGATCAAGTGCAAGCACTGCGGCGAGCGCCTGGACCTTCCTCACCGGAAGCGGCTGCCGTCGCTCTCACCCGAGCAGCGGAAGAAGCTCGTACTGGCTGCGGCGGTGGTGCTCGTTGCGGCAGCTCTCGGTGGACTGGGGTGGCTCGTCTACGCACGTGTGCCCGAGACGAAGTTCTGGGTCTCGGTGCACAAGGATGTTGAGTGGCACCGGGACTGGCAGGACGCTCGCGTGAGGAACGACCGCACTCGAGTCGGCGACATCTATCGCGAGCTGTCCGCTGCCCACCCAGATGACGGGGACCTCGAGTATCTCGCCCTCCGCGCACTGCCTGACGGCGAGAAGAAGCTGGAGGAACTAGATGAGGCGGCCAAGAGGTTCGACAAGAACGCCTGGGTACTTTACGGGCTTGCTGAGGCCGAGGAGCAGGCCGGCGATCCTGCCGAGGCCAACGACCGCCGCCTGAAAGCCATCGAACTCTTCGGCGAGCGGCCTCCGGAGATCGTTCTTGGCGAGACCGCGGTGGGGTTCGCGCGCAGTGACGACACCGACCAGCTGAAGGCTCTCTACACGAGGCACCGCGCCAGGGTTCTTGCCTCACGCTCGTTGTCGCTACACATGGCAAAAGCCGCGTACCTGCGCGGCGACTTCGACAGCATGGTGAGGTGGGAGGAGCACGCCGAGACGCTGGGAAGCAAGGAAACCGTCTTCCGGACCATCAAGCAGAGCGCGGAATCCATCGGCCTTCGGCCGAACCTGCCCGGCACTTTCGCAGGGCCGGGAATGATCATCAGGATTGTCGAGTACACGGCGAAGCCACGGGACGATGGGACCGAACTTGTCCTCAGAGTGAACATCAGGAACCCTTCCTGGGCTGATGACTTCCACTTTTGGTCCAGGAACGCCGTCATCGTGCCCGCGTCAGGTGGCAAGATTGAGTCCTCGGACCTGTGGTCGACGGACATCCCGCCCGGCAAGGACATCGAGGTCGGGTTACCCTTCTTCATCCCCGGTGGGGTGACTGTCGAGCAGTTCGTCCTCGACACGGGACTGGTCCAACTTCTCCCACGGCGAAGCCCGATCATCATCAAGATGGACCTCAAGCCGGATCCGACGTTCAAGGTCGAGGATCCGATTGGACCGGACTGGACTCCTCCACCCGCTGCCCCACCGCCCTTGGCCGAGCCGGCGGCGTCTTCGGCGACGCCTCCGACAGCTCAAGCAGATCCGAGTCCAGAGCCTGCGCCCGTTGCACCCCAGGACCCTCCACCCTCACCTACCGTCCCATCGGCGGTCGCACCACCGTCCCCGGAGCACGTCTCGCAGGGCCCCTCGTTCCACGTTCAGGTCGGCGCCTATCAGAATGAGGAGGAGGCCCAGATGACGGCCCATGGCTTGGACGGGCGCGTGGTAGCAGCGGACGTCCCGGGCAAGGGTCGTTGGTACCGGGTGTGGGTGGGTAGCTTCGCTACGCGAGCCGAGGCCGAAGCCAAGCGAGCCGAACTCGAGGAGGAGCGCCGCGGGCCGTTCCTCGTGGGGAAGGACGAGGAGGGTCGGTGACGTGACCGCGAACGCCGCCAGTGTCGCTGGCAGTGTTCCTCGTACTCTCGCCTGTCGCGCCAGCACCGACACGCTCGCGCCTCCTGGGCACCGTGAAGCGGTTGTCGTTCTTGGTGCCTATCCAAGCGCCCTCCACGTCTCCTGGACGCCGCCTGTCGGTGGGCGCGGTAGGTGATCCACCAGGAGCGACCAAGCTGATCCACCCAGGGGCGGGCATGGTGATCCACCCGTGATCACCCATACTGATCCACCCAGGAGCGGGGTAACTGATCCACCCCGCAGCTCCCCACAGCACGACGACACGGCCGCCGCCGGGAGGCGCGCGGAGGGGCCGACGTGCGCCTTGTGGCCGCCGAGGGCGCGTGCCACTCCGGGCCTTTTGCCCGGAGGGTGTGGATGGCAGAGAGGAGATGCGACGTGCTCGACGTTCGCGAGATGTTGAGACGGCTGCGGCTCGGCGAGAGCGCGCGGGCCCCGCGCCGCGCCGCCTCGGCACGGTCCGTCCCAGCGAACCGGGCGTGCGCGGCCGCGACATCCACATCGTAACCGCTGCACGGACCCCGGTTAGCGGCGCGGGGCGGCCCACCGCACACTGGCCGGCATGTCGAGTCGGGAGATCTGGGCGAAGCGGGTGGCAGAGTGGAGGGCGAGCGGGCTCAGCTCCCCCCGGTTCTGCGAGGGCAAGGGGTTCACGGCGGGCGGCCTGCGGCACTGGTCGCATCGGCTGAGGCACGGCGGCAAGTCGCCGGCGCGGATCCGCGTGGCGAAGGTGGTGCGCCTGCCGGCAGTCCCGGGCGCGCCCGCGGGCCCCGGACCTGGTGGTCGAGGTCGGCATGGCGCGCATCGTGGTTCGTCCGGGGTTCGACCGGGCGACCTTCGCCGCCGTGCTCGAGACGCTGGCCGCGCGCGCGGAGGGCACCCGATGATCCCGCACGGCGTGGATGTGTTCGTGGGGCTCGACCCGGATCGACCTGCGGTGGAGCTTCGACCGGCTCGCCGGCATCGTGACGGAGCGGATCCGGCACGGGAGGCCCGGTGGCGGCGCGCTCTTCGTCTTCTTCGGGAAGCGGCGTGACGCGATGAAGGTCCTCCTTCTGCGATGGGACGGGGGATGTGCCTCTTCTACAAGCGCCTCTGGACCGCGGCACATTCAGGCTGCCGGACGCGCCGGAGGGTGCCGACGAGCATCGCCATCAGACGAGCGGGCGCTGGACGACCTGCTCGACGGGGATCGACGTGCAGGAGAAGAAAGCGAAGGTCGCGGTGGTCCGCACCCATTGACAGATCGCGCGGCGTGACTACAACCGTGGTCGCGATGGCGGCGACGACGGTGGAGGATCGGATCAAGGAGCTCGAGGCGGCGCTCGCTGCCCGCGATGCCGCCCCTGGCCGCCACCGAGGCGGAGCTGGCGAAGGTTGACGCAGGAGCGTGATCTGCTCCGCGCCTCGCACGAGCGGCTGCGGTTCGAGCTGGAGCTGCTTGGGAAGCGCCGCATCTTCGTGGCCAAGGCCGAGCGGGTGGACACGACGCGCAGCTCGAGATTGGAGTTCGCCGCGAAGCTGGCCGAGCTGAACCGGCTCGGGGGTGGCTTGCCGCCGAAGGCAGGCGGCGAGGACGGCGCCGAGCCGAAGGAGAAGCGCAAGCCAACCGGCCGCCGGGACCTGCGCAACGCTCAAGCTCCCGGTGGTGCGGGTCGAGCCAGTTCGACCCCCATCCTTCGAGAAGCTCGTCGCGGAGGGGAAGGCCGAGCGGTTCGGGTTCGAGGAGAGCCGAAAGGTGGCCCCCTGGCAGCGCGGCGGCGCGCGCGTGCTCGAGCACGCCCGGGCGAAGTACCGGGTGGTCGACGCGGAACGGCGACTCGATGATCGAGACGACGCCGATGCCGCCCGAGTGCTTCCCGCGCTCGCTGGCGGCGCCATCGCTCCTGGCGCACATTCCTCACCGACAAGTTCTGCGACGGGCTCCCCCTCCACCGCATCGAGAACCGGCTCGCCCGGGAGGGCTTCCACCTCGACCGCGGGACGATGAGCCGGTGGGTCGAGGACGCGGGGGCGACCGCTTGGCGCGACGGTGATCGAGGCCGCGCGCGACGAGGCGTGGCGCACCGCCTTCTGCATCGCCACCGACCGCGACCCGGGATCCCGGTCCAGCCGGAGCCGCGCGAGGACGGCAAGCACCCAGCCCTGCCACCGGGGCCACTACTTCGTCCAAATCGCCGACCGCGATCACGTCTTCTTCGAGTACGCGCGCAAGGAGACCAGCGCGACGCTGCTCGAGATGTTCGAGGGGTACTCCGGCTACATCCAGGCAGACGCCAAGAGCGTCTACGACGTGCTCTTCCGCGAGCCGGACAAGCCGCCCGAGGGACGGCGAGGGTGGTCAGGACCACCCGCGTCGAGGTCGGCTGCTGTGTCCCACGCGCGACGCAAGTTCTGGGAGGCGACCTGCACGAAGAGCGAGGTCGCCCGCGAGGGATTGGCGCGCATCGGGGTACGTGTTCGCGCTCGATGACTTCTGGCGAAATGATCCGCCCGAGACCATCCTGCGCCAGCGTAGTCAGCACCTGCGCGTGCACCTGGTCGACTTCTTCGCCTGGGCCGAGGCGGAGTACGAGCGCGTCCGCGGATCAGCGCGGGCTCGTTCCGACTCGGCGCTCGGCTACGCCGTCCGGCAGAAAGGACGCGCTCATCGCGCGTGCTCGAGGACGGGCGGCTCCAACTCGAGGAACAACCGCTCGGAGCGCGAGCTGCGCAGGGTCGCCGTCGGCCAGGAAGAGCTGGCTCTTCGTCGGCAGCCACGACCACGGCGAGGCCGCCGGCCACATCCTGTCCCTCGTCGCCTCGGCCCGGCTGCACCGGCTCGACCCCGAGGCCTACCTGCGCGACCTCTTCCGCGTCCTCGCGCACTGGCCGCGCGACCGCTACCTCGAGCTCGCACCCAGGTACTGGGCCCAGACCCGCGCGCGCCTCGACCCCGCCGAGCTCGCCAACGAGATCGGCACGCTCACCGTCCCGCCGCCGCTCCCGGTGGCGGGTGAGCAGGTGTCGCCGGGCTGACCGGGCCGCTCCTGGCGCTCGCGCGTGGTTCCAGTCCACGCGCCCAGCCTGCCTCCCCGGCCCGCCCGCCGCCAGACGGGGTTCGTGCAGCGCTTACCCACTTGAACCTGATCACCCACCCCAAGCCGAAGCGGGCGTCGGACTTCTACACGCGCCTCGAGATGCAGTGGCCGGGGATGTGCGAGGCCGTCCTGGCCATCGACCCGGCGGCCTGGGCGGGCGCCGTGGAGGCGACCACCGCCGCCGAGGTTACGGCGGAGGTTACGGTCGGGGTTACGGTGGAAGGGCCCCGAAACGAAAAGCCCCCGGTCTCCAAGGAGGAAACCGGGGGCAAGATGGAGCGGGAAAAGGGATTCGAACCCTTTCCCCCTTGCCCCCCAGCTAGTCGATACAGGCGGCCACCAGACCGTGGCCGCGCGCTCCCGCTGCGGCCGAGAGCATCCCCCGTGCCTCACCTCCGCAGCGCCGCCGCCTCCACCGCTCGCGTCAGCCACAGGGCCAGCCAGGTCAGGCCGGCAGAGGCCGTCAGCGAGACGGTGGCCAGCGCGGCAGCCACGGCGGGCCCCTGGAGCGCTTCCGGCTGCAGCGCCGGGATCGAAGGCAGCGGCGGAAGCGCCGGTCCGCCCAGCGCGGCGGCCGCCCAGCCGGCCCCCCCTACGGCCAGCGCCACCGCCGACCAGGCCACCAGCGCGCCGGGCGAGGCCGCGCGTCGGCGGCGGCGGGCCCGCGACCGGGCCTGCGCGCGCGACACCTCCGCCATCACCGCCGGCAGGATCCACGCCGGGGCGCGCGCGGGAGGTGGCGCCCGCAGCGCCGCCTCCAGCGCGTCGGCCGCGGCCAGCTCGGCCGCGCAGCCCGGGCACCCGGCGGCGTGCGCCAGCAGCGCACCGGCGTCGCCGGCCGGCCGACCCTCGTCGATCCAGCGCCGCAGCGCCTCGCAGGACGTCATGGCTCGCCTCCTTGCTCCGCCCAGGCCTGCCGGAGCGCCGCGCGCGCCCGGTGCAGGTGGGTCTTCACGGTGTTGGCGGGCAGCCCGAGCGCGGCGGCCACCGCTTCCACCGGCTGCTCCTCCAGGTAGTAGAGCGTGACCGCGGCGCGCTGCGCCGGCGTGAGCCGCTCGAGCAGCCGCTCCACCTGCCGCGCCGCCAGCGGATCGCCCTCGGCGGCCGGCGCGGCCGGCTCCTCGAGCGCAGCCTCCGGCGCCACCTCGCGCCGGCGGCGCGACTGCAGCGCCTCGGCCCGGTCCAGCGCCCGGCGCGCCACCACGCGCTGCAGCCAGGTGCCGAAGCTGGCCTCGCCGCGGAAGCCGGGCAGGGCCCGCCAGGCCCGTACCAGCGCCTCCTGCGTGGCCTCGGCTGCCTCGGCCGGGCTGCGGGTGATGCGCAGGGCCACCGCGTAGGCCCGGTCCTGGTGTCGCGCCGCCAGCGCCCCGAAGGCCGCCGCGTCTCCGCGCCGGGCGCGCTCCAGCAGCGCCCGCTCCTCGCCCGTGGACGCAGCTGCGGCGCGCCTGGGCTGCGGCTCGTGGGCGGGAGGGGACGTCACCAGGGAGAGCATCTCCGCGTTGGACCGGCCGACCGGGGCCGCCGGTTTCACCCTGGCCCGGAATCGGTCACGACCCTACCCCCGGCCCCACCGACTCCGGGGTCCCGGACGGGGCCGCTGAAACCGCCCTCCGCCGTCGCCGGTCCAAGCAGCGAACGGGCCGCACGGCGCGGCCCCAGCCAGACAGGAGCCGCCCCCGTGCTCGCCTTCTCCATCCCGCTCGTCGCCCTGCTCATCCCCATCGTCGCCATCGTGGGCGGCATCGCCGCCGGCATCTTCCGCATGCGCGCCCAGCAGAAGATCGCCGAGCTGGCCATGCAGGAGCGGATCGTGGCCATCGAGAAGGGGCTCGACCCCGCCACGCTGCCGCCCCCGCCGTCGATGGCCGACGCGGACGAGCGGGAGGAGCTGGGGCTCGACCCGCGCACCCGCGCCGAGCGCACCGCCCAGGGGCTCCTGGTGGGCGGCATCATCACGCTCTTCGCCGGGTTCGGCGTGGCGCTGGTGCTCTGGCTGCTGCCGCAGACCGCCGCGCTGGGGCTGGGGGTGATCGGCGTGGTGCCGGTGTTCGTGGGGCTGGGGCTGATGGTGGCGAGCTGGGTGGTGAAGCCGAAGGGGCCCGCGCGGCTGCCCGCTCAGCCCAGCACCTCGCCGTAGAACCGGCGCCAGTTGCCGAAGGCCACCTTCTCCACCGTGGCCGCCGGCAGCCGGCGCTCCAGGGCCTGGACCAGCAGCGGCAGGCCGGTCACGTCGCGGAGCTGGGGCGGCATGGGGACCATGCCGTCGAAGTCCGAGCCCAGCCCCACCGCGTCCTCGCCGGCCCCGTCCAGCGCCGCCTCCACGTGGCGCACCACGTCCTCCAGGCCGCTGCCGCCCAGGTAGACGGTGGCGAAGATCACCCCCACCACCCCGCCGCGGTCGGCCAGCCGGCCGAGCTGTCCGGCCGACAGGTTGCGCCAGCCCGGGCGCGCCGCGGCGATGCCGGCGTGGGAGCAGAGCAGGCGCGGGCGGGCCGGGTGCGCCAGCACGTCGTCGAAGGTGCGCGGCGAGGCGTGGGCCAGGTCCACCGCCAGCCCCGAGGCCGCCAGCGCGTCCACCACCTCGAAGCCGTGCGTGCTGAGCGGGCGATCCCCGTGCAGCGGCGTGGAGGTGCCGCCCAGCGCGTTGTTCCCCAGGTGCGTGAGCCCCATGAACCGCACGCCCCGCGCCGCCAGCTCCGCCACGCGCCCCGCGTCCCCCTCCAGCGCGTGGCCGCCCTCCACCCCCAGCACCGCGCTGATCCGGCCGGCGTCCAGGTGGACCGAGAGCGCCGCGGCCGAGTCGGCCAGCGCCAGCGCGCCGCCGGAGCGGGCGGCCAGCGCGTGCAGCGCCTCGACCTGGTGCAGGCAGCGCGCCCAGGGGGCGCGCCGGGCGGCCCGCGGCCAGCCGCGCGCGGCGGCGAAGGCGCCGAAGCCGTCCAGCCACGGGTAGCCTCGGGTCACGATGGTGAAGGCCTGCAGCGCCACGCCCGCCTGCCGCAGCCGCGGGACGTCCACCTGCCCGCGCCGCTGCCGGATCGTCAGGTCGCGGTTCCACATCAACGAGTCGGCGTGGCCGTCGGCCAGGCGCATCAGAGCACCATCCGCGCGCGGTGCGCGTGCTCGGGCGGCGCGTCCCCGACCGGCCCCGCCTCGCCGCGGGCCGCGCGCTCCAGCAGCTGGGCGATCTGCGGCCCCAGCACGTCGAGCCGGGTGGAGGTGAACCGCTCGCCGCCGAAGCGGCGCACGTTCTCCGCCTGCAGCGCCAGCATGCGCGCGTCCTGCGCCAGGATCCGGCCCGCCACCGGCGTGAGCACCGCCCGCACCAGCCAGCCCGGCAGCGGCAGCCGCCAGGTGACCACCGCGAAGAGCCGCGTGCGGCCGGGCGCCTCCGGCGTCATGGCGGTGGTGGCCACCAGGTGGCTAGCCGCGCCCAGCCGGTACTCCACCTGCGCGATGGACGGGAGCAGGAAGCGATCGACGTGCTCCACCTCGCCGCCCCCCGGCGCCAGCAGCCGGCCCACGAGGCCGGAGGGCCTGGGCTCGCCGCTGAAGACCGCCTCGCACCGGTCG
This sequence comes from Anaeromyxobacter sp., assembly GCA_049840735.1. Classification (GTDB taxonomy): domain Bacteria; phylum Myxococcota; class Myxococcia; order Myxococcales; family Anaeromyxobacteraceae; genus Anaeromyxobacter. The sequence continues at coordinate 116,210 of JASGJN010000025.1, read as the reverse complement.
GCGAAGCGGCGGACCTCGACCTCGATCGCGTGGCCGGCCCCGGCGGTGCGGAACAGGCCGCCGTGCAGGTAGGCGGTGTGCGGCACGTCCAGGGTGTTCTCCAGCGCCGCCTGCAGCGAGCCCTGCACCGTCAACTCGCGCCGCGCGGTGTGGTAGCCCCGCGCGCCCAGCCACGGGAAGCGCGGCGGCGGCGCGGGCGGCGGGTCGCCGGGGCTGGACCAGACCCAGACGTACCCGTCCTGCTCGGCGCAGGCGAAGGCCTCGGCGCGCACCGCGCCGGCCGAGGGCGGCGCCTCCAGCCCCGGCACCGCCAGGCAGCCGCCCCGGCCGTCGAAGCGCCAGCCGTGGTACGGGCACTCCAGCTCGCCGCCCCGCACCCGGCCGGCGGAGAGCGGCGCGTTGCGGTGCGGGCAGCGGTCCTCCAGCGCCCCGGGCGCGCCGCCCGGTCCGCGGAACAGCGCCAGGGGCCGCCCCAGCACCTGGACCGCCAGCGGCCGCGCGCGCAGCGCGTCCGAGCGGCAGGCCACGAACCACTGGCGGGGCAGCTCCACCGCACAGGCGTAGCGCGTTCGCTCCCCCGCGGCCAGCGCCCGCTCAGGTGGGCCTCAGGTGGCGCCCAGCCGATCCAGCGCGCGCACCGCCTCGGCCCGCACGAAGGCCCAGCTCAGCGCGAACTGCACGCCCCGGTACTCCGCCGCCCGGCGCCAGGCCTCCCGCGCCGCGGCGCGGTCGCCGGCCGCCTCCAGCGCCCGCGCCCGCAGCGCCTCCACCTCCGGATCGCCCTCGTCGAGCGGCGCCAGCGCCGCCACCGCCCGCGCCCCGTCGCCGGCGGTCAGGGCCACCACCCCGTCCAGCAGGTCCGCCCGCTGCCGCTCCAGCCGCTGCCCGCTGGCCTCGGCCTGGGCGCGGAAGGCCGCCGCGTCGCGCTGCGCGGCCGCGCGGTCGCCGCCGGCGGCCTCGGCCCAGGCGGTCAGGTGCAGCCGGTTGCGGCGCAGCGCCTCCCGCACCCCCTCCGGCGCGGCGGTGGCCCGGGCCAGGGCCGCGTCCACCTCGCCCAGCGTGGCCAGCGCCGCGTCCACCTGGCCGGCGTGCAGCTGGATCTCCGCCACGATGAAGAGATTGGCGGCGTGCAGCGCCGCGTCCTGCACCGAGCCGGCCAGGTTGGCCTGGAACGCCTGCAGCGCCCGCGCCGGCTGCTCCTGGTGGAGCCAGCCCAGCGTGGTCCAGAAGACGGCGGTGCGCCGCTCGCCGGCGTCGCGCGCAGCCCTGCGCTGCGCCTCGAGGGCGGCCATGGCCTCCTGCGGCCGCGCCTGTGCCCAGCGCGCCGTGGCCACGCCGGCGTGGGCCGAGGCGAAGTGCGGATTCGAGGGCCAGCGCCTTCCGGTAGGCGGCCACCGCCTCGTCCAGCCGGCCCTGCTCCAGCAGCAGCTCGCCCAGCGAGTCCTGCGGGTTGGGATCGCGCGGGAAGGCCTCGGCGTAGGCGGTGAAGGCGCGGACGGCCTCGTCGGCGCGCCCCTGGAAGCGCAGCGCGTAGCCCAGCATGTTCCAGGCGGCTGCGTCGCGCCGGTCGAGCGCCACGGCCCGCCCCAGCAGCTCCGCCGCGCCGGCGTACTCGCGCTGGCCGAAGCGGAGCAGGGCCAGCGGCATCAGGGCCCGCGCGTCCTGGGGGTGGAGCTCCGCCAGCGCCTGGTAGTGGCCGGTGGCGCCGGCCACGTCCCCGCTGGCGGCCCGCTCCGCGCCCAGCACCAGGTGGCGCTCCCCCTGCGAGAAGCGCGGCTCGCCCACCAGCGCCACCGCACGGGCCAGGGCCTGGAACCGGACCTGGCCATCGGCGGCCACGGTGGAGCGGAGCAGGTGGGCCAGCGCGAAGCCGGGGTCCTCCCGCAGCGCGGCCTCGGCGCGGGCCCGGGCCTCGGTGGCGCGCTGCCCTTCGGCCAGCGCCCGGGCCTCCAGGTAGAGCGCCCGCGCCTTCGCCGAGCGCGTGGTGATGGGCATGAGCGTGGCTGCCGGCGCCGGGCCGGCCAGGCCCAGGAGGCCGGGCAGGAGCAGCGCGCCGAGGATCCAGCGGGGAAGACGATGGGCCATCGAAGACCTCGAGAGGCGCCGCAGGACCTGGCGGAAGCGACCCTGCGTCAAACGCCGACCCATCCGTGAGGCGCCCGCCGATCCGCTGTGACAGTCCCGCCTGGGCTCGCCGCCGGCTTGACGCTCCGGCGCGCACCTTGAAAGGATGTAGGCTGTCTCTCCGGGGGTGCCTTGCACCAGCGCGCGCCGAGCAAGATTGCAGGCGGCGGGCCGGCCGCTGCCACCGCGCCGGCCGGCGCGAGCCCGGCGGTGCGCCGGCCGGCGGCCTGGCTGGTGCGCCACCCCGAGCTCTGGATCCCCTGCCTCTACGCCGTCCTCTCCGTCGCCTGGGTCACCCTCTCCGACCGGCTGGTGCTGGTGGAGACCGGCACGCGCGAGCAGCAGGCGCTCTGGTCGCTGGTGAAGGGGATCGGCTTCGTGCTCACCACCGCCGGGCTGCTGGCGCTGGGGATCCGGCGGGTGCTGGTGCGCGAGCGCCGGTCGGTGCGGGCGCTGCTGGAGCGCGACCAGCTGCTGCGGGCCATCGCGGAGGCGGTGCCCGACCCGGTCTTCCTGCGCGACCGGCAGGGCCGGTTCGTGTTCGCCAACCAGGCCACGCTGACGCTCCTGGGCCGCCCCGCCGACGAGGTCATCGGCCGCTCGGTGGAGGAGGTCCACCGGGATCCGGCGCTGGCCCCCGCCATCCTGGCGAACGACGCGCGCATCCTCTCCAGCGGCCGGGCCGAGACGGTGGAGGAGTGGATCGGCACGCCGTCCGGCCGGCGGCTGGTCCTCTCCTCCAAGTCGCCCTACCGCGATCCGGACGGCGAGATCGTGGGGCTGCTCTGCAACGCGCGGGACATCACCGACCGCAAGGCCGCGGAGGAGCGGCTGCGCGCCAGCGAGGAGCGGCTGCGCCTCTTCGTGGAGGACGCGCCGGCGGCGCTGGCCATGCTGGACCGGGAGCTGCGCTACCTGGCCACCAGCCAGCGCTGGCGGGAGGACTTCGGCCTCGGTGATCGGCCGCTGGCGGGGCGCCCGCACGCCGAGGTCCTGCCCGACGCGCCCGCGGGCTGGCGCGGGGTGTTCCAGCGCTGCCTGGCGGGCGCGGTGGAGCGGTCGGAGGAGGACGCGTTCCAGCGCCCGGACGGGCGCACCGAGTGGCTGCGCTGGGAGGTGCACCCCTGGCGCGAGGCGGGCGGCGCGGTGGGCGGGCTGCTGGTCCACAGCGAGCTCATCACCCGGCGGCGCGAGGCGGAGCGGCAGCTGGCGGAGGCGGCCGAGCGGCTCCACCAGGCGCAGAAGCTGGAGAGCGTGGGGCGCCTGGCCGGCGGCGTGGCCCACGACTTCAACAACCTGCTGACGGTGATCCTGAGCGCGTCGGGCGCGCTCCTCGACGACCTGGGCGGCGGCCGCGCGGCCAGCGCCGAGGACGTGGAGGAGATCCGGGCCGCCGCGCGCCGCGCCAGCGACCTGACCCGGCAGCTGCTGGCCTTCGCGCGCAAGCAGGTGATCGCGCCGGAGGCGCTCGATCCGGACGACGCCATCCGCGGCGCGGAGAAGCTGCTGCGCCGCGTGCTGGGCGAGGACATCGAGCTGCGCGTGCTGCTGGGTGCAGGCGACTGGGCCATCCGCTGCGACCCGGGGCAGCTGGGCCAGGTGATCCTCAACCTGGCGCTCAACGCGCGCGCGGCCATGCCCCGCGGCGGCGCGCTCACCATCGAGACGCGCCAGGTGTCCGGGGCGCCGCACCAGGCGGACGCGGTGGCGGTGGTGGTCACCGACACCGGCGAGGGCATGTCCAGCGAGGTCCAGGCCCACATCTTCGAGCCCTTCTACACGACCAAGGGGCCGGGCGAGGGGACGGGGCTGGGGCTGGCCTCGGTCTACGGCATCGTGAGCCAGAGCGGCGGCCAGGTGACGGTGCAGAGCGCGCCGGGCCACGGCAGCACCTTCGAGCTCCGGTTCCCGCGCCACCACGGCCGGCCCGTCTGCACCCCGGCGCCGCCGCCGCCGGCCGACGTGCGGGGCACCGAGCCGGTGCTGGTGGTGGAGGACGACGCCCAGGTGCGCGAGGTGACGGTGCGCGCGCTGAAGGGCGGCGGCTACGAGGTGCTGGTGGCCCGCGACGGCGCCGAGGCGCTGGAGCTCTTCGGGAAGGCCGCCCGCCGCCCGCGCCTGGTGGTGAGCGACGTGGTGATGCCGGGGCTGGACGGGCGCGCGGTGGCGGACGAGCTGCGGCGGCGGCACGGGCCGGTGCCGGTGCTGTTCGTGTCCGGGTACTCGCAGGAGGTCATCGCCCACCACGGCGTGCTCGACTCGGGCGTGGCCTTCCTGGCCAAGCCCTTCACGCCGGACGCGCTGCTGGCGCGGGTGCGGGCGGCGCTGGACGCGTCCGGGGCCGGCGAGCCGATGGCGGCGGCTCAGCCCATCGCCTGAGCGTAGACCGCCAGCAGCTCGCGGGCGATGACCTCGTCCCGGAACCGCTCCGCGTGGGCCAGGCCCGCCGTCCGCATGCGCGCGCGCCGGTCCGCGTCGCCCAGGATGGCGGCCAGCTCGGCCCGCAGCTCCGCCGGGCTCTCCGGGTCCACGTAGGCCGAGCCCGGCCCGCCCGCCTCCGGGAAGACGCCGCCGCGGGTGGTGACGACCGGCGTGCCGGAGCAGAGCGCCTCGACGATGGGGATGCCGAACCCCTCGAAGAAGGACGGGTAGACCGCCACCGCCGCCAGCCGGTAGAGCGCGGCCAGCTCCTCGGTGGTCACGCCGCGCAGGAAGCGGACCCGCCCGCCCAGCCCCAGCTCCGCCACCCGCGCCTGCACCTGGCGCGCGTAGGCGGTCTCGCGCCCCACCACCACCAGCCGCGCGTCCGGCAGCCCGGCCAGCGCCTCCACCGTGGCGGCCAGGTTCTTGCGCGGCTCCACCGTCCCCACCTGCAGCACGAAGCCCGGCGTCACGCCGTGGCGGGCCGCGGCCGCGGCCAGCCGCTCCGGCGGCACCTCGGCGCGGAAGGCGGCGTTGCACCCCTGGTACACCACCACGATCCGCTCGGCGGGGATCCCGTAGCGCTCGATCAGGTCCTGCCGCGTCTGCTCGGAGATGGCGACCACGCGCCGGGCGCGCTTGGCGGCGCTGCGGAACTTCCAGCGGTAGATGCGCCGGTCCGCCGGCCGGTAGAGGTGCGGGTAGCGCTCGAAGATCAGGTCGTGGATGGTCACCACGCCGGCCACGCCGCTCCGCTGCAGGCCGCTGGGCAGCTCGTTGGAGAGGCCGTGGAAGACCTCCACCCGGTCGGCCACCAGGTCGCGCACCAGCCCCAGCTGCCGCCAGGCCGGGGGCACCAGCGCCCAGGCGCCGGAGGGGCGCCGCTCCTCCACGCCGGCGGCGGCGAAGGGGATGCGGCCGCGCCGCGGGTTGTAGGCCAGGTAGGCGTGGCCGGGCGCGTGCGCCGAGAGGATCCGGAGCACGTCGCGGGCGTAGTTGCCGAGCCCGGTGGCGTTGTGGAAGACGCGCTTCGCGTCGAAGCCGAGCCGCATGGGCGGCCGAGCGTACACGCGGCCGGCGAGTCCGGCAATTGCTGGCGAGGGCGGGCGCGCTACACTGGCGCCATGCCCGAGGAACTTCCACCCACCGGCGACCCCACCGGCGCTCCGGACGCCGGGGCCGAGGCCGCGCCCTCCGGCGAGCGCCCCGACCGGCTCGACCTGCCGCCGCTGCCGCCCACGCCGCCGCGCGGCCGGCGCGCGCGCTGGGTGGCGCTGGGGCTCCTGGCGATCATGCTCGTCACGGTGATGGTGGCCCCGCTCTGGCGCCGCCACCGCCGGGCCCAGCCCGCGGCCGCGCCGGAGGAGCCGGCCGGTGAGGGCACGCCCATCACCGCGCTGCCGCCGCTGCAGCTCACCCCGGATCCGGCCGCGGGGCTCGAGACCGCGCCGTTCGAGGGGTTCGCCGTGTCGGTGGAGACGGTCCCCTCCGGCGCGCTGGTGACGGTGGCCGGCCAGGCCCGCGGCGAGGCGCCGGCGCTGGCCGGCGTGTCCTGCGAGCCGGGGCAGCCGGTGGAGGTCCGCGCCACGCTGAAGGGGCGCAGGCCGGCCGTGCGCCAGCTGACCTGCCGCGCGGACACGCTGGTGAAGCTGCGGCTCGAGCTGGCGCGGTGAGCGCCGCCGAGTCGGTCTTCTGCGCCTGCGCGCCCGGGCTGGAGCCGCTGCTGGCGGGCGAGCTGCGCGAGCTGGGGCTGGGCGCGCGGCCGGTGCCGGGCGGCGCCGAGGCGGAGGGCGTGGACGCCGCCGCGATGGCCTGCCTGGCCTCGCGGCTGGCCGACTCGGTGCTGCTCCGGCTCTGGACCGGCGACGCGGCCGAGCTGCCCGCCGCGCGCAGGGCCGCGGCCCGGCGCGCCGGCGGGGCCGAGCTGCTGGTGCGCCCGGCCGGCCGGGCCTCGACCCTGTCGGTGGACGCGGCCGGCGAGCCGCTGCACCGGCGCGGCTGGCGAGCCCGCGTCGGCGCCGCGCCGCTGCGCGAGACGCTGGCGGCGGCGCTGCTGCGCGCCGGCGGCTGGGCCGGGGACCGGCCCTTCCTGGATCCGATGTGCGGCTCGGGCACCGTGGCCATCGAGGCCGCGCTGGCCGCCGCCGGCCGCGCGCCCGGGCTGGAGCGGCCGCTGGCCCTGGAGCGGCTCCCCGGCCACGACCCGGCCCGGCTGGCCCGGCTGCGGGCCGCGCTGGCCGGCCGCGCACGGCCGGTGAAGGTCCCCATCCACGCCTCGGACCGCAACGCCGGCGCGCTGCGGCTGGCCCAGAAGAACGCCGCCGCCGCCGGGGTGGCCGAGCTCGTCACCTTCGCGCGCGAGGACGCGGGCCGGGTGCGCCCGCCCGACGGGCCCGGCCTGCTGGCGGTGAACCCGCCCTACGGCGTGCGGCTCGACGAGGGCACGCGGGAGGCCTGGCAGGCCCTCGCCTCGCTGCTGGCGCGGCTGGGCGGCTGGACCGCGGTGGTGCTGGGCCCCGACCGCGGGCTGGAGAAGCTGCTCCCCGCCGCCCCGGCCGAGGCGCTGGCGGTGCGCAACGGCGGCCTGGCCTGCCGGCTGCTCGTCTACCGCCCGTGATCCGGCCAGGCGGGGGCAGGCAGCCGGGCAGGCCGGCCTGCCCGTGCCAACGCACCTTGTCGCTGCGTGTGGCGCGAGCTCCGTTCGTGGCTGGCGGGTCGCCCGGTTCGGCCCGGGCGGCTGGTGCCGCGTCGCGCCCGCGCCGGCCCGCCCAAGATCGACGTCTCGCAGGTCGGCCACCGCTTCGGCAAGCGCGGCGTGGTGGCGCTCAAGGACGTCAACATCGCCGTGCACGCCGGCGAGTTCGTCTGCCTCCTGGGGCCTTCCGGCTGCGGCAAGAGCACGCTCCTCTACGCCCTCTCCGGCCACCTCGCCCCCAGCGGCGGCTCCATCCACATCGACGGCGTGCAGGTGCGCGGCCCCGGGCCGGACCGGCTGCTGGTCTTCCAGGACCACGCGCTCTTCCCCTGGCTCACCGTGCGCCAGAACCTGACCTTCCCGCTGCGCGCCCGGGGCCTCCCGCGCGCCGAGGCGCTGGCGCGCGCCCGCGAGCACGTGGCGCTGGTCCACCTGGAGGGGTTCGAGGACGCCCTGCCCCACCAGCTCTCCGGCGGCATGCGCATGCGGGTGCAGCTGGCCCGCGCGCTGGCCATGGAGCCGGCGGTGCTGCTGATGGACGAGCCGTTCGCGGCGCTCGACGCGCAGACCCGCAGCCACATGCACCAGCTGCTGCAGGGGATCTGGCTGCGCACGCGCAAGACGGTGGTCTTCGTCACCCACGACGTGCGCGAGGCGCTGGTGCTGGGGGACCGGGTGGTGGTGATGGCGGCGCGCCCCGGCCGCGTGCTGCAGGACCTGGACGTGCACCTGCCGCGGCCGCGCGATCCGGACGACCAGGCGCTGGTGGAGCTGTCCCGCCAGATCCGCGGCGAGCTGCGCCGGGCCGAGGGGGCCGGGCAGGCGCTGCCGGCGCCGGCGCCGGACCGCGGCGCGGAGGAGGTGGGGGATGAGGCATCGGCTCGCGACGGTGGGCTTCCTGCTGCTGGCGATCGCGGCCTGGGCGCTCCTCTCTAGCGTCGGCCCCTGGCCGCACTGGCTCTTCCCCGGCCCGCCGGCGGTGGCGCGCAGCGTGGCCCAGATGGCGGCCGACGGCCGGCTCTGGGACGCCCTGGGCCGCTCGCTGGCGCGGCTGGCGCAGGGCTACGGCCTCTCGGCGCTGCTGGGCGTGCCGCTGGGCGTGGTCATGGCCCGCAGCGGCCTGGTGCAGCAGGCGCTCCGGCCGGTGGTGCTGGGGCTCCAGGCGCTGCCGTCCATCTGCTGGCTGCCGCTGGCGCTGCTCTGGTTCGGGCTCTCCGAGTCGGCCATCGTCTTCGTGGTGGTGATGGGCTCGCTCCTGGCCATCGCCATCGCGGCCGAGGACGCCGTCTCCGGCGTGGACCCCATCCTGCTGCGCGCCGCCGGGACGCTGGGCGTGCGCGGGCTGCGCTTCCACGCCGGCGTGCTGCTGGCGGCGGCGCTGCCGGGGCTGCTCACCGGGCTCAAGCTGGGCTGGAGCTTCGCCTGGCGCGCGCTCATGGCCGGGGAGCTGATCTTCGTGGCCGGCGGCCTGGGGCAGCTGCTCAACCAGGGGCGGGAGCTGCTCGACGCCGCCCAGGTGATGGGCGTGATGGCCTGCATCGTGGTCATCGGCGTGGCCGTGGATCAGGTGCTCTTCCGGTGGCTGGAGCTGCGGGTGCGGCGGCGCTGGGGGCTCCTGGAGGCGGCCTGACGCCGCCGGAGGATCTGCATGCGACGGTTGCTGGTGCTGCTCACGCTCGCCGCTGCGGCGGCCTGCCGGCGCGATCCCGGCCCCGGGGGGCCGCTGCGGCTGGGCCACTTCCCCAACCTGACCCACGCGCAGGCGCTGGCCGGCGTGGCCGACGGCACGCTGGCGCGCGCCGTGGACGGCCGCCTCCAGGTCAGGCTCTTCAACGCCGGGCCGGCCGAGATGGAGGCGCTGCTCTCGGGCGATCTCGACGTGGCCTACGTGGGCCCGGGGCCGGCCGCCATCGCCTACCTGCGCACGCACGGCGAGGCGCTGCGCATCATCGCCGGGGCCGCGTCGGGCGGCGCCTCCCTGGTGGTGCGCGCCGGCGTGGACTCGCCGGCCGCGCTGCGCGGGCAGCGGGTGGCGTCGCCGCAGCTGGGCAACACGCAGGACGTGGCGCTCCGCACCTGGCTGCACGCGCAGGGGCTGGAGGACGGCGAAGGGCCGGACCAGGTGCGGGTCACGCCGCTCGCCAACGCCGACATCCTCTCGCTCTTCGTGCGCGGCCAGCTGGCCGGGGCCTGGGTGCCGGAGCCGTGGGCCTCGCGGCTGGTGGCGGAGGGGCGGGGGCGGATCCTGGTGGACGAGCGGACGCTCTGGCCCGGCGGCGCCTTCCCCACCACCGTGCTGGTGGCCTCGACGCGCGCGCTGCGCGAGCGGCGCGAGGACGTGCGGCGGCTCTTGCAGGCGCACCTGGCGCTCACCGCGCGCTGGGCGCAGGACCCGCGCGCCTTCGCGCGCGCGGTGAACGACGGGCTGCAGCGCGCGGCCGGGAAGCGGCTCCCCGACGAGATCGTGGCCGACGCCTTCACGCGCCTCGAGCCCACCCGGGATGCCCATGCCCACACAGGTGGTGCAGATGGCCAGGCACGCGCAGGCGCTCGGGTTCGCCCCACCCGGCGAGCTTTCGGGTATGGTGGACGCCTCCCTCCTCCAGGAGCTCGCCCGCCGATGACGCTCACGCGCCTCCAGGCCATCCTCCTCGTCGCCGTCCTGATCGTGCTGGCCTGGTCGGGCGTGGCGCCGAAGGAGCGCAGCACCTGGTGGATGGAGGTGGCGCCCGGCCTGGTCGCGCTCCCGGTCCTGTTCGCCACCCGGAAGCGCTTCCCGCTCACGCCGGTGCTGTACGTGCTGATCGCGCTGCACGCCATGGTCCTCTGCGTGGGCGGTCACTGGACCTACGCCGAGGTGCCGGCCGGCTTCTGGGTGAAGGACGTGCTCGGCCTCTCGCGCAACCCCTACGACCGGCTCGGCCACCTCTTCCAGGGCTTCGTCCCGGCGCTGGTGGCCCGCGAGGTCCTGCTGCGCACCTCGCCGCTGCGGCGCGGCGGCTGGCTGTTCACGCTGGTGACCAGCGTGGCGCTGGCCATCTCGGCGCTCTACGAGCTGGTGGAGTGGCTGGCCGCGGTGCTGCTGGGCGCCGGCGCCGACGCGTTCCTGGGCACGCAGGGCGACCCCTGGGACACGCAGTGGGACATGTTCATGGCCCTGTGCGGCGCGCTGCTGGCGCAGCTGCTGCTGTCGCGCCTCCAGGACCGGCAGCTGGCCCGTCTGGCCGCGGGGCCGGCTAGCGCGGAGCGGGCGGCCGCGTGAGCACGCCCGACGCCCGCTCCCGGCCGGCGCTGGCTGCGCTGGCCCTGGTCCTCCTCGGCTCGCTCTCCGCCTGCGCCACGACGCAGGTCCGCCCGCCCGCCGACGTCGGGCACGCGACCGGGGCGACGCCTGCCGCGCCCGCGTCCGCGGCGCCGGCCGAGCCCGTCGAGCCGCCGCCGACCGCCGCCGAGGCCGCGCCGCCGCCCAGTGAGCCGGCCCCGGCCGGCCCCGAGCTCGAGGAGCCGCCCGAGCTGGCGGAGCTGCGCGCGCGCATCCTGGCCGCGGCCCAGCACGTGGTGGGCAAGTCGGTGCGGCTCGACTGCTCCGGCTACGTCCTGGCCGCCTACCGCGCAGGCGGCGTCCAGGTCGTGCCGGTGACCTCGACCCTGCGCTCGATGGGCATGTTCGACGCCAGCGCCCGGATCGTCCACCCGCGCCCCGGCGACCTGGCCTTCTTCCACGACACCTTCGACCGGAACCGCAACGGCAAGGTAGACGACGGCATCACCCACGTGGCGCTGGTCGAGTCGGTGGACGGCGACGCCGTGACCCTGCTCCACCGCGGCAAGCGGGTGGAGCGCATCCGCATGGACCTGTCCCGCCCCTCCGACCCGAAGGCCAACGCCCACATCAGGGTGAAGCGGGGCAAGGATCGGCGCGGCACGCGCTACCTGGCGGGCGAGCTGTTCGTCGCCTATGGGGCGTTGCTCGATGGGCCGTTCACCCAGATGTTGCAGACGAGCCCCGCCGCTGGCACGGCCGGGGAGCAGGCTCTGCAGCGATGGGTGATCAAGGAAACCCGACCTTCGACGCGGACGGCGCGTCGTTCGAGCTCGACGGCGAAGCGGGCGTCGTCGTCGTCCGCCAGCACGGGCGGCTCCAGCGCATCCTCTCCTTCGACGAGGCGCTCCTCGTCGCCGTCCAGCGCTACCGCAACCCCGTCCGCACCCTCGTCGCCCGCACCCTGACGCGGCTGGGCGACGCCAGCAGCTGGACGGTGGGCGGGCTGGCCTGCCTGGCCACCATGACCGAGCTGGGCGTCCACCTCGGCCTGCGCCTCGCCACCGCCTCCGGCCTGGCCACGCTGGCCTCGCAGGCGCTCAAGCGCAGCCTGACCCGGGCCCGCCCGGACAGCGCCATCGCCGGCTTCGAGGCGCTGGCGCAGAACCCGGACAAGTTCTCCTTCCCCTCCGGCCACACCGCCGCCGCCTTCGCCGTGGCCGTGGCCTTCGCCGGCGAGCCGTTCGCCCTCGGGCCGCTCTTCCTGCTGCTCGCCACCGGCATCGGCCTCTCGCGCGTCTACCTCGGCGCGCACTACCCGCTCGACGTGGCAGCCGGCGGGACGCTCGGGGTGCTGGCGGGCCTGGCCGCCCGCCTGCTGGTCCACTGACGCGCCGGGCCTCGCGCCCCGCCCATGCGCACCCTTCCCGGACGGAGGGAGCCATGGCGAACCGTTGGGCATGGGCAGTGTTGATTGCGGCGCTGGCGCTGCCGGCGAGCGCGCAGGTCGGTGGTGGAACCACCGGGACGTCTGGAACGCCCGGGACAGGCACCGGCACGGCAGGGGCCGGCAGCACCGGCACCGCTCCCGGGACCTCCACCGCCACCACCGGCAGCAGCGTCGGCACCTGCCCGCCGGGCACCATGCCCGACTCGTCGACCGGGAGCGTGGGCGCCGGAACCGCCGACAGCACCGGCACCGGCAGCAGCGCCTCCTCCTCGTCGTCCGCCACCAACACCACCGGCACGTCCACCAACGCGCCCAACGGCGTGCGCTGCGTGCCGGTGGGCGGCGGCGCCACCGGGACCGGGGACGCGGCGGGGAGCGGCACCGGGACCGGCTCGCCCGGCGCCACCACCGGCCCCGGCAGCTCGGCCGTGCCGTCCACGCCAGGCGCGACTGGCAGCACCACGACCACCACCGGCGGGAACAACAACGGCGGCGCGGGCGGGAGCCCCAACCCCGGCGCGACGCAGGGGGCGACGCCGACGACGCGGTGAAGGACGAGGCCCGAGGCGGGCCGAGGACGTCCGAGCGAAGCGGCCGGCCGCAGGCGCGGAGGGACTACGCCGGCAGCGTCCCCGCAGGGCCGAAAGGGTAATGTGGAAGGACGCGACCCCTAGTTCGGGAAACGCTCCCGAAGGTCCTCGAGCGCGTGGCTGGCTTCCGCCGGGTCGCCGTAGAGCCCAGGGAACCCCTCGACCGCCGCGGCCAGGGCCACGAAGGCCTCCGGTGCCAGCTCGCGGGAGCCAGGCAGCTTCGACAGCCGGACCAGCTCGATCCCCTTCGCCTTGCCGAGGTGGCGGACCAGGAGCTCGAGCTCGATGGGATTGTGCATCACGTGCTCCGGGGTGATTCGGACGACCAGCGCGAAGGTGCACATCCTACCGCACTGCGGGCAGGCGGCGGGGGGGATGACGCCCAGCGCTGGCCTCGCGTGGATCCCTGGCCTTCGACTCCGCCGCCGCTTCGCGGCGGCTACGCTCAGGCCGAACGGGGGGGGCCGAAGCGACCGTGGGCTGCGCCAGCGGCGGTTCGGGCGGCTTCGCCGGCCCGGACGGTAAAGGGTAATGTGAAAGGACGCGACCCCTACTCTAGAGCCGGCTCTTCGGATGCCGGACGTCCGTGCCGCGCACCATGTAGATGACCATCTCGGCCAGGTTGGTGGCGTGGTCGCCGAAGCGCTCCAGGTGCTTGGCCACGAACATGACCGAGGTGGCCCGGCGGATGGCGCGGGAGTCCTCCATCATGATGGCCAGCAGGGCGTTGAAGATCTTGAGGTAGAGCGCGTCGAGCAGCTCGTCGCCCTTCAGGACTTCCTCGGCCTTGGCCACGTCGCGGGTGACGAAGGCGTCGAGGGCGCGCTTGAGCTGCTCCTGCGAGAGGTCGGCCAGCTTGGCGATGTCGTGCATCGGCCCCATGGCCGGGGACTGGTTCAGGTCCAGCGCGCGCTCGGCCACGTTGACGGCCAGGTCGCCCATCCGCTCCAGGTCGGTGACGATCTTGAGCGCGGTGGTGATGAAGCGCAGGTCGGAGGCGGCCGGCTGGCGCAGCGCCAGGATGCGGCGGCAGGCGCCGTCGATGTCCACCTCCATCCGGTTGATGACCCGGTCCTTGTGCTTCACCCCCTCCGCCAGGTCCGAGTTCCGCTCGGTCATGGCCCGGACGGAGTCGGAGATGGCCTGCTCCACCAGGCCGCCCATCTCCAGCAGCCGCTCGCGGAGCGAGGTCAGCTCCTTCTCGTAGGACTTGTCAGTGTGCGTGCTCGCCATGCGCTGGTTCTCCTTGCGGGGGTTGCACCCCCTCCCGGCTGTCGCCGGGGCCCCCACCCGATCGTCTTGCAGCGCCGTCCGATGCTACCCGAACTTGCCGGTGACGTAGTCCTCGGTCCGCTGCTCGCGGGGGTTGGTGAAGATCTGCTCGGTCGAGCCCACCTCGATGAGATTGCCCATGTAGAAGAAGGCCGTCTGGTCCGAGACGCGGGCCGCCTGCTGCATGTTGTGGGTCACGATGACGATGGTGTAGCGCGCCTTCAGCTCGTGGATCAGGTCCTCGATCTTGGCCGTGGCGATGGGGTCGAGCGCGGAGGCCGGCTCGTCCATCAGCAGCACCTCCGGCTCGACCGCCAGCGCGCGGGCGATGCAGAGCCGCTGCTGCTGGCCGCCGGAGAGGCCCAGGGCGCTCTCGCCCAGCCGGTCCTTCACCTCGTCCCAGATGGCCGCCGCCTGGAGCGAGCGCTCCACCCGCTCCTGGATCAGCTGCTTTTCGCGGACGCCGCCCACCCGCATCCCGTAGGCCACGTTCTCGAAGATGGACTTGGGGAAGGGGTTGGACTTCTGGAACACCATGCCCACGCGGCGGCGCAGCTCGACCGCGTCCAGGTGGCGCTCCAGGATGGAGCGGCCGTCGAGCAGGATGGTGCCCTCGAAGCTCGCCCCCGGGATGAGCTCGTTCATCCGATTGAGCGAGCGCAGGAAGGTGGACTTCCCGCAGCCTGAGGGCCCGATCAGCGCCGTGACCTGGCGCTCGGGGAGCCGGATGGAGACGTCCTTCACCGCGGCCTTCTGGCCGTAGCGGATGAAGAGGCTGCGCGTCTCCATCTTGGGCGTCGCCGGGGCGGCGGGGGGCTGGGTGGACGGTTGCATGTCAGTGGGCGCCTTCGGCCTTGCGCCGGGTGCGGGTGCGGATGGCGATGGCCATCAGGTTGAGGGCGAAGGTGAGCGCCAGCAGCACCAGCACCGTGGCGTAGAGGAGCGGCAGGGTGGCCTCCACGTCCGGCGACTGCGTGGCCAGCACGTAGACGTGGTAGCCGAGGTGCATGAACTGCTGGAGCGGGGAGCCGGGCAGCTCCGGCAGGAAGTAGGCCACCCCGGTGAAGAGGATGGGCGCCACCTCGCCCGCGCCGCGCGCCACCGCCAGGATGGCGCCGGTGAGGATGCCCGGCAGCGCCCCGGGGATCACCACCCGGGCCAGCGTCTGCGACTTGGTGGCGCCCAGCGCCAGGCTGGCGTCGCGCAGCTCGCGCGGCACGGCGCGGAGCGCCTCCTCGGTGGAGACGATCACCACCGGCAGCGTCAGCACCGCCAGCGTGAGCGCCGCCCAGATCAGCGAGGGCTTGCCGTAGGCGATGGTGCCCGGCTCGGAGAGGACCGAGTCCAGCCCGCGCCCCACGAACTGGATGAAGAAGCCCAGGCCGAAGAGGCCGAAGACGATGGATGGCACGCCGGCCAGGTTGGTCACCGCCACCCGCACCAGCTCCGCCAGCCGCGAGCGCGGGGAGGCGTACTCGTGCAGGTAGACGGCCGTGGCCACGCCCACCGGCATGACCGCCACCGTCATCAATAGCGTCATCACCGCCGTGCCGTAGATGGCCGGGAAGATGCCGCCCTGGGTCATGCCCTCCGAGGGCGCGGCGGTGAGGAACTCCCAGCTCAGCCGGCCGGCGCCACCCTTCACCACGTCCCAGAGGATCAGCGCCAGCATCCCCACCACCAGCAGCGCGGCCGCGCCGGTGACCCAGGTCAGGCCGGTCCCGACGATCTCTGCGGGCCCCCACGCTCACGCGCTGGCTCCGGACATGCGGCGCACCAGCCGGCGGACCGACCAGGTGGCGAGCGCGTTCAGGACGAAGGTGAAGAGGAACAGCTCCACGCCGATGAAGAAGAGGACCGAGTAGTGCGTGCCGCCGAAGACCACCTCGCCCATCTCGGCGGCGATGGTGGCGGGGAGCGTGCGGACCGACTCTCCCAGCGACCAGGAGGTGATGGCCGCGTTCCCCGAGGCCATCAGGACGATCATGGTCTCGCCGATGGAGCGGCCGAAGCCCAGCACCACGGCGGCCAGGACGCCCGGGGCGGCCGCCGGCAGCACCACCTTGTAGGCCGTCTCCCACTTCGTCGCGCCCAGCGCCAGCGAGGCCTCGCGGTAGGCGCGCGGGACCGCCGCCAGCGCGTCCTCGCTCACCGTGAAGATGACCGGGACCACCGCCAGCGCCAGCCCGACGCCGGCCACCACCGCGTTGAGGCGGAAGGAAAAGCCGAAGGTGGTCTGCAGCCAGCTCGCCAGCACCACCAGGGCGAAGAAGCCGACCACCACCGAGGGGATGCCGGCCAGCAGCTCGATGGTGGGCTTGAGCACCTCGCGCACGCGGCGCGGGGCGAACTCGGAGGTGAAGAGGGCCGCGGCGATGCCGACCGGGACCGAGATCAGCATGGCCACCGCGGTCACCTTGAGCGTCCCGACGAAGAGCGGGATCATCGAGTACTTGGGGACCGAGCTGACCGGCTGCCAGACGTAGGTGGCCGCGCGCCCCGCCCGCCAGACCTGGGGCAGGAACATCCGCGTGAAGTCCACCTCCTCCCGCACCTCGTGCGAGGTGAGGAGGGGCAGGGCCTCTCGCCCCACGAAGACGAAGATCAGGATGACGGCGGCGATCCCGGTGAGGGCCACGGCGGTGATCACCGCCGCGATGCCCGTCTCCCGGAGCTGCCGCCGCCGGATGGCGGAGGAGGGGCGCGCCGCCCCGGCCTCCGCTTGCTGTTCGATGGCCACCTGCACGGGCGCTGTTCTAGTCATGGCGCGTTGCACCCGGGTGGCGGCTGTGTGACAGACGCGTTACGCCGTCACTTGACCGGGAAGTACCCGACCTTGCTCACCAGGGCCTGCCCCTCGGGGGAGAGGCAGTACCGGATGAAGTCGGCCGCCTCGCCGCTCGGCTTGCCGCGCGTGTACATGAAGAGCGGGCGGGCCAGCGGGTACTTGTTGGCGGCGATGTTCTCGGCGGTGGGCAGGTAGGCCTGGCCGTCCTTGGCGACGACCTTCACCTCCCTCACCCCCTTGGCGTAGGCGGCGCCGCCGTAGCCGATCCCGAGCTTCTCCTTGGCCACCGCGTTCACCACCGCGGCGGTGCCGGGCAGCGTCTGGGCCTGCGGGGCGTAGTCGTCGCCCTGGAGCACGTGCTCCTTGAAGAAGACGTAGGTGCCGGAGGAGTTCTCGCGGGAGTAGAGCGCGATCTTCGCGTCCGGGCCGCCCACCTCCTTCCAGTTGGTGATGTCGCCGTTGAAGATGCCGCGGAGCTGGTCGGTGGTGAGCTGCGCGACCGGGTTGGACTCGTGCACGTAGACCGTGACGCCGTCCTTGGCCACGGCAGTCTCGGTGGGCAGCACGCTGTAGCGGTCGCGCACCTTGGCCTTCTCGTCGCCCTTGATGGACCGGGACGAGTTGGCGATGTCGGTGGTGCCGTTGATCAGCGCGGCGATGCCCACGCCGGAGCCGCCGCCGGTGACCTGCACCTTCTTGCCGGGGTTGGACTTCATGTACTCCTCGGCCCAGCGCTGGGCGAGGATCACCATCGTGTCGGAGCCCTTGACCGTGGTGGCGGCGCTGGCGAACAGCGGCAGCGCGGCGGCGGCGAGGGCGAGCAGGATGCGCTTCATGGGTCGTTGCTCCTCTTTCTCTGTCTGTGTGGGCTCTAGAACTTGGCCTGGGCCTGGACGATGAACTGGTCGGTCTTGGGATCCGACGGCGCGGCGGCGCCCTTGTCGCCGTTCAGCGGGTGGAAGTAGGCCAGGGACAGCTTGTAGTTGCCGCCGATGAAGGTGTGAACCGCGGCCTGCAGCTCCTGCTGGGTCTTCACCTTGGTGTTGGTGTCGCCGGAGAGGTCCACCTCCTTGTCCGGGGTGAACTCCTCGAAGCGGACCGCCACCTGGTTCCAGGAGCCGACGTTCTGGGTGAGGAGGCCGTACCAGCCGTTGCCCTTCTTGCCCAGCAGGTCGCCGGCGCCGCCGTTCTTGTCGCTGATGGTGGTGGTGCCCATGATGTACTCGCCCTTGAGGGCGGTGCCGCCGATGGGCAGCAGGTCGAGGAAGACCTGCAGGTCGGCGCCGAGGCGCTTGCGGTCGTAGTCCTGCGGGTCGCTGGGCTCGGTGGCGGCGAGCGAGGAGTAGTTGCGGGTCTTGCCGTACCAGCCGGAGACGCCGCCGGTGACCATGCCGAAGTCGAGACCGATGCGGCCGATCACGTCCTTGAGCTGGTCGTTGTCGAGGCCGGAGGTCTTGGCGTCGATGCCGTTGCCGTTGAAGACGCCGACCTTGAAGTTCAGCGGGCCGTACGCGCCGCGGAGCGCCACGCCCAGGTCGTACTCACCGCCCAGGTAGGCGCGGGTGACGCGGGCGCGCTCGAGCAGGTCGAGGTCAGCGGACGAGCGCACCAGCACCTCGTAGCCGAAGGGGAAGAGCTGGAGGCCGGCGTCCACCGCGAAGCCGGCGGGGAGCTTGAGGGTCGCGTAGCCCTCCTTGATGCCGACGCCGGACGGGGTGGCGTCGAGCTGCAGGACGTACTGGGTCAGGTCGCCGTCGTAGACCGTCTTGATGCGGCCGCGACGGATGAAGAAGTTCTGCTGGCCGGGCGGCACGGCCGGCGTGGCGCCGTAGTGGTTCGCGGCCGCCTCCTGCCAGGCGTAGCGGGCCTGGATGTAGCCGGAGAGCTTGATGCGCTTGAGCGCGTCCACGCCGGACTTGAGCTCGGCGACCTGCTCCTCGAGCGAGGTCACCTTGCCCTCGAGGGCGGCGGTGTCCGGACCGGCCGGAGCGACGTCGGCGGCAGGGGCAGCGGGGGCAGCAGCAGGGGCAGCAGCCTCCTGGGCCAGCGCGGCGGGCGCGACCAGCAGGGCGGCGATGAAGGCGACGAGACGATTCACGGTGTATCCCTCCGCGATGTGCGGTGATGAGCAGTGCTCGGGTCGAGGCTCTTTCTAGGGAGGGGCCGTGGCACGCCCGCGGCGCGGCCGTGACGATTCGGCGAACCGGACACAATCGGTGCACTGAGGGTGGAGGCGGGCGAGCGGGTCCCTGGCCTTCGACTCCGCCGCCGCTTCGCGGCGGCTACGCTCAGGCCGAACGGGGGCCGGGCTCGGCTTCGAAGGCCGAACGGGGGGCGGGCTCGGATTCGAAGAACGGGGGCCTGGCTCGGATTCGAAGAACGGGGGCCCGGCTCGGATTCGAAGGCCGAACGGAACGGGTGATCGACCTCAGGCAGGAACCGTTCGGCCTGAGCGTAGGGCACGCCGAAGGCGGGCCCGGAGTCGAAGGCCAGGGGATCAGCCGGCCCTACTCCGCCGGGAGCCGGACCCAGAAGCGCGTGCCGCCGGCGCCGCTCTCGACGCCGACCTCGCCGCCCATGCCCTGGACCAGGTGCTTCACGATGGGCGAGGCCCAGGCCGGTGCCGCCCTGGTCGCGCGCCCGCCCGGCGTCCACGCGGTAGAACCGCTCGAAGATGCGCGGCAGGTGGTGGCGGTCGATGCCCGGGCCGGTGTCCCGGACCGACAGCTCCCACTCCTTCCCGTCGCCGGCGGCGTCGATGCCGACGCTCCCCACCAGCGTGTACTTCACCGCGTTCTCGACCAGGTTCACCAGCACCTGCTCGAGCGCGCGCGGGTCGGCGCGGACCACCGCCTCCGCGGGCACCTCGGCGTGCAGCGCCAGCCCCTTCTCGCCGGCGGGGACGCCGAGAGCTCCAGCACCTGCTGGGCCAGCGGGCGCAGCTCCACCGGCCCCGGCTCGAGCTTCCACTGCCGCGACTCGATGCGCGAGAGGTCGAGCAGGTCCCGGGTCAGCCGGGAGAGCCGCTCGGCGTGGCGGGCCACGATCTCCACGAAGTGGCGCGCCGCGGCCGGGTCGGCCAGCGCGCCGTCGAGCAGCGTCTCGGCCGAGGCGCGGATGGCGGCGATGGGCGTGCGCAGCTCGTGGCTGGCGTTGGCGACGAAGTCGCGGCGGGTGGCCTCGGCCCGCTTGGCCTCGGTCACGTCGCGCACCATCACCAGCACCTCGCCGCGCAGGAGCGGCGCCAGGTGGGCCAGGTGGGCCCGCCCCTGCAGCGCCACGTCCAGCCGGCGCGCCGTCCCCTCCAGCGCGCGGCGGACCGCGTCCGCCAGCTCGGGGCTGCGGGTGGCCTCCAGCACCGTGTGGCCGCTGGCGCGGCCGGCGGCGTCGAGCGCGTCGAAGGCGGCGTTGGCCACGCGGACGAGCCCGTCCTTGGCCACCAGCGCCGCCGCGTCCGGCAGGGCCGCCAGCAGCTCCTGCTCGGCGGGGATCGCGCGCCGCAGCGAAGCGGCGCAGCTCGCGCTCGGCCAGCAGCTCCTGCAGCTCGCGGACGTCGCGCCCCAGGTCGGCGCGCGGGCCGCCGGCCAGCTCGGCCCGGAGCGCGCGGATGGCGGCGGCGAGCGGGGTGCGGTGGAGCATGCGGCTAGGCCTTGTCGCCGGGGTCCACCAGCCGGTAGCCGATGCCGCGCACGGTCTCGAGCAGGTCCCGCCCCGAGCCCAGCTTCTCGCGCAGCCGCTTCACGTGGGTGTCCACGGTGCGGGTCTCCACCTCGGAGGACATCTCCCAGACGTCCTCCAGCAGCTGCTCGCGCGACTGCACGCGGCCCAGCCGCGACATGAGCGTGGTGAGCAGCTTGAACTCCAGCGGCGTCAGCGTCACCTCGGCCCCGTCCACGAAGGCGCGGTGGGCGTCCACGTCCACGCGGATGGGCCCCACCGACTCCGGCGGCCTGTCCGCGGGCCGCGCGCCGCCGCTCCGGCGCAGCACCGCCTTGAGCCGCAGCACCAGCTCCCGGACGCTGAACGGCTTGGTGACGTAGTCGTCGGCGCCGATCTCGAACCCGACCACCCGGTCCACCTCGTCGCCGCGGGCGGTGAGCATCACCACCGGCACGTGCCTGGTGCGGGGGTCACCCTCGATCTCCCGGGCAAATCTCGGTGCCGGAGAGGTCGGGCAGCATCACGTCCAGCAGGATCAGGTCCGGGATGCGGCGGCGGAGGTGCGCGAGCGCCTGCTCGCCGGTGGTGGCCAGCAGGGTCTCGTAACCGGCCGCGCGGAGGTTGAAGTCGAGCAGGGAGAGCAGGTCGCGCTCGTCGTCCACGAGGAGGATGGCCGTCACGGGACGAACCTTTACACCTGCCCCTGTGACGGGACCATGGCGTCGCCGGCACGGGTTCGTGAAGCCGTCACCGGCCCGGCCCACCCTCCGCCCGGGCCGCGCGCGGAGGCCCGTGCGTCCCGGGAGGGTGTTTTTCACCGTAAGTAATTGAAGCGTCACGCGGAATGGGGGCAAAGGTGGGCGGCTGGCAGTCTTGACAGCGCCAGCCCCCATGGCCTCCTAGACAAACGATTTCGCGTGACATCTGAGCGCCCGAACGGGGCCCCGACGCCCCCACCGTCCCCACCTCCGCTCGACCGCGGGCTGGTGGCGATCCCGGACGCGCGCGGGGCGGTCCCGGCGGCGCTGACGGCGGGCGGCTGGTGGCTGGCGGCGCTGGGGATGATCCTGTGCGTCGCCGCCACCGACTATCTCACCCGCGGCGACGTGTCGTTGATCCTCTTCTACCTGGCCCCCATCGGCCTGGGCACCTGGTTCGCCTCCCTGCGCGGCGGCATCGTGCTGGCCGTGGCCAGCGCGGTCCTGTCCTCGGGCATGGACCTGCTCTACCGCCACCACCACCACCTGGACGACCCCACCATCGCGGTGCTGATCTGGAACGGCGTGATGCTGGCCGGCACGGCGGTGGCCCTGGCGCTGATGCTGGGCGCGCTCAAGGGGCGGCTGGAGGCGGAGGAGCTGCTGGCCCGCACCGACGCCCTCACGCAGATCGCCAACCGCCGCGCCTTCTTCGAGGCCGCCGCGCTGGAGCTGGAGCGCGCGCGGCGCCACGGCCGGCCCATCACCGTGGCCTACGTGGACTGCGACGACTTCAAGCTGATCAACGACCGGCTGGGCCACGCCGAGGGCGACGCGCTGCTGGTCACCATCGGCCAGACGCTGCGCAACGCGACGCGCGCGGTGGACGCGGTGGCGCGGCTGGGCGGCGACGAGTTCGGGCTGATCCTGCCCGAGACCGACGCGCCCATGGCCGGCGCGCTGCTGGAGCGGCTCAAGGCCACGCTGCTCACGGCCGTGGCCCGGCACGGCGCCTGGTCGGTCGGGTTCTCGGTGGGCGCGGCGGTCTTCCTCACGCCGCCCGAGGACGTGGACGAGCTGATGGCGCGCGCCGACGAGCTGATGTACACCGCCAAGCGCGACGCCAAGGGCTCCATCCGGCTGGCCGTGTACGGGAACACGGACGCCCGGGCCAGCGCCGGCGCGCCGCGCTGACCATGAGATTCTTCGCCACCTGCGCCAAGGGGACCGAGGGCGCCCTCCGCCGCGAGCTCTCGTCCCTCAAGCTCCACGCCGTCCGCGGCGAGCGGGGCGGCGTCTCCTTCGAGGGGACGCTCGAGGCCGGCATGCGCGCCTGCCTCCACGTCCGCACCGCCATGCGCCTGCTGCTGGAGCTGGGGCGGTTCGAGGCCCCCTCCCCGGAGGCGCTGTACGAGGGCGCCCGCGCGGTGGGCTGGGACGCCTGGCTCACCGACCGGACCACGCTGGCGGTGGAGGCGACGGTCACCTCGTCCGCCATCACGCACTCCGGGTTCGCCGCCTTGAAGGTGAAGGACGCCGCCGTGGACGCGGTGCGCGACCGGCTGGGCGCCCGCCCGGACGTGGACGCCAAGGACCCCGACGTCCGCATCGTGCTGCACCTGGCCCGCGACCAGGCCACGCTCTCGCTCGACCTGGCCGGCGCCCCGCTCCACCGGCGCGGCTACCGCGCGGTGACCACCGAGGCGCCGCTCAAGGAGACGCTGGCCGCGGCGGTGCTGCTGCTGGGCGGCGTCGATCCCGCGCTGCCCTTCGTCGACCCCATGGCCGGCTCCGGCACCCTGGCCATCGAGCACGCGCTGGCCGCGCGGCGCATGCCGCCCGGACTGGGCCGCGCCTTCGGCTTCCAGCGCTGGCCCGCCTACCGCGGCGGCCCCCAGTCGACCTGGGACCGGCTCCGCGCCGAGGCCCGCGCCGGCGTCCTGCCGCGCGCCCCCGCCCCCATCCTGGCGCGCGACAGCCACCCCAAGGCGCTGGAGGCGCTCCGCCGCAACGCCGCCGCCGCCGGCGTGGCCGCCGATCTGGGAGATCGTCCAGGCCGACGCGCGCGACCTCGCGCCCATCGCCGCCGCCGGCACGCTCGTGACCAACCCGCCCTACGGCGAGCGGCTGGGCGGCGGCCGCGAGGGGCGCGAGGAGCGGGACGGGCAGGAGCCGCGCGGCGAGCGCTGGGGGCGCGGCAAGCGCGAGGCCCCGCCGCCGCGCACCGCCTCGGAGCAGCGCACCGCCGACCGCAAGCTGGAGGGGTTCTACCGTGGGCTGGGCGAGATGCTGGTCCGCCACTCCGGCTGGACGGCGGTGATCCTCTCCGGCAACCCGCAGCTGGAGCGGCTCATCCCGCTGCGCCCCGAGGTGGACCACCGGCTCTGGAACGGGCCGCTCGAGGCCCACCTGCTCAAGTACCGCCTGCCGTGATCCCCCTGCTGCTCGCGCTGGCGCTGGCCGCGTCCGGACCGCAGCCGTCCGCCGGAGCCGCCGCCGCGCCGTCCGGCCCGGCGGGCCGGCTGCAGGCGCAGCGGGCGGCGCTGGCGGAGGAAATCATCCGGCTGGGCGCGCGGGATCCAGCGCGACATCGAGCGCGGCGACGTGGAGGCCCTGGCGGCCCGGGTCCCCCCCGACGGCCTCCGCTGCGGCGGGCGCGTCATCCCGCGCCAGCGCGTGCTCCGCGAGCTGCGCGATCCGGCGAGCTGGGTGCACGGCGTGCTGCTGGGCGGCCCCGGCGCCTCGGCCCCGGCCGGCCAGCCCGCCTCGCTGCGCGCGCTCTTCGCCACGGCGCGGGAGGTCGCGGTGGCGGTGGCCTTCCGCGGCGACCCCGCCGCCGGCCCGCTGGGCCGCCCCTGCCTGGCCTACCGCGCGCCCGGGCTCGTCACCCCCGGCGCCCCGCTCTGCTTCGTGCGGCGCGGCCAGGAGTGGCTCTTCACCGAGAGCCTCTATCCCTGCGACTGATCACGCCGCCCAATCGGATTGAGCCTGCGTGATGGGGGGTTACGGGGGGAGCTTCCCCCCGAACCGAGGCGCCGTCAGGCGCCGGATCTTGCTCATGGCGCACGGTACCGTTTCGGCATCAACTCGACCGGTCGCCGCCATGAGTCCCGGGGAAACCCGTGGCGGCGCAGGTGCGACGCAGGTGATCGCCTGCCGCGCGCGCGGGATGCCGTACACTCGCGGCGGGAGTCGCCCAGGCGATCGGGAGGGGTACATGTCGTGGTCCACCTGCGCAGGCTGCGGGCTCAAGCACACGCTCCGTCCGGACGGCCTCTGCCCGCGCTGCGGCAAGTCCGCCGGCCCTGCCTCGCCCGAGCTCGCGGCCTTCGAGCCGCCGCCCTTCGACCCGGGCTCCGCGCCTGGTGCGGCCGCCCCGCTGCCGCCCGGCTCCGCCGCGCGCCCGCGCGTGGCGGTCCCCCGGGGCTCCGGCTCGGAGGAGGAGCCGGCGCCGCTGGCCTGGCGCGCGGCGGGGTTGATCCTCCTGGCCAACACCGCCGTGGCCGTGTTCCTGCTCATCAAGACCGGGCTGGCCGCGAACTCCGCCACCGGCGTGGCCGTGGTGGCACCGGTGGTGGACCTGTTCCTCGGCGGAATGCTCCTCGCCGGCAAGGCCCACGCCCAGCCCTGGGCGCTGGCGCGCGCCATCCTGGGCGGCGTCCTCCTGACGGTGTTCCTGTGGACCCACGCAGGGCCCATGATCGCCCTGCTCCAGCTCACCTTCTCCGCCGGCATGGTGGCGCTGCTGCTGGGCGCCCCCGGGGCCCTGCGGGGCGGGGCTGGTGGTCTCCTGGCCAGCAGCGCGCTCACGCTCGGGCTGCTCGCCGCCACCGTGCCAGCGGTGGAGTTCGCCACCGAGGGAGTGGTCGCGGACGTCCTCGACGGCCGCCGCCACTGCGCCGTGCTGGAGGCCAGGGGCGGCCACCTGCGGCTGCCGCTGCCGGAGGGCCGCTGGCACCTCCGCGCCAACCTCGCGCCCAGCGTGGACGCCGCCGCGATCTGGCCGGAGGAGGGCGCGGTCGCGATGCTGAACCGCTTCCCCACGCCCGGCCCGGTCACCGCGAGCCTCGAGGAGCTGACCGACGGGGCGGTCAGCGAGCTGGAGAAGCGGCCCGGCAACTTCCGTGAGCTCGAGCGCATGGTGGTGGAGGTCCCGTCCGGGCGAGCCATGGCCATCCACGCCGCCATGACGCAGGACGGCCGGGAGCTGCAGGGCTGGGTGATCCTCGGCGCCGGGGAGCGCCAGGTCGTGGTGGTGCTGGTCCTGGCGCTGGCCGAGCGGTTCGAGCCGCTGCAGGACGAGCTCCTCGAGCTGGCCTCGGCCGCGGAGTACGACTGAGCGCTCCCCCGGTCGTCCTTCGACTCCGCGGCCGCTGCGCGGCCGCTACGCTCAGGATGACCGGGGGCCTTCGCGGCCGCCGCGGCCCAGACTGACCGGGGCCCCAGGGTGTCCGGGGAGCTTCGCGACCGCCGCGCCCAGAATGGCCGGGACCCTCACGGCGCCGGCGCGCCGGACGCCTCCAGCTCCCCGGCCAGCTTGCGGGCCGCGCGCAGGTAGCCCTCCGGCCGCTGCCCGGGCGCGTAGCTCTCGCCCAGCTTCACGGCCTCGGCGGCAGAGGCGCGGGCGGCCGCGAGCTCGCCCAGGTCGCGCTCGGCCCGGGCGCGCAGCGTCAGCACGCGCACGCGGCGCGGCCCCTGCGCCAGCGCCAGCGCGCGGTCCGCCGCGGCCCTGGCGTCGGCGGGGCGCCCGAGCTCCAGGTAGAGGTAGGCCAGCGAGGCCGGCGGCGTGAACTCGCCCGGCAGCTCGCGCTCGGAGGCCTGCAGCGCCGGCAGGGCGCGGGCCGGCTCGCCCAGCGCCACGGCGGCCGAGACGCGCGCCGAGTTGTAGGACGACCTGGCCAGCGCGGTGGGCGCCCGGACCGTCTCGCGCTCCAGGAAGGCCCACCACTGGCCGGCCAGGGCGCGGACCTTGGCCTCGTCCCCGCGCGCCTCCTGCGCGCCCAGCAGGAGCTCGTAGAGCCCGGAGCGATCGTTGGCCAGCACGGCCCGGTCCTTCAGGAGGCGGCGCGCCGCCGGCTCCAGCGGCGCGACCGCGGCCAGCTGCGCCTGCTGGTCGTCCAGCGCCAGGGCGCAGGAGAGCCCCGACTCGAGGATCCGGGCCCGGCGGTTCACGTCCTCCACCAGCGGCAGGAGCTCCTTCGCCGCCGCGGCGCAGGGCGCCTGGTCCTCGACGAAGCTCAGCGCCTGCACGCGGTTCTCCGCCGCGCGCTCGCGGGCCGGCCAGCGCTTGCCGCCCTCGGCCAGCGCCTGGGCGTAGGCCGCGGCGGCCTCGCCGTGCTTGCGCTCGCCCATCAGCGCGTCGGCGCGCGCCAGCGCTGCGTCGGCGCGCGAGCGCCGCTCGGCCTTGACCGCCTTCTCGCCGTCCAGCGCCAGCTGCACCACGTCGTCGGCCGTGGCGGTGCCCACCCAGCGCACCACCACCTGCTCGGTGGCCGGGTCGATCACCAGCAGCGTCGGCCAGGCGTCGATGGGAAACCGCTCGACGAACGTGCCGTTGGCGGGGTTCTCGGTGTCGATGTCGAGCCGGACAGACCGCCCGGCCAGCTTCAGGAGCTTACGGTCGGTGAAGACGTAGGCCCGCATGAAGCGACAGCTGGGTCACCAGGGCGCCCAGACCTCGACCAGCAGCGGCAGCTGCCGCTGCCGGGCCTCGGCCAGGGCGCGGGGGTAGTCGTCCTCGACGTGGAGCACCGCAGCCGTTGGCGTCTGGGCAGCGAGCGCCAGGGCGGTGAGGAGCGGGAGCACCATGACAGGAGCTTAGCCGGGCTGGGGCGGGAGCGGTATCCGAAGTTGGGCCCGGGGCGCCACGCTTCCGGCTCCTGGCCTCGGCTCCTGGCCTTCGACTCCGCCGTCGCCGGCGGCGACGGCTACGCTCAGGCCGAACGGGGCTGACGATCAGGCCGGACGGGGCTGACGATCAGGCCGGACGGAGCTGACGCTCAGGCCGGACGGAACTGAAGCACAGTGGGCCGACGATCCGTTCGGCCTGAGCGTAGCGCCCGCGCAGCGGGCGCGGAGTCGAAGGCCAGGCCTCAGCGGTAGCTGATGAGCCGCGCCTCGCCCTCCAGGTGGGCGTGGTCGTTGAAGCTGGAGAGCATCAGCCCGCGCTCGCTGCGGATCACCTTGGAGATCCCGCAGTTCACCTGCGCCCCGGCCAGCCGGCCGGCGGCGTCGTCGGTCAGCCCCAGCAGCCCCTGGCAGATGGCGGTGATGGGGCCGGCCGAGCTGAAGACCAGCGCGGTGCGGGAGCGCCCCAGCGCCGAGGCCACCTGCTCCAGGGCCGCCAGGCTGCGCCGCTGGAAGCCGGGCCAGGGCAGCCCGTACTCGGCGTCGTGCGCGCCGCAGGTCCAGCGGGCCAGCGCGGCGGAGAAGAGCTCCTGGAAGGCGCGGCGCGGGTCGCCGGTGGACACCAGGTCGGCCACCAGCGCGGTCCGCTCGGCGTAGCGCGGCTCGTAGCGGAGCAGGATCTCGCGGTGGTCGAACTCGTCCAGGCCCGGCAGCGCCACCGGCTGCGGCGCGCCGCCCAGCGCCGCCAGGCAGTGCTCGGCGGTCTGCTGCTGCCGGCGCAGCGTGCCGACGTAGACCGCCTCCAGCCCGGGGACGCGGCCGCCCAGCGCCTGGCCGGTGCGGCGGGCCTGCTCAATCCCGAGCTCGGAGAGCTGGTCGTAGTCCTCGGCGTCGAAGGACGCCTGCCCGTGGCGGACCAGGACGATGGTGCTCATCCGCGCCCGTCGCGGCGGAGGAGGTGCAGGCAGCGCCGGTGGAGGAAATGGACCATGAGCCAGAAGTGGCGGAACGCCGGGTTGCGGGTCTGGCGGTGATGGTAGCGGAAGTAGATCTGCTGCGCGATGCCCGCCAGCCGGAACAGGCCGAAGACCTCGTAGAAGACCCAGCCGTCCGGCCGGAGCCCGGTCCTGTCCAGGTAGCGCTCCACCACCTCGGCGCGGCGCAGCATGCCCGGCAGGCCGCTGGGTTGACGGCGGGTCGCGCGCATGGGCCAGGGATCCCGCGGCTCCACCCAGTAGGCCAGGGCGCTCCCCAGGTCCATGAGCGGATCGCCGACGGTGGCCATCTCCCAGTCCAGCACGCCCACGATGCGGGCCGGGTCGCCCGGGTCGAGCACCACGTTGTCGAGCCGCCAGTCGTTGTGGATGAGGCAGGCGCCCAGGTCCTCCGGCGTCCGCTCCCGCAGCCAGGCCCGCACCCGCCCGAAGTCCGGGACGTTCCAGGTGCGCGCCTTCTGGTACCGCTCCGACCAGCCCTCCACCTGCCGGCGCGCGTAGCCCGGCCCCTTGCCCAGCCCGGAGAGCCCCGCGGCGGCGACGTCCACCTGGTGCAGGTCCACCAGCCGGTCCCAGAGCCCGGCGCAGAGCCGCCGCGCCTCCGCCGGCGCGAGCGAGAGCCCCGGGGGCAGGTTGCGGCGCGGGATGAGCCCCTCCAGCCGCTCCATGACGTAGAAGTCCACCCCCAGCACGGCCGGGTCCTGGCACAGGCCCACCATGCCCGGCACGTACGGGAACCAGGGGCGGAGCGCGGCCTGGATCCGGTACTCGCGCGCCACGTCGTGGGCCGAGCGGGCCTTGGTGCCGGCCGGCGGGCGGCGCAGCACCAGGTCGCGGTCCTGGTAGCGCAGCCGGTAGGTCCAGTTGGAGGCGCCGCCCGAGTACTGCGTGACCTCGGGGACTCCCTCCAGCCCTGGCACCACCGTCCGCAGCCAGGCGTCCACCGCGGCGACGTCCAGCGCCTCGCCGCGGCGCATGGGGTGCGAGGCCTCGCGCAGCACGGCTCCTCCACTCACCTCGACTTCATCCCGTACCGCCGCAGGATCCGGCGGGCCACCGCGTCCACGTGCACCTCGTCGGCGCCGTCGTAGATGCGGGCGCCGCGCTCGTGCGCCCACCAGAACGCGAGCGGCGTGTCGTCGGTCATGCCCAGCCCGCCCAGCGTCTGCAGCGCCCGGTCCAGCACCCGCCCCAGCGTGCGGGCCACGGTCAGCTTGATGAGCGAGAATCTCCTCGCGCGCCTCGTAGGCGCCCTGCGTCTCGATCTTCCAGGCGGCGTGCAGGACCATCAGCCGCGCGGCGTGGATCTCGGCCCGGCTCTCGGCGATCCACCCCTGCACCAGCTGCCGGGTGCCGAGCGGCTTGCCCGGCGCCAGCTCGCGCGTGGCGGCGTGGCGGCACATCAGGTCGAAGGCCCGCTCGCAGACGCCGACCCAGCGCATGCAGTGGTGGATGCGCCCCGGCCCCAGCCGCTCCTGGGCGATCACGAATCCCATGCCCTCGCCGCCCAGCAGGTGATCGAGCGGGACCCGCGCGCCGTGGTAGGCCACCTCGCCGTGGCTGGCCCAGTCGCCGCCGCGATCGCCCATGATGGAGAGGTTCCCCACCAGCTCGTAGCCGGCGGTGTCGGTGGGCACGATGATCATGCTGGCCCGCTGGTAGGGATCCGGCGCGTCGGGCGCGGTGACCGCCATGCAGATGGCGAAGGCCGCGCCGTCGGCCCCGGTGGCGAACCACTTGTGCCCGCGCAGCACCCACTCGCCGCCCTCGCGCTGTGCGGTGGTGCCGAGCCAGACCGGGTTGGAGCCGGCGTGCTCCGGCTCGGTCATGGTGAAGCAGCTGCGGACCTCGCCGCGCACCAGCGGCCGCAGGAACCGCTCCCGCTGCGCCTCGGTGCCGTGCTGCAGCAGGATCTCCATGTTGCCGGCGTCCGGCGCCTGCGCGTTGAAGAGCCAGTGGCCGACGGGGCTCCGCCCCAGCTCCTCGCCCAGGTGCGCCAGCTCGGTGAGCGTGAGCCCGGCCCCGCCCACCTCGGCTGGCATGGACGGCGCCCACAGCCCCGTCTCGCGGGCCCGCGCGCGCAGCCGCGTGAGCCGTGGCAGCAGCGCCTTCCACCCCTCGCGCCGCAGCGCCGGCTCCAGCGGGATGGCCTCGCGCTCGATGAAGTCGCGCGCCAGCTTGCGCAGGCCCTGGACCTTCTCCGACTCTGCGAAGTCCATGATCAGGCGGCCGGGCGCTGGGCAGCGGGCCGGTCACCCTTCCGCTTGAGCGAGATGTTCATGGTGAAGCGGGCCACCGGCTCCTCGCCGTACTTGTCCGGCACCAGCGCCACCACCTCCACCGGCAGCGTCACCCGCTCGCCGGTCTCGTCGGCCTCGCGCACCGCCTCCTCCGTGCGCGTCCCGCCGGTGTACCGGAAGATCACGTCGCCGTCGGCGCGCTTGAGGAACTGGGCGTGCAGGTCGGCGAAGACCAGCTTCACGCCCTTGTGCTTGCCCCAGATGGCCCGCGCCGCGTTGAGCCCGCCGGCCAGGTCGGCGCCGGCGCAGAGCGCGCCGAAGTACATCGCGCCGATGAGCCCGTTCCGGGATCGCCAGGTGAGCCGGATCTTGACCTCGCAGCCGGCGTCGTCGAGCCGCTCCACCCGCGGTCCCAGGAAGAAGAGCATGGGGATCTTGAGCCCCAGCAGCCGGACGAGCGCGGTCTCCTTGAGCAGCATGATCGGCTCCTTCGAGGCCTCTGGCCTCGGACCTCAGGAAAGCAGCGGCGCCGGCCGCCCCCCACGGGGCTGACGCGCCGCGCCAGGATCTTAAGGGCCTCGGTTGATTCCGGCGTCAACCTGGGCGGGGCGTTATCGAGGAGCGGTGCCGCTGACCCCGTTCCACCCCGCCGTGCGCCGCTGGTTCGAGGGGCGCTTCCCCGCCCACCGCGCCGCAGCGGCTGGCCTGGCCGGCCATCGCCGCCCGCAAGGACGTGCTGGTCTCGGCCCCGACCGGCTCGGGAAAGACGCTGGCGGCGTTCCTGTCGGCGCTGGACGGGCTGGTGCGGGAGGCCGAGGCGGGCGCCCTCCAGGACCGCACGCGGGTGGTCTACGTGTCGCCGCTCCGCGCGCTCTCGAACGACGTGGAGCGCAACCTGCGCCAGCCGCTGGCCGGCATCCGCGCCGCGGCCGGCGAGCTGGGGCTGGCGGTGCCTGAGCTGCGGATGGCGGTCCGGACCGGCGACACGCCGGGCGCGCGGCGCGAGGCCATCATCCGCCGGCCGCCGCACGTGCTGGTCACCACGCCGGAGTCGCTCTACCTGCTCCTCACCGCCGAGCGCGGCCGGGCGCTGCTGGGGGACGTCGAGACGGTGATCGTGGACGAGATCCACGCCGTGGCGCGGGACAAGCGCGGCGCCCACCTGGCGCTCTCGCTGGAGCGGCTGGAGGCGCTGGCCCGGCGCCGGCCGCAGCGCCTCGGCCTCTCCGCCACCATCGAGCCGCTGGACGAGGTGGCCCGCTTCCTGGTGGGCGCGGCCCGGACCGGCCCGCGCGGCGAGCCGCGCTGCACGGTGGTGGAGGTGGGGCGCCGCCGCCCGCTCGACCTGGGCGTGGAGGTGCCGCGCGACGAGCTCTCCTCGGTGGCGTCGAATGAGCTGTGGGCCGACACCTACGACCGCGTGGCGGCGCAGGTGCGGGCCCACCGCTCCACGCTGGTCTTCGTCAACACGCGCCGGCTCTCGGAGCGGGCCGCGCACGCGCTGGAGGAGCGGCTGGGGCCGGGGACGGTGGCCGCCCACCATGGCAGCCTGGCCCGCGAGCGCCGCCTGGACGCGGAGGAGCGGCTCAAGGCCGGGCAGCTCAAGGCCATCGTGGCCACCGCCTCGCTGGAGCTGGGCATCGACGTGGGCGCGGTCGAGCTGGTGGTGCAGCTCGGCTCGCCGGGCGCGCTGGGCGTGGGGCTGCAGCGGATCGGCCGGGCCGGCCACGTGGACGGCGCCGTGCCCAGGGGGCGGCTCTACCCGGTCACGCGCGACGAGCTGGTGGAGTGCGCCGCGCTGGTGCGCGGGCTGCGCCGCGGGACGCTGGAGGCGCTGCGCGCGCCGGAGGCGCCGCTGGACGTGCTCGCGCAGCAGCTGGCCGCCGAGGCGAGCTGCGCCCCCATCCACGAGGACCGGCTCTACGCGCTGGTCACCCGGGCCTGGCCCTACCGCGACCTGCCACGCGCCGCCTTCGACGCGGTGCTGGCGCTCCTGGCCGAGGGGGTGGCCCGGCGCGGCCGGCGCGCCGCGCTCCTGCACCGCGACGGCGTGAGCGGCACGGTGCGCGGCCGGCGCGGGGCGCGGCTGGCGGCGCTCACCGGCGCCGGCACCATCCCGGACACCGCCCAGTACGCGGTGGTGGCCGAGCCGGAGGGGGTGGTGGTCGGCCAGGTGGACGAGGACTTCGCGGTGGAGAGCCTGGCCGGCGACGTCTTCCTGCTGGGCAACACCGGCTGGCGCGTGCGCCGGGTGGAGGCGGCGGCGGTGCGGGTCGAGGACGCCCGCGGCGCGCCGCCCACGGTCCCGTTCTGGAACGGCGAGGCGCCGGGGCGCAGCCGCGAGCTGTCGACCGAGGTCTCGGCCCTGCGCGAGGACCTGGAGCCGCGGCTCCCCGAATCCGGCCGCGGCGGCGGCCTGGCTGGAGGCGGAGTGCGCGCTGCCGCCAGCGGGCGCGCGGCTGGTGGTGGAGTACCTGGCCGCCGGCAGGGCGGCGCTGGGCGCGCTGCCCACCCGCCGCACCTTCGTGGCGGAGCGCTTCTTCGACGAGAGCGGCGGGATGCAGCTGGTGGTGCACGCGCCGCTGGGCGCGCGGGTCAACCGGGCCCTGGGGCTGGCGCTGCGCAAGCGCTTCTGCCGGACCTTCGACTTCGAGCTGCAGGCCGCGGCCACCGACGAGGGCGTGCTCCTCTCGCTGGGCGCGCAGCACGCCTTCCCGCTGGAGTCGATCTTCCACCTGGTGAACGAGGCCGCGGTGGACGAGGTGCTGACGCAGGCGGTGCTGCAGGCGCCCATGTTCGGCGTCCGCTGGCGGTGGGCGGCCACCCGGGCGCTGGCGCTGCCGCGGGTGCTGGGCGGGCGCAAGGTGCCGCCGCCGGTGGCGCGGATGCGGGCCGAGGACCTGCTGGCGGCGGTCTTCCCGGCCCAGGTGGCCTGCCAGGACAACGCGCCCGGCGGGCCCATCGAGGTCCCGGATCACCCGCTGGTCCACGAGGCGCTGCGCGACTGCCTGACCGAGGCCATGGACGCGCCGGCGCTGCGCGCGCTGCTGGGCGAGATCGCCCGCGGCGAGATCCGGCTCCTGGCGGTGGACACGCCCGAGCCCTCGCCGCTGGCGCACGAGCTGCTCGGGGCCCGCCCCTGGGCCTACCTGGACGACGCGCCGCTGGAGGAGCGGCGGGCGCGCGCGGTGGCGGTGCGGCGGGGGCTGCCGGCGGCGGAGGCGGCGGAGCTGGGCGCGCTCTCGCCGGAGGCCATCGCCGAGGTGGAGGCGCAGGTGAGGCCGGACCTGCGCGACGCCGACGAGCTGCACGCGCTGCTGCTCGACCTGGTGCTGCTGCCGGCCGGCGAGGCCCACGCGGCCGGCTGGGGCCCGCTGCTGGCGGAGCTGGGCGCGGCGGGGCGGGCGCGGGTGCGCGAGGGGTGGGCCGTGGCCACCGAGCGCGCCGAGCTGGCCGGAGGCGCGCTGGCGGGCGAGCTGGCGGCGGTGGCGGAGGTGGTGCGGGGCTGGGTGGGGCGGAGCGGCCCGCTCACGGCCGCGGCGCTGGCCGCGCGGCTGGCGCTGCCCGAGCGGCTGGTGGCGGGCGCGCTGGAGCTGCTGGAGGCGGAGGGGCTGGTGCTGCGCGGGCAGTTCCTCCCCGGCGCGCCCTGGTCCGTCGAGGCGCCGCACTGGTGCGAGCGGACGCTGCTGGCGCGCATCCACCGGCTGACCCTGGGCCGGCTGCGGCGGGAGATTCGAGCCGGTCTCCACCGCCGACCTGCTCCGCTTCCTGCTGCGCTGGCAGCACGCCGCCCCGGGCGCGCGGCTGCACGGCGCGCGCGGCCTGGCGGAGGTGATCGGGCAGCTGCAGGGGTTCGAGGCCGCCGCCGGCGCCTGGGAGCGCGAGCTCCTGCCGGCGCGCGTGGCCGGCTACGACCCGGCCTGGCTGGACGCGCTCTGCCTCTCCGGCGAGGTGGCCTGGGGACGGCTCACCGCGGCCTCGCCGGCCGGCGAGGGGGAGCGCCGGCTCACGCCCACCCGCGCGGCCCCGGTGACGCTGGTGCTGCGCGAGGACCTGCCCTGGCTGCTGGCGGCGGCGGGAAGGCGCTTCGACTCCGCCCCGCCTGCTGGCGGGGCTACGCTCAGCGCGAACGGGGGTGCGCTCTCCCCCGGCGCGCGCGATCTCCCGGGCCGCGCTGGAGCGGCGCGGGGCCTCCTTCCCGGCCGAGCTGGCCGCGGCCACGGGGCGGCCGGCGGCGGACGTGGAGGCGGCGCTGTGGGAGCTCTTGTCGGCCGGCCTGGCCACCTGCGACGGCTTCGCCGGGCTGCGCGCGCTGCTGGGCGGCGGGCGGCGCGGCGGCGGGGGGCGCTGGTCGCTCCTGCGCGGGGCCGAGCCCGGGCCGGGCGCGGCGGGCGAGCCGGAGCTGGCGGAGCGCGTGGCCCAGCAGCTGCTGCGCCGCTACGGCGTGGTCTTCCGCGACCTCCTGGCCCGCGAGCCGGGCGCGCCGCCCTGGCGCGAGCTGGTGCGGGTGCTGCGCCGGCTGGAGGCGCGCGGGACGGTGCGCGGCGGCCGCTTCGCCGCCGGCCGCTCCGGCGAGCAGTTTGCGCTGCCCGAGGCGGTGGACGCGCTGCGGGCGGTGCGGCGCGCGCCGCGCGAGGGGGAGCAGGTGTCGCTCTCGGCGGCCGACCCGCTCAACCTGGCCGGCCTGCTCACGCCCGGCCCGCGCGTGCCGGCGGGCGGGGCGCGGCGCGTGGTCTACGTGGACGGCGTGCCGGAGGAGCCGGCGGCGGCCGGCGTCGGCGCCGGGGCCTCGACCGGGCGGTAGCGCCGGGCCACCCACTGGAAGGCCAGCGCGGCCAGCAGCATCAGCACGGCGAAGACCCAGTAGTAGGGCGCGCCGTCGAGCCGGAGCAGCAGGTTGAGCGCGCTCACCAGCAGGTTGCCCAGGAACACGGTCAGGAACCAGAAGGACATGATGGTGCTGCGCATGGCCCGCGGCGCCTGGGTGTACGCGAACTCGAGGCCGGTGACCGAGACCAGCACCTCGGCGGAGGTGAGCAGCAGGTACTGCGGCGCCTGCCAGAGCGCGTGCAGCTGCTGGCCGCCGTCGAGCAGCGTCTGCACCGTGGCAGAGGCCACGAAGGAGAGCACGGTCACGAACATCCCCGCGGTCATCTTGCGCAGCGGCGTGAGCCGCACGCCCCACCGCTCCAGCAGCGGGAACACCCCCCAGGTGAAGAGCGGGATGAGCGCCATCACCAGCAGCGGGTTCATGACCTGGATCTGCGCCGGCGAGACCTCGCGGCCGAAGAAGGTCAGGTCCATCTGCTGCGCCTGCTGGACCCAGCGCGAGGACTTCTGGTCGAAGAGCGACCAGAAGAGGGTCACGGCGGCGAAGATCCCCAGCAGCCGGTAGACCGACTTGGCGCCCTCCACCGCATCGGCCGGGTGCTGGTCCCGCGCCACGTCCAGCCAGTGCTCCCCGGCGCGGCCGGTGCCGGCGCGGCGCAGGGCGTGGAAGGTGACCTTGAGGAAGGCGTGCGGGTTGGGGCCGGAGGGCGGCGTGCGCACGTAGTGCCGGCGGCCCACCCAGAATACCACCACCGCCAGGGCCATGGCGATCCCGGGCGGCGCGAAGGCCATCGCCGGCCCGTGATCCTTCATGAGCCAGGGGATGAGCGACTTGGCCGAGGCCGAGCCGAGGTTGATGATCCAGTAGAACCAGCCGTAGACGCGCTCCAGGAGCCGCTTCCGGTCCGGCGGGAACTGGTCCCCCACGAAGGCCGAGACGCAGGGCTTGATGCCGCCCGCGCCGGCCGCGATGAGCAGCAGCCCCACCCACAGCCCGACCCGCGTCTCCCAGAGGGCCAGCACCGCGTGGCCCAGGACGTAGGCCAGCGAGACGTAGAGGATGACCGCGTAGCGCCCGGTGAGCCGGTCGGCCACGTACCCGCCCACCATCGGCGTCAGGTAGCTGACCGCCACGAACAGGTGGTAGATGGCGGTCGCCTCCTGCTTCCCGTAGAGCAGGAACTGGCCCATGTAGAGGACCAGGATCGAGCTCACGCCGTAGAAGGAGAAGCGCTCGCAGGCCTCGTTCCCGACGATGTACTTGATCTGCGGCGGGTAGCGGTCGCTCGCCATCGGTGCCCTCTAGGCCGCCGGCTGCGCCGCCGCGGCGCGCCGGACCGGGTACCACCAGGCGACCAGCGCGAAGAGGACCGCGCCGCCCAGCATCAGCTCCGCGAAGAAGGCGTAGTAGGCCACGCCCTGGTAGCGGTTGAGCCTGGCCACGATGGCGGTGGTGATCGAGCCGGAGGCGATGGTCAGGTACCAGATGCCCATGATCACGCTCTTCAGCCGGGCCGGCGCCTGGGCGAAGGCGAACTCGAGCGCGGTCACCGAGACCAGCACCTCGGCCGCGGCCATGAGCACGTACTGCGGCACCTGCCAGGCCACGTGCGGCGGCGCGGCGCCGGTCGCCTTGGCGTGCTGGAGCGCGGCCTCCACCAGGGCCGCGGCCACGAAGGAGAGCACCGCCACGAACATCCCCACGCTCATCTTGCGCAGCGCGGTGGCCTTGACGCCCAGCCGCTCCACCGCGGGGTAGATCCAGAGCGAGAAGACCGGGATGAGCGTCAGCACCGAGATGGCGTTGAGGGTGGTGACCTGCGCCGCCTGCAGCTCCACGCCGAGCACGTGCCGCGCCATCGCGTCCGCCTGGAAGGTCCAGGCCGAGCCGTACTGGAAGAAGAGCGCCCAGAAGGTCGAGACCGGCAGGAACACCGCGATGATGCGGAGGACCACCCGCCAGCTCGGGTCGCCGTCGGCGGGCCCGGGCGCGGCGCTCCGGTCGATGGCCGGGGGCACGTGCTTGTAGGTGGAGCGGCCGATCCAGAAGATGAGGAGCGCCGCCGCCATGGCCAGGCCCGGCACGCCGAAGGCCGTGGACGGGCCGGCGGTGACCAGCAGGAGCGGGATGACGATCGTGCCCACCGTGGAGCCGATGTTGATCATCCAGTAGTAGAGGTTGTAGAGCCGCTGCAGCAGCGTGTCGTCGCCGGGCGGGAGCTGATCGCCGGCGAAGGCGGACGCGCAGGGCTTGATGCCGCCGGCGCCGGCGGCGATGAGGCCGAGCCCCGCCGCCAGCCCCCAGCCCGTCTCCCACAGCGCCAGCGTGGCGTGGCCGGCGACGTAGCCGAGCGACAGCCAGAGGATGGTGCGGTAGCGCCCCCACAGCACGTCGGAGAGGATCGCGCCGGCCAGCGGGGTCAGGTACACCGCGGCCACGAAGACCTGGTACCAGGCGGTGGCCTCGTGCTCCGCCAGGCCGAGGTGGTCCCGCATGTAGATCGACAGGATGGAGGCCATCCCGTAGTACGAGAACCGCTCGGCGGCCTCGTTCCAGGCCAGGAACTTGATGGACGGCGGGAAGCGCGGCTTCGCGGTGGCGGGATCGGACATGCGGAGAGCGACTCTGCCACGGCCGGGGCTCGCCAGGCGAGCGCCGCGGCACGCCGCGGGCGCACCGTCCGCGTGGGACGCGGGTCCGGACGCCCTCAGCCGGCGCGCAGGGCGGCGAAGGCGAGCGCCACCCACCCCGCGATGAAGGCCACGCCGCCCAGCGGCGTGATGGCCCCCAGCCCGCGCACGCCGGAGAGCGCCAGCGCGTAGAGGCTGCCGGAGAAGAGCACGGTGCCGAGCAGGAAGCCGACGCCGGCCACCGTGGACGCGCCGCCGGGCGCCCGCGCGGCCACCCAGCCCGCCGCCAGCAGTGCGAGCGCGTGGTACATCTGGTACTGCGCGCCGGTCTGGAAGACGGCCAGCAGGTCGGGCGCGAGCCGGGCCTTCAGGGCGTGGGCCCCGAACGCGCCCGCCGCCACCGCCACCGCCCCAGAGATCGCACCCGCCACCAGGAAGAGCCGGACCATGGCGGGCGAGTATGCCAGCCGCGCCGGCCGGGGTGAACGTCCTCTCGCCCGTGGGCGCCAGAGGTCCCGCCTTGGCCTTGCGCGGGGCCGGGCGCGCCCGCAGAGGCTGCGGCATGGACTTCACCCAGAAGCGCTGCGTCCCCTGCGAGGGCGGCACGCCCGCCATGACCCCGGCCCAGGTGGAGGAGGCGGCCCGCTCGCTCCAGGGCTGGGACGTCCGCGACGGCCACGGCAAGCTGCACAAGGAGTTCAGGTTCAAGGACTTCGTCCAGGCCATGGAGTTCGTGAACGCGCTGGCCGACCTGGCCGAGGCGGAGGGGCACCACCCGGACTTCACCGTCCACTACAGCACCGTGGACGTGACGCTCTGGACCCACTCGGTGGGCGGCCTCTCGGAGAACGACTTCATCGTGGCGGCCAAGCTGGAACGGCTGCGGGAGAGCCGCTCCGCGCGGCCGTGAATATCCGGCGGCCCGGCCCGTCCCTCCGGTGAGTACGTGAGAGTCACCGGAGGAGAACGATGAACGCCCCGAAGCTCGCCGCAGTCGCCGCCCTCGCCGCCCTCGCCCTTCCCGCCGCCGCGCACCCCTGCGACGACGACCGCCGCCCGGCCCCCGCGCCGGTGGTGGTGGTGCAGCCCCCGCCGCCCGCCGGCGCCTGGGTCGCGGCCAACGTCAGCGTCCGCCCGGAGTACCGGCCGGACCATCGCCCCGACCACCGCCCCGGCTTCCGCCACACCGCCTGGCGTGAGCACCAGCGGAACGAGCTGCGCGCCGAGTACGCCCGCCTCGAGGCCGACCGCAACGCCTTCCACGCGCGCTGGGCCTTCCACCCGCGCAAGCTGGTCCGCTACGACCGCTGGTACATGGCGCAGCGCGCCGAGCTGGACCGCCGCTGGCAGTCGCTGAACATGACGGCCTGGCGGTAGCCGGGGCGGCCACCTGCGGCGCCCGGGGCGCCGCGGGTGGTCCCGGGAGGCCGCGCACCTGGTCCGGAGGAGGACCGGGGCGCGGCCTCCGCTTTTCTGGAGGTGAAGTCCGGGAATGCCCTGCCCGCCCGGGCGTTCCGGGGCCTGGGAGACCCTCCATGACCCTGAGCGCGCTGCTGCTCTCCGCCGGCCTGCTGGCCTCACCCGCCGCCCTGTCGCAGGCCCCGCTGGATGCGCTCCGGGCCACGCTGGACGCCCTGCCCGGCACGGCGCCGATCCGCGCCCAGGTCGAGCACCGGTTCGAGCGGCAGCGCGACGGCCAGCCGGCGCCCACCGGTCAGGCCACCCCAGCCCGCGCCCACCTGGCGGCCGGCGCCGACGGCCTCACCGTGACCTGGGGGCGCGAAGCGCTGGACGAGCTGCACCGCGAGCGCGACCGGCGCGCGGCCGACGCCGACGCGCGCACGCCGGTCATGGACGCCATGTCCGACCTGGACGCGGCCTCCTGCGCGCGCCTGCTCGACGGCGCGGCCGAGCTGCGCCACGACCTGGACCGCGCTACCGTGCTCGAGGCCCGGGACGAGCCGCTGGACGGCGCCCCGGCCCGGCTGCTCCGCCTGAGGCTCGACCCGGACCTCCCGGCCAGCCAGCGCAAGTACGTGAAGGAGCTGGACGCCACCATGTCCCTCTGGCTGGGCCAGGACGGCGTGCCGCTGGCGGCCGAGGTGCGCGTCAAGGCGAGCGGCCGCGCCATGCTGGTGATCGGCTTCTCCTCCGTGCAGCAGGAGCGCTACCGCTTCGCGCACGTGGGCGACCGGCTGGTCGTGACCCGCCGCGAGTTCGACCAGCACAGCGAGGGGGGCGGCGAGCGGGGCGCCACGAAGTCGAGCACGACGCTGATGGTGGAGCGGTAGGCGCGACACCTGCCCGCTGGCACCCCGCCCGCAGGTCCGTTAGAGCTACGCGGATGCCGCGCACCCTCTCCATCCTGGCCTTCCTGGCCGTCGCCCTCGGCATCGTCGCGGGCATGCACTGGTACCTGTGGGCGCGCCTGGTCCGCGACCCGGGCCTGGGCGAGCCCTGGCGCCGGCTGGCCACGGTGCTGGTGGTGCTGCTGGCCATCGCCGTCCCGGCCGGCATGTTCGCGGTGCGCATCG
This sequence comes from Anaeromyxobacter sp., assembly GCA_049840735.1. Lineage (GTDB taxonomy): Bacteria > Myxococcota > Myxococcia > Myxococcales > Anaeromyxobacteraceae > Anaeromyxobacter. The sequence continues at coordinate 76,173 of JASGJN010000025.1, read as the reverse complement.
GCTCGGGCTGGGTCCAGCGGTTCTTCCCCATCATCGCCTTCAGCTGGCTGGGCGTCTGCTTCATCCTCTGCTGCGCCGTGGCCGCCTTCGACCTGGCCCGGCTGGCCGCGCAGGGCATGACGCTCCTCTCCGACTGGCTCCGCAGCCAGCCCGAGGCCCCGGCCGATCCGGCCCGCCGCGCCTTCGTGGCCCGCGTGGCCGCCGGCGGCGCGCTCCTGGCCGGCGGCGGCGCCACCGCGCTGGCCTTCCGCAGCGCCACCGGCCCGGCGCAGGTGGAGGAGGTGCCGGTGAAGCTGGAGCGGCTGCCCCGCGCGCTCTCCGGCTACACCATCGCCCAGATCTCCGACCTGCACGTCGGCCCGCTGATCCAGGAGCGCGAGGTGCGGCGGGTGGTGGAGCAGACCAACGGCCTGCGCCCCGACCTCATCGCCATCACCGGCGACCTGGTGGACGGGAGCGTGGAGGACCTGGGGCGTTACGTGGACCTGCTGGGCCGGCTCCAGGCGCGGCACGGCGTCTGGTTCGTGACCGGCAACCACGACTACTACTCCGGCGCCGACGCCTGGGTGGCCAAGCTGCGCCAGCTCGGCTTCCGCGTGCTGCGCAACCAGCGCGCCACCATCGGCGAGCCCGGCGCCAGCTTCGAGCTGGCCGGCGTGGAGGACTACGGCGCCGCCCGCGACGACCACCCCGCCAACATCGCGACCGCGTTCGCCGGCCGCGACCCCGAGAAGCCCCTGGTCCTGCTCGCCCACCAGCCGCGGGGCGTCGAGGCCGCCGTGGCCGCCGGCGCCGACCTCCAGCTCTCCGGCCACACCCACGGCGGCCAGATCATCCCCTTCAACCTGCTGGTGGCCGCCAGCACCCCGTACGTCCGCGGCCTCCACACGCACGTCGAGGGCGAGCGCCGCGGCCAGATCTACGTCCACCGCGGCACCGGCTTCTGGGGCCCGCCCATGCGCCTCGGCTCGCCGCCGGAGATCGCGAAGCTCGTGCTGGTGTAGCGAGCGCGGCGCGCCGGGCTCGGGACCCCGATCGCCGCGAGGCGGTCGGAGTCTTCGTTCCTGGGATGCCCCGGGGGGCACCCACCTTCTTGAAACAGGCGGATATGGTCACTCGCCTGCGGTTGACATCTGATACCTCAAGTAGCACTTTCGCCTGCATGGGGTCGGAGGAGAGCACCGCGCTCCGGGCGCTGTTTCCGTCCAAGGCGCGCCGAGCGCTCCTGGAGACCCTGTTCTCTGGGCAGGTCTCCTCCGCATCGATGAGCGAGCTCGCGAGGCGCGCCCACCTGACGACGCGAGCCGTGTCGGTCGAGGTCGAGAAGCTCCTCGACGCCGGGCTCCTCGAGGTCAAGGCCGTCGGCCCCGCACACCTCATCCGCGTGAACCCCAAGCACCCCGTCGCGGCCGCGCTCAAACGCCTGGTGAGCTCAGCGAAGCCGGACGCCGATGCGGCCACGGTGGAGCAGCGCGCCGTTCGCGAGTCCCTGACCGCCTTCGGGGCCCCGCTGCTCGGGGACGAGCCTCGCCGGCACTACCCGCTGGCGGAGACCCTGGTGCGCGCGCTGAAGCTCGCGCGCACGGACGCCACGGTCCTGCGGGTCCTCCCGGTGGTGCTGGCGAAGCACGCGGGCGACCTGGACTGGACGGACCTGCGGGAGCGCGCCCGCCGCCTCAACCTCAAGGCGGAGCTTGGGATGCTCCTGGATCTCACCAGCGACGTGGCAGGGCTCCCGGCGCTGCGACGAGAGGCTGCCCAGCTCGCGGATGGCCGCAGGAAGCGCGAGCGCTTCTTCCTGCCCGTCCACGGGCCGGCCGATCGCAAGCTGGCGCGACTGCGCACCCCCGCCAGCGCTGCCCGGTGGAAGTTCTACCTGAACATGCCCGAGGACGCGTTCCGGGAGACGCTGAGGAAGCATGGCGCGACGTAGCTACGGCTACGAGGCGCTCGCCGGGTTCCTGCGGGTCCTGGACGCGGAGCTCACTCGGCCGACACGCATCACCGTGATCGGCGGTGCAGCCATTGGCCTGCTCTACGACACCCGGCACGCAACGACTGACATCGACCTCACGCCTGGCCAGGGCGAGGCCTTCTGGGCAGCCGTGGATCGCGCCCGTCTCCGGGCCCACGAACCCGTGCCCATCGAGACCGCCGGGATCTTCCAGCCGCCCTATTCCTACGAGGACCGCTGTCTGCACCTCGAGCTGTCTGGACTGCGCCAGCTCCAGGTCTTCGTGCCCGAGCGGCACGACCTCGCGCTCATGAAGATCGCGCGCGGCTACGCGCACGACCTGCAGGGCATCGCGGACGTGCACGCGGTCCAGGCGCTGGACCTCGATACGCTCGTGGCCCGTTACCACGAGAGCCGCACGCAGGTCATCGGCTCGGCCGAGATGTTCAAGCTCAGCTTCCTGGCGGCCGTGGAGACACTCTTCGGGGAGGCAACGGCGTCCACCGTGGCCCAGCGCCTGGAGGTGCCGCCTCCGCCGATGAGCGGGGTGTAGGGGCAGCACGGAGGACTTCCCCGTGACATCGGGACACTACGGGCGCGCCGGTGGCGCGCGTAGACTCGAGCCCCATGACCCGGACCCGCTGGGCGCAGGCTGCGCTCTTCACCCTGTTCGCGCTGGCGCTGTCCTGGGGACCGAGCTGGTACGAGGCGCACGGCGGCAACGCGCCGTTGCTGCTGGCGCCGGCCGCACCCGCGGGCGCGGACCTGCCTCCTGCCCCCTGACGCCCATGCCGGCGGCGGCACGTCCCGTTATCTCCCTAGCCACCATGCCCCTCAACGTCGTCGGCAAGGCCCACGAGGCCCGCGCCACCCCTGACTTCACCTGGTTCGTCTACGGCTCCTCGCTGGATTGCGCCGCCTTCGCCGAGTGGGCGGAGAGCCACGGCTACGCCGTCCCGGACTTCACCCGCGCCCGCCCGGCGCGGCTGCCGGGGTACCGGCTCTCCTTCGATGTGAACTCGCGCCACTGGGGCGGCGCGGTGGCCAGCCTGGCCGAGGCCGCGGGCCAGGCGGTGGAGGGGCTGGCGGTGCCGATGCCGGGCGCCGCGCGCGGGCTGGTCGATCACAAGGAAGGCGCCATCTCCGGGCTGTACGAGCCGCTGGAGGTCACGCTCACCGGTGCGGACGGGAAGCCGGTCCCGGCGCTGGCCTACCGCGCCGCGGCGGGGCGCCGCCTGGCTGCGGACGCGCCGGCGTCGCCGGGGTACCTGGACGTGCTGATCAGCGGCGCGAAGGCGTGCGGGCTTTCGGCGGAGTGGGTGGCGCGGCTGGAGAAGCTGCGCGGGTGAGGGTGCGGATCCCTGGCCTTCGACTCCGCCGCCTGCGGCGGCTACGCTCAGGCCGAACGGGTTCACTGAACGGCGACATCGACAGGGTCCCGGCCCGCCGCACTGTCCGGTCCGGCCGTCCCGTTCGTGCAGCGCCTGGACCGGTGCAGGTCCGGTGGACCTGCACCGCACCGCGCCTCACGCCCCCAGCGCAGCCGCGATCTCGGGGAGCCGCGCGGTGGCGCTCCCCTGGGCGAAGAAGCCGCGCTTGCTGCGCTGGGCCAGCTCGGCGAACGGGTTCAGGTCGGGGTTCACGTCCACCAGGGCGGTGCCGTTCACGTAGGCGAGCTGGCCGATCTGCATGGGCAGGTTGGTGGCGCCGCTGGTCCCGACCACCAGCAGGAGGTCGGCGGCGTGGGCCGCGGCCAGGGCGCTCTCCATCCGGTAGTTCTCCTCGTCGTAGTACTCGTCGAACCAGAGCACGTGCGGCCGCAGCCAGGCCTCGCAGCGGGGGCAGGAGAGCCGGCGGCGGTCCTCGGCGGTGATGACGTCGTCCTTGGTGCGGACCGGGAACTCCGGCAGCGGCAGGAGCCCCACGCCGCACTCATCGGAGCAGCGCACCCAGGCGGCGTCGCCGTGGATGCAGTGGACCCGCTCCGAGCCGGCCCGGCGGTGCAGGCCGTCGATGTTCTGGGTGACCAGCGTGAAGCGCTCGCCCAGCGCCTGCTCCAGCCGCGCCAGCGCGGCGTGGCCGGCGTTGGGCTGGGCGTGGCGGCAGACGCCGAAGCGGTACAGGTACCAGCGCCAGACCTCCTCGGGCGCGGCCTGGAACATCCGCTGGGTGGCCATCTCCTGCGGGATGTAGTTGCGCGAGCCGACCACCCAGTAGCCCTCGGCGCCACGGAAGGTCGGGATGCCGCTCTCCGCGGAGATGCCGGCGCCGGTCAGCGCCACCACCCGCCCGCCTGCCTGGCGGACCTCGTCCAGGATGCCCTGCAGCCTCGGTTCCATGGCTCCGGTATAGCGCAGGGGCGCACACCATGCGCGCACCTCGCCCGGTCGTCCTTCGACTCCGCCTCGCCTGGTGGCGAGGCTACGCTCAGGATGACCGGGCTTTCCTGCCTCTCGCCTGCCGCGATGACTCGCTCAGGATGACCGGGCTTTCCTGCCCGCCTCGCCTGGCGGCGAGGCTACGCTCAGGATGACCGGGCTTTCCTACCCGCCTCGCCTGCCGCGATGACTCGCTCAGCATGACCGGGCTTTCCTGCCCGCCTCGCCTGCCGCGATGACTCGCTCAGCATGACCGGGCTTTCCTGCCCGCCTCGCCTGCCGCGATGACTCGCTCAGCATGACCGGGCCTTCCTGCCCGCCTCGCCTGCCGCGATGACTCGCTCGGGATGACCTGAGGCCCCGACGCCGCCAGCCCGACGTACGGCGCTCACACCCTCCCCGCGTATTCCCTCAGCCCCTCGCGCGGGGGCGCCAGCGGCTGCCCGCGGGCGACCGCCTCCAGGATGCGCGAGAGGGCCTCCACGCCCTCGGTCAGCGAGGCCGGGCCGGGCTGCAGGATCACCGCGCTCTTCACCTCGTAGACCTGCCCGTCGCGGACCGCCGGCACGGCGCCCCAGCCGGCGCGGCCGGCGATGGCCTCGCGGCGCACCTTCTTCCCGCACCAGCTGGCGATGATCACCTCCGGCGCCCGGCGGGCCACCTCGGCCGGCTCGAAGATGCGCCCGCGCGCGCCCTGCGAGCCGCGGCTCTCGAGGCAGACGTCGTCGCCGCCGGCCAGCTCCAGCAGCTCGGACACCCAGCGGATGCCGGAGATGAGCGGGTCGGGCCACTCCTCGAAGAAGACGCGCGGCCGCCAGGGCAGCGCCGCGCCGCGCTCGGCCACGCGCTCCAGCCCGGCCGCGAGCTCGGCGGCCAGGGCCTCGCCGGCCTCGCCCCGCCCCACCGCCGCGGTGACGAGCCGGATGGTCTGGAGGATCTCCGCCACCGAGCGCTGGTTGGTGACCAGCACCGGCACGCCGCGCTTCACCAGGTCGCGGGCGATGTCGGCCTGCAGGTCGGAGAAGCCCACCACCAGGTCCGGGCGCAGGGCCAGGATCGCCTCCGCGTCGGCGGAGAGGAAGGACGAGACGCGCGGCTTCCGCCGGGCCTCGGGTGGACGGACGGTGAATCCGGAGACGCCCACCACCAGGTCCCCCGCCCCGATCCGGTAGAGCGTCTCGGTGGTCTCCTCGGTGAGGCAGACCACGCGACGGGGGTGCGGCGGAGCGGCCAGGAGCAGCGGAGGGAGGGGCACCCGCGGCTTCTAACCCGGCGCGATCGCGGCCGCCAGCGACCGGCGGACCGCCACGGCGGCGTCACTCGGGCCGGGCGGACAACTGGCACCCCGGCGCGGGTGCGTTATAAGGGACGGGCGTGTCCACCGCCGTCACCCAGGGTATCCGCGTCGACGTCGAAGCGACCTACCGGCCCGACCGCTCCGAGCCGGGCCGCTTCCTCTTCAGCTACGCCGTCCGGATCAGCAACGAGGGCGAGGAGACGGCCACGCTGCTGGGCCGCCACTGGATCATCACCGACGCCAGCGGGGAGCGCGAGGAGGTCGTCGGCGAGGGCGTGGTGGGCAACCAGCCGCGCCTCGACCCCGGCGAGAAGTTCGAGTACACCAGCTTCTGCGTGCTCCAGACGCCCCACGGGTCGATGGAGGGCACCTACCGGATGGTGCGCGACGACGGCGAGGAGTTCGAGGCCGAGATCGCGCCCTTCGCGCTGGTGATGCCCGGCACGCTGAATTGAGCGCCGCTCACCGCGGCCGCCCGCCCCCGCCGCGGTCGATGACCTCGCGCACCTTGGCCGCCAGCACCTCGCCGTCGAACGGCTTGGGCAGGAGGTCCACGCCCTCGGGGAGCAGGCCGCCCGGCCCGATGGCGCCGGCGGCGTAGCCGGACACGAACACGCAGGGCAGCCCGGGGCGGGCCGCGCGCAGGCGATCTCGCAGCTCCAGCCCGTTCATCCCCGGCATCACCACGTCGGTCACCAGCAGCGCGAGGTCCCCGGCGTGCTCCGCCGCCAGGGCCAGCGCCGCGGCCGGGCCGGGCGCGGTCAGCACCGCATAGCCGTGCCGCTCCAGGATGCGCTTGCCCAGCGCCAGCACCGCCGGCTCGTCCTCCACCAGCAGCAGCGTCTCGTGCCCGGCGCCCGGCGCGGCGGCCGGCGCCGGCGCCGGCCCGGGGGCCGCGGCCTGGGGCGACGCGCGCGGCAGGTGGATGCGGAAGGTGGTGCCCGCCCCCGGCGCGCTCTCCACCTGGATGAACCCGTGATGCTGCTGCACGATGCCGTGCACGGTGGCCAGCCCCAGCCCCGTCCCCTTGCCGGTCTTGGTGGTGAAGAACGGCTCGAAGAGGTGGGCGCGCACCTCCGGCGCGAGCCCGGTGCCCGTGTCGCTCACCGAGAGCACCACGTGCTCGCCCGGCGCGCACCCGGGGCGCCCCACCACGTCGTCCGACCGCAGCGTCACGCGCCGCGTGCGGATGGTGATCCGGCCGCGCCCGGCCATGGCGTCCCGGGCGTTCACGCAGAGGTTGGCCAGCACCTGGTCGAGCTGGCCGGGGTCCACCTTGACCAGCCACGGCCCGCAGCCCGGCTCCCAGTCCAGCGCCACGTCCTCGCCGATGAGCCGCCGCAGCATGCGCAGCGTGCTGCCCACCCGCTCGTCCAGGTCGAGCACCCGCGGCGCCACCGGCTGCCGCCGCGCGAAGGCCAGCAGCTGCAGCGTGAGCTGGGCCGCGTGGTTGGCCGACTGCTCGATCTCCTGCAGGTACTCGCGCAGCGCGCCGCCCGGCGGCAGCTCCTCCAGCGCCAGCGCGGCGTTCCCGCGGATCACCTGCAGCATGTTGTTGAAGTCGTGCGCCACGCCGCCCGCCAGCCGGCCGATCGACTCCATCTTCTGCGACTGCGCCAGCTCGCCCCGCAGCCGCTCCTGCTCCTGGTCGGCGCGCACGCGGGCGGTGATGTCGGTGTGCGTGCCGCACATCCGCAGCGGCCGCCCCTCCGCGTCGCGCGCCACCACCTTGCCGCGCGTCAGCACCCACCTCCAGTCGCCGGCGCGCGTCCGCAGCCGCTGCTCCACCTGGAGGATCTCGGCCCGCCCCTCGACGTGGGCGCGGAGCTGGGCCCGGGTGCGGGGCTCGTCGTCGGGGTGGATCAGCGTCCAGCTCCACATGACCCCGTCCAGCTCGCCCGGCGCGTAGCCCAGGATGGCGCAGCCGCGGGGGCTCATGTACGTCTCGCCGGTCTGGAAGTCCACGTCCCAGAGCCCGTCGTTTGCCCCCTCCAGCGCGAACGCCAGCCGCGCCTCCCGGGCGCGCAGCGCGTCCTCGGCGCGGCGGGGCTCGGTGATGTCGGCCACCGTCCCGAAGAGCCGGACCGGCCGGCCCGCCGCGTCGCGCTGCGCCAGGGCGCGGGCCCGCACCCAGCGCTCCTCGCCGCCGGGGAGGCGCACCCGGTACTCGGCGCTGGCCAGCGCGCTGCGCCCCTCCAGGTGGTCCTCGACGCTCCGCTCGGCCACCGCCAGGTCCTCGGGGTGGATGCGCTGGCGCCACTCCGCGAGCGCCACCTGCTGCCCCGGCGCGAAGCCGAAGATCTCCAGCCAGCGATCGGAGGCCAGCGGCTCCCCGGCGAGGTCCCAGTCGAAGAACCCCTCGCGCGAGGCCTGGGTGATGGCCCTCCAGCGCTCCTCGCTGGCCTGCAGCGCCTGCTCCGCGCGGCGGCGCCGCTCCAGCTGCTGCACGACCACCGCCGCGTGGCGCGGGGCCTCGCCGGGCGCCCAGGCCGCTGCCACCGTCGCGCCCACCGCCAGCGCCGTCCCGTCCGCCTGGACCAGGCGCAGCTCCAGCGCGAAGCTGCCCACCGACCCGTCGCGCAGCCGCGCCAGGCTGGCCCGCACGGCCGCGAGATCCTCGGGGTGGACGAGCGCCGCGAGCGGGGCGCCGACGAGGTCGGCGACCGGGCGCTGGAGCAGCTGGGCCAGGGCGCCGTCGACCCGGAGCAGCACCCCGGCGGCCACGTCCAGCAGCGCCGCCGCAGCGCCGGCCGGGTCGGGGCTGCAGCGCAGGGCGGCGGGGTCCCGAGGCGTGTCCGAGTCCACCGGCACGGACCTCAGGCTGTCACGGGGACGGGGCCAGCTGCAATGGGTCCGAGGGAGGGTGGGGAGCGCCGCCTGACCCGGGGTGCCAAGTCCGCGCCGTCACTCGCCTCGCAGGGCGGCCAGGAGCTCGGCCTCGGTCACCAGCCCCTTGCGCAGGAGCAGCCGGGCCAGCCCGGCCAGCGCCAGGGCCGGCCCCTGGGCGGCGCTGCCCCGCGAGCTGCCCACCAGCTGCGCCAGGGCGTCGAGCGCGGCGCGGCTGACCATCGGGGCGGCCGGCGCAGCCTGGGGCCTGGAGGCGGCCGGGGCCGGAGCCGCGGGAGCGGGCGCACCTGGCGCCGGCCGCGGCAGCGGCGCCGGACCGGGGGTGAGCTCGTCCTCCAGCGGCGTCAGCTCCTCGTGCTGGTGCTCGTCCGTGGGGTGGGCGAAGCCGCCGCGCTCGAAGCCGCCCACGAGCGGCCCCGGGCCGGGCGGGATGCTCGCCGTGACGGGCGAGGGCGCAGCCGGAGCGGCGGGCGCCCGGGCGGCCTGCTGTGGCGGGGCGGTCGGCGCGGGCGGGCGGCCGGGGGCAGGCGCGGGGGCGGTCCGGGAAGCCGTCGGGCCGCCCGGCGCTCCAGGCGGCGCAGCCGGCGCTCCGGCGGGCGCGCCCCCGGGACGCTGCCCGAGGCGCGGATCCATCACCGGGCGCGGCGGACCGGCGACGGGGCCGCCCTGGGGCGCGGCACCAGCCGGCGGGGCGGCGCGCGGGGCCACCGGAGCGGGGCCGGGCGCCGGCGCAGGGCGCTGCGCCGGACCCGCCTGCGGGGGCGGGGCCGCGGGGGCCGGCGCCGCCGGGAGGGGGAAGGAGGCGGTGCCGCCGGGCGGGGCGCCGGGCGGCGCGAAGGGCGAGACCGGCCCGGGCATGCCCGGGCGCGGGGCCACCGGCGGCATGGGGGCGCCGCGCAGCGGGCCGGGCTGGGCCAGCGGCGCCGGGAACGGCGCCAGGAACTCGGGCGGGATGGGCACCGGCGAGGAGGGGGCGCCGTAGAACGCGTGCATGGCGTCCTCGGTGCCGCCGCCGAACGGGTCCATCACCGCTTCGCCCTGCCCCTCGTCGGCGTCCAGGTCGAGCGCGATGGCGTCCACGTTCCCGCCGTCCGCGTTGGGGAAGGCGTCCTTCACGGCCGCGGCGATCTCGCGGTCGCCGCCGATGGCCACCTTCACGCGGCGGCCGGTGCGGAAGCGCAGCTCGTCCACCACCTGCAGGTTGGTGGGATCGGACATGGCCACGGTGAGCGTGCTCGTGTCCGCCTGCATGGGGAAGACGTTGTGCTTGAGCGAGAACTCCCGCCCGACCAGCTGCAGCGCCTGCTGGTGGGCGTAGCCGTCGAGCCGGTCCAGCCGGGCCACCTCGAAGCTGAAGCGGCGGGCCAGCACCTCGACCACGTCCGCCTCGGTGGCGAACTTCATCTCCACCAGCGCCTGGCCCAGCCGCACGCCCCACTGGCGCTGGTAGGCGAGCGCGGAGGCGAGCTGGGACTCGTCGATCACGCCCGCCTCGACGAGCAGCTCACCCAGGCGCTTCTTCGGCTGGCCGGTCATGGATGCGTCGATCCTAGCGTCGCCGGCGCGGCAGGTCGAGCGACGCGCCGCCCCGGCGATATCGCCCCGGCGGGCCCTCGCCCGCCCGCCCGGTCAGGGGGCCTGTCCGGCCTGGTCGGCGCGGGTGGCGATGGCCAGCCGGGTCAGCCCGGCCTTGCGCGCCGCCTCCATCACCGCCACCACCCGGCCATGCGGGACGCCCTCGTCGGCCTGCACCAGCACCACCGTGTCGGCGCTGTGCTGGAACGAGGCCTGGAAGGTGCTGGCCAGCTGGGCCTCGTCCATCACCTTGCCGCCGATGACGGCGCGGCCGTCGGACAGGATGGCCACCGACAGGTCCTGCGGCAGGTCCTGGGCCTCGCCCTTGCCGCCCTTGGGCAGGTTCACCTTGAAGCCGCCGCGGTCCTGGCCGGACTCGGTGATGGCGGTGGTGGTGACCATGAAGATGATCAGGAGCACCAGGAAGATGTCGGTGAGCGGCGTGATGTTGATGTCGGCGAAGATGCCCCCGCCCTCGGAGTCGAGGTCCTCCCCGCCGCCCATCGGGTTGCTCATCGCCATGGCTCAGCCCTCGGCCCCGGGGCGCGCCGCCGGCGCCTCCGGCCGCTGCGCCTCGCCGCGGAGCGCGGGCAGGTTGTCGGCCAGGATCTCCAGGTACTCCTCGATGAGCAGGCGGAGCTGCAGCATCAGCTTCTGCACGTGCACGTTGAGGAAGTTGTAGATGAACACCGCCAGCACGGCGACCGCGATGCCGGCGGCGGTGGTGACGAGCGCCTCGGAGATGCCGGAGGCCACCACGGTGAAGCCGCCCTGGCCGGTGGCGGCCATCTGCCGGAACGCCTGCATGATGCCGACCACGGTGCCGAAGAGGCCGATGAACGGCGCGATGGCGCCGACGGTGCCCAGCACCCACAGGTAGCGGCGCAGCTTGAGGTTCACCTGCTGCCGCTCGCGATCGGCGGCGGCGACGATCTTCTCCCAGCTGGGCGGCTTCGCGCCCGGCCGCGAGGGCGCCACCGCCACCAGCGTGGCCAGGAAGACGTCGGCCGCGGGCGAGCCGGACCGCTCGCACTGGGCGCGGCCGTCGGCCAGGTCGCCGCGGTAGAGCGCCCGCGTGACCGCGTCGGCCAGCCGGCGGGCGTTGCCGATGAAGCCCCAGAGCGCGATCAGGCGCTCCACGAACACGCCGATGGCCACCACCGAGCAGGCGACGATGATCCAGAAGGTGGGGCTGCCCTGCTCGAGGAGGTGCTTCCAGGTGAAGTCCAAGGTGCGGTCTCCGGGTCGAGGACGGAGCGGGGAGTGTAATCGCGGGCGCGCGCCAGCGGGGCCCGATCCTCGTGCCAACCGCCGGGCAGGCCGCGCATTCCCGCGCAGGCGGGGGGAGCCGCCGGCGCGGCGTCCCGGGCCTCACGGACCCGGCGGGGCCCCGGCGGGCGGCGGAATCCAGCGGGAAGATGGCGTCCGGGGTGGGGTCGCCCTCGCCCACCTCGACCACCCGGGCGCCGCGCGGCGGGTCCAGCCGGAAGAGGGCCGGGTCCAGCTCGCCGTTCACCTCCAGCTGCTCGGTCCAGGTCAGCTCCAGCTTCACGCGCGCGGGCGCGCTGGCCAGGGCGATGTGCCCCGGCACGAAGGCCTTGCCGTGGGCGCGGTGCAGGTCGAACCCGAGCGTCCAGCTGCCCGGCCCGGCGCCGCCGGCCACGGCCCGCTCCGCCCGCTCGACCAGCGCCCGCTCGCCCACCTGCACGCGCGTGATCGCGTCGTCCTCGACCAGCGCCAGCTCCACGCCGCGGCCGGAGGGGCGGAGCTCCGTGGGCGTGCCGCGCAGCGGGGCGGAGCCGCACAGGATGGTGGCCAGGTCGTCGGCGGCCAGGGGGACGGGGATGAGCCGGGCCAGGTTCTCCGGCGTGGCCGGCCCGCGGTAGAGCACCTTCTGGCGCGTGTCGAGCAGCGCGAACCGCCCGCCCTCGGTCACCAGCACGGCCGCCACGTTGCCGAAGAAGTCGAGCGTCTCGAGGTGCAGCTTGCCGGGCCGCTCGGCCGCGACGAACTGCCGGAACGAGCCCGTGCCCTGGGGCGAGGAGAGCTTCACGCGCGCCTCGCCCTGGATGCGCTGCACCTCCGCCTGCGCCCGCTGCACCTGCTCCAGCAGCGCGGCCGGCTCGGCGGCCAGCTCGCCCGCGGGCAGGCGGGGGTGGCAGCCGGCCAGGGCCAGGGCGCAGGTGGTCAGGGCGACGGCGGGGTGGAGCGCGCGGCGGGCGTACATCCTGCTGAGATGAGCACGGATCCGCGCCTGGCGCCACGGCGCTGCGCCCTGCCGCAGGCCCCAGTCCGGGCCCCGCTGGAGCTGCATGGGAGCGGCGATTCGCCCTGGCGAGGCGGGGCGAAGGGGCCTATCTTCGGGCTCCCACAGGCCAGCCCTCATCCGCCTGCCGCGCCGCCGGCCTCGCCGGCCTCGCGCCGCAGGCGCCAGCCCGGAGGACCACCATGTCGCGAGCGATGAACTTCAACGCCGGCCCCGCCGCCCTCCCCCTCCCCGCGCTGGAGCGCGCGCAGGCCGAGCTCCTCGACTTCGCCAAGAGCGGCATGTCCGTGATGGAGCACAGCCACCGCGGCAAGCAGTACGAGGCGGTGCACGACGAGGCCATCGCGCTCTTGAAGGAGCTGCTGCGCATCCCGGACACGCACGAGGTGCTCTTCGTGCAGGGCGGCGCGTCGCAGCTCTTCGCGCAGATTCCCATGAACCTGCTGGGCGCCGGCAAGACCGGCGAGTACGTGGTGACCGGCGCGTGGGGTGAGAAGGCGCTCTCCGAGGCCAAGACCACCGCGGCGCTGCTGGGCGGCGCCGTGAAGGTGGCCTGCTCCACCGGCGTGGGCGACGGCAAGGAGAAGCAGTACACGCGCGTGCCGCTGCCCGCCGAGGTGAATGTGGACCCGGCCTCGGCCTACCTGCACCTCACCACCAACGAGACCATCCACGGCCTGGAGTTCGGCGTGGACGCCTCGCGCCCGCTCCCCGACGCCGGCAAGGTCCCGCTCATCGCCGACATGTCGAGCGACTTCCTCTGGAAGCCGCTGGACGTCTCGAAGTTCGGGCTCATCTACGCCGGCGCGCAGAAGAACATCGGCCCGTCCGGCATCGTGGTGCTGGTGGTGGCCAAGGCGCTCGTCGAGGCCGGCCGCAAGGACATCCCCAAGATCTTCCAGCTCCGGACGGTGGCGGAGAACAAGTCGCTCTACAACACGCCGCCCACCTTCTCCATCTACATGGTCCGCAACGTGCTCGCCTGGCTCAAGGAGCTGGGCGGCCTCCCGGCCATGGAGGCCCGCAACCGCAAGAAGGCGGCGGTGCTCTACGGCGCCATCGACCGGAACGCCGGCTACTTCCGCTGCCCGGTGGAGAAGGAGAGCCGCTCGGTGATGAACGTCGTCTTCCGGCTGCCCACCGAGGCGGACGAGGAGCGGTTCGTGGCCGAGGCCAAGAAGCGGAACATGATCGGGCTGAAGGGCCACCGCTCCGTGGGCGGCATCCGCGTGTCCACCTACAACGCGGTCGAGCCGGCCTGGATCGACGCCCTGGCCGCGCTGATGGACGAGTTCGCGAAGCAGGGGTAGCGCGCCTCGCTGCCCTTCGACTCCGCCTGCCCTGAGCCTGCCGAAGGGCTCAGGGCGAACGGTCATTCCAGATCCGTTCCGCCTGAGCGTAGCGCCCGCCCGGCGGGCGCGGAGTCGAAGGCCAGGACTCAAGCCGCCGTCGCCTGCCCCGCCGCCTCGCGCAGCGCGGCCGCCGTCTCCGCGACCGCCCGGTCGGCCGGCGTGGGCTCCACGCCGAACGCGGCGCGGAAGCGCCGGTCGTCGATCACGTAGGGCAGCTTCCACTGGTAGGTCATCTCCGCCAGCGCGCCGGCCGGCCCGACGAACAGCCCCAGCGCGCGCAGCGCCCAGTCCGGGACCGGGCGCAGGCGGGCGGCGGGCGCGCCCAGCGCGCGGGCGGTGGCCTCTACGAGCTCGCGGGTGGTGCCGGTCCAGCTGAGCGGCAGGTGCCAGGCCTTCCCGTCGGCACGCGGGTCGCTGCCCAGCGCCGCCAGCCCGCGGGCCACGTCCGGCGCGTAGCTGTAGCCGTGCGGGAGGTCGGGATCGCCCAGCACCTCCACCGCCTTGCCGGCGCGGAGCCGCGCCGCGAGCCGCGGCGTGAGCAGCGTGAGCTCGAGCCCCGGGCCGAAGAAGTCGGAGGCGCGGCCGGTGGTGGCGCGCACGTCGCCGCGGGCGTGGGCCTCGAACAGCTCGCGCGCCAGCATCGCCCGCAGCTCGCCCTTGCGGCTGCAGGGCTGCATGGGCGTGTCCTCGTCGAAGGGGTGCGCGGCCGGGCGGCCGTACATGTACAGGCAGTCGAGCACCACCAGCCGCGCCCCGGCGCGGGCGGCGGCCTCGCGCGCGCCGCGCTTGAGCGGCGGCAGCAGCTCCGCCCAGCGGTGGTACTGGGCCGGGTTGGCGCAGTCGTACACCACCGCCGCGCCGCGGGCCGCCTCGGCGGCGGCGGCCGGATCGGTGACGTCGGCCTGGCGCCACTCGGCGCCCGGCAGCGCGCCGGGGGCGCCGCGGCGCACCAGCCGGACGCGGTGGCCGCGCGCGAGCAGCTCGCGGGCCAGGAGCGGGCCGATCTGGCCGGCGCCGAAGATGACGTGCAGCTGGGGGACGGCTTCGGGGGTGGTCATGGGCGGCTCTCCTGCCGCAGAGGATGCGTTCCGCGTGAACGCATGGCAACGCGCAGGACTGCGGGTAACCTTTGCATCCATGCAGACCCTCCGCTGGGACGACGCGCGCGTGCTGCTGGCCCTGCTCCAGACCGGCTCCTTCTCCGGGGCCGGCGCCCGGCTGGGCGTGAACGCCTCCACCGCCTCGCGCCGGCTGGACGCGCTGGAGGCGGCGCTGGGCGGGCACCTCTTCGACCGCACCCCGGACGGCGTCCGGCCCACCGCGCTGGCGGAGGCGCTGGGGCCGCACGCGGAGGCCATGGAGCGGGCCGCGGCCGGACTGGAGCTGGCGGCGCAGGGGCGGGAGGTGGCGGCCGAGGGGGAGGTGCGGCTCACGGCCCCGCCCGGCGTGGCCCAGCTGCTGGTGGCCCCTGCGCTGCCGCGGCTGCTGCGCCGCCACCCGGGGCTCCGGCTGGTGCTCGATGCCTCGGTGGGCTACGCCGACCTGACCCGCCGCGAGGCGGACCTGGCGCTGCGCACCACCCGGCCCGCCTCCGGCGACCTGGTGACCCGCCGGCTGGCGGAGGTGCGCGGCGCGGTCTTCGCGGCGCCGGCCTACGCCGCCGAGCTGGGCACGCTGCGGCGGCTGGACCAGGCGCGCTGGATCACCTGGGGGGACGACCTGGCCCACCTGCTCCCCGCCCGCCTGCTGGCCGAGCGCGTGCCGGCCGGACGGCTGGTGCTCCGGACCAGCCACATGGCCGCCCAGCTGGCGGCGGCCCGCGCCGGCCTGGGCGCGGTGCTGACCGACCTGCACTCGGCCCGCAGCAGCGGCCTGGTGGAGGTCCCGCTGGCGCGGGAGCTGGCGCGTTCGCTGCCCACCGCCGCGGGCGAGCTCTGGCTGGTGGTGCACCGGGCGCTGCGCGAGGTCCCGCGCATCGCGGCGGTCTGGGAGTTCCTGGAGGAGACGGTGCGGCGCGCGGGGGACTAGCGCTGAGCCCCAGCCGTCCAGGCAGGCACGCTGGGTGAACCGTACCTAGGGTGCGCGTGCATGACACCCGCACGCCCGCCCCGTCCCTCCCGGTCCCTCGCGCCGCTCCTCCTCGCCCTCGCCGCCTGCGGAGGCGGCGGGCCCGGCGGGGGTTCACCGGGGGGCGACCAGGCGCCGGCCGGGCCGGTGGCGGACGTCACCTTCCCCCGCACCGGCGACGGGTTCACCGTCCAGCGCGACTCGACCGACGCCGAGTGCGCGGGCCTGCTCCCCGAGAGCCCGCTGCCGGCGGCGGTGGTCCGCGGGCGCACCCTGGCGGCGGGCGCCACCTGCAGCGCCGGCCTCTCCGAGGGCACCGGGCACGTGGCGCTGGGCGCCCACGACGCGGCCGCGCTCTGGACCTGGCAGGACCGCGACGGGGCCGGCAACGCCGTCCACCAGATCATCGGCAGCCAGCTCTCGCCGCTCCTGCCCGAGGCGCAGGGCTGGCTGGGGATCGCGGTCACGCCGGCCCCGGCCACCGATCCGGTGCAGACGCCGCTCTCGGTGGACCTGCACGTGTTCCGGGCCGACGGGTGGAGCGCCGCCGCGCGCACGGTGAGCCCGCCCCGCTCGTTCTGGTCGGACCGCGGCTACACCGCCTACAACGGCAACTACCGCTGGCAGCTGGGCGAGGACCCGCTGGGCGGCGCCACCGTCGGGTTCGCCTACACCGAGTTCGAGAGCAACCCCTCCAGCAGCGTCTTCCTGCGCCGCTTCTCTCCCGACGGCACCCCGCTGTCGGCGCCGGTGTGGGTGGGCGGCATCGGCGTGATCGCCACGCTGCCGCCGCAGGTGATGGCGACGGCCGCCTCGCGCCACGGCCCGACCCTCGTGCTCTGGAACGACCGGGCCGACCGGGCGCTGGCCTGGTACACCGCCGAGGGCGACCCCATGGGCCCTTCCTTCACCGATGGTCACACCACCGCGTCCGGCCCGCTCGACGCGCTCTGGGACGCCACGCTGCAGCCGCTCCTCGACGGCAGCGTGGCGCTGCGCGAGTCCGGCGTGTACACGCGCGTCTACCGGCCCGGCGCGAGCGCCGGCGAGGCGGCCCCGGCCTGGCTGGCCGCGCTCTCCCCCGGCGCCCACCTGCGCTTCACGCGCGGCAACCGCGGCTACGCGGTGCTCCCGGCAGGCGGCGCGTCCGCCACGCCTTGCCAGCAGACGGTCGAGCTGCGCGCGCCCTCCGGCCTGCTCTGCGGGCGGGTGGTGGTCTCGCAGGGAGCCGCGGCCTGCACGACCGCCGCGGCCGACCAGGGCTGGGACGGCACGCTGGTGGTCCAGTCCGCCCGCGACACCTGCACCGCCGCCGGCTGCACCTGCACGCACCGCTGGTGGCCCGCGCTGCTGGCCTCTCCCGGCCCCACGCCTCCGCCCCCGGCGCTGCCCGGCACCGCCGGCGACGGCTTCGCGGTGCAGACCCTCTCCACCGCCGCCGCCTGCTCCGGGCTGGTGCCCTCCGGCGCGCTCCCGGCCCAGGCGCGCGCCTCGGTGGACGTGACGCCGGAGAGCACCTGCGCCGGCGGTGCGGGCGACGGCACCGGCCACGTTGCCCTGGGGCGCAAGCTGACCGACCCCGCCACCGGCAGGACCGACTTCACCTGGTCGGCGCGCGACGCGACCGGGGCGCTGGCCCACACCTTCGACGCGGACGGGCTCTCGACGCTCCTCCCGCAGGCCTCCGGCTGGCACGGGCTCGCCGTGGAGGCGAGCGGCGTGAACCACAAGGTGATCCGCGCCGACGGCACCACCGCGCGCACCGCCCTGGTGGCCCCTCCCAACCCGCTCTGGGCCAGCCTGGGACCGGACCCGCGCGGCGGCTCGGTGGCGGTTGCGAGCCAGTACGGCGGGACCACCTGGTCGGTGACCCTGGAGACCTTCGCCGCCGACGGCACGGTGGGGCTGGGACCGCAGACCGTCGCCTCCGGCACCGGGTTCGGCGGCTACCCCGCCATCGGCGCGGTGGCCCGCGGCGGCTCCACGCTGGTGCTGTGGGAGGTCTCGCCCGGCCAGCGCTGGGGGCGCTGGTACGCGCCCTCCGGCACGGCTGGCCCGGCCTTCCTGGACGGCGCGTTCGACGAGACCGCCTTCCCGCCCGACGCGCAGCTGGTCCCGCTGCTGGACGGCACGCTGGCGCTGCGCGACCACGGCCACTGGACCCGGAGCTACACGCCCGGCGTCGCCGGCGGCGGCACGCCGCCGGGCTGGCTCGCCGGCCGCCCCAACACGCTGCTCCGCTTCACGCGGGGCAACCGCGGCTACGCCTTCTTCCCTGCGGCGCTGACGGTCGAGGCGCCGCGCTGCGAGGAGGCCGTGGAGCTGCTGGCCCCGGACGGCACCGCCTGCGGGCGCGTCACCTTCCGCGAGTCGTCGCTGGGCTGCGCCACCGGCGCGCTCGACCAGGCCTGGGACGGCACGGTGGTGCGCCAGTCGGCGCGCGAGGCCTGCGCCGGCGGGAGCTGCACCTGCTCGCACCAGTGGTGGCCGCGGCTGCTGGGGCCGTGAGGGGGCGGGGCATTCGAGCCCTGTCCTTCGACTCCGCTGCCGCTTCGCGGCAGCTACGCTCAGGACGAACGGAACGGGCCACCGGACCCGTTCGCCCTGAGCCCTTCGGCAGGCTCAGGGCAGGCGGAGTCGAAGGGCAGGGCCGCTACTCCAGCGTGAACCACTGCACCTCGACCCGGCGGTTCTTGTCCGGGTCGTCGCCCGAGGGCTCCTCCCAGCCGCGCCCCACCGTCTCGATCCGGTCGGGGGCGAGCTTGGGGTGACGCGCCAGCAGCGCCTCGCGCACGGCTACGGCGCGCTGCCGCGACAGCTCCATGGCCTTGAGCCCCATGGAGCGGACCAGCGCCTCGCCGCCCTGCTTGCGGAACTCGGCCACCCGCTGGTTGTCCACGTGCCCGCGCAGCACCACCACCGAGCCCGGGCTCACCTGCAGGAACTGCTTCACCGCGTCGAGGTAGTCGGTGTTCTCCTTGGCGTTGCGGTCCAGCGCCGACGAGTTGGGCTCGAAGAAGAAGCGGATGTCACGGGAGAGGAGCGGGTCGCCCTCCAGCGCGCCGCCGGCCTGCGTCTTGATGGGCGCGATGGCGATCTTCTGGTCGGCGAAGAGGCCGGCCTTGGCCAGCGCCTCCAGCGCCTTGCCGTCCTGGAAGCGCGAGGCGTCGGTGGGGTTCCTGATGATGGCGCCGTAGGCCAGCACCGAGGACTGGAAGATGCCGTTGAACGAGCCGGCGGCGTCGATGGTCCCCTCGAAGAAGGCCCGGTTCTCGGGGAGGTTGGAGAGGTGGACGCGGGCCAGCTCGTCGCGGGCCTTGGCCTCGTCCCAGCCGAAGGCCTTGGCCACCACCGTCAGGTGCGCGGCCTGCTCGTCGCGCAGCTGGCGGTTGCCCTCCAGCAGCCCGTGGACCAGCCCCTTCACCATCTCCGGGTGCTTCTCGGAGAACCCCTTGTTCACCACCAGGATGTCGGCGATCACCAGCAGGTTGCGGTTCGAGACCAGCACCTTGGCCTTGCCCTTGGAGGCGGCCACGATCTCGTCGGTCCGCGGCGTCCAGCCCACGCACCCGGCCAGCCGCCCGCCGCGGGCCTTCAGCTCGGCCTCGTAGGCGTCGCAGGCCTGGTTCGCGTCCTCGTAGAAGACCAGCCCCAGCTCGTTCGAGCCTGGCCGGGCGTCGAGGTCGCGCAGCACGCGGACCGGGAGCCCGGCCTCGCGGGCCAGGTAGCGGATGAAGAACTCGCTCTCGTTGAACTGCGAGGCGGCCAGCACGCGGCCGGCCAGGCCGTTCACCTGGGCGATGCCCTGGTCCACCACCACCATGTCGGCGCCGCGGGAGAAGCTGATCTGCGCCGGCACCACCGCCTCGAACTGCCGGCCCAGCACCGCCAGCGTGTCGGCGGTGGTCGCGGCGGCGGCCAGCTTGCCGTTGTTCACCTTCGACCAGGCCTCCGACTCGGCCAGCGAGAGCCTCACCTGGAAGCCGTACTTCTTCGCGAAGAAGGAGTCCGGGTTGGGCGCGAGCCCGCCGTTGGCCACGATCAGGCCGCCGTAGGCCGCGTACTCCGAGATCTCCACCTCGAGCACGTCGTTCCTGGGCTCGTAGGTGCCCGCGGCCTCCAGCGTGGGCGTGCCGGTGACCGGCTCGATGGGCGCGGGCCCCTCGCCGGCCTGCGCCGGCGCGCTCGCCTCCTCGGCCGGCTTCCCTGGCGCGGCCTGGTGCGACCTGCGCAGCAGCAGCCAGCCGCCCAGGCCCAGCAGGCCGAGCACCAGCAGCACGGTGAGGAGGTTGCCGGCGGCGGAGCCGCGCGGCGGGGTCCGGCGAAGGGCGGTCATTCCGTCTCTCCTTGCGAGCCCTGCCCGCGCCGGCGGGCGCTGCCCTTCGGCGCGGGGAAGGTGGGCGGTGCGGACAGGTCGTCGAGGTCGCCGAACAGGTCCCGCTCCTCCTGGAACCAGCGGTGCGCCTCCTCCAGCGAGGCGGCCAGCGCGTCCACCGAGCGGGCCACCTGGTCCTCGTCGGCGGCCAGCAGCGCCTGGTCGCGCACCAGCGCCACCTGCTGCTGGATCCGATCCAGCTCGGCGTCCACGCGCTCCAGCCGGCGCTCGCCCTCGGCGTGCGCCTCGCGCCGCTTGCCGATCACCTCGGCCTGCTGCTCCAGCGTGTGGCGCAGGTCCGGCGCCAGGTCCGGCTCGGCCAGGCGGACGGTGAGCCGCTGCGCCTGCGCCTCCAGCGTGGTCCGGTCGGCGTCGCCGCCCGCCACCAGGCGGCGCAGCGCGGTGCGGGCGTCGAGCAGCCGCAGGTGCATGAAGGAGAGCCGCCCCAGCCCGTCGGCCTGCGCGCCCGCGCTGCCGCGGGCCTCCAGCGTGCGGACGATCTCGGCGCAGCGGGCCTCTAGCTCCTCCTGCGCCCGCCGGTCGGCGGGCGGGAGCGCCTGCACCAGGGCCTTGCGGCGCGCGTCCGGCGCGCCGGAGGGGGTGCCCTCGTCCGCGTCCACCACGGCGCGGAAGCGCGGGCTGCGGGCCAGCAGCGCCAGGTAGGCCACCTCCAGGCCGGCGCCGATGGCCAGGAAGGCCGGGTCGAGCAGGCCGCCCAGGAGCCCGGTCGCGGCCAGGAAGATCAGGTTGGGGGCCACCGGCATGCCCCAGGGTCGCGCCTTGAACGCCGCCCAGAGGTACCTCACGGCAGGTCCCCGGCGGCCAGGTGGCGCAGCGCCTCCGGCACGAAGGCCAAATCGGTGGCCTCGCGGATGGCCAGCCGCATCTGGTGCTCCAGGACGTCCAGCGGCACCGGCCCCTGGTAGCCCTCCAGGCAGCGGGCCAGCGCCGCCGCCGGCGCGAGCCCGCCGGTGCGGTGGATGCGGTAGGCCTTGACCGCCACGGCCTCGGCCGCGCCCGGCGTGAGCAGCGTGGGCGGGCGCAGCGGCTCGATCTCGGCGGCGGGGACGTCCAGCCCCTGCCGCCTGCAGAGCGCGGCCAGGAGCCCCGCGCTCTCGGCTGGCGTGGTGGTGGGCAGGATGGGGACCTTCACGTCCACGCGGCCGGGGCGCTTCAGGTCCACCTCGATGAGATCGGGCCGCGACGAGGCCAGCACCCACATGACGCGGCCGCGGTTGCCGCCGTCGCTCATCTCCTGGGCCACCATGCCGTAGAGCCGGCCGGAGAGGCCGCCGTCGGAGCTGCCCGACTCGCGCCGCCCCAGCGCCTGGTCGGCCTCGTCCACGAAGACCACGCAGCGCCCCAGCGCGCGCACCAGCCGGAAGATCTTCTCCAGGTTCCCCTCCGACGACCCGACCCAGCGGTCGCGGAAGTTCTTGAGCTTCACCACGGGGACGCCCGCCTCGCCGGCCAGGCACTCCACCAGGAAGGTCTTGCCGGTGCCCACCGGCCCGCAGACCAGGTAGCCCATGGGCAGCGCGCGGAGGTCGCCCGCCTTCCACAGCGCCACGTCCTGGCGCAGCCAGGTCTTGAGCGCCTCCTGGCCGTGGTAGTCGGCCAGCGTCCTGCGGGACTCGATCAGCTCCACCAGCCCGGAGGCCTCGCGCTCGATCAGCTCCTTCTTCACCGAGACCTGGTCGGCCGCCGAGAGCGGCCGCGCCTCGTGGGCGCGCCGCCTGACCAGGCTCTCCAGCGCCGAGACCGAGACGCCGGCGAAGGCGCCGGCCGCCTGGGCCGCCGCGGTGCCGGCCTCGAACGCGGCCGGGTGGGCGGCCTGCAGGATCCCCACCGCCGCGGCCAGCTCGCCCTCGCCGGGCAGCGGCACCTTGATGCGCGCCACGCGCGGGTTGAGCGACACCAGCGGGTGGAGGTCGGAGAGCGAGTCGGCGATGAGCAGGCTGGCGAAGGGCAGCTCGGCGAAGGGGGCCTCGCCGGCGAAGTCGCGGACCAGCGAGACCAGCCCGCCCTGCTCCGGGCCCGCGCCGTCCTTGGGCAGCACCTGGTCGGCGTCGCGCAGCACCAGCGCCACCTGGCCGCCCGCCTTCCGCCCCAGGGCGCGCAGGTTGCCGAGCGTGCGGACGTAGCGGGCCACCAGCTCCACCGCCGCGCGCGGGTCGCGCGGGAAGGGCTGGGCCGCGTCGTCGCCGCGCCAGGCCGCCACCGCCTCGGCGCCGCGCGAGACGCGCAGGCCGTTGCCCAGGTCGTAGGCGAAGATCACGTCGAACCCGGAGAGCAGCTCCTCCTCCAGGTAGCGGGGCAGGTTCTGCAGGCGGCCGCCCACGGCCAGCCGGTCGTGCACGTTGCCGTGCAGCACGAACTGGCCGTTGGCGCCGCTCTCGAACGCGAGCGCGATTCCTCGGCGGCCCACGCCGGCGCGCTGGGCGTGACGGGCACGGGCTAGCTCCCCTGCTGTCCCTCGCCCTCCGACGCCTTGGCGCCCATGGCGCGGGGCGCGGCCGGCGCGGGGGCGGCGCCCTCGATGGCGATGCCTTCCTTGGCGGCGAAGTCGGCCAGCGCCTGGTCGGCCAGGGCCTGCATCTCGGCCTCCTTCACGTCCACGGCCGACATGTCGATGGAGTCCTTGGCCACGCGGGCGCGGCCGGCGGCCTGGGTCCGCTGCTCCTCGACGATCTCGTGGAGCCGGTCGATGGTGTCGCCGGCGCCGCCGATCTCCCAGATCATGCCCGAGGCCATCTCGTTCATCTCCGCCATGGCCTGCTTCATGCGCATGTCGGTGATGGCGCCGCGCAGCGCCTCGATCTTGGCCCGCGCGGCGTTCACCGCCACCTCGCGCGCCTTGACCAGGTCCTTGTAGGTCTTCTCCGCGTCGCCGGCCTGCCGGCGATTCTCCTCCAGCTCGCGCTGCACGGTCTGCAGCCGCAGCGCGTACTGGCCGGCCGCGGCCTTGTTCCCGGCGCGCAGGTGGGCGGCGGCCTTGGCGCGCAGGTCGCGCTCGTCGGTCTCCAGCTTGCGGACCTGGCCGATGAGCCGCTCCACCAGCCCGGCGTGGGTGGCCAGCCCCTGGTTGTAGGAGGCGGTCTGCTTGCGCAGGTTCTCCCGCTCCAGCTCGAGCAGGGCCTCGGGGTTCCGCTTCTCCAGCCCGCGCACGAACAGGTTGGCGAAGGCCTTGAACAGGTTGGCGACCCGCTGGAACATCTGCGCTCCCTCCCCTGCGGTCCCCTGGACCGCCCTTGACCCCGCCGACGCAGCGCGACGCCGCCTCCGTCGAGCGGGGGAGGCGCATCATCCCACATCGGCGGCGGCGCGGAAGGCAAACCGGTCCGCGCTCGTGCGCCATCCAACCGCACCGGCGGCCCCAGCGGCGAGCGGGCCCGGTCGGGTGCCCGGCCGGACCCGCCCCCCGGCGGCGTTCCCAGCGCCGGCCGGCTGGGCCAACATCGCGCGGTGCCGAAGCCCGCCCCGCTCCTGGACGACATGCTGCTGCTCACCGAGGTGGTCGCCGCCGGCGGCGTCAGCGCCGCTGCCGGGCCGCTGGGGCTCCGGAAGTCGAGCGTCAGCCGGCGGCTCACGGCGCTGGAGGAGCGGCTGGGGACGCGCCTGCTCGAGCGCGGGGCGCGCGGCGTCCGGCTCACCGAGGCGGGGCGCGCCTACCACGCCGAGGCGGCGCGGCTGGTGGCCGAGGCCCGGCGGGCCGAGGAGGCGGCGCGCGCCGCGTCCGGCGTGGCGCAGGGGACGCTGCGCGTGGCGGCGCCGGCGCTGCTGGGGGAGCTGGTCGCGCCGCTGCTGGCCGAGCTGCTGGCGCGTCACCCGCGGCTGCAGCTGGAGCTGGCGCCCGACCCCGGCCCGGCCGCGCTGGGCGCGGGGAAGCTCGATCTGCTGTTCCACGCCGGACCGCTGGCGGACTCGGCGCTGCGCGCGCGCCGGCTGGGATCGCTGCGCACCGGGTGCTACGCCAGCCCGGCCTACCTGGCGCGGCGCGGGACGCCGCGCGCGGTGGAGGAGCTGGCGTCGCACGACGCCGTGCTGGTGACCGCGCCAGGGTCGGACGAGGTCTGGTTCTTCGCGGCGGGCGGCGCGCTCCGGGTGGCGCGCCCGGCCGGGCGGCTGCGGCTGCCGGACCTGCGCTCGGGGCTGGCCGCGGCGCGGGCCGGGGCCGGGCTGGTGCGCCTCCCCGCCTCGCTGGCCGCCGCCGACCTGGCCGCCGGCGCGCTGCGGCCGGTGCTGGCGGAGGCCACGCCGCCGGGCGTGCCGATCTGGGCGGTGTTCGCCGGCGGCCGGGAGCCCGCGCCCAAGGTGCGCGCGCTGCTGGCGCTGCTCACCGCGCCGGGCGCGGCGGTGCCCTGGGAGCGCGAGCCTCCCGCGGCGCGCCGCTGAGCGGGGCCTTTCGCGGAACGCGCCGTTCCGCCCCGGCCGGTCGCCCGCCCCCCGCGACGGCGCTACACCTGCAGGCGCGGCGCTCCCGCCGCTTGCTGGCGCGGCGCTCGCGCCGCGCGGAGGCCAAGATGGACGACCAGGTGATCGAGGTGGGCGCGGCCGAGTTCCAGCGCGAGGTCCTGGAGGCGGATCGTCCCGTGCTGGTGGACTTCACCGCCGCCTGGTGCGCGCCCTGCCGGGCGCTCGCGCCGGAGCTGGAGGCGCTGGCGGCCCGCCACGCCGGGCGGCTGCGCGTGGCGCAGGTGGACGTGGACCGGCACCAGGTGATCGCCGATCAGTACGGCATCCGCTCCATGCCCACGCTGCTCCTGTTCCGCGGCGGGCGCGTGGTGAAGCAGCTGGTCGGGCGCGTGCCGCGCGCGAAGCTGGAGGAGCTGGTGGCCGGGTGAGCCCGCGCCCTCAGCTGGCGCCCTCGCCGTAGCTCACCACCGCGTGCCCCGCGCCGCTGCGGGGCTCGTAGCCGGACCAGACCTCGCCCCAGGGGTGCGCGCCGGCGGCGAGGCCGTGGCGCTCCAGCCAGCGGGCCGTCTCCAGGGCGCGGGCCTGCTCGGAGGTCTCGCTCCAGTCCTCCCAGCTCATGCCGCTGGGCTGCGCCGTGGAGGCCAGCTCGATCCAGCGCAGCCGCTCGCCCTCGAACTGCAGCTCGACCGCCAGCCGCTCCTCGGGCAGGTCGAAGGCCACCGAGAGCCAGGGCTCGGCCTGCGCCGCCACGCGCGCCGCCTGCCCCACGGGCGTGCGCAGGAACTCGGCGCGCCCCAGCGCCGGCGAGAGCCGGGTGCCATCACGCAGCGTGAACGCGCCGGTGGCCGGGTCGATGCGCATGCTGCGCCTCACGCGGGGACTTCCCGCGAACGTGCCGGGCGGCGGCTGGGAACGGACTTCGTCAACGGCACCTCCTCGCGCGCGGGCGCGTCCCGCCCTTTCACGGGCGGGTGGGCTGCTGGGGATGGACGGGGGTCGGGGCGGAATATTCTCACTTCGCGTATGGGTGGGCAAGCGCGAAGCGGGGCCCAGGCCCCCACCTGGGCCCGGCCCTTCGACCGCCCGCCCTGAGCTTCTCGAAGGGCTCAGGGCGAACGGCCGCGCGCAGGGCGGGCGGAGGTCGCACCGCAAGGGGCCAGCGCCTCAGCCCGCCTTCCCCAGCAGGAACGACAGCACCAGCAGCGCCAGCACGCCGCCGGTGATGAGCACGAAGGCGCGGTCGCGCTGGCGCGCGAAGGCCAGGAGCGAGATGGCCACCCGCACCACCGGCGTGGCGATCAGGAGCAAGAGCCCCAGCACGATCAGCGCATCACCGCGCAGGCCCAGGAGGTCCTGGCGCAGCCAGCTCCAGGACGGCGGGCGGGCGCCCGCGCCGCCGATCAGCGCGGGCAGCTCGGCCGCGGTCCCGGCGCGATCGAGCGACGCCAGCACTGCGCCGCAGATCACCAGCGCCATGCTGGCCCACAGCCCGGCGCGCAGCACCCGGCTGATGAGCCGCTCGACCTGCTCGGCCCGGCGCCGCGCCTGGTCCTCGAGCGGCGCGGGCGCCTGCAGCGGGCGGAGCGGCTGCTGGGCGGCCATCAGCGCACTCCCTGGATCAGCATCTGGACCGCCGTGATCGACGCCACGCCTACGAAGAGCCAGCGGATGGCGGCGGTGGGAACGCGGCCCATGATCCTCGCGCCGGTGGTGGCGCCCAGCACCACCCCGACCGCCACCGGGGCCGCCACGAAGGGCAGGACGTCGCCGCGCGCGAAGTAGACGGCGGCGCCGGCCGCGGCGGTCACGCCGATCATGAAGTTGCTGGTGGCGGTGGCCACCTTGAGCGGGATGCCCATGGCCAGCGTCATGGCCGGCACCTTGAAGAGCCCGCCGCCCACGCCCAGGAGCCCGCTCACCACGCCGGCCGCGCCGCTCACCGCCAGGCCGAAGCGCGTGCGCGCCACGCGGTAGGGGTGCTCGCGGCCGGTGACCGGATCGGTCCAGGCGCCGTGCAGCTGGAGCCGGTCGGCCCAGGCGTCGGGCGGCGGCTCGAGCCGCGCGCCGCCGCGGCCGTGGCGCAGCATGGTCACGACGGTGAAGACCTGCAGGGCGCCGAAGAGGAGCTTGAGGCCGCGGGTGGGGATCTGCCCGGCCATGAGCGCGCCGACCAGCGCGCCGGCCGCGGTGGCCAGCTCCAGCACCATGGCCACCCGCAGGTTGGAGAGGTGCTCGCGCACGTACCGGGCCGCCGAGCCGGTGGAGGTGGCGATCACCGCCACGATCGACGCGCCGATGGCGTGGCGCATGTCGACGCCGAGCACGAGCGAGAGCGCCGGCACCACGATGATGCCGCCGCCCAGCCCCACAAGCGACCCGAGCAGCCCGGCCAGGAAGGAGACGACCAGGACGGCCAGGGTGAAGGCGGCGGGGGTCATCGGCGGGCGTGAAGCTACCCCGCGCGCCTCGCGGGCGAAAGGTGCGAGGTGCCGCGGGACCGTCCCACACCGGCCCCGCGGCGCCGTGTGCCGCTCAGCGCTTGCGCAACGCCGCCACGTCCTTGCTCACCGTCGCCTGCGCGCGGGCCAGCGCGTCCTTCGGCGCGGTGCCGCGCAGGATGGTGTTGCCGGCGGTGGTGGCCGGGGACCAGACCAGCGTCATCTCCGGCGCGTTGGGCATGGGCACGCCCACCTCCACCTGCCTGCGGAAGCCGGCCAGGACCGCGTCGCCGGCCACGCGCGGATCCTCGTACACCTTGGCGTTGGCCGGGCTCTGCCGCCCCTCGAGCGCCAGCACACGGGCCGCGTCCACGTCGGTGAGCCAGCGGGCGAAGTCGTAGGCGGCCTCCTTCTGCGCCGAGCCGGCGGTGACGTAGACGCCCTCGACCGTCATCCACGGGCGCATGGGCCTGTTGCCGTGCTCGCTCAGCAGCGGCAGCGGCGCCACGCCGTACTCCACCTCCGGCGCCAGCTCGCCCAGGAACCAGGGGCCGGAGAAGACCATGGCCGCCTTCCCCTCGTTGAAGAGCGAGGTGATGAGCGTGGGGGAGGGCTCTGCGGGGAGGATCCCGGCCGCCTTCCAGGCCATCAGCGTCTCGAAGGCCTTCACGTTGCCCGGCGCGTCCAGGGTGGGCACGCCGCGGGCATCGAAGACGCCGCCGCCGAAGCCGTTCATGAGCGCGGCGTTGTAGTAGAAGTCACCGTAGGTGTAGGCCAGGCCGTAGCGCCCCGCCCCCTTCTGCGTGAGCTTGCGGGCCAGCGCCACCAGCTCGGCGGTGGTGCGGGGCGGCGTCCTCACCTGCTTCCTGTCGTAGATGAGCGCGATGACCTTGTAGTCGAGCGGCAGCCCCCACAGGCTGCCCTTGTAGGTGAGCGCGTCGAGCGTGGTGGGGATGAAGCGGGCGCGGACCGCGTCGTCCACGAGGAAGTCGAGGGGCTCCACCGTCCGGCCGGCCTCGATCCAGCCGCCCAGCCGGTCCTGCGCGTAGATGAAGAGGTCCGGCCCCTTGCCGCGCGGCACGGCCGCCGAGATCTTGTCCGCGAAGGCGTCGTAGGGCACCGCCAGCGGGGCCACCCGGACCTTCACGCCCGGGCGGGCGTTGTACTGGGCCACCACCTTCTCGAAGGCGGCCTTCTCGGCGCCGCGGTAGGCGTGCCAGGCCACCATGTCGGCGGCGGCGGCGCGCCCCGCGGAAAGCGCCAGCGCGACCAGCGCGAGCAGCGACAAGTTCCTCGTCATGACGGCTCCTCCAGCGGGAGCGGCGGCGTGCCGACCCCTGCTGCGAGGACAGGAGCCCA
This sequence comes from Anaeromyxobacter sp., assembly GCA_049840735.1. Classification (GTDB taxonomy): domain Bacteria; phylum Myxococcota; class Myxococcia; order Myxococcales; family Anaeromyxobacteraceae; genus Anaeromyxobacter. The sequence continues at coordinate 47,849 of JASGJN010000025.1, read as the reverse complement.
GGGGCGTTGTGACTTGCCCTTCGACTCCGCGAGCCCTGCGGGCTCGCTACGCTCAGGGCGAACGGATTGGCCTGCGCGCCGCTCAGAACAGCCGCGCGCGCCGGGTGCGCAGCGCCTCGGCGCGCGCGCGGGCCACGCCGTTCTCCGGCGCGCGGGCCGGGGCGGAGGCCACGTCGAAGGCCCGCACCTCCTCCAGCAGCGCGTCGAAGCGGGCCGCGTCCTGCAGCAGCACCGCCAGCGTCTCGGCCTCGGCCACGCGGGCCAGCAGGTCCTCCGGCGCCAGCGCGCGCGCCCGGTCGAAGTGGGCCCGGGCCGCCGCCACGCCGCCGCCCGCCGCCACCGGGAGCGCAGCGCGCCAGGCCCCCAGCAGCCGGTGCGGCCCGGCCGCGTCCACCCGCTCGTCCAGCTCCGCGGCGCGCGAGGCCATGGCCAGCGCCGCGTCCTTCACCGCGAGCACCGCGGCGTAGCCGGTGATCTGCGCGGAGCGCAGCGCGCCCTGCGCGATGAGGTAGAGCGCCTCGGCCCCCGGCGCCTCCACCCGCGCCGCGGCCGCGGCCGGATTCCTCGCCGCGGTCGATGGCCTCGGCCCAGGCCGGCGAGGCCGTGCGCAGCGCGCGCTCTGCGGCCGCGGCCGACGCGCGCCAGGCCTCCTGCGCCCGGGCCGGCTCCTCCTCCACCAGGCCGCGGAAGGCCTCGGCCCGCGCCAGCCGCAGCTCGGCCGCGGGCGTGCCCGGGCGGGCGGCGGTGGCCCGGGCGTAGGCGGCCAGGGCCGCGGCCAGCGCGGTGCGCCCGTCGCCGGACGCGCCGCGCAGGGCGAAGGCGCGATCGCCCTCGGCCAGCGCGGCGTCGTAGGGATCCGGGGCGGCCGGCGCGGTCGCGGCCGGCGGCGCGTCCACGGGTCGGCGGCAGGCGCCGGCGCAGGACGCCAGGGCGAGCGCGAGCACGGGGAACGCAGCCAGGCGCGGCGTCACGGTGACCTCGCGCGGCGGCTAGCGCCGCTTCTTGCCGGAGGGCTTCTTGGCGGCGCCGGCGCGCGAGCGAGCGCTCACGCCGGTCTCCTTGCGCGCGGGGCGCTTGGCGGCGTGCGGGCGCGGCGCGGGCTTGGGCTTGCCTGCGCCGGCGCGCTTGGGCGCGGCGCGGGCCGCGGGGCGCGCGGCCGGACGCGCTGGAGCGGCCGGGCGTGCTGGAGCGGCGGCGCGGGCCGGCGCGGGCGCGGCGCGGACCGGAGCCGGCGCCGGGCGGACCGGAGCGGGCGCCGGGCGGACTGGAGCGGGCGCCGGACGCGCCGGCGGCGGCGGGCGGGCCGCGGCCGGTGCGGGCCGGGCGGGCGGCGGCGGGGGACGGGGCGCGGCGGGCGCCGGCCGGGCCGGGGCGACCGCCTGCGGACGGGCGCCGGGCGCGGCCGCGGCCGGACGGGCGGGGGCCTGCGGCGCGCCGGGGCGCGGGGCGGCGGGCGCGGGCGGCGGCGGGAGCGTGCGCGGCGGCGCCATGGGGCGGCTGGCCGGCGGCGCCGGCCGCGCGGGCGGCTGGGCGCGGGACAGCTTGGCCAGGCGCGCCTCCTCCTCGTCGGGCGTCACCACCAGCGGAGCCTGCCCGGCGCGCTGCCGGTTCTCGTCGTCGACGCTGTAGTAGAGCTGGAAGGTGGCGACGCCGCGGACCACCAGCTCACCGCGCTGGTTCTCGGCCCAGGTCTCGATGTCCACCACGTAGCTGCCGCCCGGCTCGAAGCGGCGGTCCACCACCCGGCCGCGGGCGGTCAGCACGTCGCCCGGCCAGACGATCTTCACGAAGCGGGACTGGAACTTGCGCAGCCGGGCGCCGCGCACCCAGTCCACCACCAGCTCGGCCAGGAAGCCCATGCCCAGCATCCCGGGGCAGAAGGCGCTGGGGAAGCCGGCGTTCTTCGCGTACGGCTCGTCCAGGAAGAGCGGGTTCCAGTCCTGCGAGGCCGCCGCGTAGCGCGCGATCTGCAGGCGGTCCACCGGCGGCTTCACCAGCGGGGGCAGCTCGTCCCCCACCTTGACCGCCTCGAAGTAGAGCTGGCGTGCCGTGAGCATCGAGGTCCTATCCGCGGCGGAGGATCAGCGTGGCGCGCGACCTGAAGACCAGCGCGCCGTTGGGGTCGCGCCCCTCGTCCTCGATCACGAGCACGTCGGAGGGGCCGCTGGTGCCGGCCCGCTCCTGCACGTCGGCCACGCGCGACACCACCGTGAGGCGGTCGCCCGCCACGATGGGCCGCGCGTACTCGAACTGCTGCTCGCCGTGCAGGATGGAGCGGGTGCCGAGGTCGAGCGACTGGCGGAAGCGCTCGTTGGCGAGCGCCATGGGGAAGGTGGGCGGCGCCACCAGCGCCGGGTGGCCGGCGGCCTTCGCCGCGGCCTCGTCCTGGTAGAGCGGGTTGGGATCCCCGACGGCGTCGGCGAACCGCCGGATGAGCCCCCTCTCGATCTCGTGGACGACGGGCTCGCTCTCACGGCCGATGAGGGATCTCTCGAGCATGGCGCCTCGGTCACCGTCCCGCGGGCAGGTCCAGCACGGTGACGAGCCCCCGCAGCTCGCTCACCGCGGCCGCCGCGTTGACCACCGCGCCAGCGGTGGCGGCCTCGCCGGCCAGCCCGCCCGGCAGCACCACGCGCACCGGCGGGTCCGCGTCCAGCTCGACCTCGTCGCGCGGGTCCTCCGCGCCGATGGCGATGATCAGCTCCAGGCGGACCACCTCGCGCTCGTCGGCGAAGACGCGGGCGATCTGCTGCACACCCGCCACCTGGCCGCGCCGCACCTGGACGGCGCCCGGCAGCGCCTCGCCGTCCTCCTCGGCCACGAGCGGCACCAGCTCCTCGTCCACCTCGTCCACCGAAAGGCCCGCGCCGGCCGCGGCCAGCGCCGCCGACTCGGCCAGCCCCACGTGCCCCACCTCGCCGCGCTCGGCGGCGTCATGGAAGGCGTCCTCCGTGAGGCCGGCGCCGATCTTCTTCTGCAGCGCCCGGCGCCGTCGCGTGGCGTCCACCACCCGCACGCCGCGCACGTGGCGGACCGGCCCGGTCACCTGGGCCAGGAACGCCGGCAGGCGGTCGAGCACGAAGCCCGGATTCACGCCGGTGCCCAGCACCGCGACGTTCTTCTCCTCGCAGAGCTCGTCGAGGGCGTCGGCCGCCTCCTCGCTGCGCAGCCAGGGCCAGGCCAGCTCCTCGCAGGTGGAGACCACCGACAGCCCGGCGCGCACCGCGCGCTGCAGGTCGGGCAGCACCTCCTCGAAGCGGCTGCCGGTGGCCTGGAGCACGACGCCGCCGCGCGCCGCCTTGAAGGCCGCCGCCACGTCGCCCGTCACCGTCACGGCGGGCGCGGGCCCGCCCAGGACATCGGAGAGCTTGCGGCCGGACAGCGCCGGATTCGATCGCCGCCACCAGCTCGAGGTCCGGGCGCAGCAGCGCGGCCCTGGCGATCGCCTGACCGATCTCCACCAAGCCCCATCACCACCACGGGGATGCCGCTCGTGCCCACGCAGCCTCCGAAACGGCGGGGTGCGGGAGCGCACCGATCGCCCAAACACCGAAGATTCGGGGCATTTATAGCAGCGGGCCCGGCGCCGGCAAGAAAACCGGGCCCCCACGCCCCGCCGAGCACCTCGCCCGCATGTGGACGGCAGGCCAGGACGCGGCGCGTCAACGCTGGAGAAACGGACGCTTGCGCGCTCCGGGGCTAAGGGGCCACCGCCCCGCCGCCGGCCGCGCGGCGAGCAGGCGGGCGCCTACTTGATGAGCGACTCCAGCCACGCCGCCGCGGTGGGGTCGGTCCACTCCCGGGGGCCCACCACGAAGGCCACCAGCTTGCCGTCCCGGTCGATCACGTAGCTCTCCGGGAACTGGTACTGGGACGGGCAGGCGCCGCGGGCGGCGCAGTAATAGGCCTTGGTGGCCGTCAGCCCGTCGTCCAGGGCCACGGTCACGCCGTCCAGCTTGCCCAGGAACGGCGGCGCGTTCAGGAACTCGCGCACCGGGTCCCACCCGTCGTCCACCGACACCGCCAGCATGCGGAACTTGCCCGGGTGGCGGGCCTCCAGCTCGCGCCCCAGCGCCAGCATGGAGGGCATCTCCGAGCGGCAGGGCGGGCACCAGGTGGCCCAGAAGTTCACGAAGATCACCTGGCCCTTGAGCTGGGCCAGCGTCACCGGCTTGCCGTCGATCCCCTGCAGCGTGAAGTCGGGGGCCGCGCCGCCAGGCGCCCGATCGACGCCGAACCGCGCCAGGTCGCTCTCCCCGGCCCCTTGGTGCAGGCGGGGAGGGCCAGGGAGGCGAGGAGGAGCGGGACGGCGAGGCGGGCCCGGAGCATGGCCAATCGTTCTACACGAGGCCCAGGCTTGCCGCCAGCGGCCCACCTTGCGAGACTCGCGCGGTGCGTGGACTCATGGGCAGCTTCGCGGTCCTGCCGCTCGGCGAGCTGGTCGAGCTGCTGTCCCGGCTGTCCAAGACCGGCGCGCTGACCTGCGAGCGCGGCACGGTCCGCAAGACCGTCCACCTCTCCGAGGGCGCGGCGGTGGCGGCCGCCTCCAACGATCCCCGCGAGTACCTGGGGCAGCTGCTCATCAACTTCGGCCACCTCACCGAGGACCAGCTCAACAAGGCCTTCCAGGTGCAGGAGGAGACCAAGGTCCGCCTGGGCAAGGTGCTGACCATGGTCGGCCACGTGGCGCCGGACGTGATCCGCGAGGTGCTGGCCATCAAGATCCGGGAGACGCTGCTCGACGTCTTCCTGTGGGACTCGGGGGTCTTCACCTTCGACGAGGGGCCGGTGGCGCGCGTGGACGAGCTGGACGCGCGGGTGCCGCTGCAGGACATCGGCCGCGAGGCCGAGTTCCGGGCCACCGCCTGGAGCGCCTTCCGCGCCCAGTTCCCCACCGGCGCGGCGCCGCTGGAGGTGGTGGAGCCGCGCGTGCCCGGCAGCATCGACCCGTCCACCGTGGACGGGCGGCTGCTCTCGCTGGCGCGCGAGGGAAAGACCATCGACGAGATCGGGCTGGCGCTGCACGCCACCGACTTCCACCTGTACCAGCGGCTCTACGCGGTGGCGCGGCAGGGCTGGCTCAAGGCGGCGCCGCCGCCCCTCGCGCAGACCGCGCCGGCCTTCGAGCCCGGCGCCGCCGCCGACCTGGTGGCGCGCGCCCGCGGCCTGCTGGCCGACGGCCGCGCCGACGAGGCCGAGCTGGCGGCGGCGCGCGCGGTGGAGCTGGACCCGACCTCGGTGGAGGCGAAGACCCTGCTGCGCCAGGTGGAGGAGCAGCTCTCCGCGCGGCTGCGCCAGGACCTGCTGGAGACCGCGGCCACGCCGCGCCTGGCGGTGCAGCCGGCCGAGCTGGCGAAGCTGAAGCTCTCGTCCAGCGACAAGTACCTGCTCTCGCGCTGCGACGGCCGTCGCACCGCGCGCGACCTGGTCCGCATCGCGCCGCTGCGCGAGCTGGACGTGCTCAAGGCCGTGCGCCGGTTCGCCGACTCGGGGCTGGTGACGCTGTAGCGGGACCCTGGCCTTCGACTTCGCCGCCGCTTCGCGGCGGCTACGCTCAGGCCGAACGGAGGCGGCGTTCGCGCGGCGAGGCAACCCGTTCGCCGAGCGGATCCGCCCTCGCGCGGCGAGGCTATCCGTTCGCCCTGAGCGTAGCGCCCGCGCCAGCGGGCGCGAAGTCGAAGGGCAGGCGCCGAAGGGAAGCGCGAGCCTGGGGCCCGCGGCCCGAAGCCCGTCCTACGGCCGCGCCGCGTGCGCCGTCCTCGGGCCGGCCTCGTCCCCGGCCTGCGCGACCTGCGTGCGGAAGTAGGCCTCCAGCGCCTCGCGGGCCACGCGGGTGGCGCGCACGCGCCAGAGCCGCTCGTTGACCACCACCGTGGCGATGGCGATCTCCGGCTTGTCCGCCGGGGCGAAGCCCACGAACCAGGAGTAGTCCCGGTACGGGCCCTGCTCGGAGAGCGAGCCGGTCTTGCCCGCCACCGTGACGCCGCGCAGGCTGCCGCCCGCGCGCTTGAACTGCCGGCGGCCGGTGCCCTCGGTGACGGTGGCCCGCATCATGTCCTGCAGCGAGGCCGCCACCTGCTCGTCCACCACGCGCCAGGGCGCGAGCGGGGTCGGGGTGGGCGCGCCCTCGACGTGGTCGATCAGCACCGGCGGCACGAACAGGCCGCCGTTGGCCACCGTGGCCGCCAGCAGCGCGCCGTGCAGCGGCGAGAGGCGGACCGGGCCGAAGCCGGCGGCGGTGTTGGCCAGCTCGAAGCGGTCGTCCTCGATGCGGGCCGGCGAGACGCCCACCTGCTCGGCGAAGGGGATCTCGCTGTTGAACATGAAGCGCTCGGCCGCGCTGCGCAGCAGCGAGGCGTCGAGGCCGCGGCCGGCCAGCTTGGCGAAGACCACGTTGGTGGAGTGGCCGAAGGCGCTCTCCAGCGTGACGCAGCTCCGGTCCCGCCGCGGGTCGTCGTCCAGCAGCCGCGGCTGCAGCCGGTGGCGGCCGCCGTGGTAGCAGACCTGCTCGCCCGGCGAGACGCCCTGCTCCAGCAGCGCCGCGGCGGTGACCAGCTTGAAGATGGAGGCGGCCGGCGCCATGGGCTGGAGCGCCATCCCGCGGCGGTCCGGCTCGCGCTGCGAGTGCTCGGCCATGGCCAGCACCCGGCCGGTGGCCGGCTCGATCAGGACCGTGACCCCCCACGGGACCGTCCACTGCTCCAGGCTCCGCTCCAGCGCCGCCTGCAGCCGCGGCTCCAGCGTGAGCACGGCGCGGCGGTCGCCGTAGCTCGCCACCCAGCGGCCGGTGGCCGGGTCGAGCCGGGCCTGGCCGAGCGGCAGCTGCGGCGCCGGCGGCGCGCGGAGGGCGGCCTGCTCGGCCTCGGACGCGATGGTGGCCTTGACCGGATCGGAGAGCGACGCGAGGTCGTCCGCGCGGGGAGCGGCGAAGCCGGCCAGGAGCAGCAGGCCGGCAGAGAGGGTCCAGGCAGGAGGCGTGGTGCGCTTCATTTTCTCGGTGGCGAGGCGGCGCGGGGGCGGCGCCGAGACGATCCGGAGTGTGCCCGAGCCAGGCGCCCTCGTCAAAGTACGTGCCCCGAGGTCACGGGACACACCTCTTCCGGAGCGGGAGCCCATCGAGGCGGAGGCGATGTGCGCGGAAGTGCTGAGCCCCAGCCAAAAGAGGAGCGGGGGCCCCGGATCATGCCCGGGACCCCCGCGATGGTGCGTGCTGCGAGGTGATCGGCTAGGCGCGAGCCTGCGCCTTCTTCCCACCCTTCGCGACCACCTTCTTCTTCTTGGCGGCCACCGGCTTCTTGGCGGCCTTGCCGTTCTTCTTGGCCGCCGCGGCCTCCTTCAGGACGGCCTGGGCCGCCGCGAGGCGCGCGATCGGGAGCCGGTACGGGGAGCAGGAGACGTAGTCGAGGCCGACCGAGTGGCAGAACTCGACCGACGACGGCTCACCGCCATGCTCGCCGCAGATGCCCAGCTTCATGCCCGGGCGCGTGGTGCGGCCGCGCTCGGAGGCGATCTTCATCAGCTCGCCCACGCCGTCGCGGTCGATCGAGACGAACGGGTCGACCGCGTAGATCTCCTTCTCCAGGTACGCGGCCAGCACCGGGGCGGTGTCGTCGCGGGAGAGGCCGAACGTGGTCTGGGTCAGGTCGTTGGTGCCGAAGGAGAAGAACTCGGCCGTCTCGGCGATCTTGCCGGCCTGCAGCGCGCCGCGCGGGACCTCGATCATCGTGCCGACCAGGTACTTCACCTTCTTCTTCCGGGAGGCGAAGACCTCCTCGGCGACCCGGCGCACGATGGCGGCCTGATCGTCGAGCTCCTTCTTGGAGCCGACCAGCGGGATCATCACCTCGGGCTCGACCTTGACGCCCTTCTCGGCCACGTCCACGGCGGCCTCGAAGATGGCGCGGGCCTGCATCTCGGTGATCTCGGGGTACGCGATGCCGAGGCGGCAGCCGCGGTGACCGAGCATCGGGTTCGACTCGGAGAGGTCGTGGATGCGCCCCTTCACGAAGTCCACCGACTTGCCGGTGGCCTTCGCCAGCTCGGCGATGCCGGCCTCGTCGTGCGGGAGGAACTCGTGCAGCGGCGGGTCGATGGTGCGGACCGTGACCGGCTTGCCGTCCATCTCCATGAAGATGCCGCGGAAGTCCTCGCGCTGCAGCGGGAGGAGCTTCGCCAGCGCCTTGCGGCGGTCCGCGACGTTGTCCGCGACGATCATCTCGCGCATGGGCAGCGTCTTGCCCTCACCGAAGAACATGTGCTCGGTGCGGCACAGGCCGATGCCCTGGGCGCCGAACGCGACCGCGGTGGCGGCCTGGTCGGGCTGGTCGGCGTTGGCGCGGACCTTCAGGCGGCGGACGCCGTCGGCCCAGCCCATCACCGCGGCGAACTCGCGGTACACGGGCGCCTGCTTCGGGTCGAGCTTCTTGTCCACGAGGACCTGGACCACCTCGGACGGGCTGGTCGAGAGGCGGCCGTCGATCAGCTCGCCGATGGAGCCGTCGATGGAGACCCAGTCGCCCTCCTTGTAGACCTTGGAGCCCTTCTCCGTGGCCACGGTCATGGTGCGCGCGTGGTAGTCGAAGGAGAGCGCCTCGCAGCCCACGATGGCGACCTTGCCCATCTGGCGGGCCACCAGGGCCGCGTGGGAGGTCATGCCGCCGAAGGCGGTGATGAAGCCCTCGGAGGCGGCCATGCCGCGGATGTCCTCGGGGGACGTCTCGTGGCGGGCCAGGACGACCTGCTCACCCTTGGCCTTCCAGGTCTCCGCCTCGTCGGCGAAGAACACCAGGCGGCCGGAGGCGGCGCCCGGGCCGGCCGGCAGGCCCTTGGCCAGGAGCTTCCCGGCCTTGACCGCGGCCTTCTTGGCCTCGACGTCGAAGATCGGGCGCAGGATGTGGTTCAGCGCCTCGGGCTCGACGCGGAGGAGCGCCTCCTCCTTGGTGATCACCTTGGCCGCGGCCTGGTCCACCGCGATGCGGACGGCGGCGAGGCCGGTCCGCTTGCCGTTCCGGGTCTGCAGGACGTAGAGCTTGCCCTGCTCGATGGTGAACTCGATGTCCTGCATGTCCCGGTAGTGCTTCTCGAGCCGGGCGCGGACCTTGTGCAGCTGGTCGAGGATCTGCGGCCAGTGCTTGGCCATCTCGGCGATCTTCTGCGGCGTGCGGATGCCGGCGACCACGTCCTCGCCCTGCGCGTTCACCAGGAACTCGCCGTAGAACTCGTCGTCGCCGGTGGCCGGGTTGCGGGTGAAGGCCACGCCGGTGCCGGAGTCGTCGCCCAGGTTGCCGAACACCATGGCCTGGACGTTGACGGCGGTGCCCCAGGAGGCGGGGTAGCCGTGCATGCGGCGGTAGGTGATGGCGCGGTCGTTCTCCCAGGAGCGGAACACGGCCAGCACCGACTCACGGAGCTGGTGGAAGGGATCGCTGGGGAACTCGACGCCGAGGCGCTTCTTGATCTCGGCCTTGAACTCCGCCACGACCTCCTTCAGCGCCTCGGTGGGCAGGTCGGAGTCGAACTTGGCGCCGACGGCGTGCTTCTTCTTCTCGAGGATCGTGTCGAACGGGTCGCGGTCCTCCTTCTTCTCGGGCTTCATCCCGAGGACCACGTCGCCGAACATCGCCACGAAGCGGCGGTAGCTGTCCCAGGCGAACCGGGCGTTGCCGGTCTTCTTGGCCAGGCCCTCGACGGTCTCGTCGTTGAGGCCGAGGTTGAGGACGGTGTCCATCATGCCGGGCATCGACACGCGGGCGCCGGAGCGGACCGAGACCAGCAGCGGGTTCTTCGGGTCGCCGAACTTCTTGCCGGTGATGGCCTCGACCTTCTTCATCGCCGCGCGCATCTCGGCGTCGAGGGTCTTGGGCAGCTTCTTGCCCGAGGCGTAGTACTCGTTGCAGACCTCGGTCGTGATGGTGAAGCCGGGCGGGACGGGGATCCCGATGCTCGACATCTCCGCCAGGCCGGCACCCTTGCCGCCCAGCGTCTCCTTCATGTCCCGGTTGCCTTCGGCCTTGCCGCCGCCGAACGAGTAGATGCGCTTAGCCATGTTCACCTCGTGATGACCCCGGGCCTGGAATGTTGTCCCAGGGTGAATGTTCCCTGCCCGTGTCCGAGCGAGGGCACGCCTTCCGCCACGTCGTGGTGGCGGACCGCGCCCCCCGACAAAATCGCACCGCATCGGGTACGCTTCCCGCCCGGCCCCGTCAACAAACAACCGAGCGAAACCGCAGGAAAAAGCAGGGCCCGGCGGGGCCTGCCCGGCCGCCTGCGGCAAAAGGGATCAGGGCGGCGGCGAGCCAGCGCACCAGGCGGCTTTGCCCGCTCGTCCCCAAGGACCCGATGCCGGGGTTCCGCCCCCGTTCGGCCATCTGGGCGTAGCGCCCGCGCAGCGGGCGCGGAGTCGAAGGCCAGGCTCGCCGTGAGCCACGCGGCGCCAGGCCTGCCCTAGATCCGCAGCGCCTCGATCTTCGCCTCGTCCTGCTCCGGCGAGACCTCGTACACCTCGACCAGGTCACCCTCCCGCCACTCGACCGCCACCGTCGGCGCGTCCTTGCCCTTGCCGTAGCGGGCGACGATCCGGGCGGCCAGCTGGCGCTCCTCCCACGTCGGCGTCCCCTCCACCAGCGCGATGGGGCCGTTCACGTCCTTGGCCTCGAGCCGGGCGCGCCCCTCGACGTGGTGCTCCAGGAGCGCGTTCTCCACCTCGCTGCGGCCGACCACCAGCTTGGCGCGCGGCGAGAGGCGGAAGTGGCGGCCGGTCGAGAGGAGGATCACGTCCTCCCGGTCGATGCGCCGCTCCTCGCCGCGGGCCTCGCGCGTGTCCAGCACGTCGAAGAACTTCTTCGAGAAGTTCTCGTCGGTGAGGTAGCAGCAACCGCCCGCCGGCTGCGGGTACTCCGAGACGCCGATCTGCTTCGCCAGCTCGATCTGCCGGTTGCGCCCCCGGCCGCTGATGTCCTCCAGCAGCGCGCGGTCCACGCGCCCGTCCTGCTCCGGCAGCGTGGGCGGCAGGAGCTTGGCCGAGAGCGGCCGGAGCAGCCGCCCGTCGAGGCCGCTCTCGCGCTCGATGATGCGCAGCGTGTCGCGCCGCTGGCTCTTGGGGCGCTGGCCCAGCACCTCGCCGGTGAAGATGAAGTCGGCCCCCTCCGCCTCCATGATCTCCTTCGCCTTGCGCATCATGAAGACGCGGCAGTCCACGCAGGGGTTGGCGTTCGCGCCGTAGCCCCAGCGCGGGTGGACCAGCATGTCGAAGTACGCGCGGCCGGAGATGTCCACGTACTCGATGTCCACCTCGAGGTCGGCGGCGGCGCGCAGCGCCTCGTTCTGCGGGATGGTGCCGTCCGGCCGCCCGCCCTTCCGGCGCTGCGTCTCGGTGATGCAGAAGCCGGTGTAGAAGTTGATGGCCTTCACCTCGATGCCCTGCCGGCGGATCAGCGCCAGCGCCAGCGTCGAGTCGAGGCCGCCGGAGATCATCCCGATCGCCTTGACCTTGCGCGTCATCTCGCCTCCCCGCCCCTGCGGACGAAGCTCTTCCAGGCCGTCCCCTCGCGGAACGTGCCCAGGTGCTCGTTGCGGGTGGCCTTGCACCACATCGGCATGTCCACCGCGATGCCCGGATCGGTGGAGATCACCAGCAGCACCGCGCCGGGCGCGAGCTGCTTCACCGCGCGGGCGGCCTCGACGATCGGGTACGGGCAGAGGCGGCCCGAGGTGTCGATGGTCCGCGCCGGCGGCGGCATCTGGGCGGCGTTCTCCACGGGGGACTCGGTGTAGCCGCTCCGCTCCGCCGGGGCAACCCCGCGCCCGGAACGCCGGGTCCGGGTGGGTCGGCGCGCCGGCAGGCGGGGCCTGTTTCTTGCCGCAGCGCGCCGGCCGCGAATACCCTCCCGGCGACATGAGCCACCTCCGCGCACTCGCCGCCCTCGCCCTGCTCACCGCCGCCGCCGTCGCCGGGGCGCAGGAGCCCACCGAAGAAGGCAGCAGCAGCGGCGGCAACGGGGTGATCGGCTTCGCGATCGCCCTGGGGACGGAGCAGGGCGCGGACGGCAGCAAGAAGACCATGCTGGAGGCCGAGGGGCTGCTCGGCTGGGAGTTCCAGAACCGCATCCGCCCGGAGGTGGGGCTGGTGCTCGGCCTCGAGCCGGACGCCCACGGGGCGATCCGGCCCGGCGTGCGCCTGCCCATCCCCAGCACGCCCATCCAGCTGCGGGTGGCCCTGGACGCCTCCAACGCGCGCAACGAGAGCTTCAGCTGGCGCTACCTGCTCCTGGGCGCCGCCTACGAGCTGAAGCTGACCGGCAACTTCGCGCTGGCGCTGGAGCTGGACTCCGGCGTGCCGCTCCGCGACAGCGCCGGGGTGCCGATCATGATCCGGCTCGGGTCGGTGGTCCGGCCCTGAGCGGCCCTTCCCCCGCCAGGGGGAGGGCGCGGCGGGAATTGCCAGCCCCGGCGCGTGTTTCGAGAGGATCGGGGTGGGGCCGCTTCGTTGTGGCCTCCCCGGAACTCTGGTAATTGCCGTGCCTCTCCACGCGGCCTGATCGAAGGAGCCTGACCGATGAAGCATGTGAGCTGGATCGTCGCCCTGATCGTGGGCGCCGCCCTCGGCTATACCCTGCGCGCCTACACCGTCAGTGGCGGCGAGGACCGGCCCCGGGCCGCCGCCGTCGCCCCTTCGGCCCCCGCCCCCTCGCAGGGCGCCCAGCCCGCCCAGCGCCGCCCGCAGGGGCTGCCGCCGGTCCCCCAGGACGTCCGCAAGATGACGCTGGGTGACAGCCCGGTCCGCGGCCCCGCCGACGCGCTGGTCACCATCGTGGTGGTGTCCGACTTCCAGTGCCCGTTCTGCAAGCGCGGCTACACCACGCTCAAGCAGGTCGAGGACGCCTACCGCGGCAAGGTCCGCGTGGCGTTCAAGCACTTCCCGCTCGGCTTCCACCCGCGCGCCCTCCCCGCCGCCATGGCCGCCGAGGAGGCCCGCGCGCAGGGCGGGAGCGCGAAGTTCTGGGAGATGCACGACAAGCTCTTCGAGTCCGCGCCCGCGCTGGAGGACGCCGACCTGGAGCGCCTCGCCGGCGAGCTGAAGCTCGACGTGGCCAAGGTGAAGGACGCCATCGCCACCCGGAAGTACAAGGACCGGGTGGACCGCGACCAGGCCCAGGCCTCGGTCCTCGAGGTCACGGGCACCCCGGCGTTCTTCGTGAACGGCCGGTTCCTCTCCGGCGCGCAGCCGTACGAGGCCTTCCAGAAGCTGATCGACGAGGAGCTGAAGAAGGCCGAGGCCATGGTGGCCGCCGGCACGCCCGCGGCGCAGGTGTACGAGAAGCTCATGTCCAACGCTTCGCTGGGACCGAAGCCGGTCACCGTGGAGCTCCGGCCGGACGATCCGATCAAGGGCAACCCCAAGGCGCCCGTCACGCTGGTGGTCTTCTCCGACTTCCAGTGCCCGTACTGCAGCCGGGTCGAGCCGACGCTGACGGAGGTCGCGCGGACCTACGGCGACAAGGTCCGGTTCGTGTGGAAGCACCAGCCGCTCTCGACCATGCACCCCCAGGCCGTCCCCGCCGCGCTGGCCGCCGAGGCCGCGCGCAAGCAGGGCAAGTTCTGGGAGATGCACGACCTGCTCTTCTCCGACCAGCGCGCGCTAGGCGCGGACCTCTACCCGCAGTACGCCAAGCAGCTGAAGCTCGACCTGGCCAAGTTCAACGCCGCGGTGGCCGACCCTGCCCTGCGCGCCCGCATCCAGGAGGACTCGGAGCAGGGCACGAAGCTCGGCGCCGGCGGGACGCCCACCGTGTTCATCAACGGTGAGAAGGTGGTCGGGGCCCAGCCCTTCGCGAAGTACCAGTCGGTCATCGACCGCCAGCTGGCCGCCGCCGCCAGCGCCAAGTAGCGACCACCCCCACCGGGGGTGAACCTCGAGCGGCGCGGGCCTCCCGCGCCGCTCTTCTTTTGGGGCGCCGCGCCGCACCCGCCGCGGACCGCCCCGGCCGATCGGCTAAGTTCGCGCCGATGGTCGAACCGCGCGCCGCCGCATCGCTGCTCGTCTTCTGCACCGCCGCGGCCGTGGCCGTGCTGGTGCACCGGCAGGTGATCGGCCGGCGCGGCCAGGCGCAGGCGGTGCCGCGGCCGCGCCTCTTCGGCTGGCTCTCGGCCCTGCACGTGGCCGCGCTCGCCGGCATCTTCGCCGTGGGCGTCTGGCTGCTGCTGCTGGGCTGAGGCCCTGGCGAGCGGCTACAGGAACTCGCAGAGGTAGGCCGAGGGCGCGGCCGCCTTCACGTCGAACCCGCTCTTGCCCGGGATCTCGAAGACCGTGCCCGCCGGGAACGCGCGCCAAGCCGCCTCGCCCGGCAGCTTCGCCCACAGCTCGCCCGAGATCACCGTCATCCGCTCCGGCGCGTCGGTCCCGAAGTGGTACTCGCCCACGTCGATGACGCCCGCCGTGAGGCGGCGGCCGTTGCGCTCGAACCCGATGCTCTGCACCTTGCCGTCGAAGTACGTGTTGGCCTTCAGCATAGTGGTGAGGGCATAGCACGCGGAGCGCAGGGGGCGCACGGGCGAGGCATCACGCCGCGCGGGGAGGGGCCCAGGGCGGCCGCTTCGCGGACCTCTGGGCCCGGTAGACGGACCAGGTGGTCATGGCGGTCCCCGTTCGAGTCGAAAGGGTAAAGTGAAAGGACGCGACCCCTACTCACACCGCCGGCCGCTGGGCTTCTTGGATGAGCCGGCCGGAGAGCCGCTGGAAGGCGCGCTCGCGGCGGGCCTGCGGGGCGAAGCCGGGGCAGGTCAGCGAGGGCGGCGCGTGCGGGCAGCCGGCGCAGGGGGCGCGGTCCGGCGCGCGGCGGCGGTAGGCGCGCGTGGCCAGCGCCACGGCCGCGGCGGCCAGCGCGGCGGCGCCGAGGGGCAGGAGCGCGGGGAGCGGAGCGCCTGGCCCAGCAGCGCCCCGGCGGCGAGCGTGGGAAGGAAGCGGATGAGGAGCTTGGGGGGCTTGCCGCTCTCGCCCTTCGACTCCGCCGCGGCGTCGCCGCGGCTACGCTCAGGGCGAACGGGGGCGTGTTCCCCTGTTGGCCCAGGCGCGCGCCCCCGCACCGCCAGCGGTGCCAGCACCAGCAGCGCGACCGCGGCCGCGAGCAGCAGCGCGCCGGGCGCGGGCGGCAGGAGGGCCCCCAGCGCCAGGCCGGCGGCGCCGCCGGTGGCGGCCAGGGTGCAGCCGCGGCAGAGCCGGGTCCGGCGCCCGGCGCGGAACACCTCGCCGGCGTACCGGTCGCAGAGCGGGTGGTGCGCCCAGCGGTGGAAGGCGTGCGCGCGGCGCGCCAGCCGGTCCAGCCGGCGCGCCAGCGGCCGCGGCAGGCGGCTCACTGCGCCAGCCGGATCACCACCGCCGTCCCGTAGGCGACGATCTCGTTGGTGTTCTGCATCAGCTCGGAGGAGTCGAAGCGCATGCCCAGGATGGCGTTCGCGCCCAGCTCGCGCGCGTTGTGCTCCAGCCGGTTCATGGCCTCGTTGCGCGAGTCGTTGGCGAGGTCGGTGAAGACGGTGATCTCGCCACCGAAGACGGTCTGGCAGCCGGCGCAGGTGGTGCCGACGATGCTGCGGCTGCGGACGGTGATGCCCCAGACCGGCCCGATGATCCGCTCGACGACGGTGCCCGGCGGCGGCTCGAAGGTGGTCTGGATCGGGATGGCGTGGGTCTGGATGCGGGACATGGCGCGAAGGCTATCACGCCGCCCGCTACCCCCGAACGGGTAGCGGCGCGGCGCGCAATCCCCTGGTGACACATGGCTGGCAGACTCGCCCGCTTCCCCAGGAGGTCCGAGCATGCCCACCCCGACCGACGTCTTCCGCCGCGCCCGCGACTTCCTGGTCGCCCACCGCGAGGACTACACCACCGCCTACCGCGACTTCCGCTGGCCGGTGCTGGACCGCTTCAACTGGGCGCTCGACTGGTTCGACATGATCGCCGACGGCAACGACCGCCTGGCGCTCCACATGGTGGACGAGGACGGCTCGGAGGTGCGGCTCAGCTACGCCCAGCTGGCGGAGCGGTCCAACCGCGTGGCCACCTACTTCAGGCGGCGCGGCGTGGAGCGCGGCCACCGCATCCTGATGATGCTCCCGAACTGCCCGCAGATTCGGGACATCATGCTGGGCGCGATGAAGCTGGGGGCGGCGGTGATCCCGGCCACCTCGCTGCTCACGCCCGAGGACCTCAAGGAGCGGATCGTGCGCGGCAAGGTCACCCACGTGGTGACCGACCCGGCCGGCGCCGAGAAGCTGCGCGGCATCGCCGGCGACTTCACCCGCCACGTGGTGGGCGAGCTGGTCCCGGGCTGGCTCCCGTTCGTGCACGCCTACGACGAGTCGCCCGCGTTCATGCCGCACGGCGAGACGCTGGCCACCGACCCGGTGCTGCTCTACTTCACCTCCGGCACCACCTCCCGCCCGAAGCTGGTGATCCACACGCACCGCAGCTACCCGGTGGGCCACCTGTCCACGATGTACTGGATCGGCCTGCGCGAGGGCGACGTGCACATGAACATCTCGTCGCCGGGCTGGGGCAAGCACGCCTGGTCGAGCTTCTTCGCCCCCTTCAACGCCGGCGCCACCGCCTTCGTCTTCAACTACCAGCGGTTCAGCGCCAAGGCCACGCTGGAGGTGCTGGAGACGCACGAGATCACCACGCTCTGCGCGCCGCCCACGGTGTGGCGCATGCTCATCCTGGAGGAGCTGGGGCGCCACCAGGTGAAGCTGCGCGAGCTGCTCAGCGCCGGGGAGCCGCTCAACCCCGAGGTGATCGAGAAGGTCCGCCAGGCCTGGGGCATCACCATCCGCGACGGCTACGGCCAGACCGAGACCACCGCGCAGATCGGCAACTCCCCGGGCCAGCGGCTCAAGCCCGGCTCCATGGGCCGGCCGCTGCCCGGCTACGCCATCACGCTGCTCGATCCGGAGGGGGCGGTGGTGGCCCAGGGCGAGGACGGCGAGGTCTGCCTCTCGCTCGACCCGCGCCCGGCCGGCCTCATGGCCGGCTACGACGACGCGCAGCTCAACGAGTTCGTCACGCGCCACGGCAGCTACCACACCGGCGACGTGGCCGTGCGCGACGAGGAGGGCTATGTGACCTTCGTCGGCCGGGCCGACGACGTGTTCAAGTCCAGCGACTACCTCATCAGCCCGTTCGAGCTGGAGAGCGCGCTCATCGAGCACGAGGCGGTGGCCGAGGCGGCGGTGGTGCCCAGCCCCGACCCGGTGCGCGGGCTGGTCCCCAAGGCCTTCATCATCCTGCGCCCCAGCTTCCAGCCCACGCGCGAGCTGGCGCTGGAGATCTACCGCTTCCTGCGCCGCCGCCTGGCTGCCTACAAGCGCGTCCGCCGGCTGGAGTTCAGCGACCTGCCCAAGACCATCTCCGGCAAGATCCGCCGGGTGGAGCTGCGCAAGCGCGAGGAGGCCCGCACCGCCGGCGCCCCGCGCTCCGCGCTGGAGTTCTGGCAGGACGACTTCCCCGAGGAGCTGAAGGAGCCGCAGGCCTCGCCGGCCGGGGAGCGGTAGCGCCGCCGGCGCGGGGCCGACGCGTCACGCCGCCGGGGTCACCCGGAACCCCAGCGCGATCGCGTTGTCGCGGACGCGCTGGTCGCAGGAGACGACCTCGACGTCGATGTCCGCCGCCGAGAGCGCGAGCGCCGTCGCGAGGTGGATGGCGTCGAGCGTGCGCACGGGCTCGACCGGAAACGCGCGGCCGGCCCGCTCGAGCACGCCCTCGTCCGCGGCCATGACGGCGCAGGAGCGGGCGAACCGGGTGAGCTGCCGCTCGACCAGCCGGAGCTCGGCCTCGGGGAGCCGGCCTTCGCGGCGGACCCGCTGCAGCGCGCGCTGCGCCTCCGCGAACGTGAGCGCCGAGGTGAAGAGCCCCTCCCCGGCCACCTCGGCCCGCAGCCCCTCGTCGCCGTCGAGCAGGACTCGCAGCAGGGCGCTGGTCTCGATGTAACGACCTCCGACCGGCGCGCTCACCGGTCCTCCCGATCCGCGTCCAGCAGGTCGCTCGACGTCCCTCGAGTCAGCCGGACGCGCGGATAGGAGGCCCAGTCGAGCGCGCCGGGCGCCTCGGCGGGCTTGAGCCGCCCCGCCTCGATCAGCCGCATCCGGGCCCGCTCGCCCGGCGTCAGCTCGCGCGACCCGGAGCCCGGCGGCCGCAGCTCGGCCACCACCTCGCCGCGGTCGGTGACCAGCAGGACGTCGCCCCGGGCGACGTCGCGCAGGTAGCTGCTGAGGTGGGCCTTGAGCTCGCGGACTCCAACGGCGCGCATGGGGAAGAATGTAGTCACGAGTGACTACATTCGCAAGGCTCCGGCAGCCGGCCGTCGCCGGGCCGCTCTGCCCCCCGCGCGCCCTCCCCGGACCCGGGCGACCGGCCATGCGCTTGCGCCCAGTTCACACCGAGGGTGACTGCCTGGAGGCAGGGATCGCGGAGCCTTGACCGCGGGTGCCGGTCCGGGCGCGATCCCAGGCCATGCCCGCGTGCTGCCCTGGTTACGTCTCCGCGCCGTTCCAGGCGCTGGTGCAGGACTATCCGGACGAGGCGGTCTACCCGCCGGCGGACTTCCGGACGGAGTGGGGCCCGATCTTCCACCGCGGCCGGCTGGACGGGAGCGCGCGGGTGCTGGTCCTGGGGCAGGACCCGGGCCAGCACGAGAACGT
Source organism: Anaeromyxobacter sp. (assembly GCA_049840735.1). Taxonomy (GTDB): domain Bacteria; phylum Myxococcota; class Myxococcia; order Myxococcales; family Anaeromyxobacteraceae; genus Anaeromyxobacter. The sequence goes on along the minus strand of JASGJN010000025.1, from coordinate 29,162 downwards.
GCTCCGGCGCATCCTGGTCGGCGAGGCCGGGCGCAGGGTGCAGGGCCTGCTGGCCAGGCTGGGCGTCACCCGCAGCTACGTGCTCCTGAACGCGCTGCTCTACAGCGTCTACGGCTCGAAGGGCGCGAAGTACGTGGCGAGGCCAGGGGTCCGCGCGTACCGCGACGCCTGGATCGAGGGCGTCCTCGCCACCTCGAGCATCGAGGCGGTGATCACCTTCGGCGGCATGGCCAGGAAGGCCTGGGAGGTCTTCGCCGCCGGGAACGCCCCGCCGGCGGGCCTGGTGGTCCAGCACCTGACGCACCCGACCTTCCCCGAGTCGGCCGGCGGCACCGCGGCGGAGAAGCGGGCCAACACGCGCAAGCTGCTGCAGCAGTGGAGCGCGGCGCTCCGGGTGCTCCACCCGGCCATCGCGCACCCGGACCTGCCGGCCGCGCCGGCCGCCTACGGCGAGCGCTTCGAGGACGGGGACAAGGCGGACATCCCTGCCGCCGACCTCCCGCCAGGCATCCCGCGCTGGATGTTCGACGAGGACGGCTGGGCCCGGCGGGTCGGCGCCACGGTGGCCGCGAAGCGACGGAACATCACGCTCACCGTCCCGGAGGGCGTGATCGCGGCGCCCCAGCTCAGGCGAAGACCGGCCCGACCTGCGGGTAGGCGCCGATGAGCGCCGCCCGCAGCTCGGCCAGCCGCGGCGCGGCGCCGGCGGTGCGCACGGCGTAGCGCGTGTCGAGGCGCATCCGCTTCCCCCAGGCGAGCACCGGCTCGGTGGCGGCGAGCTGGTCGGGGGCCACGAGCGCCTGGAGCCAGTCCTCGCGCCCGTAGGCCAGGTCTCCACCCAGCGTGACCAGCTCGACCCAGGACGGCTCGGCCTCCACCACGTTGGTCCAGGGATCCTCACGCCGCCGCTCCAGCACCAGCAGGTCCGCTGGCCGCCCGGGGGCCAGCCGCCCGAGGTGCGCCTCCAGCCCGGCGATCCGGGCCGCGTCGCGCGTGACCAGCTCCACCAGCCGGCGGTCGTCCACCGCGGCGCCCTGCCGGTGCAGCTCGCGGCGGGCCACCTTGAGCTCGGCCAGCAGGCTGGCGCTTCCGCTGGGCAGCCAGTCCGAGCCGAGCCCGACCGTGACCCCCACCGCGAGCGCGTCGGCGATCCGCGTGGTCTCGCCGTAGAGCCGCAGGTTGCTCTGGGGGGACCAGACCAGCTTCGCGCCGGCGTCGGCCAGCTCGCCGAGCTGGGCCCGGGTGAGCGCGGTGCCGTGGATGATCACGGTCTGCCGGCGGAGCGCGTTCAGCGCGACCAGGCGCGCCCACTCGCGCTGCGAGCGCGGGTCCGCGGCGCTGCCCTCCGCGAGGTGGACGTAGAACGCGTCCACGCGGCCCGCCTCCACGTCCTCGAGGATGGCGGCCAGCTGGGCGTTGCGGACGAGGTCGACCTGGGCGCGGGCGCGGTGCTGCCCGAGATCCAGCGGTCCACGTTCCGCACCAGCGACTCGCGGTGGTCGGTGACCGAGCTGGAGCCCTGGATGGCCACCACCCCGCCCACCAGCGCCCGCACCTCGGCGTAGCGCAGCGCGGCGGGCACCAGGTGGGCGCCGGCGAGCGTGGTCCAGGGCTCGCGCACCACCTTCCGGTAGATGGCGCTGTCGCGCCAGCGGTAGCGGCTGGCGAAGAGCTTGGGCGGCTCCCAGGCGGAGAAGACGTTGAACTCGGGGTGGCCGTGGAGGTCGATGAGGCCGGGCAGGATCACGCCGGCGGTCGGGTGGACGGCGACGCCCGCGGGCGGCTGGTCGGTGACGGCGGCGACCCGCCCGCCCTCGACGACGACGAAGCCGTCGGCCAGCGGCGGGCCGTCGAGGGTGAGGACGCAGCCCCGCAGCGCGAAGGTCAGGGCGCGCGCGGCCGCCGCCGCGGGGAGCCGGTCCCGCTCCGGCGCGGCGGACGGCGCGTCCTCCCGGCTCACGCCGGCGGTGTAGACCCGCTCGAAGGCGTCCGGCCCGGCCGGCTGGCGCGGCAGCCTCGCCCGGCGCGCCGCGACCCTGCTGCGCACGCCGCGCCGCCCGCTGCCCGGCCTCATGGGAGCCTCCTCACGGGAGCCTCCAGCCACGGTAGGCCGCCTGGTCGCGCAGCGGCGCCGGCGGTGGCAGGCCGGCGCGCGCGGCGAAGTCCTCGGGGGCGACCAGCTCCACGCGCAGCTCGACGCGGCGGTCGAGCTGCCAGCCGCCCTCCGGAGCATCCGCCGCGGACCCGGGCGGCGCGGCCGCACCGGTCGGCGCACCGGTCGGCGCGCCGCGCGGCGGGGCCCGGAGCGGCTCCGGCCCGCGGGACGGGGCCGCCTCGCGCTCGGGTCCCGGGACGACCTCCAGGATCAGCGCCGTGCAGGCGGGCGCGCCCGGGGCGCGGGCCACGCGGGTGAAGCACCAGGCTCCGCCCGCCGCGCGGGCCACGCCGTTCACCGCCACCGTCCCGGGCACCTGGACGCCGGCCGCCTCCGGCCCCGGCTCCGCCTCCCCGGCGCCCGCCAGCGCGTCCAGCCTGGCCCCGCCCACCACGGCGGCGACGCGCACCAGCGCCGGCTGCCGCGGCGAGCGGGCCACCAGCCCGAGCCAGAAGGCCTCGTCCTCCGGGACCGCCACCAGGTGGTCGCCCCCGGCGGCGGCCACCGGCAGCGCCCCGTGGCTCGGCGGCGTGCGCCCGACGAACCCCTCCTCCGGGCGCGCGTACCGCTGGAAGGAGACGGTCACCGGGCCGAGCACGAGCTCGGCCGGCGCGGAGGCCGCCGGTGGGCTCCGATCCGCCATGGTCAGCCGGAGACGCCGATGCGGTAGCTGCCGGTGCCGCGGCGCGTGTTGTAGTGCCGGATCTGCGCCATGTACTTGCCCGGGACCAGGTCGGCGACGATGCGGGAGTTCAGGCCCGCGCCGCCGTCGTCGTCCTCGGCCACCAGGTGCGTCGGGTCGTTGGGCCCGTAGAGCCGGAGGACCACGTCGGTGCGGCCGGTGGTCTCGACGACGTGGCGTCCCTCGTGGTCGGCCACGAACTGGAAGAGGTCCTCCTCCCCAGGCGCGCCGATCCGCGCCGAGACCGGATCGCCGCCCACGGTGAGCGGGACCGCGGCGGCGCTGCGGCCGGGGTACGCGCCCTCGCCGGAGATGAAGGCCTTGTCGACCTCCGAGAGCACCTCGTTGGCCCGCGTGCCGTGGCCGCTCCTCACCCAGGCGTCGGGGAAGAAGTAGAGCATGATCGAGGCGGGGTCGAACGCGGTCCCCGGATCTGGTCGGCGCTGTACTTGTCCAGGACGTTGTGGCGGATCTGCTCCTCGGTCCAGAAGTTGGGCGGGCCCTGCAGGTCGGCGATGACCGCCGCCTCGTTCCACTCGATCCCGCCGGCGGGGTTCTGGTGCTCGTGCAGCAGCCCGATGGCGTGGCCGAACTCGTGGGCGGCGGTGCCGCCGTCCAGGAACCCCAGGTTCATGGTGGGCTGGTCGCGCGGGATGCCGCTGCAGTCGGTCCCCACGTAGGACCAGGCGCCGTCGGACGGGTCGAAGGTGACGCGGATCTGCGCCTGGGGCGAGTCGTCGAAGGCGAAGGTCAGGTTGGCGTGCTGCGTCCACCACTGGGCCTGGCTGCGGGCGAGCGCCTTCTGGGCGTCGGTGCCCTCCATGAAGCGGACGCTCAGCCGCGTCCCATTGGGCCAGAGCTTGCGCGGCAGGACGATGGCGCGGAGGCGGCCGCCATCGGCACGGATGGTGTGCTGCGGGTGCGCCTCCTCGGCGACGGGGACACGGTCGTGGCAGACCTTCAGGGCCATCTCGATCTCCTGGTCTCGGAGCGCGATGGGCGAGCTGGCCTGGATGTCGGACTGGTCGCTCCGCACTGAGCAGATCCGCACGGCGCGCCGGACGTGACAGCCCGTGAACGGGGCGCGGCGGCGCGGACCGGCGCGCGCGCTGGGCCAGCGACCGGGCGGCCGGGCGCCGGCACGGCCGCCCGGCGCACGCGTCACCGATCGAGGTGCTGATCCTCGTACGCCGCCGGGTCGTCCAGCGCCTCCAGGTGCGTGAGCACGTGGCAGTGCGGGATGGCGGCGCGGACGTCGCGCTCGACCTCCTCCAGCAGCGCGTGCCCCTGGCGCACGGTCCAGTCGCCCGGCACCAGCACGTGCATGGTGACGAAGCGGCGGGTGCCCGCCTGGCGGCTGCGCACGGCGTGGAACTGGACGGCGGAGGTCGCGGCGTGGCGGTCGAGCACGGCGTGGAGCGCCTGGTCGTCCGCCGGGGTCAGCGTGGGATCGAGCAGGCCGGAGGCCGACCGCCCCACCAGCTTCACGCCGGTCCAGACGATGTTGGCGGCCACCAGGATGGCGACGATGGGATCGAGCCGCAGCCAGCCGGTCAGCCCCACCAGGCCGATCCCGGCCAGCACGCCCACCGAGGTCCAGACGTCGGTGAGCAGGTGGTGACCGTCGGCCTCGAGCGCGATGGAGTGGTACCGCTTGCCGGCCCGCAGCATCACCAGCGCCACGCCCAGGTTGACCAGCGAGGCGGCGGTGGAGACCACCAGGCCCAGCCCGACGTCCTCCAGCGGCACCGGCGCCAGCAGCCGCTGGACCGCGGTCCAGGCGATGGCCACCGCGGCCACCAGGATCAGCACGCCCTCGGTGGCGCTGGCCAGGTACTCGGCCTTGGTGTGGCCGAAGGGGTGGCCCTCGTCCTCCGGCCGCTCCGCCAGCCGCAGCATGAGCAGCGTCATCACCGCGGCGGCCAGGTTGACCAGCGACTCCAGCGCGTCGGAGAGCAGGCCCACCGAGCCGGTGAGCCGCCAGGCCGTCATCTTGAGCGCGATGGTGGTCAGCGCCGCGGCGATGGAGAGCCAGGCGAAGGCGGTCAGCGACGGGCGGGCGGTGGCGGCGGGCTCGGACACGGCGCGGACTGTACGATGAAAGCGGCCGCCACGGCCGGTCCTGAGAACCCTCTCATGGCGGCGACCGGTCGACTTGATGACGAAGCGGAGCCGTGCGCCATGAGCAAGAATCCGGCGCCGGACGGCGCCTCAGTCCGGGGGGAGAACTCTCCCCCGTAACCCCCAATCACGCAGGCTCAATCGAACGGGCGGCGTGATCAGCCGCCCTTCAGCCAGCCCGGCCCGAGCGCCTCGAGCAGCGCGGCCGGGCCGGCCTCCTCGGCGCAGAGCTCCCACACCAGCACGCCGCCCAGCCCCTTGAACGACGCGTGGCCCACCCGCCGGAAGAGCTCCATGGGGCGGGTGCCGTGGAAGCAGGCCACCAGGTCGAGGTCCTCCTCGCCGAAGAACCAGCGGGCCCGCAGCGGCTCGGGGATGGAGGCCACCGGGACCAGCACCCGCCGCACCTGGCGCCGGCCGGCGGCGTCGTTGAGGAACGCGTCGAGCGCCTCCTCCGAGAGCGCCGCGCCGCCGTTGTAGATGTCGCCGGGCCGCCCCTCGCCGCCGCGCGCCGCCGCCTCCAGCGCCTCGCGCACCGGTCCGCCCAGCGCGCGCATGGCGCCCTGCGCGTCGCCGGCCCGGAGCAGCCCCAGCGCCTGCGCCTCGGCGTCGGCCGCCAGCGGCAGCGCCAGCGGCGGCCCCACGAAGACGCTCCAGGCGTGCGGCAGCGCCGGGTCGCCGCGCCGGGCCCGCTCGCGCGCCAGCGCCGCGTCGGCCCGGGCCCGCGCCGCCGGGGCCCGGGCGGTGCCGCGGGCCGACTCGTTGATCCGCTCGGCGATGGCCACGCGGTTGCGGCCGAAGACGTCGTCCTCGATGGTCACCACCAGCGGCGCCGGCCCGAAGCTGATGAAGGTGCCGGCCTCCAGGGCCTCGCCGCGGGCGCGGGCCAGGGCGCGGTCGCGCTCCTCCGAGAGCCGCCCCTCCTCGAGCCGCGCCCGCACCAGGTGCGCGCGGAAGGCGGCGTGGCGCGCGGTGCCGGGCGGCTCCGGCGCCAGCGAGGCCTCGGCCTGGGCGGTGGCAGCCCGCGCGCCCGCCAGGGCGCCGGCGTGCGCGGCCTCGATGGCGGCGATCTGCCGGGCCACCTCCTCGCTCGACACCTCGCGCGCCAGCCGCATGCCGTAGGCGGCGAACTGGGCGCGGATGGCGCGCGCCAGCGACACCATGGCGTCGATGGGGCCGGCGAAGCTGACGGCGTCGCCCAGCAGGTTGTTGAGCGAGACGCCGCCGCGGTCGGCCAGGTGGCCCATGCCGCCGTAGTGCTCGCGCGCCGCGTTGAGGATGGGGCCGTAGAACTCGCGGCGCAGGAACTCGGCCATGGAGGCCTGGCCCAGCAGCCCGGTGCGCCGGGTGAAGTCCTTCACGTCGGCGAACAGGTGGCCCACCGAGCGATCCACCGCCACGCGCAGGATGGGGCCGGGCCGCGCCGCGAGCCGGTAGAGCTGCCCTGCCTCCCACTCGGCGTCCAGGCCGCCCTCCGCCTCGCGCCCGGTCCGGAAGGAGAGCGCGCGCCGCGCCGAGGCCGCCAGCCGCCCCAGCGCCAGGTCCGCCAGCAGCGCGGTCGCGGCGCCGGCGTAGGCCGCGGCCGCCGCCTCGCGCGCCAGGCCGAAGGGCGCCCCCGGAATCCTTCGGCCGCCAGGCCTTCACCAGCGCCAGCCCGCGCTGCAGCTGCGCGCCGGCCTCGCCGCCCGGCTGCGCCGCGGCCAGCGCGCGGGCCAGCGCCTTGCGGGCGCCGTCCTCGGCCAGCTCCGCCCCCAGCCGGCCCGGGCCGCAGAGCACCGCCCGCACCTCGGCCACCGCGTTGAGCTTGCCGTCGGCCTCGGCCAGGGCCACCGCCGAGGCCAGCAGCTCGCGCAGCCGCTGGGTGGCCACCGCCTGCGCCGCGCGCCGCGACAGGTCCACGTCCCCCGCCAGCGCCGCGCCCAGCTCGCCCTGCACCTCGGCCGGATCCGCGCCGCCGGCCAGCCGCGCCGCCAGCTCGTCGGCGCGGGGCAGCCCCGCCGTCAGCTCGCAGCCGTAGAGCGTGAAGCCCCCGCCCAGCACCCCCGCGCGCCCGCCCAGCAGCGGCGCGGGCGCCAGGGCCGCCTCCAGCCGGAGCAGCAGCGGATCATCCGCCGGGCGCCCGGCGTCGCGCCAGGCCCGGCCCAGGCCGGTCCGCGCCGCCAGCCACAGGCCGCCCAGCGTCGCGGCCCGCAGGTAGCGGTCGATGGGCGGCGAGGGGAGCACCTCGCGCAGCGCCTCGCCCGCCGCGGCCAGCTCGCCGCCCAGCGCCAGCGCCACGATCAGCGGCGTCTCCTCCTGGTCGCGGGTGGAGGCCATCTCGGTCAGCGCCTCGCCCAGCAGCCCGATCCAGAGCGCCACCAGGGAGCGGCCGCGCCCGCCCTTGCCCATCCACGCGCTCACGAGGCCGCCGGTCAGCGCCGGGTGGACCGCCGGGCCGAGCTGGGCCGCGGCGCGGAGGTCCGGGCCGCCGCCGCTGCCGGGCCCGAGCTGCACCGGCACGGCCGGGAGGCTGGCGTAGTCCTCGCGCAGGATGATCCGGTCGAGATCGTCCGCCGCCACGAAGTCCCGGTGGTGCGTGGTGAGGAGCAGCGCCAGCTCCACCGCCGCGCCGCGCACCAGGCCGGCCGCGTCGGGCGCCACCTCGACCGGGATGGCCAGCTCGGACAGCGAGGTGCCCAGCGAGAAGCGGAGCTGGCCGGGGACGAAGCGGAGGAAGGACTCGGGCGCGCCGCGGGCGGCGGAGAGGATCTCCAGGCGGCGGACGGCGAGCGGCGAGATCACCGGCGGGACGGTAGCACGGGGTGTGTCGGTCTGCCCCGGTCGGTCCGTCCGGCTGCTTCGCGGCTGATCGGCGCCCCTCGCGCGTGGGACCCGCCCTGCGACGCACCGCGCCGGGCGGGTCATCCCCGCGGGGGCAGGCGGCCGCAGGCCGGTCAGCGCCGCTTGCGCGGGAGGGGCCGAGCAGGTAAGTAATTCGTTCGCCATGCGCCGGACGTTCTTCAAGTCCAAGATCCACCGCGCCACGGTCACCCAGGCCGACCTGGAGTACGAGGGGTCCGTCACCATCGACGAGGACCTGCTCGACGCGGCCGGGATCTGGGAGTGGGAAGCCATCCACGTCTGGAACGTGACCCGCGGCACCCGCCTGCAGACTTACGCCATCAAGGGCAAGCGCGGCTCGGGGGTCATCTGCATCAACGGCGCAGCGGCGCACCTCAACAAGCCTGGCGACCTCGTCATCCTCGCGACCTTCGCGGAGCTGGAGGAGTCGGAGGCGAGGGCGCACAAGCCGACGGTGGTGATGGTCGACTCGCAGAACCGGATCGTGGCCCGGGACGCCGTCGAGGTGGCCGGGCCCGACAGACGGGTACAAGCATGACGGTGTTTCTTTGGCGCTGCTGAGCCGCGTCCCCAGCCTGATCTCCCCACTTTCCTGAAGCTGTGCAAGCCGGGCCGGGCGGTCCCGGTCCGCGTCGAGGTGGACGCGGACACGGAGACGCCGGTATCGGCGTTCCTGAAGCTGTCGCGCGACGAGCCACGCGCCTTCCTGCTCGAGTCGGTCGAGGGCGGGGAGCGCAGCGCGCGCTTCAGCTTCCTGGGCGCGCGGCCGCGCAGCGTGCTGCGGTGGAAGCTGGGCGATCCCGGCGATCCCATCGCCGCCGTCCGCGCCGCCCTGGCCACGCACCGCGCGGTGCCCGTGCCCGGCACGCCGCGCTTCTCGGGCGGCCTGGTGGGCCACCTCTCCTACGACGCCGTGCAGCGGTTCGAGCCGCGCGTCCCCATCGCCAAGCAGGACGAGCTGGGCTTCCCGGACGTCCTGCTGATGGACTTCGACGAGGTGGTGGCGTTCGACAACCTGCGCCACTCGCTCCACGTCATCCAGGAGGTGCGCTGCGACGCCGGCGACGACCCGCGCGCCCTCTACCAGAAGGCGGTGGCGCGGCTCCGCGCCCGGCTGCGCGCGCTGGCCCGCCCGCTCGACGACCGGCGCCGGCCGCGCCCCCGGGCCCCGGCCCGGCTGCAGCCGCGCATCTCGCGCCGCGCCTTCGAGGCGGCGGTGGTGAAGGCCAAGGCCTACGTCACCGCCGGTGACTGCCAGCAGATCGTCCTCTCCCAGCGCTTCGACGCCGAGACCGACCTGCCGCCCTTCGAGATTTACCGCGCGCTGCGGCGCGTGAACCCCTCGCCCTACCTGTTCTTCGTGAAGGACGGCGAGCGGGCGCTGGTGGGCTCCTCGCCCGAGACGCTCATCAAGCTCGAGGCCGGGGACGTCACGCTCCGCCCCATCGCCGGCACGCGCAAGCGCGGGCAGGACGCGGCGGAGGACGCGCGGCTGGAGGCGGAGCTGCGCGCCGACCCCAAGGAGAACGCCGAGCACGTCATGCTGGTGGACCTGGGGCGCAACGACGTGGGGCGCGTCTCCGCCACCGGCACGGTGCGGGTCACCGCGCTCAAGACGGTGGAGCGCTACTCGCACGTCATGCACCTGGTCTCCGAGGTCCACGGCCAGCTGGCCGAGGGGCTGACGGCGGTGGACGTGCTCCAGGCCGGCTTCCCGGCCGGCACGGTCTCCGGCTCGCCCAAGGTGCGGGCCATGCAAATCATCGACGAGCTGGAGCCGGCGCGGCGCGGCCCCTACGCCGGCGCGGTGGGCTACTTCGATCGCGGCGGCGACATGGAGATGTGCATCGCCATCCGCACGCTGATGGCCAGCGGGCGGCGCGTCTCGGTCCAGTCCGGCGCCGGCATCGTCTACGACTCGGTCCCCGAGGCGGAGTACCAGGAGACGGTCAACAAGGCGCGGGCCATCTTCACGGCGGTGGCGCAGGCCGAGGGGCGCGCGCTGGACGCCAAGGCGGCGGCGCCGCCGGCGCAAAGGACCGGGAAGCGGAAGGCCGCCGCGGCCCTGGCCCTTCGTCCTTCGACTCCGCGAGCCCTGGGGGCTCGCTACGCTCAGGAGGCCCAGGGCGAGCGGAAGAAGGCGGGCCGCGCGGCGCGACGGCCGCGCACGCCGGCCCGCGGGAGGCGGTCATGAGCGCGGCGGCCCGCGGCCCGCGGCTGGTGCTGGTCGACAACTACGACTCGTTCACCTTCAACCTGGTCCAGTACCTGGGCGAGCTGGGCGCGGACGTCCGCGTCTTCCGCAACGACCAAATCGACGTGCCCGGCATCCGGGCGCTCAGGCCCGACGGCGTGGTGCTGTCGCCGGGCCCCTGCACGCCCAACGAGGCCGGCGTCACGCTCCAAGTCATCAAGGAGCTGGCCGGCCAGCGGCCATCCTCGGCGTGTGCCTGGGGCACCAGGCCATCGGCCAGGCCTTCGGCGGCAAGGTGATCCGCAACGTGCGGATCGTCCACGGCAAGGCCAGCCCGGTGCAGCACCACGGCACCGGCCTCTACGCCGGGCTGCCGGCGCCGTTCCAGGCCGGCCGCTACCACTCGCTGGTGGTGGAGCGCGAGACGCTGCCCCAGGCCCTGGAGGTCACCTCCTGGACGGCCGAGGGCGAGATCATGGGGCTGCGCCACCGGACGCTGGACGTCGAGGGCGTGCAGTTCCACCCGGAGTCCATCCTGACCATCGACGGAAAGCAGCTGCTGGGCAACTGGCTGGCCCGGCTGGAGCGGAGGGCCGCATGATCCAGCAGGCGGTGGCGCAGCTGGTGGACCGCCACGACCTCTCCCGCGCGGAGATGGTCGAGGTCATGGGCGAGATCGCCGACGGCGGGGCCACGCCGGCGCAGGTGGGCGCCTTCCTGGCGGCCCTGCGGCTCAAGGGCGAGACGGTGGACGAGATCGCCGGCGCGGCCGACGTGATGCGGGCCCGGGCCGACCGGGTGCACGTCGATCGCGAGGTGTTCGTGGACACCTGCGGCACCGGCGGCGACGGCCGCCACACCTTCAACATCTCCACCACCTCGGCCTTCGTGGTGGCCGGCGCCGGCGTCTGCGTGGCCAAGCACGGCAACCGGGCCGTCTCCTCCCGCGCCGGCTCCGCCGACGTGCTGGCCGCGCTGGGCGTGGACGTGGACGCCCCCAAGGACGTGGTGGAGCGCTGCATCCACGAGGTGGGCATCGGCTTCCTCTTCGCCCCCCGCCTGCACCCGGCCTTCAAGGCCGTGGCCGGCATCCGCCGCGAGCTGGGCGTGCGCACCGTCTTCAACCTGCTGGGCCCGCTCTCCAACCCGGCCGGCGCCCGCTACCAGGTGATGGGCGTCTACGAGCCGCGCTGGGTCCCGGTGATCGGCGGCGTGCTGGCCGCGCTGGGCGCGGCGCACGCGTTCGTGGTCCACGGCGAGGGGCTGGACGAGGTCACCGTCACCGGCATGACCCACGTCTGCGAGGTGAAGGCCGGCGCGTGCGAGCGGTACGCCATGATGCCGGAGGACCTGGGGCTGGCCCGCCATCCCATCCAGGAGCTGGTGGGCGGCGACGCCGACCGGAACGCCCGCATGCTGCTGGACGTGCTGGAGGGGCAGCCCGGCGCGCCGCGCGACGCGGTGCTGGCCAACGCCGCCGCGGCGCTGGTGGCCACCGGCGCGGCCAGGGACCTCCGCGAGGGCGTGAAGGTGGCGGCCGAGTCCATCGACCGCGGCGCGGCGCGGGAGAAGCTGCAGCAGCTGGTGGTCGCCGCAGGGCAGCGGGCATGACGGTCCTCGACCAGATCCTGGCGCGGAAGGTGGACGAGGTGGCGGAGCGCCGGGCCCGCCAACCCGACACGGAGCTCCTGGCGCGCGCCCGCGACGCGGCCCCGCCGCGGCCCTTCGAGGCCGGCCTCTCGCCGCGCGGCGGGCCGGCGCGCGTCATCGCCGAGGTGAAGCGGGCCAGCCCCTCGGCCGGCGCCATCGACGCCGGGCTGGACGCGGTGGCCCAGGCCCGGCGCTACGCCGCGGCAGGCGCCGCCGCCATCTCGGTGCTGACCGACGGCCCCGGCTTCGGCGGCTCGCTGGCCGACCTGGTGGCGGTGCGCGCCGCGGTGGACGTCCCGCTGCTCCGCAAGGACTTCGTGGTGGACCGCTACCAGCTGCTGGAGGCCCGCGCCGCCGGCGCCGACGCCGCGCTGCTGATCGTGGCGGCGCTCCCGCTCGACCGGCTGCGCGCGCTCCACGCCGACTGCCGCGAGCTGGGGCTGGCGGCGCTGGTGGAGGTGCACGACGCGCGCGAGGCCGAGCTGGCCCTGGAGGCCGGCGCCACCATCGTGGGCGTGAACAACCGCGACCTGCGCACCTTCACGGTGGACCTGGCCGCCTCCGAGCGGATCCTGCCCGGCCTGCCCGCGCACGTGCGCGGCGTGGCCGAGAGCGGCGTCAAGACCGCCGCCGACGCGCTGCGCCTGCGCCGCGCCGGGGCCGCGAACCTCCTGGTGGGCGAGGCGCTGGTGCGCGCCGCCGACCCGGGCCGGCTGATCGCGGAGATGACGGCGTGACCGCTCCGGGCCCGGTGCGCGTCAAGATCTGCGGCGTGACGCGGCTCACGGACGCCGTGGCCGCGGCGCGGCTGGGCGCCTCGGCCATCGGCTTCAACTTCTGGCCCGGCTCGAAGCGCTGCATCACGCCGGCCGCGGCCGCGCCCATGGTGGCGGCGCTGCCGCCCGACCTGCTGGCGGTGGGCGTGTTCGTGAACCCCACGCGCGAGGAGCTGCTCGCAGCCATCCGCGTGGCCGGGCTGCGGGCCGTGCAGCTGCACGGCGACGAGCCGCCCGCGCTGTGCATGGAGCTGCCGGTGCCGGTCATCAAGGCGGTGCGGGTGAAGGACCCGGCCTCGCTGGCCGGCATGGCCGCCTACCACGTCGCGGCCTACCTGCTCGACGCGCCCGGGCCGGGCTACGGCGGCAGCGGCCACACCTTCGACTGGGGGCTGGCGGCGCTGGCCGCGCGCGAGCTGCCGGTGTGGCTGGCCGGCGGCCTCACGGCGGAGAACGTGGGCGCGGCCATCCAGCGGGTGCGCCCCATGGGCGTGGACGTGGCGAGCGGCGTGGAGTCGGCGCCCGGCATCAAGGACGAAGCCCGCATGGAGGCGTTCATCCAGGCGGTCAAGGCGGCGCCCCGCGGGGCGCCGATCGGAAAGGGGCACAAGTGAGCACGGCAGCGGTCCCCGACGAGCGGGGAAGGTTCGGCGAGTACGGCGGGCGGTTCGTGCCGGAGACCCTGGTCCCGGCCCTGGACGAGCTGGAGGCCGCCTGGCGCGAGGCGCAGGCGGACCCGTCCTTCCAGGCGGAGCTGGACGAGCTCTTGCACCGCTACGCCGGCCGCGAGACGCCCGTCTCCGAGGCGCGCCGGCTCTCCGCCGAGGTGGGCGGCTGCCGCATCCTCCTCAAGCGCGAGGACCTCTGCCACACCGGCTCGCACAAACTCAACAACACGCTGGGGCAGATCCTGCTGGCCCGGCGCATGGGCAAGAAGCGGATCATCGCCGAGACCGGCGCCGGCCAGCACGGCGTGGCCACCGCCACCGTGGCGGCGCTCTTCGGCCTGCCCTGCGAGGTCTACCAGGGCGCGCTGGACGTGCAGCGCCAGGCGCTCAACGTCTTCCGCATGCAGCTCCTGGGCGCGAAGGTGATCCCGGTCGAGTCCGGCTCGCGCACGCTCAAGGACGCGATGAACGAGGCGCTGCGCGACTGGGTCACCAACGTCCGCGACACGCACTACATCATCGGCTCGGTGGCGGGGCCGCACCCCTACCCGGCCATGGTCCGCACCTTCCAGTCGGTCATCGGCCGCGAGGCGCGCCGCCAGGTGCAGGAGCTGGCCGGGCGGCTGCCGGACGCGGTCGTCGCCTGCGTGGGCGGCGGCTCCAACGCCATGGGCCTGTTCAGCGCCTTCGTGGACGATCCCGGCGTGAAGCTGGTGGCGGCCGAGGCGGCCGGCCACGGGATCGAGACCGGGCGCCACGGCGCCTCGCTGGCCGAGGGGACGCCGGGCGTGCTCCACGGCTCGCGCTCCTACGTGCTGCAGGATCCGCGCGGCCAGATCATCGAGGCCCACTCCATCAGCGCCGGCCTGGACTACCCGGGCGTCGGCCCCGAGCTCAGCTACCTCAAGGACCGCGGCCGGCTCACGCTCCGCCCGCGGACCGACGCGCAGGCGCTGGAGGCCTTCCAGCACCTGGCGCGCGCCGAGGGGATCATCCCCGCGCTGGAGAGCGCCCACGCCGTCCACGCCGCGCTCGAGGTCGCGCGCGAGCTGGGGCCCAAGGGGCTGGTGCTGATCAACGTGTCCGGCCGCGGCGACAAGGACGTCGAGCAGGTCCGCGCCATGCTGACCGCCGCCGACCCGGCCGCCCGCCGCGCCGCCGCGCGGGTGAAGCCCGTGAAGAAGACCCCGTCGAAGAAGCCCGCCGCCCGCGGGAAGGGAGCCCGCCGGTGAGCCCGAAGCGCACGAGCACCGCGGCCGCCGCCGCGCTCGCCCCGGACCGCATCCAGGCCGCCTTCGACCGCTGCAAGGCGGCCGGCGAGGGCGCGCTGGTCACCTACGTGATGGGCGGCGACCCCGACCCCGCCACCAGCAAGGCCATGGCGCTGGCCTGCGTGGAGGGCGGCGCCGACCTGCTGGAGCTGGGCGTCCCCTTCTCAGATCCCATCGCCGACGGCCCCACCATCCAGGCCGCCGCGCAGCGGGCCCTGGCCCGCGGCACCACGCTGGACGACGTGCTGGACGTGGCCCGCGCCGTCCGCGCCCGCTCGCAGATCCCCATCGCGCTGATGGGCTACCTGAACCCGCTCATCGCCGCCGGGGCCGAGCCGCTCATGGCCCGCTGCACCGAGGCCGGCGTGGACGCGCTCATCATCCCGGACCTCCTGCCCGAGGAGGCCGGCCTGCTCGCGCCCGCCGCCCAGGCCGCCGGCGTGAAGCTGGTCTACCTGCTGGCGCCGACGTCCAACCCCACCCGCGTGGCCAACGCGGTCAAGGCCGCCTCCGGCTTCCTCTACTTCGTCTCGGTGACCGGCGTGACCGGCGCCCAGCAGGCCGTGGCCGACGAGATCCGCCCGCTGGTGGAGAAGGTCCGCAAGGCGACGTCGCTGCCGGTGGTGATCGGCTTCGGCGTCTCCACGCCCGAGCAGGCCAGGACGCTCTCGCCCCTGGCCGACGGCGTGGTGGTGGGCAGCGCCATCGTGAAGAAGATCGCCGAGGGCGGCTCGCGAGCGGAGCGTTCCGCGCGCGTGGCGAGGTACGTGCGGTCGCTGAAGAAGGCGTTGAGGAGGTAGCGGGGCGGAGGGGCGACGCGGCGCCGAAGCTGCTGGTGGCGGCGTCCACGAACAGAGTGAACGGCGGCTTCGGCGCGACCGTGCACTCTTGAGCAGGACGATTGCGGCGCTCCTGGCCCAGAGCCATGGGGCAGCGTGTCCTAGGCGCTCGATCGCCCGACTCTGTTGGTTGAGGACATGGGATCGGGCTCCTGCCACCGGTGCCGCGGCAGACGACGGGTTGCGACGGCGCCGGCCGCGGCGCTTCGAGCATCTTCGGTTCAAGGCGTGCGCGTCAACCCTGATGCTTCGGTCCACGCCCAAACGCGCCGGACGGGACAGCGCCTCGTTGGGGCGGCTATCGGGCCGAGTTCAAGCTCATCGGCAAGGCCGTGTTCAGGCAACTTGGCGGCGACGTCGACTCGAATCCGCCGACAAGCCGTCGAGATCGGGCCGGGTCACCAGCGGATCTTCCAGATCGACATCAGCAAGTTCGAGTTTTGTCGTGACCGTGTCACGGCGGACGTCGACAACTACCAGCTGCAGGTCTACACACCCGCGATGATCGCCGCGGAGAAGCTCCGCGCCCTTTGCCAGCAGATGCCGGAGTACCCGCAGCGGCGGAACCCCTCGCCTCGCCCGCGCGACTTCTACGACATCCACGCGATCGCGACGGTCGCCGGCGTTGACCTGGCCGACGAGATCGAGCTGGTCCGGCACATGTTCGACGCCAAGGAGGTCCCGTACCACCTCGTCGGGCTCATCTCGCGCGATCGCGAGAAGCAGTTCCACCAGCAGGGCTGGGAAGCCGTCGTGCAGGCCGTGAGAGGCGAGGTGCGGGCCTTCGAGCACTACTTTGACTTCGTGTGCACCGGCGTGGCCGAGCTACAGGCCCTCTGGAAACCGGATGCGCCACTCAGGTGAGTACGCTGTCGGCCCCATCCTGTGGCTCAAGTAGAAATCGAACTTGAGGCCTAGCTGCTTCAGCCGCCCGAGCTTCGCCGTGTCTACTCCCGCACGCTGGAGGTAGTAGCCGACCGCTTGGTGATACGGATAGACGTAGGCAAGTTGCTTGAGCGTCGCGACGATCGTGTTCACGGACACTCGGTCCTTTGCCGCGGCGTACGCCTTGGCGACCTCGAACACTCCGCCTGCGTATGCCGGACGGACGGTGATGTCGATGAGCGTCCGCTCGAGCTTCGTCGCCTCCACAGGCTCCCCCTGCGGCCCCTTCAGCTCGCTGACCTCGAGCCGGTTCGTGTTCTTCCCGCTGAGAAGCACGACTCGATACCCCTCGTGCGTGAACACGTACGTGGACGCGCGCTGCGAGTTCGCGAACGCGCGATCGATCCCCTCCTGCGTGAGCGGCTGGGTGGGGGCAGGCTTCGCGCTCTGCTCCTTGTTGACGAAGATGGTCTTCGGGATCTGGTCGGTGAGCCCGTGCAGGAAGACGGCAGAGCCGTGGGAGAGGTATGCGCCGGGCCTCATCGAGGCAGCGACGGCGAGCATCGACACCGGACCCCAGACGTACCGTGCGACCGGCGGGGTACGCACGCCCTCCGGGGGATGAAGGACCACGCGAGACAGACCCTGCGTCTCTAGAAACGAGATCAGCTGCGAGCCGGAAGCGGACCGCGGTAGTTGTCCGTCGTCGGCAGCGCTGCGGAGGAACGTAGAGAGATCTCGCCGCGAGAAGACGTTCCGGCCGGAAGCGTCGAGGAGGGCCACGACGGTGCGCTGGGCCCGCTTGCTGAGCTTTGACGCGAGGACCGCTTCGCGCGGAGCGATGTCGCCGTCGGTATCCGTGTGCCTCACCACACTTGGTATATATACCAAGTGTGGTGAGTTGTCCGTCACTCGACATCCATCTCCTCGGGGCGACTGGGGACTCCCGTCTTGGAGCTTGGTATATATACCCAGCTCCAAGACGAGGAAAGCAAGTGAACATGCTAGGTATATATACCTAGCATGTTCACTTGCTGACCTGCCCCGATTCGCGGCGGGACAACCACATCGCCGGGCCGGTGCACCGAGGTATATATACCCGACAACGCTCCAGACGCGATTCCAGATGGCCGGCCGGGCCAAAGACCCGGCCGGCCCCTGATCCTCACCTCCGCGACGCGACGCTCGCCACGCTCACGTCGTCCAGCAGCACGCCGCAGGCGTGGCCGGGGCGCACGTCGGCGCAGGTGGCGAACTGATCCTGCGTGAACTCGAAGCGCAGCTGGAGCTGGGTGCCGGCCACGCCGGGCAGGCGCAGGTGGACGTGGCGCTTCCCGCCGGAGTCGCCGGCCCAGGCCGACATGTCCTCGAAGTAGGCCGGGTCGCCGCTGCGCGGCAGGTGCTTGGGGTAGTGGTACAGGTCACCGGTCGTGAACTCGTCCTCGAAGGCCTCCGCCAGGACCGAGCGCACGGTGTGGCCGGGCGTCACGTCGGTCACGCGCAGGAAGAAGCCGTCGTAGGCCAGCACGTTGAAGTTCGGGTCGTCCTCGGTGTCGGTGCAGACGTCGAAGTCCACCGTCACGTACTCGGCGTCGAGGGGGACCGTGACGGTGGGGCTGATGAGCCGCTCCCAGCGCGCCGGCGAGCCGCCGGCCGGGCCGTCGAGGGCGTCGGCGTGGAACGCCGCGCGGGAGGTGCTGCCGCAGAACCCCGCGGCGCCCGGCGCGCCCACGTCCAGCGCCCAGGGCACCACGTTGGCGCCGGCGCCGTGCACCGAGCGCCACCCCGTGTCGGCCAGGCTGGGCGCCTCGAAGTCGGAGGAGAGGAGCGGCGTCGTCACCGGCGTCCCGGTGAAGAGTGTGTGGCGCAGCGTGACGGGCTGGAACTCCCTGGAGCGCACCGTGAGCGCCAGCTCGATGGGCGTGCCCGGCACGAAGCCACGGTCCGTGATGATCACGAAGGGGATCCGGTTGCCGGCGGACGCGCCGGGGCGGAGAGCGGGCCAGGCGGAGAGCGCCGACAGCACCCGCACGCCGGGCGTGGAGGTGCCGAGGACGCCCACCAGGCCGTCCCCGTCGTCCGCCGAGAGCGGGTTCGTGACCGCGTTGCGGATGGTGAAGGTGAGCCCCACGGTCTCGCCGGCGTCCACGTAGCCGTTGTGGCCCCCGAACCCGAGGTCGTAGAGGCGCACGCCCTGCAGGTCGAACGGCCCCGCCTCGAAGCGCTGCTCGAAGGTGGGCAGCACCTTCACCTGCACGTCGGGGACGGTGAGCTGGGTCGAGGGCTGGCCGTCCACGAAGCCTCCGGGCGGCCGCGTCGCCTCGGCGAAGGAGGCGTAGAGCCGGCCCTTGCGCACCACCGCCTGGTTGTAGTCGCCCAGGTTGGGCTGGCCGGTGTCGTTGCCCCACCCAGCATGGAAGGGGCGCGTGGAGAGCGCGGTGGGCGCCGCCCAGCTCCGGCCGGTGTCGTCGGAGAAGGTGTAGGTCAGCTGCGTGAGAATCGCCCGAGGCCGCCACGCCCTGGTCGTACCAGAACGCATAGACGCGCCCGCTGGCGTCGTCCACCGTCACCCACGGGAACCACTGGGCGCGGTCGGCGCCGGGCCGCGCGTCGATGCGGACCGGCGCCGAGAAGGTGCGGCCGCCGTTCACGCTCCGCTGGAAGGCGACGTCGGCGCCGTCGCCCGCGTCGTTGTCGGCGTACACCAGGTAGACGTTGCCGCGCGTCCGCGTGGGCGAGCGGTCCACCGCAAGCGAGGGGGAGGTGTTGACGCGGTCGTTCCCGAGCACCTGGTCCATGGTGAGGAACTCGGGGACGGTCTCGATGGGCGCGCCCCAGCTCACGCCGCCGTCGGTGGACCTGGCGAAGGCGGTGGTGTTGCCGTAGGCCGAGGGGAAGCGGCGCCAGGCCACGTAGGCGCTGCCGTCGGCGGCGAAGCGCGGGATGGAGGCCTGGCCGTCGGCCTCGGTGGCGCTCACCACCGCGAAGCTGGACCAGGTGGGCGGGGTGGCGGTCAGGAGGTCGTCGGAGTACGCGGTGGCGATCTGCACGCCCCCGGGCGCGATGGCCGGGTGCGTGAAGTTGCTCCAGCTCACCAGCACCCGGCGCCGCGCCGGGTCCCAGTCGGCGAACTCCTTGTCGGCGGCGTCCACCGCGTCGCCGCTGGAGTAGATGTAGCCGTTCGGGTTCGTGGCCGCGGTCACCTCGAACGGCCCCTCCCACGTGTGGCCGCAGTCGGTGGAGCGGTGGACCGAGAGCGTCTGGACCGGCACCGGCGTGGCCGGCAGGTACTCCTTCACCGTCAGCAGGATCGAGAAGTAGGCGAAGCTGCAGCCGCCCAGGTACTTCACCTCGGGATCGCCGAACACCTCCGGGAAGAGCTCACCGCCGAGGTCCAGGTCGCCGGGCGTGGGCAGCTGCCCGCCGTCCACGAAGGTCTTGCCGCCGTCGTCGGAGTAGAGCACGCCCGAGACGGAGATCGGGTTCGAGAGGAAGCCGCGCGTGTCGTTGTAGCCCACCACCACGTGCTGGCCGGTCGCGTCCACGGCGATCGAGGTCTCGGCCTGGCCGCCGGCCGGGCCGGCGGTCTCCTCGTCCGGGCAGTCCGCGTCATTGACGCAGCCGCCGCGCTGCGCCGCGCCCGGCGCGACCTGGAAGGCCCGCCGAGCCTGCGCCGCCAGGCGGCCCATCCCCGACATGTGCACGGCGTTGCCGGGACCGGCCCGCTCGTCCTCCGGATCCCGGGCCCCGGCGAGCGCGGGGGTGAGCAGCGACAGGAGCAGCACCATGCGGAGCAGCGGCCGTGCCATCGTCCCTCCTTCGCCGCGCCGGTCGCGCGCCTGGATGGCGGTCAGCGGCGGCAGCGGCAGGGTGCGCGAGGGCTTAACCGGCGATCGGCCGAGCGCCGGGCGCGGGCCCGGCTCCTCTGGGGAAGACCCGCAGTGGACAGCGGATGCGCGGTGCGGCGCGAGCGAACGCGCACCGCGGGCGGGTGCTCCGCCGGCGCGGAGCCACGGATTGGGTCACCCTGGCGCGGCGGCCCTGGGAGGCAGTTGGTGGGCAGCGACGTTCGAGACGGAGCGCGCCAGATCGTCACCGTGGTCCGGGCGCCGCGGGCGCAACGGCCTGCGCCAGCGACCCGCTGCTCAGCGCCCCGCCTCTTCGTCCTCTCCCACATCCGTCCAGTGCCGGATCCGCTCCGACGCCTCGACCCGCGGCCGTGGCAAGACCCGGGGCGCCGCCGGCGCAGCGCGACGCGGCGGACGGCCCTCCGCAGCGCGCTGCCGGATCCGCTCCGCCAGGTCGTGCAGCCGCCTGCGGATGACCTCGACCTCCTGCGCCTCTGCGTCTTCCCAGCTCATGACGAGAGCGTAGGATCGGGGGCTGACGCGGGGGTGAAAGCCAAGGAAGATCCAGGGCATCCCGGGCCCTGGCCTTCGACTCCGGGCCCGCTTCGCGGGCCCTACGCTCAGGCCGAGCGGAGCGCGGCATGAGCGCAGGGCCGGAAGCGAACCGGGCCGGCGGCCCGGAGTCGAGCCACGAACGAGCGCGCCGCTCCGCTCGCTACAGGCTGTCGTCCCCGCCGTCCTTGCCGCGCCCGCCGGACTCGACCGAGAGCGACTTGAGCACGCGGTACGAGCGGTACTCGCCGATCTTCGGATCGAACAGCTCGGTGGGCTCGAAGCTGGCCTCGACGCGCGCGCCCTCCAGCTTGCGGTAGCCGTTGGGCAGGTCGCGGTTGGAGATCACCTGCTTGAGCCAGTAGAGCTTCACCATGCTGCCCTCGCCGTCCTTCACCGTCAGGACGACGAAGCCGGCGTCCTCGATCCTCACCACCACGCCCTTCACCACCTGTGGCGGCGCCTTGACCTGGCCGGCCAGCTTGAGGACCTCGTCGCCGCAGAACATGGCCATCCGGGCGCCCACCAGCTCGCCGGCGCGGCGGCCGTAGCGGGCCGGATCGCTCAGGTCCACGCCGTACTCCTCCTTGATCGCCTCCCGGTCGGCGGCGGTGAAGGACTTGAACATGCAGAGGCCGGCCTGCGCCGTGTACTGCTCGCGATCGGCCTGCGGCTCCAGCGCCTTGAGGCAGGCGCAGGAGCGCTGCGCGACGCCGTCGAGGAAGTCGTCGGCAGCGGCCGGGGCGGCGACCAGGACGAAGAGGAAGGTGAGCGCGGCCTTGTGCATGGCCGAAGCCTGACACGGCTGGATCGCCAGGGGCAACGTGCAAGGCGGCGGTGGACGGGGCACCCACAGGTGCGCACCCCGGCCCGCCGCGCGCCAGGCTCAGGGCGAACAGGGCGTGCGCGCGAACCCGGCGCTCGCGGCTCAGCCGTCCACCGGCCGGCCGACCGCGCCGGCGATGACGCGGATCTGCGCCATCATCGCGTCGAACTCCTCCGGCGTGAGCGACTGGTGGCCGTCGGAGAGCGCCTTCTCCGGGCAGGGGTGGACCTCGACGATGATGCCGTCCGCCCCCGCCGCCACGCCCGCGCGGCCGATGGCCGGCACGTGCGCGCGCAGGCCGATGCCGTGCGACGGGTCCACGATCACCGGCAGGTGCGTGAGCGCCTTGAGCACCGGGATGGCGTTGATGTCGAGCGTGTTGCGGGTCATGGTCTCGAAGGTGCGGATGCCGCGCTCGCACAGCGCCACGCGGTGGTTGCCCTTGGAGACGATGTACTCGGCCGCCATCAGCCACTCCTTGATGGTGGCGGAGAGGCCGCGCTTGAGCAGGATGGGCTTCTCGGTGGCGCCCAGCTTCTCCAGCAGCGAGTAGTTCTGCATGTTGCGGGCGCCCACCTGCAGCACGTCGGCGTACTCCGCCACCATGGGCAAGGTCTCGGTGTCCTTCACCTCGGTCACGACCTTGAGGCCGGTCTGCTCGCGGGCCAGGGCCAGCAGCTCGAGCCCCTCCTCGCGCAGGCCCTGGAACTCGTAGGGGCTGGTGCGCGGCTTGAACGCGCCGCCGCGCAGGAAGCGGGCGCCAGCCTTCTTCACGGCGAACGCGGCCTCCAGCACCTGCTCCTTCGACTCGACCGAGCAGGGCCCGGCCATGATGGCCAGCGCCTTGCCACCCAGCGGCACGCCGCCGACGTCGATGACGGTGTCCTCCTCCTTGACCTCGCGCGACACCAGCTTGAACGGCTGCGAGACCCGGACCGCCTCGGCCACGCCGTGCATCGTCCCGAACAGATCCTCGGGGTCGAGGCCAGCGGTGTGGCCGACCACCGCCACCACCTTGCGCTCGGTCCCGGTGATGGGGTGCGGGGTCAGCCCCAGCGCGCGGATCTTGTCGATGACCGCGTCGAAGTCGGCGGCCGTGGCGTGGGGCTTCATGGTGACGAACATCGGGGCGGGTCTCCTGCGTGAAAGGGGGAGTGATGCTAGCACGCACCCTGCGAGGGCGCCGCATGCGACCGGGTGGGACCTCGTACCCGAACGAGGGCGTGCTACCTTCCAGACGTCCACGCCGGCCCGCTGCGCCGTCGGGCCGCCCGGGGAGAGAGCGAATGTCAGAGGTCAGCCAGGCTGCGCCCGCCGCCATCGAGGAGGCGCCGCTGCCGCCGCCGCCGCCCGAGATCTCGCGCGTCTCCGTCCCGCTGGTGGCGTTCTTCGGGTTCGTGGCGATGGTCTCGCCGCTGATCCGGACCCTCGACGGCCCGCTGGCCCTCCCGATCAGCGTGGTGATCCAGGGGCTCGCGCTGCTCTACCCGGTGCGCAGCCTGTACCGCACCGCCGCCGACTACCAGCGCCTGGTCCCGGAGCACCGCTCGACCTTCCGCCCCAGGTTCTGGAGCTTGATCGTCTCCCTGGTCGCGGCCTTCGCGCCGGGCGCCTTCGGCTACTGGCCACGCCTGGCGCTGCTGGTCCTGACGGTGCTGCTCGGAGCCCTGGTCCTGGCCGACGTCCTGGCCACGCGCAGCGCCGCCCTGGTGCGGCTGGGGGCGAAGCCGGACTCGCTGACGGTGACGCCGGCGCTGATGGTGCTCTGGTTCAGCGGCTGCGCCCTCTCGACCATCGGCGTGGGGCTCCTGGTGCTGGCCGGGCTCACCCTCCTCTACTTCGCCGAGCACAACAAGGTGGTGAGCGCGGTCTATCGCGCCCGCACGCCGCGCCCGATCCCGGCCACGCCGGTCTACGGCGTCTCGCTCCCGGCCACCTACTGCCACCGCTGCGGCGGCGCGCTGGCCGCCGACGGCCTCTTCTGCACCAGCTGCGGCAAGGCGGCGTGACGCTCAGCGCCCTCGCGCCAGGGCCCGCTTCGCCTTGCCCTCGTCCCGGCGGGGCGACGGGCCAGCCCCCGGCGCCGCCCCGGATTCACTGCGCGTGCCCGTAGCCCCCCCGCTGCACCGCCACCACCTGGCCGTTCTCCAGCAGCGCCTCGGCCACGAAGGAGCGCCCGCCGAAGTCGAACACCCAGCGCTCCACCTGGACGGAGCCGGCGCTGTAGGCGGTGCCGCCGTCCAGGTCGATCCGCGAGACCGCCCGCTCCTCCTGCCAGGCGTCGCGGACGGCCGGCTCGCCGCACCGGGAGATCAGGTCCAGCTTGCGGTCGCCCACGCGGATGGCCGCGGCGTCGCAGGTGGCCCGCCGCGGGGCGAAGGGGCGCTGCCCCGGGCTGTCGGCGTAGCCGTAGCTGCCGCGCGCGATGGAGACCACGCGGCCGCGCTGCAGCACCACGCTCATGGTGAACTTGCTGCGGCCGAAGTCGTAGGTCCACTCCTCGATGGCCTCCTCGACGTGCGGCTGCGAGAGCTCCATGTGCCGGGTGTCCTGCAGCGCCGGCAGGCCGCACTTGGTGAGCAGGTCCAGCTTGCCGTCGCCCACCTGGACGATGCCGCCGCTGCAGCTGATGGAGGACTCGGCGCGGGCGACCGGGGCGGCCGACCAGAGGCCGGCGGCGAGGGCGAGCAGGAGGGCGGTGCGCATGCCGGGATGCTACCTCGCTCCGGGCGGCGGTTCGAGCAGGACGGGCCCCCGCCCCAGGGGGTATACGTCTCGGGCACCCATCGCCCGGAGGCGCCCCGTGCCCGCGAAGAAGCCTCGCCCCTCGCTCTCCGTCCTCGATCGCTTCCTCCGCTACGTCCGCATCGACACCCAGTCGCGCGAGGACGTCGAGGAGGTCCCCAGCACCGCCAAGCAGCTCGACCTGGCCAGGCTGCTCCGCCTGGAGCTGCAGGCCATGGGGGCCAGGGACGCCCGGGTGGACGCGCACGGCTACGTGCTGGCCTCGATCCCCTCCACGCTGCCGGCCGGCCACCCGCCGGTGCCGCGGGTGGGGCTCCTGGCGCACCTCGACACCTCCCCGGCCGCGCCCGGCGCCAACGTGAAGCCGCAGCTCCGGACCTACACCGGCGGTGACATCCAGCTGGCCGACGGCGTGGTGATCCGCGCCCGCGAGAACCCGGAGCTGCGCAGGAACAGGGGCAAGCAGATCGTCACCTCCGACGGCACCACGCTGCTGGGGGCCGACGACAAGGCCGGCATCGCCGTGATCATGACGCTGGCCGACGAGCTCCTGCGCGGCCCGGCCCGGCCGCACGGCGAGGTGCGGATTCGCTTCACGCCGGACGAGGAGGTGGGCCACGGGACCAGGCACCTCGACCTCCGGGCCTTCGGCGCCGACGTGGCCTACACCATCGACGGCGACGCGCCCGGCGAGATCGACCGCGAGACGTTCAGCGCCGACGGCGCCACGCTCACGGTGCACGGGCGCAACATCCACCCCGGCACGGCCAAGGGGATCATGGTCAACGCCCTCAAGGTGCTGGCCGAGGTGATCGTGCGGCTGCCGCAGGACATGGCGCCCGAGACCACCGCCGGCCGCGAGCCCTTCATCCACCCGCACGGCGCCTCCGGCGAGGAGGCCCAGGCCACGCTGCGGCTCCTGCTGCGCGACTTCGAGACCGAGGGGCTGACCCGCCAGCGCAAGCTCCTGCAGCAGATCGTGAAGGAGGTGGCCCGGCGCCACCCCAAGGCGCGGCTGGTGCTCGAGTTCAAGGAGAGCTACCGGAACATGCGCGAGGGGATCGACCGGAACCCGCTGGTGGCCGAGGCGCTGGAGGAGGCCACGCGCCGGGCCGGGCTCCGGCCGCGCTGGGTGCCCATCCGCGGCGGCACCGACGGCTCGCGCCTCACGGCCATGGGGCTCCCCTGCCCCAACGTCTTCGCCGGTGGCATGAACTTCCACGGCCCCACCGAGTGGCTCTCGGTGCACGGGCTGGAGAAGTCGCTCGAGACCATGCGCCACCTGCTGGACGTCCACGTGGAGCGGGCGCGGGAGGGGAAGCCGCGCGCCACGCGCAAGCCACGCCCCGGCGCCCGCGCCGCCCGCCGGACCCGCTGAGCCCATGCAGCGACCGAGCCCCAACGCCCCCGCCCCCGGCACGCGCGTCTGCGCCCTCGCCGAGGTCCCCGACGGCGGCGGCCACGCCGTGGTCTTCGGCCAGGGGCGCGACGCCTTCGACCTGCTGCTGCTCCGGCGCGGCCAGGCCGTGTTCGGCTACCTGAACCGCTGCCCGCACCAGGGCCTGCCGCTGGACGTGGCCGCCGACCAGTTCCTGGTCGAGGAGGGACAGCGCGTGGTCTGCGGCCACCACAACGCCACCTTCAGCCTGGACGACGGCCGCTGCCTGGGTGGCCCGTGCACCGGCGGGCTGGAGCCCTTCGCGGTGCGGGTGGAGGGCGACGCGGTGGTGGCCGGCTGAGTGGAGCGGCCGCGAGGTAGCGGCCGCCTCCGGTCCGGCCGCTACTGCGGGGTCACGACCATGTCGTCGAAGTGCACGCCGGCGAGGTCGTCACCGACGAAGAAGCAGAAGCCCGCGGAGGCGTTGTCGTACTGCATCGTCACCTGCGCGGAGAACGGCGTGGGCACGGTCGTGAGCGCCACGTCGGTGAAGAAGAGGTAGGTGCCCCACGGCGTGCCGTCGCCGTTGGTGTTGTTCCCGTTCTCCCACAGCGAGGCCTGGATGACGCGCGCCTCGTCCGCCCAGGCCACGAAGGACACGGTGTAGGTCTCTCCTGACTCGAGCGGGATGCCGCTCATGTACTTCACCTGCAGGTCGGTCGGGTTGTTGCCGAGCGTCTGCGGTGCGACGTCCAGGTGCCCGTCGGACACGGACACCTGGAGGGCGGCGGTGGTCTGGGGGTTGGCCCAGGTGTCCCAGTGCGCGGAGCCGGCGTCGAAGCCGCCGTCCCGGATCAGGTTCTGGGCGTCGTAGTCGATCGTGTACTCGGCCGCGGCGACGAGGTTGCCCGCGGCGTCCTCGACCGCGCCGGCGGCGATGGACACGTTGATCTGCCCCGCGGTGCCCCGCGGCGGGTCGAGCTTCAGCGCCCACGCGCGGTTGCTCACCGCCCGGAAGCTGGTCAGGGTGGCGCCGTCCACGGTGACGTCGGCGGACGTGAGGGCCAGCTTCAGGGGCTCGCTGAAGGTGATGTGCAGCGTGAAGGCGTCGCTGCCCACCGCGGCGGCGGGCTCCGTGGCGAACTGGACGGTGGGCGGCGTGGTGTCCTGCTCGTCGCTCCCACCGCAGGCGGACAGGACGGCGAGGAGGGCGAGCGCGAGGAACCGGCCCGTGCTGGAGCGGACGTGCATGTGGTGACTCTCCTTGGACGACCGGCCCGCCGCGGCGGTGGTCGCGCGGTCAGGCATGGAATGGCTGACGCTCCGTGTCCTGGACAGGACGCTTCCCCCCACGAGCGAACCGCGCGCTCCCCCGAGCACGCGCTGGAACTGTACGCCGAAGAGGCTCCGCCGACCGCGGGGATCCAGCCGGGCGCGACGCCTCGCCGCCGGCCAGGGTTTCCCCGAGGCCGAGGCGCGTCGCCAGGTCTGCCCGCGACTCAGCCGCGCCAGGCGGCGCGCTCGATCCCGTAGACCACCGACCGGACCCGGGCGCCGCGCCAGGTGGTCTTCTCCTCCTCGCGCAGCGGGACCCCGCCCAGCTTCTCCATGGCCCGCCGCGAGCGCAGGTTGCGCTCGCCCACCACGAACTCGACCCGGTCCACGTGGCGGAACGCGTGCGCCAGCATCAGCCCCTTGAGCTCGCGGTTCAGGCCGGTGCCCCAGCAGCGCGTGACCAGGAACGTGTAGCCGATCTCGACCGAGCGGGCGGCGGGGTCGTGGCGCGTGAAGCGCGAGGAGCCGAGCACCGCGCCGGTGGCCCGCTCCAGCACCAGCAACGCGCCGCGCGAATCGATCCCGCTCCGGAAGAAGCGCTCGAAGATGGGCCGCTGCCAGCGATCCGGCTCCGGGTGCAGGGCCCAGATGGCCGGATCCGCCGCCGCGGCGGCCAGCGGCTCGACGTCCGCCTCCACCAGCGGGCGCAGCAGGAGCCGCGCCCCCTCGAGCCTCGGCTGCCAGGGCCACCCGTCGTCCTGCTGCGACGCCTCGTGCATCACGGCATCATGACGGCAGGGCGCCAGCATTCATAGGACCTCATCGAAGGACGTCATTTTTTCTTTACCCGCAGCCTGAGGGCCGGCCGGATACTCGGCGCCATCCAACCGGAGGGGCACATGCTCGTCATCTCGGACCTCACCCACGTCTACCCGGGCGGCACGCGCGCGCTGGACGGCATCTCGCTGGAGATCCCCCGCGGCATGTTCGGGCTGCTCGGCCCCAACGGCGCCGGCAAGTCCACGCTGATGCGCTGCATCGCCACGCTGCAGCGCCCCAGCTCCGGCGCCATCCGCTTCGGCGACCTCGACGTGCTGGCCCGGCCCGAGGCGCTGCGGCGGCAGCTCGGCTACCTGCCGCAGGACTTCGGCGTCTACCCGCGGGTCAGCGCGCTGGAGATGCTCGACCACCTGGCCGTGCTCAAGGGGCTCACCGCCCGCGGCGAGCGGCGCGAGACGGTGGAGGCGCTGCTCCAGCAGGTGAACCTCTGGGAGGTCCGCAAGAAGGCGCTGGCCGGCTACTCCGGCGGCATGCGGCAGCGGTTCGGCATCGCGCAGGCGCTGCTGGGCGACCCGAAGCTGATCATCGTGGACGAGCCCACCGCCGGCCTCGATCCGGAGGAGCGGAACCGCTTCTCCAACCTGCTGGCCGAGATCGGCGAGAGCGTGGTGGTGATCCTCTCCACGCACATCGTGGAGGACGTGACCGACCTCTGCTCGCGCATGGCCATCCTGGCCGGCGGCCGCATCCTGCGCAGCGGCACGCCGCACGACCTGGTGGCGGAGCTGCGCGGCAAGGTCTGGCGCAAGTCCCTGGCCCGGACCGAGCTGGCCGCCGCGCGCGAGCGGATGACCATCATCTCCACCCGGCTGCGCGAGGGGCGCACCGTGGTCCACGCCGTGGCCGACGGCGCGCCCGAGGAGGGCTTCGAGCCGGCCGCGCCGGCGCTCGAGGACGTCTACTTCCACACCCTGGCCCTGGACCGCGCCGCGCCCAGCGCCGGCCGGGCGGCCTGAGGAGGCGGACCGTGCTGCTCGACATCGCGCGGTTCGAGGCCCGCTTCCACCTGCGGTCACCGCTGTTCTGGGTGTCGGCCGCCCTCTTCTTCCTCTTCGCCTTCGCCTCCGTCACCGTCGAGGGGGTCACCATCGGCGGCGGCGGCGCCACCCACCTCAACTCGCCCTTCGCGCTGGCCCAGACCGTGGCCATCCTCTCGGTCTTCGCCATCTTCGTGGTGGTCGCCTTCGTGGCCGGCGCGGTGGTCCGCGACGACGACACCGGCTTCGCCCCCCATCGTCCACACCACCCGCGTCACGCGGCGGGACTACGTGGTGGGCCGCTTCGCCGGCGCCACGGCGGTGGGCTACCTGGTGCTGGTCGCGGTGGCGCTGGGCGTCTGGGCCGGGGCGCTCATGCCCTGGGTGGACCCGGAGAAGCTGGGCCCGTTCCGCCCGGGCGACTACGCCTACGCGCTGGCGGTGGTGGCGCTGCCCACCGCGCTGCTCATCTCGGCCGCCTTCTTCGCGCTGGCCACCGGCACGCGCTCCATGACCGCCACCTACGTCGGCGCGGTGGCCTTCCTGGCCGCGTACTTCGTGGCGGTCCTGCTCGCGGCCAGGCCCGAGCACGAGCGGCTCGTCTCGCTGCTCGACCCCTTCGGCATCGGCCCGCTGCAG
>JASGJN010000024.1:0-6080 GCA_049840735.1 Anaeromyxobacter sp. | reverse complement strand
ACGAATTGCCAAGGTTAGAGGGAAACACGATAGAATCCGAACAGCACCAGCACCACGCCGTCCAGCCGCTCCACCCCGGCGTCGCGCAGCGCCTGCCGGCAGGGGGCGGCGGTGCGCGCCACCACCGGCGCGATTCCAGCGCCTCCAGCGCCTCGCGCCGGAGCTCGCCCTCGCGCCGCGAGCCGTCGGGCAGGACCAGCGCCCAGCCGGTGACCCGCTCCGTGGAGAGCCGCTCGCGCACGGCCCGCGCCAGCGCCAGCGCGCCGTGCAGCACGGCCGCGCCGCCCGCCGGCGCGCAAGGGTCCTCGCCCGCCTCGGCCAGCAGCTGCGCGGCCACCGCCGCGTCCAGGTCGTCGCCGCCCAGCGACATGTCGCCGGCGGTGGCCAGGACCTCGAACACCCCCGACTCGACCGACATGACGGTGACGTCGAAGGTGCCGCCGCCGAGATCGAAGACCAGGCGCTACAGGCCCTTCTTGCGGTGACACGCCGTAGGCGAGGGCGGCCGCGGTCGGCTCCGTTGAGGATGCCGCACGCACGTCGAGGCCGGCGAGCTTGCCGGCGTCGCGGGTGGCCTGCCGCTGCGCGTCGTTGAAGTAGGCCGGCACGGTGATCACGCACGGGCCGGGCGGCCCGCCCAGCGCCGCCGCCGCGTGGCGGCGGAGCACCCGCAGGATCTCGCCGAGACCTCCACCGGCGTGACGGCGCGCGCCCCGCCCGCCACCGCCAGCCGCAGCGGGTCCCCCTGCCCGGCCAGCCGCAGCAGCGCCCGCTCCTGCCCGGAGAGGTCGGCCCGGCCGCGCCCCATGAGCCGCTTCACCGAGAGCACGGTGTCGAAGGGGCGCTCCGGAGCGCGCTCGCGCGCCGCCCGCCCCACCTCCACCTCGCCCGCCGGTCCGAGCCAGACCGCCGAGGCCAGCAGCGGGCCGCCCTGGTCCACCCGCAGGGCCTGGGGCTCGGTTCCGCCCGTCCACGTGGGCCACCAGCGAGTGGGTGGTGCCGAGGTCGATGCCTATCGCGCGCGCCATGTCCTCAGGTCCCCAGCGGCGAAGCCCGGGACGCGTCGGCCAGCACCGCCTCCAGGAAGCGCGCCCGCACCACGAGTCCACCCAGCGCCCCGGCGTGCCGCTCCGGCCAGGCCGGCTCGTCGAACAGCGCCGCCGCCTCCGCCTCCAGCGCGCCCAGCCGGGCCGAGACGTCGGCCCGGAGCCGCGCCAGCGCGGCCACATCCCCGGCGGCGGTGGCCGCCTGCAGGCCCTCGCGCAGCTCCAGCTGTGCCTCCAGGAAGTCCGGGCCGGCCGCCGCCGCCCCCTCCGGCACGGCGACCCCGGCCAGCACGAGCAGCGCCGCGGCGCGGGAGGGCCAGCGCTCCAGCCGGCGGCGCGCGTCGTTGGCGGCGGTGGAGCGCTCCAGCGCCTCGC
Source organism: Anaeromyxobacter sp. (assembly GCA_049840735.1). Classification (GTDB taxonomy): domain Bacteria; phylum Myxococcota; class Myxococcia; order Myxococcales; family Anaeromyxobacteraceae; genus Anaeromyxobacter. The sequence continues at coordinate 4,659 of JASGJN010000024.1, read as the reverse complement.
GCCGCTCGCGCGCCCCGGCCTTCACGAAGCGGTCCGGGTGCCAGGCGCGCGCGTGCTCGCGCAGCGCCGCGGCGAGCGCGTCGGGCGTGAGCCGGAAGGCGCGCGGGAGGTTCAGCGCGGCGAAGGGATTGGCCGTGACGGTGGTCACGCGCCCAGTTTAGACCGAGAAGCTCTCCCCGCACCCGCAGGACGTCTTCACGTTGGGGTTCCGGAACTCGAACCCGCTCTGCAGCAGGGTCTTCTTCCACTCGATGACCGTGCCGGCCAGGAAGCGCGCGCTCTTCGGGTCCACGAAGACCCGGGCGCCCTCGCGCTCGATGACCTCGTCGCTGGCGGTGGGCGCGCCGGCCCAGTCCACCACGTAGTTGAGCCCGGAGCAGCCGCCGCCCCGCACCCCCAGGCGCAGCCCGCCCTCCGGCGTCCCGTGCTGCGCGGCCAGCGCCCGGATGTGCGCCGCCGCCTGCTCGCTGATCTCGATGCCCGTCATGTCCCTTCCTTCTTAACCGGCGCCGCCTGCTTGCGCCGCCAGTCCGCGATGGCGGCCCGGACGGCGTCCTCGGCCAGCACCGAGCAGTGCACCTTCACCGGCGGCAGGGCCAGCTCGCGGGCCACGTCGGTGTTCCTGAGCGCCAGCGCCTGCTCCACCGTCTTGCCCTTCACCCACTCGGTCACGAGCGAGGAGGAGGCGATGGCGGAGCCGCAGCCGAAGGTCTTGAAGCGGGCGTCCTCGATCACCCCCGCCTCGCTCACCCGGATCTGCAGCTTCATGACGTCGCCGCAGGCGGGCGCGCCCACCAGGCCCGTGCCCACGTCCGGCGCGTCCTTGTCGAGCGACCCCACGTTGCGCGGGTTCTCATAGTGGTCGACCACCTTGTCCGAGTACTGCATGGCGGCCTCCGGCTCAGTGGGACGAGGCCCACTGCACCTTGGAGGGGTCGATGCCCTCCTTGACCATCTCGTAGAGCGGCGACATCTCGCGCAGCTTCTTCACCTTCTCGACGAAGAGCCGGACCGCGTGGTCGACCTCCTCCTCGGTGTTGAAGCGCCCCAGCCCGAAGCGGATGGAGGCGTGGGCCAGCTCGTCCGGCACGCCCATGGCGCGCAGCACGTAGGAGGGCTCCAGCGAGGCGCTGGTGCAGGCGGAGCCGGAGGAGACCGCCACGTCCTTCACCGACAGCATGAGGGCTTCGCCCTCCACCCAGGCGAAGGAGACGTTGAGGCTGCCGGGCAGCCGGTGCTCCAGCGAGCCGTTCACGGTCAGGTGATCCAGCCCGGCGAGGAGGCCGGCCCGCAGCCGCTCGCGGAGCGCCAGGAGCCGGGGCGCCTCGGCCTCGCGCTCGGCCGCGGCCAGCGCGGCCGCCTCCCCGAACCCGACGATGCCGGGGACGTTGAGGGTGCCGGAGCGGTGGCCGCGCTCGTGGCCGCCGCCGTCGATCAGCGCCTGCAGCCGGACGCGCGGCTTGCGCCGGACGTAGAGCGCGCCCACGCCCTTGGGGCCGTACAGCTTGTGGGCCGAGAGGGAGGCCAGGTCCACGCCCAGCGCCTCGACGTCGAAGGGGATGCGCCCCACCGACTGGACCGCGTCGCAGTGGAAGAGCACGCCCGCGGCGCGGGCGAGGGCCGCGATCTCGGCGATGGGGTGGATGACGCCGGTTCTCGTTGTTGGCGTGCATCACCGAGAGCAGCGTGGTGTCCGGGCGGAGCGCGGCGCGCACCCGCTCCGGATCAAGCCGGCCGTCCGGCCCCACGTCGAGGAAGGTGACCTCGAACCCCTCGCGCTCCAGCGCGTGCATGGAGTCGAGCACCGCCTTGTGCTCGGTCCTGCAGGTGACGAGGTGCTTGCCCTTGGCGGCGTGGAAGCGCGCCACGCCCTTCACCGCCAGGTTGTCAGACTCGGTGGCGCCGCTGGTCCAGACGATCTCGCGCGCCGTGGCGCCGATCAGCGCCGCCACCTGCTCGCGGGCAGCCTCGACCGCCTCCTCCGCCCTCCACCCGAAGGCGTGGCTCTTGGAGGCAGCGTTCCCGAACTCCTGCGTGAAGTAGGGGAGCATGGCCTCCAGCACCCGGGGGTCCACGGGTGTGGTGGAGTGGCAGTCCATGTAGACGGGAATCTTCATCGCGGTCGGCGGTCTCTGACAGAGGCACCCAGCCCTCGTCCCGGCAGCGCGACGAAAAGCCTGGTCGAGTATAAGAGGGGGGCCGGGCCGGTCAAGCCGGGCCGCAGGGACAAGCCCCTGTAAACACGCGAGCTTTGCTCGGAGAGAACCGCCGCATGCGCATCGCCGTCCGCATCCTCCTCGCCGCCCTGGCCTTCGCGCTGGTGGCGTGGCTCCCCGGCCTGGTCGGGACGGGCCCCACCGGCGCGAGCACCGACCTGGGGCTCGGCGCGCTGCTCGCCCAGGGCTCGGTCCTGGCCTTCGCCGTGGCCTTCGCCGGCGGGGTGGCCACCAGCCTCACGCCCTGCGTCTACCCGCTCATCCCCATCACCGTCTCGATCTTCGGCGCCCGCAAGGCCGGCAACCGCGGCGAGGCGATGGTCCTCTCGGCGCTCTACGTGCTGGGCATCGCCGCCATGTACTCGGCGCTGGGCGTGGGCGCGGCGCTGACCGGCAAGGCCTTCGGCAGCGTGATGCAGAACCCGCTGGTCATCGGCGCCGTGGCGCTCATCTTCGCCGCCATGGCGGCGTCGATGTTCGGCCTCTTCGAGCTGCAGCTCCCGTCGAGCTGGCAGGCGCGGCTCAACGGCGTGGGCGGCGCGGGCAAGGCCGGCGCCTTCGCCATGGGGCTGGTCTCCGGCGTCATCGCCGCGCCCTGCACCGGGCCGGTGCTGGCGGCGGCGCTGGCCTTCGTGGCCACCCAGGGCTCGGTCGCGTTCGGCCTGGGGATCATGTTCACCTACGCCCTGGGGCTGGGGCTGCTCTTCTTCCTCATCGGCGCCTTCTCCATCTCGCTGCCCAAGAGCGGCGCCTGGATGGACACGGTCAAGTCGGTCTTCGGCGTGGCGCTGCTGGCGGCGGCGCTGATCTTCCTGCAGGGCGCCCTGCCGGCGGTCCGGCCGCTCTTCTCCGCCGCGGCGTGGGCCGGGCTCGCCGCCGCCGGCGTGGCCGCCGCGGGCGTGCTGCTGGGGGCGCTGCACGGCTCCTTCCACGGGCAGGGCGCGGTGCTCAAGGGCCTGGCGGTGGCGCTGCTGGTGGGCGGCATCGTCTACGGCGTGGGCGCGGCCGGCGCGCGCGAGCGGGCCCGCAGCGCCAGCTTCGCCTGGCTGCACTCCTACGAGGAGGCGCTGACGCAGGCGCGCCAGCAGGGCCGGCCGGTGATCATCGACTTCTGGGCCGACTGGTGCACCGCCTGCAAGGAGCTGGACAAAATCGCCTGGGCCGACCCGCGGGTGCGCGAGGCGGCCAGCCGGTTCGTGGCCGTGAAGATGGACGGCACCAACCCGTCGAAGGGCTTCGACTCGGTCTCCGCCGCCTACGGCGTGGTGGGCATGCCCACGGTGATCTTCCTCGACGGCCGCGGCCGGCAGGTGCCGGACCGGATCGAAGGGGCGATCGACGCCGACGAGATGCTGGCGCGGCTGAAGGCCGTGGATGGCGCCTGCGAGCAGCCGCCGGCGGCGGCGCCCATGGCCTGCGTGGCGCGCTGGTAGGGTGCGGCGCCTGGACCTGAAGCGGCCCTGGGGCCCGGAGCCTGCCGTCAGAACACCCGGTACCCGGCCACCACCAGGAAGCGCAGCTCGGAGACGCCCTCGTGCAGGGGGGCGTCTCCGACGCCGAACCGGTAGCCGAAGCCACCGCGCACACCCAGCGTGTAGTTGCCGTAGAACGGCGTCTCGTAGGCGAAGCTGAGCCGCGGCGTGAGCAGCGCGCCGCCGTCGCCCTTGAACGTGACGGTGAGCGGCAGCTCGGCCTGGCCGGAGAAGAGGCCGTTGGCGGCGTGGCGCGAGAAGCCCAGGCCGCCCATCAGCTCGAAGCCGCCGTCGCTGTGGTTCTTCTCGTAGACCCAGGTGGACCCGCCGCTGGTGAACCAGGACACGCCGAACCGCAGCGCCATGTCCATGGGCGGGACGGGCTTGAGCGGACGGCGGTACCAGCCGCCCAGCCGCAGCTCGGTGGTGCTGTAGTCGAAGTCGGCCGAGGCGCCCAGGTCGTCCGTGTGCGTGACGCCCTGGCCGTAGGCGAAGGTCACGCTCGGCCAGCCGGCCTCGAGCTGCAGCGCGGTGCGGCCGTCCAGCGGCTCCGCCGCGAGGAGCGAGAGCTGCCGCTTCACCGGGACCGGGCGCGGCGGCGGCAGGGTCGCATCGTTCAGCTCGCGGGCGGGCGGGGGCGGCGGCGCGTCCGCCTCGCCCGCGCCCGGGTCCGAGGCCGGGTCCTGCGCGGGCGCGGGCGCCGAGGACGGCTCCTTCCGCGGCAGCGGCGCCTCGATGGGCGGCGCGTCCTGGGCCAGCACGAGCAGGTGGAGCGCGGCGACGGCTGCGAGCATGTGCGAGATCCTCTTTCGGTGCCGCCGTGATCACTGGTCAGGGCGAGCCGGACTTCGGGGCGCGGATTCTATCCGGCGGCCGCCGCAGCGCCCTGCGGCAATGGGGCGAGGGGCCAGGCGGAGGTCCGCGTCGGATCGAAGTTGACACCTCGGGCGGCTGAGGCTAGATAGCAGCCC
>JASGJN010000023.1:0-209471 GCA_049840735.1 Anaeromyxobacter sp. | reverse complement strand
TTTCCTGGGGCCTGAAGCCCGAGGCCCGAGACCCTTGCCTGTGAGATCCTCTTCCCCGGCCGTGCGTTCCACCCCGCATGACCACCGCGCCCCGAGGGACCCGATGACCCGCCTCGCCCAGCTGGCCCGCCTCACCCTGCTGCTGCCCGTCCTCCTCGCCCTGCCCTGCGCCGCGACCGCCCAGGTGCTGGCCCCGCCGCGCCTGGCCGTCCGCGCCGCCGAGCAGCCGGTGGCGCTGCGGGCGCTGGACGTGCGGGTGGTCATCGAGGGCTTCACCGCCGAGACCACCCAGACCCTCACCTTCGCGAACCCCAACCCGCGGGTGCTGGAGGGCGAGCTGGAGTTCCCGCTGCCGGACGGCGCCGCCGTGTCCGGCTTCGCGCTCGACGTGGACGGCCAGCTGGTGGACGGGGCGGTGGTGTCCCGCGAGAAGGCGCGGGTCGTTTTGGAGGCCGAGATCCGCAAGGGCGTCGACCCCGGGCTGGTGGAGCAGGTGCGGGGCAACGTCTACCGCGCCCGCGTCTACCCCATCCCCGCCCGCGGCACGCGCACCGTCCGGCTGCGCTGGATCTCCCCGCTCGTCACCCAGGGTGACGAGGCCGCCTACCACCTGCCCCTCCCCTACCGCCAGCCGCTGCCCGAGGTGGCGCTGCGGGTCGAGGTGATCCGCGCGCCGGTCGCGCCGGTGGCGGTGGGCGGGTTCGGCAACCTGGCGCTGGCCCAGGCCGGCGATCGCTGGGTGGCGGAGCAGCGGCTGGAGGAGGCCCCGGCCGCGCGCGACCTGCTGGTGAACCTGCCGCGGCTGCCGCCCCGCTGGCTGGCGCTGGAGCAGGGCGGCCAGGGGACCTTCCTCTCGCTGTCGGAGCGCGCCCCGCAGGCGCCGCAGGCCGCCGTCGCGGCCGCCCCGAAGCGCCTGGCGCTGGCCTGGGACGCCTCCGGCAGCCGGGACGCCGCCGCCACCGCGCGCGAGCTGGCTTTCCTCGACGCGCTGCTCACCGCCTGGCCCCGCGCCGCGGTGGACCTGGTGGTCTTCCGCGACCGGCCCGAGCCGGCGCGGTCCTTCGCCGCCGGGGACCGGGCCGGGCTCCTGGCCGCGCTCCGCGCCACGCCGGCCGACGGCGGCACCGCCCTGGCCACGCTCGACCTGCGCCGCGCTGCGCTGCCCCACCCGGACGACGCGCTCTGGATCGTGGTGAGCGACGGCCTCTCTACGCTGGGCGAGGCGCTGCCCGCCGCCGGCGACGTGCCGGTGGTGACCGCCACCGGCGCCACCGAGGCCGATCGCGCCCTGCTTCGCCACCTCTCCGCCTCCTCGGGCGGCGCCCCCCTGGACCTGCTGGCCACGCCGCCCGCGGCCGCCGCCGCGACGCTGACCCGCCCCGCCGCCACGGCGCGCCTGGCCCAGGTCCTGGCCGAGCCGGCCGGGGCCGCCGCCGACCTGCAGCTGCGCCCCGGGCCGGATTCCGCGCTGGGTGAACGTCACCGGCCGGCTGCTCGCGCCCGAGGCGCAGCTGACGCTGGTGTTCACGGTGGGTGGCGCGGAGGTGGAGCGCCGGGTGGTGAGGGTGCGCGCCGCCGACGCCGCCCGGCCGCCGGAGGGCCGCCCCGGCCCCGTCGCGGTGGCCTGGGCCCAGGGCCAGGCCGAGGCGTTGGGGCTCTTCGCGGACCGGAACGCCGACGCGCTGCTGGCGCTGGGGCGGCGCTTCGGGCTGGTGACCGCCGGCACCTCCATCCTGGTGCTGGAGGACCTGCAGCAGCACCTCGAGCACGGCGTGGAGCCGGCCGCCTCGCGCCCGGCGCTCCGCCAGGCCTACCTGGCCGCGATCTCGGAGCGCGATGTCCGCCGCCGCGCCGACGAGAAGGCGCAGCTCGAGGCCGTCGTGAGCGCCTGGAAGGCGCGGGTGGCCTGGTGGGAGCAGCCCCACGTCGTGCCGCCCGGCTGGCGCTGGCAGGACGAGGAGCGGAAGCGCGCGCGGCTGGCGGCGCCGGCCGAGGCCCGCGAGGAGATGGACTACGCCAGCGGCGAAGGCCAGGTGGGCGGCGTGCTCCGGCGCTCCCCGCCCCCGCCCGCGCCTGCTGCCGCCGCGCCCATGCAGAAGGCCAAGGCCGAGGAGCCCGGCGCCGACGCCAGCATCGCCATCCAGCCCTGGGACCCCCAGGTGCCGTACCTGGCCGCGCTCAAGGGCGCCGCGCCGGGGCAGGCCTACGCCGCCTACCTGGCGGAGCGGGCGAGGCACGCCGGCCCCGGCTTCTACCTGGACTGCGCCGGCTGGTTCCTGCGCAGCGGCCAGCGCGCGCTGGGCATCCGCGTCCTCTCCAACCTGGCCGAGCTCCGGCTGGACGACGCCGCGCTCCTGCGCGTCATGGCCTGGCGGCTGGCCGAGGCCGGGGAGCTGGAGCTGGCGGCGCGGACGCTGGAGAAGGTCCAGCGGCTGCGCCCGGAGGAGCCGCAGTCGCGCCGCGACCTGGCGCTGGTGCTGGCCGACCGGGCCGAGGCCGCGAGCCAGCCGGCCGACGCCGCGCGCGCGGTGGCGCTGCTGTGGGAGGTGGGGCGGCGCAGCTGGGAACGGGCGCCGGACCTGGAGCTGGTCTCGCTCATGGAGCTGAACCGGATCCTGGCCCGCGCCGAGCGCCGCGGCTGGAAGCAGGTGGCGTCCGCCGCGCCGGTGGACCCGCGCCTGCGCAGGCTGCTCACGCTCGACCTGCGCGTCTCGCTCTCCTGGGACGTGGATCAGACCGACGTGGACCTGCACCTGGAGGAGCCCACCGGCGAGCACGCCTACTACGGCCACCGCGAGACGCGGATGGGCGGGCTGGTCTCCCACGACGTCACCCAGGGCTACGGGCCGGAGGAGTACCTGGTCCGGCAGGCCGTGCCGGGCGACTACGCGGTCAAGGTCCACTACTACGGCTCGCGCGCCCAGACGCTGGTGGGCCCGGCCACGCTGGTGGCCACGGTCTACACGAACTGGGGCCGGCCGGACGAGAAGCGCCAGGTGCTGACGCTGCGCCTGGACAGCCCGCGCGACCTGGAGCCGGTGGGCGTGGTCACCGTGAACGGCAAGAAGTGAACGTTTGCCCCGGCGCATGCCCGCCCACCAGGCGGACGTGCGCCGGGGGGCAGTGATCGGGTAGGCTGCGCGGGCGATGCAGCGCCGCTCCTTCCCGAAGATCCCCTCCCTGCAGCTCTCGACGCTCGGACTCGGCGCCATGCGCCTGCCCACCCTGCCCGGCGAGCCGGGCAAGCCGGCCGCCATCGACGAGGCCAGGGCCGCGGGGCTTGTGCACGCCGCCATCGAGGCCGGCGTGAACTACCTCGACACGGCCTGGGTCTACCACGGCGGCCAGTCCGAGCCGTTCCTGGGGCGGGCGCTGCGCGGCGGCTGGCGCGAGAAGGTGCAGCTGGCCACCAAGTGCCCGGTGTGGGAGGTGCAGTCCGCCGCCGACGCCGAGCGGATCCTGGAGGAGCAGCTGCGGCGGCTCGAGACCGACCACGTGGACTTCTACCTGCTCCACGCGCTCGACGGCGCGCGCTGGAAGGCGGTCCGCAAGAAGGCCATCCCGGCGCTGGAGCGCGCCCGGAAGGACGGGCGCATCCGCCACCTGGGCTTCTCCTTCCACGGCGCCTACCGCGACTTCAAGGAGATCATCGACGCCTACGACTGGGCCTTCACCCAGATCCAGCTCAACTACCTCGACACCGACTACCAGGCCGGACTGGCCGGGCTGGCCTACGCCGCCCAGCGCCGCGTCGGCGTGGTGGTGATGGAGCCGCTCCGCGGCGGCGCGCTGGCCAAGGCGCCGCCGGAGGTGGTGCAGCGGCTGGCGCAGGCCGGCCGCCCCTGGTCCCCCGCCAGCTGGGCGCTGCGCTGGGTCTGGAGCCAGCCGGGCGTGGTGACGGTCCTGTCCGGCATGGGCCAGCTGGAGGAGCTGCGCGAGAACGTGGCCAGCGCCGCCGAGGCCGCGCCGCTCACCGCCGCCGAGCTCGCGGCCGTCGAGGCCGCCACCGCCTTCTACCGCGCGCGGATGGCGGTGGACTGCACCACCTGCGGCTACTGCCAGCCCTGCCCCAGCGGCGTGGCCGTGCCGGACATCTTCGCCCACTGGAACTCGGCCGCCATGTTCGAGGACGCGAAGGGCGCAGCCTGGGCCTACCGCACCTTCCAGCTCGGCAGCGGCCACGGCGCCGACCAGTGCAACCAGTGCGGCCACTGCGAGACCATGTGCCCGCAGGAGCTGGCCATCCCCGAGCTGCTGGAGAAGGCGCACGAGGCGCTGACGCGCTGAGGGACTCGTGCGCCGGCAGGGCCCGCCGGCGGCCGGGCTACCCCACCGCCTCCGCGTACGTCATCACCAGGTACATGACGGCCGGGGCAGCGCCCGGGTTGCGGTAGGCGTGCGGAACGTCCGCGTGGAACAGGATGGCGTCGCCGCGCTCGAGCCGGGCCGACCCGGCCTCGACGGTGATCTCGACCGCGCCCGCCCCCACCACCAGGTTCTCGACCGTGCCCGGCGCGTGCGCCTCCGCGTCCTCCCGCGCCCCCGGCTGCAGCCGTAGCTCGTAGAACTCCACCCGGCGCGGCCCCTCGAACGGGAAGAGGGCGCGCGAGGAGAACCCGCCGTCGTGGCTGGTCAGCAGCTTCGACCGGCTGGCCGGCAGCACCGCCACCGCCTCCTGCTTGCCCTGCGAGATGAGCGCGGCGAAGGGCACCTCCAGCGCGGTGGAGATCTTCCAGAGCACGTTGATGGTGGGCGTGGAGTGCCCCAGCTCGATCTGCGAGAGCATGGCCCGGGACACGCCCGACCGCTCCGCCAGCCGCTCCAGCGAGAGGCCGCGCCGGGTGCGCAGGCGGCGCAGGTTCTGGCCCAGCACCGGGGTGAGATCCGGGGCCGGCGGGGCGGCTGGAGCCGGCTGGACGGCCGGGCCGGGCGCGGGCTGGGCCCGGGCGACGGTGGCGCGGCGGCGGCTCACGGCCGGCTCCCGGCGGTGGGGAGGACGAGGAAGGGGGCCAGACGGACCAGCGGATGGGACATGGGCGTCTCCAGACGGCACGAGGGAGTGTCCGTTATGACGGACGTCATGTCAACCGACTTGTCCGTCAAAGCGGATGGGCCAGCGCCCCGGGGTCCGCCTCGCTCCGCGCCCGCGCCCCCGCGCCGCAGCGCAGGATGGCGGCCAGGAACGCTTCGCCGTCGGGCCACTCGCCGTGGCCGGAGGCGGTGTTGATGTGGCCGAGCGGCCCCGCCTCGATGAGCCGGGCGCCCCAGGCCTCCGCCATGACGAGCGAGCGCGCCACCGTCGCGTGCGGGTCGTCGCTGCTCGCCACGATCCACGTCCGGAACGGCAGCCGCTCGCGCGCCAGGGGCGCGAACGAGCGGACCTCGGCAGAAGCCCCGGGGCGCTCGACGTCCGCCGGCGCCACCAGCAGCGCCGAGGCCACGCGCCCGACCGAGCCGGCCCGCGCCCAGTGCGCGACCAGCTGGCACGCCAGGCTGTGCGCCACCAGGACCACCCGCTGGTGCCGGCGCACCTCGCGCTCCAGCGCCTGGGCCCACTCCTCCAGCCGCGGCTCGGCCCAGCTGGCCTGCTCCACCCGGACGAACTCCGGGTGCCGGGCCTGCCAGCGGGATTGCCAGTGCTGCGGGCCGGAGCCGCCCAGCCCGGGGAGGATGAGCACCGTGGGCGGGGGCCGCGGGCCCTGATCGTGCCGCTGGAGGTCGCCCGCCTCGCCATCCGTGGCGTTTTCCATTCATCCGTCATAACGGATGCGCCGCCGGCCCGCAATCCACCTCTCCCGCATGCCCGGAGCGCGCTCAGCCGGCCCGGGGCAACCCGGACGGCTCCGGAGCGGACCGGCGCCCCGCGCACGCCACGATGGCGTCGAGCAGCGCCTCGCCGTCCCGCCAGTCGCCGTGGCCGGAGTCGGTGTTGATGTGGCCCAGCGGCCCAGCCTCGATGAGGCGGGCGCCCCAGCCCTCCGCCATGGCGCGCGTGCGCTCGGGGCTGGAGTAGGGGTCGTCGCTGCTCGCCACCACCCAGCTGCGGAAGGGGAGCCGCTCGCGCGGGATGGGCGCGAAGGGCCGGACCGCCGCCGGCAGATCGGCCCGCTCCACGTCTGGCGGCGAGACCAGCAGCGCCGCCGCGACGCGCTCCACCGCGCCGCTCCGGGCCCAGTGGGCCACCAGCTGGCAGGCCAGGCTGTGGGCGACCAGCACCACCCGCAGGTGCGCGCGGACGGCGGCCTCGAGGGCGCGCGCCCAGTCCTCCAGCGCCGGTGCGTCCCAGTCGGCCTGCTCCACGCGGACGCGGCCGGGCTGGCGCGCCTCCCAGCGCGACTGCCAGTGGGCGGGACCGGAGCCGCCCAGGCCGGGCAGCATGAGGACGATGGGCAGGGGATCGGCGGGCGTGACCATCCACCGGATATACGGCCGCTCCGCCTCCCCGCAACGCCCGCTTCGCCGCAGCGCCGGCCCGTGGCTCAGGCCGCCTGGATGGCCCGCCGCCACTTGGCCAGGAAGGCCTCGCGCTCGGTCGGCTTCATGCGCGGCTCGAACTGCTTCCCCACCTTCCACGCCTTGCGGATTCTCCTCGCGGTCCTTCCAGACGCCGGCCGCCAGCCCGGCCAGGAAGGCGGCGCCGAAGGCGGTGGTCTCGACCATCCGCGGGCGCACCACCGGCACGCCCAGCAGGTCGGCCTGGAACTGCATCAGGAGGTCGTTCTGCGAGGCGCCGCCGTCCACCTTGAAGGCCGGGAAGGCCTGGTTGGCCTCGGCGCGCATGGCCTCGGCCAGGTCGAAGATCAGGAAGGCGATCCCCTCCAGCGTGGCGCGCGCCAGGTGGGCCGCGGTGGTGCCGCGGTCCAGCCCGCGGATCAGCCCGCGCGCCTCCGGCCGCCAGTGGGGCGCGCCCAGCCCGGCCAGCGCCGGCACCACCACCACGTCCCCGGAGGACTTCACCTCCCTGGCCAGCGCCTCCACGTCGGCGGCGCTCTTGATGAGCTTGAGCCCGTCGCGCAGCCACTGCACCGCCGCGCCGGCGATGAACGACGCCCCCTCCAGCGCGTAGGAGGTCTCGTTGCCCACGGTCCAGGCCACCGTGGTGAGCAGCCCGCGCGAGGAGGCCACCGGCTCCGCGCCCACGTTCTGGAGCAGGAAGGCGCCGGTGCCGTAGGTGCACTTGGCCTCGCCCGGCTGGAAGCAGGCCTGGCCGAAGAGCGCCGCCTGCTGGTCGCCGGCGATGCCACACACCGGGATGTCGTCCGGCAGCCCCTTGATGTCGCGGGTGGCGCCGTAGACCTCGGAGGACGCGCGGATCTCCGGCAGCGCCGAGCGCGGCACGCCGAAGAGCGCCAGCAGCTCCGGATCCCACTGGCGCGTGCGCAGGTCCATGAGCAGCGTGCGGCTGGCGTTGGAGACGTCGGTGACGTGCGCCGCCCCGCCGGTCAGCTTCCAGGCCAGCCAGGTGTCCACCGTGCCGAAGACCGCCGCGCCGGCGTCGGCCTTCTCGCGCAGCCCCTTCACGTTCTCCAGCAGCCAGGCCATCTTGGTGGCCGAGAAGTACGGGTCCAGCACCAGCCCGGTCTTCTCGCGCACCCGCGCCTCGTGCCCGTCCGCCTTGAACCGCGCGCAGGCCTCGGTGGTGCGCCGGTCCTGCCAGACGATGGCGCGGTGGAGCGGGCGCGAGGTGCGCCGGTCCCAGGCGCCGACGGTCTCGCGCTGGTTCGTGATGCCGATGGCGGCGATGTCCCGCCCCTTGATCCCGGCCTGCCGCAGCGCCCGCTGCAGCGTGGCCATGGTCGAGTTCCAGATGTCGTCCAGATCGTGCTCGACCCAGCCCGGCCGCGGGAAGCTCTGCCGGAACTCCTGGTTCACCTTGGCGCGGACGGCGAGGCGCTTGTCGACGACCAGCACGGTGGTGCCGGTGGTCCCCTGATCGATGGCGAGCACGTGCGAGGCCACGGCGGTCTACCTCCGTCGTCGGGATGCACTGCGGGACTTGGTGCGGCTTTGGGGGCGGGGGCGGCGGCCCGGAGGCGCGGGGAGGCGGGCGGCCCGGCGAGCCGGGGCCGGGCGGCGGCCGGGGACCGGCAGCCCCTCCAGGAAGGTGAAGGTGTCCTCGACGCAGCGCGCCCGCTCCACGTCGATGCCGACCAGGTGGAAGCTCTCGCCCAGCACGCGCAGCTCGGCCGGGCCGCTCCCGATGCGCCGGGCCAGGCGCCGGGCGCCGGCCAGGGTGACGGTGTGATCGCGACCGCCCGCCAGCACCAGGGCGGGGGCGGCGATGCCAGGCAGCTGCCGGTCCACGTGGGCCGCCAGCTCCGCCAGCTGCGCCACCGCCGTGAGCGGGACGCCGGGCAGGCACGGGTTGCGCTGGCGCATCTCCGGGTCGCGCACGTCCGCGCCGGAGGCCTTGGGGACCACCACCCCGCGCAGCGGCGCCAGCCGCCCCAGCCAGGCGGCCAGCCGCCCCGGCCAGGCCAGCTCCAGCGCGGGAGCCTGGAGCACCAGCCCGTCCACGCGGGCCGGGTGATCGTGGGCCAGGGCGCAGGCCACCAGCGCGCCCATCGAGCTGCCCACCACGAAGGTCCGGCGGGCGCCCTCCAGCCTGGCCAGATCGCGCTCCGCCTTCGCCACCCACTCCGTCCACCGCAGGCCCAGCAGGTCCGCCGGCGGGCCGCCGTGGCCGGCCATCACCGGCGCGAGCACCCGGTACCCGGCCGCGGCGAACCGCTCGACGAGCGGGTACAGCTCGAAGGTGGAGCCGGTCAGGCCGTGGAGGAGCAGCACCGCGTCGGGACCGCCGGGCAGGTCGACCTCGCCGCCGTGCGCCACGCCCGGGGGGGCGCGGCGCTTCCCGGCCTTCGAGGCCGGCCGGCCAGGGGGTGGCTGGCGCGCGGGCACGCGAATCGGTTACCCCTCTCCGGGAAGCGAATCAACCCTGAGTAGCCGGCTGCCCCGTCGGGACCGCGGGGGGGCGTGGCCGGGGAAGACGGACCGTGAACGTCGTCCCGGCCCCGGGGGACGAGGTCACCTCCACCTCGCCGGCGTGTGCGTGCACCAGCTCGCGGACGATGAAGAGCCCCAGCCCCAGGCTGCCGCTGGGGTCGGCCCCCTGCACCCCCCGACGGAACGGCTCGAAGATGTCCGGCAGCGCGTCGGGCGGGATGGCCGGGCCCAGGTTGTGCACCTCCAGCCAGACCGACCGCTCCGCGCCTGACACCCGCACCTCCACCGGCGTCCCGCGCGGGCCATATTGCAGCGCGTTCCCCACCAGGTTCGAGAGCACCTGGGTGAGCCGCTCCGGATCCCCGTGGACCAGCGCCGGCCCGTCGCTCAGCAGGGCGATCTCACGATCGGCGTGGACCGCGGCCAGCTCCAGCACCGCTCGCCGGGCCAGCTCGGCCAGGTCGGTGACCTGCCGGGCCACCGGGATGCCGCCCTCGTTCCGCAGCCGGGTGAAGTCGAGCAGATCCCGGATGATGGCGGTCATCCGCGCAGCGCTCACCCCCAGCCGCTCCAGCACCCTCGCCTGCGAAGGGGTGAGGCCACCCCGCTGCAGGAGCAGGCCCGTGGCCAGCCGGATGGCGGAGAGCGGCGTGCGCAGATCGTGCCCCACCACCGCCACCAGCCGCTCCTGGAGCTCGATGGCCCTGCGTGCGACCTCGGCCGCGTGCTGCGCCTCCAGCCGCGCGGCGCGCTCGGCCTCGTAGAGCGAGGCCCGCTCCAGCGCGATGGCCCCCTGATCGGCGAAGGCGTCGAGGAAGGTCCGGGTGGGCTCGTCCATCCGCTCGGGCGCGACGAAGGCCAGCGCCAGCGCGCCCAGCACCTGGTCCCCCGCCACCAGCGGCAGCTCCACCAGGCCGCGCGTGGCCCCCTCCGAGAAGCCCCAGGCGGCCGCCTCCGCCTGGAGCGCGTCCCAGCCGTCGGCGGCGGAGAGGTAGCGCAGCCGGCGCTCGCGCAGCGCCTGCAGCAGCGCCGGCGCCTCCACCGGCTCGCCCACCACCACGCCGCCCGGCGCGGCCGCCGCGCCCCGCAGCGCCGTCACCCGCGGCCACTCGCGCGCGTGCTCCGCCAGCGCCACCGCGCAGCTGGCCACGCCGGGCAGGCAGGCACCGCGCGCCGCAAGCACGCCGGCCACGTCGCGCGGGGAGACCGCCGCCTGCAACGCCGCGGCCACCGCGTGCAGCCGCTCGATCCGATCGGCCGTCCGCGCGTCGCCGGCGAGCGCGGCCCGGCGCATGCGCTCCGCAGCGCCGCTGCCCTCGCCGCTCACGCGGCGCTCCTCCTCGACGGGACGATCGGGCGGCATCGGACGGAACCCCAGCGCGCAGCTTAGGGAGGCCACCCTCACCCGGCGCCTCCCTGCGCGGGGATCCGTAGGCGATCCCGACGAACGGTGCTATTGGCAGGGCATGTCCGACAAGCCCGGCGGCCAGCCGCCACACCCGATCCAGCTGCAGATCGAGCTCGACCCCGCCACCGCGCAGGGGGCCTTCGTCAACATGGCGATGGTGAACCACACCGACACCGAGTTCACGCTCGACCTGATCTACGTGCAGCCGCAGGCGCCCAAGGCCACGGTGCGCGCGCGCGTGATCACCACGCCCAAGCACATGAAGCGGCTGCTCCACGCCATCGAGGAGAACCTGGAGCGCTACGAGGCGCGCTTCGGCGAGGTGGACCTGGGGGACGCGCCGCACTTCCCCACCGGCGGCGTGGCCAACTGATGCGCGTCCGCTGCCCCGTCCTCGGCACGACGCTGGAGCTGGCCGGGCCGGCGCGGCGGGTGGTGAGCCTGGTCTCGTCCGCCACCGAGGCGCTCTTCGCCTTCGGCGCGGGCGAGGCGGTGGTGGGCGTCTCGCCCTACTGCGCCCGCTACGTGGAGGGGCTCTCCGCGCCCGTGGTGGGCGACTACGTCCAGGCCGACCCGGACGTCATCCGCGCGGCCCGGCCGGACCTGGTGGTCGTCACCGATGGTGTGCAGCTCCCGCTGGCCCGGCGGCTCGCCGAGGCCGGGCTGCCCGCCTACCTGCTGCCGGTGCCGCAGAGCCGCTTCGGCATCCTCGAGAACCTGGTCGCGCTGGGCGCGCTCACCGGGCGGCTCGAGGCCGCGCGGGCCCTCTGCGGCCGCCTCGAGGCCGGCTGCGCCGCGCTCCTGGCCTCGGCGCCGCCGCGCCGGCCGCGCCTCTACGCCGAGCTCTGGTTCGGGCGCCACCCGCGCCGGCCCGGCGGGCGCAGCTTCGTGCACGACCTGCTGGAGCTGGCCGGCGGCGCGCCCCTGGGCGCGGCCGACCCGGAGGGCTACCTCCCGCTCGATTCTGGAGGCCACCGCGCGGGCTCGTCCGGAGGTGGTGGTGGTGTTCCAGGAGCCGGAGTTCCCGGTCGATCCCGCGGCGCTGCTCCGGGAGCGCGGCTGGGATCGCGCCTTCGCCCCGCGCACGGTCCTCTCCACGGTGGACCGCGGCCGGAACCTGATCCACGACGGCCCCTCCTTCCTGGAGACTGCCCGCTGGCTGCGGGGAGAGCTGGACGCGCTCGCGCTCCACGGATGATCCGCGCGCCACCCTGGGCCGCTGGTCCGCGCGGCGGACCGTGCGGCCGCCGCGCGGACCACGCCTCGCCGCCACCCCTCGTGATCCCGCGCGCTTGGCGGCGGCACGCGGCGTGCTCTCTCCCGGGCGGTCGCCGCGCGTCGCGGCGCCAGGAGAGAGACCATGAGCGAGATGAGCGGAGGGGGCGGCCGCCGGCTGGCGGTGTTCGCCATCCCCGAGAGCAAGGACGGCGAGAAGAAGTTCTGGCCCAAGATCGGGGTGGCGTTCCCGAACCGCGACGGCAGCACCACGCTGCTGCTGGACGCGCTGCCCATCGGCACCAACAAGCTGCAGGTGCGGGAGGAGCGCGAGCGGCCGCTGGGCACCGAGGGGCGGGCGAACGGCAACGGCCCGCTCCGCCGGGAGCTGGAGACGCTGGAGGTGCGGCCGTGAGGCGCGCGATCCGGTGGCTGGTCCTGGCCGGGCTGCTGCTCGCCACCACGCCGGCGCTGGCGGCCAAGAAGCCGCTCGGGGCCGGCGAGCGGATCGACCTGAACCGGGCGGGCGTGACCGAGCTCATGCGCCTGCCCGGGGTGGGCGAGAAGCGGGCCCAGGCCATCGTGGCGGCGCGCTCCAAGGCGCCGTTCAAGAAGGTCGAGGACGTGCTGGTGGTGAAGGGGATCGGCCCGTCCTGGCTCAACAAGGTGCGGGCCAGCGTGGTGGTGGCCAGTCCGCCCGCCAGCGCTCCGGCGTCGGCGCAGGCCTCGCGCTGACCGCGGCTGCCTCCCGCCCGTGGCCCACGGGCGGGGGGCGGCCCCCGGCCTGGGCGAACGCAAGCTTGGGCGGGCACGGCCCTTTTCGGCCCCGCGGCCGGGGCGCGCTCCGACGCGCCTTGACACCTCCTCGGCGGGGACGCTAGTTGAGCCTCGTCGTTCGGCCAGGAGGAACAGGGAAGCCGGTCCAAATCCGGCGCGGTCCCGCCACTGTAGCCGGGGATGAAGTCGCCCTCAGCGATGTCACCACTGCCGCGGAGCAACGCGGCGGGAAGGTGGAGGGCGGCGAGCGGAGCGAAGCAGCCCGCGGCCCCGGAAGCCAGGAGACCTCCCTCCCAGCCCGGCAGCGTCTGCCGGCGGCCAGCGACACGCCGCGAATGGTTCGCGGCACGGAGTTCTCGGGTCCGAAGGAGACCCGGAGACTTGGCCTCGTGCTTCGCCACGCTCCTCCCGAGCGGGCGCCCGCGCGCCGTCCGCGCCTGGGCCCTCGCGTCGCTGCTGCTGCCCGGCGGACCTGCCCTCGCGCAGGAGGCCGGCGCTGCGCCCACCCAGCCTCCCGCCCAGGCCCCTGCGCAGCCTGCGGGCGCGCCGGCGCCAGCCCATCCGGCGCCCGAGCAGCCCGCCCCCGACGCCCCCTCCTTCACGATGGACGAGGCGGTGGTGCGCACGCCGCGGGGCGAGGTGGCCGAGGCCCCCGCCTCCGCCACCACCGTGGTCGAGGCCGACACGTTCCAGGGCGAGCTGCGCGACGTGGGATCGCTGCTGGTCCACGCCCCCGGCGTGGAGGTGCAGCGCTTCGGCACCCGCGGGCAGGCCTCCACGGTGGCCATCCGCGGCGTCTCGGCGGACAGCGTGAAGGTGCTGGTGGACGGCCTGCCGCTGGGCGGCGTGGGCGGCACGGTGGACCTCTCCACCATCCCGCGCGGCTGGATCTCGCGGCTGGAGGTGGTCCGCGGCCCGGCCGGCGCCGCCTTCGGGGCCGGCGCGGTGGGCGGCGCGGTCAACGTGGTGACGCGGCCGCCGGCCGGCGACGCCATCGCGGCCGAGCTGGCCGGCGGCACCATGGCCACCTGGTCCGCCTCGGTGGACGGCTCCACCCGGCTGGGCGGCTACGCGGCGCTGGCCAGCGCCACCGCGGAGGGGACCAGCGGCGAGTTCCCCTACGCCTACGACGTCGGCGACGTCCACCAGGAGCGGACCCGCCAGAACAACGGCGCCCTCCGCGGCGGCGTGCTCCTCAAGCTGGGCGGCCCGGCCGGCCCGCTGCGGCTCGACACGCTGCTGCAGGCCTCGGGCGGCCACCGCGAGCTGGCCGGGACGGTGACCCACCCGACCCCGCAGGCCTGGCAGGACGACGGCCGGCTGCTGGGGATGGTGCGCCTCTCCGGGAGCCCCGCCGACGCGCTGACGCTCTCGGGCCGGCTCCACGCGCGCGCCGACCTGCTCGACGTGCAGCACGGCTCCGAGGACCCCACCGAGCAGCGCGGCGGGGCGGCCGGGCTGCAGCTGGAGGGCGACCTGGTCCACGCCGGCGGCACGCTGGCCTTGATCGCCTCCGGAGAGGGCGAAGGCTACCGCGGCACCTCGCTGGGCGGCACCCGCTCGCGCGGCACCTTCGCCGCCTCGCTCTCCGAGGACTGGCGGGTGGCGCGGCCGCTCCGGCTCGCGCCGGCCCTGCGCTTCGAGCGGACCGGCCCGTACGCCGGCTGGTCGGCCACGCTGGGGGCCGCGCTGCAGCTGCCCCTGGACCTGACCCTGCGCGCCAGCGCCAGCCGCACCTTCCGCGTGCCCAGCTTCGCCGAGCTCTACCTGGAGCAGGGCGGCCTGCAGCCCAACCCGGACCTGCGGCCGGCCTCCGGGCTGGGCGCCGACGCCGCCCTGGTGCACGACGGCGCGCTGGGGCTCCTCTCCGCCGGCGCCTTCGCGCTGCGCGAGGACGACACCATCACCTACGAGCCGGCCAGCGCCGACAGCTGGAAGCCGTTCAACACCGCCGCGACGCTCACGGCCGGCGTGGAGCTGGAGGCGGCCTCGGCCGAGGTCCGGCGGCTGGCCGACCTGACCCTCTCCGCCGCCTACACCTTCCTGCACAGCGAGGTGCTGGAGGGGCCCATCGACGTGGTGGGCAACGCCCTGCCGCGCAGGCCGCGCCACGCGCTGCTGCTGCGCGCGGCCGTCACGCCCGGCCGCTTCGAGGCGCACGCCGAAGGGCGCTGGGTGCGCGACCAGTACCGCGACGAGCGGAACGAGGCGCCGGTGCCGGACCAGACCACCTTCGGGGCCGGCGTCTCCTGGCGCGTGCTCGACCGGCCCCGCCTCTCCGTCCACCTGCAGGTGGACAACCTCACCGACGACCGCTCCCTGCAGGACGGCTTCGGCAATCCCCTCCCCGGGCGGACGGCGCTCCTGTCGCTCCGCGTGGGCTCCACCCAGGCCGGGCCTCCGCCCGCGCCCGCTCCGTGACGAGGCCTCACCCCATGAGACTCAAGCTGCTCCTCCCCGCCCTCCTGCTCGTCGCCGCCGGCTGCGAGAACAAGCTCACCTGCCCGCAGGGCGAGGTGGACTGCGGCGGTCGCTGCGTGTCGCTCCTCACCAGCGCCGACAACTGCGGCGCCTGCGGCAACGGCTGCGGCGCGCTGGGCGTGTGCAGCGCCGGCAGCTGCGGCTGCGCCCCGGGCGTCGCCACCTGCGACGGCGTCTGCACCGACCTGGCCCGCGACCCGGCCCACTGCGGCGACTGCGACACCGCCTGCGGCGGCGAGGCCGCGCTCTGCTACACCGACGGTGACGCCACCTCCTGCACCGGCAGCTGCCCGGAGGGCACCAGCGCCTGCAGCGGCGCCTGCGTGGACACCACCAGCGACCGGCTCCACTGCGGCGCCTGCGGCCACGCCTGCGCCGTGGGCCAGGCCTGCCGCGACGGCGCCTGCGCCGCCGACATCCAGGTGGCCTGCTACGCCACCGGCGACGTCCGGCCGGTCACCGCCGACCTCAGCCCGGCCGGCGAGCCGCGGCTGGCCCGCGGCAGCCCCACCGTGCTGGCCGCGTCGGCCGACATGCTCTACACCGGCAACGGCTACCCCGCCGGCCTGGGCGTGATCCCGCTCGACGACCGGCTGCCCACCGACCTGACCGTGCTCGCCGGCGACGACGCCGAGGCGGTCACGACCTACGCCAACGCGGTGCTGGTCTCCAACGCCGGCCAGGGCACGCTGGTGGTGCTCGACGCGCGCGGCCAGGTGCTGGACGAGATCGCCCTGCCCGGCGTCGAGCTGGATCCGCCGCGCGCGCCCAACCCGCACGGCCTGGCCGTGGTCGGCTCCACCGCCTACGTGGCGCTCTACGGCGACGGCCCCAACGGCTTCAGCGGCCAGTCCACCGTCTCCGGGCAGGCGGTGGCCAAGGTGGACCTCTCCGGCCTGCCGGCCTGCGTCGCCGACGCCGCCCCGCCCGCCTGCGGCGAGGGCAGCAGCTGCGACGACGGCCGCACCTGCCGCGAGGGCGCCTGCCGGCTGCGCTGCGGCGAGGTGAGCGGCACCATCGACCTGCTGGGCGTGCCCGGCACCGCCGACTCCACCGCCGAGGAGCCGGCCTACCCCTTCCCGCAGGCGGTGGCGGTCCGCGGCAGCAAGGTCTACGTCACGCTCTCCAACCTGGCCTACGCCGACCTGGGCGGCGGCTTCGCCGGCTACCTCAAGCCGGCCGGCAACGGGAAGCTGGCGGTGATCGACTCCGCCGCGGGCGACGCGGTCAGCGTGGTGGACCTGGGCACCGACTGCCGCAACCCGGGCAGCCTGGCCATCGACGACCAGACCGGCTGGGTGGCCTGCGCCTCCATGTCCTTCCCCGAGCTGGCCCCGAACCGGATCGTCTCCGTGGATCTGGGCGCCGCCCAGCCGGCGCTGGGGACCCCGGTCGATGCGTCCGCGATCGCGCCGGGAGCCCTGGCCATCTGCGGCGGCATGGGGTACGTCACCGACCAGGCGTCCGGCGCGGTGCTCCGGTTCGACCTGACGACCCGCACCGCGGAGGACCCCGTCACCGTATGCCCCACTGCCTGGTTCGCCTGGGCCTCGGACATCGCCTGTCAATGAAGCGGGGGTTGCACCCCCGCCCCGCCGTCCTGAGCCTGCCGAAGGACGTCGGGGCCCCACCCCTGCTACGCGCCATCGCCCTGGCCTGCCTCGCCGCCGCGCTCGCCGCGGCGGGGCCGGCCGGCGCGGACGTGCTCGCCCCGACCGGCAAGTCGCTGGCCGAGGGCGGCCCGCTCTGGGCCGGCCCGCACCCGACCTCGCCGCCGAAGCGGGTGGTCGTCCTGGCCCCCAGCCTCACCGACGTGGTGCTGGCCCTGGGGCTGGGGGACCGGCTGGTGGGCGTGACCACGCTCGACGACGCGCCCGAGGTGGCCAGGCTGCCTCGCGTGGGCGGCTTCATCGATCCCAACCCGGAGGTGATCCTCGGCCTCGAGCCGGACATGGTCCTCTGGATCACCGACGGCGCGGCCCTGCCGGCGGTGCGCCGGCTGGCCCAGCTCTCCGCCGCCTCCTCCCGCCCGTTCCCGGTGGTGGCGCTGGACGTCGTGACCATCGCCGACGTGCTGGCCACGCCGCGGGTCATCGGCGAGGCGCTGGGCGCGCCCGAGGCCGGGAAGAAGCTCTCCGGGGAGCTGGCGGCGGCGGTGGAGCGGGTGCGCACCCGCGCCCGCGGGCTGCCGTCGAAGCGGGTGCTCTTCGTGGTGGGGCGCGAGCCGCTGGTGGTGGCCGGGCCCCGGTCCTTCCCGGACGAGCTCTTGCGCATCGCCGGGTGCAGCAACGTGGTGGGCGGCAGCCGCCCCTGGCCGGTCTACCCGCTGGAGGCCGCGGTGGCGGCCTCGCCGGACGTGGTGGTGGACGGCGCGGCGCGCGAGCCGAAGGAAGGGATCAAGCGGCTCTCCGCCATCCCGGCGATCCGGCGCGGCCACCTGATCCAGCTGCGCAGCGACGACCTGCTGCGGCCCGGGCCGCGCATGATCCGCGCGCTCGAGCCGCTCTTCGAGGCGCTCCACCCGGAGGCGAAGCGGTGAGGTTCCGGCGGACGCGCCTGGCCCTGGCGGTGGCCGCCGGCCTCGCCGCGGTGGCGGTGGCGCTGGCCATCTCCTGCGCGCTCGGCCCGCAGCCCATCTCGCTGGCCGCGGCGTTCCGCGGCGTCGATCCGGACGCGGCCATCCTCTGGGGGCTGCGCCTGCCGCGGGCGGTGCTGGCCGCGCTGGTCGGCTGCGCGCTCTCCGCCGCCGGGACGGCGCTGCAGGCGCTCCTGCGCAACCCGCTGGCCGAGCCGTTCGTGCTGGGGGTCTCGGGCGGCGCCGCGCTGGGCGGAGCGATGGTGCTGGTGGCCGCGGCCGGGCTGGCCACGCTGGCCGGCGGCGCCGGCGCGGTGCTGGGCTCGGCCCCCCCGGTGGCGCTGGGCGCGGTGGTGGGCGCCGTGGCCTCGACGGGCCTGGTCTTCGGCCTGGGGCGCATCGCCGGCCGGCTGGTGCCGGAGGCGGCGCTGCTGGTCGGCATCGTCTTCAACGCCTTCGCCGCCGGCGTGATCACGCTGCTGCGGATGCTGGCCCCGCCGGAGCAGGCGGCCCGGCTCACCTACTGGCTGCTGGGGGTGGTGGGCTACGAGACGCCGGGGACCCTGGCCGCCGGCGCGGTGCTGGTGGGGCTCTCGGCCGGCGCGCTCACGCTCCTCTCGGCGCAGCTCAACCTGCTCACGCTGGGCGAGGAGGAGGCCGCCTCGCTGGGGCTGGACGTGCGCCGGGCGCGCGCCTGGGTCTTCTTCGCCGCCAGCGCCGCCACCGGCGCGGCGGTGGCGCTGGCCGGCATGGTGGGCTTCGTGGGCCTGATCGTGCCGCACCTGGTGCGGCGCGTGGTGGGCCCGGACCACCGGCTGCTGGTGCCCGCCTCGGCCCTCTTCGGCGCCGCCTTCCTGGTGCTGGCCGACGCCGTGGCCCGGCTGCTCTTCCTGCCGCTCGGCACCGAGCCGCCGGTGGGCGCGGTGACCGCCTTCCTGGGCGGCCCGTTCTTCCTCTGGCTGCTGCGCCGCACGGCCCGGCCGGACGCGGAGGGGAGCGCGTGAGCCCGCACCGGCTGCCCGGCCCGCCCTGGCCCGACCCCATCGTCTCGGTGCAGGGGGCCTCCTTCCGCTACGGCGCCACCCACGCGCTGCGCGAGGCCTCCCTCACCGCGCGGGCCGGCGAGTTCGTGGGGCTCTTGGGCCCCAACGGCGCCGGCAAGTCCACGCTGATCCGGCTGGTGGCCGGCCTGCTGGCGCCCTCGGCCGGCACGGTCCGCCTGGCCGGCCTCGACCCGGCGCACACCTCGCGCCGCACCGTGGCCCAGGTGCTGGCGCTGGTGCCGCAGGAGCCGCGGGTCTCCTGGCCGTTCACCGTCCGTGAGGCGGTGATGATGGGTCGGGCCCCGCACCAGGGGCTGCTGGCGGTGCCCGACCGGCTCGACCTGGGGGCGGTGCAGGGGGCGCTCCAGGCCTGCGACCTGGCCCACCTGGCCGACCGCAGGCTGGACGCGCTCTCGGGCGGCGAGCGGCGCCGCGTCTTCTTCGCCCGCGCCCTGGCGCAGGAGCCGCGGGTGCTGCTGCTGGACGAGCCCACCGCCTTCCTCGACCTGGGCCACCAGGTGGCGGCCATGCGCATGGCCCAGGTGGCGGCGCGCGGCGGCCTGTGCGTGCTGGCGGTGCTGCACGACCTGAACCTGGCCGCGGCCGCCTGCGACCGCGTGGTGGTGATGGCCGACGGCCAGGTGGTGGCCGAGGGCGCGCCGGGGGAGGTGCTCACCGCCGAGCGGGTGCAGCAGGTGTGGGGCATCCCGGTGTGGCGCGGCGAGAACGCCGCCACGGGCGCGGCGGTGGTGTTCCCGAGCCTGGAGCGGCGCTAGCTACTCGTTCGGGAGGAACCCGCGCAGCTGCACCGTGAAGGTCTTCGCGGCGGAGACGTCGAGGCTCTGCCGGTAGCCGGCGTCGAGCGCGAACGCCTGGGTCACGAAGCCGACGCCGGCCGACCAGAACTGCTGGGTGGGCGCGGGGCCGACGTCGTCGTGGCGGTAACCGCCGCGGAACACGTAGGCGTTGCCGAGCAGGAGCTCCAGGCCGCCGCCGAGCTGGTTGTGCGTGCCGTCGTCCAGCTCCTGCGAGCGCCAGTCGCCGGTGAGCTGGATGAACTGCTCGGAGCCGACGGTGAGGCCGGCGCCGTAGCCGCGCGGGGTGGTGGCGTCGTGGTAGGTGGAGAGCACGTTGTAGGCGGCGCCGCCCAGCGTGACGTGCTGCGTGACCTGCCAGAACGCGCCGGCGTCGGCGGTCCAGTTGCGGATCTTCTCCGGCCCGTCGAGCTGGAGGTAACGCCCGCCCACGCCCACGTAGAGCTGGTTCGCCATCGGCAGGGCGAACCCCATGGCGTAGATGTTCCCCTCGTAGATCCCCTGCTGCGCGCGGAGGTAGTTCACCCCCACGGCCATGGGCGTGGAGACGGAGTCGAGCACGCCGCCGCCGAAGTACTGGCCGTCGGGGTCCTCGCCGCCGGTGGGCGTGGGACGCAGGTCGCTCAGGTAGAGCGCGCTCCCGACGTAGCGCCGCCGCGCGGCCAGGGCGCCGGGGTTGGACGCCAGCGACTCCAGCCCGCCGGCCAGGCCCACGCTGGCGGACAGGGCCAGGCTGCGGGGCCCGTTGAGCTCCGGGATGCCGAGGGGCGGCGGGACGACGTCGGCGGCCAGCGCCGCGGCCGGGAGCAGCAGGCCTGCGAGCAGGCAGGTCAGGAGGGTGCGCACCTCGCGAGGATACGGGCCGCCTGCCCCCCGGGCAAGGAAGGCGACCCGGCGCGGGAGCGCCGGGCCGGGGACCCGGTCGAATCGCTTTGCAGCCCTGGCCCCCGCGGCTAGGCTGGCGCTCCCATGAGCCCTTCCCGCACCCTGCGCCGCCTCTCCCTCGCCGCCGCGCTCCTGGCCGCGCCCCCCGCGCTGGCCTACATCCCGCCCGCCTCGACGATCCTGAAGGCCATGGGCGAGCGGCGCGCCGCCGCCGGCGTGGAGGTGCTGGAGGTGAACGGCACGCTGGAGGCGCAGGGCGCCGCGGCGGAGAAGCTCCCCTCCACGCTGACGCGCACGCCGGCCGGGACGGTGAGCGTCCCGGCCCGCTTCCTCATGAAGGTCCCCGGCCGCTGCCGGCTGGAGCTGGCGCCGCCGGGCGTGGCCGAGGCGGACCGCCCCTTCGTCTCGCTGCGCGACGGCAAGCTCTCCGCCAAGGGCGGCCTGGACGGCATCCCAGCCGCCACGGCGCTGCTCCGCGCCGCCTGCACCTTCCTCGCGACCTCCACCGCGGGCGACGCCTCGGGCACCTACGCCGCGGCCCTGGGCCGGCGCGGGGTGAGGGTGGCGGACGTCACGCTGGGCCGCTTCGACGGCAAGCTGGCCTGGGTGCTGGGCGGCCGCGAGAAGGAGCCGCACCCGCTGGCCTTCATCGAGAAGACCGAGAAGCTGGCCGGCCAGCCCATGCGCCTCGTGGCCACGGAAGGCGGCGCGCTGCTCGACACGCGCTTCCTGGGCTGGGGCGCGCCCACCGGCGGCGACTGGTTCCCCCGCGCCGCCGAGGTCTGGCAGGCGGACGCCCTGCTGCTCCGGCTCACCACAGAGAAGGCCACCGGGTCGGCCAAGCTGGCGGACACGCTGTTCTGATCGAACGGACGCTCCAGCTTCCTTCACCCCGGCAGCGGGCACGACACCTGCCCCGCGGCGGGCTCGCGCAGGCGGAGCGAGGCAGCCCAGTCCACCGCGACGCGCGCGGGGTCCTGCGGATCGACCTTCACCACCAGCTCCCGCCCCGGCGCGACGGCCCCCACCGACGCCGGGGTCAGGTACTCGCCCGTCCGCACGGTGTAGCGGGCGCCCTCCTGGCCGGCGACGGACAGCTCGAGGTAGACGAGGGCCGGGAACTCGGCGTTCGACTCCGCGTCCGCCATCAACGTGACGATCGCCGTCGACTCGAAGCCTGCCCCGAGGATGGCCCGCTTGTCGTCCACCGCGCGCAAGGCCAGGAGGTAGCGCTCGAGCCGTTCGACCTTGGGGCGGTTGGCGTCCCGGAACCGCTGCTTCTCGGCCTCCCGCGCCTCGGGCGTCGGGAAGCGGATCCTGAAGCGGATCCACTGGACGACGAAACCTCCCCCGAGCACCACGCCCAGTCCTCCAAACACCCAGAGCGCGATGGGCGCGGCCGGCGTGCGCGCCGCGACCCCGAGCATGGCGAGACCTGCGACCAGGGTGAGGACCAAGACCAACCGGATGACACGCTTGGTGGACGGCGAGAACTCCTGGACCATTGACCCAGGGTAGACGGGACCGTTCTCGGCGGCAACGGCTTCGCATCCCCCGCGGCCCGACAGCGCGCCGCCTCGTCGCAAGGAGGTGCTGCACCGGACCGCGCCCTCCCCATCCTCACCGCCCCATGACGAGGTCGAGCCCAGCGAACACCAGCTCGAGCTGCTTCCTCGAGACCCGCCCCACCCGCTCCGTGAGGACTTCCCGGTCGAGGGTGACGATTCGGGAAACGTTCGCCACCGAGTCCTTCGACAGCCCCGTGCTCCTGGCTGGAAGCTCCACGTTTCCGGGAGCCTCGGACCACTTGAGATTGCTCGTGAGCGGCACGCAGACGACCGTTGCCACCCGGCTCCGGTTGAAGGCGTCCCCCTGGACGACCAGGACCGGCCTCCGGAACCCCGGCCCGGAGCCCACCGGGTCCGGGAGGTCGGCCCAGCAGACGTCACCCTGGGCGATCACCCACTCGGAGCGCTCCAGCGAGCGGCGCGCAGCGGCGGCGGCGAACGCGTCCGATTCGGGTATCGAGCTGCTTCGCCACCCGGTCCAGCGCCTCCGTGACCGCTTCCGGCTCGTGGCGTGCGACGTACTCCGCCACCGCCTCCTTGTAGAGCTCGCTCCGCGACTTCTTGAGCCGCTTCGCGAGCCGCTCGGCTTCGCGAAAGATCGCGTCCGGGAGGGAGATGGCCGTTTTCATACTAGAGGTATAACCGCAGCCCGGCGGATCCGCAACGCACCCCGCACGAGCCATGGCCGGCACCAACGAGAACGGGCCGGCCCGCCTCGAGCGGACCGGCCCGTGTGCTCCGGAGGCTCCCAGGCTACGCGGTGGCCAGGTCGTTCCCGCCCTCGTCGCCGGAGTCCGGCTCGACGTCGGTGCGGTACTTGCGCAGCACGCGCTTGAAGTTGGAGCGATCCATCCCGGCCTTGCGGGCCGCGGCGGAGATGTTGTTGTCGCAGGCGCGCATCAGCGCCTCGACGTAGCTCTTCTCGAACCGGCGCAGCGCCTGCTCCTTGGCGGCGGCGTAGGAGAGGGTCAGCCAGGCCGACTCGTCGCCGGAGGCCGGGGCCTCGCGGACCAGCGGGGCGGTGCGGCCGGTGACGGCGGGCGGCAGGTCGGCCGGGGTGACGGCCTCGCCGCGGCACAGCACCACCGCGCGCTCCACCGCGTTCTCCAGCTCGCGGACGTTGCCCGGGAAGCGGTAGCCGCAGAGCAGCTCGATGGCCTCCGGCGCCAGGGCGCGGACCTTCTTGGCCAGCCGCTCGGCGTAGCGGCGCAGGAAGTGGTGCGCCAGCAGCGGGATGTCCTCCACGCGGTCGCGCAGCGGCGGCAGCGGGATGTTGATCACGTTGAGCCGGTAGAAGAGGTCCTCGCGGAACTTGCCGGCCTTCACCAGCTTGGGCAGGTCGCGGTGCGTGGCGGCGATGACCCGCACGTCCACCTTGACCGAGTCGGCCGAGCCGACCCGCTTGATCTCGCCCTCCTGCAGCACGCGCAGCAGGCGCACCTGGGTGGAGAGCGGGATGTCGCCGATCTCGTCCAGGAAGATGGTCCCGCCGTCGGCGGCGTCGAAGAGCCCCTTCTGATCGCGCTGGGCGCCGGTGAAGGCCCCCTTCACGTGGCCGAAGAGCTCGGACTCGAGCAGCGTCTCGGTGAGCGCGCCGCAGTTGAGGGCGACGAAGGGGTGGCTCTTGCGCGGGCTCTTGGCGTGGAGGGCGCGGGCCACCAGCTCCTTGCCGGTGCCGCTCTCGCCGGTGACCAGCACCGTGGCCGCGGAGTAGGCCACCGCCTCGATCATCCGCGTGACCTCGCGGATGGGGCCGAGTTGCCCACCAGCCCCTCGCCGGCGCCGCCGCCCTCGCGCTCGCGCAGCGCGGTTTCCAGCTGGCGGTTGCGGTCGAAGAGGCTCTTGCGCTCGGCCGCCTTGGCCACCGCGCGCGCCACCAGCTCCACGTCGTCGAAGGGCTTGGTGAGGTAGTCGTAGGCGCCGGCCCGCACCGCCGCCAGGGCGGTCTCCACCGTGGCGTGGCCGGTCATCATGATGACCTCCACCTCCGGCCGGCGGTGCTTCACCGCCGAGAGCAGCTCCAGGCCGGACAGCTGGGGCATCTTGATGTCGAGGAGGGCGACGTCGAAGTCCTCCTGCGCCAGCTTCTGGGTGGCGACGATGGGCGAGTCGAGGCCGGTGACCTCGTAGCCCTTCTTCCGGAGCAACGCCTCGAGCGCGCGCAGCAGGGTGGGCTCGTCGTCCACCACCAGCACGCGGATGGGCCTGGGCTCGTTCGCTTCGGACATGGTGCTTCGTCTCCTTCCTGAAACAGCAGCTCAGCGGTGTTCGGCCGGGAGCTCGAGCACGAAGCACGCCCCGCGCTCGACGTTCATGTCGAGCCGGATGGTGCCGCCGTGCTCCTCGGCGATCTGGTAGCAGATGGAGAGGCCGAGCCCGGTGCCCTGCCCCTCCGGCTTGGTGGTGAAGAAGGGCTCGAAGATGCGCTTGGCGTCCTCGGGGCGGACGCCCGGGCCGGTGTCGGCCACGTTGATCCGCACGCGCCCCGGCCCCGCCGAGCCGGTGGAGATCGTGACGGTCCCCTCGCCGCCCATGGCCTGCAGGGCGTTGACGAGCAGGTTGACCACGATTTGCTGCAGCTGGTTGGCGTTGCCGTGCGCCAGCGCCGGCTCGAAGCGGCGGATGACCTCGGTCCGCCCGTCCTTGAGCTGCGAGGAGAGCAGGAAGAGCGCGTCGTCCGCCACGTTGGACAGCTCGACCGGCCCCTTCTCCTGCTCGCGCGGCCGGCGCGAGAAGCGGAGCAGCGACTCGACGATCCGCTTGGCGCGGTTGGCGGCGTCCTGGATGAGCTTGAGGTTCTCCAGGTCGTCGGCGCTCCGGTCCTCGCGGCTCATGAGCTGCGCGAAGGCCAGGATGCCGCCCAGCGGGTTGTTGATCTCGTGGGCCACGCCGCCGGCCAGCTGGCCGACCGCGGACATCTTCTCGGCGTGGAAGAGGCGGCGCGTCACCTCGCGCTCGTCGGTGACGTCCTTCCAGGAGACCACCGCCGCCCCCTCGTCGAAGGGGAAGGAGCGGATGAGCCAGGTGCGGTCGCCGAAGACCACCTCGCGCTCCGACGCGCCCACCGCCGGCATGGCGCAGCGGGACGGGCAGGGCAGCGCGCCGTAGGCGTGGTCGGTGCAGCAGAGCCCGGAGAGCGCGTTGAGCGGCACGCCGGCGAAGCGGGCGAAGGCGGTGTTGGCGCGCACCACCTCGCAGCCGCCGTCGCGGAGGATGGCGAGCGGGTCGCCGATGGCGTCGAAGCAGGCGCGCCACTCCTGCGCGGCGCGCACCAGGGCGGCCGAGCGGGCGGCCAGCTGGCCGTCCAGGTCGCGGTTGAGCCGCTCCAGCTCGGCGTTGCGCTCCTCGATCAGCCGCTGGAGGCGGACGTTCTCCTCGACGATCCAGAACTGGTCGATGGCGCTCTGGATGGTGATGAGGAGGTGGCCGTCGTCCCAGGGCTTCCAGATGAAGCGGAAGATCTCCGACTGGTTGACCGCCTCCTCGATGGCCGTCGAGTCGGCCTGGCCGGTGAGCAGGACGCGCTGGATGCGCGGCCAGCGCTCCTTGACGGCGCGGAGGAACTCCACGCCCGACATGCCGGGCATGCGGTAGTCGGAGACGACCACCTGCACCGGCTCCTCGGTGAGGATCTGGAGGGCGCTGGCGGCCTCGGGGGCATCCAGGATTCTTGCAGCGGGCGCGGCGCAGCACCCGGCGCAGGGCCCGGCGGACGTGCTCGTCGTCGTCCACGATGAGGAGCGTGGACTCGGGGAATCCGTCCGGTCGGAGGTCGTGTGCCTCGGCTGTGCGCTCGTTTTCCATGCCGGCGGCCCCCGCATGTGCATGGTGCGATCCAGTCCGGGAGGACCCGGGGGCCCGTCTTTCCAGCGGGTTGCCCGACCCAGGGGCCGGGTGCCCATCCGCTCCGGGTGTTCTAGCACCCTCCCGGACCCCGTGCGAGGGCCCCTGCGGACGAGCGTCGCAGTCCAGGGAGGGAGAGACGGTGAGCCGGGCGGGGGAGCAGGCGACAGGTCAGCCTGGGCCCTTCGGCGGGGCTCGGCGGAGCCGAGGGACGACCGGGAGGAGGACCGCCTACCGCTCGTCCGCCTCGTACCGGTAGGCCTGCGCCTGGTAGAGGCAGATGGTGTTCCGGCCGGCCCGCTTGGCCTGGTACAGCGCCTCGTCGGCGAAGCGCAGCAGGAGCTCGGGCGAGGTGATGTCCTTCGACGGGTAGAAGGCGATCCCGATCGACGCCGTGACCTTGAGCAGCCCGGGCGCGCCCGGGGCGGCCGGCGGCAGCGGGAACTCGCGCGCCCCCAGCGCCTTCCAGATCCGCTCCGCCACCGCCAGCGCGCCGGAGAGGTGCGTCTTGGGCAGGATGACGGCGAACTCCTCGCCGCCGTAGCGGGCGCAGATGTCCGGGTCGCGGGTGGAGGCCCGGATCTGCTCGGCCGCGCCGCGCAGCACCACGTCGCCGAACGGGTGGCCGAACCGGTCGTTCACCTGCTTGAAGTGGTCGAGGTCCACCATGATGAGCGACACGGGGTCGGCGTAGCGCTGGGCGCGCCGGAACTCCTCGTTGAGCCGCTCGTCGAAGGCGCGCCGGTTCTTGAGGCTGGTGAGCTCGTCGGTGGTGGCCTGCTCGGTCAGCTTCTGCTGCGTGAGCCGGAGCTGGTCCTGCAGCACCTTGATGCGCAGCATGGCCGCGCAGCGGGCCAGGATCTCCGCCTCCGCGAAGGGCTTGGCCAGGAAGTCGTCGGCGCCGATGCGCAGGCCGGTGACCTTCGAGTCCAGGTCGGACTTCACCGACAGGATGATCACCGGGATGAACTGGTCGTCGGGGCGCGCCTTGATGATGCGGAGGACCTCCAGCCCGTCCATGTCGGGCAGGATCATGTCCAGCAGCACCAGGTCCGGCGGCTCGGCGCGCACCTTGCGGATGGCGTCCTTGCCGTCCATGGCGGTCCGCACGTCGAACCCCTCGCGCTCGAGCACGGCCACCAGCCAGTCGAGCTGGGTGCGCGAGTCGTCGACGACCAGGATCTTGGAGCGCTCGGCCACGGGGCCCTTCAACATACCCGAGAAGCCCCGGGTCCCCAAGGCGCGGGTCCCCCGGGACGTGTACCGCGGACCCGGGGCGCGAAATCCCGGAACGGGCGTTTCCGCGCGGCTCGCCCCGCCTTAACCCACAGGTGTGCACCGCCGCGCCCGCCCATCCGAACAGGCCAGCCTGCTCCTCGACATCCTGACCCGGGCCCGGGGCGCGGGCCGCTCCGGCGTGGTGGTCTTCGATTCTCGACTCCACGCTGCTCGACAACCGCCCGCGGCAGGCCCGGATCCTCCAGGACTACGGCCGGCTGGCGGGGGTGCCGGCGCTGCTGGAGGCGCGGCCGGAGCACTGGCAGGGCTGGTCGCTGGAGGTGGCCCTGGCCAACGCCGGGCTGACGGCCGAGCAGATCGCCGCGCACCGCGGGCCGGCGCGCCGCTTCTGGAGCGACTGGTTCTACACGACCATCTACTGCCGCCACGACGTGCCGCTGCCGGGCGCGCCGGAGTTCGTGACCCTGGTGGCCGCCAGCGGGGCGCAGGTGGCCTACGTGACCGGCCGGCCGCCGCGGATGGAGGTGGGCACGCGCGACGTCCTCACCCGCCACGGCTTCCCCTACCCCGACGGCCGCCGCGCCCACCTGCTGCTCAAGCCCACGCCCGAGCTGACCGACGACGCCTGGAAGGACCAGGCCTGCGGGGCCATCGACGGGCTGGGACGGGTGGTGGCCGCCTTCGACAACGAGCCGGCCCACGCCAACGGCTACGCCCGCGCCTGGCCGCAGGCGCGGGTGATCGACCTCGACACCGACCACAGCCAGCGCCCCATCGACGTGGCGCCGGCGATCCCGTCCATCCTCGACTTCCGGATCCTGCGCGCGGTGCCCGCCGAGGAGCTGGCGTCGGCCGCGCACGCCGGCTAGCCCAGCTCCACGACCCGCACCCCGGTCACGCGCGGCGCCCTCCACCCGCGCAGCGCCACCGCCGCCGCGGCCGCCTGCACCAGCGCCACCAGCGCCACGCAGGCGGTCCAGCCCCCGGCCCGCCAGGCCAGCGCCGGGAGCACGCCGCCCACGGCGCCGCCCAGGTAGTAGCAGGACAGGTAGAGCCCGCTGGCGACGGACCGCAGCTCGGGCGGCGCGGCGGTGGGCAGGAAGGTGGTGGCGGCAGCCTGCGCCGCGAAGTTGGCGGTGCAGACCAGCGTGAGCCCGCCCAGCACGGCAGGGAGCGCCGGCGCCAGCAGGAGCGCGCTCCCCGCGAGCCCCACCCCGGCGCTGGCCACCAGCACGGCGCGCGGCCCCAGCCGGTCGATGAGCGCCCCCGCCGGCGGCGTGACCGCCGCGCCGGCCAGGTAGACGGCGAAGATGCCGCTCAGCGCGGCGGTGCCGAGCTGGAAGTGCGGGCCGGCCAGGTGGAAGGTGACGTAGGTGAAGGTCGCGGTCTGGGTGAGCAGCACCGCGAACCCCACCGCCAGCGTCGAGCGCAGCCGGCGCTCCGGCAGCCGCCGCGCCAGCCCGGCGAACGCGGCCAGCGGCGCCAGCCGGCGGGCGGGGGCGCGGGCCGGGGCTGGCAGGAGCCGCGCGCAGGCCGCGGCGCCCGCCAGCGTGAGCAGGCCCAGCGCCAGGAAGGCGGCCGGCCAGCCCCACCGCTCCGCCGCCAGGCCGGAGAGGGTCCGCCCCAGGAACCCGCCCACCACGTTGCCGGTGACCAGCGCCGCCATGGCCTTCCCCACGCCGGCCCCCTGCCACTCCGAGGCGGCGTAGGCGATGCCCACCGCGTACACGCCCGGCACCGTCAGGCCCTGCAGGAACCGCCAGGCCACCAGCGCCGGGACGCTGCCGGCGGTGGCGGCGAGCAGCGTGGGCACCGAGAGCGCGAAGAGCGCCCCCACCATCACGCGCTTGCGCCCCAGCCGATCCGCCAGCGCGCCCGCGAACGGCGCCACCAGCGCCACCGCCACGCTGGGCGCGCTCACGGTCAGCGCCGCGGCGGCCTTGGAGACGCCGAACACCGCCTGCAGGAGCGGCAGCAGCGGCTGGGTGGCGTAGACGTTGAGGAAGGCGCAGAGCCCGGCCAGCCCCAGGGCCAGGAGCGCCAGCGGCGGCGGCGAGGCCGGCGCCGGCGCGGCGGGCCGCGGGGAGCGGCCGGCCAGGGGCGGCAGGGCCGAGGTGGGGACGTCCCGGGCCTGGCGAGCAGCGCTGGGCATGGGGGGAGGATGCGTCGCGGCGCCCTGGGACGTCCAATATATCATTCGTCTTGTTTGATATCCTATGCGTATGGATCTCGAGCTGCGCCACCTCCGCTACTTCCTGGCCGTGGCCGAGGAGCTCCACTTCCGCCGCGCCGCCGAGCGGCTCCGCATGTCCCAGCCGCCGCTCAGCCAGCAGATCAAGCAGCTGGAGGCGCAGCTCGGGTTCGAGCTCTTCGCCCGCACGCGCCGGCGGGTGGCCCTGACCGCGGCCGGGCGGGCCTTCGCGCCCGGCGCGCGCGCCGTGCTGGACCGCCTAGAGCAGGCCGCGCGCGAGGCGCGGCGGGTGGCGCAGGGGGAGTCGGGCGCGCTGGCGGTGGGGTTCGTGGCCTCGGCCACCTACGCGCTCGTCCCGCGGCTCTACCGCATCTTCCGGCAGCGCCACCCGGGCGTGGAGCTGACGCTGGTGGAGCTCTCCACCGCCGAGCAGCTGGAGGCGCTGGCCAGCGGCCGGATCCAGGTGGGCATCGGCCGCCCGCCGGTCACCGAGGACGTGACCGCCACGCTGCTGGCGGAGGAGCCCATCCTGGCGGCGCTGCCGCACGGCCACCCGCTGGCCCGCCGCCGGACGGTGCCGCTGGCCTCCCTCGCCGCCGAGCCGTTCGTCTTCTACCCGCGCCGGCCGCGGCCGAACTGGCTGGACGTGCTGCAGGCCGAGCCGCGCGCGGCCGGGTTCCGACCGCCGGTGGCGCAGGAGGTCCAGGAGCTGTCCACGGCGCTCACCCTGGTGGCAGCGCGGGTGGGCGTGACGCTGGCCCCGGCCTCCGCGG
The DNA here is from genome assembly GCA_049840735.1 of Anaeromyxobacter sp. Classification (GTDB taxonomy): domain Bacteria; phylum Myxococcota; class Myxococcia; order Myxococcales; family Anaeromyxobacteraceae; genus Anaeromyxobacter. The sequence goes on along the minus strand of JASGJN010000023.1, from coordinate 179,712 downwards.
CCGCGCTGCGGCTGGCCGGCGTGGTCTTCCGACCGCTGGCGGCGCCGGCCCCCACCACCCGGCTGCTGGCCCTGCACCGCCCGGACGGCCCGACCGTCCTGGTGGCGCGGCTGCTCGCGGTGGCGCGCGAGGTGCTGCGGGCGCGCGCCGGGCGTGGGTGAGTGGAGCGAACCTCGGCGCGTGGTCGGGTGAGGCCGCCGGCACCGCAGCCCTGACCCATGGTCCGGCCCGGCGGCGCCCGGCCAGGACCCACCGTCCGTCTCCGGCTGTGGGCGCGTGTGCGCGCCCCCGGGTTCGGGGCTGTTCCGCGCAGCGTGACGCCGGGTATGGTCGTCGGAGCTCGATGGCCATGGCTCCCTCGTCCACGCCCGGCGCCGCAGCACCCGCCCACACGCCCGCCTGGCGCCAGGCCTGGGAGCGGCTCCCGTCCGCCGCGCGCACCGTCGCGGCGCTGACGGCCTTCTCGGTCGCGAACTTCGCGCTCTGCCGCGTCGGGCTCCGGCTCACGCCGGGAGGCGGCAGCGTGGCCCTCTTCTGGCCCGCCGCCGGGCTGGTGTTCGGCGCGCTGGTCATGCGCGAGCCGCGCCGCTGGCCGGTGATCCTGCTCGCCGCCGGCGTCCCCATCGCCGTCTCCAACGTCCTGGCCGGCCAGCCGCCGCTGCTGGTGATCGCCTTCGCGCTCCTCAACGCCCTGGAGCCCTCGCTGGCCGCGGGGCTCGTCCGCCGGCTGTGCGGCGGGCGCCCCCGGCTCTCCCAGGCGCGCGACGTCCTGGTGATGCTGCTGGCCGGGCCGCTCCTCACCAGCGGGCTGTGCGCGCTGCTCGCCGGCGCCGTGCTCCACCGGCTGCTCACCGCCCCGCTCCTGCCGCTGTGGGGCCACGTGTGGGCGGGCTCGGGCCTGGGCATGCTCACGGTCGGCTCGGCGGTGATGGCCTTCACCGGGCCGCGCCAGCCCGGCCTTCCCCGGCGCCGGCGGGCGGAGCTGGCGGGCATGGTGGCCGGCACGCTGGGGATCGCCTGGCTCATCTTCGTGGGGCCCGCCGGCGGGCCCGTCCCCTTCGAGTTCCTGCTGCTGCCGCCGCTGGTCTGGGCGGCGCTGCGCTCGGGGGTCCGTGGCGCCACCAGCATCGGCGCGCTGATCGCGTTCGTGGCGCTCACCGCCACGGCCGCGGGCCAGGGCTCCTTCATCCTCACCACCGCCGAGCCGGGACTGGCCGCCGCCGAGGCGCAGGTCTTCTGCTTCGTGCTGATCGTGACCGGCCTGTTCCTGGCCAGCACCGTCGAGGACCGCCAGCGCGCGGCGGACGCGCTCCGCCGCAGCCAGGAGAAGTACCGCCTGCTGGTCGAGACCCAGACCGACCTGGTGGTGAAGGTCGACCTGGTGGGCCGGTTCCTCTTCGTGAGCCCCAGCTACTGCCGGACCTTCGGCAAGTCGGAGGCCGAGCTGCTGGGCCACCAGTTCCTGCCCCTGGTCCACGAGGACGATCGCGAGCCCACCGCGCGGGCCATGGAGGCGCTGCTCCGACCTCCCTACTCGGCGTACCTGGAGCAGCGCGCGCTCACCGCCGAGGGCTGGCGCTTCCTGGCCTGGTCGGACAACGCCGTGCTGGACGAGGCCGGCGCGGTGGTGGCGATTGTCGGCGTGGGGCGCGACGTGACGGAGCGGCGCGAGATGGAGGAGCGGCTCCGCCAGTCGGAGAAGCTGGAGGCCATCGGGCGGGTCGCCGGCGGCGTGGCGCACGACTTCAACAACCAGCTCACCGCCATCCTCGGGAGCGCCGACTACCTGGCCGAGACGGTGCAGGGGGACGCCGAGGTGCGCGCCGCCCTGGAGACCGTGCGCGAGGCCGCGCGGCGCTCCGCGGGGCTGACGCGCCAGCTGCTGGCCTTCGCCCGCAAGCAGCCCTCCGCCGCGGTCAGCGTCGACCTGGACCACGTCGTGGACGACGTGGTGGCGCTGCTGATGCGGAGCATCGACAAGCGCATCGCCGTCCGCGCCCGCCACGGCGCCGCGGGCGGCGCCCTGGTCGCCGGCGATCCCGACCGGCTCTACGCGGCCGTGCTCAACCTGGGGCTCAACGCGCGCGACGCCATGCCGGAGGGCGGGACGCTCACGCTTTCGACCGCCGCGGTGACGCTCGGGGCGGAGCGGGCCGGCGCGCTGGGGGTCCCGCCGGGCCCGTGCGTGGCGCTCTCGGTGACCGACACCGGCGTCGGGCTGAGCGAGGAGATCCGGGCCCACCTGTTCGAGCCGTTCTTCACCACCAAGCCGCTGGGCAAGGGGACGGGGCTGGGCCTGGCCGAGGTCTACGGCACCGTCAAGGCGCACCACGGCGCCGTGGCGGTGGAGAGCGCGGCCGGGCGGGGGACGACCATCACGCTCTACCTCCCGCCGGTCGCGGGCGCGGTCCAGGCCTCGTCCGGCGCGCGCGCCGGGGTCCCGGCCGCCCGGCGGGCGCTGCGCGTGCTGATCGTGGACGACGAGCCGGCCGTGCGGCGCTCGGCCTCGGCGCTGCTGCGCCGGGCCGGCCACCAGGTGCACGAGTCGGACGGCAGCCGGGCCGACGTGCTGCGCCACGCCGCCCGCCCGGACCTGGACCTGGCCATCGTGGACGCGATGATGCCGGAGATGACCTGCCGCGAGGTGGTGACGGCGCTGCGCTCCGGCGCCGGGCGCCTGCCCATCGTCGTGTCCTCGGGCCACCGCGCCGGCGCCGAGCTCGAGGCCCTGTGCGCCGAGCCGCTGGTCTACGTCCTCGACAAGCCGTACACCCACGATCAGCTGGTCGAGACCGTGCTCGCGGCCGTGGCCTGACCCGCTCCGCGGCGCTCAGGCTCGCGCCATCACCCCACCAGCTCCCGGTAGAGGTCCGCGGGGATCACCGGCGCCAGGCCGCCGCCCCCCAGGATGTTGACGATGGGCGAGGCGGCGGCGCGCACCACCGAGCCGGACGGCCGCGACGGGCCCAGGCCGCAGTAGGTGGAGAGGTCGCGGTAGAACTCGCCGCGGCTGACGCCCTCCGGCGCGATGCGGGTGGCCGGGCGGCGGGCCGCGAAGATCCGCTCCTGCATCACGAAGCCGCCGCCGCGCCCGTCGGCCAGGGCGGCCTTCACCACGTCGGGCCAGGCCTCCGGCGCGGTCTCGGCCCCCAGGTGCACGCTCTTGCCGCCGTAGTCCCAGCTCCGCTTCAGCACCCAGCGGGCCGGCTCGGCCAGCGCCCGCCCGGCGTGGGCCTCGGTGAGCCGGCGCGTCCAGGGCAGCCGCGCCGCCGCGCCGCGCTCGGCCGCGTCCAGCCCGGCGCGCTCCGCCAGCGCCGCGTCCTCGGCGCACTCGGAGAGGCGCGCGAAGAGCGCCTTGGCCTCCAGCAGGCCGTTGACCGGGTTGGCCAGCACGAACCGGCCCGGCGCCCGCAGGGCCCGGGCGAAGGGCGCGGCCGGCTCCACGCGGTGGGCCCAGACGTGGCGGTAGAGGATGTCCCAGCGCTCCGGCTCGCAGGTCTCGGGGACCAGGCTCTCCGCCGCGTGACCCATCTGCCGGAAGTGCTCCACCAGCCGCCGCAGCTCGCCGATCTGCGCGTCGCCCCGGCGCGCCACCACCGCGATGGACGGCCGCGCGGCCGTGCCGCCGCGCAGCCGGTAGAAGGCCACCAGCGCCTCCCGCAGCCGCTCCATGTGGCTGCCGCAGGCGGCCACCAGCGCCTCGACCTGGCGCGGCGAGCGCCCCTGGGCCCGCGCCGCGGCGCGGATCCAGGAGAAGGCGGCCAGGTCGGCGTAGGCGGGCATGGCCGGGATGGTGGCGTTCAGCTCCAGCGCCCGCGGCCCGCCGCCCTCGGCAGGGATGAGGTAGTCCACCCGGGCCACCATGGCCGGCAGCGGCGCCTCGACGAAGAGCCGCTGCATGGCCTCGCGCTCGAGGCCGCTGAACGGCTCCTCCAGCGCGGCCCGGTCGCGCGCGTCGCCCGAGGCGAGCAGCGCGCGCGCCAGCTTCACCGCGCCGGAGAGGATCAGCTCGGCCTCGGCGGCGGCGCCGGCCAGCGCCTCGCGCGTGGGCGTCTCCGGTTCGGCCACGAGGGGGATGGGCACCACCGCGCCATCCGGCCGCAGGACGGTCATCCCGCCGGCCCAGGCCAGCGCTGCCGCCGACTTGCCGAGCTCTACCAGCGCCTCCGCGTCCATGGGCTCCATGTGTCCCTCGTCGACGACGTTGCAGCCCCGCGGCCCCCCTGATAGGCACGGCGCCGTGAAGATCTACACGAAGACGGGCGACGCCGGGGAAACGGGCCTGTTCGGGGGGCCGCGGGTCCGCAAGAGCGATCACCGGGTGGACGCCTACGGCGAGGTGGACGAGCTGAACGCCGCGCTGGGCGTGGTGCGGGCGCAGGTGGAGGACCCCGAGAATCGACGCGCAGCTGGTCCGCATCCAGGACGAGCTCTTCTGCGTCGGCGCCGAGCTGGCCACGCCCCACGGCGCCAAGGCGCGCTCCGCCATCCCGGCGGTCGAGCCGCGCTGGGCGGAGCGGCTGGAGGCGGCCATCGACGCCTGGGAGGCCGAGCTGCCGGCGCTGCGCCAGTTCATCCTGCCGGGCGGCACGCGCACCGGCGCCGCGCTGCACCTGGCCCGCTGCGTGTGCCGGCGGGCGGAGCGGCGGGTGGTGGCGCTGGCGGCCGAGGTGGAGGTGGCGCCGGCGGTGATCGCCTACCTCAACCGGCTCTCGGACTTCCTCTTCGTGGCCGCGCGGGTCGCCAACCACCGCGCGAAGCACGCCGAGGTGGGCTGGGATCCGCAGCGGGAGCGCTGAGTGGCGTCACGGCGGCGCATCGCGCTGGTCACCGGCGCCGGCGTGCGGGTGGGCGAGGCCATCGCCCGCGGCCTGGCCCGCGACGGCTGGACGGTGGCGGCCCACTACCACACGCACCGGCCCCGCGGCTTCACCGCCGCGCTGCAGGCCGACCTGGCCGCGGCCGACGGCCCGGCCCGGCTGGCGGCCGCCTTCCGCGAGCGGTTCGACCGGCTCGACCTGCTGGTCAACAGCGCGGCCGGCTTCGCCGCCGCGCCGCTGGAGGCGACCGACGCCGCGGCCTGGGACCAGCAGCTGACGCTCAACGCCCGCGCGCCGCTGCTGCTGATCCGGGCGCTGGCGCCCCTGCTCCGCCGCAGCCGCGGCGCGGTCGTCAACATCGCCGACGTGGGCGGGGGCCTGGTGCCGTGGAAGGGCTACGCCGCCTACTGCGCCTCCAAGGCCGCGCTGGTCCGGCTGACCGAGGTGCTGGCGCTCGACCTCGCGCCCGCCGTGCGCGTGAACGCCGTGGCCCCGGGGACGGTCCTGTGGCCGGAGACCTACACCGGCGCCCAGCGCCGCGAGCTGGCCCGGCGCATCCCGCTGGGGCGCGCCGGCACGCCGGAGGACGTTGCCGCCGCGGTGCGGTACCTGGCCGCTGCGCCGTTCGTCACGGGGGCGGTGCTGCCCGTGGACGGCGGAAGACACCTGTCAGGTCGCGGGGGTGCGTGAGTCCGGGCCCCCCGGACGCCGCAGGCGGGTCGCGTTGAACCGGCCAGGGTCGGCTGTTAGACTCCTTGAGCAACGTCAAAGCGGGCCGGCGAGCGGCCCCGGATGGAGAACACAGACACATGGACGCCACCACGGTCGCCCCCGCCGCCCCCGTCGCCGACGCGGGCAACACCAACCCCGTCGTCCTCACGGCCAAGGCCGTCGAGATGGTGAAGGAAGCCATCAAGGCAGAGGGGCTCGAGGGCTACGGCATCCGCATCGGCGTGATGGGCGGCGGCTGCTCGGGGTTCCAGTACTCGATGGACTTCGACAAGGAGCCGGGCGCCGACGACCTCACGCTCGACCAGGACGGCATCAAGCTCTTCGTGGACCCGATGAGCGCCATGTACCTGCAGGGCGTCACGGTGGACTACGTGGTCGGGCTGCAGGGGGCCGGGTTCAAGTTCAACAACCCGAACGCCAAGAGCACCTGCGGCTGCGGCTCGTCGTTCCAGGCCTGAGCCTCACCTTCGCCGACCGTCGCGGGCCGGGGGTGATCCCCGGACCTGCACCCAGACGCCCCCGGGGACGGGGGCGTCTTCGTTTCCCAGGAGCGCGCAGATGCTGGTGGTGCGGCACGTGGTGGTGGGGCCGTTCGCGATGAACGCCTGGCTGGCCGGTTGCGACCGGACCGGCGAGGCCGTCCTGATCGACCCAGGGGCCGAGATCCCGCGGGTCCTGGCGCTGTGCGAGCCGGGCGGCTTCAAGGTCACCCGCATCGTGCTGACGCATGGCCACGTGGACCACGTGTCCGGCGCCGCGGAGGCCAGCGAGGCCACCGGCGCGCCGGTGCAGCTCCACCAGGCGGACCAGTACTGGCTCGACATCCTGCCCCAGCAGGCGGCCATGTTCGGCTTCCCCCCGGCCAAGGCGCCCGCGGTGGCCCACCGCCACGGGCACGGCGAGACCTTCACCGTGGGTGATCACGAGGCCCGCATCCTGCACGTCCCCGGCCACACGCCGGGCGGCTGCGCCGTCTTCTTCCCGGGCTCGAAGGACCTCTTCGTGGGCGACACGCTCTTCGCCGGCTCGGTGGGCCGCACCGACCTGCTGGGCGGGGACGCCGCGGCGCTGCTCCGGTCCATCCGCGAGGTGCTGTTCCCGCTCGGCGACGACGTGCGCTTCCACCCGGGGCACGGGCCCTCCGCGCTGCTCGGGGATGAGCGGCGGTCGAACCCCTACGTCGGCGAGGGGGCGCGGGCCCGCGTGGCGGGGCGGGGGCTGTGAGGCGCGCGGGGGCCGCGCTCCGTTCGTCCTGGCGTAGCGGCCCGGGAACCGGGCGGCGCTCCGTTCGTCCTGAGCGTAGCGGCCCGGGAACCGGGCCGCGGAGTCGAAGGATGAACGGGATCCGGGTGGGCCGGTGGATCCCAGGGCTCGCCGCATCGCGGCTCGCCAGTGAAACGGCCCGCTGGATCCTGGATGGGATCCGAGCGGGCCGGTGATTCCAAGGGCTCGCCGCTTCGCGGCTCGCCAGTGGAGCTCGCCACTCACCCCATCGAAACGACGCCCAGCACGTTCTGCCCGGCGTCCACGTGGAGCACCTCGCCGGTGACGTTCCGGCCCAGGTCGGAGCACAGGTACAGCGCGCCCCGGGCCACGTCGTCCTGCTCGATGTTGCGGCGCAGCGGCGTGCGCTCGGCGTTCTCGGCCAGCATGGTCCGCATGCCCTTGATGCCGGCGGCGGCCAGGGTCTTGATCGGGCCGGCGCTGATGGCGTTGACGCGGATGCCGTCCTGGCCCAGGTCGTCGGCCAGGTAGCGGGTGGAGCACTCCAGCGCCGCCTTGGCCACGCCCATCACGTTGTAGTTCCGGACCACCTTCTCGGCCCCGTAGTACGAGAGCGAGAGGACGTTGGCGCCGGCCGGCATGAGCGGCTTGAACGCGCGGGTCAGGCCGATCAGCGAGTAGGCCGAGATGTCCATGGTGATCTGCCACGCCTCGCGGGTGGTCACCTCGTGGAAGCGGCCGTCCAGCGCGTTGCGGGGCGCGAAGCCGATGGAGTGGATGAGGATGTCCACCCGGTCCCAGACCTTGCGGAGCTCGGCCACGGTCCGGTCGATGTCCTCGTCCTTGCCCACGTCGCAGTCGATCACGGCCGCCGGGCGCATCGGCTCGACCAGCGGGCGGACGCGCTTGCCCATGGCCTCGCCGGGGTAGGTGAAGGCCAGCTCGGCCCCCTCGCGGTGGAAGGCCTCGGCGATGGCCCAGGCGATCGAGCGCTCGTTGGCGACGCCGGTGACGAGCGCGCGCTTGCCCTTGAGCAGGCCGCCCAGCGCCGGGATGGGAGAGGTGGCTTCGGTGGTCTCGGTCTCGTTGCTCATCGTGATGCTCCTCTGGCGCGGACCGCCTCCAGGGCGCCAGCCAGCTCGCTCCGGGCGTGTCCGTCCTGCTTGCGGGCCGCGCAGGCGATCCCGTCCTCGTAGGCCGCGGCCGCCTCGACGTCGCGGCCCAGCCCCTCCAGCGCCTGGCCCAGCATCAGGTAGGTGGGCACGTAGTCCGGCGCACGGCGGGCCAGCTCGCGGAACTGCACGACCGCTTCCTCGGCCCGCGCCGCCCCGCGCAGCGCCATCGCGAGCGAGTAGCGCGCGAAGGGATCGTCTGGCTTCTGCTCGACGATCTTCTGGAACGCCGCCAGGCGCTGTTCCGGGGTCATGGGGGGCACCTTTTAACCCGAAAGGCCCCGGGCGCTCCACTATCGCCCGGCGCGCGAACAGCGCAGGGTGCGCTAGATTGCGCCGGTGCGACCGCTTCCCGCACTCACCGACATCAGCGGGGCGCTGCTCGCCGGCGGCCGGGGTTCACGCCTGGGCGGCGTCCCCAAGGGGCTGCTGCAGAGGGAGGGGCGCCCCATCGCCGCCGGCGCAATCCAGCTGATGGAGGCGCTGTTCGACAGCGTTTTCATGGTCGCGGATGATCCGGCGCCGTACCGCCACCTGGGGGTTCCGATCATCCCGGACCAGCTCCCGGGACGCGGCGCGCCGGGGGGCCTGCACGCGGCGCTGCATGCGGCGCGGACGCCCTGGGTCTTCACCGCCGCGTGCGACATGCCGTTCCTCGCCGAGGCGTCCATCCGCGCGCTCGCCGCAGCGCGGCACGAGGGCGCGCAGGTGGTGGTGGTGCGCTGGGCCGGCCGGCTGCAGCCGCTGCACGCGCTCTGGGCGCGCGCGGCGCTGCCGGCCGTCGAGGCGGCGCTGCGCGAGGGGACGCCGTCGCTGCGCGCGCTGGTGGCGGCCCTGCCGGCCCGCGTCCTCGAGGAGGAAGAGTGGCGCGCGGTGGATCCGGAGGGGCGGTGCCTCGAGGACGCCGACACGCCCGAGGACGCCGCCCGCCTCGGGCTCGATCACCAGCTGTAGCCCAGGCCGGCCTTGAGGTAGGGTCCGAAGTCTCCACCGCTGGTGAAGCTGGAGAAGTTCTCGCGCTCGTCCCCGGCAATCCGCCCGCCCAGGCCGACCGCCAGGAGCCCGGTGAGGCCGTTGGTGGCGATGAAGTTGTAGCCCACCTCCCCGGACGCGCCCATCCAGGCGAAGGTGGTGGAGCCCTCGAACGACTCACGGCCCGCCGCCAGCTCGAGGCGCGGGCCGACGCGGAAGCCCTCGTTGTGCTTGCCGTAGAGGAAGTAGTCGGCGCCGGCCTCCATCCCGAAGGTGCTGGCCGTGCCGTTGGTGGCGTCGGTGCTGGAGTAGCGCAGGCCGCCCACCCAGGAGAGCTTGGGCGTCAGCGAGCCGACCAGCTCGGCGTTCGCGCCCAGGCCGTTGAACCAGCCGACGGCGTTGCTGGTGAGCGTGTAGCTCACCGGCCCCCTGGCCCTCAGGCCCAGGGCCTGGCCGCGGCCCGGTCCGGTCAGCTCCTTGGTGGCCGTCCCGAACGCCGACGCGACGTCAGCGCCCTGCCCCGGCGCCGCGGTCGCGCTCCCCGGGTCCGGCGTGGCACCGCCCGTGCCCGAGCTCGCCTGCGCCGCGGCCACCTCGCGCTGCGCCTGGGCCCGAGCCTCCGCCTCGGCGCGCTCGGCCGTGCGTGCGTCCATCAGCCCGTCGCACGCCTTCCGGAGCGTGGAGATGGCCTGCGCGCCGCCGGGCGGTACGCGCCCGTGGAGCAGGTCCACGCAGGCCTGCTCGAAGGCCGGACTGGTTCCCTGCGGCGCTGCCGCGTCCTCCGCCCGCGCCCCGCCCGCCGCCAGCACCGCCAGCACCGCCGCTGCCGTCTTCCCCAGCATCGCACGCCTCCTCGCCCGCACTGGGCCCCGTCCTGGCTCGAACGTGCGCATCGGGGCTGGGCGTTACACCATGCGTGCGTCCTGCCTGCAGGCGGGCGGATCGCCCGCACGCCCGGCGGGCGGGTCGACGCGTCCGGCGATGGGGTCGGCGCGCGGGCTTCAGCCCACCCAGCGCCGCGCCAGGTAGGCCCCGGCCAGCCCCATCAGCAGGCGGCCCATCATCGTCAGCACCAGGTTGAGCGCTGCCAGCCCCGGCCGGCCGTCGTCCAGCAGGGCCAGCGTCTCCCAGTTGAACGAGGAGTAGGTGGTGAACCCGCCCAGCACGCCGGCGGCGAGGAAGATCCGCACGTCGTCGGAGACGGCGCGCCCGGCCAGCGCCACGGTCATGAGCACCGCCAGCAGGAACGAGCCGGCCAGGTTCACGATCAACGTGCCCCGCGGGAAGCTCGCGCCCCAGGTGGCGGCGGCCCAGCTGACGGTCAGCCAGCGCAGCCCGCTGCCCAGCGCGCCACCTGCGCAGACGAGGAGGAGTCGGACCATGGCCAGCGTGTTAGCGCGACGCGGGCGATCGGGCAACCGCCTGCGCCGCCGCCACCCCTCAGCCGCCCTGCTCCTGCGCCAGCGACCGCCAGCGCTCCGCGGTCAGCTCGTCCAGCTCGCGGGCGTAGACGGCAGGCTCGTACGCGCGCCCCTCCATCGAGGCCGACATCACGTTCGCGACCAGCATGCCCACCGCGTGGACCGCCTCGTGGCGGGAGAGGCCGCCCGCCACGAGCCGCTCCAGCGCGCGGGCGACCTGGGGCGGCTCGCCGGTGGCGGCCTGGGTCTCCACCACCATGTGGATGGCGGCGTGCAGGCGCGGGCGGGGCTGCTTCGGGTGGGGCGAGGTCAGCGTGCGGTGGTGGGCCTCCACCGCGGCCAGCCGCTCGGTGTCGCCCGCGGCGGCCCAGGCCTGGGCGTCGGGGGCCGTGTCTGCGTCGTAGATCATGGTCGTGGTCGCCCCGCTCACAGCGCCTGGCGCGCCCGCAGCAGCGCCTGCGTGCGCGGCAGGTCCTCGCGCGCCTTGACCGGCTCGAACCGCGTGGTGGCCAGGTCCTCGCGCGGCACCTCGAGGTAGGCGCTGGGGAGGACCGGCCTCCCGTCCGCGCCCAGCACGCCCGTCACCTCGCCGGTGACCTGCTCGAGCTGGAGCGCCGGGCGGCCCTCCACCTCCTTGCGCGCCACGCGCCAGGGCAGCCCGAATCTCCTGATCCAGCAGGCGCGCCAGCTCGAAGGTGATGTCGTTGGTGGAGATGAGCGGGTGGCGCTCCTTCTCCACGTGCTCCACCAGCTGCACGTGCCCCTTCACCCGCACCGGCGCGGCGCCGGTGTCGAGGCCGCCGTCGGCGCGGCGGCGGGCCGTCACCTCGACCATCATGGCCTTGCCCAGCGCCAGGTGCGCGCCGATCACCAGCGGGTCCAGGCTGGCGGCGAGGTTGTCCACGTTGGTGAAGTAGAGCAGGCGCACGCCCCGGCGCCGCAGCGCCTCGCCCACGCCGCTGGCGCGCAGCGCGCGCAGCACGTCGCCGTGGCCCGACGGCGCCAGCGAGGGCTGGCCGTCCGCGCCACGGAAGATCTCCAGCTCGGGCGTCAGCCGGGGGAGCATCCGCTGCTCGAAGAGGTGGACGTCGGGCAGCCCCTGCACGTGCGCGGCGATCCCGGCGTGCGTGAGCGGCGAGGTCATGATCGCGACCGGCACCGGGCGGCCGCCGGCGGCGCCCGCCTGGCGCGCGTCGGCCAGCTTGTAGTCGAGGAAGGTGCGGTCACCGCTGACCGGGACCAGCGCCTTCACCGCGCCGCCGAAGCGCGTGCCTGCGCCGCCGGCCAGCACCAGGCTGGCCACCTCGCCGCGCGCGAAGGCCTCGCGGCCGAGCCGAATAGCTCCAGGGCGCGCGCGGAGCCGGGCGCCGGCCAGGGCTCCACGTCGCCCTGCTGGAGCGGCCCCAGCGCCTCGCTGGAGGGAGGGGGCTCGAGCTGGCCCTTGCGCAGCAGCTCGACGAGCCGCGCGAACTCGCTGGCGTGGTCCTGGGCGGCGTTCTGCGGCTGGGACGGGGGCTTGGCGGTGGGTTCCACGGGCACAACCTGGCACACAGCGCCAGCCGGCGCCAGCGCGCTCTGGGCCCTGATCCGCCCCGTGATCCGGCTGCTTGACGCGCCCCCGTTCGTGATTCGACTCCGGGCCGGCCCCCCGGATGAGCCGGCTCGGCGCCGGCCCTACGCTCATCACGAACGGACGACGACCCTGCGCCGCTGCCCACGTGGCCGTGGCCAGCGCCAGAAGCGGTTCTGGGCCGGCTGCGCCAGCCCGAACAGTCACCCGCACCCGCCCTTCACCACCGTCCTCGTCTGCAGCTTCACCTTCTTCGTGAAGGCGTGCTCGGGCCAGGTGATCCCCTCGTGGCCGCCCTGGGCGATGGGCTCGCCGCAGGGGGTGCGGAACGCGCCGGAGCGCGACAGCTCGGGCCAGGAGGCGGGGAGCTGGTCGCCGGTCGCGTGGGCGAACTGCCAGCGGGGCACGTCGGAGGCGCCGGCGGCGGCCGCGGTGGACGGCGCCGCCACGCAGGTGGGCACGGCGTACCGCTCCAGCCAGCCGTTCATGCCGCCCTCGATCACGTAAAGGTTGGGCACGCCCAGCCCCTTGAGCCCCTTCCACGCCTCCAGCGCCTGGGCCTCGCCGGTGCCGACCAGGAAGGTCACCGTCGAGGCGGGCTGGTCGAGGAGCTGCTTCACGGTGCCCGGGGCCAGGAGCTGCTCCGGCCCCACCCGCCGCGCGCCGCCGACGTGGAACAGGAGGAACTGGTGCTCGTCCCGCAGGTCGAGCACCACCACCTGCACCGTCAGGTCCTTCCGCAGCGCCACCACCTCCGCCGGATCCACCACCACGGCGCGGGACTCGAGCTCCGCCTGCGCGGCCGGGCCGAGCCGGGCGAACACCTGCTGCGGGGTGGGCTGGCCGTTTGCGGCCACGGCCGCGGCGGCCAGGAGGAGCGCGCCCGCCGCCAGCGCCTTGCCGGACCGGGCCGGCGCCAGGCGGATCTCCGCCCAGGGCCTGCCCTGGCCGTGGCGCTGCTCGAGCAGCTCACCGCCCCAGAACATGAACAGGGCCATGGCGACCACCAGCACCAGCGTGACCCCCAGCGGCAGCCCCAACAGCTCTGGCAGCGTGAAGCGGCCCATGTACGAGGAGAGGTAGAAGGGCTCGAAGCGGCCCACCGTCTCGCCGACGCGCCCACGCCCACCAGCACGCCGAGCAGGAAGAGCATGCCGTCGACGCCTGAGCGTCGCGGCCGCCACGACCGAGGTGCCGGGGCAGAGCCGCCAAGGATGAACCCCACGCCCATGATCAGGCCGCCCACGATCCCGGGCCACAGGTAGGTGGGGTTGATCCAGACGCGGCCCAGGTCGAGCAGGCCCAGCGAGGTGGCGGCGGCGAGCAGCACCGCGGCCACCACGATGCCGGTGAACATGACCTTCAGGATGGTGAGGTCCTTGAAGTAGAACTGCGCCGCCAGCTTGCGGGTGTCGCCGAAGCCGGCCAGCTCCAGCACGAACCCGAAGCCGAGGCCGATGGCCAGGAAGGCGAGGACGTAGCCGAGGGTGCCGGGGGTGAGCGCGAACGGTGCCATGGTGATCGCCCTCCCTAGTTCCAGAGCCGGCGGACGGTGTACGCCAGCGCGTAGGCGCCGGCGAAGACCGCCAGCGCGAAGGCCCAGCTGCCGACCGAGAGCACCGCGCCGCCGGAGAGCGCCTGGCCGGAAGTGCACCCGCGGGCCAGCCGCGCGCCGTAGCCCATGATGGCGCCGCCCAGCAGCGCGAAGACCACCCGCGTGCCGGTGCTGACGTTCGGGCCCTTGCGGAACTCCAGCCTGAAGCGCCGGTTGAGGACCCCGGAGGCGATTCCGCCCAGCACGGTGCCCAGCAGCATCCAGACGCCTTGGTGGTTCCACGGGTTGCGGCTGCCGCCGGCCATCTCGGCCAGGTAGGCGGTGCGATTCGACGTGCGCCGGGGCGAACAGGTCGACCACCGCCGCCTCGACGTGGCTGAGCGCGGAGGAGGCGCCGAGCCCGCCGCCGGTCACGTAGAAGCTGAGGAAGAGCACCACGCCGAGCAGCGCGCCGGCGAGGTACGGGTTCAGGTAGGGACGCGGTTCCTTGGCCATGATCAGCTCCGCTCCTGCGGCGCGCCTTCCCCGCGATCCGGCGCGCGGCGCCAGCCGGTGATCATCCAGGTGAGGTGCTCGGTCGGCGTCCGACCGGTGGTGACGAGGTAGACGTGCAGCACGAAGAAGGTGAGGAAGAGCCAGGCGCCCAGGTCGTGGATGGCGCGATCACCGCCAGCCCGCCGATCGCGGCCGCGACCGGGGGCCAGTGCCCGGCGGCCCAGAGCAAGAGGCCGGTCGCGATTTGGAGCGGGAAGAGCACGTTGAGGAGCCCCAGGTACGTCAGCTGCTGCAGCGGGTTGAGCTTGTGCCCGGGGGCGTTCTCCGGGTGGGCGGCGCCGCGGAAGATGCCCCGCGCCTGGTAGTCGAGGTGCTGGGCGATGCGGGCCAGGAGACCGGTGGGGGACGGGATGAAGGTGCGGATGGCGGCCGTGGCCAGGTGGTGGAAGAGGGCCAGGAAGGCGTTGGCCATCAGCACCACGGCGAAGGCGTTGTGCAGCGCCACCGCCGCCGGCAGCCCGCCGCCCGCCCCGCCGTGGATGACCAGGCCGGTGGCGATCAGCACGGCGCCGGAGAGGGCCATGGTCCAGTGCCAGAGCCGCTCGTAGCGGCCGAACGCGTACTCGTCGCGCTCCGCCACCGGGGCGTGGCCCTGGCGGCGGCGCAGCGCCCACCGCAGCAGGCCATGCGCCGAGACGCCGCCCAGCGTGAGCAGGAAGATCACGAACCCCAGGGTGTTGGTGATCCCCTCGCGAGAGTGGCCGAGCACGTGCAGCCCACGCGGTGCGACCCCGGCCTGGCGCAGCAGCGAGAGCCCGCCGCCGGCGGAAGGGGCCACGGTGCCGGCCAAGGTCACGGCGCCGCCGTTGGCGGGGCCGGCGGGACGCCGCCGGGCAGGACCGAGGCCACGGTGAACGGCGCGGTGAGGCGCGACTCGGGACCGTGGCAGGCGCCGCAGGCGCGCAGCGCCTGGTCGCGGGTGGAGACGCCGTGGACCAGAGGGAGGATTTGCAGGTCGCCGGCGATGGCCGGATCCTGCAGCCCCGCGCCGCGCAGCGCGCCGGCCACGAAGGCCACCTCCTCCGCCGTGTCCAGCAGGAGCTCGCCCGCGGAGAGGTCGCCGTCGTGGTCGGCGTCCAGCGCGGCCAGCGCCTCGCGGCGCCAGGCGCCTCCCTCGACCAGCGCGGCCGCCACCCGCTCGAACGGCACCTCGGCGCGCTCCGGGCCGGCCACCCAGCGGTAGCGGGTGATCAGGTTCACCGGCGCCAGCCGGCGCGCGCCGTCCGGCTCGGCCCGCTCCGCCAGGAGCGGCTGGAAGGGACGGACGGTGGCGGCGCCCAGCGGCTCGCCGGGTCGGACCGCCAGGTTGCGGAAGCGGAGCACGGGCGCGCCGTCGCGGCCGGCCACGGTCGCGTCCACCTGCTCCAGCACCGGGGCGCGCGGCGAGGCCAGGTGGCAGGCCTCGCAGGCCAGCACCTCCAGGTGCCGCGCGCGGTAGGGCAGGAAGGCGTGGGCCTGCTGCGCGTCATGGCAGGAGCGGCAGCCGGCCTTGCCCAGCCGGTGGTCGGGCCGCACCAGGAACTCGGCGCGGGAGAGGCGCCGCGGGTCGGCGGTGAGGTACTGGAGCCGCGGCTGCTTGGGGTCGGTGCGGGCCGGGTCGTTGCCGGCGAAGTGGCAGGCGGTGCAGTCCACCAGCTTGGCGGCGTGCACGTCCCAGGGCGCGTCCAGGGTCGCCTTGCCCTCCAGCGCCAGGAACGAGGCCGACATCCGCTCCGGCGAGAGGATGGCCCCCTCGCCCAGCGTGAGCCGGTAGCTCCGCCCCGCCGCCGGCGCGGCCAGGTCCGGCGGGAGCGCCACCGGGGCGCGGCCGTCGGTCAGCAGGCCGTGGCAGCGGGCGCAGCCCTGGGCGCGGGGCGCGCCGATGCGGATGGCCTCGCGGCGGAGCCGGCCGTCGGCTTCCAGCGACGCCGGGGTGACCAGGAGCTGGCCGCCGTCCAGGTGGCACTGGGCGCAGGTGGCGGCGGGGCGTCCGGCGGCGGCGGCGTGCCCGGTGTGCTGGCCGATCCAGGCGGCGTCGTGGCAGGCGCCGCAGGTCTTCTCCAGCGAGACCTGCGCGCCGTCGGCGGTGGGCTTGCCGGCCGCGTCCAGCGGCCGGAAGGCGGGGTGGATGGGGTTCACCGCCTGCTGGGCCGCCGCGGGGGCGGCGGCGACCAGCAGGGCGAGGGCGAGCGCGGGACGCGCGGGGAAGGACCAGCTCACCGGCGGCCTCCGTTCTGGATGGGATCCCCTGCGTAGCCGAGCGCCTTCCAGTCCATGCGGCCCTGGGCGCCGTGGCAGTCGTTGCAGCCGAGGGCGCGCTCCTTGGGCGCGACCATGTGCGAGAGGGGCCAGTACATGTCGGTGGGCGCGAAGCCGTACTGGCCGCTGTAGGGGAGGCCGCTGGCCTTCTCGCCCAGGCGGAAGGCGCTGTCCCAGTCGAAGGTGGTCCAGTAGCCGCCCGGGCCGCCGGTGACGGGCGGGAACAGGTAGTCGTGGCCCGCATCGTAGGGCTGCTTCGCGTGGTGGACCTTGAAGGGCCAGATGCGGGCGGTGCGGTCGCCGATCGAGCCCTGCGGCGGGTTGAGCACCGTCACCTGCCGCGGGTCGATCCGGTCGCCCAGCAGGTAGCGCCCCACCGTCCCGTTGAACCAGCCGTAGTCCGGCCGCGCGTCCAGCTCGTAGGTGAACTCGCCCTTGATCCTGAGGTAGGTGTGCGCGTCGTCCGGGCGCGTGCCGTCGCCGGCCTTGCTCCAGTCCCAGGTGGCCTTGGTGGGCACCTTCGAGGCGAAGCTGGGGATGTGGCAGGTCTGGCAGGCCACCGCCGACAGGTGCGCCTCGAGCCGCTCGTCGCGGTGCTCCGGCGTGGTGTGGCAGTCGGTGCAGGCCACGCCGTGCGCGTCCTCGACGCTCACCGAGAAGGCCCGGCCGCGCAGCTGGTGGCCCGGCGCCTGGTGGCAGTCCACGCACAGGAAGCCGAGCCGGCCGAGGTGCACGTCCTCCTGCTCCTGCGGGTGGGCCAGGGAGGAGTCGAGGTCGCCGTGCTTCACGCCCTGCCCGCCGCCGCCGAAGGCGTGGCAGCCCAGGCAGGCTTCGCGGGTCGGCGTGGCCACCGACCGCGCCGCGGCCACCAGGTCGGTCTCCGGGGTGGGCAGGCCGTAGGGGCCCTTGGCGTAGGTCCCGGTCTGCTCGTGGCAGACCAGGCAGTCGATGTTCTCGGCCTTCGAGAAGTCGAAGCTGTCGTCGGCCCAGCCGTAGCCGATGTGGCACTTGGTGCACGACCTCTCGTTGCCGCGCGCCGCGATGCAGAAGTTGTTGAGCAGGTTGGCCTTGCCGACCCGCAGCTTCTTCCCGGGGCGGCCGGGGATCTCGACCTCGTCCCCCAGCCAGCGCCAGTGCGCGGTCTTCATCACCGCGGCGGCATCCGGGTGGCAGCCGAGGCAGGCGCGGGTGACCGCCTGCGGGCTCTCGAAGGAAGCGGGGATCACCGGCGTGTGGTCGAAGTGCGGCCGGATGGGCCTGGTCCAGCCGGCGGCGTGGCGCAGCGGAGGCGGCGGCGCCGGGCGCGTGGCCAGCGCGACGGCGGCCGCGCCCACTGCCACGGCTCCCACCGCGAGCGCCAGGAACCAGGGACTCTTCTTGGGGGCATCCATCGGCGCTTCCGCCCTTTCACCGGGGGCGCCGCGTGAAGCGGCGCGTTTCTCGCAAACCTCCTTTGCGTGCCGCGTGCCCGGACAGCGGCGTCAGTGATCCCAGGCGGTTGCAGCCCGGAGACGTTGCGCTACGCGACGAAATGTTTCACCATGCCGCAACGGGATGTTTCAGGAGGCTGAGACGCCATGCGCGAGCCGCTCGCCGAGCCCGCCACCACTTGCGGCCCGGGCTCCGACCAGGAGAAGGCCTTCTCCGCGGTGAACGTCGCCTTCGGCTCGCTGGGCCGGGTCTGCATGGCGCTCGACGAGGGGTTCCGGGTCCGCTACGCGTCGGACATGCTCGACGCGCTGCTGGGCCAGGGCGCCGCGGTGCGCGCCCGCGGCGAGCCGGTCCAGGGCCTGCTCGGCGCCGAGCTGTTCGGCGACGAGGGGCCGCTGCGGCAGGCGCTCGAGGCCGGCGAGAAGCGCGAGGGGTGGCGCGCAGTGCTGCAGGCGCCGAGCGGGGCCACCCGGCTCATGTCGGTCTCTGGCGGCGCCGCTCATCCACGACCAGTTCGGCGTCTGCGATCCCGCGGCGAAGTACCTGGTGGTGATGCGCCCCGCCGACGAGGCCACCGAGGAGGCCGCCGGGCCCACCGCCGGGTTCGGGCTCATCGCGCGCTCCCAGGCCATGGCCCGCGTCTTCCGGCTCATCGACCCGCTGCAGCACAGCGAGTCCACGGTGCTCATCACCGGCGAGAGCGGGACCGGCAAGGAGGTGCTGGCGCGCATCATCCACGCCCACTCGCCGCGCCGGAGCGGCCCCTTCGTGGCCGTGAACGCGGCCGCGCTGCCGGGCGAGCTGCTGGAGAGCGAGCTGTTCGGCCACGTCCGCGGCGCCTTCACCGGCGCGGTCCGCGACCGGGCCGGCCGCTTCGAGACCGCCACCGACGGCACGCTCTTCCTGGACGAGGTGGGGGACGTCCCGCTCCACCTCCAGGTGAAGCTGCTGCGCGTCCTGCAGGAGCACACCTACGAGCGCGTCGGCGACAGCACCACGCGCCGCACCAACGCGCGCATCATCGCCGCCACCAACAGGAACCTGCGCAAGGCGGTGGCCGAGGGCGGCTTCCGCGAGGACCTCTACTACCGGCTGCGCGTCTTCCCCATCGAGGTGCCGCCGCTGCGGGCCCGGCGCGAGGACATCGAGCCCATCGCCCGCCTGCTGCTCTCGCGGGCCTGCGCCCGCACCGGCCGCGCGCTGCGGCTCTCACCGGAGGCGGCGCGGGCCCTGCTCTCCCATGACTGGCCGGGCAACGTGCGCGAGCTGGAGAACGCGCTCGAGTTCGCCGCCACCGTGGCGCAGGGGCAGACCATCCAGCCGGAGGACCTCCCGCCCGAGCTGGCCGGCCCCGAGCCGGCCTCTCCGCCGCCCCTGGCCCTCCAAGCGCCGGCCGCGCGCGCCGCCCCGCCGCCCAGCGCCGCGGAGGACCGCGAGGCGCTGGCGCGAGCCCTGGAGGCCCACCGCTGGAACCGGCTGGAGACGGCGCGGGCGCTGGGCGTCAGCCGCAGCACCCTCTGGCGGCGGATGCGCGCCGCCGGGCTCGGGTGAGCGCCCTCAGCGCTCCCCGAGATTCGGTCACCTGGAACGTCTCGTCCACCGCGCAGCGCAGGCGCGTGGTCTCGCTGGAGCCGGCGCCGGTGGTGGCGCTGACCTTCACCAGCACCACCCAGCGCTGGCCCGCGGCGGTGGCCACCGGCTCGAGCGAGACGTCGCTGTACTCCGCGCTCGCGGGGTTGACCAGGTGACGGGCGATCTCCGACTTGCACGCGCCCAGCGCGCGGTCCTGGGAGCGATCGCAGCCTGGGAGGAGCAGCAGCGGGAGCAGGGCGAGGACGGTTTTCACGGGTTCACCAGACGTGAGCAGTCTCGCACGGCACGGCCCCGCTTGGGTTGATCAGGTGCAAGCGCGGCGATCTTTTCGCTGGGTCGGCGCCCCGGCACCCACAGCGCCGCCACCGCTCCGCACCGCACCGCGCCGGCCCCACAGCGTCGCCCGGGCCGCGCGACGAGCGAAAGACGAAGCCGGCGGGCCCCGGAGGACCCGCCGGCCGACCGCTCGGGCTCCGCCCGGAGGCGGAGCAGACCGGGCTACTTCGTGAAGCTGGCGATGTGGACCAGGGTCTGGTCCATCACCTCGAACGAGAAGGACGGGTTGTGGACGCCCTTCGACGCGTCGTCCTGCACCAGCACGGTGTTCCAGAGCGCCTTGGCGACCACGCCGTTCACGCCCGTGGCGGACACGGTGGCGTCCTGGGTGGCGCTGCTGCCGATGGCGGCCACGCCGGGCGCGCCGGCCAGGAAGCCGGTGCAGGTGGCCAGCGTCTCGGTGCCGACGCAGCCGGAGACCAGCTCACCGGTGTTCGGGTCCACCAGGAACGCGTCGTTGTTGGCGCGGTTGCTGAGGAACCAGCGGTGCGTGCCGGTGGCGTCGGTCACGTCCACCTGGCCCTGGCGGTTGGCCACCAGGACGGCGGTGGTGCCGGCCGGGATGGCGTCGTTGTACTTCAGGCGGAGGATGGCCTGGCCCACGGCCGCCTTGACCTGCGCCAGCCGCGGCGCGAAGGCCGCCTGCACGGACTCGGTGGAGTACTCGCCGTGGCACTTGTTGCAGACGTCCGGCGTGGCCTTGAAGTCGTGACGGGTCTGGCCCTCCTCGGCGACGGAGAGGTCGAGCGTCGTCAGCTCCATGTGGCAGGTCACGCAGGTGTCGGTGATGTACGAGTGCTTCGAGCGGGTGGCCGGGCTGTTGTAGGTCGCGGCGCCGAGCCAGTAGGCGTTGCGGCCCATCAGCACGTCGCCCTGCGCGGCCTCGTGCGGCGCGCCGTAGCTGGCCAGCGTGCCGAACTTCACGTCGCCGTCCTCGTGCAGGTAGGGCTTGCCGCCGTTGATGCCCTGGCGCGAGTTGTGGCAGGCGATGCAGAGCGCGCCCTTGCCCACGCCGGTGGCGGCGAAGCCGGACGGCAGCATGTAGGTGGCGCCCTCGGTCGGGCCGACGGTGGCCAGGTTCTCGGACTCGGCGACCGACAGGTCACCCTCGTGGTGCGAGTTGTGGCAGGTCTGGCAGGTGATGGGCTGCGCGTTGTAGATGTTCAGCCCGGCCGGCAGCGGGGTCAGCGAGCGGTCGCCGTTCGCGGTGGGCAGGATGGACCGGTAGCCGGCGAAGCCCTGGGCGCTGTGGCAGCAGGCGCAGGAGTTGGACAGCGCGCCCGTCTCCTCGTTGGAGTTGAACGTCACCGTGGCCTTGTTGGCGTGCGAGCTGGTGATCCACTGCGTGTAGCGGCCGTGCTTCGGCGCGCGGGCGTGGCAGGTGGCGCACACGCTCGCGGAGTAGGTGATGCGCGAGGTCTCGGCGTCGGTCCAGATGTTGCCGTTCGCGTGCTCCTCGTTGCCCATCTGCGGGCCGTGGCAGTTCTCGCACTGGACGCCGGCCAGGCGGCCGGAGGCCGGGTAGCGGGCGAAGAAGTGCTCCTCGGCGTTCAGGTCACCCTGCAGCGAGGCGAAGTCCGGGTTCTCCGAGGCCATCGCGTCGGCGAAGCCGCCCGAGCCGGTCCGGCCGTTGCCGACCGTGTGGCAGGGCGTGCAGGTCTTGGCGTAGTGGCCGTCCGGCAGCGGCTCCATGATGCCGGCGAACATGACCTCCTTGTGCCCGGTCTCGAGCCACTCCGGGAACGGGTTGGGCACGCTGACGCCGCTGTGGCAGGCGCCGCAGGTGCTCACCACCGCGCCCGGGCCGGCCATGATGCCGTCGTAGGTGCCGGCGTGGACGGTCAGGACCACGCTGCCGCCCTCGGAGACGACGTAGTCACCCGCGGTCGCCGGGGTGAAGTCGGGGAACGGGCCGTTCGGGTCGTTCAGGGTCACCTCGCCGCCCGGGCCGGTGACGGTCCAGGCGTAGTCGGTGCGGAGCGGCCACACGTACTCGCCCTCGTCGGTCTTGAACGGGAACTGCCCCTGCAGCACCACCGGGGCGTTGATGGGCACGTTGGCGAGGCCGGTGGTCGGGACCACCGGGATGCCGGTGACGTTGACGCTGACCGTGCTGCTGAAGGACTTGCCGCCGACGGTGGCCACGACCTTGAACTTGGTCAGCGGGGCGAAGGTGAGCGCCTGCTCGTAGGAGAAGGGCACCACCTGGTAGCGGTCCTGGTTCAGGGCCGGCTCGTCCGGCGAGAGCTTCAGGTGCGGGACCGCCAGCTCGACCGCGCGGTTCTTGAAGGAGGCCCGGTCGGCCAGCGTGGCCGTCGGGGACTTGGCGGTGGCGTCGTTGAAGGTGACGGGCGGGCCGGAGAGCACGGTCCACTGGTAGGTGACGGCCTGGTCCTGCAGGTCCGGGTCGAAGGCGACCAGGTTCGCGTTCAGGGTCACGGTCGTGCCCGGGACCACCGGCGAGGTGGTGTCGGTGCGGGCGGCGATCACCACCGCGCGCGCGCCGTTGGCCGGGTTGAGCCGCACGTCGAGTGTGACGGTCTGGGTCGGCGCGGCCTCGACGGCCTGCGCGTAGGCGGCGTAGCCGGTGGCGGCCCAGGTCAGGGTGCGCGAGCCGGGCGCCAGGTCGATGGAGTAGGCGCCGTTGGCGTCGGTGGTGGCGGAGACCTTGTCGGTCCCGACCAGGTACGAGACGGTCGCGCCGGCCACGTCGTTGCCGAACGTGTCGGTGACGGTGCCGACCAGCGTGCCGTACGCGGAGGCGTCGTTGCCGGACGGACCGGTGGGACCGGTCGGGCCGGTCGGGCCGATCGCGCCGTCAGAGCCGGAGCAGCCGGCCAGCACGCACGCGGCGAGCGCAGCGAGAAGCGACAGTGAACGCGAAGATGTCATTGGACTGCCCTCCCTCGACCCTGCCTGTGACTCTGGAGTGCGGGCCCCTCCCGCTCCCCCGGGCGCGCGCCGTCGAGGATCGGCGCGTCCTTGCGGGTCGCATGATGCGCGCGGGAGCGCAGACCACGCCGTGACCGGGCGCAATTGGTCCGGTGCTCTTACTTTTTACCCACCGCGGGTTCGGAGCGAGGCGCAGGGGCGCCTGCGGAGGCCGACCCGGACCGGTTCTTGCCGTGCCTGTGCGGGGTTGCCGGCCAACACGGACGCGCGGTTGCTGTCGGTCCGGGCTGCGATTCCACGCAAAGTCGAAGGCGATCGCACCACGCGCTGGGGCAAGCGACCCAACCCTGAGAGCCCTCTCATGGAGGCGGTGCGACCTCCGCGCCCGCCCATTCGCGTGCGCCGGACCGCGCCCGCGCAGCCCTCCACCGCCCCTCTTCACCAAAGGTGTCAGCGGCGCGCCGCGCCGCGGCTCACCAGGACGACGTCCTGCTTCCGGCGCAGGGCCCGCCCGGAGCGGCGCCGCCGAGCTAGACCGGCGGGCGCGTGCCCTGCGCGGCCGATCCGGCCACCTCGCTGCCCTCGAGCAGCGCCGCGGTCGGCGCCTCCGCGCCGGCCAGCCCGCCGGCGGGTTCCTCCTCGATCGAGTCGAAGGCCACCACCGCCTCCTCCTCCTCGGTGGACTCGTCCTCCACCTCGAAGTCGGCGGTCGAGACGATTGCCTCCTCCTCGTCGGCGGCGTCGTCCTCGACGGAGTCGAAGTCCGCGGCGGTGACGATGGCCTCGTCCTCCTCGGACTCCGGCGCGACCACCGCTGCCTCGGCCGGCGCGGCCGGCTCGGGCTTCGGCTCGACGGCGGGCGCCACCTCGGCGACCACCGGCCGCTCGGGCTCGGGCTGCGGCGCCGCGGCGACCTCGGCCTGTGCGGCCGGCGCCGCCTCGGCGGCGGCAGGCTGCTCCGGCTTGGGCTGCGGCTCCGGCTCCGGCGCCGCCGCCACCTCGCCCTCAGCGCCCGCCTCCACGGCCTGCGCCACCGCGGCCAGCACCGCCGGCGCAGCGCGGGCCGCCTCCAGCCCGGCCCGGCGCGCCTCCAGCGCCTGCTGCGCCTCGGCCAGCGCCTGCTCGGAGGCGGCCAGCCCGGTCGTCCGCGCGTCCAGCTCGGCCCGCGCGCTGGTCAGGAGCTCGCGCTCCTCGGCCAGGAGCTGCTCCATGGCGGTGGTGTCGGCCGCGCGCGACTCGTGCGCGGCGCGCTCCCGCGCCAGCCGCTCGCCCGCCTCGGCCACGCCGCGCTCCGCGGCGGCCAGCGCCTGCACCCGGGCCTCCAGCTCGGCGCGGTCGCGGGCCAGCGCGCCGCGCTCGTCCGCCAGCGCCCGGCTGGCGCTCGCGCCCTCGCGCTGCTCACCCTCCAGCGCGGCCCGGGCCGCGTCCAGCGCCGCCCGGGCCTCCGCCAGCTGCCGCTGGGCCTCGGCCGCCTCGTGCCGCTGCGCGTCCAGCTCGGCGCGGGCCTGCTGCAGCGCCGCCCGCTCCTCGTCCAGGCTGCTCTCGACCGCCGCCAGCGCCTGGGTCCGCGTCTCCAGCTGCACGTACCCGGCCGCCAGCGCCGCCCGCTCGTCCACCAGGCTCTTCTCGGCCGCGGCCAGCGCCTGGGCCCGGCCCTCGGCCTCCGCCCGCGCGGTCGCGGTCGCCTCGCGATCCGCCGCCGCGGCCTGCGCCGCCGCGGAGAGCTCGCCGGCGCGCGCGTCGAGCGCGGCGCGGACCGCCGCCAGCGCGTCGCGCTCCTGGGTGAGGCTCCGCTCTGCGCCGGTCAGCCCGGCGGCGCGCACCTCGCCCTCGGCGCGCGCGGCCTCCAGCGCCTGCCGCTCCTCCGCGGCCCGGCGCCCGGCCTCGCCGGCCTGGCGCTCCGCCTCGGCCAGCGCCGCGGCCTGGGCGTCCAGCTCGCCTCGCACCGCGTCGCGCTCGGCCGCCATCGCCTCGCGCTCCTGCGCCAGGGCGGCCCGCTCCCGCTCCACCGCCGCGCGCGCCTCGGCCGCGGCGATCCGGTCCGCCTCCAGCAGCGCGCGGTCCTCCGCCAGCCGGCGCTCCGCCTCGGCCGCGGCCTGCC
Organism: Anaeromyxobacter sp.; assembly: GCA_049840735.1. GTDB lineage: Bacteria > Myxococcota > Myxococcia > Myxococcales > Anaeromyxobacteraceae > Anaeromyxobacter. The sequence goes on along the minus strand of JASGJN010000023.1, from coordinate 155,100 downwards.
CCTGCGCGTCGGCCGCGGCGCGCTGGGCCTCGGCGGTGGTGGACCGCTCCGCCTCGAGCGCCTCGCGCTCGCCGGCCAGCGCCCGCTCCGCCTCGGCCACCGCCTCGGCCCGGGCCTCGAGCGCGGTCCGCTGCCCGGCCAGGACCTCGCGCTCGTCGGCCAGCTGCCAGGCCGCCGCGGCCGCCGCCTGCCGGTGGCCCTCCAGCTCGGCCCGGGCCGCCTCCAGCGCGCCCCGCTCCTCCGCCAGCGCCTGCGCGGTGGCCCGGATGGTCCCCTCGCGCGACTCCTGCTCGGCGCGTCCCAGCGCCAGCGCGTGGCGCTCCTCGGCCAGGCTCCGCTCGGTGCCGCCCAGCCCCTGCGCGCGCGCCTCCAGCTCCACCTGCGCGATGGCCAGCGCCTTGCGCTCGTCGGCCAGGCTCCGCTCGGCCGCGGCCACGTCCCGCCGCAGCCCCTCGATCTCCGCCCGCGCCGAGGCCAGCGCCTCGTGCTCGGCGGCCAGGGTGCGCTCGCCGTCGGCCACCTCGCCGCGCAGCGCCTCGATCTCCTGCCGCGCCGACGCCAGCGCCTCCTGCTCCTGGGCCAGCGACCGCTCGGTGCCGGCCACGCCCTGCGCGCGCGCCTCCAGCTCGGCCCGCGCGGCCTCCAGCCGCGCCTGCGCCGCCTGCAGCTCCTCGCGCTCGCGCGCCAGCTGCCCGGCGGCCTCGCGCTGCGCCCCCTCGGCGTCCGCCAGCGCCTGGCCGCGCGCCTCCAGCTCGCCGCGCGCCGCGTCCAGCCCGGCGCGCCGGGCCTCCAGGTCCTCGCGCGTCCCGTCCAGCCCGGCCCGCGCAGCGTCGAGCGCGGCCCGCTCCGCGACCAGCGCCTCGCGCGCCTCCGCCGCGCCCCGCGCCTGCGCCTCCAGCGCCGCGCGCGCGCCGTCCAGCTCGGCCCGCGCCGCCTCCAGGGCCGCGCGCTCCTCGCCCAGCCGCTGCTCGCCGGCCGCCAGCGCCGCCCGGGCGTCGGCGAGCCGCAGCTCGCCGTCGAACAGCGCCTGGCGCGCCTCGGCCTGGACCTCGGCCCGGCCCTGCAGCTCGGCCTGCGCCGTCTCCAGCCCCAGCCGCGCCTCCTCCAGGGCGGCGTGCTCCCCGGCGTGGCGCTGCTCCGCCTCCGCCAGGCGGGTCGCCCCGGCCTCCACCTCGGCGCGGAGCCGCGCCAGCGCCTCGCGTCCGGCCTCGAGCTCCCGGCGGTCGCCCGCCAGCCGCTCGCCGTCGCCGTCCAGCGCCGACCGCAGCCGCGCCAGCTCCTCGCGCTGCGCGGCGAAGGTGGCCCGCTCCGCGTCCACCGCCCGCGCCAGCTCGGCCAGCCGCTCGCCCTGCGTCACCAGCTGCTCGCGCGTCGCCTCCACGGCGGCGGCGGCCGCGGCCGCCTCCGCGTCGCGCGCCTCGCGCCGCTCCAGCTCGGCCCGCAGCGCCGCGCCCTCGCGCTCCAGCTCCGCCTGGCGCTCCGCCGCGCGCGCCGCCTCGCGCCGGATGGCCTGCAGGTCCTCGCGCAGCTTCTCCAGCCTGGCCTCGAGCGCCGCCCGGGCCGACTGCGCCTCCTCCAGCGCCCGCGCCGCCTGCGCCGCCGCCTTCTCCTGCGCCCGCAGCGCCGCCTCGCGCTGCTCGCGCTCGGTCGCGGAGTCCTTCAGCTCGCGGCGGAGCTGCGCCGCGTCCCCGCGGGCCTTCTCCAGCGCCGCCACCAGCCTCTCGGCCTCGCCCAGCGCCGCCTGCTGGCGCGCCAGCTCCTTCTCCTCCGCCGCCAGCTCGCGCTGCCGCGCCTTGACCCGCTCGGCCGCGGCCTCCTCCTCGCCGGCGATCCCGGCCAGGCGGCCGGCCACCGCCTTCTCCTTCTCGCGCAGCACCGCCCGCTGGGCCTCCACGTCGGCCAGCAGCGCCTGCCGCTCCTCGTCCAGCTTGGCGGCGCGCTGCCCCAGCTTCTGGCCCTGGCGCCCGAGCTTCTCCTCCTGCTCCTTCAGCCCCTCGCCCAGGGTGGCCAGCGCGGCCCGCTCGGCCTTGAGCCCGCGGCGCTCCTCGGCCAGCTCCTTCTCCGCCTCCCTGGCCCGGGCCTCCAGCTCCTTGTCCTGCTCGCGCCGGCGGGCGGCCAGCTCCTTCTCCAGCTGGGCCTGCGCCTCCTTCGCCAGCGCGGCGCGGAGCTTGTCCTCCTTCTCCTTCTCCTCCCGCTTGCGCTGCTCGGCCTCGCGCTGCGCCTCCTCGCGCCGGCGCCGCTCCTGCGTGCGGCGCAGGTCGGCCGCCTGGCGCTGCAGGTCCTCCAGCACCGGGCTCTCGCCCGCCTCGGCGCCCTGGGCCAGCCGCGCCTCCAGCTCCTCCAGCGCGGCGGCGCCCGCCCCGCCGCCCCGGGCCTGGACCGCCAGCAGCCGGCACAGCCCCTCGTACAGCGGCAGCGCGGTGGGGGTGGCCTCGAGGCCGCCCCGGTACAGCTCCACCGCCTCGTCGCCCCGCCCGGTCTCGACGTAGTAGGCGCCCAGCAGCTCGACGTTGGCCGCGTTGGCCAGCGAGCGCGAGAGGCCCACCTCCAGCTTCGCGACCACCTCCTCCTGCAGGAAGCGGCGGACCGCGGCGATGGCCTCGGGCTGGCCGGGCAGGAACTCCAGCCCGGCGCCGGCCTGGGCGCCGCCCACCACGTGGCGCACCACGGCCTGCAGCTGCACCGGCTCCTTCTCGGTCTTGAGGCGCAGCTCGATGGGCAGCTCCTGGCCCAGCTCGAGGCGGGTGGCGCCGCGCAGGTGGACGCCCACCGGGCTCAGGTTGGACGAGTAGTTGAAGGTCCGCCGGCCCTCGGCGGCGTAGTCCACGCGCAGCCAGACCGCGAAGCGGATCGCCCGCCGCCGATCGGAGCCGGAAGCCTTCGCGCCCGCGGTCCTGGACCTCGGGGTCTTGCCCTTCGCTGGACGAGCCACGGTCTACCCTCGCCCGCCGAGTCTACCCTTGGTCGGTCGGCTGCCGGGAGCGGGGGACCGCTGGAAAGTCGCTGCTGGCAGGGATATCGCGGCGGCCGCGTCGCACATCCGCGCCGCCGCGACTGCATGCACCTACCGGCGCTGAAGCAGGTGCGCCCCGCCACCGCGGGGCGGGGCGGGGCGCAGCCCGTGGCGCAGCCGGCTAATCGTCCCCGACCACCTGCGCGATTCTTGAAGAAGACGTCGGTGTTGCGCTGCACGCCGACGAAGGGAAGCCAGGCGAACGGGTTCCTCGCGTAGGCGGAGAGCGGCACGTCGGTGGCGGTGTGGACCGCCTGCTCCCGCCCCACGGCCTGGCCGCGGATGAAGAACCCGCCGGCCTTGTCCGCGCGCGCCACCGGGCTGCTCGCGTAGCCCTTCGCGCCGAGCTCGGAGGCGAGCCTCGAGGGCGTCAGGCTCTCGCGGCTGGGCCTGCCGGGCGTCAGCCAGCTCTCGAACCGGTCGCCGCCGGCGCCGAAGCCGACCAGCAGCTTGCCGTCGACGTCGTAGGAGGCGGGGTAGCCGTCGCCCTGCGCGCTGTAGCGCGGGAACCTGGCGCTGTCGTAGGTCCCCACCGCCGCCTGCCGCAGCGGAGCCACGGCGGGATCGAGCGCCGCGGCGTCGGAGGGCAGGCCGCGGAGCTGCGCCACCGACTGGCCGGAGAGCGCGCCGATGAGCGAGAAGCCGGAGCACTCGTGGTCCGCCGTCACCAGCACCAGCGTGTTCCCCTCGCGCCTCGCGTACTCCAGGCCGACGCCGATGGCCCGGTCGAGCTCGATCACGTCGCCGATGGCCCGCTCCGCGTCCATGTTGTGCGACTGCTTGTCGATGTGCGCGCCCTCCACCATCAGCACGAAGCCGCGGCGGCTGCGGTCCAGCACGGTCAGGGCGGCGCTGGTCAGCTCGTCGAGCATGGGCTGATCCGGCGCCTGGTGGTCCTGCACCACCTGGTCGCTGGCGCCGGCCACCCCGGCGCGGGCGCGGCGGGCGTCGATCTTGTCCAGGGCCACGTTCATGTTGCCCCAGGCGAAGAGCCCCAGCAGCCGGCGCGGCCGGCCGGCCAGCGCGGCGTCGAGCCCGGCCTTGTCGGCCGCGTAGGTGAAGCCGGCGGCCTGGAAGTCGCCCACCAGGTCGCGCTCCACGTCCACCTTGCCGGCGGCGGCGGCCGGGAGGCCCCACCCGGCCACGAGGTCGGCGGGGAGCGGGCCGTAGTCGGAGCCGGTGGCGCGCGAGGAGTACGGGTTGGCCGCGTTCGAGGGGACGAACCAGCGGCGGCCGCCGCCCAGGAGCACGCGCAGGCCGCTGCCGAACTGGCCGCTGTCGCCCGCGTCGGACTCGTCCAGGTACTGGTCCACGATGCCGGTCCCGGCGCCGCGGTTGGCGGTGTAGACGGCGTTGGCGGCCGGCGTGGCGTCCTCGAGGTCGGCCGTGGAGACGATGCCCAGCGCCTTGCCCTGGGTCCGGTGCAGGTAGGCGCCCAGGTACTCCACCCGCGGCGCTAGGAACGGGCTGGTCACCTGGGCCGGGAAGACGCCCTCCTGGCCATTCTGGGCGTGGTTGCCGGTGCTGTAGCAGGCCATGCCCGGGGCGGAGTCGGTGACGATGCTGTTGAGCGAGGAGGTGGAGACCAGCCCGGTCCCGGGCATGCCGTCCATGTGGAGCCAGCCGTCCGGATCGCCGGCGGTCACGCCCTTGCTCACGATGCGCGCCGCGGTGCGGTGCGCGGCGCCCATGCCGTCGCCGAGGAAGATGATCACGTTCTTCACGCCCTGGCCGCTGCCGATGCGCACCACCTCGATCTCCGAGGTCACGGTGACGGGCGCGCCGGCGCCGTCGGTGAAGGTGGCGCTGAGGACGTGCTTGCCCGGGCGGCGGAGGGTGAAGGCGCGGACGTCGAACCCGCCGTAGCCCTTGGCCGTGATCCCGTCGGTGGTCACGGGATCGGCCGCGGAGGTGAAGGCGACGGGGCGCCCGTCGACGGTGAGGCTGGCGGCGTAGGCCGGCGACGAGGAGAGGCTCCTGCCCTCGACGCGGACGTCGAAGCGCTGGCCGGGGAGGAAGCGCGCGCCGCTGGGGGGCATCAGGCGGACCTCGCTCACCTCGGCCCGCGCCGCGAGGGCCGGGGCGAGCAGGGCGAGGAGGGCGAGCAGGCGGGTCGTTCTCAAGGGTTGTTCTCCTTCTGCGGACGGCTGGGGTGATCCGCCTCGGACGAGGCGGCAGGCTGGGAGGGCGCGGCGTCGACCACCACGCGGAGGAAGGAGACGCGGCCGCCGGGGTCCTCGGCGCGGCCCACCTCGAGCGTGCCGACGGCCTCGATCACGTCCGGCACCCAGGGCACCTCCTCGCCGGCGAGCGCGGGGAGCTCGACCCGCAGCGCGCCGGGCGGGAGATCGCCGGTGCCGGCGCCGCCCTCCTCGGCCTCGATGGGCGCGAGCGTCAGGTAGAGCGCGCCGCGGGGCGGGTCCTCCATGCGCGCCATGTAGCCGGCCACGCGCACGCGCCGGCCGCGCAGCGCCTCGACCTCGGGTGACAGGCGGGGACCGGCGGGCGTCTGGACGTGGAGCCGCGCCAGCTCGAGCCGGGCGGGGTCCGCCGAGGGGCCGGCGGGCGGGGATGACAGCAGCAGCGCGAGCGCGACCAGCGCGTGGGGCAAGGGGAGGTCCTCCGTTCGGTGCGGAGGAGTTGTGCCCTGGACGCGCGACGCCGCTGCGCCGGTCAGGTGAAGTTTCGGGGGCGAGGCGCAGGGCGGCTCCCGATGGGCCGCCGGAGCGGCGCCTCACCCGAGGCCTTGCGCCCGCGGCCCGCTCAGGCCGGCCCGATCCCCCCGATGCAGACGTACTTCACCACCAGGTAGTCCTCGATGCCGTACTTCGACCCCTCGCGGCCGACGCCGGACTCCTTCACGCCGCCGAAGGGCGCCACCTCGGTGGAGATGAGGCCGGTGTTGAGCCCCACCATGCCGTACTCGAGCGCCTCGGAGACGCGCCAGGCCCGCGCCAGGTCGCGGGTGTAGCAGTAGGCGGCCAGGCCGAACTCGGTGTCGTTGGCCAGCTGGATGGCCTCGGCCTCGGTCTCGAAGCGGAACAGCGGGGCCACCGGGCCGAAGGTCTCCTCCCGCGCCAGCGCCATCTCCGGCGTGGCGCCCACGATCACCGTGGGCTGGAAGAAGGTCCCGCCCAGCGCGTGGCGCGCGCCGCCGGCCAGCACCTTGCCGCCCTTCCGCAGCGCGTCGGCCAGGTGCTCCTCCACCTTCTTCACCGCCGCCTCGTCGATGAGCGGCCCCTGCTGCGTCCCGGCCTGCAGCCCGTCGCCCACCTTCAGCTTGCCCACCGCCTCGGCCAGCTTGCGCGCGAAGGCGTCGTGGATCCCGGCCTGCACCAGGAAGCGGTTGGTGCAGACGCAGGTCTGGCCGCTGTTGCGGTACTTGGAGGCCAGCGCGCCCACCACGGCCGCGTCCACGTCGGCGTCGTCGAAGACCAGGAAGGGCGCGTTGCCGCCCAGCTCCATCGAGACCTTCTTCATGGTGCCGGCGCACTGGGCCATCAGCTGCTTGCCCACCTCGGTGGAGCCGGTGAAGGAGAGCTTGCGCACGGCCGGGTGGGAGGTCAGCTCGCGGCCGATGGGGCCGGAGTCGCCGGTGACCACGTTGAGCGCGCCCGGCGGCAGGCCGGCGCGCTCGCCCAGCTCGGCCAGCGCCAGCGCGGAGAAGGGGGTGGCGGTGGCGGGCTTCACCACCACGGTGCAGCCGGCGGCCAGGGCCGCGGCGGCCTTGCGGGTGATCATGGCGGCGGGGAAGTTCCAGGGGGTGATGGCGGCCACCACGCCCACCGGCTCCTTCAGCACCAGGATGCGCTTGTCGGCCTGGTGGCCGGGGATGGTGTCGCCGTAGACCCGCTTCCCCTCCTCGGAGAACCACTCGAGGTAGGAGGCCGCGTAGGCGATCTCGCCGCGCGACTCGGTCATGGGCTTTCCCTGCTCGGCGGTCATGAGGGTGGCCAGGTCCTCCTGGTTCTGCATCACCAGCTCGAACCAGCGGCGCAGGACGGCGGCGCGCTCCCTGGCGGTGCGCGACCGCCAGCCGGGCAGCGCGTCCTCGGCCGCCTCGATGGCGCGGCGGGTCTCGGCGGCGCCCATGCGCGGCACGGTGCCGATCACCTCGCCGCTGGCCGGGTTGGTGACGGGGATGGTCCGGCCGTCGTCCGCCTCTGTCCACGCGCCGCGCAGGTAGGCGCGCTGGCGGAGCAGGAAGTCGTCCTTCAGCGGAACAGGGGCGGGCATCGTCGATCCTCTCGCGCCGGGCGCGGGCTCTGGAGCTGGGTCGGGGAAGAGCCAGAACCGTGCCACGAGCCGTCTAGCGCTCCAAGCCCGCGTCCGGACGGAGCGCAGCGGCGCCGGCGACCGCCGCTGCGCGCCCTGCCCGGGGCACCTCATGCCCGCCTGCATCGCCGGAAGGTGAAGCCGGACCGTGCGCAGGCAGGGGCTGCCTGCGAACCGGGCCCCGGCCCGTTCCGAGCGAAGCCGGGGCCAGGACCAGAGGCGGTTCGTGCCGGCTTCGCCGGCACGAACGGTGTCACTCGATCCCGTACCGCTTCAGCTTCCGCGCCACGGTGGACTGGTTCACGCCCAGCGAGCGGGCCATCTCGGCCTGGCTGGAGAACCGCGCCCGGGCCCGCTGCAGCAGGGCCCGCTCGGTCCGCGCCACCGCCTCGTCCAGCGTGACCTCGTCCTCCCAGGCCGCCGGCGCCGGCGCCCGGGTCGCAGCGGCGGAGAGGCCGGCGGGGAGGTCCGGCACGTCGATGACCTCCCCCTCGGCCATCACCACCAGCCGCTCGCACAGGTTCATGAGCTCGCGCACGTTGCCCGGCCACGGGTAGGCCAGGAGCACGTCGGTGGCGGCGCGGGAGAGGCGGCGGCGCACGCCCAGCCGCCCGGCGTAGAGGTCCACGTAGTGGCGCAGCACCGGCACCAGGCACTCGGCGCGCTCGCGCAGCGGCGGGATGAGCAGGGGGATGACGTTGAGCCGGTAGTAGAGGTCCAGCCGGAAGGTGCCGGCGTCCACCATGGCCTGCAGGTCGCGGTGGGTGGCGGCCACGATCCGCACGTCCAGCTCGCGGCTCTGCGTCCCGCCCACCCGCGTGATGCGCCGGTCCTCCAGGAAGCGCAGCAGCTTCACCTGCGAGGAGAGCGGCAGCTCGGCGATCTCGTCGAGGAAGAGCGTGCCGCCCTCGGCGGCCTCGAACCAGCCCGCCTTGCCCCTGGCCTGCGCGCCGGTGAAGGCCCCCTTCTCGTAGCCGAACAGCTCCGCCTCGACCAGCGAGTCGGGGATGGCGCCGCAGTTGACCTTGACCAGCGGGCGCGGCGCGCGGGGCGAGTGGGCGTGGATCACGTCGGCGAAGAGCCCCTTGCCCACGCCGGACTCTCCCAGGATCAGCACCGTGGAGCCGGTGCCGCTCACCTTGATGGCCTGGCGCAGCGCCTGCTGCATGCTGGGGCTGCGGGCGATGACCCGGCGCGACTCCTCCTGCTCGATCTGCAGCTCCAGCACCTGGTCGCGGAGCCGGTCCTGCAGCGCGTCCCTGGCCTCCAGGTCGCGCTGCAGGGCCTCGATCTCGGTCACGTCGCGCTCGGTCACCACCACGCGGATGAGCGCGCCTTGGGCGTCGAAGACCGGGCGGCCGGTCAGCACCAGCGTCCGGCCGCGCCGCGTCTGCAGCATGTTGACCGGCTGGCGGGTGCGGAGCACCTCCAGCGTGGCGGAGCGGTCGAAGGTCCCCTCCCCCACCAGCGCGGTCATGGTGCGCCCCACCACGTCGGCGGCGCGGATGTCGTTGAGCCGCTCGGAGGCGGGGTTCACCCGCAGCACCCGGGCCTCGCCGTCGCAGACCCACAGCCCGTCGGACATCGAATCGATGACGGCGTCCTGCTCGCGGACCAGCGCCTCGTAGGCCCGGGCGCGCTCCCGCGCCTCGTCGAGCTCGGCCGCTCCGCCCGGGGGCGCCGCCGGCGGCTCCCCGCTGCCCGGTTCGCGGGCGGTCGGTGACGGCGGCGAGGCAGGTCCGTCGCGGTGCATGGCGCAGCTATGCACATCGGCATGAGGCAGGCAATCCTGCATCGCCGCCACGGCAGGCCCCGGGGGCCACCCCCAGGGACGGCGCGGGTTTCGGCTCCGCCGCGCGCTCCGCGGGGGGAGCGGCCCCGAGCGGCCTCGCTTGGCACGCCGGGTGCTCTCCTTCCCGCGAAGTCATCCACGCAGGGTGAACGCAGGTCGGCCGGCCCCGCCGGGTCGAGCCGCCAGGGAGCCACACGCACCATGTCCACGCAGGCGGAGTACCTCGCCCTCCGCGACCGCCACGTCCCGCGCGGCGTCGGCAACGTCCACCGGACCGTGATCCGGGAGGCTCGCGGCGCCGTGATGGTGGACCTCGACGGCCGCGAGCTGATCGACTTCGCGGGCGGCATCGGCGTGGACAACGTCGGCCACGCCCACCCCAAGGTGGTCGAGGCGGTGAAGGCGCAGGCGGAGAAGCTGCTCCACGCCTGCTTCCACGTGGCCATGTACGCGCCCTACGTGGACGTCGCGGCGCGCCTCAACGCGCTGCCGCCCGGCGACGCGCCGAAGAAGACCGTCCTGCTCAACAGCGGCGCCGAGGCGGTGGAGAACGCGGTCAAGATCGCGCGCCACGCCACCGGGCGGCCGGCCGTGATCGCGCTCGAGAACGGCTTCCACGGCCGGACGCTGCTGGGCATGACGCTCACCGCCAAGGTGAAGCCCTACAAGCTGGGCTTCGGCCCCTACGCGCCGGAGGTCTACCGGGCCCCCAGCCCGTACTGCTACCGCTGCCCGCTGGGCAAGCGCTACCCGTCCTGCGACGTGGCCTGCGCCGACGCGCTGGAGGAGGTCTTCGCCGGCGGCGTGGCCGCCGAGCAGGTGGCGGCGGTGATCGCCGAGCCGGTCCAGGGCGAGGGCGGCTTCGTCACGCCGCCGCCGGAGTACTTCGCGCGGCTGCAGGCCATCTGCCGCAAGCACGGCATCCTGCTCATCATCGACGAGATCCAGAGCGGCATGGGGCGCACCGGCACCATGCTGGCCATCCAGCACTGGCCGGGCGTGGTGCCGGACCTGGTCACCACCGCCAAGAGCCTGGGCGGCGGGCTGCCGCTCTCCGCCGTGACCGGCACGGCCGAGCTGATGGACCGGGTCCACCCCGGCGGCCTGGGCGGCACCTACGGCGGCAACCCGGTGGCCGCGGCCGCGGCGCTGGCGGTGCTGGACCTGCTGGAGAAGGACGGGCTGCTCGACCAGGCGCAGGCGCTGGGGCGCAAGGTGCGCGAGCGGTTCGACGCCTTGGCGCAGCGCTACCCCATGGTCGGCGAGGTGCGCGGCCTCGGCCCCATGCTGGCGCTGGAGCTGGTCACCGACCGGGCGCTCAGGACCCCGGCCACCGACGCGACGAAGCGGCTGGTGGCCTGGTGCTTCGAGCGCGGGCTGGTGCTCCTCTCCTGCGGCCACCACGGCAACGTGATCCGCACGCTGATGCCCCTGGTCATCACCGACGCCGAGCTGGAGCGCGGCCTGGCCATCCTGGAGGAAGGGCTCCGGGTGGTGTCCGACACCCCGTGATGGGAACCCCGAGCGCCATGCCCGCCACCACCCCGGATCCGGTCCCCGACGGCGCCCGCCCCGCGCCCACCCCCCTCCCCCGCGACGCCTCGCCCGCCATCGAGATCGAGGCCGTCTCCCGCCGCTTCGGCGACTTCGCCGCCCTGGACCGGGTCAGCCTCACCATCCGCAAGGGCGAGTTCTTCTCCATGCTGGGGCCGTCCGGCTGCGGGAAGACCACCCTGCTCCGGATCATCGGCGGCCTGGACGTGGCCGACGCGGGGGCGGTCCGGATCGGCGGGGTGGACGCGCTCGACCTCCCGGCGCACCGCCGCCCGGTCAACACCGTCTTCCAGTCCTACGCGCTCTTCCCGCACCTCTCGGTGCGCGACAACGTCGCCTTCGGCCTGCGGATGAAGAAGGTGCGCGAGCCGGAGCTGGGGCAGCGCGTGGACCGCGCGCTGGAGCTGGTGCAGATCACCTCCTTCGCCGGCCGCAAGCCGGGCCAGCTCTCCGGCGGCCAGAAGCAGCGCGTGGCGCTGGCCCGCGCGCTGGTCAACGAGCCCCAGGTCCTGCTGCTGGACGAGCCGCTGGGCGCGCTGGACCTCAAGCTGCGCAAGGAGCTGCAGGTGGAGCTCAAGGCGCTGCAGCGCCGGCTGGGCATCACCTTCGTGTTCGTCACCCACGATCAGGAGGAGGCGCTCACCATGAGCGACCGGATCGCGGTGATGCGCGCCGGGAGGATCGAGCAGCTGGGCGAGGCGCACGCGCTCTACGAGCACCCGCGCAACCGGTTCGTGGGCGGCTTCCTGGGGACGGTCAACCTGATCGAGGGGACCGTCACCTCCTCCGCGCCGGGCGAGTTCCTGGTGGAGACGCCGGTGGGCGTGCTGCGCGCCGGCCTCGACCCCACCGCCCCGGCGCCCACCGGCAGGGTGACGCTGGCGGCCCGGCCGGCCAAGGTGCGCATCGTCACCGACGGCACCCGCGGCGAGAACCGGATCACCGCCACCGTCGAGCACGTCATCTACGTCGGCACGTCCTCGCAGTACGTGCTCAAGGCCGGCCCCAGCACCTTCACCGCGCTGGCGCTCAACACCGGCGCCGGGGGCGCCGCCCCGCGCGCCCTCCGCACCGGCGAGAAGGTCCAGCTCGAGCTGCCGGCCGGCGCGCTGGTGGTCCTGGAGGACTGATGGCCACCGCCGCCGCGCGCCACCGCCTCCCGAGGAAGGTCCCGCACCGCGAGGTGCGCTTCGGCGAGCAGCTCACCGACCTCGGCCACGTGCTGCGGTCCGCCTTCACCAGCGGCCCCGGCATCGCCTGGGTCACGGTCTTCCTGCTGGTGCCGCTGCTGGGCATCGTGGTCATGAGCTTCATGACCCGCGGCGCGTACGGCGAGCTGCGCCTGCCCTTCACGCTCCAGGCCTACCGGCGGCTGGCCGGCTTCGGCCTGCTCGGCTTCGATCCGCAGTACCCGTTCATCATCCTGCGCAGCCTGGGGCTGGCCGCGGGCACCACCGCCGCCTCCCTGCTGGCCGCGTTCCCGCTGGCGTTCTTCATCGCGCGCCTGCCGGCCCGGGCCAAGCAGGTGGCGCTCACGCTGGTGATCATCCCGTTCTGGACCAACCTGCTCATCCGCACCTACGCCTGGCAGCTGCTGCTCGGCCCGGACAGCCTGCTGGCCCGCGCCGCCGCCGCGCTGCGGATCGTGGACGCGGGGGCGCCGCTCTACCCCAGCACCTTCGCCGTCTACCTGGGGATGCTCTGCGCCTACCTGCCGTTCCTGGTGCTGCCGCTCTACACCGCGGTGGAGAAGATCGACTGGTCGCTGGCCGAGGCCGCCTCCGACCTGGGCGCCGACGGGCCGCGGGTGTTCCGGCACGCCATCCTCCCGCAGGTCATGCCCGGCATGGTGGCCGGGATGATCCTGGTCTTCATCCCCGCCACCGGCCAGTTCGTCATCCCCGACCTGCTGGGCGGCGCCAAGACCGTCCTGCTCGGCAACGCCATCCAGCAGCAGTTCGGCGGCAGCCGCGACTGGCCCTTCGGCTCGGCCATCGCGCTGGTGGGCATGGCGGTGGTGCTGCTGGGGCTCTGGCTCCAGGCCCGCGTGGCCGCGGCCAAGGGCGAGGAGGGGCTGCTGTGAGGCGCGCGCGCTGGCCGCTCTGGCTCGTCTCCGGGCTGCTCTACGTCTTCCTGTACGCGCCCATCGCGGTGGTGATCGTCTACTCCTTCAACTCGGCGCGCCACGGCGGCCCCTGGCGCGGCTTCACGCTGCGCTGGTACGGCACGCTGCTCGACAGCCCGGAGAAGCTGCAGGCCGCCTGGAACACGCTCACGCTGGGCGTGGTGAGCACGGCGCTCTCCACCCTGCTCGGCACCGGGCTGGGCTACGGCCTCTCGCGCTACCGGTTCCCGGGGAAGAAGGTCTTCTCCTGGCTCATGTACATCCCGGTGGTCATCCCGGACATCGTGATGGCCGTGGCCATGCTGATGTTCTACGCGCTGGTGCGAGAGTGGACCGGCCTGCTGGAGCTGGGCATGGCCACCATGATCCTGGCCCACGTCACCTTCCAGATCCCCTTCGTGGCCATCGTGGTCCGCTCGCGCCTGGTGGGCATGGACCCGGCCATCGAGGAGGCGGCGCACGACCTGGGGGCCTCGTCGCTCCAGGCCTTCCTGCACGTCACGCTGCCGGCCATCCTGCCAGCGGTGGTGGCCGGCGCCGCGCTGGCCTTCACCCTCTCCATCGACGACTTCGTGGTGAGCTTCTTCACCACCGGCCCCGGGGCCACCACGCTGCCCATCCTCATCTACTCGTCGGTGAAGCGCGGCATCACCCCGGACATCAACGCCCTCTCGACCCTCATCGTGCTCGCCTCGATCCTGGGCACGCTGGCGGCCGTGTTCCTGCAGCGCCCCCGCAACCGCAGAGGAGAAGCCTGATGCGCACCGCCCTCCCGGCCGCAGCCGCGGCCCTGCTCGCCCTCGCCGCCTGCTCCAGGCCGTCGGAGCCGCCCGCCGCCGCCGCGCCGGCCCAGCCCGCCGCCGCGCAGGCGGAGCCGTGCAGGCTCAACCTCTTCATCTGGTCGGAGTACATCGACCCGGAGATCGTGAAGAAGTTCGAGCAGAAGTACGACTGCAAGGTGACCATCGACCTCTACGAGGACAACGAGTCGATGATCGCCAAGCTGCAGGGCGGCGGCACCTCGCTCTACGACGTGGTCGTGCCCGGCAACTACGTGGTGCCGGCCATGGCCAAGCTGGGGCTGCTGGCCGAGCTGCGCCACGCCAACATCCCCAACCTGAGGAACCTGGACGAGAAGTTCGTGAACCCGTCCTACGACCCGGGCAACAGGTACTCCGCCGCCTACCAGTGGGGCACCGTCGGCATCTTCCTGCGCAAGCCGGCCGGCAAGCAGATCGACGAGACCTGGGGCCTGCTCTTCGACGCGAAGAAGGGGCCGGGGCCGTTCCTGCTCATGGACTCCTCGCGCGAGATGATGGGCTCCACGCTCAAGTTCATGGGCTACAGCGTCAACAGCACCGACAAGGCGCAGCTGCAGAAGATGGCCGCCGCGCTGGCCGAGGCCAAGAAGCGTTCGCAGGGGTTCGAGGGCGGCGTGGGCGGCAAGAACAAGGTGCTGGCCAAGGCCATCACCGCGGCCGTGGTCTACAACGGCGACGCGGTCAAGGGGGCCAAGGACGACCCGGAGACCTACTACTTCGTGCCCAAGGAGGGCGGCGTGATCTGGGTGGACAACCTGGCCATCCCGGCCAAGGCGCCCCACCGCGACGTGGCCGAGAAGTTCATCGACTTCATCCTCTCCCCCGAGATCGGCGCCCAGCTCTCCGACTTCAACCAGTACGCCACGCCCAACAAGGCCGCCCGCGCGCTGGTGAACGCCGACGACGCGAAGAACCCGGCCATCTACCCGCCCCCCGAGATGATGTCGAAGCTCGAGTTCGTGAACGACCTGGGGGACCAGAACCAGCTCTACGACGAGGTCTGGACGCAGGTGAAGTCGCGCTGAGAGGGTCGCCATGCTTCGCCACCGCCTCGCCGCCGCGCTGGAGCGCGAGCTTGCCCGCTTCCGGGAGGAGCACCCGCGCTCGCGGGCGCTCTCCGAGCAGGCCCGCGCGCACCTGCACGACGGCGTGCCCATGAGCTGGATGGTGCGCTGGGCCGGCGCCTTCCCCCTCTTCGTGGAGCGGGCGTCCGGCGCCCGCTTCACCGACGTGGACGGGCGGGAGTACGTCGATCTGTGCCTGGGCGACACCGGCGCCATGACCGGCCACGCGCCGCCCGCGGCCGTGGCCGCGATCCAGTCGCAGCTCGCGCGCGGGCTCACCTTCATGCTGCCGACCGAGGACGCCCTGGCGGTCTCGGCCGAGCTGGCCCGCCGCTTCGGGCTCCCCGCCTGGCAGATCGCCACCACCGCCACCGACGCCAACCGGTTCGCCCTCCGCATCGCCCGGCACGTCACCGGCCGGCCGAGGATCCTGGTCTTCTCCTGGTGCTACCACGGCACCGTGGACGAGACCTTCGCCGTGCTGGACGGCGGCCGGGTGGTCCCGCGCCCGGGCGCCATCGGGCCGCCGGTGGATCCGGCCCTCACCACGCGGGTGGTGGAGTTCAACGACGTGGCCGGCCTGGAGCGCGAGCTGGCCCACGGCGACGTGGCCTGCGTGCTGACCGAGCCGGCCCTCACCAACGTCGGCATCGTGCTGCCGGAGCCCGGCTTCCACGCGCGCCTGCGCGAGCTGACCCGGCGCGCCGGGACGCTCCTGGTGCTGGACGAGACGCACACCCTCTCCGCCGGGCCGGGCGGCTGCACCGCCGCCTGGGGGCTCACGCCGGACCTGGTCACGGTGGGCAAGCCGGTGGCCAGCGGCCTGCCGGCGGCCGCGTACGGCTTCTCCGCCGAGGTGGCGGAGCGCTGGCGGCGCCGCTCCTCCGCCGACCTGGCCGACACCGGCGGCATCGGCGGCACGCTGGCCGGCAACGCCCTCCAGCTGGCCGCCATGCGCGCCACGCTGGAGCAGGTGCTGACCGCCGAGGCCTACGCGCGGATGATCCCGCTGGCGGAGCGGTTCGCGGCCGGGGTGGAGGAGGTCATCGCCGCCCACGGCCTGCCCTGGACCGTGAAGCGGCTGGGGGCGCGCGCCGAGTACTGGTTCCGCGAGGTGCCGCCCCGCAACGGCGGCGAGGCCGCGGCCGCGGCCGACCCGGAGCTGGAGCGTTACCTGCACCTCGCCGCGCTCAACCGCGGCGTCCTGATGACCCCGTTCCACAACATGGCCCTGATGGGGCCGGCGACCACCGCCGGCGACGTGGATCGACACACGGCCGCGTTCCGTGAGAGCGTGGAGGCGCTCCTCCCGTGATCATCCATCACCACGCCCAGCCGCCGCCCGAGCGGCGCTGACCGCGCCCCCGGCGCCCCCTGCCTGCGCCTCCCCGAGGCGCCCTTCGACGCCGCACGGCCACCTGCAGCAGGCCGGGCGCACCCCGACCCTCGCCGCACCGGAGCAGCCATGCCCCAGGATCTCGCCGCAGCCCGCCGCACCGCCACCCGCGTGGTGGACCTCATCTCCAAGCGCACGCTCACGCCGGACGAGGCCCGGCAGGTGGTGGACGAGTCGGTCCGCTACTGGAACGAGCACGTCAACGCCGGGTTCCTGCAGTACCGGAAGTCGGTCTCCACCGACTACACCGCGGTCGAGTGGGAGGACGAGGGCGCGGTCTTCCGCGACGTCAACGGCCGCGAGTTCATCGACATGCTGGGCGGCTTCGGCATCTACGTGGTCGGCCACCGCAACCCGCGCGTCCTCAAGGCGGTGCGCGACCAGCTGGACAAGCAGGCCATCCACTCGCAGGAGCTGATCGACCCGCTCCGCACCTACCTGGCCCGCCTGGTGGCGGAGATCACCCCGGGCGACCTGCAGTACAGCTTCTTCTCCAACTCCGGCACCGAGTCGGTGGAGGGCTGCCTGAAGATGGCCATGCTCACCACCGGCCGGAGGAAGCTGGTCGGCACCATCGGCGCCTTCCACGGCAAGTCGCTCGGCTCGCTGGGCGGCACCTCCAAGGCCTTCTTCCGCGAGCCGTTCCTGCCGCTGCTCGACTGGATGCACGTGCCCTTCGGCGACGTGGACGCGCTGGCCATGGTGCTCAAGAGCGGGGACTTCACCGGCGATCGCGTGGCGGCGGTGGTGATCGAGCCGATCCAGGGCGAGGGTGGCATCAACGTGGCGCCCCCGGGCTACCTGCAGGCCGCCCGTGACCTGTGCGACCGCTACGGCGCCATGCTGGTCTTCGACGAGGTGCAGTCGGGCATGGGGCGCAGCGGCAAGATGTTCTGCTGCGAGCACGACGGGGTCACGCCCGACCTGATGGCCCTGGGCAAGGGGTTCGGCGGCGGCGTGATGCCCATCGGCGCGGTGGTGGGCACGCCGAGGACCTGGGAGAAGTACATCGAGAACCCCTTCCTCCACACCACCACGTTCGGCGGCAACCCGCTGGCCTGCGCCGCGGCCCTGGCCACCATCTCCGAGCTGCTGGACCACGACCTGCCTCGCCAGGCCGACCAGAAGGGCCAGCACCTGCTGCGGCACATCAACGCACTTGCGGCGAAGTACCCCAGGGTGCTGACCCTGGCCCGCGGCCGCGGGCTGATGCTGGGCATGGAGTTCGCAGACAACGACCTCGGATACGCCGTCGCGAAGGCACTCTTCGCCCGGCAGATCCTGATTTCAGGTACGTACATCAACGCGCGGGTCCTGCGCATCGAGCCCGCGCTCACGATCACGTATCCGCAGCTGGATACGTTCCTCGAGCGGCTGGAGGACAGCCTGAAAGCGGTGCACAGCGAGCGCGGATTCTGAGCACCGAGCCTCACAACCCAACCCGAAAGGAACAGCACCGATGAACTTCACCCGCAAGTGCTTCACCGCCGCCGCCGTCCTGGCCCTGCCGCTCGCTGCGGCGGCCGAGGAGGTCAAGGTCAAGGCGCCCACCGTCACCTTCAACGGCATGGTGGACGGCTACTACACGCTCAACCTCGACCAGCCGCAGAGCTACGACAGCCCCACCGCTGGCGCCGGCTTCTGGAGCTCCGCTCCCGGCTTCAACCTGGGCTACGCCAAGCTGGCCGCCACCGTGGACGCCGGCGACGTCGGCGCCAAGATCGAGCTGGGCTACGGCAAGCAGGGTGCGTACGTCGGTGACGTGCTCGTGCAGCAGGGGTACGTGACGTTCAAGACCCACGGCTTCACCATCGACGCCGGCCGCTTCTACACGCCGGCGGGGTTCGAGGTCTTCGACGCCAAGGACAACTTCCTCTACTCCCGCGGCCTGCTCTTCAACTTCACCGTGCCCACCGCGCACGAGGGCGTCCGGACCGCCTACAGCCTCTCCGAGAACCTCACCGTGACGGGGAGCATCGCCAACGGCTCCGACCTCTGGGCCAACGACGTGGGGCACAGCGAGACGCCCTACAAGACCGTGATCGGCTCGGTGGCCTACACCAAGGACGCCACCGCCGCGTACCTGAACCTCTTCTACTCGAAGATCCCCGAGACCGACGGCGAGAACGCCTTCCAGGCCGACGTGGTGCTGAGCCAGGGCTTCGGCAACCTCACGCTGGCCGCGCAGGGCGACTACGTGAAGCTGGCCGACGCCGACGCCATCCTGGGCCTGGGCGTCTGGGCCAAGTTCACCGCCACCGAGTGGATGAACGTCTTCGGCCGCGCCGAGTACGTGAGCGACAATGACATGGTCCGGTCCACCACCGCCGACACGCTCTACGGCCTGACCGTGGGCGCCGGCTTCCCCATCGGCGAGAACGCCGAGGTCAAGGGCGAGCTCCGCTACGACCACGCCAGCGAGGACATCTACGACGGCAAGTCGGAGCCGAAGGACGGCATGTCCACGGCCACCGTCTCCGTGATGGCCTGGTTCTAGCCGCTGCCTCACCGGAGGCCCCGGGGCTCCCGCCGTCGCGGGGGGCCCGGGGCCTTTCACCAGCCGCTTCACGCTGCGTCCCACCCGCACCGGGGCCCCCACCCTGGAGCCGTTTCGAAGGGGCGATCGCCCGCTTAGATCATCTCGCCACATCCCCTTTGCGGCCCGGCGGCCGCGCAGCGCAGGAGGCCTCAGTGGAGACCCAGCTCCTCATCGACGGGCAGCGCGTGGCCGGCCAGGGGCCGGCGGAGTCCATCCTCGATCCCGCCACCGGCCAGGTGATCGCCCAGGTGCCGGAGGCCTCCCCGGAGCAGGTGCAGGCCGCGGTGGCGGCGGCGGCGAGGGCCTTCCCGGCCTGGTCGCGAACGGTGCCGAAGGACCGCGCCGCCCTGCTGCTCAAGCTGGCGGACGCGGTGGAGCGCGACGGCGCCCGGCTGGCCGGGATCGAGTCGCGCAACTGCGGCAAGCCGCTGGCGGCCGCGCAGGCCGACGAGATCCCCGCCGTCGCCGACGTCTTCCGGTTCTTCGCCGGCGCCTCGCGCTGCATGACCGGCGCGGTGGCCGGCGAGTACCTGCCGGGCTACACCAGCCTGATCCGCCGCGACCCGCTGGGCGTGGTGGCCTCCATCGCGCCGTGGAACTACCCGCTCATGATGGCGGCCTGGAAGCTGGCCCCCGCGGTGGCGGCCGGCAACACGGTGGTGCTCAAGCCCTCGGAGCAGACGCCGCTCACCACGCTGGCGCTGGCCGGGCTCATCGCCGGGATCTCCCCCCGGGCGTCGTGAACGTGGTGACCGGGCGCGGGCCCAGCGTGGGCGTCCCGCTGGTCACGCACCCCGGCGTCGCCATGGTCTCGCTGACCGGCTCCATCCCCACCGGGCAGAGATCCTCGAGTCGGCGGCCAGGGACCTGAAGCGCACCCACCTCGAGCTGGGCGGCAAGGCCCCGGTCATCGTGTTCGACGACGCCGACCTGGAGGCGGTGGTGGCCGGGCTGCGCGCCTTCTCCTTCTACAACGCCGGGCAGGACTGCACCGCGGCCTGCCGCGTCTACGCCGGGTCGCGCATCTACGAGAAGCTGGTGGCCGACCTCTCCAGCGCCGCCTCCAGCCTGAAGGTCGGGGCGCAGGAGGAGCCGGGGGTGGAGATGGGCCCGCTCGTCACCGCCGCCCACCGCGACCGGGTGAGCGGCTTCGTGCAGCGCGCCGCCGCCCTCCCGCACGTCAGCGTCACCGCCGGCGGGAAGGCGCGGGCCGGCCAGGGCTTCTTCTTCGAGCCCACCGTGCTGGCCGGCGCGCGGCAGGAGGACGAGATCGTCCAGCGCGAGGTGTTCGGGCCGGTGGTCTCGGTGACCCGGTTCGACGACGTGGAGCAGGCGGTGGGCTGGGCCAACGCCTCGGACTACGGCCTCTCCAGCTCGGTCTGGACGCGCGACGTGACCCGGGCCATGCAGGTGGCGGCGCGGCTGCAGTACGGCGCCACCTGGATCAACACCCACTTCATGCTGGTCTCGGAGATGCCGCACGGCGGCATGAAGCGCTCAGGCTACGGGAAGGACCTGTCGATGTACGCGCTCGAGGATTACACCTCCGTGCGCCACGTGATGGTGAAGCTCTGATTCACCCTTCGTGATCCCGCCGGGCTGGCCCCGGCGCCGTCGAGAGGAGACCGCCATGCCCCGCTTCCTCGCCCTGGCCGCCGCGCTGCTCTGCGCCGCGCCGGCCCTCGCCGCTCCCCCCGCCGCCCTCCCGAAGCCGGAGGGGCAGCTCGACATCGTGGCCTGGCCCGGCTACCTCGAGCGCGGCGAGTCGGACAAGGCGTACGACTGGGTCACCGGCTTCGAGAAGGAAACCGGCTGCAAGGTCAACGTGAAGACCGCGGCCACCTCCGACGAGATGGTCGCCCTCATGAACAAGGGCGGCTACGACCTGGTCACCGCCTCGGGCGACGCCAGCCTGCGGCTGGTGGCCGGCAAGAAGGTGCAGCCCGTCAACCTGGCCCTGATCCCGTCCTTCAAGACGGTGGACCCGCGGCTGCAGGGGGCGGCCTGGTACGTGGTGGACGGGCAGCACTACGGCGTGCCCTACCAGTGGGGCCCGAACGTCCTCATGTACAACACCAGCGTCTTCAAGGCCGCGCCCACCTCCTGGGCGGTGGTCTTCGAGCCGCAGGTCCTCCCCGACGGCAAGCCGAACAAGGGACGCATCCAGGCCTACGACGGCCCCATCTACGTGGCCGACGCCGCGCTCTACCTCATGAAGAAGCGGCCGGAGCTGGGCATCCAGGATCCCTACGAGCTGAACGACAAGCAGTACGCCGCCGCGCTGGCGGTGCTGCGCACGCAGAAGACGCTGGCGCACAAGTACTGGCACGACGCCACGGTGCAGATGAACGACTTCAAGAGCGACGGCGTGGTGGCGTCCAGCTCCTGGGGCTTCATGGTCAACTCGCTCCAGGCGGAGAAGCAGCCCATCGCCTCCACCATCCCGGCCGAGGGCTCCACCGGCTGGGCCGACACCACCATGCTCCACGCCGACGCGAAGCACGTCGGCTGCGCCTACCGCTGGCTGGAGTGGTCGCTCCGGCCCAAGCTCCAGGCTGACCTGGCCGAGTGGTTCGGCTCGGTGCCGGTGGTGCCGGCCGCCTGCAAGGAGAAGGCGCCGGGCGGCACCGACGTCTGCGCGGTGAACGGGTTCGACCGCTTCGACCAGGTCCACTTCTGGCGGACCCCCACGGCGAAGTGCAAGACGCAGGGCACCTGCGTCCCGTACAGCAAGTGGGTCTCGGACTACATCGCGGTCATGGGCGGGCGGTAGGCGTCGTGACCCTCGCCCTCGCGGTCGAGCTGCAGGAGGTGAGCCGCCGCTACGGCGCCGTCACGGCGCTGGGCGGCGTCTCGCTGGCCATAAAGGACGGCGAGTTCTTCTCGCTGCTCGGCCCCTCCGGCTCGGGCAAGACCACCTGCCTGCGGCTCATCGCCGGGTTCGAGCTGCCCAGCGCCGGGCGCGTCCTGCTGCACGGACAGGACGCGTCGGCGCTGCCGCCCTACGAGCGGGACGTCAACACGGTCTTCCAGGACTACGCGCTCTTCCCGCACCTCACGGTGCTCGAGAACGTGGCCTACGGCCTGGCGGTGAAGGGCGTGGAGCGACGCACCCGCGCCCGCGAGGCCGAGGCCGCGCTGGAGCTGGTGGCGCTGGCCGGGCTGGGCGCGCGCCGCCCCGGGCAGCTCTCCGGCGGGCAGCGCCAGCGGGTGGCGCTGGCGCGCGCGCTGGTGAACCGGCCGCGGGTGCTGCTCCTGGACGAGCCGCTGGGCGCGCTCGACCTCAAGCTGCGCGAGCAGATGCAGGTGGAGCTGAAGGCGCTGCAGCGCCGGGTCGGCATCACCTTCGTCTACGTCACGCACGACCAGGGCGAGGCGCTCTCGATGTCCGACCGGATCGCGGTCTTCTCGCAGGGGCGCGTCGAGCAGGTGGACGCGCCCCGGGTCCTCTACACGCGGCCGCGCACGGCCTTCGTGGCCGGGTTCGTGGGCGGCGCCAACGTGCTCCACGGCGCGCTGGCCCGCCAGGTGGGCGGCGGCGGCAGGCCGGTCTCCATCCGGCCCGAGCACATCCGCTTCGGCGCCCCGCAGGGCGATCAGGTGGGGCTGGCGGGGCGGCTCGTGGACGTGCAGTACCACGGCATGGTGAGCCGCTACGAGGTGGAGGTGGAGGGCGCGCGGCTCACGGTGGCCCTGGCCAGCGAGGGCGGCGAGGCGGTGTCCCCTCGCGCCGGGGACCCGGTGCAGCTCTGCTGGGCGCGCGGCGCGATGGTGGAGCTGGAGCCCGCCGCCTGAGCCCGGCGCCCATGTCGGCCCTCCCCGCCGCCGCCCCTCTGGCCAGCCCGGCGCCGCGCCGCCGGCTGGCGCGCGCCCTCTCCGGCGTGCTCTACCGGCGCGGCACGCTGCAGCTCCTGCTCCTGCTGGCCCCGCCGCTGCTCTGGTTCGGCGTGGTCTACCTGGGCTCGCTGCTGGCGCTGGTCTGGCAGGGCGTCTACACCTTCGACGACTTCTCCATGGCGGTCACGCCCGACCTGACCTGGGCGAACTACCGCGCGCTCCTCGACGCCGCCAACCTGGACGTGGTGCTCCGCACGCTGGGCATGGCCGGCGCGGTCACGGTGGCCTGCGCGGTGATCGGCTTCCCGCTGGCCTACTACATGGCCCGCTACGCCCGCGGCGCGCTGAAGGGCTTCCTCTACGTGGCGGTGATGCTGCCCATGTGGGCGAGCTACATCGTCAAGGTCTACGCCTGGACGGTGATCCTCTCCCGCGGTGGCGTCGTCTACTGGATGCTGGGGAAGCTGGGGCTGGACGGCGCGCTGGACGCGGTGCTCACGCTGCCGGTGGTGGGCGGGACCTCGCTGGCCACCTCCAACCTGGGCCGCTTCCTGGTCTTCACCTACGTCTGGCTGCCCTACCTGATCCTGCCCACGCAGGCGGCCATCGAGCGCGTCCCGGAGAACCTGCTGCAGGCCTCGGCCGACCTGGGCGCCCGCCCCCACCAGACCTTCCGAAAGGTGCTGCTGCCGCTGGCCTTCCCGGGCCTGGTGGCGGGCTCGATCTTCACCTTCTCGCTCACGCTGGGCGACTACATCATCCCGCAGCTGGTGGGGCCGCCGGGGCTGTTCGTGGGCACGCTGGTCAACACGCTGCAGGGCTCGGTGGGCAACGTCCCCATGGCGGCGGCCTTCACGCTGGTGCCGATCCTGGTGGTGGGCGCCTACCTGGCGCTGGCCCGGCGGCTGGGAGCCTTCGATGCGCTCTGATCCCGCCGCGCCGCGCGCGCCGCCCTGGCTCAAGCTGCTGGCCTGGGGTGGCCTGGCCTTCCTGCACTTCCCCATCGCCGTGGTGGCGCTCTACGCCTTCAACACCGAGGAGAGCGCCGCCTCCTTCCCGCCGCGCGGCTTCACCCTGCGCTGGTTCGCGCGCGCCGCCGAGCGCGACGACGTCGTCCAGGCGGTGCTGCTCTCCGGGCGGATCGCGGCCCTGGCCACGGCGGCGGCGCTGGTGCTGGGCGCGCTGGCGGGGCTGGCCCTGGCGCGCCGGCGCTTCCCGGGGCGCGAGGCCATCACGCTGGTGTTCGTGCTGCCGCTGGCGCTCCCGGGCATCATCACCGGCATCGCGCTGCTCTCCGCCTTCCGGCTGGCGGACATCACCCCGGGCTTCTGGACCATCGCCATCGGCCACGCCACCTTCTGCGTGGTGGTGGTCTACAACAACGTGGTGGCGCGGCTGCGCCGGCTGCCGGGCAGCCTGGTGGAGGCCTCGATGGACCTGGGGGCGGACACCTTCCAGACCTTCCGGCGCGTGGTGCTCCCCCAGCTGGCCACGGCCCTGCTGGCCGGCGGCATCCTGGCCTTCGGCCTCTCCTTCGACGAGATCATCGTCACCACCTTCACCGCCGGGAACGAGCGGACCCTGCCCATCTGGCTGCTCAACCAGCTGGGCCGGCCGCGCGAGACGCCCATCACCAACGTGGTGGCGCTCACCATCATGCTGATCACGGCCCTCCCCATCCTCGCCGCCTGGTGGGTGACCCGCGGGACCGAGGACGTGGCGGGGGCGAGCAGGTAGCGCCGTCCCTGCCGGCTTCGCCGGCCCGGACCGTCAGCCGTCCCGCTCCCACAGCTTCACGCCGCCCAGCAGGCCGGAGACGTTCTCGACCCGCTTCACGTTGGCCGGGAGCTCCACCGTGAGCTTGGCGGCGTTGCCGCCGCCCACGAAGAGCGCGTCGAAGTTGAAGGTGCGCTGGAGCTGGTCCACCGCCTTCAGCAGCGTGCGCTGCCAGCGCTTGCGCCCGCGCTTCTCCAGCGCCGCGTTGCCCAGCAGGTCCTCGTAGGTCTTCCCCTTCCTGAAGGGGTGGTGGCCCAGCTCGATGTTCGGGACGTAGCGCCCCTCCACGAAGAGCGCGAAGCCGAAGCCCGTACCGAGCGTGATGCAGATCTCCACGCCGCGGCCGTGGATGACGCCGTGCCCCTGCACGCCGGCGTCGTTGAGCACGCGGACCGGGCGGTCGGTGGCCTTGCGCAGCGCCGCCGCCAGGTCGAAGCCAGCCCAGGACGGGTCGAGGTTGGGGGCGGTGAAGACCACGCCCTCCCGGACCACGCCCGGGAAGCCGACCGAGACGCGCTCGAAGCCGGACGGATCGGGGGCGACGGAGCGCAGGGCCGAGACCACGGCCCGGGCCGTGGCCGGCCGAGGGGTCTGGATGCGCGACCGCTCACTGAGCGGATCCCCCTGCAGGGAGACCACCATGGTCTTGATCCCGGACCCGCCGATGTCGACGCACAGGGTCCTGGGGCTCACCCCCACCGCGGCTCGGCTCGCCATGCGCTCTCCTCCCGCGCTGAGTAGACCATGGGCCGCCGCCCGCGGGGGTGCGCCCGGAGAGCCCCGGGCCCGATGGGGCGAACGTCCGATTCCCACCCCTGCGCCGTCATGCTCCGATGCGGGGCATGACCACCCAGACCGCCGTCGCCGCAGCCCTGCTCCTGGCCGCCGGGACCGCCCGGCCGGCCGGGCCGCCGGCCTCGATCACCATCTCCGGCGGGGTCAGCCTCGGCAGCTACGAGGCCGGGCTCATCTACTACGCGGTGGAGGGGATCCGCCTGAACCCGACCGCCGCCGAGCCACGGGTGGTCACCGGCGCCTCCGCCGGCTCGGTCAACGGCTTCATCACCATCCTCCAGCACTGCGGCGCCCCGGTGCCCAACCCGGCCCAGAGCCTGGTCTGGAACGCCTGGATCCCGCTGGGGCTGGAGAAGCTCTACGACCCGGCCAACGTGCAGAAGACCAGCGCCTTCTCGCGCGAGGCCTTCGCCGCGCCCCTGGGGCTGATCCGCAAGGCCTGGGAGGCGGGGCTGCCCGAGGGCTGCGACGACGTCTTCGGCCTCTCGGTCACCCGGCTCAAGCCGCGCACCGTGACCACCGAGGGCGAGCGGCTCCGCCTGCCGCGCGTGGAGGAGCACTTCGTGGTGCGCATCCAGGGGCGCGGCCCGGGCAAGCCGCCCCGGCTCACGAACTACGTGGACCGGAGCTGGGAGGGCGAGCAGGCGCTGCTGCCGGAGAAGGACGGCGAGGTGATCTTCGACCGGCTGGTGGACGCGCTCTTCGCCTCCACCGCCTTCCCCGGCGCCTTCCCTCCCCAGCCCGTGGCCCACTGCGTGGTGAAGGGCAGCGAGAAGGCGGTCTGCCCGGAGTCGGCGGCCAAGGCCGAGCTCTTCGTCGACGGCGGCGTGTTCGACAACACCCCGGTGCGCCTCGCCACCCGCCTGGCCGCCGCCGGTCTGCGCGTGGACGCCCAGGGGAACGCGCGCTGGCTCGACCGGCCCGATCTCTCCTCGCGCGAGCCGCCCGCCTCCCTGGTGCTGGCCTACCTCTCGACCGAGGCCCGCACCTTCCCGGCGACGGAGGACGGCAAGCCGGACGCCGAGCTGGAGACGCTGCTCTCGGTGACGGCGCAGGTCGGCGGCTCGTTCCTCTCCACCGCCCGCGCCAAGAACCTGCTCTACGTCCACGACGACGCCCCGGGCGTCTTCGAGAAGCTGCTCATCCCCGAGCGCCACCTGCCCGCCGCCAGCGCCCCCCTGGGCGCCTTCTTCGGCTTCGTGGAGGGCGAGCTGCGGCGCTTCGACTTCGCGCTGGGCATGTACGACGGGCGGAAGCTGGTGGAGCAGCGGCTCGGGGCGCGGCTGGCCAGGGCGGGCGCCACGCCCCGCTTCCCCGAGGAGGCGGCGGGCGCCGACCCCTCCGACCCGGCCTGGCGGCGGTACCGCTGCCTGCAGGCGGTGATGGAGGGCCTGCCGGGCGCCCCCGAGGCCTGCGCCGGGGACGACCTGCAGGACTTCCGGATCGTCTTCCAGACCGTGGTCGAGGCCCTGTGGGACGTCTGCTCGCTGCAGCCGGAGGGGTCCGCCTACGACGCCGACCCGCGCTGCCACGCGGCCCGCACCGGGCAGCCGGTGCTGGCGGTCCCGGGCGTCGGCCCGGTCGCCGGCGACGCCTGGCACCGCCGGAAGGACGAGAACGACGCCGCCTACGCCATGCGCCTGCTGACCGCGCACCAGTTCCACTTCAAGGACCTGGGGCTCTCCCGCGCCGAGGCGCCCAAGGCGCCCGCCAAGCTGCGCGCCCGGCTGCTGGAGATCGGCGACGGCGTGGCCGCCACGCAGCCCGTCGGCCAGGGGCTGGTGGTGAGCACGCTGGTCAAGATGGCGGCCGACGAGGTGGCCTACGTGCCGCCGCGGTTCACGCTCTGGGCCATGTACGGGCGCGATCCCGAGGTCGGCATCAGCAAGGGGTTCCAGGTGGAGGACGTGCTGGTGGCGCCGGTCCGGCTCCACGCCGCGCTGCAGTTCGTGGGCGCCGACCAGATCCTCTCCTCCGAGAGCGGCCAGTTCGTGCTGGGCGTGCTGGTGGGCGGCGAGTACCTGCCGGCCGCCTGGTCCAACACCCGGCTCCAGCCCAGCCTGCTGCTGCGCGCCGGCTGGAACTTCTCCAGCCGCGACGACGGCGGCTTCAGCAAGTGCCCCAACCCGGCCAACAACACCATCGGCTACTGCTCGCGCGCGTCCATCCAGGGCGGCGTCTCCGCCACGCTCCTGGAGCGCGTCCGGCTGCAGCTGACGGGCAACTGGTACCCGCCCACCAGCAGCAAGGAGAAGCACCAGTGGGCCATCGCGCCGGGCATCGGCCTGCAGTGGGGGTTCTGAGGTGGAGCGCTGCTGCGCGCTGACGCTGCTCCCGCTCCTCCTCGCCAGCGCCCCTGCCGCCGGGAGGGCGGAGGGCGCGAACGGCGAGGGCGTCCTCGCGCCCTACGTCTGGCTGCCCAGCCTGAGCGGCACGCTGGGCGCGCCGGCGGGCGACACCGGGCTGGGCGACCGGCTCGACGTGGAGCTGCCCGATTTGGAGCCGAACCTGCGCCTGGGCGGCGCGATGGTGAACCTGGGCTGGCGGCACGGCCGGTTCATCGCCTTCGGCGACTGGACCTACGCCAACGTCCGCGCCGACGCCCTCACGCCCCGCGACGACCTCTACCAGTCGGTCGAGGCGCAGGTGCTCGGCAACATCGTCCAGGGGTTCGCCGGCTACAACCTCCTCGATCGCGGCGGCCTGCGCCTGGACCTGGCCGGCGGCGCGCGCGCCTACGGCCTCAAGGTGCGGCTGGCGCTGGAGCAGGGCTCGCTGGACGGCCGCGAGCTCTCCGACTCCGACCTGTGGGCCGACGCCGTGGCGGCGGTCCGGGCGGACTACCAGTGGAGGCGCTGGCGCGCCTACCTGCACGCGGACGCCGGCGCGGGCGGCTCCGACCTGACCTGGCAGGCGCTGGGGGCGGTCGGCTACGCGTGGGGCTGGGGCACCCTGTTCGCCGGCTACCGGCACCTGGCCGTGGACCGGACCGAGGGGAACTTCAAGCTCGACGTCGCGCTGTCCGGGCCGCTGCTGGGCATCCGCCTGGAGCTCTGAGCCGGGCGCGCGCCACGGCTACAGCGAAAGCGCCGGCCCGGGCACGGCCTGCGCCTGCGGCGGGCCGCGGCTCGCCACGCGGCGGGACGCGGCGCCCGGTCCGCCGGGCGACGGCTCGCGGTGCTCGTAGAGCGACACCCGCCAGGCCTGATCGTCGTCGAGCCGCACCTGCAGGCGATCCAGGCCACCCGCGCCCTCCAGGCAGACCTCCACCACGTCGCCCAGCCCGAGCCGCCCGGTCCGCAGCTCGTAGCGGCGGAAGCGCTCCCAGCGCTGTGGCGGCGGGCCCTCGGACGGCGGCGTCCCGATGGCCTGGCCGAAGGCCTGCCGGCTCAGCTCCGCCCTGGCGGCCGCCGAGACCAGGGCCCAGGCGCCATCCGCGTCGCCCGCGTCGGCCCGCGCCAGGAAGCGCCGCGCGGCCTCGACCGCCGCCTCCTCCGCTTCCACCGGCCGGGCCAGCCGCTCCGGCAGCGCCGGCAGGAGCACCGGGCGGGAGGCCTCCAGCGCGGCGGGGGCCCAGCGCCCGCCGGTCCGCGAGGCCCGCGCCGGCAGCGCCACGCCCCACCCGCCGGACGCGCCGAACACCGCGACCACCTCGGCGCGCTCCACCCCGGCCGCCAGCACCGGCGCGAGCCGCTCCAGCAGCACGGCCGCGGTCCCGGTGCAGCGGACGTCGGTGTCGGCCGCCCGCGCGTCCTGGCTGCGCGTCGAGGCCAGGTAGACGATGCGGAGCGCCGGCCCGCCCTCGCCCGCCAGGACCGCGGCGTCGAGCAGCACGAACGGCGGCGCCCCGGCCACGACGACCACCGACGGCGCCGAGCGGACCATCACCAGCGCCGGAGGCGGCTCGGGCGCCTCGCTCGCCAGCGCCGGCGCTGCGCCCAGCGCGACCAGCGGAGCCAGGAGGAGGGAAATGGCGCGGGCGCCGCGGCACGGAACGGCGGGTCCAACGCGGCGGGTCGATCGCTTGGCTGTCATGGCGATCGTACCTTGCGCGCGCCCTGTTCGGCCGGCGTTCGGGGCCCGTTGCGGATTATGCGCGCTCACCTGCGCCCGGGGCCCTCAGGTCCCGTTCCCCATCAGCTTCTGCAGCAGCGCCAGGTCCGGCGGCTTGGCCAGGTGCGCGTCGAACCCCGCCTCGACCGCGCGCCGCCGGTCCTCCGGCTGCGCGTAGCCGGTGAGCGCGATGAGCCGCACGCGCTGCATGGCCGGGTCGGCGCGGAGCCGCCGCGCCACCTCGTAGCCGTCGATGCCCGGGAGGCCGATGTCGCACAGCACCACCTCCGGCCGCTCCTCGGCCGCGCGCGCCAGCCCGGAGAGACCGTCCGGCGCGGTGCGGACCGCGTGCCCCGCCAGCTCCAGCACGTCCTTCAGCGACTCGGCCGTGTCCAGGTTGTCCTCGATGACCAGGATCGACCGGCCGCCGCCGCGGTGCGGCTCGCTCCGGTCCGCCGCTGCCCGCCCCTCGGCCAGCGGCAGCTCCACCACGAACTCGGTCCCGCGCCCCGGCCCCTCGCTCCTGGCCCGGACCAGCCCGCCGTGCATCTCGACCAGCGACTTCACCAGCGCCAGCCCCAGCCCGAGCCCGCCCTTGGTCCGGGCCACGCCCTGATCACCCTGGGCGAACGGCTCGAACATCTCGTGCTCGCGGCCGGGCGGCATCCCGGCGCCCGTGTCGCGGATCCGGAGCCGGGCGCCCAGCCCGCCGGCTTCCAGGCGCACCGTCACCGCGCCCCCGGCCGGCGTGAACTTCTGCGCGTTGTGCAGGAGGTTGCCGATCACCTGCGCCAGCCGCGTCGGATCGGCGTCCACCCAGGCCGGCCCGGTGGCCACCTCCTCCCGGAGCTGGACCTCCGCCCGCTCGAACAGCCCCCGCGCGTCGTCGATCGATCCCCGGACCACCTCGCGCAGCTCCACCCGCTGCCGCTGCAGCTCGATCTTCCCGGCCGAGATGCGGGTCACGTCCAGCAGGTCGTCCACCAGCCGGGTGAGGTGCTCGGCCTGGCGCCGGAGGACCTCGAGCGCCCGGCGCCCCGGCTCGCTGTCGGCCGGCGCGTGGCCCAGCAGGTGGATGCCGTTCCGGATGGGCGCGAGCGGGTTCCGCAGCTCGTGCGAGAGCACGGCCAGGAAGTGCGTCTTCTGGCGGTCGGCCTCGGAGAGGAGCGCGTGGGCGCGGCGGAGCGCCGCCTCGGCCCGGGTGCGCTCGGTCACGTCGATGTTCACCTCGACCACCGCCGCCGGCGCCCCGGTGGCGTCCCGGTGCAGCACCCACTGCGTGGCCACCACCAGCTCCTGGCCGTCGGCCCGCAGCTGCCGCAGCTCCCCCTCCCACCGCCCGTCGCGCTCCAGCGTCCGCCGCAGCTCCGACAGCGGCGCCGGGGGCCGGGTGCACAGGAGCGCGTGGCTCGCCCTCCCCAGCGCCTGGTCCTTGGTGAAGCCGTACAGCCGGCGCGACCCCTCGTTCCAGGCGATGATCCGGTCCTCCAGGTCGCGGACCAGGACCGGCGCGTGCTCGACCAGCTCGGCCCGCACCCGGGCCGCCTCCACGCTCTCGGCCAGCGCCTGCTGCGCCTGCTTCCGGTCCGTGATGTCGCGCAGCAGCCCCTGGAAGCGCCCATCCGGCAGCCGCCGCCCGTCCAGCTCGCCGATGAAGGTGGAGCCGTCCTGGCGGCGGTAGCGCCACTCGCTGCGGTGCACCTTGCCGTCGGCGAAGGACGCGATGGCCCCGGGCAGCCGCGGGATCTCCGCAGGATCGAGGACGTCGAGGAAGGTGCTCCCCAGCACCTCCTCGCGCGTCATGCCCAGCAGCCGGCAGCCGGCCGGGTTGACGTCGGTGTAGCGCCCCTCGGCATCGGCCACGAACAGGCCGTCGGTCAGCTCGTCCACCAGCCGCCGGTGGCGCGCCTCGCTCTCGCTCGAGGCGGCCTCGGCGCGCTCGACCATCGCGCGCAGCCGCGCCTCGCGCGCCTCCGGCGAGGCGTCGAGCTGCTCGGGATCCTCGGCCCGACCCGTCACCGGTGCCCCCTGCCGTCGCCGCCCAGTGATCGGCGACGCCCCCATGCTAGCGGATGGCGGCCGGCGGCGTGCAACGGCGACGGTCGAGGAGGAAGGCCAGACCCTCGCGGGGGTCGGGATCCGTCAGGGCAGCCCGTACCCCAGCCGCGCCAGGATGGACCGCCCCCTCTCGCCGGTGAGGAAGGCCAGGAAGGCGCGCGCGGCGGCGGGAGCGGCGGCGCCCCCGACCACCACGCCGGACTGCTCGATGCGCGGGTAGAGCGCCTCCGGCACGGGCACCGTCCGGCCCCCGGCCAGCTCCGGGCCGAGGGTGAGCGCGTACGGCAGGAAGGCCACGTCCGCCGCGCCCGTGGTGGCGAACTGCGCCGCCTGCGCCACGCTGGTGCCCAGCACCAGCTTGCCCTTCACCGCCTCGTGGACGCCGGCCGCCTTGAAGGCCGCCTCGGTGGCGCGACCGAACGGCGCCACCGCCGGGTTGGCGATGGCGATCCGCTTCACCGCCGGATTGGCCAGCGCGGAGAGCCCCCGGGCCTCCAGCGGCACGGTCGAGCCCGGCGGCAGCCAGGCCACCAGCTTCCCGAGCGCGTAGACCTGCTCGTCCGAGGCCAGCCCGGCTTCGACCAGCTTGGCCGGGTACTCGCGATCCGCCGAGAGGAACAGGTCGAAGGGCGCGCCCTCCCTGATCTGTGCGTAGAACACGCCGGACGCTCCCAGCGAGAGGACCACGTCCACGCCTGGCCGCTCGGCCTCGAAGGCCTGCTCCAGCGCCTCGGCGGCGGTCTTGAGGTTGGCCGCCGCCGCGATGCGCAGCGGCTGGCGCGGCGGCTGGGCGAGGGCAGGGAGCGCGACGAGCAGGGTGGTGAGCGCGAGCGGGAGGCGGCGGACCATCGGTTCTCCTGGGAGTCATCCATGGCACGGCGCGGACGCTGCGCGCCAGCGGAAGCGTGAACCAGGGGCGGCCGCCGCGCGGGCCCGGCTCCAGGCCCGCTGGGCGCCGCCTCATCCCTGCGCCCCGCGCGAGGGCAGCGCGCTGCCCTGCTGCCTGCGAACCGGGCTCCGTGCGCCCGGAGTTCGTGCCCTGTCCTCGGGCACCGCTCCCCCCTCGAAGGCCACCGCTGCCCGACCAGGCGGCATCCTCGTCCCGGGAACCGGGCAGCTGGCGCCGACCGCCGGGGTCCGGACCGGCCCTCCCACCCGCAGTTCCGCTCCCACCGCACTCCGCATGGTCCGGGCATGCACGATGCAGTGTGCCTGTCCCAGGTCCGGCGCTCCCGACCGAACGCGGCCGAAGGGCCGCCCGCCGCCGGCAACGAGGAATGACGACATGAACGGAACGACCAGGCTGGAGCTCGCCACGGACCTCGCCCCGCATCGACCTGGACGGTGGGGGCAGAGGCTGCTCCTCGCCGCCCTGGCGCTGGCTGCGCCGGCGCTCGCCTTCGCCGCAGACGCGCCGCCCACCGCCGACACCGGCGACACCGCGCTGGTGCTGATCAGCGCCGGCCTGGTGATGCTGATGACCCCGGGCCTGGCCTTCTTCTACGGCGGCCTGGTCCGCTCGAAGAACGTGGTGCACACGATGAACCTCTCCCTCGTGTGCATGGCCATCGTGGGCGTCCTCTGGGCGCTCATCGGCTACAGCCTGGCGTTCTCGCCCGGCGGCGCGCTCGACTCGGTGGTCGGCGGCCTGGGCTGGCTGGGGCTCTCGGGCGTCGGTGACGCGCCGGAGCCGTCGCTGGCGGGCACCATCCCGCACTCGGCCTTCATGCTCTTCCAGGCCATGTTCGCGGTGATCACGCCGGCCCTCATCTCCGGCGCCATCGTCGAGCGCGTGCGGATCAAGGCCTTCATCCTCTTCGTCGCCCTCTGGAGCCTGGTGGTCTACGCGCCGGTCGCGCACTGGGTGTGGGCTCCGGGCGGCTGGCTGCGCGGCCTGGGCGTCCTCGACTTCGCCGGCGGGACGGTGGTGCACATCAACGCCGCCGCGGCCGCGCTGGTGGGCGCCATCCTGCTCGGGAAGCGCTCCGGCCTGAGGACGCCGACCGTGCTGCCGCACAACGTCCCGTTCGCCATCCTGGGCATGGGCCTGCTCTGGTTCGGCTGGCTCGGCTTCAACGGCGGCAGCGCGCTGGCCGCCAACGGCCTGGCCGGCACCGGCTTCGTGAACACCTTCTTCGCCCCGGCGGCCGCCGCGGCGGCCTGGGGCCTGGCGGAGCTGGTGAAGCACGGCAAGGTCTCCGGCGTGGGGCTCGCCTCGGGCGCCGTGGCCGGCATGGTGGCCATCACCCCGGCGGCCGGCTTCGTGACCCCGCTGGCCGGCCTGCTCATCGGCGCGCTGGCCGCCCTGGCCTCCTTCACCGCCATCAGCGTCCGGCCCAAGCTCGGCCTCGACGACTCCCTCGACGTGTTCGCGGTGCACGGCGTGGCCGCCACGCTGGGCGCCCTGCTGACCGGCGTCTTCGCCTCCACCGCCATCAACCCGGCCGGCGCGGACGGCAGCCTGGCGCTCCTCGGCAAGCAGGCCGTGGGCGTGATCGTCACCCTCATCTTCTCCGGCGTCCTCTCCTTCGCGCTCTACAAGCTGGTCGGCGCCATCACGCCGCTGCGCGCCGAGGAGCAGGACGAGTGGACGGGCCTCGACCAGGCCGAGGCGGGCGAGCGGGCCTACGTGACCGGCGAGGCGGACGTCTCCACCGCCGGAGCCAGCCCGGCGGCGCTCGGCCACGCGCACGCGCCGGCCCTGGGGGCCACCGCGAAGTAGCGCGCAGCAAGCCGTTGGTCATGGGCCCGATCGCCTCCCGGAACGAGCCGGGGTGCGATCGGGCTTTCTTCTTTCGGCTCCCGTCCCGCCAGCCGGGCGAGCCCGCCGTCCCGGCGATGCGCATCGTCCAGGGGGTGAAGCCCCTGCGCCAGCTCCGGGAGGCCGTCCTCGGCGCGGACCACGACGTCAACGATCCGCGGATCTTCGAGCGGGTCACCGTCGGCGTCCTCATGGCCTGGATCGCCATGGGCGGGGATCTGCTGGGGTCCTGCGTCTACGGCCCCGACGTGCTCACGCGGGCCAGCGCCGGGCACCGCTCGGTGCTGGTGGTGGCAGGCCTCGCCACGCTCCTCACCCTGGGGGTCCTCGCCTACGCCTACACGCGCATGGTGGCGCACTTCCCGCACGGTGGCGGGGGGTACACCGCCGCGAAGCACGTGGTGGGCGAGCGGCTCGCCCTCGTCTCCGGCGTGGCGCTGGTCTTCGACGCCGGGTTCAATGTCGCCGTCTCGGTGGTGACCTGCGTCGAGGCCGCGGCCGCGCTCCTGCCCGAGGCCTGGGCGGCGGCCCGGCTCCCGGTCGCGGTGGCGCTCGTGCTCCTCCTCGCGGTCCTCAACCTGCGCGGCGTGAAGGAGTCGGTGGCGGTCCTCATCCCCATCGTGATCGCCTTCGTGGTCTCGCACGTGTGGGTGCTGGGGCTGGCGGTGGCGGACCGGGCCGGGGCGCTGCCCGGCGTGGTGGCGCCCGTCCCGGCGGACCTGGCCCGGCTCGCGGGCGAGCAGGGCACCCTGGGCGCGCTGGGGACCGTGCTCCGCGCCTACGCCCTGGGGGGCGCCATCTACACCGGCCTGGAGTCGATCTCCAACGGCGTGCCCATCCTCCGCGATCCCAAGGTGCGCTCGGCCCGCCGGACCATGGCGCTGCTGGCCGGGATCCCCGCGGTGATCATCGCCGTCATCCTCACCGCCTTCGTGCTCTACGACGTGCGGCCCGCCGGCGATCGGCCCATGAACGCCATCCTCTTCGAGCACGTGTCCGGGCTGTTCGGCGACGGCGCGCTGGCCCGCGCCGCCGTGGCCGTGCCGCTGGCGTCCGAGGCCGCCCTGCTCGTCATGGCGGCGCAGACCGGGTTCGTGGACGGCCCCCGCATCCTGGGCGCGCTCGCCACCGACCGGTTCCTCCCCCAGCGCCTGACCCGGCTCAACGGCCGGCTCGCGCCGGCGCCGGGCATCCTGGTCATCGCGGCGGTGGCGCTCGCGGCCACGGCGCTCACCGGGGCACGACTCGAGCCGCTCATCGCCGTGTTCGTGATCAGCGTCTTCGTCACGTTCACGATCAGCCAGTGGACGATGCTGCGCCACGCCCTCCGGCGGCGGCTGCTGCGCGTCCCCTGGAGCGCGGACGCGCTGGTGCACGCCGTGGCGCTGGCCATGTGCCTGGCCATCCTGGGCGGAAGCGTCGCCTCGTGGCGCGCCGGCGCCGCGGTGACGCTGGCGCTCATCGCCGCGACCGTGCTGTTCGCCTCGACCGTGAGGCGCCGCTACGGCGCGCTCGCCCACGCGGTGGACCGGGCGCAGGGCTCGGCCCAGCCCCCGGTGGTGCCACCCGAGCGCCGCCCGCCGCCGGCGAGCACCGGCGATCTCATCGCGCGGGACGCGCCGGTGGCGGTGCTGGTGCTCGACGAGCGGACCGACCTGGCGCGCGTCGCGCTGACCTGGCTGGCGCGGCTCCCGGCCGGCCTGGGCGGCGTCGTCCTGGCCAGCGTGGCGCTGCTCGACGTGGAGGCGGTGCAGGGCGAGGCGCAGCTCCGGCAGGTGGAGCGCGCCCGCCGCCTCGGGCTCGACCGGCTGGCGGCGGAGGTGCGGCGCGCCGGCCTGCCGGTGGCCGTCGAGCTCCGGCGCGGCGCCGACGTGATCGAGACGCAGGCGGCGCTCGTGACCGAGCTCCTCCGCGATCGCCGCGGCCAGGGCGTCGTGATCGGCTTCCGGTCGGCGCTGGACGCCTCCGCCGTCGATCCGCTGCTGCGGGACGACCTCGCGGTCGCGCTGCAGACGCGCCTGCAGCGCGACGGCATCCCCATGGCGGTGGTCTCGATCCCGCTCCAGGCCTGACGCACGGGGCCGGCGCGCCGGCCGCGCGGGCCGTCCCGCGGCCGCCTGCGGCGAAACGGCCGAGGTTCGACCGGTCACAAAGCTCGCCGCCGCCGCTCGGGCGCATCGCCGTTGCATCACCCGAGGCAAACGGTCTAGCGTGCGCGCCACGCTCCGGGACGAGGCGCTGGAGGGGTGGGCCTCGCGCGCGCGCTCCCGGTCAGGTGGAGACGACATGCACTTCCTCGATCCTTCGCGTTCCGCACGGGCGGTCGCCCTGCTGGCCCTGGCCGTGGTCCTCGTCGCGCCGACCGCCTCGCGGGCCGCCGGCGCCAAGCGCGTCACCCTCGACTCCATCAAGGGCGCCTTCGGCGAGGTGCCGATCCTGGGCGCCGATCCGCTCGCCTCCAAGAAGGTGGAGTGGCAGCCGACGGGCAAGGCCCGCTACGACCAGTTCCTCCAGGACGCCGCCTTCATGGACGCCGGGATGATCGTCTCGCAGGCGACGACCGACACCCTGACCACCTCGCTCAAGGGCTACGCCCGGAACATCGCGGCCTCCGGCGCCATGAAGGACGCCGCGAAGGAGATCGTCGGCGACACCCCGCCCGACCAGCTCAGCGAGGAGCAGTCGCTGGCGCTGCTCGCGCTCAAGAAGAAGATGGCCTCGCTGTCCGAGGAGGAGCTGGCGTTCGCGACCAAGGGGGCGGCCAGCGCCACCGTGGTGGGCGGCTTCCTGGCCAAGGTGCCGGAGACCTCCACCCAGCTGGTGGAGCAGGGCTCCTCGCTCAGCCAGAGCGTGTCCAAGGACTTCACCGGCTTCGACGCCATGAAGGTCCCCGGCGTCGGCGCGGCCCTGGCCCTCTCCGGCGTGCACGTGAAGGACGCCGCCGAGCGGGCCCCCGAGCTCGCCAAGGCCATCACCCGGCTGGCGCAGGGCCTCGGGTCGCTGCTGTGAGCCGCTCCGCCCTGGCGTCCTGCGTCCGCGCCCTGCTGGCCTGCCTGCTGGCGCTGGCGGCCGCGGGCGCCTGGGCGGCCCAGCCCGTGACGCTCCCGCGCGACTGGGACGACCGCTACTTCGACCTGGCCGCCGACGGCGCCAGCACCCGCCAGACGCTGGCGGTGCTGCCCTTCAGCTTCGGCGAGGGCATGGAGCAGGTCGGCCAGCTCCACGCGGCCGACATCCTGGCCTCCGCCCTGTTCAAGAGCGGCCGCTTCGAGCTGGTGGAGCGCGCCAAGCTCGACCAGATCCTGGCCGAGCAGCAGCTGGGACAGTCCGGCAAGGTGGACGTGTCCACCGCGGCGCGCATCGGGAAGCTGGTGGGCGCGCAGCTCGTGGTCTTCGGCAGCGTGGCGGCGGCGTCGCAGGAGAAGGTGGACAAGTTCGCCTACGACCTGGTGGTCACCGAGGTGCGGGTGGAGTCCCGCGCCATCGAGACCAGCACCGGCAGGTTCGTCTTCACCGAGAACGCCAGCGGGCGCGCCGAGGCCAAGGTGGTGACCGACGCGCACGGCACGGTCATCAGCGGGCTGCGCAACCCCGAGGCGGAGTACGTCAAGGCGGCCACGGCCGCCGTGCTGACGCTCAGCGAGAAGCTGTCGCGGAGCGCGCTGGTGGTGGGCTACGTCGTCTCGGTGGACGGCGACCGGCTCGTGACGGACATCGGCTCGGAGCGCGACCTCCGCGTGAAGCAGCGGCTGGTGATCGTCCGGCCCACGAGGCGGCTCATCCACCCGGTGACGAAGAAGCAGCTGGGCTGGGAGAAGGTGGTGCTGGGCGAGGCCGAGGTGGACGGCGTGGAGGCGGCGCTCTCGAAGGCGCGCGTGCTCCGGCTCACCGCGGACCAGCCCGTCCAGCCCGGAGACATCGTGGTCCTGCAGGGGGGCGAGGGATGAGCGTGTCCGGAGCGAGGCTGGGGTGCTGTGCGGCGCTGCTGCTGGCCGCGGCCCGGGCCGCGGCGGCGCCCGCGCCGGCGCTGCCCACGGTGGCGGTGCTCTACTTCGACTACCAGGGGCCGGACGAGCAGCTGGCCGTGCTGCGCAAGGGGCTGGCGCAGATGATCAGCGCCGACCTGGTGGGCCTGGAGCAGGTGACGGTGGTCGAGCGCGACCGGCTGCAGGAGGTGCTGGCCGAGCTGGACCTGCAGCACACCAGCCGGATCGACCCGTCCACCGCCGTGCGCGTGGGCAAGCTGCTCGGGGCCCGCTACCTGGTGTTCGGCTCCTACTTCCAGCTCGGCGCCGGCCTCTCGGCCTCGTCGCGCCTGGTGGAGACCGAGACCGGCCGCGTGCTCTACGCGCTCAACGCCAGCGGCCCGCCCGGCGACTTCCTGGCGGTGGAGCAGAAGCTGAGCAGCGGGCTGGCCGGCTTCCTGGCCACGCGGCTGCCGCCCCTCCCGCCCGCGCCGGCCGGCGCCGCGGGCGCGCCGGCGGCGCCGGCCGTGCAGAAGGCCAGGGCCAGGAAGCCGCCCCGGAAGCTCGACACCGCCACCGCGCTCACCTACTCGCAGGCGCTGGACGCCAAGGACCGCAACGACAAGGCCACGGCGGTGGCGAAGCTCCAGGACGTGCTGGCCAGGGAGAGCGACTTCCCGCTGGCCGCGGACGACCTGGCCAGGCTGTCGACGAACTGACGGCGGTCCTGCGCTTCGACTCCGCGAGCCCTGCGGGCTCGCTACGCTCAGCGCGAACGGGGTGGACGAGCCCGGTCGGCCTGAGCGTAGCTCCGCCGCGGGCGGGGCGGAGTCGAAGGCCAGGCCACCGCTCCCGTGCGGCGACGCCGTCACTCCCGCGTGCAGTACCGCTCGGCGTCGCGGCCGCCCAGGTCGCGCGCCTTGCAGAAGGCGTCCAGGGCCTGCTCGAGCTGGCCGCTGCGCGCCAGCACGTGGCCCAGCACCAGCCAGCCCTCCGGCCGGTCCGGCGCGGCCCGGACCGCCTCCCCGGCGTCCGCCTTCGCGCCTTCGAGGTCGGCGGTCAGCAGCCGGGCCTGGGCCCGGCCCAGCCGCGCGCCCAGGTCCTGCGGGCGGCGCTCCAGCGCCTCCCCCAGCGCCGCCGCCGCCTCGGCGTAGTCGCGCTGCTGCAGGAGCAGGAGCCCCAGCCCGCGCCGCGGCGCCGGCCACGCTGCGTCGGCCTCCACCGCGCGGGCGAAGCTCGCCCGGGCCTCACCCGGCTCGCCGGCACGCTGCGCCGCGCGGCCCCGCAGCTCCTCGGCCGCGGCGTAGCCCGGGCAGAGCGAGGCCGCCTTGCGGGCCGCCGTCACGGCCCCCTTCGCGTCGCTACCGGCCTCGAGCCGGGCCCGCGCCAGGATCATCCAGGCCTCCGGTTCATCGGCCCCTTCGGCTCCCACCAGCCGCTCCAGGCTCGACAGCGCCTGACCGGCCGAACCGGATCTCCCCGCGGCCGCGGAGTCCAACCCGCGGACCGCGTCGCGGAGCGTACCCAGGATGGCCGCGCCGGCTGCCCGACAGCGCGCCGGCGGCAGCGGAGCGCCGTCCAGCGAGAGCTGCGCGTCCAGCGCCCGGCGCGCTTCGGCGCGCTGGCGGGAGTACACCAGCGCCAGTGCGCCGGCCCCCAGCGCGAGCACCACCAGGATCACCAGCGCCCCCGTCCACCGCGACGCGCGCGGCGGCGGCTCGACCGGAGCGTCCGGCGGCGCCTCCGGGCTGGTCGCTCCGCCCGCCGGTGGTGTGCCTGGCAACGTGCCCGGGCCCGTCGAGCCGCCGGGCGGAACGGCCGGCGGGCCCGCCGGCGCGACGCCGTACTTCGCGGTGCCTCCCCCCGTGCCGCCGTACTTCGCGGTGCCTCCCCCCGCGGCGCCGTCCTGCGCCCCCGCCTGCGGCCGCGGCGCCAGCACCTGGGTGCCGCCCCCCGCGCCGGTCGCCGGCGAGAGGATGGCGGTGCCGCCGCCGGCGCCGGTGCCACCGGCCGCGCGCACGCACCCCGCCAGCAGCTCGGCGGTCTCGGCCACCGGGGGCCGATCCGCCGGATCGCCCGCCAGCAGCTGCATGATCAGCGCCTCCAGCGCCGGCGGGACCCGCCCCGGCGCGACGGCCGAGGGCGGGGTGGGGGGCGCGTGGCCTGCGCGATCAGCAGCTCCTGCGCGGTGGTCCCGCTGTACGGCAGGGCGCCGGTGGCGAGCTGGTAGAGCAGCACGCCGAACGAGTAGAGGTCGCTGGCCGGCCCCACCGGCCGCCCCTGGGCCTGCTCCGGCGACATGTAGCCGGGGGTCCCGAGCACCGTGCCGTCCATCGTCATGCCGCGCGCGCCCGCGCCCGGCTCGAGGATGCGGGCGATGCCGAAGTCCACCACCTTCACCACGTCCCGCTCCTCGAAGCGATCGAGGAGCATCACGTTCTCGGGCTTGAGGTCGCGGTGGACGATCCCCTTCTGATGCGCGATCGACAGCGCCCGGAGCACCTGGACGCCCACGTGGACGATGCGCGCGACCGGCAGCGGCCCCTCCTGCTGCAGCACCGCAGAGAGCGACCGGCCCTCGATGAACTCCATGACCAGGAAGAGCTGGCCGGTCTCGGTCTCGCCGAAGTCGTGGACCTGCACCGTGCCCGGGTGCTCGATGGCCGTGGCCGCCTTCATCTCGCGCCGGAACCGCTCCACCAGCTCCGGCTCGCCCGCCAGCGCCGGGTGGATGAGCTTGATGGCCACCTTGCGGCCGATCGAGAGCTGGATGGCCTCGTACACCGCGCCCATCCCGCCCCGCCCCAGCAGCCGGACCAGCTGGTAGCGGCCCAGGATGGTCTTCCCGGCCATGGTCCCGGGGGCGCTCACGGCCGGGCCTCCGCGGCCACGACGCCGCTTCCATCCCCTGCTCGCCCGGCCCGCCCCTGACTGTGCGCTCTCACCTGGTGAACCCCTCCGCGGCGGATTCTAGCCTGGCGGCGCAGGGTTCCGCGGAATCGTGCACCTGACTGGGCACCCCGTGTTCCCCCTTGCGCGGCCCTGCGCCCCAGGTAGACCAAGACCCGGCCTCAAGAGAGACACAAGCGTCGCTTCCGAGTCCTGCGGCCTACCGTCCCGGCGCGCGCGCATCTCGAGTTGAAGCAAACCGGGCCGCCCGCCGTCGACAGCGCGCCGAGGAGACCGCCGTTCAACTGGGAGGCGTCGTGCGCCGTCACCGCTGCATCGCCGCAGGCAGGATCCAGGTCGTGGCCTCCGCCCTGTTGCTCGGCGGCGCCCTCCTGCCGGCGCGGGCGCCGGCCGCGGAGGGCACGGTGGAGATCATGGTGGAAGACGCAGCGGCGCCGTGGTCCGGCCCCGACGGCACCGGCTACGCCAACGACGTCGTGACCGCTGCCTTTCGCGAGGCGAACGTCGGGGTGGCGCTGCGGGTGGTGCCGTACGCCAGGTGCAAGCGCGCGGTGCTCGACGGCAGCATCGCGGCCTGCGTGAGCATGACCTGGGTCCCCGAGTTCAAGGGGCGGGTGGCGCTGGCCAAGGCGC
Organism: Anaeromyxobacter sp.; assembly: GCA_049840735.1. GTDB lineage: Bacteria > Myxococcota > Myxococcia > Myxococcales > Anaeromyxobacteraceae > Anaeromyxobacter. The sequence goes on along the minus strand of JASGJN010000023.1, from coordinate 113,733 downwards.
CGCTCATCCTGCTCAACGTGGACGTCTTCGAGAGCCCCGACCGACCGCTGCCCCGACCGCCGGCAGGCACCTGCAGCCTGCCGCCCGGCGCGGTGGTGGGCACCGTCCTGGACTACGAGTACCCCGCGGAGATCGCCGCCCTGGCGAAGGCCGGCGCCAAGTTCGAGCCGTCCAACAGCGACTACCTGAACCTCAAGCGGCTCGCCAGCGGCCGGATCCAGGCGGCCATCGTGGTCACGAACGACCTCGAGCCCACGGATCAGAAGGCCAGGGACGCCGGCGTGGAGGCCCGGGTCCGGTGGGCCTTCAGGTGCGGTCATGAGTCCGGCACCATCGGCTTCAGCCTCGGCCACCCGCGGGGTCGCGCCTGGCTCGAGCGCTATGAAGAGGGCTACCGGAGGCTCGAGGCCAGCGGGGCGCTGCAGCGGATCGCGCAGCGCTGGACCGAACGCCTGGCCGCGAAGCGGGGAGCCGCGGGGAAGGCCTTCCGGTAGACCTTGGACACGCGGCCCTCCATCCCCCTTGGCCACGTCGTCGCCCTGGCTGGGGTGGCCGGAGGCGACGACCATCGTCGGGCCCCCAATGGACGATGGCGCGGCCCGCCCCACCCCTGCAGGGAACAAGGATCTGGGCCGTCACCCCTGGGGTCGAAGGAGATCCGGCGAGCGACGAACATGCGCATCGGGATCGAGTCCAGCTGCCTTCGAGCACGTCAGGGAGCCGCGACCCGCCGGCGGCAGGGGGTCGGGTGACCCCCCGGTCCTGGGGCTGGTCGCGGACCTCGACCCGGCTCCTGGCCGTGGTGCTCGCCACCGTCGGCGCGGTCCTCGGCGTGGCCACCGTGGTCGAGGTGCGCCAGCGGTGGCTCGCGGGGGAGCGCTCCCTGGAAGCGGAAGGTCGCGCCGCCGCCGAGCGCCTGCAGCAGGCGGTGGCGTACCCGCTCTGGCACCTCGATCGAGCCGGGGTCGAGTCGGTCACGCGGACCACGGTCATCGCCCCGGACGTGGACGCGGTGGTGGTGCGTGACGAGACCGGTGAGGTCTACGTCGGGTTCATCGAGGACGCCGGCGGCACGCCGCAGCCGATCGGCCCCCGCTCGCGCGAGGTGGCCGGGCTGGCGCGCCCCGCCGAGCACATCTTCTCGGCGCCGGTGTCCCAGGGGACCGAGGTCATCGGCACCGTGGCGGTGTACATGACCGACGCCGGGCTGCTGCGCGAGCGCCGGCAGGTGGTGGTCGGCGCGCTCCTCAAGCTGCTCGTCCTGTCGGTGGCGCTGGCCCTGGTGCTCTTCCTGGCGGTGCAGGCCTTCATCGTGCGCCCGCTCGGCCGCCTCAGGAGCTGGGTCGAGTCGTCGAACGAGGGCGAGCTCGGGGTGGGCGCCCCTCCGGCCAGCGGGGCCGAGGAGGTCGGCTCGCTGGCGCAGGCCTTCGGGGCCATGGCCGCCAGGGTCCGTGCGCACGCGGACGCGGTGGAGCACCAGCGCGGGCACCTGCAGGCCGTCTTCGACTCCATCCGCGTCGGCTTGCTGCTGGTCGGCCCCGATCGCACCGTGGTCGGCGTGAACCAGGCGGCCCTGGCGCTCTCCGGGCTGACCCGCGCGGAGATCGAGGGGCGGTTCGCGCCGGTGCTGCTCGGCTGCACGCACCCGGGGCCCGCGGCAGGGGTCGCGGGCTGCGCCGGGTGCGAGCTGGGCCAGGCGGTGGAGCAGGCGCGGGAGCGCGGGGAGGCCGTGCGGGGGCGGGAGCTGCGCGCCACCTTCCCGCGCGCCGGGAAGAGCAGCGACCACTGGCTGGAGCTGGGCGCCGTGCCGGTCGAGCTGGAGGCGCGCCACGCCCTGGTGACCATCGCCGACATCACCGACCGCAAGCGGCTCGAGCAGCAGCTCCTGCAGTCGCAGAAGATGGAGACCGTGGGACAGCTCGCCGGTGGCATCGCCCACGACTTCAACAACATCCTGACCGCGATCCTCGGCTGCGCCCACGAGATCGAGGCCGAGGCCGGGCTCTCGGGCAACGGCCGCGAGTGCGTGACCGAGCTCCTGCGCGCCGGCGAGCGCGCGGCGGACCTGACGCACGGCCTGCTCACGTTCAGCCGCAAGCACGTCCTCGAGGCCGCCCCCGTCGATCTGGGCGCCATCGTCAGCGACCTCCAGCGCATGATCCAGCGCCTCATCGGGGAGACGGTGCGCGTCTCGTGCCGGCTGGAGGAGGAGCCGCTGCGCGTCCTGGCGGACCGGCTCATGGTGGAGCAGCTGCTCATGAACCTCGCGGCCAACGCCCGGGACGCCATGCCCGAGGGCGGCACGCTGCGCTTCGAGACCGCGCTCACCCACCTCGACCAGGCCCAGGCCAGCCAGCACCACCTGGCCGGCCCCGGGGCCTACGCCCTGCTGACCGTCTCGGACAGCGGGCAAGGGATGGACGACGACGTCCGCCAGCGGATCTTCGAGCCGTTCTTCACCACCAAGCCGGTGGGGCGCGGCACGGGGCTGGGGCTGGCCATCGCGTACGCCACCGTCCAGCAGCACGGGGGCGGGATCGCGGTCCACAGCGAGGTGGGCCGCGGCACGACCTTCAGGATCTGGTTTCCGCTGGCCCAGGGCGAGGCGGCGCAGCCGGCGGCCAGCGGCGCCGCGGCCGCAGCGCTGGGCGGCAGCGAGACCGTGCTGCTGGTGGAGGACGAGCCCGCCGTTCGCCGCGTGGTCCGGCGGCTGCTCGCGAGCCACGGCTACCGCGTGCTCGAGGCGACCGACGGGGAGCAGGCGCTGCTCGTCTACGACGAGGAGCGGAGCCGCATCGATCTGGTGCTGAGCGACGTGATCATGCCGCGCATGAACGGCTCCCGGCTGCTGGAGGAGCTGCGGCGCCGGGACCCGCAGCTCCGCATCCTGTTCATGAGCGGCTACTCCGCCGACCTCGTGGACGAGCTGCGCCTGACCGCCCCCGGGATCCAGCTCCTGAGCAAGCCGCTCCACCCGCGCACGGTCCTCGAGCGCATCCGCGCCATGCTGGATGCGCCGCTGGTGGCCTGACTCGCCTGCTCGCCCGCCTGGAGCACCTTCCGGGAGCCGGACGCGGGTGTCTCGGTCCCGGATGCAACGCGGGCTCCGCGAGGACACCTCCCGGAGTTCACCACATCGGGGCGACGCGCCAGGCCAGCGATTTTCGCTCTTCGGAACGGCCACATACCGGATCGCCGAAAGGGCCCGTCGCTGGGCTCCCCGCGCGCTCCTGTCCACGCATGCTGGCGCGGTGGTTGCAAATCTGCGCCGCATGAGCTCGCGCGGGTGTTCACGAACCGTCCTGGTCGTCGATGACGACCCGGGCATCCGGTCCATCATGGAGGACCTGCTGCTCGAGCTGGGCGTGTCGGTGGTGACCGCCCAGGACGGCCTCGAGGCCCTGCAGCACCTCGAGCGCGGCCTCCAGCCCTGCCTGACGTTGCTCGATCTCGATGATGCCGCGGATGACCGGGGAGGAGTTCGCCCGGGCCGTCCAGGCGCGCGGGCGGAGGCTGGTGGTGGTCTCCATGTCCGCCGGGGATCGCGGCCTCGCGCCGCCCCTGGTCGAGCGCCACATCCGCAAGCCCTTCACGCTGGAGGAGATCGCCTCGCTGGTCTCGGCCTGCTGCACGGGCGGCGGGAAGCGGCTGGCAGCCGGGTGAGCGGGGAGGCGAGCGAGAGGCCGCGGTCGAGCTGGCCCAACGCCACGAGCACTGGGTGGCCGGGCTCCTCTTGCTGCGCTTCGCCGGGTCGAGCGACCCGGCGATCGCAGGCCGCGCCAGCATGGCGCTGGTGACGTGGGAGCGGCGCTGCACCAACGTCTTCACCGCGCCGGCGCGCCGCCAGGTCGACCAGTTCGAGGAGCTGCTGGGCCGCGCCCACCTCGACGAGAAGGTCCGGGCACGGCTGCGTATGCTGGCGCAGGTGCTCAGCAAGCGGTGCCGGTGACTCCGGCTTCGCAGACGCCGGGGGTGATCAGGCGATCGATCGCACCACCCCGCCGTCCACGCGCAGGGACGCGCCCGTGGTCCCCGAGGCCGGAGCCCCGCACACGTACGCGATCATCGCGGCGATCTCGTCCGGCTCCTCGAAGCGGCGCAGCAGCGACGAGGGGCGAGCGGTCTCGAAGAACTCCCGCTCCACCACCGCCTCGTCGACGCCGCGGGTCCGCGCCAGCTGCCCGATGAACCCGCCCACGCCTTCCGAGCGGGTCGGGCCCGGGAGGACGCTGTTCACCGTGACGCCGGTCCCGGCCAGCGACTCCGCCAGCCCGCGCGCCACCGCCAGCTGCGCGGTCTTGGTGACCCCGTAGTGGATCATCTCCGCCGGGATCTGCAGGGCCGACTCGCTCGACACGAAGACGATCCGCCCCCAGCCGCGCTCGCGCATGCCGCCCACGTACGCGCGCGCCAGGCGGATCCCGCTCAGCACGTTGACCTCGAAGATGCCCTTCCAGTCCTGGTCGGTGATCCGCTCGAAGGGGATGGGCGCGAACACCCCGGCGTTGTTCACCAGCACGTCGAGCGCCGGAGCAGCCGCGACGATGCGCTCGCACCCCTCCGCCGTCCCGACGTCGGCCGCCACGCCGGAGAGCCGGGCGCCGGGGAGCTCGGCCCGCAGGAGCCCCAGCGCGGCGTCCACGCGCGCCTGGGTACGGCCGTTGACGATCACGTCGGCCCCCTCGGCCGCGAGCGCGCGCGCCGTGGCGAAGCCGATCCCTGCGGTCGAGCCGGTCACCAGCGCCCGCCGCCCCTTCAGTCCGAGGTCCATGCTCCGAACATGTCAGGCGGAGGCCTCCGGCGCTTGCGCCCAGCCAGGGCCATCCGCGCCCGCGGCGGTACTCCGAGGAGGCGGGGCCGTGCGAGGCCGAGGGGCGAAGCACGGAGCTCACCCGGATCCGGCTAGCCTGGACACCCAGCTACGCCGAGCCGGCCTCGCCCACCGGATGCACCAGCACCAGGCGCAGCGGCAGCCCCTGGCTGGCGAGGTACTCCAGGACCCGCTCCACGCCGAGCCCCGCCGGCACCGCCAGGCGCGCCCTCCCCGGCTCTCCGTCCTTCGGCCCAAAGCAGCCCTCGACCACGATGTCGAGCCGCTCACCCGCGTCGTGCAGGGCACCGAATGCCGGCCTGGCGGCAGCCCGCGGCTCCAGCAGCTCGTAGTCGAGGATCATCCCCCAGCGGCCGGAGTCCTCGATGAGCCGGTCGCAGATCCGTTGAGGGCTCAGCCCTCTGCTATTCCAGGAGAGGACGCCGTCGCGATCTGGGCTGGCGACGATCACGTCCTCGTAGGTCGGCTTGTCGTGGAAGAAGGGCACGTTCCCGATCCGCGCGAACCGGGAACCCGCGGGCCCGGGCGCGGGGCCGCCGTCCTCCGCCCACGCGACCTCGGAGTCCGCGCCGTTCGAGTGGAGGCGAACCCTAAGGAGCTTGTTCTGGTCGGGAGTCCACATGGAGCGGACGCTAGCACCATGGTCTGGCAGCCAGATTGAGCGCATCCCTCCCCGGCAGGCCAAGCCACGGCAACACCGATGGTCAACCGCTCAGCAGGGTTCCCGGCCCGCTCCGCGGCGGACCATGGTCGTCCCCGCAGCGCGGAACCCCAGCCGCTCGTAGAGGCGGCGGGCCCGGCCATTTGCGGGCGAGACGCCCAGCGCGATGGCCACGAAGCTGCCGAAGCGGCCGGCATCGATCGCCTCGAAGAGGCTCGAGCCCAGACCGTTGCCCCGCTGCCCTGCGCGGACGAAGAGCTCGTCCACCTCGCAGACCTCTCCGCCCAGCTCGTTGGACCAGAACCTCACCAGGAAGGCGTAGCCGGCGATGTGGCCGTCCGCCTCCGCGACCAGCGTCCGTCCCCGGGACGGCTCGCGCTCCAGGAAGGCGAGCGTCTCCCGGACCTGCGCTGGCCGGACCGTCGCGATGCCCGGATCCTCGCCGTGGAGGGCAAGGCACATCGAGATGATGGCCTCTCCATCCGCGGGTCTTGCCTGGCGCCACATGGGGACCTCCATCGCTCGTTCCTCTGTCGCCGGCCGGTGGACGGCGTTACGTCTGCTCCCCGCCAGGGCGCGCAGCGGACCGCGCTCGCGGGCGCGGCCTGGAGGGTGCACCCGTAACGTCGCCGGCGCGCCGGAGACCAACGGGAGAGAGGAGTGGTGCCATGAGCAGCAGCGGACCGAAGCCGATCTTCCTCCTGGCGGCCTTGCTGGCCGGCGGACTCTTCCTGTTCGCGACCACCTCGCGCGTCTCGCAGGCGGGCGGACCGCGCGAGCAGGTGGGAAACCCCAGCCTCGGCAAGCGGCCGGGGAACGTGGGGCACGGCACGTCGCTCGCTCCGGCGCCCGGTCACGCGCTGGCGAGCTTCGCCCAGGGGTGCTTCTGGGGCGTGGAGGAGCGGTTCCGCCGCGTGCCTGGGGTGGTGGCGACCGCGGTCGGCTACACGGGCGGGGCCGAGGCCGACCCGACCTACGACGTCGTCAGCGCGCACGAGACCCGCCACGCCGAGTCGGTCCTGATCGAGTTCGATCCCGCGAAGATCAGCTACCCGGACCTCCTGAAGGTCTTCTGGGAGACGCACGACCCAACCTCCGGCGACCGCCAGGGGCCTGACATGGGCCACCAGTACCGCTCGGCCATCTTCACCTTCGGCGCCGGGCAGCAGGCCGCCGCGCTGGCCTCCCGCGACGCCGAGCAGGCCCGGCTGCGCGAGCGCATCACCACCGAGATCGCCCCCATCGGCCGGTTCTGGATCGCCGAGGAATATCACCAGCAGTGGGACGAGAAGCACGGGGCCCGCTCCTGCCCGTTGCCGCACCGGCCGCGGGAGAAGTCGTGACCTTCACACGCCGAGCTGCCGCAGCACGGCGCCGAGCTCGAGGGGCGAGCGGAGTCTCCCCGCCTCTGCGTCGCGCTCCGCGAGGTGGACGGCGAACACGACGTGCGGCTGCTCACTGCTGCAGGCCTCCCGGGACTCCCCTCGCGCCCGCCGCGCGTAGGCCTCGCAGCACTCGGCCCAGGCCGCCAGCTGCGTGGCCGAGCGGTGCAGCCTGCGGGCGCCTGCATCGGTACGGCCGAGCTCGGCGGCCCAGGCCTGGATCGACGGCGCCCCCTCGAACCCCCCGAGGCCCTGGGCGCCGAGATGGTAACCGTGGCTGTAGGCGGCGAAGAGGTCGTCGCAGGCGATGGCCATCGAAGCTCCGGGACGTGGCGACGTGGTCCTACGCGTCCTCCTGGGCCGGCGTGGCCTGCGGCGCTGCCGGCGTCTCGCCGTCGCCCGCCATGGCCCTCTTGAAGCTGCGGATCCCGTTGCCGATCCCGGCGCCCAGGGCCGGCAGCTTGCTTGCGCCGAACATGAGCACGCAGATGGCGAGGATCAGCAGCAGCTCAGGCATCCTGAGTCCGAACATGAGACACGTTCCTTTCGCGTCGACCGCGGCCAGCCGGCCCGGCCCCGTGGTTCACCGGGGCCTCCTACAGGGCGCGTGCCAGGGCGTGACGACGTGATCTCGCCCGCTTGCGTGGCGCGTGGAACGTGAGGTGCCGGATTCCGCGACAGCCGCAGCGATGGTGACCGGTTTCCCGGACATCCGGATCGCTCCGCAGCCTCCCACCTCTCCCGCCATGCCGCGCCGGCCTCGGTTGCGGCCACCGCGCCCGCATGCATCATGGCCGGGTGCCGATCGCGCCCGCCCCCAGCCACCTCCCCGCGCCTCCCCCTCCCGTCGCGCGGACCGCCGAGGCGCGCGGTCTGGACCAGTGGGCCCGCACCCGGGCCTGGCGCTTCCTGTGGGCCTATGGGCTCTCGGTGGCCTTCAACCTGGCGCTCTGGCTCCAGGGCTTTCCGGCGTGGCGCGCCGTGGCCGGCCTGGCCACCATGCTCCCGTTCCTGGTGGCGCAGCTGCGCTGGAGCGCGGGGCGCGGGCGCTGGCTGGACTACGACTGGATCCTGTTCCTCTTCCCGCTCCAGCTGGCGCTCTCGGGCGGGATGCACAGCCCGATCGTCGGCACCGTCGGGCTCCAGCTCATCTGGTACGTCATCGCCAAGGGCTGGAGTCCGACCTCCATCGCCCGGATCCTGGCGATGCTCGCGGCGCTCGCCGCCATGGCCATCGCGCCAGCCCACTGGTTCGGACCGCCGCTGCCTGACCGGTTCCTGGCCATCTGGACGTTCATCCTGCTGGCCAACGGGTTCCTCTCGAGCGCCGATCGCCTGTCGTTCTTCAGCTCCGCGATGGACGAGGCGGTCGCCGAGGTGTCGCGAACCCGGGAGGAGCTGGCCACCAGCGCCCTGGCGCGGGCCCGCGACCTCGAGCTCATCACCAGCGGCCTGTCGCACCAGCTCAAGAACCCGCTCGCCGCGGTGAAGACCATCGTGCAGGTCTCGGCCCAGGAGGTCGAGTCCGAGGAGCTGCGGAAGCGGCTGCGGGTGGTCGAGTCCGAGGTGGACCGGATGCGGGACGTGCTCTCCGCGTGCCTGGCCTCGGGGCGCCCCATGGGGCTCGTGCGGAAGGAGCCCGTGGACCTGGCAGCGCTGACCGACGCCGTGATCGCCCTCCTGCGCGACGAGGCGCTCACCACCGGGATCCGGCTGGAGCGGACCGGAGCCGCGGCGACCAGCGGGGACCGGCGCCTGCTCCAGGAGGCGCTCCTCAACCTGGTGAAGAACGCGGTGGAGGCCTCACCGCCCGGCGGGCGGGTCGAGGTGCGGCTCTCGGCGGGGGCCGACGGCTGCGACCTGCGCGTGATCGACCGGGGCGCCGGGATCCCGGAGGCGGTCATCGGGAACATCGGCTCACCGTTCGTCACCGGGCGCGAGCACGGCACTGGGCTGGGGGTGTTCTACGCCCGCAACGCCCTCCACCTGCACGGGGGCAAGCTGACCTACGAGCCGGTCGAGGGCGGCGGGACGGCGGCCGTGGTGCGCCTCCCGGCCGCGGGGCCGTCCTGACGTGCGTTCGGGCCGGCTGGAGTCCGCCTCTCCGGACACGCGGCCTGCAGGTCCAACGGATTCCCGTGCCTGGGGGTCGGGCGCGGGCCATGCAAGGAGCGCCAGTCGCGGCGGGCACGATCCCTGCCGCGCACAGGAGGGAAGCCGATGGCACGCGTGCTCGTGGTGGATGACCAGTCGAGCGTGCTCTACGCCCTGGAGCTGCTGCTCCGCTCGCGAGGCCACGAGGCGGTCCTGGCCCGGTCCGCGTCCGAGGCGCTGGCCGCGCTCCCGGGCCGCGTGGACGCGGTCATCTCCGACTACGCCATGCCCGGCATGGACGGCCTCAAGCTCCTGCAGGCAGCGCGCGAGGTGGACCCGGGCCTCCCCATCGTGATGGTCACGGCGCACGGGTCGGAGCGGGTGGCGGTCGCGGCCATGAAGGCCGGCGCCTACGACTACGTGGCCAAGCCGTTCGACTCGGACGAGCTGATGCTGGTGGTGGAGCGCGCCCTCGAGACCCGCGAGCTCCGGCTGCAGAACCGGCGGCTCGTGGCCGAGCGGACGGTGGGCCGGACCATCGTGGGCGAGAGCCTGGCCATGCAGCGCCTGCTGCGGACCGCGGAGCGGATCGCCGCCAGGGACATCACCGTCCTGGTGCGCGGGGAGACGGGCACCGGCAAGGAGCTCGTCGCCGCGCTGCTCCACGCCGCCAGCGGGCGGGCGCAGGGGCCCCTGGTCCGGTTCAACTGCGCCGCCATCCCGCCCGACCTGGCCGACGCCGAGCTCTTCGGCCACGCCCGCGGCGCGTTCACCGGAGCGGCGCAGTCCCGGCGCGGCTTCTTCAGCGAGGCCAGCGGGGGCACGCTGGTGCTGGACGAGATCGGCGAGCTGCCGCTGGCGGTGCAGCCCAAGCTCCTGCGAGCCCTGCAGGACGGCGAGATCCAGCCTGTGGGGGCCGGCCGCGTGGAGCGGGTGGACGTGCGGGTGGTGGCCTGCACCAACCGGGATCTCGCGGAGGAGGTCCGGGCCGGGCGGTTCCGGGAGGACCTCTACTTCCGCCTGGCCGTGATGGAGCTGACCGTCCCGCCGCTCCGGGACCGGCGGGAGGACATCCCGGCCCTGGCCTCGGAGCTCGCCCGGCGCTACGCCGACCGCTTCGGGCTGGGCGCCGTGCGCCTCGCTCCGGCGCTGCTGGAGCGGCTCAAGGGGCAGGACTGGCCGGGCAACGTCAGGGAGCTGGAGAACACCATCGCCCGCCTGGTCGCCCTCGGCGGCGAGGGTGAGCTCGGACCGGAGGCGCTCGCGGGCGCTCCGGACGCCGGCCCGGAGGGTGCGCCGGCCACGCCGTCGGCGGAAGGCAGCCCGTCGCTGCGCGAGCAGGTGCGCGCCTTCGAGCGGGGCGTGATCGCCCGCGCGCTCGAGGCCACGGGCGGCAACCAGGCGGCGGCGGCGCGGCTCCTGGGCGTCAGCCGGAGCGCGCTGTTCAATCGGCTCCGGGCCCTGGGCCTCCGCAGCTAGCCTCCCATCGGCCCCGCCGTGTCCGGCGACCCGGACGCGGCTCCCCGCGCCGTCCGTGATCCCGGACGGCGCGCGTCCGCTCCGGCCCGTTCCCCGCGGATTCCGCAGCCCGTCCGGGTGGCCCCTCCGTTGCAGTCCGGTCACGCACCGGCGATGCGCGCGCACTGGCATGCGCCCGCTGGTTCTCTCAACGGACGGAGTGCACATGGCAGACAACGTGATGCAGGGACGCAGGCACTTCCTGCGGCAGGGCGCGGCCGTGCTGGGCGGGACCGTCGCGAGCGCGACGCTCCTCACCGGCTGCGACGACTCCAGCTCGAGCGCCGGCTGGGAGGAGCCGAAGTGGGCCGCTGCGGCGGACGTGGTCATCATCGGGTTCGGTGGCGCGGCCGCCACCGCGGCGGTCCACGCCGCCAAGGCGGGCGCCTCGGTGCTCATCGTCGAGACCACCAAGGCCGGCGGCGGCGCGTCCGCCGTCAACGGCGGCGGCCAGCAGTTCGGCGGCGGGACGGCCACCCAGCTGGCGGCAGGGTACTCGGAGACCACCGACCAGTACTTCGAGTTCCTGAAGCTCACGGCCGGCGAGGGCGCGGACGAGAGCATCCTCAGGGCGTTCGCCGACAACGCCAAGGCGACGTACGACTGGCTCGTGAGCATCGGGGCAGCGTACGAGGTCGAGTCGCTCGTGCCCGGCGACAGCGAGGACCAGGCCGTCTACGACGCGATCTACGGCCAGGGCTCCCACCCGCTCCACCAGCACAACGTGACCGGCGGGGCCGCCACGCTCTGGCCGCTGCTCGACGGAGCCGCCCGGGCCGCAGGCGCCCAGCTCGTGTTCGAGACCAGCGCCAGCCGCCTCATCGTCAACGACGCGGGCCGCGTGGTCGGGGTCGCGGCCCGGCCCGCCGGCTCCGACGCCGAGGTCTTCTACAAGGCCAATCGCGCGGTCTGCGTGGCGGCCGGCGGCTTCATCAACAACGCGGAGATGGTGGCGCGCTGGCTGCCCTTCACGAAGGGCAGCTTCCAGGGCGGCAGCGGGCACGACCTGGGCCAGGGCATCCAGATGGCGCAGGCCGTCGGCGCCGACGTGGCGGGCATGAACCACGCCGAGGAGTACGCGACCTCGGTCCACTTCGGAGGCGGCCGCTACCTGGGCCTGGCCAAGGCCATCGCCGTGACGCCGGCCGGCGACCGGCTCTACTCGGAGGACGCCTCGGCCGTCGAGGTCGGCGCCTGGCTGCTCCACGTCTACCCGACGCTCTTCTACGTCATGGACGACGCGCTGTTCACCTCCCTGCCCGGCTCGATGCAGGGGAGCCCCGCGGTGGTGTCGGACGAGACGCTCGAGGGGCTGGCGGCGAAGCTGGGGATCCCGACCGGCAAGCTCACGGCCACGGTGACCAGGTACAACGCCAACATCGAGACGGACGGCACGGACCCGGACTTCCACAAGCCGGGCAGCCTGCTCCAGCCCATCGCCGCTGGCCCGTTCCACGCGCTGGTCGCGAGCAAGGCCGCGGTGTTCACGCTCTCGACGGGCGGGCTCCGCATCAACGCGAGCGCGCAGGTGCTCAAGCCGTCCGGCGAGGCCATCCCGGGCCTCTACGCCGTGGGCGCCTCGAGCGCGCACATCGCCGCCACCCACTACCCGGCGGGCGCCGGCACGGCGGGCGGGATGGTCCTCGCGCAGATCGCCGGGCCGAAGATGGCCGCCGAGCCCGCCTGGAAGTAGCGCCGTCCAACCCTGCACGCCAGGTCCGGCGGGCGCGTCCCGCCGGACCTGGGTCCCTTCGAGAAAGGCTTCTCCTCATGCGTACCCTCACCCCCCTGGCGCCGCTCGCGGCGGTGGCGCTGCTGGCCACCGGCTGCGGCGGCAACGGCAACGACTCCGCCTCCACCTCCTGCACCAGCTGCCACGCGACCACCGCCCTCGCCACCGGCGCCCACGCCGCCCACCTGCAAGGTGGGGCCGTCGCCGGCCCCGTGGCCTGCAGCGAGTGCCACGTCGTGCCCACCGACACGGCCCACGCCGAGCTGCCGGTCTCCGTCGCGTTCGCGACCGCCGCCGGGGACCTGGCCGCCCACGGCGGGCTCGTCCCGAGCTACGACCCCGGGAGCAAGACCTGCTCCAGCGTCTACTGCCACGGCGGCGGCCTCTCGGCCGGCTCGAACACGTCCCCGGCCTGGCCCGGCGGGGCCGCCCAGGCCGCGTGCGGCACCTGCCACGGCATGCCCCCCACCGCCAACGAGCATCCCCAGGTGACCACCGCCTACTGCACCGGCTGCCACCCCGGCACCATGAACGACGACGGGTCCCTGGACGTCGCCGGCGGGGAGCACGTGAACGGCATCGTCGAGGCCGTGAGCTTCTCGCACGACGACAGCATGGCCGGCGGCTGGCTGGCGGGCCACCAGCACGCAGCCTCGACCGATGGCGGCGTGAGCTGCAAGGCCTGCCACGGCGCCGACTTCAAGGGCGGCACCTCCGGGCGGTCCTGCTACACCTGCCACCCGAGCGGACCGCCGGTCTAGCCGGCGGCGGCGCGCCCGGCGCGAGCCATGGGTCGCTCTCGCCCGCCATGGCGGCGGGCGGGAGCGGCCTCGCCGGGCGGTCGACCCCCGGGGGGCCGGCGGCCCACGGTGAAGCGCGCGTGCGCGCGGATTCTTCCATCTCGGGCGCTCGCCGGTTTCGTTCAAGCGCCCGGGTGGTCCCGCCGCTAGCTTCGCCACATGACCCCCACCCCCGTCTCCTTCAGCCAGGGAGCGCGCCTCGTCGGCCGCCTCTTCGGTCCCGCCGGCCGCGCCACCGGCCCCGGCGTGCTGGTCACCGGCTCCTGGTTGACCGTCAAGGAGCAGATGCCCGCGGTCTACGCCGCGCGGCTGGCGGAGGCCGGCTTCACCGCCCTCACCTTCGACTTTCGCGGCTTCGGCGAGAGCGACGGTCCGGCGCGCGACGTCGAGTCCGCCGCCGCCAAGGTCGAGGACCTGCGGAGTGCGGCCGCCTTCCTCGCGGGATGGCCCGGCGTGGAGGGTCGGGTGGCCGCGCTCGGCATCTGCGCCAGCGCCGGCTACCTGGCGCAGGCGGTGACCGGCGATCCGGCGGTGCGGACCGTGGCCATGGTCGCGCCCTGGCTCCACGACGCCGCCCTGGTGCGCGAGATCTACGGGGGCGAGGCCGGCGTGGCGGAGCGGCTCAAGGCCGCCAGGGCGGCCCGCGCCCACCACGCCCGGACGGGCGAGGTGCGCCATGTCCCCGCCGCCAGCGCCACCGACGCCACCGCGGCCATGTACTGGCCCGGCGACGCGCTCGACTACTACCTGAACCCGCGCCGCGGCGCGGTCCCGCAGTGGAGCAACCGCTTCGCCGTGATGGCCTGGACCGAGTGGCTCGGCTTCGACCCCGTCGCGCTGGCCCCGCAGGTGAAGGTCCCGGTGCGTCTCATCACCGGCCCGGGCACGGCCACCCCTGGCGGCGCTGCCCGCTTCGCCGCCGGCCTCACCGTCCCGCACGACGTGGTCAGCCTGCCTGGCACGCAGTTCCACTTCTACGACGACCCCGCCACGGTCACGGCCGCGACTGCGGCCGCCGTGGCGCACCTGCGAGCCACCCTCTGAGCGGCCCGCCCTTCCAGACGGAGAGGCCCATGTCCACCGATCGTGAGCTGGTGCAGTCCACCGTGGCCGACGTCGCCCACACCATCGACGCCAAGCGCTGGCCCGAGCTGCGCGCCCTCTACGCCGATCAGGTCCGGACCGACTACACCTCGCTGTTCGGCGGCGCCCCGCAGCTCGGGCCCGCCGACGCCCTCGTCGCCGGCTGGCAGAAGCTCCTCACGCCGGTCGTCACCCAGCACCTCCTCGGCCCCGTCGACGTGACGCTCGAGGGCGACGCGGCCACCGCGCACTGCCACGTGCGGGCCTGGCACTTCCTGAAGGATGCGCCCGGCGGTGAGGAGTGGGTGGTGGCCGGGCACTACGTGTTCCGGCTGGTCCGGCGGGCCGGCGGCTGGCGCATCGGCGAGATGACGCTCCAGGCGTTCTACCAGACCGGGAACACCCGGCTCCTCGAGCTCGCCGCGAGCCGGTGACCGGCCGGGGGCCTGCGGCGCCGTCTCCCGCGGGCCCCCGGCGCACGGCCTATACCTTGCTCGACTCGTCGGCGGAGAGCGCCTTCCCCGTCTTCAGCTCCTTGAAGAGGATGGTGTCGTCCTCGCAGCTCACGAACGCGTATCCCTTGGCCGCCTCCATCTCCTTCACCTTGGCCTCGGCGTCGTCGAGCTTGGCCTTGAGCGCCACGTAGCGCGGATTGGCCTGGGCAGGCCCGACGTCGCAGGTGATGCCCCTGGCGTGGTAGCCCCTGGCGCCGCTCGTGTAGAAGCTCATCGCGGCCTCGAAGTCCTTGCGGATGAACCAGAGCTGTCCGTCGCCCAGGTAGGAGACTCCCTTGCTCTTGAAGTTGGGGTAGTAGGTCTCGACGATGGACCGCACCCGCCCCTCGACGTTCGAGATGCAGGCGTCGGGCTGGATGGACTTCGAGTCCGCGAAGGCCGCCTTGTCGCCGCCCGCGGCGGGGAGCTTGTCCTTGAGCTTGCCCAGCCCGCCGAGCTGCGCGTGGGCGGCGGCGGGGGCGAGGCAGAGGGCGGCGACGATCGCGAATGCACCGGCAGTGGATTTCATGTTCCGTGGTTCCGTTGGCGTGAGGTTTTCGCCCGGCGCCGCCCGCGCGCCGAGCGCGCCCGGGCAGGCCGTGCACGCGGAAGGTAGCCGCACGCCCGCCCGCGGCTCTTGAACGAAACCGCTGCCGCCTGGAACGAATTGCGCGCCGGGCGAGCCGCTCAGGCGCCGCGGCGGAAGGCCCCCGGGGTCAGCCCGAACCGCCGGCGGAACAGGCGGGTCATGTGCGACTGGTCCGCGAAGCCGAGCTCGGCGGCGATCTCGGCGAGCGTCCCGCGGCCCCGCTGCAGGCGATCGCGCACCGCCTCCAGGCGCAGGCGCATCAGGTAGGCGTGCGGGGTCTCCCCGGTGGTGCGGCGGAAGGCGCGCAGGAGCTGCGACTCGCTCACCCCCACCCGCCTGGCCATGTCCCCCAGGCTCGGTCCCTCGCGGAAGCTCGCGGCGAGGTAGTCGCGGAGCTGGTGGATGGCCCGGCCGTCCAGGCGGGCCGGCTCGCGCCGCAGCTCCCGGGGCGCCCCGCGGCCAGCGCTCGCCAGGAACGCGCCGATGGCGGCGCGGAGGCAGTCGGCGTAGAAGGCGCCGGCCTTCGCCCCGCCCTCCGCCTCGGCCAGGAGCGCGCGCACCGGCCCCACCAGGCGCGGGTCCTCGAGATCGTACGCCGGCGCGAGCGCCAGCCGGTCCAGCCCAGCCGCCTCCGCGACCCGCCGCGGATCGAGGGTCACCAGCCCGTAGTGCACCGGCCCCGGGACCAGGTGCGAGAAGACCTCACCCGGCGGCTGCAGCCAGATCGCGCCCGCCGGGATCACCGCGCTCCGGAAGCGCCCCCCGTCGCCGCGTCGCTCCAGGTGGAGCGGGGCCGCGGCCGTGTTGAGCGACAGCGCCAGGAACGGCGCGGTCACGTCCCGCACCTCCCAGCTCGGCACCCGGCCCTCCTCGGCCGAGACGCCGGTCCAGCCCGCGGCGTGGCTGCTGTAGTGGATGACGGCGGCCGTCATCGAGTCTACCGGAGCGGAGGTCGAGGCGCGGCGGAGGGCGACGAAGCTGCGGGAGCGGCGCATGCGTCTGGGGAGCATACGCGGGGGACCGCCCGATCTGCAGGCCATTCGCCTCGCCTGCGCGGGCGCCATGACTGTTCCGCTACTGGAACAGAGAAGTCCATGAGCCAGCATTGCGCTCGCCCTGGAACAGCGTCAGATTCCCTCCGTCAACGACGACAGGACCTGGGCACCAGAAAGGACCCGAACATGACGAACCACTGGGACATCGACGTCAGCCACTCCGCCATCCACTTCCACGTGCGCCACATGGTCATCTCCAAGGTGCACGGCCGCTTCGCCAAGTGGGCGGGCGCCGTCCAGCTCGACCCCCAGGACCTGACCCGCTCCTCGGTCGAGGTGACCATCGACGCCGCGTCCATCGACACGCAGGTGGCCGACCGCGACGCGCACCTGCGCTCCGCCGACTTCCTCGACGTCGCGAAGTACCCGCAGCTCACCTTCCGCTCGCGGAAGATCGAGAAGGCCGGCGAGGGCTACCGCGTCACCGGCGACCTCGAGCTCCACGGCGTCAAGAAGGAGGTCGTCCTCGAGGCCGAGTTCGCCGGCACGGGCAAGGACCCGTGGGGCAACGAGCGGGCGGGCTTCGCCGCCAAGGCCTCCCTCGACCGCCGCGAGTACGGCCTGGTCTGGAACGCCGCGCTCGAGGCGGGCGGCGTGCTCGTCGGCGAGAAGGTCGAGATCACCATCGAGCTCGAGGCCGTGAAGAAGGCCGCCGCGTCCGCCGCCTGAGCCGCCCGCCCAGGACCGCGTCGACCCGTTCACTTCCCGGCCTGACCAGGGTGAGCCGGCGCTCCTGCGCCGCGCTCGCCCTGCTTGCGTCCGCGCTCAGGCGCCGGAGGCGGCGCCGGTCCTGCTCCGGAGCAGCTCCATGACCAGGTCGCGGAAGGCGACCACCTTGGCCGGGACGTGCTTCGCCGACGGGGTGACCACGTACAGGCTCCCCGCGGTCCGCTCGAACTTCGGCAGGATCCGGACCAGCGAGCCGGCCAGCACGTCGCCCTCCGCCACGAAGGTCGGCAGCAGCCCGATCCCGACGCCCGCCTTCACGGCGTCCCGCACGAACAGGAGGTCATCGCAGACGATCCGCGGCGGGCGGTCCCCGGGCGCCCGCACCGGCGCGACCCGGAGCTTCTGCGGACCGCCGCGGAAGGCGACCCAGTCGTGGGCTTCCAGCTCCTCGGCGGTCCGCGGCGTCCCCCGCCGCGCCAGGTAGGTTGGCGAGGCGAACAGCTGGAACAGGATCGGCGCCGCTCGCCGGACGATGAGCGTGGAGTCCGCCAGCTTCGCCGCGACCCTCAGCGCGACGTCGAACCCCTCACCGACCAGGTCCACCACCCGCCCGGTGAGGTGCAGGTCCACCGAGACGCCCGGGTAGCGGGACGCGTAGCGGGCCAGCACCTCGGCGAGGAAGAGCACCCCCAGGTCCACGGGGGCGGTGACCTTCAGCGTACCCGACGGCGCCTCGCCTCGCTCCGGGAGCCCTGACACGGCGTCCTTCATCGAGCGGAGGAGCGGCGTGACGCGGTCGTACAGGGCCGTCCCGGCCTCGGAGAGCGAGACCTTGCGCGTGGTGCGGAACAGGAGCTGGACCCCGAGCTCGTTCTCGAGGCGCGCGATGGCCCGGCTCACGGACGACTTGGGCATCTCGAGCGCCTTCGCCGCGGCCGAGAAGCTGCCCGTGCGGGCCACCGCCTCGAACACGACGACGTGGTTCAGGTCCATCGCGGCCCTCCAGGCGCCCGCTGCGTTGTTGCAGAAGAGGAACAGAGTCTCTCACGAACGGCGATTGTTGCCCATTCCGGCCGGCATTAGATCAGCGGAGTGAAGACCATGCCAACCACATCCACCGCGACGCACACGAAGCGCATGCCCGCCCTGTTCCTGGGGCACGGCAACCCCATGAACGCGCTCGAGGACAACGCCTGGAGCCGCGCCTTCCGCGAGCTCGGCCGCGCGCTGCCCCGCCCCAAGGCGATCCTGGCGATCTCCGCGCACTGGTACGCAGACGGCACCTTCGCGACCGGGGACGAGCAGCCCGAGACCATCCACGACTTCGGCGGGTTCCCGGATGCGCTGTACCGCATCGAGTACCCGGCGCCGGGGGATCCTGCCCTCGCGCGCCGCACCGTCGGGCTCCTCGAGGGCCGGCGCGCGTCGCTCAGCGCGGAGTGGGGGCTCGACCACGGCACCTGGTCCGTGCTCGTCCACCTGCGGCCAGCCGCCGACCTGCCGGTGGTGCAGCTCAGCCTCGACGCGCGGCTCCCGCCTGGCGAGCACCTCGCCATCGGCCGGGCGCTCGCGCCGCTGCGCGACGAGGGCGTCCTCATCCTCGGCAGCGGCAACCTCGTCCACAACCTCCGGCACGCGTTCGGCGCCTGGCAGCGCGGAGAGACCGCCACGCCGGACTGGGCCCGTGCCTTCGACGAGGAGGTCGCCCAGGCCCTCGCACGCCACGACGGCGACGAGCTCGTCCGGCTCCTCGACACCGAGCACGGCCGGCTGGCAGCGCCGACGCCGGACCACTACCTCCCCCTGCTCTACGTCGCCGGCGCGAGCACCGCGGAGGACCCGGTGCGCTTCCCGATTCGAGGGGTTCGACATGTCGTCGCTCTCGATGAGGGCCGCGCTGGTGGGGTGATCGAGGCGGCGGCCCGCGCTGCTTCCCCCGAGAAGCGCCGTTCCAGGCCTGCGCGAGCCCCTCGGCACCTCCCCCTGGCGAGGCGTGCCGCACCGGGCCGGGATGCGCCCGGACGGGACCGTGCGCCCCCCCAACCTCGCCCAGCGTGAACGCCGGCCCCCAGTGAAGTCCACTCTGATAGGCTCACGACATTCCTCCACTTGCCCCGATGCGACTCGCGGACCTCGTCGACCTCGAAGCCCAGCTCGCCCGCGACGAGGCCGCCCCGCGCGGCCCGGCCGCCGCGCGCGACGCCCGGATCGCGGCCGAGGGCCGCCTCGCCGGGCTACCGGCGGCGGAGGCGTTGAGCCGCTGGCTCTCGGCGCTGCGGTCGGCCGAGCCGAACCGGCTCCACCCCGGCGATCGCGTGGAGGCTGCGCTCCGCTCGGCGCGCCTGATCCTGGTGGTGTCCGGGCTGGCGCTCGGCTGGGGCGCGATGACGGGGCTGGTGGAGCTCTCGCGCCCGGACCCGGTCAACGTCTGGAGCTTCCTCCTCGGCTTCGTCTTCCTCCAGCTGCTCCTCTTCCTCTTCACCGCCCTGGCCGCGGCCCTGATGGCCCGTCCGGCGCGGTCGGCCGCGCCGGGCCCGCTCCGCGAGCTCCTCGCCTCGCTGGTCCGGCGGCTCGCCAGGCTCGGCCTCCGCCGCGGCCCGGCCCTCACCGAGTGGCAGACCCTGGGCCGGCGCCTCCGCGCGCGCCGCCGGCTCTACGCGCGGCTGGAGCAGTGGCAGCTCTTCGCGCTGGGACAGTCGTTCGGAGTGGCGTTCAACGTCGCGGCGGCCCTGGCGCTGCTCCGCCTGATCACCTTCACCGACGTGGCCTTCTGCTGGAGCACCACGCTCTCCACGCTCGCCCCGGCCCGCTTCCACGCGGTGGTGTCGCGGCTCGCGCTGCCGTGGGGCTGGGCGTTCCCGGAGGCGGTGCCGTCGCTGCAGGTGGTGGAGGCCACGCGCTACTGGCACCTGGACGGCCGCTACGAGGGCACCGCGCTGGCGCCGGCGCTGCGCGGGGACTGGTGGCCCTTCCTCCTGGCGGCGCTCCTGGTGTACGGGCTCCTGCCGCGGGCCGGCATGCTCCTCCTGGCGTCCTGGCGCCGGCACCGCGCGCTGGCCGCGCTGCCGCCCAGCGACGCCGAGACCCGCGCGGTGCTGCGCCGCCTGGGCGCCGTGGACGGCAGCGGCGCCGAGGTGGCAGGGTGGACGGTGGTGCGCTGGCGCGAGGCCGCCCTGGACGGCCGCGTGCAGGCGGCGCTCGAGGCGCGGCTCGGGGGCTCGTCGGAGCCCGGAGCCCGGCCGGTGCTCGCGGCCGGCGGACCGGCGTGGGAAGGCGGCGCGGCCGAGGTCCTGGGCGGCGCTCCCCGCGCCGGGCTGGTCTTCCTGGCCGAAGCCCATGAGCCCGCCGACGCGGCCACGCTCCGCTTCCTGCGTGAAGCCCGGCAGGTCATGGGGCCCAGGGCACCGGTCGTGATCCTGCTCGGCGAGCCCAGGGGCGGCTCACTCTCACCGCCCTCCCCGGCCCAGCTGGCGGCCTGGCGCACGCGCCTGGCCAGGCTGGAGGACCCTTACCTCGGGCTGGAAGGGCTGGAGCCGACCGGCGACGCCGCGGCCCCGCCCACCGTCGACGGAGGCCAGCCGTGAACGCGCCGGCGCCGCTCGTGCTCGCGTTCGTGGGCCGCCCGGGCCAGGGGACCTCGAGCGCAGTCGCCGCCCTGGTCCAGGCGGAGACCGGCATCGGCGCGGCCCCCTTCACCACCGCCGCGCCGCGCCGCTGGCCGCTGCCCGCCGATGGGACGCCGCTCCTGGAGGTGGTGGATTTGCCCGGGATGGAGGACGCCGCGCGCGCCCTCCACTGGATGGGCGCGGCGCTGGCCACGCCGGAGGCGCGCCGGGCCCGGGCGCTCGATCTCCTTGCCGCTCACGCGGGCGCGGAGTTCGCCGCGGAGCGGAGCGCGCTCGAGGCCGTCGCCGCTGGCGCCTGCCCGGTTCACGTCGTCGACGGCTCCCGTCCGTTCCGCCCGAACCACCTCGCCGACGCCGACCTCCTGGCCTGGGCAGGGCCGCCCGGGGTGCTGCTGGTGGTTCGCGCCGGCGGCAGCGAGGATCACTGCGCGGCCTGGCTCGCGGCGCTGGCCGACCGGTACCCGAGCCGCCTAGCCCTCGATCTGACCGTGCCCGGTCCCGCCGGGCGGGCGGCGCTGCTGGAGGCGGTGGCGCTGGCCAGGCCGGCCTGGCGCCCGGCGCTCGCGGAGGTGGAGCGCGCCCTGGGGCGCCGGCGGTCCGCGCTCCGGTCCCAGGCGGCCACGATCGTGGCGCGCCTCCTGGTGGACCAGCTCACCCACGCCGAGGAGCTCAGCGTGGACCGCGACGAGCCGCTGGAGCCCCGGCGCGCCGAGCTCGAGGAGCGGTTCCACCGCCACCTCTCCAGGCGCGAGGCCGAGGCCAGGGCAGCGGTGGAGCAGCTCTACGGCTTCGCCCCGGGGACCGTGGAGGCCGGCGCGCTCGCGGCGCCGGTCTGGCTGCGGGATCTGTTCGCCGAGGACACCTGGACGACGCTGGGCCTCTCGCCGCGGCAGCAGGTGGTGGCCGCGGCCATGGCGGGCGCCGCCACCGGCCTCGCCGCCGACGCGGCGACGGGCGGCGCGAGCCTGGGCGCAGGCGCCGCCATCGGCGCCGCGGTGGGGGCCGGCGCCGCCGCCTGGAACCTCTCCCGGCGGCGGCTCCGCGCCCACGAGGCCGGCCCCGTCGCCTCGATGCGGCGGGCCCTCGACGCGCTCTTCACCTCCTCGCGCACCACCCGCCTCGTCATCGGACCGCACGACGGGGCCAGCTTCCCCTGGGTGCTGCTGGAGCGCGCCGCCCTGCACCACGCCGCCGTCGCGGCGCGTTCGCACGCGCGGCGAGGCGCCGACGTGGTCGCGGCCGCCGCCCCCGAGCCCGAGCGGCGCGACGACGCCACCGTCGAGCGCCTGGAGCGGGTCTTCGCCAGGATCCGGCGCCACCCCGAGGCCCCCGGCACCTCCGTGGCGGAGCTGGCGCGGGAGGTGGAGCGGGTGCTGGCGCGGCGCGCGCCGCTGCCCGGTGACGGCGAGCGCGGCGACTGAGCTGCGCTGGCCGCCTCGACCAGGTCCGGGTAGAAGCGCAGGAGGAGGTGCGCCGTGAAGGAACATTTTCAGGTTCAGCGCCCGCCGGCCACCGAAGCGGCCATCGCAGACCTCAGGCGCTGGCTCGGGAGAGACTTGCCGCCCCGATACCTCGAGTTCCTGCTGGAAACGGACGGCGCAGAGCGAGGCGTGCACGACCTGGGCGGCGATCGCTTGCGCCTCTGGTCCGCCACCGAGGTACCAGGGTCGAATGCCGGATACGGCATCCAGCGCTGGCTCCCTGAGACCTTTGCCGTAGGATCGGACGGCGGTGACGACGCCATCGTGCTGGACATGTCCGCCGCTCCCGAACCGGAGCGCTGGCCGGTGGTTCGCGTGGGCTTCGGCGCACTCGATCGAGACGAGTTCCTCGTTCAGGCGCCGAGCTTCGCGGACTGGGCGGCCCTTGGGTTTCGCCTGGTCAGCCCCGTCCCGCCTGCATTCGACCTCCCCTCCACAGAGGAGGTGGCGAAGGATGTGGACCGGGTTCTACGTCGGTTCCCGGAAGGCGACGACCCCTTCTGAAGCGAGCCGTTCAGAGACGAACGAACCCAAGCCGGCCCACCGTGGGAGATGGCCGAAGGGTTCAACGCGCTCGGCGGCTTACCGAGGGCGATCCTCTACGACAGCCTGAAGAGCGTCGTCCTGGAGCGGGCCGGCGATCACATCCGCTTCCACGAGCGGATGCATCAGCATTGAGGGCGAGAGCTACCGCAAGCGGGAGGCGGCAGAGGAGGTGACCGCGACTCGGCGTCGGAAGAAGCGGTCGTGAAGCAAGATGCTCGTCCTCGAGCGCTACGCACTGTGCGCTAGCGCTGCGGCGAGTGCCGCGACGAGTCGATGGACATGCGCAGGGAGGGTCACGGCAACTACGCGGTCGAGCGGCTGACCTCGCTCGGGGAGTAGCGCGAGGTCACCCAGACCGTGGGCATCCGGCAGCCGGACGGTCGAGCGCGCGGAGACATTGCGGAGACGCCCCGCCAGCCTTTCAGCCGAGGCTGAAACCCTCTTGCAGAGACAGGCGGATGGCGAACGCACCCGAGCAGCGGAAGAGTGCGTGCACCGGCCCATGCCGATCACCGATTCCGGAGCAAGCCGATCACCGATTCCGGCGCATGCCGATCACCCCTATCGACCCGAGGCCCGCGGTCCCGACCCCCAGGCCGCGGTGACCACATCGGCCCTAATCAAGTCCGAGCCCTGGGCTCAGGTCCGCGTGCGCGGCGCCGGAAAAGAAGAAGCCCCCGGTCTCCAAGGTGGAAACCGGGGGCAAGATGGAGCGGGAAAACGGATTTGAACCGTCGACCCTCGCCTTGGCAAGGCGATGCTCTACCGCTGAGCTATTCCCGCGAAGCTTCTCGCGTTGCGAGGACGCGGTTTATAGAAGGCCAGCCGGGGGGGTGTCAAGCGTCTTTCGCCGGGGGGGCGTACACGGCCTTGATGAAGCCGCTGAAGTACCCGACGGCCGAGGTCACCGAGAAGAACAGCGAGATGTAGAGCAGCCAGGTCCCCACCCGGTTGGCGTCCATCTCGAACGTGAAGGCGCCGGCGTCGATGGGGTAGCGGTAGTGCAGGATCAGGAAGGTGATGGAGGCGACCTGGAAGGCGGTCTTGTGCTTCCCCTCCTGCCCAGCGGCGATCACGATCCCCTCGCTCATGGCGATGGTCCGCAGGCCGGTGACGATGAACTCGCGGGCCATGATGAAGATCACCACCCAGGCCGCCACGCGGCCGAGGTGCACCAGGG
This sequence comes from Anaeromyxobacter sp., assembly GCA_049840735.1. Lineage (GTDB taxonomy): Bacteria > Myxococcota > Myxococcia > Myxococcales > Anaeromyxobacteraceae > Anaeromyxobacter. The sequence continues at coordinate 89,992 of JASGJN010000023.1, read as the reverse complement.
TCACCAGCGCGGCCATCACGATCAGCTTGTCGGCCAGCGGGTCGAGGAACTTGCCGATCACGGTGACCAGGTTGTTCCGGCGCGCGACCCAGCCGTCGAGGAAGTCGGTGGCGCCGGTGGCGGCGTAGATCAGCGCGCCCACGAACGACTCCAGCCGCGCCCCGTTGAACGTGAACCACAGGAACACGGGGATGAGCGCGATCCGCGTCAGCGTGATCGCGTTGGGCAGGTTCAGGAACTCGTGCCGCAGGGAACGCTGGGTCACGCGCCGCCTCCGTCCGGCGCGCCCGGCGCGCCTGGATCGATCACCACCCGCCCCTCGCCGGACAGCTCCACGGCTGGCGGCCACTCCTCTTCCCGCTCACCCTGGGCCTCCCGGAGGGCGGGCGACGGCAGGCCGCGGGCGGCCAGGGCGCCGGACCAGGCCAGCAGCGCCCGGGCCTGCACCTGCACCGGCGCGCCCGGCGACACGGCCAGCACCACCGGCGCGCCGCGCGACCGGATCACCGCCGCGCCGGGGCCGCGCACCTCCACCACCTCCACCCCACCCACCCCGGGCAGCAGCCCATTCTCGAACGCCACCTGGCCGTCCAGGGCGGCCACGGCGGCCTCGCGAAGCCAGGCGGGCTCGCCTACCAAGGCGGTCAGCGTGAAGCGGCTCCCGGGCCCAGGGGCGACGCGCAGCAGCCCCTCGCCCTGCAGCCGGTGCAGCTGGTCGGCCCCGCCGCCGAACGGCACCTCGGTGGGCAGGCCGGCGCTCCAGCGCACCTCGGGCACCGGCAAGAGCGGCCCCTCGGTCGCCACCCACCCGGAGAGCCTGACCCGCGCGCCGGCGCGCACCACCAGCAGCCCGTCGCACACGTCCAGCGAGGCGGTCGGCGCCGGGCTCCCGGCCAGCGGCAGCTCGGCGAAGGCCACCTCCTCGCCCGGGCGCCCGGGGCCGGGCATGGGCTCGGGGCGGGCCTCGGCGGCGGCGTCGTCCGGCGCCGGCCGGCGGCGCAGGTTGGGCAGCCCCAGCCGCTCGTCGCAGCGCGCCACCATCTGGTCGCTGCCGGCCCGCACGAACCAGGTGCGGGCGCGGCGCGGGTCGTTGCACTCGAGCAGCGCCAGCCCGAGGTAGTTCATGGCGCGGCGGTGGTCGGGCGCCAGCTCCAGCGCCACCTCCAGCTGCCGCACCGCCTCGGCGTGGCGGCGGCCGCGCAGCAGCGCCAGCCCGAGGTTCACGCGCGCGGCCGGCTCGCCGGGGTTCGCGTCCACCAGCGTCTGCCAGGCCTCCACGGCCACGGCCCAGTCGCCGCGGCGGTAGGCCACCTGGCCGGCCAGCCCCATCACCTGCACGTCGTCGGGGCGCAGCGCGCGCGCCTGCTCGAGGGCCTCGGCGGCGCCGTCCACGTCCCCGCGCGCGAGCCGCTCGGCCCCGCGGCGCAGGTGCTGCTCGATCGCGTCGTCGAGCCCGAGCCCGTCGTCGCCGGCGCCGTGGCGGACCACGGCTACAGCCCCGCCTTGAACGCCTCGTACAGCGCGATGACCTTGCGGACGTACGCCTGCGTCTCGGGGATGTTCGGCACCTGCCCGCCGGCGCGGCGCACCGCCTCCGGCCCGGCGTTGTAGGCGGCCAGCGTCTGGATCATGTCGCCGCGGTACTGGTTCGCGAGGATGCGCAGGTAGCGCGCGCCGCCGTCGATGTTCTGGGCCGGCTCGTAGGCGTCCTCCACGTACATGTCCCGCGCCGTGCCGGGCATGAGCTGCATGAGCCCCATCGCCCCCTTCTCGGAGACGGCGCGCGGGTCGCAGTTGGACTCGACCGACATGACCGCCAGCAGCAGCGCCTCGGGGAGGTTGTACTTCGCGGCGGCGGCCTTCACGTGCGCCCGGAACTGGGCCACGGTCTCGCCGCGGGGGAGCGGGCGGGAGGTCGCCTGCCCGTCCGGCCGGTAGATGCCGGCGGAGCTCTGCGTGGCGCGGCGGACCTTGCGGTACTTCGCGTCGGACGGCGCGTTGGAGAAGTGGAGGACCCCGTCGCCGTCCACGTAGGAGTAGAGATCCCCGGCGCGCGCCGCTGGCGCGAGCATGGGCCCGAGCAGGGCCGCGGCGACGAGGGCGCGGAGGGGACGCATCCAGCAGAAAAACCTACCAGCAGTACGCTGGACCGGACAACTTTCTTCCCTGGCCGTGTGCTACACCAGCCTCCATGACGGCCCTCGGTCCCCGCACGAACGTGGACTTCCTGGTGCTGGGCGGCGGCATCGCCGGCCTCACCTTCGCGCTGGAGGCCGCGGCGCACGGCTCGGTGCTGGTCCTGACCAAGCGGCAGCGCTCCGAGGGGTCCACCTTCTACGCCCAGGGCGGCATCGCCGGGGTGCTGGGGGCGGACGACCGCCCCGAGCTGCACATCCAGGACACGCTGGTGGCCGGCGCCGGGCTCTGCAAGCGCGACGCGGTCGAGGTCACCGTGCGCGAGGGGCCGGATCGGATCCGCTGGCTCCAGAAGCTGGGCGTGGACTTCGACCAGGACGGCGCCGAGCGGCTCCACCTGACGCGCGAGGGGGGCCACTCCCGCCGGCGCGTGGCGCACGTGAAGGACACCACCGGGCGCGAGGTGGAGCACGTGCTGCTGGCCGAGTGCGACGCGCGCGGCGTCCGCATCCTCGACGACCAGGTCGCGGTCGATCTGCTCACCAGCGGCAAGGCCGGGCTGGGCGGGCCCAACCGCGTGCTGGGCGCCTACGTGCTGGACCGCGCCTCCGGCCAGGTCATGACCATCGCGGCCCGCGCCACGGTGCTGGCCACCGGAGGCGCCGGCAAGGTCTACCTCTACACCAGCAACCCGGACGTCGCGACCGGCGACGGCGTGGCCATGGCCTACCGGGCCGGCGCGGCGGTGGCCAACCTCGAGTTCTTCCAGTTCCACCCCACCTGCCTGTTCCACCCGCAAGCCAAGAGCTTCCTGGTCTCGGAGGCCTGCCGCGGCGAGGGCGGCATCCTGCGCAACGGCGCGGGCGAGGCCTTCATGTCCCGCTACGACGCGCGCAAGGAGCTGGCGCCGCGCGACGTGGTGGCCCGCTCCATCGACGCCGAGATGAAGCGGCGCGGCGACGAGTGCGCCTTCCTCGACATGACGCACCTGCCCAAGGGCTTCCTGCTCGAGCACTTCCCGCACATCTACGCCACCTGCAAGGAGTTCGGCGTGGACATGGCGGTCCAGCCCATCCCGGTGGTGCCGGCCGCGCACTACCAGTGCGGCGGCGTGGTCACCGACCTGGAGGGCCGCACCTCCCTGCCCCGGCTCTACGCGGTGGGCGAGGTGAGCCACACCGGCCTGCACGGCGCCAACCGGCTGGCCTCCAACTCGCTGCTGGAGGGGCTGGTGTTCGGGGCGCGCGCGGCGCGCCGGGCGGTGGAGGAGCTGGACCGCGGGGCGGCCGAGCAGGTGCCGGACTGGAACCCGGGCGACGCGCTGGCGCCGGAGGAGGGCGTGGTCGTCGCGCACAACTGGGACGAGGTCCGCCGGCTGATGTGGAACTACGTCGGCATCGTCCGGACCATGAAGCGGCTGGACCGGGCCCGCCAGCGGCTCTCGCTGCTGCGCGGCGAGATCCGCGAGTACTACTGGCAGTACCGGCTCACGCCGGACCTGATCGAGCTGCGCAACCTGGCCGACGTGGCGCTGCTCATCGTGGAGTGCGCGCGGCAGCGGAAGGAGTCGCGCGGGCTGCACGCCCTGCTCGACCACCCGCACGCCGACGACCGCTGGCTGCGCGACACGGTGATCACGCGGGGGGACCTGGAGTAGCGGTCCCTGTCCTTCGACTCCGCGCCCGCTTCGCGGGCGCTACGCTCAGGACGAACGGAGCGTCGAGGCCCGGTCACCCCGTCCTGATCACCGGTCCGGGATCCGCTCCAGCGGCCACTCCGGCGCGACCGCGGCGGGGGTCTCGAAGTCCAGGTTGATCTGGCCGAGCGCGCCGGCGATCTCCAGCACCGCCATCCGCCCCCCCAGCGGGCCGCCGGGCGCGCGCGGGAAGCGGACCCGGTACACCACGTCGAAGTTGCCGATGTACGGATACAGGTTGAGCAGCGTGGCGTCGATGTCGAGCGCCCGGATCTCGGCGGGGCGGAACTCGCCCTCGTCCACCTCCAGCGCCACGCGCCAGACGCTCTGCTTGCCGTCCAGGTCGTTGGTCCTCGGATCGGCGGCGTAGAACGCCACCACGAAGTCCTCGTACCGGTCGGCCTCGGCCCTCTCCGCCGTCAGCGCGCGCGCCAGCTCGGCGTCGGTCCAGCTCTGCCACTCGGCGAGCCGCTTGGTGCGGGCCACGCGGACCGCCGGGCTCAGGTAGGTGGCGGTCGCGGTGGCGCGGTGGTCGAAGCCGTCGTAGAGCTGCTCGCGCCGCGTCACGGCCTTGCGCACGTCGGACCACTCGCCCACGCGCGGTCCGGGCTGCGGCTCGTACTTCACCAGGCTCTTCCACTTCGAGCACCCGCCGGCGCCGGCCAGCAGGACGGCGAAGGCGAGCGCTGCAGCGGCCCGGCGGCGGGTCACGGGAGGAAGTCCTTCCGCGTGAAGAGCGGGTGGAGCGGCACGCCCTCGGCCTCGATGGCCTCGCGCCCGCCCTCCAGGCGGTCCACCAGCGCCAGGCAGGCGACCGGGACCAGCTGCTCCTCGCGGCAGCGGGCGATGGCCTTGAGCGCGCTGCCGCCGGTGGTCACCACGTCCTCGATGATCACCACCCGGCTGCCGTCGGGGATGGTCTTGCGCCCCTCGAATCCACTGGCCGGTGCCGTGGCCCTTGGGCTCCTTGCGGACGATGAACGCGTCGTGGACGGCCGGCTCGGCCTGCCCGGCGGCGCGCGCGCGCTCCACCTCGAGGAAGCTGGCCGTGGCCACGGCGCTGGCGATGGGGTCGGCGCCCAGCGTGAGGCCGCCCACGCCGCGCACCGGCGGCGGGAGCTGGCGCACCTGCTCCAGCAGCAGCCGGCCGACGAGCACGTGCCCCTCGGCGGTGAGCGCGGTGCGCTTGCAGTCGATGTAGAAGTCGCTCTCGCGCCCCGAGGCCAGCACCACCTTGCGCCGCTCGAAGGAGAGCAACCGCAGGAGGTCCAGCAGCCGCGCCCGATCTGCCCCCGACCAATCCGTCATCCCTCTTCCTCCGATTCCGCCCAGGCCGCCAGCCCGGCGATCCAGCGCAGCTGCTCCAGGATGGCCCGGCGACCCTCGGGCGGGAGCTCCGCCCAGGCGTCGGCCGCCACGGCCAGATCCGCGTTCACCTCATAGAGCCGCGCGGAGAGGTCCTCCGCCAGCTCCTCCGGGGTCATCTCGACGTCCCCGGCCTCCTCGGGCTCCCCCGGCTCCTCCGCCGCGGGCTCCTCCGCAGGCTGCTCCTCGGGCGCGGCCTCGGCGGCCTCCGCCTCCTCAGCCTCCGCCGCAGCCGGCTCGCGCTTCAGATACGCGAAGAACCGCTCGCGCACGGCCGCCGGCACCGGGGCCCGGACCAGCGCCTCGTCCACCAGCTCGTCGGCCCAGGGCGCCAGGTTCTCCGCGGCCAGCCGCGCCCGGAGCGCCTCCAGCGCCTCGCCGTCCAGCGGCTCGGCCAGGAGCGGCTGCGCCAGGGCGATGGCCCAGGCGTCCTCGTCGCCCAGCGAGCCGTGCAGGCGCGCCAGCACCCGGCCGCGCATCAGCATGCGGAGCGCGGCCATGCGCCGGAAGCCGGCCACCACCTGCCAGCGGGGACCGCCCTCGGGGGCGTCGGGCAGCGGGCGCAGCTCCACCGGGACCAGCTGGCCCAGCCGGCCCATCGAGCCGGCCAGCGCCGCCACGTCGCCCTCTTCGCGCAGCCGGAAGGTGGTGTCGGGCGCGATCGCAGAAAGCGGCACGAACTCGACGGCGCCCGTCGCGTGCGCGGGCGCCGTGGTGCGCGGCTCCAGGTCCATCTCACCTTCCCGCCCGGCTGGTCGCCAGGGGCGGGCCAGCGGCCTCACCCCTGGCGCACGCCAGGCCTGGCCGGTCGGAGCCGCCCTCCGCGGTGGTGCACCACGGCGGAGGGGGCCACGGCAGGCGTGACTACTTGCGCTTCACGAATCACCTTGCGCTTCACCGCGCCCATGGCGACGGGCGCGGGGGGCGCCGGAGGCTTGGGGGCGCCGACCGCGGCGGCGACCGGGACCCGCTCCTCCTTCTTCGGCTCCGGACGCGGCGCCGGCATCACCGGGCGGGCCGGGGGCCGGGCCACCGGGCGGGCCTGCGGGGGCGGCGCGGCGCGGGCCACCTGGCGGACGGGCCGCTCCAGGTCCACGTCCACCTCGCCCATGTCGATGCGGCCGCGGAAGCTGGCGCCGTCGACGATGATCACCCGCGGGGCGTTGATGTCGCCCACCATGCGGCCTTCCTTGGTGATCTCGACCGACTCGGTGGCGGTGACGTTGCCGACCACCGCGCCCGCGATGACGCAGTTCTTGACCTGCACCTCGGCCTTGACGATGCCGGTGGGCTCGACCACCAGGGTCTTGGTGAGGGTGAGCGTCCCCTCGACGCGGCCGCGGACCGTGAGGTCCTCGTCGCCGTTGAGGGAGCCGCTGATGAGGATCGATTCGCCGATGATGGTGCTGCCGTCAGAGGTCGCCACGGGTCACTTCCCCTTCGTATCCTTGACGTCCATGTCCACGTTGCCCTTGAAGAGGGCGCCGTCGGCGATCAGGATGCGCGGCGCGCGAATGTCGCCGACAACCTTGCAGTCCGCCTTGAGCTCCACCTTGTCGCTCGCCGCGATGTTGCCGGTCACCTGACCGGAAACCTCGACGTTCGCGGTCTCGATGTCGGCCTCGATCACGCCGGAGGACTCGACGAAGAGGCTCTCCCGCAGGCTGATGCGACCCTTGACCGTGCCCTGGATGACCAGGTCCTCGTCACCCGAGATCTCGCCGTCGATGACGATCGAACTCCCGATCACCGTGTGCGCACCGGCGCGGGGCGCCGGGACCTTCTCGATACCAGCCATTCCATGTCCTCCGGGACTTCTGAGAATCCCCGCTGCCACACGCCGCGTGGAGTGAAATCCCGGGCAGGATAGAAGGGCCCTCCGGGGGGCGTCAACGGCTCATGTCGGAGACCTGTGGGACAACCAGGCAACCGCGTCCCCGATCGGACGGTCCCGGTCCTGCTCGTTGTAGATCTCGTGTCGGAAGCCCTCGTACACCGAGACCTGCTTGTCCTCCGCCCCGGCGGTCTGGACGAAGGCCCGCGCGGCCGCGGCGTCGGCGATGGTGTCGGCGGTGCCCACCTGCACCAGCAGGGGTGCGGTCCATTCGCCTGCGCGCCGTAAAAGCTCGGCCTGGGCCTTCCCGGCCTCGTCGAACCAGCGTGGCGTGGTGGCGCGGCCGTAGAGCGGGTCCTGCTCGGTCCAGCGCTGGTGCTCGGGGCAGGAGGTCAGGTCCCGCACGTCCAGGCCGGTCTTGATGGGCATCCAGGGCAGCGCCTTGCCCAGGATCTTGCCCGCCAGCACCTTGGCCGCCGGGGGCCGCATGGCCAGCCCGAGATAGGGCGAGGAGAGCACGAACCCGGAGGCGTGGCGGCCGACGCGGGTCAGCCCCCAGGTGCCGGCGATGAGGCCGCCCATGCTGTGCGCCACCACGAAGAGCCGGTCGCCGGCCACCCCGTCCTGCGACAGCTTGGCCACGAAGGCGTCCAGGTCGGCCAGGTAGTCGGAGAAGGCGTCCACGTGCCAGCGCCGGCCGTCGGACTGGCCGTGGCCGCGCAGGTCCACCAGCGCCACCTGGAAGCCGCCCCGCACCAGCGCCCGGGTGATGCCGGGATAGCGGCCGCCGTGGTCGCCGCCGCCGTGCACCACGGCCACGGTGGCGCGCGCGCTGGGCGGCGTGAAGCGCTGCCAGTAGAGCCGGAGATGGTCGGCCGAGTTGAGGAACCCCTCCTCGTGCCGCGCCTCGGCCTCGGTCGGGAACGACGGGACGGGCATCGGCCGGACCGTACCGGCGGTGGGAGGGGGCGTCAAGGAACCCGGGGGGCTGCGGCCCGCGGTTGCCGCTCCAGGGAGGCCCGCAGCCGCGCCTGCGCCTCGGCGTGCTCGGGCTGGAGCGCCAGCAGGGCCCGCAGCTCGGCCCGGGCCGCCTCGAGCTCGCCCACCTGCTCCAGCGCCTCGGCCAGGCCCAGCAGCAGCGGCGGCGCGTCCGGGTGGAGCGCCGCGGCGGAGCGGAGCGCGCTCACCGCCTGGTGAGGCCGGCCGGCCCGGCAGAGCAGCCGGCCGCGCGCGGCCTGGAGCGCCACCGCCCCCTCGACGTCGGCGCTGGCCTCCAGCGCGGTGGCGGCGCGCCCCAGCCCTGCCGCCGCCTCGATCCCGCGGCCGGCCCGCTCCAGCGCCTCCGCCTGCACCAGCAGCAGCCCGACGTGGCCGGGCTGCCGGCGCAGCCCCTCGGCGGCGGCGCGGGTGGCCTCGCCGTGGCGCCCGGCCCGCGAGAGCGCGTCCACCTGGGCCTGGCGCGCGGCCGGCCAGGCGGGGCTGCCGGGCGGCACGGCGGCCAGCACCCGCGCCGCCTCGGTGTGGCGCCCCAGCCCCTGCAGCGCCAGCCCCTCGGCCAGCTGCAGCGCCGGGTCCGGCGCGCCCTCGGCGGCGCTGGCCGCGCGGGCCAGCGCCAGCGCCTCGCCGGCGCGGCCGGCGCCCAGCCAGAGCCGCACCACCTCCAGCGCGGCGGCCGGGCGCGAAGGGGCGGCCTCGACGTAGCGCCCCAGCCAGCCGCGGGCCGCCTCCACCTGGCCCGCCCGCAGCGCCAGCCCTCCCATCGCGCGCAGCGCCCCGGCGTCCTCCGGCCAGGCGCGCAGCAGCTTCTCGAGATCGGCGGCCGCCTCCTGCTCGCGCCCGGTCCGCTCGTGCAGCGCCGCCAGCAGCCGCCAGCCCTCGGGGTCCTCCGGCGCGGCCTGCGTGGCGCGGCGCAGGAACGCCTCGGCGCGCCCCAGCTCCCCCGCCTCCAGCAGCCGCCGTCCCACCTCGCGCACCTCGCCGGTGGCCTGCGGGGCGCGGGCCAGCAGGTCCTCCAGCGTGCGCAGCGCGGCGGCGTCCTCGCCCGCGCCCAGGTGGATGAGCGCCAGCAGCCGCCACGGCTCGGGCTCGACCCGCTCGCCCGGCGCCGCGGCCCCGGCCGCGAGCTGCGCCGCCAGCCGCAGCTCGGCGGTGGCCGCCTCGGCGTCGCCGCGGGCGATGGCCGCGCGCGCCAGCGCCACCCGCGCCTGCGCCGCCACGGCCCGGGCCGGCTGCCGCTCCAGCGCCGCCTGCGCCTGCGCCGCGGCCTGGTCGTGCCGCCCCAGCCGCCCCAGCGCGCGGGCCAGCGCGGCGCGCAGCTCGGCGCTGGCGGGGTCGAAGGTGACGGCCTCCTGCAGCGCCGTGGCCGCGCCGCGCGCGTCCCCTTCGCGCTCGCAGGCGCGCGCCTCGAGGTAGGCCGCCATGGCCCGCGCCTGGCCCGCCTCGGGCCCGCCGCGGCGAGCCTCGGCCATGGCCTCGGGGTCCACGTGCACCGCCGGCGCGCCGGTCGCGCCGCGGGCAGGCCCTGGCGTCAGGGCCAGGGTCGCCAGGGCGAGCGCGAGCGAGCGGGCGCGGCACATGTGCGCCGAGGAGCCTCCTCGCAGAGTCTAGCAGGGCTGCGCCTGCTGGTCCGCCCGCACGGCGGGCGCTACTCCGGCGAGGTGTGGGTGGCCCTGCGCCTGCGGGTGGAGCCGGCCGCCGCCGCGGGACGGGCCTTGCGCTTGCGCCCCTCCGCGGCCGTGACGGCCCGCGTGATCGCCTCCGGAAGCTGCCCCTCCGCCGGGGGCCGGGGCAGCGCCTCGGCGCAGCCCGCGTGCACCAGGTCCTCCATCCACTCGGCGGCGCCGATGGCCACCACCGGCACGCCGTTGAGCTCGCGGTCGCTGCGGAACCCGCGCAGCACGTCGCCGCCGTCCGGCCCCGGCGCGTGCAGTAGCACCACGTCCGGCTCGTAGCGGGCGGCGGCGGCCCCGGCCGCGAAGCCGGGCGAGGACTGCTCGACGGCGAAGCCGGAGGAGGCCAGCTGGCGCGCGGTCCCCTCCCGCGCGGGACCGGGCTCGCCCACCACCAGCACCTTGTGCCGGGCGGGGGCGGCGCCGGTCAGCTCCGGCGGCACCGGCATGCCCTGCCGGTGCATGAAGGTCGCGAGGTCCTCGCGGCTGATGCGGCGGTGGCCGCCCGGCGTCCGGTGCGCCTTGATGCGCCGGGCCTTGATCCAGTTGACCACCGTGGGGAGCGAGACGCCGAGGATCTTGGCCGCCTCGAAGGTCGTGTAGAAGAGCTGCATCGGCTCGAATGTCCATCGGGAGCGACCCGCCGTCGAGCCCGCGATCGAGGGGCGTTTCGCCCGCTTGGGTGGGGGATCAGCAACCTGGGACACAGCGTCCCAAGGGCAATCGGCCTCAGGGGGATTGCCCGGCGATCCCCTGCCGCGCGGCCGGGCGCGCCGCGGTAAACGTAGGGCATGGCTCGAGACACCTTCCTCGTCGCCGCTGCGCAGCTCACCTCGACCGAGGACCGCAAGCGCAACCTCGACACCGCCGTGCGCCTCATCGGCGAGGCGGCCGATCTCGGCGCGCAGCTGGTCGCGCTGCCGGAGAACTTCTCGTACATGGGACCGGAGCCGGAGCGCCTGGCGGGCGCCGAGGCCCTCGAGGGGCCGACGCTCTCGGCGGTCCGGGAGGTGGCGCGCCGGCGCAAGGTGCTGGTGGTGGCCGGCTCGTTCTCGGAGCGGACCCAGGACCCGCGCCGCACCGCCAACACCTGCGCGCTGGTCGGCGACGACGGCGAGCTCGTGGCGGTGTACCGGAAGATCCACCTGTTCGACGTGGCCATCCCGGACGGCGCGCGCTACGCCGAGTCGGAGGGGGTGGTGCCGGGCGCCGAGGTGGTGGTGGCGGAGACGGCGCTGGCGCGGATCGGGCTCACCATCTGCTACGATCTGCGCTTCCCGGAGCTGTACCGGCAGCTCTCCGAGCGAGGCGCCGAGGTGATCACCATTCCCGCGGCGTTCACGCTCTTCACCGGCAAGGACCACTGGGAGGTGCTGGTGCGGGCGCGGGCCATCGAGAACCAGGCCTACGTGATCGCGCCGGCGCAGGTGGGGAAGCACTCGGAGAAGCGGACCACCTTCGGGAACGCGATGGTGGTGGACCCGTGGGGCGTGGTGCTGGCGCGGTGCCCGGATGGCGAGGGCGTGTGCGTGGGCGCGTTCTCGCGCGAGCGGCTGGAGCGGATCCGGCGGGAGCTGCCGGCGCTGCAGCACCGGCGGCTGTGAGCGAGGGGCGGAGCGAGTCCCTGGCCTTCGACTCCGCCTGCCCTGAGCTTGCCGAAGGGCTCAGGCCGAACGGACAGTGAACCCGTTCGGCGCTCCATGAGCCCTTCGACCATGCGGCGGGCCGGCACGTACTTGCGGGCCTCGCCCAGCCGCGGCGTTGCAGCGGCCACGCTCAAGGGCGAATGGGGTTCCGGCCCCGTTCGTCCTGAGCGTAGCGCCCGCGCAGCGGGCGCGAAGTCGAAGGACAGCCTCAGAACGCCAGCATCAACCCGAACTGGAACGCGCCCTTGTCGTTCGTCAGGTCCCAGCTCTTGCTGGAGCCGAAGTCGTCCACCTTCCCGAACGACCAGTCGGCGAACAGGTAGGTGTGGTTGATGCCGGCCTCGCGGTCCAGGTCGCGCGCGGACTGCTGGTCGAACCAGTCCAGCAGCAGCGCCAGGCCGAGCGTCCCGGACCAGCCGTTGGTGGCGCCTTCCTTGGACCAGTTGTTGTCACCATCGGTGACCCACCAGTTGTAGCGCTCCAGCCCGAAGCGCAGGTACGGCGCCAGCGGCACGTGGAGCCGCTCGGGCACGCCGTCGAAGCGGTAGGTGGCGATGAGGCTGGTGGGCACGACGTTGAACGTCGTCTTGTCGCCGGTGGGGTTGCCGGACTGGTCCAGGCCGTAGCCGCTGTCGCGGAAGAAGCCGCTCTTCACGCCCACCTCGGCCACGCCGATCCGGCTGGCGTGGACGGCCCAGGAGACGGCGGCGCGGAAGGCCCAGCCGCCGTCGGTCCCGAAGACGTCCCGGTACGGCTGCGCGCTGCCGTTGAACTCGGAGTCGATGGCGGGCAGGTACTTGCCCATGCCCAGCTCGAAGGAGCCGGCCTTGGGCGAGGCGTAGGTGCCGGCCTCGCCGTGCGTGGACTGCGCGAGGGCGGCGGCGGGGAGGAGCAGCGCCGCGACGAGCGCGGCCAGGGTCAGGTGCTTCACGCGTTCCTCCGGCGGAGCAGGATCAGCGCCGCGAGCGGCGCCAGCAGGGCCAGCAGGCCGCCGGAGCCGGCGCTGCAGCCACCCTGCTCGGCCCCGCCTGCGTTGCCGTAGTGGTCCCAGAAGTCGTCCACGGGGACGGGGGTGCCGGTCCCGGTGGCGGCGGCCTCGCTGGGGTTGGCGGCCACGCTCAGCGCGTAGGCGGTGACGGTGTACTGCACGTCGTTGAGGAGGCCACTGACCACCACCGGCGAGGTGGACTCGACGGCGCCGTGGGTGGCGGTGTCGTCCGCTGGGTTCACCGGCGCGACGGTCACGCGGTACTTGGTGGTCTCGGCGGCGCCCGAGGGGCCGGCGGACAGGCTGACGTGGAGCTTGTGATTGCCGCCGGTCACCGAGTTGATGACCGGCGTGGCCGGCCGCGTGAGCTGGAGCGTGACGGTGCCGCTGGCATAGCCACCGCGGCTGTTGGCCGAGGTGTACCAGTGGGCGCAGACGTTGATGACCACGTCGCTGGTCTGGGTGCAGGCCGTGGACAGGCCGGCGGCGACCATCAGGTCCTGCGCCTTGAGCTGGCGCTGGCTGTAGCTGACCTGGGGCGCATCGAACGACTGCCCGATCTGCCGGGCGAAGGTGCCCTCGTTCGTGTTGTCCGACTCGGGGCAGAAGTGGGCGTTGTCACCGCTGCTCGGCGGGGCCTTGTTCGAGGCGTAGATCCGGTACGTCCCGTCCGTCGCGAAGGTGACCGTTGGGACGATCTTCCAACTCGCCCCGATGGTCTCCGAGGAGCTGTTGCAGGCCTCGATGTTGATGAACTCCGGCAGCGTGTCGAGCACGCCGGCGGTGGCCGGCACCGACTGCCCGAGCGCGAGGCCGGGGACGGCGAGGAGGGCGGAGAGAAGGGCGCGTCGCATGTGGGCGGATTCTGCAATCGGAGCGCCACCCTGGCAAGCATGCGGACGCGAGGGAGGACGGGAGCTTGCGCGGACCTGGCGGGTCGCCAGACGCCCCGGGGCGCCATTTTGGCAAGGCGCGCGCCGGCCGGCTCGCGCCCGCTGACAATTTGGCAGGGCGCCCGCGGCGGGATCAACCGCTCAGGCGCGCACCAGCGCCGGCAGCTCCGAGAGCCGCTCGGCCACCCGGACCGCGTTGACCGCCACGCCCTGGCGCAGCTCGTCGGTGACCAGCACCAGCTCCAGGCCGCGCGGGTGGGATGGATCGGCCCGCACGCGCCCCACCAGCACGGCGTCGTCGTTCACGGTGAGCATGGGCATGGGGTAGATGCCGTCCCCCGGCGCGTCCAGGACCTTCACGCCCGGCGCGGCGCGCAAGAGCGTCCGCGCCTCGTCGGGCGCCAGCGGCCGGGCCAGGGTGACCCCGATCACCGCCGTCAGCCCGTAGAAGACCGGCACGCGCACGGCCGTGGCCGAGGCGGCCAGGCCCGGCGCGCCCAGCACCCGGCGCAGCTCGCCGGGCAGCGCGCCCTCGGCGGCGGTCCGGCCGTCCGGACCGAACGTGCCCACCTGCGGCACCACGTTGAAGGCCAGCCGGTGCGGCAGCGCGGCGCCGGTCTCCGGCTCGCGCCCGTTCATGAGGTCGGCCACCTCGCGCTCCAGCTGATCCACGGCGGCGCGGCCGGCGGAGGCCACCGGCTCGAGCGTGGTGACCGCCACCCGCTCCACGGCGGCGGCGGCGTGGAGCGGCGCCAGGGCCGTGGCCACCGCCGCCACCGCGCCGGCCGGCAGCGCCACCAGCGAGGCGCCGGCGTCCAGCGCGGCGCCGTTGAGCGCCGGCACCACCAGCGGCACGTGCTCGTCCTCGCGGAAGGCCATCGAGGCGTCGATGACGCGGCAGCCCTCGGCGCGGGCCTTGGGCGCCCAGGCGCGGGCCACCTCGGGCGGCGCGCAGAAGATGGCCACGTCCGCGCCGCGGAAGGCCCCCTCCCCCACCGCCGCCACCGGCAGCTCCTCGCCGTCCACCTCCACCTTGGTGCCGGCGGAGCGGGACGAGGCCAGCAGGCGCAGCTCGCTGGGATTCGAGCTCGGATTGGGCCAGGACCTCGAGGACGGCGCGGCCGGCCAGGCCGGTGGCGCCGAGCACGGCGAGCGAGATGGGGCGGGACATGGCGCGGGAGGGTAATGGCACGGCGGGGGACGGGCAACAGCGGAAGCGTCCCTGCCCTTCGACTCCGCCGCGGCTTCGCCGCGGCTACGCTCAGGGCGAACGGGCCTTTCGATCCCGTTCGGGCTGAGCGTAGCGAGCCCGCAGGGCTCGCGGAGTCGAAGCCCAGGGCTGTGGGCCGCCTACCCCAGCAGCTCCCGCAGCGCCGGCTCCAGCGCCGGGAACTTGAACCGGTACCCCAGCTCCAGCGCCTTCCGCGGCACCACCCGCTGGCTGGCCAGCACCACCGACGCCAGCTCGCCGGCCAGGAGCTTCACCGCCGCGGCGGGCGCGGCGAGCAGCGCCGGGCGATGGAGCACGCGCCCCAGCGCGGCGGCCAGGTCGCGGTTCAGCGCCGGCTCCGGGGCGGCGGCGTTGAGCGGCCCCTCCACCCGCGCCTCGTCCAGCGCGAAGAGCAAGAGCCCCAGCTCGTCGGCCAGGTGGATCCAGGGCTGCCAGAACAGCCCGCGCCCCAGCGGCCCGCCGGCGAACAGCTTGAACGGCCGGACCAGCTCGGGCAGCGCGCCGCCGTGGCGCGAGAGCACGATGCCGGTGCGCAGGAAGACCACGCGGGCCTGGACCCGGGCCGGCGCGGCGGCGGCCTCCCAGGCCTGGCAGACCTCGGACAGGAACCCGTCGCCCGGCGCGGCGGCCTCGTCCAGCACCTCGTCGCCGCGCGAGCCGTAGAACCCCACCGCGCTGCCCGAGACCAGCACCGCGGGGCCGCCGGCGGCGATCACCGCCGCCACCCGCTCGGTGGAGCGGACCCGGCTCTCGCGGATGCGCAGCTTCTTCTCCGCGGTCCAGCGCCCCTCCGCCACCGGCTCGCCGGCCAGGTGCACGCAGGCGTCGCAGCGCGCCAGCTCCTCCTCCCAGGGGCCGGCCACGGCCGGATCGCCCTGGAGGATCCGCACGCCGGGCGGGAGCGTGCGCGGCGCCGAGGGGGAGCGGGAGAGCGCGGTGACCACGTCGCCGCGGCCCAGCAGCGCGCGGGCGGCCGCCTGGCCGATGAGGCCGGTCGCGCCGGTGAGGAAGACGTGCATGCGAGACCTCCGTGCTGCGCCGTTCCGCCCTCGAGGCCGCCTGCCCTTCGACTCCGCGCCCGCTACGCGGGCGCTACGCTCAGGGCGAACGGAAACCGGTTGGGCGTCGGCGCCTCGTCAGGGCTTCGGATCCGCCCCCGGCCCCAGGCCGTGCGGGAACTTCACCTCGGCCTCGCTCTTGCGGACGTAGTGCGGCTCGAGCGCGAAGACGGCCTGGGCATCGTAGGCCGCGCCCAGCAGGCGGCCCGCGGCCAGCGCCGCCACCGCGGCCGCGCCCGGGACCTCCACCGGCGTGGCGAGCCGCGAGACGCCGGCCAGCGCCGCCTGGTAGACCTCGAACCCCTCGCCGAAGGCCAGCGCCTGGCCGGAGAGCGGCGCCAGGTGGTCGGCCAGCGCCGCCGGCGGGAGCGCCGCCTCCGGCGCGACCGGGACCACCGCCTCGCCCTCGACGCGGTAGAAGCCGGCGTAGACCTCGCCCTTGCGCGCGTCGAGCAGCGGCACCAGCAGCGCGCCGGCCGGCGCGGCTGGGACCGCGGCCAGCGCCATGGCGGCCAGGCTGGAGGCGCCGGCGATGGGGCGCTTGCCGGCGTAGGCCAGCCCCTTCCACGTGGCCAGCCCGATGCGCAGCCCGGTGAAGGAGCCCGGGCCGATGCCGATGGCGTAGCCCTCGACGTCGGAGAGCTTCAGCCCCTCGGCGGCGAGCAGGTCGGAGAGCGCCCCGGGGAGCCGCCCGCCGTGGCCGGCCGGCGGCGCGCCCGGCGTGACCTTGGCGCCGGCGCGCTCGGTCCGCTCGCAGCGCACCTGCGGCGCGCGCCCCGGCGCGAGGTCGACCAGCGCGCAGGAGAGGGTCAGGGTGGCGGTGTCGAGGGCGGCGACGAGCACGGAGACCTCGGGCGCGCTAGCGGCCCAGCTTGCGCATGACGTCGTTGCTGAGGGCCAGGATCATCAGCGCGACCACCAGGACGAAGCCGACCACCTGGGCGTAGCTGCGGGCCCGCGGCGAGAGCGGCCGGCGGGTGATGGACTCGAACAGCGACTGGGCGATGTTGCCGCCGTCGAGGCCGGGGACCGGCAGCAGGTTCATGAGCCCCAGGTTGATGCTGATGATGGCCATGGTCCCCAGGAACTCCGAGAGGCCCTGCTCCGCCGCCTGCGCCGCCATGCTCGCAAGCGAGAGGACGCTGCCGAGGTGCTTGGTGCTGACCTCGCGCGTGAAGAGCCCGACGATGGACCGGAAGGTGATCCCGGTCAGCTGCACCAGCTTGTTCCAGGCGTCGACCACGGCCTCGGACAGGGGCTCCATCAGCGGCAGCTCGGCGGCGCGCAGGCTGCGCGGCTTCACGTCGAAGCTCGGATCCACCCAGAAGCCGGTGTCCGGCTGGGCGACCTCCCGGAGCGAGAGCTCGTCCACCACGGTCATGGTCTGCACGACCAGCTGGACCGTCCGTCCGTCGCCCAGCGCCAGCGTCGCCGTCTCGCCGATGTTCAGCTGCAGGGCCAGGAGATCGAACCAGCTCCGGACCGGCTTGCCGTTCACGGCCGTGATGAGATCGCCGCGGTGCAGCCCGGCCCGATCGGCCGACGAGCCTGGCGTGACCCCGCCCACGAAGGCCCGCAGGTAGGGATCGGTGAGCAGGAAGGTGGGCCGGCCGCCGGCGCAGGTGGGCACCGCCGGCAGGGCCACCCGCTCCAGCGAGCGCACCGCCGCGCCGGGCAGCGACACGGCGGCGTCGCGCACCACCTCGAGATCCAGCGGGGCGCAGGCCGCCTCGGCCACCCGCCGCTCCAGCTCGACGCCGTTCTTCACCGGCCGCCCGCCGGCGGCGACCACCAGGTCGAACGGGCGCAGCGGCCCCGCGGCGCCGGGCGTCCCCGGCGCGACGCGCGCGGCCGGGTAGTAGGGCGTGATGCCGACCACGCCGCGCGTGATCTTCTCGAGGAACCCCTCCTGCTCCACGGTCCGCGGCGTGACCGGGATCGAGAGGAGCGCCTTCCCCGGGCGATCGATCTGGAAGACCAGCTGCTGCGCCGGCCAGGGCCCGACCACCTTGTACAGGTGGTCGAACTCGCGGACCTCGCGCACCGTGCCGTCCGGCGCCGTGATGGAGACGATCCGATCGCCCGGCAAGAGGCCCGCCTGCTCGGCCGGCGAGCCGGACTGGACCGTGCCGATGGTGGCCCCCTCCGTCGGCTCCCCGTTCTGCGCGTAGTAGATGGCGGTGAGCAGCGCGATGGGCAGGAGCAGGTTCATGCCCGGCCCCGCCAGCAGGATCACCAGCCGCCGCCAGGGGCGCTGCTCCCAGAAGCTGCGCCCGCGGTCCTCCGGCGCGATCTCGGCGTGCGGGTCGTCCTGGCCCAGCATCTTCACGTAGCCGCCCAGCGGCAGCACCGAGAGCCAGTACTCGGTCTCCCCGCGCTTCCAGCCGAAGAGCCGCGAGCCGAAGCCGATGGAGAAGCGGAGCACCTTCACGCCCATGAGCTTGGCGGCCAGGAAGTGGCCCAGCTCGTGGACGAAGATGAGCCCGCCCAGCAGGACGATGATGGCGACCCCTTGGACGAGCGCGGGCGGCATCCGCTTGACCTAGCCCGCCGCCCCGGCGGGCGCCGCACGGGCGACGCGCCGCTCGGCCTCCCGGCGGCCGAGATCGCTGGCCGCCAGCGCCTGCTCGACGCTGGAGAGCGGCTCGGGGACGTGCGCCTCCAGCACCTGGGCGCAGATCTCCGCGATGTCGGTGAAGCGGCACCGGCCCGCCAGGTAGGCCGCCACCGCGGCCTCGTCGGCGCCGGAGAGCACCGCCGGCGAGGTGCCGCCGCGCTCCAGGGCGCGGTAGGCCAGGGTGAAGGCCGGGAAGCGGTCCGGGTCGGGGGCCTCGAAGGTGAGCTTGCCCAGGCGGGTCAGGTCGAGCGGCGCCAGGTCCAGCGGGAGCCGGCCCGGGTGGCCCATGGCGTAGCTGATGGGGCCGCGCATGTCCGAGACGCCCAGCTGCGCCACCATCGAGCCGTCGATGTACTCGACCATCGAGTGCACCACCGACTCCGGGTGGACCACGATGTCGATCCGGCGCGGCTCGACGCCGAAGAGCCAGCGCGCCTCGATCACCTCCAGCCCCTTGTTCATCAGGGTGGCGGAGTCGATGGTGATCTTGTCCCCCATCGACCAGTTGGGGTGCTTGAGCGCGCGCTCCGGGCGGATGCCGGGCAGCTCGGCGGCGGGCACGGTGCGGAGCGGGCCGCCGCTGGCGGTGAGGATCAGCCGGCGGACCTCGGCGCGGTTGTGGCCCACCAGCGACTGGTGGATGGCGCTGTGCTCGGAGTCCACCGGCAGGATGGCGACGCCGCGCTGGGCGGCGCGGGCCATGAGCAGCTCGCCCGCCAGCACCAGCGACTCCTTGTTGGCCAGGCCCACCGTCTTGCCCGCCTCGATGGCCGCGGCGGTGGAGCGGAGCCCGGCGCCGCCGGAGATGGCGGCCAGCACGAAGTCCACCTCGGCGTGGGCCGCCACCGCGGCCACGCCCGCCTCGCCCTCCAGCACCTCGGTGCCGGCCGGCGCGCCCTCGCGGACCAGCTCGGCCGCGGCCAGGTCGGCCACCGCCACCACCCGCGGGCGGAAGCGGCGGATCTGCTCCAGCAGGCGCGCGGCGTTCTTGCCGGCGGCCAGCCCCACCACCTCGAACCGCTCGGGGAAGCGGCCCGCCACGTCCAGCGCCTGGACGCCCACGGACCCCGTCGAACCCAGGATGGCAACGCGCTTCACGGGTGGATTCCTAGCACGGGCGGGCCCGCGGCGCCGCCCCGGGTCAGCGGGCCAGGTGGGCAGCGCAGAGGTAGACCCAGGGCGAGACGAAGAGCAGCGCGTCGATCCGGTCCAGCAGGCCGCCGTGGCCGGGGATGATCTTGCCGGAGTCCTTCACGCCCGCCGCGCGCTTCACCATCGACTCGGCCAGGTCGCCCATGGGGCCGAGCACCGCCGCGCCGGCGCCGATCACCACCGCCGCCGGCACCGAGATGACCGCCAGCTCCGGGAAGAGCAGCCGCGTCACCAGCGCGCCCACCACCGAGCCGGCCGCGCCGCCCGCGAAGCCCTCCCAGGTCTTCTTGGGCGAGATGCGCTCGAACAGCTTGTGGCGGCCGAAGGCGTGGCCGGCGAAGTAGGCGAAGGTGTCGTTGGCCCAGGTGGCCACGAAGGCCAGGATCACCCAGCCCACGCCGTAGGAGCGCAGCCCCACCAGCGTGGCCAGCAGGAGGCCGCAGTAGAGCCACGCCAGCGACACGCCGGCGATGGAGCGCGGCGCCTGCTCCAGCGGCGCGTCGCGGAAGAGCACCACCCCCAGCAGCACCACCGTGGCGCAGGCCAGCGCCAGCGGCGCCCAGCCCGGCAGGAGCACGCCGCGCTCGGCGAAGGCCGCCACCAGCGGGATGGCCCCGGCCACCCCGACGCCCAGCACCTCGCCCGGCCCGGGCGCGCTGAACATGAGGATGAGCTCGCTGGCGGCGATGGCGCCGGCCACGCCGGCCAGAATGGCGAAGGGCAGCCCGCCCTCGAATCGTCAGCCAGACGGCCAGCGGGAAGAGCACCAGGCCGGAGACGACGCGGAGCGCCAGGTTGCTGCGGTTCTTGGGGTCGAGTGCGCCCAAAGGTCCCTCTCAGCGCGGCCCGGTGACCTGCGCGCCGGTGAGGCCGAAGCGGCGCTGCCGCCCCTGGAAGTCCTCCAGGGCGAGCAGCAGCTCCCGGTCGCGGAAGTCGGGCCACAGCACGTCGGAGAAGTGCAGCTCGGCGTACGCGGCCTGCCAGAGCAGGAAGTTGGAGATGCGCCGCTCGCCGCTGGTGCGGATCAGCAGGTCCAGCTCGGGCAGCCCGGCCGTCCAGAGCCTGGCCTCGAGGTCCCCCGCGTCCAGCGCCGGCCCCCGCGCCGCGGCTGCGGCCCGGGCCGCCGCCACCAGCTCCTGCCGCCCGCCGTAGGAGAGCGCCAGGGTGAGCACCATCTCGCCGTTGCGCGCCGTCTCGGCGCGCCCGCGCGCCAGCCGGTCGGCCACGCCGCGCGGCAGCCGGTCCAGCTCGCCGATGGCGTTGAGCCGGATGCCGTTCTCCATCATCTCCTGCCGCTCCGAGTCGAGGTACTCGGAGAGCAGGTCCATCAGCGCCTTCACCTCGAGGCTGGGGCGGCCCCAGTTCTCGGCGCTGAACGCGTACAGGGTGAGCGCCTTGAGCCCCACGCGGCGGGCGGTGCGCGTGACCGCCCGCACCGACTCGGAGCCCTCGCGGTGCCCCTCGACGCGGGTCCGGCCGCGCAGCTCGGCCCAGCGGCCGTTGCCGTCCATGATGATGGCCACGTGCCTCGGCAGCGGGCGCGACTTGACGCGCGCCTCGAGGTCTTCGTGCGGGTTCCCTGGGCCTGCCATCGCGCGGGCTTATAGCACGCCGGCGCCCGGCGGAGCGCCCGATCGGGGCGAACCCGCGAGCGGGGCGGCCGAGGCAAAAGCGGACGCGGTTCGCAGGTTTGACCCCTCACGCCGGGCCCCGTATCCTCGTTTCCCGTGCCTCCTCAGCGCGTCGGTCCCTTCACCATCCTCTCCGTCATCGGTCGCGGGGGGATCGGGACCGTCTACCGCGCGCGCCACCAGGTGACCGGCGCGCTGGCGGCCGTGAAGGTGCTGGGGCCCGCCCCCGCCATGGAAGCGACCGCGGCCCGGCGGCTGGCGCGCGAGTACGAGGTGCTGCGGACGCTCGACCACCCTTACGTGGTCCACGTGCTGGAGGCGGGCGTGGCCGAGGGCTACTCCTACCTGGCCATGGAGCTGGTGGAGGGGCTGGACCTGCGCGCCTATCTCTCCCCGGCGCTGGACGAGACGGCCCCGGTGGCGCTCCCGCCCGACGAGGCGCCCACCGGCCCGGACCTCTCCGGCAGCACCGGCGAGCCCGGGCCGGAGGCCATCCGCGCGCTCGCCGCCATGATGGACGAGCCGGAGACCGAGGAGGTCCGCTTCGCCGCCGCGCCCGGGACCGGGGACGACCCCGACGCCGGGCCGGCCGAGCCGCTGCACCTGGCCGCGGAGGCGCTGGAGGCGCTCAACCGCCCGGCGCGCATCGCGAGGCTGCGCACCGCGCTGTCGCAGGTGGTGGACGCGCTCGGCTACCTGCACGGCCGCGGGCTGGTGCACCGCGATCTGAAGCCGTCCAACATCATGGTCGACGACCTGCGCCGGGCGCGCATCATGGACTTCGGCCTGGTGAAGGCCTCGGAGGGCGACGCGCCGGACGAGGTGCTCACCCAGACCGGCCGCATCGTCGGCACCTACCGCTACATGTCGCCGGAGCAGGCGCAGGGCCACCCGGTGGACGGGCGCAGCGACCTCTACAGCCTGGGCGTGATCCTCTACGAGCTGCTCTCCGGCACGCCGCCCTTCGTCGCGCGCGATCCGGTGGCGCTCTGGCGCGAGATCCTGCACGTGCGCCCACCTCCGCTGGCGCTGGTCAACCCGGGCGTGGACCCGGGGCTGGCGGTGCTGACGGCGCGGCTGCTGGAGAAGGACCCGGCCCGCCGCCCGCAGACGGCCGGCGAGGTGCTGGAGAGCCTGCGGGCCAGCGCGCCGTGATCGGCGGGGCCGCCTCTCCTGAGGCCTGAAGCCTGAGGCCCGATCAGACCCCCGCGCTACAGTCTCGCCCGTGTCCGACCTCCCCCACGACAGCGTCCACTACCAGGCGGTGGTGGCCGAGTACTTCCTGGCGCTGCGCGGGACGGGGCTCCTGCTCTCGCCGCTCGACCAGGAGCTGGTGGCCGGGTGGGAGCGGCGCGGCCTGCCGGTGGCGGTGGTGTGCCGCGGCATGAAGCGCGGCGCGGAGGAGCTGGCCGCGGCGCGGCGCGGACCGCCGCGGTCGCTGCGCGCGGTGCGGCTGGCGGTCGAGGACGAGTGGCGCGCCTACCGCAGCGCGCGCGTGGGCGAGTCGCCGGCGCCGCCGGGCGAGGCGGGCGCGGCCCGCGAGCGGCTGGGGCACGCGCTGCGGCTGCTGGCCGGGGCCGCGCAGACCGCGCCGGAGGCGCTGGCGGGCAGCTACGTGGCCGCGCAGCGGGTGCTGGAGGGCGCCACCGCGCTGCCCGGCTCGCCGCTCGAGCAGCTGGAGCGCGCGCTGGCCGCCGCCGACGCGCGGCTCCTGGCGGGCTGGGTCGGCGCGCTGCCGCGGGCCGAGCGCGCGGCGCTGGGTCCGCAGCTTCGCGCCCTGACCGGCGCGCGCCGGCGCGGGGAGAGCAGGCGCGCCCACCGGGAGGCCCTGCGGGCCCACCTGTCCGACCTGGCCCGCCGGGCCGGCCTGACCTGCCTGCGCGGTTCGGTGTAGACTCCCGCGCCTCATGAGCCCGACCCCCGACAGCGCCTGCGCCGAGTGCGGCGGCAGCGGCTACGCCGTCGAGCAGGTGCTCGGCGCGACCGCCCGCGCCCGGCGCTGCGCCTGTCAGGCCGCCTGCCCGCGCTGCGGCGAGACCGGCTACACGCTGGTCCCGTCCGGCGGCGCCATGGTGGCGCAGGTCTGCTCCTGCCGGCACCTCGACGAGCGCATCGCCGTCTTCAACCAGATCGGCATCCCGGCCGCGGTGGCCCGCGCCTCCTTCGAGACCTTCAAGGGCTGGTCGCCCGACCACACCCGCGCCAAGATGGTGGCCGAGGACTTCGCCCGGAAGTTCCGCAAGGACGCGCCCACCAAGGGCTTCCTGCTCTACGGCAAGCCCGGCGCCGGCAAGACCCACCTGCTGGTGGCCTCGCTCCGCTGGCTGGCCCTGGAGAAGGGCGTGGCCGGCCGGTACGTCGAGTTCATGCTGCTGCTCTCGGAGATCAAGGCCGGCTTCGACGCCAACCGCAGCCACATGGACATCCTGCGGCCGCTCTTGTCGGTCCCGGTGCTGGCCATCGACGAGCTGGGCAAGGAGCGCGGCACCGAGTGGGAGCGCTCCATGCTCGACGAGCTGATCAGCCGGCGCTTCAACTCCGGGCTGGCCACGCTCTTCGCCACCAACTACTTCCTCGAGCCCACCGTCCGCCCCGAGCAGCCTGGACGTTCGGTGAACACGCGCTCGCCCGAGTTCCAGCGCGAGGCCGAGTCGATGACGCTGGCCCAGCGCGTGGGCGACCGCATCTACTCGCGGCTCAACGAGATGTGCTCGTTCGTGAAGCTCGACCCCGGCATGGACCTGCGCAAGGACACCCACGGCGCAGGGTCGTTCTGGGGGAAGTCGAATCCCTGCCCTTCGACTCCGCCGCGGCGCTGCCGCGGCTACGCTCAGGGCGAACGGGCCGCTGTCCGCCCCGGCACACGGACCCGGAATCCGCTCCAGCGAACCGGCACGGATCCGTTCGGGCTGAGCGTAGCGAGCCCGCAGGGCTCGCGCAGTCGAAGCCCAGGAGGCGATCGCTCAGATCACGATCGCGATCAGGATCAGCAGCGCCACGCCGATGGTGACCGAGTCGGCCGAGAGCCAGCCCGCTCCGCGCTCGTTGCCCATGGCCCGCCCTCCGCTGGTTGCCTGCGCTGACCTGCCCGCTGCGTGGATACCCCCATTCGCTGCAAGCCGCGTTCCCCGCGGCACCCGGCCGGGCCCTCCGCGATTCCGGGCGATTGCGCTCCCCTCCGGGCTCCATGCGGGGCGCGCGCCGCATCACCCGGGGGCGGACCGACCCACGGGCGCCTGACCCGCCACCGCGGCGACAGCGCGCTTCGCGCTCCGCACCCGCGCCGCTACCATGCGCCGGTGCTCACCCTGACCAGCGTCCGCAAGCGGTTCGGCGAGCGGGTGGCCGTGGACGGCCTCTCGCTCGAGGTGCGGCGCGGCGAGATCCTCGGCCTGCTGGGCCCCAACGGCGCCGGCAAGTCCACCACCGTCCACCTCGCGGTCGGGCTGCTCGAGCCGGACGAGGGCCAGGTCACCTTCGACGGGCTGGGCTCGCCGCGCGACCCGGCCGTGCGCGCCCGGCTCGGCGTGGCGCCGCAGGCGCTGGCGCTCTACGAGACGCTGGGCGTGGAGGAGAACCTGCGCTTCTTCGCCGAGGTGCAGGGGCTCACCGGGGCCGCGCTGCGCGAGCGCGTGGCCTGGGCGCTCGACTTCGCGCAGCTGGAGGACCGGCGCCGCGATCCGGTGGCGGTCCTCTCCGGCGGCATGAAGCGCCGGCTCAACCTGGCCGCCGCGCTGGTGCACGACCCGGAGCTGGTGCTGCTCGACGAGCCCACCGTCGGCGTCAATCCGCAGTCGCGCAACGCCATCCTGGAGCGCATCCAGGCGCTGCGCGCCGCCGGCCGGACGGTGGTCTACACCACGCACTACATGGAGGAGGCGGCGCGCATCTGCGACCGCGTAGCGGTGGTGGACCACGGGCGCGTGCTGGCGCTCGGCACGGTGCCCGAGCTGATCCGCGCGCACGGCGGCGACCCCACGCTGGTGGCGCTGGTGGGCGGCGCCGAGCAGCGGGTCACCACGGCCAATCCGGTCGCGGCGCTGGCCACCCTGGCGCGGCAGGGGCCGGTGGAGGACTTCCACGTGGAGCGCGCAGACCTCGAGCGCGTCTTCCTGCACCTCACCGGACGGAGGCTCCGGGACTGATGGCCACCCCCTCGACCCCGCGGGCCGTCTGGGCCCTGGCGCGCAAGGACCTGCGCCTGCTCTCGCGCAACCGCGGCGCCCTGTTCTTCGCCCTGGGCTGGCCGGTGCTGGTGGCGCTCTTCTTCGGGATGCTGTTCGGCGGCCCCGGCGAGAAGGGCCACATCCCGGTGGTGGTGGTGGACGAGGACGGCTCGCCGGGCGCCGCCCGGCTGGTGGAGCGGCTGCGCGCCTCCGCCGATCTGGAGCTCAGCGCCGCCCCGCGCGCGGAGGCCGAGGCGCTGGTCCGGGCCGGCAAGCGGACCGCCGCGGTGATCATCCCGGCCGGCTACGGCGCGGCCGACGCGCGGCTCTTCTACGGCGCGCCGCGCCAGCTCGAGCTGGCGGTGGATCCCAGCCGGACCGCCGAGGCGGCCATGCTGGAGGGCATCCTGACCGGCG
The DNA here is from genome assembly GCA_049840735.1 of Anaeromyxobacter sp. GTDB lineage: Bacteria > Myxococcota > Myxococcia > Myxococcales > Anaeromyxobacteraceae > Anaeromyxobacter. The sequence continues at coordinate 64,493 of JASGJN010000023.1, read as the reverse complement.
CCGCCATGCAGGGCATGCAGGACGCCCTGGGCGACCGCGACCAGTCGCGGAAGCTGGTGGACCAGGCGCTCTCCGACCTCGACCAGGCGCCGCCCGGCGAGGAGCGCGACGCCAACCGCGCGTTCCTGGAGGACGTGAAGACCTACCTGGAGCGCCCCTCGGCGAAGCCGCAGGGGAAGGGCGGCGGCTGGAAGCCGGTCTCCATCACCCGCCGCGCCGTGCAGGCGCAGGGGGAGGCGCCGCGCAGCGCCTTCGACCTGACGTTCCCGCAGGGCGTCATCTGGGGCGTGATCGGCTCCGCCCTCACCTTCGCGCTCTCGCTGGTCACCGAGCGCACCCGCGGCACGCTGCTCCGGCTCCAGACCGCGCCCATCGGGCGGGTCCACGTGCTGCTGGGCAAGGCGCTGGCCTGCTTCCTCACCATCGCCGGCGTGGAGGCGCTGCTCTTCGCGGTGGGCCGCCTCTTCTTCGGCGTGGTCCCGTCCAGCTGGACGCTGCTGGCCCTGTCGGCGCTCTGCCTGGCCGCCTGCTTCGTGGGGATCATGATCCTGGTGGCCACGCTGGGCCGCACCGAGCAGTCGGCCGGGGGCCTGGGCTGGGCCGTCATGCTCCCGCTCTCCATGATCGGCGGCGGCATGATGCCCCTCTTCGCCATGCCCGCGTGGATGCAGACCGTGGCGGTGGTGAGCCCGGTCCGCTGGGGCATCCTGGCGCTCGAGGGGGCGCTCTGGCGCGGCTTCACGCCCGCGCAGCTCTTGGCGCCCTGCGCGGTGCTGCTGGCCGTGGGCGCGGCCGGGTTCGCCGCAGGCGTCCGAGCCTACGGCCGCGATCCGTGAGGTGGGCGCAGGACGCACCCGCAAGCCCGAGCCCGACCCGGCGCGTGGTGAGCCGCGGTCAGGTGACCAGGCGCGGTGTCGCACCTGGCCCCGCGGCGGGGTAGGATGAACCCCAGGTCCGATGGTTCACTCCGCGCGAACGCCAGCCCCTGCCCTCGCGACCGCGCTCGCGCTCGCGCTGGCGTGGACCGCGCCGGCGGCGCGCGCGGAGGAGCCTGCGCCGGGGATCCTGATCCTCAACAGCTACCACCGCGGCTTCACCTGGACCGACGGCGAGACCGACGGCGCGCTGGCCGCCCTGCGCGCCCGCTGGCCGGAGGCGCAGCCGGTGGTGCTGAACCTGGACCGCAAGCGGTTCTTCGGCCCGGAGGCCGACGCCCTCGACGTGGCCCGCATCAAGGGGCGGCTGCAGAACGAGCGGATCGTGGGCGTGCTCACCACCGACGACGCCGCCCTGACCTTCGTGCTCCAGCACCCGGACCTGTTCGGCCGGGTGCCGGTGGCCTACTGCGGCGTGAACCTGCCCGCCCCGCCCCACATCGCCGACGGGCGGCGGCTCTCCGGCGTGCTGGAGCGGGTGGACCTGCCCGGCACCGTGACGCTGGCGCGGGCGCTCCAGCCGCGGCTGCGGCGCGTCCACGTGGCCCTCGACGAGACCGAGACCAGCGCCGGGGTGCGGCCGGACGTGGTGCGCCTGAACGGGCTCCACCCGCACATCGAGATCGCGACGCTCGGCGCCATGTCCTTCGCCGAGCTGGAGACCTTCGCGGCGACGCTGGACCCGCTAAAGGACGCGCTGGTGCTCGGCTCCTTCAACCGCGACCGGCTGGGCGAGGTCCGCAGCTACGAGCGGGTGGCGGAGCGGGTCTCCGCCGTCAGCCGCGCCCCGGTGTACGCGCTGTGGGACTTCCAGCTGGCCCATGGCGTGGTGGGCGGCGCCGTGCTGGGCGGGCGGGAGCAGGGGCACCGCGCCGCCGAGCTCCTCATCCAGCTGCTGGCAGGCGGCTCGCCGCCGACCGACGCCGGGGCGATGGCCTACCTGGTCGTGGACGCGCCGGTGGCGGAGCGGCTGGGGCTGCACGTCCCCAGCACCGTGGACGGCCGGGCGGTCCGGATCCTCAACCCGCCCGAGGGCGCCTGGGACCGCTACTGGCCCTGGATCCTGGCCGGCTGCGCCACCATGACCGGCCTGACCATCTTCTCGCTGGCCCTGCTGGTCTTCATCCGCGCGCTGCGCCGGAGCGAGCGGCGCTTCCGCGAGCTGACCGACCTGCTGCCGCAGGTGGTGTACGAGGCGGACCGGCGCGGGGTCATCACCTGGGTCAACCGCCAGGCCTACGCCACGTTCGGCTACGACGAGATCCCGCCCGGCATGCGGGTCACCGACTTCCTGCCCCCCGAGGAGCTGGCCGGCGCCAAGGAGCGCGTGGGCCAGCTGGCCAGCGGCGGCCAGCTCGGGGCCGGCCAGGAGTACCGGATGCGCCGCCGGGACGGCACCACGCTGCCGGTGATGATCTACTCCGCCCCCATCCTGCGCGACGGCAAGCCGGCCGGGTTCCGCGGCCTCATCATCGACGTCTCGGACCAGAAGCGCGCCGAGGCGGAGCGCGAGGCGCTGCGGCGGCGGGTCGAGGACGGCCAGCGGCTGGAGTCGCTGGGGCGGCTGGCGGGCGGCGTGGCCCACGACTTCAACAACCTGCTCACGCCCATCCTCGGCAACACGCTCGACGCGCTGGAGCAGCTCGGCCCCGAGCACCGGGTCACCGCGCAGCTGGGCGAGGCCGTGGACGCCGCGCGGCGGGCCAGCGACCTGGTGCGCCAGCTGCTGGCCTTCGGGCGGCGCCAGCCGCTGGTCCGCAACGCCCTCGACCTGAACGCCGAGATCACCGGCTTCCACGCCATCATGCGCCGGCTCATCGGCGAGGACGTGACCATCCGGCTGGAGCTGGCCAACGACCTCTGGGCGCTGCGCGGGGATCCGGGGCAGCTGCAGCAGGTGCTGCTCAACCTGGCGGCCAACGCGCGGGACGCCATGCCCCACGGCGGCGTCCTCACCTTCGCCACCCGCAACCTCGACCTCTCGCCGGAGGCGGCGCCGGCCGGGCTGGGCGCCGGCCCCTTCGTCGAGCTGGTGGTCTCCGACACCGGGCACGGCATGGCGCCCGAGGTGCTGGAGCGCGTCTTCGAGCCGTTCTTCACCACCAAGGCGCAGGGGCGCGGCACCGGGCTGGGGCTGGCCACGGTGCTGGGCGTGGTGAAGCAGCACGGCGGCGACATCGCGGTCCGCAGCGCGAGCGGCCAGGGCACCTCGTTCCGCGTCCTCTTCCCGGCCGACCTGGGCGGCGCCGGCGCCGAGCTGGCCAGCCCCCTCGCCACGCCCGCCACGCCGGCGCCCGCGCCCGCGCCGTCCGTGGCGGGGGAGCGGACGGTGCTCCTGGCCGAGGACGAGCCCGGCATCCGCCGGCTGATCGAGCGCTACCTGGCCGGCGCCGGCTACCGCGTGCTGCCGGCCGAGGACGGGCTGGACGCGCTGCGGGTGGCGGCGGCCCACGGCGAGGCCGCCATCGACCTCTTGCTCACCGACGTGGTCATGCCCGGCCTGAACGGCCGCGACCTGTGCCGCATGCTGCGGGCGCGCGTGCCCGGGCTGCGGGTCCTCTACATGTCCGGCTACACCGCCATCCCCGGCACGCAGGAGGACATCCTCTCCGGCGTGCAGGAGGGCTTCCTGCCCAAGCCCTTCGACCGCGAGCAGCTGCTGGCCAAGGTGGGCGAGGCGCTGGCGGGTTAGCCCAGCAGCCGGGCGTGCACCGCCCGCGCAGCGTCCTTGAGCACCCGGGCGTCGCAGAAGACCGTCACGCGCAGCGCCGAGGTGAAGACCGCGCGCGGCGGCGCCCCCAGCGCCTCCACCGCGCCGGCCACCTCGCGCAGCACCCGGTGGCTGGCCGAGAGGCCGGTCCCCACCACCGAGAGGCTGCCCACGCCCTCGTCCTCCGCGGCGAGCCCCGGCGCCGCCGCGGCCAGGCGCGCCCGCAGCACCGGCCAGTCGTGGACGTTCTCCAGCGCCAGCGCCAGCCCGGCCTGGCCGCCGCCCGGGCTGGCGATCTCCATCGCCGCCGCGCCGTGCGCGTCCAGCACCTCCAGCACCGCCGCCAGCCGGCCCGCCTCGAAGGTGAGCAGCGCCAGCTCGCGCTGGGTGGCGACGCCGGCGATCCGCTCCGGGTGCGCGCCGCCGCGGACCACCGTCTCCTCCGGGCCGCCGAAGGTGGAGCGGGCGTGGACGGCGATCCCCTTCTCCTTGGCGAACTCGACCGCCTGGGCGTTGAGCACCTTGGCGCCGGCCATGGCCAGCTCCTGCATCTCCTCGTAGGAGAGCGCGTCCAGCCGGCGCGCGTCCGGCACCACCCGCGGGTCGGCGGTGAAGACGCCGGCCACGTCGGAGTAGATCTCGCAGTCGGCCCCCAGCGCCGCCGCCAGCGCCACGGCGGTGGTGTCCGAGCCGCCGCGGCCCAGCGTGGTGACCTCCTTGCGCGTGGAGACGCCCTGGTACCCGGCCACGATCACCACCTTGCCCTGCCCCAGCGCCTCGTAGACGCGGATGGGCCGCACCTCGACGATGCGGGCCGCGGCGTGCGAGTCGGTGGTGATGATGCCGGACTGGCTGCCGGTGAAGCTGATGGCCGGCACGCCCAGGTCGTCGAGCGCCATGGAGAGCAGCGCCATGGAGATGCGCTCTCCGGCGCTGAGGAGCATGTCCAGCTCGCGCCGCGGTGGCGCCCCGCAGACCTTCTTGGCCAGCGCCAGCAGCTCGTCGGTGGTGTCGCCCATGGCCGAGACCACCACGCACACGTCGGTGCCGGCGCGGCGCGTGGCGGCCACGCGCTCGGCCACCTTGCGGATCTTCTCGACGTCGGCGACCGAGGAGCCGCCGAACTTCTGGACCACCACGGGCATGTGACCTCCGGGACCGCGGGCGAGTCTGCCCCCGGGGCGGGGCGCCGGCAAGGACCGCGCCCCGCGGTGCCGCTCGCCCGGCGCGCCGGCGCGTGGCATGGTCGCCGGATGCGGACGGGAGCGAAGCTGGGCCTGGCGCTGGGGCTGGCGGTGGTGGCCGCGGTGGCGGCCATCGTGGCCTTCGCGGTGCGCTGGCAGGCCGGGGCCGGGCTGCCGGCGCGCGGCGCGACGGTGTGGGCCTTCGACCCGGCGGCGGCCGTGGCGCTCGACGCGCAGGGGGCGGAGGGCACGCTGCGACTGCGCCGGACCGGCGAAGGCTGGGAGGGTGCGCCGCCGGGGTCCGCGGGGCACGTGCCGGCGCTGCTGGACGTGCTGGCGGCGCTCCGGAACCGCGTCGAGCTGGCCGCGCCTGGGAAGGGGAACCTGGCCTGGTACGGCCTGGACCATCCCCGGCTGCAGCTCACGCTCACCGGCCCCGGCGGCCAGCTGCAGCGGCTCGCCCTGGGGCAGACCAACGGCGCGGACGGCACCGTCTTCGCGCTGGGGCCGCGCGGGGAGGTGCTGGTGCTGCCCGCCGAGGCCGGCGCCGAGCTGGAGGCACACCTGGCCGCACTTCGCGCCGGCCAGCCCGGCGGGGGGCCGCCCGGGCCAAACGGTGGTTGACCGGGCCGCCCGGCCCGCATTATGTTCCGCCCTCCGCCGGTCCTCCGGCGCTTTTGCATTTCGTCCGTAACTGTCAGGAGTTGCCCGATGGCCCGCGTCACCGTCGAAGACTGCCTCCCGCTCGTGGACAACCGCTTCGCGCTGGTGCTGCTCGCGACCAAGCGGACCCGCCAGCTGATGGCCGGCGCCCGCCCGCTGCAGCCCGACACCAAGAACAAGCCGCCCGTCCTCTCGCTCCGCGAGATCGCCACCGGCAAGGTCCGCTTCGACCGCTCGGTCCGCGAGGCGCTGGCCGGCAAGTACGACTCCGAGAAGGCCACGCTGCCCGCCGGCCAGACCCGCACGCTGCGGTAGGTCGAGCCGCCAACGCCTGGCCTTCGACTCCGCGCCGCTGGCGCGGCGCTACGCTCAGGCCGAGCGGACAGCTCCGAGGGCGCGCCCGCAACGGCGCGCCCTCTGCTTTTCTGCAAAGGGGGCGGGGGCCCCGGCGGGACCCAGCGCAGCAGGGGTGGGGCCCCGACGGCTTCGCCGGCGGGGCGGGGGCGCAGCCCCCGCACTAATGGTGGCTACCGAGGTACCCCAGCTTCTCCCCCGCGCCCAGCCGGTAGCTCCACCGCAGCTCGCGCAGCAGGCCGTCCAGATCGGCCTCCGAGACGTAGCGCCCCTCCAGGAACCTGGCGTAAGCGCCGCCCAGCCGGTTGGCCTCGCGGTAGCGGTGCAGCTCGTCGGCCTCGAGGTGGGCGTGGTAGCGGACGCGCTCGAAGAGCCGGCGGCGCAGCGCCGGGCTCATGCGGCGCAGGCCGCGCCGCCACAGGTGGAGCACCAGCAGCACGAACTTGTCCACCTCGGCCTGGACCTCCAGCTCCAGCAGCGAGACCGGCCGCCCCTCGGCGGCGCGGGTGGACAGGTAGACGAAGTGCGAGACGCCCTCGGCGGCGCAGGCCAGCGGGCGGAGCGCGCCGCGGGCGGTCAGGCGCGGGCGGCGGTCGTGGGGATTGGCCACCGCCGCGGCGGCCAGCACCTCGTCGTCGAGGTAGAGCCCCAGCGCCACGCCGTCCTCCTCCTCCAGCACCAAGAGCTCCTCCGGCGCGCGCGGCACGCGGCCGGCGGCGCGGGCCGCCTCGCGCCCGAGCAGGAACTCGTGCACGCGCGGCGCCTCGACGCCGTAGATGGCCTCCAGCTCGTCCTGCAGGAAGCCCAGCGTCGTCTCGGCGGCGCGGCGCGGCGGGCTGGCGCTCAATGCTTGAGGCCTCCCGGCCCCCGGGGCGGCGCGCCAGGACCGGCGAAGAGGGCCACGCCGCGCTCGCGCAGCAGCTCGGCCACGCGCTGCGAGCGGGTGGTGAGGAACCGCTCGTAGAGCTTCAGCAGGCCGCGGTTGGAGCGGAGGTTGGAGAGCTCGGCGATCTCGGCGAACAGGTCCACGAAGGTGGGGAAGCGCTCCGCCAGCTCGCCGAAGAGCTCGCCCTGGCGGCGCTCGGTGCTGGCCAGGGTGCCGTAGGCGCGCTCGCCCATGGCGATGTAGTAGTCGACGTCGACCAGCGACCCGGCCAGCGAGTCGCCGAAGAACCCGGAGACGAACAGCGAGGTGTCGCCCAGCCGCCGCAGCTCGCGGGTCCGGACCGCCCGCTCGGAGCGGAGCGCGTTCATGAGGATCACCGCCAGCGGCTCCGCCCGGACCGTGCCGTCCGGCTCCTCCACGAACAGCCGCTCCGACTCGAGGAAGCTGGCCAGCAGGTTGACCAGGTAGAACTCGGTCGTCTCCTGGACCTTCAGGTTCCGGTGCGACAGGGCGTCGCCCACCATCTCGCGGAACCACTCGTGCGCGCTCTTCCCGATCAGGATCCCGTCATCGCTCACGCGGTCTGACCCTCCTCGGCCGGCCTGGCGGGCGCCCCCCGCCCTCCCAGCGGACGGCGCTCCTACCCAGAACGGTAACGCCCGGCCTTCCAGAGAGACAAGCCCCTGTAGGACAAGGGGTTTTTACCGACGACCCGCACCGTCAGCAGAGCGGACAGGCGAGTGCCAACCGCGCGTGAGCACTCGATCGGGTCGACTGCCAGTGATTTCGAAAAAACCGCCTGTTTCCGGAGAGGTACAACACGGACGGGCTCGCTTGACAGCCCTGGGTCGGTGGTTAGGATACGCCCGCCGCTGGCAGTCGGACCATCTGACTGCCAGCCGGCACATCGACCTTACGACCGTCCCGGCCGCACCGCGTCGGGCGGGACAGACACCGCGAGGAGGAACGTATGAGCACCAAGATCCGCCCCCTGCAGGACCGCATCATCGTGAAGCGCGTGCAGGAGGAGGAGAAGACGAAGGGCGGCATCATCATCCCGGACACCGCCAAGGAGAAGCCGATCGAGGGCAAGGTGATCGCCGTCGGCAACGGCAAGGTCCAGGAGGACGGCAAGGTCCGCCCGCTCGACGTGAAGGCCGGTGACCGGATCCTCTTCTCCAAGTACGCCGGGACCGAGATCAAGATCGACGGCGAGGAGCACCTGATCATGCGCGAGGACGACATCCTCGGCGTGATCGAGGGCTAGTCCGGCCCGCGCCACCCCTTCTTCCAGATCCGTAGAACGGAGCGACAAGACATGGCTTCCAAGGAAATCCTGTTCGACCAGAAGGCCCGCGAGGCGATCCTCAAGGGCGTGAACACCCTCGCCGACGCGGTGAAGGTGACCCTCGGGCCCAAGGGCCGGAACGTCGTCATCGAGAAGAGCTTCGGCTCCCCGACGATCACCAAGGACGGCGTGACCGTCGCCAAGGAGATCGAGCTCGAGAACAAGTTCGAGAACATGGGCGCGCAGATGGTGAAGGAGGTCGCCTCCAAGACCTCCGACGTCGCCGGCGACGGCACCACCACCGCCACCGTGCTGGCCCAGGCCATCTACCGCGAGGGCTCGAAGCTGGTCGCGGCCGGCCACAACCCGATGGACATCAAGCGCGGCATCGACAAGGCCGTCGAGACCATCGTGGGCGAGCTGAAGAAGCTCTCCAAGCCGACCAAGGACCACAAGGAGATCGCCCAGGTCGGCATCATCTCCGCCAACGGCGACGCCACCATCGGCAACATCATCGCCGAGGCGATGGAGAAGGTGGGCAAGGAGGGCGTCATCACGGTCGAGGAGGCCAAGGGCCTCGAGACCACGCTCGACGTGGTCGAGGGCATGCAGTTCGACCGCGGCTACCTCTCGCCGTACTTCGTGACCGACGCGGAGCGGATGGAGGCCGTCCTCGAGGACTGCTTCATCCTCATCCACGAGAAGAAGATCTCGAACATGAAGGACCTGCTCCCGGTGCTGGAGCAGATCGCCCGCGGCGGCAAGCCGCTCCTCATCGTGGCCGAGGAGGTCGAGGGTGAGGCGCTGGCGACGCTGGTCGTCAACAAGCTGCGCGGCACGCTGCACGTCGCGGCCGTGAAGGCCCCCGGCTTCGGCGACCGCCGCAAGGCCATGCTCGAGGACATCGCCATCCTCACCGGCGGCCGCATGATCGCCGAGGAGCTGGGCATCAAGCTCGAGCAGGTCACCCTGAAGGACCTCGGCCGCGCCAAGCGGATCACCATCGACAAGGACAACACCACCATCGTCGACGGTGCCGGCCAGAAGGCGGACATCGAGGCCCGGGTCAAGACCATCCGCGCCCAGATCGAGGAGACCACCTCCGACTACGACCGCGAGAAGCTGCAGGAGCGGCTGGCCAAGCTGGTCGGCGGCGTCGCGGTCATCAACGTCGGCGCGGCCACCGAGACGGAGATGAAGGAGAAGAAGGCCCGCGTCGAGGACGCGCTCCACGCGACCCGCGCGGCCGTCGAGGAGGGCATCGTCCCCGGCGGCGGCGTGGCGTACCTGCGCTGCGTGAAGGCCCTGGACGGCGTGAAGGTGAACGAGGGCGAGAAGTTCGGCCTCGACATCGTCCGCCGCGCCGTGGAGGAGCCGCTCCGCCAGATCTCCGGCAACGGCGGCTACGAGGCGGCCATCGTGATCAACAAGGTCAAGGAGTCGAAGGAGGCTGCCTTCGGCTTCAACGCCGCCTCCGGCGAGTACGAGGACCTGGTCAAGTCGGGCGTCATCGACCCGACCAAGGTCTCCCGGTCCGCGCTGCAGAACGCGGCCTCGGTCGCCTCCCTCATGCTCACCACCATGGCGATGGTGGCCGAGAAGCCGAAGGACGAGGCTCCGGCCCCGGCCGGCGGCGGGATGGGCGGCATGGGCGGCATGGGCGGGATGATGTAGTCCCGCTCCGGCCGCGAGGCCGGAACCGCTGAGTCATCGGAGGCCGCCGGGGAGACCCGGCGGCCTCTTCGTCTTGGCGCGGCGGGAGCGAGCGGGCCTCAGGCTTCGGGCCTCTGGTTCGTCGGTCCGTTCGGGCTGAGCGTAGCGAGCCCACAGGGCTCGCGGAGTCGAAGCCCAGGGATGGACCCGGCTCACCCCCCCGCCGCCCCGAACAGCGCCAGCGCCACCCCGCCGAACCCGGCCACCACCTCCTCGCGCCAGCCCAGCACCGGCACCGACAGGAGCAGCCCGGCCAGGAGCGACCAGACCAGCGGATGGCGCGTGCTGGTCTGCGTGGCCAGGAACACCGCCACCCCGAACAGCAGCAGCGTCTGCGTTCCGCCCACCAGCAGCGCGGCCGGCCAGGACAGGCCCAGCAGGTGCAACGCGCCGCCGATGGCCAGCAGCCCGGCCACGTTGAGCAGGTCGCGGCCGGTGCCGGCCCACCAGGCCTGGTGCTCCTCGCGGCGCAGGCGCAGCCCCAGCCGCTGCAGGCCCAGGAACAGCCCCACCGCCGCCAGGTAGAGCGCGTCGGCGGCGAGGGCCTGCCCCAGGGTGCGCGGCGCGACGGTCCACATGGTCCGCGAATCTAGCCGCTCCCGGCGCGGCCGGCGACTGGCTGCACGGCCGCCCTGCACCCAAGCAGGAGAAGAATTCCACACATGCCCCGACAAGAAAGGGCTCACCCCATCGACGGTTGGGAAGCGGACCGGCGCGTGCCGGACGGGACGGGAGTGTGCGCGTGGATCGTGGTCGCGGCATCGGCGTGGCGCTCGCGGGCGCCCTGGCGGGGGCGATGCTGGCCGGCACCGCCTGCGAAGGCGAGGGCTCCTCCGCGCCGCACCACCTCTACGTGAGCCAGACCGCCACCGGCAGCGTGGCCGTCATCGATCCGGCCAGCGGCGAGACCGTGCGGCGCATCCCGGTGGGGATGCTCCCGCACCAGCTCCTCGCCACGCCGTCCGGGACGCTGCTGGTGGTCCTGACCGGCTCGCAGGCCGTGGCGGAGCTCGACCCGGCCACCGCCACCGTCCGCCGCACCTTCCTCACCGGCCCGGTCCCGGAGGCGCGCGACGACGGGACGAGGATTGAGGGCCACTTCACCCAGGGGGCCTTCACCCGCACCAGCTGCGCCGACTGCCATGGCGCGCCGGGCGGCCCGCTCCCGCGCTACGCGGGCGAGCGTCCCTTCGCGCTGCTGGTGTCCGCCGACGGCCGGCGCCTGCTGGTGGCGCACGTCCGGAGCGGCGTGCTGGCCGAGCTGGACCTGGCCTCAGGCGCCGTCCTGCGCCGGATCCCGCTCGCGCCCGCGGGCGAGGCCCGCGAGGCGGTGGCCCTGGCGCGCGCGGGGGACGAGGTGCTGGTCGCGCTCCGCCCCACCCCGCCCTCGACCGCGCCGGCGGTGATCCGCCGGCTGGACGCGGCCTCGCTGGAGCCCCGCGGCGACGTCCTGGTGGGCTCTGACCCCGGGGCCCTGCTCGCGGCGGACGGCCGCGCGCTGGTGTCCAACTTCGAGGCCGACACCATCACGCCGGTCGGCCCTGCCGGCGCCGGGGCCCCGCTCACGGTGGCGCCCGGCCCCATGGGCCTCACGCCGCTGCCCGGCGGCGAGGTGCTGGTGATGGGCCACTACTCCGACGCCGTCTCGCGCCTCGATCCCGCCCTGGGCACCGCCCGGACCGCGCCGCTGCAGGGGCAGGGGCGCCGCTACCCCAACCCCACCCACGCCGCGCTCTCGCCCGACGGCCGGACCGCCTACGTCGTCTCCGGCGGCACCGACGGGCACCTGCTCGACCTCGACCCGGACCGGCTCGAGGTCCGCCGCGCCTTCCCCATCGACGGCCTCAGCTTCGACGTGGCCGTCGTCCCCGGACCACCCCCGCGCGCCACCGGGACGCGCACCCAGGAGCACCGATGACGCATCGCAGCCCGCTCGCCCGCACCGCCGCCCTCCTCTCCCTCGCGCTGCTCGCCGCCTGCGGCGGTGGTGGCGGCGGGAGCTCGACCCCGCCCACGACCACCCCCAACACGGTCTTCGGCGTGGTCACCGACGCCGGCACCGGCGGCCGGCTCGCCGGCGTGGCCGTCGCGGCCGGCGCCCGCACCACCACCACCGACGACGCCGGCGAGTTCACCCTCACCGGCGTGCCCGCCGGCGCGGTCAAGCTCACGCTCACGCTGGACGGCTACGCGCCCACCTATGGCCTCGCCCGGTCCGGCGAGGACGCGGAGGCCGCGCTGGTGGCCCTGAAGCGCGAGGGCGCGCGGCAGGCCTACGATCCGGCCCAGGCGGCGACGCTCTCCGAGCTGACCGAGGCCGGCCCGTACGCCCTGATCCTCTCGCCGGACAGCCTCGACACCACGGCCACCGGGCTGGAGGTGACCATCACGCCGGTGGACCCGACCCGGGAGCGCTCGGTCCTGCCCGGCCAGCTCGTCACGGCGGGTGACAACGGCAGCGTCCTGGTCCCGGTCACCTTCGCCGAGTTCAGCCTCTACGAGCCGGGCGGCCGCCGCGTCAATCTGAAGTCCTCGGCCAGCGCGGTGGTGGAGCTGCCCATCCCGCCCAGCCTCCGCGCGCAGTACCCGCTGGGCACCGTGATCCACTGCTACGCCTACGGCCCGGACAGCGGCGCGTGGCAGGACTTCGTCGAGGGCACGGTGTCCCGATCCAGCGTGGACGGCGTCACCCCCGTGCTGCGCGCCGCCATCCGCCACTTCTCCTGGTACGGCGCGGCGCCGGAGGGGAACGACTGCGCCGACCTCTACGGCAAGGTGGTCTCGGCCGTGGACGGCAAGCCGCTGCCCAACGCCCGCGTCGAGGCCTTCCCCGGCACCGCCACCTACAGCGACGCGAACGGCGACTTCCAGCTGGTGGCGCTCCGCGACGGCAGCTCGGAGATCGTCGCCTACCAGACCGGCATCGACGTGGACGGCTCCCTCACCGGCATGCCCGGGGCCAAGTACATCGAGTTCGGGAAGGTGGCGGACCTCCCGCTCACCGGCCTGGTCTCCCGCTCCTGCTCCGGCGGCGCGGGGCTGAGCGCCTCGGTGGCGGGCGACCCGGCCGGCCTCGCCGCGGTGGTGGGCACGCCGGAGGACCGGCTGGTGATCCGGGTCGGCGTCCTGAGCCAGCTCGCCTACCACGTGGTCGGCGTCCTCGACGCGGCGGGCGGGTTCGTGTCGGTGGAGGAGGGGCTGCCCGGGCCTGACGGCGACCTCCTGGACCCGGTCCCGACCGACACGGCGGTGGTCACGCTCACCGGCCCCGACGGCCAGCCCCACGTGCTGCCGCTGGCCGCTGCGGAGACCGGCTTCTACACGCTCCAGGCCGCGCTCACGCCGGGCGAGCGGTACGACCTCGCCGTGGACGTGAACGGCGACGGCGCGGTGGACGGCGCCGGCTGGGTGGAGGTGGTGGGCGAGCTGGCCTGGGAGTCGCCGGCCGACGGCGCCACGGTGGGCGGCAGCGGCCTCACCGCGCGCTGGACCGACAGCGCCACCGCCGGCCACCCCGGCTACGCGCCGCTCTACTGGGCCACGCTCTCGAGCGACGCCGACGCCGCCTTCTACTGGGGCACCGACCGGACCTTCGCGCCGACCTCGCTGCTGGACGAGGGCAGCCCGCTCAGCCCCGGCGCCTACACCGGCTCGGTGCTCTCGTTCTCGGGCCCGTTCTCGGCGGACCCGAACGTCCAGATGGTCCCGAACGTCACCGGCGCCACCGTGTCCGGGTTCCTCTACTCGTTCGCGAGCGCGACCGAGGTGACGTTCACGGTCCAGTGATGCCGGCTTCCGCCCGCCCCGGCCCCGGGGCGGGCGGGCCCGTCAGCTCCGCGACCGCGCCGGCGGCTTGTCGCCGCCGACGCGCAGCGGCTCGATCCGCACGCCGGGGGCGCGCGGGTCGGGGCGGCGGGCGTTCTTCGAGAACTTCACCGAGGCGGCCTTGGTGATCTCGAAGCGGGTCTCGCCGGGCAGGATGATGATCTTGCCGATCTCGTCGCGGGTGATCTCGCCGCGGCGGCAGAGCAGCGGGAGGATCCAGCGCGGGTCGGCGTTCTTCTCCCGCCCCAGCGTGATCCGGAACCAGACCCCGTCCTGCTTGGCGGCCCGGCGCGTGGCGGCGTCGGGGCGCGGGCCCCGGTGGGCCGGCACCTCGCGCGCGGCGCGGGCGGTCTCGGGCAGCTCCTCCGGCGCGGGCAGGCGCGCCCGCTCCCGCCGCACCAGGGCCGCGGCCAGCAGCAGCGGGGCGCGCTCCTCCAGCAGCCGCCGCGCCACCGCCAGCTCCTCCTCGGTGGCCTCGCCCGCCAGCGCCGCCACCTCCGCGGCCAGCCGCTCCTCGTCGCGGGCCCGGATCTCGTCGGCGGTGGGCACCGGGCGCCACTCCGCCTGGATCTTCGCGGCGCGCAGCATCGACTCGAGCTTGTAGCGCTCGGACGGCCCGGCCAGCACCACCGCCAGCCCCTTGCGGCCGGCGCGGCCGGTCCGGCCGCTGCGGTGCTGCAGCGCGGCCGGGTCGCGGGGCGGGTCGGCGTGGAGCACCAGCTCGATGCCGGGCAGGTCCAGGCCGCGGGCGGCCACGTCGGTGGCCACCAGCACGCGCGCGCGGCCGTCGCGCAGCGACTTGAGCGCCCGCAGCCGCTCGGCCTGGGTCAGCTCGCCGGAGATGGCCACCGCCTCGAAGCCGCGCTCCTCCAGGCTGGCGCCGGTGTGGTGCGCCCCCTCGCGCGTGCTGCAGAAGACCAGCGCGCTGCGCGGCTCGAGCAGGCGCAGCACGTTCACGACCGCGTGCTCGCGCTCGCGCGGCGAGACCAGGTGGGCGCGGTAGGTGATGTCGGCGTGGGCCTCCGCCGGCGTGGCGGCCACCCGGGCCGGCTCGCGGGTGTAGCGCTTGGCCAGCTCGAGGATGGGCTTGGGCAGCGTGGCCGAGAAGAGGAGCGTGCGCCGCTCGGCCGGGGCGCCGGAGAGCAGCGCCTCCAGCTCCTCGCGGAAGCCCATGTCCAGCATCTCGTCCGCCTCGTCCAGCACCAGCACGCCCAGCGCGGAGAGGTCGAGGTTGCGGCGGTCGAGGTGGTCGCGCAGGCGCCCCGGCGTGCCCACCACCACGTGCGTGCCGGCGGCCAGCAGCCGCGCCTCGCGCCGCGGGTCCATGCCGCCCACGCAGGCCACCACGCGCGCCCCCGCCTCGGCCAGCAGCCAGGAGAGCTCGCGCTGCACCTGCAGCGCCAGCTCGCGGGTGGGCGCCACCACCAGCGCGGCGGGCGGCCCGGCCGGCCCGAACGTCGGCGCCTCGGCGATCAGCGTGTCGGCCAGCACCATGCCGAAGGCGATGGTCTTGCCGGAGCCGGTCCGGGAGGAGACCAGCAGGTCGCGCCCTCGGAGCTCGGGCCCCAGCACCGCGGCCTGGACCGCGGTCGGCTCCTCGTAGCCGCGGGCGTCGATGGTGGCACGGAGGGCGGGGTGGATGGGCAGATCGGCGAAGCGCACGGCCGCACTGTAGCCGAAACGGGCGGCCACCGGGGGCGTCGAGCGCCACCCCGCCGCACCCGCCGGCGGGGCGGTGCCCCTCGCCGGGGCAAACATACACCCCCGGTGCGGGTCCGCCCCGTCCCGGACGCAACCGCAGGCGCGCCTGCACGTCTGGAGGGAGGGCGCACGGTGCGCCCGACGGATCCGCCGGCGCAGGTCGCGGCCGGCAGCATCGAGGGAAGACATGACGCGGATGATCGAGCGTGCGGCGGCGCTGGCCATGGCCCTGGCGGCGGGGGCCTGCGGGAGCGGGAGCGGCGGCGCCGGCGCCGGCGGAGGCACGGGGCGGCTCAGCGTGCACCTGGTGGACGCGCCCACCAGCGAGTACCAGCAGGTGAACGTGGACGTCCGGGCCGTGGAGATCGCCACGGCCGACGGCTGGGTCACGCTGTCGGAGCCCCACCGCGTCATCGACCTGCTCTCGCTCACCGGCGGCGTGGTGGCCACGCTCGCGGACGGCGTGACGCTGCCGGCCGGCCACTACGGCCAGCTGCGGCTGGTGCTGGGCCCGGACAACTCGGTGGTGCTGGCGGACGGCACGCCGGAGCCGCTGAAGGTCCCCTCCGGCCAGCAGTCCGGCATCAAGCTCACCGTGGACGTGGACGTGGCGCCCGGCACCACCGCCGACATCTTCATCGACTTCGACGCGCACCGGTCGGTGTTCGTCCACGAGGCCGGCAAGAGCGGCAAGTACATCCTGCGCCCGGTGATCCGCGCCGTGGACCGCACGGTCACCGGCACCATCCATGGGCAGCTGGTCGACGGCGCCGGCGGCGCGCCGCTGCCCGGAGTGACCGTCATGGCCCAGGTGCACGACGCCGGCGGCGCCCCGGCCGTGCTGCGCGCCACCTCCACCGACGGCGAGGGGCGCTACGCGCTCGACCTGGTGCCGCTGGGCGTCGCGGTGAACGTGGTGGCCCAGCCGGTGGTGGGCGAGGTGAGCTACCTGGCCGCGGCCAGCGGCGCGATCACGCTGACCGAGGCCGCCCCGGTGGTGACCCGCGACGCCGCCTTCACCGCCGCGCCCGCGGTGGGCGGGATCGCCGGCACGGTGGCCCCCGCGGCCGGCGAGGCGGACGCGGACACCGTCGTGCTCTGGCAGGTGCTGGACGCCGGCGGGACGCCTGCCGCGTTCGTGATCCGCACCACGCCGGGCCTGGTGGCCGCCGGCGCGGAGACGTTCGGGTTCGCGTCCCTGCCGGCGGGGGCCTACAGCGTCGGGGCCCAGCGCCGCACGCTGGCCGACGACGGCTCGGAGAGCGTGGTCACCGGGGCCACCCAGCCGGCCACCGTCGTGGGCGGGGCGGACACGCCGGTCGCGCTGACGGTGCCGTAGCGGCGGATCCGGGTCCGGGTCCGGTGGCAGGGGCGCCCAGCCCCTCCCCCGCCCGCCCCCCCTCCGACCGCCGCGTCCCCCGTCCCTGGCGCTGCGCCCCGGCCCCGCCTTACCTTGGCCGGGGGGTTCACGATGCGTCACGCGCGCTGGGCCGGGGTGCTGGGGCTGCTGGTGGCTGCGGGCTGCGGATCCGGGAGCCCGCCCGGAGAGGTGGGCGGGAGCGGCCCGCCGCCCGGGACCATCCCGGTCCACCTGGTCGTCGATGGGTCAGGCAGCGTCGCGGTGGACGGCGCCGTCACGCAGCGGTGCGACGCGAGCTGCGAGCTGGCGGTGTCGCCCGGCGGGCAGCTCACGCTGCTGGCCCAGCCGGCCGAGGGGCAGGTGCTGTCGGGCTGGGAGGGGGCCTGCACCGGCACCGAGGCCTGCGCCCTGACCATCTCCGCCGAGACCACCGTCACCGCCCACTTCGCGGCCGCGCCGGCGCCGCCGCCGGGCCAGCACGTCCTCACCGTCCTCTCCCAGGGAGACGGGGCCGGGACGGTGCGCAGCGCGCCGGGCGGCCTCGACTGCGGCACGGCCTGCGCGGCCCCGTTCGACGAGGGGACGGAGGTGACCCTCACCGCGACGGCCGCCGATGGGTCCACCTTCGCCGGCTGGGGCGGCGCCTGCTCCGGCACCGACCCCTGCCAGGTGACGCTGGACGTGGACGTGGTGGTCTCGGCGCGCTTCGAGCCCCCTCCCCCGCCCGCGCGCCACACCCTCACCGTCGCCCGGAGCGGCGCGGGGAGCGGCACGGTCACCAGCGCGCCCGCCGGCATCGACTGCGGGGACACCTGCTCGGCCCCGTTCGACCAGGGGACGCAGGTGACCCTCATCGCCGCTCCAGCCCAGGGCTCGGTCTTCGCCGGCTGGAGCGGCGGCTGCACCGGCACCGATCCCTGCACGGTCGCGCTGGCGGCCGACACCAGCGTCGAGGCCGGGTTCGCGCCGGCGCCGGAGTACACCGTGACCGAGATCGTCTCCAGCGACGGCCAGGTGGTCGCGACGGACATGAACGCCGGGGGGGACGTGGTCGGCTACGTCGTGCCCGACGACGGGCAGGCGCACCCGTTCTTCTACCGCGCCGGCACCGGTGAGCTGGCCCTGCTGCCGCCCACCGACCGGCCGGCCTACGCGGACGCGGTCAACGGCGCCGGCCTGGTGGTCATCCGGGACGCGGACAACCTGGTCTACCGCTACCAGGACGGCGCGCTCACGCCGGTGGACACCGGCGGCCCGGCCGTCCCGACCGCCGTGGACTCAGGCGGCACGGTGGTGGGCTTCACGCTCCCCGGCGACGGCAGCCCCAGCCGCGGCTTCGTCGCCTCCGGCGACGGCCTGGCCCTGCTCACGGGCCTGCCCGGGTCGCCGGAGAGCAGCTCCGCCAGCGCCATCGACGACGCGGGGCGGCTGGTCGGCGCCAGCGGCGAGCTGGCGGTCCGCTTCGTGGACGGCGTGGCGCAGGACCTCGGCCTCCCGCCTCGCGCCGACGCCCTCGGCCTCTCCGGCACCGGGTGGGTGGCCGGCAGCTGCGAGGGCGCTGGCAAGCGCAGCCAGGGCTACCTGCTCGACCTCACCACCCGGCAGCTCACCCGCGTGGACCCCGAGGAGGACGACTACTCCCTCTCCTTCTCGCTGGTGGACGGGGCCGGCAGCGGCTTCGGCACGGCGCTCCGGCGCAGCGGCTTCACCCACGCCATGCGCTGGCGCGGCGGCCACCTCCAGGACCTGCACGGCCTGGTCTCCCCCGACCCCGGCTTCCTCTTCGAGTGGGTGACGGGGCTGGCCTCCGACGGCCGGCTGGTGGTGGGCGGCCGCGACGAGGGCGGGCGCCTCCACGCGGCGGTGCTCACGCCCGTGGCGCCGTAGGCGGCCGGGCAGCGTGCGGCCGGTCCTCCCCAGCGCGGCGCCCGCACGCCGGGCGCCAAGTCGAAGGACGCTTTCTGGATCGCCCCGCCCGATTCCGCCGATGATGGGCAGGCCGAACACGGGAGGCGTCGATGAGCGGGTTGCTTCTGGCCGCCCTGGCCTGGCTGGTGGGCTCGGTGCTGTTCTCCGGGCTGCTCGGGCTGTTCATGCGCTGCGGGCACGCGCTGCAGGACGCCGAGGAGCGGCGCTGGGCTGCGCTGGTCGAGCTGCCGGAGCTGGACCCGGCCGCGCTGCCCAGCGAGCACGCCGCCTGAGCAAGGCGCCCTGCCTGGAGCGGGGCCGTCCTCGCGCCCGGCTGCCGGGGAGCCGCGGGGCAGGATACGCCCTTGGCCCCATCACCCCCGTCGCCGCCACCGGCGGTGACGGGTGGCGGTAGAATCCGGCCACCCGCTGTCCAGGAGGGTTCCCGTGCTCGCCCGACCGCCTTCGCAGGATCTCGCCCGCATCACGCTGGGCGTGGCGTCCATCGTCCTCCTGTTCGCCGCCAGCACCTGGGTGCTCCTCCCCTTCGTCGCGGCCACGGTCTGGGCGACCATGATCACCGTCGCCACCTGGCCCATGCTGCTGGGCGTGCAGCGGCGCCTCGGCGGCCGCCGCGGGCTGGCGGTGGCGACGCTGGTGGTGCTCCTGGCCGCCGTGGTGATCGCCCCCATCTGGCTGGGGCTCTCCACCATCGCCGAGAACATCGACGGCGTGGCCAACGCGGCCCGCGAGGTCGCGGTGAACGGGCTGCCGCCGCCGCCGGCCTGGGTGGAGGGGCTGCCGCTGGTCGGGAACCGGATTCGACCGCATGGGCCGACCTGTCCGGCGATCCGGCCGGCCTGGCCGCGCGCCTGGCGCCGCACGTGGCCGAGGCCACCCGCTGGATCGCCGCCAGCGCCGGCGGCCTGGGCGCGGCGGTGGTGCAGCTGCTGCTGACGGTGGTGATCTCCGCCATCCTGTGGTCGTCCGGCGAGGCGGCCGCGCGCGGCGTGCTCCGCTTCCTGCGCCGGCTGGCGGGGGACCAGGGCGAGAAGGTGGGCGTGCTGGCGGCCAAGGCCATCCGCGCCGTGGCGCTCGGCATCGTGGTCACCGCCCTGGCGCAGACGCTCCTCGCCGGCGTGGGGCTCGCGGTGGCGCAGGTGCCGCACGCGAGCGTGCTGACGGCGGTCGCCTTCGTGCTCTGCATCGCGCAGCTGGGCCCGATGCTGGTGCTGGCGCCCACCGCCATCTGGCTCTTCTCCACCGGCGCGCCGGTGCGCGGGACCCTCCTGCTGGTCTTCGCGGTGGTGGCGGGGCTGCTCGACAACGTGCTCCGGCCGGTGCTGATCAGGAAGGGCGCCGACCTCCCGCTCCTGCTCATCATGGCCGGCGTCATCGGCGGCCTGTTCGCCTTCGGCGTGGTGGGGCTGTTCGTCGGCCCGGTGCTGCTGGCCGTCACCTGGACCCTGCTCTCCAGCTGGGTGGGCGAGCTGGGCGCCTCCGGGGACGCGCCGGCCTCCGCCGCCGCGGCCGCGCCGCCCACCGGGCTGGTCGGCGGGTGAGCCCGGCTACAGCAGCAGCCCCAGCATGATCAGGTGGAACTGCGGCGCCTCGAGGCTCTGCGGGTAGCTGCCCGCCGCGCCCTTCATGTTCACGAAGAGCATGTTGCCGGGGCCCCAGTTGCCGGCCCAGCGGTCGGGAGACTCGCGCCGCAGCTCGAAGCCCGGTCCGGCGCTGGCGGTCTTGCCGCGGATGGCGTCGGGCGCGTAGGTGATCCGGACGGTGCGCTGGAAGACGGTCCCGCCCAGCGTCACGTCGCTCCCCGACTGCTCCAGGGTCAGGTTCACGCCGGCGCCGGTGATCTTGCCGTTGGCGACGGTGAGCCGGACCGGCCGGCCCAGGAGCTCGCCGCCCCAGGTGTTCTCGCCGACGTAGGTCAGGTCGGCGGCGGCGCCGTACACGCGCCAGCGCCCCCAGGCCAGGCCGCGGGCGTTGCCGTTCATGGTCAGCACGACCTCGCCCAGCGCCTGGTTCTCCTCCTGCGCCGGGGGTGCCTGGGGCGGCAGGTCGGCCGTCTTGTAGGGGACGCCGGCGCTG
Organism: Anaeromyxobacter sp.; assembly: GCA_049840735.1. GTDB lineage: Bacteria > Myxococcota > Myxococcia > Myxococcales > Anaeromyxobacteraceae > Anaeromyxobacter. Next base: position 43,869 of record JASGJN010000023.1, on the reverse strand, counting down.
GCGCAGGCGAGGACCAGGCCGAGCGCGGCCAGGCGGAGAGCGGACGAGAGGGAGCGGCGCATGTGATCGCCTCCTGGCCAGGGTGGGTGGAGCGGCAGGCGCCGCGCAGCCTGGCCCCGACCCGCTACCGCGAGCCGCTGGCGGTCACGATTGGACCTTGGTCGCAGAGCCCCAGGGCGGGCTGGCCGGGGCCCCGCGTCGCGAGGGCGCGGACGTCGAGGCGGCGCTCAGTAGCGGACCTTCTCCAGCACCTGGTCCCAGAAGACGATCTGCGGGAGCAGCTCGTCCAGCACGTAGTCGCCCAGCGCGGCGGCGGCGGCCTGCGACGGGTCCTCGAAGGCGAACGAGACGCGCATGCGCGGGCCGCTGGCCACCGCGCCCACCACCCGCACCCGCGCCCCGACGCGCCCGGTGGGCAGGTCCAGCTCGGCCCAGGTGACGCGGTCCGGGTCGAGCGGGGCGGAGGTCGCCACCGCGAACCCGCCGATGCCCAGGTCGGTGGTCATCCAGTCCAGCGCCAGCCCGTCGCCGCCCAGCCGCACCGGCACCGCCCGCTCCAGCCGCAGCGCCTTGCGCGGGCGCTCGTCGCCGATCACCGGCGCGTTCTGCTCGGCGACGGCCGCGGCCAGCAGCTCCTGCCGCGCGCGGCGGTACCAGGCGCGCTCCGCCTCCGGGACCGCGGCGCCGCTCCGGAGGGCGTCATGCACCAGCTCGAGCTTCCCGATCCACTCGCTGCGCTCCATGACGTCTCCTGGTCTCGCGCCCTGGCGGCGGCTCGGGGAGCGGCCGGCCCGGCCGGCGGAGGACCCCTGCATCCAGCTTAGGACAGATCACCTGGGCGCGGCGACCCGCCCCTCCGTGCCGTGCCGGGACCGGGTCGCGGGCGCGCCAGGCCCGTCATGGCGAGACGCCCCAGCGCCTCGCTTGCCGCTCCTGGAGGCCTGTGCGAGGCTCCGCGCGTGCGTACCCAGCGTGCGCGCGCGAGGGTCGGGGATGATCGAGGCCAGGCAGGAGAGCCTCTCGGCGCTGGAGCGGCGCGCAGCCGGCCTGGCCGCGCTGGTGGACGTGAGCGGCGCGCTGGCCGCCACGCTCGAGCTGGACCGCATCCTCCAGCACACCACCGACGGCGTGTGCCGCCTGGCCGGCTTCGACACGGCCGCGGTCTACCTGCTCGACGGCGCCACGCTGCGGCTGGAGGCCACCACGCCGCCGCTGCCGCCGGGCTTCCCGGACCAGCTCCGCGTCGCGCCGCTGGCCGACCACCCGCACGTCGGCCGGTCGCTCCAGGCCCGCGCGCCGCTGCTGGTGCCGGACGTCGAGGCCGAGGCGTGGACCGAGGCCGAGCGGGCCGTCGCCGACCAGCGCCACCTCCGCACCATCCTCTACTGCCCCATGCTCGCCGGCGACAAGGCGGTGGGGGTGCTGATCGTCTCGGAGCCCATCGAGCCGCGCGCCCTCGGGCCGGACGAGGTGGACCTCTGCCGGACGCTGGCCAACCTGGCGGCGCTGGCGACCGAGAACGCCCGGCTCTTCCAGGCCAGCCGCGCGCAGGCGCTGGCGCTGGAGCGCTCCGCCGAGGAGGCGCGCCGCGCCGACGCCGAGCGGCTGGAGCTGGAGCGGCGGCTGCTCCACGCGCAGAAGCTGGAGAGCCTGGGCATCCTGGCCGGCGGCGTGGCCCACGACTTCAACAACCTGCTCCAGGCCATGCAGGGCAACCTCGACCTGGCCATGGGCGACCTCACGCCCGACGCGCCGGCGCGCGAGCCGCTGCGGCAGGCGGTGCGGGCGGCGCGGCGGGCCACCGACCTGACCCGGCAGCTGCTGGCCTACTCCGGCAAGGGCCGGTTCGTGGTGCGCCCGCTGGAGCTGGGCGCGCTGGTCCGGGAGAACGCCCACATGCTGCGGGCCAGCGTCCCGCACACCTGCGCCATCGCCGTGCACCTGGCGGAGGGGCTCCCGCCCATCGAGGCGGACGTCGGGCAGCTCCAGCAGGTGGTGATGAACCTCATCACCAACGCCGCCGACGCCATCGGCGCGCGCCCCGGCACCATCACCATCACCACCGGGCGCCGGGCCGGCGGCCCCGGGGCGCTGGAGGGGAACCGCGTCGCCGACGCGCGGCCGGCCGAGGCGTACGTCGCGCTGGAGGTCGCCGACGACGGCTGCGGCATGGACCAGGCCACGCTGGCGCGGATCTTCGATCCGTTCTTCAGCACCAAGGCGGTGGGGCGCGGGCTGGGCATGCCCGCGCTGCTGGGCATCGTTCGCGGCCACGGCGGCGCGCTGTTCGTGGACAGCACGCCCGGGCGCGGCACCCGGGTGAAGGTGCTCTTTCCGGTGCGGCCCGGCGCGACCGCGCCCGCCGAGGCGGCGCCCCACCTCACCCCCGCGCCGCTCCGTCCGCCGCCGGCCGCCGGGACCGTGCTGGTGGTGGACGACGAGGAGCTGGTGCGGCGTGCCGCCGAGTCGATGGTGCGGCGGCTGGGCATGCCGGTGCTCGCGGCCTCCGGCGGCCAGGAGGCGGTGGCGCTGATCCGGGCCCGCCCTGGCGAGGTGCGGCTGGTGCTGCTCGACCTCTCCATGCCGGGCATGGACGGGCTGGCCACGCTGGACGCGCTGCTGGCCATCGCCCCCGGCCTGCGCGTGATCCTCTCCAGCGGCTTCGACGAGCAGTCGTCGCTGGGGCGCGAGCGCGGCGGGCGCTTCGCCGGCTTCCTGCAGAAGCCCTACTCGGTGGCCGAGCTGCGCGAGGCGCTGGCCCGGGCCGCCGCGCCCTGAGCGGCCGGGGCCCAGCTCGCGCCAACGTTTGCCCCAGCGCCCTCACGCCCCGGTGGTATGCTGCGGGGCCACGTCACGCCCCGCCTCACGCCCGCCCCCGCGCGGACCCCGGAGACCGCACATGAACGACTTCGAGTTCTGCAATCCGACCCGCATCGTCTTCGGCCGGGGCGCCGACGCCCGCGTGGGCGAGCTGACCGCGCAGCACGGCCGCAAGGTGCTCCTGCACTACGGCGGCGGCAGCATCAAGCGCTCCGGGCTCTACGACCGGGTGGTGGCCTCGCTGCGCGCCGCCGGGGTGGAGCCGGTCGAGCTGGGCGGCGTGCTGCCCAACCCGCGGCTCTCCCTGGTGCACGAGGGCGTGCGGCTGTGCAAGGCGCACGGGCTCGGCTTCGTGCTGGCCGTCGGCGGCGGCAGCGTCATCGACTCTGCCAAGGCCATCGCCATGGGGGCGGCGATCGACGGCGACGTCTGGGACTTCTACCTGGGCAAGGGCGCGCCGAAGGCCGCGCTCCCCATCGGCACCGTGCTCACCATCCCGGCCGCCGGCAGCGAGTCCAGCACCGGCACGGTGATCACGAAGGAGGAGGGGCAGCTCAAGCGCGCGGTCAACTCCGAGCTGCTCTACCCGCGCTTCTCCATCCTGGACCCGCAGCTGGCCTTCACCCTGCCGCCCTTCCAGGTGGCCTGCGGCGCCGCCGACATCATGGCCCACCTGATGGAGCGGTACTTCACCACCGTGCGGCACGTCGAGTTCACCGACCGGCTGCTGGAGGCGACCATGAAGACCGTGGCGCGCAAGGCGGTGGAGCTCATGGCGCGCCCGCGCGACTACGACGCCTGGTCGGAGTTCATGTGGGCCGGCACCATCGCCCACAACAACCTGCTCAACACCGGCCGGGTGGGTGACTGGGCCTCCCACGACATCGAGCACGAGCTGTCCGGCATCTACGACGTGGCCCACGGCGCGGGGCTGGCGGTGGTCTTCCCGGCCTGGCTCAAGCACACCCTCTCCACCGACCCGCAGCGGTTCGCGCAGTGGGCGGTGCGGGTGTGGAACGTGGACAACGAGCACTGGGACGCCGAGGCCACCGGCCGCGCCGGCATCGCGCGCCTGGAGGCCTGGTACCACTCGCTCGGCCTCGCCACCCGGCTCTCCGGCCTCGACATCGGCGTCGACCGCCTGGACGAGATGGCCCGCAAGTGCACCGACGGTGACGCCCGCACGGTGGGCAACTTCGTGAAGCTCGACAGCGAGGGCGTGCGGCGCGTGTACGAGCTGGCGGTCTGAGGGACGGCGCGTGCGGCTGACGGGGCGACCCTGCGGGTTCGCTCGCGTCCTTCGAGCCGAGGGCTGCCGAGCCCCCATGAGGTGATGGTCGCAGGGAACCCGCCGGACTCGGCGCAAGCCCCCATGTCTGCCCGCGCCCGGTTCCTGCTGCTCACCGGGACCGGGCCACCGCTTGACAGATGTCTCCGTACGCGATTAGATCGCACGCGCTTTAATCGCTCACCAAGGAACATCCGCCATGAAGACCCTGTACACCGCCCACGCCACCGCCACCGGCGGCCGCAACGGCCACGTCACCTCGTCCGACCAGGTGCTCGATTCTGGAGCTGGCCATCCCCCGCGAGCTGGGCGGCCCCGGCTTCCCGCTCACCAACCCCGAGCAGCTCTTCGCGGCCGGCTACGCGGCCTGCTTCGACTCCGCGCTGGCCTTCGTGGCAGGGCAGCGGAAGCAGAAGCTCGAGGGCACCCGGGTCGACGCCAGCGTCGCGATCGGCCCCAGCGGCCAGGGCGGCTTCGCGCTCTCGGTGAAGCTCTCGGTCGGGATCGCCGGGCTGCCCCGCGCCGAGGCGGAGGCGCTGGTGGCCGCCGCCCACGCCATCTGCCCATACTCCAACGCCATCCGCGGCAACGTGCCGGTCGAGCTGGTGGTGACCGCGGCCGCGGCCGCGGCGTAGGCCCCAGGGAGAAGCGCCATGCCTTCGCACACCGCTGCACCCCCGGCCACCCTCCTCCAGCACGGGGCCCGCATCCTGCTCGGCGCCGCGCTGCTCTTCGCCGGCACCTCGCACCTGGCCTGGGCCCGGGCCGAGTTCCAGGCGCAGGTGCCCACCTGGCTACCGCTCGATCCGGACCTGGTCGTGATCCTCTCCGGCGTCGTGGAGCTGGCCCTGGGCGCGGCGCTCGCCTTCTTCCCGCGCCGGCGCGTCCAGGCGGGGTGGGCCACCGCCGCCTTCTTCGTGCTGATCTTCCCGGGCAACGTCTCGCAGTATGTCCGGGGCGTGTCGGCCTTCGGCCTGGACACCGATCGCGCCCGGCTGGTCCGGCTCTTCTTCCAGCCCGTGCTGGTGGCCTGGGCCCTCTGGTCCACCGGCGCCTGGACCGCCTGGCGCTCCGCCCGGCGCGCCAGGCCTGGCGCGGCGCCCGGCGGGGCGCCAGAATGGCGCCGATGACGGCACGCAAGGCCCCCAAGGCGCGGAGCGCTCCGGCTCCGCTGGACCTCCTCCGGCTGGACCAGCAGCTCTGCTTCCCGCTGTACGCGGCCTCGCGGCTGGTGACCCGGCTCTACCAGCCGCTGCTCGAGCCGATGGGGCTCACGTATCCGCAGTACGTCGTGCTGCTCATCCTCTGGGAGGACGCGCCCTGCTCGGTCTCGCACGTGGGCGAGCGGGCGCTCCTGAGCTCGAACACCCTCACGCCGCTCCTCAAGCGGCTCGAGATGCTCGGCTACCTGCGGCGCACCCGCAGCCCGGAGGACGAGCGTGTCGTGGTGATCGCGCTCACCGAGGCGGGCCGGGCGCTGCGGAGCACCTGCGCCTGCATTCCGCTCGACCTGCTCACCTCCAGCCGCTACCCGCCGGAGAAGGCGCTGTCGCTCAAGCGGCAGGTGGACGACCTGGTCGCGCACCTCCGCGAGGTGCTGGGGGGGGGACGCCGCCGTGGGCTGATGGCGTACCCGGCCCGGGCACCGCATCCTGCACCAGGGGCGAACGCGAGGGCCCATCGATGATTGAGCATGTCAGCCTGCGCTGCGGCGACTCAAGGAAGAGCAGGCGCTTCTACGAGCGGCTCCTGAAGCCGCTCGGCTACGTCTGCGACATGGCCTACGGCGACTCGTTCGGCTTCAAGGACGAGGACGGCCGGCACGACTTCTGGGTCACCGGCGGCGAGGTGGGCGAGCCCACGCACCTCGCGTTCCACGCGCGCTCGAGGAAGGCGGTGGAGGGGTTCCACGCCGCCGCGCTGGCCGCGGGCGGGAAGGACAACGGCCGGCCCGGGCCGCGCGAGGGGTACGCCGCCTTCGCGGCCTTCGTGTTCGACCCCGACGGCAACAACGTCGAGGCCGTGATCTGGGAGGGCGAGCCGGGGGCCGAGGCGGACCGCCGGCCGCGGCGCCCGGCCTCGAGGCCGCGAGCCGCGCGCAAGGCGGGGGGGACCGCGCGGCGCAGCCCGCCCCGGCGCGGCGCCTCGAAGCGCGCGCGCTGACGCGGAGGGCGGGCGGGTCCGGCGCGGGTCACGCCCGCACGGCGGGAGGGGGGGCGGAGCGCAACCCGGTGGCTCAGCCCTCGCCCTCGGGCAGCGCCCTCCCCGCCTGCGGCGGCGGCCCGGCGCGGCGCGCCTTCAGCAGCGAGGCCACGGCCCCCACGGCCAGGATCGACAGCACCACCAGCAGCGAGACCGCCGGGTGGATCTTCACCGCGTCGATGGCCGCCATCTTCAGGCCCACGAACATCAGCACGAAGGCCAGCGAGGGCTTCAGGTAGATGAACTTCTCGACCACGCCGGCCAGCAGGAAGTAGAGCGATCGCAGCCCCAGGATGGCGAAGATGTTGGACGTGAAGACGATGAACGGGTCGTCGGTCACCGCGAAGATGGCCGGGATGGAGTCCACCGCGAAGATGACGTCGCTGAACTCGATCAGCACCAGCGCGAAAAAGAGCGGGGTGGCGAGCCGCTTGCCGTGCTCGAGCGTGAAGAAGTGGTGCCCGTCGAAGCGCGGCGTGGCCGGGACCAGGCGGCGGAGGAGGCGGAAGGCCCCGCTCTTCTCCGGGTGCGGGGCCGCCTCGCGCTGCAGGAGCAGCTTCACGCCGGTGAGCAGCAGGAAGCCGCCGAAGACGTAGATGATCCAGTGGAACCGGTGGAGCAGCGCCGTGCCCGCGGCGATCATGGCCCCGCGCAGCACCAGCGCGGTGAGGATGCCCCAGAACAGCACCCGGTGCTGGTAGAGCGCCGGGATCCCCAGGGCGCCGAAGATCACGACGAAGACGAAGATGTTGTCCACCGAGAGCGACTTCTCGATCACGTAGCCGGTCAGGAACTCGAGCCCCGACCCGGAGCCGTGGCGGAACCAGACGTAGCCGCCGAAGGCCAGCGCCAGCGCCACCCACACGCCGGACCAGGCCAGCGCCTCCTTCGCGCCGACCACGTGGTCCTTGCGGTGGAATACGCCCAGGTCGAGCGCGAGCATGCCCAGCACCAGCGCGCCGAACGCGCCCCACTCCAGCCAGCCGTGTTCCATCAGGTGTCGCTCCTCCCAGGTTTGACCCCAGTTCTAGCGGGAACCTGCTCCGCAGGTCATGACGAAGTTCGAAGGAGATCCTTCGGCTTTTTGAAAGCGGCGGGAGCTCCTCCACCCTGCCCCTGAAGCTCCGCGGGGCTCTTCGGTGCCGCGGGCACGCAGCCGCCGCACCTTCCTGGCGATGGCCTGTGTGCGCCGCTGCGACGCCCCGGCGGTGGGGGCCCTGCTCGCGCTGAGCCTGGCGGCTGCGCCTGTCCGGGGTGCCGCCGCGGATCCCGCCCTGGCCGCCTGCAGCTGCGGCGACGCCGCGCCCAACGTGCTCTGGCGGGGCGCCAAGCCCTCCCTCAGCGCGCCGGAGCTGGCCGAGCTGGCGGCGCCGGTGCTCTGGTTCACGCCGGACGAGCCGCTGCTCCGCGCCGGCGGAAACGTGCCGCCGGACCCGCACCCCTGCGACGCGCCCTCCTCGGCGCCGGTGGTCTACTGGGCGGTGGACCGGCTGCAGCTCCACGGCACGGAGCGCGTCCAGGAGCCGGCGGAGCAGGACCCGCGCCTGGGCGAGCGGGCCTCGCGGGTGGTGCTCCGCTACTTCTTCTACTACCGCGAGGACATCGGCGGCGGCTCCCACCCGCACGACATCGAGTTCGCCGACGTCCACCTGGCGGTGGAGCAGGAGGGCGACTGCTGGCAGGTGCGCGTCGAGCGGGTGGTCGGCTTCGCGCACGGAGTGGACTGGTACTCCAATGAGCTGGTGGTGGGCGACGACACCCGCTACCCGCTCACCCTGCTGGTCGAGGAGGGCAAGCACGCCACCGCGCCCGACCGGAACGCCGACGGGCAGTTCACGCCGGGTTACGACGTGAACCTCCGCATCCACGACGCCTGGGGCGTCCGCGACGTGTTCGGCTCAGGGGCGCTCATCAGCCCCGGCTACACCTCCACCATGACCAAGCAGCGCCCGCCGCGCTTCCGCGTGGCGCCCGAGCACGGCGGCCCGGCCTGCGCCGGCCCGCGGCCGCCCTCGGTCGCGCCGGGCGACGAGGTGCTGGCGCGCTACACGCTGCGCCCTTCGCGCCCGGTGGCGGCCTGCCCGAACGCGCCCGCCCCCGCGGAGCTCGAGGCCTCCATGCGCCTCAACGGCTTCGGGCTGGGGCACGCCCCCCGGCAGATCCAGGTCGCCGCCCTGGACGCGCTGACCCAGCCGCCCTCCGGGACCGGCAGCCTGGTGCCCAGCGTGGCCCTGCGCTGGGACCGGGCCATGGGCGTGGCGCTGCTGTTCCGCGGGCTCGACCTGCGCGAGGTCTTCATCGTGCCGCGCGTGACCTGGACCTACCAGCAGTACGCGTCGCTGGAGGCGCTGGTCACCACCTCGGCCGCCCAGTTCGCGAGCCCATACACCGCGGCCGGCATCTCCTGGGACCTCGGCGGCGCCCAGCGCGCCCGCGAGTTCGCGCTCGAGTCCGGCATGAAGTTCCGCGTCACCGTCTCCGGGCCCTGGCGCATCCTCACGCTCGGCTACCAGTTCGCGGGCCTGCGCATGGGCGTGCGCGGCTCCGGGTTCGACCACATCCACGACCTGCGCTTCGTGGTGGAGGTGGGCGCCGGGGTGTGGTGAGCCCGGCCGGGCGGCGCCGGCCTACGACGCGCGGAGCGGCGCTGGCCCGGCCACCAGCGACCGCGCTGCCGCCACCGCCTCGGCGCTGCCGGCCACCGCCAGGACGTCGCCGGCCCGCAGCACCTCGCGGGCGTCGGGTACCATCACCCCTCCCTCGGCGCGCCAGATGGCGAGCACGGTGGCGCCGGTGACACCCCGGAGGTCGAGCTGGGCCAGGGTGCGTCCCTCGGCGAGGGTGCCAGGGTGGAGCCGGATTGCGATGGGCTCGCCCAGCCCCGGGAGCGTCTGCTTCACCTGCGCCAGCGCGTCGGCGCCGTCCTCGACGGGGCCGCGCGCCTGCCTGGCCAGCGCCTCCACCATCACCTGCGCGCCGGCCCGCACGTGCTGGTGCAGCCCCTCGGCGCCGCGCCAGGCGGCCACCGCCAGCGCGCCGATCACCACGGCGAAGACCGCGGCCACCGAGCCGGCCGGGACGAAGGGCTGGGTGATCGCCACCACCGGCACCGCCACCAGCAGCACCAGCGCCAGCTGCACGGCGGCGCGGAGCGCGCGCCGGGGGGCCGCGGCCAGGTCCAGCGCCCCTGGCGCGACCGCCGGCAGCGCCTGGTCGGCGATCAGGCCGGACAGGCGGCGGGCGTTGCGCAGCAGCCCGGCGCAGAACGGGAGCGAGACCAGCCCCGCCGCGGCGGCCACCGCCCAGCGAGAGATGGCGCCGTCCAGGCCCCAGCGGAGCTCGAGCAGCCGCGCGCCGCGCTCGGCCCCCAGGGCCGCCGCCACCACGATCACGACCACCACCGCCGCGTCGATCACCAGCGCCCGGACCACCCGGCGCAGCTGCGCCGCGAAGGTCTCCCGGCGCGGCCCGGAGCGCAGCCGCTCCAGCCAGGAGCCGTAGAGCGCGGCGAAGGTCTGCAGCGGCCGGGGCAGCCGGCGGTCCACCCACGAGGCCGCGGGGCCCGAGGCGCGGATCAGCCAGGGGGTGGTGAGCGTGGTGACGGCCGAGACGGCCACCGCGACCGGGTAGAGGAAGTCGCGGGTGGCGCCCAGCGACGCCCCCAGCCCTGCGATGATGAACGAGAACTCGCCGATCTGCGCCAGGCTCATGCCGGCCTGCACCGAGGTGCGCACGCCCTGCCCGGTCAGGAACGCGCCCCCCGCGACCCCCACCAGCTTGCCGAGCACCACCAGCAGCGTGAAGACCGCCACCGCCACCCAGTGGCGCACCAGCAGGGCCGGGTCGATGAGCATGCCGACCGACACGAAGAACACCGCCGCGAACACGTCGCGCACCGGCGCGACCAGGTGCTCGACGTGCTTCTCCTCGCCCGACTCGGCCACCAGCGAGCCGGCCAGGAAGGCGCCCAGCGCCACGGAGTAGCCGAAGTGGTGGGCCAGCAGCGCCACCCCGAAGCAGATCGCCAGGGCGGCGATGAGCATGGTCTCAGGCCGGTCCAGCCGCCGGACCCAGCGCACCAGGCGCGGCACCACCAGCAGCCCCAGCCCCAGCAGCGCGGCCAGGAAGCCCGCCAGCCGGCCCAGCGTGGCGGCCAGGGCGCCGGCCGAGATGCCTGCGCCCCCGGCCACCGCCGCCAGCACGGCCATCAGCAGGATGGCGATCAGGTCCTCCACCACCAGCACGCCGACCACCAGGTCGCGCAGCCGGCCCCGGACGCCCAGCTCGTCGAACGCCTTGGCGATGATGGTGGTGCTGGAGATGGCGATGAGCGCGCCCGCGAACACGCTCTCCAGCGCCGTCCAGCCGAGCAGGCGACCCGCCACGAACCCCAGCCACACCATCAGGCTGCACTGCACCACCGCGGTGATCCCCGCCACCGGCCCGACCTGGAGGAGCTTGCGCAGGCTGAACTCCAGCCCCAGCGCGAACATCAGCAGGATGACGCCCAGCTCCGAGAGCGTCCGGACGATGGCCTCGTCGGCGACCAGCGGGATGGGGACGTGCGGCCCCACGATCAGCCCGGCGAGGATGTAGCCCAGCACCACCGGCTGGCGGAGCCTCTGGAACAGGACGGTGGTGACGGCCGCGACACCCAGGACCACGGTGAGCGCGGCGAGGAAGTCGGTGGCGCCGTGCATGAGGGGCAATGCCCTAGCACCGGCGGGCGGCCTCCGCACCTGGGTTCTGCAGCCGACCTTCGAGAATCCCTCCGCGTCGGTGTCGAGCTTGCTCCCCCAGGGACGAGCGCGCCCGGTCTACAGCGCCGCCGCCGCCCGCCTCAGCGCGCCCGCGGCGTCCCGCTCCTCGATGAAGCCGTGGCAGGGGACCAGCCGCGCGAGGCCGGGGGTCTCGGCCAGCCGCGCCAGGTAGGCCTTGAGCGCGGCGCGGTCGCTCGTGAAGAGGAGCCGGAACAGCGGCACCACGCGCGGCCCGCCGCGGAAGCCGAGCAGGCGGAAGGGGAGCGGGGCCGTGTCCCCGTGCGCCTGGATGGCGTCGGAGAAGACCAGGCTCACCCGCTCGCCGCTCCGCACCAGCTCGACGGGCTCACCGAACTTGCTGCCGGGGACCGACTCGAAGGACACGTCCGGATCCGCCGGGAGGTCCTCGAGGAAGCCGGCCAGGTCGAAGCGCTCGCGCAGCCGCGCCTCGTCTGCCCGCGGGCCGTGGATCTTCACGCCCAGCTTCTTCGCGAACGGCGTCGCGTCCACGCCGTGCTCGGCGTGGGCCACCACCAGCTCGGCCGGACGCCCCCAGGCCAGCACCTCGGCCAGCGCGCCTTCGTCGAGCGGGACCGGGTGGTAGAACACCAGCGAGCCGTCGCGCCGCCGGACGATGGACATCCGCCGGGTGATGGGCCCCTTGCCCAGCCTCCCCTGCACCGTCCAGAGGTTGGCCTCGTGCTTCACGATGGGTTCGTGGGGAGAGACGATCCAGGGGCGCTCGGAGGTGGGCATCCGGTCAGTTTACCGCTGGTGCGTCGCGCGGGGCGGACCACTTGGGCGTTGGCCGCCCGCACGTCCCGGCGGCGCCCTTCGACTCCGCCGCGGCGTAGCCGCGGCTACGCTCAGGGCGAACGGCCATCAGTGCGAACGGCCATCCTTCCCGTTCGGCCTGAGCGTAGGGCCGCGCAGCGGCCCGGAGTCGAAGGCCAGGCGCAGACGGGGACGCGCTCCTCAGACCGGACCCGTCAGGCTCACCATCCAGTGCACGCCGAAGCGATCGGCGCACATCCCGAAGTACGGCCCCCAGGGCGCGTTGGCGAGCGGCATGTCCACGCGGCCGCCCTCGGAGAGCAGCGCGAAGGCGCGGTCCGCCTCGGCCTTGTCCTTGGCCACGATGGACACGTGGAAGTTGTTGCCCACCTGCAGCGGCGGCCCGAAGCCCGGGACGGCGTCGCTCGCCATGAGGTGGACGGTCTCGGTGATGGGGAGCTGGGCGTGGACGATCTTGTTCCTGGCCGCCTCGGGGACGTTGGGGATGAACGACGTCTCGCCGAAGGTCTGCCTCATGACGACCTTGGTGCCGAAGACGCGCTCGTAGAGCCGGAGCGCCTCCTCGGTGTTGCCGGGGAAGTTCAGGTAGACGTGGACGAGTTGCAAGGGGCCTCCGCCGGGTGATGGGTCCGGATGATGGGTGTCGGCTAGACCTAGCCGGCGGCGGCTCGGGGTGCCAGGGGAACAGGCGCCCCCCAGGGCCGGACGGCCGAGCTGCTGCCCTCGCGCTCGCTGGAGCCCTCCTCCGGGCCGTTCTAGGATGGCTGATGCACCGCCGAGCTCGCGCCTTCCTGGCCGCCTTCGCACTCGTGCCCTGGGCCGCTGCAGCAGGCGGCGGGCCTCCCGGGGCCGCCGCCCACCCCGCCCAGGCCTACGCCCTCACCATCCGCGGGGGCGTGTCGCTCGGCGCGCATGAGGCCGGGGTGGCGTACTACGCGCTCTCCTCCATCCAGACCGCCCCCGCCGTGCGGCTCCGGATCGTCACCGGCGCCTCGGCCGGCAGCCTCAACGGCCTCCTCGCGCTCCTCGGGGAGTGCGGCGGGTTCCAGCCGCAGCCGGAGGAGTCGCTGCTCTGGCAGACCTGGATCCCCATCGGCTTCGACCAGCTCTTCGCGCCGGACGAGGTGGATCGGCTGGGCGCGTTCTCGCGGCGCTGGCTGCTGGAGAGCGCCGCGCGCATCGAGCGGGCCTGGGCCGGCGGGCTCCCGCCCTCCTGCGACGTGGTGCTCGGGGTGGCCGTGACGCGGGCCGAGCCACAGCGCGTGCCCATCGCCGGCGGGCGGCTGGAGCTGCCGAGCATGGAGGAGAAGTTCACCGTCCGCATCCGCGGCCGGGGGGCGGGGCGGCCGCCGCTGGCCACCAACTACGCCGGCCGCGGCGGGCTGGGCCGGCGCCTGCTGGTCACCGACGCCCAGGGCGAGATCGCCTTCCCGGCGCTCCGCGACCTGCTGCTGGCGTCGATGTCCTTCCCGGTGGCGTTCCCGCCGCAGCCGCTCGCCACCTGCGCGGCCGACGGGGTGGCCATGCCCGAGGTCTGCTCCGCCGCGGAGGCGGTCACCGACCGCTACGTGGACGGCGGGGTGTTCGACAACGGCCCGGTCCGGCTGGCGGTGGGGATCGCCCGCGCCGGCCTGGCGCCGGACGTGGCCGGCGGCCTCGCCTGGCGCCCGGCCCCTGACCCGGCGGAGCGCGACGTCCCGCGCGGCGTCCTGTTCGCCTTCTTCGATCCCGAGGCGACGGAGTACCCGGCCATCCGCCCCGAGCCTGCCCCCACCGAGGAGTCGCTGGCGCGCGTGCTGGGGCGGCTCGCGGCCGGCGTGATCGACACGGCGCGCACCAAGGAGCTGGCGCTGCTGGTGGAGGAGCACCCGGCCATCGCCGACCAGCTGGTCCTGCCGCGACGCCACCTCCCGGCGGCCAGCGCGCCGGTCTTCGCGTTCCTCGGGTTCTTCGAGACCGAGTTCCGCCGCTTCGACTTCACGCTGGGCATGTACGACGCACGCCGGGCGCTGGAGGACGACAACGGGTACGTCGCCTCCCCGACGCCCGAGGCCGCCGGAGGACCGGGCTGGCGACGCTTCACCTGCATGAGCGCCGTCTACGAGGGGCGCCCGGACGCGCCCGACGTCTGCGCCGGTGCGGACCTGGCCGACTTCCGCGCGCTGCTCCAGGTTTCGCTCGACCAGCTCCACGACCTCTGCCGCGCCCACCCCCTCGCCGAGGGCGGGCCGAGCTGGCGCAACCCGCAGTGCGAGCGCGGGCGGCGGGGCGAGCCGCCCCCGCACGTCCCTGGCCTGGCCCCGGCCCGCTGGCCGGACTGGCGCCAGGGCGCGAAGGAGACCGAGCTGGCCTGGTCGATGCGCCTCCTCGGCGCCTACGGCTTCCGCTTCACCGACCTGGGCGTGCCGCCCGGCCGCGGTGACCTGGCGGTGGACCGGATCCGGTCCGCGCTCGGCCGCGCCGGCGAGGCGCTGGCCGCGGCCCAGCCCGCCGCCGACCGGGTCCCGGTCGCGTACGCCGCTCGGCTGGGGGCCGACCTGCTCTCCTACGAGCCCCCGGCGCACCTGGTCCACCTGAGCATCGGCCCGGTCGAGACCGAGGCGGGCGTGAGCCGGGCCTTCCACGGTTCCACCTGGTTCCCGCGCTCGCTCCGGCTCGCCGGCACCGTGGGCGCCCGCGGCCTGGAGGCGGTGTTCTCGTCCGGTCGGCCCCAGCCGTTCGGCGTGCTGGGCGCCGCCGGACTGGAGTGGCAACCTCCCAGCTCCGCCCTGGCGCGGGTTCGCCTGGGCCTGCGCGGCGGCTGGCTGCTGGCGAAGGACGACGGCTGGGGCGGCGGCACCTGCGCGGACCGCGGCCACGCCGGCCCGGCCGCCTGCTCCGGGCCGGTGGTCCAGGGGCTGGTGAGCACGTCCGTGCTCGACCGGCTGCGGCTGCAGGTGGTCGCAGAGTGGTTCCCGTCCACCGGCACGCGGACCGAGCACTGGTCCATCGCGCCCGGCATCGGCGGCGAGCTGGGGTTCTAGAAGTCCCCTTCACCTTGCGCGGCTCCCGATGGAGTGAGACCAGGCGGTCCGCTACGCGGCATCCCTCCCGCCCGCGCCGGGGCCACCCTCCGGCATGACGCAACCGGCCAGCGCGGTTCGCGTGGCTCGTGCGGGCCGCCCCCATGTGCCGGCCCTCCTGGCGAGCCAGGCGGGCTTAGGCTCCGCCCGCTCCTGGGCCCCCCGACCACCCGTGACCGCGCGGGCGCGTCCTTCCCTGCCCTGGGGACCACCGCATGCGCGAATCCAAGCACGCCTCCCGCGCGCGCCTCGCCGCGCTCACGCTCCTCGCCCTCCCCGCCCTCGCCGCCGCCCAGGCCTCGGTCACGGTGGCGGGCAGCCTCCAGAGCGAGCTCGGCTGCCCCGGCGACTGGCAACCCGAGTGCACGGCGACGCAGCTCCTGCTCGACCCGGGCGACGGGGTCTGGCAGGGCCTGTTCGCGGTCCCCGCCGGCGACTGGGAGTACAAGGCCGCGCTCGACGGCACCTGGGACGTGAACTACGGGGCTCACGCCGCGCCCAACGGCCCGAACATCCCGCTCTCGCTGGCGTCGCCCGCGATGGTGAAGTTCTACTTCGATCCCGTCAGCCACTGGATCGCGGACGATCACGATGACGTGATCGCGGTCGCGCCCGGCGACTTCCAGTCCGAGCTGGGCTGCCCGGGCGACTGGCAGCCCGACTGCCTCCGCTCCTGGCTGCAGGATCCCGACGGCGACGGGATCTACTCGTTCAGCACCTCGGCGCTCCCCGCCGGCGACTACCAGGTGAAGGTCGCCATCGGCGAGAGCTGGTCGGAGAATTACGGCGCGGGCGGAGTCGCGAACGGCGCCAACATCCCCTTCACCGTACCCGCCGACTGCTCCACGGTGACCTTCACGTACGACGGCGCGACCCACGTCCTCACCGTGGACACGGGGACGGCGCCCGTCGTGCAGCCCGCCTCGGTCACCATCGCCGGCAGCCTGCAATCGGAGGTGGGCTGCGCCGGCGACTGGGACCCCGCCTGCGCGGCCTCCGGCCTCACCTTCGACGCCGCCGACGGGGTCTGGCAGGGCACGTTCACGGTGCCGGCCGGTCCATGGGAGTACAAGGCGGCGCTGAACGGCTCCTGGGACCTCAACTACGGCGCCAACGCCACCCCCAACGGCGCCAACCTCGCCTTCACGCAGGCGGCTGCGGGGCCGGTGAAGTTCTACTTCGACGCCGCCACCCACTGGGTGACGAGCGACCGGAACGCGGTGATCGCCACGGTGCCGGGGAGCTTCCAGTCCGAGCTGGGGTGCCCGGGCGACTGGCAGCCGGATTGCCTGCGCTCCTGGCTGCAGGACCCCGACGGCGACGGCATCTACACCTTCACCACCACCCGCCTGCCGGCTGGCGCGTACGAGGCCAAGGTGGCCATCGGTGAGAGCTGGGACGAGAACTACGGGGCCGGCGGCGCCCCAGGCGGCGCCAACATCGCCTTCGTCGTCCCGGCCGCGTGCACGCCCATGACGTTCTCCTACGACGCCACCACGCATGTGCTCGCCATCTCGGCCGGCGGCACCCTGCCCGGGAGCCTCGGGACCGCGCGCGCGCACTGGGTGGCCCCGGATCTCATCGCCTGGGACGTCGGCGGCGCGCCGCCCGGCACCGTCTTCCGGCTCCACACGGACCCGGCCGGCGGCCTGGACCTCGCGCCCGACGGCGTGTCCGGCGGCTATGCCTGGGACCTGACCCTCGACCCGGCCGGCCTCCCGGCCGACGTGAAGGCGAGGTTCCCGCACCTGGCCGCGTTCGCGGCCCTGCGGCTCCCGGCCGACGCGGTCGCCGCCGCGCCGGACATCCTGCGCGGCGAGATGGCGGTCTCGGCCGCCAGGGACGGGGTGCGGGTGGACGCCACCGCGCTCCAGATCCCCGGCGTCCTCGACGCGCTCTACACCTACCGCGGCGCGCTGGGGCCGACGTTCGCGCGCGGCGTGCCCACGCTCCGCCTCTGGGCGCCCACGGCGCGCTCGGTGAAGCTCCACCTCTTCGACGGCCCGGAGGACGGAGCCACCGAGACGGTGGTCCCCATGGCCATCGACGGCGCCACCGGGACCTGGACCGTCCAGGGCACCGCCGCCTGGAGGTGGAAGTACTACCTGTACGAGGTGGAGGTCTTCGTCCGCTCCGAGGACCAGGTGATGACGAACCTCGTCACCGATCCCTACGCGCTGGCGCTCTCCCGGAACTCGCTGCGCAGCCAGCTCGTGGACCTGTCGGATCCCTTCCTGGCCCCGCCCGGCTGGCAGACGCTCCCGAAGCCCCGGCTGGCGGCCCCGTCCGACATCGTGCTGTACGAGCTGCACGTGCGCGACTTCAGCGCCGCGGACCGGACGGTGCCGACCGCGATGCGCGGGACCTTCCTGGCCTTCACGGTGCCCGGGTCCGCCGGCATGCAGCACCTCCGCAAGCTGGCCCAGGCCGGACTGACGCACGTCCACCTGCTGCCCGCCTTCGACTTCGCCACCGTGAACGAGGACCGCTCCACCTGGCAGCGCCCGGACTGCGCGCTGGCCAGCTTCCCCCCTGACTCGCAGGCGCAGCAGGCCTGCGTCTCCGCCGTGCGCCAGGCCGACGCGTTCAACTGGGGCTACGACCCGCTGCACTACACGGTGCCCGAGGGCAGCTACGCGCTGTTCCCGGACGGAGGCATGCGCACCTGGGAGTTCCGCGCCATGGTGCAGGCGCTCAACCGGACCGGGCTGCGGGTGGTGATGGACGTCGTCTACAACCACACCAGCGCCTCCGGCCAGGCGCCGCAGTCCGTGCTGGACCGGATCGTGCCGGGCTACTACCACCGGCTCGACGCCGACGGCTTCGTCGCGACCTCCACCTGCTGCCAGAACACCGCCACCGAGCACGCCATGATGGAGAAGCTCATGGTGGACTCGGTCGTCACCTGGGCCAAGGCCTACAAGGTGGACGGCTTCCGCTTCGACCTCATGGGCCACCACATGAAGGCGAACATGCTGGCGGTGCGGGCCGCGCTCGACGCGCTGACCCTGGCGCGCGACGGCGTGGACGGGAGCAAGGTCTACGTCTACGGCGAGGGCTGGAACTTCGGCGAGGTCGCGGACGACGCCCGTGGCGTGAACGCCACGCAGCTCAACATGGCCGGGACCGGCATCGGGACGTTCAGCGACCGCCTCCGGGACCGGGTCCGCGGCGGCGGCCCCTTCAGCCCGCTGCGGGACCAGGGCTACGCCACCGGCCTGGCGCTCGAGCCGAACGGCTCCTCGCAGGGCACGGCCGCCGAGCAGGCGGCGCGGCTGCTCGCCTACTCGGACCTGATCCGGCTCGGCCTGGCCGGCAACCTGGCCCACTACACGCTGGTGGACGCCGCCGGCGCGCCGCGCGAGGGCAGCGCGTTCGACTACAACGGGCAGCCGGCCGGGTACGCGCTCCGGCCGGACGACACCATCTGCTACATCTCCGCGCACGACAACCACGTCTGGTTCGACGCCCTGCAGGCCAAGGTGCCTGCGGCCCTCCCGCTCTGGGACCGGGTGAGGATGGACGACCTCGGCCTCTCGGTGGTCGCGCTCTCGCAGGGGATCCCGTTCCTCCACGCGGGCGACGAGCTGCTCCGCTCGAAGTCGGGCGACGGCAACAGCTACGACTCCGGAGACTGGTTCAACCGCATCGACTGGACCGGGACCGAGAACACCTGGGGCTCCGGGCTCCCGCCGGCCGGCGACAACCAGGCCAACTGGCCGGTCCTCGCGCCGCTGCTCGCGGACCCGGCGCTCAAGCCCGGCCCCGCCGAGATGGCCTTCGCCAGCGCCCACCTGCAGGAGATGCTGCGCATCCGCCGGTCCACGCCGCTCTTCCGGCTGCGCACCGCCCAGGCCATCATGGACCGCGTCCGGTTCCTGAACGTCGGGCCGGGCCAGATCCCCGGGCTGGTGGTGATGGACCTGGTCTCGCCCGCCGCGGTCGAGGGCCCGTTCCGCGAGGTGGTGGTGCTGTTCAACGCGGCGCCCGGCACGGTCACGTACGCCGCCCCGACGCTGGCCGGCAAGAAGCTCAAGCTCCACCCGGTGCAGAAGGACTCCGCCGACGGCGTGGTGCGGCAGGCGTCGTTCCAGAAGGCGACCGGCACGTTCAGCGTGCCGGGCCGCACCACCGCGGTGTTCGTGATCGACAAGTGAGGCCGAGGGGGCCGCGGATCCCGGGCGGATCCGCGGCCCCGCAGGTCACCGCGCGCCGCGCCCCGCCCACCCCGGCACCGCGCTGCGCAGCACGCCCGCCAGCGTCCGGACCGCCTCGCGGCAGCGGGCCTCACCCACGCCCCCGAACCCGAGCACCAGGCCGCGCCTGCTGACCCGGCCCTGCCCGTAGGGCGAGAGCGGCTTCGCCACCACGCCGGCGGCGAGCGCGCGCCGGGAGATCTCCACGTCGGGCGCGGACGGGGGCAGCTCCAGCACCAGGTGCAGGCCCGCCTCCGCGCCCAGGATGCGCGCCCGCCCGCCCAGCTCGCCGCGGAGCGCCTCCACCAGCGCGGTGCGGCGGGCGCGGTAGCGGACGCGCATCCGGCGCAGGTGGCGGGAGAAGTGGCCCTCGGAGACGAACTCGGCCAGCGCGGCCTGGAGGAGCGGCGCGGGGAAGACGTCCAGGGCGTCGCGCGCCCGCGCGAACGCGGGCACCAGGTCGGACGGGACCACCAGGTACCCGATGCGCAGCGACTGGAAGAGGACCTTGGAGAAGGTGCCCACGTAGAGCACGCGCTGGTCGGCGTCGAGCGCGTGCAGCGGCGCCACCGGCGCGCTCTCGTAGCGGTACTCGGCGTCGTAGTCGTCCTCGATGAGCCAGGCCCCGGCCTGCCGCGCCCACTCGAGCAGCTGGAGACGCCGCGCCAGCGTCAGCGTCACGCCCAGCGGGTACTGGTGCGAGGGCGTGACGTAGGCGGCGCGGGCGCTGGGCGCGCGGCGGAGGCCGGCCGCCACGTCCAGCCCCTCCTCGTCCACCGGGACCGGGACGAGCTTCGCCTCCGCCAGCTCGAAGGCGGCGCGGGCGCCGGGGTAGCCCGGGTCCTCCAGCCACGCCTCCTGGCCCGCGCCCACCAGCACCCGCGCGCACAGCGCCAGGGCCTGCTGCGAGCCGCTCACGATCAGGATCTGGCCCGGCTCGCAGCGGACGCCGCGGGAGGCGGACAGGTACGACGCGAGCACCTCGCGCAGCGCCGGGTGACCCAGCGGGTCACCGTGGGTGCAGGCGCGCCGGGTGAGGCGGCGGGCGTGGCGGGCCACCAGCCGTCCCCAGGTCGCGACCGGCAGGTGCTCGAGCGCCGGCAGCGCGATGCGGAAGGCCTCCTGCCCAGGGGCCCACGGGGTGGGCTCGCCGGCCGCCACGTCCCCGCCCTCGAAGGCCACCCGGCGGGGACCGCGCTCGCGCGACGCTCCCGGGTGCGCGCCCCGCAGCGCGGGGAGCGCTGGCGAGACGTAGGTCCCCGCCCCCACCCGCCCCTGCACGTACCCCTCGGCCAGCAGCTGGTCGAAGGCCAGCACCACCGGCGTCCGCGAGACCCCGAGCTGGTCCGCGAGCGCGCGCGTGGACGGGAGGCGCTGCCCGGGCCGGAGCTGGCCGGCGGCGATGGCGGCGCGGATGGACGCGTAGACCTGCCGGTGCATGGGCTGGCGCGAGCGACGGTCCACGGCGATGGAGACGAGGCTGCCGGGGTCGAAGGCTCTCTTCATGGCGGGTCCAGGCGGTGGTCCGGTCATCATAATGGTACTTCCCGGCGCTGCAGAAGTGGCCATTGAGGAGGACCACCCGCCCTCGCATCCTTCCCGCATGCAAACCCAGGGAAGCGAGCTGCGACGGACGCTCGGGCTGTGGCACGGGGTGGCGCTGTACGCGGGGTCGGTGCTGGGGACCGGGGTGCTGGTCCTGCCGGCCATCGCGGCCGAGACGGCCGGACCGGCCTCGCTCCTGGCCTGGCTGGCGCTGGTGCTCCTCTCGGCGCCGATGGCCCTGGCCTACGCCGCGGTTCCCGGCAGCGCCCTGACGCCGGCGGCTTCTCCGACGCCATCGAGCGGGCCTTCGGCCCGCGCTGGGGCATGGTCTCGGGGTGGCTGTTCCTGGCCCAGAACCCGACCGGCTCGGTGGTGGCGGCGCTCATCGCCGGCCACTCGCTGGCCAGCGCCACCGGCGGGGGCGAGGCGGAGGCGCTCGCCTACGGGGGCGCGCTGCTCGCCGCCGCCTACGCCCTCAACGCGCTGGGCTTGCGCGTGAGCGCGCTGGCCCAGCTGGCCACGCTGGCGGTCCTGGCGACCGGGCTGGTGGTGGTGGCGGCCACGGCCCTGCCCGCCGTGGAGCCGGCCGCGTTCACGCCCTTCTTCTCCAGGGGCGGCGGCGCGGTGGGCCTGGCCGCCGTGCAGCTCTTCTGGGCCTTCGTGGGGTGGGAGGCCATCACCCCGCTGGCGCGGGAGTTCCGCGACCCGCGCGACATCTGGCGGGCCAGCCTGGTGGCGGTTGTGACGGTCGGCGCGGTCTACCTGACGCTGGCGGTGGCGGTGGTGGGCACGCCCATCCCCCGGGCCGCCAGCGGCGCGCCGCTGGTGTTCCTGGCCGGGCGGGTGTTCGGCCAGGGCGCGTCCTTCGCGGTCGGGATCGCCGGCTACCTGCTCTGCTTCATCCCGCTCAACGCCTACGCCGCCGGGACCAGCCGGCTGGTGCACGCGCTGGCGGCGCGGGGGCAGCTCCCGTCCATCCTGGCCCCGCTCTCTCCCTCCGGCACCCCGCGCCGCGCGCTGGCCGCGCTGGCCTGCGGCTCGTCCTGCGCGCTGGTCGCGGCCTGGGCGCTCGGGCTGGGCGCGGCGGACTACCTGCCCATCTCCACCTCGGCCTTCCTCGCCACCTACGTGCTGTCCATGGCGGCGGCGGTCAAGCTGCTGCGCGGCCCGCTCCGGCTGGCCGCGGTGATCTCGCTGGCGGCGTGCGTGGCGGTGCTCTGGTTCGTGGGACCGCTGGTCCTGTGGCTGGGCGCGGTCGCGGCGGCGGCGCTGGCGTACCGGGGGCTGACGGGCGCCGGGCCCGAGCGGCGTGCCGCGCTCCTGCCACAGGACGGCGCGCCCGGACGGTGAGCAAATCCGGTTGACGGCTCCCCGCCGCGGAGCGACGCTGCGCGGCGGATGACGTTCCTCTCGGCAGCGGACGCGGCCTGATCCGCGCGCCCCGGGCCACCCCGGCGCGCGCGTGACAGCACCCGTCCAAATCACGCAGTGCCTGGCTCGCCGATCTCGTACCGGCGGGCCACCGAGAGGTGTGCCTTGAACGACCGTTCCTTCCAGTTCTTCCTCCAGTTCCACCACGCCACCCCGCGCCAGGGCCCCGGCACCGCCGAGGCGACCACCCGCGCCTTCCGCGCCGTGGCGCCGCTCCTGCCCCCCGCACCCGACGTGCTCGACCTGGGCTGCGGCAGCGGGGCCCAGACGCTCACGCTGGCCGGGCTGACGGCGGGGCGCATCCTGGCCCTCGACGTGAACCCCGACTTCGTGGGCTCGCTCCAGCGCGCCGTCGAGGCCGGCGGGCTCGCGGGCCGGATCACGGCGCAGACCGGCGACATGTGCGCGCTGGCGCTTCCGGACTCGAGCTTCGACCTCGTCTGGTCCGAGGGGGCGCTGTTCGTGCTCGGGTTCGAGCGGGCGCTGCGCACGCTGCGGCCGCTGCTGCGAGACCGGGGCGTGCTCGTCGCCAGCGAGGCCACCTGGTTTCGTCCGCGCGCCGAGGTCCCGGCCGAGGTGCTGGCGTTCTGGGACCAGGCCTACCCCGCCATGACCAGCGTGGAGGGCAACCTCGCGCTGGCGCGCGCCGCCGGCTACGAGCCGGTGGGTCACTTCACCCTGGAGGACGCCGGCTGGGCCGCCTACGTGGATCCGCTGGAGCGGCGGATGAACGAGGTCATGGCGCAGCACGCGGGCGACCCTGACGCGGAGGCCGCAGCCGCCTCCGAGCGGCGCGAGTTCGCCATGTTCCGCCAGCACCTGCGCTGGTTCGGCTACGAGTTCTACCTGCTGCAGCGCCGCTGACCGGCCGGCGCCGGGTGGACACCGCTCCACCCGGCGCCTGGCTTTGACCGTCCGCGCCGCGTCCCGCCGGCGCTCGACGCTGCAGGGCCGGCTGCACGCGCTGCGAAAGCCTGCGAAACCTCGCCGCCCTGCGAGCGCGTCGCAGCGCAGCTCCGCGACTTGGCACGCCATGCCGCAGGGGTGGGCGAACGTCTTGTGGATCTTCTTGCCCTCTGACTCGGCCTGCTAGCCCACCCCACCCCCTGGATTCCGCATGCGCCCTCGCCTCGCCCTCGCCACGCTCCTCGCGCTCACCGTCCTGTCCGGCTGCGCCGCGACCGGCCCGCACTACACGACGCTCGCGCCGCTCGAGGCCAAGCCGGACCAGGCCATCGTCTACGTCTACCGCGAGAACGCGCAGCCGACGGCGTGGGGAGCGACGTTCGCGCTCGACGGTCGCGAGGTGGCCACGCTGCCCCAGCACGCGTTCACCCGCCTCTACGCCAGGCCGGGCACGCGCGGCATCAAGCTCCAGTGGAACGCGCTCGCCGGGCAACAGGGCGTCACCGGAATGGTCACTCTCGAGGCGGGCCAGGAGTACTATTTCGAGGTGGTGGGGATCTCGCAGGTGGTCGGCTCGCGCAGCACCGGAACCGGGATCGAGATCCAGTACCAGACGGGCTCGGGGATCGTGGTCCAGACCCCGGCCGCCGCCCGCTCCGCGCTCTCGCGTTGTTGCAGGCTCCAGGCGCCGGCGGATGGGATCAACCGACGGCTGGGCGCCGATCCTCCGGTGCCCATGGCGCACAAGCTGCGGTGGTTACGAAGAAAAGGCCGGAGCCGTCCTGTAAGCCGGGTTCTGTCCCGCCGGTTTCCCGGCGGCGGCGAACATTCCTCTCGCACGCACGTTGCCGTGCGCCTCTAGCGAGCCGTACCCGGAGGCTGGGGCGGGCCGCCCGACACCTCGCCTCGCGGCGAGGACGCCTCCCTATTTGCTCTTGCACCGCGTGGGGTTTGCCGTGCCACTCCCGTCACCGGGAGTGCGGTGCGCTCTTACCGCACCGTTTCACCCTTGCCACGCGCGTCCCGGAGGACGCCGTTCGGCGGTCTGCTCTCTGTTGCGCTGTCCTGCGGGTCACCCCGACCGGCCGTTGACCGGCACGCTGCCCTTTGGTGCCCGGACTTTCCTCGGCGGCCCCTGTCCTGCAGACCGACGCGTTCGCCCGGACGGCTCCGGCGACGCGGATGTAGCACGCTGGAATCGAGGGGGCAACGCGCGCGGGCGCCCAGGGGCCGGGCCTTCAGGGCTGCGCGGGATCGTCTCCGGGGCCGAACCGGCCGCGGGCGCGGTGCCAGGCGTCGGAGAGGCGGCTCCGCAGGCGGCGCGCCCACTCGACCTCGGGCGCGAGCAGCGCCAGGCCGCCGAGGACCAGCGGGATGCCGGGGCCTGGCAGCACCAGGAGCAGCGCGCCGCCCGTCAGGAGCGCGAACCCGCCCACCAGGCGCGCCACCCGGCGCCCGGTCCATCGCCTGCCCGTCAGCTCGCTCGCCACCGCGCCTCCTCGCCCGCCGCACCGGCGGGGTCAGGTCTTAACGGTAGGCAGTCGGAGGTGCCGCGAGCAGGGTCGCCCGGGCGGTTGACCTCCTGCGAAGACAGGGGGCGGCGCGAGGCCGGTCCGGGGTTACCAGCCCCGCGCCGCCGCTCCCCCGGCACCAGGCCTGCCACGGGCGGTCCGCGGCAGGCCGGCGCCACGCTCACGACATGAACATGCCGCCGTCCACGTTCACGGTCTGGCCGGTGATGTAGCCGGCGTCATCCGAGGCCAGGAAGGCCACCAGGCCGGCCACGTCCTCGCCGGTGCCGGCGCGGCCCATGGGGATGGCGTCCACCCACTCCTTCATCAGCTCGCCGGGCTTGTAGTCGCCCAGCAGCTTGCCCCACTTCTCGTCGTTGTAGGCCCACATGTCGGTGGTGATGATCCCCGGGCAGAAGGCGTTGACGGTGATGCCGGTGGGCGCCAGCTCCTTGGCCAGGCTCTGCGTGATGCCCACCACGCCGAACTTCGAGGCGGCGTAGTGCGGCGTGTAGATGAACCCCTGGCGCGCCTGGCCGGAGGCGGTGTTGATGAGCCGCCCCTTCTTGCCCGCCTTGCGCATGCGCAGCGCCGCCTCCTGGCAGCAGAGGAAGACGCCGGTGGTGTTCACCGCCATCACCTTGTTCCACTCGGCCTCGGTCAGGTCCTCCAGCTTGGCGATGGTGATCACGCCCGCGTTCTGGACCGAGACGTCCACCTCGCCCAGCTCCTTCGCCACCCGCTCGTACATGGCCTGGACGGCGGCCTTGCTGGTCACGTCCAGCTCCACCGAGATGGCCTGGAAGCCCTTGGCCTTCAGGTCGGCGGCGCACTGGTGCACGCCGGGCTCGTTGGCCGCCACGCACAGGCGGGCGCCCTCCTGCCCGAACCGCTCGGCGATGGCCTTGCCGATGCCGCGGCTGCCGCCGGTGACCACCGCCACCTTCCCCTCGAAACGTCGAAGCGCTGCCATCTGTGCCGTCTCCTCTCGGTTGCTCACCAGCAGACGAACCCGCCGTCCACGATCAGGTCGACGCCGGTCACGAAGGACGCCGCCTGGCTGACCAGGAACACCGCCGGGCCGACCATCTCGTCCGGCGTGGCCATGCGCTGCATGGGCGTGTCGGCGGCGAACTTCTTCACCTGCTCCGCCACCTCCGGCCGCTTGTTCATGGGCGTGAGGGTGTAGCCGGGGCTGATGGCGTTCACGCGCAGGCCGCGGTCCGCCCACTCCATGGCGAAGCTCTTGGAGAGGTGGATCACGCCGGCCTTGGAGGCGTTGTAGTGCACCTGCAGGAGCCCGCGGTTGACGATGCTGCCGGACATGGAGGCGATGTTGACGATCGCGCCCTTCTTGCGCGGGAGCATGACCCGGGCCTCGGCCTGGCAGGTGAGGAAGATGCCGGTCAGGTTCACGTCCATCACGCGCTGCCACTGCTGGAGCGGGAGGTCTTCGGCCGCGGTGGCGTGG
The DNA here is from genome assembly GCA_049840735.1 of Anaeromyxobacter sp. GTDB lineage: Bacteria > Myxococcota > Myxococcia > Myxococcales > Anaeromyxobacteraceae > Anaeromyxobacter. Next base: position 17,882 of record JASGJN010000023.1, on the reverse strand, counting down.
GCGATCCCGGCGCAGTTCACCGCCGCGGTGATGGGGCCCAGCTCCTTCTCCACCCGGCCCACCGCCGTCGCCAGCTCGTCGGCGCTGGTGACGTTGCCGCGCACGTCCAGGGCCTTCCGGCCCAGCCTGGCGATCCGGCCCAGGGTGTCGTCCATGGTGGTGGCCGCGGCCAGGTCGAAGCAGGCGACGTTCGCGCCCGCCTCGGCCAGCCCGACCGCGATGGCCTGGCCGATGCCGCTGGCCGCGCCCGTCACGAAGGCGACCTGGTCGTCCAACCGGAACAGCTTCATCGTTCTTCCTCCGTGCTGGCCGCCGGTCCCCGGCGGCGCCTTCGGTGCGCCGGACGGCGCGCCCGTGCTGCGGTGCTACGTCGTCGCGAGCTCCATCACCGCCACGTGGCTGGCCGCCGCGCGATCCAGGATCCCGCGCTGCTGCCCGCGGCTCAGCACCATCACGCGGTGCGAGAGCCCGAGCACCTCCTCCAGGTCGGAGCTGACCACCACCACCGCGGTGCCGGTCCGGGCCAGGGCGGCGATCACCTCGTAGATGGCCGCCCGCGCCCCCACGTCGATGCCGCGCGTGGGCTCGTCCAGGATGCAGACCCGGGGCGCGCGGGAGAGCCACTTGCCGATCACCACCTTCTGCTGGTTGCCGCCGGAGAGGCTCCCCACCGGCTGCGTGCTCCGGCCCTTCACGCCCATGCGCGTGATGATCTCCTGGCCGAAGCGCCGGAGCGCGGCCGGCCAGGTGAAGCCGCCGGGGGAGACCAGGTCCAGGTTGGTGGCCACCAGGTTCTCCTCCACGGTGTGGTGGAGGATGAGCCCCTGCGTCTTGCGGTCCTCGGGGATGAGCGCCACCCCGGCCTGGACCGCGTCGCGCGGGCCGTGGAGCGCCAGCCGCTTGCCGTCCACCCAGACCGTCCCGGCCTGCACCGGGTCCGCCCCCGCCACCGCGCGCACCAGCTCGGTGCGGCCGGCGCCGACGATGCCGGCGATGCCCAGGATCTCGCCCTGGCGCACCGAGAAGCTGACGTCGCGGAAGGCCCCCTCGGCCGAGGTGAGCCCCTTCACCTCCAGCACCACCTGGGCGCCGGGCGGGTCGAGCGGCGGGAAGATCCGCTCCAGGCTGCGGCCCACCATCTGCTCCACCAGCGTCCGGATGGGCACCTGGGCGCTGTCGTGCACGGCCACCCGCCGGCCGTCGCGCAGCACCACGATGCGGCTGGCCACCCGGGCGATCTCCTCCAGCCGGTGGCTGATGTAGATGAAGGAGTAGCCCTCCTTCTTGAGCAGCCCGATCTGCGCGAAGAGCCGCTCGGTCTCCTCGCCGCCCAGCGAGGCGGTCGGCTCGTCCAGGATCAGCAGCCGGGCCTTGAGCGTGAGCGCCTTGGCGATCTCCACCTGCTGCTGGGCGGCCACGCGCAGCGTCCGCACCACGCGCGTGGCGGGGAGGTCGAGGCCGAGCCGCCTGAGCTGCTCCTCGGCGCGCGCGTTCATCTGCCCCCGGTCCACCACCCCGCCCTTCATCGGGATGCGCCCGACGAAGACGTTCTCGCCGATGGTGAGGTCCGGCAGGAGCCGCATCTCCTGGTGGATGAGCCCGATGCCGTGGGCGATGGCCTCGCCGGGGGAGCCCGGCGTGTAGGGCTCGCCGTCCCAGGTCATGCGGCCGGCGCTGGCCGGGGTGAGGCCGGCGATGATGCTGGACAGCGTGGACTTGCCGGCGCCGTTCTCGCCCAGCACCGCCACCACCTCACCCGGCGCGACGTCCAGGTCCACGCCCTGCAGGACCCAGTTGTCCGAGTACTCCTTCCCGATCCCGCGGACGGAGAGCCCCCGCTGCAGCGTGGGGCTCCCCGCCGTGGGGGGCGGCATCCCGGTCGTGGTCGTGTCGGTCGCCATGACGAGTCCTGCCGCCCGGAGGGCGCTACGGGTGGTCCTTGATGAAGGGGCCGACGTTCTCCTTCGTGGTCAGCGTCGCCGGCTGCAGCTGGATGGGCGGCACCTGCTCCTTCTTGATGAGCTTCAGGGCGGAGTCGATGGCGAGGCGGCCCATCTTCTGGGTCTGCTGCGTGGCGGTGGCGTCGAGCGTCCCGGCCTGGACGGCCTTGAGGCCGGCCACGTCGCCGTCGAAGCCGATCACCCACACCTTGTGGCCCACGTTGGAGACGCGGACGGCCTGGGCGGCGCCCAGCGCCAGCGCGTCGGCGCGGCCGAAGAACACGGTGATGTCCGGGTTCTTCTGCAGCATGTCCTGGGCGATGGCGAAGCCCTCGTCCTGCATCCACATCTTGCTGTCCTGCTTCGCGACCACCTGCAGGCCCGGGCAGGCCTTCAGCGCCTGGTTGAAGCCGTTGTCGCGGTCCTGCTCAGGGGTGGTGCCGAGCTGGCCCTGGATGATGGCCACCTTGCCCTTGCCGCCGGTGGCCTTGCACAGCCACTCACCCAGCGTCTTGGTGGAGTTGACCGAGTCGGAGGCGATGAAGGTGTCGCCGGGGGGGCCGTCGGTGTTGCGGTCCACGTTGACCACCGGGATGCCCGCCGCCTTGGCCGCCTTGACCGGCACGTTGGCCGCGGTGGCGCCGGCGGGGATGTAGATGAGGGCGTCGATCTTGCGGGTGAGGAGGTCCTGCACCTGGCTCACCTGGACGGCGGAGTCGCCCTTGGCGTCCACGGCGATGATGTTGATCCCCTTCTCCTTCCCGTACTTCTCGGTCGACTCCTTGATCTGGTTGAAGAAGTCGGCCTGCAGGTTGGCGACGGCGACGCCGATGGTGATCTGCTTGTCGGCGGCGCGAGCCGCGGTGCCGGCCCCGAGCCCGGACACCATGGCGATGACAGCGACGATTCGGATCATCTTCTGGAGCATCGTGGTCCTCGTGCGTTGTGCTGCGTTCGTGCGACCCCTTCACCTCACCCTGACCGCCGCGCGCTCCCGGCGGCCCCGATCCCGCGACCCACACCTCGACGACTGCTGCTGCGTCCTAGCCGTGCTTCCGGCCCAGCGTGTCGAACGTCACCGCGGCCGCGATGACCACGCCGATCACCACCTGCTGGTAGAAGGCGTTGATGCCCAGCAGGTTGAGGCCGTTGTGGAGCACGCCGATGATCAGCACGCCCACCACCGTGCCCCCCACCGTCCCCACGCCGCCGAAGCTGAGGCTGGCGCCGCCGATCACCGCGGCGGCGATGGCGTCCAGCTCGGCGCCGGTGCCGGCGCTGGGCTGCGAGGAGTTGAGGCGCGCCGCGAAGGCCGTGCCGGCCAGCGCCGCGAGCATGCCGGCGAGCGCGTAGACGGCCACCGTCCAGCGCTTCACCTTGATGCCTGCCAGCCGCGCCACCTCGTTGCTGCCGCCGATGGCGTAGAGCACCCGGCCGCCGCGCCGGTACTTGAGGATGAACCAGGTGACGGCCACGACCAGCAGGAAGGTGGCCACCGTCATCGACAGGAACCCGTAGTGGCGCACCACCGCCAGGTCCACGAACCAGTCCGGGTAGCCGATGATCTGGAAGCCGCCGGTGATGACGTTCGCCAGGCCGCGCAGGATGCTCATCATCGCCAGGGTGGCGATGAAGGGCGGCAGCTTCGCCACCGTGATGAGGAGGCCCGTGACCGTGCCGCAGGCCGCCCCGGTGAGCAGCCCGGCCAGGATGCCGAGCGGCAGCGGCCAGTCCGGGCCGCCGCGCTCGGCGTGGGACAGCCAGCCCATCACCATCACCGAGAAGGCCAGCACCGAGCCGACCGACAGGTCGATGCCCCCGGCGATGATCACCAGGGTCATGCCGATGGCGACGATGCCGCCCACCGTGACCTGGTCGAGGATGTTGAGCCAGTTGCGGACCTGCAGGAAGTACGGCGACATGAAGGCGAAGAAGGCGCACAGGAGGATCAGCCCGATGAGCGGGCCCTGGATGCCGCTGGTGAGGCGCAGCCGCTTGAGCGAGAGCTTGGGGGCCGCGACTTCGGCTCTGGTGGCTTCCATGGTCTTCACCTCGTCGGCTCCGCTGCCCGGGCCGTGACGGCGAGCCCCCGGGCCCGCCGCACCGCGGCGTGCCAGCGGGCCCGCGCCGACGAGCGCTCGCCCTCCGTCCACGCCGCCTCGTACCGCGTCCGATCACGCGCCAGCTGCGCCAGCGACGCCTCGGTCCAGATCCCCGCCTGCAGCCCGGCCAGGTGGGCCACGCCCAGCGCCGAGAGCTCGGCGGTGCGCGAGGGCACCACCGGCCGCCCCAGCACGTCCGCCTGCAGCTGCATCAGCGCGGCGTTCCGGGTGGGGCCGCCGTCGGCGAAGACCTCGGCCACGCGCCCCACGCTCCGGTCCACCGCCTCGACCACGTCCGCCACCTGGTGGACGATCGACTCCAGGGCGGCCCTGGCCAGCTGGGCCCGGCCGGTGCCGAGCGTGCAGTTGGTGATGAGCCCCACCGCGTCGCGGTCCCACCAGGGCGCGCCCAGGCCGTTGAACCCCGGCACCACCGAGACGCCCTCGCTCGAGGCCGTGGCCGCCAGCTCCGCCAGCTGCTCGGTGGGCACCCCCAGCAGCTCGGCCATCCAGCGCAGCGTGGCGCCGGCGGAGCGGATGTTCCCCTCGGCGGCGAAGGCGGGCGACCCCAGCGACCAGCCGATGGTGAGGCACAGCCCCTCCGCCAGCCGGCCGGGCTCGGGGATGAGCCCCATCACCGAGGAGCCGGTGCCGAAGGTGGCCTTCACGGTCCCGGGGCGGAAGCCGCCGTGGGCGAAGAGGGCGGAGTGCGAGTCGCCCAGGACGGAGAGGATGGGCACGCCGTCCGGCAGCGGCGCCAGCCCGCGGGCGTGGCCGAACGGGCCGACCGACGGCACCACGCGCGGCAGCGCCTCCCGCGGCACGTCGAAGAGCTCCAGCAGATCGTCATCCCAGGCGGCCCGGCGCACGTCCAGGAGCTGCGTGCGCGAGGCGTTGCCGGCTTCGACGACGTGCTCGCCGCCGGCCAACTGCCAGAGCAGCCAGCTGTCCACCGTCCCCAGCCGGATGGCGCCGGCGCGCGCGCGGGCGCGGGAGGGATCGAGCGCGTCCAGCAGCCAGCGCGCCTTGGCCGCCGAGAACATGTGATCGAGCGGCAGGCCGCTGCGGTCCTGCACCAGCCGCTCCAGCTCGGGCGTGCGCAGGGCGTCCACCGCCGCGGCGCTGCGCTGGTCCTGCCAGCTGATGAGCGGCGCCACGGGCTCGCCGGTCTTCCCGTCCCAGGCCACCAGCGACTCGCGCTGGTTGGAGATGCCGATCCCGGCCACGGCCTTCGGATCCTGCCCGCGCAGGCAGTCGGCCACCGCCGCGCGCACGCTGGCCAGGAGCGCCTTCGCGTCCTGGTCCACCCAGCCCGGCTGCGGGTGCTGCTCGCCCAGCGGCGCCGAGCCGCGCGCCACCACCGCGCCCTCCCCGTCCACGAGGAGGCACTTGGTGGAGCTGGTGCCCTGGTCGATCGCCAAGAGGAGCGGGGTGGCCATGGCGCGCCTCAGCCCACCAGCTCGAGGGCCGCCTTCGCGATGCCGGCGGCGTCGAGGCCGAAGTGCTGGAAGAGGAAGCCCGAGTCGCCGGTGGGGGCGAAGTGCGGGACGCCCAGGATGCGCATGGGGACCGGCCGCCGCTGGGCCAGCACCTCGGCCACCGCGCCGCCCAGGCCGCCGCGCACGTGCCCCTCCTCGACCGTCACCACGCGCCCGGTCTCGGTGGCGGCGCGGACCAGCGCCTCCTCGTCGATGGGGGTGACGGTGGCCAGGTTGAGCACCCGGGCCTGCACGCCCTTGTCCGCAAGCAGCGCGGCGGCCTCCAGCGCGCGGTGGACCATGGTCCCGTTGGCGACCAGGGTCACGTCACGGCCGGCGCGCAGCTCGGCCGCCTTGCCGGCCTGGAAGCCCTGGCCCTGCGGCGTGACGGCGGGCACCTTGAACCGGCTGACGCGGATGTAGATGGGACCGGGCGCGTCGACCGCCCAGCGGACCGCGCCGCGGGTCTCATCCGGATCGGCCGGGACCACCACGGTCAGGTCGGAGATGGCGCGCAGCCAGGCCACGTCCTCGATGGAGTGGTGGGTGGGCCCCAGCTCGCCGTAGGCCATGCCCGGGCTCATGCCGCAGAGCACGGCGTGGTAGCTGCTGTATGCCAGGTCGTTCTTGATCTGCTCGAGGGCGCGGCCGGTCAGGAAGGGGGCGGCGCCGCAGACGAACGGCACGTACCCGCCGTTGGCCAGGCCGGCCGAGACGCCGACCATGTCCTGCTCGGCGATGCCGACGTTGATCATCCGCTCCGGGAACTCCCGGCTGAACGGCACCAGGTTGGAGGAGCCGATGGAGTCGTTGCAGACCACGACGATGCGGGGATCGGTCCGCGCGGCGGCGGCCAGCTCCTCGGCGAAGGCGACGCGGCAGTCGTGGGTGGGCGTACCGCCGGTGGCGGTGGTGGTCTCGGCGCTCATCGACCCAGCTCCTCCAGCGCCTGCTTGACCTGATCCGCGCTGGGAACCTTGTGGTGCCACTCGACCCGGTCCTCGATGAAGCTCACGCCCTTCCCCTTGATGGTATGGGCGACCACGCAGCGGGGCCGGCCCTCATGCGGCCGCTGGAAGGTCTCGAGCAGCCGCCGGTGGTCGTGGCCGTCCAGCTCGACCACCTCCCAGCCGAAGGCGCGCCACTTGTCCGCCAGGGGCTCCAGCCGGTTGGTGGCCTCGGTGCGGGCCCCCTGCTGCAGGCCGTTGCGGTCGACGATGGCGGTCAGGTTGCCGAGCCCGCGGTGGCCGGCGGCCATGGCGGCCTCCCAGTTGCTGCCCTCCTGCAGCTCGCCGTCGCCCAGGATCACGTAGACGCGCCGGTCGGAGCCGGACAGGCGGGCGGCCACCGCGCAGCCGACCGCGAAGGGCATGCCGTGCCCCAGCGCGCCGGTGTTGGCCTCCACGCCCGGCACCTTGCGCCGGTTGGGGTGGCCATTGAGGGGCGAGAGCGGCTTGACGAACTGCGGCAAGGCCTCGCGCTGGAAGAAGTTGGCGGTGGCCAGCACCGAGTAGAGCGCGGCGGCGCAGTGGCCCTTGCTGAGGATGATCCGGTCGCGGTCCGCCCAGGCCGGCTCGGTCGGCCGGATCCTGAGCACGCCGAAGAAGAGCGTGGTCAGCACGTCGGTGACCGAGAGGTCGCCGCCGATGTGGCCGAACTTCGCGTCGCCGACCGTGCGTACGATGAGGGCACGGACATCGGCTGCGATGCGGGCCAGGATCTCCGGGCGACGGCCTGGATCGGCCGCCGCCACCTCCGCCGCCAGGTCGGGCGCCCCCGCCACCGGACGGAGGACCAGCCCTCCCTGCGCCTCTGAATATTTATTCGTGCTCGTCATACGTATTCACATCTAGGCACCAGCGGGCCGGGACGTCAAGCGGTGGAGGCCGGCCTGACGGGTACGGTCGGTTGGGGCGGATGGAATGGGGGCGCGTGAGGCCTGAGGCCTGACGCTCGAGGCTTGCCTCAGGGATCCCGCAGCAGCCGCTCGGCCGTGCTCAGATCCGTGATCAGCGTGTCCACCCAGCGCCCGCGCAGCGCGGCGCGGATGGCCGCGAACTTGCGGCCGCCGCCGGCCACCGCCACCGTGCGCGGGGTCTCGCGCAGCTGCTCGAAGCTGACGCCGATGACGCGGGCGTCGAGCGGCGACTGCACCAGCCCGCCGTCCTCGTCGAAGAAGCGGAAGCAGATCTCGCCCACCGCGCCGCGCGCGGCGAGGTCGCGCTGCTCCTCGCTGGTCATCACGCCGGCGCTGTCGCGCAGGAGGCGCGAGGGCGTCTCCAGGCCGCCGATGCCGGTCAGGATCATGGAGAGGTGATCCCAGTACGAGACCACCTCGGCGAAGTGCGGGTCGCGCAGCAGCGTCTGGCGCGCGCCGGGCGAGCCCACCAGGCCGGGGCCGAGCAGGAACACCGGGCGCGCCTGGCAGACCTCGGCCAGCCGCTGGGTGAGCCGCGTGGCGCTGGTGGCGCCGGGGCGCCCCACGCCGCCCAGCACCTGCACCACGTAGCGGGTGGAGCCCTGGCGGACCGGGTGCATGGCCTCGACCGTGGCCAGCAGCGTCTCGCTCCAGGAGGAGATGCCGATCGTCTCGCAGCCGCCGACCGCCCCCTCCAGCCAGGCGGCGGCGCTGGGCGCCAGCGCCTCGACCACGTCGTCGTCGCGCGCGCCGCCGGTGTCCACCACCACCACCTGCGCCGCCCCGTACCGCTCCTCCAGCGCGCTCTCGACGCCGGTGTGCATGCCCGGCGGCACGTGCACGGTGGTGCGGACGATGCCCTGCCCCTCGGCCAGCTTGAGCAGGCGCGAGACCCGCGCCTGCGAGAGGCCGAGCTGGTCGGCGATGGCGGACTGGTTGAGGCGGCGCTCGTGGTACATCTGCGCCACCTTCACGATCAGTCGCACCTGCTCCGACGGCTCCTCGGGTCCTGGCTTCCTCCGGCGCGGCGTCTTCGGCCCAGCCATCTGCGGCTCCTACCCCGGCGCCGGGCCTCCTCCGCGGAGGCCGGGCTGCATTTTCATACCACTCATGCCTGGATATGCGGAGCGGCTTCGCGACGCACCGCGCGGTGCGCCTCCTCGGAGGGCCGGTCAGCGGCGGATGGCCGGCGGCACGCCGCGCTTCGGGCACAGGTCGTCGAGCGGGCAGCGGGAGCAGGCCGGCGCCCTCGCGGCGCAGGTCCGGCGGCCGTGCCAGACCAGCAGCTGGTGGCCGCGCCCCCAGCGCTCCTCCGGCACCAGCGCCATCAGGTCCCGCTCCACCTTGTCCGGGTCCTCCTGCCGCGTCAGCCCCAGCCGCCGCGAGACGCGCCCCACGTGCGTGTCCACCGGGAAGGCCTGCGCCGCGCCCAGGTGGACCAGCACCACCCCGGCGGTCTTGCGCCCCACCCCGGGCAGCGCCTCCAGCGCCTCGCGGTTGCGCGGCACGCGCCCGCCGTGCCCGGCCGCGATGGCGCCCATGGCGGCCACGATGGCCTTGGCCTTGTTCCGGTAGAGCCCCAGGCTGCGGATGTACGGCCAGAGGTCCTCGGGGCGGGCCCGCGCGTAGGCGGCGGCGTCGGGGAAGGCGGCGAAGAGCGCCGGCGTGACCTTGTTGACGCCCACGTCGGTGGACTGCGCCGAGAGGACCACCGAGACCAGCAGCTCCAGGTCGTTCCCGAACTCGAGCGCGATCTTCACGTCCGGCATGGCCCGCTCCAGCCGATCGACGATTTCTCGACGGCGCGGGCGCGGGCCTCGGGGGCGGGGCGGCGGGCGGAGCGGGCGGGCATGCGCCGGGCAGTGTAGCCGCCCCCGGCGCCTCGCGTCCGCAGAACGGCGCCGGCGTGCGCGGCGCACCCACCCGCACACACCAAAGGCCACGCGCCCAGCGATATCCGGCGAGATCGACGCCGGCGGGGGACGCGACACGCGCCCGCCCGCTGGTAACATCTCCTCCCGGTGCACCCGCTCCGCCGCCGCCCACCGCCCCGTCCGCGCCCAACCGCCGCCGCGCTCGCCGCGCTGGCCGCGGCCGCGCTGGCCGGCTGCGCCGGGGGCACGGCGGGCAAGATGACCTTCGCCGACGCCGGCTTCCCGGGCCGCCCGGAAGGCGCGCCGGCGCAGGAGCCGGCCGAGGCCGCCGCGCCGCCGCCGGTGCAGGTGGCGGCCCCCGAGGCCGAGCCCACCGAGGCACCGCAGGGGCCGCCCATCGATCCGGTGCTGCAGCGCTTCGCCGCCGAGGCGCGCCTGCGCCGGGCGCACGGGCGGGCCCGCGCCTTCCCGCCCGAGGCGGTGGAGGCCTGGCAGGCGCTGCTCCCCACGCTGGACGGCTGGCTGGCCCGGCCGCTGCCCCAGACGCCGCTGCTGGAGCTGGTGCGGGTGCGCGTGACGCTGGAGGCGGAGTGGACCTCCGACACCGATCGCCTCGGCGCCGCGCCGCCCGGCCTGGAGCAGGCGGTGGGGCTGCGGCTGGGGCGCGTGGCCACGCGCATGGCCACGGCCCGGGCGCTGGGGCAGGCGCTGGTGGCGACCACGCCGCCGCCCGGCCGGCTGCGCTGGCCGGTGGAGGCCGGCATCTCCTCGCCCTTCGGCCTGCGCGTCGATCCCCTTCACGGCACCCGCCGCATGCACCGCGGCCTGGACCTGGCCGCCGACGAGGGGCGCGTGGTGCGCGCCGCCGCGCCGGGCTGGGTGGTCCGCGCCGGCCACACCGCCGGCCACGGGCTGATGGTGGACGAGGATTTTCTCCGCTTCCCGGAAGAGGGCGAAACGCTTCTCCTTGTCCAACTCCTTGGCGGCATCGGCAATGGAGCTGGTCGTAACGCTTGCTGCTCCAGCCGGTGCGGTTGTTCCCTCCGTCGGTGACGAACATATCCATGAAGGTATTTGGGTCGCCGTAATCCCCTACCCACGCGGAGCGGCAGAAATCGTAATCGAGCGCGCTGAGCGAGGCGAGGTAGACCTTCCACTCCTGCTGCGCGAGCTGGATATTGATGCCGAGTTCACGGGCCAGGACGCTCTGCAACTCGACGGCGATGTCGCGGTCGGAATCGGAGTCGGCCTTGTAGAGATAATAGATGATCGGGAACCCCTTGCCGCCGGGATAGCCGGCTTCGGCGAGGAGCTTGCGGGCGCGCTCGGGATCGCGCTTCAGGCCCGGCGGCGGCTCGTAGCCGGCGGTGCCCGGCGGGACGAGGCTGGAGGCGGGCGGTTCGCCGGCGCGGGTGATTTTCTCGACGAGCAGGTTCTTATCGATGACGAGGCTGATGGCCTGGCGGACGCGCGCGTCATTGAAAGGTTTCCGCTGCACATTGAACCGCAGGAAGTAGGTGCCGAGAAAGGGCGCGGAATGGAAGTCGGGCCGCTTCTTCAGCTCGGTCATGAGCGTGGTGGGCGTGAGCAGCTTTATCCCCCATGTAGTCGGCAAGGCCGGTCGCGTAGAAATTGAAGGCAGTCATGGGGACGGCCAGGGGCAGGATGTCGACGCTCTTCATGCCGACGTGATCTTTGTTCCAGTAGGTCTCGCTTTTGACCACGCGGATGCGGTCGAAGAGGCGCCATTCCTTGAGGGTAAAGGCTCCGTTGCCGACGAGGTTTCCGGGCTTGGTCCAACTGACGCCGGCTCTTGCTCGCAGCGCTCGATGGATTCGACGTGCACCGGGCAGCAGCGTGGCGAAAGGCGCAGAGATCGAGAAAGAAGGGTGTGGGGTAATCGAGGGTGACCTCGAGGGTGAAGTCGTCTTCGACCTTGATGCCGACCTGATCGAAGTCGGTGAGGTGGCCTTCGTTGAAATCTTTCGCGCCGTGCACGTAGTAGAGCTGGTAGGCGTACTCGGCTGGCGTTGTCCGGCAACAGTGCGCGCTTCCAGGAGAGGCACGAAATCGCGGGCGGTGACGGTCTCACCGTTGCTCCACTTGGAATTGTGGCGGAGATAGAAAGTGTAGACGCGGCCATCGGGCGAGATTTCCCAACGCTCGGCGACGCCGGGCTCGACCCCGCCATCCGCGCCAAAGACGGTGAGCCCCTCGAAGAGCGCGTAAGCGACGCGGCCGTCGGGCTGGCCGGTGATGACGGCAGGATCGATGGACTCGGGCTCGGCGCCGTTCAGGAAGACGAAATCGGCGCGGTCCGGCACTCGTCCACAACCGCAGAGGGCGGCGGAAAGGAGGCAGGCAAGTAGAAGCGCTAAACGATTCACGGCGAGCGCCAAGCTTGGCACGAAAGCCGGGCCGATTCCAAGCGGTTCTCGGCAGCGAAGTGCGCGAAAATGCGTTCGTCGCCGCCGGGCGAGAAAACGCCGGTCTCGAAACCGGGCCGTTGGTTTACTGCTTGTCGGGAGCCTTGGCCGGTTCGGGCGTGGCCGGGGCCGGAACCGCGGGTGCGGGCGCCGGGGCGGATTCCGCCGCAGGAGCAGGCGCGGCCGGGGTGGCGGCGGCGGAAGGAGCTGGGGCCGCCGGAGCCGGAGCTTCGGTCTTCGGCGCAGGAGTGGCGGTGGAGGATTCCGACTTGGGAGCCTCGGTCTTCGGGGCTTCAGGAGCCGCGGCCGGAGTGGCCGGGGCGGGAGCCGGAGCTTCGGCGGCCGGCTTGGCGTCGTCGGCTTTTTTCTCGACCGGAGCGGATTCCGCGGGCTTGGCCGGAGCTTCGGCCGCGGGAACGGCGGGAGTCGTGGCGTCGGACGGAATGACCGGCACGACGGGCGCCGTCGTGGCCGGGGCGGCGGAGTGCAGCAACTGCTGATGCACGGAGCTGCGGATGTTCGTCTGCTTCACGTAGAGCCAGGAGAGCAGGAGCGTGAGGGCGAAAAAGATGGTGGCGAGGTAGCGCGTGCCGGTCTGGAGGACGTTGGTGGTGTGCGCGCCGAAGAGGTTTTCTGTCATGCCACCGCCGAAGGCTGCACCGAGGCCTTCGTTCTTCGGCCGCTGCATAAGGACGAGCAAGACAATCAGCAGCGAGACGAGAACGTGAATCGCCAGGAGGACGTTAATGACAATGGGAAGCATGACAGGGGCGCGGAATATGGAGGAAAGAGGTCGAAGTGTAAAATGGAAGTTTTCGCGATGAAACGATGGTTAGCGATGGGGTTTCATCAGGCGGTTTTGGGATCGGTGAGCTGGGTTTCGACCCAGCGTGCCCAGAGCCAAAGGAGGTCGGAAAGGCGGTTGAGATAACGAAGGATTTCCGGGTTGACCTGGGCGCCGGTTTCGCGAAGGGCGACGACCATGCGTTCAGCCCGGCGGCAGGCGGTGCGGGCGAGATCGAGCGCGGAGGAACCGAGTGTGGCACCGGGAGTCGCCCAGCCGTCGAAACGTGATGCGCTGGGTTTTCTCCAGGTCGTCGACGATGCGTGGTGAGGGCGTCGACCATGTGAGCTTCGACAAACTTGAAGTTGCCGTTTGTGGTAACGCTCGCGATCTTCCGGCAGAACGGCAAGTTCACCCATCAAGGTGACGAGCTCCTTTTGAATGGCGAGCACGGCTTCGGTGATGGCCGGAGCTGACACGGTTGCGCGGACGAAACCGAGGGCGGCGTTGAGCTCATCGACCGTGCCGCAAGCCGACGACTCGGGGGTCGCGTTTTGGAGACGCGGCGATCCGTACATCAGCGCGGTCGTGCCGTCGTCGCCGGTCTTCGTTGCGATGCTCATTGCAGAAGTGGCTATTCCCCTCCCCATCCGGTCACGAAAAGGGGCGGCTTTGCAGGCGCGCCCCATTGTTATTCGTGAATTGGTGTAGCTAGTCTTTCGTGAGTTAACCGAGAGCGGGCTCGACTTCGCCGAGCGTCGGCTCGGGTTCGCCGACCGGATGATCGCCGAGCTTGACGATCTTGATGTCGCGGTGCGCCGGGAAGCCGGTGCCGGCCGGGATGAGGTGACCCATGATGACGTTCTCCTTGAAGCCGCGCAGGTGGTCGATACGACCCAGCGTGGCGGCTTCGGTGAGGACGCGCGTGGTGTCCTGGAAGGACGCGGCGGAGATGAAGGAATCGGTCTCGAGCGAGGCCTTGGTGATGCCGAGCAGGACCGGCACGGCTTCCGCCGGCTTGCCACCCTTTTCGACGCGAGCTCGTTCTCCTCCTCGAAGGCGAGACGGTCGACCTGGTCGCCCCAGAGGAGCGAGGTGTCGCCCGGCTCGGTGATCTTCACCTTGCGCAGCATCTGGCGGACGATGATCTCGATGTGCTTGTCGTTGATTTCCACGCCCTGGAGGCGGTAAACCTCCTGCACTTCGTTGACCATGTGCTCCTGGAGTTCCTGCGGCCCGCAGACATCGAGGATGTCGTGCGGAGGCACCGGACCTTCGGTGAGCTGCTGGCCCTTCTTCACGAAGTCGCCCTTGAAGACGATGATGTGCTTGTTCAGCGGCACGAGATGCTCTTCCTCGGCACCGGTCTCGGGTCGGTGACGATGATCTTGCGCTTGCCGCGAACGGTGCCGCCGATCTCGACGACGCCGTCGATCTTGGCGATTTCAGCGGCGTCCTTCGGACGGCGGGCCTCGAAGAGTTCGGCCACGCGCGGCAGACCGCCGGTGATGTCCTTGGTCTTCGCGACCTTACGCGGGGTCTTGGCGAGGAGCTGACCGGCCTGCGACTTTCTTGCCTTCTTGCACCGCGATGTGCGCGCCGGCCGGAATCGAGTAGCTGGCGATGATTTCCTTCGTCTTGTCGTCCACAATGACGATCTGCGGGTGCAGATCTTCCTTGTGCTCGATAACGACGGTGCCCATCACGCCGGTGGCTTCGTCGACTGCTCTTTCTTCACGGTGACGCCCGAGATCATGTCGCGGAATTCGACCTTGCCCGACTTCTCGGTGAGAATCGGCACATTGTACGGATCCCACTGCGACGAACGTTTCGCCCTTCTTGACCTGGCCGCCGTCGGCCATCGCAGATGATCGGAACCGATGACGATCTGTGTAGCTCTCGAGCTCGCGGCCATCCTTGGCGTGGATGGTCGACGGAGCCGTTCTTGTTCAGAACGACGAAGATGGCCGTCGAGTGTTCTGCACCGTGCGTGAGATCGATGAAACGGATCGTTCGCCGTCGTTCTTCGCCTTGATGATCGGCTGCTTGAACGTGCCGGACGCGATACCACCGATGTGGAACGTACGCATGGTGAGCTGCGTGCCGGGTTCGCCGATCGACTGGGCGGCAATAATGCCGACCGCTTCGCCGAGCTTGACCAGCTGGCCGGTGGCCAGGTTGCGGCCGTAGCACTTGGCGCAGACGCCGCGCTTGCTTTCGCAAGTGAGCACCGAGCGGATCTTGAGCTGTTCGACGCCGATCTTTTCGATGGCCTGCGCGGTGACTTCGTCGATGAGCTGGTTCGTCTTGACCATCGTCTTGCTCGGGACCGGATCCTTGCACGGTTTCGCAGCTCACGCGGCCGATGATACGCGGTCGCGAGATCCACGACTTCTTCGTCGCCCTCGTAGATCGAGCGAACGACGATGCCGTTGACCGTGCCGCAATCCGTCTTCGTTGATGATGACGTCCTGCGACGCGTCGACGAGCTTACGGGTCAGGTAACCGGAGTCCGCAGTCTTGAGCGCGGTATCGGCGAGACCCTTACGAGCGCCGTGCGTGGAGATGAAGTATTCCAGCACCGTCAGACCTTCGCGGAAGTTCGAGGTAATCGGGCGCTCGATAATTTCACCGGAGGGCTTGGCCATGAGGCCGCGCATACCGGCGAGCTGCTTGACCTGCTGGCGGTTACCACGAGCGCCGGAGTCGACCATGACGTAGACCGGGTTGAGTTCCTTGCGGCCTTCGTTGTGCTCGAAGGTGCGGAACATGACGTTCGAGATTTCTTCGCCGGCATGGGTCCAGACGTCGATGATCTTGTTGTAGCGCTCGCCGTCGGTGATGATACCGCGGCGGTACTGCTTCTCGACTTCCGTCGATCTGCTTGTAGGCGCTATCGAGTTCGATCGTGCTTCTCACTCGGGGATGATCATGTCGGCGATACCGATGGAGACACCCGGCGTGGTCGCCCACTGGAAGCCGAGCTCCTTGAGGCGGTCGAGCGTCTCGACAGTCGCCTGATGGCCGGCCGATCTGGTAGCGGCGCAAGATGATGTCGGAGAGCTGCTTCTTGCCGCAGGTCTTGTTGATAGAAACCCATGGCCTTCGGGCCAGATCTCGTTGAAGAGCACGCGGCCCGCGGTCGTTTCGATGACTTTCTTCTCGTTGCCGAAGACGGTCTTCTTGCCCAAGTCCGGGTTCTTGAAGAGGATGCGGTCTGGTGCAGCTCGACGGTGCCTTCGGCCACGGCGAACTCGACTTCGGCCTGCGTCGGCGAAGAGCGGCAGGCGCGGTTCTTCCTTCGGCTCTGGCTCGGGATCTTGCGCGGGTTCTGGGTGAGGTAGTAGCAGCCGAGCGTAATGTCCTGCGACGGCGTGGTGATCGGCTTGCCGCTGGAAGGCGAGAAGATGTTGTTCGGCGCCAGCATGAGCATGCGGGCTTCCATCTGCGCTTCCACGGAGAGCGGGACGTGCACGGCCATCTGGTCACCGTCGAAGTCCGCGTTGTAAGCGGTGCAAACGAGCGGGTGAATGCGGATGGCTTCGCCTTCGATGAGCACGCGGCTCGAAAGCCTGGATCGAGAGACGGTGCAGCGTCGGAGCGCGATTCAGGAGAACCGGGTGGCCCTTGGTGACTTCTTCGAGGATGTCCCAGACTTCCGGCGTCTGGCGCTCGATCATCTTCTTGGCGCTAGCGGACGGTGTGGACGTAGCCGAGTTCCTTGAGGCGGCGGATGATGAAGGGCTCGAACAGAACGAGCGCCATCTTCTTCGGCAGACCGCACTGGTTGAGCTTGAGTTCCGGACCGATGACGATGACCGAACGGCCGGAGTAATCGACGCGCTTGCCGAGCAGGTTCTGACGGAAGCGGCCGCCCTTGCCCTTGAGCATGTCGGACAGCGACTTGAGCGGACGGTTGCCGGCGCCGGTGACGGCGCGGCCATGACGGCCGTTGTCGAAGAGCGCGTCGACCGCTTCCTGGAGCATGCGCTTTTCGTTGCGGATGATGACATCCGGCGTCTTGAGCTGGAGCAGGTTCTTGCAACGGTTGTTGCGGTTGATGACGCGGCGATAGAGATCGTTCAAGTCGGAGGTGGCGAAACGGCCGCCTTCGAGCGGAACGAGCGGACGCAGGTCCGGCGGGATGACGGGAAGCACTTCGAGGATCATCCATTCCGGACGGGTCTGCGAGGAGGCGAAGCCCTGGACGAGCTTGAGGCGCTTGGCCAGCTTCTTGCGGATCTGCTTGGAACGGGTCGGTGCCATCGCTTCCTCAAGCTCCTTGACTGTGAGTCGGCGAGATCGATGCCGCGAGAGGAGCTGCCGGATGGCCTCAGCGCCCATGCCGGCGAGGAAGGTCTTCACCGTACTGGTCCTGAGCTTCGCGGATATTCGACTTCGGTCAGAAGCTGGCACTTGCTGCAGCGGGGTCTTGCCCGGATCGATGACGAGGTAATCCTCATAATAGATGACGCGCTCGAGCTGGCGGGCGGTCATGTCGAGCATGAGGCCGAGGCGGATGGGCATGCACTTGTAGAACCAGATGTGGGACACGGGCACGGCCAGTTCGATATGGCCCATGCGCTCGCGGCGGACGCGGGCGAGGGTCACTTCGACGCCGCAACGGTCGCAGACGACGCCCTTGTGCTTGATACGCTTGTACTTGCCGCAGGAGCATTCCCAGTCACGGGTCGGACCGAAAATACGCTCGCAGAACAGGCCGCCTTTTTCGGGCTTGAACGTGCGGTAGTTGATCGTTTCCGGGTTCTTGACTTCGCCTTTGCTCCAGCTACGGATGCTATCCGGCGAGGCGACAGTGATGCCGACCTGGTCGAAGCCCACCGTGCTGCTCTTCACCCATCAATTCACGAAAGGAAGGTTTCTCTCATAAGTTATTTGATTAACTGACTTGCTAGCTTACTTGCGGAGTTGGGAAGCGTTAAATCAACCGCGGTCAGAGCGGGGCCTTGCCGCCGACCTTCACATCGAGGCCGAGCGACTGCATTTCCTTGATGAGAACGTTGAACGATTCCGGCGTGCCGGCTTCCAGCGAGTTGTCGCCCTTGACGATGGACTCGTAGATGCGGGTGCGACCCGCACGTCGTCGGACTTGACGGTCAGGAGTTCCTGCAACGTGTAAGCCGCGCCGTAAGCTTCGAGCGCCCACACCTCCATCTCGCCGAAGCGCTGGCCACCGTATTGCGCCTTGCCGCCCAGCGGCTGCTGGGTGACGAGGGAGTAAGGCCCGACCGCACGGGCGTGGATCTTGTCGGCGACCAAGTGGCCGAGCTTCAGCATGTAGATGTAGCCGACGACGAGGTGCTGTTCGGATCTATCGTGTTTCCCTATTTAACTTTCTT
>JASGJN010000022.1:0-972777 GCA_049840735.1 Anaeromyxobacter sp. | reverse complement strand
CCCGAACAAGAACACTTGCCTTCGGTGCAGACTTGTCCAGACGAGCAGACCGTCGTGCAACTCCCGCAGTGCGATTGACTGGTCTGCAGATTGACGCAGCTTCCGTCACAGTTCGACAGATTGCCCTTGCAGACGCAGGAGCCGTTGACACAGGACTTGTCTGCGCCGCAAGATTTCCCGCAACCACCGCAGTTACTTCCGTCAGTCAAAGGATCGATGCACTTCGAACCGCAAGACGAGGTACCCGTTGCGCACACGCACTTGCCGGCGGAACAGCTCTCTTTCGTACCGCAAGCCGTGTCGCAGGTTCCGCAGTGAAGATTCAACGTTGCAAGCTTGAGTAGCGTTTCCGCACTCGACGACTGGACTAGTACACGACGAGGCGCAAACGCCCTGGTTGCACACCTCTTGAGCGCCACAGGTCGTGTCGCAAGTTCCGCAATGAGTGCGGTCCGTCTTTAAATCGAAGCAGCCGGAATCACAACGTGTCGTACCGGACGTGGGGTTGCAGGTGCATGCGCCGTCGACACAGGATTCACTCAATCGACAATCTTGTTACAGCCGCCGCAATTGAGAGGATTGGTCCAACGTCCGTGCACACGCCGTCGCAGGTTGAAAATGACGGCGCCTGGGCATGCACACGCCCCGTCGACGCAGGACTCGACCCCGGGGCAGGGTTGCGAACAATCTCCACAGTGAGCTGCGTTCGTTTTCACGTCCACGCAGCTGCCGCTGCAGGACTTGAGCCCACTGTCGCATTGGCGAGCCGTCGTACCTCCGACGGAACCGTCGCAGCAGAATAACCGCCCAATGCGGCACTCGTCCCGCCCACGGCCGAGCCGGTCCCTCCCACCCCCGACGAGCCGCCCTTGCTGGTACTGCCTCCCTTGATGGGCTCGTTGAATCCCCCATCGCTACTGCCGCAGCCAAAGGAGAGGCCAACCGCGACCGACAGCACACCCGACGCGACGAGAAGCGAAGAGGAAAAGTACTTCATTGGTGAACGCCCAATTCAAGCACGATTTGCGAACTTCAGGGACCCGTTCGACGCGTTTCCTTGGAAAAAGACGACTTCAACAAATGCGCATGCACAACGCCCGTGGCGTCGGTCCGAGCGGAGCCGGTCCAAGTGGAACCGGTCCGAGTGGAGCCGATCCCTTTATCTGGGACAGAGCCACGCGGAGCCGCGCCGCTCTGGCAGCGATTTTCACGTCGCCCCAACCATGGCCACCGCTCCTTGACCCACTCGAACCCTGTGCCGGACGGGCGCCGCTCGCACGGCAATGACGTAAGCCGGCTCGTTCCCGCGCCAAGGACCTCCAGTCAGATCGCCATGACTCATCCCTGCCCGCACACGCAGGAGTCGAAGTTGGCCCGGCGCGTCTCATTCACGGCGCGTTCCCCACGCGACAGCGCGCCGTGCGCGACGCGACCGTTCCCCGTCGAACCCCGCGCCGTGCGCGACGCGACCGTTCCCCGTCGGACCCCGCACCGCGCCGAGCTGGCGCATTCGAACTATTGATGGCTGCGGCGGAAAAGAGCCTCAATCACGTCCGCAAAAACGCCGTTCCCACGCCGTGCAAGCCATTCTTCTCCAGAAAAAGACTATCGGGTGACGACCGCTTCGCGTCGGCTGCGCGCGCGTAACGCCTTCAGCGGACGGCGACGACCGTCACGACCCCCATGAGAATCAACATGCCATGTTCGGCGTGTCTCACCTGGGCAATCGCCCACTCGGATCGGAAACCCCAATACCAACCCGAGTAGACGAGAAGGGCCGAAATCATCGCAGCCAGGCCGTCATAGGTGAGGAAGCGAGAATAAGGCGTCCCGAGAGAGCCCGCGGTGAAGAAACCGACGGAACGAATCCCAGGCATGAATCGAGCAGCGAAGAGGATCTTCGGACCATGTTGGTCCATGATCCTTCGCGCACGCTCGAGGCGCTCCGGCGTGATCAACCATCGAAAGGGCCGGTGCCCAATGACACTCATTCCGTAACGGCGCCCGATGGCAAACATGATGCCGTCGCCACCCATACAACCGAGGAATCCCGCCAAACTTGCGAGCAGCACGCTCGTATGTGGGCGAGGACTCCCGTCCGGCATGGTAGTTAGATAGCCCATCGTCAGCAACGTGATGTCTTCCGGAATCGGCACGCCAAGGCCGCAGACCACGATTACAGCGAACCCGACGGCGTACACGGACAACGCGTCGAGCGAGGCCAGAGATACGGTCAGGGTAGTCAGAAAGGTCTTCCATTCCGAGACGGTACGAGAACTTAGTGCAAGTCCTCCGCTAGCGCCACACTGTCCCTTCCAGCGTTACTTCCTGGCCGAATCTCGAGGAGCTTCGGCCCAGCAGCTGCCGTTCTGGCAGGACGTTGGCTCATCGACCTCCCAGTCGAGTCTCGGACTCGGGTAAGTTCCTCGTCCAATTTC
Source organism: Anaeromyxobacter sp. (assembly GCA_049840735.1). Lineage (GTDB taxonomy): Bacteria > Myxococcota > Myxococcia > Myxococcales > Anaeromyxobacteraceae > Anaeromyxobacter. Next base: position 970,339 of record JASGJN010000022.1, on the reverse strand, counting down.
GTACGCGGTTCGGCCCTCGCCTTGCATCGCTGACCGCATCGAATTGCGCCAGTCGAATCGAAAAGCTCGAATCGACCGCACCAAGAGGCCCCATGTTCTCGAACCTGACCATCCCGCTTACGAAGGTATCCCTGCTCCGCACATCCGTCGCATCCGTCGCAGCAATTCTCGTTCTCGCATGTAGCGCGAGCACACAGAAGCCTGCTCTCGAGGCCGCCCTGAAGAACGACGAGAATGGTGAGGAAACCTTCGAGGCGACCCTGCGCACGTTGGATGAGAACCCGCGCTACGTCGATCAGTTCTTCCAGCAGGCACTGAAACATCCACGTACCCTCGACAGATTCCTGCAAAGCACCTCCAAGGGACTCGAAAACGACGACCTCGCGAGAATGACGGCACGTCGCCTCGCGGAGCAACCCAATGGTCTGAAGCAAGTGATGGTCGCTACCTTCGACGCGGTGAGCGACAAGCCTGCCGCACTTCAGGCCGTCGCTGAAGCCATGCGCGAGCGCCCTCATATTGCCGCACTTGATCATGGTCCAACGGGAGGAGCGCCATGCGAGCGACGATGGAGAGCGTTGATGCGCGAAGTGGAGAAGAACGCGGACGGCAGACGCGCATTTCTCATTTCGGTACAAGAGAACCGCTATCCAATGGCAGCGCTCATCGTGCAAGATTCGAAGGTGACGAGCAGCATGCTCGAGGCCTTCGGCGAAGCGGGTTTGACTAACGGGAAAGAAGGAGCTCGAGCAACTCCTCGATGCCCTCTCATCGGACGGTTCGGAGGGCAAGAAGTAGTCACCTGCTCGAAGCCTCGCGGGAGACCTCGCATCTGAAGCAATCCTTCTTGGGCGTTCGCATCGCCTCTCACGTCTTACTCGTGCTCCGACGACAGACGACACGCCCAAGCGGGACGAGCGAATCAGACGTGACTCGTCACATTTCGGCCTTGAGATGCGAAGTGAGCGGAGCTCTCCGCACCCGCGGCCTTGTAGTCGGTCACCAGGTAGACGAGGAAGAGACCGACGCCAGCAGCGATGAAGAAGTTACGTGCGGCGAGGACGTCGGCAAAGGCGAAGATCCACGGCGCGGCAAGCAGAAAGAGCGCAGTCAAGAGCTCGATACCACCGTGAACCGTAAATGGAATCACTTTGGCGACACTGACTGGGTATGCCGTGATGAGGCTCATGCCGAGTTGCACGGCGGCAAGGACGTAACATATCGTCGCGGGCACGCCCATAAAGCCGAACAGGGTTGGAGCAAGCGCCAACCCCACGACCGCGACGTAATCGATGTAGCCATGGATGCGTGGGTTGAGAAGTTTCATTGGAGTTCTCCTGGAGCAACGAACGAGCAACTCGCGTTGCTCGTCGTTCCGGTCAGCAATGCCAGGAGCGTGCCGTTTCCGCGAAAGCCACACATCGCCTCGCCCAGCGGTACTCATCGCACGAAGCGCGTCGCGTCACCCAGGAAACTCTGGAACTCGCGCGTGCACGAGCTGCCCAGTGAGGCAGGAAGCGCCACGCACGCGCTTCCTGGAAAGCCACCCACGCGTGCCGCCCGGCGTTGCTATGCCCAGAGCGACAGGTCCGGCATTGCTCACCGCTCCGCCACCCCCGAACCACTACGACCTGCAAGTACTCGCAAATCTTCGTCACTGCACACTGCCTCGAGTTGGTACCGTCGCGCGAGGTCGAGCACCCGAGCCAAAGGATAGTTGGCCCCTGGATCTGTGTGTCCACCGCGGACCGCGAAACATCGAGTCACGTCAGCATGCGTCGTCACCCCCCGAGCTGTCGAAAGCTCGTGCTCGACGTGCTCGAGCGGTAGGTCGTACATACCGGCGAGCACGGCGAGGAGTCTCGCGGTTCGCTCGAGCATGCGGCTCGAGTATTCGTCAGACCATTGCGCCAGCGTTTGCGAGGCACGCCCTGCCTGCTCGATACCAATCGAGTACCCGTTCACGACCCCCGCGTGCCACGCGACGTCTTCGATCTCGACGCTTTGAGTGATCGAATCGCAGTCCACGGCGAAGTGCCACGACGCACCCTTCGGATGGTTCGAGCCACTTGCCCAGCTTTGCAACGCTTCCGCTGCACCCGGCACCTCCGCACACTCTGCCGAATGAAGCACGAGCAGGCGGATCTCACGCGGACCTGGCTCCTTCCTGCGTGCCCAGGTTTCGGGTGCGGCAGCCCTGAAGCGGACCGGGAGAACGCACCTTTTCCAGTTCAATTCACGATTTTCCATAGAACGTGACCTTTCGCGAACGAGAACATCAAGAGTGCGCTAGACGTTTGAGCACGAAGTCGAAACTTCCATATAAGACATAGTCGGCCCAATCGACCTCACGCAGCTCGAATACGGCCAAACGCGAGCGTCCGAGTGCAGTACCGATCGGCTGTCCGTCGATAATGGCAGCGTAGAACGTCGCGGCGAAAACCTCTGCTGCCCGGTCGGAGACGGGCCAATAGGTTCCGACGTAATTGGGCACTCCACCACGAAGAAACGCCTCGGCGAGGCCGACGTTCTGCTCGATTCGCTTTTCTAGCCGAACGCTCCCTTGGGCGTCGGGGGCTTTCGGCGAGCGACCCCGGATCCTCCCCGCCTCGCACGCATTGAAGAAAACCAGCGACGGGAGTCGGGCCAAGTTGGCGAGTTCTGCGCCCGTGAGCACCTGTTCCCCGGCACAATAGATGCCACTGAGCGATGGCGTCTTCGGATCGAAATACGCGTGCCCCGCATAGTGCAGCACGTCGTACTGACCAGAACGAAACGCCGACAGCAATGCGGGCTTCGTGGCCTCGGGACCTGCGAGCTCGGTGATACTCACGTCGCGTTGACGTTCGAAGAGACGTTTGATGCGCGCGGCTTCGACGTTGGCGCCATCGAGGTCTTCCGTAGGATTGGCCACCAACAATACCTTGAGAACGCGATCCTGCCGACGTTCTTCGAGCCACTTCGACACGGACAGATTGTCGGCGATGTACCGACGACTCAAGCCGGCTCCCTTGGCCGGAAAGAACGGCTCGGCTCGCTCGGAGCTCTTGATGCACAAGGTCTCCCATGGAATTCTCGAAGCTGGAGCATCGTGCACAACCACCAGGTGGCATTGCCTCAATTTATCGAGAACGGTGCGAACCTCCTCGGCGAGCACGAGTTCGCCGAGCGCCGAACCGAACTGCTCGAGATTACGAAAGGTGAGTTGATCGGCGTCGATCTTGCTCAAGGCCGACGAGAGTTCTCGATCCGACACCTCTCGTACGCCCGTAATGACCGCTGCCTTCGAACCCGCCGTGAGGACCGTCGAGCGAAAAGCTTGCGTTTTTGCAGATCCTGGCTCACGTCGGACGTGCAAGTAAACGACGGGCTGCTCGACACGCAGCATGGCACGAGTTGCCGTGACGGGCTCGGGTGGCGCAGGCACCTCGATCTCGTCCAAGGTGAGTTGGACGTCGTCGAAGAGCTTCGTGGTCGTCAGCCGAAGGAGTTCATCCCGCATCTGCTTGAACCGTTCGCGATCCGTTTCGCACAAGGTGACTCGACGCAAGCTAGCCCCTTCCGTGTCCGAGAGGCCGCGCAGGAGGCCGATGAGGTAGCTCTGCAGAGACGCAGCAACGGTATGGCCCGAACCAACACCGAAGAGTACCGTCGCAAAGTCATCGATGCGCGTCAATTGCAGTGAGCGCCCGACGTTCTCGGCCACGAGCTGCTGAGTCTCGGGACCGAATTGATCGAAGGAGCCGAGCCCGGCAAGCACGACCGTGTCGGCGTGGATCAGATGATCTGCCGTGGGAATCGCAAATATCTCGCCGGCGTTCGCCGTGAACATCCGACGCCGCGTAAACTCTTCGATGGTGCCTTCGAGAATCGCGTCGATGGCCGCAGCTGGCCCACCGGGATCGACACCGTTGAAGATCCCCGTTACGTATGCTCGAGCCCGCACACCGAGGATATTCCCGTAAGCGAGCCGGATCTGTAGCTGACGTTGTCTCCTGCGTCCAATGACGACGCCGCTGAGTGACCCCTCGTTGCTCGCGCTTTCGGCGTCCGCCTCACCCAGTCGGGTGGACACGACGGGTGTCGCACTCACCTGTTCCCGAGCGTCGGGAGAGACGAATTGCGAAGCTACGCGCCGTACCTCGCTCGCACTCAACTCCGCCCCCCTTCGCCCATCGAAGGCACGCTTCTGAACGAGCTCACCGTCGGAGACACGTCCGGATACGACGGGAACTGCGATCCTCCGACGAAGCACGTCGAGACGCGAAGTCTCACCCGTACTCAATAGATCGACGACAGCGGCACATACGCGTCCATTGTTCGGCAAAGAGCCGTGCTCTTCCTCGACCGTATAGGTGCGAGCCCCAGGCAGAAGGGCGAAATCGAGAGGCACGGTTCCGTCCCCTTGCCGAGAGCACTCGTAGACGAACTCAGCTCCACCACTCAAGGAGAGCCCCGTCACGGTTTCTTGGTTCACACCGGCGACGAGCGTGAATCGCTCGTCTGCCTCCGCCAGTGTTCGGCGCACCCGCGCGACTTGCCGAAGAAGCTCCGGCCTCGGCTGCGGCCCTTGTTTTGGCCATCCTGCGGTCGAATAGAGATCGACCGTCGAAAAGCGTTCGGGAGCGGGCAGCATCTGATACAGCCCCGGCAGCTTGGAAAACACCCCCTCGGCAAGCTCCGCTGCCGAATGGAACGGATTCGAGCGCCGCGATGGTTCTGGCTACTTTCGCCGTTCCACGAATGGCTTGTACCGGTACGAAGGAGCCGAAGTTCGGGGTGCCGAGCATGATCAGTCGTTCGACTTTCTTGCCCTCTGCGTGGCTCAGCGCGGCACGAGCGACGAGGCCGCCCATGCTGTGCGCGACCAAATGAATCCGGGCGTGTTGCTCGCGACCGATGACGTCCGCGAGCTCGGCGCCGAGTTCGTCGATGCTGCGGCGCCAGTCGAAGGGATAGAAGTCGGCATCGTAGCCTGCCCGCTGCAGAGCCAAACGCAGGCGCAAATAGGTGAAGAGAATGACGCCCAAGGGCGCGAGTGCCCGACCAGAATCGGGCGCAAGCCAAGTGAGATGGCCCAACCCAACGTCGAGAGGATCGAGCCAAAGCACGTCGTCGAAAGGCCCCACCCGATTCGGAATGCCGAGGGTCGATCCCATGATCCCAGGCAGAATCAATACGCGCGGCCCACCGCGGCGTCGGGTCGTGGAGGACTCGAGCGCCAATTCACGCAGTTCGCGATAAGCGGACTCGCCAAAGTAGTCTTCCAGAATCCCGGTTTGGCTGCCCGCGCGGAGCGCCTGCTCGATCTCTTCCTGACGCAGCTCGTATCCGGGGCGACGGGTCGCACTCTCCGCTGGCGTCGAACGCCGAGCAGCATGCCCACTCGCCACTGGATTTCTCGGGTCCGAAGCCGGAGGTGAAATATCGCGCCGAGAAGTTCCTTTCGACGCCGGCGCGTGCGGCGCTCCGCCTTCCGAGCGCGATCGCGGTGATCCAGGTGCTTTCGCCAGCTTCGCCTTCGGCGCCCGTGTCGTCGTTACGGGAGTCTCGATAGCGGCATCGTCCGCCGCTGACGTGTCGTGGCTCCGCGGTTTTTGAGCGTCCGCACCGCGAGGCCTCGACTTCTTGCGTTTTACCACCGCCGACCTGCCTCTCTGCAACGCAGCCCCTCGCTTCGACGTTCTTGTCATGACTTGCTCCCCACTCGCTCCACAGCCCGGGAACCACGAACGGCATCCCGCAAGCATTCGCGGAGCCCGTCGATGCGCGTCCGAAAGAACGCGCACGCCGTATGCCATCACCGGTCCATCCGGAGACGAGACGATAATCCAGAGACCACGCCAATGTCCACAGCTCCGCTCTGGACGGCGGAGCCCAAGGAGGTTCCGCGCCGTACTACCCCTCGAGCCTTTGAACTTTGGCCGCGCGTGGTACGCTTTTTGGTCCCCATGCCCCTGAGCACTCCCCTTCATCTACGCAAGAACTCAATCGTTCCGCTATTGATGGTCGGTGCATGCGCGGTGCTGCACTGTCGCTGCACGGAGCAACGCAGTCGCCTGCTCTCTCGTTCCCAGGCCGGAGGTGGAGGGGGCGTCGCGGGCACAGCTGGCATCTCGGGCGCGACGAATGCAGGCGCGACGGGTTCCGGGGGAACGGCCAGCAACACGAGTTCAACCATCAACCTAGGGATCTCTGACGCAGGACCGGTGACGCAAGCCGTCGCGGATGCCATCGACGAACGCCCAGTCGGCGGCGCCAGTCTCAACGGTGGCACGACGGGCGGTGGAACCTATGCTGATGCATTCGCGCAGGGACGCCTCCACTACGTCGACGACGTTCAGGAGATCCGCGACCTGATTGGCAGCGACGACCCCGCGATTTTACTGATTGCGGAGGGAACCTATGCATTCGCGACGACGCCGAAGACGATAGCGGTCTGCGACCAACCTTGCGATCCTGCCACCCCACTCGCGAAACAGACGGCCATTGCCGCCTATTGTAACAACGGCGAGACCCGCTACGAAATCACCGATACCCACGAGTATTTGCGATTCGGATCGCACAAGACGCTCATCGGGCTCGGTAAAGGTGCGGTCTTCCAGAACGCGATGATCTCCCTTTCGAACGTATCGAACATCGTCATCCGCAATCTGACACTCGAAAATGTCGGCAACCACGTCAATGGCTTGGGCTACGGGATCAATCTGTGGCCCGGCGATCACGTTTGGATCGACCACACCACCTTCCGCAACATCGGCAAGGGCTACTTCAACATCATGTCGTCATTGGACGGCACCACGGGACAGACGATCGTCGAAACGGGTTACATCACGATCAGTCACTGCAATTTCGACGGTAAGGTCGACGGAGTATGCACGCAACGCAGTCCATCGACCCTAGGAACCAATCAGAATCCAGCGCTGACCCTCGCCCATAACTGGTTTCATGGCTCGAGCCGATACAACGCCTTTCTTTTCGGCCCGAGCACGTGGGGGCACGTGTACAACAACCTCTGGTCGAACATCGATCGACAGGGCTTGGGCGTCGCTTGTGGCAGCACGGGGCTCCTCCAAGGCAACGTCTTCGAGTCCACCACGACGGCGATATTCAACAGCGACAGTGGCGCTGGGACATACCCATTCTGCTCAACCGGCAACTTCGGTAAGCTCTACGCACCGATGAACAGCGGAACGGACGAGGACAATCTCGTCGACGGAAACTCAACGCTGTCGCTCAGCGGCCAACCGTCGGACGGGACCGGATTGACCAAACCCATTCGCCGCACCAATCACACCTTCTTGCTCACCGCTCCGACGAAGGGTGGCACCAGCACCGAAACCTACGAGGCGACGCTGCTCGCCAATCCGTCGACGGTCGCAGCCCAAGTCAAAGCAGAATCCGGAGCGGGGACGCTGTTCTAGACCGACGTGAAGCCCGTAGGACACTTAGAGCAGCAACCCATCCGCTTAGGTTGGACGCCAGCATATTTGCCTGTCATTCGTGACTTCGGCACCGGACGTTTGCACGACGTACCGACAAAAAAGACTGCGCGCAGGGGCACTCTGACTTCGGCACCGGACGTTTGCACGACGTACCGACAAAAAAGACTGCGCGCAGGGGCACTCTGACTTCGGCACCGGACGTTGCACGACGTACCGACAAAAAAGACTGCGCGCAGGGGCACTCTGACTTCGGCACCGGACGTTGCAGGGTAGGAGCGCTACCGTTCCCGTTGATACAGGTGCATGGCAAGGGGCGCCGCAATGACGACGAGCAGCGCGGATGCACCGAAGACCCAAAGCACGTCGGCCGTGACGTCCGTTCCGTGCATGAGACCTCGCGAAGCGTCGGTCGAAATCCGTAACCGGGTTGTGCCGAACGATCGCCTGGAGCCACGGCGGCATCGTCGAAAGGCGAACGAATATGTCACTGGCGAAGGTCAGTGGCATCAGAAAGACGAAACTCGTCGTCATGACGGATTCCGGCGTCTTCACCTTCATTCCGAAGATGATCCGGATCCAAGAAACCGCGAAAGCGAATACGAGAACGAGCCCCAATGCGAGGAGCACGCCGATGACCCCGGCCGCCGGACGAAAGCCAAGGACGTATCCCAGGACCAAGATGATGCAGGATGCCATCGAGTAGCGGAACAGATCTCCAGCCAACGCACCGATGACGGGCGCAGGCTGCCATATCGGAAGGGAGCGAAACCTGTCGTAGAGCCCCTTCTGAATATCGCTATTGATTCCTACACCGGTGTATACCGTGACGAACAAGACGGTCTGGACCAATATCCCCGGCAATAAGTACTGGATGTAGACCGCCGGAGAGCCTGCCAACGCGCCGCCGAACATGAACGTGAACAACAACGTGAACATGATCGGCGTCACCGTGACGTCGAAGAGCTGAAACGGCACGTGCTTGATCTTGAGCAGGGCCCGCCACGCCAGCGTGGCAACCGCAGACCAAGCCGAAGTCGAGGACGGTCTCGCGCTCAGCTCGAAGGACTCACGGAGCTCGGAATAACTCTCCACGTTCATGGGGACACCTCATTCCCGTCAATGCTCGACTCTTGCACTTGCGAGCGTCCAGTCAACGAAAAGAACACGTCGTCGAGACTCGGTGCACCCAGCGAAAAGTCGGTGACTCGAATCGCTGCATTTGACAAGGCTTCGAGTACTTGCGCGGCCCTCGACGGATCGGCAACCTTGATCGAAATCGATGCGCCACCCGAGTTCGTCAGCGCGACGTCACCCAATAGCTCGGTCACGAGCGAGCAAGCGTTTTCGCGCTGGCGCTCATCGGCGAGTTGGAATTGTAACGCATTTCCGCCGATCGAAGCCTTGAGTTCGCGACTGGTCCCCTCCGCAATGACCTTGCCGCGATCGACGACCGCCATGCGATCTGCCAGACGATCCGCCTCTTCCAGATACTGCGTCGTGAGCAACACGGTCGTGCCGCCAGCCGCGATTTGACGGACCAATTCCCAAACCTGGTTGCGACTCCTTGGATCGAGGCCCGTCGTCGGTTCGTCCAAGAATAGAATCTCCGGGCGCGTTACCAGACTTGCCGCAATGTCGATTCGACGCCGCATCCCGCCCGAAAAGGTCCTGACTTGGCGGCTAGAGACGTCCGTCAGACCGAAAATCGCCAGCAACTCCGACGCGCGTCGTCGCGCATCGGTCCATGACATGCCGAGAAGGCGACTGACCAAAATGAGGTTCTCCATTCCCGTGAGATCCTCGTCCACCGAGGCATACTGTCCCGTGAGGCTCACTTTTTGACGAACCAGCGACGCCTCCCGTACGACGTCCAAGCCCAATACCATCGCACGGCCACCACTCGGCTTGAGTAACGTCGTGAGCACACGGATAGCCGTGGTTTTGCCGGCGCCGTTCGGACCGAGCAGACCATAGACACACCCGCCACGAATCGATAAATCCAGTCCAGCGAGCGCATGAGTCTCCGCAAATCGTTTCGTCAAACCTTGCGTCTCGATTGCATTCGTCATGGGTGAACCTCGTTTTTCGGGAGTGCGACTCGGGTTGTCAAGGACCGGCGCCCCCCAATTGCATGGTCAGTTCGCGAAGTGAGCGGCAGGGACGTCGGGACCCACGATTGGGCGCGTGGATTGCCACGCAACCAGAGCTCGTGGTAGCCCAAAGATCGGCGAGGCCGACGCAGCGCTCGCGCAAAGCGAGGTCGCAATGAAGATCTTTTGGGTCTTTTGGCCGTTGTCGTCGTACTCGTCACCGTCACGCTCATCGTCGCGGCCTTCGAACTCGGCAACGTTCACGTCGAACGCACGATGCTCATCGACGCACCTCCTCCGTCCGTTTACGGACACCTAGAGGACTCTCACGAAGGGCCATCGTGGTCACCCTGGGCGAAGTTGGATCCGCGCATGCAGTCGAAGTTCGACGGACCAACGTTGGGGGGTCGGGTCGGGCTTCCGCTGGAACAATCACCTGGGAAAGCGACGAAAACAGCTGCGCGCAACCGTCGTTGCCCCGAGCCGTTTTCACCCTACGCGAGGACAATCAGCCGCAAGAACAGCGCATCGATGACCAAGCGTGGGCCTCGTCTTGCCGGCATTTGTCGCTGCGCTATAGGCAGGCGATGATGGCTCGGCTCGCTCGTAAGCAATGGATGCTTTGGACTGCACTCGTCGCCGTTGGATCGTCCCCCGCTTGTGGCTCGAAGAAGCGTTCCTACAGTGACGACGGCACGGGCGGAGAAGTGGCTGGGCAAGACTCGGGAGGGCAGTCTACGGGCGGTAAATCCGCGGGCGGTAAATCCGCGGGCGGAGCGAGCAGCACTGGCAGCGGCGGGATCGGCTCGCCTGGGACGACTGGCGGCGCTTCGAGCAGCGGTTCGGGTGGCAGCACCACCTCCGGTGGCGTTGGAGCCGGCGGAACCAATACCGTGAACACGACAGCCGGCGGGAGCACGGCGTCGGGCGGCGCAACCAGCTCGAGCACACTGCCCTCCTGTTCCGAATCGGAAACGCTCTGTCCACAGACGAATACCTGCGTGGACGTCTCCTCGGACGTCAACCATTGCGGGGCCTGTGGTCATGCCTGCGGCGCGAAGTCCACGTGCCAGGCGGCTCACTGCACGAAAGCCCTGCTCGTCAGCGATCTCGCCGCAGCGCAGGGCATGGATGTCTCGAGCAGGGGGATCTTTACACCGACAGCAGCGTCATTCAATGGTGCACCCGTCCAGCCGCTTGCTCCGGCTACACTCAACAAGTCGCGGCCCCCGGTGCAGCATCACATCTGACCATTACGAAAACTCTGACGACGGACGTGGTTGCATTCTTCGGCAAGGCGCTCCCCTCCGATAAGTACCCTGGCTACCGCTACTGCAATCTGACCACTTGCGGCACCACGCTTGCCCTTGCGTCGCCGAGTCCGTCCGGCGCCATCGGTGGTCTCATCGGTGTGGACGGCGATCTCTATTATCACGTCACTGGGTATCTCTCGGACCCCTCGACGGCCTCGGTCAATCGTGTCCCGGGTAACAACGACGGGACCATTGGCACGACCGTCAAGATCGGAAACTATCCGACTTCCGATACACGGCTTGCCATAGACAACGCCTTCGTTTACTACATTCGTACGGATACGGCAGGCGCACAACCGAACCTTGTCGCATGCGATCGCTTCACTGGATGCAAGAGCTATCCAACCCTGGTGAGCGGTCAGCCCATCAACTTCGCCGCTCACGGCGGGCGCCTTTACTGGATCGAAGGCTTGGTGCTGAAGTCCTGCCTTGCCACCGATCCGGCTTCGGCAAACACCGTTGCCAGCCTGCCTACGGCCTTCAACAGCGACATGCTCGTGGACGAGAGCAACGTCTACTTTCTCACGAGTACGAGCATCGCCTACTGTTCTCGGCCTGCCTGTGCGGGGGGCGTGAAAACGCTCGTGGCTGGCCTGACGGAGCCGAGCTACCTGCGCTCCGAGGGCAGCTATTTGTATTGGCTTGCCAAGAGCGACGCGGCGGCCACCACGAGCGGTATTTACCGAGTTGCGAAGCCGTAAGAGGACTTCCCTCGAATTGAAACGACGTAAACGAGCGGCTCGCGCCATCGAGCGCTCGCGCCATCGAGCGCTCGCGCCGTCCAGCGTACACGCGCGCCATGGGCTCGTGGCCCCACAGCTGAATTCGTCAATCGGCCATTGCACTCTGGAGGGGGCCAACAACATGGATTGGCCCAGCTGCCATGAGACGACTTTGGCTCTATTTCGTCACGGTCCTGGTCCTATCTTTCGCGGTTCTCGGCTGGACAGGGGTGCGGATTTACCAACAAGCGCCCCCAATCCCCAGTCGAGTCGTTACGACGAGCGGAACCACCGTCATCGATACGGGTGACATTTCCGCCGGACAAAACGTTTGGCAGGCGATGGGGGGCATGGAGGTCGGTTTCCATCTGGGGCCACGGGAGCTACGTTGCCCCGGATTGGACTGCGGATTGGCTCCATCGCGAAGCGGCTTACACCCTCGAGGAGTGGGCGATGATGCAACACGGGCGAAGCTTTGCGCAGCTTCCGTCCGAAGAGCAGAGCAAGCTGATCGAAAGGCTCCAAGATTCGGTGCGGCCCAATCGCTACGATGCGAAGAGCGGCGTACTCGTCATCGACGACGTGCGCGGTCGAGCATTCGCCTCGAATCTGGCTCACTATACGAGCGTATTTCGCGACGGACGCCCGGAGTATGCGATCCCGAGCGGAACACTCACCGATCCTGCGCGAATGTATCAACTCGCGGCGTTCGTCTTCTGGACCTCTTGGGCAGCATCGACGCAACGCCCTGGAGACGACGTCACGTACACCAATAACTGGCCCCACGAGTCGCTCGTGGGCAATCGTCCTACGGGTGAAACCGTGGTTTGGACGGGCGTGAGCATCATCGTGCTATTGGCGGGGATCGGCGCGATGGCACTGTTTTATGCGATGCAGAAGGAGGAAGCTCAACCGAGCACGCCCAACGACGATCCCCTCCTCGGTGCGGCGCCCACTCCGTCACAGCGCGCCGTCATGAAGTACTTCTGGGCGGCAACGGCGCTGATGGGGCTACAGGTGATACTGGGAGTCGTCACGGCTCATTACGGGGTGGAAGGCGGCGGCTTTTACGGGATCCCCCTCGCTCGATTTCTGCCTTACACGGTCGCGCGCACCTGGCACCTTCAGCTTGGGATATTCTGGATTGCAACCACTTGGCTCGCTGCGGGCCTCTACATCGGGCCTTCGGTAGGTGCAGAGCCACGTTATCAACGCTTGGGCGTCAACGTGCTGTTCGGTGCCGTCGTCACGGTGATTCTGGGTTCCATGGCGGGGCAGTGGTTCAGCGTAATGCGCGGCCTCAGCGGTGACGTGTGGTTTTATCTCGGACACAGCGGTTACGAGTACATCGATTTCGGCCGACTCTGGCAAATCGCCCTTTTGATCGGCCTGTTTCTTTGGCTTTGGCTCATGCTCCGCGCACTCGTTCCTGCACTTCGCAAACGCGACGAGCAACGCCCCGTGTTGATACTGTTCGTCATCTCGTCCGTCGCGATTGCCGGGTTCTACGGAGCCGCTCTCGGCTACGGTCGACACACGAATTTGGCGGTCGCCGAATACTGGCGTTGGTGGGTCGTTCATCTCTGGGTGGAGGGATTCTTCGAGGTGTTCGCGACGGTGATCATCGCGTTCCTGTTCGCGCGGCTCGGCCTCATCCGCTTGGCTACGGCAGGTAGCTCGACGGTGCTCGCAGCGACGATCTTCCTCGCCGGTGGAGTGATTGGCACGCTACACCACCTCTATTTCGCGGGCACACCAATGGTGGTCCTCGCGCTCGGCTCCGTCTTCAGTGCCCTCGAGGTCGTCCCCTTGCTCTTCGTGGGATTCGAAGCTTGGCACAATCTTAGGCTCGCCAGCTCGCGTCCCTGGGTGCGCAAATACCGTTGGCCCATTTCATTTCTTCGTCGCTGTCGCGTTTTGGAATCTCGTCGGAGCTGGGCTTTTCGGATTCATGATCAATCCACCTATCGCTCTCTACTACATGCAGGGCCTCAACACGACTCCAGTCCACGGACACGCGGCGCTCTTCGGGGTCTACGGGATGCTCGGGATTGGCTTGATGTTGTTCTGCTTCCGAACGTACCGAACCAGTGCTCTTTGGAAGGAAGGGCCACTCCGATTCGCATTTTGGGCCATCAATGGCGGTCTGATGGCCATGGTACTCTTCAGCTTGCTGCCCGTAGGCTTGATGCAGACCTGGGCCTCCGTCGAACACGGCTATTGGTACGCGCGGAGTTCCGAATTCTTGCAGCAGAACACCATGCACGTCTTGCGTTGGATGCGCGCGTTCGGCGATACGGTGTTTGCGATCGGGACGCTGACACTCATGTACTTCGTCTTGCGGATCTCGATGGGTGACGAGCATCGATCGAACACTTCGACGACCTCGACGACCTCGGCGACCTCGACGACCTCGACGACCTCGACGACCGGCTAGATACCGCGCGTGCACTCGGAGCCCCCCAGGTGCACGCGCCGCAATCTCGCGCCCTTCCGAGAACCGCCTCGCTGCACTGGGCCCCACCATCTCTGCGCGTAAAACGGACAGAGTCGGAGCTCAGCGCAGCGCGTCGTATCTCAGCGCAGCGCGTCGTATCTCAGCGCGAAACCTTCGAGTCTCGCTGCGACGTGGCGCTCTCCGCACCAACGATGCAAGCGCCGGCCTGGGAGTGACGAACGTGCCGGATTCTCGTTGGTGTTCTGAGCGTCACCGGCAGCCATCGGCCAACGGGGCCGACCGCGCGCCTTCGAGCACGATGCGACGGAGAGCGGGGACTAGGTGTCCGAATTGCAAGGCTTCCACCGGGGAGTTTTGGTTGGTTTTGCCGTCGCGGTCACGTCGCGGACCGTTTGCGCGACGTAAAGACCAATCAATCCAACGGGCGGTCTCGAGGAGAGGCTCCAGAACCCACGCACGAAAGCCGCGTGTTCCCGATAGGCACCGTCGGACCGACATCGAAGCGCCGTATTTTGCCGTCAGCTTTGGGCCACACGCCGATGCAATCCCGAAGAAACCTGCAGGCCATGTGACTCCTACGAGGATCGCCCCATCGCACCGTGACAGTATCGACGCTCCAAATTCGCCTACGTAGCGACGCGACTCGGATCCCCGATATGTCGCCGTGTATTCTCGTGCATTTGATGGCCGAAGCCCTGGTGTGGGGCCTCGGATTCACCCAAGCCATCGAAGCGCGCTGGCCCGCTTGTACGGCGGCACTGCTCGCGTACCGGCGGGAATTCGGCTCGTCCGCGCCCCTGGGCCACGTGATTTATGCGGAACTTGCCGCCAACGTCGTGCTGGGCCATCTCGTCGCGGAGCGCTCGCGCGGCAATCCGGAGTCGAGTCTTGATTTGACGGCACTCGGCGAATGCCTGGATTCGAGTCGCCACTCGCGCGTTGGCGACGAATGCCGTCGTGCATGCGCCACCACTCGGCCAAGGGCTCGCTGGCGCTCGATGGAGTGACGTACGTTCGCTCCTCGAATCACGCCTCGTCGCTCGCGGTGTTTCCGTAACGATTCACTGCCTCGGCAATCGCGCCCCACAATGACGCATCAAGGGAGGGTCATCGATGCTCGTTCGTCCCGCTAAGGTCGAAGATCTCGACAACATGGTCGAGTTACTCGGCATCCTATTTTCCATCGAAGCGGACTTCGCGCCCGATCCTTTACGACAACGGCGAGCGCTTCGACTCATCCTCGATTCGCCGGACGTCGGAGTTCTGCTCGTCGCGACGTCGGACACGAGGGTCGTCGGCATGGTCAGTCTCCTCTTCACGATCAGCACCGCAGAAGGTGGCCCCGTCGCGTGGCTCGAGGACATGGTGGTGTCGCCCGATCGACGAGACAAGGGGATTGGCAGCCACCTGCTCGACGCGGCGGTCTCGTTGTGCCGCGAACGCGGACTCAAGCGAATCACATTGCTCACGGACGCAGCCAACGAACGAGCGCGCAGATTCTACGGACGAAACGGCTTCGCCGCCTCGGCGATGGTGCCCTATCGACGCCATTGGTGATGGCACGGCATCGACGTGCGGCCTCGCAGGGGTGCCGTACATTCGCGCCGTCCCACCTGCACTCACTCGCCCCGACCGTTGAACGCGTGAGCGAAGATGGCGTGGCCGTGAAGTGCCATGGCATAATCCTGGGATGCCCCGAAGGTTCGCTGAGTCTCGCTCGCTGTGTTCAACTTGCGTGATCGGCGTGTCGATCGTGGCAGCGCAACTCGCTTGCAGTTCGTCGGACGCAAAAAGCGACACGACTGAAGGGCGGAGCGGTGCCTCCTCCACGCCTTCAGTAGGGGGATCGACGAATGGCGCAACCGGAGGAACATCGTCGGGCGGAGCACCGAGTGCGGGTTCGAGCAGCAATCCCGAAGTTGGTGGCGCGACCGCCGCGACGACTGCATCGACCGCCGGCGCAGGCAACGGAACGAAGGCACTCGTTCATGTCGACTTCCAGCAGCGTGAAGTGGGGCTCTACACGCAAAGCATGGCGTCGGAGGATTTCCTCCGGCCCAGCCACGTGGAACGACGGGCTCGACGATGGTCGAGCGGCAATCATCGACGAAGGTGGCGCCCGAGCACTCAGAGTCACTTATCCCGCAGCCGTTTACGGCCCTACCGATGGCGGCGTTCAGTTCTTGATCCCGCTCTCGGCATCCTTCGAGGAGCTCTATTTGTCCTACCGGTTGCGTTTTGCGGACGGATTCGACTTCGTTCGCGGAGGCAAGCTACCGGGCTTGGTCGGAGGCACACACCCGACGGGTTGCGTCGCCGATTCCGGGCGGTTTCTCCGCACGCATGATGTGGCGCCCAGGCGGTGCCTGTGTGCAGTACATGTACTTTCCCGAAAAGGTGAACAGCTGCGGGGACGATTACGTCTACGAAACGAACGATACGAAAGTGACCTTCACGCCTGGCGTTTGGCACCGCGTGCAACACCACATCCGAATGAACACGCCGGGTGCGCATGACGGCATCCTCCAAGCGTGGTTCGACGGAAACCTGGCGCTCGACGAGCAAGCGTTCCTCTACCGCCTCGCTGGGGCAACCTTCGGGATCGACGCCCTCTACTTCTCGACCTTTTTCGGTGGAAGCGATGACACCTGGGCGCCCAGCACTCAGCAGATCCTCGACTTCGACGACTTCCTCATTTCGGAGACGCCCATCGAGTAAAAGGCGTCTTCACGTCCTTCGGGGCCCGCGAGGTGCGACCTTCGAGGGCCTGCGAGGTACGGCCTGCGAGGACCCGCGAGGTGCGACCTGCGAGGTGCGGTCTTCGCCGTACACGGCGCACGCGAGCTCGACTCTCACTTCAGTCGCGGTGTCCATTTACGGCTCTTTGGCTTGCCGTAATCCCGAAAGAACGTTCGTTTCGCGCCGTAGAATCGAGGGAGGCGCGAACGAGCTTGAAACGGCGTTGCTCCCACGCAAACGTCCAACGCCGTTGGCCTCGACGAGTGGGGACGTCGAAGGCAAAGGCTCCGTCGGTCGGCTCGGGCTCGACAAACTTGCATTCCATTCGAGCATCGGGCTTCGGGCGTTCGTCAATCAATCGCATTGCCACTGCCGTCAGGAACACCTGAGTCGGCGATTCGAGAAACCGCTCGAGCCAATCGGTGCCGTCCTTTGAGGGAAGCGCGTCCAAGCTCGAAAACCCGTCACGAACCAACATCGGTGCGCCGATGGCGCGTTCGACGTCCTCGAGCCCGGCATCGCCACTCCCGAGAGCGACGAGGAGCGCCCGACATGCACCCGATGCGGCTTCGCGATCACCGGGTTTCTGCCGCTCGCTCTCGCTCCGAATCGCGTTTTCGATGGCGCGTTCGACGACGGGAGCGGGTACGGCGAGTCCGACGTTTTCACGGCGGCGCACCTTCATGGTGTTGATCCCGAGCAGCTTCCCGGATTCGGTCGTCAGCGGCCCACCACTGCTACCGGGATCGATCGGAGCCGTGTGTTGCACGTAGCGGAGCGCTCGACCACCCTCCGCAATTTCGAATCGCTCATTCGAGACATAACCGCGAGAGACTTGATAGGACGGCTCCTGCCCAATTGCCGGATAGCCACTTGCCACGACGGGTTGTTGATCCGTTGCCGGTGTCGCCTCGAAATCGAAGCCCAAAGGCGCAAGTCGCGTCACCAGTGCCGCATCCAAGGATTCGACGTCCAACGACAGAAGAGCAAGGTCGTAGCTCGGATCGACGTAGACCACAGGGAGTTCGTATTCTTGCGACTCACCCTGGAACGCCACGGTAACGGAATTTGCAAGCTCGACCACGTGTCGATTGGTAACGATGAAGTGCCGGAATGCACCCGACGGCTCTTGCATTCGACGAACGACCACGAATCCGCTCCCGAATCCCCCCTCGGCCGCGGCGCGAAAGAATGCCTGCATTCGCTGGTTGTGCTGGGCAATATCGAGGAACTTGGCAGCCAAATCGGCGGGAGGTTTGGAGCGCACGAGCACGGTCAGACGTCTCAAATCCGGCTTCGAGTCGGAAAGCCACGGAGATGAAGCGACGTGCGAGATCGCTTCCGCAGGTTTTTGCCTGTTCGGCGTGACCACGGCAATGGACGAATTGCGCACCGAGGGCCCCGGCGCCGCCTCGGTTACACCAGAAGCGCATCCACTGCACCAGAAACCAAGCCCCAAGGCCAACCCGAGACCGGCCTTGCATGACCAAAAACGGACCATCGAGGCGCAAGACTAGCGTGTGGGCGATTCCCAGAAAAGCAAAGTCGTGCCATCTTTCCGCGCGGGATGTTCCTATGGGCGGCTTCAGCCGCTCGTCATCAGGAGAATGGCGCTTGTCCACGCACGAAAACTCGTCTGATCGTGATTCCGATCCCGACTTCGAATCGCTCCGGGCCCAGGGTAAGAAACGACGCACACTCTTTCTCGCGCTCGGTTGCGGCGCGGCTCTGCTCGGCATCACGCTGGCAATCGTGCACGCACAGCGTTCGGCGCGCCTCGAGCTAGAAAAGGCGTCCCTCGATTTGCGGAGCTGTCTCCTCGGTGGCCCGCTCGAGCCCCAGGAGACCCCTGCCCTTCGATACCGGCGTCTGCAGCTCGAGGCACTAACCCGTTCCGACGCAGAACGGGTGACGAGCGGAAATAACGTCTGGCCCTACACGTGCCGAGCGAGTCTTGGAAACATGGTGACGCTCCTCAAGGGCGCAGGCGACGAGAAGGACACGAAGGGCTTCCCCGAGCTCACGAAGCTCCTCGCCAGCTTCGAAGCCATCACGAAAGACAACTCGGAGGTCGTCACCTCCGTGTTTGCCACCTTGGATCGCCTCAGCTCCGCGTCACTTCCCCCGAAAGCCTTGCCCCCGGCACCGCGAAACGCCGACAGTCTCGCCAAAGTGGTGGGGTTGTCGAAAAAGGGGCTCACTCGAAGTTTCACCGAGGACAACCCAGGACTTGCCCTGCCCGTCCTCATCGAAGAAGAAAATCCCCCCACCCCGGTGCTTTGCGTCTTCCGGCCGAAGGAAACCGAAGCAGAGTGCCGTTCCATGGTGGAGCTCAAATCCGTGCAGGGCCACGGATTGCGCTTGCTTGGCACCTCCGACCCGGATGCGGGAAGTCTCGTGTTCTCAGGGAAGCGCGGAAGCGAGGGGATCTTCGTGGCCGGGTCGTCCACTCCAATCGAATCGGATGTACAGCTACGGTGGCTATTCCGCGAAGGATGGCTCGGTTGCGGTGCTCGGCTGGGATCCGGAAGCCAAGACCATGGTCCTCACTCAAAAGTCGGGAGAAAATCCACCTTCGCGAACTCCGCTGAAACCGAACTTCCAAGTCGGCAACTACTTCTACGGCTCCCAACTCCTCTGGGACCAGGTCCTCGTTCGCGGGATCACGCCAAACCAAGAGAGGCGACTCTTCGCACTCCCACTGAATCAGAAGGACAAGTCGTCCTTTTCCCTCGTCGACATCGGAGAGCTTCCGGAACCTGGACTCATCCGCGAGGGCGAGGAAGAGCAACCACACTTGACCGGGTGTCGCACGGATCGAATGACCGTCATTCGGGTACGAGGACGCGACAGCGACTTTCTCACCTTCCGAATCGGCGATCGCTACACGGATCCGGTCTTCGCCTCCCCCTGGGGCGTGCTTGGGTGTCACGGCACGACGGCAACCGTCGTGTCCGTCGAGCACGGCAAGGGAGGCAATACTCGCATGTACCACGATACGTGCACGTCGGCGGGTTGCGTCCGCGTGGCAGTCAATGGCGACGCCCTCGACGGCAAAGCCAGTGATCTTCGACCGGCGGAGCCAGAGGACGTTGCCGCGGTCGATCTGGACGGGAAACTCCTCGCGATTTGGCGCGCCGGCGAATTCGGTGGGCTGAGGATGCGAATGGGTGAGCCCGATAAGTTCGCGCACGCGCCAAGTACGGTCATTTTCGATGATCGAATCTCCGACGGCAAGGCGACCAAAGACAGCACCCTCCTCGCCTTCCGCCTGTATTCGCGGGAACACTTCGCGATGCTCCTCTTGAGCACGATGGCCGGTGTGCACGCATTCCGCATCGAACCCGACGGCACGGTGAAACCCTGGCCGCTCAAGCATCGGTAAGTTGCCGTATCAATACTTTGCGGACAAAGAGGCCGTATTTAGGGCCGAGGTGGAGCGCCATGGTCGAGGGATCAAACCGGAAGTCGAACTAGTACTTGCGCGGCTTGCACGCCCGGGCTCCGACCCAATGGAGGAGCCCCTCTTCCTGTTACGACGACTCGCGTCGATCGACGCGACGAAGCCTCGCCTGCTCGAAGCCATCGATCGGGAGCTTGGAAGCCTCGGGCACGAACGAGAGGTCCGGGTTCACGTAATCGACAAATCGAGCCGATCGTTCGACGAAAATCCGATTCATCCCCGAGCGAACTCGAGGTTCGGGGGGTGCTCCTCGTCGAAACCGTCACGCATCTCTCGAAATGGCTGGTTCACGGCAAACCGAAGAACCTACCAATCGAGTCATTCATCGTCGCCGCTGAGCAGATGCTTCGCGCACTCCTTCCATCTCGAAGAGCGGCGTCCGAAGCTGATCCACTACGGCGGGTTGCGCTCGAATGATCCACTCGGTTGGTGAAACCGGCAGCGACCCCGAGATGCCGATCCCGTCGAGATCCGACGGCTGAATTCTCGTGACCAAGCGCTTCGATTCTTGCGCTGGACGAGCCGAAACGGCTGCGGCCCCGAGATGCCGATCCCGTCGACTTTCGACGGCTCGGCACTTCGGGGCCGCATACTCGGGACGTCACTGCAAGATGTCGCGCCGCGAGCACGTCGTCGAGCAAGACATGCTTCCCGTCAGGCCATCGTCACAGGCCTCGCCCTTGTCGGCCTGGACGATGTGGTCTCCGCAGTACGCCGCACGCGAGCAGTCCGCGTTGCATCCACCGTAGGCGCCGGTGTTCTTGTCCGTACCTAGATCGCACTGCTCGGGTCCATTGCGCTCGCCATCTCCGCAATAGGGCGCGGGCTGGCAGTCGAAGCTGCAACCACCGGGCGTCTTCGAGTAAGCCGCGTTGCGCGAGCCGTTGTCGCAAACCTCCTCGGGATCCTTCTTGCCGTCGCCGCAGTAGGGGCCCCACTCGCACTTCGTGTTGCAACCGTTGTACGTCGTGTCGCTGTTGAGCACGCCGTTGTCGCAGAGCTCGTAGAGCGATTGGAGTATGCCGTCACCGCAGCGAGGCACCGCCTTGCAGCCAGTCCCGCAAGACGTACTCGAGAAGCTGTACTTGTCCTCGTTGTATCCGTTGTCGCACTCTTCGCCGTTGGTCTTTTGCGTCACGCCGTCACCGCAACGTGCGCCTTGGAGGCAATCCAGACGACAACCGTTGTAGGTTTCGTTGCTGTTTGCCGCACCATTGTCGCACTCCTCGTCCGGAGCATTGGTGACACCGTCGCCACAATGGCTGTTCCACTTGCAGGTCGCATTACAGGTCCCGTAGGCGGTCGACGCCGCAGTACCCCAGTCACACTCCTCGCCAACCTGGAGCATGTTGTCGCCGCAATGCGGTTGGATCTTGCAGTCGCTTCCGCAGAACTTGGCAGAAGGATCGTTTACGTCGCACTCCTCCGACCCATTTCTCGTCCCGTCGCCACAGAAGGGTCCGGGTTTGCAATCGATCGAACATGAGCCAACTCCGTAGCCGCCGTTCGCGAGACCGAGATCGCAGAACTCGACGCCGTTTGGCACGCCG
This sequence comes from Anaeromyxobacter sp., assembly GCA_049840735.1. Lineage (GTDB taxonomy): Bacteria > Myxococcota > Myxococcia > Myxococcales > Anaeromyxobacteraceae > Anaeromyxobacter. The sequence goes on along the minus strand of JASGJN010000022.1, from coordinate 948,559 downwards.
TCCCCACAATAGGGGCCGGGTTCGCAGGCAGTCGTGCAACCGTTGTAAGCGGCGTCGTTGTTTGCCGCACCCATATCGCAGACTTCGTAGAGCGGATCGACGTGACCGTCACCGCAATAGGGCACCGCCTTGCAGAGCTTTCCGCAAGAGTTGCTCGAGAAGCGATAGGTGTCGTCGTTGTAGATGTTGTCGCACTCTTCCTTTTGGTCGGCTTGGACGACACCGTCGCCACATCGCGGACCAAACATGCAGTCCACGCGGCAGCCTCCGTAGACGTCGTTATTATTGTTCGAACCGTTGTCGCACTGCTCCTCGGGAGCTTGGGGGATCCCGTCGCCACAGTGGGCGTTCCACTTGCAAGACGGATTGCAGGTTCCGTAGACATCGTTGACGGCAGAGACGCCCCAGTCGCAATCCTCACCGGCCTGCGTGATGCCATCACCGCAGTACGGAATCGGTCTTACAAGTCGTCAGATTACAATGCGCAGTTCCATCGCATTCCTCAGCGCCGTTGCGAATGCCATCCCCACAATAGGGACCGACTAGACAAGCAATGGTGCAAGAGCCTGGTCCATAGCCACCATTCTCAGCGCCCTTGTCGCATTGTTCCGTGCCGTTCTTGATGCCATCGCCGCAGTAGGGGCCCCAATCGCACTTCGTCGTGCAACCGTTGTAGGCCGTATCACTGTTGCTATTGCCGTTGTCGCAGATCTCGTAGAGATCTTGCTTCACGCCATCGCCACAAGACGGAACCTTCTTGCATCCGGCCCCGCAGGAGTTAGACGAGAACTGGTACGTATCGGTGTTGAACCCGTTGTCGCACTCCTCGCCGCCACCAATCTGAACGACACCATCGCCGCAACGGGGGCCCTTCAGACAGTTGGGTCGACAACCGCCATAGGTCGTATCGCTGTTGGCTGCACCGTTGTCGCACTCCTCGTTCGGAGCATCGGTCTTGCCGTCGCCACAATGGGCGTTCCATTGGCAAGTCTTGCTGCACGTCCCGTAGGAGGTGGAGGCGAAGGCACCCCAGTCGCAGTCCTCGCCGCTCTGCTTGATGCTGTCGCCACAATACGGATTCATCGTGCAGGCCAGACTGCAGTTGACCGTCCCGTCGCAGTCTTCCGGACCGTTTCGCACCTTGTCGCCGCAATACGGCCCAGTGAGGCAATCGTACGTACACGAACCTGCGCCGTATCCGCCGTTCGCAGTGCCCTTGTCACACTGCTCGGTTCCGTTCGGTGCGCCGTCGCCACAGTAAGGGCCGTACTTGCACTGGGTCGTGCAAGAGCCAAGACCGTAGCTCGTGTCGCTGTTGCTCGCGCCGAGATCACAATCTTCCCACGCGGCTTGAGCAGTTCCGTCACCACACCTTGCGGGTGCTTTACATCCAGGGGCGCAGAGGCCAGTGGAGCTACTCGAAACGTACAAGTCCGTGTTCTTGCCGTTGTCGCAGGTTTCGCCGGGTTGAACGAAGCCGTCTCCACAATAGGCTCGCGCCGTGCAGGTGCTGTTGCACTTTCCGCTGGGCACATCCGAGCCCGAGGTCGGCCAGTTCGCGGCGCCATCGTCGCAAGCCTCCCCTCCGGCGACGACACCATCACCGCAAATCGGATTGCAGTAGGACCGAGGCGCCAAGAAACCTGACAACGTGAGTGTGAAGTTCGACTCACTGGTGTGCCGTTCGGCGTGGAACAGCACGATTTCGTACACCTGGTTCTTGGTCAACCCGAACCGTTCGTCGGTGCTGTCCGCGGCTTCTGCGGCGAGGTAGCACGAGCTCACCGTCGGCGTGCTGTCCGCCAAATGAGCGGAGCAGTCGCTGTCTCCACCCGACGGAGCGCCGTCGTCACCCAGGACGACTTGTCCATACTTCACGCCGTGGACGCCGCCGATATCGACCGCAAGTCGACCATTGATGAAGACCCAAACGTCGTCGTCACCAGCAAAGGTCAGGGTCTCGCCGCCTTGGTACTGGAAGAAGTACCGAAGCTCCGTGGTGAAGTGGAAGTTGTGACTTCTGCCTTCGTTACCGAAGCCCTGACTATCCAGGGGGAAGTAACTGTTGCTGCTGAATCGGTATGCAGGCGAACCCGAGGCCACCTGGTTCAAAGTCAGGGTCTTCTTGATACTCTGAATTTCAATCGCTGCTTTGCCCGCTTCGTCGAGGGTTCCCGCAGTATTGGTGTCGCGATACCAAAGGCTGTAAGTCGCAGCGTTCTTGATCCCCGACGCCGAGCGAGTGATGCCCGAGGCAAGAATTGGCTTGCCCGCGCTGTCCAGCCGCCCACAGGACGACGTATTCGACCGAGTGCAAGCGGGTCCAGCGATGTCCCTGCGACTCGCGATCGTGTACTCGAAGTCCGGGTGCCCTCCCGACGCGCTATAGGCCTTGAAATCTCGATGGGTCACTTGGAACGCCACCGACGGTGGGAGCACCAGCTGACTGGCACATTGGTAACCGGATTCGACGGCGCAGCTCGATGAGCAGCCGTCCCCGTTCACCTTGTTGCCGTCGTCGCACTGCTCGATGCCGGTCTTCATGCCGTCGCCGCAGAACGTATTGACGACGGGGTTCGGACCCGCGGTGATTGTGGGCTCGGTCTGGCAGGTCGGACCGCAACCGTCGGCTGCAACGCTGTTGTTGTCATCGCAGCTCTCACCGTTGTCAGTCTTGCCGTTCGGACACACCCCTTTCACGCAGGTACCGGGACCTGCGCCAGTGCAGGTGTAACCGAACTCGGAACGGCAATTCGCCGTACACCCGTCGCCGCTGACCGTGTTGCCGTCGTCGCAGGTTTCGCTTCCGCGTACCTTGGAATCGCCGCACTTCGGGATGCACGCACTTCCTTCGACGGGACAGGCCCAGCCGTCCTCGACCACGCAAAGCGAGGAGCAGCCATCGGACCCAGCGAGATTGCGATCGTCACAACCCTCGGTTGGCGTCCGGACGCCATTGCCGCACACCTCGTGGGTGCAAACGGACGGGGCTAGTCCAGAGCAGAACCAGCTGGCTTCCACCAAGCAATCGGCTGCGCAACCGTCGCCGCTGACGGTGTTGCCGTCGTCGCATTCCTCGAGGCTCGAATTCACGGCTGCGTCGCCGCAAACCGGAAGCAGGACGCAGAAGTTCGCTTGCGGGCACTTCCAGCCCGTTTCGATCGCGCAGGACGGACTGCAGCCATCGCCCGATTTAGCGTTGCCATCGTCGCAACCTTCACCGTTCTCCCAGAGTCCGTTGCCACAAACCGCACCGGGAATGACGAAACTCTTGCAACCTGCTGCGCAATTGTTCGTGCCGGGGGGATCGCAGACCTCGGTGCCTTGGATTTTTCCGTCACCACATACGATGGTGCTCGTGCAAACGCTGGGCTCGCCTGTGCAACGCATCAGTGGCTCGACTTGGCACGTCGAGGAGCAGCCATCGCCACTCGTGTTGTTGTGGTCGTCGCAGGGCTCTCCTCCGCGAAGCAGGCCATCACCACAGATGGGGCGAGCGCCCGAACTCGTGGTAATCCAGCCGGGCTCGGTCGTGCAGGTTGCCGAGCATCCGTCGTTGGCCAGCAGATTTCCGTCGTCGCATTGCTCGTCGCGCGTGCGATTGCCGTCGCCGCAACTCAGGCGGACGCAGGCTCCGACCGGCGGACAGAAGAACCCGGCCTCGAGCTGACACGTCGCACTACATCCGTCGCCTGCGGCGGCGTTACTGTCGTCGCACTGCTCTCCGAGTTCCCGCACGCTGTTGCCGCACACCGGCAACTTGAAGCAAAGGTTGGCTTGTGGGCACTTCCAACCGGTCTCGACTTTGCAAGCCGAGTCACAGCCATCGCCATTCGACGTATTGCCGTCATCGCAACCTTCGCCGCTCTCCCAGACTCCGTTCCCGCACTTGGTGCCGGGGATGACGAAGCTCTTGCAGTCCGCAGCGCAGTTGTTGACGTTCGGCGGAATCACAGACCTCGGTTCCCTGAACCTCGTTGTCTCCGCACTCGATGGAACTCACGCAAACACTCGGTTGCCCGGTGCACTCCATGAGAGGCTCGACGCGACACGCCGACGAGCAACCGTCACCATTGACGTTGTTGCCGTCGTCGCATGCCTCGCCAGTACGAATCAGGCCGTCGCCGCAGATGGGCTTCGTGCCAGTGCCGGTGTCAATCCAACCGAGCTCGAGCTTACAAGTGCTCGAGCAACCATCGTCGTTGGCCAGGTTCCCGTCATCGCACTGCTCGTCGCGGGTGCGAACTCCGTTGCCACAGCTCAATAATATGCAGGCACCACCCGGGGGGCAGAAGTATCCGGGCTCGAGTTGGCAGCTCGACGTACAACCGTCACCGCTACTCTGATTGCCGTCGTCGCAGCCTTCACCGCGCTCACGCACGGTATTGCCGCACACCGGCAGCTTGAAGCAGTAATTGACTTGAGGACAACGCCAGCCCATCTCGACGGTACAACTCGCGCTGCACCCATCGCCGTCCAAGGTCCCGCTATCTTCGCAAGCTTCGCCGCTCTCCCAAACGCCGTTGCCACAAACCGTACCAGGTACGATGTACCGGCGGCAATCCGAGGAGCAGGTCGCACTCGGCGGATCGCACACCTCGGCGCCTTGGACTTTGCCGTCACCACAACTGATCGTGCTCGAGCAAATGCTTGGTTCCCCCGTGCAGACCGTCAGCGGTTCGAGCTTGCAGGTCGCAGAGCATCCGTCTCCGCTCAATTGGTTTTTGTCGTCGCAGGCTTCGTTACCGCGAATGAGACCGTCCCCGCACGCCGCCTTCGCGCCGGACTCCGTGATGATCCAACCATCTTCCTTCTTACAGGTCGAGGAACATCCGTCACCGTTCGTGGCGTTGCCATCGTCGCAGTCCTCGTCGGGCGTGCGAGCACCATCACCACAGACGTACTTGACGCACGTGGCACCCGTAGGACAGAAGTATCCAGCCTCCAATTGGCAGGTCGAGGAGCAGCCGTCACCGTCCTTGGGTGGCAACTGGGCGTCGTCGCATTGCTCACCACGTTCGCGGACGCCGTTGCCGCAGATGGAGAGCGCAACGCACGGCTTGTTTGGGCGAGCGCATTCGAATCCGCTCTCCGTCGATTTGCAGTTCGCTGAGCAACCGTCGCCTGCGTTCGTGTTGCCGTCGTCGCAGGCCTCGTCGCCCTGAAGCTGACCGTCGCCACAGATGACGTATTTTACGCACTTGCCGTCGGAGCAAATGTAGTCCGGATCTTGCTCGAGGCAGTTACCCTTGCATCCGTCACCGTCGGTACGATTGCCGTCGTCGCAAATCTCACCAATCTCGACCTTGCCGTTCCCGCAAACGGCATCGGTCCCGGCATCTGGAGTGGAGGCATCTGGTATTTCAGGGATCCCAGGATCGGTGCTGGTGGAAGTCGATCCGCCGCGGCCCTTGGTTCCCCCTTCGGAGCTCGAACCATCCGGGTCCTCAATGCTCGGTTGCCCCCCACAAGCAACGAACAGAGTCAGCGCGACCAGTGACCTTGCCACCATCCCGGGACATCGAAAGAGCATGCTTAACTATCTCAATGGTGTGCCGAAATACATCTGGAATATTCCCACCGCTTCTCAAAATGCTCCCACTTTTGAGTCGAGGCGCGGAGGATGCAGGGATTCGGATCACCGTAGGTCAGATGTGCGCCAGCGAGCACACATCGACGCTCGAATGCCGTGCTCATTGCCGATGAGATTGACGCTCGAGGCGCTGCAACGAAGTGTCGTAACGAATCTCCACCGCATCGGAAATGATAAGCAACGACGAGAGGTGCGGAGCCTCACGCAATCTCCGTGGTGTCGGGAGCACTTTTGCCCAGGTTTCGCGTCAATCGCACGCACCTCGAGAATGCGCGCTCACGAGCACGCTCGATCACGAGGATCCGTCCCCGTTAGGCACCTCGAGTCAGAAAACTACCTCCCGCTCGAAGGCGCCGACGTCCCGTCCAACGACGCTGCGCCGACGTCCCGTCCAACGACGCTGCGCCGACGTCCCGTCCAACGACGCTGCGCCGACGTCCCGTCCAACGACGCTGCGCCGACGTCCCGTCCAACGACGCTGCGCCGACGTCCGACGCTCGTCCGGTAGCTCTCCGCCACCAGCAACCGCGCACTTGCCGAAGCCGGGAACCGCGCTTCGCTTGCCCTAGGCCGGCGCAACCGCGCACTCACCAAAGCCGGGCACCGCCGTTATTGCGACGTCTCTCGGAGATGGTCCTCACTCGACGTGAACCTCGTCGTAGCTCGAGCTGCGTCGACCGCCGTGGCCACGCCGTGAAGACAACCAATACGGCAGCAACGCTACATTCAGTGGAGCGCCCGCACCATACGCGTGGATTTCGGCTGCCCGATCCTCACGAAAGCCACCGAGTGATGGAAACCCGTGCGGAAGTGATAGGTCGACGTGAGGCCGCGTCGGTCCTCGAGAGATCACACGGCATCGCGGCCTACGCGATGGTCACCGGCGCCCCTCAGCAACGACCGAACCGGGCAGGAGCCTCGACGAGAGCCCCTGCCCGAAGCAACGAAACTCACTTGGCGCCGAGCAGCGCGAGGAGAATCCCTCCGGAAATGGCCGTCCCGAACACGCCGGCCAGATTCGGCCCCATCGCGTGATAGATGAGGAGATTCTGCGGATTCGCTTTGAATGCTTCGATATGTGAAACGCGCGCGGCGATGGGTACCGACGCGATTCCAGCCGAGCCAATCAGCGGGTTGATCTTGTCCTTCACGAACAGGTTCATCACTTTTGCCGTAAGCACGCCGGATCCCGTACCGAAAACGAATGCGATCAGCCCCAAGCCGACAATCTCGAGGGTACGGACGGAAAGGAAGGAGTCGGCCTTCATCGTCGAGCCGATTGCAGTGGTCAGCACGAGGGTGATGATGTCGAGCAGAGTTCCACCAGCCGTCTTCATGAGCCGTTCGACGACTTGAACCTCGCGAAGTAGGTTCCCGAGCATCAACATGGTGATGAGCGGCGCGACGGGTGGAAAGAAGAAGTTGACCACGATCGCAATGACGATCGGAAAGATGATCTTCTCCAAACGACTGACCTGACGCAACTGCGTCATCGGCATCTCTCGCTCCGCCTTCGTCGTGAGCAGACGCATGATCGGCGGCTGAATGAGCGGCATGAGCGCCATGTACGAGTACGCCGCGACGGACACCTGAGGCAGCAAGTAGGGCGCCAGCTTCATGGTGACGAAGATCGCCATTGGACCGTCGGCTCCACCGATGATTCCGATGGCACCCGACTCGCTCAGAGAGAATCCAATGAGCTTGGCGAGGATGAGCGCTACGAAAATCCCTAGGTGAGCACCTGCACCGAGCAACACCAATCGCGGATTGGCGATCATTGGGCCGAAGTCCGTCATCGCGCCAACGCCCAAAAAGATGAGCGGCGGGACGATCAAAAGCCCGACGCCTCGGTAAGCATAGTGAAAGAGCCCCCCTGGCATCGCCAAGTCCGCCCCAGGCACGTTGACGACGATGCACGCGAAACCAATTCCGACCAGTAGAAACGGTTCGTACTTCTTGACGATCGCCAAAAATACCATCGTCGCACCGACGGCAATCATCAGAAGATTACCGAAGGAAAAGGCGCCGACACCGGTCTGTCCGAGGAGTGCCCGAAAGAGCGAACTAATCAGCTGTAACATGACTGTGAATGGTCCTTACGTGAGAGCGGCGACACTCGAGTGAATCGTTCAGTGGCCCTGCTTGAGTTTGGACTCGTCGATTTTCCAACGATTGACCAGGGGAAGAAGAGCGAGCACGACACCAATCCCTGAGATGATGACGAAGCTCAAAATGAAGTCGATGATGCTGATGGTGATGGCACCTTGAAGAGTGTCGGGGATGGACATGGACAGGCTGGCTCCTTCCTGAATGGGGGATTGAAAATCGGAAATTCTTGGGGCCGAGGGCGCAAACGGTCCTCACGACGTGGAGGACGTCGTGTTCGTGCGGCGAAAACGGGTGGGGTGATGGCGGACGCACGCGGAAAACCGCGCCGCTATTTCGTGCAGCATTCCTCGCCGAAACGGTGTCGAGCGGGCTACCTGGCGTTGAGGCGGCTCGTCCGCAGTACACATCGCGACGTGAATCGACCGGAATCGAGCCGCGTTGCACCGCAAATTTCGGTAGCAGACGTACTCTCGATACCGCTGAGCGAGATCGATACTGGCTTTCGGGTCTCGCGATCGAGTGGGCAGGCGAACGACACGACGCGCCTTGGCGTCGCTCGCTTCCGCTCTACGTCATTCGTGGGAGACGAAGCCTGGAATTTACTCGCGCCGGAGGTGCGCGAGCATCGTTGCACGACTCCTCCGCAGTCTCGAGTGCACATTCGTCGCTCCGCCCGCGACGTTCGAGCCTATGGGAGCTGAACCGCGGATGAAGCAGCAACGCACGAGCAGTTACCAGGAAGAGTGGAGCATCGAGAACCGAGCTGTCACTTCCCCCTTTGCTCCCCGGCCCCTCCTTGGCAACGGCTGGCGTGACCAGATCGCTTCCGGTTTGCACGCTACAAGGAGCAGACGGTATCAGCTCCGACGCCCCTTCAACCAGCAGCGTCGTGCGACGAAGACACGCCTCGTCGAAGTGCACGCGCGGCAGTGCAAGGATCAGAAGGAGTGCACACCCACGGGCGGACAATCCCCGAACCCCTGACAACAGCGACCAGTTCGACGGCGCATGTCCTACGGCAAGGAATTCGCTCGGTCCGCTCCAACCGCCACGAGCGCGGGACCAAAACCTTCGAAACGCGACTTTCGCTACTTCCTCGGTGCCAATCACCGTCATTACAGCCATTAGGGCTGCAACCGCAGTGGTTACGAGGAGGTCAAGCACAGCCCCGATGTAGCGTTTTCTACGCGCTGCGCCACCTCGATTACGCACCGCGCAAGGTCTACGCTTTTCGGTACCAAGAAGGAAGCGGCGCGACCGGCCTACCCACCAATTTGGGAGAATGCGGACACTTTTCTCGACGTCGAAATTTCGACGTCATCAAAGCCGCAGAGACGAAGTGAACCAACCAGTGCGGCTCGGAAATGCCCGATTTCTAAGCAGCTTCAGACTGAAAAGAGCGTCGTTACCGAGTTCGAAACGCTTCCAATTCCAACCGTCAGTCCAAAGGAGTCGCTGCACCGCCCTCACCGTCGGACTGTCCGCTCGGTCATTCACATGCCGCTGCATCGACGATTTTGCAAATTTTGCGGGCACCGAGTAGGGCGCTCCGGTGGCAGTTCCAGTCAGGGGCGGAAGTGACCCATCTTCCACACACCGAGCCCCGCTCTCGCAAGATGGAACGGCTACATCCATCATTCCGATGGCGCCGTTGCAATTCGCTCCGTCCTGAAGAGGCGCTGACGCCATCGGATTCGCGTATTTTACGCACACCCCAGCTTCACAAGACGCCCCAACGGAACAGCCCCGCTCGACAGCGCAGGACTCATTGATCCCCGGCAGTCCGACGCAGATGCCGTTTTCACACCGATTCGAACCACCACAGGACAGCTCGAGACAAGGTTGGCCTGCTAGGGGAAGACGAACGCAAGTCATGCTGTTCGGATCGCAACTCAGCCGCTCGGGACAATCCGCCAGACCCGAGCATGGTACGGTTGGCGCGGCGCAAATTCCACAAGCTTGGTAGGGCTGTCGCTCGCAAAATAACGATGCGCACTGCTCGTCATAAGCGCAGGCGCGACCGATTCCGAGTACGCCGGATTCGGGCACACAGGCATCGAGGAGCCCTCCCGCACGAATGTCGGAACAGGCGGCCTCTCGAATCGCATCCGCACATCGCGTCACGTCAACGACGGAAATCCCCACTCCGGAAGCCACATACCGCGCGAGCTCGACCGAAGCGCGGCGAATGAGCACCGGATCCTCCGCGTCGGTGATTGGCTCGGCGCGGCAAAGCGCTTCCTTCGCTGCCTTCACACACCCGAGATGACGGCTCGCAGATTCGATTGTAGGCGCGGACGAGAGCGTGCAGAGCGCCGAAATCGACACCGGAACCACGGACGAACCGCCATGGCCATTGCCTGCGCCGGAAGCACCTGTCGAAATCTTGCCGCCGATACCGGTAGTTCCCGACATACCGCCGCGGCTCCCCGAGGTTTCCGACTGGGACTCCCCGCCGCAAGCAGCAAGGAGGGCGGCAACGCACGTTTCCGCCATGAGTTGTGTCACTTTCCCATTCCGCCAATTCCACCCAATGAGCGAACGCAACGTCATCGCGATCCAGCTTGAGAGCAGCAGTTACGGTTTGCAAGCCCCAGGCGTTGCGTCCGCTTCCCGGGTAGGAGCGCGACGAGCGTGACGAACCGTCGCAAGCTATGACCTCACCGCCCCGACGAGATGGGCGCTGCAGCCGGAGGACGTAGCCATTGAGGAGGAAGCGTGGTAATTGTTGGCCTTGTTTCCGCGTAGACGCGTCGATTGGCAGCATCTCCCCACCGCGGAGCCACCTCGGCCGTTGGTGCACGAGGGACGACCATCGACGGATTTCGCACCGCTGCTGTCTGCCTTTCGTGAACTCGTCGCTTGCGACAAAATCGACGAGCTGCTCCGCCTTACCGTCGAATTCGCACGTGAACGGATTGGCCTGACCCGGGTCGCGCTCTTCCTCAGAGACGATAGGATTGGCTTCATGAGAGGCACTTGGGGCACCGATTTCGAAGGCCACACGGTGGACGAACATTTCATCACCTTCGATATCTGGGAGGGAGAGCGGGAACACCTCGAACGCGCGATTCGTGACGGAGTTTACTGGACCATCGTCGAGAACGCTCCCCGCGTAGTACATACGGAGCAAGAGTCTCGTGTCGTCGCACATGGCTGGGTTTGCTGCACGCCGGTCTACTCTGCATCGGAGATTTCGGAACCATGTTCAATGACGGGGACTCACCGACGAGCCCGTCGATGAGACGAAACAGTCCAAGGCGGCACTGCTTTGTTCATTTCTCGCGAGCACCTTGGATTCCGCCAAAGGACGAGGCAAGTCCCTGTTCGCAGAGCTGCCCGCAAGCCCGTCGTCCGTCGTCACGCGAGCCATGAAGCTCCTCGATGCGGATCCAACGTTGACGGCGGAACAACTCAGCGTGACGCTTCGCCTGAGTGCCAGCCGGATTGCCAAGTTGTTCAAGGCGGAAGCCGGCATTTCGGTCGTGGAATATCGTAACCGCCTCCGGCTGGCGCGCTTCAACGAACTCGTCGCTCGGGACGGCGACAACCTCCTCAAGGCGGCCCTCGACGCCGGCTTCGGCAGCTACGCGCAATTTCATCGGGTGTTCGTCGCCCATCGCGGAACGACGCCGAGCCACTTTCTTCACGCCCGACAACCGCGCCGCCTCCGCCGGAAATGACGACGTTTGCAACCGCGATTGAGAGGAGAAGTTTGCTCCAACGTGGCTAAAGTGCCTAGGTTTCATGGTCAATCGATTCTCCTCCGACATCCCACTCATCGCAGGCCTTTTACTACTTGGGTGCATGACCGCTTGTATGGATTGCAGCAAACGAGTAAACACCGTAGGCTCGAGCAACTCGACTTCCTCGGCTGGAAGCTCGCCGACGACCGATGTCGCACGGCTGACATCGACGCCCACGGCCCGAGAGAACGGCTCGCGTGACGGGCTCGGCGTAGCCGGGTCACTGCCTTCGGGACCGAATCATGACGTGCCGCGCCCGAGCAATTCGGTGAGCACCCCCAATTTGCGTGTATTGCCCTGGGCCGGATTCGCCGCGGCCCTGTCCTACACGTTCGACGACACGCAGCCCTCGCAGATCGAACACTGGAAAGCGCTGAAAGGCACCGGTGTTAAGATGACGTTCTTTGCCAATCCTTCGGCGAATTGGCAGCAAGGATTCGATGCAACCTGGTCATCCGTCGCTGCCGCCGGTAGCGAAATAGGGAATCACACCTGGAGCCATTGTCACGCCAATCTCACCGACTGCACCCCCGTTGGGACCGCAGAGGACGAGATTGACAAGGCCACGGAATACATCAAGACCCACTTCGGGGTTCCTCGAGTCTACTCGTTCGCTGCACCCTTTGGTGATACGGGATGGAATGCAACGGCGTCATCACGGTTCCTCCTCGGTCGGGGAGTGGCAAGCGGCTCAGTCCCAGCTACGGGGGTAAACGATTGGTACAATCTACCCGTGTTTGCGGTGACTGCGGGACAGACCGCTCTGCAATTCAACGCAGCGATTGACGAGACCCAACGAAATGGTCGATGGACGATCTTCCTTTTCCACTCGATCCTCCCGACCGCCAATAACTGGTATGCGGGTGTCCAAATCGCGGAAATATTGACGAGCATCGCGCACGCGAAGTCCCTCGGTAACCTGTGGTTCGACACCATGGGCGCAGTTGGTGCCTATTTGCGAGCCCAACGGATGCTCGAAGCGCTCGTTGCCAATGATAACACCTGGACGTGGACACTCCCTTCGCACTTTCCCCCAGCACGCGTCCTCCGCGTTACCGTGGACGGTGGGACCCTCATCCAAAAGGATGTGCCGCTCACCTGGGATCCTCACGGGTACTACGAGGTGTCACTCGACGCGGGCGAGTTGCGCTGGACGCCCTGAGTCAGACATCTTCTCCATGCTCGTCGGTCGCGCCATCTCGTCAACTACGCCGAACGGACGCGCTGAATCGCCACGCTCACGTCGACGAACGAGTCTAGTGGCCTCCCTCGTCACGTTCAATCGGCTAGCCTTACGTAGCCCAATCGCCGTTGGGCAATCACGGACTTCGAAGGTCGCGTAAAACTCGAGATAGGCGCCCCAACGGTGGGGCACGAGCCGCCGACTGGGCCTCGGTAGCGGTTCGCCCGGAGCTGTACTAAACATGCCACCGTGTCGAATCCCGATCTCCGAAACCTCCGCTACGCAGTCGTCGGCCTCGGTGCACTCGGAGGATATTATGGGGGGCTCCTCGCAAGGGCCGGATGCGAAGTGCATTTCCTCGCTCGCAGCAACTATGCTGCGGTCGCGCAACATGGTCTCTTCGTGGAGTCGCCCAACGGCAATTTTCAACTGTCAGAGGTGCGCGTCTACGACGATCCCCAGCACATGCCCTCATGTGACGTCGTATTCGTCACGCTCAAAGCCACGCAAAACGATGCGCTTCGGGCAATTCTCCCGCGATTGTTGACCGACGGTGGCACGACGGTGCTCGTTCAAAATGGCCTCGGTGAAGAAGAGCGTCTACCCGAGTGCGCTCAGCATGGCGCGATTTACGCCGGCCTCGGCTTCATTTGCGCGACGCAACTCGCCCCGCACCGCATCCTTCACCAGGACTATGGAACCTTACGTCTCGCTGCCTACAGGGAATCGGATGCTGCGCTGAAGCGACATAGCGGCTTACTCGGCTTGGCGCGATGGCTCGAAGCCTGCGGACTTCTGGTAGAGATCGATCCACACTTCCTATCTGCACGGTGGAGAAAACTCGTATGGAATATACCGTTCAACGGGCTCTCGGTTGCCCTTGAAGCCAATACGGAAGAGCTCCTAAGTGATCCTCTGCTGCGCGAACTCATCCACGGTCTGATGCTAGAAGTCATCTCGGCCGGACGCGCTGAAGGGGCGCGGCTCGACGACGGCTGTGCGACTGACATGATCGAAGCAACGTTGCGCATGCGGCCCTATTTCCCCAGCATGTTTCACGATTTCGCGAAATGCAGTCGCCTCGAGCTCGACGCCATGTACTGGACCCCAATCGAGCGAGCCCGTACGGTTGGTTGCCCAATGATCCGTGTAGAAATGCTGGCCCGACAATTGGCGTTCCTCTCGGAACGCAAGCAACGGGAAGCAATTGGTCGGGGCTAGCGACACGGAGGTGTGGACGGACGGCGACGTCCGTCCATCGCATCGAGGATGACCTGCCGCAGTGCGTCGGGACCTTCCGAAGCATGTCGCTCGACGAACGTTTTCAAACGACCCAATCCGAATAGCTCGTGTGCCGCGTTCAGGGCCTCGGTCGCCCCGTCCGTATAAAGCACGACTCGGTCGCCATCCTCGAGAGTGACCTCGAGATCTTGCGTCATAGCATCCACGTCTTCAAAGGCGCCGAGCCAATAACCTGGAGGCAGGACGATATCACCCTGCCCTGTTCGCTTTCGGCAAATCCAAGGCTCGGCGTGAGCACCGGAGAAGAGCAATCGCCCGCTCGGCTCGTGCCGAAAAAGTGGCAGTGTTGCGTGATCGCTTCCACGTAAGCGATGTCGAACGTTGCCTAAAGGGCCCGATTGACGACAGGCAAGATCTTGGCGGGGCTCTTATCCGAATTGGTACGAACGGCAGGCGTGATCATGCTTTGAAGCATCATCATGACGATACCGGAGAACAGGCCATGACAAGTGACGGCACCGATTCCAATGAGACAGCTGCCTTCGACGGGAATGACGTCGTTATCGTCGCCCCCGAGCAACTCCGATTATCGCGGTAGTCGAAGAGACGCCAGAGCGTCGATATCCCGCCGCTCGATCTTTGCTGGCAATGACGGAAAGATCCCCGCCAGAGTGGCGGGCAGATTCTGCGGATGCAGAACCCCCACCTGAATGGTTCGCGTCGGAGCGTCGAGTAGGATGAAGTAGTATCAATCGCCCTCGGGACGACGCCACACGGGACAACCATCCGTCGCGCCACCTGCAACGAGCGCGGGGCCGCTCGCATACGCCTTCTTGGAGCAAACGTCGACGACATCGCTGTCCGCAGGAAAGTCAGCGGGCGCGAGTGACGACCCAGCAACGGCTCCGCCGATGTGACCGACCTGATAAGAACGTACTCCGGTACTAGCGAACTCCCGATTCGAATAGGCGTTGTCGTCCATGACGACCTCGAACACGTTATCTCGCCGCAACCGTCTCCCACCGTTCCGGTTTTGGAGTAGCAGTTGCAGAGACCGTTCCATTTGCGGCCGCCATCGCGGACGAGCTCCGAGGCGACTATCGCAACCCAGGGCGAGGGTTTTCCCGCCCCCGTCCCCCCACATGCCCGCACGCGCTCATCGTCGAAGGTGACCGAGGCGAGCAATACGACGAGCTTCGAACCCTCGTATCCGTCGTGGAGCACCCCTCGAATCTGGGGACAGTAGTATTGGCTTCCGTCCCCGCATTTGAATCGAGGAGATTGCATGACGTACCCCACGCAGTCGTTTTTCGTGAGGTCACCCGGGAAGCTCGGAGCCCCATCCCCCTCTTGCGTAAACCAGAGGTTATCCGCTCGACGGGTACGGGCGTCCCAAGCCGTCACGCGATGCCAGCTGGCATCAGTCGACGCGTCGGTGGCTTGGTAGATGGCAAGCTGCTTCACGTCGATAGCCTTGAGAATGAGCGTCACTTCGCGATCGAAAGGTGCGAGATCTGAATTGGTCGCGACCTCTCGTGTCATGCAGCAATGACCGCCCCAAGTGTCCGTTCCATCCTTGTACGTGCACGCGGAATCCCCCGCGGGCCTATCGATGCGTCTCGGCCACCAACCGGGACCACCGATGTTCGTAAAGGTCATGGTGCCACCAAGGGTCACCGGAGATGGGGCAACGGGATAGGCACCGAGAGAATCCTGTTCCTGCGTGGTATCCCCTGTCGCTCCACCGATTGCACCGACGCCCCCGGACGCGGACGCGCCACCGAGTATTCGACGATACACCGGCAGTCGATGCTCCATCGTGACCACTCGAGGTGGATGACGTCGGTCGTCCCCCCGCGTTCGAGATGGGCCCCGAGTCATCGTCGGCGTGTCCGTTCTCCGCGGCACCGATTCCGTGACACGCCGTCACCACGACGCACAAACCAAACAGCGGCCTCATTTCGCCTCCGGACAAAACCACAATCTGGAAATCTTCCACCTCGCAGCCCACCATTGGGCTGATGTCCGTGCCGCGTTGGTCGTCGCCCGACCAAGCGTACGCGTCGTCACATTGCTCGAACAACAGAGCTACGGCGCTGTTCGGATTGTCACGCTCCGGACTCACGCAAGAGACGACAGTGCCGCCAGTATCCCGGAATCGACCAACGTCCGGACACGCCGCGATGAAATCCTGTGGACAGCTGAGCTTTCTGCACGAAGGACGTGCCATCGGCAAAATCGCCATTGGAAGATTGTGCGCGTCGACGTGGCTGATGTTGTACCAATCCATGTCGTAGAAGTCCGTATTGAACGTAAATTCGGCGAGCGTATGGCGGCCAGAGCCGGGATCGGTGCCAATCCAGCCCCAGTAGCGCTTCGACGAGAGTGCTTCCGTCGCGGTGCCGACGTCGACACATTTTGCGGCCCCAGAAGCGAGCGCTCCGCTCACGTCGTCGCTCCCGCGAAATGTCACCGCTTCGGGGCAAAGATTCACGAACTGGAGAGTCGTGGTTCCGTCGCCATCGGACGCACAGGAAGTGGCACCACCGGCGCCCGTGGCGCCCGCTTTGCTGGTTGCCGTTGACGGCAATCCACCACCGCCTACACCCACGAACGCTCCCGTGCCGCCGCCCGCGCGGGAGTTTTCGCCGCCCAAGGCCGCCGCATCCGTGGACGAAGGGGTCCCGGCAACGTTGGCGCCATTCTGGCCCGATACTCCGAGGGTTCCTCCAGCACCGTTTTCGGACTCAGACGACGGAGACGCAGAGCAGCTCGAGGCAAGCGCCCCGACGAGCAACACGACCGTTCGAATTCGCGCAGGTTTGCACATCGATCGCTTTCCTCCTTCACTTGGCTCGCGGCAGAGAGATGTACACCTTACCCAAGGCCGTGGGAGACCCGTCCGAGTTCACGAGCTTCGCGTTCGGGATGGGATCGGCACTGAACCAAGAATAGCGAAAGACCTTCGGATTGCTCTCCAGGTAGGGAATGGCTGCGCGCATGTAAGCCTCCTGTTCAGCAATGCTCGCATTCGAATCGCAGGAGAACTCGGTCAGCCAAATCGGTTTTCCAAATTGCTCGAATCCAGGGAGATTACCGCCAGGCTCTAGATAGTCACGGAGCGATGGCAAATCGCAATTGTACCAATGCACCGCGACGTAATCGACCTTGCAGCTCGGGCATGCAGCAAAGAAGTCCTTGAGGTACTGGTACGGATCGGTTGCGTGGCACTGCGATGCGGGGCCGCAATAATTCATGGCGGGTCCGACGATGGCAACGCCCGCTGCGCTCGCGGTCGCTTCGAGGGCAGGCCAATAGCCCGCTGCACTCGACGCGGAGAGATTCGCTTGCGCGAAGAAGTTCGGTTCGTTGAAGCCAAGCACGTATTTCGCCGATGCAGGCAAGGGCGAGTTGACGGTTGCCTGGTTCCGAAATCATCGGAACGAACTCGAGCCCCACATCCGCGCCGGTACTCTTATTTGCCCAGTTGTACCACCAACTCACCGACGGAAAGAACGCTGCGGCGGGCGCAACATTCGCGGCTATCCCGCGTTTGCCGACCACACTCGTGGAGCTCGAGCTTGTGCTACCACCGCGTGCCGCCGAAGCGCCACCACGTCCCGCGGTATTCGAAGTCGTCGCGCCGCCGACATTTGCATCACCTCCTGCGCCGCTCTCCGAACGACCACCGCCGCCAGCGCTCGCATTTGCGCCGCCCGTAAATGCGCCCGAAGAGCCGCCGGCTCCGACGTGCCCGCCGGCGTTTCCGGCCAACGAACCACCGCTAGCTGTCCCACCTCCGCCCACTGAGTCCGGCGAGTCCGCCCCTTCCGACGACGCACAGGCGACCTGCAATGCCACGGCGAATAGCCACTGGAGACGGGAAACATTCATGTCCGTTACGCTACAAGACCATCGCGCTCATGGGGAGGTGGCCTGCACGCCACCTGCCTTGGCCATGTCGTCCCCGGTAGACGAATGGTCAAACCGAAAGGACAATGGCCTTCACGTGGACACCCAAGTTCTCGTCGACTCGATCGTGCGGCAGGCGACCGTCCTCATCGCTCAGTTGTCTTCGTCGGCTGGCGTGAGGGCGCCTCTCGCTCACATCGCCAACGAAGTCTTCCTCAGTTTGTCGCAGGAGCTCGAGCGCCAAGGCGTATCGCGCAAAGTCGTTGCGGACATGTTCGGAATGGCGCTCCGCGGCTACCAAAGGCGCGTCCAACGACTCCGTGAGAGTGCAACGGATCGTGGCACCACTCTGTGGCGAGCTCTGCTCGAATACATCGAGAAGCAGGCGCCGCTCCCTAGACGCCGCTTGCTCGATCGATTCCGGAACGACGATCCCCTGACGGTCGGTGCAGTCTTGAACGATCTCGTGTCGAGCGGTCTCGTCTATCGAACTGGAAGCGGAAACGACACGATATATGGCGTGGTTCGCGACGAGGATCGCATCGCTCTCGCTCGGGAAAGCGTACGCGAAACGACTGCTGCCCTGGTTTGGCTCGCGCTCTGCCGCGACAGCACGAAAAGCGTGGACTCCATCGCCACCGAGCTCTCGGTGCCGACCGCACACGTCGACGAAGCCTTCGCATTGCTCGAAGACCAGGGTAGGATCCGCCGAGAAGAAGGGCGCACGATGGTCGATCCAATGGTCGTCCCCGTCGGAGCAACCGAGGGGTGGGAAGCGGCAGTGTTCGATCACTTTCAGGCCATGTGCGTCGCAATCGCCACCAAATTGCAGAGGCGTCACACTCGGGCCGAGAGCACGGATACTACTGGAGGTGCCACATTGGCTTTCGAAATCCATCCAGAGCACCCACTTCGGGAAGAAGTGCTTGCCCTTCTGGCCCGCACCCGCAATGAGGTGAACGCGCTGTGGCAACGTGTCGAATCCTACAACGCGGAACACCCCGTGCCCGACGCCAGCCGACGTCGAGTCACGTTTTACTTCGGGCAACTGGAATGGCCGACGGAGGACGAAGGATGAGTCGCATCGACGTGGCAGCAGGATCCCGCGGAGCGCCTGGTTACCTCGGGATGGTGCGGTGGTGCATCGGAGCGCTCTTGCTCGTCTGTGGTTTTGGATGCAGTCAACCCGGCGGAGAAGCCTCGGGCTCGAATACCAATTGGCTTCGCACTTGCGAGAGCACGTCCGATTGCGGCGGTCTCGCGTGCTCGTGCGGACGCTGCACGCCGACGTGCAGTACGGACGTCGATTGCGCCTCCGTGGGCGGAACCTGCAGCACCTCGGAATCTGCGCAGCTCGAGTGCCGCGGAGAGCCGAGCACACGACTTTGTTTGCCAGCCTGCACGTCGTCGGCCGATTGCGACTCGGGACGACTCTGCTATCGCGGCACCTGCACCGAGGCTCTACCTGCGATTGACTGTGCTAAATATGCAGATGCCCTCGTGTGTGAGGACTTCGAGGGTTCGACCGATCGATACCAGAGCATCGTGACGACAGATAATTCTGCCACCCCAGTCGAGATGGCAACTTTGTCGGGAGCGAAGGCGCTCGCGACGCAAGTCGTCGCTGGGCCCTCGACGGCGTATCTCCGAGCGAGCTTCTCACCCCTTTCGTCGGGATCGATTTCCGTCCGTGGCTGGCTCCAGCTCCCTTCGGGACAAGTCGACTACGATCTGGCTCCTCTCGCCTTCTGGTCCGACGATGAACAAGCGTGGGCACTTCGGTTGGTCACGAAAAGCGGACGGTTGGAGACTTGGTCGTACACGACACCCATTGGCACTAGCAGCGCGTTGTCCCCTGGAGAGTGGCACTGTGTCGAGCTGACGGTCGAAATTGGCGACGCTGGACGCGTGCAGGTCTTCTTGGACGACGCATTGGTTCTCGATGAAACGGGAGTCGATACGCTCCCGACGAGTGGCATTGGGGCGGTTGCCATGGGCGCCGAATGGGCCGGTACCGCCGCGAGCGTGAACGTCGATCGCGTGTTGGTCACCCCGACCCACGTCGGTTGCTGGGAATAGCAACGAGGCTTCGAGGCTTGTCGTCCGCAGGAGACGACACAATGCTTTCGTCCACGTGCCACGTGGAAGGAGAACGCTCGTGAAACGACGCAAACTGGGGACACAAGGACTCGAGGTTTCCGAATTGGGTCTCGGATGCATGGGAATGTCGGAGTTCTATGGAGAAACGCACGACGAAGAATCGATTGCGACGATCCATCGAGCCATCGAACTCGGCGTGGATTTCTTCGATACCGCCGATATGTATGGTCCCTTCAAGAACGAGGTTTTGCTCGGGCAAGCCCTGCGAGGTCGGCGCGATCGCGTCATCATTGCAACCAAGTTTGGCAACGTGCGTGGCACGGACGGCTCATTCAGGGGTATCGACGGCAGACCAGAGTACGTGCGCGCTTGCATTGACGCATCCCTCGCACGACTCGGAACCGACTACGTCGATCTTTACTATCAGCACCGCGTCGATCCGAAGGTGCCCATCGAAGAAACGGTGGGGGCGATGGCTGAACTCGTGAAGGCCGGTAAGGTTCGATTTCTCGGGCTTTCGGAAGCCGCGGCGACTACCGTGCGGCGTGCCCACGCCGTACATCCCATCACGGCTCTTCAGACCGAATACTCCTTGTGGAGCCGCGAACCCGAAATCGACCTACTGCCGACGCTTCGAGAGCTCGGGATTGGCTTCGTTGCTTACAGTCCGCTCGGACGCGGTTTCCTCAGCGGGGCCATCAAGAAACCCGAGGACCTGCCAGCAGACGACCGTCGACGTCTGTTCCCGAGGTTTCAAGGGGAAAACTTCGCCCAAAATCTCGAACTCGTCGAACGAGTCAAGACCATGGCCAATGCTCGAGGGATCTCCGCGGCGGAATTCGCCTTGGCGTGGGTTCTCGCTCAGGGCAGCGACATCGTGCCCATTCCAGGAACGAAACGGCGTTCCTATCTCGAACAAAACGTCGACGCGACCAAGGTCTCGCTCACGCCCGAGGAACTCGCTCGCATCGATCAGGTGCTTCCGTTGGGTCTGGTCGTCGGCGACCGCTACCCGGACATGAGTAACGTGAATCGGTAAGTCCAAGCGTAGAACCGTCTGGCCCGCCCAACGGGCGGGCCCTCAGACCGACACAGTTGGGGCGAGGAAACCGGAGCGGTGAAGCAACGATTCGTTGCGAGTATTGAGCATATGCTCAATACTCTGGCCCCCAGAGGCCCCATGATCGTCGCCATCTCTGCTCAGCCCGAATCTGAACGCGTTCAACGTTTCGGCCACGAATTTCCCGTATTTCTCCTCGACGTCGGAGAGTCGGAGATCCGCACCACCCGACAGATCACGTCCCAGGGCGGTTGCTGTCGCTCGTTGGCGCAGTCGCTGAAGGGCGCCGACGTACTCATCTGCACTGGCCTTGGATCTGGCGCAGAACGTCACCTCAGGGAACTCGGGATCACCATCGCCGTCGTGGGCGAAGGTCAATCCGTGGCCAACGCTTTGGCTGCCGTCATCACCCACTTTTCCGAGCTCGAATCTCACGAAGGTGAACCGAGCTGCGAGTGCCACCACCACCACGAAGAGCACGCTCACGAACATGGCGCCGGACATGGTTGCGGCTGTCACGGCGAGACCAAACAACATGATGCCGGACATGGTTGCGGCTGTCACGGCGAGACCCACCAACACGATGCAGGACATGGTTGCGGCTGTCACGGCGAGACCAAACAACATGATGCCGGACATGGTTGCGGCTGTCACGGCGAGACCGACCAACACGATGCCGGACATGGTTGCGGCTGTCACGGCGAGACCCACCAACACGATGCAGGACATGGTTGCGGCTGTCACGGCGAGACCGGCCAACACGATGCAGGACATGGTTGCGGCTGTCACGGCGATGGGCACGAGAAGCGCGGCTCTCACGGTTGCGGTTGCGGCGGGCACAAAAACACGAACCAGTAAGGTACGGCCTTCGCATGCCTCGTCCCCAGTGTTGTCGTCGAGTGCGCGCGCGTCCCGGCGCGACTTGCTTTTGTCCGGCGAACGGCACCCCGAAGAGCGACAACTTCGTCATGCTGACCCTCGACGAACTGGAGGCCCTCCGCCTCGCGGATCTCGAGGGTCTCTATCAGGAACGCGCCGCGGAACGCATGAATGTCTCGCGGTCGACCTTCGGACGCATCATCGAAGCTGCGCACAGGAAAGTTGCCGACGCGCTGGTGCACGGTAGAACGCTTCAAATTTCCGGAGGCGCCGTTGTCACCGATTCAGAAACATCGAATTGCCGCGAATTGGTCGACGCGGATTGTGGATGCCGTCGGTGCCACACGGGCTGCGCAATTCCGTCGGACGAACCGAGCGGCGCCACCGCACCCCCGCGTCCCAATCGAGAGGGAATCGGGACCGTCGACTGACCCAACGTGGTCACGGCACACGCGGGAACGCTAAACGAATCGCCCTGGTCGGCCGAAGCGAGCGAGCGAGCGCGCCGCTGCACCCGATGAGGTCTGCCAGGATACTCGAGCGCGCTTACGTATTCCGCAGCGTCGAGCCTTGACTCGACGCCAACACCGCAGCAGCTTTCGCGCGATGAAACGCCGAGACGATCTCGCGATCGACGCACCGCGCTTCCGAGCCGCCGAGGGGCACGAACGTCGAGGTTCCGAACTCTGCGGCACGGCGCCGAGGCATTCAATCTCGACGCCTCATCGAATTTTCGTTTACGGCACACTGCTACGCGGAGGCACGAATCACCGCTTACTCGACGGCGCGTTGTTCCTCCATCGAGCAAAGACACGCCCCGAATTCACGCTCTACGATTTGGGAGAATATCCGGCCATGGTCACCGGTGGTGAGTCGGCGGTGCACGGCGAGGTTTTCGAAGTGGGGCCCGACATCCGTCGACGTCTCGACGAACTCGAGGAACACCCCGCATATTACCGGAGAACGGCGATCGAACTCGCCGACGGCATGCCCGCCGAGACTTACTTACTCCCGCGTGAATACGCACAGTATGGCGTGCCGATCCCGTCAGGGCTGTGGTCGGTTCGAAGAACGCAGACCAACGACTGCGGCAGTTCGGTGCTCACCTTACCATCTGCGCCCATCTAAACGCTCGGTGCTCCCCCCTCGACGCTCACCCTCGACGCTTTTACGCCCATCTAGAACGCGCTCGAGCCCCGTTGGCACTGATGGCGCGATCTCCATTCGATTGCCTCGGGGAGCGTGACGCTCGAACGCCGTCGGCGGCTCCCACCAACGGCGTCCACCGCGTCGTCGAATGGCGACCTAGTCGAGAGTCCAGTCCAGATTCCAAATATTGGGAGACGACTTCTGCGGATAGTAAACCGTAAGCTCGTTGGACGTCGCGAGCCGAGACGTATCGACGAGCGGATCCGAGAAGTAGGCGCGCGTCGTGTTCGTCGTCAACACGGTCCATTTCGCGTATTGGTCGCAGGGCGATGCACCCAAGATCCGCAGTGCCGGATCGGCCGAGTTCGTCGGGGATGGGATAGGCAAGATGGCGTAGACGTTGTTCGACGAGGAAATCGCGAGCTTTCCTCGGAAGTTCAACATAACGGGAGTGTTCGCGATGGAACTCCGTTTCCAAGTGCCGTCGGTGTCACGCATGTAGTGAAAATACTGGCTCTGCGTGCGTTGAGTCGTGAAGTTCCCAACCGTGGTGGCCACTCCGTCCGGCACGTGGGACAGCAGCACGTGAACTCGCCCCAGGGAATCGACGACCATGTGCTCTTGGTTGATGAGCCCTCGATCCTGCGGAATGCTCCAAACCCGAGCACTCACCGTGTCCTTCGTCACGTAAGACTTACCCGTTTCGGCAACGACCGTTCCAGCGTTGTCACGCCACGTGCGGCCGTTGTCATCACTATACGCGTAATACAGGTCGTGATTGGTGATCGGATCGGGCGTTTCACGCCAACACCAGGCCGCATGCAAGCGCGTTCCGCCTCTCGTGTAAGCAAGGCCGTGTAAGTAAGCGTTCGCTGAACTCGTCGTCGAACTCGTCCCCCAGAGGTACATGCCCATATCGCTCCAGGTTCGGGAATTCGCATCGTACTCCCAGAGGTATTCGTCGCCGGCACCGCTGGTACCAATGCGCGCACTGAAGAGCATCTTGTCGCCGCTAGGCTCCGTGAGAAACCTCGGATAGGTCAACTGATCGACGGTTTCACCGGTAACCAACGTGTTCGTTACGGTGGAGAAGCTGGACGCTGCCCATACGGAGCTTTCGGGATTCGTAACCAGCCCGGTCGTCGAGGTAAGGTAGTGCAGCGAGCTGATGTGATGGTCGATGGCGAGATGCAGCACTCCGTCTTTGGGACTAACTCCCAAGGAAATCGTATTATGAGCGTCGTTGGAGGTGTTCACATAGCCATTGTTGGCGATGGGTTCGATCTTCTGCCATGCACCGTCTACTTTCGTCGGATCGGTCGAAAGAACACGTTTCGCGAGCACGACGTTGCCATCGGTGTTCCAGAAGGAGGCATACTGATAACCATTGAAGGAGAGCATGCCATCCTGTTGGAAAGACTCACCATTGAGATAGCCGCCGTAGGAAACGACCGTGAGTCCCGAAAGCGCTACTTTGTCTTCGAAGAAATTGCTCAAGCGAGGCGACGGCGTCGTACAAGCGACGGTAGTGGTGGTCGACGTCGTGCCGCCCTGCGCGCTCGTGCCGCCCTGCGCGCTCGTGCCGCCCTGCGCGCTCGTGCCGCCCTGCGCGCTCGTGCCGCCCTGCGCGCTCGTACCGCCCTGCGCGCTCGTACCGCCCTGCGCGCTCGTACCGCCCTGCGCGCTCGTGCCGCCCTGCGCGCTCGTGCCGCCCTGCGCGCTCGTGCCACCGGTGCTGGTCGTGCCAGCCTGCGCGGTCTCGCCGGCTGCGGCGCTTCCACCTTGGGATGAGGCACCCCCCATCCCGGAGTTTCCGCCGTTCGACGTGCCTCCGCTCTGCAACGTCGTCGAGCCGCCAACGTGCGTATCGAGGCTCGTGCTCCCTCCGTTAGGCGCACCACCGTCGCCTTGACCACCGGCGCCGCCCTTCGACGCTGGCGCATTTCCATTGCCATCACTGCCACTGCAGGCGACCGTCAGGACGAACGGAATCATCACGAAGACCGTGGACAGGCTCGAGAGTTGCAAGGCTCGTTCTCGCATATCGCTGGGATTCTCCACTGACCTAAGGAGCGAATGTCGCTCGCTGGATGCAACGGCAAGTGTGCAAACCATCGCCCACTCGACGCGTTGGCCCTAACGATACAGCGGGTGAGCGCGCCTGGCTTCCGTCGTGACGAGCAGCTGCAGATTTAGGTACCCCGATGTGGTTTTGGCAGGAACCACACGGCGTTCGTTACACAAGTTGTGCACCAGAGCACGGCAGCTTGCACTGTTTGTGCATCCTCCGGACATCGAGCCACATGCAGTCAGGTGCGAAATTCGCCCGCGCCGCGTCTGCTGAACCTCCGTGGAGCGCGTGAGACCAACGCCATCGATGCCGCCAACCGAGGAATCAACGTTGTCACGCAGCTCACACCAGCCCCCATGCGCAGAGTTCGATTCGCGAACGCTATCGACGCGTGCCCCTGGCCGCCTCGTTCGAGGCATAACCCCAACTCGCCTTAACGAATCGCAAGGAGTCGGCGTGGCTCACCAGCATCGCCTCACGGAACGTTCTCCGTGGCCCAGAACACTTCATCCAATTCGACGACGAGCCGCAAACGAACCGGCACTCGAATCCAGGATGGCAAACACGCCAAACGAATGGCTCCACTCCCCGCGCTCGGTCGCATCGAGAAGGCCCTACCGCAGCCTCGCCAGACGAATGTCTCTGGACGCCCGAACACGAATCACCGCAGCGCAACGAACGTCGACGGGCCGACGTGAGTGGAGCTGGCCCACGCATCTGCCAGACCGTGACCATTTTGCTCTTTGCGACAAGAGTGACCTGTGGTACGGGCGGTCGACGGGATTGGTCCGCTAGGTCTCGCGACGAGAAGCCGTCGCCGAGACTCAAGAGAAACGGTAGATCGCAATGGGTCGAAACGCGTGGTTTTTCGGGTTGTTCGTCGGCGTAGTCCTGACGCAGACCGCGGGATGCAGCAAGGTCAGACGGTGGCTTGGCGGTGCCGAGCGCACAGCTGCACGGGCGGAATCCAAGGCCAAACGCTCCACGCGAGTGAGCGCTCTAGATGGGGATTTTCGTTCGCGATGTAAGGCTTGCTCGATCAGGAACAATCGGCTCACTTGCGTCTGCGAGGGCCTGCAAAGCTCGCTCGATCTGCCTTGTGGATACGTGTCGGTCCTCGATCGGGCGCTCGCATGCACGGCCTTGCCTAAAGGCAATTACGCAAACTCCTGCCGCAACTGCGTCATGCACCGCGACAATGCCCAGGTGACGGTGGAATGCGAATGCGCTTCACCCGACGGCCAGTGGAAGAAGCAAGAACAGCCGCTGCGTATGAACCCGCTCGGTTGCGCGCAGCTCACGAACGAGAGCGGCGTCTTGACCTGCAGCAAGGGCCCCGCCGATCCGAGCCCGTGCCAATACCCGAACGGATCTTATGCACTGTCCTGCGGACAATGCGCAATGGCCTGCGATCCGCAGCCCACGTTGACATGCACCTGCGCGCCGAGCACGACCCCGAGCTCCATGACGCTCCAGACCTGCACGCCTGGTTCGATTTCCAATTCGGATGGCGTGCTCAAGTGCGATCCCCCGCCGGCTGTGCCAGCCCACTGATCTCGCCGCAAACGCACCGATTCGCGAGCCGCTCTTGCCCTCGGCTCGCGTACGTGCTCGCTGAGCTAGACCGCTAATCTCGCTGTGCTCGCACCAACATCAGCGTGCTCGCGGCTCCCGACCTCGCGCGTACGCGCTCGATGCACGTCGCGCCCATCTGGTGAGTGCCAGGTTCCGGACGACAAAGGCGGGCGGCGCACGGGCGGCGCGCAGGCGCTCTCGAAACGGCGCAATCGCGCGTCCGAGTCGGGTGCCGGCCTCGCCGATCCGAGAAAGGAGTATCCGCTGGCGAGGGTCCGCCCCTTGAGTTATGCCGGGCCAGCGAAAATGACTTTCAACTTCCATCTCTTCTCGACCCAGCAATCGCCAGGCGATGGACGGGGACCGCTGGCCCGATTCGAGCAGATGGTCCTACGTCGGCCAACGCTCGTTCGCCGCGTGCAATGGGGCATGGTCGCTATCTACCTGGCCCTCATCGTCATTCCCGTGATGCTGCCCGCGTCGCAGGGAGACGCACTGCCCCTGTCCGATTTCGTGAGTTTGAGTCGTTTCCTCATCTGGGGACTCTGGTGGCCATTCGTCGTTCTCTCTCTGGTCGTGTTTGGCCGCATTTGGTGCGGTTTGCTCTGCCCGGAAGGCACCATCGTTCGGTGGCTCGCTCCGAAAGGCGGCAACCGTCCCGTTCCGAAGTGGATGCGATTCGGAGGTGTGCCGCTGCTGTCGTTCCTCGGTATCACGATCGTCGGACAGCTGCTCGAAGTGGACGAGGATGCCCGGGGTCAACTCATCGTGCTCGGAGGCTCGTCTCTCGCCGCAGCGGCAACAGCCTGGATCTATTCGCAGCGACTCTGGTCTTGGTGCCGGTATCTTTGTCCGGTAAGCCTTCTCTTTGGCGTGTTTTCGCGCCTTGGCTCGCTCCACTTCGCGGTCGATCGACAGCGCTTGCGAGCGCGCTGCGCGGTCGACGCGTCGGAAACGAAAGGTCCGTGTCCAGTCGGAATCCACCTGCCAGTCCTCACGACGAATCGCTCCTGCCTCATGTGCTTCCGTTGCGCGGGTCACCACGACGCGATTCATCTCGGATTTCGAGCGCCCGGTGAGGAGCTCAACCGCATCGACAGTGCAGAGCCACTCTTGTCCGAGGTGATTTTCCTATTCGGCGGCGCGATTGGACTTCCGATTGGGGTATTCCTCGGGGAGCGACTCGAACTTTACGGGGTGAAACTCGTCGCGCTCCTCTTGGCGTCGACTTTTGCGGCGGTAGCCGCGCTCGGCATCGTCACGCTGCTCGCCGCCTGGTTGCTCGACGCTCCGCGCACCACGGATTCATTCGTGCAGCTCGGCTACGTCTACACGCCCATCAGTCTCTTCTCACTATTCCTCGGGTTGAGTCACCCGACATTCGAAGTGCTGAGTCGTCTCGGTGCCTCCGACACGACCGGGGCGACGGTCCGCATGGTTCTTTTTTTTGTCGGTGCGGCGTGGTCAATGCGTTTGACCAAACACGTCGTGGCACGGCAACGAACGACGCCGGGGCGCGCCCTTGCAAGTCGCATCACGCTCGTCAGTGGGATCTCGGTCATTGCGACGGCGTGGGCCCGAGTCCTATTCTAGAACGCACCAGTTCGCTCACCGCCACGGAGTGCACCTGAGGCTCGACGCCCTGACGACTCCGAACTCGGCGTCCACGACGCGACTCGCTCGAATGCACGAGCCGACGTCCTGAGTCGTTGCAAAAAAACGCCTTTCGATGACACGGCGCATGCCATCGAAAGGCGTTACCCTGGGCGACCAAGCACGCAGCTCGCGCGTGGAACGCCTCTAATCATCGACAGACGTTCACCAAGTCACGAAGTACGCCCACGAATAGTTACCGGCCGTCGTCTGAACGCAGTAGCCGCCATTGACTCTGGCCGGGAGCGCGGACCAATTACCGTTGTTGCAAGGCATGGTCTGCCCATTGACCGTCAGGATCCGTCCGCTGGCGAAGTTACCGCAATTGCCACCGTTGATGGTGCCCTTGGTTTCGTGACAGGTTGCGCCCGTGCCGAGGTTGCCGGACTGGAAGGTTCCCGAAAACGTCACTGGGTTCTGGCAGAATCCGGAGCAAGGATTGGCACCACAAGTGCCACTCGCAGGGTGAGTGCAGAGCCCGGCAGAGCAAACGTCCGACGTGCAAGGATTACCGTCGTCGGTGCAACTCAGTCCATTTGCCGCGGCGACGTGGGAACAACCCGAACTCGAATTGCAACTATCTACGGTACATGGATTGCCATCGTCACAGGAGGTCGGCGTATGAGCGCACCCCATGTTGACGTCGCAGGTGTCGGTCGTACATGCGTCACCATCGCTGCAATCGACGGCGACCGACTTACATCCTTGAACGACATCGCAGGTATCTACGGTGCACGCATTGCCGTCATTGCAATTTGACGTCGTATGCTGACAACCCGTCGTTACATTGCAGCTATCCGCGGTGCACGCATTGCCGTCACTACACGTCACCTGAGTATGTTGACAGCCGAGGGGCTCCACACAGGTGTCGGTCGTACACACGCTTCCGTCGTTGCAATCGAGCGCTGCGCCCGCGATGCAGCCCAACGTGGCGCTACACGTCTCCTTGCCGTTACAGGCGGCCCCGTCCGAGCATGCTGCATCGTTGGGGGAGCCAATGCAGCCCAGGGTTTCGCTGCAAGCATCCACGGTGCAGCCGATGCCATCGTCGCACACCACGGCCGTCCCCGCGACGCACCCACCATTACTGCACTGCTCGACGCCATTGCAGACGAGCCCATCGTCGCATTGTGCGTCACTCGTACAAGCGGTTGGCATCGCAGACACCACCACGTCGTCGACGTAAAACCCCGCGTAACCGTTCGCAATCGAGTCGATGGTGTCGAAGAAGAATCGCACGCGGATCTTTGCGGACGACAGCCCGCCGAGAAACGTCGACAGATCTACGGACACCTTTTGCCACGTCGTCACGCCGTCCGCGAGGTCGAAACCGCCCTTGTTGTTGCTTGCAACGACCTGGTAGGCTCCACCGTTGACGGAGATTTGCGCGGAGGCAACGTCGAAGGTGCTCGAGTTCTCGGTCACCAGGTAGTAGTTGAATTCCAGTTTTGCAAGCGAGGTATCCGAGAATCGAGATCTCCGAGGAAGTCACCGATCCGGACACATCACCCAACGCGAAGGTGCACGTCGAATCGCTCCCGAAGTAGAGACTCCCGGGCACGCTATGACCGGTGAGCGAGTCGCGGCAGGCGGAGGTCACGTGCCAGTAGTTTCCGGTGCTGCCATCGAGAGTGAATTTGCCTAGGCCCGTGGAGAAGTCCTCCGAAAAGACCGTAGCGGGTTGCCCCACCTGGAGACGAACCGAATGCGCCTCGTTGCCCACCCCGTTCGTCGTGTTGACGAAGTTCAGTTGGGCGTCATAAGCACCATTCGGCAGCTGGCTCGCCACGGCCTGGTCGATGGCCGCAGTGACGGTGACGGTCTGACCGAGAGGGATCTCGCCAGTGGGATTCGCCACGGTCAACCAGGACGCATTGGCCGGCACTTGTACGGAATATGCAAGTGTCGCATCCGGACCGTAGTTGGTGACTTGGAACGTCGAAGTCGCGGGTGTGAACGGGCCGCCCGTGGGCCCTTCGAAATGTACCTCTGTGTCTGGGGAGACTCCGAGCCCAACGGAAACCGGAGGACAGCTGAGCCCATGTGCGGCAAATCCCGCGCAGATCTGCTGGTAATGGGGAGAGCCGTTGTTCAGGTCCCCGTCGTTGTCGTCTAGGGTGAGTAGGTCCTCGGCGATACTTTCGTCGATTGCGGTACCCGTGTGCATTGGCACAGAATTGAGGAACAAAGCCGCAAGGACGTTCCGGTAGTTCGTCGGATCGACGGCCATGAGAGCGTTGCGGATATCCCACGCGATTCCAGAGAGGAGTCGCCCACAGGCGTGGGACTCCGAACCGCAAGATGAACAGCTCGTTGCGGAATACTGACAGTCGTTGTCGGCATTACGAAGGGGCGTCGTACAGTTGTTCAGGTAAAAACCGTAACCCAGCCCCGGATCGTCGCTGAGCAGCACCGCGACGACGTCGCCCATGCCTTCGCCATAAGCCCCCTGACCGCTACCACCTGCATTGACGATGTGGTGACCGTACTCGTGATGGATGACGTTCCCAAAGGCAGTATTTCCGTAGGTCGCGGAGCTAACGCAAAAGTTCATCGACGGCCCGGCGCTGCTGTACCAGGCGTTACCAGGACAGTAGGAGTCCGTCCGATTGACGACGATGGGGAAGTTCTGTTGCGTCGAGATCGTCGGATAATTCGGTACGAACGACAGGAGGAAGTCGCGCACCTCGTTGGCGTGCACGTAGGCGTTCGACTGGGCGCGAAGCGCATCGGTTGCATTGAGCGGATTGTGCAGAAAGTCTGCTAGCCCCGGAGGAACCACGG
This sequence comes from Anaeromyxobacter sp., assembly GCA_049840735.1. Classification (GTDB taxonomy): domain Bacteria; phylum Myxococcota; class Myxococcia; order Myxococcales; family Anaeromyxobacteraceae; genus Anaeromyxobacter. Next base: position 917,503 of record JASGJN010000022.1, on the reverse strand, counting down.
TCTGAAACAAGGTCTCGTTTTGCCCGGCATAGTCTGTAACGTCGAAGTACTGCCCACCCACCGGAGAGCTCAGTACGAGCGCCTCGGTTCCCGAATTGGTGACGCTGAATGAGCCCATTGCATCGGCGTGAAAGGTTCCCAAGGTCGAGTTGGTCACCTGCGCGTAGGGCAAATTGGTGAGGAGCTCCGCGTCGCAGTCCATCGCACGTGACCCCGGAGTAGCCCATCCTCGAATGGTCCCGCTCACGTTCTCGAGTGCATCGTTGTTCTCGATATCGAGCACGTCGCCCGACTGCGCGTCGGCGATCACCGTCCACGAGCTCTCTGGGGACCGCGACGTCACTTGATACTCGATTGCGGCGACGGGCTCACGGGCTTTGGCGTCCGTGCCAGCAAAAACGACGCGCTCGACCGGACCGTTCACGGCAATCTGCCGTGGCGCAGGTTCTTGTCGCGGATGGAGCTGCCACGCCCGCTGCACGGCCGCGAGCGTCTTGTCGAGCTCTGGAGAGCGAGACGCGATGTGACGGGCCATGAAGGGTGTCTGAAAATGCCGAACGGTAGACTTGGCCCAAACGACGGGATTTTGGCCCCCCTCCCGGACCAATGTGCGTAATTCGCCACCCGCAACGCGCAAACCGTCGGCGGTTTGTCCATAGCGATACAATCGATACTTATATCGCCCCGTGGCTTTGTCATACATGAGCCCTAGACCCGAATCGGCGAGTGCGGTCGCAGTTTTCGGCGTAAGGACGCTCAGATCCTCGGGTGCGATTCCGAACGCCGCAGCGTGATTGGACCGAAATCGCTCGCTGCTGTCACGCGGCGTCGCCCCCGTTGCCAGATTTGGACCATGAACCCGCTGCACGCGACCTTTGGCCAGCGTCATCTTCGCCGCAGGGCTCGAGGATCGCAGCTGCGTCACCGCAGCTTCACTCGCTGTCACGTTCTTCTCCGAGTTCCGCGGTGACTCGTTACAACCAACGATGGCCGCCAATAACCCAAACCCTACCGTTGACCTTATCCCCATAAATTCGTGCCGTATTCTCATTTCACTCCTCCACATTTTCGCTGTGCCCATTCGGGCAAACAGGCGCACCCAGCCGCGCAATTCGTGGGAAATGCGTTACCCCAGTGCTCCCAATCGATGATGCTCGCCCCAGTAAGCGCAGTGATACTTGGACGAGACGTTACTCAGCCCTATTCACGTCAACGTCAGACTCCCTTCGAAATCCCTTCTTGGGCCACTCTGCAATTCCAAGAGCGACTGTCTCACTCGCTCGTCCGTCGAGTTGGCCTTCCGCGACACGACGGTTCGCGGGCGCCTCGTTCACATCCGCAGCGCGCCAAAGCAGAATACGTGCCAACGACACGAGCAACGTCGACTCGCGCAATTCTCAGCGAAATCCAATCGCAAAGCTGCTCAATGCAACCTTTGAAGTCCCCAACCACCGTGTTCACTCAAGACAAAGCCCCTCGCGAACAAGAGGCTAGCTCGACACTCCGTTCCTCGAATTCGCTTTGGGTGCGACGCGCGTACGCGCTTCAGCACTCGGCACGCCTTGAACGAGGCGCCAAAACTTGATGTTCATCAAGAACACTCTTTACGATGGCGCGCAACTCACGCATAAGACGCAAAGCCCCCCGAAGTTGACGAGCGCGGCTCCTCGGGCGATGAGTGATAGTTGGGCTACGGTAGTGAATCACAGCAACACCACGTCGACGACAGCTGACGCATCTGACGCGAATCGGCGGGCAACTCGGGATCAACAACGGCAACGGAGAGGGCACGACAACCGCGTTGCGTGAAGCGCCAGACACCGTGGGCACTGCTGCGCTCGCAACGTGCCGCGTTCGCAACGTGCCCCGCTCGCCAGACACCGTGGGCACTGCCGCGCTCGCAACGTGCCGCGCTCGCAACGTGCCGCGCTCGCAACGTGCCGCGCTCGCAACGTGCCGCGCTCGCAACGTGCCGCGCTCGCAACGTGCCGCGTTCACTCGATACCGTGGGCACTGCCGCGCTCGCAACGTGCCGCGCTCGCAACGTGCCGCGTTCACTCGATACCGTGGGCACTGCCGCGCTCGCAACGTGCCGCGCTCGCAACGTGCCGCGCTCGCAACGTGCCGCGCTCGCAACGTGCCGCGCGCTAGGGGCCGTGTGCGCTACGTTCGTCATGCGGCGTGATCGCGAGCGCGGAGGAGCTCTATCCGCCGGATTCGCTGGCCCCACCACGGGCACCGCGATTCACGCAACCCGGATTTTCGTCACAGATTCCGGATCCACCACCACGGCCAGAACCACTCACGTTCCCGGAGCCCTCCCCATTGAAAGCCCCTGCGCTATTCAGGCTTCCAGCGCCGCCAGAACCGAGGATCCCGGCGTTGCCGGCGCTCAGGGTGCTGCTTGCACCGCTGCTCGAGCTCCCGGAGCCAGAATTGCCGTAACTGCCGGAACTTCCTCCGAGGTTTTCTGGCACCGCGGAGCTCCCACCGTTCGACGAAACGCCACCGTTCTCCGTGCTCGTACTCGAGCCAGTTCCAGCTGCCGCTCCACCCGATGCATCCCAAGAGGACGTGGCCTGAGCGCCGCCCATCACCACCTCTGATTCGGTGACGACTCCACCACTGGAATAGCCATTGTCGGGACGACCGTCGATGCTGCCCGGTTGGTCACCGCCAGCTTTCGCGCCGCCGAGCCCCACAGACGGTATTCCGCGCTCGCCACCTCGCTCTGCTGCCGGATCCTGAGATACCGGATCGAGAGAACAACAAACGAGAATTAGTGGCACTACGCAAGAGCCGCGCACGCGCAAGGTTGGTGGGACCGGTTGGCGCATTGCCGCTCGCAAGCCTAGCATGATTTCTAGACGGCGCGGTCTCGAAGGACCCCGATCACCCTAGAATGCGCCGGCAGCGCGGATTCCATAGCCATTGCCGACGAACCCAGGAGACCAATTCCAACCCGATCTCCCGTAAACCAATCGCTTACGGGTTCCGAGGTATCCCCCGAGCAACATGCCTCCCCCGGCGGCTTGCACGAGCCCGTCCATCACCAAAAATGACACGGCGAGAGAATCACCCAAACACCCGAGAGAGGACCCCTCGCTTCCATTCGTCCTCGTGCACGTCGATGACTCCCGGAGTCCGAGAGTGAGCCAAGGGCCGAAGTACGGGAAAAGCAACATCTCTGTCCGGTTCGAGAACTGAGAGCCCGTCGCAACCATGACGCCGATTTCATACGGGATCGCAGACACGATGTAACCTGCAACCACGAGCCCACGAATTGGCTTTTCCTCGATGTGGTAACCCGACGGCACTGGCTCACCATCGCGATAATCGAGCTCAGGAGCAGGTTTCGCCAACGGTGACAGCTGAGGCAACGAACTCGTTGGAACGTACACATACCCTGGAGGCGGCGGTGGAACCCCTTGAGGAGCCGCTGCCGAGCTGCTGGCTTGCGCGAACGCCGACGCTCCCACATCGAATACGGCGACCCCCAAGATCACTCCGAGCCACTTGCCACCACTCATGTCGGTGGTTCGTAGCACGCTTCGAGAGTGCTTGAAAGCCGTTCGCGGGAGAGTCGCGCCGCACTCGGTGGACAAAAACCGACATTTACCGTGAACCGTTGCCACGCCGCACCGGCAAAAACAGCCGGCACGGCCAGATTTCTTCGACGTTGGATCGGGTCATCGAAAGAACCGAGGTAACGCGTCAAAAGAGCGACATCTGCCCCTTGACCTTGAGGGCAACGCCGTACTCCGTAAAGAAATCCCGGGCTAGCACTTCGAGCTCCCGTGGAGCAAGGCCTGAGATATTCGCCACGATAGCGCTCTCGTCCGTCGCAGACTCGAAAGCCGTAATCCGACAACCTTCGGGCAACATGGATTTCAACAGTACCTTGGGGTTCGCGTTCTCCTTCCGCTTGGCACGGCTGTATTCGATCCGTCGCCCCGTGGCTTGGGACAGATGCCAAAGCAGCGGCGCGTAACGTTCGTTGTCGGTCTCTTCGTGGCGAAACGTCACCCGAACCACGTCTTCTTCGATGGCAACCTTCGCACCGAACACTTGCGCCTGCTTGAGGAGTTGCTTCACCTCGCGATCCGCGCGCTCGCGCTCGATGGGCTCGGTGACCATGGTGTAACGAAGTACGGGTTCGCCATCGAGTCCCGCGACCACGACGCTCGGCGGAAGACTCATCAGAATCGATTGCACCTCTTGCAGAGAAGACGCATTGCGGATTTGCAAGAAGGCTTCGGGACTCGTTACTTTGACCCCACGAAGTGACGCCGCCTCTCGGAATGGATTGCCACCGCGACATCGCCAGCGCGTCGGCAGACCCGCCATTTGCACGGCGTCATACTGCAATTGGCGGGTGCTGCGGTCGACGAGGTTGATCACGGTGCACGCCGACTTGCCCGGAGACGAGCGGAGCCCGCGTCCTACGCACTGCGTGTAAACCAGTGGAGACGTAGTTGGGCGCGCCATCAATACGCACGATACCTCGGGATCATCGAAGCCCTCGGTCAATACGCCATAATTGGTGAGAACCTGGATCTCTCCGCTGCGGAATCTTCCGAGCAGTTCCGCTCGATCCTTTGTCTTGCCGTCGATCTTCTCCGCCCGGATCCCAATGGATTGCAGATCCATTGCCAGATTCGTCGCATGCTCGACGCCTGCGCAAAAGACGATCGTCTTCTTGCCGACACCCTGTTCGAGCCAAGCCTTGACGGCAAGGGCGCGGCACTCCGGCGTATTCATGACCTTCGATAGAGCACCAACGTGGAAATCACCACCGGAGAGCTTCACCTTGTCGAGAGCAAGCTCGCTCGTGACGGTGAAGTACTGCATCGGCACGAGGAAACCGAGATCCTCGAGATCCGTTCTCGAGATCTCGAACGCCGTCTGACCAAAGACGTCGAGCACGGACTTACCATCTGATCGTCGAGGCGTCGCGGTCATTCCCAAGAGCAGCGTCTGCTCGCTGGCCTCTGCCCAAAAGTAGGAAATGACGTCTTCCCAACTTGGCGCGAGTGCACGATGGCACTCGTCACAAATGATCAGACGAAAGGCCTTCGGATCGTAGCGCTCCTTTCGACGAACGAGAGATTGCACCGAAGCAACCACGATGTCCGTATTTGGATTGGCGCTGCGTTCCCCTTGCTCGACCTGAACACTGACGCCAGGCAAATGCGTCGTGAGCGTACGGGCGGTTTGATCAGAGATCTCTTGTCGGTGTGCGACGAACAAGGTCCGCCCGGCCTTGCCGAGTACGTCCCGGAGAGCCTTGATGATGTAGGTCGCTATGACGGTCTTGCCTGCCCCCGTTGGCAAGTAGAGAAGCATGCGTCGCTCGCCATTGTCCTGGTAGCGGGAAAGGACCGCCTGTACGGCGGAGCGCTGATAGGGCCTCAGTCGGAATGGCTCTCTCATGGATCTCGGTCTTCGACGTTGCTCCCCCCCGCGCACCGCGTGCAACGAGAGGAGCAGGGCTTGCCGCCCTAGCGCCGAACGAACCCGAGATCCACCCGGATCGCACCAGCCGACGAGTCGCCGTCGATCTACCGGTTGGTCAGGCGCAGAACCTTCGGTTGATCGAAATGATTCCGCGTTCTTCCGGCCTATTCGGCGTCGTTCGCGTGTGCGGCTTCGCCCGATTCGAGGTGGAAGAACGCGGTTGCGTCGTGCAGATCATTGGCACGACCTGCGAGTTCCTGAGAACTCGCAGCGAGTTCCTCGGAAGCCGCAGAGTTCGCATGAACGACGTTCTCGAGATAGGCAGTCGCTTTGGCAACCTCTTCGACTACCGTCAATTGCCCGTCTGCCAATCGCATCACGTCTTGTGAGAGCTGCGCCGATTGTTCAACGCTCGACACGGCACGCTCCGTCAGGGCGCGAGTTTCAACCGACAACGCGACGCCTCGTTTGGCGACGGCGGCGATCGTCTGCGACGCCGACAGACTCTGCTCGGCTAGTCGTCGGACCTCCGCAGCCACGACGGCGAAGCCAAGTCCGGCATCGCCAGCACGAGCAGCTTCGATGGCAGCATTGAGCGCCAAGAGGTTGGTTCGACGTGCAATGGCATCGACGTCGGCAATCGCGACGGCAATCTGATTCGTGGCCTCAGCAGACTCGTGAACCTTCGATCCGCTCTCGATCAGGCGCTCCGCAGCGCTTTGCGCTGCGGCTTTCGCTCGCTCCACCTGAAGCCTCATCTCCTTCGCGTCCGCAGACAGTCGCTCCATCGCGCGATTGAGCTCTTCAGCAGAAGACGCCTGCACGCTCGAGTTGTTGCCCAACTGTTCCGCAGCTTCTGAAAGCTGACGCGTGCTCGACGAGACCGAGCGAGCTGCATTTTGGACCACCGTCACGACCGATTTCAGCTGTACGTGCATCTTGCGTAGGGCGCCGCCCATCGCACCAATCTCGTCCTTGGCCGTGACCTTCAGGACGTGCCCCAAGTCCCCTCGGGCCAGCCGATGCGCAAAGGTCGCCGTCTCGAGAATGGGGCGTGCAATATGCTGCGCCAATCGCCACCCGAGCAGTCCGAATATGACGAGAGAGCCCAACGCGGCCCACGTAACGGAAGACAGAACGTCCCGAGTGGCAGCCTGGCTCTCGGATTGATTCGATCCCGACGAAGAGCATCCCCAGTGCCTTACCGGCACTGTTCTTCAGTGGCCGATAACTCGCGACGTGCTCACGCCCCAAAATCATCGAACGCCCGAGGTACTCGCGCCCCTCCGAGAGCACTTGAGCTTCAATCGTGGGGTTGGCCAGGAGGGTCCCAATCGCTCGACCGTCACCCTTGCGGATGGTCGTCGACACGCGCTGCGAGCCCACGAAGAGCGTGCAATGGGCACGGGTGTCAGCTTGTACGGAATCCACGAAGGCGTGCGAGCGACTGATTGGCGCACTTGCCACGAGCACTCCCGAAACGCCGTTGTCGCGACGAACCGGCACGAACGCGCGAACGACGACCCCTTCCAGCTTGTCGAAGGTCAGCCCCGATGAGCTTCGTCCGCGAAGGGCATCGTCGATCGGTGATGACTCGATCGTCGACTCCCGTGCCACGGATCCGGGTGCACGAAGATAAACGGGTGGCTCATTTGCGCTTCGGTAGAGTCGCAATTCGTCGATGCCCAAACCGGATTCCGCGCGTAAAATCTCCTCGAACCCAGGCAGTGACTGTCCGTGGGCGAATGCCACGGCTATGTCCGGTCGAGCCGCGACGTGCAGAGCGATGGCGAGGGTCTCTTGAACGGCGCGATTGAGTCGTCCAGTGGCGTCGTTGCCTGTGCGCTCGAGCGCCTGAAGCGCTTGTCCTTCTGTAGTCCGCTTCATCACACCATAGAGAACCGGCCCGACGAATAGGCTCATCGCCAAGATCGCCGCGACTGGAAGCGCGAACAATTTGATCCGAAGTGGCAGCGCCATAACGGAGAGATACGGCTCGGTCAGCGCAGAATAGAAGCGCAATGATGGAAACAGGCGACGCTCCCCGAGTGGCAGGCGCCTGAAGGAGATTCGGTCGAGTCAGGGTCTTCCTCGAGCACCGACCATCGCTCCTCCAGCCGAGAGTGGACCGACAACCCATTTGCGCACATCCACCGAGAAGGAGCTCCCGTTTTGGCACATGCACCGCTCTTGCTTCGTGAACCTGCGACGCGACGATGGCTTCAGCGACGTAGGTGCTCGTGACTGCTCGGCTTTTCGGAGTGAACGTTCCCCGCGTCGGTCGCCTCAGTGAGGTAGACGTGGACGGCTGCAAGGGCTTGCGCCGCCGGTCATGGTTGCGTTCACCGCGACCCCTCACGCGTGCTCTTTGGGTCAGGTGACGAGGAAACGGCGACGGCGAACCGCTCGAGTCGCTTGAGTTGTTCCAATTCTTCGGAGGAAAGGGGCTCGGCGCGCCGCTCGAGGGTCTTGACGAAATAACCAACGAGCGATGAATCGACGGCAGTCGTCGAGAGCAACGGTTCGAGTTCTCCCAGACATTCCGTGCTCGGAACGGCAAGGCTCGCCAAGTGGAGCTCGAATACGTACTCGATCCAAGCCACGCGCCCAGTCCACTGGTGGAGACGAAGCGCAGAGCGTGCCGCACTCTCCAGAATCACTTCCGGCACGCTAAGTCCAGCAGACGCTCCTTTCACGAGATTCTGCAAGTGTTCCGACAGCACGCGCACCGCTTCGAGTGGATGACCTGTCTCCATCAATTGTTCTGCGAACTGCCTCACCAACTGACTTGCATCCGTGCGCCCCGTCACTGCCGGACGCCGGGGTTGTCGTGGTGCAAGTCGTGGTGCCGCGGGGGAGTCGACGGCAGTACCGAATGCGGGCAACTTGGGTTGCGCAAGAACGGGAGGAGCAATTCGTGCCACCTGTTTGCCCAATCGAACCATTGCCGAAACGCGCATCCCGAACACACTCACCTCGGTCGTGCCGATGAGCAATCGATCCCCTTCCCCGAGTTCGATGCGTTGTCGTGCCAATTTGACGCCATTGACGAAGATCCCATTGGCACTTTGTAAGTCCTCGAGAGCGACTCGGCCGTCCTCACTCACGACGATACGGGCGTGAAAACGTGATACCAGCGGATCCTCCAGCATAATCTGAGCACTCGGATCGCGACCAATGACGAGCTCGCCCTGTTCGAGTTCCCACTCACCGCCACTGGCGACGACAACGACGGGAGACAGCAAGACCTTCCGTGGTGCACGTTCACTGACGGGCGCAGATTGCTGTGGAGGTTTCACTACCGGCGTCGGGCGAGGAGTAACGGTCATAGCGGCCTCCGTATAGAGAAAGCATGTTTCTCCCAAGCATGCCAAGCCGAAAGCCGCGGACGCAGCTCACGAAGGGGGCTTAAAATCCCGCATTTCAGCCCATTTCTGCCCTTTCGCTCGCGCTTCTCACGGCCATCGTGCGTTCGTCACCGCAGGCGAATTGCCAAGTTGACCAAGAGCAAGCTGCCCATCGACGGCAGAAACTACACTTCACGAGGCGATCCACTGTCACTCGACGACCGACAATTTGCGCCAGGGAAGAGCACCGCCTACGTCTGCCGCCGCGTCCCCACGCCAAGGACGCGCGGCTCCTCCCCAACCGAGCTCGCTCTCCTGCTCAGCTCGGGCTCGGAGGAGCCCCGTTCGACATGACGACAATCACGCGGCTCGTCGACGACGAGACCAACCCAAGAGACCCAAGGCGAGACCTATCCATCCGAAAGCACCGCTGCGATCTGCGGTCCGCGCGATGACGCACCCGGATCCATCTCCCGAATCATCCTTTACATCGGTGACATCCGTCGAGTCCTCACCGGAAGCCCCGCCTTCATTGGCGCCACTTTCGCCCCCGACGTTGGAGGTCCCACCGGACGCTGCGGACTTGCCACCAGAAGACGATGAAGCGGACACGTTGCCCCCGACGGAAGACGAGCCGCCCGTGGAGGAAGCGCCGCCCGTGCCTGGCAACGGAGACCGATCGGCGAGCTGTGCCATCAACGCCCACTGCGCCTTGGCGGCGCGTGCCGCACCGGCCGCGTTCAAGTGGCCACCATCACTCGACTGCGTAGGATCGAGGGCTTCCACCCCGCCGCTTACCACCGCAGAGCCATCGCTCTCGTGACTCTCGATGTCTGCGATGTCGTAAAGAGGCAGATCGTTGGCCTTGCAGTAGTCACGAACTTGTTTGTTGAATGCCGCCCGCTTGGCATTGTTCGCGTCGTCGGTTTGAATTGGCATGGTCCACCAAACGAACACCTTGGTCGGGTACTGTTTGGCGAGTGCCACCATCGAATCGCGATAGCTCGCGAAGTCGGCATCCTGATCGATGTAACAGAACTTGTTCTGAAACACGTCAAAATCGCTGGTATGCGATGCGACCCAGGACTCAAATTGCGAGACCTTCGCCTCCCATCCCGGGTTACCTCGATTGTTGTCCGACCAATTCGGGAACTCGAACTTGGTGTCGGACCCGAGCGTGTTGAGTCCATCCCAGATATTGCCGCCGACGGACGCGTGAGAAAGATTCATACGAAGGGCCCTCGCCGCGTCGAGATCCGACGCCGAAAGGCCAGTCGTGTCCACGGTCGTGTGATCGGCTTTGACCGTCTGAGCAACGGCGTTCCCCCCGAAACAAGCAGACCCAACGATGAGCGAACCCCATAAGAACGATCGAATCACGTTCATCACAGTCCTCCCTTAGGATACTTACGCCGCAACGTAACACGATAGCTCGGGCCTCGAGCAGTCCTTCTCGAGGGTAAACGACGCGATGGCCATCCGGGTGGTCGTGAGTGCGCAGCAGCGCACCTCCCTCGGAAGGCCGGCGGACCGCGAAAATCCGTGACGTTTCCACGAAGCCAACGAACTTGGCCTCGATTTCCCTAAGTATTCGCCGCAACCTGCCGTTTTCTTGGATGCTGCGGCCATCGAAGGGACGCAGCAACGAACCGCTGTGATTACCATCCCCGTCCCCAGCGAATATCCGTACGGCACGGAACCGAATCCATTTCTGGTTTCCGTTTCGTCGTTCTTCGAGCGAGGAGCGGTCCTATCCCTGGGTGAAGGCGAAGGTCGGAACGCCGTGTTTTTGGCATCCTTGGGCCACGCCGTACTTGGGGTGGACTCCTCGCCTGTTGCGCTCGAGCAAGCACGAAGGCTCGCCCTGGAACGGGGGGTGAACGTCGAACTTCACTGTGCGGACCTAGCTACCTTCGAGCTGGAAGAAACGCAATTTCAGACGATTGTGTCCATTTTCTGTCATCTCGCGCCTGCGATTCGAAGACGAGTCCACGGTCGCGTCGTCCGAGCCCTGCGCCCCGGCGGCATATTCGTCCTCGAAGCATTCCGGCCTGAGCAGTTGACCTTTGGGACCGGCGGCCCCACGGAGCTCGCGCTCCTTCCAACCAAAGAGGAGAATCCTCTCCGAGCTGCGCGGACTCGAGATCCTGCGAGTGGCGCAGGTGGAGCGCCTCCTCGACGAGGGAAGTCAGCACGTTGGGCGCTGCGCAGTGCTCGAGCTCATCGCCCGCAAGCCCTATGTGCACCAGCCGAGGGGACCGCTCAACTAGCCCACACACCAAACGCCAAATGCGATTTTGGTGCATTCGGCTAACCAAGTCGTAAGCGGACCATCTCCGGTAGCGATGCTCACCAGCTGACAACGGCCCGCCAGCTTGGCGAGCTCTGCGAGTGGTCTCGCGTGATCTCGCGAGACCGGACTGGGCCTTCGAACTGGCGCTTCACACCAACTCACGTCGCGGCGCCCGTGTCCTCGGCGAGTTGCGCCTTGAGAGCGCGATAGTCCGTCTTCCCCGTACCGAGCATGGGGATCGTCTCCACTCGTTGGATCCGTCGCACGTTGTGTAGCGGCGAAAGCCCGGCTTGCCGCAGCTGCCGATTGACGATTTCGCGATCCGCGGCGAAGGTCGTAAAGAGCACGAGTTCCGGGTGATCCCCGGGGGCACATCTACGGCGAGGTTCGGGCCCTCTTCCGCTCCCTGGGGATACGCCTGTTGCAGCACCGCTTCGATGGCAGGCAGCGAGATCATCTCGCCGCCAACCTTCACGAATCGTTTCATGCGGCCCAAGAACGTGAGGAACCCCTCTTCGCGTTTCACCAGATCCCCAGTGCGGTACCAGAGCTTGCCCTGCGTCTCGAGGAAGGGGCTTTCGGCGCCTTCCCCCAAGTACCCTCCGAAAACGCTCGGCCCCCGCACGAGTAGAAGACCGCGGCTGCCATCTGGCACAGGCTCGAGCGAATCCGGATCGACGATGATCGACTCGACGGAGGGCAACACTTCTCCAATGGTGCCTCGCCGCTCGCGCCCCGGGACGTTGGCGCTGACGACGGGCGAACACTCCGTGATGCCGTATCCCTCGATGACGACGACGCCCGGACAACGCTCCGCGAGCGCGTCATAAACTCGTGGAGGACAGGGCTCCGCGCCCGTAACGGCAAGTCTTAGCGCCCCGAGCTGCCCGGGGCGAGCCGCGCCGACGATCCCTGAGAGAAACGTCGGCGTGCCGACGAGCACGCTCGCCCGATACTTCTCGATGATGGCCGCGAGCTTCGCGGACTCGAGGGGATTGCTGTGAAACACGACGCGGAGTCCCGTAATCAGAGGCAAAACCATGTCGATGGTCAGACCGAAGGAGTGAAACGGCGGGAGCATCGCAAGGAGCGCGTCATCGTCGCATATGACGATGTTGGTGAGGACGTCCCGCAGGTTCGTTAGCAGGTTCGCGTGCGTCAAGGGCACGGCCTTCGGGAGATTCTCCGAGCCGCTCGTGAAGAGCACAACGGCGATCTGAGGCGGCTTCGCTCGCACGAGTGACCGCGGGAAGAACCGGGCCCGGAAGGCGGCGAAAAGCTTACGCGGAAGGGAGATCGAGGGAGCGAGATCCTCCAAGAAATACCACTTGGACGCAAGGTCCTTCGCGCCGTTGAACCCCTCCGAATCCAACCGCGAAAGCAGCAATCGCGCCGTGAGGATCCGTTCGATCCCGAGGTGCTCGACGGCATGGGTGATCCCTCGTGGGCCCGTCGTGAAGTTGAGCATCACCGGTGTTTTTCCGGCAAAGAGCGTCGCGAGATACGCAAGGGTCGCCCCGACGGAGGCGGGAAGCATGATCCCGATGTACTTGCCAGGGATCCGCTCGAGCTCCGGAACCAACACGAAGAGCCCCGTCAAGAGATCGCGATAGCGACGCGCACCGCCGTTTTGATCGGCAACCACGACGGAGCACGGTCTTCGCAATGCGGCATGGATGAATGCCTCCGTCACCGTCGGCTCGTCTCCGATCGCCAATCGGTCCTTCGTGCGTGATTCGAACCACCGAGCGGGAATTGGCTTGAGCTCGTCGCGCAGCCCCACGTTGCCCTCACCCGACGCCGCGAGCAGTACATCGGCGACGGTCTCGAGGGAATCCCCGTCGCTCTGGGGGAAACCGAACTCCGCCTCGATGAAGGCCTGGAGCTCGACGCGCGCCAGGCTATCGAGACCGAGATCCTGGGCCAAGCGCAGGTCGTCGCGGATCTCGCGCACGCCCGTGACCTCGCGAAGATGCGCCTCGATGAGCGCGCGCGTCGTTTTCGGAACGCTCACCTGTCGCAGGGTCCCTCGCGCGCCCTCGGGCTCCGGGAGCTTGCGCTGCCCGCCCCGCTCCCAAATGCCGTAGGGCACGTAAGTGTTCCCCTTGACCTCTTGGTTGTAGAAGCGCTCGAGATAGCGATTGAGCTCGTGTCGTTCAGCGTTTCTCGGCAAATCCTCGGGCTCCGCGAAGGTCACCGTGACCGTCCGCCGCGGCGCGAAAAACAAAAAGCTCTGAAGTAGTCCGAGAATACCGCGCCGCAACGCGTTGCCCACCTTCGGCGCTTCGCCCGATGCGCGACTGAACGCGCTTCCCCAAAGCCCCGTGGTGCGCACGAGCACGACGCGCACCCGAGGACAAGCGGCAAGGACCGTCTCGACCGCGCTATTGCTGCCGAGATGCTCTTCCTTCCCTCGGTAGATGCGTCCCGCGGGATAGAGAAGAAACGATTGGCCTTGGGAGAGGCCGTCGATGATCTCGCGCAGGAGCTTTTCGATTTGGGTCTTGGCGTCGCGATCACGGCCGGGATCGCGGATCGCCTTGACGGGAAGGTAGCGCGCGAGTTGGCGAATGACGGGGCGATCGAGCTGAGACTGATCGGCGAGTACGCCCACTGGAAAGCGGCGAGTCACGATGCTGAGCAAGATGATCGGATCGATGAGGGCCGGGTGATTCGGTAAAAACAAGATGCCGCGGTCGTCCTGCGGCGCGAGAACATCGAAGCCGCGCAGCACGATGCGATACCTGAGTCGCAGCAGCAAAGAGACAAGGAATCGAATCACCGTCAACATGTTCGATGGGCTCCCCGGGAGTGGTCCAAGGGACAGCATACCGCAGATCGGCGCTACATTCGCCGGGCGGACGCCTCCGAAGCGCACTTTCGGGTTTCCTTTTTCGCGATCCCCGTAATGCTTGACCCGGCATGACCATCGATCCGTTCCAATCCCTGCGCGCTCACGCGGAACGCGTGCTCGTCGACGCAGAGCCGGCACATGACTTCACGCACGTCCTTCGCGTCGTCAAAAACGCAGCCATTCTGGCCAGGGCGGAGGGGGCCAACCACGACATTTGTCACGTCGCAGCGCTCCTCCACGAGCTCGTCAACTTGCCGAAGAATCATCCCGAGTCCCATCGTTCGGGCGAGCTCTGTGCGCAAGCGGCCTTCGCGCTCCTCGACGCGGAGGGCTTCGCGGCCGACTTTCGCGACAGCGTGACGGAGTGCATCCGCGTCCACGCTTTCTCCGCTGGAAAGACTGCCAGCACCCTCGAAGCGCAGATCCTTCAAGACGCAGACCGATTGGACGCCATTGGAGCCATCGGCATTGCTCGCTGTTTTGCCACCTGTGCGTCCATGAAGCGTCCATTTCACTGCCCCGAGGACCCCTTTGCCCATCGTCGAGAGCCGAACGACAAGGAGTTCGGGATCGATCACTTCTTCAAAAAGCTGCTCAAAATCCCCGAGCGCTTGACGACGCAAACGGCGCGTTTGCTGGCCGAGGAGCGCGTCGCTTTCCTACGACAGTACCTACAGCAGCTCGGCGCCGAGATTGGCGTGACGGAGCCCCTGCGCTTCACCTAGCCTTCGAACCGCGCCCCCGCGGCGCACGTGGCGCCTTCGCAACGAAATCGGGCAGCCCGGTGTGTTGCGTCGCGAAGCGCGAAGTCCCAGGGGATGGCTGTGGACCACCTTGGGTCCGCGAGTATCCATTGTCGCGCGGAACGAGCCGCTGCGGTCCCGATCCGATTAAATCGGCCCGCCCCATTCGCGCCAAAGCCGAACGAAGCAGCGGCCAGTGTTTCGCATCGTGGTAACGAAGGAACGCCTTCTGGAGCGCGCGGTCCTCTGCCGACTTCGCCGTAAAGACGTCGCCCTCGCCGCGTTTGACGGGGTGCAGCGGGTTCTTCCCCGAGTAGTACATGGCCGTCGAATAGGACATGGGTGACGGCAAAAAGGCCTGCACCTGATCGGCGCGATAACCGTTCGCCTTCAGCCATTGCGCGAGGGCTACCATGTCCTTCGTCGTGGTCCCGGGATGGGCCGCGATGAAATACGGAATGAGATATTGCTCTTTGCCGGCTTGGCGGGAGTAGCGGTCGAATAGCTCCTTGAAGCGCTCGTAGGTGCCGATCCCGGGTTTCATCATCTTCGAGAGCGGACCCTCCTCGATGTGTTCGGGAGCGATCTTCAGGTAACCGCCAACGTGATGGGTGACGAGCTCCTTGATGTATTCCGGGCTCTCGACGGCAAGATCGTAACGAAGCCCAGAGGCGATGGCGATCTTCTTGATCCCGGGCACGGCACGCGCTTTACGATAGAGCTGAATCAGTGGGCCGTGATCGCGGTTGAGATTGTCGCAGAGCTTCGGATAGACGCAGGAAGGCTTCCGACACTTCGACTCGATCTCGCGGCTCTTGCACGCCATTCGATACATGTTCGCCGTGGGGCCGCCCAAGTCGCTGACGGCGCCGGTGAAGCCGTCGAGCTCGCGCATTTGTCCGAGCTCGCGCAGGATGGAACCTTCCGAACGACTCTGGATGATGCGTCCCTCGTGCTCGGTAATCGAACAGAAGGAGCATCCGCCGAAGCAACCTCGCAGGATGGTCACGGAAAACCGGATCATCTCGAAGGCTGGGATCTTGTTCCCTTGATGCGTCGGGTGGGGACGCTTCTGGTAGGGCAAATCGTAGATGTGGTCCATCTCCTCCGTCGATAGCGGTAGCGGGGGAGGATTGACCCACACGTCGGTGTCACCATTGCGCTGCACGAGACAGCGCGCGTTCTTGGGATTGCTCTCCAGGTGAAATACGCGGGAGGCGTGAGCGTACAAGACCTTGTTTTTTCGCAATGTGTCCCAGGACGGCATCCGAATGACGGTCTTTTCTCGCGGATGCTGCGCGCGTTTGCGGCGCAGCTCGACGAGTTGCTCTCGCGACGGTAGGGCTTCCACGCTCGTCGAACAGGAAGACGACGCGCTCTCGTCACCATAGGGATTCGCAATCGGCTCGACTCGCCCGGGTTCGTCCAAGCTCTCGGAATGCTCGACGATGAACGTCCCTTCGGGAACGTCGAGGGGCCCCGCTTCGCCCGTCGGACGACGCACGACCGTACCCCGCACGTCGAGGATCTCGCGGACGGCCTCGCCCCGCGCGAGACGATGGGAGAGCTCGACGATGGCGCGCTCGGCGTTGCCGTACACCAGGAGATCGGCGCCGGAATCGACGAGCAGCGAGCGACGCACCTTGTCGGACCAATAATCGTAATGGGCAAGACGTCGAAGGCTCGCCTCGATCCCGCCGAGAATGACAGGGGTGTTCGGGAAGGCCTCACGACAGCGCTGCGTGTAAATCAAGCTCGCGCGATCGGGCCTCAATCCGGCAACGCCCCCCGGAGTATAAGCGTCGTCACTGCGGGGCTTCTTGTCACTCGTGTAATGATTCACGAGAGAGTCCATGTTGCCCGCGGTCACGCCGAAGTAGAGCGTGGGTTCACCGAGACATGCAAAAGCCTCCGCACTTCGATAATCGGGCTGGTCGATGATCCCGACTCGGAAGCCCTGATCCTCGAGAACGCGACCAATCAACGCCATACCGAAGCTCGGGTGATCGATGTAGGCGTCCCCGGTGACGAGCACGATGTCGCACGCGTCCCAACCAAGCTCGTCCATTTCGGCGCGGCTTCGCGGCAGAAACGGAGCGATCCCGAAACGCTTGGCCCAGAAGGGCCGATAGGAAAACAAACCGGGAGCGGGCATGAGGGACGGCGGAAGCTAGCGCAGACCGCGACAATCTCCATGTGGGCACATGACGTGGGGCAATTTCAGGTGAAATGTTGATATTGACCCCGGGGCTGAGCTCGAAATACCAAGCACCGTCGACGTTTCCCGCGTCAATGGCGCGGGGGCATGATACCCTACGCAGTTGGAGCTTCCCGGTATGAGCCAGCAGAACACGTCGTCTCGATCCTGCGCCATCGTTGCACTCGGCTTGCTTGCTCTGGCGTTGCCGGGGTGCGCGACCAAAGACCGCCCGATGGATCAGTTGATGAAGGCCGAAGACGGCGGCGACGGCGGAAAAACCTCGGCAGGAAAAGGCGGTGCCCAGGGCGGCTCGACACCGAGCAGCGCGACGAGCGCTCCGCAAGGTGGAACGACCACCGATGCGTCTTCGGTGGGTGGGCAGGGTGGAAGCTTCAACTCGAATCCATCGAGCAATGGCGGCACTCAGTCGACGACGGACACGCTGCCCGCCGGAGGAACGGCTGGAACCACGGCGCAAGGTGGACAGGGTGCACTCGGCGGAAGCGCAGGTCTTGGCGGCGCTGGGACGACCGGCGGCAGCACGAGTTCCGGCGGTACGAGCAATGTCGGCGGCAGCACCACCACACGCGGCGGCTCGACCAATGTCGGTGGCACTACGAATTCCGGCGGCACTACGGGCCAGGGAGGCACGACCACCGCGACGACCACGGCTCCACTCATGAGCGTCGTCGTGACGAGTGCATCCGTGGCGAACGGCGCAACCACGTCACTTACCACGGCCAGCTTCACCTTCGGCTCGAGTCCCTCGGGCGCAACCCGATACGAGTGCAAGCCCGACAGCGGAAGCTATGCCGATTGCACGAGCGGGCTCACCATGCCGAATCTCGGCGCGGGAACCCACAGCTTCACGGTGCGAGCCTACAATTCAGCGAACGTCGCGGGACCGGAGCTCTCGCGGAGTTGGACGGTTGGTGCCTTGAGCACGACGATTCACGCGATCCGCGAGGGCAAGGTTCCGGTCGATTCCTTGGTCACGGTGTCGACTGGCGTGCGACTTTCCGGAATGATCGAAGTCTCTGGAAATCAGATGTTGTTCATCCGCGAAACGGAGCTCAAATACACCTCGAGCATCGAAACGGCTACGGATCTCGTTGGTGATCCGGCGCTCAATTCCGCAATCATGACGCGTCCCGCAGTCTCGCTCAGCCTCACCCGTGCTGCCGGGTGGACCGTAACCGTGACGGGCGTTTTCAAGAACAACCTGAACAACGCAGAACTCGTCAAATGCACGTATTCTTGGGGCAGCCTATCTACGGCGTACCAGAACCCTTACTTCCGCAACAACCAAGCGCTTACCGACGGTGTCGAGGGGATGCGAGTGCGAATTGCTGGCGATATCACGACGAAGGGATGCGATGCGACGCCCTGCTATCGACCAGGAAGTAACGATTGTATTTACAGACTGCTCCGGCTGCCACCCAGTCGGATGGCTCCAAGCCGAGGGCAACGTGACGTCATCGGGTTCTGGAGTCTGGGAGGGCTACTGGGTCCAGAACGGGCAAAATTACTTCCTCTGGGTCGTCGATAGTGCCGATCAAAGCGACGCCTGTCTCTAGGACGAGCCGGCTCCGGCGCTCGCGCGAAGTCCAGGTGGTGATGTGCTCGATATCAGGGCGACACTGCCTTTCGGGGCTCTGCGACGTAGTTCGCCATAATGCGCTCGCGAACGACCCAATCTCCACCGTGCATGCTTCCAAACCGAGATTCGAGATCCGCGCGCGCGACGCCGAAGGCTTCCACGGTATCGTACGCGTCTTCGAAAAACCGCCCCTCGCCGTCACGGCCGTAAAGGAGCATGTCACTCTCTACGGCTCGATAGAATGGCGAGACGACGTCATCGCCGAGCGTTTCCGCGACGAGTAGCAAGTACTCGAAGAACGCGGTGATGAAGGCGTCGATCTCCCGATTGGGGAAACTCCTTCGCCCAAGGGCTGTGAAATCGCGAACGCTGCGCTGCGGTCGGCTCACGGTCTACGACGCGAAACAGTGGAAAGTAGATCGTTCCTCGGCAGTCGTGTACGCGCACCAGGTAACTGCGTCGCGGTACGCGTTCGCAGGTGAGCAGGAGAGGAAAGCAGAACGATCCTCGAAACCCATCGTACGCCGTCGAGCTCTTGCCGAAACGTCGCTCGAGAACGACGAGCGCCTCACCCAACTCCAAACGTCGACCATACACCGAGCGATGACGATTCAGGCGTAAGACCAACGCATAGTTTGGGGCTAGACGGAGTGCGGTGTGGGTGAGCTTCGTGAATTCCTCGTCCGACAAACGCCACAGGTTCCATTGCCCCTGATTCAGCCGCAAATGTGGTCGTGCAATCACCTTCTTATGAAAGCACGACGCGGCGACGTTCGTCCAGGACGAACTTAGCGAAAGGCAGCTGGATCTACGGTCCTTCGCCCATGCCGCGTCGACCTACCCCAATTCCGTTGGCCCAGGCCATCGGTCAGCGCATCAAACGTTTGCGCTCTGAACAGGGAATCACTTCGGAAAAACTCGCTTATGAGAGTGATGTGGGGTCGAAGGGCTTCATGAGCGACATCGAAAATGGGTACGCTCTCCCCTCTCTCGTCACATTGGAAAAGATCGCGGAGCGCCTCGAGTTACAGTTGTTCGATCTGTTGGTGCTCCCGGAACAGAGCGAGCGCGATCGTCTCGCCGAGCTGACGAGACATCTTCCAGAAGACGATCGACGGCGTTCGCTCTCGCAGCTGCGCCAATCCGTGCGTCTGCCCCTGCGGGCTCCAGCGACGTTGCACCCCGTAACGGCATTTCCCTCACTCCAGGTAGCAGCGGGTTGGGCCACGACGAAGCGGGCAAAGCAGGATGCAATCGTCGAGACGGTGCAGCTCCCTGGTCGATTCAATGCGGCCACTGACTTTGCCGCGCGCGCGTCCGGTGATTCGATGCAAGGCTTTCGGTCTTCGATCCGCGATGGCGATTGGCTCGTCTTCAAGCGTCAGCGTTTGGGGCCAGCCGCTGTCGAAGGCAAGATCGTCCTTCTGGCTCGCAAGGATCGCTACGGCGACGAGAGTCTTCACTTGAAGCGCGTCCAACGTGTCGGTCGTAAGCTCCAATTTTCGTCTGACGAACCTCGGATCAAGCCCGTTCCGATCGGCGAAGACGACGTTATCTTGGCGACACTGCGCACGGTGATTACGCCTGAATCCTTGGCTCCCGAGTGCCACGCGCGCTTCGCTCGCACACAATTCTCCACGGTATTCGGACTCGATAACCAGCCGAGCTCACTTGTGTCACGTATCGGCGGTCACCTGTTCGTGGTGCTCCCCGTTGGACAAAAGCCAATTCGCGGTCTCCTTCCAAAGCTCGACTTGATCTTTCATCCCGCCGAAACGGCCTTCGTGCTCGCCACTGACGGCACGGATTACGTTTATCTCGGAATCGCGCGACTGGATGCCGCCAAGGGTCGGCTCTGTCTACGAGATTCGTCCGAAGGCGAAGACGGTCGCGGTTGAAACGATGCGAAGCACACGCTCCCAATAGCAAAGATACGAATCCGTTTGGGGAAGCGGCTCGCCGAACTCTGGAGCTCCACTTTGGGCTCGCGAGGCATCGCACCGAAACCGCGTGTCGTATTCGTTTGGATTTTACGTCGTGCAAACGGACCTGACCGTTGCCACGACGGCAAAACAAAAAATCCACGGCGGGCAGCCTCGAAACTCCGGAAACGACCATCGAGAGTCGAGAAAGCACCTCACGCGCTCACGTGGACCTGCGCGGCGTCCGGTCACGCGATTCGGTGCGACTCCGCCACGCACGGAAGTTCGAGCGACGACGCAGCGCCTCGTCCCGGCCAGATTCGACGTGCACGACCGTTGGCGGCGCGACCGTCGCGCTCCCGCGCCTCTACACGGAGCATCGCATCCGATGTTTGGTAAGATCGTTGGCGGACGAGCTTGACCGCGAGACAAGCAGGACCGCTGCTGCGCTCGGGTTCGTCGCCGAGCGATCTCCCGACGAGCGACACGTCACGAATGACGAAATAGCACGCAGAAATGCGATAAATTTCTGCAAGCGCGGGGTGATCAAATCACTTGGTTGCGGGAATCACGTTTCAGTCTTCAGTCGGAGGTACCTGTGCGTACAAAGATACCGCATACTTTTGCCCTAATTGCACTTGGAATCATTGGCTGCGATGGATCGGATGATCCGACGGGCCCCATTCAGGGCAGTGGTGGCATGATCGCCGGGGTTGGCGGCGCGGTGACGGTGGGCGGAAGTCCCGTCGGCGTCGGTGGAGCCTCGGGCGTAACGATGGGCGGAAGCATTACCGCTGGAGGCAAGAGCTCGACTGGCGGCTCCGTTGCGACTGGCGGCTCCGTTGCGACTGGCGGCTCCGTTGCGACTGGCGGCTCCGTCGCCAAGGGTGGAACCTCGAGCGCCGGCGGCTCCGTCGCCAAGGGTGGAACCTCGAGCACCGGCGGCTCCGTCGCCAAGGGTGGAACCTCGAGCACCGGCGGCTCCGTCGCCAAGGGTGGAACCTCGAGCACCGGCGGCTCCGTCGCCAAGGGTGGAACCTCGAGCGCCGGCGGCTCCGTCGCCAAGGGTGGAACCTCGAGCGCCGGCGGTTCATCTGCGAAGGGTGGATCCTCCGGCACTGGCGGCTCCGTGAGCACCTGTGCCGAGGCGAACCTGGAAGCCTGCGCCTCTGGAAACAGCAACAAGGTCGGCAAGCACTGCGGCCTCACCTACGAGATTTGGACCGATGCCTCCAACTCGTGCATGACGAACACCGCCTACGGCTTCCGTGCCAGCTGGACCACGGCGAACGGCAACTACCTCGCGCGCAAGGGCGTGCGCCCCGGTTCGACCTCACCCGTCGTGACCTATAGCGCGAATTACCAACCGAACGGCAATTCGTACTTGGCCATCTACGGTTGGACGCAGAACCCGCTCATCGAGTATTACATCGTCGATAGCTGGGGCACCTGGCGTCCACCAGGCACCAACGCGCTCGGCACGGTGACGGTCGACGGCGGAACGTACGACATTTATCAGAGTCTGCGCGACAACAAGCCCTCCATCGAAGGCAACAAGACCTTCTATCAGTATTGGAGCGTCCGCAGGGAGAAGCGCACCAGCGGCACCATCACCGTGGCTCCCCACTTCGAAGCTTGGAAGAAGTTCGGCTTGACCATGGGCACCTTCTACGAGGTCTCCTTGGTCATCGAGGGCTACCAGAGCTCCGGAACCGCCGACGTGACCGTGTCCTTCAAGTAAATCCGTCGCCGTCGCTCCCGCTGCACGATCGGCGAGCTCGTCGCCTTTCCAGCCCAAGTGGCGCACACCCACCACGCTCGGAACCGAGCGTGCGATGGTGACCGTTCTTTGCCCACAGGCCAGCGCAGGTCACCGCTCGCAGTCCATTTGCCGTGAATTCAGGCGCAACGCTTCGGCATTGCGCCTGAACGTTCTTTGTCAACCGCGGGCAGGCCGAGCGGATGTGGGAAGGTGAGCAAGATCGGCGCAGCGGATGACACGCCACTCGTGATCAGACGGTCGACTTCTGGGCATAAGGGCGCAAGGTACAGCATGCGCATTCTTGCCCTCACCGTCCCAATGACCCTGCTCATCGCACTCGCCTGCGACAGTGGCGATTCCAGCACAAGCCTCGAACCGGGCACCACCGGGACCGGCGGCGTCACACTCTCGACCGGTAACAATACCGGCGGAGCTGGCACTGTCGTTGCGACCGGCGGTCGCGCGACGGGCGGAGCCGGTACTGGCATCGTTGCCACCGGCGGTCGCGCGACGGGCGGAGCCGGCACTGGGGTAGCGCAAGGAGGAACACCGAGTACCGGCGGAGCCAGCGCGACCGGCGGCTCCGTAAGCACCTGTGCCGAAGCCGATCTTCAAGCCTGTGCCTCCGGAAACAGCAACAAGGTCGGCAAGCACTGCGGCCTCACCTACGAGATTTGGACCGATGCCTCCAACTCGTGCATGACGAACACCGCCAAGGGGTTCCGTGCCAGTTGGACCACGGCGAACGGCAACTACCTCGCGCGCAAGGGGGTGCGGCCCGGCTCGACCTCACCCATCGTGACCTACAGCGCGGATTATAAGCCGAACGGCAACTCCTACTTGGCCATCTACGGTTGGACGCAAAACCCGCTCATCGAGTACTACATCGTCGATAGCTGGGGAGACTGGCGTCCACCAGGCACCAACTCGCTCGGCACGGTCACCGTCGACGGTGGAACGTACGACATCTATCAAAGCCTCCGAGACAACAAGCCGTCGATTGAAGGCAACAAGACCTTTTATCAGTACTGGAGCGTCCGCAAGGAGAAGCGAACCAGCGGCACCATCACCGTTGGTCCCCACTTCGAAGCTTGGAAGAAGTTCGGCTTGACCATGGGCACCTTCTACGAGGTTTCCTTGGTCATCGAGGGCTACCAGAGCTCCGGAAGTGCCGACGTCACGGTGTCCTTCAAGTGATTCTGCGCACCTCGCGAAGGGCCACGTAACGGTGTGATTCGGGCGATTCCGCGTCCGTGACGTATGGCGACGTGACCGAGATACGAGAAAACGACCTGACGCGAGCCAGATGCATCGCTGGCTCGCGCCGCGCGTTCGGCGAAGATGCGCCGCGCGTTCGGCGAAGATGCGCCGCGCGTTCGGCGAAGATGCGCCGCGCGTTCGGCGAAGATGCGCCGCGCGTTCGGCGAAGATGCGCCGCGGTCAGAGGAATGGTGTGCAGCGCTTGACGTCGTTGCGGCAAGTGTAGAGGTCGGTGTTCGGGCAATCTGTCTGGACGGTGCAACTGCACTCACCAATGGCGACGCACTGCCCCGTGTAGCAGGTGCCCGCGGCGTCAATCTCGGCGGCTTGCATCGATGGACAACTGGGAGCAACCATCTTGCAGATGACTCCCGCCGGATTACAGGACTTCCCTGTGGCAGTCGTTCCCCCGGCGCCGGGCGATGTGCCACCGCTCCCTGCCGAAGCGCCGCCCTTTCCCGCGGCGCCGCCGCCCAGACCAGAGGCTCCGCCGCCGTTGACGAGGGTTCCGCCCACGCCAACGGCGCCGCCCTTGGCACGACCCGACGCTCCACCGTTAGTCGACGCGCCGCCCAAGGACGCCGTTGCACCCGCCGCGGAGCTCTGACCGCCACCTCCGACATTGGCGGGACTCGCGTCTTCGGTGGAACTGCAGGCGAAGAGCAGGCCAGCGATGAGGCCGCAGGCGATTGCGCATCGAGATGACCAGGCCATGGACAGATATTCCCGGCTGCCGCGGAGTCCGTCACGCGAAATCGGCACGCCAAACGCAGGACCGCGCCGAGCTCACGAGGTCGTTCCCCCCAAAAGCCCTCAGAAGCGACTTCCCGCGAACAGTGACCCATCAGGCCGCACTCAGGACACCGCCGAGTGCCCTGCGTGACCGCACGGATTCAAGAAACCGTCAGAACGCGTCGAGTTCGAGTCCGGGATATGCCGCACGCGCTTCGGCTACGCTTGGAAAGCAGCAAGCAGAGGTCCCGTTGAAAAACGTGATTCGATAGAGACCCAAACCGGTGCTGCCGATGTATCCATCGCTGCCGGACGACGGGTCCTCATCCACCTGGACGCCAATGGCCATTTGAGACTCTCCCGTGTGAAACTGAAACGTGACGGGAGTGGTCTCGAAGGTGTTCACCGAGACCTCCATCTGGCTTGGGCCGATCAATGTCGCGGGAATGGGCTCGATGACGTTCCCTGAGGCAACTCGGTTGAGCTGCCACCCGGACCGAAGCGACACCGAATAGGTTCCCGGACTGACCGGCACGAGCGCGGTCCGCTCGTCGGCACTGGCGTCGATCACCTGCGCTGGTTCGGAACTGCCGACCCGCTGGATCGCGAAAGACGCCGGCGCGAGGCGATACTCCGTACCGGAAAGGCCCGTCGACGTCAGGGCGAGCTCAATCCCAGTAACTTGATCCCCATCATTGCCGAGAGCACCCTCGTGACTGCCCGAATTGCATCCCGCAAGTGCCAACGCCGTCGTAAACAGTGAGAAAATCGAGACCGTTCTCGTGTTCATTCCTTGCCACCATCCTGGATGGGTCGCCCCATCGCCCTGAAGAAGCGTGCGAACGTATTGAAGACGTCGCGAATCGTCAAGGAAACGTGGGGCTCCACGGATCGAGACCACGCGATACTGGGTTCTCTTTCAACACGCACCGACTCGGAGTGTTCCGTCCGGGTGCAAACCACGGAATTACGCCGGACGAAACGACGCAATCCCCACGATGTGCTTCAACGCACACCGCGGGGATTGCTCAGACTCCGCTACCCATCACAGAATCGATGACGAAGTTGCCGCACTGCTTCGGAAGCGATGCTTGCCCACGTCGTCATCGAGCGCTGCCCGCTCCCCGACGGCGCGTTCTCACGTCGTCATCGAGCGCTGCCCGCTCCCCGACGGCGCCTCCGGATCGAGGCGCCGTCTCCAGAGTGACGCCGCAGGGTCTTACTTGACGTAAATGTCGGGCTTGGGCGGATTGGACATGCCGCCACCGATGAAGAATCCGGTGTGCGGAGGCTGGTTGTACGCCGTTTGCTCGGAACTCACCTGCATACGGTATTGGGGATCGTGCATCAGGGTGTAGATGCGTCGTGTCGTCGCCGCGGTAGTCGTGTAGATGCGTAGCGCAGCGTTGTTCGACTCGCGCCAAACGACCTCTTCACGCCAATCGCCGAGGAGATCGGCGGTCAGCGTCGGAGTCGACTTGGTGCCGTTGTTGGACGCGCATTCGCTGCAGCTGACGAGGGTACCCCCGCCGTACTTCGTGACGCTCGTGCCGTTTTCGAGCTCGCGCAGCTCGTCAGCGTCCCAGAAGACGAGGAAGTTGGCCGAACCGGGCTTACTACCCACATTGCTACCGGAACCCGCCGAGAGCAGTCCCTCGGCGTTCGTCCACATCTCCGCGCCGGCATTGGCAGCGCTGATATCCGCAGCGACCCCACGGCCCGTATCTGCACCCGTGACGGCTCCCTTCTGAAGCACCGTGCAGGTGTTGGCGTCATGGAAATCCCAGGTCGGCTGCGTCCCGTCTTCGTGCGGCATGAAGACCTCGAGCCCCGCGCGCGAAGGCACGAAGTCACTCACGTGAAGTGCGTCGCCATGGCCGAAGCCCGTCGAGCACTTGCGCGTACCGTTGCTGTCGACGGTCGATGCGCCGTAGATGATCTCTTGCGCACCGTCGTTGTCGACGTCGGCCACGACCATGCTGTGGGCACCCTGTCCTGCGTACGCCGTGCTTCCGTTGCTGTCTGCCGTCCAGATCTTGCTCAGGGTTCCGTTGCGATAGGTATACGCGCTGATCGTCGCGCGGGTGTAATAGCCGCGGGCCATGAGAATGGCTGGCTTGCCACTGGCAGTCTGCCCCCCCGCGTCGCTGACGAATGCCGCCGACGCAAGGAAGCGATCGACGCGATTGCCGTAACTGTCGCCCCAACTCGAGACGGTGCCGCGACCAACCTCGAAATTTCCAGTCGCCAGTTCGGCGCCATTCTGACCGCTGAATACCGTGAGGTATTCGGGGCCGGACAGGACGTATCCGCTCGCGTTTCGATAGTCTGCGGAATCATCGTCGCTCGCTGCGGGTCCGCGACTCAGATACTTCCCGGTTCCGTCCTTCGTTCCGGGTGCGGTCTTGACGGCAATCTCGGATTTGCCGTCGCCATCGAAGTCGTACACGACGAATTGGGTGTAGTGAGCGCCGGCGCGGATGTTCTTGCCCAGATCGATGCGGAACAGTCGCGTGCCGCTCAGGGTATAGCCGTCCAAGTAGACGTTCCCAGTGAAGCCCGATTGGGAATTGTCCTTCGAATTGGTCGGATCCCACTTGAGCACGAGATCGTACTTGCCGTCTCCGTTCAAGTCTCCGGGGCTCGCGTCACTTGCCGTGTACGTATAGGCGGCGTCCGTTTGCCCGGAAGCCGTGCGATCCGTCGTTGCCCCAGCGGGCACCTGGAGGGGGACCCGCAAGTAATTCTGTGCCCACACGTTGGCGCTCGGGGAAGCGGCTTGCTCGACGCCAGCAATGACGGCGCGCACCGTATAGACCGACGAACTCGAGCCAGCAGCATCCGTGTAGTTGGTGCTGTTGGTGACCTGGGCAATCTTGGCGCCGTCGCGATAGACGTTGTAAGCGACGTTCGCCGGATTGGCCGCGTCGTATTCGTATCCGAACATGCGCCACCCGACGTAGACCCCGGACGAGAGCTTGACCGCGACAACGCCACGGTCGACGTTCTCCATCTGGTAATGACCGCTCACCTGCGGCGTCCCGCCGGAGCCTCCAGCACTCGTGGTTCCACCGCTTCCAGGGGTCCCTCCCGTGCTGACGCTGCCACCCTTGGCCGTCGTGCCACCGGTACCGACGCTCCCGCCCTTGGCCGTCGTGGTCCCACTCGTCGAGCCGCCGACGGATGAGCTTCCACCGGTGGACGTCGTGCCACCAGTGCCCGACGTGCCGCCCGTGGGCGTCACCTTCGTCACGCTAGGCCTGGCAGTTCCGTTGGCGCAAAATCCGAAGCTGCCGCTCGCGCCAGGTTCGAGGGTCGCATTGTAGCTCGCCGGAATCGCCGTCAGTTTCGAGCCCGAAACGGTCGCAGTGCCTCCCCACATGCTCGAGAACGTCGCCCCACCGAGCTCGATTTCGACTGTCCACGCCGTAATTTTCGTGGTTCCGACGTTTGCGACTTTGACGTCGGCACAATAGCCACCGCCCCAATCCGACGTCAGCGACAAGGTGGCGGAGAATCCATTGGTCGTCAGGGATTGCTCGGCTTGGTCGTGCTGAGACGGCTCGGGATCGACAGCACACGCTCCCATCGTGGCGAGCACGAGGGTCACGAGGCCGACGTAATTGAGAGATCGCTGCATTTGGTTCCTCCTCGCACCCAGGATCCGCGATAGACGGAATGATTCACGACGCTCGTGGACTCTCGTCGAAAGGCCGTGAGTGACCGACTTCATGGCTCCTTTGGGGCTTCATCGTGCCGGTACGTCCGACACGCGTACCTGTCGCCTCACGAGATGCGAATCGGTCACGTCGAGGGCAAAAATGATCGGACGATGAACCCAGAACGAAGAACTTGATGAAAACTAGAATTGACGTGCGCGGCCAAGGCCACGCGAGTTCTCGTGCAGCGAGTTCGTCTGCGGCACGCGCCGAGAAAGCACTCGCCTTCCCGTTGTCGACCGGTGACCGCGTTCGGACGGCCGCGTAGACGAATCGCGAAAATCCCAAAGGAAACGTAACCACACGGGCTTTCCGGGGAGCCGCTGCGTCCGTTGGACCTTGCGCAGGCGAAGGCCGACTGCTTGATAAGCCGGCGTGTCCGGCCCTGAGATGACAGAAGACGCGCTCCTCGACGAGCTCTCCATCGAACAGCGACAACGCCTCACGACCTATTTGGATCGATTGTTGTCCGTGAACGAGGAGATGAATCTCACCGCGATCTCGAACCGCGACGAGGCGTGGCAGCGCCATATCGTCGAGAGTCTTCGCATCGTCAAATTGTTCGGAGACGCTCCAAACCTCATCGACGTCGGTTCGGGCGGAGGAATCCCCGGGCTCGTCATTGCAATTGCTTGTCCGCAGCTCGACGTGACCCTGCTCGAAGCTACCGAGAAGAAGGCCCGTTTTCTCGATCAAACGGCGAAGTCCCTCGGGCTCACCAATGTTCGAGTGCTCGCCGAACGCGCCGAGCTGGCCGCCGCAGCTGGAGCGAAACGGCGCGAGAGCTTCGAATTGGTAACGGCACGCGCCGTGGCACCCTTGCGCGTTCTGCTCGAACTCACGGTCCCCTTTTTGAAGGTGGGCGGCAGACTCGTTGCCGTCAAAGGTGAGCGCGCCGAGACCGAACTCGCTGAATCGGCCGACGCCCAACGTCTCCTCGGAGTCACCCTCGAGCACTCCGAACGCCACCCGACGGCCACGGTTCTCGTGCTCCGCAAAACCCACGCCACGCCGAAAAAGTATCCACGCCGTGCGGGTGAACCCAAGAAAAACCCGCTCTAGACACGCACCCGTGAAGGAACGAGCGTCGCTCGGGGGTTCTCATGGCAACCGGCGAAAGGAGCGCTAGCCTTCGGCGCCCCATGACGGTTCATCGTTTCCCAGCCAAGGTCTATCTCGAGGACACGGACGCTCAAGGCATCGTGTATCACGCCAATTACCTGAAGTACTGTGAGCGTGCACGGACCGAGCTCCTTGGGAAATTGGGCTTCAGCTTGGCCGACATGCAAGCCAAGGGTGTGTACTTCGTCGTGTTCGAAATGCGACTCAAGTTCAACCGCCCCGCTTGCCTCCACGACGACCTCGAGGTTCGCACGGAGTTCGTCCGAGGCTCGGATTACCGTCTGACCTTTACGCAAAACGTATTTCGACCATCGGAATCGAAGCCGCTATTCGTCGCCGAATCCATCGTTGTCACCATCGATGACGAACGACAACTTTGCCCACTCCCCGACGGATTGGATTCGGTGAACTGACGTCGAGAACGGCGATCCGTTGGCGCTTCGGTCGACCGCCGATCGCGCTCTTCGACCATTTAGTCAGCCCCGTTCTCGTCGAACCCCGCCGAACACGCTTCGGAGGCTCGCCGGGCTCGTGCCACGACGTCACCACGCCTGACCGACCAAAAATCCTCAGGAATTAGTCCTGGGCATGACCGGATTGTTCCACCGCTGGAACAGTCTGTGCCAGAGGGGCGGGCTATCCACGGCCGATCTGGGCCCTAGGTTTGAGACAACACGATTCAAGAGGTCATCATGAAAAGTCTCAAGCTTCTGGTTTCCGCCCTCGCCACCTCCGCCGCCCTCGCCGTTTCCCTCAGCGCTGTCGCAGACACGACCGCCTGGACCCTCGACGGCACCCACTCGCGCGTGGGCTTCTCGGTCCCCCACCTCGTGGTGAGCTCCGTGTCGGGTCGCTTCAAGGTGATCAGCGGAACCGTCGCTTTGGACGAAGCCAACCTCACCAAGAGCCAGGTCAGCATCACGATTCAGGCAAACTCGATCGACACCGACGAGCCAAAGCGCGACGAACACCTCCGGAGTCCGGACTTCTTCGACGTTGCGAAGTACCCGACGATTACCTTCGAATCGTCGAAAGTAACTCCCGCCGGCGGCACCAGGTACAAGCTTCAGGGCAACCTGACGATGCACGGCGTCACCAAACCGGTCACCCTCGATGCGAACGTCAGTAAGGCCATCAAGAACCCCTGGGGAAAGATGGTCCGCGGCGTGAAGATTGGCGGCAAGGTCAAGCGAAGCGACTTCGGCCTGACCTGGAACAAGGCACTCGAGACGGGCGGAATGGTCGTCGGCGATGAGGTGACCCTCGACATTCAGGTCGAGATCAACAAGTAAATTCCATCATGAGAAAAGCCCCGAAGTCGTTCGGACCTCGGGGCTTCTTCATTTGGGCGAGTCGCGCTCGATCACCAGAACCCGTAAGATGCGTTATTCGGATTTGCGCCGGCAGGTGCCGAGAAGCAGTATCCGCCGTTCTTCGGTGCTGGCAGCTTGAAGTTGACCCAGTTACACGTCGCAGCCGCGCCGTTGATGCTGAATGTCCTTCCAGCCGCGAAGTTGCCGCAGTTTCCGCTGTCGAGCGCGGTGGTGGACATATACTCCACGCAGTATTCTGCGGTGCCGACGCTGCCGCCCTTGGTGGTCGTTACGACCGGATTGCTACAAATCCCAGTACATGGCGTCGCGACGCCCGCACCGGTATAGGTGATGTCCGACAGGGCTAGGTTCAAGTTGGCAGCAGATGCCGAGGTGACGACGAAGCCAATCCCGAGGAGCTTCGTCTGATCGAAGGCCCCACTGCCGGGCGTGCAGCTATCTGCCGCGTCGCCCCAGACGAGGCTCTGCGTCTCGGCACCGTTCGCAGCCACCGAGGGAAGATTGTAAGTGCGCCGCACGACCTGCCCACCTGAGGTGAGCGACTCGACGTAGATGCTGATCGTGACCGCCGCGGTGCCCTTGTTCTGCACGTGCAGAGACACTCCCGTGTAGGGCTGAAGCGTCGCGTTCGACGTCGCGTTGATACCCTGACCAACACATTCGGCGTTCGTGAACGGCTGCTGCAGCCCAGTGTCGATGGGAACAGCGACGGGCACCGAACTCGTCACGGCGATGTCCGAACCATCTGCGGTGATGTGAAGACCGGCAATGTTCTCGTCCATCGGCTCGAGATCGAGCGCGTCCTGCGTCGGACGACAGAACTTCGTGATCGAGCCCGAATACGTTGAGCAATCGCCCGTAGAAGTCGAACCACCAACGCCCGAGGTGCCACCGACACTCGAGGTGCCGCCAACGCTCGAGGTGCCGCCGACGCTCGAAGTGCCACCGACGCTCGAAGTGCCACCGACGCTCGAAGTGCCGCCGACGCTCGAAGTGCCGCCAACGCTCGAAGTGCCGCCAACGCTCGAAGTGCCGCCAACGCTCGAAGTGCCGCCAACGCTCGAAGTGCCGCCGACGCTCGAGGTGCCGCCAACGCTCGAGGTGCCGCCAGCAGTCGTGGCGCCACCGACCGAGCTCGCGCCGCCGGTCGCACTCGCGCCGCCGACCGAGCTCGCGCCGCCAGCGCTCGAAGCTCCACCAAGAGCAGAGCTTCCTGCCTCTGCCGAGCTACCACCAGAGGTGGCACCGCCGACGTTCGACGTGCCCGAGCTGCTTCCACCAGTCGCAGCGGTTGCACCGCCAGTCGCAGCGGTTGCACCGCCCTTCGCTGCCGAACCACCTTTCGCTGCAACCCCGCCGCGGGAGAAGGTCGCTTGCGTTCCCGAGCCGCCGAAGCTCATGGCACCGCCGTACGCGCCGGGCGTGCCTCCGATATTGGAATCGCCACCACCATCGTCACCGGAGCAACCAATGACCGAGATCAGCGCGGATGTCGTAAGTACGATTCCGCCAAGAGACCGTGTGATACGCGTCATGAACATTCTCCCGTGTTTGGGTCTGCGACTTCGGCGCGAAGTATAGGAGGACCTTCATGACTGCAACAGGTTTTTGATCTGCCGCTGATGGCCTGCGCGTCGTGGTGACGACGGGACCCAGCCCCGTCGTCACACCAAAACTCGAACAATCTTCGCTCGCACGTGCACCCTCAGTGGATGATTGCGCCCATTCTCGACTTCACGGAACGGGAAACGTGAGCGCATTCCTCTCGAACACGACCATCGCATCAGCGGTTCTCGCACGAAATGCGAATCCTGCGGGAGCATGGTGAGTCGAAGTCATCGGTGACGCGAAGCCTCAACGGAACGAAAGTGCCGCGCGCTACACGAGCGAAGTGGTCTCCCGGCGGGCGATGGACCCAGGGCGAGCGGCAATCCTGGACGACGCTGCGAAAAACGGCGCGTCGCAGACGGAACGAGCCCAAGGGAGACGTGCCGGAAGTCGAACGCGACACGTCGCATTGGCGCAATGTGAAAGAAGAGCCAACGCCGCAGAACTGAGGCTCACGTCGAACTCATCCCGAAGAAAACACCGCGTCCCAAACCAACGACAACGGCAATTCGACGGGCTCCTTGTGATACCGAGCCGCGGCACTGGGCACGCGGGCGACTCGGTCGCCCCTTCCAACCTCGCGGATCTGCCGAAGCGCACGGTTTCCGCTACTCGCAACGAGCTTCAGTCCAGCGAGACCATCGTCGCCAGCGGCGTCGAGGAGCACTGCTACGACCTCTTTTGCCGGCTGCTTCGCCGTCGATTCGAACAGGAGGTTGAGACTCGGACGCTGACCTTGGATGGGTTCGTCCCGATGGAGTCGCAAGCGCATTTGCCCATTGATACGGGTCAAACTCATGTGAGCGTCGCCGGGACCGACGTAAACGTGTCCACGAGCAAATCCCTCCCCCGTCGTGGCGGATTTTACAATCGCCGTCGATTCACGACTGAGCCTGGCGACGAATGCTTCCATGACGACGGGAGAGCACTGATGTGCCACCAAGACGGGAGGGCAATCCCGAGGAAGGTCGAGCAGGAGATGCCGAAGGGAGTCAGTCGCGCCCGAGCCGCTTCCAATCACGACGAGTCGTTCCTGGCATTTGCGAGACGAGCGTACCGAAATTGGCTCCGGACTGCTCGCTGGAGCTCTTGCGCCAAGGTCGACTCCCAAGCTCACGGGTCGCAGCGTGGCGGCCCGTCTCAATTTGAGCAGAAGCTCACCGAGCCACGCCTCGCCCGCCGTCGAACTGGAGCCATTCGGCTTACCGACGAAATCTGCGGCTCCACATTGGAGCGCGCGAAGTGTTACTTGCGCCCCAGATTGGGTCAACGCCGACACCATGACCACCGGAATGGGTCGGGTGCGCATGATCTCTTCGAGCAGGCTGATTCCATCCGTGTCGGGCAACTCGACGTCGAGGGTCACGACGTCCGGCGCCTCGGAGCGCAATTTCTCCAGCGCGTCGGCACCATTATGTGCCGTCGCCACGACCTCGAAACCCGGCGCATGACCGATGCCGTCTGCGAGGAAATTGCGCATTACCGGAGAATCTTCGACGACCATCACGCGAACTTGACCCATCTTGGACACCTCACCGAACGTTACTTCTAAGACCGACCACGATCCAGAACCGCGTTCACTACGGCACCGTTCTGGATTCAGAAGAACTCCACTTCACCTGCGTCGAGCGTGGTCTGTTGTACGGACCGATGCCGCAACGTATCGAGTTCGGCGACAACCCCTACACCCACTGCACCAGCTTCGAGCGATCCGCCGCTGCACAGCTCCGATCCCTCGAACAATCGCGAACAGGCCCGCATCCGCTTGCCCGCAGCCTCTGCGACCTGACCTACGAGGTCGTCGAACTGAAGGCCGCGAAGGCATCGATTGACACCTTGATGGACCGCTTCGCCCATCTGCTGTGCCGCTCTCAACGACTCTCCCATTTCTTCACGAAGCCGCGACGTCTCCTCCTGGAGCCGACGCATCTCCTCTCGAGTTTGCACGACGGTGGTCCGGTCAGTCTCGACCGCAGTTCGAGCCGACATAATGGTCTCCGACAGGGATCGCCTCGCCTCTTCGACGGTCGCACGGATCTGTTCGGTCAAGGAGCGAAAGTTCGTCGAGAGTTCCCGGACTGCGCTGGCGACCACCGCAAACCCACGCCCAGCGTAGCCCGCGCGTGTCGCCTCCAAGTTCGCATTGAGCGCCAAGACGCGGATGTGCTCCGAAACGTCCAACACCGATCCGGACAATGTGTTGAGTTTCTTAAAAGCCGTGTCGATGGTCGAGAGTTGATGAACGAGTTCGATCGTGCGTTGGCTTGCCCCGTCGAGACCCGACGCGACGCGACCGACCAACTCTTCGCTGTTCGAGACGAAGTTGACGACGTTGACGCGTGAACGCCCGCTACCTTCGACTTGCGAGAGAAGGCCAATCAAAAGTTCCTGCTGCAGCTTGCTCTCACGCGCGACGGAACTGAATCCGGAACCGAGTTGCTTTACGGCGTCCGCCACGATGGAGCGCACCTGGGCGAGATCGCGGTTGGCTTGCTCGAGTTCATGCCATGTGATCTCCGCAATCGACGTGGGCTCGTCGGAACTCGTGCTCATCGAGAACTCCCTTCCATCTCACGTGCTGGCACCCCTACCTTGAGCTTGGACTCGGTGCGACAATCGCCGCCCGCCCTGGCAAGCAACACCTTGTTCGATCCCGGCGGCACCCAGGCCTGGGATTGCGCACCCACCGTTCGCAGCGCAACTACATTGGCGCCGCACTCCTCTAGGGCCTCGGCAACCAGCGCTTCCAATCCACCTCGGTCGGTCAAGGCCTTGACCCGCACCACGGCCGTCTCGTTTGGCGCCGTGGTCGCCCGATGAAACTCGCCAATGGCCGCGCGCACATCGGCCGAGACACGCTCCGATACTCGTGCGTCGAGATGAAACACCATCCCTTGCTCGTCGCCTTCCCAACTGAGGACGAGAAGCAAGGAGGTGCTAAATGACACGGAGGACCACAGATGTGAATCTCGACGCGCCTCCCCCTTTTTCAACGATAGGGTCTTTTCCGTCGTCATCACGCACGGCATGTGGACGGAGAGCAGCTCCGAGGTGCCCGCAGGTCGCTTTCGCGACGCTCGAAGTCGCAGACTCGGCCTGTCGACTCGCGCATACACCGAGTGGGCAACGGGCTTGGCCGAGATCGACAGGGCGTTGAGACTCTCCGCGTGTCCGAGGAAGAGCAACCCGTGGGGTTCCGTGCGTTCGAGCAGACGCTCGACGACATGCTGCTGCGTTCCTCTATCGAAATAAATGAGCACATTTCGACAAAACACGATATCGAAGGCACTGCCGACTCGCCAATCTGCCCCAACTAGGTTTTGCTGAACGAAACGAACCTTGTCACGCAGTTCCCGACGAACACGGAACTTCCCTTGGTACTCGAGACTGCCGTGAACGAACATCTTCATTCGCACCGCCGCATCGAGCGTTTCGAGCGCTGATTGATCGTACACGCCCCGGCGAGCGGTCTCGAGAACTTGAGTATCGATATCACTCGCAACGATGCTAGCGCGCTCGTACTCGGAGTCGCTGAGGCGCTCCCTCAGAACGGCAGCAATCGTGTAGGGTTCCTCACCCGTCGATGCAGCGGCGCACCAGACGCGTATTCCACTCATTCGCGCCTGGTGCACTTCGGGGCTCGGATCCTCGAGCCACCGAGCAAGCACGTGAAAGTGTTCCTGCTCACGAAAAAAGTCGGTCTTGTTCGTGGTGACGGCATTGACCAGTTGCTGGTGTTCACCCGTGTATGCCTGCGAACGGCGCACCAGAGTGAAGTATTCGCGAAAGGTGCGTACACCTGTCGCCCGCAAGCGCCTAAGTAGCCTCGAGACGAGGAAGACCCGCTTCGCCTCGGAAAGCTTGATCCCAGCCGAATCCTGAACCATACGACTGAGATCCCTCCACTCGGATTCGCTCAGGCGTACGTTCGGATTGACGCTGGATCGATTGCGCTCGCTCATCGTTCGACCTAGATTTCTTCGAACGCGCGATCCAACTCCGCGTCACTATCGGTACCCGTTGCTGCCATGCGTCCAGCATGTGGGGCGTCGGACTTCGCAAACGTCGACGAATTCGCCACGTCCCGACGCAGTGGCGGCGGACCTCTGCGGACGCGAGTCGCGGCACGGTTTGCGGCGCCGCCGAATGACGTTCTGGCCCGACGTTCCGGTGCAGCGTAGACCTCCGAGCGTATGGTCTCCGCGGTGAGGTGGAACTGCTCGACAACGACGCGTAACCGGTCCGCCTGGGCAGCGAGGCTCTCGGTCGTCCCCGACAGCTCTTCGGTCTGGGACGCGTTGGCTTGAGTCACTTGATCCATTTGCGTCACGGCCTTGTTCACCTGATCGATCCCGGAAGATTGCTCTCGCGACGCTGCTGCGATTTCGCCAACGAAGTCCGTGACTCGTTTGACCGAGCTCAGGATATCGCCCAAAGCGGATCCGGATGTCTCGACGAGACGATACCCCGACTCGATCTTCGAGGCGGAATCTTCGATGAGACTCTTGATCTCCTTGGCGGCCGACGCGGAGCGCTCAGCGAGGCTCCGCACCTCCGACGCGACCACGGCAAACCCACGGCCCTGTTCCCCAGCGCGAGCAGCCTCGACAGCTGCGTTGATTGCCAGAATATTCGTCTGGAACGCGATCTCGTCGATCGTTGTCGTGATGTCGGCGATCTTGCGGGACGAATGATTGACTTCTTTCATCGCAGTGACCGCTTCGCTCACGATCCTCCCACCCTTTTCCGCAGTCTCGCGACTCGCCGTGGCAAGTTGCGCGGCCTGTTGAGCGCTGTCGGCGTTCTGCTTGACCGTCGACGTCAGTTCCTCCAGCGTCGACGCCGTTTCTTCGATACTGGCCGCCTGCTCCTGAGCACCTGCCGCAATTTCCTCGGTGGCAGCAGCGAGTTCGCGGGCAGACCGTGATACGGAATCCGCGATTTGCGCCGTTTCGGTGAGCGCCCGCCCGAACCAGCCCGCGAAATAGAGTCCGATGATGACGCCGAGGACCGCGGCAATCGAGATCACGGTGAGCGCGATGTTGCGCGAAGTCTTATAGAGAACGGCGGCCGCATCACGGGTTTGCGACCCGACGACCTCTTTGCGTTTGCAGACGTCGGTAAATAGCTCGTCGGCACGCCAGCCATGCTCTTGGTACTTGTTCAGCATGGCAAGGGCTTCCTCTTTCTTGCCTTGCAAGCTGAGTTCGGTGCTCGCACGGACACCGATCATGTATTTTTCGACCTCATTGCGAGCTTGCTCCGTATTGTGACGCCCCTCGTCCGTGATCATGTTCTTGATGGCACGGTCGATGTCGTCTCGCATGATCTGATAGCTGCTCTCGATCTTGCGCTGGGTAGCGCGCACGGCTTCCGGATCTTTGTCTAGGATTGCCTGCCGGACCGATCTAGCAATGATGAACATGTGAACGTTGGCTTCACGAATTTCGGCTAGACCGCGGAAGTCACGTTCGAACAACACGTCGAGGTTGTCATTCAGTCGGCTCGCATTCGATAGTCCGACGTAGCCGACCACGACGGTAAATAGGGTCATCAGAGCGAACCCCAAGAGAACCTTCGTCTTTGCGCTGAGTCGTTCGAAAAACTGCATATTCTACCTTTCCTCACGCGGCAGACACGGGCACGTCCGAAGACTCGAGCTCACCGAGCTCGACGGCGAGCAAGTGCTCGAGATCCAGGAGCAGCACGAGCTCCTGACTGCGATGGAGAACACCCGACACGAAGGACAGATCGACTCGCTGCCCGAACTCGGGCACCGGAGCGATTTCCTCCGTGCGCACCGTCAGCACCTTCGGGACAGCGTCGGCGATGAGCCCCACGATGCGCTCGCGGATCGTTACCACCAGGATGATTGCGAACCGTGAGTCGCTGCTCCGTCCGAGGTTGAACCTCAACCTGAGATCGAACACGGGAACGATGATCCCCCGCAGATTGATGACCCCTCGGATGTGAGCGGGTGTGTTCGGGATCGGGGTAATCGCTGTGAGAGGTCGAATCTCCTGAACCTTCAGGATTTCGACAGCGAAACGTTCGTCTCCGAGAGGAAAACTCAGGTACTGCGTTTCGCAATGTTCACTCGACGGATCCTGTCGGCTGACGGTACCGTGACCTTCAACTGAAAGCATGTTCGTCCTTCTCCTCACGCAGCGCGGGGTGAACCGGAAAGCGAGCGTTTGGCCCACGTCAATCTCGCAAGCCCAGAAACGTCAACGATGAATGCCACCTTCCCATCACCGAGGATGGTGGCCCCAAGCACCCCATCCACGCGACGGAAGTGCGTCTCGATGCTCTTCACGACTACTTGTGACTGACCCACGAGGGCATCGACGACCAAGCCCACCTGACGACCATCCGCTTCCACGACGACGACGAGCGCGTCTTCGGGGCGGCGTTGCTCTCGAGTGAGCCCTAACTCGACGCCCAAGTCCACCAACGGCAGGGCCGTCTCGCGAACGATGGCAACGGAGGCATCCCCGGTGAGGCGCTTGACCGCCTGTGGCGATGGCCGAAATGACTCCGTTACTGCAAGGAGTGGGACGACGTAGGTTTGGCTTCCCACGCGGAGCAGCAAACCATCGAGGATCGCGAGGGTGAGCGGGAGCCGAATCCGAACGGTGGTGCCCACACCGGGTGAGGTCAAGACCGTCACGGTGCCGTTGAGGGCGTCGACGTCACGACGAACGACGTCCATGCCCACTCCGCGACCCGAGAGATCCGAAACCTCTGAAGCAGTCGAGAATCCCGGTTCGAAGATGAGTGCGTGAACCTGCTCCTCCGTCAATTGATCGCTCGGGCTCAAGAGTCCCCGACGTTCGGCATGTTCTCGGATTTTCGCGACGTCGAGCCCGCGCCCATTGTCGGAAACCTCGACGACGACGCCACCTGCGACGTGCTGGCCGCTGAGGCGAATGATGCCTGGACCAATCTTTCCGGCAGCCTTACGCTGCTCGTCGGTCTCGATCCCGTGGTCCAATGCGTTACGCACCAAATGAGTGATTGGATCGGCGAGCCGCTCCACCACTGCCTTGTCCACTTCCGTATCCTGGCCGCTCAACTCGAGATTTACGGTCTTGCCGAGCGACGCAGCCGTGTCGCGAACGATGCGCGAGAAGCGACCGAACAACGTGGCAATCGGAACCATCCGGATCCCCATCACCCGCTCCTGCAGCTCCTGCATGTTTCTTGCCATGCTGTCGAACGCATCACGCAAAAGCGGAGAACGTCCAACGGCACTCTGTCCAAGCAGCTGCATGACCATCGATTGCGCGATGACCAATTCACCCACCAGATCGATGATGGAATCCACCTTCTCCGAACTGACACGGAGCGTCGACGATTCGTGCGTCGGGAGATGGTGCGACGCGGGTTCGGCCTTACCGACGACAGCGGGTTCGGTGGTGCCCGACGGAGCGTCTTCGATGCTCACCTGCACGTCATCCGCGACGAAGACGAACACTTCCTCGATGTCTGCGCGTCTCGCGTCCGTCGAGAGTACGACCGTCCAGCGGACATGGCACTCGACTGGATCGAGCTCGCTCAGTCGCGGCACCTTCGAACAGTCGCACTCGACCGTCTCGAGCTCTCCGAGGCCCTCCAAATCACGAAACAGCAAGATCGGATCGAGACCGCAAGCGAAGAATTTTTGCGTGGGTACGACGGCAATCCGTAGTCTTCGTTTGCGAACCTCTTCCACAGGCCTAGGAGCGACGACCGCATGGGCCCCCGAGTCCGCACTGCGCCCGACCCTCGACGCCAGTTCACGGAGTGCCACGGCATCGGCCGTCCTCGTTTCACCGCTCGAGAGACCATCGAGCAGGTGCTGCAGCTCGTCTCCAGCCTTGAGAAGGACGGTCACGGCACTCCGGTCGACGGTCAGTTGACCATTGCGCATCGCGTCGAGCACCGTTTCGAGGTGATGGGTGAACTCGGCAATATGGGCGAACCCAAGTGTGCCTGCAGCCCCCTTGATCGAATGGGCCGCACGGAAAATCTCGCGAAGGGTCTCGATGTCGGTCGGATTGGACTCGAGAGTGAGCACCCCCCGTTCGAGCGTAGCAACGTGCTCGCGTGCCTCTTCCAGGAAGGCGAGGCGAAAGCTCGCAGAATCGATGGTCATCTTACCACCTTGGAAACGACCGAAAGCAACTTGTCGGGATCGAACGGCTTTACGAGCCATGCCGTCGCGCCAGCGGCCTTGCCCTCTTGCCGCTTGGATTCTTGGCTCTCGGTGGTGAGCATCAGGATGGGGACGAATCGATGAGCGGCGTGTTTTCGAGCGCGAGCAATGAAGGTCACGCCATCCATCTCTGGCATGTTCAGGTCGGTGACGATCAGATTGAACGCCGTTCCCTCGAGACAGCCGACGGCCTGCTTTCCATTTGCAGCTTCGGTGACCTCGAATCCCGCCTCCCGGAGGGTGTATCCGACCACCTGTCGCATCACGTCAGAGTCATCGACGACGAGCGCTGTCTTGTTCACACGGATTCTCCATTCGTCCTGGCGGTGGCCTCGAGAAAGACCCCACCCATTCCGAGACGACCGGAATCAGCCAAAACCAAGTCGTTGGGAGGCGTAATGCGAACCACAGCGCCACGGGCCGCACCTTCCCTCCGGAGCGCACACAAGAACTGATGTCCAGCTGCATCCAAGTACGAGAGCGTTCGGCAATCGACGTGTAGCGCTCCACCCGCTTCGAACGCCAAAAGCGCACGTTTTTGCAGGTCTCCGAGCACCGAGACGGTTACATCGCCAGAAAGCACGAGCGAGTTCTCGGACTCGAGTTTTTCAGCCGCTCTCTTCTTGGACTTCGCCATCTTTCTCTAGACCGATACGACAGATCGCGAAAATGCTTAACGTGGAGCCCACGCACCCTGAAACATTTGCGGGTGTCCAAGACGTATTCGAGTGAAGTCCAATCGTCGCGCCGCCGTACGATCTGGCATCTAGCGAAGACGCTCTCCTACCTCTTGAATACGCATGGCGAAAATTCGCGTACTCGTCGTCGATGACTCCGCGCTCATGCGCGGTCTCCTAAAACAGCTCATTTCGGGCGACGAAGACTTCGAGGTAGTCGCCACGGCGCAAGACCCCTACGACGCATGGAAGAAGGTGAAGGAGTACTCGCCCGATGTGATGACATTGGACGTCGAGATGCCACGTATGGATGGTTTGTCGTTCCTCGAGCGTCTCATGCACCTACATCCGATGCCTGTCCTCATGGTCTCGTCTTTGACGGAGGAGGGATGCGCAACGACCCTTCGTGCGCTCGAACTCGGAGCAATCGACTTCGTGAGCAAGCCGAAGGTCGACATTCGCACACAGATGTTCGAACGCTCCGAAGAATTCCTCCAGAAGCTCATGGCAGTTTCCCGAGCTCGCGTGATTCGATCGCGCCAACGAAGCGCGGCCAATCCCGTCGAGCGAAAAGCCCCTCGGGCGATGTTGAAGACGACGCTCAAGGTCGTCGCGATCGGAGCATCCACGGGTGGTACCGAGGCGCTGCGAGAGGTCCTCATGCAGCTGCCCCCTGACAGTCCACCGGTTGCGATCGTTCAACACATGCCCCCCGGTTTCACGAAGAGCTTCGCGGCGAGGCTCGACTCCCTTTGTGCCGTTCGCGTGAAGGAGGCGGTCGATGGCGATCGACTCATGGCCGGACACGTCCTCATCGCGCCGGGTGACTTCCACATGGCGCTCACGCGCAGCGGCGCTACCTATGGTGTTCGTGTCTACGCCGGCGAGCGCGTCAATCGGCACTGTCCTTCCGTCGACATCCTCTTCGAATCCTTCGCCACTCACGCCGGCGGCAATGCGGTTGGCGTGATCCTCACTGGCATGGGCAACGACGGCGCACGAGGGCTGCTCAAGATGCATCAGAACTCGGCCTTCACGATCGCTCAAGACGAGGACTCGAGCGTCGTCTACGGAATGCCGAAGGAAGCAGTTCAACTCGGCGCCGTCAACCGAGTCCTCTCCCTCGGACGTGTCGCGCAAGGCATTCTCGATGCATGCGTGTGACCTGCGATCACTCGTCATTCGGGTCGGTCTCGGCGCCACGCGTCGATGATCGGGGTCGTTTCACCGTCGTAGTGACGGCGCGCTTCGTTTGCGCGTCGCAATAGCCCATTTCGATTCACGCTCGCAAGGACGTCCGTGCTCGCCGCGCTCGCGGTCGATTCACGCTCGCAAGGACGTCCGTGCTCGCCGCGCTCGCGGTCGATTCACGCTCGCAAGGACGTCCGTGCTCGCCGCGCTCGCGGTCGATTCACGCTCGCAAGGACGTCCGTGCTCGCCGCGCTCGCGGTCGATTCACGCTCGCAAGAGCCCCACCAATGGTGGTCGTTCTCCAGCATGGGGCCGCTTCACCCACGCACGGCCGCGAGCGGCGCGTGACACCGCATCCGTGACGGCCTCGGGCCGAGGTCGTTCGAACAGGAACGACGCTTCCTCTGAATCTCTTGATTGGCGAGCGTCGCGACGCGCAACAGTGACAGGGAAAGTCCAAGGCACGCGGTGCAACGAAGCCGTCCACGTGTCCCCCGAGCAAGTTGGCACGATACCAAAGTCGCCGACGTGCAAAGGGAAGAGATCCGTCACACGGATGGTCGAATTCGAGTCACTCCGCTCGGGAACACGCAGGCGACCGTTGGCCTGACGCGACACGCTCGACTCACCCCTCCACGCAATCACGATCATCGAAGGAGCCCCATGAACACGCATGTAACCACGGCTGCCGTGGCCAAAACGAGTCTGTCTCTTTTGCTCGTCGCAGCCGTACTACCAAACTGTAGTGGCACGGATTCCGGTTCGCCTGGCAGCGGAGGAACCCCGAGTGAAACGGCAAACGGCGGCAAACCGTCGAATGGCGGAAGCGTTGCTCGCGGTGGAACGAGTATTTCCGGTGGCCAATCGCAAAAGGGGGGAAGTCCAGGTTCGGGTGGTGTTTCGAGCATGACCACCGAAGGAACCCTTGGAGGCGCGGGCGGCTCCGCGTCCCTGGGAGGCAACGGCGGCTCGACGCCGCAGGGATTTGGAGGCGCGGTCGGCTCCGGTGGCAGCGACGTCGGGCGCGGAGGCAGCGCGAGCGTGGGCGGCAGCAGCAACAGCGAAGCCGCTTGCGGCGTGGTGCAGAGCTTGGCTCAGGGCAAGGTACAAATGGAGAACCTCTGCCGCGGCCTGGTCGCGATTCGGTCCGGCTCGAACAATTTCCTGAGCTGGCGCCTCATGGGATACGAAGCACCGGACACCGGCTTCAACGTCTATCGCAACGGGACCAAGGTCAACGCGAATCCCGTCTCCGATTCCACGAACTTCGTCGACGAGGGTGCGCCCAGTACGGCAACCTACACGGTCCGAGCAGTGATCGGGGGTAAAGAGTATGGCGACTCCTCGACATCGCGAACGACGCCATCCGCGGCGAGTGTGCTGCCGCAAAACTACCTCACTATCCCGCTAAAAACCCCCTCGGGCTACAACGCCGGGGACGCGTCGCCCGGGGATCTCGATGGTGACGGCCAATACGAACTCGTCGTGAAAGAGCAGCAATCCCCCAAGGATCCATCTCGAGGACGGCGTCACGGGACAACCCAAGTTCGCAGCCTACCGTCTCGATGGCAAGTTCATGTGGCGCGTCGACTTGGGACGCAACATCCGAGAAAGTGAACACACGACGCCTTTCGTCGTCTACGATCTCGATGGCGATGGGAGCTCCGAACTCGTGGTGAAGACGGCGCCTGGAACCAAGGACGGCACGGGTAGCTTCCTGAAAACGGGACCCGCCGCCTCCGACGACGACACCAAGGACTACCGCAACGGCGCAGGCAAGATCTTGTCAGGTCCGGAGTACGTGACGGTATTCAGCGGACGGACGGGCGCAGAACTGGCGACGATCAACTATCACGCGCCTATCAACAGCGGCAATTGGGGTGATACCAACGGCAATCGTTCCGATCGCTATAACGCTTCCGTCGCCTTCCTCGATACGACGGGCAAGCCGAGCGTCGTGATGCAACGCGGCTATTACGCGCGGACGACCTTGGGCGCATACGACTACCGCGACGGCAAGCTCTCCCTGGTTTGGTCCTTTGACTCTGCCGCCTCGGGTAATGGTGCCTATGGCGGCAAGGGAACCCACAGCATGATGGTCGCGGACGTGGACGGCGACGACCGTCAGGAGATCATCCCAGGTTCGTTCACCATCAGCCCCGACGGCAAGGGGATCTGCACGACCGCGGGCGGAGCCCATGGTGACGCACTTCATATCGGCGACTTCATTCCCTCGCGCCCGGGTCTGGAAGTATTCCAACCCACCGAACCCACGGGAGTCCCTGCGTACATCATGCGCGACGCAAAGACCTGCGCCGTCGTCTGGAAGGGCCCGACGAGTACCGAAGAGGGCCCCGGACGAGGCGTGGCGGACGACATTTCGCCGACCAACCCCGGTGGAGAAGCTTGGGTCAACAGTGCAGGCCTATTCAGCGCAACCACCGGAGCCAACGTCGGGAGGAACCCAAGCACCTGCAACTTCCTTCTGTGGTGGGACGGTGACGAGAGCCGCGAATTGCTCAACGGCAATACCGTGTCCGAATACGACGGTGAAGGACAGGGATTCACTGCGACAGGATGCACCTCGATCAACGGCACCAAGTCC
Source organism: Anaeromyxobacter sp. (assembly GCA_049840735.1). Classification (GTDB taxonomy): domain Bacteria; phylum Myxococcota; class Myxococcia; order Myxococcales; family Anaeromyxobacteraceae; genus Anaeromyxobacter. Next base: position 872,880 of record JASGJN010000022.1, on the reverse strand, counting down.
GTGCCGAACCTGAGTGCCGATCTCTTCGGTGACTGGCGCGAAGAGGTCGTGTTCCTCTGCGGCAGCAGCCTTCGGATCTATTCGACGACGCAAATGACCAAACGGCGCATCTACACCCTGATGCACGATCCCCAATATCGCGCCAACGTATCGGCTCAGAATGCTTCCTACAACCAAGCGCCCCACACCAGCTTCCACATTGGCAGCGGGATGGCCGCACCGCCCAAACCCAACATCAACGTCAAGTAAAGCATGCGGTGTTCGCGTGTTCGATCGCTCGGGGAAGCATCGGTCATCGAACGAGAGCAGCGCGGGGACAGCTTTCGTCCCCGCCACTCTCGAACCGTGCTCAGCAGCAACGCTGACCGCGATAGACCGAGCGGCGTGACCTGAATGCTCGCATCCGCCACACCATCCGCGACGACGGCTCAGCTGATGCGCTGACCGCGATAAACCAATCCGGGACGTACCGTTGTCGGTGGCGGAGGCTTGACGGACTCGGAAGGCGCGATCGCGGGCTCCGTCGAGCGACTGCGATCCTGCTGCGTCGTGTCGACCCAAGGTGACATCGGAAGCGTGCTCAATTTACGGATCGAAAGCGTGGTGGCCATGCGCAAGGCGGGCCAGTTGACGTGTTCGTCCGAAAGAACGCACAGGTATCCTTGAGGCGCAAATGAACGAACGGTGAGGCGGTGCTCGACACACCGTATGCTGCAGCTATCCGGCGTACCGTCGGTCGAGAGCGCCTCGACGAGCCGAGTGACCCGAGAACTCACCTCGGCGAGCTCTCGCTGACCCAGGGCCGCCGGCATGTCGGACTCGCAGAGCGCCCCCTTCGCATCGACGAGAAATGAACCAATGACCCCTTTGACGTCGCGCAATGCGCGGAGCTGGGCGACCGTTGCGTCGAACATCTTGGACTCCTACCGAAATACGTGTCGTTTGATTTCGTTCATGGCAGCCTCGTCGCTGCCGCGGATGATTTCGAGCTCCCCACGCTCGCCAACGTTGACCCAGGTGCGCAATCGGGAATCGCGCATCTCGACCGAGGTGGCTCGCTCGAGTCCGAGCTGCTCGGCAATCATTTGAGCGAGTTCAGCGGCGTAAGCCCCCTGCGCGATGAGGTCCTCGACGTCACCGCGTTGAAACAAGATGTTGCCGGAATCGTCGATGCGCGCAAAAGCCACGTCCAGGTCTCGCGGCGTCGATTCGGGCGGCGGCGTTTGCGGCACTTCGGGCAGTCGCACACCACTCGACGAGCCCCCAGACAGACCCCGAGGAACCCGCGCCGAGACCGGCGCGTGAGCACGCTCCAAAGGCAGCACCGTCGCTCGGCTTCCCTCGTCCCGCTGTTGAGCCGCGAGCAGCAGTAGATTCTGCCAGCCGGTTTCGACCGTACGACGCTCCGGTGAGATCCCGCCGACGGGCTCGAAACTGCCCTCCTGCCACGAAAGGATCTCGAGCACGGCTTTGTCCCCAACCCACGCACCGGTCGAAGCGTGAACGATATTTCCTTGGGCAAAATGGAGCCAGCCAACCCGCGTCTCCGAAGTCACCTTCACGCTGCAGGTCTGCCCGGACAGACAATTCATCTGCACCAGATCGGCAACCCCCATCCCACTCAAAGTGGCGCGAAAACCAGGGGAAGACGCACTTACTTGGGATTTACGCTCGGGCAGCGACGGCATGAGCACAATGATTTGGTGATAGCCGTCATTGCGCAAGCACAAAGTTGTACCGTGAAAAACGACATATTTCGGACACAATTCCGCAACAAACAGAACCGTGTTTACGAAACGAAAGGAAGCACTCTCTCCAGATGCCCGATTTTCACGAGGTGAGCGACCAAGTGCTACCGCGCTACAGCGACGGCCCAGCCGTCATCAACTTCGGGTCCGACAGTTCCCTCACGACGACGCCAACACCGTTGGAACCGCGGAGGCAAGCGACGTAACCTAACCTACGGCAGCGTGGGTCTCGCGAGAGTCGAGTCCCAGCCAGGCCAGATCTGCGGAACTTACACCCTTCGCCATGACGTGCAGGCCGTGATCGACGTGGAGGGTCGTACCGGTGATCGCGGTCGCCAGAGGGCTACACAGAAACAGCGCGGCATGCGCCACTTGAGTCGGCGTCACGCGACACGGCAGGGGCGAGTTCTCCTCGTAATACTCGACGATGGAATGCACCAATCCCCCGACGCTGGCTGCACGCGAAGCGTAGGGGCCGGCAGAGATCGCGTTGACACGGAAGCCATAACGACGGCCTGCCTCGAAAGCCAAGTAACGGGTATCACACTCGAGAGCGGCCTTGGCCGCCGACATTCCGCCACCATAGAGGGGCACCACGCGCTCACTGGCGAGATAGCTCAGCGACAAGAAGCTGCTCGAAGCTCGCATCAACGGAGCAAAGCGACTGACCATGGACACGTTCGAATATGCACTCGCGCCGATCGCACCGAGGTACCCCTTGCGCGATGTGTCCATGAGCGGTCGATTCACCTCGGAACCGTTCGCCAGGCAATGTACGACCACATCCATCGAGTTCTTGCCGTAAGCGCGTTCCACCGAATCGACGAGACCTTCGATGGTAAAATCGCCTCGACCGGCGTAACGTCGGCTCTGACGCACCTCTTCGGGCACGTCGCTCCATTCGTCGAAAGTGGCGTCCAAGGGAAACACGTTCTCGAACTCGAGCAAGCCACCGCGCTCGAGTTGACGTGACTCGTCGAACTTCCCTCGCTCCCACAACTTCTCGAACACGGTCATCGCGGGTGGCCAGGTCGCGACATTGACCTTCGCCCCCGCTTCTGCAAACGCCTTGGCGATGGCGAACCCAAAACCTCCGTCGTCGGCAACGCCCGCGACAATCACGCGCTTGTCTGCTAGATCGATCCTCATGGGGCACTTTGCCTAGAGTCGGTGAATACCATTCACAAGTCCCCTGCCTCGACGCACGTGCAAAACCTTCCGCCTCTGCCCGATTTCCGGCGATTTTTGCCGGCTTCTACCCCCAAATTGCCACCGCGCTTTTGGGGGTGCTAGGCCATTGCCCGTGTCGCCAGCCGTCCCCTCGAACCTCGTCTTACTTGGAGAAGGTCTCAGCGTCCCGGAAGGTCGCATCCCGGTGGCTCGGGTTTTCGACGCAGAGCGGCAACGCAAGGAAACGCAACTCAACTCGCTTTCCCCGGGACTTCGAACCAGGCTCCTCGACAACCTGGGCATCTTCGACGTCGCTCGCATGGACGAGCTGAGTTCGTTGGAACACGCCGAATCGGCGGCGAAGCGCGCCCTCAGGCAAGCGCAGCTCGAACCGCATCAGCTCGGACTCATCGTCGATTTTCGACATTCTCAGCGGATTCGCCCAGGATCTGGTCGTTGGCACACGCCCTTCAAGGTCGACTCGGCGCTTCCGAGGCGCTCGCGCTCGGCACACGTGGCTCGGGATGTGCTGGTTTACACTTCGCTTTACTCCTCGTGGACGCTTTCCTGAGCTCACGACGAGATATTTCGTACGTTCTCTTGGTTGCGTCGGATCGAGCGCCCGACAACGGCAGACTGTGTTTGCCCGTCTCGATCATGGCGGACGCAGCGTCCGCCATGATCGTCGGCCGCGCCGAGGAAAACCCCAACCGGCTTGCAAAGATCCTCGCAATCGCGACTCAGCAGCACGGCAGGTTCGCAGACGTGCTCGTCGTCGAGGACGGTGGCATGAGTCTCGATGGACGCACCTTCGAACAGTCCATCCTACCGATCCACTTCGTCATGTTGAATCGTCTGCTCTCGCGCGCGTGCAAAGCGGCCAGGTTCGAGAGCATCCCCGATCTCGACTACGTTTATCCGAACACGACTGAGCTCGAATCGGGCGAGCATCGCCCGAGGCATGGGTGTGGATTCGACTCGGCTCATCGGCCCCGGACCGAAACACCTGGGGCACGCATTCGCAAGCGATCTGCTCATCAACGCCGAAGCTTGGTTGCAGCGACAGGATGGTGGCTCGACGGTCCACAGCGCGTGGCTCGCGGCCGGCAGCGGCTTCTCTTGGGGAGTGACCTTGATGCAGCGGGAGCACTAATGTTACTTCGTCGATTCCTCGAAGGATGTGAACGCCAGCCGTCGCGGATTGCTATCGACGATGGCGCGACGCAAATCACTTACGGTGAACTCCTGATGCGGGCGAAGCTCGTCGCGCGAACGCTTTGGGCTAGCGGAGTTCGGCCACGCACGCGCGTCGCGCTCTTGGTCCACAAGGACGCGGACGCGATCTCCGCCATACTTGCGATTCTGATGCTCGGCGCCGCATACGTACCCATCGATCCGCGCGCTCCCCGGCTTCGGATTGCACAGATCATCGAGGATTGTGCGCCACGGGCTTGGCTCGTGTCACCGAGCTTGTTGTCGCGCATTCGCTCGAGTGCCCCCGAGCTTTGCGCAACGGTACCTGAAGTCATCTCGTTGTCCGACGCGTTCACCGACGCTCATCGAAGAGAGGCGACGTCGACCCCATCCGACGACGCGATGAGGCTCACCACGGAGGTTCCCCCCGACGATGCGGCCTATATTCTTTATACGTCCGGCACCACGGGGCACCCCAAAGGCGTTGAGATCTCGCACCGTGCCGCAACGGCGTTCGTGGATTGGTCCGTTTCCTGTTTCGCACTCGACGCGACCGACAGGGTGGCAAGTTTTGCCCCACTGTCCTTCGACCTGTCCATCTTCGACCTATTCGCGTCCCTGAGCGCGGGCGCCACCATGGTGCTCGTGTCGCAAGAGCGGCTCTTGCACCCAAAGGACCTGGTCGCGTGGCTGTCGCGTTGCGATATTACGACGCTCTACGCGGTTCCATCGACGATCGAGCGACTCGTGTCCGATGGTGCATGGCGCACGAGTACGACCTCGCCACTCGAACGGGTCCTCTATGCGGGCGAACCATTTCCGATCCCCGCCCTGCGCGAAGCGATGCAAGCGCTTTCTTCCGCGCGCTTCTTCAATCTATTTGGTCCCACGGAAACGAACGTTTGCACGTATCACGCTCTGACCGAGCTCCCCGCCGAGGACGCAACCGCAGTTCCTATAGGGATTTCCTGCGAACACCTCGACGTCGAGCTGCGTGACGAGCAAGGCAACCCGGTGCGCCAAGGAGAAGCGGGCGAGATCTACGTCGCCGGGCCACAGCTGATGACGGGTTACTTCGGCAAACCCGAATTGAGTGAGCGAGCCTTCGCGCCGAGCAGAATCGCAGGCGATTTACGACGATTTTACCGAACCGGGGACTTCGCGAAGCAAGACGAATCGGGTCGATATTGGTTTCTGGGCCGACGTGATCGCCTGGTCAAACGTCGTGGCTACCGTTTGGAACTCGGTGAGATCGAAGCGGCGCTGCGACGTCACGCCGCGGTGCGAGAGGTCGTCGCCTACGCGGAGCGTCATTCCGACACGGTACGTGTCGTCGCCGCAGTAACGCTGCGCGACGGAGCCCAAGCGTCACCCTTGATACTGAAAGCCCACTCGGGCACCTGTCTGCCGCCATATCTCGTACCGGATGCGGTCGAAATCGTGGCCGAACTCCCGCGGACACTCACGGGAAAACTGGATTTGCTGGCTCTTCAGGGGCAGACTGCCGGAAACGTCGCTTGAGCGCGCTCCGTCCGATCCTTGCCATGACCCTCGATCTCGTTCGAACCTACCTCCTCAACGAATTCTTCAGCGGCGAATCGAAAGACGCTCTCGACCCAGAGCAACCGCTCATTTCCTCAGGCTTGCTGGATTCCGTCGCGACCCTGAAGTTGGTGCTTTTCCTGGAAAAGCAGTTCGATATCGACGTCGATTCGATGGATATCGTCGATGGCAGACTCGACACCTTGAACCTCATCGTCGAACTCGTGCAAACGAAGCGCAGCTCCGCAGCAAAGAGCAGCTGAATCGGCAATCGAGTCGAGAGACGCGAGTAGCCGTCACGGTCGACCATGTGCGCAGGCCCAATCGGTCACGCCGAACGACGCCGAACGACGCCGAACGACGCCGAACGACGCCGAACGACGCCGAACGACGCCGAACGACGCCGAACGACGCCGAACGACGCCGAACGACGCCGAACGACGCCGAACGACGCCGAACGACGCCGAGTCCGATTACGCCCAGCGAATGGAGTCGCTCCTGTGAATTTGGTTCGTTGGCTCCGTGGTAAGGTCGCTTAGCGAGTGCACCTTGCGATTGTTGAGCACGGTGTACATGTCGAGGAGCTCGCGTTCCGAGTAGCCGATTCCCTGGAGGGTTCGAATGGCGTAGGCCAGGTGCCTGCGATTGGCCAGACCGAACCGCTCATGAAATGAAAGCATGTGCGCCATCATGTCCCGGCGCGAGAACGTGGGTGATCCGGCAGGCAAATCCCCATAGCTGCCGAAGCCCGTGGCAAGGAAGCTATCGCGCGACCATCCAGCCGCGTCCGCCTGTTCGACGATTTCGCAGCCAGGGTAGCCACGCAAATTGAAATGGTAGGGCAACAGCGACGGATGATCGAGACTGCCGATGTAGTCGAGAGTCTGGTCCGCCTCTTCCTTCGTCTCGGTGGGAAAGCCAAACATCGTGTTGACGTTGACGACGATCCCCTGTTTTTGACTGAAGTTGATGATGCGTCGCGCGTGGTCCAAATCGAGCTGCTTGCGAATGAGCTTCTGGATCCGTGGACACGCAGACTCGATCGCGTACGTGACCCACACGGTCCCCGCGCGCACCATGCTCTCGACGAAGGTCTCGTCACATAGGTCGACACGCAAGCCATTGACGAAGTAGAGCCGCACACCGAGCTTGGCACGTTCGAGGCGAGCAAACACGTCGAGCGCACGCTTGCGATTGAGGTTGAACACGTCGTCGACGACGTAATAGTCGGAAATCCCGAATTCACCGTGCATGCGCTCGATATCACTGACCACTCGCTCCGCGGAGTGGAGCCGAACGGGCGTTTCGGAGATCTGAAAACAGTACGTGCAGGAATACGGGCAGCCTCGGCTCGTGACCAGAACACCCTGCCGACGTTGATTGTAGGCGTAGCTCAACTGGTGCGAGTAACGATCCAAGTCGACGAGGGAATAATCAGCCAAGGGCAACGGGTCGAGATCCCGCGGCAAGCTCGCCGACTTGTGCGCCTTGAGCCCCTGCGCGTGACGCGAGAGCACCCCCGGAATGAGTGACAATCGCGTACCGCGGACCAGCGCCTCGATGACCGGCTCGCCCTCGTTCACCGCGGCATAATCGAGCTCCGGTACGGCTTCGAAGATCCCTTCCTTGAGGGCCGTCGAGATGGGCCCCCCGAGCAGCACGTCCGCTGTCGACGTCGCTTTGGCCACACGCACGACGCGCCGCACTTCGTCGACGAACAAGCTGATACTGCGGATCCCGATCCACGTCGGTTCGAATTCGCGAATGATCCTGGCGAGTGTCTCGTCGTCCGTTGCATCGAGGGACGTCTCCACGAGCCGGACTTCGAGTGTGGGGTCGAGCTGCTTTGCAAATGCGGCGAGCCCCATGAGTGCAATGGGCAATACGTGCACTTTTGGCCCGACGCGCGCGCCAACCCAACGCGCATTGTCGTTCGCCTCGATGAGCAGAAGTCGTGCCATGGATCGCCTCACCTTCGCGCAACGACGGGACGGAAGCGCAAAGCTCGATAGGTGCCGTTCGGGATCGGCGCTTCGGCAGGAGCACCGTCGAAGTCAGTCATCCCATCAGGTTGCCACGGGTCATCGGCGCTGCCCATCGGGCCTCGAGCCTGGAGCCATGCCCCCGCTACGTCGAGGACCCCAGCGGGATCGGCCTGGCCTCCGAAGTACGAGTGTTCCTTCGCCAAGCCAGATCCGTCGTCTCGCACACCGAATGCCGAGGTGAGCCCGTCGATTGCGACGGTTCCTTGCACCGCAGGTCGCAATTCGGCGCGCTCGAGCACCCAAGCGGCAACGGCGTCGCCGAACTCAATCCCGACATCCGACGTCAATGCACGCTGAAACACCTCGTCGAGCACGTCGCCAGCCACGACGTGCACGCGCTCGGCTCGCCCGGTCGCAATCAGACGAGCCCCGACGACCAACGCCGACGCGGCACTGTCGCGGCCATCCACGAATGTCAGGCTCGGCCCTTGGAGCCCCAGATCGAGCGCGACGTGAGCCGCAGCAGCCCCGTCGATCGAATCAGGAAAGTCGATGGGGTTGGTGCCCGCCGGACCGGCCTTAACGAGACGCTTGGCGTAGCGAACACTGGTCACCGTAGCGCCAAAGGCAGTTCCGACCACGACGCCCTCCCGCTCACGAATTTCGACCGAGCTCTGACGAGGAAGCAACGCCGTCCGGCGCGCCCGCTCCGTCGCGAGCAGGGCGAACTGGCTGAGCGGATCCAGTCGACGAGTCCGCTCGGGACCGAGAAGGGCACTCGGATCGATGGTAGAAAGTGACGAAAAGCATCCCTTACCCCTTTCGGGGAGCAATAGGGTGCCTCCGGTCACCCACACGTCATGGAGCAGCGGAGTGCTCCGAGTCGAATCGACCAGTTCCCTTCGACCCATCGTCAAGTGCCTTCCTCGAAGACGCGGGGATGCGCGAGCAGAATCGCCGCGTCGTTGCCGCCGAAGCCGAAGCTCGTGCTCAAGGCAAAGTCCGCTTCGACGTGCAGGGGCTCGCCTCGGACGCAGCGGACGCGACCATCGAACTCACAATCCGTAAGCCCAGCGGTGTGCGGAACCAACTGTCGTTCCAGGGACAACACGGCAACGACGGCTTCGATGGCGCCGGCGGCTCCCATACAATGCCCGACGGTCGCCTTGACCGAATGAACCGGACACTCCACTGCTGCGGCCCCGAGTGCCACTTCGATACTGGACACTTCGGCCGCGTCATTCAGGGGAGTTCCAGTGCCATGCGCGTTGATGAACCCGACCTCCCGAGGCTCTACCCCAGCCCCCTCGAGTGCACGCGCGATTGCGCGGGCCGGACCCGCCCCCGAGGGATCGGGCGCCGTGAGGTGATGGGCGTCACAGGCTTGTCCCACGGCACCGAGAAACGCGCGGATCGGGGCGCCTCGCCGACGAGCCTCCCGAGGTCGCTCGAGCACGACGCATCCCGCACCTTCGCCCATGGTGAGCCCTTGTCGATGACGATCGAACGGCCGACACGGTTCTGGATCCATCGCGCGCAAAGCGTGAAACCCCGTGTACGTGAAGCGACCGAGTTCGTCCGCGCCCACGGCGATGGCAACGTCACAGTCCCCGAATCGCAGCCAATCTGCAGCGAGGGCCACCGCCATGGCACCGCTCGAACACGCGGTGTTGATGGCGTGTCGCGGACCACCGAAGCCGAGCGAACGAGCAACCTCGTCGACGAGCTCGCGTTTCGTGTAACGGCGAAGCAATGCCGGTGCGTCAGCAATGCCGAGGAGTCGATCCTCGAGCCCTGCCGTTCCCGCGCCAGCAGAACCCAAAACCACCCCCACCCTCGACAAATCCACGAAGGGCGGCAGCTTCGCGATGGCATTCCGCACGGCCGTCACGGCCAGATCCGCAGTGCGAGTCGAACCGACGACCGGAAGGTCACCCCGCACCTCAGCGGCCAATTGCACGCGGCATCCGTTGACACCGAACCGCTCGACGCGTCCAAAACCGCGTACTCCCGCCAATAAGCCGTCGAACAGGCAGTCCGGCCCAAGCCCAAGGGCGGTGACGGCGCCAACGGCCGTAATGGCAACGGGGACCTCGAGCATTTCGGGGCCGCCTATAGCATGGGCGACAGCCGATCCTTCGTCATAATCGGGGCGTGAACCGCGAAGGCCCCCCGCTCGCCGAACTGTCCGCGCTGCTCTGCGAAACGCTTCGAATCGTTCCCCCCAATCCCCCCTTGGAGGCCGACGAGCTGCTGTTCGGTGGGAGACTCCCCCTCGATTCGGTGGATTCCTTGCAGTGGGCAGCGGCCGTCGAGCGCCGCTATCGAATCGAGCTCTCCGACACGGAGATCGGCGACGGAGTGCTTTTGACGCTTGGACGAGTCGCGCGCGCGGTGGCCGCACGAGTCGCGGAAGTCTAGCCAAGTTCGCAGCATTACGCTGCGATTGCGCGGTCCGGCACGAGAGCGACGCCTGATACATCGGCTTAATCTGAAAGAACGAACCGACGTATCAGTGCCCGACGCGCTCTCGGAGAATCATGGGCCCACGTTCGATGAAAGAGCCCCACGCGACCCATTTCGCGCCCGCGGCACTGGCTTCCGATGCGGACCTCGGTGCCGCTATCCGACAAGTCGCGGACAACCCGCTCCTGACGCAGCTGCTCGAGGCCGTGGGAAGCGTGCTGCTCGTCATCAACGCCGAACGACAGGTCGTCGCAGCCAACGAAGGGGCACTCCGAGCTGCAGGAATCGCCCCCGACGAGCTTCCGTCCATCCTTGGGCTCCGCATCGGCGAATCCTTCGGTTGCCTTCACGTCGAGTCGGCTCCGAATGGCTGCGGAACCGGTCATGCTTGTTCGAGTTGTGGCGTGGCGCGGGCGATCGTAGATTCGCAGATCAACCATCGCATCGTCGAATACGAATGCGCGATCCGCACTGCTCGAGATGGGTTCGAGCGTACTCAGGAGTACTCGGCACGCGTATCTCCCCTCACCGGCACCAGGCCACCGCTGTTCCTCGTCACTCTCCACGATATCGCCGACAAGAAACGCCGTGAAGCGCTCGAACGCGTCTTCCTGCACGATCTCATGAACACATTGAGCGCCGTGTCGGCCTATCGCTGCCTGGCGCAAAATCGAGTATTGGACGAAGGGGCATATCTTCAGCAACTCAATCACCTCATTGCTCGAGTGATCGACGAAGTGAAGGTCCATCGAACCCTCCTCGATGCAGAGCACGAACAGCCCGCGATTCAGCTCGAGCGGCTCGGAACGCGCGAACTCGTCGAAGCACTCAAGGTCGGCTTCGAAGTTCACGAGCAGCTCGGAGCGCGCCAACTCAGCATCGAATGCTGCGACGAGTTTCTCGAAAGTGACCGAACGCTCCTCCTACGCGTGCTCACGAACATGCTCAAGAACGCGTTCGAAGCCACGGCCCCCAAAGGAACCGTCACGCTGCGCTGCTTTCGCGAAGATCACCACGTCGTTTTTTCGGTCTCGAACCCCGGAATGATCCCGGAAGAGATTGCATCACATATTTTCACGAGAAGCTTCTCCACCAAGGGCGAGTCGGGCCGCGGCTTCGGCACGTACAGCATGCGCCTGTTCGGTGAACGCTTCCTGCACGGCAAAGTGCGCTTCACCACCAGTCAAGAGGAGGGCACGTCGTTTTTCCTGTGCCTTCCCCTTCGCCCTGCGAGCGCTCACGCTCTCGTGCGAGAACGGAGACGTTGAGAGAATTGCTTTGGCGACGTAGCCAACGCGACACCCCACCGGTGACGACGTTCGAAAGCATCCGGGTCTTGGTCGACCTAGTGCACGCGACGACGCACGATCACGGACATGGCACGAACTGACCCGAAAGGATCAAATTGCCAATGAGATACATGAGGCCTGCATAATAACGTGCGATTCCCTCGGGAGGCGCCTTCGACCACGCAGCGGCCAGATACTCCTTCCGATCGCTCACGTTCGATACCGATGCGAGCACGGCGTTCGCCATGACGAGCTCGTCGATATGCTCCGACTTCAGCACGACCGAACCATCGAGAGTGTAACCCGATGCGTACGTGTCGAAGCCCTTGCTCGTAAAGAATTGGAGCATTCGATCGGCGATCGGCTCTTGCCACTCGGCGTCCTCCGCCGAAGGATTGCCCCACAGCCGATCGATGACGAGGTTCAGATTGACCCGGTATGCCTCGGCCAGGAAGTTGCCGCGTCCCGAGACGGGAACGCCATCGAAGCTTGCAGCATTGGGGAACAATCCCGTCACGGGATGCGAAGCTCGTTTCAAAAACACGCGAGAGGCGGCAGCGGCTTCGCTGAAAAAGGAATCGCCCGTGACCTGTGCGAAGAGATCGTAGTATCCGGGTATCGCGAGAGCGGTGCCGACGTACGGTAAACCTCCGTTGACGGGTTCGTCGTAAGGGAGATACTGAACTGGATCGAAGGTGTTCGTCACCCCGTCCACGATCCCGCCGTTCTGTTGCATCTTGGTACGAATGACCGTGAGTAGCTGCAGCGCGTCGGCTGCGTAATCTGGACTCCCGTCGACCTTGCCCCACCGCTGATTGGCGATGAGCAGCGCCGTCACGTACTGCTGAAAGCCGTACGGATCGATGCAATCACGCTGCGTCGTCTCGGTAACGTCGCATCTCGAGCGGTAGTACCCCGTAGCCGCCCCCGTCTTTATCTCCAAATTGGCCACCGAATAGCGCCAGAGCTGATCGAACTCGGGTTGGTGATCGAGGAGCACGGCGGCCAACATGCCGAGCCCCATTCCCTCGGTACGGACCTCGTCGCCGTGGAGCGTGTCGCGAATGTACGCGGTCCCCGTCGTCGAATCCGAGGTGAAGATGCTGTACGTGGCGGGGTTGCCGTGAAAGACCGTATTGATCGCGTTGCTGAGTTTCGCGCTGATCTGGGCGTCCGTGAGCCCGAGAACGTCGCGATATGGATTCGGCATTTGCGCAACCCGCGAGCAGTCGATGGGCTGTAGGGTCACGGGCACGACGACCTCGCCGTAGCCGAGTACGTCTACGGTGTCGGTACAAGCCCAAGCACTTGCGGAAACGAGCAACGCCGCACACCCCCGACACGCACGCGCCCAAATGTGCGTGGGCCCGCGCTCGCTCGTTCGTGCCGAGCGCACATCGAGGCCAGGGGTTGCCGCAACTTGCATCGTCTACGGCTGAAGATAGCGCCGTACCCTCGCCGTCAAAACCCCCTTCGGATATCGGGCGACGAACACAGCGGCACGCCTTCGGGCCGTATCCTTTTGTCCGGCCTTGTCGTAGGCAAAAATCCGCACGACCTCTGCCTCGGGAGCCAACCTGGGCTGCGGGAATTCCCGTTCGTACGCGTCGAGCAACTGAAGGGCACCAAGGGCGTCGCCCGACTGGAGTCGCCGTCGGGCCGAATCCAAGGCCTTGAGCTCGAGACTCAGGCGATTGGGCTCCACCAACTTCGCACTGGCCTCGGCGCCAGAGGTGGGCTTGCGATGGTCATCTTCCAACGCCAAACCTTCGACATCGACGGGCGCCTCGCCAGCCGACTGCTCCGAGGAGGAACCTTCGCCGTCTTTTGCCGCTCTCTCCGAGACATCGACCAACCCGTTGCCCGCGGCCTGCCTCGGTCCGAGCTGCGACCCGAGGTTCGACGTCGCGGAGTCCTTTTGGGTGGCGGGGACGATTCCCGACGGACCCGATGAGCGCGACGCGTAGTACGCCAACGGCAAAGCCGCTGCCATGGTCGTCACCGCGACTGCGGCCAGCAACAGACGTGTCCTTCTTCGCGGCAGGAAGGCAAGAATGCGAGGTCTCGGCGAGGCGGAAAGGCCGAGGAGCTCGTAAGCCCGTACGCGCGACTCCGGGGACGCTTGCACGTCGAACCCTGCGCGCAAGACCGCGCGCTCGAAGGGCTCGGAACATTCTTCGATGAGTCGCCTAGGCTCCATCATGACCCCACCAACTTTGGAACGGGAGCGCCCTCGACGAGCCCCAGCTCGACGACGCGTTCGCGAAAAGTCGCGCGCGCTCGCCTCAATCTGGAAGCCACGGTCCCTTGAGGGATCCCGAGCACGCCCGAGATTTCAATCATGCTCATTTCCTCGAACTCGTACAGCACGAACACTTCTCGGAGATCGTCCTCCAAGCTCTCGAGGATTCGATCCAACGCATCGCGCATCCGCTTTTGATTGGTCAGATGCTCCGGAGAAGGACGTCGCTCCGTGCTGCCCACCGCGTCGACGACAGACAGGCCATCGGCGTCGAGCTCGTCTGCGGTCACCTCTCGACGTCGCGCGACGGTGCGTCGTGCGTGGGCGGCGACGCGCAACGCAATCTGGATGAGGAAGCTCTTTTCCGCACCCGGACGAATGTCGTCCAGACGTCGCGCCACGGTAATCAGCGTGCGTTGCAGTTCGTCATCGAGCTGGGACTCCGAGACTCCAGCGTTACGCAGGACGCGCGCAACCGTGTCGAGATGCTCCCCGACGATGTTACGCAGTCGCTCGTCTTGCTGCCGAGACCTCATCCTTGCCTGGATCGTATTGCCACACGCCTGCGTCCGCGGCGAGCGAAGGTCATTGTCTGAGGCGAGAAGATCGATGAGCACGGTGGAAATTTCGGGTCAGCTGCCTATTGATTCCCGCCAATTGGCACGCTGATCACCGCAGGTGCCCCCGCGAGGACCTCGCGGCGGCAAAATCCCATATCGGCCAACAGACCAGGCTCAACTTCAGGGCGCGGATGTCTCGCGCTCAGGAATTCCAATTCCAACCGACACCCAAGATCCAGCTGACGTGCGGGGTCTCGCCAACCGAAGCGTTTGGCTCGATCGTTCGGTACGAACGCCGCGCCCAAGGAACGAACAAGCCCGCGAGCACATCGAGGGAAATGTGCCGTCCCAGGCGCGTCTCGAGCCGCGCATCGATGCCGGAGGTTGCCTGCCAACGCTCGGACGGCGTTGACAACCACACTTCACGAGAACTCACGCGTAGGTGCCCGACGGTCGTACTCGCACAGGGGAGCAAGGAGACCTGCTCACCGAGAAACCACCGCGTCGGACAGAGTAGAACGAAGGCCCCCGTCTCGGACACCGAGATGGGAGACTTTGGTTGCAGCGACTCCGCAGGCACGTAGCTCAGTCCAATGCCGAGCTCTGGCCGTATCGCTGCCGAAACGCGTGGAGCAAAGGCATACTCGCCGCGCATCCCGATGCTCGTCTGCGGGGAAACCAGCTTGGCGGCAAAGAAACTCACGCCGAAGCGATGACTGCGGATCCGAAACGGGTCCGTCTCCGGATCGGGAGCAGATGGGTTTTGTGGCGTCGTAGGAACGTCGGACGGCGCCGACCCATCGGGGTTCTTCGGCGGTGCCCCATTGGCTCCGATACCGGCGCCGGAACCGTCGGAACCACCACTCGGCTCGATGCTCGAACCGGTCAGCTCCGCCAACGCAACGGTCTGTTCGATAGCGAGTGCAGCGGTGAGAGAAAGCGCCTCGACGACGGACGCGCAATCGGCTCCGTCGACGACGCGCGGTGACGCCTCACCATGCTCGTCGATGAAGCGCAATTCGCCGTGTGCGCCGCCTGGAACGGTCGTGAGCCGCACCTGCAGGATCCAACGAGACGCCCCGGGACCCGCGAAGGAAATGCGATCGAACCTCGCCTTGAGCCCCGACTCGAAACGCGCGCGATCGGCGCAACCCTCGTCAGCGTTGAAATCCAGCGACACCACGATGGGCGGCGCACTCGGCGCTCCACCGCGAGCGTCCGGTCGAGCGGGCGCGGCCGCATGCGCCACCCCGGCTCCGAGCAGAAGCCCCAACACTGCGGGGAAGCGAAGGTCGACCACAGCGCGCACTATCCACGATCGACGAACGATTCGCCAGTGTTCTCGCAGCCCCTCGGCGCAGCGTGACGCGACGTCGGGCTCGGGGCCGAGCGCGCCGAACACCATCCACGACACACCTCCGGCGCGTGCTCGACGAACATTTTCGACGTCCGTGGAGAAGAACGTCGAGCGCTGAAATTCGAGAAAGTCAAGCCTGCGGCACACATCACGCTTCACGCCCCGGCTGACACCGGACCGGGCGTGAAATGAGCAACGAAGCCACGGAGATTCCCCCTAAATGCATGTTTTTCTTCACGCGTTCGCTTGCATTTTTCGGGACACCGGAAATTCTATTGTCCACGATGGATCTACAGACACTGCTTGAGAGGGTGGAGCCTTCGAGGCTCAAGCAACTTGGATCACTTCTCGCGCTCGGTGAGTCACTCACCAAAACCGAACTCGTCGATTGGGTCAGCCAAGAACTTCCCTTCTGCCAAGTCGAGGAAGACGGCGCTTGCGTCGGTATCGACGGAGCCTTTTATATCGCGGTCGATTGGGTCAGCGACATCATGACCCTCGAGCTACTGCGTGACTGCGACTGGATTCGTCACCAACCCGATGGGAGGCTCATCACCTTCCGAGTCACGGAAGAAATCGACGAAATCTCCGTCGGGGATGCCCGACTGCTACTCGCTTTGCTTTCCGTTGCAACGTACAACGATGGTGAGCTACCCATTCCCAAGGTCCTCTTGTCAGGGCGCTACGAACGATTCGTGAAGATCGAGGAAACCACGGCCTTGCACGCGGGTGGCAGGCCATCCCAACTCCCCGGTGAGGCACCACCGAGTCAACGTCCCTCGATCCCACCTGGAATGTCCCCGACCTTCGACAGCATGCGGCCGCAGCGACACAGCGTGTTGCCCGGTGCCGACGCCGCCTCGGGGGCTTCAGCGGGTGTCGATCCAGCACTCATCGAGTGGCTCCTGACATTGCCGAGACACAGCGTCATCTCCGCAGCGTTTGCGCTCTCCGAGCGCGGAGCGGACTGTTACGTCATTGCTGTCGGTCCCACCGGTGGACGTGCGGTGATTTCTTCCGATGCCGTCGAAGCGGCAGAGCGATTGTTCGAGGATCATCGCGATTCGATGCCACCGCCCTCGCAAACCGATGCGATGGTTTCCTATCGGAAGCGACTCGTTTCCGCGCTGTCGTTCTTTGGGATCGATGCCTCGGACGCGTCCTCGCTCGTCGCCCTCACCACGGATCTTCAGACCTTTCCAGACTTTTGGTCGAGAGCCAATCCGCCACCCAAGGCCCTCGCGCGGCGCGAGCTTCAGGATTGTCCGGAAGAGCTCGCGCAGGCAGCCGCTCGGCTGCTCTACGACGTGTTCTACGCGGATCAGTTCGAACAGCGTCGACGCATTGATGTCGGCGTGGCTGCCTCGATAATCGCGACTTCAGGTCATTATCCCCCCCGCCCCGCTGCCCGCGTCACGTTCGCGGTGAGCTGTTCCGGACGGGGGGACATCTACGGACGGGGCCGAGGAACACAGGGGGCGCCCTGATGCGAAGCGAGTGGGCGTTTTTCTCGGACCCAAGGCTTCGCGAAGACCGTACACTCCGCCCCGATGTCTTCGCGACTCTCGCACGTTGCGCCGCTTCTCGTTGTCGTAGGTCTTTGCTCGTCCTGCGGCGCCACGTCCAGCCAATGCGTCTCGCCGACGCCAGCACCCGTCGCCAGCCCGAATCAATCGCGATCGGCGCCCGAGGCCCGAGATCGAGTCGCGGCAAAGCCGAAGAACGTCATCTTGTTGCTCTCCGACGGTACGTCACCAGAAGCCTGGACTCTCGCGCGCTGGGTGAAGGGGGCGCCACTCGCCGTCGATGCCATCCTGACTGGCGCAATTCGAACCTACGGCGCCGACTCGATCATCACGGATTCCGCTCCAGGAGCTTCGGCGTATTCGACTGGCTACAAGGGAACGGACAAGGCCATCGCCATCGGTCCTTATCGTACCACGATCGACGCAGCAAAGACGGTTCCGTCCCTCGCGTACGTTCCACTCGTCACGGTCCTCGAAGCGGCACGAGTCAAAGGATTCGCGACCGGGCTCATTGCAACGTCCAACGTCCAACACGCAACACCTGCAGCATTCTCGGCGCACGTACCGGATCGAAATTCCTACGATGATATCGCCAAGCAGCAGGTTTACCAAGGAATGGACGTCGTCTCTGTCTGGTGGGTCCGACTACCTCCTTCCCCCAATTAGCGGCGGAAAACGAGCAGACGATGAGGACCTCGTTGCCGAACTCGGTGCCAGTGGGTACGCGCTCGCTAGGACGAAAGACGATCTATCCAGCGCGAATGCCGACCGTGTGTGGGGTCTTTTCGCAGCTCAGGATCTCGCCTACGAACTCGATCGAGAGCGCTTTGCTCCAGGGCAACCTTCACTGGCCCAAATGACGGCCTACGCGATCGAGCGACTCGCGGGAAAAGAGCAGTCACGGCACCACGGCTTCTTCCTATTCGTCGAAGGCTCGAAGGTCGACTTCGCCGCACACGCCAACGATCCCGTTGGCGTCGTCTCCGAGCTCCTCGCATTCGACGCGGCCGTGGAACGAAGCCTAGCGTATGCCCGGAGCAACGATCACACTCAGGTCATCGTCGTCGCCGATCACGGAACGGGCGGGTTGTCCGTAGGAACGAACGCCGATCGAAATTACTCGCGCACGGACGATGATTCCGTCGTAGTGCCCCTACGAAAAGCCAAAGTCACGGCTTCGCGGCTTGCGCAGCTCCTGCTCGAAGGCGGCGAAGACTCGCCGACGAAGATCCTCGAACGAGAATGGGGAATCGACGATCTTTCGGGCGACGAGCGACAGCAATTGGAGCAAGCACTCCGCAGTCGCCAGGGATTGAACACGCAGCTCAGCCGCATCATCTCGACGCGCGCGCGAATCGGTTGGACGACGGACAATCACACCGGCGCCGACGTGTATCTGTTCGCCTATGGCCCGGAGCGTCCGCAGGGGCTCGTCGAGAACACCGACGTAGGCAAAGCGATTGCGACATTCCTCGATTTGTCGCTGGACGAAATGCAGCCACGGCTGTTCACGGATTTGACCGCAGCGCTCGAGGACTCGGGGTACGCAATTGCGTTGGATCCGAAAGGTCCAAAAGGAGGACGTCTCATCGTCCACCGAGGCAAGCACACGGCCGAGATGCCGTTTTCGAAGAACCACCTCGTCATCGATGGCGGACGCATCGAGCTCGAAGGGCTCGTCGTCTACTCAGAGCACCTCGGCAGAGTATTCGGCCCGCGGCAGATCCTCGACGTGCTCCGACGAGCGATGCCTTGATGCCTCGGGCACCGAAACTCCCCTTCGAAATCGACGAGCGTACCTTAGGAAACGGCCTTCGAATCCCCAATAGGATACACTCGCTACCATCACCGACAGCGGAAACCCGCACGCAAAGAGGAAAAAGGGGCGAGCTTGGAGCGTTGGAATCGCCCACTTCAGGCCCCCAATGACAGCGACGTGCCACAGGTAAATCCCGTAACTGATTCGGCCAATGTAGGCGGTAACGGGATGTTCGAACACCGACCGAGCGCCCGCCGTCGAACGCGACGCGTACGTGAACACGAGTAGCGCCAGCGCTGCATGAAAAAGCGGTAGGGGTGCGAACGGAACGACGATCATGGCTAGCACCAAAACCAACGAAACCGGTGCGACCAACGGAAGACTCGCGAGCTTCGTCAACGTGCGCCCGAAACGCGGATGGTGCGCTGCCATTGCAGCTAGTGCTCCCAATCCAATCGGAGTCGCAAAACTAGAAATGACGATCCTCAGCTGTTCGGGAATCACTCGAATCAGGGACTTTGGCGCACGTTCGATGCCGAGATCCGAAAGAACCACCACGAGCATCGCGAAACCAGCCCAACGGAGTCGCTTGACCCACCGAAGCATCGGCGCCCAGAACGCATAAAACTGCTCCTCGGTGCAGAGCGACCAAGCGAAGACGAAGAGCGACGGTGCCGCGAGGGTCTCCGGACTCAACCAATTGGCTGTATACGTCGCGTAGTATGGCAACCGCTCGAGGAAGCGTTGACTTGGTCCCAATTCCGGTCGAACCCAGACCGCATAGGACCAATTGAGCACGAGTACGAGAAAGTAGAGTGGGAAAATCCTAAGCGCACGACGCAGAAAGAACGCGCCTAGCGCGATCGAGCCCTCGCGCTCACGCTCTCGAATCAGAAGCGTCGTGATGAGAAAGCCGCTTATCGCAAAGAAAAGGTCCACTCCAGTCGAGCCCCGCCCCAATACCCCCTCGTACGTGTAGGGTGTCGAGTGATGCCAAACGACAGGTACGATGCTGAGGGCCCGTAGACCATCCAAAGCAGGAAAGTACTTGCGCTCGTAGAAGTCCAGTGTAGCGGGTGTCGCGGCCATCGGCTCGAAGCCGGAGCCTAGCCACCTCGCCATCGTTGTCACGCGCCAACTTGAAAAAGCCTCGTCAATCTGCAGCGCTAGGGGACCTGCAGCCTCAGGGCTAGGGACTGAAGATCGCTCAATTCACTCCCCACCAGACGTCGGTTCACATTCTGGAGGCACAGAGGAATAAGGGAACCGGGGAACGCGTGAACCGCACCCACTGCGAAAGTCAGCGCCATTTCGGCAGTGGCTCCGACTCGCGCCGACGAGGCAACGTGACTTTCGTCAAGATCCCGAGCAATTGCCCGATGCAACCCGGCACGGCATAGGACGCCCAAGCCACCGATCGAGTCGGCGCCACCATCCACGAAGGCAACGCGTGGTCTCACGATGCCGCGACAATTCGAGCCCAAAGTCAACTTTTTGGGCGGCCCCCTATTCCCTCTTTGGCATCAGCCGTTTCAAGTCTGCGGCATTCAGTGAGATTCGTGACTCGGAATGCTCTCCAGACAAACGCGCCGAAGCCGAGTCGGGAGACTTGGTTCTCACGCATAGCAAAGCTCTGCCGAAAAGCGCCGGGAGAACGAGAAAAGGGATGTCTCGGGGGCAATTTGAAGAACTCGTCGATCGTCTGTCTGCCGCATTGCTCACGGTAGATTTCGGTTCGCTTCCCTCACTCGAACGTGCCCTTGCCAATCTCGAAGACATCGACGCGTTCTTGCGGGACCAGCAGCGGGACATCTCCCTGGGCGGAACGAGCACCGAGACCTTGTCGGCCCTAAGAACCGTCATCGCCTCGCGCAAACCGAGCAACAAGCAAGTCGATGCCATACGCCAAGAGCTCGAAGCCCTGACGCAGTACTGGTACGACCACGCCAAAGACTGGGAACGACCAATTCCGCCTGCTGGAGTCGCCCAGAATCGGCGACCACTCGTCCTATCGGACGCCGCCGATCCGGCGTTGCTCGCCGAGTTCATTGCCAATACACGGCTCACCGGCGATGACCTCGAGACGCACATCCAATCGCTCAAAACGGGCGCGCTCGACGCCATCGAGCCCATCCGAAGGATCATCCACACCTTGAAGGGTGAAGCCGGCATGCTCGGTATCAACGAGCTTGCCACCGTTCTTCACGCCACGGAAACCTACCTCGAGGTACCGAGCCCGGTCTGGGAACGAGGAGAGGAGCTCCTTCGCGTCCGCGACTGGATGATGGACGCGCTCGTCGACTACGAGGCGGGATGGCTTTCAAGCGCGCCAGTGGACCAGGTTCTTGGGGCTCTCGCAGAAGCCTCCCAGCGCCACGTCCGAGAAAACACTCTACATGCCATCGCGCCGTCGACTCCGCCCAGCACTCCATCCCTGAAAACCTCGACGTCCAAAAAGCGGGGTGGCACGGCGAAACAACCGCCCCTCCCCAGCCTGCTCGAAAGCGCGCCTCCGCCGCCATCCGTTCCGACGATCTGGGACGACCAAGAACTCGAACTCGTCGTCGAGTTTCTCCACGAAAGTCAGGAGTCGGTCAGCGCGGTCGACCAAACCCTACTCGAGATCGAGCGCGAAGGTCCCGACGCCGAGCGAATCAACAAGCTCTTTCGAGCGTTTCACACGCTCAAAGGCGTGGCATCCTTCCTCCATCTATCGCAGATCGTCGAACTGTCCCACACCACGGAGACGATGCTCGATAGCGTCCGGAGCGGCAAATTGGTCGCGGAAACGGGCGTCATCGATCTCGTCTTCGACTCCACGACACTGCTTCGAACTCTGCTTTCTGCCGTTCAGACTGCACTCGATAGGCACGCCCCCCTAGAGAAAGTCGCTGGGATCGGCGCCCTGGTCGCCAAGATCAAGGCGACGACGAACGGAGAAATCCCGCCCGGCTCGGCGCTTCCAGCAAAACCCGGTAACAAGCTCGGAGAAATCCTGCTCGACAACGGAGCGATCTCCGAGCAACAGCTGAGCGAAGCCCTCGTGCAACAACGGGAGACGGGGCGACGGCTCGGCGAAGAACTCATTTCTTCCGGTACCGTGCCCGCGAAGGTGGTGGCTCAGGCGCTGCGCGGACAAAGCAATTCGACGCATCAAAGCACGAAAGCCAGAGAGATCGTCAAGGTCGACCTCGAACGGGTCGATCAACTCGTCGAGACGATTGGCGAACTCGTCATCGTCGAGTCGATGGTCAGCAACGCACAGGAGATCCGTGCACTTCCAGGCCACCTTCGCAACTACCTGGGCCAATTCGCCAAAATCACCCGCGAGCTCCAAGAGCTAGGCATGCGCATGCGCATGGTTCCCTTGCGGTCCGAGTTCCAAAAAATGGCTCGGATGGTCCGTGACCTGACCCGCCGCAGCAACAAGCAGGTCCGCGTCGAACTGCGCGGTGAAAACACCGAAATGGATCGAAGCATGGTGGAACAAATAGCCGATCCGCTCGTCCACCTGATCCGCAATGCCGTCGATCACGGCATCGAATCCCCAGCAGATCGCGCCGCCGCCGGAAAGCAGGAGACTGGACTCATCGTCTTGTCGGCAACCCACGAAGCCGGAAGCATCGTGGTGAAGATCTCCGACGACGGCAAAGGCATCGATCGGGATCGCGTGGTCAAGAAGGCGATTTCACAAGGTCTCATAGCAGAGGGCGCGAACCTCACCGACAGTCAAGTCTACGATCTCCTCTTCATGCCGGGCTTCTCCACGGCAGCTCAGGTCACGGAAATCTCGGGAAGAGGCGTCGGTATGGACGTCGTCAAACGCAACATCGAGGCAGTCCGAGGGCGAATCATCACGACCTCCGCCCCTGGCAAAGGCACGACGTTTCGATTGGTCCTTCCCCTCACGCTCGCCATCATCGACGGCATGGTGATCCGCTGTGGCAGCGAACGCTTCATCGTCCCCACACTCAACATCATCGAGTCGCTGCAACCCACCGAGGACATGCTCTTCAACCTTGCAGGCAGACACGAACACATCCTCGTACGGGGTCAAACGTTACCGCTCATTCGCTTGGGACAGATTCTCGATATTCCCGATACCGAACTCGAATCCGACCAAGGCACTCATCCTGATTGTCGAGTCGATGCACGACCAGGTCGCGTTCCTCGTCGACGAGGTGATCATGAAACACCAAGTCGTCATCAAAACCCTCGGAACCGAGCTCGAGGTAAATCACCTCTTTGCCGGTGCGGCAATTCTCTCCAACGGCAGAGTGGGTCTCATCCTCAACATTGATTCCCTCGTCGAGACATCCCTTGCTGCG
The DNA here is from genome assembly GCA_049840735.1 of Anaeromyxobacter sp. Classification (GTDB taxonomy): domain Bacteria; phylum Myxococcota; class Myxococcia; order Myxococcales; family Anaeromyxobacteraceae; genus Anaeromyxobacter. The sequence continues at coordinate 849,714 of JASGJN010000022.1, read as the reverse complement.
CACCAAACCGCGCTACACGCAGTCGCTTAGGGCATCCTCGAACGCAAAGAAGGTCCATCATGACAGCTTCCAGCAATCAACCCATCGCTGCGGCAAACGCCGAATCGGAGCAAAAGAAGGGTCTTACCCGACAGCTCGCCGGCAAGTACATGACATTCAAGCTCGCCAGCGAAGAGTATGGTCTTGCCATACTGCGAGTTCGAGAAATCATCGGTCTCATGGATATTACGCGGGTGCCGAAGACGAAAGACTTCATCCGAGGCGTGATCAACCTCAGAGGGAAGGTCATTCCGGTCGTCGATCTCCGTTTGATATTCGGCATGAATCGAACAGAAAGCACGGATCAGACGGTCATCATCGTGGTGCAATGGAATCACGGAAACACGTCGACCACGATGGGAATACTCGTCGACGAAGTCCTCGAAGTCATGAACATCGAAGCCGATCAGATCGAACCGCCGCCTGATTTGCGCAGCAGCAACGGGGACAACGACTTCATCCTCGGCATCGGGAAAGCGGAGAAGCGAGTCATCTGCCTCCTCGATATCGAAAAGGTCCTCTCCCGCGACGAAGCAGCTCAAGTGAACTCCCTGGAGCACGCCCCAGCAGGGGTTTAACGCATCGCCTTTCCCCCTCACCCCCAGGCACCCAACTCATGCTCAAAGACGCCAAGATATCAACGAAAGTCATCATCGGATTTGGCCTCGCGTTGCTCGTAGCTGCGGTCATCGGTTTCGTAGGACGACAATCGCTCGTAGCGTCCGTCGACATCACGCACGAGATCGCTGGCAATCGCATGCCAAGCATGTACGGCTTGCAGGAGATGGCCGTCGGCCAGCTCCACGTCGCGGCGGGTCAACGCGGTCTCGCGATGCGACGCATGATGGACGCCCAGAGCCGACAGGGCAACTACGCCGAGATCGAACGCGGGCTCAAACAGCTCGCCGAAGGACGAAGACTCTACGAGAGTCTGCCGATGGAGCCGGAAGAGGCGCGCATTTGGCAGCAGCTCGTCCAAGTGCTCGATAACTGGCAGCGCTCGACCCAAAGCATCGGCGATCTGCAACGCGAGAAGGACACCGTTCTCGCTCAAGGGCAGAAGATCGACGATCCAGCAGTGCTGCAGCTCGACGACCGCACGATGCAGGTTCTGCTCCGAACACGCGACGCGCGAAACGAGGCCAGTAAGCTGCTCGATGAACTGATCGCCCTGAACAATGATTTAGGAAAACGAGCGGCAGCGGCTGCAGATGCGTCCGCATCTCGGAGTTCGACGGCCATCCTCCTCGTGCTCTTGCTTGGCCTCGGGCTCGTCATCGCGGCGGCTACCGTCGTCATCCGTGGAACGAATACGGCCATTCATTCCCTCCGTTCCGAAGCGGCCCGACTGGCAGAAGCCGCAATCAACGGTCAGCTCGCCACCCGGGGCGACGTCATGGCGGTGCCACAAGAATTCCGTCCGATCGTGCAGGGTGTCAACGACACCTTGGATGCCGTCATCCAACCCCTCAACGTGGCGGCCGACTACGTAGACAACATCTCCAAGGGCAATATTCCTGCGAAAATCACCGATCGCTACAACGGTGACTTCAATACGATCAAGAACAATCTCAACACCCTCGTCGACACGTTGAACCGCTTCATCGCCGAAATGGGACACATGGCCCAGCAGCACGATGCTGGCGACATCGACGTGATGGTCCCCGAGGACCAATTCGTTGGCAGCTTCAAGGTCATGGCCAAGGGCGTCAACGACATGGTGAAGGGCCACATTTCGGTCAAGAAGAAGGCAATGGCGTGTATCGCACAATTTGCCAACGGTAACTTCGACGCCGAACTCGAACGCTTCCCCGGCAAGAAGGCATTCATCAACGACAACGTCGAGGTGTTGCGCAAGAACAGCAAGGCACTGATCGACGACGCCATCATGCTCAGTCGCGCAGCAGTCGAAGGCAAGCTCTCGACTCGCGCCGACGCGCAGAGACATCAAGGGGATTATCGCAAGATCGTGCAGGGCGTCAACGATACGCTCAACGCCGTCATAGGGCCGCTGTCCGTGGCCGCCGATTACGTCGACAAGATCTCGAAGGGTAACATTCCTTCGAAGATTACCGATAACTACAACGGCGATTTCAACGCTATCAAGAACAATCTCAACCAGTGCATCGACGCCATCCAGAAGCTCGTCGCGGACTCGGCCATGCTCTCGAAGGCCGCCGTCGAAGGTAAACTTGCTACGCGAGCCGACGCGTCGCGGCACGACGGAGACTTCCGCAGAATCGTCCAAGGCGTCAACGACACCCTCGATGCCGTCATTGGACCGCTCAACGTTGCAGCCGATTACGTCGACAAGATCTCGAAGGGCAACATCCCTCCAAAGATCAACGAGAACTACAGCGGTGACTTCAACGCCATCAAGCTGAATCTGAACCAGTGCATCGACGCGGTAACTAGCCTAGTTGCGGACGCGCAGTCCCTTGCAGAGGCAGCCATCGAAGGACGCCTCGCAACTCGGGCAGACGCAACGAAACACGCGGGTGACTTCCGCAGGATCGTGGAAGGCGTCAACAAAACGCTCGACGCCGTCGTGAACCCAATCATGGAGGCAACGCAAGTCCTCGAGACACTGGCGCAGTACGACCTGCGAGCACGAGTGGTCGGCAATTACAGCGGTGACCACGCCCGCATCAAGACGGCACTGAACGGTACGGGCAAGGCATTGCACGATGCCCTCACCCAGGTCGCTGACGCCGTGGAACAGGTGTCGGAAGCTTCACGCCAGATCGCTTCGTCTAGTCAATCCGTCGCCCAGGGGGCCTCCGAACAAGCAAGTAGCTTGGAGGAAACGTCGAGCAGCCTCGAAGAAATGGCGAGCATGACGAAGCAGAACGCCGACAATACCGTCCAGGCCAGGTCATTGGCGCAATCGACCAAGGAGGCCGCGGAAAAGGGCGGTCAGGCCATGTCACGCATGATCGATGCGATGGAAAAGATCCGCGCCGCCGCCGAAGGCACAGCGCAGATCATCAAGGACATCAACGAAATCGCATTCCAAACCAATCTACTTGCGCTCAATGCCGCCGTCGAGGCGGCGCGGGCTGGCGACGCTGGACGAGGGTTCGCTGTGGTCGCCGAGGAAGTTCGAAATCTAGCCCTTCGCTCCAAGGAAGCCGCCAAGAAGACCGAGGACCTGATCAAGATGTCCGTTGGCCACGCCGAGAACGGCAGGGTCATTTCGGGAGAAGTTGCGGGCAGTTTGAACGAGATCGTGTCTGCGGCGGGCAAGGTCAACGATATCGTTAGCGAGATCGCCGTGGCCAGTCAGGAGCAATCACGCGGTATCGAGCAGGTCAACACCGCAGTCAGCGAGATGGACAAGGTGGTTCAAGTTGCGGCCGCAAACGCCGAAGAGTCCTCGAGCGCAGCGGAAGAACTCTCGAGTCAATCCGAGGAGCTCACCGGCTTGGTGGGACGCTTCGTGCTCGATCGAGACTCGTCCAAACGCAACCAGAAACGAGAACTCCTGGCCGCAGATCAACGTAGAAAGGCGACTGGACCTAGCATTCTGCCGCGCCGGGCTACGACGCCTCAGCAGAGCCGACCGCGCCAAGTGGTGACGTCGACGAATCGAAAGGTCACCCCAGAGGAAGCCATTCCGTTCGAAGATCCGGAGTTCCGCGACTTCTAATCCAGAAACGGGCGGAGCCATTCATTGACTCCGCCCGTTCCACTTCAGTCGAGTCGACGCTTGGACACTGCACTCTTTCAACAATTCGCGGAGATCGCTTATCGGCGCTCCGGCATTCGGCTGAGTGCCGGCAAAGAGGCACTCGTCTCTTCTAGAATCGGCAAGCGGATCCGGATCCTTGGCTTGCGCGATCCGAGTGCCTATCTCGAGTACCTCCTCGCCGACGAGGGCGACGAGCTCGTCAATTTCCTGGATGTCATCTCGACGAATTTCACGAGCTTCTTCCGTGAGCCGGAGCATTTTCCAGCTCTTGGCCGCGCTGGTCAAATCGAGGCACGAAGAGGGGCGTGGAAGATTGCGCTTTTGGTCTGCGGCGAGTTCCAGCGGTGAAGAAGCCTACACGATGGCAATCACCATTGCCGATACACTTGCAGATGCCCACGTCGATTGGCGCATTCTCGGAACGGACATCTCCACCCGCATCCTCGTTGCAGCAGAAGCCGCTACCTATCCGTTGTCCGCGCTACGCGACGTCCCGAAGCAACTCCGTAGCAAGTACTTCCATCCGCTCGGGTCCAAGGCCGCCGAAGACCCCCTCTACCAGGTACGGGACGCTCTGCGAAAGCACGTCACCTTCAAGCGGCTCAATCTATCGACCCCTCCCTTCCCGATGCGAGGCCCACTCGACGCGGTGTTTTGCCGTAACGTGATGATCTATTTCGACCAGAGAGTCCGCCAAGGGCTGGTCTCCGCAATCGAAGCGCTCATGGCCCCCGACGGCATCTTCTTCGTGGGACACGCCGAAACGCTCAACGGCCTCTCCACTCGATTTCGGGCCCTCCGACCATCGGTATACGTTTTGCCAGATGCACCGCATCACTCTATCGAAAAGCACTCCTCCCACGCGAAAGGTCACCAGCGATGATTCGCGTCGTCGTCGACATCGCACAACACGTCGTCTCGCAGGACGCTGAAGTCCAACTCATTACCTACGCACTCGGCTCGTGCATTGCCGTCATTCTCCACGATCCGGTTCGTCGTGCAGGCGGAATGATTCACTACATGCTTCCCATGTCGTCCACGAACCCGGAAAAAGCAAAGACCAAACCGGCCATGTTCGCGGACACCGGGGTGCCATTGCTCTTTCATTCCATGTACGACCTTGGATGCCAAAAGTCCGATCTGGTCGTCAAGGTCGCCGGTGGCGGGCAACTCTACGACGACCATGGCACATTCGAGATCGGAAAACGCAACCTCACGGTGCTGCGCCGAATGCTGTGGAAGACCAACGTCCTCATTTCGACCGAAGACGTCGGTGGGGCAAAGTCGAGGACTGTCTCGCTGGACGTCGGTACGGGCCGTTGCATCGTCAAGAGCAAGAACGAGGAGTACGCTCTATGATCGAGCCCAAGACTCTCGTAGCGGATGCTCGCGCGCTGCCACCGCTCTCGCCCGCACTGAGCGAATTGTTGCGTCTTTTGCGCACGCCGAGAGTCTCCGCAGAACAGCTGGAAAAAGCGGTTCTCCGCGATGCGTCGCTTGCGGCAAATCTCCTCCGGATTGCCAATAGCCCCTGGTTTGGCCTGCGACGGCAAGTAACGAGCCTGGCTCACGCCGTCACCCTCGTCGGATTGTCTCGAGTAAACCAGCTTGCAATGACCATGAGCCTACAGGCAAGTCTCCCGAAGTCACTTCCGGGCTACGGACTCAGCCAGCCCGATTTCATGGCGCATAGCATCGCAGTCGGATTCCTCGCTGAACGAATTGCGAAGGCCGTCATGCCGCAGCGATCGGGGCCGTACTTCGTCGCTGGGTTACTTCACGACATCGGCAAGCTCATACTGGCGAGACACTTGATTGAGAAACAACACGAGATGGACGAGATGTCTCGTTCGCTCACCATGGTCTGCGCCGAACGAGAAGTACTCGGCACGGATCACACGGAAGTTGCTGCGCTGGTCGGCAATGCCTGGCAATTGCCCAAAGAGGTGACTGCAGCCGCAACCGGGCACCACTTCCCGAGCCACTTCATCGACTCTCCTTACTCGTACCTGGTCGACGTCGTACACGTGGCGAACATGACGGCTCACGCGCTCGGCTACGGGCGCGACGCAGCCGGACTCGCTCGTTCGCCGGATCCAGAGACTTTCAAACGCCTCGCCATCCGCCCCGCCGTCATCGAACACATCGTGAGCGAGTGCCTGGACTCACTCGTCGATCTTTGCCGCACTGCAACAGCCGAGGAGCCACAGTCATGACCGTTCCCGTCCTTATTGTCGATGACTCTCCAATCATGCGTGCAATGATGCGCAAAGCTCTAGATTTGAGTGGCCAACCCGCAGAGCAAGTATTCGAAGCGTCCGATGGTCTAGAAGCCCTCGAGTGGCTCGAGCGGACGGACACGTCAATCGTCTTCGCGGACCTGCACATGCCTCGAATGACCGGACTCGAACTCATCGAGCGCATGACGCAGGATCCAAAACTGAAGCATCTGCCCGTCGTGGTCGTGTCGTCGGATGCTGGAGCGAAGTACCAGGAACAACTGCAATCCCTTGGCGTCCGCGCCATTCTGAGGAAGCCTTTCCGCCCCGAACAAATCCGTGCCGTCATTCGGAGCCTGTCCAAAGATCCAAAGGAGGAAGGCGCGCCATGAATACGGAGCAACCGTATCGAAAGCACCTCGCCGAACAGCTCTGTCGCATTCTCGAGGAGACGGCGTTCATGCTGGTCGAGGATCCCGAGGCGCCCTTACCCGAACCAAGCCCTGCAATTCAGGCCTCTCTGACCTTTTCTGGGCGTGCAAACGGGACCTGCTGGCTCATCGTGAGCGAGGCGGACGCAAGACAACTCGCAACGGAAATGCTTGGAATGGACGGCCTGGACGTCGCATCCGGCAACGCGTCCGACAACGCTGCCGGGGAACTGCTGAACATTCTCACCGCATGGATGCTCGATAGCTGGTGGGGTGAGAACATAGAACACAACCTCGGCATACCCGAAACGAGACGACTTCCGATGACGCAAACCCCCGTCTGGCAAGCCTCGAACGACTCACGAGTGGTCGTTTCGACGGATAGTGGTTGCGTGTTCCTGAGCTGCGTCACATTGGAGAATTGAAGTGACCATCCGCGTTCTCATCGTCGACGACTCGGCTGTCGTGCGAAGCGTGCTCACGCGGACCCTCGAAAAAGAGATTGACATCACCGTGGTGGGCAGTGCTCCCGATCCCTATGTCGCACGCGAGCTCATCGTCGACAAGGAACCAGACGTGCTGCTACTCGACGTCGAGATGCCACGAATGGACGGAATTACATTTCTATCCAAGGTGATGGCCCATCGTCCAATGGCGGTGATCATTTTCTCCTCGTTGACCCCCCGCGGAAGTGAGCTCGGTCTCGAGGCGCTCAGGCTCGGTGCGGTGGACGTGATGTGCAAACCCGGCGCAGCGTACACAATCGGCGAACTCGGCCCAGAGCTCATCGAACGTGTTCGCGCCGCGGCTCGTGCACGCGTTCGAGCTGCTCCCGCGCCTGGGAATCGTTCACCTGGCACGCGCGTGGCCACCGCCCTTCTCAAGACCACGAACCAAGTCTTGGCAATTGGAGCCTCGACGGGGGGTACGGTGGCAATCGAAGAAGTCCTCACCAGTTTACCCGGCAACGCCCCTGGCACGGTGATTGTGCAACACATGCCGGAGCACTTCACGAAGTCCTTTGCCGAACGACTCGATGGATTGTGCGCGATGACCGTGCGCGAAGCACAATCCGGGGATTCGGTCGTGAGCGGTGTCGCATTGATCGCCCCCGGCGGCAAACATCTACTCTTGCGGCGCGATGGTGCACGTTACCTGGTCGAAGTTCGTGAAGGGCCACCCGTGAACCGTCATCGACCGAGCGTTGACGTGCTCTTTCGGAGCGTCGCCACGACGGCTGGACGCAACGCCGTTGGCGTCATCCTCACGGGAATGGGTGGAGATGGCGCGCAGGGCTTGTTGGAAATGAAGCTAGCGGGAGCTCGGACGCTCGCACAGGACGAGGACTCTTGTGTCGTCTTCGGCATGCCGAAAGTCGCCATTTCCCTCGGTGGAGTCGACGAGGTTATGCCACTTCGACAGCTTGCCGCGCGCATCACGTCTCTCTTTGCCGACGCACCATCGCGCTCGAGGGATTTGACAGGGTAAAGGTTCACAGCGCCGCGAGAGACGCCCATGCGCACCGTAACTGCGTGCCGCGAGAGACGCCCGAGAGCCCCCTCGCGGCAGCACACGGAATGGCTGCGCACCACGACGAGGCGCCCCCCGAGCGCCCCCCGAGCGGCAGCACAACGCTACGGATGGGCAAACTCGGCGTGCCCCGTAACGGCGGGTTGGAGCCTGCGACCAGCCCCCATACGCTCAGCAACGGCATAGACGAAGTCCACGGCCGTGGTCGTCCCTGCGATGCTTCGCTCGGGTAATTGCGCTCCGCCAGCGTGGGGACTTGCGGGCAGCATCGCTTACCTGCTCCGCAGTCAAGCCGGTCTCGCTCAAAGCGCGATCCACTTCTTCAGCTGCTGCGCGCTTTGCCTTGTGCAGGAACATCTGGACTCGGCTCTGGAAGTTCACCGCTCCATCCCCGCTCGTCTCTACGGCGCAGAACATGCTCGAGGGAAACTTCTCCTGAACGAGGGACTGTACACCGTCGCTGACGCCAGAACTCGGCATGCAGCCAAACGGCTTGACACTCAGGGTCATCGTGGACTTCTTCCCGATCGCATTCAAGATCACCTTACCGACTTCCATGTGACCTTCGCCACCACGGAGATCGTTATTGTAATACTGACGCGCCACCTCGGCGACTTGCTCCATGTTCGGCAGGTGATAGTCGACCAACCCCAGCGCCCGACTGTAGGCGAAGAATCCGCTCCGCAACGCGCGTTCCGCCAGCGTCAACATCAGTCTACGCTTCGCAACGCCGAATTCGCCCATGCCCGCAAGGCCGTTGGACGCCTGATCCGCCCCGCGCAACTCGGCGCGATTGGCCGTATCGAAGCGCACTTCCCAAATGTTGTAGAGCAACCAAGCGGTAACGAGCTGAATGTCGACTTCACCCCCTTCCTCCTCGATGAACTTTTGCAGGTGGTAGTTTCCGTCCCCTTCGGTCGTCATCGCCCAGAATTCCCCGATGATGGAGACCTTCGGCTTGATGCGAGTACGGTCGACCTCGATTTTCGCGAAGTCACGTCGCGAGGCAAGGAGCGCCAATAGGACGCTCTTTCGTCGAAACAGCGCGTCATAGCAACGTGCGGTCGCCTTCTCCACTGCTCGATTGGTTGCCCCAGGGACCACTTCATACGGACGAATTCGATATCCGAGCGCGTTGATGACATCGCCAGCAGCGAGCGCCTGAAGCATTGCGCCGAAGAACTTCGGCGTCATTTCGAGCCCAACGTCGTCGCCATTGACCTGACTCAAGCCGCCTTGCTGCTGAAAGGCTACGACCCGAAATCCGTCGAAGCCGGCATCACGGAGTGCCTTGCGGTACTCGGTCACGTACATACCAAAACGACACGGCCCGCACGCTCCAGCAGTGAGAAACACGTAATTTGACACGATTTGCTGCTTGGTCAGCCCGGATGCCTCGAGCTCTTGCAGGTACTTCACCAAGTTACCGACGGTGAAGTAGGTCGGATTGCATTGACCACGATTGCCGAATTCCTTGCCGACTCGGAGAGCGTCTTGGTCCGGACACGCCAAAGCCTTGATGTTGTATCCCAACCCGCGGAAGGCGCCTTCGACGAGACGATCGTGAGCTACGGTGAGGCCCCCGAGAAGAATCGTTACTGAGCCCCGCTCGGCCTTGACGAACTTGAGGTTCGCCATGGTTTCCCGCCAAGGATTCGGGCGGGACGACAGCCCGAGACGTTTCCGTTCCACCGCGGCGAAGTTGGCCAGCTCGTCCTCGATCGAACGATCCTCGCGGCCAGGCGAAGCGATTGGCAGCCGTTTCTTGGCAGAAATTTCGGGGTTCGTTTGCATGTTCCTCTCCTCCTACGTGTGCCTGTTGGGTCAGCTCGTGTGTTCCTGAAGTCGTGTTCTTGAACTCGTTTCGAAGTCCGCTGCGACATCACTCCGCAGCTAGGGGCACGGACGCCTCGCTCGTGATCCGCGAGGGCTTCGGTTTGGCTCGAAGCTGAACGAGCTTCGGGCCGTCTTCCGTCAATACGCTCGGTCGTGGTTGGTATTGGCTCACCTTCAACCGCAGTCGCTCAATCTCGCCGTCGAGCTTGGCTTCGTCACGAAACGCGACTGTGGCTCCGCCGCGACGCATCTCGAGGAGATTCGAGCCGCTTCTTGTCGAGTGTCCACTCGAACTCACGACGTTTCTCGGCCATTTCTTCGAGACGCTCGCGCTCCAATGTCAGCGAGTGCGCGTAGGTCTTGACGCGGATTCTCGATTCGAACCGCCAGGCTTGTTGGCGTCCAGATCGTGGAGCGCAGCCGTGGGCGTTCGAGTGGCTTGAAGAATGGAATCGATGAGGCCATAGGTCGGTGCGTCGTGGCCACACTTGAAACTCGAGAGATTGAGCACCGCGACGTTCGGATGGTGAGCGGCGAAATTCGCCGCCCACACCTTCTGCGCACTGTTGGCCGAATAATTCTCGGGCCAAACCTGCGACAGCTGGAGTGGCGAGCGAATCGTTCCCGCGGCGAGTTCGTCTGCGTAAAAGCGGTCGAGATACTCGCGCGACTTCGGGATGGAACGAATACTGAGGATCGGATAGCCGAGCACCTGGAACTCCTCCGGGATCCCGTGATTGAGCCCTGGATCGGAATGATAGGGTCGTCCGATCACCAAGATGGCGATACGATTTTCCGCTTCCACCGTCTCGAGAATCGCCCGCCCCTTCTCCTCGACGTCGGCATTGAATGCCGAAAGAGCTTTCCACGCCTGCTTACAAGCGAAATCGCTCTCGTCTTCCGTGATCTGGAGACGTTCGCCCCAGGTTTCGAACATCCGCCGAGCCAAAAGCGTGGGCTCCGAGAAGCTGAGCGCAGGCGCAAGGTACTCGATGTTACGCGTCTTGAAGAAGTCCGTCTCTTTGGTGAATGCGGCCCGAATCACGTCTGGCGTTCCCGCCACGATGGGGCAAGACGCATTGTCCATCGTATCCTCGACGAAGTTCTGCACGTGCGTGAGGATGGGAAAGAAGATGTAGTTCAGCGGGCGTTTTTTGGCGGGTTGATGCGCTTCGAAGAGCAAGTGGTGGACATGCGCTTGAACGACCTTGCTCGGGAAGCACGGATCGATGGAGCCGTATTTACCCCCGGCAATCCACATCTCCTCACTCGTCTCGTCGCTGAAGACCACTTGATTCTTCGGGATCCCCAAGGCCTCGAAGTAGGTCCGAATGAACGGCGCCACACTGTAGACGTTGAGGACGCGTGGAATGCCGATGCGGATCGATCGACGCGCCTTGGCTGCGTCTTCACTCGAACGCTGAAACGGTCGCGAGTACCGTTCTCGCTTGATACGAAACAAGCCTTTCTTCACGCGCATGTCTTCGATGAGTGAGCCGGCCTCCGGCATGGGTTCTGGCGAGTAGAAATGCTGGAATGCCTTTCGTGCCTCGTATTCGATCAGATTTGGGAATTGCGCCGCAGTCTTTTTCCGCTCGGCAACGATGGAAAGCATGGCAGCTTCGCTCTCGACGGTGCCCTTCTCGCAAGAAAACCCAGAGATGTAGCGCGCCCGTGTTCCGTCGGGTCGCTCGGCGTCGATGAACGTACGGTGACACTCGTTGGGACAGAAATGGCAGACGGTCGATTCGTCGTTGCGCGCCTCGTACTTGAGATTCAACGCGGCTTCGATCCCCACGAACCGCGTCTTGCCGGTACGCTTGTATCGACGGAGTGTTTCCATCGCTGCGCCGATCGCCCCTGCCTCACCGGTGTGCGGGTGAACGTATACCTCCGCGTCGGGGACACGTTGTTTGATGTAATCGACCTGGGCCTTTACTGCTGCAAGGTTGTATTGAGTGCCGCCTTGAAGCACGAATTTTCTTCCAAGCGACGCCATGCGCGGCACTTGAACGACGTACTGCCAGACGTTCTTCGGAAGCACTTGAGCCAGCCCCGCGAGTAGCTCTTCGCGCTGAAAGCCTTCTTTTTGGAAATTGACTCGATCGGTGTCGAGAAAGACGGCACATCCGTAGCTGAACTTCGGGGCCAATTCCGCTTGGAACGCGACCTTCGCGTAGTCCGTCACGGGCAGACCGAATTGGTCCGCCATGGCCTGAAGGAGCATCCCGTTGCCGGCACTGCAAGAGTTCGACAACTTGAAGTTCTGAATGTCACCGTTCTTCAGAAATAGAACCTTGATGTCTTGACCACCGATGTCACACACGACGTCGATGTCGCCGAAATAATGTACGGCGCTGACCATGTGCGCGACCGTTTCGACGATGTTGACGTCCGCTAGCAGGGTCTGCTCGAGCACGTCTGCGGCATAACCCGTCGCACCGAAGCCGAGACACGTCAACTTGGCGCCCTGGCTTTCCACCTGCTCGCGTAGCTTGAGGAGCAGCTCCTTGGAGTCCTCGATGGGGTTACCCTTGGAGAGCTGGTACGCCTTCGCAATGAGCTCGCCGGATTCGTCGACGAGCACGGCTTTCGACGACGTGGAGCCACCGTCCAAGCCAATGACGGCGCGCACCTCCTGGCCCGGTTCGAAACTAGCGGGAACGAAGCGAGGAACGGAATAACTGGATGCAAAGAGCGCCGCTTCGTCCGCATGCGCCACCAAGGGCGGTCCCGCTTGCTCGCCGAGCCGCGCGCGGCGGCCATTCTGGATGAAATCGCGAAGCCCATCGATGCCCTTGAACCGGCCTTCGCTTTCGTCGAGAGACAGACCGAAGAGGACGGCACCTAGGGCCGCATAGAGCTCTGCACCGGACGGAATGAAAATGAGATCCTCGACGCTCATTCCTTCGGGGGGCTCGTATCCGCGATCCTTCCACGTCTGAGGAATGCGCAATCGCCAGCAGTCCTGAAGGAACGGCAGATACGTATTGGGTCCGCCAAGCAGCATCACACGTGCCTTGAGGGTGCTACCTCGCGTGAGCACGCTCAGGTTTTGCATGACGATTGCGTCTGCCAAAGAGCAGAGCACTTGGTCCTGCGGGATCCCCGACTTGATCAGATTCACGATGTCGGTTTCCGCGAACACCCCGCACTTGGCAGCGACGTGGTGGAGCCGTGAATCGTCGAATCGAAGGGTGGTGGCAAGCTTCGGATCGGCGCCGACCTTGATGAAACACTTGTCGATGGTTGCGCCGGTTCCGGACGCGCACTTGTCGTTCATCGACGTCGAGGCGGTCCGCGTTCCCGTCGTGGGGTCGACCTTGAACATGATGATCTTGGCGTCCTGCCCGCCGAGCTCGATGACGCTCATCACGTCCGGGTGGCGGTCTTCGACGGCGAGGGTGACGGCGTTCACCTCTTGCACGAACTTGCCGCCCGTGGGTCCCTCGAGCGGGCCGCTCCCAGAGCCGGTGAGGAACAGGCGAAAGTCCTCCGCGCGCCGGTCTGGAAAGGACGCGTGAATCTGCTCGAGAAGCTCGAGGACCTTCTCGGGTTGTTTGGTGTGGTGGCGCTGGTAGTCGTTCCAGAGCACGCGTTTGCTGTGCGGCTCGACGACGACGGCTTTGACCGTCGTCGACCCTACATCCATACCAATGACGAGATTGTCACTACGATCGGCCATTGCGTGTCCCCGCATCGAGTAAGAGGTTCGCGTCGCTAACTGACACTGACGTCAGTGTTAAGGGACACCGGTCTCCTGACAAGCAAATTCTGCGCGAATTCGTCCGCGACGAAGCGGGTCTGGAACACCGGGCTCCACCCCACGCAGGCATCCCGCAGCCTCTCGTTCCTCGGACATTACGTGGAAAGACGCGAAAACCCTTGCCATCTCCCCCGTGCAGCTCGCCTGTGGGTCGGGACTGTCACGAGCCGCTTCTGCATGCATGGCCAAAGGTGCTAGCGTCCGGGCGCGCCGGACGAGCAGACTTGGACGGTCGCTATCCAACCCGTGTTCTTCTCCCGGAGTTGTCCGGGCGTGGTGGCACTAGATTCTAGAGCGAGCACAAGCGATGAGCCGATACCTGTTTACTTCCGAATCCGTCAGTGAAGGACATCCCGACAAGATGTGTGATCAGATCTCCGACGCGGTGCTCGATGCCGCGCTTACGGAAGATCCACGCAGCCGCGTAGCGTGCGAGTGTCTTTGTAAGACCGGGTTCGTCGCCATTGCCGGCGAAATCACGACCAAAGCCAAGAATCTCGACTTCGGGAAGATTGCTCGCAACGTCGTCAAGGACATCGGCTACACGGATTCGTCGATGGGCTTCGACGCCGACACGTGCGGTGTCCTCATCGCGGTCGAACCGCAGTCTCCCGACATCTCCCAAGGCGTGACGGAAGGTGAAGGCCTGCACAAGGAGCAAGGCGCCGGCGATCAAGGGCTCATGTTCGGTTATGCGTGCGACGAAACGCCCGAGCTCATGCCCGCACCGATCATGTACTCGCACGAGTTGGTGCAGAACCTGGCAAAGCTCAGGAAGTCGAACAAGCTCGATTTCCTGCGCCCGGACAGCAAGAGCCAGGTGACGATCGAGTACGAAAACGATCAGCCAAAGCGCATCGACGCGGTGGTCGTTTCCACGCAACACAGCCCCGACGTCAAGCACAAGGATCTCAAGGAAGCCGTCATCGAGCTCTGCATCAAGAAGACGCTTCCCGCCAATCTGCTCGACGCCAAGACCAAGTACTTCGTCAATCCCACGGGACGATTCGTCATCGGTGGCCCCTTCGGCGACGCTGGCCTCACGGGTCGTAAGATCATCGTCGACACCTACGGCGGCATGGGTCGCCACGGTGGCGGTGCTTTCTCGGGCAAGATCCATCGAAGGTCGATCGCTCGGCTTGCTACTTCGCGCGCTACGTCGCGAAGAACATCGTCGCCGCAGGCTTGGCTCGTCGCTGCGAAGTCCAGGTGGCGTATGCCATCGGTGTCGCACAACCCGTTGGCGTCTACGTGAGCACCTTCGGAACCGGCGTCGTGGACGACGAGAAGATTGCGGCGTACGTGATGAAGAACTTCGACTTCCGTCCGAAGGCACTCATCGACGAACTCGAATCTGCTGCGTCCCATCTACCGCGAGACGGCAGCCTACGGCCACTTCGGGCGCGCGCAGTTCCCATGGGAAGCCACGACCCACGCGGAAGCGCTGGCACAAGCGCTCCTTGGCAAGTCTGCACTGTACGGACAGAAGGCCACCAAGAAGTCTTCAACGACCAAGGCGGCGGCCAAGGGCAACAGCAAGAGCGACAACGACGTCGCGGAAAAGGCGCCCCGCGCCGTGTCCGGCAAGAAAGCCGCGAGCAAGACGGAAAGCAAGGCGCCAGCGGCGAAGCCTGCTGAGAAGAGCGCAGGAAAAGCGGTAAAGAAGGCGGCGAAGAAAGCGAAGCGACGCTAACGCGCCCCCTGGCGTCGAGCAGCATCGCGGGCATAGCCACCATTGGGACCTGAAGGCACCGCCTTCAGGTCCTTCTTTTTGATGTCGGTACGTCGCGATCCACGTCTCTTGCCGTGGGTACGGCTTGGCCTCGCAAAAGCGCGTTCTCGCGATCCACGACGCGTTCTCGCGACCTACGACGCGTTCTCGCGCCCTACGACGCGTTCTCGCGCCCCACGACGCGTTCTCGCGACCTACGACGCGCTCTCGCGATCCACGGCGCGTTCTCGCGACCTACGACGCGTTCTCGCGACCTACGACGCGCTCTCGCGATCCACGGCGCGTTCTCGCGTCCCGCGCATTCGGTGGCAACGATGCGAACGTCGGACTTCAGACGTCGTAATACAAATAGAAATCCATCGGCGTCGGGTGCATGCGGCTGGGGCGCACGTCGCGTTCCATTTTGTATTCGACCCACACGGACACGACGTCTTCCGTAAAGACGTCACCGCGAAGCAAAAATTCGTGGTCCGCCTGGAGAGCCCGAATGGCTTCGGGAAGCGACATGGGAACGTGAGGCACGTCGTCGAGTTCCTCTGGACTCAGCGAGTACACGTCCTTGTCGAAGGGATCTCCGGGATTGATTCGATTGATGATCCCATCGAGACCTGCCATGAGGATCGCTGCGAAGGCAAGGTATGGGTTGCAAGTCGCATCCGGGAACGCAAGTTCGAGCTTGGCAGGACGCGACGCCGTGAGTTGGCTCATGACGCGAATTGCCGCAGATGGGTTGCGGCAAGAGTACGCCAGATTCACGGGCGCCTCGAACCCCGGCACGAGTCGCTTGTAGCTATTGACGGTCGGATTGGTGAGAGCAGCAAGTGCGCGAGCGTGCTTGAGCACGCCCCCCATGTAGTACAGACCCATCTCGGAAAGGCCGCCGTATCCCTCACCCGTGAACAGAGACGCACCATCCTTGATGAGCGACAAGTGGACGTGCATACCGCTGCCGTTGTCGCCGTAGATGGGCTTCGGCATGAACGTCGCGGTCTTACCCGCAGCCCGAGCCGCATTCTTGACGACGTACTTGAACCACATCAGCTTGTCCGCCATGCGAAGCAGTCGGTCCTGCCGCATGTCGATCTCGCTCTGTCCTGCCGTCGCGACTTCGTGATGCGCCGACTCGACTTCGATGCCCACGCTTCCGAGCAAAAGCATCATTTTGGTGCGAAGATCGTGCAGGGTATCTTGGGGAGGAACCGGGAAGTATCCCTCTCCCAATCGCACCTTGTGACCGAGATTGGGCTTCTCCGCACGACCAGTGTTCCAGTCGGCTTCGACGGAATCGATGTAGTAATAGGCACCTTCCACGCCGGTATCGAAGCGCACGTCGTCGAAGATGAAGAACTCTGCTTCGGGCCCCACGAGACACTGATCGGCGATGCCCGTGCTCCGCAGATACGCTTCTGCCTTCGTCGCGATGTACCGCGGATCGCGCGAGTAGCTTTGGCGCGTAATCGGATCGCGCACCGTGCACTCGAGGGACAACGTGGGGTGCCCCAAGAACGGATCCATCACCGCCGTCGAAGGATCCGGAATGAGGAGCATGTCACTTTGATTGATGGGCTGGAATCCGCGGACTTGCGAACCGTCGAATCCAAACCCATTCTCGAAGGAGGCCTCACTCAATCGTTCGAACGGAACGGTCTGGTGCTGCCATTTGCCGATGAGATCGCAAAACTTCAGGTCGACCATGACCGACCCGTTTTTTTTGCCGAACTCGATAGCTTCCTTCGCGTTCATTCTGGACATGCTCCCCTCGGCTGAGCGGAGCCGATGATTTCAGATGGCCGCTTCGCCGCGTTCGCCGGTACGGATTCGGATCGCGTCGTCCAGTGTGACGACGAAGATCTTGCCGTCTCCGATGCGACCGGTCTTAGCGCTCTTTTCGATGGCGTCGATCACCGGCGCGACCATGTTGTCTGCCACCACGATCTCCGACTTTCACCTTAGGGACGAAATCTACGACGTAGGCGGAGCCACGGTAGACCTCCTTCTTGCCACCTGTGCGTCCGAAGCCCTTGACCTCCGTGACGGTCATCCCCTGGATGCCAACCTCGGAAAGGGCATCCTTGACCTCATCGAGCTTGAACGGTTTGATGATTGCTTCGACCTTCTTCATGTTGGGTCTCCCAATACGCTTTCGTTGTTCTTTGCGGACCCCGACGTCGTCAAAGGCCCTACCGGCGGGTCAGAAGCACCGGGGACGGTCTCATCGACCGACGCTCCTTGGGTAACGGGAGATAGGTTTCCGGAATGTTTCGCACCGGATTCAATCGGTGAAATCAGCGAGAGCTCGAATCGCTCACAGACTCGACCGAAAGACCGCACCGACCCCGCCTGCACGCTCACGAGCTCCAGCGCTCCCGGTCGTGCCCCAGCGTTTGTACCATTTGGCGAGCCCCGTCCTTGTCCAACGCCAGCACCGGCTGGCGCCCCAGCACCGGCTTTTGTCCGTCGTCGTGTCGCACCGACGGCGCTCGACGGACATCATCTCCCCCCGATGGAAGCGGCACGCATTGCCGACCCATTGACGACAGTGCCGTCGGCGGCTCGTCCAATCCTGTAGACGCCGATGCCGGTGCTGGTGCCGGTGCCGGTGCCGGTGCTGGTGCCGGTGCTGGTGCTGGTGCCGGTGCTGGTGCCGGTGCCGGTGCTGGTGCCGGTGCTGGTGCTGGTGCTGGTGCTGGTGCCGGTGCCATCACCGTCACCGAATCCCACTGCGGCTGTCCCCAGTCTCAGTCCTGATTCAGATCAGCCTCCGTGCCCGCACCCATCGCCTGCACTCTCGACGTTCCATCTCCCGTTCGACGGTTGGCCGTGAATGAGTCGCGCGAGCTTTGGGTTAAGGACGACGGCGCGATATGCACTGACTACGGAGGGAACAAGCCGCGAAAACTCGCATACCTCCTCCGGCGGGTCGAGGAGGACGGTATACGTCGACTCGTCACCATCGGAGCACTCGGCTCCCACCACGTCCTCGCCACGGGCCTGCTCGGACGGAAACTCGGACTTTCGGTGACGGCGATTGCGCTTCCGCGCCCCTACGGAAGGCACGCCGAACAGACAACAAAAGACGCGATCCTCGCCGGCGTCGAGTGGGTGAGCGTCTTCGAATTCGCAAAAGTGCTTCGCACCCTCGCATCCGTCTGTCGCAGAGATACGCGTTGGATTCCCCCTGGAGGCTCCAACGCAATCGGAACGTTGGGCTACATCGACGCCGTTGCCGAACTCGATGAGCAGATCCGCGCTGGGGTTCTCCCAGAGCCGGACGTCATCTTCGTTGCACTCGGTTCCGGCGGGACGGCCGCGGGGATCCTCGCGGGACTCGCCCGCTCCCAGCTCCGAGCGCGCCTCGTGGCAGTGCCGGTTCTGAAGATCCCTGCGCCGCGCACCCTCGTTCTGCACCTGGCGCGACGTGCCCTGCGCAGTCTCGATGCGGAAATCCCGCAGAACTTGGCGTCCCGGTTGGAGATCGACTCGCGTTGGATCGGTGACGGCTATGGGGTGCCGACGCAGGCCGGCGAGACAGCCATTCAGATCGCGACCACGCAAGGTCTGCAGCTCGAATCCACATACACTGGCAAAGCGTTCGCGGCGGCGTTGGGATGGTTGAGGTGGCCTGCCGCCCGCGGTAACGTCGCCACTCGAACGCAACCGCCGGCCGAGGTGAGAGGCGGGGCGCGCAGCCAGCCGCGAGCCGAAAGGGCGCTGTTTTGGTCGACGATCTCGACCACGAAAGACTCCCCAACGGAAAACCGAGCGGTTACCCTGTCGCCATCCCTCGTCCGCCTTTTTACGAGCCCGCAGGATCCCTCCTAGGAAAGACGCCCAGACGCAACGCATGACCGTCGACGAATTCTCCCAAATTGCGCTGGGCTCCGTGCTCGCGGGCAAATATCGAATCACTCGCGAGATTGGCCGCGGCGGAATGGCGGCGGTGTACGAAGCCGAGAACCTTGGTCTCGGCAAGCGCGTCGCGGTCAAAGTCCTCGCTGCAGAACTGACGACCTCGCGCGTCGTTCGCGAGCGATTCCTGCGGGAAGCCCGGGCTTCTGCTGCGGTTCGCAGCCCCTATATCTGCGACGTCTATGACGTTGGTGAATTCGACAATCGGCCGTTCCTCGTCATGGAGCTGCTCGAGGGCGAGAGCCTTTATGATCGGATGACGCGCGTCCGCAGGCTCGACATTCCCATCACGTTGAAGATCATGACCCAGACGGCCAAGGGCCTCGCGAAGGCGCACTCGGCTGGGATCGTGCATCGGGATTTGAAACCCGAAAACCTATTTTTGACGCGCAACGAAGAGGGCGAGATCATCACGAAGCTCCTCGACTTCGGGCTCGCGAAATTCTACGCGACCAGCGACGGCCCAGCTCAAGCCCGGCTCACCCGCGAAGGTGCGCTTTTCGGAACTCCGGCCTACATGAGTCCCGAGCAAGCGAAGGGTCGCGGCGAGGTCGATCACCGCTCGGATCTCTGGGCGCTCGGCTGCATCACCTACGAATGCCTGACGGGACACACGGTATGGAACGTCGATCAAGGCGTCGCGATGATCCTCGCCCAGGTTGCCAACGCGCAGATCCCACTCCCGTCGAAGCTCCGCCCCGATCTGCCTCCCGCCTTCGACAAGTGGCTTCTCAAAGCCCTGCAGCGTTCTCCGGAGGATCGCTTCCAGACCGCTGCCCAATTCATGATCGCGCTCACGGAGGCCCTGTCGCCGGGTGAGTCGTCACACATCCAGACGCCCTCGTTGCTCGTGGACGTCGACGACATGCTCCAACGCGCCGCCGAGCGCAAGATTGGCGAGGACGACTCCGTAGAGACCTCCGTGCCCGATCGATTCGACGAGCGCACGAGCGTGCCTTCCTCACGACGCCCCCCACTCCAGAAGGCTGTCGAAGCCCCGCGACTCAACACTCCCGAACACGCCAAATCGCCCAAGGTCATCGAATCCGCACCGCCGAAATTTCGTTCTCGGAGAGGCCCTATCCTCCTCGCGGCGGCTGCGGTCTTGCTCGTGGCCGCCGGAGCCGCCTTCGTGTTCCGCGATTCGGTCGCCGACCTGTTCGGAACCTCTTCGGCCGCGCATGGGAGCCAAACGCCAAGCGCCCCCTCGCTCGTCGGACAGAGTGCGCCCCTCGAAACCCAAGGCTTCGGCGAAACGATCACCGAAGCCCAAGGCGCTCTCGTCGAAGGAAAAATCGACGAAGCCATTCGCCTCTTCGACGATGCCATCAAAAACGGTGGCGAGGGGATCGCGACCAATCTCCGAACCCACGTCAAGGCGGCGCAGGAAACGACGAACGGCCCTTGTCACCTACTGGCCCTCGGTCGACCTCGCCCCTTCACCGTCAGCGACCCACCGTCACGTCCCACCATCGTTGCGAGCGGCTCCCATGCCGTCGTGGGGTGGGTCGACGGACACGAGGACAAGACGCGAAGGCAGGTGTACACGACCGTGCTCGACGAGGGGTTGCGGCGAATCACGGTTCCGCAGCTCGCGACGCCCGAGTCCCTGAACGCGCGCTACCCACAATTTTGGACGCTCGACGTCAAAGCGAATCCTTCGGCAACTGGCATCGCGCTGCTCTTCTGGGACGCGACGAGCCGACAGGCGGGGATCTTTGCTCGAAAGCTCGACGTCGCGGGACGGATTCAGGGCGGCATGAAGAACGTCGCGCCCCTTTCCAAGGACGAATACGCCCCCGCAATTGCTAGGACCAGTGACGGATCCTACTGGGTCGCGTGGGAGGACGATGGTTCCGACGGCGCGCAGAACCTACTCTTGCGTCATCTGACCGCCGACTTCGATCCGACGGGCCCCGTGATTTCGCTGACGGCTCTCAAGCCCGATCGCGCTCTGCGCCCGAGCGCGGTTCGCCCCGCCGTTTCGGTAAGCAACGGAAAGCTACGCGTGCTCTTCACGCTACGCCAAGGGCAGCAACGTCGCGTGTACTCCCTCGTGCTCGACGAATCTTCGGACCTGGTCCGAACCGTCACCGCGCCCAAGATCTCGACGAACACGGCCAGTCTCGACCATCGGTTTCTCGCACCGATCGAAGCCCTAGGACGCGAGGGAACCGCCAGCGATGACGCACGCACCCATTGCCTCGGGGACACTTGCTTCCTCCTCTGGGGCGAGGAAGCGGCAGGACTCGTGGCAATGGCGATCGACGCACGCTCGAACGCGGTGCTCTATCGCCACGAAATTGCCCCACGGGGCGCGAGACCCGCAATCGCAGCCAACGAAAAGCAGCTCCTTGCTGCCTTCTACGAGGCCTCCCGACTGCGCGTCGCGCTATTCGATCGAACCGGCGTAGGCGCCGTGGCAACGATTGGAAAGGTCAGCGGGATCCAGCCGCTCCCCGACGTGTCGGCCACCCCACGGCCCGATCGATGGCTCGTCGCCTGGCGTGACTACGAAGCTGGACATTTCGAAGCGATGGCTGCCACGATAAGCTGCCAACCGGCTGCGGCACCACGCTGATGCCCCCACCGAAACTGGCAAAGGACAGCCCTCCCCCTCGCATGTTGAGCGTCCCCTCCCGCACCATCCTTCGACGCGCCCCCATCGCCACTGCGCGGATTTTATTGCTTCCCATCGAGCCGCCCGATGCACCCGAACTCTGGGAAGCCGTCGAAGGCTCGCGCGAGAGCCTTCAGCGTTTCTTGCCGTGGGTGCCTTACAACGACACCCCGGAATCGAGCCAACGCTATGCGGACGCCTGCGCGGCGGACTGGGACGCTGGGCGAGCCGTCAGGTTCGCCATTCGCGCACAAGACACGAATCGCTTCCTCGGAGTCGTCGGCCTCGACAATTGCGTTCACCTACATCGATCTTGCGAGCTCGGGTACTGGTTGCGAGCCGAACACTGCGGCAAAGGCCTCATGACCGAAGCCGCTCGGGCCTGCGTCGACTTCGCGTTGTTCCGAATGGGTGCTCATCGCGTACGCTGCGCAGCTGCGACCGACAACCATCCGAGTCTGCGAGTCATTGCGCGGCTCCGATTCCACTTCGAGGGGATCGCCAGACAAGCGGAATATGTCGATGCTCGCTGGGTCGATCACGCGGTCTTCTCGCGTCTCGCGACGGACCCTTGAACGCGCCGACACGACGAAACGCGCACGGACGATCGGGCGAGCGCACGTCGTTGTCCCGACGCGCGACCTCGGCAGCCGTACAACGAAGCACGTTTCGGCGCACCGGTGAGCGCACGTCGTTGTCCCGAAGCGCCCTCCAGCAACACCTTACTTTTTGCGGCAAGTACGTCCAAGGACTAGCCTAGCCGCGTGCGATTCTTGTCGCGACCGCTGCCGCTCGTTGCCCTGGCACCCACCGTGGTCGCCGTGCTCGGGCTCGTCGCGGCGATCACGTTCAGCTGGATGGGCGTTGCGGAATTGCGTACGCGAAGTGATGCGAATGCGACTTTGGCAGCTCGGGTGCTCGGAGAGACATTGGCCGCAAGATTGCGCGCAATCCCGAGCGCCGAACGTGGGATCGTGCTCGAGCGTGCAGCGCGCCGCGCAGGCGTCGAATTACTACTCGTCGACGCGCGAGGAACGCCCGTCGCCGATGCAACGATCCGCACGCCCTCACGCACCAGCATCGTGGAGCTACTGGTGCGTGGCCAAGGAACGGCGACGACGCAGCTCGGTCGCGTGCGCTATGCCGTGGTGCCGCTGTCGGGCTCGCGCGACGTCCTCAATCTCGTTGCCTTGGTACCGGCACCCGATCCGCCTCCCGACGTAGGCCCCCTGCTCACTTCGCTGCTCGTGCTCGTGGCACTCCTCGTCGGGATTGCCGTCCTGGTCGCGCTCGCGCTCACCCGCGACGTGCACGCGGACGTCGATTTCGTGCGTCGACGCATCGAACACATGAGCCAAGCCGACACGGCAACCTTCGGTTGGCAGATCCCGGTCCGCTCCATCGACAAAGTGGGGGAGCTGACGCACGCGTTCAATGCCTTGGTCAATCGCTTCACCGAAGCCGAACAGCGTTACCGCCAGGACTTGACCCGTGCGCTCTCCTACGATCGCGATCGCAGTGCGTTCCTCGCCGCACTGAGCCACGAGTTACGAACCCCGCTCAATGCCATCCTCGGATTCTCCGATGTGCTCCTCAGCGAAGTCGACGGCCCACTCTCGGACGACGCTCGCGAGAACCTCGAGATCATTCGCAGCAGCGGTCGGCACCTTGCGTCGCTCATCGATGACATCCTCGATCTGTCGGCACTCGAGTCCGGACAACTCCGGCTGACGCGGGCGTACATCGACGTTTACTCGATTGTCGAAAGCGTCGTGAGAGAAACCCACGTTACCGCGCAAACCAAGGGCTTGGCCCTGACGCTACAGGGACACACGGCAATCGCCTACGCCGATCCGCGACGTGTGCGCCAAATCGTGAACAACGTCCTCGGTAATGCAGTGAAGTTCACGATAAACGGAGGCATCGTGGTCGACGTCGGCCAACCCAAACCAGGTGAGACGGCCATCAGCGTCACCGATACGGGCCCAGGGATCGCTCCCGAAGAGCAAGCGGCCATCTTCGAAGAGTATCGACAAGCTGGGGAAGAACGCATCCGCCGCGCGGGAACGGGGCTCGGACTTGCCATCACGCGTCGACTCGTTGACATGCACCACGGGCAGATCCGTCTCGACAGCGTGGTCGGAAAGGGCTCGACCTTCACCATTACTTTGCCCTCCGAATCGGATGCGGATCGCGAGCTCGAATACACGCCACTCGAACCGTTGACGGTTCCGGGAGCGGGAGGATGACCTGGGGTGTCACCAGACTTGCGCCGCGACTGATAGCGGCGCAAATCCTAGGCACACTGCTGTCGATGGGAGCCGCGAGCACCTGTCGCTGGCTCCTACTCCTCGACGACGATGCCGCATCGGCGTCGATTCAGCTGTTGTCGCCCGGGATCCTCCTCGGAGGAATCGCCGCACTCTTGCGCACGGCTTGGGTTTTGCGCCGGTGCGCGGGAGCAGCCGGCCGGAGAGCGCGCTGAAGATCGGGCCAGCCGACGGCCATGGGCGCGATGGCGCCGCCGGCCTGGGTGGGCGAGGCCCCGACCACCGCCTGGAGCCAGAGCGGCACGAAGGTGACCATGCCGATCATCGCCGCGCCGACCAGGGCGCCGGCCCCGGAGGCCACGGCGATCACCCGCTGCCGGAACAGGTCGAGCGGCAGCAGCGGCTCGACCGCGCGGCGCTCCACCCACAGGAAGAGGAGCAGCGCCGCCACCGCCACCGGCGCGGCGACCCGCCCGGTCGCCGGCGAGCGGGCCGCCAGCAGCGCCGCCACCACCGCGACGCTGAGCAGCGCCGCGCCGCCCAGGTCCAGGCGGTGGGCGTGGCGCTCCGGCCGCTCGTGGTAGGCGCTGGCCAGCACCAGCGCGCTGGCCACGCCGAAGGGCAGGTTGATCCAGAAGACCCAGCGCCAGGACAGGAAGTGGACCAGCGCGCCGCCCACCAGCGGCCCCACCAGGCCGGCCAGGCCCCAGACGCCGCCGAAGAGCCCCTGCATCCGGCCGCGCGTGCGCACGTCGAAGAGGTCGCCCACGATGGTGAGCGTGGTGGGCTGGATGGCGCCGGCCCCCAGCCCCTGCACGGCGCGGGCGGCGATGAGCGCGCGCATGTCCGGCGCGAAGCCGCAGGCGGCGGAGCCGACCAGGAAGAGGACCAGGCCGACCAGCATGACCCCCTTGCGGCCGCGGAGGTCGGCCAGCTTCCCCCAGATCGGGACGCTGACGGTGGCGGTGAGCATGTACCCGGCGAAGGCCCAGGCGTAGAGGTGCAGCCCGCCCAGCTCCCCCGCCACGGTGGGCATGGCGGTGGAGACCACCGTCATCTCCATGGCGGCCAGGAACATCCCCAGGAGCAGCGCCATCACGGTGAGGGCGCGGTGGGTGGGGCGGGCCTGGGCCTGGCCGGGGTGGGGCGCTGCTTCGTGCATGGCGGGGTCGACTTACCCGGGTGACGGCGGCCCGTCTACATTACAGTGCTGCGCCATGCTCACCCAGGCGCTCTCCACCCTGCTCCTCGTGGCCGCCCCCGCCGCCAAGCCCGCCCCCGTGCACGGCCTCGACGCCGCCGCCCGCCGCTGCGAGGCGGCGCTGGTGAAGCAGCACGGGGGCGGGGAGCAGGCCCGCGTCCGGCGCGGCGTGAAGCAGGCCGCCGCCTTCTGGCGCGCCTCCGACGGCGACGCGGCCGGCTTCGAGGCGCTCTGCACCGAGCAGTTCCAGCCGCAGGGCCCGGGGCTGGACGCGCTCTTCCACCGGCTGGAGGCCGGCTTCGAGGCGCTGGACGGCCACGGGCTGGAGATCGGCCGCGAGCTGTCGCGCTGGGCCCAGCTGGAGGTGGGGCCGCTGCAGCCGGTGGACGGCCTGCTGGCGGCGTACGATCCCGGCGCGCACGTGATCGACGACCTCTTCGACGGCAAGGTGGCCTTCGCGGCCCTGCTCAACTTCCCGCTCACCACGCTGGACGAGCGGCTGGGGCAGGGCGCGGGCTGGTCGCGCCGGCAGTGGGCCGAGGCCCGCCTGGCCAACCGGTTCGCGCGGCGCGTGCCCGCGGCGGTGAACCAGCAGCTGGCGCGCGCCTACGCCGACGGGCAGGCCTACGTGGCCGGCTACAACATCTACATGCAGCACGTGCTCTCGGAGCAGGGGCAGCGCCTCTTCCCCAAGGGCAAGCGGCTGCTCTCGCACTGGAACCTGCGCGACGAGCTGAAGGCCCAGTACGCCCAGCCGGACGGGCTGGCCCGCCAGCGCGTCCTGGCCAAGGTGATGGAGCGGATCGTCACCCAGGGCATCCCGGCCGCCGTCATCGACGATCCCACCGTGGACTGGAACCCCTTCACCAACGAGGTCCGGCCGGCCCCGGCCGAAACCATCGAGGGCGGCGCCGCCCCCCGCGCGCGCGTGGACGCGGCGCGCGAGCCGGACGCCCGCTACGCGCGCATCCTGGCCAACTTCCGGGCCGCCCGGGCCGCCGACCCCTACTCGCCCTCGGCGCCCACGCTCATCGCGCGCAAGTTCGAGCTGGAGCGCGAGCTCCCCGAGGCGCGGGTGGTGGCGCTGCTGGAGCAGGTGCTGGGCGCGCCGGAGCTCGAGGTCATCGCGGCGCGCATCGCCGGGCGGCAGGGGCGCCCGCTGGAGGCGTTCGACATCTGGTACCGCGGCTTCTCCCCGCGGCCGGATCGCTCGGAGGCGGAGCTGGACGCGATGACCCGCGCCCGCTACCCCACGCCGGAGGCCTACGCGAAGGACCTGCCCCGCATCCTGGGCGCGCTGGGCTTCACGCCGGAGAAGGCGCGCTGGCTCTCCGAGCGGATCGAGGTCGACCCGGCCCGCGGCTCCGGCCACGCCATGCAGGCGGCGCGGCGCGGGGACAAGGCCCACCTGCGCACGCGGGTGGGGCCGGACGGGATGGACTACAAGGGCTTCAACATCGCGGTCCACGAGATGGGCCACAACGTGGAGCAGACCTTCTCGCTCTACGGCGTGGACTCCACGCTGCTGGCCGGCGTCCCCAACAACGCCTTCACCGAGGCCATCGCCTTCGTGTTCCAGGACCGCGACCTCCAGGTCCTGGGACTGCCCGGTCCCTCGCCCGAGGCGCGGCGGCAGCGGGCCATCGACACGCTGTGGGCCACCTACGAGATCGCCGGCGTGGCGCTGGTGGACCTCGAGACCTGGCGCTGGATGTACGCGCACCCCGGCGCCACCCCGGCGCAGCTGCGCGAGGCCACGCTCGGCATCGCCCGCCAGGTCTGGAACCGCTGGTACGCCCCCATCTTCGGCGTCCGCGACGTCACCCTGCTGGCCATCTACTCGCACTCGGTGGACGAGCTGCTCTACCTGCCCGACTACCCCATCGGCCACCTGATCTCGGCGCAGATCGAGGAGCACCTCGACGCGCAGCCGCCCGGGGCGTTCGGGGCGGAGATCGAGCGCATGACGGTGGTGGGCAGCGTCGCGCCCGACCTGTGGATGAAGAACGCGACGGGCCAGCCGGTCTCGGCCGAGCCGCTGCTGCGGGCGGCCCGGGCCGCGCTCGAGGCCGCTCCGGCGAGGTGATCAGCCCGGCGGCGCGGCGCCGCCGCCGTGCACGAAGCCGCGGGCGTCGTCGGTAGGCCCGATGAAGCAGCGGGTGGCGCCGGGCGCGTCGTCGTAGACGAACACGGCGTGGGTCCAGAGGAAGGCCGGCTCGAACTCGTCCCAGCCCACGTCCGCCGCCGCGCAGGGCTGGCCCGGGAAGGCCAGCGCGAGCCGGCCGCTGGCCAGGTCGCGGCAGGGCCGTGCGCCCCGGGCCTCGGCCCAGCAGCGCAGCTCCAGCACGTCCACGGTGGTCCTGAGCATGCGCGACCTCCCGGGCGGGCTTCCGGCGCCGCCGCGCTCCGGACATAACAGCGGTCCCCCGCGCGGCGACCGCGCCCGCCCGGGGCCCGGCCCCCTTCGAGCGCGCAGCGTCCGCCCGCAGCAGCCGGCAGCAGCTCCGCCGCGCGCCAGGAGCGGGCGAGGCAGCGGACCATCGCTCACCCCCCGCGTCTCCGTGCTCACGACGGAAGCCTGGGCACCGCGGCCGCGACCGCCCGGTCCCGGGACACGGGGTCGTGTTTAGCCTTGAGCCACGGTCAGGAGCGAAACCATGGCATTCGAGCTTCGCAGGGCGCGGACGGGCTTCCTCCCGCTCCGCAGGCGGCGGTCGTCGTCGGCGGCCGCCTGGGCGACGGTGGCGGCGAGCGGCATCGGCGCCGGCGCGATCCTCTACGCGCTGCTGGACGCGGACCGGCGCGCGCGAGCCTCGGGGGCGCTGCGCAGCGCCGGCCGGCGCGCCAGCGAGCGGGCCCGCGCGCTCGGGGAGCGGACCTCCGGGGCCCTGGCCTCGGCGCGCGACGAGGTGCGGGCGCGGGCGCACCAGGCGAGCGACCAGGCGCGGTCGCTGGCCGGGCAGGCCAGGGATTCGGCCGGAGAGGCCCGGGGCCGGGTCCAGGGGGCCAGCGGCGCAGGGCCCTCGCCGCAGGCCGGAGCGGCGGCGCTGCTGATGGCGCGAGGCGTGTTCGGCAGCGGGATCCTGCGGGTGCCCTTCGGGCTGGCCGGGCTCTCGATGGCCGGACGGCTGGCGCGGGACGCGGCGCCGGTGCGGCGCGGCCTGGGGCGCGCCACCGCGCTGGCGCGCAGCGCCACCGGGCGGCTGCGGCAGGCGCGCGAGCAGGGCGGGCAGGCGGAGGGCCAGGCCGCCGGGGCAGGGCTGCAGGGCGGCCGGCAGGCGCAGCCGCGGCAGGCCGGCGAGGGGCGGCCTCCACCCCAGGTCGAGCGCGTGCCGCCGGGCGGGATCGAGCCTGGGGTGGCCCACGCCAGCCCGTCTCCGGACGCGGCCACGCAGACCTGGCCCGGGCTGGGCGGCGACCCGACCTACCGCGCCGGTGACGCCGGCTTCGGCGAGGCGCCGGACCTGGGCGCGCTGGGCGCGCCGGGCACCGACGACGTGGCGCGGACCGGCTTCGACGCGCCGGAGGCGGGCGCGGCCGTGCGCGAGGAGGAGCTGGGCCAGACCCGGCCCCGCGACGAGGAGCTGGACGAGCCCACGCGGCTGGCCGGCGCGGTCGAGCCGGGCACGCCCACGCTGCTGGCCAGCAACGAGCCGCTCATGCCCGACGCCGATCCGGGGGTTGACGAGGGCTCCCCGGAGCTGGGCGCCTCGCGCCGGCGCATGGACGAGGAGGACCCGGCCAGCCCGGACGGGATCACCTCGCCGGCCGCCGGCGCCGGCGCGCCGCGGGGCGAGCCGGGACAGGACGGCGGGTGAGGCGGCGCGGCGCGCCGCGCCGGCCGCCCGCTCAGACCACCGGCCGGCGCCGGTAGACGAAGAGCCCGGGCGCGGCCAGCCCCACCGCCAGCGCCGCCACCACGAAGGTGGCGTCGAGGCCGGCGCGCACCGCGGTGGAGGCCAGCTCGGGCGTGAGGCCGCCGCGCTCGATGGCCCAGGTGGCCAGCAGCGCCGTGTAGAGCGCGGTGCCCGGCACCATGGGGATGACCGCCGCCACCGTCACGACCTTGGGGTGGGCCCGCAGCCGCTGCGCCGCCCAGACGCCCAGGAAGCTGACCGCGCCGGCGGCCATCAGCGTGGACCAGGGCAGCGGCAGCCCCGAGGTCACCATCAGGAACCTCAACCCGCGCCCGACGGCGCCGAGGAGCGCGCACCAGCCCAGCATGCGGAAGGGCACGTTGAAGAGCATCCCGAAGCCCGCCGCCGGGATGGCGGCCAGCGCGGCCTGGGCCAGGAGGTCGGCCAGCGTGCTCACGTCGTCCCCCGCAGGCCCCAGAGGGCGATGGCCAGCAGCGTGCCGGCGCAGGCGGCCACCGAGAGCAGCGTGGCGTAGGCCAGGCGCGCCAGGCCGGTGCTCCAGTAGCCCTTCACCATGTCCGAGACGCCGTTGATGAGCGGGAAGCCCGGGACCAGCATCAGCACCGAGGAGGCCGCCACCGCCCGGGGCGTGGCGCCCAGCCCGAACCGCTCGGAGAGCCCGGCGATGGTGGTGGCGGCGAAGGCGGTGGCGAAGAAGTTCACCAGCGGGCTGAAGTGGAGCCGGGCGATGAGCTGGCGCAGCGACATGCCCGCGCCGCTGGCCACCACCACCACGCCGCAGCCGATCCAGTCCGCCCCGGCCAGGCGGGCGAAGCTGGCGCAGGAGAGGCCGATGGCCAGCGACACCAGCCAGCGCGGATAGGGGCGCGCGCTGATCCCATCCAGGCGGGCCCGGTAGGCGGCGGCGTCCAGCCCACCCGCCTCCACCGCCAGCACCGCCTGCTGCACCTCGGTGACCACGCGCATGTTGATGCCGCGGTCCTCGCAGCGGCGGACGGTGGTGTTGCCGCGCTCGCCCTCCAGCGTGGTCACGATCACCGACCCGGCGAACACGCCCACCTCGACGCGGGCCACGCCCAGCGCGGCGCCGAGGCGGCGCACCATGCTCTCCACCACGGCGCTCTCGGTGCCGTGCTGCATGAGGAGGGCGGCGCTCTCGGCGCAGAGCCGCGTCACCTGGTCCTGCTCGGCCTCGGCCAGCGGCTGGCCGGGAGGCCCCTCGGCGTGGGATCGGGGCATGCGGAGTGGATGCTAGCAGGTCGGCTGGGCCTGCACGACGGCCAAGCCGTCGCGCGACATCGGGCTTGCGCCGCCCCCGCGCCGGAGCGAGTGTCCCGGGCATGCACCTCTTCGATCCGCTCCCGCTCCGCTCGGTCACCCTGAGAAACCGCATCGGCGTGGCGCCCATGTGCCAGTACTCGGCCGGCCCGGACGGCCGCGCCACCGACTGGCACCTGGTCCACCTGGGGGCGCGCGCCGCCGGCGGAGCCGGCCTGGTGATCGCCGAGGCCACGGCCGTGGAGGCGCGCGGGCGCATCTCGCCCTCGGACCTGGGGCTCTGGGACGACGGGCAGGTCGAGCCGCTGGCGCGGGTGGTCCGGTTCGTGGAGTCACAGGGCGCCGCCTCGGCCGTCCAGCTGGCCCACGCCGGGCGCAAGGCGTCCACGCTCCCGCCCTGGGAGGGCGGCGGCGCGGCCGGCCCGGCCCAGGGCGGCTGGCCGGTGGTCGGCCCCAGCGCGCTGGCCTTCTCGCCCGGCTCCCCCACGCCCGAGGCGCTGGACGCGGCCGGGCTGCGCGGCGTGGTGGCGGCCTTCGCGACGGCCGCGCGGCGCGCGCGCGAGGCCGGCGTGCGCGTGGTGGAGGTACACGCGGCGCACGGCTACCTGCTGCACCAGTTCCTCTCCCCGCTCTCCAACCAGCGCGCCGACGCGTACGGCGGCTCCTTCGAGAACCGCACGCGGCTCCTGCGCGAGGTGGTGGAGGCGGTGCGCGCCGCCTGGCCGGAGCAGCTGCCGGTGCTGGTGCGGGTCTCGGCCACCGACTGGGCGGACGGCGGCTGGGACGTGGAGCAGACGGTGGCGCTGGCGCGCCAGCTGCGGCCGCTGGGCGTGGACCTGATCGACGTCTCCTCCGGCGGCAACCTCCCCGGCGTGCGCATCCCGGTGGGCCCGGGCTACCAGACCGGCTTCGCCGAGCGGATCCGGCGCGAGGCGGCCATCGCCACCGCCGCGGTGGGGCTCATCACCACCCCGGAGCAGGCGGACCACGTGATCCGGTCCGGCCAGGCCGACGTGGTGCTCCTCGCGCGCGAGGAGCTGCGCGACCCGCACTTCCCGCTGCGCGCGGCCCGCGTGCTGGGGCAGGCCGGCCCCTGGCCGCGGCCGTACGAGCGGGCCAGGTAGCGGGGATCGCGCCGGGAGGGTTTTCGGACGGCGCGCGCTCGTCTAGAGTGCGCGCCCTCCATGGCCGCCCAGTCGGAACAGAGCCCCGCCCCCGCCGCGCCGTCGCCCGCGCTCCACCCGGGCCGCCGCCGCGCCGCCGCCATCGCGATGGTCATCGCCTCCTCGGTGGTCTGGCCGCTGGTGGACTCGGTGGCCAAGCACCTCTCGACCCCGCACGACGGCCTGCCCGGCGTGCCGGCCTCGCGAATCACCTGGGGCCGCTACACCGCCAACGTGGTGCTGCTGCTGCCGGTGGTGCTCCGCCTCCACGGGCCGCGGGCGCTGTTCCCGCGCCTCACGCCGCTGCACCTGCTCCGCTCGGCCATGCCGGCGGTGGTGACGCTCTTCTTCTTCATCGGCCTGACCCGGCTCCCCTTCGCCAGCGCCTCGGCCCTGCTGTTCGTGAACCCGCTGCTCATCACCGCCTTCTCGGCCTGGTTCCTGCGCGAGCGGATCGGCGGGTGGCGCTGGGTGGCGGTGGCGGTCGGCTTCGCCGGCTCCCTGCTGGTGATCCGGCCCGGCTCGGACGTGTTCCGGTGGGTCTCGCTGGCGCCGGTGGCGGCGGCGGTGGCGTTCGCCACCACCGCCATCCTCAACCGCCGCCTGGCCGGCGAGGCCCCGCCGCTCGCCACCACCTTCCACTACGCGCTGGTGGGCATGGTGGCGCTGGCCTTCGGGTGGAGCCGGGATTGGCAACCGTTCCAGCCCGCGCTGGTGGGCTGGCTCTCGCTCATGGCGGTGGGCGGCGGCCTCTCCATGTGGCTCGTGACCCGGGCCTACGAGCGGGCGCAGGCCTCCAGCCTGGCGCCGTTCCACTACGTCGAGGTGGCCTGCGCCGCCGGGCTGGGCATGACGCTGTTCGGCGAGTTCCCGGCCCCCATCACCTGGGCCGGCATCGCGCTCATCACCGCGGCCGGGCTGCTGGTGGCGCGGGAGTGACCCGCCGCGGAGGCCGCGCGTGGCCGCCGGCAGGCCGCCCGCCCTGAGCCTGTCGAAGGGCGCCCCCGACGTGCTAGAGAGCAGCCATGGACGAGCGGAAGGTGACGGTGTCGCGCCGGGGCGTGGAGCGGGTCTCCGCGGGCCACCTCTGGATCTACCGGGGCGACGTGGAGAAGCCGCCCGCGGGCGCGGCGGCCGGCGACGTGGTGGCGGTCGTGGACGGCCGCGGCCGCTTCGTGGCCAAGGCCTTCTGGTCGGAGCGCTCCAAGATCGCCCTGCGGCTGGTGACGCTGGACGAGGTGGCCATCGACGACGCGTTCCTGGCCGCCCGCGTGGACCAGGCGGTGGCGCTCCGCGCCGGCACCTTCGACGACGACCCGTTCGTCCGGCTGGTGCACGGCGAGGGGGACCTGCTGCCCGGGCTGGTGGTCGATCGCTACGCCGACGTCGCCGTGATGCAGACGCTCATCCCCGCCACCGAGCGGCGCAAGGAGCTGCTGGCGGCCCTGCTGCAGGAGCGGCTGGGGCTGCGCTCGGTGGTGGAGCGGAACGACGTGCGGGTCCGCGAGCTGGAGGGGCTGACCCAGGTGAAGGGCGTGCTGCGCGGCCCGGAGCCCGGCCCCATGGAGTACCGCGAGGGCCAGGTGCGGATGAAGCTGGACGTGCTGGGCGGCCAGAAGACCGGCGCCTTCCTGGACCAGCGCGAGAACCACCTGCGCGCCGGCGAGTACGCCACCGGGCGCTGCCTGGACTGCTTCAGCTACGCGGGCGGGTTCGCGCTGCAGCTGGCGCGCCGGGCCCAGGCGGTCACCGCGGTGGAGATGCAGGCGCCGGCGGCCGCGCTGCTGCGCGAGAACGCGGCCCTGAACCGGGCGGAGAACCTGGAGGTGGTGGAGGCCAACGCCTTCGACTACCTGCGCGACCGGGCCGAGGAGCCGCCCGCCTTCGACCTGGTGGTGCTGGATCCGCCCGCCTTCGCCAAGAACAAGGAGGCGCTCCCCAACGCCCGGCGCGGCTACAAGGAGGTGAACCTCCGGGCGCTGCAGGTCCTGAAGCCCGGCGGCTTCCTCATCACCGCGTCCTGCAGCTACCACCTCTCCGAGGAGATGCTGGAGGCGCTGGTGCTGGACGCGGCCAACGACGCCGGCCGCAAGGTGCAGCTGGTGGAGCGGCGGGGCGCCGGGCGCGACCACCCGGTGCTGATGGGCGTGCCGGAGACGCGCTACCTCAAGTGCCTGGTGCTGCGGGTGCTGTAGCGGAACGGCCCGCCTGCCCGGTCCTTTCCCCCGGCCCGCCCGCGGGCTACCATCGGGGCTCCGGCAGGAAAGGAGCGCCCCGTGGCCGTCCGCCCGCAGGATCCCGCCCCCGACGCAGCGCTCGCCTCGAGCGCGCTCCTGGCCCGCCTCGACGCCGGGGATTGCGCGAAGCTGCTGGAGCGCGTGGAGCGGGTGACCTTCCCGCCGCGCACCCGCGTCCACGGCGACGGCGACGCCAACAAGCACCTGTGCCTGATCCTCTCCGGCGAGGCCACCCTGCGCCGCGAGGGCACCGCGCTGCGCCGGCTGGGCCCGGGCGATCACTTCGGCGAGCTGCCCGTGCTGGGGCGCCACCGCGGCGAGGTGGTGACCTCCGAGACGCCGCTGGAGGTGGCCCGCCTCACCTCGGCGGCCTGGGCGGCGCTGGAGCGAGACGCCCCGGCGCTGGCCATGCGGGTGGCGCTGGGCATGGCGGCCCGGCTGGCGGAGGAGCTGGCCCAGGCCTCGGACGAGATGGGCATGCTGCTGCGCGGCCGGTCGCCGCCGCGCGCGGCCGAGGTGACCGTGACGGTCAGCGGGCAGGAGCGGCGGGTCCGCACCGGGACCCGCATCCGCACCCTGCTGCCGGCCGAGTTGGATGGGGACCTGGTGGTGGCCGGGCTGCTGGGGGAGAAGCCGGTTCCGCTCTCCACGCCCATCTTCACCGCGTCCACGCTGGCGCCGCTCACCGTCTCGCACTGGGAGGGGCGGCAGATCTACGCCCACTCCATGGGGCTCCTGCTGCTGGAGGCCGCCCACCAGGTGGCGCCCGGGCTGACCGTGTGGATGGGGCCGTCGCGCGGGACGCGGCAGCTGGTGGAGGTGCGCGGGGCCTCGCCGGCGGAGGGACCGGCGCTGGCGGCGCGCGTCGCCGAGGCCATGACCCGGATCGCCTCCGCCGACGCGCCCATCCGGCAGGAGTACTGGTCCAGCGACGAGGCGCTGAGCTGGTTCCGCGACCGCGGCTGGGACGAGGCCGCCCGGCTGCTGCGCATCCGCCGGCAGGCCACGGTGCGGCTGGTCTCCTGCGGCGAGCTCTACGCGCTCTCCATGGGGCCGCTGCTCCCCTCCACCGGCCCGCTGTCCGGGTTCCGGCTGACCGCCGGGCCGGAAGGGCTCTGGCTGGAGCTGGGCGCCCGCGACCCGCGCGCGTCCCGCCTGGCGCCCGGCGCGGAGACGCCGCACGACGGCGACATGGTGGCCGACCACCAGCGCTGGCTCGCCGCCATGGACGTGACCAGCGTGGGCGCCTTCGCCGAGCTGTGCATCTCCGGGCAGGTCTCGCAGCTCATCCGCGTGGCGGAGGGGTTCCACGAGAAGCGGATCGGCCAGATCGCCGACCAGGTCGCGGCCGCGCGCGAGCGGATCCGGATCATCTCCATCGCCGGCCCCTCCTCCTCCGGAAAGACCACCTTCATCAAGCGGCTCACGGTGCAGCTGCAGATCGACGGCGTGACGCCGGTGGGGATCGGGCTCGACAACTACTACGTCGACCGGGAGAAGACGCCGCTCGACGCGAAGGGCGAGTGGGACTTCGAGAGCCTGCAGGCCATCGACCTGGCGCTGCTGCAGGACCACGTCCGCCGCCTCCTGGCCGGCGAGCGGGTCAAGACCGCCCGCTACGACTTCCTCTCCGGCAGGAGCCACCCCGCCGGCGGCCCGGAGATCCAGCTGCGGCCCGGGGACGTGCTGATGCTGGAGGGCATCCACGGCCTCAACCCGGCGCTGCTGGGCCCCATCCCGCGGGCCGGCGAGCTGTTCCGCATCTTCATCCACCCGGCCACCACGCTGGCGTTCGACCGGCTGAGCCGCGTCTCCGCCACCGACCTGCGCCTGCTCCGCCGCATCGTGCGCGACCGCCACCAGCGCGGCTACTCGGCGGCCGACAACATCCTGCGCTGGCCCTCGGTGCAGGCGGGCGAGCGCGAGCACATCTTCCCGTACCAGCACGAGGCCGACGCCGTCTTCGACACCGCGCTGGTCTACGAGCCGGCCGTGCTCAAGGTGTTCGCCGAGCGCTACCTGCTGGAGGTGCCGCAGACGCACCCGGCCTACCCGACCGCGCTGCGGCTCCGCTACCTCATCGATCGGTTCGTGTCGATCTACCCCGACCACGTGCCGCCCACCTCGATCCTGCGCGAGTTCATCGGCGGGAGCGGGTTCGAGTACTGAGGGCACGTGAAGCAATCCCCGCCCGGACCCGGCGGAGCGCGCCCGCCGCGGCTACACCCGGGCCATGGGCTCTCCGCCGGTGAAGGGGTTCGGGCAGGGCGACCCGGCGCTGGCGCGCTGGGCCGAGGGGGTGTACGCGCCGGAGGACGAGGTGCTGCGCGAGATCCGCGCCCGCAGCGCCGCGGCCGGGCTGCCGCCCATCGCGGTCGGCCCCATGGACGGGCTGCACCTGGAGGTGCTGGCCCGCGCCGCCGCCGTCCGGCGCGCGGTCGAGATCGGGACGCTGGGGGGCTACAGCGGCGTCTGCCTGCTGCGCGGGATGGGGCCGGAGGGGCGCCTCGACACCTTCGAGCTGGAGCCGCCCCGCGCGGCGCTGGCGCGCGCCTCCTTCGAGCGGGCCGGGGTGGCGAGCCAGGCGCGGATCCACGTCGGGCGCGCGCTGGAGCGGCTGCGGGAGGTCGAGGGGGACGGCCCCTTCGACCTGGTCTTCATCGACGCGGACAAGACCGGCTACCCGGCCTACCTGGCCTGGGCCGAGGAGCACCTGCGGGTGGGCGGCCTCCTGCTGGCGGACAACACCTTCGGCTTCGGCGCGGTCCACGCGCCGCAGCGGGCGGAGCCGGAGGATCGCCCCGGGGTCGAGGCGCTGGCGCGCTTCTCCGAGCGGCTGGCCCGCGGCGGCCGCTTCCGGGCCACGCTCCTGCCCACGGCGGAGGGGCTGTCGTTGGGGGTGAAGGTGCGGTGAGCCCGGGGCGGCGCGCAGCCCGGGTGATCAGCCCCAGGACCCCGCGGCCGGGAACAGCAGCACGTCCTCGATCGACGCCGCGCCGGTCAGCAGCATCAGCAGCCGGTCGAAGCCGAAGGCCACGCCGCCCGCCGCCGGCATGCGGGGCAGGGCCGCCAGGAACGCCTCGTCGAGCGGGTAGACCGGCCGGCCCAGGCTGGCGCGCAGCGCCTGCTCCTCCACCAGCCGCGCCCGCTGCTCGGCCGCGTCGGTCAGCTCGGTGAAGCCGTTGGCCAGCTCCAGCCCGCCGGCGTAGAGCTCGAAGCGCTCGGCCCAGCGCGGATCGCCGGGCTTCACCTTCGACAGCGCCGCCATCGAGGCCGGCCAGTCGACGAGCCAGGTGGGCCGGTCGAGCCCCAGCCGCGGCTCGACCGCGTCGAGCATGACGCGGAAGAAGACGTCGTCGAACGACTCGCCGCCCGGGCCCGGGTCGTGGCCGGCCGCGCGCGCCGCCGCCGCCAGCCGCGCGGGATCGGCGTCGCAGCCGGCCAGGTCGATGCCGGCGTGGCGCTGGAAGGCCTCCTGCATGGTGAGGGTCTCGAAGGGGGCCGCGAGCGACAGGACCCTCCCGCCGCGCTCGACCCGCGGCCGCCCGTCGGGCGCGAGGGCCCGCGCGCAGGCCTCCACCAGCTGCTCGCCGTCGGCCATGATCCCGCGGTAGTCGGTGCCGGCGCGGTAGTACTCCAGCATCGTGAACTCGGGGTTGTGCGTGCGCGACACCTCGCCGTTCCGGAACACCCGCGCCAGCTGGAAGATGCGCGGCAGCCCGTCGGCGAGCAGCCGCTTCATGGCGTACTCGGGGCTGTTCTGCAGCCAGAGCGGGCGCGCGGGGCCGCCGCCCTCCGGCACGAACGCCGCCTCGAAGGCCTGGATGTGGGGCTCCATGCCGGGCGCGGGGACCAGGCAGGGCGTCTCCACCTCCTCGTAGCCGAGCGCGCCCAGCACCCGGCGCACCTCGGCGGAGAGCCGGGCGCGGGCGCGGGCGTGCTGGTGCTGGGCCGGGGTGGGCATGCCGCCAATCTAGAACAAGGACACGGACCCGCGCCGCGTTTAACATCGGCAGGTGCGCCGACCCATCGTCTCCGCCCTCCGCCTCGCCGCCGTCCTGCCCCTGCTGGTCCTGGGCTGCGTCCACCGGACCGCCGCGCCGGCGACCGATCCCGCCCCGGCCGCGGTGCCGGCGCCCGCCCCTCCGGCCGCCCAGGCCCCCGCAGCGCCGGCCACCCCGGCGGCGCCGCCCTACGACCTGGCCCCGGTGCGCGCCGGCGCCGACGCGGTGCTGCGGCGGCAGGCGGAGGACGCCTGGCTCATGTTCACCCAGGGGAAGACCTTCGAATCCAGCGGCCGCCTGGGCCGGCCACGAGGCGCTCCGCTCGGACGAGACGCTGGCGGGCCTGGCGCGCGCGGCCGCGGAGGGTTCGCCGGAGCAGCGGGCCGGAGCCGCGGCGCTGCGCCGCTGGCTGCTGGGCGAGCGGCTCGCGGCGGAGACGCTGCAGGCCTCGCGCGACGCCACGGCGGCCCGCACCGAGGCGCAGTTCCTGTGGGCCGATCACCTGGTCCCGCTGGCGGACGCGCAGGGCCTGCTGGCGGCGGAGCGCGACCGCGAGCGGCGCCGGATGCTGGCCCAGTCGATGGCCGAGCCGGCCCGGCGGCTGGCGGCGGCGCGCGCGGCGCGGGTGGAGCGGCTGGCGGCCGCCGCGGCGGCCCTGGGGCAGCCCTCGCTGGGCGCGCTCGGCGCCGAGCTGCGCGGGGCGTCACCCGAGGCGCTTGCGGCGCTGGCGGAGGAGACGCTGGCCACCACCGAGCCGACCTGGAAGGCGCTGCTGGCGGCCGCGGCGCGCGCGGAGGGGCTGGCGCCCGAGGAGGTCCGGCTGCGCAATCTCCCGCGACTGTGGCGGGTGCGTGCCCCGGCGGCGCTCTTCCCGGCCCACCGCCACGCCGCCGACGCGGCCGCGCTGCTGGACGGGCTGGGGCTCGACCTGGCCGCCCAGGCCAACCTGCGGCTCGACACCGGCGCCGGCGGCGCCCGCGTGCCCCGCGCCATCGCGCTGGCCATCGACCCTCCCGGCGACGTGCGCCTCTCGCTGGGGAGCGAGGCCGGGCTGGAGGCCGTCCGCGGCTCGCTGCATGAGCTGGGCGTGGCCGAGGCGCAGGCGCTCTTGCCGGCTGGGTCGGTCGAGGCGCGCCGGCTGCCGCCGGCCTGGTACCCGGGCGCCTGGGGGCGGCTGCTGGAGGAGGTGGCCGGGGCGCCGGAGTGGCTGGCCGCGCACGGCGCCACGGAGGAGCAGGCGCAGGGGGAGGCGCGTGCCGCGGCGGGGCGCCGGCTGCTGCGCGCGCGCGACGCCGCCGCGCGCGTGCTGGCGGCCCTCTCCGCCCAGGACCCCGTGGCGGGCGCGGCGCTGGCCGCGCGCGCCTACGGCGTGCCGGTCGAGCCCGGCGAGGTGCTGCCCTGGGCGGTCAATCCCGACCCGCTGCTCCAATCCGCCGAGGCCCTGCGCGTCGAGCTGCTGGCCGCCCAGGCGGAGGTGCGGCTCCAGCAGGAGGCCGGCGCGGCCCGCGAGTGGTGGCAGGCGGCCGCCGCTGGCGCCCTGTTGCAGGCGCTCTGGCGTGAGGGCGCTCCGTCCGCGCCGGCCGCCCTCTCCGCCCGGCTGGGGGCGCGCTCGCTCGACGCCGCCGCGCTCGCCCAGAGGGTCCGACTCCGCGCAGGCATCTGAAATCGCTTAACTTTTTCTTATCCCAGAGTACTTGCGGAACCTCTCGTCAACCGGGACATCCGGCGCGGTTGACGAGCCACCCGCCCCTGCTATCCTCCGCGCCCGCCGCAGCCCGGCCGTCCATGCCCGACCGAACGCTCACCCTGCCCACCGGCGCCACGCTGGCCGTCTCCGAACGGGGCGCCGGCCCGCCGGTGGTGCTCCTGCACGGCTGGTCGCTCCCGGGCGGGATGCTGGGTGACCTGGCCGGGGCCCTGGCCCCGTCGCACCGGGTGCTCCTCCCCGACCTGCGCGGCCACGGCGGCTCGGCGCCGGGCACGCCCTTCGGCCTGGCCGATCTGGCCGCCGACCTGGCGGCGCTGCTGGAGGCGCTCGGGGTGAGCGGGGTGACGCTGGCCGGCTGGTCGCTGGGCGGCCTGGTGGCGCTGGAGGCGCTGCGCGACCCCCGGGTGCGCGCCCGCGTCGACCAGCTGGCCCTGATCGCGGCCACCCCGTGCTTCACCCAGCGTGACGGGTGGCCCCACGGCGTGCCGGCGCGGGCGGTGGAGGTCATCGCCCACCGCGTCCGCCGCGAGCCCGCCCGCGCCTGCGCCCGCTTCCTGGCCGACGCGCTCTCGCCAGCCGAGCGCGCCGCGCCCGCCGCGGCCGCCGCCGAGGCGGCGCGCGCGGCCCTGCCGGCCACGGACCCCGCCGCCGCCCTGGCCGGGCTGGAGATCCTGGCCAGCGCCGACCTGCGCCCGCACCTCGCCGCCCTGGACCTCCCGGCGCTGGTGCTCCACGGCGACGCCGACCCGATCACGCCCTTCGGCGCCGGACAGTTCCTCGCCGCGGCGCTGCCGCGCGCCACGCTGCGCGCGGTGCCGGGCGCGGGGCACCTGCCCTTCCTCACCGCCCCCGGGCTGGTGACCGGGCCCCTGCGCGCGTTCCTGGGGGACCAGGCGTGAACCTGGTGGACAAGCGCCGGGTGCGCGCCGCCTTCTCGCGCGCGGCCGCGGCCTACGACGGGGGCGCCGCGCTGCAGCGCGAGGTGCAGCGGCGCGTGCTGGCCGCCGCGCTGGCCGCGCTGCCGGCGCCGGCGCGCGCGCTGGACGTGGGCGCGGGCACCGGGGCGCTGGTGGCGGCGCTGCGGGAGGCGCAGCCGGCCTGCCGGGTCGCGGCGGTCGACCTGGCCAGCGGCATGGCGGCTGCCGCCCGGGCCCGCACCCCGTCGGCCGCCGTGGCCGCGGCCGACGCCGAGGCGCTCCCCTTCGGCCCGGCCCGCTTCGACCTCTACCTCTCCACCTCCACGCTGCAGTGGCTGCCGCGCCTGGCGCCGGCCTTCGCCGAGGCGCGCCGCGTGCTCGCCCCCGGCGGCGTGCTCGCCGTGGCCCTGTTCGGCGCCGACACGCTGCACGAGCTGCGCAGCAGCTGGCGGGCCGCGGCGGGGCGGGGCGCAACCCCCACCCACCGCTTCGCCACGCGGGACGAGGTGGCCGCGGCGCTCCTGGCCGAGGGGTTCGAGGGGGCGGAGGTGACGGAGACGCGCGTGGTGGAGCGTCACCCCGACGCGCGATCGGTGCTGCGCGGCCTCAAGGCCATCGGCGCCACCAACGCCGTGCCCGGCGAGCGCGGCCTGGGCGGGCGCGCCGCCACCCTCGCGCTGCTCCGCGCCTACGAGGAGCGCCACCCGGCGCTGGAAGGCGGCGTGACCGCCACCTGGCACGTGGTCTACGCGCTCGCCACGCGCCGCTAGCGGCGCGTCGACCGGCCCGGGCTCGAGGGTCCGTCCGCGCCCGGATCCGGCTCGTCGGCGCGCCCGGCCGGCGCGCCCGCGCGAGCGCGCGCGCTCGCGTGCGCCTGGCCGCCGGCGTCGTGCGCCTCCTCGGCCTCGAACTCCGCCTCCGCCTCCTTGCGCATGGCGCGCAGCAGGTCCCTCGGATCCCTGGCGTCGCGGCTCTCACCCATGGTGGCCTCCCGGGGTGCTCCTCCGGCACCCACCCCCACCGGCGGCCGCACCCACCCACACCCTGGGGACGCTGGGCGTCACCCGCACCCGTCTGCGACCCGGACGCCAGCCCCCTCGCCCTCCCCCCGACCCGGGAAGCGCGATAATCTGTGCCCTGGCGCAGCTTGCCCCGGAGCTCCCCATCGCCCGCCCGCTCTTCCAGCCCAGGCAACCCGCGCGCCCGGCCGAGCCGCCGGTCGTCGATCTCGCCGAGGCCGCCGACCTCGACGCGGTGGAGCGGACGCTGGCCGGGGACGGCGACGCCTTCGCGGGCGTGGTGCGGCGGCACGCGTCGGGGCTCGTCTCGGTCTGCTCGCGGCTGGTCAACGACCCGCGGCTGGGCGAGGAGCTGGCCCAGGAGGCCTTCGCCCGCGCCTACGCGCGGCTGGGCTCCTTCCGCGGCGAGTGCCGCTTCAAGCACTGGCTCTACCGCATCGCCGTCAACGGCTGCCGGGACTTCCTCAAGGCCGGCGCCCGCAGCGAGCGCCCGTCGGCGCTGGACGGCGACGAGCTCTGGACCTCCCGCGACCCGGAGCGCGACGCCGCGGCGCGGCAGGCGGTGCAGGCGCTCTCGCACGCCGTGGCCGCGCTACCGGCCAAGTACCGCGAGGCCTTCACGCTCTTCCACCTGGAGAACATGCCGTACGAGGAGATCGCCGCCGCGACCGGCGTGCGGGTCAACGCGCTGAAGGTGCGCGTGCACCGCGCCCGCCTCATGCTTCGCGAGCGACTCGGCGACCTGCTCGACGAGGAGGTGACACCGTGACCGATCGCGAGCTGCAGGCCCTGCTCGACACGCGCGCCTCCACGGAGGCGACGCAGCGGGCGATCGACGCGCTGCCGGCCGGCGAGCGGACGCAGGCCAGGCGGCTGGTGGCCCTGGCCCGGCTCTCCGCCTCCTCCGGCCCGCGCCCCACCCCGCCGCCGGACTTCGTCCAGCGCACCATGGCGCGCACCCGCACCCGTCCGGCGCCGGGCCGCACC
Organism: Anaeromyxobacter sp.; assembly: GCA_049840735.1. Classification (GTDB taxonomy): domain Bacteria; phylum Myxococcota; class Myxococcia; order Myxococcales; family Anaeromyxobacteraceae; genus Anaeromyxobacter. Next base: position 807,279 of record JASGJN010000022.1, on the reverse strand, counting down.
CTCGCCAGCTGGCTGCTCGCGCCGCGCATCTCGCCGCTGGGCGCCGCGGCGGGCGTGGCGGCGGCGGCGCTGCTCACCTTCGCGGCGCTGCAGCTCGCCGGCTCCGGAAGCGGCGGCGAGCCAGCCCCCGCGGCCGTGGCGGCCGCCCCGGCCCTCGAGACCACGCCGGTGGCGCTCACCACCGGGCCCGGCGAGCGGATCATCCGGCTGCGGGTGGACGCGCCCGGCGCCCGCACCGTCCAGCTGGCCGGGGACTTCAACGGCTGGCGCCCCGAGGCCACGCCGCTGCGCCGCACCGGCGCCAGCACCTGGTCGGTGGACGTGCCGCTCACCGCCGGCCGGCGCTACCAGTACATGTTCGTGGTGGACGGCCGCTGGGTCACCGACCCCGCCGCGCCCGCCCACGTGGACGACGGCTTCGGCAACCGAAACGCCATCCTGGACATCTGAGCGTGGCGGCGGCCCTGCTGCTCGCGGTGGCCCTGGCCACCGCGCCGGACGGTCCGGCGGCCGCGCTGCCCTCCCCGCCGGCCCTGCCCGGGCCGGCCCCCGCTGTGTCCGGCGCGGACTTGCAGCCCGCCGCGCCGGGCGCGTCCTACCGGCGCCACGGCCGGCTGGTGCTGTCGGCCGAAGCCGGCGGCGGCTGGGCCAGCGACGCCTACCTGGGCGCCGACCTGGGGCAGAGCGGGCTCCTGCAGCTGGCCCCGGCCGCGCGGCTGGACGTCTCCTTCACCCCCGGGCTCAAGGGGGCCGCCGGCGCGGCGGTCCACCTGAGCCGGCTCCCGGCCGCCGACTTCGGCAGCCTGGGCGCGACGGCGGGCGGGGAGCTGCGCTGGGTGGGCGCGGGGGTCGAGGGGGCGCTGGCGCTGGCGGGGGACGCCGCCTCCTACTCCGCGCCGACGCCGCTGGAGGGCGCGGCCGGGCCCGGCGTCGACGCCACCCTGGCCGTGCTGCTCTCGCCGGCGCTGCGGCTGCGGCGCGGGTCGCTCAGCGGCCGGCTGGCGGCCACCGGCGAGCTGCGCCGCTCGCGCACCGACGGCCCCCACGTGGACGAGCGCGGCCTCTCGGCGCTGGCCGGCCTGGGCGCGGTGGTGCGGCGCTGGCTGCTGCTCGACGGGCAGCTCAGCGGCGAGCGCGTGGCGAGCGACGCGCCCGAGTTCGCCCACAGCGCCGGCGCGCTCTCCGCCACCGCGGTGGCCGACACCTTCCCCCGCGGCCCGGAGCTGACGCTGGAGCTCTCCGGCCAGGGCACCCGCTTCGACACCGGCCGTGAGGAGTGGCTGGTCCGCGCCGGGGTGGAGGCCTCGCAGCCCGTCGGCCCGCTCGAGCTGGTCGTCTCCTGGGGAGGAGCCCGCAGCGAAGCCGCCGGCGGCGGCTCGGCCGACACGGTCTCGCGCCGGCAGGCGTGGTACCTGGGCGTCCGGGGGCGCAGGCAGGTGCTGTCATGGTGAGGCGCGCTGCCAGCGCGGTGGGGCTGGCCCTGGCCTTGGCCCTGGCCGGCTGCGCCGGGGCGCCGTCCGCCCACATCAGGCCTACATCGTCACCTTCCGGCCCGACCGAGTTCCGCTACGAGGGGGCAGCGGAGACCGTGACACTCCGTGGCACCATGACCGGGTGGCGTCCGGTGTCGCTGGACCGGAACGGCTCCGGCTTCACGCTGGCCCTGCCGCTGGCCCCCGGCCGCTACGAGTACCGGCTCGAGGTGCGGCGCGGCACCGCGGTGGAGGTGTGGTTCCCCGACCAGGCCGAGCGGGTTGAAGATGGGTTCGGAGGCGAGAATGCGGTCCTGCGCGTCCGGTAACCGACACGGGGGATGGTCGTCCCCTCTCATGAAGGCTGGGCCCCTCCGGCCCAGAGGATCCCGTTGATCGCCCTCGCTGCCACCCTGAGCCTCCTGCTCGCCCCGCCCCCTGCGCCCGCCACCGCGGCGCCGGCGCTGCCGCAGGCGCTGGTCCAGGACGTGAACGCCCGCGCCACCGAGCGCGGCATCGATCCGGCGCTGCTGCTGGCGCCCGCGTACGAGGCCGCGCGGCAGGGCCTCCCCGGGCGGCTGGTGGCGGAGAAGGTGCTGGAGGGGCTTGCCAAGGGCGCCCCTCCGGACCGGATCGGCGCCGTCTCGCGCGGCCTGCTGGAGCGGCTGGCCTCCTCGCAGGCCATCCTCGTCCAGGCCGAGCGCAGCGGGCTGGGCGTGCCCGAGGCGGAGCGGACGGTGGTGCTGGCCGACCTCTCCGGCGCGCTGCTGGAGGGCGTGCCGCCGGGCGCACTGCGGGCGCTGGTCCAGGCCGCGCAGGAGGCCCGCGCGGCGGACGCCGGGGGCGTGGTGGCCGGCGCCCGGACCCTGTCCGACCTGCACCGGCGCGGCGTGGAGGTGAGCGAGGCCCTGCCGCTGGCCGAGGCGCTGGCGGCGCGGGCCGGCCCGGGCACCCCGGAGCAGATCGTCGGCCTGTACGACGCCTGGCGCAGCGAGGGGGGGCGCGAGCCGCGCGCCTTCCTGCAGGAGGCCCGGCGCCGGATCAAGGCCGGGGCCTCCCTCGACGGCATGGTGGACCCCTTCGCCGAGACCCCCGACCGGCTGGTCCGGCTGCCCGCGGCCAGCGGCGGCGAGGACGCCACCGGGCCGGGGTCGGGCAAGGGCAAGGCCCTGGGGGCCGGCAACAACGGCAAGGCCCTGGGGCACGGGGACGTGCCCGGCCTGTCGGATGGGCCGCCCGGCCGCGGCAAGGACAAGCCCAAGAAGAACGACAAGTAGGGGTCGGCCGCGCGGTCGTCGGCTTGTGGCCTCCAAGGGGGCCGGGCTAACATCCGCCCGTGGCCGAAGCCGCTGCCCTCTCTCCAGAGTTCAAGCCCCACCTCTTCGGCAAGTTCTTCCTGCTGCAGCGGCTGGCGGTCGGCGGCATGGCCGAGATCTTCCGCGCCCGGGTCCCCGGGGCGGGCGGCTTCGAGAAGGAGCTGGTGGTGAAGCGCATCCTCCCTGCGCGCGCGCAGGACGAGGGCTTCATCAAGATGCTCGTCAACGAGGCCAAGCTCACGGTCCAGCTGACGCACTCGAACATCGCGCAGGTCTACGAGTGCGGCCGGATCAACGGCAACTACTTCATCTCCATGGAGCTGGTGAACGGCGTCTCCATGAAGGAGATGATGACGGCGTTCACGCGGGCCGGGCAGCCGCTCTCGCCGGAGCAGGCCATCTTCATGGTGCTGCAGCTGCTGACCGGCCTCGACTACGCCCATAAGAAGACCGACTCCCAGGGGCAGCCGCTGCAGATCGTCCACTGCGACGTGTCGCCGGACAACGCCCTGGTCTCCTGGGAGGGCGAGATCAAGCTGCTCGACTTCGGCATCGCCCGCGCCGCCACCGGCCTCTCCAACTACAAGGAGGGCATGCTGATGGGGAAGCTCGGGTACGTCGCGCCCGAGCAGGCCTCCGTCGAGCACCGCTGGGACCACCGGGTCGACATCTTCGCGGCCGGCATCATCCTCTACGAGCTGCTCACCAAGCAGAAGCCCTTCCCCAAGTCCACCGACGTGGACTCGCTGATCCAGTCGCGCAAGGCGCGGGTGGTGCCGCCCACCGCCATCGACCCGCGGCTGCCGCGCGACCTCGACGACATCCTGGCCCAGGCCCTGGCCTACGACCCCAACAAGCGCTTCGCCGACGCGCGCTCCTTCGCCGACGCGCTGGTGGACGCGCTGTTCCCTACCTCCATCAGCTCGATCCAGGACCTCCTGGGCAGGCAGATGAAGACGGTCTTCGACGAGAAGATCGGCCGGCAGCGCGCCGCTCGCGTGCACGACCCGCTCATCATGAAGGTGCTGGCCAACGCGGCCGAGCGGGAGGCCAAGGCCGAGTACGAGCGGCTCTCCTCGACCAGCACCTCCGGCGCCCCCGCGCCCGAGCAGCCGCCCGGCAGCCTCTTCGAGTCGCACGTGGCCGGGCTGCCCTCCGAGCTGCCCAGCACCGAGCCGGTGCGCCACGCGCCGCGGCCGCCGGCGAGGCCGCGGCCGGTGGTCCGCACCGGGCTGCGTCCGGCCACGGCCGTCGGCCTCGGGCTGCTGGTGGCGGTGCTGGGCGCGGCGGGCCTCCACCTGGCCGAGACCTGGCTCCGCCCCGGCGTGCTGGTCATCACCTCCGAGCCGCCCGGCGCCGCGGTGGTGCTGGACGACGCGGCCGTGGGGGCCACGCCCATCGTGCTGGAGGACGTCCTGCTGGCGCGCAGCCACGCGCTGGAGATCTCCAGCCCCGGCCGCAAGACGGCCGCGCTGGTGATCGACCCCACCATCGGCAAGCTGGTGCGGCGTGTCCACGCCACGCTGGAGAGCACGCTGGGCACGCTCCGCGTGGAGAGCGACCCGCCCGGCGCGGAGGTCCGGCTGGACGGCAAGCTCATGGGCGTCACGCCGGCCCGGCTGGAGAGCGTGGCCCTCGACGAGCGCCACCGCATCGAGCTGTCGCTGGCCGGCCACGAGACCGACCAGTTCGTGGTGCTGCCGGAGAAGGATGGGACCTCGTTCAAGCGGCCGCTGGTGCGCGCCGCCCCGAGGCCGATCCCGCCGCCGGACCCGTGAGGCGCCGCCGATGAAGCTGGTCATCGAGGACGACGCCGGGACGCGCTCGACCGTGCCCTTCACCGGGGACGAGATCGTGGTCGGCCGCGCCGCCGAGGGCGTCGCCGCGCGGCTGGACGACCGCGACGTGTCGCGGCGGCACGCGCGCTTCCTGCGCGCCAGCGGCGCGGTGTTCGTCGAGGACCTGGGCAGCCTCACCGGCACGCGCGTCAACGGCCAGCGGATCACCGGGCGGCGCAAGCTGCGCGAGGGCGACCTGGTCGAGATCGGCGCCTATGACCTGGCGGTGCTGCCCGACGCGGCGGTGCCGGACGCGCCGCCGCCGCTGCCGCCTGGCGCGACGCCGCCGCCGCGCCCCGCGGGCGTCACCGCGCCCACGCCGAGGGTGGACCGCCCGGCGCCCCCGCCTGCCCCTGCGCCTCCTCCGCCGCCGCGGATCGAGCCGCCTCCGGCGCCCCGGGCCGCGCCGCCCGAGCCCGCGCCGCCGCCCGCCCGGGCCGCGGTCCCGCCGGCGCCGTCGGCTGCGCCCTCGCCCGCTCCGGGCGCCACGCCGGCGGCCGCCCCGGCCCCGGCCGTGCCCCCGCAGCCTGCGGCGCCCGCCGGCGTCTGGGTGCGGATCGCCGTGGCCGGCGCCGCCGGCCTGCTGCTCGGGCTCTTGGTGGGCTATGCGGTGGTGGCGCTCAGCCGATGACGGCGAGCACGTCCCCCTCCGCCACCGACTGACCTTCCTGGCAGCGGATCTCGCGGACCGTGCCGGCGGAGCTCGCCTCCACCGGCATCTCCATCTTCATCGACTCGAGGATCACCACCACCTCGCCGGGCTGGACGCGGTCGCCCGCCTTCTTCTCGATCTTGGCGACGGTGCCGGTGATGTGGGCCGCGAGGTTGGCCATGGGTGAACCTCCGCCGCCGGGCCGTCCACCGGACCGGGGTCCCCGAAGCTAGCCTGCGCCCCCCTGCGCCGCAATGCACCGGGCGGGCCGGGTGGGGCCTCACCAGCGGTGGTAGGCCGGGTGGCCCTCGCGCACGGCCACGAAGGTGCCTCGGCAGGTGGCGCAGACCTTCCCGCCGGCGGTCAGCGTGGCCTCCACCACGGCCCGATCGGCGGCCGACTCCACCACCCGCGCGGCCAGCTGCACCGGGCCGGAGGTGGGCGTGGGGCGGAGCAGCTTGACGGCGTACTCCGCGGTGACGGTGCAGGGCGGCGTGGCCAGGCCGCCGGCGTCCATCAGGTGGGCCGCGGCCGTCCAGTTGGAGTGGCAGTCGAGCAGCGTTCCGATGACGCCGCCGGAGAGCATGCCCTCGAAGGCCTCGTGGTGCTTCTCGGCCTGCCACTCCGCCACCACCTCGGCGCCGCGCCTGTAGCTGCGGACCCGCAGGCCGCGCGGGTTGGAGGGGCCGCAGCCGAAGCAGGCGTTGTGGGGGGCGTACCGCTCCTGGAGGCAGGGCTCGCTCATGTGCGGACTCGCAGCGGTTGAAGAGGGCGCCCGCCAATGAAAAGGGCCCGCTCGTGAGCGGGCCCTTGCTTGCGAACCGGAGCGTCCTGTGGCTGCTCCGTTTGCCGGCGGGAGGCCGGTATCGCGTCTGCTCTTTCTATGCGCCCTCCCGGCGCCTAAGGCAACTCCTCCTGGCGGGTGCCCCCGGTCGACCGCGCCGCGGCCGCGGGACGTCGCTCGAGCAGCCCGCGCACGGCTCCGGCCAGCTCGTGGTAGCTCACCGGCTTGCGCAGGAAGAGCGAGACGCCCAGCTCGGCCAGCTGCTGCCGCTCGCGCTCGCCGCCGGAGGTGATCACCACCACCGGCGTGTCGGTCAGCGCCGGGTCGGCGCGCAGGCGCTCGACCAGGGTGATGCCCGAGAGCACCGGCATGAAGAGGTCGGTGACGAGCACGTCGATGCGCGGCGGGCGCGTGAGCCGGTGGAGCGCCGCCGAGCCGTCGCTCGCGACCTCGATGGAGAGGCCGGCCAGGTGGTCCTCCTCCGAGAGGCGGCGCAGCGCCGCGGCATACATCGAGGCCACCAGCGCGTTGTCCTCGACCAGCAGGATCCGGTGGGTGGGTTCGGGCAGCCGGCCGCCGCCGACCTGCACCGCAACCTGTTCCAGCCGCGCCCGGTCGAGCGGCCGGTCCTCCGGCACCCGGACCGCCACGCCGGCGGCCACGCCGTCGGCCGCGCCGCGGGTGCGGACGATCTCGACCTCCAGCTCGACCGGCTCGACCAGCTGCGGGAAGGAGACCACCAGCGTCACGCGCTCGCCGACGGCGAACTCGCGCTCGGTGCAGATGAAGAGGCCGGTGGCGGAGAGGTTCTCGGTGTAATCGAGGACGTGATCGGCCCCCAGGTACTGGACCGCGAGGATGAGCGGGAATCTGGGGTGAAGCCGGCGATCCCTGTCCATCCAACCCTCCCGGCCGCGAGGGCGACCGCCACGCCCCCCAATGTACGCGATCGGTGGCCCCTGGGTCAGCCGGCGGTGACGTGATTCGCAACGGGTGGGCGGGTGTGGGGCGGGCCTGCCGGAGCAGGGCTGTCCCAGGAAGCCGGCGGAGCGGCCCGGACGTCCGCAGGACCCGGCGGCTGCTGCCGCAGTCCCGCAGGGGGTGGTCCCCGGTCGGGCACCCCGTAGCCGCCCCGCGGTATCGTCAAAAGTACTCTGGGATGGGAGGAGGCATCATGCCTGTGGTGGAGAACAGCCTGGAGGGGCGGGTGGCGCTGGTGACCGGTGGTGGCCGCGGCATCGGGCGGTCCATCGCGCTGGCGCTGGCGCGGGCGGGCGCCGACGTGGCGGTGGCGGCGCGCACGGTACCGGAGATCGAGGCGGTGGCTGCGGAGGTGGCGGCGCTGGGGCGGCGCACGCTCTTCCTGCCGCTCGACGTGCTGGACCGGGAGACGCTGGCGCGCGCGCCGGCAGCGGTGGCCGAGGCGCTGGGTCCGGTGGAGATCCTGGTGAACAACGCCGGCCTGCACCAGAGCGCGCCGGCGCACGCGCTGGAGGATGTGACCTGGGACGCCCTCCTGGCGGTGAACCTGACCGCACCCTTCCTGCTCACCCGGGCCTGCCTGCCGGCCATGTACGACCGAGGCTGGGGCCGGATCATCAATGTCGCCTCGGTGGCGGGGCGGATGGGGCTCAAGTACGGGGCGGCCTACGCCGCCGCCAAGCACGGGCTCATCGGGCTGACGCGGAGCGTGGCGCTGGAGGGGGCGAAGAAGGGCGTGACCGCCAACGCCATATGCCCGAGCTGGACCGAGACGAGGATGATGGACGAGGCCGTGGACGCGGTCGCGCTGGCCACCGGGCGCACCCAGGCCGAGGCGCGGCAGGTGCTGCTGAGGAGCAACCCGCTCGGCCGTCCCGCGACGCCCGAGGAAGTGGCCGAGGCCGCGGTCTACCTCGCCCGCAGCCCGGCCGTGACCGGCCAGGCGCTGCACGTGGACGGCGGGGAGATGATGGCGTAGGCGCCCGCCCGCCCGTCCCGCGGAGCGGAACGAGCGGGCGAGCGGACTGATCACGGCGCCGGCTTCACGTCGCGGATCACGAACTCCACACGCCGGTTGGCCTCGCGACCGGCGGCGGTGGCGTTGTCGGCCACGGGTCGATCCGGCCCGAGCCCCTGGGGTTCCAGCCGGCCGGCGTCCACGCCCTTCTGGACGAGGTAGTCACGCACGGCCTCCGCCCGCCCCTGCGAGAGCTTGCGGTTCTGGGTCGGGGACCCGCGGGAGTCGGTGTGACCTTCGATGATCACGCCGGTGACGCCGGGGTTGGCGCGGAGGAGTGCGGCCACGTCGTCGAGCACCGGGAAGGAGCGCGGCTGCACGGTGGCCTTGCCGGTGTCGAAGTAGACGCGCTCCTGGATGGAGATCTTGCCCGCCTTGATCTCCGCCCGCGCCGGCGGGCACCCCTCCGCCTCCGGGACGCCCGGCTGATCGGGGCACTTGTCGAGGTGGTCCGGCACCCCATCGCCGTCCCCGTCCCGGGCCGGGCAGCCCTGCATCTCGGGGATGCCCTTCTCCAACGGACAGCGGTCCTGGCCGTTCTGGATGCCGTCGGCGTCATCGTCGAGGGCCGGGCACTGCTCCGGCGTGTGGGCCTGGCCGGCCGCGCACGGATCCGGGGGAGGGGGCGGCGGAGGAGGAGGCGGCGGCGGCGGCGGCTCGGCCTTCTTCGTGCCGAGCGAGACGCCCAGCAGCGCACGGAAGGTGGGCGTGCCAGGCGCCTCGAAGAAGCCCGGGCCCGCGAGCAGGAACAGGTCGCCTTCGGACCCGAGCGGCAGCCGCACGCCGCCCAGCAGCTCGGCGCGCTGCGAGAGCCCGTCGAAGTTGAAGTCGCCCAGCGCGGAGGCCTCGAATCGCACGCCCTTTCCGGTCGTGCTCCAGGCCAGGCCTGCCAGGACCTCGTGCCCGAGGGACTCGCCGTTGGAGAGGTCGGCCTTCTCGGTCCGGAAGCGCCCGCCGAGCTTGGCGGTCAAGAGCGAGCTGCCCAGGCGGTGTCCGCCCTCGACGCGCGGCTCGATGAGCCAGCCCTCCTCGCCGCCGTACTGAAGGGTCTTGGCCCACTGCGGCCGCGTCTCCACGGCCACGCCGGCGGTGGTCGGCCCACCGGTCATCAGCGCGTAGCGGAGTCCGATGGCCGGGGACGCGATGCCGCCCTGGTCCGGCGAGGCGATCCCCAGGGAGTCGCTGCCGCCGCCCTGGTAGGCGACGATGGGCAGCTCGAAGTCGAGCTCCAGCTTGTCCGTGAGGCCGGCTGCGAACACGGCGTGGATGGTGGTGCGGTTCTCGACCAGGTCGGCCGCGCGCGAGCGCTGGTACCCGACGCCGCGGCCGCGGAGGTCCCCGTCGTCGGCCAGGATGAGCGGCCTGTACTCGAAGTGGCCCGCCAGGCTGAGCCGGAGCTGCGCCTTTCCGACCACCTCGCCGCTGCCCACCACCAGCGACCCGCTCGCGCCGGGATCGAGCCGCAGGCGTTCGATGTTCAACGCGATGGGATCGGCGGCCTGCGCCGTCCCGCCCAACACCAGGAGGAGCGCCGCCAGGGCGGCCCTTCCACGTGCACATGTCATGTTGTTCCACCCCTGTAGCTGGCCATCCGAAGCGGACGGCAGTGTGCCTCCGTGGTACCGCCTTCGCCCGCCGCCTTGGCCTGCACCGGTGGGTGCCCGCCAAGGCGTGTGAACGAAACGGTGTTCGCGCTTGACGCAGCCCGCACGGGTCTGAGCTAATCGCGGGCTTTCCCCACCCATCTACAAGGCGCGCGCCTGCGCTCCGGCTGAATCGAGGTCTGCAATGCAGCACAAGATCCTGCTCGGCGAGGACCGGATCCCGACCCACTGGTACAACATCATCCCCGACCTGCCTGGCGCGCTCGCGCCGGTGATCCACCCGGGGACGCTCCAGCCTGTGACGCCGAACGATCTGCTGCCGCTCTTCCCGATGGAGCTCATCGAGCAGGAGATGTCGCCCGAGCGCTGGATCCCCATCCCCGAGCCGGTCCGCGAGATCTACCGGCTCTGGCGCCCCTCCCCGCTCTTCCGCGCCAGCCGGCTCGAGCAGGCGCTGGGGACCCCGGCCCGCATCTACTACAAGTACGAGGGCGTCTCGCCCGCCGGCTCGCACAAGCCCAACACGGCGATCCCGCAGGCCTACTACAACAAGCTGGCCGGGACGAAGCGCATCGCCACCGAGACCGGCGCCGGCCAGTGGGGCACCTCCATGGCGCTCGCGGCCAAGATGTTCGGCCTGGCCTGCACCGTGTACATGGTGAAGATCTCCTTCAAGCAGAAGCCCTATCGCAAGAGCATGATGTCGCTGTGGGGCGCCGACGTGGTCGCCTCGCCCTCGCCCAGCACCAACGCCGGGCGCGGCATCCTGGCCGGCGACCCGGACAGCCAGGGGTCCCTCGGCATCGCCATCTCCGAGGCGGTCGAGGACGCCGCCACCCACGATGACACGCGCTACGCGCTCGGCTCGGTGCTGAACCACGTCTGCCTGCACCAGACCATCATCGGCCTCGAGGCCAAGGAGCAGCTGGCGCTGGCGGGCGAGAAGGGGGCCGACGTGGTCATCGGCTGCCACGGCGGCGGCTCGAACTTCGCCGGCATCGCCTTCCCGTTCCTGGCGGACAAGGCGGCGGGCAAGGACCTGAAGGTCCTGGCCATCGAGCCGTCCTCCTGCCCCACGCTCACCCAGGGCATCTACACCTTCGACTACGGCGACACCGCCAAGATGGCACCGGTGGCCAAGATGTACACGCTGGGTCACGACTTCATGCCGCCCGGCATCCACGCCGGCGGCCTGCGCTACCACGGCGCCTCGCCGCTGGTCTCGCAGCTGGTCCACGCGGGGCTGGTGGAGGCGCGCGCCGTCGGCCAGCTCTCCTGCTTCGAGGCGGCGGTCCAGTTCGCCGGGACCGAGGCCATCATCCCCGCCCCCGAGTCGTCGCACGCCATCCGCGGCGCCATCGACGAGGCGCTGCGCGCCAAGGAGGAGGGGAAGGAGAAGGTCATCCTCTTCAACCTCTCCGGCCACGGCCACGTGGACATGGCCGCCTACGACGCCTTCTTCGCCGGCGAGCTCGAGGACTACGAGTATCCCGCCGAGCGCGTCCGGGCGTCGCTCGCGAAGCTGCCGAAGATCGAATAGAGAAGGGGGCGCCCTCGGGAGGGGGCGCCCTCATGCCAAACCGCGACCTCGACGTCGTCGTCGTCGGCAACGTCGGAATCGACACCAACGTCTACTTCCACGGCCGCGACATCGACTGGTCCGTGGAGGCGAACTTCACCCGCAACCTGGACAACGTGGGCCAGGCGGGCGGTTACACCAGCCGCGGCTACGCCCAGCTCGGGAAGCGGACCGCCTTCATCGGCTACGTCGGCGACGACCCGATGGGCCGGTGGGTGAAGGACGAGCTGGCGCGCGACGGCGTCGACCTCTCCGCCACCTTCGTCGATCCCGCCGGCACCAGCCGCTCGGTCAACCTGATGTACCAGGACGGCCGCCGGAAGAACTTCTACGACGGCGGCGGCCACATGCAGCTCGAGCCGGACCTGGACCGCTGCCGGGCGGTGCTGGCGCGCGCTCGCCTGGCGCACTTCCACCTGCCCAACTGGGCGCGCCGGCTGCTCCCGGTGGCGCGCGCGCTGGGCGTCAGGATCGCCGCCGACCTGCAGGACGTGGTGCACTGGCCGGACCCCTATCGCCAGGACTTCGTCGACCAGGCGGACATCCTCTTCTTCTCCGCAGCCAACCACCCCGATCCGTCCCCGCTGATCCGCGACGTGCTCCGGCACCGGCCGGAGCTGGTCGTGGTGTCTGGGATGGGCGCGCGCGGCTGCGCCCTGGGCACGCGCGACGGGATCCGCCTCTTCGAGCCGGTCCGCTCGGAGACCCCGGTGGTCGACACCAACGGCGCCGGCGATGGGCTGGCGGTCGGCTTCCTCGCGAGCCACGTGCTCGACGGGTACGATCTGGAGGACGCGGTCCGCCGCGGACAGATCACCGCACGTCACACCTGCGGAATCAAGGCGTCCACCTCGGCGTTGATCACGCCAGCGCAGCTCGAGGCCGCCTTCCGGGCCCGGTGAACGCCCGAACGGACCACGCAGTGAGCGACACAGCCCCAGCGCAGCCGCCCCGCCCCCAGGGCGACGATCACCCCCTGGTGCGGGCCGGGCTGCTGGCCCTGGCCTGGCCCATCTTCGTCGAGCAGGCGCTGCGCGTGCTGATCGGCACGGTGGACACCTTCATGGTGGCCCACGTGGGCGACGACGCCGTGGCCGGCCTGGGCGTGGCCAACCAGTTCGTCACGCTGGCCATCATCCTGTTCAACTTCGTGGCGGTGGGCGCGAGCGTGGTGATCACCCACCACCTCGGCGCCGGGGACCGGCCGGGGGCCGAGCGGATCGGCGCCGCCGCGGTGGCGGTGAACACCTGGTTCGGCCTGCTGGTGAGCGCGGCGATGGCCGGGCTGGCCGAGCCGCTGCTCCGGCTGATGCAGCTCGAGGGCAGGCCGCTGGAGTACGCGCTGCCGTTCCTGCTGCTGATGGGCGGCACGCTCTTCGTCGAGGCGCGCAACGTGGCCCAGGCCGCGGTGCTGCGGGCGCACGGGCACACCCGCGTGGCGATGCTGGTCACGGTCGGGCAGAACGTGCTCAACGCGGCGGGGAACGCCCTGCTCCTGTTCGGCTGGTTCGGCCTGCCGCGCATGGGCGTCGTGGGCGTCGCGCTCTCCAGCGTGGCAAGCCGCCTGCTCGCCTCGGCGGCGCTCTACGTGCTGGTCCACCACTACACCCGCATCCGACCCCGGCTGCGCGACTACTTCGACCTGCCCCGCGAGCGGCTGGCCCGGATCCTCCACATCGGCCTCCCCGCCGCTGGCGAGAACCTGAGCTGGTGGCTGGCGCTGATGGTGGTCACCTCCTTCGTGGCGCGCATGGGCGGGCCGGCGCTGGCGACGCAGACCTACACGATGCAGGTCACCACCTGGGTGATCCAGTTCAGCATCTCCATCGGGATCGGGACCGAGCTGCTGGTCGGGCACCTTGTGGGCGCGGGTGAGATCGAGGCCGCGTACCGGCAGCTGCTCCGGTCGCTGCGGACCGGGATCCTGCTGGCCCTGGCCGTGGTGACGGCCGTGGCCGTGGCGGCGCCCCGGCTGCTGGGGCTGTTCACGCAGGACGCCGTCGTGATCGCCACCGGGGCGTTGCTGCTGCGCATCGGCCTGGTGCTCGAGCCGGGCCGGGTCTTCAACGTGGTGGTGATCAACTCGCTCCGGGCCACCGGCGACGTGAAGTTCCCGGTCCTCGTCGGTCTCGCCTCCATGTGGGGCGTCTGGGTGCCGCTGGCGTGGCTGCTCGGGCTCAAGGCCGGGCTCGGGCTCACCGGCGTGTGGATCTCGATGGCAGCCGACGAATGGCTGCGCGGCCTGCTGATGTACCGGCGCTGGCGGCAGCGGCGGTGGGTGAAGTACGCCCGCCGCAGCCGCGCGCGCGCCGCCGCCTGAAGCCCAGAGTACTTTCGCAACGACCGCCTTCACGCCGACCGAGAGGACTCCGGCCTGCGGCGCGTGCGCGCAGGCGGGTCCCTTCTGCAATGGCCCACTGCGGCTGAATGCGGCCCGATGACGGATGACCGAGAGTACCTCGATGGTCCGCGGTTCAGCCGCTGCGACCGCGCCGCGGACCGTCCATGCCACTCGCTGGAGCGCAACCCCGCGTGCCCGCTGGGCCTGGCGCTCGGCACGGGGCATGCGAAGGCGCAGCCGCATGTCCTTTCCTCGCCGCATCCTCCCGAAGATGATCCACTTCGTCACCCGCAACTGCTCGCTGCGGCGCTTCCTGCTGACGCCAAGCGCGGTGACGAACCAGGTCGTCGAGTACGCGCTGGCGGTCGCGGCGCAGAGGACGGGGGTCGAATCCACGCCTACCTGGTGATGTCGAACCACCTCCACCTCTTGCTCACGGACGTGTCCGCGAGGCTTCCGGAGTTCATGCAGTTGGCCATGTCGCTCATCGCTCGGGCCCTGAACCCGCACGTCGGCAACACCGAGAACTTCTGGAGGCCCGGCAGCTACAACGATGTCGCGGTGGAGACTGACGAGGCCGTGGTCGAGCAGGGAGCGTACACGCTCGCCAACCCCGTGGCCGCCAACCTCGTGTTCGACCCCGGCGAGTGGCCCGGCGCCTTCTCCGACCCGGCCGCCTTCGGCACGGAGACGGTCATCGCGCGACCGGAGGTGTTCTTCCTGATGGACGGCGACCTCCCGGAGACCGCCACGCTCCGGCTGACCGTGCCGAAGGGCTTCGCGTCGGCCGCGGAGTTCCGTGAACGCGTCGTGTCCCGCCTGGACGAGCTCGTGCGACTGGCGCGCGACAAGGCGCGGGCCAAGGGCAAGCCGTTCCTGGGGCGCCAGCGCGTCCTCGATCAGGCACCGCTGAGCCGGCCGACCTCCCCGCCGCCGCGCCGCTCCCCGAAGCCTCTGGTCGCGGCGCGAGACCCCGAGCGGCTGAAACAGGCGCTCGCGCGGATCAGGGAGTTCCTCGAGCGCTACCGCGCGGCCTGGAGGAAGCGCGAGGCGGGCACACTGGCCGAGATCTTCCCGGCCGGAACCTACCTGCTGCGCGTCCAGCACCACCAGCCCTGCGAGGCGTTCGGATGAGCAGCATGGGCCGGGACGTCCTGGCCTGACTAGCGCCGCCGCTTGGGTCCCCAGGTCCCGATCAGCTTCGGCTTCCCGCCGCCAGCGCTGGAGTTCCCCTCCCCTCCCTCGGTCCCCGCGCCGCCCCGGGAAGCTCCTCCGTGCCTGCCGCCGCCTCCACCGCCGGAGGCGCGCGCCGCTCCCTTGCGCTTCCCCGGCCCCGGTCGCCCGGTTCGGATGCGACCGCCCTGGGCCCCTTGTGGCGGGTTGGTGTTCGCCCGCCCCTCCGCCGACCGCTTGAGCTCCGCCTGGAACACCTCGGCGTCGCGCGGCACATCTACTCTGGGGATCTGGGTGCGGGTCAGCTTCTCGATCGCGCGGAGCAGGTCCTGCTCCTCCGGAGAGGTGAAGCTCGAGGCGCGGCCGCTCGCCGCAGCGCGCGCTGTCCGCCCCACGCGGTGCACATAGTCCTCTGGGACGTGCGGCAGATCGAAGTTGATGACGTGGCCGATGTCCGCGACGTCAATCCCTCGCGCGGCGATGTCCGTCGCCACCAGCACGCGGTACTGCCCGTCCTTGAACCCCTCCAGCGCCATCCGGCGCTGGGCCTGCGAGCGGTCGGCGTGGATGCGCGCCACCTTGTGCCCGGCCCGCCCGACCCCCTTGGCCACGCGGTCCGCGCGCCGCTTGGTGCGCGTGAAGACCAGGGTGGACACGTCCTCGCGCGCCAGCAGCTCGAGGAGCAGCGCCAGCTTCTCGTCCTGCGCCGCGTGGTAGACCGCCTGCTCGGCCCGCGACGCGGTGGTCCCGCTCCGGACCACCTCGACGCGCACCGGGTCCTGCAGGTGCGCCCGCGCGAAGGCGGCGACCTCGTCGCCCATGGTCGCGCTGAACAGCAGGGTCTGTCGCTTGCGCGGCACGCGCGCCAGGATCCGGTCCAGCTGCGGCTTGAACCCCATGTCCAGCATCCGGTCGGCCTCGTCGAGCACCAGCACCTCGAGGCCATCCAGCCGCGCGTTGCCCTGCTGCAGGTGGTCCACCAGGCGGCCGGGCGTCGCCACGATCACCTCGCGCCGCTGCCGGAACGCCTCCGCCTGCTGCCCCATCCCCACGCCGCCGATCACCACCGCGCCGCGTACGTTGCGCCCGTGCCCGAACCGCTCCAGCTCCTCGGATATCTGCAACGCCAGCTCGCGGGTGGGCGCCAGGATGAGCGCGCGCGGCCCCGCCGGCCCACCCGCCCCCGCCCTCTGCGCGTGCCCGTGCCCGTGCCCATGGCCATGCCCCTGCCCCTCGCCCGCGTGCCGGGCGGCCAGCCGATCGATGATGGGGAGCAGGAACGCGGCCGTCTTGCCGGTTCCGGTGGCGGCCGTGCCGATCACGTCCCGCCCCAGCAGCGCGGGGGGGATGGCCTGCGCCTGGATGGGCGTGGGGTGCTCGAAGCCGGCGCGATCGAGGGCGCGGAGGGCCTCGGGGGAGAGCTTCAGGTCCGCGAAGGTGGCGATGTTCAAGGCGGGGGGTATACCGGGGCCGGCGCGCCCCGGCAAGGCAGGGGGTGCGCCCGCCCCTCCGGCGCGGTAGACCAGCCCCGTGAGCCTCTTCTCCCCGCGCCTGCCGCACGTGCTCCCGCGCCGCGCCCTGATCCCCCTGCTGGCGCCGACCTACGCCGCGGCGCGCGGCGTCGACGAGGAGGAGGCCGCGGTGCGCCTCGACCAGGCGCTGGCCGTGCCGGCGGCGCTGGCCGACGTGCACGAGGGGCTCTCCGCCGCGCTGCGCGAGGCCCAGGGCCCCCGCACGCGCGAGGACGCGCTGATGGACCGGCTCAGCGCCGGCGCGGTGGCGCTGGGCGGGCGGGCGCGGCCCGTGGAGGCCACCCCGGCGGTGGCCGCCGCCCCTGATCCGGCTCGACCTGGAGATCGGCCTGGTCGCCGAGGCCATGCGCGCCACGCTCCAGACGCCGAGGGCCCGCGCCCTCCTGGCGGAGGGGCTGCAGGCCCTCGGTGCACACCTGGTGAAGGAGCTGCTCCGGGCCGGCAAGCCGCGCAAGGGCGGCTGAGCCGGCCGCGGCGCTACCAGGTGGTGCTCAGGCTCCAGTCGCTGTCCGGGCTGGCCAGCGTGATGGTGGCCGACTGCGTGGCCGCGTCGTAGGCGACGGCCGGGGCCGGCCCCTTGCCCGTCCCGCCCGACACGCCCTTGGGCGCGCGGGGCACGCCGTGGATCACCACCTGCGTCGAGGTCCACCAGGGCGTGGCGCTCCCGCCCGAGAGCGCCGCCACGGCGATCCCGTCCGCCTGCGGCGTGCAGCGGTACTCCACCCGCTTGTACGCGCCGGTGCGGTAGGCGAAGGTCTGGCCGTCGTCGGCGTAGACCGAGCCCTTGCAGCCGGGGCCCGGGTAGACGTGGAGCGTGAGCGCGCCGCCCAGCTCGCCGGTGTGCTGGACCACCGGCCCCTCCGGCACGATGGCGCCGGCGCGCGCCAGCACCTGCACGCTGGTGTCCTTGCCCGGCTCCGGCGCGACGTCGCGGCCACCGGCCACCTTGGCGCCGGTGCGCACGTCGAACCAGTCGCCGGCCGGCAGGTGCACCTTGGAGCCGCGGAACCTGGGCAGCACCAGCAGGTCGCGGCCAAGCAGGAAGTTGCGATCGGTCGCCGCGGCCGGGTCGCCGGGGTACTCGAGCCAGAGCGGCCGCATCACCGGCAGGCCGGTCCGGGAGGCCTCCTCGAAGGCGGTGTAGAGGTAGGGGAGGAGCTGGTACCGCCGCTCGATGGCGGCCCGGCGCCGCTTCTCGTGGTCGGCGCCGTTCACCCACGGTTCACGGCGGCAGGTGCCCTTGGCGCTGTGGTTCCGGAAGAAGGGCTGGTAGACGCCCAGCTCGGTCCACTCGGTGGCCAGGTCGGCCGAGGGGCAGCCGGCGAACCCGCCCATGTCGGCGCCGGAGAAGGTGTAGCCCGACACGCCCAGGTTGAGGAGCGTGGGGACCGAGATCTCCATGTGGTCGCGGGTGGCCAGGTTGTCGCCGGTCCAGGTGGCGGCCCAGCGCTGGGTGCCGGCGTAGGCGGCGCGGGTGAGCACGAAGGGGCGG
This sequence comes from Anaeromyxobacter sp., assembly GCA_049840735.1. GTDB lineage: Bacteria > Myxococcota > Myxococcia > Myxococcales > Anaeromyxobacteraceae > Anaeromyxobacter. The sequence goes on along the minus strand of JASGJN010000022.1, from coordinate 789,497 downwards.
ACGTCAGGCTGGAGCGCCAGCAGCCCCTCGTAGGTGGCCCGCGCGTTGAGGTGGCCGTAGACGTTGTGCACCGCCACGTGATCGAGCGAGGTGCCGTCGTCGAGGCGGTGCGGCAGCCCCTCGGGCATCGTCTTCGAGGCGATGCCGAAGAGCGCCGGCTCGTTCATGTCGTTCCAGAAGCCGGCCACGCCGCGCTTCACGAAGTCGGCGTACAGCGTGCCCCACCAGGCGCGCGAGCGGGAGAGCGTGAACTCCGGGAAGACGCTGGAGCCCGGCCAGACCTCGCCCACGAAGATGTCGCCCCCCGGCTCCTTGATGAAGTGGTCCCCGGCCACGCCCGTGTCGTAGGGCGCCTGGCCCTTCTTCTCCTTGATGTGCGGGTCGGTGATGACCACGGTGCGCAGCCCCTGGGCGCGCGCGTCGGCCACCATCTTGTCGAAGGTGGGGAACCGCCCGGCGTCCACGACGAAGGGCGCGTTGCCCTGCTGGAAGTCGATGTCCAGCCACATCACGTCGGCCGGGATCTTGTGCTCGCGGAGCTTGCCGAAGACGTCGCGGAACTCGCGCTCGGTCTCGTACGAATAGCGGCACTGGTGGTAGCCCAGCGACCAGAGCGGCGGCAGCGGCTGCCGCCCCACCAGCGCCGTGTAGGCCTGGACCACCTTGCGCGGATCCGGGCCGGCGATGAGGTAGAGGTCCACCGCGCCGCGGTCGAGCTCCCAGGTCAGCAGGGCGGGGTCGGCCTCGCCCACGTCCACGAAGGAGCGGGCCGGGTTGTCGAGGAAGAGGCCGTGGGCCTTGCCGTCGCGCAGGAAGACCAGGAACGGGATGGACTTGTAGAGCGGGTCGCTGTCGTCCTTCCACCCGTAGTTGTCGAAGTTCCAGAGCTGGAACGACTGCCCGCGGCGATCGTAGCCCTTGGCCTTGTCGCCCAGGCCGAACACGTGCTCGCCGGCGGCGAGGCTCCAGCTCACCTTCCCGCCGTCGACGGCCAGCGCCACCGGCGCGGCCTCCTCGGCCACCACCTCCCCCTGCCCGTCCAGCAGCGCCACCGTCAGCGGCGAGCGCGTGATGCGCAGGCCCGCGCCGGCCGCCCGGATCACGGCCGTGTCGCCCTTCTCCTCCACCTTGAACGGCGCGGGGTGGGCGAGCGCGGCCGCCTCCACGGCGAAGGAGCGGTCGGGCGCGAACTCGGCGGAGCGCGAGAAGCGGACGCGGATGGTGTCAGGCGCGGGGACGGTGACGCGCAGGTGCGCCTCCTTCCCGGCCACCTCGACCACGCCGTCCTTGGACGTGATCCAGTCGGCGGCGCCGGCGGGCGCGGCGGCGACCAGCGGGAGCAGCAGGGCGGCGAGGCGGAGCGGTCGGGACGGGAGGAGGTCCATGGGCTTCCTCTCTATCCCAGAATCGGGCGGGGCCAGCCACGATCCGGCCACGCCGCCGCGCGCGAAGCCGGTTTGCCGGGGGGTGCGGGTCGCGGCGGGGGCCTCCGCGCTGCTTCGTGTCTCCTGGACAGGAGACGCGCGCGTGGAGGTGGAGGTGGGAGAGGGCGGGGGGCGCTCACGCCCGCGGCAGCTGCCGCCTGGCCCGCCGCGCGGGCGCGGCCAGCAGCGGCGCGGCGCCGGCGCCGTCCTCGCCGAGCTGGAACGACTCCACCAGCCGGCGCAGCTCCTGGGCGTTCTCGGCCAGCTCGGCGGCGGCGGAGGAGGACTCCTCCGAGGAGGCCGCGTTCTGCTGGGTCACCTTCTCCATCTCCGAGACCGCCACCGTGACCTGCTCCACGCCCACCGCCTGCTCCGCCGACTCGCGTGTGATCTCGGCCACCACCTCGGTGACCTGCGAGACGTCGGTGGCGATGGTGCCCAGCCGCGTGGACACGGCGCGGCTGGTCTCCTCGCCCTCCGTGGCCTGGCGCATCGAGTCGCGGATCAGCTCCTCGCTCCGCCGCGCCGCCTCCTTGGAGCGCAGGGCCAGGCTGCGCACCTCCTCGGCCACCACCGCGAAGCCGCGGCCGGCGTCGCCGGCGCGCGCCGCCTCCACCGCCGCGTTGAGCGCGAGCAGGTTGGTCTGGAACGCGATGTCGTTGATGTCCCGGATGATCTGCGAGGTGCTCTCCGCCGAGGCGCGGATGCGGGCCATGGCGCCGGCCATCGCGTTCATGGCCGTGGCGCCGTCGCTGGCGGCGGTGCGGGCCGAGCGGGCCAGGCCGTCGGCGCGTCCCGCGCCGGCGCGCGTGCGCTGGGCCACCTCGGTGATCCCCTCCAGGCGCGAGGTGGTCTCCACCAGCGCGTTGGCCTGCTCGGAGGCGCCGCTCGCCACCGCCTGGCTGCTGGCGGCGATCTGCGAGGAGGCGCTCGCCACCTGGCGGGCCGCGCCCGCCACCTGCACCAGCGCGCCGTGCAGCGCGTCGGCGGCGGCGTTGAGCGACTCCTTCATCTGCGCGTGGTCGCCCCGGTAGTCGCCGCCCATGCGGGCGCACAGGTCGCGCGCCGCCAGCCGGCCCAGCACCGCGGACGCCTCGCGCACCGGCGCCACCGCGGCGTCCAGCGTGCGGTTGACGCCGTCGACGATGCGGCGGAAGTCGCCCTCGTGGTGCCCCGCCTCGGCGCGGGCCGAGAGCCGGCCCTCCACCGCCGCCGAGGCCAGCCCGTCGGCGTCGGAGACGAGCGCCTGGATGGCGGCGCAGCAGCGGTTGATCGACGAGCGCAGCGCGGCGAAGTCGCCGGGCCACTCGTCCGCGATGGGCGGCGGGATCTCGCCCCGGGCGATGGCCTCCATGTACTGGGCGGCCGCCGCCATGGGGCCGGTCACGCCGTCGAGCGTGTCGTTCACGCCCGAGACGATGGCGCGCCAGTCGCCCTGGTACCGCGCCGGATCGGCGCGCGCCGTCAGCTCGCCCCGCACGCCGGCCGCGCCGAGCGCCTTCACGTCCTCGGCGAAGCCGCGCAGCTCGTGCTGGAGCAGCTCCAGCCCCTGGTTGGCGCGGGCCAGCTTGCCCGGCAGCGGGCGCAGCACCGGCGAGAAGTCGCCGGCGCCGTAGCGCGCCAGGATGTCGAGCACGTCCCTGAGGATGCCGGCGTAGACCTGGGCGCAGCCGTTCACGCCCGCGGCCATCTCGGCGAAGGCGCCCTCCAGCCGCGCCACGTCGACCACCGCGTCGACGTCGCCGGCGGCGTGGGCCGCGGTCATGGTGGACAGGCCGGAGACCAGGGTCCGGATCTCGCCCGTCATCTGGTTGAGGCTGTCGCGCAGCACGCCGAACTCGCCCCGGTAGTCCTCGGTGATGGGCGGGGGCAGCTCGCCCCGGGCGATCCGCTGGGCGTAGGCGGTGGCGCAGTGCACCGGCCCGACCACCGCGTCCAGGGTCTGGTTCATGCCGGCCACCACCGGGCGGAACTCGGCCGGCACCCCGCCCTCCTCGCCGCGGACCTCCAGCGCCCCCTCCAGCGCCGCCTCGGTGAGCCGCTGGGTCTGGGCCACCATGGCCCGGATGGCGTGGTCCACCGAGCGGCCGATGAGCCAGGCCAGGAGCCCCATCACCAGCGCAGCCAGCGCCAGCACCCAGGCCTGCGTGGCGGTCTGCCGGTGCTCGGCCTCGACCGCGGCCAGCTGCGAGGCCGCCACCTCCTCACCGACCTCCCTGGACAGCGCCAGCGTGGCGGCGTCGACGGTGTCGGACAGGTTGTGCAGCTCCTTCCACTCGTCCCAGACAGCAGCCTCGACCGACTTGCCGGCCACGCCCTCCGCGCCCGAGCCGGCCAGCAGCTTGTCGCGCTGTCCGAGCAGGTCCTGGAGCTTGTGTCCGCGCGCGCTCCAGGCCTGCACGGCGCTGCGCAGCTCGGGCCAGCGCCAATCCAGGGCCGGCGTGCGCGGCAGCTCGTCGAGCGTCGCGGTGGCCTCGTCCAGCGCCACCAGCGACTCGCTGGCCCGATCGGAGAAGAGCTTGGGCCCGTCGTGGCAGCCGGCGCAGTCGCCGGCGTAGATGACCTGCGCCGTCGCCCGCGAGAGCGCCATGGTGTTGAGGAAGGACTGGGCGTCCTTGAAGCCGCCTTCGAGCTTCGACAGCGCCTGCTGCGCCGGGAGTTGGGAGCTGGAGGCCACTGTGAGCTGGCGCCGCACGTCCCGGGAGGCCAGGCTCGAGCCCACGCCGACCCCGAGCGCGATGAGCAGGGCTGCTGCGAACCCTCCCAGCACCTTCGTGCGCGTCCGCAAATCCCGCATTTGGCTCTCCCACCCCGGGGTTAGATGTCGTGGCCAGCGTCGGCCGCGGCTCCGCAGAGCAGGCCCCGTGCCGCGGTTCGTCAGGGGCACTTCCCGGCAGGACTGGGGAAAATTGCCGCTTACAAGGACCTCTCGGAACCCTGGGTCACCGGCCTGGTGCGGATACGCACCGGGAGTGTTTCCCTGGTCCGGCAAAGGCATGGACCCATGCCTCGGGTGATCACCCCTCACGGCCCAGGCAGCTTCTTCCGAGGCAGGGCGGCTGGGGCGGTCCCCCGGAGCGGCGCTTCTCTGGCCCCTCCACCGTCCGCAGCGTCGCTCCGTAGACCTGCTGCGCCTCCCAGACCTCGAGGGTCCAGTGACCGCGCCGGCCGCGCTCGCCTTCCTGCTTGCCGCCTTCCTCGCCGCGCCAGCCGCGGCCGGCGGGCCAGGGCCCGGCGCGCCGCCCGGGGCGCGCGCCAGCGATCCCCGCGCGGCGCACGGCGGACTGCTGCTCCTCTCGCTGCTGGTGCCGACGCCGCTGCCGCTGGCCCTGGTGGTCCCGCCGGAGGTCTCCCGGCGGGCCGCGGCCCCGCAGACAGGGGCACCTCCGCCCCGGGGGAGTGGCGGAGGTGCCGGGCCCGCGACCGGAGAGAGGGAAGGCGCGGGCCAGCGCCGGGGGGCCGGCGCTTCACGATGAGTCCTATCACGGTGCGTGCGCGCCGCTCCGCGCCCCTTGGGTCCCGCCCACCGGTGTTCACCCCTCGTGGCCGTCAGCCGCGGGACGTCCAGGCGCGCAGGTGCAGCCGCGCCAGGGCTGCGTGGGCCACGGCGCCGGTCGCCTCGGCGGCGTCGCCCAGCCGGCCCAGCACGTCGTCCATGTCGGCCGGTAGGGGGCGGCGCCAGCCGGCGCGCCAGGCGGCGCGGTAGGCGGCGCCCGGGTGCCCCGCCGCCCGCAGGCGGTCACACTCCGCCAGGTGGTGGGTGCGGACGGCCCTCGGCCCCTCCAGCGCGGCGGCCAGCGCAGGGTCCTCCGGCCTGGCGGCCCCGGCGCAGCGGCGCCAGGCCTCCGCCAGCATCCGGACCGACGGCTCGCCTGGGCGCGCCGGCAGGAACCCCGGCTCGAGCGTGGGGGCGTCGGCCAGGAGCGCGCCGGCGTACGCGTCACCGGCGCCGGCCGCGTCGGCCGCCCCCTCCGCCACCCAGCCCAGCACCACGCCGGGCCAGGCCAGGTCGCCACGGAGGGCGGCGCGGCGGGCGGCGGCGGCCGCCTCGTCCCAGCGCTGCGTGAAGAGCGTCGCGTCGTCCTCGCCGGTGAGGCGCCGCAGCGCCGCGCGCCGCTCGTCCGGCACCAGCCGCGCGTCCTGCAGCCAGCCAGCGAAGGTCTCGAGCGACACGCCCAGGTCGCCCGCCAGCGCCGTGCGCCCCACCGCGTCGGCCACCCGCGCGAGCCCGCTCCGCAGCGCCCGTCGCGCCTCGGCCAGCGCGCGGGCGGGTGCCGAGGGGAAGCCGGGGGCGGCGTCGCTGGGGTGCCAGCCGCCGTCGCCGCGCCAGGCCACCACCTCCAGCGGCTGCCCGGTGGGGCCGAAGCGGAGCAGGAGCGCATCGCCCGACGCGAAGCGGACGAAGGGGAGCGCGTCGGGCAGCATGCGGCCGCCCTGCACCAGGCCGGCCCCGGGCGTGAGCAGCGCCTCAGGCTCGACGGGCGGGCCGAGCGGCCCCTCGAGCTCCGGCGCGAAGAGCGCCCGCGGCAGGCGCACGGAGAGCTCCCGCTCAATCCTGACCAGCATGCCTTCCCGCGCGTGCATCCCCGGACTCTAATCCGGCCCCGGCCCCCGCGACAGGCGCCAGGGGGCCGCGGCTCAGGCGTCGAGGAACAGGTCCGGCATGAGCGCCTGGCCGGGCGCCACCGCGTAGCGCTCGAAGTCCGTGACCCCCTCGCGCCGCAGCACCTCCTCGTCGATCAGGAACTGGCCGGTGCAGGCCCGGGCCTCGCGCTGCAGCACCGCCACCGCGGCGTCGGCCACGATCTCCGGGGTGCGGCCGTGGCGCGCCGTCTCGTCGCCGCCCAGCAGCTCCAGCGCCGCCGTGGCCACCACGGTCCTGGGCCAGAGCGCGTTCACGGCCACGCCTCGGTCGCGGAACTCCTCGGCCATCCCCAGCACGCACATGCTCATGCCGTACTTCGCGATGGTGTAGGCCAGGTGCCCGCCGAACCAGCGCGGGGCGAGCGAGAGCGGCGGCGCCAGCGTCAGCACGTGCGGGTTGGGCGCCCGGAGCAGGTGCGGCAGGCAGGCCTGGGTGGTGGCGAAGGTGCCGCGCGCGTTCACCGCGTGCATCAGGTCCCAGCGCTTGAGCGGGGTCTCGAGCGTGCCCGCCAGGTGGATGGCGCTGGCGTTGTTCACCAGCGCGTCGATCCCGCCGAAGCGCTCCACCGCCTTCGCCACCGCGGCGGCAATCTGATCCTCGTGGCGGATGTCGCAGGGGACCGCCAGGGCCTGGCCGCCGGCGCGGACCATGGCCTCGGCCGCGTCGTGGATGGTGCCGGGCAGCCGGGGGTGCGGGGCGTCGGTCTTGGCCGCCACCACCACGTTGGCGCCCAGCCGCGCCGCGGCCATGCCGATGGCCCGCCCGATGCCCCGGCTGGCGCCGGTGATGAAGATCGTCTTCCCCTTCAGAGCCGGCATGACGCCTCCGCCCGGCCTGGTGCGACGCGGCGCCGGGGTGGCCGGGAGGATGTGCGGGGCCCCGGGGCGCGGCAACCTGTCCGCCGGATTTACTGTGGGGCGTCTTCAACTTTCATTGAACGTCCCACGGGTAGCGGTGCGGACCCGGCCCACCCCAACCAGCCCGGGCGGCCCTCTGATCCGATCCTGAACACCGATCCAGGCGCCTGCCGGACCTGGCGCCCGGTCGGTTGACTTCCCCCGCTGGACTCCGTAGATCCGAACCAGCCAGTGGGAAGAAGTGGCAAAGAGCGGATCCCAGCGGCAAGACCGGGCAGAACGTGTTCTTCGGGACCTTCAACCACGCGATCGACGCGAAGGGGCGCACGAGCCTTCCGGCGAGGTTCCGGGAGGCGCTCGCCGCCGCGGGCGAGCCGCGCATCGTCCTGATGCAGTACCCGCACTGGCCTTCGGTCCTGGCGCTCCCGCAGTCGGTCTGGAACGAGCTCGTCAAGAAGGTGATGGAGTCCTCCCCGCTCGACGCGCGCATGCAGCGCAACGTCCTCAAGTTCGTCTCCTCGGCGCACGAGGTGGACCTGGACGTGCACGGCCGCGTGCTGGTGCCGCCGCCGCTGCGCAGCTGGGCCCGCCTCTCCAAGGACGTGGTCTGGGTGGGCATGGGCCGGGTCATCCACCTCTTCGACAAGGCCACGCACGAGGAGCAGACGTCGGCGGACATCCCGGCGGACCAGGTGGTGGATCTCTTCTCGAGGCTCTGACGGTGGGTGGGTGGCGCGCCGGCGGCTGCCGGCCGGCGGGCCAGCGGGCGAGGGCGGTGGCGGGTGGCTGGGCGGCAGGTGGCAGTGGACGGGCGACGGCGACGGGGTGGAGGCGGCACATGTACGAGGCGCGGCGGCAGGACGAGGTGACCATCATCCGGTGCACGGGCGAGCTGACCCGGGACGAGCTCAGCGCCATCGCGGCGCTGGCGGGCCGGGCCCGGGCGGAGGGACACATGGTCGTCATCGATCTCAAGCGCGTGACGCACCTGCACTACGCGGGCGCGGCGCTGCTCAAGGCCATCCCGGGCCTCCGCGCCGCGGGGGCCAGCCGCTACGTGCGCGACCTGGTGTTCGCCGGCGGGGCCGGCGGCCACGTGGAGCTGTACGGCGACGTCGAAGAAGCGGTCCGAGCGGCCTGACGTGAGCGCGGAGTTCGTCCATGAGCCGGTCCTGGCGAGAGAGGTGGTCGAGGTGCTGCGCCCGAAGCCGGGCGAGCTCTTCCTCGACGGCACGCTGGGCGGCGGTGGGCACTCCGGGCTCCTGCTCGAGCAGGGGGCACGCGTGATCGCGCTCGACAAGGACCCGCGCGCCCTGGCGGCGGCGACCGCGCGGCTGGCCCGCTTCGGGGAGGCCTTCCGCGCCGTCCGCTCCGACTTCCGCGACGCGAAGAACGTGCTGGCCGCGCTGGGCATCGCCGGCGTGGACGGCGCGCTGGTGGACCTGGGCGCCTCCTCCCCGCAGCTCGACGAGGCGGAGCGCGGCTTCTCCTTCTCCCGCCCCGGCCCGCTCGACATGCGCATGGCGCAGGACGGCGAGACGCTGGAGGACCTGCTGCGCCGCATCGACGAGCGCGAGCTGGCCCGCATCCTCCACGACTACGGCGAGGAGCCCTTCGCCCGGCCCGTGGCCCGCGCCATCAAGGCGGCGGTGGGCGGCGAGGAGCGGCTCGACACGGCCCGCCTGGCCGAGGTCGTGGCCGGCGCCATCCCGCGCAAGGCCTGGCCGAAGCGGATCCACCCGGCCACGCGCACCTTCCAGGCGCTGCGGATCGCGGTGAACGACGAGCTGGGCGCGCTGGCGGCCTGGCTCGACGGCCTGCCCTCGATGCTCAACCCCGGCGGGCGGGCGGCGGCCATCGCCTTCCACTCGCTGGAGGACCGGATGGTGAAGGAGCGGTTCCGGGCGCTGACGCAGGCGTGCACCTGCCCGCCCGACCTCCCCGTCTGCGCCTGCGGCGCGCGCGCGGCCTTCGCGGCCGTCACGCGCAAGGCGGTGAAGGCTGCGGACGAGGAGGTGGCCAGGAACCCCCGGGCGCGGAGCGCACGCCTCCGCGCGGTGGAGAAGCTGCCATGAGCACGCAGGCGAGAGGCGTCCGCGCCGCCGGCGCCAGGGCCGGCCGCGCCGTGCAGGTGGCGCTGGCCATGCTGCTGCTGGCGACGCTGGGCGTGTTCCACGTCTGGACCCGTACCCAGGTGGTCACCGCCGGCTACGCGCTGGGCGAGCTCACCCGCGAGCACGACGAGCTGGTGGCGCGGAACGAGCAGCTGAAGCTGGAGCTGGCGATGCTCCGGTCCCCCGGCAAGCTCAACCAGGCGCTGCTGCGGAAGCTCGCGAAGCTGGGCATGGCTCCGCCGGACCGCGGTGCGGTCGTGGCGGCAGGCCCGGGCCGTCCCATGGACGGCACGGGTAGGGCGGGCGTGGACGGGGTTGGAGACCGGTCGCGTCCGGCGGGGCCTGCCCTCCCCTCCTCCCTGGCGCTCTCCGCCGGGGGGACCGCGCCGCAGGGGAACTAGGTGCGCCCCGGGCCTGATCCGCGCGGCGCTCGCTGGGCCATCGTCCGCATCGCCGCGGTCACGGTGCTGCTGGCGCTCGGCTTCGGCGCGGTCGGGGCCCGGGTGCTCTACCTCCAGGTCCTGGCGCGCAAGGCCTACCTCAAGCCCGGCGCCAGCCAGTGGCTGCGCGAGCTCTCGCTGCGCCCGCGCCGCGGCGAGGTGGTGGACCGCAACGGCGTGCTGCTGGCCAGCAGCGCCGACGCGCAGTCGGTCTACGTGGACCCCAAGCTCCTGGCGGTCGAGGATCCGAAGCGGGCCCAGCTGCGCCAGGCGCTGAAGCTGCTCCGGGTGGAGCCGCGCGCCGCCCGGGCGCTGGAGCGGAAGCTCGACGACGACAGCCGCTTCATGTGGCTCGCCCGCCGCGTCGCGCCGGCCGACGCCGCGAAGCTGCAGGCCTGGCTGGCCGAGCGCCGCTTCCGCTCGGTGGGGCTCGCCCCGGAGCGGCGCCGCTACTACCCCAAGGCAGAGCTGGCCGGGCAGCTGCTGGGCGTGGTGGACGACGAGGGCGAGGGGCGCGAGGGCGTGGAGCTGGCGCGCGACGCCGACCTGCAGGGCATCCCGGCGGAGCTCCCCTCGCTGCGCGACGGCAAGGGGCGCATCATCGTCACCTCGCCGCCGGTGCCGGGGCGCGAGCGCGAGGGCTCGCGCATCGAGCTCACCATCGACCAGGGGCTGCAGGCCACCGCCGAGACGGCGCTGGCCCGCGCGGTGGCCGGCTCGCGCGCGCTCTCCGGCATGGCGGTGGTGCTCGACCCGTCCACCGGCGAGGTGCTGGCCATGGCCAGCGTGCCGCTGGCCAACGCCAACGCCAAGCGGAGCGCCGACGAGAATCCGCAACCGGCCCATCACCGACGCCTTCGAGCCGGGCTCCACCATCAAGACCTACGTGCTGGCGGCCGCGCTGGAGCGGGGCGTGCTCGCCCCCACCGACGCCATCGACTGCGGCCCGGGCCGCTTCACCATCGGCGGCCACGTGATCCGCGATCACGCCGCGGTGGGCTGGGCCGGCCCCTCCCGCGTGCTGGCCGAGAGCTCCAACATCGGCGCCGCCCACATCGGCGCGCGGCTGGGGCGCGAGGGGCTCCGCCAGGCGCTGGCCGACTTCGGCTTCGGCGAGCGGACCGACGTCGGCCTCCCCGGCGAGGTGCGCGGCACCCTGACCGCGGCCCGCTCCGAGATCGGCCTCGCCACCCAGAGCTTCGGCCAGGGGCCCATCACCGCCACGGCCCTGCAGCTCACCGCCGCCATGGGCGCCATCGCCAACGGCGGCGCCTGGGTGCAGCCGCACGTGATCCGCCGCATCGTCGACCCGGTCACCGGCCGCGTGCTGGACGCGGCCGGCCCCGGCGCCGCCCGCCAGGTGGTCTCGGCCCGCACCGCCGCCACGCTGGGCCGCTGGCTGGTGGGCGTGATCGAGGATCCGAAGGGGACCGGCCACCGCGCCCGCCTCGACGGGTGGAGCGCGGCCGGCAAGACCGGCACCGCGCAGAAGGTGGACCGGGTCTCCGGCGGCTACTCCGCCGACCGTCACTTCAGCTCCTTCGTGGGCTTCGCGCCCGCCGAGGCGCCGCGCATCGTGGTGGGCGTCTTCATCGACGAGCCCCGGGGCGAGATCTACGGCGGCGAGGTGGCCGCGCCGGCCTTCCGCGAGATCTCCGAGTACGCGCTGCGCATGATGGGCGTGCCGCCCAACCGGCCCGTGGCCGGCACCCCGGCCGCGCCGGAGCCCCCGGTCGCGGTGGCCGCCGCCGGCGAGGAGGACGAGGCCGAGCTGGAGCCGGCCGCCGTCTCCGACGCGCCGCGCGAGGACGGCCGCGTGGCCGTCCCGACCCTGGCCGGCCTCCCCGCCCGCGCCGCCATCCGCCACCTGGAGCAGGTGGAGCTCTCGGCCGAGGTGCGCGGCTCGGGGCGCGTGGTGGCCCAGACCCCCGCCCCCGGGCGCGTGGTCGAGCGCGGCACCCGCGTCCGGATGACCCTCTCGCCGGCGGGCTGACCCGGCCGGCGCGGGGGCCAGCGAGCTTTGCTTCTGGGGCCGGGGCGCAGTGCCCGTATAATGCAGTCCGCCCGTGTCCCGGACGACGCGCGGCGAGACAAACCACCGGCGCAGCACGGGTTTCCGACCGGTACGGCGTTCGCAAGTCCGGTGGGACGACGATGAAGCTCTCCTCCCTCATGACCGGCTCCGGCGCCCAGGGTGACCTGGGCGGCAATCCGGAGGTCACGCGCGTCACCGGCGACTCGCGCGAGGTCATCCCGGGCGCCTGCTTCTTCGCCCTCCCCGGCGCCACGCAGGATGGCGCCCGCTTCGCCGCCGCCGCCGCCAGGCAGGGCGCGATCGCGGTCGTCGCCGAGCGCCCGGTCGAGTGTGCCCCCGCCCGCCTGCTGCTCGTCCCCTCCGCCCGCCGCGCCATGGCGCTCGCCGCCGCCGCCTTCCACGGCCGCCCCGGCGACGCGCTGCTGCTGGCCGGCGTGACCGGCACCAACGGCAAGACCACCATCACGTACCTGGTGGAGGCCTGCGCCGCCGCGGCCGGCCTGCCGCTCGGCGTGATCGGCACCGTCACGCACCGCTACCCCGGCGTCTCGCGCCCGGCCTCCCACACCACGCCCGAGTCCACCGCCATCCAGGCCCTGCTGGCCGAGATGCGCGCCGCCGGGACGAGAGCGGCCGTGCTGGAGGTTTCCTCCCATGCGCTCGCCCAGGAGCGCGTGGCCGGCCTGCGCTTCCAGGCCGCCGGGTTCACCAACCTGACCCGCGACCACCTCGACTACCACGGCGACATGGAGCACTACTTCGCCGCCAAGCGGCGGCTCTTCACCGAGCACCTGGCCCCCGGCGGCGTGGCCGTGGTGAACGCCCGCGACCCCTGGGGCGCGCAGCTGGCCGACCAGCTCGGGCCGGGCCGCACGGTGTGGCGGTACGGCACCCGCGACGGCGACGCGCTCCGCGCGGTGGATGCGGAGATCGGCCTCGCCGGCATCCGCGCCACGCTGCGCACGCCGCAGGGCGACCTGAAGCTGCGCTCCCCGCTGGTGGGCGCCCACAACCTCGAGAACCTGCTCTGCGCCGCCGGGCTGGCGCTGGCCCTGGGCGTCCCGCCCGCCGCCGTGGAGGCCGGCCTGGCCGCGTCGCGCGGCGCGCCCGGACGCCTGGAGCGGGTGGACGGGCGCGGGGTGACGGTCTTCGTGGACTACGCCCACACCGACGACGCGCTGGTGCGCGCCCTGGCGGCGCTGCGCGACCTCGCCCCCCGCCGGCTCCTGTGCGTCTTCGGCTGCGGCGGCGACCGCGATCGCGGCAAGCGCCCGCTCATGGGGCGCGCCGCGGCCGAGGGCGCCGAGCTGGTGGTCGTCACCAGCGACAACCCGCGCACCGAGGACCCGGCCGCCATCCTGGCCGACATCGTCCCGGGCGTGGAGGCGACCGGCAAGCGCCGCCTCGCCCCGGCCGCCGCCCGCGCCGGCCAGGACGGCTTCGCGGTCGAGGCCGACCGCCGCGCCGCCATCCGCCTCGCCGTGGGGTGCGCCCGCCCGGGCGACGCGATCCTGATCGCCGGGAAGGGGCACGAGGACTACCAGATCGTCGGCGCCGAGAAGCGCCCGTTCTCGGATCGCGACGAGGCCCGCCGGGCCCTCGACGCGCCCAGCGAGCCCACCGCATGACCACGCCCCGCTTCACCCCCGACGAGCTGGCCGCCGCCACCGGCGGCCGCTGGAGCTCGCCGCCCGCGGCGCCGCTCGAGGGCGTCTCCACCGACACGCGCGCGCTGCCGGCCGGCTGCCTCTTCGTGGCCCTGCGCGGCGAGCGCTACGACGGCCACGCCTTCCTGGCCGAGGCCGCCGCCCGCGGCGCCGCCGCCGCGCTGGTGGACGAGGCCTTCGCGGCCTCCCTGCCCGAGCCGGTCCCGGCGCTGGTGGTGAAGGACACGCTGGTGGCGCTGGGGCGCATCGCCCACCTGCACCGGCGCCGCTTCTCCATCCCGGTGGTGGGGGTGACCGGCTCCAACGGCAAGACCACCACCCGCGAGATGGTGGCCGCCATCCTGGCCACCCGCGGCCCGGTCCTCAGGACCGAGGGCAACCTCAACAACGAGGTGGGCGTCCCGCTCACGCTCTTCGGCCTCGACGCGGGGCACGCCGCCGCCGTGATCGAGATGGGCATGAACCACGCCGGCGAGATCGGCCGGCTCACCGCCATCGCCGAGCCGCAGGTCGGGCTGGTCACCATGGCCGGCACGGCCCACATCGAGCACCTGGGCAGCCGCGAGGCCATCGCCGACGCCAAGGCCGAGCTCTGGAACGGGCTGCCGGCGGGCGGGCTGGCCATCGTCAACGCCGACGACCCGCTGCTGGTGGCGCGCGGCAAGGCCTCCGGCCGCCGCATGCTCACCTTCGCCAGCGGCCGCGGCCGGCGCGGCGACGTGGTGGTGCTGGAGGTGCTCTCGCAGTCGGTGGAGGGGCTCCGCTTCCTGCTCGGCATCGGCAACCGCGAGGTGGAGATCCACATCCCCGGCCTGGTGGGCGCGCACAACGCCATGAACGCCGCCGGCGCCGCCGCCGCGGCGGTGGCGCTGGGCTGCAGCGACCGCGAGATCCAGCGCGGCCTGGCGGCGGTGGTGCCGGTGGGGCGGCGCCTGCGCCTGGAGCGGCTCCCCTCCGGCGTCCAGCTGGTGGACGACTGCTACAACGCCAACCCGGACTCCATGGGCGCGGCGCTCGCGGTGCTGCGCGACCTCGCCGCCGGCTCGCCCGGCGGCAAGGCGGTGGCCGCGCTGGGCGACATGCTGGAGCTGGGCAGCTTCGAGGCCGAGGCCCACCGCGCCCTGGGCGAGCAGGCCGCCCGGGCCGGGCTGGCCGCGCTCGCCGCCTTCGGCCCGCGCAGCCGCGCCACCGCCGAGGCCGCCCGCGCCGCCGGGCTGGCGGAGGTCTTCCACACCGAGGACGTCGAGGCGCTCACCCGCTGGGTGCGCGCGCGGCTCGCGCCCTCCGACGTCCTCCTCGTCAAGGCCAGCCGGGGGATGAAGCTCGAGCGGCTCGTCGAGGGCCTGCGCCAGGCCCCGTAGCCACCCACCATGCTCTACCACCTCCTCTACCCCCTCGCTCCGCACTTCGGCCTCTTCAACGTCCTGCGCTACCCGTCCTTCCGGATCGTGGCGGCGGGGCTCACGGCCATGATCATCGGCCTGCTGCTCGGCCCGCTCTTCATCGAGCGGATGCGCGTGCTGCAGTACGGCCACACCAACGTCCGCGAGGACACCCCCGACTCGCACAAGAAGAAGGCCGGCACGCCGTCGATGGGCGGCGCGCTGATCCTGCTGGCCGTCTCCGTGGCCACGCTGCTCTTCGCCGACCTGACCAACCGCTACGTCTGGGCGGCGCTGCTCGTGACCATGGGCTACGGCGGCATCGGCTTCGCCGACGACTGGCTCAAGATCTCCAAGCGCAACTCCAAGGGGTTGGCCGGGAAGAAGAAGCTCTTCTTCCAGGTCGCCATCGTGCTGGCCGTCTACTGGGGCGTCCTCTCCGACTGGCAGTTCCACACCGAGGCGCGCTTTCCCTGGGTGTTCGTGGGCAGCCACCTCGACCTGCACGTCACCCTGCCCTTCGTCCCCACCCGGCTCTTCCAGCCGGACCTGGGCTGGCTCTACCTGCCGTTCATGGTCTTCGTGGTCATCGCCACCTCCAACGCGGTGAACCTGACCGACGGCCTGGACGGCCTGGCCATCGGCCCGACCATCGTCTCGGCCATGACCTTCCTGGCGCTCTCGTACATCGCCGGCGCCACGCTGGGCGGGTTCAGCCTGGCCGAGTACCTGCGCATCGCCTACATCCCGGGCGCCGAGGAGCTGGGCGTGCTCTGCTCGGCCATGTTCGGCGCCGGGGTGGCCTTCCTCTGGTACAACACCTACCCGGCCTCGGTCTTCATGGGCGACGTCGGCTCGCTGGCGCTGGGCGGCGCGCTGGGCATGCTGGCGGTGCTGACCAAGAACGAGTTCGCGAGCGCCATCCTCCACGGCGTGTTCCTGGCCGAGGCGGTGAGCGTGATCCTGCAGGTCTGGTCGTTCAAGATGCGGGGCAAGCGGATCTTCCGCATGGCCCCCATCCACCACCACTACGAGCTCAAGGGCTGGGCCGAGCCGAAGATCATCGTCCGCTTCTGGATCATGTCGGTGATGCTCGCCCTGGTCGCGCTCCTGTCCATCAAGCTGAGGTAGCCAACGTGGCCGCGCCGTCGCTCACCGGGAAGAAGGTCACCGTCGTCGGGCTCGCCAGGAGCGGCGTCGCCGCCGCGCGCCTGTGCCTCCGCGAGGGGGCCAAGGTCACCGTCACCGACCGCCGGTCCGAGCAGGAGCTGGCCGCCGCGCTGGCCCCGGTCGCCGGCGCGCGCCGCCGCCTGGGCGGCCACGACCTGGCCGACTTCGAGGGCGCCGACCTGGTGGTCGTCTCCCCCGGCGTGCCGCTCGCCAACCCCGAGCTGCAGGCGGCGCGCCGCAAGGGCGTGCCGATCTGGGCCGAGGTGGAGCTGGGCTGGCGCTTCCTGCCGGAGGGGACGCTGGTGGTGGGGCTGACCGGGACCAACGGCAAGTCCACCACCACCGCGCTCACCGGCGCGCTGCTGGCGCGCCACCGCCCCACCTTCACCGGCGGCAACCTGGGTACGCCGCTCTGCGAGCACCTGCTCTCCGGCGAGCGGGCCGACGTGGTGATGCTGGAGCTCTCGTCCTTCCAGCTGGAGGGGATCGACCAGCTCCGCGCCCACCTCGCCGCCATCCTCAACGTCACGCCCGACCACCTCGATCGCTACCGCGACGTGGAGGACTACGCCGCGGCCAAGGCCCGCCTCTTCGCCACCCAGCAGCCGGGCGACGCGGCGCTGGCCAACGACCGCGACGACCGCGCGCTGGCCATGGCCGGCGCGTCGCGTGGCGCCCGCTTCACCTTCGGCTTCGGCCCGCCCGCGCCCGGCGCCGTCCGCTGCGCCGAGGGCGAGCCGGGGCCGGAGGGGAGCGCGCTCTGGTGGTCGGCGGGCGGGGCGCCCGAGCGCTACCTGCTGCGCAACCGCGCGCTGCGGGGCCGGCACAACCGCGAGAACGCCATGGCCGCGGTGGCCCTGGCCCGGCTGGCCGGCGTGCCGGGGGCCGAGGTCCAGGCCGGCCTGGACGCCTTCCCCGGGCTGCACCACCGGCTGGAGCTGGTGGGAGAGGGGCGCGGGGTGGAGTGGGTCAACGACTCCAAGGCCACCAACGTGGACTCGACCTACGTCGGCCTGGCCGCCTTCCCGGCCGGTACGCCGCGCGTCATCCTGATCATGGGCGGGCGCGGCAAGAAGGCGCCCTACGCCCCGCTGCGGCCGCTCTTCCCGGGGCGCGTGAAGGCGCTGCTCACCATCGGCGAGGACGGCCCCAACGTCGCGCGCGAGCTGGGCGACCTGGCGCCGACCGAGGCCTGCGGGGACCTGGCCGGGGCCGCCCGGCGCGCGGCGCTCCTCTCGGGGTCAGGAGACGTGGTGCTGCTCTCCCCCGCCTGCGCGAGCTACGATCAGTTCTCGAACTACGAGGAGCGCGGCGAGGCCTTCCGGCGCCTGGCCGCGGAGCTGACGCGATGAGCGGCGAGTCCGAGGCACGGCGCGAGGCGGGCGGCCCGCCCTTCGACGTGGTGCTGCTGGGGGCCATCCTGGCCCTGGTGGCGGTGGGGCTGGTCTTCGTCTACTCCGCCAGCGCCGTGCAGGCCGGCCGCGCCGGGAACCAGTTCACCTACCTCTGGCGCCAGCTGCTGGCGGCCGGCATCGGCCTCGGGCTGATGGGCGGGGCGCTGTGGCTCGGCACCGACCGCATCGCGCGGCTCGCCTACCCGCTCATGCTGGCGGCGCTGGTGCTGCTGGCGCTGGTGCCGTTCATCGGCTCCACCGCGGGTGGCGCGCAGCGCTGGATCCCGCTGGGTCCGCTCCACCTGCAGCCGGCCGAGGTGGCCAAGGTGGCGATGGTCCTCTACCTGGCCCGCTCGCTGGCGCGGAAGGGCGAGCAGGTCCGCACCTTCTCGGTGGGCCTCCTGCCCCACCTGATCGTGCTGGGCGTGCTGGTGGCGCTCTGCCAGGCGCAGCGGGACATGGGCACCGGGGTGGTCCTCTTCCTCGTCTCCATGGCGGTGCTCTTCGCCGCCGGCGCCCGGGTCGGCTACCTGTTCCTGGCCGGCCTGCTGGCCGCGCCGGTGGCCTACTTGCTGATCCGCTCCAACCCCTACCGCATGGAGCGGATCATCGCCTTCATGCACCCCGAGGACTACCGCGGCACCACCGGCTTCCAGCTCTGGGAGTCGCTGCTCGGCACCGCGAACGGCGGCTGGCTGGGCCAGGGGCTGGGGCAGAGCAAGGGCAAGCTCGACTTCCTGCCGGCGGCCCACACCGACTTCATCGCCGCTGTGATCGCCGAGGAGGCCGGGCTCATCGGCGTCGTGCTGCTGGTGCTCCTCTTCGGCGTCGTGCTCTGGCGCGGCGTCCGCGCCACCCTGCGCGCCCAGGACGCCTTCTCCTGTCACGCGGCGCTGGGGGTGACCACGCTCATCGGCCTGCAGGCGCTCGTCAACCTGTGCGTGGTGTTCGGCCTGATGCCCACCAAGGGGCTCACGCTCCCGTTCGTCTCCTACGGCGGCTCGTCGCTCCTGACCTTGCTGGGCGCCTCCGGCGTCCTGCTGGCGGTGAGCGCGCAGCGGGGCGGTCACCTCACCCGCGCCCCCGCCGCCGTGCGGGTGGGCGCGCCCATCGGCTCGACGCCGCGGCTGGCGGGCCCGCAGCCCGAGGAGGCGCCATGAGGATGCTGGTCGCCGGCGGCGGCACCGGGGGGCACGTCTTCCCTGGCGTCGCGCTGGCCGAGGAGGTGGTCACGCGCCACCCCGCCAACGACGTGGTCTTCGTGGGCACCGCCCGCGGGCTGGAGGCCCGCGTGGTCCCCGAGGCCGGCTTCCCCATCGAGCTCATCGAGGTGAAGGGGCTCAAGGGGAAGGGGCTGTGGGGCATGCTCTTGAACCTGCTGCTCCTGCCGCGCGCCTTCCTGCAGTCGTGGCGCATCCTGCGCCGCTGGCGGCCGGACGTGGTGGTGGGCGTGGGCGGCTACGCCAGCGGGCCGGTGGTCTTCACCGCCTGGCTGCTGCGCATCCCCACCGCCGTGCAGGAGCAGAACGCGGTGGCCGGCCTCACCAACCGCCTGCTGGGCCGGGTGGTCAAGGCGGCCTTCACCGCCTTCCCCGAGGCGGCGCGCCACTTCGCGCCGCACAAGGTGTTCCAGCTCGGCAACCCCATCCGCAAGACGCTGATGGACAACTTCATGCGGCCGCAGGCCGGCCACGGCGAGCCGCGGCTGCTGGTGTTCGGCGGCTCGCAGGGCGCGCACGCGCTCAACATGCGGGTCATCGAGGCGCTGCCGCACCTGGCCGACCTGCGCGACACGCTCCGCATCACGCACCAGACCGGCGCCCGCGACCGCGAGCAGGTGGAGCGGGGCTACCGGGCCTGCGGCTTCGCGCCGGACGTCCGCGAGTTCATCTCCGACATGAGCGCCGCCTACGCCGAGTGCGACCTGGTGGTCTGCCGGGCCGGCGCCACCACGCTGGCCGAGCTGACCGTGTGCAAGCGGCCGGCGATCCTGGTCCCCTTCCCCGCCGCCGCCGACAACCACCAGGTCATCAACGCGCTCAGCCTGGTGAAGGCCGGCGCGGCGGTGATGATCGAGGAGCGGGACCTCACCGGCGAGCTGCTCGCCGCCGAGATCCGCCGCATCCTCTCCGACCCCGAGGCGCAGGCCCGCATGCAGCGCGCCGCCGGCCTGCTGGGCAGCCCGCAGGCGGCCCGCGAGATCACCGACGTCTGCACCGAGCTGGTGCGCCGCCGCTGGGGCTCGCCGCAGGGGCAGGCCCGCGACGCCGGCGCCAAGCCGGCGCGCCCGCCCGGCCTCGCCTCCTGACCCCCGCCTGACCGCTCCGAGGAGCTCCGATGAGCCTGTTCCGTTCGCGTCCCGCCAAGATCCACTTCGTCGGCATCGGCGGCATCGGCATGAGCGGCATCGCCGAGGTGCTGCTCAACCTCGGCTACCGCGTCTCCGGCTCCGACCTGAAGGCCAGCGACACCACCCGCCGGCTGGCCTCGCTGGGCGGGCGCATCTGCACCGGCCACGAGGCCGCGCACGTGCAGGACGCCGACGTGGTGGTCACCTCCTCGGCGGTGCGGCGCGACAACCCCGAGGTGGTCGAGGCCCGCCGGCAGAAGGTCCCGGTCATCCCGCGCGCCGAGATGCTGGCCGAGCTCATGCGGCTCAAGTACGGCGTGGCCATCGCCGGCTCGCACGGCAAGACCACCACCACCTCCATGGCCGCGCACCTGCTGGCCCACGCCGGCATGGACCCGACCGCGGTGGTGGGCGGCAAGGTGAACGGCTTCGGCTCCAACGCCAAGCTGGGCAAGGGCGACTACATGGTGGTGGAGGCGGACGAGTCGGACGGCTCCTTCCTCCGCATCCCGCCCACCATCGCCATCGTCACCAACATCGACCCCGAGCACCTCGACCACTGGAAGACGCCGGAGGCGCTGCGGCAGGGGTTCGTCGACTTCGTGAACCGGGTGCCGTTCTACGGCCTGGCCATCCTCTGCATCGACCACCCCACCGTGCAGTCGCTCCTCCCCGACGTGGAGAAGCGGGTGGCCACCTACGGCGAGAGCCACCAGGCCGACTACCGCGCCGAGGGCATCGAGGTCTCCGGCCACTCGGTCCGCTTCGAGGCCTTCAAGCGCGGCGAGCCGCTGGGGCGGTTCGAGGTCGCCATGGTGGGCCGCCACAACGCGCTCAACGCGCTCTCGGTGGTGGCGCTGGGCGACGAGATGGGCATCCCGCCCGACGTGATCCGGGGCGCGCTGGCCAGCTTCCAGGGCGTGCAGCGGCGCTTCACGGTCCGCGGCGAGGCCGGCGGCGTGACGGTGGTGGACGACTACGGCCACCACCCGGCCGAGGTGAAGGCCACCCTGCGCGGCGCCCGCGACGCCTTCAAGCGGCGGGTGGTGTGCGTGTTCCAGCCGCACCGCTACACCCGCACCCGCGACCTGATGCCGGAGTTCGCCACCGCCTTCAACGACGCCGACGTGGTGCTGCTCACCGACGTCTACGCGGCCGGCGAGGAGCCCATCCCCGGCGCCACCTCGGCCCACCTGGTGGAGGCGGTCCGCGCCTGGGGCCACCGCGACGTGTCGCTGGTGCCGCGCGCCGAGCTGGCCCGCGTCGCCCGCGAGCGCGTCCGCCCCGGCGACATCGTCCTCACGCTGGGGGCCGGCGACGTGACCCAGGTCGGCCCCGAGCTGCTGGCGCTGCTGGAGCGCTAGTGGCCGACTGGAGGGACGAGATCGCCCGCCGCGTCCGGGGCGAGGTGCTCCGCGACGCGCCGCTGGCCACCCGCACCGCCATCCGCGTGGGCGGCCCGGTCGACCTGCTGGTGCGCCCGGCCGACCCGGACGCGCTGGCCGCGCTGCTCTCGGCCACCCGCGCGCTGGGCGTGCCGCTGGCGGTGCTGGGCGGCGGCGCCAACACGCTGGTGGCCGACGCCGGCGTGCGGGGCGTGGTGCTGAAGCTGCCGCAGGACTTCCCGGGCGAGTCGGGCCAGGGGCACACCCTGGTGCTCTCCGCCGGCGCACCCAGCGCGCGCCTGCCGGCGCGTGCCCACGCGCTGGGGCTCACCGGCATGGAGTTCATCGCCGGCATCCCCGGCACGCTGGGCGGCGCCACCGCCATGAACGCCGGGACGCGGCTGGGCGAGATGAAGGACGTGGTGACGCGGGTGGAGCTGGCCACCGCCGACGGCGCCGGCTTCGTGCCGGCCTCGCAGCTGGCCTTCGCCTACCGCCACGCGGTCATCCCGCCCGGCGCGGTGGTGACGAGGGTCGAGGTGGCGCTCCGCCCCGGCGACGTGGCGGCGAGCGCCGCGGCCATGAAGGCCGACCGCGACCGGCGCTGGGCCACGCAGCCGCTCGACAAGCCCACCTTCGGCTCCACCTTCACCAACCCGCCCGGCGACTTCGCCGGCCGGCTGATCGAGGCGGCGGGGCTCAAGGGGCACCGGATCGGCAACGCCTGCTGGTCGGAGGTGCACGCCAACTTCGTCACCAACCTGGGCGGCGCCACCGCCGCCGACGTGCTGGCGCTGATCCGCCTGGCGCGCCAGCGGGTGCTGGCGGCGAGCGGTGTGCGGCTCGAGACCGAGGTGCGGTTCCTGGGCGCGTTCGCGCCGGGGGAGCTGCCGGACGAATGAGATCGGCGATGCGGGGTGGGGGCCCCGGCATGTGGCCGGGGGAGGGGGCGCAGCCCCCTCGGCGCTGGGTCGCGCGCAAGGCCGAAGGCCGCAGCGCGCCGGGACCCAGCGCAGCAGGGGTGGGGCCCCGACGGCTCTGCCGGCGGGGCGGGGGCGCAGCCCCCGTTAACGGATAGGAAGCGGGCAAGCCTATGAGCAAATGGTCTGGCAAGAAGGTCGCGGTGCTTTACGGCGGGCGTTCCACCGAGCGCGAGGTGTCGCTCAAGACCGGCGCCGCCTGCGCCGAGGCGCTGCGCACGCGCGGCCTGGACGTGGCGCTGGTGGACGTGGACCTGGACGTGGCCGCGAGGCTGCGCGAGGTGGGGGCGGACGTGGCCTTCATCGCGCTGCACGGGCGCTTTGGCGAGGACGGCTGCATCCAGGGGCTGCTGGAGGCCATGGGCATCCCCTACACCGGCTCGGGCGTGCTGGCCTCGTCCATGGGCATGGACAAGGTGGTCTGCAAGGCGCTCTTCCGCTCCCTGGGCCTGGTGGTCACGGACCAGCTGGTCCTGCCCCGCGAGCGCGCCGCCGCGGTGACGGTGGCCGACCTGGCCTTCGGCCTGCCCTGCGTGGTGAAGCCCTCCGGCGAGGGCTCCAGCGTGGGCGTCCACCTGGTGCAGGACGCGGCCGCGCTCGGCGCCGCCTGCCAGGACGCCGCCCGCTTCAAGGGCGACGTGATCATCGAGCGGTACGTGAAGGGCAAGGAGATCCAGGTGGCGGTGCTGGACGGCCGCGCGCTGGGCGCCATCGAGGTGGTCCCGGCCAACGCCTTCTACGACTACGCCGCCAAGTACACCGCCGGCACCACCCAGTACTTCTACCCGGCCCGCATCTCCGAGGCCCACACGCGCGTGGTGATGGAGGCGGCCGAGGTGGCCCACCGCGGCCTGGGCTGCGCCGGCGTCACCCGCACCGACTTCATCCTCACCGAGGACGGCACCCCCTACATCCTGGAGGTCAACACGCTCCCCGGGATGACCGCCACCTCGCTGGTCCCGAAGATCGCCGCCGGCAACGGCATCCCCTTCCCCGAGCTGTGCGAGCGGCTGCTGGACTCGGCGGCGCTGAAGGCGTGAGCGCCGCCTTCCCGTGTCTCCCGAACCGGCTCGTCCGGCCTACTTGAACCCGCAGGAGGCGCGCGCCGCGGCGGCCTCCTCGTTGCCGGGGTCGAGCTTGGCCGACTGGTCCAGCATCTTCTTCGCGTCCGGGCAGAGCCCGAGCCTGGCGTAGGAGGCGCCGATCACGGTGTAGGCGGCCGGCACCGGGGCCTGCTCCAGCGCCCGCTGGGCCTGCTTCACCGCCTTGGCGTACAGCCCCAGCGCGTAGAGCTTCCTGGCCATGTTCACGTTGGTCATGGCCTTCTTGGCCGGATCCGGGCCGGCCATGCCCTCGGCGTCGCCTGCCATGGCCCGCTCCATCGCGGCCTTGTCAATCTCGCCCAGGCCGAAGCGGATGCGCCCGGCGGCCATGGCCCGCAGGTCGCCCCCGGCGTACAGGTCCATGGCCGTCACCCGGCCGGCGCCGTCCGCGTAGATCACCGTGGGGTAGCCGGCCACGCCCAGGGCCCGGAAGATGCGGTCGCCCATGTCCACCACCACCGGCATCTGCGCGCCGGTGGCGGCGGTGGCGGCCTTCACGTTCTCCAGCGAGGCGCCGCCGGAGATGACCGCCACCCAGTGGACCGGCTTGCTGGAGAACTCGCGCTCGGCCCCGGCCAGCTGCCGGAGGGCGTCGAAGGAGCGGTCCTGGTCGCTGCGGAAGAAGACCAGGGCGTTGACCTTGGCGCCGGTCCCGAGCAGCGGCTCGTAGCCGCCGTTGATGGTGGCGAGCTCGGTGTCCTCGACCTGGGCGGCGGCGGCGCGGCCGGCCCCGGCCATGAGCAGGAGGGCGGCGGCGGCGAGGGTGCGGATGCGGTGGTTCATGGCTGGCCTCACCGGACGACCGAGGTGTTGTCGTACGTCTGGGTCTCGTGGCAGGTCTTGGTGCAGGTCCCGCCCGTGGCCGTCCTCGAGTAGCCCACCTTCAACGCGTAGTTGGCGTCGCCGTACGGCACGACGTCGCGGATGCCGTGCTCGTGCTGGGCGGCGTGCGACTCGTGGCAGGCGCGGCAGGTGAGGCCGCGGGCCTTGGCCACGTGGAGGGTGTGGAGGTTGCGCTTGCCGCTGCGGAAGAGGGTGCTGGAGGTGGTGCTGGCCTCGGACACCAGCTTCTCGTCGTGGCAGTTGAAGCAGAGCGCGTAGCTCTTCGCGTCCCAGGGCGCGTAGAACTTCTCCGGGTAGGCGGCGGTGAGCAGGCGGAAGCGGTCGCCGCCGTGGACGCGGTGGCAGGCGGCGCAGTCCTTGTTCTTGACCGGCTCGTGCCAGTTCGGCGCCTTCTCCAGCCACTTCTTGAAGTTGGTGAGCGGCGCGCCGTCGGTGGCGGTCATGCCGTCCTTGTCGTGGCAGTCCAGGCAGAGCGCCATGGGCGAGGCCAGCAGCAGGCCGTCGGTCTGCGTGGCGTGCGGGTCGTGGCAGGCCGAGCAGCGGTTCTCGCCGTTCATGGCCCCGTGGGTCACCTTGGCGCTGGCCAGCTGGGCGCGCAC
This sequence comes from Anaeromyxobacter sp., assembly GCA_049840735.1. Taxonomy (GTDB): domain Bacteria; phylum Myxococcota; class Myxococcia; order Myxococcales; family Anaeromyxobacteraceae; genus Anaeromyxobacter. Next base: position 765,109 of record JASGJN010000022.1, on the reverse strand, counting down.
CGCGCCGTGGCACTTGGTGCAGAGCGTGACCTGGTCCATGTGCAGCAGGCCCGGCTCGTTGCTGTTGTGCGGGTTGTGGCAGTCGGTGCAGGCCTCGGCGGAGGGCGCGTGCTTCACCTTGCGCGCCATGGTCTCCCGCGAGGCCTCGTGGCAGTCGAAGCAGCCCTCGTTGATGCTGGCCTTGCGGACCGGTCCGGGCCTGGCGGGATCGCTGGACTGGTGGCAGAGCGCGCAGTCCCCGTCGGAGAAGGGCGCGTGGGCGAACCGGGCGCTGGCGAGCGGCTTCACGGCCGCGCCGCGGCGCACCGGGAACTTCTTGGTCCCGCCCGGCGCAGCCGCCAACCCCTGCAGCGGCGCGGCCAGCGCCAGGACGAGTGCCGCCAGCTGGATGAGGCGCGTATGCATGACTTCCCCGCTCCTGTGGACCCCGTGGACTCGAGGCCTTGGATCTTACGGCAACGCCGCGGATATTCGGCGACCCCCGGGTCGCAGGACTTGATCCCGTGCAAGCGGAGCAAGTGGCCGCACCACCGTGTGTGCGTCCGGAGCCCGCCCTCCTACATCAGCAGGTGCTTCTTCGGCGCGTTGTGCGCGTTGTGGCAGTCGACGCAGAGCTTGTCGCCGCCGGTCGGGTGCGGGCCGCTGTCCAGCTGCACCGGGCCCTTGAAGTCCTCGTGGCACTCCAGGCAGCCCTCGTCGAACGGGGGCGCCGGCCCGGGATCATTGGGGTTGTCGCGCACGTGGCAGCGGGAGCACTGGCCCGCGGCATAGGGCGCGTGGGTCGACACCGCCTCGGACTTGCGGACCGGGCCGCGGGATGGGGCGGCCGCGATGAGCGCCGGCGCGGAGAGCAGCGCCGCGGCGGCGAGGATCGCTGGGACGGGGTGGAACCGCATGTCAGGGCCCTCGGGGCTCGGATCGGACCGCCGTGATCGGGACGGGATGGATGGCCTCATTGTTCACGATCCGCGGCGCGGAAGCGACTCCCCGGCCGCGATCTGACGGCGGTTTCCTGGCGCACACTTCCCCCTGCCCCCTAGGGCCCTTGGACGAAAACTTGCCCGGCGCCGGATCGCGGGCATGCTGCGGTCGGGCGATAGCGCCTGGAAGCGCCGCCCCTCCCACGTCCACCCCGGCCCGTCCTCGGCCCGGGGCGCGTGGGCGGGCGGTGACCACGGGCGGCGGGAGCGGCGGTGGCGCGGGGTCCGAACCGGCGGCGGGTGGACAGGGTTCCAGGAGAGCGGCGGCGCCTGGCAGGCCGCGCGCTGCGCCTGGCCGCGCCCGCGGTGCTGGCCGTGACCGCGCTGGCCACCCTGGGCTGGCTGGGCTGGCGCGTCGGCGTCGAGGGCCCGCTGCTCCGCGTCCAGGCCATCCGCATCACCGGCGCGTCGCGCACCGTCCCCGAGGACCTGCTGGCCTCGCTGCCGCTGCGGCTCGGCGACCACCTGCTCTCGGTGGACCCGGAGGCGGTCGAGGCGGCCGCGCGCCGCCAGCCCTGGGTCGGCCGGGTGCAGGTGCGGCGCAAGCTCCCGGCCGCGGTCGAGATCACCGTGACCGAGCGCCACCCGGCGGCGCTGGTCTCGCTGGGCGAGCTCTACCTGGTGGACGACGGCGGCGAGGTGTTCAAGCGCGCGCTGCCCGGCGATGGGCTGGACCTGCCGCTCGTCACCGGCCTGGGCCGCGAGGCCTGGCTGGAGCGCCGCGCCGAGGTGGAGCCGCTCATCACCGGCGCCCTGGCGCTGGCCCGCGCCTGGGCCGACCACGGGCTGGGGGCGCGCCTCCCGATCTCTGAGATCCACGTCGACGCCGACTTCGGCACCACCGTCTGGACGGCGGACGGGACCGAGGTGCGGCTCGGCCAGAAGGAACTGGAAGCCAAGCTCGCTCGCCTCGAGCGGCTCATCCCGGCGCTCGACGCCGAGGTGCGCCGCCCGGAGGTGATCCACCTCGACAACCGCCGCCACCCGGACTGGGTGGCGGTGCGGTTCGCGGGGGCGGGCTCGTAGGTGGTGGTGGTCCCGGCGCGCGCTCGCTCGTGCGCCGGGTTGGGTGGAAGGGCCCGAGAGGGCCCGCGTGGGCGGAGCGCGAGAGCGCAACCTCGCCCGGAGGTGGTGGCAATGGCGAAGAGCGGCGACATCCTCGTCGGCCTGGACATCGGCACGACCAAGATCTGCGCCATCGTCGGCGAGGTGACCGACGAGGGCACGATCGACATCATCGGCATCGGCTCGCACCCGTCGAAGGGGCTGCGGAAGGGCGTGGTGGTCAACATCGACGCCACCGTCGCCTCGATCAAGCGGGCGATCGAGGAGGCCGAGCACATGGCGGGGTGCGAGATCACCACCGTCTACACCGGCATCGCCGGCGGCCACATCAAGGCCTTCCCGTCCCACGGCGTGGTGGCCGTGAAGGACAAGGAGGTCCGGCAGCAGGACGTGGACCGGGTCATCGACCAGGCCAAGGCCGTGGCCATCCCGCTCGACCGCGAGGTCATCCACGTGCTCCCGCAGGAGTTCGTGGTCGATGACCAGGACGGCGTGAAGGAGCCGGTCGGGATGAGCGGCGTGCGCCTGGAGGCCAAGGCGCTGATCGTCACCGGCGCGGTCTCCTCGGCCCAGAACATCGTCAAGTGCGCGCAGCGGACCGGCCTCAACGTGGCCGACATCGTGCTGCAGCCCCTGGCCTCGTCGCTGGCCACCCTCTCCGACGACGAGAAGGAGCTGGGCGTCTGCCTGGTGGACATCGGCGGCGGCACGACCGACATCGCCATCTTCCACAACGGCTCCATCCAGCACACGGCCGTCATCTCGCTGGGGGGCAACCACCTGACCAACGACGTGGCGGTCGGGCTGCGCACGCCCACCCATGAGGCCGAGCGGCTCAAGAAGCAGTACGGCTGCGCGATGGCGTCGATGGTGGACAAGTCCGAGACCATCGAGGTCCCGAGCGTGGGCGGGGGCTCCCCCCGCGTCCTCTCCCGCCACATCCTGGCCGAGATCGTCGAGCCGCGGGTGGAGGAGATCTTCATGCTGGTCCAGCACGAGGTCCAGAAGTGCGGGATGGAGGAGCTCTTGGCCTCCGGCGTGGTGATCACCGGCGGCTCCACGCTGCTCGCCGGCATGCCCGAGATGGCCGAGGAGGTGCTGGGCATCCCGGTGCGCCGCGGCCTGCCGCGCGGCATCGGCGGCCTGGTCGACGTGGTGAAGAGCCCGATGTACGCCACCGCGGTGGGCCTGGTGATCTACGGCGTCGGGCAGCAGGACGAGAGCCCCTACTTCAAGATCCGCGACGAGAACGTGTACCGGAAGGTGAAGGGGCGGATGAAGGAGTGGCTGGGGCAAATCTTCTAGCCGCGGAGGACACGCGAATGATCGAGTACACGGACAGGCAGGACGCGGCGAAGATCAAGGTCATCGGCGTGGGCGGCGGCGGCGGCAACGCCATCAACACCATGGTGGCCGGCCGGCTGGAGGGCGTGGAGTTCATCGCCGCCAACACCGACCAGCAGGCCCTCAAGGCCAACCTGGCCACCCTCAAGATCCCGCTGGGCCGCAGCGCCTCGCGCGGGCTCGGCGCCGGCGCCAACCCGGAGGTGGGGCGGGCGGCCGCGCTGGAGGAGCGCGACGCCATCGCCACGGCGCTGGAGGGCGCCGACATGGTGTTCGTCACCGCCGGCATGGGCGGCGGCACCGGCACCGGCGGCGCGCCGGTGGTGGCCGACATCGCCAAGGCCAGCGGCGCGCTCACCGTCGGCGTGGTGACCAAGCCCTTCCTCTTCGAGGGGAACAAGCGGCGCAAGCAGGCGGAGAAGGGGCTCGAGGAGCTGGCGGCCGCGGTGGACACGCTCATCGTGATCCCCAACCAGCGCCTGCTCTCGGTGGCCGGCGAGAACATGTCCCTGGCCGACGCCTTCAAGCGGGCCGACGAGGTGCTGCTCAACGCGGTGCAGGGCATCTCCGACCTCATCACCGTGCACGGCATCGTCAACGTCGACTTCGCCGACGTGCGGACCATCATGTCCAGCCAGGGCATGGCGCTGATGGGCTCCGGCCGCGCCTCCGGCGACCGGCGCGCGGTGGAGGCCATGCAGGCCGCCATCTCCTCGCCGCTGCTGGAGGACGTCACGCTCGACGGCGCCACCGGCCTGCTGGTCAACATCACCGGCGGCCCCAGCCTCACGCTGTTCGAGGTGAACGAGGCGGTCTCGCTGGCCCAGGGCGCGGCCGACGCCGACGCCAACATCATCTTCGGCTCGGTCATCGACGAGCGGCTGGGCAACGAGGTGAAGATCACCGTCATCGCCACCGGCTTCCAGGGGCGCGAGGAGCGCAGCCGCACGCTGGCGCGCAACGCCGAGCCGGCGGCGGCCAGCGCCGCGAAGCGCGAGGCGCCGGCCCCGGCCGTCCGCCACATGCCCCCGCCGCTGCCGGTGGAGGCCAAGGCCAGCCAGCCGGTGCGCGTGCAGCCCGTCACCGTGCCGGCCGGCGCGCGCCCCGCGGTCCGCCGAGACCCGGCCGCCTTCAAGCCGGGCGACGAGGACCAGTTCGACATCCCGGCCTTCCTGCGCCGGGGCGGGAACACCAACCTCGGGCAGGACTAGGCGCCCTGAAGCGCCGCTGACCTCACGCGCGGCGTGCTCCTTCGTGGGCACGCCGCGCTGCTTGGGGGGGCCGGACGCCCCGCCGCGCGCCCTGGGAGTGACGTCACTCCTCCCCGCCCTGCGCTACCCTTCCCGCATGTCTCCCGCCACCGGCCCGCACCACGTGCTGCTGGTCCCCGGGTTCTTCGGGTTCACCAGCTTCGGAGACTTCGCCTACTGGGAGCACGTCCGCGCCGTGCTGGCGGCGCTGGGCCCGCCCGCCGGGCTAGACGGCGAGCGGGTGGTGGTCCGCACCGTCCCCACCGCCTCGCTCCGGCTGCGGGCGGCGGCCCTGGCCCGCGCCGCCCACGACGTGCTGGACCGGCACGGCGGGACGCTCAGCATCATCGGCCACTCCAGCGGCGGGCTCGACGCGCGGCTGCTGGTCACCCCCGACGCCGACCTGCCCACGGAGGTGGACGTCGAGGCGGTGGCGCGCCAGGTGCGCTCCGATCATCACCGTGTCGGCGCCGCACCGGGGCACGCCGGTGGCCCACTTCTTCAACAACCTGCTGGGCCAGCAAATCCTGAAGGCCCTGTCGGTGGCCACCATCTACGCCGTGCAGGCGGGCCACCTGCCGCTCTCGGCGCTGCTGCAGCTCTTGCGGCTGGTGGCCGGCGTGCGCACCTCCGCGAGCGCCGTGACGCAGCTGCTGGACGGCCTGCTGCTCGACTTCGAGCTGGACCGCCGCCTGGCGCTGCGCGAGTTCCTGGGGAGCCTGGAGTCGGACCAGGACCTGCTCCCCCAGCTCACGCCGGCCGGCATGGACCTCTTCGACGCCTCCACCCACGACCGCCCCGGCGTGCGTTACGGCTGCGTCGTGACCCGCGCCTCGCCGCCCGGGCTGCGCTCCTTCCTGCGCACCGGCCTCTCCCCGTACGCGCAGGCCAGCCACGCGCTCTACCTGGCGCTGCACCGGCTGGCGCGCGGCGAGGCCTCCCGCTTCACCGCGCTGGCCGGGGACCCGCGGCTGGCCGCGCTGGACCGGGCCTTCGGCGCCCCCACTCGGCGCGGCCGCCAACGACGGCATGGTTCCCACCCTGAGCCAGGTCTGGGGCCAGGTGATCGCCGCCGTCTGGGCCGACCACCTCGACGTGCTCGGCCACTTCGACCACGCCACCCACGTGCCGCCGCACCACGACTGGCTCACCTCCGGCACCGGCTTCAACCGCAAGGTCTTCGAGGCGCTCTGGCGCGCCGTGGTGGCCTTCGCCGCCCTGCCGGCGGTGGAGGTGGGCCGGCCCGGCGCGCAGGAGCAGCCGGCGCCGGTGTGAGGTTTCCCGACCGCGCCGCGAAGGCCTCGCCGGTCCGGAGCGCCGCAGGACGGCCGCGAAGCGAGGACTTCCGCGGCAGGCCCGCATCACGCGCTCACCAGGCACGCGCGCGGCACGCGCCCAGCGGTGCGAACCGGGCACCGTCAAAGGCCCCTCGCCGACCGCCGCCTTCCAATACGGCGCGGGAGTGGACCACTCACTGGTCGGCGTGGGGCCTGCGTTGTGCCCGGCTCGCGATGACACGGAGTCCGGCCCGCGCGCGGAGCGCTCCGCACAGCCGGGCCGCAGCAAGTCCGAGCGAAGCGGCCGTTCCGGAGGCGCGTAGGGACGACGCCGATGGGAATCCGCTCGGGCCGATTGGACACACCGCGAGGGAATCCCTTGGGCAGACCGGCGGACTCCCGCCGCGCCCGACCGAGGGACTGCGCGGATGGTGCACCCCTGGGAGCGAATTGTGCTCCAGCAGCCGGCGCCCGTCTCACCGCCCCAGCCGCGGCGCGATCACCGCCAGCGACCGGTCATACCGGTAGTTGATGCCCATGTGGCCGTCCTCGAACTCCTCGTGGACGACCTCCACCCCGCCGGCGCGCAGGCTCTCCACCACCATCCGGGCGCCCCAGCGCAGGTTGAACTCGTCGCGCGTGCCGCAGTCCACGAAGACCGTCGAGAGCTTGCGGAAGGCCTCCAGTGAGCGGGGCACGAAGCGGACCGGGTCGTGCTCCAGCCAGCGGGCCCACACCTCCGGCCGCGGGCGGGCGGTCTCGCGCTCGAAGGGGAGCGCCAGCCCCAGCGGCGCGCCCGGCTCGGGCGAGTAGTGGGCCGCCATGGCCAGCGTGTTGAGCACCGGGTGATAGTCGCCCCTGAGCTTGGTCTCGGCCGGCGCGGCGGCGGGCCGCCTCCAGCCACTCCGCCGGATCCTTCGCGCCGAGCAGCGCGCCCGCGGCGCGCGGGAAGTCGCCTTGGTATGCGTACTCGAAGCAGGCGTCGCCGGAGTGGCAGGCCACGTGCCCGAAGACGTCGGCGCGGTCGCGCGCCATGCAGAGCGCGCCGTAGCCCCCCGAGCTCTTGCCGATCACCGCCCGCGCCTCGGGCCGCGCCAGCGTGCCCAGCTCGCCCTCCAGCAGCCGGACCACGTCGTCGGCGATGTACGCCTGGTAGCGCCCCACCGCCGGCGCGTCGATCCACTGCGTGCCGCCCAGGCGCGTGGCGCCGTCCGGGAAGGCGGCCACGAAGGGCGGCAGCTGCCCGGCCTCGACCTGGGCCGCGATCCGCTCCGGCACGGTGGGCTGGAAGAGGCTGGTGTTGAGCCAGCCCCGGCCGCTGCCGCTGAAGCCGTGCAGGAAGACCACCAGCGGCAGCCCGCGCCCGCCGCCGGGCGGCGTCCAGACCAGCAGCGAGCGGCGCGCCGGGTCCTGCAGCGGGTTGCCGGCCAGCGCCGGCGAGTCGAAGGTGAGCTGGTGCAGGTTGCCGTGCATGTCTGCCTCCGCGCGGGGAGGACCCTACCGCTCGTGCGCCAGCATCGCGCCGCAGCGGGCGGTCAGCTCGGTGGTGCGGGCCAGCAGCGCCTGCGCCTCGTCGTAGAGCGCGGCGGCGTCGCCCTGGGGGGCGGCCGCCGGCAGCTCGCCGATGCGGGCCAGCAGGTCGGAGACGCGGAGCAGGTGCTGGTGCGCCAGCAGGAGCTCGCGCCCCAGCCGCGCCCCCTGGCGCGTGTAGATGTGGCCGGTTCTCGAAGAGGCGGGCCAGCGCCTTGCGGTTCACCTCGTCCACGCCGCGGCAGCGCGCCTGGAACTCGCGCAGCCGCCGCGACTCGCGCGCGCGCGCCAGGTCCACCACGGCGGTGGCGGCAGCGCGGAGGCGCGGACGAGGGGCGGGAGGGGGCATCGGCGACGATGGTAGGCACCGCCGCCGCCGGGGGTCAACGCCCCGCAGGCCTTGACACGGGGGCTGCGCCTCCGCCCCGCCGGCGGAGCCGCCGGGGACCCACCCCCGCACCTTCTCGAACGGCGCTGCCTGCCCCGCCTACCCCAGCGACGCCGCGGCCAGCTCGCTCACCTTCGCGAGCGCCTGGTCCAGCCCCGCGGGGTCGGAGCCGCCGGCCTGGGCCATGTCCGGCTTCCCACCGCCGGAGCCGCCCACCAGCTTCGCGGCCTCCTTCACCAGGTCGCCCGCCTTGAGCTTCCCGGTCAGGTCCTTGGTGACCGCCACCAGCAGGATGGCCTTGCCGTCCTGCTCGCTGCCCAGCGCCACCACGCCCTTGCCGATCCGATCGCGCAGCTTGTCGGCCAGCTCGCGCAGCGCCTTGCCGTCGCCCTGGACCTTGGCCGCCAGCACCTTGGCGCCGCCGATCTCCTTGGCCTGCGCGGCCAGGTCGCCGGACTGGGCCGCGGCCACCTTGGAGCGGGCCTCCTCCAGCGCGCGCTCCAGGTCCTTCACGCGCCGCTGGGTCTGCTCGATCTTCGCCGCCACCTCCAGCGCGCCAGCCTTGAGGAGCGCCGCGGCCTTGCGCAGCTCCTCGTCGGCGCGCTGCGCCGCCTCGACCGCCCTGGGGCCGGTCCAGGCCACGATGCGCCGCACGCCGGCGGCGATCGACTCCTCGGTGCCGATCTTGAAGAAGGCGATGTCGCCGGTGCGGCGCACGTGGGTGCCGCCGCACAGCTCCTTGGACGGGCCCATGCGGACCACGCGCACAACGTCGCCGTACTTCTCGCCGAAGATCATCATGGCGCCGGCCTGCCGCGCCTCCTCCAGCTGCAGCACCGCGGTGTCGGTCTCGACGTTCTCGCGGACCAGCTCGTTGACGCGCGCCTCGATCCGCTTCAGCTCCTCGTCGGTGAGGGCCTGGAAGTGGGAGAAGTCGAAGCGGAGGTAGTCCGGCGCCACGATCGAGCCCGCCTGCTTCACGTGCTCGCCCAGCGTCTCCCGCAGCGCGAACTGGAGCAGGTGGGTGGCGGAGTGGTTGGCGCGGATCAGGTTGCGCCGCGCCTCGTCCACCTTCAGCTCGGCCCGGTCGCCGACGGCGACGGCGCCCTCGACCACCTCGCCGACGTGCGTCACCAGCCCCGGCACCGGCCGCTGGGCGTCAGTCACCTTCACCTTGCCGCCCGGCACCGTGATGACGCCGTGGTCGCCCAGCTGGCCACCCGACTCGCCGTAGAACGGCGTGGCGGCGGTGATCACCTCCACCTTGTCGCCGGCCACGGCCCGGGCGGCGCGCGCGCCGTTGGCGATGAGCGCCTTCACCTCGGCCGAGGCGGTCGGGGCCTCGTAGCCCAGGAAGTGGACCTCGCCCAGCTCGCCGGCGACGGCCATGTGCAGGTCGCCCACCGCCCGATCGTGGCCGATCGGGCCGTCCCCGCCGGAGCGCTCGCGCTGCTCGGCCAGCAGCCGGTCGAAGCCGGGCTCGTCCACGCCCAGCCCGCGCTCGTTCGCGATGGTGCGGGTCAGGTCGAGCGGGAAGCCGAAGGTGTCGGACAGCTGGAAGGCCACCTTGCCCGTGACCACCTGCTCGCCGGACTTCGCGAGCCGCGCCATCTCCTCCTCGAGGATGGCGAGCCCCTTGTCCAGCGTGCGCCGGAAGGACTCCTCCTCCTGCTGCGCCACCTTGAGGATGAAGGCCTTGTTGGCCAGCGTCTCCGGGAAGGCGGCGCCCATCTCGTCCAGCACCGCGGCGCAGACGCCGGCCAGGAACGGCTTCTCCAGCCCCAGCCGCTTCCCGTGCCGGATGGCGCGCCGCATGATTCGGCGGAGCACGTAGCCGCGCCCCTCGTTGGACGGCAGCACGCCGTCGCCCACCAGGAAGGTGGTGGCGCGGGCGTGATCGGCGATCACGCGCATGGAGGTGTCGTCGTCCGCCGGGGTGGCGCCGTAGCGCTTGCAGGCGATCTTCTCCACCGCCGAGATGATGCTCCGGAACAGGTCGGTGTCGTAGTTGGACTTCTTGCCCTGCACCACCGCCGCGACGCGCTCCAGGCCGGCGCCGGTGTCGATGGAGGGCTTGGGCAGCGGGGTGAGCCCGCCGTCGGCGCCGCGCTCGAACTGCATGAAGACCAGGTTCCAGATCTCCAGCCAGCGATCGCAGTCGCAGGCCACGCCCTGGCACTTCCGGCCCGCCTTCTCCTCGGCGCAGGGGACGTCGTTGCCCTGGAAGAAGTGGATCTCCGAGCAGGGGCCGCAGGGGCCGGTCTCGCCCATGGCCCAGAAGTTGTCCTTCGCGCCCAGCTTCAGGATCCGGTCCTCCGGGACGCCCACCGCCTTCCAGAGCTGGTAGGCCTCCTCGTCCCAGGGGAGCGTGCCCTCGCCGGCGAAGACGGTGGTGGCCAGCCGGTCCACCGGGATGCCCAGCCACTTCGGGCTGGTGACCCACTCCCAGCCCCAGGCGATGGCGTCCTTCTTGAAGTAGTCGCCGAAGGAGAAGTTCCCCAGCATCTCGAAGAAGGTGTGGTGACGCGCCGTGAACCCGACGTTCTCCAGGTCGTTGTGCTTTCCGCCGGCGCGGACGCACTTCTGCGCCGAGGTGGCCCGGACGTAGTCGCGCTTCTCCCGGCCGGTGAACACGTCCTTGAACTGGACCATGCCGGCGTTGGTGAAGAGCAGGGTCGGGTCCTTCTGCGGGACCAGGGAGGAGCTGGAGACGCGGCGGTGGCCGCGCTCCTCGAAGAAGCGGAGGAACAGCTCGCGGATCTCGGCGGCGGTCAGGGTCTTCATGAGGGACCGCTTGAATAACAGACGTTTGCGCCCGGATCCACCCCCGCGGGAGCCCCTCCCGGCCCGGCCGCGCGGGGGCGCCCAGGGCCGGTCCGCCCGGGCGGGTCCGGCCCGTCCCTCCCGGCCGCTCACCGCAGCGGCAGGACCACCTTCCAGGCCTCGCCCTCGCGCACCAGCTGCACCTCTCCGCGCCCGCCGCCCTCGTCCTCCACCGCCACCACCGCGGCGGTGGCCGACTCCTGCTTCACCGTCACCGACTTCACGCGCGGTGCGGTGCGCGAGACCGCCCCCGGCAGCAGGTCCCGCCCGCTGGGCGAGACCACGCCGGGCGCGCCCTCGGCCAGCCTCCTGGCCCGCGCGTCCAGCGCCTGGCGCGAGCCGGCCGAGAGCATGTCCCAGGCGCTCTGCACCACGTCCGGACGCGGGCTGTGCAGCGCGGCCGCGAAGCGGCGGTAGGCGTCGGCGGGGGTCTCCGGCGGGCGGCAGGCGGCGAGCGAGAGCGCGAGGAGGGCACAGGCGGTGGAGCGGCGCATGGGGCGGAGTCTACCCGCGGACGCCCCGGCGCGCGCGCCGGTGTTGCCGGAGCCACGCCCCGGAGGGGAATCCGGGCCGGGGTGAATCCGGATCGGCCGCGCGCCGCGTCCAAGGGATGAGAAGCTGTCCACCCGCCCCCGGAGCCCCGATGATCGCCCCCTGCCGCGTCCTCCCCGCCCTCGTGCTCGCGCTCCCGGCCCCGGCCCTGGCCGACGATCTGGCCGAGGGGGTCACCGCCGTGCTGGCCACCGCCACGGTCTTCTTCTCGGCCGTGGCCATCATCGGGCTGGTGCTCTATGCCGGCCACCGCGCCCGGGTGCTGCGCCACGAGACCATCCGGCTGGCGCTGGAGAAGGGGCAGCCGCTGCCGCCCGGGCTGCTCGACTCGCCCCGCCGCGAGCCGCGCGCCCACCGCGACCTGCGCCTGGGCCTGAACCTGCTGGCGGTCGGGATCGGGCTCGCCATCTGCCTGGGCGGGCTCTCCGGCTGGCAGCTGGACGGCCCCTGGAGCGTGGGCGTGGTGCCTGCGCTGCTGGGGTGCGGCTACCTGCTGACCTGGACCCTGATCGGCCGCGGCGAGCCCCGCGGCGGCGTCGACGCCTCCACCGGCCAGGGATGAGCGCGGGCGACGAAGCGCTGGTGGCCCGCGTCCTGGCCTCGGACGACCGCCGGGCCTACGCGGAGCTGGTGCGCCGGCACCAGGCCGTGATCCGCACGCTGCTGCGCCGGCTCTGCGCGGGCGACGCGGCGCGGGCGGACGACCTGGCGCAGGAGACCTTCCTCGTCGCCTACCGCCGGCTCTCCACCTTCCGCGGCCAGTCCCGCCTGGCCACCTGGCTCCATCGCATCGCCTGGAACCAGTTCCTCTCCGACGCCCGCCGCCACCCGGTCCCCGAGCCGCCGCCCCCCGAGCCGCCTCCGGCGCCGGACCGGGCCGGCGACCGGGTGGACCTGCTGCGCGCCTTCGCGGTGCTGCGCGACGAGGAGCGCGCCGCGCTGGCGCTGGCGTACGGGCAGGAGCTCTCGCACGAGGAGGCGGCCGCCGTGCTGGGCGTCCCGCTGGGCACGCTCAAGACCCACGTGCTGCGCGGCAAGGAGAAGCTGCGCCGCCACCTCTCACCCGCGGAGGCGTCATGACCGCTCCCGAGCCGCAGGACCCGCTGGACGCGCTGGCGCGCGCCCCCTACCTCGACGACGACGGCTTCACCGCCTCGGTGATGGAGCGCCTCCCCCCGCGGCGGACCGCGCTCCGCGGCTGGGTCCTGGGCGTGAGCGGCGCGGCCTCGGCGCTGACCGGCGCCGCCCTGCTCCACGGCCACGCGGCCGGCCTCACCCGCGGGCTGGCGGCGCTGCTGACCGGCGCGGGCGGGCCGGGCGCGGCGCTCCCCTGGCTGGTCGCCGGGGTCACGCTGACCGGCGCCGCGCTGGCCGTCAGCGGGGCGGTCGCCGGGCTGGCCGGGCTCGCGCCTCCCCGCGAGTAGCAGCCGTCCACCTCCCCTCTCCCGCCCTCCTGCCCGCCGCCTGCCTGCGCGGCCGGAGCTTCCGGCGGGGCTCGCCGCCGGGAGAGCGCACGCCCAGCTTTGGCGGACAGGGAGGGGAACCGAATCATGAAGAGACTCATCGCAGTGGCCGCCGCCGTGCTCCTGCTCGGCGGCGCCGCCTGCAAGACCGCGAGCGGCACGGGCTCGAGCTCGACCGGGAGCAGCTCCACCGACACCACCAGCAGCAGCGGCTCCGGCAACGACGCCTCGTCCACCACCGGCACCGGCAGCACCGGGGCCGGCCAGAGCACCGACACCACCACCAACACCACCGGCTCGGGCACCAGCTCGGGCAATGACAGCACCGGGACCACCGCGAGCGACACCGGCAGCAGCTCCGGGACGGGCACCGACGCCGGCGGCACCGGCTCCTCGTCGACCGACACCAGCTCGTCGACCGGCACCGACAGCACCGGCACCATGACGCCGGACTCGGGCACCGGAACCACCAGCCCGGATCGAGTCGGGCGGCACGGGCTCCGGCACCGACTCGGGCAGCACCGGCGGCTCGGGCGGCGGCGGCGGCATGTAGCGGGCGTACGCGGCGCCCCGCCTGGCCGCCGGCCGGGCGGGGCCGCTCGCGGCGCGCGCGCCTCAGCGCTTGCGCAGGCGCAGCCGCCAGACCGGCTCGCCGGAGGCGAGGTAGCGCTTCTCGCGCGTGGAAGGGATCTCGTCCGGCGGCGCCGCCGCGAACCGGCCGGCGCCGGCCTCGTTCAGGAAGCCCGCCTCCTCCAGCCGCACCACCGCGCCCAGCGCGTAGTCCTCCACGTCGGTGCGGAAGTCGAGCAGGCCGCCCGGGCGCAGGAGCCCCAGCAGCAGCGACGACATCCGGTCGTCCACCAGCCGTCGGCGGTGGTGGCGCCGCTTCCACCACGGATCGGGGAAGTGGACGTGGACGGCGGCCAGGCTCCCGGCGGCGAAGAGCCGGGGCGCCAGCAGCCGCGCGTCGCCGCAGAGGACGAGCAGGTTCGGGAGCTGGCGCGCCTCGGCCTTCTGCGCGAGGTCGGCCGCGAACTTCTTCCGCTGCTCGATGCCGACCAGGGCCCGCTCCGGGAACTGGCGCGCGAAGGCCAGGGCGAAGCCGCCGTGGCCGCAGCCGATCTCCAGCTCCAGGGCCGCGGCGGCCGGCCCGAACCGGGCGGACCAGTCCGGGAACATGTCGCGCGCGACGGGCGCCTCGTCCTCGGTCGAGAAGATCATCCGGGCCGCTCTCTATCACGGCCGGCCCGGGCTCCGCTCGCGGCAGGGGCCCTCCTCCCCCACCCCCCGTGACACAGGCGCACACGGGCATGCTAAGACACCGCCATGCCCCGGCAGGCCCAGCCGGCCGTGCTCGCCCTGCTCGCCGCCCTCGGCGCGGGCTGCACCTGCCACGGCCCTGGCGCCGCGCCCGCGCCGGAGCGCTACCTGGCCGGCGGCCCCGGGCTCTCGCTGGTGGTGGCCGAGAACCGGCCGCGCCGCGCGCGAGCTCGATGCGCTCCACGCCGCCGTCTCGCGCTTCCCCGGCACCGCCGACCTGGTGGCGCTGCGCGGCAGCCTGGCCGCGCAGCTGGGCTTCGACCCGCTCGATCCCGACGCGCTCGAGGAGGCCGGCCTGGACCCGGACCGCGGCCTGGGCGTGGGCGGGCTGGGCGGCAAGGGCGCACCGGTGCTGGTGCTGCCGGTCGGCGACGCGGGCAAGCTGGAGGCGCTGCTGGCCCGGCTGTCCCGCGACCGGCTGGGCGCGCCGGTGCACGGAGTGGAGCTGGTCGGCGCGCAGCGCATCGCGGTGCTGCGCGCCGCCCCCGGCGCCCCGCCGGCGCTGGCCTGGGCGCTCACCGCCTCGGACCGCGTGGCGCTGCTGGCGGCCGGGCCGGAGGGGCCGCCGGCGCTGGCCGCGGCGCTGGCGCGCCCCGAGGCGGAGCAGCTGGCGGCCTCGCCGGCCTGGCGCGCGGCGCGCCAGGCCCTGCAGGATCGCTACGCCGCGGTGCTCGTGGCCACGCCGGGCGCGCCGCAGCTGGCGGGCTGGCCCTGGGCGCGCGACGGGCTGGCCGTCGGGGCCTCCGCCAGCGACGGCGCGGTGCAGCTGGGCGCGGCGGTGCTGCTGGGGGCGCGGCTGGCCAGCGTCCGCGCGCTGGAGGGGCGCGGCCGCAGCGCCCGGGCGCTGGCGCACCTGGAGCCGGCGTCGCCGCTGGGGCTGCGCTGGGACGGGGACCTGGGCGCGCTGGGGGCGCGGCTCCTGCCGCTGCTCTCGCCCGGCGAGCGCGCCTGGCTGACCGGGGCCGGCGTCGATCCCGAGCGCGACCTGCTGCCGGCGCTGGGGGCGGGGGGCGCGGCGGTGGTCTCGCTCTCGCCGGTGCTCGACCTCTCCGCCCCCGGCGACGAGCTGCGGCGCGATCCGCTGCGGGTGGTCCGCTTCGAGGCGGTGGCCGAGCTGCGCGACCCGGAGCGGCTGGGCGCGGCGCTGGCGCGGCTCTCGGCGGGCGCGGACCGCGGCCGGGGCCGGGGCCGGGTGGTGCTCCCCTCCGGCGAGGTGGCCTGGGCCATCGCCGGCACGCGGCTGGCGCTGGCCGGCGGCCCGCCCGGCGCGCTGGAGCGGCTCGAGACCCGGCTCGACGGCGGGGGCGCCGGGTTCGAGCCGCCCACCGACCGCGCCGCGGCGGCGCTGGACGGCGGGCTGGGCGGGGCGGTGCTGGACCCGGGCCGGCTGGTGGCCTCGGTGCGGGCGCTGCCGGACGAGGCCTTCGGCGGCGGCCCCTCCGGCTTCGTGGTCCGCTCGGTGGTGGACCGCTTCCTCGAATCCCGCCTCGCGCCTGTCCGCCGCCTCGGTGCGGCTGGCGCTCGCCGGCGAGGCGCTGGTGGTGGACGTCGAGATCGAGCCGCGGCGCGGCGAGGAGGGGGAGGTGATCCGGCTGCGCGCCATCACCAAGGCCTTCCGCGACGCCGGCGCGGCCGTGCCGGTGCTGCGCGGCGTGGACCTGGACGTGGCCGCGGGCGAGCAGGTGGCCATCGTGGGGCCGAGCGGCTCGGGCAAGTCCACCCTGCTCCACGTGGCCGGCGCGCTGGACGCCGAGTTCGAGGGCGAGGCGGAGGTGGCCGGCGCGCGGCTGGCCGGGCTCGACCCGGCCCGGCGGGCCCGGCTGCGGAACGAGGCCATCGGCTTCGTCTTCCAGGCCTTCAACCTGCTCCCTGCCCTCTCCGCGCTGGAGAACGTGATGCTCCCGGGCATGCTCCGGGACGGCGGCGGCGCGACCGCGGCGGTGCGGGCCCGCGCGCAGGAGGCGCTGGAGCGGGTGGGGCTGGCGGACCGCGCCGCGGCCCCGCCGGCCCGGCTCTCCGGCGGCGAGCGGCAGCGGGTGGCGCTGGCGCGGGCGCTGGTGGGGCGGCCGCGGGTGCTGCTGGCCGACGAGCCCACCGGGAACCTCGACGCGGTCAGCGGCGCGGCGGTGATCGCGCTGCTGGGGCAGCTGGCGGCGGACGGGCTGGCGGTGCTGGTGGTGACGCACGAGGAGCGGGTCTCGCGCGCCGCCAGCCGGGTGCTCCACCTGCGCGAGGGGCGGCTCGTGTCCGCCGCCGAGGTGCGGCCGTGACGCTGCGCGGGCTGGCCTGGCTGGTGCGGACGCGGCTGCGGGCCGACCGCCGCCGCGCGCTGGTCGACGCGGCCGCGGCCTGCACCGGCGCCGCTGCGCTGGTCTTCTTCCTGGCGCTGGGGATCGGGGTGGGGCGGGCGGCCCGGGCCATGTTCCCGGCCGACGCCCGGCTGGTGGAGGTGGTCCCCGGCACGGTGTCGCTGGGCGGGCTGCTGGGCGGCGGCCGCCTGGACGACGACGCGGTGGCGCGCCTCGCGGCGCTGCCGGGCGTGGAGGCGGCCTGGCCGCGCCTGACGCTCCAGGTGCCGGTGGCCGCGCCCGAGCCGCCGCGCGGCATGGCCGACAGCTGGCCGCCGGGGATGACGCTCCAGCTCCCGGTGGTGGGGCTGGCCCCGGGGCTGGTGGAGCGCGACCTCGCGCCGGGCCAGGCCTTCCGCGATCCGGGACCGGACGGCACCATCCCGGTGCTCCTCTCGCCGCGCCTGGTCGAGGTCTACGACAAGACCATCGCGCCGGCCTGGGGCATGCGCCGCATCCCGCCGGGCGTGACGCTGGTCGGGCTGGAGCTGCCGGTGCGGGTCGGCTTCTCCATCGTGCCCGGCAAGATGGAGCCGCGGGTGGAGCAGGCCCGGCTCCGGCTGGCGGGCCTCTCCGACCGCGTGCCCATCTACTTCCTGGCCATGCCGCTCGACACCGTCCAGCGGCTGCACCGGGCCTACGGCAAGCCCGCCGCCGGCTTCACCCAGGTGACGCTCTTGGCGGCCCGCCCGGACGACGTGCCGCGCCTGGCGGCGGCGGTGCGGCGCATGGGGTTCTCCATCGAGGAGGGCGAGCGCGCCGCCGCCGAGCGGGTGGGCGCGGTGGTGGCCGTCACCGCCGGCGCGCTGGCCTTCCTGGCCGTCGTGATGTGCGCGCTGGCGGCGCTGGCCATCGCCCAGTCGCTCTCGGCCAGCGTGCGCGGGCAGGCGCGCGAGATCGCCGTGCTGCAGGCGGTGGGGGCCGCGCCGGCCGACGTGCGCCGGGTGGTGCTGGCGGAGGGGGCGGCGCTGGGGCTCGCCGGCGGCGTGGCCGGGACGCTCCTGGCCTGCGGCCTGGCCGCGCTGGCCGATCGCCTGGCGCTGCGGCTCCTGCCCGACTTCCCGTTCCGCCCGGAGAGCTTCTTCGCCTTCCCGGCCTGGCTGCCGCTGCTCGGGCTGGCCGTGCCGGCGCTGGCCGCCACGCTGGGCGCGCTCGCCCCGGCCGCCGCGGCGGCGCGCGTGGAGCCGGCGCGGACGTTGGGTTAGCGGCGCCGGTTGAGCGGCTCCCCGGATCCGGTCGCCCTGAGCGTAGCCGCCGCCGAAGGGCGGCGGCGGAGTCGAAGGGCAGGGCACAGGCGCTGGCCAGCTGAGGCCAGCCCGGCGCCTACCCCCGCTCGTCGATCACCTTGAGCCGCGTGCCGGCCATCAGCTTGTGGCGGTGCGGATCCTTGATGCCGTTGAGGCGGCACAGGTCGTCCAGCTCCAGGCCGTAGCGCTGCGAGATGGACCAGAGCGTGTCGCCGGAGCGGACCTTGATCCGCTCGGTGCGCGACGCGGTCGGCTCGGGGCGGCGCACCGAGGCCAGCGTGGCCGGGCGCGTCCGCACCGCCGGGGTGGGCTCGGCGCGGCGGGCCGGCTCGGCCCGGGCCACCACCGCGGGGGCCCCCAGCGGCCGGGGGACCAGCAGCTCCTGCCCGACCTTCAGCTTCTTGCCGGCGCGCAGGCCGTTCATCTCCATGATGCCCTGCACCGGCACGCCGTAGAGGGCCGCCACCTTGGAGAGCGTGTCGCCGCGCCGGACGGTGTGGCCGGCGAAGGTCATCCGGACCTGGCCCTTCATCGACGGCCAGGCCTCGTTGAAGGCGGAGACCGAGGCGGCGGGGATCTTGACCTTGTACGGCCGCGGCGGCGTGCAGGCGCGGCGCAGCTCGGGGTTGAGATCGACCAGCGCGCTCTCCTGCTGCCCGGCGGCGCGCGCCAGCACGGTCAGCAGCGTGGCGCCGGGGACCTCGATCTCCTCGTACTCGGTCCAGCTCTGCTTCTGGATCTCCTCCGCCTTGAAGCCGAAGGCCTCGGGGTGCTTGGAGATGATGGCGGCGGCCATGAGCTTCGGGACGTAGCCCTTGGTCTCGGGGTGCAGGACCTTCTTCCCCTTGGTGGCGGCCATGTCCCAGAAGTCATCGTAGCCCTTGCGGCGGGCGGAGTAGATCCGCCCCTCGCCGGCGTTGTAGGCCGCCCAGGTCAGGCGCCAGTCGCCGATCTGCCCGTACATCTGCTTGAGGTAGCGGGCCGCGGCGCGGGCCGAGCGCTCGGGATCGCGCCGCTCGTCCACCCAGAAGTCCTGGTGCAGGCCGTAGCGCTTGCCGGTGGCGGCGATGAACTGCCAGGGGCCGGAGGCCTTGGCGCGGCTGTAGGCGAAGTTGCCGAAGCCGCTCTCGATCATGGCCAGGTAGACCGTGTCCTCCGGGACGCCGGACTCCTTCATGATGGCGCGGTACCGCTCGAGGTAGCGGTGCGAGCGGCCCAGCCACTTCACGAAGTGGGCGCGGGCGGCGGGCGACTGGAAGAACCGGATGTACGCCACCACCTGCTCGTTCACGTCGATGGGGATGTCGTACTCGGCCTGGAGCGTGGCCAGGTCGTGATCCAGCTCGGGCAGGAGCGCGATGCGGCCGCCTTCCGAGGCCTGCACGTGCGAGCCCTCACGCCCCATGGCGCCGTCCACCCGATCCCGGATGGGCGACTCGAGCCCGAGCGCGTCGGTGGAGCTGGTGCTCGGGTGGGTCGGCGCCTCGCGGACGCGGGCGGCCTCCTCGGCCTTGCGCAGGTCTTCCAGCTCGGCCGACTCGACCTCGACCTCGAGCGCCACCGCAGGCGCCTCGGGCGCGTCGCCCAGCGCGGCCTCGAGGTCGGCCTCCTGGGCCTCCTCGTCCTCGAACGGCACGGGGCGCGCCTGGGGCACCTCGGCCGAGGGGATGGCCGCGGCCGTGACCGCCTGATCCGCGGACGCATCCGCGGCTGCGCCGGCGGCGGGCGCCTCGACGGCGGCCGCGGCGCTGGAGGGCTGCGCGGCGGGGGGCTCGGCGCTCACCGGCGCGGCGAGCAGCGTGAACAGCAGGAAGGGGAGCGTGGTCGCGTTCGGCCTCATCGTTCCTCGGCTGCAGCGCGTGCGACCGGGCGGCCGCACGCGTGGGACTGCTGCATGGTACCGGCCCTACAGGCCATTTCCAAATCCACCACCCGGGGGAAATCGACGATCCGGTTGGTCACACGGGGCGCGCCTGTGGGACGCCCCGACCTGCCCTGCCGCTGAGGACGGAGAGGCGCGTCGCCGCAGGCGGCCGGGCGCCTCGCCCGACGTGGCGACCCTGTGCACGATCCCCCGCGCAGAGGCAGGCCCCGCTTACGGCTCACCAGCTTCAACGACGCTCCGCGGGGCGTAAAGGTTTGCGCTCGTCGGGGCTGCCCCTTAGCTCTCGAAACCGCCGGGCACGGCCCGAATTCCTCGGTTTCGAACGAACCCACCCCGTGCTACACCCCGCGCCCCTCGACCCCATGCAGATCGGTCCCCACCAGTTTCCCGGACGCTTCTTCCTGGCGCCCCTCGCCGGCGTCTCGGATCGCCCCTTCCGCACCATCTGCCGCCGGATGGGGGCGAGCTTCGCGTACACCGAGATGGTCTCCGCCCACGGGCTGGTCCACGGCGGGGTGCAGACGCAGAGCTACCTCGATCGGGAGCCGGACGAGGACCCCTTCGCGGTCCAGATC
Organism: Anaeromyxobacter sp.; assembly: GCA_049840735.1. Lineage (GTDB taxonomy): Bacteria > Myxococcota > Myxococcia > Myxococcales > Anaeromyxobacteraceae > Anaeromyxobacter. The sequence goes on along the minus strand of JASGJN010000022.1, from coordinate 745,062 downwards.
TTCGCCGCCGAGCCGGACGTGCTGGCGCGCGGCGCGGTCATCGCGGTCGAGGCCGGGGCCGGCATCATCGACATCAACATGGCCTGCCCGGTGAAGAAGGTCTGCGGCACCGGCGCCGGGGCGGCGCTGGGGCGCGAGCCGGCCAGGGTCGAGGCGGCGGTGCGGCAGGTGGCTGCGGCCGTGAAGGTGCCGGTCACCATCAAGATCCGCGCCGGCTGGGACGACGCCGAGGTGAACTGCGTGGACGTGGCGCGCGCGGCCGAGGCCGGCGGCGCGTCGGCGGTGGCGCTGCACGGCCGGACCCGCAACCAGATGTACTCCGGCAAGGCGCGCTGGGAGCTGGTGGCGGCGGTGAAGCGGGCCGTCTCCATCCCGGTGCTCGGGTCGGGCGACGTCTGGACCGCCGCCGACGCGCTCCGCATGCGCGCGGAGACCGGCTGCGACGCGGTGCTGGTGGCCCGCGGCGCCTGCGGCAACCCGTGGATCTTCCGGGAGCTGTCCGCCGCCGAGGCGGGCCGGCCGCCGCCCCCGCCGCCCACCCGCGACGAGTGGCGCGCGGTGGTGCTGGAGCACGTGGCGCGGCAGATCGAGCACCGGGGCCGGATGTCGCGGGGCGGCGAGACGCCCGACGAGATCGAGCGCTCGGCGATCCGCGAGCTCCGAAAGCACCTGCTGTGGTACACCCGCGGCCGGCGCGGCGGCGTCAGCTTCAGGCGGGACGCCGACAGGCTGCAGACCGCAGCGGACGTGGCGACCGTGATCGATCACCACTTCCCGCCCGGGAGCGAGAGCTTCGACCTCGACCCGGGCTTCCACGCCGACGGCGAGGGCGAGTAGGCCCGGCCGCGCGGGATCGGGCCTGCGGGCCCGGCGCGCGGCCCGGAGGACGGGACAAGGTGAAGGCGCTGCTCCTCGAGGAGGCTCCCCTCGCCCTCGGCATCGACCGCGGCACGCTCGCCCGGCGCCTGCGCGCGCTGGGCCTGGAAGACACATGACCCAGCTCCACTCGCTCGCCCTCTACACCCTGGCCATCCTCGCCGGCGCGCTGGCGGGCGGCTCCCTCCCGCTGCTGGGCCGGCTCACCCGCTCCGACCTGCTGCTCTCCTTCTCGGCCGGCGTGATGCTGGGGGCGGCCTTCTTCCACATCCTCCCCGAGGCGGTGGAGGAGGGCGGCGTGCGCGCCCTGCCCTTCGTGCTGGTGGGGTTCCTGGTGCTCTTCGTGCTGGAGCGGTTCGTGCTGGTCCACGCCTGCGCCGAGCCCGGCCTGCACGTGGCGGCCGACAGCCCGGAGGGCGTGGCCGCCCACCCGCACCCGCACCACGAGGTGCACCTCCACCCGCACCCGCCGGTCAGCGGCGACGGCACCGGCTGCGAGGTCCACACCATGGGGCTGGCCGCCTTCGTGGGCATGAGCCTGCACACGGTGGTGGACGGCTTCGCGCTGGGCGCCGCCACGGTGCAGCCGGGGCTGGGGCTGCTGGTCTTCCTGGCCATCCTGGCCCACAAGGTCCCCAACGCCTTCTCGCTCTCCGCCATCCTGCGCGCCGAGGGCTACTCGCGCCCCAGGGCGCTGGCCATGAACGCCGCCTTCGCGCTGATGGTGCCGGCCGGCGCCGGGCTCTACCTGCTCCTGCGCGAGGTGGTGCACGTCGAGACCTTCACCTCCTACGCCCTGGCCGCCAGCGCCGGCACCTTCCTGCACCTGGCGCTCTCCGACATCCTCCCCGACGTCCACCGCCGCAACGGCGCCCGCTGGGGCCTGATCCTGTCGGTGTTCGCCGGCCTGCTGGCGATGTGGGCGCTGGGCGCCGCGCTGCACGGGCACGGGCACTAAGCCGGAGCCCCACGCCAGCGCTGGGTCCGCCCCGCGCCGTTGCGGCCGCGCCCCCCGGCGTGCTGTCATCCGCCGCGCATGTACCCCGGCCGCCTCCAGCTCCTGGTCCTCGTCCTCACCGCGCTCACCCTGGTGACGGTGGCCTGGTTCCTCCGCACCGGCCGCTGGCGCGAGCGGCGGCTGCTGGTCTTCACGGTGGGGCTCCTGGCGGCGCTGGGGCTCCTGGCGCGCCGCATCGGCTGGGGCGAGCTGCTGGTGCTGGCGGTGGTGGTGGGGCTGCCGCTGCTGCTGGTCACGCCGGGGCGCCCCCAGCCGCGCGGCGGACCGCCGGCCCGGCGGCGCTGACCCGGTCACGCCCGGCCGGCCCGCGCCTCCGTGTTGTTCGGCGGCGGGAACCGGGAGTAAGTTCCCGGCTTCGCTGTTGTTCCGCCGGGAGGCCGCATGACCGACATCCGGGCCGACATCCAGGCCGTGCAGGCGGAGGTGCAGGAGCGCGCCGCCTTCGTGGACGCGCTGCTGGCCGAGAACCGGCAAGGTGGTGGTGGGGCAACGCTACATGGTGGAGCGGGCGCTGATCGGCCTGCTCACCGGCGGCCACGTGCTGCTGGAGGGCGTGCCCGGCCTGGCCAAGACGCTGGCCGTGAAGACCATCGCCGACGGCGTGGCCTGCGCCTTCAGCCGCGTGCAGTTCACCCCCGACCTCCTGCCGGCCGACGTGGTGGGCACCCAGGTCTACGACCCGCGCAGCCAGACCTTCTCGGCGCGCCAGGGGCCCATCTTCGCCAACGTGGTCCTGGCGGACGAGATCAACCGCGCGCCGGCCAAGGTGCAGTCGGCGCTGCTGGAGGCCATGCAGGAGCGGCAGGTCACGCTGGGCGACCAGACCTTCAAGCTGCCCGACCCGTTCATCGTGCTGGCCACGCAGAACCCCATCGAGCAGGAGGGGACCTACCCGCTGCCCGAGGCGCAGGTGGACCGCTTCATGCTGAAGGTGAAGGTCGGCTATCCCACGCGCGAGGAGGAGCGGGCCATCATGGACCGCATGCTGGTGCCCTCGCCTCCCCGGGCGGCCAGCGTGGTCACCCCGGCCCAGCTCACCGCCGCGCGCGACACGGTGCTGCGCGTCTACATGGACGACCGCGTGAAGGAGTACGTGGTCAACCTGGTCTTCGCCACCCGCGACCCGCGCGGCCACGGCCTGGCCGAGCTGGCCGGCCTGGTGGAGTACGGCGCCTCGCCGCGCGCCACGCTCTTCCTGGCGCTGGCGGCCCGGGCCCACGCCTTCCTGCGCCGGCGCGCCTTCGTCACCCCCGAGGACGTGAAGGCGGTGGCCTACGACGTGCTCCGCCACCGCATCACGCTCACCTACGAGGCGGAGGCGGAGGAGGTCACGCCGGAGAAGGTGGTCTCCAGGGTGCTCGAGCGGGTCGAGGTGCCGTGACCGGGTCGCGCCACCCCTCGGCCTCGGAGCTGCTGAGGCGGGTCCGCCGGATCGAGATCGCCACGCGCAAGGCGGTCGAGGACACGCTCTCCGGCCAGTACCACTCGGTCTTCAAGGGCCGGGGCATGTCCTTCTCCGAGGTGCGCCCCTACGCCCCCGGCGACGAGGTCCGATCCATCGACTGGAACGTCACCGCCCGCACCGGCCAGCTCCACGTGAAGCGGTTCGTGGAGGAGCGCGAGCTGACGGTGATGGTGCTGTGCGACGTCTCCGCCTCCACCGACTTCGGCTCCGCCCGCCGCACCAAGGCCGAGGTGGCGGCCGAGCTGCTGGCGCTGCTGGCCTTCAGCGCCGTGGCCAACGGCGACCGGATCGGCCTGGTGCTCTTCTCCGACCGCGTGGAGCGGTTCGTGCCGCCGCGCAAGGGGCGGCGCCACGCGCTGCGGCTGGTCTCCGAGCTGCTCCAGGTCCAGCCGGAGGGCCGCGGCACCTCGGTGGGCGCGGCGCTGGAGTACCTGCGCCGCACCATGCGCCGCCGCACGGTGGCCTTCCTGCTCTCCGACTTCATCGAGGCCGCCGGGCCTGGCGCGGCCGGGGCCGCCGGCGAGGCGCTCCCCTTCGAGCGGGCGCTGCGCATCGCCTCGCGCAGGCACGACCTGGTCCCCATCCGGCTGTCCGACCGGCTCGAGGCCGAGCTGCCGCCGGCCGGGCTGGCCTGGGTGGAGGACCCGGAGAGCGGCCAGGTGGTCCGGGTGGACTTCTCCGACAGGCGCGTCCGGGCCCGCCTGACCGCGGCGGTGCGCGGCCAGGAGGAGGCGCTGCGCCGGCTCTTCGCCAGGCTGGAGCTGGACCCGGTGCTGGTCCACGCCGACGACGCCGACTACGTCACGCCGCTCCTGGCCTTCTTCCGGGCCCGGGCGCGGAGGCTGGCGTGATCGCGGCGCTGGCGCTGGCCGGGCTGCTGGCGGCCGACCCGGCCCTGCCCGAGGCGCGCCCGCTGGACGTGCGGGCCGAGCTCTCCAGGGGCGAGGTGAAGCTGGGCGAGCCCTTCACGCTCGCCGTCGAGATCCGCCACGCGCCGGACGAGACCTACCTCCTGCCCGAGCACCTGGCGGCGGAGCCGTTCCGCGCCGCGGGGCAGGGGCGCTGCAGCCGCGCCGGGCGGGCGCCGGCCGAGGTGGTCACCACCTGCACGGTCCCGCTGGCGCTCTACGCGCTGGGCGAGCAGCAGCTCCCCACGCTCTCGCTGCCGGTCCAGACGCCCCGGGGCCCGGCGGTGCTCACGCTGGCCGGGCCGCCGGTCACCGGCGTGGGGCTCATCGACCCGACCGTCCCGACCGAGGAGCTTGCGCTGCGGGACCCGGCGCCGCCGGTGCCGCTGATGGTGCGCAGCCTGCGGCTGCTCTGGTGGACGCTGGGGATCCTGGGCGGCCTGGCCGCGCTGGCGCTGCTGGTCCGCGCGCTGCTGCGGCTCCGCCACCGGCCCAGGAAGGCGGCGCCGCCCCTGCCGCCGCACGTGCGGTTCGCGCGCCGGCTGGACGCGCTGGAGGGGGAGCGGCTGCCGGAGCAGGGGCGCGGCGAGGAGCACGTGGCCCGCCTGAGCGAGCTGGTCCGCGAGTACCTGGGCTCGCTCACCCGCCTGCCGGCGCTGGACCTGACCAGCGGCGAGCTCCTGGCCGGGCTGCGCGCCGCCCCCGACCCGCGGCTGGAGCTGGAGGCGCTGGAGGGCTTCCTGGCCGAGGCCGACCTGGTGAAGTTCGCCCGCGCGCAGCCCACCGCCGCGGGCTGCGCGGCCGGCACCGCCTACGCGCGCCGGCTCTTGGCGGCGACCCGCCCGGCCGCGGCGCAGGAGGCGCAGTGAGCTGGGCGGGGATGGCGCTGGCCCGCCCCTGGGCCCTGCTGCTGCTCTTGGCCGTGCCGCTGGCCCTCTGGGCGCTCCGGCGCGAGCGTCGCCGCGCGCCGGCGCTGCGCCACCCGCGCGCCGCCGCGCTGGCCCGCGCCGGGCGCGGCTGGGCGGCGCGGCTCTGGTGGCTGCCGCAGGCGCTGATCGTGGCCGCGCTGGCGCTGCTGGCGGTGGCGCTGGCCCGGCCGCAGGGGCGCGAGCGGCAGGCCGAGGCCGCCTCGGTCGAGGGGATCGACATCGTCATCTGCCTCGACCTCTCCACCTCCATGGCCGCCGCCGACTTCCGGCCGCAGAACCGGCTGCACGTGGCCAAGGAGGTGCTGAAGGACTTCGTGGGTCGGCGCGGCTCGGACCGGATCGGCCTGGTGGTCTTCGCCGGCGACGCCTACACCCAGGCGCCGCTCACGCTCGACCACGCCATCCTGCGCCAGCTGGTGGACGGGCTGCGCTTCGGCCTGATCGAGGACGGGACCGCCATCGGCAACGCGCTGGCCACCGCGGTCAACCGGCTGCGCGACTCCGACGCCCGCTCCAAGGCGGTGGTGCTCCTCACCGACGGTGACAACAACGCCGGACAGGTCTCGCCCAGCGCCGCCGCCGAGATGGCGCACGCCCTGGGCATCCGCGTCTTCCCCATCCTGGTGGGCAAGGGCGGCGTGGTCCCCTACCCGGTGGGCCGCGACCTGTTCGGCAAGGAGCTCTACGAAGACCGAGAGTTCCCGGTGAACCCGGACCTGCTGAAGGAAATCGCCCGCACCACCGGCGGCGCCTACACCAACGCCACCGACCGGGCCACGCTGGAGGGGGGCCTCCAGGACGTGCTGGACCGCATGGAGAAGAGCCGGCTCTTCGAGGCGGGCGGGGCCCGCCGCGTGCGCGAGCGGTTCCCGGACCTGCTCCTGCCCGCCTTCTGGCTGGCGGCGGCGGGGCTGGTGCTGGGCGCCACGCGCTGGAGGTCCTTCCCGTGAACCCCGCGCTCCCCAGCCCCGCGCTGCAGTTCGAGATCCTGGGCGCGCCGGCGCGGCTGGCCGACCCCGACCGGCTCTGGCTGCTCCTTGCCGCGCTGGCCGTGGCGCTGCTGGGCGGCTGGGCCGTCGCCCGGCGGCGGCGCGCGCTGGTCCGGGCCGCCGGCGCGCTGGGGGCGCGGGTGGCCCCCACCGCCGGCGCGGCCCGTCCCGCGGCGCGGCTGGGGCTCTCCACGCTGGGGCTGGTCCTGCTGGCGCTGGCCCTCTCCCGCCCGCAGTGCGGCCAGCGCACCGAGGTGGTCCACCGCGAGGGCGTGGACGTGGTGCTGGTGCTGGACGCCTCGCGCTCCATGCGCGCCCGCGACGTGGCCCCGGACCGCTTCACCCGCGGCCAGCTGGAGGTGGGCGCCTTCCTGGACCAGCTGGCCGGCGACCGGGTGGGCGTGGTGGCCTTCGCGGCCACGGCGCAGGTGGCCTGCCCGCTCACCAGCGACGCCGCTGCGGCCCGGCTCTTCCTGCGCGGCCTCACCCCGGAGGCCTTCCCGCAGCAGGGGACGGCGCTGGCCGAGGCGCTGCGGGCGTCCGGCGAGCTGCTGGCCCGCGCCGAGCGCGGCGCCCGCTCGCGCGCGGTGCTGGTGGTGAGCGACGGCGAGGACCAGGAGGGCGGCGCCGAGGCCGCGGCCCAGGCGCTGGCCGACGCCGGGATCCGCGTCCACGCGCTGGCCATCGGCACGCCGGAGGGCGCCCCGGTGCCGCTGCTGGACGGGCGGGGCCAGGTGGCCGGCTATCGCCAGGACCAGGCCGGCCAGCCGGTGGTGACGCGGCTCGACCTCCCCGCGCTCACCGCGCTCACCACCCGCGGCGGCGGCGCCGTCTACACGCTCTCCGCGCGCGGGCTCTCGGCCTTCCGCGCCGAGCTGGACCGGATGGAGAAGACCGAGCTGGAGGGGCGCGTGACCACCGCCTGGGAGGACCGCTACGCGCTGGCCGCCTTCCCGGCGCTGCTGGCCCTGCTGGGCGCGCTCCTGCTGCGCGAGGCGCGCCCGGCGCCCGCGCCGGCCGCCGGGGAGGAGCGCCCGTGAAGGCCCGCCTCTGCCTGCTGGCCCTGGCCCTGGCCGGGAGCTCGCCCTTCCAGGCCGAGCAGCCCCGGGTGCGCGAGGGGAACGAGAAGCTGGTGGCGGGCGACGCCGCCGGGGCGCTGGAGCGCTACGCCGCCGCCGAGGCCGAGGCCGGCGCCCACCCGGGAGATCACCTTCGACCGCGCCAACGCGCTGCAGCGGCAGGGGAAGACGGCCGAGGCGCAGGCGGCCTGGCGCCAGGTGCTGGAGCAGCGCCCGCCGGACGCGCTGGCCTCGCGCGCGCTGCAGAACCTGGGCACCTCGCTGGCCGCCGAGGGGGACCGGGAGGGGGCGGCGAAGGCCATGGTGGAGGCGCTGCAGCGCGATCCGGGCAACGAGGACGCCCGCTACGACCTCGAGGTGCTGCTGCGGAAGCAGGCCAGGTCGCAGGCGCCGCAGCAGCAGGGCCAGCAGGGCGGCCAGGAGCCGAAGCAGCAGCCGCCGCAGGACCGGCAGCAGGGACGGGGCCAGCCACCGCCTGGCCAGGACCGCGGGAAGGAGCGGCAGGGCGCCCAGGACCCGCGGCAGCAGCAGCCCCGGCCGCAGGGCCCGGAGCAGCCGCAGGAGGCCCGGCCGCAGCAGGGGCAGCCGCAGCAGGCGCCCCAGGCTCCGATGTCCAGGCAGGACGCGGAGCGTTTGCTGGACGCGCTGCGCAGCAGGGAGAAGGCATCTCCCGCCGGTGGGACGCGAGCCGCAGGGCGGCCGGAGGGCGGATGTCGGCAAGGACTGGTGAGCTGGCGGCGGCGCTGCTGGCGGCGGCCCTCTGGGCGCTGCCGGGCGTGGCGCGCGCGGAGCCGGTGTCGTTCGAGGCGCACGCCGACCGGACCGAGCTGGCCATCGACGAGACCCTCCGGGTGGAGGTGGTGCTGATCAGCGCCGACCCCATCGACCACATCGAGCTGGGCGACACCACCCAGTTCCAGGTGGTGAGCCAGGGCCAGTCGCGCGACGCCCAGGTCTCGCTGGGCGGCGGCGGCGGGGTGCTCATCCAGCAGCGCTACGTCTTCACCCTCACGCTGCGCCCCACGCGCCAGGGCGCGCTGACGGTGCCGCCCGCCAGCGCCGTGGTGCGCGGGAAGAAGTTCACCACCCGCCCCATCGCCGTGAAGGTCGGGCCGCCGGGCAGCGGCAAGCCGGCGCGCCCGGGGCCGGCGCCCGCGCCCGCGCCCGGGCCGCGCGGCTACGCGTACCGCGGCTGGGAGAAGGACGTCACGCTGGAGCTGCAGCTGGACCGGCGCGAGGCCTGGATGGGCGAGCAGGTCACCGCCTCGCTCTGGCTGGTCTCCGGCGTGGCGGTGGTGGGGTACGACCGGCTCACGCCCCCGCGCTACGACGGCTTCTGGGTGGAGGAGCTGGACACGCCGCGCCGGCTGCAGCCGGAGGTGCGGGAGGTGAACGGCGTCCCCCTCCGCGCGTACCTGGTGCAGCGGCTGGCCCTCTTCCCCACCCGCGCCGGCGAGCTGACCCTGGCGCCGGCGGTGCTGGACGGCATCACCGTCCAGGTCAGCGACACCTCCGCCTTCGACCCCTTCCCCGAGCTGCACCGGCTGGCGCGCAGGACGGCGGCGGTGACGCTCGAGGTGAAGCCGCTGCCGCCGGGCGCGCCGGCCGGGTTCGACCCGGTCAACGTCGGCGTCCTGAAGCTCGAGGCCACCGCGCCGGCCCTGGCCGCCGCCGGGGATCCGGTGCCGGTCCGGCTCACCGCCTCCGGCGACGGCAACGTGCCGGCCCTGGCGCTGCCCCGGCTGCCGGCGGTGGACGGCGCCCGCGCCTTCCAGCCCACCACGCACGACGAGCCCTCCCGCCGCGGCGCGCGGCTGGGCGGCTCGCGCACGGTGGAGACGGTGCTGGTGCCCGAGCGGACCGGCACGCTGGAGCTCCCCGGGCTGGAGTGGCCCTACTTCGACCCGAAGAGCGGCAGCTACCAGGTGGCGCGCACCCCGCCGCTGCGGGTGGAGGTGACCGCCGCCCGTGCCGGCGTGGCGGCCGGCGCCGCCGGCACCAACACGCTGGCGGCCGGGCTGCGCCCCATCCGCTCCGGGGGGACGCTGGCGCGCCGGGCGCCGCCGCCCTGGGAGCAGCCGCTCTTCGGCGCGCTGCTGGGCGGGCCGCCGGCGCTCTTCCTGCTGGCCTGGGCCGTCGGCCGGGCCCGGGCGCTCCGCCCCGCGGCGCGCGTGGCCGGTCGCGCGGCCGGGCAGCGGCTGGCGCAGGCCCGCCGGCGGCTGGCGCGCGGTGATCGCGACGGCTTCCTGGCCGAGGTGGAGCGCGCGCTCGTCGGCTACGCCGGCCAGCGGCTGGGCCGCCCCGCCGCCGGCCTCACCCGCGAGGCGCTGGCCGCGGCCCTGACCCGCGCCGGCGCGCACCCGCCCGCGGTGCGGGCGCTCTCGGCGGCGCTGGACGCGGTGGAGCTGTCGCGCTACGGCGCCGGCGCCGCGCGCGGCGAGGAGGTGCTCCAGGCCGCCCAGCGCGCGCTGGAGCTGCTCGAGGAGGCCGACTGGCGGCCGGGGGAGGTCGCGCCGTGATCACGCTCCTGCTCGCCGCGGCCCTGGCCGCCGCCCCCGCCGAGCGCGCCGAGGCCGCCGCCGCGCTCGAGGCCGCCAACGCCGCCTACCTGGCCGGCGACTTCCAGGCCGCGGCCGGCGGCTACCAGGCCCTGCTCGACGCCGGCTGGGACGGCCCCGCGCTCCACCTCAACCAGGGCAACGCGCGGCTGCGGCTGGGCCACCGCGGCGCCGCCGCCGCCAGCTTCCTGCGCGCGCTGCGGCTCGACCCCGGCGACGCCGACGCCCGCGCCAACCTGGCGCTGGCCCAGGCCGGCAACGTGGACCGCGTGGTGGGCGCCGCCGGGCAGCCGCTGCTCCAGCGGCTGGTGGCGCGGACCGGCGACGCCCTGGCCACGGCGCTCTTCGCCGCCCCCTGGGCGCTGCTCTGGCTGGCCCTGGCGCTGCGGCGCCGCGCCGGCCCGGGGGCGCGCGGCGTCCTCACCGGCCTGGCCGTGGTTTGCGCGCTGGCCGCCGCCGCCGGGGGCGCGCTGCTGGCCGCCCGCGCCGCCGACCGCCGCGTCCCGGTGGCGGTGGTGACCGCGCCCGCCTCGCCGGTGCGCGAGGGGCCGGAGCCGGCCCTCAAGCCGGCCTTCGAGCTGCACGAGGGGACCCCGGTGCGGCTGCTGGAGCTGCGCGGCCAGGCCGCCCGCGTGCAGCTGGAGAACGGCCTTGAGGGCTGGGTGGCGCGGGCCGATCTGGAGCTGGTGTGACGAGCTGGCTGTCGTGATTCGTGACACCGTCAGGTGATCACGAATCACGAACCGCCGTTCAGGCGATCCGCAGCGCCCTCGCCAGCGCCGCGTCCCCGCCGCGCTCGAACGCCTCCAGCGCCTCGTCGGCGGGAGCCCGGCCCGAGGCCGCGCGGGCGCGCAGCGGGTCGAGCCACATCCGCTCGTCCTCGCCGCGCTGGCCGCAGCAGTGCTGGCGGCAGAGGCCGTTCCGGGCCGCCTCCAGCACCGTCCCGGCCAGCTGCGCCAGGGTGCGGCCGTCCGGCAGCCGCGCCGCGAGCCCCTCGCGGCCGGCCGCCACCATCAGGGCGCGCCGCGCCGGCACCGTCAGCTGCTTCACCGCGTCCCAGGCCCAGGCGCGCGCCTCGCGGTCGTAGAGGATGCCCTTCCAGAACGCCACCAGCGCCTTGGTGTGGGCCGCGTCGCCGGCGTCGGCGCCGCGCACCTCGACCACGCCCTTCACCCGCACCTCCGGGAAGAGCGTGGTGAGGTGGTCCTCCCAGTCGGCGTGGGTGGCCCGCTCCCCGTCCAGCCCCTCCGCCAGGAAGCGGCGGAAGGTGAGGCCGCGCGGATCGAGGTAGGCGCCGCGGCGGCGGACGAAGATCATGGGCACGTCCAGCGCCCAGGCCGCGTACCGACGGTACGGGTCCTCCACGAACCCCGGCTCGAAGACGAACGGCAGGAGCCCGGAGCGCGCCGGCTCCGTCTCCTCCCACACCGCCACCCGGAAGCTCTTCCAGCCGCTGGGCCGCCCGTTCACGATGGGTGAGTTGGCCAGCAGCGCCGTGACGGCGGGCTGGACCGCCAGCGCCACCCGGAGCTTCTCCGCCATGTCGTCCGGCGAGGAGAAGTCGTAGGAGGCCTGGGCCGAGGCGGTCATGGCCATCATGTCCGGCCCCAGCCGCCCGCGGGCCGCCAGGTAGGGCCGCATCACCTGGTAGCGGTTCTTGGGCATCCAGGGCGTGGTGGCGGGCGTGCCCCAGGGCCGGTAGCCGGCCGCCAGGAACTCGACCCTGCGCTCGGCCGCCAGCGCGGCGCACTTCTCCAGGTGGCGATCCAGCTCGGCCGCCACCACGTGCACGTCGGCGAAGGGGCGCCCGGAGAGCTCGATCTGCCCGCCCGGCTCGATGGAGACCGTCAGCCCGGAGCACTGCGAGGCGATGATCCGCCCGTCCTCGCGGAACGGCTCGTAGCCCCAGCGCGTGAAGTCGCCCAGCAGCGCCGCCACGCCCTGCTCGCCGTCGTAGGGGATGGCCTCGGTGGTGCCGGCCCGGATCACCAGCTTCTCGTGCTCCAGCCCCACCTTCCAGTCCGCGCGGGGGCGCTCCCGCTCGGCGAAGTAGCGGGCGAGCTCCTCGATCCCGCCGATGGGCGGGCTCTCCTGGACGCGGGCGTCGAGCGACATGGCGCGCCGGAATCTACCTGCGCGCCTCGGCCGGGACCAGCCTGTCCGCCGTCGCGTGGCCGTTCGCCCCGTCCGCCCTCCTGCGCCCAGGTGCCCTGCACCCCTCCCCCGCGGGGCCGCGGGGCCAGGCCCACGCCAGGGCAGACAGCGGGGCCATCCCATGCCATGCCTCGTCGCGGCTGCTGCACCCCGCAGCGCTCGCAAGGAGGACCTTCCGTGAACATTCCCCTGCACCCCGCCCTGGTCCACCTGCCGCTGGGCGTCGCCATCGCGCTGCCTTTGGTCGCCGTGGGCCTCACCCTCGCCATCCGCGCCGGGCGCCTGCCGCGCACCTCCTTCGGCGTGGTGGTGGCGCTGCTGCTGCTGGTGGTGGGCGGCGGCTTCACGGCCATGGCGGCCGGGGAGCGCGAGGCGGCGCGGGTGGAGCGCGTCGTGGGCGAGCAGGCGGTGGAGGCCCACGAGGAGGTGGCCGAGGCCTTCGTCTGGACCGCCGCGGCGGTGCTGGTGGTGGCCGTGGCGGCGCTGGCGGTCCCGGCCAGGTGGGCGGCGGGCGTGGCGCTGCTGGCCACGCTGGGCACGGTCGGGGTGGCCGGCTTGGGGTTCGTGGCCGGGAAGCGGGGTGGCGAGCTGGTGTACGGGCACGGCGCCATCCGCGCCTACCTGGAGCCGGGAGCGCCGGCGGGGCAAGGGGTTGCGCCGGCTCCGGCCTCCCATGAGCGCGAGGACTGAGCTCTCCGGGCTGCTCCAGGCAGGGCGGGCGGGCACCCGGCGGGCATAGCCGGCGCGGCTGGCTGTTGTTCCCTGGCCGGGCCGATCTGCTTGCACGCTTCCCGGCAGCAACCTAAGCTCCGTTGAACACAGGTCTTTCGGTTTGCGCTCCCCTCTCCAGCCCAGGCCCTTCATGAACCGCCCGTTCCGCCTGTCCGCCATCCTGGCGGCCACGGCCGCCCTCGCCCTCGGCGCCGCCGTCAGCCTCGCGCACGCCGACGCCGCCGCGGCCCCCACCCAGCCGCCGGCCGCGCCGCCCGCGGGCGGGGTCCGCGCCGCGGGGCCGGTCGCGTACGACGGGCCCAGCGCGCGCCCGCCCTGGTACCGCACCGACGGCGCGGGGCTGAACGTCTTCTCGGCGGCGCTCTGGCGCGTGCACGACAGCTACGTGGACCGGTCGCGCTTCGACGCGCGGAAGATGGTCGTGGCGGCGCTCGAGGCGGTGGAGAAGACCGTGGCCGAGGTGATGGTCACCGGCGACGACACCTCCGACCGGCTGGTGCTGACGGTCGGCAAGGCGCGGCGCGAGATCGACATCTCCAGGGTCGAGCGCGACAGCCTCATCACGATGCAGGAGCCCATCCAGGAGGCGATGGCGTTCATCCGCCAGAACCTGGTGGCCCACAAGGACATGAGCGACGTGGAGTACGCCGCCGCCAACGGCATGCTCCAGACCCTCGATCCGCACTCGGTGATGATGGAGCCGAAGCAGTACAAGGAGATGAAGCTCCAGATGCGGGGCGAGTTCGGCGGCGTGGGCTTCGTCATCACCATGCGCGACGGGAAGCTCACCGTCGTGAAGGTGCTGAAGAACACCCCCGCGCAGCGCGCCGGCATCAAGGCGCGCGACGTCATCACGCGCATCGAGGAGCAGTCCACCGTCAACATGGACCTGCAGGACGCGGTGGACCGGCTGCGCGGCACGCCCAACACGCCGGTGACCCTGGTCGTGCAGACCGGCAAGGGCGACCCGCGGCCCATCCGGATCCGCCGCGACATGATCAACGTGGAGACGGTCTCGCAGGCCCAGCTGCTGCCCGGCAACGTGGGCTACGTCCGGCTCTCGCAGTTCTCCGGCACCACGGCGCGCGACCTCGACCAGGCCATCAACGCCCAGACCAGCCAGGCGGGCGGGAAGCTCACCGGGCTGGTGCTCGACCTGCGCGGCAACCCCGGTGGCCTGCTGGAGCAGGCGGTCGAGGTCTCCAACCTCTTCATCTCCCGCGGCGTGATCGTGAAGACGGTCGGCTCGGGCCACGCGCAGAGCATCAACGACGTGCGCGAGGCCGACCCGGACCGCGCCGACCGGACCGACCTGCCGCTGGTGGTGCTGGTCAACAACGGCTCCGCCTCCGCCTCCGAGATCGTGGCCGGCGCGCTCAAGAACAACAACCGGGCGCTGATCGTGGGCCGCCAGACCTTCGGCAAGGGCTCGGTGCAGGTGCTCTACGAGTACCCCGCCCTGCAGCAGAAGCGGGACGAGCCGGCCGCGCTCAAGCTCACCATCGCGCAGTACCTCACGCCGGGTGACATCTCCATCCAGGAGAACCGGCATCACCCCCGACGTGCTGCTGCTGCCCGGCCGGGCCGTGAAGGAGCAGATCAGCTACTTCGCCCCGCCCCGCTCCACCGGCGAGGTGGACCTCGACGCCCACCTCTCGAACCCCTCCGCCACCGCCGACGCCCCGCGGCCCAAGCGCGTCGAGCAGGCGGCGCTGGAGCTGCGCTACCTGCTGGAGGACAAGCCGGAGAAGGGCAAGGCCCGCGACGCGGCCGGGCAGCCGGCCGATCACGCCTCGCTGGAGATCACGCCCGAGCAGCAGGAGGACGAGGAGAGCGAGGCCGATCCGGACCAGTTCGTCGAGGACTACCAGATCAAGTTCGCCGGCGAGCTGCTGCGCCAGGCCCCGCAGGCCGTCGACCGCCCGCGGCTGCTCAAGGCGGCGGAGAAGCTGGTGGCGGAGCGCTCCGACCAGGAGAAGGCCCGCATCGAGCAGCGGCTGCGCGAGCTGGGCGTGGACTGGAGCCCGGGGAAGGCCGAGGCCGGCACGCCGCGCGCGGTGGTGACCTGGACGCCGCCGGAGGCGCGCACCGTGGAGGCCGGCGAGACCATGAACTGGACGCTCACCGTGGAGAACAAGGGGAACGCCCCCTTCCACCGGCTGCGGGCCTGGTCCTCCTCCGAGAACAACGCGCAGCTGGACCGGCGCGAGTTCGTCTTCGGCGCCGTCCGCCCCGGCGAGCGGCGCAGCTGGAACGTGCCGGTGAAGGTGCCCAAGGGCTCCTTCACGCGCCGTGACGAGGTCACCTTCCACTTCGACGACGACGGCGGCAAGGCGCCGCCCGACCTGGTCGCCTCGCTGGGCGTCGAGGAGCTGGCCCGCCCGGCCTTCGCCTTCAGCGTGCAGGTGGACGACCGGACCGGCGGCAACGGCGACGGCATCCCGCAGCCGAAGGAGTCGTTCACGGTGCGCGTGGACGTGCACAACGTCGGCACCGGCCCGTCCGGCGCCAAGACCTACGTCCAGCTCAAGAACCTTGGCGACGAGAAGCTCTTCATCGACAAGGGGCGCGACGTCGTCGGCACGCTGAAGCCGGGCGAGAGCAGGTCCACCACCATGGAGGTCTCGCTCCGCGAC
Organism: Anaeromyxobacter sp.; assembly: GCA_049840735.1. Taxonomy (GTDB): domain Bacteria; phylum Myxococcota; class Myxococcia; order Myxococcales; family Anaeromyxobacteraceae; genus Anaeromyxobacter. Next base: position 729,718 of record JASGJN010000022.1, on the reverse strand, counting down.
GGCACGCTCAAGGAGCTGCCGGTGCAGGTGGCGGTGGTGGACGGCGAGATGGTCGAGCTCTCCCAGGACAAGCTGGACCTCCCCGCCGCGAAGAAGCCCCCCCGGGTCACCCCGGCCACCGGCGCCGTCCGGGTGGAGGGCGCGAGCCTGCCGGTGCGCGCGGCCGCCAGCCTGGACGCGCCGGTGGTGGCCACCGCCGCCCGCGGCGCCGTCCTGGCCGTCAGCGGCCACGCCGGCGACCTGGTCCGGGTGGACTGGGGCAAGGGCAGGTTCGGCTTCGTCCCGGCCGCCGCCGTGAAGCCGGCCGCCGCCACCGCCCGCCCCGGCGCCGCCGAGCCCGCCTGGCAGCGCGAGCCGCCGCGCATCACGCTCGCGCCCGACCCGGCGCGCGGGCTGCCCATCGTCGAGGCGGACACCTGGAAGCTCTCGGGCGCCGCCGAGCTGCCGCCCTCCGCCGACCCGCAGGCCCGCCTCCGCGACCTCTACGTGATGGTCAACGACCAGAAGGTCTTCTTCCGGGTCCAGCCGGAGGACGCCACCGCACAGCGGATCGAGTTCAGCACCGACCTGCCGCTCAAGGCCGGCATGAACACGGTGGTGGTCTTCGCCCGCCTGGACGAGGACTTCTTCTCCCGCCGCGCCTTCGTGCTCTACCGCCGGCCGCCCTCGACGGTGGCCCAGGACGGCCGGGCCAAGGGATCGGCGGCGGCGACGCCGTAAGCGGGCAGCCGCTCGCTGCAGACCTGGGCCCGGGGCGTCGAACGCCTCGGGCCCTCCGCTCTTCGGGGCGGCCTGCCCGCCGGCGCGGCCAGCGCACCCGGGAATACCCGACGGTCGGGCGACCCCTGCCCCACGCTCCCCCGACTCGATATCGCTGCCGCCGGAGCGGTGCGGCACCGGCGGCCGCCGCGACGGCGTGCGACGTAAGCGCCGCTCCCACCCCAGCCCCGGCCAGCCGGGCCCGGGCCGCGGGCGGCGATTCGCGAACCTCCCGGTCCTCCGGTAGAATTCGCCCCCATGGCGGAGGTGAACAAGACCGCCTCCGCCCCTCCGGCGACGCCACCCAGGAGCGGGACGGGGTTCGAGCTGCGCCTGGAGCGCGGCGGGGCCTCCGTGCGCCTCGCGGACCGGGAGATCAGCCCCGGCCTCCAGCTCCAGGTCCTCTCGCTGCGCGTACCGGACGTGAAGCTCCCGTTCGACGCCGGCCAGGGCGCGGCGCAGTTCCGTCACCGGCTCAGCGATCTGACCGAGCTGCGCGTCACCGCCGGCCCCGCGCTGCTGGAGGGCGCCGCGGCCCGGGCGCCGCTGGCGGCGCTGGGCGTGGCCGACCTGCGCGTGGCGCTGCGCGAGGGGTTCGCCGAGCTGGCCGGGCGGCTGGTGGCCGGGCCCGCGTTCTCGCTCAAGGCCGGGCTGCTGGCCGGCGAGGGCGAGAACGGCGTCCGGCTCCTGTTCCACTCGCCGCGCCTGCTGGGCCCCGCGCCGCTCCCGGCCGCCGCGCTCCCGCACCTCGCGGCCAGGGCGGTCGCCGCGCTGGGCGCGGACGCCTGGCAGGCCGATCCCATCGCGCCGCTGCTCCGGCAGGTGCTGGCGCCGCGGGGCTGGAAGCTGCCGCGCGGCGCCGGGGTGCGCCTGGCGCGGGCGCAGATCACCGCCGGCCAGGCGGTGCTGGCCTGGACCACCGGCGCCGCCGGCCCGGTGGAGGTCTCCGCCGACGCCGACCTGCTGGCGGCCGAGGAGGGCACCCGCACCTTCGCCGCCGCCGAGGCCGCGCTGGCCGCGGGCGACACCGACCGCGCCCGCGAGCTCCTGCTGGAGGCCGGCCCCGCCGCCGCCGCCCACCCCTTCGCCGCCGAGCGGCTCCTCTCGCTGCTGGCGCTGGAGGAGCGGTTCCACGACGAGGCGCTGGACCTGGCCGCCGACTGGCTCAACCGCCGCCCGGGCTTCGCGCCCTCGCTGATGGCCGAGGCGCTGGTGCGGCTGGCCCGCGGCGAGGAGGCCCGCGCCGCCCGCGCGCTGGCCGGCCTGGCCCAGGGAGCCTCGGAGCGCGGCGAGGCCTTCACCGCGCTGGCCGCCGCCGAGGCCGCCTTCGCCCTGCCCGGCGCGGCCCGCGAGGACGCCACGCGCGCGGTGGAGCTGGCCCTGGCCCAGCGCCGCGATCACGTCCCGGCCCTGCGCGCCCTGCGCGCGCTGGCCTCCGCCGCCGGCGACCGCGAGGCGCTGCTCCGCGCCGACCGCCGCATCGTGGCCTACGACCCGGACGACGCCGAGAAGGCCCGGGCCCACGCCGAGCTGGGCGAGCTGCTGCTCCACGCCGACCCGCCCGCGGCCCGGCTGCACCTGGACCAGGCGCTGCGCCTGGCCCCCGAGGACCCCGGCGCGCTGGCCGCGCTGGCCCGCGCCTGCGCGGTGGCCGGAGAGGGGCTCCGCGCGGTGCGCGCGCTGGACCGGCTCAAGGCGCTGCACGTGGCGCGCGGCCACCGCCCGGCCGCCGCCGCCGCCGCGCTGGAGGCCGCCGCGCTCTGGGAGGGGCCGCTGGCCCACCCGGAGAACGCGCTGCTCCGCTACCGCGAGGCGGCCGAGCTGGCTCCCACCGCCGACGTCCACGCCCGCGCCGCCGCCGCGGCCGAGCGGCTGGGCCAGTGGCAGGAGGCGGCCGACCACCACGCCGCTGTGCTGGCCTCGCTCGATCCGGCCGCGCCCGGCGCCGCGGCGCTCACCGCCCGCACCCGCGTGGCCCTGGCCGACGTGGCCGAGCGCCGGCTGGCCGATCCGGCCGCCGCCGCCGCGCACCTGGAGGCGGCCGCGGCGGCCACGCCGGCGGACGCGGCGCTGCTGCAGCGGCTGGCCGGGCTGGAGCGGACGCTGGGGCGCCACGCCGGGCTGGCCGCGGCGCTGGACCGGCTGGCCCCGCTGGCGGCCGGGCCGGAGGAGGCCGCCGCGCTGCTGGCCGAGGCCGGCGAGGCGCTGCTGGCCGCCGGGCGGCCGGACGAGGCGCAGCGCCGGTTCGCCGCCGCGCTGGGCCACGCGCCGGAGAGCCGGACCGCGCTGCTGGGGCTGGCGGCCATCGCCGGCGCGCGCGGCGACGGCCTGGCCGAGCGGGACGCGCTGCTGCGGCTCCTGCCGGGCGCCGCCGCGCCGGCCGAGGTGGCCGCGCTGCACGACCGGATCGCCGTGGCCGGCGAGCGGGCCGGCGACCTGGCCGGCGCCGCGCGCGCCGCGCGGCTGGCCCGCGAGGCCGAGCCCACCCGCGAGCGGCTGGAGGCGGAGCTGCGGCTCTGCCGCCGCGCCGGCGACGGCGCCGCGGTGGCGGCGCTCCTCATCGAGGTGGCGGCGGGCGCGGCGGCGGGCGGCGACGCGCCGGCGGCGGCCGCGGCCTGGCTGGAGCGGGCGCGGCTGCTGGCGCCGTCCGACGCCCAGGGCGCGCTGGCCGCGCTGGCCGAGGCCCGCGCGGCGGCGCCGGGCGATGCGGAGGTGCTGCGCGCCCAGGCCGAGCTGGCCGAGGCGGCCGGGGACCCGCGCCTGGCGCTGGGCTCGCTGCGGGCGCTGCTGGCCGGCGCGCCGGCGGGCGAGGCCCCCGCGCTGGAGGTCCGGGCCGCCCGGGCGGCGCTGGCCGCGGGAGAGCCCGCCGCCGCGCTGGAGCACGCCGAGCGGGCGGTGGCGGCGCGCAGCCCGGAGGCGGGGGCGCTGCTGACCGAGCTGCTGGCCGGCGCCGCCGACCGCGGCGCGCTGCTCTCCGGCCTGGCCCACCCCGCCGAGGCGGCGGCCCTGCTGCAGGAGCTGGGGCGCGCCGCCGAGGCCGCCGCGCTGCTGGAGCGGGTGGGCCGCCCGCTGGAGGCGGCCGAGCTGTGGCTGGCGGCCGGCGACGGCGATCGCGCGCTGGCCACCTTCGAGCACGCCGCCGACGACGAGGCGCTGGCCGCGGCCGCGCTGCCGCGGCTGGCCGAGCTGCGGCTGGCGGGCGGCGACGCCCGGGGCGCGGCCACCGCGCTGCTGCGCCAGGCCCGGCGCGCCGGCGGGCGCGAGGGGGCGCTGCTGGCCTGCCGCGCCCACGCGCTCGACCCCGACCCCGGCGCATTGGACGTGGCGGTGGCCTGCGACCCCGGCCACGCCCCGGCCCGCGCCCGCCGCGCCGCCGCGCGAGCCGGGCAGGATCCGCGCGCCGCCCTGGGCGACGCCGAGGCCGCGCTGGCCGGCGAGCTCGAGCCGGCCGAGCGCCCCGCGCTGCTGGCGCTGGCCGCCGGCTGCGCCGCGGCGCTGGGCGACGGCGACGCCGCCCGCCGCCACCTGAGCGCCTACTGCGGGCTGGTCCAGGACGACGACGGCGCCCTGGCCCGCCTGGCCGCGCTCCACCGCGTCGCCGGCGACCGGCCGGCGCTGGCGGAGGTGCTGGACCTGCGCCGGGCGGTGGCCCGCGGCACCGACGCGGTCGCGGTCCGGCTGGAGCGGGCCGCGCTCCTGGCCGGCGGCGGCGACGAGGTCGGCGCGGTGGCGCTGCTGGAGGAGGCCCTGGAGCACGACCCGGCCTCGCTGCCGGCGCTGCGCGCGCTGTGCGCCCCCGGGCGCGCCGCGGCCGTGCCGGCGGCGCGCCGCGCCGAGCTCCTGGCGCGGCTGGGGGCCCACCCCGGCGCGCCAGCCGAGGCCGCCGCCGCCGCGCACCGCCAGCGCGCCCAGCTGCTCTCCGCGGAGGGACGGCACGCCGAGGCCCTGGACGCGCTGCGCGAGGCCGCGGCCCGGGCGCCGGAGGACGACGCGGCGCTGGAGCTGCGCGCCGAGCTGGCGGGCCGGGCCGGCGACGCCGCGGGCGCCGCCGAGGCGCTGCAGGCCCGCGCCGCGCGCGCGGCAGAGCGCGGCGAGCCGGACGCCGGCGACCGGCTGGCGGAGGCCGCGCTGGCGGCGCTGTCCGCCGGGCGGCCCGGCGCGCGCCAGGCGCTGGCCGCGGCGCTGGAGGCCGCCCCCGGGCGCGAGTGGTCGCGGGCGGTCCGCACCGCGCTGGTCGACCTGGCCCGCGCCGCCGGCGACGCCGCCGCGGAGCGCGAGGTCCTGGCCCCGCTGGTCCCGCTGCTGCCCACCGGCGGACGCCCGGCCGCGCTGCTGCGCCTCTCGGCCCTGGCGCTGGCCGCCGGCGACCCGGCCGCGGCCCGCGCGGCGGCCGACGAGGCCCGCACCCTGGCCCCGCGCGATCCGGAGGCCATCGAGGCCTCGCTGACCGCCGCCGAGGCGGCCGGCGATCGGGCCGCGGTGGCGGAGCGGCTGGGGGAGCTGGCCGAGCGGCTCCCGGCGCAGCGCGGCCCGCGGCTGCTGGAGCAGGCGCGGCTCCTGGCCTCGCTGGAGCGCCACGCGGAGGCCGACCTGGCCTACCGCGACGCGCTGGCGGCGCTGCCGCCCGATCGCCGCCTGGCCGAGGCCCACGCGCTCCACCGGCGCGCCCACCTGCCCGGCGCCTCCGCCGCCGAGCCGCTCGAGCTGTTCGCGCGCCGCGAGGGCGTGCCGCCGGACCACGCCGCCCACGCGCTGCGCGCCGGCGCGGCCCTGGCGCTCGCGGCCGGCGACCTGGGGGGCGCGCTCCGCTGCGCCCGGCGCGCCTACGCCCGCACCCGCGACGACCTCGCCTTCGCCGGCCCGCTGCTGGCCCGCATCCTGTACGTGGGCGGCTCCGCGGCCGAGGCGCTGGTGCTGCACCGCCGCCTCTTCGAGGAGGGGCTCTCGAAGCTGGCGCCGGAGGACGCGCTCACCGTCTCCCGCCAGCTGGCCGAGCTGGCCGAGGACTGGGGCGACCTGGACCTCGCGCGCGCCGCGCTGGAGGAGCTGCTCTCGCTGCGCCCCTCCGACATGGACGCGGCCCTGCGCCGCTTCGCGCTCGAATCCCGACCGCGGGCGCGCCGCCCGCGACCTGGCCGCCCAGGCGGACCTCTGCCGCTCCGCCGCCCGCCGCGCCGAGGCGCTGGCCGCCGCCGCCGAGGCGGCCCTGGGCGAGATCGCCGACGCGCCGCTGGCCGACGCGCTGTTCCGGCGCGCCCGCGACGCCGCCCGCCGCCTGCCGGCCCGCGCCGCGCAGGTGGCCCGGCGGCGCGTGGACGCCTTCCGCGCCGCCGAGGGCCAGCGCTCCTTCCTGCTGGCCGAGGCCCTCGACGAGGCCGCGCAGAGCGCCCTCGACCGCGGCGACCGCGAGGAGGCCAAGGCGCTGCTGGCCGACGCCGCCGCGCGCGCCCGCGACCGCGGCCAGCTGGCCTCCGCCGCCGCCCACGTGGACATGCTGGAGCGGCTGGCGCTGGAGGACGACGACCGCTCCGCCGCCGCCGGCCACGCCCGCGAGGCGGGCGAGCTGCACGCCTGGGCCGGCGCGCTGCCCGAGGCCGCCGAGGCCCTGCAGCGCGCCCTGGCGCTGGAGCCCACCGACGCCGAGGCCGCCGCGCTGCTGGAGGCCATCGCCCGCGCCATGGGGCCGGACGGCACCGCCATCCTGCTGGAGCTGCTGGGGCGCAAGCTGGCCGCGGCCGAGCCGGGGCCGGACCGGGCCGCGGTGCGGGTGTCGCTGGCCGGCGTGCGGCGCGAGGCCGGCGACCTGGCCGCCGCCGAGGCGGAGCTGTCCCGCGCGCTCTCGGAGGATCCGGAGAGCGGCGAGGCGGCCGACGCGCTGGCCGCGGTGCTGGGCGAGCTGGGGCGCCCCGCCGAGCGGGGCCGGCTGCTGCTGGCCCGCGCTGGGCAGCTCCCGCCGGAGGAGGCGGTCGCGGTCCGCCGCGAAGCCGCCGCCGCCCTGCGGGCCTCCGAGGATCCCGCCGATCACGCGCTGGCCGCCGACACCTGGGTGGCGGTGGCCGCGGCCAATCCCTCCGACCTGGCGGCGCGCCGCGCCGCAGGGCTGTTCCTGGTCCAGCAGGGCCGCGGCGCCGAGGCGGCGCCCCACCTGCAGGCCTCGCTCGCCGGCGACCCGGGCGACGAGGAGGTGGCCACGGCGCTGGCCGGCCTGCTGGCCGGCGAGCCGCGCAAGCTGGCCCAGCTGCACCTCTCCCGCGCCGAGCCGCTGACCGGCGAGGCCCGCGCCGCGCGGCTGCACCAGGCCGCCCGCGCGCTGCTCGCCGCCGGCGACGAGGCCGGCGCCCGGACCGCGCTGCGCCACGCCTTCGAGGCCTGGCCTGCCGACGACACCGCCTTCGTGGCGGTGCTGGGCGACGCGGTGACCGACGTGGACCGGATCGACGCGGTGCTGGCCACCCGCGCCGGGGCGGTGCCGCGCGAGGCCGCCGCCTGCCACCGCGCCCGCGCCGACGCGCTGGCCTCCTTCGACAAGCCGGAGCGGGCCATCGCCGCCTACCAGGCCGCCCTGGCCCTCGATCCGCACGACCCCGCCGCGCTGGCCGGGCTGGCCGCCTGCCTGGCCGAGAGCCGCGGCGACGCCGCGGCGGGGGCCATCGACGCGCGGCTGGTGGCGCGCGCGGCCGACGCGCCTGGCGAGGTGGCCGCCTCCGCCGAGGCCCCGGCCCGCTACCGGCTGGGCCTGGCCGCGGCCGCCGACGGCCGGCACGAGGAGACGCTGCTCCACCTCGAGAAGGCGCTGGTGCTGGCGCCGGAGGACGACCGCGCCGGCCACGCCTGGGCCGCGCTGGCGGCCGCCCACGACGCGCGCGGCGACGGCCCCCTGGCCCTGGCCGCGGCGCGCTCCCGCGCCGAGCGCGCGGTGGCGCTGGGGCTGCCCGCAGAGTGGCGGGCCGCGCTGGACGACGGCTCCGAGCTGGCCGCGCGCTGGGGCGATCCTGGCCGAGACGCGGCCGAGGTCCTGGACGCGCTGCTGGACCTGCGCGCCGGCGAATCCGGCCAGCCGGAGGCGCTGGCCGACCTGGGCCGGCGCGCCGCCGCCGCGCTGGAGGCGGTGGGCGAGACGGCCCGGGCGCGCTCGGCGCTGGTGCGCGGCGGCCTGGAGGTGGAGCCGGAGCCCGTCCTGGCGGCCGTCCCCACCCCGCCCCCGGAGCTGCCCGCCGAGGGCGCGCCGGACGAGTTCCAGGCGCCGGACGAGCCGCTCGCCGAGGCGATGCGCGAGGCCGCCGAGGCCCCGGTGGAAGGCGTCGCCGCGCCCGAGCCCGCCGAGCCGCCACTGGACGCGTTCGCCGCGCCCGAACCGGCCGAGCCGCCGCAGGACCCGTTCGCCGCGCCCGAGCCGGCGGAGCCCCCGCTGGACGCGCTCGCCGCGCCCGAGCCCGCAGCGCCGCCGCAGCCCGCGCCGCTCGCAGCCGAGCGGGCCCAGCCCGGCGCCACGGCGCGCTTCGTCGATCCCTTCCTCGGCTCGCGCCCGCGCCGCGGGGCCGCTCCGGAGGAGGCCGCGCCGGACGACGTGGCGCTCCCGCCCGGCGCCACGGCTCGCTTCGCCGATCCGCTGGCCGCCCCGGAGGCGCCGGCCGGACCGCCCACCCCGCCGCCCCCGGCGCCGGACGATCCGCACGCGCTGGCCCAGGCCGCCGCCGAGCGCGCCCTGGCGGCGCAGGATCCGGCCGAGCGCTGCGCCGGGTTCGTGGCCTACGCGCACGCGCTGGCCGCGGCCGGCGGCGCGCTGCCGGACCTCCTCACCGCGCTCGACCTGGCCTCCGACGCCGACCCGGACGCGGTGGAGCCGTTCCGCTCCCGCGCCCACCTGGCGGCCCAGGCCGGCGACCACCTGGAGGCGGGGCGCGCGCTGCTGGACGTGGCGCTGCGCAGCGGCGAGCAGGAGTCCGCGGCCGCCGCGCTCGAGGCGGCGCGGCTCTTCGACGCCGCCGGCGAGCGGGGCGAGGCCGCGCGCGCCTGGCGCATCGCCATCCACGCGCAGCCCGGCTGCGCGCCGGCCCGCGCCGCGCTGGCCGAGGAGGCGCTGGAGGCCGGCGACGCCGAGGCCGCGGTGGTCCACCTGTCCGCCATCGACCAGGACGCGCTCCACCCCGGCGAGCGGGCCATGCACCGGCGCCGGCTGGCGCGCGCCTGCGAGGCCGCGGGGCGGACCGCCGACGCCGAGGCGGCCTGGAGCGCGCTCCTGTACGCCGAGCCGGACGACCTGGAGGCGTTCGCCTCCGCCGCGGCGCTGGCCCTGGCCCGCGGGGACGTGGACGCCTGGCGCGCCCTGGCGGCCCGCCGCGACGCCGGCCTGGGAGAGGACCTGGCGGCGCGGGTGACGCTGGCGGTCACGGAGGGTGAGGTGCTCTGGAACGCCGGGCGGCTGGACCAGGCGCACGCCGCGCTGGCGCGGGCGCTGGCCCTCGACCCGGCGCACGCGCCGGCCCGCGAGGCGCTCCGCACGCTGGAGGCGCAGCGGCGCGCGGCCCGCGCGACCCCGGCCCAGCCGGCCGCGCCCGCTGCGCCGGCACCGCCGCCGCCCGAGCCCGAGGCGCCCGCGGCCGCCGAGGCGCCCGCCGAGGCTCACCCCGCGGCCGGCCCGGCGCCGGAGGGCGAGGCCGTCCCGCTCCCCGGGCGCGCCGAGGACGCCGTCGCCAAGGTGCTCCGCGCCCAGGCCGAGATGGCCGCCGGCGTGGGCCAGGCCGAGCTCTACGAGCGGCTGGCCGGCCACCTCGAGCGCAACGGGGATCACGCCGGCGCGGCCGGGGCGCTGCTGGCGGCGCTGCAGGCCGACCCCGAGCGCGAGCTCACCCGCGTCTGGCTCCGCTCGCTGGCCGCGAACGACCCGGAGCTGCTGGCCCGCGCCGACGCGCTCCAGGCCGGACCCCTCCCGGCAGAGGAGGCGCCCGCCGCCGGCGAGGCGCCGCCGGAGCTGCCGCCCATCTCGCTCGACGGCTTCGCGGCCGAGCTCGAGCAGAGCCTCGCCGCCGACTTCCTGGCCGCGGAGCCGCCCCCGGCACCCGCCGCCGCGCCGGAGCTGGCCGCGGCGCCCGCACCTTCCGAGCCCCCGCCGCCGGTCGAGCTGGCCGACGACGCCGAGCCGGTGCTGGACATCGACGACCTGGAGCTGGAGCCGCTGGAGGAGGCGCCGGCCCCCGAGGCGGCGCCGGAGCCCACCCCGGAGCCCGTGCCCTCCGAGGCGGTCCCCCGGGCACCGGAGCTGGTGGAGGCGTTCCCGCCCGCGCTGGAGACCGCGCCCGACGCGCCGGCGCCGGCCCCCGAGTCCGGGCCCGAGGCCCCGCCGGAGCCCACCGCGGCCGAGCTGGCCGCGCAGGGCCGCGAGGCGCTGGCCGCCGGCCGCTGGGAGGCCGCCTACGACTTGCTGGGCGACGCCCTGGCGCGCGACCCCTCCGACCTCACGCTGGCGCGCGACATGGCGCGCGCGGCCGAGAAGCTGGGCCGGTACGAGCGCTACGTCGACCTGGCCGAGGCCTGCCTGGAGGTGATCGCCCCGCACGATCCGCTGGCCGCGGCGGCCCGCCTGCGCCATCTGGCCGAGGTCCGCCGGCTGCGGCTGGATCAGCCGGACAAGGCGGCGGTGCTGCTGGAGAAGGCCCTGGCGCTGGTGCCCGAGGACACCGACACCCGCCGCGAGCTGGCCGTGGTCTGGGCCGACGTCCCGGCGCGGGCGCCGCGCGCGCTGGAGGTCTGGCTGGACATCGCGCGCGCCCAGCCCTCCGACGCCAGCGCCCTGGCCGCCGCCGCGCTCCTCTGCGAGCGGCTCGCCGACGAGGCCCCGGAGGGCCAGTCGGCCCGCCTGCGCGAGCGCGGCCGGGCCGCGGCGTCGCTGGCCGCCTACGTCGAGCCGGTGGGCGCCATGGCGCCGCCGCCGGCGCCGGCGGTCGCGGCGCTCCCGCCCGACGCGCGGCAGCGGGTGGCCGTCCCGGTGGCCAGCGGCCCCCTGGCGCAGCTGCTCTCGCTGCTGGCCCCCTGGCTCGAGCCGCTCTTCCCGGCCGACCTCTCCCGGCGCGGCGCCACCACGGCCGACTGGCTGGCCCCGCCGCGCGCCCCCGAGCTGCGCAGCGCGCTGGAGTCGGCCGCGCGCGCCACCCACGCCCGGCCGCACGCGGTCTTCCTCACCGGCCGCCCCGGCCTCGAGGTGGCGGTCGAGAACACCCAGCCGCCGGCCATCGTCCTCTCCGCGCAGGTGGCCGAGCTGCCCGCCTCGGCGCTGGCCTTCGTGGCGGCCCGCACGCTGGACCTGGTCCAGCACGGCTGGGCGCTGGCCGGCAAGTTCGCCCCCGGCGACGTGACCATCCTGCTCGAGCTGGCCTGCCGCTTCGCCGGGGGCGCGCCGCCCTCGGCCGGCCTGCCCTCGGATCGCGCCGGCGCCTTCCTGGCGGCGCTGGAGCGGACCGTGCCGGCCACCGTGCGCGAGCGCGCCGAGCCGCTGGCCGCGTCCGCCTCGGCCGAGCTGGCCACGCTCAATCCGCGCGCGCTGGCCGCGGGCCTGCGCCGCACCGCCAACCGCATGGGGCTGCTCCACGCCGGCGATCCGCGCGAGGCGCTGCGGCTGCTGGCCGCGCTCGACCGTCGCATGGAGGCCGCGCCGCAGGACCCGGCCGCGGCGCTGGAGCTGCCGGACGTGCGCGACCTGGCGCTGTTCGCGCTCTCCGACGTGTTCGTGGACCTGCGGGTCGCGGTAGATTAGGCCTCCTTGCCGATGCCGCCCTCCACGCCCGCGCGCCGCGCGGCCCTGGCCGCCGTTGCCGCCCTCGCGCTCGCCGCCGGCTGCGCCCCCCGGGAGCCGGAGGGGTGCCCGGGCCGCACCTTCGCGCGGCTCCGCCTGGCCGGGCCCCTGGTGTCGGGCGCCTGCCTGGCGGATCCCGGGGGCGGCTGGGAGGTCCCGGCCTCCTACCCGGAGGACCCCAACCCGGACGACGCGGTGGTGCCCACCATCCTGGGCACCTTCGCGCTGGACGAGGGCAGCGGCGAGACGCTGTTCTGCAGCGGCCACCGGCTGGCCGCGCCGCTGCGCGGCCCGCGCGACGGCGACCACGTCCGGCTGGAGGTGACGCTGCAGGGCGCGGTGCTCGCGGCCTGCGCCTCCACCTGCGAGCCGCTCACCACGGTGGTGCTGGACGGCACGCTGACCGGCACCGCCGGCGGCGGCGCCACCGGGTTCGAGGGGACGCTCACCGAGACGCAGCACGACGCGCCCCCGGCCAGCGACGGCTCGGACGCCTGCGCGCCCTGCCAGCTGCCGTGCACCACGATCTACTCGCTCGGCGTGGCCGGGCAGGAGGGCGGATGAAGGCGAAGAGGACGCGCAAGGCGGTGGTGCTGCTCTCGGGCGGGCTCGACTCGACCACCTGCCTGGCCGTGGCGCTGGACCAGGGCCTGGAGGTCCACGCACTGTCCGTGGACTACGGCCAGCGCCACAAGGGCGAGCTGACCCGGGCGCGCCAGCTGGCCCGGGTGATGGGCGCGAAGGCGCACCGGGTGGTGAAGGTGGACCTCTCCGCCTTCGGCGGCTCGGCCCTGACCGACGGCGCCATCGCCGTCCCCAAGGGGCGCAGCGCCAAGAAGATGGCCGCCGACATCCCGGTGACCTATGTCCCGGCGCGCAACACCGTGCTGCTGGCGCTGGCGCTGGCCCACGCCGAGACCATCGGGGCCGAGGACGTCTTCGTGGGCGTGAACGCCATCGACTACTCCGGGTACCCGGACTGCCGCCCGGCCTTCCTGCGCGCCTTCGAGAAGCTGGCGCGGGTGGCCACCAAGGCCGGCGTGGAGGGGCGGCCGCTGCGGATCCAGGCGCCCCTCATCAAGCTGTCCAAGGCCGGCATCGTGAAGCTGGGCACCCGCCTCGGCGTGCCCTACCGCCTGACCCTCACGTGCTACGATCCGATCGGCGGGCGCGCCTGCGGCCGCTGTGACGCGTGCCAGCTGCGCCGCAAGGGGTTCGAGGAGGCCGGGATCCCGGATCCCACCCGCTACGCCAAGGGCGCCCAGGAGAGCCGATGAGCCATCACACCATCCACCGCACCTTCCCCAACCGCTCGGCCGACGAGATCTACGAGAAGGTGGACGAGCTGATGGAGGACATCGCGAACCAGTACTCGCTCCACTACCACCGCGACGGCGACGCCAAGACCGGCAAGGTCTCGAAGATGGGCGTGCACGGCGCCTACCAGGTGAAGCCGGAGCAGGTGACGGTGGAGCTCAAGTTCCCGATCATGGTCCCGCACGCCATGCGCGAGAAGCTGCAGACCAAGAATCGAGCAGCACCTGGACAAGCTGTTCGGGTAGGCCCCGCCCCGCTCAGTCCAGCCGCACCACGATCGCGCCGGCGCGCTCGTTCATCCGCTCCACCGCCGCGTAGATGGCGGCCAGCGGCGACTCGCCCGAGCCGGTGGCCGACTTCACCTCGGCCTTGCGCTTCTTGGCTGAGGGCCCCGCCACGATCTTCGCCCCGGCCCGGCCGTTCATGGCGTCGGGCCAGACCCGGACCTGCATCCCGGCGCGATAGAGGGCGAGTAGCACGCGGCCCATCTCGGCCGCGACGCGTTCGTCGGCGTAGGTCATCGAGGCTTCCGTGCGGCGGTTGCGCGAGCGGGCGCGAGGCATCGGAGCCCCCTGTTCCCGGCAAGCGAGTGCATCCTAGCCGGGGGATTCTGACTCCGCCAGTTTCCGGGTCCCGGCCGCGCCCGGCAACCGCAGACCCGCGGGATAACTGGGGTTGCGTGCGGCCTGCCCCCCGCGGCGCTCCCCAAGAGGGCGACCAGGCAGGTGACCGGGGCTGTTGCGGTCCCCTGCCACACGGATACCTTGATCCCGTATGTACGCTCGCTGGGGCAGCTTCGCGGTGGGGCTGGGGCTGATGGCAGCCCCGGCGCTGCTCGGCTACTCCGCGATCGGCCCCATCCTCCATGACGTGGCCCTGGGGCTGCTGGTCTGCATCGGCACGCTGGCGGCGCTGGAGTGGCCGGCGGCGCGCTTCGCCCTGACGCTCCCCGCCGCCTGGCTGGCCTGGACCGGCCACGCCGCCCCCGAGCCTGCGGCGTCGGGTGCCGAGTTCGCGGCCGGGCTGCTGCTCCTGGGCCTGGCGCTGGTGCCCAGCGCCCGCCACGCGCCGCGGCTCGTGCCGGACCCGCGCGCGCGCGCCGGGGCGCGGGCCTGAGCGGGCTTCAGGCCCCAGACCTCAGGCCCGTGTACAATCCCCGCGTGATCCCAGCCGCGGCACCGAGCGCCACGTGACCTCCTCCGCGCGCCCGGCCGCGTCCGCCCACGCCGCCGCGCTGGCCGCGCTGGAGCGGCTCGACCCGGCCGCGCAGCTGGAGGCGGCGGCGGCGCGGCTGCGGGGCGAGCGCGGCGGCCCGCTGCGCGCGCTGCCGGTGGGCTCCGAGCGCGACCCCTCGCCCGAGCGGCTCGACGGACGGCTCCTCGAGGCGCTCTGCGCGCGCGCCTTGAACGGCGCCCGCGGCGCGGTCTTCACGCCCCCGGCCGAGGCCCGGCACCTGGCCGCAGTGGGGCTGGCCCACGCCGCGAGCCGCCGCGGCGGCCCGGCGCCGGCCGAGGCGCTGGAGGCGCTGCTGGCGGGCGCGCCCGCGCCGGCGCTGGCGCGCGCGATCGAGGGGCTGGTGGTGCTCGACCCGGCCTGCGGCGGCGGCGCCCTGCTCGCCGCGGCGGCCGCGCTGGGGCAGGCGGTGGGGGCGCGCCTGGCGCTGCACGGCCTGGAGCTGGCCCCGCTGGCCGCCGAGGCGGCCCGCGCGCGGCTGGCGCTCCTCGACGCCGACGCCCGGGTCGCCCGCGCCGACGCCCTGACCGCGCCCTGGCCCCGGGCCGACCTGGTGCTGGCCAACCCGCCCTTCCTGCGCCACGAGCGGCTCTCCGGCCGCGAGAAGGCGGCCGCGGTGAAGGCCTCCGGGCTGCCGCGCCAGGCCGACCTCTCGGCCCACTTCGCGCTGCTGGCGCTGCGCCGCGCGCCGGTGGCGGCGCTGGTCTGGCCGCGGGCGCTCGACACCTCGCGCTCGGCCGCGCCGCTCGGCGCGGAGGCCCGTGCCCGGGGCGGCTTCGTGCTGCGCCTGCGCTCCCGCGTGGCGGGCTCCTTCGCCGTCTCGGTGGACACGCGGTTGGTGGTCTGGGCGGAGGGCGGGACCGACGGCCCGGAGGCCGAGGCCACCGTCCCGCTGGCCGGGCTGGCCGACGCCGAGCTGTGCGCGCTGGCCCGCGGCGCCGGCGGTCCGCGCGTGCGGCTGCTGCGGCGCAGCGCGACCCCGCGCGGCGCGGTCCCGCTGGGCGAGCTGTGCGAGGTCCGCTTCGGCACCAAGACCGGCTGCAACGCGTTCTTCCACCTGCGCCCTTCGGGCCCGGGGCGCTTCCGCTCCGCGCTGTGCGGGGAGGTGGCGCTGGGGGCCGGCGAGGTGGTGCCGCTGCTCGCCTCGCTGAAGGAGGCGCGGGCGCCGGCGGTCGCGGAGCCGGCCAGCTTCCTCTTCCGGCCCGCCCGCGAGACCCCGGCGGCGCGGCGGTACCTGGCGCAGGGCGAGGCCGCCGGCGTGCACCGCCGCGCCACCTGCGCCGGGCGCAACCCGTGGTGGCGGCTCGCCCCCGGGCGCGGGCCGGCGCCGGTGCTCTACCCCGCCAAGATCGGCGCGCGCGCCTTCGCCTTCCTCAACGCCGCCGGGCTCTGGGAGGACAAGAAGTGGCACGCGCTCTTCCCGCGCGCGCTGCCGGACTGGCAGGTGGCGCTGCTGCTCTCGGCCACGCCGGTGCGCCTGGCCATCGACGAGGCCGCCCGCCAGCTGACCGGCGCGCAGGCCATCGCCGACGTGGACTGCCGCGTGCTGGCCGCCGCGCCGCTGCCGCCGCCCGCCGCGCTGGCCCCGCTCGCCTCCGACCTGGCGGCGCTCTGGGGCGCGCTGGCGGAGGCCCCGGTCACGACCGACCTCGGCGCCATGCTGGCCCGCCCCGCGCAGCGCGAGCTGGACCAGCTGGTCACCTCGGCGCTGGGGCTGCCGCGGGCGGAGGCGGAGGGGCGGAGGCACGCGCTGCTCGAGCGCGTGGCCGCGCGGCTGGCGCATGCCGAGTCGATCACACGGAAGCTGGTCCGTGTCGAGAACGGCCGTTCGCCCTGAGCGTAGCGGCGCGGAGTCGAAGGGCGCCCCGCGGGCCGCGTTACGCCACGCCGGACTCGGACGTCCCGCCGCCGCCCTCGCCGGGCGAGTTGGCGGCCGGCGGCGGCGTGGGCGGCGAGAGTCCCTCGCGCGCGAGGCAGTCGCCGCAGAGCCCGATGAGCTCGTGGTGGTGGCCGTCGAGGCGGAAGCCGTACCGGGCCGCCACCTCCTTCTGCAGGATCTCGAAGGCCTCGAACTCGAACTCGACCACCTTGTTGCAGCGGGCGCAGAGCAGGTGGTCGTGGTGGTGGCGGCCGAAGGTGGTCTCGTAGCTCTTGGCGTCGCCTGCCACGATGGCCGCCTCGACGATGCCGCACTCCGCCAGCAGCGGCAGCGTGCGGTAGACGGTGGCCTTGGAGCCCCGGATGCCCCGCTTCTTGAGGTCCGAGATCAGCTCCTCGATGGGATAATGGCCCTGGCGTGCGAGGGCGGCCTCCACGATGGCGGCTCGCGCCTCGGTGAGGCGGAAGATCCTTCTGGTGGAGGAACCGCTCGAAGCGGTCCAGCGCTTCCTGCGTGCGAGCGTCCATGTCACCCACCCCAATGCCAGGTTCGCGGCCCCAGGCGCGACCCTGTCTCGACCCCTTGCTCGTCGTACCCTAGCGGTGCCGTGCCGCACCTGTCAACGCGCCCAGCGGCGAAATAGGCGACCCCCCACCAGGCGTTTTTCCAAGTAAGCCCAAGCCCTAGCGCCCCTCCAGCCACCGCCCGCCCACCGGACCCCACACCGTGCCCCTGCCCACCGGCGCCCTGGCCGCCGTCCTCGCATCGCTCGTCGCCGCCACCCCCCAACCCTCCGTCCGGGTAGCCTCAGCGAACTCCCAGAGTAATTCTTCGGCCTCCTTATCCCAGAGTAATGGTTTCGCCGCACCCGGAGCGGCGACCCCCGACAGGACAGAACTGGTAGAGGCTCTCAACGCCATCGCCGCGGCCGATCCGCTGGCGCGGGCGCGCGTCGGCATCTACGTCGCACCCGCAGACGGCGGCCCGGCGGTGTACTCGAAGGACGGCGACGCGCTCCTCAACCCGGCCTCCAACGTGAAGCTGGTCACCACCGCGGCGGCGCTGGCGCGGCTGGGGCCGGAGTACCGCTTCGCCACCGAGTTCCTGGTGGACGGCGCGCCCGACCTGTCGCGCGTGAAGGCGCTCCACGTCCGCGGCCGGGGCGATCCCTCGCTCGTCACCGAGCGGCTCTGGGCCATCGCCGGCGACCTGGCCCACCTCGGCCTGCGCCGCGTGGACGAGCTGGTCCTGGACGACGGCTTCTTCGACGCCGAGCGGACCGGCCCGGGCTTCGACCAGGAGGAGGGCGACCGCGCCTACCTGGCCCCGGCCGGCGCGCTCTCGCTCAACTTCAACGCCATTGGCGTGCACGTGGCCCCCGGCCCCGCGCGCGGGCAGCGCGCGCGCGTCGAGGTGGAGCCGGAGAGCGGCTGGGTGGTCCTGGAGAACCGGACCCAGACCGCGAGCCGCACCGCCCGCTCCAGCGTCAAGGTCAGCGCCGAGCTGCGCGGCGGCAAGCAGCGCGTGGTGGTGGAGGGGCGCATCCCGCTGGGCGCGCGGCCGACGGTGATCTGGCGCCGCGTGGAGGACCCGGCCGCCTACCTGGGCGCCACGCTGGTCCGCCTCCTGGAGCTGCGCGGCGTGAAGGTGGGGCGCGTCCGCGCCGGCCCGGTGCCGGCCAGCGCGCGGCTCCTCTACGTCACGCAGTCGGACGAGCTGGCCGACATCGTCCGCCGCCTCAACAAGCACTCCAACAACTTCATCGCCGAGCAGCTGCTCAAGACGCTGGGCGCCGAGGTGAAGGGCGCGCCCGGCAGCTGGCCCAAGGGCACGGCGGTCACGCAGGACTTCCTGGCCGAGGTGGGCGTCGCGCCGGGCACCTACGTCATGACCAACGGCTCCGGCCTGAACGACGCCAACCGGTTCTCGGCCCACCAGCTGGTGACGGTGCTGCAGGCCATGTGGAGCCGCTTCCCGCTCCAGCCCGAGTACCTGGGGTCGCTGCCGGTGGCGGCGCGCGACGGGACCATCCGCTGGCGCATGGAAGGGACCGAGGCCGCCGGCCGGCTGCGGGCCAAGACCGGCTCGCTGGAGGGCGTGGTCTCGCTGGCCGGCTACGTCCAGACCGCCGGCGGCAAGGTGCTGGCCTTCGCGGTGCTGGTCAACGACTCGCCCGGCCGCTGGCCGGTGCTGCGCGCGGTGGACGCCGTGGGGGCCACGCTGGCCGCCAGCGGGGGCCCGCCCGGCGCGCTCGCCGCCGCCGCCGCCCCACCACCGGCGCCCGTGCCCGACCTGGCCGGCGCCGCCCGGACCTTCTACGGCTTCGGCCGCAAGGGCGACCTGCGCAACGAGCCGCTCCTCCGCGGCGCGCTGCGCAGCACCGCCGACCCGGCCCTCCGGCTGGCCATCGCCGAGTGCGTCTACCTCTCCGACCCCGAGGGCGAGGCGGCGCGGCGCAGCTTCCTGGAGGCGCTGGCCGCCGACCCGCAGGCGGTGGTCCGCCTCTGGACCGCCCTCCTGGACGAGCCGCAGCCGCCGGTGATCTCCTCGCTGGCCGACCTGGCGGCCGACGCCGAGCCGGAGGCGCTGCGCAGGCTGGTCGAGCTGGCGCAGCCCTCCCAGGCCGAGCCGCACCTCGAGGCGGCGGTGGCCTCCGCGCTGGCCGGGGTCGCCAACGCCGCGCCCGCCGAGCTGGTCGAGGCGCTCCGCTTCGCGCAGCCGCCGGCCAGGCAGGCCGCGCTGCGGTCGCTGGTGACCGGGCTCGGGCGCGCCGAGGACGGCGATGCCCCGTTCGCCGCCGGCCTGCAGACGCTGGCCGCGGGCGACGGCCCCAGCGCGCCCTTCGCGCGGGAGCTGGGGCCGGCCCTGGCGGTGGCGCGCGACGAGGTGCGCCGGCGCCAGGAGGCGCCCCGGCTCGAGCCGGTGCCTGCGAGCGGCGTGGGACGCTGACCCGTCGACTCCGCGGCGCTTCGCGCCGCCACGCTCAGGGCGAACGGCCGCCATCGGGTCCCATGGCCTCCGTCCCGACTTGCTGCAGCGCGCTTCGGGTGGACGCGGGGCCGCGCGCGGCACAGATCGGAGGCAGGAGGCGCGCATGGCCGAACAGGAGGCTCCCCGCCCGGTGGCGGTGGTCACCGGCGCGAGCCGCGCCGAGGGCATCGGCTTCGAGGTGTGCCGGCAGCTGGCGCGGCGAGGCTACGCGGTGGTGCTCACGGCGCGCGACCCGCAGGCCGCCAGGGCCCGCGCCGCCGAGCTGCAGGCCGAGGGGCTGGACGTCGCGCCCCACGTCCTCGACGTCGCGGACGAGGGGAGCGTGGCGGCGCTCGCCCGCTGGCTGGAGGCCGCCCGCGGGCGCGTGGACGTGCTGGTGAACAACGCCGCCGCCAGCATCTCCCCCGGCAACCCGCCCTCCACCACCCGGCTGGCCGAGGCGCAGGCGGCGCTCCAGGTCGCGCTCTTCGGCGCCTGGCGCACCACCCGCGCGCTGCTGCCGCTGCTGCGGCGTGCCGGTCGTTCACGGGTGGTGAACGTGTCCAGCGGCGCCGGCTCGCACGGCGATCCCGAGTTCGGGCTGGCCTCGGAGAACGCCATGGGGCCGGCCTACGCGGTGGCCAAGGCCGCGCTCAACGCGCTGACCGCCTCGTTCGCCGCCGAGCTGCGGGCCGAGGGGATCAAGGTCAACGCCGTCTGCCCCGGTTTCACCGCCACCTTCCCGGGCGGCGCCCAGCTGGGCGCCCGACCGGTGGCGGTGGGGGCCGCCAGCGTGGTCTGGGCCGCCGAGCTGGGCCCGGACGGCCCCACCGGCGGCTTCTTCCGCGACGGAAAACCGCTGCCTTGGTAGGGCCCTGGCGGCAGGCCGGCCAGGCGTGATTGGTAGCGCGAGGCCCCGCCCGAAGTAGTCGGCCGTGAGGGCGCCGGGTTAGGCCGCCGCAGCCCATGACCGTGGGGCACGCACAAATTCGCAGGCCCATCTCCACTCAGGGTACGAAAGAAGAGCGGCGGGCGATCTTGGCCGATCGCCCGCCGCTTACGGCTGTCGTCGGGTAGGAGCCCGGCGGATGCCAACGACCCCGAGATCATACGAGAGGCGATCCGTGAGGGAAAGGGCTGTGAGGAGGGTGGCGGGGCTGCTGCGGGCCCGGCTGCCGGAGCTGGACCTGGACCGGGTCTCGGACCCCCGGGCACGAGAGGGGCGGTGGGCGCTGTCGCAGATCCTCCGGGCCACGCTGCTGGGGCTGATGGCGGGCTGCCGCAGCCTGTGGGACGCGGAGCGGCTCACCGACAGCCTGGCGCCGGCGATGCGCCGCCGGCTGGGGCTGCCGCGGCGGCTGGCGGACACGACGGCGCGGGACGCGCTCTGCCGGGTGCCGCTCGAGTCGCTGCGGGCGGTGCTGCATCGGGCCGTCCGGGCGGCCTGGCGCCGCAAGGCGCTCGCGCCGGTGGGGCTGCCGTTCGGCGTGGTGGCGTTGGACGGCAAGGTGACGATGCTGCCGGTCCTCAACCACCCGCTGGTGCAGAACCACATCGAGGGGCAGGCGGTCCCGTTCGGCCTGGTGCGGACGGTGACGTGCGCGCTGGTCTCGGCGGCGGGGCGGCCCTGCATCGACGCCATCCCGATCCCGGCCGCGTCGAACGAGGTGGGCTTCTTCCAGCAGGCGTTCGAGCGCCTGACCGCTGCCCACGGCGGGATCTTCCGCGTGGTGACCTACGACGCCGGCGCGCTCTCCGAGGCCAACGCCAGCGCCGTGGTGGCCGCGGGCAAGGATTACCTGTTCACGCTCAAGGGCGAGCAGCGGACCATGTTCAAGCTGGCGAGCGAGCTGCTGAGCTCGCAGGAGATGGCGGCCCAGACGTTGGACGTGCTCGACAACGCTACCACCGTCACCCGCAGCCTGACGCTGCTGGGCGTCGATCCGAGCTGGAGCTATAGCGCGAGCAAGACGCCCGAGGAGTCGGTCTGGAGCCACGCCGGGACTTTCCTGAGGGTGGAATACGTGAAGCGGCGCAGCGGCGAGGTCATCGAGCAGGACGCGCGGGTGTTCGTGAGCAGCATGCAACCGGGCAGGCTGACGCCTGCTCAGTGGCTGCTCCTCGTCCGCAGCCACTGGGGTGTCGAGAACCAGAACCACCACACGCTCGACACCGCCTTCGCCGAGGACGAGCGGCCGTGGATCGAGGCCGACCCGCAGGGCATGCTGGCGGTGCTGCTGCTCAGGCGGATCGCCTACACGTTACTGGCGCTCTACCGCGCGGTCACGCTGCGGTCGGACGAGGGCCGGGCGCCCCGCTGGCGAGACCTCCTGGCCTCGGTGCGGGATGTCCTCGTCGCCGCCACCGAGGAGCAACTCGCGGGCCTCCGCCCGCACCAGGTCGCCGCCGCGACACGCTGAAACGCCGGGCTCCTACCCGCGGCGGCGACATCGAAGGGACCTGAGGTGAGCGGCCGCCGCGACCGGCGCCGGCCTGCCGTGGCCGCCGTACGCCTCGACGTCCAGCCCCGCAACCTCCCGCGACCCGGGCGGGAACCCCAAAGCACGCGTACCGCCTGACCGATCTGTCGTGGCAGGCCGGCCGATCCCCCGGGCGCCTGTCAGCCCCGGGTGCTAGAAGGTCATCCACACTGGAGCATCCGCGCTGTACGGCCGTAAAAGGAACGCCTGCGGCCTCCGCAGGCCACTCAAGGAGCGATCGCCATGGTGAACAGGGTCATCCTCATCGGTAACCTCGGAAAGGATCCCGAGGTCCGCTACACGTCGGGCGGTCAGGCGGTCGCGAACCTCCGCATCGCCACCTCCCGCTCCTGGACCGACAAGCAGTCCGGGCAGCGCAAGGAGGAGACGGAGTGGCACGACGTCGAGGTCTGGGGGAAGCAGGCCGAGCAGTGCGGTGAGTACCTGGCCAAGGGCCGCCAGGTCTACGTCGAGGGCCGCCTCAAGACCGACAAGTGGCAGGACAAGCAGTCCGGCCAGGAGCGCTACAAGGTGAAGGTCGTGGCCGAGTCCGTCCGCTTCCTGGGCGGCCGCGGCGCCGGCGGCCCTGGTGGCCCCGGTGGTGGCGGGCGCGGCGGCGGCATGCCGGACGAGCCGCCGGGCGGCTTCGAGGAGCCGGATTCCGGTCCTGGCGGTGGCCACGGCGGCGGCGGCGGCGGCGGCGGCGGTGGGCCGGACGATATCCCGTTCTAGCTGGCACCAGCGCAGTCCAGCTTCACGCGAAGGGCACGGGGCCAGCGCCTCGTGCCCTTCCGCGTTTCTCGCGCGTGAACGCGGAGCATCCTCGGCCCCGACGCCTTCCGCTCGGGCTCCGCGGTCTGGGTCGCCTCCCCCCAGGAGGCCATCGCGGCCTATCCGGAGTGGGCGCCGGCGGTCGCCTCCGGGCCGGACCGCGCCTGGGTCGCCCTCCCGCTGATCGTGGACGGCCGCACCCGCGGCGCGCTCGGCCTGGCCTACTTCGCCGAGCGGGACTTCACGCCAGGTTACCGCGAGCTGATGCTCTCGGTGGCCGAGCGCTGCGCGCTGGCGCTGGACCGCGCCCTGGCGCTCGACGAGGCGCGGCGCAGCGCGGCGGCCCTGGCCCGCTCCGAGGCCGCGCTGCGGGCGGTGCTGGAGCAGCTGCGCCTGGCCAGGGACGCGGCCGGCCTGGGCAGCCACGACTACGCATCGTGTCGGGGACCATCGGCTGGGACGCGCGCGTGCGCGAAGTCTGGGGCGTGGGCCCGGACGAGCCCATCACCTTCGAGACCTTCGCAGAAGCCCCGCCCGGCGGCCTCCCCGCTCGCCGCCGCGTCCGAGGCGGGCAGGCTCGACGTGCTGATCGTGGAGGACAACGAGGACGCGGGCGAGACCCTGGCCGAGATCCTGGGCCTGATGGGCCACGCCACCCGCGTCGTGCGCACCGGCCAGGAGGGCATCCGGGAGATCCAGCGCAGCTGTCCGCAGGTGCTGCTGTGCGACGTCGGCCTGCCCGACATGACCGGTCACAAGGTGATCGCGGCGGCCCGCGCGGCCGGCCACGCGGCGGCCCCGTACGCCATCGCGCTGACCGGGTACGCCCAGCAGGCCGGCTTCGACGCCCATCTCTCCAAGCCACCCGACCTGGACGAGCTGCAGCGCCTCTTCGCCAGGGTCGGGGGCGGGCCGGAGCACCGGTCGTCGCCGGCCTGACCTGCACCTGCTCGCCATGGTGGGCGCCGGCCGGAGCCGGCGCCCCCCGCCGCTACCGGTCGCCGTCGCCGTCCCCGGGCGCCGCCGCGAAGTCAATCCGCCCGAACAGGCCGTGCGTCTCCTCCTCCGGGCCGGCCGCGAAATAGAGCGCGTCGACGGGTCCGGCCGCGGCCCCGTTCCCGAAGCCGAGGCCCCACAGGCCGTCGATGACCAGGCGGCCGTCGGCGGTGGTGAGGTAATCGCCGCCGTCGGAGTGGCCGCGCCCGTCGAGCTTGTAGGCCACGATGGTCCCGTCGCCGAAGTTGCCGACCAGGAGCCGCCCCGAGAGCCGGCCGAAGCCGGCCTGCGGCGCCAGCGCCACGCCCCAGGGCGCGTCGAGCTTGCCGCCCGAGGCGATGCGCCGCTCCAGGTGGCCGTCGGTGGTGTACGCGTCCACGTAGCCCAGGTGCGGGCCGGCCACCTCCTCCTCGCCTTCCTCGTCCTGCATGGCGTAGGTGACCACGACGTGGCCGTTCACCTCGTGGACGCCGAACGGCGCGAAGCCGGCGGGGAGGTCGGGGTCCACGAACGCGCCGTCGTGGAGGCTCACCGGCGCGAAGGCGCCGTCGAACACGTCCACCCGCGCGTGCTTGAAGTCGGCGGCGTAGAGCCGCGGACCTGAGGCCGTCTGCGCCAGCGCCAGCCCCTTGTAGCTGGCCTCGTCCGCCGAGCGGTCCACGGCGACCACGGTGGTGGTGGAGCGCGCGCCGGCCGCGGGCGGCGGCACCTGCGGGTTCCAGCCGCTGATGGTGCCGTCCTCGCTGGCGAAGAGGAACCGGGCTGCGCCGCTGGCGCCGCCGCTCGTCACCACGAAGGCATCGGTGGGGTTGGCCACTGTGCCCGTCGGGGCGCCCGGCTGCCCGCCCGCACCGCTCACGCTCACCACCAGCGGGCTCGCCACGCCCTCGCCGTCGTAGAGCGTGCTCACCCCCGCGTCGGCCGCGGCGACCCACCACGGGCTGGCCGGGAGGCGGGCCAGCCCCCAGGCGTTGATCAGGTTGGGGTCCACATGCTCGGCCTGGACGCTGCCGTCGGACACCAGGTTGCGCTGCACGTACCGGCCCCCCTGTCCCCGCTGGTCCGCCCGGGAGGCGTCCGCCGGGCTCCCGCCGGGCGAGCCGCCGCAGGCCAGGCCGAGGGCGGAGGCGGCCACCAGGGCCGCCGCTGAGACGCGTGACATGACTTCCACCTCCAGTGATGCGCGTGATCGCGTACAGACCCACACCCGCGGTGCGTGCCGGGTGGGACAGGCCCGGAGGGGCGCCGCCGGACGCGTCGCCAGCCCGGGGCCTCCCCGGGCGGTGCGCTGCTCTCGCCCTCGCCCGCCGCCGGCCCGTGCACGCGCCGCCGCCTTGTGCTCTAGTCCGCACCGACCATGGACGCGCTCCTCCGGCAGCTCGGGTTCATCCGCGAGATCGACAAGCTCAAGACCATCCTGCGCAAGACCAGGCTCATCTGCGTCGACCGGCGGGAGAACGACGCCGAGCACAGCTGGCACCTGGCCATGATGGCGGTGGTGCTGGCGGAGCACGCGAACGAGCCCATCGACCTCTTGCGCGTGATGAAGATGGTCCTCATCCACGACGTTGTGGAGATCGACGCCGGGGACACGTTCATCTACGACACCACCCGCAGCCACGCGAACACCGAGGCCGAGCGGCAGGGCGCGCAGCGCATCTTCGGGCTCCTGCCCGCGCCCCAGGCGGCGGAGCTGATCGCGCTCTGGGAGGAGTTCGAGGCCGGCCGGACCGCCGACGCGCGCTTCGCCAAGGCGCTCGACCGGCTGGAGCCGATCCTCCAGAACGCCGCCAACCGCGGCGGCACCTGGGTCGAGTTCGGGGTGGACTACGAGCGCGTCCACGAGAAGAAGCAGGCCATCCAGCACGGCTCGGAGGCGCTCTGGGCCTTCACCGAGCGGCTGCTGCAGGAGTGCGTCGAGCAGGGGTTCCTGAAGAAGGGTTGAGCCGCCGCGCCGCCGGCGGCCCCTCCCGGGATCGACGATCCGCTCGCGCCGATCGGCTCCGGCGGCCAGAAGGACCTGCATGGAACCCACCCCCGCGGCCACCTCCGACGACGCGCGCACGCTCGCCACCTCCCGCCACCTCGACGCCATGCCCGCGCAGATCCTCGCCGCGTTCAGCGACGCCGACCGGCTCGCCCGCTGGTGGGGGCCGAGGGACTTCCGCAACACCTTCCACGTCTTCGAGCCGCGGCCCGGGGGCCAGTGGCGCTTCACCATGCACGGCCCGACCGGCGGGAACTACCAGAACGAGTCGGCGTTCGAGGCCTTCGACGCGCAGCGGATCGTCATCCGCCACCGCTCGCACCCGTACTACACGCTGACAGTGACGCTCACGCCGGAGGGGGGCGGCACCCGGCTCGGCTGGCGGCAGACCTTCGACACCGACTCCGACTACCGGAAGGTCGAGCGGTTCGCCCGGCCGGCCAACGAGGAGAACCTGGATCGCCTCACCGCGGAGCTGGCGCGGGGCTGACCCTCACGGCGCCGGGATGGCCTCCCCGTCCTCGTACGCGTTGTCCTCCCAGGCGGCGAGACCCGTGTCTTCCACGTGCACCGGCGCGCCCAGGAAGCCCCTCACCCAGCGGTTCCTGCGCACCACCACCGCGCCGCGCGCGTCGTAGATGCGGAGCGGGTAGTAGCCGTCCTGCTCGATCAGCAGGTTGCAGTCGACGGTGACGTCGCTGATCGCGCCCAGGTCGGCGGCGAAGAAGATGGCCGCGTTGACGCCGCCGCCCGAGATGGGCGGTGAGACGGCCTCCACCCGGTTGTGCCGCACGGTGATGTCCTGGCCCCCTGCGACCTGGATGCCGTCCAGGTGGGCGCCGTCGCCGCCCACCAGCCCGTCGATCAGGTTGTCCTCCAGGAGCACGTGGGAGGCGCTCACGAACCACCCATCATCGCGCGTCCCGCCGGCCGGGGCGTGCAGGTGGTTGCGCCGGCCCGTGAAGCCGTCCGGGATGCGGACGCCGCCCAGGATCTCGGAGTCCTCGATGGTCAGGCCGTGGCCGCCCGCTGTCGCGTAGACGGCGTAGTACTCGTCGCCGATCAGGCGCGACCGGCGGATGGTGACCCCGGCGTGGTCGACGTAGAGGCGTCCCCGCAGCTCCACGGCGTCGAACACCTGGCCGTCGACGCTGGTGTGCAAATCGCTCCCCAGGACCGTCAGCGCCGGGGTGCCCGCCGGGACGCCGGTCGTCCCGGCGCTCGGCCAGCTGCCCGCCTCGCAGGCGAGCGGCGGGAGGCTGCTGCCGCCGGTCGAGCCCTGGCAACCCGAGAGCGCCAGCCCGAGCAGCGCGGCCAGGCGGAGAATCACATACCCTGAGTCCGTCATTGACCCAGCGTAACATCCGCCCGCGGCAGATCAAGCACTCGTGCCCGGCGCGCGCCGCCCCGCCCTCCGTCCGGCCCCGGGGACCCCACCGGGAGCACCGCGACGCCTGGATGGGGGTTCGCAGGCCTCGCCGGCCCTGCAGACCAGCGATCGGCCCGCCTGACCAGCGACCCAGGGCACGTGCCGCCTGCCATCCCCGTGCGACCTGTGCCTGGCCGGCTGCGCACGGTAATGTCTGGGCGGCCTCGCCATGCCCCAGGAAGCGCCGCCAGCCGACACGAGCCCAGTTCACTGGTGGTCACAGCCCGGCCCCGCCGAGGCCGAGGCCATCCGGCAGGCCATGGCGGCGCTCCCCATCGCGGTCGTGCTGGTGGAGGCCGGCCCGGACGGCCCGCCCCGCGTGCTGGCATGGAACACGGCCTACGAGCGCCTGACCGGCGCTCCGCCTCCGCCGGGCGCTCCCTTCAGCGCCCTGCCGTACCAGCTGTTCCGGCCCGACCGCGCCACGCCCTACCGGACCGAGGAGATCCCGGGCGTGCAGGCGGCGCTGACCGGCCTGCCGGTGAACGGTGTGGAGACGCACTTCCAGCTCCCGGACGGCTCCTGGCGCGTCGGCTCCGTGAGCGCGGCCCCGGTCCCGCCGCTGGCCGGCTCCTCCCGGCGGCAGGCCGTGGCCGTGCTGCTGGACCAGACCCAGGCCTACGAGGCCGAGGCGCAGCGCCAGCGGCTCGCGCGGCTGGCGGCCCTGACCCAGGACGGGCTGTTCCTGATCCGGAAGTCGGACGGGAAGATCCTCGACGTGAACCAGGCCGCCACCGCGATCTACGGCTACACGCGGGAGGAGTTCCTGCGCCTCTGGGTGCACGACCTCCGGGCGGACGCGCCGGGCGACGACGCCGTGGTGGCGAAGCTGCTGGCCAGCATCAGCCCCGCCGGCCGGCTGCTGCAGGCCCGCCACGTCCGGCGCGACGGCACGTCCTTCCCGGTCGAGACCACGGCGCGGAGCGAGCTCCTCCAGGGCCAGCCGGTGATCGTGGCCTCGGTCCGCGACCTCACCGACCGCCTGGCGCTGGAGGCCCGGGCGCGGCTGGCCCACCGCGCGCTGGTGACGCTGCTGCGCTGCAACGAGGCGCTGGTCCGGGCCTCCACCGAGCAGGAGCTCCTCCAGGCCATCTGCGCCACCGTGGTGGAGGCGGGCGGCCAGCGCATGTGCTGGGTGGGCTGGCTGGAGGACGACGCGCGCCGGTCCATCCGCCCGGTGGCCTGGGCCGGCCACGTGGACGGCTACCTCGACGGGCTCGAGCTCTCCTGGGCGGACGTGCCGCTGGGCCAGGGCCCCGCCGGCCGCGCCGCGCGCTCGGGGGCGCCGGTGATCATCGACGACTGGGAGGCGAACCCCGCGCTCCAGCCCTGGCACGAGCGGGCCCGCTCCCGCGGCTACCACTCCTGCATGGCCATCCCGCTGGTGTCCGACGACCGGGTGCTGGGCGTGCTGGCGCTCTACGCCGGCGAGCCGCACGCCTTCATCGGCGAGGTCCGCGAGCTGATGACGCAGCTCGGCGCCGATCTGGCCTACGGCCTGACCGCGCTGCGGGCGCGCGCCGAGCGCGACCACGCCCGCGACCGGCTGCAGCGCTCGCGCGAGGAGCTGCGCGCGCTGGCCGGCCGGCTCGACGCGGTCCGCGAGGAGGAGAAGGCGCGCATCGCCCGCGACCTGCACGACGACATGGGGCAGCTCCTCACCGGCCTCCGGGTGGCGCTGGACCAGGTCGAGGAGACCGTGACCGCGCTGCCGCCGGACCGCGTCAGCGGCGAGCTGCTCGACCGCGTGGTGGACGCCTCCAGCCTGGCCAGCCGGGCCGTGGACGCCGTGCGCCAGGCGGTGGCCCGGCTGCGGCCCGCCGCGCTGGACCGGCTCGGGCTGGTGCCGGCGCTGCGCCAGGAGTGCCGCGACTTCCACGCCCGCGCGCGCGTGGACTGCGCGCTGGAGGCGCTGGAGGACCTCGCGCTCGGCCCCGAGGTCGAGCTGGCGCTCTTCCGGATCGCCCAGGAGGCGCTGACCAACGTGGCGCGGCACGCCGGCGCGCGGCAGGTGCAGCTGTCGGTCGCGCTGCAGGACGGCGCTGCGGTGCTTACCGTCGCCGACGACGGCCGCGGCCTCCCCTCGCCGCGCCCGGCCGGTCTGGGGTTGGTGGGAATGCGCGAGCGCGCGGAGCGGCTGGGCGGCGAGCTGGACGTACAACCCCGGCCCGGCGGCGGCACGACCGTGATCGCCCGCATCCCCGTGGCCCACCCGGAGGCGGCGTGACCCGCGTCCTCATCATCGACGACCACGAGATCGCCCGGCGCGGCATCGAGCAGGCGCTGGCCGGCAAGCTGCCCGGCGCGCAGTTCGGCGAGGCGGCCACCTCCGAGGAGGCCACCGCGCAGCTGCAGTCCGGGACCTGGGACCTGGTGCTGGTGGACCTCAACCTGCCCGGCCGCGGCGGCCTGGAGATCCTGGCCGACCTGCGGCAGCGGTGGCCGCGCCTGCCGGTGCTGGTGGTGAGCGCCTACGCCGAGGAGGAGTTCGCGCTGCGCTGCCTCAAGCTCGGCGCGTCCGGCTACGTCACCAAGACCAGCGGATTGGCCGAGATCCTGGCCGCGGCGAAGCGCGCGCTGGCCGGCGGCAAGTACGTCACCCCGGCCCTGGCCGAGCGGCTGGCCGGGACCATCGGCGGCGACGTCCCCGCCCCCACCCACGACGTGCTCACGCCCCGGGAGCTGCAGGTGCTGCGGCTGGTGGCGCTGGGCCGCTCGCTCAAGGAGGTCGCCTCCGAGCTGCACCTCTCGGAGCGGACGGTGGCCACCTACCGGGCCCGCATCGCCGAGAAGCTGGGGCTCTCCAGCGCCGTGGAGATCGCCCGCTACGCGCTGAAGCACCGGCTGGTGGAGTGAGCCGCACCGCCCCGGGCCCGTTACACCCTGCGTCACGGGCGCCAGTGCCCTGATGTGGTCGGATGTCTGCGTCTACACCCGCCGACATCCCACCCCGTGGTCTTGCCTGCGGCGGGTCGGAGGGGCGAGCTTGCGTGGTACGCTCGCTCCGCCCCGAGCGCCCGCATGTCCGCCTCCATCGTCGAGAAATACGAGCAGATCCTGGCCGCCGACCCCCGCTCGCGCATCTTCGTGGAGCTCGCGCGCGCGCTGCTCGACAAGGGCGACGCCCAGCGCGCCATCGAGGTCTGCCAGCAGGGGCTGGAGCACCACCCCTCCTCGATCCTGGGACGCGTGATTTGGGGACGCGCGCTGCTCGAGCGCGGCGACCCGGCGGCAGCCTCCGACCAGTTCGACATCGCCATCGCCATCGATCCGGCCCGGCCCTACGCCTACAACCTGATCGGCGAGGCGCTCCTGGCCAAGGGCCAGTACCGCCAGGCGCTCCCGGTGCTGGCGCGCGCCGCCGAGCTGCAGCCTGCCGATCCGCGCGTGCGCGGCTGGCTCGAGGAGGCGCGGCGCCGCGCCGCCGGCGGAGACGCGGGCGCGGCGGCCGCCCAGGCCCGCCCGCGCCCGCTGGCGGCCGCCCAGGTGGACGAGGAGACCACCGAGCCCTACCGCCCCATCGCGCCCAGGCCGGAGCCGCAGCCGGAGCGGAGCACCGCGGACACGCAGGAGGTCACCATCCAGGCCCCGCTGCTGAAGCGGGTGCAGATCCCCGCCTCCAGCAGCGCCCCCACGCCCATCGCGCCCCTGCCGGCGCCGCTCGCAGCGCCCGCGCCGGCCAGGCCCGTGCAGCCCGCGCCCGCGGCGGCCCCTGCCGCGGCGGCGCCCCCGGCCCCGCCGGTGCCGCCGCCCGCACCACCGCCCATCCGCGCGTCCGCTCCGCCCGCCGGCCTGGGCCGCGACGAGCTCCCGCGCTCGCTCCTCTCGATGCTGCCCGGCACCGCCGCGCCCGCCCGCCCCGAGCCGGCGCCGGCTCCGGCCCGCCCGGCCGCGGTGGACGAGGAGGAGGCCCAGCGCGTCACTGCCGAGTACGAGCAGCGCGTCCGCGAGCGCTTCCTGGCCGAGGACGCCGCCGCGCCTCCGCCCGGCCGGCGCTGGCGCTGGCTGGCCCTGGCCGCCGTGCTGGTGGCGGTGGCCGGCGGAGCCTGGCTGGTCCTGTCGGCGCGGACCGAGCGGCTGGCCCAGGAGGCCGCGCCCCGCGCGCGCGCCGGGCTGGCGCGCGACACCGCCGGCGCGCTGGCCGAGGCCGCCGACCTCCTGGCCGCGGTGCGCCGCAGCTCCGGCAACCCCGAGCTGACCTCCCTGGCCGCGCAGATCGCCGCGGTGCGCGCGGTGGACTACGGCGACGCCGAGGCCCGCGCCCTGGCCACCGCCCTGATCGACGACCCCGACGCCGGCGATGGGGCGCTGGTGGCCCGGGCGCTGCTGGCCACCTCCGCCGCCGAGCGCAAGCAGGCCGAGCAGGCGGTGCTCACGGTCGACTCGGCCGAGCCCATGGTGAAGGCGCTGGGCGGCCGGATCCTGCTCTCGCGCGGCGAGGCCGTCTCCGGCCGCGCCCGGCTCGAGCAGGCGGCGCAGACCACGCCCCCGCTGCTGCGCGCCCTGGCCGACCTGGGCGACGCCGCGCTGGCGGCCGGCGACGCAGAGGCGGCGCTGACCTGGCACGGCACGGCGCTCACGGCGCACCCCACCTACCCGCGCGCCGCCGTGGGCGCGGCCGAGGCCCGGCTGGCGCTGGGGCGCGACCTGGACGGCTCGCGCCGCGAGCTGGCCGCGGTGGAGGCCGACGCCGGCAGCACCCCGCCGCTCGACCTGCGGCTCCGCTTCGAGCTGGCCAGCGCGCGCGTGCTGGCCGCCACCGGCGCGCCGGCCGACGCCGCGGCGCGGCTGGGGCGCGCGGCGGCGCGGCTGGGCGAGAGCGCGCCGCTGCTGCTGGCGGTGGCCGAGGTCCAGCTGGCCGCCCGCGCCTGGGACCGGGCCGAGGCCGCCGCCGCGCGGGCCACCGTGCTGGCGCCGGGCGACGTGAACGCCCGGGCGCTGCTGGCCCGCGCCCGCATCGCCCGGGGCCGCTACGTGGAGGCGCTGGCCGCGGCCGGGAGCGGCGACGACCGGACGCTGCGGACGCTGCGCGGCGTGGCCCGGCTGCAGCTGGGGCAGATCCCGGAGGCGCGCGCCGAGCTGGAGCGGACCGCGCGCGACGGCAAGATGCCGGCCGAGGCCGCCGTCTGGTACGCGGTCTGCGACCTGCGCAGCGGGAAGGCCGCGCGCGCCCGCGAGCTCCTGGAGCGGCTCTCCGGGGCCCGCGCGCCGCAGCCGCTCACCGCCGTGGCGCTGGGCCAGGCGCTGGCCGCCGAGGGGCGCGGGGCCGACGCCGAGGCCGCCTTCCGCGCGGCCATCGCCCGCGACGCCGCCGCGCCCGAGCCGCGCGCCGCCCTGGGGGCGCTCCTGCTGGCCCGCGGCGACGCGACCGGCGCCCTGCCGGAGCTGCAGCAGGCGGTGAGCGCCGATCCCGCCGACCTGGAGGCGCGCCGCTCGCTGGCGGCGGCCGAGCTGGCCGCGGGCCACCCGCCGGCGGCCCGCGCCGCGGCGGACGCGGTGCTGCTGGCGCGCCCCGCCGACCTGGAGGCGCTCCGCATCGTCTCCGCCGCCTGGCTCGCCGAAGGGCAGCCGCGGGAGGCCAGGCGGGCGGCGGCGCGCGGCCTGGCCCGCGCGCCCGACGACCCGCGCCTGCTCATGGCCGCGGCGCGCGCCGCCGACGCCCAGGGCGACCGCGCCGGGGCCAGGACGCTCGCCACGCGCGCGGTCAAGGCCGCCGGCCGCGGCCCGCTCGCGCCCGACGCCCGGGCCGCGCTGGCTGAAGTGACCGCGCGAAGGCGCTGAGCGGATCCGGACCGTGCGTCCGCGATCCCGGTGCGCCCGTGGCCGGCGTCCCTCCGACACAGGACAAACCGCCGCACCTGCGCCTGACCGGCGTCGCCTCGGGGCTCGCCGCGGCGGGCTAGACTCTCCCCCCTATCCACACCGGGAGCGCGCCGCGCTCGAGGGGGAGTACGTGAAGAAGATCGTCGTCGCAGGGGCCGTGGTGGCGTTCCTGGCCCTGGCCTGGCTCTCCACCACGCTGTACATGAGCAGGTCCATCGAGCGCGGGCTCACCGCCGAGCTGGACAAGCTGCAGGAGGAGGTGCCGGGGCTGATCATCGAGGAGAGCGGGTTCGAGCGCGGCTTCCTCAGCTCGACCTCCACCGTCACCGTCCGCTACCAGAAGGCGGCCGACGGCTCCCCCGCCATCACCTTCCGGAGCCGGATCCTGAACGGGCCGCTGCCTGGGTTCCGCACGCTGGGGCGCGCGGTGGTGGAACCGAGCTGGTGGTGCCGGACGAGGTGAAGGAGAAGGTGACCGAGGTGATGGGCGAGAAGTCCCCGCTCACCCTGCGCACCGTGGTGGGCCTGACCGGCCACTTCACCGCCCACCTGGACAGCCCTGCCTTCGTCTACGACAAGGACGGCGATCGCCTGAAGTGGGACGGGATCACCGGCGAGTTCCACGGGCGCGGCCTCGGCCATCCGATCGAGTACACCGTCGCGGTCCCCGGGTTCGAGTTCGCCGAGCACGGCGGCGGCCGCGCCACGCTGCGCGGCTTCAAGCTCCACCTCGTCTCGGAGCCCACCGGCCAGGACTACCTGGGCGCGGGCCAGGGCGAGGGCGAGCTTGAGCTGTTCGACTTCAGCGAGCCGGCCAAGGCCTCGCCGTTCGATCCGGAGGCGGCACCCACCAAGGGCACCGCGGTGGCCTTCAAGGACCTCGAGTTCGGGTTCAAGAACGTGATCGAGGATGGGCTGCTGGCCAGCCAGAGCAGCTTCACCGGCAGCGGCCGCGTGAACGACCTCTCGAATCGACAAGGTGGAGCTGCACCTCTCGATCGACCGGGTGGACGCGGTCACCTACAAGAAGCTCTCGGCGGCGCTCTCCGAGCGGGAGAATGCGTCCGGCCCCGGCGAGCTGTTCGAGGCCATCCAGCCCGACCTGCTGAAGCTGCTGTCCCGCGAGCCGCACTACGCCGTGGACAAGCTGGTGGTGGTGATCGACGGCCAGCAGGGCGAGTTCTCCTTCGACGCCGCCGTGAAGGGCGTGACCGAGGAGGACGGCGGCCAGCCGCCCATGGCCCTGATCTCCAAGGCCACGGTCACCGCCGACGCGGTGGTCCCGGTGGCCTGGGTGCAGAAGATCTCGGCCAGCAAGGCCGAGGAGGCCGGCGTGCCCGCCGACCCCGAGGCGGCCGACCGCCTCATCGACGAGGCCGTGTCGCGCGGCTTCGTGGTGCGCGACGGCGCGGTGGTGAAGAGCAAGCTGCGCTTCACCAAGGGTGCGCTCGAGGTGAACGGGAAGGCCATCCCGCTGTAGGGGTCTGCGGCGATGCCCGGAGTCGAGGCCTGGCCTTCGACTCCGGGCCCGCCGGATGGCGGGCCCTACGCTCAGGCCGAACGGGAAGGCGCCAGGGAGCGGCTCCGGGCTCCCGGCACCTCACCGCCCGGGCGTCACGTCCCAGGTCACCCCCACGCCGCCCAGCACGGCCAGCCCGGTGCGGAACTCGTGGTGGGTGAAGCCGCCCACGCGCAGGAACGGCTGCAGGAGGTCGCCCCGGCGCGGCCAGCCGGCCACGTCGGCGGTCAGCGCTGCGGCCAGGATGTTCTGGGTGATCCCGGCCCGGGCCGAGCCCATCCACTCGTCGTTCACGCCGGCCCGCACCACCAGCGTCGGCGAGAACCGGTGGCCCACCAGCAGGAAGGCCTGGTTCTTCCCCACCCAGTCCTCCCGCGCCAAGGTGAAGTCGTAGCGCGGGTGGTAGTAGTAGGGCGCGTCCCCCACGTCCCAGAAGGACCAGGACAGCACGTCCACCGCCGCGAGCGTGAGCCCCGGCGCCAGCTCCACCTCGGCCTGCAGCGTGCCGGTGAAGGTCGCGGTCCAGCCGCTGGCCGACTCCGCCTGCTCGGCGGGCAGGTCCTCGAACTGCTCGTCCGCGCTGCCGCGCGGGAAGTAGCCGGCGCCGTCCAGGCCGAGGGGCCAGACCCAGAACGGCGCCGCCTCGGCGCGCAGCTCCAGCACCGAGAGCGGCGCGATGGAGACGAAGGCGCCGGGGAAGGCGTAGACCGGCGAGGCGTAGACGATCAGCCCGGCCTGCACGTTGGTGTGGTCGAAGAGGATCCCCGGCGTGCGCAGCAGCGGCCGGCAGGCGCCGAGCTGCAGCTGCTCCTCCAGCCCCATGGGCTCGGACTGCGCCACCAGCGTGCTGGAGAGCAGGACCCGGCTCCGCGGCTCGCCCATGCAGTGCTGCCCCTGGGGCGCCTGCGCCTCCTCGGCGACGGCGGGGGCCGGCGCGAGGTGCAGCGCCGCCAGGAGCAGGGCGAGGGTCGGCCGGGGCAGGCTCGGGCGCATGGCGTCTCCAGCTCAGCTGGGCTCGCGGGGTGGATCCACGAGCCGGGTGGCGGCCAGGGCGCAGAGCCCCAGCGCGGCGGCGGACAGCACCAGCGACAGCGTGAAGGAGCCGTCCGCGCCGCGCAGCGCCTCCATCACGTAGACGAACACCACCGAGAGCTGGCCGGCCAGCTGCACCACGCCGTTGGAGGTCCCCTCCGGCGTGGGCCGGGTGATCTCGGTGGCGTACTGCATGCCCACCGGGCTGGTGGCCACCAGGAAGAAGCCCAGGCCGAAGACCGCGGCCAGGAGCCCCGCCAGCGTCGTGGCCCAGGCCAGCCCCAGCAGGCCGGGGATGGCCAGCGCCATGCCGCCCAGGATGAACACCCTGCGCCGGCGGAGCCGGTCGGAGATGGCGGGATCACCACCGCCCCCACCACCCCGCCCACCAGCATGACCGCGCCCAGCGTCCCGGCCTGCTCCTCCCCGAAGCCGCGCGGCCGGATGATGGGCTCGATCCAGAGCGCCAGCCCGTTGAACACGCCCATGCCCACGAACGAGACCGCCAGGTAGCGCCGGAAGGACGGAACCGAGAAGGCGTGGCGGATCCCGTCCAGCATCAGCGCCCGCGCCTCCGGCGCCAGCGGGCCGGCCTGGCCGGCCGGCGCCTCGCGGGCCAGCGCCAGGAAGAGCAGCGCCGAGACCGCGGCGATGGCGCCGTAGAGCAGCTGCACCGAGGGGATGGAGGCGCGGGCCACCAGCGCCGGCGTGAGGGCGAAGCCGATGCCGGTGCCCACCAGGTTGGCGAAGGTCACCAGGCCCACCGCGGTGGCCCGCTCCTGCGGCGGGAACCAGCGCGCCGGCACGGTGGTCCAGGCGTTGAGCAGGAAGGGCTGCGCCGCGGCGATGCCGATGGAGCCCACCAGCACCAGCGGGTAGCTGGCGCCGGCCAGCCCGCGCAGCAGGCCGAACGCCGACATGAGGACGGTGCCCAGCCCGACGGTGCGGTGGAAGCCGAAGCGGTCGATGGCCCACGAGACCGGGAAGGAGAGCGGCACGAAGGCGATCATGAAGACCATCCCCAGCAGGCCGATGGCGAGATCGCTCACCCCGTGGAAGCGCGCCGCCAGCCCGGTGATGGTGGCGTACGAGCTCCAGAGGATCTGGATGGTCAGGTTGACCAGCATGAACACCGCCAGCACCACGAACCGGTAACGCGGGTAGGCCGGCGCGGCGAGGACGGCGGTGGCCATCAGGGCTCCGGGGGGGCTGGCCGGGCGTTGAGCCGGCGGTAGAGGCCGCGCAGGCGGCGGTAGGCGTCCACGAAGACCGCGTAGCGCTCGTCGTAGACGGCGCGGTGCGCCGCGGTGGGCGCGTAGGTCCGCCGGACCGGCACGCGCGCCCCGGCCTCGCGCAGGTCCAGCCAGCCCAGCCCGGCGGCGGCGATGAGGCCGGCGCCGCGGGCGTTGGCCTGCACCGGGTCCTCCACCTGGTCCACCTCGGCGCCCAGCACGTCGGCGTAGATCTCGGCACCAGACGTCGGACGCGGCGCCGCCGCCGGCCAGCCGCAGCCGCTCCACCCGCCCGCCCAGGAAGCGCTGCACCGGCCCCAGGAGCCAGCGCGAGTTGAGGGCCACGCCCTCCAGGAAGGCGCGCACCAGGTCGGCGCGGTCGTTGCCCAGCGAGAGGTTGAGGATGCCGGCGCGCAGCGTCCGGTCCTCCACCGGCGCGCGCTCGCCCCAGAATCCAGGGCGTGTAGAGGACGCCGTTGGCGCCGGCCGGCACCTCGGCCGCCATCCGGTCCATGATCTTGAAGACGTCCGGGACGCCCGCCTCCTGCAGCAGCGCGTCGCGGTGATAGAGGATCCGGTCGCGCAGGAAGGCCAGGTTGCCGCCGCCGGTGGCCTGCAGGGCGGTGAGGAGCCAGCGCCCGGGCAGGGCGCAGGGGACCGAGGCCAGCGCGCTCCCCAGGTCGGTCTTCTTCCAGGGGACGTGGGCGGCCATCCAGGTGGACGTGCCCAGGTAGAGGTGCAGCGCCCGGTCGGCTACCGCGCCGGAGCCGACGGCGGCGGCGGTGTTGTCGATGGCGCCGGCCACCACCTGCACCTCCGCGGACAGCCCCAGCGCGTCCGCCACCTCGCGGCGCAGCGGCCCCAGCGCGGCGGTGCAGGGGACGATCTCCGGCAGCTTGTCGGCGTCGATGCCGCAGCCCCGCAGCAGCGCCGGGTGGTAGCGGATCCGGTCGGGGTCGCGGTTGTCGGTCACCCAGGAGGTGAGGATGGAGTCGTGGGTGGCCACGTAGCGGCCGGTGAGCCGCAGGTTGAGGTAGTCGAGGACGTTCAGGAACTTGTGGGTGCGGGCGTAGACCTCGGGGAAGCGGTCGCGCACCAGCAGCATGTGGCCGGCGGGGTCCTTGCCGGTCATGGAGGGCATCCCGCCGGTGAGGCGGATCCAGCGCAGCACGCGCCAGGCCGAGGCGCCGGCCAGGTTGAGCCGGCCGCGGAACTGCCGGGCCAGCGGCCCGGCGCCGCGCATGTCCATCCAGAGGATGCAGCGCATCAGGGGCTGGCCGTCGCGGTCGACCGGCACCGTGCCCTCGCCCTGGGTGGAGCAGCAGACTGCGGCCACCTCGCCGCGCGCGCAGAGCCCGCGCGCCAGGAGCCGGCGCGAGGCCTCCAGGAACCCGCGCCACCAGTCCTCCGGCGCCTGCTCGGCGCCGCCGTCCGGCGTGACGTGGGTCTCGACCGGCACGCCCTCGAAGCCGAGGACGGCGCCGTCCTGGTCCACCAGCGCGACCTTCACGCCGGAGGTGCCCAGGTCGAGCGCCAGCGTGACGCGCCGGGCGGCCACGCGCTAGGCGCCCTCGACGCCGGAGAGCACCTCGTCGAAGCGGCCCAGCGCGTCGTCGATCACCGCGTCGGTGTCGGCGATGCTGGTGTACATGCGGCTGCCGGCCAGCGTGACCAGCCCCGCCGCCAGGTAGGCCGCCCCCATCTCCTCCAGCATGTGCTTCCGCGGCTTGAGCTCGCGCGCCAGCTTGAGCGGGTTGCGGAGGTCCAGCAGCATGACGCCCGAGGTCTCGAGGTGGACGATGGAGCCCTGGTTGTAGGCCACGTAGGGCAGCTTCCTCCGCTCGATGATCTCCTGCAAGCCGCGCGTGAGCCGGTCGCCGGCGCGCCCCGCCACCACCGGCGCGTCCAGCCGCTCCATCTCCAGCAGCGCGTGGTACCCGGCCACGCAGGAGAGCGGGTTGGCCGAGAGGGTGCCGCCCACGTACGCGCGCTCGCCGATGCCGCCGATCCCCGCCGCGAAGCGGAGCATCACGTCCTTGCGGCCGCCGACGCCGCCGGCCATGGGATAGCCGCCGCTGATGCACTTGCCGAAGACGGTCAGGTCGGGCTTCACGCCGAAGTAGCCCTGCGCGCCGCCCAGGCCGACGCGGAAGCCGGTGACCACCTCGTCGAAGATGAGCAGGGCGCCGAACTCGTCGCAGAGCGCGCGCACCTCGCGGTTGAAGTCCGCCGGGACCGGCCGCGTGCCGCTCTCCGGCCCCAGCGGCTCGAGGATCACCGCCGCGGTCCCGCCGCGCAGCCGGTTGAGCCGGAGCTTGCGGCGCAGCGCGCCCAGGTCGTTGGGGAAGAACTCCTGCGTGTGCCGGCTGGCGGCCCGCGGGATGCCGGCCGCCTCCAGCCGCCCGGTGCCGGGCACGTGGAGGCCGTAGACCAGCTGGTCGCTCCAGCCGTGGTAGGCGCCGCCCACCTTGATGATCTTCTTCCTGCCGGTGAAGGCGCGCGCGGCGCGGACGGCGGCCATCACCGCCTCGGTGCCCGAGCCCAGCATCCGGAACAGCTCGATGGAGGGCATGAAGCGCTGCACCAGCGCGGCCAGCTTCGCCTCGTACTCGTGCAGCAGGCCGGTGACCGGCCCGCAGCGCTCCAGCAGCTCGATCACCTGGCGCCGGACCGGCTCGTGGTTGGAGCCCAGCACGGTGGGCCCGCCCGCCTGGAGGAAGTCGATGTAGCGGTTCCCGTCCACGTCCCAGAGGTGCGCCCCCTCGGCGCGCGCCACGGCCAGCGGGAACGGGTGGTTGAAGGCCAGGTTGTGCTGCACGCCGCCCGGGATGTAGCGCTTGGCCTCGTCCGAGAGGCGGCGCGAACCGGCCAGGCGGGTCTCGAAGTGCTCCAGCACCTGCTGCATCCGCTCCCGCCGGAGCGGCCGGGGCGGCTGGCGGATCAGCTCCTTCAGCCGGGCGTAGACCTCGTCGGTGTCGTGGTAGCTGGAGATGGCGTAGCGCTGCGCGGCCGAGGCCGCGGCGTCCGCGGAGGCCAGGGCGGGGGCTTTGGTCACGGCGTGCCTCGGGACTGCGCCTCCGCCTCGGCCTGGCGCTGGTCGGAGCGGAGCTTGTGGAAGGCCACCTCGCGGACGACCAGCGGGATCCTGCTGACCTTCCGCTCGGTGCAGAGCGCCAGGAGGTAGGCGAGGGCGCACTTCTCCAGCAGCTCGACGTTGTTCTCGGCGCGGGTCAGGTCCGTTCCCAGGCAGACGGCGCCGTGGTTCTTCATGATGTAGGCGTTGGCGTGGCTGCGGACCGCGCGCGCGACGGCGCGGCGCAGCACGCCGGTTCCGGAGGGGCCGTAGGAGACGATCTCGACCGAGCGCCCCAGGAAGCGGACCTGCTCGTCGAAGAGCGCGGGGATGGGCGCGTCGATCAGGGCCAGCGCGCTGGCGTAGGCCTGGTGCGTGTGGACCACCGCGTTCACGTCCGGGCGCGCCTGGTAGATGGCGGCGTGGAGCGAGCTCTCGATGGAGGGCACCCGCTCGCCGGCCAGCTTCGTCAGCGAGAGGTCGAGGACGCAGACGTCCTCGGCGGTCATCTGGCCGTAGTCGAGGTTGGTGGGGGTGATGGCGAAGGCGGCCTGGCCCGGCAGGCGGACCGACAGGTTCCCGCCGGTGGCCACCAGGTAACCCCTGGCGGACAGGCGCCGGGCGGCCTCCACCACCTGCAGCCTCTCGGGACCATGGACGGCATGCGCTCCCCGCGGTAGGTTGACGTGGTCTGGACGTTAGAGAACGATCTAGACACTGTCAATATCGGCGGAGCGACCCATGCGGAAGCCGTACCACCACGGTGACCTCAAGAACGCGCTGATCCGCGCCGGCGCGGAGCTGCTGGCCCACGAGGGAGTGGGGAGCCTGACCCTCCGGCGGGTGGCCGCCCGCGCCGGCGTCAGCCACTCGGCCCCGTACGCGCACTTCCCCGACAAGGAGGCGCTGGTGGCGGCCATCTCCACCGAGGGGCTCCGGGTCGTGCGCGAGCGGATCGCCGGGGCGGTCCGCAAGCACGCCGGCGACCCGCGCCGGCAGCTGCAGGAGGCCGCCTGGGAGACGGTCCGCTTCGGGCTGGAGCAGCCCGACCTCTACCGGGTGACCTTCTCCAACGCCATGGAGCAGGAGCACGATCACCCGGACTACATGACCATGGCGAACGGCAGCTTCGAGGCGCTGGTGGACCTGGTGCGCGGCTGCCAGGCGGCGGGCGTGGTGGCGGCCGGGCCGCCCGAGACGGTGGCGGTGGGGCTCTGGTCGGTGACCCACGGCCTGGTCTCGCTCCTCACCAACCGCCAGATCCCACACACGATCCTGGCCCGCACCCCGCCCCGGCAGCTGCTGCAGGCGGCCCTGGCCTCGCAGCTGTGCGGCGAGCCGGAGCCGCCCGCCCGCCGGGCGCGCCCCCGGGGCCGGAAGACCCCACGCTCCGACCGGTCATCTTGACGTTGTACAGATTGACCCTCTAGCCTTCGGGTCCAACGGGCACCGCCCCGCCGGCATGACCCGGCGGCGCCGCCGACGAGAGGACTCGCCATGCACCAGCGCACGGCCTCGCTCCGTTGCTCCCTGCTCCTCGCCGTGGCGCTGCTCGCGCCGGCCGCCGCCCGGGCCAACGGCTTCGCCCTCGACATCCAGGGGCTCTACTCCAACGGCACCGCCAGCGCGGCCGCGGCCTCCACCCGCGACCCGGCCGGCCTGTTCGCCAACCCAGCCATCCTGGCGTCGCTGGACGGCACGCAGGTGGTGGTCGGCGGGCAGCTCATCGCCGCCTCCGCCCCCTACACCGACGGCGGCTCCACGCTGCTGGAGGGCGGCATGCCGCTGCCGGGCGCGAACGCCGACGGCGCCGGCACCGGCGGCTCCCCCTGGCTCTTCGCCTCCCACCGGCTCTCGCCGCAGCTGGCGCTGGGGCTCTTCGTGGCCGCGCCCTTCGGCCAGGCCACCGACTACGGCCGCGACGCCGGCTTCTACGGCCGCTACCAGGGGGTCGAGTCGGGAGATCACCGCCCTCTCCTTCGGCCCGGCCCTGGCCTGGCGCATCGACCCGCGCTTCGCCGTCGGCGTGAGCGCGGCCGCGCGGCGCGACCACGCCACCATCGGGCAGGCGCTGGACCTGGGCTCCATCTGCGTGGCCCAGGCGGCCGGGGCCGGCGATCCCGATCCCCTCGGCACCTGCGCCGGCCAGGGGCTCACGCCCGGCGGCTCGGACGGCTACGCCCGCTTCACCGGCGACGGCTGGGGCTGGACGATCACCGCCGGCCTCACCTTCCAGCCCGCCGCCGGCACCACCCTCGGCGTGGCCTACCGGCACGAGAGCGAGGGGCACGTGAAGGGGCACCAGAGCTTCGACCCCGCCGCGCTGGCCGTGCTCGGGTTCACCGGCGAGCCCGGCTCGTCGGTGGACCTCCCCTTCCCCGACTTCCTCACCGTCAGCGCCGAGCAGGCGCTGGGCCACGGCGTGACGCTCGACGCCGCCTTCCAGTACACGACCTGGGGCCGCTTCGACACGGTGGAGCTCAAGCCGGACGACCCGGCCAACGGGCTCGACGTCCAGTCGAAGCAGGGCTTCCGGAACGCCTTCCGCGCTTCGCTGGGCGCCATCTGGGCGGCGAAGCCCTGGCTGGACCTGTTCGGCGGCGCCGCCTACGAGCAGAGCCCCATCACCGACAAGTACCGCCAGGCCACGCTGCCCGAGCGCGACTCGCTCCTGGTGGGCGCCGGCGGCAAGGCCTCCTTCGGCAAGGGCTTCTCCCTCGGCGCCGTGTACCAGCGGGTGCAGATGCTGGGCACCTCGCACATCGACCAGCCCGGCGCCACCGGCGACCGGCTGGTGGGCAGCGTGGAGGGCAGCGCCAACGTGGTGGTGGTGCAGGCGGGCTGGAAGGGCTGAGCACGCGCGCCAGGTAGCCGCGCGGATCGATATCCGCCCACACGCACCGTCCACCCGATCACGGGACAGCCGCGAGCGTGCGAGCGAGCGCTCGCGCGCGGTACGCTGCGGCCCGTGCCGACAGCGCTGGTCATCGCCGTGGTCGTCCTGCTCGCCGCCTCCGCGGCCTGGGTAGCGCTGCGCCGCCGGCCGGTGCCCACGCTCGAGCAGTGGATCGACGGGATGACCGAGCAGGAGAGCATCGACCTGACGGTGGTCGGCTTCGGCCTGGCCGACGGCGGGCTCCCCGAGCCGGAGGCCGCGCAGGCCGCGTTCCGCATCTGCTACGACGCCCGCCACGGCGCGACGCCCGCGCTCCGCCAGGCCGCGCTGGAGAAGGTGGCCGGCGCCCACATCCGCGTGATGTCGGATCCCGGCGCGCGGGACCGGCTCGAGGCGCATGTGGCCGGGCTGCGGGCGGGGTGAGGAACGGCGGCGGGGCTGCACCCGCCGTGGAACCCCGTGCGACCCGAGCCGACCGAAGGGCGTGGGGAGGCCGGTCTTTGCCAACACCGTTCGGGCTGAGCCTGCCGAAGAGCCGTGGAAGGCCGACCTTGCCAACACCGTTCGGGCTCAGCCTGCCGAAGTGCCGTGGAACGCCGACCTTGCCAACACCGTTCGGGCTGAGCCTGCAGAAGTGCCGTGGAAGGCCGACCT
This sequence comes from Anaeromyxobacter sp., assembly GCA_049840735.1. Classification (GTDB taxonomy): domain Bacteria; phylum Myxococcota; class Myxococcia; order Myxococcales; family Anaeromyxobacteraceae; genus Anaeromyxobacter. The sequence continues at coordinate 686,879 of JASGJN010000022.1, read as the reverse complement.
TGCCAACACCGTTCGGGCTCAGCCTGCCGAAGAGCCGGGAAGGCCGACCTTGCCAGCACCGTTCGGGCTGAGCCTGCAGAAGTGCCGTGGAAGGCCGACCTTGCCAACACCGTTCGGGCTGAGCCTGCAGAAGTGCCGTGGAACGCCGACCTTGCCAACACCGTTCGGGCTGAGCCTGCAGAAGAGCCGTGGAAGGCCGACCTTGCCAACACCGTTCGGGCTGAGCCTGCAGAAGAGCCGTGGAAGGCCGACCTTGCCAACACCGTTCGGGCTGAGCCTGCAGAAGAGCCGTGGAAGGCCGACCTTGCCAACACCGTTCGGGCTGAGCGTAGCGAGCCCGCAGGGCTCGCGGAGTCGAAGCCCAGGCCCTGAGCGCCGAGGCAGTTGAAGGCCGCTCTCACCCCCCGCTCACCTCCACCCGACTCGGCCTGAGCGCCGCCACCACCAGCCGGCCGGGCCGATCCATGCGGAAGGCCTCGCCAGCCGGCACGATGTGATCCACCTCGTCGCCCTCGAAGGTCACCAGCAGCTCGCCCGAGCGGCAGGTGACGACGATCGGCCGGCGCGGGCGCACGTCTATCGCCCGGACCGTCCACTCCGCCAGCGCGAAGGACTCTGGCTGGCGCCGCGGTGGCTCCTCGGCATGGCGGGCGCGGCGAAGCGGCAGGACGGCTGCGAGCGAGCGGGACATGGCTTCCTCCTGGCCCCGATTCAGCCGGGGGGCGCCGCGAGCGGAACGCGCGCTCCTGCGCCGGGGGCGTGCAGCCGCGCACGCCCCGCCGGCGGGCTCCGGCCCCGAGGTCGCGCGGACAGGCCGTTCGTGGTACCCGTGCCGCCCGCCCACGGAGACCAGGAAGTGAAGCTCGAGACCGCCCCCTACCTCGTCCAGCGCGACGAGTGGCCCGCCACCGGCCGGCACATCCTGGCCCAGCACGACGCGGAGACCGTCGTGGTGTACCAGGCGTACGCGCCCGCCATCGGCCGGTTCGCCGCCAAGCACGGCCGCTTCGGGGGCGAGTTCAGCTACGACCGGATGAGCTGGGTGAAGCCCAACTTCCTCTGGATGATGTACCGCAGCGACTGGGGCCGCTCGGAGAACCAGACCGTGGTGCTGGCCGTCCGCCTCAGGCGCACCTTCTTCGACGCGCTCCTGGCCGCGGCGGTCCCCTCTTCCTTCCGCGGCTCCGGCTACGCCGACGAGAAGTCCTGGCAGGCGGCGGTGGCCGCCTCCGACGTCCGGCTGCAGTGGGACCCCGACCACCGCCCCACCGGCCAGCCCTGCGAGCGGCGCGCGCTGCAGCTGGGGCTGCGCCGCGCCACGCTGGCCGCGTACGGCACGAAGGAGACGCTGGAGATCCTGGACATCTCGTCCTTCGTGGCCGAGCAGCGCGACAACGTGAAGGACGGCGCCAGCCGCCTGATGCTCCCGCGCGAGCGCGTCTACCTGCCGGCGGATCCAGTGGTTGCCGAGCGGCTCGGGCTCGGTAGCTAAGAGTTGTCCCACAATTCGCCAATTGGCGAAGCCAGGAAGCCGTGAGAAGTCGAACCAGCGCCCGACGCGGAGAAGTCCCTGCCGCTTGCCTTTCGTGTCCGGGAACAGGTGGCGCTCCACCGGCGTCCAGACCGAGTCGGCGAGGTGCATCGCCAGCGCCTTGGTGACGTTCCGTCGGAGGTGGGGCGCCGCGTCGAGGTGGGCGTAGGCCGCCTGCTCCAGCGCCTCGCGCGAGAGGCCGAGCCTGGCCCGGGTCTCGGAGGCACTCCGGTCCCGTGCCTTCGTGGCCGCCCAGTAGGCCCGCACCCGGTCCCGCGCCGTCCGCTGGAGCGCTCGCCGGACCTGGTAGGCCCCGGAGAAGATCCCTTCGAGCCGTCGTCGCTGCACCGGGTCGTGGAGGTCCAGTGCGAGCCGGAGCACCGACACCCCGTCCTCGGGCCGGCGGGTCCAAGGGCGCTGCCGGTTTCGGACCACGGGTTCGCTTGGCAGACGCGCTCACCCGCTCATCGTGAACCCAGGCCCTGACATCTTGTTCAGTGGATTGGCGCGCCCAAGGCGTTCGTGGGTCGAAGGTGATCCCCGCCCACGCTCTCCCGACCCACCCGCTGCTCCCGAGAGCCCGCCCGCGCAGCGAATTCCAAGAACTTCCGCTGGTCATGTAACGCCCAGGTGCTGGTGCGGAGCCGCGATTGTCGCGTCCTTGACACTTCCGCCGGTGGCCCGGGCAATCGGAACGACCCCGTCCACTTCCGCGGCTCCGCCGTCGAGGCGCTCTGCCGAGGCCACCGTGTCGTCCTCGCCGATGGCGGATACCGGGGAGTCCGAGGCCTCCGCATCCCGGTCTTCCGTCACAACCGGATCGTCCGCGACGCCGCCTGGCGCCGTCACCGCAAACAGCGCGCCCGGGTCGAGCACGTCCTCGCTCGCCTCAAAGACTGGCGCGTCCTCCGGGACCACCGGCGGCGGGGCGACACCTCGGATCCACGGTCGCCGCCGTGGCCTTCCTCTACAACCTCAAGCTCGAATTTCGGGACAGCTCCTAGGCTCGGGCGCGCCCGCCTGCTGCCGGGCGCGGGCGGCGCGAGACGATCACGTAGATCGAGAAGCCCAGGAGCAGGGCGAAGAACCCCGCTCCCCCGCCGTAGATCCAGAGGCCCCGCCCGACCGTCTCCGGTCCGCCGTCCACCTCCAGCTCCACGAGCTGCTGGACCCCGGGCTCGACCGCGAGCCCGCGCTTCCTCAGCCAGTCCGGCAGCCCGGACGACGCCCGCTTCGCGAGCCCGACCAGGCCAGGGGCGCTGGCCTGCTCGCAGGACGCCTCGCCCTTGAGCTTCACGTAGAACCAGCGCGCGCCCGCTTCGTCGCTGGCGAGGTAGCTGGTGTCCAGCACCGAGCCCTGGCTCGACTTCTGGAGCCCTTGATCGCACCTCACCTCCAGCCCCTCGGAGAGCTCCACCCACTGCAGATCCTCGCCGAGCTGGGCCGCCTCCGCGACGGTCATCGGCCGTGGGGCCTCGCCCAGCGCGCGCAGCTCGCGCTGCGTGCTCACGTACAGCGCGCCCTCCCCGACCGTCGCGACCAGGAAGAAGACGGCCAGCACCCAGCCCAGCTGCCGCTCGCGGACGTCCTTGGCCGTTCGCGCGGCGCTGGCCTCCGCGGTCGCGCGCGGCGCCACGTCCTGGGCGGCCCGCCCCGACACCCGCTCCCGCAGCAGCTCGAAGCCCAGGTGCAGGTTGAGCGTGCCAGGCTCGAGCGTCGCCACCGGCTGCCCGCGGAACAGCACCTCCAGCCCGCGCCCTCCGGCCGACGTCGCGCTGCGTGTGCCCAGCTCCGGGCCGTAGGCCACGATTCGGCCATCCGGCAGCCGCAGCCCCTCGCGCCGCAGCCGCAGCGGCCCCCACTCCAGCCCCTCGGGCGAGAGGTTGCGCAGCTGCGCCACCAGCGTCGGGAGGAGCCGAGCGTGGAGCGCCGGCAGCTCCAGCTCGCGCTTCAGGTCCGGCTGCACCCGGACCTGGACCCGCTCGCCGCGGCGGCCGTGGAGCGTCATCGCCCAGACGTCCGGCAGCCGCACGCCGCCCTCGAGCTCCTGGTAGGCGTACGCAATCACGTCCGAGTAGCGCAGCACGGTGGTCTTCCCCATCCGCCGCGCCACCACGCCGTCGCGGTGGAAGCGCCAGGAGGTGGAACCCGCCAATCCACAGGAGCGTGCCGAGCGCGACGGCAGCGACCAGGCTCCCCAGGAATGCCGGCGCGTCCTGGGCGGTCCGGAAGTGGCTGCCCGTCCAGGCCACGCCTGCGACCGCGACCAGCGTGAATACGCCGAACAGCACCGCCGCGCTGCGCGGCGGCCGCTTGATGAACTCGAGGGGGCCGAGGCCGGGGTCCATCGCGCGAGCGTACCCTACCGGCGGCGGGACGCGACCGACCTCGCGCCTGAGCCCGTGCCTAGTCCACGATGAACAGCCGCGCGCCCACCGCCGTGAAGGAGCGGTGCGGCTCGGCCCTGTCGGCCACCTGGTAGCTCATGCCGGGGCGCAGGGTGAAGACGCGTCCGTCCTCCAGCTCGGTGTGCAGCTCGCCCTCCAGGCAGAGCAGGATGTGTCCCTTCGAGCACCAGTGGTCGGCCTTGTAGCCGGGCGTGTACTCCACCATCCGCACGCGGACGGCTCCGAACCGGCGCGTGCGCCAGGTGGCGAGGCCGGTCTCGCCGGCGTGCTCGGTCTGCTCCACGGTGGACCAGTCGGTGGTGCCGAAGGGGATGGCTGACAGCTCCATGTGACGACTCCGCAGTCGCTCCTGGTGTGACCCCAGGGCCTGCCGGCCGCCTGGGAGGAGCGATGGTAGCAGACCTGCGGTGAACGCGCGGCGACTAGGCACCTGCTGCGGCCCCGGCTAAAGGCGGCCACCAGGCCGCCGCCTGGGCCAGCCGGCCAACACGTCCGGCGGCGACCAGGCCAGCCCCCTCCGATTCCGGACGCCCCTGGTCACCGACTTCGCAGAGGTCTTGCCGCTACCGCGCTCCGGGGATGCCAAGGCCCGCGGCCATACCCACTCGTCCTTGGAGTCGCCGAACGTTGACGGCGCAGCGGTCAATATCGGCCACCAGCCGGCCCGACGCAGGGTACGCTCTGCGCCATGAACCTGCTTCTGTTCGTGGCGGCACTCGCGTGCGCGGTCCATGAGTACGCGCAGGGTACCTCGAAAGGTCCCGCTCCGCCAACGCTGCTCTCAGAGGCAGCGCGCGTCAAATGGGATCGAGTCCAAGTAGGCCGCCAGGATACCGGCGGGCGTCCAGCCCCCTCGCTAGAGGGCTATCTAGACCGTACGGCGTCAAACGAAGACGAGGAGGGTACGTGGACAGTGCACCCAGGCAGCTTGTTCTGATCGAAGCCAACCGGGTCCAAGTATCAGCGGCTACCCCAGCCGAGGCGCGGCTGGCACTCAAAGAACTGCGGCTGCGGAAGAGGGAGCTCTCGCTCGCCAAGCGATCGGTATCTGAGCAACAGAGATCCATTCGTGCCGAGTACACCGCGAAGGTCCGCGCGCGCGGCTCGATGGTTAGGGGCGGTGGCGGACTGGGTAGGTTCATTCGGGCGATACAGGTTACGTCGCGTGATGGCGCGCGAGCTCGGCTCGCAGCCGACCTGGCTCCACTCGAGGCCGAGAAGCAGCGACTGGAGGGACTGATTCGGGCAGTCGAGACGGTTGCCATTCAGATCGAAACCTCTCTGCTGAGGTCTCCCTGAGAGCGGCTTGGCTCAGGCTGAGCTTTCCGAGCCCGTGTAGCGGCTCCTCTGGCTTCCCCTATCAGCGCTACCTCCTCCACCTCCCCGCCTCCACGAACGAGAAGTACCCTCCCGCTGCCACGATCACGTGATCCCTGGCCAGCACCCCCACCAGCTCGGAGGCGGCGCGGAGGCGCTCGGTCAGGTCGACGTCGTCGGCGCTGGGCGAGGGATTGCCGCTGGGGTGGTTGTGCACGAAGATGACCCCGTGCGCCCCCTCCCGCACCGCCGGGCGCAGCGCGTCGCGCGGGGAGACCGGGCACTGCGAGAGCGAGCCCTCCGCCACCTGCACCGCCCGCTGCAGGCGCCCGCGCACGTCGAGCAGGATCACGTGGAAGCCCTCGCGCTCGGCGAAGGCGGCCGGGCGCATCAGCTCGTTCACGCGGCCGGGATCCAGGCAGCGCTCGCCGCGGTGGGGCGGTGACCAGGCGCCGCGCCGGCCCAGCTCGAAGGCGGCCGCGAGCGCCGCGGCCCGGGCCAGGCCGATGCCGGGCCAGGCGGCCAGCACGTCCGGCGGCGACCAGGCCAGCTCCGGCAGCGGCACCGCCTGCACCAGCGCCAGCGCCACCTCCCGCGCCGAGCGCCCGGCGGCGCCGGTGCCCAGGATGAGCGCCACCAGGTCGGCGTCGGAGAGGGTGCGCGGGCCGGCCGCGATGAGCCGCTCGCGGGGCAGGTCGGGAGGGGAGGTCTCGCAGGCGCGGGGCATGGCAGGGCCCTGAGCAAGCCCAGTGCCGCCAGGAAACGCACGCCAGCGTGCGGCGGCACACGCCGCCGCGGTCCGCGCGGCGGACCCAGCGGCCGCGCCGCGGTCGCCCCCAGACGAGACCTGATAGGATAGGACGCAGTGATCACGCTGATTCAACGATCCGACATTCCAGCAGTCGTACCGCTTCTTCCGCTGGTTGGTACTGTCCTCTTCCCTGCGGGCCAGCTGCCCGTGTCGCTGGCAACCCCCAAGACCATGGCCGCAGCCGAAGCCGCCCTGGCCTGCGATGGGCCGCTGGTGGTCGTGGCGCGCTCCGCGCCCCCAGACCACCTGGACGCCGAACTGCTCACGGTGGGGACGCTGGCAAGGATCGTGCGGACGCGCAGGGAGCAACGCCGCCTGTCCTGCACGATCCAGGGACTTGCGCGCGTTCACGTGACGTCCTTCGTGCAACGCTCTCCCTATCTGTCCGTGAACATCGCGGCGCTCGATGACGAGCCCACGGCGACCGTCGCGGATCTGGCCGAGTTCCGAGCACGCACCCTCGAGCTCCTGCTGCAGGACGCGGAGTCCGCGCCGTTCTCCTGGGTCGTTACCTGTGCACGGATCGCCGACCCAGGACACTTGATCGACATGGCGGTCGCCAACGCGCGCACCTCCCCGGCGCTGAAGCAGCGTGTACTCGAGGCCACTTCCCTGCAGGAACGGCTCGCTGCCGCAAACGAGATCCTCTGCTCGCTCTCGTCGAAGGCCAACGCTCGACCAACGCTGCTGAGGCGCGGCACGATCGCACTCCGAAGCGTCCGGTGGCAGATCGCAGCCTGGCGAGGTCACTTGCCGGTCCCACTGGATCCGCCCTGATCGCAGGCGCGATCCAGGGAGTCATCGAAGCGGATGCCCCCCTACCGCTGATACGCCCCCGCATCGTGCGCCGGCTCCCCCCGCGGCGCCCCGTCGTCGAGCACGACCCCATCCGCGTCCAGCCCGCCCAGGCTGTCGATGGGCCTGGAGCAGCGGATCGCCGAAGCCGACCGCCACGGCCCCGGGCGCCAGACGCCAGTCGATCAGCTGGCCGTGGCCGACGGGGTTGAGCTCGCCGGGGTCGTTTGGGTTGGGCTGCGTGGTCCAGCTGAGGTCCACCGGCCCCACGAAGAAGCCGTCCTCGAAGTAGCTGGCGTGGTCCACTCGCGGCAGCACCACCAGCGAGTCCGACGAGGCGCCTTCCAGCGCGTAGGCCACGTTGTGCGCCTGGTCCACCGCCGCCGCCCAGCCGCCCAGGTCCACGTTGCCCACCAGCACGTTGTTCTGCAGGTGCACCCCGGAGCCGTCCTCGCCCTGCGCCAGCGAGTGGAGCGCCAGCGCCGTCTCGTAGCGCATGGCCGAGGTCGAGCTGGCCGAGCGCAGGTGGCCGACCAGGGTATTGTTGCGGATCCAGACGTCGTGCCCGGCCTCGTAGAGCCGCAGCACGAAGGTGTTGCGGATGTCGTAGAGGACGTTGTTCTCGAGCACCAGGTCGTCGAACCGCTCGGCGGAGTCGCCGTAGGTCATGATCCCGGCCGAGTTGAAGCCGTCGTGGATGACGTTGTTGCGGACCAGCACGCCGCTGCTGCGGATGGAGACGGCGGAGCCGTGCGGGTTCTGGCCCACCGCCCGCACGCACCAGTCGTCGCCAAAATCATAGTTGGAGTCGTGGATGTGGTTCCGCTCCACCTGGATGTGGCCGCTCTGGTCGTTGGCGCTGTAGACGGCCGTGCCGGTGAGCCGGTGCAGGTGGTTGCCGTGGACGAGCAGGTCGTGCGTGGCGTCGTACTGGACGGCGCGGCCGACCTCGTGCACCTCGCACCCGGCGATGGTGACGCGCGCCGCCCGCTGCAGCCAGACGCCGGCCGGGGTCAGGTACTTGCTCGTCCCCACCACCTCGCAGGCGTGCAGCTTCACGTCGGTGGCGTCCTGGATCACCACCGGGTAGCCGGTGTCCTGGTAGCTGGAGGCGGTGGAGGCCGGGTCCTGCGGGTCGCCGCCGGGGTCCACCCAGGCGGTGGTGATGCGGAGGCCGTGGAAGAGCAGGCGCGAGGCGCCGGGCGCCGCCGGCGAGATGTCGATGCCCAAGAGCTCCGGCGCGGGGCGGTCGGCGCGCTCCGCCATCACCACCAGCCAGGCGGTCCGGTCGGTCCGGTCGTCGGACAAGACCCCGTAGCTCCCGGGGCGCAGCAGGATCCCGTCGCCGCCCACGGCCGCCGCCTGCGCCCGGGCCAGCGTTTGCCAGGGGTGTGCGGGGGAGCCGTCGCCGGTGGCGTCGCTGCCGTTCACCGCGTCGACCACGTAGGCTCGCCCGGTGATGAGCGCCCGCGCGGCCTCGGCGGTGGGCGGCACGTCGAGCGGGATGAGCGGCAGCGGGTAGTAGGGGCCGGCGCCTGGGTCGACCGGAGCTCCGCCGGAGCCCCCACCTCCGCAAGCAACGAGCGCGGCCAGCGCGAGCGGGGTCCAGCGCGGTCGACGAGGCGGCATGGGTGCTCCTCTCCGGGTGAATCCGCAGCTTAACCCGGAGTCCGCCTCGGCGCCTCCTTCCACGTGACCGGCCCCGCGCCGCCGAGGACCCACACCCCCACCGCCCCCGGCACGCTCCACCACGCCAGCGGCACCACCGCCAGCAGCGCGCCCGCCATGAGCGCCACCTGCACCCAGCCCGCCGGCAGGCGGCGCTCGCGAAGCCGGCGCAGCGCGCGGCGGGCCCGCCACACCGCCCAGGCCACGCCCAGCGTGCCGGGCACGAGGTAGCAGGCCAGCGCCGCCCAGACGAAAGGCGGCACCCCGCCCTCCGCCACCTTCACCACCCGCGGCTCGGGGCGGGTCAGCATGAAGAGGATCCCGGCCTCGCCGGCCAGCGGCGCGTCGGTGGCGTCGGAGATGAGGCGCGGGACGGCCAGCGAGCCGTCCGGCAGCGGCCAGCTCACGGCGATCAGCTCCAGCGTGAGCGGGTAGGCGTCGTCCAGCCGCCCGTTGGCGCGCGCCGCGGCCAGGCCGAAGGCGCTGGCGGCGAAGCCGTGGCCGCCCAGCACCGGCCCGGCGTCCACGTCCCAGTACCACTCGCGATCGGGCGTCTCGCGGTAGAACTCGCGGAACGCGACCGCGCCCCAGCGCTGCTGCCAGAGGTGCTGCCGGTTCCCCTCGTACCAGCCGCGCGCCAGCTCCGGGTAGAGCGCCGGCGCGTAGATCGAGGCCGAGCCGCTGGTGCTGCCGCGCGCGTCATGGGCCGCGATGCCCTTGCTGGCCGAGGCGCAGTACGGGATCAGGGCGCGGTCGTCCAGCGCCTTGCCCTGGAAGGCCCGCCGCTCGCGCTCCACGAAGGCGGAGTGATCGGTGCCCAGCACGCGGTCGGCCTCGCGGATGGCGAAGACCGCCGTCATCACGTCGGCCGGGAAGCACTGACCGGGATAGTCGTCCAGCAGGCCGTGGGGCGAGGCCTCCAGCTCTCCGGCCAGCCCCTCGGCCTGCTCGCGCAGCAACGCCAGGTGCTCGGCGCTCCCGGTGAGCCGGGCGTGGCTGGTCAGGGCCCAGATCACCAGGCTCCGGTAGAAGACGTTCTCGCGCTCGAGGTAGAGCGACCCCCAGTGACGCTTCACCCAGCCGGCGTGGCCGGGGTCGATCACCAGCGCCGTGGCGGCCTCCACCGCCTCGCGCGCCGTCCTCGCGGGTGCCTCGGACAGGATTCGACGGGTCGGCCTCCCAGGCCTCCTGCAGCGCCACCACGCTGGCCAGGTAGAAGGCAGAGCCGTAGACCGGCCACTCGGTGCCGGAGATGTTGGTGGTGGGCAGCTGGGCCGCGACCCCGCTCGCCACCCGCTCCCGGGCCCAGCGCTCGTACCGCGGCGTGAGCGAGCGGAACAGCCGCAGCGCGAAGGGCGAGATTCCCGGCTCGCGCGGCGTGGTGGCGAGGCCGTGGATTACCAGCGCGCCCGGGCCGAGCAGGAGGGCGGCGATCAGCGCCAGGGCGAGCGCGGCGCGGAGCAGGACCAGGCGGCGGGCCCAGCGGGCGGGGGCGGAGGAGGACGTTGGGGGCACCTGGGCATGGTAGGCGAGGACGGCCTTTCTGCCCCTGCCCTTCGACTCCGCCGCCGCTTGGCGGCGGCTACGCTCAGGGCGAACGGGGGCCAGGGCAGTCCGGGGTTTCCACTGAAGACGTGTCAGCGCAACCACGCCGGGCTGCCACAGCGTGGTCCGGCCGCGACGCCCCGGCGGGCGCGGCGGACCGGATTCACTCGGGATCCCGCCGCCCGGCCCCGGGGAACGCCGCTTGCTATGGCCCTCGTCCATGCGCCTCCGCCTCTCCCCCGCAGCCTGGCTCGCCGTCCACCTCGCCACCCTCACAGGCCTGGCCGTGCTCGCCCTCGCGACCGGCTGGTGGAGCCTGGCCCGGCCGGATCCGGACCGGTTCCCGGTGCTGGGCGTCGACGTCTCGCACCACCAGGGCGAGATTGACTGGGCGCAGGTGGCGGCCCAGCCGCGCATGGGGTTCGCCTACGTCAAGGCCACCGAGGGCGGCGACTTCACCGACCCGGAGTTCGAAGGCAACTGGCGAGAGGCCCGCGCGGCCGGCCTGCGGACCGGCGCGTACCACTTCTTCAGCTTCTGCAGCGGGGGCGAGGCGCAGGCGCGGCACTTCCTGGCCACCGTGCCCGCCGATCCCGATCAGCTGCCGCCGGCCATCGACCTCGAGTTCGGCGGCAACTGCAGGCGCCGCCCGGCCTCGGACCAGGTCCGGCGTGAGCTGGCCGCGTTCTCCGAGCTGGTGGAGCGCGAGCGCGGCGTCCGGCCCATCCTGTACGTCACCGGCGAGGCCTATGGCGCCTTCATCCGCGGCGCCGAGGTGGACAACGTGCTCTGGATCCGCGACCTCCTGCGCGAGCCCCGGCCCGAGCCCGCCGACCGCTGGGTGCTCTGGCAGTGGCACGCCCGCGGCCACGTCCCCGGCGTGCGCGGCCGGGTGGACCTGGACGCGATGCGCGCGGACGCGGCGGGGCAGCTGGCGGCGCGCTGAGCTGAAGAGGGCCAGGGCGAACGGGCCTGAACCCGTTCGCCCTGAGCGTAGCCGCGGCCCAGGCCGCGGCGGAGTCGAAGGGCGTCGCTACTTTGCCGCGGCCGCGGCGTCCGCCTTCACCAGCTCGGCCTCGATTTCGATCTTCACCTCGTCGCCGACCACCGGCCCAGCCTCGACCGCCTTGTTCCAGTTGAGGCCGAAGTCCTTGCGGTTGACGGTGGTGGTGGCGGCGATGCCGCGGCGGGTCTTGCCCCAGGGATCCTTGATCTCCGCGGTCGGCCCGGCCACGTCCAGCACCACCTGCTTTGTGACGCCGTGCATGGTCAGGTCGCCGGTCACCTTGAGGCCGCTGCCCGCCTTCTCCACCTTGGTGCTCTTGAAGGTGATGGCCGGGTACTTCTCCACGTCGAAGAAGTCCGGCGACTTGAGGTGCGCGTCGCGCTTCGGCTCGCGCGTGTCGATGGTGGTGGCGTCGATGCTGGCCTCGACCGTGGACTTCGTGACGTCCTTCTCGTCCAGCACCACCTTGCCGGTGGTCTTGCCGAACTCGCCGCGCACGTTGGTGATCACCAGGTGACGCACCGTGAACGCGGAGTGGGTGTGGGCGGAGTCGAGGTCCCAGGTCGAGGCCTGGGCCAGGGCCGCGGCGGGCAGGAGGGCGAGCGAGAGGACGACGAGGGCAAGACGCTTCATGGCTGGGGCTCCTTGGCCGGCATCGGTGGCGCGAGGTTGGTCGCGGATGTGTAACCGCAGCGATGCCAGATTCAGGTCCCGCATGGGGGCGCATGCGGGGCCCCGGGATGCCGCACTTCGCCAGCCGCCGAGGGGCGGAGCGAGGCCGGCGCTCAGTTGCCCAGCAGATCCGGGCCGATCTGGCCGCGGATCTCGCCCGTTGGGAACGTGGCGGTGTGGACATTGACGTAGGTGGCGCCGACCACCATGGCCACCAGGAGCTCCTGCAGCTCGCCGGGAGCGATGCCCTGCTCCGCAGGGCCGACGACGGAGGTGGCGTCGATGGTGCCGGTCACGCTGCCCTCGGCAGGGCAGGCGGGAGCGCTCCCTGCGCCGCACAGGTTCACGGCGATGCCGCCCGCAACGCCGGGCTGGCCGAGGTGGATGTGGGCCGCGCTGGCCGGCGCCGAGAGCCCGCTGAACGTCAGCGTCCACGCGATGGTCGGCCCCGCGTCACCCACGGTGATGTCGGCCGAGAACGTCCCGAACCCCTGGGTCGACAGCGTGGGGACCTCCTTGAACCCGTTCAGCCGGGCGGAGAAGGTCTGCGGCGAGAAGATGCCCTGCGAGAGGGCGCTCGCAGGGGCGCCGAGCGCGAGGGCGAGGGTGAGCAGCTGGAGCGGACGGCGGGACATGGCGTCTCCGCCTGGCGGGCGGGGAAGGAGAGGACGGCGTCGCTCGCGAGGCCGCGCAAGCATGTGCACCACTCACTGCGCCTGCTCGGCCAGCCGGGAGTGGCCCGGGCGTCCCGGTGGAGGCTGGGCTTCCACGGCGAGCGCGCAGCCGGCGCGGGAGGGGCCGGGCGACCTGCCGCGGACACCAGGACGCCTCCCGCCCGACAGGCGCTCTCGCGGCGGATCACGCCGCCAGGAACCGCTCCAGCAGCTGGTACCCGCGCTCCAGCGCGTCGAGCGCGACCCACTCGCCCTGCTGGTGCGCCTGGGCGGTGGCGCCGGGGCCGAAGTTGACGGCCGGGATGCCGGCGGCGGCCAGGCGGGCCACGTCGGTCCAGGCCTGCTTCGGCTCCAGCGGCGCGCCGGTGCGCTCGGCCAGCCGGCGCACCAGCGGGTGGTCGGCGTAGGCGGGGCAGGCCGGCGAGAGGTCGGTGAGCTCCACCTTTGCGCCGTGCGCCTGGCCCAGCGCCACCAGCTCGGCCGCGGCTGCGTCCAGCGCCTTGTCCGGCGCGAAGCGGTAGTTCACGTTGAGCGTGCAGCGATCCGGCACCACGTTGCGCGCGCGCCCGCCCTCGATGCGGGTGACGCTCATCACCTCGCGGTAGGTGAGGCCGCCCGAGACGGCCTCGCGCGGCGCCCGCGCGTGCAGCGCGGCCAGCAGCGCGCCGGCCCGGTGCACGGCGTTCTCGCCCTGCCAGGGCCGGGCCGAGTGGGCCGAGCGCCCGTCGAACACCACCGTGCCGTGGATGGAGCCGACGCAGCCCAGCTGCAGCACGTTGTCGGTCGGCTCCAGGCAGAGCGCCAGGTCGGTGCCGCCGAGCTCGTCCGCCTCGCGCAGCACGTCCCCCAGCTCGTTCTCCAGGAACGGCCCCTCCTCGCGGGCGTAGAAGACCAGCACCAGATCGGCGAAGCGGGCCGCGCGCGGCAGCCGCTCGGCCAGCTCCATCATCACCGCCAGGCCGCCCTTCATGTCCGAGCTGCCCGGCGCCACCAGCCGGCCGCCCTCGCGGCGCGGCGGGTGGCCGGCGTCGGCGGCCGGGATGGGCACGGTGTCGAGGTGGCCGCACAGCGCCAGGCGCGGCCGGCCGGGCGTGGCCGGGCCGTCCACCTGGACCACCAGCGAGTCCTTCACGCGGCGGACCGCCGGGAAGCGCGCCCGCGCCCAGGCCTCGACCCGGTCGCAGAGCGCGCGCTCCTCGCCGATCACCGACCGCACGCCGCAGAGGGCCTCGGTCCGGATGGCCAGCGACTCGCCCAGCGGCGAGAGCGGTGCCGCCGCCTCGCTCACCCCTGCACCTCGAAGTCGCGCAGGGCGGCGTTGAGCGAGACCTTCTTGTCGGTGGAGGCGCTGCGCCTCCCCACGATCAGCGCGCAGGGGATGTTGTAGGCGCCGGCCGGATACTGCTTGGTGCGGGTGCCGGGGATCACCACCGAGCGGGCCGGGACGCGGCCCTTGTAGACGACCTCCTGCGGCCCGGTGACGTCGATGATGGGCGTGGAGCCGGTGATGACCACGTTGGCCCCCAACACCGCCTCCTCCTCGACGATCACGCCCTCCACGATGATGCAGCGGCTGCCGATGAAGGCGCCGTCCTCGATGATGTTGGGGCGGGCTCCAGGCGGCTCGAGCACGCCGCCGATGCCCACGCCGCCGGCCAGGTGCACGTTCCTGCCCACCTGCGCGCAGGAGCCGACGGTGGCCCAGGTGTCCACCATGGTGCCGGCGCCGACGCGGGCGCCGATGTTGACGAAGCCGGGCATCAGCACCACGCCGGGCTCGAGGTGCGAGCCGTAGCGGGCCACGCCGCCGGGCACCACCCGCACGCCGGCCGCCTCCAGGTCCTTCTTGAGCGGGATCTTGTCCCGCACCTGGAACGGGCCGAAGTCGGTGGTCTCCATCCCGGTGATGGCGAAGTAGAGGTTCACCGCCTGCATCGCCCAGGCGTTCACCTTCCACTCGGCGCCCTGCTTCTCGGCCACGCGCAGCTCGCCGCGGTCCAGCCCCGCCAGCGCCTCCAGCACCGCCGCCTTGTGGGCGGGGTCCGAAAGCCTGGTGCGGTCCGCGAACGCCGCTGCGACCTTCTTCTCGATCTCGACCCAGTCCGCCATTCCGCTCCCTCTCTCAGCACCGCTCGTGGTTCGACAAGCTCACCACGAGCGGATGACTGCCACCGACGATGCCGCTCCCACCGCTCGCCCTGAGCCTGTCGAAAGGCGAGCGGCCTCGAAAGTCATCAGCGCACCGCCCGCCACGCCGCGATGGCCTCGTCGCACTCGGCCAGCGTCGGCACCAGCGAGACCCGCACGTACCCCTCGCCGGCCGCGCCGAACGCGGTGCCGGGCGCCAGCACGATGCCGGCGTCCAGCAACCTGAGCGCATACGACGCCGAGGTCTCGCCCCTCGGCACCCGCACCCACAGGTAGAGCGTGGCCTCGGAGGCGTCCACCGAGAGCCCCTGCTCGGCGAAGAAGCGCAGGAACCGATCGCGCTTCTGCCGGAAGATCTCGCGCCGCTCCGCCGGGTGGACGTCGTCGGCCCAGGCCGCCGCGGCGGCCGCGGGCACGAACTCGGGCGAGGCCACCCCGGGGTGGCTGCGCAGGGTGCGGAGCTGGGCGATGAGGTCGGCGTCACCGGCGATGAAGCCGCTGCGGTAACCGGTCATGCCGCTGCGCTTGGAGCAGCTGTGGACGACCAGCGTGTTCTCCACCTGCACCTCCAGCATGGAGGGCGGCGGGGCGCCGAAGTAGACGTCGGCGTAGCACTCGTCCGAGCAGACGATGAAGCCGTGCTTCACCGCCGCGGCCCCCACGCGCGCGAGGTAGTCGCGCGAGGCCAGGGCGCCGGTGGGGTTGTGCGGGTAGGAGATCCAGAACAGCAGCGTCTCCCGCAGCAGCGCCTCGCCGAGCGCCTCCGGCTCGATCAGGAAGCCGTGCGCGCGGTCGAGCGGGACCTTCACCGGCTCGAGGCCGGCCAGCAGCGCCCCCGCTTCGTAGGTCGGGTAGCCGGGGTCGGGGATGATCACCTTGCGGCGCGCCGGGTCGCCGGCGAAGGCCAGCGGCAGGTGGAAGATGCCCTCCTTGGCGCCGGCGCAGGCCACCACCTGCTTCTCCGGGTCCACCGCCACGCCGAAGCGGCGCTGGAGGTAGCCGGCCGCCGCCTGGCGCAGGGCCGGGGTGCCGAAGGCGCTGGGGTACTGCGAGACCTCGGGGACGGCCGCCCGCAGCCTCTCCCGCAGGAACGGGGGGGTGGGCTCGCGGGGGTCGCCCAGGCCGAAGTCGAACAGCCGGCGGCCCGCGGCCTGGAGCGCCTTGCGCCGCTCTTCCAGCTCCACGGCCAGGTTCTTGGGGATCCTGCCCAGGGCAGGGTTCTTCGGGACGTTCCGCACGGAATTGCAGAGAATATCGAATCCGGAGCCGGTCCGCACTATGAGGTACGTCGCATGCTGAGCTACGACGTGGTGGTGATCGGCTCCGGCCCGGCCGGGGAGAACGGCGCGGTCCAGGCGGCGGCGCTGGGCAAGAAGGTCGCGCTGGTCGAGAAGGAGGCCGTGCCCGGGGGCGCCTCCGCCAACACCGGCACCATCCCCTCCAAGGCGCTGCGCGAGACCGCGCTGGCCATCCAGCAGGCCCGCAGCCGCGACGCCCACGGCCTCGAGCTGCGCGTCTCCGGCCAGGTGACCATCCCCGAGCTGATGGGCCGCCGCGGCCTGGTCACCGCCCGCGAGCACTCGCGCATCCGCAGCGCGCTCAACCGCGCCGGCGTGGAGCAGTTCCGGGGCACGGCGTCCTTCGGGGACGGGAACACGCTGCGCGTCTCGGTGCCGGACGGCGGCTTCCAGGACCTGCGTGCCGAGACGGTGCTGCTCGCCACCGGCACCCGCCCCTTCCACCCGCCGCAGTACCCCATCGATCACGTCCGCGTGTACGACTCGGACTCGATCCTGCTGCTGGATCGCATCCCCCGCTCGCTGGCCATCCTGGGCGGCGGCGTGGCCGGGTGCGAGTACGCCTCCATCTTCGCCGCGCTGGGCGTGAGCGTCTCCATCATCGACTCCAAGGAGCGACTGCTGCCCTGGCTCGACGCCGAGGTGTCGCTGGCCATGCAGGACCTGTTCGCCCTGGCCGGCATCGAGCCCTACCAGCAGACGCGGGCCACGAAGCTGGAGCCGGGCGAGCGGGACGTGCTGGTCACGCTGGCGGACGGCTCGCGGCTGGTGGCGGAGAAGGTGCTGGTGGCCTCCGGGCGCATCGGCAACGTGGAGGCGCTCAACCTGGCCGCGGCCGGCCTCACCGCCAACGCGCGCGGTTTGCTGGAGGTGAACGAGCACTTCCAGACCGCGGTGCCGCACATCTACGCGGCCGGCGACCTGGTGGGCTTCCCCGGCCTGGCGTCCACCTCCATGGAGCAGGGGCGCGTGGCCATGCGCCACGCCTGCGGCGTGGCCGACCGCCCGGGCGGCCTGCACGACCTCTTGCCGGTCGGCATCTACACCATCCCGGAGATCTCCTCGGTGGGCGAGACCGAGGAGTCGCTGCGCGCCAAGGGGCGCGACTACGTGGTGGGGCGGACCACGCTCACCGGCAACGCCCGGGCCAACCTGGTGGGCGAGGCGGTGGGCTTCCTCAAGCTCCTGGCCGACCCCGCCGACCAGCGCATCCTGGGCGTGCACTGCATCGGCCCGCACGCCTCCGACCTGGTCCACCTCGGCCACGCCGTCATGACGCTGGGCGGGAACCTCTCCTACTTCGCCGAGGCGGTCTTCAACTACCCGACGCTGGGCGAGGCCTACAAGTACGCCGCCTTCGACGCGCTGGACACGCTGCGCGACCGGAAGGTGACGCCCATCGACCGGAAGGCGGCGCAGCAGTAGCTCGGTGCTCACCCCGGGCGGGAGAGCAGGCCCGCTCGCCGGTCACCCCAGCCGCGCCCGCGCCTGCGCCAGCGCGGCGTGCACCTGCTCCAGCGCGCGCTTGGCCGAGGCCAGCTCGTCGCGCTCGGCGCGCAGGCGGTCCAGCTCGCTGGCCAGGCCGTCGCGCTCGCGGGCCAGCTCGCCCACGGCGTTGCGCAGGCGGGCGCCGTCGGCGGCCCCGGCGCGCAGCTCCTCGCTGAGCCGCTCCACCTCGGCCTCGCGCTCGGCGCGCAGCTTCGACTCCTCGTCGGCGCGGCGGGTCACCTCGTCGAGCAGCCGGGCCCGCTCCTCGTCCAGCGCGGCCATGGCCTGCGCGCGGCGGACGGCCTCGTCCCGCTCCTCCTCCAGCGCGCCCATCTCGGCCAACAGCTCGTTCAGCACGGTGCGCTTCTCGTCCAGCTCGCGCTCGGCGCCGACCAGCTTCTCGCTGGCGCCGCGGGCCTCGCCGGCCGCGCGGGCCAGCTCGACGCGCGCGCCGTCCAGGTCGGTCCGGAGCGCCTCCTCGCGCTCGCGGGCCCGGTGCAGCTCGGCCTCCAGGTCGTGGACCAGCCCCAGCACGCTCTCGGCGGCGCGGGCAGGATCGGCCGGCACCGGCTCGATGCGCGGCGCCGGGCGGGCGGCCTCGGCCACCCGCTTCTTGATCTTCTGCAGGCGGTCGCGGCGGTCGCCCACGTCGGAGGTGGGGACGGTCGGTTCGACCGGCTCCTGCGTTCGTGCTTCGACTCCGCTTGCCTGCGGCGAGCTACGCTCAGCACGAACGGACTCCGCTCGTGGTGAGCCTGTCGAACCACGAGCGATGGGCTCAGCGACCTGGCGAACGGCCTCGACCTCCGGCTCCTGCGTCCGCAGCGCCAGCGGCGGGGACTCCACCGCGTCCTCGATGACCGGCGCAGCCGTGGCCGCCCCCTTGAGCCGGGGCTTCAGCTTCGGGACGTTGGCGTCGAAGGCCTTGCGCATGTCCTACGCTCCCGCCGCCGCGCGCGCGGCGGCCTGGATCCGGCCCAGGATCTCGGTCTGGGCGGTGTCGATGTCGTTCGCGCCCTTCGAGTCCGGGTCGTAGCCGAAGATCGGGCAGCCCTCGCTGGAGGCCTGGGCGAACTTGGTGCACTGCCGGACCACCGTGTCGAGCAGGTAGTCGGCGTAGTGGGTGCGCAGCGCCTCCAGCGCCTCGCGCGCGATCTTGAACGTCTGGTTGAAGGCGTTCACCACGATGAAGATGTTCTCGAGCTGGTGCGAGAGGTCCTGCTCCAGCCCCTGGATGGTCTCGAAGAGCAGCCGCAGGCCGTCATAGGAGAGGAAGTCGGCCAGCACCGGGATGATCAGGTCGGAGGCCGCCATCAGCGCGTTCAGGTTGAGCAGGCCGAAGGACGGCGGCGCGTCCAGCACCACGAAGTCGTACTGTCCCTTCACCGCCTCCAGCGCGTTGCGCAGCCGGAACTCGCGCCCGGCCAGCGGCATGAGCGCCAGGTCGATGGTGCTCATGGCCAGGTTGGCCGGGACCAGCGCGAGGTTCGGCATGCCGGTCGGCACCGTCACCTCGGCCAGCGGCCTGCGGCGGATGAGCACGTCGTGGAGCGTGGCGGTGAAGCTCGAGCCCTCCTGGCCCAGGCACTTGGTGGCGTGCCCCTGGCTGTCGAGGTCGATCATCAGCACCCGGTAGCCCTTCTCCGCCAGCCGGTAGGCGTAGGAGGAGGAGAGGCTGGTCTTGCCGGTGCCGCCCTTGAAGTTGAGGAAGAGCTGGACGCGCGGCGGGAAGGCCGGCGGCGTGCGCTTCAGCTTGACGCGCAGGTTGGCCAGGTCCTCCGGCCCGAAGCCGTCCTTGCGGCCCAGCTCCTTCACGACCTGCTTCTCGGTCGCGGAGAGGATCTCGGCCAGGCGCTTCGCGGTGTAGCGGACGTTCTCCATGTGTTCCCCTAGGCCATGAACCAGCGGGCGCCGCGCTGGACGATCGTGCCGCGGGCGGAGAGGGTGGCGAGCGCGGCCTCGACCTGGCCGCCGGCCAGGCCCAGCACGGCGCCGAGGTCGGCGGCGGTGCAGCCGCGGAGCGACATGCGGACCTCGGCCACCACGGCCTCGAGGTCGGTGCCGGCCGCGGGGGCGGCCTCCTGCACCATCACCGCCACGGCGGTGCGGGCGGGGGCCTCCACCCTTCGTGCTCCTCCGCCTGCCCTGAGCTCTTCGAAGGGCTCAGCACGAACGGCTGTCGTGACCCCAGCCGCAGGACGGACGGCCATCCGTTCGTCCTGAGCGCAGGCGCGGGTGGTGGGCTGCGCGGGCACGCTGGCCCGCGCCGGAGTCGAAGGACGAACGGGCGCAGCGACCGGAGCCGAAGGGCGCACGGCCGCCGCGAACGGCGTCGCGGTCGCCGCCAGCACCGCCTCCCGCAGCGCCGGCGCGTCCATCGCCGCCAGCTTCTCCGCGATCCGCCGGGACGCCGCGCGGCGCGCCGGCGCGGGGCCGTCCACCGGCACCGCCTCGCCCGACACCCGCGACAGGGCCCGCCCGGCCGCCTCGCGGACCGAGGCCTCCGGGTGCTCCAGGGCGCGGGCCAGCGCCCCCTGGGCGCGGGCGGTGGGCCGGCCGGAGAGCGCCGCGGCGGCCGCGCGGGCCACGCCGCGGTCCGGGTCGCCCAGCGCGGCGGCCAGCGCCGCCTCGGACCGTTCACCCTGCGTGAATGCCAGCAGGAGCGCCGCCCGGCGCCGCACCAGCGGGCTCGGGTCGGCCATGGCCTCGGCCAGGCGCGCCTCGGAGGAGTCCTGGGCCACCGCGGCCAGCGTCTCCAGCGCCGCGATGCGGACCGCCGGGCGCGCGTCGCCGAGCTCGCGCGCCGCCAGCTCGGCCGCGAACGGCTCCTTGAAGCGGGCCAGCGCGCCCAGGATGGCGGCCTTCACGCCCTCGTCCGCCTCGCGCCCCAGCGCCGCGGCCAGCAGCGGCGCCGCGGCCTTGGAGCCCAGCGCCTCCAGCGCGCGCACCGCGCGCAGGCGGGTGCGGGCGTCGGCGGCCTTGAGGTCGTCCATGGAGCGCTCGTAGAGGACGCGGTCGGCCTGCGTGCCCAGCAGGCCCTTCATCCGGTCGGTGTCGCGCCCGGAGAGCCCCACCCGCCCCTCCGACTCGAACCGCCCGGCCAGCGCCGGCACCGATTCGTGCACCGGCAGCCGGACCACCGTCGCGCCCGGCTCGCCGCGGTAGCCGGCGACCTCGGCCGCCGCCTTCCAGGCCCGCAGGGCCACGATCTCGGCGCGCAGCTCGGCGATGAAGCCGGCCAGGTCGGCGCCGCCCTCCTCCGGCCCGGGCGCGCCGTCCGAGCCGGGGGCGCCGCCCACCCGGGCGCGCTCCACCAGCCCCGCCAGCAGCCGCTCGCGCTCGCCTTCCAGGAGCCGGACCCGCTCGCCCAGGTCGTCGGCGCGGGCCTGCAGGTCGCCCCGCGCGCCGCGCTCGGCCGCCGCCGTCTGCTCCAGCTCGACCTCGTGCCGGCGCGCCGCGGCCGCGTCGGCCCGCGCGCGCTCCGCGGTGGTGCGGGCGGCCAGCAGCTCGGACTCGAGCTGGGAGACGCGGCACTCGAAGAAGACGATCTTCTCCAGCGCGCTCCGGAGCAGCTCCTCCGGATCGATCGCCAAGGCCGTCCCTGCGTCCACGCCGTCCGCCATTCACCCGCCCAGTGCCCGCCGGTTGCCGGGCCCGCCACCCACACCTGGATCCTGTCCAGATCACAGGATCTTGCGTCGATATCGCAGCATACGACCCCGGGATCGCGATGGCAAATAATTGACAGGCGGGCCCCGCCGGTGATCCCGGGGCCGCCGAGCCTGCCTTCGCGAAAGGGGGCCTACGCGGCCTGCTTCGGCGCCCGCGCCTCCAGCCCGTGCGAGTGCGCCCCGCGCTCGTCGCGCCAGAGCAGGAAGGAGAAGACGAACGCGCTCAGGCTGAGCAGCGAGAGGGCCCACATGGCGTAGCGCCAGCCCTCCGGGTGGGCCGCGCTGGCGCCGGCCAGGTCGTTGGCCGCGCCGATGCCCCAGCTCATGCCGCCCCAGAGCAGCTGCTGCAGGAAGGTCATGAGGGCGTACGCCGAGCCGAGCCGCTTCTCCGGCACGAGGTACGTGACCGCAGGCCACAGCACCGCTGGCACCAGCGCGAAGGCGAGGCCAAGCATGCAGTGGGTGATCGCTAACCCCAGCGGCGTGCCGGCCGAGATGAGCACGAACTTGGGGACGAACCAGAACGCCGGCGTGGCGATCTCCGGGACGGCCACGCCGGTGTGCCAGTAGACGATGAGCGGGAACGAGGAGGCGAGCAGGAACGAGCCCACCGTCATCAGCAGCGCGCGCTTGCCGATCCGATCCACCAGGATGCCGAAGAGCGGCATGCCGAACATCGAGATCAGGGGCACCAGCGACTTGAGGTTGCCGGCCGCCTCGTTGGTGAGGCCGTGCACCTGGATCAGGTAGTCGTTGGCATGGGTCCGGAACGGGAAGATGGTGGCGTAGAAGGCCACGCAGAGGCCGACCACCCACCAGTAGGAGCGGTTGAAGGCCAGGATGTCGGCCAGGACCAGCTTGTCGGTGGTGCCGCCCTGGCTCACGCCGTAGACCCTGGCGGCGCGCGCCTCGAGCAGCGCGTAGATGATCGCGAAGACGAGCCAGACCAGGCCCAGGCCCATCGCGGCGATCAACGGCGGCTGCCAGCCGGTGAAGAGGGACTTCGCCAGGCCGGGGGACTTGTCCGCCACCACCGACCCGAGCCGGCCGATGAGGAGCTGCACCGCCAGCGCGGTGGCGACCGTCTTCCCGCTGAACCAGCGCCCCACCACGGTGGTGGCCGCGACGATGAACAGCTCGGAGCCGAGGCCCAGGACGAAGCGGCCCCCGATCATGCCCCAGGCCGGATTGGCGGAGAGGAGCTCGGGACCGTAGGCGATGCCGGCCGTGCCGAGCGCGCCGATGGCCGCGAAGAGCACCGCCGACCGGATGGTGCCGAGCCGGTCGATGAGGAAGACGCCGCCCAGCAGCGCCACCAGCGCCGCGACGTTGTAGGCGGTGTCGAGCACGCCGACGTCCTGGTGCGTGAACCCGAGCTGCGACTGCAGCGCGTCGGTGACCGGGTAGAGCGCGTCGAAGACGTAGTAGTTGCCGAACATGGCGATGCTGCAGGCCAGCAGCACCAGCCAGCGGTAGTAGCCCGGCGCCTCGGCGCGAACGGTTCTCGGTCATGGCCGCGAACCTTAGCACGCCCCGCCGGAGGCTCCGCCGCCTTCAACCCGGTCCCAGCCTTCGACTCCGCCCCGCCTCCGGCGGGGCTACGCTGGGGCTACGCTCAGGCTGACCGGTTCCGGCGGCGCCCGGCGCACATGAACCGTGCCCGCCCCGCCCTCGGCGCCGCTCAGGCCCGGTCCAGGTCTTCCTTCCCGATGTTCGGCAGCCAGGGCAACAGCTCGTACTGCGCCACCGCGTGCTGCACGAACGGATCGCCGTCGCGCACGGCCAGCAGGGCGGGGTCGGGGTCCTCGTCCGGCACGCGCAGCAGCAGCGCGCCGCCGAAGCGCGGCTCGAACGGCCCGGAGGTCACCAGCGTCCCCCTGGCCTTCAGCTCGCGCAGGTAGGCGCGGTGGGCGTCGACGACCTTGAGGACCTCTTCGAGCGGCTTGCGGTAACGGATGATGGCGAGCGCGTACATCCCCCCTTCTACCCCGGCCGCCCGGGCGGCGCCCACTCCTCCCGCAGGATCGCCATCGCGACCACGTCCTGGTAGGCGCCGTCGCGGAACGAGGCCTGCCGCAGCACGCCCTCGGTCTTGAAGCCGACCTTCTGGTAGGCGCGCACGCCGCGCTGGTTGCCGGCGTTCACGTGCAGCCAGATGCGGTTCAGGTTGAGCGTCCCGAAGCCGTAGTCCACGATCAGCCGGGTCGCCTCCTGGCCGAAGCCCTTGCCCCACTCCTGCGGCCCGCCCAGGAAGATGCCGAACTCGGCCTGCCGGGCCGCGTCGCCCAGCTGGTGCAGGCCGGTCACGCCCAGCAGCCGGCCGTCGTCGCGCGCCGCCACGCCCAGCACCACCTGGTCGGTGGCGCGGGCCAGCGCGGCGATGAACTCGTGCTCGGCCGCCAGCGACACCGGCCGGTCCAGGCGCAGGTTCCGGCGCACCGCCGGGTCGTTGAGCAGCGTGACCAGCCGCGGCGCGTCGGTGGCGTCCAGCGGCCGCAGCGACACCTTCTCGCCCACCAGGAAGGGACCGGTCATGCTCACCTCACCCCCGCTTCACGCGCGCGGCGCGGACCTTGGTGACCTTGCGCGGGTCCGCCTCCGCCACCGTGAAGGCCCAGTCCTTCCAGTGGAGGCGGTCGCCGCGGGCGGGGATGGCGCCGGCCAGCGAGCTCACGAACCCGGACACCGTCTCGAAGTCCTGGTCCTCGGGCAGCCCGGCGCCGGTGACGCGGTTGAACTCGGCCACCGGCGCGGCGCCCTGCGCCGTGAAGGTGCCGTCGGCGTGCGCCTCCACCAGCCGGTCCTCGTCCTCCTCGAACTCGTCCTGGATCTCGCCGACGATCTGCTCCAGCACGTCCTCGATGGTGCAGATGCCCATCACGCCGCCAAACTCGTCCACCACGAAGGCCATGTGCAGCTTGCGCCGCTGCATCTCCCGCAGCAGCTGGTCGATGGGCTTCGACCAGGGGACGAAGTGGGCCGGCCGGAGCAGGTCGCGCAGCACGATCAGCTCCGGGTGCGCCAGGAGCGGCACCAGGTCGCGCGCGTGGAGCACGCCCTCGATCCGGTCCAGGCTCTCCCGGTAGACCGGCATGCGCGAGTGACCCTCCTCCGCCAGGAGCTGGATGATCTCCGGCACCGGCGTGGAGCCCTCCACCGCCACCACGTCGGTGCGCGGCACCATCAGGTCGCGCGCCACCTTCTCCTTGAACTCGAAGACGCGGTGGATGAGCTCGCTGGTGGTGGTGGCGCTGCCGGCTGCCGCGCCCTCGTCGGCGCGCGCGTACTCCGCCAGCGCCCGCTCCATCTCGTCCAGCGGCGGCGCCGGCATGGAGAAGCGCCCCTGGCCGAAGGTGCAGGCCATCACCAGCCGCGCCAGCGGCCTGAGCAGCTTGCGGAGCAGCCGGAAGGGCCGGGCCAGCGCCAGGGCCACCGGCTCGCCGTGCGCCGCCCCCAGGCTGCGGGCCAGCGCCGAGATGGGCAGCGTGAGCAGCCCCACCCCAACGGCTGCGACCAGACCGCCCCACCAGCCGCCCCGGGGGACCAGCCACGCCGCCTCGGTGCCGGCCAGCAGCCCCAGCAGCAGCATGCTGAAGGCGGTGGTGAAGCGGATGGTGAAGGCCGTGACCTCGCGGTCCAGCATCAGCGCGGCCAGCGCGCGGGCCCGGCGGCTCGCGTCCGGCGCCGTGCCCAGGGCCTGCGCACGCGGCACGCCCAGCGCCACCAGGGCGGCCTCCAGGGCTGCGGCGACCGCGCGCAGGGCAACCAGCGCCGCGAGCGCCGCGACCGAACCGAACATCTCCAGCGGGCCAAGCCCCTCCATGGCCGTCCAACCTAGCAAAAGGCAGGGAACCGGCGGAGGGTGAATCTGCTATAGAGTCCGGCCGGTTTTGGGGGATGCCAGTGCAGGTGGACCTGACGGGGCCCGCGGGCCGCATCGAAGCGCTGCTGGAAGGGCCGGAGGACGCCCGGTTCCTGGCGCTCGTCTGCCATCCGCACCCCCGGTTCGGCGGCACCATGCACAACCACGCCACCTACCGGCTGGCCAAGGCGGTGCGCGCTGCCGGCGGGCGCTCGCTGCGGTTCAACTACCGGGGGGTGGGCCGGAGCGCCGGCGCCTACGACGGCGGCCGCGGCGAGGCGGACGACGCCCGCGCGGCGCTGGAGGCGCTGGAGGCCACCCACCCCGGCGCGCCGCTCCTGGTGTGCGGCTTCTCCTTCGGCGCCTGGATGGCGGTGAAGGCCGGCAGCGCGCGGCCCGGGGTGGCCGGCCTCCTGCTGGCCGGGCTCGCGCTCCGCTCCGCCGACGCCGACCTGGACGCCGCGCGCGACGCGGCCGACGTGCGGGCGGTGAGGCGGCCGCTGGCGGTGGTGCAGGCGGAGCGCGACGAGTTCGGGACGCCGGCGGAGGTGGCGGCCGCGCTGGCCGGCTCGGCCGGACCGCGCCGGCTCACGCCGCTCCCCGGGGCGACCCACCTCTGCGGCGAGGACCTGCCCGGCCTGCAGCGCGAGGCCGAGGCCTCGATCGCCTGGCTGCTCGAGCAGGGAGGTGTGGCGTGAGGCTGGACGCGCGCCGCGCCGGAGACGCCCTGCGGGCCTCCGCCTTCGACCTGGCCCGCATCTGGCGGGCGGCGCGGCTGCAGGCGCGGCCCATGATCTTCCCCGGCCTGATTCGACGGGCTGGTGGAGGACTTCCTGGCCCGCACCGGCGAGGCGCTGGTGCAGGGGCACGAGCCCGAGCGCGTCTGGGCGCAGGTCGTGGGCGTCCTCCGGGTGGCCGGCGGCGCGGCCGAGGATCTGGACGGCGAGTGGCGGCTCGTCGGCGAGGTGCTGGCCTCCGCCTGCGAGGCGCTGGAGGCCGAGCCGGCGGCGGCCGACCAGGTCGCACGGGCGGTGGAGGCGGCGCGCGCCGGCGCGGCGGCGCTGACGCCAGGGCGCAAGCCGCCTGCGCTGCTGGTGGTCCACCAGCGCGGCGGGTTCAGGCCGAGGGGGGCCCCGTATGACGCCGGACGGCGGTGAGCAGGTCGTCCAGGTCGAACGGCTTCTCGATGTAGCCGCTGGCGTCGATGCCCTTGTCGCGGGCCAGGGCTGACAGGACCACCACCGGAATCTTCGCCAGCTCCGGATCCTGCCGCTGCGCCTCGCGGAACTCCCAGCCGTTCATGCGCGGCATCATCAGGTCCAGGAGCACCAGCGACGGGTGCGCGGCGCGCGCCTGGGCCAGCGCCTCGGCGCCGTCCCGCGCCCCGACCACCACGTAGCCCTCGTCCGCCAGGATCTCGGAGACCGCCTGGCGGATGTCCGCCTCATCGTCCACGACCAGCACGCAGGCCATCACACAAGGAGTGTGGACGACGCCGCGCGTTGGCAAACCCATGGACCGATCAGGTGCCGGCGATCTGCACCCCCTCGAACACCAGCGTGGGCGTGCGCATGGCCGAGTAGCGGTAGGGGTCGTTGCCCACCGCCGCCAGCCGGCGCCACAGCTCCAGGTGATTGCCCGAGACGTTCATCTCGCCGATGGGCTCGGCGGGCTGCCCGCCGCGCACCATGAAGCCGCGCACGCCCAGCGAGAAGTCACCGGTGGTGGAGTTGGAGTTGCCGCCCAGGAAGCCGGTCACGAGGATGCCCTCGCCCATGGCGGAGAGCAGCTCGGCCGGCGAGCGGTCGCCCAGCCTCCAGGCCAGGTTGGAGGCGCGCCCGGTGGTGGGCGCGAGCCCCAACTTCCGGCCGTAGTAGCAGTCCACGTACAGGTTCCGCAGCGTGCCGGCCTCGAAGACCGGGAACGGGCGCGCCGCCATCCCCTCGCCGTCGTAGCGGCGCGAGGCCAGGCCGCGGCGCACCAGCGGCTCGTCGCGGATGTCGAGCAGCGGGCTGCCCAGCGCCTGCCCGACCTTGCCCTCCATGAAGGAGCGCTTCTGCTGGATCGACGAGGCGGCCAGGGGGCCGAAGAGCGCGCCCGCGAGCCGCCCCGAGGCGCGCGCGTCCACCGCCAGCGTCACCAGCGCCGACTTCTCCTTCACCGAGCCGATGCGCGCCAGGGCCCGCTCGGCCGCGCGGCGCCCGACCACCTCCGGCGGCTCGACATCCTCGCGGTGGCGGGCGCCGGAGGAGGCGTACTCCTCGGGCCTGCGGCCGTCCGGGTCCTTCACCGTCACCTCGGCGGAGATCCAGAAGTCGGTGGCGCGGCGGCTGCCCTCGAAGCCGTTGGTGTGGACCAGCGCGCTCTCCCCTACGCTGTCCGAGACGCCGGTGGTGACCGAGAGGATGGCGCCGGCGCCGGGCACCGCCCGCGCCGAGGCCTCGATGACCTGCGCCGCGCGGCGGCGCGCCTCGGCGTCGAGCGCGGCGTGGCCGCGGTCCTCCAGGTCGAGGTCCACCTCGGCCTGGCCGGCGTAGAGCGCCGGGTCGGGCAGGCGGCGGTGCGGGTCGGGGGAGAGGCGGCGGGCCAGGGCCACCGCGTCCTCCACGAAGCGCTCCAGCGCGTCCGGCCGCAGGTCGCTGGTGGAGACCGAGGCGTAGCGGCCGTCCACGTAGAGGTCCAGCCCCAGGCCGCGGGTGGTGGCCTCGGTGACCTTCTCCAGTTGGCCGTCGCGCCAGGCCACCTCCACGTGGCGAGCCGAGTAGCAGCCGGCCGCCGCCTCCTGGGCGCCCTTGCGCTGGGCCAGCGCCGCCGCCTGGCGGGACAGCTCGAGCAGGCTCGCGGCCATGTCAGCTCCCCCGCCCGCCGACGGTCATCTTCGCCACGCGCACCGTGGGCAGGCCCTGCGAGACCGGCACGCTCTGCCCGTCCTTGCCGCAGGTCCAGCCGCCCTCGTCGATGGCGAGGTCGTCCGAGACCATGTCCACCTCTTCCAGCGCCTTGGGGCCGTTGCCGATGATGTTCACGTCCTTGACCGGGCGCGTGAGCTTCCCGTCCTCGATGAGGAAGCCGTTCTTCACGTAGAACGTGAAGTCCCCGGCGCCGATGTTGACCTGGCCGTTGGAGAAGTTGGCGCAGTAGATGCCCTTCTTCACGGAGGCGATGATCTCCTCGGTGCGGTGCGGGCCGGGCAGCATGTAGGTGGAGCGCATGCGGGGCAGCGGCGGGTGGCGGTAGCTCTCGCGCCGGCCGTTGCCGGTGGGCGTCACGCCGTAGTGGCGGGCCGAGATGGCGTCGTGCAGGTAGGTGGCCAGCACGCCGTTCTCCACCAGCCGCGTGGTGCCGGCCGCGTTCCCCTCGTCGTCCACGTTGATGGCGCCGCGGGCGCCGGCGTTGGCGGCGTCGTCCACGATGTTCACGAAGGGCCTGGCGATGGGCTTGCCGATCCTGTCGGCGTAGATGCTCACGCCCTTGCGGTTGAAGTCGGCCTCCATGCCGTGGCCGATGGCCTCGTGCAGCAGGATGCCGGACGACCCGGCCGCCAGCACCACCGGCATCTCGCCGGCCGGCGGCGGGCCGGCCTCGAAGAGCACCGTGGTGCGGGCCACCGCCTCGCGCACCACGCGGTCCAGCCGGTCCGGCGTGTAGAACTCGAACCCGGCGCGGCCGGCCACGTTGTAACCGTTCTGCTCGCGGCGGCTGCCCTGCTCGGCCAGCACCGAGACGTAGAGCAGCGTCATGGGCTGCGCGTCCTCGACGATGCGGCCGGAGGAGTCGGCGATCAGCACCGCCCCGCTCTCGTCGCGCAGGAAGACGTTCACCTTCTTGATGCGCGGGTCGGCGGCGAAGGCGCGCTCGTTGATGCCGGCCACCAGCGGCAGCTTCTCCTCCGGGCGGACCTGGTCCCAGGGGCGGACCAGCGGGTAGCGGTCGGGCAGGTCCACGCCCACGTGGAAGCGGGCGGGGCCGGGGCGCGAGGGGCCGTCGGCGATGGCCGCGGCGGTGCGCGCGCACTCCAGCAGCGCCGGGAGCGAGAGGTCCTCGGTGTAGCCGTAGCCGGTCTGGTCGCCTTTCACCACCCGTACGCCCACGCCCAGCTCCACCGAGGCGTAGGCCCGGTTGACGGCGCCGTCCTCCAGCCCGAGGTCCGAGCCGACGCGGTGCTGGAAGTACACGTCGGCGTGCTCCCCGCCGCGCGAGAGCGCCGCGGAGAGGGTCTGGGCGATCATGGCCTCGGTCACGCCGAAGCGGGCGAAGTAGCCCACCCCTTCCCGCTGCCCGCCCTGTGGTGCCTGTCCGGTCATCCGATCCCCTGTGCCGAGGCCCCTGCGGGCCGGGCACCTGTCATAACGCGGAAGGTCGGGCCGGTCCGCGGGATTCGCCGCAGCGCGGACGGGCCGGAACCCCGTCCGGGCCCGCCGGCGGAGCGGGCGGATGGTAGAACGCAGCGCATGCCCGTCGCGCACCTCAACGGAACCGAGCTGCACTTCCTCGACGCCGGCCGGGGCGCGGACGCCGTGCTCCTGCTGCACGCCTTCCCGCTCCACTCCGGGATGTGGGCCGGCCAGGTGGGGGCGCTGCAGGGGCGGCACCGGGTGGTCGCGCTCGACTACCGCGGGCTGGGCCGGAGCGCCACGCCGCCCGAGGTGCTGGACATGGCGCTGGTGGCCGAGGACGTGCGGGCGCTGCTGGGCCACCTGCGCCTCGAGCGCGCCGCGGTGGCCGGGCTGTCGATGGGCGGCTACGTGGCGCTGGAGCTGTACCGGCAGGCGCCCGGCCTCTTCCGCGGGCTGGCGCTCTGCGACACCAAGGCGGCCGCCGACGGCGACGAGGCGCGCGCCGGCCGCGAGGCCTTCGCCCGCACCGCGCTGGAGAAGGGGTTGGGCTGGGTGGCGGACGAGATGGTGCCGAAGCTGCTGCGGGCCGCGCCGGACCCGGCGGTGGTGAAGGAGGTCCGGCACCTCGTCCACGCCGGCACGCCCGCCGGCGTCGCCGCCGCCCAGCGCGGCATGGCCCGCCGCCCGGACTCGACCGCCACGCTGGCCGGCGTGGCCTGCCCGGTGCTGATCGTGGTGGGCGAGGAGGACAAGGGCACGCCGCCCGCCGAGGCCGAGAAGATGGCCGCGGTGGCGAAGGGGGCGAAGCTGGTCCGCATCCCCGGCGCCGGGCACCTCTCCAACCTCGAGCAGCCGGCCGCGTTCAACGCGGCGCTGGGCGCGTTCGTGGATGGGCTGGGGGCGTAGCGGGCAGGTCCCTGGCCTTCGACTCCGCCGTCGCCCGAGGCGACGGCTACGCTCAGGCCGAACGGGGGCCAGCCCGTTCGGCCCGGGCTCGATCCGTTCGGCCCGGGCTCGATCCGTTCGGCCCGGGCTTGATCCGTTCGGCGGCCCGGGCTCGATCCGCTCGGCCCGGGGCTTGATCCGTTCGGCCCGGGCTCGATCCGTTCGGCCTGGGCTTGATCCGTTCGGCCCGGGCTCGATCCGTTCGGCCCGGACTCGATCCGTTCGGCGGCCCGGGCTCGATCCGTTCGGCCCGGGCTTGATCCGTTCGGCCTGAGCGTAGCGCCCGCGAAGCGGGCGCGGAGTCGAAGGCCAGGGGCCCCTACCGCATGCTCCGCAGCCCCTCCTCGATCGCCACCGCCACGCGGTCGAAGACCTGGTCGAACGTGCCCGTGCCGTCGATCTTGGTCACGCCGTGGCGCTGGGCGTACTTCTCGATCACCGGCATGGTCTTGAGCTCGTGCTCGGTGAGCCGGTTCACGATCATGGTGGTGGAGGCGTCGAAGGGCTTCGCCTTCCTCTTGCTCCGCTCGTCCAGCCGGCGGACCAGCTCCAGCGTCGGGAGCTGCAGCTCGATGATCTTGTTGATCGACGCGCCGTGCTTCTTGAGCAAACCGTCCAGGATGTAGGACTGGACCAGCGTGCGCGGGAAGCCCTTGAACACGAACCCCTTCACGCCGCGGGTCTGCTCCAGCTTCCGCTCGATGAGCGGCACCACGATCTCGTCCGGCACCAGCTGGCCGCTCTGGAAGAAGGGCAGCATCTTCTTGCCCAGCTCGGTGCCGCGCTGGATCTCGTCCTCCAGCATGGCGCCGCAGCCCAGGTACTGCAGGCCGAACTTGCTGGCGATGGCCTTGCCCTGCGAGCCGCGCCCCGAGCCCGGCGGCCCGAACAGCACCACGTTGAAGAGCCGCCGCGAGAGCTCGGCGCCGATGATCTGGGTGATCTGCTCGCGGACGTCGTCGACGCCCTCGCTGCCGTCCACCTCGGAGACCATCCCCTTGGCCCGGTAGAAGTTGAGCACCGGCCGCGTCTTCTGGTTGTACTCGCGGAGCCGGTTGCGGATGACCTGCTCGTTGTCGTCGCTCCGGCCCGAGGTCCTGCCGCGCGAGACCAGGCGCTGCACCGCCAGCTCCTCCGGCAGGGTCAGGCTGATGAGCCGGTGGAGCGAGGTGTTCAGCTTCAGCATCAGGCCCTCGAGGATGTAGGCCTGGACGTAGGTCCTCGGGAAGCCGTCGAAGAGGAAGCCGTCGCTGCTGGTGTTCTCGGTGATGGTCTTCTCGATGATCTGGACGATGATCTCGTCCGAGACCAGGCCACCCTGGGCGATGACGCTCTGCGCCTCGAGCCCGAGCTTCGTCTTCTCGGACATCTCCTTCCGGAGCAGGTCGCCGGTGGAGATGTAGAACAGGTTGTAGCGCTTGATGAGGTACTCGGACTGAGTCCCCTTGCCGGCGCCCGGCGGACCAAAGAGCGCGATGTTGAGCATTTCGGCAAACTAGCCCGTTGTACCCCGATGCGGCAATCAGTCGCAGCGCTCTGCCCCGCCCGGGAGGCTCCCGGCGGGCGAAACCGGGTCGCAGCGAGGGGAACTACCGCATCGTCCGCAGCCCCTCCTCGATGGCCACCGACGTCCGCCCGAACACCTCGTCGAACGTGCCCGTGCCGTCGATCTTCGTGACCGCGTGGCCCTGGTTGTACTTCTCGATCACCGGCACCGTCTTGGCCTCATGCTCGCGCAGGCGGTTGACGATCTTGGAGGTGCTGGTGTCGTAGGGCATGCAGGCCGGCGTCTTGGAGCGCTCGTCCAGCCGCCGGATCAGCTCCAGGGTCGGCACCTCCAGCTCGATGATGCGCGAGATGGAGGAGCGGTGCTTCTTGAGCAGGCCGTCGAGGATGTAGGACTGGACCAGCGTGCGCGGGAAGCCCTTGAAGACGAAGCCGTTCACGCCCTTGCAGGTGGCCAGCTTCTTCTCGATGAGCGGCACCACGATGTCGTCCGGCACCAGCTGGCCGCTCTCGTAGAGCGCGGCGATCTTCCTGCCGGCCTCGGTGCCCTCGCGGATCTCGTGCTCCAGCATGGCGCCGGTGGCCAGGTACTCGAGGCCGTACTTCTTCGCGATGGCCTTGCCCTGCGAGCCGCGCCCAGAGCCCGGGTAGCCGAACAGCACCACGTTGAAGAGCCGCTTGGAGAGCTCGGCCCCGATGATGCGGGTGATCTGCTCGTTCACCTCCTCGATGCTGGCCGCGCCGTCCACCTCGGCGTACATGCCGCGGTCCTTGTAGAACTGCAGCACAGGGCGCGTCTTCTGGTTGTACTCGCGCAGGCGGTTGCGGATGACCGCCTCGTTGTCGTCGCTGCGCCCGGAGGTCTTGCCGCGCTCCAGGAGGCGCTGCACCGAGACCTCCTCCGGCACGTCCAGGCTGATGAGGCAGTTGAGCTGCGTGTGCAGCTTCTCCATCAGGCCTTCCAGGATGTAGGCCTGGATGTAGGTGCGCGGGAAGCCGTCGAAGAGGAACCCGTTGCAGCTGGTGTTCTCGGTGATGGTCTTCTCGATGATCTGGACGATGATCTCGTCCGAGACCAGCCCGCCGCTGGCGATGATGCTCTGGGCCTCCAGGCCCAGCCGCGACCTCTGCGCGATCTCCTTCCGCAGCAGGTCGCCGGTGGAGATGTAGAAGAGGTTGTACCGCTTGATGAGGAACTCGGACTGCGTCCCCTTCCCGGCTCCGGGTGGACCGAACAGGGCGATGTTGAGCATGGCGCGGGCGACTCCTGCGGGCGGACGGCGCTCCCGGGCGATGTGACCGGGAGCGAACTCCCTCGACCCTGGATGCTACCGCCAAACCCCACCCGGCGACTACGACGGTTCGACGACCGCGCCGGTGAGCGCCGCACCTACCGCGGCGAGCGCGCGCTCGAGCTGGGCCCGGTCCTCCGGCCCCAGCGGCGGGTTCTCGTCGGCCATGGTGTCCAGCTGCTCGGCCACGTAGGCCGCCAGCGCCGGCTGGAGCTCGCCCAGCGGCGGGGGCTCGGCCTCGAGTGAGCGGAGGTCGCGGTACTCCACGGTGCGCAGCCGCTCGCCGAAGGCCTGGTCGAACATGGCCCAGGCCTCGAAGGCCAGGTCGTGGGCCGCCACCCCGCCCACCTCGGGCAGCGGCGCCCCCTCCAGCCAGGCGATGAGGTCGGGCTGCGCGTTGACGAACCGGTCGCGCCGGCGCTGCACCTCGCGCGGCGGGGACGCGGCCAGGTGCTTCCAGACCGCCTCCACCACCTCCGGCGCGAGCGTGTCGCCGCGCTGGCTGCCGCGCTCCGGCAGCTCGGGCGGCGCGGCCGGCTCGTCCACCACCTCCGGCGCGTCGTCGTGGGCACCCAGCCCGGAGGCCAGCCGCGCCCAGAGGCCGAACAGGTTGCCGTAGAGCCGGCGCGCGTCCTCCGGCGTGGTGAAGCGCGGCTCCGCCGGGAACAGCGTGGGGATGATCGCCGCCCGCGGCTCGCCCGCCTTCTGGGCGCGGGTGAAGATGGCCACCACCTCCTCGGTGGTGCTGGGCGAGCCCGCCCGCTCCAGCAGCGCGGAGAGCACCTCCGGCCCCTCGTAGACCGCGGGGACGCCACCGGACGGCTCCGGATCCTTGCCACCACCACGCCTGCGGCTCATGCGCCCTCCGTCGGCCGGTGGAGCCGGCCGGACACGCGGCGGAGCACGGCCCGGGGGAGGAGCCGCGAGACCGCCGCCGTCAGCTTGTAGATCGGATGCGGCACGCGCACCACCTCCCGCCGGTGCAGCTGCGCCAGGGCCTGCCGGGCGGCCTGGGCCGCGTCCAGCATCCCCGGGGGCGTGCCGAAGCGCTCGCCGGTGCCGGCCACCCGCCCGAACTCGGTGGCCACCGGACCGGGGCAGAAGGCCCCGACGCCCACCCCGGCGCCCCGCAGCTCCTCGGCCAGCCCCTCGGTGAAGGAGAGGACGAAGGCCTTGGTGGCGCCGTAGGCCGTCATGTACGGCGTGGGCTGGAAGGCGGCGGCGGAGGCCACGTTGAGCACGAAGGCGTCCGGCGCCCCCCGGAGCGCGGGCAGGAAGGCGTGGGTGAGCAGCACCAGCGCCTCGCAGTTGGTGCGGAGCATGGCCGCGACCCGCTCCGGATCCGAGCCCTCGAAGCGGCCGTAGACGCCGAACCCGGCGTTGTTGACCAGCCAGGCGGCGCCCCCCTGGGCGGCCGCCGCCGCGGCGATCCGGGCTGGCGCGCCCGGGGCGGTCACGTCCTCGGCGAGCGGGGTGATGGGCGCGTACCCCAGCCGCCGGGCCTCGTCCGCCAGCGCCTCCAGCCGCTCCGCCCGCCGGGCCACGGCCAGGACGGGACGGCCCTCGCGCGAGATGAGCTGCGCGAGGGCCAGTCCGATCCCGGCGGAGGCGCCGGTCACCACCGCGAGCCGCGGGCCGGAGGGGGCGGGCATACGGCGGCGAGTCTAACCCCGGCCTGGGGTGGCTGCACAACCGCGCAGGAATCCGTTCGCCTGACCGTGGGCGCCCCGACAGTCCGGGCTGATCGCGGGACCCACCCGTTCGTCCTGAGCGTAGCGCCCCGGGCATCGCGCTGGGAGCGCGACACGCCGGGGCGCGGAGTCGAAGGATGAACGGGGGACGACCCGGCTACGGCTCGTCGTCGTCGAACGGGCAGTCCCCGTCCATGCACACCGCGAGCTGGTCGTCGTCGCCGTCCGGGCCGCCCGCGGCGACCCGGCGCTCGATCTGCATGCCGCCCTGGCCCATGCCGTGCCGCATGCCCGGGCCGCCCGGCCCGATCCCCGAGACCCATCGGGCCGCCCGGGCCCATGCGGACCACGCGCTTCTCGATGCGATCCCGGAAGCTGCCCAGGAAGAGCGCCGCGCGGGCCTTCTTCTCCGGGGTCAGGTCCTTGGTGATCGCCCCCAGCATCTCCTTGTCGATGGCGGTCAGCTGGTCGCGCGCGGCCAGCAGCGACTTGATGGCGTTGTCAACGTCGGCCGGCGCGGCCTTCTCGCCGCGGGCGGCGCGGCGGAGCGCGTCGCGCGCCTCGGCCGCCTGCTGCCGGACCGCCTTGCGGCGGGCGTCGTACTTCTCCAGCGTGTCGCCCATCTTGAGCGCCTGGGCGGTGTCGAGGTCGAGCGCCTCGGCCAGGCCCAGCGTGCGGGCCAGCCGCATCCGCTTCTCCGCCTGCTCGGGGTCCTTCTGGTGAAGCCGGGCGGTCGGCGCGTCCCCCGGCTTCGGGGCGGGGGCCTGCGGCGGCTGGCCCTGGGCCAGCGCCGCCAGCGGGCAGAGCATCAGCGCGATGAGGAAGCTCCTCATGTCCTCTTCCTTTCCTGTCGGTGAAGGGGCGGGCCTAGTTGCCCACCCCCACGTCATAGACGGCCAGCACCGTGTCGGCGCCGGTCGCCGCGTCGCCGCTGCTCGCGGCGGCATCCCACTCCAGGACCTGCGTGTCGTCCCAAATCGAGTCCAATCGGGCTCCTGCCAGGCGGGCGGCGCCGGCTGCGCGGCGGCCAGCTCCTCCGGCGTCACCGTGGGCGCGTGGCGCAGGAACACCGGCGCCAGCACCGCCAGCACCACGGCCGCTGCCAGGCCGGCCGCCAGCGCCCAGCGCTTCACCAGGCCGGCGCGGCGGTCGCGGCGGTGGATCTCGGCCAGCGCGCGGGCGGGCAGGTCGGCCAGGACGCGGCGCTCGGCCTCGGAGGGCGGCGGGAGCTTCACCAGGCCGAGCAGCGCCTCCAGCGCGCGGGCCTCGTCCTGGCAGGCCGGGCAGCCGGCCAGGTGGGCGTCCAGGCGGGCCGTCCCGGCCGGATCGAGGGCGCGGGCGGCGCGGAGGGAGAGGAGCTGCTCGACGTCGCGGCAGGCGGCGTTCCCGGGGGTCACGGCTGCTCCTCCTCGAGCACCTGCTCGCGCAGGCGCCGGGCGGCGTGGTGGAAGTTCACGCGGGCGGCGTTCTCGGTGATGCCGAGCGCCTCGGCGATGTCGGCGAACGGGAGCTCCCCGTCCACGCGGAGGGTCAGCACCTCGCGCTGGCGGCGGGGCAGCGCGGCCACGGCGGCGCGGACCCGGGCCTCGCGCTCCTCGCGCTCCAGCCGCTCCGGCGCGGCCAGCCCGGGCGCGGCGACGGAGGCGGTGCCCTCCAGCGCCTCCAGCGGCGCCGGGCGGAAGCGGGCCGCGTCGCGGCGGTGGTTGCGGGCCAGGTTGACCGCGATGCGGATGAGCCAGCGCCGGAAGGGGATGGGCTCCCGGGGCGTGCGGCGCAGCGCGCGGCGCGCGTGCTCGAAGGCGCGGAGGAAGGCGCGCTGACAGGAGATCGCGGGCGTCCTCCGGGCTGCTGGCGTAGCGCCGCACGATGGCCAGGCAGAGCCCCTGGTGGCGCCGGACCAGGGCCCCGAAGGCCTCGTCGTCGCCGACCAGGAAGGCCGCCAGGAGCGCCTCCTCCTCGCGCCTCGCCGGGGTGGCGCCACCCGGCACCACCCGCAGCGCTGGTCGCCTGCTCTCGCCGTCTTCGGCCATGTGCCGCCCCGGGGTCACGATGAGACAGACCCCTTGCCCGCCGATTCGTTAAAGACTAATGCTAGCGCCCGTTTTCCGGTCCCTTTTTCAGTGGGAGTCCCCGTCCGATGCTCGACCTCAAGGCCGTCGCCGCCGACTTCGAATCCTTCGAGCGCCGGCTCGCCCGCCGCGGAGAGAAGGCCGCCGCCGCCCTCGCGCCCGTGAAGCCGCTGGCGCTGCGCCGCCGCGAGCTCAACGTGGCCATCGAGAAGCAGAAGAAGGAGCAGAGCGAGGCCAACGCCAGGATCCGCGAGCTGGCCAAGACCGACAAGTCGGCGGTCGAGGGCGCGCGCGCCTCGCTGCGGGCGCTGGGCGACGCGGTCAAGAAGACCGAGGCCGAGCTGGCCGAGGTGGAGGCGGAGCTGGAGCGGCTGCTGCTGCTGGTGCCGAACCCGCCCGCCGACTCGGTGCCGGACGGCAAGGACGAGCACGACAACGTGGTGGTGAGGAGCTGGGGCGAGAAGAAGGCCTATGACTTCCAGCCCAAGCCGCACTGGGACGTGGGCGAGGCGCTCGGCATCTTCGAGTGGCCGCAGGCCGCCAAGCTCTCCGGCGCGCGCTTCACCATCAGCAAGGGCGCCGGCGCCAAGCTGGAGCGCGCCATCGCCGCCTTCTTCCTCGACGTGCACGGCTCGCGCGGATACCGCGAGATCCTGCCGCCGTACCTGGTGACCGGCGAGACCATGACCGGCACCGGGCAGCTGCCCAAGTTCGAGGAGGACCTCTTCAAGACCACCAACACGCCGCCGATGTACCTGATCCCGACGGCGGAGGTCCCGGTCACCAACATGCACCGGGACGAGATCTTCGAGGCCGACGCGCTGCCCATCTCGTACTGCTCCTGGACGCCCTGCTTCCGCGCCGAGGCCGGCTCGGCCGGGCGCGACACGCGCGGCATCATCCGCCAGCACCAGTTCCACAAGGTGGAGCTGGTGAAGTTCGCCAAGGCGGAGGAGAGCATGGGCGAGCTGGAGAAGATGGTGGACGACGCCTGCGAGGTGCTGCGCCGCCTCGGCCTGCACCACCGCGTCAGCCTGC
Source organism: Anaeromyxobacter sp. (assembly GCA_049840735.1). Taxonomy (GTDB): domain Bacteria; phylum Myxococcota; class Myxococcia; order Myxococcales; family Anaeromyxobacteraceae; genus Anaeromyxobacter. The sequence goes on along the minus strand of JASGJN010000022.1, from coordinate 649,107 downwards.
TCTGCACCGGCGACATGGGGTTCAGCTCGGCCAAGACCTACGACATCGAGGTCTGGTGCCCGGGCCAGGACGCCTACCGCGAGATCAGCTCCTGCTCCAACTGCGAGGACTTCCAGGCGCGGCGGATCAAGGTGCGCTACCGCGGCGAGGGCGGGAAACCGCGGCTCGCGCACACGCTCAACGGCTCCGGCGTCGCCGTGGGCCGCACCGTGGTGGCCGTGCTCGAGCAGTACCAGCAGGCCGACGGCAGCGTGCTCGTGCCCGAGCCGCTGCGCCCGTACCTGGGCGGCCTGGAGCGGATCGTGCCCGAGCAGTTCCCGAAGGGCGTGGAGCGGTAGCCGTTGGCGGGGCGGCCCAGGAGGTGGCTCTGGGCCGCGCTCGGAGCGGCCGCGGCCGCGGCGCTGCTGGGCTGGCTCTACCTGTGGATCGTCACCTGCCCCTGCGGCGGGTGACGAACTCCGCTTCCGCTGTCACGCCGGCTTGCGCCGGCCGATCCACATGGGCATGTACAGCCTCGTGGACGCCCCCGCGCACCGGATCGAGGTCTTCTTCGACGGCGCCTGCCCGCTCTGCATGCGGGAGATCCGCATGCTGCGCAGGCTCGACGGCCAGGGGCGGATCGCCTTCACCGACATCGCCGCGCCCGGCTTCGACGCGGCCGCCGTGGGCGTCCCCTGGGACGCGCTCATGGCCCGCATCCACGGCCGGCTGCCGGACGGGACGGTGATCGAGGGCGTGGAGGTCTTCCGGCAGCTGTACGCCGCCGTGGGGTTCAGGCGCGTCGTGGCCGTGACCCGCTGGCCCGGGCTGCGCTGGCTGCTCGACCTCGGCTACCGGGCGTTCGCCAGGAACCGGCTGCGGCTCACCGGGCGGTGCCGGGAGGCGGGGTGCCGGCTGCACGGGCAGGCGCAGGCGCCGGTCGAGGGCCGCTGACCGGCGTCCCCTACCCCGCCGCGCGCGCCACCCAGGTCCCCTGCGGCAGCGCCGGCAGCTCCAGCACCACCTCGGCGCCGCGCTCCGCCGGCGCCGCGTAGGCCCGGCCGCCGTGGCCGCGGGCGATCTCGCGGACGATGGCCAGCCCCAGCCCCGCGCCCGGCGCCCGCTTGTCGCCGCGCTCGAAGGGGCGGAAGACCCGCTCGCGCTCCGCCTCCGGGATGCCCGGCCCCGCGTCTCGGACCAGCACGCGCGCCAGCTCCCCCTCGCGCAGCACCGCCACGCGGACCAGGCCGCCCTGCGGGCTGAACTTGACCGCGTTGGCCAGCAGGTTGTCCACCGCCTGACGGATGCCGTGCGCGTCCAGCAGCGCCGGCAGCGGCGCCGGCGCCTCCACCTCGACCAGCACCGCCTTGGCCTCCGCCTCGGCGCGGATGGCCTCCGCCGCCTCGGCCACCACCTGCCCCAGGTCACAGGGCTGCCGGTCCCAGTGGCCGCGGCCCGCGGTGGCCAGGTCCAGCAGGCGGGTGGAGAGCCGCGCCAGCCGGTCCACCTCGCGCCGCGTCTCCTCCAGCGAGGCCACCAGCTCGGAGGCCTCGCGGCGCCGGCGCAGCGCCACGTCGATGGAGGTGCGCATCAGCGTGAGCGGCGTGCGCAGCTCGTGGGCCGCGTCCGCCACCAGCCGGTCCTGCGCCTCGCGCGCCTGGCGTAGCCGCCCGGTGGCCTCCTCCACCACCCGCGACAGCTCGGCGATCTCGTCCCCCGCCAGCTCGTGCGGCGCCACCGCCGAGAGGTTCCCCTCGCGCAGCGCCGCCATGTGGCGCGTCAGCGCCCCCACGCGCGCGGAGAGCCGGCGGGCCTGGTACGTCTGCAGCACCACCAGCGCCAGCCCCAGCGCCAGCGTCATGCCCAGCCCGACCCGCGCGAAGGCGTCCACGGCCGCGTCCACGCTGGAGAGCGCCGCCGCCAGCTGCAGCGCGTGGGCCTCGCCGCGCGGGCTGGTGAGCCGGACCGAGAGGACCCGGTAGTCGATCCCGCTCGGGCCCGCGCGCGTGGCCAGCACCGGCGCGGCCGGCAGCGTCGCCGGATTCCAGCCTGTGGTCGGTGGCGCCCACCGCCTCCGACATGGCGGGGTACCGCATGAGCACGCGGCCGGTCGAGTCGTAGAGCGCGGCCGCCGGCGCGATGTGCCGGACCTCGTCGCGGAACGGCGAGAACGTCACGTGGATGTGGGCCGCGCCCGCGGGGCCGTCGAAGAGGCTGACCGACTCCACCGCCGCCTGCGAGAGGAGCGCCGCGTCCACCTCCTCGAGCAGGTGGTTGCGGAAGAAGGTGCCGCCCACGGCCAGCGCGCCCAGCATCCCCAGGACCGGGACCACCGCGCCGAGCGTCCACAGCCGGACCGCGAGCTTCATGGAGGACCCCGCGTCAGGGCACGACCAGCCGGTAGCCCACGCCGCGCACCGACTCGATCCGGACCTCGCCCGCGCCGATGCGCTCGAGCTTGGTGCGGACGTAGCCCACGTAGACGTCGACCACGTTGGGGTTGCCCTCGAACCCCGTGCCCCACACCGCCTGGATGAGCTTGGACCGCGAGAGCACCTCGCCCGCGTGCGAGGCCAGCTCGGAGAGCAGGCCGTACTCGCGCGCCGTGAGCGCCTCGGAGACCGCCCCCTTCACGAGCGCGCGGCGGCGCGGATCGAGCGCGATGGGGCCCAGCGTGGCCGCGCCGTGGCCCGAGCCGCGCCGGTGCAGCGCCTCGATGCGCGCCAGCAGCTCGTCGAAGTCGAACGGCTTCACCAGGTAGTCGTCGGCCCCCGCCCGCAGCCCGGTGACCTTCTCGCCGGTGGCCCCTCGCGCGGTCAGCAGCAGGACCGGCGTGCGCAGGCCGCGCTGGCGCCACTCGCGAAGCACCGAGACGCCGTCCATGTCCGGGAGCGCCCAGTCGAGGAGGATCACGTCATAGGCGATGGAGAGCGCCTGGTCCCGGGCCGAGAGCCCGAGCCCCACCGCGTCCACCTGGTGACCTTCCTCGGTGAGGCCGCGGGATAGCACCTGGGCCACCCGCTCCTCGTCCTCCACCAGCAGCAGCTTCATGTCACCCCCGGCAGGGAGCGATGATCGCCGCAGGCGGAAGGAAAGCCAAGAGGACGCAGGTCCGGCGGGGGCCGGGGACGCGCCCGCCGCCGGCGCCCCCGGGGCAGCGGCGGCGGGCCAGCGTCAGCGCCTGCCGCAGGCCCAGCCGGACGGGCGCTCGCTGCTCCTGCGCCCTCGAATCAAAGCGGACAAGTGGACTGAACGCGCTTCCAGCGAACCACTGAACGCTGCTGTCCGGCCTCCCCTCGCGCCGCCATCCCCGTCGCCGCGGGAACAGGCGGATGCCCTTGCCGCCACCGGCCCCCCTTAAAAGGCTGTTTTCTGTGGCGAATCTCACGAGCACCACATGCTCGCCGTGGACGATCTCCGCATCCTCCTCCGCGATGCGGCCGTCACTGGCCCTGCAGCCTCCGCCGGGAAGGCGCCCCACCCGATCGGCAGAGGTGATCGTCACGAAGTAACGCGCGGTTCCGGCCCAGCCCCCTCGGTCCCGGAGCAGTTGCGTAGGCTCGTACGGCACGGCCACGACGACCGCATCTTCCTTCTTCCTCTCCCAGCGGCGCCCTGCGCGCCTGTCTGTTCAGGCGACAGCGCCGCGCCTGCGACTCAGCTGGTCCCCGGCTGCAGCTTCCAGCACGCCGCAGTCCAGGGTCCGAGGTCCCGGAGCAGCCCCTCACCCCCGCGACCTGATGCCCGTCCGTTCCCCTGCACAGACCCCTTGATCCCCGCTCGGCAGTGCCGTATATCGTCCCGCTCCAACGGTCGGCCGCCTCTGGCGCCCGGCCAGCGGAACCAGGCTGAACGAGGCAGGATTCGGAGGAGTGGCCGAGCGGTTTAAGGCGGCGGTCTTGAAAACCGCTGAGGGTTCACGCCCTCCGAAGGTTCGAATCCTTCCTCCTCCGCCAGCTGTGAGGGAAGGGAAGAGGTTCTGGAAAGGTGGCCGAGAGGCCGAAGGCGCTGGTTTGCTAAACCAGTATACGGGGTGACCTGTATCGAGGGTTCGAATCCCTCCCTTTCCGCCAGTTCGGTTGCAGCAGTGGCAGCACGACAGAGAGAGTTGGGCCCTTAGCTCAGTTGGATAGAGCGTCGGACTACGAATCCGAAGGCCAGAGGTTCAAATCCTCTAGGGCCCGCTAGAACGAAGCCCCCGCCGGCGAAAGCTGGCGGGGGCTTCGGCGTTTCGGCCGGTCGGCGCGGACCGCAGGAAGACCGGACGTCGTTCCGGACTGGCCAGCCCTGGGGCAACCAGAATCCGGTGGTCAGTCGGGCGCTCGTCGCAACGCTTCCCCTGACCGAACTCCGGACATGCCGGGCGCGGGCGCGTCGCCCCGGCGCTCGCGCGGCGCCAGGTCGATCTGCCAGTCCCCCTGCTCGGCGGCCGGCAGCGTCTCCGCTGACAGGACGCGCAGGAGGTCCTCCTGCCTCGGTTGTCCGAAGGCGAGCCGGTAGAGCGCCATGCTGCGCCGGAGGTCGTCGAAGCGCTGGCGGTCGCGGGACAGGGGAAGGAGCGGAACATGCCGCTCGATCCGGTAAGGGCCAGGGAAGACCCAGTACGGCACCAGCTCGCTCCTTCGCTCGGAGCCGCTGGCAGCGTCCTCGAACAGGGTGGCCCAGGGGTCTCCTCCGTCGAACCGTGCGCGGTTCGCATTCGCCACGTTCCGCCGGACCACGTGTCCCTTGAACCGATGGATTCGCCCCTCCCTTTGCTCGAGATCGACCGGGTTGCCCGGCAGGTTCCAGTGGTAGATCGCGTGGCAGTAGAGGTGAAAGTCGAGACCCTCCTGGCCGACGCTCGTGGAGGCGAGCACGAAGGGGCGGAACGGGGAATTGAAGGCGTCACGAACCTGGCCGTCCCGCGTGTCCTGGCCGCCAGCGTCATCGCTCGGATCACGTCCCTGGCCGAAGCGGAGCGCGTAGCGGGCGCGGAGATGCTTGACCTGCGGTCCAGCCTTCTCCGGCCCGTCGGGCATGGAAGCAAACACGTCGTACGAGAGCCGAACGGCCGCGAGGGAGGCGGTGTCGCCGACCTTCCGGCCCATATCGAGGGCAGCGGACGCCCCCTGCTCCGTCAGGCCCAGGTGATCCCGCAGCGCATGCACGTACTCGTCGAGCACCGCCTGCAGATTCCCGGCAACGCCGTAGTCGAGCGCTCGATTCCAGTGAGGCTCGCGCGCATCCCAGGCGCGGAGCACGAGCACGGATTCAGGGCGGTTGTACATGCGCCAGAAGCCCATGGCTCCGATGGCCGCTGCGGCCAGCAGCGCTGGAGCGTCCGCCTGCTGCGGCCATTGCCTGCCCAGCGCCCGGAGCAGCGCCACCGCGGGTGACCCCAGCGCCATGGAGGCCACGACGTCCGCCAGGTCGGGCGGCGGTCGCCCCAGGTCCCAGGGCTGGCGCGCGAACTCACGCAGCCGGGCGATGCCCTTGCGGAAGAGCGAATCCTCGCCCTCCCCTTCGCCCACCACGGCCTGCCAGGCGAGCTTCGGGTCGGGCTCCATCAACCACCGGATCGCCGCGGGGGTACGCCGCAGGTCCAGCAGGAGCGGCGCCGCCCAGTACCAGTCCTCGTCCACTGGCCCACCGCGCACGGCCGCCGCCTCGATCTCCGGGCGCAGGACCTCCTGCAGCAGCGCGCGCGCCCGGTCGAGGCTCACCGCGGCGTCAGGTAGCTCACCTCCGGCCGCGCCCCTGGCCAGCAGGGGATCGACGGCGCGGGCGAGCGTGGCGCACGGGTAGGCCAGCGACATGGACGCGAGACCGCCGAGCTTGCCGTCCTTCTCGGTGATCCGGATGGTGCCGCGGATGCGCTCGCCGAGCTCCTCGTAGACAAACGGCTCCCCCGCCCCGCCCTGCACCGCCAGCCGCTCCGCCTCGTAGCTCGCCAGCATGGCGATGGCCTTTGGCACCACGTGCCAGGCCGAGAACACCAGCGCCTTCGTGAAGTCGCGCACGCCCGGATCTGCCCATGGGCCGGCGAGCGTGTAGTAAGGCAACGAGGGCGGCAGCCAGAGCAGCTTCCAGCCACCGTTTCGAACCGTGGCCTCGAGCAGCGCCCGCACCCGCGCGTTCCCGCCCTCGATGGGCGCATACTGCTCCACCTGGCTGGGATCCAGCAGCGTGCCCCGGGCGCGCTCCAGGGCTGCCCAGACCGCCGGGTGCCGCTCGCGCAGGGCGAGCCGCAAGCGGCTCTTCAGCTTGTAGTGCTCGTCCATGACGCTCAGGAGGAACGGGGCGGACTTCCACAGCTCGACCGGCTCGCCGCCGTCGAGTTCGCGCATGACCTCATCCAGGCGGCAGTACCCCATGACGTCGTCCGGGGTCACCGCGCCAGCCGTGGTCCTCCGCTCCGCCACCAGGCCGTTCTGGTCCACGCCGGCGCTGAGCCGCTCCGTGCGTGACATGACGCGACGAAGCCGCTGCTCGACTTGCTCCTTGCAGCGGACCGCTTCCGCTCCCCTCGCCGCTCCGCAGAGGGCGTCGCGGTAGCCGTAGAGATCCGCCTCGAGCGCTGCGACCTCCTCCTTGGACTCGAGGAGGAAGCCGGTCGTGGCCAGGAAGTCCGAGTAGTGGTCCTCGGCCTCGTGCGACAGCGTGAACATCTTGTACGGCGTGGCCGAAAGCAGCAGCACCTTGGCGCGTCCGGCCTCGCCCTGGAAGGCGAAGAGGTCTGCCGCCAGCTCGGCGGCCTCTCGATCCTCCTCTGCTGCCTCGGCCCCCGCCAGCAGCGACTTGAACCGCTGGAACTCGTCCAGGATCACGAGGTCGGGCTGGAGCTCCTTGATGCAGGTCCTGGCCAGGATCTTCCGGAGCCTCCCGATGAGCTCGTTCCGGTGCGGCCGAAGCTCGTCCGGGAACTCCTTGGTCCGGGCGCACTGGCTCGCCAGGTCCTCGAAGCGGGCGCGCAGACCGGGCTCGCCTCCGAGCGCGCGCAGGTAGTTGTCCGCCAGCGCCGGGTCGATCCCCTGTCCTTCCTTCCGGAGCTCTTCCTCGAGCCACGCGAGGTCTCGACGCCAGCGTGCGCGATCGACCTCTCCCTGCAGCAGGTTCCGCGGCCCGGTGCCGCGCAGCCCCCACCCGTCCGAGAGCAGGCGGTGGATCAGCATGCGCTCGTGCCGGATCCCGGTGCTCGAGCTGAGCTCGAAGGACGTCCCCGGGGTGAAGGAGACGAAGTTCACCTTGCGTGTCGACAGGTCCCGGAGGTGCAGGGGGAGCAGGGTGAGCCGCGAGGCGCTCGAGAAGTCATCCTCCATCCCGAGCTGCAGGCGGTTGACGTTCTGCCGGGCGATGGTGGCGTTGGAGCAGACGTAGATGACGTCGATGCGCTCGACCGGCTCCCAGAGCCGGTGCAGCGCGTGCGCGATGACGCCCCGCGCGACCTTGGTCTTGCCGAGCCCCACCTCATCGGCCAGGAGGAACCTGTCGACCCGGTCAGGAGCGTCGTACAGACGCTCGACGATGTACTCCACCGACCGGCGCTGGAAGTCCTTGAGCCCCGCCATGACGCGCGCCAGGTCCGGCTTCTCGCCCCTTCTCATGTCCCACCCCGCGCAGCCCATATCGCATCCCAGACGCCGTCGAACTCCGGGGGCAGGAGCGCACGACCCCGCTCCGTGCGCCTGAGATCCTGGACCAGGGAATGGACCGCCCCGAGCCGGGCGGGATTCCGGGCCGCGGTCCGGAGGAGCTCCTCGAGCAGCGGGAAGGCGCCGGACGTCGCCTCCGATCCGTCCACGAGATCGCGCAGGCTGCCGAGCCGCAACGCGTCGGCGGCGCCCGCCGGGTCCAGCTCCTGGTCCGTCAGCAGCAGCATCAGGAGGCGGACCAGGTGAGCGCCGTCCTCGAGCACGGTGGCCAGCAGGTCCTGGAGCCGGTCCGCGGGCCCGCCTGCCAGCGGGAGCAGGAGGGTGAACCGTGCGGCGCGCGCCTGCTCGCCCGCTCCCGCGCACACCTCGAAGCAGGCGAACGCCGTCAGCTGCGCCGGCGAGAGCGGCCTGAAGACGAGCGCTGCCGGGACACCGTTGCCCCGCAACAGCCGTTCGGCGCGACCCTCCTGCAGCGTGGCGGGCCACACCCGGACCTGGACCTCGTCTGGGAGCGCGAGCTCGCCGGGTGCGTCCAGGCGCAGGGCATGGAGTCCGCTTCCATCCACTTCCACCGCGAGGCGGAGCCCCGCTTGCGCGAGCGTTCGCCGCACCTCCTCGACCAGCTCCTCGTTGCGAGTGGCCTGCGGGTCTGGCGCGCGCGGGGCGTCGGGGCGCGCGTACTCGAGGAGCACGGTGCGAAGCGTCTCCTCCCCTTCGCCCACCAGCGCCTGGGTGCCGACCTCACCCTTCCTGCCGGACAGCCCGACCATGAACTCGACGTTGCGCTCGAACGCGGCGTCCGATGCGTTGGCCGAGCCGGTCCACACCGACGCGCCCCCGCTCCCGTCCACGACGAACAGCTTGGCGTGGAGCCCTGACCGCTCCTCGGCCCTCGCCGCACGCCCGTCAGCCTGCCCCTGGTCCGGCGCCCGGAACGGCTCCTCGTCGATCACGTACACGCGCTGGAAGCGTCCCAGGGTCTGGGGCGGCAGCTCATCCAGGGTCTCCTGCCGCGAGACGAGGACGTTCTCGCGTGCCCTGGCGGCGCGCTCCAGGAAGGAAGACGTCGCGAACGGTGACACGACCAGCAGGCGCTGCGCGTCCTCGGCACCGAGGTCTAGGCTCCGGTGACCGTCGATGCCCAGCGGGGCGAAGACGATTCCGTCGCGGAACGGCGCGGGTGGCTCGAACCGTACCCGGCGCAGCTCATAGGCGATGCGCAGCAGCTCCTGCCGGAGCGCTAGGGAGACGTCCCCCAGCGCCAGGCCGGGGAGCGCCTCGATGAAGGCGCCCAGCGGGTGGTTCCTGCCGAACGCGTTGGCTCGCCCGACGAGCTCCCCCTCCAGCGCCAGCGCCGTGTCCCAGGAGGTGTCGGAGGTCAGGTTCCGGCTCAAGCAGAGGAAGCGGTAGCGGACCGCCTGGCCTTCGCCGTCGGTGAACCGGAGCACCCAGGTCTTGGGGTGGAACTCCCCTCTCCTGCCCCGGACCGCGCACTCCCGGAGCATCGGCTCCAGGTAGGCAAACAGCGGGTGACCGCTCCGCGGCACCGCGATCCGCCCTGCCTGGCAGAACAGGGTGACGCGGGCGGCCTCGGTGCGCAGGGCCCTCAGCAGCCGGACCCGATCCTCCACCAGCTCCTCGGCGCGCTCCGCCCAGTCGAGCTGGGCGAAGGCGAGCGGGATCGCCAGGAGCGAGTGCAGGTCCACGGAGTATGTGGTCCCGATGGCGCGGTCGAGGCGGTAGCCCGGAGGTGGCTTCAGGGCGTCGAGGTAGACGGTACGGGCGCGCGGCTCGAGCACGTCAGGCCTCCTCTCGCTGGCCGCGCTGGATGTCAGCTACCAGCGTCCGGACCCGGAACCAGCGGTAGTCGAGTCGACCCGCCCCTGCCGCGCCACTCCAGCGCGCGAGCGCCCCCTGGTTCCCGAGGCGCGCCAGCCCGCGCTTCAGCCGCTCCTCCCGGACCCGGATTCTGCTCCCGGGCACCGGGATCGTCCGCGAGCGACGCGGGCGCCGGCCCCAGCGCCCGGGCCACCCAGGTATCGACGAAGTCCCGCGTCTGGCCGATCACGCGCCCCGCCTGCGCATCGACGAGGGCCCAGAAGTCGGCGCGGCTCCAGCGAGCGAAGTACGCTCCGCGCGCTGCGATCTCCTCGGCCCACCCGCCGAACCGCTTGCGGTACTCGACCACCTTCTCCTCGCTGGACGACGCCTGGGCGAGCATGAGGTTGTAGAGCAGCGCCGCGCCGTGCATCAGCTCCGAGAAGGCACGGGCGTGGGCCATCTCGGCCTGGATGTGCTCGGGCCAGGTCTCGACGTCGGGGCACTCCCAGGGGAAGGCAGCCTCGTGCTCCCACGGCAGCCCGGGCCGAACGAGGTGGGCCAGGAGCGACCGGCGGTCGCGGGCCTGCGTGATCCGATCCCGGAGATACTCCGCCTGCCGCCGATCGAGGCGGAAGCTCGCCTTCTCCGGGAACCCCTCGGGCGGACCCGGCAGCGCGGGATCCCAGGCCTCGAAGGTGGCTGCCAGCGGGGTGCCGTCGTGGCTCGAGGACTCCACGCGCCCGGCACCGCCGGCGGGCGCGTGCAGCCGCTCGAACGCGCGGTGGTACTGGTCCTGCGTACCCCGCAGGCGACGGATGCCCCAGCTCCCCAGCCCGACCCAGTAGGTGCTGGAAGCAGTGCGCTTCACCTTCTCGCCAGCCACGGCCCCGATGATGCCATCGGTGTCGGAGCCGGTCTGGAGCGCCGCGATCGAGCTTGATCTCGGCCTCGCGCGCCCGCCTGGCCACGGCAGAGCTGCTCGGCCTGGAAGCCAGACGGAGGTACGTCCAGGGAACGAGCAGGAAGTACGCGGCGCGGGTCTGCAGCGTGGACGTCCCCGGGAACAGCCGGTCAGCGAGGGCGTCCCGGATGACCCCGAGGCCCAGCTCGTCGCGGGTATCGCGCTCATGGAAGAGCTGCAGGACCTCGCTGGTGCGGCGGCGGTCGTCCTCGGAGAAGTCCACCCACGCAAAGCTCGACGGCACGCGGCCCTCCCCCGCGCCCTCGCGGGCTCACGCATCCTCCCGACCGGACGGACACGCCTTCGTGGGCGCCAGTCTACGCGACCTGCCGGGGCCGGTCCGTTGACGAGGCGCAAACCATCGTTGTGCATCACGCAACGCGGGATGGCCCTGGGGTGACCGTTACTCGCCAAGCGTAGGTTCGTGACGTCCGAGGGCATTGGCGGCGTTCGCCGGGCCCTCACCGCCACGGATTCCCGAACACCACGTACCAGGCCCAGTCCTCCGGGCCGCGGGCCACGTCGAGGCCCATGCGCAGGCCGAAGGCGCTGGCCAGCAGGTAGCGGAAGCCGCCGCCGGCGCTCCAGGGCACCTCGTCCCGCAGCGCGTCCACCGCGCCCACGCCGGCGAAGCCGACCGCGCTCCAGCGGCGGACGATGTCCCAGCGCACCTCGGTCTCCGCCACCACCACCGAGTTGCCTTGATAGCGCAGCGCCGGCACGCCGCGCAGGCGCACGTAGGGCAGCGCGTAGAAGGGAACCTCCCCGCCGGTCAGCTGCGCGTCCACGCGGAGCGCGGTGGTCACGGAGGGTGTCACCGGGAAGTAGCCGAGCTGGTAGGCGGACAGCTTCCAGTAGGTGTAGTCGCTCCCCATCCACGGCTCGAACCAGAGGAACGAAGCCTCCGCGCGCGTGCCGCTGGAGGGCGTGAAGATGGTGTCGCGGGCATCCCAGGTGACCACCGGGCCGGCGCCGCTGATGGTCGAGTCCCACCGTCGCGCCCAGCAGGCCGTCCGGTGGCGCGTCCTTCCAGGTGACCTTGGAGTGGGCGAACATCCAGCGGCCGCCGGCGTAGAGCCGGCTGCCGGCCACGCGCAGCACCAGCTCCTGCATGACCGGGACCGCCTCCAGGTTGAAGCGGCGCGCCTGCTCGCTGGCGCCGTAGAAGTCGAGGTTGAGGGAGGTGTACGCGCCGCCGCCCAGGTAGCGGATGGTGTCGTGCCTCCAGATGCCCATGTGCCCACCGCCCGCGCCCCAGGTGCCGTTGCTGGTGGCGAACCCCATGGCCGCGGAGAGGCTGGGCGGGGAGAACTCGACGCGCTCGCCCGGCTCCGCCGGCTGGGCGTGGAAGAAGACCAGCCCGCCCGCCGCGCCGTAGCCCAGCGCGGGCTCGGTGATGGGGATGACCAGCGGCACGAAGCCGCGGCGGGTGGCGAGCCATGCGGACGCGTCGAAGGCGCCGTCGGCGGGGTCGGTGAAGAGCTCCTGGAGGTCGGCGCGCGCCGGCGCGGCCCAGGGGCCGAGCAGCGCCGCGGCCAGGGCCAGGGAGCGCGCGAGGTGCGGGCGGTGCCGGGGACGGGACATGCCGCATCAAGGCACGAAGCGGGCCGCCCGGGAATGCACCGAAGGTCCAGTGGGCGCCGCCTTGTCGGCGGCGGCGCAGGGCGCCTAGACTCGGGGTCGCTACTCCACCCGGAGCCCCTCGTGACGGCCCTGCGCACCACCCTGCTCTCCTGCGCGCTGCTCGCGGCCTCCGCCCCGGCCCTGGCCGAGGACGCCCCGCCGCCGGCCCCGGCCGGCGGGGGCCCGCTACATGGACCAGCGCGACCTGCTGGAGTGGATCGGCCTCAAGAAGAGCCGCGGCGTGCTCGAGCCCTGGAAGCTCTACCCCTCCATCATCCCCGCCGTCGGCTACACGCCGCAGAACGGCTTCGTGCTCGGGATCACCACGCTGGCCGGCATCTACATGGGCGATCCGGAGACCACCACCATCTCCAGCCTCGGGCTGGTGGCCTTCGTCACCACCAAGCAGCAGCTCATCGTGCAGTCGCGCAACGTGGCCGTGCTGGAGGGGAACGCCTGGCAGCTGCAGGGCGACTACCGGCTGCTCCTCACCAACCAGTCCACCTACGGCCTCGGCTCCAGCGCCGGCACCGACGACACCGCCTTCACCCTCGGTGGCATCGGCCCCACCGCCACGCTGGCGGGCGAGCGGCCCATGGACTTCAACCTGTTCCGCATCCACCAGTCGGTGCTGCGGCGGGTGAAGGGGAGCTTCTACGCCGGGCTGAGCTACCGCTTCGACCGCTACTACGGCATCGACGACCAGCGGCTGGACCTGGGGGCCGCGCCGCCGGTGGTGACCAGCCACGCCGCCTACAGCGAGCAGTTCGGCTTCCCCGGCAAGGCCTACAACACCTCCGGCGTGGGGCTGGAGCTGGTGCTCGACAGCCGCGACTCCACCATCAACGCCTACCGCGGCTGGTACCTCAACGGCTCGCTGCGCGCCTACCCGGAGTGGCTCGGCAGCACCCAGGACGCGACCATGGTCTTCGGCGAGGCGCGCACCTACGTGAGCCTGTCGGACGAGACGCCGCGCAACGTGCTGGCGTTCTGGGTGCTGGGACAGGGCGTGACCTCGGGGCGGCTGCCCTACCTGGCGCTGCCGTCCATCGGCTGGGACTTCGCCATCCGCAGCGGCCGCGGCTACATCCAGGGCCGCTTCCGCGGCGACGCCGAGGTCTACGGCGAGGCCGAGTGGCGCTTCCGGCTCACCGACGACGGCCTGCTGGGCGGTGTGGTGTTCGCGAACGCCGCGACGTTCTCGAGCCCGCCGGTGTCGGTGGCCGGCCACGAGCAGGGGCGCGAGCACCTCTTCGAGCGGCTCCGCCCCGCCGCCGGCGTGGGGCTGCGCTTCATGATGAACCGCGAGGCGCGCAACAACGTCACGCTCGACCTGGCGGCCGGGCAGGACTCGGTGGGCGTGTACTTCGGGGCCGGCGAGGCGTTCTGAGCGGGCGGCGCCGGGCACCGCCCTGCGACGTCACGGCCCGTCGAAGCGGTACTCCAGCGCCAGCAGGAACGAGGTGCGCGAGGTCAGGAAGCCGTACTCGGCCCGCAGCATCCAGTTGCGGTCGTAGGCGTACTGCGCGCCCACCAGCGCGTTCCAGACGTCCTTGGGCTTCTTGTCGAGCGAGTAGTGGACCGTGGCGTCCGGGTCGGTGCCGTCCACCCAGCCCTGCATCTTGTCGGCGAACTCGTTGCACCGCGCCTTGCCCGGGTTGAGCGCCGACATCGCGTCGCAGCGAAGCTGCACCGCATCCACCTGGTCCTGCGAGGGCGTGGGGAGCACGTCGGCCAGCTTCACGGAGCCCTTGGTCTCCACGTCCAGCACCTGTCCGGCCGTGCCCGCCCAGAAGGCCATGCCGTGGCCAGGGCGCGGCCCGCCCAGCTTCTTGTTGAACCCCAGGCGGAAGGAGAGGAGGTTCGAGCCCATCGAATCGGCCATGCGGTCCACGTCGGCCACGGCGCCGTTGAAGTCCGCCACCACGAAGACGCCCTTCCAGGCCCATCTGGAAGGTGCCGCCCAGCGCGACCACCTTGGCGTTGGAGTCGGCGACCGTGGTGAAGGTGCCCGGGTCGGTGACGTTGACGGTGGTGCTGGAGTTGCCGGCGGAGAGCAGGCCGTAGAACGTGAAGAAGGGGAAGATCATCAAGTTGGGCCGCAGGCAGAGCGAGCTGGCCTTGGCGGTGGAGGTGCCGAACTTGATGAAGCTGGCGTCGAACATCCGGCTGTCGTTCACGCCCAGCTGCAGGTTGGAGATGCGGATGTCCGAGCGCTGGTAGTAGTAGTTCGCCATCAGGCCCCAGGCCGGCGGCAGCTCGAAGCCCTTGGCGCGGGCCTTGTCTCCCCAGATCGGAAAGAAGGGCGACTTCTTCTTCTCGACGGGCTTGGCCGGCGCCTCCTCGACGGGCGCCGCCGGCTGCGCGGGCGGGGCGGCCAGCGCGTCCGGCGCCGGCTGGTAGTCGAGCGACGCCGGCGCCTCGGCGCGCGCTGCGGCGCTGGCGGCGCTGGCGGCGAGCAGGACCAGGGCGATGAAGGACGTGACGGCGCGGTTCACTCGGGCCTCCCGGGGTGACCCTGCAGACTCGCCGCGGAGCCCGGGGGCCGGCAATAGGCCAAAGGGCCGAGCGCTCGTCGGCTCAATCCAGCACGTCTCCGGGCGGGGGCGGCGCCGCCTGCGGAGGCGGCGCGCGGAACTTGTGGGCGAAGGTCAGGACCGGGCCGTAGAGGATGTCGTAGCGCGTGCCCGGCGGGTTGAGCGACACCTGCCCCACCGCCCCCAGCGACACGAAGGTGCCGGTGCGCGTGGTCCAGGTGTAGCCGACCACCGCCCGGAAGAAGTCGAAGGCCTTGGTCGCGTAGTCGTCGCTCGAGTACCGCAGCGCGACCTCCTGGTAGAGGAAGAGCGAGTGGATGCGCACCGCGTCCAGGTTGAAGCCCTGGCCGACGCGCAGCCGCGGGCGGTAGACCAGCCGGTGCGTGCCGCCCGGATCGGTGAAGTTGCGGACGTCGAGCTGGAGCAGCTCGTACAGCGCCGCCTCGCCCCGCGGCTGCTGCAGGCGCGCCCGCCCCACGACGCGCTCCTCGTGGCCGGAGGGGATGCCCATGGCCGCGACCTCCTGCTGGAACAGCTCCTGGAAGCCCAGCGAGAGGCGCAGGTTGGGGACGCCGTCGTGGTGCAGCCAGCCGAACGGCGCCAGCATCGAGAGGTGCGCCCAGGGGTTCCGGTCGTCGTACGTGCCCTGCGTGAGCAGCAGGCCTCCCAGCTCCACCTTGGTCGCGCCCCAGGCCGGGAACTCCACCGAGGCGCCGAAGGGCGCCAGCGGGAGCTTGCCCACGGCGTAGGTCTCCGGCGCGGCCGCGGGGGCGGGGCGGGCCAGGAGCAGCGCGGCGAGGACGGCTGGGAGCAGGGCGCGGCGGAGGGGGTGGGCGCGCATGGGCGGGGACTGTAGCAGGTCGGTGCTCTCGTCGCCGCCACGGTGGCGCAAGAGCCACTCGCCGGGTCACTGCGCTAGCAAACGTCCACCGCCCTGAAGATCTCCGCTCGGTGAAACTCGAGATACTGTTCCTGCTCGTTCGTGAAGGCCCCCACCACCGGGGGGCGGTCGGGGTCTACCCCGAGCTTCACGAGGCTCCGCTCGTCCGCCACTGGCGATACGAGGAGTCGTCCATCTCCGAACGAGATGAACCCGCGGTCGAACAGGAAGTCTGCCTGTGGCGCCAGCATGAGCCCGTTGTGCTTGCTGAGCCGCTCCTCATTGCTCGCGTGCCGCCAGGGCTTGATGTGGCTTGCGATGAGATACGCGGGGTTCGATACGCCGGTTATCCGGCACTGCCTTTCCAGCGTGGCGATGTTCTGCCTGAACAGGCCCTGCCCTACCCTGGCCTTGACGATCGCCTCCCGCTCCGTCCTGTCGAGCCTCGCTTCGCCGAGCTGCTCGAGCTCATGACGCTCCCAGGTCTCGCGCTCTGGCTCCTCGGCCGAGGCAATGAGCGCTGCGCGCGCATCGCGGACCACCAGCGCGTTCCCGGCGTCGGCGCTCAGCGACCAGATGAGCGCACCGAGATCGAGGGGCAGCTCAGCCAGGTAGACGGACTGAAGCCCCTTGCCGTTTGCCGGGTTGAGAGGCGAGTACCTGTCCGGCAAGAGCGGTTGGATGCGGTTCCACGCCTGTCGTGGTTCGATCGGGCGTTCGAGCTTCACATACTCCACGTCGACGCGGTAGCCGATCTGGCTCCAGTTTCGGCCCGCGTTCCCGAACGCCTCCGGCTTAGGCGCGTCGTATCCGAACGATCGAATGAAGCCGTACGCCCGGATGGCGGCCTCCCAGTACGAGAAGACCACGTCACCCGGCGCCACCGCCTTCATGTTGTCGTAGAAGCGGTTTCGGCTTTGGTCTGCCTTCCGCTTGGGCGACCAGAGGTATCCACCGCCGATTTCGTGGCGGTAGGTCTGCTTCTGGTTGACCCACCAGTACCTCACCGGGCCATCGTATCCGAACCGAAGGCGCCCCGCCTCCCGAGGTGCTCGGGGAAGCCGAGATTCATCCGTGCAGGGCGAACAACGACCGCATCCCGCAGCGCCAACCCGGCTCACCCCCCAGCGGCGCTACGACGGCGTGGACCTAGGCGGCGAATCAGCTGAGATCTCGGCCACGCAGCAGAACTTGAACTCTCTCCTGGAACCGCACGGGCACGGCTCGTTCCGCCCGGGCTGCGGGATTCGTCGGACCGGGATCCCCTCCGCCACTCCCCGCTCCCGCCGCTGGAACACGAACCGCCGGCGCAGCGTGGAGAGCAGCTCGGGGTCGAGCTCCTGCAGGAACCAGGCGAGCGCGTCGGGGAGGTCGACGCGGCGGGTGGGCTCCACCTCTCCGTCGTCGAGCGCGACGCGCAGGGTGAAGGCGTGGTCGAGCACCTCCGGGACACCGGGCGGATACTGGACGTCGAAGCTCTCGGTGCCGAGGAGGTCGTCCGAGACGACGTGTGCGTCGATGAGGAGGTGCCGCTCGCTGCAGCTGGGGTCGGGGCAGAGCGGCGTGCGGAGGAGGAGCCCCTCGCGGCGGCCGGTGCCGTCGGGGCGCCACAGGAAGATGGGCCACTCCACCGAGAGGTCGCGGATGGGCGGCTCAGGGCCGAGGTAGCGGGCGGCGCTCATGGTCACGTCCCCAGCTCGTCGGCCACGTCCCTGGTCAGGCAGCAGGCCTTGTACTTGCGCTGGCTGCCGCAGGGGCAGGGGTCGTTGCGCGAGGCGCGCAGTACGCCGCGGGCCTCGGTCAGGGCGGTGAGGAACCTGGGCCGGCTCGGCCCGGACAGCGCGGCGGCGCGGATCAGGTCGGCGGGGAACGCCCGCAGCTCGAGCGTGTCCTGCGCCAGCGCCTCCAGCTGCAGCCGCCCGCCGGAGAGGCCGAAGCGGTGCGGGGTCACCCGGCGCGGCGGAGCGCCGTCGAGCAGGAGCCACAGGTCGTGCCGGCGGGCGATGGCTCTGCGGGCGACGGGCGCCCACTGGGCGAACATGTCCCGGAGCGCGGGCGGCGCCTCCTGGCCCTGCTCGACGTCGAGGACGGCCTCCACCTCCTCCTCGTCCAGCTCGCGCTCCGCGGCGTCTTCCTCCGGGTCCTCGAAGCCGAGCTCCTCCCCATCCACCTCCGCCCCTGCATCGACCTTCGCTGCAGGCGCGGCAGGCGGCACCTCGGGGAACTCGCCGGCGTGGCCGTCCAGGGCGCGCTGCCGGGCCTGGGCGATGCGCGGATCCGGGTCGGGCAGGGCGGGGAGCGCGAGCAGGATCTCCAGCTCGGCCGTGTCGCAGGCGTCCAGCTGCTGTGGCCAGAACGTCGGCGTGCGGCGCCCCTCGCAGCGCGCCTCCGCCCCGGTCGCGGCGAGGACCTTCTTGAACGCCTCCTCCTGGCCTGGCTCGACCAGGAACACGCCGGGCGCCGGCTCGCGCGGGGCCAGCCTGGGCAGCTCGGGGTGGGCCCGCAGCGTGGCGGCGGGCCCACCCGGCACCACGGCCACCAGCCCGTGGTGGAGCCGGGCCATCCGCGGCGAGCGCAGGCCGTCCGCCAGCACCCGCAGCACGGTCTCGGGCAGCGGCGCGCCGGCGCGCGCCGTGAGCAGCTGGATGGCGTCGTGCTCGTCGAACCCGGCGCCGCAGGCCGCGTCCAGGCTGCGCGGCGTGAGCCGCAGCACGGCGGCGCGGTCGAGCGACTCGACCTCGGCCAGGCGCGCCAGCCGGAAGACGTCGCCGGGGGGGACGTCGGGCGGCACCACGATCTCCAGCGTGGGCTGGACCAGCCAGCGGCCGGCGGCCGGGCGCTGCGGGCGCTGGCCGCGCAGCTCGCCGGCGACGCGCACCCCGCCGCCCACCTCCTCCAGCAGGCCGGTTGCCAGGCCGAACTCGAGCCAGGCCGTCTGCTCCTCGACGCCGCACGGCCCGCCCAGGCGCCGGCAGTGCTCGAGCGGGAGGACCCGCGCCCCCGCCTGGAAGAGCGGGCGCAGCGCCCGGGGCGGCGGCCAGGCTGCGCACAGCGCCCGCAGCCGCTGCGCGCGCGTGCCCTCGAGGAAGCCGAGCGCAGCGCCCTGATCGACCACGGCGAAGAGGCTGGCGCGCGGCTGGGCGTCGCGCACCTCGTGGGCGAGCAGCCCGATGCGCCGGAAGGCCCGCACGACGTGGGTGGTCACGCCGTCCCCGAGCGCCCGCTCGAAGCGGCGCTCCAGCACCTCCAGGTCGCGCCGGTTGGGCGAGTCGTTGCGCGAGATGCGGAGCGGGGCCTTCTCGAGCTGGGCGAGCAGGACCGCCAGCGCGAGGCCGCCCTGGTCCGGCCAGGCGGCGCCCTCCTCCGGCGCTCCGGCGAGCGCCCCGGCGGCGAAGACGCTCCGCAGCGCCTCGCGGAACGGCTCCCACAGCTTGCAGACCAGGTGGCCGTGCCACCCGCGCTGCTGCGCCAGCAGCCCGCGCCGCCCCACCGCGTGGAGGGCCGCCTCGGCGCGCCCCGGGCCGAGCCGCGCCTCCAGCCGGACCACCAGGTCACGCCGGTCGAGCTCCTCCTCCCCGGAGAGCACCTCCAGCGCCACCACGCCGGCGCCGGGGAAGGTGGTCACCAGCGCCTGCAGGCGGGGCAGGTCCGCGACCAGCTCGGCCAGCGCGCGGGCCGCCAGGATCGGGCTTGGCACCCACTCGCCGAGCAGCTCGCGCGCCAGCTCGCGGACCGGGGTCTCCTCGCGGAAGTAGCGGGCGTGGGACTCAGTGAAGTGTGGCACGGCGGCGATCCCTCTCGTCGGAGAGCGAGATGACGGTGGCGTCTGGCGGGCCGGCAGGGGCCTCGCCGGGCAGCGCCGGCGGCGGGAGGGGCGGCGCCTCGGCGGAATCGGCAGACCCCTCGGGCACCTCCTGCTCCCAGTCCTCGATCAGGTAGGCGTAGCCCTGCTCGCCCAGGAAGAGCTGCCGCTTGAAGGCGAAGCGGCTCTCCTCCGTGTCGCGCGTGATGACGGTGTAGAACCAGGCCTGCCGGGCCTTGGGGCGCAGGATGCGCCCCAGCCGCTGGGCCTCCTCCTGGCGCGAACCGAAGTTGCCCGACACCTGGATGCAGACCGAGGCGTCGGGCAGGTCGATGGAGAAGTTGCCGACCTTGGACAGGACCAGCACCGGGTGCTTGCCCTGCCTGAAGGCGGCGAACACCCCCTCGCGCACCGGCTGCGGCGTGCCCCCGTCCACGATGGGGGCGCCCAGCTGCTGCGCCAGCCGGCGGAGCATGCCGAGGTAGGTGCCGATCACCAGCACCGGCTCGCCCGGGTGCCGCGCCACCAGCGCCTTGACCACGTCCAGCTTGCGCGGGTTGGCGGCCGCGAAGCGGTGCTGGTCCCGCCGCTCCAGCGCCAGGTAGGTCATGCGCATGGCGGGGCTCTGGCCGACCCGGATCTCGCAGCAGACCGCGCTGGCGATGAACCCGCTCTCCTCGAGGTCCTTCCACGGCACGTCGTGGCGCTTGGGCCCCACCAGGCAGAACACGTCCCCCTCGTGCCCGTCCTCGCGGACCAGCGTGGCGGTGAGGCCCAGGCGGCGGCGCGACTGGATGGCGGCGGTCATGCGGAAGACCGGCGCGGGCAGCAGGTGCACCTCGTCGTAGATGATGAGGCCCCACCGCCGCGCGTTGAAGAGTTCGAAGTGCGGAAAGTCCTCTGCCCGCAGCGGCGCCTCGGGGGTTGGCTTCCGGCCGCCGGGGCGGTGGGTGAGGATCTGGTAGGTGGCCACCGTGAAGGGCCGGACCGACTTGCCCGCCCCGGTGTACTCGCCCGCGTCGCCGGCCTGCAGCGTGGTCCGGTCGAGCGCCTCGGCCAGCCACTGCCGCGCGGCGGTGGTGCTGGCGCAGAGCACCAGCGTGCTCTCCTGGAAGCGGGCCATCGCCCCCAGGCCGACCAGCGTCTTCCCCGCGCCGCACGGTAGGCAGATCACGCCGTGCGCCCCGCCGGCCGCGAACAGCTCCACCGCGTCGGACTGGTAGGGCCGCAGCGCGAACGGCGCGCCGCCCACCGTGACGGACCGCAGCTGGCACGGCATGCCCTCGCCAGGCACGACGCCGGCCCGGTCGTCCACCGGCCAGCCCACGGCGATGAGCGCCTGCTTCACGTCGCCCCGGCGCTCCACCGGCAGCTCGAACACGCCAGGCTCGAGCTGCCGGCCCAGCAGCGCCCCGGCCCTGGACAGCTCGAGCACCCGGGCCAGGTACGGATCCGAGGCCCGGAGCAGCAGCACCCCGGGGCGGTCGCCTTGCTCCAGCCAGAGCCGGCCGTAGCGCCCCAGCTGCTCCCTCACCTCGGCCAGGATGTTCTGCGGCACGTCGTACTTCGAGTGCTCCAGCAGCGCCGCCACCACCTCGGCCTCGCCCATGCCCGAGGCCGCCGCGTTCCAGAGCGACAGCGGGGTGATGCGGTAGGTGTGGACGTGCTCGGGCGACTTCGCCAGCTCGGCGAAGCGGGCCAGCTTCGCGCGCGCCACCGGGTAGTCCGGCGCGCCCACCTCGGCCAGGATGGTCCCGTCCGACTGGACGATGAGCGCGGCCTCGGGGCGATAGGTGGCCATCCCCTACCCCGCCCTACGCTCCTGGATGGTCCACGACGGGTTCTTCGCGTGCATCTGGTCGAGCAGCGCGATGGTCCTGGCCATGGCCTCGGCCACGCGCCCGGGCTGCGCCACCGCCTCGTACACGCCGGCCGCCACGGCGTGGGCCGCGTAGGCGCCCTCGGCCCACTGCGCCGCCCCACCCGCGGCGCCGGGCTGCATCCGGGCCCGGAGCCCGGCCACCACGGCCTCGTCCTGGTCGCTCCAGTTCTGGATCTGCCCCAGCGAGCGCCCCTCCAGCGCCTTGAGCCGGCTCTGGACGATGGTGCGCGCCACGATCTGCGCCGAGAGCTTGGCGACGCCGGCGGTGATGCGCAGGTCGCCCAGCCGGATGGTGTCGAGGTCCTTGTCGGCCTCGGTGACGAGCTTGTCGGCCCAGCGCCCCGCCCCCTTGAACTCCAGCTGCCGCACCGTCTCCGCCGCCACGTAGGCGCGCAGCAGGTCGGCCGGATGCGGGTCGCCGCTGCTCCCCTCGGTGCGCAGGCGCGGCGAGCCGCTCACCGCGCCGAGCACCCCGCGGAAGTAGCCGATCAGCCCGACCGCTGCGGCCGGCCCCATGTTGAGGACGCCCATCACGTCGGAGGCGGTCTCGTCGATGCGGCTGGCCCAGTAGTCGGCGATGGCGGGATCGAGCCGGGCGTCGATGAGCGCCTTGCGGACGTCGGTGGCCAGCTCCTTCTTGAGCCCCTTGTCCGCCGCCAGGATGTCGTGCCCGACGGTCTCGTGCGCCAGCGCAGGCCAGGCCAAGAGGCCGCCGCTGGCGTTGGCCACCGGCAGGCTCACGATGGGCGCCTTGGCATCCACCTTGCGCGTGTCGGTGACCGGCCAGGTGTACGGCCCGGAGTCGGCGCTGCCCCAGCGCACCAGCGGCGGCAGCACCCCGCCCTCCGGCGCCTTCACGCCCGCGCTGGACTCGCTGGCGAGGAAGCCGTCGTAGAGGTCGCTCACCACCTCCTGGAACGCGCCGGTCGCCTTGGGCTTGTAGCCCTCGGCGTGCTGGAGCACGGCCTGCGAGACGTCGAGCAGCAGCCGCCCCGGCCCGGTGAGGTCTGGATCGGCCCGCAGCACGTGCCGGTAGCCGTCCGGCCCCAGCTGGCGGAGGGTCTCCAGCAGCGGCTCCCCGACGCCCTTCCGGTAGGCCTCCGGGAGCCTGGGGAGCGCCTGCTCGAGCCGCTGCACCAGCGCGGCGTACGTGGCGGGGTCGGGCGGCCCGTTGCCGCCGGCGAGCGCCGCGGCCCGCGCGTCCTCCACGCAGTCGCGGAGGCCGGCCAGCGTGGTGGGGTCCGCCAGCGGTCGCGGCGCGATGCGGGCCACCGCGGACGCCTCGGGGGCCGCGGTGGCGAGGGCGGCGGCGTCGCTCCGCGCGGAGCGGAGCGTGGGGACCTCCTCGTTGGCGGCAGGCTGGGTGAAGGGAGGGAGGGAGGGGGACGAGGAAGAGACGGTTGGGAGGGACATGGGACGACCTCGGCGTGGGTGGCCCGGGGCCGTTTTGCGAGGCGCATGCCGCCGCGGAGATCGCTGCAAACAGGGCGATCGCCGCGTGGCGATATCGGCGCGATGGTCCGCGCGGCGGACCAAGGGTCCGCGGAACGGCCGGTGGGCGTAAAGAGGCGCGCCGCCCGGGCGGGCGCTACATTCCAGGCTGGATCGC
The DNA here is from genome assembly GCA_049840735.1 of Anaeromyxobacter sp. GTDB lineage: Bacteria > Myxococcota > Myxococcia > Myxococcales > Anaeromyxobacteraceae > Anaeromyxobacter. The sequence continues at coordinate 626,379 of JASGJN010000022.1, read as the reverse complement.
CTCGGAGGGTGCCCATGCAGAAGCGCAGGCTCGGCAACTCGGACCTCGAACTCTCCCCGCTGGGCTTCGGCAGCTGGGCCACCGGCGGCGGTGACTGGCAGTTCGGGTGGGGGCCGCAGGACGACCAGGCCTCGATCTCGGCCATCCTCCGGGCGCTCGATCAGGGCATCAACTGGATCGACACGGCCGCGGTCTACGGGCTCGGCCACTCCGAGGAGATCGTCGGCAAGGCGGTGCGCAACCGGCACCACAAGGAGCGCCCGTACCTCTTCACCAAGTGCTCGCTGGTCTGGGACGAGCACCGGAAGGTGACCAACTCGCTCAAGGGCGACTCGATCCGGCGCGAGTGCGAGGCCAGCCTCAAGCGGCTGGGCGTGGAGCAGATCGACCTCTACCAGATCCACTGGCCCAACCCGGCCGCCGACCTCGAGGAGGGTTGGGAGACGCTCGCCAAGCTGAAGGAGGAGGGCAAGGTCCGCTGGATTGGCGTGTCCAACTTCGACGTCTCCCAGCTGGAGCGCGCACGGAAGATCGCGCCGGTCACCTCGGTGCAGCCGCCCTACTCGGCGGTGAAGCCGGACATCGAGCAGGAGCTGCTGCCCTACTGCGCCCAGCACGGCATCGGCGTGATCGTCTACTCACCCATGCAGGCGGGCCTGCTCACCGGCTCGATGACCCGCGACCGGATCGCCGCCCTCCCGCCGGACGACTGGCGCACGAAGAGCCTGGAGTTCCGCGAGCCGCGCCTGACCAGGAACCTGGGCATGCAGGCGCTGCTCCGGACCATCGGCGCGCGCCACGGCGTCTCGGCCGCGGTCATGGCGCTGGCGTGGGTGCTGCGGCGGCCGGAGGTGACGGGCGCGATCGTGGGCGCCCGCAACCCCTCGCAGGTGGACGGCTTCGTCGCCGCGCTCGACTTCCGCCTCAACGAGACCGACCAGCGCTCCATCGCGTCGCTGCAGGCCGCCGGCTTGAAGTGAGCGTGTGGAGGATCCTGGAGCAGGCGGGCGAGGACGGGCCGGCGCCCGCGAGACCCGGCCGCCCCCGCCCGCCGCCCCACGAACCTCACGCGGTCACACGCCGCAGCACCGCTTCACCTTCCTGCCGCTGCCGCAGGCGCAGCGCTCGTTCCGGCCGCGGCTGGGACCGGCGCGCAGCGGACGGAGCGGCTGGGGCACCTGCCGCTCCTCCTCCCGGTAGGCCATCCGGTGCGGCGATCGCTCGAACCGCTCGAACTGCTGGTCCACCCGCTCGCGCCAGCGCGCCGCCTCCTCCCGGAGGGCCCGGAGCTCGTCCTTGCGCCCCTGCTCCTCCAGCAGATCCTTCAGCTCGCGGAGCGCCACCTGGTGGATCCGCTCGCTGACCCAGCGCTGCTGGAGCACCCCGCGCAGCGCCTCCTCCGCCCGCGCCTCCTCGCCGATCCTCCGGAGCACCTCCGCGCGCAGGCACCGGTCGAGGTCGCTGGCAGGCGCCCCGAACGTGTCCGCGAGCTCCAGCAGCTCGCGGGCCTCCGGGTGGGCACGCGACTTGGCCAGGGCCAGCGCCGCGTGCACCAGCGGCCACCGGCTGCACGTCACCACCGCCTGCTGCGCGGCGATGGTGCGCAGCTCGTCCAGCCGCCGGTGCTGGGCCAGCACGTAGGTCACCTCGTCCAGCCAGGCCATCACGTGCACGCCGGTGAGGAGCGTCATGGCGTCCATCCGCTCGCGCGAGCCCTCCAGCTCGCGCGTCACCTCGCCGGCCAGCGGGGCGAGCACCTCCGGGTCGAAGCAGTCGAGCTGGGAGCCGGGCTGCTCACGCGGATTGGTGGTGGCGAGGAGGCGCGCCAGCAGCGGCGCGGGCAGCGGCTTGCGGCGGGTGTCCGGCGTCAGCGGCTGCATGGCGGTGAAGGTCCGCTCCAGCAGCTCCGGCCCGGCGTCGCGCAGCACCAGCAGGTAGCGCGGCAGGTCCTGCCCGGCGCCGCCGAAGAACGCGCAGGCCGCAGCGTCCGGGACCGCCGCCATCCGCGGCAGCGTCCGCTCCAGGAGCTGCAGCACGCGCACGGCCCGCGTCTCCAGCTCGGTGGAGCTGGTGAAGCCACGCGCCGCCTCGTGGAAGGCGCAGCCGTCCATCCAGAGCGCGTTCCCGAGGGCGCCTACCTCCTCGGTCACCTGCGTCACCTTGAGCTCCGGGGGCAGCGCGCCGTGATCCGACGGCGCCGCCCTGCTCCACCACCTCCGGGCGCTCCGGCCCGGGCTCCGGCCGCACCGCCTCCACCACCAGCTCGAGGTTCAGCAGGTGATCGAACGGGCTGAGGAGGAAGCGATGGCCCGCCGGGAGCTGCAGCTCCGCCAGCGGCGTGCCATCGGCGACCAGCGCGGTGGCCCGATTCGAACTTCTCGCCGGACAGGAAGAAGTCGGCGGGCGCGCCCTTCCTCAGATTGTAGGCCTCGAACGCGACGTCGCGCAGCTCGGCCAGCGTGTGGTGGCCGCTGCACTCGACGGTGCAGCGCCAGCCCGGGGTTGCGTCACAGGTGATGCGGATGCGCCAGGTGGCCGAGGTGTCCAAGGTCTCTCCCGCGGCCGGTGAAGGCGGCCGTGCCGCGGGTCCACTGCGAGCGGTGGGCCAGCGCCTTTCCCCCGTGATTCCGGCTCCGGAGGGCCCGGCGAGCGGACGAACGGCGGACCTGTGGTCCGCGCCGCGGACCATCCCGGCGGCGCGATGTACGGGAAATGCCCGTCTGCCGCTCATGTCCGCCTCGGCTCTAGAATTGCAGAAGCTCCGGGGGACCCATGCTCCAGCTGCTCCTCACACCTCACGACGGCGGCACGGCCTGGCGCCACGCGCTCGCGACGGCGCGCGCGGGCTGGGAGTGCGTCGGTCCGCTGGGGCTGGCCCGCCGCGTGGCCCGCCTGGTGGGCGCCGCGCCGGACCTGGCCAGCGCCCCCGACCGGCTGGCCGCGTTCGCGACCCGGCTCGACGCGGACGACGACGGCGCGCGCGCCTACTCGGCCTCCCGCGCCAGCGACACCTTCGGCGTGGCCGCGTTCCTGCTCGCCCTGCGCGATCGCCTGAAGATGATGGGCCTGGACCGGCCAGGCGCTGGCCGGCAGCGAGCGGCTCGCCGACCTGGCGCGGCTGGAGGCACGGCCGGAGCGGCTGCCGCCGGGCCTGCCCGACGCGCTGGCGCAGCTGGCGACGCTGCTGGCGCAGGCCGGCCACCTCGCCGAGCCGCTCACGCTGGAGCTGTGCGCGCCGCCCATCGCCTTCGAGCCGCTGGTGCGCCGGCTGCTGGACGCGCTGGCCGCGGCGGGCGCGACCATGACCGGTCCTTCAGCGGATGCGGGGTCCGCGCCGCGGCCGGCACCGACCTGGCGGCGCTGCAGTCGGCGCTGCTCGATCCCGACGCCCCGCGCGCCGGCCTCCGCGGCGACGGGTCGTTCCGGCTGCTGGAGGCCGACACGGCGCTGGAGGCGGCGGAGCTGACCGCAGACCTGCTCCGGCAGCAGCCCCCGGCGGCCACCACGCTGCTGGCCGCCGCCGAGCCGGACGCGCTCGACGCGGCGCTGCTGCGGCAGGGGCTGCCCACGCTGGGGCTGGGGGTCACCTCGGCGCTGCGCCCGCAGCTTCAAGTCTTGCCGCTGCGGCTCCTGCTGGCCTACGGGCCGCAGGACCCGTTCCGCGCGGCGGAGCTGCTGCTCCTGCCGGGCGGGCCGCTCCCGGGCGTCACGAAGCGCCGCCTGCTCGAGGCGCTCACGCACATGCCCGCCGTCTGGAGCCCGGCCTGGCAGGAGGCGGTGCAGGAGCTCGCGGCGGAGGCGGCCGCGCGGGACGAGGCGCACGGGCCGACGCTGGAGCAGCGCATCAGCGCCTGGTTCGGTCCCCCGCTGGCCGATCCGCACGAGGGGCTGGCGGTGGCCCACGCGCTCGAGCACACGCGGCAGGTGGCCACCTGGCTCGGTGGACGGGCCGGCTCCGACGACGAGGCTGCGCCGCTCTGGGCGCAGGCTGCGGCGGTGGCGCGGGCGCTGGAGCGGGTGCTCCTGGCGCGCCCCGCGGACCAGCGGCTCACCCCGGTAGCCCTCCTGCAGCTGCACGCGCTGGCGGTGGGGAGCGGGGCCGACCGCGCGGCCTGCGCGCCGGAGGCGGGGCGGCCGGCGCTGGCGCCGCGGGCGGGCGCGGTGCTGCCGGGAGCGGAGCAGGTCATCTGGTGGGGGTTCGTGCAGGACGTGGAGGTGGGCGGCGCGCCGGACGGCTGGTCCAGCGCGGAGGCGGACGCGCTGGCGGCCGCGGGGGTGGAGCTGCCTGCGCCGGGTGCGCGGCGCGCGCTGGAGGCCTGGAGCTGGCGCCGGACGGTGCTGGCCGCCAGCGAGGGCGTGACCCTGGTGCGCTGGCGGCTCTCCGGCATCGAGGTGCTGCAGCCGCACCCGTTCCTGGACGAGCTGGAGACGCGAGCAGCGGCGGGTGGGCTGGCGGCGTGCACGGTTCTCGTCCGAGCAGGTCCTGGCCGGGCGGGCGCCGGGCTGGGCGCCACGGCTGACCGCCATCCCGCCCGCGGCGCCCATCGCGCCGCGCACGCTCTGGCGCGTCGCTCCGGTGGAGGTCACCGGCACGCAGTCCGCCACGCAGCTCATGTCCTTGCTGGGCTGCCCGCTGCAGTGGCTGCTCCAGTACGGCGCCGGCCTGCGGCCAGGGCGGGCCCTGCAGCTGCCGGAGGGCTCGCAGCTGCTGGGCACGTTCGTCCACGCGCTGCTGCAGGATCTGGTGCACGGGCCGCGGGCGCTGCCGCTGGCCGGGCTCTCCGAGGCGGACGCGCAGGCGCACGTGGAGCGCGCCTTCGACGCGCGGGTGGCGGGCGAGGCGGCGCCGCTGGTGCAGCGCGGACAGGAGCTGGCGCTGGACCGGGCGCGCCGGCTGGCCGGGGGCGCGGCGGCGGCGCTGGTCCGCCACCTGCACGCCGGCGACTGGGAGGTGGTGGGCGTCGAGACGCCGCTCGCGGGCGAGTTCGCCGGCCACCCGGTGGAGGGCTACGCCGACCTGGTGCTGCGCCGGCGCAAGGACGGCGCGCGCGCCGTGCTGGACCTCAAGCTGGGCCGCTTCACCTACCGTCGCAAGGAGCTGGAGCAGGGGCAGGGGCTGCAGCTGGCGCTCTACGCGCGGATGCTGGGCCCCCAGGGCGGCAAGCTGCCTCCGGCGGGCTATCTGGTGCTGCAGGATGGTGAGCTCCTGGCCCACTCGCTCCACGCCTTCCCCACCGCCGTCGAGGCGCAGGGGCCGTCGCTGGAGGAGACGCTGCAGATCGCGGGCCGCACGCTGGCGCTGTGGGAGCGGGCGCTGGGCGGGGGCCACGTGCCGGTGGCCATCGAGAAGAGCGACTGGGCCGAGCGGATCGCCGAGGTGGTGGGCGAGGTGCCCGGCAGGAAGGACCCGGGGCGCTACCCGCCCAGGTGCGACTTCTGCCAGTTCAGCGTCCTGTGCGAGGTGTCCGTGGGCCAGTCGGAGGTGGAGCCGTGAACCTCGAGATCATCAGCGCCTCGGCCGGCACCGGCAAGACCTTCACGCTCGCGAAGCGGCTCTTCGAGGAGCTGGAGGCCGGGCGCGCGCGGCCGGAGGGCGTGGTCGCCATCACCTACACGGTCAAGGCGGCGCGCGAGCTGGAGAGCCGGATCCGGCGGCGGCTCCTGGAGGCCGGAAAGGCCGACCTGGCCGCGCGCGTGCGCGACGGCTACATCGGGACCATCCACGCGGTCTGCCAGCGGCTGCTGCGCGAGTTCGCGCTCGAGTCAGGGCTCTCGCCCTGGCTGGAGCCGGTGCCGGAGACCGAGCGCCGGGTGATCCTGGCGCGGGCCCGGGCGGAGGTGCTGCGCGGGCGCGAGGGGAAGCTCAACGCGCTCTCGGAGCGGCTGGACATCGAGGACTGGGGCGAGCCGCTGGGACAGGTCATCGACGCCGCACGCTCCAACGGCCTGGGCGCGGAGGATCTGCGCGCCTCGGCGGAGCGGAGCCGCGAGGGGCTGGCGCGCCTGCTGGGCCCGCCCACGCTGGACCGCGCCGCCTACCTGGCCGGCCTGCGGGAGACGCTGGCCGGGATGATCCCCAGGCTGGAGGAGGACGCACCGTCCGGCGGCGCCGCCCGCGATCGGCTCGGCACCGCGCAGCGCATGAAGGCGGCGCTCGAGGCGGGCAGGTTCCCGGTCTGGCGGGCCCAGCTCAAGCTGGCCAGCGAGGTGGGCGCGAAGAAGCTGGCGGCCGGGGCAGGGCCCTTCCGCGAGTGGGTGGCGCGCCACCTCGCCTGCCGCGGCTTCCAGGAGGACCTGCTGGGCTTCCAGGCCGAGCTGTTCGAGCTGGCGGCGGAGGCGCTGGACGCGTTCGTGCGCGAGAAGGCGCTGGCGCGCGTGGTCGACTTCGCCGACATGCTGGCCCACGGGCACCGCGTGCTGGGCCTCCCGGCCGTGCAGGCGGTGCTGCGCGACCGGCTCGACCTGGTGCTGGTGGACGAGGTGCAGGACACCTCCCGCTGCAGCTGGCGGTGGTCACCGCGCTGGGCGGGCTGGCCCGGCGCAGCATCTGGGTGGGGGACCGCAAGCAGGCCATCTTCGGCTTCCAGGGCTCCGACCCGGAGCTGATGACGGCCGCCCTCGATACGGTGCTGGGCGGCGGCTCGCCGGAGATCCTGGCCACCTCCTACCGGTCCCGGGCCCAGCTGGTCGAGTTCACCTCCGAGCTGTTCGCCGGCGCCTTCGCGGGGCAGGCCATCCCGCGCGACCAGGTGGTGCTCCAGCCGGAGCGGCCGGAGGAGCCGGCGGCGCTGGCCGCGCAGCCACCCTTCGCGCTCTGGAGCTGGACCGGCGGACGGGCCAAGGAGGGCGAGCCGCCTCGCTCCGAGGCGCAGGCGATGGCGGAGGCGGTGGAGGCGCTGCTGGCCCGCCGGCCGGAGCTACGGGTGAGGGAGCGGCTGGCGGACGGCGGCGAGCGGCTCCGGCCGGTCACCCGGCGCGACGTGGCGGTGCTCGCCTACCGGAACGACCGCTGCTCCGCCATCGCCACCGCGCTGCGCGCCCGCGGCATCGCCGCGCGGGTGGCGGCCAGCGGGCTCTCCACCACGCCGGAGGGGCGGCTGGCCCGCGCGGCGGTGGCGCTCATGGCCGACCCGCGCGACGGGGTGGCGGCGCTGGAGGTGAGCTGGCTCTCCGGCCCGGCCGCGGCCGACCCCGACGGCTGGCTCTCCGGGCTGCTCGAGACCACCCGGGCCTGGAAGACCGCGCGCGGCGAGGCCGAGGCCCGGGGCGAGGTCGCGCCGGAGCGGCCGCTCCCGTTCGCCGAAGAGCCGCGGGTGAACGCGCTGCGCGAGGCGGCGGGGCAGGCCGGCGCGCTCTCGCCGTCGGAGGCCTTCGACCTGGCGCTGCGGGCCGGGCGGCTGGGCGAGGTGGTGCGCGGCTGGCCGGATCCGGGCCAGGCGCTGGCCAACCTCGAGGCGCTCCGCGCCGTGGCGCGGGCCTACGAGGACCAGTGCCGGTCCCGCCGGGTGGCCTCCACCGTGCTCGGGCTGGTGGCGCACCTGGGTGTGCTGGGCGAGGACCCGGAGGCCGACCGCCAGGCCATGCCCAGCGCCGACGACGCGGTGACGGTCAGCACCTGGCACCGCTCCAAGGGGCTCGAGTGGCCGGTGGTGATCCTGGCCGAGCTCGACCACGAGCGCGACCAGTCGGCGTTCCAGGTCACCACCGTGCCGGCCGCGGGCTTCCGCTTCGAGGCGCCACTGGCCGGCCGCTGGGTCCGCTACTGGCCCTGGCCCTACGGCAAGGTCTCCAAGGACGCGGCGCTGGCCGACCTGGCGGCCCAGTCGCCGGAGGGGCTCGACGCGACCGCCCGCGACGCCCGCGAGCGGCTGCGACTCCTCTACGTCATCTTCACCCGCGCCCGCGACCTGCTCGGGATGGTGGTGGAGCGGAAGAAGGAAGGGCCCCGGGTGGCCGCGCTGGCGCCGCTCCTGGAGCTCGCGGCGCTGAAGCCGCGCTTCCCGTTCGATGCCAGGGCCGGGCTGGACGAGGTGCGGCTGGGCGAGCGGCGCTGGGGCTGCACCGTGGGCACGCTCGAGGCCATCGCGCCGGAGGGACCGGGGGCGCCGGAAGCGGCGGCGCCCTGGTATGCCGCCTCGCCAGCCGCGCCCCGCCCGCGGGAGATCGTGAACCCGTCCGCCGAGCCGTTGCCGGTCTCGGCCCGCGTGGCCTCGGTGACGCCGCTGGCCGGACGGGCTCCGCTGGCGGCCGCCTCGGACATGCGCGCGGTGGGCGACGCCCTCCACGCCTTCCTGGCGGCCGACGACGGCGGCCCGCCGGCGCAGCGCCGCGCCATGGCGGAGCGGCTGCTGGCTGGCTTCGACGTGACCGGGGCGCTCCCGCCGGAGGCGCTGCTGGGCGCGGCCGACGCGCTGCGGCGCTGGGCCGAGGCGCGCTTCCCGGGGGCTACCTGGCACCGCGAGTGGCCGCTGCGGGCCCGGCTCGTCGGCGAGCCGCCGCGGCTGCTGGTGGGCGAGGCCGACCTGGTGCTGGAGCTGACCGACGGCTTCGTGCTGGTGGACCACAAGTCCTTCCCGGGGGGGCCGGAGGAGCGCGACCGGCGGCTGGTGGAGGAGTACGCGCCGCAGCTGGCCTGGTACGCGCGGGTGCTGGCCCAGGCGCTGGGCAAGCCGCTGCGCGGCACCTTCATCCACCTGCCGGTCCGGGGCGAGGTGGCGGAGGTCGTCCTGGGAACGTGAGACGGCAGGTCGCGGGCGGCATGTCCGACCGGCGGGTATGATCCTCCCCATGGACGACGCGCCCTCCGACACCGCGGTGCCCCGTACGGTCCGTGACGCGTTGGTCGACTTCCTCTCCGAGGAGGGCTTCCGGCCCCACTCCGGGCCGAGCGAGGGCGACCTCACGCCCATCACCTTCAAGCTCGAAGGCGTCCAGCTCATCCTCTTCGCCCACGAGGATGACCCGGAGTACTTCCGCCTGGCGGCCGCCTTCGACCTCGAGCAGGGGCGGTACGACGCCGAGGCGCTGCACCGGCTGGTGAACGACCTCAACGACCGCATGAAAGGGGTGAAGACGGTCCTCGACCTCGAGTCCGCCAGCGTCCGCTTCCTGGTGGAGACCTTCCTCTGCGGCCAGCCGGTCAGCGGCGCGCTCCTGGAGCGGTCGCTCTCGGCGCTGCGCTCGGCCGCCGACGACTTCTTCGCCGCCTGCCGCCCGCCGGAGCAGCTGGACTCCTGAGGCCGGCCACGGTCTGGCGCAGGTCGACGGCGGAGCTCGAGCAGATTGGCGAGGCGGACTGCGCGGCTCTCGGGAGGACCGCGGGAGTCCTTCGACCGCCTCACCCCAGCGGCTTCGCCAGCGCCCACCCTGCCGCCAGCAGCCCGTCCACCGCCGCGAGCCCGGCCGCGACGCGCTCCGCCCGCCCGCCGCGCAGCCAGCGCCAGCGCCGGCCGGTGGCCTCGAGCCGCTCGACGAAGGCGGCGGTCATCCAGTCGCGCAGGTGCTGCCCGTCGCGCAGCCCGTCGTCCTCGAAGGGCACGTCGGCGGGGTCGGTGAGCAGGTAGAGGTCCCCCCGGCGCGCCAGCCCGTCCACCTCCGGCGAGCGCGCGCCCACGTAGCGCTCGTGCCAGAGGCCGGTGGCGAAGGCGTCGGTGTCGCAGACCAGCACCGGCCCGCCGCGGCAGGCCTCGCGCGCCTCGCGCCGGCTCTGCTCCTCCGCCACCCGCAGGAAGTCCGGCGTGGCCCAGGGCAGGTCCTCCAGCCGCGGCCGCGGACGTCCGGCCAGCTGGGCCCGGGCCCGCTCCCGCGCCAGCAGCTCCACGGTCAGCTCCCGCCCGTACTCCGGCACCCAGCGCGTCAGCCCGTGCGGCCCGCCGCGCGCCCGCAGCGCCTCGCAGAGCGCCTCGGCGAAGGTGGTCTTGCCGGTGGACTCGGCGCCCACCACCACCAGCCGGCGCGCGAACCAGCCGCGCACCGGCTCGGCCAGGAAGGGCCAGGCCGAGACCGGGTCGGCGCGCACGCGGGTGGCGGAGATCGGCGCCAGCCGGCGGTCGGCGTCCACCTGCACGTGCCTCGCCCCGAGCCGGCGCGCCAGCTCGTCCCCGTACCCCTCCGACGTGAAGACCGCGTCCACCGGGGCCGGCGTGACCTGGGCCGCGGCCGCCTGCATCAGGCCGACGTGGGCCCGCCAGACGGCGTCGCTCTCCAGATCGACGGGGTGGTCGTCCATCGTCCCCACCACCGCGACGTGCGGCGCGTCGCGGTGCACCTCGCGGAGCCACTCCACCCGCAGCGCCAGCGGGATGGACTCCGCCGTGGCGGCCATCACCACCACCGTCACCCGCTCGCAGCAGGCGGCGGCGGTGCGGACCAGCAGGTGGTGGCCGGCGTGCGGCGGGTAGAACTTGCCGATCACCAGGCCGTGGCGCGGCGTCACGCGGGCGCTCCCTCGGGCGCGGACGGCGCCGACGGCGGGAGGTCGCGCAGCCAGGCGCGCAGCCCGCCCACGCAGAGCAGGAGGAACACGAAGTAGACCGCGGAGGTGGGGTAGAGCCCGCGCTGCACGTAGAGCGGGACGCTGATCACGTCCACCGCGATCCACAGCCACCAGGACTCCAGCAGCTTGCGCGCCTGGCCGTAGGTGGCGGCCAGGCTGAGCGTGAGGATGCTGGCGTCCGCCAGCGGGACCGGGGAGGTGGTCCGGTGCGCCAGCCAGGCCGCCACGGCGGCGGTGGAGACCACCACGCCCGTCCCCAGCCAGGCCCACTCCACCGGCCGCGTGCGCCGCACCGGGAGCGCCGCCTGCCCGGGCCCGCTTCCGCGCACCCAGCTCCACCAGCCGTAGACGGCGATGACCGCGAAGACGAGCTGCAGCACGGCGTCGGCGTAGAGCCGCGACCACCAGAAGATCAGGAAGAAGAAGGCGTTGTTGGCCAGCCCCACCGGCCAGTTCCAGACGTGCTGGCGCAGCACCAGCCAGACGCAGGCCAGGCCGGTCGCGTCGCCGATGAGCTCGGCCCAGGAGATGGGGCCGAGGACGGGCGCCTGCAGCGCGGAGAGGAGCTGCTCCATGACGTGAGTGTAGCCGAGCTCGCCTGGTCAGGGCTCATGAGCCGCAAGCGCCCAAGGCGGTCCGGCGGCGCCCTTCGACTCCGCCGCGGCCGTGCCGCGGCTACGCTCAGGGCGAACGGTCCATCCGGCACCGTTCGGGCTGAGCGTAGCGAGCCCGCAGGGCTCGCGGAGTCGAAGCCCAGCCGATGAGCGCCGCTGTCACGCCTGCGGCCCACCTCCGCTGCCCGGCAGCCCCGCCAGCCCGTCCTCGCCCTCCCCCGCCTCCTGCACCAGCGCCAGCGCCTTCTCCCCTTTCACCGGCGCCCCCAGCCGCGCCAGGTCGGCGGCCTTCTTGAGCACGTTGCCGCGGCCGGTGACGAGCTTGCTGCGCGCGGCGGCGAAGCTCTCCTGCGCCTGCGAGAGCCGCGTGCCCACGCCGTCCAGGTCGGCCAGGAAGGCGCCCAGCTTCTCCAGCAGCTTGCCGGCCTCCTCGGCGATGCGCCGCGCGTTCTGGCCCTGCTGCTCGGTCCGCCAGACGTGGCGGACCACCTGCAGCGCGGCCAGCAGCGTGGTGGGGCTCACCATCACCACGCCGAGCCCGATGGCGTCCTCGTAGAGCGCGGCGTCGCGCGCCAGCGCAGCCTGGAAGGCCGGCTCGCTGGGCACGAACAGCATCACCACGTCCAGCGTGCGGTGGCGGAGCACCTCCGGGTACCGCTTGCCCGCCAGCCCCTTCACGTGGGCGCGCAGCGAGGCGACGTGCCGGTCCAGCGCGGCCTCACGCGCCTCGGCGTCGGCGGCGCGCACGCTCTCCACGAAGGCGGTGAGCGAGCACTTGGCGTCCACCACCACGGCGCGGTCTCCCGGGGAGGTAGACCAGCGCGTCCGGCCGCTTGCGCCCGCCGGCCTCGTCGTCGTGGCTGACCTGGAGGTCGAACTCGCGCCCCTCGGTCAGGCCGGCGATCTCCAGCACCCGCTCCAGCACCAGCTCGCCCCAGTCGCCCTGGGCCTTGGAGTCCCCGGTGAGCGCGCGCGCCAGCCCCTCGGCGTCGGCGTGGAGCTTGCCCTGCGTCTCGCGCAGCTGCGCCAGCGACTGCAGCAGGCTGGCCCGGTCGCGGTTCTCCTGGTCGTAGGCCTTCTCCACCTTGGCCTCGAAGGCGCGCAGCTTCTCGGCCACCGGCGCCAGGAGCTGCTGCAGGGCCTCGTGGTTCCGGTCGAGCAGCGCCCGCCCCTTCTCATCCAGCAGCCGCGCCGCCAGCAGCTGGATCTCCGCGCGCACCTGCTCCCGCGCGCGCTCGGCCTCGGCGGCCCGCGCCTGCGCCCCCTGCCGCTCGGCGCCGAGCGCCGCCTTCGCGGCGGCCAGCTCGCCGGTCAGCGCCACCACCTGCCCCTGCGCCTCCGCCCCGCGCGCCTCGGCCGCGGAGAGCCGCGCCGACAGGTCCGCCGCGTGCGCCTCGCGCGCCCGCGCCCCCTGCCGCGCCGCGAAGAGCCCCGCGCCCACCCCGGCCGCCAGCGCGGCCAGCACCCCCACCACCAGCCCCAGGTCCATGACGCCCTCCGTGCCTGGAGAGCCTACCGCCAGGCTCGGACAGCCCCGCGCACGCCACGACCCGCTTGCAGGACCGATCGGCCAGGCGGGGCGCGGACTTCGGGCGTTCCCGCCGGGGTCGCGGGAGGTTGCGGGGCTGGACGTCGAGGCGTACGGCGGCCACGGCAGGCCGGCGCCGGTCGCGGCGGCCGCTCACCTCAGGTCCCTTCGATGTCGCCGCCGCGGGTAGGAGCCCGGCGTTTCAGCGTGTCGCGACGGCGACGGGGTGCGGGCGGAGACCCGCGAGCTGCTCCTCGGTGGCGGCGACGAGGACGTCGCGCACCGTCGCCAGCAGATCTCGCCAGCGGGTGGCCCGGCCCTCGTCCGACCGGAGCGTGACTGCGCGGTAGAGGGCCAGCAGCGTGTACGCGATCCGCCGGAGCAGCAGCACCGCCAGCATGCCCTGGGGGTCGGCCTCGATCCAGGGCCGGTCGTCCTCGGCGAAGGCGGTGTCGAGGGTGTAGTGGTTCTGGTTCTCCACGCCCCAGTGGCGGCGGACGAGGAGCATCCACTGGGCTGGCGTGAGCCTGCCCGGCTGCAGGCTGCTCACGAAGAGGCGGGCGTCCTGCTCGACGACCTCCCCGCCGCGCCGCTTGACGTATTCCACCCGCAGGAAAGTCCCGGCGTGCCCCCAGACCGACTCCTCCGGCGTCTTGCTGCCGCTGTAGCTCCAGCTCGGATCGACGCCCAGCAGCGTCAGGCTGCGGGTGACGGTGGTGGCGTTGTCGAGCACGTCCAGCGTCTGGGCCGCCATCTCCTGCGCGCCCAGGAGCTCGCTCGCCAGCTTGAACATGGTCCGCTGCTCGCCCTTGAGCGTGAACAGGTAGTCCTTGCCCGCGGCCACCACGGCGCTGGCGTTGGCCTCGGAGAGCGCGCCGGCGTCGTAGGTCACCACGCGGAAGAGGCCACCGTGCACAGCGGTCAGGCGCTCGAACGCCTGCTGGAAGAAGCCCACCTCGTTCGCCTGGGCGGGGATCGGGATGGCGTCGATGCAGGGCCGCCCCGCCGCCGAGACCAGCGCGCAGGTCACCGTCCGCACCAGGCCGAACGGGACCGCCTGCCCTTCGATGTGGTTCTGCACCAGCGGGTGGTTGAGGACCGGCAGCATCGTCACCTTGCCGTCCAACGCCACGACGCCGAATGGCAGCCCCACAGGCGCGAGCGCCTTCCGGCGCCACGCCGCCCGGACCGCGCGGTGCAGCGCCGCCCGCAGCGACTCGAGCGGCACGCGGCAGAGCGCGTCCCGCGCCGTCGTGTCCGCCAGCCGCCGCGGCAGCCCCAGGCGGCGACGCATCGCCGGAGCCAGGTTGTCGGTGAGCCGCTCCGCGTCCCAGAGGCTGCGGCATCCCGCCATCAGCCCCAGCAGCGTGGCCCGGAGGATCTGCGACAGCGCCCACCGGCCCTCCCGTGCCCGGGGGTCGTAAACCCTGTCTAGGTCCAGCTCCGGCAGCCGGGCGCGCAGCAGCCCCGCCACCCTCCTCACAGCCCTTTCCCTCACGGATCGCCTCTCGTATGATCTCGGGGTCGTTGGCATCCGCCGGGCTCCTACCCGACGACAGCCGTGCGGCGGGCGATCGTTCGAGGATCGCCCGCCGCTTTTCTTTCGTACCCTGAGTGGAGATGGGCGCGCGAATTTGTGCGTGCCCCACGGTCATGGGCTGCGGCGACCCAACCTGGCGTCCTCACGGCCGACTACTTCGGGCGGGGCCTCGCGCTACCAATCACGCCTGGACCCGCTTGAGCCCGTCCACCCAGGCTCGGGGCTTCGCACCGCAGAGGCGTTGAGCGTCCCTCGTAGCGGGCGCGGTGGCGACGCCGCTCACCGTGCCGGGCCGGGGGCGGCGTGAAGCGCGGGTGACCGCCCCAGGGGACGCCCAGCCCGCGAGCGGGTTCGACCAGCTACTCGGCCGTGATCTTGGGCGAGATCGCGCGCAGCTGCTTCTTCATCTCGGCCCGGTACTTCTCGACCCGCATAACGCCCTGGCCAGCGCTGCTCGATCTGGGCTCCGTACACGGGCGCGAGCCTGGCGCGCGCGCCCCAGTGCAAGGCGTACGGGCTTCGCTGGCCACCCCTGCTCTGGTGGGAGGACATCGACGTCGATCACCGCAGATCAGCGTGGCGAGCGTGGCCGCCTCGTGAAACGCATAGAAGGTCACGCTGCGAGGACCTGGCCCGCATCGATCCGGTGCAGCCGATCCTGCGCGCGGTCGGGCCCAACCTGTTGCTCGCGTTGCTCATCGCGTGGCACCAGGCAGGCTGGGGGCCTCGCTCGCGACGGCCGGCGGGTTCCGCGCCGTGGCTCAAGACCCGGGTCCAGGAGGAGGGCGACCGCCCAGCGCGGCCGCCCTCCTCCTGCGCCAGCCTCACTTCCCCCCGCCGCCCGTTCCCGTCGACGCCTTGCCGTGCAGGTCGGCCACGGCCTTCTGCACCTGCGACTGCGCCTTGGCCAGCGCCGCCTCGGGCGTGGCCGAGCCACGCATGATGGCGCCCAGCGCCGAGGTGGCGGGGGACCACATCATCGTCATCTCCGGGATGTTGGGCATGGGCACGCCGGTCTTGGCCTGCGCGTTGAACGCGGCCAGCACCTGGTCCTTCGCCACCTGCGGATCCTGGAACACCTCCTGGTTGGCCGGCGTCTGCCGGCCCTTGAGCGCCATCACCTTCCCGCCGTCCTTGCTGGTCAGGTAGTCGACGAACGCGTAGGCGGCGTCCTTCTGCTTGGACGGCGCGGTGACGAACACGCCCTCCACCGTCATCCAGGGGCGCATGGGCTGCCCGCCGGCCTCGCTGATGGTCGGCAGCGGCGCCAGCGCGTAGGAGATGGACGGATCGATCTCGCCCAGGAACCAGGGGCCGGAGATGACCATGGCGGCCTTGCCGGAGTTGAAGAGCGAGGTGACGAGCGTGGTCGAGGGCTCGGGGGGCAGGAACTCCTTCGCCCAGCGCGCCACCAGCGTCATCGCCTTCACGTTCTCCGGCGCGTCCAGCGTGGGGGTCTGGCCCTGGAAGGCGTGGCCGCCGAAGCCGTTCTGGATGGCGGCGACGTAGTAGTAGTCGGTGTGCGGGAAGGCCAGGCCGAACGTCCCGCCCGCCTTGTTGGTCAGCTTCTTCGAGAGCGCCTCCAGCTCGGCGGTGGTGCGCGGGGGCTGGCTCACCAGCTTCTTGTTGTAGATGAGGGTGACCTCCTTGAAGTTGAGCGGCAGCCCGTAGAGCTCGCCCCGGTAGGTGAGCGACTGGATGGTGGAGGGCAGGAAGCGGTCGCGCGTCTTCTGGTCCACGTAGAAGCCGCTCGGGTCCACGATGCCGCCGGCCTCGACCCAGCCGCCCAGCCGGTCCTGCGGGCCGATGAAGATGTCCGGCCCGCTGCCGCGCGGCACGGCGGCGCTGATCTTGTCGAGGAAGGCGTCGGACGGGACGGCCAGCAGCTGCACCCTGGGCCCCTTGCCGGCCTGGCGCGCGTTGTAGTCCGAGACCACCTGCTCCAGCGCGGCCCGCTCCTCGCCGCGGTAGCCGTGCCAGACCACCAGGTTCTGAGCGGCCGCAGGCAGGGCGGCGAGCGCCAGCAGCGCCGCCAGCGCGGCGCCGACGAGACGGTTCGTGAACATCGTGCGTTCCTTTCCGGGAGGATCCCGAGCGGCGCTGCGGCCCGCGTCGGCCGGAGCGCCCATCCCCAGGACAATGGGTCCTCGGGTTGGTGACAGGTGTCTACCAGGCGGGGCGCCCGCCGCGGCGGGTCGGCACTTGCTGAGGTCCACCCGACCCGCGTAGGTTCGGCCGCGCCCCGGGGATTGCCCCCGGGCT
Organism: Anaeromyxobacter sp.; assembly: GCA_049840735.1. Taxonomy (GTDB): domain Bacteria; phylum Myxococcota; class Myxococcia; order Myxococcales; family Anaeromyxobacteraceae; genus Anaeromyxobacter. The sequence goes on along the minus strand of JASGJN010000022.1, from coordinate 609,940 downwards.
CCGCACCAGGAGCCCCTGCCGCATGCGCCGCACCGAGCGCCTCACCGCCGATCCCGCCGGGCTGGCCCGCGCCGCCGAGCTGCTCCGCAAGGGCGGGCTGGTCGCCTTCCCGACCGAGACGGTCTACGGCCTGGGCGCGCTGGCCCTGGACGGACTGGCGGTGCGCGGCATCTTCGCGGCCAAGGGGCGGCCCGCCACCAACCCGGTCATCGTCCACGTGACCGGCGCGACCGAGGCGGCCGGACTGGTGGAGGGCTGGCCGCCCGCCGCCCAGGCGCTGGCGGACCGCCACTGGCCGGGCCCGCTCACGCTGGTGCTCCCCAGGCGTCCGGTGGTGCCGGACGAGGTGACCGCCGGCGGCGGCACCGTCGGCGTCCGCGCGCCGGCGCACCCGGTGGCCCAGGCGCTGCTCCGCGCGGTGGGCGCGCCCATCGCCGCCCCCAGCGCGAACCGCTCCGAGCACGTGTCCCCGACGCTGGCCGAGCACGTGCTGGCCGACCTCGACGGGCGCATCGACGCGGTGCTGGACGGCGGCGGCTGCGAGGTGGGCATCGAGTCCACGGTCCTGTCGCTGGCGCACGGGCCGGTGCCGCGCCTGCTCCGCCCGGGCGGCCTCTCCCGCGCAGCGCTCGAGGCCGAGCTGGGGCCCATCGCCGTGGGCGCCGCTCCGGCGGCGCAGGCCGCGCGCCCACCGGCGCCGGACCACACGCCGGTGGCCGCCTCCCCCGGGCAGCACCACCGCCACTACGCGCCGGCGGGGCAGGTCATCCTGGTTTCGACGGCCGCGCTCCCGGCGCGGCTGGCGGCGCTGCCCGGCCCGCGCGGCGCGCTCGTGCGCGGCGCGGCCCCGGCGGGCGCCGACGCCGTGGAGCGGCTGCCGGACGACCCGGCCGGCTACGCCCGCGGCCTCTACGCAGCGCTGCGCGCGCTGGAGGCCCGCGGCTGCGCGGCCATCGCCGTCGAGGACGTCCCGCCCGGTGGCGCCTGGGAGGCGCTGCGGGACCGGCTGGTCCGGGCCTGCGCGGCCGGCTGAGGCGGCCCGGCTGCCAGCGCGCGCAGCATGGCCTGGTAGGCGGCGCGCTCGGCGCGATCGTGGTCCTGCAGCGAGTGCCAGCAGCGCACGCACAGCGGGTGGTCCACCCGGCAGATCGCGACCCACGCGCGCCGGCGGCGGACGAAGAAGAGCGCGCGGTGCCCGCAGGCGCAGGTGCCGCGCTCGTGTCGGTGATAGCGCTTCGCGGAGAGAGACACCGTCCCACCTCCACGTCAGGTGCGGCGCCCATCCGGCCCGGCTGCGCGGGCGCCTCTGCTGATCTGAGTATGGACCTTCCCTGGCGACCGCAAGTCGTTCGGGCGGGCCGCCCGGTGCCGGGCACCGGGGACGCGCGCGCCGGGTGCCCGGGGCGTGGGACGGCCGGTGGGCGCCCGGCACCGCACCGCGGCATGGCGCGTCCCGGCCAGGAGAGGCGCACCGTCCCGCCCGGGCCGGGCTACACTGTGGGGCGATGCCCGCCGCAAAACCCAAGGGAAATCCCGAAGCTCGGCTGCTGGGCCTGGCCGCCTGGATCCTCGACCAGCCCGGGCCGGTGACGCGCGCGCAGAATCTACCGAGGCCTTCCCGGGCCACTACCGGGGCAAGCCGGAGGCGCGGGAGCGGATGTTCACGCGCGACAAGGCCGACCTGGAGCGGCTCGGGTTCGTGCTGGACCGGGAGGAGACCGGGCAGGCGCTGGACCCCTACGCCTACGCCATCGACGCGCGGGCCTCGGCGCTGCCGCTCCTCTCGCTCACGCCGGAGGAGGGCGCGCTGGTCTGGACCGCGGGCGCGGCGGCGCTCCGGCTCAGCGACCACCCGCTGCGCGACGAGCTGGAGAGCGCGCTGCGCAAGCTCTCGGCCGGCGGCGGCCCGGCGCTGGCCCGCGCCGCGGCGCTGGAGGAGGCGCCGCTGGAGCCGGGCGAGGGGGCGCCGGCGGGGGACGCCGCGCTCAAGAAGCTCGTCGACGCCTGGGAGCGCCGGCGCCGCATCCGCTTCGACTACCTGCGGGTCGGCACCGGCGAGCGGCTCGAGCGGGCGGTGGACGTCTACGGCTGGGCCCGCCGCCGCGGCGAGTGGATCTTCGTGGGCCACTGCCACCTGCGCGACGCGGTCCGCATCTTCTATCTCTCGCGCGCCTCGCGCCTGCGCGTCTCGCCGCGCGAGGGCTACCGCATCCCGGAGGACTTCGACATCCGGCGCTGGGCGCGGCAGCAGGCCTGGGACTACCAGGACCACCCACCGCTCGAGGCGCAGGTCCGCTTCCGCGGCGCGCTGGCGAGGATCGCCCGCACGCTCCTGCCCGGCGCGCGGCTCAGCGCCGAGCCGGACGGCGCCCGGCTGGCGCGGCTGGAGGTGCGCAACCTGCGCGGCCTGGTGCGGCAGGCGCTGGCCTGGGGGCCGAACGCCGAGCTGGTGGCGCCGGCCGAGGGGCGGGCGCTGGCGCGCGAGATCCTGGCCGGGCTGGCGGCCGCGCTGGACGGGAGGGCGCCGTGAACGCGGGCTACCTGAAGCGGCTGCGCCGGCTGCTCCTGCTGCTGCCCGCGGCGGGGCGCGCGGCGCGCGAGGGGCGCGGCGTGCCGGCGGCGCGGGCGCTGGCGCTCACCGGCGCCCGCCACGTGGGCGAGCTGGTGGCCGACATCGAGAGCGTGCAGTCGCTCTGGAGCGACCCGGCCACCGGCGAGGATGCCATCGGGCTCTTCTACGAGGAGGGCGAGTTCCACCTGGCCTACGGCACGCGGTTGGACCGGCCGCTGGCCTTCTCGCTGGGTGAAGGGGCGGTGCTGCTGGCGGCGCTGGAGCCGGCCGCGCGCGAGGCCGGCAAGCCGGCGCGCGACACGGTCCGCAAGCTGCGCCAGGCCATCCCCGAGCCGCTCCGCGCCCGGGCCGACCAGCTCATGCGCGGCCTGGACGTGCCGGCCGCGCCTCCGGCGCCCTGGGGCCCGCCGCTGCAGGAGGCCATCCAGCGCCGCCTGGAGGTGACGCTGGAGTACCTCTCGGTGCGCGACGCCGCCCCGGCGCCGCGGGCCATCGAGCCGCGCGCGCTCTTCCAGCGGGACGGCGCCTGGTACCTGGCCGCCTGGAACGTCGAGAAGGCGGAGGAGCACCTCTACCGCCTGGACCGGATTGCCGGCGTGACGGTCGGCGCCCGCGTCTTCGGCCGGCACCAGGGGCCGCCGCTGCAGCGCTACGCCCGGGCGCTCTACTTCGCCTCCGGCGCCGAGCGCGAGGTGACGCTGCGGCTCACCGGCAGCGCCGCCCGCCAGGCGAGCGCCGCCGGCGCCAGGCCCACCCCGCACGCGGACGGCTCGGTCTCGGTGGTCCGCCGCGTCACGCCGGGCAACTGGCTGCTCGGCCTCGTGCTGGGCCACGGCGGCGAGGCCACGGTCGAGTCGCCGGCCGACGTGCGCGCCGAGCTGCGGCAGCGGGTCGACGAGCTGGCGAAGCTGTACCGCTGAGCCCCTGCGCGGGTGCCCGGACGGCCACGACGGGGCGCCCCTGTCCCGTCGCCGGTGCGTCCGGTGTCCGTTCCCCCATGGAGGGCCCAGGCCCTCACGGACGGAGGAACGGACATGGCATTGGACGCTCGGACGTGGTGCATGGCAGCGCTCCTGGTGGCGACCGCGTGTGGCGGCGGTGGGGGCGGCGGAGGCGGCGGCTCGCAGACCTGCAACCCCGGCACCCGGACCACCTTCACCATCGACTCCACCGGCGTGAGCCCCAAGGCCGCCTGCGTGAAGCCGGGCGGCACGGTCCACTTCGAGAACGAGGACTCGGTCGCCCACGGCATCGCCTCGGACGACTGCGCCGTGCTCGACGTCGCCAACCTGGACTCGATGACCTCGACCGAGGTCTCCCCGCCCAGCGTCGCGGTCTGCACCTTCCACGACGCCACGGATCCCACCAACACCGCGTTCCAGGGGACGCTGGCGGTGACCAACGGCCAGGTCACCGGCGGCGGCTACTGAGGCCCGCCATGGCGCGCTCGAGGAACCTCCCCGCCCTGCTCGCCGCCGGGCTGCTCGCGCTGGCCGGCTGCTCCGTCGAGACCGCCCCGCTGACGCCGCTGGCCTGGCAGAAGGTCCCCGGCCCGGCCACCGGCGGCGCGGTGCTGGATCTGGGCGCCGAGGGCGCCTTCGACGAGCGCGGCAACTTCACCGTCGCCGCGCTCGAGCACGACGGCCAGATCTGGCTCTACTACGGCGGCGCCGACGCGACCGGCGACGCGGCCTGCCCCGGCATCAACGACGCCCACTGGCGCCCGGGGCTGGCCACGTCCACCGACGGCGTCACCTTCACCCGCGTGGCCGGTGACGGGCCGGGGGGCGCGCTGCTGGACGTGGGCGAGCCGGGGAGCTTCGACTCGTTCCTGACCTACCGCCCCTTCGTGCTGCAGGACGGCGCCACCTGGCGCATGTGGTTCAACGGCAGCGCCTCCCCCTTCAACTGCCCCACCGGCACGCTCGCGCTGGACCGGCGCGTCGGCTACGCCGACTCCGCCGACGGCGTCCACTGGACCAAGCACTACGACGGCGACGGCCCGGGCGGCAGCGTCCTGCCGCTGGGCGCTGCGGGCGAGTTCGACGCGCAGCAGATCGGGTACGTCTGGGTCATCAAGGACGGCGACCAGTACCGGATGTACTACTCGGCCAACGACGTCACCAACTCCTGGCGCGTGGGGCTGGCGGTCTCGACGGACGCCCGCACCTGGACCAAGGTGCCCGGCAAGACGGTCACCGGCGCGGTGCTGGACCTGGGCGCGGCCGGGAGCTTCGACGCCGCCTGCGCCTACCAGCCCACCGTGGTGAAGGAGCGGGACGGCCTCTACCGCATGTGGTACCGCGCCTGCGCCACGCCCGGCCCGTTCGGCGGGCCGAGCAAGGGCACCATCGGGTACGCCGAGTCGGACGACGGGATCACCTGGATCAAGCTCCCGCAGCCCGGCCCCGCGGGCGCGGCCATCGGCCCGGGCGACGCCGGCACCTTCGACTCCGGCGGCCTGACCACCCCCTCGGCGCTGCTCGACGCCGACGGCTGGAGGCTCTACTACGCCGGCTTCGACACCACCGGCCGGTTCTCGGCCGGCCTGGCGAGGGCGCCGAGATGAGCCGGGCCCGTGCAACGCCTGGCCTTCGACTCCGCGGCCGCTGGCTGGCGCTGCTCATACTGGTCGCGCTTCCTGGCCTGGCCGCCGGCCAGACCATGGCCGACCAGGAGGAGCGGCTCATCGAGCTCCACTCGCTCCTGCTCGACCTCCCGGCGCTGCAGGCGCCGGGGGCGCTGGCCGGCGGACAGTGGGACCTGTCGGTGGAGCTGGTCACCATCCCGGTGATCGACGGCGCCACCGGCGCCAAGACGCAGATCACCGCCTCCGACCGGACCCGGCTCTTCCCGCGCCCGCGCGCGTCGGTGGGGCTGGGGCTGCCCGGCGACTTCCGCGCCTTCCTGGGCGGCGCCTACGTCCCGCCGGTGAAGATCCGCGAGGTCGCCACCCACGACCTGTCGCTGGAGGCCGGGCTGGCCTGGGTGCCGGGCGCGTTCCGCGCCGGGCTGCGCGTGCGCGGGGTCTACGCCCGCTCCACCTCGCCGGTCACCGATCCGGACACGCGCGACGAGCTCCTCACCAGGCTCGCCGGGGCCGAGCTCTCGGTGGGCGGCCACTTCATGGCGGGGAAGGTGACCCTGGAGCCCTACGCCGGCGCGGGCGTGGTGACGCTGCGCGGCCGCTTCGAGGTCACCAGCGACGGCAACGTCCTGGAGAGCGACTACACCGGCCCGACCTGGGACGCGGGGCTGCGCCTGCTGGCCGGCGGCCGCTGGGAGGTGGTGGGCGAGGTGGTGGGCTACCCGGACCGCATGGTCCACCCGAACTTCCGCGTCGGCTATGTCTTCCAGTGAAGGGCACCCGCCATGACCGCGCTCCCGCTGCTGCTCCCGCTCGCGCTCGCCGCCGGCACCGGCTCCGCCACCTTGAGGTCCGGCCCGGGCGACGGCAAGGTGGTCATGCGCGTCTACAAGAAGGGGCTCTTCTCGCCGTTCGCGCACGATCACGCCTTCCAGCCGGGCCGCTGGAGCGCCACGGCGGAGCTGCCGGACGGCGATCCGGCCCGGGCCCGGGTCGCGGTCCGAATCGACGCGCGCACGCTGGAGGATCACGCCGAGGGGCTCTCCGAGGCGGACCGGCGCAAGGTCTCGGGCCAAGCCCGCGGCGCGGACCTGCTCGACGTCGAGCGCCACCCGGAGATTACCTGGCGCTGCGAAGGGCTGGAGCTGGACGCGCCGGGCGAGGGCGGCGCGCGCAAGGGGACGGCGCACGGCCAGCTCGCGCTGCACGGCCAGGAGCGCCCGCTCGACCTGGCGGTCGAGGCCACGCCGGACGGGCCGGGCTGGCGGGTGAAGGCGCGCGGGCGGATCCGGCAGTCCGGCTACGGCATCCGCCCGTTCTCGTCCATGGGCGGCGCGCTGGCGGTGAAGGACCAGGTGGACATCGAGGTGGACCTGGTGCTGCGCCCGGAGCGCTGAGCCCTACCCCTGCTCCCCGGGCGGCCGGGACCTCCACCGCTGGTGCATCCACACCCACTCCTCGGGGTGGCGGCGGATGGCGTCCTCCTGCACCCTGGCGCAGGCGGCGGTGAGCCGCAGCACCTCCGCCTCGGGATCGGCGGGGGCCGGATCGTGCGGGACCTCGACCACCTCCAGCGCGTGGCCGTCCTCCGGCCTGGGCCCGCGCCGGTGGCAGGTGACCACCAGCAGCGCGGCGCCGAAGCGGAGCGCGAAGTCGGCGGCGGCCCGCGGCGTGGCGGCCAGCCTCCCGAAGAACGGGACGAAGACGCTCTGCACGGAGGGGATGTCCTGGTCGATGAGGATCCCCAGCGCCCCGCCCTGCTTGAAGAGCTTCAGCATCTTGCGGCCGGTGGCCGCGTCGTCGCGCCAGTAGGTGCCGACGCCGTGCGCGGCCCGGAAGTCCTCCATCACCCGGTCGATCTTCTCGTGCCAGGAGCGCTTGGCGATGGCGGCGTTGGGCTGGACGTAGCGCGAGAGCCGGTTGGTCAGCTCCCAGTTCCCGATGTGCCCCAGCACGAAGATGATGCCCTTCTTCCGGTCCCAGGCCCGCTGCACCGTGGCCACCGCCTCCGGCGTGGCCTGGATCCGCTCGTCCATGCGGTCCTTCCACTGGTGCATGGAGATGATCTCGCCGGTCACCCAGCCCAGGTGGCGCATGGCGGCGCGGCCGATGGCGTCCCGCTCGGTGGCGCTCTTCTCCGGGAAGGCCACCGCCAGGCTGGCCCGCATGTCCCGCCGCAGCCCCGGGGAGACCCACCAGGCGGCCCGGCCCAGCGCGCCACCGACGCGCACCGCGACGGCGTACGGCAGGCGCATCAGGAGGCGGGCCCCGGCCACGATCACCGAGGCGCGGACGGACCGCTTGAATCCCTTCCAACCCTTGGCAGCCACGGGGTTTCCTCAGACCTGGGGTTGGGCCGGGGAGCCGGCCGTCACGCGTCGTGCGTGGGGGTGGAGGTGATCCATGGCCGGGCCCTCGCTCCGGGGTCGATGTCGGACGTTCTACCGCATCCGCCCGGTGAACGCTGGACTTGTCGGCGCATCAAGGCTATACCGCGCGCTCCCCTTCCAGTCGGAAGGGGCCGAGCGTCAGACCGTGCCGCTCGCGAACAGAAGAGAAAAGAGCAGACAGTATGGCGACCGGTTCCGTGAAGTGGTTCAACGACGCGAAGGGCTTCGGCTTCATCACGCAGGACGGCGGCGGCGAGGATGTCTTCTGCCACCACACCGCCATCCAGGCGAAGGGCTTCCGCACCCTGGCCGAGGGCCAGAAGGTGGAGTTCGAGGTCGTCCGGGGTCCGAAGGGCCTCCAGGCGGCGAACGTCCGCCCGGTCTAGCTCGCGCGTCGTTCCACGCGAATCAGGGCTCGGCCAGCGATGGCCGGGCCCTTTCGCTTTTCAGGCGCTTACGCGCCTACCGCGACGAGGTCGCGCCGGTGCGCGTTGCCTCCTCCCCGGCCGCTGAGGCATCCTGCCGCGCACTCGCGCAGGGGAGGCCTCGATGAGCAGCCTGGCCGCTGAGTACCGGAAGAAGCTCACCACGCCGGACGAGGCGGTCCGCGCGGTGAAGTCGGGGGACTGGGTCGACTACGGCCACTTCGCTAGCCAGGCGGTGGCGCTGGACGAGGCGCTGGCCCGCCGGCGCGACGAGCTCACCGACGTGAAGATCCGCAGCATGGGGCGCTGCGTCGGCCCCGCCGCGGTGGTGCGCGCGGATCCGAAGCGCGAGCACTTCACCCTGCACAGCTTCCACTTCTCCGGCATCGACCGGCGCGCCTTCGACGCGGGCGCCTGCTTCTTCGTGCCCATCCTGTACCACGAGGTCCCGCGCTACTACCGCGAGCACCTCGAGGTGGACGTGGCCTTCGTGCCGGTCACGCCCATGGACGCGGACGGCAACTTCAACTTCTCCGTCTCCTGCTCGCACGCCCGCGCCGTCTGCGACCGGGCCAGGCGGATCGTGCTGGAGGTGAACCCGCGCCTCCCCCGCTGCCTGGGGCCGCGCGAGACCACCGTCCACCTCTCCGAGGTGGACGCGGTGGTGGAGGCCGAGTGGGCGCTGCCGCAGGTGCCGGCGGCCGAGCCGAGCCCGGTTCCCGAGGCCATGGCGGCGATGATCGTGGAGCGGCTGCGCGACGGCTGCTGCCTGCAGCTCGGCATCGGCGCGCTCCCGGCCGCCATCGGCCGGCTCATCGCCCGCTCCGGCCTGCGCGACCTGGGCATCCACACCGAGATGTTCACCGACGCGTTCATCGACGTGATCGAGGCGGGGCACGTCACCGGCGCGCGCAAGCCCATCGACCGGGGCCAGGTGGTCTACACCTTCGCCGCCGGCACCGACCGCATGTACCGCTGGCTGGACGGCAACGCCGGCTGCGCCACCTACCCGGTGGACTACACCAACGACCCCTGCGTAATCCGCCAGCTGGACGACATGGTGGCCATCAACTCCTGCCTGGAGATCGACCTCTACGGCCAGGTCTCCTCCGAGTCGGCGGCCGGCCGCCGAGATCAGCGGCACCGGCGGCCAGGTGGACTTCACCGAGGGCGCCTACGCCGCCCGGCGCGGCCAGGCCTTCCTCTGCACCGCGGCCACCCACGACGACCGCGGCACGCTCCGCTCCCGCATCGTGCCGCGCCTGGCGCCGGCCACCGTGGTCACCACGCCGCGCACGGTGGTCTCGCAGGTGGCGACCGAGTTCGGGGTGGTGAACCTCAAGGGCAAGTCCACCTGGGAGCGGGCCGAGGCGCTGATCGGCCTGGCCGACCCGCGCTTCCGCGAGGAGCTCGATCCGCGAGGCGGAGGGGATGGGGATCTGGCGGCGCCGGCGCAGCTGAGCTGCGCGGCGCGCACCGCTCGCCCTGGGCCTCCCGAAGACCGAGCGGGACCGAACGAGGTCCTCGCTGGCTCGCGCTGAGCGCGAACAGGCCGTGGCGGCGAGCCCTTCCGCCGCGCGCTGACCTCGCACGGCGCGGCCTCGCGCCTGGTGAGCGCGTGGCAACGGACCGCGTGCGGCGCCGCGGCAGGCCGGGCCCGCTTGACGACGCATCCGTTTTAACGGATACCTGACACGACTTGTTATGACAGGTTATGACCTGGGCACCATGCCCACCCGACGCCCACCCAGCCCGCTGCCGCTGCACGCCCAGATCCGCGAGGCGCTCCGCGCCCGCATCCTCGACGGCGCCCTCGCCTCCCACGACCGCCTCCCCTCCGAGAGCGAGCTCATGGACGAGTTCGACGTGAGCCGCATCACCGTCCGCCGGGCGCTCGGGGACCTCGAGGGGGAGCGCGTCATCTTCCGGGTGGCCGGCAAGGGCGCCTTCGTCTCGAAGCCCACGCCGGTGCAGAGCCTGGCGCGCCTGGAGGGGTTCGCCGAGGCCATGGGCGCCCAGGGCTTCGAGAATCGTCAACCGCGTGCTCTCGGTGAAGACGGCCCCGGCCGAGGAGGAGATCGCGAGCCGCCTCGCGCTCGCGCCGGGCGCGCCCGTCACCGAGCTGCGCCGGATCCGGTACCTGAACCGGACCCCGGTCTCGCTGGACGTGACCTGGGTCGCGGCCTCCATCGGCGAGCGCCTCGCCCGGGAGGATCTCGCCAGCCGCGACATCTTCCTGATCCTGGAGAACGACTACGGCCTGCCCCTCGGCCACGCCGACCTGCAGCTGGACGCCACGGCCGCCGACGCGGCGCTCGCGCGCCACCTGCGCATCCCCCGCGGCGCGCCCGTCCTCCACGTCGAGCGGCTCACGCACGGCGCCGACGGCCGCCCCCTCGACTTCGAGCACCTCTACTACCGCGGAGACGGCTTCAAGCACCGCCTCCGCATCGACCGCAGCACCTGAATCGGAGACGCGATGGAGACCCGCACCCTGGAAACCGACATCCTCGTCGTCGGCGGTGGCACAGCCGGCACGGTCTCGGCCATCAAGGCCAAGGAGAAGGCGCCGCACCTGCGCGTGCTGCTCCTGGAGAAGGCCAACGTCAAGCGGAGCGGCGCCATCGCCGAGGGGATGGACAGCGTCAACAACGCCATCGTCCCCGGCTACGCCACCCCGGAGCAGTACGTGCGGGAGATCACCATCGCGAACGACGGCATCGTGAACCAGCACACGCTGCTGGCCTACGCGACGCGCAGCCACGAGATGCTGCGTGAGCTCGACGGCTGGGGGGTCAAGTTCGAGAAGGACGCGACCGGGGACTACGCCGTGAAGAAGGTCCACCACATGGGCTCGTACGTCCTGCCCATGCCGGAGGGGCACGCGATCAAGAAGGTGCTCTTCCGGCAGCTGCGCAAGGTCGGCGTCGAGACCACCAACCGGCTCACCGCCACCCGCGTGCTGCTCCACGACGGCCGCGCCGCGGGGGTGATCGCCCTCGACTCGCGCGCGGGAGAGCTCGTGGTGGTGCGCGCCAAGGCGGTGGTGCTGTGCACCGGCGCGGCGGGCCGGCTGGGCCTGCCGGCCTCCGGGTACCTGTTCGGCACCTACGAGTGCCCGACCAACGCGGGCGACGGCTACGCCATGGCGTACCACGCCGGCGCCGAGCTGTCCGGCCTCGAGTGCTTCCAGATCAACCCGCTCATCAAGGACTACAACGGCCCGGCCTGCGCCTACGTCACCGGCCCGTTCGGCGGCTACACCGTGAACGCCAAGGGCGAGCGCTTCATCAAGAGCGACTACTGGTCCGGCCAGATGATGCTCGAGTTCTGGCGCGAGCTCGAGAGCGGGAACGGGCCGGTGTTCCTGAAGCTGGACCACCTGGCCGAGGAGACCGTCCGGCGCATCGAGAACGTGCTCCACGTCACCGAGCGCCCGAGCCGCGGCCAGTTCCACGCCGGACGCGGCACCGACTACCGGCGCGACCTGGTCGAGATGCACATCTCCGAGATCGGCCTGTGCGGTGGGCACAGCGCGTCGGGCGTGTGGGTGGACGAGCACGCCCGCACCACCGTGCCCGGCCTCTACGCCGCCGGCGATCTCTGCAACGTGGCCCACAACTACATGCTGGGCGCGATGGTCTTCGGGCGGCTGGCCGGGGAGGACGGGGCCGAGCGCTTCGGCGGACAGGAGCACCTGCCGGTGGACGGCGATCAGGTCGAGCGCGAACGGCAGCGCCTCTCGGCCCCGCTCGGTCGCGACACGGGGCTCTCGCCCTCGGCCGTCGAGTACAAGCTGCGCCGGATGGTGAACGACCACCTGCAGCCGCCCAAGGTCACGCGCAAGATGGAGCTGGGGCTGCAGCGCTTCGCCGAGCTCCGCGAGGACCTCGAGGAGGTCCGCGCCGCCAACCCCCACGAGCTGATGCGGACCATGGAGGTCCACGCCATCCTCGACTGCGCCGAGCTGGCGGCCCACGCCTCCCTCTTCCGCACCGAGAGCCGCTGGGGCCTGTACCACCACCGCACCGACTTCCCCGAGCGCGACGACGGCCGCTGGTTCGCCTTCGTCGAGGTGCGCAAGGGGGCCGACGGCCGGCCGGAGCTCTTCAAGCGCCCCGTCCCCGAGTACCTGGTCCCCATCGCCGACGACGAGAAGGACGCCTACGACCGGCTCCGCATCGACTCCGCCGCCTGACCCACGAGCCCAGCCCCATGACCCGCATCGCCCCCCACGCCGCCGTCTCCATCGTCGTCGACCACCAGAAGTGCATCGCCGGCAAGGGGTGCCGCACCTGCGTCGACGCCTGCCCCACCGACATCCTCGCCTTCGACGAGGGCACCGGCCGCATCGTCATGGCCTATGACGAGTGCTGGTACTGCCTGCCCTGCCAGTCGGACTGCCCGACCAAGGCGATCCGGGTCGAGCTCCCGTACCTGGTCCGGTGAGCGCGATGGTCCCGAACGTCTCCGCCTTCGACCCGCTCCTCGCCGACCCGGATCCGGAGGTCCGCCGCGTCGGGATCCTGCAGGCCGCGGATCTCCTCGACGGCACCGACGCCGGCCCGTTCCTGGCCGCCGCCGGCGATCCCGACCCGGGTGTCAGGCTCGAGGCCGTGCGCGCGCTCGAGGGCGTGGCGGACGCGAGGGCCGTGGACGCGCTGGTCGAGCGGCTCGGCGACGCCGACGCGGAGGTCGCTGCGGCCGCGGCCGCCTCCCTGGCCGAGCTGCGCGACCCCGCCGCCGGCCCCCACCTGCTCGCGCACCTCGCCGGTGCCCGCGGCGCGCCCCGGGCCGCCATCCTCGAAGGCCTGCGCAACCTCCGCCTCCCGGCGGCCGGCGGCCCGGCCGTGGACGCCCTCGGCGATCCCGCGCCCGCGGTCCGGCGCGCCGCCCTGGGCGTCCTCGCCTACCTCCGCCCGCCGGGCGCCGTGCCGGCCATGGCGGCGCTCACCCGGGACCCCGACCCCGGCGTCCGCCGGACGGCGGTCGGCGCGATCGGGTTCTCCGCGGGCCCCGACGCGCTGGCCGCGCTCCTCCAGGCGCTCGACGACGCCGCGTGGGAGGTGCGTGAGGAGGCCGCGGTCACGCTGGCCAAGGTCGGCCTCGAGGCCGCCGCGCCCCGGCTGGTGGAGGCGCTCCGCACCGACGCGTCATGGGAGGTGCGGGTGAAGGCGGCCAGCGGGCTCGCGCGGCTGGTCCACCAGGGCGCGGTCGGCGCGCTGTGCGAGGCGCTCCGGCACCCCGTCTCGAACCTCCGCAAGGAGGCGGCCTCCGCCCTCGGCGTCCTGGCCTCGCCCGCGTCGGCGCCGGCCCTGCTCGCCGCGTGCGAGGATCCCGACATCGAGGTCCGGAAGCTCGCGGGGCGCGCCCTGGAGAAGCTCGGGAGGCTGCCGTGACCGCGATCCCGCAGCGGAGGGAGCGCGCGCTCCCGGCCGTCCCACCGCCCCCGCCGGCCGCGCCGGAGGCCCGCTCCGCCCGGGCGCTCCGGGAGGCGGGGGAGCTCCTGCGCCGCCACCAGCGGCTCGTCGTGGCGGCCCAGTGGGCCATGGTCGGCGCCTACGTGGTCCTGGTGGTGCTCCCGGCGCTCCTCCCCGCGTCGGCGGCGGCCGCGCGGCTGGCGCACCTGGCGGAGCAGCTGATTCGGGGGCTGTGGTGGCCCGGGGTGGTCCTCACGACCATGCTGCTGGGCCAGCTCTGGTGCGGGCTCCTCTGCCCGGACGGCGTGCTCACCGAGGCCGCCAGCCGCCGCGGCCTGGACTGGAAGATCGGCGATCGGCTCGCCTGGCCGGCCTGGCCGCTGGCGCTGTTCCTCGTGATCACGGTCTACGACCACCTGATCGGCGGCCACCAGGCGCCGCGCCCGGCCCTGCTGATCCTGGGGCTCTCGACGGTGGCCGCGGTCGCCGTGGGCGCGGTGTATGCGCGCGGGCGGCGGGCCTGGTGCCGCTTCCTCTGCCCGACCGGCAGCCTGTTCTCCCTGCTGGCGCGCTGCGCGATCCTGCACTTCCGGGTCGACCGTGCCGCCTGGGACGCCGCGCCGCGACGCGGCTCCGGGCCGGTGGACTGTCCGCCCATGCTCGACGTGCGCCGGCTGGCGAGCAACGAGAAGTGCAACATGTGCGGACGCTGCAGCGGGCACCGCAACGCGGTCGTCCTGGCGGCGCGCCCCCTGGATTCCGAGCTCCTCGCCCTCGAGGACTCCGAGGTCCGCACCTGGGAGGCGCTCGGCATCGTCTTCGTGCTGATCGGCCTGCTCTGGTCGGTGGCGCACTGGCGATCGGCCGGCTTTAGCCTGGCGATGGGCGCCGCGATCCGGGGCGGCCCGCTCGACCAGGCGGCGCCCTGGTGGGTGGCGGGCACCGCCGCCGGCGCCGCGACCTGGGCCCACGGGCTGACCGCGCTGGCCGCCGTCGCCGCTGGCACGCTCGCCCTCGGGGGCGCGACCTGGCTCGCGCTGTGGGGGGCCGCCCTCGGCCACGTCCGGCGCGCCAGCCGCCTCGCCTACGCGCTCATCCCCCTGGGCGGGACCGCCGTCCTGGTGGGCGCCCTCGAGCATGCGGCGGCGCTCTTCGACGTGCCCCAGGTGGCCCCTGCGCTCCGGGCCGTGCTCCTCGCGACCGGGGCGCTGCGGAGCCTCCGCGCCGGCCTCCACCTCTCCAGCCCGGAGCAGGACCCGCGCCGCCGCTGGCTGCTGCGCGCCGGCCTGGCCATCGCGGTGGGCCTCGTCACGTTCGCCGCCGCCGCCGCCCCCCTCCCGCGCTGAGGCTCACATGGCCCTCCACGTCGATGACCGCTGCATCAACTGCGACGCCTGCGAGTACGAGTGCCCCAACGACGCCATCTACCTGGCGCCGGACCACTGCCAGATCGATCCCTCGCGCTGCACCGAGTGCGTCGGCCACTACGACCGGCCCCAGTGCGTCAAGGTCTGCCCGGTGATCTGCATCGTCCCGCACCCCGACTGGCGCGAGTCCCGCGACGCGCTCCAGGGGAAGTGCGACGCGCTCCGCCTCGCCAGCTGAGCGGCTGAGCGGCGTGATTTCCGTCAAAGCGGATGGCGCGGCCCTGACCTGGCCCGGCGCCGTCCGCCGCGCGCCCATGCCCTCCTGCACACTGGGCCACTGGGCTTTCCGCGTCATGCGCGGCACGGCGCGCGACCCTTCCCCGCCGCGGCGCGATCGGTCCCGGCTTGTAACGGCAGCCGATCATCCGTTAAAACGGATGCTCCTCGCTCCCTGGAGATCCCGTGAACCTTCGCCCCCGCACCATCGCCCCGCTGCTGGCCGCGCTGCTCGCTTCGGCCGGCCCCGCCCGCGCCGCAGAGACCATCCGCGTGGCCATCGGCACGCAGGACCCGACCATCAACACCGCCACCGGCGGCCTCATCGTCCGGGAGCTGAAGCTCCTGGAGAAGCACCTGCCGCGCACCGGCCGCTACAAGGACGTCGCCTGGGACATCCAGTGGAAGAGCTTCACCTCCGGCCCCCCGCTCACGAACGAGATGGTGGCCGGCAAGCTCGACATCGGCTCCATGGCCGACTTCCCGGCGGTCCTGAACTCCGTGGCCTTCCAGAAGGCGGGCCGCCGCAGCGTCTTCCTCACCGTGCTCTCCGGCAGCACCATCGGCAGCGGGAACGGCATCGTGGTCCCGGCCGACTCCCCGGTGCAGGGCCTGGCCGACCTCAAGGGCAAGCAGATCTCCGTCCCGTTCGGCTCCACGGCCCACAACATGCTGCTCCGCGCGATCGCCGCGCAGGGCTGGGACCCCGAGAAGGACGTCCAGCTGGTCTCGCAGGCGCCGGAGATCGGCGGCACGGCGCTCCAGTCCCACAAGATCGACGCCCACGCCGACTTCGTGCCCTTCGCCGAGCTGTTCCCGTTCCGCGGCTTCGCCCGGAAGATCTTCGACGGCGCCCAGGCCGGCAGCCCGACCTTCCACGGCACCCTGGCCGACGCGGCGTTCGCCGAGAAGCACCCCGAGGTGGTCGTCGCCTTCCTGGAGGCGGTGATCGAGGCCGATCGGCTGGTGGCCGCCGAGCCCGAGAAGTACGCCGAGCTCATCCAGCAGGTGACGGGCATCGAGGCGGAGGTGAGCTACCTCTTCCACGGCCCGCTCGGCCTGCAGACGCGCGACGAGACCTGGAAGCCCGAGTACCGCGCCGCCGTCCGGACGGCGGCGGAGACCCTGAAGCTCCTCAAGAAGACGGACGTGGACGCCGACGTCAGCGCCTTCATCGACGATCGCTACATCCGCCAGGCCTACGGGAACGCCGGGCTCGACTACGACGCGCGGCTCCGGGACTACGGCCGGGCGCCCCTGGTCGCGAAGGACGCGCTCACCGGCGCCTCCATCGCCGACCCCAGGCTGGCCGCCTCGGTGTGGCTCCAGGGTGAACCCCGGGTCCGCCACTACGCCTCGCCGGCCGTGGCCTTCGCCGCCTTGAAGCAGGCCGAGGCGCAAGGGAAGCGGGCCCGGGTGGCCTACGTGCACGACCGGGACAGCGGGCTGAAGCTGTTCGCCGACCAGGCCTGGTACGCCCGCGACGGGAAGGGCGGGCTGGCCGCGTTCCTCCTGAAGGCGGACGCGGAGGCGCACGCGGCCGCGCAGCAGGGGGAGGTCCTGACCTTCGCCGCGGCCAAGGCGGCGGCCGCCGTCCCGGGCCCGCAGCGCGCGGCGGCGGGGCCGCCGGCAGGGAAGAAGCGGACCACGGGGCGGCCGTGAGCGTCCCCCGCGAGCTGATCGCCGCCTTGGCCGTTCCGGCGGCGGCGGCGAGCGGCCCCGGCGCCGCGCCGGCACGGAGCTCCGCCCGGGCCCGCGCGGCCCGGCTGGCGCTCCGCGCCGGCGCCGTCGCCACAGCGGTGGGCCTGTGGGAGTTCGCGTCGGCGCGGCGCCTCGACCTCCGCGTCGTCACGTTCCGCAACGTCCCCGCGCCCACGGAGGTCGCCGAGGCCGCCTGGCGGCTCCTGCACTCGCCCAAGCTGCCGCTCCACGTCGCGAACAGCCTGCTCCGCGTGTTCGCCGGCTTCGGCGTCGCCGCCGTGGCCGGGGTGGTCCTCGGGCTGGTCATCGGCCGCCTGCGCTGGGCCGAGGACGCGCTCTTGCCGCCGCTCGAGGTGCTGCGCCCCATCCCCGGCGTCGCCTGGATCCCCCTCGCCATCCTGATGTTCCCGTCGTCCGAGGTCAGCATGGTCTACATCACCTTCATCGGGGCGCTGTTCCCGATCCTCCTCAACACCATCCACGGCGTGGAGGGGATTGACCACCGCCTGATCGCCTCGTCGCGGAGCCTGGGCGCGGGGAGCTGGGCGGTGTTCCGGGAGGTGGTCCTCCCCGCGGCGCTCCCCAGCATCTTCACGGGCCTCGCCATCGGGATGGGGACCTGCTGGTTCTGCCTGGTCACGGCGGAGATGATCGCCGGTCAGTACGGGATCGGCTACTACACCTGGGAGTCGTACACGCTCCAGGATTACCCGGACATCGTGGTCGGGATGCTCGCCATCGGCCTCTTCGGCATGGGGAGCAGCGCCCTGGTCAAGCTGGTCGGGCGCACCCTCACCCCCTGGTACCGCTCGCCGGAGCGTGCGCCGTGAGCCCCGCCGGCGCGGGGACCGCCGGGCGCAGCCGGCTGCAGATCGAGGGGCTCCGGGTCCGCCTCGGCCGCGGCGCCACCCAGCACCTGGCCGTGGACGGCCTCGACCTGGAGATCCCGCCCGGCGAGTTCGTGTGCGTCCTCGGGCCGTCCGGCTGCGGGAAGTCCACGCTCCTCAACGCCACGGCCGGGTTCGTGGCGCCCGAGGCGGGTCGCATCACGGTCGATGGCGTGCCGGTCGGAGGTCCCGGCGCGGAGCGCGGGATGGTGTTCCAGCAGTACGCGCTGTTCCCCTGGAAGTCGGTCCTCGACAACGTCGCGTTCGGACCGCGCATGACCGGCCGCTCCCGCGCGGAGGCGCGGGCCATCGCGCGCTCCCACCTGGAGGCGGTGGGGCTGTCCCGGTTCGCCGGGCGCTACCCTGGCACCCTGTCCGGAGGCATGCAGCAGCGGGTGGGCCTGGCCCGGGCCCTCGCCAACGCCCCCGGCGTCCTGCTGATGGACGAGCCCTTCGGCGCGCTCGATGCCCAGACCCGGGCTGCGATGCAGGAGCTCCTGCTGCGGCTCTGGTCCGAGGTGCGGAACACCTGCGTGTTCGTGACCCACGACATCGACGAGGCCATCTTCCTCGCCGACCGCGTCCTGGTGATGAGCGCCGCGCCCGGGCGCATCGTCCTCGACGAGCGGATCGCCCTGCCGCGGCCGCGGACGGCCGCGGTCTTCGCCGACCCCCGCTTCCTCGACCACAAGCGGCGCTGCCTGACGCTCGTCCGCGAGGAGAGCCTGCGCGCCTTCGAGTTCCAGGCCGGCGCCGGGATCTAGCGGCCTGGCGACGGGCGCTGCGCCAGGCCGACGCCGTCCGGCGGGGGACTGGGCGCGCCCATGGTCCCATGGGACAATACCCCACCTCCGGCGGTATGAGGTGGGGGCAGCCATGGCCGACCGCCCGATCCAGGTCTACGTGCTCGAGGGACAGCCGCTGCTGCGCGACGCGCTGGCGATCGCGCTCCCCACCCGCGGCCTGGCGCTGGCCGGCGCCTCCGGCAGCTGGGCCGACGCGCAGGCGCAGATCCCGACGGTGTCGCCGGACGTGGTGGTGCTGGACGTGGCCACGCCCGGCGCGGGCGGGCTGGAGGCGGCCCGCTGGCTGCGCGAGCACCAGCCGCGCGCGGAGCTGGTGGCGCTCTCGGTCCACGCCGGCACCAGCTACCAGCGCGAGGCCTTCGAGGCGGGCGTGCGCGGGTACGTGCTCAAGGACGCCGGGCTGGAGGGGCTGCTCGACGCCATCCGCTGCGCGGCCCGCGGCGACTTCTACCTCGCCGGCACGGCCTCGCCGGAGGCGGCCGAGTACGCCACACCCTGGGTGACGCAGCAGCGCGCCGGCGGCCACATCACGCCGCGCGAGCGGGAGCTGGCGGTGCTGCTGGCGGACGGCTACTCGTCGAAGGAGGCCGCGGCGCGGCTCAACATCAGCGTCCGCACCGCCGACACGCACCGCGCCTCGCTGATGCGCAAGCTGGACGCGCGCAACCTGGCCGACGTGGTCAAGTACTGCATCCGCAACGGGTTGGTGGACACCTAGCTTCCGGCCGGGGCCTCCCGGTGGAAGGGCTCCCCCCGAGCCTTGGCTGGTGGTCGCGCCCTCCTGCAGGCCTCGCTAGGACTGACGGTGCACGGCGCAACGCCTCCACCGGAGCCCAGCGCAGACCATGCCCCCGATCCCGCTGCACGAGCCAGGTACGGACGGCAGCCCGCTGCCTGCCGCGGCCCTCGACGCGCCAGCCGCTGCTGCGGCGCCATCATCTGGCGGGGCACCCCCTGCTCCCCCCGCGCCAGAGAAGCCCGCCCCGAGCGCCGGGCGGGACGCGCCTGGAAACGGCCGCCGCTTCCTCCGGGCGCTCATGGGCGAACTGCCCAAGCTGATCAACGCGCTCGTCATCCTGGCGCTGGGGTGGGGGCTCAAGGATTCCTTCGATCGGTCGCTCAAGCAGCGCGAGCTGGACCTCTCGTACGCGAAGGAGCTGCGCGAGCTGCTCCAGATCATGGGTGACCCGAACAGCAATGCGGTCACCCTCACGGCCACGGCGCGCGTGATCGCCTCCTTCGGCCCAGCGGCCATCGCGCCGCTGCTCGGGGAGCTGAGCGCCGGCCGGATGCGAGGGGCCGCGGCCGCCTCCGGGCTCCGGATCCTGGGACTCACCCATCCGCGCGAGCTCTGCGCCGCCCTCCCCAATGTGCTGGGCCGCTCTGGCCGGCTCTTCGCGTGGCAGGACCAGCTGGAGGTGGTTCGGATCCTCGGCGAAGCAGAGTGCCGCGAGGCCGTCCCGATGCTCAAGGCCTACAAGGCGCTCGTCGAGGCTGCGGGGAAGGGCAGCACCGCCGCGCTGCAGGCGCACGTGCTGCAGCTGCCGCTGTCGCCGCAGGAGGACTACCCGGCGCTGCTCGAGGACATCGACGCCACCCTGGGCGCCCTGGAGGCACCGTGACCACCCGCCGTCTCCCCGCCGTCCTGGTCTTGGCCGCTGGGCTCTTGACCGCAGCACCAGGAAGGGCGGACCTCGTCGATTGCCACCCGGCGCGCGGCTTCACGGTCTTCCTGAGCGAACCGCCGGCCTGGGAGGGCGTGTTCAGCGCCCGCCCCGGCCTGGAGCGGTTCATGCAGCGGCTCCAGTTCGAGCTGGACACCGGAGCCGAGGCCCAGTGGGTGAACCCCGCCGCCGAGCCGGTGAGCTTCGTGATCTGCGCGCACCGCGCTCCAGCCACCGACGGCAGCGAGTTCGCACCACCGCTGGTCGCGCGCCTGTACAACGACCGGGTGCTGCTCGAGATGTGGGGGACGTTGCTCCGGTCCGACCCCGGCGCGCCGCCCGGGGTGGAGGCGGTGATCAACTACCTGCTGGTGCCGGTCCGGTTCGCCGCGGACCGCGGGCAGGCGGAGATGCCCGGAGCCCTGCAGCGGCTCTCCTATCGCGCCGAGGGCACGCAGGACTTCGTGAAGCTCATCACCCGCCCGCGCGACGTGGACGCCTTCGTGGCGCTGTCGCTGGGCTACAAGCTGCTCCGCGAGCAGCAGGAGCTGGAGGGCGCCTACCGGAACCTCTGCCGCGCCGCCGCCCTGCTCGGCCGGATCAGGCAGCGGCCCATGACGGCGGGCACAAAGGCCGCGCTGGAGCGCCTCCGGGGCTTTGCGCTCGCCTCGGCCGCCCACACCATCGATGCCGCCGGCGCTGGTGAACGGAGCGGCTTGCTCTCGCTGCAGGACCGCACCCGCCCCTGCGCGGAGGAGCTGCCATGATCCGGCGCCGAGCAGCTCGGGCCGCCGCGCTCAGCCTGGTCCTGGCGGCGCCATGGGGCGCTGGAGCCGAGCAGCGGCGCCCTTGCTCGGCGCCGGCCATCTTCCCCGGGGCCTACGTGCAGAGCCTGGTCCTGCCCTACCGGTACACCGGCCAGCCCGATCCCGAGCTCGACCGCGCCGGCCACCAGATCTCCGCGCCGATCCACTTCGAGGTGCTGACCTCCCTCCTCAAGTATGGCCGGGTGGCCGGCACCCAGCTCGTGGCGCCGCCCGGAGAGCGGTGCGATCCGGCCGAGGTCATCGCCCGGGTGACCCGGACACTGCCGCGCGATCACGGGCTGGTGGTGGTGTGGGGCCGCCTCTACCAGGAGGGCGAGCAGTACTACGTCCAGACCTTCGTCCGTTTCTTCCGAGGCGGCGAGCACGGCCCGGCCCGTGAGTCGATCAGCGTGCCCATCCGCGCCGGCGACCGGACCCTCACGCTCCTGGGCACGCTCCCGACCGACACCGTGGCCTTTCCCCCGCGCGTCATCTCCCGCGAGGACGTCCGCGCGGTCAACCAGGCCTTCACGCACGCCATGGTGCTCCGCGAGCGACCGGATCCGGACGCTCCCGGGCAGCCGCTGACCTTCTCGGCGGAGCACGCCTTTCCCTACGCCGTGACGGAGGCCCGGGGAGGCTGGCTGCGGTTGGAGCCGATGGAGAGCGGTCCGGCAGGCTGGGTCCAGGCGAGCGGAGCGTCGCTGGGTGCCCGATCGCTGCGGCGCTGGCTGCCAGAGCTTGGGTTCGTGGAAGGGGCAGCGGCCTTCCTGCGGCTTCGCGGCGAGGAGCCGGCGCCGGAGGGCACGCGCGCCTGGATGGTGGCGGCCCTGGAGCGGTTCCCGGGCGACGCCGACGAGGCCCCGGAAGCGGCCGGGGTCGCGCGCGCGCTCCGTGGCTTCGCCGCCTGGACGGCGCCCCGCCAAGGCGAAGGGCGGGGCGAGGCAGCCCGGATGTTTGCCGAGGCGCGGGCGCGCCTGCCCGACCACGCCGCAGCCCGGAACCTGGCCGGGGTGACCGCGCCCTTCCGCGACGCTCCGGGCGGCCAAGAGGCGCCCCGGCTCGGCGCGCCGGCGGTGGAGGCGCTGCACCGCGAGCTCCTTGGGGCGCTGGCGCTCGACCCCCGGGACCCGGCCGTCCTGCAGAACCTCGCCCTTCTTTACGAGGCGCTCGCCACCGACCCAGCCGCGGGGAACGCCCTCCCGCGCGCGGAGGCCGCCCGCCGGCTCGAGCGCGTGCGGGCGCGCCAGGCGGACCTGCGCTAGTCCGCCCCTCTACAGGATTCTACGGACCCCACTCCCAGTTCATCTCGGGATGGGCCAGACGTGGTCAAAGGCCCTACGCTGCCACCATCCCCGAGCCCGGGGGTATCCAGGAACGGAACGAGGCCCGCATGACTCCCTACGTCGCGAAGCTGATGGCGGACGTGAAGGCGAAGAACCCCGCCGAGCCCGAGTTCCACCAGGCCGTGCAGGAGGTCGCCGAGTCGCTGTCGCTGGTCCTGGAGCGCTACCCCGAGTATGCGGCCGCCCGCGTCCTGGAGCGGATCGTTGAGCCGGAGCGGGTGATCATGTTCCGCGTGCCCTGGCTGGACGACGAGGGCGACATCCAGGTCAACCGCGGGTTCCGCATCGAGATGAACAGCGCCATCGGCCCGTACAAGGGCGGCCTGCGCTTCCACCCCTCGGTCAACCTGGGCATCCTCAAGTTCCTGGCCTTCGAGCAGGTGTTCAAGAACTCGCTCACCACCCTGCCCATGGGCGGCGGCAAGGGCGGCTCGGACTTCGACCCCAAGGGGAAGAGCGACAACGAGGTGATGCGCTTCTGCCAGAGCTTCATGACCGAGCTGGCCCGCCACATCGGCCCCCACACCGACGTGCCGGCCGGCGACATCGGCGTGGGCGGCCGCGAGATCGGCTACCTGTTCGGCCAGTACAAGCGGCTGCGCAACGAGTTCACCGGCGTGCTGACCGGCAAGGCGCTGGGCTGGGGCGGCTCGCTGATCCGGCCCGAGGCCACCGGCTACGGCGCGGTCTACTTCGCCGAGGAGATGCTCGAGACGCGCAAGGAGACGCTGGAGGGCAAGGTGGCCCTGGTCAGCGGCTCCGGCAACGTGGCGCAGTACACGGTGGAGAAGCTGCTCCACCTGGGCGCGAAGCCCATCACGCTCTCCGACTCCGGCGGCTTCATCCACGACCCGGACGGCTTCGACCGGGAGAAGCTGGCCTTCGTCATGGAGCTCAAGAACGTGAAGCGCGGGCGGATCAAGGAGTACTGCGACGTCTACAAGAAGGCCCGCTTCGTCGCCGCCGACCCGCGCCAGGACGCGAACCCGCTCTGGGCGATCCAGGCCCACTGCGCCTTCCCCAGCGCCACGCAGAACGAGATCAACGTCAAGGACGCCGCCAACCTGCTCAAGAACGGCGTGTACGTGGTGGCCGAGGGCGCCAACATGCCGTCCACGCCGGACGCCATGCGGCTCTTCGTGGAGCACAGGATCTGCTACGGGCCGGCCAAGGCCGCCAACGCCGGCGGCGTGGCCACCTCCGGCCTGGAGATGTCGCAGAACAGCATGCGGCTCAGCTGGTCGCGCGAGGAGGTGGACCAGCGGCTGCACGGGATCATGGTCGAGATCCACCGGGCCTGCCGGGAGACCGCCGAGCGCTTCGGCACCCCGGGCAACCTCGTGAATGGCGCCAACATCGCCGGCTTCCTCAAGGTGGCCGACGCGATGATGGACCAGGGCGTGGTGTAGCCGCCTGCCGCAGCACCGGCGCCCTAGAGCTCGACTCCAGGCAGCCGGCGACGCCCCAGACCGCCCGCTCCGGCCTCGCCGGAGCGGGCGGTGCTGTATGCTCTCCGTGGAGGTCCCGCCATGACGCTGTCCCGCACCCGCTCCGGCGGCGCGCAGGAGTTCCAGGACCTGATGCGCCGGCGGGTGCAGGACATCCTGCTGGTCGCCAGCCCCTACGACGCCTTCATCCTGGAGGAGGACGGGCAGCTCAACGAGCGGATGCTGGGGCAGTTCCTGGAGCTGGGGCTCCGCCACACGCCGGGCCTGACCCGCGTCTCCAGCGGCGCCGAGGCGGTGGAGCGCGCGAAGAGCGATCCGCGCTTCAACCTGATCGTCACGGCCACCCAGGTCGGCGACATGAACGCGGTGGAGCTGGCGCGCGCGGTGCGCGAGGCCGGGCTGGACGTGCCGGTGGTGCTGCTGGCCTTCGACGGCCGCCAGCTCTCGCAGTTCCTGGCCCGCCACGACACCTCGCAGATCGAGCGGGTCTTCCTCTGGCAGGGCGACGTCCAGATCCTGCTGGGCATCGTCCACACCGTGGAGGACCGCTGGAACGCGCCCTACGACTCGGGCGTGGCGGGCGTGCCGCTGCTCCTGGTGGTGGAGGACTCGGTCCGCTACTACTCCTCCTTCCTCCCCATGATCCACGCCGAGCTGGTGCGCCACGCGCAGCGGCTCCTGTCGGAAGGCGCCAACCTCTCGCAGAAGATCCTGCGCATGCGGGCGCGGCCCAAGGTGCTGCTGGCCAGCACCTACGAGGACGCCTGGGAGCAGGTGCTGGCGTACAAGGACAGCCTGCTGGCCGTCATCTCCGACGTGAACTTCCCCATGGGCGGGGCGGCGTGCGAGGACGCCGGCGCGCGGCTGGCGCGGCAGGTGAAGGCGCTCGAGCCGGACGTGCCCATCGTGCTGCAGAGCTCCCGGCCCGAGAACGCGGCGCTGGCGCGCGAGCTGGACGCGGCCTTCCTGCTGAAGGGCTCGCCGGTGCTGCTGCAGGAGCTGCGGCGCTGCATGGTGGAGGGGTTCGGCTTCGGCGACTTCGTCTTCCAGCGCCCGGACGGCGAGCCGGTGGCGCGGGCGGCGGACCTGCGCGGGCTGGAGGCGGCGCTCTCGGCCGTGCCGGCCGACAGCCTGCTCTTCCACGCCGAGCGCAATCACTTCTCCAAGTGGCTGCGGGCCAGGGCCGACTTCCGCCTGGCGGAGAAGCTCCGGCCGCGGCGCGTCTCGGAGTACCCCGACGTCGAGGCGCTCCGGGCCGACCTGATCCGCTCCATCACCGAGTACCGCGCCGAGCGGCGCGCGCTGGTGATCGAGGACTTCGACCCGGCCACGTTCGAGGGGCGGCGGCGCAATTTCTGGCGCCTGGGCGGCGGCTCGCTGGGCGGCAAGGCGCGCGGCCTGGCCTTCGTGCGCCGCATGCTGGCCGAGACCGGGCTCTCGCACCGCTTCCCCGGGGTGCGGGTGCAGGTGCCGGCCTCGCTGGTGGTGGCGACCGACGTCTTCGACCAGTTCCTGGACGAGAACGGGCTGCGCGACTTCGTCCTCCACTGCGACGACGACGACGAGCTGCGCGCCCGGGTCATGGCAGGCCGCTTCCCGGCCGAGCCGCGGGCCGCGCTGCGCGCCCTGCTGGAGAAGGTGCGCTGGCCGCTGGCGGTGCGCTCGTCCTCGCTCCTGGAGGACTCGCAGCACCAGCCGTTCAGCGGCGTCTACGCCACCTACATGCTGTCCAACATGCACCCGGACCCCGAGGTGCGCCTCGACGCGCTCTTGCGCGCCATCCAGGCCGTCTACGCCTCCACCTTCTCCCGGCACGCCAAGGCCTACCTGGCGGCCACGCCCTACCGGCTGGAGGAGGAGAAGATGGCCGTGATCGTCCAGCGCATGGTGGGCGAGCCGCACGGCGCGCGCTTCTACCCCGAGATCTCCGGGGTGGCCCGCTCGCTCAACTACTACCCGACCCCGCCGCTGCGCTCCGAGGACGGCATCGTGGCGGTGGCGCTGGGCCTGGGGCGCGCGGTGGTGGAGGGCGGCCAGTGCCTGCGCTTCTCCCCGCGCCACCCGCGCCACCTGCTCCAGTTCTCGTCGGTGCAGGACATGCTCCGCAACGGCCAGCGCGACTTCTGGGCGCTGGAGCTGAACGAGCCGCACCTGGGCATGGACCCGGAGCACGAGATGCGCGAGGCGCGCTTCGACCTGACCGCCGCCGAGGCCGACGGCACGCTCCCGCTGCTGGCCTCCACCTACAGCGCCGACGACGGCGCGGTGCGCGACGGCCTCTCCCGGCCCGGCGCCCGCGTGATTCCCTTCGCCCCCATGCTCAAGCACGGCCTCTTCCCGCTGGCCGACCTGACCCACGCGGCGCTCCAGATGGCGGCGGAGGGCATGGGCGGCCCGGTGGAGCTGGAGTTCGCCGCCGACCTGGGGACGCCGCCGACCGAGCCGAAGGAGTTCGCGATCCTGCAGATCCGGCCGCTGGTGGTCTCGCGCGACGCGCCGGCGGTGGACCTGGGCGAGGCGGATCCGGCGCAGGTGCTGGTCCGCTCCGCGGCGGTACTGGGCAACGGCGAGGTGGAGGGGATCCGCGACCTGATCGTCGTGGACCAGCACCGCTACGACCGCGCGCGCAGCGCGCTGGTGGCGCAGGAGGTCGCGCAGCTCAACGCCCACCTGGTGGCGGCGGGCCTGCCCTACGTGCTGGTGGGCGTGGGGCGCTGGGGCTCCAACGATCCCTGGCTGGGCGTGCCGGTGAAGTGGGACGACATCGCCGGCGCCCGCGTCATCGTCGAGGCCGGGTTCAGGGACTTCGCCGTCACCCCGTCGCAGGGCTCGCACTTCTTCCAGAACGTCACCTCGTTCCAGGTCGGCTACTTCACCGTCAACGAGCAGGTGGAGGGCGGCCACGTGGACTGGGCGTGGCTGGCCGGCCAGCCGGCGGTGGAGGAGCGGTCCTTCGCCCGCCACGTGCGCCTGGCGCAGCCGCTCCGGGTCCGGATGGACGGGCGGCGCAGGGTGGGCGTGATCCTGAAGGGGTGAGAACCCTCACAGCGAACGTCGTTCCCGACGGCCCAGGCCGAACGAAGGCACATTCACCTACCGTGACCGTCAGTTGACCTGCGGTCACATCCGCCCGCGCCCCTCGTCCAGCCGCCACACGACCGCGTGCGCTGCCCGGCACGCGACGCCCCTGGCGCCGCGGCCGGACCCGTGCGCCCAACCAGGGAGAGGGAAACAGATGACGGTACGTGAATGGGGCTGCCAGGCTTGGCGCGCCCTCGGGGTGCTGGCGCTGGGGCTGGCGCTGGCGGGCTGTCCGGGCAGCAAGAAGGAGGGCGGGGATCCGGAGATCCCCGCCGGGATCATGCGGGTCCACTACCACCGCGGCGACGGGGACTACACGCGCTGGGGCGTCTACTCGTGGCAGGGGCCGGTCAACCTGTCCAACGACCCCGAGCTCTGGCCGGGGGACCGGTACCTGCTCGAGACGCCGGACGCGGACGGGTGGGGACGGCACGCCGACATCCAGATGGACACCAGCCAGGCCGAGATGCGCTTCCTGATCACGCAGACCAGCGCGGACGGGACCAGCGCCGTCAAGGACTGCAGCTCCGACCAGGTCGCCTCGATGACCGGGATCGCCAGCGCCGGGAAGGAGGTGTGGGTGAAGTCCGGGGACTGCACCGTCTACACCTCGAAGCCGACGCCCTGCGAGGGCATCAACCTGGGCTCGGCGCGGGCCGTCTGGCTGGCGCCGGACACCCTGGTCTGGCCGGGCCTCACCCCGGCCGGCAAGACCTTCACGCTCTACGCCGCGCCCCAGGGCGGGCTCACGGCCGGCGCCGGCGGCATCACCAGCCCGGCCTCCGCCTACACCACCACCGCGCTCACCGCCGGTGAGCTCCCGGCCGCGCTGGCCGAGGCCTTCCCGCAGTACGCCGGGGCCCCCGCGCTCCACGCCGACCTCGACGCGGCCGCAGCCCGCGCGCTGGTCAAGGGTCAGCTGGTGGTGGTGGCCGAGGGCGGCGCCGCCACCTGCGGCGGCAGCGGCGAGGCCCCGGTGGCCTCCGACGGCACGCAGGTGCAGGTCGCCCCCGTGCTCGACGCGCTCTACGGCGAGGCGGCGCGCGCCGCGCAGCTGGGCCTCACCTTCGACGCCGGCATCCCCACCTTCCGGCTGTGGGCGCCCACCGCCCGCACCGCCGAGCTGGACGTGTACGCCGCCGACGGCAGCGTCTCGCACCTGCCCATGGACCTCGACCCGGCCTCCGGCGTCTGGACCTACCAGGCCGCCGACGGCAGCCTGGACGGCCGCTCCTACACCTTCACCGTCAGCGTCTACGCGCGCCGCGCCGGCAGCGCGGTGGTGACCAACACCACCACCGACCCGTACGCGGTCTCGCTGGACGGGAACAGCCGGCGCGCGCTGATCCTCGACCTCTCCGATGCGGCGGTGAAGCCCCAGGGCTGGCCGGGCGCGCTCCTCCCCACCGACGAGGCGCCCACCGACGCCGTGGTCTACGAGCTGCACGTGCGCGACTTCTCGGCCTACGACCAGACCGTGCCGGAGGCGCACCGCGGCAAGTACCTGGCCTTCACCGACGCCGGCTCCGACGGGATGACGCACCTGCGCGCGCTGCAGGAGGCAGGGCTCACCCACGTCCAGCTGCTGCCCATCTTCGACCTGGCCACCATCGACGAGCTGGGCTGCGCCGTGCCGGACGTGCCCGAGACCACCGGCGCGGACGACGACGCCGCCCTGGTGATGGCCGGCGCGCACACCACCGACTGCTTCAACTGGGGCTACGACCCTTACCACTACGGCGCGCCGGAGGGCAGCTACGCCACCGACCCGGCCGACGGCCGCGTGCGCGTCCGCGAGCTCCGGCAGGCGGTCCAGGCGCTCCACGCGGCGGGGCTGCGGGTGGTGATGGACGTGGTCTACAACCACACCAACGACAGCGGCCAGGGCCAGCGCTCGGTGCTCGACAAGCTGGTGCCCGACTACTACCAGCGGCTCGACGCCGCCGGCAGCGTGCTGGGGCTCACCTGCTGCTCCGACACCGCGGCCGAGCACGTCATGATGGAGAAGCTCATGACGGACACGCTGGTCCGCTGGGCCGACGCCTACAAGATCGACGCCTTCCGCTTCGACCTGATGGGCTACCACCCGCGCGAGGTGATGCTGCGCGCGCGCGCGGCGGTGGAGGCGGTGGCGGCCGCGGACGAGCGCGGGCACACCTACTTCTACGGCGAGGGCTGGAACGCCTCGGTCCCCTTCCTGAACGCCACCCAGCTCAACATGGGCGGCACCGGCATCGGCCTCTTCAACGACCGGCTGCGCGACGCGGTCCGCGGCGGCGGGGCCTTCGACAGCGGGCCGGCCATGGTCACCAACCAGGGCTTCGTCAACGGGCTCTGCGTGGACGACAACACCGGCGCGGCCTGCTCGGACGAGGCGCGGGCCCGGCTCCTCAACGCCCAGGACCGGATCAGCGTGGCCCTGGCCGGCAACCTGGCCGCCTTCCCGCTGCGGGAGGGGACCACCGGCCGTGACGTGGACTACAACGGCAGCCCGGCGGGCTACGCCGGCCTCCCCGCCGACAACATCGTCTACGTCTCCAAGCACGACAACGAGACCCTCTTCGACCTGGGCCAGTACCGGCTGCCGCGCGCCACGACCGCGGCCGACCGCGCCCGGACCCAGGTGGTGGGGATCTCCATCCCGCTGCTGGCCCAGGGCGTGCCGTTCCTGCAGGCCGGGGACGAGCTGCTCCGCTCCAAGTCCGGCGACTCCGACGCCTACGACTCGGGCGACTACTTCAACCGCATCTTCTGGGACGGCTCGCGCAACAACTGGGCGGCCGGCCTGCCGCCGCAGTACCCGGGGCGCAACGCGACCAACCGCGCCACCCTGGAGCCCATCCTGGGCGACCCGGCCACCGCGGTGGGCGCGGCGGAGATCCGCGCCACCGACCTGGCGGTCCGCGACCTCCTGCGGCTCCGCAAGGAGACCGCCATGCTCCGGCTGCGGACGGCGCAGCAGGTGATCGACTGCGTCCGGTTCCCGGACCAGGCGACCGGCCAGGTGCCGGGGCTGATCGTCATGCAGGTGGGCGGGCACGCCAGCTGCGGCGACGACCAGTTCGGCTCGATCCTGGTGCTCTTCAACGCCGACAAGGTGGCCCACGACTTCGCGGTGCCCTTCTACGTGGGCAACACCCGCGGCGTCGCGCTCCACGCGATCCAGGCGAACGGGGCCGACGCGGTGGTCAAGGGCGCCTCCTTCACGCCCGCCTCCGGCACCTTCCACGTCCCGGCCCGCACCACCGCCGTCTTCGTGGAGCCGCCGCGGGTGGCGGTCTTCGTCTCGCCTGCCACGGCCTCGGTGGACGTGAACGAGCAGCGCCGGTTCAGCGCCAGCGTCACCGGCGTGCCGGACACCCGGGTCACCTGGTCGGTGCGCGAGGGCGCGGCCGGCGGGGCCATCACCGCCGACGGCCTCTACACCGCCCCGGCGGTGGGCGGCACCTTCCACGTGGTGGCCACCAGCGTGGCGAACCCGCAGGAGCAGGCGGAGGGCGCGGTCACGGTGACGGCGCCCTACACCACCGGTGACGGCTCCGGCTGGACGGCGCGGATCGCCAAGGTCTACGTCTCCTCCGGCGGCGGCGCGCTCACCGTCACCGCCCGGCTCGACCCGGTGAACGCGGGCAACAACCTCTTCGTGTTCGTGGACGACACGGCGCAGGCGACCGGCACCTCCGACCTGACCGGCCACCTGACGCTGGACTGGGGCGCGCTCCAGCTGGCCAACACCTCCGCCGTCAACGTGGACCTGGCCCTGGCCGGCTGGCGCGACGGGACGGTCCTGAACGCCGGGCCCGCGCACACGCTGGTGGGCGGCGCCTGGACCAGCGCCCAGGTGCAGGTCACGCAGGACGGGGCCAGCGGCCTCTACACCTGGACCATCCCCTACGCCGCCATCGGCGCCGGGGCCCAGGCCGGAGCGGCCGTCCGGGTCTACGTGCTGTACGGGCGCGACCCCGGGGCGGGCGGCATCCACTCCGCCGCCCCGGTCCAGAGCCCGGCCCAGGTCACGCTCATGGACGGGAGCGGCCTCACCGACCTGGACACCGCCGCGCCGGACCACGTCCTGCAGTAGCTGCGGTCACTGGGCGCCTCCTCCCCGGTTGCGCCCCGGCCCTCCCGCCCGCCCTCGCGGGTGGGAGGGCCGTCTTGCTTCAGCCCTCCGCCGCCGCCGGCTCCCGGGCCAGCGCCGCGTCGCGCCGGGCGTGGACGTCCACCTCCTGCAGCACCTCGGCCGCCGTGCGGGTGCCGCGGCGGTCCCTGGCGATGAGCAGGTAGATGGTGGGCACGAAGAAGAGCGTGAAGGCGGTGCCCACCGCCATGCCGGTCACCAGCACCAGGCCGATCGAGTTGCGCGCCTCGGCGCCCGGGCCGGTGACCAGCACCAGCGGGAAGTGGCCGGCCACCGTGGCCACCGAGGTCATGAGGATGGGGCGGAGGCGGGTGGTGGCGGCCTCCTTCACCGCCTCCACCTTGGACACGCCCTGCACCTGCAGCTTGTTGGCGAACTCGACGATCAGGATGCCGTTCTTGGCCACCAGCCCCACCAGCGTCACCAGGCCCACCTGCGAGTAGACGTTGAGCGTGGTGGTCCAGCCGTCGGTCCAGAACGGCATGTTGGGGTTGGGCATCTTGAGGAACGTCATCGCCAGCGCGCCGAACATGCCCAGCGGCACCGAGCCGGCCAGGATCACGAACGGGTCGCGGAAGCTGTTGAACTGCGCGGCCAGCACCAGGAAGATCAGCACCACCGCCAGCAGGAAGGCGGGGAGGAACTTGTTCCCCTCCACGCGCAGCTGGCGCGACTCGCCGGTGTAGTCCACCACGTAGCCCTGCGGCAGCTCCTCCGCCGCGAGCGCCTCCAGCTTCGAGAGCGCCTGGTCGAGCGGCACCATGGCCACGCCGCTGATCTTGACCGCGTTGAGCTGCTGGAAGCGGTTGAGGGAGCGCGGCGCCACCGTGTCGCGGAGGGTGGCGATGGCGGAGAGCTTGATGAGGTTGCCGCCCGGGCCGGTGACGTAGATGTCCTTCAGCTGCTCGGGGTTGAGCCGCTCGGTCCGGAGCAGCTGCGGGATGACCTTGTAGCTGCGGCCCGACACGCTGAAGCGGTTGACGAAGTTGCCACCCACCGCCGCCGACACGTCCTGGCCCACCGAGGCCAGGTTGAGCCCCAGCTCCGCCACCTTGTCGCGATCGAAGACCAGCTCCGACTGCGGCTGGTCCACCTTGACGTCGATGAGCGGCGGGAAGGCGAACATGCCGCTCTGCGCCGCCTTCTCCTGGATCTTGGTGGCGAACCCGAGCACGTCGGCCGTGTCGGCGGTGGAGGCCACCACGAACTCGACCGGGAAGTTGCCGCCGCCCGGCAGCGCCGGGGGCAGGATGGGGAAGGTCTGCACGCCGGGGATCTGCGACAGCTCCTCCTGCACCTGCGGCAGGATCTGGAAGGCCGAGCGCTGGCGGTCCTTCCACGGCTTGAGCCCCACGCCCCAGAACCCGCCGGTCGGGAAGGTGATCTGGAAGGTGAAGTTGGACTCCGGCAGCGCCATGACCTCCTTGTTCACCTCGCGGCTCGAGACCATCACCTGGTCGAGCGTGGAGTTGGCCGGGGTGTTGACGATGCCGAAGATGACGCCCTGGTCCTCCGTGGGCGCCAGCTCGCGCGGCGCCTGCGTGAACATGAGCACCACCAGCACGGTGATGAGCCCCCAGGCCACGTAGATGGCCCCGCGCGCCTCGAAGGCCATGCCCAGGTGGCGGCGGTAGGTGGTCCGGATCCGGTCGAAGATGCGGGCGATGACGTGCGGGAGG
Source organism: Anaeromyxobacter sp. (assembly GCA_049840735.1). Lineage (GTDB taxonomy): Bacteria > Myxococcota > Myxococcia > Myxococcales > Anaeromyxobacteraceae > Anaeromyxobacter. Next base: position 577,347 of record JASGJN010000022.1, on the reverse strand, counting down.
CCGTGCTCCTCGTCGTCCGCCTTGAGCAGCGCGGAGGACATCACCGGCGAGAGCGTCAGCGCCACCACGCCGGAGATGGTCACCGCGCCGGCCAGCGTGAGCGCGAACTCGCGGAAGAGCGAGCCGGTCAGGCCGCCCTGGAAGGCGATGGGCGTGTAGACCGCCGCCAGCGTGATGGTCATGGCGATGATGGGCCCGACCAGCTCGCGCGCGCCGCGCACCGCGGCGTCGAAGGGTCTCATGCCGTCGCGCAGGTGGCGCTCGACGTTCTCGACCACCACGATGGCGTCGTCCACCACCAGGCCCACCGAGAGCACGATGGCCAGCAGGGTGAGCAGGTTCACCGAGAACCCGAACACCGCCATCAGGAAGACCGCGCCCACCAGCGAGACCGGGATGGCGATCACCGGGACCAGCACCGAGCGGAGCGAGCCCAGGAAGAGGAAGATCACCACCACCACGATGAGCAGCGTCTCGATCAGCGTCTGCTCGACCTCCTCGATGGCGTTCTGGATGTAGCGGGTGCCGTCGTAGGCGATGACGCCCTGCATCTGCTCCGGCAGGTCCTTGGTGATCGAGTCCATCTCGACCCGGACCCGCTTCAGCACGTCCAGCGAGTTGGCGTTGGGCAGGGCGAAGATGCCGATGAACACCGCGGTCTTGCCGCTGAAGTTCACCGCCACGTCGTAGTCCTCGGCCCCCAGCACCACGTCGGCCACGTCCCCCAGGCGGATCACGCCGCCCTCGGACTGGCGCACCACCAGCTGCTGGAACTCCTTCACCGAGCGCAGGTCGGTGTTGGCCGTGAGGTTCACCTGGACCAGCGAGCCCTTGGTCTGGCCGATGGCGGCCAGGTAGTTGTTGGCGGCCAGGGCCTGGCGCACCTGGGCCGGGCTCACGTTGAGCGCGGCCATCCGATCGGGCTTGAGCCAGATGCGCATGGCGAAGGTGCGCGCGCCCAGGATCTCGGCCCGCTGCACGCCCTCCACCGCCGAGAGGCGCGGCTGGACCACGCGGACCAGGTAGTCCGTGATCTCGTTCTGCTTGAGGAAGTCGGAGGAGAAGGACAGGTAGGCCGAGGCGAACTGCGACTCGGTGGACTCGATGTTGAGGGTGGGGACCTCGGCCTCGGGCGGCAGGTCGCCGCGCACCTGGTCCACCTTGGAGCCGATCTCGGAGAGCGCGCGGGTGGCGTCGTAGTTGAGCTTGAGGTGCGCCTTGATGGTGGAGAGGTTCTGCGTGCTCTCCGACTCGATGTAGTCGATGCCGTCGGCGGCCGCGACGGCGCGCTCCAGCGGCGTGGTGATGAAGCCGCGCACCAGGTCGGCGTTGGCCCCGACGTAGATCGTGGTGATGGTGATGGCCGCGTTCTCGCTGCGCGGGTACTGCCGCACGTTGAGCGTGCGCAGCGCCTGCACGCCGGCGATCACGATCACCAGGTTGACGACGATGGCGATGACCGGCCGGCGGATGAAGAGATCGGTGAACCGCATGGTCTTTTGGCTCCGCTCGGCTTACTGGTCGGACGCGGCGGGCGTGAGCGAGGGCTTCAGGGGGGCCGTGTCGTTGACCGCCACCGCCACGCCGTTCTTGAGCTTGAAGGCGCCGGCGCTCACCACCTTCTGGCCGGGCTTCACGCCGCTCAGGACCTCGACGAAGTCGCCGCGCCGCTCGCCCAGGCGCACGAACACCTGGCGCGCCACCAGCGCCCCCTTGGGCGGCTCGGGCGGCTGCCCGGGGACGTTCTTGGCCTCCTCCTGCTTGGTCTCGATGGTGAAGACCGAGTCGCCGAAGGGCGCGTAGAGGACCGAGGTGGCCGGGACCACCATCACGTCGCGGATGGTGCTGGAGACAATCTCGACGTTGGCGTACATGCCCGGCCGCAGGCGGCCGTCGGCGTTGGGGATGGTGGCGCGCACCAGCACGTTGCGCGTCTGGGCGTTGACCTCCGGGTTCACCGTGGACACCTCGCCGTCCCAGTTCGCGTCGGGGTAGGCGTCCGTCCGGAGGCGCACCTTCTGGCCGGCCTTCAGGTCGGCCAGCGCCTGCTGCGGGAGCCAGAAGTCCGCGTAGATGGGCGAAACCGAGAGCAGCGAGGCCACCGGGGTGCCGGAGGAGAGCACCTGGCCCAGCTCCACCTGCCGGATGGAGATCTTCCCGTCGAAGGGCGCGCGGATGACCTTCTTCGCGATCATGGCCTCGAGCTGCGCCACCTGCGCCGCGGCCGCCTTGGCGCGCGCCTCGGCGGCGTCGAGGTCGGCCTGGGAGTTGGTGTTGGCCTCGCGCAGCTGCTTCGCGCGGTCGAGGTTCACCTTGGCCAGCGTCGCGTCGGCCCGGGCCGCGTCCAGCTGCGCCTCCTCGGCCGAGCTGTCCAGCCGCACCAGCACCGCCCCCTTGTGCACGGCCGAGCCGGACTCGAAGGAGATGTCCTTCACGATGCCGGCCACCTCGGAGCCCAGCGTCACGCCGCGCACCGCCGTGAGCGACCCGATGGCCGAGCGGGTGCCTGCCCAGCGCTCGGCGGTGACCGGGGAGGACGAGACCGCCTCGGGAGGGATGACGAAGGACTCGCCTGCCTTGATCATCGAGCCAATCTGCAGGGCCTTGGTGCCAACCAGGAAGAGGACCACCACGAGGAGGCCCACGGCGACGAGCAACCGGATCTTGGACTTGGTCTTCATGTGCGGGAGACCCTGCTGAGTACGTGTCGACAACGTTTGCGCGCGAACGGGAAGGGGCGTGATTAGCACCGAACCCGGTGCCGTGCCCGCAATTCCCGTGCGGCGTTTGATCGTCGGGGGCCCACCCGTGACGCGCAGACCTCCCCCGGCAACGGAGACGTGACGTCACCGTCCGTGACTGGCCCCGGGAGGGGCAACTCCGGTTTCGCAGGGACCTCTGCGGGGAGACCGCCCGCCCTGGCGGCGGCCCTGGCCGGCCCTGCCCAGGCTTCCGGAGACCGCGTGCCGCGGGGCCGCGGGGGACCGCGTGCCGGGCACGTCCGGTTCCAGCGTGCCGGGCACGCTCATTTGCTTTGGATCTTCAAGAGCTTGCTGCCGACGACGGGAGCGCGCGCGGGCCGCCCGGCGAGTGTCCGACCGGCGCGTAGACTGCCGTCCTTCCATGGCCCTCCGCCTCCTCCACACCTCCGACTGGCACCTGGGCCATGCGCTCTACGGCTTCGACCGCACGCCTGAGCACGCCGCCGTCCTGGCCTGGCTGCTGGACCGGATCGAGGAGGAGCGGGTGGACGCGCTGCTCCTGGCCGGCGACGTCTTCGACGCGGCCAACCCGCCCACCGAGGCGGTGGCGCTCTGGCACCGCTTCCTCGTGGAAGCCTGGCGGCGCTTCCCGTGGCTCCAGGTCGTGGTCGTGGGCGGCAACCACGACTCGGCCTCCCGCCTCGACGCCACCGAGCCGTTCCTCTCCGCCCTGGAGCGGCTGCACGTGATGGGCGGCGTGCCGCGCGCCGGCGGCGAGCCCGACCTCTCGCGGCTGGTGGTGCCGCTGCGCGATCGCGCCGGCCAGGTCGCCGCCTGGGTGGCGGCGGTCCCGTTCCTGCGCGCCGGCGAGACCGGCGCCGGCACGGAGGAGGAGATCGCCGCCGCCACCCGCCGCTTCTACGACGGCGTGCTGGCCGAGGCGCGGTCCCGCCGCTCGCCAGGGCAGGCGCTCCTGGCCATGGGCCACCTCTACCTGACCGGCGCGCAGGTCTCCGAGCTCTCCGAGCGGCGGCTCTGGTCGGGCAACCAGTCGGCGGTGGGCGCCGACCTCTTCCCGGACGACGTGGCCTACGCCGCGCTGGGCCACCTGCACCTGGCGCAGCCGGTGGGCGGCCGGGACCACGTGCGCTACTCCGGCTCGCTCCTGCCGCTGGCGCTCGACGAGCGGCGCTACCGGCACCAGGTGGTGATCGTGGAGCTGGACGGGGAGGCGCTGTCCGGCTGGCGCGCGCTGGAGGCGCCGCGGCCCGTCCCCATCCTCCGCATCCCGGAGCAGGGCGCCGCGCCGCTCGGCGAGGTGGTCGCCGCGGTCAAGGCGCTGCCGGCGCGCGGCCCCGGCGCCGGGCCCCGGCCGCTGCTCGACGTGTGTGTGGCGCTGGAGCAGCCCGAGCCGGCGCTGCGCGAGCGGCTGGAGGAGCTGCTGGAGGGGAAGGCGGCGCGGCTGGCGCGGCTCAAGACCGGGACGCCCGGCACCGGCCGCGCGCTGGGCGACGTCGAGGCCCGGGCGCTGGCCGAGCTCTCGCCGGAGGAGGTCTTCCTCCGCAAGCACGAGAAGGACTTCGGCCGCGCGCCGGAGCCGGAGCTGGCGAGCCTCTTCCGGCGGCTGCTGGAAGAGGTGGAGGGGGCGGCGTGAGGATCCTGGCCATCCGCGGGAAGAACCTGGCCAGCCTCTACGGCCACTTCGAGCTGCCGCTCGCCGACGGCCCCATCGGCGAGACCGGCCTGTTCTCCATCTCCGGCCCCACCGGCGCCGGCAAGAGCACGCTGGTGGACGCGCTCTGCCTGGCGCTCTTCGGCAAGACCCCGCGGCTGGACGAGCGCTCACGCGGTGTGAAGGTGGGCCGCCCGGACGAGGACGAGGACCAGCGCATCGACGCCGCCGACCAGCGCGGCATCCTCTCGCGCGGCACCGCCGACGGCTTCGCCGAGGTGGAGTTCGAGGGCGTGGACGGCGGCCGCTACCGCGCCCGCTGGAGCGTCAACCGCGCCCGCGGCAAGGCCACCGGCAAGCTGCAGAAGGCGGTGATGCAGCTGTGGGACCTCGACTCCGGCGACGGGGTGGCGGCCGGCGCGGCGCAGGTGCAGGCCGAGGTGGAGAAGCGGCTGGGCTACTCCTTCCAGGAGTTCCGCCGCGCCGTGGTGCTGCCGCAGTTCGAGTTCACCGCCTTCCTCTCCGCCAGGCCCGACGAGCGGGCGCTGATCCTGGAGCGGGTGACCGGCACGGACCTCTACGCCCGCCTCTCGCGCGCCGCCTTCGAGCGCGCCAAGGAGGCGCGCGAGGCGCTGCAGCGGCTCGAGGCCGAGGCCGGCGCGTTCCGGCTGCTCTCGCCGGAGGAGCGGACCGCGGCCGAGGGCGAGGCGGCCCTGCGCAGGGCGGAAGCGGCGCAGGCCGAGGCCACCGCTGCCGAGGCGGGCGCCGCCAGGCGCTGGCACCAGGAGGCGGCCCGGCTGGCCCAGGCCGGCGCGCAGGCCGAGGCGCAGGTGGGCGCGGCGGAGGCGGCGCTGGCGGACGCCGGTCCGCGGCGCGAGGCGCTGGCGGCGGTGGAGCGGGCGCAGGCGCTCCGCCCGGCCCATCAGGCCGACGCGGCGGCCGCGGCGGCGCTCGAGGGGGCGCTGCGGCGCGCGGAGGCGGCGCAGGTGGCCCGCACGGCGGCGGCCACGGCCGGCCTCGCGGCGCAGCAGCGGGCGCAGCAGGGCGCCCAGCGCGAGCAGCAGGCGCGCGCGGCGCGCGCGGCGGCCGGGCCGGCGCTGGCCGAGGCCCGCCGCCTGGACGCGCTGGCCGGGGCGGCGGCGCGGCGCGCGGCCGAGACCGCGAAGACCGCGCAGTCGGCGCGCGAGGCGGCGGAGTCGGCGCGCCAGGCGCTGGGCGCGCTGGAGCGGGAGGCGAAGGCGGCGCGGGCGGCGCAGCGCGGCGCCGAGCAGTGGCTGGCGGACCACGCCGCGGAGCGGCCGCTGGCGAGCGGCTGGGCGCGCTGGGAGGCGCTGCTGGCGGAGCACCGCGGCGCGCTGGCGGACCTGGCGCGCGCCGGCGCCGAGCGGGTGGCGCTGCTGGCCAGGGCGGAGCAGGCCGCCGCGCGCTGGACCAGCCTGGCGACGGAGGCCGAGCCGCTGGGCGCGGCGTTCGCGGCGCGGGAGGCCGGGGCGCGCGCGGCGCAGGCCGCCGCCGCGGGCGACGACCTGGCAGCGATGGGCGCTGCGGTGGAGGCCGGCGCGGTCCGGCGGCAGGGGCTGGAGAAGCTGGCCGCGCGGGCGGCCGAGGCGGAGCAGGCCACGGCCTCGCGGGACGCGGCGGCCAAGCTGGCGGCCGAGGCGGCGCGCCAGGCCGGGCGGGCCGCGGCGCTCGAGGCGCGCGCCGGCGCCGAGGAGCAGGCCGCGGAGGGACGGCGGGCCGAGGCGCACGAGGCGCTGCGGCGGATCGAGGCGGCGCTGGGGCTGGAGGACCGGCGCGCGGCGCTGGTCGAGGGCGAGCCCTGCCCGCTCTGCGGCGCCACCGAGCACCCGTACGCCCACGGCGCGCCCGGCGCGGCGCTGCTGCAGGACCAGCGCGCCGCGGTGGAGCGGGCCGAAGCGGCGGTGGCCGAGGCCCGGCGCGCGCGCGAGCAGGCGGCGCAGCAGCGGGTCAAGGCCGAGGCGGAGGGAACGGCGGCCGACCAGGCCGGCGCGCTGGCCGAGCGCGCGCGGCGCGAGGCGGCCGAGGCTTACGCCCGGCTGCATTCGACCGCGGGGCTCGACGAGGCGCCGCCCGACGCGGCCGGCGCGTCCAGCGCGCTGGCCTCGCTGCTGGCCGCGGAGGGCGCGGCGGAGCAGGCGGCGCGCGAGGCCCAGCGGGCGGCGCTGGCGCGGCGCGACCTGGCCGACCGGGCGCGGCAGGCGCTGGAGCTGGCGCGCGCGGCGCGCGACCAGCACGCCGAGCGGGCGCGGGCCGCGGAGAAGGAGTCGGAGGAGGCGCAGGGGGCCGCGCGGCAGAAGGCGGCCGCCATCGAGGCCCTGGAGCAGCGGCGCGGCCGGCTGGAGGACGACCTGGCCCCGGCGCTCGCGGCGCTGGGCGGCGGCTGGCGCGAGCGGGCGCGCCTGCAGGCGGAGGCCTTCGCGGCCGACTGCGCCCAGCGGGCGGCGGCGCACGCGGCGCGGGAGCAGGAGCAGGCGGCTGCGGCGCAGGCGCTGCTGGCGCTCGTGGCGCGGCGCGGCCCGGCCGAGGAGGCGGCGAGCGAGAAGGCCGCCGCGCTCGAGGCGGCCGCCCGGGACGCGGCGCAGGCGCAGGCGGAGCTGGCCGCTTGTCGCACCGCCCGGGGCGCGCTGCTGGAGGGGCAGGCCGCCGACGAGGTGGAGCAGCGGCTGCAGGGCGCCGAGGAGCAGGCGCGCCAGGCGCTGGCCGAGGCCCGCGCGGCGTCGGGCGCGGCCGAGGGCGCGCTGCAGAAGGCCGACGGCGAGCTGGCCGCGGCGCGGGGCGAGCTGGGCCGGGCGGAGGCGGCGGCGGGAGAGGCCGCGGCGGCGCTGACGCGCGCGCTGGAGGAGGCCGGGCTGGACCGCGCCCGGCTGGACGCGCTGCTGGGTCACGGCGCGGGCTGGATCGCCGCCGAGCGGGCGGCGCTGGCGCAGCTGGAGCGCGCGCGCGACGGGGCCAGGGCCACGCTGGCCGAGCGCCGCCGCGCCGGGGACGAGCACGCAGGGCGCGGGCGGCCCCGGCTGGATGCGGCCGCCGCCGAGGCGTGCGAGGCCGAGGCGGCCGCCGCGCTCGAGGCGGCCCGGGCCGCGCTGGGCGAGGTGCAGGCGCGGCTCAAGGCGGACGAGAACGCCCGGGCCGCGCAGGCCGAGGTGGCCGGGCGCATCGAGGCGAAGCGCGCCGTCACCTCGCGCTGGAGCCAGCTGGACGAGCTGATCGGCTCGGCGGACGGCAAGAAGCTCCGCGTCTTCGCGCAGGGGCTGGCCTTCGACGCGCTGCTGGGCGGCGCCAACCACCACCTGTCGCAGCTCTCCCCGCGCTACACGCTGCAGCGGGTGCCGGGCACCGACCTGGAGCTGCAGGTGCGCGACGGCGACCTGGGCGACGAGGTGCGGAGCGTGGCCGGCCTCTCCGGCGGCGAGAGCTTCCTGGTGGCGCTGGCCCTGGCGCTGGGCCTGTCCTCGCTCTCCACGCGCGCCACCCACGCCCGCACGCTCCTCATCGACGAGGGGTTCGGAACGCTGGATCGCGACACGCTCGAGCAGGCCATGGCCGCGCTGGAGGGGCTGCGCCAGACCGGCCGCACCATCGGGATCATCTCGCACGTCCCCGAGCTGCACGAGCGCATCGGCGTGAAGGTCACCGTCGAGCGGACCAGCGCCGGCCGGAGCCGGGTGCTCCTGCCGGCCGGGACCCCGGCGGGCGGGGCGAAGCGGCGGGAGAAGAGCGCGTAGGGCGATCCGGCCGGCGCAGGAGCCCGTCAGGAGCGCCACGCAGGTTCACCCTCCGTTCGTGGTGAGCGTAGGGCCGGGCTCGCACCGGGCGGCCCGTCCGGCCGGCCCGGAGTCGAACCACGAGAGCGGACCGCGAGAGGACCAGCGAGGGCCCCTGTCCTTCGACTCCGCGCCCGCTGCGCGGGCGCTACGCTCAGGACGAACGGGGACGGCGCTGGGTTCTGGCCTTCAGCGCGCCAGCGCCCATCGGCTGACTCCGGGATGAAGCTCACACCTCCTTCATCTCCACCGCCACCTCCAGCGTCTCCCCGCCCCCGCCCACGTAGATGACGCCCGAGGTCGGCGTGGCGTCGCGGTAGTTGCGCCCCACCGCCACGCGGACGTGCTCGGTCTGGGTCAAGAGGCCGTTGGTCGGGTCGAACCCCTTCCAGCCCACCTCCGGCAGGTAGACCTGCACCCAGGCGTGGGACTGGTCGGCCTGGCGGGCGTCGGCCGCGCGGCGGGTGTGGATGTAGCCGCAGACGTACCGCGCCGGCACGCCCAGCAGGCGCGCCAGGCAGATGAAGAGGTTGGTGAAGTCCTGGCAGACGCCGCGCCGGCTGGTGAACAGGTCGAAGGCGGAGGTGCCCAGCGTGGTGGCGCCGGGCACGTAGGCGTAGTCGCGGAAGATGGTGTGGTTCAGGTCGAGCAGCGTGTCGAGCAGGTCGCCGTCGTTCCGCGTCACGAAGCTCATGGCGTACGCGGCCAGCTCGGTGAGCTGGCTCTCCGGCAGCTCCGGCGGCAAGAGGAACGGGCGCAGCTGCTGCTGGTGCCAGGGCATGAAGACCAGCGGGAAGCTGGTGCGCGCGCGCAGCGGCCGGTAGCTGAGCGGGTCGGTGTCGAGCAGCTCCACCCGCGAGGTGGCCTCGATCACCAGCTCGGTGTACGGCGAGTCGATGAGCAGCCGGCGCACCCGGTTGCCGAAGACGTCCTCGTGGTCGCGCGCCACGCCCTCCACCGAGACCTGCACGTCCTCGCGCAGGACCGTCTGCAGCCGGTCGTGGAAGGGCCAGAGCCGGAACAGGTGCATCGACCGCTCCACCGGCTTGGCATAGCGGTAGGTGGTCCGGTGGCGCACGTCGAAGCGGCGCACCTCGGCCTTGGCCGGCCGCACCATGGCCCGCTTCGCGGTCCAGGGCTGGCTGGGGGACGACCCCAGCGCCGGCGCCGTGTGGGCCCGGACCGTGCCCTGCCGGATCACCAGCAGGTGGCCCGGCGGCAGCTGGCGCCACTCGCCCCGCTGGTCGCCGGTGACCGCCGTGCGCGAGGTGCTCACCACCACGCCGCGCCGCGCGACGGCGCCGCGGCGGGTCAGGTCCACCGCCAGGTCCTCGTCGGCGAAGGTGAGCTCGCCGAACGGCGGCACCGCCTCCCACCAGGAGATGGGGACCTCGCCGTCGCGGTCGGCGTAGACGCAGAGGTCGCGCCCGTCGGAGAGGACGGCGGTGAGCGCGCCCAGCTCGTTCAGGCTGCGCAGCCAGCCGCGCAGCGTGTCCAGGTCGGCCTCGCCCAGCGAGTGCCAGCCGCACTCGGCCACCCGGTTCATCAGCTCGCAGAAGATGAGCTCGGTGTCGGTGGAGCCCACCGGCTCGAAGGTGGCGTGCCGCTCCAGCTCCGGCCGGATCCGCAGCGAGCCGGCGTGCGCGAAGAGCCAGTCGCGCCGCCCCCAGGCCCGCTGGAAGGGCTGGGTGTTGGCGTCGGTCACCGCGCCCCAGGTGGCGCGCCGGACGTGCAGCACGAAGAGCGACGACTCCAGGTGCTCCCAGGCCTCCACCAGCTGGCTGCGGATGGAGGCGCTGGGGGGCGCCGGCTCCTTGAGCACGGTGGCGGAGGGCTCGCCCCCCGGGTAGTAGCCGATGCCCCAGCCGTCCGGGAGCGTGCGCCCGGGCTGCAGGCAGCGGAGATCGAAGGCCGGGGCGAGCTCGCCCTCGAAGGACATCGCGAACAGGTTCGGCATGGGCGCCTGGAAAGATACGTGCCGGTCGGGCCGGCGTCACGGGGTCACTGGGCGACGCCCGCCTGGGCCATCGCCGGCGCCTGCCCCAGCAGCTCGCGCCCCACCGCCTCGCAGATCTGCGCCGTGCCGTCCACCACCCGCGTCAGCAGCGCGTGCAGCTCCTCGCGCCCCAGCGCGCCGGGCTGCTGGAAGGCGAGCCACCCCTCCAGCGCCCGGAGCCGCTCCAGGCTCTCGCCGCGGTCCGCGGCGCCCAGCCGCTCCAGCCGGTTGAGCGCGGTGCCGAGCGCGAAGCGGATGGAGCGCGGGAAGCGCGGGTCCTGCACCAGGAAGGAGGCGATGGCGCCCGGCGTGACCGCCCCGCGGCTCCGCTTCATGAAGGGCTCGAAGCCGGAGCAGGCCCGGAGCAGCGCCAGGAACACCGCCGTCTCCACCACGCGATGCGCGGCCTCCGCGGCCAGCGCGTGGTGGTGGACGTCGAGGATGCGGGCGATCTGACCGGCCCGCTCGAGCATCACGCCCAGCACGATGAAGTCGTAGGGGTCCTCGTGCAGCATGGTCCCCTGCACCTGCCCCTGGGCCAGCTGGATGCTGTGGCGCACCTGCCGGTAGAAGCCGTGCCGGTCGGCCCGCCAGCGCGCCTCGGCCTCCGGGCCGGCCAGCCAGAGGTGCAGCTCGTTCACCGCCTCCCAGATCTCCAGGCTCACCACCTCGCGGATGGAGCGGGCGTTCTCGCGGGCCGCGGCCACCGAGCGGCGGATGGAGCTGGGGTTCTCCTCGTCCCAGGACAGCCAGCGCTGCACCAGCTCGGCGTCCTCGGCGCCGGCCGGGAAGCGGGCCTGGAACGGCACCTCCTCCCCGGCCACCACCACCACCGGGTGCCAGCAGGTGCGGGGCGAGAGCGCCCCGTCCAGCGCCAGGTTGCGGGTCACCTGGAGCACGCGGGCGGTCCCCTCGGCCCGCTCGAGGTAGCGCCCCAGCCAGAAGCAGTGATCGGCGACGCGGGAGATCACGGTCGGCCCTCCTTCTGCACCCAGGTGTCCTTGCTGCCGCCGCCCTGGCTCGAGTTGACCACGTAGGATCCCTCCACCAGCGCCACGCGGGTGAGCCCGCCGGGCAGCACCCAGGGGCCGTCGCGGCCGTTGAGGATGTACGGGCGCAGGTCCACGCGGCGGGGCGCCATGCGCTCGCCGGTCCAGGTCGGGCAGGTGGAGAGCTCCACCCGCGGCTGCGCGATGTAGCGGCGCGGCTCGGCCAGGATGCGCCGCCGGAACTCCTCGCGCTCGGCGGCGCTGGCCTGCGGCCCCATCAGCATGCCGTAGCCGCCCGCCTCGTCCACCACCTTCACCACCATCTCGGCCAGGTGCTCCAGCACGTACTCGCGGTCGGCGTCGCGCGCGCAGAGGTAGGTGGGCACCTGGCCCAGCAGCGGCTCCTCGCCGAGGTAGTGGCGGATCAGGTCCGGCACGAACGGATACACCGCCTTGTCGTCCGCCACGCCGTTCCCGGGCGCGTTGGCCAGCGCCACGTTCCCGGCGGCGTAGGCCCGCATCAGCCCGCGCACGCCCAGCTGCGAGTCGGGCCGGAAGGCCTCCGGGTCGAGGAAGCTCTCGTCGGTGCGCCGGTAGATGACGTGCACGCGGCGCGGGCCGCGGGTGGTGCGGGCCCAGACCTTCTCGTCGTCCACGTAGAGGTCGGCCGCCTGCACCAGCTCCAGCCCCATGGTGCGGGCCAGGAAGGAGTGCTCGAAGTAGGCCGAGTTGTACGGCCCAGGGGTGAGCACCACCGCGGCGCAGCGGTCTGGATCTGCGGGCGAGACCGAGCGCAGCGCCGCGGCCAGCCGCTCCGGGTAGGCGTCCACGCCGTGCACGCGGGCCCGGTCCAGCACGCCCGGGATGATCCGCTTGGAGAGGAGCCGGTTCTCCAGCACGTAGGAGACGCCAGAGGGCGTGCGCAGGTTGTCCTCCAGCACCAGGAAGGTGCCGGCCGGATCGCGGATCAGGTCCACGCCGGAGACGTGGATGCGGACCCCGCCGGGCGGCCTCACCCCGCGCAGCCTGGGCAGGAACCCCTTGCTGCCCAGCGCCAGGTCCCGGAGCAGCGGCTGCTCCGCGAAGACGCGCTGCTCGCCGTAGACGTCGTCCAGGAACAGCTCCAGCGCGCGCACGCGCTGGGTCAGGCCGCGCTCCAGCCGCGCCCAGTCGTCGGCGGAGATGATCCGCGGCACCAGGCAGAACGGGAAGATTTCTCGCTGCCGCGGTCGTCCGAGTAGACGGAGAAGGTCACGCCCTGGTTGAGCAGGGCCAGCTCGGCCAGCCGCTGCTGCTCGGCGAAGGCCTCCGGGGTGAACGACGCCAGCGCGTCCAGCGCGCCGCCCTGGCCCGGGCGCGGGCGGCCGTGGAGGTCGAAGGCCTCGTCGTACGCGCCGGGGAGCGGCTCGTAGGTGGTGAAGAGATCGGGGAGCGGGGCGAGTCTCGCGGCGGGCATCGGGCGATCCTCAGGGGACGGCGGGGTGGGGGGAGGCGGAGGGCTGCAGGAGCGCGGTGGCGGGGCGGCGCAGGTCGAGCACCCAGCCGCTGGCGCGCCCCTGGCGCGGCTCCAGCGGCAGGCCGGGCGAGACCACCACCCGCGCGGCGCGGCGGCGGGCGGCCTCGGCCTCGTCGCCGGGGAGGCCGTCGTAGGCGCCGCCGCCCGGCGCCCAGCCGTGCAGCGCCACGCGGAGCCGGTCGGGGCCGCGCTCCCAGTCCAGCACCAGCGGATCGTCCGGCCCCAGCCCCGGGTGCAGCCCGGGGCGCGGGGTGAAGCTGCGGTAGAGCACGCTCCCCAGCCGCCGCGCGCCGCCGCCGGGGACCGGGTGGAGCGGCACGCGCCAGCCGCCGGCGGCGAGCCGGCCGGGGACGCCGCCCTCCGGCGGCGTGAGCAGCAGCTGCACCCGGGCCGAGGAGGCGTCCACCAGCCGCGCGCCGCGCCCCTCCTGCGAGGCCACGTCGCCCAGCAGCGGCCAGAAGGCCAGCGCCGGCGTGAGCTCCAGCGTGCCGCCGCCCGGGAGCGCCACCGTGGCCACCGGCTCGGGCGGGCGCAAGAGCTCCGCCTGCAGCGCCGGCCCGGCGCCCAGCCCGTGCACGGCCAGGTCCTCCAGCACCGCCTCCAGGTCGCGGCGCAGGAACCAGGGCAGCCCGTGGCGCTCGTGCAGCTGGGCGCCCCAGTCCAGCAGCGGCTCCTCGTAGGGCGCGCTGGCCAGCCGCGCCGCCACGGCGCGGAAGAGCCAGGCCACCGCCGCCAGCCGCGCCGGCGTGGGCGGCATGCGCAGCGCGCGCAGCTCCACCACCCCCAGCTGCCCGCGGTCGTGGGCCGGGTTCCAGAGCTTCTCCACGTTGAGCTCGGCGCGGTGCGGGTTGCCGGCCCCGTCCACCAGCAGCGGCCCCAGCGCCGCGAACAGCTCCTCCGGCGAGACCCGCTCGCCGTGGGACGCCAGCGCCTCCAGCGCCACCGGCAGCTCCTCGAACCGCTCGCGCGCCCCCTCGTCCGGGCGCGGCCCCTGGCCGGCGCTCCCCACGCACTCCGGCGCGAAGGCGTAGGAGAGCGCCGGGTGGCGGTTCAGGTAGCGGACCAGCCGCGGCAGGAGCTGCGGCCGCGCGAAGAACGGGCTCCGCTCCGGCGCCGGGCCGCCCAGCGTGAGCTGGCCGCCGCCGCCGGAGTCGGTCCGGTCGCCGTTGTAGCGCCAGCGCACCGGCGAGAGGCCGGCCTCGGCCGCGGCGGCGTAGAGCGCCTCGATCCGCGCCGCGAAGGCGCAGAGGTCGGGCAGCGGATCGGTGTTCACCTCCACCACGCCGGGATCGGGCGTCACCGTCAGCCAGGCGTCGCCCCCCGGCTCGGGGGCCGTGCCCTCCTCGTCCAGCTGCACCGCCTCTGGGGGCGCATGGGAGGGCGGGCCCTGGCGCGGGAAGCGCACGCCCAGGCAGAAGCGCGGCGCCTCCTCCCCCGGGTAGCGCCGGCCGCGCACGCGGCGCAGCCGCACCGGGCCGGGCAGCCGCGGGGCCAGCGCCTCCAGCAGGCGCCGCGCCCGCGCCTCCTTGTCGCCGCCCGCCGCCAGGAAGAGCCAGGGCGGGTCGAGCGATGAACGGTCGGTGAAGGTCGGCTCGGCCCCGATCCAGATGGGCAGCCCGCGGCGCGCCACCTCGGCGTCGTGCGCGCGCAGCTCCTCGAGCAGGGCCGGGTCCACCTAGTCCTCCTCCTCCGGGACCGGCATGGGCCGGTCGCCGGGGAACCGGCGCAGGTCGAGCGTCCAGGGCGTGTCGGGGTGGGCGGCCGCCGGCACCGGCCGGACCGGCCAGGCCAGCGGGGCCGCCGAGGTGAAGCGCTGCGCGCGACGCGCCGAGGCCTCGAAGCGGGTGAGCGGCGGGGCGTCGAAGGCGCGTCCCTCCGGGTGCCACACGTGGTAGGCGCAGGCGCCCAGCGAGCGACGGGACCAGCCGTCCACCACGTCGATCCGGACCGGGTGGTGGATGCCGACGTGGGCGTGCAGGCTGTGGGGCGGGGCCCAGGCGCGGAAGCGCACGCCGGCCACCCGCTCGCCGCGCGTGCCGGTGGGGCGCAGCGGCAGCGTCAGGCCGTTCACCAGCACCTGGTGGCGCTCCTCGACCAGCCCCTCCACCCGCACCTCGATCCGCTCCACGGAGGAGTCCACGTAGCGCGCGGTGCCGGCGCCCGAGGCCTCCTCGCCCAGCACGTGCCAGGGCTCGAGCGCGTTGCGCACCTCGACGGTGACCTCGCCCAGCTCGGCCCGGCCCGCCACCGGGCAGCGCAGCTCCAGGAAGGCGCGGTAGGCCTCGGCCGGCAGCGGCACGCCGCGCGCGGCCAGGAAGCGGAGCACGTCCTCCAGGTCGCGCCAGAGCCAGGTGGGCAGGAGGAAGCGGTCGTGCAGCTCGGTGCCCCAGCGCACCAGCGGGTGCTGGTAGGGCCCGGCGGCGAAGGCCGCCACCAGCGCGCGGACCAGCGCCAGCTGCGCGGCGGCGAGCCTGGGGTGGGGCGGCATCTCGAAGGCGCGCAGCTCCACCAGCCCCTGCCGGCCGTGCGGCGTGCGCCAGTCCCAGAGCTTGTCGATGCACAGCTCGGCCCGGTGCGTGTTGCCGGTCACGTCCACCAGCAGGTGGCGGAAGAGCAGGTCGCCCAGCCAGGGCGGCGGCGGCTCGCGGCGCTCGAAGGCCCGGCCCAGCGCGATCTCCAGCTCGTAGAGCGCGTCGTGGCGGGCCTCGTCCACGCGCGGCGCCTGCGAGGTGGGGCCGACGAAGAGGCCGGTGAAGAGGTAGGCCAGCGCCGGGTGGTGCTGCAGGAAGGTGATGAGGCTGGCCAGCAGGTCCGGGCGCTGCACGAACGGGCTCTCGAGCGGCGTGGGCCCGCCCAGCGTCAGGTGGTGGCCGCCGCCGCTCCCCGCCAGCCTGCCGTCCAGCAGGTACTTCTCCGCCGTCAGCCCGGAGCGCAGCGCCGCGTCGAAGACGTCATCCATCAGCGCGGCGTGGGCCCGCGTCCCCTCGGTGGGCGGGACGTTCACCTCCAGCACGCCCGGATCGGGCGTGACCGCCAGCCGCTGCAGCGCGGGATCGGCCGGCGGCGGGTAGCCCTCCAGCACCACCTCCACGCCCAGCGCGCGGCGCGCGGCGTCCACCTCGGCCACCAGGTCCAGGAAGTCCTGCGCGCGCGCCACCGGCGGGAGGAAGACGCGCAGCCGGCCGCCGCGCACCTCCACGCAGAGCGCGGTGCGGACCGAGCTGCCGGCGGGCGCCGGCAGGGCTGGACCGGGCCGCCTCGCCTGCTGCGCCTCCGCCTCCGGGCCGCGCGGGTCCGGCGGGCCGGGCGGCGCCGGCTCGAACGGCTCCACGGCGATGGGCAGGCCCGGGAGCGCGCCCAGCGGCAGCCGCAGGCCCATGGGCGAGTCGCCCGGGAGCAGGTGGAGCCGGCCGCGCCGGAAGGTCCAGGCGTCGCTCCGCCAGCCCGCGCCCTCGCGCAGGAGCGGCAGCACCTGGCCCGCCGGCCTGGAGAGGCCGCGCTCCAGCACGCGCGCGAGGCGGCGCCGCTCCTCCGGGTCGTCGAGGGCGGCGCGCGCGGGGTCCACGTCCACCGGCAGCGAGGCCTCGTCGCGCACGTGCGGCCAGGGGTCCTCGTAGGCGTCCAGCACCGCGCCGGCCAGCCCCAGCCGCGCGGCCAGCGCCGCGGCCAGGGCCGGGGCGTCCTCCGGGCGCGCGGGCCGCGCGCCGGCCAGCGGGCCGCTCCAGACCGGCCGCCCGTCGCGGCGGCCCACCAGCTCCAGCGCCCAGCGCGGGAGGCTCTCGCCCGGGTAGTGCTTGCCGGGGCGCTCCACCAGCGCCGCGCCCGGGCAGAGCCGCTGGCGCAGCGCCCAGGCCAGCCGGTCGCCCTGCTCGCGCTTGCTGTCGCCCAGCGCCTCGCCGTTCCACTCCGGCCGCTCCGGGTGCTCACGCGAGGTGAAGGTGGGCTCGCCGCCCTGCGTGAGCCGCAGGCCGGCCGCGGCCAGGAGGCGGTCGGCGGCGTCGCCGGCGGAGAGCAGCGCCGCCCAGGTGTCGTCGGTGAAGGGGGCGGTGGGGCGCGGCTCGTGGCCGAGCCGGGCCACCGTCATCTCCACCTGCAGCGCGCTCCCTGCGGAGTCGGCGGTCCCCTCCACCGGCATGGCCAGCGCCGGCCGGGCGGTGCAGGCCAGCGGGATGTGCCCCTCGCCGGTGAGCAGGCCGCTGGTGGCGTCCAGGCCGATCCAGCCGGCGCCGGGCAGGTAGACCTCGGCCCAGGCGTGCAGGTCCACCACGTCGCGGGCCACGCCCTTCGGCTGGTCCGGGATCATCCCTTCGTCGGCCAGCTGCACCAGGTAGCCGGAGGCGAAGCGGGCGGCCAGCCCGCGCGAGCGCAGCGCCGCGATGAGCAGCACGGCGGAGTCGCGGCAGCTGCCGCGGCCGTGCTGCAGCGTCTCCTCCGGCGTCCAGATCCCCGGCTCCTCGCGGATCACGTACCGGACCGCGCGGTTCACGGCCTGGTTGAGCGCCACCACCAGCTCGACCGTGTCGCCGCCGCTGGGCAGGCCCTCCAGGAAGGCCGCCAGCCGCGCCCCGCCGCGCGCGGCCTTCGACTCCGGCCCCGCTTCGCGGCGCCTACGCTCAGGCTGACCGGGGTCCGGATCGAGGAACGGGCGCAGGTCCAGCGCCAGCGCGTCGGGGTACTCGAAGGGCGCGGCGCGGCAGCGGTCGTCGACGAAGAAGTCGAAGGGGTTGACCGGCCGGACCTCCAGCGCGAGCTCCACCTCCAGCGCCAGCTCGGCGAAGCGGGCGCCCCTGGCGAAGGAGAGGTGGGCCACGTGGTTGCCGAAGGGATCCTGCTGCCAGCGGACCGAGGCCTCCGGCGGGACGCGCAGGCCGTAGGCCTCGACCCGCGCCTTGGTGTGGGTGGCCGGGCGCAGGCGCACCAGGTGCGGCCCCAGCGCGGCCGGGCTGGGGTAGCGGTAGACGGTCCGATGCAGGAGGTGGAGGCGCACGCGATCCCCGGGGCTGTCCCGGGTGACTGCAAGAGGCCGGCCCAGCGGGCGCCCGCGCGGTGCACGTGGAGAGGGCAGGTTGGACGCGCGGCCGGGGGCCCCGGCCCGCGCGCTGCACGGACCCGGGGCCGGCGCTGCCGCACAACCGGGCACCGGCCTCCCGCGCCGGCGCCGGCGCGCGGCCTACTCGCCGGCCGCGGCCAGGGCCGCCGGGGTGGCCATGAAGCCCATGGGCTGCGACGGGATCCAGGCCTCGGTCCGGCAGATGGGGCCGCCCGCGACCTCCGGCCCGCCGGCGGTGTCGCGCACCTCGGCCTCGGCGGCGTGGACCGCCACCCCCAGCTGCACGTCGGCGTCGAGCGGCGCCGCCGCCAGCCAGCGCCCCAGGGCCAGCGCCTCGACCGCCGCGGCCCGCGCGTCCAGCGCCGCAGGCGGCTGCACCTTCACCGCCAGCAGCGAGGAGCCGGTGGCGTGGAGCAGCTCGAAGCCGGCCCGCCGCAGCGCCGCCTCGGCCGACTCCACCGCGTCGGCCTGGGCCAGCAGCACCGCCTCGCCGCCGGCGGTCACGCGGGTCACCACGTGCACCGCCAGCGCCGCGGTGCGCCGCGTGCCGGAGGCCTGCGAGGGCTCCAGCGCGGCCCGCGCCGCCTCCAGCAGGGCCAGCGCGGAGGGAAAGCGGCGCGCGGCGGTCTTCTCCAGCGCCCGCGCCACCACCGCGTCGAAGGCCCGCGGCACCGGCGCCAGGTCGCTGGGGCGCGGCGGCGCCACCTCCAGGTGCTGGCGCTCCAGCTCCTCCGGCGTCTCCGCCTCGAAGGGCCGGCGGCCGGTGAGCAGCTGGAAGAAGAGCACGCCCAGCGCGTAGACGTCGGCGCGGGCGTCCACCGGCTGCCCCAGGATCTGCTCCGGCGACATGGTGGCGGGCGTGCCCAGCCGCTCGCCCACCGCGGTCAGCCCCTGCCCGCCCGGATCCCGCACCTTGGCCACGCCGAAGTCGAGCAGCTTCACCTTGGGTGGATGGCCCTCGTCGAGGACCATCACGTTGCTCCCCTTCACGTCCCGGTGCACCACGCCGGCGGCGTGGGCCGCCTGCAGCGCCTCGCAGAGCGGCTCGAGGTAGCCCACCGCCTCGGCCGTCGAGAGCGGGGCCCGCTCGGCGATGACCGCCAGCAGGGTGCGGCCGCGCAGCAGCTCCATGACGCAGTAGGGCTGGCCGCCGGGGAGCTCGCCCAGGTCGTACACGTCCACGATGCCGGGGTGGCGGATCTGGTTCACGGCGCGCGCCTCGCGCACGAAGCGCGCCGTCAGCTCGGGCGAGGCGGCCGCCTCCCGGTGCAGCACCTTCAGCGCCACCCGCCGGCCCAGCCGCACGTGCTCGGCCAGGTAGACCGCGCCGTGCGTGCCGTTGCCGAGCACGCCCAGCACCGCGTAGTCGCCCACCCGCGCGCCGGCCGGCAGCGGCGCGTGCGGCGGGCCGCCCGGCGAGGTCTCCAGCGGGAGGGTCTGGTCGTCGACCATGGCGGAAGGAACGGTATCATGCCCGCGATGCCGACCTCGCCCGCGCAGCCCATCCCGGAGCTGACCCCCCGCGCCCTCGGGGTGGGGCTGGTGGCCGGGGCGGTGCTGGCCCTGGCCAACCTGTCGATGGGGCTGCGGACCGGCTGGTGGGACTCCGGCTCCATCGTGGCGGCGCTGCTGGCGGCCGCCCTGCTGCCGGCGCTATCGCGGCGCGGACGTGCGCCGATCTCGCACCTGGAGGTGAACCTGGCCCAGACCACCGCCACCGCGGTGGGCGGCATGCCGGCGGCCGCCGGGCTGCTGGGGGCGGTGCCCGCGCTGGAGATGCTGGGCCGCGGCGTCCCCGCGTGGTTGCTGGCCGCCTGGGCGCTGGGGCTGGGCGGGGTGGGCGTGGCGCTCGGGCTGGGGCTGCGCCGCCGGCTGCTGGAGGAGGAGCGGCTCCCCTTCCCCACCGGCGTGGCCACCGCGCGGGTCATCGAGGCCACCGCCGGCGAGGCCGCCGCCGACGCGCGGGTGCTGGCCGGGGTGGGCGCCGGCGCCGCCGCGCTGACCGTGGCGCGGGACGTGGCCGGTGTGATCCCGTCCTTCAGCGCGCCCCCGCTGGCGGTGGCCGGCGCGCCGGCGGCCGCCTTCGGCCTGGGCTTCGCCTGGAGCCCCATGATGGCCGGCGCCGGGATGCTCGTGGGGCCGCGCATCGGGCTGGCGGTGCTGGGCGGCGCGGCCATCGGCTGGGCCGGGCTGGCGCCCTGGCTGGTGCGGAGCGGCGCCGTGCCGGAGGCGTCGTACGGCGCGCTGGTGGCCTGGCTGGCCTGGCCGGGCGTGGGGTTGATGCTGGGCGGCGCCACCGTGTCGCTGCTCTCCCGCCTGCGCGCGGTCCCCGGCGCGCTGCGCGACCTGGCCAGCCTGCGCGGCGCCAGCCCGGCCGCGCTGCTGGGCGGCGCCGCCGCGCTGCTGTGCGTCGGGGTCGCCGGCGCCCTGGCCTTCGATCTCGGCCCCGGCGCGCTGGCGCTGGCGCTGGTGCTGGTGCCCGTGCTGGGCGGCGTGTCGGCCCGCGCCACCGGCCAGACCGACATCTCCCCGGCCGGCGAGATCGGCCAGCTGGCGCAGGTGGCGGGCGACCTGGCCGCGGGCGCGGCCGGGCCGGCCAGCCTGGGCGTCGGCGGCGTGGTCTCCGGCGCGGCCTCGCAGGCCTCGGTGTCGCTCTGGGCGCTGCGCGCCGGGCAGGTGCTCTCGGCCTCGGCGCGGCGGCAGGCGGTGGGGCTGCTGGTGGGCACCGCCGCCGGCGCGCTGCTGGTCGCCCCCGCCTACCTGCTGGTGACCGCCGCCCACCCCGTCGGCACCCCGGCCCTGCCCGCCCCCGCGGCGCTGCCCTGGAAGGCGCTGGCGCTGGTGGCCGGCGGCGCCGCCTCGCTGCCGCGCGGCGCCGGGGCGGCGTTCGCCGTGGCCTTCGCGCTGGGCGTGCTCCTCGACCTGCTCGGCCGCACCAGCGTGGGCCGGCGGTGGCCGGTGCCGACGCCCGGGGCCGTGGGCATGGGGCTCATCATCCCCGCCCACTACGCGCTGACGCTGGCCGCCGGGGCGCTGGGGAGCGAGCTCTGGCGCCGCCTCCGGCCGGCGCAGCTGGAGCGGCTCGCGCCGGTGATCGCGGCCGGCGCCATCGCCGGCGAGTCGCTGGCCGCGGTGGCGGCCGCCGCGCTGGCGGCGCGGCTGGGCGGGTGAGGCAGGGGGGCGCCCCGCGCCGGAAAGTGTAATGTGCAAGGGTTTGACCCCCTACGACAGCACCCGCCGGATCCGCGCCGTGAGCGGCCCGGGCAGCCTCGCCCCCAGCGCCAGCGCCGCCTCCAGCGCCTGGCGCGCCACCTCCGGCCGCCCCTCGCGCCGCGCGGCCTGCGCCCGGACCTCCAGCACCTCCAGCGGCTCCTGCTCGACGGAGTCGCGCCCGGACCGGCTCAGCAGCGCCTCCCAGTCCGCGTCGCTCCCGCCCCCGGTGGCCAGCGCCACCATGTCGGCCAGCACCGCCTCGGAGGGCGCGGTGTCGGTGGCCCAGGCGGCCCGCGCCTCGCGGTAGCGCTCCAGCGCCCGGGCCGCGCCGGGCAGGTCCCCGGCGTGCAGCAAGAGCCGCGCCCGCAACAGCCGGGCCAGCGGCCCGGGCGCGGCCTCCGGGTGCGCCGCCTCGATGGCCTCTGCCCGCTCCAGGTGCGGCGCGGCCTCGGCCGGCGCCTCCAGGTGGTAGTGGAGCTCGGCCAGGTTGTAGCGGGCGTAGTACTCGGAGTCGAGGTGGCCCAGCGTGCGGGCGATGCGGATCGACTCGCGCAGCCCGGCGGCGGCCCCCTCGGCGTCGCCGCGGGCCAGGGCCGGGTTGCGGGCGTTGGAGAGGGCCACCGCCACGTGGACCAGGTCGCCGCGGCCGGCCGCGTCGTCGCGGGCCTGCCCCAGCGCCGCCTCGGCGGCCTCGATGCGCCCCAGGTACGGCAGCGCCGTCCCGAGCAGGAGCAGCGCCGCCACCCGCGTCTCGTAGCCCTCGTCGCCCAGCGCGCCTGCCTGGGCGGCGGCGGCCTCCAGCGGCCCCACCGCCTCCTGCCAGCGGCAGGCGCGGAAGAGGATCCGCCCCTGGCCCAGCAGCAGCCGCGCCTGCAGCGCCGGGGGCACCGGCCCGGCCACCTCGGCCGCCTGGCGGACCCGGTCGCGCGCCGAGGCGAAGTCGTTCATCCAGTCCAGCGCGGTGGCCTCGTCCAGCAGGGCGTGGCGCTCGGCGTCGCCGTCGGAGAGCGCGCGGGCCAGCAGCGCCGCCGCGTCCAGGTCGGTGACCGCGTCGCGGTGGCGCGCCACGCGGCTGCGCATCAGCCCGCGCCCGCGCAGCCCCTCCAGCCGCCCGCGCGCGGCCCCCTCGTCGAGCAGCCCCAGCGCGCGGGAGTAGAACCCCTCGGCCTCGACGTAGGCGTGGCGGGCGGCGCGGTCGGCGGCCAGCTCCAGGCAGGCCTCGCCGGCCTCGGCCCGCCGGCCGGTCTCGGCGGCGTGGGTGGCCAGGCGCCCCAGCCGCAGCACCTCCGGCAGCGGGCCGGGGCGCGCGTGGAAGCGGAAGGCGGCCTCGTGGATGGCCCGGCGCAGCACCTCCGGCGTGGAGCGGGCCACCGCGTCGCGGACCACCGGGAGGCGGAAGCTGGTCCGCCCGTCGCGGTGGCGGGACAGGAGCCCGAACTCCACCAGCCGGCGGGTGGCGGCCTCGGCGTCGAGCGGGAAGGCCGGGCCCAGGCCGGCCTCGACCAGCCCGGAGAGCACGCCGGCCGCCTCGGCGGCGACCACGCCGTCGCCCAGCAGCGCCGCCAGCTGCGCGTGGGCGGCCAGGTCCGGCGGCATGGCGCGCAGCGCGGCCGCGGCCAGCCACTCCACCGCCGGCAGGTCGAGCACCTTGTCCAGCTCGTCGGTGGCCAGGTAGGCGGTCCGGCCGCCGGGGCGCGGCCGCACCAGCCCGGCCGCCCGCAGCCCGCGCACCAGCTCCACCATCAGCAGCGGCACGCCCGCGGCGCGCTCGGCCAGGTGGGCCAGCGCCGCGGCCGGGATCCCCTCGGCCGGCGCCAGCAGCTGCTGGCAGAGGGCCTCCGCGGCCGGCTGCGAGAGCGGCTCCACACGCTCCACCAGCCGGCGCTGGGCGCGCTCGCCCCAGCCCGGGCGCCGCTCCAGGAAGCCGGGCGTGGCCAGCGCCAGCACCAGCACCGCGGCGTGCTCCTCGGCCAGCGCCGCCTGCTCCAGCGCGTCCAGGGCCGCGCCGCTGGCCTGGTCGGCGTCGTCGAGCAGCAGGCAGAGCGGGCGGGCGGAGCTGCGCCGGCGCAGCAGCGCCGCCGCGGCGCGCGCCGCCAGGCTGGCCAGGGCGCCGGGGGCGGCGCCGGAGGCGGCCAGCGCCGGCGCGCCCGGCTCCAGCCAGCCCATGGCCAGGGCCGCGGCGGGCCAGGCCTCGGAGAGCTTGTCCGGCGCCAGCGCCGCGGCGAGCAGCGCCCGCCCGGCGTCGGCCGGGGCGGTGGCCTCCGGCGCCACGCCCAGCAGCCAGCGCAGCAGGAGCCCCAGCACGTCCGCGCCCTCGGCGGCGCGGGCGCGCAGCTCCACCACCTCCGGCGCCGGGGCCGAGGCCGAGCCGCGCTCGGCCCGCAGCTGCTCGGCCAGCACCGCGGCCAGGTGGCTCTTGCCCATCCCGGCGTCGCCCAGCACCGCCGCCACCGTCGGGGCCCGGTCGCGCGCCGCCGAGCGGGCCGTCTCCAGCAGCTGCACCAGCAGGTCGTCGCGCCCGAGCAGCGGGGGCGCCCCCTGCCGCACCACGGTCGGCTCCACCTTGGGCAGCTCGCGGCAGACCAGCAGGTCGAGCCGCTTCGGCGAGGGGGACAGCGGCAGGCCGGGCAGGTGATCGCCGGCGCGGCGCGTGAGCAGCACGCCCGGCGGGTCGTCCGGCCCCAGCCAGCTGTCCGGCTGGGAGAAGGCGGAGGAGAGGTAGCGCTCGCCGCCGCCGGGGCGGGCGCGCACCAGCACCGGCACCAGGTCCACCAGCGCGCGGCGGGTCAGGCCGCGCGCCACCGCCGCCCGCGCCGCCGCCAGCGCGCGCTCCACCGGGTTGAGCACGCCGACCGCGTCGAACACCAGCGCGTGCTCGGTGACGCTGGCGTGCGCGTGCACGCCGCCCAGCCAGGCCGCGGCGGCGCGCAGCGTGGCGGCGTCGGCGCTGGTGGCCAGGAAGACCACGCCCACCGTCCGCCGCGCGCCGGCGCTCGGCTCGGCGGCGCGCGCGGGAGCGGACCGGGCCCCGGCCTGGCCGCGGGTCAGGATGGGCTCCAGCGCCTCGCGCACCGCCCGCGCCGAGGCGGGGCGGTCCGCCGCCGACTTGGCCAGGCAGCCCTCCAGCACCTTGGAGAGGCCGCGCGGCAGGCCGCCCAGCGGCGGCCGCAGGTTCTCGTGCAGGTAGCGGACCTCGGCGGGCGCGCCCAGGTACGGCGGCCGGCCGGTGATGAGCTCCAGCAGCATGGCGCCGAACGCGTAGAGATCGGTGCGCGGCCCGGGCCGCTCGCCGCGCCACTGCTCCGGCGCCATGTACTCCGGCGTCCCGGTGGGCGCCTCCGCCGCCGGCACCACCGGCCCCTTCTTCGACTCGACCGGCGCCGCCAGCGCCAGGTCCAGGAGCCGCGCCACCGGGGGCTCACCGGCCAGCACCACGTTCTCCGGCTTCAGGTCCCCGTGGGCGAAGCCGCTGGCGTGCAGCCGCTCCAGGGCGTCCAGCAGCGCCAGCGCCGCGCCGGCCACCGCCGCGGGCTCGAGCGCCCCGCCGGCCTCCTCGAGCGCCTGCGCCAGCGACGGCCCGGTGAGCCGCTCCATGGCCACGAAGGGCGTGCCGCCGCCGGCCAGCCGCCCGATCTCGAGCAGCGCCGGCACCGTGGGCGGTCCCACCGCGCGCAGCACCGCCGCCTCGCGGGCCAGCGCCGTCGAGGCGCCGGCGGCCTCCGGCCGCGCCACCTTGAGCGCCACCACGCCGCCGTCGGGGACCCGCTGCGCCTCGAAGACGCGGGCGAAGCCACCCTCGCCCAGCAGCGCCTGCACGCGGTAGCCGGGCACGTCCGGCCGCTCGGCCGAGGGGGCCGGAAGCTCGGGCGCCACGCCGCCGCAAGGCGGATGAGGCCCTTTCACTCTGCGTCCACAGATGGGGCAACGGGTCATGGGCGCGGTCGGGCGGACCAGCTCGGTCCGTCGTGAAGGGCATTGTTACACGCACGGTGCATCAGACGCTCGCGGCAACCCGTTCAGGTTATGTTTGCGTACCCAAAGTGCATGAAAGTGCATCCCGTGACTCAGGTACACCAAACCCGAGTCGCCCCTATTTACCCCAGCTTACATCACCTGGGCCGCCAACCTGGGTCCGCCCCAATGACCCGCGATCGTTGGGTAATCGAATTTGGGGACGGGAGGCGAGCACCCGGGTGAGCGCCACTCCCCCGTTGGAGTCAGAGGTCGCGAGTTCGGGTAAGCGCACCGCCTACCTTGCAGCGCCGCAAACGCGGGACAAACAATCGGCCCGTCACACTCTCGGTATCGCCGGATCGGACGCAGCGCCGACCAGGAGGACAACAAG
This sequence comes from Anaeromyxobacter sp., assembly GCA_049840735.1. Taxonomy (GTDB): domain Bacteria; phylum Myxococcota; class Myxococcia; order Myxococcales; family Anaeromyxobacteraceae; genus Anaeromyxobacter. The sequence continues at coordinate 552,079 of JASGJN010000022.1, read as the reverse complement.
ATGCTTACCATCCGACACCTGGGGGCCCTGCGGAGCGCGATCGCGACCGTGGCATTCCTCCTCACTGCAGGCTGCAGCCAGGCTCCCCGCGGCGTGGTGGACACGAGCGGCGACGAGCTCGGCCAGGCCCTGGACCACTTCGCGGGCGGTCAGGCCGGCCTCGAGGGCGCGAACGGCATCAGCCAGAACGGCATCTCGCAGAACGGGATCTCCCAGAACGGCATCAGCCAGAACGGGATCTCGCCCGCAACGCTCGGCTCGGCCGACTTCGTGAGCTGGTTCGACAGCTCGCCCCAGCTGGCCGAGGTCTTCCTCCGCTACACCTACCGCTGCGCGGCGCCGGCCGGCGCGACGCTGACCTGGACGCATCCGGTGAGCGGCGTCACCTACGCCTGGCCCGGCGGCCTGGGGCTGGCGCCGGCGTGGGCGGCGGGCGCCGCTCCGACGGTGGCGGAGAAGCAGGCGGTCTCGGCCTGCCTGGCCGCGCTCTCCAACCGCTACGGCGTGAGCGTGACCATCGCGGTGGAGGGGCGCACGGCGGGCGGCGAGGAGATCGAGGTGTCGGCCGACGAGCTGCGCACCTTCTCCCAGCGCGAGGGCTGCTTCTTCGGCAACGTGTTCGACGGGCAGGGCTACTTCGTCGGCCTCGACCACCCCGGGCGCGACGCCGCCGTCTCCAGCCCCCGCGCCTGCGCGCTGCACGACCAGGCCGCGGGCGTGAGCGTGGCCTGCCCGCCGCTGGTCCACGTGGGCCACTGCGCGACCGTGTGCACGCCGTCGGCGAGCGGGATCAGCTACGACACCTGCACCTGGGGCGGCGTCGCCTACCACGCGCTCTCCACGCGGGTGAAGGGCTCGGACATCTACCGGTGCGGTGACGGCGTGTGCCAGTTCACCGAGCACTGCGGCACGGGCACCACGGCGGACGCCTGCCAGAGCGACTGCGGCGTCTGCCCGACGGGCGAGGAGCAGTAGGACCCAGCAGGACCGGGGGCGGGGGGGATGTAGCAGGGCCTCAGGCGGCGAGCCTTGGGCATCGGGGGGCGGGTTCCGGTTGACGGGCCGGGATCCGCCCCCTTCTTTTGAACGGGGACTGACGTCCCCGCCCCAGGAGCAAAGCTCCTGGGGCCCCACCCCTGCTGCGCTGGGTCCCGCCGCGCTGCGGGCCGAGATCGTCAAGACAGGGGATTGGGCCCTTGCGCGGCACCCAGCGTCGAGGGGCTGCGCCCCTCCCCCAGCTGCGCTGGGGCCCCCACCCTGCAAGCCGCGGGCAGCGCTCCGGCAGGGCCCCTCAGCGCGGCGCCGAGCGCTCTAGCGACCCGCGGTTCCACCCAGCTCCGCCGCGAACAGCTCCGCCACCGCCTCGTACACCGGCCGGCGGAAGGGCGCGACCTCGGCCAGCACCTCGGCCATCGGCTTCCAGGCCCAGGCGCGCGCCTCCTCGCCGGGCGCCGGGAGCGGCGCGCCGGCGGCGCGGAACAGGAACCAGAGCTGCGCCTGGCCGCGCCCGGTCTTGGCCGAGCGCATCGCCTCCGGCAGCTCGTAGGCGATCCAGCGCGGCGCGATCCGCACCAGCACGACGCCGCTGGCGGTGAGCCCGGTCTCCTCCTGCAGCTCGCGCCAGGCGCCGGCCTCCGCCGACTCCCCCGGATCAATCCCGCCCTGCGGGAGCTGCCAGGCCCCGGGCACCTTGCGCCGCTCCAGCGCCAGCACGCGCCCGGCGCCGTCGGTGACCAGGAGGCCGGCGCTGGGCCTGAAGGTGTTGGGCACCGGACCGGCCGCCTTGCCGGCGTCGAGGCGCGGCACCAGCAGCAGCGAGAGGAAGGCGCCCGCGACGACGAAGGCGAAGAGCGCCGCGCCGGGGCGGCCGGTCTGCGCCTGGATCCCTGCGCCGGCCGCCGCCGCGGCGGTCGCGCCCAGGAAGCCGGCCAGGTACGCCACGTGCCGATGGGTCATTGGTAGCGGAGCCTAGCGCATCGCAGGAGCGGAGTGGCTACGCCCGGCGCCGCGCGCCCACACCGGCCCCATTCGACCACCTGCGCGCCCGGGCGCGCGGGCAGCACGCGCGCAACCCCGCGACCTGCGGACGGTTGCACCCACCCACCTCGGCGCACCCCGCCGCCGCGCCACCGCCTCTGCGCACGTCACCCTCGGTGTGGCCGGAGACATACACGCTGAGCGAACCCTTCCGGAAATTCTCCGCCCGGGATGGCCCGTTCTCCGGGGGACGGCGCGCGGGCTCCCTCGCCGCGCCGGCCCCGTGACGATGCGCTCCCGACTCCCACTCGCCGCAGCCATGCTCTGCCTCCTCTCCTGCGCCGCAGCGGCCGGCGCCGGGAGCGGTCAGGTGGTGCGGGCCACGCCCTCCACCTCGACCGGCCCGGCCGTCCCGGCCGGCGCGGAGGTGGACGACGTCATCGAGGACCCGGTCGTGGAGGACGAGGCCGACCCGTGCCGGGCCGAGCTGCCTCCGCCGCCCGAGGCCTGCCAGGGCCGCGCGCTCTGCAGCGCCCAGCAGCGGGTGCAGGTGGCCTGCGAGCTGCGCGAGGCCATGGAGCGCCGGTACGTCTTCTTCCACCTGAAGGGCGCGCTGCTGGCCGCGAGCGGCGCCCCGCGCTTCGACGCCCGCGCCCAGCTCGACGGCTGCGTCGCCGCCGAGGCGGCCGTGGCCGAGGAGGACCAGCCGCTCCGGTTCCACGACCGGATGCGCGCCTGCCTCTCCGCCTTCGAGGACGGCCACCTCATCCCCTCGCTGCCGAAGCGCCTGCCGCCTGTGGCGCTCGGGCTGCGGGTGCGCCAGCTGGCCGACGGCGCCGTGGTGGTGGCGCACCTCGACCCGCTGCTCGCCGCGGCACGCGCCGCCGAGGGCGGCCCGGTGGCGCCGCCGCGGGTGGGCGACGCGCTGGTGGCGGTGGACGGGCGCCCGGTGGCGGCGGTGCTGGCCGAGCTGGCCGCCCACGTCCCGGGCAGCTCCGCCGCGGCGCGCCAGGAGCGGGCGGTGGACGCGCTCACCCGCCGCGACTTCCTCTACCCCGCCGCCGCCACCACCGCCCTCACGCTGGAGGACGGCACCGGGCGGCGCACCGTCACGCTGCGCTGGGCGGTGGGGCCGGACGGGCGCGACCAGCCGCTGGTCCGCGCCTGGCTGGCCCGCACCGGCGTGACCGGCGACGACCGCATCGACTGGCGCGCCGACGCGCGTGGCCCCTGGCTGCGCGAGCGGGGCGATCGCGACGGGCTCCTGCGCGGCGACCCGGTCCTGGCGCCGGAGGAGGCCGCGGCGCTCACGCCCTACACCGGCGACGGCGGCGCCCTGGCGGCGCGGCTGGGCCAGGGCTTGGGCCCGCAGGGCGCGCGCTACTGCTACGCGCAGCTCCTCTCCTTCCACTCCGAGGGGCTCAGCGCCGGCGGCCGGCGGCGGCCCTACCTGGACGTGTTGCAGGACTTCGTGGCCGGCTGCCAGGCCCGCGGGCAGGACCTGGTGCTCGACCTGCGGCAGAACGAGGGCGGCTACCTGGCCCACTCCACCGGGCTGGCCGCCATGCTGGGCCGCCCCGGCGAGACCGCGCCGGGCGGCGCGCTGGTGCTGCGCGCCACCGCCCGCAACGAGCGCGTCTACCGCGCCCGCGCGCCGGTGGTGGGCGCGCTGGGCCCGGGCGGCGGCAGGCCGGTGCGCGACGGCAGCGGCGCGGCCGAGGTGCTGGCCGCCATCCGCGAGGCGCGGCAGCAGCACCAGGAGCTGACGCCGGCCTTCCTCGACCCGCCGCTCCGGCCCTCCGGCGACGGGTTCACCGGCCGTGTCGTCGCGCTCACCTCGCCGGCCTGCATGAGCGCCTGCGACCGGCTGGCGGCGCTGCTGCGCAGCAGCGGCCGGGCCACGCTGGTGGGCGGGCCGACCGAGGGCGCCGGCGCCAGCCAGCAGGAGACCAAGGACCTCTCGGCGCGCTGGACCGACGCGGGCTCGCAGCTGACGGTGTCGATCCCCAACGCCGCCATGGGCGTGCTCCCGCCCGGCTTCGCCGGCGGCACCACCGCCCCGCCGGAGCGCTTCCTCGAGGGCATGGCCTTCGAGAACCGGCCGGTGCTCCCGGACGTTCCCTACGGCACGGCGCGCGAGGACGTGCTCGCCCGGAACCAGGGCTGGCGCGCGCAGGTCGTGGCCGCGCTCGCCGGCTCCCCCGCCGGGCGCACGCCGCGGCGCTGATCCAGCGTGCGGGGCCCTGCCCTTCGACTCCGCGACCCGGTGAGCGACGCCCGCTGCGGCGGCCCGGGTCGCTACGCTCAGGGCGAACGGAATCCAGCCCCCGTTTCGGCCTGATCGCCACGCCCAGGGCGAACGGAATCCAGCCCCCGTTCGGCCTGATCGCTACGCCCAGGGCGAACGGAATCCCGCCCCCGTTCAGCCTGATCGCTACGCCCAGGGTCGAACGGGATCCAGCCCCCGTTCGGCCTGATCGCTACGCCCAGGGTCGAACGGGAGCCTGCCCCCGTTCGGCCTGAGCGTAGGGCCGCGCAGCGGCCCGGAGTCGAAGGCCCGCCCTCGAACGTGGCGTACGGCCGGTCCGGGGGGACTCCGCGCCGCCACGGGGTGGCCTTAGGTTCTGTCGGAACAGCCACTCAGGAGGGGGCAGATGAAGGCGACATGGTGGAAGATGGCGGTGGGCGTCGCGGCGCTCGCGGGCGCGCTCGGCTGCCCGCCGTCCGGCAGCAAGAGCAGCGGCAGCGGCTCCAGCGGGACCGGCAGCGGCGCGAGTGACACCGGCAGCAGCACCGGCGGCACGGGCTCCTCGGGCAGCGACGCCGGCGGCGGCATGAGCCCGGGCGGCGGCACCGGCGGCGGATCGTCGGGCAACGGCTCGTCCTCCGGCGGCGCAGGCGGCACCGGCGGGGGCACTGGCGGCGGGACGCAGTAGCGTCGCCGGCAGCGGCGGGGGGTGGGGGCCCCGGACGGCGGTCGTGATCCGTGACACCGCCAGGTGATCGCGGATCACGAGCGGCCGATCAGACGGCCTCCCACCGCCCGCTCTGCTCGGAGCGGAACACGGCGTCGATGGCGCGCAGGTTCCAGATCGCGTCCTCCACGCCCCAGGGGAGCGCCTCGGCCTGCCCGCGCACGGCGCGGGCGAAGGCGTCGCCCTGCAGCGTGTACTGATCCGACGGCGGCAAGGTCTCGGTCACGATCCCGGCGCCCTCGAGCGAGCTGGCGTCGTCCACGTGGATGCGGGTGGCGGCGCCCTGCGGCGCGTTGAAGGGGATCAGGATCTCCAGCCGACCCTTGGTGCCCACCGCCTGCACGCGCTGGTAGGTCGCGCACTGGGTCGAGACGGTGAAGCCCAGGTGGCGGCCGCCGCCGAAGTCGAGCACGGCGCTGGTGGTCCGGTCGGTCCCCAGCTGCGGGTCGCGGTCCACCAGCGACACCGCGCGGGCCGGCTCGGCCCCGAAGAGGAAGCGGCCGGCCACGATGGCGTAGCAGCCGATGTCGTAGAGCGCGCCGCCGCCGGTCTCGACCCGGTTGCGGATGTTGGCCGGGTCGGTGTTGAAGTAGGAGAAGAAGACCTGCACCGCCCGCAGCTCGCCGAGGCGCCCCGCCCGCACCAGCTCGCGGGCCCGCTGCCACTGCGGGTGGTAGCGCACCATGAACGCCTCGGCCACGATCACGCGGCGGGCCGCCTCGCGCAGCTGCGCCGCCTCGGCGGCGGTGAGCGCGGCGGGCTTCTCGAGCAGCACGTGCTTTCCCGCCGCCGCGGCCTGCAGCGCCAGCGACACGTGGAGCTGGTTCGGGACCGGGATGTAGACCGCCTCGATCTCCGGGTCCGCCAGCAGCGCCTCGTACGAGCCGTGCACCACCGGGATGCCCAGCCGCGCGGCCGCCTCGCGGGCCGGCTTCTCCGACCGCGAAGCGATGGCGCGCACCTCGCAGAGCGCGCTGCGCTGCATGGCCGGGATGACCTTCTCCAGCCCGATGCGGGCGGTGGAGAGGATGCCGAAGCGGACCTTGTCCATGGCGCCTCCGCGCCCCGGCGCTGGCCGGGGGCGCGGAGGAATCTACACCTGCGCGCGCCTACTGGGCCGGGACCGGCCGGGGGGTGAAGGGCAGGTGGTCCTCGCTCACGTCGTAGACGCGGGCCTCGACGCCGGGGGCCAGGAGGTTGGAGACCGCGGTGGTGATGTCGAACGCGTCCGCCTGGGTGACGTCCACCGTGTAGCCGATGTCCTGCAGCGAGGCGATGGTGGTCCGGCTCATGGGCGCTGCCGTCGGGTACCCGTTGAGCCAGCCGGTCATGAGCTCGTTCTTGAAGGTGGTCTCCCGCCAGTGCGCGTTCTTGGTGCCCGCGCCGCCGGTGCCCTCGACCGGCACGGTGGTGCCGCTGCCGCCGTTGTAGGCCGTGTAGGCGCTGACGGCGAAGGAGCCGTTGAACTGCGGGTTGGTGGTGGAGCCGGTGCTGCCCAGCAGGTTGTTGCCGAACTGCCAGTACGTCCCGAAGCCCACCACGTGCAGCATCTCGTGGAGGATCACCGAGTCGAGGTCGTGGACGTCCATGTTCGCCAGGTCCACCTCGTCGAACTGCATCAGCCCGAGGATGGGCAGCTGGGTGCCGCCGGTGCGGTACAGGCAGGGGCCGGCCTGTCCCAGGATGCCGCCGCCGCCGTCGATGGCCGTGACGTCGGCCAGGATCACCAGGTCGTCCGCCTGCACGTCCACCGCGGTGTCGCCGCAGCCGGCCATCTCGGCCGCGGTCGCGGTCACGTGGTAGTTCGTCTCCTCCAGCGTCACCACCCGCCCGATCCGCTCCGCGGCGCTGGTGAAGGCCGAGCGCACCTCGGCCGAGGGCTCGGCCAGGAAGAGGAGCTGGATGTGGAAATGCGAGCTCGTCCCGTCGAGCGTGGCCTGGAAGGTGACCGGGTCGAAGCCGGAGGCGGTGGCGGTGACCGTCTGTGCGCCCGAGGTGCCGAGCGTCCAGGACGCCAGCCGCGCGATGCCGTTGATGTCCGAGGTGGCGGTGGTGCTGGAGATGGCGCCGCCGCCCTGCGTGACGGCGAACGTGACCTGGACGCCGCCCACCCCGGTCCCGTTCTGGTCCTCCACCTTCACTGCTGGTCGATCGCTGATCCCCTCGCTGGGGTGACCGGTCTGGGAGGTCACCGAGTAGGCCACCACCGAGGCGGGCGGCAGCGCGTCGCCCACCACCACCGTCCGCGTCAGGAGCGACGAGTAGCGGTTGCCCGAGTCCCGGCACCGGAAGGTGACGACGTAGCTGCCAGCCGCGGACCAGGCCACCGAGCCGGTCAGGGTGGTGGAGCTGGACGGGGTGCCGCTGGGGAAGACCCACTCCTTGTAGGTGGGGTCACCGTCCGGGTCGGTGCAGGTGGCCGCGTAGGAGAGCGCCTGCCCGGCCGAGATGCTGGTGGACGCGTTGGCGGGCGCCGCCACCGCGGCCGTGGGGGCCGAGTTGGAGGAGCCGCCGCCACCGCCGCAGGCGCCCGAGCCAGCCACCAGGGCCGCCAGGAGCGCCAGCCGGGTGCGGTGCGAGCCCCCCCGCCGAGAGACGGTGCGAGTCGCGCCGAAGGATCCGAGGGCCTTGTCCATTGTCGCCTCCGCGCGAGCTGCGCGCCGGGGATATAAACCTGCGCCCGCTCAGAGGCCCGGGACTGGCCGGGGCGTGAAGGGCAGCGCGTCGTCGCTGACGTCCAGGATCCGGGCGTCGGCGCCTGGGGCCAGCAGGTTCGAGATGGCCGTGTCGATGTCGTAGGCGTCCGCCTGCGTGACGTCCACCGTGTAGCCGATGTCCTGCAGCGAGGCGATGGTGGTCCGGCTCATGGGCGCTGCCGTCGGGTACCCGTTGAGCCAGCCGGTCATGAGCTCGTTCTTGAAGGTGGTCTCCCGCCAGTGCGCGTTCTTGGTGCCCGCGCCGCCGGTGCCCTCGACCGGCACGGTGGTGCCGCTGCCGCCGTTGTAGCCCACGTAGGCGTTGACGGCGTTGGCGCCGCTGTACTGGGGGTCGGTGGTGGACGCCGACGCGCCCAGGAAGTCGTGGCCCGCGTATGTCCAGTAGGTCCCGAAGCCCACCACGTGCAGCATCTCGTGGAGGATCACCGAGTCGAGGTCGTGGACGTCCATGTTCGCCAGGTCCACCTCGTCGAACTGCATCAGCCCGAGGACGGGGAGCCGGCTGCCGGTGGTGCGGGTCAGGCAGGGGCCGGCCTGGCCCAGGATGCTGCCGGCGCCGTCGATGGCGGTGACGTCGGCCAGGATCACCAGGTCGTCAGCCAGCACGTCCACCGCGGTGTCACCGCAGCCGGCCAGATCGTCGGCCGTGAAGGTGATCTGCCCGCCCGACAGCTCGCTGGTCACCACCCGCCCGATCCGCTCCGCGGCGCTGGTGAAGGCCGCGCGCACGTCGGCCGAGGGCTCGGCCAGGAAGAGGAGCTGGATGTGGAAGCGGGAGGCGGTGCCATCGAGCGTGGCCGCCAGGGTCAAGGGCAGCATGCCGGTCGCCGTGGCCGTGACCAGCTGGGCGCCAGAGGTCCCCAGCGTCCAGGAGGCCACGCGCGCGACCCCGTTCACGTCGGTGGTGGCCGTGGTGGTGGAGAGGGAGCCGCCGCCAGCGGTCACCGTGAAGGTCACCACCACGCCGACGATCGGGTCCTGGTTCGAGTCCAGCGCCTTCACGGCCGGAGGATCGCTGATCCCCTCGCCCGGATGGCCGGTCTGCCACGCGACCGAGTAGGCCACGAGGCTCCCCGCCGCCATGGGAGCGACGGCGTGGATGGTCCGGGTCACCACGCTGGACGCAGCATGGCTCGGGTCGTGGCACTGGAAGCTGAGCTGGTGGTCGCCTGCGGCGGCGAAGGTCACCGAGCCGCCGAGCTCGGCGGCGCTGTCCGGCACGCCGCCCGGGAAGGACCAGGCGGCGGTGGTGGTCTCGCCGTCCGGGTCCTCGCAGGTCGCGAGATAGGTGAAGGGGAGGCCGACCGTCACCGGCGCGTCCACGGCTGGCGTGGCGATGGCCGCCACCGGCGGGTGGTTCTCGTGCACCTGCACGGTGCGGGTCACCACCGCCGAGGCGTGCCCGCCCGCGTCCCTGCAGCTGAAGGAGATCGCGTACTCACCCACCGCGGCCCAGGTGACGGTTCCGGAGAGCGCGGCCGAGGAGGCCGGCGTCCCGCCCTGGAAGGTCCACGCAGGGGTCACGGCGTCGCGATCCGGATCGACACAGGTGGCCGCGAACGAGAACGCCTGGCCCACCACCACGGTCGCGACCAGCGCCTGTGGCTGGGTGATGGAAGCCTGCGGCGCGGCGTTCCCTCCGCCGCCGCCCCCACATCCACCCACGCCGGCCAGCAGCAGCGCAACAGCGAGCACCCACTCGACCTTGCGACGAATCACGCGGGCTCCCCCTGGAATGACGGCCTGCGGCGGATGCCGCGGTGGGCCAGCAGGCCAGCGAGCGGCCGGCTGGACGGACCAGCTTGCCACGGACCCGGCCCGCCGCCCAGTCCGGCGGACCCAGCCAGTCGACCAGGGACCGCGCCCACCGGCGCAGCCCTACCCACACCTGCGCTCCTGGCGCGCTTGCGCTCGATCGCTTGGCCTTGCGAGACTGCCGCCCTTCTCCGGGAGATCCCATGACCTTGAAGCGGCTCGGCCTCGCGTCCGTCCTCGTCGCAGCGCTGACCACCCTGTCCTGCGGTGGTGGGGGTGGCGGCGGTGGCGGCAGCGGCAAGATCGCCACCCCCGACCTCGATTACCGGCTCGGCGTCGTCTACGACGCCGGCACCGGCGACGCATCCTTCCGCGTCTGGGCCCCCAAGGCCTCCAACGTGAAGGTGCGGTTCTACGCGGCCTGGAACAGCGGCTCGGCCACCGCCAGCTACGACCTGGCCAAGGACCTGACCAGCGGCGGAGACGTGGACGAGGACGGCTGGAACGGCGTCTGGACCGTGGACGTGCCGGCGGTCGCGAACGGCCAGCTCTACCAGTACGCGGTGGACGGCCGCGGCGCGCTCGACCCGTACGCCTTCTCGATGGGCCAGTTCGACAGCTCCCGCGGCGGCGCGGGCATGGCCGCGGTGATCGACCCGGACACCATCCAGCCGCTCGACACCGACGGCAACCCGGAGGACTGGGCCGCGTTCACCGTCCCGCAGCACTACGCCAAGCGCGAGGACGCGGTCATCTACGAGGTCCACGTCCGCGACTGGACCATCAAGATCCCGCAGGCCCAGCTCCAGAACCCGCCCGGCACCTACCTGGCGTTCACCGAGCGGCTCGACCACATCAAGAACCTGGGCGTCACCCACCTGCAGCTGCTCCCGGTGCAGGCCTACTACTACGGTGACGAGAGCAAGCGCGGGACGTTCGAGAGCGGCACCAGCACCTCGGGCAACAACTACAACTGGGGTTACGACCCGCACAACTACTTCGCGCCCGAGGGCATGTACGCGATCGATCCGAAGGATCCCATCGCGCGCGTGGCCGAGCTGAAGACGCTCGTCAACGAGGCGCACAAGAAGGGGCTCGGGGTCACGCTGGACGTGGTCTACAACCACATGGCCGACACCGCCATCCTCGCGGCGTTCGCCCCCGGCTACTACTTCCGCGGCACCAACCACTCCGGCGTCGGCAACGACACCGCCTCCGAGAAGAAGATGATGCGCAAGCTCATCATCGACTCGGTGGCCTACTGGACCCGCGAGTACAAGGTGGACGGCTTCCGCTTCGACCTGATGGGCCTGATCGACTCCGGCACCATGACCGAGGCCTACCAGGCCTCGGCCGCGGTCAACCCGAACGTGCTCTTCCTGGGCGAGGGCTGGAACATGGACGGCGGCAGCATCCCGTCCACCAACGACCAGGGTGAGCCCATCGTCGCGGCCAAGCAGGCCTGGATGACCTCGACCAACGACATCGCGGTGTTCTCCGACAGCTTCCGCGACATCCTCAAGGGCGGCGGCATGTCCGAGGCCAACAACGACAACGTCGGGTTCCTCACCTCCGAGAGCACCTACAACCCGGTCACCATCGACAAGCAGCAGCTCTTCGCGAACCTCCGCGCCGAGCCGACCAACTTCACCGCCGACGACCCAGGCGACTCCATCCAGTACATGACGGCCCACGACGGCCTGACGCTGCACGACAAGATCGCCAAGATCCTCGCGCTCAACCCGAGCACCAGCGAGGCCGAGATCATGAAGATCGCGCGCCTGGGTTGGGTGCTGGCTGCCACCTCGCAGGGGTCCCAGTTCGTGCACGCCGGCTGCGAGATGGGGCGCGCCAAGGTCATGGCCGGCCCGTCGGGCGAGGGCACGGGCAACAACACCGGCGGTTACGTCGTCTACAACTCCTACGACAGCACCGACACCATCAACGGCATCGACTGGGCCACGCTGATGGCCAGCGGCTCGCCGCAGAAGGCCACCTACGACTATGTGAGCGGCCTGTTCGCGCTGCGCGCCTCGACCGACGCCTTCCGGCTCGCCACCAAGGCCCAGGTGGACGCCAACACCACCCTGGTGGACGCCAGTCAGGCCCGCGGCGTCGCCTACAAGGCGCGCGACTCCGCGGGCGCGGCCGAGTACTTCGTGTTCGTCAACGTGGCGGCCTCGGCCAACCTCACGCTCAACACCGGCAGCGATCTCCGCCCGGGCACCGTGCTGGTGGACAGCGACGAGGCCGGCACCGACGCGGTCTCCACCCCGTCCGGCTTCACCCTGACGGCCACGAGCATCACGCTCTCGCCGCGCACCGCGGTGGTCATCAAGCGCGACCTGTAGCCCCGCAGGGCCAGCACAGGCTCATCCAAGGCGCCGGCGGATCCCCGCCGGCGCCTTTCTCATGTGCTCACCCCGGTTCCCACCCCCGGCGCGCCCTGACTGGCCGCGGGCCGCGCCGCACCTCACCGCACAGCTTGCGGTGACGGCCCGCCGCGCCGGCGGGCCGACGCGGGGGTGCAGGGCCATGGAGCAGGTTGTCGTCGCCGGGCGGGTGGCCCGGCCGGAGGCGGCGCTCGGCGCCGGCGAGCGAATCTGGCGGGACGCGCGCACGCGGCTCCTGGCCGCGGCGGGAGTGGTGCTGGTCCACTCCGCCTACCCGCCCGGCCACGCGGTGCTGGCGGCGCTCCCGCCGGGTTCGCGGTTGCTGGCCTCGGCGGGCTTCCAGCTGCTGGTCTCGGTGCCGGTCAACGCCTTCGTGCTGCTGGCCTTCCTCTCGCTGGGGCCGCGCGTGGCCGCGGGCGTGCCCACGCGCCAGCTGCTGCGCACCGCCGCCCGCCGACTGGTGCCGGCGCACCTGGCCTGGGTGACGGCCTTCCTGGCGCTGCGGGCCCTGGCGGAGCACGCGCTGCCGGGGCCGCGCGCGGTGGTGGAGGGCGTCGTGCTGGGCACGGCCGCCTCGCACCTCTACTTCACGCCCCTGCTGCTGGCGCTCACCGCCTTCGCGCCGGCCCTCTCGCGCCGGCTCCCCGGCCCGGCCACGCTGGCCCTGGGCGCGGCCGCAGCCGCGCTGGCCAGCCTGGGGCTGCACCTCTGGCTGGGCCGGGACGACGCCTGGCGCGCCGCCGCCAGCGGGATCATCGGGTATGTGCCGTTCGCGCTGGCCGGCCTCTGGCTCCACCGCAGCTGGGGCGGCGTGGCGCCGCCCCCCGCCCGCGCCCGCCGCGTGGCCGCGGTGGCCGGCGCGGTGGCGCTGCTCTCGGCGGCGCTGCTGGTCCACGCCGCGGTGAACGCCGCGGGCGGCCTGCCGGTGCGCTCGCCGATCTCCTGGCTGGCCGGCCTGGGGTTCGGCCTGTCGGTCCCCATCCTGCTGCTCTGCCTGCCGAGCAGGCCCTGGGCCGGTCGCGCCCGCCTGGCGCGGCTGGCCGGGCTCACGCTGGGCGTCTACTTCGTGCACCCGATCTTCGTGCAGCTGCTCCGCCGCGCCGAGGCGGCGTTTGCGGCGGATCCGGCGCTGGCCTTGGGGCTGGTGCTGCCCAACGCGGCGCTGGCGGCGGCGCTCAGCCTGGGCACGGTGATGCTGCTGGCCCGCTCGCCGCTGCGCAAGATGGTCGCCTAGCGGCGAGGGGGCGGGCCGATGGTGCCGCGCCGGCGCTGCTCCTCCTCGTCCTCCAGGCGGCCGTGGAGCGTCTCGAGGGTATCGGCGACCAGCGCGGTGGGCTCGGGCTCCCTTGGCGCCGCTCGGGGTTCGACACGCTCACCCCCAGGCTGCTCGCTGGCCTGCTCTGGTACGGCCTGCTCCCTGTCCCGGTCCTCGGGCATAGCGCGCCTCCGCGACCACCAGCATCTGCACGAATGAGGCGGCGCGACACCCGGCATGGTTCGACTCCGCGGGCAGGCGAGGCCTGCCCGCTACGCTCACCATGACCGGGGCGTTACTGAGGCCCGGGAGCCGACGCCCGAGGCCGCCGTGCGCCGCCGCGCCCCCGTGCCGAGCGTACTCGGCGGAGGTGCGCGATGCCCAAGAACCAGGAACCGGAGCGGAAGGGGACGGCCGGGGAGCGCGGGTACGAGGCCGAGGACGAGGGGGGCCCGCCGGAGGAGAAGGGGCAGGCGCCCGGGGAGCAGCCGGAGAAGCAGGCGCCGCGCCGCGCCGACGATCGCTACACGCCGGCCAGGCCGGGCGGCGAGGTCCCGGACGAGCTGCGGCGCGATCCCCTCCGACGACGGGGTCGAGATGTAGCCATGCGCCGGACCACCTTGACCCTGGGTGCACGGGCCGGCGCCGACGCGGCGCACGGCTCGATCCTCTTCGTCGGCACGGCCACGCTGGTGGTGCAGCTGGGGCCGTTCACGCTGCTCACCGATCCCAACTTCCTCCACGCCGGCGAGCACGCCGACCTGGGCTACGGGATGACGTCGCGGCGGCTCACCGATCCGGCCATCGAGATCGACCAGCTCCCACCGCTCGACGCGGTGGTGCTGTCGCACTACCACGGCGACCACTGGGATCGCGTGGCCACCGCCCACCTCTCGCGCGAGCTGCCGGTGCTCACCACGCCGCACGCGGCGCGGGCGCTGCGCCGGCTGGGGTTCGGACAGGCGCAGGGGCTCGCCACCTGGGACGAGGCCACGCTCCGCCGCGGCAGCGACTGGCTGCGCATCACCGCCACGCCCGGCCGGCACGGACCGCCGCTGGTGCACAGGCTGCTGCCGCCGGTGATGGGGAGCGTCTGGGAGGTGGGGCACGCCGGCGGCGCGCCGCACTTCAGGCTCTACGTGACGGGCGACACGCTCATGTACGACGACCTGCGGCGGATCCCGGAGCGGTTCGCCGGCTTCGACCTGGCGGTGCTGCACCTGGGCGGCACGCGGGTGATGGGCGTGCTGGTGACCATGGACGCCGCGCAGGGCGTGGAGGCGGTGCGCCTCCTCCAGCCGGAGGTGGCCATCCCCATCCACCACGACGACTACCCGGTCTTCAAGTCGCCGCTGGAGGACTTCGCCCGCGCCGTGGCCGAGGCCGGCCTGGCACAGCGGGTGAAGTTCCTGGCCCGCGGCGAGCGGCACGCCCTCGCCTTCCGCGGCTTCCCGCGGGTGGTGCCGGTCGCTCCGCCCACCGCCCGGCGCCCGGACCTGCGCGAGGGCGAGGGGGCGGGGGCGGGACCGCACGACGGCGGCTGAGGGCGCCGAGGATCAGGATGACCGTCCCTGGGCTTCGACTCCGCGAGCCCTGCGGGCTCGCTACGCTCAGCCCGAACGGGCTGAGAACCCGTTCGCCCTGAGCGTAGCCGCGGCGAAGCCGCGGCGGAGTCGAAGGGCGAGGCAGTGAACCCCGGACGGGCAGGCGGGCCCGGTCGCCGGCAGGTGCTCACGTTCCAGCCGTGGGACGGCTCACGGTGCTGCAGGTGGCGTTCCCGCTGGCCACGGTCGGGCCGGACGCGGTGGGCGGGGCCGAGCAGGTGCTCGCGGCGCTGGACGAGCAGCTGGTGCGGGAGGGCCACCGCTCGCTGGTGCTGGCGGCGGCCGGATCGCGGGTGCGCGGCCGGCTCCTGCCGCTGCCGCCGCCGCCGCGCCTGAACGACTCGGCCGCCTGGGTGCGCGCGCACGAGGCGCTGCGCCCGGCGCTGGCGCACGCCCTGGAGGCCCACGCGCCGGACGTGATCCACCTGCACGGCCTCGACTACGTCCACTACCTGCCGCCGCCCGGGCCGCCCGCGCTGGTGACCCTGCACCTGCCCCCCGCCCAGTACCGCGAGCTGGCGCTCCGCCCCCAGCGGCCGCTCACGTTCCTGCAGCCGGTTCTCGACCGCCCAGCGCAACGCCTTCCCCGCCGGCACGCCGCTGCTCGATCCGCTGGAGAACGGCGTGAGCCTGGAGCGCTACCGCCCGGGCGGCCGGCGGCGCGGCTTCGCGCTGGCGCTGGGGCGGCTCTGCGCCGCCAAGGGGCAGGACCTGGCCGTGGCGGCGGCCCGCCGGGCCGGGATCGCGCTGGTGCTGGCGGGCGAGCTGCAGCCCTTCCCCGAGCACCTGCGCTGGTTCGAGGCGGAGCTGCGGCCGGCGCTGGGGCACGGCGTGGCCTGGGCCGGCCCGGTGGGCGGCGCCCGCAAGCGGCGCCTGCTGGCCGCGGCGCGCTGCCTGGTGGTGGCGAGCCGCGCGGAGGAGACCTGCTCGCTGGCCGCGCTGGAGGCGCTGGCCTGCGGCACGCCGGTGGTGGCGCTGCGGCGCGGGGCGCTGCCGGACGTGATCCAGGAGGGCGTGACCGGCTTCGTGGTGGATACGGTGCCGGAGCTGGCCGAGGCCATCCGCGCCGCCGGCGCGCTGCGCCCGGAGGACTGCCGCGCCGCCGCCGAGGCGCGCTTCTCGCTGCAGGCCGCCACCGGCCGCTACCTCGAGCTCTACGGCCGGCTGGCGCGCCTGCCGCGCACGCCGCGCGCGGCCGAGCTGCCCGGGCCGCGGGCGGCGCTGCGGCCGGAGCGGCTGCGCACGGTGGACGCGCTGGAGCGGCTGGCCGGCCCGTGGCGGGCGCTCTGGGCGCGCGCCATCGCCGCCACGCCCTTCGGCCACCCCGCCTGGCTGCTCCCCTGGGCGCACCAGCTCGCCACCGCGCCGCCGGCGGCGGTGGCGCTCTGGCGCGGGCGCGAGCTGGCGGCGCTGGCGCCCACCTTCCGGTACACCCAGGGTGACGCGCAGGTGCTGGGGCTGATGGGCGGGGCGGTCTCCGGATTACCAGGACGTGCTGGCGGAGAGCCCGGCCGCGGCCGGCGAGCTGCTGGAGGCGCTGGCCGAGGTGGGCGGGTTCGACCGCGCCGCGCTGGAGGCGCTCCCGGCCGGCTCGCCGCTGCTGGCCGCGACGGTGCCCGGCGCGCTGCGCGGCGAGCTGCGGGCGCAGGACGTCTGCCCGGTGCTGCCGCTCAACGGTCCGGGCCCGGACCTGGGCGGCCGCATCTCGCACAAGCTGCTGGCCGACGTGGCCTGGCGCCGGCGGCGCCTCGAGCGCTCCAGCCGCGTGCAGCTCCGCCGCGCCGGCGCGCACGACCTGCCGGCCCGGCTGGCCGACCTGTTCCGGCTGCACCGCGCCCGCTGGGGCGCCCGCGGCCAGCAGGGCGTGCTGGCGGCGCAGGCGCTGGAGCGGTTCCACGCGGAGGCCGCGCCCGCCCTGCTCCGCGCCGGCCTGCTGCGCCTGCTCTCAGTGCACGTGGGCGGGAGGGCGGTGGCCGTGCTCCACGCGCTGGCGGCCCAGGGGCGCGCCTACGCCTACCTCTCCGGCCTGGATCCGGCATGGGCCCAGGCCAGCCCGGGCTCGATGCTCTTCCTGCGGCTGATCGAGGACGCGCGCGAGGAGGGGCTCCAGGAGCTCGACTTCCTGCGCGGGCAGGAGGCCTACAAGTACCGCTTCGGCCCGGAGGACCGGCACACCTTGACGCTGGAGCTCCGGCCGGTGGCCGGGGCGGAGGCGCAGGAGGGGCGGTGAGCGGCGCGCCACCTCCGCTCCTGGTGCCTGGCGAACCACGAGCGGGCGCGGGCCGCGGTCGGCCCCCTCGCCCTCGCTCCCGATCCCGGAGCGCCCGCGCGCGCCGCGCACGCCCGCCCCTCAGTGCGACGTGAGCCGGGTGCGCGCCTGCTCCGGAGTCGAGCCGGTCCACGCATGGAAGGCCCGGTAGAATGAGTTCGGGTCCTCGAACCCGAGCAGGAAGGAGATCTCCGCCGCCGTGAGCGAGGTCTTCCCGAGGTAGTGGTGCGCCAGCTCGGCGCGCGTGTCGGCGAGCACCGTCGCGAAGGACGTCCCCTCGTCCTGGAGGCGACGCTGCAGCGTGCGGCTGCTTGCGCCGAGCCTCGCCGCAGCCGCCTGGATCGAGGCGGCGCCGCCCGGGAGGAGCTCCAGGAGCGAGGCCCGGACGCGCTCGGCGGTGGACGCGCGGGCGTCGAGCTCGGCGAGACGGCGCTGCAGCTCGGGCTCGAAGGAGCGCCACATCGCCTCGTTGGAGGTGAGGAATGGACGCTGCGCGTCCGTTGCGGCGAAGGTCAGCGCGGCGCGCCGGCCGCGCGCGGGTGCCACGCCGAACCAGCTGGCGTAGGAGGCCGCCGGCGTGAGCGGCACGGGCGACGCGACCGCCAGCGGCCGCACGCGCGCCCTCGTGCCGAGGCGGGCGAGCGCGACGAAGAAGACCAGCTCCGTGGCGACGAGCAGCGCGGGCGGCGTCTCGGTCGCGTCCAACCACGAAAGGACGACCGTGGTCGTCGCGCGGCGGACCTGCACGTCGAGCCGCATGGGGCAGGTGAGCGCCTTGTACTGCGCGATCCGCCCGAGCGCGGTGTTCAGGTCCGGGCTGCAGAGCGCCGCGAAGATGGGTGGATCGAACGACTCGGCCTTGATGGTCGCGCCGATCCGGAGGGGCAAGCCGGGATCCGCGATCTCCTCTTCGACCCCGCGCCACAGCCGGAAGTACTCGGGTTGAGTGAGCGTGACGCGCTCGCGCGCGAGGAGGTCGCCCGGAAGCGACGCCCGCCGAAGCACGTTCGCGGGAAGCACGCCCAGGTCCGCCAGGACCACCCGCCACGACTGATCGAAGGTGTACGTGGCGACGGTGGTCATCGGGCTCCCCGGTGATGGGCCGCTTGTTCGAGGGCCACGATGCGTCACACCTTCAGCATCTCGTGGATTTGTCGGATGAGCAGCCTCTTCGGCGTGAACGGCACGAACGACAGCATGAGCCGCTGGCCGAAGGTGACCCCTGCGATGACGTCCATCCTTCCCTCGAGCATCCCGTCGTATCCCGCCTGGGCCACGTGCCTGGCGCTCGCCATCTTCCCCGCGAAGAGCGGGGTCTTGTCCATGTCGGCGACGCGGGCGAACTCCGTCTCGGTGGCACCGGGCAGAAGCGCAGTGACCGTGACGGCGGTGCCGCGAAGCTCCTCGGCGATGGCGTTGCTGAACGACGTCACGTACGCCTTCGTGGCGTAGTACACGGCCTGCAGGGGCCCGGGCATCAGGCCCGCCGTCGAGGAGACGTTGAGGATTCTCCCGCTGTTCCGCGCCACGAACCCGGGGAGGAAGAGGCGGGTCAGCGCCGTGAGGGTGACGATGTTGAGGTTGATCATCGAGAGGTCGTCCTCCCAGCGGCGCTCGTGGAACGCGCCGCGCCCCCCGAACCCGGCGTTGTTGACCAGGTAGTCCACCGCGATCCCGGCGTCCTTCACCGCCTGGTAGACCTCCCTCGCCGCGGAAGGCTGGGCGAGGTCCTTGGCGATCACGGTCACGCGAGAGGAGTGGGCACGCCTGAGCTCGTCCGCCAGCTCGGCGAGCTTCTGCTCGCTGCGCGCGACGAGGACGAGATCGCCGCCGCGTGCCGCGTGGAGGCGTGCGAGCTCCTTGCCGATGCCGGAGGAGGCCCCGGTGATCAGGGCGACCGTCTTCCTGTTTCCGCTGCTTGCCATGTTTCCGATCTCCTGTGAAGCGTGGCCGTCGACCGCGGCGGCGGACGCGCGTCATCGCGTCAGGGTGGAATCGTAGACGCCCCCGCGCGCCGCGACACCGACGGATCCCGCCAAACGACCAGCCGATCGCGCCATCAGGCCGGCGCGCCCGGTGCCCGCCAGACAGGGCCACCGCGAGCGGTACAGATGGCAGGCCTGCGAGGCGTGGAGTCGATCGAGCGCCGGCGGGCGCAGGAGGGGGATGCCGGGGCCGTCGCGCTCAGCGCGCGGCCAGCGCCTGCATCGCCTCCACCGCCGCCGCCAGCTCGGCGGCGATGGGGCCGGTGTCGAGCGCCTGGAAGGTGCGCGCCAGCTCGCCGTAGTACCAGAGCGAGCCCTCCCTCCCGCCGTTGAAGCGGCGCCAGAAGGCGGTCGGATCCTCGCCCGCGGCGAGCACCGCCCGCAGGTCCATCACGATGGCCCGCGCGTTGTCGAGCTTGTCCGCCGCCGAGACCAGCAGCACCTCCTTGGACTCCGTGGCCAGCCGCGCCAGGTAGGCCTCCTTGCGCGGCCGCCAGGCCGGCTTCGGCTCCTCGAAGGTGTCGGTGCAGGCCTCGACGAGGTGCGCCACGCGCTGGCCGAAGCGGGCCTCGATAGCCTCCAGCGTGGGCCAGCCCCCCTGGTCCTCGGCCGCGTCGTGGAGCAGCGCCGCGATGGCCTGGTCCTCGTCGCCGCCGAAGTGGATCACCAGCGCGGCGGCGCCCAGCAGGTGGCCCATGTATGGCACCCGCGAGCCCTTCCGCTCCTGCCTCCCGTGGAGGCGGAAGGCGGTGAGGAGGGCCTCGCCGAAGCGGGGCGAGAGCTGGACGGGGTCCAGGGCGGCCATGCCTGCGAGGAGGATAGCAGCGGGCCCCTTCTCCCGCACCTCGCCCCCGGCCGGCGCCATCGTGCGGGGAGGTAAGCCACGCCCCACCGGCACCCCTTTTCACCGGGAGCGAAGCCTGCTCTGATGCCCGCTCACGCCGATGCTCGCAGCGAGGTGAACCGGATGGCGCTCTTCCCCAGCGCAGGGGTGATCTCCCTGGACGTCCAGCTCCGCCCCGAGAAGCTCGTGGCCGCCTGGCGCAGCGACACGCGCCGGCTGGTGCTGGAGCTGCCCGGGGCGCTGCGTCCGCAGCAGCGCGTGGCGGCGCGCATCACGGCCCTGGGGCGCGGCGCCGCCGTCACCATCACCGGGCGCGTGGCCAGCGCCGTGCGCCAGGACCGGATGCACCGGGTCGAGCTGGTGCCGGACGAGACCCGCCTGCTGGCGCTGGAGCACCTGCTGGCCGTCGCGCGCGGCGAGCCCATCGCGCACCAGCCGCGAGCGCCGAGGTTGCTGGCCAGCTTCCCGGCGGTGGTGGGCAGCCCGACCGGACCGACGTACATGACCACGTTCTCGGTCTCGGAGAATGGCTGCGGGCTGACGTGGTCCGGGGCCCCGCCGGCGAAGGTGGGGGCGCAGCTCGACGTGCGGCTGGGGGCGGGAAACCAGGCGGTGACGTTCCGGAGCGTGGTGTGCTGGACGGCGCGGACCGGGAGCACCTCCACGGTGGGGCTGCGATTCATGGAGGGGGCGAAGGGCGCCTGGGCGACGATGCTGACGGACGCGCAGAGGTCGGGGGCGTTGCCGGCGTGAGGGCGGCGGTTGGGGCGCTGGTGGCGGGATCCGCGTGAAGCTGCGGTGGGGACGCGGTGGCGCTGCTGGCGGGACGCGGGTGGCGCTGCCGGCGGGACGCGGGTGGCGCTGCCGGCGGGACGCGGGTGGCGCTGCCGGCGGAACAGGGCGCTGGGGAGGCCCCTGCCCCAGCGCCGTGGGCGGGGCCGTGCTGGGGGAACGGGTTGGGGGCTCGGGACGGGGTGGTGGCGGCCGGCGTCGCGCCTTGGTTGAGGTCCGGCCATGTTCACGCTCACCTACTCCAGCGCGTGCGCCCAAGGGGTCACCTGAGAGTCACTTATTCCAGCGCGTGCGCCCAAGGGGTCCACTGGGAGTCACCTACTCCGGCGCGTGCGCCCAAGGGGTCCACTGGGAGTCACCTACTCCGGCGCGTGCGCCCAAGGGGTCAACTGGGAGTCACCTACTCCAGCGCGTGCGCCCAAGGAGGGGATCCGGAGGTGGGGTCAGGTCATTGCAGTTGGTGCGCTCGAGACGCGAGGGCCGGAAGGGCCCACCGTTCGCCCTGAGCGTAGCCGCGGCGAAAGCCGCGGCGGAGTCGAAGGGCAGGGACCGCGCGGAGGACGCGGAGCGAGGTTCCCTGACAGTCACCCGCGCTGGAGCAGGCGCAAGTTGGGGCGTCGCGATTCTCCGCTTGACGTGAATTCGGCGCGAGGCGGATTCCGCGGGCCGAGGCGTCAGGAAATGGCTCTCCTACAGCGCCCTCCCGCCTCCTGCGGCGCGCCCCGGCCTGGCCGAGGAGGCGCAGAGGGGCGCTCGCGATCTCGCCGCCTGCGCAGCGCCAGGGGCCTCGGCGAGCGCCTCGAAACCCGGGGTTACGATGGCTGCATCTGCTGGAGGTGCACGCCATGGTTCGACTCGATGCGCTGGACAACAGCTCTCTCGTCGCCCACCTGCAGTCGCTCGCTGGGGACGAGCGGGGCATCAAGGTCGAGTGCCTGCTCGCGCTGGCGGAGGTGGAGCGGCGGAAGTTCTACCTGGACCTGGGCTATCCCTCGCTCTGGGCGTTCTGCCGGGAGGTGCTGCGCCTTCCCGAAGGCGGCGCCTGGCGCCGCATCGCCGCCATGCGCCTGCTGTCCCGGTTCCCTTCCCTCGAGGGGCCGCTGCGCGAGGGGCGGCTTTCCCTCACCACGCTGGCCATGCTCCGCGAGGTGATGACGGAGCAGAACCTGGAGGAGCTGGTCGGGCAGGCGGCCTTCAAGTCCAAGGCGGAGGTGGAGCGGCTGGTCGTGACCATCCAGCCGCGCGAGGCGCCGAAGGACGGTGTCCGGCGGGTGGCCGGCCCGGGGCCGAAGGCCGTGGTCGCTGCTCCTGCTCCTGCTCCTGCTGCGCCGGCGCCCGCACCGGAGCCGGCGCTGGCCTCCTCCGCTGCCACCCGGGAACCGGCGACCGAGCCCTTCGTGCTCTCTGCGCCCGCACCCGCCTCCGCCCCTTCCCGCCCGGAGCTTCACCCGGTCAACGCGGAGCAGTGGTCGCTGCGCGTGACGCTCGACGGGGCCGCGCACGCCGACCTCGAGACCCTCCGCGAGCTCCTCTCCCACAAGATTCCCGACGGCAACCTCGGCGACGTCCTCAAGGAGGCGCTCCGCTGCGCGATCGAGAAGCACGCCAAGCGAAAGGGTGCGGTCGAGCTGACCAGGATGGCTGCTCCCGCTCCTTCGGCAGCGCCCGCGCCCGTGGCCTCGGCGCCGACGGCGGTCTCCGCGCCGGCTCCGGTCCAGGCTCCGGCTCCGGCTGCGGCTCCCTCCGGCGACCCGCTCCCGCTCTTCGCCACCGCCTACCGCTTCGACCCTCGTACCGTCACGGCCGACGTGCGCCGCGCGGTCTGGGCTCGCGATGGCAGCTGCTGCTCCTACGTCTCCCCGGACGGCCACCGCTGCGGCAGCCGCTGGCAGCTGGAGCTGGACCACATCGACCCGGAGGCCATGGGCGGGCCGCCGACCCTCCCCAACCTCCGGCTCCGCTGCCGCGGGCATAACCTCTGGGCTGCGGTGCAGTCCTTCGGGCGCGAGAAGATGGCCGCCTTCGTCCCCTCCCTTTCACTTCCTCCAGCGAATGCGCCCTTGGGGTGCGACCTGCGGCGCGGGTGACCCACGGTGACGCTTCACGCCTCTCCGGCCGCCGCCGGCCTCCGCCCCACCCGCGCCGCGACCAGCGCCACCCCGGCGATCACCGCCAGCGCGACCGCCAGCCAGGCCCGTCCCTCCGCCACCAGCGCCGCCGGCGGCGGGGGTGGCGTGGCGGGTGGCGGGGACGACGACGGGACCAGGAAGGCCAGCGGCCCGGCCTGCAGCCAGACCAGCAGCGACACCAGCGCGGTGAGCAGGAGCGAGTGCTTCAGCGTGGCGCGGAGCAGCTCGCCCTCGCGCCCCACCTGCCCCACCGCGGCGGTGGCCACCGCCAGCGACTGCGGCGAGACCATCTTCCCGCAGCCGCCGCCGGAGGTGTTGGCGGCCACGGCCAGCACCGGGTCCAGGCCCAGCTGCTGCGCGGTGCTGGCCTGCAGCTTGCCGAAGAGCGCGTTGGAGGCGGTGTCCGAGCCGGTCATGAGCACGCCCAGCCAGCCCAGCACGGGCGCCAGCAGCGGGAAGGCGCGGCCGGTCTGGGCGAACACCTGCCCCAGCGCCGCCGCCATGCCGGAGCGGTTCATGATCCCGGCCAGCGCCAGCATGGCGGCGATGGTCAGGACCGGGAAGCGGAGCGTGCGCAGCGTCTCGCCGAAGGTGCGCAGCGCCACCGAGGGGCGCGCGCCCAGCACCGGCAGCGAGACCAGCGCGGTGAGCAGGATGGCGGTGCCGGCCGAGGCGAGCAGGTCGAGCTTGAGCACCGCCGGCACCGCGTGGCCGTCCTGGACGATGGCGCCGTCCAGGCCCGGCCAGCGGAGCGTCACGGTGCCGAGCGCGTCCAGCGCCGCGTGCACCGGCCGCAGCCCCCAGGCCGCCACGAAGAGCGAGAGCAGCAGGAAGGGCGAGAGGGCGCGGAGCACGTCGCCGCGGGCGGCGCGCGGGCCGGCGGGCGCGGGCGCCGCCGGCTCGGCCGGGAAGCGCCAGGGGCGCGCCGGGCGCCAGGCGCGCAGGAAGAGCGTGAGGCAGCCCATCGAGACCAGCGAGGCCACCACGTCCGGCAGGTACGGCCCCAGCAGGTTGGCGGTGAGCGCCTGCGCCAGCGCGAAGGCGCCGCCCACCACCAGCGCCGCCGGCCAGACCTCCAGCCCGCGCCGCGCCCCGGCCAGCAGCACCACCACGTAGAACGGCGTGAGCAGCGCCAGCGCCGGCAAGGTCCTCCCCACCAGCTGCGAGACCGCCAGCGGGTCCACGCCGGCCGCCTGCCCCGCCACCAGCACCGGCACGCCCAGCGCGCCGAACGCCACCGGCGCGGTGTTGGCCACCAGGCAGACCAGCGCCGCCGGCAGGGGCTCGAACCCCAGCCCCACCAGCATGGCCGCGGCGATGGCCACCGGCGCGCCGAAGCCGGCCGCGCCCTCGAGGAAGGCGGCGAAGGCGAAGGCGATGAGCAGCGCCTGCAGCCGCCGGTCGGAGGTGAGCGAGGCCAGCGCGCCGCGCACCACCTCGAAGGCGCCGGTGCGGACCGAGAGCGCGTGCAGGTAGACCGCCGTCACCACCACCCAGGCCACCGGCCAGAGCCCCTGCGCGGCCCCGTGGAGCGCCGCGCCCAGCGCCAGCCCCGGCGGCATGCCGAAGCCGGCCACCGCCGCCACGAGCGCCAGCCCCACCGCCGCTGGCGCGGCCAGGTGCGCGCGCAGGCGGCGCACGGCCAGCGCCCAGAACAGGAAGCCCAGCGGCGCGGCCGCGGCCAGCGCCGCCAGCGCCGGGTGGAGCGGCGGGCTGCCCGCGATCCAGGGCATGGCCGCCGGCTACTGGCCGCGCCGGGCCGCTTGCTGCGCCTGGATGGCGGTGAGCGCGATGGTGAAGACGATGTCCTCGACCAGCGCGCCGCGGGAGAGGTCGTTCACCGGCTTGGCCAGGCCCTGCAGCATGGGCCCATGGAGACCACGTTGGCGGAGCGCTGCACGGCCTTGTAGGTCACGTTGCCGGTGTTGAGGTCCGGGAAGATCAGCACGGTGGCCTTGCCCGCGACCGGCGAGCGCGGCGCCTTCTGCCGCGCCACGTCGGCCTGGACTGCGGCGTCGTACTGCAGCGGGCCGTCGATGGCCAGCCCGGGGCGGAGCTGCTGCGCCAGGTCGGTGGCGCGCTTCACCTTCTCCACGTCCTCGCCGGCGCCGCTGGTGCCGGTGGAGTAGGAGAGCATGGCCACCCGCGGCTCGATGCCGAAGGCCAGCGCCGAGTCGGCGCTCTGGACCGCGATCTCCGCCAGCTGCTCGGCGCTCGGGTTGGGGTTCACGGCGCAGTCGCCGAAGACCAGCACCTGGTCCGGCAGGCACATGAAGAAGACCGACGACACGAGCGAGGAGCCGGGCACGGTCTTGATGATCTGCAGCGCCGGCCGGATGGTGTGGGCGGTGGTGTGGACCGCGCCGGAGACCAGGCCGTCGGCCTCGCCCAGCGCCATCATCATGGTGCCCACCATGATGGTGTCCTGCAGCTCGGTGGCGGCCAGCTGCGCCGTCATCCCCTTGGCCTTGCGCCGCTCCACCAGCGGCTCCACGTAGCGCCCGGCCACCGCGGGCGCGTCGATGATCTCCACCGAGGCGGGCAGGGTCACGCCCTGGCGCGCCGCCACCTCGCGGATCTCGTCGGGGTGGCCCAGCAGCACGCAGCGGGCGATGCCGCGCGCCTCCACGATGGCCGCCGCGGCCACCGTGCGCGGCTCGTTCCCCTCCGGCAGGACGATCCGCTGCAGGTCGCTGCGGGCCGTCTCGATGAGCCGGTGGCGGAAGGCGGGCGGCGACAGGCGCGTGGCCCGGCGCTGGCCGGCGAAGCCGGCCGCCCACTCGACGCTGAGCCGGTCGGCCACGAAGTTCATGGTCCGCTCGACGCGCTCGGCGTCGTCGGTGGGGATCTCCGGGTTCATGCCGTTGACGCGCGTGGCGGCCAGGTAGCTGCCGTCCTCCACCGAGAGCAGCGGCAGCCCCGCGTCGAGCGCCTTCTTGCACAGCCCCACCACGCCCGGATCCGGCTCCAGGCCGCCGGTGAGGAGCACGCCCGCCAGCGGCGTGCCGTTCTGGGCCGTCACCGCGGCGGCCAGCAGGATGTCGTTCCGGTCGCCGGGGGTGATGACCAGCGTGCCCGGCTTGAGCGCCTTGATGGCGTTCTGGACCATCATGGCGCAGACCGCCACGTCGCGGACGCGCCGGGTGGCCATCTCGCCGCCGGCCAGCACCCGCGCGCCGATGGCCTCGGCCATGTCGCGCACGCGCGGCGCCGCCAGGTCCATGTTGCAGGGCACCACGCCCAGCGGCCTGAGCCCCTCCTCCTGCAGCGCGGCCTCGTGGCGCGCGATGGCGTCCTCGCGCGCGCCCACCGCGCACCCGCCGCAGTCGCCGCAGATGGGGCCGGCCGTCTCGCTGCCCGCCACCGAGCGCTTGCCGCCGCCGCCCAGGCAGACGCGGTTGAGGATGCAGCCGGCCGTCCGGCCCTCGGCCAGCGCGCCGAAGCCGCGCGCCGCGATGGCCACCGCCCCGGCCACCTCGGCCGGGCTCTCGTCCCGCGGCGAGGCCACCAGCACCAGCTCGGCGTCGAGCGCCTTGAGCATCAGCGCGTTGACGCGGGTGGAGTAGACCATGCCGGTCTCCGGCACCATCCCCTCCACCACCAGCACGTCGGCGCCGTCGGCGGCCCTGGCCGCCAGCGCCACCACGTGCTCCATCAGCGTCTGGTCGTCGCCGTGCGCCAGCAGCTCCTCGGCCACCTGGCGCGTCACCGGCGCCGGGGGCGAGAGGTGGGCGCCCAGCTGCATCAGCGCGATGGAGCGGTCGTCGCCGCGCCCGGTGATGGGCTTGGCGAAGGCCACCCGCAGCCCCTGGCGGTCCAGGGCGCGCACGATGCCCAGGCAGGCGGTGGTCAGGCCGACGCGGCGACCGGCGGGGGCGACGAGCAAGGTGGTGGGCATGGTCCCCTCCTCTCAGGCCCGGGCGCGGCCGGCCAGCTCGGCCGTGTCCAGGGCGATCATCAGCTCCTCGTTGGTCGGCACCACCACCGCCGACGGGCGCGTGCCGGTGGTGATGCGCCCGGCCTTGCCGCGGATGGTGGCGGCGTTGGCGGCGGGGTCGAGCTGGAGCCCCAGGAAGCCCAGCTGCGAGACCACGCGCCCGCGGAGCACGTCCGAGTTCTCGCCGATGCCGCCGGTGAAGACCAGCGCGTCGAGCCGCCCCAGCGGCACCACCAGCGCGGCGATGTGCTTGGCCAGCACGTAGCAGAAGATGTCCAGCGCCAGCTCGGCGCGGGCGTGGCCGCCGGCGGCCGCCTCCTCGACCGTGCGCGCGTCGTTGGAGAGCCCGGAGACGCCCAGCAGGCCGGACTCCTTGGAGAGCGCGTCCAGGATGCGCGCCTCCGGCACGTGCAGGGCCGTGGCCATGTGGCCGATGATGGCCGGATCCACCGAGCCGCTGCGGGTGCCCATCACCAGCCCCTCCAGCGGCGTGAGCCCCATGGTCGTGTCGAGGCTCTTGCCGTTGCGGATCGCGGCGGCGGAGCAGCCGTTGCCCAGGTGCGCGGTGACGAGCGCGTGGTCGTCCTCCGGCAGCCCGGCCACCTCCAGCGCCTTGCGGGCCACGAAGCGGTGGCTGGTGCCGTGGAAGCCGTAGCGGCGGACGCCGTGCGAGGTGAGCCACTCGTACGGCACCGGGTACACGTAGGCGCGCGGCGGCATGGTCTGGTGGAAGGCGGTGTCGAACACGCCCACCTGCGGCAGCCCCGGGAACAGCTCCTGCGCGATCTGGATGCCCAGCAGGTTGGGCGGGTTGTGGAGCGGCGCCAGCGGGATGCAGGCCTCCATCAGCGCCACCACCTCCGGCGTGATGGCCACCGAGGCGCGGAAGGAGCCGCCGTGCACCACGCGGTGGCCGATGCCGCCCAGGTGCCTCGCCAGGTCCAGCTCGTGGAGCAGCGCCACCACCGCGCGCAGCGCCTCGGCGTGCCCGGCCCCCGGCAGCGCCCGCGAGGTCTTCTGCCCGTCCTTCTTGAAGTCGAGGGAGGCCTGGGGCGTGCCCAGGCGCTGGGCGTTGCCGGAGACCAGCTCGCGCCCGCCGGTGGTGTCGAGGACGGCGAACTTCGCCGAGGAGGAGCCACAGTTCAGGACGAGGACGTTCATGGCCTTCATGCTGCGCCGCTGGGCGCGGGTGGTGATGCCTTCCCATCTGGGTAGGCGGCGCCAACATAGACCGATCGCCGGTCGATTGGGACCTCCTCCGACGCAGCGCGCCGCGATCAGGGGTCCGGGTGCGGCCGCGGTGGGCAAGTGGCCGTTTTCCTGCCTGGATGGTGGTGCCGGGCACGGTCACGGCCGGGCATCAGCGCCGGGACGCGTTGCCCTTTTCCTCACCCCGGGGCGGGCCAGACCCGGCTCCGGAAACGCTGTCCCTCGTGCGAGGGGGCATGGCCGGGTGAACAGTCTTTGACCTGCCAGGACGGGGACATGGCCGCCTCCGCGGACGCTGGACGCGTCCAGGACAGGGCCCGTCGGTCAGCCCCGCAGCTGGCCCGCTCCGTGGATCCCAGGGGCCCGTGAACCTCGTCCCCCTCCGAAGCGACCGCCTCTCACGCAAGCTCCTGGCCCGCCTGCTGCTGGTGGCCTTCCTGCTCTCGGCCGGCTTCGCGGTCCAGAACTACGTGGCCCGCTCGCGCCTGGTGCTGGCGGCGCTGGATGACCGGCTGATCACCATCGCCCGCATGGTGGAGCACCGGACCCGGGCCATGCACGCGCGCGACCTGCGGGCCGAGCCGGAGAGCGACGCAGCCTACCGGGCGCTGGTGGTCGAGCTGACCGAGCTGAGCGATCGCCTGGGCGTGAAGTACCTCTACACGGTGGTGCGGCTGCCGGACGGCGGCTTCGCCTTCACCTCGACCGGCGCCGACGAGGGCGAGCTGGAGCAGGACAGCTACGACCGACCCTTCAAGCCCTACGAGCAGCCGTCGCCCGCCATGGGCGCGGCGCTCGACTCGGGCGAGCCCGCCTTCGACACCTACACCGACGAGTACGGCTCGTTCCGCTCGGTCTTCCTGCCCTCGGGCGAGGGCGCTCACCGCTTCCTGGTGGGCGTGGACGTGACCACCGGGCAGGTGGAGCAGGCGCTGGACGACCTCCGCCTCCGCGCCCTGATCATCTTCCTGGGCGTGTTCGGGGCCGCAGCGGTGGGCGCGGCGCTGCTGGCGCGCAACATGCGGCGCAGCATCGCCGCGCTGTGCTCGCAGATCGACGGGCTGGCCGCGGCGGTGGACCGCGGCGAGATCGACGCGCGCGCCGAGCCGGAGCGGGTGGTGACCGACTTCCGCGACGCGCTCCACGGCGTGAACCGCATCATGGACGCCTTCGCGCGGCCCCATCCACGCCACCGCCGAGCACTTCGACCGGATCTCGCGCGGCGACATCCCGCCGCCCGTCACCGTCCAGCGCCAGGGCGACTTCGAGAGGATGAAGGACGCCGCCAACCGCTGCACCGCGTCGCTGTCCGCGCTGGTCTCGGGCATGGCGGAGCTGTCGGCGGCGCAGCGGGCCGGCGAGGTGGACGTGCTGATGGACGAGGCGCGCTTCGCCGGCTCGTTCCGCGCCCTGGCCGCCGGCGCCAACGAGAACGTAAGGGTCCACGTCCAGGCGCTCCGCGACGTGCAGGAGGTGCTGGGCGCCTACGCGGCCGGCGACCTGTCGCGGCGGCTGCGCCCGCTCCCGGGCAAGCTCTCCGCCGCCAACGCGGCGCTGGACGGGCTGCGCGACAACCTCCACGGCGTGGTCGAGGAGGTGCGCAGGGTGGCGGCGGCGGTGGCCGAGGGCAACCTCTCCGCGCGCGCCGAGCGCGGCCGCCGCTCGGGCGAGTGGGCCGACGCCATCGAGGCGGTGAACGGCACGGTGGAGGCGGTGGTCGTGCCGCTGCGCCAGGCCGCGGCGGTGCTGGACCAGATCTCGCGCGGCCAGGTGCCGGCGCGGGTGGCCACCGGCGCGCGCGGCGAGTTCGGCGACATCGAGTCGAGCCTGGAGCGGTGCGCCGGCGCCGTGAAGCGGCTGCTCGACGACGTGGAGGCGCTGGCGGCCTCGGCGGTGGGCGGCCGGCTGGAGGTGCGCGCCGACGCCGGCCCGCACGAGGGGCAGTTCCGGGCGCTGGTGGGCGGCGTGAACCGGACGCTGGACGCGGTGCTGGCGCCGGTGCGCGAGGCCTCGGAGGTGCTGAAGCTGCTGGCCGCCCGCGACCTGCGCGCGCGCATGACGGGCGACTACCGCGGCGACCACGCCCGGCTGGAGGCGGCGCTCAACGCCACCGCCGGCGCGCTGGAGACCTCCATCGCCCGCGTGGCCGAGGTGGTGGCCCAGGTCAGCTCCGCGGCCTCGCAGATCGCCGCCTCGTCGCAGGCGGTGGCCACCGGCGCCTCGCAGCAGGCCGCCGCGCTGGAGGAGACCACCGCCAGCCTGGAGTCGGTGCAGGCGCTGACGGGCCAGACCGCCGACAACGCCCAGGCCGCCGCCGCGCTGGCGGTGCAGGCCCGCGGCGCCGCCGGCGAGGGCTCGGAGAGCGTGGAGCGGCTGCTGCGGGCCATGCACCACGTGAAGGCGAGCGCCGAGGGGACCGGCGCGATCCTGAAGGACATCACCGACATCGCCTTCCAGACCAACCTGCTGGCGCTCAACGCCGCGGTCGAGGCGGCCCGGGCCGGCGACGCCGGCCGCGGCTTCGCGGTGGTGGCCGAGGAGGTCCGCTCGCTGGCGCTCCGCTCCAAGGAGGCCGCGCGGCGCACCGCCGACCTGGTGGGCGAGTCGGTCAAGCACGCCGCGGCCGGCGAGGCCACCTCGCAGGACGTGGCGCGCACGCTGGGCGAGCTGGTGGCCTTCATCGAGAAGGTGGCCGGCATCGTGAGCGAGATCGCCCAGGCCGCCCGGGAGGGCGCCACCGCCACCTCGCAGGTGGGCACGGCCATCTCGGAGATGGACAAGGTCACCCAGCAGAACGCGGCCAGCGCCGAGGAGTCGTCGTCCACCGCGGCGGAGCTGGCGGCCCAGGCCGAGGTGCTCTCGCAGCTGGTGGGCTCGTTCCAGCTGGACGGCCAGGCCCGGCCCCGCACCCGGCGCCTGGCCGGCTGACGGCAAGCCGCACCCGGCCGGAGCGGCGTCCCAAGCGTTCGCTTCACGCGCAGTCGCCCGCCCAGCGCGCACGCACCTGACCGCTGCGCGGGCAGCTGCGCGCGCCGCGCGGGGCCCGGCCGCCGCGCCGGCGCCGCCGAGGTCAGCTTGCTGACAGCGAAACCCCTGAGGCGCAGCGCCTGCGGGCGGCGGAGGGCGCCCGCGGGGTGCGTGGCACGGATCTGGCTCACGGGGGAGGTGAACCCACCCTCGTCGAAAGGACCCCGATGCGCCGCTCGCTCGCTGCCCTCGCGCTGTCGCTCCTCTGCCTCACCTCGGCCCGCGCCGAGGAGAAGACCATCAAGGTCGGCATCCTCCACTCGCTGTCCGGCACCATGGCCATCTCCGAGACGGCGCTGAAGGAGGTGGCGCTGATGACCATCGACGAGATCAACGCCCAGGGCGGCGTGATGGGGAAGAAGCTGGAGCCGGTGGTGGTCGACCCCGCCTCCAACTGGCCGCTCTTCGCCGAGAAGGCCCGCCAGCTCATCTCGCGCGACCAGGTGGCCGTGGTCTTCGGCTGCTGGACGTCGGTGTCGCGCAAGTCGGTGCTGCCGGTCTTCTCCGAGCTCAACGGGCTGCTCTTCTACCCGGTGCAGTACGAGGGCGAGGAGCTTGAGAAGAACGTCTTCTACACCGGCGCCGCGCCCAACCAGCAGGCCATCCCGGCGGTCGAGTACCTCATGTCCGAGGACGGCGGCGGCGCCAAGCGGTTCTTCCTGCTCGGCACCGACTACGTCTACCCGCGCACCACCAACAAGATCCTGCGCGCGTTCCTGAAGTCGAAGGGGGTGGCGGAGAAGGACATCGCCGAGGTGTACACGCCCTTCGGCCACGCCGACTACCAGACCATCGTCGCGCAGATCAAGGCGTTCGCCGCCGGCGGCAAGACCGCCGTCGTCTCCACCATCAACGGCGACTCCAACGTGCCGTTCTACCGCGAGCTGGGCAACGCCGGCCTCAAGGCCACCGAGGTGCCGGTGGTGGCGTTCTCGGTGGGTGAAGAGGAGCTGCGCGGCGTGGACACCAGGCCGCTGGTGGGCCACCTGGCCGCCTGGAACTACTTCATGTCGCTCAAGAACCCGCAGAACGACGCGTTCGTGAAGAAGTACCGCGCCTACGCCAAGGCCAAGGGGCTGCCCAGCGCCGACAAGGTGGTGACCAACGACCCCATGGAGGCCACCTACGTCGGCATCCACATGTGGAAGCAGGCGGTGGAGAAGGCCCACAGCACGCAGACCGACAAGGTGATCGCCGCCATGGGCGGGCAGACCTTCGCGGCCCCCTCCGGCTTCACGCTCACCATGGACCCGACCAACCACCACCTGCACAAGCCGGTGCTGATCGGCGAGATCCGCCCCGACGGGCAGTTCAACGTGGTCTGGAAGACGCCCGCCCCGGTGCGCGCGCAGCCCTGGAGCCCGTTCATCGCCGGCAACGAGGCGAAGCAGAAGATGTGAGGTCGGGCCTCAGGCGTCAGGCCTCAGGCCTCGGCTCGGACCTCGCTCCTCCTGAGAATCTGGAGCCCGGGGCCTGGGGCTCCCCACCTCTCCCACCCCCTGGACCCTCCATGCCCCTCCTTCCCTTGCTCTGCGCAGCGGCGCTCGGCGCCCCCGCCCCGCTCGACCCTGCCGCCGTGGCCGGGCTGGCCGCGGAGGCCACCGAGGAGAAGCTGGAGGCCATCCGGGCCCTGGCCCAGGCCGGCGATCCGCGCGCCGGCCCGGTGCTGCAGGCGCTGGTGGACGGCCGCCTGCAGGCGGGCGGCGGCCAGGTGCTGGTCGAGCAGGACGGCGCGCTGCGCGACGCCTCCAGCGGCGCCGCCGTGGCCACGCCTCCCGCCGGCGCCGCGCAGGTGGTGGCGCCCAACCGCGTCCGCCGCGCCGCCGCGGCGGCGCTCTCCACGCTGCGGGCCTTCGATCCCGATCCGGCGGTGCGGCTGGCCGCGGCGCGCGACCTGGCCCGCGCGGCTGGACCGGAGCAGGCGCCGCTGCTGCGCCGGGCCATCGCGCAGGAGCAGGACGGCCGGGTGGCCGCGCAGCTCAAGGTGGCCCTGGGGCGCGCCAGCCTGCGCAGCGCCGACCCCGCCGAGCGGCGGGCCGCGGCCGAGGCCCTGGGCGAGGCCAGCGCCGCCGACGCGCGCACGCTGCTGGCGCAGGCCAGCGACCCCGCGACCGAGGCCGACCCCACCGTGCGGGCCGCGGCCGCCGGCGCGCTGGTCCGGGTGGACCGGCGGCTCGCCATCGGCGAGGCGGTGAACCAGCTCTTCAGCGGCCTCTCGCTGGGGAGCGTGCTCCTGCTGGCGGCGCTGGGGCTGGCCATCACCTACGGCGTCATGGGCGTCATCAACATGGCCCACGGCGAGCTGCTGATGGTGGGGGCGTACAGCGCCTACGCCGTGCAGGCCGCCTTCCGCGCCTGGCTGCCCGGGCTGGAGGGGCTGTACGTGCTGGCCGCCATGCCGGTGGCCTTCGGGGCCGCGTTCCTGGCCGGCGTGGTCATGGAGCGGCTGGTGATCCGCCACCTCTACCGCCGCCCGCTGGAGTCGCTGCTGGCCACCTTCGGCCTCTCGCTGGTGATGATCCAGGGCGCCCGCGGCCTCTTCGGCGCCCAGAACGTGCAGGTGGCCAACCCGGGCTGGATGTCCGGCGCCGCCGAGCCCTGGGGCAACGTGGTGCTCCCCTGGAACCGGCTGGCGGTGATCGCCTTCGCGCTGGGCGTGCTGCTGGTCACCTGGCTCCTCCTCTCGCGCACCAGGCTGGGGCTGCAGGTGCGCGCCGTCACGCAGAACCGCGCCATGGCCGGCTGCCTGGGCGTGCCCACCGGGCGCGTGGACACGCTGGCCTTCGGGCTGGGCGCCGGCATCGCCGGGCTGGGCGGGCTGGCCCTCTCCCAGCTCGGGAACGTCGGCCCGGACATGGGCCAGGGCTACATCGTGGACTCCTTCGTGGTGGTGGTGCTGGGCGGCGTCGGCCAGCTGGCCGGCGCGGTGGTGGCCGCGCTGGGGCTGGGCGCCGCCTCCAAGCTGCTGGAGGGCTGGTCCGGCGCGGTCATCGCCAAGATCCTGGTGCTGGTCTTCGTGGTGGTGTTCATCCAGAAGCGGCCGCAGGGGCTGTTCGCGCCCCGCGGGCGCTTCGTGCAGGAGGCCTGATGGACGCCCCCGGCCTGCTCGCCCGCGTCCGGGACGCCACCCCGCGCCGCGGCTGGCTCTCCCTGGCCCTGTTCCTGGCGCTGAGCCAGGTGCTGGTGCCGCTCCTCCACCTGGCGGCGCCGGCCGGCAGCGCGCTGCACCTCGGCGACCACTGGGTGGCGCTGGGCGGCAAGATCGCCTGCTACGCGCTGGTGGCGGTGGCGCTGGATCTGATCTGGGGCTACGCCGGCATCCTCTCGCTCGGCCACGGCCTGTTCTTCGCGCTGGGCGGCTACGCCTTCGGCATGTACCTGATGCGCGCCATCGGCCGCGACGGCGTCTACCAGGCCGACCTCCCCGACTTCATGGTCTTCCTGGACTGGAAGGCGCTGCCCTGGTTCTGGCGCGGCACCGAGCACCCGCTCTGGGCGCTCCTCCTTGCGCTGGCCGTGCCGGCGCTGCTGGCGGCGGTGTTCGGGCTCTTCGCGTTCCGCTCGCGCATCCGCGGCGTCTATCTCTCCATCATCACCCAGGCGCTCACCTACGCCGCCATGCTGCTCTTCTACCGGAACGAGACCGGCTTCGGCGGCAACAACGGCTTCACCGACTTCAAGCGCATCCTGGGCTTCCCCATCGCCGCGCCGGGGACGCGGGTGGCGCTCTTCATGTGCTCCACCGCGGCGCTGGCCCTGGCGCTGGTGCTCTGCCGCTGGCTGGTGACCTCGCGCTTCGGCCGCGTGCTGACCGCCATCCGCGACGGCGAGGCGCGCGTGATGGCGCTCGGCTACGAGCCCACCCGCTACAAGCTCCTGGCCTGGACCGTCTCGGCGGCGCTGTGCGGCCTGGCCGGCGCGCTCTACGTCCCGCAGGTGGGAATCATCAACCCCTCCGAGATGTCCCCGGCCGCCTCCATCGAGATCGCCATCGCCGTGGCGGTGGGCGGCCGCGGCACGCTGGTGGGCGCCGCGCTGGGCGCGCTGATCGTGAACGGCGCCCGCAGCTGGTTCACCGTGGCGGCCCCGGAGGCCTGGCCCTACGTGCTGGGACTGCTCTTCATCGCCGTGACCCGCTGGCTCCCCGACGGCGTGCTGGGCGCGCTGGGCCGCCTCTGGGCGGCGCGCCGCCCGCGCCAGCCGGCTCCGGCCGCCGTCCCCGGCGCACCGGCCGAGCGCGGCCAGGAGGCCACCACGTGACCCACCCCGCCCCCGCCAGCGGCCCGGACGCGTCGCACGGCGTCCTGCTCTACCTGGAGGACGTGACCGTCTCCTTCGACGGCTTCCGGGCCCTCAACGGCCTCACGCTCTACGTGGACGTGGGCGAGCTGCGCTGCCTCATCGGCCCCAACGGCGCCGGCAAGACCACGCTCATGGACGTGGTGACCGGGCGGACCCGCCCCGACAGCGGCCGCGCCTTCTTCGGCCAGGCCTTCGACCTCACCCGCCACTCCGAGGCGCAGATCGCCCGCGCCGGCATCGGGCGCAAGTTCCAGAAGCCCAGCGTCTTCGAGCGCCACACCGTGCGCGAGAACCTGGAGCTGGGGCTGGTGCGGGACCACCGCGCCCTGGCCGCGCTGGGGCCGCCGCCCGGCCCCGCCGAGCGCCGGCGCCTGGAGGAGACGCTGGAGCTGGTGGGGCTGGCCGGCCAGGCCGAGCGGCAGGCCGGGCTGCTCTCCCACGGCCAGAAGCAGTGGCTGGAGATCGGGATGCTGCTGGTGCAGGACCCGCTGCTGCTGCTCCTGGACGAGCCGGTGGCGGGCCTGACCGACGCCGAGACGGAGAAGACCGCCGAGCTGCTGCGCGGCCTGGCGGGGCGGCACACGCTGGTGGTGGTGGAGCACGACATGGCCTTCGTGGAGCGGCTGGGCGGCAAGGTGACCGTGCTGCACGAGGGCTCGGTCCTGGCCGAGGGGCCGCTCTCCGCGGTGCAGCAGGATCCGCGGGTCATCGAGGTCTACCTGGGGCGCTGACATGCTGACCGTCGAGAACCTCGAGCAGCGGTACGGAGGCAGCCAGATCCTGCGGCAGGTGTCGCTGGAGGTGCCGCCCGGGAAGGTGACGACGCTGCTGGGGCGCAACGGCGTGGGGAAGACCACGCTCCTCAAGGTGATCATGGGATTGCTGCCGGCGGCGGCGGGCCGGATCACCTTCCAGGGCGAGGACCTGACCCGCGCTCCGCCGCACCGCCGCGCCGCGGCCGGGATCGGCTACGTGCCCCAGGGCCGCGAGATCTTCCCGCGCCTCTCGGTGCAGGAGAACCTGGAGGTGGCGGCCTCGGTGGCGCCGCGCGGGCGGGGGTCGATCGAGCGCGCCCTGGCGCCGTTCCCGGCCCTGCGCAGCATGCTGCACCGGCGCGGCGGCGACCTGTCCGGCGGCCAGCAGCAGCAGCTCGCCATCGCCCGCGCGCTGGTGGCCGGCCCTTCGCTGCTGATCCTGGACGAGCCGACCGAGGGCATCCAGCCGTCGATCATCCGCGAGATCGAGCGGGTGCTGCGCGCCGTGGCGGCGGAGGGGCAGCTGGCGGTGCTGCTGGTGGAGCAGTACTACGACTTTGCCCGCTCGCTGGCCCACCGCTACGCGGTGATGGAGCGGGGGGAGATCCTGGCGCGCGGGGACGGCGCCGACATGGAGGCGGACGGGGTGCGGGGGATGTTGACGGTCTGAACGGGGGGCTGCGCCCTGCCAGGCCGAGAACGGCCGTTCGACCTGAGCGTGGCGGCGCGGAGCGCCGCGGAGTCGAAGGGCGCCCCTCCCCCGGCCACATGCCGGGGCCCCCACCCCTACAGCCCCGCCAGCCGCTCCGCCAGCACCAGCGCGTCCACCGGCCAGCAGGCCGGCGGGCGGGCGCGCTTCACGCCGGGGAGCCCGGAGACCGGCCAGCAGCTGAGCACCGCCTCGCGCCAGCGCGCCGGCACCGCCTCCACGCCCTGCGCCGCGCCCAGCAGCGCGCCGGCGATGGCGGCGTTGGTGTCGGGATCGCCGCCGCGCCCCACCGTCTCCACCAGCGCCTCCTCCAGCGGCACCTCGCGCCGGAGCAGGTGGAAGGCGTTCTGCAGCGCGATTGAGACCAGGCCGGCGTGCTCGACGAAGCTGGCCGGCGGACCGTGGCGCGCCGCCGCCAGCGCCGCGCGCACCTCCTCGCCCGCGCCCAGCTGCGCGGCCTGCGCCTCGGCGCGATCGGCCAGCGCGGCGCCGCAGGCGCCGGTGTGGACCGCCTGCGCGATGGCCAGCGCCATCACCCCGCTCGCGTCCTGGCAGACGGCGGCCGGGTGGGTGAGCGCGGCGTCGGCGCGGGCCCAACCCCAGAGCGCGGCCGGCCGGGCGGCGTGCCCGGCCACGCCCAGCGGCGAGACGCGCATCAGCGCGCCGTTGGCCTTGCTCTCCGGCCGCGCCGCGGCGCGGGCGACAGCGGCCACCGCGGCGCCGCGCTGACCGGCGGCGAGGGCCTGGGCGGCGGGCGTGAGCGCGGCGCGGATGGTGCCGCCCACGTCGAAGGGATCCGAGGCCATCCAGGCCGCGTAGGCCTCGGCCACCCGCCCCTCGTCGAAGCCGCCCGCCTCCACCAGCGCCCGGGCCAGCGCCAGCGCCAGCTCGGAGTCGTCGGTGGGCTGGCCGGCCAGCGTGTTCCACTCGCCGCCGTCGGCCAGCTCGCGCACGCCGCCGGGGTGGCGGCGGGCAATCTCCTCCGGCGCGAGGAACTCCACCTGGGCGCCCAGCGCGTCGCCGCAGAGCTGCCCCAGCAGCGCGCCCTGCGCGCGTCGCAGCTGCCCGGCGTCCTCGAGGAGCCGCCCCAGCGCCGGGGCGGTGAGCTTCACCGGCTCGCGCTGGCCGGTGGCCGGTCGCCAGTCGCGCGCAGCCAGCGCCGCCGCCACCGCCGGCGGGCCGCCGAAGCAGTGGACCAGCCGGGAGCCGCCGGCGGTAGGGTAGCGCGGCTCGCGGCCGCCCTCGTCCAGCATCACGCCGCCAACGCCGCGCAGGAGCGCGTGGCCGGCGACGACGTCCAGCGCGCGCGGCCGCCCCAGCGTCACCGCGGCGCGGGCCTCGCCGGCAGCGGCGAGGGCCAGCCGGTAGGCGGCGCTCGACTGCGGGCGGAAGCGGGCCGGGCCAACCGAACCCGCCATGCCGCGGACGCGATCGGCCGCGCCGCCGCTTACCACGACCAAATCCAGCGAACGAAGCGGCGCCGGGTCGAGCGACGGCAGCGGGCGGCCGTCCACGCGAGCCGGGCCCAGCCCCTCCGCCCAGGTGAAGAGCCGCTGCCCGCCAAAGGGGGCCGTATGGGCCAGCACCACGCCCAGCACCGGCACGCCGTCCTGGACCAGGCCGATGGAGACGGTGGCGCCGCGCAGGCCGCGCTGGAAGTCCGAGGTGCCGTCGTTCGGGTCCACGAACCAGGTGGGGCCGGCGAGAACGCGCGGGGGGCGGTCGTGCTCCGGCGCCTCCTCGGCCACGAAGCCGTGGTCGGGGAAGGCCGCCATGAGCCGCTCCCGGATGAGCACCTCGGCCTCGCCATCGGCCGGGCAGTGGCCCGGCTCGCCGCGCGGACCGCCCGCGCGAAAGAACTCGCGGCGCAGGAGCTCGCCGGCGGCGTGCGCGGCGGAGACGGCCACCTCGAGGGCGCGGGTCAGGTCCATGTGTGGGCTCTAGCAGGGCGGGAGCGGGCGCGCCGGAAGGCAGGCGCGACGTGAGCTACTCGACGGATCTTGCTGGCAAATATAACGTGCCCGGGACTAGGCTCCCTTGGCCCCAGCTCCCGCCCCGGCCAGGGCCTCCCGCAGCAGCGAGAGGAACGCGTCCCGCGCCGGGCTGACCGCTGCGGGGGACCAGGCTGCGCCGACGCGCCATCGCGCCTCGGGGGTGTCCAGCGGCAGGTAGGCCACCCCCTCCACGCGGGTGGTGGTGATGGCGCGGGGCACCACCGCGATGCCCATCCCGGCCGCCACCAGCGCCAGCACGGTGAAGAACTCGGTGGCGGTCTGGGCCACGCGCGGCCGGAAGCCGTAGGCGGCGCAGACCCGGAGCACGTGGGCGTGGAAGCTGGGGGAGCGGGTCTGGCCCAGCTCCACGAAGGCCTCCTCGGCGAGCGCGTTGCGCGGCCGCCGCTCCAGCTCGGCGCGGCGCCAGGCCGGGACTACCAGCACCAGCCGGTCCTCCACCACCGGCAACACCGCGAGCTGCTCGCCCTCCAGCGGGAGCCGTACGAACCCCACGTCCAGCGTGCCGCGCCGCAGCGCCTCGAGCTGGTTGGGCGAGGACATGTCCTGCAGCGTGACGTGCACGCTGGCGTGGGCGCGCCGGAACCGCGACACGAGCCGCGGCACCAGCAGGCGGGTGGCGACGCCGAAGCCGAGCCGAAGCTCGCCCAGCTCCCCGCGCGCCGCGCGACGGATGCGCTCCTGCACCGCGTCAGCGTGCCGCAGCAGCTCCTCGGCCTCGACCGCGAACAGCCTTCCCAGGGGTGTGAGCTGCGCTCCGTGACGCCCTCGCGCGAAGAGGGGTGCGCCAAGCTGCTCCTCCAGCTGCCGGATCTGCTTGGTGAGGGCCGGCTGCGACAGGTGCAAGGCCCGCGCGGCGCGGCCGTAATTTCCCTGCTCTGCAAGAACTCGAAACGAGCGGACGAGGCGGAGCTCCATCCGATAACACTAGGTTATCGCATACGTCCGATCAATCGATTGGACCGATGACCCGCCGCGTCGCATGTTCTCCCCGTCGGATGGCTCCCGCATCCAGCGGGCCGCCGACGGAACGGAAACCGAGTGGTCATGAAGCCGCACGAGCTGAACAACGAAGTCCTTCCGGCCCGCCGCCTCACCCAGGCGATCGGTGCCTGGGCCCGGGCCCTGCTGCCCAGCCGGGACCAGGAGCTGTCGCCGGCGGAGACCTCACAGCCGGCGCCGGTCACCCAGCTCAGCCCGTCCAACGAGGCCAAGACGCTGGACTCGATGGGCGTGCCCGACTCGCTGGCCCGCGAGTTCGAGCTCTACTTCGAGCTGATGGGCAACACCCGCGGTGAGCAGGTGGTCGGCTACACCTTCCGGACCCCGGACGGCCAGGAGCACACCATCCGCACCGCGCGCAAGCCGGTCCGGTCGCCCGATTACGACCGCGCCGCCTGAGCCCGTACAGCCAGGACTTTCCTCCGCAGCACGCAGCACCGCAGCCGCAGCAGACGCACTCCCCGATGCAGCACCGCAGGACCCCGCTGTCCCCGCAGCGGACGCAGCAAGCTGCTTCCCCGAGCAGCCACGCAGCACCTGGAGGCGGCCGTTCCCCGACGGCCGCCTCCGGGCTCCTTCCCTGAACGACCCCGCCGCGCGCCGCCCCTGTCCCCGCAGGGACCGGCGCGCAGGCCTTTTCAGGGCGGAAAAACCATTACGGCTGCGCTAAGACCTCCGGCCGGAGGTCGCGGCGTGAAGATCAGCACCTGGAACGTGAACGGGATCCGGGCGCGCGAGGCGCAGGTCCAGGCCTTCCTGGAGCGCGAGGCGCCCGACGTCCTCTGCCTCCAGGAGATCAAGGCGCCCCCGTCCAAGGTCCCCGCCGCCCTCTGCGAGCTGCCCGGGTATCACTGCCTCTGGCACGGCGAGACCGCCTACTCGGGCGTCGGGCTCCACGTCCGGCGCGAGCTGGCCCTGGAGGGCCCGCGCTTCGCCCACCCGCCCTTCGATCACGAGACCCGCATCGCCACCGCCGAGGCGGGCGGCGTGACGGTCGCGTCCATCTACGTGCCCAACGGCGGCAAGGACCTGGCCGCGAAGCTGCGCTTCCTCGAGGCGCTGGTGGCCTGGGCCGCCGAGGCCAGGGCGGCCGGCCGCCAGCTGATCCTCTGCGGCGACCTCAACGTGGCGCGCACCGAGCAGGATGTGCACCCCAAGGAGCGCAAGGCCGGCGCCATCGGCCAGCTCCCGGAGGAGCGCGCGCTCCTGGAGCAGCTGCTGGCCTGCGGGCTGGTGGACGTGGGGCGCGCCGTCAATCCGCAGAACGAAGGGCTCTTCACCTGGTGGGCGCCGTGGCGGAACCTGCGCCAGCGCAACATCGGCTGGCGCATCGACTACGTGCTGGCCAGCGAGCCGCTCGCCCGGCGGGTCACCCGCTGCGCGGTGCTCGCCGACTTCGGCACCAGCGATCACGCGCCGGTGGTGGCGGAGTTCGCCGCCGCGCCATGACGGCGATCAGTTCGCGTGGTTTACGCCCCTGCTGACCGCGCCAACGCGGCGCGTCGGCTGCTCGGCCGTTCCACGCTCCGTCACCCGGTGCTAGCCTCCGTGCACTCCCGAGGCTTCGTCACAGGGTCCACACCCGAAGTTCGCCGCACCACCGGAGCGCGCGATGCGAGCGGCGCTCCACGCAGGAGAACGCCCGATGCCCACGGCAGCCCTCTCACAGCAGGCGCAGCACGAGTCCCTCCGGACGCTCCCCGGCGACGACGTCCGCCAGGTCATGTGGCGCTTCGCCGAGCGCTTCGATCTCCAGATGCTGGTGCAGTCGGCGCGCGGCGTGGCCCGCGGGCCGGTGGCGCGGCTGGTGGCCGAGGGCGGGCGGAACGACCACGACTGGACCGAGCGCAAGGCGGAGCTGCTCGCGGCCTACGACGCCTCCGGCATCACCGCCGCCTTCATGGAGCCGGAGGAGGGCGGCTTCATCGCCGGCCCCAAGAACCTGGCCCTGGCGCTGGCCGCCTACGAGCTGGCCTGGGTGGACGCCGGCGCGGCCACCGGCGCGCTGGCCGGCTTCCTGGGGCTCTCGCCCATCCACGAGCGCGGCACGCCCGAGCAGACCCGCCACTACATGAGCCTGGCCGCGCCGGCGAGGCCCGGCGAGGACCGCAAGCCGTGGCGCGCCGCCTTCGCGCTCACCGAGCCCATCCCCTACGTCGGCGTCGACACCGGCATGCTCTCCGGCAAGGTCTCGGTGAAGGAGTGGAAGGACGGGCAGGAGCCGCTGCTGCACGTGGACAAGCGCGGCCGCTTCATCACCAACATGGGCTTCGCCAACTTCGTCACCGCGGCGGTGGACTCGGCCGATCCCCGCATCAAGGGGAGCTGCATGGTGATCCTGGAGGAGGGCGACCCGGGCACCTTCGACCGCGGCACGCCCACCAAGAAGCTGGTCCACCAGCTCTCCTCCACCAACGATCCCATCTTCAACCTCACCATCCCCGCCTCGCGCATCGTGGGCGGCTACACCGTGAAGGACGGCGTGATCATCCCGAACTTCGATCACTCGACGGTGATCGAGGCGGTGTTCCGGCGCACGCGCGTGACCGTGGCGGTGATGACCGCCGCGAAGCTCCTGAGCGCGGTGGAGCCGGTGATCCGCTACCAGCGCGGCCGCTTCCGCGGCGCCGAGCAGGCCGCGCCCGGCTCCATCCGCTACGAGCTGGGCATCCAGCAGCGCCAGGACGCGCTCCACCGCCTGGTGGAGGTCTGGGCCACCGGCGAGGCCGCCGCCTCGCTGGGCTTCGGCGGCGCCCGGCTCTTCGACGAGCTCGACCCGCTGGAGCGGCGCAAGGACGCGGTGCTGGCGGAGCAGGGCATCTCCGGCATGAAGGCCACCATGAAGTGGATGAAGGGGCTGGAGCAGGCCGCGCTGGAGCTGCTCGAGCTGCGGGCCCGGCCGCGCGGCCAGCAGGACGAGGCGCGGCTGGCGGCCCTGGAGGCGGACGAGATGATCCGCTTCGCGCTGCTCGACGCCCAGGCCAACGTGCTCTGCCCGGCCGCCAAGCTCTGGAACACCGGCGTGGGCGCCACCGTGATGCGCGAGGCGGTGTCGCTCATGGGCGGCTACGGCATCACCGAGGACTGCCCCGGCTTCCTGGGCCAGAAGTGGATGGACGCGCAGCTCGAGGCCACCTACGAGGGGCCGGAGGCGGTGCAGCGCCGCCAGCTCTCGGTGACCATGGCCCACCCGCTCTGGCTGGCGCAGCTCAAGGGCTGGGCGCGCGAGCTGCGGCACGTGGCCGCCACGCACCACGGCACCGGCGCCTGCGCGCTGGCCTCGGCCATCGAGCTGTGGCTCTGGACCTTCCGCCACCTGGAGGGCGCCACCGACGCCGACGGGCAGCGGCTCTACCAGTCGCCGCGGCAGGGCGTGACCTTCAAGCTGGCCGACGCGCTGGGCTGGCTGGTGGCGGCGCGCATGCAGGTCATGGACGCGGTGGCGCTGGCGGACCAGGGCGGCGCGGTGCTGGGCGAGGCGCTGCCGGGCACGGCGCAGTTCTTCGCCGACCTCTGCCACGTGCAGACGGCGCGCGCCGCCGGCGAGGTGGGGCGCATCTGCGCCGAGCTGGTCCACGGCTACAACCGCCACCCGAGCTGGGACGCCGACGGGCGCAAGGCCTGCTGGGACGCGACCTACGCCGAGGCGCTGGAGGGCATC
The DNA here is from genome assembly GCA_049840735.1 of Anaeromyxobacter sp. Lineage (GTDB taxonomy): Bacteria > Myxococcota > Myxococcia > Myxococcales > Anaeromyxobacteraceae > Anaeromyxobacter. Next base: position 508,770 of record JASGJN010000022.1, on the reverse strand, counting down.
TTCCCCGGCCTGGCGGGCTGCGCCATGGACGAGGTGGACGGCGAGGGCCATCACCCGGACAAGGAGGGGCCCTGCGCCTCCTGCAAGGGCATGACCGACTTCCGCCACCTGCGCGCCAAGGTGGACGGCTGCCTGACCGGGGCCATGCTGGCCAAGGACCGCGCCGCCGACGCGCTGGCGCACGTGATGATCCCCGAGGCGCTCGACTACCCGGCGTAGCAGCACGGCAGGCCATCCGGCGGCTCCGGCACGAGCCGCCGGGGCCGCTGCTCGCGGTGGGAGGCAGGCATGGATCCGGTCGAGGGAACGGGGACGCAGGGCGAGGCGCCGGCGCGCGCCAGCATGGCGGTGGACATCGCCTGCGTCGGCTTCGGACCGGCCGCGGCCGGCTTCCTCACCACGCTGTCGCGGCGGCTCGCCGACCCGTCGAAGCCGGCGCTGGAGAGCCGCGCCTCGCCGGGCCTGCCGCTCCAGGTGCTCTGCTACGAGCGGGCCGACGACACCGGCTTCGGCGTCTCCGGCGTGGTGACCCGCGGCCGCTCGCTGCGGGAGGCCTTCCCGGACCTGGATCCGGCGCAGATCCCCATGGCGGCCAGGGTGGCGCGCGAGGAGGTGCTCTACCTGCTCGATCCCATCGGCGCCAGCCGGCGCTCCGCCGCGCTGCGCGGCGCCGACCGGACCATCCGCGCGCTGCGCAAGGCGCTGCCGGTGGAGGCCGAGGCGCTGCGGCTGCCCTGGACGCCGGGCTTCCTGCACAAGCGCGACGGCTTCGTCTTCTCCATGGGCCAGCTCATGCAGTGGATGGCCGGCCAGGTGATGGCCTCGGGCACGGTGCAGGTCTGGCCGGGCACGCCGGTGGCCGGGGCGCTGGTGGAGGGGCAGGCCGTGAAGGGCGTGCGGCTGCTGGACCAGGGCGTGGACCGGGCCGGGCGGCCTGACGGCGCCGCCTACCTGCCCGGCATGGACGTGCGCGCCGGGCTGACCGTGGTGGCGGACGGCCCGGTGGGCGCGGTGGGGCGGCAGCTGGACGAGGCGCTGGGGATGCCCGGCAGCCACGGCCGGCGCGACTGGGCGGTGGGCATGAAGTTCGTGGTGGACCTGCCCCAGGACACGCCGCTCGTGCCCGGCACCGTGCTCCACACCTTCGGCTTCCCCGAGCCGGAGATCTTCGGCTTCCTCTACGTCCACCCCGACCGGGTGGCCTCGGTGGGCATCTTCGTGCCGAGCTGGTTCGAGTCCCCGGTGCGGACCAGCTACCGCTACCTGCAGCACTACGTGCAGCACCCCTACCTCTGGCGCTGGCTCAAGGACTCCACGCTGCGCTCCTGGGGCGCCAAGTCGATCCTCGAGTCCGGCCGGCGCGGCGAGCCGCTCCTGGCCGGCGACGGCTTCGCCCGCATCGGCGAGGGCTCCGGCTCGACCAACGTGCTCACCTCCTCCGGCGTGGACGAGGCCTTCGCCACCGGCGCCCAGCTGGGCGAGGCGGTCATCGCGCTGCTCGAGGCCGGGCAGCCCTTCTCCCGCGAGCAGCTCGAGGCGGCCTACGTGACCCGCCGGCGCGACAGCTGGGTCGAGGCGGAGGGGCGCGTGGCGGAGAAGGCGCGCGACGGCTTCCAGCGCGGCGTGGTGACCGGGCTCGTGGGGATGGCGCTCTCCGGCCTGACCGGCGGGAAGGTGTCGCTGGGCCACGAGCCGCCGCACCCGGCCGAGAAGGTCGGCACGCTGGAGGGGTTCTACGCGGGGCGGATCCCGGCCGAGGAGATTGCCCGGCTGCGGGCGGACTGCGAGGCGCGGGGCGTGCCGCTGCACGACGCGCTCATGGACCGGGCCGGGTGGCCGGCCGTCCCGCTGGACGGCAAGCTGCTGGTGTCGCAGCAGGACGCGCTGCTCCTGGGCGGCAAGGTCCAGGCCGCGCCCGGCTACGCCGACCACGTGGTGTTCGTGGATCCGGAGCTGTGCCGGGCATGCGGCAAGCGGGTCTGCGTGGAGATCTGCTCGGGCCGAGGCCATCCGGCCGGGCGAGGGCGGGGTGCCCTCGTTCGAGCGCGAGAAGTGCGTGCACTGCGGGGCCTGCCTGTGGAGCTGTACGGCGCGCGTGCCCGGCACCGACCGCGTGAACCTGTCCTTCCGCGCCGGCACGGGCGGCCTGCACTCGGCGGAGAACTGAAAGGGAAACCGGATGTCCGGCTATCAAATCGTCGTCCTGGGGAGCATCGTCCCCGATCCGCTGCAGACCCTCGAGCCGGTGGCCACGCCGCAGGGCCCCGGCCTCAAGAACGAGGCCATGCTGCCGCACGTCCTGGACCCCTGGGCGGCCCAGGCGCTGTACGAGGCGGCGGCCCTGGCGGGCAAGGTGCCCGGCACCAAGGTCACGCTGCTCGCGCTCGGGCCCAAGGCCAAGCTGCAGCAGGTGATGATGGCGGTGGGGCAGAAGGTCCCCTTCGAGCTGGTGGCGCTGGACGGGCCGGCCAGCGGCTTCACCGACGCGCACGAGGTGGCCAGCCGGCTGGCGGCGGCCGTCCGGGGGCTGCCGGGCCTGGACCGCTCGCGGCTGCTGCTCTTCGGCGGCTGGGAGTCGGGGTCGCGCGGCGCGGGCGTGACGCTGGGGATGGTCGGCGAGCTCCTGGAGATCGGCGACCAGTTCCAGGGCGTGGACGAGCTTACGGTGGTGGAGGGCGGGCTGCGCGTCCTCGAGCGCGTCGAGGGCGGCAGGCACCAGGTCTCGGTGGTCGAGGGCCCTCCGGCGGTGCTCGGCTGGGCCACCGGGAACCTGCCCGAGCCCAAGAACAACCCGCAGATCGGCATGGCCAACATGCGCGGGGTGATGCCCGCGCTGCAGAAGGCGCCGGCCTCGCCGGTCGGCCCGGGGGCCACCTTCCAGTCGGTGACGGTGCCCAGGGTGACCCGCGAGACGCGGGTGGTGAAAGACATGAGCCCCGACGACATGGCCCGCGAGCTCGTCGAGTGGATCGGGCAGGACTGACCCGGAGAGATCGCCATGGACAACGTCCTCCTCCTCACCCCCATCGAGCCCGATGGCTCGCTCCCCCGCGCCTCGCTCGAGGCCCTCACCGCCGCCCGCGCCCTGGGCCAGCCTGTCACGGCCGCCGTCTTCGGCGCCGCCACCGGCCCGGCCGTCGCCGCGCTGGGAGCGGCAGGTGCCGGGCACGTCCTCACCGTTGAGTCGCCCGCGCTGGCCGACGCGCGCTACGCCACCGACGCCGCCGCGGCCGCGGCGCTGGCCAGGGCCGCGCAGGCGAGCGTGATCGTCGCCCCGGCGCTGTCGCGCATGAGCCGGATCGCCGCCGGCCTGGCCCAGCGCCTGGGCGGCCGGGTGGACACGCACGTCACCGCGCTGGCCGCCGAAGGTGGCGCGCTGGCGGCGACGCGCTGGTACTACCAGCAGCGCATCGAGGCGAAGCTGTGCTCGCACCGAGCGCCCATGGCTGCTGCTGGTCGATCCCGGCGCGTTCCCGGCAGCCGCGCGCCAGCGGCGGCAGCGCCGCGGCCCAGCCGGTCGCGGTGGACCTCCCGGCCTCCCGGACCACCGTCCAGGGCTTCCACGCCCCGGCCTCCGGCGAGCAGACCATCCGCCCCGACGCCGAAGCTCCTCTTCGTCGCGGGCGCGGGCTGGACCAAGAAGCAGGCCGACGGCCTGCCGCACCCGGATCGCGCCGGGCAGCTCATCCTGGGCTTCCTGCACGCCGCCGGCGCGTCGCTGGGCACCTCCAAGTCCCTCACCGACCAGGCCGGCGAGGGGGCCGCGGTGCTCGACTTCATGACCCACCTGAACCAGGTCGGCCAGACCGGCTCCACGCCGCGCCACCCCAAGGGGCTCGCCACCTGCTGCCACGGCGAGGAGCCGCACGTGGTGGGCTGGCGCTTCATCCGCGAGCGGCGCGCCGTGAACCTGGACGCGAGCTGCGGCTGGGCGCGCGGCAAGGCGGACGTCGTCTACGTGGCGGACGCCTTCGCGGTGATGGAGAAGGTGAACGCGCTGCTGGCGGCGCGGAGGTAACGGGGCCGGGCCCGCCGCGGCGGTCACGAGCTGTCCGGCGGCGGGTCGCCCCCCTCGCCCTTCTTCGGGGTCCTGGGAGCGACGTCGCCCGAGGCAGGCTCGGCGGCGTCGCCAGCCGGCGGGTGCGCCTCCTCCTCGAGCGGCTGCGCGAACAGCGCGCGGTACGCCTTGCGGCGCTCGATGGGCGTGCGCCCCAGCGCCAGGTATTCCGGCGGGTCGTCGAGCAGCGGGTCGGGCTCGCCCAGCGCGTAGTGCCGGTGGCTCGAGTACCTCCAGTCCTTGGCCGAGCGGACGAGCTCGGCCTCCACCGGGTTCTGGTCGATGTAGCGCATCACCCGTACGACGTGGCCTTCGTCGTTGTCCATGCGCGGCGAGCGCATGCGCTCCATGATGACCTGGCCCTTGCGTCCGGTCTGCTGGTTGATCGAGTCCGCGAACTGCTTGTTCACGCACTGCCAGAAGCGGCTGAACGCCTGCAGGCCGCGCGTGGTCGTGAGCCCGACGTGCTGGTGGTTGCCCATCAGGCAGTAGGAGCGGATGAGGATGCCGTACCGCTCCTTGTAGTGTCCGAGCAGACGCAGGAGCTCGTCGCGGGCGCCGGCGACCATGTCCAGGATTTCTCTCGTCGTCGCGCGCCTTCCACGTGCAGTGGTTGGAGCTCCCCTCCTCGACGAGCATGAAGCGCGCGGTGCGGCCCATGCACGGGGGATGAGCAATGGCCGAGCCAGCACCGGAATGCACGCCCGCGTGCGCTCTCACGCGAGGTGATGGTCCGCGGAACGGCCGGTGGTCCGCGGCGCGGACCTACCTGGCCGCGTCCCCGATCGTGCCCGGCACGATCCAGGGACCCAGCGCGGCCGCGTAGCGCGCGGCCAGCTCGGTCGGGGCGTCCACGGGGTGGCCCTCCACCTGCGCCTCGAGCATCTTGGCGTTGGCGACGGCCTGGCCGCGGAAGTGGTTGTTGGTCACGACATACACGTCGGGCGCCCGGGGCGAGCGGTCCATGGCGCGGATCCCGCTCCGCCCAGGGCGCCAGCTCCCGGGCCGAGTAGAGGTAGTCGTAGCGAGCGTCTCGCCCGGCCCCCTTCCTGAACCAGTCCTTCCAGTTGCGGCCGTGCACGCGCACGTAGGCGACCGGCGCCGTCACGCGCGCCGCCGGCCCGAGGCTGCGCCGGAACATCGGCTGGTCCAGGTTGACGATCCCGACCCCGGCCTCCTCGAGCTCGGCCAGCAGCTCGGGCTCGTCCCATGACGCGTGGCGGACCTCCAGCACCAGCGGCAGCCCCTCCAGCGCCGGGAAGAGGCCGCGCAGCCACTCCAGCGAGGCCTCGTCGCGCTTGAACGACCAGGGGAACTGGAGCAGCACCGCCCCGAGCCGCCCCTGCGCCTGCAGCGCGTCGGGCACGGCGCGCGCCTGGGCCACCTCGTCGGCGTCGAACGGCTCGCGCTGGTGGGTGAACCGGCGCCAGAGCTTCACGCCGAACCGGAACCCGGGCTGCGCCGCCACCCGCTCGGCCCAGCGGGCCGCCACGTCCGCCGGGTACGGGCGGTAGAAGGTGGCGTTGATCTCGACGGTCGCGAACCAGCGCGCCAGGTAGGCCAGCCGGTCGAAGCCGCGCGGCGGGGCGGCCGGGTAGACCGTGCCCGCCCAGTCAGGGTAGTCCCAGCCAGCCGGTCCGTACCTGATCACGCGCGAACGCTAATGGCCGGGAGCGGCTCGAGCCACTCCCGGCCATCGCGGGATGCGGGCAGCGCCCCGCGCAGGGCGGCGAACCGCCGGCTACTTCGCGCCGGGCTCGAAGACGCCGACCACGTTCAGCACCTGGACGGCCGCCAGCTGGGCGTTGAGCGTCTCGGTGACCACGGCGATCTCGGCGTTGCGGAGCTGGGCGGTCGCGTCGGCCTGCTCCACCGCGGTGGCGGTCCCGGCGCGGTAGGCCACGTCCACCAGCCGCTGGTTCTCGGCCGCCAGGTCGCGCTGCTCCTTGGCCTTGGCGGCGTTGGCGCGGGCGCTGTCCAGGTCGAGGAGCGCCTGCTCCACGTCCTGCCGGACGCGCAGGTCGGCCGCCTCGGACTTGGCGCGCGCGTCCACGATGCGCGCGTTGCGCTCGCGGATGTCGGACTCGCGGCGGAAGCCGTCGAGGATGGTCCACTGGGCCTGGATGCCGCCCAGCCACTGGTCCTCCTTGCCGGTGAGCCCCTCGGTGTTGGCCCACTGGTACTTCCCGAAGGCCGCGATGTCCGGCAGGTAGCGGCCCCAGGCGGCGTTCCGGTTCTGCTCCTCGGCCGTGATCTGCACGCGGCTGGCCTTGAGGTCCGGGCGGGACTCCAGCGCCTGCTTCACCAGCGGCTCCCGGTCGGTGGTGGCGAGCGGCGGCTCCGGCGGCGGCGCGACCTCGAAGGCGGCGTCACGGTTCAGCAGCGTGGCGAGCGCCACCTTGGCGGACAGGTAGGAGTTCTGGGCGCGCTTCAGGTCCTGCTCCGCCCGGGCCCGGTCGATCTCGGCCCGCAGCAGCGCCACCTTGGCGATGGCGCCGGCGTTGTACCGGACCCGCGCGTCCTTCTCCTGCCGCTGCGCGATCTCCAGCAGCCGCTCCGAGACGCCCATGGCCTCGCGGAGCGCGGCCGCGCCGTAGTAGGCGCGGGCGACGCCGAACAGCACCGCCCGCCGGCCGTCCTCCAGCAGGAGCTGCGTGGCGTCCTCGGTGGCGCTGGCGCTGCGGCCTGCGAAGAAGAGCTGGGGAGAGAGCAGCATCTGCGTCACGTTGACCTGCGCACCCAGCAGGTCGCCCTTCTGCAGCTCGATGGCGGAGGTGCCGGGCACGAACACCAGCGAGACCTCCTCCTGGTGCGTGTACGAGCCGCCCGCGGTGATCTGCGGCAGGTAGAGGGACCAGGCCTTCCAGGAGATCTCGTCGGCCTGCTTCACCTGCGCGGCGATTCGACTTGAGGTCGAGGTTCTGCTGGCGCGCCTGCGCGATGGCCTCCTGGATGGTGATGACCGGGCCGGCCGCCTTGAGCGGCGTGGGCGCGCCCTGGGCGACGGGCGCGGCCTGGGTCGCGGGGGCGGCCGCCGGGGCGGCGGGCTGGGGGGCATTCTGCTGCGCCTGCGCCAGGGACAGCGCAAGCACCAGGGTGATCGGGCTCATGTGTTCTCCGTCGCCTCGCGGCGCTCCAGGGCACGCGCGGTGAGGCGCGCATCCAGCTTCTCAAGAATTCGGATCAGGTCCCGGCGGTCGGGCGCGTCGATGAGTTGCAGGAACGCGACCAGCTTGGCGCCGATCTCGGCGTCCACTCGGCGGAAGAGCTCCTTCCCCCGCGCGGCCAGCTCGACCCGCACCACGCGCCGGTCGTCCGGATCCCGCACCCGCTGCACCAGGCCGTCGCGCTCCAGGCGGTCGACGATCCCGGTGATGGTCTTCTCCGTCACCGCCACCCGGCGGGCCAGCTCGCCCATGGCCTGCGGGCCGTCGGTGCCGAGCCAGAGCAGGAGGTGGATTTGGGCGGGGGTCAGGCCGAGATCCTCGCAGCTGGCGGCGATGGGATTCCGCAGCGAGCGGTGCCGGGAGAGCTGGACCATGAGCGCATGGACGCGGCGCGCCTGGGCCTCGACCGGGCTCTCACCTTTGTGGATATTCCGCATCGCGGACTATCCACTACGGCGAGGACCTCGCGGTGTCAACGTGAAATGCGGCCGCGGCCCCTCACCGGAGGGAGTAGCGTCCGGGCTTCACGTGACAGCGCTCGCGAGGGGCTGCGGCGGGATGGCCCGGCCCGCTGACCCTCGCGGGGCGCGGTGCCGGGCACGCTGATTTACGCTGCAACCAGCCGGATCTACGGCGTCCCGCCCAGATCCTCGATCTCCGCCTCGATGTCCTTGCGCTCGGGCGCGTCGGGCTTGAGCTGGAGGAAGGCCTTGAAGTGCTGCACCGCCAGCGCCCGCTGGCCGCGCTCCTTGCAGGAGAACCCCAGGTAGTAGTGCGGCATGGGGTTCTCCTTCTCCTCCTTGGCCGCCCGCTCGTACCACTCCTGCGCGGCGCGGGCGCCCCTGGACTCATGCGTGGAGCGCGCCACGAGGTAGTAGACCTTCACCAGGCTGGGGTCGGCCTTCATGGCGCCGCGGTAGAGCGCGATGGCCTCGTCGTGCTTGCCCAGCTTGGCCTTGCACTCGCCCAGCGCCAGCCGCAGCCGCGCCGCCGACGGGGAGGCCTGCAGCGCCTTCTCGTAGGCCGGGACGGCCAGGTCGCAGCGGCTGTTGGCGGCGTAGAGCAGCCCCAGCCGCTCCTGCGCCTCGGTGATCGACGCCTCGCGGTCCGGCCCGGCCGGCAGCGCGGCGGCGGCGGTCGCGCCGGCCTTGTAGGCCTCCAGGGCGTCCTGCAGGGCGTTGGCCTTCTCGCGCGCCAGCCCCAGCGCCACGTGGTACTCCGGCAGCTGCGGCGCGAGCTCCACCGCCTTCTCCAGCGCCGCGATGGCCGGCTGCGTCTCGCCGTGCGCCAGCAGCGCCCGCCCCAGCCACAGCCGCGCCTCGGCCAGCCGGGCGTCCTCGTTCACGGCGGCGCTGAGCCGCTTCACCGCGTCCTCGGTCCGGTCCTGCTCGAGCAGCACCGCGCCCAGCCGCGACAGCGCCAGGGCGTGGCGCGGCTGCTGCTCCACCGCGGCCTCGAACGAGCTCCGCGCGCCGTCCCGCTCGCCGTCGCGCCACTGCAGCGTGCCCTGCTGCACCAGCACCTCGACGTTGCGCGGGTCGATGGCGAGCGCGCGGGCCAGGCTGGCCTTGGCGGCGCCGGCGTCGCCCCTCGCGATGGCCAGGGCGGCCAGGCCGGCCTCGGCCGGCGCGTAGGTCGGGTCGAGCTCCAGCGCGCGCCGGTAGGCGCCCTCGGCGCCGGCCGCGTCGTCCTGCTTGCGGCGCAGATCGCCCAGCGCGGCCTGGGCCCCCGCGTCGCGCGGGTCCTTCTCCACCGCCGCCTGGAGCAGCTCGCCGGCGGCGCCCAGGTTGCCCGACTGCATGGCCAGCAGGGCCAGCTGCACCCGGGCCTCGACCCCGCCGCCGTCCTTCTTGCTCAGCTCGCCGTAGATCCCCTTGGCCTCCTCGGCCTTGCCGATGCCGGCCAGCGCCGCGGCCTGCGCCAGGCGGATCCCGGTGTCGCCCGGCGTCCTGGCCAGCGCCTTCTCGGCCAGCTTGGAGGACTCGAGCGCCTTGCCCGCGGCGGCCAGCGCGCGGATCCGGACCGCCACCAGCGCCGGGTCGTCTGCGGCCGGGCCGGTCACGCCCTCGGTGGCCTTGACGGCGCCGACGGCGTCGCCGCGCCGCAGCTTGAAGAGCGCCAGCAGCACGCGCGGCTGGGCCAGCCGGCCGTCGGCGGCCACCGCCTCCTCCAGCAGGCGGGCCGCGTCGGCGGTGCGGGCCGGGTCGCGGGCCGCCAGCAGCCCCTGCAGCCCCAGCGCCCGCGCGCGGTCGGCGGGGGACACCCGCGCCTTGGCGGCCGGCGCGGTCACCCGCTCCAGCCGCGCCTGCGCGTCGGCCACGTCGCCGCCGGCCAGGGCCATGGCCGCCAGCTCGAGGTCGGCGGCCGGCAGCTCCGGCGCGCGCGCCAGCGCGGCGTCCAGCGCCGTGCGGGCGCCCGCGGCGTCGCCCTTGAGCAGCGCCGCGCGCGCCGCGCCCAGCGGGCCGCGCGGCCCCTTCTCCTGCGAGGTCAGCTTGGCGAAGCGGGCCGCCGCCTTGGACGCGTCGCGCCGGGCCAGGCCGGCGCGGGCCAGCAGCGCCAGCACCTCGGCGTCGGGCTTGACCTTGACGGTGGCCGCCTCCAGCGCCCCCTCCTGCGCCGCCGTGGCGGTGGGGTCGTCGCAGAGCGTGACCGCCAGCCGCGCGGCCAGGGCCGGGACCTCGCCCTTCGCGTCCTCCTCGAGGCGGGCGGCGGCCTTGCGGGCCTGGTCCAGCGCGTCGGGCGGGGCGCCGTGCCCGAGCTCCAGCGCGGCGACCAGCATGGCGTGGAGCGCGGCCGCCTCGGCCGAGCCGGGATCGGCCTTCACGGCGCGTGCGGCCGCGTCAAGCGCGGCGCGGTCGGAGGCGAACTCGCCCTTGGCGGCCGCGGCGCGGGCCTCGGTCATGGCCCGCTGGGCCGCGGCGGCGTCGCCGTGCCGAAAGAGCCTCGTGAACGCCAGCCAGCCACCGCCCCCCACCACGGCCAGGAGCGCCAGCGCGGCCACGCCGATCAGCACCGGCTTGAGCCAGGCGGGCCGCTGCCGCGGCTCGTCGCCCTCGACCACCTTCGCGGCCGCCATGCGGTCGCCGAAGATCACCGGCGCGGAGGGCCGGGCCGCGGCCGGCTCCTCGGCCACGGCCTGGCGCAGGGCCTCGGAGAAGGCGGGGAAGGCGCCGATGGGCTGGTAGCTGTCGTCGGCCGCGGAGACGTCCTCGTTGCCGAGCAGCTCACCCTTGGTGAGCATCTCGACGATCTGCGCCTCGGTGAACGGGCCGAACACCTTGCCCGAGCGGCGGCGGACCTTGTACCCGGCGCCGCGCGACGCCGCGGGCTTCCTGGCGGGCTCCGACCCCGGCTCGCCGAAGAGCATCTCGAGGTTCTCGTCCCCGGGCTGGGGCGGGTGCATGACCGGCGCCGCCGGGGATCCGAAGGGATCGGGGACCGGGCCGGCGGCGGGCGCCGGGAAGGGCGCGTCGCCGCCCAGGTCCACCTCGCCGAACCCGAGCGGCTGGGCGGGTGGCGCCGACGACTCGGGCGGCGGCAGCAAATCGTCGCCGCCGGAGATCGGCCCGGCGGCGAAGGGGTCCTGCACCACGCCCGGGCCGGCGTCCGGCTCGGCGAACGGGACGTCACCGCCGAAGGGCGCCTGGGCCGCGTCGAATGGAGACGCACCACCCGTGAACGCTGCGGGGGCGCCGTCGAACGGCCCCGGCGCGGCGGCGAAGGGCGACTCGGGCGCGGCCGGGGCGCCGAAGGGGCTGCCCGCCTGCTCGAAGGGGGCGGGCGCGGCGCCGAACGGATCCGGCACCGGGGCCGGCGCCGCCGCGAACGGCGAGGCGGCCGCGAACGGCGAGGCGGCCTCGAAGGGCGAGCCGGGGAAGCCTGGGGCAGGGAGCGGCACGCCGGCGGCGGCGGGGCCGGCCCGGCCGGGCGGCGGCGGCAGCGGGATGCCTGGCCCGGCCGAGGGCGGCAGGGGGACGCCCGGGCCGGGCGCGGCCGGCAGCGGGATGCCCGGGCCGGGCGCGAACGCACCCGGGGGCGGCGGCGCGATGGCGCCGGCGTGGCCCGGGAGCGGCACGGCGCCGGGCTCGGCCTCGGCCGGCGCGGCGGCCTCGTGCCGGACCGGGAACGAGGTCTGGCACTTCTTGCACCGCACCTTCGCCCCGGTCGCGGGCACCTTCGCGTCGTCGAGGTTGTAGGCGGCGCTGCAGTGCGGGCAGACGACCTTCATGAGAATCCGCGCTCCTGGCTGAGGAGGGAAATTCTCCTGATGTTGCGGCAGGGTATCACTGCGCTCCCGACAGGGACAAGCCGAGGAGCAAGCGGCCCCCGCCGCGGCCCGCCAGGGAACGCGGACCGGGCGGGTCGCGTGCTACAGGTGTGTGGATGGCGGAGCTGTCGGAGGCCTTGAAGGAACGGCTGCGCGCGTGGACCTACGCGCTGGGCGGCCCCGGCACGCGCGCCCGGCTGGAGAAGCTCACGCCGCCGCGCAACGAGTACGGCGTCGATCCCTACGGCTTCGACGTCGAGTTCGCCCTGGCGGCCGCGGCGCCGCTGATCTGGCTCTACCGCAAGTATTTCCGCGTGCAGCTGTCCGGCATCGAGCACCTGGCGCCCGAGGGGCGGGTGCTCCTGGTGGCGAACCACTCCGGCCAGCTCCCCTTCGACGCGGCCATGATCGAGGTCGCCTGCCTGATCGACCGCGACCCGCCGCGCGCGGTCCGCGCGCTGATGGAGAAGTGGGTCCCCACGCTGCCCTTCGTGTCCACCTTCATGGCCCGGTGTGGGCAGGTGGTGGGCACGCCGGAGAACTGCCGCCGCCTGCTGGCCGCCGACGAGGCGCTGCTGGTCTTCCCGGAGGGCGTCCGCGGCCTCAACAAGCCCTACAGCGAGCGCTACCAGCTGCAGCGGTTCGGCCACGGCTTCATGCGGCTGGCGCTCGAGTCGGGCGCGCCCATCGTCCCCATCGGCGTGGTGGGGGCCGAGGAGCAGGCGCCGGCCCTGCTGGACCTCAAGCCGCTGGCCCGCCTGCTCTCCTTCCCCGCCTTCCCCATCACCCCCACCCTGCTCCCGCTGCCCCTCCCCGCCCGCTACCACATCCTCTTCGGCGAGCCGCTGCAGTTCCAGGGCTCGCCGGACGAGGACGACGCCGAGCTCGAGCGCAAGGTGGCCCAGGTCGAGGACGCCGTCCGCGCCCTGCTGGCGCGCGGCCTGGCGGAGCGCAAGCACGTCTACTGGTGAGCCGCCGAGATGCCCCTCGCGCCCGTCTCCTTCCCCGGCATGCCGCGCACCGTCCTGGTCACCGGGATCTCCGGCAACCTGGGGCGCGTGGTGGCGAAGCAGCTCCACACCGAGGCGCGCGTGGTCGGGCTCGACCGCCGGCCGTTCCGCGGCAAGCCCAAGGACATCGACCACCACCAGGTGGACATCCGCAAGGCGCGCGTGGAGGAGGCCTTCCGGCGGCGCCGCGTGGACGCCCTGATCCACATGGGCATCATGCACGACCCGCGCATGCCCTTCAGCGAGGCCCACTCCTTCAACGTGCTGGGCACGCACAAGATCCTCGACCTGTGCGTGCGCCACGGCGTGAAGAAGCTGGTGGTGCTCTCCTCCGCCAACGTCTACGGCCCGCGCCCGGACAACTCCAACTTCCTGCCCGAGGAGACGCCGCTCATGGGCGCGGGGCGCTGGGGCGAGGTCCGCGACCTGGTCGAGCTGGACATGTACGCCCAGTCGTTCATGTGGCGGCACCCCGAGGTCGAGACGGTGATCCTCCGTCCCGTCAACATCGTGGGCCCCACGGTGCGCAACGCGCCCGCCAACTACCTGCGGCTGGAGGTGCCGATCACCGTGCTCGGCTTCGACCCCATGCTGCAGCTCATCCACGAGGAGGACGTGGGGCGCGCGCTGGTGCTGGCGCTGCAGCCCGGCGTGCGCGGCGTCTTCAACGTGACCGGCCCCGGGGAGGTGCCGCTCTCGGCGGTGCTGCGCGAGCTGGGGCGCACCCCCGTGCCCGTGCCCCACCCGCTCCTGCGCGCCTTCATGCGCCGCGCCTTCGACGCCCGCCTGATCGGGTTCCCGCCGGACGAGGTGGACCACATCCAGTACCTCTGCGTGGTCGACGGCTCCCGCTACGCGCGGGAGGCCGGCTGGTCCCCCCGCCACGGCCTGCGCGAGACGATCCGGAGCGTGTTGTGAGCCGGGCGCGCCGCTATCATCCCGGCATGCGCCCTGCCCCGCTCGCCGCCGCCCTCGCCGCGCTGGCCTTCCTCCTCCACGCCGGCGGCGCCGCCGCCCAGGAGGAGGAGCCCTACGAGCCGACCGGCGAGGTGCGCTTCTTCGGCTGGTCGACCGGCGCCGGGGCGACCTTCGACGTTCGCCGCGTGGTGGGGCCCAACGTCAACCTGTCGCGGCGCGACAACGGCAGCTGGGCCGGCGACCTGGCCGGCATGAACGTCGACCTCGAGGTGGTGGGCGACCGGATCCGCGGGTCGAACGTCAGCCTGCAGGTCACCAAGAAGAAGACCCTCATCCACGTGGAGGGGCTCTTCTTCGGCGCCCGGGTGAACCTCGAGCTCGAGCCCAAGCGCTTCCACGGCCGCTTCGGCGCCTGCTCGCTCGACCTCGACCGCAAGAACATGGAGCCGTACCACGGCAACGTGGGCTGCCAGCGCGTCAACATGGCCACCCCCCAGACCGCCCGCGCCTCGCTCCAGCTCTTCGGCGACGCCGGCGCGGCCGAGCCGCCGCTGATGCAGCTCGCCTTCGCGCTGCTGGCGGTCCTGCCGGGCTGAGGGTACCCTCGGCGCGATCCCCGTGGCGCGCGCCGGCCGAGTCGGGCTAGATCCACGCCCGCATGACCTCTGCTGCCCACCCCACCGAGCGCGGCGACCGGCTCTGCCGCGGCGTCTTCGCCGACCGCGGCCTGCGCGCCGTCTTCGTCCGCATCGGCGACCTCGCCCGCATGGCCCGCGTGCTCCACGGGCTCTACCCCACCAGCGCCCACCTCTTCGCCGAGGCGCTGGCGGCCGGCGCCCTGCTGGGCGCGCTCCAGAAGCAGGAGCGCGGCCGCATCAACCTGCAGGTGGAGTGCGACGGCCCGCTGCGCGGCCTGTTCGTCGACGCCGACGCCGAGGGGAACGTGCGCGGCTACGTCCGCAGCCCCCGGGTCCACTTCCCCGGCGAGCCGGTCCAGGGCGCCCGCGCCGCGCTGGGCGGCGACGGCATCCTCTCGGTGCTGCGCGACCAGGGCGAGGGGCAGTTCTACCAGAGCTCGGTCAAGCTCGAGGCCTTCGACCTGCGCGAGGACCTGCGCCGCTGGATCACCGCCAGCGAGCAGGTGGCCACCGCCGCCGACCTGGCGGTGGTGGCGCGCGACGGCGAGCCGCTGGCCGAGGTGGCCGGGCTGCTCATCCAGCGCCTCCCGGACGGCGACGACCAGGCCGTGCAGGAGGCCCGCGCCCGGATCGCCGCGGGCGCCCTGCCCCGCGCGCTGGCCGAGGGGCGCTCGGCCCAGGAGATCATCCGCGAGGTGGCCGGCGAGGGGTTCGAGCTGCTGGCCGACATGGAGGTCGCCTACCGGTGCCGCTGCAGCCCGGAGCGGGTGCGGGTGGCGGTGTCGGCGCTGGGGCCGGAGGGGATCGACGAGGTCCTGGCCAACGAGAAGCAGGCGGCCGTCACCTGCGAGTTCTGCCAGCAGCACTACGTGGTGGACGAGGCCGAGCTCCGGGAGATCGCCCGCCGGCTGAGGGAGCAGGCCGCCGGGGGCTAGACCGCGCGCGGCCTCGCGGCGTGGTAGATTCGGGGAGCCTGGCGCACGCCCGGCCGTACCGGAGGACCAGCCATCGGCACCGCGAAGCGCAAGAAGGCTCCCCGCCGCGCCCCCGCGCCCCGCAGGCGCGCCGCCAGGGGCGCCCCCCGCAGGCGCGCCGCCCCCTCCCGTCCCCGCGCCGAGCAGCCGCTGGGGATGGGCGTGGCGGACGGCTTCGCCCTGGAGCGGCTGGCGGTGCCCGCGCGGATGAAGCGCGCCCCGCGGCAGGGCGTCCAGGAGCTGGGCTGGGCCGCCTTCGGCGAGGTGGTGAAGACCTTCGCCGGCCAGATCGCGGCCCGCTTCCGCCCGGACGTGGTGGTGGGCATCGCCAAGGGCGGCGTGTTCGTGGGCGCCGCGCTGGCGGTCGCGCTGCAGGCCGACTTCTACCCGGTGCGGATCGCCAAGCGGCGCCGCGACCCGCAGCCGTCCGCGCCGCTGCCACAGCTGCCGGACCTGACCGGCAAGCGGGTGCTGGTGGTGGACGACGTGGCCTCCAGCGGCGCCACCCTGGCGCGCGGTCGCGCCGTGGCCCGCAAGGCCGGCTCGCGCCGCGTGATGACCGCCGTGCTGGTGATCCGCCCTGGCGGCGCCCGGCCGGACTTCTCGGCCCTGGAGACCTCCGATCTGGTCCTGTTCGGCTGGGACTACCAGCTGGCCGACCGCGCCGCGCGGGAGGATCCGGGCGAGGTGGGCGTGTAGTGGTCCGGACGCGGCCGGCGGGGTGGCCCTTCGACTTCGCGGCGCTTCGCGCCGCTACGCTCAGGGTGAACGGCCGTGGTCAGGCCGGGGACGCAGCCGCAGCAGGCGTGGGGTGAGGCCCGTCACACATGATCCTCGGCACCGCCGGCCACGTCGATCACGGCAAGACGGCGCTCGTCCGGGCGCTCACCGGGATCGACACCGACCGGCTCGAGGAGGAGAAGCGGCGCGGCATCACCATCGAGCTGGGCTTCGCGCACCTGGCCCTGCCCGGGCTGGAGCCCCTGGGCGTGGTGGACGTCCCCGGCCACGAGCGCTTCGTGCGCGCCATGGTGGCCGGCGCCGGCGGCATCGACCTGGTGATGCTGGTGGTGGCGGCGGACGAGGGGGTGATGCCCCAGACCCGCGAGCACCTCGACGTGTGCCGGCTGCTGGGCGTACCGCGCGGGCTCCTGGTGGTGACCAAGGCGGACCTCCTGCCCGGCCTCGGCGCCGGCTGGCTGCCGCTGCTGGAGCAGGAGCTGCGCGCCGCGGTGGCGGGCACCTTCCTCGAGGACGCCCCGGTGGTGCCGGTCTCGGCCCGCACCGGCGCCGGCCTGGACGCGCTCCGCGAGGCCCTGGGCGCGCTGGCGGCTACGGTCCCCCCGCGCCCGGCCGACGGCCCGGTCTTCCTCCCCATCGACCGCGCCTTCTCGCTCAAGGGCTTCGGAACGGTGGTCACCGGTACGCTGCTCTCCGGGGCCATCGCGCCCGAGGACGCGCTGGCCCTGCTCCCGCCCGGACGCGAGCCGCTCCGGGTGCGCTCGGTCCAGGTGCACGGGCAGCCGGTGGAGCGCGCCCGCGCCGGCCAGCGGACGGCGGTGAACCTGCCCGGCGTCGAGCCGGCCCAGGTGCGCCGCGGGCAGGCGCTGGCCGGGGCCGGCGTGGTGCCCGCCTCGAGCGTGCTGGACGTGGAGCTGGCGCTGCTGGCGGCCGCGCCCCGCCCGCTGCGCCACCGCGCCCGGCTGCTGCTGCACGTGGGGACCGCGCAGGTGCAGGCCACGGTGGGGCTGCTCGACCGCGGCGAGCTGGCGCCGGGCGCCACCGCCCCGGCGCAGCTCCGGCTGGCCGCCCCGACCGCGGCGCTCCCCGGGCAGCGCTTCGTGCTGCGCGGCTTCGCGGCGCTGGAGGGGCGCGGCGCCACGCTGGCCGGCGGCCGGGTGCTGGGCGTGGCGGCCCGGCGGCGGCGGCGCGGCCGGCCGGAGGCGCTGGCGGGGCTCTCCGCGCTGGGGGCAGGTGACCCGGAGGCGCGGGTGAGGGCGGTGCTGGAGGCGGCGGGGCCGGCGGGGCTGGACCTGCCGGCGCTGCTTGGCCGGACCGCCCTCTCCGCGCGCGCGGCGCAGGGCGCGCTGGAGCGGCTGGGCGCCCGCGGCGAGGCGCTGCTCTTCGACCGGGAGCGGCGCGCCTGGGTGGCCGGGGCGGTGGCCCGCGAGCTCTCGCGGCGGCTGGAGGAGGCGGTGGCCGCCTTCCACGCGGCGCAGCCGCTGGCCGCGGGCGCCGGGCGCGAGGCGCTGCGGGGCCGGCTGCCGCCGGTGGTCGAGCCGCGCCTCTTCCAGCGGCTGCTGCAGGCCGCGGCGGAGCGCGGGGCGCTGGTGCTGGAGGGCGAGCAGGTCCGCGCCGCCGCGCACAGGGCCGCCGCCGGCGGCAGCGGCGGCGCGCTCCGCGAGCGGGTGGCGGCGCTGCTGGCGGAGGGCGGCCTCACGCCCCCCTGGCTCGCCGAGCTGCCCGCCGCCGCCGGGGCCCCGGCCGGCGACGTGACCGCGGTGCTGAAGCTGCTGCTGGCCGAGGGGCGCGTGGTGCGGGCCTCGAGCGAGCTCTGGTTCGACGCCGCCGCCGTGGCCGGGCTGCAGGCGCGCCTGGTGGCCTGGCTGCGCGAGCACCGCGAGATCACCACCCAGCAGTTCAAGGAGCTGGTGGGCGCCACCCGCAAGCACGTCATCCCGCTGGCCGAGTACTTCGATCGCGAGAAGGTCACGCTGCGGGTGGGCGAGCGCCGGGTGCTGCGCGGGGAGGGCCGCCCGTGACCGCCCCGGCCCGCGAGCGCCACCAGACCGGCACGGTCATGCTGCGCGAGCGGCGCATCGCCATGGCCAGCGAGGGCGCGGCCGCGCTGGCCGGCCGGCCGCTGCCGGCGCTGCTGGGGCTCCCCTTCGCCGACCTGTTCGCGCCGGAGGACCGCGGGCGCGTGGCCGAGCGCCACGAGCGGCGGCTGCGCGGCGAGCCGGTGCCGAGCGAGTACGAGGCGGTGCTGCTCCGGCCGGACGGCGCCCGCGTCACCGTCGAGCTCCGCGTGGAGCGGGAGGGCGGCGACGTGGTGGTGGGGCTGCGCGACGTCACCGCCCAGGCGGCGCGGCGTCCGCGGCTGGAGGCGCTGGCGGCGCTGGGCGCGGCCATCCAGGGCGAGCGGAGCGAGGCCGACCTCTTCGCGCACCTGCGCGAGGCGCTGCCGCCGCTCGGCATCACCCCCATGCTGCTGCGGGCCATGCCGGAGGGCGTGCGGGTGGTCTGGACCGGCCTGCCCACCGTGCTGGAGGAGGCCTTCCGCGGCCAGCTGGGCCAGGACGTGGAGGGGTTCACCGGCCACTGGACCGGCTTCGCCCGCACCGCCTGGGACGAGGGCGTGGCCTTCTCCGACGACTGGGCGTCCGAGGCGGCCGCCTTCGTGCCGCTCATCCACGCCGAGGTCACCCGCTCGCTGGCCGCCTCGCACGGCCTCTCCCGCGCGGTGGCCATCCGGCTCGACGAGCGGACCGGCGTGCGCCACTACCTGGTGCTGATCGGCGACTGGCTGCGCGCCGAGGACGTCCCGGCCGGCCGGCTCTTCGGCGCGCAGGTGGCGGCGGCGCTGGACGCGGCCCGGACCATCGCCGAGCTCTCCCGCCACAACGCCGACCTGGCCGCCCTCAACCGCATCGCCGAGCTGCTGGGCGAGGTGAGCGACCTGGAGGCCTTCTTCCAGCGGGCCGAGGAGGAGCTGCGCCGCGCCTCCGGCGCCGCCGCGCTGGCGGTCTACGCGCTGGACGAGGCCAGCGGCCGGCTGCTCCGGCGCCACCCGGCGCACCCGGCCGACCCCGCGGTCCCGCCGCCCGAGGTGCCGGCCGGCTCGGAGCTGGCGCTGGTGGCGGAGGAGCGGCTGGCGCGCGTCGTCAGCGCCGGGGAGCCGGCCGCCGGGGAGGCGCCGCTGGGGGACTGGCCGGCCACGGCCTGGGTGCCGCTGGTGGCCCGCTCCCGCACCGTGGGCGTGATGGCGGCGGCCTTCGCCGCGCCGGCGGAGGAGGCGCGGGCCCGGCTCGACCTGCTGGGCGCCGCGGCCGGCCACTTCGCCAGCGCCATCGAGTCCAACACGCTGCTGACCGACCTGCGCCGGCGCGTGGCCGAGCTGACGCTGCTCAACGACGTCTCCATGGCCAGCGCGCAGCTCGACCCGGTGCTGCTGCTCGACAGCGCGCTGCGCCGGGTCTGCGCCACGCTGGAGGCGCAGGCCGGCGCCGCCTTCGTGCGCGAGGGCGACGCGCTCAAGCTGGTGGCCGCGGCCGGCCTGGACGTGAACACGCTGCGCCGGCTGGAGCGGGTGGCCCCGGGCGACGGGCTGGCCGGGCAGGCGGTGCAGCGGCTGGCGCCGGTGCTGGCCGTGGAGGGGGACCCGGCGCTGGACGCCACCACCACCGAGGTGGTGGCGCGCGAGGGGCTGCGCGCCAGCGTGGCGGTGCCGCTGCTGGCCAAGGGCCGGGCGGCGGTGGGCGCGCTGGTGGTGGCCCGCCGCGATCGCCGCGCCGTCGGCGAGGGCGAGGTCCGGCTGCTGGCCGCGCTGGGCGTCCAGCTGGGCGTGGCGGTGGAGAACGCGCGGCTCTTCGCCGACGTGCGCCGCCGCCTCTCCGACCTGGAGGCGGTCCACCGCATCACCCAGCGCATCTTCGCCAACGCCCCGGGCGACGTGCGCGCGCTGCTCGACGACGGCTGCCGCGCCGCCGCCAGCGCCCTGGGCTGCGCCTCGGCGGCGCTCCTGCTGGTGGACGAGGACGGCCAGACCCTGCACACCGCCGCGGCGGTGGGCGCGCGCCTCGAGCCGGACCGCGCCCGGCGCCCGCTGGCCCGCGACGGCCTGGTGGAGGAGGCCATCCGCACCGGCGAGCCGGTGGGCTCCGACGACCTGACCCGCGATCCCCGCAGCGCCCTCTACGGCCGCTCCGGCGTGCCGCCCATGTCGGCGCTGGCCGTGCCGCTGGTGGCCCGCGCCGCCACCGTGGGCGTGCTGCTGGTGGCCGGCGCCCCCGGGCGCGCCTTCGCCCCGGAGGAGCGGGCCCTGGCCACGGCGCTGGCCGGCGAGCTGGCGGTGGGCATCGAGAACGCCCGGCTCTACAGCGAGGCCCGCGGGCGCCTGGCCGAGCTGGCCACGGTCATCGACGTGGCCCGCGTGGTCTCCTCCTCGCTGGACCTCGACGAGGTGCTGCTGGCCGGCGCCGAGCACCTCAAGCAGACCCTGGGCGCGGGCGGCTGCACCATCCTGCTCGACGACCCGCGCCGCCAGGAGCTGCGCCGCGCCGCCCACCGCGGCCCGCCGCTGGGCCCGCCGTCGCTGCCGCTCTCGGATCGCTCGGTGCTGCGCGAGGCGCTGGACGCGCGCGCCCCGGTCACCGGCCAGGTCCCGGACTCGGGCGGCCCGGCGCTGGCGGTGCCCCTCCACGTGCGCGATCACCCGGTGGGCGTGGCGCTGGTCTCGGCCGCCCCGGGGCGCGGCTACTCACCGGGCGAGCTCTCGCGGGCGGTGGCCATCGCCAGCCAGCTGGCGGTGGCGGTGGACAACGCGCGCCTCTACCAGGAGACGCGCCGCCGCGCCGAGGAGCTGTCGCTGCTGCACGAGGTGGGGCGCGCCCTGGTGGCCACGCTCGACATCGAGCAGGTGCTGGAGGCGGGCGTGCGCAACCTGGCCCGCATCGTCGAGGCCCCCACCGCCCTGCTGGCGCTGGCGGTGGACGGCGGGAAGGGACTGCAAGTGCGCGCGGTGTGGGGCGGGCCGCGCGAGCTGATCGGCACGCGGCCGCCGGTGGACCGGCCCGGCACGCTGGGCGCGCTGGCCATGGAGCGGCGCGAGCCCATCCTGGTGGAGGACGTGCTCAGCGACCCGCGCATCCTCCCGGAGCAGCGCGAGAAGGTGGGCGGGCGCGCCTACCTGGTGCTGCCGCTGATGGTCCGCGACCGGCTCATCGGCTCCACCATGATCGTGGAGAGCCGCGGGCCGCGCGCCTTCCAGCGCGCCGAGGTGGAGCGGGCCGCCGCGGTGGCCAACCAGCTGGCGGTGGCGGTGGAGAACGCCCGCCTCTACGACGACCTGCGCCAGAGCTACGCCGAGCTGGCCCAGGCGCAGCGCCAGCTCATCCAGCAGGAGCGGCTGGCGGCCCTGGGCGAGCTCTCGGCGGTGGTGGCCCACGAGGTGCGCAACCCGCTGGGCGTGATCTTCAACTCGCTCGGCTCGCTGCGCCGCCTGCTCCGGCCGGAGGGCGACGCCCGGCTCCTGCTCGACATCGTGGGCGAGGAGGCCGACCGGCTCAACCGGATCGTGGGCGACCTGCTCGACTTCGCCCGGCCGTCCACCCCGGTCCTCCACCCGGAGAAGCTGGAGCGGGTGGTGGACGACGCCGTGGCGGCGGCGCTGGTCCAGCACGCCGGCGGCGTGGAGGTGCGGCGCGAGGTGGAGGAGGAGCTGCCGCCGGTGCCGCTGGACGAGCGGCTGGTGCGCCAGGCGGTGGTCAACGTGGCGGTCAACGCCGCCCAGTCCATGCCGCGCGGTGGCGTCCTCACCGTGCGCCTGCGGCGCGAGGGCCCCTGGGCCGCGGTGGAGCTGGAGGACACCGGCGCCGGCATCCCGGAGGAGGTCCGGAGAAGGATCTTCGAGCCCTTCTTCACCACCAAGGCCAGCGGCACCGGCCTGGGCCTGGCGGTGGTGAAGCGCATCATGGAGGGCCACGGCGGCGAGATCTCGGTCCGGACCCGGCCCGGCGCGGGCACCGTCATGACCCTGCGCTTCCCGCTGGAGCCGACCGAGGACGCGGAGCGCAGTTGAAAACCGGACCCGAACGGGCACAAGATTCCCCCTCCATGGACCCCCACGCCCCACCGCCACCGGCCCCGCCGGCCGCTCCGGCCGCGCCCGCTCCGGGAGAGCCGGGCCCCGGCGCCGCGCCGCGCGGCGGCGCCGTGCTGGTGGTCGACGACCAGAAGAACATGCGGGCCACCACCGCCATCCTGCTGCGGGCGGCCGGCCACCGGGTGGAGGAGGCGGAGGACGGCGCGGCGGCCATCGCGCGCGTCCAGGCCGGCACCTTCGACGTGGTGCTGACCGACCTGCGCATGCCCGGGGCGGACGGCATGCAGGTGCTGCGGGCCGTGCAGCAGCACGCGCCGGAGACCCAGGTCATCGTCATGACCGCGTTCGGCACCATCGCCTCGGCGGTGGAGGCCATCCGCCACGGCGCCTACGACTTCCTCTCCAAGCCGTTCAAGGAGGACGAGGTCCTCCTGCGTGTGGCCAAGGCGGTGGAGCGCCGCCGCCTCATGGGCGAGGTGGCGCTGCTCACCGGCGAGTTCCGGCGCCAGTACGGGCTGGAGCACATCGTGGGGCGCTCGGCCGCCATGCGCGACGTGCTGGAGCGCGTGCTGCGCATCGCCCCCACCGACACCACCGTGCTGGTGACGGGCGAGTCCGGCACCGGCAAGGAGCTGGTGGCGCGGGCGCTCCACGTGGCCAGCCGCCGGGCCGACCGGCCCTTCGTGCCGGTGAACTGCGCGGCCATCACCGAGACGCTGCTGGAGTCCGAGCTCTTCGGCCACGCCCGCGGCGCCTTCACCGGCGCGACCAAGGCGCGGCGCGGCCTCTTCGAGGAGGCGCACGGCGGCACGCTCTTCATCGACGAGATCGCCGAGACCACGCCCGGCTTCCAGGCGAAGCTGCTGCGCGCGCTGCAGGAGGGCGAGGTCCGGCGCGTGGGCGAGTCCACGCCGGTGCAGGTGGACGTGCGGGTCATCGCCGCCACCAACCAGGACCTGCGCCAGGCCATCGCCGAGAAGCGCTTCCGCGAGGACCTCTACTACCGGCTGGCGGTGGTGCCGCTGCGCATCCCGCCGCTGCGCGAGCGGCGCGAGGACGTGCCGCTCCTGGCCGCCCACTTCCTGCAGCGCTACCGGCAGAAGACCGGGGTGGAGAAGGTCTTCCAGCCCGAGGCGCTGGCCCGCCTGGTGGACCACGACTGGCCGGGCAACGTGCGCGAGCTGGAGAACATCGTGGAGCAGGCGGCGGCCCTCTCCGCCGCGCGCGAGATCCGGCCAGAGGACGTGGCCGTGGAGGCCTTCCGCGCGCCGGCCTCCCCCGCGGCGCCGGGGCAGGCGCGGACCCTGGCCGAGATCCTCGACGACGCCGAGCGCAGCGCGCTGCAGGAGGCGCTGCGCCGCGCCGGCGGCGACCTGGGGCGGGTGGCCCGCGAGCTGGGCGTCTCGGCCACGACGCTCTGGCGGAAGATGAAGCGGCACGGGCTGGAGGCCGGCGCGGTGGCGCCGGAGTAGGCGCGCCTGCCACACGGCGCATTGCAGTTGTGAAATGCGCCTTTCAGATCTGAAACGCAGGAGTGAACTGGGCCGGCCCCGGCGGCGGGCCGCGCGGTGCCCGGCACCGCCCGATCCCACGGTCAACCCCGCGTGATCACTCGAGGCTGCGCCCGCATCAGGGCGATTGAACCCGGCTGGCACCCTGCTTGCTCTGTATCCGGACAGAACTGCAAAGCAGCCCGTTGAGGTAGGTCCCCCCCCGCCACTTCAGCTGCGCTTTGCAGTTCTTTTTTTTTGCCCGGGCGGCGCAATGCCGACGTCCTACCTGATCGCGGATGGCGATCGGGCCTTTCGCGAGGCCACGGCCATCGGCCTCCGCCTCGACGGGCACCCCACCACCTGCGCCTCCTCGGCGGAGGAGGCCATCGCCCAGCTGGCGCTGGGCAACGTGGGCTGCTGCGTGATCGACGCGCACCTGGCCGGCGCGGAGCTGCTGGTGGAGGCCGCGCTGCGCAGCGGGCTGCGCACGGTCCTGACCGGCCCGTACCCCGAGCTGCTGGCCGGCGTGGGCCGGCGCCACCCGCTGGCCGAGCTCTTGCCCAAGCCGTTCGGCGCGACCGAGCTGGCCGGGCGCACGCACTGACGACGCCCAGCCGGCCGGCCCTTCGACTCCGCCTGCCCTGAGCTGTCGAAGGGCTCAGGGCGAACGGGGCTGTCGATCCGTTCGTCCTGAGCGTAGCGCCCGCACGGCGGGCGCGAAGTCGACGGACAGGGGCCTCACGCGGGCCCCTGGACGCCGCGGGCGCCGCGGGGGCTACCGCACCACCTGGGCGGACGGCAGGAGCGGCGGCGGGGCCGGCACCTGCGAGAGCGCCGGGCCAGGCGTGTTGAAGGCGCTGGCCGCGCTGGCCTGCGCCCACGTGACCAGCGGCTCGGCGACGAAGCCCAGCACCACCACCACGGCCACGGCGCCCGCCAGCGCCACCGTCAGCGAGGGCGCGTCGAGCGACTCCTCCGCGCTGCCCTCGGGCTGGAACATGTACATGTAGATCACGACGCGCAGGTAGTAGTACGCGCCCAGCGCGCTGGTCAGGAGGCCGAGGATGGCCAGGGGGTACATCCCGGCGCCGATGGCCGCCTTGAACACGTACAGCTTGGCGAAGAAGCCCGCGGTGGGCGGGATGCCGGCCAGGGAGAGCAGGAAGACCGCCATGGCGAAGGCCAGGACCGGCCGCCGGCGGGCGAGGCCGGCGAAGCGGGACAGGTCCCACGCCTCGGGCGGCTCGGCGTCGAGCCGGGCCCGCCGCTCCAGCGCCCCCACCACGGCGAACGCGCCGATGGCCGAGGCGGCGTAGACCGCCAGGTAGAAGAGGATGCCGCCCACCGCCAGGTCCCGGGCGCCAGGCTGCTCGGCGGCCACCACCCCCACCAGCAGGTAGCCGGCGTGGGCGATGGAGGAGTAGGCCAGCATCCGCTTCACGCTCCGCTGCGGGACCGCCAGCAGGTTGCCGAAGATCATGGTCAGCGCGGCCAGCGGCGAGAGGACCATGGGGCCGAAGACGGCCAGCCTGGCCATCGGGCCGGTCTCCGCCGCCAGGAACACCCGCAGGATCAGCGCGAAGGCGGCCGTCTTCACGCCCGCGGCCATGAAGGCGGTGACCGGCGTGGGGGCGCCCTCGTACACGTCGGGCGTCCAGGCGTGGAACGGGACGGCGGCGATCTTGAACCCCACCCCGGCCGCCACCAGGGCCAGGCCGGCCAGGTAGATGGAGCTGCCGTGCCCCTTGGGCAGGTCGGAGAAGAGGGTGGAGCCGCAGGCGCCGTAGAGCAGCGCCGAGCCGTAGAGGAGCAGGGCCGAGGAGAGCGCGCCCAGCACCAGGTACTTGAAGGCGGCCTCCGACGGGCGGCGGCCGCGGCGCAGGTAGGCGGCCAGCGCGTAGGTGGAGAGGCTCATCACCTCGATGGAGATGAAGGCCACCAGCAGGTCGGTGGCCATGCCCAGCAGCACCATGCCGGCGGCGCCGAAGGCGGAGAGCGCGTAGAACTCGCCGCGCTCGGCGTTGCGCGCCTCCAGCCACCCGGCGCCGACCAGCGCCGACAGCCCCAGCCCGGCGCAGACGATCACGGTCACGAAGGCGGAGAAGGCGTCGGCCCGGGCCTGGCCGTCGAAGATGGGGCCGCTGGCCGGGAGCACGATGGCGGCCACGGCGGCGGCGGCCGAGAAGGCCACGGTCAGGACCGCCTGGTACCCGCGCTTGCCGGAGACCAGGAACACCTCGCTGATGAGCAGCACCAGGGCGCCGGCCGTGAGGATGGCGACCGGCAGCAGCGCCAGGAACGAGGTGACGGGGAACTTGTCCATGTCAGCGGATCTCCACCTGCGGGAGGGCGGCGCTGGGCGCGGAGGGCGCCGGGCGCGCGGTGGGCACCGTGCCGACCTGGTCCGCCCTGCCCGCCTTCTGGAAGCGGGCCATCAGCTGGTCCACAGACGGCCGGGCCCGCTCCAGGAACGGCTGGGGCACCAGCCCCATCACCAGGATGAGCGCGATCATGGGCGCCAGGACGAACCCCTCGCGCACCGAGAGATTGCGCAGCCCGGCGTTCTCCGGGTTGCGGAGGGGGCCGAGGAAGACCCGCTCCACCAGCTTGAGCATGTAGACCGCGCCCAGGATCACGCCCACCGCGGCCAGGGTGGCCAGCACCGGCGCGGCAGGGCTGCCCAGCCGCGAGAGGAAGGTGCCGGAGAGGATCAGGAACTCGCCGATGAAGCCGTTGGTGCCGGGCAGGCCGATGGAGGAGAGCGTGACCAGGATGAAGGCCGCCGCGATGAGCGGCACGCGCTTGGCCAGGCCGCCGTACTGGGCGATTCGCGGGTGTGCCGCCGCTCGTAGAGCAGCCCCACGATGAGGAACAGGGCGCCGGTGGAGACGCCGTGGTTGAGCATCTGGTAGACCGACCCGGTCAACGCCTCGCTGGAGAGCGCCGCCAGCCCCAGCATGACGAAGCCGAGGTGCGAGACCGAGGAGTAGGCCACCAGCCGCTTCATGTCGGTCTGCACGAAGGACATGAGCGCGCCGTAGAGGATGCCGATCACCGCCAGCACCGCGATGACGTGCCGGTACTCGAGCGCGGCGCCCGGGAAGAGCGGCATCGCGTAGCGGAAGAAGCCGAACGTGCCCATCTTGAGGAGCACGCCGGCCAGGATCACCGAGCCGGCGGTGGGCGCCTCGGTGTGCGCGTCCGGCAGCCAGGTGTGCAGCGGGAACATCGGCACCTTGACCGCGAAGGCCACGCCGAAGGCCAGGAAGAGCCAGCCGGCCGCGGCCGGCGTGACGTCCAGGTGGTCGCGCACCGCCAGGTAGTCGAAGGTCTGCGGCGAGCCGGAGTGGAAGTAGACGTAGAGGATGGCCGCCAGCATCAGCAGGCTGGCCGCGAAGGTGTAGATGAAGAACTTCACCGTCGCGTAGAGCCGGTTCTGCGAGCCCCAGACCCCGATCAGCAGGTACATCGGGATCAGCATGGCCTCCCAGAACACGTAGAAGAGCACCAGGTCGAGCGCGGCGAAGGTGCCGATCATCGCCGTCTCGAGGACCAGCAGCGCGATCAGGAACTCCTTCACGCGGTCCTGGATGGCGGTCCACGCCGAGAGCACCACCACCGGCCCCAGCACGGTGGTGAGCATGATGAGCAGCAGCGCCACGCCGTCGATGCCCACGTGGTAGCTGATGCCCAGCGAGGGGATCCAGGCGGACTGCTGCTCGAACTGGAACTCGGGGCCGGAGGGCGTGAAGCCCGCCCAGAGCCCGAGCGAGAGCGCCAGGGTGACCAGCGTGGTCGCGAAGGCCAGGGCCCGGTGCTGCCCCGCCTCGTCGCGGGGGAGCATCAGCAGCGCCAGGGCGCCGGCCAGGGGGACGAAGGTGACGATGGTGAGCAGGTTCACGTTCAGCGCCCCCCCGCGCCCAGGACCGCCCAGAGGATGGCCGCCGCCGCCAGCGCCATGATGGCCGCGTAGCGCTGCAGGTCGCCGTTCTGGACCACCCGGAAGATCGAGCCGATGGCGCGCGCGCCGCGCCCGATCCCGTTCACGATGCCGTCGATGATGATCACGTCCACCACCCGCCAGAGCGCGCCGGCGATGAAGCGGAAGGGCTCCACCACCAGGACGGCGTAGAGCTCGTCCACCCGGAACTTGTCGGCGGTGAAGCGGTAGGTGCGCCGGAAGGTGGCGGTGAACCAGGCCGGGATGCGGGTCCAGGCGCCGGCGTACATCAGGTAGCCGGCGACCGTGCCCACCGCCGCCACGGCCCAGGCGGCGAGGTAGGGCCAGGCCGGGTGGTCGCCCGCGTGCAGGTGACCGACCGAGCGCAGCCGCCCGGTGGCCACGCCGAAGACCGGCTCGGTGTACCTCGCGAACAGCTCGGAGAGCGGCCCGTGCCCGGGCAGCGCCAGCACCAGCGCCACCACCGAGAGGATGGCCAGGATCCAGAGCGGCGCGGTCATGACCGGCGACGACTCGTGCGCGTGCTCGGCGGCGTGCGTGCGCGGCCTGCCGAAGAACGCGAGCGCGTAGAGGCGCGTCATGTAGAAGGCGGTGCCCAGCGCGGCGACGGTGCCCAGCACGTAGGCGACCAGCCCGACCTGGTGCCAGGCCGGGTTATGGCTGAACAGCGCGCCGCCCAGGATGGCGTCCTTGGACCAGAAGCCGGAGAGCGGGACGAACCCGGTGATGGCCAGCGTGGCGACGCCGAAGGTGGCCGCGGTGTGCGGCATCTTCCGGAGCAGGCCGCCCATCTTGCGGATGTCGGTCTCGTCCCCCATGCCGTGCATCACCGAGCCGGCGCCCAGGAACAGGCAGGCCTTGAAGAAGGCGTGCGTGACCAGGTGCAGGACGCCGGCCCACCAGACGCCGGCCCCCACGCCGATGAACATGAAGCCCAGCTGGCTGACGGTGGAGTAGGCCAGCACCTTCTTGATGTCGTTCTGGGCGAAGGCGATCAGCGCCGCGATGAGCGCGGTGGCGGCGCCCACGATGGTGACGGTGGCCATGGCCGCCGGCGCCAGCGTGAAGAGGTAGGCGTTGCGGGCCACCAGGTAGACGCCGGCGGTGACCATGGTGGCGGCGTGGATCAGGGCCGAGACCGGCGTCGGGCCGGCCATGGCGTCGGGCAGCCAGATGTAGAGCGGCAGCTGGGCGCTCTTGCCGGCGGCGCCCACGAAGAGCCCCAGCAGCGCCAGCGTGATGGCCTGCTGGTAGGTCCAGCCGTCGAACACGCCGCCGCTGATCTGCGCGGTGGCGGTGATGGCGCGCGCGCCCTGCTCCAGCGCGACGTAGTCGGCGGTGCCGAAGATGGCCAGGAGCGAGAAGACGCCGATCAGGAAGCCGAAGTCGCCGATGCGGTTGACCACGAAGGCCTTGCGGCCGGCGAAGGCCTTCTGCGGGTCGGTGAACCAGAAGCCGATGAGCAGGTAGCTGCAGAGCCCCACGCCCTCCCAGCCCACGAACGTGAGGACCAGCGAGTGGCCCAGCACCAGCGTCAGCATGGCCGCCACGAAGAGGTTCAGGTAGGCGAAGTAGCGCGCGTACCCGGCCTCGTCCTCATGGGACATGTAGGACGCGGAGTAGATGTGGATGAGCGTCCCGACGCCGGTGATGACCAGGATCATCACCCCGGAGAGCCGATCGACCAGCAGGCTCCAGGAGAAGCCCACCAGGGGGAGCCGCCCGGTCCCCCACGCCGTGCCGCTGAACCACTGGGCGCCCTCGTAGTTGAGCCAGGGCACCCGCGGGCCGAAGGCCACATGGTAGAACGCGATGCTCGACAGGATCAGCGCCCCGACCATGGCGCCGATGGCGATCAGCGTGACGTTGGACCGGCCGATGCGGCGCCCGATCAGGCCGTTCACGACGGCGCCCGCCAGGGGCAGGAGGATGATCGCCCAGAGGTAGTCAGTCGCCGCGGCAGCGCTCGGCATGGGGAACAGGGCCATAGGGTGGGGCGAAGGATTACAATCCTGCCGCCGGTCAAGCAAGCGATCTTCTAGGCCAAAAAGCGACCTGAGCATGCGGACATGAGCCCTCCCAGCCCACCCGCCCCGGATGCGTCGTCGGAGCTCCGGAAGCTGCCCCGGACCGACCGCCTGCTGGAGGCCGCCGACCGCGCCGGCCTGGTGCTCCGCCTCGGCCGCGGCGCCGTGCTGGAGGCCGTCCGGACGGCCCTCGAGACCGAGCGGCAGGCCATCCTGGGGGGCCACCCGTGCCCGGCACCGGACGCCGTCGAGGCCGCCGTGCTGGGCCGCCTGGAGGAGGTGGCGCGCGGCACGCTTCGCCCGGTGGTGAACGCCACCGGCGTGGTCGTACATACCAACCTGGGGCGTGCGCCGCTGGCCGCCGAGGCCATCGACGCTATGCGGCAGGCGGCCGAGGGCTACCTCACCCTGGAGTACGACCTGGAGAGCGGCGAGCGGGGCGACCGCTACGCCCACGCCGAGGCCGCGCTCTGCCGGCTGACCGGGGCCGAGGCCGCGCTGGTGGTGAACAACGGCGCCGCCGCGGTGCTGCTGGCGCTGGCGGGGCTGGGCGAGGCGCGGCCGGGGGAGGCGGCGGCCGCGCCGGCCGAGGGGCGCCCGGAGGTGATCGTCTCGCGCGGCCAGCTGGTGGAGATCGGCGGCGGCTTCCGCATCCCCGACGTGCTGCTCCGGTCCGGCGCCGCGCTGGTGGAGGTGGGCACCACCAACCGCACCTACGCGCGCGACTTCGAGGCGGCCGTCGGGCCGCGCACCCGGGCCCTGCTCTCGGTCCACCGCTCCAACTTCCGCGTCTCAGGGTTCGTGCACGACGTGACGCTGGAGGAGCTGGTGGCGCTGGGGCGGGCGCGCGGGCTGTGGGTGGTGGACGACGTCGGCTCCGGCACGCTCATCGAGACCCGCCCCTTCGGCCTGGGCGAGGAGCCCACCGTGCAGGCGCGCGTCCGGGCCGGCGCCGACGTGGTCACGTTCAGCGGCGACAAGCTGCTGGGCGGCCCGCAGGCCGGGCTGCTGGTGGGCCGGCGCGAGGCCCTGGCGCGCCTGCGCCGCCACCCGCTGCTGCGCGCGCTGCGCATCGACAAGGTCACGCTGGCGGGCCTGATGGCCACGCTCTCGCTGCACGAGCGCGGCGAGGCCGAGACCCGCATCCCGGTCTGGCGGGCGCTGGCGACCGAGCCGCACCTGCTGGCCGCGCGCGCCCGGGCCTGGTGCGAGGCGCTGGGCGGCGGCTGCGAGGTGCGAGCGGGGCGGTCGGCGGTGGGCGGCGGCTCGCTGCCGGAGGTGACCCTGCCCACCTCGCTCGTGACCCTGCCGGCCGGCCGCGCCGAGGCGCAGCTGGCCCGCCTCCGCCAGGCGCAGCCGCCGGTGATCGCGCGCATCGAGGACGACCGCGTGGTGCTCGACCCGCGCACGGTGCTGCCGGGGGAGGACGAGGCGGTGCTGCGGGCCGTGCGGGCGGCGCTGGCTACGGATTGAACCGGTAGCCCACCCCGCGCACCGTCTCCAGGTGCCGCGGGCTCTCGGCGTCGTCGCCGATGTGGGCCCGCAGCCGGGCCACGAAGTTGTCCACGGTGCGCGCGGTGCCGAAGTAGCGCGAGCCCCAGACCGACTCCATCAGCTGCTCGCGCGAGTAGACGCGGTCCGGGTGGCTGATGAAGAAGGCCAGCAGGTCGAACTCGCGGCTGGTCAGGTCCAGCGTCCGGCCGTCGGCGGTGGCGCGGCGGGCCTCCAGGTCCACCTCCACCGCGCCCACCTTGCGCACGTTCCGGGGGGGCCCGCCTCGCCGCGCGCCCGGTGGCGGCGCAGGAGCGCCTCGATCCGCGCCAGCAGCTCCTTGAGGCCGAAGGGCTTGACCATGTAGTCGTCGGCCCCCAGCTGCAGCCCCGCCACCTTGTCGCTCTCCTGCCCCTTGGCCGAGAGGATGAGCACCGGCAGGTGCGGGTCCTCGCGGCGGATCTCGCGGACCACGTCCAGCCCGCCCATGCGCGGCAGCATCACGTCCACCACCACCAGGTCGGGCTTCTCCGTCCGCGCCAGCTGCAGGCCGGTCTCCGCCGTCCATGGCCGAGCGGACGGTGTAGCCCTCCATGCCCAGGTTGAGCTGCAGGCCCCTGAGGATGGACGGGTCGTCCTCGATGATCAGGATCCGGTCGGACATGGGCCGCTCACCTCCCTCTCGCCTGGGCTGCCTGCGCCGCGGGCGCCGGGCGCGCCGCAGGCAAGGTGATCACGAAGCTGGCGCCCTGCCCCACCTCGCTCCTCACCTCGATGCGCCCGGCGTGGGCGCCGACGATGTGCTTCACCATGGCGAGCCCGAGCCCCGTCCCCTCGATGGTGCGCGAGAGCGGATCGCGGGCCCGGTAGAACTTCTCGAAGATCCGCTTCTGGTCGCGGAGGGAGATGCCCGGGCCGTTGTCCGTCACGCTGACGGTGACCGAGGGGCCGTGCGCTGCCAGCGCCACGGTGATGCGCTTCTGCGCCCCGGTGTACTTGAACGCGTTGTTGAACAGGTTGAGCAGCGCCTCCGCCAGCGCGTCGCGGTCGGCCATCACCGGCGGCAGCCCGGGCTCGAACTGCCGGACCACCTCGGCGGGCTGGTGGAGCAGCTGCGGCTCGAAGGCCGTCAGCGCCGCCTCCACGATGGGCTCGAGCGGCTGGCGCGCGAGCTGGTAGGTGCGGCGCCCCGACTCCATGCGGGCCCAGTCCAGCAGCCGGTTGATGAGGCCGGAGAGGCGGGCGGTCTCCTCCGCCACGATCTCCAGCGCCTCGCGCTGCCGGGCCGGGTCCTGCAGCCGGCCCAGCTGCAGGGTCTCGACGAACATGCGGATGGAGGTGAGCGGGGTGCGCAGCTCGTGGCTCACCTTGTTGACGAAGTCGGTCTGCAGCCGGGCCACCCGGGCCTCGCGGTAGAGCACCACCAGCGTGGCGGCCGTGCCCACCAGCGTGGTGCCGACGAAGGCCAGGATGAGGATGCCGAACAGGTAATCGCGGGGCACCGACCCGTAGACGAGGATCAGGATGCCGACCGCGATGAGCAGCGCCGCGGGCAGGAAGACGAAGCCGATGATGAGGGGCAGGACCAGGCGCAGCTTCATGTGGGCGGGGGGGATCCTAGACGCCCGGCTGCCCGCTGGCCAGCGGGCTCTCCGTGAGCCCGAGGCCCCGAGTACGGTCCGCGGGGGTGGGGGCCCCGGCGTGTGGCCGGGGGAGGGGGGCGTCAGCCCCCCTCGGCGCTGGGTGCCGCGCAAGGGCCCCTTCCACCGGCTGGAAGACACGGCCCCGCAGCGCGGCGGGACCCAGCGCAGCAGGGGTGGGGCCCCAGGAGCTTTGCTCCTGGGGCGGGGACGCAGTCCCCGCATGGACGACGGTCCGCGGGGGTGGGGGCCCCGGCATGTGGCCGGGGGAGGGGGGCGTCAGCCCCCCTCGGCGCTGGGTGCCGCGCAAGGGCCCCTTCCACCGCCTGGAAGACACGGGCCCGCAGCGCGGCGGGACCCAGCGCAGCAGGGGTGGGGCCCCAGGAGCTTTGCTCCTGGGGCGGGGACGCAGTCCCCGCATAGACGACGGCCCCTGGGGCGCCGGAGCGCACCAGGGGCCGCCTGACCGCTTCTAGCTACGGAGCCTAGGGCTCCTCACCGTGCATCTGGGCGACGTCCCAGAGGGCGCCGTCGCCGTGGCAGGTGGCGCAGGCCTCGCCGGAGGCGGTGCCGTTCAGCTGCGCGTGCACGCGGGCCGAGCTGCTGTCGTGGCAGCTGGTGCAGGCCGCCATCTGCGGCTTGAAGAACTGCGTGGTGGTCGGGTCGCCGGCCACCGCGGCCACCTCGGCCCAGGCCGAGCCGGTGCAGTAGCCGTCGGCGTCGTTCGCGGCCGCCTCGCTGCAGGCCCAGACCGGCATCTTCATCGGGATGAGGCCGGCCGACTCGGGCAGCTTCCAGGTCTCGCCCTCGTGGCAGGTCGTGCACTTGCCGATGTCGCCCACGAACGGCGCCGAGAAGAACTCGGCGTTGCCCTGGGGGTTCGCGGTCGTGGCCGAGGGGTTGCCGCCGTACCACGTCCCGCCGTTGGACAGCGCGGCGCCGGCGTGGATGCGGTGCACCATGTACTGCAGCGACACGGACTCGACCTGGGTCTTCCAGGCGGCGCCGGCGCCGGAGATCGGGTTCGGGAGCGGCGCGCCGGACTCGGCGGTCGGGGTGACCTCGTAGCGGGCCCAGCGCTCGTCGTTGGCGTTGTTCGGGTGGTGGCAGAGCAGGCAGTACTGGACGCCCTTGCGCGCGCTGGAGCCGTGGAAGCCCAGGTCGCGGTGGCAGGCGTTGCACTTCGCGTCGGCGACGACCGCGCGGCGCTCGACCGGCTCACCGCCGTTCACCACGCGGTAGACGATGTTCGGGATGCCGGCGTCCACGAAGCTCTTGCCCGCGGAGGTGATGACGCCCTCGGTCTTGGTCAGCGTGATGTACGGCTCCACGCCGATGGCGACCGTCGTGCCCGCCGTGGCGGCCGGCAGGGTGTCGTACTGGACCGCGTTGATGGTCTGCTTGGCCGGGAAGGAGGCCGTGTACTGGCCCGCGGCGACCGGGACCAGCGCGGCCTGCGCGGCGGCGTTCAGCGTCAGCTGCCAGTAGCCGAGGTACGGGGTCGGCGTGCCGGCGGTGGGGGAGGTGTTGACGTTGCCGTAGTCGGTGGCCGGGCCGCCCAGGGTGAAGCGGAGCTGGGTCAGCGCCTTGCCGGCCTCGTGGATGCTGTACGGCTGGCCGTGGCTGGTCACCGTGAAGGTGACGGTCGGGCCGGCGCCGACGTCCACGTTGGTGACGTCGTCGATGGTGACGTGGATCTCGGGATCGTCGACCGTGATGTTGGTGCCGACGTCGTAGCCGAAGGAGTGGACCTTGGCCATGCTGTTGGCGTTGTGGCAGAGGGCGCACTGGGCGTCGTCGTGCTTCGGGCCGTCGCCGGTGCGCGGGTGGTCCTCGAGGTTCACGTCCTCGTGGCAGGACTTGCAGGTGAACTCGGTGGGCTTCTGGGCCAGGCTGGCCTGCTCGCCGTCGTGGCACTTGGAGCAGTACTTCACGCTGTTGCGCGGCCCGGCGAAGTTGACCTCACCGTAGCTGTGGTCGGTCTGGCGGTAGCCGACGACGTGGTAGCCCTCGACGCCGACGGTGGCGCCGACGCTGTCGCCGATGTGGATGCGGTGGACCAGGTAGGCCATCGCCATGGTGTTGCCGGTCTCGGGATCCGTGGTCTGGGCCGAGTGGCAGACCAGGCAGAGGCCCACGGTGCGCCGCTCGTCGTGCGCCTGGAGCTTGTTGTGGCAGCTGTTGCAGGCGTTGTCGGACACCACCGAGCGGGTGGCAGGGGTGCCGCCGGCGGGCACGACGCTCTTGGTCGCGCTGGCCGGGTAGACCACGCCGTCCACGGTCCGGTTGGCCCACATGCCGACGGTGTGCGTCGCGTCCTGGCCCGGGCTGGCCACGTTCGGCGCGGCGGTGAAGGTGTAGGTGTACTCGCCGTCAGCGACCTTCACGTACGCGGCCTGGATCTGGTCGGCCGTGGCGCTGAAGGGCGGGCTGTAGGTGGCCTGGGTGACCGCCTCGCCGGTCGGCGTCTGCGGGTTGCCCTCGGCGTCCGTGTACGCCTTCGGGGTCGCCTGGGCGGTGTAGAGGCTGGTGTACTGGCCGGCGGAGTCCAGCGCGCCGACCACGAAGCGCGGCGCGATCATGCCGGCCGCGATCTCGGCCTTGATGTCGATGGCCGCGCCCTGCGCGTCCTTCACCGTGAAGCGCACGGAGGGCGCGCCGGTGGCCGGGACGGTGGCATCCAGGATCTCGATCTGGAGGCCCGCGCCCGCGGGGATCGAACCGCCAGGGCCGGTGGGGCCGGTGGGACCAGTCGGGCCGGTGGGACCGGTCGGGCCGGTCGGACCCGTCGGGCCGGTGGCCCCCTGGGATCCGTCCGAGCCGGAGCAGCCGGCCAGGACCAGCAGACCGGCCAGCACGACGGCGCCGCTCCGCTTCATGAACGCGATGGACATTCGAAACTCCCCTGCACACGTGGAAAGGAAGGCGGACACTCCACCCGCCCCGAATGCGCGTATGAAAGGCGGCGGCACCGCGCGCGTCAACTCGTCCACTGCAAAGTTCTTAATCGTTCCTGTTCTCGAATGGTTAAGGCGTGCGCAATCCTTGCCCGGACGCCCACCCTGTCGCACCACCGACAAAGACGCGCGAAACCGCAGATTTACAGCCATTTGCAGCGCAATCCGACACGCGGCGACCCGGGGGACGCCGGGCAGCCCGGGTCCGGCCCGCAATCCTTGCAGCCGAAATTGCGCAACGGTGTCGCCCGGGGAATTGGGCTATCTCACCCAGTCCACCTCGGCGTGGCCCCGGCGCTGGTCCCCGCCCCCATTGGCGGCCGCCGCGCCACCCCAAGGCCCCGCCATCAGTGAAGGATCCGGCTCGGGATACCGTGTCTCACAGGCCGTTGCGGGTGCGTCACGGCAACAAGGTACGGGTTCCACTGCACCCCGCTCCGCGCCGATCCGGCGCCGCCCTCCGCGATCGGCCCGGGACCGCGCGAGACCAGGCGCTCGCCCGGCCCCTGAAGCGCGCCGCGGCGCCCTCCGCGAGGAGGACGCCGCGTACGTGTTGACGCTGCGTGAACGCCGACTCAGCCGTGGAACGGCCGGTTGGCCGCGCCGAGCTCCACCAGCAGCGGCGCCGGCGCGAAGCGCGCGCCGAGCCGCTGCTGCAGCGCCTGCATCTTCTCCAGCAGCGCCTTCGTGCCCACCGCGTCCGCCCAGCGGAAGGGGCCGCCGCGGAAGGGCGGGAACCCCAGGCCGAAGACCGCGCCCACGTCGCCGTCGCGCGGGCTGCGCAGGATCTTCTCGCCCAGGCAGAGGATGGCCTCGTTGACCATCTGCAGCACCACCCGCTGCTGGATCTCCTCCGCCGGGATGGCCTTGCGGGCCTGGCCGCCGGGCAGCAGGTCGTAGACGGTCCGGTCCACCTGCTTCTTCTTGCCGTCGTAGGTGTAGAAGCCCTTGCGGTTCTTCCGCCCCAGGCGGCCGGCGGCCACCACGTCGTGGAGCGCGGCCGGCGGCGACATGCGCTCGCCGAAGGCGCCGTGCAGGATCTTGCCGACCTTGTCGCCGACGTCGATGCCCACCTCGTCGAGCAGGGTGATGGGGCCGACCGGGAAGCCGAAGGCGGTCAGCGCGCGGTCGAGGTCCTCGATGGCGGCCCCCTCCACCAGCAGCTGGGCGGCCTCGTTCATGTACGGGGCCAGGATGCGGCTGGTGTAGAAGCCCGGCCCGTCCCCCACCACGATCACCACCTTGCCCTGCTTCTTGCCCAGCGCCACCGCGGTGGCCGTGGCCTCGGGCGAGGTCTGCGGGGTGACGATGATCTCGCAGAGCGGCATCTTGTTGACCGGCGAGAAGTAGTGCATCCCCAGCACGGTCTCGGGGTGGGCCGAGGCCTTGGCGATGTCGCCGATGGGGATGGACGAGGTGTTGGAGGCGAAGATGCCCCGCGGGTTCACCGCCTCGAAGGCCTTCACCATCTCCTGCTTGAGCGCCAGGTCCTCGAACACCGCCTCGATGAGCACGTCCACGCTGGCGAAGCCGGACCAGTCGGTGGTGGTGGTGAGCAGGCGCATCTTCTCGTCCCGCTCGAGCCGGTCGATGGAGCGCTTCTTGACCCGCTCGTCCAGGATGCCGCGCACGCTGGCCAGCGCCCTGGCGCCGGCGGCGTCGTCGCGCTCGCGCAGGCGCACCGGCACGTCGGCGCCCACCGTCACGTAGGCGATGCCGCTGCCCATCAGGCCGCCGCCCAGCACGCCCACGCGCGACACCTCGCGCGGCTTGACGGCGGGGTCGTCCACGCCGCTGTCCTTCTTCAGCGCCGTCTGGGCGAAGAAGATCTCGATCAGCCGCTTCGAGACGTCGCCCTGCGAGAGCTGCCCGAACAGCTCGGCCTCGCGGGCCAGCCCCTTCGCGAACCCGCCGCGGTAGCCGGCCTCGATGGCCTCCAGCGCGCGGAGCGGCGCCGGGTAGTGGCCGCGCGTCTTGCCCAGCACCGCCTTGCGCGCCTGCGAGAAGACCACCCCGCGCCCGAGGGCGTTCCCCTCCAGCGCGGCGCGGGTCAGCTGCGCGGCGGCGCCGGCCTTGGGGGGCGTGCGGCGGGCCTTGCCGGCCGCCAGCGCCAGCGCGCGCTCGCGCGCCACCTGGAGCAGGAGCGGCGGCGGGACCAGGTCGTCCACCAGCCCCAGCTTGAGCGCCTTCCTGGCCTTCACGGTCTTGCCGGCCAGGATCATGTCCAGCGCGGCCTGCAGCCCGATCAGCCGGGGGAGCCGCTGCGTGCCGCCCGCGCCCGGGATGAGCCCCAGCTGCGTCTCGGGCAGGCCGAGCTGCGTCTTCCGGTGGTCGGTGGCGATGCGCCAGTGGCAGGCCAGCGCCCACTCCAGCCCGCCGCCCAGGCAGGCGCCGTGGATGGCGGCCACCACCGGCTTCCTCCAGGCCGCCAGCCGGTCGAAGCCGGCCTGGGCGTCGCGCGCCAGCTGCTCGGCCTCGGCCGTGCTGCGGGCCGCCTGGATCATGTCGATCTTGGCCCCGGCCACGAAGCCGTCCTTCTTGCCGCTGGCCAGCACCACCGCCTTCACCGCCGGGTCCTGCTCCAGCCGGTCCAGCAGGCCGAAGAACTCGCCCGCCACGCCCGGCTCGAGCACGTTCACGCTCTCGCCCGGCTCGTCGAGCAGCAGGGTGGCGACGCCGTCCGCCACCTCCAGCTTGAAGTTGCGCAGCGTCGCCTGGGCCGTAGCAACCGCCTCTGCGGTCATCATCGCTCGCTCCACCCGCCGGGCCGCGTGCGGCGCCGGCGGAGCACTGGGTCCGTTGGAAGTCGCTACGCCCGCTCCAGCACCACCGCGGCGCCGATGCCGCCGGCGGCGCACACCGTCAGCAGCGCGTGCTGGCCGCCGCGGCGCTCCAGCTCCCGCAGCGTCTGGGTGATCATCCGCGCGCCGGTGGCGGCGAAGGGGTGGCCGATGGCGATCGAGCCGCCGTTGACGTTGAGCCGGGCGGGGTCCACCTCGCCCAGCGGCTCGCCGCGCCCCAGCTCCTTCTCGGCGAAGCTGCGCGACGCGAACGCCTTCAGGTTGGAGAGCACCTGCGCCGCGAAGGCCTCGTGCATGTCCACCAGGTCCATGTCGGCCAGGCGCAGCCCGGCCCGCTCCAGCGCGACGGGGGCGGCGTAGGCCGGCCCCTGCAGCAGCTGGTCGCGCGGGTCGAGGGCGGCGTAGGCGTAGGCCTTGATGTAGCCCAGCGGCTTGAGCCCCAGCGACTTGGCCTTCTCGTCGCTCATGAGGATCACCGCCGCCGCGCCGTCGGTGAGCGGCGAGGCGTTGCCGGCGGTGATGGTGCCGTGCCGGCGGTCGAACACGGGCCGGAGCTGCCCCAGCGCCGCCACGGTGGTGTCCTTGCGGACGATGTTGTCGCGCGCCGAGATCTTCTCGTAGCGGGGCGGCACGGCCACGTGCATCACCTCGCCCTCGAACCGGCCGGCCTCCCAGGCGGCCGCGGCGCGCGCGTGGCTCTCGTAGGCGAGCGTGTCCTGCGCGGCGCGGGGGATGGCGTTGAGCTGCGCCATGCGCTCGGCGCTCTCGCCCATGGTCAGCCCGGTGGTGGGCTCCTTGAGCGCGGGCGGGTTGGGGGCGAAGTCGCGCGGGCGCAGGCGGGAGAGCAGCTTCAGCCGGTCGCCCACGCTCTTGGCGCGGGAGACGTCCACCAGCGTCTGGGCCAGCGTGCGCGAGGCGAAGATGGGGGCGTCGG
Source organism: Anaeromyxobacter sp. (assembly GCA_049840735.1). Lineage (GTDB taxonomy): Bacteria > Myxococcota > Myxococcia > Myxococcales > Anaeromyxobacteraceae > Anaeromyxobacter. Next base: position 469,612 of record JASGJN010000022.1, on the reverse strand, counting down.
ACATCGACTCGGCCCCGCCCGCGATGGCGGCGTCGGAGTGGCCGAGGTTGATCTGGTCGGCCGCGGCGGTGGCGGCCTGCAGGGAGGTGGCGCAGGCGCGGGCCACCGTGTGGGCCTGGACGTTGCGCGGCAGCTGGGTGCGCAGGACCATCTCGCGCCCGATGAGCGTCACCGTGGTGGACGGGATCACCTGCCCGAACACCACCGAGTCGAACTCGCGCGGCGCAATCCCGCTGCGCGCCACCAGCTCGTTCACCACCAGCGCGCCGAGGTCGGTGGCGGAGAGATCCTTGAAGTCCGTGCCCGCCTTCACGAAGGGGGTACGGAGACCGGCGATCACGGCGGCCCTGCGGCCGGCCGGAATGGAACCGTTCATGGCCATGGACGAAGCTCCCCGCTGATTTGGAAATCGGTCGCTGCGCCGGTCGATTTAAGGACCTTGCTGCGCAGCGTCAACTCGTCGCAGCCTGGCACCCCAGCGGGAGCCCCCCGAAGAGCATCGTCACCGCGCCATGTGTTGCGGGCACCCGCCCCTTGGGCGACGATCCCCCCATGCGCCGCTCCAAGCAGCTCAAGCCGCTGTCGAGCGAGCACCACCAGGCGCTCCTGGTGGCGTTCCAGCTGAAGCAGGCGCTGGCCGGCCACGCCGAGGCCGCCGGCGCCCCGCGCAATCTCCCCGGCCTGCTGTCGCTCGCCCGGCGCTACGACGAGCAGGTGCTCCGACCGCACACACGCGCCGAGGAGGAGCTGCTGGGGACGCACCTCTCCGAGGCCGACATGCGCCGGCTCACCAGCGAGCACGCCGAGCTGACCCGGCTGCTGGTGGCCGCCCGCACCGCCCGGCCGCCCGAGGTGCGTGCCGCGCTGGCCGCCTTCGCCGACCTGCTGGAGCGCCACGTCCGCTGGGAGGAGCGTGAGCTCTTTCCCTACGCCGAGGGGCACGTGGACGATGCCACCCTGGCGCACATCGGCGGAGAGCTGGAGAAGCGGCTGGTGCTGGCGCGCGCCGAGCGGCAGAGCCCCCGCCGCTGAGCCGCCGGGGGTTGAGGCCGGGTGGGGCCGGCCCCTGGCCCAGGCCCGGTGGACCCGCCGCCGGTCGCCCCGACCCACCTGAATCACGCTCCACGAGCGTCGGACGCAGCGATAACATGCGCCCTCCATGACGATCGCCGCCACCGTGTCGGTGACGGCCTGCGCGATGGCCGCGGGCCTGGGCGTGCTCTGCCTGGCGCTCGCCCACGCGCCGGGGTGGGGCCACCTGCGCCGCTTCTCGCTGGTGGCCTTCACCGCCTCGATCTACAGCGCGTCCAACATCCCGCAGACGCTGCTCGGTCCCTCCGACGCCCTGGTGCTGGCCGCGAACCAGCTCAGCTGGTCGGCGCTGGCGATCCACATCGCGGCCTGGATCGGCTACGGGGCCGCGGTGCGGCGGCTGGAGGGCGATCCGCCGCCGCCGGTGGACGGCGCGGTGATCGCCGGGCTGTTCGCGCTGGCCGCGCTGGCCTGGTGGCCCGGCTCGTTCGTGAGCACGCCCATCGGCCTGCACCGCGTGCCCGCGCTGGGGCTCGCCTACCGCACCGGCGCGGTGACGCCGGTGGGGCTCGGGGCCATGGCGCTCTTGGCGCTGGCCGGCGGCGTGCCGGTGCGCAACGTGGTGCGCCGGCTGCGCAGGCGCGCGCCCGGCTCGGTGGTGCAGGCCGCCGGCTTCAGCGTCCTGATCGCCGCCGCGGTGGTGGAGATCGGTGCGGTGGCCGAGCTCACCGACGCGCCCTACATGCTCGACCTGGGCTTCCTGGTGGGCCTGCTGGGCATCGGCGGCGAGCTGTCCTGGCGCGTCGGGCGCGACGCCCGGGCCCTGGCCGAGCTCTCGGGCCGCCTCGAGCACATGGCCGAGGAGCGCGGGCGGGAGCTGGCCGCGGCGCACGCGGCGCTGGCGCGGTCCGAGCGGCTGGCCGCGCTGGGGCGGCTGTCCGGCAGCGTGGCCCATGGCATCAACAGCCCGCTGGCGGCCGTGAAGGCCAACGCGAAGTTCGTGGCCCAGGAGCTGGAGCACCTCGCCCGCGAGGCCTCCGACGCGCGCGAGGCCACCGCGGAGATCGCCGAGGGCGCCGACCGGATCGCCGCCATCGTGCAGGAGCTGACCGCGTTCGCGTCCGCCCTGCGCGAGCTCGAGTCGCCCCGGCCCGCGGTGACGCCGGTCCCCGGGCGCCTGTACACGCCCGCCCCGCTGCCCGGGCGCGGGACCCGGGTCCTGTTCGTGGACGAGGACCCGGAGCTTGCGCGGCAGGTGGCGCTGGCGCTGGGCGACCTGACCGTGCTCACCGCCTGCACCCGCGCCGAGGCCGTGAGCGTGCTGGCCTCCGGCGCCGACCTGGACCTGGTGGTGTGCAGCCTGACCCTGCCCGAGCCCGACGGCGCCGCGCTGCACGCCCGGCTGATGGAGCTGCGCCCCGACCTGCACCGCCGCTTCGTGGCGCTCACGCCCGCCTCGCCTCCGGCCGCCGCGTACGAGTTCCTGGAGCGCACCGGCCTGCCCCGGCTGGTGAAGCCGTTCGAACCGGGGCGCTGCGAGCCCGGATCGAGTGGGTGCTGGCGTCGGACCAGGTGGCGCGGACCGGGTGATCGGCCGGCGGCCCTGAGGTGATCACCTCAAGGGCGCACGCGCTGGAGCAGGTGAATGGGAGAGGGAGGGGATGAAGGCGGCCATCTTCTCGCGCCCGTAGGCCTCCACCGCCGCCCACTGGTTGTGGGAGTTCACGGAGGGCCTCGAGGTCAGCGTGCGCCGCCTCGTCGAGGGTGACGCGCATCGACCACTGCTCCGCGTTGACCGGGTGAAGCTCCGGGCGGCCGGGGACGGGGTTGGGCGCCGAGAGCGCGAAGGCGGGCTCCGAGGAGACGGCCGGTTCCTGAGGCTGGGATGGAACCGCCTCAACCGACGCGGTCACCAGTGCAGTCACACCCGTTGGAATCCACCGGACGGCGCTGGGGAGCGCCGGGGAACGGACAAGGGAGCCGACGTACCCCGTCCTTCGGCGCCTCGCGCGGCTTGAGGGTCACCACCAGCAGGAACTCGACCTTGATGCCCCGCTCGTCCGCCTCGAGGTCCCGCGGAGGCCCCTGGCGCATCGCCAGGCGCGAGATCTTCGAGACCCCCTCTCCGCCCCCTCACGCACCTCCCCGCGCGCCAAGGGGATCACGAAGAGTGCTGCAGGAGAGCCGTTTCCTGCAGCCCCGTCCCGCGGAGACCACCCTGCGCCCATTTCACGTCAAGCGAAATCTCCGCAACGCCTCGACACGCCCCACCTGCGCTTGCTCCAGCGCGCGGGTGACCTTGTTGGCGCCTGGGCTTCGACTCCGCGAGCCCTGCGGGCTCGCTACGCTCAGCCCGAACGGATCCTCATCAGCAATGACCTGACCCCGCCTCAGATCTGACCCCAAGGGCGCACGCGCTGGAGTAAGTGACTCCCAGTTGACCCCAAGGGCGCACGCGCTGGAATACGGGACTCTCGATTGCCCACGCACTGGAGCAGGCGAGCGCCAACACGCATGACCTGACCCCGCCTACTCGTCCCCGCCCCCACCTCGTCCCCGCCCCCACCTCGTCCCCCGCCCCCACCTCGTCCCCCGCCCCCACCTCGTCCCCCGCCCCCACCTCGTCCCCGCCCCCCACCTCGTCCCCCGCCCCCACCTCGTCCCCGCCCCCACCTCGTCCCCGCCCCCACCTCGTCCCCGCCCCCACCTCGTCCCCGCCCCCACCTCGTCCCCGCCCCCACCTCGTCCCCCGTCCCCACCTCGTCCCCAGCCCCCACCCCTTTCCCTCAGCACGGCACCGCGCTCGGCGCTGGGGCAGGGGCCACCCCAGCGCCCTGTCCCCCCGGCAGCCCCCCCGTCCCGCCGCCTGGCACCCACGACATCGCTGACCCTCGGCCCTACTCCTCCCCGCTCGGCGCCCCCCCGCTCCTCGCCACGTCTGTCGCCTTGATCTTCCCCGGGTCCATCCCGCGGGCCCGCTTCGTCATGGTCTCGAACAGCTCCTCCAGCGGCGGCGCCCCGCCCTTCATGAACCGCAGCGGGTTCACCCGCGCCACCACGAAGCTCTTCAGGTACGGCGAGTCGAACCCCTTCTCCTTCAGCCGCCCCACCGCCTCGTTGACCGCGTCGTCGAACGCCAGCACCAGCCCGGCTCGCCGCTCCCGCTCCGCGGTCGCGGCCGAGAGCTTCCGATCCAGGAGCGCGTCCACCTTGCGCAGGATGGGCGCATAGGCGGACCCCGACAGCCGCCCGCGCTGCTCGTACGCGAAGCCCAGCGTGACCAGGGCCGGCTCCTCGAACTCCAGCGCCAGCTCGACCTCCTTCGGATCCGGGCCGCCGGCCAGGTCCCGGTACATGCGGACCACCTCCAGCGCCTTCTCCCGCAGGTTGTGGGCCTTCTCGATGTTGAGGGCCAGGATCTGGTAGGCGACCGCCTTCTCCGGCACCAGCAGCGCCAGCACGCTCTTCGCCCCCAGCTCCTTCAGCGCGGTGAGGCGGTGGCCGCCGTTGGGCGTGAGGTAGGCGTCCCCCTCCCGCACCGCGATGATCGGGTCGAGGTAGCGCCGGGTCTTGTCCATGGCCACGGTGAGCCGGCGCACGTGCGGGTCGGACACGTCGCGCTGGAAGGCGCTCCGCTCCACCTTCTCCACCGGCAGGGCGGTGAAGAGCAGGGCGTGGCCGCCCAGCGGCTCGCGGTAGGCGGCCAGCACCGCGCCGCCGTCCGCCTCCACGGCGCGCGCCAGCTCCTCGAGCTCGGGCGGCCGGTCGGCGAGCGCCAGCTGCGGCGGGGTCAGGTCGGTGGGCTCGAGCTTCACGCCCTTGCGGGCGCGCGGGCGGCCGGACTTGGTGGCGGGGCGCTTCTTCGGAGCGGGCATGGCCCAGCGTAGCCGGGGCGGGCAGGGGCCGGGGCAAGCTCTGGCGGGGCGCCTGGGCGGCACATCACCGCTTGCCCCGGGGCGGGCCTCACCGCAATATCCGGCCCCGTGATCACCGTCCGCGGCCTCACCAAGCACTACAAGGTGCACCGGCGCCCGCCCGGGCTGGGCGCCGCCGTGCGCTCGCTCTTCCGGCGCAGCTACGACACCGTCCGCGCCGTGGACGGGATCGACTTCTCGGTCGGTGAAGGGGAGCGGGTCGGCTTCCTGGGGCCCAACGGGGCCGGCAAGACCACCACCCTCAAGATGCTCTCCGGCCTGCTCCACCCCACCGCCGGGGAGGTTGAGGTGGCCGGCCACGTGCCGCGCCGGCGGGCGCCGGACTTCCTCAAGACCATCACGCTGGTGATGGGGCAGAAGCAGCAGCTCCTCTGGGACCTGCCGCCCGCCGAGACCTTCGCGCTCAACCGCGCCATCTACGACGTCCCCAAGGCCCGCTTCGAGGAGACGCTGGAGGAGCTCACCACCCTGCTCGGCCTCGGCGACCTGGTGAACAAGCCCACCCGCCAGCTGTCGCTGGGCGAGCGGATGAAGTGCGAGCTGGCCGCGGCCCTGCTCCACCGGCCCAAGGTGCTGTTCCTGGACGAGCCCACCATCGGCCTCGACGTCTCCATGCAGGCCACCGTGCGCAGCTTCGTGAAGGCCTACAACGAGCGGTTCGGCGCCTCGGTGCTCCTCACCAGCCACTACATGGAGGACGTGCTCCAGCTCTGCCCGCGCGTGATCGTCATCGACCACGGCCGGCTGGTCTACGACGGGGACCTGCGCGCCCTCTCGCGCGAGATCCGGCCGGACAAGCGGATCGTGGTCCGCTTCGCCGAGGGCGGCGCCACGCCCGCCGCCGCCGACCTGGCGCGCCACGGCCAGGTGGTCGCGGCCGAGCCCGGGCAGGCGGTGGTGCAGGTGCCGGCCGCCGAGGTGTCGAGCGCGGTGGCCCGGCTGCTGGCGGCCTTCCCGGTCTCGGACCTGACGGTGGAGGATCCGCCGCTGGAGGAGGTCTTCTCCGAGCTGTTCAGCCGGCGGAACGGCGGGGGCGAGGTCCACACGGGCTGAGCGGTCCCGCGCCTGCCATCCGACTTCGAGCTCCCCGCTTGAATGTGCGGGCGGGGCCCACGGGATCCGATCGTCCTGAGCGTAGCGCCCGCGACGCGGGCGCGGAGTCGAAGGACAGGGTTCCTCGTGGCCCTCTCGCGGTCCAACCTCGTGGTTCGACTCCGGGCCGGACAGCCGGACCACCCGGCGCGAGCCCGGCCCTACGCTCACCACGAACGGAGAGTGAACCCGCGCAGCGGGTCGATCAGCGGTCCGCCACCGGCTTCCCCGCCGGCGCGATCACCTTCACCGCCGACCCCTCGCCCAGGGCCAGGCCGTCGCCGCGGGGTTCCCCGCCGCCCACCTCGATCACGTCGCCGCGCAGCAGCCGCTCGAAGGCCTGGTTGGCGGGGCCGACGTGCTTCTCCTGCAAGGACAGCCCCATCCGCCCCTCGGGGCCGCAGGCCATGTAGCGCAGCCGCCCCTTGGACGGCAGCGGCTCGGAGACGATCCGGAACACGCGCCCGGGCGGCGGCGGCGCCCAGGCCTCGCCGCGCGGCGCCAGCACCAGGTAGCTCATCTTCACCGCCTCGCGGCGGAGGCCGGCGGCCTTGGCGATCTGCGCCACCAGCGGCGGCGGCGAGACCGGCCGCTCGGCGTGGCACCAATCGGTCTCCTTGATCAGCGCCGGGCAGGCCTCGCGGAACAGGCACGGCGCCCGGACCGCGTACCCGCGCGCCACCAGCCGGTCGCGCACCCGCAGGAGCGCGCGCGAGGTCTCGCGCAGCGCCGGCTCCAGCACCACCAGCGAGCCGCCCGGCGCCACCAGCCCCAGCACCTCCTCCAGGAGGGCGGCCCGGCGCGCGTCCTCGTCCTGCCCCTTCCAAAGCTCGTTCAGCACGTGGCCCATCGTCACCACGTCGAAGGTCTTCCCGCCCGCCACGCCCGCCAGCGCGCCGGGGCGGGTGGGGTTCCACTCGCGCGTGGCCAGCGCCTCGCCCGCCGCGGCGGCCAGCTTGCGCGCCGACGCCAGGGCCGGCTGCGAGCGGTCCGCCGCCACCGCCTCGGCGGCGCCGGCGTCCAGCGCGGCGAAGGCCAGCGGGCCCGGGCCGCTGCCCAGGTCGAGCACGCTGCGCGGCCGGCGCGGCAGCTCGGAGAGCACGCCGCGGGCCTGCAGGTAGGAGACCGGCCAGTAGAAGAGCAGGTAGGCGCCCAGCAGCCGGTCCTCGTCCATGTAGCGGGCGCCGGCCAGCTCGCGATCGCGGGTCAGCCCGCGCGAGAGCCGCTCCACCGCCGCCGCCACGCTGCGCAGCTCGTCCGGGAGGAGCGCGTCCTCCGGCGGCCGCGGCGCCCGGCCGTGCGGGACGTTCCGTCCCTGGGGGCCGCCGCGCCGCGGATCCGGGCGCGGCCCGGGCCGCGCGCCTGACCGCTCGCGCCAGACGGAGAGGAGGCGCGGGATCCAGACGGCGAGATCGACGGCGGGGTCGTGCGGCACGGGGGGGTTCTAGCGCGAACGGGCGTGGAGGCCAACCTGGGCAGCAGGCCTCGCCTGGCTCGCTCGCCCCTGTCCTTCGACTCCGCCTGCCCTGAGCCTGTCGAAGGGCTCAGGACGAACGGCCCGGGAAGAACCGTTCGCCCTGAGCGTAGCCGCGGCTCCGCCGCGGCGGAGTCGAAGGGCAGGGCGAGCCAGGTGGCCTCGCCCCGCCTCACGCCAGGTCGAACACCAGCAGCTCGGCGGTGGCGTGGCCGGAGGCCTGCAGCCGGATGGCCGCCTCCTCCGACAGCGCCGCGCCGTCGCCGGCGCCGAGCCGGGCGCCGTTCACCTCCACGGCGCCGCGCGCCACCTGCACCCAGCCGTGCCGGCCATGGCCCAGCGGCAGCTCCAGCGTCCGCCCCGGCTCCAGGAGCGCCGCGTACACGCGGGCGTCCTGGTGGACGGTCGTGGAGCCCTCGGCGCCGTCCGGCGAGGCCACCAGGCGCAGCCGGTTCAGCCGCTCGGCCTCCGGGTAGGCCCGCTGCTCGTACGACGCCGGGTGGCCGGCGCGGTCGGGCAGCAGCCAAATCTGGAGGAAGTGCACCGGCTCCTCGGCGGAGCCGTTGAACTCCGAGTGACGCACGCCGGTGCCGGCGCTCATGCGCTGGACCTCGCCCGGCCGCAGCACGCCGCCGCCGCCGGTGGAGTCCTTGTGCGCCAGCGCGCCGGCCAGGACGTAGGAGAGGATCTCCATGTCGCGGTGGCCGTGCGTGCCGAAGCCCTCGCCCGGCACCACCCGGTCCTCGTTGATGACGCGCAGGGCGCGGAAGCCCATGTGCGCCGGGTCCTCGTAGCTCGCGAACGAGAAGGTGTGGCGGGTGTCGAGCCAGCCGTGATCGAAGTGGCCCCGGTCCTCGGACTTGCGGATGGTGATCATCGTCGTCTCCTTGCGAGGAGGAACCTAAGGCCCGGATGGTCCCCGTCGAGGCCACAGGTATGGCCTCCCGCCCGACCGGCCGGCGCGCCGCGGTCACCCCTCCAGCGGGACCTCGATGATCATCCCGTCGCTGGCCACGTCGACCGGTCCCTGGAATACCTCGCGGGCCTGGTCCAGCAGCGGCTGCCACTCGCGGTCGTAGCGCGAGGACAGGTGCGTCAGCACCAGCCGCTTCACGCCCGCCTCGCGTGCCACCTGGGCCGCCTCGCGCGCGGTGGAGTGCCGGGTCTCCACGGCGCGCGCCGCCTCCGGATCGCCGAAGGTGCAGTCGTGCACCAGCAGGTCTCCGCCGCGGGCGGCGCCGACCGTGCCGCCGCAGGGGCGCGTGTCGCCCGTGACCGCCACGGTGCGCCCGGGGCGCGCCGGCTCCACCACGTCGGCCGGGGCCACGGTGCGGCCGTCCGGCAGCGTCACCGCCTGGCCGCGCTGCAGCGCGCCGAACAGCGGCCCCTTGGGCACGCCCAGCGCCGCCGCCTTCTCCGGGTGGAAGCGGCCCGGCCGCTGCGGCTCCACCAGCGACCAGCCCACCGACGGCATGCGGTGGTCGGTCTCGAAGGGCACCCAGCTGCAGCCGCCGCGCGCCACCGCCTCGCCCGGGCGCACCTCGTGGATGCGCACCTCGTAGGAGAACTTCTCCGCGCCGGTGAAGAGCATGGTCTCCAGGATGCGGCGCGCCGAGCGCGGGCCGTACACGTCCAGCGGCTCGGCCCGCCCCTGCATGGAGAGGGTGCGCAGGAAGCCGATGGCGCCCAGGTAGTGATCGGCGTGGAAGTGCGTGAAGAAGATGGCGGAGACGTCGAAGCCGGCGCCGAAGTGGATGAGCTGGCGCTGGGTGCCCTCGCCGCAGTCCACCAGGCACAGCTCGCGCTCGCGGCGGATGGCCAGGCCGGTCAGGTTGCGCCGGAGCGTGGGCTGGGCGGCGGCGGTGCCGAGGAAGGTCAGGCGGAGCATCGGGGGCGAGTGTATAGCCGAGGCGCGCGCCCGGATCAGGACGAAGCGGAGGTGTACCGCCCGATCGAGCGCAGCCAGACCACCCGCGCGGCCAGGGCGAAGACGGCGGCGCCTGCGGCGATGGCGGCCACCTGCGGCGCGCCGAGCCGCCCCAGCAGGGCGGCCGCGGGGAAGGTGGTGAGGATGGCCAGCGGGATCACCACCGTGAAGACCAGCCGGAGCAGGCCGGGGAAGACGTCGGCCGGCCAGCGCGCCGCGTCGTACATGGAGAGGAAGAGGAAGGAGAGGTTGTCCACCTTCACCACGAAGAAGGCGGCCGAGACCACCAGGATCCAGAGCGAGTAGAGGATCACGGTGGCGCAGACCAGCAGCACCGCCGCCATGGCCACGCCGGCGGCGGACGGCACGCGGCCCATGCGGTGGAACGCCACCCCGAAGATCACCAGGCCGGTGAGCACGTCCACCACCCGCCACGGCTCGAACTTCGCGGTCGAGACCAGGAACTGCGCGTCGGCCGGCTTGAGCAGCACGAAGTCGAGCGTGCCCTTGCGGATGTGCTCGACCACCGCGGTGAGCGAGGGGTTCACCGCCCCCTCCAGCACGCCCTTCACCAGCGTGAACCAGCCGATCACCACCAGCGCCTCGTCGAAGCTCCAGCCGGCGATGGCCGGGCGGTCGCCGTAGACCACCAGCAGCGGGATCAGCGCCGAGGCGGTCCAGAACAGCGCCAGCAGGCCGGAGCCGAAGAACTCGGCCCGGTACTGCAGGGCCAGGGCGGCCGAGGCGCGGAGCTGGATCAGGAGCAGGCGGAGGTAGCGGCCCATGGCTAGCCTCCGAACGCCGAGTAGCGGCGGATGCCCAGCCGCCACATGGTGCGCGCGGCCAGCCCCAGCACCGCCACCCAGGCCCACTGGATGCCCAGCTCGAGCAGCGCGTGCGGCCGGCCGGAGAGGCCGATGAGCAGCTCGGCCGGCGCGGCCAGCATGTAGCGGAACGGCAGGAAGCGGGCCACCAGCGTGACCGCGGGCGGGAAGAGCTCCAGCGGGACGAGGTAGCCGGAGAAGATGCCGAACAGCCCAAGCCAGAGCTGGAAGAGCGAGGTGGCCGACTCCATCCAGAAGGCCAGGCAGCCGATCACCGCCATGGCCAGGAAGGTGATGAGCCAGCCGCCCACCACCGCCAGCGGGAAGAGGGCCAGCAGCAGCGGGTCGTGGGTGACGTGATCGCCGCCGACCACCAGGAGCAGCGTCAGCAGGATGGGGAGCGTGAGCACGATCCGCAGCGGCATGGCCGAGAGGTTCTCGGTCGCGTAGTGGACCAGCGGGTGGAGCGGCCGCAGCAGCCGGTACACCAGCGTGCCCTGGCGGATCTCGAAGTTCATCTCCCAGACCACCCAGGCCCCGGTGAGCAGCCGGACCACCAGCGTGGCCAGGAAGTAGGCCACGAACTCGCGCTGCCCGAACCGCCCCACCGGCGCCTCGCGGGCCACCGCGGTCCAGAGCGCCATCATCACCAGCGGCATGTTGGTGGAGAGCAGCCAGACCAGGAACTCGGCGCGGTAGGCGACCGACTCGGCGAAGCCGACGCGGAGCAGCGTGGGGAGGGCGCGCAGGGTGCGGGACACGGGAGGGCGCGAGGATGGCAGGGCCCCCGCGCAGGCGCAACTTAACCCGATCCGGGCGGCGCGCCGCGCCTTGCACGGCCACGGGCCCACCCGTGGACCCGACCGTCACCCCGCCCTCCCCCACCAGCCGCTTCTCGCTGTCCACCACGGCGGCCGCGCCCGCGGCGCGCAGCACCGGCCGCGCCAGCGCGTCCCAGCACCGGCGCAGCCAGCCGGCGTCGGCCGCCGCCAGCGCGCGGGACACCGGCCACCCGGCCGCCCAGAGCGAGAGGAAGAGCGGCACCTCGGTGGCGCCGCTGGCGTTGGTGGCGCGCGCGCCCACCGCGACCCGGAACCCGCTGGCGCGGAGGTCCTCGGCGTGGGAGGCGCCGTGGCAGGCGGTGGAGTAGAGGAGCCGCAGCTTCCCCCGGCCCGGCAGCGCCGAGGCCAGCGCCGCCGTGTCCACCGGACCGTCGGCCAGGAAGAGCCGGTGGTCCAGCCCGTGCGCGTGGACCACCAGGTCCACCGCCGTGACGCCGGGCTCGGCCGCGGCCTCGGCCAGCGCCGCCAGCAGCGCGCCGCGCGTGACGGCGCGGCCGCGCAGCCGGTGGAGCCGCCGGTAGCGCCAGCGCAGGGGCCGGATGAGCAGGTCTGCCGCCCAGTCGAGCAGCCGGTAGAGCAACGCCAGGCGCGGCGGCCCGTCCACCGAGAGGCAGGAGGCGTGGACCAGGGCGGCGGGGGCGGGCACGCCAGGGATCTAGCCGCGCGGCGCCCGGCGCGCTGGCCTACGCCTCCAGCCAGGCCGCGTACGCGTCGAACCCGTGCGGCCGGCCCAGGAACGCCTCCACCAGCTCCGCCGCCGGGCGCGAGCCGCCCGGCTCCAGCACCGCCCTGCGGTAGCGGCGGGCGGGGCCGGGGTCGAGCAGCCCGGCCTGGCGGAACGGGCCGAACAGGTCCTTCGCGATCACCAGGCTCCACATGTACGTGTAGTAGATGGCCGAGTAGCCATCGAGGTGGCCGAAGGACTCGTGGAAGTAGGTGCCGGGCACGTGCCGGAACGGCGTGTAGCGCTCCTGCAGCTCCGCCACCAGCGCGGTGGTGTCGAGCCCGGCGGGCTCCCGCTGGTGCAGCTCCAGGCTGAGCGCGGCGTAGAACATCTGCTGCCGGACCATCAGCCCCTTGCCGTACTCGTCGGCGGCGCGCATGCGCGCCACCAGCGCCGCCGGGATGGGCTCGCCGGTCTCCACGTGGCGGGCGAAGCGCGCCAGCACCGCCGGATCCCAGACCCACTCCTCCAGCATCTGCGAGGGCGCCTCCACGAAGTCCCACTCGGTGGCCACGCCCGACTGGCCGGCCCAGCGGGTGTGGCCGCCCAGCACGTGGTGGAGCAGGTGGCCGAACTCGTGGAAGAAGGTGCGGACGTCGCCGTGCTCCATCAGCGCCGGCGCGTCCACGCCCGGCCGCGGGAAGTTGCAGACCAGCACGCCCTCGGGCACCCGCCGCCCGGCCTGGCCGGCCGCCAGCGTGAACTGGGCGTAGTGCTTGTACTTGCCCTCGCGCGGGTGCATGTCGAGGTAGACGCGCCCCAGCAGCGCGCCGCTCTCCGCGTCGGTCACGTCGTGCACCTCCACCTCGGGGTGCCAGGCCGCCGCGTCCGGCACGCGGGTGTAGGCGATGCCGAAGAGCCGGGCCGTCACGTCCAGCACGCCGTCCTTCACCCGGCGGTACTCGAAGTAGGGCCGCACCGACTGCCCCTCGAACCCGTACTGCTCCGCCTTGACCCGCTCCTGCAGCCAGGCCGAGTCCCAGGGCTCCACCCGCTCCGCGCCGGGCGCGTCGCGCCGCTTCCGCTCCAGCAGCTGCGCGTGGTCGCGGCGCATGCGCGCCTCGGCGGCGGCGGCGATGCGGGCCACGAAGGCGGCCGCGGCCTCGGCGCTGCCGATCATCTTGTCCTCGGTGACGTAGGCCGCCCAGCTCGGGTAGCCGAGCAGCCGCGCCAGCTCGGCCCGGCGCTCCAGCATGCGCGAGAGCACGTCCAGGTTGCGCGGGTGACCGCGCAGCCGGTAGAGCCGCCAGAGCGCCTCGCGCGCCCGCTCGCTGCGCGCGTAGGTCATGAACGGCACGTAGTCGGTGTTGTCGGTGGTGAGCGTCACCTGGCCGTCGTCGCCGGGCGGGTGGGCGCGGCGCCAGTCCTCCGGCAGCCCCTCCAGCTCGGCCGGCGTGAGCGGCAGCCGGCGCACGTCGTCCTTGATGTTGCGCCCGAACTCCTGGCCGATCCGGACCAGCTCCTCGCGGAGCGCGCGCACGCGGGCCCGGGTGGGCTCGTCGCGGTCCACGCCCGACCGGCGGAAGTCGCGCAGCGCCTTCTCGACCAGGTGGCGGGTGGCCGGATCCTCGCGCGAGACGTCCACCGCCGAGAGCGCGTCGTACAGGCCGCGGTCCAGCGACAGCTCCGTCGAGAGCGCGTCCACCTCCTGCTCGGCCGCCTCGGCCGCGTCGCGCAGCGCCGCGTCGGGGTGGACGTTGCGGGCCAGGCTGGCGCGGGAGGCGGCCTCGCCCAGCGCGGCGAAGGCGGCGTCGTAGGCGTCCACCGTGGCCAGGCCGCCGGCCCCGCCCAGCCCCCGGGCGCGCGCGGCCTCGGCGCGGGCGCGGTCCATGTCGGCGCGGGCACTGCGGGTGAAGGCCTCCGGGCCGGCGCACAGCGCGGCGGCGGCCCCGGGGCGCGGGGAGCTGGGGTCGGACATGGCCGGAGGTTTACCGCGGGCGCGGGCGGCGCGCAGCGCCGAAAGCTACAGCCCCAGCAGGCGCATCAGCCGCTCCTGCATGCCGCGGCGGCGCTGCTCGTCCTTGCAGGTCTCGACCGCGCGGGCCCAGGCCTCGCGGGCCGACTGCTGGAAGCCCAGCTGCTCGTAGGTGAGCGCCAGCACCTCGTGGGCCTCGGGCACGTCCGGCCGGAGCTCGGCGGCCCGGGAGAAGGCGGCGGCCGCCTCGAAGAGGAGCCCCTGCCGCGCCAGCGCGTGGCCCAGGTAGTAGTGGGCCTCGGCGGAGAGGTCGTCCTTGGCGGCCGCCTCGCGCAGGAGCGCGGTGGCCTCCTCGGCCCGCCCGGCCTGCAGCAGCTTGGCCCCCTCGCGCCAGGCGGTGGCGGCCACCGCGCGCGCGGCCTGGTCGGCCGGATCGCCGGTCGGCCCCAGCAGCAGCAGCTTCAAGGTGCGGAGCAGCTCGTCGCTGCGGAAGGGCTTCTCGGCGAAGGCGTCGGCCCCGAAGGCGATCTTGGCGTCGGCGGCCACCGTGCCGCGGTGGATGGCCGAGCTGAGCACCACGCGCGTCGGGCGCAGCACCGGGTCGCCCTTGACGGCCCGGCAGACCTCGAAGCCCGGCATCATGGGCATCATCGCGTCGATGACGATCAGGTCCGGCCTGGCCTCGCGGACGATGTCGAGCGCGGCGCGGCCGTTCGCGGCCTGGAGGACGGTGCAGCCGAGCCGGGACAGGACCGCGGCCACCTCCTCGCGCGCCTCGGGGGCGGCGTCGGCCACCAGCGCCAGCTTGCCGGCGCCGATCCCCTCCAGCCTGACCGTGGCGGCGGCGCCGCCGGGACGCAGCAGGGCGGGCGCGGGCGGAGGCTCCAGCTCGGCCGGTCGCGAGCGCCGGGCCGGCGACGGCGCGGAGAAGGGCGTCTGCGCGTCCACCGTGTCGGCCACGCCGATCACCTCCATGGTGGAGGTGATCTCGGGCAGCTCGATGGAGCCGGTCTGCTCGGAGGGGTTGCGGCGGGTGGAGGGGTGGACCACGCCCACCCAGGCGGCGGCCGGGTCGGGGAGCGCCGGGGCCTGCGGGCCGCGCCACGCCTGCAGCCCCCGGGCGCGCTCGCGCTGCAGGGCGTCGAGCGTCCGCTCGATGGCCGCCGGCACCGCCACGTAGCGGAGCACCTTGCGGCCGGTGACGAAGCGGATTCTCGTCGGCCAGGGCGTGGTCGGACGGCTCGGCCATGGCCAGGACCAGCTCGGACTTGCCCACCGAGACCGGCAGCACCCGCCGCTGCCGGCAGAAGGCCGGGGCGATGGCATCCAGGTTGGCGGTGGGGACGGCGGTCTTGGAGAAGTCGACGCCGGGGCAGTCGTGGACGTCGGCCAGCGCCCGGACCAGCGCCCCCTCGGGCGCCAGCCCCAGCCGCAGGGCGGCCGAGGCCACGTCGCCGTCGTTGGCCGCGGCGATGGCCCGCGCCGCCGCGTCGGGCGGCAGGACACCGGACTTGACCAGGTGGGCGGCGAGGTCGGCCATCGCCTCAGTGTAACCCCGCCGTCAAATCTCCGGCTTGGTCTCCCGCATCATGAGCGCGGTGACCGCCTCCCGGGGCGAGGCGCCCTCGTGGAGGACCCGGTAGATGGTGTCGGTGATGGGCATCTCCACCCCCAGCCGCTCGGCCAGGTCGTGCGCGGACCGCGTGTTGCGGATGCCCTCGGCCACCTGACCCAGCTCCTTCTGGATCTGCTCGGCCGTCTTGCCCGCGGCCAGGCCGTGCCCGACCGTCCGGTTGCGCGACAGGTCGGAGGAGCAGGTCAGGACCAGGTCACCCAGCCCGGACAGGCCGGAGAGCGTGAGGGGGTTCGCGCCCTTGCGCACCGCCAGCCGGGTGATCTCGGCCAGGCCGCGGGTGATGAGCGCGGCCAGGGCGTTGGCCCCGAAGCCGAACCCGTCGGCGATACCGGCCGCGATCGCCACCACGTTCTTCACGCACCCGCCGATTCTCGACGCCCACCACGTCACCGGAGGTGTACGGGCGGAAGGTCTTGGTGTGGAAGGCGTCCTGCACCTGCTTGGCGATCCGCTCCCAGCGCGCCGCCACGGTGACGGCGGTGGGCAGCCCCTTGGCCACCTCCTTCGCGAAGGAGGGGCCGGACAGGACGGCGACGTAGGGGTGGAGGGGGACCGGGAGCACGTCCTCGATCACCTCGCTCATGGTCATGAGCGACTCCAGCTCGATCCCCTTGGCCACGCAGACGATGGGGGTGCCGGCGTGGACGTGCCGCTTGGCCTCGATCACCACCTGCCGCACGGCGTGGGACGGGACCGCCAGCACCAGCAGCTCGGCCCCCTCCAGCGCCTTCTGCAGATCCGGGGTGGCGTGCAGGGTGGCGGGGAGGACCACGCCGGGCAGGTACCGCTCGTTGCGGTGGTGCTTGGCCATCTCGTCCAGCACCGGGACGTCCTTGTCCCAGCTGGTGACGGTGTAGCCCTTGCCGGCGAGGAGCGAGGCCAGCGCGGTTCCCCAGGAACCGGCGCCCAGGACGGTGCAGCGCATCGGGTGTGCCTCCTTGAGAGCCATCCTACCCACGGTTCGCGGGCCGAGGACAGTTCCACGGGGCGCCGTTTGTGCCGCGGCGCCCCGGGCCCCGTCAAGGACGGCGGGGGTGGGCAGCCCCCCGGCGAGCCGAAAAGTGTCGCCTCCAGGCCGGTCTCCGGGGCACCATCGGTCGCCTGCCAGCCCACATCGTGCTCGGAGCCCCCATGAGAATGCTCGCCCCGCTGCTGCTCGCCACCCTGCTCACGGCCTGCGCCAACGTGCAGCGCGGGCCGCTGGAGGATGGCAAGGGCGCGAAGGCGGTCCGGGTGGAGGGGCTCTCGGGGCAGGGCTTCTGCCAGGTGCTGCTCATCGCCGGGACCAGCCTGCGGCAGGCCCCCTACGCCATCGTCTACGACACCACCGGCCTGAACGGCGCGGCCGGGCAGAGCTGCCCTGCCGATGCGTGGGCCAAGGTCCGCACCGGCGCGCTCGAGGACACCTACCACGTGCCCGACGCGCTCAAGGACGGGCCGCGGGTCTGGACGCTGGACTGGCAGGAGCGGCCGCTCGGCGCCCAGCGCGACCTCGGCGGCCTGACCGCCGCCTGGGCCGGCGTGCGCTGGCTGGTCGAGGAGTACGAGAAGCCGGGCGCCCTGGACTACGCGCCGCTGGACGAGGACCGCGACTCGCGCCAGGGGTGGAAGCAGGGCACGCGCGTCTACCTCCTCGAGGACCCCCGCGGCACGACCTGGGTGATGCAGTCGTTCACCAGCGCCTTCGATCCCACGCTCACCGCCGAGGGGCTGGAGGGGCTGGGGACCAGGCTGCGGCTGCCGCCGGGCTGGAAGTTCCGCACCCGCGTGCTGGAGGAGGACCTGGAGCTGCGGGCCATCAACGGCCGGGTGCGGGTCACGCAGGACAACCTGCGCAACAGCTACGCGGCCTGCTTCGGGATGAGCGGGCAGAAGGCCTGCAGCCACCAGCCGTAGCGGCGCGGCTCACGCCGGCCGCCGCGTCCGCGCGTCCTCGTCGAAGAGCTGCTCCAGCTGGGCGCGGCTGCGGCTGGAGCGCTCCGCCAGCTTGTCCAGGTCGCCCTGGTCCTGCCAGGACTCCTCGAAGAGCGCCTCGTCGTGGGCGCGGAAGCGCTCCACCGCGGTCCGCGCCTCGCCGGCGTCCGCGCCCAGCGCCTCCAGCACCTCACCGGTCAGCGCCAGCGAGGAGAGCCAGGTCTCGCGCATGATGCGGGTGACGCCCAGGGCTCGCAGGCGGTAGGCGTGCTGCCGGTTGCGCGCGCGGGCGAAGAGCGTCAGGTGCGGGAAGTGCTGGAGCACCACCTCGGCGGTCCGGATCGAGGCCTCCACGTCGTCGATGGCCAGCACGAAGATCCGGGCCCGGTCGGCGCGCGCCGCGCGCAGCAGGTCCAGGCGCGAGGCGTCGCCGTAGAAGACCTTGTTGCCGAAGCGCCGGATGAACTCGATGTGCTCTGGGCTGGCGTCCATGGCGGTGAAGGGGATGCGCTTGGCCCGCAGCACGCGCCCCACCACCTGTCCCACGCGGCCGAAGCCGGCCACGATCACCGGCGGGTCGCCCTCCGGCGCGACGTCGTAGGGGCGCCGGTCGCGCCGGGCCAGGCGCGGGCGGACCAGCCGCGCGTGCAGCGCGAACAGCGCCGGCGTGGTGGCCATCGAGAGCGTCACCGCCAGCACCAGCAGCGC
This sequence comes from Anaeromyxobacter sp., assembly GCA_049840735.1. Taxonomy (GTDB): domain Bacteria; phylum Myxococcota; class Myxococcia; order Myxococcales; family Anaeromyxobacteraceae; genus Anaeromyxobacter. The sequence continues at coordinate 451,589 of JASGJN010000022.1, read as the reverse complement.
CTCCAGCTCCGGGCGCACCAGCCCCTGCCCGGCGGCCATGGCCAGCATCACGAAGGCGAACTCGCTGCCCTGCGAGAGCAGCAGGCCCAGCGAGAGGGCGCCGTCGCCGTCCCGCAGCCCGCGCCAGCCGACAATCGCGCCCACCGCGGCCTTGAGCGCCACGAACCCCGCCACCGTCCCCAGCACCGCCACCGGCCGGTGCCACAGGAGCGACAGGTCGGCCCGCGCGCCCACCGAGACGAAGAAGAGGCCGAGCAGGAGCCCCTTGAACGGCGCGATGTCCGCCTCCAGCTCGTGGCGATACTCCGAGCCGGCCAGGAGCACGCCGGCCAGGAAGGCGCCCAGCGCCATGGAGAGCCCGGTGGCCGAGACCGCCCAGGCGGTGCCGATCACCAGCAGCAGCGCGGTTGCGGTGAAGACCTCCGGGTCGCGCAGCGCCCCCACCCAGCGGAGCGCCGGGCGCGCCAGGAGCCGCGAGCCCAGCGCCACGCCGGCCACGGCGGCGCCGGCCAGCAGCGCGGTGAGCCAGAGCGGCCTGGCCTGGGCCGTGCCGCCGAGCGCGGGGAGGAGCGCCAGCACCGGGATGACCGCCAGGTCCTGCAGCAGCGAGATGCCGAACGCCGCCTGGCCGTGCGGCGTCCCCAGCTCGCGCCGCTCCGAGAGGAGCGGGAGCACCAGCGAGGTGGAGGAGAGCGTGAGCGCCATGCCCACCACCACCGCCTCTCGCCAGGGCAGCCCCAGGGCCAGCGCCCCGAGGGCCAGCACCGCCGTGGTGCCAATCACCTGCGCGGTGCCGAGGCCGAAGACCACCCGGCGCAGCTTCAGGAGCCGCTGGGGCTCGAGCTCCAGGCCGACCAGGAAGAGGAGCAGCACCACGCCCAGCTCGGACGCGGTGGCCACGCCCTCGTCACCGCCGGTGAGGCGGAGCGCGTGGGGGCCGATCAGCAGCCCCGCCGCCAGGTAGCCCAGCACCGAGCCCAGGCCGAGGCGGCTGGCCACGGGCACGGCGACGACGGCGGCGCCGAGGTAGAGCAGGACCTCGCGGAAGACGGGCACGGCGGACCTCCGGTGCAGGGAGCACGGGATGTAAGCGCGGTCGGCCCCTCACGCCGCCCCGGAGCAGCGGCACGAGGCCGCTGGGCCGGGGCCACCCATGCCAGGGTGGCGCCGCGGCCCGGCGGGCAGCCCCCGCGGATCACGCCGGCGGGGCTGCAGGGGGCGCTCGGGGGCGGGGCGGTCCACGAGGCGGTGGACGGCGCAGGCGCGACTTCACTCCTCGTACATCGCCGCCGGCGACCGGCCCTGGCAGCTGGCCGCCCCCATGCCCACGCCGGCGACCAGCGCCGCCACCAGCAGCGCGACGGCCAGCGGCCGCCAGGGCTTGATGCGCCAGGCCCAGCGCCGCTCGTGGCGGCGGTGGAAGCGCGGCAGCGCCGCGTAGTCGGCCCAGGCCTGCTCGCGCACGCGCCGCGCGCCGGCCGCGTCCCCCAGCCGCTGCAGCGCCTGGCCCAGCAGCCAGCGCCCCTCGACGGTGCCCGGCCGCTCCACCAGCAGCCGCTCCAGCGCCTCGCGCGCGGCGGCAGCGTCACCCCGCGCCAGCCGCTGCCGCCCCAGCTCCAGGTCGATCTCGCCGGCGCGGAAGCGCGGGTCGGCCTGGTGGGCCACCGCCAGGGCCGCCTCCGCCTGCTCCCACCGGCCGCTCCGCCCCAGCGCCGCGCCCATGGCGAAGGCGGTCCGGGCGTCCTCGTCACCCGCCTCGACGTTGGGGCGCAGCATCTCCGCCGCGGCCGCCGGCTGGCGGGACTGGAGCAGCAGCTCGGCCAGCTCGAAGCGGGCGCGCCGGTCGTGCGGGTTCACGGCCAGCGTGCGGCGCAGCTGGCCGGCCCTGCGCCACCGCGAGAGGAGTCGGAAGGGGTCGGGCAGGACGCGGAACGTGTACCGGTCGCCCAGCCACCAGAGGGCGGCCAGGATCGCCAGCGAGCCCACCGGGCTGCCGGTGATGGCGGACAGCAGGAACCAGTACATCCAGCCGGTCATGCGGGCCTCCCCCTGGGCGGGCGAGTCCACCACAGGCGCAGCGGCAGGTCGAGCGCCAGGGTGCCTCAGCGAGGCACACCTGCGCTCACCCGGGGGCGGTCCGCGCCCGCGCCTCGATCGAACGCGCTGGGGCGGGACCAGGGCTGGCTCACCGGACGCCAGCCGCGGATCCAGGCCACCTCGAAGACCCTGGGGTAGCGCCCAGGCGGCGAGGGCGACGCCGTCCCGTCGCGGAACTCGTAGATGTTCAGCATGAGCTGCATGGGATAGTCCGGCGACTGGGCCACGCGCCTCACCAGCCGGTCGTCGACGAAGAAGCGGACCTGGTGCGGGGTCCACTCGGCCGAGTAGGTGTGCAGCTCGCGCGCGTCGATGGCGACCGGCACGGCCTGGAAGTCGTCGCGCAGCGCGGGATCACCGAATGGGTGGACACCCACGCCCACCCTCACCTGCCGCTCGCCCACGTCCCGGCCGAACAGCTCGCAGACGCAGAATCTCCCCCGAGCGCTCCGGCGCGTCCTCGTAGCCGATCATCCAGAGCGCCACCAGGCAGGCTGGATTGGCCAGCGCCCGGCAGCGGATCTCGAAGAGCCCGTAACGTGGCGTGTAGAGCGCCTTCGGCGCCTGCGGCTCGCGCACCACCAGGCCGGGCCGGAAGTGGTGCTGGCCGGCGGCGCTCCCCAGCGGCCCTGAGAAGACGCCGGTCTGGAGCGAGGAGACGCGCAGCTCACCGTTCCACTCCGGGCACCAGGCCGGCTGGTCTGCGTCGATGCGGAGCCGCAGCCCGCCGTCCACCTCGAAGCGCGCCGCGGCTGCGGAGCGCGAGCTCCACTGCGGGAGGTAATGGGGGAGCCAGAGCCGGTCATCGAGGCGGGGCCCGGCGAAGGAGTCCTCGACCTCGAGCGCATACGGGGAGCGGTCGAGGGTGGCCGGGCCGCCGGGGTCGTCAGTCGTCATGCGCGCGCCCCTGGCGGTGGGTGTGCTGCGGCGACGGGGAGCTTTCATGCCCGAACCATGGCCGGAGGAAGACATGGGAACAAGTGTTCAGCTGATCACCGATGGAGCGCTTGCTGCGCCTCGCTCCGGGCCGGGTCCCTCTCCGGCGGGCCCCCGTGCGGAAAGTGTAATGTGGAATGACGCGACCCCATTTCTCCGCGACACCCCGCCGCGGTCAAACCTTGCGGCCGGTACATGTACAGTAGGTGCATGGCGTACAGCGAAGCGTACCTGCCGGCGCCCCCGGAGCGTAACGCCCACGCGCCCCGCCGGGGCGTGGGACGCTGGGTGCGCGCGCTGCGCGACCGGCTGGGGGATCGGCTGGGCCTGCCGCTGCGGGTGCGGGCGGCGCTGCGCGAGGGCGCGCTGCGGCCGGTGGGGCTGCAGCCGCCGGCGCGGTCGGCCTGCTACTCCTCGGTGGTGCGCTGGGACCGGCTGGGCCGCGGCGGGCCGGAGGACAGCTGGTGCGAGGACCCGCTCAGCCTGCCGGGCCTGGGCCCGCCGGCGCTCACCCGCGTGGAGACGCAGCCGCGCTGGCCCTGTGAGATCCGCCGGGTGGAGGCGCTGACCGCCTCGCACTCGCCGCTGGAGCGGTTCGCCTGCCTCGACTCGCTGGTCACCTCGGTCACCCCGGAGCTCTTGGGCGACGTCTCCGGCGACGGCGTCCGCTCCAACCTGGCCTACCGCGGCGTCCGCATCGCGCGCGGCGGGCCGGACTACTTCGTCTGGCACCAGTGGGACGGCCGCGTGGTGCTGGCCAACAGCGGCGGCGCGCACCACTTCTCGGCCGCGCGCTGGCTGGCCGGCCGGGTCGGCCGCCGGGTCTGGCTGAACGGGCTGCTGATCCGCCACGTGCTCGATCGGCCCCGCCTGACCGAGCTGCGCCGCCGCTTCCACCTCTTCGCCGTGCGGGGCGGGGCCGAGCACGCCCGCCTGCGCGAGGCGCTGCGGCGCCTGGGCGCCACCCACCACGGCTGCCCGGCGCCGGAGCCGCACGTCGGCGTGGACCTGGTCTTCCTGCCCCGGGACGAGCGCCGCGCCCGGCGGGTGGCCCGCGAGCTGTCGCGCGCCGGCTTCCTGGACGTGGGCGCCTACCTCGAGCGGCTGGCGCTCTCGCCCGAGCACCCGGACCTGCCCCAGCTGCTCGCGGCGCCCTGGGCCGGCCAGGCCTGAGCGGCGCGTGCGGGCCAGGCGCGCTACAGCCCGTGCCCGGTGGCCAGGATGCGGAACTGCGGCGGCCAGGGTCCGCCCAGCACCACGTCGTCGATCAGGATCCCGGGCGCGCCCAGCCCGCCCTCCCAGGCGCAGGCGCCGCCGAAGTGGCCGGCCGCCGGCACCGGCGCCCCGAGGATGGGCACCGGCACGCCGCCCGCCCGCACCAGCGTACCGGCCACCGGGTCGGCGAAGGGCAGCGCCAGGCAGCCGGCGTAGAAGCCGGACAGGGTGGGCGTCACCAGCAGCACCGGCGCCTGGTCCGCCGCGGGCGGGAGCGAGGGCGCGGTGAAGAAGCTGGCGCCGTAGGCGGCCGCGTCCTCCGGCTCGAGCAGCGTGGAGACGTAGCTGAAGGTGCGGGCGTGGTCGCGGCTGCGCAGCAGCACGATCTTCTGCGGCAGCGGGTCGGCGCCCGGCACCGGGCAGGAGAGCACCAGGTCGAGCGCGCCGTCGCGCACCCAGGCCCCGCCCTCCGCCAGCACCACGCAGTCGCCCAGCGCCGGGTCGAGCCCGTTCACGTCCACCGGCGCGGCCAGCTCCGGCGGCGTGAGCGCCCAGCCCAGCAGCGGGCCCTCCTCCGACCAGGCGCCGCCGGGCGTGGGGGCGGTCCACATCACGACGGCGCCCAGCGCGTAGACCGTGGCCGGGGTGGCCGGCGGGTAGAGGAAGTACTTCATGGCGAAGAGCTTGAAGCGCCGGGCCGGGTCGGGATCGGCCGCGTCCTCCACCAGCCAGGGCGTCTCGTGCACCCAGCGGCCGCTGCAGGTGGTGGCGCCGCAGAGCTGGTGGGTGGTGTCGGTGACCGTGGCCGGCCCGGCGGCGGCCAGCGTCCGCGCGAAGGTGAAGGTCCGGCCGCCGTCGGCGCTCCGGGCCAGCCGGGTGGAGACGTCCTGCACCTGGTGCGACTGCGCGTCGAGGTGGTAGTCGACGCCGGAGTAGGCCAGCCAGAGCTCGCCGGCCGACGTCCGCAGCACGGAGGGGTCGAAGACGCCGCTGGGGCTGTCGTCGCCGGCCACCTGCAGCGGCGCGTAGGCCGCCGGGTCCACCGCGGTCGGGGTGGCCTCCAGCTGCGCCGCCGGGCTGGCGCCGTCCGCGTTCGTGGCCCGCACCGCCAGCAGGTAGCGCGTGCCGTTCGCGAGCCCGCGCACGGCGGCGCTCCGGCCCGCCACCACCACCACCGCCCCGGGCGCCTCGGGCGAGACCGTGACCTCGTAGGCCGTGGCCCCGGACGACGCGCGCCAGGCCAGGCTCACCGCGCCGTCCCCCACCGCCACCTGCAGCCCCTCCGGCGCGGGCGGCGCGTCGCCCCCCGAGCCGCCGCCGCAGGCCACGGCGCAGCCCAGCGCGGCCAGGGCCAGCCAGCGGTGAGGCCGTGGAGCGAGCGTCCCCTGCGTCATCCCCCGACCATACCGCTCCCCGCGCGGCGCGGCGACCGCGCTACCCCACCGCGGCGGCCACCACCCGCTCGAAGGGCTGCGGCCGCGCGGTCACCAGCCGCAGCACCTGGCGGCGCAGCGCCCGGTGGCGCGAGAGCAGCAGCACCAGCCGGGTCCAGGCCGCGTAGGCCCGGTAGCGCCGCGCCCAGGCGGCCTCGTAGGGCGCCAGCGCGGCCGGCCCGGCGCCCGCGGCCAGCGCCGCCGGCAGGAGCGCGGCCAGGTCCAGCGCCGCGCCGAACGCGATCGAGAGCCCCTCGCCGGTGACGGCGTCGAGGTAGCCGGCGGCGTCGCCCAGCAGCACCAGCCGGTCGGCGACGCGGGCCTTGGCCCGGCGCTCCAGCGGGCCGGCGCCGCGCGCCTCCGGAACCGGCTCGGCGCCGTCCAGCAGCTGGTCCAGCGCCGGGAAGCGCTGCAGCAGCGCCTCGAAGCGCCCCCGGGCCTCGTGCTCGAACAGGATGGCCACGCCGATGCGCGCCGGCCCGGCCGGCGTGACGTAGGCCTCGGCCCCCTCGCCGAAGTGGACCTCCACCGCGCCGGCCCAGGGCGGCACGGCGAAGTGGCGGCGGATGCCGAAGCGCGGCCGGCCGTGCACCGGGCGCTCCAGCCCCTCGCGCCGCCGCGTGGGCGAAGCCAGCCCGTCGGCCGCCACCAGGAGCCGCGCCTCCACCGCCTCGCCGCCCGCCACCTCTGCCCGGATCCCGCCGGCGGTGCGCGCGTGGCCGGTCACCTCCGCGCCGGTCAAGAGCTCGGCCCCCGCGGCCGCGGCGCAGCTCCGCAGCGCGTCCACCAGCGCGGTGCGGCGCACGCCCAGCCCGCCCGGCGCCGGAAGGGCCAGCCGCGCCGGGCTGCACCCCGGCTCGCACCAGCGCAGCTCGCCGAAGGGGCTCGACTCCAGCGGGTCGATGGCCTCCAGCGCGTCCAGCGCCGCCAGCGCGCGCACGCCGGCCGGCAGGAGCCCCTCCCCGCAGGCCTTGTCGAGCGGCCCCTCGCGCCGCTCCAGCACCGTCACGTCCAGCCCGCGCGCCGCCGCGGCGGCGGCGAAGGCCAGGCCGGCCGGCCCGCCGCCCACCACCACCGCGTCGCGCCGCCGGCTCACGGGTCCTCCCCGCGCGCGGCGCGGAGCGGCCCCCGCCACCGGGCCCGCATCCAGGCCAGCTGCGAGCGGGCCGCCGCCAGCGCCACCCGCAGCGCCGTGGCCGGCCGCGGCGGCGTCAGCTGGCCGGCCTGGAAGCGCCGCAGCGCCTCGGCCCGACGCAGCTTGCCGGAGGAGGTGCGCGGCAGCGTGCCAGGCGCCAGCAGCCGGACCTCGTCCGGCACCACCCCGGTGGCCGCCGCCACCGCCCGGCGGATCCGCTCCTCCAGCGCCTGCGCCGGCTCGCCGCCGTCCACCTCGCGCGCCCGCTCCGCCAGGACCAGCAGCCCCTCCCCGCCCTGCGGCGGCGTGAACCCCAGCGCCACCGCGCAGCCCGGCCGCAGCCCGGGCACGCCCGCCAGCGGGGCCTCGAACTCCTCCGGCGCGTGGTTGGCGCCGCGCACGATCACCACGTCCTTGGCGCGGCCGTGCACGTACAGCTCGCCGTCGGCGACGAACCCCAGGTCGCCGGTGTCGAGCCAGCCCCCGCGCAGCGCCCGCGCGGTGGCCTCCGGATCGCCCAGGTAGCCGTCCATCAGCGCCGGCCCGCGCACGAAGAGGCGCCCCAGCCGCCCCTCCGGACAGGGCTGGCCGGCGCGGTCGCGCACCGCCACCTCGACCCCCGGCACCGGCTGCCCCACCGACAGCACCTCGCGCCCGCCCGGCGCCACCTCGCCGTCGCGCGCCAGCCGCACCGGGTCGATCCGCCGCCCGGTGAGCGGCGCCCCCGGTCGCGCGAAGGTGACCGCCAGCGCCGCCTCGGAGAGGCCGTACACCGGCAGCAACGCCCGCGGGTCGAGGCCGTGCGGCGCCAGGTGCGCGGCGAAGCGGCGGAGCGCCTGGCCCGAGATCGGCTCGGCCCCGTCCAGCACCCGCCGCCAGCTGGACAGCGAGCAGCCCTCCAGGTCGGCGGGGCGCACGCGATCGGCCACGTAGGCGAAGGCGAAGCTGGGCGCGGCCGAGAGGGTGCCGCGGTGGCGCGCCACCGCCCGCGGCCAGAGCGCCGGCCGGGCCAGGAAGTGCTCCGGCGCGATCAGCACCAGCGGCCCCGGGTAGACCATGGCCGAGAGCAGGCAGCCGATCAGCCCCATGTCGTGGTAGAGCGGCAGCCAGGAGACCATCACGTCGCGCGCGTCGGGATCGGTGGCCGCCACCAGCGCGTCGGTCATGGCCCGCAGGGCGCCGTGCGAGAGCGCCACCGGCTTGGGGTCCACGGTCGAGCCGGAGGAGAACTGCACCAGGCCGGTGGCCTCCGGCCGCGCCGGGAGCGCCAGCCGCGCCGTCCCGTCCAGCAGCCGCGCCGCCTCCAGCGCGCCCAGCGCCGGCCGGGCCCGCTCCACCACCGGCCCCAGCAGCTGCCGCGTGCCGCCGCCGGTGACGATCACCCGCGCGCCGGACACCTGCACCATCCGCGCGGTGGCCGCGGCGTACTCCTCCAGCCGGCCCAGCCGCACCGGCGGGTAGAGCGGCACCGGCACCGCGCCGCACAGCCAGGCCCCCAGGAACGCGTCCAGGAAGGCCGGCTCGGTGCGCAGGACGATGGCCACCCGGTCGCCCGGGCGGACCCCGTGCGCGGCCAGCGCCGCCGCGGCCCGCTCGCCGCGCGCGAACACCTCCGGCCAGGGCAGGAAGGTCTCGCGCTCCTGCAGGTCCACGAAGGTGACGCCGGTGGCCGTGCGCGCGGCCGGCCCCAGCGCGTCCACCAGGGTGGGCCAGCGGGGCGGCGGGGCGGGCGGGCCGCGCAGGATCACGGCAGCACCTCCGGGCCGGCTCGCGCCGCCACCAGCCGCGCCAGGTCCTCCAGCGTCTGCAGCCCCGCCGTGTCGTCGTCCCGCAGCGCCACCCGGAACCGGTCCTCCACCGCCACCACCAGCGACAGCAGCGCCAGCGAGTCGAGCGCGCCGGCCAGCGGCTCGTCCGCCCGCGGGACCGGGCCGCGCAGCTGCAGCTCCTCGCGCGCCAGGCGCAGGATCTCGTCCGCCACCCGCTGCTCGCCCGCCGTCATCCGTGCACCCTCCCCGCGCCGCGGCGGGGCCGGTCGAAGGCCGCCGCCCAGCCGCTCCCCAGCGCCCGCTCCTCCACCCGGATCCGGACCGCCAGCAGGAGCGCGTTGCCCAGCGTGGCGGCGATGGCCGTCCGCCAGGCGCCGGCCGCCAGCGGCAGCGCCGCGAGCTCCAGCGCCACCGCGGCGTAGTTGGGGTGGCGCAGCCAGCGGTAGGGGCCGCCCACCACCGGCGGCGCCCCGGGCAGCACCAGCACGCGCGTGGTCCAGCGTTCACCCAGCGTCACCACCGCCCACCAGCGCAGCGCCTGGGCCGCCGCCACGCCGGCGGCTCCGGCCAGCGCCGCCGCCAGCGGCCAGGCGCCGGGCCGGACGAGCGGCTCCAGCGCGCAGGCCGCCAGCACCGCCGCGTGGAAGCCCACCATGGCCGGGTAGTGGCCGCGCCCGGCCTCGACCGCGCCGCGGGCCCGCAGCGCGCGGGCGTGGCGCGCGGAGAGGACGAGCTCCGCCAGGCGCTCCAGCGCCACCGCGGCCAGCACCGCGCGCCCGAGGTCCAGGGCGCTCACCACTGGAGCAGCACCAGCTCGGAGGAGAAGCCCGGCCCCATGGCCGCCAGGAGCCCCAGGTCGCCCTCGCGGGCCTCGCCGGCCTCCAGCAGCTCCCCCAGCACGAACAGCACCGAGGCCGACGAGAGGTTGCCCACCTCCTCCAGCGAGCGCCACGAGCGCGCCAGCGCGCCGTCCGGGAGCGCCAGCGCCCCCTGGAACGCCTCCAGCACCTTGGGCCCGCCGGTGTGGGCAATCCAGTGGCGGATCCGCCCGCGGTCCAGGCCGTGGTCGGCCAGGAAGCGGTCCACGTCGGCGCCCACGTGCGCCTTCACCACCTGCGGCACCTGCGCCGACAGCACCACCTTGAAGCCGCTGTCCACCACGTCCCAGCCCATCACCCACTCGGTGTCGGGGTAGAAGGTGGCGCGCGTCGCAAGCACCCGCGGGGCGCGCAGCCCGGGCCGGCCCGGCCGGTCCCCGCCGGCCAGCACCGCCGCCGCCGCGCCGTCGCCGAACAGCCCGCTGGCGATCACGTTGGGCACCGAGACGTCCTCGCGCTGCAGCGTGAGCGAGCAGAGCTCCACCGAGAGCAGCACCGCCACCTGGCCCGGGAAGGCGCGCAGCACGTCCGAGGCGCGCGCCAGGCCGGAGGCGCCGGCCTGGCACCCCAGGCCGAAGATGGGCGTCCGCTTCACGTGCGCCGGGAGGCCGAGCCGGTTGACCAGCCGCGCGTCCAGCGAGGGCGTGGCCACGCCGGTGACGGTGACGAAGAAGAGGTGGTCCACGTCGCCCGGCCCGAGCCCGGCCTGCGCCAGCGCGGCCCGCACCGCCGCCTCGCCCACCTCGGCGCCCACCCTGGCGTAGGCGGCGTTGCTCTTCGCGAAGGTGTCGAGGCCGGCGTACTCCGCCAGCGGCAGCGCCAGGTGGCGGGAGCCCACCCGCGTCGCCCGGTGCAGGTCGGCCAGGCGCTCGACGTTGAAGTGCCTGGCCTGCCAGTAGGTGGAGAGCGCGGCGATGAGCGTCTCCTGGTCCACCGCGTGGGGCGGGAGCGCGCGGCCGACGGCCAGGATCGAGGGATGGGGGGTCAAGGGCGCGGCTCCGGGGAGTCCCAGGTGGATGACGCGGGAACGCCAGGCACGCAAGGTCAATCGCCGCGGCCAGGCGGGTGCGGGGCGGGCACCTGCGCCGTCGCCGGCCGGACGCACCGGCCGCGTGTCCGGGCGGCGACACAAGGGGCGCGAATCTGCTGCCGGACCGCACCTTTCGGCCGCCTGGACCCATGCGACGACCTGGCCCGGGCTTTGCGAGGCGAGCCGGGCGACACGCTCGGGTATCATCGCGCCCCCGCTCGGCTGCCCGTGGCCTCGCCGCGGGCGGGAGCACTGGCCAACCGCGCGGGATGAGGGGTCCATCGATGCTCGCAGCCACGCTCGCAGCCCTCCTGCTCGCCGCCGGCCCCGCGCCGGCGCGCGACGCCGGCATGCCCATCGGTCAGGGCACGCAGCGGCCGGAGATCCACCTCACCGCCCCCTCGGGCGGCTGGAGCGTGGGGCGGATGATCCTGGTGGAGGGGACGGTCTCCGACCCCACCGTGGACCCCATCACCATCTCGATCAACGGCGACCGCTACCTGCTGCGGACCAGCCAGGGCCGGTTCTCGCGCAAGTTCCCGGCGGCCGCCGGCAAGAACGTGGTCACCGCGCTGGGCACCAACCGCGGCGGCACCACCACCGCCCAGGTCACCTGCTACGCCCAGGTCCCGCCGGTCCCGCTGCGCGCGGTCCTGACCAGCGACACCGACGGCGTCTACACCGACCTGCACATCTACGAGCCCACCGCCGCCTCGGTGGGGCCGGACGGCGCGCTGCAGCTCGCGAAGATGGCCCACGTCTACTGGGCCCGCACCGCCAGCCCGAGCGGCGGCACCTTCTTCCTCAACGAGCAGGGCGGCAGCTTCGACCAGCCCGGCTACGGCCCCTACCTCTACATCCACCGCGCCCCGCCGCGCGGCGTCTTCCTCATCGCCACCAACTACTGGCCTTCCGGCGACAAGGCCCACACCGTGGGCACGCTCAACCTGACGCTGTTCGAGGGGACGCCGGCCGAGGTGAAGCGCGTGGTGCGCGTGCCGCTGGCCACGCCCGGCACCACCCGCGTGCTGGCCTGGGTCAACGTGCTCGGCCCGCAGCAGGCGGACGTCTACGTGCCGGGGCAGGACCCCGCGCCGGGCGCGCCCTGGCCGCAGAACCTGGAGGCGGTGGCCGCCGGGCTGGCGCACGGCGAGGCGGCGGACGAGGGCGACGGCGGCGAGGCCTACTGACCATGCTCCCCTCGCTCCTCCTGGCCGCGGCGCTGGCCTCGCCGCCGGCGCCCGCCCCGGCGCCGCCGGAGGCGGTGCTGCGCCGGATGATCGCCGAGACGGCGCTGGCGCAGGGGCGCCGCGTCGAATCCGGCCTGGGAGGAGGCGCAGCGCGACTGCGCAGGGCTGGTCCGCTTCGCCTACCGGACCGCCTTCGCCCGCTTCGCGCCGGCGCGGGTGGCGCGCGGCCTCTTCCTCGACGCCGCCGGGCGCCCGGCCCACTTCGCCGACGCGGCCACGCTGCTGCGCGGCTCCTTCGCGCCGCTGGGGCGCGACGCGGCGGCCCGCGCGGCGCTCCGCTCCGGCGACCTGGTGGCCTTCGGCCGCGAGGACGCGTCCGGCCCGGTCTTCCACCTCATGCTGGCGGTGGTCCCGGACGATCCGGGCCACGGCCAGGCCCTGGTCGTCTACCACCCGGGCGAGCCCGGCGCCGCCGTGCGCGTGGGCCGGCTGGAGGCGCTGGCCAGCGACGCCCCCGGCGGCTGGCGCCCCACCGCCGAGAACCCCCTCTTCCTCGGCTTCTACCGCTTCAAGGAGTGGACCCCGTGACCCGCCGAACGAAGCTCCTCCTCGCCGCCTCGGGCGCGATCCTGCTCGTGGCAGGCTCCGTCGCAGGCGTGGCCCTGCTGAAGGCCCGGCACACCCGCAGCGGCGGCGCCGACGCCAAGCCGCCCATCGCCCTCCAGGCCGGCGACGCCGCGCCGGAGCTGTCGATCTACGCCGACGTCTACGCGCCCGAGGCGGTCTGGAAGGCCTCGCTCCGCAGCGAGTGGACGAAGCGCGCGCTGGCCGAGCCGCTGGGCAAGGGGTTCGGCGGGGACTGGGGCGCGTTCCTGGGGACGCGCGGCACCGACCTCTCCGGCGCCTTCGAGGGCACGGTGGCGGACCTGGTGGCCTCGCGGCTGCTGGCCAATCCCTTCCGCGTGGTGCTCTACGGCGGCCCCGGCGCCACCGGGAGCCCGGCGGTGATCGTGCCCGACCCGTCCTCCTCGGCGCGCGGCGCCTTCGAGCTGATGGAGGGCGCCACCCGCAGCGGCCGCTTCGAGGCGGCCCGCTGCCCCGGCGCCGACAAGGACCTGGCGGAGAAGATCGTGGTCTCGCGCTGGCTGGTGGCCGACCACGCCGTCTTCGCGGCGCAGCGCGACGGCCAGCTCTACCTGGCCAAGAACCCCATCCCGGTGGTGCAGGCCATTTGCCTGCCGCCCCCGGCGGTCGAGCGCGGCGACGGCGTGGACCTGGCCGTCTCCATCGCGCGCGAGGGGCTCGGCCGCGAGGCGCAGCTGGGCTTCGCGCTGCTGGGGCTGGGCCCTGCGCCGCGCCTGCTCTTCGGCGTCGAGGGCGAGCGGCTGGTGCCGCGCGGCCTGGGCGGCGAGCTGGAGGATCCGCAGCGGCTGGCCGCGGCGGCCCCCTCCGACAAGCTCCTGAAGCTCCTCCCCGGCGACGCCGGCCTGGTGGTGCTGGCCACGCTGGACCTGCCCGAGCCGCTCGACCGCGCCTCGCTCAAGGCGCACCTGGCGAGGAAGTACTCCGGCAAGCGCGCGCCGCGGACGGTGGCGCTGGTCTGGAACCCGCGCGGCGCCGACGCCCTCGACACCGAGGTCGCGCTGGCCTGGCCGGAGCGCGACGCGGCCGCGCTGCAGGACGCCTTCACCGGCGGCGGCAACGTGCTGGCCACCACCCGCGCCTGCGGCCACGTGGTGCTGGCCTCGACCCCGGCGCTGGCCGCCACGCTGCAGCGCAGCTGCAACGGCAAGGCCCCGTCCATGCTGGACGCCGCCCCCGCGGTGGCCGAGGGGCTGCGCCAGCCGGTCTCGCTGGGCCTGGGCGTGAACCCCGGCCGCGCGCTCTCGCGCCTGCTGGGCGACGCCTGGACCTCGGAGCGGGGCAAGAAGGTGGCGCCGGAGATCGAGGCGGCCCGCCGCCTGCTGGAGGAGCTGCCGTACGTCGGCCTGCGCGGCGTCGCGAAGGACCGCCAGCTCGTGCCCGGAGGGTTCCGCTCGTGACCGCGCCGAACAAGGCCGTCCGCCCTGAGTCCTTCGACTCCGGCCCGCGAGGCGGGCCTACGCTCAGGACAGGCGAAGTCGAAGGGGCTCGTTCCTGGAGGGTTCCGCTCGTGAGCAAGATCCGCACCCCGCCCATGCCCGCGCGCCTCCTGGCGCTGGCGGCGCTCTCCGCCCTGGCCCTGGCCGCCGCCCCGGCCCAGGCTGCCAAGCCGCTCTACCTGACCGTCCCGCGCACCTACGGCACCGGCGAGGCGCCCGTGCTCGAGCTGGCCTTCGAGCGGCGCGGCCCGGTCGAGCTGCGCGTGGTGAAGCCGGACTCGCTGGACCGCTTCCTGGCCCAGCAGGCCAACCTGCGCCGCGCCTACGCGCAGCCGGACACGCAGGAGAACCCCGGCCGCTACCTGTCGCGCGGCGTCAACGCGGCCCGGCTCCCCGGCACCTACCTCTACAACGCGCTGGGCGAGACCTTCAGGCAGGAGCTGGCCGAGGCGGTCCCCGCCCGCACCGGCACCGAGGGGCAGCGGCGCCCGGTGGTGCGGCTGGCGGAGGGGCCGGAGAAGCTGGTCGGGCTCCCGCCCGGCACCACGCTGGTGCGCCAGACCTGGCTCAACCTGGACCTGGGCGGCCCGGAGCGCGACTACAACGTGCCCGGCTTCGAGGAGTGGAACGGCGGCAGCTGGGAGGAGCGGAAGGTGTCGCTCGACCCGCTCCCGGCTGGCGTCTACCTCGTCCAGCTGGTGCAGGGGAAGGTGGAGGGCCAGGTGGTGCTGGTCGTCACCGACCTCAAGGTGCAGGTGAAGCAGACCGACGGCGAGCTGCTGGTCCGCGTGGCCGGGCAGGACCTGGCGCCGGTCCAGGGCGCCGAGGTGCAGGTGCGGGCCGGCAGCGCCGTGGTGGCGAGCGGCAAGACCGGCGACCGCGGCGAGGTGCGGCTCTCCACCCGCGAGCCGCGGGTGATGGTGGTGGCGCGCGCCGGCGAGGACCAGGCGCTGGTCGACACCGACTTCTACTCCACCCTGGCGGCCACGCCGGACGTGTTCGTCTACACCGACCGGCCCATCTACCGCCCCGGCGACGACGTGCTCTTCCGCGGCCTGGTCCGCCAGCCGGACGCCTTCCTCTCCCGGCTCTTCACCCCGAAGAGCCGCGAGGTGGAGGTGTCGCTCCAGGTGGCCGAGGGGCGCGAGCTCGAGGCGCGCGCCAAGGTGGACGAGTTCGGCGCTTTCTACGGGCGGCTCTCCGTCCCGGGCGACGTGGAGCCGGGCGTGGTCCGGCTGGAGGCGCGGGTGGACGGCGCCCCGCACGGCGCCGAGGCCCGGGTGGACGACTACGTGAAGCCCACCTTCTACGTGGAGGTGACCGGCGACACCGAGGCCATCCAGCCCGGCGGCACGGTCAAGGTGCACGTCCGCGCCCGCCGCTACTCCGGCGGCGCGCCGGAGGGGGCGCGCTACGAGGTGTTCCTCTACCGCACGCAGCTCGACAGCCCTGCCTGGGTGGACGACGCCGGCCTGGGCGGCCAGGGCAGCGCGGTGACCTACGGCACCGCCTCCACCACCGAGGGCAAGCTCTCGGTGCCGGAGCGGCTCTACTCCTCGCTGGAGGCCCGCGGCGACACCTACGCCGAGGACCCTTGGGCCAAGGCCGCCGAGCTGGACGCGAACGGAGAGGCCACGGTGGAGCTCCCGGTGCCGGCGCTGGGCGCCGGCGACGAGCGGCTGCCCTGGAAGTACAGCGTCTCGGTGCGCGCCCGCGACGACCAGGGCGCCTTCGCCGGGTCGGCCCGCCCCTTCTTCCTGGCCCCGGCCGACGTG
The DNA here is from genome assembly GCA_049840735.1 of Anaeromyxobacter sp. Lineage (GTDB taxonomy): Bacteria > Myxococcota > Myxococcia > Myxococcales > Anaeromyxobacteraceae > Anaeromyxobacter. The sequence continues at coordinate 436,050 of JASGJN010000022.1, read as the reverse complement.
CTGGGCACGCTCCGCGCCGGCGGCGTGGTCACGCTGGAGGGCGCCGACTCGACGCTGGCCGTCCGCTCGGCCCGCCTCTCCGGCGCCGCGCTGGGCGGCGTGAAGGGCAAGGTCGCGTTCGCGCTGCGGCGCGCCGACGGCGACGAGAAGAAGCTCTCCGAGGCCGAGTTCACGACCGGTGACGACGGCACCTGGCGCTGCGCCCTGCCCGCCCCCGCGGCCGGCACGGTGGTGGCGAGGGTGAAGCTGCTCGACGCCCAGGGGCACGAGTGGTCGGGCGAGACCTCGCTGCTGGTGGTGGGCAAGGACGGCCAGGAGTCGGTGCGGGTGCCGGCGCTGCAGCTGGCCTCGCGCGGCGGCGCGCTGGCGCCGGGCGAGGAGGCCGAGCTGGTGGCCCTCTTCCCCGACCGCTGGGGCCCCGACGGCAAGGCCAAGGGGCGGGTGTGGGTCACGCTCTCCGGCGCCGGTCTCTTCGAGACCCGGCTGGTCGAGGTGGACGGCCTCTCGCTCATCCACCGCTTCCCGGTGGAGAAGCGCTTCGGCAGCGCCGTCTACGCCTCGGTCGCCTACCCCACCGCCGCCGGGCGCTGGGAGGAGCGGACCGTGCCGTTCCGGATCGTCCCGCTGGAGCGGCTGCTCCAGGTCAGCATCTCGCCGGAGCGGCCGGAGGCCGAGCCGCTGGGCCCGCAGACGCTGGCGCTGCGCGTGACCGACCACCAGGGCCACGGCGTGCGCGCCCAGCTCTCGGTGGGCGTGGTGGACAAGGCCATCTACGCGCTGCAGGGCGAGCTCCGCCCGCGCGCGCTGGACTTCTTCTACCCGCTGGTCCGCAACAACGTGGCCACCTTCACGTCCTCCGAGTTCCAGGGGTACGGCTACGGCGAGGCGCTGGCCCGCGCCTTCCTGGCCCGCGGCCACGCCTTCGCGGCGGTGAAGCCGCCCACCCAGCAGCGCGACGTGGACACGGCCTTCTGGCACCCGGCCGTCACCACCGACGAGGACGGCCGGGCCACGGTCACCTTCCCGCTGCCGGCCAACCAGACCATCTGGACGGTCACGGCGGTGGCCGCCGACGCCTCCGGGCGCTTCGGCGAGGGCACCGGCGAGTTCACCGCCCGCGGCGGCACGCTGGTGGTGGCCTCGGCGCCGCTCTTCCTGCGCGAAGGGGACCGGGCCGTCGGCTCGGTGCGCCTGGCGCGCGGCGAGAAGGGGCAGGCCGGCAAGGTGGAGCTGGCGGTGGCGCTGGACGGCGCCCTCTCCGGCGCGCCGGTCAAGGCCTCGGTGGCGCTGGCCGCCAAGGGTGAGCAGGTGATCCCGGTGGCGCTGGAGGCCGCGAAGGCCGGCGGCGGCCGGGTGGTGCTGGCGCTGCAGGGGGGCGACCGCCCGCTGGCCGACCGGCGCGAGGTGCCGGTGCGGCCCGGCTCGGTGGAGCAGGTGCTGACCGCCTCCGCCTCCGGCGGCGGCCGGCTGGCGCTCGAGCTGCCCGCCGGGGCGCAGGTGCAGGAGCTGCAGCTGGCGCTCCGCCCCTCCACGCTCTCGCTGATGATGGCGCAGGTGGACGAGCTGCTCACCTACCCGCACGGCTGCCTGGAGCAGCTGGTCTCCACCACCGTGCCCAACATCGCGCTGCAGCGGCTGCTCGAGACCTCCGGGCAGCTCGAGGCGCTCGACGCGCCCTCCCGCGCGCTGCTGGCCGAGGCCCGCTCCCGCTCCGCGCAGGGGCTGGAGCGGATCCTGGCGCTGGCGCGCCCGGGCGGCGGCTTCACCTGGTTCTCCGGCGAGGACCAGCCCTCGGTGCCCCTCACGCTGATCGCGCTGGACGGCCTCACCTACGCCATCGACGCCGGGCTGCTCTCGCGTGACGACCCGCGGGTGGTCGAGTCGGCCCGCTGGATCGAGGCCAGGGAGGACCTGCCGCTGGAGCTGGAGGCCACCCGCGTGCACGTCCTGGCGCGGCTGGACGGTCCGCGCCAGGCGGTGCGGGTGCGCGCGCTGCTGGCCAGGGTGGGCGAGGCGGGCAACCCCGACCTCTACGCCGTGGCCCTGGCGGCGCTGGCCGCCGACCGGGCCGGCATCGCCGCCGAGCCGCCGGTCAAGGCGGCGCTGGCGGTGCTGACCGCCCGCGCGCGCGACGCGCTGGCCCAGCCCGCCGGCCTGCAGCTCGACCCCGAGGTGGCCTACCACTACCCGCTGCGCCGCGCCGGCCTCACCGCCGTGATCGGCCACGCCGCCTCGCTGGGCGAGGTGGACGTGGCGGCGGCGCGGCGGCGGCTGGCCGAGGCGCTGGCCGACCGCGGCGCGCTCTCCACCTTCGAGCGCTCCACCGCCATCCTGCACAGCCTCTGGCTGGTGGAGCGCGAGGCCAAGGCGCTCAAGGCGGCGCCGCCGCCGGAGGTGAAGGCGGAGGGCGGCGGGGCGGTGAAGCTGGAGGCCCGCGGCGCCGGCCAGTCGGCCCGGCTGGACCCGTCGGTCAAGGCGGTCACGGTGGCGGCGTTCGAGGGGCAGGCCGAGCTGCGCGCGCGGGTGCGCGTGCCGCTGGCCTCGGTCAAGGCCGAGGCGCAGGGCATGTCCATCGAGCGGCGCTACTACCGGCTGCTCCCGGGCGGCCAGCGGAAGCCGCTCGGCGCCGGCGACAAGGTCACGCAGGGTGAGGAGGTCTACGTCGAGCTCACCCTCGACGCCCACGCCGGCGACGGCTGGCGCGCCCTCCGCTCCGCCTACACGGTGGTGGAGGACGCCGTGCCGGCGGGCTTCGCGCCGCTCTCCGAGGACAAGGCCTGGCGCGGCCCGCCCTACGACCTGCCGCTGGGGCACGAGGCGGTGAAGCGCCGCTCGCTCTCCCCGGAGCGCGCGCTCTTCTACCTGGAGGAGCCGGCCTGGTGGAGCGCCAGCCCGCGCACCGTGGGCTACGTGATGCGCGCCGCCTTCCCGGGCCGCTTCTCGGCGCCGCCCGCCACCATCGAGGACATGTACGCGCCGCGCGTGCACGGCCGGACCGCGGCCACCACGCTGGAGATCGTGCCCTCCGCGGCGCGGTGACCCGTGATCCTGGCCGCGACCGCCCTGGCGCTGCTGGCGGTGGCCCCCGCGCCGCCGCCGGCCTTCCGCGCCGGGGGCGGCCTGCCCGCCGAGGCGGAGGCGCTGGCGGCGCGGGCCTGGGAGGACCAGGCGGCGCTGCTGGCGGCCGAGGGCGTGGCGCTCCCGGCCGCGCCCCGCCCGGTGCGGCTCCTGCCGGCGGCGCTGGGGCCGGCCGAGGCCGGGCAGAGCCGGCCGGGCGTGATCGCGCTGCGGCCCGAGCTGCCGCTCTCCGGCGCCGGCGGCCTGGCGCTGCGCCACGAGGTGGCCCACCAGCTGCTGCTGGAGGCCTGCCCCGCCGCGGCCGGCGACCGGCTCTTCCACGAGGCCTTCGCGCTGGCGGCCAGCGGCGAGCTGGCCAGCTGGGCGGCCGCCGAGGAGGGGCAGCGCTACCTGCCGCTGGCCCGCGCCATCGGGACGCTGCAGGCCCGGCAGGCCGCGGCCGGCGCCAACCCGGCCGCGCTCGACACGCCGGCGGCGCGCCGCGCGCTGGCGCGGCTCCTGGCGGAGACCCCGGCGCGCCCCGGGCGCCTGCCCCCGGCGCTGGCGCGCCCGCTGGGGCGCTGCGAGGCGGGGGCCAGCTGGCTCCCGCTCCGGCCGGAGGACCTGGCCGCGCCGGAGGCGCCGGCCGGCGACGCGCTGGTGGTCCTGTCCCGGCATGGCGGCGAGGTGCTGCTGGCCGAGGGGGCGGCGCGTGCGCCCATCCCCTTCGGCTCGACGCTCAAGCCCTTCCTGCTGGCCGGCGCGCCCGGGCCGCTGCCGGCGCTGGCCCCCGACCCGGGCCGCGCCACCTGGCGCTGCGGGCCGGAGCTCCCCGCGCGCGTGGACGCCGCCACCGCCCTGCTCCGCTCCTGCAACGGCTGGTTCCTGGACTGGGCGGCCCGCTCGCCGGCCGTGATCGGCTTCGGCCGCTGGGGCCCGGCGCTGCGCGCGCTGGGGCTCTCGGCGCTGCCCGCCGACGGCGCCGAGGCCATCGGCGTGAAGCCCTCGCTGCGCCTCTCGCCGCTGGGGCTGGCCCAGGCCTACCGGCTCCTGGCCGAGGCCCGGCCCGACCTGGTGGACGTCCTCTCGCGCAACGCCGCCGAGGGGACGCTCTCCGGCCTCCCGGCCTCCCCCGCGCTGCGCGGCGTGGCCCTCAAGACCGGCACCGTGCTGGACGCGGCCGCCAACCCGCGGCTCGGGCTCGTCGCCGCGGTGGACCGCGACGTGGTCGTGGTGATGGTGCGCAGCGGCCGGACCCCGCGCAGCTTCGCCGGCGACCTCGCCGCGGCGCTGGCCCGCGCGCGCACCCCGGCCGACGGGGCGGCGCGGGTGCAGGTGCTGGGGTTGGTGGACCCCGCGGCGCTGGAGGCGCGCTGCGCCGGCGCCGGGTTCGCCGCCGCATCGGCCGGCCCGGTGGCGACGCCGGCCGGGTTCGCGCCGCTGGCGCCGCTGGCCAGGCTGGGGCCGCTGGTCTGCGCCGGCGGCGGCTGGGAGGTGAAGGGGAAGGGCGTGCCGCTGCGGACCTACGCCGGCGTCCTCACCTGGGCGCCGCCCGCGCCGGCCCGCGCCCCCTCCCCTTCCACCGGCACGCCCGCCACCGCCCGCGAGGCCCGCGCCCGCCGCGGCTCGGACCTGGTGCTCCGCGCCACCCGGCTCGGCTACGCGGCCGGCGTGGTGGCCGCCGAGGCCGACGGGCTGGCCGGCGAGGCGCGGGTGGCGCTGGCCCGCGTGGCCGACGCCAACGGCCAGTCCCCCGCCGGCCGCCACCCGGGCCGCCCGGCCTGCGACACCACCCACTGCCAGGCCTTCCGCGGCGTCGCGCCGGTCCACCCGGAGGACCGGGCCGCGCTCTCGGCGCCGCTCGCGCCCGGCCCCTGGCGCCCGTTCTCCCGCGGCGGGTCCGAGCCCTGGAGCGCCGAGCGGACGCAGGCGGCGGTGGAGGCGGCGCTCGGCCCCGGCGCCCGCCAGCTGGCCTTCGGCGGCGGCCAGGTCCGCTTCCTGGCCAGCGGCGGCGACCCGGCCGCGCCCTACGAGGAGCGGCGCAGCCGGCCCTGCGAGGCGCTGCGCGGCCCGCTCAAGCTGCCGGCCTGCCCGACCCGCGCCGAGGCGCGGGGCGTCACCGTCCGGTTCGAGGGGCGCGGCGAGGGGCACGGGGAGGGGCTGGACGTGGAGGCCGCGCAGCGCGGCGGGCGCTCCGCCGACGCGCTGCTGCGCCAGGCCTACCCGGACCTCGCGCGCTGAGCGGCGCGCGCCGCGCGGGGGCCGGCAGGCTCACCACGCGCGGACCTCATGCGCCGCTGGTGACCACCGGCTCGCGCCAGAGCGGCAGGTGGATGGTGAACGTGCTCCCGCGCCCCACCGCGCTCTCGGCCTCGATCCGCCCGCCGTGCGCCTCCACCAGGCGCTTCACGATGAAGAGGCCCAGCCCCAGCCCCTCGCCCTCGTGGCGGTGACCCCGGTAGAAGCGCTCGAAGAGGCGCGCCAGGTCGGCGGGCGGGATGCCCGGTCCCTCGTCGCTGACCCACAGGCAGGCCTCGCCGTCGCCGGCGTGGGCGCCGATCACCACCGTCCCCGGCGAGTACTTGAGCGCGTTGCCCACCAGGTTGACCAGGATGCGGTCGAGCCGGTCGGCGTCCACGTCCAGCGGCGGCAGCCCCAGCGGCACCTCGTTGCGGACCCGGTCGGTCTCCAGCACGCCGTGCTCCACCTCGAGCAGCTGGTCCACGAACGGCCCCAGCGCCAGCGGGGCGCGGTCCAGCTGCAGCGCGCCCCCCTCCAGCCGGCTGGCGTCGGCCAGGTCGCGCAGCATCCGCTCCATGCGCCGCCCGGCGAAGCGGATGGACGAGACCGGCCGGCGCACCACCGCCAGGTCGCCGGCCGCGCGCGAGAGCCGCTCCACCTGCAGCAGCACCACCTGCAGCGGGTTGCGCAGATCGTGCGAGACGGCCCGCAGCAGGTCCTCGCGCTGCTCGGTCACCTTCTCCAGCCGGCGGATGGTCACCTTCAGCTCGTCCTCGACGTGGGCGCGCAGCCGCTCCAGCTCGCGGTAGGGCTGGAGCAGCGCCGCCACGAAGAGCCCGTCGAAGAGGTACCAGAAGGCCAGCAGCAGGTAGACGTGCCCCACCACGTTGAAGAGGTCGTGCGGCGACCGGTAGAGCGTGAAGGCCACCTCCGACGCGGCCATGGCCGTCAGCGCCGCCGCCACCTTCACCAGCGCGCGGTCGTTGCGCACGCGCCGCGCCCGCTGCAGCGCGCGGGCGGCGCCGGCCAGCGCCACCGCCGCCATCCCGGCGTCGATCAGCTTCTTGGCCGGCGTGAGCCCCTGCCCCTGCACGAAGAACCAGGCCCGGTCCGGCCCGGCCAGCTGGTCGAACGCCACCACCGCCGCCAGCAGCGCGCCGTTCCAGGCGAAGAGCCAGCGGCGGCGGAGCAGCGGGTGCTCGGTCTCCGGCCCCATCAAGAGCGCCGCCAGCAGGGCGGCCAGGGTCCAGGCGCGCGCGGCCAGGAAGTAGAAGATGCCGCGCTCGGTGGTGGCCGGACCGAGGAACCCCGGCATGCCGGGGAAGCACAGGTAGTGGAGGACCTCGAGCGCGGCCACGCCCAGGAACGTGGCGGCCAGGAAGCGGGCCCGCGCCTCGCGGAACACGCCGGTGCCGGCGGCGAACCACTGGACGGCGAAGGTGGCCAGCCCCACCGCCGCCACCACCAGCTCGATGCCGGCGTGGAGGCCGGTGTAGACGTCGGTGGGCAGGACCAGGTCGGGCGGGGCGAACGCCCAGAGCAGGAGCAGGGGCGCCAGCACGCCCGCCAGGAAGAGGGCGACCCGTGCGGCGGAGATGGGCTGCGCCTGGCCTGGCATCGGGGTCCCGGAGGGGGGTGCGCGTCGCTTCCCCCCTGGTCTATCGCGGAAGGCACGTCGCTTGCCAGCGTCCTGCGCGGCGTTACGTTCGGCCCATGAGACTGGAGAAGCTTACCGTCAAGGCCCAGGAAGCCCTCTCCGCCGCGCAGGCCGAGGCGCGGCGTCGCGACCACCAGGCCATCGACGTCGAGCACCTGGCCCTGGCGCTGCTCGCCCAGGAGGACGGGATCGCCCGCGCCATCCTGGGGAAGATCGGCGCCGACCCGGGGCGCGTGGCCGGGCAGCTCGAGGACGAGCTGCGCACGGTGCCCAGGGTCACCGGCGGCGAGGCCTACCCTGCCCACCGGCTGATGAAGCTCTTCGACCGGGCCGAGGACGAGGCCCGCAAGCTCAAGGACGAGTACGTCTCCACCGAGCACCTGCTGCTGGCCGCGGCCGCCGAGAAGACCGGCGCCGGCGAGGCGCTGCGCGCCGCGGGCGCCAGCCCGGACCGGATCCGCACCGCGCTGGGCGAGGTCCGGGGCGGCGCGCGGGTCACCTCCCCCGACGCGGAGAGCCAGTACCAGGCGCTGGAGAAGTACGCCAAGGACCTCACCCAGCTGGCCAGGCAGGGCAAGCTCGACCCGGTGATCGGCCGGGACGACGAGATCCGGCGCGTGGTCCAGATCCTCTCCCGCCGCACCAAGAACAACCCGGTGCTGGTGGGCGATCCCGGCGTGGGCAAGACCGCCATCGCCGAGGGGCTGGCCCGGCGCATCGTGGACGGCGACGTGCCGGAGGGACTGAAGGGCAAGCGGCTCCTGGCGCTGGACCTGGGCGCGCTGGTGGCCGGGGCCAAGTTCCGCGGCGAGTTCGAGGAGCGGCTCAAGGCCGTGCTGAAGGAGGTGGTGGCCTCGGAGGGCCAGCTCATCCTCTTCATCGACGAGCTGCACACGCTGGTGGGCGCCGGCGCGGCCGAGGGGGCCATGGACGCGGGCAACATGCTGAAGCCCGCGCTGGCCCGCGGCGAGCTGCACGCCATCGGCGCCACCACGGTGGACGAGTACCGCAAGCACGTGGAGAAGGACCCGGCCCTGGAGCGGCGCTTCCAGCCGGTCTTCGTGGGCGAGCCCTCGGTGACCGACACCATCTCCATCCTGCGCGGCCTCAAGGACCGCTACGAGCTGCACCACAAGGTGCGCATCCAGGACGCGGCGCTGGTGGACGCGGCCCGCCTCTCCCACCGCTACATCACCGACCGGTTCCTGCCGGACAAGGCCATCGACCTCATCGACGAGGCGGCCAGCCGGCTGCGCATCGAGATTGACTCCATGCCCACCGAGGTGGACGAGGTGCGGCGGCGCATCGGCCAGCTGGAGATCGAGCGCCAGGGGCTGAAGAAGGAGCAGGACGAGGGCTCGCGCACGCGGCTGGAGGCGGTGGAGAAGGAGCTGGCCGCGCGCAACGAGGAGTTCACGCGCCTCAAGAGCCGCTGGGACGCCGAGAAGGGCGTGATCCGCGAGCTGAACGACGCGCGGGCCGGGCTGGAGCAGCTCCGCACCGAGCAGGCCGCCGCCGAGCGCGCCGCCGACTTCCAGAAGGCGGCCGAGATCAAGTTCGGGCGGCTGCCCGAGCTGCAGCGGCAGGTGAAGGCGGCCGAGGAGAAGCTGGCCCAGGTCCAGTCCGGCGGCGCCATGCTCAAGGAGGAGGTCACGGGGGAGGAGATCGCCGAGGTGGTCTCCAAGTGGACCGGCATCCCGGTCTCGCGCCTGGTGGAGGGCGAGGTCGAGAAGCTGCTCAGCATGGAGACGCGGCTGGAGGGGCGCGTGGTGGGGCAGCGCGAGGCGGTGGAGGCGGTCTCGGCCGCGGTCCGCCGGGCCCGCTCCGGCCTGCAGGATCCCAACCGGCCCATCGGCTCGTTCATCTTCCTGGGCCCCACCGGCGTGGGCAAGACCGAGACCGCCCGCGCGCTGGCCGGGTTCCTCTTCGACGACGAGGCGGCGCTGGTCCGCATCGACATGAGCGAGTACATGGAGAAGCACGCCGTCTCGCGGCTGATTGGCGCGCCCCCCGGCTACGTCGGCTACGACGAGGGCGGCCAGCTCACCGAGGCGGTGCGCCGCCGGCCCTACGCGGTGATCCTCCTCGACGAGATTGAGAAGGCGCACCACGACGTCTTCAACGTGCTCCTGCAGATCCTCGACGACGGGCGGCTCACCGACGGGCAGGGGCGGACGGTGGACTTCCGCAACGCGGTGGTGATCATGACCTCCAACATCGGCTCGGCCGAGATCCAGCGGCTGGCCGGCCGGCCCGGCTCGGACATGCAGCAGCTCCGCGAGGCGGCGCTGGAGAACCTGCGCGCCGAGTTCCGGCCCGAGTTCCTGAACCGCGTGGACGACATCGTGGTCTTCCGCCCGCTCACCCGGGCCGACATCGGCCGCATCGTGGAGATCCAGCTGGCGCGGCTGCGCAAGCTGCTGGAGGAGCGGCAGGTCACGCTGGAGCTGACCGAGGCGGCCCGCGAGGCCATCGCCGACGCCGGCTACGACCCGGTCTACGGCGCCCGCCCGCTGAAGCGCGCCCTCCAGCGGATGATCCAGGACCCGCTGGCCACGCGCCTGCTCAAGGCCGAGTTCAAGGCCGGCGACCACGTGGTGGTCGACGAGGGGAAGGACGGGAACATCTCCTTCGCCAGGGGGCAGCGGCCGGTGGAGCCGGAGGTGGTGGTGCACTGACGGCGGCAGGACGCGGGAGAGCGGGCGTCCGGGATCGAGACGGTGCGCAGAGGTGCGCTGGCCGTGCCTCCCCGCCGCGCCGCCCCGGTTCCTGAGGAGGCTCTCATCGACTGGGGGTCAGTCCTTGCCGTCCGTCAACGCGGCCGGCGAGGACGCCCTAGGCTCCGGGGATACCCATCTGGCGCAGGGTGCGCGACGATGCGTCTGCTTCGCCGCGCTGCTTCGGCTCACGCCGGCCCGCGGCCGCCTCTCTGGCGGGGGGCGTTGGGAGCTGCTCGCCCCCGACTGGGAGAGGGGCGGGGGCGAGCAGATCCCGTTTCCTACCGCGCCTTCTCGAAGCTCACGCGCACCGGCTCGGCCGCGCCGCCGATGGTGACGGCGTCCTCCAGCACCAGCCGCTCCAGCAGCCGGACGGCATCGCCCGCAGCCACCGCCTCGGGCAGCCGGAGCGTGCGGGTCACCACCAGCCGCTCGCCGGCGGCGATGGCGCGCTGGCCCTCGCGATAGGCGGGCGTGGTCATGGCGCTGGTGAGCGGGGCCCGGCTCGGGTCGTCGTGCGTCCTCACCACCACCAGCGCGTGCTCGCCGGCGCGGACGCGGGCCCGCCCCAGCGCGTAGACGATGGCGCCCCGCCCGCCGTTCTTCACCTCGGTGCGGAGCTCGAGGTCATCGCCGGCGGTGGCGGCCTCGACCGTGTAGGCCACGCCGGCGGGCAGCTCGAACCGGAAGCTCTGGGCGCCCTCGCGCGCGGAGAGCGGCGTGGGCATGGGGGCGGTGCCCGGCACCCGGTAGAAGCCGGCCGGCGGCGCGCCCAGCGAGGCGCAGCCGGAGAGCGCCAGGGCGGTGACGAGGGCGAGTCTTCGCATGGCCGGGACCTTGCCGCGGGTTCGTGACGGTTCTGCGAACGGGGCGCAACGACGCGGCGACGACGTCACGCACGCCTACCCCAGCAGCGCGCCGGCCAGGGCCCAGGCCGCGGTGACCGGGAGCGCGGCCAGGGCGGTGGAGAGCCAGGCGGCCCGCGCTGCCAGCCGGTCCGCGTCCACCGGGAAGAGCGCGCTACTTGGCCTGGATCCACTTCTCCGCGGTGAGCAGCTCGGCGGTCAGCACCGCGCCGCCGGCGGCGCCGCGGACGGTGTTGTGCGAGAGCGCCACGAAGCGCCAGTCGAGCAGGTGATCCGGGCGGAGCCGGCCGATGGTCACGGCCATGCCGTTGCCGGCGTCGCGGTCGAGCCGGGTCTGCGGGCGGTTGTCCTCCTCGAAGTAGTGGAGGAACGGCGCCGGGGCGGAGGGCAGCTTCAGCTGCTGCGGCCGGCCCTGGAAGGTCTTCCAGGCCTCGAGGATCTCCTCGCGGGCGGGCTTCTTCTCGAACCCCACGAAGACCGCGGCCAGGTGGCCGTCCGCCGCCGCCACGCGGATGCACTGGGCGGTGATGAGCGGCGAGGCCGCAGGGACGATCCGGCCGTCGGCCAGCTTGCCCCAGATCTTGAGCGGCTCCTGCTCGCTCTTCTCCTCCTCGCCCTTGATGAAGGGGATGACGTTGTCGACCATCTCCGGCCAGGTCTCGAAGGTCTTCCCGGCGCCGGAGATGGCCTGGTAGGTCGTGACCGCCACCTTGTTCGGGCCGAACTTCCAGAGCGGGGCCAGCGCCGGCACGTAGCTCTGCAGCGAGCAGTTGGGCTTCACCGCCACGAAGCCGCGCCTCGACCCCAGCCGGCGGCGCTGCGCCTCGATGACCGCGGCGTGCTCCGGGTTCACCTCCGGGATCATCATCGGCACGTCGGGCGTGCCGCGGTGGGCGGAGTTGTTGGAGACCACCGGCGTCTCGGCCCGGGCGTAGGCCTCCTCCAGCCGGGCGGTCTCGTCCTTGGGCATGTCCACGGCGCAGAAGACGAAGTCCACCTGGCCGGCGATGGCCTCCACCGCCGAGGCGTCCTTGACGGTGAGCTTCGCCGCGGCGGCAGGGATCGGGGTCTTCATCGCCCAGCGCCCCTTCACCGCGTCGGCGTAGGGCTTGCCTGCCGAGTTGGCGCTGGCCGCGACCAGCGTCACCTCGTACCAGGGGTGGTTCTCGAGCAGGGCGAGGAAGCGCTGACCGACCATGCCGGTCGCGCCCAGGACTCCGACCTTCAGCTTCGCGCTCATGGGTCTCCGCAGGACAGGAAAGGGTGGGAGGATAACACCCCGGCCCGCCCTCCGTCAGGCGCCCAGCGCCGCACCCTTCCCCCGCGGGGGCGGGGCCGCCCGGAGCGCCCGGCACCGCCGGGCCGCGCGTGTGCATCTTTGGCGCATGGCGCTGTTCGTGGTGCTGGGGTTCGTGCTGCTGCTGTCCTGGCTGGTGGGCTACTGGGCGCTGCCGGGCGTCGGGCTGCCCATCCACGTGCCGCTGCTGCTCGCGCTGGCCTGCTTCGGGATTGCCGCAGCGCGCAAGCGGCCGCGCGAGACGCCGCCTGGCGCCCGCTGAGTCAGCCCTCGTCGTCGTCGCCATCCGCGGCGGGCGCGCCGCCGGACGCGGGGTAGAAGACCTCCTCCATGAAGAGCCCCTGCGGCGGTGCGGTCGGTCCCGCCTCGGTCCGATCGCCGCGCGCCAGCAGGTCGCGCAGCGAGGCGGGCGCCCGCTTGCCCACCCCCACCTCGGCCAGCGTGCCCACGATGTTCCGCACCATGTGCTTCACGAAGGCGGTGGCCTCGATCACCACCTCGATCCGGCCGCCGGTCTCGCCCAGCACGTCCAGCCGGCGCACCTCGCGCACGGCGTGATGGGCGGCGCAGTCGGAGGCCTGGAAGGCGGCGAAGTCGTGCCGGCCCAGCAGGTGGGCCGCGGCTTCGCGCATGGCGGCCACGTCCAGCGGCCGGTAGTGCTGCCAGGCCTGCAGGCGCGTGAGGGCGCTGCGGGTGGGGCCGTTCTCGATCACGTAGCGGTAGCGCTTGCCGCGCGCGCTGCGCCGCGCGTCGAAGCCGTCCGGCTCGAGCCGCGCCGCGCGCACGGCGATGTCCGGCGGGAGGAGCGCGTTCATCCCCTTCACGTAGGCCTTGAGCGGGAGCGGGCGCTCCTCCGGGAAGGTCACCACCTGGCCGCGGGCGTGGACCCCGGCGTCCGTCCGGCCGGCCGCGGTCACCCGGCGGGGCGACTTGTGCAGCGCCTCCAGCGCCCGCTCCACCTCGGCCTGCACCGAGGGGCCGTTGGGCTGCAGCTGCCAGCCCACGTAGCGCGTGCCGTCGTACTCGAGGAGGAGGGTCACCACCGGCATGGGCGGGAAGCTATCACGGCCGCCGTTCCTTCCCGTGGGATGCACCGCCTCGCCTGCGCCTCCCTGGCCGCCGTCCTCCTCGCCTGCGGCTCCACCGGTGGACCGCCCGCCGGCCCGCCCGCCCCCTCCGGCGCTCCCGAGACCCCGGTCCCACCCGCGGGTCCGGGCTGGGTGGTGACGGCCGAGGAGCGCTTCGACGCGGCGCTGCCGGCCGGCGCCTTCGCGCCGGATCCGGTGCCCGACGACGGCCCCTTCGCCGACGCCGGCGCCTACTTCACCGCGCGCGGGGTCACGCCGCCCGCCGCCTACCGCGCCTCGGTGCCCTTCGGCGCGGACGGCTGGCTCACCGCCGAGGCGTACACCCGGCGTTCGGGCGCGTCGCTGGCCGACCAGGCCGCGGTGGTGAACGACCCAGCCGATCCCGCCAACCAGGTGCTGCGGGTGGCCTCGCCGGCGCACACCGACGCGCTGGTGGTCCGCCCCACCGCCCCGCTCCCGGCCCGCTACCGGCTCTCGCTGCGCGTCGGCTTCGCCCGGTTCGGCGACGGGCTGGCGGGGCTCAACGGCTACGACAGCGGCGACGAGCGGGCCGGCCCCTGGTGGCCGGACGCGCTGGCGCCCTCGCAGAACGGCTTCTACTGGGTGTCGATCCTGGACGCGCAGCCGCGCCCGCACAACAACACCTGGATCCACCACCACAGGAAGCTGGTGATCGACTCGGACAACCACTCGCCGCCGTGGATGGAGATCTGGGACGGCCAGCGCTTCCGCTCCTCCGGCGAGCGCCCCGTGATGATGATCGCGCTGGACGGGTCCCGGCCCGCCGACGAGAAGGTCGGCAACGCGTTCTACTCCTGGGCCGCCGGCCAGTGGCAGCCGGACGGCACCATCCGCGCCGCCGACCGCTACCTGCCCGGCGAGTGGTACCGCGTCACCGTGGAGCGGGATGGCGGCACCTACACCATGGAGGTCTCCGGCCGGTTCGAGTTCGGCGGCGAGACCACCTACCGCGCCACCATCGACGCGTCCGCCCGCTGCGTCTGGCACTGGCCGGTGGACGCCGCCGAGGCCGCCCAGGCCCGCGGCTGCGAGGACACGTCCGGCTACCCGTCGGCGCCGGACGTCCAGCGCTGGCCCGCAGGCGGTGCCTGGCCGGACTGGTTCATGTTCGGGGACCCGCACGCGAACTACTACGAGGGGCAGGTCCTCTACGACGACGTGGTGCTGGAGACGTGGAGGGAGTGAGGCGGGATGGACAGGCGCCGCAGGAGCGGGATGGACAGGCGCCGAAGGAGCGGGATGGACAAGCGCCGCAGGAGCGGGATGGACAGGCGCCGCAGGAGCGGGATGAATAGGCGCCGCAGGAGCGGGATGGACAGGCGCCGAAGGAGCGGGATGGACAGGCGCCGCAGGAGCGGGATGGACAGGCGCCGCAGGAGCGGGATGGACAGGCGCCGCAGGAGCGGGATGGACAGGCGCCGAAGGAACCGTTCGTCCTGAGCGTAGCGCCCGCACAGCGGGCGCGGAGTCGAAGGACAGGGTCCTCGCTGGTGCTCTCGCGCTCCGCTCTCGTGGTTCGACTCCGGGCCGGCCTTGCGGTTCACCCGGTACGAGCCCGGCCCTGCGCTCACCACGAACGGCTGGTGAACCCGAGCGGCGCCACCCCCGCGCAGCCCCCTGAGTCCTGAAGCCCGGCGCCCGAAGCCTTGCTAGGGTGGCGCCCCGTGAACGCCCCTGCCCTCTCCCGGCCGTCGCCTTCCGGCGCCGCCCACCCCGCGCCGCGCCTGGCCCGCCTCGCGCCGCCGCTCTTCGCCCTGCTCACCTTCGCCGTCCACGCCGCCTGCGGCGGGCGCTACGGCATCTTCCGCGACGAGCTCTACTTCATCGCCTGCGGGGAGCGGCTGCAGGCGGGCTACGTGGACCAGCCGCCGGGCATCGCGCTGGTGGCGCGGCTGGCGCACGCGCTCTTCGGCAGCTGGGTCCCGGGGCTGCGGCTCCTGCCCTGGCTCGCCGCCGCCGCCACCACCTGGCTGGTGGGGCGGCTGGCGCTGCGGCTGGGCGGCGGGCCGCGCGGCGCGCTGGTGGCCTCGGCGACGGCCTTCGCCGCGCCGCTGCTGCTGGGCGTCTCGCACCTGCTCACCATGAACGCCTTCGAGGTGGCGCTGCTGACCGCGCTGGCGCTGCTGCTGGTGCGGCTGGTCCAGGGGGAGGATCCGCGGCTGTGGGTGGCCGCGGGCGGCGTGGCCGGGCTGGCGGTGCTCTTCAAGTACACCGCCGGGATCGTGGCGGTGGCGCTGCTGGCCGGGCTGCTCGCGACGCAGGCCCGGCGCGCGCTGCGCTCGCGGTGGGCGCTGGCCGGCGCCCTGGTGGCCCTCGCGGTGGTGCTGCCCAACCTGGCCTGGCAGGCCGCGAACGGCTTCCCCTTCCTGGAGCTGGTGCGGCGCGGGCAGGAGGTGAAGAACGCGCCCATGAGCACGGCCGGCTTCCTGCTCGAGCTCTGGCTTGAGGCCGGGCCGCTCAACGTGCTGGTCTGGCTACCGGGCCTGGCCTGGCTGCTGCTCTCGCGCGCCGCCCGGCCGGCCCGCTTCCTGGGCGTGGCCGTGGCGCTCTACCTGGGCGCGCTGCTGGCCTCGCACGGCAAGCCCTACTACGCGGGCGCGATCCTGCCGGTGCTGCTGGCGGCCGGCGGCGCGGCCTGGGGGCGCAGGACCGGGCGCGCCTGGCCGGCCTGGGCGCTCACGGCGGCGCTGCTGCTGATGCTGCCGCCGGCGCTGCCGTCGGCCATCCCCATCCTCCCGGAGGACCAGCTGGTGGCGCACCTGGAGCGGATGCACCTCCAGCCCGCGCCCATGGAGCGCGACGTGCAAGGCGAGCTCCCCCAGGTCTTCGCCGACATGCACGGCTGGCAGGCGCTGGCCGACGGCGTGGCGCGGGTGGTGGAGACGCTGCCGCCGGAGCAGCGGGCCACCGCGGTGGTCTACGGCTCCAACTACGGCATCGCGGCCGCGGTGGACGTGCTGGGGAAGGACCTGCCCCCGGCCATCTCCGGCCACAACCAGTACTGGCTGTGGGGCCTCCCGCCCGGCCGCGGCGATCCGGTGATCGTGGTCAGCGACGCGGGAGAGGACTGCGGCGGCGTCTACCGGGAGCGCATCGAGGCGCTGCGGCTGCCGCACGATCCCTACATCCGGCCGTTCGAGGACGCCCACGTGATCTGGATCTGCCGCGGCCTCACCGGCTCGCTGCCGGCGCTCTGGCCGCGGCTGAAGCACTACGAGTGACGCCCCGCCACAGGTCCCGCGGCACCCCGGTCCACCCCGCTCGCCGCCACGCGTGACCGGGATCAGCCGGGCGCGTCGGGCGCGTCGGGCGCGTCGGGCGAGCCTGCGGCTGGCGGGACACGGGCGCTCGTGTATCGTCCTGTCCACCGCGCGCGAAGTGGCCGACACGAGGGGGGCGTGCGGTGGCCCGCCGGTTGCTATCTGCCGGCGAAAGACTCCACCCGCGCTCGCGCGAGGCTCCATGTTCGTCCTGGTCGCCCTTCCGCTGCTCCTGGGCAGCACCGCGGTCCAGCCTGCCTCCGTCCCCGCCCGCGGGGCGCAGGAGGCCCTCCTCACCGTGGACCGCGCCGGCATGGTGCGGCTCGCCGCCAGCGGCGGCGGCGGCACCGCCTGCACGGTGGTGGACCACCTCCGCGGCCCGTTCCAGCAGAGCGGTGAGGCGGGCGTCGCCGACTGCCGCGTGGACCTGCTGCTCGACGCCGGCACCTACAAGCTCCGGCTGGCCTCGCCGGTCGCGGGGAAGGGTGCGGCCGCGCTCCAGGCGGTGCCGTTCCAGGAGCTGAACGCCAGCCCGGTGCAGCTCCAGCCCGGGCGGGCGGTGGAGCAGCCGCTCCCCTCCGGCCAGCAGGCCTCGTTCTGGATCCACCTCGACAGCCGCCAGGCCGTGGCGGTGCGCGCCTCCGGCCGGACGGCCGGGCAGGTGCAGCTCTGGCGCGCCGGCCAGTGGCGCGAGGACGTGGTGGCCCGCGATCTCGCCCCCACGCCGCGCGCCGGCCAGCCCATCCACGAGTGGTGGCTCGAGACCACGCTCGACGCCGGCGACCACCTGCTGACCGTCTACGGCACGGCGCCGCTGGAGTGGACGCAGGGGCCCGCCTCGGATCAGCTCTCGGTGCAGCTCGGCCTCCCGCCGGCCGAGCGGAGCATGGCGCTCACGCTCCCGCCCTGGGGCCTGGTGGTGGTGGCCGTCCCGCCGGCGGCGGAGAGGGCCCCGGCGCGCGCCGGCCTCACCGCCATCCTCTCGCTCGACGCCGCCCCGGCCACGCCGGTGGCGCTGACGGTGCACGGCCCGGCGCTGTTCCAGGAGCGCGCCACCTGCCAGGTCGAGCCGCGCGCCGTCTCGCCGGAGTGCGTGGCCTGGTCCAGCGACCGCGGGAGCGAGCCGCAGCTCCTCTCGGTCCGCGGCGCGCCCGGCACGCGCGTCCAGCTCCACTGGGCCCCGCGCTCCGCCGCCCCGCGCCTGGTGGACGGGGAGTACCGGCCCAGCGCCCCGGCCCTGGGCATCGAGCCGCTCCCGGCCGGCGACTACCTGGTCGGCCTGCACGACACCCCGCCCGACGCCGACGCCGCGCCGCTCGGCTGCGCCCTGTTCCGCGATCCCCCCTTGCGACCGCGCGAGCTGCTGGCGGTGGACCTGCCCCGGGTCGGCCGCGGCCGGCCCCTCCACCGCGCCTTCAACACCACCGGCGACCAGTCGATCTGGTTCGAGGTGGCCGACGCCGCCGGCTACCGCCTCTCCACCGACCCGGCGCGCAAGGAGCGCTGCGAGCTGTACCGCCTGGCGGAGGGCACCCAGCGCCTCTCGCGCACCAGCGAGCAGCCGCGCTGCGACCTGCAGCAGCGGCTCGAGCCGGGCCGCTACGAGCTGCGCATCTCCGGCGGGCCGTCCGGCATCGACCGCCTGCGCATCGTGGCCGACGGCGACCCGGCCCCGTCGGCCGACTCGGCCGCGGTGACCGGCTGCCTGATGCGCGTCCGCCTCTCCGGCGACGCGCCGTACCTCCTGTCCACCAACCGGACCGGCGCCGCGCCGGTGCGCGGCCTCGTGGCCCGCCCCCTCCCGCTGACGCTGGCCGAGCCGCTGCCCCTGGAGCTCGCGCCGGGCGAGACGGTGAGCCTCCCGGTGACCGCCGGCCCCATCCGCGTCCGCGCCGCCCGCGGCGCCCCGCCCACCTGCGCGCTCTCCCGCGGCGGCGCAGGCGTGGTGCGCGACGGCGCCTGCGTGGTCGAGGCCAGCGGCGCGGACGAGCTCGTCCTGAACGCGCCCGCCGGCGGCGCGCGCGCGCTGCGCCTGGACCGCCCGCCCCAGCCGCCGAGGCCGCTGCCGCCGCTCACCGCGCTGCGCCCGGCGGCGGTGGCGCTGCCCGCGCTCGCGCCGGGCCAGCCGGCCTTCCTGGACCTGGCGCCGGACGAGCCGCACGCCTTCACCTTCAAGGTCGAGACCCGCCGGGCTCTACCACGCCCGCACCGAGGGGCTCTTGGCCACCGCGTGCACCCTGCGCACCGCCACGGTGGTGCAGCTGGCCCAGGACCAGGGCGGCGGCCGCGGCCGCAACTGCCTGGTGGCCGCCTACCTCGACCCCGGCAGCTACCTGCTCACGGTCCGCGCCACCGGCCGGAGCCGGGGGCGCGCCGGGGTGGTGCTCGAGCACCGGCCCGTGCGCGAGCTGGCCCCGGTGGCCGACGACGGCGAGGCCTTCTTCCGCGTCCCGGCCGGCGAGCTGGTCCGCGAGCGGCTGAGCGTGGCCGCCGCGGGCCCGCACGCGCTCTCCACCTCCGCCCCGGGCGCGACGCTGCAGTGCCGGCTCGAGGACCCCGAAGGCTGGCCGCTCTTCCGCGTGCCGGGCCGCTGCGAGCTGGAGCTGCCGCTCCCCGCCGGCGAGCTGCTCTGGACGCAGCTGCCGCTCACCGTCGAGAGCATGCGCCACACGCGCCTCGCGCCGGTGCGCCCGCCGGAGGTGCTGCGCGGCGAGGCCCCGCACCCGGTGGCGCTCTGGACGCCCTACGTGGTCGAGCTCTCCGGCGGCGGCCACGACACGTTCGACTTCACGCTGGTGGCCGACCTCGACCTCCGCGTCACGCTCACCAACGGCATGCAGGGGCGGCTCTACCGCGAGGGCGAGGACCGGCCCGTCGAGCTGGTCCCGGCCGCCGGCGGCGGCTCGCCGGAGGAGAGCGCCCCGGCGCAGCCCGACGAGGGGTACGGGGAGGGCGAGGCGCAGGACGGGATCGGCGACCAGGACGTCTCGCAGGACGAGCGGAGCGAGGCGCCGCCCGGCGACGAGTCCTCGGACGACGCGCCTTCGTACGACGACGCCTCCGCCGACGGCCTCATCGAGGACCTGCCGGCCCCCGGGGACCCGGGCGAGGAGGCCGCCCCAAACCCCGCGCCGGAGGAGAAGCCGGTGGCCTACCGGCGCCCGCCGCCGGCGCCGCCCGGCGAGCCCAGCGGTCCGGTGCTCTCGCTCGCCGCCGGCCGCTACCGGCTGGTGACCGAGCACAGCCGCGGCGACGTGGCCATCACCTACACGCTCCAGCTGACCAGCGAGCTCCTCACCCCCGGCTCCGCCCGCGAGCTGCCCGTGCCCTCCGAGGTCACCGTGCGCCTGCCGAAGGCCGGCACGCTGCGGCTGCGGACCCGCGGGGACACCGACGTGCGCTGCCGGCTCTTCGACGCGGCGGGGCGGCTGGCCGCCGAGTCGGGCGAGCTGGGCGACGACTGGAACTGCGCGCTGGCGCAGCCGCTCCCGGCCGGCGACTACAGGCTGGCGCTGGAGAGCGAGACCCAGCTCTCCGGCACCACGCGCCTCTCGCTCTCCGCCCCGGCGCTGCAGGACGTGGGCGCCCTGGAGGACGGGAAGACCTACGCGCTGGCGGACCAGGTGCTGACCGCGGCGCTCCCCGCCGGCACCCGCGGCGCGCCCGCCCAGGTGGTGGAGGTGGCGCTGGCCTCCCCGTCGCCGTTCTCCTGCGCCCTCGAGGACGCCGCCGGCGCGGTGGTGGACGCGCAGCTGGAGACGCGCACCTGCACGGCGCTGCTCCACCCCGCCGGCGCCGCCTACCGGCTGCGGCTGTGGACCCTGGAGCGGCCGGCGCAGGTGCTGGCGCGGCTCCGGGTGCGCATCGCCGCGCCGCTCTCCGCCGGCGGCGCCGTCGCCGCCACCGGCGCGGGGCTCGCCGCCGTGGCGCACGCCGGCCGCTGGCGCACCGGCGCGGGCCTGCGCTGCGCCCCCGCCGGCCAGCCCGGCCTGCTCCAGCCCTGCGGGCCCGAGGCCTCGCTGGAGGCGGGCCCGGTCCTCTTCGCCGCGCCGGGCGCCGAGGCGCGCGTGGCGCTGGAGGAGCTGGCCGCCGCGGTGGACGCGCCGGCCACCGAGCGCCAGGGCCTGACCCGCCGGCCGCTGGTGCAGGTGCAGCGCAGCCGCGCCAGCGCCGTCCACCTGCTTGCCGCCCGCGCCGCGCCCGGCGAGCGGGCCGCGCCCTGGTGCGCGTTCGAAGGCGGGGTCTCCTCGCCCGGCGCGGCCGGCGAGGCCGCCTGCTACGCCGCCGGCGCCGCCGGCACCAGCGCCACCGCGCGCCTGCTGGCGCCGTCCGACGCGCCGGTGGAGGTGGAGCTGACCCGCGCCGCCATCGCGTTGCCGAAGCCGGGCGGCCGGCTGGAGCCGGGCCGGCAGGTCCTGACGCTGGCCGACGCCGCCGCCCGCCTCCCGCTCCCCGCGGGCCCGTCGCGGCTGGAGCTGCTCCTCCCGCCCGCGGCCTGGGCCGTGCTGCTCTCCGCCGAGGGGCGCGCGCTGGATCTCTGCCCGCCCGCCGCCCGCCTCGCGCGCTGCCTGCTGCAGCCCGGCGGCGGCGAGCTGTTCCTGTGGGCGCCGGAGGAGCGGCGCGTCGAGGCCACGCTGGTGACCCTCCCCGCCCCGCCGCCGGAGCGCGTGCTGGGCGCCGAGCCCTTCGAGGCGCGGCTCGAGCCCGGCCCGCTGCTGCTCCGCGTGCCCGCCGCCCCGGCGGAGCGGACGCTGGAGGTCTCCGGCGGCGCCCGCTGCCTGGTGCGCCTCTCCGACGGCTCGCGCCGGGAGGCCTGCACCGCCCCGCTGCCGGCCGGGCTCGCCGCCGACGTGCTGCTGGACGCGGGCGGCCCGCTCCGCGCCCTGGCCCGCCCGACCAGCGCCGGCCCTGCCGCCGCCTACGGCCGGCCGCTCGCGGCGAGCGCCCCCGCGCTCCGCGCCGGCGAGGCCGCGGCCCTCACCCCGGCGCCGCTGGAGCGGTCCTTCACGCTGGCCGCGCCGGCGCTGGTCCACCTGCGGGCCGACGCGGGCGTCTGCGCGCTGGCCTCCGGCGCCGCGCTGGTGGCCGCCGGCGGCCTGGGCGGCCCCTGCGCCCTGGACCAGCTCCTGCCGGCCGGCACGCACCGGCTCGCGGTGCGCCCCTTCGCCGGCGAGCCGCCGGCCGGCGCCGTCCGCTTCACCACCGAGCCGGTCGAGCCCCTCACCGAGGGCGCCGGGCCGGAGCGCTGGCTCGGCCCCGGCGAGACGCGCGTCTTCCGCTTCCGCGCCGCCGGCCAGGGCCGGGTGGGCGTCGGGCTGCAACAGGAGGCCGAGGTCCTCTCCTGCACCGTCTCCGACGCCGCCCAGCGCCCGCTCGCCACCGGCTGCCAGGCCCTGCTCACGCTCGAGCCGGGCGACTACCTCCTCGCCGTCCACGCGCCCCCAGGGCTCGCGCCGGCGCGCTTCCGCCCGGTGGTGCTGGGCCTGGCCGGCGCCGCAGCCGGCGTGCCGGACGACTACCTCCGCGACCTGTTCCAGCGCATCGGAGCTTCCACGCCATGACGCCCGCCGCCCGCCGCCTCCTCCCGCTCCTCACGCTGCTGTCCCTGGCCCCGCACCCCACCGCGGCGGCCGAGCCGGCCGCGGCCGCCGACACCGGGCAGCGCCCGGAGGGCGGCGGGGTGGTCCTGCTGCCCGAGACCTTCCTGCGCGGCTACGACCCGGTCACCGTCCACCTCGACAAGGACGCCGGGCCGGGCCGCGGGCCGGCCGACGACGGCGCGCGCCGGCTGCAGGTGGTCCCCGCCTGGCCCGGCGCCTGGAGCTGGGTCGACAAGCGGACGCTGCAGTTCCGCCCCGCCGAGCCCTGGCCGCCGCTGGCCCGCTTCCAGGTGGAGGCCGCCGGCCAGCGCCGGGTCCTCACCACCATGATGTCGGCGCCGTCGTCGCTCTCGCCGGCGGACGGCTCGGACGACCTGCGCCCGTTCCGGGCCTTCACCCTCACCTTCCCGCAGCCGCTCCCGCTCGACGGGCTCAGGCGCATGCTCTCGCTGGAGCTGCGCGACGCGCCCGGCCCGGGCGACGGCCCGGTGGTCCGGCTCTCCCGGTTCACGCTGGCCCAGCTGCCGCGCGGCGATCAGCGCGAGGCCGCCTCCTACGCGGTCACGCTCCCGGAGGACGTGCCGGAGGGCAGGCAGCTCTCGGTCAAGGTGGCGCTGGCGCTGGGCCAGGAGGGGACGCAGCTCTGGACCGGCCGGCTCTCCACCCGGCCGCCGTTCCACCTGGTGAAGGTCCGCTGCGGCCAGGCCGAGCTGCCGGTGGTCCCCGGCGCCGCCGCGCCGCGCGACGGCGCGCTGGCCTGCGGCAACCAGGGCGAGCGCCCGCAGCTCCACTTCTCCGCGCCGCTGCGCGACCCCTCGCTGGGCGACCTCAAGAAGCTCATCCAGCTCGAGCCCGCCGTCCCGGACCTCACCTTCGACGCCGCGGGCGACCGGATCACGCTGCGCGGCAAGCTGGTCCCGGACGTGCTCTACAAGCTCCGGCTCGCCGCCGCGCCGGTCAAGGACGAGTCCGGCCGGCCGCTCCGCGATCCGGGCGGCGTCGAGCTCTACTTCTACTCCGGGTGGAAGAGCCCCTTCCTGCGCTGGAGCCGGGGCAGCGCGCTGGTGGAGGCCCGCGGGCCGCGGATGCTGCCGCTCACCGGCTACGGCGACGCCCGCGCCGACGTGCGCATCTACCGGATCGACCCCTTCCACGACGGCCTGTGGCCCTTCCCCGACCGCCCGGTCGAGGTGAACGAGGAGGGCGCGCCGCCCTTCCCCGGCGAGGAGCCCGCCGCGCCGGACACCGCCGAGCGCCGCGGCCCGGCCGAGCTCGTCGCGCACCTGCGGCTGCTGGGCTCGCCGCTGGTGTCGAAGGTGGTGCCGCTGCCGCTGGAGAAGCGGGCCGGCACGACCAGCTTCGGCCTCGACCTGGGGGCGCTGCTCGACCCGGTGGTCGGCAAGGGGCGCCCGGGCACGTACCTGGTCGGCCTGCGCCGGCTGGTGGGGCCGCCGCAGCGCACCTATGTGCGCGTCCAGGTCACCAACCTCACGCTCACCACCGTCGAGGAGCGCGACCGCGCCGTCTTCTTCGTCCGCACGCTGGACCGCGCCGAGCCGGTGCAGGGCGCCCGCATCCGCATCGAGGGGAAGCGCGTGGAGGAGGTGAGCCGCGGCGGCCACACCACCAAGGAGGAGCGGCCGGCCAAGGTCGAGGCGACCACCGACGCCGGGGGGCGCGCCGCGGTGGGCCGGCTCCAGGACTGGACCCAGGTGCTGCGGGTCTCGGTGCAGCAGGGCGAGGACGTGCTGGTGCTCGATCCGGGCGAGGCCCAGCCGCAGTTCGCCGACGCCCACTGGTCCACCTCCGGGCGCTGGCTGCGCTGGCTCACGCAGAACCCGCCGCCGCCGGCCAACGACAAGACCTTCGCCTTCCTGTTCACCGACCGGGCCATCTACCGGCCCGGCGAGGCCGTCCAGCTGAAGGGCTACCTGCGCCGCAAGGTGGCCGGCGGCCTGGTCTTCCCGGGCGGCGAGGGGCTGGCGCTGCGCGTGGACGGGCCGGACGGGCGGAGCATCCCGCTACCCCTCGCCTTCACCGCGCTGGGCGGCTTCTCCGCCGAGCTGAAGGAGGCGGACCTGCCCTCCGGCCGCTTCAGCGCCGTCCTCTTCGACAAGAAGTCCGGCGACGCGCTGGGCGAGCGGACCTTCCAGATCGAGGCCTATCGCATCCCGACCTTCGAGGTGCAGCTCTCGAGCCCGCTGGCCGTGCCGCTGGACCGGCCCTTCAAGGTGAAGGGCGTGGCCCGCTACTACGCCGGCGGCGCCGGCGCCGGGCTGCCCGTGAGCTGGACCGTGACGCAGCGCCCGTACTTCCACACGCCGGCCGGGCGCGAGGGGTTCCTCTTCGCCTCCGCCGCCCAGTTCGCGCGCCCCGACTCGGCCCGGCCCGCGCCGGTGGTGCGCCGGGCCAGCAAGCTCGACCCGGCCGGCGCCGACCAGATCACCGTCGATCCGTCGCGCGACCTGGACGGCACGCCGCGCATCTACCACCTGGAGGCCACCGTCACCGGCCCGGACCAGCAGCAGGTGAGCGCGGCCCTGGAGGTGAAGGGGCTGCCGCCCTTCCTGCTGGGCATGAAGCTGGCCCGCTACCAGGAGAAGGCCACCGAGCTGCGCCCGGAGATCCTGGCCATCGGCCCGGACGACAAGCCGGTGCTGGGGCAGGAGGTGGTGGTGCGCGTGTACCGGCGGCTCTGGCGCAGCCAGCTGCGCGAGACGCCCTTCGCCACCGGCCAGGCCAGGTACCTGACCGAGCAGGAGGACGTGAAGGTCGCCGAGAAGCGGATCAAGACCGAGGCCGGCCCGGTGACGGCCGCCTTCCCCATCTCCGAGGCCGGCGTCTACGTGGTGGAGCTGACCGGCCGCGATCGCCTCGGCCGCGTGCAGACGCTCTCCGCCGACCTCTACGCCGGCGGCCCCGGGCCGGTGGCCTGGCAGAAGCCGCGCGAGGGGATCATCCAGCTCACGCCGGACAGGCCCAGCCATGCGCCCGGCCAGACGGCGCGGGTGGTGATCGAGAGCCCGGTCCAGACCGGCCGCGCGCTGGTGATCGTCGAGGAGCCCGTCGGCAACGTCTACCGCTGGCTGGACGTCAGCGGCGGCAAGGCCGTGGCCGAGCTGCCCGTCGAGGCCCGCCACGTGCCCAACCTCCCGGTCCACGCGGTGGTGCTGCGCGGCCGGCTGGGCGAGGGGACCCAGGACGACGGCCGCTACCGGCCGCTCACCGTGGCCGGCTCGCTCGACCTGAAGGTGGAGCCGGTCCAGAACCAGGTGCGGGTGGTGGTGAAGCACCCCGAGTCGGTCCGGCCGGGCGCCAGGGTGGAGCTGGAGCTCACGCTCTCCGACGAGGCGAAGCGGCCGCTCGCGGGCGAGGTGACGCTCTGGCTGGTGGACGCGGCGGTGCTGTCGCTGGCCAGGGAGGGGCCCCTCGATCCGCTCTCCCGCTTCATCGAGCCCAACCGCCGCGCCACCACCGTGCGCGACACCCGCAACCTGGCGGTGGGCCGGGTGCTGGAGCTGGAGGAGGAGCCGGGCGGCGACGGCGAGGAGCTCTCGGCCGAGGCCCGAGTCGGCGGCGTGGCCCAGCGCCCCGTCGTGCGCAAGAACTTCAAGACCGTGCCGTTCTACCAGGCCACGCTGCAGGTCCCGGCCTCCGGCAGGCTGGTGGTGCCGGTCACGCTCTCCGACGACCTGACCGACTTCCGCGTCCGCGCGGTGGCGGCCTCGGGCACGGCCCGCTTCGGGCTGCACCAGAGCACGCTGCGGGTCCGGCTGCCGGTGCTGATCCAGCCGCAGCTGCCGCGGCTGGTGCGCAGCGGCGACCGGTTCTGGCCGGGCGGCGTGGCGCGCGTGCTGGAGGGCGCCGGCGGCGCCGGCACCGTCTCCATCCAGGTGAACGGCCAGGCCGCGCAGGCCAAGCAGTCGGTGCCGGTGCAGCTCTCGCCGGAGCAGCCGGTGAGCGGCCTCACCCCGGTCACCGTGGCCGCCGTGCCCGGCAGCTCCGAGCTGACGGTGCAGGTGGGCGTCACCCGCGCCGCCGACGGGGTGGGCGACGCCTTCGAGGTGAAGATCCCGGTGCAGCCGGACCGGACCGTGGAGCGGTTCGCCTACGTCGAGCGGCTCGCGCCCGGCCCGGTCACGCTGCGCCCGTTCCCCGAGGCCCCGCGCCCGGGCACGGTCCGCCAGGACGTGGCGCTGACCTCGGTCCCCGGCGTGCTGGAGCTCATCTCCGGCGTGGACTACCTGGACGCCTATCCGCACGAGTGCCTGGAGCAGCGGGCCGCCCGCGTCTGGGCGCGCGTGGGGCTCGCCGGCGTGCTCTCGCGGCTGGGGCTCCCCGGCCCCGACGCGCAGGCGCAGGCCGCGGCGCGCCGCCTCCTGGCCGACCTGCCGCTGCACCAGGACGAGGCCGGGCTCCTGGCCTACTGGCCGGGCAACAAGGGCGACGTGGCGCTGACCGCGCAGGTGCTGGAGCTGCTGCGCGCGCTGCGCGCCGCCGGGCTGCCGGTGGACGAGAAGGTGGAGAAGCGCGCCGGCGAGGCGCTGGCGAAGGCGCTGCGCAGCGACTACCCCGGCGCCTGGCGCGGCTTCGAGCCCAACCAGCGCACCGCCGCGCTGGCGGCGCTCTCCCGCACCGGCCACCTCGACGAGCACTACGCGGTGGACCTCTTCCAGGCCCGCGCCGGCATGGACGCGACCAGCGTGGCCGACCTGGCCGCGGCCATGAACGGCCGCCCCGACCTCTACCGGACCAACCTGGCGGCGCTGAAGGAGCAGCTCTGGAGCACGGTCGTGTTCAAGCTGCGCGACGGCAAGCCGGTCTTCGACGGGCTGCGCTGGGGGCGCAACGGCTGGGGCGGCGGCTACCTCGGCTCGGACGCCTCGGCGGTGGCCGCGGTCTGGCGCAGCCTCCTCCTGCTCGACCCCACCGATCCGCGCCAGGCGCAGCTCCGCGACGGCCTGCTCTCCTACGCGCGCCCGGACCGCGGCTTCGGCGACGCCCATGCCACCCGCCGCGGGCTGGAGGCGCTGGCCACCTACCTCGATCTGCCGCAGCCGCAGCTGCCCGCGTCCAGCCTGAAGCTGACCGGCCAGGCGGCGCTCGACGTGGACGGCACGCGCAAGGTGGGGGCGCTCACCGCCAGGGGCGAGGCGCCGCTCTCCGGCAAGCTGGAGGGCGCGCCGGCCGGCGTCCGGGTGGCCTACGCCTACGTGCCGGCCGCGCCCGGCGACCGCGTGGCCGCCACCGCGCAGGGCCTCTCGGTGGCGCGCTCCAGCTCGGCCGTGGCGCAGGACGGGACCCTGGCGCCCGAGCGGCCGGACCAGGCCGGCGAGGTCCGCACCCTGGCGGTGGGCGACGTGCTCGAGCTGCACACCCGCGTCACCAGCGCCGAGGAGCGGTTCCACGTGGCGCTGGTGGTCCCGTTCGCCGGCGGCCTGGAGCTGCTCAACCCGGCCCTGCAGACCACCGGCGCCATCGGCACGCCCTCGCAGGCAGACACGCTGGCGCCCACCGCGGTGCAGCGGCTGGACGGCGAGCTCCGCTACTACTTCGACCGGCTGCCGGCCGGGACGCAGTCCTTCCACTTCCGCGTCCGCGCCAGCAGCGAGGGCTCCTTCGTGCAGCCCGCGCCGTTCGCCGAGCTGATGTACCGCCAGGAGGTCCGCGGCCGCGGCGCCGGCCTGCGCGTCCGCATCACCGGGGAGCACGAAAAGTGAACCTCGGCCAGGCCCGCGCGGCGGTGGCGGCGGCTGGCCGGCAGGCGGTCCGGGCGGTGCGCCGGGCCGCGGCCGGCCTGGCGCCGCTCGCCGCCTGGGCCTGGCGGCGCCGCCTCCGCCTGGCGGCGCTGCTGGTCGCGGCCCTGGTGGCCGCCACCTGCCGGGACCTCCGCACCGACCTGGCCGCGCCGCGCCCCTCCACGCTGCTGCTCGACCGCCGCGGCGCCTACCTGGGCGAGCTGCCCGGCCAGGGCGAGGCGCTGGGGTACTGGCCGCTGCCGCCGGAGGTCCCGCGGCGGATCCTGGCCGCCACGCTGGAGACGGAGGACCGGACCTTCTTCGAGCACGCCGGCGTCCGACCCGGCGCGCTGGCCCGGGCCGCCTGGCAGGATCTGCGGGCGCTGCGGATCGTCTCCGGGGGCTCGACCATCGCCATGCAGACGGCGCGGCTGCAGTCGCCGGGGCGGCGCACGCTGCTGCGCAAGGCGCGCGAGGCCGTCGAGGCGGTGCTGCTGGTGCGCCACCACGGCCACGACGCGGTGCTGCGGCATTACCTGACGCTGGCCCCCTACGGCAACAACGTGCGCGGCGTGGCGCGGGCCGCGCGCCTCTACTTCGACAAGCCGGTGGAGGACCTCTCCTGGCTGCAGGCCGCCTACCTGGCCGGCCTCCCGCAGGCGCCCGGGCTCATGAACCCGCGCGAGCCGGCCGGGCTGGCGCGGGGGATCCGGCGGGCGCACCGCATCCTGCGCGCGCTGCACGCCCGCGGCTACCTCGACGACGCCGAGCTGGCGCAGGCGCTCCAGGGCGACCTGGGGCTGGCGCCGCGGCCGCGCCGGGATCCCGCCGCGCTGCACGCGGTGCTGGCGCTGGGGGAGGCGGCGCTGCGCGACCGCCGGCCCGAGCGCCCCATCCGCACCACCACGCTCGACCTGGAGATCGAGGGGAAGGTGGCGCGCGTCCTGGCCGACAACCTGGCCGGCCTGCAGGCCGCCGGCGCGGGCAACACCGCCGCGCTGGTGCTCGATCCCGAGGACGGCGCGGTGCTGGCCCACGTCGGCTCGGCCGACTACTTCGCCGAGGAGGCCCGCGGCGGCATCGACTACGCCCGCGTGCGCCGCTCGCCCGGCTCGGCGCTCAAGCCCTTCATCTACGCCCTCGCGCTCGAGTCCGGCCGGCTGACCGCCGCCAGCGAGCTCGAGGACACGCCCATGGACTTCCAGTGGGAGAGCGGGCGCTCCTTCCTGCCGGAGAACGCCAACCACCTCTTCTTCGGCCCCATGCTGCTGCGCGAGGCGCTGGCCAACTCGCGCAACATCCCGGCGCTGCGGGTCACCTCGGAGGTGGGCGTGCCGCGCGTGCTGGACCTGCTCGAGGCCGGCGGCGTGGCCGGGATCTCGCGCGAGCCGGGGCGCTATGGGCTGGGCGTGGCCATCGGCAACCTGCCGGTCACGCTGGAGGAGGTGGCCGGGCTCTACGCCATGCTGGCGCGCGGCGGGACCTGGCTCCCGCTGCGGACCTTCGCCGACGTGCCGGTGCCGGCCGGGCGCCGGCTGCTGCGCCAGGACGTGGCCGGCTTCACGGCGCAGCTCCTCGCCGACCCGGAGGCGCGGCGCCCCAGCTTCCCGCCCGGCAGCGCGCTCGACTACGACCAGGCGGTGGCGGTCAAGACCGGCACCAGCCAGGGCTTCCGCGACGCCTGGGCCGTGGCCTACAGCGACCGGCTGGTGGTGGCGGTCTGGGTCGGGAACCACGACTGGCGGCGCATGAACCGCGTCACCGGGCTCACCGGCGCCGCCGGCGCGGCCCACGCCATCCTCGACGCCGTCTCGCCGCTGCGGGCGCCGCAGCGCGCGCCGCTCCTGGCCTTCCCGATGCCGGCCGGCTGGGTGGCGCGCACGGTCTGTGCGCTCTCCGGGCGCCTGGCCGGGCCCCACTGCCCGCACGCGCGGAGCGAGCACTTCGCCCCCGGCACCGAGCCCCTGGAGCGCTGCCCCTGGCACCGCCAGGTCCCCCTCGACGCGCGCAACGGCCTGCGCGCCGGCGCCGGCTGTCCGGCCCGCTGGGTGCGCCGGCCGGTGCTGCTCGACCTCCCGGCGCGCTACGCCTCCTGGGCCGCCGGGCAGCGGCTGGAGGTGGCGCCGCTGCAAGAGAGCCCGCTCTGCCCTGGCCCGGAGCAGCCGCCCGGCGTCACCATCCTCGAGCCGCGGCCGCGCGCCCGCTACCTGTGGGATCCGGACACGCCTGCCGAGGCCGCCACCATCCGGCTGCAGGCGCGGGCCACGCCGGCCGGCGAGCCGGTGGTCTGGCTGGTGGACGGGACGCCCATCGCCACGGTCGGCTATCCGCACGAGGCGCGCTGGCGGCCGGTGCCGGGGCGCCACGTGATCACCGCCGCGCTGGCCGGGCGCGCGGTGGTGAGCGCGCCGGTCACGGTGGTGGTGGAGGACTGATCAGAGCCCGTTGCCCGTGCAGAAGGCGTCGCCGGTCTTCGCGCCGTTGTTCGACTCGTCGCACTCGCCCACCACGCCGTGCCCGGTGCCGTCGTCGTCCACCTGCACGGCGAGGCCGGCGGGCGTCTGGCTCGGGTGCTGGAGCACCAGCTTCACCGCCTCCGCCTGGCCGGGCAGGATCCGGGTCGCGGTCTGGACCACGCCCAGCACGTCGCCGGCAGGGTCGCTGCGGAACGCGACCGGCACGCCCGGCGCCACCGGCACCGCGCCGCGGTTCCAGACCTGCACCGTGACCGTGAGCCGGTCCGGGCAGGCGCCCGGGTCCACCGACACGTCCACGTGGTCCACCGCCAGGTCGGGCGCGGCCGAGTTCAGGCTGCCCTCGGTGTTCTTGCGGAAGGCGTTCAGCCCCGGGAGCCGCCAGAAGTCGGCGGCCGACTGCGGGATGACGCCGTCGTCACCCACGTTGGTCACCGCGTAGGCGTGCTGGTTCCAGACTGGGCGCGTCCCCACCCAGCGGTCGTTCAGGTCCTTGTAGACCGTGACGCCGTGGCCCGAGCCGTACTGGTCGCCCCACGGGCAGGCGTAGTTGCAGACCGAGTTGGTGGGCACCACGATCTCCGCCCGGCCGTCGCGGTTCACGTCGGCCACCACCGGGTTCTCCTGCGTGGTGCAGCTCGGGTTCTCCGCCTCGAAGAGCGTGGCCCCGTCGCGCCCGGCGTAGACGTGGGTGTAGCACTCGTCGCCGTAGACCACCTCGGCGCTGCCGTTCCCCTCGAAGTCGAAGACCGAGCTGCCGGTCACGTCGGAGTGGTCCTGCGTCGGCCGCGACCAGACCACCGGGTCGGCCGCGAAGGGCTTCAGCACCGAGTAGGTGGAGCGCGAGGCCACGCCGATCTCCAGCCGCCCGTCGCCGTCGAAGTCGGCCACCGTGGGCGGCCCGCCGGCGCCGCCGCCGGGCAGCGGGAACGGCCCCCAGAGCAGCCTCCCCTGCCAGTCGTGCAGGCGCACCTGGCCGGCGCCCACCACCACGATCTCGGGGTGCGCGTCGCCCGTGAAGTCGGCCACCGCCACCGTGCCGTCCTCGCGCGGCGTGGCGCCGTCCGGGTAGGTGGCCGGCCAGCCCGGCTTCGGCTGGCAGCTGGCGTCGTAGGCGGTGTTGCCGGTCACGATCTCCGGCCGCCCGTCCAGGTCCACGTCGGCCACCGCCGAGATCGGCCCCATGAAGTTGGAGCCCTGCCCGAAGGCGCCCTGGCAGAGGACGTGGCCGTCGGCGTCGATCACCGTGGCGCCCACGATCACCTGCGCGCCGGGCCCGCCGTCCAGGTTGGCGATGGTGGGCGCGCCCCAGCGGACCCGCGGGCCGATCACCTCCCACCTGAACCGCCCCTCCTCGTCGAAGGCCACCACGCCGTCCTGGGCCGGGTCGCCGTGCGAGAAGCGGCCGGTCACCAGCGTCACGTGGCCGTCGCCGCGCAGGTCGCCGGCGGCGATGCCGGTGAGGCCGTTGACCAGGTGGGCGGGGTCGCTGGTCCACAGGTCCGAGCCGTCCTCGCCGCGGACGGCGCGCATGACGCCTTCCACCTCCTCGGCCGCGCCCACGTCGCCACGGATGGCGTTGAAGACCACCGCCGGGGCCGCGAACAGGTCGCCGGAGAGCGGGGAGAGCTGGATCACCACCGGCGTCATGAGCACGTCCTGGTACTGCGGCAGCGTGGCGGAGCCGGTCCACTGCCAGGCGATGCGCGGCGCGAAGGGCCCCGGCGCGGCGGTCCAGGCGCAGGTCGGATCCGCCGACAGGCAGAAGCCCGCCTTGCAGGTCTCGCCGGCGTCGCACGGAGCCAGGTCGCTGCAGGCGCGCCCGTGGCAGCGCCCGTCGCCGCCGCAGGTCTGATCGGCGGCGCAGCAGGCCGAGCCGCAGGCGGGGCCCGAGCCCTCGCACACCGGCGGCAGGCACTGGCCGTCGGGCCCCTGCTGCTCCGGCGGGCAGTCCGGCGGCTTCCCGCCCTTCGAGGACGGACAGCCCACCAGCCCGGCCGCCAGCGCGACCCACACCATCGCCACCCGCATGCGCTCCCCCCTCGCCCCGTCCCCGCGCCGGGCCGCCCGCCATCCGGGCCGGGGCGGCCGGACCGCCGGGCGCCCGGGGATCGCGCGGCTCCCGTGCAGCCGCTGGGCCAGCGGGCGAACCAGGCCCGCCGCGGACCGTGGGTCCGCCCCGCGGAGCACGCGCCTTCACACCCGGAGAAAGCCGGTGCCGCGGCCGTTCCAGCCCGGAGAGCGGACGGGCGCCCGCCGTGGCGCCGGACGGGGCCGGCTTTCGTTGACCCCGGCTCGCCCGCCGCGCTATATGCCTTCAACTTTCGTTGAAGGCCGGCGTCCCCCGGAGGTCCGCAGTGGCGAGAGAGCAGGCCATCCTTTCGCAGCTCGACGCGAGCGCGAAGCGCGGGGTCCGCCCTGAGCGGGCCCAGGCCGCCCTGGCCGACGTCCCGAGCCTCCCGGAGAACCTGCTCGAGCTGGAGGTCCAGCTCACCCGCGCCACCGAGGACGCCGAGGAGAAGCTCCGGGCCGCGGCGCGCCACCTGGTCTCGGCCGGCGGCAAGCGCATCCGGCCCATGGTCACGCTGCTGGCCGCCGGCGCCTGCGGCGGCGAGATGCGCGAGGCGGTGCCCTACGCGGTGGCCGCCGAGCTGACCCACTCCGCCACGCTGCTCCACGACGACGTGATCGACGACGGCCCGCTGCGGCGCGGCCAGCCGGCCTCGCGCGTCATCTGGGGCAACGCCGTCTCGGTCCTCTCCGGCGACTGGCTGCTGACCCGCGCGCTGGAAATCGTCTCCGCCGCGCCGGCCCGCTCGGCCGCGCTCCCCTCGCTGCTGGCCACCATGCGCCGGCTGGTGGAGGGCGAGGTGCTGCAGCTCTCGCTGCGCGGCGGGTTCCAGGCCACGGAGAAGGACTACCTCGACGTCGTCATCGGCAAGACCGCCTCGCTCTTCGGCTGGGCCGCCGCCGCCGGCGCCTGGTCGGCCGGCCTCACCGGCAAGGTGCCGGAGGCGCTGATCCAGTTCGGCGAGGGGATCGGCATCGCCTTCCAGCTGGTGGACGACGCGCTGGACTACGCCGCCGACCCGGCGCTGCTGGGCAAGCGGCTCGGCGCCGACCTCATCGAGGGCAAGGCCACGCTGCCGCTGATCCGCGCCTGCCAGGCCGATGGGCGGCTGCGCGAGCGGCTGGCCGCGGTGGTCGAGGGGAACATCCCCGCCGACGCCGTGGCGGTCGAGGTGATCGAGGCCGTGAAGCGCGTCGGCGGCGTCGACGCGGCGCGCGCCATGGCCCGCGAGCACACGCACCGCGCGCTGGCCGCGCTGGAGCTGGTCCCCGAGGGCCCGCACCGCGCCGCGCTGCACGAGGCGGCGGTGCACCTGACCGAGCGGGCGTTCTGAGGGCGCCTCCGCGGGGTACCCAGGGACGGCTCCGGCGGCGGGAGGCCGCAGGTCGGCCGCCGCAGGCCTTCACTCCGGCGTGCTAGCGTCCGGGGATGCGCCTCCTCACCGCCGTGCTGCTGCTGGGGCTCGCTGCGGCGCCCGCCCGCGCCGCCTCCCCGGTCCCGTACACCGGCTTCGCCTCGACCTACCCCTCGGGCCTGCGGCTGCTCGCGTACCAGCTGCCGCACATGACCGAGCTGTCGGTCTCGGCCTCCTACGACGTGGGGCGCGTGGACGATCCGCCCGGCCAGGAGGGCATGGCGCACCTGGTCGAGCACCTCACCTTCCGCGCGCGCTCCGGCGGCGGGCCGCGGACCTGGGACCGGCTGCTCGGGGCCGGCGTCCGCTTCAACGCGTTCACGCGCGCGGACGCCACCGACTACCTCGCGACCGGCAGCCCGGATCAGCTCGAGCTGCTGCTGCAGGTCGAGCTGGAGCGGCTGCGCAGCCCGCTGCTGGGGGATCACGCAGGCCGACTTCGAGCGAGAGCGCGAGGTGGTCCGGCGCGAGCTGGCCGAGGCCCAGGCCGACGAGACCAGCGAGACCGAGCAGCTCGAGTGGCTGCTGGCCCGGGCCGTGCCCGGAACCCCGTACGCCCGGCCCGTTGGCACGCCCCAGTCGCTCGCCGCCATCACGCTCGCCGACGTGCGCCAGTTCGTGACCCGGTACTACGTGCCGGAGCGCGTGATCCTGGTGGTGACCGGCCCGACCGCGGGCGAGCAGGTCAGCCGCACCGCCATCCAGCTGGGCGGCGCCATCGTGGCGGGACCCGACCCGGCGGATCGCTCGACCTGGGTGGAGCCGGAGCCGGCCGAGGCCCCCACCCCGGCGCTGGACGGCCCCGTGGCGCAGGGCATCGAGACCCGGAGCGCGGCGGTCGAGCGGCCCACGCTCTGGGTGGCCTGGGCCGTGCCCGGTGAGCTCCAGGGCGGCGGCCCGCGCGCCATCGCCGCCGCGCAGTACCTGGAGTACCGCCTGTCCGCCGTGGCGGCCCGGCTGCAGGAGCGGGTGGTCTCGGGCGACGCGACCACGCTGCGCCACCAGGGCGTCTCGCTGGTGGTCGGCCAGCTCACGCTGCGCGACGCCGGCGACGCGCAGCGCGCGCTGGACGCGTTCCGGTCGGAGAAGCGCTTCCGGCACGGGACCAGCTTCCTCGAGAAGGAGGACCTGATCGCCAAGGAGGCCGTCCGCGACGCGCTGGTGCTCGAGCACCAGCTGGCCATGGAGTCGCTGGACACCGGCGGGCTGGCGGCCACGCTGCG
This sequence comes from Anaeromyxobacter sp., assembly GCA_049840735.1. Taxonomy (GTDB): domain Bacteria; phylum Myxococcota; class Myxococcia; order Myxococcales; family Anaeromyxobacteraceae; genus Anaeromyxobacter. Next base: position 401,326 of record JASGJN010000022.1, on the reverse strand, counting down.
CACCACCGGCATGACCGACGCCCTGGCCGGCCTGGAGCGGCTCATCAAACAGCAGCTCTCCGCCGATACCCACGACTACGTGGCCCGCTACCTGGACGACAAGCGGCTGGTGGCGCTCCTGGTGGTGCCCGGGGGCGCGCCGCGCCTGACCGGCGCGCTCATGGGGCGCGGCGAGCAGCGCGGCGGGGACACCCTCGACGGCGAGCCCGACGCAGGCACCCGGCTCGACTTCTCCAGGCTCCGGCCGGCCGTGCCGGTCATCGAGCGGCGCCGGCTCTCCAACGGGCTGGAGGTGGTGGTGGCGCCGCGCCCCGGCTTCCCGGTGGCCGGCGCCCGGCTGGTGATCCGCGCGCCCGGCGTCAGCGCCCGCGACCTGGACCTGGAGACCGTGGCCCTGTGGAGCTCCGCCTGCAGCGGGCAGCGCTTCCGCCCGGCCGACGGGCACCTGCTCTCCACCACCCACGGTCCGGCCTCCTGGCTGCCGGCGTCGCTCAGCCACATGGCCTGCGGCGCGCGGGCGCCCGAGTTCAACGCCCCCGCCTTCGAGCGCCTGCGCCGCGCCATCGCCGACGAGCTGGAGCGCCGCCCGGTGCAGGGGGACGACCGGCTCACCCGGATCTTCCTCTCCAGCCTCTTCCCCGGCGCCGGCTACGAGCAGCCGTCCAACCCGGACGTGATCCGCGACTTCGGGACCGGCGAGGCCAAGGCCTTCCTGCGCCAGACGCTCCGGCCCGACCGCGCCGTGCTGATCATCAGCGGTGCGGTGAAGCCCGACGCGGAGCTGTGGAAGGGCCTCGAGAAGCTGTTCGGGAGCTGGAAGCCGGCCGACGCCGAGGCGAAGGCGCTGCCCGGCCCGGCGCCGCTGCCGGAGCAGCGCCGGCTGGTGATCATCGACCAGCCCGGCGCCACCCAGGCGAGCCTGTTCCTGGGCGTCCGGGTCACGCCGCGCGCCGCGCGCGACGAGCCGGCCTGGCTGGTCCTGTCCGACCACCTCACCACCGCGCTCGAGCAGCGGCTGCGGGTGGAGCAGGGGCTCACCTACGGCGTCCATGCCTCGAGCACGGACCTCTCGCGCGGCAGCGCGCTGGTCGTCCGGACCACCGTGCCCAGCGCCGGCGCCGCCGGCGCGATCCAGGCCATCCTGTCCGGCCTGGAGGCGACCCGCGCCCCGCTGGACGCGGCGGCGCTGGAGCGGGCGCGCCAGCGCGTGGCGCGCGAGCAGCTGCTCCGGTTCGGCACCTCCCAGCGCAACGGCCGCCGGCTCGAGGAGCTGTTCCTGTACCGGCTCCCCACCGACGAGTGGGACACGTTCATGCCCCGGCTGGCCGCGGTGCAGCCCGCCGGGCTGCAGGCCGTGGCGCAGGGGCTGGGCGTGGGGCGCGAGCAGATCGTGGTGGTCGGCGACGCCCGCCAGCTGCGGCCGGCGCTCGAGGCGGCCGGGCTGCTGCTGCCGGAGGGGGCCGGGCAGCCCTGAACCGGCGCGGGCCGCTCGCGCGCGGGCGGCCCCTACGCGTTCCGCCAGGCCCGCTCCGCCGCCAGGATCACGTTGGCCAGCGGCACGTCGTAGCCCCAGGAGTCGACGATGATCCGCCCCAGCCCCTCCGGCCGCTCCCGCTTGGGCGGCAGGCAGCCGCCCTCGAGCGAGGCCAGGTACTCGCGCAGCCTCTCGCGGCAGGTGCAGAGGTGCTCGGCGCAGATCGGGTAGCGATGCGCCGACAGCTCCTCCTCGACCCCGTGGAGGGCGACCAGGATCAGCTCTCGTGCGCGCTGGCGGCGGTCCATGGGCGGCGTAGCCTAGATCGGTCGGACGGTCGATGGGGAAGCTTCGTCGCGGGCGCGTCCTTTCGCCCGGACCTTCCCGGCTCGCGCCTTGGCCCTGCGGCGGGCGGGGCGGCCCGCCTTGACGCTCCGTGAGCGCCCGCAGACGCAAGGTCCGGCCCCTGGAAGGGCGGTGGGGAAGGAGCCCTCAGCGGCTCCAAGCCCCGCGTCCGGACGAAGCTTTTTTCCTTCAACGATTGTTGAAACAAGCCGGCCGGTGGGATAGAGATCCGCGCGCCATGGGCTACCGCTCGCTCCGCGAGTTCCTCGACCGGCTGGAGCAGGCCGGCGAGCTCGTCCGCGTGAAGGATCCGGTCGATCCGGTGCTGGAGATGGCCGCGCTGGCCGACCGCGCCGCCAAGCAGGGGGGCCCGGCCCTCCTGTTCGAGAACGTGAAGGGCCACCCCGGCTCGATGCCGGTGGCCATGAACCTCTACGGCACCCGCCGGCGGACCAGCTGGGCGCTCTCCTCCGAGGACTTCGAGGAGCACGCCGCCGAGCTGCGCTCGCTGCTGCGCATGGCCCCGCCGCAGTCGCTCTGGGACAAGCTCAAGCTGCTCCCCAGGCTGGGGAAGCTGGCCACCATGACGCCCAAGCACGTCTCGTCCGGCCCCAGCCAGGAGGTGGTGGAGCGCGAGCCCGACCTGGGCATCCTGCCGGTCCTCACCACCTGGCCGCACGACGGCGGGCCGTTCATCACGCTGCCGCAGGTGATCACGAAGGACCCCGAGACCGGCATCCGCAACGTGGGCATGTACCGGCTGCAGGTGCTGGGGCCGCGCCGCCTGGCCATGCACTGGCAGCTGCACAAGACCGCCACCGCGCACTACCGCGGCTACAGGAAGCGGGGCGAGCGCATGCCGGTCGCCATCGCGCTGGGCGGCGATCCGGCGCTCACCTGGTCGGCCTCCGCGCCGCTGCCGCCCAACGTGGACGAGTACCTCTTCGCCGGTTTCCTGCGCGGCGAGGCGGTCCGGACGGTGAAGGGCGTGGCCACCGGGCTGGACGTGCCGGCCGACGCCGACGTGATCATCGAGGGGTTCGTGGACACCGCCGCGCCGCTGGTGCGCGAGGGGCCCTTCGGCGATCACACCGGCTACTACTCCCTGGCCGACGACTACCCCGCGCTGGACGTGGTGGCCATCACCCACCGCAAGGATCCGGTCTACCCCGCCACCGTGGTCGGGCCGCCGCCGGTCGAGGACCTGTGGATGGGCACCGCCACGGTGCGGCTCTTCCTGCCCATGCTGCAGCTCGTCTTCCCGGAGATCGTCGACATGGCCATGCCGGCGGAGGGCGTGTTCCACAACCTCTGCCTCATCTCCATGAAGAAGGAGTACCCCGGCCACGCCAAGAAGCTGATGCACGGCCTGTGGGGCTCCGGCCAGATGGCCTCCACCAAGACGCTGGTGGTCTTCGACGAGGACGTGGACGTGCAGGACCACGCGCTGGCCGCCTGGCGCGCCCTCGCCAACGTGGACGCGAAGCGCGACCTGGTGATCGTGGACGGCCCGGTGGACATCCTCGACCACGCCTCGCCGCACCTGGGGCTGGGCGGGAAGATCGGCGTGGACGCCACGCGCAAGTGGGCGGAGGAGGGCGGCCGCGAGTGGCCCGAGCCGTGCGTCCACCCGCCGGAGGTGCTGGCCCGCATGGACGCGCTCTACGAGCGGCTGGTGCCGGGGGCCGGCCCCTTCCGCCGGCCCAACCTCCCGCTGCCGCCCGCGCCCGCCTGGAGCCCGAAGAAGGGAGCCGCCTGAGTGACCCCGTCGTCCGGTCGATCACCAGATCCGTTCGCACTGAGTCCTTCGGCTCCGGCCCGCGAGGCGGGCCTGCGCTCAGGACAGGCGGAGTCGAAGGGCGACCCCGAGACGGCGGTCCCGCTGCCCGGCGAGGGGCCGCGCGCCCCCGCGGTGCGCGCCATGTTCGACCGGATCGCGCCCTCCTACGACCTGCTCAACCGCGTCATGACGCTGCGGGTGGACCAGGCCTGGCGGCGCCGGCTGCTCACGACGCTGGCCCCGCGCGCCGGGGAGCGGCTGCTCGACCTGTGCGCCGGGACCATGGACGTGGCCGGCCTGGCCCACCGCCGCGCCCCCGGGCTGCGGGTCTTCGCCGCCGACTTCAGCCTGCAGATGCTGGCCCGCGGCGTGGAGAAGACCGGGCTGCCGGCCAGCCAGGCCGACGCCCTGGCCCTGCCCTTCAAGGCGGCCTCCTTCGACCTGGCCACCGTGACCTTCGGGATGCGGAACCTCGACTCCTACGAGACCGGCCTGGCCGAGCTGGCCCGGGTGCTGCGCCCGGGCGGGCGGCTGGGCGTGCTGGAGTTCTTCCGCTCCGAGTCGCGCGGCTCGCGCTTCGTCCACGGCGCCTACAACAAGCTGGCGCTGCCGGTGCTGGGGCGGATCCTCTCGCCCAACCCGGCCGCCTACCGCTACCTGGTCGAGTCGATGGAGCGGTTCGCCTCGCGGCGCGAGTTCGAGGCCGCCGCGGCGCGGCTCGGCTTCGAGGACGTGCGCGGCACCACCCTCTTCCCCGGCGTGTGCGGGCTGGTCACGGCGGTGCGCGCGTGAAGCTGGTGGTGGCCATCTCCGGCGCCACCGGCGCGCCCTACGCCAAGCGGCTGCTCGACTTCCTGGCCGAGCACGGCCCCGCGCACGGCGTGCACGCCGACCTGGTCTTCACCACCACCGGCAAGCAGGTCTGGAAGCAGGAGCTGGGCGCCGAGCCGCGCTACCCCTTCAAGGCCTGGAAGAACCACGACTTCACCGCGCCGTTCGCCTCGGGCTCGTCGCTCTACGACGGCATGGTGGTGATCCCCTGCTCGGCGGGCGCGCTCTCGCGCATCGCCTACGGCATGTCGGTGGACCTGGTGGGCCGGGCCGCCGACGTGATGCTCAAGGAGCGGCGCAAGCTGCTGCTGGTGCTGCGCGAGACGCCCATCTCGCTGGTCCACGCCCGCGCCATCACGGCGGTGATCGAGGCCGGCGCCATGGTCATGCCGGCCTCGCCCTCCTTCTACTCCGGCGCCGCGACGGTGCCGCAGCTGGTGGACACGGTGGTGGCGCGCGCGCTCGACCACCTGGGCCTGCCCAACGATTCTCATGAAGCGGTGGGAGGGGCTCGTCCCGCGCGCCCCCGAACCCGCGGAGGAACCGTAGATGCAGCTCTCCACCCTGGCCCGGCGCGCGCTCGACCGCGACGGCCTCGGCGCCATCGCCGACAAGGTCCTGGCCTCCCAGCGCATCACCGACGCGGAGGCGCTCCAGCTCTTCCAGACCGCCGACCTGGGCGCGGTGGGGGCGCTGGCCGACGTGGTCCGGCGGCGGCGCCACGGCGACCTGGCGTTCTACAACCGGAACGTCCACCTCAACCCCACCAACGTCTGCGTGGCCAGCTGCAAGTTCTGCTCGTTCGCCCGCAAGGACGACCAGCGCGCCTCCGACGGCTACACCATGAAGCTGGAGGAGGCGGTCGAGAAGGTGCTCTCGCGCCGGCCGCTGGGGGTCACCGAGGTCCACATCGTCTCCGGCCTCCACCCCGACCTGCCCTTCGAGTACTACACCGAGCTCCTCTCGCGCATCCGCAAGGCCTGGCCGGAGCTGGCCATCAAGGCCTTCACCGCCATCGAGATCCACTTCTTCGCCGAGAAGTTCGGCATGAGCTACGAGCAGGTCCTGCGCCGCCTGATGGCGGCCGGCCTGGACACGCTCCCCGGCGGCGGCGCCGAGATCTTCGCCCCCCGCGTGCGCCGGAAGATCTGCGACGACAAGGCCACCGCCGAGCAGTGGCTGGAGATCCACCGCACCGCGCACCGGCTGGGCGTGAGGACCAACGCCACCATGCTGTACGGCCACATCGAGCGGCTGGAGGAGCGGGTCGACCACATGCGCCGGCTGCGCGAGCTGCAGGACGAGACCGGCCACTTCCAGGTCTTCATCCCGCTGGCCTTCCACCCCGAGCACAACATGATCGGGAAGGCCTTCCCCAAGCCGACCGGCTACGACGCGCTGCGCACGCTGGCGGTGGCGCGCCTGTACCTCGACAACTTCGACCACATCAAGGCGTACTGGGTCTCGCTGGGCGAGCGGCTGGCCCAGACCGCGCTGGCCTTCGGCGTGGACGACCTCGACGGCACCGTGCTCGAGGAGCGCATCTACCACATGGCCGGCTCCACCGTGCCGCAGGGGCTCAACGAGAAGACGCTGCACCAGCTCATCCGCAGCGCCGGCCGCGTGCCGGCCGAGCGCGACAGCCTCTACCGCGTCCTCAGGGTGCACGAGGCGCCCCCGCCCGCCGCGCTGCCGGTCACCGCCTGATCCACCGAGGAACCGAAGATGCCGAAGCTCCGCGCCGCCGCCGTCTCCTTCCTCAACGCCTGGCCCCTCACCGCGGGGCTGGAGGGCTCCGAGCGGATCGAGCTCGTCCCGGCCGAGCCCTCCCGCGCCGCCGCCCTGCTGGAGGCGGGCGAGGTGGACCTGGCCCTGGTCTCGGTCGCCGCCCTCACCAAGGGTGAGTACGAGATCGTCCCCGGCATGGCCATCGGCGCCGACGGGCCGGTGCAGACGGTGGTGCTGGCCGGCGAGCAGTCGCCGGCCATCTGGGACGAGGTCTTCCTCGACACCGCCTCGCGCACCTCCCACGTGCTGGCCAAGCTGGTGCTGGACGAGATGGGCGTGCACCCGCGGTACACCCCGCTGCCCGCCGCCGGCGGCCTGGCCCAGGCCAAGGGGACCAGGGGCGCGCTGGTGATCGGCGACCGCGGCTTCGACGTGAAGGCCAACCACGTGCTCGACCTCGGGCGCGAGTGGAACCACCTCACCGGCCTCCCCATGATCTTCGCGCTCTGGGCGGCCCGGCCCGGCGCCGTGAAGCCGGAGGACGTGCAGGAGCTGACGCGGGCCGCGCAGCACGGCCTGGGGATCCGCACCGAGCTGGCGCAGCGGTTCGCCGCGCAGAAGGGCGGCGACCCGGAGCGCTACCGGCGCTACCTGACCCAGCGCATCCGCTACGGCCTGGGCCCCTACGAGCTGGAGGGGCTGGAGGCGTTCCTGGACCGGGCCGCGCGGAAGGGCTTCCTGCCGCCCATGAAGCTGCGCTTCGTGGACGACGTGGTCCGCTCGAAGCGCACCCGCCGCGCCGTCTCGCTCGACACCGCGCTGCAGAAGGGGGCCGACGGCGAGCGGCTGGACGCGGACGAGGCCGAGCTGCTGGACGAGCAGGCGCCGCTGCTGGAGCTGGGGCTGGCCGCCGACGCCCGCCGCCGCGCGCTCCACCCCGAGGGCCTGGTCACCTACATCGTCTCGCGCAACGTCAACTACACCAACGTCTGCACCACGGCCTGCCACTTCTGCGCCTTCTACCGGCCCCGCGGCCACAAGGAGGCCTACGTCCTCTCGCGCGACGAGCTGACGCGCAAGATCGACGAGACGGTGGCGCTGGGCGGGATCGAGATCCTGCTGCAGGGCGGGCTGCACCCCGACCTGGGCGTCGAGTGGTACGAGGACCTGTTCCGCTGGGTGAAGTCGAAGTGGCCGGTCATCAACCTGCACGCCCTCTCCCCCGAGGAGATCTGGCACATCGCCCGCACCAGCGAGCTGCCGCTGGACGAGACCATCCGCCGGCTGATCGCGGCCGGCCTGGACTCCATCCCCGGCGGCGGCGCCGAGATCCTCGAGGACGAGGTCCGGCGGCGCATCGCCCCGCTCAAGTGCTCCACCGACGAGTGGCTTGTGGTGATGAAGGCCGCCCACCAGCAGGGGCTCCGCTCCACCGCCACCATGATGTTCGGCGTGGGCGAGGAGGCCCGGCACCGGGTGGCCCACCTCCTGCGGCTGCGGGAGCTGCAGGACGAGACCCGCGGGTTCACCGCCTTCATCTGCTGGCCCTTCCAGTCCGACCACACCCGGCTCACGCCCGGGGACACCAGCGCCCAGGCCTACCTGCGCACCAACGCGCTCTCGCGGCTGGTGCTGGACAACGTGCCCAACCTGCAGGCCTCCTGGGTCACCATGGGCGGCGGCGTGGCCCAGGCCTCGCTGCACATGGGGTGCAACGACTTCGGCTCGGTGATGATCGAGGAGAACGTGGTCTCGGCCGCCGGCACCACCTTCCAGATGGACTCGGACGAGGTGGAGCGGCACATCCGCGACGCCGGCTTCCGGGCCGGGCGCCGCAACATGCGGTACGAGCTGGTGGAGGCCAGGGAGGCGTGACCGTCCGAGTCGTCAGCGCGCCCTGGGTGCTCCCGGGGCTGGCCGAGGGTCCCTCCGGCCTGGCCGCCGAGCCCATCGCCGACGGGGCGGTGGTGCTGGAGGGGGACACCGTGGTGGCGGTGGGCCCGCGCCCGCTGATCGAGCCGCGCTACGGGGCGGGCGACCGGATCGACGCCGTGCTGCTGCCGGCGCTGGTCAACGCCCACCTGCACCTCGAGGTCTCGCACCTCTCCGGCCGCGTGCCGGGCGGGAGCGGGCTGCCCTCCTGGATCCAGCTCTTCGTGTCCGCCCGCGCCCGGGCGGCGGCCGCCGAGGCGCCGGCGCTGGCCTGCGCCATGGCCGTCGAGGACATGGTCCTCCACGGCGTGGCGGCCATCGGCGACGTCTCCAACTCGCTCGACCCGCTCCCGGTGCTGGCCGCCCACGGCCTGGCCGGCACCGTCTTCCACGAGGTCTTCGGCCTCGCCCCCGAGCGGCTGGCCGCGGCGCTGTCGGCCGCCGACGCCGCCCTGGCCCGCCACGGCCCGCCGCCGGCCGGCCTGCGCGTGGTCCGCACGCCCCACGCCATCTACTCCACCCCGCTCGACGCCATCGCCGCGCTGCTGGACGCCGGCCCCGGCTCGATCCACCTGGCCGAGGATCCGGCCGAGCGCCAGCTCTGCGCCGACGGATCGGGCGACTTCGCCCGCATGTTCCGGGCGCTGGGCGTGGACCTGGAGGCCATCCGCCCGCGCGGCCGCTCCGCGGTGGCGCTGGTGGCCCCGCACCTGCGCCCGCAGCACCTGGCGGTCCACTGCGTGGACCTGGACGCCGAGGACGTGGCGGCCCTGGCCGCCTCCGGCGCCACCGCCGTGCTCTGCCCGCGCTCCAACCTGCACATCGGCGGCAGGCTCCCGCCGCTGCCGCAGCTGCTCGACGCCGGGGTGCCGCTGGCGGTGGGCACCGACTCGCTGGCCTCGTCGCCCTCGCTGGCGCCGCTCTCCGAGCTGGCCGCGCTGCACAAGGCCTTCCCGGAGGTGCCGTCCTCGCGGCTCATGCCGCTGGCCTGGAACGGCGCCGCGGTGGGCGCCCCGCACGTGGGGCGGCTGGCGCCGGGGCGCGCCCCCGGGCTGCTGGCCGCGCCGCTGCGCGGGATGCTGGCGCTCCAGCTCTCCATGCTGGACGTCGATCCCTTCGAGTACCTGGTCCTGGCGCACGGCGCCGAGGAGCGCCCGTTCGACTGGGTGGCGCGGCAGCGCCCCGGCGCGGAGGTGGTGGCGTGACGGTGGCGGCCCTGGCGCGGATGGTGAAGCTCTCCCACTCGCTGTTCGCGCTGCCCTTCGTGGCGGCGGCGGTGGCGCTGGTGGCGCGGTCGGCCCGGCTCGACCCGGTGCGGCTGGCGCTGGTGGCGCTGGCGGTGGTGGCGGCCCGCACCGCCGCCATGGCCATGAACCGCATCGCCGACCGCCGCTTCGACGCGAAGAACCCGCGCACCATGAGGCGCGAGCTGGTGACCGGCGAGGTCTCGCCCGCCGCCGCCTGGGCGCTCCTGCTGGGGAGCGGCGCGGTCTTCACCGCCGCCGCGTTCGGCCTCTCCTGGATCTGCGGCGTGCTGGCGCCGCCGGTGCTGGCCATCCTGCTCGGCTACTCCTTCGCCAAGCGGTTCACCTGGGCCTGCCACCTGTGGCTGGGCGTGGCGCAGGCGCTGGCGCCGGTGGGCGTGGCCATCGCGCTGACCGGCGGCGCGCCGCTGGCCTCGGTGGTGCTGGGGCTGGGCGTGGGCGCCTGGATCGCCGGCTTCGACGTCTTCTACGCCCTGCAGGACGCCGAGTTCGACCGCGGCGAGGGGCTGAGCTCCATCCCGGCCCGCTTCGGCGTGGCCGGCGCGCTCTGGTGGGCGCGCGGGCTGCACGTGCTGGCGGTGGGCGCCATCGCCGCCGCCGGCGCGCTGGCCGGGCGCGGGCCGGGCTGGGCGGTGGGGACCGCCATCCTGGCGGCGGTGATCGCCGCCGAGCACGCCTACGTGGCCCCGCGCGGCGGGCTGCGGCCCGAGCGGATCAACGTCGCCTTCTTCAACTACAACGCCTTCGCCTCGGTGGCGTTCGCGGCCTGCGCCCTGGTGGACCTGGCCCTGGCCTGAGGACCCATGCCCGAGGTCACGCCCGCCAGCCCCGGCCCCAGCTCCCACGCCCTGCAGCAGGCCGACCTGGCCGTGGCCGAGGCCGTCGGGGCGCTGATGGAGCTGTGGGGCTTCCGCCGGCAGCTGGGGCGGATCTGGGGGGTGCTGTTCCTCTCCGACCGGCCGCTGGCCGCGCCGGAGCTGTGCGACCGCCTCGCCATCTCCACCGGCCTGCTCTCCATGAGCCTGGCCGAGCTGCGCCACTGGGGCGTGGTCCGCAGCGTCACCATCCCCGGCGATCGCAAGGAGCACTACGAGGCCGAGACCAACGTCTGGCGGCTCGTCACGCGGGTGCTGCGCGAGCGCGAGAAGGCGGCGGTGGAGCGCGCCCTGGAGGCCTTCGAGGGCGCGCTGCAGCAGATCCGCGCCGCCCTGGCCGACGTCGATCCCGAGGTGAAGGCGCTGGCCCGCTTCAAGGCGCGGCGCCTGGAGGTGCTGGCCGACCTGTGCCGTGCCGCCGTGGGCGTGCTCAAGGTGCTGGTGGACTCGGCGCGCGCCGACGTCGGGCCCATCAAGGCGCTCTCCGAGCTGCTGGCGCGGCGGAGCTGAGGCATGCGGACGGCCCCCGCCTGGCTGGGCACCATCCACCACGACGGCTCGCCCAGGTACGTCTCCAGCGCCCAGCCGCGGCTGGGCGACACCGTCACGCTGCGGCTGCGCATGGGCGCGGGCGCGCCGGTGCGGCGGGTGTTCGTGCGGACGGTGGTGGACGGGTGGCAGGTGTTCACGCCCATGGCCACCGGGCCGGCCAAGCCGCCCTCGCGCTGGTTCGAGGCCTCGCTGCCGGTGCGCAGCGCGCTCATGCCCTACCGGTTCGTGGTGGAGAGCGACGACGGCGTCTGGTCCTACTCCGCCGCCGGCGCCCTCCCCTACAGCCCGCCCGACCACTCCAACTTCCGGCTGGTGGCGGAGGACGCGCCGCCGGCGTGGCTCTCCGCCGCGGTGGTCTACCAGGTGGTGGTGGACCGCTTCGCCACCAGCGGCGACCACCGCGAGGCCGCCGGCCCGCCCGGCGAGAACCCGCACGGCGGCGAGGCCCGGCTGTTCGCATGGGGCGAGCCGCCCGCCCCCGGGCAGCCCTTCCCGCTGGCCTTCTACGGCGGCGACCTCGACGGCCTGGCGCAGCGGCTCGACCACCTGGCCGACCTGGGCGTGGACGTGCTGGCGCTGACGCCCATCTTCACCTCGCCCTCCAGCCACCGCTACGACACCGCCGACCACCAGCACGTCGATCCGCGGCTGGGCGGCAACTCCGCGCTGGCCCGCCTGCGCGAGGCGCTCACCGCGCGCGGCCTGCGCTACCTGCTGGAGCTGGACTTCCACCAGGTGAGCGCCGCCCACCCCTGGTTCCGGACCGCGCTGGCCGACCCCGCCTCGGAGGAGGCCGGCTTCTTCCTGCCGGTGGCCCAGGGTGACCACGCGCGCTGGCTGGGGCTGGCCGCCCAGCGCCGGCTGGACCACCGCCATCCCGAGCTGCTCCGGCGCATGATCACCGGCGAGGACGCCGTGCTGCGCCGCTGGCTGCGGCCGCCCTGGGGCGCCGACGGCTGGACCTTCCACTTCTCCGAGCCCGACCGGCCCGGCAGCGCCGGCGAGCTGCTCCGGCTGGCGCGGCAGGCGGTGCGCGAGGCGCGGCCGGACGCCTGCCTCACCAGCCGCAGCCTGGTGGACATCTCCGCGGTGCTGCAGGGCGACCAGCTCGACGCCGCCGCCGAGCACGGCGCCTTCGCCTTCCCGCTCTGGCACTGGCTGCGCGGCTACGAGGAGCACCAGCGCGACGTGCACGACGTCACCGGCGGCCCCATGTCCACCGAGGCGCTCGACGCGGCCTGGCAGGCGGCGCGGGCGGTGGTGCCCTGGCCCAGCGTGCTGCACGGCCTGCGCATGGTGGACGGCAACGACTTCCAGCGCATCCGCACGGTGGTGGGCGGCAACGACGCGCTGCACCGGCTGGCGGCGGTGATCCAGTTCACCTACCCGGGCGTCCCGGTCGTCTACTACGGCGACGAGGTCGGGCTGGAGGACGACCCGGCGCTGGAGCAGCGCGGCTGCATGGTCTGGGACCGGACGCGCTGGGACCAGCGGCTGCTGGCCTTCTACCGGAGCCTGATCGCGCTGCGGCGCGGCTGCGAGCCGCTGCGCGAGGGCGGCTACCAGACGCTGGCGGTGGAGCCGGACACGCTCATCTACCAGCGCGAGGGGCGCGCCGGGCGCGCGGTGGTGGTGGGCCACCGCGGCGAGCGCCCGCGGCCGGCCCGCGCGCTGCCGGTGGAGGCGGGCGGGATCGCCAACGGCACGCGCTTCACCGAGCACTTCTCCGGGCGCACCGCGGTGGTGCGCGGCGGGATGCTGCCGCTGCCCGAGCTGCCCCAGGGCGGCACCATCTGGCTGGCCCAGGACCCGCCGCGGCGCGGCCGGCCCCCCCGCGACCCGGGGCCGGCTGCCCCCGCCGACCAGCGCTGCCCCGCCTGCGGGCGCACCGACGGCTCGCGCTTCGAGGCCCACATCACCGCGCGGGGCGCCAGCGAGGAGCGGCGCTGGGTGTGCCTGTGGTGCGGCACCATCTGGAAGCGGACCGGGCCGGACGGCGGGTAGAACGGGGACACCGGCGGCGGCGCGGGCGCGGATTGCTTGCCGGCCTGGTCGCGGGGCGCGAGACTGCGGTCCCAACCGTTCGTGGTGAGCCTGTCGAACCACGAACGGGACCCGTTCGCCCTTCGACGAGCCCAGGGCGAGCGTCAGTCCCCCGAGCACCGCCGGCCCGCGGCCGGCCCAAGGCGCGCGATGATCCTGGACGACCTCAGCCCTGCGCTGGCCCTCTCCGGCCTGGCCGTGGGCGTGCTCCTGCCGCGCGGCGGCCGCGCCGCGCTGCTCCTGGCCTCGGCGCTGCTGGCGCTCCTGGTGGCCGCGCTCCGGGCCGGGGTGGCCGGGGCGCTGGTCTGGCACGCCGCGGCGCAGGCCGGCCTGGCGGTGGGGCTCGCCGCGCTGCTGGTGGGCGCGCTGCCGCGGCTGGCGCTCTTCCTGGGCCTGTGGCCGGCGCTCTTCGCGCTGCTGGGCGTGAGCCCGCTCGAGCACCGCTGGCTGGCCGCCGGCGCCGCGCTGCTGGCGCTGATCGCGGCGGTGGTGCTGGCCCGCCCGGCCCGCATCGGCTGGCACGCGCTGGGCGCCTGCGTGGGGGCGCTGCTGCTCGGGGCCGGGGTGCCGGCGCTGGACGGCTGGCTCCTGCGGCTGGGCGCGGCCGGGCTGCTGCTCTTCGTGTCGCTGCGCCTGTGGCGGCCGGTGGGGCTCGAGCCGCTCCGGGCGCGCGCCGCGCTGGGGCTGGGCGCCGCGGCCGGCCTGGCCGCGGCCGGGCTGGTGGTCGCGCTGCCGCGCCTGCTGCCGGCGCTGCCGGCCCCGGCGGAGGAGCCGTGGGCCGGCCGCCGCGCGCAGCTGGCCGCCGCCGCGCCCGGGGGCGGCCTCGTCTGGCCCGCGCCGGAGGACGTGCTGCTGGGCCTCTCCGGCGACCGCGGCGCCGGGGCCGGCGGGTACGAGGCGCGCTGGCTGACGGGCCGCACCTCGCTCTGGCCGCAGGTGCTGCCGGGCGACGGCAGCGGGCTGCGCCTCTCGCTGCACGCGCCCCTCACCCGGCTGCGGGCCATCAAGTCGCCGGCCGAGCTGGCCTCGCTGCGGCTGGCCGCGCGCGCCACCGTGGGCGGCGTGCGGGCCGTGCTCCCGCTGCTCCGGGCCGGCGCCACGCCCACGCAGGTGAGCGCCGCGCTGGAGGGCGCCTGGCGCGCCGAGGGCTGCCCCGGGCTGGCCTTCAATCCGCTGGTGCTCTCCGGCCGCGCCGCCGCCTCGCCCCACGGGCTGGGCCAGCCGGGGCCGCTCGGCGACGGCGAGCTGCTGGTGCTCGACGTCGGCTGCCGCACGCCGGACGGCTACACCTCCGACTTCACCCGCACCTTCCCGGTGGGCGGCCGCTTCACCGCCGAGCAGCGCCGGCTCTACCAGGCCGTGCTGGACGCGCAGCAGCTGGCGATCGCCGGCTGCAGGCCCGGCGTGCGGCTGGGCGGGCGGCAGGGGGACTCGCTGTACGCCGAGGCCAGCGCCGAGCTGCTGCGCCGCACCGGGCAGGCGCTGGTCCACGGGCTCGGCCACGGCGTGGGGCTCTCGGTGCACGACCCGCTGCCCGACGGCCCGCTCGAGCCGGGCATGGTCATCACCATCGAGCCCGGCTTCTACGACGGCGAGCAGCTGGGGATCCGGATCGAGGACACGCTGCTGGTGACCGCGACCGGCTGCGAGCCCCTCACCGCCGGCCTGCCGGCCGACCCCGACACCGTCGAGGCGGCGCTGGCCGGCGGCGCGGTCACGCGCTGAAGGCGTGCTAGGCTCGCGTGCCATGAGCGCGATGCGGGTGGCGGGGCTCGTGGCCGCGGCGGCGCTGGCCGGCGCGGCGGCGGCGCAGGGCGCGGGCGGTGAGCCGCGGACGCTGGAGCAGCAGCGGCAGGACCGGGCGCGCTGCGCGCTGCAGCAGGAGCAGCTGGTGGAGGCCTGCCGCGCCGCCTTCCGCGACGCCGGCGCCGGCCCGGCCGGCCAGGGCGTCTGCTCGCGCGTGGGCGTGAGCTGGTTCCAGGACTGCTTCGAGGTGACCGACGGCGGCCTGGTGGAGCGCAGCTCGCCCGGCGCCACCGCCGCCGCGCGGCTCGACTGGTCGAAGCACCCGCAGTGCCAGGCCCGCGCGGCCCTGGCGGCCGGCCTCTGCTCGGACGAGCGCGACGAGGCGTCGCCGCAGGTGCTGGAGGCCTGCCTCGACCTGGGCTGGTTCGTGGCCGGCAGCTGCGACCGAACCCTCAGCCCGGCCGCCGGCGAGCCGCGCTACCCCGCCGCCGGCTACACCCGCCCCGCCACCACGCCCGGCTGCGTGCAGCAGGCCCTGGCCGCCGAGCAGCAGCGCCTCCCCGCCGAGCGCTCCCCGCTGATCAGCGTCCGCTTCGCGGTGGGCGCGGACGGCACCCCGTCCCGCTTCACCATGCTCACCCCGCGCGTGCCCGCCTCGGTCGCCGCCGAGGTCTGGCGCGCCATCCAGTCCTGCCGCTGGACCCCCGGTGGCTGGCCCGGCCTGCCCCCCGAGGCGACGTGGGTGATCATGCCGATCGGGTAGGGGTCGCGTCCTTCTACATTACACTTTCCGCCGGACCCCCGGGGCCCGCGCCCTGCGCATCCGGAGCAGCGCCCGCACCCGACCGCGCCTCACGGCGACCTCCCGCGGCCCCTCCTGCGCTGGCCGGCGCGGCGGTCGAGACGGCGACCGGCACGGCGGCGAGCTACAGCGAGAGGGCAGCGAGCGGGGTCATGCAGGCTCCGGGGGGGAGCGCAGCATGACACGGCCGGGCGCGGGGCGCCCCACCCCATCACCGCGGGGACGGTGACAGGGGGCCCCGGCCCGGCGCCCAGGGGTGGCTGGGGAGAGTGACCCTGAGCGCCGGACCGGAACCTTTCCTGCTGGCCCGGGGCGAGCCTGCGCCCGCCCCGGGCCGTCACTCACGTCACGGCTTCAGGTACGGCCCGTCCGCGCCGATCTTCCCGGGCGCGGCGTTGGCGCCGCCCAGGTCGAGCACGTAGACGCGCAGGTTGCCCTGGCCGCTGCAGCTGGCGGTCAGCGAGCCCCCGGAGACCACCTTCACGTCGCCGGTGACGGCGTCCTTGTAGGTGCCGTTGGGGATGCCGCTGAACGTGGCGCCGCCGGAGATGGTCACCAGCACGAAGCTGTCCACGCCCTTGGCCGTGTCGGTGAAGCGGCGCTTGAAGGCGATGCTGCCGCTGACGCCGGAGGTGGAGTACTGGCCCTTCTGCAGCGCCGGGATGCGGCGGCGGATCTGGTTGAGCCGCTGCACGTGCTTCACCAGCGGGTAGCTGAGCGTGGTGGCGACGGTGCCGGTGGCGCTCCCGGTCACGCCGAAGTCGCTGGCCGTCACGGCGCCGGCCAGGTTGTCGCCGTAGTAGGCGCGGCGCGTGGTGGAGAGCGGGCAGGTCGGGCCGCAGTCGATCTGGGCGCCCGCCTTGAACTCGATCTCCGAGCCCATGTAGAGCGTCGGGATCCCGCGGAACGTCCACATCAGGCTCATGTTCTCCGCCCACGTCGCGGTGCCGCCGGAGAAGGCGTTCTTCGCCATGTTGGGGCCGTAGTCGTGCGAGTCGACGTAGACGACGTTGTAGGTGGCGTCGTTGGTCGAGTCGTCCGAGTCCATGCCGTTCCCGAACGCGTTGCCGGCGCTCGAGAAGTTCATGTGCATGCGCATGTCGATGATGTTCATGCCCGAGAACTGGCTGCGGTCCGGCGTGTGGTACGCGTTCCCGCTCAGGAAGGCGTTGGTGCTGGTGGGCTGGCCGCCCGTGCCCAGCGTGTTCTCGTAGTTGAACTGGTCGAGCGCGGCCTGGACGTCGTCCTGCGTGTACTCCTTGCGCTCCTTCCAGGTGAAGAACTGGGCGGAGTGGTTGACCGAGCCGCGGTTCCACTTGTCGTTCACGAAGGCGGCCACCTCGCCGAACACGAAGAAGTTCTGGCCCTTGGTGCCCCACTTCGAGGACGCGTGGGCGTAGAGCGGCGGCAGCAGCCGGCGGTTCCAGGTGACGCGCGGGATGTGCACCGCGGTGTCCACGCGGAAGCCGTCCACGCCCATGTCCACGAACTTGTTGTAGGCGCCGATCAGGTACTGCTGCACCGCCGCGCTCTCGGTGTTGAAGTCGGCCAGGTCCTCGTGCAGCCAGCAGCTGCGCGAGTCCTCACCCTCCCAGTTCCCGATCCAGCACTGGTGGTAGTACTGCGACGGGAACATCTTGGAGGTCGGGTTGGGCCACTGGCAGTTGTAGATGTGGTAGCCCTCGGCGCTGTAGTACTGCGTGACCACGCCCCAGTTCACGCAGGTGTTCCCGGCCGGCTCGGCCGTCGACCACAGGTCGCCGTTGTACCAGCTCTTCCCGGTGGTGCTTTCGATGGTCAGGCCGTCGTACTCGAAGCCCGGCACCGGCTGGTCGTAGTACCAGCTCCACTGCGAGTCACGCACGCCGTAGACCTTGGTGGTCCAGAGCCCCTTGGCGCCCCAGCGGCTGGAGTGGTTGTAGACCACGTCCTGGATGATCTTGATCCCCTTGGCGTGGGCCGCGTTGATCAGGTCCTGGTAGGTCGCGCCGGGGGACTCGAGCCGCGGGTCCACGCGGTAGAAGTCCCAGCCGTGGTAGCCGTGGAAGTCGTAGTCGGACCGGTTGAGCACCACCGGCGTGATCCAGATGGCCGAGAAGCCCAGCGCCTTGATGTAGTCGAGCTTCTCGATCAGCCCGGCGAAGTCGCCGCGGTACATGGGGTCGTTGTTGGCCGCGTTGCCGGACTTGGTGTGCTGGCTGCCGCCCCGGTTGTTGCTGGGGTCACCGTCATAGAACCGCGCCGTCATCACGAAGTAGATCGAGTCCTCGCGCGGGTCGGTGCCGATGGGCTCCGAGGCGTCCGGCACGATGATGATGGGCTTGGTGGTGGTGTGGCCCGAGGCCGACGCGCTGGTGCCGGAGACGTTCCCGGCCGCGTCGCGGGCCCTCACCGTGTACGCGTAGGTGGTGTTCTCGTCGAGGTTCAGGTCCACGTAGGTGGACGACGTCGCGGTGAGCGCGGAGGTGCCCTGCGTGCCGCCGGTCCGGACCAGGTCATAGGCCGTCACGCCGCGGTCGTCGGTGGAGGCGGTCCAGCTCACCGTGACGTTCACGCCGCCGCTCACCGTGGCCAGGACGTTGGTGGGCGTGCTGGGGGCCGTGACGTCGGGCGTGCAGGGGCTGGTGGAGTTGGCGGTCACCACGCCGCCGCTCACCCGCGTGATGCCCAGGCCCAGCGTGTAGTTGTTGCCGTTGTTGTTGTCCCAGGTGGTGCCGTTGTTGAAGGTCACCGCGAACGTGGTGGCCGTGCCCAGGTCGACGGACTTCTTCACCCAGCCGGCGCAGCCGGCCTCCATCGCGACGCCCGGCGGCGTGGTCCAGACGCCGGCGATGCCGTAGTGGATGTTGACGCTGGCCCAGCTGGTGGGCGGCGCGTACCAGACCACCGCGGTGCCCGGCGCCGGGTCCGGATCGGGGTCCGGCGTGGGATCCGCGTCGGTGGTGGCGCTGGCGGAGGCGGACGGGTCGGAGCCGTTGCCGGCCGCGTCGAAGGCCTTCACGGTGAAGCTGTAGGGCGTGGCGGCGGTGAGGCCGCTGGCGGTGAAGGTGGTGCTGTTGGAGGTGCCCACCACCGTGCCCTGCGTCCCGCCGGTGCGGGTGATCTGGTAGTGGTCCACGCCGGTGTCGTCGCTTGAGGCGGCCCAGATCAGGGTGATGCTGGTGCCGCTGGCCACCGCGCTGACGCTCTGCGGGATCGACGGCGGCGTGGTGTCGCCGCCCGAGCCGCCGTCGGTGGTGGCGCTGGCCGCGGCGGAGGCGGTCGAGGCGTTGCCGGCCGCGTCGTAGGCGCGGACGGTGAAGCTGTAGGTGGTCGCGGCGGTGAGCCCGGTGACGATGAGCGTCGTCCCGCCGGTGGTGGCCGCGACCAGGCCCTCGGTGCCGCCGGTGCGGGTCACCTGGTAGTGGTCCACGCCGGTGTCGTCGGTGGAGGCGGCCCAGATCACCGTGATGCTGGTGCCGCTGGCCACCGCCGTCACCTGCGCGGGCATCGAGGGCGGGGTGGTGTCCCCGCCGGGCGACTGGCCGCCGCCGGAGCTGCCGCAGGCGACCAGCGCCGCCAGCGTGAACGCGAGAAGCACCTGCACCAAGGGCCTGAACGTCCGCATTTCCCCGCCTCCAGCCGATTCTGGGTGACGCCCGGGCGCGCCCGGCACCGCGCCGGGTCTGCGCCCGCCCGGGCCCGCCTCCCTGGTGGCGGGCCCGGGCGAGAGCTGCTGCTAGTTCGCCGCCTCGATGAGGATCACGCCGTTGGTGCCGGCGCTGAACGTGACGTGGCCGCCGCTCACCGTCGCGGTGGTGCCGTCGTAGGTGTTGCGGACCGAGGCGCCGTCGCCGAAGACGGTCGACACGTTCACCGTGACGCTGCCGCTGCCGCCCAGCACCACCGCCACCTTGTCCGCGTTCCAGCTGCGGGTGAAGGCGTAGCCGCTGGTGACGTCGGTGACCTGCTTGTGGTCACCCGCCCCGACCGCGATGTGCGCCTTGCGGAAGCTCCCGAGCTTCCGCCAGTGCGAGAGCGTCGAGGCGGCGTCGGCCGCCTGCGCGGTGACCGTGGTCCAGTTCATGTCCGAGCGCGTCCCCTGGTTCGGATCCGAGCCGGTGGCGCCGTAGGCGCGGCCGTACTCGTCGCCGTAGTAGAGGTGCACCGGGCCCGGGCACATCAGCAGCGCGCTGCCGGCCCGCTTCTGCCGCTCCAGGTCGCCGTTGAAGAACAGGCTGGGCTGGTCGTGGTTGTCGATGAAGGTGAGGATGGACCAGGTCTGGCCCTTGTCGGTGTTGAGCTGCGCGGCGTAGCCGGAGTAGGTGGACTCCAGGCCGGCCAGGGCGGCGGCCGAGCCGGACGCGCCGGAGGCCGCGCCGCCGAAGCCGAAGTTGAGCAGGCTGTCGAACTTGCCGGTGCCGTAGAAGTTCGAGTCGTAGCCGACCGCGCCGCGCCCGAAGACCTCGCCGGTGTCCCAGAAGTCGTCGGTCCAGCCGGCGCCGGCGGCGGTGGGGTTGGCGGTGCGCCAGTCCTTGAGCGCCTGGACGCAGGCCGTCTTCATGGCGCCCCAGGTGTCGTTCTCGACGTGCTTGACGGTGTCCACGCGGAAGCCGTCGATGCCGTAGTCGCGCACCCAGCGGCAGAGCCACTCGACCTGCCAGTCGCGCGGGCGCTTCGTGCCGCTGGCGGAGTAGGCCTGGAGGTAGCCCTTCCCGAAGGTGGCCTTGCTGGCCAGGAAGGCGGGCAGCCCCACCAGGTCGGCGCTCTCCGTCTTCACGTCCGGCAGGCCGGAGAGGCACTTCAGGATGTCGCCGCCCCCGCAGGCGTCGTAGCCCACGATGCCGGAGCGGATCCAGGGCTTGCCCCACCACTTCTGCCAGGCGGCCTCGACCGAGGTCGACGCGTAGTCGATCATCAGGTCGTTCCAGGAGTGCCAGGTCTGGCCCGCGCCCGGGACCCAGGCCGGATCGAAGCTGGCCTTCTTGCCGCCGAAGTCGAAGTCCGCCATGTCGCGCAGCGTGCCGTAGCCGGTGTGGTTCATCACCACGTCGAACACCACGCGGATGCCCTTGGCGTGGGCCGCGTCCACGAACGCCTTGAGGTCCGCGGGGGTCCCCATGCTCGCGTCGAGGTTGGTCCAGTCCAGCGCGTAGTAGCCGTGGTACGCGAAGTGCGCGAAGTCGCCGGCGTCGCCGCCGCCCGTCCAGCCGTGCATCTGCTCGTAGGGCGCGGTGATCCAGATGGCGTTGATGCCCAGGCTGGTGAAGTAGTCGTCGTCCACCTTCTGCTTGAGGCCCTTGAGGTCGCCGCCGTGGAAGGTGCCGATGTTCGAGCCCGTGGCGTCCACCTTCACGCGGCCGTAGGCGCCGTCGTTGGCGGGGTCACCGTTGACGAACCGGTCGGTCATCACGAAGTAGACCGTGGCGTTGCGCCAGCTGAAGCTGGGCACCGGCTGCGTGCCCTGCTGGAAGCCCTGGGTGGTCACGCTGGTGGTGCCGACGCTGTTGGTCGCCGCGACGGTCACCGTGACCGGGGTGGCCGAGAGCGGCACGACCACCGTGAACGGGCTCGCTGAGAAGGGCGTGACCGCGCCGGTGCCGATCCGGTAGGTCATGGCGGTGACCGGCGCCTGGGCGCTGGCCGAGACCGTGATGGTGGCGCTGGTCGAGGTGGCCGTGCCGAACCAGCCGCCGTTCGGGCTCACCACCACCACCGGCGCGGCCGGCGGATCCGGGTTGTGGTCGGACCAGGCGGTCCCGTTCCACCACATCGACTTCGTGACCGGGCCGGGCAGGTTGATCTGGTTCTGCGTGCCGGCGAAGAGGAAGGCCAGCGCGTGCTCGAAGGGCGCGTAGGCCGCGGGCAGCTCCCAGTAGAGCCAGCCCGGGTTCTCGGGGTCGGCCGTCATGGCCGGCCCGGGCCAGCTGTGGCCGGCGAGCTGGCTGAGGGCGCGGTAGCCCGGCTCCCAGGTCCAGATGGTCGTGGCGGAGGAGGCCTTGTAGTAGATGCGGATGGCGGTGGAGACCGCGCCGGTGGTGGCGTCGGCCCCCTCGCTGGCGGCGGACTGGTTCCCGGCCGCGTCGAAGGCCTTCACGGTGAAGTGGTAGGTGGTGCTGGCGGTGAGGCCCGAGACGGTGAAGCTGGTGGAGGCCGAGGTGGCCACCACCGCGCCCTCGGCGCCGCCGGTGCGGGTGATCTCGTAGCCGGACACGCCGTGGTCGTCGGTGGAGGCGGACCAGGTCACCGTGACGCTGGTGCCGTTCGCGGCGGCGCTCACGCCCTGCGGCACCGACGGCGGCGTGGTGTCCACGTCCGTGCCGCCGCACGGGCTGGTGGCGCCGGCCGTGACCGTGCCGTCCTGCACGGTGGTGACGCCGGTGCCCAGCGTGTAGTTGTTGCCGCCGTTGTTGTCCCAGGCGCCCGCGCCATTGTTGAAGGTGACGGCGAAGGTGCTGGCGGTCCCCAGGTCCACCAGCTTCTTCTTCCAGCCGGTGCAGGCGTCGTCCATGTCCACGCCGGGCGGCGTGGTCCAGGTGGAGCCGATGCCGTAGTGGATCTTCACGGTGGTCCAGCCCGACTGCGGCGCGTAGTAGACCGTGGCCGAGTTGGTCGGCTCCGGATCCGGCGGCTCGGGGTCGGTGGTGGCGCTGACCGGCGCGGTGACCTCCGAGCCGTTGCCGGCCGCATCGTAGGCGCGGACGGTGAACGTGTAGGTGGTCGCGGGCGTGAGGGCGCCGGCGGTGACCGCCGTGCCGGTCGTGGAGTGGATCTCCTCGCCCTGCGTGCCGCCGGTGCGCGTGACGGCGTACCGCTGAACCCCCACGTCGTCGGTGGAGGGCGACCAGGTCAGCGTGATGCTGGTGGTGCCGCTCGAGACGGCCAGCACGGCGGCGGGCATCGAGGGCGGCGTGGTGTCGCCGCCCGGATCGACCGGCGTCGTGCCCTTCTTGCCCGACCCCCCGCAAGCCACCAGCGCCACGACCAGCATCCCCAGCGCCGCGCGCGACACGCGGACCACGCTCGCCTTCATCCGGCCTCCCAGCCATCCATCCCGGAGCGGAGAGCGGACCCTCGTTGCGCCCAGCGCGCACCGAATCGGACGAACCCCAACTCACGGAAGAGGGGGCCCACCGTAGGCGCCGGGCAGGGCACCGGCAATGGGCGGGAGGTTCCGGCGAGACGTGAAGATGTCGGTCTTTGTCCGACATCTTTGACCCCTAAGAAGTATGAGCCTGGTCGTGTAAGTGATTGAAACAAGGATGTTTGGCTTTCTTCGGGCGCGACGGCGCCGCGCAACCGCTCCAACCCGCCTACACTCTTTCGGGTGAACCCAGGTGGCCGTCATCGAACCAGGGGATCGCGCGGGCCCGCGGGGCGGGTCGATCGCCGGGTCCGGGAGTCCATCCACCCCCCGTGAACCCCCTGGCCCGACCGGTGGCCGCATTACGGGTTACCTCTTAACGGGGGTTTTGGACGACCCGCGGCTCGCGTCGCGCTCCTCCGCCAGCCGGCCGTCTCCAGCGATCACGGCCGCTTGGCCTCGCCCGGCGAGGTGGGCCCGCCAGGCCCCGTGTGCGTGCCGAGCGCCGATGTTCGCGCCCAGCAGGGTCTTGGCCGGTTTGCCCAGGCAATCGCCCCCCGCCTAGCGTTGACCGCTCCCCGATCGGCGGCACGGGGGATCGGGCGCACGCAGCTGCGCGATGGCCGGACCTCGCGGCGGGAACGACTCCCGCCCAGGAAGGCCCGGGGGGAAGCGGTGTCGACCACGTCCAGCTCGCTGGCCACGCCCATCCCCTGGACGTCCACGCCCGCGCCGCGCCTCGGGGCGCACCGCGCGCACGGCCCCACGCTCGAGGCCGGGCGGGTGCGGTTCGACGTCTGGGCGCCCGAGGTGCCGCGCGTGCAGCTGCGGCTGGGCCAGGCCACGCTGCCGCTGGCGCGCGCCGCCGACGGCTGGTGGAGCGCCACCGTGGCCGGCGCGCGCCCCGGCGACCGCTACGCCTTCGTCCTGCCCGACGGCCGCGCCCTGCCGGATCCCGGCGCGCGGCGGCTGCCGGACGGCGTGCACGGCGCCGCGCAGCTCTGGGATCCGTCCCGGTACGGCTGGCGCCATGCGGCGGTGACCATCCCGCGCGAGGCGCTGGTCTTCTACGAGCTGCACGTCGGCACCTTCACCAGCGCCGGGACGCTGGACGCGGCCGCGGCGCGCCTGCCCGACCTGGCGGCGCTGGGGATCACCTGCGTGGAGCTGATGCCGCTCTCGCCGGTCAGCGGCGCGCGCAACTGGGGCTACGACGGCGTCTCCCTGCACGCGGTGCACGAGGCCTACGGCGGGCCCGAGGCCCTGCAGCGCTTCGTGGACGCCGCCCACGGCGCCGGCCTGGCCGTCTGCCTGGACCTGGTCCTGAACCACCTGGGCCCGGAGGGCAACTACCTGGGGGCCTTCGGCCCGTACTTCACCGACCGTCACCCCACGCCCTGGGGCCCGGCCCTCGACCTGGACGGGCCCGGCGCCGCCCCGGTGCGCGCCTACGTGGTGCAGGCCGCGGCGCAGTGGGTGCGCGATTTCCGCGTGGACGCGCTGCGCATCGACGCCGCCCACATGTTCCGCGACCAGGGCCCGCGCCACGTGGTGCTGGAGCTGGCGGAGGCCGCGCGGGCCGAGGCGCAGGCGCAGGGCCGGACCGTGCACGTGATCGCCGAGGCGGTGGACGCCCTGGACCGCGCCGTGGTGGCGCCGCCGCCCGAGGGCTGGGGCTGCTGCGCGATGTGGAACGACGACCTGCACAACGCCGCCCACGCGCTGCTCACCGGCGAGCGCTACGTGGCGCTGGGCGCCTACGGCGACGTGGCCCAGGTGGCGCAGGCGCTGGCCACCGGCGTCGGCGTCCGCAACTGCGTCACCGCCGAGTGGGGCCGCCTGCGCGGGCACGGGCTGGACCGGGTCCGCCCGGATCAGGTGGTGACCTACCTCCAGACGCACGACCAGGTCGGCAACCACCCCGCCGGCGCCCGGCTGGCGCAGCTGCTCCCCCGCGCCGCGCTGCCGCCGCTGGCGGTGCTGCTCACGCTGGGCCCCGGGCTCCCGCTGCTGTTCATGGGCGAGGAGTACGGCGAGCAGCGGCCCTTCCTGTACTTCACCTCGCACGGCGACGCCGCGTTGGCCGAGGCCGTCCGCCAGGGGCGCAAGGCCGAGCATCAGCTCAGGTCCGACATCCCCTTCGCCGACCCGCAGGACGAGGAGACCTTCCGCCGCTGCGTGCTCACGCACCGCCGCGACGGCTTCCACGGCGACCTGTGGCGCCACCACCGCGGCCTGCTGGCGGTGCGCCGGCGCAACGCGCGGCTCATCGGCGCGCAGTGGCCCACCGTGCAGGTGGACGGCCTGGCCCTGACGCTCACGCGGCCCGGGCTGAAGGTGGCCGCCAACCTCGGCGAGCAGCCCGCCGGCGGGCTGCCGGGGTGGGGCTGGCGCATCGAGGAGTGCTGATCCAGGCGAGCCTTGCCTAACCCTGCGGGGAACGGTAAGAAATCGCCCCCATGCTGTCCCCAGACGTCCTGAAGAAGCTCGAGGCCATCGAGCAGCGGTTCGAGGAGCTGACCGCCCAGCTCTCCGACCCCGCGGTCGCGTCCAACGGCGACCGGTTCCGGAAGGTGGCCAAGGAGCGCGCCTCCATCGAGGCCACCGTCCAGGCCCTGCAGGCCTACCGCAAGCTCCTCCGGGACCTGGCCGACAACGAGGCGCTCCTCGAGGACGCCGAGATGCGGGAGATGGCCAAGGAGGAGCTGGCGCAGCTCCGCCCGCAGGTCGAGCCGGCCGAGGAGCAGCTGAAGATGTTCCTCGTCCCCAAGGACCCGAACGACGACAAGGACGTGATCCTCGAGGTCCGGGCCGGCGCCGGCGGCGACGAGGCCGGGCTCTTCGCGGCCGAGCTCCTGCGCGCCTACCTGCGTTACGCCGAGCGGCGCGGCTGGCGGGCCGAGGTGGCCGACTCCTCGCCCGGCGCGCTGGGCGGCGTCAAGGACGTCACCGTCACCATCACCGGCGACAGCGTCTACTCGCTGCTCAAGTACGAGTCGGGCGTGCACCGCGTGCAGCGCGTCCCCGCCACCGAGGCCCAGGGGCGCATCCACACCTCCACCGTCACGGTTGCGGTGATGGCCGAGGCCGAGGACATCGACATCCAGGTGAACCCGGCCGACGTGGAGATGGACGTGTTCCGCTCCACCGGCTCGGGCGGCCAGTCGGTGAACACCACCGACTCGGCCGTGCGCCTCACCCACAAGCCGTCCGGCATCGTGGTGAAGTGCCAGCAGGAGAAGAGCCAGCTCAAGAACCGCAACATGGCCTGGAAGATGCTGCGGGCCAAGCTGTTCGAGATCGAGCAGGAGAAGCAGCAGAGCGCGCGCGACGCCGCCCGCAAGTCGCAGGTCGGCACCGGCGACCGGTCGGAGAAGATCCGCACCTACAACTTCCCGCAGGACCGGCTCACCGACCACCGCGTCAACTACACGCGCCACAACCTGCCGGCCGTCATGGACGGCGAGCTGCAGGACGTGATCGACGCCTGCCGCACGTTCTACGCCGCCGCCGCGCTGCGCGAGGCGTCGCGCGGGGACGCGTCGGCGCGGGCATGATCCCTGCCCTTCGACTCCGCTCGGCCTCCGGGCTCGCCTCGCTCAGGGCGAACGGGACCCGAAGCGCCGGTCCTGCGTCCCTTCGGCCTGAGCCCTTCCGCTCCGCGCCCGCCCTGCGGGCTCGCTGCGCCCAGGGTGAACGGAGACTGGAGCCCCTGCCCTCTGTCCGTTCGGCCTGAGCGTAGGGCCCGCGAAGCGGGCCCGAAGTCGAAGGCCAAGCCTCGCTAGGAGCCGCGTGCCCGCCGCCGAGCCCTGGACCCCCCTCAAGCTGATCGCCTGGACGCAGGAGTTCTTCGCGCGCAAGGGCGTGGACTCGCCGCGCCTCACCGCCGAGGTGCTGCTGGCCCACGCGCTCAGGTGCGATCGCATCCGGCTCTACCTCGACTTCGACAAGCCGCTGGGCGACCCGGAGCTGGCCGCCTTCCGCGAGCTGGTGCGCCGCCGCGCCGAGGGCGAGCCCACCGCCTACCTGACCGGCGCCCGCGAGTTCTACGGCCGCCGCTTCGCGGTGGACCGGCGCGTGCTCATCCCCCAGCCCGAACCGAGCTGGTCCTCGAGGCGGCGCTGGCGGCCCTCCCTGCCGGCGGCAGCGCGCTCGACCTCTGCACCGGCTCCGGCATCCTGGGCGTCTCGCTGGCGCTGGAGCGGCCGGGCAGCCAGGTCACCGCCACCGACCTCTCCCCCGCCGCCCTGGAGGTGGCCGGGGAGAACGCCGCGCGGCTGGGCGCCGCGGTGACCTTGCTGCAGGGCGACCTGTGGGCCCCGGTGCCCCCCGACGCCCGCTTCGACGTGATCGTGTCCAACCCGCCCTACGTCCCGCGTGGCGAGCTGGACACGCTCCAGGCCGAGGTGCGCCGGGAGCCGCGGGAGGCCCTGGACGGCGGCCCGGACGGCCTGGACCTGCTGCGCCGCATCGTGTCGCAGGCGGCCGCCCGCCTGCACCCCGGGGGCGCCCTGGTGCTGGAGATGCACGAGTCGCACGAGCCCCTGCTCCCCCGGCTCTGCCTCGAGGGCGGGTTCGACCGGGCGGAGGCCCGCCGGGACCTGGCCGGCCTCCCCCGCTACACCGTGGCGCACGTGGCGGGCGAGCGCCGCATCCCGTAGAATCCGCCCCCGCTCGCCCCCCCACCGCGGAGGGCGGCCCCGCTCCTGCAAGGCAGGAGGGCGGGAGGACGCTCTCCAGCGCCCGCGCCGGCGAGCCCATGGGGGCTCGCGCAACCAGCGGACGGACGGACAGCCGTTTCCCGAACGGAGAAGGACGTTGGACAAGATCGTCGTGGACGGAGGCGTGAACCTCCGGGGCAGCGTGGAGGTCTCCGGCGCGAAGAACGCCGCCCTCCCCATCATCGCGTCCACCCTGCTGGCCGAGGGTGAGCACGCCATCCGCAACGTGCCTGACCTGGCCGACGTGCGGACGCTGGGCGCGCTCCTGCGCCACATGGGCTGCCGGGCCGAGCGCGTGAGCCCCGGGCACCACGCGGTCCGGATCGGCGTGCCCCCCACCGTGAACCCCGAGGCGCCGTACGAGCTGGTGAAGACCATGCGCGCCTCGGTGGTGGTGCTGGGGCCGCTGCTGGCGCGCTGGGGCAAGGCGCGCGTGTCGCTGCCCGGCGGCTGCGCCATCGGCGCCCGGCCCATCGACCAGCACCTCAAGGGCCTGACCGCGCTCGGCGCCGAGATCCACCTCGAGCACGGCTACGTGCTCGCCAGCGTGCCGCGCGGCCGGCTCAAGGGGACCACGTTCACCTTCGACGGCGTGACCGTCACCGGCACCGAGAACGTGATGATGGCCGCCACCCTGGCCGAGGGCGAGACCGTGCTGCGCAACTGCGCCCGCGAGCCGGAGGTGAAGGACCTGGCCGAGGCGCTGGCCAGCATGGGCGCGCGCATCGAGGGGGCCGGCACCGACGAGCTCCGCATCACCGGCGTGGACACGCTCCGCCCGGTGGACCACACCGTGATCGCCGACCGGATCGAGGCCGGCACGTTCGTGGTGGCCGGCGCGCTGCCCGGCAACGACGTGACCGTGCGCGGCTGCCGCGCGGTGGACCTGGAGGCGCTGATCGAGAAGGTGCGCGCCGTCGGGGCCGAGGTGGTGGAGGTCGAGGGCGGCGTGCGGGTGATCGGCGACGGCCGGCCGAAGCCGGTGGACGTGAAGACCGCGCCGCACCCCGGCTTCCCGACCGACATGCAGGCGCAGATGATGGTGC
The DNA here is from genome assembly GCA_049840735.1 of Anaeromyxobacter sp. Classification (GTDB taxonomy): domain Bacteria; phylum Myxococcota; class Myxococcia; order Myxococcales; family Anaeromyxobacteraceae; genus Anaeromyxobacter. The sequence goes on along the minus strand of JASGJN010000022.1, from coordinate 373,123 downwards.
TGCTCTGCCTGGCCGACGGCTCCTCGCGCATCACCGAGACCGTGTTCGAGAACCGCTTCATGCACGTCCAGGAGCTGCAGCGCCTGGGCGCGGACATCCAGGTGGACGGCAAGCTGGCGGTGGTGCGGGGCGTGCCCGAGCTGTCCGGCGCGCCGGTGATGGCCAGCGACCTGCGGGCCTCGGCCGCGCTGGTGCTGGCCGGCCTGGCCGCCCAGGGGACGACCGAGGTGCTGCGCGTCTACCACCTCGACCGCGGCTACGAGCGGATCGAGCAGAAGCTGGCGCCGCTGGGCGCCCGCATCCGGCGGGTGAAGGCGTGACCGGGACGGCGCGGGCTGCGCGCGAGAGGACGGGAAAGGTGACGGAGCTGATCACGGTGGCCGTGCCCAAGGGCCGGCTGCTGCAGGAGTCGTCGGCGCTGTTCGAGAAGGCGCTCGACGTGTCCCCCCGGAAGCTGCTCGAGGGGACGCGCAAGCTGCACGCCGACGCCCCGGAGGCCGGGCTGCGGTTCATCTCGATCCGGGCCGGCGACGTGGCCAGCTACGTCGAGCACGGCGCCGCCGCCGTCGGCATCGTCGGGTTGGACGTGCTGCGGGAGGAGCCCCGGGACCTCTACGAGCCGCTCGACCTGGGGATCGGGCGCTGCACCGTCATCGTGGCCCGGCCCAAGGACGCCGCCCCCCTCCCCGCCGGGGTCGCGCCGCGGGTGGCCACCAAGTACGTTTCCCTGGCCGCCCGCCACTTCGCGCAGAAGGGGGTCCCGGCGGAGGTGATACCGCTCCACGGGTCCATCGAGGTGGCGCCGTCGCTGGGCCTGGCCGACGCCATCGTGGACATCACGGAGACCGGCGAAACGCTGCGCGCCAATGGTCTGGTGATCGAGGAGGAGGTCCTCCAGGTGTCCGCCCGGCTGGTGGTGAACCGGGTGGCCTTGAAGCTCCATGCCGAGCGGCTCCGGAGGCTGATCGACGCCCTCCGGCAGGTGGTCGGACAGGACCTCCAGCCCCTCCAGAAGAATGCCCGTTGAAACGGGCGCGGCGTTCTGACTACTATCCAACGATTCCAGGCCCCGGCGTCCGCTTGAACCCCCCTTCTCTCATCTGCCGTGCCCACGGTCCCTAGGAGGACCCGTACCGTCATGGATTGTCCGCGTTGTGCCGTCGAGCTCCAGGAGATCACCCACGATGAGAGCGCCATCCAGCGATGCGGCGATTGCGGGGGGCTCTGGGTCGACGTCACTGATCTGAACAAGATCCTGCTCCACGGAAACCTGCCGGCCCTGTCGACGATCGGCGGGACCGCCAATCCAGACGAGATCGCCGGCATGTGCCCGGCGTGCAACGTCGACCTCGTGGCCGTGGAGGGGGGCGAGAAGCGCAGCCTCCACTACGACACCTGCGAGTCCTGCGGCGGCATCTGGATCGAGGGCGAGGAAGACGAGCCCGCCGAGACGCTCGACTGGAAGGGCGCCACCACCCAGACCGTCGACTTCTTCCGGCGGTTCGCGAAGAAGAAGTAGCCCTCGGGCGCCCGCAGGCAGCCGACCGTTCGCCCCGAGCCTGGCGCGGGGCGAGCGGGTTCCTATCCGTCCGTTCGGCCTGAGCGTAGGGCCCGCGTCCGCGGGCCCGAAGTCGAAGGCCAGGTCCGCTACCAGTTCCGATCATCGCGCCACGGGTGCGCCGTGTTGCTGTACCCGCGGATCTCCCAGTAGCCGCGCCGATCGGCCGTGAGGACCTCCAGCCGCGAGACCCACTTCGCGCCCTTCCAGGCGTAGAGCTGGGGCGTGATCACGCGCACCGGGCCGCCGTGCTCGCGCGGCAGCGGCCGGCCGTCCACCGCGTGGACCAGCAGCACGTCCGGCTTGAGCGCCTCCTCGAGCGGGAGGTTGGTGGAGTAGCCGTCGGCCCCGTGGACCAGGAGGTGGCTGGCGGCGTCCACTGGCCGCGCCAGGGCCAGGACCGTCTCCAGCCGGACGCCCGCCCAGCGCAAATCGAGGACGGAGAACCCCGTCACGCAGTGGAAGTCCGCCTGCTGATCGACCTGCGGCAGGGCCATCAGCTCGGCGAAGGAGAGCGAGAGCGGGGCTTCCACGGCGCCGTCCACCTGGAGCCGCCAGGCCTCCGGCGCGAGGTCCGGGTGCTCGCCCAGATCGAGCACCGGCCACTTGCCCGGAGCCGCCACGCGCTGGCCCACCGGGACCCGCGGCATCCCATGCCGGTTCGGCGGCCCCTCCCCCTGCGGCGCCGGATCGGAGACGGCCGGCGTGGCCGCCACCCGCGCCGCGAACCTCGCCCGCAGCGCCGCGATGGCCGCGTCCAAGCTGCCCTTCCCGTCGCCCACGCACGACCTCCCGGCGTGAGCCTAGCGCCCCCCGCGCCCCCGCGCAGGGCCATCCCACACCCCCTCGCCCGCCCGGGCCGAGGCGCCGCGAACTCCTTGACTCCAGGGGCCCTTCACGGCAAAACGGTCATCGCGACGCGGGAATAGCTCAGTTGGTAGAGCATCAGCTTCCCAAGCTGAGGGTCGCCGGTTCGAACCCGGTTTCCCGCTCCAAATTCCGATGTAGCGACGGGGCTTTCGGGGAAACCTGGAGGTCCTTCGTCTTTCTGCGGGCAAGTGAATACCTTGCCCGGGCCCGCGGGGTCGCAGCAAGCGGCTGAGGGACCTTCGGTTTTCAGGCGACCCTCAGAATCCTGAGTTTCGGGCCGGGCGCGCTGTCAGGCAAGCTCGCTTCTACGGCGTCGAGCGAACGCCTGGCCGGCGGGCCTGGCCGGGACGGAACCCAGGCCCATGACTCCAGGAGGTCGACTGTCGACCATGTACGACCGCGACCCACGATGCGGTTCTAGCAACCCGCTGAACTGGTCGCCCGCCGATAGAGATCGGCAGCCGCTTGCGGAATACGAGGCGACGTGGACCAACTCCCCTGGCCAGGGAATCCACTAGGCGCTGGCGTGCTCAACGCATAACGAGCACGCCCGATGTTCCGATGGTCCAGCGCTGTGCGGTGCGGGCCAAGGATTCACGCAAGCCGGCCCGGGGTCGGTTGTACAAGCGCTCAAGCGCGCCCTTTGGACGGGGATCATCTGTCCCGGAACTCTGCAGCCTGCGCCTCAGATAGGACCGCTGTCTGCAGAGCGTCTATGGACGCGACGGGATCGGCTGACACGCTCCAGTCGCCCTCGAGGATCACACGTCCCTTGGCGCGGCGGAACGTGTACACGTGGTAGCCCAACCCGTATCCGCCGATCTCGATGTAGATGAACCAGAGGTCCTTCGAGCCGCCAGCAAAGAGAAGATGCTGGCCAGGCAAGTCCTCGTTGACGAGACAGGTCGGGTTCCAGTCCTCTCCAGCATCGGCCAGCGGCTCGTGCTGCAGCGCGGCGTCTACAGCCACCCTCACGTCTTGCGGGAGATCCGCAAGCCGCCTCAGCGGTTGAAACCGTGCCGCGGCAAAGGCCTTCACCGCTGGGCTGACCGGTTCCGCCAAGGGACGGCCAGGACAGCCCAACGCGACAAGGACTACCCCAAGGGCGACCCAACCTCCTGGCTTATCTCGCGTGTTCATCAGGAACCGTCCGATCCAGGGGGCCAGATACGTGCACCGATTTGCCGCGATGATCCATTCGAGCATCTTCGCCAAGGGTCCGCGCGGCACTGGCCTCCGGACCGGTGATCACGCGCATCTCCTCCATGTTAACGTATGCGCCTGCAGGGTAGTCGACTATCTCCTCCCCTGCGGGGCCACCGGCACCGTGTCCAGCAGCATGTGCCAGTTCATGTCCAAGCGCCATCGCGGGACTTTGGACCCCCGGCTCGCCCGATTCTGTCCGCGGCCCGGATCCATCCGCGAACCCCGTGTGTGCAAGTTTCGGGTTCCACCTGATTTCCCTGGCACTTGGTTTGTAGGAGTCTTTGCACGTATCGCAGACGACAACGGTCACCAGCGGCGTATCCGGCGATTGAAGTTGGTCAATGGCCTCGCGCATTGCTGGGTCCTGGCGTAGGTATGCCGTAGCGGTCTCGTAGGCCTCAGGGTCGCCTACCACAAACACACTGTGCCCGCTTGGGTCGATGAACTTGTATGGGTTGTTCCAAGCGTAGCTGTACCTGTTCAGGGAGGCCACGCTCTCCGACTTTCCGAGAACGGTGTCCGCACTGGCGAATCGTCCCATCTCCGGCCAATACAACCGCGCACCGTAATCATGGAAGCCGGTCCCTGGGTCGTGGACCCGCCCGTTGAACCGCCGAGCGCCCATCTCGCCCTGCTCGGACCATTCGCCGCCCCATGGATCGTACTGCACGCGGGACGTGACGTTGCCGCTGGCATCGGTCCGGGCCGTGGCGCTGCCGAGCGTGTCAGTGTGATACCACTCCAGCGCACTGCAGCTAGCGCTACCCGCGACGCAGCCGTGGACCGCGACCAGCTGGCCCGCGAAGAAGAAATACTCCCGGAGGAGCGTGCCGTCAGGGCGGGTCTCGGCGATCACGCGGCCGGCGCCATCGTGGTGGTACACCGTGACGCCTGAGCCGTCACGCTTGAGCACGCGGAGACCTTGACCGTTGTACCGGTAGAGGGCTCCGTCCGACGACGTCGCCAGCCGGCCTTCGCCATCCCAGGTCAGCGTCATGGTCCCACGGCTCGGCGCCTCGGTCGAGGACCTGAGCCGGTTGTTCGCGTCGTAGCTGTAGGTCACGTCGTCGCCAACGTGCTTGAGCGTCCGATTGCCGAGCTCATCGTAGGCGTACAAGGCCAAGCCCCACAGCCCGGGCGCGGATACGCTCTGAAGACGGTCGGCGGGGTCGTACACCATGAAGCGTGCGCTGCCTCCCACGGCGCGGTCGTCCAGCGACGTCACGTTCCCGGCTCCGTCGTAGCCGTAGGTCAACGCCATCACGTCGCCCGCGGTGATGGACGAGACCCGGCCCCGATCGTCGATGACCACCTCGGTCTCCGACGCCGTTTCCATAAGTGAAGGTCGCAGGTTGCCCGGTCGGATGGTAGGTGACCTGGCCCACGATCGGCTGCCCATTGGCCGTGAGGCTCGCGACCCGGTTCGCGGCGTCGCAGGTCTGGGTCAAGGTGGTTCCGGTGGGGTAGGTGACGGAGTCCAGACAGCCCGTTGGATCGTAGTGGTACGTGGTGATGTAGGCGTGCCCGGCGATGGTCCAGGTCTGGGATGTGAGGCGATCCCGCTCGTCGTAGCCGTAGCTGTACGAACCCCCATTCGCGCTGGCGCTCGTGCTCAGGTTGCTGTCCTCGTCGTAGTCCAGTCGGACGTCGTTGGCCGGGTCACCCGGGTACGTGATCGTGCGGAGGCGGCTGAGCGGATCCTCGTAGCCATACTGCGTTGCGACCGAGCGGGCGTCCACGCGCGACGTCGGCTGCCCGATGGCGTTCGGGGTGAAGACGGTCTCGCCGCTTTCATGGCTCACAGCGCGCCGCAGGAACTGGTGCTCGTCGAAGTTCTGCTGGGCGTCGGCCTGGTCGAGCGGCGCCGTCACGCCCTTGAGCTGGCCTGCGGCGGTATATGCATACTGCCAGTAGGCCCAGCCTCCGCCCGGGGCCGTGCGCGCGGCCACCTGCGCGAGCCGCTGTTCGTCCGGGCTACCGTAGGAGACGAAGCACGCGCCCGTTTCGGTGACGTCCTTGGGGCCGCGCTCCACCCAACTCTCCGTGCAGTTGTACTTATAGGCAATTCGCGTCTGACAAGCCCCGGGCCTATCGCACGCTCCCCGGCTGGGTCGGTAACCTTGGGTCGCGGTGATAACGCGCCCGAGGCCGTCAAGCTCGCTCAGCTCGCCGACTTCGCCGCGGGTGTCGTCGTAAGGGTAGGACTTGAACGTCGTTCTTCCCATCGCGTCGAAGGTGACGCTGGACTTCACGCCCAGCGAGTCGAGCGTCGCCACGGCTCGGCCCAGCCCGTCAAGAGAAGCCACCTTGCTGTAGGCGCCCCGGGTCTCTGTCAGCGTCGAGCCATCTGCGGCGTAGGTGTATCGGGTCGGCTCGCTCGCACCGGGTGGCGTCACAAGGAGCGGCCGCCCGACGTCGTCAAGATCGATCGTGGTCGTGAAGTTCCGGCCAGTCGTGCGGCTGTTGACCCAACCTTCCCAGGTGACCGACCTGCTGGTGGTCGGACCGCCCCGAACCGAAGCAGTCTTGGGCAGACCGAACTCATAGTCGGACAGCGTGACCTGCTTGTTCGCGGCGTTGGTCACGCTCTTGAGAATCGCCGTCGAGGTAGTGGTCGAACCGGGTGGCGACGCCGCTCTTCACCTCCAGGTGCACAGGGTGGCCGGGCTCGTCGTAGCTCCAAGCATCCTGGAAGCAGTCGCCGCTCACGCAGATCGACTGCGTCAGGAGTTTCCCCCGGACCATGTTGAGCGTCTGGCCGCCTTCCTCGGGAGCCGAGAAGTAGGAGAGCTCGGTCGTCCTCACGGCCGGGACCGGCGGGATGTCTCCAAGGCTGCCGCTGTAACCGGTCTCCACCATCGACAATGCCTGGCCGTAAGCGTCGAAATTGCTGTAGTCCGTCTGAAACCAGGCGGCTTGGCCAGTTCCTTGATCCTCGTCGCGCATCAACCAGTGGTGCGCGACCTGTGGCGCGTACACGCCGCCGTCCGCCACGAAGTGGGCTCCGCAGCTGGTGGAGTAGACCGGAGCGCTGAACGTCGCGTCGGAGACCGGTTGCTCGATGCGCAGGTCCCAGTCGAAGTACTCGACCTCGGCCCGGTCCGCTCTTGCTATCGAGCGCGTCAACCCCACGGCGTAGGTGTAGCCGAAACGATCCTGATCGGCAGCCCACCCGAATCCGTACAGCGTATACGTATCGTGGAGACCGTCCGGACGCGTGATCGTCGTGACGTGAAGGTCAGACTTGCTTCCGTCCTCGGGATCAGTCGAATCGTACGTCTTGTAGCCGGGCGATCGGTATTCGTACGTCCACTCTCCTGCGGCGATTCCCCGACCGCCGGTGACGCGGCTGGTCACCGTCGCAAATGAGACGGTCTCGAGTCCGGTGAAGAACGCGACCGCGCCGTAGTTGTAGGTCGTGGATCCGCCGGCAGGATAGGTGATCGTCCGCAGCGCATACTGGTTCTCACCGACGGGGGTATCGAGCCAGTAGCTGTAGTAGGACGAGGGGCCGGCGGGCGGAGTGACCTGCGTGAGGAAGCGCCTGGGTCCGGGCAGCGGAAATCGGCCAGTGTGGCCAGCCACGTCCTCGGGTCTGAGCGTCTCGTACCCGTAGGTGAAGGCCTTGCCGTTGAGCAGGATGCTCTGGAGCCGGCGCTCGGCATTGATCACGCTATAGCGGAATTCGACGATTCTTTCGTACGTATCCTTAACTGACTCGGGAGCACCGGTCGAAGCGATATAGGTGTACGTGATTTGATTGCCGAACGGGTCCACGACGCGCACCGCCGGAAGCACCGCGGTACCGCCCACCTGGAACGTGTTGAGTCGAGCCACCCCATCCACCGTGCTGGACGGTAGGAAGTCATAGCGGAGACCGCTGCTGGACCAGACGCAGGTCCCGCCAGCGCCGGCCGCTGCGCAGTTCCGCTCCATCCGCCAGTAGTCCTTGGAGACGAACACGTTCCCGAGGGTCCGGTGCGGGTAGAAGACGTGCGAGGTACCGTCCGGCTCCTCGAAGACAGGGAAGTCGCCGCCACAGATGTCGCTCTTCCCGGTCGCCCAGGGGTTACGAAGGCGCCCGAAGTGCAGGCTCCAGCCGTACCCGAGAATCGACGCTTCCTTCTCGGCCAGCAGGGGCTCTGAGTCGAGCAGGTCGGCTCTGCCCCAGATCTTGCTGCTGTACGAGCGGATGATGCGGAAGTCGAGCCCGCCGTGCCCCGGCAGCACCACATCCGTCTGCACGATGTGCAGCGTCCCGGTGAACGGATCGACCGTCTCGCCAGGCAGCTCCGAGGCGAAGGGCTTGTTCTCGGTGCCGGTGAAGCGGAAGAACGCGTCGGCCACGTCACCGCGGGGCTGGGACGTCTGCTGCGCCCAGGCGCCGAGCGGCAGCGCGAGGAGGGCGAGGAGGGCGAATCCGCAGAAAGACTTGATTCTCATGAGAGCCTCGAGGCCTCGGTGTTCAGGACGCGAAGGACGGGACACAGCCGCTGGGCGCTTCACGGGATCACCGTGTTGGTCGAGCCCTGGCCCGGCGTGCGAGGCTGGGGCATCGGGAACGGCTGCGGGTCAGGGTCCGGCCCGGGATCACCCGGATCGGGCGTCGGGGGCAGCGGTGCGTGCTTGCTGGCGAACCAGAAGGTGAACGGGCTGTAGATCTCCGAGCCATCCTTTAGCCGGACGACCATGCGGCAGTACGCGGACGGGAAGTAGTCCATCGGCTCGAAGCGCACGACGATGGGCGAGCCCCCGAAGCTCTTCACCGCGGCCGGGCATGGCGTGCCACCCCAGTGGGAGACGAAGCGGATGGAGTCCACGTCTCCAGCCGTGAAGGCGTTTGCGCGGAAGAGCAGGCGGTCGTCGTCCAGAGGGCTGACGGTGCCCACCTCGAACGAGTCCCAATCGCTGCGATAGCCCCGGTTGGTGAGCACGCGACCGTAGCTGATCGCCTTAGTGGACGGGGGCACCGCAGTCAGTGCCACGGAGAAGCCCTGAAGGCCGTTCTCATCGGACTGGATGAACGACAGATACCGAAGCCCCGGATACGGCTCCTGCAGATACGTGGTGTAGGACCCGTTGTAGGTGCTCCTCAGCAACAGGCCGCGCGCCACCGGGCCGCCGTCCACATCCAGCCAGAGCGTGAGGTGATTGGCGTCGGTCACCTGATACCAGTCAGGAGACGCGCTCCCGGAGCCGCGGGCAGGCACCAGTTCCTCCGCGTTGTCCCCGGACACCACATGCTCGAACGACACCAGGTTGACGTTGTCGAGCCAGTAGCCCTCGACCGCTAGTTGCCGTCCGTAGGCCACGTAGGAAGGACACGCCCAGGTATCCGCTCCGCAGTCGTAGTCGCCCTCGGCCCGGATGCTCGTGATCCGCGGTGCGTCACTCCACCTGACCGGATTCCAGGTGGCAGCGTCCCCGCGAACCGATCGGAAGGCCACGAAGGCGAAGCGCTCGGTGATGTCGCGGATCTCGGGCACCACGGCCTTGTCGGCCGAGTAGATGGCCGAGGACAGGTCGCCGGGGACGTCTCCTGCGGTCGTCATCAGCCCGAGCTGCCCATCGGCGCGCAGGCCCGTTCCGCGCACGACGAGGCCGTCATTGCGGGTGAGGTCGATCGTGTCGCTGGCCGACGGCGGGAACACGAGCCTCGCCTTCCACCAGGTGCCCTCGGCCCACTCCTCGCCGGTGAGCACCACCGCGGGATCGAGCCCGCGCGCCAGCATCAGCCCCGCCGGCGAGACCGAGAGGACCTGGTATTCGGTCGTCCCGTCACCGCCGATCACCGAGGAGGGGGGATTGCTCGTCAGATCGTCCTGGAGGGCGAGCAGGCCCGTGGAGGAGGTGTAGCTGATCGCGAACACCGTGCGCATCCGGGCTACCCCGGTGATCGAGGGCGCGCCTACCGTCGCGCAGACGCCCGCCGAGCACGTGGCCGAGTTCTCGTACGCCCCCGGGCAGATGTTCTCCAGCGCCCCGCAGTTCCACTGATCAGTCTGGACGTCGACGCAGGCCCCGTCCTGCTCGGGATATCCTGCATTGCAGCTCACGCCGCAGGCGCCGGCCTCGCACACGGCCGTTCCGTGGGCCGGCGTCGTGCAGCGGTGGCCCACCCAGCCGCAGTTGAGCGGGTCCGCCGCGACGGCTACGCAGGTGTTGCCGGAACGCTCGTAGCCGTCGGCGCAGCGGAGATCGCAGGTGTTGTTGATGCAGAGCGCGACCGCGTGCGCCACGGTCGGGCAGGCCGTGGTGCGCGTCCCGCAGTGCGCCGGGTCGGTCGAGGGGACGCAGACGCCCCCGTACAGCCCGTAACCCGCGTTGCAGGTCACGCCGCAGACGCCGTTGTCGCAATCGGCGACGCCGTGCTCGTCCGGAGGGCACTGGACCGCGTCCGCGCCGCAGTAGTCCAGATCCGAGGTCGGATCGCGCGGCTCGCACTGACCTCCGCGGAGCACGTACCCGGGGTTGCAGGCGAAGCCGCAGACCGCGTCAGTGCAGGTGGGGTACGCGTTGCGGGGAACCGAGCAGGCCACGCCGGCTCCGCCGCAGTTCGCGGGATCGACCGCGACGTCGATGCAGGCCCCGGCCTGCTGCAAGTAGTGCGGCTCACACTGAAGGTTGCAGACTCCGTTCGAGCAGGTCGTGGTGCCGTGATCGGACGTGGGGCACTGGTTGTAGACCGCTCCGCAGTTCTCGGGGTCGGTGGAAAGGTCCACGCAGCTGTACCAACCCCTCATCACGTACCCGGGGTCGCACTGCAGGCCGCAGCGAGCGTCCACGCAGACGCCCGATCCGTTGTCCGTCCCGGGGCAAACGTTCTGGACGGTCCCGCAGTTCTGCGGGTCGGTGTTGATGTCGATGCACCGCCCGCCCACCGAGACGTGCTCCGGCCGGCACTCGAGCCCACAGAGACCATCGGTGCACACCGGCACGCCCATGGTGGTGGCCTGGCACACGTTCCCGACCGAGCCACAGTTGAGCGGGTCGCGCAGGATGTCGAAGCACCCGCTCCCGATGGCCGCGTAGCCGGTGGCGCACTCGACAGCGCAGGAGCCGTTCTCACAGGTGGCCCCACCATTCGCGACCGCCGGACACACGTGCCCGATCGTGCCGCAGTTGGTCGGGTCGTTCGAAAGTCCGATGAACCCCGCTCCGGCGACCACGCCGCAAACGCCCTTGCTGCAGGCCGCAGCGCCCGCGGCGCTCGGCGCACAGGCGTGGCCCGGGCAGCCGCAGTTGGACACGTCGTTGGCCGTGTCGTAGATGCCTGTCAGGTTCCCGGCCGGGTCATAGGTCATGGCCGTCCCAGGCTTCGAGTCGCACCAGCCCGCCGCAGCGCCGTCGGTACCGGCCCCGACGCGCGTCCCCTGGATCACCACGCGAACGGTCTGCCCCGAGGCGTCGGCTGCAGCCACCTCCACGGAGACCTGCCCGACAGCAACCGTGGTCATCGCAGAGAAGGACCCGTCGCCGGAGAGCGGCGCCTGGGTACCGTTCACGGTCACGGTAGCCGTGCCCTGCGCACCCGTGACGACGCCACGCACCGAGAGCAAGGCCGACTTCACCACGAAAGCTGCCGCCGGCTCGCTCACCGTCACGCGCAGCGGCGGCGTCACCCGCTGGATATGCACGATGGCCGACGCCCGATTCCCCGCCTGGTCGACCGCCACCAGCGTGAACGCGTTGTCCCCCATCGCCAGGGGCACGTCGACGCCGAAGGATCCATCGGCCGCCACTGGAACCGCTGCGCCCGCAACCTGCAAAGCGACAGGACCAGCGTCGACCAACCGGCCCGCCAACCTGATTGAGGTTGCGTAGACCTCGCTGCCGCCCGCCGGCGAGGTGAGTTCCAGCGCAGGCGCGATGGTGTCTCGCCGGACGTGGATCTCCTGGGTGGTCTCGTGTCCGACGAGATCGGTCGCCGTCACCACCAGCGCGTTGGGGCCCTCGAGCAGTGGCACGGCCCCACTCCAAGTTCCGCTAGGGTTCGGCAGCAGCGGAAGGCCGTTGGCTGTGACGGCGCGGACCCCGGCGTCGTCGGTGGCGCTCACGGTCACGGTCGCCTCGGTGCCGGACAGGACCAGCCCATCCGCTGGAGCCGTCACGTGGAGCTCCGGCGGCAGGGCGTCGACCACCACCTGGATCTCCGCGCCCGCCGTTTGGTTGTCGTCCTCCCTGGACTCCAGCACCGTGTCGGTGACGTCGGCCCGGGCCAGGATCCGGTAGGTCCCCGGTGTCGCGTTCGCGGGCACGGCCAGGGCGGCCTGCACCTGCACCTGGGCGCCCGGGCTGAGGGGGCCCGCGACGGTAGGCTGCTCCGCCGCAGCGATCACCTCGGGGAAGCCATCGAGCGCCAGCTGGAACTCCGAGACGAAGTCACCGGCCGCGACCGAGCCGGCCGGATCGTTCGCGAAGATGGCCGTTCCGGTGATGGTCGTGTCGGTCGCTACCAGGGTCGGGCCGCTCACGCTTACCACCGAGAGGTTCGGCAGCACGCTTGTGCGGGCGGCCACCGTGACCACGTGGGTCGAGGTCAGAGCCCGATCGTCGGTGACGGGGTGCCCGCTTTCGTGCACCACGGCCACGAGGTTGTACTCGCCCGCGGCCATGTTGGGCACCGCGGCGACCACGGAACCGCTCACCGTCTGGCCCGCCGCCAGGCCCTCCAGCGAAACGCTGGTGAGCCGGTAGCTTCTTCCCGCCGCGACAGCGCTGGGGGCTGCTGCCCCGCTGGCCTGCAGCGAGGCGGCCGTGCTCGTGGCCGAGGACAGCGAGAACGTCACCTGGCCACGGGCGGATGCCAGCGCGGTGGGGTTCCTCACGGCGTAGTCGAGGCGCAACCCGTCACCCACCCGCGCGTTGCCCGGGCTCGCTAGCGCCGCCGGCTCGAGGCGCGAGGTGTTCGGCTTCGACGGGGACGCCGCACTCGCGGTAGACACGAGCAGCAGCACAACTCCGACAGCCTGGAGCAAGCGGTTCATTCGTCCTCCAGGCAGGCGACGCGCACACGAGTCGCGCCCTCGGCCGGGCGAGGAATCTACGTAGTGTTCTGTCGAGGGGCGCTGAGGTCCACGGGCGCGGCCCGTCCGTCCCAGCGCTCCCCCCCCAACTGCAGCTGCGGTGCGGGGATGTCAGCAGGATGGCCGCGAAGGGTCAACGGCCTTCCAAAAGAGGCGCTGAATCGAGGAGCACCGCTTCGCGTTTGGTGAACTCGTGCAGACGGCGAGCAGAGCGACGAAGACCGAGATGCGAAGTGAACTCCGGGTCTTGCCGCAGGACCCGCTGAACGCCTGCGGCCGCAGCCCAAAGCACCCGGCCATCTGCGGCTTCTTGACGCCTCGGCGCGACAGGGCAGCAAGTTTGAGACGCGTCTCCGGCGCTGCGCGTGCTCGTGCTCTTCGAAGGCACGGCGGCGCGCGGCCCACCGGGCAAGGTCCGGGCAAGGTCCGTCCCAGCCGAACGGGATTCAGCGGGACTGAACCAGCCTCGACCCCGCGTTTTGCGCCCATTTTCGCGTGGTCTTCCGCGCCCGACCACTTTCCCAAGCTGAGGGTCGCCGGTTCGAACCCGGTTTCCCGCTCCAGTTCTTCCGAGGGGTTCCGTCCACCGGCGGGACCCCTTTCTCGTTGGGGTTGACGGTCGCGGCTCTGCGGGACACCACCGTCCCCCTTCTCTCGCAGGCAATGGAGCCATCTGAGCGCCTCTCGGCCGGGCAAGATCTGGGCAAGGTTCCTGTCCGGCCTCGGTACCCAGTGTCCGTCCCAAGCGCCGCTTCGAGCAAGCATACAAGCTGACATGATGATACCATGCTGCTTGTATGAGTACCGAAGACCTTGATCGGGCCATCGAGGAGCTGCGCGTCTTCACGACGGACCACCAGCACGTCGAGGCGAAGCGCGCACATCGCGAGCTTCCCAGGCGGCTCTGGGAGACGCTGTCCGCCTTTGCGAATACACCCGGCGGCGGACTCATCATCCTCGGCCTCGATGAGGACGACGGCTTTGCTGCGGTCGGAGTCCTGGATGCGCGCAAGGTCCAGGGCGATCTGGCCTCGATGTGCGCCGACATGCAGCCACGACTCAGCCCCCGAATCGAAACGGTGCGATTCGAAGGCAAGACCTTGGTCACCTGCGCTGTTCCCGAGCTCTCAAGTTCGGAGAAGCCCTGCTACTACGTCCCCGCGGGACTCAAGAACGGCGCGTTCCTGCGCGTTGGCGACGGGGACAGGAAGCTCAGCGAGTACGAGGTGCACCTGCTGTTCGCGTCTCGTGGACAACCTCGCGAAGACGAGACGCCAGTGCTGGAGGCAACCCTCGAAGATCTCGATCCGGAGCTCGTGGGAGCGCTGCTTGCCCGGAAGCGCGAGCCGGAAGGCAGCGCCTTTCGCAAGCTCGATGATGCTGGCGCCTTGTTGACACTGAAGGCGGCGGCGCGCGTCGAATCCGGAATCCATCCGACTCTTGGCGGCCTACTCGCGCTGGGGAAGTACCCGCAACAGTTCTATCCGGCCCTGGGCGCGACCTTCGTGGCCTACCCGACACCACGCGTTGGCGAATCCGGACCCGGAGGCGAGCGGTTCCTGGACAACCGAAGGGTCGACGGCCCGGTTCCGAGGATGATCGGGCCGCTGCTCGACGCCCTTCGACGGAACATGAAGCGGCGCGCGATCGTGCACGAGGGGTTTCGCCAGGACCTTTGGGAGTATCCGGAGACAGCGCTTCGCGAAGCCCTCGTCAACGCGCTGGTCCATCGCGACTTGAGCGGACCAGGCCGGAGCTCTCCAGTTCAGGTTCAGATGTTCCCGGACCGTTTGGCAGTCGTCAATCCCGGTGGCCTTCACGGTCCAGTATCTCTGGAACGCTTGGGCGAGGAGGGGGTCTCGTCCGCCCGCAACCAGGTGCTCATGAGACTGCTGGAAGATGTCGCCACGCCTGGCGACCGCTTCGCGGTCTGCGAGAATCGCGGCTCCGGGATTGGCGCCATGGTGGCCGCCCTTCGTCAGTCGGGCATGACTCCACCCGTCTTCGAAGACGGGGTTTCGACTTTTCGCGTGACCTTCCCAAACCAGACTCTCTTGGACGATGCCACCGTGGCCTGGCTCTCGACCATCCCTGGCCAGCTCACCGACAGCCAACGAATGGGCTTGGCGATGATGAAGCACGGGCAGGTACTGACAAACGCCAAGTACCGTCAACTGCTTGGCCTGGACAGCCGCCTCGCAACCCGCGAACTCAGCGATCTCGTGTCGCGCCGTATCATCTTGCAGAAGGGCACGCGGAGGTGGGCAACGTATGAGTTCAAGCCTGTCCTCCACGCGCCCCCGCGTCAGCGCAAGGACCGAAGGGACGACATCGTGCGGGTTCTGCGAGAGCGCGGGGACCTCGCAGCCGGGGAACTGGCGGCAGCGCTCGCCCTGGGCTCCGAGGCGGTTCGCAGATGGCTTCGTATCTTGCGAAAGGAAGGCCGGGTGACGACCACGACGAGTAGCCCGCGCTCGCCGAATACCAAGTACCGCGTGGCCTCGGGTAAGCGCCCCCCGACTTCCAAGTAGCATGCAAGCTTGCATGCGTCCGACGATCGCCCGAGCCACCCCAGGCCGGCTACTGAGCCTGTGGGGCCGCCGATTCTCCCCGGCTGCCTTAGTGCTTGCTTGACGGCCTGCCATCGGTGCGTGATTGGAGCATTTGCGACACGCGTTTGGCGCCGGCCGAGGTCAGGCGGTACCTGTATTTCGTGCCCCGTCCAGAGCCACTCCTCGACGCCACCATCAAGAGGGCGGGCTCGCGCGCGTTGAGTTGGTGCAGAATCCATGATGCGTGGCTCGTGCCGTGTCCCATCTGCTTTAGTTCGTCCGAGATGACCCTCGCACCCACGTCGGACTCGCCTCGCGTCTGGAGGTGGTAGTAGCACGCCACCAGTACACGCTCCGGCTCCGATTTCGGCCCTGCCGCCTCGAATAGCGCGCTGAGGTCCTCGTATTCCGCGTTCGACGCGGGAACACTCAGCCCACCCGGCGCGCTCGGCTGAGAGAACCACGCGAGAACCCTGGTACGAGACTCAGGGCGCAGCGGCGCCAAGGCCCGCTGAACCTTGACGAGCGCCTGGATTTCCGCCTCCTCTCCGAGTGACGCACCGGGCGGACGGCGGCGACCTGACTGCTCATTCGGATGTTCCGATGTGGTCATGGGACGAGCGTTCTCAGCCTCCAGTGACGCGTCAACTCCCCAGATGTCTTGCGCCCTCACGAGCGCGCGCTCGTCGCCCCTGACCAGCGCGTGCTGCTCCTCTGCCGAGACTGCGTTAAGGAGACGCATGCACGACAAAGGACGCTGGAGGACCCTTGGCCATGCCCGGTCCGCTTTCCCTATCGGTTCTTCAGGGCGTATCGCCTGTTGCACGCATCGCGGTCCGGAAGCGCATGGTCTTCGGACGAAGCCCGTCGGTCGACGTGGTGTTGGTCGATCCCCTTGCATCCGAACGGCATGCGGCCCTCGCTCCTCGCGGCGGCTCTGCTTCGGTCTGGGATCTCGACTCGGAGCGAGGCACTTACGTCAACGGTCGACGAATCGTCGGGCAGCACCTGCTCCGCAGAGGCGATCTTCTGGAGATGGGGAACTCCGCATTCGAGGTCCTCGCGGCGGGCGAGAGCACCAACGCTCGAAAGCGAGAGACGCCGCTGTACGGAGGTGTTCCCGATCGAGGACAGCCCGCAGTCCTCCTGGACGCGCTGACTCGAACCCTTGTTGGCCCCCCAGGCTTGAGCACTCCATGGGTCCCGCTCGCGGTGCTGCTGCGAGGCCTATGCAGGGCAACGACAGTCCGCCAGGCGTTCCTATCCACTTTCACCTGCTCCTCCGGAGCGCTGAGCGATCTCGCGCTCGCGCAGCCGCTGTCAACCTGCTCACCCGCATTCGACAGCGTGCGCATCGTCGTGGGTGATCCTGCATCGGATCTCGATCCGGTCGTGCAACGACTCGCATCGATCCGTCGATGGTCCCGGCGCCAGGTGCTCCGGCATTGCATTCGGATGCGCACGGAAGAATCAGCCGACGCGCCGCTCCATGCGAAGCTTCTGCTACTCCGGCTCGCGACTGGTCACCATATCGCGATCGTCGGCTCGTCCAATGCCACCTTCGCCGGGTACATCGAGAACTGCGAACTGAACGTCGCCCTGGCATGGCGATTCGGCGACCCACATGGCTTCGAGGCATTGGCCGAAGCACTCTGGCGCGAGGCGGCACCCGTTCAACTGGCGCTGGGCGCTGATGCGCCTTCCCGGGGAAGGATTCGCCCGTACCGCTGGCAGGCTGCACGCATCCAGGCACTCCGAGCGATCTGGCATTCTGTCAGCCAGGGGAGACCTCAGCACGCCGAAGGGTTGCCCGGCTACACAATCGAGATGCCTCCCGGCACGGGCAAGACGCTCATCGCCGCCGAGTTCGTACGTACCATCGTCGATCGCGGTGGGCGGGTTCTCTGGCTCTCGCACCGACAACTGCTTCTGGAGCAAGCGGCGATGACGCTGACAAGGCAACTCGGACCTGGGGTGGGTATTCACACCTTGAAGGGCAAGGGTTCGACCGTGCCCGATCCTCCGTCGGTGCTCCTGGCGACCGATGCTTCAGCGGCCCACCACCTGCCTGCCATTGGACGCTCGAAGTTCAGCGCCATCATCATCGATGAAGCGCATCGATTCGGGGCCAAGCGGTATCGCGCGATCGCCCATGCGTTGCGCACTCAGATGCTCGTGGGCTTGTCCGCGACACCTGGGCGGCGAGGACGCGGACTGTCACGGCGCGCTTTCGAGATCCAGTTCCCCAGGAACGCGGTGGTGCAGCGGATGCCACTGACCACGGCATTGCGCTTGAAGGAACAAGGTCGGCCTGTCCTTGCACACGTCCGGCACGTCTCGGTCGAAACGGGCTGGGTGCTGAAGGCGGTGGCCGATGACCCCTGGTCGCTGGCGTTTCAAGAGCGCCGCCAGCTCGGCCTCTTCGCGAAGAACTACACGCCGCTCGTTCTCACCGTCTATCGACTGCTGCTCACCCGGTACGCGGACGAGATCGGTCCGCTTGGCCCCACTCTGTTCTTCGCAGTCGATGTTGATCATGCCGCCCGGCTGGAGCGCGGGCTCCGCACGATGTTCATGGGCCTCGGACGTGATGTATGGGTCCGGCAGTTCCACTCCAGGATTTCAGTGCTCGGCCCCCATCCGCGGATGCGCGAGCTGGAGCTCAGGCGGGACGAGTTCCTGATGCGCGCCCGGCAGGATGAACAGGCGGTACTCATCGGCGTTGACATCGTCTCTGAGGGCCTCGACCTTCCGCCGGTGCAAACGCTCATTCTCGCACGCCCCACCCTGAGCCTCCGGCTTTACGCTCAGATGATCGGTCGAGGGCTACGTGGACCGGCGATGGGCGGCGGTGATTACTGCAACCTCGTGCACTTCGGCGCTCAGACCCAGATCGCCGGGCAGCGCGGACGGGCCTTCATCGACATTCGCGACGTCCTTGCCGGTCGCGCGCCGCGAGTGGAGACGCTCTCGCGCCTGCAAGCGCTGGTGTCGCACGACGGAATCGTGGCCAGGACTCGCGCCGACTCTACCGCCGCCTTCGAAGCAGCGCTTCGGCGCACCGAAGCGCATCGAACGCGCCTAGCCTGGAGGCCCAAGGACGACGCACGCGCGGACTGAGCGGGGGCCGCTGACCTGGGCAAGGTCTGGGCAAGGTCTGTTCCGGCCGAAGAGGATTCAGCGGGACTGAACCAGCGCGCTACCCTGCGTTTTGCGCCCATTTCCGCGCGATCTTCCGTGCCCGACCAAATTCCCAAGCTGAGGGTCGCCGGTTCGAACCCGGTTTCCCGCTCCAAATCCTGGTGCATCGACGGGGCTTTCAGGGTGACCTGGAGGCCCTTCGTCGTTCCCGGGCAAGGCGAATACCTTGCCCCGACCTGCAGCGGCGCGGCAAGTCAACGAGATTCCGGAACTCTTCGCCCGGCCATCAGATCCTCAGTGTCGGGTCAGGTGCACTCGCCCGCTCGCCTAGGCCGATGCACTCCCTCGTCGAGCCGCACACAGCGGCCTCGCGTTTCCGGCCTCGCGTTTCCGGGGTCGCTGACGACCTACTCGCCACGTCGGTTCTCGCGGATACCGAATCGGGACCGGTCCGCCCCGGCAACTCTCCTCGTCAGCAGACGGAGTTGGCCGGGGCGACGCGAAAGGGCGCCGATCACTGCCACGCGAACGCGCTGGCTACCCCAGGAAACCCGCTCGGCAGCACCGCGGCCGAGCTCACGCCGAAAACCTCTAGTACCACGCGAGACATGAACCATGCTCGCCTTCCAGGACTGCCAGCATCTCCCCCGCAGACGGTTGTCGTCGCGCTCATGCCCGCCTAATGGATTCCGCTCCGCACCTCCCTGAGCGACGTCCCCGCATGCACCTTACTCTGCCCGAGGAGGCGGTCGGCGCCTTCGGGGGCATCCCAGTGCTTCACCCCCGTCCGACCTCTGGGCCCAGGCCGACCTACGGCAACGGGACGCGCCTTTCTCGCTCAGCCATCCACCTTGCCAACCTACTTGTACTGTCCGTCCCGCCCAACTCTCCGTAGACAATCGCCTGTGACGTCTTACCGTTTTCAGAGACCGTCAAGAACCAACACCCGCCGTCCTCGATATCGCTCCGAATTACGCTCACCAGCCCTTCTACTGGCGGCATCCGTTCGACGCTTCCTGATGCGGGCGGAACGCCTTCCACCTTTCCATCGACCACAAGAGCGTACCCATATCCGGCCCAGGCAGGGTGCCCGCTCTCGATCAAGACTACCGTGCGGGCCCCAGCCGCACGACTCGCACCCAAGCGGCGAAAGAGGTCCTGGCGGAACGCATGCCACGGCCGCCACCCATCTACACACCTCCGCATCTCGGGGCGCCGATCGGCATGCGTGTTCGGAGCGACCACGGAAATGACACCGCCATAGTCACACGGACGATCGATGGGCGTCACACACGCGGCCCCGATCCCCAACCCGATCACGAGAAGAAGGCTATTTCGGCTCTTGCACAGAACGATCATATTGAATCCTGCTCCCCTGCAGCCCCAGTTCCTTGCGGACCTTGTTCTCCGTATCCATAGCCTCCCGCTCCTTCGTGGTCCGCGCCCTGTGACTGTGATCTGGATTGTTGTCCTCCATCCCCGAATCGAAGTCACTCAAATGATTGAGTTCATGGGCCAGGACCTCAGATAGAGGAGCCTCCTGCCACTGACCCTTCTCGTCCTCAAACTTGTATCGAACGTCCATTCTCAAACGCGTAGTGCCGCCCGTGCCGCCCAATTTGCGGTTGCGATACTCGGCGAGGTCGGGGGAGTCCGGAACGCTTCGCGTAACGTCAGGTCCCTTCTCCTCCTTAATCCGGAACTCGTGCGCGGAACCTTCCAACTTGTCGTAGAGCGCCTTCCCTGTCTCGGTCTTCCTAAGTTCGCGAAGCACCGGCTCAACGCTCGCATCGATCTCGACGAACTTGTGCCCCGTCGGATCCGTGTACCTGTACGGATTGTTAACTACATAGCTATACCGGTTCATCGATGCCGGGCTTGCGGTGCTTCCCTGGTACGAGTCAGAACTGACAAACCTCGCAATCTCTGGCCAGTACATCCGCGCGCCGTTGTCATGGAAGCCGGTTCCGGAATCGTATATCCGTCCGTTGTACCGGTGTGCCGCGCCGCCGGAGTCAGCCGTTTGATCCGGCCTCAATCACCTAGCATCCGCCTCCCCGTTCGCAGCGCAGGTAGCCGCGCTTCGTCAGCGCCCACTCGATGGCGAGGCGCTCGGCCATCGCCGCGGTCGCACCGCGGCCTTCCACGCGCCGCCTGATCCGGGCGGCTCGGTCCCTGCACCTCCTCGCGAAGCGCGTCGCGGTCCTCGTGCAGCTCCGGGCGCGCCTGCCAGGCCTCCTCGCTGGTGCGCCAGCCCAGGCTATGCCTTGGCCAGGCGCCATTCAATGCCAGCAGCATCTCCTCACACAGCCGCTCCAGGTCATCCTCCGGGATTGCCCTATCTTGGGCAAAGAGCCACTCCCGGTGCTCCCGGTTCTGGCGCTCGAGCTGGCCGTAGTAGCCGGGGTGCCGCTTGGCGGGCCATGACAGCAGCAGGACACTTGTGGCTCCGGAGCACGTCCAGCACCTCGGCCGTCCGGTGACACTTGGCACGGTCCGCCCGCAGCACCAGAGGCGCGCCGTGGATAGCGAAGTCATGAGCCAGCGTGGGCGGCCACGGCGTGGCCGTCGTAGGCCGGCACCGCCGCGGCGGTGGTGCGGTAGGGCATTGCGGCGTCGGCCGCGACCAGGGCGAAGCGGCGGCCGGCGGTGGTGGCCAGGTACATGGCGTCGAAGCCGCGGACGGCGCCGGCCGTGGTGACCTCCACGGTAGCGGCGGCCGCCTTGCGCTCCCGCTCCATCGCCGTCAGCGTCTCGTGCTTCACCGCCGCCGCCTGGCGCCGGGACACGCCCGGCACCGCGTGGCGGATGGCCTCGGCGCCGATCAATCCGCGCAGGCCGCGGACCACGGCGACCACCTCGTCCTTGAGTTCGGGGCCGAGCGGGGCGACGAGCTGCGCGGGCGGCTCGCCCGCCGCCAGCTGCTTGCGCCAGCGCGCCACGGTGGCCGGGCTAGCGCCGACCAGCGCGCACCGACAGCGCCGCCGGCAATCCCGGCCTCCCGCAGCGTCCGCTCGGCCTCGAGCCGCATCAGCACCTCCGCACCGTCGGGTTCATCGACCTCACCGCCACCGCCCGGGCGGCTCTTCCTGGGCCGCGGGGTCCGCACCCGGGTATGCACCACCTGGCTCATCGCTCCGAAGATCCGGTCGATCATCTCCGCCCGCGCCTGGAGCTGCCGGTTCTGCCGCCGGAGCGCCTCCAGCTGGCGCTCCAGCTCCGCCTCCCGCTCCGGCCTCGCCTGCCGACCCGGGGCCAGCGGCGTCACCCCCTCCAGCATCCCCTTGAGGCCGCGGTGCAGCAGGGTCTGGAAGTGGTTTCGCGACAGGCCCAGCTTCCGGGCCCCCTCGCTCACCGACACTTCCCCGGCCATCACCGCCAGCATCGTCGGCCAGGCGCTCCTGCAGCTCCGGCGGCACCTCCGGCATCGGCTCGTAGGTCTTCTTCGGCATGGGCGCGCTCCTCGGACCCAGCGTCACACGCCGCGATCTCTCCCGCGAGTTTCCGAATCCCACCTCAGGGCGCGACCGCGCCACCCGTCTTCGGGATCGAAGCCGGGCCGGCCTCCCCCTTCCTCGTCACCGAGCCGCTTCGAAGGCTTCGCGCCCATCCTTCGTCGAGCTGGGCCGGCCCACCCCGGGCAGCGTCACGCGCCCCTTCCCCAGCACCTTCCGCGTCATGTGCAGGAGCGCGCTCGGCCCGCCGCTTCTCCTGCTCCAGCCGCGTCACCTTCGCCTCCAGCTCCACGATCTTCCGGTCCTGGCTCGGCGGCCGCCCTGGCTTCGTCGCCGGCGTCGGCGACAGCGCGTCCAGCATCGCCTGCAGCGCCAACTCCTCCAGCTGGTAGTACCGGCCCCGCGACAGCTTCGCCTCCTCGATCGCCTCCGTCACCGGCCGCTCCCCGGACAGCACCGACAGCACCAGCAGGCACCGCCGCCGCGCCATCTCGTCCAGCTCCTGCCGCGTCTTACAGCCACCTGGGCACGGGCCGCGGCCGGTGCCGCCTCGATTGCCTCGTCTTCGTCTCGCTCATGGACGCGCTCCTCGTTCAGCGGAATGGTCTGCTCCTTCGCCGCCCACCTTCACCCGCAGCCCCTCGGCGCTGGCCGCGATCGAGAGGTCCCGGTCCCCCAACCGGCCCACCAGGTAGAAGGGCTTGAGCGGCGGCTTCTCCCTTCGCCAGCCGCAGCGCGTTCGCCTGCACGCTCCGCTCCACCGCGGCACGCACCTGCGGCGCCGCCTGGAAGAAGCGATCCGCCGGCACCAGCCCCACCAGCGCCTGGTGCGGCCGCTGGAAGTTGTAGCCGTCGACGAAGAGCCCGATCCGCCGCGCGCAGTCCGGCGAAGTCCGAGAAGACCGTCCGGGACAACAGCTCGTCCCACAGCGTCTTCCAGAACCGCTCGATCTTGCCCAGCGTCTGCGGGTGCTGCGGCCGGCTCTTCACGTGCCGGATCCCCTGCCGGCGCAGCTCCGCCTCGAACTCGGTCGTCCCGCGCCAGGCCGTGTACTGACCGCCCCTGGGTCCGTCAGGATTCTCCCGCGGCGCGCCGTACGCCGCGATCCCGCGGTCGAGTGCCTCCATCACCAGCCCCGACCGCTGGTGGTGCGCGATCGCGTGCGACACCAGGAACCGCGAGTGGTCGTCCATGAAGGCGGCCATGTACAGCCGCTCGTGCCGCCGCAGCAGGAACGTGAAGATGTCCGACTGCCCAAACAGCTCGTTCAGGCTGCGCCCGCTCGAACCGCCGCTCCCGGGTGATCGCGCGGCCCGGCCGGTTCCTTCTCCTCGATGAGCCCTTCCTCGTGGAGGATCCGCCGGACCTCGTGCTCCGACACGCCCAGCGCCTGGAACCGGCCCAGCAGTCTGCGAGATGCGCCGCGTCCCGAACTCCGGGTGCTCACCGCGCAACTCCGTGACCGCCACGCGCTTGGGGTCCGCCGGATTGGCCGCCTTCGTCGGCCGGCCCAGGTTCGGCTTTGGCTCCAGCCCGGCCACCCCGTCCGCCTTGAACCGCTCCACCCAGGTCCGCAGCGTCGTCAGACGACAGCCCGTACAATCGGGCCCACCTGCGTGATGGGCACCTGCTTGTCCACCACCTGCCCCACCGCCCGCAGCCTGAACGCCAACGGGTGGATCCTCGGGTTCCCCGCCGAGCCGCTCCGCCGCACCCCACCGCGTCCGTTCCCGGACCCGACCTTGTCCTTCGTTCGCTTGCTCATCCGTCGCTCCTTCTCGGCCGCTGCGTCAGCGTCCGAGGGCGACGGGTGCTAGGTCATCAAATGGGGGAGCAAACGCTCATCCGGTGGCGCGCGGCACAGCGAAGTGACTAACCGTCAACGTACCGTGGGTGAACCGGGGTCGGCGAGAGCGCCCTGCACGCTGCGGCGGGCAGCGAGAGGCCGCGCCGAGTTCCTGCTGGCGCCCGCTCCTTGTTCCAGCCGAGCGGGACTCAGGCTGTCATCGAAATCCAGGCGCAGGCGCGCGCCAGGCTGCTGGAGGCAGCGGCGGTTCCTGACCCCGCGAGGCAGTCACGCGTCGCTACGACGCGCCCGCGCACCGATCCCCCGCGCCGCCCTGTGCGCCCTCCCTCGCGTCCCGGGCGGCGGTGCTCCGCTCGCCCTCCACCCTGGCGAGGAGGAAGGCTCCGGCCGCCGCGGAGAAGACGGATGCGTCCAGCGCCGACTTCGGGCCGGTGAAGGCGGTCATGGCCACCGCGAACACGGTCAGGAGTCCGGCGGCCCCGAGCGCCGTCCGCCGGGGCGCGACGCCGAGCAGGAGCGCCACGCCGAGCCCGGCCTCGAGCGCGGTGACCAGCACGGCCAGCGCCGGCCAGAGCCTGCTGGGCAGCCACGGGTTGAGCTCGCCCACCGCCGCGACGAAACCGGCGAAGGCCACCGCCGGCTGACCGGCGTGGCCGCCCCAGCCGCCGAGCCGGGAGGCGACTGCGGACAGGAAGGCCGCGGACAGCGCGAGGCGGAGCAGCGCCGGTGCCAGGCGGTCGCCCCTCATCGCCGGGCCTCCAGGAACCGCTGGAACGCCTGCGTGAGCGAGCCGGTGGTGGTCCGGTCGGTGACTTGCCCATTCTCCCCCAGCGTCTCCATGGCGCCGCGGACGATGGCGAGCACGTGGACGGGCTCGTCGCCGATGGCTCGCCAGCTGTCCACGTTGCCGACGGGCTCGTAGACGTAGCCCCCGGGCCCGACCACCTCGCCGGTCTCGAGGAGGACGCGCGAGCCGCGCAGGTTGAACGCGTGGACGTCGCCCGTGTGGCGGTGGCGCGGGACGAGGGTGCCAGGTTCCAGCCGCAGGAGCAGGACGCGCGGATCGTCGTCGGCGCCGCCGCGGAGGAGCTTCAGGCTGAAGCCGGGGGTGCAGGGGAGCCAGGGGAGCGTGTCGGAGTCGATCATGGCTCAGGGATAGGTCGGGCGGTGGCCCCTTCCCAGGTCCACTCTTCACAAAGTCCATGGTGCCATTTAACCTGCCGTGGTGAGCCTCCAGATCACGCTGGGGCGGGGCGGGCGCCTCGGCTCCGATCTCTACCAGCAGCTCCGGCAGCGCATCCTGGATGGCCGGCTGCCGGCGGGCGCGCGGCTCCCCGCGAGCCGCGCGCTGGCCCGCGCGCTCCGCGTCTCCCGCAACACCGTCCTCGGCGCCTACGGGCGGCTCGGGGCGGAGGGCTTCCTGGGTGGCCGCGTGGGCGCCGGGACCTTCGTGGCGGACGGCGTCCGGGCGGCGCCCAGCCGCGCGCCCTCGGGCCGCCGCCTGCGCCCGCTCCCGCGGTGGGCCGCGCTCGCCGACCCACCCGCGCCGATCGCTCCGGCGCCGTTCGACTTCCGGGTGGGCGCGCCCGACCCGCGGCTCTTCCCGTGGGACACCTGGCGCCGCGCGCTGGCCCGGGAGCTCCGCGGGCGGCGTCCCGCTCCCGGCTACGCGCCGCCCGAGGGGGAGGAGCGTCTGCGCGCGGCCATCGCCCGGCACCTCGCCGCCTCGCGCGGCGTCCACGCCGGCGCGGAGGACGTGCTGCTCTGCGCGGGCGCCCAGCACGCCTTCGACCTCGTGGCGAGGATCCTGGTGGAGCCCGGGACCTGCGTCGCGGTCGAGGACCCCGGCTACCCGCCCGCACGCCAGGTCCTCGAGGCGCAGGGGGCCCGGGTGGTCCCGGTCCCGGTGGACGGCGAGGGGCTGGTGGTCGCCGCCCTGCCTGCGGACGCGCAGCTGGTGGTGGTCACGCCCTCGCATCAGTTCCCGCTGGGCGTGCCGATGTCGCTGGCGCGACGGCAGGCCCTCCTGGAATGGAGCCGCCGGCGCGGGGCCGCGATCCTGGAGGACGACTACGACGCGGAGTTCCGTCACGACGGCCGGCCGCTAGAGGCGCTCCAAGGGCTCGACCGGCACGGGCGCGTCCTGTACGTCGGCACCTTCTCGAAGCTGCTCCTCCCTACGCTGCGGCTGGGTTACGTCGTCGCGCCCGCGTCGCTCATGGGAGCGCTGCGCGCCGCGCGACGGCTCTCCGACTCCCACGGCCCCCCCGAGCCGCAGCGCGCCCTGGCCACGCTCATCGAGGAGGGGCTCTTCTCCCGGCATCTGCGCAAGCTGCACCGGATTTACCGGGACCGCCGGGACCGGCTGGTGACCGCGCTGGAGCGCGAGCTGGGGGAGGTGCTGGAGCTCTTCCCGGGCGCCGCCGGGCTGCACCTCGCCGCGCGCTGCCGCGACGAACGGTTGGACGTCCCCGCCTGGATCGCGAGGGCCCGGCAGGCCGGCGTGGCGGTGGAGGGGTTGCAGGGCTACGCCGTGCGACGGCGCGTGACCGGGCTGGCGATCGGCTTCGGGCTCATCGAGGCGGCGCGAGTGGACGAGGGGGTGGCGCGGCTGGCTGCCGCTGGAGGCGCACCTCGCGCCGGCGCGCTCTCCGCCGCCTCACCCTGACCACCCACCAGCATCCGCGCGAGGTCCTGGAGGATCGCGGCGAGGGACGCGGCCACCTCGGCAGGCGCCTCGAGCGTGACCTTGCCCTCGGCGGCGGGGCGCAGCTTCACCTGGCCCAGGAGGTCGCCGAGCTGGCGCGGCGAGATGAGCGCCTGCCCTCCCAGCTGGACCGGGGCGCTCGCCGGCCCCGGCGCCGGCTGGACGCCGGGAAGCGAGTCCGCGAGCTCCTCCGACTGCTCGGGCTCCTCGGGCTCGACCTCGGGCGCTGCGGCGGCCCCTGCCAGCGGGGACGCGGAGCGGGGCGGCAACGCCTTCTCGATCCGCTGGAGGAACGAGCCGGAGCGCTCGAAGGCCACCTCCTCGCTCTTTCCGTCGAAGAGGCCGTCGAAGAGGGCGCGCTTGTCACCCACAAGCCCGGCGATCCGCGACTCGATGCCCGCCTCCGAGACGAGGTGGTAGACCTCCACCGGCCGCGCCTGGCCCAGCCGGAAGATCCGGCCGACCCGCTGCTCCAGCACCGCCGGGTTCCAGGGCACCTCGAGGTTGATGCAGCAGCTCGCTGCACGCTGCAGGTTGAGTCCGACCCCGCCGGCGTCGGTCGCGAACAGGATCCGCACGCCGGGGTCGTCGTGGAACTCGACCAGGTTCTGGGCCCGGCGCCGCTGCCCCTCCTCGCCCGAGAAGAACACCCCGCGCAGGCCGGCGTCCGCGAGCAGGTCCGAGACCGCCCAGCTGGCGAGGCGCAGCATCCGGCGCCACTGGCTGAAGACCACCACCTTCCGCTCCTGGGAGATCGCGATGGAGGCGATGAGCTCCCGCAGCTCCACCAGCTTCGGGCTGGCAAGACCCTCCAGCAATGCCTCGGTGGGCCGGGGCGCTGCGGCGAGCGCGGGCCACTCCTGCTCGAACCGCAGCTGGCCCAGCCCGTTGCAGATCACCCGCTGCGTGTTGAGGAGGGTCATGAGCCGGAGGAACTCGGGCTGCGTCAGCGGCCGCTTGCCGGCGATGCCGGCCAGCGCCGCGATGGGCCGGTTCAAGCTCTCGTGCTCGGCGTCCTGCGCGTCGGTGAAGCGGATGGGGCGGTGCGTGTCGGTCCGCGGCGGCAGCTGCGCCAGCACCTCCCGGCGCACCCGGCGAAGCATGCAGGGGGCCAGCCGCTCGCGCAGGGTCCCCAGATTGCGCGCGCCGGTCACCTCCCGCACGCCGTCGGCGCGCACGGCGTGGAAGGGAGCCAGGCGCCACTTCGGCTCCAGCGCCAGGTCATCGACCCACTCGACGAGCGACGCCAGCTCGTCCAGCCGGTTCTCCATGGGCGTGCCGGTGAGCACCAGGCGGTAGGCCGGCTGGAGCCGCTTCACCGAGGCCGAGGTCTTGGCCGCCCAGTTCTTGATGCGCTGCGCCTCGTCCAGGACCACGAGCTCCGGCGCGAGGGCCTCGAGCATGGGCAGATCCCGCAGCACCTGCTCGTAGTTCAACAGCAGGAAGCCGCGCTCGCAGGATCCGTAGAGCTCGGCACGAGCGCCTGGGCCCCCCTCCACCACCGTGAGCGGCGCGTCGGTGAAGGCCTGCCACTCCCGCTGCCACTGCGGCTTGAGCGCGGCTGGCACGATCACCAGCCCCCGGCGGATGCGCCGAAGGGCGAAGAGGGCGTGGCACGACGCGATCGCCTGCGCTGTCTTGCCGAGGCCCATGTCGTCGGCCAGCAGGAGCCGGCCGGTCGAGAGGAACCGCTGCACGCCCTCGAGCTGATACGGGTAGAGCGACACCTTGAGCGAGCGCAGGGCGGCGCGGGCCTGCGGCCATCGCCCGCGGACGTCGAGGAGGCGGGTGAGCCGCTCCTCCTCGGCGGCCAGGAGGGGGCGCAGTGCGGGATCGGAGGGACTGGCCCGCTCCCCAGCCTTCACCACGCGCGACAGATCCCGGACCAGATCCAGCCGGGTCACCGGGTCCGCGGCGAAGGCGTCCCGCAACCGCCCGCCCTTGAACCACCGGCCTGCCGCACCATCGGACTTGCGGCGCGAATCGGGGCCTCGGCACGAGACCCGCTCCAGCCAGTCACCCGGGCCCGTGAGCCCGCGGATCGGATCCCACTCCAGATGAGGCAGCGCGTCGTCGAGCGTGCCCTCGCCTTCGTTTCGCCGGGCCCCGGGGCGAGCTGCGCACGCAAGCACGGCGAGGAGGTGCTTGCACAGTCCGAGCGAGCTCCGGGCGAAGTCGGCGCAGTCGCAGGAGCCCCGCGCATCGGCGACCGAGCGGAGCAGCACGGTGTACTCCGGCGAGGAGGCGGCTCCGCGGACCCGGTACAGCCCGAGCTGGCGGCCCCGGGGCGGTGGGCCCAAAACCCTGACCTCCCCAGCGGAACGCGCTCGGCGCAGCAACGCCTCGAGCGCAGCTTCCTGGACCGGAAAGCCGGCGCCTGCGGTCACACGGAGCGCGTGCCCCGCGAGTTGCTCGGGCGAGAGCGGCCCGGGGGCGGCGCGCGCCCGGGCGCGCAGGTACTGGTACGCCTCGAGCTGCTCGTGGGCGGGGCCCGGAGCCTGCGCCACAGGCTTCGGCGAACCTGCCAGGGCCAGGGGAGTCGAACGGCTGGGAGCAGTCTCGGGGGTCATACGCTCAGTTAGCAAGAGGATTCGACGTCCTCCGTGAACACGACAGGGCCCCTCGGGCGGGCCTGGTGCGAAGCGGAACGAGTCACCGGCGAGCGCGTCGCGGAGCAGGGGACGCCTTGCCAGCGCCAGCTGTTCACGTAGAGGCGCAGCGCCGCGAACGTCTCGGTGGCGGACTCCGGCGGGACCGCGATCCCGTTCGACCGCGACGAGGTGCACCGGGAGTACGACCCCGCCGCCGCCACCCCCGCTCGCAGCCTGCCCAGGCACTGACAGTGCGCGCCCCCGCGCGCCTGCGCTCGCCCGCCGCACACCCCCCACACGAGCAACACCCTCGGCCACTCGACGAGCCGCAAGTATGGCGCGGAGCGGACCTCCCCGATAAACCGATGCCGACGGACCGGCCCGGCGTGCGTCCCCGACCCTGCTGGGGCAGAGGAGCGGTTTGCTCCTGAACGGACTTCCAACCCGGCGCCCGGCCGCGATCAGCGCGCCCCAGTGGGTGCACGACGGAGAAATCACATGAATCTCAAGCCAGGCGTGGTGACAGGCAAGGACTACCAGGCGCTCGTCGCCAACGCGAAGGCTGGCGGCTTCGCGCTACCCGCCGTGAACGTGACGGGCACCAACACCCTCAACGCGGTGCTGGAGGCGGCGGCCAAGGCGAAGAGCGACGTCATCATCCAGCTCTCGAACGGCGGCGCCGAGTTCTACGCGGGCAAGGGCATCCCCGACGGCGCCAAGGCCAAGGTGCTGGGCGCGGTCGCTGCGGCCCAGCACATCCACCTCCTGGCCGCCGAGTACGGGATCTGCGCGGCCGTCCACACCGACCACGCCAACAAGAAGCTCATCCCCTGGGTGGAGGCGCTGCTGGAGCACGGGGAGCGCTGGTTCGCGCAGACCGGGAAGCCGCTCTTCAGCTCGCACATGCTCGACCTCTCCGAGGAGACCATCGACTTCAACCTCGGCGAGTGCGCGCGGCTGCTCACGCGCATGGCCAAGATGGACATGAGCATCGAGATCGAGCTGGGCGTGACGGGCGGCGAGGAGGACGGCGTCGGCTCGGACGTGGACAGCAGCGAGCACAACGCCAAGCTCTACACCCAGCCCGAGGACGTGTACCTCGCCTACCAGAAGCTCTCGCCCATCGGTCACTTCTCGGTGGCGGCGTCGTTCGGGAACGTGCACGGCGTCTACAAGCCGGGCAACGTCAAGCTGCGGCCGGAGATCCTGAAGAACAGCCAGACGCTGGTCCGCGAGAAGACGAAGTCCGGTCCGAACCCGCTCAACCTCGTGTTCCACGGCGGCTCGGGCTCGGAGAAGGCCCAGATCCGCGAGGCCGTGAGCTACGGCGTCTTCAAGATGAACATCGACACCGACACGCAGTTCGCGTTCGCCAAGCCCATCGGCGACTACGTGACCGCGAACCCGCGGGCGTTCCAGTACCAGATCGATCCCGAGACCGACCAGCCCTACAAGAAGCAGTACGACCCGCGGCAGGTGCTGCGCAAGGCCGAGCAGGGCGTGGTCGAACGCCTGCAGGAGGCCTTCGCAGACCTCGGCGCCAACGGGAAGACGGTGGCGCGGCGCTAGGACTCCGCTTCGCCACTCTCCGCCCAGGACTGCGCGACCCGGCCCCGCGGTGCGGAGCCGGGTCGTTCCTTGACTGGATCCCGTCAGCTACGGCAGCGTGCCCCAGGAGACCTGCACGTTCCCGCAGCCCAGCCAGTCGAACCGGACGGCCGCGTCGGCCAGCTCCTCGGCCGTGAAGTCGCCGGAGGTCGGCCGCGTCGTCCAGATCCGCTTCGCGATCAGCGAGCCGTCCACCACGCAGAACGGAACCTCGTACACGAGGTCCAGATCCGCGTTGTAGGTGACCGCGAGGCTGTCCGAGGCGCCAGGGACGCTCACCTGCGCCGCGACGTCCGACCGGGCGAAGCCCTGGATGGTCGTCTCGGTGATGGAGACGTCACCCGACAGGTGCTCGGAGACCGAGAACCTCGCGGTCCCGTTCTCGGTGGGCTCGGACATGTTCACGTGCACGGAGGCATCCCAGAACCGGCGACCAGGGATCCGGTTGAACGAACCATCCAGGACCATGGTCATGGTCGCGGTACCGTCCACCTCGGTGATGGTGCAGCCATCGAAGGAGATGGCGCCGGTGACGCCGGCCTCGGACGCCGTGGCGGTCACCTGCCAGCAGTCGGGGTTGTCCCAGACCGGCATGGATTCGACCTTGCTGCTCAGCACCGCGGCGGCGCGCGCGAGCTCGGGGCGGTCCTGCATGGAGCGCAGACCCACGACGGCCGGACCTGGGAACAAGTCCGCCAGCTCGTTGGGCAGGTTGGCGAGGTCCATCGACTCCTCCGTCGCCACCGCGTCGTCCTGCTCGTCCTGGAGCGTCACGGCGGCGCCGGCGTACTGGCCCGCCGCCGCGGCCTCGTCCTGCTCCGTCAGGGTCGGAGCCTGCGGCGTACCGTAGGTGAAGGTGACGGAGTCCGGGTCCTTGAACTTCACGCCACCGTCGCCGCCACCACAGGCGACCAGGGCCCCCAGCGTCGAGACCATCAGAACGCGCTTCATGCTTCCCCTCCTGCCCGCGCCACGGCGGGCGAGCCATCGACTGGACGTGGCGACGCTAGCAGGATCATGGACGGCGAACGACGTGCTCCGGAGCCCTACCCAGGGGAGCGAATCCGACCGCGCCGCACCTTCCGCGACGGCCGCCCCGATGTTGACCGGGCACGCCGCGTGCAGAAGCTGGCGATCCCGCTCGCGAGCGTCAAATCCATGCGCCTGTATCGTCTCCGCCCGCCCATCCAGAACCTGACGCTGCGCAGCGAGGCCGCCCTGGCGAGCCTCCTCGTCGGCCTGCTCGGCGCGGCGAGCGTCATCGGGCTGCACCTCGCCGTACAGCGGGCCGAGCAGGGCGCGCGCTGGGTCGCCCACACGCACGAGGTGATCGGCCTGGCGCAGGCGGTGGCGCGCGACGCCATCGAGGCCCAGAGCGGCTTCCGTGGCTACCTGCTCTCCCACGACCGCGCCTTCCTGGACCAGTTCGCCGAAGGGAACGGCGCGTTCGCGTCGGACCTGGCCCGGCTGACGGACCTGCTGGAGGACAACCCGGCGCAGCTGGCGCGGGCGGCGCGGCTCGGTGAGCTGTACCGGGCCTGGAGGACAGGGAGCGCCGAACCGCTCATCCGCCAGCCGCCAGCGGGCGAGCTGGGCGCCGGCGAGCGGGAGATCATCCGCGGGGGCAAGGCGCGGATCGACGCGCTGCGCGCCACGGCCGACGAGTTGGTGAGCGCCGAGCAGGTGCTGCTCACGGAGCGCCAGCGCGAGAGCAGCGCGACCACCCGCCAGCTCGACCTCCTGGGCATGTTCGGGTCGGCGTTCGTCGCGCTGCTGGGGGCCGGCGGCGCGGTCGTCTTTGCCCGGCGGGTGGGGCGGCGGCTGGCCTCGGTCGCGTCCTCCGCGCGGGCCATCGCGGGGGGCGATCTCGGCCACCGGATTCGAGGCCTCCGGCGACGACGAGATCGGTGAGCTGGCGCGCACGTTCAACGCCATGGCCGCCAAGCTCGACGGCCGCGACCGGGAAGCGCGCCAGCTGAACGATCTGCGGGAGATGCTCCACGCCGCGCACTCGTTCGAGGACGTGGGCCGCATCGTGCCTGCGCTCGCGCCGGGGTGCCTGCCGGGATCGGCCGGACGCCTCTTCCTGCTCAACGCCTCGCGCAACCTGCTCAGCCCGGTCGCGGGCTGGGGGGACGGCGTCGCGAACGAGCCCTTCCCTCCGGACGCCTGCTGGTCGTTCCGCCTCGGGCGAGCGCACGTGGCGGGCGGCGACGGCAGGGTGCCGTGCCAGCATGGCGCCGCGAGCCACGGGACGACGGCCTGCATCCCGCTGATGGCCCAGGGCGACACCGTCGGGCTGCTCCAGCTGGTGCTGGTGGACCAGGGTGACGTGCCCCGCGTCGCCGCCGAGCTGGGGGAGATCCTGGCCTTGACGCTCGCCAACATGCGGCTGCGCGAGGCCATGCGGAACCAGGCCACCCGCGACCCGCTCACGGGACTGTTCAACCGGCGCTACCTGGAGGACACCGCCGCCCGAGAGCTCGCGCGGGTCCGACGCACCGGCAGCCCGCTCTCTGTGGTCATGCTCGACGTGGACCACTTCAAGAAGTTCAATGACACCCATGGCCACGCCGCCGGCGACGCCGTCCTGAAGGAGGTGGCGGGCCTGCTCCGGAGCACCTTCCGGACGGCCGACGTGGTCTGCCGCTACGGCGGTGAGGAGTTCCTGGTCCTGATGCCCGACTGCGCCTCGGGCGATGCCGTGCGGCGCGCGGAGGCGCTGCGCGCTGCGGTCGCCTCGCTCAACGTCCCCTGCGACGGCCGGACGCTCGGTACCGTCACCATCTCCGCCGGCGTCGCCACCTTCCCGGCGGACGGCACCGACGAGGAGACGCTCTTCCACGCGGCCGACGAGGCGCTCTACGCGTCCAAGCATCAGGGGCGCGATCGGATCACCGCAGCGCCGCCGCGACACCCCGGCCCGTGACCGCCTGGAGCGCCTCCCGCGCTCCCTCACGGCCGCTGCCGGGGCCGCTCATCCCCCCACGACGCGGTTCCGCCCCGCCGACTTCGCCGCGTACAGGGACTGATCGGCCCGGTTCACGAGGGCCTCGGGCTCCTCCACCCCGTCGGTGGTGCCGAACCCGATGCTGATGGTGACCGGCAGCTCCACCTCCCCGATCTGGAAGGGCGCGGCCGCGATGGCCTCCCGGAGCCGCTCCGCGGCCCGCTGGGCGTCTTCAGCGTCCAGCCCGGGCCAGATGACCAGGAACTCCTCCCCGCCCATGCGGCCGACGGTGTCGGACGATCGGATCGTCCTCGACACCCGCGCGACGAGCTCCCGGAGGACCGCGTCCCCCGCGGCGTGGCCATGCTGATCGTTGACGCGCTTGAAGTGGTCGATGTCGATCATGCCCAGGGCGAACCGGCCCGGCTGGCGCCGCACCTTGGCCGTCTCCTTGGCGAGCTGCTCCGTGATGCCGCGCCTGTTCAGGCAGCCGGTGAGCGGGTCCGTCCGCGTCTGCCGGCTCAGCACCTCCTGCATCCGGTACAGCTCGGCCTGGAGCTCGACCACGCGGCGGCCGGCGCGAAGCCTGACCCGGAGCTCGTGGGGATTGAAGGGCTTGGAGACGTAGTCGTCCGCCCCGGCGTCCATGCCCTCGACCACGTCCGCCGCGCTGCGACGTGCGGTCAGCAGGATGATGTAGGTGTAGCGCTTCCCGCCGAGCGCCTCGTTCGCCCTGATCCTGCGGACCAGGTTCAGCCCGGTCAGCGCCGGCATCTCCCAGTCGATGAGCGCGAGGCTCGGCGCGTCGTCTTCCTGGAGCGCGCGCCACGCCTGCTCGCCGTCGCTCACCTCGTGGATCCGGAACCCCCACCGCCCCAGCGCGGCGCGGAGCAGCGCCCGGATGGTCGCGCTGTCGTCCGCGACCAGGATGTCCATGCCGTCCACCGGCTGCGCGACGCCCGACGCCGCGCCGGCCCCGGGCAGGGGCGCGCGCTGCGAGCGGTCTGCGGAGTCCGCCGTCATTGACTTCGAAATCGTACTCTCTCGCCGCATCCGGGAAAGCCACGCGGCCGAGGGGCAAGCGGCCCTGGTCGCTCCCTCAGCCCTGCGTGCGGGGCCCCGCGGACACGGGTCAGCCGCCCTGGTGCGCTCGTCACTCCGGCATCGAGCCATCCACCCGCGGCTGCGCCCATTGTCCGACCTCCGACCGCCGGCTGGACCGGCCCGGACCGCCGAATCCGCGACGGGTGGCGAGCGTACCGGCTGGCACAGCGCGTGCTTCCTTGTCACCCCTCATGACGCGTCAACCTGCGGTGACACCGTCAACGAACCCCTGCGATGAGCGACCCCCGGCGCCACCTTGCAGCAAGCGCCCGCTCGAGGTGGGCTGTTCGGTCATGGACGGGCAGCATGCCCAGATCTACGACTGCGCCGACACGCTCTTCGACGCCCTGATCTCCGGCCAGGAGCTCGAGAAGATCGGGACGATCGCGCAGGCCCTATGCAGCGCCTGCCACGACCACTTCGCGACCGAGGAGCGCCTGATGGAGACGCTCGGGTATCCCGACGCTACCGGACATGCGGGGGAACACCTCGCCCTGGAGCAGCGGCTCCGGACGCTGGCCGCCGGCCTCGCTGCCCGGCCGCTCGAGCACGGCACGGTCGTCGCGCTGCGCGAGCTGCTCTTCGACTGGCTCGTCAGGCACGTGAGCGTGGCTGATCGCGCGCTGGCGGAGCACGCCACGCGCGCCGAGGCTTGAACGACGGGCCTCCTCGTCACCCCTTCAGCACGACCAGGGGCTCGAGGCGGACGACGCCAGCGCCGCCGCGCCCGCCGGAGCGGACGCGGCCGGCGGTCCTCGCGTCAGAGCGGCTTCACCGGGAAGCACAGCTCCACCACGTGCTTGCCCTGCGGGTCCTGCGCGGGGTCGTTGAGGTAGCGCTCGAACGCGGGACCGTCGTCGGGCTGGTACCCGCTGGACGGCAGCCAGGTGCCACACAGCCACGCCCACGCGGCGCTGTACTCGACGGGATTCGAGCTCGTACCGGGCCGCGACGTACCGGCCGGCGGGGAGCTCCATCATGCCCACGTCGCGCTCCGGCGCCGTGCCGGCCGGCACCGGGATCCCGACGCTGAGGCGCAGCTTCTCGGGGGCCGTCACGCCGGGATTGTCGTGGTAGATCGCCACCGGCGCGTCCGGCCCCACCAGTCCGCGTGGACCGGCCCACTGGTACACCCGGCCGAAGAGCCGCTGGAAGAGCGCCGCGTCGCCGGCGTACGGCCCCACGTGCCGGACGTACGCGATGGTCGTCGCGGGCCGCTCCACCACCTTCACCTCGTCCGCCGCCTTCGTCTTCACCGCCTTCATGGAGACACCTCCGTCGCCGGCGACCTCCGGACCATCCGGCGCCTCGCCGACGCCGGCAACGTAGGCCGCGGCGCCAGGGGAGACTTGCCCCGGGCTGCGATCCGCTTCACCCGGCTTGCGCAGCGCTTTGCCCTGCTTGCGCCAGTCCGAGGCGGTGACCCCGAAGGCGGCGCGGAAGGCGCGCGCGAAGGCGGCCGAGCCGCCGAACCCGCAGTCGAGCGCGATCCCGGTCACGCTCTGCTCCGGCCGGGTCCGCAGCTGCGCGGCCGCGCGCTCGACCCGCAGCCGGAGGATGAACTCCCGCAGCGTCTCTCCCGTGACCGCGGCGTAGATGCGCGAGAAGTGGAACGGCGAGAAGCAGGCCACGCGGGCCAGGTCCTCCAGCCGGAGCTCCCCGGTCAGGTGGCGCTCGATGTGGTCCTGCACGCGGTGGATGCGGGCCAGGTACTCGACGCTGGGGGAGATGGTCCGGGACACCCGGGCAATCTATCCCGTCCGTCGCCGTGTGGCGCCGCTTCCGGAGGGCGCTCTAGAATCGGCTCCGCGCTCCCCCTCGTGAGGCCCCCATGTCATCGCTCTCGCTCCCGTGGCTCCCCATCGTGCTCTCGGCGGTCGCCGCGGTGGCGGGGGCTCGCTCATGATCCCCTCCGGACGGCTCGGGCTGGTGATCCTGGCGGTGGAGGAGCTGGAGCTCACCGCCCGGTTCTACGAGGCGGCGTGCGGCTGGCGGCGCGAGGTGGACGTCCCCGTCTACGTCGAGCTCGCCGGAGAGGGCGGCGCACGGCTCGGGCTCTACCAGCGTGACGCCTACGCCCGGAACGTGGGCGGGGCCCCGGCGTCGCCGGCGGGCGGCATCCGGCCCACCGAGCTCTACGTCACGGTGGCGGACCCGGTTGCTGCGCTCTCCCGCGCCGTGGAGTACGGCGGCACGCTGCGTTCGCCCGTGACCCCGCGCGACTGGGGAGACGAGGTCGGCTACTGCACCGATCCGGGCGGGAACGTGGTCGCGTTCGCGCGCCGCGCCGACCGGCCCTGAGGGACGGGCCGCTCCCTTCCTCGGCCTCAGGGGCCGCGCTTGGCGTCGGGTCGAGTCGCCGTGGATGATCGCGTCCGTCACGCCAGCTCGGCGCCGTTCGCCAGCCGCAGGACCCAGGTCCCGTCGCCGAACCGCTCCAGCACGTTGATCGCCCCGTGCCGCTGTTCCAGCCGGAAGGCGGTCGCGGGCGGCGCACCCAACGCCCAGGCCAGCACGGCCCGATTCACCCCGGCGTGCGCGACCACGACCGCCGTCGCACCTTCACGCCCGCGCGCGATGGCCTCGACGGCGGCCGTCGCGCGGTCCTGCACCTCCCCGTATCCCTCGCCCCCAGGGAAGCGGACCTCCTCGGGGCGCGCGAGCCACGTCCGGCAGACCTCCGGATGCGCAGCCGCGGCCTGCTGCCAGGTGAGCCCCTCCAGCGATCCGAAGTCGACCTCGCGCAGCGCGGGCTGGACCTCGACCTCGATGCCCAGGGCGCGCGCGATGGGGGCCGCCGTCTCCTGCGCGCGGCGGGCGGGGCTGGCGTGGACGGTCGCGCCCCGCAGGCCGGCCAGCGCGGCGGCGAGCCTCGCGGCGTGCGC
Source organism: Anaeromyxobacter sp. (assembly GCA_049840735.1). Classification (GTDB taxonomy): domain Bacteria; phylum Myxococcota; class Myxococcia; order Myxococcales; family Anaeromyxobacteraceae; genus Anaeromyxobacter. The sequence goes on along the minus strand of JASGJN010000022.1, from coordinate 335,662 downwards.
GCCGCCTGCAATCGAGAGCGGCGGGTCGAGCCGGCCGCACAGCACGCCGGGGGGCACCTCCGCCTGGCAGTGGCGCAGCAGCACCAGCCGCGCGGCGCCCTCCGGCGGCGCGCCGATCACCGGAGCCCCACCGCCAGCACCAGCGCCAGCGCCTCGGAGAGCTCCGCCGAGGCGCCCAGCGTGTCGCCGGTCACGCCGCCCAGGCGCCGCCGGAAGAGCGCGCCGCAGGCTGCGCCGAGCGCCGCCACCGCCGCAGCGACCACCGCGCCCCTCGCTCCGCCCAGCCCCAGCGCCAAGCCCGCGGCCAGCGCCGACGCAGCGGCGAGCTCGGCCCTTCCCACGTGCGCCGCGATCGAGCCGCCGAGCCCGGACGGCCGCGCGCTGGGGAGCCGCGCCAGCGGGACCACGATCCAGCGGGACAGCGCGCCGGCCACCGGCAGCCAGGTCATGGCGCGCCCTTCCGCGATCAGCGCCTGGAGCGCGGTCGCCTTCACCAGCAGCGCCAGCACCAGCGCCGTCGCGCCGTAGGCGCCCACCGCGTGGTCCTTCATGATGCGCAGGGCGTGCTCGGCGTCGCGTCCGCCGCCCAGGCCGTCGGCGGTGTCGGCCATGCCGTCGAGGTGCAGCGCGCCGGTGGCCATCGCCGAGGCCGCCACCAGCAGCACCGCCACCAGCGGCGACGGCAGCGCGCGGGCGAGCAGGGCCGCCAACCCGGCCAGCGCCGCCCCCAGCGCGGCGCCCACCAGCGGGAAGCAGGCGGTGGACCGGCCCACGTCGCACGCGTCCGCGTCCACGCGCAGCGGCAGGGCGGTGAGGAACGACGCCGCGACGGCGAGCCGCCTCACGTCCGCGCCCCCGGCCTGGGGAGCGCGGGCAGCCCCGCCGCCGAGCAGAGCAGCGTCCAGTCGAGGTGCGCCGCCAGCGCATCCGCCAGCCGGTCGTACTCCTCCTCGCGGGTGGCGACGGGCGGGGACGCCGGCGCGGGGAGGCCGCGGCGGGCCCGCAGGCGCGCCAGCAGGCCGGCGCGGACCGCGTCGTCCTCGAGCAGCCCGTGGACCAGCGTCCCCACCACGGCGCCGCCGGGCGACACCGCCCCGTCCTCGATGTCGCAGGGCTCGCCGTTGCGCGCGGTGAGCCGGAGGGCCGGCGGTGCCCCCTCCAGCCGCTGCACCTCGCCCATGTGGATCTCGTAGCCTCGGGCCGCCCCGGCCGCGAAGAGCGCCGAGGGCTCGAGCGCGCCGAGCACGCGCGCGGTGGTCTTCTCGCGGCGGAAGGTGGTGACCACCGGCAGGAGCCCGAGCCCGGGCACCTCCGGCTCCTGCCCCTCCACGCCGTCGGGATCGAGCAGCGCGCGCCCCAGCATCTGGAAGCCGCCGCAGATCCCGAGCACCAGGTCACCCCGCCCGGCCCGCGACATCACCGCGTCGGCCAGGCCGCTGGCCCGCAGCCAGGCCAGGTCGGCCGCGGTGGCCTTGGAGCCCGGCAGGATCACCAGGTCGGCGCCGGCGAGCTCCTCCGGCCGCTCCACGAAGCGCAGCACCACGCCCGGCTCGTGCTCGAGCGGGTCCAGCTCGTCGTGGTTGGAGATGCGCGGAAGGCGCACCACCGCGATTCTCCAGCTCCCCGGGCGCGGCGCGCCGGGTGCGTCGCCGCTGGTCGAGCGAGACCGAGTCCTCCTCGGCGATGCGGAGCCCGCGCAGGAACGGGAGCACCCCGGCGACCGGCACCCCGGTGCGCGCCGCGAGGAAGTCCAGCCCGGGCTCGAGCAGGCGCACGTCGCCGCGGAACTTGTTCACGACGAAGCCGGCCACCAGGGCGCGCTCCTCCGGCTCGAGCAGCTCCAGCGTCCCCACGAACGCGGCGAACACGCCGCCCCGGTCGATGTCCCCGACCAGCAGCACCCGGGCGCCGGCCGCCTTCGCCACGTCCATGTTCACGATGTCCCGGTCCTTGAGGTTCACCTCGGCCGGGCTGCCTGCGCCCTCGATGATCACCAGGTCGACCCGCTCCCGCAGCCGACCCAGCGCGGCGCGGACGGCGGCGCGCAGCTCCACCTTGCGGCCGTGGTACTCGCCCGCGCTGTAGCTACCGGCGGGCCGGCCGTTCACCACCAGCTGCGCGCGAGCCTCGCCCTCGGGCTTGAGCAGCACCGGGTTCATGTCCACCGTGGGGTCGATCCCGGCGGCCTCCGCCTGCACCGCCTGCGCGCGCCCGATCTCGCCCCCGTCCGCCGCCACGGCCGAGTTGAGGGCCATGTTCTGCGCCTTGAACGGCGCCACGCGGAGGCCGGCGCGGCGGAACAGCCGGCAAAGACCGGTGACCACCAGGCTCTTGCCCACGGAGGAGGCGGTGCCTTGCACCATCAGGACGGCGGCGGTCATGCGAGCTCCTGGGAGAGGGCGGCGAGCAGGCGGGCGCGCTCGGACCCGGGGCGCGCCGCCACGCGAAGATAGCCGGGAAGCCCGAAGGACGCGCAGTCGCGCACCAGCACGCCGCGGGAGAGCAGGCGGGCGCGCAGCGCGGCCGCGCGGGGGACGGGGAAGATCAGGTAGGGCGCCGTCGAGGGGAGCGGCGCCAGCCCCAGCCGCTCCAGCCCCTCGCGCGTGGCCTCGCGATTCGAGGCGCAGCCGCTCGCGGCTATCGGCCACGAACGCCTCCTCGCCGAGGGCGGCGAGCGCGGCCGCCTGCGCGGGGGCGCTGGTGGACCAGGTCGGCCGCGCCGCCTCCAGCGCCGCCACCAGCTCCGGCGCGGCCAGCAGGTAGCCCACCCGGAGCCCGGGGATGGCGTGCTCCTTGGTGAGCGAGCGGAGCCGGACCAGGTTGGCGGGCAGCGGGCGCTCGAGGTCGGCGTGCCCGTCGGAGAGGGCCAGGAAGGACTCGTCCAGCACCAGCAACACCTCGGGGTGGGCGCGGGCCAGGGCCGCCACGTGCTCCGAGCGCACCGCCGCGCCGCCCGGGCTGGTCGGCGCGGCCAGGTAGGCGGCCCGCGCACCGCTCCGGACCAGCGCCTCGCCGATGGCGTCGAGCTCGAGGGCGAGCCCGCGCTCGGGTGAAGCGCGCCACTCGCACGCGTCGCCGCCCGCGGCCGCCAGCGCCACCCGGAGCTCGGAGAAGGCCGGCTCCACCAGCAGGGTCCGCGCGCCGGTCCTGGCCAGGTGACGCGCCAGGTCCCACAGGAGCTCGGCCGCGCCATTCCCGAACAGGACCTCCTCCGGCGCCCGCCCCCAGCGCGCGCCCAGCGCGGCGCGCACCGCGCTGGCGGAAGGGTCCGGGTAGGCCTCCAGCGGCGCCGCGCGCACCGCCGCCACCACGGCCGGCGCCGGGCCGTAGGGGTTCACGTTGACGCTCAGGTCGAGCACGGCGGAAGGGTCCAGCCCGAGCGCCGCGAGCTCCGCCACCTTGCGCCCGCCGTGGACCCGGGCGGACAACGGCACCGCCGGACCAGCGCATCGAGCCCACGCGCTGACGAGGCCAGCCGTTCCAGCGGCGCCCTCCGACTCCGCCTGCCCTGAGCGTAGCGTTCGCGGAGCGGACGCGAAGTCGAAGGGCTCAGGGCGAGCGGTCTCTCCAGCACCGTTCGGGCTGGGCGTAGCGAGCCCGCAGGGCTCGCGAAGTCGAAGCCCAGGTCCTGAATGGCCGCCACCGTCACGCGCCATGGAGCGCCCCCGCCACCAGGAAGGCCGCGATGGCCGCCCCCAGGGCCGCGGTCGCGGAGAGTCGCCAGGCCGCGCCGATGGTGCCCGCGTCCACCGGCGCGCCCGGATCGCCCAGCCGGTAGTGTCCCTCCTTCGCCAGCTCGACCCCGAGCAGCCCGGCCATGGCCGCCATGGGACGGCCGGCGTTGGGGCTCTCGGTCCTGGCCCCGTCGCGGCGCAGGATGGCCAGGCCGCGCCGCACGCACCCGCCCCGGACGGCGCCAGCGCCCAGGAGCAGCGCCGCGGTGACCCGGGCCGGCACCAGGTTGGCCAGGTCATCCAGCCGGGCGGAGGCCTTCCCCAGCCACTCGTACCTACCGTGATATCCGATCCGCGCGTCGAGCGTGTTGAGGGCCCGGTAGGCGATCGCGCCCGGGACGCCCAGGAGCGCCCACCAGAGCAGCGGCGCGACCGCGCTGTCCGAGGCGTTCTCGGCCACCGACTCGACCGCCGCCGCCGCCACCTGCCCGGCCTCCAGGGTGGCGGGGTCGCGGCTGCAGAGGGCGCGCAGCGCGCCGCGGGCCCGGTCGAGCTCGCCCGCCTGCAGCGCGCTCGCCACCTCCGCCGCGGCCTCGCCCAGCGCGCGCACCGCGAAGGCGGACTTGAGGAGCAGGGCCTCGACCAGCACCGCCAGGAGCGGCTGGCCCCGCGCGGCCCGGATCGCGAGCGCGGCGCCGCCGGCGAAGAGCGCCGGGACGGCGAGGGCCATGCCCAGGCCGTACAGGAACGGCAGCGCCCGCCCCTTGCGCGGCGCCCGCCGCTCCAGCAGCGTGATCACCCGCCCCATCCACACGACCGGGTGGAGGCGGGCCGGGAACTCCCCGGCCAGCGCGTCGATCAGGAGGGCGGCGGCCAGGACCGCGCCGGCGTGGAGCGAGGCGGCGAGCATGGCGGCTAGCGCTCCGCGTCGCTCACGCCGGCGGCCTCGAAGGTGGCCATCTCGACCAGGATCCGGACCGCCGCCTCCACCAGGTGGAGCGCCAGGGCCGCGCCCGTTCCCTCGCCCAGCCGCAGGTCCAGGTCGAGCAGCGGCCGCAGGTCGAGCGCCTGGAGCACGGCGCGGTGGCCGGCCTCCACCGAGCGGTGGGCGCCGATGAGCGCATGGGCGGCGCGGGGGGCCAGCCGCACCGCCGCCAGCGCCGCCGCGCTGGCGATGAAGCCGTCCACCACCACCGGCACGCGGCGGGCGGCCGCCCCGAGCACCACGCCCGCCATGCCGGCGATCTCCAGCCCGCCCAGCGCCGCCAGCGTGCCCAGCGGATCGGCCGGATTCGACCGGGTTCGCCGCCAGCGCCCGGCTCACCACCGCCACCTTGCGCGCGTGGGCCGCCGCGTCGATCCCGGTCCCGCGGCCGGTGACCTCGTCCGCGGCCGCGCCGGTGAAGGCCGAGGTCAGCGCGCTCGCGGCGGTGGTGTTGGCGATCCCCATCTCACCGATGGCGATCACGTCCACCCCCTCCCCGGCGAGCCCGACCGCCACCTCGATCCCGGCCTCCAGCGCGCGCACCGCCTCCGCCCGCGTCATGGCCGGGCCGCGCGCCAGGTTCCGCGTGCCGGGCGCGACGCGGCGGTCGAGCACGCCAGGCAGACCCGCGATGGGCGCCTTCACGCCGATGTCCACCACCACCACGCGCGCGCCGGCCTGCCGGGCCAGCACGTTGATGCCGGCGCCGCCGCGGGCGAAGTTGGCCACCATCTGGGCGGTGACCTCCTGCGGAAAGGCGGAGACGCCCTCCTCGGCCACCCCGTGGTCGGCGGCCATCACCACCACCGCCTTCCGCTCGGCGTGCGGCGCGGGCGTGCCCTGCACGGCGGCCAGGCGGCACGCCAGCGCCTCCAGGCGCCCGAGGCTGCCGCGCGGCTTGGTCTTGAGATCGAGGCGCCGCTGGGCCTCGGCGGCGGCGGACGCATCGGGCTCGGGGAGGGCGGCGAGGGTCTGATCGAGCAGGGTCATGGTTCCTCAGGGTTGGCGAGTGTGACGGGGTTGGGGCGGAGGCGCAGGACGCACCCCAGCGCGGCGAGGTAGATGCGATCGGCGTCGCGGGCCAGGCGCTGGTGCGCCCGGCCGGCGACGTCGCGGAAGAGGCGGCCCAGGGCGTGCTCGGGCACCACTCCCATGCCGACTTCGTTGGTGACGACGACGGCGTGGAGGCGGCGCCGGGCCAGCTCCTGCGCCAGGCGCTCCACCTCTGCGGCGGCCTGCGCGGCCGAGTCGCCGCGCAGCACCAGGTTGGAGAGCCAGAGCGTGAGGCAGTCCACCACCACCACCTCGGCGCCCCCCTCGGCGGCGGCGGCGAACGCGCGTGGCAGGTCCAGCGGCTCCTCGATGGTGGTGAACCCGCAGGCGCGCTCGGCGCGGTGGGCGGCGATCCGCTCCTCCATCTCGCGGTCGAACGCCTGGGCGGTGGCCACGAAGGCGCGCCGGGCGCCCAGGCGCCGCGCCAGCCCGAGCGCGAAGGCGCTCTTGCCCGACCGCACGCCGCCGCCCACCAGGATCACCTCGTTCACGGCGATCTCCTCGCGCAGGCCTCGACCAGCGCCCGGGCCACCTCGGGGCAGGAGGCCCAGTGGGCGTGCACGTACGAGGCGAGCACCGAGCCCACCCGGTACCCCTCCAGCAGCGGCGCACCCCGCCGTCGCGCGAGCTGGTAGACGCGTTCGACGGCGGGATCGACCTCCAGCTCGGAGTAGCGGAACTGGTGGCCGCGGAAGACCAGGCCGGCCGGGCCGAGCAGCGAGGGGGCCCGCGTGGTCACCTCGGCGTAGCCCAGCGCCTGGAGCCGGTCGCGCACCACCGCCACGCCGGGCACCAGCCCCACCATCTGGTGCTCGCGCCCGTCGCGGCCGCGGAGCGCGGTGGCCAGGTACATGAGGCCGCCGCACTCGGCGTAGATGGGCCGCCCCGCCGCCGCGAAGCCGCGGATCGCCTCGCGCATGGACCTGTTCGCTTCCAGCGCGCCAGCGTGCTCCTCCGGATAGCCGCCGCCCAGGAGCAGCCCGTCCACCTCGGGGAGCCAGGCGTCGCGCACCGGCGAGAACGGCACCAGCTCCGCGCCGAGCGCCTCCAGCCGGGCCAGGTTGTCGGCGTAGTAGAAGTGGAAGGCCTCGTCCTGGGCCACGCCGATCCGGCACCGGCGCCCCATGACGGAGGCAGGCGCCCCGGGGGCCTCGACCGGCGCGGCCGTGCTGGCCAGCGCCAGGAGCGCGTCCAGGTCCAGCCACTCCTCGGCCAGCGCGCCCCAGGCGCGGATCCGCTCGTCCGGCAGCGCCTCGGCGGCGGTGACCAGCCCCAGGTGACGCTCCGGGAAGGCCAGCTCGTCGCGGGCCGGGAGGCCGCCCATCACCGGCGGTCCGGTCACCGCCTCGCGCAAGAGCTCGAGGTGGCCGCGGCTCCCCACGCGGTTGCAGACCAGCGCGCCCACCCGGATCCCGCGGATCGAAGCCGGCCAGGCCTTGCGCCACCGCCGCCGCGGTCCGCGCCATGCCCGACGCGTCCAGGACCGCGACCACCGGGGCCCCCAGCCAGCGGGCGATCTCGGCGGTGGACCCTGCGTCGGTGGCCGGACCGGCGCCGTCGAAGAGCCCCATCACGCCCTCGACCACCGCCACGTCGGCGCCGGCCGCGGCGCGGGCGAAGGTGGCCCTTACCGCCTCCTCGCCCATCATCCAGCCGTCGAGGTTGTGGCTGGCCGCGCCGGCTGCGCGGGCGTGATGGCCGGGGTCGAGGTAGTCCGGCCCGCACTTGAAGGGGGCGACGCGCAGCCCGCGCGCCCGCAGCGCGGCGCAGAGCGCCACCGCCAGGGTGGTCTTGCCGCTCCCGCTCGAGGCCGCGCCCAGCACCAGCGCAGGGATTGCGGCGCGCATCAGTAGTCCACCCCGGCGATGGCCTTCACACCGCTCGTGAACGGGTGCTTCACGGCGCGCATCTCCGTCACCAGGTCGGCGGCCTGGCAGAGCGCCGGCGGGGCGTCGCGGCCGGTCACCACCACCGTGGTCGCGGGCGGCCGGGCGGCCAGCGTCTCCAGCAGCTCCTCCAGCGCGACGAAACCGCGGTTCACGGCGTGGGTGAGCTCGTCCAGCACCACGATTCGGTGATCGCCGGCGGCGAGCAGCGCCCGAGCCTCCGCCCAGGCGGCGCGCGCGGCCTGCGCGTGCACCCCGGGATCGGCGCCCTCCCAGGTGAACCCTTGCCCCAGCGTGCGGAAGGTGAGCCGCGCTGGCGCCAGCGCCGCCGCCTCGAGCCGCGCCGCCAGGAGCCGCTCGCCGGTCTTCCAGCGCCCCTTGACGAACTGCACCACCGCCACCGACAGGCCACGCCCCAGGGCGCGGAACACCAGCCCCAGCGCGGCGGTGGTCTTGCCCTTGCCGTCGCCGGTGTACACCGCCACGATCCCCGTGGTCACGCGGCCCTCCCGGCCTGCACCAGGGCCTGCAGCCGCTCACGCACCCGCACCACCTCCCCGACGATCACCAGGGCCGGGGCGTCCCCCTGCTCGCCGACCCGGGAGGCGAGGTCGCCCACCGTGCCCACCACCACCTGCTGCTCAGGCCGGGTGGCCGCGGCGATCCAGGCTGCAGGCGTGGTCGGCGATCGCCCATGCGCCACCAGCCGGGAGAGGTTCCGCGCCAGCGAGCGCGAGGCCATGTAGAGGACCAGGGTCCCGCCCGGCGCCAGCGCCGCCCAGGCGCTCCGGGCCGGCAGGGCGGCGTGGGTCAGGTCATGGCCGGTGGCGAAGGTGACGTCCGAGCTCAGCTCCCGGTGGGTGAGCGGGATCCAGGCCGCGGCCGCGGCCCCCAGCGCGGCGGAGATCCCCGGCACCACCTCGAAGGCCACGCCGGCCCGCGCCAGGTCCTCCGCCTCCTCGCCGCCGCGGCCGAACACGAAGGGATCGCCGGCCTTGAGGCGCACCACGCGCTTCCCGGCCAGGGCCCGCTCCAGCACGTCCGGATGGAGCCGCATGGGCGCCCGCCGGCCGTGGCAGCGGCGGCCCACGGCCAGGCGCTCGGCGCCGGGGCGCACCAGCGCCAGCAGCGCCGGGGGGACCAGCTCGTCGTAGGCGACGACGTCGCAGCAGGCGAGCAGCGCGCGGGCGCGGACGGTGAGGAGGCCGGGATCGCCTGGACCCGCGCCCACCAGCGCCACCCAGCCGCTCCCGGGGCGCGCGCGGCCGGCCACCTCCAGCGCCCAGGCCAGCCGCGCCGCGGGCGAGGCCGGCCCGGCCGCCGCCGCGTGTACGCGCTCGGGATTGCCGTCGCGCCGGAGCAGCCCCTCCAGCACCAGCTGGTACCTGAGCTCCAGCGCCGGCTCGGGCGAGCGCACGCCGTCGAGCGCGTAGGGGATGGCTCCCCACGGCAGGACCAGGACGGCGTCGTAGCTCGCGAGGTGCGCCGAGGCCTCCGCCAGCAGCGCGGCGGAGCCCGCGTCCCCCTCGGCGGCGCAGCCGTGGTGCAGGGCGTAGGCGGCGAAGTCGAGGCTGCAGTTGTCGGCCACGAAGCCGCGAGGGTGGGCCCGCTCCGCGGCCTGCCGGCGCCGCCACAGCTCGGAGAGGACCTCGCGCGCCCGGGCCGGCGGCAGCGAAGACAGGCACGGGCCGCCGCCCTCCAGCCAGGCGCGGGTCTCCTCGGCCACCAGCGGCAGCCCCAGCCGCTCCGCCAGCATCCGCGCCAGCGTGGTCTTGCCGGTGCCGGCCGAGCCGGTGACGGCGATGCGCAGCGGCGTCATGGCTCGACCTCCGGCGTGCGGAACCCGTGGGCGAACTCCGCCGCGTACAGCCGCGAGTCGGGGAACTCGCCGGCCCCCAGCGCCTGGCCCACCAGCACCATCGCGGTGGCGCCGATCCCGTGCGCGCGCGCCAGCGCCGGGAGCTCCTCCAGCCGGCCTCGCAGCACGCGCTGGTCGGGCCAGCTGGCGCGGTGGACGATGGCGGCCGGGCAGCCGGCGCCGTAGGCCGGCGCCAGCGCCGCCACCGCCTCCTCCAGCAGCCCTGCCGACAGGAACAGCGCCAGCGTGGCCCGGTGCTGCGCCAGCGCCGCCAGCTCCTGGCCGGCCGGGACGGGCGTCCGCCCCGCCGCCCGGGCCACGATCACCGCCTGCGAGACGCCCGGCAGCGTGAGCTCGCACTGCAGCGCGGCGGCCGCGGCGGTGAACGAGGAGACGCCCGGGACCACCTCGTGCTCGATGCCCAGCGCGTCGAGCCGGCGCAGCTGCTCGCCGATGGCGCCGAAGAGCGAGGGGTCGCCGGTGTGCACGCGGGCCACGTCCTGATCGCGGCGGCGGGCCTCGACGAAGACCTCCACGATCTGGTCCAGCGTCATGCCCGCGCTGTCGAGGACCAGGGCGTCCGGCCGGGCGCGGGCCACCACGGCCCGCGGGACCAGCGAGCCGGCGTACAGCACCACCGGGCACCGGGCCACCAGCTCGGCGCCACGCACGGTGATGAGGTCCGGCGCCCCCGGGCCTGCCCCCACGAACCAGACCTTCATGGCCGCGCCTCCCCGGCCAGCCCGCGCTCGCCGCCGTACTTGTCGCCGTAGCCGCGCGGCGTGACCAGGTAGCCCTCGAAGGCGAAGGTGCTGGTCGCTCCCACCACCACGGTGGTGGTCATGCCGATCTCCTCGGAGAGGAGCCGCCCCAGGTCGCTCAGCACCACCCGCTGGCCTTCGCGGTAGGCGTCGGTCACCACCGCCACAGGCGTGGTGGCCGGACGGTGGCGCGAGAGGATGGCGTGGGCCTCGGCCAGCGGACGGCGCCGCCGGGTGCTGGCGGGGTTGTACAGGCCCACCACGAAGTCCGCCGCCGCGGCCGCCTCCAGGCGCCGCGCGATCACCTCCCAGGGCGTGAGCAGGTCGGAGAGCGAGATGGCGCAGAAGTCGTGGCCCAGCGGCGCGCCGGCCAGCGCCGCGCACGAGCCGAGCGCGGTGACGCCGGGGAGGACGGCCAGGTCGAAGCCGTCGCCGCGCCGCCAGCCCTGGTCGCGCAGGATTTCGAGCACCAGGCCCGCCATCCCGTACACGCCGGCGTCGCCGGAGGAGACCAGCGCCACGCGTCGCCCCTGGCGCGCGCGGTCGATGGCGTCCCGCGCCCGATCGGTCTCGCCGCGCATGCGCCCGTCCACCCGCGCCTTGCCGGCCAGCAGCGGTCCGGCCAGCTCGAGGTAGGGACGGTAGCCGAGGACCACCTCGGCCTCCTCCAGCGCGGCCCTGGCGGCCGGCGTCAGCTGATCGTGGGCGCCCGGCCCCAGGCCGACCACCTTCAAGGAACCCCGGCTCATGCCTGCTCCTGCGGGATGCGGGCGATCGCGATGGTCACGGCCTTGCCGGAGTCGGGATCGCGGTGGAGCTGCTTGGGGACGAGGAGGCGGTCGGCGCCGGCGCTGAGCAGCGCGGCCGGCTCGCACACGCCGCGCGTCCCCACGCAGCGGCGCACCACCTCCGATGGGCGCTCGAGGCCGGGGACGGCGTCGAGCTCGCCGGCCGGGTAGAGGCGCAGCGGCCGCGCCAGCGCCGCGGCGGCCTCGATGAGGCCCGCCTCGTCCCGCTTCACGTCCACGGAGGCCAGCCACGCGACGGAGGCCCGGGCCAGTCCGCGCCCGGCCAGCACGGCCTCGAGCGCCCCCAGGATGGCAGCGGCCGGCGCGCCGCGGTCGCAGCCCACCCCGGCCGCCAGGGTCGGCGGCCGGTAGAGCAGCGCGCGGACGCGCAGCGGGCCGGCCAGGAGCCGGTCGCTGATGATCAGCGCAGCGGCGAACCGGTCGGGGTCGAGCGCGTCGGCCGAGGAGAGCGGGGTGAGGTTCGGCGGCAGCGGCTCGCCGGCGGGCCACCAGGCGCGCGAGCCGGCCTCCTGTACCAGCGCGACCGGCTCGCCGTTCACCACCGCCGCCGCGGCGCGCGTGGCCACTCCGCCCGGATCCTCCAGCACGAAGCCCAGCTCGCGCCCCAGCAAATCCACCGCCAGCGTTCCCAGCACGTCGGAGGCGGTTGTGACCACGGGGGTGGCGCCGATGGCCGCCGCCACCTCGCCGGCCAGCGCATTGGCCCCGCCGCGGTGACCCCCGAGCAGCGCCACCGCGAACCGGCCGGCCTCGTCCACGCACACCACCGCCGGATCGGCCTGCTTGCGGGTCAGGAGCGGGGCCACCAGCCGCACCGTGGCCCCGACCGCCAGCACGAAGACGTGGGCGTCGTGGGCGCGAAAGGCCCCTGCCACCGCGTCGCGCATCGGCAGGGCGAACGGGCGCGCCCCCCACCTCCGCGGCGAAGCGCTCGGCCGCGAACAGCTCGCCGCCGAGGCCCGCGGCAATCCGCCGACCGAGGCGCGCGCCGCCGGCCGTGGCGGCGTGGATGGCGAGCCGGCGCCTCATGGACGCAGCTCCGGCGCCGTCCGCACCAGGACGGTCGTGAAGTAGCCGGCCTGCGGGGCGGTCGCCTCCAGCCGGGTGAGCGGCGTCACCTGCTGGTCGGGACGGCTGGCGTTGGTGACCGCCCAGGCCTGCCCCGCCAGCCCCAGCTCCCCCAGCCCGGCGGCGAGCGCCGGCAGGTGCCGCCCGGCCTTGAGCAGCAGCAGGGTCTCGAACGCGCGCACCAGGCCGGGCAGGTCGCGCAGCGCGCGGGCCGCCGGCAGCACCGCCACCGCGTCCTCGCCGTCGGCCAGCGGAACGCAGGCGGCGGCCGCCACGGCGGTCACCGACGAGATCCCGGGCACCACCTCGACGCGCGCGCCGGCCCGCGGCGCCGCCTCGAGCAGATCGAGGAAGGTGCTGTAGAGCAGCGGATCACCCTCGGTCACGAAGGCCACCGAGCGGCCCGCGGCCAGGCGCGCCGCCACCGCGGCCACCGCCGCCTCCCGGGCCGCCGCGCGCACGGACGGGGCGCGGGTCATGGGGAAGGTGAGGAGCAGCCGCTCCTGGCCGGGCACCTCGCCCGCCGCCTCCCGCGCGATCCGCCAGGCCAGCGGCTCGGCCTCGTCCGAGGTCCGCGGCGCGGCCAGGACCGGCGCGCCGCGCAGCGCCGCCACCGCGCGGAGCGTGAGGAGGTCCGGCGCGCCGGGGCCGACCCCGACGCCGAGGAGGGTGGCGCTCACGGGCGGTCCCCCGGGCGCGTGGCCGCGAGCAGGAAGACCGGCGTCAGCGGGTCGAGCCGCAACCGCTCGCCCACCGGGACGCCGCGCGCTGCGGACACCAGGATGAGCTCCGGGACCGCGCCGCCCGCCGCCAGCGCACGGCGCGCGCCCTCCAGGGTCTCGAGCGTCACCGCCGCCACCACCAGCCGCCCGCCGGGGCGGAGCCGCGCCAGCGCCGCCGCCACGATGGCCTCCAGCGCGCCGCCGCTCCCGCCGACGAAGACCGCGTCCGGCGCCTCCAGCCGCGCGAGCGCCTCCGGGGCCGCGCCCTCGACCACCGTGAGCTGGTCCATCCCGTGGGCGCGCGCGTTGGCGCGGCAGTGGGCGGCCGACTCGGCGTTGCGCTCCACCGCGTAGACCCGCCCCTCCGGCGCCAGGGCCGCCGCCTCGAGGGCCACCGAACCCGAGCCCGCGCCCACGTCCCACACCACCGCGTCGGGCCGGAGCCGGAGCGCAGCCAGGACCAGCGCCCGCACCTCGCGCTTCGTCACCAGGCCGGCGCGCGGGCGGCGCATCTCCAGCGCCTCCTCGGGCAGGTGGAGGAGCGCCGGCGGCGGCCGCCAGGCCGGGTCCTGCCGCGCGAGCAGCACCAGGTTGAGCGGCGCGGCCTCACCGGCGGCGGCCAGCGCCTCGAGATCCGCGAAGCGGCGCACGCGCTCGGCCGGGCCGCCCAGGTCCTCGCACAGCCAGGCCGCCAGCCCGCGCTCGCCGTGTACGACCAGGTGGTGCGCCAGCGCCGCGGGGCCCTCCGGACCCCCGGTGAGGACGGCGGCCTTTCGGGCGCGCCGCAGCCGCGCGGCCACGCCGGAGAGCGCCCGCCCGTGCACCGAGAGCAGCGCCGCGTCCTCCCAGGACATCCCGGCCCTGGCGAAGGCCCACTGCATCGAGCTGGGCTGGGGCAGGACCTCGACCCGGTCCGCCCCCAGGCGCGCCAGGATGCGCGCGCCCACGCCGAAGAAGAGCGGGTCGCCCGAGGCGAGCACGCACACGGCGCGCTCCGCGGCCAGCGCCGCGAGCCGCTCCACCGCCGCGGCCAGGTCCTTGCCCATCACCAGCCGCTCGCCCCGGAAGTCGGGGAAGAGCGCGAGGTGGCGCTCGCCGCCGGCCAGCACCTCGGCCGCCGCGAGGGCCGCCTCGGCCCGTGCGGTCAGCCCTGCGCGGCCGTCGGCGCCGACGCCGATCAGCGCGACCAGCCGGCTCATGACGCCTCCTCGCCCAGGAGGGCCAGCGCGTTCAGGATGGCCACGGCGACCGGCGTGCCGCCCTTTCGCCCCCGGGAGACGACCCAGGGCACCGGCAGCGCCCGCGCGGCCTCCTTCGACTCGGCCGCGCCCACGAAGCCGACCGGCACGGCCACCACCAGCGCCGGCCGGACCCCCTGCTCCAGGCACAGGCGCTGGAGCTCGGACAGCGCGGTGGGCGCGTTTCCCACCGCGATCACCGCGCCCTGGAGCAGCCCCAGGCGCGCCGCCTTGCGCATGGCCTGGGCGGCTCGGGTGGTGCCGGCGGCCCGCGCCGCCTCGACCACGTCGGCGTCGCCGATGAAGCAGCGGACCTCGAGCCGGGGCAGGCCGGCGGCGATCATGCGCACGTCCGCCACCACCGACGCGCCCGCCGCCAGGGCCGCGACCCCTGCCGCCACCGCCGCCGGGTGGAGCTCCAGCGTCCGCACGAACTCGAAGTCGGCGGTGGCGTGGACCACCCGGCGCACCACCGCCCACTCGCGCTGGCCGAACGCGTGGCGGCCCGCCTCGCGATCGATGATCGCGAAGCTCTCCTCCTCGAATCCGCCTCCCCGCCGCCACCAAGCGCCCGCTCACGGCGCGTCCTCCTGGCTGCGCGGGGCGTTTCGGGCCCGCAGCAGGTACGTCTCCATCACCCAGCCCTTGCGCTTGCGGGCCTCCTGCCGCGCCTGCACGATCTGGTCGACCACCGCCCTCGCCTCGCCGGAGACGAGGATCTCGTCCTCCGTCCCGAGGTAGGCGCCCCAGTAGATGTCGAGCTCCGCCTCGCCCAGGCGGCGGTAGGACTGGGCGTTGTCGAGGAGCACCACCGCGGTCTCGACCCCAGCCGGATCGAGTTCGCGCAGGCGCCGGCCGGTGGTGACCAGCACGCTCTCGCCGGCCAGGTTCAGCGGGATCCGGTGGCGCGCGGCCAGCACCTGCATGCTGGTGATGCCGGGGATGACCTCCAGCTCGAAGTCCACCCACCCCTCGCGCCGGATCTCCTCCAGGATCTCGATGTGGCCGTCGTACAGGGCCGGATCGCCCCAGGCCAGGATGGCCCCGGTCTCGCCCTCGCCGAGGTCCTCCCGGATCGCGGCCGCGAGCAGCTCGGCCTTCCGCCGCCTCCAGGCGGAGACCCGCTCCTGGTAGTCGGCCAGCGCCCGGCCGCCCCGCCTCCGCGCCGGGATCCGCACCAGCCGCACCCGGTGATCCTTCCCGGGCGCGTGGCGCTCCAGCAGCTCGAGCCGGGCCTTCACCAGGTCCTGGTTGCGCTCGGTCTCCTTCTCCAGGATGTAGAAGGCCTTCGCCTGCGCCAGCGCGCGGACGGCCTGGATGGTCAGGTGATCGGGATGGCCGGTGCCGATCCCGACGAGGCAGATCTTCTTCACGGGGCTCCTCGCCTTGGCTCGAATGGAACGCGGGCGGCGGACGCAGCTGTCCGCCGCGCCGGTCAGGCCGCCGCCGTCCTGGGGCAGGCGCCGCAGGGCGAGGCGCCCGTGCCGTCGGTGACCCACGCCAGCCGCTCGTCGAGCAAGGCCAGGAGCCGCTCGTCGAGGCCCAGGTGTCCGGCCAGGCGCACCTGACGCTCCGGGTGCGCCGCCCGGAAGGCGTCCACCTCGCGCGCCAGCTGCTGCATCAGCAGCCCCTCGAACAGGAAGAAGGGCCACACGAGGATGGGGCCGGCGTGGAGCCGGGCCAGGTCCTCGAGCGCCGGCGGCACCAGCGGGCGCGTGACGGCGATGAAGCTGGGCTCGGCGCGCGCGAACCCGCCGCGCTCGCCCAGCACGCGCACCAGCTTGCACAGCTCGCCGTTCGCGTCGAAGTCGGACGACCCGCGCCCCACCCCGAGCAACGCCGTGCGCGCCGCCTCCGGCCCATTGAGCGGCACCTGCGCCGCCAGCCGCTGCAGCGCCAGCTCGGCCAGCCCGTTCACGGCGCCGATGGCGCGGGCCGCCCCGAAGCCCACCTGCGGGAACGCGGCGCGGGCGGCGGCGAGCGCCTCCGGGACGTCGTCCTTCACGTGGCCGGCCGCCAGGAGGAACAGCGGCAGGACCAGCACGCGATCAGCCCGCCGGGCCAGCGCGGCCAGCGCCTCGGCGAGCAGCGGCGCCGCCAGCTCGACGTAGGCGTGCGCGATGTCCAGGTCGGGCCTGCGGCGCCGGTAGGCCGCGACCAGCGCTTCGAACTGTTGGTTCGCGCGCGCGACCCGGCTGCCGTGTCCCAGGATCAGGACAGCGGTGCGCTCCCGCGCAGGGGGCACGACGCAAGACTCCGGATAAGGGTCCCGGCGAGCGATCTCCGCGCTCGCGGGACGGCCACCACGTGGCATGGCGTCCTCGCCTGGCCCGGGTAGGTCTCCTGGCTCGTGGGTTCGGGGGAGCTTCCCCTCGCGCCGCCTTCGCCTTCCCCGGCGCTCTCGCCGAGTGGCTTCTCGAAGGCGGCTCCCCACTCACAGTGGCGGGACCGCGCCGGATTCTCACCGGCTTCCCTGTTACGCCCGTATGCGGGCACCCGGGTTATTTCTTCCCTGCGTGTAGCGGCGGACCGGGCGAGGTGTCAAGCAGCGCGATGCCCCACTCCGAGTCCCATCGCCGGAAGTCGCTGTCTCCCAGCGAGATGGGCGATGACCTGGCCGCGCGGCCCCGCGCTCACCTCCGCCGCGCCAGCGTCTGCTCCAGCTCCGCCGCCGTGAGGAACCCCTCCGCGGCCCCGCGCGCGCCCACCTTCCAGGCGGCGAAGACGCAGGCGCGGTCGAGCGCCGCCTCCGGCCCCAGCCCGCGCAGCCAGCCGTCGACGAAGCTGGCCGAGAGCGCGTCGCCGGCGCCGATGGTGTTCACCACCTCGCGCAGGCGCGGCGCGGGGCTGTGGTGCCAGCGGTCCGCGTCGCGGCGGTACAGGAGGGCGCCCTCGGCGCCCATCCCGATGATCAGGAGGCCGAAGCCGTAGCGCCTGATCAGCTCCCCGGCGAACTCCTTCTCCCGGCCGGCGAAGTGCTCGTTCGAGACGAACACGGTGTCGGCGCCGGCCAGGAACTCCCGGTTGTACGGATCCTCCGGATCGTCGATCGTGTGCACGTCGGTGACGACGGGGATGCGCCGCGCCCGGGCCTCCCCCAGCAGCGGGCGCACGAAGTTCATGTTGCACAGCACCGCCGCCTCGACCCCGTCCATCGCCTGGAGCGCCTCCGCCTCGGGATAGCGGGCGTCCTGGACGTCCTTCAGGTCGTTGAAGATCATCCGGCGGCCCGTCGGATTCGAAGAGGATCAGCGACTGGGGCGCGCTGGCCAGGTCCTGCCGGATGAAGCGCCGGTCCAGCCCGTACTCGTCCAGGCCCGCCAGGATGGTCCGGCCGCGCAGGTCGCGGCCGGTCAGCCCGAGCAGCCGGACGGACCGCCCCAGCGCCCGGTAGGCCTGCCCCTGGTTCACGCCCACGCCGGCCACCGACGACGCCATCTGGTGGAAGGGGTAGTGGACGGGCTGGTAGGCCAGCGGGAACCCGTCCACCCGCAACGTGGTCTCCAGGTTGATCTCCGCCTGCGATCAGGATGGGCTTCAAGGCAGGGGCTCCTTGGCTGGTGGTTCCCTTCGACGCTGCGTAGCATGCCAGCGTCCCGCCCAGGGGACCTGCGGCGCGGCGCCCCGACGTCCGCGCGCCGCGCGTGGTAGCATCCGCGGCTGGCCGCGACCATGGGCACCTCCACCTCCCCGGCCCTCGCCGACCCCCTGCACCGCGAGTCCTGCCGCCGCTGCCGGCGGCCGGTGCGCACCTGCTGGTGCCGGCACCTCAGGCCGGTCGAGAGCGCCACGCGCGCCTGCATCCTCCAGCACGTCCGCGAGCGGAGGACCGCGATCGGCACGGCCCGCATGGCGCACCTCTCGCTGCCCAACTCCGAGCTGCACGTGGGGGTCTCGTTCGAGCTCCACCCGCGCGTTCGAGAGCTGGCCGCCGCGCAGGGCACGGCCCTGCTCTTCCCGGGCGAGGGCGCGCTGGATCCCGCGGCGCTGCAGGGGCGCGCGCCGAGCACGGTGATCGTGGTGGACGGCACCTGGCAGCAGGCGCGCAAGCTCATCCGGCTCAACCCGTTCCTGCAGGCGCTGCCGCGCATCGGCCTCGCGCCGGCCCGGCCATCGAACTACCGGATCCGCGCCGAGCCGTCGGCCGAGTGCGTCTCCACCATCGAGGCCGTGGTCCACCTGCTCGGCGCGCTCGAGGGCCGACCGGAGCGCTTCCTGCCCATCCTGGAGGTCTTCGACCGGATGGTGGATCTCCAGCTGGAGGAGCAGCAGCGCCGGACCGGACCGCCGCGGCGGATGTCGCACCAGGGCCCCCGGCGGCCTCGCCTGGACCTCACGCTGGAGGCGCTCCGCGCGCGCCCGGCGGAGGTGGTCGCGGTGGTGGCGGAGGCCCACGGCTGGGCGGGCGGCGCGCCGCTGTCCGAGGTGGAGCCGGAGCTGGTCCAGCTGGTGGCCGAGCGGCTCCACACCGGCGAGCGGTTCGAGGCGGTGGTGGCGCCGTGCCGGCCCCTGGACCCGAAGACCCCCGTCATGCTGGAGCTCTCCGAGGACCGGCTGCGCGCCGGCGAGCCGGTGGCCGAGGCGCTGGCCAGGTTCGAGCACTTCCTGCGACCCGGCGAGCTGCTCTGCGGCTGGGGTCCGTACGCCGTCCACCTGCTGGAGCTGGAGGGCGCTGCGCTGCGCGACTTCGCCGACCTGCGGGTCGAGTGCACCCGTCGCCTGGGGCGCCGCCCCGGCGGCGTGGAGCAGGCGCTGCGGATGCTGGGCCGCGCCGAGCTGCCGGCGCCCGCCGTGGCGGGGCGCGCGGGGCGACGGCTGGCGTGCCTGCTCGAGGTGGTCCGGCGGCTGCTGGGCGGAGCCTCGTGACGCTGGCGGGGTGAGCACGCCGCGCACGCGGCCTGACCCGGGAGCGCCTCACCGCCCCGGCGACGCGGCCAGGGGCCGGACCCCCGGCGGCGCGGTGGCCACCGTCGCGAGCAGCCGCTCCAGCTCCTCCAGCCGCGCCGGCTTGGCCAGGTGCTGGTCGAACCCGGCCTCGGCCGCGGCCCGGCGATCCTCCGGGAGCGCGTAGCCGCTGATGGCCACCAGCGTCGCCCCCGGCGCCTCGCCGCCGCGCAGCGCGCGGGCCACCTCGTAGCCGCTCATGCCGGGCAGCCCGATGTCGCACAGCACCACGTCCGGCGCGTGCGCCCGCGCCTTCTGCAGCGCGGCGGGGCCGTCCGGGGCGATCTCGGCCTCGTAGCCGAGGATCTCCAGCACCTGCGCCAGCGACTGCGCGGTCTCGGGGGTGTCCTCCACCACCAGCACGTGCAGGCGGCGGGGCGGGACCGGCGGCGGCGGCTGGGCCATCGCCGGCGGGCGTGGCGCGGTCGAGGACGGGGGGGCCGGCGGGAGGCGCACCAGCACCTCGACGCCGCGGCCCGGCCCCTCGCTCAGCGCGATGGCGGAGCCGCCGTGCTGCTCGGCGAGCCCCTTGACCAGGGCCAGCCCCAGCCCCAGCCCGCCGGTCGTCCGCGCCAGCCCCTGGGCGCCCTGCGTGAAGGGCTCGAACACCTGCTCCAGCAGGCCCGGGTCGATGCCCGCCCCGGTGTCGCGGACGCTCAGCTCGGCGCCGTCCGGCCCCTCGCGCACGCTGATCGTGACCCGCCCTCCACCTTCCGTGAACTTGGCCGCGTTGTGCAGCAGGTTCCCGACGATCTGCGCCAGGCGCGTGACGTCGCCGTCCACCCAGGTCGGCCGCGCCGGCGTGTCCACCACCAGCGAGATGCCCTGCTCCTCCAGCCCCTGGCGCCGATCCTCCGCGGAGCGGCGCACCACCTCGTTCAGGTTGAGGCGCGTCCGGCGCAGCTCGATCCGCCCCCGCTCGATGCGGCTCACGTCGAGCAGGTCGTCCACCAGCCGCGTGAGGTGCTCCACCTGGTGCGAGATGATCTCCAGCGCCCGGCGGCCCTGCGCGCCCGCGGGATCCGTGTGCTGCAGGATGAACAGCGAGCTGGCGATGGGCGCGAGCGGGTTGCGGAGCTCGTGGCCGAGCAGGGCCAGGAACTCGTTCTTGCGCTGATCCGCCTGGCGCAGGACCTGCTCCATCTGCTTCCGGTCCTGGAGGTCGGTGCCGATCCCCAGCCACACCAGCGCGCCCGAGGCGTCCGGCACGGCGGAGGCCCGTCCGAGGATCCAGCGGTACGCCCCGTCGGCGCGGCGCAGCCTGAACTCGGCCTCGAACGGCCCGCCGGCGGCCACCGCCGCCTGGATGGCCTCCTTCACCCGCTCGCGGTCGTCCGGGTGGACCAGGTGCAGCCACTCCAGCGGGCCGGTGGCCTGGAGCTGGCCGGTGTACTCGAGCCAGCGGCGGTTGCGCTCGACGATGTTCCCCTGCGGATCCGTCCGCCACGCGACGGCGGGGATGCCCTCCAGCCACTCGCGCATCACCTGGGCGGCCTTCAGCGCCTCGCTGTCGGCGCGCGCGCGGTCGGTGACGTCGGTGACATACCCGAACCAGACGACGCTGCCGTCCGGCTCGGCGGAGGGGATCGACCAGCCCTCCAGCCACCGCAGCCCCTTCACCGGGTGGCGGTAGCGAAAGGTGGCGTGCCAGCGCGAGTGGCTGCGCCAGGCGTCGGTGATCCCCGCCAGCACCTGCCCGACGTCGTCCGGGTGGATCTTCTCCTGCACCGGCGCGAAGTCCTCTACCAGGGCTGCGGGCGGGACCCCGTACAGCTCCTCACCGGCGGGGGAGACGAACGGCATCGAGGCGCGTCCGTCGGGGCTGAGCTTGAACGCGCAGATGACGCCCGGCACGCTCGAGGTCACGCGGTCGAGGCGATCCTGGAGCTCGCGCTCTCGCGCCAGGGCCGCGTCCGCCCGCTCGCGCTCCGACTGGAGCGCGGCCAGGATTTCCTGCAGTCCATCAGGCGAATTCATCGGCCCCCGCCAGTCGCAGGTCCTCTTGTACAGTCACGGGGGCTACGGCGCACCGCCCCGGACCGAGCGTCGAGCGCCGGCCTTCCTCCCGCGACGCCCGATCGGTCGCCCGGTCCTCACCCCGCCGGGCCAGCGCCCGCTTCGAGGTCCACGCTCGGACCCTGCCGTCACCACCCTTGGACCGGAGGACCAGGAGGTGGCCATGAGGGACTCACGGCGGCGGGAGCGGGTGGTGGTGGTGACCGGGGCCTCGGCCGGCGTGGGCAGGGCGGTGGCGCGCGCCTTCGGCCAGCAGCGCGCGAAGGTTGCGCTGATCGCCCGCACGCGCGAGGCGCTCGAGGTAGCCGCCCGGGAGATCGAGGTCGCCGGCGGCGAGGCGCTGGTGCTCCCGCTCGATGTGGCCGACGCGGCGGCGGTCCAGGCGGCGGCGGACGAGGTGGTCCGCCGCTGGGGCCGGCTCGACGTCTGGGTGAACGACGCCATGGTGAGCGTCTTCTCGCCGGTCAAGGAGATGCAGGCGGAGGAGTACCGGCGGGTGACCGAGGTGGACTACCTCGGCTACGTCCACGGGACGCTGGCGGCGCTGAGGCACATGCTCCCCCGCGACCGCGGCCACGTCATCCAGATCGGCTCGGCGCTGGTGTACCGGTCCATCCCGCTGCAGAGCGCCTACTGCGCCAGCAAGGCCGCCATGCGCGGCTTCACCGACTCGCTCCGCTGCGAGCTCCACCACGACCGCAGCCAGGTCAAGGTCACCCTCGTGCAGCTGCCGGCCGTGAACACGCCGCAGTTCGAGGTGGTCCGCTCACGGCTGCCCAGGGACCCGCAGCCGGTGCCGCCCATCTACCAGCCGGAGGTGATCGCTCGCGCCGTGCTGTGGTCGGCGGACCACCCCACCCGCGAGCTCTGGGTGGGCTGGAGCACGGTCAAGGCGATCCTGGGCCAGCGGTTCATCCCGGGGCTGCTCGACCGCTACCTGGGGCGGATGGGCTACCGGGCCCAGCAGACCTCGCGGCAGGTCCGCCCTGGCCGCCGCGACGACGTGGATCAACCGCTGCCCGGCGATCGCGGCGCGCACGGCGGCTTCGACGCGAGCGCGAAGGCCCGCAGCGGCGAGCTGTGGCTGCGCACGCACCGCGGCCCGCTGCTCGGCGCCCTCGCGGCCGGAGCGGCGCTGGTGGCGGGGTACCGGGCGCTCACCGCCTGACCATCGGGGCGCGCCCCCGCCTACCCTTCCCTCTTCAGGAACACGTGCAGGGCGCGCTCGCCCTGGACGGTCTTGGTGCACGTGTAGCCCAGCGCGCGCAGGTCGAGGTCGCGCCAGAGGTGCTCGCCGGCGCCGAGCAGCACCGGGCGCAGCACCAGGTGCAGGTCGTCCACCAGCCGGGCGCGCAGGTACTGGCGGACCGTGGAGACGCCGCCGCCCAGGCGCACGTCCTTGTCGCCCGCGGCCGCCCTGGCCTGCTCCAGGGCGGCGTGGATCCCACCGGTGACGAAGTGGAAGACCGTACCCCCCTTCATCTCCAGCGGCGGGCGCGCGTGGTGGGTGAGCACGAAGGTGGGCACGTGGTACGGCGGCTCGTCGCCCCACCAGCCCTTCCAGCTGTCGTCCGGCCAGGGGCCGCGCACCGGTCCGAACATGTTGCGGCCGAGGATCCAGGCCCCGATCCCGTCGAAGGAGGCCTCGCCGAAGTCATTGTCCACCCCGGTCTCGCCGCCCTCCTTCCCCTGCATCTCGTGGAACCAGCGCGTGGCGAAGAACGCCTCCATCAGCTCCGGACCGCGCACGCCCAGCGGGTTCTCCAGGTCCTGGTCGGGACCGGCGCCATAGCCGTCGAGGGAGAGGGAGAAGCAGCGGACGCGGAGTCGGGGCATGGAGCCCTTTCTAGAGCGGGCCCGGCCGCGGGGCTGCAATCCCTTCGGGGCGGCCATGCCTCCTTCGACGGCCGCTCACGACTCGCTCACCGCTCCTCCCGCACCATCGAGAGGAGCATCTTGAACGGCTCGACGGCGCGGACCGCGTGCGGGATCCCGGCCGGCATGCGGACCGTCTCGCCGGCCCGGGCCAGCACCCGCTCGCCGCCGATGGTGAGCTCGACGGCGCCGTCGAGCACCTGCACGAACGCGTCGAAGGGCGCGGTGTGCTCGGAGAGCTCCTGCCCCGCGTCGAAGGCGAAGAGGGTGAGCGAGCCGCCGCGCGCCTTGGCGATGGTGCGGCTCACGATGGAGCCGGGCGCGTAGGCCACCTCGCGGTCGAGGACGACCGCGCGGGCCGGCGTGAGCTCGCTCTTCGAGCTGCGCGGGGGGGCCGGCGGAGGGGCGGAGGGCAGGACGGGCATGCTGGGCATGGCCACCGTCACTGCGAAGGCCGAGCCAGCGCGCGATGGCCGACAATTCAACGGCTTGCGCCGCCGCGGAGGCACCTACACCCAACCCGCGTTGCGGCGTCCACCCAGATTTGGTTGTGCGCCTCAGCGCTCCAGGTCCTGCTCACCGTCGATCGCCAGCGCCACTGGGAGCGGCGCCCCCAGCTTGAGCACCAGCGCCAGCTCCTCCGCCCGCTCGAGCCCGGCCTCGGCACCGTCCCGACCGCCGAGCGGAATCTGCACCCGCCCCTCGGGGATGGGACCGGTCACCAAGGGCGCGAGCAGCACCCGTCCATCGAGCGTGATGGCCAGGCGTCTGTCGATCAGCCGCCGCGACAGGGCGTCCAGCCTGGCCGCGCCTTCGCGGTCGAGCTGCAGGGCGAGCACCGGCCGCTCGTCATAAACCACCCGCGCGTCCTGCACGGTCTCACCGCCGAGCTCCGGCGGGTGAAGCGCCAGGACGGACCATGGCCCGCCCGGGCCACTGGGGGCCTGCAGCTGGGCCGAGATCCCCCGCGGCAGGTGCGGGCGGAGCGCACGCGCAGCCGCCTCCGCCCCAGCCTCATCCGGCGCCGAAACCCAGGAGCCCAGCTCATCGCTCCTCAGCTGGGCCGGGGCGGCGACGAAGGGCGCGGCCTGCTTCAGCGCCTCCTCCGCCACCTCCTGGAAGCCGATCCGCAGCGGCAAGGTCAGCGTCCCGTGGAGGTTCGAGCGGTAGCGCTCCGGGAAGCCGGGCGCCACCACCACCCGCAGCTTGCCGCCCAGGACCTCCACCGTGCCGCGCACCCCCGACCGATCGAGGCGCCGCCGCAGCGCCGCCGCCGCCGCGTCCAGCACGGCCGGCGCGACGGTGGTCCCCGGCTCGGGCGCCGGCGAGAGGGTCAGCTCGATGGGCGTCCGGGTGGCGGTCGGGTCCGCGGCCTGCGAGAGCCGCTGGGTCAGGCGTTCACACCCGTCGCACCCGGCGAGCAGGACCAGCCAGACGAACGGGAAGCGGGAGACCGCGAGGGAGGAGGGGCGCACGGCGGGCGAGTGTAGCCTGCCACGGGCCGTGGGGGGTGAAATGAGCCAGAGCGGCGGCGGGAGCGGGCCGGTTGCCCGCCCCCGCCCGCCTACCTCACTTCCTCACGCTCACCGTGACGTTGTCCACGGTGACCTTCTTCGAGCTGCCGCTCATCTTGGCGCGGAAGCGGACCTTGAGCGCCGTGCTGCCATACGCGGTGATGTTGATCGACTTGTTGGTGGCGCCGATGGTCCCGGTGTACGTGCCCACCGTGGTCCAGGTGGTGCCCTTGAGGACGTCCACCTTGAGGTACTCGGTCGAGGTCAGCGCGGTCGTCGAGTACTTGAAGGCCAGCGTCACCGTGGTGCCGGTCTTGTTGAGCGCGGGCTTCAGCGTCAGCACCGCCTCCGTCGAGCAGTTCACGCACTGGGCCACGCCGCTGCCGTTGAGCGTGCCCTGCACCCACTTGCCGGTGGTGGTCCCGCCGGACGGCGTCCAGTTGGTGCTGATGGTGTCCATGGTGTCGTAGAAGTTGCCGCTGAAGGTGGGCGTGATGTCCAGCGTCTGCCCGCCGGTGCCGGCGTAGTTGGCGCCGTCCGACCAGGACCCGTCGTTGATGAGCGCCTTGTACTCGAAGGCGGTGCCGGACGGGATGGCGGTGGTGGTCCAGACCCAGACGTTGCCGGTGGTCCAGGTGGCGCCGAGCCCGACGGTCCAGGAGAGCGGGGCCACGCTGCCGCGCACGTACATGGAGTTGCCGAACCCGGTGTCGTAGTGGATCCGGATGGTGGTGGTGACCGTGCCCCCGCCGCCGCCGCTGGGGAGCGTGGTGGCCGAGACCTCGGGCGACGGGCCGGAGCTGCCGGCCGAGTTGGTGGCCACCACGTAGTAGAACCAGGTCGAGCTGGCGGCGAGCCCGGTGTTGCTGTAGCTCGTGCCGGTGGTGGACCCGAGGCTGGTGAAGGTGCCGGCGCTGCTGCTGGACCGGTACACGGTGTACGAGGTCGCGCCGGCGGAGGCAGCCCAGGACAGGTTGATCTGGCTGGAGGAGGCCGCGGTGGCGCTGACGCTGGTGGGGGCGTCCGGCGGCGTGGGCCCGGCCGTGCCCACCAGCCACTGGGTGTCGGCGCCGATCTTGCCCGGCCCGTTCAGCACGTAGATGCGCATGTTGCCCTGCCCGGAGACGCCGCTGGTGGCCAGCGTGCCGCCGGTGACGGTGGCCACCGCGCCGGTGATGGCGTCCACGTAGGTGCCGTTGGGGATGCCGCTGAACGTGGCGTTCCCGGAGATGGTCACCAGGGCCATGCTGTCCACGGTGCCGCTGGTGTAGCGCTTCTTGAAGGCGATGTTGCCGCTCACGCCGTCGGTCGAGTACTGGCCCTTCTGCAGCGCCGGGATGGCCCGCCGCAGCTGGTTGAGCCGGGTCAGGTGCTTGGCCAGCGGCGTGGAGAGCGTGGTGGCCATGGCGCCGGAGGCGTTGGACCACGCGCCGAAGTCGCTGACCGTCACGCTGCCGGCGACGCGGTCGCCGAAGTAGGCGCGGCCGGTGGTGGAGAGCGGCGCGGTGGGCCCCTTGTCACAGGGCATGCCCGCCTGGAACTCCACCTCGCTGCCGTAGTAGACGACCGGGATCCCGCGCCAGGTGAACATCAGGTCCCAGTTCTCCGCCCAGGCGGTGGCGCCGCCGTTGTAGCGCGTGTCCATGTCCGGCCCGTAGTCGTGCGAGTCGACGTAGGTCACGTTGTAGGTGGCGTCGTTGTAGTACTGGTCGGCGCCGCGCATGCCCCAGGCGCTGCCCGCGTTCTGGAAGTTCCAGTGGAGCGGGAAGTCGATCACGGACATGTCCGACCACTTGGTGTGATCCGGCGCGTGGTAGGCGTTGCCGCTCAGGTAGTGGTTGCTCGAGGTGGGCTGCGAGCCGGTGCCCTGGCCCACCTCGTAGTCATAGCCCTGCTGCGCCGCCGTGGCGTCGCTGGCGCTGTAGGTGGTCCGCTCCGCCCAGGTGTAGAAGGGCGTCGAGAGCGGCGCGACCCCCTTGTTCCACACCTCGTGAACGCGGGTGGCCACCTCGCCGAACATGAAGAAGTTGCTGCCGGCGCGGGCGCGGAAGGCCGGGACGAAGCGGCGGTTGAACATGACGCGGCTGACGTGCTTCACGGTGTCGATCCGGAAGCCGTCCACGCCCATGTCGATGAACTTGCCGTAGGCGCTGATGAGGTGGTTCTGGACGGTGGTGTCCTCGGTGTTGAGGTCCAGGCAGTCCCCGGCGATGGAGCCGATCTGGCAGGTGTAGTCCTCCCAGTTCTTGAGCCAGTCGTCGTGGAACGACGAGGTGGCGAAGAGCCCTGCGGTGCGGGTGTTGAAGTCCGCCACCGACGACTCCTGCAGCCCCTTGGCGCCCCAGCTCGAGGAGTGGTTGAGGACGATGTCCAGGTAGAGCTTCATGTTGCGCGCGTGGACCTCGTTGATGAGCGTCTGGAAGGTCACGCCGCTGGAGAGCAGGCGCGGGTCCACCACGTTGAAGTCGTAGGCGTGGTAGCCGTGGAAGTCGTAGCCGCTCTTGTTCTGGACCACCGGCGTGATCCAGATGGCCGTGAACCCGAGCGCCTTGATGTAGTCGAGCTTCTGGATCAGCCCCTTGAAGTCGCCGCGCCAGGACGGATCGCTGGCCGGGTTGCCGGCCTGGTCGTCGCCCGACGTCCGCGCGTTGTTCGACGTGTCCCCGTCGAAGAAGCGCGTCGTCATGACGAAGTAGATGCTCTCCTCGCGCGGATCGGTGCGCGAGGACAGCGCCGAGCCGAACCCGGCGCCGTCCGCCGGGAGCAGGCCGTCGATGGCCTGATCCGGCTCGCCGGACTGCACGTCGTTCGCGCCCTGCGGGTCAGCCCCCGGCTCCGTCCCGCACGCCAGGCAAAGCACCGCCAATAGCCCGCAGCACGCTGCGAGCGCTCCACTCCTCATGCTGGTCTTCATCGTTTCCCCGGCGCGGCGGTCCCGGGCCCCGTTTCCCGGCACCACCGCCTCTCGTTCACAGCATCGGCCAGCGCTGCTGCCCTGGAGGTCCCGGCGGCGCTGGCCGAACCATGCTTCCCCGTTGCGGCGGGGACGATAGGCACACCCAGTGAAGGAACTGAAGCGCCTTCACCGTGCGTCACCACGCGTCATGCGCCGACCTTCCCCCGGTCAGGGGTCGCGCGCTCGGCCGATCCCGGCCCTTGGCGCGTCGCGCCGCACGCGGCCGGGCGAACCGGGATGGTGCGCTACGCGGAGTCCGGGCCTACGCCCGCCCCTCGGCTCCGCCCAGCGGTGGCGGCGCGCGCCGGCCACAATTATCAGTCGGGGGGTGACCATCTCCTGGGACGAGGTCGGGCCGGCCACCAAGCTGGCGGCGGTGCTGGAGGCGTGGCCGCAGCTCGAGCGCGTGCTGGTCGGCCTCTCGCCGTTCTTCGGCGCGCTCGAGAACCCGCTCCTGCGCGCGACCTTCGGGAAGGCCGCCACGCTGCAGCAGGTGGCCCTGGCCGCCCGGGTGCCGCTCTCCGTGCTGCTCGAGGCCCTGGCGTCCGAGCTCCGCGCGCCAGGATCGCCGGTCGCCGCGCCGGAGCGGATCACCGCCGCGGCGCCGCCGGCCTGGGCCACGCGGATCCCGCACGCGCGCCACGACGCCCGGTTCGACGTGGAGCGCGGGGTGCATCCGCTCCCCTCGGTGCTGGAGGAGCTGGACGCGCTTCCGCCCGGCGAGGTCTACGAGCTGCTTACGCCGCTGGTGCCGGCCCCGCTGCTGGGGCTGCTCGCGAAGCGCGGGTTCGAGGGGCACTGGGTGGTGGACGAGGCGCGCGGGTTCGCGCGGACGCTGATCCGGCGCCGGGACGCCTGAGGCCAACCCGGGCCGGAGGATCGCGGGTCGCGGGGGCCCCGCCTGTCGCGCTGCGGCAGCAGGTGCGGAGATCCGTCGCGCCCGCCTCGAGCGCGTTGCGTTCGTCGCCGGATCGACTACCGTGCCGCCGCCCAGCCCGCGCTGTGCAACCCCTCTCTTCGACCGAGGCCACCCTCATGAACGCGATGCCCAAGCTCGGCGCCCTGCTGGTCGCCGCCTCCCTCACCACCGCCTGCGCCACCGCGACGGCCAAGCCCGCCACCGCCGCCGCGCCCGCTCCGGCCGCCGCGCCCGCCGCCGACGCCACCTCCCAGTTCAAGCGCATGAACGTCCGCGGCACGATGAACGACTGGGGCATCACGCCCATGAAGCTCGTCGCCAAGGACACCTGGGAGTGCCAGATCGACCTCGACGCCAGCACGCCCTACCAGTTCAAGTTCGACACCGGGAACTGGAACCCGCAGCAGAACTGGGGCCTGGCCGGCGACAAGCTGAAGGCGGACGCCGCCAACATCCCGTTCACCACGGGTGGCAAGTCGGGCAAGTACACCTTCACCTTCAACGACCAGACGCTGGTCTACTCCATCAAAGCGCCGTAGCTCGCCGACCAGCGCTGCCGTCCAGGAGAGCCGCCGCCCGCGCCGGGTGGCGGCTCTTCGCGTTCCTGGGCTGGTCCCCCGGGCGTGGGGCGGCCCGTCAGGCGCCTGGCGGCTCCGGTGCGCGCCCGCTGGCCGCAGCGCCCTGCGCGGCTGCGCCAGCGATCGGCCTGTGATCAGGCGCTTGCGGCATCCGGGCGCCGATAACCGTGCGTTATCATACGTTCGAAATCAATCGATTGGATAGATGGACGGCGGAGGCGCATTCTCCCTCCCGTCAGCATGGCTCGCATGAAGCGGGCGGCTGACGGAACGGAGACCAAGATCGTCATGACGTCCCGCGCGCTGAACCACGCTGCCCAGGCGACCACCACGGAGGCGAAGACCCTCGCCGAGCTGGGCGTGCCCGGACCGCTCGCCCGCGAGATGGAGCGCGTCTTCGCCCTGATGGGCAAGACCCGCGGCGACCAGGTCGTCGGCTACACCTTCACCACGCCGGACGGTCAGCAGCACGCGCTGCGCACCTCGCAGGCGCCCGAGCGGCTGGACCGCGCCGCGTAGCGGCTCCGCACGCGCCGCTGCTCATCGAGGGGGCCACGCGCGCTGCGTGGCCCCTTTCGCGTTCCGGGCCGCCGAGCGGGCGCGCTGCGCACGCCGGCAGGGCGGGGGATCCGCTCACGCCCGCGCGCCGTGCGCGTGCGCGTGCGCGGGCGCCTCGTCGGTCGGCGCGGCCACCCAGGCCGGCGCGGCGTGGGCGCAGCCGCAGCTGAAGCGACGGTCGCGCGCCGCGTCCTCGGCCAGCGCCAGCAGCGCAGCCCCGGCCACGACGGCGAAGCCGGGCGCGGCGGTGCTGGCCAGGGCCATGGCGGCGAGGATCACCGGCAACGCCAGGCGCAGCCGCGGCAGCCGGCCGGCGCGGCGGGTCACCTCGCCGTGCGAGCCGCAGCGCCAGCGCGCGCGGCCCGGCGCCGGCTCGGCGCTGCTGGCCCGCGGCGACCAGGGCTCCAGCGCGCGGAGGCGCTCCGACCCGCACACCGCGCAGGCGACGGCGGGGGCCGCCAGCGCACGCACCGCCGCGGCGCCGGCCGCGCAGGCCACCAGCAGCAGGGCCGACTGCGCGTCGCCGCTGGCGGCGCCCAGCGCGCCGGCGCCGGCCACCAGGCTGCCGCTCCCGGTCACCACCGCGGCCAGGTAGCCGCCCGCGCCGTGGCGGGCCAGCGGCCGGCCCACGGCGCCGCAGCTGGGCTCCAGGCACTCGACGCGGTTGCTGGGGGTCAGGCTCGACACGCGGACGCTCCGGGGAGGAGGGGGTGCCTCCTCTCTTCCCGGCTGCGCGGGCGATCTCTCGTGAAGGCCTCGGGCCCCAGGCCTCAGGCCCTAGGAAAGGCTGCAACGCCAGCCACTTAGCGCGCTGCACCGCCGCCGGCGCCGGCCGGTTCGGGCGGCGGCCGGGCCGGCTCGGGGACCGCGCGGCCCACGCCCTTCGCCGGCCTGTCCTTCAGCTCCGCCAGCAGCGCCTCCAGCTCCTTCACGCGCCGCTCGCGGTCGGCCAGCTGGGCCTCGGCGATCCGCTGCCTGCCCAGCGCGTCGTCGGCCCGCCGGCGCTCCTCGCGCTCGCGGGCGTCGCCCGACTCGCGCTCCTGCTTGAGCAGCGCCTCGGCGCTGCGCAGCTTCCCCACCGCCTCTTCGGTCCGGGCGCGCTCGTCGACCGCCGCGGCCCGCAGCCGGACCCGGTCCGACTCGTGGACGGCGCGCGCCTCGGTGAGCGCCCCCTCGGCCCGCGCGGCGGCCTGCTTCGCCGCCTCCAGCTCGTTCTCGCGCTGCTTGAGCTGTCCCTGCAGCTCCGTCCTGCGCCGCTCCACCGCCTCGAGCTGCCCCTTCAGCCCGTCGCGCTGCGTGGCCACCGCCTGCTGCGCCCGGACCTGCTCCTCCAGCACCGACTTGGAGGCCTCCAGGCCGGCGTTGGAGAGCTGCAGCTTCTCCAGCTGGTTCTGCTCGGCGCGGATCTCCACCCGCAGCGCCTCGCGCTCGGCCACCAGCGCCAGCCAGGGGCCGCTGCCCACCAGCAGCGCCGCCACCGCCGCGCCCAGCAGCAGGTTCACGGTGACGCGGTTGCGCCGGTACCCCAGCACCAGCCGGCGCAGCGGCATCCGCTGCTCCGCCGCGGTGGGGCGCAGCGTCCGGTAGGCGCGCAGCTCCTCCGCCAGCGCCAGCGCCGAGGGCGGGCGCCGGGCCGGGTCGAGGTCGAGCGCGCGCGCCACGATCTCGCGCAGGCGCCGGTCGATGGTGCGCGGCAGCGCGGCCCGCGGGACGTCGCCCTCCTGGTCGAGCCGGCGGCCGGCGTAGGGCGGCGCCCCCGCCAGCAGCTCGAAGAGCGTGGCGCCCAGGCAGTGGACGTCGGACGCCTTGGTGGGCGGCTCGCGCCCCACGAACTGCTCCGGCGCCATGTAGGCCAGCGTGCCCAGCCGCGGCGGACGGCCGGTCAGGTCGCGCGCCACGGTGGCGCCGGCCAGGCTGGAGGCCACGCCGAAGTCGGCCAGCATCACGCGGCCCAGGCTGGGCGTGACCAGCACGTTGGCCGGCTTGATGTCGCCGTGGACGATGTCGAAGTGGTGCGCCTCGTGGACGCCCAGGGCCAGCTTCTCCACCAGCTCCACTGCCCGCTCCGGCGTGATCCGCTCGCGCGCCGCCAGCAGCGTGGTGCCGATCCGGTGCGCGCCCGGGCGGTCCGGATCCGGCTCGGAGCAGAGCCCCATCTCGATGAAGGTGGTCCCGTCCGGCATGCGGCCGGCGCCGTAGACCGTGACCACCGCGTCGGAGCGGATCTGCTTGGCGCGCCCCGCCTCGCGGAGCACGGCGTCCAGCGCCGAGGGGCTGCGGGAGCGGAGCACCTTCACCGCCACCTCGCCCGGCTCGCCGGCGCGGACGGCCTGGTAGACCACGCCGTGGCGCCCCTCGCCCAGCTTGTTGATGAGCAGGAACGGGCCCAGCTGGTGCTGCGGCGCCGCGGCCTCCTCCTCCTCGCTGGCCAGCAGGGCCAGCACCTGCGCGATCTCCTCGGGATCCTGCGTGCGCTGCTCCAGCTCGGCGCGGCGCGCCTCCGCCGGGAACTGGCGCACCTCGCGCCAGAGCACGTCGATGAACTTCCGGGTCACGGCTCCTCCCGTCTGCCCGGCGACCGCCGGCGCAGCCGCCGCGCGGCGGCGATCAGGGACTCGGGGTCGGCGGCGTCCAGCGCGTCCAGCGCCTCGCGCGCGTCCAGCTCCTCCTCGGCGGCCGGCGGCGCCTCCGGGGCCTCCTCCGGCTCCGGCTCGGGCAGGCGGGCCCGCTGCGCCACCCAGGCGCGCGCGAAGACCGCGTAGGCCTGCACGTCCAGGACGCCCAGCCGCAGCGCGGCCGCGATCAGGGCCGGCCCCTCGCCGCGCGCCTCGCGGCGCGCCACCTCGGCGATGAGCGCACCCTCCGACACCGCGGGGTCGGCCTCCAGCGCCTGCAGGGCGCGCTCGTACCAGACCAGGTCCTCGCCCGCGCCGATGCGGACCCAGGCGCGGAAGAAGGCCAGGTCCTCCTTCACCTGCGTCTCGCCGACGCGCAGCACGCGGGCGGTGTCGCGGATGGTGGCGCCCAGGATCAGGCGGTACTCGGCCACCCGGGCGATGCGGTGCCGGCTGGCGATGGCCGGCTCGTCGCGCACCTGCTGGATGAGCTGCTCCAGCGCCTGCGCCTCGTCGGCCGGGTGGCCCGCCACCGCGTCCTCGCCCAGCCGCTCCAGCCGGTGGACCGCGCGCGCCACCAGGTCGCGCCGGCGCGCCCGGCGGCGCCACTCGGTGGCCCACAGGTACTTGAGCGTGAGCAGGCAGTAGGCCAGCAGGTGCTCCTGGCTCTTCCAGCGCGGCGGCGCGCCCTTGCGGCGGGCCGCGTGGGCCAGCACGCTGGCGATGGCGCTGTTGGCGCCGGCGGTGTTGGCCAGCGTGGCCGGCGCCCAGCCGCTGCGGTCGCGCGAGAAGGCGCGCAGCTCGTCGTAGATCTGGCCCACCAGCGCGTGGAGCTGCACCGCCCTCGGCGGCGCCGGGGATTGGTCGCGGGGGCCCGCGCTCATGCCTCGCTCCTCGCCATCCGCTCGCCCGTTCCGCACTCCGCGTGAAGGACGTCCCGCGTCCCGCTGCGTTTTCTTTTCGCCAGTGGTTCCCGCGGCTTGTACCACGAATCGGCTGCGCCTGCGCCCCGCTGCGCGGCCGCTCCGGCCCGCCGTGGCGGTGCAGGGGGTGAAGTCCCCGGCACCTCGGAAGGAAGTCACCTGTGCGCACCATTCCCTCCAGCCCGAGCGCCCTCTCCGGCGCCGTCTTCCGCGACGCCCTCGACGCGAAGCTGGTCGCCGAGGCCCGCCGCGCCGCCGCGGCCGGCAGCGGCCGGCACGACGCCTCTGCCCGCGAGCTGATGGTGCGCGCCCGCCGCATCGCCACCGCCGTGGCCGGGCGCCTGCTGACCTCCGAGGCCGATCGCGAGGAGGTGGTGTCGGAGACGCTGCTGGTGTTCTGGCGCCGCGGCGTGCAGGACTTCGACCCCGCGCGCGGGACCCTGGGCGCCTACGTCGGCCACATCGCGCACGGCCGGGCCTACAACCTCATCCGCAACCAATCCACCGCCCACGGCGCGCTGGACCGCCTGGCCGAGGACCCCGGCGCCTTCCCCGCGCCGCCGCAGCCGGCCGAGGTGCTCGCCGCGCGCGGCGCCGACGCCGCCGCCAGCGCCGAGGTGACCGCGCGCGTGGCCCGCCTCACCCCGCTGGAGCGGCAGGCCATCACGCTGGTGAAGCTCGAGGAGCGCCCGCACGCCGAGGTGGCGAAGCTCTTGCGCCTGCAGCCGCGCCAGGTGAACAACGCCTGCGGCCGCGGGATGGAGAAGCTGCGCAAGGGGGCGAGGCGGGTGGCGTAGGGGCGCCGCGTGCGTGAGCGGGACCGCCCCGTTCCCGCCCACTTGCGCGCGCTCGCTTGACACCACGGCCGCGCAGCGGCTACCACCGCGCCCACATACACCCCGGGTGCCCGTGAAGGGCGTAACAGGGAAGCCGGTGCGAGTCCGGCGCGGTCCCGCCACTGTGAGTGGGGAGCCGCCTTCGAGAGCCACTCGGCGAGAGCGCCGGGGAAGGCGGAGGCGGCCAAGGGGGAAAGTCCCCCGAACCCACGAGCCAGGAGACCTACCCGGGCTGGCAAGGACGCCATGCCACTCCGTGGCCGTCCCGCGAGCGCGGATTTCGCTCGCCGGGATCACAGCACCCTCCCCTCATCCTGCCCGCGCGCTCCGGCGCCAGCCGGCCTGCGCCCTCACTCGCGCGCGGCTGGCGGCGCCTGAACACACGCGCGCCACGCCCCGCCCCCGGAGTCCCGACCCGATGCCATTCACCCTGCGTCACAGCCCCGGCTGCCTCCTGCCCAGGAACGAGCCCATGACCCTGCTCCAGCAGACCCTCGCCAGCCTCCCCGACCTCGACCTGGCGGCGGCCACCGCGGCGCTGCGCCACCTGGAGGCCCGCACCAGCCCGGGGAGCCTGGGCCGCCTGGAGCCGCTGGCTTGCACGCTGGCCGCCATCCAGGGGCGGCCGGATCCGCGCGCGGCGGCGCGGGCGGTGGTGCTGATGGCCGGCGATCACGGCGTGGCCGCGGAGGGCGCCGCTGCCCTGCCCGCGACGCGGCAGCGGCTGGCCGAGCTGGTGCGCGGCGGCGCGGCCATCAACGTGCTGGCGGAGCAGGCCGGGGCGGCGCTGGTGGTGGTGGACATGGGCGTGGTGGGGCCGCCGCTGCGGCTCCCCGGCGTGCGCCAGCGGCGGGTTGGGCCAGGCACCCGCGACTTCACCCGCGGGCCCGCCATGACGCGCGAGGAGGCGGAGTGCGCGCTCGCGGCCGGCATCGCGCTGGCGGCCGAGCTGCAGGAGGAGGGCGTGGAGGCGCTGGCGCTGGGCGAGCTGGGGGCGGGCTCATCCACCGCCGCCGCAGCGCTGGCGGCGGCGCTGACCGGCGCGGCGCCCGCCGAGGTCACCGGGCGCGACGCCGGGGCCGACGCGGCCGCCCACCGGCGCAAGCTGGAGCTGGTCCGGCACGCGCTGGCGGCGCACGCGCTCCGTCGCGACGACCCGCTGGGTGCGGTGGCCGCGCTGGGCGGGTTCGAGCTGGCCGGGCTGGCGGGGCTGGTGCTGGGGGCCGCCGCACGGCGGATCCCGGTGGTGCTGGACGGCTTCGGCTCCAGCGTGGCCGGGCTGCTGGCCTCGCGGCTGGCGCCGCGCGCGGGGCGCGTCCTCGTCGCCTCCCACCGGTCGGCCGAGGCCGGGCACGGGCTGGTGCTGGAGGCGCTGGGGCTGCGCCCGCTGCTGGAGCTCGATCTCCGGATGGGCGAAGGGACGGGCGCCGCGCTGGCGCTCCCGCTGCTGGAGACCGCGGCGCGCCTGCTGGTGGAGCTGGCGCCTCCGGGGGCCGGGGTGCCGGTGGTGGCGGGGTGAGGCCCCGCTCGCCCCGGATGCAGGGAGTCCGTTCGTCCTGAGCGTAGCGGCCCGGGAACCGGGCCGCGGAGTCGAAGGACGAACGGGGGCGTGAACGGCTCTCCCTCCCGGGCGAACTCCTGCGAACCTGCGGTGGAGCGGCCCCGCTCGCCTCGAAGGGCGAGCGGGGCGCCACGAGCCGTTACTCCAGCAGCGCGGAGGCCGTGTCGTACACGTTCGGCCGGGTGGCGGCGCTCTTGCCGCCGCCGGACCACTGGCCTGCCGCGCCCACGTTCACGTCGCGGAAGTCCCCCATGCTGCCGTTGCCGTGGTCGTCCTGCGACCCGACCAGCAGCGTCGCGCGCGTCCCGACCGGCAGCGCCGGGATGACGCTCTTCGGGATGCGGAAGGTGATGTGGTCGGTGTCGGTCGAGCCCAGCGGGTCGATGACGTCGGTCTCGAACGGCGTGTACTGCGCGATGACCTCGCCGGTGGCGTCCTGCACCTCGAAGCCGGCGCCGACGTAGATCACGTACTCGGCCCCGCGCTGGTAGCTGAGCGTGTAGAGCGCGTTGTGACCGAGCGTGGTCTGGCCCGTGCCGGTCACCACGTCGGTGTCCAGCGCCACCGCCACGTAGGTCAGCTGGAAGCCGTCCTGCGGGTTCCAGCCGGGCTGGGTGAGCGCCACCATGCCGACGTCGAAGTAGAACGCCCCGGCGTCCTCGCGCAGCGTGAAGTCGGCCAGATCGAGGATGTGCGGCTCGAACTGGATGGCGGTGGGGTAGCTGTAGGACTCGCCCGCCGGGCCGATGTCGTCGCCCTGGGCGTCGGTCACGGTCAGCCGCGTGGTGGCGGTGTCCAGGTCGATGGGCGCCTTGATGATGCTCCGGTCGAGCACGGCGTAGGGCAGGCCGGAGATGGCCGGCAGGTTGGGGTCGAGCACCGGCTGCTGCCAGTCGAAGCCGGTCCAGCCGCCGGCGCCCAGGGTCGCCGGCGCGCTCAGCTCCACCAGCTGCTCAGCACCCGTGGTGAACGTGGCCTCGGCCGTCTGGCCGAGCGCGTTCACGGTGACCATGGTGCTCTTCGCCAGCGTCCCCTCCCCCACCAGCGCGACGCTGACCGAGTCGGCCGCCTGGGTGATCGTCGCCGTGACGTACCCCTTCCCCACCCGGAAGCGCGCCACGGTGTGGCCCCAGCCGGTAGGCAGCCGCGGCGTCAGCACCACGTGGTCGGCCGCGACGTAGGACACGCCCACGAAGTCCTCATGGACGTTGCGGAGGTACTCACCCAGCGACCAGGCCTGCGAGGCGGTGCCGCTCGGCCTGGGCTCGGCGGCCAGCTCGACCGGGTCGGTGCCCGGCACCTCGCGCGGCAGCGCGTCCAGCAGCTCCGGCAGCGTCCCCACCGCGTTGCGCACCAGCGCCACCCGGTCCATGTACTGCAGCTGCTCGAAGGCCTTGTCGCCGGCGCCCTGCGCCGTCATGAGCGAGACCATGGGACCGGAGAGCCAGCCCCACACGGTGCCGTTGTGGTACGCCTCGTCCTTCGGGTAGTAGCCCGGGTAGACGTGCCAGGGGTGGAAGGCCTGGTCGGTCTGCGTGAGCGAGGCCACGCCGTACTCGTAGGCCAGCCCCTCGGCGGCGGTGCGGGTGGCCTGCTGCACCAGCGCCGGATCCAGCACCCCCTGCAGCGCCCGCAGCGCGATGAACTGGTTCGGGCGCAGCTGCAGGTCGGCCGACCCGTCCGCGTTCAGGTGGTCGAAGAGCACGCCGTGCTCGGCGTCCACGTACTTCGTGGTGACGGCGGTGGCCACCGCCTCCGCCGCGGCCAGGTACTCGGTGGCCTTGGCGGCGTCGTGGGCCAGCGTGGCCACGCCGGCCGCGGCCACCAGCTGCTGGTACCAGAGCCCCTCGATCTCCACCGCGCGGTCGCCGCGCGGCGTGTACGGGCCGTCGGGCCCGGTGGCGTCCATCCAGGTCTCCTGGTCGCCGTGCGTGAGGAGGCCGTCGGCGTCGCAGCGCGTCAGCGAGGCGTCGGTGGCGAGCTTCACCACCGGCCAGATGGTGGAGACGTAGGCCGTGTCGCCGGAGCGGAGCAGGTACTGGTAGGCCTGGATCACGAACCAGGGCGTGCCGTCGGCCGTGTTGTAGGCCACGTCGGTCAGGCTGACGAAGTTGGGGATGCGGCCGTAGGTGGCGGTGTGGCTCTCGTCGGTGTCCTGGTGGGCGGAGAAGGAGGTGAGGATCTCCTTGGCCTCCTCCCACTCACCGGTGGCCAGGTGCGAGCCGCCCAGCGTGATGAAGGTGTCGCGCCCCCAGTAGTTGTTGAACCAGGGGATGCCGGCGAAGATCCCCTTGCCCTGCTGGTCCATCACCAGCGCGTCCATCGAGAGCCGGATCCAGGCCAGCCCCTGGTCGAACTCGGCGTCGGCGGTCCGGACGTAGGTGCGATTCGAGCAGCGCCTGCAGGCGGGCCGTGCGGGCGGCCAGGTGCTCGGCGCGGTGCGCCAGCACGTCGTCGGCCAGCGCGGTGGCCTCGTCCACGGTGTTGCCGACCGCCATCACCACCGGCGTGGCGGCCGGCAGCTCGAGCCGGCCCGGCGCCATCACGCGGGGCTTCATGCCGCCCGCCGTGACCACCTCGGGCGCGCTCACCGCGATGGCCCCGGCGGCCTTGAAGACGATCCAGACAGGGTAGTCGTTGGCGTTGGCCGGGGCCTGGTGGTTGGCGCGGGAGACGGCCAGCGCGCCGCCGGCGGCCTGGATGACGTAGCTGCTGGCGGTGGTGCTGTCCGCCATGAGCGGGCGGAAGACCAGCGCGCCGTCCAGCCCGGACGGCTCGATCACCACCGCAGCGCGGCCGTCGAGCAGGGTGATCCGCTCGGACAGGCCGCCCTCGTAGGCGCGGACGGCGTGGTCGGGGTAGACGGTGGCGCCGGCGAAGCTGGTCGAGCCCAGCGCGTTCCAGTGCCAGTCATCCACGAAGCGGAAGCCGCGGACGTTGAACCCCTCCCAGCTGGTGGAGTGCGGGCCGGCCGCCTCGCCGTACAGGTAGGCGTCCACCTTGTTGGTGTAGATGAAGGGCCGGCTGGCGGCGGGCGTCACGGCGACGCCCATGGCGTCGAGGCGGAGCGCCTGCGATGCGAGGACCGGGTACTTCAGGTCGGAGGTGCCGCCGTCCTTCTTGCAGCCAGCGAGGAAGACCAGCGCCAGCGCGCAGGCGCCGAGCGAGAGCCGTGACCACGTCATGGATCACCTCTGGTGAATGGGGGTGCGGAGCGTGCACGACGATCCGCGGCCGGACGCTCTCCCCGGTTCGGCCGCGGACCACTGTTGGTGAATGGGGCCGTACGCTAGGCCGAGCAGCCCGCGAGCCACAACGTCTTTTGCGACGGTCGGTGAGGGCACGACGGGTGCGTGTCAGGCCGCCGCACGCGTGTCGCCGGACGCGACCAGCGCAGCCCGACCGGGCGGCGAAGGAGGTGCGCGGATCCCCTACCCTTCACGGCGTCCCGGCTTGACCTTGCCCAGGCCCGGCGCCGCGCGCCCGCCGGCCCGCTGGAGCCCGTGGAGCGCTGGCGCGCCGGACGCGCCGGGACCATGATCCCGGCGTGCCCCTCGCTCCCCACGAGCAGGCCGAGCTTGCCGCCGCGCGCCGCGCGCTGGACGAGCCCGGCCTGGCCATCCGTCTGGCCGACCTGGCCGGCCGGCCCATCGACGGCCTGGTGAAGCGGCTGCCCGAGGCGGCCCGGGGGAAGATCGACCAGGCCACCCGGAAGGCGCTGTCCGGCGCGCTCGACCTGGCGCTGCGCACGCTCGACGGCGGCGCGCCGCGCGCCCCGCGCGACTGGCTCCACCGCGGCCTGGTGGTGGCGAGCGGCGTGGCCGGGCGCAGCCGGGCTGCCCGGGCTGCTGGTCGAGCTGCCCTTCTCCCTCACGGTCATGCTCCGCTCCATCGCCGATCACGCCCGGGCGCAGGGGGAGGACCTCGCAGGTGGCCGCCCGGCTGGAGTGCCTGACGGTCTTCGCCTACGGCACGCCCTCCGCCGGCGACGACGCGGCCGACTCGGCCTACTTCGCGGTCCGCGCCGCCCTGGCCCGCGCCGTGGGGCAGGCGGCGGAGTTCGTGGCGCAGCGCGGCGTGGCCGAGGCCGCCGCGCAGCACGGGGCGCCCGCCCTGGTCACGCTGGTGGCGCGCGTGGCGCAGCGGCTGGGCGTGGCCGTCACCGACAAGGCCGCGGCGCAGCTCATCCCGGTGCTGGGCGCCGCCGGCGGGGCGGCGCTCAACACGCTCTTCATGACCCACTACCAGGAGACCGCCCGCGCGCACTTCACGGTGCGGCGGCTGGAGCGGGCGCACGGGGTGGAGGCGGTGCGTGAGGCGTGGGGCACGCCCGGCTGAGCGGCGTGCTTCGACTCCGCGCGCCGGCCTGATGGCCGGCGCGCTACGCTCAGCACGAACGGCCTTCGGGGCCCCTCGAGGCGACCGCCTGCGGCCCCGCCGCGCGGGCGGGGCCGGCCGCGGGTGGCTCAAGCGGCGGACGAGCTGCTGCCGCCGTTCACCTCGGAGAGCGCCTGCTGCATCAGCTGGGCGATGTCGTCCGGCGACATCCCCTGCTTCGCGTTGGCCTGGTAGGCCTCCTCCGGCTTGCGCCGCGGGCCGCCCGGCGGCGGTCCCTTGGGCTTCACCGAGTCGAGGTCCCCGGTCTCGGCGGCCTTCTCGAACTTTCCGGCCAGCTCGGAGAGGAACCCGTCGCCGGCGTCGCCAGCGGCGGCCTTCAGCTTCTCGGCGATCTTCTTCATCGCCTCCTTGAACTTGTCCGGATCCGACTGCTGCAGCTCCTGGAGCTGGCTCATCACGTCCGAGAGGCCGGACAGCTCCGGCGGGGCACCGGGATCCGTCAACGTGCTGACGTCCGAGGTGCCCTGCGCCGACGTGGCCGTGACGGCCGAGGTGCTGCTGGTGGTGGTGAGGCTGCTGATCATCATGACGACGCGCCTTTCTGCTTCCCCGCTGCACTCCCAGAGCAACCCGCGGGCCAGCCGGGCGGCGCGAACAATCCGTCACGGAGCGAAGACACGCGCGGCGCACGCCGGGCGCAAGGTGTCTCTCGCAGGCCCCGGGAGATGCAGCGCCGCTTCCCCCTTGCTTCCCCCCGCGGTGCGCGTTCCCCGGGCGCCTGCGCTTTCCCTCCTCACGGCGGGATCCGGTCCCGCGCGCGGTCCGCCATGCCCACCTTGCCCTCCTCGCCCCGCGACGCGCGCCCGCTCCGGCTCGCCGCCGCGCTCGCCCTGCCGCTGCTCGGCGCCTGCGCCACCAGTTCACGCGTGGTCGAACCCGGGCGGCTGGCACCCTGGGCGATGCCCGACCTGCCCCACTCGTCGCTGGCGGCCGTGGTCTCGAAGCGCGACGCGCTGGGGCTGGACGACGCCCAGGTGCAGGCGCTGCTGGAGCGCGACGCCGCGCTGGTCCACGAGCAGCACGCCCTGCTGGGCCGCGCCGGCGGCGGGCGGCCGCCGCGTGGGCACGGCGGCGGCCAGGGCGCGGGCGGCAGCGCCGCGGGCATCGCCGAGAGCAGCGGCGGCCCGGGGGGCGGTGGCATGGGCGGCGGCGGACCGGGCGGCGGCGGCCCCGGCGGCATGGGCCCGCCTGGCGGGATGGGCGGCGGCATGGGGGGCATGGGCGGCCCTCCCGGCGGCGGGATGGGCGACATGGGCGGCGGCGGACCGCTCGGCGGCCAGGGCGGACCGCCCGGCGGCGGCGCCCGGGGCGAGCTCACTGCCGAGGAGGCCACCCGGATCCTCGACGCGCTCGACGCCGCCGACACGCGCGCGTTCCTGAGGGCCGAGGAGGCGGTGCTCCGGCCCGAGCAGCGCGAGGCCGCGCGCGAGGCGGCCGGCGACTACCGCGCCGCGCTCAAGGACCGGCGCGACGACATCCTGGCCGGGAAGGTGCCCGCCCCGCCGCTGATGCCGGCCGGCCCCGGCGACGAGCCGCCCGGGCCGCCGCCGGACGGCGACCACCGCGGTCCGCCTCCGGGTCGGGGCGCGCCGCCTCCGGACGCCTGAGCGGCATCCGAACGCCGGCGTGGTCTCGAGCAGGCCTCCGCGGCCACGCCCGTTCCGCCGGGGTGCCCTGCTTGCACTTTGCAGGCACTCGCAGCAACATTGCTGCATGGCCACCTCGGTGACGATCAGGGACGTTCCGGACCGCACGCGCGATGAGCTTGCGGCGCGAGCGGCCTCGTCGGGCCGCTCTCTCCAGGAGTACCTCCGCGCCAAGCTGATCGAGCTGGCGAGCCGTCCGGATCAGGAGACGGTCCTCGCGCGCATCCGCGAGCGCAAGGAGCGCACCGGTGGACGCCTCCCGGGTGCCACCATCCTGGGCCACCGCGACGCGGACCGCCGATGACGCTCGTGCTGGACGCATCCGTGGTCGTGGCGCTGCTCGTCGACGACGGCCCGGACGGTCGATGGGCCGAGCAGGTGCTCGCCGGAGCGCCGCTCTCCGCGCCACATCTCATGCCGGTCGAGGCCGCGAACATCCTCCGGCGGGCCGTGGCCAGGGGCGAGGTGTCTGCGGATGTCGCGGCCCTGGCCCACGCCGACCTGCTCGCGCTCCCGGTCGAGCTGTTCCCGTACGAGCCTTTTGCCGCCCGCGTCTGGGAGCTCCGCGACAATGTCACCACCTACGACGGCTGGTACATCGCACTCGCCGAGGCGCTCGGCGGAAAGCTCGCCACGCTCGACCACGCGCTCAGCAGGGCTCCCGGCCCCCGCTGCGGGTTCCTGACGCCGAGGCAGGACCGGCCCTGATCCGGAGCCACGCCCGCGGCCTCGCCGCGGCACGGACGCGGGCGCTCACGGCGGCGACACCTCGTGGCAGGTGTTGCAGTGCTGGTCGAGCGCCGCCCCATGGCACGGCGTGCAGCTGGCCAGGTCCTGCTGCGCGGCCAGCGCGTGGTTGAAGGGGGTGTGGGCGAAGGGTTGTGCCTGCACCTCGCCATCCAGGTGAAGACCACCTGCGCGCACCGCCAGCTGCCCCGCCACCACCGACGCCGGATGGCAGCCGGCGCAGAAGGGCGGCGCCACCTGCAGGTGCCCGCCGGGTCCGGGCGGAACCCCGTGGCAGTCGCCGCAGGCCGGCGGCCCGGCCGCCGTCTCCCAGGCCGGCGCCGCGGCGCTGCCCAGCGTCGCGCCGTGGCAGTAGGTGCCGGCGCAGGTGCGCGTGGCGGGATCCCAGCGCGGCTGGGCGCCGCCGGCGGCGGCCGAATCCCCGGGCGCGGTGGCGAACTGGACGCCCACCGGCTGCGCGGCGTGGGCCGCGTCGGTGGGAACCGGGTGGCACTCGGAGCAGGCGAGCGGACCGCGGAGCGGGCCTTCCTGCAGGTGGGCGGCATGGGCGCCGGTGGTGAGCGCCGCGGTGGCGTGGCAGCCGGTGCAGCGGACGGCTTCGTCACCGCGCGATGAACCGCAGGCCGCGAGCGCCAGGGCCGCCGGGACGGCCAGGAGGCGGAGGGACATGGGAGCTCCGTTGGAGAGGGGATCGCGGCCCGCCGGGTGACGGGCCGCGATCCGGTCCGCGCTAGTCGCCGTTCTTGCCGGGGAAGAGCACGCCGTGCGGCGCCCAGCCGATGGAGATGGGGTCGCCCACCGGCGCCACCGACGGCGCGTCGGCCTCCAGCCCGGAGGTGTCGAGCACGTAGAGCCAGCCCGCGGTGGTGACGTTGTCGATCACCGTGTAGTAGAGCAGCCCGCTCTCGTCGTCCCACCCGGCGTGGCTCCCGCCCAGCCCGGGCGTCTCGAAGTGGTGGACGTCCACGATCCGCGCCGGGTCGGGCTGCGGCTCGGAGAGGGTCGCGATGTCGATGAGCTGCAGCCGGTTGCCCAGGTCACCGGAGGTGGCGTCGCAGTCGTCGGCGGCCACGTTGGCCTTGAGCTCGGTCGAGGCCAGCCAGCGCCCGTCGGGCGAGAGGGCGAAGTTGTGCGGGCGCCCGGGGATGGTCTTGAGGATGCTCGGGGGGTCGGTGGTGAGGTCGATGACGTTCACGCCGGAGGTGGGCGTGGCGCCGTCCGGGATCTGCCAGGTGGCGTTGCCGACGAACAGGTACTTGCCGCTGGGGTGCAGCCGCAGCGCGTGCAGGTTGCCGTAGCCCAGGTCCAGCTCGAAGACCTTCTGGGCGTCGCCGGGCGCCGCGGCCGGGAGGCCAGACAGAATCGTACGCCACCACCGTGTGCCCGGCGGCGGTAGTGGTGTAGTAGCGGGCGCCGTCGGGGGAGACCGCCCCGGCGTGCGGCGCCGTGCCGGCGTTGGGGATGTTCCCGATGAAGGCGTGGCGCCTCACGTCGAAGACGTTGATGCCCCGGGGCGCCGCCGTCCGCCCGGTGAAGAGGTAGCGCCCGTCCGGCGAGAGGACGCTCTGCACGCCGTCGCCCACCTCGAAGCTGTGCTTCACGAACTGCGCCTGGTTCTCCGGGGTGACCGCGTCGTACTTCCGGAAGGCCGCGGTGTCGTAGACGTTCACGAACCCGGGCGTGGCCAGCCAGAGCTCCTTGCCGTCGGCGGTGACGTTGGCGAAGTGGCCCACGCCGTGGCCGGCGTGCTCGGGGAAGGTGACGGTCTTCACGACCGCGTGCGTGCCGCGGTCGATCAGCGTGACCGCAGGGACCCCGGCGGTGCCGCCGGTGTCCACCACG
Source organism: Anaeromyxobacter sp. (assembly GCA_049840735.1). Taxonomy (GTDB): domain Bacteria; phylum Myxococcota; class Myxococcia; order Myxococcales; family Anaeromyxobacteraceae; genus Anaeromyxobacter. The sequence goes on along the minus strand of JASGJN010000022.1, from coordinate 291,680 downwards.
TAGGCCAGGTCCGGCCCGCTCGACGCTTCCTTCGCGCACGCGGCCAGCCCCGCGGTGGCCAGCGCGACGGCGGCGGTCCTGCTCCAGCTCCTGCTGCTGCTCGGCTGCATCTCCTGCTCCTCCTCGCGGTGGGCCGCCGGGATGGCGACTCGTCCCCGCTCCGTGTGCAGGACAACCAATCACGGATGTCCATCCGTTCAAACGGATGGAGTGTCGCAAGGGCCGGGCTGGCGAGGATTCGCGCTGTGCCTCTGATGAAATCCTGTCGTCCACCGCCGCTGCATCGTCGCGGCGGTTGATCGTCGTCAAGCAGTTGCGGACATTCATCCGCTTTGGTGGACGTCGTCCCCGGCGCACGGCTGCCCGCGCCCCGTTGACCCGGTGCGGACCTCCGGGGCAAGTTGGCCGGCAGGAGGTGCTGCATGGCGATCAAGTGGACGCCTGCGCTGGCGGTCGGTCACCCCGGGATCGACGCGCAGCACCAGGAGCTCTTCAAGCGCCTCGACGCGCTGCTGGTCGCGATGGCCTCGGGGAACCGGGACGAGATCACCCGGCTCTTCGACTTCCTGGGCACCTACGTGGCCGAGCACTTCGCCATGGAGGAGGCGCTCATGCAGGCGAGCGCCTACCCGGGCCTGGCCGTCCACAAGGCCGCGCACGACAGGTTCGTGCGGGACTACCTGGCGCTCAAGAAGCTGCACGACGAGTCCGGCGCGACCGCCGCCGTCGTCATCAAGGCCAAGAGCTGGCTGGTCGAGTGGCTGCAGACGCACATCGGCTCGACCGATCAGCAGCTGGCCAGGCACCTCGCCCGCTGAGGGCTGGGCTTCGACTTCGCGAGCCCGTCGGGCTCGCTACGCTCAGCCCGAACGGACAGGGTCCGGCGCTGGACCTCCGAGGCGGCCCCGCGCTGGCCGAGGCCCACCGGCGGCGCGGTCGCCGCTTACCGCGCGTGGCGCAGGCAGTGCCCTTGCAGCCACTCGCTGTCGCCGTCCACGTAGTGCTCCTGCTTCCAGATGGGCGCGCGCAGCTTGAGCTGCTCGATCAGGTGGCGCGCGGCCTGGAAGGCCTCGTCGCGGTGGGGCGAGGCGGCGCCCACCACCACGCTGGCCTCGCCCACCTCCAGCCGCCCCACGCGGTGGATCACCACCAGCGCCAGCGCCGGGCCCCAGCGGGCCAGCGCCTCCCCCGCGATCTCGCGGAAGGTGGCCTCCGCCAGCGGCGCGTGCACGTCGTAGCTGACCGCCCGCACCCGCCGGCCGTCGTTGTGGTCCCGCACCACGCCGCGGAAGACCGCCTGCGCGCCGAACCCCGGCCCCTCCAGCGCGGCCTCCACCTCCGCCGGCCGGATCGGCTCCTGCACCACCTTCAGCAGCGTCGGCATCGCCTCACCCTCCGCAGACCGGCGGCAGGAGCGCCAGCGTGACCCGCGCCGCCCCCTCGCCCACCGGCTGGTCCTCGGCCAGCACCTGCGCGTCGTCGGCGAAGGCCGAGGACTCCAGCAGCGCCTCGGCGGGCGCGCCGGGCGAGGCCAGCGCCTGAAATAGCTTGCCGCGCAGCGCCGACACCGGCGTGCCCGGCGCCACCTCCACCACCACCTCGGCCCCCGGCGCCAGCCGGCGCAGCGCGCCGAAGAGCCGGACCGTCACCTGCACCGTCCCGCCGCTCACGGCGCGCCCCCGGGCGGCGCGGGGTGGGTCCAGCGCCCGCTCTTGCCGCCCTCCTTCACCGCCAGGTGCACGTCGGAGATGGCCAGCACCGGGTCCACCGCCTTGCACAGGTCGTAGATGGCCAGCAGCGCGCCGCTCACGCCGGTGAGCGCCTCCATCTCCACGCCGGTGCGGGCCGTGGCCGAGGCCTCGCAGCTGGCCACGACCGAGCAGGTCTCCGGGACCAGCTCGAACCGGAGCGCCACCCGGTCCAGCGGCAGCGGGTGGCAGAGCGGCAGCAGCTCCGCGGTCCGCTTGGCGGCCATCATGCCCGCCACCTCGGCCTGGGCCAGCACGTCGCCCTTGGGGTTCTCGCGCCGGACCAGCGCGTCGAAGGCGGCGCGGCCCAGCTGGATCCGGCCGCGCGCCAGCGCCCGCCGGCGCGTGGGCGCCTTCTCCCCCACGTCGATCATGTGGAAGCGCGCCGCCGCCGCGCCGCCGCCCTTCGCATCCTCCGCCATGCCGCTCCTCGCCGTCCGGCCCCGCCGCGCGCGCGGCGGCCGCCTCAGGGCTGCTTGCGCAGCTCGCGCACCACGTGGCCCAGCTCCGGGCCGATCAGCTTCTCCCAGGCCAGCCGCACCGCCGCCGCCGAGCCCGGCACCGAGAACACCGCCCGCCCGTCCCACACGCCCGCCACCGCGCGCGAGAGCATGGCCGCGCTGCCGATCTCGGCCCAGGAGAGCATCCGGAACAGCTCGCCGAACCCGTCCAGCCGCTTCTCCAGCAGCCCGGCCACCGCCTCGTAGGTGCGATCGCGCCGCGAGACGCCGGTGCCGCCGTCCACCACCACCGCGTCCGCGCCAGCCGCCGCGGCCTCGGCCAGGGCGGCCCGCAGCTGGTCCGGCTCGTCCTTCACCAGCCGGTAGCCGACCACCGCGTGGCCGGCGGCGGCCGCCGCCTCGCGCAGCCAGCGCCCGCTCTCGTCCTCCGCCTCGGTGCGGGTGTCGGAGGCGGTGATCACGAACACCCTCACCTGCCGCGGCGCCTCGCGCCGGTGCTCCTCGTGTCCCATCCGCTCCTCCGCCCCGAACGATACCGGCCCGCCCGCCCCGGCGCACGACGCCGGGCGGGCCTGCGTCACCGCGTGCGCCGCTCCGGCGCCGGCGCCCGCACCAGCCGGACCTTCACCCGCGCCCCGCGGGCCAGCCGCGCCCGCCCCGCCGGCAGCACCGCCAGGGCGTCGTGCCCGGCCGCCGAGGAGTGGTGGCCGGAGGCCTGGGTGCGCAGCGGCTCCGCCACCCACCCGCCGCGGCCGGCGCGCAGCCTCACGCGGAGCCAGGACTCGAGCGCGGCCGGCTTCTCCTGCGCGGCCGCCAGCGACGCCTCCGCCTCGACGCGGCCGTGGCCGGGGAGGCCCGCCAGCGCGCGCAGCGCCGGGCGCACGAACAGCTCGAAGGTCACCAGCGCGCTGGCCGGGTTGCCTGGCAGGCCGAACACCGCGGTGCGCCCCCAGCGGCCGAACAGGAACGGCTTTCCCGGCCGCATGGCCACGCGCCAGAAGTCCACCGTGGCGCCGGCCTGGACCAGCGCCGGGCGCACCAGGTCGCGCACGCCCACCGAGACCCCGCCGCTGGTGACCAGGGCGTCGGCCCCGCGGGCCGCCTCCAGCGCCGCCGCCAGCGCCGCGGCGTCGTCGGCGGCGGCGGGCAGCAGCAGCGGCTCGCCCCCGGCCTCGCGCACCGCCGCGGCCAGCGCCACGCCGTTGGACTCGTGCTGCTGGCCCGGGACCAGCGCCGCGCCCGGCGGCGCCAGCTCGTCGCCGGTGGGCAGGATGGCCACCCGCGGCCGGCGGTGGACGATCAGCTCCTGCAGCCCCAGCCCGGCGGCCAGCCCGATCGCGCCCGGGTCCACCTCCGCGCCGGCCGGCAGCGCCACCGCGCCGGCCGGCAGGTCGGAGGCGCGCGCGCGGATGAACCGGCCGCGCTCGGCGACGCGCAGGAAGCGGGCGGTGCGCCCGGCGCGCCGGACCTGCTCCTGCTGCTCCACGGCGTCGGCGCCCGGCGGGAGCGGGGCGCCGGTGGTGATGCGGCAGCAGGTCCCCGGCGGCAGCGTGCCGGCGGCGGGGTGCCCGGCCAGCACCTCGTACGCCACCGGCAGCCGGGCTCCGGCGGCGCGGGCGTCGGCCGCCCGCAGCGCGTAGCCGTCCATGGTGGCGGCGTCGAAGGCCGGGAGGTCGTCGCGGGCGCGCACGTCGAGCGCGAGGGCGCGCCCGAGGGCGTCCAGCAGCGGCACCCGCTCGGCGGGGAGCGGGGCGGCGCCGCTGAGCGCGGCGAGGAGGCGGCGGAGCGCGGCGTCGGGCGTGAGCACTCACCGTGCTTAGCGCCCGCCCGCCCCGCCGTCCAGTGGCGTGCCGACAGCGTGGGCCGGCCTCAGTCCCGCGGCGGGCCCGCTTCCTCCTGCGGCGGCGCGCTGGGGGCCAGCCCCAGGTAACCCAGCAGCCGCCACTGGCTCCGCGTCAACCCGCGCAAGAGCGCGCGCGGGCGCCCGACCAGCGCGGCGGCGATGCCGGCCAGCGCCACGCTGGAGACCTCGCGGGCCTCCGAGAAGTCGATCAGGATGGAGGCGCCCGGGCGCATGGCCTTGAGCGCGCTGACCAGGCGCGCGGCCGCGCCCGCGTCGAAGGTCCCGGATAGCCACAGCACGACGTCGAACCCATTCGCCATGACCGTTTCCTCCTCGGCCACCCCACGATCAAGGCACAGCGGGCCGGCGATGTCTCCACCCCGAAGCAGCACGGCCGGCGCGGCGGGGGCCTGCTCGCCGGGCCGGGTCCCGATCTGGTCCATGTGAGGCCTCAGGCCTCAGGCCTCGGCAGAGGCACGTGCCCACCTTGGCGGCATGAGAGCGCTGACCTACGACGGCCCCTTCCGCGTGAAGGTGCGCCAGAAGCCTGAGCCCCGGATCGAGCACCCGCAGGACGGGATCGTCCGGGTCACGGCCGCCGCCATCTGCGGCTCGGACCTGCACCTGCTGCACGGGCTGGTGCCGGACACGCGCATCGGCCAGACCTTCGGCCACGAGATCGTCGGCGTGGTGGAGGCGCTCGGGCCGGAGGCCACCGGCCTGGCGGTGGGCGACCGGGTGGTGCTGCCCTTCCCCATCTTCTGCGGCTCCTGCTTCTACTGCCAGCGCGGCCTGACCTCGAGCTGCGAGAACACCAACCCCGGCACCGACGCGGCCTGCGGCGTCTATGGCTACAGCCACCTCACCGGCGGCTACGAGGGCGGGCAGGCGGAGTACGTGCGCGCACCGTTCGTGGCCGTGGACGCCGAGAAGCTCCCCGACGACATCGACGACCTCTCCGCGCTGCCGCTGGCGGACGCGCTGGCCACCGGCTACTTCGGCGCGGAGCTCTGCGACCTGAGGGGCGGCGAGACCGTGGTGGTGTTCGGCGCCGGGCCGGTGGGGCTCTTCGCCATGCGCTCTGCCTGGCTGATGGGGGCCGGCCGCGTCATCGCCGTGGACCGGGTGCCCTACCGGCTGGAGTTCGCGCGCCGCTGGGCGCAGGTGGAGACCCTGGACTTCGACCAGGTGGACGTCATCTCCGCCATCAAGGGCATGACCGACGACCGCGGCGCCGACGCCTCCATCGACGCGGTGGGGTGCGAGGCGGCCGGCTCGGCCGTGCACCGCGCGGCGGGCATCTACGGCAAGCTGGAGGGCGGCTCGCCGGTGGCCTTCAACTGGTGCGTCCACGGCACGCGCAAGGGCGGCAACATCTCCATCATCGGCGTGTACGGCCCGCCCTTCGCCGCCTTCGACTTCGGCACCTGCATGAACAAGCAGCAGACCATCCGCACCGGCCAGTGCCCGGTGAAGCGCTACCTGCCGCGCCTGATGGAGCACCTCCGCGCCGGGCGGATCGACCCCAAGCCCATCTTCACCCACCGGCTCCCGCTGGAGCGGGCGCCGGAGGGCTACCACACCTTCGCGCAGAAGAAGGACGGCTGCATCAAGGTCGCGCTGTTCCCGCACGGCGAGCGGGCCACCCTTCACTGAGAGCCGACATGGACCCGAACGTCACCGCGCCGGAGCAGCAGCCCCCCCGCACGCCGCCCTTCGAGGCGGTGGACCTCGACCGCGCCAACCGCCCCGGCCATCCGAAGGAGCGCGCGCCGCAGCCCTGGCCCAACTCGCGCCCGGACCCCGTCCGCCAGCGCGGCCGGTCGGCCGTCCCCAGGCACGGGCGCGCGCACAAGCCGTTCCCGCCGGTCTTCTCCACCGCGCTGCCGCCGCGCGGCCTCTCCGGCGCCATCCGGCGCGCCGCCTACCGGCTGCCGGACCACGTCACCAACCACTGGCTGCTGCTGCTCCTGGCCGACCGGGTCGAGAGCTGGGGCAAGCGCACGCGCCGCGCGCTGGCCGTGGCGGTGCCGGCCGCGGCGGCGGCGCTGCTGGTCCGGCGCTGGGTGGCGACGCGGTAGGCCCGCCGCTCACTGCTGGTACAGCCGCTTCAGGATGGCGGGGTCCTTCTCGCTGTCGGCCAGCAGCGAGTGGCAGAGATCGCAGTCCTGGGAGATGGTCTTCTTCCCCTCGGTCTCGTGCGCCTCGTCGTGGCAGCGGAAGCAGCCCGGCGACTGGTCGTGGCCGAGGAAGGTCGGGTAGGTGCCCCAGGTGATCTTCATCTGCGGCCACACGTTGAGCGCGTACAGCTCGCCCAGCGTGGCGGCGGCGGCGTCCACCGCGGCCGCGTCCGGCGCGGGCTTGCCGGAGGCCTTGCCCTCCTCCGACGCGGCCCAGCCCGCGTAGAAGGTGCGCAGGCCGTCGCGGATGCCGGCCCGGCCAGCCTCCTGCGAAGGGTACTCGGCCTTGATGAGCCGCACGCCCTCGCGGCGCAGGAACGGCAGCGCCGGGTCGAGCTTGCCCGCCGTGAGCGCGGCGTCGACCTCGCCCTCCGGCGTGCCGAAGCGGTGGGTGGGCCGGTTGTGGCAGTCGATGCAGTCCATGGTCCGCCACTCGGCGGCCGGGCCGGGATCGCTGGCCGGGTCGGTGGCGCGGTAGGTGCGGTGCGTGCCGTCGGGCAGGGTGAGCTCGATGTCGCCGATCTTCTGCCGGCTGGCGTCGGCCTTGTAGCGGACCTGGACCCCGGGGCCGACGTGCCAGTGGATCCCGCTCATGCGCTGCTTCTCGCCGGTGCCGATGTGCATGAGCAGCACGGTCTTGCGCGGCGAGCTCTCCGCGTCGTCGGCGTGGGAGGTGCGCACGATGAGCCGGTCGCCCACGAACCGCTCCGGCCAGTGGCACTGCTCGCAGGTGTCGCGCGCCGGGCGCAGGTTGTGGACCGGCGTGGGGATGGGGCGCGGGTAGAGGTCGAGGTTGACCGAGACCACCTGCCAGGCGCCGGAGAGCTTGGACTTCACGAACCAGGGCGCGCCCGGGCCGATGTGGCACTCGACGCAGGAGACGCGGGCGTGGGGCGAGCGCTGGTAGGCGGCGAACTCCGGCGCCATCACCGAGTGGCAGGACCCGCAGAACTGCGGGGTCTCCATCAGGTGCACGCCCTCGACGGTGGCGATGGAGATCACCACCAGGTTCACCACCGTGAGGCCGGCCACGATCAGCGCCGTGTTGCGGACGCGCGGCCGGTTGAAGTCGATCACGGGCAGCGCGCCGGAGATGACCGGCTGCCCGGAGGCCCGCGCGCGCGCCTCCAGCCGCCGCTGCCGCCAGAGGCCCAGGGGGATGAGCAGCAGGCCGAAGACGAAGACGCCGGGGAGGACCAGGTAGGCGAGGATGCCCAGGTACGGACCGCCGTCGAAGCCGAGCAGCGACAGCAGGAAGAGCGTCAGGATCAGCACCGCCGAGATGGTGGTGAAGACGGCGCCAGCCAGCCCGAACAGGTTTCCCGTGATCGCAGCGAAGAATTGCCTCATGCCAGCCCTCCGGCTGCGCATCGTGGCACAGCCCTCGTGGGGACCGAAAGAGGGCGGCGTCTGACCCAGCGGGGCCTCTCCGACCCTTCGAGGGGCTCAGGCCGAAGGCGGGACAGCGGGCGAGGGCTCGATGGGCAGCTGGGCGGCGACCGCCGTGCCTCCGCCCTCGCGCGGCGCCACCAAGAGCTTCCCGCCCAGCCGCTCCGCGCGCTCGCGCATGCCCACCAGCCCGAGGCCGGAGGGCGCGCCCTGGCGCGGCGCGATCCCGCGCCCGTCGTCCTCGACGCGCAGCGCCAGCGCGCCCTGCTCGGCGCGCAGGCTGACGCGCACCGACGCGGCGCCGGCGTGGCGCGCCACGTTGGTCAGCGCCTCCTGGCAGATGCGGTAGACCGCGGTGGCCGCCTCGGCGGAGACGGCGGGGAGCGACGGCGGCAGGTCCAGCTCGCAGCGGAGGGCGTGCCGCTCCCCGAAGAGCCGCACCTCGTGCTGCAGCGCCGCGGCCAGGCCGAGGTGGTCGAGCACAGGCCGCAGCTCGGTCGAGACGCGCCGCACCTTGCGCAGCACCTCGTCCACCAGCTCGGCCGCGGCCACGGCGTGGTCCACCACGCCGGCCTGGTCGGCCGGGCGGTCCTCGAATCCACTGCAGGTCGAACTTGAGCGCCGTGAGGAGCTGGGCCATGTCGTCGTGGAGGTCGCGCGCCAGCCGGATCTTCTCCTCCTCGCGCACCGCGTCGGCGCGCGCGGCCAGGGCCCGCAGCTCCTCGCGCGACCCGCGCAGCTCGGCGTTGCGCGACTCCAGCTCGCGCTCCAGGCGCCGCAGCGAGACGTGGGCCGCCACCCGCGCCACCAGCTCGCGGGCGTCGAAGGGCTTGGTGACGTAGTCCACGCCGCCGGCCTCGAACCCCTGGAGCTTCGAGGCCGGGTCGGAGAGGCCGGTCATGAAGACCACCGGCACGCCGGCGGCCCGGGGCAGCGCGCGGATGCGCCGGCAGGCCTCGAACCCGTCCAGCCCCGGCATCATCACGTCCAGCAGCACCAGGTCCGGCGCGGCCTCGCCCTGCAGCTGCTGCAGCGCCTCGTCGCCGCCGTCGGCCAGCCTCACCTCGAAGCCCGCGTCGCGCAGGATGTCGGCCAGCACCTCGCGGTTGCCCAGCTTGTCGTCCACCACCAGCACCCGCCCGCGCAGCCCGTCGCGCGCGGCCGGGGCGGGCGCGGTCGGCGGCTCCGGGGCCACCACGGCGGCGGTGGGCGCCGGCGCTGGCGGAGGCGCCGGGGCGGGCATGGCCTGCTCCGCGGGCAGCTCGAACCAGAAGCCCGCGCCGCCGGCGGGCGCGGCCTGCAGGTGCAGCTCGCCCCCCATCAGCGCGCAGAGCCGGCGGGCGATGGTGAGGCCCAGCCCGCCGCCCTCCAGGCGGCGCGCCGCCGGCAGCCCGGGGGCGGGACGTGCTCCCCGGCGTCCACCACCGCGACGCGCACCACGCCCGGCGCCCGGCTGGGCGCGAGCCTGACCTCCACCGGGCCGACCGCGTCGCTCCGCAGGGCCTGCTGCACCAGGTGCTCGAGGACGCGACCGAAGCGGCGCCGGTCCACCCGCCACGCCGCCGGCACGCCCGGCTCGATCCGGCGCTCCAGCGCCACACCGCGCGCGCGGGCCAGCTCCGCCGGCCGCGCCAGCGCCCCGGCCACCAGCTCCTCGACGCCGGCCGGCTCCGGCGTGAGCTCCGCCTGCCCGGCCTCCACCCGCGCCAGGTCCAGCGCGTCCTCCAAGAGCTGCGACAGCTGCACGCCCGCCAGGTGGATGGCCCGGGCGGCCTTGCCCTCGCGCGGCGTGAGCTGCGCGGCCTGCTCCAGCACCTGGGCGTAGTTGAGGATCACCGAGAGCGGCGACCGGAGGTCGTGCGCCAGCCGGACCAGCAGCTCGGAGGTGGCGCGGCCGGCGGCGTCCGCCTGGCGCTGCGCCAGCTCGGCCAGGTCGCGCGAGCGCACGATCTCCTGCTGCGCCTTCCAGCGGGCGGTGACGTCGCTGAAGCTGGCCACCGCGCCGAGGAGCGCGCCGCCGTCATCGCGGAGCGGCGCGGCGTTCACGAAGAGCCAGGTGACGGTCCCGTCGTCGCGCACCACGCCGTGCTCGGCGCCGCGCACCTCCCGCCGCTCGGCCAGTGCCCGGGCCAGCGGCAGCCGGTGGGGCGGCAGGGCCTCGCCGTGCTCATCCACCTGGCGGAAGGCCCGATCCTCGTAGCGGCGCTCCAGCAGCGCGTCGCGCCGCAGCTCCAGGATCTCCTCCGCGGCCCGGTTGGCGAAGGTGATCCGACCGTCCGGGGCCACGGTCACCACGCCGCTCACCATGGTGCGCAGCAGCGCGTCCTGCTGCTCATGCGTCCGGCGGAGCTGCTCCACCTTCTCGGCCAGCTCGGCGGTGCGCAGCCGCACGTCGCGGTCCAGGCGCCGGCGGGCCGCGGCCAGGGCCTGGGCGGCGCGGTCCCGGGCGCTGGTGGTCGCGCCCAGCACCAGCTGCGGCAGCGTGACCATGAGCAGCAATCCCTGGAACCAGAACCCGGCCAGCAGCCCGCCCGCGACCAGGGCCCCGACGCCAGCCGTGGAGAGCCCGCTCGCCAGCAGGGCATAGGCCGCACACGCGAAGGCGGTGCCGCGCAGGCCGAAGCGCGAGGCGGCCCAGAGCAGCGCCGGCACCGGCAGTGCGGCCATCGCCAGCTGCGCGTGCGGCCCCAGCACGCCCGACTCGAGCCCGGCCCAGGTGCAGAGCGCCAGCGCGACGCCCAGGATCAGCGCCTCCGGCCAGCGCGCGCGCAGCGAACGCCACATCCGCACGCGGTGGGGCCCGGTGGCCAGCACCAGCGCCGGGGTGAGCGTCACCGCGCCGGTGGCCCCGGAGAACGACCACTGCAGCCACCCTCGCCAGAAAGGGCCGGCGGCGCCGCCCGCGGCCAGCACCGCTGCGCCGGGCAGGCCGGACACGAGCGGGACCAGCCCCGCCACGAGCAGCAGCCGCACCAGGCGCATCGGCGCCTCGATCCGCGTGCCGCCCGCGAACCGCCGCAGGATCGACGCCGCGAGCAGGCTCTCGCCCCCGTTCACGAGCGCCAGCAGCGCGGCCGTTTCCAGGGTGGTGTGCGCGCCCACCGCGGCGAGGCACTGCCCAGCCGCGGCGGCCAGCAGCAGCCCCGGCCAGCGGCGGCGCGGGAGGCGCAGCAGCCCCGTCAGCAGGACGGAGTTGGCCGGCCAGAGCGCCGCCACGCCGCCCGGGAGCAGCAGCGCGTAGCCGAGGCGGGCGCCCAGGAAGACCCCCGTCCCGACCAGCGCCGGCGCCGCCCAGCGCGGGAGCGCCCCGCGGGCCAGACGCAGCCCGAGGGCGCCGGCGGGCGGCGGGGCGGGAGAGGCGGGGGCGTCTGGCGCGGGCGCGGGCACGGTGGCCTGGCGCGAGTCTACCGCGGGCGGGCCAGGGCCGCCCAGGCAACGGCCCGGCGTGGGCCTGGCCCCTGGAAACGGGGGATCGCACGGACGTCAGGCCATGCTAGAAGACCCCGCCATGGCCCAGACGAACCTGCCCATCCTCCAGTTCATCCTCGGCAACTTCCGGAACTTCAACGCGCGCGCCACGCGCGACGCCACCATCGCCTACTGGCGCCACGTCGAGGGCGGCGGGCGCATGTTCTGGGCGGTCGCCGGCGCCATGTCGTCGGCCCAGCTCGGCATCACGCTGGCGCCCGCCATCCGCGCCGGGCTCATCCACGGCATGTCGGTGACCGGCGCCAACCTGGAGGAGTCGCTCTTCCGCCTGGTGGCCCACCACGGCTACAAGGACTTCCCGGACTACCGCTACTTCACCAAGTCCGACGACACGAAGATCCTCGAGCAGCGGATGCGCCGCGTGACCGACACCTCCATCCCGGAGGACGAGGCGTTCCGCGCGGTGGAGAAGCACATCGTCCCCATGTGGACGGAGGCCACCGCGTCGGGCGCCCGCCGCTTCTGGCACGAGTACTTCTACGAGCTGATCCAGGCCATCGACCCCAAGACCTACGAGGGCGACCCGGAGCAGTGCTGGCTGCTGGCCGCCGCGCGCGCCAGGCTGCCCATCGTGGTCCCCGGCCACGAGGACTCCACCTTCGGCAACATCTTCGCGTCGCACGTGAAGACCGGCGAGTGCAAGGCGTCCATCGTCAAGTCCGGCATCGAGTACATGGCCGAGCTGTACGACCAGTACCGCGAGCTGTCGTCGGGCAAGGGCGTGGGCTTCTTCCAGATCGGCGGCGGCATCGCCGGCGACTTCCCCATCTGCGTGGTCCCGTCCATCAAGTACGACCTGCAGGAGCCGGTGAAGCCCTGGGCCTACTTCTGCCAGATCTCCGACTCCACCACGTCCTACGGCTCCTACTCGGGCGCGACCCCCAACGAGAAGATCACCTGGGACAAGCTCACCGAGGACACGCCCATGTTCGTGGTCGAGTCCGACGCGACCATCGTCGCGCCGCTCATGCTCAACGCGCTGCTGGAGTGCAAAGCGCACCCGGCCGAGGCCAACGCGCTGATCAAGGCGGCGGGGTACTAGACCAGCGCCAGCGGTGAGCGGAGGGCCGGGGCCTGCGGGCGCCCGGCCTTTCGCGCTTCAGCGCCGCGGGGGACGCAGGGGTGAGCGTTTGCCGTTGCCAAGCAACGGCGGCGCGCGACCGATCACGGTGGTCACGCGAGTCCTGGGGATGAGGAAGGGTTCAAATCCCTTTTCCCGCTCCATCTAAGGCCCCGGTTCGCCGTCCGTTCGCCCTGAGCGTAGCCGCGAAGCGGCGGAGTCGAAGGGCGAGCGGGATAGCGGCTTGCCGTTGTTGTCTCCCACGCTTCCCCACCACCCGCTCGTCGCTCTCCGCCCCCGGCTCAGATTGAGCCGTTCTCACAATGCGCCCTCCGGTGGTCGAAGCTGGAAGGTGGTGGAGACGGAGAAGCCCCGGACGCCGTAGGCGGCCGGGGCCTGGGGTTACAGCAACTGAATCTGACGAGGGTCGTCCGCGGGATTGAGGCGGCGCAGTTGGGCGCGTAGCCAGGGCACGGACGGGAGCCGCGCGAGCAGTGCGGCAGAGGTCTTCGGCGGACCGCGAGCGGCGGCCGAGACGGCTCGCAGCGAGCCGACGAGTGGTGGGCCAGCCAACCCAGACGCGGACGCCGGCGCGGCGGGCGGCAAAGGCGATGGGGTCGGCCGGGAGATGCGCCTCGTCGATGACTAGGTCGGCGCCGACGGCGGCAAGGCGCTGGGCGAGACCCCAGCGCCCGGCGTGCGTGCGAGGGATTGTGGCGGCGAAGCAGACGCGGCCGCAGCCATCGACGAGGACCGCAGACGAGGCCGCGCCGGCCGAGCCAGACGCCGCAGGCGGTCATGTGGTTCTCCGGGAGTGCCGCCTGGACGTGCTCGGCGGTGACGGCCTGGGCCTTGGCCAGGGCGGCGGCGATGAGGGCATGATGAGCGAGAAGGTTCACCTTGCGCGGCAGCGCCGCTGGTCGCATGGTGGATCGCCTCCAGCGCGGGCGGCTCGAAGATCGGCAGCTCGGTACCGGCCAGGCGGAGGAGGTGGCCGAGGTAGGCGGGGAGCTCATCGCGGCCGAGCCCGCCGACGTGGTGGCGCACGACGATGCGCTGGGGAGAGGGCTTCGTGCCACGGCCATGCCCACCCGGCGACGCAGTCTCTGGCCTGCGCCGACGAGGAGCAGGCAGAGCCGGTTCTTCGAGTCCATCTCGTAGTTGGTGAGCAGCCGGAGGTCCTCGAGCACCTCACTGCGGAGGTGCTGGGACCTCGTCGACGATGAGGACGGGGCGCACCTTGGTCTCGGTGCAGAGCCGGGTCACCTCGCCCCTGATCACCTTGTAGAGCGCGGCGCGGCTGCGCTCGGTGGGCAAGGCCCAGCTCCCAGGCGATGGACTTGTACATGTCGGTCACGTTGCCGGTGGAGAGCGGCACGTAGAGGACGCGGTAGGAGGCCGGAGTGGAGCGAGGTGGCGACCTTGCGGCCAGATGGTGGTCTTGCCGGAGCCGGGCTCGCCGGTGACGAGGCCGATGCCGCGCATGATCGAGGAGGTGGCGAAGGCGCGCCTCGAGCTCCTTGGCTGCGGCGGAGGCGAAGAGATCCTCGGGAGCGAGGCCCTTCTCGAAGGGGTGGCGGCCCGAGGCCGAAGTGCTTGCGGTACACGGTCAGTCCTCCTTCTCGTCGAGGTCGGCGAGGCGCAGGCCCTTGGGCTGGTCGCGCTTCACGAAGCAGTTGGCGTGGACGTCGACGAGCTTCGCGTCGCCGGTCCGCTCGCCGTTCACCCACACCTGGAGCGGCCGGCCGGGGCGGGCGGAGTCGAAGCGGAGCGTGACGGTCTCGCCGACGAGCGCGGCGTCCACCTCGTAGACGTCGCCGTCCGAGGCTGACGGTCCGGTCGCGGGCCACCTTTGCGCTTCTCACTCCTGGAGGAAGAGATCGTCGATGTCCGCGCCCAGGTAGCGGACCTCCGTCGGCCAGCGCCGCCCAGCGGTCGAGCGGCGTGGTGCCGTCCAGGCCGCGGTGCGGGGTACGGTGGATACTCGCCCTCCACCCAGGTCCAGTGGCGACGGTTCAGGGCGTCGAGGCCCTGGAGGTCCGCGGACTGGAGGAGCGGCAGGAGCTGCATCCGCACGGTCCGGAACCAGCGCTCCATCCTTGCCCTTGGCCTCGGGATGGTAGGCGCGGGCGTGGATGAGGGTCACGCCCAGCTTGGCGCAGACGAGCGCGAGCTGGTGCGAGCGGAAGGCGGCGCCGTTTGTCGACGAAGAGCCGGCGGGGGGCACCGCGGCGGAGCACCGCCTCCCTTGAGCACCGGAAGGTAGGCGGCGGTGTTCTCGGAGAGCGCGAAGGGCGGCGTACGGGATCACCCGGGGTCGCGTCGTCGATGAAGGCGATGAGGTAGGTCCTGCGCTTGCGCCCTTCGACCCATACGGCGGGTCCGTGCATGACATCGCTCATCCAGAGGTCGCCGGCCCTTCTCGAAAGTTGAAGCCGGCCGGTGGTCCTTGCCGCCGGGCGCGTCCTTGGGCCGCTTCATGAGTCCGGCGCGGGAGAGTAGGCGGTGAACCGTGCTCGGGGCCAGGACCACGCTCTCTGGCACCTTGCCCGTGGCCAGCGCCTCCCGGATGACGAGCTGGACGGACAGCTCGGCGTTCTCTTCCTTGGTGGCGAGGAGCAGGTCGGAGACCTCGCGCGGCAGCGCCCGGGACTGGCCGTGGTCGCCGCGCACCTTGGGCCGCAGCCCGGTCGAGCCCGGTCTTGCGGTACGCCTTGAGCCAGTCGCGGATGGTCTCGGCCGCGACGCGCCCGCGGGCGCTCCCTGGGATGCGGTAGTCGATCTCGGCCTTCTCGTGCAGGCGTGCGCTGAGGCCCTTGGTCCCGGGCGGCAGGTGGACGAGGTCCCCGATCACCCCGAAGCGGAACAGGGCGACCTCGTCGGACTTCTTCTTCGCGTCGTCGTTCACGGTCAGTCTCCTTGGCAACGCCCCTGGATTGGGGCGGCCGGAGGAGCTACCGCGCCCCGGCTGGCGGGTCCGGCCCCGGGTCGTGTTCGATCGTGGTGGCCCTGGGACGCCGCCGGGCAGGCCGGGGGCCGAAACCGAGCGGCGGGGGCAGCGTGGCCAGGTGATCCGCGGCCAACCCCACGCAGACGCACCACTGCCGCCTCGGTCCCCAGGGCCGAGCGGATCGAAGTGACGGTGGGCTCGCGGCCAGCAAGGAGTCCGGGCAGGAGGCCGATCACCGCGGCCAGTGCCGGCGTGGACCAGCCGGACACGACGCCGCACCCACCGCACCGCGCCCGGCAGATCGATGTCGGGCCGTAGCGCCTCGCTGGCCGCCTCACGGGTCGCGGTCTCGGCGGTGGCCACCGCCGCCTCGACCTCTGTCAGGGTCCCGGGGAGCCTGGCGCAGAGGAAGTCCGGGAGGAGGCTGAACGTCACCCTCGCCGTGGGGCAGCGGTTTCGTGCAATCCGGCAGCCCGGGGGCGAGACCCGGGTGTATGACCCGTGCCCCGCGAACCCGCAGCCACCCTCGGGGTGCAGCGGGCAGCGCTCCAACCTTGCGAAGCGCCACGCCTCCTGCTTAACGTACTCCTCGCTGGTGAGCCCGGTCGTGAGCCGAACTTGCACCAGCCACGGCCCGCACCGCGCGAACGGTGGCGGGCCATCTTCTTGTCTGGGCCGGACCCCATGCCCGGCGCGAGGCGGCAGGGTCACCCAAAGTGCGGTGGCGGGGAAGTTTCCGGTCAGCCGATCACCGCGCTGGGCCACCAGCGCCGGCGGTGGGCTGGGGAATCAGACCGAGCAGGATCGGGCGGTGGACCGCGGAACTACGCGGGAGCCGACAATACGGAATCGCGGGTCGAGCGTGAGCGCGAAGAGCCAGCGACGGCAGCGGAAGAAGAGACGGGAAGACATGACGAGTCCAGAGGACCCGTTCTTCTTTCGACGTCCGCCGGAGAGGCTCGTCTGCGCGACGTGTGGGAAGAGGACGCGCGCACGATGGGCGTCCGTGCTCCAGGGCTGGTACAGCGGCCCGAACGGCGCACGCTACTGCGGCTCGGCCTGCATCCCTAAGCCACCCGAGGGGAAGCGGCGTCCCCGCCAGTACCACGTCACGATGAAGGCACCAGACGGTGCCACGCCGGACGATCTCGATAGGTGGGCTGCGTGGGCTCGCCGCCAGCTCTTCGAGATCATGGCGAAGAGAGACGGAGCTCCGGTTGCCGAGCTGCGGCAGGAGGAGGAGACCGCTCGTCTTCGCGAGCGCGCAGCGCGGTCGCGCCGCGAGGCCGAACGTCTACGGAGCGAAGCAGCCCGGCTCGAGCGCGAGGCGGACTTGCTCGCGGTGCCGGGTGCATCGCCGACGAGAGCGCCCCCGCGCCGGCCCGGCCCGCGCCGGTAGCGCCATGTGCCGTACATGTGCCGTGAAAGCGCGGAATGAGGCGGGACATGCCGGGACGAGACGGAACGCTACGGCACATGAAAGCTGAGAGGGAACGAAGGGTTGGAGGGTAACGGCACGTCCTGCTTCGGGTTTTCCCAACCCCTTCGAGATGCTTCAAATCCCTTCCCCCCCTCGCCGCTCCCAACCTCGACAGCTCCCCGACCGGCGGCAGTACGTCCTCTATCTCCGCGTGAACACCCGGACCTCCGGCTCCAGCTCGGGCGGGAGCACCTGGGCCGAGAGCGCCTCGTCGACGGTGACGTCGAAGCGCTGCTGCCGCGCGTAGGCCTCGCAATCGCCGGTGGCGAAGGCGTGGCGGCTGCCGATCACCACGTAGCGCTCCACGTGCGGCGCCTCCAGCACCGCCCGCTCGAAGCGGTTGCCGGCCGGCGGCCAGGAGCAGAGCACCACCGGCGCCGGGTGGGCGCGCAGCGCGGCGCGGGCCTCCAGCCGCTCCACCTCCGGCGGCAGCGCCACCGCGCTCCAGCTGGCGTCGTCGGTGGCGGTGACCTCCACGCCGGCGGCGCGCAGGAAGCGCGAGAGCGTGCCGTCTCCGGCCGCCACCTCCAGGCAGGGGCGGCCGCCGGCGAGGCGGGCCAGCCCGTCCACCAGCGCGCGCGTGTAGAAGCAATAGACCCCGCGCGCCGCCAGGAGCGGCATCAGCACCTCGCGGCTGCGGCGCCGCACCAGCGGCCAGACCCGCCGGAACCAGGCGGCCGAGGCCGGCTTCCGCTCCAGCCCGCGCGCGAAGAGGAGGCGCTGGATCAGGATCCCGCTCCACAGGTCGAGCCGGACGCTCCCCTCGGCCTGGCGCGCCGCCAGCGCGAAGGTGGTCTTCTCCACCGCCAGGCGGGCCAGCCGCTCGCGCACCAGCGCGGCCTGCGCCGCCGCCGCCACGCTGGGGTTCCCGCCGCTGGCCCGGAGCCGCCCGCGCCAGTGCTCGGCCTCGGCCCGCACGCCGCCCATCCAGACCGCGACCTTCTCGGCCGAGCCGGTCGCGAGCGCCGCCAGCAGCGCCTCGCTGACCCGCGCCCAGTCCTGCGGGTAGGCCTCGCGCAGCGCGTCCAGGCCGGCGCTGGCGAGCGAAGCGTCCTCCGGTTGGGCGGGCGGGGCGGGCGGCATGCCCGCCATCATCGCCCCTCCGCGCCGCGGCGCAAGCCGGCGCTCGCGTGAGCCTGTCGAGGCGCGAACGATCGGTCCCCCCCGGCACGACCTCAGCCGGCGGTCAGACGGACCGCTCCCTCCCGGCCCGGCCTCAGCCGGCGGTCAGGTGGTCGCGCAGGATCTTGGCGCCCAGCGCGATCAGCGCCAGGCCGCCGAAGGCGTCCAGCCGCCCGCCCAGCATGGCGCCGAAGCGCCGGCCGGCCAGGAGCCCCAGCGCGGAGAGGAGCGCGGTGGTCACGCCGATGGTGGCGATGGAGGTGAGCAGCGGCGCGCCCAGCAGCGGCAGGGTGATGCCCACCGCGAAGGCGTCGATGGAGGTGGCCACCGCCAGCACCAGCATCACGCGCAGGCCGAAGAGCGCGTCGTCGTCCGGCCGCTCGCGCGCCGCGCGCTCCGGGTCCGCCAGCTGCGCGCGCGCCTCGCGGGCCGCCTCCCAGGCCTCGTGCAGCATCTTGAGCCCCACGCCCAGCAGCAGCACGAAGGCGATCCAGTGGTCCCAGTCCTCCACCACCTGGCCCAGCCAGCTGCCCAGCGCGAACCCCAGCACCGGCATCAGCGCCTGGAAGCCGCCGAAGAAGGCGGCCACCAGGCCGGCGTGCCGCCATTGCAGCCGGCGCACGGCCAGGCCGCGGGCGGCGGAGACGGCCATGGCGTCCATCGAGAGGCCGACGGCCAGCACCAGGATGGCGAGGAAGCTCATAGGGGGCCGCACCCTACCATCGCGGCCGCGGCCGATGCACGTCGCGCGCGGCGCTGGCCCGGAGGCCTCGGCCGCGCTAGACCTGCCCCGTGCGCCACGCCTTCAAGCTCGGCCCCCTGCCGATCGCGGACGAGCCGCCGGTCTTCGTCTACTGCTCCATGGGGCCCGGTGGACTCTCCGCCCCGGTGCTGGAGCGGAACGACCTGGCCGGCGTGCGCGCGCTGCTCCGGGACGGCGATCCCGAGCAGCTGGTCTGCGCGCCGGACCTGGAGGAGACCGCCGCGCGGCTGGGGCTGCTCATCGGCGCGCTGCCGCAGGAGGTGCTGGTGGCGCGCGCCGCGCTGGCGGTGGCCTCGGCGGTGGACGCGACCGGACCGGGCGGCGCGGCCGCGGCCTACGGCCTGGCCGACGCCTTCGTGGCCTTCTGCCAGGCGCACCCCTGGGACCGCTTCGACGGGGACGTGGCGGTGCCGCTCACCATCACCGCCGGCGGCGCCCCGCACGCCTGGGAGGCCTCGGTGATGGGGATGGCGGGGCAGGAGTTCGGGCTGTGCCTGTACGAGCAGGCCGGCGCGCTGGCGCGGGTGCGCGAGCTCTTCGAGGCCGGCCAGCTGGAGCTGATCCGCCGCATCCCCTCCATCTCGGTCTCGCTGGAGGAGGAGCCGGACTACGCCGCCCAGGCGTTCGAGGAGGCCTACGGCATCCCCGGCGCGCCCGGGACGCGCTCGGTGGCCCGCGGCCGCGTCGGGCGCACCACCACCCGCCAGAACGTGATCCTCTCCGCCGCGCTGCTGGCCTTCGCGCGGCTGGAGCCCGGGCAGCGGCAGTCGGCCGCCCGCGCCACGGCCGACGAGCTCGAGGCGGAGGCCTGGATTCTGGCTGCCGGACGGGGTGGGCGGGACATAGGCCTGCCGCCTCCGGGGCGGAAGGCGCTGCCCGCCTCCGGCCCCGCGCCCCCCTGTGCGTGCGGAGCGACCGTTTACGCTTAAGGTGCGCCCGGATCGATCCGATGTCCCAGGTGTCTGGGAGGGAGTCCTCGGAGGTCCGTCATGTCGGTCAGCGCCGTGCAAGGTTCGTTCACGTACACGCGGCTGCAGGTCACCGTCGGTGGTCCGCAGGCGGTGCAGCAGGTCGAGGCGGCGTCGGTGACCGTCTCCCTCTCCGACGAGGCCTCGCGTCCAGCGCTCGAGGGCCCGGGGCGCAAGCACCACCACCGCCACCACCACCACGAGGACGGCGGCGCGGCGCGCGCCCAGGCCCAGGACGGTGAGCACGGCGACGGGCTCGCGCTCGGCCACCTCTTCCAGGCGGTGCGCGACTTCCTCCGCGCGCTGCTGGCCTTCGCCGCGTCCAGCACCAGCGGCGACGCCGCCACCCCGCCCTCCACCGGCGGCGCCACGACCTCCACCACCCCGGCCTCCTCGCCGGCCACCGATTCCACGAAGCCGGCCACGACGGCCACGGTCTCCGTCGTCGCCTGATCGCAGTCCCACCCGAGAGCGCGCGAGCGCCGCCGGCCGCCCTTGGGCCGGTGGCGCTGCACGCCTCAGCGCCGCCGCGCCGCCGCCGTCCACGCGGCCGTCACGGTCCAGTCCGCGCCGCCGCCCGGGAGCTGGATGGTCAGCGCCTGCGCAGCCGCGTCGTAGCTCCAGCCCGGCGCCTCGACGCCGGCGGCCGTCACCTCGGTCGGCGCCGATGGCACGCCGTGGATCACCAGCGCCGTGCCGCTCCACCAGGTGGCGTAGGTCCCGGTGGAGGAGGCCTGGACGGTGATCCCGCCGGGGCGGGCCGCGCAGGTGTAGGCGACGCGCCGGAGCGCGCCCTCGCGGTAGGCGAAGCTCTCGCCGTCGTCGAGGTAGAGCCGCCCGCGGCAGTCGTCGCCCGGCCAGACGTCCAGCGTGAGCGGCCCCTGCGGCGCGGCGTCGGCGGTCAGGGTGACCGGGGCCTGCGGCACGATTGCGCCGGCCCGGGCGAAGACCCGGAGGCTCTCCGCCGCTGCTGGCGTGACCCGCCGCACCCCGCCCTCGGCCGGCGCGCCGGTGCGCGTGTCCCACCACCGCCCGGCCGGCAGCGTCACGCTCCAGGAGGTGGTGCCGGCGTCGAGCCTGGCCGAGACCAGCAGGTCCTCGCCCAGGAGGAAGGCGCGGTCGTTGGTCCAGGTGGAGGGATTGGCCGGGCGGTCCAGCCACAGGGGCCGCATCACCGGGAGCCCGGTGCGCGAGGCGTCCTCGAAGGCCGTGTAGAGGTAGGGGAGCAGCCGGTAGCGCCCCTCGACGGCCGCGCGGCGGCGGGCCTCGTGGTCGGCCCCGTCCACCCAGGGCTCACGGCGGCAGGCGTCCCTGGTGCTGTGGTTCCGGTAGAAGGGCTGCCAGGCGCCCAGCTCCATCCACTCCGTGAGGAGGTCGGCGCCGGGGCAGCCGACGAACCCGCCCACGTCGGCGCCGGCGAAGGGGTACCCGGAGACGCCCAGGCTGCCCAGCTGCGGCACGGTCAGCGCGAGGTGCGCGCGCGTGGCGACGTTGTCGCCGGTCCAGGTGGCCGCCCAGCGCTGGGTGCCGGCGTAGGCGGCGCGGGTGAGCACGAAGGGGCGGACGCTGGGCCGGAGCGCCAGCACGCCCTCGCAGGTGGCCCGCGCGTTGAGCGAGCCGTACGCGTTGTGGACCGCCACGTGGTCGAGCGCGCCGCCGCCGTCCAGCCGGTGGCGCACGTCGTCCGGGATGGTCCGCTCCGGCGTGTCGAAGAGCGCCGGCTCGTTCATGTCGTTCCAGAAGCCGTCCACGCCCTGGCCCACGAAGCCGGCGTAGAGCGTGCCCCACCAGGCGCGATCCGCGGCCCGCGTGAACTCGGGGAAGACCGAGGCGCCCGGCCAGACGTTCCCGACGAAGACGGAGCCGTCCGCCGCGTGGACCAGGTGATCGCCGGCCAGGCCTTGGTCGTAGGGCGCGTACCCGCGCGCCGCCTTGAGGTGCAGGTCGGTGATGACCACGGTCCGGATCCCCTGCTGCGCCTTCAGGTCGGAGACCATGGCGCCGAAGGTGGGGAACCGGGTCGCGCTCACGGTGAAGGGCGCGTTCCCCTCCTGGAAGTCGATGTCGAGCCAGATGGCGTCGGCCGGGAAGCCGTGCGAGCGGAGGTCGGCCGCGAGCGTCCGGACCTCGGCCTCGCTCATGTAGCTGTAGCGGCTCTGGTGGTAGCCGAGCGTCCAGCGGGGCGGCAGCGGGGTGCGCCCGGTGAGGGCCGCGTAGCCGGCCACCACGTCCTTCGGGTCCGGCCCGGCGAACAGGTACAGGTCCAGGCCGCCCCGCTCCCCGCTCCAGAGCAGCCGATTGGTGGCCCCGGGCGCGCCCACGCCGAGCGTGCTGCGGGTGGGGTTGTCGAAGAAGAGGCCGTAGCTCCGCCCCTCGTCCAGCACCACCGCGAACGGGATCGACTTGTAGAGCGGGTCCGCGCCCGGGCCCCAGCCGTAGGCGTCCGTGTTCCAGGACGTGTAGGCCCGGCCGCGGCGATTGAGGGGGCCGGCCTTGTCGCCCAGCCCGTAGACGTGCGCCGTCGGCGAGAGCGTCCAGGCGTCGGCGCCGCCCTGCGCGCCGATCCAGACCGGGTCGGCCTCCGCGGTGATCACCTGGCCGGCGGGGTCGAGCAGCGCGGCGCGGAGCGGCGCCCTGGTGATCCGGAGCCCCAGCCGCGCGGTCCGCACCGTCACCGCCGCGTCGGTTTCCTCGACCGTGAAGGCGGGCGGCGGCGCCGCCAGCGCGGCCGGATCGACCGCCCAGGACGGGAGCGTCGAGAAGGCGTCGGTCGTGGAGAGCCGGACGCGGACCGTGCCCTCCGCCGGGACGGTCACGCAGGCGTGCGCCGGCGTCCCGGGGTAGAGCGCGCCGGCGACGTGCACGCCGTCGCAGGGGGCGGCCGGCAGCGCGGGCGGCGGCGGGGTGGCGCCCCCGGAGCTGCGGCAGGCGCCGAGCGCGAGGGAGAGCGCGAGGAGCGGCGCGAGGCGAGGCGTCCGGCTTCGATGCAGGGGACCCATGGCCCTCCGACGAGCCACGGCCGCCGGCGTGACCGCGCCCTGCCAGCCCCGGGCGCCAGCGGCCGCGCAGCGCGCCTGGGCGACGGCGGCGGCCCCCGGCGCGAACCGGGGGCCGCCCCTCCGCGGGGTCGCGGGTGCTGCCAGCTACTGCTTGAAGCTGCCGTCGGCGAAGCTGCTGGTGGAGCCGCAGGCGGCGGTGGTCTTCTCGCGGTTGCCGCTGGTGGTGGTCTGCGCGCTCTCCCAGACCACCGCGCCGGTGGTCGGGTTGCGCTTCACGTACTTGTACTGGATGGCGGCGGCCGCCGGGAGCGCGACCGTGCCGCTCCAGGTGGCGTTGGCGCCCGTGCCCTGGATGGTGAGGGCGAAGCCGCTGGCCGGCGCCCAGCTCCCCAGCGCCGCCACGCTCCCGACCACGTACAGGTTCTGGCCGGTGACGGTGTTGGCGTTGGCGATGGTGAAGGTCACCGGCACGGTGGTGCAGACGCCGCCGGGCGGCGTGACCGAGTAGGCGCGGGTGGAGTCGTTGAACTGGAACACGTAGGTGCCGGTGGCCGGCGCGAGGTAGGAGATGTTGCTGCCGCCCGCCTCGCCGATGCCGTCGGCGTTGGTGTCGCCCCAGTTCGTGCCCGTGGCCCAGGTGCCGGTGGCGTCGTACTTGTACGTGTACGTCGTGCCGCCGGTGAGCGTCACCGAGACCTGCCAGGTGTTGTTGGCGGTGAGCGCCATGGCCGTGGTGCCCCAGCTGTTCATGGAGCCGCGCAGGTACATGGCGGGGTAGGTCGAGGTCCACTGCGGCGTCGGCGTCTTGGCCGAGACCGGGGCGGAGGCGGTGGACTCGCCGCCGGTGGAGAGCGCGGTCACCTGGAACCAGTAGGTGGTCGAGCCCGCCAGCGCGGTCACGCTGGCCGCGGCGGTGGTGCTGGTGGTCACGCGGGTGAAGGGACCGGCCGCGGCGGTGGCCTGGTAGACGGCGTAGGAGGTGGCGTCGGTGACGGCCGTCCAGGACAGGTCGATGCGGCTCGAGGAGACCACCGTCGCGGCGAGCCCGGTGGGCGCGGCCGGCGGCGTGGGCGTGGTGACGTAGACCGCCACGGAGCCGGTCGAGGTGCCGGCCGCGTTGGAGGCGGTCAGGTAGTAGAAGTACTGCTGCCCCGGTGTGAGCCCGGTGTCGGAGAACCTGTTGGTGGTGGGCGAGCCGGCCACCACGAAGGGCCCGTTGCTGGAGGCGCCGCGGTTGACGGTGTAGCTGGTGGCGCCGGCGGAGGCGGTCCAGGCCAGGTCGATCTGCGTCCCGGAGACCGGCGTGGGGACCACGTTTGTCGGCGCCAGCGGGATGGTGGCCGCCGGCGGGGACACCGTGTAGGCCAGCGTCCGGTCGTTGAACTGGAAGGTGTAGGTGCCGGCCGCGGCGGTGGTGTAGCCGATGTTGCTGCCGTTGAGGGCGGCCACCCCGGCGGTGCCGCCCAGGCCCCAGTTCTGCCCGCTGGTCCAGGCGCCGGAGGCGTCGTACTTGTACGTGTACGCGGTGGAGGCGGCCAGCGTCACCTGCGCCTGCCAGGTGTAGTCCGCCACCAGCGTCATGGACGTGGTGGCCCAGGCGTTCATGGAGCCGCGCAGCGTCATGGTGGTGTACGTGGCCACGAAGCCGTCGGTCCTGGCCGAGACCACCGCCGAGGGCGTCGAGCTGCCGGCCTCGTTCACCGCCGAGACGCGGAACCAGTACCAGGTGCCGGAGGCCAGGCCGGTGACGGCCAGGGAGGTGCCGGCGCTGGTCCCCGCCGAGGTGAACGGGCCGGTCGCGGCCGTGGCCTTCTCCACCAGGTAGGAGGTGGCGCCGGTGACCGCGGTCCAGCCCAGGCCGATGGCGCTGGTGGAGGTGGCGGAGGCGGTCACGCCCTGCGGCTGCCCGGGCGCGGTGCCGATCACGAACCGGCCGCTCGCCTCCAGGCTCTGCGCGTACCCGCTGGCCAGCGCGATCGCGCGGAGCGTGGTGCTGGCGCTGACCGGGACGGGCGCGCTGTAGCGGGTGGAGGCGGTGCTCGGGGCCGTGCCGTCCGTGGTGTAGTAGATGACCGCGCCCGGCGTGACCGAGGCGATGGCCACGCTCTGCGCGGTGGCGTAGACGCCGGCGGCCGGCGTGAAGTACGGCGCCGCGGCGCGCGGCGGCGGCGCGCCGACGATGTAGGTCGAGGAGGAGACGCCGCTCTGGCCCAGGCCGCTCGCCACCGCCATGGCGGTGAGGATGGTCGAGCCGCTCACCGTGATGGGGCCGGAGTAGACCGTCGAGCCGGTGGTGGGCGTGCTGCCGTCGAGCGTGTAGTAGATGACCGCGCCCGGCGTGGCGTCGAGGATCTGCACGCTCTGCGCCGTGCCGTAGCTGCCGGAGGCCGGGTAGAAGTCCGGCGCCGCGGTGGTGGGGGTGGCGACGGCGCCGGCGGTGATGAACGGATTGGTGCCGACCACGGTCCCGGTGGCGCTCTCGACGTAGCCGGACTTGCCGCCCGCGTTGTAGCGCCCGGCGCCGACGTAGACCTGCTGGATGTCGGTGCGGGTGATGTTGCCCCAGGCGTCGGTGGCCTGGATGTAGTAGTCGACCAGCTGGTCCCGGTACTGGTCCAGGTAGGCGTAGTACAGGTTGCCGACCTCGCTGGCCGGCAGCACGTGCATGGTGGCCTTCTCGGTCGGGATCCAGTCCACGCCGTTCATGACCGGGCGCAGGTCGCGCACGCGCATCGGGTAGGCGGTCCAGCTGCCCACGTTCGCCGGCGTGATGGAGAGGCCGGCGGCGCCGGCCAGCACCGACGGGTAGACCACCTTGTACGTGTCGTCGTTGGCGGCGATGGTCTTCTTGGTGTGCGGCCGCACCATCAGGTTGACGGTGCCCATGCCGGCGAGGTCGTAGGCGTAGGTGTAGACCGCGAACTTGTTGCTGAACCAGTGCGTGGTCCAGCCCTCGGCCTTGGAGCCGTTGACCGAGCCGGGGTTGCCAGGCCAGCGCTGCGGCACCCAGACCGACGGGCCGGTGCGGTCCTGACCGGCGTTGTCGCGCACGTACCGCTGCGAGATGGCCAGCGAGTTGTTGATGGCCAGCACCGGCTTCACGTCGTCGTCCTGGTTCTCGCCGTAGTAGCCGAACCCGGAGTCCATGGCGGCGAGCAGGAAGTACCAGGCCAGCTCGGCCGGGTTGGCGCCGTTCTTGTAGTCGGCGGCCGGGTCACCCTTCACCGGCGCCGCGATCATCCAGGGGTTGAGCTGGTTGCCGGCGTAGGTGACCTGCGCGTCGAGCGCGGTGGTGGGCGACCAGTGGGTGGGGTGGTTGTCGAGCCAGATTCTGCTCCGCGGTGATCGCGAAGTTGAGCGCCGGCTGCAGCTTGGCGTAGGCCAGCTCCTGGTAGTGCCAGCCGTACTCGAAGGTGACGGTGGCCTCGTCCGGCACGCCGCGCAGGTTCTTCTTGGGCGCGAGCGCGAGGCCGGTGGTCTTGTTGAACTCCTTGAACTGGCCCGTCCAGATCAGGAAGGGCTGGTGCCAGTGGTAGAACATCGGGTCGGAGGACGCGTCCAGCACGTCGGCCCAGGACCCGTCCTGGACGTGCACCACGTCGGTGGCCGGGATGGGGAACTTCTTCAGGTACTCGTCCACGCCCAGGTTGTAGCCGTTGCCCGAGCCCGTGACGGTGGTGCCGTTGGACCAGGTCTCCCAGGAGCCGGACCGGCCCATGGAGTTGTCGCCGTCGTGGGCCAGCACGTAGTACTGGCGCGGCTCGAGCGACGCGTAGGGCAGGTACTCCGCCACCGTGACCTGGCCGTTGAACCCCTCCTCCCACTGGCCGTTCTGGCTGGCCGGGATGGCGGCCAGCTTGGAGACGGCGCCGGTGAAGGGATCCACCTGGCGCACCCAGTGCGGCGTGGAGGCGAAGGGGTACTTGTTGACGATGCTGACCTCCTGGTTGGTCATCGGCGCGATCACCCAGCTGCCGATGGTGGAGGTGTTGCGCAGGTCCGCGCGGTTGGGCGGCGAGGTGTTGGCGTCGAGCCGGGCGTCGTAGTCCGCGTACGGGTAGTCGGTGAGCGCGTGGGAGAAGTGGTTGTTGCCCACCACCGTCCACTGCACGCCCAGCTTGGCCAGCTCCGGCACGAGCCGCGTGGAGAAGGAGAGCTCGGTGGGGAAGAAGCCGCGCGAGGACTTGTAGTTCGAGCCCAGGAACCAGGGCTGCGCCAGGGTGGCGCCGTGCGCGATCAGGTCCTTGAGGAAGTACTCGCGCCCGACCAGCGGCCCCAGGCTGTGGTGGGCCGTGAAGTGGAGCATGTCCAGCGTCTGGTACCCGCCGTTGGTCTTGAGGTTCCGGACGTCGTTGACGAACTCGGTGTTCCAGGCGGAGCCGTTGTTGTAGAAGCCCGGGATCGCGCCGCCGAGCTCCAGGCCGTTCACGTTGGTGGCCAGCGAGCCGGAGAAGGTGACGTGCACCTGGCCGTTGCCCCCGGCGAAGCCCTGCATCTGCTCGGCGCTGGCCATGGGCCAGCCGTGCAGCCCGAAGCCCGGCGGGTAGGACTGGTAGCACTGGTACTTCGCGTGATGGCTGTAGTAGGTGACCAGGTCGTCATGCGGCATCGGCCCGGTGCCCACCGTGGACGGCAGCCAGTAGGGATAGCCGGCCGGCGGGTTCAGCTTGAGCTTGATGACCTCGCCGTCGGTCAGGTAGCGGATCGGGTCGCCCACCCGCGTGGCGTCGTACTTCGCGATCACCTCGGCGTTCGAGTTCGCGTAGTACGGCCAGAAGTTGGGCATGTGGTTGTGGTAGACGTGCGCCACCGGGATGCTCTGCGCCGCAGCCGCCTGCGCGGCCAGCAGCAGCGCCATCCCGAAGGCCCTCATCAGCACCCGCAGCCACCGCCTCACGGCCGTCGCCTGGAACGTCATCGCACCCTCCAGACACGGACTGGTCGCCGCTGCCTGCGCGCACGCGCGGGCACCCCCCGACTGGCCAGTCGATGTGTGCGCGAAACCGTAGAAGCCTGCGCGCTTGCTGACAAACGGCAGGCCCGTCGAGCCGCCGCGCAACTGTGGTTCAGTTCCCCACAGTCGCGCGGGACGCTCCACCTTTCGTCACCTTGGCGTCACCAATGGTGACGGGAGGTTGGGCGCCTGGGTCGTGCTCGAATCGCGGACGCAGAGTGAGCACTGCTGATACTTTAGAGGGAACCCGAAGGTTCGCAGGGAACTCCCTCTCCATCCCAGCCGGGCAGACACCTCCGGGGGCAGCCGGCCCCCAGGCAGCGACCGTGCGGAGCGCTCAGCGCCGGCGCCGCTCGCTCCACCAGGTGGCGCCGCACCAGAGGCAGACCCAGCGGTCCCGCCCGGCGATGTCCATGGCGGTGAGGCGCCGCTCGCGCCGCGCGCCGTCCTTCCGGCCGCACACCGGGCAGCGCGGCGTGATCCGGCGCGCCGGCCGGCGCACCTCGGCCTCGGCCTCGGCCGAGCCCTCCCCCTCGCCCACCACCGGCAGCGGCGCCGGCGCCTCGGTGGCGATCCAGATGGTGGCGCCGCGGATGATCTCGGGCAGCGGGAGCGCGCCGCGCTCCACCATCGCCGTCTGCCCGGAGAACCGCTCCACGAACTTCGTGCCGTCCGCCACGCCGCCGTGCGCGAGCCCCAGGCGGCCCGCCGGGCGGGGGCGCTGCCCGCGGTGCGCGATCACCAGCACGCGCTGATCCACGCCCTCGCGCTGGAAGGCCAGCGTGTCGCGATCGACCAGCAGCACCTGGAACCCGCCCACCTGCAGCGCCGGCGAGTCGCGCCGGAGCGCGATCAGGTCGCGGTAGAGCGAGAAGAGCCCCTGGTGCCACTGCGCCGGGTCCCAGGTCATGGGGCCGCGCTGGCCGAAGCCGGGCACGTCGCCCAGGCCGACCTCGTCGCCGTAGTAGAGGCCCGGCACGCCCGGGTAGGTGAACTGGAGCACCGCCGCGATCTGGTGCAGCACGTCGTCGCCGCGCAGCACGGTCCGGATGCGGGGCAGGTCCTGGCTGCCCAGCTGCGTGTGCTGCTGCAGCGCCACGCTCCAGGGGATGGCGGCGCGCCCATGCCGCCAGGCGGCCTCCAGCGCGGCCGTGGGCCAGAGGCGGACGCCGGGCGGATCGTCCACGCCGTGCGCCTCCTCGCGGTAGCCGCGCAGCCAGTTGAAGAGCGGGAAGGTGAAGGAGCCGAAGTCGGCGAAGCCGTCCAGCTGGTCGCCCTGGAGCTGCCAGGTCACGTCGGTGAAGTTGCGGGTGACGAAGTAGGCGTCCGGGCGGGTCTCCTTGATGGCCCTGCGCAGCGACCGGCCCAGCGCCGAGGGGTCCAGGTCGTCGCCCCAGGCGTGGCGCTCGGGGAGGTTGGTGCCGTAGCCGTCGGCGGAGAAGGGCGGGCGCAGCCAGCGGCGCACCAGCGCGTCCGGGTCGCCGTAGATGCGGCGGCGCAGCTCGGGGCTGCCGTAGTCGAGGATGGGGAGCGAGGGGACGCCCAGCCAGCTGTCCCAGGCCTCGGCGCCCTCGCCGTGGAAGCGGAAGAAGCTGCCCTCGGGCGAGGCGCGATCGGCCTGCGCGGCCTTGAACCAGCCGTGCTGATCGCTGACGTGGCGCAGCTCCACCGCCAGCAGGTAGCGCATGCCGCGCGCGTCCAGCGCCTGCCGCAGCGCCACCAGCGCCTCGTCGCCCCCCAGGCGCGGATCGACGTGCTCGTGATCGCTGCAGTCGTAGCGGTGGCTCGAGGGCGAGGTGAAGATGGGGTTGAGGTAGAGCGTGTCGCAGCCCAGCGCCTGCAGGTGGTCGAGCCTGGCGGTGATGCCGGGCAGGTCGCCGCCCTGCAGGTCGAGCGCCGGATCGCCGGACAGCGGCCCGTCGCCCCGCGCGAAGCGGTCGGGGAAGATCTCGTAGATGGTGGCGGAGCGCAGCCAGGCCGGCGCCGCGCCGGCGACGATCTTGAAGTCCTGGCCGTCGAGCGGGTTGAAGGCGGCGCAGCCGGCGGCCGTGTACCACCAGACCGAGTCGTCGGCCTCCAGCACGAAGCGGTAGTGCGTGGCCGGGTCCCGGATCACCAGGTCCACGTGGAACCACTGCGACGGAGGCGTGCGCGGCCCGGCGACGAGCTGCGTCAGCCCCTGCTCACCTTCGCCGCTGGTCCGGATGAAGACGCGCCGCACCGGGGCCGTGGCGCCCACCCGCAGCCGCACGCGCACCCGCTCGCCCACCGCGGGGTGGAGGCTGGAGAGGTACTTCGGCGAGCCATCGTGGTGGATGGTGTGCAGCCACTTCGGGAAGATCATCGGCGCCCGCTGGTTCCTTCCGCCCCGGACCCGAGGATGCCACCGGAGGGGCTTCGAGGCCAGGGGGGCGCGAGGGGCGCGCGCACCCGCCGCGCCCGGTGAGGGCGGGTGCGTGTATACGTTCCGTTCCACACGCGCCACCGTGTCGAGAAGGTGGACAGGCGCGGCGCCCACGACCCGGCCGCGCACCCGGATCAGGTGACAACGTGTCTACACACCGCCTCCTCCCCGCTGCCGTCCTCGCGCTCCTGACCGCCTGCGGCCCGTCGCATCCGGCCCAGGGCACCCCTGCCGCCGGCCAGGTCGAGCTGCGCATCTGCGACCAGACGCTGACGATCGAGGTCGCGAACCGCGCCTTCCTGGCCGAGGCGCAGCGGCTGCTGGAGCAGGACGCCCGGCGCGTCCCGGTGTTCGACCTGGTGGACGGCGCCGGTGTTGACCCACAGTGGACCTGGCACGTGGACCCGGCCACGCCGGCCTGGGCCGACCTCACCGTCGAGCTGTGCGACGGCTGCCCGGGCTTCGTCGAGGCCGACAAGGCCTACTGGATCGGGACGGTCCGGCAGTACTGCCCGTGGAGCGCGCGGGTGGTGGCGGTGCGGGCGGCGGAGTGAGCGGTCGACGCTTCGGCGCCAGGCGGCGCTCTCCCACCAGCGGACGAACCCAACGGAACATCTGTTCAGTGTTCGCTTCTCCTGCCAGGATGCAGGCGATGGAAACGCGCTTCCGAGAGATCGTGGTCTGGGCCCGCGAGCCGGTCGAGCTGGTGGACGTGAAGCCGCCGCCGGCCTACTGGGGCCGGCTGGAGGCGGAGCCGGCTCCGGGGGACGAGACCGCTCCCCTCCGCGTGGTCTTCGCCCGTGGCGGTCGGAACGCCGACTTCGCCGAGCTGGGCCTGGTCCACCTGGCGCGCGCCCAGGGGCGGTTCGACGCCCTCATCGCCGAGGGGCTGCACCAGATGCAGCGGGGGAACCGGCTGGCCGAGCTGGGCTATCACCTCAGGGACTACGGCCGCGAGATGCTGGACCTGGGCGAGCGTGCCACGCGGGGCCTGGCGGCGCTGGGGAGGGCGCTGCGGGAGCGCAAGGTGCTGCGGGCGGCGCTCTGGTCGGGCGACCTGAAGCTGCGGGCGGCGCAGGTCATCGTGCCGGTGGCCAAGGGGGAGGCCGAGGCGGAGTGGGTGGAGAAGGCCAGGCAGTACACGGTGCGCGCGCTGGAGCTGGAGGTGCGGGCGGTCGCCGGCGCGCCGCCCGACGACGAGGACGCGCCGCTCTACCGGATCCTGGCGCAGACCACCGAGGATGAGCGGCTGCTCATCGACGAGGCGCTGGAGCTGGCCGGGCGGGTCGAGCCCGGCGCCAGCCGGACGCGGCGCATCGAGGTCATCGTGCAGGAGTTCCTGGGCGCCATGCCCGGTAGCTCCGACCAGCTGGTCGCGCCCACTCCGTCCCTGGGCTTCCGGCCGCTCTTCTCCGAGCCGCAGCGGCGGGCCATGGCCGAGGCCGAGCAGGGCGGCTGGGCTCACCTGCCCAAGGTGGAGGCGGCGCTGCTGGCGCTGGAGATCGAGTTCGACGACGCGGACGACGCCAACACCACCGACGCGAAGCTGCGCCAGGTGGCCAGGGCGCGGGCCGAGCTGGACGAGATCGTGGCCGAGCTGGCGCTGGGCGTGAAGCAGGCGGGCGTGCACCGCAAGCTGGGGTTCGACTCCTTCGCCCACTACGTCGAGGAGCGGCTGGGGCTGCCGGCGCGGGCGCTGGAGCAGCGGGTGGCGGTCGAAGGCAAGGTGCAGGCCTCGCTGGCGTTGCAGGCGGCGCGCGAGGCGGGGCTGCCCTACCAGCGGCTGTGCGAGCTGGCCAGGCTGCCGGAGGCGCAGCGGGAGAGCTGGAGGGAGCACGCGACGGAGGTCACCAGCGCCCAGCTCCGGGTCGAGGTGGCCGAGGAGCAGGCGGCGCAGCTGCGTGCCGCCTCCAAGGTGTCAGCGGTCCTGCCGGAGCACCTGGCCCTGCTCCTGGCGGCCGCCGTGTTCAATGCCCGGGCGAAGTTCGGGACCAACCTGTCCATGGGCCGCTGCCTGGCCATCATGTCCGCGCACTTCCTGGTCACCTGGGAGCAGCAGGGGAAGCAGCGGAAGACGAAGTCGCAGGAGATCCGGGCGCGGGACGACGGCCGCTGCCAGGTGCCCGGGTGCAGCCACGCCTCGGCCCACGCGCACCACATCATCCCGCGCTCCCGTGGCGGCACCGATGATCCCGAGAACCTGGTCGGGCTCTGCTCCTTCCACCACCTGGTCGGCGTGCACGGCGGCTACCTGGAGGTCTACCGCGAGCCGGTGACCAAGGCGCTGGTCTGGCTGCGCCAGGGGCAGCTCTTCACCGGGCGGCCCGAGGCCGACCCGCTGCCGGTGGCGCGGGCATGAGTCCCACCCTTCCGCTACACCGTCCGCCCCACCGCGCCGGCGATCACCTTCACCTGCCGGAACAGCTCCTGGAACTCCGGCGGCGTGAGCGACTGCTGGCCGTCGGAGAGCGCCTGCTCGGGGTGGCAGTGGACCTCGACGATGATCCCGTCGGCACCGGCGGCCACCCCGGCACGGGCCATGGCGGGCACGTGGGCGCGCAGGCCGATGCCGTGCGAGGGGTCCACGATCACCGGCAGGTGCGTCAGCGCCTTGAGCACCGGCACGGCGTTCAGGTCGAGCGTGTTGCGGGTCATGGTCTCGAAGGTGCGGATGCCGCGCTCGCAGAGCGCGATCTGGTAGTTGCCGCGCGAAGCGATGTACTCCGCCGCCATCAGCCACTCCTTGAGCGTGGCGGAGGGGCCGCGCTTGAGCAGGATGGGCTTGCGGATGGCCCCCAGCTGCTTGAGCAGCGAGAAGTTCTGCATGTTGCGGGCGCCGATCTGCAGGACGTCGGCGTAGTCCGAGACCATGGGCAGCGTCTCGACGTCCATCACCTCGGTCACCACCTTGAGCCCGGTCTGCTCGCGCGCCAGCGCCAGCAGCTTCAGCCCCTCCTCCGCCAGCCCCTGGAACTCGTAGGGGCTGGTGCGCGGCTTGAACGCGCCGCCGCGCAGGAAGCGGGCGCCGGCGGCCTTCACCGCGTGGGCCGCCTCCAGCAGCTGCTCCCTCGACTCCACCGAGCAGGGGCCGGCCATCACCGCCAGCGTGGGGCCGCCCAGGGGCACCCCGCCCACGTCGATGACGGTGTCCTCCTCCTTCACCTCGCGCGAGACCAGCTTGAACGGCTGCGACACGCGGATGGCGTCGGCCACGCCCGGGAGCGTGGTGAACAGCTCGGGCTCGAGGCCGCCCTTGTTGCCGGTGATCCCGACCGCCGTCCGCTGCGCGCCCGGCATGGGGTGCGGGGAGAGGCCCAGGGAGCGGATCTTCTCGCAGACCCGCTCGATGTCCTCCGGGGTGGCGTGGGGGGTCATGACGACGAGCATGTGGCCGGCCTCCATCCCCGCCGAGCGGGAGGCGTCTACTTAGCGCGGGGGCGTGGGGGGCTCAAGCGGGGGTGGCCACACT
Organism: Anaeromyxobacter sp.; assembly: GCA_049840735.1. Classification (GTDB taxonomy): domain Bacteria; phylum Myxococcota; class Myxococcia; order Myxococcales; family Anaeromyxobacteraceae; genus Anaeromyxobacter. The sequence goes on along the minus strand of JASGJN010000022.1, from coordinate 258,401 downwards.
CCCCTGATGCGCCGCGTCCTCACCGCTGGTGCAGCCGGGCTGGCGTCGGCCGGCCCGAGCCCGAGGCGGCGCAGGTGCCCGCCGGCCCGGGTGCGCGGCTTCATGCTCGGGTGGCGGCGGGTGGCGGCCCCGCGCACAGGTGACGCCGCGACTCGGGACCGTCCCTGAGCGAGAAGCCGGCTGCACGACCGATGACCGCTCGCTAGATTGGCTGGAGGGAGGCGGGATGCAGATCGCGAGGGCCATCCGTCGTGCCGCACGCGCCGTGGAGCACGTGGCGGCGGTGCTGGACGGCTCGGTCCGGCAGCGGGTGGTGAAGCGGACCGACTTCTCGCGCTGCCGCCGCCCGGTCCTGCTGCTGCACGGGTTCTTCACCTCGCGCCGCACCTTCGACGTCCTGGAGCGGCGGCTGCGCCGCGACGGCTACGGCGTCTTCACGCTCGACCTCGGCGGCCTGGGGCGCACGCTCAACACCCGCGGCATCGACGACCTGGCCGACTACGTCCGCGCCAAGGTGGAGCGCATCTACGCCCGCAACCCCACGCTCGGGCCGCTCCTCATCGTCGGCCACTCCAAGGGCGGGCTGGTGGCCTCCTACTACGTGAAGAAGCTGGGCGGCTGGCGGCGCACGCGGGCGGTGGTGACGCTGGGGACCCCGCACAACGGCACCCCGGTCGCGTACCTGGGCGCGCCCATCGGCTTCTTCGCCCGCTCGCTCTGGCAGATGGTGCCGGGCTCGCCCTTCCTGCGGCGGCTGGCCAGCGGCCCGTGGCCGGCGCAGGTGCGGCTCACCTCGATCTGGTCGCGCGAGGACGGCTCCGCTCCCTACCCGGCGGCGGTGCTCGAGACGCACGACCTCCCCCACCTCGGCAACGTCGAGGTCCGCGGCGGCCACCACGCCTTCCTCTCCCGCCGCTCCGTCTACGACGCCATCCTGCGCGAGCTGCGGCTGGCCGAGGCGCACGCGCCGGTGAAGGTCGGACCGCTCACCGCCCTCGAGGGCGGGCGCAAGCGCGAGCTCCAGCCCGCGGCGGCCCCGGCCCGCTCCGCCGTCCCGTGAGCCGCTCGCCGGCCGGCGGCGCGGCCGCGCCGCGCACCCGCCGCCCTGCGGTGGCCGGGCGGTCCGCGGTATGATCCCGCCCATGCGCGACCGGCGCTGGGACTTCCTCTACGAGCGGCAGAAGCAGCCGGTGAAGGCCTACGTCCTCACGCGGTTCGCCCAGGAGCTGGCCACCGAGCTGCAGGGCTGGCCGCCGCCCTTCGTGGACTGGGTGAGCGACGAGCTGCAGGCGCGCTGGCAGGCCGGCATCTCCGCGCGTCCGCGCGAGGGCGCGATCCGGCTGGCGCTGCTGCTGGCCCGGCTCGACCTCACGCGCCAGTACGAGGCCTATGAGGCGGAGCTGGAGCGCGGGCGGGCCGGGCTGCAGCCGGCCGAGGAGGCGGCGCTCCACCTGCTGGTGGTGCTGCTCACCGAGCGCTGCCTGGGGCTGAAGGAGCACGCCGAGGCGATCAGGCTCACGCGCCCGGATCTCTCCGGCGCGCTGGAGGACGTGGAGAAGCGGCTGTTCAGGGTGACGCTGGGTTGATCGCCGCAGCCGGCGCCGCACGCGCGCCCGCTTCTCCTGGGGCCTGGAGCCTGGGCCCCGAGGCCGCCTCTACGGCGCGTGCCCCGGCGGTGGCGCGCCCGGGGGCCGCGAGGACGGCCCGCGCACCAGCCAGAGCACGAACAGGAAGATGCCCAGGATGGCGGCGGCGGCGAAGAGCGCGAAGATCCACGGCAGCGCGCCGTTCATGCGCGCGTCGCCCGCGCCGTAGACCGGCGCCTGCGCGCCCGCCGCGAAGGCCAGCACCAGCGAGGTGGCCGCCAGCGCCGACCCGGCCGTCCGCACCAGCCTGCGGACGTCCGCCGGGAGCGGGTGCCAGCCGCCGCGCTCGTCCGGCAGCCGCACCTCGCGGTGGCCGTGGAGCGCGCCGATGCGGCGCAGTGGCTCGAGCTTCCAGCGGTGGTCCATGCCCCCTCCGGCCGCAGCGCGGCCCGAGGGGAACGTGGGCACGGGGCACGGCCGTGGGGAGCCCGCCCCCGCTGCGGCCACGGGCGGGCGGGCGCTACTTGCCCGGCTTGGGCGCCTTGGGGACCTTCTCCCAGTCGGCCAGGAACTTCTTGAGCCCCGCGTCGGTGAGCGGGTGCTTGGCCAGCTGCTCGATGACGCTGTAGGGGAGCGTGGCCACGTCGGCCCCGAGCCGGGCGGCCTCGAGCACGTGGATGGGGTGGCGGACGCTGGCCACCAGCACCTTCGTCTCGAACCCGTAGTTCCGGTAGATCTGGACGATGTCCGCCACCGTGGACATGCCCTCCTCGGAGATGTCGTCCAGGCGGCCCACGAACGGCGAGATGTAGGTCGCGCCCGCCTTGGCCGCGAGGAGCGCCTGCACGGCGGAGAAGCAGAGCGTGACGTTGGTCTTCACGCCCTCCTCGGAGAGCGTCTTCACCGCGCGCAGCCCCTCGGGGATGAGCGGGATTTTGATCACCACCTGCTCGCCGAACTTGGCGTAGTGGTGCGCCTCCTGGATCATCCCGTCGTGCTCGACGGCGGTGACCTCGGCGGAGATGGGGCCGGGGACGAAGGAGACGATCTCCTTCAGGACCTCGTCGAAGGCGCGGCCGGTCTTGGCCACCAGCGAGGGGTTGGTCGTCACCCCGTCGCAGAGGCCCATGGACAGGGCCTTCCGGATCTCGCCGACGTCCGCCGAATCGATGAAGAACTGCATGTAGCCTCCGATGGTTGTACGGGGGTTCTGTAGCCTACGCGCCGACCTGCCGCCACGGCCTGGAAAGTGCTAGACAACCCCCGATGGCCAGCCGCCCGAAAGCCCGCGTGGTCCGCTTCCCCCGCCGCTCCGCGACCGCCGCCTCCCCCGCACGGAAGGCCCGCCCGCCGGCCCCGGCGCGCAAGCCGCAGACCCGGGACCTGCTCGCCTACGCGCGGACGGTGGTCGAGGCCGAGGCCCGCGCCATCGGCGCCGTGCCGCTGGACGAGGGGTTCGCCCAGGCGGTCCGCTGGATCCTGTCCTGCAAGGGCCGGGTGGTGATCACCGGCATGGGAAAGCCGGGGTTCGTGGCCCAGAAGATCTCCGCCACCCTGGCCTCCACCGGCACCCCCTCGCTGTACGTCCACCCGGCGGAGGCGGCCCACGGCGACCTGGGGCGCATCGCGCGGGACGACGTGGTCTTCGCCCTCTCCAACTCGGGCGAGACCGAGGAGATCCTGCGCCTCCTCCCCGCGCTCAAGAAGATGGGCGTCCGGATCGTCGCCATGACGCGGGACCGGGTGAACCCGCTGGCCCGCGCGGCCGACCTGGTGCTGGCCATCGGCAACGTCGAGGAGGCCTGCCCGATGGGGCTCGCCCCCACCGCGTCCACCGCCGTGCTGCTGGCGGTGGGCGACGCGCTGGCCATGACCGTGCTGGCCAACCGCCCCTTCGACAAGGAGGAGTACGCGCTCTTCCACCCGGGCGGGAAGCTGGGGCGCGGCCTGATGAAGGTCCGCGAGCTGATGCGCGCCAGCGAGGCCAACCCGGTGGTGCGGGAGGACCAGCCGCTCTCGGCCGCGGTGGCGGTCATGACCGAGACCCCCGGCCGGCCCGGCGCCACCTCGGTCACCGACGCGCAGGGCAAGCTGGTGGGCATCTTCACCGACGGTGACCTGCGCCGGCTGGTGGAGCACCACCAGACCGACTTCGCACGCCCGGTGGCCACGGCCATGGGGAAGAACCCGCGCACGGTCCGCCCGGACGGCCTGGTGGTGGACGCGGCCCGCGTGCTGCGCCAGGCCCGCATCGACCAGGTGCCGGTGGTGGACGAGGAGGGGCGGCCGGTGGGCCTGCTCGACGTCCAGGACCTGCTGGCCGCCAAGATCCTCTAGGCCATGCCGGACCGCCCTGCCCTGCGCCGCGCGCCGCGCACCGCCGAGGCCCTGCTCCGGGCCGAGCTGATCGAGGTCTGCCGGGCGCTGCACGCCCGCGACCTGATCGGCGCCGCGGAGGGGAACGTCTCGGCCCGGCTCTGCCCCGGGCTCTTCCTGGTCACGCCGTCGGGCGCGAACAAGGCGCGGCTGGCGCCCGCCGACCTGGTGGTCGTGGACGGGTCCGGCCAGGTGGTGCGCGGGACGGGGCGCGCCTCCACCGAGGTGCGCATGCACCTGGCCGCCTACGCCGCCCGGCCGGACGCGGCGGCCGCGGTGCACGCCCACCCGCTCACCGCGGTGGCGCTGACGGTGGCGGGGCTGCCGCCGCCGGACGACCTGGTGCCGGAGGCGGCGGTGACGCTGGGGCCCATCGCGCGCGTGCCGTTCGCCACCCCGGGCACCGACGAGCTGCCGGCCGCGCTGGCGCCGCACCTGGCCGGCCACGAGGTGTTCCTGCTGGAGCGCCACGGCGCGCTGGCCCTGGGGCACACGCTGGCCGAGGCCTTCGACCGGATGGAGACGCTGGAGCGGGTGGCGCGCATCGCGCTGCTGGCCCGCGCCGCCGGGCGGTGCGAGCCGCTCCCGCCCGCGGCGGTGGACGCGGTGCTGGCCGCCGCCGGCAAGCCGCCGCGCGGGCGCTAGCCCGTCCGCCTGCTTCCCCGGATCCGGCCTCCCCCTCCGAGCGCTGCGCCGCGGCCGCGCCCGCGGCAGCTTCCGCGCGAGGAGGATGCCACCATGCTGGACCAGTGCCGGATCACGACCATCCTGCCGGTGGTCGACGTGCAGCGGGCGCGGCAGTTCTACGAGAAGCGGCTGGGGCTGACGCCGGGGCGGCCGCGGCCGGACGGCGGGGTGCGCTACTCGGCCGGCGGGACGGCGCTGGAGCTGTCGCCGCGCCAGGAGCCGACGCAGGCCCAGTACACCGCCGCCACGTTCGAGGTGCGGGACGTGGAGCGCGAGGTGCAGGACCTGGAGAGCCGCGGCGTCCGCTTCGAGGACTACGACCTGCCCGGCCTCAAGACGGTGGGGCACATCTGCGTGCTGGGCTCGGAGAAGGCGGCCTGGTTCAAGGACACGGAGGGCAACACCCTCTGCATCCACGAGGAGTCGGGCACGGTGCAGTGAGCGCGTCCTCGACGCGAGCCCTGGCCTTCGACTCCGGGTGCGCTGGGCGCGCGCCCTACGCCCAGGCCGAACGGCTCCAGGGGATCCGTTCGCCCTGAGCGTAGCGAACCCGCAGGGCTCGCGGAGTCGAAGGGCAGCGGACGACCGCGATCAGCCCGGGAACAGCCCCACCGTGGCCACGTCGTCCTTCGGCGCGCGGGCCAGCAGCTCGCGCACCGTCCTGGCCAGGCCGGGGATGACCCGGTCCGGGCAGAGGTCGGCCAGCGGCGCCAGCACGAAGCGGCGGAAGGCGATCTCGGGGTGCGGGACCCGGAGGTTCGGGTCGCGGATGACCTCGTCGCCGTAGAGCAGCAGGTCGAGGTCGAGCGTGCGGGGCGCCCACCTGTGCCCGGTGTTGCGCTTGCGCCCGGCGGCGTCCTCCACCTGCTGCAGCACCGCGTGGAGCGCCGCGGCCGGCAGCTCGGTCTCGAGCTCCAGCACGGCGTTCAGGTACCGCCCCTGCGGCGGCCCGATGGGCGCCGTGTCGTAGACCCGCGAGGCGCGGGTGACCGCGACCCTGGGCTCCTGCCGCAGCAGCCGGTGAGCCAGGGCCAGGTGCCCCCAGCGATCTCCGAGGTTCGAGCCGATCCCCACGTAGGCGCGCATGTGGAGGCGACGTTAACGCCCATCCACCTACCTCCGCCAGCGTCACGAAGACGCAAGGCGGGGCGCCGCAAGTGGCGGAGGACCCGGTGCGCCCGCAAACGTTCGCGGGGAGCCGGCGTCACCTTGTGTGAACGTTCTCGTGGGGCATGGCGCCCCGGCCGGACGGCCGGGCGCGCGGCGGCCCCGGGGCCCCCCGCCGGCGGAGCAGGCCGGCGGGCGGCGTCACACCACCGGGTTGCGGAGCACGCCGATGCCGGAGACCTCGACCTCCACCCAGTCGCCGTGCCGGATGGCGCCCACGCCCTCGGGCGTGCCGGTGGCCACCACGTCCCCGGGCAGCAGCGTCATCACGCCGGAGATGAAGGCCAGCAGCGCGAACGGGTCGAAGACCATGTCGCGGGTGGAGCCGCGCTGCCGCTCCGAGCCGTTGACCCGGCAGACGACCGAGGCCTCCAGCGGATCGGCGGCGGTCTCCACCACCGGGCCGATGGGGCAGAAGGTGTCGAACCCCTTGGCGCGGGTGAAGTGCTTCTCCTCGCGCTGGATGTCGCGCGCGGTGACGTCGTTGAGGCAGGTGTAGCCGAACACCGCCAGGCGGGCCTCGACCGGCGTGGCGCGCGCCAGCGGGCGCCCCACCACCACGGCCAGCTCCGCCTCGTGGTGCACCTCGCTCGAGCCCTCCGGGCAGCGGATGGCCTCCTGCGGCCCGATCACCGCGGTGGAGGGCTTGAGGAAGATGAGCGGCGTGGCGGGGACCTCGTTGCCCAGCTCGCGCGCGTGGGCGCGGTAGTTGCGCCCCACGCAGACCACCTTGCTGGGCTCGACCGGCGCCAGCAGCTCCACCTCGGCCAGCGCCACCGGCGCGCCGTCCGGCAGCCCGCCGGCCCAGGGGGCCGCGCCGAGCGGCCGGATCCGGTCGCCCTCGACTAGGCCGTACCGCTCCTGCCCCTCGCGCCGGAAGCGGCAGACCCTCACGGCTTGCTCCGCAGCCCCAGCACGTCGTTCATGTCGTAGAGGCCGGGCGGGCGCCCGGGCAGCCAGGCGGCGGCACGCACCGCGCCGCGCGCGAACTGCTCGCGCGAGGTGGCGCGGTGGGTGATCTCCAGCCGCTCGCCCTCCCCGAAGAAGTAGACCGTGTGCTCGCCCACCACGTCGCCGCCGCGCAGCGTCTGGACGCCGATCTGCCAGGGCGGCCGCTCGCCGATCAGGCCATGGCGGGTGAAGGCCAGCGCCTCGTCCGGCTTGCGCCCCAGCGCCTCGGCCGCCACCTCGCCCAGCTTCATGGCGGTGCCGGAGGGCGCGTCGCGCTTCCGCTTGTGGTGGATCTCGGCGATCTCCACGTCGTAGTCGTCGCCCAGCAGGGCGGCGGCCCGGCGCAGCAGCTCGAACATGACGTTCACGCCCACGCTCATGTTGGGCGAGAGGAGGATGGGGATCCTCCGGGCCGCCTCGGCCACCCGGGCCTTCCCCTCCGGCGTGAAGCCGGTGGAGCCGATGATGAGCGCCACCCCGCGCGCCGCGCAGCGGGCGGCGTGCTCGGCGGAGGCCTCCTGGCTGGTGAAGTCGATGACCACGTCGGCCCCGGCCAGCGCCGCGTCCAGGTCGCTGCCGACGGCCACGCCCAGCGGGCCCAGGCCGGCCAGCACGCCGGCGTCCTGCCCGGTGGCGTTGCCCGGGCGCTCCACCGCGGCGTGGAGCGTGAGCCCCTCGGCGGCGTGGACCAGGCGGATGTTCTCGCGGCCCATGCGGCCGGCGGCCCCGGTGACGACGACCTTCTTCATGATGAGCCTCCTCGAGCAGACACCCGCTCGCCCTGAGCCTGTCGAAGGGCGCGCACAGGACCGCCGCGCGCGGGGTTCGACAGGCTCACCACGCGCGGTGGATGTGCTACGCCGCGCCCAGCAGCCCGAAGCGGACCATGGCCTCGCGGATCTTCACCAGGCTGGCGTCGGCGACCGGCGCCAGCGGCAGCCGCAGCTCGCCGGTGCAGCGCCCCAGCAGCGCCACCGCCGCCTTGACCGGCCCGGGGTTGGTCTCCACGAACATCACGCGGTTCAGCTCGGCCAGCCGCACCTGCCGCTCCAGCGCGAGGGCCAGGTCGGCGCGGCGGGCGGCGGTGACCAGCTCCTTCATGGCGCGCGGGGCGATGTTGGCCACCACCGAGATCACGCCGTGGCCGCCGCAGGCGACGTAGGGCAGGACCGTGAAGTCGTCGCCCGACAGGTAGGCGAAGCCGCCGCGCCCGATCAGCTCCACCAGCTGGACCTGGCGGTCGAGGTTGGCGGTGGCCTCCTTGATGCCGACGATCGCGCCGCCCTTCGCCAGCCGCGCCACCGTCTCGGGGAGCATGTCCACCGAGGTGCGCGCGGGGACGTTGTAGGCCACCACCGGGAAGCGGACCGCGTCCCAGATGGCCTGGTAGTGGCGGTACAGCCCCTCCTGCGTGGGCTTGTTGTAGTAGGGCGTGACCACCAGCGCGGCGTCGGCCTTGAGCTCGCGCGCCAGCTTCACCGCCTCGATGGCCTCGGCCGTCGAGTTGGACCCGGCCCCGGCGATCACCGCCGCGCGGCCGCGGACCGCCTCCACCGTGGTGCGGATCACCTGCGCGCGCTCGGCCGCCGTGAGGGTCGCGCCCTCGCCGGTGGTGCCGCAGGGGACGATCCCGTCCGTCCCCTCGGCCACCTGCCACTCGACCAGCTCGCGGAGCGCGGGCAGATCCACCGCGCCGTCCTTGAGCGGGGTGACGATCGCCACCATCGAGCCTTCGAGCTTCGCCATGCCGGTCTCCTCGTGCGGCGCCGCGAGGCGCCCTGCCGGGCCGGCGCCCGTGGGCGCCGGCCGGACTCTAACCTATCCGCGCGCCCTGCGCTCCGCCCCGCCCCCGGCGTCCTCGCCCCGGACCAGGTCGGCGTAGGTCTCGCGCTTGCGCGCCACCAGGGCGCGCTCGCCGTCCACCACCACCTCGGCGGCGCGGGGGCGGGCGTTGTAGTTGGACGCCATCGAGAAGCCGTAGGCGCCGGCCGACCGGACCACCAGCAGGTCGCCCGCGCTGGGCTCCGGGAGCCGGCGCTTGCGGGCCAGGAAGTCGGTGGACTCGCAGACCGGCCCCACCACGTCGCAGACCACCTCGCGCGCGCCGGGGCGCCGCGGCCCGGCCAGCTCGATCTCGTGGTGCGCGCCGTAGAGCGAGGGGCGGATCAGGTCGTTCATGGCGGCGTCCACCACCACGAAGGTCTTCCGCCCGCTCCGCTTCACGAACAGGACGCGGGTGACCAGCACGCCGGCGTTCCCCACCAGCACGCGCCCCGGCTCGAGCAGCACCTCGCCGTCGAAGGAGGCCAGCGCCTTGCGGACGGCCTCGCCGTAGGCGTCGGGGTGGGGCGGCTCGTCGCCGTCGCCGTAGGGGATGCCCAGGCCACCGCCCACGTCCAGGTGGCGGATGGCACCCCGGCCGCCCGCAGGTCCTCGGCCAGCTTGCGGATGCGCCCCACCGCGTCGACGAACGGGCGCAGCGTGGTGAGCTGCGAGCCGATGTGGCAGGCGACGCCGCGCACCTCCAGCGCCGGGTCCTTGGCGGCCAGCGCGTAGAGCTTGCGGGCGTCCGCCACCGTGACGCCGAACTTGCTCTCGCGCAGGCCGGTGGAGATGTACGGGTGGGTCTTCGGGTCCACGTCCGGGTTGACCCGCAGCGCGATGGGCGCGCGCACGCCCAGCCGCCGCGCCACCACCGAGACGCGCCCCAGCTCAGGGCCGCTCTCGACGTCGATGACCTTCACGCCCGACTCGAGCGCGAAGGCGATCTCGTCGTCGCGCTTGCCCACGCCGCTGAAGACCACCTTCTGCGGCGCGCCGCCGGCCTTGAGCACGCGGTAGAGCTCGCCGCCGGAGACGATGTCGAAGCCGGAGCCGAGCTGGGCCAGCCTGCGGAGCACGGCCAGGTTGCCGTTGGCCTTCACCGCGAAGCAGACCAGGTGGCGGAGGCCCTTGAGCGAGCGGTGCAGCACGCGCCAGTGCCGGGTCAGGGTGGCGCTGGAGTAGACGTAGAGCGGCGTGCCGTGGGCCTGGGCCAGGTCCTCGAGCGGGATGGCCTCGGCGTGCAGGACGCCCTTCTTGCGCTGGAAGTGGTTCATCGGGCGGGGGCGGGGCTGGGGGCGGCGCAGCCGCAGTCGGCGGGGTCGGAGGGCGGGCGGTGGGCGTCGGCCGAGGTGGCGCCGGCGGCCGCGGCCGGCTGCGCCGGCGCGGCGGGGTGGGACGGCAGCGGCGGCCGGGGCGGCCCCTTGATGCCGCAGCCGGCCAGCAGCAGGGCGGCGAGCGCGCAGCGCAGGCCGCGGCGGGTCACGGCCGCCTCCGGGCGGCGAGGGCCTTCTCCCAGCGGCGCAGCTGGGCCCTCACCTGCCGCGGCCCGGGCGCGCCGGGCAGGTCGCGCCGGCGCAGGCTGCGGCGGGCGTCGAAGCAGCGGAGGACGTCCTTCTCGAAGCGCTTGTGGAAGGTGGCCCACTCGGCGGCGGTGAGCTTCGCCATGGAGCGCCCCTGCGCCGTGGAGAAGGCGGCCGCCTTGCCCACCGCCTCGTGCGCCTCGCGGAAGGGCACGCCGCGCTCGACCAGGTACTCGGCGGCGTCGGTGGCCAGCGCCTCGCCGGAGCCCAGCGCGGCCTCCATGACGTCGGCGTGGAAGGTGGCGGTCTCCACCGCGCCGGCCAGCGCGTCGGTGGTCAGCACCAGCGCCGCGGGCGCGTCCAGGAGCGGCCGCTTGTCCTCCTGCAGGTCGCGGTTGTACGAGAGCGGGAGCCCCTTCACGACGGTGAGCAGCGCCACCAGGTCGCCCAGCGCGCGCCCGGCCCGGCCGCGGGCCAGCTCGCCCACGTCCGGGTTCTTCTTCTGCGGCATGAGCGACGAGCCGGTGGCGAAGGCGTCGGCCAGCGTCATGAAGCCGAACTCCCTGGCCGTCCAGAGCACGATCTCCTCGCCCAGGCGGGAGAGGTGGACGGCGGCCAGCGCGCAGGCGAAGACCAGCTCGACGGCGGAGTCGCGGTCCGAGACCGCGTCGAGCGAGTTCTGGGTCACGCCGTCGAGCCCCAGCTCGCGCGCCACCCGCTCGCGGTCAAGCGCCAGCGTGGTCCCGGCCAGCGCGCCGGAGCCGAGCGGGGAGACCGCGGCGCGGCGGCGGACGTCCACCAGCCGGTCGCGATCGCGCCCCAGCATCTCGACGTAGGCCAGCAGGTGGTGCGCCAGCGAGACCGGCTGCGCCCGCTGCAGATGGGTGTAGCCGGGCAGGATGGTGGCCTCGTGCCGGCGGGCCTGGCCCAGCAGCGCCCGCTGCAGCCCGGCCAGCGCGGCGTCCACCCGCTGGCAGGCCCCCACGATGAAGAGCCGCTCGTCGAGCGCGACCTGGTCGTTGCGGCTGCGCCCGGCGTGCAGGTAGCCGGCGTCCCGCCCCACCAGCTCGCCCAGCCGGCGCTCGACGTGGGTGTGCACGTCCTCCAGCGCCGGGTCGAGCTTGATCCTCCCGGCGGCGAACTCGGCGCGGACCTGGTCGAGCGCGGCCACGATCCGGCGCGCCACGGCGCGCGGGACGATGCCCTGCGCCGCCAGCATGGTCACGTGGGCCTGGCTGCCGCGGATGTCCTCGGCGTAGAGCGCGCCGTCGTCCTGGATCGAGACGGACATCGCCACCAGGCGGGGATCGGCCTCGCCGGCCAGCGCCGCGCGGGAAACGGGCTTCGCCTTCGTCGTCTTGCTCATCGGGACCGCGAAAGGTAGCACACCTCCGCCCACGCCGGCACCAGCGGCGCGGGCCCCGACCCCGAGCCCTGGAGGAGCCGGCGGCGGGGCCCGCGGGAGGCGCGCTGCGGTGCGTCGGCTAGAACTTGGCCGCGAAGCCGAAGTTGAAGACCCAGGCGCGGCTGGTGTCCACGCCGAAGCCGGAGAGCGGCTGCAGCAGGCCGATCTCGCCCCAGGTCAGGAAGCCGTCGCCGGTCTTCAGGCTGATCCGGTTGTCGAGCTCGAGGCCGAGCGGCTTGTGGCCCCGGTCGGTGAGGCGGCTGTCCTGCGAGTCGTCCTCGGAGGCGGAGCTGGGCGTGGACTCGGAGAAGAGCGCCTGCGAGTAGATGACCGCGGAGTCGAGGGTCAGGCCGGGGAAGATGTCCCAGCGCAGGCTCGGCCGCAGGTACCAGGCGTCGGTCACGTTCCCCAGGATGCGGCGGAAGAGGATCATGTCGACCGTGTAGGCCGGGTTGAACCGGAAGTTGTTGATGGAGTGGTCGCCGCGGTAACCCCACTGCGGACCCTCCATGGCGCCGTAGGAGGGGGCGTAGGGCAGGTCGCCCTCGGCGGCGGCCGCGTGGTAGCGGTTGGGCTGGTTGCCGAAGCCGGGGGCGCTGTCGCCGCTGGCGACGCCGAGCTCGCCGCCCAGCGTGAACTTGTTGGGCAGCACCTTGTACTCGAGCTGCAGCACGCCGCCCCACTGCCCGATGTCGAGCGGCACCGCCTTCACGGTGGTGCTGTTCACGTTGCGCGGATCGCTGATGTGGCCGTAGACGCCGGCGACCTCGGCCTCGATGCGCAGCTTGCCGTTCTGCCAGCGGTTCCAGAAGTTGAGGACGTGGGCCCAGCCGTTCCGCTTCAGGTTGCCGTCGGACTCGGTGTAGTCGCCGCCGAAGCCGTTCTCCAGCCAGGCCGGGTACGTGTAACGCTGGGTCTTGTAGTTGTAGTAGAGGCCGAAGTTGTAGGACGACCGGCCGGCCTCGACGGTGCGCCGCAGCTCGTCGTCGGTGTCGAGGCGGGCCACCTTCAGCGCGTAGGTGCGCGCGTCGTCGGCCTGGGTGGCGTCGAGCGGCTGGCCGCTGCCGTAGCCGTAGACCGGGTCGTTGTAGAGCGGCCCCTCGGCGTCGAAGTCGATGATGGGCACGAAGGTGAGCGCGCCGAAGGGCGTGGCCACCGGGGGCAGCGCGAACTGGAGCCGGTCGACCGAGTCGCCGTAGTCGGCGTCGATGTCGCGCCCGGCGTTGGTCATCATGCCCAGGCCCCAGTGCGAGGGCATGCGGCCGAAGCTGAGCAGGCCGACCGGCGTCTGCACCTCACCCCAGGCGCGCTTGGGCAGGACGAGGTCGCGGTCCTGGGTCTTCTCGTTCGCGTAGTAGGTGACGGTCGAGCCGTAGAACGGCACCGGGTACGGGCTGCCCGGCGCGTTCATCAGCTTGTTGGCCGACGAGCCGAGCACGTAGTTGTCGAGGATGTCGAACTGGGCGCGGACCCGGACGTTCTCGGAGATGTTGAGGGTGGGCTCCAGCCGGAGCCGCATGTTGGCGGTGGCGAAGGTGGCCGGGCCGCCGTCGCTCCCCTTGGAGAGCGGGACCGGGAAGATGTAGTAGCCGGCGCTGTCCACGTCGCGGCCGAGGTCGAGGCCGTCCAGCAGCTGGCCGCGGGTGCGGAAGTAGCCGTCCAGCTCGAGGAACTCGAGCTTGGGGCCGGGCGCCACGGTGCCCATGAAGTCGGCGCCGGCCTTGGCCGAGTCGATCTCGGCCCGCAGCTCGTTGCGGACGTCCTCCTTGGCCTTCTCCACCGCCTTCTGGATGGCGGCCTGGATCCTGGCGTCGGTCTCCGGGTTGCCGGTGACGGGCGCGCTCGCGGCAGGAGCGGGCTTGGCGGGGGCCGCCGGGGCCTTGTTGTCCTGGGCTCGCCCGACGAGGGGCGCGAGGAGCAGCGCCGCGGCCGCGGCGGCGACGAGACGAGACATGCGTGTGACCCCTTCCGAGGAGTGCCGAACGGCTGGATAAAACACGCGCCCAGCGGGCGGTCAACCCTCGTGTGCCGGGGTCACCCGGCGCCCTCCGCGGTCCAGGTGGGACACGCTGGCTCCGGATCGCCCCGGCGGCAGGCCGTCGGGGCGAGCAGAGCCGCTTCGACCTACTGCTCCTGCTTCAGCTCCACCAGGACGCCGCGGCTGCCCTTGGGGTGGACGAACGCCACCTTCGAGCCGCCGGCGCCGGGGCGGGGCTTCTCGTCGAGCAGCGGCGCGCCGGCCGACTTGAGCGACGCCATCGAGCCCTCGATGTTCGGGACCGAGAGGCAGATGTGGTGCAGCCCCTCACCCCGCTTCTCGAGCTGCTTGGCGAGCGGGCTGGCCGGCGTGAGCGGGCTGACCAGCTCGATGCGCCCGGCGCCGTGGCCGAAGATCGCCACCTTGACCTGCTCGGTGGGGACCTCCTCGATCTCGGGGGCGGGCAGGCCGTAGACGTCGCGGTACAGCTTCACCGCGGCATCGAGATTGGCGACGAGGATGGCGACGTGATCGAGACCGGAACCGGAAGACATCTGCGTTCTCACTTTCTATCGGGTGCTGCGGGTGAATGCGGGTGCGGGCTCACTTCCCCGGCGCGGCGCTGGCCGGGCGGACCTTGCCCGCGGCGCGGGGCTCGCGGATCTCGAGGGCGGTGACCTTGAGGGCGCCGAACAGCCCGGGGGTGTCGACGCGGTTGTTCCGGCCGAGCGTGATGTGGGAGGCGTCGGCCACCGGCTGGTCGAAGATGGGGTCGATGGCGATCCACTCGCCGGCGCTCCGCACCTCGACCCAGGCGTGCCAGTAGAGGGCGTCCCGGCCGGCGACGTACGGCGCGTAGACCAGCCCCTGCACCTTGCGCGTGGGGATGCCCAGCGCGCGGGTCAGGGCCGCGGTCAGGATGGCGTGCTCCGAGCAGTCGCCCTGGCCCGCGGCCAGCACCTCGCTGGCCCGGTCGTGGCTGGCGCCGTACGCCGGCCGCAGCCGGCCGTGGACGTGCTGCGCCAGCCGGACGGCGGCCGCGTAGGCCCCCGGGGCGTCGCCGGCGACCTGGCGCGCCAGCGCCACGATGGCCGGGTTGTCCGCGTCCACCTCGCCGGTCGCCTCCAGGTCCTCCGGGTCGGCGCCCTGCGCGGCCCGGTGGAGCGGCGTGTCGCGGGCCGGGTCGGCGGCCACCGGCGCGCGGACGGCGACGGTCAGGAGCGTGGCGCCGTCCCGGGCCTTCTCGAACTTCTGCCTGCCGTCGTCCACGGCGAAGGCGGCCGGCAGCCCCTGGAGCCGGTAGACGACGGTGGCGGGCACGTCCCTCGGGACGGGCCCGGGCAGCGGGGCGCTGATGAGGGCGAAGAGATCGACGGCCTCCAGCGACCGCGCCTGCGCCTCGGGCTCGGGCCGCATCACCACGCCCTCGCCCTGGCTGATCTCGACGAAGCGGCCGTCGTCCGCCACCAGGTACTCGGTCTTGATGCGGTCGCCGAGCTCCATCTCCGTGACGACCGCCACCTCCTGCTGCACGCCGGCCCCCGCGATGGACCTGCGCCCGACATAGCGCCACTCCATCTCCTGCGCCCGCACCTGCAAGGTCTCGAGGTGGACGGCCCGGATCACGCCGCGGCGCGCGGCCGCCAGCCGGACCGGATCGGCCAGCTCGGTGGTCTCGGTGATCCCGTCCACCACGCGGTCCTGCGGCTCGAGCCCCTGGGTGCGGATCCGAGCTGGCACCGCTCGCGCGCGCAGCCGCCGGTCAGCACCCGCTCGCCCCCGTCGCCGCTGAACGTGGTCCGGACCGAGAGCAGGCGCCCGCCGGGGCGCGCCTCGTAGACGCGCTCCTCGGACAGGCTCCGCTCGATCTGCTTGCCGGCGCCGAGCGCCTTGAGGTGCTGCTGGCCGGTGGCGACCAGCACGTCGCGGCCGTCGCGGATCTCGCGGTGCACCGACTGCTGCACCCAGCCGGCCTTCTGGCCGCCGATGTAGATGCCGTACCACTCCTGCCCGTCCGGCCGGGGGACGCCGAGCACGTCCGGCTGGTTGCCGGCGCCGGCGGAGATCGTGGCCTGGGGTGGGCGGGGCGGCTCGCGCTGGCTCTCGACGCGCGGCTCGGGGCAGGCGGCGAGGAGGGACGCGAGCGACAGGAGGGCGGCGAGGCGGATGGTCTGCATGGGTTGCCTTCCCCGTAACACGCGCCTTGTACCAAAAACTCGCCTTCGGGGTGGGCCAGGACACAATCGCGGCGAATGGGCGCGCTCTGGACGCTGCTGCTGGTGGTGTCGGTGGTGGTGGCGGCGGCGAACGGCCGCATGGGGATCTCACCACCGCGGCCGTGGAAGCGGCCGGAAAGGCGGTCACCTTCTCCCTCGGGCTGGCGGGCGCCATGGCCCTCTGGCTCGGCCTCATGCGGGTGGCGGAGGAGGCCGGGCTGGTGCGCGCCCTGGCGCGGGCGCTGGGGCCGGTGCTGGCCCGGCTGTTCCCGGGGGTCCCCCGGGGGCACCCGGCCATGGGCGCCATCGTCATGAACGTCTCGGCCAACGTGCTGGGGCTGGGCAACGCGGCCACGCCCTTCGGCATCCAGGCCATGAAGGAGCTGGAGCAGCTCAACCCGCGCCCGGGCACGGCCACCGACGCGCAGGCGATGCTGTGCGCGCTCAACACGGCCTCCATCCAGCTGGTGCCCGCCAGCGTGATCGCGCTGCGGGTGGCGGCCGGCTCGCGCGCGCCGGGCGAGATCATCGGCCCGACGCTGCTGGCCTCGGCCTGCGGCGTGGTGGTGGCGGTGCTGGCGGCCCGCGGGCTGCGCCGGCTCTTCCCGGTGCGGGAGCCCTGAGACGCTGAAGTCCGTCCTGGACGCCATCTCCACCTGGGCCATCCCGCTGCTGCTGGTGGGGATCCCGCTCCTGGCGCTCACCCGGCGCGTGAACGTCTACCCGGTCTTCCTGGACGGCGCCAAGCAGGGCTTCGAGACCGCGGTGCGGATCATCCCGCCGCTGGTGGCCATCTTCGTGCTGCTGGCCATGCTGCGCGCCTCGGGGGCGCTGGACGCGGCGGCGCAGGCGCTGGCGCCGCTCACCTCGGCGCTGGGGCTGCCGCCCTCGGTGCTGCCGGTGGCGCTGGTCCGCCCGCTCTCGGGCGGCGCGGCGCTGGGCGTGGTGGGGGACGTGCTGCGCACCGAGGGGCCGGACTCCTGGGCCGGCCGGGTGGCCTCCATCATGGCGGGCTCGACCGAGACCACCTTCTACGTGCTGGCGGTCTACATGGGCGCGGCGGGCGTCACGCGCTACCGCCAGGCGCTGGCGGCCGGCCTGCTGGCCGACCTGGCCGGGATGATCGCGGCCGTGCTGGTGGCGCGGGCGGTGTTCGGGTAGGGCTCGGAGCGGCCCCTTCACCGCCCGTCCGGCCTGAGCGCAGCGAGCCCGCAGGGCTCGCGGAGTCGAAGGCCCGGGCCTACCGCTTCACCCACCGTGTCGTCGCCCGGGCCAGCTCCTTGCCGTCCTCCTCGCGGACGATGGCGTGCGCGTAGGCGGCCTCGCCGGTGAGCGACTGGCGCGAGAGGATGGCGCTGCCCTCGCGGCACTCGGCCAGGTACTGCACCTCCAGCGCGGAGAGGCGCAGGCCGGCCCAGACCTCGCGCGGCACGGCCTCGAGCGCCCAGGCCAGGTAGGAGCCGTTGTTGACGTGGCCGTTCACGTCCATGTCGGCGTAGCGGATGTGGAACCGCTTCTGGAAGTCCCAGGTGGCCAGCTCGGGCAGCTTGCCGGGCGTGAAGGCCACCGCGTGGGCGCCGTCGCGCGGGAAGCGCGGGTCGAGCACGCCCTCCAGCTTCACCGGGCGGCGGGTGGTGAGGTCGAGCACGAACCACTGCGTCGAGGCGCGGGCCACCTCCTCGCCGCCGGCGGTGACGCGGAAGTCGCGCAGCGCCGCCAGCCGGTCGATGCCGGAGGGCCAGGTCTCGATCTCCAGGGTCTCGCCCAGCCGGATGGGCCGGTCGAGCTCCAGCCGCAGCCGGCCGATCACCCAGGACAGCCCGCGCGCCCAGAGCCCCTCCACGCCCACGTTGAGCGCCTGGGCGTGCAGCCCGGCGGCCTCCATCAGGAACCCGGTCAGCGCCGGGGTGGCCAGCGTGAGGAAGGCGTCGGTTCCGTAGGTGTGGACGACGAACGGCTCGCGGAAGGGCTCCACCATGGCGATGGTCCTACCGCACTCCGCGGCGGCGTGGGTCCTAAAGCACCTCGGACAGCCGCAGCGAGGCCAGGATCCGCTCCAGCCGCTGCTGCTGCTGCCGCGTGGTCTGGCCGCCGGCGCTCACGTGCACGCTGACGCAGACGCCGTCGCGCTGCAGGAAGGCGTGCGCGTGGTGCAGCGTCCCGCCGCCGGCCTCGTGGACCGCGTAGGTGGCGCGGGCCGCGCCGGCGCGCTCGCTCCGCTCCAGCGCCTCCACGCCGGGCTCGGCGCGCTGGATGCGGTCCAGCGCCTGGTCGCGGCAGCTGCGCGCGTCGCTGGCGCCCTCCTGGCGGGTGAGCAGCAGCGACGCCACCAGCCCCTCCCCCGGCTGCTCGGCCACCAGCAGCGCGCTCCCGCCGTCGGAGGCGAGGCGCGGCTTGTAGAGCGTGAAGCCGGGCAGGTCCACCAGCGCCGTCACCTTGCCGTCGCCCGTGCCCAGCACCGCCGGCTCGGTGGCGGCGCCCGGGTCCCGCTCCAGCCCGTCCGCGGGGCCAGCCTCGCGATCGGCGCCCGCCCCGCCGGCCCGCGCCGGCTCGCCGCCCAGCTGGCGGGCCCCGCGCACCAGCTCCAGCACCTGCTCCCGCTGCGGCCCCTCGGCGTTGTCGAGCAGCGTGAAGACGACGATCAGGTCCCCCACCGAGGCCGCGCCCTGCAGCAGGTGGCGGAACTCCTCCGGCTTCGCGGTCCGCCCCTCCATGGTCCGGTCGGTGACGGCGAACCAGTACCCGTGCACGCCCGCCTGCCCGCGCAGCTCCTGGAGGGCGATCTCGCGCTCGACGGCCGACTCGCTGGCGGAGCGGCGGGCCAGCTCGGCCATGACCTGCGCCGCGTCGGCCCCGGCGGTGGCGCCCTGGGCCGGGTTCGCGAGCGGGGTCAGGTGCAGCACGAAGGCGCGGTCGCGCGGCGCCAGCTCGAGCGTGGAGCCGGGCAGCTGGCCGGAGCCCTCCACCTCGCGCACGCTCCAGCCCGCCGGGATGCCCACCTCCAGGGCGCCGCGGTCCTCCACCTGGAAGCTGCGCCGCTCCAGGCTGGGTGCGCCGGCCGGGCGGACCCCGGCGCAGGCCAGGGCCAGGGCGGCCAGGGCGAGGGTGGCGCTGCGGAGGACGGGGGCGGGGCGAGGGGGCATCGGGGCTCCTGGGATCGTCACCTTAATCCGGAAGGGCGCGCCGCGGGGGCCCCCGGGAAGCCGGGCGGCGGGGTCCCTGGCGCGGGGGAGCGGCTGGCCGGGCGCGGCGCTCGCGGCCGGGGGCGCCGGCGGGCATACTCACGTCCGTGAAGCGTACCGCCCGCGCCGCGCTGCGCAACCGCGAGGCGATCGCCGCCGCGCTGGACGAGCTGCTCCCGCCGGCGGGGACGGTGCTGGAGCTGGGCAGCGGCACGGGCGAGCACGCGCTCTTCCTGGCCGCGCGGTTCCCCGGGCTCACCTGGCAGCCGAGCGACCCGGATCCGGAGGCGCGGGCCAGCATCGCGGCGTGGGCGGCGGAGGCGGGGCTGCCCAACCTGCGCCCGCCGCTCGACCTCGACCTGCGGGCCGACGCGTGGCACGCGGTGCAGGCCGAGGCGCTGCTCTGCCTCAACGTGCTGCACGTGACGCCGTGGCCGGTCGCGGAGGCGCTCTTCGCCGGGGCCGCGCGCGCGCTGGCGCCGGGGCGGCCGCTGGTGATCGAAGGCCCCTTCCCGCGCGGCGACGCGCCGCTGGCCGGCCGGCTGGCGCGGCTCGAGCGCGAGCTCTCGGCGCACGATCCGGCGCTGGGGGTCCGCCGCGTGGAGCGGCTGGCGGCGCTGGGGCGCGACGCCGGCCTGCGGCTGGTGGAGGAGGTGGTGATGCCGGAGGAGGGAGATCGCCTGCTGGCGTTCTGGCGCTGACCCCGGCCCGGGACGCGTTGTCAGCCCCGCGCAGCCGCGGTACACCGGTCCACGCATGGATCCCGTCTCGGCCGTCCTGATCACCAAGAACGAGGTGCGGTCCGTGGAGCGGTGCCTCCGCTCGCTGGCGGGGATCGCCGACGAGATCCTGGTGGTGGACTCGGGCTCGACGGACGGGACCGTGGCCGCCTGCGAGGCGCTGGGCGCGCGGGTGGTCCACCAGGACTGGCTCGGCTTCGGCCCGCAGAAGAACCGGGCCAACGCGCTGGCCGCCCACGACTGGATCCTCTCGCTCGACGCGGACGAGGCGCTGGACGAGCCGCTGCGCGCCGCCATCCTCCAGGCCAAGCAGGCCGGGCTCTCGGGCGCCTACGCCTCCGCGCGGCTCAACTGGTTCTACGGCCGCTGGATCCGGCACGGCTTCGAGTACCCGGACCGCAAGGTGCGCCTGTTCCACCGCGGCCAGGCGTCCTGGGACGACGCCCTGGTGCACGAGTCGCTGCGGCTCGCGCCCGGCACCACGATCACCCGCCTGCCCGGACAGCTCCTGCACCGGGCCTGCGAGCGGTTCCCGGACCACGTCGCCAAGGTGGCCCACTACTCGGCCCTGGCGGCGCAGCACCGGCTCTCGCGCGGGCGGCGCCCCTCCGCGCTGGGCATCGTCTTCTCCCCGCTGGTCACGTTCTTCCGCGCCTACGTCGTGAAGCGGGGGTTCCTGGACGGCCTGCACGGCTTCGTGCTGGCCGCCATGCACGCGCAGGCGGCGCTGCTCAAGCAGGTCCGGCTCTGGGACCTGCACCGCGAGGCGCGGCAGCGGCCGGACGCCCCGGCGCCGTAGCGCCGCGCGCGGCGCGGCCAACCCAACCTGCCCAAGCCGGGCTACGATGGCGGGGTGACCACCTCCGACGCCGTCCTCCACGTCTCCTCCGCGCGCACCTGGCGGGGCGGAGAGCAGCAGGTCGCCTCGCTCTACGCCCAGCTGGGCGCCCTGGACGTCCCGCAGGCGCTGGCCTGCGTCGCGGGGTCGGAGCTGGAGCGGCGCGCCCGCGAGCGGGGCTTCCGCGTGGTGCCGCTCCGCCGCCGCGGCGCGGTGGACCCGTTCTTCGCCCGCGGCGTGGCGCGCGCGGCGGCGGAGCTGGGCGCGGCGGTGGTTCACGCCCACGATCCGCACGCCCACACGGCGGCGGTGCTGGCCGCCTCCCTGTTCGGCCTTCGGGCCCCGGTGATCGTCCACCGGCGCGTCGACTTCCCCATCAAGCGCGACCGCTTCACCCGCTGGAAGTACGACCACCGCGCGGTCCGGCGCATCGTCTGCGTCTCCGGCGCCATCGCCGAGGTGCTGCGCCCGGCGGTGCGCGAACCGGACCGGCGGCTGCGGGTGGTCCACAGCGGGGTGGACCTGGCCCGCTTCCAGGGCGTGGCGGCGGACGGACGGCTCCACCGCGAGCTGGGGCTGGCGCCGGAGGTGCCCGTCGTCGGGAACGTGGCCGCGCTGGCGGCGCACAAGGGCCACCCGACCTTCGTGGCGGTGGCGGCGGCGCTGCTGGACCGCGGCCTCGACGTCCGCTTCGCGCTGGTGGGCGAGGGCGAGGAGCGCGGCGCCATCGAGGCCGACCTGCGCGCGCGCGGCCTGGCCGGGAAGGTGGCGCTGACCGGCTTCCGCGCCGACGTCCCGCCGCTGCTGGCGGAGCTCGCGGTGCTGCTCTTCCCCTCGGTCACCGAGGGGCTGGGCACGACGCTGCTGGACGCCTTCGCGGCCGGCGTGCCGGTGGTGTCCACCCGGGCCGGCGGCATCCCGGAGGTGGTGGTCGACGGCGAGACCGGGCTGCTGGCCGCCGTGAGCGACGTGCCGGCGCTGGCGGCGGCCGTGGAGCGGCTGCTGCGCGACCCGGCGCTGCGGGCGCGGCTGGTGGAGGGCGGGCGGCGCCGGCTGCAGGAGTTCACGGTGCGTCGCACGGCGGAGCGGGTGCGCGAGGTCTACGCGGAGGCGCTGGCCGAGGTGCGGTAGGGGCGCCACGGGCTTCGCCCGGCGACCGGTCCCGGCGGCGGGATCGAGTGACCAGCGAGCGTGCGGCCTGCTCCCCGCGTCCCAGCGGGGGGCCTTCGCACGCCACGACTTGTCAGCGACACCGGGCGAAGCCTACAGTGCGCATGTACATTCGTCGATAGCATAAATATTCAGAATCCCTCATCGACGAACACCACCCGCCGGGCCCGCTCGCGCAGGCCCGTGCTCGCGCGGAGGAAGCAGATGTCTCGACGCTCTTGCTGGTTCGCCGGCGCGCTGCTCGCGGCCCTGACGCTCGCCCCCCTCTCCTCGCTGGCCTTCGACCAGGGCCAGCTCATCAAGCCCGTCAAGAAGGAGCTGACCTTCGTCTTCGTGCCCAAGGTGGTCCACCCCTGGTACGAGGTGGTCCAGGCCGGCGCGCGCAAGGCCATCGAGGAGGCCAAGGTCCAGGGCATCCAGGTGAAGCTGATCTGGGACGCGCCCCCGCAGGCCGACGTGGCCGATCACAACCGCCGCATCGAGACCGACATCGGCCGCAAGCCGGACGGCCTGGCGGTGTCCTGCCTCGATCCCGCCACCAACGTCCAGCTCCTCAAGGAGTCGGTCAAGGCCGGCATCAACACCATCACCTTCGACACCTTCTGCGCCGATGACTTCGTCTTCGTCGGCCACAAGGGCGACTACCAGGACGGCTGGGACCTGGCCGAGTTCCTGGCGAAGAAGATCGGCGACAAGGGCAAGGTGGGCATCCTCTCCGGCAGCCTGACCGCCACCAACCACGCCGCCCGCGTGAAGGGCTTCAAGGACGCGATGGCGAAGCACCCCAACATCAAGATCGTGTTCGAGCAGCCGGAC
This sequence comes from Anaeromyxobacter sp., assembly GCA_049840735.1. GTDB lineage: Bacteria > Myxococcota > Myxococcia > Myxococcales > Anaeromyxobacteraceae > Anaeromyxobacter. The sequence continues at coordinate 235,945 of JASGJN010000022.1, read as the reverse complement.
GAGGACAACCTGGAGAAGGCCGTCAGCCTCACCGAGAACGCGCTGCAGGCCAACCCCGACCTGGCGGGCATCTTCGGCTCCAACGCCTCCAACCCCATCGGCGCGGCCCGGGCCGTGATCAACGCCAAGAAGACCGGCCAGGTCACCATCGTCGGCATGGACGACCTCCCGGAGACGCTGGAGCACATCAAGGACGGCTCCATCGCCGGCGTGAAGGCGCAGCGGCAGTGGGAGATCGGCTACTGGGGCGTGAAGTACCTCATCGCCATGAACCAGAACCACACCGTGCCGAAGGTCCACGCCACCGGCTCGCAGATCCTGACCAAGGACCTGCTGAAGTGAGCCACCGCGGCCGGCGCGCACCCGCGGTCGCGGGGCGCGCCGGCCCACGAGGTGCCGCGTGAGCGAGTGGCTGCTGGAGGCGCGCGACGTCTCCAAGAGCTTCGGGGTGGTGCAGGCGGTCTCCCGCGTGACGCTGGGGATCCGCGCCGGCGAGGTGCACGCCGTGGTGGGCGAGAACGGCGCCGGCAAGAGCACGCTCATGAGCCTCTTCTGCGGCCGGCTCGCGCCGACCAGCGGCGCCCTCCACCGGCGCGGCGCGCCGGTCGCCTTCCGCTCCCCGCTCGACGCGCAGCGCGCCGGCGTGGCCATCGCGCCCCAGGAGGTGAACCTGGTCCCCGCGCTCACGGTGGCGGAGAACGTCCTGCTGGGCGCGCAGCCGCTGGGGCGGCTGCGGGCCATCGACTGGGCGCGGACCCGCGCGCAGGCCGCGGCGCACGTCCGCGAGATCGACCCCGGCATCCCGCTCGACGCGCCGGTCCAGGCGCTGAGCAAGCCGCAGCAGCAGCTGGTGCAGATCGCCCGGGCCGCCGCCACCTCGGCCGAGGTGCTGATCTTCGACGAGCCCACCGCCGCCCTCACCTACCGCGAGTCGGGCCGGCTCTTCGACTTCATCCGCGCCTTCCGGGCGCGCGGCGGGGCGGTGTTCTACATCTCGCACCGGCTGGACGAGGTGCTGGCCCTCTCGGACCGGATCTCGGTCATGCGCGACGGCGAGCTGGTGGCCGAGCTCGCGCCCGGCGCGACCAGCAAGGACGAGCTGGTCCGGCACATGGCCGGCCGCAGCGTGGAAGGGGCGGCCAGCCAGCGCGCGGCGCGGCAGACCGAGGCGGTGGTCCTGCGCGTCCGGGGCCTCACCCGCGCCGGCGAGTTCCGCGACGTGAGCTTCGACCTGCACCGCGGGGAGATCCTGGGCGTGGCCGGGCTGATCGGCTCGGGGCGCACCGAGCTGGGCAAGTGCCTGTTCGGCGTGACCCGCCCGCAGGCCGGCACCATCGAGGTGGAGGGGCGCCCGGCGCGCATCCGCCACCCCGCCGACGCCGCCGCGCTGGGGCTGGTCTACCTGCCCGAGGAGCGGAAGCAGGAGGGCATCTTCCCGGTGCTGAGCATCGCGGAGAACATGGCCCAGCCTTCGCTGGGCCGGTTCCGCGGCCCGCTCGGCCTCCGCTCCGGCGCGCTGCTGCGCGAGGTGGCGGCGCAGGTCGCGCGGCTGCGCATCAAGCTCGGCGACCCCTCCGACCCCATCACCAGCCTGAGCGGCGGCAACCAGCAGAAGGTGATCCTGGCGCGCTGGCTGATGGCCGGGAGCCGCATCCTGGTGCTGGACGAGCCGACCCGCGGCATCGACGTGCACGCCAAGGGCGAGATCCAGGCGCACCTGCGGCGGCTGGCCGGCGAGGGGCTCTCGCTGGTCTACATCTCCTCCGAGCTGGAGGAGGTGCTCGAGATCTCCGACCGGATCCTCGTCATGCACGAGGGGCTGGTGAAGGGCGTCGCCGACGCCCGCGAGGCCACCCAGGAGTCCCTCCTCCGGCAGGCGATGAGCTGACCATGCACGACCACCCGGAACAGACCTCTCCCGCCCCCCAGGCCGCGAACCCGCGCCGCTCGCTGGGGCAGCTCGTCGGGCGGATCCGGCGCTGGGAGGCGAGCGGGATCACGCTGGCCCTGCTGCTGCTGCTGGGCGCGCTCGCCTGGGCCGCGCCCGGGTTCCTCTCGCCGTACAACCTGAGCGTGGTGGCGCGGCAGGCCTCGTTCGTGGGGCTGGTGGCGCTGGGCCAGACGCTGGTGCTCCTGGCCGGCGGCATCGACCTCTCGGTGGGCACCAACGCCGCCTTCTCCGCCATCATCGGCTCGCTGCTCCTGACCCGGGCCGGCGTGCACCCGTACCTCGTCGTGCCGCTGACCGCGCTCTTCGGGATGGGGCTGGGGCTCGTGAACGGCGCCTTCGTGGCCCGGCTGAAGCTCAACCCGTTCATCGTGACCCTGGCCTCGGGCGAGATCTTCGCCGGGCTCACGCTGGTCATCACCAAGGGCTACCCGATCCGCCCGCTGGGCGAGACCTTCCGCGTCTTCGGCCAGGGGGAGCTCCTCTCCATCCCGGTGCCGGTGCTGATCTTCCTCGCCGCCGACGTGGTGCTGTGGTGGGTCCTCTCGCGCTCCCGCTTCGGCCGGAACATCTACGCCATGGGCGGCAACCGCGACGCCGCGGCGCTGGTCGGCATCCGGGTCGCGCGGGTGGAGCTGGCGGTGTTCGGCCTGGCGGGCCTGTTCGCGGCGCTGGCGGGCATCCTCTACGCCAGCCGCATGGACGCCGCCCAGCCGTCCGTCGGCCAGGGCTGGCTGATGGGCGCCATCACCGCGGCCATCATCGGCGGGACCAGCCTGCGGGGCGGCGAGGGGTCCATCGTGGGCACCACGCTCGGCGCGCTGCTGATGGCGGTCCTCGCCAACGGCATCGTCCTGCTGGACGTGTCCGGCTACTGGGAGCGGGTCATCATCGGCGGCGTGGTGCTGGTGGCGGTGCTGGTGGACCTGTTCCGCCGGCGGTAGCGTGCCTCGCCTGCCGGCGGCGGACCGCCGCTACGCCTTCCACTTCGCGTTGTGGCGCGCGATCCGGCGGCGGAGGTCGTCGATCTCCTCCGCGTCCAGCCACCCGCGCGCGACGAAGAACTCGCCGATCCGGCGCTGCAGGCGCAGCTGGCGGCCCAGCACGGCCAGCAGCTGGAACGACGTCAGGTAGCCCAGCCGCACCGCGTACTCCCCGAACGGCGTCGCGGTCGCGCTCTCCACCCGGCGCTGCTCGAGGATCCTCCCCACGTCGTCCGGCTCCAGGAAGCCCCACTCCACGGCGATGCGCCCCACCGGCGGACGCTGCGTGCGCTGCCAGGCGATGGCCTCGACCAGCGCCGTCCAGGGTACACGGCCGGTGTAGTACAGGTACTCGGCGAAGCGCAGCTTGCGGCGCGGGAGCTGGTCGGGGTGGACGGAGTAGCGGACCCGGTGGCCGGGGACGGTGGACCCGGGATCGCGGGCCGGCGCCGCGGCGGGGCCGGGCGCGGCGGCGGAGGGAGCGGGGCGCTGCGCGCGGCCGGGCGGCGGCTCGGGGGCGGCCGCGTTCGCGGCGGCCTCGGCGGCCGCAGCCGCGGCGGCGGCCTCGGCGCGCCTGCGGGCCGCGTCGCGGGCCTCGCTGGCGGGCCGGCGCGCGCCGGGCGGCGGCTCGGCGGCGGGAGGAGGCGGCTGGGCCGGCGGCGGCTGGGGGCGCGCGGCGCGCGCGGTCGGCGGGGGGCGGGGGCGCGGCGGGCGCGGTGGGGCGGGCGGGTCGACCGGCGCGGCGGTGGGGAGCGGCCCGGCGGCGAGCTGGGAGAGGACGCGGTAGGCGTCGGCGACGCGGCGGAACTCGGACGAGAGGTCGCTCTCCGAGCGGCCGACCGAGCGGGCGCGGTCCGGGTGCGTCTCCAGCGCGCGCCGCTTGTAGGTGGTCTTGAGGTCGGCGCGCCAGCCCTGGCCCTGCGCGTGGAACGCGGGCCCGAAGAGCACGCGCCCCGCCGCGATGACGTCCTCCAGCGTGACCTGCAGCGTGTCCTCGGGCACCTAAGCTCCGGGCGATATCGCCAGCCTACATGCCTAGCCCCTCGGCTCGGCCTGTTCCAGTTTTCTTCCTCGCCCGATCGGCGGACGGGCACACGGGCGCGTCAGGCGGCTGACGCGAGCGCGACGCCGGTATCGCCCAAAGCATGGGTCGGGCCACCGCCTGGCGGCAGCCGCCTGGCCGGGCCCGGCGCCGCCCGCCCACACCTGAAAAGCGTTCGCTGACTATCGGCCCCCCCGTCCCACATGGGATAAGCGGCAGATGCTCCGGAAGATCGTGCAGATCGACGAGGCGAAGTGCGACGGCTGCGGGCAGTGCGTGCCCTCCTGCGCCGAGGGGGCCATCGCCCTGGTGGGCGGCAAGGCGCGCCTCTCCGCTGACGTCCTCTGCGACGGCCTCGGCGCCTGCCTGGGCGAGTGCCCGCAGGGCGCGATCACCGTCATCGAGCGCGAGGCGGACGCCTTCGACGAGGTGGCGGTGAGCGCCCACCTGGCGCGCCAGGGCCGCCCGGCGCCGCACGCGCACGCCCACCCCGCGCCGGCCGCGGCGCACGCCGCGCACGGCCACGGTCCTCACGGCGATCACGGCGGCGGCTGCCCAGGCTCGCGCGCGCAGGTCCTCCCGCGCCGGAGCCTGAGCGTGGTCCCGGAGCCGCCCGCGGGGCCGGCCGCGCGCCGCCCGGCCGAGGGCAGCGAGAGCCGGCTGGGGCAGTGGCCGGTCCAGCTGACGCTGGTCCCGCCCACGGCGCCCTACTTCCAGGGCGCCGACCTGCTGGTCGCGGCCGACTGCGTCCCCTTCGCCTACGCCCGCTTCCACCAGGACCTGCTCGACGGCAACGCGCTGGTGGTGGGCTGCCCGAAGCTCGACGACCTCCACTCGCACGCCGCCAAGCTGGCGCAGATCCTGACCCGCTCCGACGTGCGGAGCGTGACGGTGGTGCGGATGGAGGTGCCCTGCTGCGGCGGCATCGCCATGGCCGCGCGCCAGGCCATCGCCGCTTCGGGCAAGGACCTCCCCCTGCGCGACGTGGTGGTGGGGATCGACGGCCAGCTGCGGGGGTAGCGGCCCGCGGCAGCTCGCCGGTGGACAGCCGGCCCCGCGACCACGCCTGAGCCCTGGACGGCGGCGCCCTGCGCCTTACGCCTCCCCCATGCCCGCCGCGCCCGCCCGCACCCTGCTCTTCTCGCTCGACGAGCTGCGCCACCGCTTCGGCGCCGCGGCCACGCCGGAGCTGGATCCGCGCCACGACGGCGCGCCGTTCCGGGCCTTCCGCGCGGCGCTGCTGCAGGCCTGCGCGGCCGCCGCCGCGGCGCCGGCCGAGCTCTCGATGTGGTGGGAGGGGACGTACAACGGCTACTTCCTGGCGGTGGCCGTCGAGCCCCCGGATGCGCTCCCGGGGCTGGACCTCTCGGCCGTTTGCCCCAGCGACGAGGAGCGCGTCGCGCCGGCGCGGCGCGATCGCTATCCTCTGGCCCGCGTCGAGCCCGGCCGGGCCTCGATCGCGGCCGACGCGGAGGGCGCGGCCTGGGAGGCGCCCTTCGGCGCCGCGACCGGCCACTTCGGCGCGCCGGGGATGCGGCGCGGGCAGGCCGGCTGAGCGGCGGGAGGCAAGCGATGCGCGCGGTGATCTTCACGGGGAAGGGCGGGCCCGAGGTGATCGAGGTCCGCGAGCTGCCGGATCCGGCGCCGGCGCGCCACGAGGTGCTGGTGCGGGTCAAGGCGGCGGCGCTCAACCGCGCCGACCTGCTGCAGCGGCGCGGGCTCTATCCGCCGCCGCCCGGCACCCGCGCCGACGTGCCCGGGCTGGAGCTGGCCGGCGAGGTGGCGGCGATGGGCGAGGGGGTGACGGCCTGGAAGCCAGGCGACCGGGTCATGGCCATCACCGCCGGCGAGGCCCAGGCCGAGCTCTGCCTGGTCCACGAGCGGATGCTGCTGCGCGTGCCCGAACGGCTCTCCTGGGAGGAGGCGGGCGCGCTGCCGGAGGCCGGCCTCACCTCGCACGACGCGCTCTTCACCCAGGGCGGCCTGCGCCCGGGCGCGACCGTGCTCATCCACGCCGTCGGCTCGGGCGTGGCCACCGTGGCGCTGCAGATCGCCCGCGCCTCCGGCGCCACCGTGATCGGCACCTCCCGCACCCAGGCCAAGCTGGAGCAGGCGGCGGCGCTGGGGCTCGACCACGGGCTGCGCGTGGAGGGCGACCCGCCCCGCTTCGCCGAGCAGGTGCGGGCGCTCACCGGCGGGCGCGGCACACCGCTGGTGCTCGAGTTCGTGGGCGGCCCCTACCTGGCCGAGGACGTGGCGGCCCTCTCCACGGGCGGCCGCATCGTGGTCATCGGCACCATGGCCGGCGCCAAGCTCCAGCTCGACCTCTCCGGCCTCATGAAGGCCCGCGGCGCCATCGTCGGCACGGTGCTCCGCCCGCGCCCGCTGGAGGAGAAGATCGCCGCCACCCAGGCCTTCGCCCGCGAGGTGCTCCCGCTGGTGGAGGCCGGGAAGGTGAAGCCGGTGGTGGACGCCGTGCTGCCGGTGGACCAGGTGCGCGAGGCCCACGCCCGGCTCGACCGGAACGAGAGCTTCGGGAAGCTGGTGCTCACGTTCTAGTCGGCGCTGGCGCGCCGGGCCGCCGCGCCCCAGGTTGAGCGGTCATGCCCCGCCGCCTCGCCGCCCCCGCCCTCCTGCTCGCCCTCGCCGCCGCTTGCGGCGGGACGGGCATGCCCGCGCCCGCTCCCCCGCTGCCGGTGAAGACCTGGACCTGGGTGGACGTGCCCGGGACGCAGTGCAGCGACGGCAGCGCCACCGGCCTGGCGGTCAGCCCCGGCACCGACGGCACCACCGTGGTCTTCCTGGACGGCGGCGGCGCCTGCTGGGACACGCTCACCTGCTTCACCTTCCACCTCGCCAAGCCCGGGCCGTACGCACAGGCGCAGTGGGACGCGGAGACGCGCATCCCCGGCTCGCTCCTGGACCGCGCGCTGCCGGGCTCGCCCTTCGCCGACGCCACGCTGGTGTTCGTCCCCTACTGCACCGGGGACGAGCACTGGGGCGACGCCACCCAGGACTACCCGCAGGCGCCCCGCCCCTGGCACCACCACGGCGCCGAGAACCTGCGCGCCGACGTGGCCTGGCTGGGGGACCACCTGCCCGCGCCGCAGAAGCTGGTGGTGAGCGGCTCCAGCGCCGGCGGCTACGGCGCGCTGCTGGCGTTCGACCTGGCGCGCCAGCGCTGGCCGGAGGGCGGCGGCTACCTGGTGGACGACGCCGGGCCGCCGCTGGTGGGCGACGACATCCGGCCGGAGGAGCGGGCGCTCTGGACCGTGGCCTGGCGCCTGGACCGGACGCTGCTCCAGCTCTGCCCGGACTGCGCGCTCGATCTCTCGGAGATCGTCCCCGTGCTGGCGGCCCGGCATCCGGGCGACCGGCTGGCGCTGCTCTCCTCCCGGCAGGACGAGGTGATCCGCGCCTTCCTGCTGCTCGAGCCGGCGGCGTTCGAGCAGGCGCTGCTCCGGCTGGTGGACGAGCGCTTCGCCGATCCCGGGACCGCGGCCTTCCTAGTGCCCGGGAGCGACCACGCCCTGCTCCAGGCGCCGGCAGGGTACACGGCGGGTGACGTCCCGCTCCCGGAGTGGCTCCGGCGGATGGTGGAGGACGATCCGGCCTGGGGGACGGCCGGGCGCTGAACCCTGCCCTTCGACTTCGCCCCGCCTGGTGGCGAGGCTACGCTCAGGGCGAACGGAGGCGGGAGGACGGAGGGGAGGTAGGCAGGAGACCCCTCCCGGCCCGCGCGGAGGAGCGTCCGTCCGGGAGGCGGCCGGTGGCCTGCCGCGTCACCACCTTCCGCGGGTGCGCCTCCTCTACCTCCACTACGGGCCGCAGTCGGGCGTCACCGCCTCCCTCTCCGCCGCGCTCTCGGCGGAGGGGGTCGAGGTGCTCCACGCCAACCCCGTCGAGCCGTTCATGTACCAGCTGCGCCCCGGCTCGCACCTGCCAAACCTTCGCCCCGCCGCGGTGCGCGGCGTGACCGAGGCGCTGCGCCAGCACGGCATCCACTGGAAGTCCTACTACCTCCACACCACCTGGGCCTTCGACCACCTCTCTGCGGCCGCGGCCCGCGAGGTGCGCCGCGCCCGCCCGGACGCGGTGATCCAGGCCGGCGTGCTCTTCGGGACGGGCCCCTACCCGGAGGTGCCGTACCACCTCTACCTGGACCACACCCGGGCCATCGCCGAGCGCTACGACCCGCTGCCCGGGCTGCCGCCGCCGGTGCCGTACGAGCCCACCTGGCGGGCCCGCGAGCGGGCCGTCTACCGCAACGCGCAGGGCATCTTCGTGATGAGCGAGCACGTGCGCGACTCGCTGCGCCACGACTACGGCGTCGATCCGGCCCGCGTCACGGTGGTCGGCGCCGGCCCCAACGTGGCCCCGGGCGGCGGCCTCCCGGAGCGGGCGCGGCTGCCGCGCGTGCTCTTCGTGGGCAAGACCTTCGTCCCCAAGGGCGGCCCGGAGCTGCTGGACGCGTTCGCCGCGGTCCGGCGCGAGCACCCGGAGGCCCAGCTGGACGTGGTCTCCGCCGCCATGCCCGCCTCCGCCCCCCCCGGCGTCACCTTCCACGGCCCGCTGGGGCGCGCGGCGCTGGCCCGGCTCTACGCGCGGGCCACCCTGTTCGCGCTGCCCACGCTGCGCGAGGCCTTCGGCCTCTCGCTGCTGGAGGCCATGGCCTTCGGCCTCCCGGTGGTGGCCAGCCGCATCGAGGCCATCCCGGAGATCGTGGCCGACGGGGAGACCGGCCTCTTGGTCCCGCCGCGCGACTCGGCGGCGCTGGGGGCGGCGCTGGGGGCGCTGGTGGCCGACCCGCGGCGGGCGGCGCGCATGGGCGCGGCCGGCAGGGCGCGCGCGCAGGCCCGCTTCGGCTGGGACCGGGCCGCGGCGCGGATGCTGGCGGTGCTCGACCCGCAGCGGGCGCCCGCCGGCACCGGCGCCGCCCGCGCCGGGTGAGGCCTGCCGTTCGCCCCGCAGCAGGCCGCCCGCCCGGAGCCCGTCCCCGGAAGACCGGCCGGCGGGCCCCGCCGCGGGCGCGGGCGAGGCGCATCGTTGCCCCGCGCCCGGCGTCAGCCGCGGGCGGGAGGTGAGGAGGACTGGTGGCGGACTCGATCCTCGGCCGCGCGCGGCCCCTGCTGGTGGCGCGGCTGGCGGGCGCGGCGCTGACGTTCGCCGTCCCCATGGTGCTGGCCCGGGCGCTCCTGCCCGACGCGTACGGCACCTTCAAGCAGGCCTGGCTGCTCTCGCAGACGCTGCAGCTGGTGCTGCCCATGGGGCTCACCCAGAGCCTCTACTACTTCGTGCCGCGCGACCCGGCCAACCACTGGCGCTACGTGGGGCAGACGCTGCTCGTCACCGCCGGCCTGGGCGCCCTGGCCGCGGCGCTGCTGCTGGCGGGGGCGCCGCTGGTCCAGGCCACCCTGGGCAACCCCGACCTGACCCGCAACCTGCCCTGGATCGCCCTCTTCACCGCGCTGGGGCTGGCCGGCGCGCCGCTCGACGTGGCCTGGAACGCGGCCGGGCGGGTCACGGCCGCGGCGCTGGTGCGGGTGGGGACCGAGGTGGCGCGCGGCGCGGCCATGGTGGCGGGCGCGGCGCTGACCGGGCGGGTGGAGGGGGTGTTCGCCGGGATCGCCGTGGCGGCCGGGCTGCGCGCGGTCGTCACCTGGTGGGCGCTGGGCAAGCACGGGCTGCGGCCGGAGCTGGCGCTGCTGCGGCGCATGGCCGGCTACGCGCTCCCCTTCGGCGCGGCCTTCCTGCTGATCGTCCCGCAGCAGCAGTACCACCTGTACGCCGTGGCGGCGGCGGTGAGCGCGGCGGCCTTCGCGGTCTACAGCGTGGGCTGCTTCCAGCTGCCGGTGGTGGACATCCTCTACACGCCGATCTCGGAGCTGCTGCAGATCGGCCTGGCCGAGCTGGACGGCGCCGGGCGGCCGCGGCACGCCGGCCTGGCCCTCTTCCACGAGGCGGTGCTGCAGCTCTCCTTCGCCTTCGTGCCGCTCACCGGGCTCCTCTTGGTGGCCGCCCCCGAGCTAATCACCTTCCTCTTCTCGGCCCGCTACCAGGCCTCGGTCCCCATCTTCCGCGTGGCGGTGATCCCCGTGGCGCTGGCCGCGCTGCCGCTCGACGGCGTGATGCGGGCCCGCGCCCAGAACCGCTACATGCTGGTGCTCTCGGCGCTCAAGCTGGCCGCGACGCTGGCGCTGGTCACCGCCGGCCTGCGCGCGGTCGGCCCCCTCGGCGCGCTGCTGGGCTGGGTGGTGGCGGAGGCGCTGGCGCGCGCCGCCCTGCTGCACCGCACCGGCCAGCTCTTCGAGGTCCCGCTCCGGGCGGTGCTGCCGTGGCGGGCGCTGCTGCGCCAGGGCGCGGCCACCGCGGTGGCCATGCCGGCGGCGTGGGTGGCGCTGCAGCTGCCGGGGGTGCCGCAGCTGGCGCGGCTGGCGGCGGCCGGGATCGCCTTCGCGCTGGCCTACGTCGGACTCTCCTGGGCGCGCGGCTGGCTCCCGGGCGGCTGGGTGGGGCTGTTCCGGGGCCGCCGGGCGGCGGTGGCCGCGGGAGAGCGCGCGCCGGCCGAGGGGTGAGGCCCGCGTCGCCGGGGTATCCGGCCGCCGGAAAGGCAGGTAGATCCGACCGATGCCGAGGCGTGCGCTCGCGCTCCCCCTGACCCTCTGCGCCCTGCTGGCCGCCCTCACGCTGGCCCGGCTGCCGGCGGCCTGGCAGAGCGGCAACGCCCTCAACCACGTGGGCGGCGCCTGGATGGCGCTGGCCGACGACCTGGCGCACGGGACCTTCTACCGGCCGCTGCAGGACCCTCGGCTCGGCTACGGCGGCACGCGCAACTTCCCGCTGGTCTTCGCGCTGCACGCGGGGCTGCTCCGGGCCGGCGTCCCGCTCCTGCCCGCCGGCTACGCGGTGGCGGCGGCGGCCGGCCTGCTGGCGGTGCTGGGCGTGGCGCTGCTCTTGCGCCGCGCCGGGCTGGGGCGGGCCGAGGCGGCGCTGCTGGCGGCCGCCGCGCTGGCGGGCGGGGCGGCGCAGCGGGCGCTGACCGCCAACCGCGGCGATCTCTGGCCGGTGGCGCTCACCGCGCTCGGGCTGGCGGCGCTGCTCGGCGCCGGGCGCTGGCGGCTCCCGCTGGCCGCGCTCCTGCTCTCGCTGGCGTTCGCGGCCAAGATGACCGCGCTCACCGGGCTGGCCGCCGGCGTCGCCTTCCTGGCCCTGCGGCGCGAGCGCGTCGCGGCGGTGCGCCTGCTCGGGCTGGGTGGTGGGCTGGGCCTGCTCTGGCTGGCGCTGGCCGAGCTGCTCTCCGGAGGCCGCTTCCTGACCACCCTGGCCGCCTGCGCCTCGGGCGGCGCCGACCTCCGCTCGCTGCTGGGCGGCCCGGCGCGCGTCCTCTTCCACCTGCGCTTCGCCGACCGGGCCGGGCTGGCCCTGCTGGCAGCGGCGGTGACGGCGCTCCTGGCAGCGCGGCCGCGGGAGCCGGGGGGCTGGCGCGCGCCGGAGTCGGCGGTGCTGCTGCTGGGCGCGTGCTGGCTGGCGCTGGCCGTGGGCGCGGCGGCGGTGGTCTTCGGATCGCCGGGGACCGCCACCAACCACTTCGTGGAGCTGGAGGTGGCCTCGGCGGCGGTGCTGGGCGCGGCGCTGGCCCGGGCGGTGGGCGCGGGCCCGGCGCGCCAGCGGGTGGCGGTGGCCGCGGCCGCGCTCGCGGCCGTGACCGGGCTCGCCTCGGCCGGGCTCGACCTCCGGCAGGACCGGCGCGAGAGCCGCCTGGCCCAGGTGCGCGCCGCCATCGCCCTCCTGCCGCCCGGCGCGCGGGTGCTCTCGGAGGATCCGCTGGTGCCGCTCCTGGCCGGCCAGCGGCCGCTGGCGCTCGACAGCTGGATGCTGCGGCTGCTGGACGAGCGCGACCCTGCCTTCGCGGCGCCGCTGGTGGCCGCGCTGCAGGCAGGCCAGGTGCCGGCGGTGGTGCTGTTCGAGCCCATCGAGCACCCCGACCTGGCCGGCCCCAACCCGCGCCACCTGGGCACGCCGGTGGTGCAGGCCATCGCGGGGAGCTTCCGCCCCGCCGGCCAGGCCGGGCGCTACCACCTGTACACGTTCGCCGGCCGGCCCGCCCCGCTGGTCCAGCCGGTCGGCCCCACCCCGCGCCCCGCGCCGGCCGGCGGCGCCACGGGGCTCTAGGGCGCTCCCGTGCCGCGTGCGACCTTGGTCCCGGTTCCGGCCCGGGCCCGCTCTCCTATAGTGGGCGCAGCAGGTCGGATGGTCCGGCCTGCGGGAAGGGAGTTCCGTGTCCGCACGCAGCGCACTGGCCGTCCTGGCGCTCCTCCTCGCGCCGCCGGCGCTGGCCGAGGAAGGCGCCGGGCCACCGGCGGAGGCGGCGGCCGCAGCGCCCGTCATCCCGCCAGCGGCCGAGCCGGCCGCGCCGGACTGGAACCACGCCTGGCAGGTCCACGGCGGCGCCGCGAGCTACGAGCGCTTCTACGTGGTCGGCTCCTACCAGCCCGGCCCGCGCTCCTCCATCGGCGCGCTGCTCGGCTCCAGCCTCGGCACGGGCGGCGAGGACACGTACACCGCCGGCCTCGACTGGCGCTACGCGTTCTGGGCCGCGCCCCGGCTCCCCACGGGTGCGGGCGTGACCCTCGCCGACGCCGGCCTGCTGACCCGGGCGCTCTACTGGACGCGCTCCACCTCCGACTACGACTGGAAGCTCGTCACCCTCGAGCTGGGCGCGTACGGCGCCATGCAGCTGCGGCCTGACCTCTTCCTCGTCCCGCACGCCGGCGTGGCGCTCACCTTCGACGTGGGCGCGGACCGCAAGCAGAACGTCAACTTCGAGTACCCGACGCGCTGGAACGGCTTCGCCGGGCTCGAGCTCAGGTACAGGTTCGACACATGGTGAGACGCGCGCTCGCGCTGGCCGCCCTCCTCGCCGGCGGCTGCGATCAGTTCACCCAGGTGGATCGCGGGCCGGTGGAGCCGCTGGACCGGCCGCTGATCCTCATGCACCGCGGGGCCGGGGCCAACAACCCGGAGATCCGCGAGAACACCATGCCGGCCATGCTCTACGGCGCCAGCCTCTACGACGGCGTGGAGATGGACCTGCAGCTGAGCCGCGACGGCACGCTCTGGCTGGGCCACGACAACGACGTCTACGACTGCAGCGATCCGCTGGGAGGCGCCACCGCCGGCGCGGTGGTGGGCTGCTTCCAGGAGCTGCGCGACACCGCCATCGACGCGGTGGCCAGCTGCGACGTCGCCACCGCCCAGCCCTGCACCGACCCGGAGGGCGACGGCTGCGTGCAGCACTACGTCCGGCTGGAGGAGGTCTTCCAGCGCTTCTCCACCGACCCGGCCCTGACGCAGGACCTGCTGGCGCTGGACGTGAAGGACCAGCTCTGCGGCTCGCTGGGTCTGGACGAGTCGAAGACCATGGCCGACCGGATCGACGCGCTGACCCGCGCCCACGGCATGGAGTGGCGGCTGCTGGTCGAGTCGGACTACGTGACCTTCATGCGCCGCTTCAAGGACAACGGCACGCCCACCTACCTGTTCGTGGAGGGGTACGCCGAGGCCGATCCCATCATCGCCGACGCGGATCGCGAGGGCGCGGACGGCATCTCCTACCGCTACACCAGCGAGCCGCTCGACCCGTCCTTCCCGGCGGGGCTCCGCAACCGCGGCCTGCGGGTGATCATCTGGCCGGTCCCGGACCCGCAGGCCAAGGTGGAGGACATCGCGCCGGCCTGGGGCATGGCGCCGGACGTGATCCTCACCGATCGCAGCGACTTCCTGGACTACCTGGAGCTGTCGGCCAGCGTGCGATCGCGTTAGGCCCTTGGTCCTGTTTGCCGGGACGGCCCCGGCTGTCACCATGCGTGGCATGCGCATCCGTCCCTGGGCGGTCCTCCTGTGGCTGGGCGCCGCCGCGAGCCCTGCCGCGCGCGCCGACGAGCCGGCCACTCCCCCCGCCGACCCGCCCGCCGCGGCGCCGGCCCCTGCGCCGGCCCCCGGGCAGCCCGCCACGCCGCTGGCCGCGCCCGCGGTGGTGCGCAGGGGCTGGGCGGCCCTGGGCGGCGTGGGCTTCTACGAGGTGATCCACGCCGGCGCCAGCTATCACCTGGACGAGCGGGCCGCGTTCGAGGGGCTGGTCGGGTTCGGCTTCACCGGCAACTCCCACTCCACCTCCCTGGGCCTGGCCTTCGCCCACGCGCTGGGCGAGCGCATCAAGACGCTGGAGTGGGGCTGGGACCTGAAGGCGCTCTACTGGACCGAGTCCGACCCCAACTACGACTGGAAGAACATGTCGATCATCGCGGGCGGCTACCTGGTGAAGGACCTGGACGCGCGCTTCTCGCTCAAGCTGGACGCCGGGGTGGCCTTCAGCTTCGCCCTCGACTCGCACCGGAAGCAGGACGACAACTTCGCCCACCCCACGCACTGGAACCCGAGCCTATGCCTGGATCTCGTCTACCGCTTCGGCCGCTGATCGCGCTGGCCGCGGGGCTGCTGCTGGGCGGCTGCTCCAAGTTCGACTACCTGCCCGACGCGCCGGTCGAAGGCTGGAGCCCCACCGTGGTGCTGATGCACCGCGGCGGCGGCCATGACTGCGGCCCCGGCCTGTCCTGCATGCCCAACACCCTGCCGGCGGTGCTGCACGGCTTCGAGACGCTCGACGGGGCCGAGGTGGACATCCAGATCACCGCCGACAAGACGCTCTGGCTGGGCCACGACAACGAGACGCTGGACTGCGCCGGCAACCAGATCGGCTGCTTCCAGGACCTGTCCGACGCGCAGATCGACGCCGTGGCCTACTGCGACGGCGGCCAGCCCTGCGCGGCCGGCTCCTCCGAGACCTGCATCCAGCACTACGTCCGCGTCGACGAGGTCTTCCAGGCCATCTCCGGGCTCCAGCCGGAGAAGTTGATCTCCCTCGACATCAAGGGGCAGTACTGCCGCTCCATCGGCGTCGAGGAGGCCAAGCACATGGCCAACGAGGTGGACCGGCTGGTCCGGCTCCACCAGCTCGACGGCCGCGTGCTGGCGGAGACCTCGCAGCTCAACTTCCTCGACGGCGTGGTGGACAAGCGCACGCCGCTCTACAGCTTCGTGGTCTCGCTCGGCGACGTGGACGCCCCGCTGGGCGCGGCCCACGAGCGCGGCGCCACCGGCATCTCCTTCAAGTACGCCCCCGGCAGCGAGCGCATGGACGCCAGCGTGGTCGCCGGGATCCACGGCACCGGGAAGCGCGTCATCCTCTGGACCATCAACGAGGACCAGGACCTCCTCGACACCTGGGCCGCCGCGCCGGACGTGATCGAGACCGATCGCCCGGACTTCTTCGACGTGGTCGGCCCGCCGTGACCCGCCGGCCGCGAGCGCGCCGCGCCCCCGCCCACTGGATGACCGACGTGCTGGCCGGCGCGGCCGCGGGCACGGCGGTGGGCGTGAGCGTGCCGCTCCTCCAGTCGCGGCTGGTGAAGGGCGTCACCCTCGTCCCTGCGCCGGGGGGGATCGCCCTGTTGTTCTGATTCGGGTGTCTGGCGGGCAGGGGACCTGCCGCGCCCGGCGCCCGCCCCGCGCGGACCGAGCATCCGCGTGCGAGAGCCTGTCCCGTCCCGCGCCGCGGTGTCAGCAGCCGCCCGGCAGACAGCCCACGCGCGGCTGGTTACGCTCTGATCATGGCTGGGGAATGGACCGAGGACCTGTCGTCCGGCGTCGCGGACATCGACGGGCAGCACCGCGAGCTCTACCGGCTGGTGGGCACGCTGCGCGAGGCCATGAAGCAGCGCGCGCTGGAGCAGGTCCCGGCCATCCTGGCCGGCCTGCGCCGCTACACCGCCCAGCACTTCGCCGCCGAGGAGGCGGAGATGGAGCTGGCCCGCGATCCGTACCGCGAGGCGCACGCGCGGCTGCACCGGGCCTTCGCCGATCAGTACTTCCACCAGGTGCGCGCGCTCAACGAGGCGCCCAGCCTCAGCGGCGTGCTGGAGCTGGCCAGCTGGCTCAGCGCCTGGCTGCGCGAGCACGTGCGCGAGGTGGACGGCCCCATGGCCCGGCGCATCCGCGCCCAGGCCGCGCAGCGCGCCGCCGCGCGGAAGGCCCCGACGGGCGCCGGCCGGAGCGGCGGCCTCACAGGCAGCGGCTCGCGTCCGCACCGGTAGGTCCACCGGTGGGTGCCTGGGTCGTTCGAGGGGCTCAGCCCGAACGGCCTCGGAGGCCCGTTCGCCCCGAGCGTCGCCGCGGCGAGGCCGCGGCGGAGTCGAAGGGCGCCGCCGGGCCTCGGGTCGGGGCTGGCAGGCTAGGGGACCTGGAGCCGCGCCTCCTCAGAAGTCCCTGATCTCCCCCGGGTCGTCCATGGGGAACGGATCCGCTCCCCCCGCGGTCGGGGCGCGCCCGGCCGGCGTGACCGGCCTGGCCGGCCTGGCCGGCGCGGCGGGTGCGGCCGCCGCGGCGGGTGCCAGGGCCGGACGCCGCGGGGCGCCGGCCACGGCGCGAGGGCCGGCGGAGGGCCCACCCTGCTCCAGCCGGAACGCGCTCACCATGCTGGCCAGATCGGCGGCCTGGCTGGAGAGCTCGCTGGCCGCCGAGGACGACTCCTCGGCCGAGGCCGCGTTCTGCTGGGTGACCTTGTCCATCTCGGTCACCGCCCGGTTGACCTGGGCGATGCCCGAGCTCTGCTCGCGGGCCGCCGCGGCGATCTCCGCCACCGCGTCGCTGACCTTGGAGACGCCCTGCTGGATCTGCGCCAGCTGCCCGGAGACCTGGCGCGCCGCCTGCTCGCCCTGCTCGGTCTCCTTGACCGACTGCCGGATCAGCTCCTCGGTCTTGCCCGCCGCCTCCTTGGCCCGCATGGCCAGCGAGCGGACCTCCTCGGCCACCACCGCGAACCCGCGGCCGGCGTCGCCGGCCCGGGCCGCCTCGACGGCGGCGTTGAGGGCCAGCAGGTTGGTCTGGAAGGCGATGTCCGAGACGTCGCGGATGATCTGGCTGGTCCCCTCGGCCGAGGCCTTGATCCGCCCCATGGTCTGCTGCAGGTGGTCCACCGCGGCGGTCCCCTCGTCGGCGGCCGCCCGCGCGGTCCTGGCAATCCGGTCCGCCGCGTGGGCGTGGTCGGTGGCGCGCTCGATCATCTGCGCCACGGCGCCGATGGAGCTGGTGGTCTCCTGCAGCGAGGAGGCCTGCTCGGAGGCGCCGGAGGCCACGGCCTGCGAGGAGGAGGCGATCTGGGCCGAGGCGCCGGAGACCTGGTCCACCGCCGCCGAGACCTGCGAGAGCGCCTCGTGCAGCGCCTCGGCGGTCCGGTTGACGGCGTCCTTGGCGCGGGCGTGGTCGCCGGGGAACGAGCCGGTCACGCGCGCCCGCAGGTCGCGGGCGGCCAGCCGCTCCAGCACGCCGGTGGACTCCACCACCGGCGCCAGCAGCGCCTCCACCGTCCGGTTGGCCCCCTCCACCACCTCGCGGAACTGCCCCTGGTGGCGGGCCGCGTCGGCGCGCACCGAGAGGCGCCCCTCCAGCGCGGCCTGCGCCAGGAGGTCGGTGTCGCGCACCAGCGCGTTGACCGCGGCGATGCAGGTGTTGAGGTTGTCCCGCAGCCGGCTGAAGTCGCCCGCCTGCTCGGGGATGGGCGGGGGGATCTCGCCCCGCGCGATCTGCTCCACCGCGCGGGCGGCCACGTCCACCGGGCCCACCACCGCGTCCAGCGTGGCGTTGAGCCCCTCCACCACCGCGCGGAACTCGCCCAGGTGGCGCGACGGGTCGGCGCGGACCGAGAGCTGGCCCCGCACGGCGGCGCCGGCCAGCTGCTGCACGTCCTCCACCAGCGCGTGGACTGCGGCCACGCAGGTGTTGAGGTTCTGCTTGAGGAGGTCGAAGTCGCCCCGGTACTCGGCGGTGATGGGCGGCGGGAGGTCGCCGCGGGCGATCCGGTCCACGGTGCCGGCCGCCACCTGGAGCGGCGACACCAGCGCGTCCAGCATCTGGTTGAGCGCGGTGATGAGGCGCGCGTTGCCGCCTTGATACCTCGAGGGATTGGCCCGGTAGTCGAGCCGCCCCTCCACCGCCGCGGCGATGAGCAGGTCCAGGTCCTTGCCGCGCTGCTTCACCACGCGGATCAGGTCGTTGACGCTGGTCTTGATCTTGTCGAAGTCGCCGGCGTACGGCTCCTCGATGTAGGCCGGGGCCTCGCCGGCGGCCAGCGTGGTGAGCGCCTCCACCGTCACGGCGATGGGGCGCGCGAAGGCGTCCATGACCTCGTTCATGCGCTCCACCACCGGGCGGAACTCCTCCTGGACGTGCTCGGCCGAGGCGCGGGCCCCGAGCTGCCCGGCCTCCACCGCCTCGCCCAGCGCGCCGGCCTCGCGGACCAGCCCGGTCACGGCCCGGGCCACCGCGCGCCGGATCAGCACGGTCAGCAGCACGCCCAGCACCAGGATGGCCGCGGCGGTGGCCACCAGCGCGACGCGGGTCTTCCGCTCGGCCGAGAGGGCGGCGGCCTTGGACTCGCCGGACTGCGAGAGCACCGCCTGGCGCGCCGCCACCAGCCGCGCGTCGGCCTCCTTGAACGCCTCCAGGCTCTGGCCGTACGCCTCCCAGGCGGCGACCCGCGCCTCGGCCAGCTCCTTCGGCTTGGCCGGCGGGTCGAGCTGCGCCAGCAGGTCCTCGTAGGGCTGGACGGAGTCTACGATGGTCTCGGTGGAGGCGATCCAGGCGTTGACGGCGGCCTTGTCCGCGGTCCAGGCCGCCTCGATCTCGGGGGTGCGGGGCAGCTTGTCGAGGCGGGACAGGCTGGCGTCCATCTCGAAGCGGCCGTCGGCCAGGCTCTTGTGGGCGGCGTCGCGGGCGCGGTCGCGCAGCTCGGGGACCAGCAGCGCGGTCAGGGCCTGCTGCTCCCGGGCCTGCGCGGCCATCAGCGTGTCGAAGGCCTGGACCGCGGGGTAGGTCTCCTCGGAGAGCTGCTGGCGGACCTTGGCCTCACGCTCCAGCGAGAACCAGGAGGTGGCCGCCAGCACGCCCAGCAGCACCACCAGGCTCCCCATGGCCAGGGCGACCATGGTCCCGATCCGAACGTTGCGCATGAGCTGTCTCCGCGCGCCGGGGCCCGTACACGATCACGGGTGGGCCAGCGTGGGCCGCCGACGCACGTGCAGGGCGTGCAGTGCACGTGCCGCGAGCACCTCGCGCGGAGGGCCGGGAAAGGCGCGATCGGGCCGTGCGACCGCCTGGGGCTCCGCAGCCCCAGGTCAGCGGACCGGTACCCCGGCCACTCGGGCGGGGGCCAGGGCGGTCAGGCCCGGGCGGCCTTGGCCTTCCGGACGGAGCCGAACCACAGGTAGAGGCACAGGCCGAGGAAGGCCACGGTGCTCACCGACTGCGAGATGGCCTCGTCCCCGTAGAACGGCGTGCGGATCAGGTCCTCGCTGTAGCCGGGGACCAGCCGCAGCCCCGCCCCGAGCACGCCGCCCAGGGCGCCGCCGGCCATCAGGCCCGAGGCGATGATCACGCCCTTCTCGCGGATGGACTGGCCGGCCTCGCCGCCGGTCCTGTCTGCACGCCGGGTCACCAGGTGGTGGAGGAAGCCGCCGACCAGGGCCGGCGAGTTGAGCTCGAGCGGCAGGTACATGCCCAGGGCGAAGGTGAGCGCCGGCACCTTCAGCATCTCCAGGATGATGGCCAGCATCGCTCCGACGCCGAAGAGCAGGTAGGCCACCGGCTGCTGGCTCATGAACCCCTGCACCAGCGACTGCATGATGGAGGCCTGGGGCGCGACCAGCACCGGGCGCCCGTCCCCCTCCAGCGCCTCGCCGAACTGGTAGGTCACCGACAGGGCCGCGATGGTGAGGCCGGCCGCCACCGCGGCCACCACCAGGCCCAGGAACTTCGCACGCTCCTGCGCCGCCGGCGTCGACCCCAGCCAGTAGCCGGTCTTGAGATTGGTGATGGTCTGGCCGGAGACCGAGAGCGCAGTGCAGACCATGCCGGCGATGGCCATGACGAAGAACATGCCCGTCTGGCCGGAGAGGCCGAACCGGAGCAGCACCACCGACGAGAAGATGATCGTCAGCATGGTCATGCCCGAGACCGGGTTGCGGGCCGTGGTGGCGATGGCGTTGGCGGCCACGGTGGTGAAGAAGAAGGAGAACAGCAGGATGAGCAGCACACCGATGACGAGCACGGCCGGCGAGGCCCCCAGCGAGCCCATGAACACGGCCACCAGCAGCGTGGCCACCACCACGCCGATGAGGATGGTCATCACCGAGACGTCGCGATCCGTCCGCGCCAGCTGCGCCTCGCCCCCGGAGCGGAACGCCTTCACGGCGATGCCGAAGGAGCCGGCGATGATCCGGAGCGACTTGAGGATGCCGAAGATCCCGGCCGTGGCGATGGCGCCCACGCCGATGTAGCGGACGTAGCCGCGGAAGATCTGGTTCGCGTCCATCTGCGAGATGGGGATGGTGGCCGGGTAGACGGCGTCGGGCAGCCGCTGCCCGATGAACCAGATGAGCGGCACCAGCACCAGGTTGGCGAGGACCCCGCCGGCGCAGAGCAGCATGGAGGAGCGGAGCCCCATCACGTAGCCCAGCCCCAGGATGAACCCCACGCCGTCGAAGGAGAGGGTCATCTTCGCCTTCTGGGCGAGGCCGTTCACGACCGGGAGGAACCGGAAGTCGATGAACTCCTTCCAGACCTGGAACGTGGTGACGAAGAAGTCGTAGACCATGGCCACGCCGGTGGCCTGGAGCAGCAGCTTGGCCTGGGAGCCGCCCTTCTCGCCGGTGACCAGCACCTCGGTGATGGCGGTCGCCTCGGGGTACGGGAACTGCCCGTGCGTCTCGCGCACGAAGTAGCGGCGGAGCGGGATCAGGAAGAGGACGCCCAGGACCCCGCCGGCCAGGCAGATGAAGATGGTCTGCCAGGGGTGCGGGTCGAGCTTCATGATGTAGAGCGCCGGCAGCGTGAAGATGGCGCCGGCCACCACCGCGCCGGAGTTCCCGCCGATGCCGGTGATGATGACGTTCTCCAGCACGCTGGAGCGGCGCGCGTACACCCGCGCCAGGCCGATGGCCAGGATGGAGATGGGGATGGCCGCCTCCATCACCTGGCCGACCTTGAGGCCTGAGTACGCCGAGGCGATGGTGAAGATGGCGCAGAAGAGGAGGCCCCACAGCACCGAGCGCCAGGTCGACTCCGGCGGCGACTGCGTCGCCGGGACCATCGGCTGGTAGGTCTCACCGGGGTTGAGCGGGCGGTAGGCGTTCTCGGGCAGCGAGGTCTGGGAGGGCGCGTCCATCGTGGCTCCGGGCGGGGGTCCTGGCTGGTCGCGCAGTCTAGACGAGCGATCACGAATCGGAAACAAAGCCGGGGTGGGGGCCCCGCCAGCTTTGCTGGCGGGGCGGGGGCGCAGCCCCCGTCCCAACATCCACGGCGGACGGGCGGGCCCGGTGTTAATGTCCCCGCCGTTCCCGACCCCCGGTCTGTGAAAGGACCCGCCCCATGCCCACCGAGGCCCAGCTGGCCAGCACCACCGCCACCGCGATCCTGGGGATTCGACACGCTATGGGGCGGGGACGTCATGAACCCCTCGGGCGTCGGCCGGTTCATCGCCGACTCCTGGTACTCCGACGAGCCGCTGCCGGCCGCCTACACCCACCCCGCCGCCGCCCGGCTGCGGGACACCGGCGGCATCGCCGCCAAGGCGCCTGACCACGCCGCCATCGACGCCTACCTGGCGGCGGTGGACGTGCAGGGGGCCATCGCCGAGATGGGCGCGCAGGGAAAGGCGCTGGGCGGCCTCCGCGGCGCCTACCTCGTGGGCCAGGCGGAGTGCTGCCAGGTCATGTACGAGCTGGTCCAGGAGCTGCGCGGCAAGGGGCCCAAGGTGGCCTACGAGCGGTGCGTGATCGGCTCCACCGGCCGCCCGCCGGAGCCCTCGCAGCCGGCCGCCAAGAAGGACCTGCTGGCGCGGCTGCTCTCGAAGGCCGGGTACAAGACCGGCTCGCCCGCCGAGCTGCTGGCGGCGGTGGACGCCTGGCGCAAGGAGCGGCTGGTCCCGAAGAAGTCGATCAAGCAGATGGCGGACGCGTTGATTGCGCAGCTGGAGGAGGGGACGCGGCGCCACGTGGTCCCGTACCTGCCCGCCTCGCTTCACGGTGTGCCGCGGGCCAACATCCAGTTCCTGCCCATCGAGAACGCCTGGTTCTCCGGCTCGATGAACTACGTGGGCCGGGCCCGCAACGCCGACCGCTCGCCGCAGTACGAGGCCACCTACGAGATCAACGCGGCGCTGGAGATCTCCTACCCCGAGTTCATCCAGCTGGTGTCGCACGAGGTGGTGCCGGGCCACGTCACCAACTTCGCGCTGGCGCAGGGGCTCTACGTCGAGAAGAAGCTGGGGTTCGAGGCCACCGTCCTCACCATGAACACCCGCGGCGCCTCGCTCTCAGAGGGCATCGCCAACAACGCCATCCTGATGGCGTACGGCGTGAAGGAGATCCACGAGCTGCCGGACGACGACACGCAGATCGGCACGCTCTTGGCCCTGTTGCAGGACGACGCCAAGAACCAGTCCTCCTGGCTCACCTGGAAGGAAGGCAAGGAGCAGGCGGACGTGGCGAAGGTGCTGCGCAACGACTACCTGGTGTCGGACGAGCGCGCCGACAAGCTCTCCGGCGCCTGGGGCCGCCACCCGCTGCTGGGGCGCATGTACCTGCCGGCGTATCGCGCCGGCACCGACAAGGTGGCCGAGCTGCGGCGCAAGCACCCGCCGGAGAAGGTCATCCCCGCCATCTACAACGTGCTGGGGCTGGTGGACGTGGTCACCATCGATCAGGTGCTCTGAGCCTCTCGGGCCGGGATTGCGTTAGGCTCTCCCGCCCCGATGGACTTCCTCGAGCACCAGACCGCAGACAAGCTGCGCGGCGGCTACTACACGCCGCCGGCGCTGGCGCGCTTCCTGGCGCGCTGGGTGCTCGCGGCGCGGCCGCGCCGGATCCTCGAGCCCTCCTGCGGGGACGGGGCCTTCCTGCGGGCGGTCGCCGCCGAGGCGCCGCGCTTCGACGGCGAGCTGCTGGGGATCGAGCTCCAGGGAGAGGAGGCCGCCAAGGCCCGGGAGGCGGCGCGCGCGGCCGGGCTGCGCGCCACGGTCTTGCAGGGCGACCTGCTGGCCTGGGCGCTCGCGCACGACGACGCCCGCCCCGGCTTCGACGCGGCGCTGGGGAACCCGCCCTACGTCCGCTACCAGTTCCTGTCCGAGGAGGCCCAGCAGCGGGCCGAGCAGCTCTTCGCGAAGGCTGGCCTGCCCTTCACACGCCACGTGAACCTGTGGGTGCCCTTCGTGCTGGCGGCGCTGCGCCAGCTGCGCCCCGGCGGCCGGCTGGCCATGGTGATCCCGGCCGAGCTCCTGCACGTGCTGCACGCCGGGGCGCTGCGCGAGGCGCTGGTGGCGGGCTGCAGCCGGGTGGTGGTGGTCGACCCGGCCGAGCTCTGGTTCGAGGACGCGCTGCAGGGCACGGTGCTGCTCCTCTGCGAGCGCGCCGCCGCAGGCGCGCCGCCCGCCGAGGTGGGCGTGGTGGCGGTGCGCGGGGCGGCCTTCCTGCGCGGCAGCCCGGAGCGGCTCTTCCGGCGCGCGGCCTGCGTCCCCGGCGACCGGCTGGGCGGCAAGTGGATGACGCTGTTCCTGCCGGAGCGGACCCGCGCGCTGCTGGAGGGCCTCTCCGCCGCGCCGGGCGTGCGCCGGCTGGGCGAGGCGGCCGAGGTGGACGTGGGGATCGTCACCGGCGCCAACGCCTTCTTCCTGGTGGACGACGCCACCGTCGAGGCCCACGGCCTGCACGCGTACGCGCGCCCCATGTTCGGCCGGAGCGAGCACGTGCGGGGCGTGATCCACGACGCGCGTCGCCAGGAGGAGAACCGCAAGAGCGGCCTGCCCGCCCACTTCCTCGACCTCTCCCGCGCCGGTGACCGCCACCCGCCCGGCCTGCGCCATTACCTGGCGCTGGGTGAAGCCCAGGGGCTGCCGCGCCGCTACAAGTGCCGGACCCGCTCGCCCTGGTACGTGGTGCCCTCGGTCTGGCCCGCTCCCGTGAGCCTGCTGAAGCGCGCCCACGACCTGCCCCGGCTGGTGCTCAACGAGGCCGGCGCGCTCACCACCGACACCGCCTACCGGCTGGTGCCGCAGGGCGGGACCGACCCCGGCCAGCTGGTGGCGGCCTTCGTGAACAGCCTGACCGCGCTCACCGCCGAGCTGGAGGGGCGCCACTACGGCGGCGGCGTGCTGGAGCTGGTCCCCTCCGAGATTCGAGCGGCTGGCGCTGCCGCTCCCGGCCCGCAAGCTGCCGCTGCAGACCCTCGACCGCGCGTTCCTGCGCGGCCTGCCCCCCGAGGCCATCCTGCAGGCGCAGGACGGGCGGGTCCTGGCCGGCGTGGGCGTGGCCCCGGCCGACCGGCTGCGGCTGCACGAGGCCTGGGACGCGCTGCGCCGGCGGCGGCAGCGCGCGCCTATGCCTGCCCCTCCGGCTCCTTCGCCGACCGGCGGCTGATCCAGTACACGAACCCGCCCAGCAGCAGGAACGCGCCCAGGCCGGACCAGTTGGCCCAGCCCTCCAGCACCGGCCCGAGGCCGGGCAGGTGGGTCAGGTCGGGGATGAGGGTGATCCCGAACTGGCCCTCGAGGAACCGGAGCAGCGCGGTGATGACGCCGATGAGCGCGCCGCCGGCGATGAAGCCGGACGCGATCAGCGTGCCGCGCTCGTGGCGGGCGGCGGCCACCTTCTCGTCCTTCGACGACCGCTTGAGCAGCCAGGCCGTGGCCGCGCCGAGGATCAGCGGCGAGTTGAGGTCCATGGGCAGGTACATGCCCAGCGCCAGGGCCAGGCCGGAGACGCCGCACATCTCGGCCGCCACCGCGAAGACCGCGCCGAGGCCGTAGAGGAACCAGGGGGCGTCGCCGGTGCCCATCACGCCGGTCAGCACCGCCGCCATGGCGTTGGGCTGCGGCGCGGCCATGGGGTGCAGGTGCTCGGGCGAGGCGGTGAAGCCGTACACCTTGGCCATCAGGAAGATGGTGCCGGTGGTGAAGAGCGACGCCACCACCGAGCCGATGATGTTGCCCCACTCGATTCCGCCGCGGCGTCGAGCCCAGCCAGTAGCCGATCTTGTACTGGGTCACCAGGGAGCCGCTCATGGAGAGCGCGGTGCAGACCACGCCGCCGATGAGGAGCGTCTGCAGCATGCCGCTCTGCCCCTTGAGCCCCATGGCCGAGAGCAGCACGGCGGTGACGATCAGCGTGGTGAGCGTCATGCCGGAGATGGGCGTGATGGAGATCATGGCGATGGCCCAGGCCGAGACCGCCGCGAACAGGAAGGAGATGCCCAGCGTGAGCAGCGCGGAGAGGAGCGCCAGGCGGGTGGCGCCGGGCTCGTCCGCCAGCACCGCGAAGCGGAAGTAGAGGAAGGTGAGCAGCGTGGTGAGGACCATGCCGCCCAGCACCCCGGCCATGGGGATGGAGCGGTCGGTCCGCTCGGAGGAGGCCACCGAGCCGGCGCCGCGGGCCAGCCGGATCACCTCGCCCACGGCCACCTTGATGGCCTGGCCGATCACCGGCGACATCTTGAGGATGGAGAGCAGCCCGGCCGCGAAGATGCCGCCGATGCCGATGGGGCGGGCGTAGTCCCTGAAGATCCCGTCGAACGGCAGCTCCGCGAGCGGCGCGCCGCCCTGGAGCAGCGGGGTCGCGAGGTGCGGCCCCACCCAGGCGAAGATCGGCACCAGCACGAAGTAGGAGATGAAGGAGCCGGCCAGGATGATGGCGGCGTAGTCCACGCCCATGATGTAGCCGAGGCCGAAGATGGCCGCGGACGTGTTCATGGAGAAGACCGCCTTCACCTTGTGGGTCAGCGTGGAGAAGGCGCCGATGGCGGCGGTCGAGAAGGTGTCGGAGAACCCCTTCATCGACGGGCCGACGAAGTCGAAGGCCGCGGCCAGGCCGGCCGACCAGGCCAGGGTGATGGCGCTGTCGCCGCCCTTGTTGCCCGCCACCAGGATCTCGGTGGTGGCGCGCCCCTCGGGGAAGGGCAGCTTGCCGTGCAGGTCGTGGGTGAAGTAGCGGCGGAAGGGCGCCAGCAGGAACACGCCCAGCACCGCGCCCAGCAGCGGCACCAGGAAGATTTGCCAGAAGCTGCTCCGGCCCTCGAGGCCCAGGATGAAGATGGCCGGCATGGTGAAGACCGAGCCGCCGGCCACGATGCCGGAGGTGGCGCCCCAGGCCAGCACGTTCACGTTCTCCAGCAGCGTGGAGCCGCGAGCCTTCAGCACCTGCACCAGCAGCGCCGAGACGCCCACCGCCAGGATGGAGATGGGGATGGCCGACTCGATCCCCTGGCCGAGCTTCAGGATGATGAAGGTCGCCGCCGCAGAGAAGACCGCCGACCAGATCACGCCCTGCACCACCGAGCGGACGGTCAGCTCGGGCGGCGAGGCGCTGGCCGGCACCATGGGCCGGAAGGTCTCGCCCGGCTCGAGGGGGCGGAAGGCGTTTTCCGGCAGGCCGGTGGGCGCTGGGGTCGTCTCGAGGGGTGCGGTCACGGGGCCTCCGCGGCGATGCCGCGCGGGTGCGCGGTTCTGGCCTGCGGCGGCGGAGGATACCCGCCTCGGGGTCGGTGCGCGACCTTCGCGGCTGCCTGGACTCCGGGCAGCGCGCGCCCGGGGCGCGGGCCGTCCGTGGGGGTGGGAGGCGGCGGTGGGAGGCGGCGGTGGGAGGGTGCCCGGAGGTGGCTCGGCGGGGAGAAATGCAGCCGCCGGACCCGGAGGGGCGGCCGGGTCCGGCGCGTGGGATTCAGCCAGGAGCGCCCGCGCGGCCGGCGTACCGCCCGGCAGCGTCGAGGGTCGGACGCTAGCGGACGAACTCCACGTGAGGATTGAGCTGGCGGGCCAGCGGGGAGCGGGTGAGCAGGCGCAGGGCGCGCTCCAGCTTCTTGTCGCCGATGCCGGGGGCGGCCTCGTAGGCGGCGGAGATCAGATTGCCGATGGTGGTGACCAGACGCTTGGGGGCGCTGCGCAGGGTGCGGCGGGTGCCGGTGGTCTTCATGCTCCCTCCAGTTCGGGCTCGACCTCCTCCAAAGCAATCCGCTTGCCTTCGCCTCGGCCGCGGCGTTACAGGGGCTTGGCGCGACCGATAGCGCCGAGGCTGTAGTTTTTCCCGTCGCCGTTTGGAAAAGGCGACAGCCCTGGGTAGGCGATTTCCCCACTCGGGCTCCTTCTGAAGGATTTACTGGTTCATGGCCACCAAGCCCTCCCGCGAGCTGCAGACCTTCCCCAACCCGAAGCCCGGGCGCCCGTTCGAGGTCGCGATGGAGTGCCCGGAGTTCACCTGCGTGTGCCCGATGACGGGCCAGCCGGACTTCGCCACCATCCGGATCCGCTACATCCCGGCGGAGAAGTGCGTGGAGCTGAAGAGCCTCAAGCTCTACCTCTGGAGCTTCCGCGACGAGGGCACGTTCCACGAGGCGGTGACCAACCGCATCTGCGACGACATCGTGGCCGCCATCGCGCCGCGCTGGCTCGAGGTGGTGGGCGACTTCATGGTCCGCGGCGGCATCCACACCGTCGTCACCGCCCGCCACGGCGAGCGGCCCAAGGACGCGTAGTCCAGCGGCGCCGCAACGACCGCCGAGCCGCGCCTGGCCTTCGACTCCGCCGCCGCTCCGCGGCGGCTGCGCTCAGGCCGAACGGGTGGCCGGGCCGTTCGGCCTTCTATGAAGCGGCGTCCCCGGTCAAGGGCCGGTGATGTCGTTTGTCCTGAAGCCTGGGCGGCGCTGGTTGGCCATCGGTCAGGGAGTCAGGCGAACGCGAGTTCCATCAGCCTTCTATTCGCGCTCGACAGGGGCGGCAGTGCCGCCGGCGCAGTGGGGGATTCGAGCAGGGGGCGCCATCTGAGCGACGGCCGTTCCTGGTGACCAGCCAAGGCCGAACTCGCGCTCACCCTGTCTCGAAACCCGCTTTCGCCTCACTCCCGGATCTCCGGCCCGGCGTCCGCCCGACTGGGTCCGATTTCGGTCGTCTAGGCCATCGCGTTTCCCCTGCAGGTGCGGCTGCCGTCGAAGTCCTTCCCGTCCCTCATCATCGCGAACAGGATTCCGGAGAGTTTGCGCGCCAGCGCCACGACGGCGACTGCGCGTCCCCTCCGCCGGTGGATCTTCCCCGCCCATTCGCGCAGCGGCAGCGACTCTGCGCTCTTGCTGCGCAAGACGCAGTGCGCGGCCTGGACGAGAAGCCAGCGCACCCTGGCGTTGCCGGTCTTGGTGATCCGCCCCTTGCGCTGTTTCTCGCCCGAGCTCAGCTCGCTAGGGACCAGGCCGCAGTAGGCGGACACCTGCTGGGCACTCTGGAAGCGCTTGGGATCATCGATGACGACGTCGTACGCAATGGCCGTCACGACGCCCACGCCTGGCGCCGTCGTGAGCCTCCGTACCACTGCGCTGTCGCGGGCGATGGCCTCGAGGTCAGCGTCGGCCTTGGCGATCCGGGCGTTCAGCGTGTCGAACATCAGCAGCAACGGCTCGACCTCGTCGCGGACCTCGTCCGGCAGGGCCATCTCCAACACCACCCGCGCGAAGTGCTCGGCTTCACAGCTCGGGGCCCGTAGCCCATGGCTCCGCAAGGACGTCCGGGTCACCGTGATGAACCGCGACCTGGTGCGGACCAGCGTGTCTCTCACCGACAAGCGGACAGCGACCGTCCGCCTGGATTCCGACCTCCGGTGGGCCGCTCGGTAGGTCCCTGAACGGCAAGCCTCGGCCAGCGCTCGGGCATCTCGCCGATCGGTCTTTACCCGCCTCGTCCGCGTCCCGTACATCGGCGCGTAATTCGGGTCGGCCACGATCACTTCGTGCCCGAGCGATTCGATGTGCCGCGCCACCCATTCGCTTTCCGTGGAGGCCTCCAGCAGGAGCTTGGCCCGCGGCCTGTTCGCGAGCACCTCGGCGAACCGGTCGGCCCGGGTGGGGATCCGCACCTCCAGAACCCCGCCCTCCGCGTTCAGGATGCAAAGCTGGCTGTCCTTCTTGTGCAGGTCGATGCCAATATGGTCCACGGCTGGTCTCCACTCTCTGCGGCTCTGACCGCGTTGTGGGGCATTCGTGCCACCACCCCGAGGTGGAGGCCAGCCGCTTCATTCCATCTGAGCGTAGGGCCTGCGCCTGCAGGCCCGAAGTCGAAGGCCAGGGGTCCCTGTCGCCCGCGCCCCCGGACCGCCCGCCTCCCCGCCCGTCCCCCGGGCGCGAGCCCCACACGGCTTCCCCTCCTCGCCCCCGGGCCGCACCTTTCTGGCCGGGGGGAGCGGATGCGCCCAGGCCGGCTCGACATCGCCTACGTCCACTACGGCGCCCAGAGCGGCGTCACGGGCGCGGTGGCGCGCGCGCTGGTGGAGCGCGGCCACGACCTGCGGCTGGTGGCCGCCACCGGGGAGCTGGAGCCGCGCGACGCGACCTCGCGCCGGCCCCGCCCGCACCCGCTGGTGCTCGCCCACCTGGCGCTCGCCGCCGTCCGCTTCGGCCGGCAGGCCCTGCAGCACCGCTGGAACACCACCTTCGCCTGGGACGCCCACTCGCGCCGCGCCGGGCAGCTCTTGCGCACCATGCGGCCGGCGCCGGACATCGTGCTCCAGAACGGCGCGCTCTTCGCGCCCGGGCTGCCGCCGCCCTTCCCCTACGCGCTGCTGCTCGACCACACCCGCGCGCTGGGCATGCGCGGCCCGGCCTGGCCGCAGGCGGGCCTCCCGGCGCCGGCCGACTACGGCGAGGGCTGGCGCCGGCGAGAGGCGCAGGCCTACCGCGGCGCGGCGCTGATCGCGACCTTCTCCGAGCACGTGGCCGGCTCGCTGCTGCGCGACTACGGCGTGGACCCGGCGCGCGTGCGGGTGGTGGGCGCCGGCGCCAACGTCTTCCCGGCCCGGGCGCCGCGGCGCGACGACGGCCGGACCATCCTCTTCGCCGGCAAGGACTTCACGCGCAAGGGCGGGACGGTGCTGCTGGACGCCTTCGTGCGCCTGCGCCGCCAGCACCCCAAGGCGCGGCTGCTGATCGCCGGGCCGCCCCGGCCGCCGCCTCTGCCGGAGAACGCCTTCCACCTGGGGCCGGTGCCGCTGGAGGAGCTGCCCGGGCTCTTCTCCCAGGCCAGCGTCCTCTGCGTCCCCACGCTGCGCGAGCCGTTCGGCATCGCCTACCTGGACGCCATGGCCTGCGGCGTGCCCTGCGTGGCCACCCGCGTCGAGGCGGTGCCGGAGATCGTGGCCGACGGCGAGACCGGGCTCTTGGTGCCGCCCGGCGATCCGGTGGCGCTGGCCTCGGCGCTGGCGCGGCTGGTGGCCGATCCGCTCCGCGCCCGGCGCATGGGGGCGGCGGGCCGGGCCCGGGTGGCCAGCCGGTTCCTCTGGAGCCACGTGGCGGAGCGGCTGGAGCGGGCGCTCCAGGCGGCGGTGGGGGCGCGGCCGGCGGCGGCGCAGGGGTGGTGAACGGTAGGATTTCCCCTCACGTCACGGCCTGGTCCCCGGACCAGGGTACAATCCGGCGTCCGTGGCTGCCCCTGCACCCGCCCCAGGCTTCGACGCCGCCAAGCTCGTCGGCACCGTCCTCGACGGCCGCTACGCGCTGACCGGCCACATCGCCACCGGCGGCATGGGCGCGGTGTTCCGCGCGCAGCACGTGCACCTTCGCAAGCAGGTGGCGGTGAAGCTGCTGCGCCCGGAGCTCTCCTCCGCGCCGGACCTGGTGGAGCGCTTCCGGCGCGAGGCGGAGATCGCCAGCCACCTCGAGCACGAGAACATCGTCAAGGTGACCGACTTCGGCCGCAGCGCCGAGGGGCTGCTGTTCCTGGTGATGGAGCTCCTGGAGGGCGAGAGCCTCTTCGACCGGCTCCGGCGCGAGGGGCCCATGTCGCCGGACGCGGCGGTGCCGGTGCTGCAGCAGATCTGCGCCGGGCTGGAGGCGGCCCACGCGCTGGGCGTGGTCCACCGCGACCTCAAGCCGGAGAACGTCTTCCTGGCGCAGTGCGCGGGCGGGCGCGAGGTCACCAAGATCCTCGACTTCGGCATCGCCAAGCTGGCCATCCCGGGCAGCCCCAGCGCCACGCAGGCGGGCATGGTGGTGGGCACGCCGGAGTACCTCTCGCCCGAGCAGGCCATGGGCGTGGCGGTGGACTCGCGCGCCGACCTGTACACGGTGGGCATCCTGGCCTTCCGCGCGCTCACCGGCCGCCACCCGTTCCAGGGGGCGGACCAGCGTGCACTGCTGGTGAACCAGGCCTCCAGCCCGGTGCCGCGCCTGCCCGAGGGGCGGCCGGAGCTGGCCGGCTGGCCGCGGCTGGTGGGGGCGGTGGAGGCGGCCTGCCGGAAGGATCCGGCCCAGCGCCCCCAGACCGCCGCGGCGCTGGGCGCGCTCTTCGCCCGCGGCCTGGAGCAGGCCGCGCCGGAGCGGATCCCCCCGCCGCTGCCCTCGCCCTCGCCGCTGCCGGTGCCGGTCCTGACCCCCGACCTCCTGCTGCCCTCGCCCGAGCCCGCCCAGCCGCCGCCGGCCCCGGTGGCCGCGCCCCGGCCGCCGCGGCGCCCCCGCCGGCGCGCCCTGGCCTGGACCCTGGCCGCGGTGGCCGCCGCGGCGCTGGCCTGGGTGGGCCTGGTGCAGCTCCACCGCGTCCAGGCGGCCAGCCACGCCCGCGCGCTGCTGGAGGGCGGCCGCGCCGAGGCGGCGCTGGCGGAGGTGGACGAGGCGCTGCAGCGGCGCGCCGCCGACCCGGAGCTGCTGCTGCTCCGCGCCCGCGCGCTGGGCAAGCTGCCGGGCCGCGCCCCCGAGGCGCTGGACGCCTACGCCGCCGCGGCCGCCGCCGGGCCGCTCGGCGCGGCGGCGCTGGACGAGGTGGCCTCCTGGCTGGGCCGCGAGCGGAGCCTGGCCGACCGCGCCGCCCGCGTCCTGCGCGAGGCGGGGCCGGAGGCGGTGGCGCCGGTGGCGGCGCGGGCGCGCCAGGGCGAGGGGCTCCTGCGGCTGCGCGCGCTCTTCCTCCTGCGCGACCTGGGCGCGGAGGACGCGGTGGACCGGACCGCGCTCTACGCCAGCCTGCTGGACGCCCCCAGCTGCGATCTGCGCCGGGCGGCGGCCCAGCGGCTGGGCGAGCTGGCCGACCCGGCGGCGCTCCCGGCGCTCCGGCTGGCCAGCCAGCTGAAGGTGGTGCCGGTGACCGGCGGCAAGCCGGCGCCCTCCTGCGGCGCGCCCGAGGCCGACGAGGCCGTGCGGCGCATCGAGGCGGCGCAGTCGCAGGCGAAGCGGTGAGGCGGGTCGCCGGCTCGCGCTAGCGGGCGCGGTAGACGCAGCGGATCGCGTCGCCAGCCGTCTCAGGGCGCGATGAGCGCCAGCCGCGGGAAGTAGGTCCGGTAGCGGGTAGCGTCCCGGGTGAGCAGCTGGTGGCCTGCCACGGCGGCGTGCGCCCCGATGTAGAAGTCGGGGAGGGGGGCAGGGCGCTGACCGCCGTGGCGCCGGTAGGCGAGGAAGCTCTTCCCGGCCAGGAACGCTGCCTGGTACGGCAGCGCCTCACGGCGGAAGACCTCGGGAGGAAGGACCTCCTCGAGCTCCTCGAATCCGTTCGAACCTGACGGAGACCTCCGCGAAGATGATGGGGTTGATGACGAGGGCGGTCTCGTCGGCGGCACGCTCGAGGGCTCGCGCGGACCATTCGCCCCACGCCGGGTCCTCGGTGGCGATGTCGATGAGGACGTTGCTGTCGACCAGGACGGCCATCACTCGCCCCGGGTCAGCGCCATGATCTCGTCGGTGCTCATCCGGACCGTGCCGCGGCCTCGGAGCCGGGCGACGGCAGCCGCACCTCGGCTGGCCTTGCGGCTCTCCTTGGCCCGCCGGATGCGTACACCCTTCCCGTCCAGCTCGAACTCGACCTCGGTGTTGGGAAGGAGGCCCAGCTTCTCGCGGATCTCCACCGGGATGGTCACCTGCCCCTTGGCCGTGATGCGCATCGAGGAGTCTCCGTTTCTTACTTTCGTAGGTAATACCCTCACCCGCCGGCGTCAACCGGGCGATCGCTGGAGAAGCCGGGGGAATCGCCCTCCCGGGCGCGCGCGCGCCGGCCGCGCCCGTGTTAGTTCACCGTCTCCACACCACGGAGGCGACGGACGATGGCGCGCGGCAAGAGCGGGACGGCGGTGAAGGTCACGGGCACCCCGGCGCTGGAGGTCGAGGCGGACACGCTGGCCCTGCCGGTCCTGGAGGAGGAGCTGCGCGGCGCCGGCGGCGGCTGGCTCAAGGCGCTCGACGCCGCGCTGGAGGGCGCGGCGCGGGCGGCCGCCAAGGCCGAGAAGTTCGAGGGCAAGGCCGGGCAGGAGCTGGTGCTCACGCCGCTGGGCCGGCTGCCGGCCCGCCGCGTGGTGCTGATGGGGCTCGGGTCGAGGGCGCGGCTGGTCGAGGCGGCCCGGGCCGGCTTCGAGCCGCTGCGCATGGCGGCCGGCAAGGTGGCCCGCGCCGCGGCCCGCTCCGGCGGGCGCGCGCTGGCGCTGGCGCCGCCGGCGGTGGAGGCGGACCAGCTGGCCGGCGCGGTGCGCGCGCTGGTGGAGGGGGCGCTCCTGGGCGCCTACAGCTTCGACCGCTACCGCACCGTCGCGGAGAAGCGGGGGCAGGGGCTGGCGGCGCTGGCGGTGGCCGTCCCGGCCGGCCTGGAGAAGGCGGCCGACGTCCGCGCCGCGGCCGAGCTGGGCAGCGCGCTGGCCGGCGCGGTGGGCTGGGCCCGCGACCTCGTCAACCTGGGGCCGGCCGACTGCACGCCGGAGCTGCTGGCCGGCGCGGCCACCGCGCTGGCGAAGGAGGCCGGGCTGCAGGTGGAGGTGCGCGGGCCGCGCGAGATCCAGGCGCTGCGCATGGGGCTCTTCCTGGGCGTGACCCGCGGCTCGGCCGAGCCGCCGCGGCTGGTGCGGGTGAGCTACCTGCCCAAGGGGGCGGCGGCGAAGAGGGCGCCGGTGGTGCTGGTGGGCAAGGCCATCACCTTCGACTCCGGCGGCCTCTCGCTCAAGCCCACCGAGAGCATGGTCACCATGCACAGCGACATGGCCGGCAGCGCCGCGGTGCTGGGCGCCATGAGGGTGATCGCCGAGCTGGCGCCGCCCTTCCCGGTCCACGCCGTGCTGGGCGCCTGCGAGAACATGCCCGGCGGCAAGGCCTACAAGCCCTCCGACGTGCTGACCGCGTTCGACGGCCAGACGGTGGAGATCACCAACACCGACGCCGAGGGGCGGCTGGTGCTGGGCGACGTGCTGGCCTGGGCGGGCAAGACCTTCCAGCCCGCCGCCATGATCGACGTGGCCACGCTGACCGGCGCCTGCATGGTGGCGCTGGGCAACACCACCGCCGGCCTGTTCGGCCCGGACGGCGCGGTGGTGGAGGGCGTGCTCTCGGCCGCGCGCGCGGCCGGCGAGGACGTGTGGCGGCTGCCGCTGACCGAGGTCTGCGAGGAGAACCTCAAGAGCGATCGCGCCGACATGAAGAACACCGGCGAGCGCTGGGGCGGCGCCATCGCGGCGGCCCTGTTCCTCAAGAAGTTCGCGAAGGAAGTGCCCTGGGCCCACCTCGACATCGCCGGCCCGTCGCACACCGGCAAGGAGCGGGGCTACATCGCCACCGGCGGCACCGGCTTCGCGCTGCGCACGCTGG
This sequence comes from Anaeromyxobacter sp., assembly GCA_049840735.1. Taxonomy (GTDB): domain Bacteria; phylum Myxococcota; class Myxococcia; order Myxococcales; family Anaeromyxobacteraceae; genus Anaeromyxobacter. The sequence continues at coordinate 201,288 of JASGJN010000022.1, read as the reverse complement.
TGGAGTTCGTGCGGGGGTGGAAGGGGTAGCAGCTGCCAAGGGACACGGCCCACCGGGTCCGGTCAGCCTGGGCCCTTCGGCAGGCTCAGGGCAGGCGGAGTCGAAGGCCGGCCGCTCCAGCGAAGGCGCTGGGTCGCGCGCAAACGCCGCCGACTTCGGCTAGCATGCGCCTCCCGCTGGAGGAGCATCGACATGGCCAAGGAGAACACCGCCCCGCTGAAGGGCTCCCGCGACTTCCTGCCCGAGGACGTGCGCCGCCGCGAGCACGTGCTGCAGGTGGTCCGCGACGTCTACGGCCGCTACGGCTTCGAGCCGCTGGAGACGCCGGCCATGGAGCGGCTGGAGACGCTGCTCGGCAAGTACGGCGACGAGGGCGACCAGCTCATCTTCCGCATCCTGCACCGCGGGGCCGAGCTGGGCCGGTCGCTGGACAAGGTGCGCGGCCAGCCGGCCGCCGCCTCGGCCGACGAGGCCCGGGCCACCTTCAAGAGGGACGAGCTTTCGCTGGCGGACAGCGCGCTCCGCTACGACCTGACCGTGCCGCTGGCGCGCGTGGTGGCGGAGTACCAGTCGAAGCTGCCGAAGTTCTTCAAGCGCTACCAGATCCAGCCGGTCTGGCGGGCCGACCGGCCGGCGGCCGGCCGCTTCCGCGAGTTCTACCAGTGCGACGTGGACATCGTCGGCTCCAAGGACCTGGTGTGCGAGGTCGAGGTGGCCAGCGCGGTCTGCGAGGTGCTGGACCGCCTGGGCTTCGACGACTACCGGATCCGGCTCAACCACCGGGCGCTGCTGCGCGGCGTGATCGAGGCGGCGGGCATCCCGGTGGAGCACGAGGTGCTGGCCATCACCGAGCTGGACAAGCTGGGCAAGGTGCCGCCCGCCGAGGTCCAGGCGGCGCTGGAGCAGCGCGGCGTGGCGCCGGCCGCGGCGGCCAAGCTGCTTGAGAATCGCCCTCTCCGCCTCCGGTGAGGCGGGCGAGGTGCTGGACCGGCTGGCGGTCGCGGTGCAGGGCTCGGCCAACGGCACGCGCGGCGTGGAGGAGCTGCGGCGCATGCTGGCGCTCTCCGCCGGCACGCCCTGCGGCAGGCGGCTCTCGCTCGACCCCAGCCTGGCGCGCGGGCTCTCCTACTACACCGGCCCCATCTACGAGGTGCAGGTCCCCGACCTGGCCGGCTCGCTCGGCGGCGGCGGCCGCTACGACGAGCTCATCGGCATGTTCCTCAAGCAGCCGGTCCCGGCGGTGGGCTTCTCGCTGGGGCTGGAGCGGATCCTGGTGGTGATGGCGGAGCGGAAGATGTTCCCCGACCTCTCCGCCGCCGCGCAGGTGATGGTGCTGCGCCTCGAGGACTCCACCACCTCCGACGCCCTGCAGCTGGCGGCCGCCCTGCGCGCCGCCGGCGTCCGGACCGAGCTCTACCCCAGCGCCGACAAGCTGGGGAAGCAGCTCCAGTACGCCGAGGCCCGCAAGGTCCAGCTGGCGGTCTTCGTGGGCGAGAAGGAGAAGGCCGACGGCCAGGTGGCGGTGAAGATCATGGCCGCCCAGCAGCAGCAGCTGGTCGCGCGCGACGGCGTGGTCGAGGCGGTGAAGGGGCTGCTGGAGTAGAGGCGGCCTCAGGCCTCGGGAGAGGCGCGGCGCGCGCCTCGCCTCCCGCTCGTGATGAAATGCCTGCGGAACAAGGCTCGAGCGCGCGCGCCGCAGGAACCGTTCGTCCTGAGCGTAGCGCCCGCGCAGCGGGCGCGGAGTCGAAGGACAGGCGTTCTCGCTGGTCCTCTCGCCCGGAGACAGGCTCGCTTCTCGATCCGGCATTTCCGAGCAGCGTAGGCCGGCGGTCGAACCGGCCGGCCCTGCCCAGGCCGGCCGGAGTCGAACCATGACGGGCGCCGCCTACGGCGCGTCCTTCGCAGCCGCCAGCAGCGCCGCGTTCTCCTCCGGCGTGCCCACCGAGATGCGGATGCAGCCCTGCAGGCCGGCGTAGTGATCCTGGCGGCGCACCAGGATGCCGCGCGAGAGCAGGTGGTCGTAGGCGGCCTTGGCGTCCGGCGTCCGGACCAGCAGGTAGTTCGCGGCCGACGGGAAGGCGCGCCAGCTGCGGTGGCCGGCCAGCCCCTCGGCCAGCTGCTGCCGGCCGGCCCGGATCCGCTCGCCCATCGCGGCGCGGAAGCCGGGGGCCTCCAGCGCGGTGAGCAGGATGGCGGCGGTGTGGGCCGGGATGCAGAACGGCGGCAGGCAGGCGCGCACCACGCTGGCCACCTTCGGCGAGGTGAGCAGGTAGCCGGCGCGGACGCCGCCCAGGCACCAGCCCTTGGAGAAGGTCCGCAGCACCGCGACGTTGGGGAAGGCGCGGGCCAGCGGCCGCGCGTCGGTGCCGGAGAAGAGCTGGTAGGCCTCGTCGATCACCATCACCCAGCCGCGATCGGCGGCCCGGCGGGCCAGCCGCTCCACCTCGCCGGTCTCGAAGAGCCGGCCGGTGGGCGCGTGCGGGTTGGGGAGGAAGAAGGCGCCGGGCGGCCCCTCGTCCAGCGCGGCCTCCAGCGCCGCCACGGGGAGCGAGAAGTCCGGCCCCAGCGGCACGCCGCGCCAGGGCGTGCCGGCGGCCTGGGCGCCGCCCTTGTAGTACGGGAAGGCGGGCACGGTATCGAGCACCGACCGGCAGGCCACGGCCAGCGCCAGGCAGAAGAAGTTGGAGCCGGGGGCGAGGACGATGCCCTCCTCCGGCCAGCCCTCGTGCGCCGCCACCGCCGCCCGCACGTCCTCGGCGTGCAGCTCGGGGTAGCGGTTCCAGGGGATCCGGGCCAGCCGCTCCAGGGCGCGGGCCTTCAGGTCGGCGGGGAGGTCCTCGGGGCTCTCGTTCTGGTCCAGCTTCACCCGCGCGTCCACCTTGGCGTACGGGTAGTCGGCGACGGTGGCGAGGTGTGGCTTGAAGGCGTTCACCGGCGGAAGTTAACACGGGGCCCGGGGGGTGGGGTCGCGCGGCCCCGGGCCGGGCCTCTCGGCGCCAGGGGGCCCTCCGTGGCAAACTGCCCGGGCCCTGGGCCTCTCCCGCCGCTCGGGCGGTGGACCCGGCCCACCGGAGGAGCGCACCACCATGGATCCGACCCACAAGAAGCACCGCCTCGCCTCGTTCATCGGCGCCCTCATCGCGCTGGTGGTCTTCGCCTTCGTGGGCCTGCGGGCCGCCCTCTACTTCGGCGAGTACGCCGGCAAGCTGCTGGCGGAGGGGATCCTGGGCGCGCCGGCGGAGGGCGCCGCGGTGGGCGTGGCCCTGCTCTGGTTCGGGAAGTTCGTGGGCATCGCCGCGGTCGGCTCGCTCTTCGCGGTGGTGGGCGGCACCATCGGCGCGGGCGTGAGCGCGATCTTCGGCCGGCTCGTCGGCCGGAAGCCGACGGCCGGCTCGGCCTAGCGCAGCGCCGCGTCGATCGTCGCCAGCAGGTAGCGGGCGGCCAGCCCCACGGTGCGGGGCCCGCCCTCCGGCGTGCGCGCGATCCCGGGCGCCACCTCCATCACGTCGCCGCCGCACAGGCCGACCTCGCGCCCCAGCCGCTCGATCAGCGCCAGCACCAGCCCAGGCTCGAGGCCGCCCGGCTCGGGCGTGCCGGTGGCGTCGGCGTGCGCCTGGTCGGTGCCGTCGATGTCGTTCGAGAAGTAGACCGCCCGTGCGCCGCTCCGCTTCACCGCGTCCACGATCCCGTCCAGCGCGGCGCCCGGCGCGCGGTTCACCTCGGCGGCCCAGAACTGGCGCACGCCCAGGGTGGACTCCCAGTGCGCGCGGTCGCGGCCGGAGGCGCGGATGCCGACCTGCACCAGCCGCCCCCCGCGCCCGAGCAGCTCGTTGGCGTGGAAGGACCAGGTGCCGAAGCAGTAGCGGACGCCCAGCCGCTCGGCCAGCAGGTCGGTGTGGGCGTCGATCTGCACGACGCCGAGGTCGGGGCGCGCGGCGGCCAGCGCCTTCACCGCCGGCCAGGCGGCCGAGTGATCGCCGCCCAGCGCGAAGACCTTGGCCTCAGGGTTCACCGCCAGCACCTCGCCCAGCACCCGCTCGGCGATGGAGAGCGGCGAGACGGGCAGCGCCTCGCGGGCGGCCTCGGGGAGGTCGGGGTAGAGCGCCCGGCGCGAGGCGGCCAGCTGGGCGCTGGCCAGCATCTCGTCGTGCAGGAGCTGCGGCACCACGAAGACGTCGCCGAGATTGACCAGCCCGGCCCGGCGGGCCCGCTCGAGCCGCCCGGCCTCGTGCGCGGCCAGGTGGGCGCGGATGGCGGCGGGGCCGAGGTTGGCGCCGCGCTGGAACCCGCCGCCGACGTCGGAGGGGATCCCGAGCAGCACGGCGCGGGCGGTGGCGGCGCGCGCCAGGTCCTCGCGCCAGCGCGCGGCCACCTGGGCCTCGTCGGCCGCGCCGTAGAGCTGCCGCTGCAGCGCCTGCTGCTCGGCCTTCCCGGTGGAGACGAGGTGCACGCCGCCGCCGGCGGGGCGCAGCATGGGCGCGATCCGGTCGGCCAGGGTCATGGCGCGGGAAGCGTAGCCCGGGGCGGCGCCCTGCGCACGCGCGGTGCGAGGGCCTGGGCGGGCCGGGTGAGATCGCGGGCGTGATCCGGAAGCGTCGCCGGGGCTGCGGCCCGCGCTACGCGCTTCTTGCCAGCACGAACTGGGCGAAGGCCTTGTCGGTCCCGGAGACGTGCGTCTCGAGCCAGCGCGAGAGCCAGCTGCCGACGCGCATGGGCTGCAGCCCGGGCGCGCCGCGCCGCTCGTGCTCGGCGGAGAGCTGCAGCAGGTGCTCGACGAAGCCGTCGTGCTCGGCCTTGTGCTGGTCGTAGCCGGGGTAGCCGATGTCGCGCATCCAGGCCTCCTCGGCCCCGAAGTGCGTGACGCAGTAAAGGCGGAGGTACGACAGCAGGATGCCGACGTCCTGGCGGTTGGACTCCGAGAGGCCGGTGATGAACCGCTCCGCGCGGCGGTACAGCTCCTGGTGCTGGGCGTCGATCTCGTCGATGCCGACCGCCAGATCCGGGGTCCACTCGATCATGTCCGCTGGCTCCTGGCGCCGACCTGGCGCCGATCTGGAAGCATGCGATCGCGGGCGGGGGCCGATTCTGATCTGGCGCAGGTCAACGAACGTTGACCGTTCAGGGGCTTCCGGCGCTGCCGTCCACCAGTAGCGCGGCCTCCTCGGGCCCACCCCAGCCGAGCAGGGCGGGGTTCTTTGGCACGAAGAAGATCGCGGACAGGAAGAACTGGGCGATCTCGTCGCGCACGCGGGCGGGCAGGTCGTCCGGCGACTCGAGGCCGTCGCCGCGGGGGTGCTTCACGGGCACGGCGAGGATCCGGTCGTTGCGCACGCGCCCGTTGGTCTTCGAGTCCTGCTCGAGCCGCACCACGCCGATGGCGCGGCAGGGGACGACCACGCCGGGGTAGCTGGGCACGTCCCAGTAGACGAGCGCATCCACGGGGTCGCCGTCGGGCGCGCGGGTGCCGGGCACGAAGCCCCAGTCGTACGGGTAGGAGAGGCCGAGCGGCAGGGGGCGCGACACGGTCATCACGCCGAGGCCGGTGTCGTACTTGAGCTTCACGGTGGCGCCGCGGGGCGACTCGATGACGACGCGGATCGCGCCCTGCTCATCGCGCGCGGGCAGGCGGGCGAGATTGGTCATCCCGCTTGCATGGTCGCGCGCTGGGCGGCGGGCAACGGATTCGGCTGCGGCCGCTACCGGCTGGACACGCCCCGTGCGGAGGGGTGGCCCGGGGTGCCCCGATCGACGCCCCCGGGTGGACGATGGGCAGGAGGCAGCCCATGCTCGACGACCGGGACCTGGTGGCCATCGCGACCTTCGAGAACCTCTCCGAGGCGGAAGTGGCGCGCATGCTGCTCGACGCGGAGGGGATTCGAGGCGGTGGTGCAGGACAAGCCGCTGGCGTCGCTGCTGCCGCCGGTGGCGCTCGCGAACGGCGGCCTGGCGCTGCTGGTCTCGGCCGACGAGGCCGAGAAGGCGCGCGAGGTGCTGGCCAGCCCGGACTCGACCGAGCTGGAGCAGGACACGGCGGAGCCGCCGGCCTAGGGTGCCCCGCCCTACACCAGATCGAACCGCTCGGAGTGGATGTCCTCCAGCGGGACGTCCAGCCGGGCCAGCGCGCGCTCGGTCGCGTCCATCATCCGCGGCGGGCCGCAGATGAAGCAGACGCGGCGGCCGCTGCGGGGCAGGTGGCGGTCGAGCAGGTCCTGCGTGATGATCCCGACCTCGCCCAGCCAGCCGAGCGGCGGCTTCTCCAGCACGTGCACGACCTTGAGGTCGAGCCGGCTGGCCAGCTCGGCCAGCTCCTCGCGCAGCGGCGTGTGCTCCCAGTCCAGCGTGCCGTACACGATGGTGTGCGGGCGCCGGTCGCCGCGATCGGCGAGGGTGCGGAGCATGGAGACGCAGGGGGCGATGCCGATGCCGCCGGCCACGAAGAAGTAGCGGTCGGCGTCGGGCACGGCGTCGAGCGACATGGAGCCGAACGGGCCGTCCACGTAGGCGCGGGTGCCGGGCCTGGTCTCCTGCACGGCGCGGGTGAAGTCGCCCAGGGCGCGGATGGTCAGCTCCACGCGCGGCGCGCGCTGGGCGGAGCCGGAGATGGAGAAGGGGTGCTCGGCGCCGGCGAAGGGGGAGCGGCCCAGGGTCAGCCAGGCGAACTGGCCGGCGCGGAAGCGGAAGCCGTCGTGGCCGTCGGGATCGAGCACCAGCGTGACCGCGCCGCCGTGCTCCTTGCGGACGCCGGTCACCTTGTACGGGCGGCGGAGCAGGAGCAGCGGCTTCAGCACGCGGACGCGGACGATCAGGCCGGCCCAGAGCAGGGTCCAGGTCACCCACATCACGCGGCTGACGGTGTTGCCCAGCAGCTGCTTGGAGCTGACCGCGTGCCAGAGCCCCAGGCAGACGGCCAGCACGGCGAAGACGATGTGCAGGTAGCGCCAGGGCTCGTAGGCGAGCCGGAGCTGGCGCCGCCAGAAGGAGGTCACCGCCAGGAGGATCAGCGCGTAGAGCGCCAGCACGCCGGCCGCGAGGGAGGCCTCGTACCAGCCGGAGGGGATCAGGCTCTGCGCCACCCAGGCCACGTCCCAGTCCAGCATGAAGAGCGGGTGCAGGGCGGCGAAGAGGATGGCGGCGGCGGTGATGTAGCGGTGGAAGGCGTAGACCAGGTCGGTCCCGAACGGCGGCGCCATCCAGCTGAAGCGCGCGGTCAGGGCGAACTGCATGGCCATGGTCGAGAGCGCCAGGAAGCCCAGCGCCGCGCCCAGCTCCTGCTGGAACCCGCGCGTGCCCAGCGGCGAGGCCGCCAGCCAGAGCAGCGGGTACAGCGCGAGCAGGATGTAGAGACCGACCCAGAGGCCCGACCGCGCCACGCCCTCGTAGGTGATTCTTCACGGCGCGAGCCCCCGCGCGAAGGCGAGCAGGAGCGCTGCAGCGAGGAGGAAGGCGCAGGTGGCAGCCGCCGCGATCATGGCAAGCTTCTGACGCACCGTGGGCTTCTACCACGCCGCGGGTTCACGCGGGTACGTGCTGAACCGCCGCACGGGGTTTGGCGGTAGGCTGCGGCGGTCCCCGGGGGAACATCCGATGACCTCGCTCGCGCTATCGCTCTCGCTGCTCCTGGCGGCCGCCCCCCAGGCGTCCCGCCCCGCCGCTGTCCCTCCCCCGCTGGACGTGCGGGTCTTCACCTTGCCCAACGGGCTCACGGTCATGCTGCACCCGGATCACCGGCTGCCGCAGGTCACCCTGAACACCTGGTTCCAGGTCGGCTCCAGGGACGAGGCCCCGGGCCGCACCGGCTTCGCCCACCTGTTCGAGCACCTGATGTTCATGGGCACGAAGCGGGTGCCGGGGAACCAGTTCGACGTGCTGATGGAGTCGGGGGCGGCGCCAACAACGCCTCCACCAGCGAGGACCGGACCAACTACTTCAGCTGGGGCCCCTCGACGCTCCTGCCCACCCTGCTCTGGCTGGACGCCGACCGGTTCCAGTCCCTGGCCGACGCCATGACGGCGGAGAAGGTGGACCTGCAGCGCGGGGTGGTGCGCAACGAGCGGCGGCAGTCCTACGAGAACACGCCCTACGGCGCCGCCGAGCTGGTGGTCCCGGAGGCCATGTACCCCCCCGGCCACCCGTACCACCACCCGGTGATCGGCAGCCACGCCGACCTGGAGGCCGCCTCGCTCCAGGACGTGAAGGACTTCTTCCGGTCCTGGTACGTGCCCGCCAACGCCACGCTGGTGGTGGCCGGCGACTTCGACCCGGACGCCGTCCGGCCGCTCGTCGAGCAGCTCTACGGCGCCATCCCGGCCGCGCCCGCCCCGGCGCCGGCCGCCGCCGCGCCGGCGCGCCTCACGCGCGAGGTCCGGCGGGTGGTGACCGATCAGGTGGAGCTGCCGAAGCTGATCCTGGCCTGGCACGCGCCGGCCGCCTTCGCGCCGGGCACGGCGGAGCTGGACCTGCTGGCGGACGTGCTGGGCGAGGGCCTCTCCTCGCGGCTGGTCCGGCGGCTGGTGCAGGACCTCCGGATCGCCGAGTCGGTGGCGGTCTACCAGGAGGACCGGGCGCTGGGCTCGCTCTTCCGGATCGAGGTGACCGGCACGCCCGGCGCCGACCTGGAGCAGGTGAAGCGCGAGGTGCTGGCGGCGGTGGCGCAGCTGGCGGAGAAGGGGCCCACCGCGCCGGAGCTGCGCCGGGTGAAGGCGCAGGCGCAGCTGGGCCTGCTCTCGGCGCGCGAGAACCTGACCCGGCGCGCCGACCGGCTCAACCTGTACCGCACCTACCTGGGCGTGCCGGACGGCTTCGCCCTGGACCTGGCCCGCTACCAGCGCGCCACCGCCGCCGGCCTGCGCGACGCGGCCCGCTCGCTCGGCGCGGGCCGGCTCGACCTGCGCGTGCTCCCGGCCGGCGCGGCCGGCCAGATCCCCGACGCCCGCCCGGCCGACCTGGCCGCCCGCCCCTTCCAGCCGCCGGCTCCGTCCGTCTTCCAGCTGGCGAGCGGCGTCGAGGTCCGCGCCGTGCCGCTCCCCGGCACCGGCCTCTTCACCGCGCACCTGCTCTTCCCCGGCGGCGCCCGGGCGGTCCCGGCGAAGCAGGCCGGGCTGGCCTCCATCCTCGCCGAGCTGCTCACCTCGGGCGCGGGCGGCCGGAGCGGGCCGGACTTCGCCGACGCGGCGGGCGCGCTGGGCGCGAGCTTCGAGGCCAGCGCCACCCCGGGCTTCCTGCAGCTGTCGGTGGCTGGCCTCTCCGCCAACCTGCTGCCCACGCTGGACCTGCTGGCCGACGCCGCGCGCCGGCCCAACCTGACCGCCAGCGACTGCTCCCGCGAGGCGGCGCTGGCGCTGGCCCGGGTGGAGGCGCGCCCGGATGACCCACATCTGCTGGGGCCGGTGGTGGCCGCGGCGGCGCTGTGGGGACGGGACGATCCCCGCGGGCGACCGGTGGACGGCTGGGCGGAGACGGTCCGCGGGATCACGCGCGCCGACCTGGCGGCGCTGGCGCCGCGGCTGCTCGACCCGCGCGGCGCGGTGCTGGTGGTGGCGGGCGACTTCGAGGTGGCGGCGCTGCGCAAGGCGCTGGAGGCGCGGCTGGGCGACTGGCGCGGCGCCGGCGCGCCGCCCGCGCTGGCGCTGCCGCCGGCCCGGCCCGCGCCGGGCGGGCGGCTGGTGCTGGTGGACCGGCCCGGCGCGCCGCAGACGTTCATCGTGGCGGTCCGCCCGGCAGAGGTGCTGGACGAGCCGGCGCGGGCGGTGCGCAGCGCGGTCAACACCGTGCTGGGCGGCTCCTTCACCTCGCGCCTCAACCAGAACCTGCGCGAGCAGCACGGCTACACCTACGGCGTCCGCAGCGGCTTCCAGGTGGAGGGCGGCCAGGCCACCTTCGCGACCCTGACCTCGGTGCAGACCGAGGTGACCGGCCCGGCGCTGGTGGAGCTGCGGCGCGAGCTGGACGGCCTGGCGGCCGGCGGCCCGACCAGCGAGGAGACGGCCAAGGCCCGCGAGCTGGTCCGCCACGATCTGGTCGAGGCGGCGGGCACCAGCCACGCGCTGGCGGCCTTCATGGCCGGCGCGGTGCGGGAGGGGAGGCCGGCGGGCGCGCTGGCGGCCGACGCGGCGGCGCTCGCCCGCGTGGACGCCGCCGCGGCGGTCGCCGAGGCGCGGAGCGGTCCCTACGGCTTTGGCGGGCTGACGGTGGTGCTGGTGGGCGATCGGGCCAGGGTGCTGCCGCAGCTGCAGCAGGCGGGGCTGCCGGCGCCGGTGGAGGCGGGCGTGGACGGCGCGCTGAAGGGCGAGCCCACCGGCCAGCGCTGAACCGGGGCCTGTCGGCCCGGCGCCGGGGCGGCGAGCTTGAGGAGGGCCATGCCCTTCCCCTCGCTCGCCGCCGGCCTGCTCCTCCCGGCGCTGCTCGCTGCCTCGCCCGTCGCCCCGCTGGTGTGGGGCAACGAGCTCACCCTCCCCGCCCAGCGCCACCTGGTGCGCGTGGCGGCGCCGGGCCTGGCGCCGTACTGGCTGGTGGCCATCCAGCGCGACGGCAACGACGGGCGCGGGCTCTGCTTCATGCGCTCGGCGGACCTCGTCCGCTGGAGCTACGAGGCCGACATCCAGCCGGACTGGTCGATCCGTGACGAGGCCGACCTGGTCCAGGTGGGCGGCGACGTGGCCATGGTCTACTCGGTCGAGTCGGCCAACCTGGCCTCGGCCCGGTACGACGTCTGGTTCCAGTGGTGGCGGCTCGACCCGGCCACCGGCCGGCTCTCGCCGCAGCCGCCGGTGCGGGTGCGCGACTCGCCCTCGGACGGCACCGGCTACTACCGGGCCGAGCTGACCCGAGACGGCGCCGGGCGGCTCTGGGTGATGGCCTTCCGGCTGGAGAGCGGCGGCGCCTCGACCGCGGTGGTCTCGGTCAGCGCCGACGGCGGCGCCACCTTCTCCGACCAGCCAGACCTGGCGCGGCTCCCGGTCCGCGGCGGCGGCCGGATCCTGGCCAGCGGCGGGCGGGTGCTGGCGGTCTACGACGGCCACGACGCTGGCACGCCGGCGCGCTACCGCGTGCGCAGCGACGGCGATCCGCTGGGCAGCTGGGGGGCGGAGCAGGTGGCCTTCCCGGAGGGCATCTACCACGGGGCCGCGCTCTCGGCCGCGCCGGACGGCGCCGGCGGGATCGACCTGGCCTACAAGAGCGAGGACGAGCGGCTCTGGTACCGCCGCTTCGACGGGAGCGGCTTCGGGGCGGCCACGCTGCTGGCCGGCAGCGCCGACTGGGCCATCCAGCCCGCCACCACCCGGCTCGGCGACCAGCTGGTGGTCTTCTACAACAAGCCGGTGGTGGCCGGCTCGAACGTGGCGCTGGTGGCGCGGGTGATGGGCGCGGGCGGGTTCGGGGCCGAGGTGGTGGTGGACGGGGCGGCCACCTTCAAGTGCTACCCGGCCGCGGCCGAGGCGCTCGACCCGACCGTCGCGGCCGCCACCGGCGTCCCGGTGCTCTACGCCTCGCAGCCGGCCGACGGCGTGGCCGGGAACGAGGTGGCGTCGGTCCTTCCCTGGCCGCCGGGCGCGGCGCCGCCACCCCCTCCCCCTCCCCCGCCGCCGCCGCCCCCTGGCACGGTCCTCTTCACCGACGCCTTCGCCCGGACCGCTCCGGGCCTGGGCTCGAGCTGGACGGTGCGCGGCGGCTACGCGGCCGACGGCAACGCGGTCTCCACCGCCGGAGGCGCCGACCGCGCCACCGCCACCGGCGCGGCGGCCTGCGCCGACTGCCTGGCCGAGGTCTCGGTCCAGTCCGGCGGGGCGCCGGAGGCGGGGGTGTTCGTGCGCGGGGCGGCGGACAGCTCCAGCCGCTACGACCTGCTGATCGTCCCGGACGGCCGGCTGCTGCTGAGACGGTTGGTGAACGGGGCCCCCACGGTGCTGGCGCAGGCGCCGAGCGGCCTCGTCAACCCGGGCGGCTGGACGCGGCTGGGGCTCTCGGCCACCGGCGCCGACCCGGTGGTGCTGGTGGGGACCCTGGGCGGCGTGGCGAGGCTGCAGGTCAGCGACGCCAGCGCGGCGCAGGTGCGCGGGCCGGGCTGGGCCGGGCTCTGGACCTACTCGCCCGGCGTCCGCTTCGACGACTTCGCGCTGAGCGCCGCCGGCGGCGTCACGCCGCCGCCGCCGCCTCCCCCTCCGCCCCCTCCTCCCCCGCCGCCGCCGCCGCCCAGCGGCGACACGATCTTCACCGACGCCTTCGACCGGGTGCAGGACGGGCTGGGCTCGGCCTGGACGCTGCGCGGCGCGTACCGCGCGGACGGGACGACAGCGGTCTCGGTGGCCGCGGACACCCCCGACCGCGCCACGGCCACCGGCGCGCCCGCCTGCCTCGACTGCACCGCCGAGGCGCGGGTGCAGCCGGGAGCCTCGCAGGAGGCGGGCGTCTTCGTGCGCGGCGCCGCCTCCACCAGCGACCGGTACGACGCCATCCTGCTGGCCAGCGGCCGGCTCCAGATCCGCCGGCTGCTGGCCGGCAGGCCCACCGTGCTGGGCGAGCTGCCGGGCGTGGTGACCGACCGCTCCGCCTTCCTGCGGCTGGGGCTCAGCGCGATCGGGGCGGGGCCGGTGACGCTGACCGTGACGGTGGATGGGGTGGCGCGGCTCAGCGCCACCGACGCGAGCCCCAGCGCCATCGGCGGCCCGGGCCAGGCCGGCCTCTGGACCTACACGGCTGGGGTGCACTTCGACGACTTCGTCGTGCGGTCGGGGGGACCGTGAGAGGTGCGCAGGGGTGGTCTTCCACCCCCTGCGACGCCCGCGCCTCACCGCGGTGACGGTCCTGGAAGACCTGGCTGCCAGACACCAGGTGGGCTTGCGCTCGCCCGCCAGGATGGTCACGATATGGGTGTCCGGCTGCAGTGCGAGGGCGGGCGTGGGCGGGTGGGTGGCCGGAGAGAGGACCACCGTGACGAGCGCCCAGCTCCACCTCCTGTACCTCCGGGCCTACGACGAGTACGACCCGCTCACCGGCCCTGCGCAGGCCAGCTCCGGCCTGTCCGCGCTGGCGCGCGCCGTGGCCGAGTTCGCCGCCTTCGACGCGCAGAACGGCATCGCGCCCCGCACCCGCGACGCCTTCGAGGCCTGCCTGGCCCAGGGCGCCGGCGCGCTCAAGCCGCTCGGCCTCCGCGCCGCCTAGCGCGGCCGCGTTCACGCAGCACGGGCCGCTCGCCCGGTGTCTCCCGGCGAGCGGTGCAGGACGCTTCGCCGCTCAGTGGATCCTCGGCAGGAGCGGCAACCCCGCCACGATCACCGCCTCCGCCTCGGCCAGCTCGGCCAGGCGCGCGTCCGCGTCCGGCCCGGCCTCGCGCGCCAGCTCCACGAAGAGCCGCTCGTGCCCGGCCTCGGACTGCGCGAGCCGCGCGTAGACCTCGCGCAGGCGCGGCTCGGGGAGCGCGCCGGCGAGGAGCTCGAGCCGCTCGCAGCTGCGCGCCTCGATCAGCGCGCCCACCAGGAGGCGATCGACGAGGCGGCCCGGCGCGCCGCTGCGGACGTGCTTGAGGAGCGCCTGCGCGTCGGGATCGCCGCCGTCGGGCGGCAGCGTCAGGCCGCGGGCGGAGAGCTCGGCCAGGACCTGCAGGAAGTGGTTCAGCTCCTCCTGCGCGAGGCGGGCCAGCGAGCGGACCAGGGCTGCGCGCTCGGGGTGGTCGGCGACCAGCTTGAGCGCGCTGGCGGCGGCCTTCTTCTCGCAGTGCGCGTGGTCCTGCAGCGTGGCGGGGAGGTCGGCGAGGGCGATGGGGAGCCAGAGCGGAGAGGTGGGGGCGCGGAGCATGGGGGGGTTCTAATCGGTGACGGGCGAGGGTGTCGGGCATCGGGGTCTAGCCTGTGACCCTGCCGCCGGAACAGGGCGCCGGGGAACCCCTGCCCCGGCGCCGTGGGCGGGGCTGTGTTGACGAGGGGTGAATGGGGCTGGGGAGGGGGGAGCGGGGCGGGTGGGGACGGGCGGGTGGGGACGGGTGGGGGGGGCGGGTGGGGGGGCGGGTGGGCGGGGCGGGTGGGGGGGCGGGTGGGGGGGCGAGTGGGGGGGCGGGGGCGGGAGCGGGAGCGGGGACGGGAGCGGGGACGGGGGCGGGAGTGGGGGCGGGAGCGGGAGTGGGGGCGGGAGCGGGAGTGGGGGCGGGAGCGGGAGGCGGGGACGGGGACGGGGACGGGAGCGGGGACGGGGACGGGAGCGGGGACGGGGACGGGAGCGGGGACGGGGACGGGAGCGGGGACGGGGATGGGGACGGGGACGGGGACGGGGGCGGGGGCGGGGACGGGGACGGGGACGGGGACGGGGACGGGGGCGGGGGCGGGGACGGGGACGGGGACGGGGACGGGGGCGGGGGCGGGAGCGGGAGCGGGGGCGGGAGCGGGGGCGGGAGCGGGGGCGGGAGCGGGGGCGGGAGCGGGGGCGGGAGCGGAGCGGGAGCGGGAGCGGGAGCGGGGGCGGGAGCGGGGGCGGGAGCGGGGGCGGGGCGGGAGCGGGGCGGGAGCGGGGCGGGAGCGGGGCGGGAGCGGGGCGGGGCGGGAGCGGGGCGGGGCGGGAGCGGGGGCGGGGGGCGGGGGCGGGGGCGGATGGCGGGGACGGGGACGGGTGGCGGGGACGGGGACGGGTGGCGGGGACGGGGACGGGGACGGACAGGGGCGTGTTCACTTCGGGTGCGCCTGCTCCAGAGCAGGCGCAAGAGGGGCGTCTCAAGTGGGAACCAGTCGGTCCCAGTCAAGACATCGCTGACAGTCCGGGTGTGAGTCGGCGAGACTTCGGGCGCTGACAGCGGAGCGGTTCCGGCCGCGGCTGTCCGGGGGCCTAGCCCTTCGAGTCAACTGCCAGTCACTTACTCCAGCGCGTGCGCCCTTGGGGTCAAATCCGTGGTGGGGTCAGGTCATTGCTGATAAGGATCCGTTCGGGCTGAGCGTAGCGAGCCCGCAGGGCTCGCGGAGTCGAAGCCCAGGCGCCAACAAGGTCACCCGCGCGCTGGAGCAAGCGCAGGTGGGGCGTGTCGAGGCATTGCGAAGATTTCGCTTGACGTGAAATGGGCGCGGGGCGGTCTCCGCGGGACGGGGCTGCAGGAAGCGGCTCTCCTGCAGCGCTCTTCGTGATCCCTGCGGCGCGCGGGGAGGCGCGGGAGGGGGCGGAGAGGGGGTCTCGAGATCTCGCGCCAGGCGATGCGCCAGGGGCCTCCGCGGGCCCCTCGAAATCCGCGGTTAGGATGGCTGCACCTGCTGGAGGTGCACGCCATGGCTGCTCGACTCGATGCGCTGGACAACGTCTCCCTCATCGCTCACCTGCGGTCGCTCGCTGCGGACGAGCGGGGCATCAAGGTCGAGTTCCTGCTGGTGCTGGCCGAGGTCGAGCGGCGGAAGCTCTACCTGGACCAGGGGTTCCCGTCGCTGTGGGCGTACTGCCGGGAGGCGCTGCACCTCTCCGAGGACGGCGCGTACCGGCGCATCACGACCATGCGTCTCCTCGCCCGGTTCCCTTCCCTCGAGGCGCCGCTGCGAGAGGGGCGGCTCACGCTCACCACGCTGGGGATGCTGCGCGAGGTGCTGACGGAGGCGAACCTGGAGGAGCTGGTCGGGAACGCGGGCTTCAAGTCCAAGGCCGAGGTGGAGCGGCTGGTCGTCACCATCAAGCCGCGCGAGGCGCCGAAGGACGGGGTACGTCGGCTCCCTTCTCAGCCCCCTGCCGCCCCCCAGCCCCGTCCGGTGGATCCAACGGGTGTGACTGCACTGGTGACCGCGTCGGTTGAGGCGGTTCCGTCCCGGCCTCAGGAGCCGGCCGTCTCCTCGGAGCCCGCCTTCGTGCTCGCTGCTCCCTCCCCTGCCCAGAGCCGGCCCGAGCTTCGGCCCGTCAACGCCGAGCAGTGGTCGCTGCGGGTCACGCTGGACGACGACGCACGCGCCGAGCTCGAGACCCTTCGCAACCTCCTCTCCCACAAGATTCCCGACGGCAACCTGGCGGACGTCCTCAAGGAGGCCATCAGCTGCGCGGTCGAGAAGCATGCGAAGCGGAAGGGGGCGGCGGAGCCGACGAACGCTGCGGCTGCGGCGCCAGTGGACGCCGACCTTTCGGCAGGGTCCGAGTGTTTGTCGGGCGACGACGCGCCTGTGCCCCTCATCGCCACGCCGTACCGCTTCGACCCTCGCACCGTCACCGCCGAGGTCCGGCGGGAGGTCTGGGCGCGCGACGGCGGCTGCTGCTCCTATGTCTCGCCCGACGGCCGCCGCTGCGGCAGCCGCTGGCAGCTGGAGCTGGACCACATCGACCCGGAGGCGAAGGGCGGGCCGCCGACCGCCCGCAACCTTCGGCTCCGCTGCCGTCCGCATAACCAGTGGGCGGCGGTGGGCGCCTACGGGCGCGAGAAGATGGCTGCCTTCATCCCCTCCCTCTCCCTTTCACCTGCTCCAGCGCGTGCGCCCTTGGGGTGAGACCGTCCGTGAAATGGGTCCCTTCAAGGGAAGGCGGAGATCAGGGTCACGGTTCCAGCAGCCCCTCCACCTCCGCCTTCGCGAGCTGCGCTGGCCCTCTCGGGAGCCGCCCCACTGCGAACCCCTCCACCAGCGCCCTCGGCTCCACCGGCCCGGCGTCCTGGGTCAGGCCGGAGGCGTGGGCCAGCAGGCCGGCCACGCGGCGGGGATCGGCGCCGCGGGCGCGCAGCTCGCCCAGCGAGAGCGCGCCGTGCCGCTTCGCGAGCCGCGTCCCGTCCTCCCCCACCACCAGCGGCACGTGGGCGAAGCGCGGCTCGGGCAGGCCGAGCGCGCGGTACAGCAGCAGCTGCCGCGCGGTGGACGGGAGCAGGTCGTCGCCGCGCACCACCTCGCTCACCTCCATGGCGGCGTCGTCCACCACCACCGCGAGCTGGTAGGCCGGCACCCCGTCGGCGCGCATGATCACGAAGTCGCCGGTCTCGGCCGCGACGTCGTGGGTCCGCGGCCCGTGCACGCCGTCCTCGAAGGACACCTCCCCGTCCGGCACCCGGAAACGCCAGGCAGGGCGGCGCGCGGCCGAGCGCCGCGCCACCTCCTCGGCCGAGAGGTCACGGCAGGTGCCCGGGTAGCGGGGCCCCTCGTCCGATGGCCCGTGCGGCGCCTGCGACACCGCGGCGATCTCGGCGCGCGAGCAGAAGCAGGGATAGGCGCGCCCTGCGCGCCTCAGCACGTCCAGTGCGTCACGGTACCGCGGGAGCCGCTCCGACTGCCGGTAGGGGGCCCATGGGCCGCCCACGTCCGGCCCCTCGTCCCAGTCCAGCCCCAGCCACCTCAGCTCCTCCAGGATGGCCGTCTCGAGCCCGGGGCGGACCCGCGGTCCGTCCAGGTCCTCGACGCGCATGAGGTAGACGCCACCCTGCGCGCGCGCGGACAGCCAGGAGAGGAGCGCTGTGCGGGCGTTGCCGAGGTGGAGCGGGCCGGTCGGAGACGGGGCGAAGCGGCCGCGGGTGGTCGTGATCGTCCCCTCGAAAGATGGGTGCCTTCAGGGCGCCGAGTCTGATATCCCGGTGCCCCCTCGCGCCACAAGACCGAACTTGTGGGCGGGGTGGAACTCCAACAGGTTACGCGCCCATGACCACCCGCCAGGCAGGCGTCCTCCTCCCCCTCTTCTCCCTCCGCTCCAAGTCCGACTGGGGCGTCGGCGAGATCCCCATCTCGTCCCCTTCACCCGCTGGGCGAAGGACTCGGGTCTCTCGCTGGTGCTGTTGCTGCCGGTGAACGAGGCCTCGCGCGGCCAGACCAGCCCGTACGGCGCGCTCTCCGCCTTCGCGCTCGACCCGGTCTACGTCTCGCCGGCCGCGCTGGAGGACTTCCGCAAGGCGGGCGGCGAGGACGCGCTCACCGCCGACGAGCGGAAGCGGCTGGCCGCGGTCCGCGCCGCGCCGCAGGTGCGCTGGGACGAGGTCCGCGCGCTGAAGCTCCGCGCCTTCCAGATCGCCTTCGACCGGTTCGAGAAGGAGGAGTGGAGCAAGAAGACCGCGCGCGCCAGGAGCCTGGAGCTCTTCGCCCGCGACGAGGCCTCCTGGCTGCAGGAGTACACGCTGTTCGTGGCGCTGCACGACCGCGAGTTCGCCGGCCGCGGCTGGCTGGACTGGCCGGCCCCGCTGCGCGATCGCGACGCGGCTGCGCTGGCCGACGCCCGCGCCCGCCACTCGCGCGAGATCCTCTTCCAGACCTGGCTGCAGTGGGTGGGCGAGGAGCAGTGGCGCGCGGCGCGCCGCGAGGCCAACGGCCACGGCGTGCAGCTGGGCGGCGACCTGCCCTTCATGGTGGCCAGCGACTCCGCCGACGTCTGGGCCCGCCGCGAGGACTTCCGGCTCGACGCCCGCGTGGGCGTGCCGCCCGACGCCTTCAGCCCCACCGGCCAGGACTGGGGGCTCCCGGTCTACCGCTGGGACAAGATGTCGGCCGAGGGCTACCCGTGGATCCGCGAGCGGGCCCGCCGCATGGCGGACCTGTACGACCTCTACCGCGTGGACCACGTGGTGGGCATCTACCGGACCTATCACTTCCCGAACGACGGCGGCCCGGCCCGCTTCGTGCCGGACAACGAGCCGGCGCAGCTGCGCAACGGCGAGGCCGTGCTGGGCATCTGCTCCGAGGGCGCCACGGTGGTGGCCGAGGACCTGGGCGTGGTGCCGGACTTCGTCCGCCACTCCCTGGAGCGGCTCCGCATCCCCGGCTACCGCGTGCAGCGCTGGGAGAAGGACTACAACCTCCCCGGCGAGCCCTGGCGTGATCCGGCCAAGTGGCCGGCCGTCTCGGTGGCCACCACCGGCACCCACGACACCGACTCCGTCGCCGACTGGTACGACGCGCTGCCCGAGCACGAGCGGCGCTCGATGCACCAGCTGCCGCAGCTCGAGGCGCTCCGCGCCCGCGACGCGAAGACCTTCGACACGGGCGTGCGCGACGCGCTGCTGGAGATGATCTACGGCGCCGGCTCCGACCTGGCCCTGGTGCCGTTCCAGGACCTGCTCGGCGCGCGCGAGCGGGTGAACGTGCCGGGCACGGTCACCGACCAGAACTGGACGTACCGGATGCCGATGGACTGCGCGGCCCTGGCCGCGGACAAGGCCACGCGCGAGCGGCTGCTCGCGCTGTCCGTCCGCCACCGCCGGGTCCCGCAGGGTCGCCCGTAGCGGGCGGGCGCCGCAGGGCGGCGCGCTGGATCGGCGGGGGGAGGCGGGGTGGGGGCGGTCGACGTCGGCCGGATCGAGGCGCTGCTCGAGGCGTTGAGGCGGGGGCTCACGCGGGGCGAGGGGATCACCCCGCGCCCCGCCTCCACCTACCGGCTGCAGCTCCACGCCGGGTTCGGGTTCGACGCCGCCGCCGCGGTGGTGCCCTACCTGCACGCGCTGGGCATCACCGACCTGTACCTCTCCCCCATCCTCGCCGCCGCGCCCGGCTCCACGCACGGGTACGACGTCGTGGACCACGGCCGGATCAACCCGGAGCTGGGCGGCGAGGAGGGCTACGCGCGCCTGGCGGCGGCCTGCGCGGCGCGCGGCATGGGGATCCTGCTCGACTACGTCCCCAACCACATGGGGATCGGTCCGCAGAACCCCTGGTGGATGGACCTGCTGGAGAACGGCCGCGCCTCCATCCACGCCCGGGCCTTCGACGTGGACTGGGCGCCGATCAAGGCCGAGCTGGCCGGCAAGGTGCTGATCCCGGTGCTGGGCGACCAGTTCGGCCGCGTGCTGGAGCGGGGCGAGCTGAAGCTCGGGCGCGAGGGCGGCGCCTTCCTGATCCGCTACTGGGACCACGCCTTCCCGGTCACGCCGCGCTCGGTGCCCCAGGTGCTGCGGCTCCGGCTGGACGCGCTCAGGGAGGCGGCCGGGCCGGACGACCCGCACGTGCAGGAGCTGGAGTCGATCTGCTCCGCCCTGGAGAAGCTGGCCCCGCGCTACGAGCCCACGCCGGAGTCGGTGGCCGAGCGGGCCCGGGAGAAGGAGGTGGCGAAGCGCCGGCTGGCCGCGGTCTGCGAGGCCAGCGAGGCGGTGCGCGCGCACGTGGACGGCAACGTGGCCGCGCTCAACGGCACCCCGGGCGAGCCGCGCTCCTTCGACGCGCTGCAGGCGCTGCTCGACGCGCAGCCCTACCGGCTCGCCTTCTGGCGCGTGGCCGGCGAGGAGATCAACTACCGCCGCTTCTTCGACGTGAACGGGCTGGCCGCGCTCAAGATGGAGGACCCGGCGGTCTTCGGCGAGGCGCACCGGGTGGTGCTGGGGCTCATCCGCGAGGGCAAGGCCACCGGCCTGCGCATCGACCACCCCGACGGCCTCTACGTGCCGCCCGCCTACTTCCGCCGGCTGCAGGCCTCGCACCTGCTGGAGCGGGTCCGCCTGCTGGCGGCGGCGGAGGGCGCGCCGCTGGACGCGGCCGCCGAGGCGCGGGCGCTGGAGCGGCTCTTCGCCGAGCTGGAGGCGGGGCGGCTCCCGCTGCGGCCGCTCTACGTGGTGGTGGAGAAGGTGCTGGTCCACCCCGAGCGCATGCCGGACGGCTGGGACGTGGACGGGACCACCGGCTACGACTTCCTGGCCGCGGTGAACGGCCTCTTCGTGGATCCCGCCGCCGAGCGCGCCTTCGACACGCTCCACGCGCGCGTGGCCGGCGGGCGCGAGGATCCGCGCGAGGTGGCCGCCGAGGCCAAGCGGCTCATCATGTCGGCCTCGATGTCGAGCGAGGTCAACATGCTGGCCCACCGGCTCTCGCGCCTCTCAGAGACCGACCGGCGCACCCGCGACTTCACGCTCAACGAGCTCAGCGCTGCGCTGGTCGAGTACGTGGCGCTGTTCCCCATCTACCGGACCTACGTCACCCGCCGCGGCGAGGTGGAGGAGCGCGACCGGGCCACCGTGGAGGCCACCATCGCCCGGGCGCGGCGGCGCAGCCCGGTGGTGGACCCCTCCATCTACGACTTCCTCCGCGACGTGATCCTGCAGCGCTACCCAGACGGCCTGGCCGACGAGGCCCGCCGCGAGTGGCTGGAGTTCTCGCTGCGGCTGCAGCAGGTGACCGGGCCGGTGACGGCCAAGGCGGTGGAGGACACCACCTTCTACCGCTACGTGCGGCTGGTCTCGCTCAACGAGGTGGGCGGCGAGCCGCGCCGCTTCGGCGTCTCGCCGGGGGAGGTGCACGGGCTCCTGGCCGACCGGCAGGCCCGCTTCCCCGGCTCGCTCTCCGCCACCTCCACGCACGACACCAAGCGGAGCGAGGACGTCCGGCTGCGCATCGACGCGCTCTCGGAGCTGCCCGGCGACTTCCGCGCCGCCTTCACCCGCTGGTCGCGGCAGAACCGCCCCCACGCGCTGCGCAAGGAGGGGCGGACCGCGCCGGACCGCCGCGACGAGTACCTGCTCTACCAGACGCTGATCGGCGCCTTCCCGGACCAGGGGCTCGCGCCCGGCACGCCCGACCACGCCGCCTTCGTGGAGCGGATCCAGCAATACATGCAGAAGGCGCTGCGCGAGGGGAAGCGGCACACCAGCTGGACCAACCCCGACGAGGAGTACGAGGCCGCGGTGCGGACCTTCGTGGCGCGGGCCCTCTCCTCGCGGCCCTTCCTGGACGGGCTGGCGGCGCTGGCCGGCCGCGCCGCGCAGGCCGGGCGGCGCCACTCGCTCTCGCAGGTGGCGGTGAAGCTCTTCGCGCCCGGCGTGCCGGACGTCTACCAAGGGACCGAGCTGTGGGACCTGTCCCTGGTGGACCCGGACAACCGCCGGCCGGTGGACTACGACCACCGCCGGCACCTGCTGGAGGCGCTGCAGGGGCGGCTCTCGCAGGGCCCGGAGGCGCGGCGGGCGCTGGTGCGCGAGGTGTCGGCGCCGGGGGCGCTGCCGGACGGGCGCGCCAAGCTGCTGCTGCTGCACTGCGGGCTGCACGCCCGCGCCGCCGATCGCGCGCTCTTCCTGCACGGCGAGCACCGGCCGCTGGCGGCGGCGGGGCCGCACGCGGCGCACCTCTTCGCCTTCGCCCGCCTGCACCAGGGGCGGGCCGCGCTGTGCGTGGCCCCCCGGCTCACGCTGGCGCTGGCCGAGCAGGGCGGCGGCGCGCCGCGCTGGGAGGGGACGCTGCCGCTGCCCGGCCTGCCGGGCCGCTGGCGCGACGTGGTCACCGGGGCGGAGCATCAGGGCGAGGCGCTGCAGGTGGCGGGGCTGCTGGAGGAGTTTCCGGTGGCGCTGCTGGTGAGCGGGTGACGGGCAACGCAACAAGGCACCGCCTCGCGATCTGGCGAAGAGTACGAGCACCAGTTCGAGTTCGCTTGAGGAAGCGCAGGTCCTGCATCACGCGACGTCATCGGGACGGCCGCGCGCATGGCAATATTGATCACTGTCACGGCGGCCCGACGCAGGCGATGCGACGCTGGGTCAAACCAGGGCGCTGCCGCCCAATCGAGGGGAACCCCTTGTCCTATATCGACGAGAATATCACTATTGGTGAAGTGGTCGTCTACCGAGCCAAGCTTCACTGGATTCGAGTTTCGAGGAGCAATCGGCTGGGGCACCTTCGGATTGCTAATGTTCGCCATGGGCGCATACGGCTTCGGGTCTCTGTGCCTCGCGGTTGCGGCAGCCTCTGGGGCTATCGCCTACCTCAGCATGAGCACGGCAGAGTTCGGTGTGACCAGCAAGCGCGTCATGATCAAGGTGGGGTTCATTCGGCGGCAGTCGCTGGAGACTCTGCTGACGAAGGTCGAGGGCGTTGCAGTGAACCAGGGGATCCTGGGCCGTATCCTTGGCTACGGAACGATCGTTGTGAACGGCACGGGCAGCACACGGACTCCGTTCGCCAACATCAGCGAGCCCGACGCGTTCCGGCGCGCTGTCCAGAACCAGCTGGAAGCTGCCTCAGCGCCTGCCAAGGCTGCTGCGTCGGCGTAGCAGAGCGAGGCGTTCAAGGTCAGCGAGGGCCAGCTGATGCGGGCCCTCGCTCTCCGCACCGTACGGACGTTGCCCAGGCGTGGACGCTCCTGGTGTGTGGTGCTCAACGCCCGAGTCACGGCACCTCAAACGCCCGAGTCACGGCACCTCCACCGCCCCTGCCGTGCAGGGCTCCGCCCGCGCCTGGCCGCGCTGGTCGGTGGCGGGGCAGCCGGTGCCCCGGGCGCGGGCCGGGCTGGTCGCCGCCGGCAGCAGCGTGGCGGTGGGACCGCCGTTGTCGGCCAGGGCGGAGAGCTGCGGATCGACCACCGCCGCGCCGGCGGCGCAGAGCGCGCCGTCCGGCCACTGCACGTTGCCGCCGCCGTCGCCGTGGACGGCGTTGCAGCCCGGGACCCACATGGCGGTGTTGCCGGAGACGATGGTGTTCCTGAGCGAGAGGCCGCCGCCGAAGATGGCGCCGGCGATTCTGGTCCTGCCCGATGGCGTGGTTGTCGGCGATGGTGCAGTTGAGCAGCACGCCGGCGGGAGCGTTCCCCAGCCAGAGCCCGCCGCCGTTGGAGCCGGTGGCCACGTTGCCGGCGATGGTCACGTTGGCGAGCTGCGCCTGGCCGCGGTTGATCCAGAGGCCGCCGTTGTAGAAGGCCTGGTTGCCGGAGATGGTTGAGCGGGTCACGGTGAGCGCCAGGCCCTCCAGGTAGAGCCCGCCGGCGTTGCCGCGGTCGGAGGGGGTGACGGTGTTCCCGTGCACCGTGCAGCGATCCATGGCCAGCGTGCCGGTGTGGTCGTTGGAGACGCGGAAGAAGGCGCCGCCGATGGCGCCGGCGCGGTTGCCGGTGAGTGACACGCCGCAGAGCGTGGCGGCCTCGCCGCCGCCGTCCATGTAGACGGCGCCGCCGCACCCGCCGTCGCCCGGGTTGCCGCCCGAGCCGGTGGCGGCGTTGTCCTCGAAGGCGCTGTTCACGATGGTCAGGTCGCCGTTGAGGCTCCCCACCGCGCCGCCGTTGGAGCCCTGGTTGCCGGAGAAGACCGAGCCGGTGATGACCGTCTCGCCGCCGCCGAAGCCGTAGATGGCGCCGCCGGCCACGTCCTGGCCGGACGCCGGGGCGCGGTTGTCCAGGAAGACGCAGTCGATGACGCTGAGGCTGCCGCCGTCGCGGTAGATGGCGCCGCCGCCCCGGGCGGTGTCGTCGCCCGCGGCCGGGCTGCGGCCGGCGCGGAGGGTGAGCCGCTGCACCACCAGCCGCGGACCGGCCTGGTCGTAGCCGGAGTCCAGGTAGAGGATGCGGCTGGCGCCGCCGCCGGAGAGCGTGACCTTCCCGCCGCCGTCCAGCACCGCCGCGCGGGTGAAGACGATGGGGCTGGCGACTGTCACCGTGACCGGGTCCGCCCCGCAGTCGAAGACGATGGTCCCGCCCGCGGTGGCGGCCGCCTGCAACGCCGCGGCGGTGCAGCTGCCGGGCGTTCCGTCGCCGACCACGTGGTCCGGGGCCGAGACGTCGCGAGGCGCCTCCGGGACGGCGCAGGTGGCAGGCGGATCGTCGCCGGTCCAGGGCGGCGGGCCGCTGCCGCCGGAGGAGGCGTTGCAGGCGGCGAGGACCAGAAAGGCGGTGGACCACGGCAGGCGATGAAGCATGCGGACCCCCGGTACGTGTGGCGGCCCCCAGTGTACCCGAACGCCGACAAGCCGCGGACCGGGCGGAGTCACGCTTACTGGTGTGTACGGGGCCAAGGACGTCCCGCGGGGCGCCCGTCACCCACCGTCACACCCGGGGCTCCGCAAAGCTGCGTGTGGCCGCGCTGCGGCGGAAGCGGGATGCTCCGCCCCGCGGCGCGGACTCCATCCCGCCGGGGGAGACTTCCATGAGAAAGCTGCTCGTGCCGTTCGCCTTCGCGCTGTGCCTCGCGCTGGTGCCGGGGGCCGCGCAGGCCGCGAAGCCCAGGATCCTCTTCATGCCGGGCGTGGCGGACCCGTTCTACTTCACGATGGAGAAGGGCATCCGGGCCAAGGCCGCGGCGCTCGGCGCCGAGCTGGTGGTGGCCGAGTACCCCAAGGCCTGGGGCCCCGAGAACCAGATCCCCATCCTGCAGGCCACCGTCAACCGGCAGAAGTTCGACCTGCTGCTCATCGCCCCCACCTCGACCGACGCGCTCAAGGCGCCGCTCAAGGCCATCTACGCCAAGGGCGTCGAGATCATCACGGTCGACACGTTCCTGGGCGACGGCGACTACAGCAAGAAGAGCGACTACGACTTCCCGCTCTCGTACATCGGCTCGGACAACGAGCTGGGCGGCAAGGAGATGGCGCTGCACCTGGCCAAGCTGGTCGGCGGCAAGGGCAAGGTGTTCGTCCAGGCCACCAACCCGGACACCTCGTCGGTGGCCGGGCGCGTGAAGGGCTTCAAGGCCGGCGCCGCCGAGGCGGGCCTGACGCTGGTCGGCGTCGAGTGGTGCCAGGACGTGCAGCAGAAGGCGCAGGAGCAGACCCTGGCCGCGCTGCAGCGGGACAAGGACATCGCCGGCATCTTCGGCGTCAACGTGTTCTCGGCCCAGGGCTCCTACCAGGCGGTGGTGAACGCCGGCCTGACCGGCGCGGTGAAGATCGCCTCCTGGGACGCCACCCAGGAGCTGATCGCGGCGTAGAAGGGACAGGTGGACCTGGTGCTGGCGCAGAAGCCGGCCGAGATGGGCTCGCTGGCGGTGGAGTGGGGCGTGAAGTACCTGGCCGACCGGAAGGGCGTGAAGGTGCCGAAGAAGATCATCCCGGGCTTCGAGTTCTTCACCAAGGCCAACGTGGACGACCCCAAGATGCAGCAGTACATCTACAAGTAGCCGCATGACCGCCGCGTCCGCCGGTGGGACCGCCGCCCGCCCGCCGCGCGCCGGCCGCGCGCGCTGGAC
Source organism: Anaeromyxobacter sp. (assembly GCA_049840735.1). Lineage (GTDB taxonomy): Bacteria > Myxococcota > Myxococcia > Myxococcales > Anaeromyxobacteraceae > Anaeromyxobacter. The sequence goes on along the minus strand of JASGJN010000022.1, from coordinate 175,514 downwards.
CGAGGGGCTGCTCGCCACCGGCGCCGGGCGGGCCGTGGCCCGCAACTGGGCCGCCTGCTTCCTGCTCGTGATGCTGGTGGTCTTCAGCATCACGGGCAGGGGCTTCCTCTCCCTGGCCAACTTCCAGAACGTGGTCCACCTGCAGACCCTGCCCCTGCTGCTGGCGGCGGCGGAGACGTTCGTCATCATCTCCGGCGGGATCGACCTGTCGGTCGGCTTCGTGGCCGGGCTCACCTCGGTGATGGCGGCCACGCTGATGCAGCGGCTGGCGGCCGGCGGCGCCTCGCCCGGCGCGGCCATGGCGCTGGGCGCCGGCGCGGCGCTCCTGCTCTCGCTCTTGCCCGGCCTGGTCAACGGCCTGGTGATCACGCGCTTCAAGGTGCCGCCCTTCATCGCCACGCTGGGCATGTGGGGGATGGCCAACGGCCTGGCGCTCCGGCTCTGCGAGGGCTTCCCGGTGGCGGGCCTCCCGCCGGAGCTGCCGCGCATCGGCAACGGCTACCTGCTCTGGATCCTGCCCGGCCAGTGGGTGTCCTTCCTGGGCAAGCCGGAGGGGTTCCCGGACGCGCGCGTGCGCGAGCTGGTGCGCGCCGTCCCCGGCTCGCTGCTGCTGGTCGGGGTGGTGCTGGGCGGGCTGGCCTTCCTGCTGCGCCGCGCCCGCTTCGGGCGGCACACCTACGCGATCGGCGGCAGCCTGGACGCGGCCGTGCGCGCCGGCATCGACGTGGACCGCCACCTGGTGCGGGTCTACGTCCTCTCCTCGGCGCTGGCCGGCCTGGCCGGCGTGTTCAACGTCTTCCAGACCGGCATCGGCAACTACACCACCTTCGGCGCCATGTACGAGCTGTTCGCGGTGGCCGCGGTGGTGATCGGCGGCGCCAGCCTCTCCGGCGGCAAGGGGCGCATCCTGGGCTCGGCGGTGGGCGTCCTGGTGCTGGCCTTCATGGAGAACGGGCTGGCCATCTCCGGCGTGCAGCCCTTCTACCGCTACATCGTGGTGGGGGTGCTGCTCATCCTGGCGGTGGTGATCGACCGGCTCTTCCCGGACCTGTTCGAGGCGGGCACATGAGCGGCGCGGCGCTGCAGGCTGGCCCGGCCGCCTCGGCCGCCGCGCGGGCGCGGGCGCTGCTGGCCGGCCGCTGGCTGCTGCTCTTCCTGGGGCTGGAGCTGGCCTGGTTCTCCTTCACCACGCCCGGCTTCGCCAGCCTGGACTCGGCCCAGATCCTGCTCTTCTACGGGGTGGAGATCTTCCTGCTGGCCACCGCCGAGCTGTTCGTGGTCATCACCGGCGGCATCGACCTCTCGGTGGGCTACGTGCTGGGCTTCGCGTCGAATCGTGGCCACCGAGGTAATCTCCGGCCTGGCCGGCCACGGCGCGCCGCCGCTGGTGGCGCTGCTCCTCGGCGTGGTGGTCACGCTCTTGCTGGGGCTCCTGCCCGGGCTGGTCAACGGCTGGCTGGTGGCCTACCTGGACGTGCCGCCCTTCATCGCCACCTTCTCCATGCTGGGCGTCTGCCACGGCGTCTCCGAGCTGGTGATCGAGGGCATCTACGCCATGGGGCTGCCCCAGCTGGCGGCCGACCTGGGCAGCGGCCACCTCGTCTACCTGGCGCCGGGCGGGCAGGTGTCGTTCTTCCGGCGCCCGGAGGTGGAGCGCGGCGTGGAGGTGCTGGCGCTGGTCCCCACCATCGTGGTGCTGGCGGCGCTGGTGCTGGCCGCGCTGGCGTTCCTGCTGGCACGCACGCGCTTCGGGCGGCACGTGTACGCCATCGGCGGCAACCGCGACGCCGCGGTCCGGGCCGGGATCCCGGTTCGGCGGCGGCTGCTGGGCGTCTACGCCCTCTCCTCGCTGCTGGCCTCGCTGGCTGGGGTGGTCTACGCGCTCAAGTACGTCTCGGGCAAGGCCGACGCCGGCGCCTCCAGCCTCCTCGACGCCATCGCCGCGGTGATGATCGGCGGGGCCTCGATGTTCGGCGGCTCCGGGACGGTGGGCCGGACCGTCGTGGGCTGCCTGGTGATCGCCGTGCTGGAGCTGGGGCTGCGCATGTCCGGCACGCCCACCTTCGACAAGTACATCCTGGTGGGCGCCATCCTGGTGGGCGCGGTGGTGGTGGAGCGCGCCTTCCCGGCGCAGGGGAGGTGAGGCCGTGGCGTTCCTGCTCGAGACCCGGGACCTGACCAAGCGCTTCGGCGGCCTGACCGCGGTGGACAAGGTCTCCATCGCCGTGCGGCCGGGCGAGGCGCTGGCGCTGCTGGGCGACAACGGCGCCGGCAAGTCCACCCTCATCAAGATGATCTCCGGCGTCTACCCGCCGGACGCCGGGCGAATCCTGATCGAGGGGAACCCGGCCCGCATCGCCACGCCCATGGACGCGCTGGCGGCCGGCATCGAGACCATCTACCAGGACCTGGCCCTGGCCGAGAACCTGGACGTGGGCGCCAACATCTTCCTCGGGCGCGAGCGGCTCAGGAAGCGGCTGGGGTTCCTCCCGGTGCTGGACGACGCGGCCATGCGGGAGGAGGCGCAGAAGGTCCTGGACCGGCTCGACATCCACATCCCCTCGCTCCGCGCCACCATCCGCAACCTCTCCGGCGGGCAGCGCCAGGCCGTGGCCATCTCGCGCTCCATCTACTGGAAGGCCCGGGTGCTGATCATGGACGAGCCCACCGCCGCGCTGGGCATCGCCGAGCAGCGCAAGGTGCTCGACCTGGTGCGCACGCTCAAGGCGCAAGGGCTGGGCATCATCCTCATCAGCCACCAGATGTTCGACGTCTTCGAGGTGGCCGACCGGATCGCCGTGCTGCGCCGCGGGCAGAAGGTGGGCGAGCTGGTCGCGAAGGAGACCACGGCCGACGAGGTGGTGGGGCTGATCGTGGGGGCGGAGGCGGTGGCGGGGCCCGGGTCGCGCGCGCCGTGAGGCGGGCCAGGGCGGCTGCTCTCGACGGGGGCGGGGCCCTGGGGGAGATCCCGGACGTGCAGGCGGCCGCCCGCTGGGGCAGAATGCCGGGGCCCTTCTCCCCCAGGAGCGCCCATGGACCGGCACGACGGCTTCGGCAGGCGGAGGTTCCTCGAGCTCACCGGCGGCGGCCTGGCGGCCCTCTCCGCCGGCGCGCTCCTCACCGCGGCCCGCGCCGAGGCCAGGACCGGCGCGGTCGGCTACTTCGCCCGCTTCGGCATCACCGAGAGGCTGCTGGCCGACACGCTGGCCGTCGCGATGGAGCGAGGCGGCGACGCGGCCGACGTCTTCGTGCAGCACCGGATCGTGAACGACCTCATCCTGGAGGACGGCGCGGTCAACCGGGCCGGCATCCGGGTGGAGCTGGGGGCCGGGGTCCGGGTGGTGAAGGGGGACCAGACCGGCTACGGCTACACCGAGGACCTCTCGCCGGCCGCGCTGGCCGCCTGCGCCCGCACCGCCGCGGCCATCTCCGACGCCCGCCGCGCATGAAGGTCCGCTCCCCGCGGAGCTTCCACGTCGAGGGCCGCTCGCCGGACCGCTACCCGGTCCGAGACGCGCTGGGAGGACGTCCGGCCGGCCACCAAGCTGCCCTTCCTCAGGGACCTGAACGCGCGGGCCTTCGCCGCCGACAGGCGCATCCTGAAGGTCTACGGTCTCGTTCAGCGACCAGGCCGGCGCGGTGCTGATCGCCGACTCGCGCGGCCGCATCATGGAGGACGTGCAGCCCATGACCCGCGCCTACCGTGGCCTGCACCGCCGAGCAGGGCGGGCGGCGGGAGTCGGACGACTACAACATCGCGGCCCGCGACGGGATCGAGTTCTACACGCAGGAGCGGCTCGACCGGCTGGTCGAGCCAGGCGGTCAGCGGACCATGATCCTCTTCGACGCGGTCGGCGCCGAGCCGGCGAGATGCCGGTGGTGCTGGCCGCCGGCTCCTCCGGCATCCTCCTCCACGAGGCCATCGGCCACGGCATGGAGGCCGACTTCAACCGCAAGGACATCTCCATCTACACCGACAAGGTCGGCAAGCCGATCGCCGAGCCGTTCGTGAACATCGTCGACGACGCGCACCGTCCGCGCCACGCGGCGCCCTCAACGTGGACGACGAGGGGAACTCGGCCGGCAGACCCGCCTGGTCGAGAACGGCGTGCTCGACCACCTACCTGCACGACCCCATCAGCGCCAAGCACTACAGCTGAAGCCCACCGGCAACGGCCGGCGGGAATCGTAGCCACGCGCCGATGCCGCGCATGCGCTCCACCTACATGGAGCCCGGGCCCCACGCGCGCGAGGAGATCATCGGCTGCGTGAAGAAGGGCATCTACTGCGAGAACTTCACCAACGGCCAGGTGAACATCGGCGCCGGCGACTTCACCTTCTACGTGAAGAACGGCTACCTCATCGAGGACGGCAAGCTCACCCGGCCGGTCAAGGACATGAACATCATCGGCAACGGGCCCAAGGTCCTCGAGCAGATGGACATGGTCGCAACGACCTGGTCATCGACGAGGGCGGCTGGACCTGCGGCAAGGACGGCCAGAGCGTGCCGGTCTCGCAGGGCATCCCCACCGTCCGCGTCTCGTCCATCACCGTTGGCGGGCAGGCGAAGCAGGGCTAGGAGCCACCGATGAAGACCCCATCGCTGCTCGACGACGCCCGCCAGGCCGTCACCCTCGCCACCCGCAGCGGCGCCGCCGCGGCGGCCGCCACCCTCGGGAGCGACCGCGACGTCGAGGTCTCCTGGCGCGACGGGAAGCTGGAGAAGCTCTCCGAGGCCACCAGCCGCGCCCTGGCGCTGGAGCTGTACGTCGACGGCCGCTACTCGCGCGTGGTCACGAGCGACCTCCGGCCCGACGCCCTCTCCCGCTTCGTCGAGGACGCGGTGGCGCTGGCCCGGGTGCTCTCGGAGGATCCGGCCCGGCAGCTGCCGGAGCGCGCCTTGAAGCTCGCGCCGCCGGTGGAGCTCGAGCTGGAGGACCCGGGCCACGCCGCCGTCGATGCGCCCCGCCGCCGGGCGCTGGTCCAGCGAATCGAGGCCGCGGCCCGCGCCGCGCCGGGCGCCGGGGCGCTGCTCTCGGCGACCGCCGCGTACTCGGACAACCTGTCCGAGGTGGCCCGCGTCCACTCCGACGGCTTCGAGGCCACCCGGCGCTCGACCACCTTCTGGGCCTCGGCGCCGAGGCCTCGGTCCGGGACCCCGACGGCCGGAGGCCGGAGGATTGGGACGCCAGGGGCGGCCACCACGCCTCCGATCTCGGCGACGTGGCCGGGATCGGGCGGCAGGCGATGGAGCGCACCGCCGCCCGCGTCGGCGCCCGCAAGGTGGCCACCGGGACCCGCACCATCGTGGTGGACCGGCGGGCCGCGGGGCGGCTGGTGAGCGCGTTCCTGCAGGCCACGGGGGCCGGTGCGCTCCAGCAGAAGCGGAGCTTCCTGGAGGGCAAGCTGGGGCAGGCGGTCGCCTCGCCGCTGCTCACCATGACCGACGACCCCTTCCTGAAGGGCGGCCTCGGCTCGCGCCGGCACGACGGCGAGGCGCTGGCGGCGCACCGCTTCGCGGTGGTCGAGGCGGGGGTGCTGAAGAGACTACTACGTGGACACCTACTACGGGCGGAAGCTCGGCATGGCGCCGACCACCGGCGGACCCTCCAACCTGGTCTTCACGCCGGGCGTGAAGGGCCGCGCCGCGTTGCTCGCCGACGTGAAGGACGGCCTGCTGGTGACCGGCTTCCTGGGCGGCAACTCCAACGCCACCACCGGCGACCTGTCGCTGGGCGTGCAGGGCTTCGGAATCGTGGACGGCCAGCTGGCCGGCCCGTTCGGCGAGATGAACCTCTCCGGCAACCTGCTGGACCTCTGGAAGCGGCTGGCGGCGGTGGGCGACAATCCCTATCCCTACAGCTCGGTGCGCACCCCCACGCTGGTGTTCGAGGGCGTGATGGTGGCCGGCACCTGAGCCGCCGGGAGCGCACATGACCGCCCGCCGCGTCTACCTAATCCGCCACGCCAAGGCCGAGGGGCACCACGCCCAGGGCGACGCCGCCCGGCGGCTCCTGCCCGAGGGGCGGGCCCGCTTCAACCGCGGGCTGGCCGAGCTGGGCGAGCGGCTGGCGGTGAAGAGGATCGTCACCTCGCCGTTCGTCCGCGCCCGCCAGACCGCCGAGCTGCTGGCCGGCGCCACCGGCGCGCCGGTCGAGGAGGAGCCGGGGCTGGCCTCGGGCGCCGCCAGCGCGCGCGACGTGCTCTCGCTGGTCCGGGCCGCCGGAACCGGGACCGCGCTGGTGGGGCACAACCCGGAGTTCGCCGAGGTGATCTGCGACGCGGCCGGGCGCGAGCTGGAGGTCAAGCCGGGGGCGGTGGCGGCGCTGGACGTGGACGGGCGGAAGGTGACGCTGGCCTGGCTGGAGCGGGGGAGCAAGGGCTGAGGTTCAGCCCACGTCGATGACAATCTTCCCCCGCGTCCGCTTGCTCTCCAGCCGCGCGAAGGCCGCGCGCAGGTCGGCGAGCGCGAAGCGCGCGTCGATGATGGTCCGCACCCGGCCGCCGGCGAGCCAGGCCGCGAGCTGCGCCAGGTCGGCCGTCCGGGGGCGGACCACCACCAGCCGCTCGCCGCGTCCGGTCAGCCGGGCCAGCCCCTCGCGCAAGAGCCGCCCGGGCGTCGGGACGGTGCTGATGAACCGGCCGCCGGGCGCCAGCAGCGGGCGGAGCCCGGCGAGCGCCAGGTTGCCGAACACGTCGAAGACGAGGTCGAACGGCCCCTGCCCCTTCCACGCGTCCTCCTCGTAGCTCCAGGCGGCGTGCGCGCCCAGCTCGGCGCAGAGGGGCCGGTTGGCCGGCCCGGTGAGCGTGTGCACCTCCGCGCCCAAGAGCCTCGCCAGCTGCACCGCCGCGGTGCCCACCCCGCCCGACGCGCCGTTCACCAGCACCCGCTGCCCGGGCCGGAGCCGCCCCAGGTCCCGGAGCGCCTGGAGCGCGGTCGAGCCCGCCAGCGCCATGCCGGCCGCGGCGGCGTCGTCCACGCCGTCCGGGGTGGCCGCCAGCTCGTGCCCCTCGAAGACCGCCTGCTCCGCCAGCGTGCCGCGCCGGAGCCGCCACTCCTCCAGGAAGCCGAAGGCGCGCTGGCCGGGGACGAGGTGCGCCGCGCGGCTCTCCAGCACCACGCCGGCGGCGTCCACGCCGCAGCGCTTCGGGAAGCCGCTCCCGCTCAGCGCGCGGAAGCGCCCCTTGCGGACAAACGCGTCCTTCGGGTTGAGCGCGGCGCAGGCGATCCGCAGGCGCACCTGGCCGCGCCGGAGCGGGCCGGGCTCGGGCACCTCGGCGAGCCGGAGCAGCGAGGCGGGGCCGTAGCGGTCGTAGAGGATGGCGCGCACGCCGGCAGGTTACCCGCGGAGCCGTACCGCGGGTCGCGGCCCGCTGGGGCCCGCGGCGGGCGCAGGGCACGGGTCGCACCTCCTGCCACAGGCGCCCCGGCGCCGCTCTGCTAGACTGGCCTGGATGAGCACCCCCGCGCCCCCCGCCGAGCACCCGCGCCGCCCGCCGCCGCGGTTCGTCCAGGAGCTCGACACGCTGGTGCGGGCCCGCTACCCGCTGCTCTACCTGGTCACCTCGGAGGAGCAGCGGCTGGACGCCATCCTGGGCGAGCTGGCCCAGGCGCACGGCAAGGCGCTCCACGGCTGGTCGGTGGCCAGCGGCTGGAAGCGGCTCGACGGCGCCAAGGGCGCGCCGGAGGTGGGCGGGGATCCGGTGGCGGCGCTGGCCGCCGTCCAGAAGCTGCCCGGCCCGTCGCTGGTGATCCTGAAGGACTTCCACCCGTTCCTGGCCGATCCGGGCGTGGTGCGGGCGCTGCGCGAGCTCGGGCACGCGCTCAAGGCCACCTACACCACGGTCATCCTGCTCTCGCCCACGCTGGTGCTGCCGCCGGAGCTGGAGAAGGAGCTCTCGGTCCTCGACGTCCCGCTGCCCACCTACCGCGACCTGATGGACCTCCTGCGCGAGATCGTGGCCGTGGTGCGCAAGAACAACCGGGCCAGGGTGGAGCTCACGCAGGCCGACGCGGACGCGCTGGTGCAGGCGGCGCTGGGGCTCACGCTCTCCGAGGCCGAGAGCGCCTTCGCCAAGGCCATCGCCGACGACGGGCGGCTCTCGAAGGACGACGTCCCGCTGGTGCTGGCGGAGAAGCAGCAGGTGATCCGCAAGAGCGGGGTGCTGGAGTACTTCGCCAGCGACGAGTCGCTCTCGCAGGTGGGCGGGCTGGCCTCGCTCAAGCACTGGCTGGGCCGCCGCGGCAGCGCCTTCTCCGAGGCGGCCCGCCGCTTCGGGCTCCCGCAGCCCAAGGGGCTCCTGCTACTGGGCGTGCAGGGCTGCGGCAAGAGCCTCACCGCCAAGGCCATCGCGGCGCAGTGGCGGCTGCCGCTCCTGCGGCTCGACATGGGCCGGATCTTCAGCGGCCTGGTGGGCTCGTCGGAGGAGAACCTGCGCAAGGCCATCCGCGTGGCGGAGAGCGTGGCGCCGGTGGTGCTCTGGGTGGACGAGAATCGAGAAGGGGCTCTCCGGGAGCCAGTCCTCCGGGCACACCGACGGCGGCGTCTCGGCCCGCGTCTTCGGCACCCTGCTCACCTGGCTGCAGGAGAAGACCGCGCCGGTGTTCGTGGTGGCCACCGCCAACCGGATCGAGGGGCTGCCCCCCGAGCTCCTGCGCAAGGGGCGCTTCGACGAGATCTTCTTCATCGACCTGCCCGCCGCGCCGGAGCGGCGCGAGATCCTCCACATCCACCTCTCCCGCCGCGGCCGCGACCCGGCCCGCTTCGACCTGGAGGCGCTGGCCGCCGCCACCCCCGGGTTCAGCGGCGCCGAGCTGGAGGCGGCGGTGGTGGCCGGGCTGTACGAGGCCTTCGCCGAGGGGACCGAGCTGGCCCACGGCCACCTCGCGCAGGCCGTGAAGGAGTCCTTGCCGCTCTCGGTCACGATGCGCGAGGAGATCGCCCAGCTCCGCGCCTGGGCCGCCACCCGCACCCGGCCGGCCTCGAGCCCGGCCCCGACCCAGGGTGGGTGACCCGTGTCCGACCGCAAGCTCCGCCGCTTCCTGCACCTCGAGCGCGCCCGCAGGCCGGACGGCGAGCCCGAGCCAGCGGCTGACGACGACTCGACGGTGGCGGATCGCTTCGAGGGCGTGGAGCGTCCGCGCCCTCCCGCGGCCCCGGCCCCCCCGCGCCGCAGCGGCGCCGAGCTGGGCCGCTTCGGCCCGGACCCGGAGCCGGTCATCGAGCTGGCGGACACCGCCGGGCGCCGCCCGGTCAACCGCTGCCTGCGCTGCGGGATGGAGAACGGCCTCTTCGTCACCCGCTGCGGCGGCTGCAGCGCCGACCTCGACACGCCGGAGCAGCACGCCTACAACGAGCGGCTCTGGCAGGACCGGCAGGCCGAGGACGCGCGCGCCGAGGAGCAGCACGCCTACCGCCGCGCCGCCGAGGAGCAGGCCCGGGCCGAGGCCGCGCAGGCCCGGCGCGCGGCGGCGGAGTCGATGGCGCGCGAGGTGGGCCAGCTGGAGCGGCGCCGGCTGGATGGGCTCGACGGCGGCTGGGGAGGCGGCTGGCGCGGCGGGCATGACGGGACGCCGCTGGGGCTCAAGGTGCTGCGGCTGCTGCCGGAGGCCTGGCAGGTGCCCGCCGCGGTGGGCGCCGGGGTGCTGCTGCTGGGGCTGGCGGGCTGGGGGCTGGCCGGCGGTCTGCGCGGCGGGCGCGGGCCGGCCGTGGCGCTGGCGGTGGGGCTGGCGGTGCTGCTCCTGTCGCCGTCCGGCTGGCGGCGGCGCCGCTGGTGGTAGTCAGCCCAGCTGCGCCCGGAGCGCCCGGGCGCGCGGCGAGAGCGCGTCCTCCGGGGCGGTGACCACGGCCTCCCGCGCCACCGCGTCCAGGCGCGCCTCGCCCCCGGCGGCGAAGGCCTCCAGCCACAGCTCGACCGCCCGGCGGCGCCAGGCCGCATCCAGCGCGCCGTCGCCCAGGTCGGCGGCGATCTCGGCCCGCTCGAGCATGAGGCGGGCCAGGGCGGCCATCCGCGAGGGATCGGTCAGCATGCCGGCCAGCGTGGCGGCGTCCACCGCGCCGGCCAGCTCCAGGTCCATGCCGACCACGCTCCGGGAGGCCTCCTCGACCACCCGGATGGCCTCGTCCAGGAGCCCCTGGCGACGGAACCCCATGGCCCGGGCCACGGCCGTCGCCAGCTCCTCGATCATGCGCAGGATGTAGTCTTTCCGGATGGTCATGGGCTGACGCCCAACATGGCGCCGCTCGCGGCCCTGTCAAGCCGACCTCCAGGCGCACAGGCCCCGGCTTCTCCCCTTGATCGGGCGCGTCCGTTGAAGGACAACCAGCCGGAACATCTCGTTTCCCCTAGAGGAGCACACCGTGCCCAGCGCCCGTCCCGAGCTCGTCGAAAAGGCGGTGAACACCATCCGCATGCTGGCGGCCGACGCCGTCCAGCAGGCCAACAGCGGCCACCCCGGGATGCCCATGGGCGCGGCCGACATGGCCTACGTGCTCTGGACCCGGCACCTGCGCTTCGATCCGAAGGAGCCGCGCTGGATGGGCCGCGACCGGTTCATCCTCTCGGCCGGGCACGGCTCGATGCTGCTCTATACGCTGCTCCACCTGGCCGGCTTCGACTGCACCATCGAGGACCTGAAGAAGTTCCGGCAGCTCCACTCCCGGACCCCTGGCCACCCGGAGTTCGGCTACCTCCCCGGCGTGGAGGTCACCAGCGGCCCGCTCGGCCAGGGGTTCGCGAACGGCGTGGGCTTCGCGCTGGGCCAGGCGCTCCTCTCCACCAAGCTGGGCGCCGGCAACCCGGTGGGCGATCACTTCACCTATGCGATCGTCTCGGACGGCGATCTGATGGAGGGCGTGGCCGCCGAGGCCGCCAGCTTCGCCGGCCACCACAAGCTGGGCCGGCTCATCTACCTCTACGACGACAACGGCATCACCATCGACGGCAAGACCACCGTCACCTTCAGCGGCGAGGACGTGACGAAGCGCTTCGAGGCCTACGGCTGGCACGTCCAGTCGGTGGATGGGCGCGACCACGCCGGCATCGACGCGGCCATCACCGCCGCCAAGGCCGAGCTGGGCAAGCCCAGCCTCATCCGCGTGAAGACCGTGATCGGCTACGGCGCGCCCACCAAGGCGGGCAAGTCCTCGGTGCACGGCGCGGCGCTGGGCGAGGAGGAGCTGGCCGCCACGAAGAAGGCGCTGGGCTGGCCGGAGGCGCCGCGCTTCCTGGTGCCGGACGACGTGCGGGCCCTGTGGGCCGAGGTGCAGGCCGAGAAGGCGGGCGAGAAGGCGGCCTGGACCTCGCGCGCCGAGGCCTGGCGCAAGGAGCAGCCGGAGAAGGCGGCGCTGCTGGACGCGCACGTGGAGCGCTGGGTGCCGGAGGCCATCGCCGAGCGGCTGCTGGAGGGGCTGCCCGGCCCCGACGCCACCCGCAAGGTCTCGAGCGCCATCCTGCAGAAGGTGGCGCCGCTCGTGCCGGAGCTGGTGAGCGGCTCGGCCGATCTGTTCGAGTCCAACCTCAACGAGATCAAGGGCGCCGGCGCGGTGGGCCCGGGCGCGTTCGGCGGCCGGAACCTGTTCTTCGGCATCCGCGAGCACGCCATGGGCGCCATCGCCAACGGCATGGCGTACGACGGGCTCCACATCCCGGTGGTGGCCACGTTCCTGCAGTTCATCGACTACATGCGCCCGCCGGTCCGGCTGGCGGCGCTCTCGCGCCTGCAGGTCGTCTTCCTCTACACCCACGACTCGGTCTTCCTGGGCGAGGACGGGCCGACGCACCGGCCCATCGAGCACCTCACCACGCTGCGCGCCATCCCGAACCTCCAGGTCTGGCGCCCCGCCAATCCGGCCGAGACCGCGCTGGCCTGGGCGGGCATGCTGCAGCGGCGCGACGGCCCCTCGTCGATCATCCTGACGCGCCAGAAGCTGGCGGCGCTGGAGCGCGACGGCGAGCTGGACCGCGAGGCGGTGCTCAAGGGCGGCTACGCGGTGACGGCGCCGAAGGACGCGACGTTCACGGTGCTGGCCACCGGCTCGGAGGTGCCGCTGGCGCAGGCGGCGCTGAAGCTCCTGGCGCAGACGGGCAGAGATCGGCCGGCTGGTCTCGGTCCCCTGCCTGGAGCGGTTCCTGCTGCAGGACCCGGCCTACCGCGAGGCGCTGGTGCCGCGCGGGCAGCCGGCGGCGGCGCTGGAGGCGGCGCGCGGGGTCGAGTGGTGGCACCTCATCGGCCGCGACGGGCTCCTGCTCAACATCGACCGCTTCGGCGAGAGCGCGCCGGAGAAGGCGCTGGCCGACTTCTTCGGCTTCACGCCGCAGAAGGTGGCCGAGCGGCTCGAGGGCTGGCTGGGCGAGCGGAGGTAGGCGCCAGCGGCGCGCCGTCCCGCTCGCCAGGGCGGGGCGGCCGGACTGCGGGCCCGGGATCAGGAAGCCCAGGAACACGAAAGGCCACCGCGCCCCCGCGGTGGCCTTCGTGCTGCTGTGGCTGCGACGGAGCGCTAGCGCATCACGGCAGGCTGGGCCACCGCCTGCTGCGGCTGCGCCGGAGCGACCGGACGCGGCTCGATCCGCTCGCCCTTGGCGAGCATCTTGAGCGAGAGCGAGAGCAGGCTGGCCAGGAGCTCGCCGGAGCCCGGGACGTCCAGCTTCCGGTAGATGCGCTTGCGGCGCGCCCGGATGGTCTCGGGCGACACGCCGGCGGCGGCTGCGGAGTCCTTGCAGGCGAAGCCCTGGGCGATGCGGAGGACCTCGGCGCGCTCGGCGGGCGTGAGGCTCGTGCCCTCCATGAACTTGGCCGCGAACGGCGTCAGGAATCTCGATATCGATCTGGGCCATGGTGCTTTCCTTCCCCGGTTGCCCCGCTGGGGGCTTTGTTGCTGGCTTCGCTACGGCCGCACGACTCGAAGTGCCCTCGGCGCACCCCTGCTCGGTCGGCCGTCGCCAGCGATGGGGACGATAATAACGCCCCCTCCGGTTGCCACCCCCCTTTACCAACTATTTCATAAGGCCATGGTCTCACAGGTGAATTCCCGTCTACCTCCCGTGCGGGTCCAGGGGGTCGGAAGACTGAGAATGTGTGAGAACTGCCTCCCTTGGGGCACCTATCAGCACAACAGACGGCGGGTGAAAACACCGCGATCGAGTCGCGCTGCTGCGCTGCTCGCACGGGTCTCGTCGCGCCCCGACCGAGGCGGCCCTGGTGTCGCGGCCCGTCACTGAACGTGAACCCGCGTCCCCGCGGGGTCGCCAGACCGGCTCGGCTGATCACGGACGAGGCCGCGCCCCGGACAGGCCAGGACCCTGCGTGAAGGCGTCCGGCCAGCGCTCGAGATCCGGCTGGAGCCGGCGGGTGGTCTCGGCCAGCCGGTCCCAGTCCAGGCGCAGCCAGCGCAGGTTCCCGGCCGGCTCGACGCCGACCGGCACCGGCACCTCGGGCCGGAGCGGCAGCAGGCCCGGCGCGCGCGCCACCAGCAGCTGCTCGGCCGCCGGCGACGTCAGCCAGCCGGCCAGCAGGCTCGCGTCCGGACCGGCGCCGGAGAGCAGCGCCACGGCGGTGGGCAGCACCACCGCGCCCGCGCCGGCCTGGTCCGGATAGACCACCTCCAGGCCAGCGGCGCTGGCCGCGCCGGCGGCGCCCTCCAGCGAGCTGGTCCAGCCCAGCGCGGCGCGCCCGCGCGCCACCGCGGCCCGGGCCTCGGCGTCGGTCTCCACCACCTGCGGCCGGTTCGCCGCCAGCAGCTGCAGGAAGCGGTCGGCGCTCCGGTCGCCGTAGCGGAGCGCCAGCGCGGCCAGCGTCACCGGCCCGTCGCCGCGGGCCGGGTGGGCCAGCACGACGCGGCCGGCGAGCCGCGGATCGGCCAGGTCGCGGGCGTTGACCGGCTGGAACGGCAGGGCCGCGCGGGGCGCCACCACCAGCACGCGCGCGCGGGCCGGCCCCGGGGCGAAGCGGGCCTGCGGGTCGAGCCAGCGGTGGTCGACGCCGGCCGGCGCGGCGGCGCTGCCGGGCACCAGCCGCTCGCCCAGCGCCAGCGCCTGCACCGGATCGGCCACCCAGACCAGCTCAGCCTGCGCCGGCGAGTCCACCAGCGTCACCGCCGCGAGGCCGGCGCGCGCGGCGCCCTCCCGCACCACGGCGCCGGGGAGGCCGGGCCCGGCGAAGAGGCGGACGGGCGGCAGCGGCGGGGCCGGGCGGGAGCAGGCGAGCGCGGCGCCGAGCAGCGCCAGCAGGACCGGGGCGCGCACGGTCGCTCAGCCCATCGAGATGCGGCTGCGCGGCGGGGGCGGCCCGGCCGGCTCGGCCCGGTCGCCGCCCTCGGCGCGGGCGCGGGTGAGCGCGGCGGCGGCCTGCTTGACCAGGGCGCCGAAGGAGAGCGCGCCCTCGCCGGCGTGGCCGGCCACGCCTGCGCTGACGGTGAGGGCGGGCTGGGCGTCGCAATCGCGCAGCCTGCGGACCAGGCGGCGCGCCGCGCCCAGCGCCTGTTCGGGCGGCGTGTGCGGGAGGAGCACCACGAAGCGGTCCTCGCCGAAGGGGACCGCCAGGTCGATGTCGCGCAGCGAGGCGGTGAGGAGCCCCAGCAGCTCGGAGAGGAGCGCGGTGCTGCCGGCGGCGCCCAGCCCGGCCGAGAGGGCCGGCCAGCCGTCCACCGCCACCAGCGCGAGCGAGACGGGGAAGCGGTAGCGCTTCGAGCGCTTCACCTCCAGCAGCATCATGCGCTTGAAGAAGGCCAGCTCGTGGGCGGCGGCCGGGCCGGCCTCCAGCGCGCGGACCTGCCGGCGCGCGTCGCCGAGCGCCTCGGCGGCGCGGACCGCCCCCACCACGGCCTGCGCCAGCAGCGGCCCCACCAGCACGCCGGCCGCCTCCGGACTGGCCACGTGCTGCGCGGCCTCGTCCTCGTCGTGGAAGAGGGCCAGCACCGGCAGCAGCGGGTCGGCGGCGCGCAGCCGGGCCACCAGCGGAGCGCCGGCGGCGGTGCCGCGCACCACGGCGGCGCCGAAGGGCTCGGCGGGCGGGACGGCGGAGAGGGGCAGCGCCTCCACCTCGTACCCCGCCGGCTCCAGCGCGCGGCGAACCGCCGCGAGGACGGAGAGCGAGTCGTCGGCGACGAGGATGCGGCGCGCCATGGCGCGGTTACTGTAGCATCTCCGGCCATGGCCACGACCGTCCGCATCGCGCTCGCCCAGGTGAACACCACCGTGGGGGACTTCGCCGGGAACGCCGCCCGCATCCGGCAGGCCACGGCCCAGGCGCGGGCCGCCGGCGCCACGCTGGTGGTCTTCCCGGAGCTGGCGCTGTGCGGTTACCCGCCGCGGGACTTCCTGGATCTGCCCGAGTTCCTGGCGCGGGGGCAGGCCACCCTGGCCGAGCTGGCTGCCCCGGCGGAGTGGTCGCGGGGGGTGGCGGTGGTGTTCGGGTTCCCGGAGGCGCCCGAGGGCGCCCCGCCCCCCGGGGTCTACAACTCGGCGGCCCTGCTGGCGGACGGGCGCCTGGTCGCCGTGGGGCGCAAGTCGCTCCTGCCCACCTACGACGTCTTCGACGAGACGCGCTACTTCCTTCCCGCCGACCGCTCCACCACGGTCCCGGCCGGCGCGGGCGTGCCGCTGCCGCTGGGGCTCTCGGTCTGCGAGGACGTCTGGAACGACAAGCGGTTCTGGGACCGGCCGCGCTACGCGCGCGACCCCATCGCCGACCTGGTGTCGGGCGGGGCGGGGCTGGTGGTGAACCTGTCGGCCTCGCCCTACGCCATCGGCAAGCCGGCGCTGCGCGAGCGGATGCTGGCCGCCAGCGCCCGCGGCCACGGCGCGCCCATCGCCTACGTGAACCAGGTGGGCGGCAACGACGCGCTGCTCTTCGACGGCGGGTCCATGCTGGTGGGGCGCGACGGCGCGGTGCTGGCGCGCGCGCCGCTCTTCGAGGAGGCGCTGGTGGTGGCCGACCTGGACGGCGGCCGGGCCCAGGTGGTCGGGCTCACCGGCGCGCCCATCCCGGCCCGGCCCGCCGCGGCCGACCCGGTGGCGGACGAGGTGCTGTCGGCGCTGATCGTGGGCGTGCGCGACTACGTGCGCAAGTGCGGGTTCCGCAGCGCGGTGATCGGCCTCTCGGGCGGCATCGACTCGGCGCTCACCGCGTGCATCGCCGCCGAGGCGCTGGGGCCGGAGAACGTGCTGGGGGTGGGCATGCCCTCGCGCTACTCGTCGGACCACTCGCGCGAGGACGCGGCGGCGCTGGCGCGCAACCTGGGCGTGCGCTACCGCGAGATCGGCATCGAGCCCATGCACGCCGCCTTCATGGCCACGGTCGACGCCGGCGGCGGGCGGGCGCTGGGCGACCTGGCCGAGCAGAACGTCCAGGCGCGCGTGCGCGGGCAGATCCTGATGGCGCTCTCCAACGACACCGGCGGGCTGGTGCTCTCGACCGGCAACAAGAGCGAGCTGGCGGTGGGGTACTGCACGCTGTACGGCGACATGGCCGGCGGCCTGGCGGTGATCGGCGACGTGCCGAAGACGCTGGTGTACCGGGTCTCGCGGGCCGCCAACGCGCGGGCCGGGCGGGAGCTGATCCCGGAGCGGACCTTCACCAAGCCGCCCTCGGCCGAGCTCAAGCCCGGCCAGGTGGACCAGGACTCGCTGCCGCCGTACGAGGTGCTGGACGACATCCTGCAGGCCTACGTGGAGGAGCGGCTGCCCACCGCCGCCATCGTGGCCCGCGGCCACGACGAGGCCACCGTCCGGCGCGTGCTGCGCATGGTGGTGGCCAGCGAGTACAAGCGGCGCCAGGCCGCGCCGGTGCTCAAGGTGTCGGAGAAGGCCTTCGGCGAGGGGCGGCGCTTCCCCATCGCGCACGGGTACCGGGCCTGACGCCTGGCCCAGGAGGCCCGTGGCGTGGACGTCTTCACCTTGGGTGCACGCACCGTCCGTGACCTGAAGCCGGACCGTTCCGGTGCTAGGTTTCGGGGCCATGGCGAAGAAGGCCGGCAAGCTCCGCGAGCGCGATCTCACCTTCGAGGTCTACCGCAAGGGCACGCTCTCCCTGGACGAAGTGGACCTCTCGGTCGAGGTCGACCAGGACGCCTACGAGCGCGAGGTGCTGGAGCTGCAGAAGCGGGCCTACGCGCTCCAGGTGCGCAACTTCCTCGACGGCGGGCGGGCGCTGGTGCTGTTCGAGGGGTGGGACGCCGCCGGCAAGGGGGGCGCCATCAAGCGGCTCACCACGCTGATGGACCCGCGCGGCTACAAGGTCTGGCCCATCTCCGCCCCCAACGAGGAGGAGCGGCGCCACCCGTACCTGTGGCGCTTCTGGACCCGCGTGCCCGCCCAGGGCGAGCTGTCCATCTTCGACCGCAGCTGGTACGGGCGCGTGCTGGTGGAGCGGGTCGAGGAGTTCGCCGCCCGCGACGCCTGGAAGCGGGCCTACGACGAGATCAACGCCTTCGAGCGGACGCTGACCGCAGAGGGCGTCCGGATGGTGAAGTTCTTCCTGCACATCGACGCGCGGACCCAGCTGCGGCGGTTCAAGGAGCGGGAGACCGACCCGGTGAAGCGCTACAAGCTCGGCCCGGAGGACTGGCGCAACCGGAAGAAGGCGCCCGCCTACGCCGAGGCCATCCAGGACATGCTCGACCGGACCCACCGCCCCGACGCGCCGTGGGTGCTGGTCCCCGCCAACGACAAGCGGCACGCGCGGCTGACCGTGCTGCGCACGACCATCAAGCTGCTGGAAGGGAAGCTCACGTGAACGACACCTTGTATGGGATCCTGCTGGTGGTGCACATCGCGCTGGCCGCCGCGTGGCTCGGCGCCGCGCTCTGGACGGCCGGCGACGTGAAGCGGACCGTGGCCCTGGGCGCGCCGCACGTCGGCGCGCTGCTGCCCAGGGCGCGCGCGGCGCTGCGGCTGGACCTGTGGACCGGCGTCGGCACGGTCCTGACCGGCCTGGCCCTCCTGATGATCGCCTACCCCGGCCAGCACCCGCCCACCGGGCTCAGCATCGGCCTGGTCGCCGCCCTGCTCCGGCTGGGCGTGCTCTTCTTCGGGCTGCAGCCCGCCTGGCGGAAGGTGGTCGAGGCCGTCGCCGCGGGGGACCTCGCCCCCGCCGCCGCCCCCGCGCGCCGGATGGCCATGTTCGCCGGCATCGGCCACACGCTGTGGCTGATCGCCCTGGCCGGCATGATCTTCCGCGGCTGATCCGGTCCCAGAGGTCCGTATATTGGACGGAGGTCCGCGGATCGTCCGGCGGCCCCGGGGCGGCCGCTCGTTCTTTCGCGCACCTGGCGCCGGCACGGGACGTGGAATGTCCCTGGCCCATGTCCCATCCCCGCCAGGTGCTCCGCAACGCAATCCTGCTCCTCACGCGCCGCACGCTCGAGCGGACCTTCTTCCTTCGGCCGAATCCGGACACCGATCGAATCTTCAAATACATCCTGGCCGTGGCCGCGAACCGCTGCCACATCGACCTGCACGCGCTCATCGTGATGTCGGATCACTACCACCTGGTGGCCTCCAATCCCGAAGCGCGCGCCCCCGAGTTCCATCAATTCCTCGACGGCCTCGTCGCGCGCGCCCTCAACGCACTGCACGGCCGCAGCGACCACTTCTGGCAGTGCGGCACGTTCAGCGGCGTCACCCTCGAGACGAAGGAAGCCGTCTTCGAGAAGATCGCCTACACGCTCAACAACCCGGTCGCCGCCGGGCTCGTCGAGCATGGCGACGAGTGGCCCGGCGTCCGCAGCTCCCTGGAGGCCATCGGCGGCCCCCCTGAAGTCATCGCGCGCCCCGACCACTTCTTCAGCCCGAAGGGCACGATGCCCGCCACCGCGGAGCTCCGCTTCACCGTGCCGCCCGGGTTCGACTCGGCCGAGGAGTTCCGGGCGGCGCTCGCCGATTCGATTGGGAGGCCTGGAGCGCGAGGCCGCCGAGGAGATGGCGGAGCAGGGCCGCACCTTCGCCGGGGCAGCGGCCGTCCTGGCGCAGAAGCCGTCCGACCGCGCCAGGAGCTGGGAGCCCTTCCGCCAGCTCAACCCACGCATCGCGGCCAGGGACGTGGCAGCCCGCGTCGCCGCCATCGAGCGCCTTCGCAGCTTCCGCGAGCGCTACCAGGCGGCGCTCGCGAAGTTCAAGCAGAAGGTGGACGGCGTCGTGTTCCCGCTTGGAACCTACTGGCTGCGCGTGCAGCTGAGCGTGCCCTGCGAGAGCTCCTGAGCAGGACGCGTCGTGCTCAATCCCCGCTTGCCCATTTCTGCCGGCCGCCCGCGGCGCCGGAGGCGTCGAGGTCTGTCCCAGACCCCGTCGTCGAAGCCGCTCTGCGCAGTTCGCGCATCGTTGCACGGCACGCGGCCCGCCCCTTCGCTGCGATTCCCCCTCGCCACGCCTCATCCCGACACCCGACCGACTCCCTTGTAGGTGACGAGCACCGATCGAGTCGTCATCGAACTCTGGGACGGGAGGAAGACGACGCGACGGGAAGACGACGGGAGGAAGAAGAAGAAGGGAAGAGCGCCCGCCGCGGCCGGGAGCGGGACCGCGGCGGGCGCCTCGCGGGGGCTATCGGGGGGTCGCCCTCGCGAACTCGAAGATCGCCGTGCCGTGCGGGGGCAGCTTCACGGTCACCCCCTTCGGCCCGGTCACGGGCGCGCCGACGCCGGGGTCGGCGAAGAGCGGCCGGAGGGCGCCGTCGGGCAGCGCATACGGCCCGGCCTCCTCCGCCCCCTCGCCCACGTTCTGCAGCACCACCACCGTCTGCCCGCCCGCGCGCCGCACGAACGCCAGCGTGCGCCCGGCGCCCGGCAGGAGCTCCAGCGCCCCCTCCCGCAGCGCCTCCGACCGGTGCCGCACCGCGATCAGGTCCCGGTACCGCGATCGGAGCGAGCGGGGGTCGCCCTTCTCGACCGCGACGTTCACGACCTCGCGCCCGGGCGCGAACGGGAACCACGGCCGCCCGGTCGTGAACCCGCCGCCCTTGGTCGCGTCCCACGGCATCGGCGTCCGCTTCTGCGGGTCGTCCGTCCCTGGCCCGTTCACCAGCCCGAGCTCCTCGCCGTAGTAGACGAACGGCGCGCCCGGCAGCGTGAGCAGGATCCCGGCGGCCGCCCGCAGCTTCCCGGGGTGGCCCTCGAGCTGGGTGGCCACGCGGATGTGGTCGTGGTTGGTCAGGAACGGCGCGTCCAGGGCGCCCTTCGGATAGAGCCGCTGCACCTCGGCCAGCGTCGTGGCGATCCCCTCCGGCGCGCCGGTCCGCAGCGCCGCGATCGTCGCGGTCGCCAGCGGGAAGTCGAACGCCATCGGCAGCCCGTCGCCGCCGACCACCCGCGCGCCGTCGCCGTAGTACGGCGCGATGTTCCGCGTGCTGGTCCAGAGCTCGCCCACCAGCACCGCGTCCGGCTTCGCGCTCCGGACGTACGCCGCGAACTCGGCCCACGCCGCCCGCGTCCCCGCCGTGTCGCACTGTCCGTCACCGTCGCCGTCCTCCACCAGGTGGCGCGCCGCGTCCAGCCGGAAGCCGTCCACGCCGCGGTCCAGCCACAGCTTGGCGATGCGGCGGATCTCGGCCCGCACCTCCGGGTTCCGGAAGTCGAGGTCCGGCATCTGGTCCCAGAACAGCGCGTAGTAGTAGGCGCTCCCGTCGCGGTGCCAGACCGGGTCCTGGCCCCAGGGCTGGTGCCACCCCGGATCCTGCTGGCTCCACACGTACCAGTCGCGGTGGACCGCCTTGGCCGACGAGCGCGCGTCCTGGAACCACGGGTGCTGGGTCGAGGTGTGGTTCACGACCAGGTCGAGGATCACGCGGATCCCGCGCCGGTGCGCCTCCTTCACCAGCCGGTCGAAGTCCGCCAGGGTGCCGTAGTCCGGGTTGATGTCCTCGTAGTCGGTGGTGTCGTACCCGTGGTAGCTGGGCGACGGGAAGATGGGCATGAGCCAGAGCGCGTCCACGCCCAGGTCGCCGGTGGTGGCGGGGTCGCCGTCGTTCAGCTCGTCCAGCTTCGCGGTCAGGCCCCGGAGGTCGCCGGTGCCGTCGCCGTCCGAGTCGGCGAAGGAGCGGACGAAGACCTCGTAGAAGACCGCACCCCGGGCCCACCCGTTGCTCCAGGCGGCGGGAGAGGAGGCGGCCCCGACAGGCGGAGCGGGATCGGCGGCGCCCGCGGCGAGCGGCGCCAGCGCGGCGAGGAGCGCGAGGAGGCGGAGGGTCATGGAGGTTCCTGGGCCGGCGGCCCGGCCGCGGCTGTCGTGGGGGGCGGCGACGGCCGCCCTGCACGCAAGACAGGCCTCGAGTCGTTTCGTGACACGCTTCGTGTACACGGCCGCGCCCGCCGCGGCCCGGGGCAGGACCGCGGCGGGCGCCAGGTGGAGGCTATCGAGGGTTCGCCTCCCCGAGCTCGAAGATGGCGGTCGCGTGCGGCGGGAGGCGCACGGCCGTCCCTTCCGGCTTCCGGACGGGTTCGCCGACGCCAGGGTCGGAGAACAGCACGGTGGCCGTCCCCTCCGGCAGCCGGTACGGCCCCGCCATCTCCACCTCGTCGCCCACGTTCTGGAGCACGAGGACGGTCTGGTGCGCCGACCGGCGCACGAAGGCGAGCGTGGTCCCAGGGCAGGGCAGGAGCTCCAGCCCTCCCTCCCTGAGCGCCTCCGAGCGGTGGCGCAGGGCGATCAGCTCACGGTAGCGGGACCTGAGCGACCTCGGATCCGACTGCTCCGCCGCCACGTTGGCGACCTCGCGGCCGGGCGCGAAGGGCATCCAGGGCCTCCCGCTGCTGAACCCACCTCCCTTCGAGCCATCCCAGGGCAAGGGGGTCCGCTTCTCCGCATCATCGGTCCCCGGTCCGTTCAGCATGCCCAGCTCCTCGCCGTAGTAGATGAACGGAGCGCCGGGCAGGGTGAGCAGGATCGCGGCCGCGGCGCGGAGCTTGGCCGCGTCCCCGCCGAGCTCGGTGGCGATACGCACCTGGTCGTGGTTGGTCAGGAAGGGCGCGTCCAGGACGCCCGCCGGGTAGAGCCGGGCCGCCGTGTCGAGCGCGTCGGCGATCTGGTCCGGCACCCCGGCCCTGAGGCCGGCCACGATGGCGCCGGAGAGCGGGAAGTCGAAGGTCATGGGCAGCTGGTCGCCGCCCTTCACGCGGGAGGTGTCGCCGTAGTAGCCGGCGATGCGCCCGGCGTCGGTCCAGACCTCGCCCACCAGCAGCGCCTCGGGCTTCACCGAGCGGACGTAGGCGGAGAACTCGGTCCAGAGCGCGTGCGTGGCGGGGGTGTCACACTGCCCCGCCCCGTCGCCGTCCTCGATCATGTAGCGGGCGTAGTCGAGCCGGAACCCGTCCACGCCGCGCTCGAGCCAGAAGCGGGCGATGCGCCGCGCCTCGGCCCTGACCTCCGGGTTCCGGAGGTCGAGGTCCGGCAGCTGCGCGTTGGGCAGCCCGTAGTAGTACGCGCCGCCGGCCTCGTGCCAGGTCGGCTCCCGCTCTCCCCAGGGCTGGGTCCAGCCCGGGTCCTGGTCCCGCCACACGTACCAGCCGCGCCGGGGGGAGGTCCGGGAGGACGCGGACTCCCGGAACCATGGGTGGGCGGTGCTGGTGTGGTTGAGCGCCAGGTCGAGGATCACGCGGATCCCGCGCCGATGCGCCTCCTTCAGCAGCTGGTCGAAGTCCGCCAGCGTCCCATACTGGCGGTGGATGGACAGGTAGTCGGTCGCGTCGTAGCCGTGGTAGCTGGGCGACGGGAAGATGGGCATGAGCCAGAGCGCGTCCACGCCCAGGTCCTGGGTGGTCGCGGGATCGCCGTCGTTGAGCGCGTCCAGCCGGGAGGTGAGGCCGCGCAGGTCACCGATCCCGTCGCCGTCGGAGTCGGCGAAGGAGCGGACGAAGACCTCGTAGAACACGGCGCCGCGCGCCCAGTCATGCTGCCACTGCGTGACGGGGCCGGCGGGCTCGGCGGCGACCGCCGGCCCCGCGGGAGGGGCCAGGGACGCCACCGCGGCGAGGACGGCGAGGGGAGCGGATGGTCATGGGGGTCCTGGGCCGGACCAGGGGCCGGCCGCGTCAGTGGCTGGGGACGGCACCGGCCGCCCTGCAACGCAGACAGGACCCCCTTCGCTTCGTGACAGCCCCGGCGCGCGGCCCCCGCCGCCTACTCCTCCATCAACCCCTGCGCCCGCGCCAGCTCCCCCAGCCGCGCCTTCATCCGCTCGAACCGCTTGCGCAGCGCCGCCGGGTCCACCTCGCCCTGCTCCGGCGCCAGCACGGCCGCGATCTCGCTCCAGGACAGCTCCTGGTCCACCCGCAGGCTGAGCAGCGTCTGCTCCTCCGGCGAGAGCGCCTCGCGCAGCTTGTCCAGCCCGCGCCGCTGCCGCTCGACGCGCAGCGCCGTGGCGGTGCGCACCTCCTCGGCGATGCGCGACGCCTCCCCGGTTTCCATGCGCCGCACCCGCCGCCGCCAGGCCTCGTTGCGCAGGTTCAGCGCCGCGTTCCAGGCCAGCCGGAAGGCCCAGCCGCGCAGCGGGGCCTCGCCGCGCCAGCCCTCGAGCCCGCGCCAGAGGTGCTCGGCGAAGACGCCGAACGCCTCGGCCGCGTCGGCCTCGTTGCGCAGCACCGTGCGCAGGTAGCCCACCACCTTGGGCCCCAGCCGGCGCAGCGCCAGCGTCGCGGCCGCGTCCCGCTCGCCCGCGCCCAGCAGCCGCCGCACCTCGAGGTCCAGCGCCTCATCGGCCATGCCCCACCTTACACCGTCCGGCGAACCCGCCGCCCGCTGCTGCGCGCCTCCCCGTGCACCGCGGCCGCCCCACCCCCCACCGCCCCCACCTCCCGCACGCACCGCCTCCCACCACGGCCCGCACCCACCGCGCCCCCGCCCGCTTGCCAATCCGCTCCGCCCGTCTAAGCTGCCCGGACGGAGGTCGCATTGGGCGGTGAGCCGGTCGAGCGGACGCGCGAAGGCGTCGCGCGGGGAGCCCTGACGCGGCTCCTGTCCGAGCTCGCCTTCCTGCCCGAGGAGGCGCTCGAGGGCGACTGGGCCGGCGGCCTGCGCGCCGGCGACGTGGTCGCGGAGCGCTTCGAGCTGGTGCGCGAGATCGGCCGCGGCGGCTTCGGCGTGGTCTTCGAGGCGCGCGACCGCGAGCTCTCCCGGTCGGTGGCCTTCAAGTCGGTTCGCGCCGGGGGCCGGCCGGAGGTGCAGGAGGAGCGGCTGGTCCGGGAGGCCGAGGCGGCCGCGCAGCTCTCGCACCCCAACCTCGTCACGCTCTTCGACGCCGGGCGCTGCGAGAAGGGCCCCTACCTCGTGATGGAGCTGCTGCGCGGCCGGTCGCTGGCGGCGCGGCTCGCCGCGGACGGGCCGCTGCCGCCGCTCGAGGCGCTCCGCGTCGCCACCGAGGTGGCCCGGGGCGTGGCCCACGCCCACGGGCACGGCGTCATCCACCGCGACCTCAAGCCGGAGAACGTGTTCCTCTGCGACGACGGCCAGGTGAAGGTGGTGGACTTCGGCCTGGCGCTGGCGCTGGGCCGCCACCGGGCCGTGGGCGGCACGCCCGCCTACATGGCGCCGGAGCAGCAGCGCGGCGAGCCGGAGGACGAGCGCTCGGACGTCTACGCGCTGGGGGTCATGCTCCACCGCATGCTCAGCGGCGCGCTGCCCGGCCAGGCCTCCACCGTCGCCGGCGCGCCCCCCGCGCCCGCCCAGGCGCGCCCGGAGCCGCCCCTGCCCGGCCCGCCCGCGCTGGGGGCGCTGGCGCTCCGGATGCGCGCGGCGGAGCCGGAGCGGCGCCCACGCGACGGCGCCGCGGTGCTCCAGGCGCTGCTGGCGCTGCCCCGCCCCGCTCCCCGCCGGCCCGCGCGCCGCGCCGGGGCCGCGGCCGCCGCGCTGGTCCTCCTGCTCGCGCTGGCCGGCGGCGCCGCGCTCTGGTCCCGCCGCGCCGCGCCCCCCGCCCCCGGCCCCGCCTCACCGGCCGCCGGCCCGGTCGAGCCTCGGGCCCGCGCCAGCGCCTTCTCCCTCACCCAGCGCGCCCGCGCCGCGTTCACGGAAGGTCACGACGTCCCCCAGGCGCGCCGGCTGCTGCGCCAGGCGCTCACCTTCGACCCCGGCTCGGCCGCGGTCCGGTTCCAGCTGACGCTGCTGGGCGACGCGCCGGAGGCGATCGCCGCCGAGGACCTGCCGGCCTGGGCCGCGGCGCTGCCCGAGCGCGAGCAGCGGCTCCTGGCGGCGCTCCGGGCCCGGGCGGCCGACGCCCGCCAGGCCACCACCCCGCGGGCGCAGCAGGCGGCCGCGGAGGAGGACCGCCGCCGCTTCGACGCGCTGGTGGCCGCCTACCCCGACGACCGGGAGATCACCTTCCTGGCCGGCGAGGCGGCGGCCGAGCGCGGCGACCTGTGGGGCGCGGCCGAGAGCTACCGCCAGACGCTGGAGCTCGACCCCGGCCACCTCCCGGCCCTGGACCGCCGCTTCCAGGCCTGGCACGCGCTGGGCGTGTGGGGGCGCGCCGACGAGCTGGTGCGGCGGGCCCAGGATGCGGTGGCCCTGCGCCCCACGCCGGCCAGCCAGGTCTACCTGGCCCTGGCCCACGCCATGCGCGGCGACGCCGAGGAGGCGATGCAGCAGGCCCGCCGCGCCGCCGCCGGGGAGAGCACGCTCTCGCTCCAGGTCTCCTGGCGGCTCGCCTCGGTGCTGCAGGACGGCGGCGCCGCCGCCGAGGCGGAGCGCGTGTTGCGCCGCTGGACGGCGGAGGAGCAGGAGCCGGCCACCCGGCAGCGGGCGCAGTGGGAGCTGGCGCGCGGGCTGGCGGCGCGCGGCCGGGCCGCGGAGCTGCGGCGCCTCTCCGGGACGCTGACCGGGACGCTGGCGGCGGCCGGGCTGCCGCTCGCGCTGGAGGGGGCCGCGCGCTACGCCTCCGGCGACGACGCCGGCGCCGCGGAGGCCTGGCTCCGCGCGGCCCAGGCCGGCGCGCGCTGGCCGGCCGGTCCGCAGCCGGCCCTGGTGGCCTCCGCTGCCGGCTACGCCCAGGCCGTCCAGGCCTGCCGCGGGACCGCCGGCCGCGAGCGGCTGCTCTGCGACGCCGTGCTGCAGTGGAAGCGCGGCGACGCGCCTGGCGCGGTCCAGGCGTTGCAGCGGGTGCGCGCCCAGCACGCCGAGCCGCTGGCCGACTTCCTGCTTGGCCAGCTGCACGCCGATCAGGGCGACCCCGCGCTGGCCGCGGCCGCGCTGCACCGCTTCCTGGACCTGCACGACGGCTTCGCGCTCCCCCGTCCGCGCGCGCGGCTGCTGCTGGCGGCGGCGCTGGAGTGGCAGGGGTTCACCTCCGAGGCGCGCGAGGAGCTGGCGCGGCTCCAGGCCGAGCTGGCCGGCGCCGATCCCGGGCTGCCCATCGTGAAGGCCGCGCGCGCCGCGCTGGCGCGCACCGGCGGCGGCCGCTAGCGGGCGAGCCCAGCCCAGCTCACCCCACCCGCAGCACCGCCGCCAGCACCAGCCAGAGCGGCACGCCCGCCAGCAAGAGCAGCACCCAGGCCGCCTGAAGCGAGCGCCGCCGCCGCGGCGCGAGGCCGGGGCGGCGGGCGAGGACCCGGAGCGCGCCGGCGGCGAAGCCGAGCGCGAGCAGCGGGCCATACAGGAGGAGGTGGCTCAACCAGCGGTACCCCAGGCCAGGCACCCGAGGCCTGAGGCCGGCGCCCGAGGCCCTGATCGCGGCGCCGCCGCGATCACACCTGCATCACGTCCTTCTCCTTGGCGGCGATGATCTCGTCCACCTTCTTCACGCCGTCGTCCGTCTCCTTCTGCATCTTCTCGAGCGCCTTCTTGGCCTCGTCGGCGGCGATCTCGCCGTCCTTCTCCGAGGCCTCGATCAGCTCCTTGGCGTCGCGGCGCTCGTTGCGGATGGCGATCTTGTGCTCCTCGCCCTTGTGCTTCACCTGCTTCACGATCTCCTTGCGCCGCTCCTCGGTGAGCGGGGGATCGGCACGCGCACCAGGTCCTTGTCGGACATGGGGTTCACGCCCAGGTTGGCGTCCCGGATGGCCTTCTCGATCGGCGGGATCAGGTTCTTCTCCCAGGGCTTCACCACGATCAGGCGGGCCTCGGGGACGGAGAGGGTGGCCACCTGGTTCAGCGGGGTGGGCGTGCCGTAGTAGTCCACCTTGACGTTGTCGAGCAGGTGGAGCGACGCGCGCCCGGTCCGCACCGCCGAGAGGTCATGGCGGAGCTGGTCCAGGGTCCTGTTGATGCGGTCGTGCAGGTCCTTGAGGATGTCTTCGGCGACGCCCATGGCTTTTCTCCCTACGCGGTGCGGGGGCTGCCCCCGACCGTGGTCCCGATCTCCTCGCCCAGCACCACCCGGCGCACGTTCCCGCGCTGGGTGGAGTCGAACACGATGATGGGGAGCTCGTTGTCCATGCAGAGGCTGATGGCGGTGGAGTCCATCACCTTCAGGTTCTTCTTGAGGACGTCGATGTAGCTCAGCTCCTTGAACTTCGTGGCGGCCGGGTTCTTCTTCGGGTCGTCGGTGTAGACGCCGTCCACCTTGGTCGCCTTGAGCAGCACGTCCGCGTGGATCTCCATGGCGCGGAGCGAGGCGGCGGTGTCGGTGGTGAAGTACGGGTTGCCGGTGCCGGCGGCGAAGATCACCACCCGCCCCTTCTCCAGGTGGCGGATGGCGCGGCGGCGGATGTACGGCTCGGCCACCTGGTGCATCTCGATGGCGGACTGGACCCGCGTCGGCACGCCGATCTTCTCGAGCGCGTCCTGCAGCGCCATCGAGTTGATGACCGTGGCCAGCATGCCCATGTAGTCGGCGGAGGAGCGGTCCATCCCCTCGGTGGCGCCGGAGACGCCGCGGAAGATGTTGCCGCCGCCGATGGTGAGCGCGACCTCGACGCCCAGGTCGACCACGTCCTTCACGTCCTGGGCGATGTTGGAGAGGATCTTGGGCGAGATCCCGTACTTCCCGTCGCCCATCAGCGCCTCGCCCGACAGCTTGAGGAGGATCCGCTTGTAGCGCGACTTCGAAGGCGCGCCGCCGGCGGCGCGCTCAGGGCTGGACGCTTTCTCGCTCATGGTCCGCGGTTTGT
Organism: Anaeromyxobacter sp.; assembly: GCA_049840735.1. GTDB lineage: Bacteria > Myxococcota > Myxococcia > Myxococcales > Anaeromyxobacteraceae > Anaeromyxobacter. Next base: position 147,486 of record JASGJN010000022.1, on the reverse strand, counting down.
ACCGGGCGGCGCGAGGTCGGTCAAGGCGCGGTTTTCGCGGGGATTTAGGCCTGCGATCCCTTGTCACCGGCGACGGCCGGGGCAGCGCCATCCCCCCCGGGTGCGCCCGCCCCCCTGCGGCGGCGGCGGCGTCCCCCGCGGCGGCGACGCCGGCGGCGGTTGCCCGGCGCGTCCCCCGCCTCGGCGGCCCCGTCGGCCCGGCTCCCACCCGGCCCGGAGGCGGCCACCTCGGCCTCGGCCTCGGTCTCGGCGTCGTCCTCGTCCCCGACCTCGACCTCGCCGGCCAGGTCCGCGGACTCCGCGGGGATCTCGGCCACCGACACCTCGGACGCCTCGTCCAGCACGTCCGCCTCGGCCCCGCGCTCGCGCTCGCTCTCCTTGGCCGGCGCGCGCCGGCGCGCCCGCCGCTCCTCGCGATCGCCCTCGGCGCGGGCCTGCGGCTGCGCGGACCAGCGCGCCAGCGCCTCCCGGCCCTGCCCGGTAGCCTCGACCGAGAGCTCCAGCAGCTGGAGCGCATCGACGAAGTAGGACTGCCCGCCCGGCCCGCGACCGCGGCCGCGGCGCTTGCGAGCCGGCTCCTTCAGCGTCCGCTGGGCGTGCAGCGCCAGCCGGACCCGCTCGGCCACCTTGCGCGGCAGGCGCGAGGAGGAGACCAGGGTGTCGAGGAAGGTCTCGGCGCCGGAGTCGCCGCGGTGGTGCGGGCGGCCCTCGACCGCCACCTCCGGCCGCTCGGTGCCCATGTGCATCACCAGCGCGCCCAGCAGCACCGCGTCGGAGACCTCGGCGCCGGAGCGGACCAGCCGGTCGAGCGCCGCCAGGTGGGCGAAGAAGCCCTTGCGGCCGGCCTCGTCCCAGCCCTCCAGCGCGGCGCCCAGCGCCGGCAGGATGACCGGCAGCGCCCCGCAGGCGCGCAGCAGCTGGAAGGCGCGCGAGGAGCCGCCGCAGCGGAGCAGCTTGAAGATCTCCTCCAGCACGCGGGCCGGCGCGCAGCGCGCCAGCTCCGGCGCGGAGCGGCGCGTGGCCTCGAAGGTGTCCGGCGCGATGGTGAAGCCGAGCCGGGCCGCGAAGCGGACCGCGCGCATGATCCGGACCGGATCCTCGCGCATGCGGATCTCCGGGTCGCCGATGGTGGCGATCCGGTGCGCCTCGAGGTCGGCGCGGCCGCCGACGTAGTCGATCACCTCGCCGGTGGCCACGTCGTAGAAGAGGCCGTTCACCGTGAAGTCGCGGCGGACGGCGTCCTCCTCGGCGGTGCCGAAGACGTTGTCCCGCGTGATGAGCAGGTCGGCGTCGTCGGCGCCGGTGTCCTCGGCCACCTCGGTGGGGTTCTTCCGGAAGGTGGCGACCTCGATGATCTTGCCGCCGCGGAAGTAGACGTGGGCCAGCCGGAAGCGCCGGCCGATGAGGCGGCAGTTCCGGAAGATGGCGCGCACCTCGCCCGGGTGGGCGTCGGTGGCCACGTCGAAGTCCTTGGGCTTGTGGCCGAGCAGCAGGTCGCGCACGCACCCGCCCACGAAGTAGGCGCGGTGGTGCATGTGGCGCAGCCGGGCGATGACCTTCAGCGCCTCGGGGTCGAGGCGCTCCACCGGGATCTCGGGCGGGTGGGAGAGGGGCGGATCCTCCGGGGGATCCAGGGCCAGGCCAGGCGGCGGACGCCGGGGCCCCTCGTCATCATGTTCGTCGTCGTACTGCAGCGCGCGGTCGAGGTTCGGGGCTCTCTCTGTCATTGGTTGCCGGATCGGGGGGCGCCCTGGCCGGAAGGATTCCAGGCGAGGGGACGCACCTTCACCGTCGGGCTCGTCCTCGGGGGCGGTTGTAGCGATTGCTGGCGCCCGGGTCAAATGTCGAGGGTGGGGCCCGGGTCGCCGCGACCCGGGCGGAGCCGCTTCAGCCCTCGGAACGGTCGTCCCGAGGCGGCCCCTCACCCGCGCCGGTAGCCGCCGCCGGCGCCTCCGCCGCGAACAGGTCGCGCTGCACCGGCGAGAGCCCCAGCGCCTCGCGCACCGGCTGGAACGATTGGCGGTGGACCGGGCAGGCGCCCAGCCGGCGGAGCGCGTCGAAGTGCTCGGCGGTGGGGTAGCCCTTGTGGCGCGCGAAGCCGTAGCCCGGGTGCGCCTGGTCCAGCTCGGCCATCAGCGCGTCGCGGGTGGTCTTGGCCAGGATCGACGCGGCCGCGATGGTGAGCGAGAGCGCGTCGCCGTGGATGATGGGCGTCTGCGGGATGCGCAGCTCGGGCAGCTTGCGCGCGTCGATGAGCAGGTGGCCCGGCGCGCGGTCGAGGGCCTGCACGGCGCGGCGCAGGGCCAGCAGGCCGGCGTGGTAGATGTTGAGGTGGTCGATCTCCGCCACCTCCGCCCGCGCGGTGGCCCAGCAGACGGCGTTCCGCTTGATGTCCTCGGCCAGCCGCTCGCGCTCGGCGCGGTCGAGCTGCTTCGAGTCGTCGATCCCGCGCGGCCGGTAGTCCGGCGGCAGGATGCACGCCCCGGCCACCACCGGCCCGGCCAGCGGCGCCATGCCGGCCTCGTCCACGCCGGCGATGTGGACCACGCCCTGCGCCCACAGCTCGGTCTCGTAGCGCAGCAGGTGGCGCAGCCGCTGCCCCTCGGCCCGGTTCTCCTTGCGACGCCGGCGCACCTGGGCGAGCACCTGCCGCGCGCCCGCCCGCGGGTCGGCCTCCAGCGCCGCCTCGCAGGCCTCGGAGAGCGCCTCGCCGCGCTCCACCAGCCGCTGGCGCAGCTCGGCGATGGACAGGGCGGGGAGGTCCTCGGGGTGCATCGGCAGACGAGTCTAGACGACCGGCCCGCACGGCGGGAAGAAGGTCACCGCTGGCACTGCCGGCAGAAGAACGTGGAGCGCTGCGCCTGCACCAGCCGCTCGATCTTCCCGCGTGCGCGGCAGCGCGGGCAGCGCTCGCCCTCGCGCGCGTAGACCAGGAACGGGTTCTCGCCGCCCTCCTCGACGTAGACGATCTCCCGGGCCGTCCTCGGCCTGGAGCGTCATCCGGAACGAGGCCAGGATGGCCCCCGAGAGCCGCTTCACCTCCGGCAGCGTGAGCGTGCGGGCGGCCCGGCGCGGGTCGATGCGGGCGCGGTGGCAGGCCTCGCTGGCGTGGATGTTCCCCACGCCGGCCAGGAGCCGCTGGTCGAGCAGCTTCACCTTGACCGGCAGCTTCGTGCGCGCGAGGCCGGCCTGCAGCCGCGCCGGGTCGATGCCGTCCTCGAGCGGATCCGGCCCCAGCCCCTGCAGCGCCGGCAGCGCCTCGAAGCGGGCGCCCGGCACCGGGCAGAGCCGGCCGAAGAGGCGCGGGTCGTTGAAGTGCAGCGCGCTGCCGTCGTCGAGCGCGAAGCTGGCGCGGGCGTGGCGCGGCGGCGGCTCGCCGGCCGCCGTGCGCAGCCACTTGCCGGTCATGCCCAGGTGCGCGAACAGGCCCGTGGGCCGGCCGCTGGGGCGCTGCAGCTGGATGAGCAGGTTCTTGCCCACCCGGCGGATGGCCTCGAAGCGCGCCCCCACCAGCTCGGCCGCGAAGGCGCGCGCCGTGACCGGGCGCAGGATCCGCTTGCCGCGCGGATCGACCTCGACCCCCTCGATCCAGCGCCCCGCCGTCCAGCGGCGCAGGCAGCGCGCGGCGTACTCGACCTCCGGCAGCTCCGGCACGGCGCTACCTCGGCCTGGTGAAGGCGGCCATGAAGAAGCCGTCCGTGCCGTGCCGGTGCGGGAACAGCTCCAGCTGGTTCTCCGCCGCCCCCGCCGCCGCGGCGCGCGCCGCGCCCAGCGTGGCGGCGAGCGGCGCGGCCGCGAGGCCCAGCTCCTTCACCGCCCAGTCGGCCACGTCGCCGTTCTCGGTCCGGCCCATGGCGCAGGTGGCGTAGACCAGCCGGCCGCCGGGCGCGAGCAGCTTCGCGAAGCGGGCCAGGAGCTCGCGCTGCAGCGCCGCGAAGCGCTGCGGGTCCTCCGGCTTGAGCCGCCAGCGCGCGTCCGGCTTGCGGCGCAGCGTGCCCAGGCCGCTGCAGGGCGCGTCCACCAGCACCACCGCGGCCTGGCCGGCCAGGTCGGCGATGGCGTCGGCCGCCTCGGCGCCGGCGGGGATGGGGCGGGTGCGCAGGTTGTCGACGTGGGCGCGGGCCGAGCGGCGGCGCGCCTCGGAGAGCCGCCCGGCGTCGGAGTCGAGCGCCCAGAGCGTCCCCTTGTTATGCATCTCCGCGGCCAGGGCCAGCGACTTGCCGCCCGCGCCGGCGCAGGCGTCCACCACCACCTTGTTCGGCCGCGCGCCGGCCGCCAGCGCGATGAGCTGGCTGCCCTCGTCCTGGATCTCGAACCAGCCCTCCTGGAAGGACTTCAGCGCAAAGGCGTTCTGGTGGCCGTCCAGCGTCAGCCCCCAGGGCGAGAGCGGGGTGGGCTCGGCCCCCACGCCCTCCTCCTGCAGCCTGGCCCGCAGCGCCTCGCGGTCGCCCAGGAGCGCGTTGGCCCGGACCGTGAGCGGCGCGCGCGCGTTGAGCACGCCCACCAGCTGCCGCGCCTCCTCCTGGCCCAGCTCGGCCACGAACCGCTCGGCGATCCAGCGCGGGATGGAGCCCTCCACCGCCAGCCGCGCCACCGGATCCTTCACCGCGGCGATGCGCGTCTCGGCGCCGGCCAGCCCGCGCAGCGGCGCGGCCGGCACCACCAGCCGCCGGGCCGCGTCCTCCGCGGTCGCGCCGCCGGAGCGGACCAGCCAGCCGGCGTAGCGCATCCCCAGCTCGACCCCGCGGCCGGCCTCGCCCGGCCCGCGCGCGGCCTCGCCGGGCGCGGCGCCGCCCAGCAGGAAGTCCAGCTGCCCCTGCGCGCGCAGCAGGCCGTAGACCGCCTCGGCCGCCAGCCGCCGCTCGCTGGACCACATCTTCCGCTCGCGCCGCAGCACCCGCTCCAGCGCGCGGTCGGCCAGCCAGCCCTGGTCGTGGACCAGGCCGTAGACCTCCAGCACCACCGCGTCGACCACGTCCTCGCGCGGCGGGCGGTTGCCGGGCGTGCCGCCCCGGGCCCGCTGCGGCCGGCGCTCTGGGCGGCGATCCCGCTGCCCCGCCGCCCGCTCCCAGCGCTCGCCCGGACCGCGGCCGCTGCGCTCACCCGCGCCGCGCTCGCGCCGCTCGCCGCCGGCCCGCTCGCCGCCGGCGCGGGGCCGGCGCCCCTCCGGCCGCTCCCGCCCGCCGCGCTCCTCGCGGACGTCCGGCCAGGGCCGCTCGCGCGACGGCCGCGCCGCCTGCTCGCGCTCGTAGTCCTCCGAGGTCCGCGTGCGCGGCCGCGCGCCCGGCGTTGCGGCCGGGACCGGGCGCGGCTTGCCGGTGTGCGGCTGGCGCTGCGGCCGCTCCGGCCGCGGCGCGGCGGACGCGGACGCCGGGCGGGCCGCAGGGCGGCCGGCGGGACGCGACGGTCCCGCGGCGCGCGGGCGGGAAGAAGCAGACGGCGAGGAGGGACGACGCGGGGGACGCTTGGGCATTGTCAGGGGCCTCCCCGCGGAAAGGCCAGGGCGAGGCGGCGCGAGCCTACAGGCTCTCGAGCACGTCCGCCACGTGCCCGTCCACCTTCACCTTGGGGAAGATCTTCTCCACCTTGCCGTCGGCGCCGATGAGCACCGTGGTCCGGATGGTCCCCTCCACCATCTTGCCGTACATGTTCTTCTTGCCCCACACGCCCCAGGCCTTGTGCACCTCCAGGCCCTCGTCGGAGAGGAGCGGGAACGGCAGCTCGTACTTCTCCTTGAACTTGCGCTGCGCGGCCGGCGAGTCCTTGGAGATGCCCAGCACCACGACGTCCTGCTTCTTGAACGCGTCCACCTCGTCGCGGAAGTCGCAGGACTCCTGCGTGCAGCCCGGCGTGTTGGCCTTCGGATAGAAGAAGACCACCACCCGCTTCCCCTTGAAGTGCGAGAGCTTCACCTTCTCCTCGTTCTCGTCCAGGAGCGTGAAGTCCGGGGCCTTCTTGCCCACCTCGAGCGCCATGGCTGCCTCCTCCTCGCGCGCCCGCGGCCGCTGGCCTGCGGGGCGTCGCTGTCCATCCAGGGTGAGCCCCTGACCTACCCGGCCCGGCGGCGCTCCGCAGGACCCCGGGCGGGGATGCAGGCCGCCTCGGGTAGACTGCCCGCCGATGCGCCGCCGCCGCACACCGGTGAAGCACCCCGGAACACCATCCAAGCAGCGTCCCAGCCCCGTTCGGCCTGAGCGTAGGGCCGCGCAGCGGCCCGAAGTCGAAGGCCAGGGGCCGACCGGCGCCGCTCCGCGGGCAGCCGGCGCCGAGTCGAAGGACGAGCACGGCCCGCGAGCGCCCCGCGCCCTCCAGGGCGACGTCCAGCTGGCCTGGGCGCTCGACAAGGACGGCCAGAAGGTCCACGCCAAACGCCTCGGCCCGCTCGACCGCCGGGCCCGCGCCCCCTTCACCTGCCTCGGCTGCGGCGAGGAGCTGATCCCGCACCTGGGCGAGGTCCGCGCCCGCCACTTCGCCCACCGCGCCGGCTCCTCCTGCCCGCTGACCGCGCCGGAGACCGCGCTCCACCTCGACGCCAAGGAGCGGCTGCTGGGGCTCTGCGCCGACGCGTTCGCGGGGCGGCGCCGGGTCACCGTGCTCTCGCGCTGCCCGCGCTGCCGGCGGCTGGCGCCGCGCGACCTGGCCAGCGAAGGCGACTGGGCCGTGCCGGAGGGCGCGGTAGGCGCCCTCCGGGCCGACGTCCTGATCATGAAGGGCGGCGCGCCGGCGCTGGCCTTCGAGGTGCTGGTCACGCACGCCGTGGACGCCGAGAAGGAGGCCGCGCTCACGGCGGCCGGGGTGCCGGCGGTCGAGATCGACGCGGCCGAGCCGTGGGAGCAGCCGGACGGCGACGGCGTGGCCATCGCCTGCCTGCGCAGCCTGGCCTTCCCGCCCTGCCCGGCCTGCCAGGCCCAGTCCCGGGCCGATCAGGATCGCGACAAGGGCGGCGAGGCCGCCCAGCTGGCCGAGCTGGAGGCCTACCGGGCGCGCGGCCTGCTGCGCGCCGTGGGCGATCCACCCCCCGGCCAGGCACGCCCCTACCCCGCTGAAGGATGCAGGGGGAATCCCGAGGCCCCCATCTCCGCGGACGAGGAGGCCAGCCTGCGGCAGCGGTTCCACTGCCCCGAGTGCGGCGGCGACCAGATCGCGCTGGGGCAGCGGATCGCCCGCCACCCCTGCCCCGCTGCCGGCGATCGCCCGGTGGCCTGGCGGGGGTACGACGGCGGCCTGGTGGAGCTGGGCTGGTGGCAGCGGGCCAGGGGGTGAGCGCCGGCGTTCGCTCCGGGTGATGATCCCTGGGGGCCGGCGAGCGGCGATGTGCCCGTATTTGCAGCTGAATACAGGGTGCCCGGCATCACCCAACCAGCCTTGCGGTGCCCGCCTGGTTGTGTTAGATGACCGTCCCCCGCACCGCCCAGGCGGAGCGGGCCGCAGCCGTCCATCGTGGACGTCGCGGAGCAGTAAATTCACACACTCCCGAGCACGGCGCGCTCCGGTGCTCTCCGGTGGAACGGCCCTCACGGCGTCCGCTCCGGACGTACGGCGCGCCGGTCAGACGTGGAGTGGCGGACTACAACCGGAAGGAAGATCAGATGGACACGCAGCTCCCGCAGAACGCCGTCGAGGCCCCGCCGCCTGCCGCCCCCGAGGCGACCCCCGCCCCCGCCCCCGAGAGCGCGATGGCCGCAGCCCTCACCGGGCAGGGCACCGCCATCACCATGAAGCAGCTGCTCGAGGCCGGCGTCCACTTCGGTCACCAGACCAAGCGCTGGAACCCGAAGATGAAGCCGTACATCTTCGGCGCCCGCAACGGCATCTACATCATCGACCTGCAGAAGACGGTCGGCCTGGCCCGCAACGCGCTCCGCTTCGTGTCGGACTCCGTGGCCAAGGGCGGCTCGGTCCTCTTCGTCGGCACCAAGAAGCAGGCGCAGGACGCCATCCGCGAGGAGGCCTCCCGCTCCGGCATGTTCTTCGTGACCAACCGCTGGCTGGGCGGCACGCTCACCAACTTCAAGACGGTGAAGCAGGGCATCGACCGCCTCAAGACCATCGAGAAGATGAAGGAGGACGGCACCTACGACCGCCTCCCGAAGAAGGAGGTCGCCCAGCTCGAGCGCGAGCGCGAGAAGCTGGAGAAGAACCTGGGCGGCATCAAGGACCTGTCCCGCCTGCCCACCGCGCTCTTCGTGATCGACACGAAGAAGGAGCACATCGCGGTGCACGAGGCCAACCGCCTCGGCATCCCGGTGGTCGCCGTGGTCGACACCAACTGCGATCCCCAGGGCATCGACTACGTCATCCCGGGCAACGACGACGCCATCCGCTCGATCCGGCTCTTCACCGGCAAGATCGCCGAGGCCTGCATCGAGGGGCGCGCCCGCTACGGCGTGTGGGTCGCGGAGCACGGCGGCCGTGACGAGCGCCTGGAGGACGACCGTGACGCGGCCTCCGAGCGCGGCATGAAGGACCGCCGCGATCGCCGCGACCGTCGCGGCGGCCCCCGCGGCCGTGGCGACCGCGCCCCGCGCGAGGACCGCGCCCTGATCTCGGCCGACGTCGAGGTGGTGCGCAAGGGCGAGGTCCAGGCCGCGCCCGCCGAGGCCAAGCCGGAGTAGGTCGCACAAGTTCGCAGTACCGGAATTTCCTTATCCGGGGGCGGACCGACGAGGTCCGCCCCCGAACGTTTGAAGGGAGAAGAACCGTGGCCGACGTGAATGCGAACCAGGTGAAGGAGCTCCGCGAGAAGACCGGGGCCGGCATGATGGACTGCAAGAAGGCGCTGGCCGAGGCCGGCGGCGACTTCGCGAAGGCCGAGGAGGTGCTCCGCAAGAAGGGGCTCGCCGCCGCGGCCAAGAAGTCCTCCCGCGCCGCCACCGAGGGCGCCGTCGCCAGCTACATCCACATGGGCGGCAAGATCGGCGTGCTGGTCGAGGTCAACTGCGAGACCGACTTCGTGGCCCGCACCGAGGGCTTCCAGGCCCTGGTGAAGGACATCGCCATGCAGATCGCCGCCGCGAACCCGAGCTGGGTCCGCCGCGAAGAGGTCCCCGCCGAGGCCGTCCAGCGCGAGCTGGAGATCGCCAAGGCGCAGATGCGCGATCAGAAGAAGCCCGAGGCCATCCTGGAGAAGATCGCCCAGGGCAAGCTCGAGAAGTTCTACGAGCAGATGTGCCTGATGGACCAGCTGTTCGTGAAGGACGACAAGAAGAAGATGTCCGAGGTCCTCACCGACGCCGTCGCCAAGATCGGCGAGAACATCCAGGTCCGCCGCTTCGCCCGCTTCGTGCTGGGCGAGGGGCTCGAGAAAAAGCAGGAGAACCTGGCCGAAGAGGTGGCCAAGGTCACGGGCGCGGCGAAGTAAGTCAGCGGCAGCCTGCTGAAGGTCAGAAGCCCCGGTCCGCGAAGGCGGGCCGGGGCTTTGTCATTCATCTACTCACTAACAACACCACACCCGGCCGAACGAGGGACGGCCGATTCTTCTCGGCCCCCGGCCACAGGGCGGCCCAAGGCGTGCACGTGGGGGCCCACCCCCTCGGCGGCGGAGGCCGCCCGCACCGCCTCCAAGTCCCGCGTCGGAACCGCAGGACCGCCCCGGGTCCCTCGGCGAGGAGCACCAGCCGGGGAGCGCCGGCCAGCGCCGCCAGGTCGACCTGCATCCCGCCGTCTGAGCCACAGCGTCTATCAGGACGCTACGGGAACCGCCTCAAAGACGGGAACGGGTAACCCACCTCCCAATAACCGGTCGCCTTCCTCCTACTCACGCTCCACCGCCCATTGGAATACACATACCGCTCCAAGAGCAACTCGAACCCCGTGCCGGCAGCATCGTCGCCGTTCTCGGCTCTTTCACAGGACACGGCGAGTACTGAAAGCGGGGAACCCGGAGCGAATTTCCAGTCCGCTTTTCCAGTTCGAGAAAACAGTATCGGGCCGTTCGCGGCCGACTCATCTGCAGCCGACACATCCACCAACCTTCCCCCAACTACCCCGACCACCATCGTGACCAGCCCACCATAGGACCCCGCACCAGCGGTATAGTCGAGGGTTAAGAGCAACGATCGATCTGGAGATATGCCGGCAGGCCATTGCTCCACGCGTGCGAGGACAACCTCGAGAGTCCGTCGATCCAGGGTCACGCCCTGCTCATTCCGCAAGACGAGCAGCGCTGGCCGGGGCGCATTCCCGGCGAAGGACTTTCGGACGGGCGATGCCGCCGGGAGGACATCGGCCCAATCTCCCTGCCCCCACAACTGGCCCTGGACGTCCTTGGTCATTCGCTCGTCGACATACAGCGCGACCCGTACACCGGCCTCTCCTCCGGCTGGTCCATACCGAACGCTTGCCGCCTCGACATACCCCTTCGTCGGCTGATCCGCCCAGACCCACGCCGGTTGACACACGCCCACGAACAGCAGAGCCAACACCATGTAGCGCATAACCTGCCTCACCCTCGGGGCATGGAGACCAACGACCCTACGGCAGCGGCTCGATACTGTAACTCCTGGTCTTCGTCCACGGGTTCCCATCCCTCAAGTTATTGAAGAACCCCTCCTCACGCCACATCTGCCGCTCCATGCGCTCAAACTGACTGTCGCTGAGATCGGACAGGCGCGTCTTGCCACTCACCCCCGCCGCATCTCTGACCCTCTGCTGATATTCGGACGTCTTGTTATTGTCCTTGCGAGGAGCATACTTCGCAATCGCTTCGTCGATCGTCTTGTCGATGTAATTGGGGCCCCGCAGAAGATCATCCATCGCGTCGAACCCTTCCAGGCTCGACCCAAAGATGGCGAATCCCGCCGGATCGTGGCCCACCTGCGCGCCACTCGATTCTCAAGTTTCCGGGGTTATTGTCGCGATACGTGATGTTGCCATGACGATTCTCGATCGAGATGTCGAGGTTGGTGCCTTCACGGAGAGACACGATGGAAGTCGTCACCCCGTTCGCGGTCCCCGTGACCGAACCAAACTTGGCTGCCCCCTCACCCGACCACCGCCCCGCGGCACCGCGCTCAGTCTTTTCGACCGCGAGTGCTACCTTATCCGCAAACGCCTTCACGTTTTCGGCAGTAAGGTGCGCAGTGTCCAAACTCGCCACGATACTCAGCTTCCCATTGGCGCTCCTGGTTACAACCTGCAACTCGTCCCCGCGGCGCACGTAATAAACCTTCTCGCCTCCCGATTGAGCCGAGGTCTGGGTGGTGGCCAGCCCGGTCGGATCCGCCCCGTTCACGGGATCGCCCTCCACATACGCATAGCGCAACCGGTCGACCGTGTCGCACTGGAGGAACACGCGAGCCTGCGCGTCGTAGACTCGGTTCTTCAGGTGGATAAGCGAACCGCTGAGCCGCACGGCATTGGTGTAGCCCAACTCCGAGTAGCTGTCGTCCAGCTCGTTAATCTGCCCATCGCCGTTGGAGTCCCAGTCCGTTCGAGCCTCCGTCTCGCCATACACGCTGTAGCGATAACCCGCCCGAAGGCTGGCACCCCCCAGCGTAGTGGCAACGACCGACCCCAGCCGGCTTCTGTAGTAATAGAGAGAACGACTCGGCCTGAAGCTCGCCAATCTCGTCCCGGCGAAGATGACGTGAGCATCCAACGCAGGAGCAGCGGGAGCGCAGGCCGCGCCCGAGCATCCGGCCTGTCCAGTCGCGGTGATCGTCCCGTATTCCCCCATGTAGAAGACGAAGCGGCTTCCGATCTGGCGATAGAGCAACTCGCCCCCGGGAGCATAGTAGAGCTTCTCGCTCTCCCCCCCGGCCCTGCTCACGGACACGAGATGCTTGAACAGATCGTATTCGTATATCCGCCGGGCCAGCCAGGCCTCGAGGGCGACAACGGGCAGGAACAGGACCCAGGAGGCGGGCCAGAGGAGCGCGAGCATGGGGATGCCCGCGTCGGCGCGCGCCGGAGTCGGGAGGAGCACCAGCCCGAGCACGAGGCCGGCGGCGAGGATGCGTCTGCGGGAGAAGAGCAGGACGCGGGCGGCAGTGCGGAGCGTGGGCATCAAAGCCTCCAGGGCTCCGCCGAGCAGCTCGACGGAGGACCTATCGCACCGTAACCGGGCCCGGTCCGCGCTCGGAGGCACAACGCGTCCCGCGCATCGTTCACGCCGGGTTTCCCTCCGCAGGGACCTGGGCCCGCCGCGGGCCGAGTCGCTCCAGCGCGCCCGCGAACGCCTCCGCCACCTCGACCTCCCCGCTGGCCCGGCCAACCGCCGCGAGGCAACGGGCATCTGCAGCGGACGGCGCCCCCCCCGGAGCCGTCAGCGCCGGCCAGCCGCCTTGCGCCGCGCCTTCCCCGACCCGCCCAGCCTCGCCGCCTGCCTGAGCAGCGCGGCCAGCGCGGCCGACCGGAGCTGGCGCGCGGCGCGGATCTCCACGTGGCGGACCTGTGTCCCCTCGCCCTGCAGCAGCCCCGCCGGATCGTCCAGCAGCACCCCGCGCTCGAAGCCGATCCGGACATGGTCCTTCGCCGGCGCGACGAAGGCGAAGTAGCGTGGCGCGTCGTAGCCGATGATCCCCCAGCCTGCGCGGAGCCGCTCCGCCGCCTCCGGGACCACCTCCTGGACGCGGCGGCGCGCCGCCTGGACCAGCGCCGCCACCGCCGGCGTCTGGCGGGCCAGGAGGTCGTCGATGGAGCTCACGCGGAAGGACGGGAAGGCCACCTCACGGCACCCGCACGCAGTCGTAGGTGATCGCGATTGGCTCGGCGCCCGGATCCACGACCTCGAAGTCCCCGGTGGACAGCGCCGCCAGGGAGCGGGTGTCGATCCCCACCTCGTCCCAGCCGTGCGCCGTGAACCGGTCGTCCGCCGCGGTGAGCGCCATGTTGCCGCCGTCGGCCAGGACCATCCCGTACCGCTGCAGCGCCACCGCCACCACCCGCGCGCCGTCGCTGGGGAGCGTGTCCAGCGGGTAGTCGGCCCGCAGCCGCAGCCGGGTGCCGTAGGGCGGGAGCGCGTCGCCGCCGGAGGGCGCGCCGGCGTGGGTGGCGGGGCGGACGTAGACGCCGGCCCGCATCCGCTCGTTGGGCAGGATGAAGCGGATGGCGTGGTCGATTGACCCGGCCGCCACCTCGTCGGCGGTGAAGAGCAAGGCGGCCATGGGCAGCCCGGCCGCGTCGGCGCTGGTGCACTGGTCTCCGCGCAGGGTGGCGCCGTAGTCCTTTCCGAGATCCCAGGCCACCGCGCACCGCGACTGCAGCCCGGCGCTGGTCTGGTTGGAGATGTAGGACTCGTAGAGCACGCCCGCGTCCTGGTCCACCACCAGCACGTGGCAGTCGCCGCCGCTGCAGGCGTAGCTGCTCGACCCCTCCGCCGCGCCGCCGGCCGGCAGCGGGAAGCTGGCCAGGTCGTCGCAGTCCGGCGCCCAGTAGCCGCTCCGCTTCACCAGCGGCACCCGCGCGCTGTTCGCGTCGCCGGGGATCACCGCCAGCGAGAAGTCGATGCGCAGGACGTTCCCCATGCCCCAGCCGCCGGCCGACTCCAGCGCGTCCAGCATGGCCGTGGAACTGTCCGAGAGCGGGGCGGCGTCGACCGGGTCGTTCCAGGGGACGGCGCCGGTGAAGAGCGGCCCCGGCGCCAGCGGCGGAGGCGGATCGACCGGGGGCGTGGTGGCGGCGCCGCTGGACGAGTTGCAGGCGGCGAGCAGGGCCAGGGCAGCGGCGAGGGCCGGGCGGCGGAGCTTCATACTGGGAGTCTATCGCGAGCTGCGACCTGCACGGCAGGGCGGTGAGGCAGGTGAAGGCTTCGAACCGACACGTCGGGCCGCCTCGCTAGGGCCTGGACTCCGCCGAGCCACCACCACCTAGCCGCCGCCACCTACGGCCAGACCTGGCACTCCACGCCCAGCAGCTCCTTCAGCTCCGCCTGCGAGAACCTGGCGAGGATGCGCGGGCCGTTGCCCACGCGGACCACGTAGCCCCTGCAGTCGGTTTGATAGGGGCCGCCGCCGGCGAGAGCATGCACCACGCCCACGGCCACCGTGATGTCGTCGGCCACCCAGGCGGCGACTGTCGGGAAGTAGTACGCGACCTTTCGACCGGCCGGGCGCTGCCTCTGCTACTCCTGGTCAATCAGCGCGTTGATCGCGAGCGTCTCGGCCTCCGGCTGCGCCCGTCCCAGCCGGAACAGCTTCAGCCGGTGCTCGTTGCTGGCGTACTCGTCCTCCAGGAGCAGGGGGTCTTGCCCGCCCGCGCGCCCCCAGCGCAGCTGCGCGTCCCGATCCACCGTGAAGAGCGGCTTCGCCTCACCGCCCGAGGCGTTGCGCAGATAGGCCCTCCCGGCCTCCGCGCTGGGGCGCAGCTCCAGCCGCCAGCGACCGTCGGGCGACGCGAGGTGGACCGGGCTGTCCCAGTGCAGCCGGGCCCGGCCGTCCTTCACCTCGTCGCCCGATCCCCGCCTCGTAGATGGCTGGAGGCGCGGCGCGCGTCCGCCAACCGGGTCAGCACGTAGAGCGGCGCGTCGCTCGGGATCAGCACGGCGCCCTTCTCGGTGGTAGTGGTCCGCGTCATGCTCGGATTGCCCGCGTACCGGGTCCCATTGAACTCGACTGCCGCTTCGTGCGGCGTCACGCCCCCTCCCGCCACCCAGACTCCCAGGTCGCGCCACCCGTGGTGCCGTCTCCTCGGGCGACCCGTCGCCGCCCAGGTCCACCCTGGCGCAGGCGAATCTGAACGACGTGTCCCCGTCCCGGTGCGCCTGGCCGACCCGGAGGAAGGCCCATAGGGCGGGATCCTCGCCGCACGCCGGCTCCGCCCCCCGCGACGCGGCGGGAACCCCCAGCAGGGCGCACTCCAGCGCGCCCAGTGCCACCCGCTCCAGCCAGCTGAGGCGGGCCTGGTCGGCAGACGGCTCGTCGCGGTCCGGTCCGCCATCGCGGCCTGGGGCTTCGTCGTCTCTGCCTCAAGGCCCCCGAACCTTGCCTCGTCGCGGGCGCCTCCACCGCTCCGGCGGCCGGCGCCGGGCCTCGAGCATCAGCAGCCACATCGTGCAGGCCCAGGCGGCCGCGCAGAGCACGGTGATCCCCACCCGCCAGCTCACGAGCCACGCCGACGCCAGGGCGAGCAGCGCGATCCAGTCCAGGCGATCCTGTGGCCACCACCAGGGGACCGCCAGCCCCGTGGTCCCCGAGCTGACCCAGATGCTGCAGGAAGGGTCGACGGGCTCGCCCGCGAGTCGCTGATCTTCCATCCTGCGAGCCTCGCGGGCCAGGTCCACCAGCGGGATCAACATGATCACCGCGCCGAAGGCGGCGCCCATCACCGCCGGATCCACCACCCCTGGGTCGAGGCCCCACACCAAGACGATTGCGGTTGGGATGCCGACCGGAACTCCCAGGGAAAGGGCCAGCGCGAGCAGCCAGCGGAGGCCCCTCCGGACCTTGCGCTCCTCACCGTCACGGCTCGCCTCCTCGGGATCCGCCAGCCGCCTGGCGAGCCACCACCAGGCGAGGCCGTGGGCCAGCCACCACAGAAGCCCGGCCGTCACCAGGGCGGAATCAGCGTTCATGCCCGACCTCCACCAGGACGAAGGACCGGCTCACCCAGGCCAGCGAGATTCCGAGCAGGGTGGATAGCGCGACGATTGCAGTGCCCGCCGCCAGGCTCTCGGCCCACTTCCTGCCCCGGCCGCCGCGCCAGCCAAGGCCCGAGGCGAGGAGGAGCAGGATTCTAGGAGGCTGGCCAGAGCAGCGAGCGTGTCCCCGCGCTGGCCTGAGCGCCATGCAAGAGAAGCCCCTATCCAAGACGACCTCTCGACTCGAAGCGGCTCCGCCTCTCCAACTCACTCCTCGCACCAGCAGCTCATTGTGGGCCGACCTCAAGACTACATACACTTCTTCCGCTATAGGCCCCATGCCGGCTTTTCCAACGTACTGTCGCCAAGGCTCAACTCGTTCGCCTCCCCCACCCAGAACCCCTCCGGGCACCGACAAAATCACAAGAGCCGTGCACCACGCCACCACCCGTCCACAAGGTCGCATACTCAGGGCCCCTCCTGATGCACAGGGGTTTTCACTTTATCGAAAGTCACTCCGCGAGGCCTTCACCGTCCGC
This sequence comes from Anaeromyxobacter sp., assembly GCA_049840735.1. Lineage (GTDB taxonomy): Bacteria > Myxococcota > Myxococcia > Myxococcales > Anaeromyxobacteraceae > Anaeromyxobacter. The sequence continues at coordinate 131,430 of JASGJN010000022.1, read as the reverse complement.
CTCCGCACCACCCACTCGCCCCGCTCGAAGCTGTAGCGGCGTCGATGATCACCAGCGCCCTGCCGCCGCCAGGCCGGCAGTCCACCTTGAAGCGACGGCTCGTCGAAGCAGGGGAAAGCGCGGCGCGCGCCGAGCGGCTCGAAGAAGCTCTCTGCGTATCAGGCGCCAGCGTCGTCCTGGTGCGTCAGCACGCCGAGGGGCCGGTGGTACTTGCCCGACCGGCTGACCGCCGCGGTGAACTCCAGCTTCACGTCGACCGTCCCGGCGGCCAGGGGCGCCGCGGGGACCAGCCCGAGCAAGTCGCCCGGTGCGCGCACCACCTGCACCGGCGCGCCGGCCACAGACGCGGAGGTGAGCTCCACCGCCTCGTGCGCGTGGAGCCAAATCACCGGCGTCGGCGCGTCGAGCCGGACCTGGTAGCGACCGTCCCGGCGTTCCGCTCGGCGGCCGGATCGACCGACAGCTCCAGCTCGCCGCGCAGCGGGACCACGCCGGACGGGAGGCGGAGCGCCGGCGGGCTGAGCGCCTCCGCGCTGGGGGCGGCGGCGAAGAGGGCGAGCGCGAGCGCGGCGATCACACCGGCAGCATAGCCGCGCGGCAGGACCGAAGCGGCGCGATCTCGGTGGCCCTCCAGCGGATTCCTGGCCTTCGACTTCGCCGCCGCGGTGCGGCGGCTACGCTCAGGCCGAACGGTGCCCGTTGTGCGCCTGAGTAGCTCGCTACCGCGCGATCGGCTTGTACCGGATCCGCTTGGGCTTGGCCCCCTCCTCACCCAGCCGCCGCTTCTTGTCGGCCTCGTACTCCTGGTAGTTGCCGGTGAAGAAGGTCCACTTCGAGTCGCCCTCGGCCGCCAGGATGTGCGTGGCGATCCGGTCCAGGAACCACCGGTCGTGCGAGATGACCATCACGCAGCCGGCGTACTCCTGCAGCGCGTCCTCCAGGGCGCGCAGCGTCTCGACGTCCAGGTCGTTGGACGGCTCGTCGAGCAGCAGCATGTTGGCGCCGGTCATGAGCGTCTTGGCCAGGTGGAGCCGGCCGCGCTCGCCGCCGGAGAGGGTGCTCACCAGCTTGCCCTGATCCGTGCCCTTGAAGTTGAACCGGCCCAGGTAGGCGCGGCTGGGCATCTCGAAGCGGCCCACCTGGATCAGGTCGCGGCCGCCGGAGATCTCCTCGAAGACGGTCTTGTCGCCGGTGAGCGCCTCGCGGCTCTGGTCCACCATGGCCAGCTTCACCGAGGGGCCGATCACCACCTTGCCGCCGTCCGGCTGCTCCTTGCCGGTGAGCATCTTGAAGAGCGTGGTCTTGCCGGCGCCGTTGGGGCCGATGATGCCGACGATGGCGCCCTGCGGGATGATGAAGGACAGGTCCTCCATCAAGAGCTTGTCGCCGAAGCCCTTGGTGACGTTCTCGAACTGGATCACCTTCTCGCCCAGCCGCTCGGCCACCGGGATGAAGATCTCCTTGGTCTCGTTCCGCCGCTGGTACTCGACGGTGGACAGCTCCTCGAAGCGGGCCAGGCGGGCCTTGCTCTTGGCCTGGCGCGCCTTGGGGTTCTGGCGCACCCACTCCAGCTCCAGCTTCATGGCCTTCATGCGCGCGCTCTCGGCCTTCTCCTCGGCCTCCAGCCGCGCCTCCTTCTGCTCCAGCCAGCTGGAGTAGTTCCCCTTCCACGGGATGCCGTGGCCGCGGTCCAGCTCCAGGATCCACTCGGCGGCGTTGTCGAGGAAGTAGCGGTCGTGCGTCACCGCCACCACCGTGCCGGGGAAGCGGGTCAGGAACTGCTCCAGCCACTCCACCGACTCGGCGTCGAGGTGGTTGGTGGGCTCGTCCAGGAGCAGCATGTCCGGCTTGGAGAGAAGCAGCTTGCAGAGCGCCACCCGGCGCTTCTCGCCGCCGGAGAGGTGCTTCACCTTGGCGTCCCAGGGCGGCAGGCGCAGCGCGTCGGCGGCGATCTCCAGCGCCTGGCCGGTGTCGGCGCCGGCGTTGGCGATGATGGCCTCCAGGCGCGCCTGCTCCTCGGCCAGCTTCTCCATGTCGGCGTCGGGGTCGCCGTAGGCGGCGTAGACCTCCTCCAGCCGCGCCTGCGCGGCGGCCACGTCGCCCCTGGCCCCCTCGACCTCCTCGCGGACGGTCTTCTCGCCGTCCAGCACCGGCTCCTGGGGCAGGTAGCCGATCTTGATGCCGGACATGCGGGTGATCTCGCCGTCGTAGGCGTCGTCCACGCCTGCCATGAGCCGCAGCACGGTGGACTTGCCGGCGCCGTTCAGGCCCAGCAGGCCGATCTTGGCGCCCTGGAAGAAGGAGAGGGAGATGTCCTTGATGATTTGCCGCTTGGGCGGGACCACCTTGTTCACCCGGATCATCGACATCACGTACTGGGGCATGGCTCGGCGTCTCTCGGCTGGAGTGGGAGGGGGAAACTAGCCGGACCGGGCGGCGGAGGCGAGCGCCATCGTGGCCCAGGGCGGGTGGACGGGGAGGCGGGCGCACTCCCGCTCGTGGTTCGACAGGCTCACCACGAGCGGTTCACCCCGGGCCCTTCAAAAGCTCAGGGGGAGCTGGCCGGAGCCAGCTCCCCCTGATTTCAGCTCAGCCGAGGCTCAGCTACGGAGCCGGGGTCGGCTCCATCAGGATCTCGAGATCCTGGCTGGTCGCGGTGAGCGTGTCCGTGCCGAGCACCACCAGCCGGTACACGTAGACCGAGTCGGTGGTGTCCGTGGACGGCGTCAGGCCCGTGTCCTCGAACTCGCCCACGTCGGAGGTGAGGTCGGCGAGCTTCTCGAACGCGCCGGCCACGCCCTCGGTGACGGTGGCGCGCCGAATCTCCTGGCCCGTCCCGCCGATCGCGTCAGGCGTCCAGACCAGGAGCGCCGTCGTGTCCGTGATCGTGTCGTCCACCAGCACCGGCGCCACGCGGGCGTCGATGTTGATGATGCTCTCGGCCCCGGACTTGTCTGCGACCGTGGACGAGATGACGTAGAAGCCCGGCAGGAGCTCCGAGTTGGCCATCCAGCCGGACCCCTGGTCGCCCTTCACCACGTCGGTGCCCGGGTAGATGATGACCGAGGCGCCCTCCTCCACCGTGGCGGTGCCGGGGCTGTAGCAGGTGAACCAGTCGGCCGGCAGGCTCTCGGCGTTCACCGAGAGGCTCAGCGGCACGCACGAGTCCCACTCCGTCTGGATCGACGCGCCGTCGAGCAGCTTGTTGTACTTGACCACGAAGCCGGTGTGGCCTTCGGGGAGGTCGGCGACCACCCAGCTGCCGCCCTCGGTCGTGGGCGCGACGCCCGCGACGCTCAGGATGCCCGTCTCACCGTCCGTCACCGTGCCGAGCACGGAGAGGATGGTGGGCGTGCCGCCCTTGGTGTCGTCGTACGGGTCCTTGCTGCAGCCAGCCGCCAGCACCACGGCCCCGACGATCCACAGCTTGCTGATTCTTGCTCATGTTGGTTTCTCCCGTCGGGCCTAGAAGGCCAGCTGCACGCCCAGCCGGATGGAGAGCGGGGCCTGGTAGGCGGAACGACCAACGTTGGCCAGCGCGCGACCCCAGCTCGGGTTCACGGTGGCCGGACGGCCGTCGATGGTCTTGAGGTACTTGAGGTCAGGGCACTGGTTCTGGAGCGCCTGCGACGGGTTCGCCGCAGACACCGCGTTGCCGGTGCACTTGAGGCCCACGATCGGCTGCACGACGTCGTAGGTGTAGTTCTCGTCGACGGTCATGGTCTCCTGCGAGTTCAGGACGTTGAACACGTCCACGGAGAACTTGATCGCGTACGGCGGCTTGACCACGTACTCGAGCGCGCCGTGGAGGTCCACCTTGTTGAGCCACGGGGTGGTGCCGCCCATGCCGCGCGGGAGGACGTACGCCTCGCCCGGACCGTAGTCGTTGGTGCCGCCGCCCAGGGCGCTCGCCGGAGAGCCGGAGTTGCCGGTGTAGGCAGCGCCGCCGGTGAGGTTGAAGCGGGAGTTCACGACATACGTGTAGGAGCCGTAGAGCTTCAGCTGGTGGCGCTGATCGCCAGGCAGCCAGCCCTTGCGGTTGGCCATGAGGGCCGCCAGGTCGTACTCGGAGGTGAGGCCCGGGTCGAGCTGACCGGTCTCCGGACGGTACGGGCCGGCCAGGTTACCGGTGAGGGTCGAGTAGGTGTAGCTCGCGGACGCCAGCCAGTTCTTCGAGAAGTTCTTGCGGGCGAAGACGGTGTAGCCGTCGTAGTCGCGCGTGGGCTTCGGGAACTGGATGACCATCGAGCGGCCGGTGGCCGGGTCGGTGGCGGTCACCGAGGAAGAGCTCAGGCAGCGGCCCTCCTCGCGGGCGAGGTCGGAGCAGCCCTTGGTGGTCGTGTAGCCGTCGTCACCAATCTCGAACTCGCCCGACTTGCCGGGGTTGCCGAGGTAGTAGTGGTTGCCGTCGTCCGGCGACATGTCCTCGATCCAGGTGCCCTGGCGGCGAGCAGAGTACTCGACGCCGACGGAGAGGTCGGCCAGCACCTCGTACTCCACCTGCGCGCCGTACTGATCGACGTAGATGCCCTGGAGGTCGGGATCGACCGGCGTGGCCGCCGTGCCGCCCTGGATGACCTTGAACGGATTGGACGCCGTCCCGCGCTGCACGATCGGGCAGGTGTCCGAGCCGGGCTGGATGGCCTTCGGGTCGAAGTTGTAGAGCTGGCCGGCGGTGTTGAGCGCGCCGAAGTCGCCGCAGTTGGCGAGGCTGGTCCGCATGTTGAGGCGGGTCTCCTGGCCGAACGCGCGGTCGCCCAGGTCGAGCGGGAGGTTGTAGAAGAACCGACCCCAGCTGGCGGCCACCTTGCCGCGGCCGTTGCCGGTGAAGTCCCACACCGCCTGGAGGCGGGGCGCCCAGTTGTTGTTGATGGAGAACCCGTTGAAGTTCGGGTTGTCCTGGTTCTCCATCTTCTGGCCTTCCCAGCGGAGGCCGTAGTTGATGGTCAGGTTGGCCACCGGCAGCTGCCAGCTGTCCTGCGCGAAGATGGCGGTGCTGGTGTTGACCGAGGTGGAGGACAGGGCCTCCATCACGAAGCCGGACGCGTTGGCGGCCGGGTTGCGGACGCCGGAGTTGGTGATGCCGTCCTTCACCGGGTCGTCGTCGCCCTCGATCACGCGGCCGTAGACGCGGTACGCAGTCGCGTAGCCGTTGGCGCCCGACTGCTCGAAGAAGCCGCCGCCGGAGTAGTTCTTGCTGATCTTGAACGTGTTCCGCTCGGCGTCGATGCCGACCTTGGCGTTGTGCGAGCCGAAGGCGTCGAACAGGTAGCTGGCCGACAGGCGGCCGGCGGTGCGGGTCGAGAGGTTGTCGGCCATGTAGCCGACGCCGCCCAGCCAGTACCGGTTCACGGTGCACCGCTGCAGCTGCTCGCCAGCAGTGGTGCCGCAGGCACCGGCCATGTCGCCCATGTCCTCGAGGGTGTTGAGGGCGCGGTTGGAGGTGAAGCGGAGCACCGGCGTGCTCTGCAGCTCGGCGCCGGAGGTGTCCTTGGTGGTGGACCGGTGGTAGCCGGCGGTGGCCTCGACGATGAGGCGCTTGTCGAGGAACTTGCCGGCGTAGTGGCCGATCACGTCGTAGATGTTGTCGTCGGTCTTGGTGATGCGCTGGCCGGGGGAGACGTTCGTGGCGAAGGCCTCGTCCTTGGACGGCGCGGCGTACCCGCCGACGGTCAGGTTGTGGTTCTCGTTGAAGAGGTAGGTCAGCTTGCCGGTCATCTGGTACGTGGTCCGGCCGGAGTCGATGATCTCGTCGCTGCCCGCCACCTTGTTCTGGACGTAGTCACCGTTGGCGGTGATGCAGCGGTCCAGGCCCGACGGATCGTCCTTGGTCAGGTCGCACTCGGCGCCCGCGTCCGTGGTGAGGACGTTGGTCCGGTAGAACCGGTCCGTGGTGCGCTTGGTCACGACCGGCGCGAAGCCGGCGTAGAACCAGAGCTTGTCCTTCATGATGGGGCCGCCGAGCTCGAAGCCCATGTCGAGGTCGTACGAACCCTCGCTCGGCTTGTAGTAGTAGCCGATGGCCTCACCGGTGCGGCCCTGCACCTGGCCGTCCGGCTGGGTCAGGTTGCGCGGCGTCCAGTTGGCGAACACGGAGCCGTGGAACTCGTTGGAGCCCGACTTCGTGATCATGTTGAGCACGCCGCCAGTGGCGCGGCCGTACTCGGCGCCGAAGCCGCCGGTCTTGACGTCGATCTCCTGCATGAAGTTGGTCAGCAGGGTCTGCTGCGGGTTCTGCCCGCCGGGGTTGCCGCCGAACGTGCCGTACACCGGGTCGGTCACGTTGAAGCCGTCCAGGATGTAGGCGTTCTCGGGCGACTGCGCGCCGGCGAAGCCGACGCCGTAGCTGTCGACGGTGGCGGCGGGGACGGTCGCGGTCACGGACTCGACGGTGCGGCCGACGGGAACGTTGGCCACGAACTCGCGGGCCACGACCGCGCCGGACTCGGCGTTGCCGATGTTGACCACGGGGGCGGAGCCGGTGCGGACGGTCTGCTCCTCCATCTGCACGGCCTCGGGGATCACCGCGATGTTCGCGCGGATGGTCTTGTCGAGGCGCAGCACGATGTCGGACCGCTCGGCCGGCTTGTAGCCGTCGATCTGGACGGCCAGGACGTAGCTGCCAGGGGGCAGCTGGGGGATACGGTAGTTGCCCTTGTCATCGGAAACCGCGGTCTGCTCGCCCTGAAGGTTCGGGGAACGAGCGATGATCACGGCTCCAGGGACGGGCTTTCCGGTCGCGCCATCGGTCACCACACCGATGATCGTGCCGGTGGTCTGTGCGGAAGCGACGCTCGCGAACAGCAACGCAAGCGGCGCCATCCGCAGGAGGCCAAGCAACTTCTTCATCATGACTTCCTCCAGGGAGAGAGCACTCAGCCGCAGCCAGACGGACCCCCGGGCGTGCGCAATTTTGCCGCGCGTCTGGTTGTCCGACGGGTCAGTAGGCGTCCGTTCTCCACCGCATTTGGTGGAATGTCAAGGCGGGTTGGGCTGTTATGACCGCTTCGCCCGGGGTGCCCTGCTTGGGTTTCGAGCACCCGAACCCACCCCTTTTCCCGATTCCGAAACCGAATCGCCGCCTTAGGTTGTCTCACCCTAAGGGGCCAGCTCCTGCCTCGGTGCCTGATCGGCTGGCACGCAGCCCAGGAGGGGCCGATCGGATCGGGTTCCGCCGTGGGGCGTACCCATCGTCAACGAGGCGATTCCCCCCGGATCCCACTGTGCCGGTGAGGCCCGCCGCGGGCGCAGAGGCCGAGTATTGACAAGTTCCGGGGGGGCGACTACGAAGCGGGCCTCCTCTGCACCCCGGCTGATTTCGCCGTCAATCGAGCGAGACAAATGTTCGACGAGGTCACCAAGAAAGAGGGCGGCAAGAACGCCGCCAGGCGGGCCGGGTTCGTCTTCGGCTCCACGGCCTTCCAGTTCGGCCTCGTGGTCCTGGTGCTCTGGGCCTCGGCCAAGGTCAGCAGGGCGATCGTCGAGCAGGCGCCGGTCGAGGTGAAGTTCGTGAAGCAGGCGGCGCCGCCGCCTCCTCCGCCGCCTCCCGCCGCGCCGCCGCCCCGGCCCAAGAACAAGCCGCCGCCGACGGACAAGCCCAAGACCGACGCTCCCAAGCCTCCTCCTCCCCAGGCGCTGATCCAGCCCCAGGAGGTCCAGCAGGAGATGAAGGAGGACACCTCGCCGAAGGAGCCCGACTACGACTACGGCGACGACAGCGCCGCGTCGGGCGAGGGCGTGATCGGCGGCGTCGTGGGCGGCGCCCCGGCGCAGAACGAGGTCGAGGACGCGCCCGCCTACGCCACCACCGGCTACCGCAAGCCGGAGATGGCCAAGAAGTTCTGCGTGCAGGAGGCCGTGCGCGTCCCCCGCGAGCTGCAGGGCTTCGTCTCCTCCGTCACGGTGCGGTTCGCCATCGGCCGCGACGGCACGCCGAGCCAGTTCCAGGTCATGTCCAACGTGCCGGACAAGCGGATCGGTGACGCCATCTGGACCGCGGTGCAGAGCTGCAAGTGGGTCCCCGGCGCCGACCCGCAGGGCCGCCCCACGTCGATCTGGGTCATCCTCCCCATCCGCTTCGCCCAGTAAACGCGCGCTAGCCCGGCCAGCACGCGTCTTCAAAACTGCCTCACTCCTCCAAGGAGAACGCGATGTCGCTCCAGTCCCTGACCTCCCTCGTGCTCGCGCAGTCCGCGGGCGTCGACGCCGGGAGCTTCGAAATCGTCAACATGATCAAGAAGATCGAGGGTTTCGGCATCGTCATCGCCGGCATCCTGATCATCATGAGCATCTACTCGCTGGGCGTGATGGCCGAGCGGCTCGTGACCTACGCCCGCGCCAACTCCGCCTCCCGGCAGTACGCCGAGGCGCTCCGGACCATCCTGCCCAGCGGGAAGTTCGGCGACGCCGTCAGCCTCTCCAAGAAGCTGAAGCGCGGCCACCTGCCCAAGGTGCTCGGCCTGGCGATCGAGGAGTACAGCCGCGGCATCGAGGCGCTGCGGAGCAAGGGCCCGCAGGACGTGGGCGACTTCGACATCATCGCCGCCGTGAACCGCGCCGTGGAGCGCTCCTCGCTCCGCACCGTGAACGACCTGCGCCGCGGCCTGGGCGCGCTCGCCACCATCGGCTCCACCGCCCCGTTCGTCGGCCTCCTCGGCACGGTGTGGGGCATCATCAAGGCCTTCCAGAGCATGGCGGCCTCCGGCTCCGGCGGTCTCGGCACCGTCTCCGGCGCCATCGCCGAGGCGCTCATCAACACGGCGTTCGGCCTGCTGGTGGCCATCCCCGCCGTGATGATGTTCAACTTCCTCACCAACCGCGTCGAGGACATGCAGGTGGACATCACCGACTCGGCCACCGAGCTGATGGACTTCTTCATGAAGGAAGGGCGGGAGAAGTAGGCGCAGCCGAGGTCGCTGCGCTCCCCCACTCCATCTGAGGAGATTCCGCGATGTCCATGGACGTCGGCTCGAAGAACGTGAAGAGCGACATCAACGTGACGCCCCTCGTGGACGTCGTGCTGGTGCTCCTCATCATCTTCATGGTGATCACCCCGATGCTCCAGCGCGGCAAGCCGGTCCAGCTCCCGGACGCGAAGCACGTCTCCGCGCTCAAGAGCGGCGGTGATCCCGTCATGGTCTCCATGACCAAGGACGGGAAGATCTCGGATCGACAAGTCCGAGGTCGCGAAGGACGAGCTGGCGGTGCTGCTGCAGGCCGAGATGGCCATGCACCCCGGCTCGCCCGTGCTGGTGAAGGGCGACCGCGAGGTGAAGTACAAGGACATCCGCGGGCTCATCTTCGAGATTCTCGAAGACCCACCTGATGGGCGTGAGCCTGGCCGGTTCGCAGATCAAGGACGCGTCCACCGGCTCCGCGAGCCCGGACAAGAAGGAATAACGCCATGGCGATGGGGCTGGGCACGAAGAGGCCCGTCACGGACATCAACGTCACGCCGCTCATCGACGTGGTGCTCGTGCTGCTGATCATCTTCATGGTGCTCACGCCGCTCGCGGAGAAGCAGAAGTTCCTCCGCGTGCCCGAGTACCAGCCGGATGCGCAGCCGGTGCCGCCGGACTCGGTGCCGCCGGACCAGACCGTCCTCACGGTCCTCAAGAACGGCCACGTCCTGCTCAACAAGCAGGAGATGGACGTGGGCGAGGCGATGCAGCGCCTGGAGACGGCCTACGACGGCCGCCCGTCCAAGCCGCTCTTCTTCAACGCCGAGGACGACGTCGACTACGAGCTGGCGTTCAAGGTGCTGGACGCGGCCCACGGCGCCGGCGTCAACACCATCGGCATGATGACCGACCCGCCCATCACGGCCCAGGCCGAGGCGGCGCCGGCCGAGGGCACGCCGGCCGAGCCGGCCCCCACGCCGTAGCGGGCGGAGCGGAGCGAAGGGATCACGGAGGGCCGGCGCGAGCCGGCCCTCTTTCTTTTGCGGCCTCTCACAGGCTCGGGCGAATGTTCCCGGCTCCGTTCGGGCTGAGCGTAGCGAGCCCGCAGGGCTCGCGGAGTCGAAGCCCAGGCCCCGAGCGCCCCTCACTCCTCCGTCAGCCGGTCCAGGAGCCGCGCCAGCTCCGGCGGCAGCGGGCTCTGGGCCGCGACCCGCCCGCCGCCGGGCGCCTCCAGCGAGAGCGTGGCGGCGTGCAGGAAGTGGCGCTCCAGGCCGGGCACCGCGGCCGCGGCGCCGCCGTAGAGCGCGTCGCCGGCCACCGGGTGGCCCAGGAGCGCGAGGTGGGCGCGGATCTGGTGCATGACGCCGGTGATGAGCTGCAGCTCCAGCAGCGTGAAGCCGCGGAACCGGCGCGCCACCTCGTAGCGCGTCTCCGCCGGCCGGGCCCTGAGCCCGCGCGCCGCCAGCCGCTCCTCCGCCTCGAGGTCCGGCGCCGCCACCACCCGCCCGCCCCGCTGCGCCAGCGGCACCGAGCAGACGCCGCCCGAGGCCACCCGGCCCACCGCCAGCGCCAGGTAGCGCTTCTCCACCTCGCGCGCCTTCAGCCGCTCGTGCAGCTCGGCCCAGGCCTCCGGATCGCGCGCGAAGGCCACGCAGCCGCTGGTCTCGAGGTCCAGCCGCTGCACCGCGCCGCCCTCGCGCGGATCCGGCGAGGCCTCGGCGCACTCCGGGTAGCGGGCGGCCACCGCGTTGGCCAGCGTGCCCCCCTCCCCCGGCGCCAGCGGGTGGACCGCCACGCCGGCGGGCTTGTCCACCACCACCAGCCGCGGGTGCTCGACCAGCACGGTCAGCGGGGCCTCCTCGTCCGGCTCCGGCGGCCCGGCCGGCCCCTCCACGTCCAGCTCCACCAGGGCGCCCGGCGGCGCCGGATCCGAGGCCCGGGCCCGCTTGCCGCGCACGCGGACCTCGCCCAGCGCGAAGGCGCGCTTCACGGCGGCGCGCCCGAGGCCGAGCGCGTCGGCCAGGGCGCGGTCGAGCCGGCCGCTGACGGTGAGGGACAGCCGGACCTGCTGCTTCAAGGGGGAGACCTCCAGCGCGTGAGACCTCCGGGGGAGGCTCGTGGACGTCCCGCGGAGATAGACCCTCCGCCCCGGCAGGCGCAAGCGACAAGGGCGCCCGGGCCGGTTATGGGTCGAATCCGTGGCCACCCCGCTCACCTTCCCGGCCTCCGAGGCCGCCCTCCGCGCGCTGCGCGCCGGCGACGAGGTGCGCATCTCCGGCCGCCTGCTCACCGCGCGCGAGGCCGGCCACCGGCTGCTGGTGAGGCCGGACCAGGCGCCGCCGCGGGGCTGGACCGAGGGCGCGCTGCTCTACCACTGCGGCCCGGTGGTGGCGCGCGATCCGGCGACCGGCGCCTGGCGCTTCGTGGCCGCCGGCCCGTCGCGCTCCTCGCGGGTGGAGGCGCTCGCGCCCGAGGTGCTGGCCCGCTGCGGCGTGCGCGGGCTGCTGGGCAAGGGCGGCATGGGGCCCGAGACGCTGGAGGCGCTGCGCCGCCACGGGGCGGTCTACCTGCACGCCGGCCCGCAGCTGGCGGTGACGCTGGCGCGCCACGTGACGCGGGTGGTGGACGTGCACGGGCTGGACGCGCTGGGGCTGACCGAGGCGCTCTGGCTGGTGGAGGTGGAGGACTTCCCGGCCACCGTCACCATGGACGCGCACGGCGAGAGCCTGCACGCGCCGCTGCGCCCCGAGGGCGGGGAAGAGCGCCACGAGCCGGCGGCGGGGTGAGGGCTGGCTGTGGCTTTCGCTCGCGAACCAGCGCTCCGGGCCTGGGCTTCGACTCCGCGAGCCCTGCGGGCTCGCTACGCTCAGCCCGAACGGTGGGCGTGAGTCCGGGCCAGAGGTAGAGCGGCGCCTCGCCGTCAGGGCCTCGCCGTCAGGGCCTCGCCGTCAGGGCCCCGCCGTCAGGGCCTCGCCGTCAGGGCCTCGCCGTTCGGCCTGAGCGTAGGGCCTGCGCAGCAGGCCCGGAGTCGAAGGCCAGCCTCAGTTCAGGCGCCGCCGGAAGGTCCTGAGCCGCGCCAGCCCGTAGAACAGCTCGCGCTCGGTGTAGACGCGCCGGGCCGCGCCGTCGTCCTCCCGCGCCGGGCCGGGGCGCTCCAGCCACATGCGGGCGCGCACCTCGCCGTCGCGGGCGAACGGCGCCAGCACGCCCTCCGGCGCCACCGCCAGGTAGCGCCGCAGCAGGCGGCGGATCTTCTGGTTGTAGGCGGAGAGCGGCAGCCGCGAGTGGCGCCGGCCGCGGTGGAGCGTGCCGTCGAAGCGGGTGGACGCGTGGTAGAGCTCGTGGAGGATGGTGGCGATCCGCTGCTCGGGCGTCGAGGCCAGGAACCAGAGCGGACGGAGCGTGATGACGTAGAGGATCTCCCGCCCCTTCACGCGCACCAGCGGCTGCGCCCGTCCGCCGCGGCGGTGCCCGCGCGGCACCGGCCTGATGGTGGCCCGCGAGTTGCGGCGCGCCTCGCCCGCCACCACCAGGATGCGCGACGGCTTCACGTACGCCAGCTCCGGCACGCGACGGACCACGTCGCGGATCAGCCGCTTGACCGCGAGCGTGACGTTGGGCCGGCGCACGACACCTGAGCATACAGGTCGCCGCAGCACCGACAAGTCTCACAAGCTCGCGCGCCCTAGCGCCTCCGGGCAGCTTGTCGGCCCCGGCGGGGGCGGATAGCATGCCGCTCGATGGTCGTCGCGCTCTCCGCCCTCTCCCTGCTGGCCCTCGTGCTCCTGGCCCTCGCCGCCCGGCTCCACCGGCGCGAGCAGGCCCTCACCCTCGAGCTGGCCTCGCTGCACGAACGCGTCCGCGAGCTGGGCGCGCGCGTGGACGCCGCCGAGGCGGACGTGGCGCACGCCGTGACGCAGGCCGAGATGTCGGAGACGCTCCTCGTCGAGAAGGGTGTGGCGGACGAGGAGGACATCGAGGACATGCGCCGCCGGTTCCACGGCGACGCCCGCGGCCTGCCCAGCGGCGACGAGCCGGGCCGCGACGGCCAGGTGCACTGAGCGGATCCGGGCGGCCTCGGGCCCACCTCCGGAAACCTCCTGGGCTTCGACTTCGCTCGCCCTGCGGGCTCGCTACGCTCAGCCCGAACGGTCCGGAACGACCGTTCGGCTCGTTTCGCTCAGCCCGAACGCTCCGGAACGACCGTTCGGCTCGTTTCGCTCAGCCCGAACGCTCCGGAACGACCGTTCGGCTCGTTTCGCTCATCCCGAACCGGTCCGGAACGACCGTTCGGCTCGTTTCGCTCAGCCCGAACGGTCCGGAACGACCGTTCGGCTCGTTTCGCTCATCCCGAACCGCTCCGGAACGACCGTTCGGCTCATTTCGCTCAGCCCGAACGGTCCGGAACGACCGTTCGCCCTGAGCCCTTCGGCAGGCTCAGGGCGAGCGGAGTCGAAGGGCGCTGCTGGTCCGCCCTGCAAGCTCGGCTTCTAACGCGCCGGCCTGCGCCCCGCGCCGGTCCGGGCGGCGGGCTTGCCACGGCCACCGCTCCCGCCGCGGCCACCGCTCCCGGCGCGCGCTCCGCCGGCGCTGCCACCGCGCGCTCCGCCACCGCGCCCACCGCGGGCCCCGCCGGCGCGGCCGCGCGGGGCGGGGCGGCGGGTGGGGCGCGTGGAGCGACCAGCGCGCGGGGCGTCCTCGTCGCCGGGCAGCGCCGTCCGCGGCTCGTAGCGGGGCTTCTCCGGGTGACGCTTGTAGAGCAGCATCGTGCGCCCGAGGATCTGCGCCACCTGCGCCTCGGCCTCGGTGCCCAGCCGCTCGGCCGCCTCGAAGCGGTCCTCCGGGCTCTCGGTCCCGACCTTCACCTTGACCAGCTCGTGCGCCAGCAGCGCCTCGGAGAGCTGCCGGACCACCGCCTCGGTCACCCCCTCCTTGCCGACCTGGACGATGGGCGCGAGGTGGTGCCCGGCCGCGCGCAGCTGGCGGCGGAGCGGGGAGGACGGCATGAGCGACTTCTTGCGCGGGTTGGTGGGGGCGGGCACGGGGGGCTTATACCACGGGCGCCGAGGCCCCCGCCCTGCGGCGCCGTCAGCGCTTCAGGTACTTGAGCTCCCGGGTCAGCTCCGGGTCGTCCGGGACCACCTGGAGCCCGCGCTTGTAGTGCTTCTCGGCCGCCGCCGGGTCGTTCTCCAGCTTGGCCATCTGCCCGAGGAAGAGGTAGCCGGGCGCGCAGCGGGGGTTCTTCTTGAGCCCGGCCTCGATCACGGCGGCGCAGGTCCGGTGCACGCCCTTCCGGTCGCCCGCCGGCGCGAGCAGGAAGTCGCACCAGGCCTTCCACATGGCGAACTCGGCCTCGTCCGGGTTGAGCTTCAGCGCCTCCTCGAACTTGGCGCGCGCCTCGTCGTACCGGCGCGACTTCACCAGCAGCGTCCCGGCGCCGAAGATGTTCTCGGCCTGCAGGATGGCCATCACGTCCACGTCCGGCTTGCCGCCGGCCTGCAGCTCCTGGACGTAGGCGGCCCGCTGCGCGTCGTCGCCCAGCACGCCCCAGGCCTCGCCCACGCGCGCGAAGATGTCGGCGCAGAGCTTCTTCACCTCGGGCGGCGCGCCGGCCGGCACGGTGTCCGGGTGGTAGGTCTTGGCCAGCTTGAAGTAGGCGATCTTGATGGCCGCGACCTGCGCGTCGCGCTTCACGCCCAGCACGTCGAAGTGATCGGCGGCGCGCACCTTCTCGAGCAGCGCGCGGAGCGCGGCCGGGTCGAGCGTGGTGACGGCGGCGGCCGCGGGCGGCGGCGCGGCCGGCGGGGGCCTCGGGGCGGCGGGGGGCGGGCGCGGGGCCGCCTGCGCGGGCGGCGGCCGCGGCGCGGGCGGCGGGGTGGTGGCCGGCGGCCGGGGCGCGGGCGGCGGCGTGGTCACCGCAGGCCTGGGCGCGGGCGGCGGCGTGGGGACCGCAGGCCGGGCCGCGACCGGGGGCGGCGTGGGGACCTCAGGCCGGGCCGCGACCGGCGGCGGCGCGGGCGCGGCAGCAGGCGCGGCGGACGCGGCGGGTGCGGCCGGAGCCACCGGCGGCGGCGTGACGACCGGGGCGGGCGCGGCCGCCGGGGCCGCGGGCCGGGGCGCGTGCTCGGGGCCGAAGGCGAGCAGGTCCACCTCGCCCAGCAGCAGCGCCAGGCGCAGCACCGTGGCGGCCTCGGCGGGCGCGGCGGCGGCGATCTCGGCCGGGCTGCGGAGGCCGTCGAACTGGGCCGCGGCGCGCGCCTCCTGCGGCGCGAGCCGCAGGTCCTCGGGCCGGACGCGCCCGGCCATGCGCGAGGCCACCCGCCGCTCGCGATCGCCCAGCCGCCGCTGCAGCGCGGCCAGGTCCAGCGAGCGGACCGCCGCCACCAGCGCGGCGAAGGGGGCGCCCAGCGGGAACGAGGAGGGCGGCGGCGGGACGTTGGGCTCCCAGGAGAAGGCGCCCGCCTCCAGGGCCAGCGCCCGGAGCACCAGCGCCGCCCCGTGCTCGGCCAGCAGGCCGGCCACGTCGGCCGGGTTCACGCGGCCGGAGGTGATGAGGGCCGTGCCCATGTCGCCGCCGGCGGAGGCGCGGACGGCCTCCACCTGCACCAGCGACTCGGGCGTGAGCACGCCCTTGCGGAGGAGCCAGCGGCCGAGGTCGTCGGCGGGCTCGCTGCTGACCACGTGCTCGACCGCGCCGCGGCGGAAGGTGAGCGCGTAGGTGCGCCCCTCCGCGGAGAGCGAGAGGCGGCCGCTGGCGCCGGCCGCGGCGGCCAGCCCCAGCAGGCGCAGCGTCGAGGCCTGATCCAGCGCGCCCACCAGCGGGAGGCCGGCGGCGATGGCGGCCTCGGCCCCCACCTCGCGCGCGGCCATGCCGTAGGACGCGCCCGGGCGAGGCGGCGGCGGGGCCGCCGGCGCCCGGGGCGCCGCGGGAGGTGGGGTGAGGATCGGGCCCGGCTGCCCGGCGGCAGGCGCCGCCGGCGCAGCGGGCGGAGGCTGCGACGGCCCCCCCGCCGGCCCCACGCGCTCGAGCCGTGGCGGCGCCGAGGGCGTGGCCGGCCGCGGACGGCCGGGGGGCTTCGGAGGGGCGTCGTTCACGCCTTCCTAGAGTACCACCGTCTCCTTGTACTCGCCGAACACGTCGCGCAGCGCGTCGGAGATCTCGCCCATGGTCGTCTCGGCCTTCACGGCCTCGAGGAACAGGGGCATGAGGTTCTCCTTCCCCTTCGCACCCGCGCGCACCTTGTCCAGCGCGGCCGACACGGCGGCGGCGTTGCGGGCCTTCTTGAAGGCCTGCAGCGACTCGACCTGGCGGGCCTCGACGGACGGGTCGATCTTCATGACCGGCACCGGCGAGATCCTCGGCCTTGTAGGCGTTCACGCCCACGACCACCTGCTCCTTGTTCTCCACCGAGCGCTGCCAGGCGTAGGCCGCCTCCTGGATCTCGCGCTGGACGTAGCCCTTGGAGATGGCCTGGACCATGCCGCCCATCTCGTCGATCTTCTTGATGTACTCCTCGGCGCGCCCCTCCAGCTCGTCGGTCATCGCCTCGATGAACCAGCTGCCGCCCAGCGGGTCAATCACGTCGGCCGCGCCGGACTCGTTGGCGATGATCTGCTGGGTGCGGAGCGCGATGCGCACCGAGTCCTCGGTGGGGAGGCCGAGGGCCTCGTCCCGCGAGTTGGTGTGCAGCGACTGGGTGCCGCCCAGCACCGCCGCCAGCGCCTGCAGCGTCACGCGGACGATGTTGTTGTCCGGCTGCTGCGCGGTGAGCATGGAGCCCGCGGTCTGGGTGTGGAACCGCAGCATCATCGAGCGCGGGTCCTTGGCCTTGAACCGCTCCTTCACGATGCGCGCCCAGAGCCGGCGGGCGGCGCGGAACTTCGCGACCTCCTCCAGCAGGTTGTTGTGCGCGTTGAAGAAGAAGGAGAGGCGGCCGGCGAAGGCGTCCACGTCGAGCCCGGCCTTCACGGCCGCGTCGATGTACTGGATGCCGTCGGCCAGCGTGAAGGCGATCTCCTGCGCCGCCGTCGAGCCGGCCTCGCGGATGTGGTAGCCCGAGATGGAGATCGGGTTCCACTTCGGCATCACCTTCGCGGTGTAGGCGAAGATGTCGGTGATGACGCGGAGCGAGGGCTCGGGCGGGTAGATGTACGTGCCGCGGGCCGCGTACTCCTTCAGCAGGTCGTTCTGGATGGTGCCCTGGAGCTTCTCCGGGCCCACGCCCTGCTTCTCCGCCACCGCCTGGTACAGCGCCAGGAGGATGCCGCCGGTGGCGTTGATGGTCATGGAGGTGGAGACCTCGCCGAGCGGGATCTCCTTGAAGAGGATCTCCATGTCGCGGATCGAGTCGATCGCGACGCCGACCTTGCCGACCTCGCCGCGCGCGCGCGGGTGGTCGGAGTCGCGCCCCATCTGCGTGGGCAGGTCGAACGCGACCGAGAGGCCGGTCTGGCCGGACTTGAGCAGGTAGCGGTACCGCTCGTTGGACTCCTCGGCCGTGCCGAAGCCGGCGTACTGGCGCATGGTCCAGAAGCGGCCGCGGTACATGGTGGGCTGCACGCCGCGGGTGAAGGGGAACTCGCCGGGCAGGCCCAGGCGGTCCTCCAGCCCCGGCTTCACGTCACCGGCGGTGTAGACCGGCTCCTCGACCACGCCGCTGGTCGTGTCGAACTTCTTGCGGCGCTCGGGGGCCTTCTTGATCGCCTTGCCGTACGTCCCTTCCAGCCAGCGCTGCTTCCTGTCGTCCGCCATCTCTTCTTTCCCGGCGGGCGCGGCCCTTGGGCCGGCCCGCTCCGTTCGCGAGGGATCGGGGCGACCCGCTCGCGTGCCATCCGTCGGCCCTGGGCGGCCGCCGCCCTCCGGGCGGCGCGCGGGCTCAGGGTGACCGGTTCCTCACTCGACCGCGCAGAGCTTCGCGTTGCCCTCGACGGTCTGCCCCTCCTTCACGTGCAGCTCGACCACCTTCCCGGCCTTGGGGCTCTTGAGCTCGTTCTCCATCTTCATGGCCTCGACGACCAGGAGCCCCTGCCCTTCCGTCACCGTGTCGCCCAGGCCGACCAGCACCTTGACGATCTTCCCGGGCATCGGCGCGGTGAGCGTCTGCTTTCCCTCGACGGTGAAGCGGGCTGCCGCGCGACGGAGCCTGAGCTTCTTCTCGTCGAGAATCTCGAGAGGGTAGACCGAGTCCTGGATTCGCACATGCAGCTTGGTGCCGCGCTCGTCCAGCGTGGCGCTGTAGCTGGCGCCGTCCACCAGGAGCGACAAGGTGCCGTAGTCGTGCCGGTAGGCGTCCACCCGGTGCACCTGGCCGCCATCCGCACCTCGTAGATGCCCTGCTCCAGCTGCACGACCTCGATCGCCTGCTCGCGATCCCCCTCCAGCAGCGCCACGTACGTGCTCACCGCACACCTCCCCGCATCGCGCGTGCGCGCCCCAGCCGCGCCCAGGCCGACTTCCCGGCCGCCCCTGCGCCCGCGCGCGCGGCGAAGGCCTCGGCCTCCTCCGTGTCGCGCTTGTGGGCGGCGATGGCCGCGGCGATCAGCGCCACCGGCTGCCAGCGTGGATCGGGCGGTCGCACCAAATCGGCGGCGAACTTGCCGCAGAAGCCGGTGTCGTACTCCCCCGACCGGAAGGCGGGGTGGTTCAGGACCGCGACCAGGTAGCCGATGTTGGTGGTGATGCCATGGACCGTGTACTCGTCCAGCGCGCGCACCAGGCGGTCGATGGCCTGCGTCCGGGTGGGCGCCCAGGCCACCAGCTTGGAGAGCATGGGGTCGTAGAACTGCGGGACCACCCAGCCGGTGTAGATGCCGGAGTCGTCGCGCACGCCCGGGCCGCCGGGCACGCGCAGGTAGGTGATCTTCCCGGGGCTGGGGATGAACCCCCTGGCCGGATCCTCGGCGTAGACGCGCGCCTCGACGGCGTGGCCGCGCCGCACCACCTCGTGCTGCGCCAGGATCTTCTCCCCCTGGGCCACCTCGAGCTGCATCCGGACCAGGTCCAGGCCGGTGATCATCTCGGTCACCGGGTGCTCCACCTGGAGCCGGGTGTTCATCTCGAGGAAGTAGAAGTTGCGGTGGGCGTCCACCAGGAACTCGACCGTGCCGGCGCCGCGGTAGTTCACGGCGCGCGCCGCCCGGACCGCCACCTCGCCCATGGCCTGGCGCATCTTCTCGTCCAGGATGCAGCTCGGGCTCTCCTCAATCACCTTCTGCTGCCGGCGCTGGACCGAGCACTCGCGCTCGCCCAGGTAGACGCAGTTGCCGTGCTCGTCGGCGAAGACCTGGATCTCCACGTGGCGCGGCTTCTCCAGGAACTTCTCGAGGTACATCCGGTCGTCGCCGAAGGCGCTGCCGGCCTCGCGCTTGGCCGAGGCCCACAGGCCCGGGAAGTCCTCGGCGCGGTCGCACTTCTTCATGCCCTTGCCGCCGCCGCCGGCCGCCGCCTTGATCATCACCGGGTAGCCGATGGAGTCGGCGAAGGCCTTGGCCTCGTCGGCGTCGGCGATGGGGGCCGCCGAGCCGGGCACGGTGGGCACGCCCGCGGCCTGCATGTTCTTGCGGGCGGTGGTCTTCACGCCCATGGCGTCCATCGACTCGGCGCGCGGGCCGATGAAGGTGATGCCGGCCGCGTCGAGCGCGCGGGCGAACTCCGCCTTCTCGGAGAGGAAGCCGTAGCCGGGGTGGACCGCGTCGGCGCCGGTCTTCCGGCAGGCGTCCAGGATGCGCTCGATCACCAGGTAGCTCTGGCGCGAGGGCGAGGGGCCGATGTGCACGGCCTCGTCGGCCTTGCGGACGTGGAACGAGCCGCGGTCGGCGTCGGAGTAGACCGCGACCGTCTTCAGCCCCATCTCGCGGCAGGTCCGGACCACGCGGACCGCGATCTCCCCGCGGTTCGCGACCAGGACCTTGGTGATCTTCCTCGAGGACGGCGTGCTCATGCGGCGGCGGCCTCCCAGCGGCGGTCGCGCCCTGCGGCGCGTTGGAAAAACGGCCCGGAAATCGCGCCACCATAACCGCGGGGGCGGGTCCGGTAAAGCTGACGCACACATCGGCGCCGGGGCGGCCGGGGCCCCCTCGACCCGCCGCGTCAAGGCGCGCCCCGGGCCGCTGCACGGAGAGCGGGCAGCTCCGCACCTGGCCTTCGACTCCGAGCCTGCTGAGGCAGGCCGAACGGATGGGCTCCGCCGTTCCGCCTGAGCGTAGCCGCTGCGGAGCGGCGGCGGAGTCGAAGGCCAGCCGCTGCCCCGGGTGCCGGCCAGTCAATGGGTGCTGGCCCGCGTAGGGGGCAGTCGGGCGGCCGCGAGGGGGGTTCCCGGACGCCCCTGGCGCGCGCAGATCGGGGGGATGGCAGACCAGGGCGGTCTCGGGGTGGTCCCGGGCGCGGCGCACGCGCCCGAGCCCGAGCCGGCCGGCCTGGCGGCGCGCGTGGAGCGGATCCTGGCGGTCGAGCCGGAGGAGTCGGCGCTGCGGCGGCTGGTCTCGGCGCTGGTGGACGCCGTGCCCGAGGCGGACGCGGCGGCGCTGGTGCTGGACCAGGGCGGCGCGCTGGAGGTGGCGGCGGCGGTGGGGCTGGAGCCGGCCGAGGACGAGGCGGCGCCGGAGCCGGCCGGCCTGGCCGCGCAGGTGATCGCCGCCGGCGCGCCGGCCGCGGCCTCGGCGCCGGGCGCGCCGCTGCCGGCCGGGACGCGCGGCGCGCTGGGCGTGCCGCTGCGGTCCGGCGAGCGGCGCGGGGCGCTGCTGCTGGGCTCGCGGGCGCGCGACGCGCTGGGCGAGGAGGCGCTGGCGCTGCTGCGGGTGGCGGCCGACCGCTGCGGCCGCGCGCTGCAGCAGGGCGAGGCCGAGCGCGAGCAGCGCCGGGCCGGCGAGCAGGCGCGGCGGGCGGCGCTGGAGCTCGAGTCGCGGCGCAAGGCGGTGGACTTCATCCTGGGGGTGGTGGGCCACGACCTGCGCAACCCGCTGGGCGCGGTGCACATGTCCGCGGCGCTGCTGCAGAAGCGCGGCGCGCTGGAGGGCTGGCAGGCGCGGGCGGTGGAGCGGATGCGCTCCTCGGCCGGGCGGATGGGCCGGATCATCGCCGACCTGCTCTCGTACACGCGCACGCGGCTGGGGAACGGGCTGCCGGTCCAGCCGCGCCCGGCGCAGCTCGACGACCTGGCGCGCCGCGTGGTGGAGGAGCTGCAGGCGGCCAACCCGGACCGGACGCTGGCGCTGGAGGTGGAGGGCGACGTCCGCGGGGAGTGGGATCCGGACCGGCTGGAGCAGGTGGTCTCCAACCTGGTGGCCAACGCCATCGATCACGGCGACCCGAGCACGCCGGTGCAGGTGCGGCTGCGCGGCGAGCCTGGGCACGTGATCCTGGGCGTGCGCAACGAGGGGTCGGCGGTGCCGCCGGAGGTGCTGGCGCGGCTCTTCGAGCCGTTTTCGCGCCCGCCGGAGGAGAAGAGCCGCAAGGGCTCCGGGCTGGGGCTGGGGCTCTACATCGCGCGAGAGATCGTCACCCGCCACGGCGGGGAGATCGGCGTCGCCTCGGAGGACGGGTTCACCGAGGTGACGGTGCGGTTGCCGCGCGGGACCCCGGCCTCACAGTGAGGCCCAGGTAGCCTCACCGCCGAGGCCGGTCGCCCGGGACCGGGCGACGCCGGGGCGCTCGGAGTCCGGCCGGGGATCCGCCATGTCGGACGAGGTGCGCCTCGCGCCTGCCGCGCTCGCCTGCTTGCCCGCTGGAACCCCCGGTGGGAGACTCCGCGGCGCGAGGAAGCGGTCACTGCGGCGCGCCCGGGGGGGCGGCGCCGCGGGCATGGAACGGGGGTCCATGGCATCGACGCCGCGGGCGGCCGACGAGCGGGAGACCGCGGTCGTCGGGCTCGATCTGGTCGACATCGTCCAGCTGAAGGGCGCGACCGGGTTCACCGGCTGCATCACCGTCGCCCACGGGCGCAGGTCCGGGCGCATCTTCTTCCGCGAAGGCCGCCTGGTGCACGCGGAGACCGAGCGCGGCGCCGGCGAGGTCGCGTTCCAGGAGATCCTCACCTGGCACGGTGGGACCGTCGCGCTGGCCGCCGACGTGCGCTCACCGCACGTCACCATCAGCCGGACCTGGCAGTTCCTGCTCCTCGACGGGCAGCGGGAGGCGGACGAGCGCCGCCGGATCGTCGGCGCGGGCGCCGCGGCGCGGGGACGGTCCGGCGCTCGCCCGCGGGCCCTGCTCCTCGCCGGCGCGGGCGCGGCGCTCGCGCTGGTCCTCGGCGCCGGCGCCTGGCTCGCCCTGCGCGGCGGCCCGGCGCCCGCGGCCACCGCCGAGCCCCCTGCCGCGACGGCGTCCCCCGCCGTGCCCGCCGTGCCCGCCGGCGCCGCGCCGCTGCTCCGCCTGGCCGGCGCGGACGCGCTCGGCGCCGACGTCGCGACGGCGCTCGCGCAGGCCTACCTGGGCGTGCTCGGGGCCTCCGGGATCCGCGCCACCAGCCCCGCCGGCGGCGAGGTGCGGGTCGAGGCGGAGCTCGGGGGGCAGCGCGCGGCGGTGACGGTGGTGCTCGGCAGCACGGCGCGGGGCTTCGAGGGCCTCCTGGCCGGCACGGCCGACCTGGCCTTCTCGTCCCGGCGGATCAGCCCGGAGGAGCGGCAGCGGCTCGCCGCCCTGGGCACGATGACCTCGCAGGCGAACGAGCACGTGCTGGCGCTCGACGGCATCGCCGTCATCGTGAACCGCGCCAACGGCGTCTCCCAGCTCGACAGGGCGGCGCTGGCGGACCTCCTCGCCGGCGACGTGTCCGACTGGTCCGCGCTGGGGCTGGCCGGCGACGACGAGTGGTCCTCGGTGGGCGTGGACGGCAAGGGCGGGCCGGTGGCCTCGGGGGTCCACGTCTACCTGCCCGACGCCGGCTCCGGCGTCGCCGAGGTGCTCCAGGCCACGGTCCTGGGCGGCCGTGCGCTCGGCGCCGAGGCGAGGCGACCGGGCGGCTTCCAGGCGGTGGTGGACGCGGTGGTGGGCAATCCGGGCGGCATCGGGTTCGTGCCCATGGCCCGGGTGGCTGGCGCGCGGGTGGTCCCGGTCTCCGAGCCCGGGCGCGTGGCCACGCTCCCGACCCCGTTCACCGTCGCGACGGAGGAGTACCCGCTCGCGCACCGCGTCTTCCTCTACTCGGCCCAGGCCAGCCGGAACCCGCACGTGGCGCGCTTCCTCGAGTTCGCCATGGGCGAGGACGGCCAGCGGGCCGTCCAGCGCTCCGGGCTGGTGGAGCTGGCCATCCGCGCGGAGCGGGTCTCGGCGCCGACGTCCGCGCCCAGGGCCTACCGCACGCTCACCGCCGGTGCGCGCCGGCTCTCGACCACGCTCCCGGTTCGAGGCGGGCGCCTCCGCCTTCGACAACCGGGCCCTGCGGGACCTCGACCGGGTGGTGGTCTACCTGCACGCCCGCGACGTGAGCCCCGCCGACGTGCGGGTGCTCGGGTTCGCCGACGGCCAGGGCACGCCCACGCAGAACGCCGAGCTCTCGACCGAGCGCGCCGCCCTGGTGGCGCAGGCGCTGGCGCAGCGCGGCTTCACCGGCGTCCGCGTGGCCGGGATGGGCTCGGCGCTGCCGCTGGCAGAGGACACCACCGAGGCGGGCCGGCAGCGGAACCGGCGCGTGGAGCTCTGGATCGCGGAGCCGGCGGGGCGCTGACCGGCGCGCCCGCCGTCACCTCCGGCGGTAGACCGCGTCGCGGTTCAGGTAGCCCGTGGAGATGAGCTGCTCGTCCAGGTTCTCGCGGGTGACGGCGAAGGGCGGCAGCAGGATGGCGGGCACCTGGCGGACGCCGTTGTCCACCAGCCGGTCCTCCATCACGGCCTTGCCGAGCGCCAGCGCCTGCGCCAGCTCGATGGCGCGCGCGCCCAGGCGGCGCGTGTCCTTGTAGACCGTCATCGCCTGCGTGCCGCGGAGCAGCCGGACGGCCGCGGCGAGCTCCGCGTCCTGGCCGGTCACGACCACCTTCCCCGCGAGCCCCTTCGCGGCCAGCGCCTCCAGGCAGCCGCCGGCCGTGCCGTCGTTCGGGGCCAGCACCGCGTCGATGTGGCCGCTGCTCTGCTCCACCGCCTGCGCGCAGAGCTTCCGGGCGACGGCCGGATTCCAGCCCTCCACCGGGCTGTCGAGCACCACCTTCACGGCGCCGCTCGCGATGAGCGGCTGGAGGCGGCGCATCGCGCCCTGCCGGAAGAGCGTGGCGTTGTGGTCGCTGGGCGCCCCGGCGAGGAGCACGTAGTTGCCGCGGGGGCGGCGCGGGACAGGTACTCGCCCTGCAGCTCGCCGACGCGGACGTTGTCGAAGGAGAGGTAGTAGTAGCCGCGCGGCGAGCCGGTCACGAGCCGGTCGTAGCTGATGACCGCCACGCCCGCCCGGGCGGCGAGATCCACGATCTGGGCCGCGCCGGCCGCGTCGCCTGGCGCGAGCACCAGCACCTGGATCCCGTCGGCGATGAGCTTCTGGCACTGCGCCAGCTGGCGGGCCGGATCGTTCTCGGAGATCTGGACGCGGAGGTCGATGCCGCGCTTCCGCGCCTCCGCCAGCATGGTGAGCTTGTCCTTCACCCACCGCTCCTCGCGCTGCGTGGGCAGCGAGAGGCCGACGCGCACCGGCCCGTTCGCCGCCGCCCGCGCCGGGGCGACCCCGGGCTCGGCCGCGACGGCGCCCGGGGCGGCCTCGGCCTGCGCCCTCGCCGACGCCAGCTCCGCCTTCACCTGCTCGAGCTCCGCGGCCAGCGCCGCGGCGCGCTTCTCCGCGCCGGCCTGCGCCGCCTGCGCCGCCTGGACGGAGGCGTCGGTGGCGCCGAGCTCGCGCTGGCACCTGGCGAGCTCGGTGACCGCCTGCTGGTTGCACGCGGCGAGGAGGAGGACGGAGGCGACGATGGGGAGGCGCATGGCGCATCCTATCCGCGGACCGGGACGATGGAGGGACATCCTGCGCTGCGCCAGCGCGGCGACCGCGCTCACATCTCCCCACCACGCGCCGCCCGAGGCCGCGCGCCCCTCAGGTCGCCGCGCGCGACGCCGGAGCGGCCGGCTTGTTCGCCTCCGGCAGCGCCGCCGCGAACACGGCGTGGGTGGCCTCGCGCAGCGCCTGGGGCGTGGCGTACGCCCTGGTGTCGATGGCGGGCAGCACCTCCACCTCGGCCACCATCCGCTGGCGGATCACCAGGCCGTGCTTGGGCAGCGCCTGGGCGGTCCCCGTCACCAGCACCGGGATGACCGGCACGCCGGCCTCGTGCGCCAGCTTGAAGGCCCCTTCCTTGAAGGGCTGCAGGTGGCCGTCCAGCGACCGGGTCCCCTCGGGGAAGAGCAGCACCGGCGTGCCACGCGCCAGGTGGGCGCGGCAGTGGGCCATCATCCTGCGGACCGACTCGCGGTCGCCCCGCCACACGCGCACGTAGTCGTTGATCACCATGTTCCAGCCGACGAACGGCACCTTGAACAGCTCGGCCTTGGAGACCCACTTGAAGGGCCGGTACAGCCCGTACAGGACCAGGATGTCCAGCATCGAGAGGTGGTTGGCCACGATCACGGCCGGCCCGCGCCACGGGATGAGCCCGCGCCCCTTCACGCGCAGCCGCCAGAGCGGGTTGGCGTAGACGTAGAACGTGCCCCACATGCACGAGTACATGTGCAGCACGAGCCGCCGGCGGTCGAAGGGCAGGGTGATCACGAACACCAGCAGGGCGCCCGCGTAGAGCACCGGCATGGTGAGGCACACGAAGACCCAGTAGACGGCGGAGAAGATCAGGAGCACGCGGCATCCTGTCCTCCCGGGCGTACCGTCCGCAAGGGGCGGGAGGACGCGGGGCCCGCCGGCCCGGTGGTGGCCGGAGCCCGGCCCGGTTACAGTTTCGGGGTGACCTCGGGCCGCTTCGCCATGGCGCTGCACGCGCTGGCCGTCCTCTCCCAGGCGCCGGAGGGCGGCCACCCCTCCGGCTACATCGCCTCGTCGGTCAACACGCACGCCGTCTTCCTGCGCCGCATCCTGCGCGACCTGGTGGCCGCGGGGCTGGTCGAGGCGCGCGAGGGGCGGACCGGCGGCTACCGGCTGGCGCGCGAGGCGGCGCGGATCACGCTGGCCGACGTCTACCGGGCGGTGGAGCCGGAGGGGCCGCTGGCCCCCTCGCCGGCCGAGCCCAGCGCGCGCTGCCCCATCGGCGCCGGGATGCGGGCGGCCTTCGCAGAGGTGGAGGAGCAGGCGCTGGGCGGGCTGCTCTCGGCGCTCTCCAGCCGCACCGTGGCCGAGCTCTCGGTGCGCGCGCTGGAGAAGGGGCGGCGGGCCGCGCGGCGGGCGTGAGCCCGGGCCCGAGGGGCTACCGGCTGCGCGGGGCGGGCAGCGGCACCGGCGCGACCGGCTCCTCGGCCGCCACCACCCATCGCTCCGCCGCGCGCTCCCAGTCCGGGTGCCGGCCGGCGTCCAGGTGGCGCTCTCCCTGGCGGATCCGCGCCAGCGCCGCCAGCCGGCTGAACTGCGTGGCCACCAGGGCAGAGTCGAGCACCACCGCCGAGCGGACGAGGCCGGCCGCGCGGCAGAGCCGCTGCAGCTCGATCATGCGCTCGCTGGCCTCGGCGGAGAGCGGTGCCAGCCGGCGCAGGTCCACCAGCGCGCCGAAGCCCGGGGACAGGCGCTCCAGCGCGCGCTGGAGCGCCTGCTTCAGCTCCGACAGCTCGTCGAGCGTGACGGCGCCGGAGAGGGCCAGGCGGAAGCCGTAGGCGGTGGTCTCGAGCCGCTGCACCTCAGAAGTCCAGGGGATCGGTCGGGCCGTCGTCCATGGGGAAGCTCTCCAGCGCCACCAGCCGGGGCGGGTGGGCCGGCTTCGCCGGGCGCGCCGGCGGCGCGGCGCGGGGGCTGCCCGCCGGCGGAGGAGCGGCGCGGGCCGGCTTCACGGCGCGCGCGCGCACCACCGCCCGCGCGCCCGATCCGGCCGCGCGCTCCAGCTGGAACCCGGCCACCATCGCCGCCAGCTCCTCGGCCTGGCCGTTCAGCTCGCTGGCCGCGGAGGAGGACTCCTCCGCCGAGGCGGCGTTCTGCTGCGTGACCTTGTCCATCTCGGTCACCGCGCGGTTCACCTGGTCGATGCCGGTGACCTGCTGCCCGGCGGCGGCCGCGATCTCCGACACGATGTCGCCCACCTTGCCGGTGCCGCGGACGATCTCGCCCAGCTTCTGCGTGACGTGCGCGGCGCTGCGCTCGCCCTCGGCGGCCTCCCGCACCGACTGGCGGATCAGCGCCTCGGTCCGCGCGGCGGCGTCCTTGGCCCGCAGCGCCAGGCTCCGGACCTCCTCGGCCACCACCGCGAACCCGCGCCCCGCCTCGCCGGCGCGCGCCGCCTCGACCGCCGCGTTCAGCGCCAGCAGGTTGGTCTGGAAGGCGATGTCGTTGATGTCCTTGATGATCTGCGAGGTGCCCTCCGCGCTCTCGCGGATCTTGCCCATGGCCCCCTGCATCTGCTCCACCGCCGCCGCGCCCTCGGTGGCGGCGTTGCGCGCCGCCTGCGCCAGCCCGTTCGCCTGCTGGGCGCTGGCCGAGGCCTGCTGCGTCAGGGCCAGCACCGAGTCCAGGCTGGCGGAGGTCTCCTCGAGCGAGGAGGCCTGCTCGCTCGCGCCGGAGGCCACCGCCTCGCTGGAGGCCGCGATCTGCTGGCTGGCGCCGGTCACCTGCTCGACGGCCCCGGCCACCTGGCCCAGGGCGTCGTGCAGCGCCTCGGCGGTGCCATTGAGGGCCCGCTTCATGGCGGCGTGGTCGCCCTGGTAGTCGCCCGCCACGCGGGCGCGCAGATCGCGCCGGGCCAGCTTCTCCAGCACCGCCGTGGCCTCGGTGACCGGCGCGATGACGGCGTCGAGCGTCCGGTTGACGCCGTCCACGATGCGCCGGAAGTCGCCCCGGTGGCGCCCGGCGTCGGCCCGGGTGCCGAGCTGGCCGCCCACGGCCGTCTCCACCAGCCGGCCGGCGTCGTCCACCAGCCGGTTGATGGCGGCGATGCAGCCGTTGAGGTTGAGCCGGAGCGTCTCGAAGTCGCCCGGGTAGCTCTCGGCGATCGCGGGCGGGACGTTGCCGGCGGCGATCTCCTCCACGTAGTGCGCGGCCACGGTGAGCGGCCCCACCACCGCGTCCAGCGTGGCGTTGACGCCCTCGACCACCTTGCGGAAGTCGCCCTCGTGGCGCGTGGCGTCGACGCGGGTGGCCAGCCGCCCCTCCACGCCGGCCCGGGCCAGCTCTTGCGCGTCGGCCACCAGCCGGTTCACGGCCTCGATGCAGCGGTTGAGCGAGCCCTTGAGCGCGTCGAAGTCGCCGGCCCAGGCCTCGGTCACCGGCGCGGGGATGCTGCCGCGGGAGATCTCCTGCACCAGCCCCGCGGCGGTGGCCAGCGGGCGGGTGACGCCGTCGAGCGTCCGGTTGACGCCCTCGATCACCTTCCGGAAGTCCCCCTGGTGCCGGCCGGCGTCGGCGCGGACGGAGAGCCGGCCGGCCTGGCCCGCCTCGGAGAGCAGGAGCGCGTCGGCCACCAGCCGGTTGACCGCGTCGGTGCAGGCGTTGAGGTCGTCCTTGATGCGGTTGAAGTCCCCCTGGTACGCCTCGGTGATGCGGGGCGGGACGTCCCCGGCGCCGAGCCGCTCCAGGTGGCCGGAGGCCATCGCCAGCGGGCGCGCGAAGGCGTCCATGGTGTCGTTCATCCCGGCCAGGATGGGCCTGGAACTCCGGCGTCACCGCGCCCACCTCGGCGCGCACGCCCAGCCGCCCCTCCTCCACGGCGCCGGCCAGCCGTCGCGCCTGGGCGAGCAGCGCGCCGATGTTCCGGGCGATGGCGCGGGCGAGGTACAGCCCCAGCCCGAGCATGAGGGCGAAGGCCACCGCCAGCCCGGCCACCAGGGTGTGCGAGGCGGCGTCGCCCTCGGCGATGCCCTCGGCGCGCTCGCGATCCACCAGCTCGCCGGTGATCGCCTCCAGCCTGTGGAGCAGCGGGTCGCTGACCTTCTGGGCCCGGTCCATGGCCCTGATCTGCTCGCGGCAGCGGTCGTGGGCAGCCTTCCAGCGGGGGTCCTCCTGCGTCAGCCCGCTCTCCTCCAGCGCCGCCCGCTCCTGGTAGGCCGCCAGGAACGCCTGGCCGATGGCCTCCCCTTCCTTCCAGGGCCCGGCCATCGCCTGCCAGGCCTGGACCTGCTCCGGCGTCAGCGGGAGCGCCCCGTAGTGCGCCCAGGCCGCGTGCATCCGCTCGAGCGCGACCTCGTGCTCCGCCAGCAGCTCCACCCGCCGCTCGGGCAGGGTCGAGCGGTTGAACAGGCCGTAGATGGCCCGCAGGGAGTCGGTCTGCGCCTCCTCGATGACGGCCAGCTCGTGCGCCGCCTGGTAGCGCACGGTGGCGAACACGTGCAGGCGGTCCGCCACGCGCTCCAGCGCGCGGAAGGCTACCGCGCCCACCACGGCCAGGACCACCATGAGCACGGCGTAGGAGAGGAGGATCTTCGTTCCGGTCTTGAGCTGCTTCAGCATTCGGGCTCCAGGAGAGGATCAGGGGTGGGTTGGGAGGGGGAGCAGCTCGGGGAGCTGGTGCGCGGCGATGCGGGCGACCACCTGCAGGAGCTCGGTGCGATCGGCGTCGAGCGGGCCGGCCCGCGCCGGATCGTGCACCGCCAGCGCGCCCAGCACGCGGGGCGGCGCGCCGAGCGGGATGGCCAGGCAGGGGCCGTCGCCGGCCGCGGGGGCGTGCTGGGTGCGCCCCTCGGCGGCGGCGCGCCCCACGAGCCCCTCGCCCAGCACGGCCGAGGCCGGCAGCCCGGGGCCGCGCCCGGCGTGGGCCAGGCGCAGCCCGGACCCGCCCGGCTCGCGCAGGTAGACCGCCAGCGCGCGGCCGTCCAGGACCTCCGCGGCCACCTCGTCCAGGGCGGCGAAGAGCGCGGCCGCGGTCCGGGCCTGGTGGAGCCGCCAGGAGACCGCGAAGAGCGTCATGGCCCAGCTCGAGCGCTGGTCGGCCGCGGCCAGCGCCCGGCGGGCGGCGTCCGCGTCGGCCTCGGCCTGGCGCAGCCGCCTCCGCAGCTGGGCCACGAGGCCCTCGTCGTCCTGGCTGGAATCGATCACGTCCGGAGGCAGAGCACGGCCCGGGCCAGGCAGCCGGGCGAGCAAGCTCGCGGGGTTGTCGCCGCCGCGGCGAGGGCGGCGTCCAGCTTCTGGACGCCCGTCCAGACTCCGGACGGCCGCGGCGGGGTGAGCCGACGCGTCTCCTGCAGCCTGAGGCCTGAAGCCCCATGGCGCCGGCTGCGCCGATCAGTCCTCGGGACGCGAGGTGAGGCCGTGCTGCTTCAGCTTCTCGTACAGCGTGGAGCGCGGGATCCCCAGCCGGCGGGCGGCGGCCACCACGCGCCCGCCCTCGGCGCGGAGCGCCCGCTCGATCTGCCGGCGCTCCACCTCCGCCAGCGTCAGCCCGTCCTCGTCCGCGGCGGCGCCGCCGGGCGCCGCGTCGAAGCGCATGTCCTCGGCCTCGAGCAGGTCGCCGGCGGCCAGCACCGCCGCGCGCTCCAGCACGTTGCGCAGCTCGCGGACGTTGCCCGGCCAGCGGTACGCCTGCAGCCGCGCCAGCGCGGCGGGGGAGAGCGCCTTGCCGCGGCAGGCGCTGCGCTCGGCCAGGAACCAGGCCGCCAGCGCCGGGATGTCCTCCGGGCGCTCGCGCAGCGCGGGCACCTCCAGCGGGACGGCGTTGATCCGGAAGAGCAGGTCCTCGCGGAAGCGCCCCTGGCGCACCAGCGCGGGCAGGTCGCGGTGCGTGGCCGCCACCAGCCGCACGTCCACCGCGCGCGGCTCCACCTCGCCCACGCGGCGGAACGTGCCCTCCTCGATGGCCTTGAGCAGCTTGGGCTGGACGGCCGGGTCCATGTCGCCGATCTCGTCCAGGAAGAGCGTGCCCCGGTGCGCCGCCTCCAGCAGCCCGGCGCGCGCCGCCACCGCGCCGGTGAAGGCCCCGCGCTCGTGGCCGAAGAGCTCGCTCTCCAGCAGGTCGCGGTTGAGCCCGGCGCAGTTGAGCTCCACCAGCGCCTCCTCGGCCCGCGGCCCGTGGGCGTGCAGCCAGCGCGTCAGCACCCCCTTGCCGCTGCCGGTCTCGCCGGTGATCAGCACCGGGGTGTCGCTGGCCGCGATCCGGCGCGCCAGGTCGGCCAGCCGCCGGATGGCCGGGCTGTCGCCGATGAACGGATCCGGGAGCGCGCGGCGGCCCCGGCCGCGCGCCGCCTCCCGCCGCTCCAGCCGGCGGCGCTGGAGCACCCGCTCCAGCGTGAGCGTGAGCGCGGTGAGATCGGGCGGCTTCACCAGGAAGTTCTCCGCCCCCTCCTTCACCGCCTTCACGGCGCGGTCGATGGTGGCGTGGCCGGTCACCACCACCACCGGCACCGCCGGGTCGATGGCCCGGAACGCACCCAGCAGCTCGATGGCGTCCCCGTCGCCCAGCTCGTAGTCGATCACCGCGGCGTCGGGCGTCCGGGCCCGGAAGGCCGCCACGCCCGCCGCCACCCCGTCCGCGGTCACCACCTCGAACCCGCGCGCGCCCAGGTAGCGCCCCACCGAGAAGCGGATCGCGGCCTCGTCGTCCACCAGCAGGATGAGCGGCTGCGCCACGTGCGTCTCCCGTCTGCCTCAGCGTGACCCGCCGGCCGGGGCCCCGTCCAGCGCCGCCCGCACGGCGCCCGCGAGCGCACCCACCGTGAAGGGCTTCTGGAGGAAGCCGAAGGCGGCGCCGTCGGCCTTGCGGGTGTCGGCGTCGGCGCGGCCGGACATGACCAGCACCCGCAGCGCCGGGTGGCGCCGGATCAGCCGCTCCGCCAGCGCCGCCCCGCCCAGCTGCGGCATGACGGCGTCGGTGAGCAGCAGCTGGATCCGGTCGCCCTGCACCTCGCAGGTGAGCAGCGCCTCGCCCGGCCCGGCCGCCGTCAGCACCGTGTACCCGCAGGCCTCCAGCGCGCGGCGGCAGATTCTCGCGGACCGCGGGCTCGTCCTCCACCACCAGGATGGTCTCGCTCCCGACGGCCTCCGGCCCCGGCGAGGGCGGCGCCGGGTGCGGCGCGCTCCCCTCCAGCCGCGGCAGCAGCACCTCGAAGGTGGAGCCGGCCCCCGGCGCGCTGCGCACCACCACGCCGCCGCCGGACTGCTTCACCACGCCGTGCACGGTGGCCAGCCCCAGCCCGGCCCCGCTCCCCGGCGCCTTGGTGGTGAAGAACGGCTCGAAGACGCGGGCCCGGGTGGCCTCGTCCATGCCGGCGCCGGTGTCGGTCACCGAGAGCGTGACGTACGCGCCGGGCGCCACGCCGGCCGGGTCGGCGCGCGCCGCGTCGAGCACCGCGGCCGCGGTCCGCACCGTGATGGCGCCCCCCGCCGGCAGGGCGTCATGGGCGTTCATGACGAGGTTCAGCAGCACCTGCTCCAGCTGGACGGGATCGGCCAGCACCAGCCCCGGCTCCGCGCCCAGCGCCACCTGGAGCTCGACGCCCTGGCCCACCAGCCGCCGCAGCATCTTCTCCAGCCCCGCCACCACCCGGTTCAGGTCCAGCGGCTCGGGCCGCAGGACCTGCTTGCGCCCGAAGGCCAGCAGCTGCCGCGTCAGCGCCGAGGCCCGGCCGCTGGCCTCCAGCACGGCGCCGAGCGCCTCGCGCACCTCCCCGCCCGCCGGGAGCACGTGCAGCGCGTAGCTGACCTCGGCCTGCACCACCGTGAGCAGGTTGTTGTAGTCGTGGGCCACCCCGCCCGCCAGGCGCCCCAGCGCCTCCAGCTTCTGGCCCCGGTGCAGCTCCTCGCGCAGGCGCGCCCGCTCCGCCTCGGCCTGCTTCTGGGCGGTGATGTCGTGCAGGAAGCCGCTCACCGACCGGCGCCCGCCGTCCACGCGCGCGTAGATCGAGAACCACTTCTGCCGGCCGTTGCGCAGCCGGACCTCGACCTCGTAGCCGTCCACCCGCCCCTCGGCCATGAGCTGGGTCACGAAGGCCGCGTACGGCTCGGGCTCGGTCCACTCCCTCAGCCGATCGTACTGCGCGCGGAACTCCTCCACGCTGGCGCACTCGAACTGCCGCACGTGGCTGGGGTTGACGTACTCGTACCCGACGTCCGGCTCCAGGGACCGGCGGAAGATGCCGAGCGGCACCTCCTCCACCAGCCGCCGGTACTTCTCCTCGCTCTCGCGCAGCTCGCGCGCCGCCCGCCGCTCGGCGGAGACGTCGCGCGCGAACACCGCGATCGCGAACGGCTCCTCGGCGTGGCGCAGCAGCTCGCAGTGGAGGTCGAGCTCCAGGTCGCCGCGCGGGTTCGCATAGGCCTGCTCGAGCGAGCCCTCCCGCAGCACGCGCCGGTACAGGTCGCAGAACCACTCGCGGAGGTCGGGCTCGGGCCAGAGCTCGGCCTGCGTCAGGCCCGTGCGCAGCGTGAGGCCGCGTCGCGCCGAGAACTGGCGGGCCAGGGCACGGTTGAAGGTCAGGATCCGGAACTCGCGCGCGTCCACCGTCCAGATGAGGTCCGGGCTCCGGTCCACCAGCGCGGACAGGAGCTGCCAGCTGGCGAGGAGTTCCTGCTCTGGCTGGGCTCGTTTCACGCGCGCTCCGCGCGTGACAGCGTGCCACAGACCCCCAGGGGTTCCCAGCGGAACCCGCCAGGAACCCCCCCGGACGAGTTAGGGCGCCAGCCCCGCGTGGCCGTCGGCCGCGCGACCCGCGGCGGGCAGCTCGCCCAGCGCCTCGAGGATCCGGTAGAGGCCGAACTTGGGCAGCCGCATGTAGCCGGCCCAGGCCGCGCCGGCCAGGAGCCCGTCCGCGAGCCAGTCGGTGATCCACTCCGCGGCGGAGCCGGCGTCGCGCTGCTTCAGCCCCGCGCCGCTCTCGCGCGCCCAGCGCCGGTTGTAGCGCTCGTGGACGCCGACCGGCGGGGCCAGCACCAGCGGCAGCCCCAGCGCCGCGTAGAAGGTGAGCTCGGAGGGCTTGGTCCAGAGCACGTCGGTGCGGGCCAGCAGCGCGTTGAAGCGGGCGTAGTAGTCGGGGAAGGAGCCGGCCACCAGCAGGTCGATGCCGTTGCCCAGCAGCGGCTCCATCCCGGCCCGGTGGATGGCCTCGCGGAAGCGCGCCTCCACCTCCGGCCGGACGCCGGCCACCAGCGCGAAGCGCACCAGGCCGGACTCGAGCGCGCGCCGGAACCCGGGCAGGAACGCGCCCACCATCCCCGCCTGCGCGCCGGCCCCGCCCACCGCGAAGGTGATCAGCGCCGGCTTGCCCTCCTCCTCGCGCGGCAGCGCGCCCAGGAAGTGGGCCAGCTCCTCCGGCATGGAGCGGCGGAACTCGGCCGAGGGGTCGAGCCGCACGATGCGCGCGGCCAGGTTGCGCTTCAGCGTGGCCAGCGACGGCCCGCCCACCAGCGCCTCGGGGAGCGGGAAGCCGGTGAAGGTGATCCGCTCCGGCGGCACGCCGTAGGCCTGCAGCCGGCGCGCGGCCCGCCGGGTGGGGACCAGGTACTGGATGCGCGTGTTGCGCGCGTCCACCGGCGCCCAGATCCGGTTGATGTCGGTGTCGGTGACCACGCAGGCGATCCGCTCCAGCCCGGCGCGGTCGGCCACGATGGCCGGCGAGTAGAAGGTGGTGAGGAGCGGCGCGCCGGTGTCGCGCAGGTGCTCGACCAGCCCCTGCCCCAGGTTGCGCCGCACCATCCGCTCCAGCGTGAGCACGCCGCGCGTGGGCGCGGAGAGGTCGCGGTACGGGTGGAGCCGCGGGATGTTGGTCATCGAGTCGAGCGCGTAGCGGAGCGGCGCGCCGACCACGGGGAGCTGCGAGAGGCGCGACACCCACTCGTACGCGCCGCGCAGCCGCCGCCAGAGCTTCACCTCCTGCGGCTGCACCAGCGGCGGCTCGTCCACCTTCAGCACCGGCTGCCCCAGCGCCTCCGCCACCGGGGTGGCGGCGCGCAGGTGGCCGTACCCCATGTCCACTGCGACGACGACGGGCTTGGGGGGCTGGGCGGGCGTGGACGGCATGGCGGGGCGCGGCGAGCGTACCCCAGCGGCCGGGCCACGTCAGGTGAACGTTCGGGAGCGCGCGGAGGGGTCGCAGGCTCCGCGGGGTGCGCCGCGCTCAGGCCTCCGCCCCCAGCGCCTCCTCACCCTCCCCCTCGACCGCCGCCAGCCGCGTCCCGGGGAGGACCCGGAGCCGGTGGCCGCGCCAGTCGACCTGGTCGGACACCAGCCCCTGGGCCCAGGCCGCGCCCAGCACCAGGTCCTTGAGCGGCACCAGCAGCAGCGCCCGCAGGCGGAAGCCGCCGGGCCGCAGCAGCCGCGCGCTGGCGCCGTCCAGCGCGCACTTGGCCGCGCAGACCGCGGCCAGGAGCGCCCCCGCGCGCGCGTCGCGTTCCGCCAGCGCGCCCAGCGCGGCCAGCAGCACGGGGTTGAGCAGCGCCTGGGCGGCGAAGACCGGCGTCCCCACCAGCTTGCGCTGCAGCACGCTCCAGCGGGCGTAGCGGCCGTGGAAGGCCCGGACGCTGCGGTCCTGGTTCACGTTCACCACCGGCGCCCGGGCCACCACCACCCGCTTGCCCAGCTCGTCGGCGACGCGCACGCCCAGCAGGTGGTCCTCGGCGAGGACGTCCTTCATCGACTCGAAGCCGCCCAGCCGCTCCACGTCGGCGCGCCAGAGCGCCATCGACTTGCCGACCACCACGGCCCGCCCGGAGAGCCGCTGCGCCGCCACCATGCCGGGCCCGACGGCGCCGGCCAGGTGCAGGTTCTCCAGCAGCGCCCCGAGCCGCCGCTCGCCGGCGCCGACCACCGGGTGCGTCACCAGCCCGACCCCGGGCGCCGACATGGCCTCGCCGACGCCGCGCAGGTAGCCGGCGCCGACCCGCACGTTCGAGTCGGAGATGAGCAGCAGGTCGTGGCGCGCGGCGCGGGCCAGCCCGACCAGCTGGTTCACCTTGGGGTTCAGGCCCTCGTCGAAGCGCTGCAGCACCAGCCGCATGCGCCCCGGCCAGCGCCGGACCGCGGCCAGCGCCGGCGCGAAGGCCGGATCGCGCGCGCTCTTCACGCCCAGGAGCACCTCGTAGGCCGGGTAGTCGAGCGCGGCGAACGCGGCCAGGTTCGCGGCCAGGTCGTCGTCGTCGCCGCAGAGCGGCTTCAGGATGGAGATGGGAGGGGCCGGCCGCGCCGGGCCGGGGTCGAGGGAGTCGCCCCGTACCGGCGCGCCGGGCCGGCGCAGGTGCGAGCGGAGCGCGCCGTGCTGGACGAGCAGCGCGGCGAGCCCGATCGCGGCCAGGGCGAAGAGCGTGGTGGAGATCGCCTCGAGCATCGTGCCCCCCGCCGTCCTGCGCGATCCCCCGGACCGGCCGGAGGACTGCGGCGAGACTGCGCGCCCCAGGTGACCGCCGCGCGGCGCGCGCGTGAAGTTTGCGCGACGCGATCGATTGCAGCATCAGGCTGGCGTCCAGCGCGATCCGCGCCGTGCGCCCGGTCACGCCGCGCTGCGGCAGCGGCGGCGGCTGGACCCGTGACGATCGCATGACAGTCTCCACGTAGCGTGACGCTCGAACCGCGCCGTTCCACTCCCCGGCGCCGTGGAGCCCGCCATGTCCCTCGACGCGATCGCCCCTTCCAACGAGGCCGTCCCGCCGCTCGCCCGCCTGGACCGCGCCGCCATCGAGCAGGTGGTGGCGGGCGGCCGCCGGCTGCTGGTGCAGGGCGGGATGGGCATCCACGCCTCCGACGGCGTGTCGGGCAAGGTGGCGCGCCACAGCGGCGCGCGGCTGGTGGGCGTGGGCACGGTCTCGGCGGTGCTCAAGACCTCCGAGCAGCTGCGCGCCGAGCTGCGCCGCTGCCGCGCCGAGGCGCCGGGCGGCTTCGTGGGCGTGAACCTGATGGCGGCCATCGACAAGCGCGACTTCGAGCGCTCGGCCCGCATCGCCATCGAGGAGGGCGCGTCCTTCATCGTGCAGGGCGCCGGGATCTCGCGCGAGATCATCCGCTGGTGCCGCGAGGGCGGCGTGCCCTTCGCCGGCATCGTCTCCTCCGGCCGGCTGGCGGCCATGTACGAGAAGTGGGGCGCCGACTTCCTGGTGGCTGAGGGCAGCAAGGCCGGCGGCCACATCGGCGACATCGGCCACGAGCTGCCCGAGCTGCTGGCCGACGTCCGGGCCGCGAGCAGCCTGCCGGTGATCGCGGCCGGCGGCATCGACGCCGAGGACGTGCCGGCGCTGCTCGAGGCCGGCGCCGCGGGCGTGCAGCTTGCCACGCGGTTCCTGGCCTGCGCCGACGGCGACGTGCACCCCGCCTTCAAGCAGATGCACCTCGGCAAGACCGAGGACGACGTGGTCATCATCACCAGCTGCGTGAAGGGCATGAAGGCGCGCGCGGTGCGCAACGCCTTCACCGAGAAGCTGGCCCGCGGCGAGCCGGTGCCCCCCAAGGCCAAGGCCTGGTGGTTCGGCAAGGAGGGCTACGAGGGCCGCCGCAAGTCGTGCATCGAGTGCCTGGGCGAGAGCCTGTGCCTGTGCCGCGCCAGCAACTTCAAGGAGAGCTTCTGCATCACCGACGCGCTCCTGGCGGCGGCCGTGAAGGGCGACACCGAGAACGGCCTCTTCTACACGGGCCAGAGCCTGACCCGGATCCCGGAGCAGGACGCGGGCGCGCTGCCGACCGCCGCCGAGATCATGGCGAGCCTGGAGGCGCGCCTCGCCGAGGAGACTTCGGCGGATCGCCGGCCGGCGGCGGAGCTCGCCGCTGCGGCCTTCGCCTGACGGCGGCGATGCCGCGCCGCCGGGGCGCCGGGCTCCAGGCCTCGGACCGAAGGTGGAGCGGCGCCTTTCCTGAGGTCTGAGGCCGGAGGTCTGAAGCCTCCGAAACGCCCGTCGCGCCTGGGCCTTCACCCGCCCGCGGGAGGACGTGAACGTTTGCGTCCCCCGGGGCGCCTGGCGCGCCCCTTCCGGAGCGCAAGCAGGCAGGCGCGGCACCTCGACGCATCTTTCATTTTGGTCTAAAGATTTTTGGTCCGCCCATTTTTCGGGGCGAACCGAACGTCATCTCGACGGATCGTCAACGAAGAAAAGAGCTGGTGAATGGCGACTGGCACCGTGAAGTGGTTCAACGACGCGAAGGGCTTCGGCTTCATCACGCAGGACAACGGTGGTGAGGACGTCTTCTGCCACTACAGCGCGATCAGCGGCGACGGCTTCAAGAGCCTGGCCGAGGGTCAGAAGGTGGAGTTCGACGTGGTGAAGGGGCCGAAGGGCCTGCAGGCGGCCAACGTCCGCAAGGTGTAGCGCGAACGCCGAGTCGCCCCGGAGCCCGGTTCTCGAAAGGGAGCCGGGCTCCCACGCTTCAGGCGCCCCTCGACAGGCCCAGGGCGCACGGCCCGCGCCGCGCGGT
Organism: Anaeromyxobacter sp.; assembly: GCA_049840735.1. Classification (GTDB taxonomy): domain Bacteria; phylum Myxococcota; class Myxococcia; order Myxococcales; family Anaeromyxobacteraceae; genus Anaeromyxobacter. Next base: position 93,160 of record JASGJN010000022.1, on the reverse strand, counting down.
CAGCGAAGCCAGAGCATCGCGCCGACCAGCGCGGCCAGCGCCACCAGCGCCAGCACCACCGGGCCGAGCCGGCTGCCGCCGCCGGCGGGCACGTGGCGCTCGATCCCCGGGCTGGCCAGCCGGGCGCGCTGCGTGCCCTCGAGGTAATGGCGGCCGGTGTCCCGCAGGTTGGGCATCCGCTTCTTCTTCATCCCCGGGATCCTACAGCGCGGGGCGCCGCGTTGCGCGGCCGATCGCGCGTCCGCAGCGTGGAGGCGGGAGGCGAATCACATGGCCATGCGCACGCACGAGCTCCACCCGTCCCTGGTCCACGTCCCGCTGGTGCTCTTGCCGGCGACGGCGGCGGTGGACCTGCTGGCCGCGCTGGCGCCGCGCGACCGCCGGCTGGACCGGCTGGCCCGCTCGCTCTGGTGGGCCACCGCGGCCAGCGGCCTGGTGACCGGCCTGGCGGGCATGGCCGCCTCGCAGGAGATCTCGCTGGAGGGCGAGCACGCGCGCGACATGATGTTCATCCACGGCGCCGGGAACGTGGGGCTGGTGCTGGCGGCGCTGGGCGTGGCCACCTGGCGGAGCCGCCACCGCGCCACGCTCACCAGCGCCGCGGCCGGCCTGGCTGCGAGCGGCGCGGCGGTCTACACCGCCTACCTGGGCGGCGAGCTGGTGTACACCCACGGTGCAGGGGTGGTGACCCTGGGCCGCGCCGCCGCCGAGGCCCCGGCGCTCTTCTCGCGCGCGGCGCCCGGGCGCCTGGCGGGAGACGCCGTGCGCGGCCTGGGCTGGCTGGCCCGCCGCGCCGCGCAGGCCCTCACCGGCCGGCGCCGCGTGGAGCGCTCGGCGCTGGGGCCCATCGGCGATGTGGGTGGCGCGGCCACCACGACGGCCGAGGCCACGCGCCACTAGCGCCGGCGGGTCCTGCGGGGGACCGTGGGTCCGGACGGCCCCCGGCGGCGGCCCCGGCGCGCGGACCCTGCGCCCGGGAAAACCACAGCCGTCGCGCGCACCTCGTCCGGCGGGCCGTCGGCCGCTGGGCTGGCACGCCGGGTGCTCCCGGGTTCCGTCGAGCCGGGGTGCAGCGGTGAAAACCCGCTGGGCCCCGGCTCCCCAGCTTCAGCCCCGCCCTGCGCCGCCCGCCCCGGGCGCGCTGCCCCGAGGTGCCGTGATGCGGATGGAAGACAAGCGGATCGCCACGCAGCTCGCGCTGGCCTTCGGCGCCGCGTTCGCCGTGGTCGTCGCGGTGGGCGCCCTGGCCTGGAGCAGCACCACCGGCCTGCGCCAGCGCATCGAGCACATCGGCGGGGAGCACGTCTCCGCCGCCAGCCAGCTGGGCATCATGGACGAGGCGCACACCGCCATCATGCGCCGCCTCAACGGCACGGCCCTGGGGCGCGACTTCACCCCCGAGCAGCGCGCCAACTCCAACAAGAAGGCGCGCGAGGCCATGGAGCGGTACGACCAGGCCTTCGCCGAGCTGCAGCGGCTGCAGGCGGACGCGGAGGTCGCGGCCAAGCTGGAGGCGCTGGCGCAGGCGGACGCCCCCTTCCGGAAGACCGCCGGGGAGGTGTTCGACCTGGCCCGCGAGCGTGACCAGCGGCTGGCGGGAGGCGCTGCGCCGGCCGAGATCGACCAGCTCGACGCGCAGGTGCGCGCGCTCTGGGAGCGGGCCTCGAAGGAGGTCAAGGCTGCGGACGACGCCCTGGACGCGGTGCAGGCGGCGCAGGAGCTCGACTCGCGGGCGGTGGTGGAGGAGGGGCGCGAGACGGCGGCGCGCTACGCCAGCGCCGTCACGGTGGCCGTGGTGCTGGCCGCGCTGGCGCTGCTGGGCCTCTGGTGGGTGGCCGCCCGCGGCGCCCGGCGCACGGTGGCGGCGCTGACGGACGAGGCGCTGCAGATGGCCGAGGCGGTGGCCGCGGGGCGCCTGGCCGACCGCGCCGACGCGGCCCACGTGAGCCCGGACTTCCAGCCGGTGGTGCACGGCATCAACCGGATCATGGACGCCTACGCCGAGCCGCTCCAGACGGTGCACGCCCACCTGGCGCGCATCTCCGTGGGCGATCTCCCGCCGCCCATCACCGCCTCGTTCCAGGGCGAGTTCGGCACGCTGCGCGACGCGCTCAACCGCTGCAGCGCAGCGGTCTCGGGGCTGGTGGAGACCATGGACGAGACCTCCCGCCTGCAGGTGGCCGGCGATCTCGAGGCCAAGGTGGACGAGGCGCGGTTCGAGGGCGCCTACCGGCGGGTGGCGGCAGGCCTCAACGCCGGGATGCAGCACCACGTGGAGGCCATCCTCCACCTGCTGGAGGTGCTGCAGGCCTACGGGGCCGGTGACTTCGCGCGCCAGGCGCGCCGCTTCCCCGGCAAGCTGGCCGTGGCCCACCAGGCGATGGACCAGGTGCGCGACAACCTGCGCGCCGTGGCGGCCGAGGTGACCGAGCTGGCGCGCCGGACCCAGGCCGGCGACCTCTCGGCCCACGCCGAGGCGGGCCGGTTCCGGGGCGAGTGGAAGGCGATGGTCGAGGGGATCGACGCCGCGCTGGCGGCGGTGATCGCGCCGCTGCGCGACGCGGCAGGCCAGGTCGCCAGGCTGGCCCGCGGCGACCTGCCCGCGCCCACCACCACGCCGGCCCAGGGCGAGCTGGAGGTGCTGCGGCAGGGCCTGAACGGCTGCATGAGCGCGGTGGGCGCGCTGGTGGCCGACGTGGACGCGCTCAACCAGGCCGCGCTCGCCGGCCGGCTGGACGAGCGGGCCAGGCTGGACCGGCACCAGGGCGAGTTCCGGCGCATCGTGGACGGCGTGAACGCCACGCTCGACGCCACGCTGGCGCCGGTGGAGGAGGCCACGGTGGTGCTGGAGCGGCTGGCGCAGCGCGACCTGCGCACCCGCATGAAGGGCGAGTACCGCGGCGAGCACGCCCGCATCAAGGCGGCGCTCAACCAGACCGCGGAGCGGCTGCACGAGGCGCTGCAGCAGGTGTCCGGCGCGGTGGGCCAGGTCTCCAGCGCGGCCACGCAGATCGCCGCCTCGTCGCAGGCGGTGGCGAGCGGCGCCTCCGAGCAGGCCTCGGCCCTGACCGAGACCGGCGCGTCGGTGGAGTCGGTGGCCGCGCAGGCCCGGCACGCCGAGGCCACCGCCCAGGAGGCGAGCCGAGATCGCCGGCGGCGCCCACGCCGCGGCGGTGGCGGGCGTGGCGGCGGTGCACCAGATGGAGGGGGCCATGGCGCAGATCCGGGCCTCCGCCGAGGGCACCTCGCAGATCATCAAGGACGTCTCGGACATCGCCTTCCAGACCAACCTGCTGGCGCTCAACGCCGCCGTGGAGGCGGCCCGGGCCGGCGACGCCGGCCGGGGCTTCGCGGTGGTGGCCGAGGAGGTCCGCTCCCTGGCGCTGCGGGCCAAGGAGGCGGCGCAGAAGACCGAGGGGCTCATCCGCGAGTCGGTCCGCCACGCCGGCGAGGGCGAGGGGGCCGCGAAGCACGTGGCCGGGCGGCTGGACGAGATCGCGCGCGGGGTGGAGCGGGTCACCGCCATGGTGACCGAGATCGCCACCTCCGCCCGCGCCCAGACCCAGGGCATGGACCAGGTGAACCGGGCCGTCTCCGAGATGGACAAGGTCACCCAGCAGAACGCGGCCAGCGCCGAGGAGTCCTCCTCGGCGGCCAGCGAGCTCTCCTCGCAGGCCGAGCTGCTCTCCTCGATGATCGGCACCTTCCAGCTGGAGCGCGAGGCCGCGCTCCACCGCCCGGCCCGGACCGCCGCCCGCCTGGCGGCTCCGGCGGCGCGCCCTGCCCCGCCCCCGCCGCGCAACGGCCGGCCCGGCCCGGCGAAGGACCTCGCCTTCCCCATGGACGACGAGGGGGAGGTCCGCGACTTCTGACGGGAGCCCCTCTCCGGTGGTCGCCCGGGCGGCGACCGCCGGCTAGGGATTGGGGATGCCCCGCACGCTCCTCGCCCTCCTGCTCGCGCTCCCTGCCCTCGCCGCCGCCGCCGACCCGGCGGCGACCGGCCAGCCCGCCCCCGATTTCACGCTGCAGGACCTGGACGGCAAGGCCGTCCAGCTCTCCGCGCTGCGCGGCAAGGTGGTGGTGCTGGAGTGGTTCAACCCGCAGTGCCCGTTCGTGGTCGCCTCGCACACCCGCGGCTCGCTGGTGGGGCTGGCCGACCGGCTCGGGCAGCAGGGCGTGGTGTGGCTGGCGGTGAACTCGGCCGCGCCCGGGAAGCAGGGGTACGGGCCGGAGGTCAACCGGGAGGGCGCGGCGCGCTTCAAGCTGGCCTACCCCATCCTGCTCGATCCGGAGGGGACGGTGGGGCGCGCCTACGGCGCCACCAACACCCCCCACCTGTTCGTGATCGACGCGCGCGGCACGCTGGCCTACCGCGGCGGCATCGACAACTCGCCCGACGGCGAGCGCGGCGCGCCGGAGGGCGGCCACCTGGTCGAGTACGTCTCGGAGGCGGTGGCGGACCTGGCCGCCGGCCGGCCGGTCCGGACGCCGTCCACCAAGGCCTACGGCTGCAGCGTGAAGTACGCCTCGAGGTGACCGTGCGCCGCCCCGTCACCGCCCTGCTGCTCCTGGCCCTCGCCGGCTGCACCCGCTGCCGCGAGGAGGTGCCCGCGCCGGTGCCGCCCGAGCCGGCCAAGCCCACCACCGGCGCGCTCGTGCCCCTCCCGGCGCCGCTCCCCGCCAGCGCCCCGGCGCCGGCCGGCCCGACGGCCGAGGCGGAGGCCTGGACCGTGGCGCTGGAGACGCCCGCCGCCACCGCCGGCGCGCCCGCCCAGGCGCGCGTCCGCATCGGCGCCCGCGGCACCTTCCACGTGAACCCGGACTACCCGCTCTCCTTCTCGCCCGACCCGGCCGCCACCGCCCGCTTCTCCGGCGAGCGCGTGGCGCTGGGGACCGGCGCCGAGCGCACGCCCTGCGCCGAGCACCCGGAGCACGCCTGCGCGCTCACCGTGGCCCTGCCCTTCACCGCGCCGCCCGCCGGCGCGGCGCGGCTGGCCGGCACGCTGGCGTTCAGCGTCTGCAACGACGACCGCTGCCTGATCGAGAAGGTGGCGCTGGCGGCGGACGCGCCGGTGAGGTGAGCGGGGCGGCGGCCCTGGCACGCACGTTCCGCACATCCCGGGCCCTTCGGCAGGCCCATGGCAGGCGACGGCAAAGGTTCACCCTCCGTTCATGGTGAGCGCAGGGCCGGGCTCGCGCCGAGCGTGCAGCCTGGCCGGCCCGGAGTCGAACCATGAACGGGATTCGCGAGCGGGCCAGGCGAAGATCCCTGTCCTTCGACTCCGCGCCCGCCGGGCGGGCGCTACGCTCAGGACGAACGGGGGCCAACGACGACCGCTGCCTGATCGAGGAGGTGGCGCGACGCCGAAGGTCTTCACCCTCCGTTCGTGGTGAGCGCAGGGCCGGGCTCGCGCCGAGCGTGCAGCCTGGCCGGCCCGGAGTCGAACCATGAACGGGATTCGCGAGCGGGCCAGGCGAAGATCCCTGTCCTTCGACTCCGCGCCCGCCGAGCGGGCGCTACGCTCAGGACGAACGGGGGCCAACGACGACCGCTGCCTGATCGAGAAGGTGGCGCTGGCGGCGAACGCGCCGGCGAGGTGAGCGGGGCGGCGGCCCTGGCCCGCACGTTCCGCACATCCCGAGCCCTTCGGCAGGCCCATGGCAGGCGACGCCAAAGGTTTACCCTCCGTTCATGGTGAGCGCAGGGCCGGGCTCGCGCCGGGAGCGCGGCCTGGCCGGCCCGGAGTCGAACCATGAACGGGATTCGCGAGCGGGCCAGGCGAAGATCCCTGTCCTTCGACTCCGCGCCCGCCGGGCGGGCGCTAGGCTCAGGACGAACGGGGCCCGTGGCACCGGTGGCGCGCTCCAGCGCGCGGCGCATCGGCCCTCGGCCCTTCGGCAGGCTGGGCCTGCGGACGCGATGGTCGGGCCGAACGCGAGGCTCCGCGCCCCTACAGCGGGATGTTCCCGTGCTTCTTGGGCGGCAGCTCCTGGCGCTTGGTGCGCAGCATCTCCAGGTGGCGGATCACCTTGGGCCGGGTCTCCTCCGGCTTGATGACCTCGTCGATGTAGCCCAGCTCGGCCGCCTTGTAGGGGTTGGCGAACTTCTCGCGGTACTCGGCGATGAGGCGGGCCCGCTCCGCGGCCGGGTCGGCGGCGGCGGCCAGCTCCTTGCGGAAGATGATGTTGACCGCGCCCTCCGGCCCCATGACCGCGATCTCGGCGGTGGGGAAGGCCAGGTTCACGTCTGCGCGGATGTGCTTGGAGGCCATCACGTCGTAGGCGCCGCCGTAGGCCTTGCGCGTGATGACGGTCACCTTGGGCACGGTGGCCTCGGCGTAGGCGTAGAGCAGCTTGGCGCCGTGGGTGATGATGCCGTTCCACTCCTGGTCTGTGCCGGGCAGGAAGCCGGGCACGTCCACGAAGGTGAGCAGCGGGATGTTGAAGGCGTCGCAGAAGCGGACGAAGCGGGCCGCCTTGACCGACGCGTTGATGTCCAGCACGCCCGCCAGCACCGCCGGCTGGTTGGCCACGATCCCCACCGGCCGCCCGTTCATCCGGGCGAAGCCGCAGAGGATGTTCATGGCGTAGTGCTCGCCCACCTCGAAGAAGTGCCGGTCGTCCACCACGCCCTCGATCACGTCCTTCATGTCGTAGGGCTTGTTGGGGCTGTCGGGGATGACGGTCTTGAGCGCCTCGTCGCGGCGCCCCACGTCGTCGGCGCAGGGCTGCGCGGGCGGGTCGTCGGTGTTGTTGAGCGGCAGGAAGGAGAGCAGCTCGCGCACGCCGCGGAGCGTGGCCTCCTCGGTGTCGAGCGCGAAGTGGGCCACGCCGGAGCGGGTGGAGTGGGTCTGGGCGCCGCCCAGGTCCTCCTTGGTCACCTCCTCGTGCGTGACGGTCTTGATGACCTCCGGCCCGGTGATGAACATGTACGACGTGTCCTTCACCATGAAGATGAAGTCGGTGATGGCCGGGCTGTAGACCGCGCCGCCGGCGCAGGGGCCCATGATCACCGAGATCTGCGGGACCACGCCGGAGGCCAGGGTGTTGCGCAGGAAGATGTCGGCGTAGCCGGCCAGCGAGACCACGCCCTCCTGGATGCGCGCGCCGCCGGAGTCGTTGAGGCCGATCACCGGGCAGCCCACCTCCATGGCCCGGTCCATCACCTTGCAAATCTTCTCGGCGAAGGCGCCGGAGAGCGAGCCGCCGAAGACGGTGAAGTCCTGCGCGAAGACGAAGACCTGCCGCCCCTCGACCAGGCCGTAGCCGGTCACCACGCCGTCGCCCAGGATCCTCTGCTTCTCCATCCCGAACTCTGCGCAGCGGTGCGTCTTGAACCGGTCCATCTCCACGAAGGTGCCGGGGTCGAGGAACATCTCGACCCGCTCCCGCGCGGTGAGCTTCCCGTCCTTGTGCTGGCGGGCGATGCGCTCCTCGCCGCCCCCCAGCTCCGCCTCCTGGTTCAGGCGATCGAGCAGCGCCCTGCGCGGATCGGGGTCGAGCGGCTTGGACATGGTGATGCCTCGCGGGGGGTCTTCGGGGGAGGGCGAGGATATGCAGCGGCATTCTGCCCTGGCAAGGATCTGCCAGGAGCCACGGGCACTTTCCTCAGAGCACCTGCCCCGAACGGGCCCACCAGCCCGCCCAGGAACGGGCGGCGTTCTCGCGGTCCGCCTGGGGGGCGTCCACCGCGTAGGCCACCGGGGGCGGCGCCGCGGCGGTGAGCTCGTCCATGGCCGCCTGCCGCACCGCGACATCGGCGTGGGTCAGGCCTGAGAAGAGCCACTCGGCCCGGCCGCGGCCGCGGTTCTCCTTCCACCAGCGCAGCCAGCCGCGCGCGTCCGGACCGATCCGCTGCAGCGTGATCCGCTCCAGCGCGTCGGCGGCGGCGGCGGAGGTGTCGCGGTCGCCGGACTCCACCACCTGGATCAGCATGGGGATGGCGTCGGCGTCGCGCAGCGCGCCCAGCGCCCGCGCCGCGCCCATGGCCCGCGAGGCCACGCCGGAGAGCAGCGCGCGGCGCAGCTTCTCCGGCACGGTCCGCATGCCGGGGTGCCGGCGCGCGGCCGCCAGCGCATCGGCCGCGGCGGCGGCCACGCGCGCGTCGCCGTCGATGGCGCGGTCGGCCACCGCCGGGAAGGTGGAGGGCACGGCGGCCTGGCCCAGCAGGACCACGGCGATGAGCCGGCGCGCCGGATCGTTCTCCTGCAGCAGCGGCAGGAGCGCCGGCGCGGCGACGGCCCCCAGCGCGGCCACCGCGGCGGCCACCGGCCCGCGCGCCGCGGCGGGACCGGCCTCGGCCTCGACGGGCCCGGGGAGCGCCGCGGCGAGCGTGGAGGGCGCGTCCGGCAGGGCCGTGACCGCGGCGATGGCGGACTCGCGCTCGGGGCTGCCGGGCGCGGTGGCGAGCAGCGCCGCGAGGGCGGCCTGCAGGGGATCGGCGGGTGCGGGCTCCGGCCCCGGTTCCGGATGCGGCTCCGGCTCGGGACGCGGTCCCGGCTCCAGCCGCCGCTCAGGCTCCGGCTGCGGCTCCGGCTGCCGCGCCGGCTCAGGCTTCGGTTCGTGCGCCGGCTCCGGCGCCGCCTCCGCGTCAATCCGCGGGGGCTCCTCTTCGAGGTCGGTCAGCTCGTCCTGGCCCAGCTCCAGGTCGATGTCGAAGTCGGTCGCCAGCGCCGGCTCGTTCGTCTTCCACGGCTCGGGCTGCGAGGCCGGCCCGGGCGGCGGATTCGACGGCGACCGGCGGCGGGGTGGGCGACGGCGGCGGCTGGATCAGCTCGCCCTGCGGCCCGCCCGCCACCTCGCCCAGCCGCGCGGCGGTCCAGGGCTCCGGCTCGGCGCTCGCGGCTGCCGGCGCGGGTGGCGGTCCGGGCGTCGCGGGCGGCGGCTGGGGCGCAGCTTGCGGCTCCGGCGCGACGGGCGGCGGCGCCGCGACGGCGACCTCGACCGTAGGAGCAGGCGCTGGCGCAGGCGCAGGCGCGGCCGGCGCGGACTCCACCCGGCGCCGCTTCCGCTCGCGGATCATCCGGTCGAAGGTCGGCCCCACGGCGGAGACCGGCAGGAGCAGGTTCTCCAGCCGCCGCGGCGACACCGCGGCCGGGCCGTTGTCGGCGTAGAGCAGGCAGGCCACCCGGTTGCGCAGCAGGACCGGCGCCACCAGCACCGTCCTGGGCGTGCCGCGCCGCAGGCCGTCCAGCACCGCCTGGTTGCCCACCGCGGACCGCTCGACGGGGCCGAGGTACGGGGCGCGGGTCTCGATCACCGTGTGGATGGTGCCCGGGTCGCTCACGTAGATGGCGGTGCCGCGGCAGAGCGCGCGCGCGTCCTCCTCCTGGCCCAGCGCGTCGTGGCCGGCGACCGCGTCACGCGTCACGGCGAAGAAGGCCGCGAACTCGAACAGGTCGCGGGCGTAGCGCAGCACCACCCGCACCACCGCGTCGCGCCCGCCGGCCGCCGCCAGGGCGGCGCGGGCCTCGTCCAGCGTCCAGCCCGGGGGCGCGTCGAGGGCAGACGCCCCGGGGGCCGCCGCGGGCGGCGGGGCCACGGGCGCCTCCACGATGCCGCTCGGAGCAGGCGCCTCCGCCGCGTGCTCGTCGTCGAGGTGCTCGTCGAAGAAGGAGAGCTCGTCCGACTCCAGCGCCTGGGCCAGCGCCTCGGCCAGCGGCTCCAGCGGCTCGTCCGGCGAGCGGGTGAAGCCACCTGCGGGCAGCCGCGGCGCGGCCAGGTCCAGGCCGGCCGGCTCCTCCAGGAGCGGCTCCTCCTCGTCGAACGCGTGCTCCGGCGGCGGGGCCAGGGCCTGCGGGTCGTAGACCTCCGGCTCCTCGCGCGGCGCGGCGGGCGCGGGCGCCGCGGCGGGCGGCGCGGGCGCGGCCTCGGCCGGCGGCGCCTCCACGGTGATGGGCGCGGCCAGCCTGCCGTTGCCCTCGGCCAGGGCCGCGAAGCGCGGCTCGAGCGGACCGCCGTAGAGCTGGTGGATGAGGGAGCGGACGCGCCACTCCGGCGCCACGTGCGGCGTGAGGTGGAGCGAGAGCATGAAGCTGATCTCGTCCAGCAGCACGCCGTCGATGGGGAAGGCCGCCACCAGCGACAGCTCGCGCCCGGAGAGCGCGAAGGGCGCCAGCCCGTGCCGCTCGGCCACGCGCGACGGGAACACGCGCCGCGCGCGGGCGTCGGCGGCGCTCCAGGCCGAGGGAGGGGCCGCGGGGAGGCCGGAGACGCGCGAGAGGGCGGCGGCCAGCGCCGGCTCCTCCACCGCGCCCAGCTCCAGCAGCGCGGTGTCCAGGCCGCCGCCGGCCGCGCGCTGGCGGACCGCGGCGAGCGCCATCTGCTCGGCGGTCACCACGCCGTCCTCGATCGGCGGCGCGGCGAGAATCGGTCGGCACGGCTGCGGTTGTAGGGCCGCGTCCGGGAGGGGTCAAGGCGACGCCTCGACCACCCAGGTCCGGGCGATGAGATCGTGCAGCCCGCGGCCGCTCCGGGTGAAGAGGGCCAGGAGCACCCCGAGCCCGAGCAGCGCCACCGACATCAGCGCCAGGGCCGAGCGGAAGGCGGAGCGGCCCAGGCTGGGCCGGCGCCCACCCGGACCTACCACCCGCACCCGGAGCAACCCCTTGCCCAGGGTGGCCCCGGCCAGCGCGTGGCACAGGGTGGCGTACACCAGCCAGAGCACGGCCACGGCCCCGAGGATGGGGGCGACCAGGCTGCCCCAGTGCGCGGCCGCAGCCTCCACGTAGCCCCAGGCCGCCAGGTCGCGGCTGGGCGCCAGGCGCTGAAGGACGACCTGGGTACCCCACAGGAAGAGCGCGACGAAGGGCGGCCCGTCGATGGCCCAGGCCAGCACCCGGCGCCAGTCGGACGCGCGGTGCAGGTGGACCTCCACCGGCTCCACCGCCACCTCGATGGTGTCGTCCTCGAGCGAAGCCGGCTCCTCGAGCGGCGGCTCCTCCAGCAGCGGCGCAGGCGGAGGCGGACGCGGCGCGGGAGGCGCGGCGACGATGGGCGGAGAGGGACGCGGCGCGGGCGCGGCTGCGGCAAGCGCAGGGGGACGCGGCGCGGAGGTGGGCGCGGCAGGCGTCGCTCGCCCTTCGACAGGCGCGGCGCGAGCGGTGTTCGGAGCGACCGGCGCAGCCGGCCGCGTCAGCGGCGCCTGCGTCCCCGGGCGCGGCGGCGGCGCGCGGGCCACCCGCTCACCCGCCAGGTCCAGCTCCGGCCCGGACGGCGGCGCAGCCGCGGAGCCGCGCACGCCTGCGCGCCGGTCCAGCGACAGGTTCGCCTCGAGCGGCCGCACCGGTGGCTCCGGGCGGAACGCCAGCGGCGCCCCGCAGGACGGGCAGGACACCGTGGTGTCGGGGGACTCCAGGCGGCAGCGTGGACAGCGCACCGCCCGAGGCTAGAGGCCCGTGGTCACTGGGTCAAATTTGCGGGGGCTGCGCCCCCGCCCCGCCGTCCTGAGCCTGCCGAAGGACGTCGGGGCCCCACCCCTGCTGCGCTGGGTCCCGCCGCGCTGCGGCCCCAAATCTTGGAGATTGAGGATGGGGGCCTTGCGCGGCACCCAGCGAGGAGGGGCTCGGCCCCTCCCCCGCGCATGCGCGGGGGCCCCCACCCCGCGAGACACGCTCGGCGCAATCTCCCCGCGCCGCTCAGCCTAGATCGCCGTACCGCGACTGGAGCAGCGCGGCGGCCACCAGCGCGGCCGTTTCCGCCCTCAGGATGCGCGGGCCCAGCGTCGCGCGCCGGGCGCCCGTCCGCTCGCACGCCTCCACCTCGCGATCGGTCAGGCCGCCCTCCGGCCCCACCACCGCCGCCACGCCGCCGGGCGTCAGCACCAGCCCCGGCCCGCCCTCCTCCGAGAGCGGCGGCAGCGGCTGGCCGCCGGGGTGGAAGACGAACGCGGCGCAGCCGGGCGGCAGGGCCTGGAGCGCCGCCTCCAGCGGCCCGGGCGCGGCCACCCGCGGCACGTCGGCCCGCCCGCACTGCCGCGCCGCCTCCTCGGCGATGCGCCGCCAGCGCTCGGCGCGCGCCTCGCCCTTCTCGCCGTCCAGCTTCACCACCGACCGCTCCGCCGCGAACGGAAAGAGGTCGGTGGCGCCCAGCTCGGTGGCCTTCTGCACCACCAGCTCCAGCTTCTCCCCCTTGGCCAGCGCCACCAGCAGCGTGAGCCGCAGCGCAGGGCGCGCCTCGCGCCGCGCCCCCAGCGTCAGCTGCTCGAAGGCGGCGTCGATGGTGGCGCGCCAGGCGCCCCCCGCCCCGTCGAACAGCTCCACCGCCGCGCCCGGCGCGAGCCGCAGCACGTCGCGCAGGTAGTGGCGGGCCTCGGGCGTGAGCGCGGCCGCCTCCGCCCCGATCCGCTCCGGCGGCAGGTGGACCCGGCGCAGGCTCACCGGGCCCGCTCCAGCGCCAGCAGGCTCCACTCGCCCTGGCGGCGATCGCCGCCCGGCAGCGGCCGCAGGCCGGCCGCCAGGTAGGCGCCGCGCACCTCGTCCTCCTGCGGCGTGAGGATGCCGGAGAGCAGCACCACGCCGCCCGGCGCGACCTGCGCCGCGATGGCCGGCGCCAGCTCCACCAGCGTGTTGGCCAGGATGTTGGCCACCACCAGCTGGAAGGGCCCGGCGATGGCGGGGAGCCCCTCCACCGTCAGCGCCACCTCCGGCACGCCGTTGCGGGCCGCGTTCTCGCGCGCCACCTCGACCGCGATGGGGGTCGTTGTCGTTACCGGCCACCCGCCCTGCGCCCAGCTTGCGCGCCGCGATGGCCAGCAGCCCGGAGCCGGTGCCCACGTCCAGCACCGAGGCGCCGGGGCGGGCCGCGAGCAGCTCGGAGAGCGCGCCCAGGCAGAGCGAGGTGGTGGGGTGGGTCCCGGTGCCGAAGGCCATGCCGGGGTCCAGCACCACCTCGGCCGCGCCGGCCGGCACCTCGGCCTCCACCCAGGACGGCCGCACGAAGGCCCGGCCGATGAGCAGGGGGCCGAGCCCCTGCTTCCAGCGCTCGCCCCAGTCCTCGTCCTGGATCTCCTCCAGCTGCCCGCCCAGCTCGGCGGCGGCCTCCTCGGCCTCGTCGCGCGCCGCGAACCAGCCCACCAGCACGGCCGCGCCGGGCGGCGGGGCGCGCCCGGGCATCGGGATGCCCTCGCCGTCGCGCACCTCCACGCCGGCGGCGCCCAGCTCCCACAGCTCCGCCGAGCGGTCCTCGGCCGCCTCGCGCGTCGTCTCCACCGTCACGGCCCAGGTCGGCACGGGTCTCTCCTCTCGCCTCGCGGGAGCGTACCTACCCGGTCCCGCAGCCGGTGGCCAGCAGGGCGCGGCGAAATGGACCAATGGAGGCCTCGGGCCTCAGGCTCCAGGCCTCGGGGAGAAGCTGCCGGCCCAGGATGGAACGGTCCCGAGCCCGACGGTCCGGTATCGGCCGCTGCCGCATACGGTGCGTGCGCCCACGCCGCCGGTGTACGACATCCGCCGCCTTCTTCGCGGCCCGGGCCGATCGGCGTAGCATGCGGATCGACATGTCCTTCCGCGTCCTCCTCGTCGAGCCGGATCCCGGCCTCGCTGACGAGATCCGCCGCGCCTTCGGCCCGGTGGGCTTCAGCGTCACGGCCGTCAACGCCGGTGAGCCCGCCGTCGAGCGCTGCCGCCAGGAGCCCCCCGACCTGATCCTGCTCGCGGCCGAGCTGCCCGACATGAGCGGGTTCTCGGTCTGCAACCGGCTCAAGCGCGCGCTCTCCAGCGTCCCGCTGCTGCTCTACACCGGCGAGGCCACCGAGGCCGCCATCGAGGCGCACCGCGCCACGCGCACGCGCGCCGACGACTACCTGCGCAAGCCCTTCGAGCTGGCCGACCTGCTGGGCCGCGCCGCCGCGCTGCTCAACGCCGACGCGCCCGCCCCGCCGCCGCCGCCCATGCCGCCGGCCGCGCCGCGCCTCGACGGCAAGCGGCCCGCGCCCGAGCAGCCCGAGGCGCCGCCGGTCCTGCAGCGCGTCGACTCCGGCGCCGTGGCCGCGCGCGGCCTGGCCGCCGCCATGGCCGCCGCGAGCGCGCCGCAGCAGCAGAAGCCGGCCCGGCCGCCGCAGCCGCCGCGCCCGCCCGAGGGCAAGGCGCCCACCGCGCCGCCGCCGCCCCCGGCGCCGCCGGCGCAGCAGCAGGCCCCCGCGGCCGCTGCGGGCGCCCCGCCCATCGCGCCGCCGCCGGTCCCGCCGCGCATGCCGCCCCCGCCCGCCGCCGAGGTCAGGGGCGCCACGCTGGGCAAGGTGAAGGTCGGGCGCAGCGACCCCACCGACGTCCTCTCCGAGTGGCCGCGCGATCCGGCCCCGCCCAAGGGCACGCCGGACGAGAAGCTGGAGTACTTCCGCGACCGGCTCCGCGCCCGCGACGCGTTCCTGGCCAGGATGCGGGACGCGCTCACCGAGCTGAAGGCCCAGGCCGCCGAGCTGGGCGCCGAGCGCGACCTGCTGCAGGAGTCGCTCGACGCGGAGCGCTCTCGCACCGCCGGGCTGGAGCACCGGCTGCAGGAGGCCGGGCAGGACGCCGCCGCCCAGGCCGGCCGCATCCAGGACCTGCAGGTCAGCCTCGACCAGAGCGAGGCCACCCGCCGCTCGCTCTCCGAGGTGCTGGACGACACCATGCAGCAGGCGGAGGCGGCCGCGCAGGCCAGCGCCGCCCGCATCGCCGAGGCGGAGGACACCCGGGCCCGCCTCGAGGCGGAGCTGGCCGAGGCGCGCGAGAGCCACGCCCGCGCCGTGGCCATGCTGCAGGCCGAGCGGGCCGAGGAGATCGCGCAGCTGGACCAGTCGCGCGCCGAGGCCGACGCGCACCACCGCGAGGCGGTGGCGGCGCTGGAGGCGGCGCGCGCCGCCGACCAGGCGCAGGCCCAGGCCGAGGCGCAGGCCGCCGCCAGCCGGCAGCAGGCGCTGGCCGAGGAGAAGGCCACGGTCGAGGCCGAGCTGGCCCGCACCCACGACGCGCTGGAGGCCAGCGCGCACGAGGTGGCGCGGCTGGAGGGTGCGCTGGCCGAGACGCGGCGCGAGGCCCAGGCCGAGGCGGAGGCGCTCCGGGCGCGGGTGGAGGAGGCCGACGGCCGCTCGCAGGTGGCGGCCGGGGAGCTGGCCGACGCGCAGGGGCGGATTCGGGCAGCTCGAGACCGAGCTGGCCCGCGCCGGCGACGTGCGCAAGCAGCTGGAGGAGATGCTCAAGACCTCCCGCGCCGAGACGCGCGCCTACGAGGAGAAGGCGGTCGCGGCCGAGCACGCCTGGCAGGCGCGCACCGCCGAGCTGACCGCGGCCGAGCTGCGCATCGGCGACCTGAACGCGGCGCTGGACGAGGGGCGGGCGTCGGCCGAGGGCGCGCGCGGCGAGCTGGGCCGGCTGGAGGCGGCCCGCGCCGAGACCGAGCGCAAGGCGGCCCAGGCCGCCGCCCAGCGGGACCAGCTGGCGCAGGAGATCACGGCGGCGCGGCGCGAGGGAGAGGCCGAGCGCGACCGGGCCAAGCGGCTGGAGGCCGAGGTGCAGCGGCTGGCGCCGCTGGAGCCGGTGGCCGAGGAGGTCCCGCGGCTGCGCAAGGAGGTCGCGTCGCTGCGCGAGATGGTGCAGCAGCGGACGCAGGCCGCCGAGGCCGCCTCCCGCGCCGCGCAGGCCGCGGCGGCGGAGCGGGCCAAGCAGGAGGAGCGGCTGGCGGTCGAGGCCGGCAAGCTGCAGGCCCAGCTCTCGCGGCAGCAGGGCGAGCTGGAGGCGGCGCGCCGCCGCGTGGCCGAGCAGGAGGCGGAGCGCACGCAGCGCGCCGCCGAGCTGGAGCGGGTGCGCGCCGAGGTGGAGCGCGCGCGCGCCCAGGTCGGCCAGCAGGCCGCCACCGGCGAGGCCGCGGCCCGGCAGCTGGCCGACGAGATGGCCCAGGCCGAGGCCCGGCACGAGGCCGAGCTGGGCCGCCTGAAGGCCGCGCTGGTGGACCTCGAGAAGCACCTCGAGGCCCGCGCCCGCGCCGAGATGGTCGCCCGCAAGCGCGTCCAGGAGCTGGAGCAGGCCGCGGCCGCCCCCCGCCCCGCCGCGCCGGATCCGGCCGCGGTGGCGCAGCTCAAGACCGCGCTCGCCAAGCTGGCCGAGGAGGTCGAGGACCTCAAGGGCGAGAACGACTTCCTGAACGGCGAGGTCGCCCGCTACCACCAGAAGAACAAGGACCTGGCGGCGGAGATCGCCTCGCTGAAGGAGATCTAGCGGGCTCGTCGAAGCACGAGGCTTGTTCGGTTCCGGTCAGCCTGAGCGTAGCCCCGCCGCAGGCGGGGCGGAGTCGAAGGCCGGCGCGGCACCTTTGAACCGATACACGACCGCCCGCCGGGACGGACCCGGCGGGCGGCGTGAGGTCGCGATCGTCCCGGCTACGCCGCGGGCGGCGCGGTGGGCGCCACCGGCGACGGCCGGCGCGCCACCTTGTAGAGCGCGAAGCCCAGGGCGGCGAAGAAGGCCACGCCCAGGAGCTGGTAGCCGCCGCTGCCCAGCGCGGCGCTGAGCCCGTGCTCGAGGTTCACCGCGTCCATGAACTTCGGCGCGAAGAGGTTGAGGAAGGCCGCGACCACGCCGAAGAGCGCCCCGCCGGCGACCAGGCCGGTGGCGAACAGGGCCCCGCCGCCCAGCTCCGCGTCCTCGGCCACCTCACCCTTCCTGCGGCTCACCGTGTCCACGATCCCCTTGAGCGCGCCGCCGGCGAAGATCGGCAGCGTGGTGGAGAGGGGCAGGTAGAGGCCGACCGCGAAGGAGAGCGACTTCACCCCGCACAGCTCCATGGTGACGGCGAAGAAGACGCCCACCAGCACGAAGTGCCAGTCGAGGTTGAGCGAGAGCAGCCCCTTGATGAGCGTGGCCATCAGCGTTCCCTGCGGCGCCGGGAACGCCGGCGAGCCGATGGCGTGCTGGATCCCCTGGGCGGCCATCGCCGGGGTGGGGGTGTCGAGGATCTTGAGCGTGATGCCGATCACGATGGCCGAGGCGATGGCGCCGACGAAGAGGGCGATCTGCTGGGCCCGCGGCGTGGCGCCCACCAGGTACCCGGTCTTGAGGTCCTGGCTGGTCGCGCCGGCGTTGGCGGCGGCGATGCAGACCATGCCGCCCACCACCAGGGCCAGCGGCTCGTAGGCGGAGCCGGTCCAGCCCACCGAGACGAAGACCATGGCGGTGGCCATCAGCGTGGCGATGGTCATGCCGGAGATGGGGTTGGACGACGACCCGATGAGGCCGACGATGCGCGACGAGACCGTCACGAAGATGAAGCCGAAGACGATGATGAGGAGCCCGACGAGCAGCTTCTGCAGGACGGAGTCCCCCGGGATCTGCGGCAGGAACACCAGCAGCAGCACCAGCAGGAGCGAGCCGACGATCACCGTCACGAAGGACAGGTCGCGCTCGGTGCGGGCCACGCTGCCGCCGCCCGCCTTGTCGGAGAGCGAGCGGATGGAGTCGCGCAGGGAGGTGTAGATGGTCGGCAGGGTCTTGAGCAGCGTGATGAAGCCGCCCGCCGCCACGGCGCCGGCGCCGATCTGGCGGATGTAGGCGCGGTAGACGGCGTTGGGCATGTCGGCGTAGGTGCGGGTGGCCTCGTCCCAGCCGAAGCCGGTGGGGTTGGAGCCGACCTTGGCCAGCTGTGCCTGGATCACGTCCACCGGCACCAGCACCGAGAGGAGCGGGATGAGCCCCAGCCAGGCGAGCACGCCGCCGGCCACCAGCACGCCGGCGATGCGCGGGCCGATGATGTAGCCCACGCCCATGTACTCGGGGGTGATCTCGCCGTTGACGGTGGCGTTGGGCAGCCACTTGTTGACCTTGGCCGTGACGAAGGCCGGGGTCTCGGCGATGACGTGCAGGACCTTCTGCAGCAGCGCGTAGGTCATCGCGAAGCCGACGCCCAGGAAGGCGGTCTTGGCGAAGCTGCCGCCCTTGTCACCGGCGATGAGCACCGAGGCGCAGGCCGCGCCCTCCGGGTAGACCAGCTGCCCGTGCTCCTTCACGATGAGCGACCGCCGCAGCGGCACCATCATGAGGACGCCCAGGATGCCGCCCACGATCGCCAGGGTGAAGAGCGTGATGTAGTTGAAGTAGCCGGCACCGATGGAGCTGCCGGTGGTCGGATCGGTGGAGAGGAAGAGGAAGCCGGGCAGCGTGAAGACCACGCCCGCCGCGATCGACTCGCCGGCCGAGCCGGTGGTCTGGATGATGTTGTTCTCGAGGATGGTGGTCTTGAAGACCTTCTGGCCCAGCGAGATGGCGATCACCGCGATCGGGATCGACGCCGAGACCGTCAGGCCGGCCTTGAGGGCCAGGTAGACGGTGGAGGCGCCGAAGACGATGCCGAAGATCGCGCCCAGGAGCACGGCCTTGACCGTGAACTCGGGCAGGATCCGCTCGGCGGGGATGTACGGCTTGAAGTCCTTGGTGCTGGATGCCTGGGGTGCGTGCGCGGGCTCGGCCATGCGGCTCCTCGTGGGGAGGGTGGCTTCCGAAAACGGCGGCAGAAAACCACGTCTGACCGCAGGTGTCGACTATCCAGGGTCCACCCTTGGAGGGCGGCCCATCCGCGCGGATTCCCGGCAGCTGCCTCGGATTCAGGCCGCCTGGCGCGACGCGCCGGCAGCCGGCGCGGCCTGGCGGCGCCGGGCCAGCACCGAGACGCCATAGGCGCCCAGCCCCACCGCCACGGTGACGCCGATCCAGGCCAGCGACTCCAGCTTGCCCCACAGGCCGAAGGCGATCATCAGGCCGGCGGCGGAGATGGCGTACACGGCGGCGGCGGCCAGGGCCAAGGCGCGGGGCCGGGGGCCGTCGCCAGGCCGGAGCGCGGCCCGGAACAGCCCGAGCACGGTCAGGGCGGCGAAGAAGGTGAGCACCGCACCCACGTTGCCCAGGATGTCCCGCAGCTGGTGGGTGCCGAGGATCAGCAGCGCCAGCCCGCCCTGCAGCAGCACCGCGCCCAACGGCGGCTTCCCCTCCTGCCCGGCCAGCACCCGGGGCAGGTACCCGTCGCGCGCCATGGCGGCGTAGACCCGCGGGCCGACGAAGATCATGGCGCTCATGGCGGAGACGAAGACCGCCACGGTGAAGAGCGACATGACCGCGCCCGAGCCGGCCCCCAGCAGCCGCGCCACCAGCGCGTGCGCCAGCGTCACCTGCGAGGTCTCGGCCGCGCCGCCGCTGGCCAGCTGATCGTAGCCGAAGACCACCGTCGCGTCGGCCGGGGTCAGGTTGAAGACGAAGATGGCGTTCACCAGCAGATACAGCGCCCCCACCAGCAGGCAGCCCAGGAGCATGGCCCGCGGCACGGTGCGCGCCGGCTCGCGGAACTCCTCCGCCGCGTAGGCCACCGCGTTCCAGCCGCTGAAGGCGAAGGCGATGAAGAACAGGCTGCTGGCGAAGGGCAGCGCCGCCGGGCCGCCGCCCGACGGCGGCGTCCAGGTGGGCAGCGCGTGGCTGCCTTGCACCAGCCCCACCGCCACGAACCCCACCAGCAAGAGCGCCTTCACCACCACCAGCGCGTTCTGCGCGCGGGCCGAGGTGCGCAGGCCGGCGGCGTGGAGCGCGGTCAGGATCACCACCAGCGCCGCGCCGGTCCAGGCCGGCGAGAGGGCCGGGAAGACGGTGCGGGCGAAGGCGCCGGCGGCCAGCGCGTCGATGGCGATGGGGGCCGAGAAGCCCACCAGCAGCGAGGCCCAGCCGGCCAGGAAGCCGAGCGAGGGGTGGAGCAGGTCGGAGAGGTAGCGGTACTCGCCGCCGGAGCGGGGCACCAGCCGCGCCAGCTCGGCGTACGCGAGCGCGCCGCACAGCGCCAGCGCCATGCCCACCACCCAGGCCAGCAGGATGGTCCCGGGCCCGAGCGACTGCGCCATGAAGCCGGCCGACAGGAACACCCCCGCCCCGATCATGTTGGCGGCCACCAGCCCCACGCCGGGCCAGAGGGTGAGCTTCGCGTCGGTTCGCTCCGTCATGGGCGCGCATGGTACATGAAGCGCCATGTTCCCGCGTCCCTACACCGCCCTCACGGCCCTGCTGCTCACGACCGCATCCCTGGCCCGCGCCGAGGCGCCCGCCGCACCTGCCTCGCCCTCCACCGGCGGCAAGGAGGTGCCGTGTGCGCCGGTGAAGCCCTGCGAGATCCCGGACGACGCGCTCGCGCCGGCCGCCCAGCCCGCCGCCGACTTTAGCGCCGAGGCGAAGGAGCTGTTCGCGCTGGTCTCCTGCCAGGGCGCGCCGCCCGCCGGCTACGACGCCAAGGTGGTGCAGGCGTTCTGCGCCCGGCAGTCGAAGGCGATGGCTTCCTACCGCGACGGCTACCTGCCCAAGGCGTCGGCCTTCCTGGCCAAGCTGCGGCCGGCGGGCCTGCCCACCGCGGTGGTCTACCCGGCCGGCGGCGGCGACCTCATCTCCGCGCTGACCACCTACCCGGACGCGAAGAACGTCACCACGCTCTCGCTCGAGCACGCCGGCGACCCGCGCCGCCTGCCGCTGCTCAAGAAGGACCGGAAGAAGCTGGCGGAGAGCCTGGAGGTGATCCGCGCCACCTCCAACGGCCTGCTGGTGGCCAACGACTCCAAGACCGAGAACCTCATGAAGGGGCAGCGCGGCGAGCTCCCCGGCCAGCTGGCCTTCTTCCTGACGGCGCTGGCGGTGCACGGCTACGAGCCGGTGGGGCTGCGCTACTTCCGCGTCGAGCCGGACGGCTCCCTGCACTACCTCACCGCCACCGAGATCGCCGCCGCCGAGAAGGAGTCGGCCAAGCTGTTCCGCGGCAAGTGGACCGCGCCGGACTTCTCCGCGGCCTTCTCCAACGCCGAGCTGACCTTCGTGAAGAAGGGCGAGGATCCCTCGAAGGCCCGCGTGCACCGCCACATCGCCGCCGACCTCTCCGACGGCGCGCTCAAGCAGGCGCCCGGCACGCTGGAGCACCTGCGCAAGAAGGGCCGCTTCGTGGCCATGACCAAGGCGGCCAGCTACCTGCTCTGGCGCGACGACTTCTCCGCCGTGCGCGACGTGCTGCTCGCGAACATGGTCTTCATGATCTCCGACTCGACCGGCATCCCGCCGCGCTGGGCCTCCAAGGCCGGCTTCGTCCAGGAGACCTACGGCAGCTACACCAAGGCCTTCCTCGACGTGAGCCCCACCATCGACGCCGAGATGGTGAAGCTCTGGGCGGGCCAGCCGCGGCGCGCGCTGCCCATCCGCTACGGCTACATCGACGGCAACGACCAGTACCACCTGCTGGTCACGCGCAAGGCCGAGGCCACCGCGAAGTGACGGCGCGCGGGGCCGCGTGCGGCGGGCTCGGCTCTTGCCGGCCGCCGGGCTCCTCCTGGCCTGCGCCGCGCAGGGCGCGCAGGCGCCCGAGGAGCCGCCCGGGGTGAGCCTGTCGAACCCCGACCAGGAATCCACCGAGGCAGCGCCCACGGTACCCTCCGTGCCACCCACCCCGCCTCCTGCCCCACCGCCGGCCGAGCCCGACCGCACCCAGCCGCCCTGGTCGCAGACGGTGGTGGCGCCGGTGGCCGACGGCGCGGTGGAGCGCGGCACGCGGGCGGAGGGGCGCCGCCTGCGCCTGGGCACCTCGCGCGGGGCGGTCCACGTCTGGCTGCCGCGCGGCTACGCCCCCCGCACCGCGGGCGTGGTGGTCTACGTCCACGGCTACTTCACCAGCGTGGACCAGGCCTTCGTGGACCACCGGCTGGCCGAGCAGTTCCGCGACAGCGGGCGCAACGCGCTCTTCGTCGCCGCCGAGGCCCCGTCCTGGAACGGCGAGGGGGTGGCCTGGCCGGGCCTGGCCGAGCTCTTGGGCGAGGTGGCCGCGCGCGCCCAGCTTGGGCTGCCGCAGGGGCCGGTGGTGGTGGCCGGCCACTCCGGCGCCATCCGCACCGTGCTGCCCTGGCTGGTCCACCCGCGCGTGGAGGAGATCCTGCTGCTGGACGGCCTCTACCGCGGCGAGGACGAGCTGGCGGCCTGGCTCGGGGGCGCGCCGGCCGGGCGGCGCCGGCTCCTGCTGGTGGGGCAGGAGACGGCCCGGCGCACGGAGGCCTGGCTGCCGTCGGTGCCGGGGGCGCGCTTCCACCCGGCCCTCCCCGACCGCGCCGTCACCGCGCGCGACCGCCGGGCCGCGGTGGTCTACTGGCGCTCGCAGCTCGACCACATGGCGCTGGTGGAGCGCGGGACGGTGCTCCCCATGCTGCTGCGGGCCACGCGGCTGGGGGGGCTGTAGGTCCCTGGCCTTCGACTCCGCCGCCGCTCCGCGGCGGCTACGCTCAGGCCGAACGGATGGGCGATCCCCGCCATCGCAGCCAGGCCCCCGTTCGCCCTGAGCGTAGCGAGCCCGAAGGGCTCGCGGAGTCGAAGGGCAGGGGCTACAACCGTTCCGATGGCGCGCCCGCTCGGCGTCTACGTCCACTTCCCCTACTGCACCCACCGGTGCCCGTACTGCGACTTCGCGGTCACCACCGCGCGGCCGCCGGCGGATGGGCGCTACGCGCGCGCGGTGCGGGCCGAGCTGGCGCTGCGCGCCGCGGCGTTCCAGGGGCTCGCGCTCCGCTCCATCTACCTGGGCGGCGGCACGCCCTCGCTCTGGGCGCCGGGGGAGATCGCGCAGGTCCTCGCCGATGTCCGCGCGACCTTCGCCGCCGGCGCGGAGCCGGCGCAGGAGCTGACGCTGGAGGTGAACCCGGAGTCCTGCGACCCTGAGCGCCTGGCCGCCTGGCGCGCCGCGGGCGTGAACCGGGTCTCCATCGGCGTGCAGTCCTTCGACCCGGGCGTGCTGGCCAAGCTGGGGCGCCGCCACGGGGCGGAGCGGGCCGAGCAGGCCATCCGCCAGGCCGCGCAGGTCTTCGGCAACGTGAGCGTGGACCTGATCTACGGCGCGCGCCGCTCCACCGCGGCCACCGCCGCCGCCGACGCGGCCCGGGCGGTGGCGGCCGGGGCCGGGCACGTCTCAGCCTACGCGCTCACCGTGGAGGCCGAGGCGCTGGCGGAGGAGGTGCCCTTCGTGCGGCTGGCGCGCGAGGGGCGGCTGCCGCTGCCCTCGGAGGAGGAGACGCTGGCCCAGGCGCGCGCGCTCCGCGCCGCCCTGCGCCGCGCCGGGCTGCGCCGCTACGAGATCTCCAACTTCGCCCGGCCCGGGCTGGAGTCGGCCCACAACCGGCTCTACTGGGAGAGCGAGAGCTACCTGGGGCTGGGCGCCGGCGCCAGCGGCTGCCGCCGCGGCGAGGACGGCGCCCCGGGGCTGCGCTACGCCAACCTGCGCGACGCCGGCGAGTGGCTGGCGGCGGTGGAGGCGGGGCGGCTCCCCACCGGCGAGGAGGACCCGCTGGACGCGCCGGCCGAGCGGAACGAGCGCCTCATGCTGGCGCTGCGGACCACCGCCGGCGCGCCGCTGGAGGGGCTCTCCCCGGCGCAGCAGGCCGAGGTCCGGCTGCTGCTCCGCCGCCGGCTGGCGGTGGCGCGCGGCGGCCGGCTGGTGCTGACCGCGCGAGGGATGGAGGTCCACAGCGGGGTCGCGGGGCGGCTCTTCGAGTGAAGCAGTGGGCCCGGCGCGGTAGGCTGGAACGCATGTCCAACGCGCCCAGCTTCGTCGACTTCGCCCTCGATCTCCTGACCGGGCTCGGCCCGGTGCAGGCCCGTCCCATGTTCGGCGGCCACGGGCTCTACGCCCGCGGCGTGATGTTCGGCCTGCTCGACGACGACGAGCTGTTCCTCAAGACCGACGACCTCTGCCGCGCCCGCTTCACCGACGCCGGCTGCCGGATGTGGGTCTTCCCCGGCGCGGCCAGCACGCCCTACTACCGCCCGCCGGACGACGCGCACGAGGACGCCGAGGCCATGCTGCCCTGGGCGCGGGCCGCGCTGGAGGCCGCGCTCCGCAAGCGCGACGAGAAGGCGAAGAAGGCGGCGGCCGCGGCGGCCCGCAAGGCGGAGCGGGAGCGGACGGGCGCGGCGAAGGCGGCCGCGAAGACGCGCAAGCCGGCCGGGACCTCCAGGAGCACCAGGGCCAAGAGGCCCGGCAAGCCCACCGGCGCCACCAAGGCCGGGAAGCCCGCCAGCCCACGCCGCCTCCGCTCGCGGTAACATCGGGCCATGCGCCTCCTCCGCGGCCTCGTCCTGCTCGTCGTCTTCGGCCTGGCCGTCGGCCTGGGCGCCGCCCTGGTGTTCCGCCTCTTCCCGCGCGCCCCGGGGGTGCCGGACCCGCCCGCGGTGGCCTTCAGGATCCGCGAGGTGGCACGCCTCGAGGCGCTGGAGGTGACGCTCTACAAGAAGATCGACTTCTCGCCCGACCCCGCGCCCGCCGGCTCGTTCTGGGGCGACGTGGCCGGATGGCTGAAGGACACCTTCAACACGCCCCGCGGTCGCGCCATCGTCTTCGCCGACGCGACGCTCGGGCTGGACCTTTCCAAGCTGGACGCCTCCAGCGTGCGCGTGATCGGCAAGCGCGTGGAGCTCACGCTCCCTCCGCTGACGGTGAAGGTGGCGCTGCGCCCCGCCGACACCGAGGTTATCGGCTCCAACCTGGACAGCGCCCAGACCGCCCGGCTGCTGGAGCTGGCGCGGGCCGCCTTCGAGCGCGAGGTGCGCGCCGACCGGGCGCTGCAGGCGCGGGCGCGGGAGTCGGCCGAGCGCGACCTGCGGGCGCTGCTCTTGCCGCTGGGCTTCACCGAGGTGACGTTCGGGGCGGCGCCGCAGGGTTGAGGTCGCTGCGCCCCTGCTCACCCGCGCCGCCGGTCGCACTCCAAGGGCGCATTCGCTGGAGGAAGTGAAAGCGAGGGGACGAAGGCCGCCATCTTCTCGCGCCCGTAGGCCTCGACCGCCGCCCAGAGGTTGTGCCCCCGGCAGCGGAGCCGAAGGTTGGGGAGGGTGGGCGGCCCGCCCATCGCCTCCGGGTCGACGTGGTCCAGCTCCAGCTGCCAGCGGCTGGAGCAGCGGTGACCGTCGGGGGAGACGTAGGAGCAGCAGCCGCCGTCGCGCGCCCAGACCATGCGCCGAACCTCGGCGGTGACAGTGCGAGGGTCGAAGCGGTAGGCGGTGGCAAGGAGCGGGAGCAGGTCGCTGGAGGGAGCGGGGGCCGGAACCGGCATTGCAACCGGCGCGGAGACGGCCGCCGGCGCCGAGGCCGCCGGCGCGGTGACCACGGGAGCAGCCGCCCTGGCCAGCTCCACCGCACCCTTCCGCTTGGCATGCTTCTCGACCGCGCAGCGGAGCGCTTCCTTGAGGACGTCGTCGAGGTTCCCGTCCGGAATCTTGTGGGAGAGGAGTTCACGGAGGGTCTCGAGGTCGGCGTGGGCCGCCTCGTCCAGCGTGACGCGCATCGACCACTGCTCGGCGTTCACCGGCCGCAGCTCGGGGCGGCTGGGCGCAGGGGATGGTGCAGCGAGCGGAAGGGAGAGCACCGAGGACTCGGCCGGCTCCTGAGGCCGGAGGGGAGCCGCCTCGACCAGCTCGTTCGCCGGTGCAGTCACACCCTCTCGATCCACCGGACGAGGCTGAGGGGCGCCAGGCGGCGGCGAGGAAGGGATCCGCCGCAGCCCATCCTTCGGCGCCGCCCGCGGCTTGATGGTCACCACCAGCCGCTCCACCTCGGCCTTGGACTTGAAGGCCGCCTGTCCGACCAGCGCCTCCAGGCTCTCCTCCGTCAGCACGTCGCGGAGCATGCCCAGCGTGGTGAGCGAGAGCCGACCGTCGCGCAGAGGCGCCTCGAGGGAGGGAAACCGGGAGAGGAGGCGCATGGCCGTGATCCGCCGGTACGCGCCGCCTTCCAGAAGGTGCAGCACCTCCCGGCAGAAGGCCCAGAGCGAGGGGTAGCCCAGGTCCAGGTAGAACTTCCGCCGCTCCACCTCCGCAAGCGCAAGCAGGGACTCGACCTTGATGCCTCGCTCGTCCGCAGCGAGCGACTTCACGAGGGCGATGAGGGAGTTGTTGTCGAGCAGATCGAGTCGAGCGGCCATGGCGTGCACCTCCAGCAGATGCAGCCATGCTAACCGCGGTTTTCGAGACGCTCGGCGAGGCCCCTGGCACCGCCGCCGGCGCGAGATCTCGAGAGCCCATCTCCGCTCCCTCACGGCCCTCCTCGCGCGCCGCGGAGATCGCGTGGAGCGCTGCAGGAGAGCGATCCCCTGCTGCCCTGCGGCGCGGAAACCGCTCCGCGCCAATTCGCGTCAAGCGAAATCCGTCGAAGTCTGCGAGGAGCCCCACTTGATCCAGCGCGGGTCGCTCATGGCCCTGGGCTTCGACTCCGCGAGCCCTGCGGGCTCGCTACGCTCAGCCCGAACGGACACCCAACGCCATCTGTAATGACCTGACCCCATCCCGGATCCCTCCAAGGGCGCATTCGCTGGAGTAAGTAAACTCACCCCGCCGGGACGCCGCCTCCGCCCCGCGCCGCCTCCGCCTCGCGCCGCCCCGGTTCCGCGCCGCCTCCGCCCCGCCCGGCCCCGCCCGGCCCCGCGCCGCCCCGCCCGGCCCCGCGCCGCCCCGCCCGGCCCCGCCCCGCGCCGCCTCCGCCCCGCCCCGCCCGGCCCCGCGCCGCCCCGCGCCGCCCCTCCCCTTCCCCAGCCCCCTCACCACGCCCCCTCAATCCGGCTCCGCCCACAGGCGCGGGGCAGGGCCCCCGCGCCCCACCACCGTCGGCAGAACCCCACCACCGTCGGCAGAACCCCACCACCGTCGGCAGAACCCCACCACCGTCGGCAGAACCCCACCACCGTCGGCAGAACCCCACCACCGTCGGCAGAACCCCACCACCGTCGGCAGAACCCCACCACCGTCGGCAGAACCCCACCACCGTCGGCAGGACCCCACCACCGTCGGCAGGACCCCACCACCAGCGGCCGGAACCATCAGGTCAGCGATCGGATCCCCCCCGCGCCCGCCTCCCTGAAGAACCGAAGGCCCGCTGGGGTGGGCGGGCCTTCACGCAGCAGGGCAGCAACGGTCCGGCGGTACAGCTTGGAGGGCGCCCGCCCGGGGAAGCGGGCGCCCTCCCGAAACGTGAGCCTCAACGTCCAGCGGGGCCCATCCAGTGGAACCGTCTCGCGGCGCGGTCGGGGGGAGGACGCTGACCGCGGACGGCGGAGGAGTGGACGGGAACCGGCACGCAGCGGGAGGAGGGGTCAGGGCCACCAGGAGCACCTGGCAGAGACCCGCTGCGATCTGGACGATGACGCTCACGCTCGAACACGTTTGCACCGGGCGTGCCGTGCTGGCGACGCCCGGCGCCGGCGCGATCTTCGGCCCGATCGCGCCGGTTTCTCCCGCTCGGGGCTGCGGGTGGGGACGCACCCCGGGTGCGGGCTCAACGGGTGAGCCGCACCGGCTCCTGCTGGAGGCTGTCGATGGACGCCGCGAAGCCGGCGAACGCGGGGTACCGCTCGGGGGGGATGCGCGACCGCGAGAGCTCCAGCTGCTCCTCGCGGACGAGCGCCTGCCCGGTAACCTTCTCCACGCGTCGATAGCGCCCGTACGGCGTCTCGACCTGGCGCGGCGAGGAGGCGGCCAGCTCGAGCCCGGCCGGCGCGACCACCTCGATGCGCTGCGCCACGGGCTCCCGCTCCACCAGCAGCGGCAGCTGCCGCGTGCCTACCTGCCCGTACGTGGCGGTCAGCATGAACGGGAAGAGCGGCGCGTCGATCTCCAGGCCGCCGTCCGCCGACGGCCGGGCCACGCCCGGCGCCCGCCCCTTCCAGCGGATCTCGAACGGCTGCTCGGGCTCGTCCTCCGCCACCGCCGCCAGGTCCTCGACCACCAGCCCCGGGAACTGGCGCGAGAGCAGCCGCTCGAACCCCTGGCGCCGCTGCAGCGCGTCGGCGGGCTCCAGCGCGTCGCGCAGCTCCGACGCGGAGGCGCCCGACCAGGTGAGCGCTCCCTCCAGCTCGGCGCCACCGTCCTGCGCCAGCACCACCCTCAGGCGCACGGCGTGCGCGTCGGGCACCGCCGGCGCGGGCGGGGTCTGCACCAGCGCCGGCGCCTCGCCCGGCGCCGGGATCACCAGCGCCTCGCACCCGCCCAGCACCCCGTCGAAGCCGCCGAAGGGCATGCCGCGGCTGGAGGGGATCAGAGCCAGAGCGTGGCCGCGCCGGCCTGCACCCGCAGCAGCGGGGCCGACCAGGCGGAGTTGGACGGGTAGCGGCGGGAGGCCGGGTCGGCGGTGAAGGGCTTCACCACCGCCACGCGCGTGGGGAGCCCCAGCGCCTGCAGCACCGCGTCCAGCAGCAGGAGCCGGCTGCCGCGGCCGCGCGAGAGCACCAGGGCGGCGTCCTCGGCCAGGTTGCTGCCGCTGCCCAGGATGGACCGCTGCACGCGGGCGTAGGCGGCCCGCGCCAGCGCCTCGGGCGCGGCGTCCGGACCGGCCTCGGCGCGGACGGCGTCGGCCAGCGCGCGCACCTCCGCCGTGGCCCGCACGCGCGCGGCGATGGCCTCGCCGCCGCCGCGCGCCACCGTCTGCCAGCTGCCCCCCACGCCGGCCGTGACGAAGGGGATCCACTCCGTCTGCGCCGGCGCGAACGGCTCCGGCACGCGGGCCGGCATGTCGGTGCGCTCGACCCGGAGCACGTCGTAGCCGCCCTCGCGCTTCACCTCGGGGTCGGGCATCTGGGCGCCCTCCGCCCCCAGCCCCATCCCCGCCGGCGCCCGCACCACGTAGGTGGAGCGCGCGAGGGCCTCGCCGGTCTCCTGGAAGTAGAACGCGCCCGGCGTGCCGCCCTCGGCGCGGGCCGGCAGCGCGCGCAGGTACTCCAGCTCGATCAGGTCGCCCGGCTCCAGGCCCGCCAGCGAGATGGAGCCCTTGCCGCTCCCGGCCTGCTCCGGCTCCAGCGCGCGGCCGTCCGGCTTCAGGGTCCGCAGCCGCAGCAGCTGGGCGCCGCGGGGCAGGCTCACCTCGCCCAGCCGCTCCACGCCGCCCTGGTCGAGCACGTGGAAGATCTGGTGCGTCCGCTCGGTGGCGGCGCCGCCGGGGTGCAGGTCCACCGCGGCGGCGTCCAGCACCAGCGCCGAGGAGATGCCGCCGGCGCGCCCGGAGGTCAGGTAGCGCTGGATGGCGGCCGGGCCGTCCTCGGCCAGGTCGTCCAGCAGCTCGTGCCCGTCGTCCAGCGCCAGCGCGCGGCGCAGGTCGAGGTCCGCGCCGTCGGCGAGCAGCGCCGCCTCGCGGGCCGCCCGCGCGCCGGCGCGATCGCCGGCCAGCTCGCGCGCCTCCCCCAGCGCGGTGAGGACGCGATCGCTGCGCGGCCAGAGCGCCGCCAGCCGCTCCAGCCGGACCACCGCCTGGCCCGGCTGCCCGGCCGCCACCAGCGCCTCGCCGGCGGCCAGCCCCAGCTTCACCTCCCAGGGGTGGACGGCCAGCGCCGGCTCCAGCGCCGCCAGCGCGCCGGCCGCGTCGCCGCGCTGCCGGCGGTGCTGCGCCAGCCGCTCGGCGCCGCGGCAGCGCGCCAGCACCGCCACGCGCTCGTCGATCCGCGCCGCCGCCCCCAGCCGCTCCGCCAGGTCCAGCCCCACCTCGGCCGCCTCGCAGGTCGGGCCGGCGGTGAGCGCCTCGGCCACCAGCGCCTCGGCCGGCTCGGTCAGCTCGCGCGCCAGCGCCACCTGGGCCCGCGCCACCAGCGCGGCCGGCCGGGTGGCGGCCTCGCCGGCGAGCGCGGACAGCGCCTCCTCGGCGTCGTCGTTCCGCGCCTGCTCCAGCAGCAGCCGCGCCAGCGCCACGCGCGCCTCGGCGTGGGCCGGATCGGCCCGCAGCGCCTCGCGCAGGGACGCCTCGGCCCGCGCCGCGGCCACGCCGGCGTCCAGCCCGGGCGCGCCCTGCAGCGCGGCCGCCAGCGCCACATTCACCAGGGGTGACTTAGGCTCCAGCGCCGCGGCCTCGGCCAGCAGCGCGCGGGCGGTCTCGCGATCGGTCAGCTGCGCGTCGCGGGCGGCCAGCACGCGGGCCAGCGCCGGGCCGGCCGCGGGCGTGAGCGCCTCCACCACCGCCCGCGGGGCCAGCACCGGCTGGAGCGGGTGGGCCGGCGGCGGCAGCCGCGAGGCCCCGGCCGCGCCGAAGCGGGCCACCCCGCTGCCGGCGGGCGCCGCCCAGCGGACGTCGGAGGGGGCGCCGTCCTGGCGCGGCAGCGAGGCGTGGAGGAAGTTGCGCGTGCCCGGGGTGCGGGCCACGCGGATCACCAGCCGGTGGGGGCCGGCCTGGAGCGTGACCGGGAGCGCCGCCAGCTCGGCCGGGAACCCGGCGAACGCGCGCCGCTCCAGCACCAGCTCCCCGTCGACCCAGACGCGCACCGAGGGATCCCCCGCCGATCACCAGCAGGTACTCCCCGCCGCGCGCCAGCGTGGCCTCCGAGGCCAGCACGTAGCCGTCCCAGAGCCCGGGCTCGCCCTCCAGGGCCAGCGTGCCGTCCGGCGTGGGCAGCGCCCGCGTCCGGAACGGCGGCAGGCCCGCCGGGGCGCTCACCTCGGCCGGGAGCGGCCCCCGCTCGCCGGGCAGCGCCAGGTCGAAGTCCATGGCCGCCAGCGGCACGAACGGCCCCGCCAGCGACCAGGCGGTGACGGCGCCGTAGCCCGCGCGGTGCCGGGCCGAGGCGGCCGGATCGCCCAGCCCGTCGGCCGCGACGGCGCGGGCGCTGCGGGCCCGCGCGGCGGTCAGCCCCTGCAGCCGGCCGGCCTCGACCAGCGGCGCCAGCCCGGCCTCGGCGGCCTGCGCCAGCGCCGGCGCGGCGGCGGCCAGCTCGGCCACGCGGCGCAGCGCCAGCGGGGCCAGCGGGCTCTGCGGCGCGCGGGTCACCACGGCCAGCAGCGCCTGCAGCTCGCCGGGGCCGTCCAGCAGGCGGCGCGCCTCCAGCGCCTGCTGCAGGCTGGCCCAGGCCGGATCCCCGGCCGGCGGCGCGGGGGCGAAGGCGGCGGAGGTCCCGGCGCGGGGACCCGCGCAGGCGGCCGCCAGCCACAGCAGGGCCAGCGCGGCGGCGCGGCGATACGAGGTGCTCGGGGTCATCGACGGGCCTCCGCCGGCGTGGCCGGCGCGATGCGGACGCGGCGCTGCAGCGCCCGGTCGAGCCCGATCAGGAGCTCGCGGAAGGACGGGTAGTCGGCGGGCGCGATGCGGCTGCGCGGCAGCACCACGTGGGCCTCGGCCACCACCGCGCCGGGCTCCTGCCGCCAGGTGACCTGGTACTCGCCCAGCGGACCGCTGGCCGAGGCCGGCGGGGGCAGCTCCACCACCGCCCACCCGGCCGGGAGCGCCACGCGCGAGGCCAGCCGGTCGTCGCGCGGGCCACCCAGGTCGAGCGGGTAGCGGCGCGCCGAGAGGTTGGCCAGCGTCTCGGCGTAGCCGCGCGCCGTGGCCAGCGGCGCGAAGCGCAGGCCCTCGCCCTCGCGCGCGGCGAAGCGCGGCACGCGCACCTGGAAGTCGATCCGGACCGGGTCGGCCAGCCGCCCCAGGTCGGAGACCTTCACCTCGTCCACCTGCACGCCGCTCAGCGTGGAGGCCAGGTCCTGCTCCAGCCGCGTGCGGCGCTCCTGCTCGACCTCGTAGGCGCGCCGGAGCATGGGCGCCTCGACGCCGGCCGTGGTGCGGGCGCCGGTGACGGTGGCGGCGCCGTCGGCGGCCAGCGCCACCTCCAGCCGGCGCTCCTGCCGGTTCTCGCCCGGCCGGGCCTCGGGGAGCGTCCCGAAGCGCGGCGGGCCGGACGGGTTCACCACCAGCACGGTGGCGCCGCGGTCGGCGCGGGGCAGGTCGCCCGGGCCGGAGTAGCTGGCGGTGCCGTCGAGCCAGAGGTCCAGCTCCGGCACGTAGAGGATGGCGTGGTTGAAGACCGCCAGCGAGGCCGGGTGCTCGGGCAGGCCGCCCAGATCGCGCATCCGCAGCAGCACCAGCCGCGAGTCAATCCCCATCGCCTCCAGCAGCGCGTGGAGCAGGCTCGCCTTGTCCTTGCAGTCGCCGAAGCGGCGCGCCAGCACCTGATCCACCCGGTACGGCTTGTAGCCGTGGATGCCGAACTCCAGCCCCACGTAGCGGGTCTGCGTGACCACGAACGCGTAGGCCGCCTCCACCAGGGCCCGCCGCAGCGCCGGGTCCGACGGGGGCACCAGCGCCGCGCCGTCGGCGGCAAGCGCCGGGGGCGGCGCGCCGCGTGCCGCCAGCGCCTCGGCCGCCAGCCGCCGGGCCACCGCCCGCAGCTCCGCGCCCGGGCGGAGCTGGTCGCGGACCAGCCCCCAGTAGAAGCGGTTCACCTCGTCCCAGGTCTCGTAGGTGGAGACGTGGACCAGCCGCGCCACGTCGCTCCAGCCCGGCATGGCCGGCTCGGGGACCAGCCGCTCCACCTCGGCGGCCGTCCAGCGGTGCTCCACCACGCCCCCGGGCAGCGCGCGCTCGGCGTGCGCCACGCCGGCCGGCGTGGCGGCGTGGATGGGCCGGGCGGCCGGCGCCAGCAGCACGTAGTCGAAGCGCGCCTTGCGGGCGGTGCCGTCCACCAGCGTGAGGTCGCCGAAGTAGTCGGAGAGCAGGTTCTCGCCGGCCACGTCCTCGACCCGCCAGACCAGCTCCAGCACGTCGCCCGGCGCCAGCGCCGGGAAGGAGAGCGTGCGCGCGGCGGTGTCGTAGTAGAGCCGGTACCAGGGCTCGCTGGTGCTCCGGTCGCGGACGTCGTGCGACTCCACGCTGGTGCCGTCGGGCTTGATGACCCGCGCCCGCTGCACCGTCACCTCCTGGCGCCCCGGGGTCCAGCCCACCGACTGGCGCCGGAAGTCGTCCACCCCGCGCGCGTCGAGCACCTTCACCACCAGCTGCGTGACGGTGGAGTGCAGCCCCGACCCGAGCACCCGGGTGACCTTGAGCTCGGAGAGGATCAGCGCGTCCTCGTCCGGCCGGCCCGCCGGCGCGGCCGCGGCCAGCGCCGCCGCGTCGGCCAGGTACGGCTTCTCGAAGCGCTCCTGCGCCGGCTCCAGCGTGCGCAGGAGCTCCTTCAGCGCCGGCCTCTGCGGGGCCAGCTCCAGCGCCCGCGCCAGGTCGGCCTGCGCGTCGCGGGCCCGGCCCGCCGCCAGCCGCGCCCGGCCGCGCCGCTCCAGCACCTCGGCGTCGTCCGGGGAGAGCCGCAGCGCCTCGCCGAGCAGCGCGTCGGCCTCGTCCGGCTTGCCGTTGGCGGCCAGCCGGCCGGCCAGCTCCAGGCGCAGGTCCAGGCTGCCCGGGCGGAACCGCAGCCCCTCGCGCGCCAGGGCCTCGGCCTCGACCAGGTCGCGGCGGTCGAAGCGCAGCTGCGCCAGCGCCGCGCGCGTGGCGCCGTCGTCCGGCCGGAGCGCCAGCGCCGCGCGGTAGCGGGCCTCCGCCTCGTCCAGCTGCCCCAGCGCCGCGGCCGCGCGCGCCGCGGCCCGCTGCGCCCCCGGCACCGCCGGGAAGCGGCGGGCCACCTCGGCCG
Source organism: Anaeromyxobacter sp. (assembly GCA_049840735.1). Classification (GTDB taxonomy): domain Bacteria; phylum Myxococcota; class Myxococcia; order Myxococcales; family Anaeromyxobacteraceae; genus Anaeromyxobacter. Next base: position 59,787 of record JASGJN010000022.1, on the reverse strand, counting down.
CCGCCAGCGCGCTGCGCGCCTCCAGCCCGGCCCGCGCCAGCGCCTCGGCGCGCGCCACCTGCGCCACCGCCCACTCCGGGGCGGCCGCCGCCGCGCGGTCCAGGAGCCGCACCGCCTCCAGGGGCCGCTCCTGCCCCAGCGCCTCGCCGGCCAGCGCGACCAGCACCCGCGCGTCGCCCGGCGCCGCCTGCAGCGCCAGGTCCAGGCGCCGCCGGCGGGTGCCGTGCTCGTCGTCCAGGCTGGCCGCCCAGAGCTGCGCGTCCACCAGCGCCGGCTGCGCGTCGGCCGCCAGCTGCGCCTGCACCAGCGCCCGGCGCTCCTCGAGGTCGCCCGAGGCCCGCTCGCGCAGCGCCGCCGAGAGCGCGCCGCGGGCCCTGGCCTCCGCCTCCGGGCCGCGCGCCTGCTGCGCGCGCCGGGTCAGCGCCGCCAGCGCGTCCTCCGCCGGCCGCGGCCGGGCGCCCGGGCGGACCGGCCGCGCCCCGGGCTGGCCCGGCGTGAAGGCCAGCCCCTCGCCCGTGCCGCGATCGAGCCGCAGGTAGAAGCCCATGCGCCCTTCCTGGTGGGCCAGCTTCACCAGGAGCCGGTTGGTCCCGCGCCGGAGCGCCACGCGGGCGCCGCGCTGGTCCAGGCGGGCCAGGTGGTAGGTGGCGTCGGTCAGCGCCAGCTGGCCGTTGACCCACACCTTCGACGCGCCGCTCGCCCCCAGCCAGAGCACCGCCTGCCCGTCGCGCGGCACCTCCACGATCGCGAGCGCGTAGGCCACCACCTCGCGCTCCGGGCGGAGCGCCACGCCCAGGTGGACGAAGCCCTGGTCCACCAGCTCCGGCGGCAGCGGCTGCCAGCCCACCTCGCGCGTCTTCCCCGGGACGCGCGCGGCCAGGTCCAGCTTCTGCTCCGGCGGGTAGACCGCCTCGAGCCCGTGCTTCCCCTCGTCGTCGAAGGGGCCGATCACCTGCCAGCGGGTCACGAAGCCGAGCCGCGCCAGGTGCGCCTCGGCCTCCCCCAGGTCGCCGCGCGCCCGGGCCAGGCCGGCCAGCCGGAAGCGGGCCAGGGCGCGGACCTCGGGGTGGGCCCTGGCGTCATCGGCCGCCGCGGCGTAGGCCGCGGCCAGCGGCGCCAGGTCGGGGAGGTCGTCCTCCAGCCCGTCCAGGGTGGCGAACACCGCCACGCCCTCGGGACCGCGGCGATCCCGGGCCAGCGCGGCGGTGCCCCTGGCCAGCGCCTCGGCGGTGGGGTCCGCTGCGGCGGCGGCGAGCGGGAGGAGCAGCAGTGCGACGGCGAGCGGGACGAGGCGGCGCAGGTGCATGGGGGGCCGAGAGTGTAACGCGGGAACAGCACCAACGTTCCCGGATCGGACCTACCGGCCGGAGTGAATATGGCCGTTCCCCCTGAGCGTAGCGGCGCGGAGCGCCGCGAAGTCGAAGGGTCCCGGATCCGCCTACTCCGCGCGGGCCAGGGCTATCACCTGCACCGAGCGCGCCCCGGCCTGGCGCAGCGCCTCGGCGGCGGCCCCGGCGGTCGCGCCGGTGGTGACCACGTCGTCCACCAGCACCACGTCGAGCCCGGCCAGGCTGCGGGTGGCCCGGAAGGCGCCGGCCACGTTGTGGGCGCGCTCGGCGCGCGAGCGCCCCACCTGCGGTGGCGTCTCGCGCACCCGGCGCAGGACGCCCCGCAGCCGGCGCCGGCCGCGGCCGGCGGCGCGGGCCAGGGCGTCGGCCAGCAGCGCCGCCTGATCGTAGCCGCGGGCCACGCGCCTGGCGCGCGCCAGCGGCACCGAGACGATCGCCGCGCCGGGCGGTGGGCTCACCTGCGCGGCCAGCCAGGCGCCCAGCGGGCGCGCCAGCGCCGGACGGGCGCCGTACTTGAAGGCGTGGATGGCGTCGGCGAGCGGACCGCCCAGCAGGCCGCCGGCCTGGACCGTGTCGAAGGCCGGCGGCGCGGCCCGGCAGCCGCCGCAGAGGGCGTCGGGGCCGGGCTGCCCGCAGCGGGCGCAGCCGGGCGGGACCGGCTCCAGCGCCTCCGCGCAGACGGCGCAGAAGGGCTCGGCCTCCACCGGCGCGCGGCAGGCGGCGCAGCGCGGCGGGTAGACCAGCGCCAGCAGCGCGTCGGCCAGGCGGCGGAGGGCGTCACCCAGGGTGACCCCTCCGCCCCGACCGTCCGTGGTGAGCCCTTCGGCTCCGCGCCGCAGACGCGGCGCCACGCCCAGGACAGGCCTGTCGAACCACGGACGCACGGCCACGCCTGTCCGTCCGCTACCGGATGATCATCCCGAGCCCCTTCATCTCCTTGGGCTGGGTGAGACCCATGATCTGCAGCGCGGTGGGGGCCACGTCGGCCAGCACGCCCTTCTCGCGCAGCTTCGCGCCGCGGAAGTCGGCGTCGGCCAGGATGAAGGGCACCGGGTTGAGCGTGTGCGCGGTGTGCGGCTGGCCGGTGATCGGGTCGCGCATCATCTCGCAGTTGCCGTGGTCGGCGGTGATCATCATGGCGATGCCCTGCTGCTGGGCCACCTTCCAGAGCCGCCCGATGCACTCGTCCACGACCTTGACCGCCTTCACCGCCGCGTCGAGCAGGCCGGTGTGGCCGACCATGTCCGGGTTGGCGAAGTTCACCAGCGTGAAGCCGTAGGGGTTGGTGGAGAGCGCCTGGCAGAGCTTGTCCGTCACCTCGCGCGCGCTCATCTCCGGCTTCTCGTCGTAGGTCTTCACCTCGCGCGGCGACGGGACCAGGATCCGGTCCTCGTTCTGGTAGACCGTCTCGCGGCCGCCGTTGAAGAAGAAGGTGACGTGCGCGTACTTCTCGGTCTCGGCGGTGCGCAGCTGGCGCGCACCGGACTGGGCCACGATCTCCGGGAAGATCGCCGAGAGGTCCTGCGGATCGTAGGCGACCGGGTACGGGAAGGTCTGGTCGTACTGGGTCATGCAGACGTAGGCCGACAGCTTGGGCCCGGGCCCGCGATCGAAGTCCTTGAAGTCCGGGTCGGCGATGGCGCGGGTGATCTCGCGCGCGCGGTCGGCGCGGAAGTTGAAGAACAGCACCGCGTCGCCGTCGCGGATGCTGCCCACCGGCTTGCCGTCGGCGTCCACCACCACGCTGGGCTTCACGAACTCGTCGGTCTCGCCGTCGGCGTAGCCGCGCTCCATGGCCGCCACGCCGGAGGCCACCTTGTGCCCGTCACCCTTCACCATGGCGGCGTAGGCCTGGGAGACGCGGTCCCACCGCTTGTCGCGGTCCATGGCCCAGTAGCGGCCGCAGACGGTGGCCACCTTGCCGTAGCCGTTGTCCTTGAGGCGCGTCTCGACCGCGCGCATGTAGTCGAGGCCGGACTTGGGCGGCGTGTCGCGGCCGTCCATGAAGGCGTGGATGAAGACCTTGGCCACGCCCTCGCGGCGGGCCAACTCCACGCAGGCGTGCAGGTGCTCGACGTGGCTGTGGACGCCGCCGTCGGAGACCAGGCCCATGAGGTGGAGCGCGGCGCCGTTCTCCTTGGCGCGGCGGCAGGCCAGCAGCAGCTTGTCGTTCTTGTAGAACGAGCCGTCCTCGACGGCGCGGTTGATGCGGACCAGGTCCTGGTAGACGATCCGGCCGGCGCCGAGGTTGGTGTGGCCCACCTCGGAGTTGCCCATCTGCCCCTCGGGCAGCCCGACGCACAGGCCGCTGGTCTCCAGGGCGGCGTGCGGGTAGTCGCGCATCAGGGCGTCCATGTTGGGCGTCCCGGCGATGGCGATGGCGTTGTCCTCGCGCTGGGCGCGGATGCCCCAGCCGTCGAGGACGACGAGGAGGACGGGCTTCATCTTGGCCACGGGCTTCTTCTCCTTGCGGGCGCCGGCCGGCGGCCGGGCGCTCATGCGGTCTTCTTGGAAGGACGAGATGTTAGGGAACGCCCGGGCGCGCCACAAGAACCTTGGCGCCGCACGCTGAACGTTTGCATACGGCCGTCCGGACGGGGGGCTGGAGGTGGGCCCGGGCGGCGGGCGCCCCGGAGCTGCGCGGGCACCCGGGCCCAGCGCAGCCGGCTCAGCCCGTCGCCGGCCGGCGCAGACGCCGCAGCAGGAGCCACCCGGCGACGGCCGCCGCCGCCGCGGCCAGCACCGCCAGCTCCACCCGGCGCACGTCCTGGTGCACCTGCGCCAGGTGCTGCGAGCCCAGGTAGCCGGCGCCCACCACCAGCGGCACGGAGAGCAGCGCCGAGAGCCCATCGGCCAGCACGAAGGTGCGCGGCCGCACGCCGTGGGTGGCGGCCAGCGCGTACGCGGCCAGCCGGACCGCGGAGAGATGCCGGGAGATCATCACCGTCAGGAGCGCGTGGCTGGCCAGGTGGCGCTCCACCCAGGCGCGGCGGCTGTCCGTCAGGACCCGGCGCACGTGGCGGGTGGCCAGGAGCCGCTCGCCGTGGCGGCGCGCCAGCAGGAACCAGGCGGTGTCGCCGACCAGTATCCCCAGCCAGCAGGTGAGCGCGGCCGGCACCGGCGAGAGCAGGCCCCGGTGAGCCAGCACCCCGGCGGTGAGCTGGACCAGCTCCTCGGGGACCGGTACAGCCAGGCCCCCGGCCACCAGCAGGGCGAAGATCGCCAGGTAGCCGAACTGGGAGAGCAGGGCCTGGATCACGTGCTGGAAGATGCGCACCCAGACCAGGCAGGCGCTCCTCACTTCGGTTGCACCCCGAGTGGACATTGACCGGGCGTGCAGGCAGTGCCGGCATGGGGTCATGCACAGCGTCTCGCATCGGGTCCCGGTCAACGGCACGCGGCTGTACGTGGAGGACACCGGAGGCGATCGCCCGGCCGTGGTCTTCAGCCATGGCCTGCTGCTCAGCGTCCGGCTCTGGGACGCGCAGGCGGAAGCGCTGCGCGATCGCTACCGGTGCATCGCCTACGACCACCGCGGGCAGGGCGAGAGCGAGGTGCCCCGGCAGCGCAGCATCGACATGGACACTTGCGCCGCGGATGCTGCGGCGCTGATCGAGAAGCTGGCCGCCGGCCCCTGCCACTTCGTCGGCCTGTCCATGGGCGGGTTCGTGGGGATGCGGCTGGCGGCCCGCCGGCCGGAGCTGATCCGCTCGCTGGTGCTGCTGGAGACCTCGGCGGAGCCAGAGGCGCCTCGGGCCATCCGCCGCTACAAGATGCTCAACCACGCGGCGCGCTGGCTCGGACCGCGCACCGTGGCGGACCCGGTGATGCGGGTCCTGTTCGGCCGCACCTTCCTCGCCGACCCCGGCCGCGCCGCCGCGCGGCAGGCCTGGCGCGAGCGGGTGGCCGGGAACCGGCGTGCCATCTGGCGCGCCGTGAACGGCGTCATCGAGCGGGAGGGGGTGGAGGCGCTGCTGGCCAGCATCCGCGCCCCCACGCTGGTCGGGGTGGGCGAGGAGGACGTGGCCACCCCGCCGCCCAAGGCGCTCCGCATCGCCGCAGGCATCGCTGGGGCCCAGCTGGTCCGGTTCCCCGCCGCCGGCCACAGCTCGCCGGTGGAGGCTCCGGACGCGGTCACCGCGGCGCTGCGGGCCTTCCTCGCCTCGGTCGACGGGGCCGCGGCAAACGCCTGAGCCCTCTCACTTGTGGTACGGCTCGCCCTTCAGGATCGTGAAGGCGCGGTAGAGCTGCTCCACCAGCACCAGCCGCGCCAGCCGGTGGGCCAGCGTGAAGCGCGAGACCGCCAGCTTCTCCTCGGCGCGGGCCAGCACCTCCGGCGCCAGGCCGTCCGAGCCGCCGATGAGCAGCGTCACGTCCTGCCCCCGCTCCAGCCAGCGCCGCAGCCGGTCCGCCAGCTGCACGCTGGTCAGCTCGTCGCCGCGCTCGTCCAGCGCCACCACCCGGTCGCGCGGTCCGACCTTGCCGAGCAGCGTGGCCGCCTCCTCCTCCTTGGCGCGCGGGGTGCCGGCCAGCTTCTTCGCCTCCGGCACCTCCACCAGCTCGAACTTCGCGTAGCGCGAGAGCCGCTTCGCGTACTCGTCCACCGCGGGCTGGTAGAGGCCGGAGCGGTCCCGCCCCACCGCCACGATCCGCAGCTTCACGTGAGCGGGTCCTCGTCCTCGTCCAGCGGCGCGCCGCGCCCCTGGGCCCCGGCGATCACGTCGTCGAGCCGCTCCAGCAGGTCGCGGTTGCCGTCCTGGGAGTAGCGCGCCAGCGCGGTCTCGAACTCCGGCAGCCGCTCGTCGAAGTGGGCCAGCACCTCGGGCGTCAGCTCGTCGGCGGCCAGGCCGTAGCCCAGCGCCTCCAGGTAGCGCGCGTTGAGGATCTGCTCGAACTGCTTCTGCACCGGCACCGAGAGCATGGGCTTGTGCAGGTAGACCGCCTCGCTCATGAGCGTGAAGGAGCCGCCGGAGACGACGCCGCGGGCGGTGCGCAGGTCGTCGATGAAGCCGGCCTCGCTGAACGGCCGGTAGACCAGGTTGCCCTCGCGCTGGTCCTCGGCGAGGTCGCGGCGCAGGCCGTAGATGCGGCACTCGCGGCCGGTGGCCTGCAGCATGGCGGGCAGCGCCTGGTTGGAGGTGGAGGTCTGGTAGACCAGCAGGTGCTCGCCCCGCTCCGGCTTCGCGTCCAGGATCTGCTGCCGCAGCACCGGCGGGTGGAGGCTGGTGCGCGCCATCACCGTGGGCGGGCGGAAGAAGGTGGAGATCAGGTACTGGAAGCAGCCGGGCAGCTTGGCCTTCACCACCGAGCGGGCCAGCAGGTACTCGGAGTAGTGACCGGCGGTGACGGCCGGCGGGTGCTCGCACCGGTTGACCGCCTGGTTGTTGTCCACCGAGATGCAGGGGATGCCGTGGGTCTTGCTGAAGAGCCAGGACCAGGTCTCGAAGTCGGAGACCACCAGGTCCGGCCGGAACCCCTCGATCATGTCGAAGTAGGCCTTCACGTTGTGCGGCAGGCCGCCCATGAGGCCGGCGCGCACGTTCTCCAGCAGCGTCTTCACGTTCCGGACGGCGTTGTCCTCGTAGACGATGGACAGGCCCCAGATCCTGCTCACCTCGAGGCCGGGCCGCTCGCGCGCCTTCAGGTAGTCGTACGCGCGCCCGGAGGCCACCACGTGCAGCTGGTGCTTCTCCGCCAGGTGGTCGATCACCACCCGCGAACGCGTCGCATGCCCCATCCCCTCGCCCGCCACCCCGTACAGGATCCGCGCCATGCGCGCAGTCTACCCGGTCCGCGGCCGGGCGGGCCGACGGACTGGGATCAGGGGACCGGGATCAGCGCCACGCTGACGAGGTGCTCTCCCACCCGCGCATACCGGCCGCGGATCACCATGGCCGGCGTGGGCCCGCCGTCGGCCGCCAGCACCCGGGCCTCGAACGCCCCGGCCCCCGGGTCCCAGCGCACCACCACCTCCTGGAACCCCAGGAAGCGGCCGGTGAGCGGGTGCTGGCACTTGTAGGTCGCCTCCTTGAGGCTGAACACCAGCTTGGCGAGGCCACCGCGCTCGTCCTCCGGCGCCGCCTCGATCTGCGCCTGCTCCTCCGGCGTGAGCACGCGCCGCCAGAGCTTGGGATCGAGCGGCGCCGCCCCCTCCACGTCCACGCCCAGCGCGGCGAAGCGCTCGGCCCTCGCCGCCACCGCCACGCAGACGTCGCTGGCGTGCGAGATGCTGCCGCTCAGCCCCGCCGGCCAGAGCGGCGCGCGCTGCGGACCGGGCGGCAGGGCCACCGGGGCCACGCCCAGCGCGGCCAGCGCCGCGCGAGCCGCCACGCGGCCGCCCACGAACTCGCCGCAGCGCTTGGGGATCACCCCTGCGACCGCGGCCAGCTCCTCGCCCAGCAGCCGCTCCGGCGCGCAGACCGGCGCCTCCACGGCGCAGGCCACGCCCTCCGGCAGGAGCTGGCGGAGCTGGCTGGCGAGGGCCTCGAGCACGCCTCATCTTACCGCGCCCGGCCGGGCGGCCGAGAGCACCCTACCCGGCGCCCCTCGGCGGCCCCGGCTCCGGGTGGCGGTCTGGCTCCTCCGCCAGGCCGCGGATGAGCACGTCCTCGGGGGGCGACGCACCGCGGCGCTGGCGCTCATCCTCGGTGGGCGGGCCGCCGGAAGGTCCGATCAGCTCCTGCTGGCGAGCCGACGCCTCGCCCATGTCCGGGGCGGTGTCGGGAACGGGAGGCGTGTCGCGGCTGGGGTCGCGGGGTTCGGTGCTCATGCCCGCAAGGTCCTTCGCCCCGGCGCCGCCGGCAGCCCCGGCCACTCAGCGAGTGCAGCGTGGCGGCGCGTCGAGCGTGGCCTCGGCCGCCGTCCGCGGCACCAGCAGCTCGGGCGGCACGGCGCCGGGGGAGGCCGCCCCCGAAAGCCGCACCTCGCGCACCGGCCCGGCGCCCTCGCGGTAGCGCGCCGCCGCCAGGGCGCCGCCGTCCGAGTAGAACAGCTCCAGCTCGTAGGCGGTGCCGCCGACCGCCCCGCGGCGGACCAGCCGGACGGTGGCGCCGCCCTGCTCGCGCTCCACGATCCGCTCCTGCTCCCCCTCGCAGCCGGGGAAGGTGCGGTGGTCCGCCACCAGCCGCCCCAGCACGCGCAGCCGCGCGTGGCGGGCGATGGGATCCTCGGCCCCGGCCGGCGCGGCGGCTGCGGCGGCGGGAGGCGCGGGCTTGCTGGCGACCCTGCGCCGCTGCTCCGCGTCCGGCTGGAGCCCGACGTAGCCGTGGAGCTCGGAGCCGTTGGCGGCCGCGGCAGGAGCCGGCGCCTCGGCTACGGCGGGGGGCGGCGGCGGAGCGTACCTGTCCGCCTTGTCCACCGCACCGCCCGCAGAGCGGGCCATGGGGCTGGCGTCCGCGCTCGGCGCGGGCGCCTCCTTCTTCTCGGCCGCACCGCGGTGGTAGAGCTGCGCCTCCTGCGCGACGTCCTCCTCCGCCTCCGTCGGCGCCGCCTGCGCGACCGGCGCCGGAGGCGCGGGCCTGGCCGGCTTCGGCGCGGCCGGCGCAGCCTGGGCCGGGGCCGGTGCCCCCTTGGCCAGGGCCTTCGGCGGCGGCGCTGCAGGGGGCGGCGGCGCCGCGTGGCGATCCACATCCGCCGCAAGCGCGTCCTGGAGCGGCTCTGCGGCCACCGCCGCCGCCGGCTGCTGCGAGCCGGCGTCGTCCTGGGCCGGCGGGGCCGCAAGCTCGCGCGCGCGCAGCTGCTCCGTGCGAACGGTGGGCGAGAGCTCGTCCAGCGTCCGGTAGGTGAGCGCCACCACCGCCGCCAGCCCCGCCGCGGCGAGCGCGCTGCCCCAGAGCCAGCCCGGCAGGATGGGCGCCGGCCGCACCCGCTGGCGCGCCGCCTCGCGCGCCGCAGCCAGCAGGATGCCCTCGCCTTCCGGTGGCGCCGGGACCGGCCCCAGCCCGGACATGAGCTTGCGCGTGCCGCGCATCCGCTCCAGCTCGGCGCGGCACTCGGCGCAGCCGGCCACGTGCTTCTCCACCGCCCGGGCGGCGCGGCGGGGCAGCTCGCCGTAGGCGAGGTCGAGCAGCTGCTCGCGGAAGGTCTCGTGGCTCATGACACCGCGCTCCTGGGCGGGACGGCCTCGCCATCCGGCCCCACCCCCATGGCCTCGAGCTGCACCCGCAGCGCCTCCAGCGCATAGCGCATGCGGCTCTTCACCGTCCCCTCGGCCACGCCGGTCACCTCGGCGATCTCCCCGAAGCGCAGCCCGGCGTGCTCCCGCAGCAGGAACACCTCCCGCTGCTCCTCCGGGATGGCCGCCAGCGCCGCCTCCAGCCGCGGCCGCAGCAGCGCGGCGTCGGCCGCCCGGTCCGGCGCTGGGGTGCCCTCGTCCGGCCGCTCGCGGACGCCCGGCCCGTCCAGCGGCTCCGCCCGGCGGAAGGCCTGCCGCCGGGACTCGTCCACCGCCAGGTTGCGGGCGATCGAGTAGAGCCAGGTGGTGAACCGCGCCCGCTCCTCCCAGCTGCCGGAGGCCTTCACCACCTTCAGGAAGGCCTCCTGGCACAGGTCCTCGGCGCGCCCGCGGTCGCCCGTGAGCCGCAGCAGGAAGGAGAAGACGGGCGTCCGGTGACGGCGCACGAGCACCTCGAAGGCCCGGGCATCACCGCCCTGGAACCGGAGCATCAGCCTCTCGTCGCTCTCGTCCAAGGTCCGGTCTCTCGGTGCCCCCGCAGGCGGAACGCGCGGGGCGGGGAATGGATCTCTCGCCGCGCCCGGGGGCCCGGCGCGCGCAGTCTAGATCGGAATGGGCCTCCGCTCGTTCAAGGAAGCGTACGGCGCGGCCCCTTTCGGCCCGCCCGGAGGCCGCATGACCCGTCGAGCGTTGTTCCTGGGACTTCTCAGCCTGGCATTCCTGCCGTCGGCGCAGGCCGGATCCGCTCCCGCGCCCAAGGCCCCGCCGCTGCGCGAGGTGCTGCGCCACGCCGAGGCGCGGCCGGGGGGCGTCTACCAGCCGGCGCCGGGCGGCGAGGGGCCAGCCCACTCCAGCGCGCCCTGCTTCGTGGTGGCGGGTGAGGGGAGCGGCGAGGCCGAGCGGCTGCCGCTGGAGGAGACCCGGGCCGACGTGACCGTGGCCGGCCCCATCGCCCGGGTCACCGTGCGCCAGGTGTTCCGCAACCGCGGCGCGAAGCCCATCGAGGCCATCTACGTCTTCCCCGCCTCCACCCGCGCCGCCGTCCACGGCATGCGGCTCGAGATCGGCGCGCGCGTCGTCGAGGCGGTGATCCAGCGCCGCGCCGAGGCCCGCGCCACCTACGAGGCCGCCAAGGCCGAGGGGAAGCGGACCGCGCTGCTGGACGAGGAGCGGCCCAACGTCTTCACCATGCACGTCGCCAACGTCATGCCCGGCGACCGGCTGGTGGCGGTGCTGGAGTACTCCGAGCTGCTGGTGCCGGAGCAGGGCATCTACGAGCTGGTCTACCCGGCGGTGGTCGGGCCGCGGTACGCCGGCGGCGCCGGCCCGGGCGACGGCTGGGCCGCCAACCCCACGCTGCACCAGGGCGAGCCCGCGCCCTACGGCTTCGGCTTCGCCGCCCACCTCGCCTCGGCCCTCCCCATGCGCGACCTCGCCTCCCCCTCGCACCCGGTGGACGTGACCTGGCGCGGCCCCCGCAGCGCCGACGTGGCGCTGCGCGGCCCGGGCGGCGGCGACCGCGACGTGATCCTGCGCTGGCGGCTCTCCGGCGACGCGGTCGAGGCCGGGGGGCTGGTGTTCCCGGATCCGGGCGGCGAGGGCGGCTGGTTCATGGCCACGGTGGAGCCGCCGGCGCGCGTGGCGCCGGACCAGCTCCCGCCGCGCGAGTACGTCTTCGTGTTGGACGTCTCCGGCTCCATGCACGGCTTCCCGCTCGACACCGCCCGCGCGCTGATGGAGGACCTGCTCCCGCGGCTGCGCCCGACCGACCGGTTCAACCTGGTCTTCTTCTCCGGCGGCTCCTGGGTGCTCTCGCCCGCGGCCTCGCTGGCGGCCACGCCGGAGAACGTGCGGCGCGCGCTGGACGCGTTCCGGCGCCAGGAGGGCGGCGGCGGGACCGAGCTCTTGCAGGCGCTCGACACCGCCTACGCGCTGCCGCGCGCCGACCGCCGCATCGCCCGCTCCATCGTGGTGGTGACCGACGGCTACGTGATGGTGGAGGCCCAGGCCTTCCGCCGCGTGCGCGAGCGGCTGGGCGAGGCCAGCTGCTTCGCCTTCGGCATCGGCTCCTCGGTCAATCGCGCCCTCATCGAGGGGCTGGCGCGGGCCGGCCAGGGCGAGGCCACCGTGGTCACCTCGCCCCAGGGCGCCCGCGCCGCCGCCGAGCGGCTGGAGCGGATCATCTCCGCGCCGGTCCTCTCGCAGCTCCGCTGGCATCCGGAGGGGGTGGAGGTCTCCGACGTGCTGCCCGGCGCGCTGCCTGACCTGCTGGCGGAGCGGCCGGTGGTGCTGCTGGGCCGCTACCGCGGCGCGCCGCGCGGCAAGATCGTGGTGGAGGCGCAGTCGGCGCGCGGCCCCTTCCGGCAGGAGGTTGACCTGGGCGCCGCCGCGGCGACGGCGGAGAACGCGCCGCTGCGGGTGCTCTGGGCGCGCCGCTGGGTGGACCTGCTCCAGGACGAGCGCGCCATGGGGGCGTCGCATGAGCTCGACGAGGCGGTCACGTCGCTGGGGCTCACCTACCGGCTGCTCACGCCGCTCACCTCGTTCGTGGCGGTGGACTCGGAGGTGGTCAACAAGGGTGGCGCCGGCGAGCAGGTGAAGCAGCCGCTGCCGCTGCCGGACGGCGTGTCCGACCGGGCCGTCGGGGGCGCCGGGTCCGTCAACGGCTACCTCGGCCTGGCGTACCGGCGCGGTGCGCCCATGCCGATGGCGCCTGCGGCGTCGCCGCCCCCCGCGCCGATGGTCGCGAAGGAGGCCGCCGTGGCCGCCGAGCCCCTGGCCCAGGACAAGGCGGACGCCAAGGCCAGCAAGCCCGCGCCGCCGGTGCACCTCAGCGGTGTCCAGGCGGCCCACCTCGATGATCCGGGCGCGCTGGCGCTGGCCCTGACCCGTGCGCTGGCGCCGGTGGCGGCCCGCCACCCCGGCCACGCCGAGCTGGTGCTCCGGCTCACGATCGACGCGAGCGGCGCGGTCAAGGTGGAGCTGCTGGAGGGGGCCGCGGGCCTGCGGGCCGAGGTGGAGAAGGCCCTGGCCGGCTTCCGCAGCCCGGCCCGCGCGGCCGGCGCGCCCAGCGGCACCTACCGGGTGCGCGTGCACTTCTGGTGAGCGGGGGGAGGACGCGCGGCCCGGGGCGGTGGGGACCGTCCCGGGCTGCGCGGCAGCCTCGAGGCCCGGCCCGCGCCCGTCGAGGGCCGGGCCGGTTTCGCTACTTCACCACCTCGACCGTGAACCCGGCCTTCTCCAGCTGCGGGCGGACGGTGGCGGCGTCACCCATCACCACGATGGCCTCCTTGCCCAGCGCCAGCGTGCCGGCGGTGGCCTGGACGCGCTCGGCGGTGAGCCCTGCGATCGAGGCCGCCAGGTCGTCCTCGTAGCCGGGCGCCCGGCCGTACCGGGCCGCGTCGGTGAGGGCCTCGGAGACGCCGCCGACGGTGTCGTAGCGGAACGCGTACTCGCGGGCCACCACGTGGCGCGCGGCCGCCAGCTGCGGCAGCTCCAGCGGCTTCGCCGCCAGGTCCCTGGTGGCGTCGAGGATGGTCGTGAGCGAGGTGGCCGCCGCGTCCCGGTCCACCGCCAGCGCGATCACCAGGGCCCCTGCCGAGGGCAGGTCCTCCCAGGCGCTGTGGAAGCCGTAGGAGACGCCCTCCTCGACGCGCAGCCGCGTGTTGAGCCGGGTGTCGAGGGTCCAGCGCAGGGCGGCGCCGGCGGCCTCGTCCCGCTCGCGCGGCGGTGGGGCGCGGACGCCCAGGTAGAACAGCGCCTGGCTGGCGCCGGGCCGGTCCAGCAGCACCACCATCCGGCCGGCGGGGAGCGCGGGCGCCGGCGTGGCCGGCCGCGGGGTGCCGCCCTTGTGCCACCCGCCCATGGCCTCCTCGATGGCCTTCCACAGCTCCGGCGTGGGCGCCTGATCGCTCACCAGCAGCAGCGTGGCGCGGTCCGGCCGGATCTCGGTGGAGAGCCAGCGGTCGGCGTCGCCGGCCGAGATCTTGGAGATGGAGGCCAGGCTCAGCTGCTGGCCGTAGGCGTGCCCCGGGTAGAGCGCGGCCCGGAGCAGGGTGCCGGCCCGCCAGGTGGGCTCGCGCTCCAGCGTGCTCACGATGCCCCGCTGCGTCTCCTTCATCTGATCGAAGTAGCGCGCCTGCTGGTCGCCGGCCCAGCTGCCGATGCCCGTGAGCAGGGCGTCGAGGTTGGCGCTGGATCCCCGCACGATCCGGATCACCTCCTCCGGACCCCTGGTCGTGGTCTCCTGGCTGGCCGTGAGCCACTGGCCGCGGGCCGCGAACTTGGCCACGTTGGAGCCGAGCGCCACCTCGGCGATGCCGGCCGGCGCCTGCGGCGTGCCGGTGACGCCCGTGCGCACCAGCAGCCGGAGCTCCGCCACCGGCAGCGAGCCCCGCTGGATCACCACCACCTCGAGGCCGTTGGCGAGCGTCCGCCGCTCGGCCTTGCCCAGCCCTGGCGCCACCGGCGGGACCAGCGAGGCCACGCCGGTCACCTCCCCCGCCTCGCCCAGGTCCTCGCGAGGCCCGCCTCCCGCCACCAGGGACCGGGCCAGCGCGTTCTGGTCCGGCTTGATCACCACCACCGCGGCGCGCTCGCGGGTCAGGTACTCCGCCGCGTAGTTGCTGGCGTCGGTCTTGAGCTGCAGCGCCACCATGCGCTGCCACGCCTGCAGGTAGTCCGGCATGCCGGTGGCCCGCAGGAACTTGGCCACCGCCGACCCGTCGATGCTCTCCAGCGACAGGTAGCTCTTCATCAGCAGGTCGTCGCGGGTGTAGCGCGCGGCCTCGGAGGTGTTGGCGGTGCGGACCTCGAACGCGGCCGTCTTGATGGCCTCCACCACCTTGTCCACGTTACCGCCTGGCCCGAGCTGCACGCGCACCCAGACCATCCCGGCGCCGTTCCAGGAGTAGAAGCCGTTCTCGTACCCGGCGATCATGTTCGACGCCGTGTAGTTGTAGGCCTCGTACAGGTCATGGATGAACCGCCCGCCCACGGCGTCGGCCACCGCGTGCCCCTGCGGATCGCGCTTGGCGGTCGCGCCCGGCGTGGGCCACGCCACCCAGACCACCGGCGAGGTCACCGGGGCGGTGCGGGTGACCGGCTTCCGCTCCTTGGCCGCGGGCAGCGGCGCGAAGGCCGGCGTCAGCGGCTGCCGGGGCGCGCCCTCCTTCGGGACGGCCAGCTCGCCGAAGACGTCGGTCACCAGCGCCGCCACCTCCTTGGCCTTGCGCGGCGAGATCACCACCAGGATGGCGTTCTCCGGCCGGTAGTGCTGCTTCGTGAAGGCGGCCGCGTCGGCCAGCGTCAGGCCGCGAACGGTCTCCGGCGCCTCGTGCGCCTTGCCGAAGGGGTGGCCGGGGAAGGCCTGCTCCAGCACCCAGTCCACCTCCGGACCGTGATCGACGGTCTCGAAGCGCTGGCGGTACTCGCTCACCAATACGTCGCGCTCGATGGACACGTCGTCCTCGGTGACGCCGGCCAGCGGGTCGCGCATCCGCGCCGCCTCGAGGAGCAGGGCCAGGCGGAGCTCGGCGGGCTTGCCCTTGATCCAGTAGTCGGTCCGGTCCTGGTCGGTGAACGCGTTGAACTGGTAGCCGCCGCGGGTGAGCCAATCCCAGGCGCTCACGCTGCCGGTCCAGGACGGGATGCTCCGGAACGCCAGGTGCTCGGCGAGGTGGGCCAGCCCTTCCTTTCCGGCCGGGTCGTGCATCTGGCCGGAGCCGTAGGAGAGGGTGACGGTGAAGCGGTCCACCGACGGCATCTCGTAGACCACCAGCTGCATCCCGGAGGGGAACTGGGCGTGGAAGCCCTGGTACGGGACCGGCTTCCCCTGCGGCTTGTACGTGACGGCGAGCGCGGAGGAAGGGAGCAGGGCCGCGAGGGCCAGGGCGACGAGGCGCGTGGGCATGCCCTCGTGCGTACACGAAAGGTGCAACCTCGGCCAGTCCGCGCGCGACGCGCGGTTGGCCCACCCGGAGCGCGGCGGCCAGGCGCGGGAGGTTCTCCCGGGGTTGCTCCCTGGGTCGCGCCCAAAGCGGCTGCGACGGAGTTGCAGCGCGGCTAGAGGTACGTGGTGCCCACCCCTTCCGCCACGGTCGTCGGCGCCGGACCGAACGGCCTCTCGGCGGCGCTGGTGCTGGCGCAGGCCGGGGTGCGGGTCGAGGTGCTGGAGCGCGCGGCCGAGCCGGGCGGCGGGGCGCGGACGCTGCCGCTCACGCTGCCCGGGTTCCTGCACGACCACTGCTCGGCGGTCCACCCGCTGGCGGTGGCCTCGCCGCTCTTCCGGCGCCTGCCGCTGGCGGCCCACGGCCTGCGCTGGATGGAGCCGCCGGCGGCGCTGGCCCACCCCTTCGACGACGGCACGGCCGCGCTGCTCGTGCCCTCGCTGGCGGAGACGGCCGCGGGCCTGGGAGCGGACGGCCGCGCCTGGACGGCGCTGCTGGGGCCGCTGGCGCTGGCCTTCGACGAGCTCCTGGACGAGACGCTGGGCGCGCTGCTCCACTGGCCGCGCCGCCCGCTCCTGCTGGCGCGCTTCGGCCTGCCGGCGCTGGCCTCGGCGGCCGGGCTGGCCCGCGGCCGCTTCCGCGGACCGCGGGCGCAGGCGCTCTTCGCCGGCATCGCCGCCCACGCGCTCCGGCCGCTGGAGGCCAGGGGCTCGGCCTCCTTCGGCCTGGTCCTGGCCGCCGCCGGCCACGCGGTGGGCTGGCCCTTCCCGCAGGGCGGCGCGGGGCGGATCACCGACGCGCTGGTGGCGCTGCTGGCGGAGGCGGGCGGCGCGGTGCGCGCCGGCGTGGAGGTGCGCTCGCTGGACGAGCTCCCCGGCGGCGGCGCCACGCTGCTCGACCTGGCGCCGCGCCAGGTGCTGGCGGTGGCCGGGGCGCGGCTGCCGGCCCGCTACGCGCGCCGGCTGCGCGCGTTCCGGTACGGGCCGGGTGCCTTCAAGCTGGACTGGGCGCTCTCCGGCCCCATCCCCTGGCGCGCCAAGGAGTGCGCGCTGGCCGGCACCGTCCACCTGGGCGGCACGCTGGAGGAGCTGGCGGCGGCCGAGGCGGCGGTGGCGCGCGGCGACATGCCGGAGCGGCCGGTGGTGCTGCTGGCGCAGCCCACGCTGTTCGACCCGTCGCGCGCGCCGCCCGGCCGGCACGTGGCCTGGGCCTACGCCCACGTGCCGCACGGCTACGCCGGCGACGTCACCGCCAAGGTGGAGGCGCAGGTGGAGCGGTTCGCGCCCGGCTTCCGCGACCTGATCCTGGCGCGGGCCGCGCGCGGGCCGGCGGCGCTGGAGGCGGACGATCCCAACCTGGTGGGCGGCGACGTGGGCGGGGGCGAGAACAGCCTGCGCCAGCTCCTGGCCCGCCCGGTGCCCAGCGTCTCGCCCTGGACCACGCCGGTGCCAGGGCTGTTCCTCTGCTCCGCCTCGACGCCGCCCGGCGGTGGGGTCCACGGCATGTGCGGGGCGCACGCTGCGGCGGCGGCGCTGCGCTGGCTGGAGCGGCGGCGGGCGCGGGCGGAGCGCGCGGCACGGCGCGGCGGCGGCTAGGTCTCCAGGGCAGGCGAACTCGAAGGGCGCCGCCCGGCCAGCCGTGCTAGGAAACGGGCATGCCGGTCACCGTCCGCCTCCCCTCGCTGCTCGCCCGCGCCGCCGGGGGTCAGGCCGCGCACCGCGTGGCCGCCGCCACCGTGGGTGAGGCGCTCACCGTCCTGACTGCGCGCTTCCCGGAGCTGGCCCCGCGGCTGCGCGCGCCCGACGGCCAGCCCCTGCCATACGTGCTCTTCTACCTGGACGGCGAGGACGTCCGCTTCCAGCAGGGGCTCGAGAACCGCGGCGCGGGACGGCGCCGAGCTGGTGGTCGTGCCGGCGCTGGCGGGAGGCTAGGGCATGGCCATCGGTGGACCTCCGGGGACGCTGCCGCCGCTCTCTCGCGACGAGGCGCAGCGCTACGCGCGCCACCTCTCCATCCCGGACGTGGGCGTGGAGGGGCAGCGGCGGCTCAAGGCCGCGCGCGTGCTGCTGGTGGGCGCGGGCGGGCTGGGCTCGCCGGCGGCGCTCTACCTGGCCGCGGCCGGCGTGGGCACGCTGGGCGTGGTCGACTTCGACGTGGTGGACCTGACCAACCTGCAGCGCCAGGTGCTGCACGGGACGCGCGACCTGGGGCGCAAGAAGGTCGAGTCGGCGCGCGACCGGCTGCGGGACGTGAACCCGCACGTGGACGTGATCCCGCACGACGTGGCGCTCACCCGCGACAACGCGCTGGAGCTCTTCCGCGGCTACGACCTGGTGGTGGACGGGGCGGACAACTTCGCCACCCGCTACCTGGTGAACGACGCCTGCCTGCTCACCGGCCGGCCCAACGTCCACGCCTCCATCTTCCGCTTCGAGGGGCAGGCCTCGGTGTTCTGCGCGCCCGGGGGCCCCTGCTACCGCTGCCTCTACCCGACCCCGCCGCCCCCCGGCGCGGTGCCGTCCTGCGCCGAGGGCGGCGTGCTGGGCGTGCTGCCCGGGCTCTTGGGCACGGTGCAGGCCACCGAGGCGGTGAAGCTCGTCCTGGGCGCCGGCGAGCCGCTGGTGGGGCGGCTCCTGCTGGTGGACGCGCTGGGCATGTCCTTCCGCACGCTGCAGGTGCGCAAGAACCCGCGCTGCCCGGCCTGCGGGGCGGAGAAGCTCACCGCCCTGGCCGACTACCCGCAGCTCTGCGGCGACGCCGTCCCGGCCGCGGGCAGCACCATCCCCACGCTCACGCCCACCGAGCTGGCCGCGCGGCTGGAGCGCCACGACGACCTGGACCTCGTCGACGTGCGCGAGCCGGACGAGTGGGACCTGGCCCGCATCGAGGGGGCGCGGCTCTTGCCGCTCTCCACCTTCCCCGAGGCCATCGCCTCGCTCCACCCCGGCCGCGAGCTGGTGGTCTACTGCCACGCCGGCGTGCGCAGCGCGCGGGCGGTGCGGCAGCTCCAGGCGGCCGGGTTCGGCAAGGTCTGGAACCTGGCCGGCGGCATCCAGCGCTGGAGCGAGGACGTGGATCCGTCGGTGCCGATGTACTGAGCACCTGGGCTTCGACTTCGCGAGCCCTGCGGGCTCGCTACGCTCAGCCCGAACGGCCTCGATAGTCCGTTCGCCCTGAGATGCCGTCTTGTCGGTCAAGCGGCGGCGTGGGTCCCGCTTCTGCCCCGCTGGTCACACCCACCGTTCGGCCTGAGCGTAGCCGCCGCCTCGCGGCGGCGGAGTCGAAGGCCAGGGACCGCGAGCCCTCCCAGAACGCGGTCCGGGCCCCTCACCGCCCCGCCACCGCCTGCACCGCGCAGGCGATCCCCTCCACCACCTCGGCCATGCGCCTGTAGTCGAGCCGCTCCGGGCGGTCGCGCGAGGTGTGGTAGCGCGGGTTCCGGTAGAACGCGGTGTCGGTGACCATCACCGCCGGGTAGCCCACCGCCCAGAAGCTGCGGTGATCCGAGAGGTCGGTGCCGGGCACGCCGGCCGGGGCGGAGAGCGTCTCCACCGGCACCCCGGAGGCCGCCTTCATCCCGCCCGCCACCTGGGCCACCAGCCCGGCGTCGCGCCCGACCACGGCGATGAAGTTCCCGGTGTCGGGGTAGATGAGCGTCTTGGTGGCCACCGGGAAGGTCTGGCTGCCGTGGGCGTCGTCGAAGGTGCCGATCATCTCCACCGAGATCATCAGCCGGACCTGCGCGTCGGCCTCGCGGAGCGAGCGCGCGTGCGTCACCGAGCCCGATCATCGAGGTGGCGAAGGCGGGCGGCTCCTCCAGCGTGTAGAGGGCCAGCTCCACCCGCAGCGGCGGCGGGTGGGCCGCCAGCGCCTGCGCCAGCGCCAGCACCCCGGCCACGCCGCTGGCGTTGTCGTCGGCGCCGGGCAGCTCGCCCGCCGCGTCGTAGTGGGCGCCGACTACGATCCGCTCCGGCGTGTCCGGGCCCAGCCGCGCGATCACGTTCCGGTAGGTCCGGCCTTCCACCTGGAACGGCTGCTCCGAGACGTCCCTCACCCCGGCCGCCCGCAGCCGCTCCTGCAGCCACGCCGCGGCGCGGTCCAGGTTCTCCGGGTGCTCGAAGTCGCGCGGCAGGTAGCCCAGCGAGAGCGTCCGCACGTCGGCCTCCAGCGCCGCAGGGTCCACGCGCACGGTGGAGCAGGCGGCCAGCGCCGGCGCGCGCGGCGGGGTCGGGGCCACCTTGCAGGCGGCGAGGAGGAGCAGGGACAGACCGGCGGCGGAGAGGCGCGGCATGGCAGGAATGTCGCCCGCGTTCCGGGCGCTTGCAAGGAATCGACGCGGGCGCTGTCACCGGCGCCGGCCCCGTCGCGTTGTCCGTTCGAGCGGTACGACCACCACGGGAGGCGACCTATGATGACAGCCAGGGCGATGCGGATGGACACGGCGAGCAGCGGCGGGCGGCTGGTGACGGCGGACGGGCGGGCGCTGCCGCTCCGCGGGGTCACGCTCACCAGCAGCGCGAAGGGCGGGCTGGCGCGGACGGTGCTCGCGCAGCGCTTCCACAACCCGTTCCCCGAGCCGCTCCAGGTCCAGTACCTGTTCCCGCTGCCGCACGACGGGGCGGTGAGCGGGTTCGCGTTCACCATTGGTGACCGGCGGGTGGTGGGCGAGGTCGACCGCCGCGCCGCGGCCCGCGAGCGGTTCGAGGAGGCCCTCGCCTCCGGCCGCACCGCCGCGCTGCTGGACCAGGAGCGCGGCAGCGTCTTCACCCAGTCGCTGGGCAACGTGCCGCCCGGCGCCGAGGTGGTGGCGGAGCTGACGGTGGACCAGCGGCTCTCCTGGCGCCCGGACGGGAGCTGGGAGTGGCGCTTCCCGTCGGCGCTGGCGCCCCGTCACCAGGGCCAGGCCGGGCGGGTGACCGACGCGGCCCGGGTGACGGTGGACGTGGCCGACGGCCCGCTGCCGGTCCGGCTGGCGCTGTCGCTGCACATCGAGGACGCGGTGGCGGCGGACGGGGCGCCGGAGTCCCCCTCGCACCCGCTGCAGACCCGGAGCGCTGCCGGCGCGCTGGAGGTGACGCTGGCCGACGGGCCGGCGCCGCTCGACCGTGACCTGGTGGTCCGCTGGCCGGTGGCCGCGCCAGAGGTGGGGCTCTCGCTCGACACCTTCCGCGCAGCCGCGGGGCCGCTGGCCGCCGACGCGTTCGGCCTGCTCACGCTGGTCCCCCCGGCCCGGGGCGCGGCGAAGGCCCGCTTCGGCCGTGACCTGGTGGTGCTGCTCGACACCAGCGGCTCCATGAGCGGTGAGCCGCTGGCGCAGGCAGTGCGGGTGGTCTCGGCGCTGGTGGAGACGCTGGAAGCGGCCGACACGCTGGAGCTGATCGAGTTCTCCGACGCGCCCCGCCGCTGGCGGCGCAAGCCGGTCAGCGCCTCGGCCGCGGAGCGCAAGTCGGCGCTGGCCTGGCTGGCGAAGCTGCGGGCCAGCGGCTCGACCGAGATGCACGAGGCGTTGCGCGAGGCGCTGGCCGGCCTCCGGCCGGACGCGCAGCGGCAGCTCGTGCTGGTCACCGACGGTCACATCGGCTTCGAGCAGGAGATCGTGGCCGAGCTCTCGGCGCACCTGCCGGCCGGCTCGCGGCTGCACACGCTGGGCGT
This sequence comes from Anaeromyxobacter sp., assembly GCA_049840735.1. GTDB lineage: Bacteria > Myxococcota > Myxococcia > Myxococcales > Anaeromyxobacteraceae > Anaeromyxobacter. The sequence goes on along the minus strand of JASGJN010000022.1, from coordinate 38,665 downwards.
GGGCTCGTCGGTCAACCGCTCGCTGCTCGGCCCCGCCGCCCGCGCCGGGCGCGGCACGGAGTCGATCGTGGGGCTGGGCGAGGACGTGGAGCGGGCCATCCACCTGCTCGTCTCGCGCACCGCGGCGCCGCTGCTGACCGGGCTCGCGGTGGTCGGTGACGCGGTGGTGGAGCATGCGCCGGCCCGGCTGCCGGACCTGTTCGGCGGCGCCCCGGCGCTGCTGCCGGTCCGGCTGCGGCCGGAAGGCGGCACGCTGCGCGTCACCGGCCGGCTGCCCGGCGGCGCCTTCGAGCGCGTGCTGCACGTCCCGCCGGTGGCGGGTGGGACCGGCCAACCGGCGCTGGCGGCGCTGTTCGGGCGCGAGGCGGTGGAAGATCTGGAAGTCGCGCTGGCGGCCGGGCAGGGCCAGGCGGAGATCGACGCGGCGGTGGAGCGGCTGGGGCTGGCGCACCAGCTCTCCACCCGGCTCACCTCCTGGATCGCGGTGACGGAGGAGGCGACGGTCGATCCGACCGCGCCCACCCGCCGCGTGCGCCAGCCGCAGCAGCTGCCGCACGGGATGTCGGTGGAGGGGCTGGGGCTGCGGGCGGCGAGCGGGGGCCCGCCGCTGATCCTCTGCGAGAAGGCGCCGATGATGGCGCACGACCTCGGGGTGCAGGCGGCGCCGGCCGTCGCGACGATCACCCTGTACCAGGGGCCCGTGGCCGGAGGCCCGCCGGCGCCCTCGCCGGCGAAGGCCAAGCGCGTGGAGCGGCGCACGGCCGCGGCGGACGCACGTCCGCCGGATGAGGTGCGCCGGGAGATCGAGCTCGAGGAGGAGGGCCAGGCGGAGCCCGGCCCCCGCCACGCCCGCGTCACCCTCGACCGGGATGGCAAGCTGGTGCTGGAGCTCGACCTCGACGCGCCGCTCGACTGGGAGCGGCCGGAGGAGGTGGTGCTGGTGCTGCGCGACGGCACGCGGCTCACCGCCCGGGTGGACCCGGCCCGCACCACGGCCAGGGGCGAGCTGGCCGCCGGCGTGACGCTCCGCCTGGCGCTCACGCACGACCGCGGCCCGCTGGGCGAGGCGCTGGTCGAGGTGGTGCTGGACGACGGGCTGCGCCTGACCGTGGCGCAGCCGCGGTAACCTCAGCCCCGTGCTCGACCTCGACCGCCACCTCGCGCAGATCGCCGCCGGTGACCCGGACGCCTTCGCGGCCTGGGTCGCCGGCGCCGAGCCGGCGCTGCGCGACGCGCTCCGGCGCTTCGCCGGCGCCGTGGACACCGAGCAGGTGCTGCAGGAGGCGCTGCTGCGGGTCTGGCAGGTGGCCGGGCGCTGCACGCCCGACGGACGGCCCAACGCGCTGCTCCGGCTGGCCCACACCATCGCCCGCAACCTGGCCCTGAGCGAGCTGCGCCGGCCAGGGCCGGCGGACGCCGGCGACGGTGAGCCGCCCGAGCCGGCGGTCGAGCCGCCCGAGCCGGACCCGCTGCTCCGGCGGCTGGTCCGGCTCTGCCTGGAGCAGCTCCCCCCGCAGCCGCGCAAGGCCTTCCTGGCCCGGCTGCAGGCGCAGGGCGGGCGCGAGGACGGCGCGCTGGCGGGCCAGGTCCGGATGTCGCTCAACACCTTCCTGCAGAACGTGACCCGCGCCCGGAAGCTCCTGGCCCGCTGCCTGGGGACGAAGGGCGTGGAGCTGGAGGCCGCGCCATGAGCGACGACCGCGCGCTGCTGGTGGAGAAGGCCGCCTCGGCCTGGCGCCCGCGCCGCCCCGGCGGCGGCGTCGGGTCCCACCCGGCCTGGCACGATCTGGACGAGGCCGGCCGGCGCGAGGCCTTCGACGTCGCGCGGCTCAGCCGGCGGCTGGAGGCCGCGCTGGATCCGGAAGGGCTCAGCTCCACCGGGCGCGCGGTGCTGGCGCGGATCCGCGGCCCCTAGAACCCGAGCTGCAGCCCGATGCCCACGCTCCAGCCCGGATCCGAGAGCGTCCAGCTCCTGGATGAGCCGAAGTCGTTCACGAAGGCGCGCCCGACCTCGATGGTGAGGGCGGTGTGCTGCAGGCCGACCTCCCTTGCCAGCGCGCGCTGGCCGTCGCGGTCCAGGCCGTCCAGCAGGATGGCCGTGCCCAGCGTGAAGGACCAGCCGTCGGTGGCGCCGCTGTGGCTGGAGCCGCCCTCGGCGTCGGTCCACCAGAGGTAACGCTCCAGCGCCACCCGCGCGTACGGCTCGAAGGGCCAGCCGGCCCGCCGGTGCACCACGTCGAGCCGGTAGGCCAGGAAGGCGGTGAGCGGCACCACCCGCAGGCGGGTCTGGTCGGCGCTCTCCACCCACTCGCCGGTGGAGGCGTCCTGGGTGAGCCCATGGCCGGTGGTCTGGAACCAGCCCGCGCCCAGGCCCACGTCCACCGCGCCCCAGCGATCGAAGACGGTCCGCGCGGCCGCGCCGCGGAACATCCAGCCGCGCGAGTCGCCGAAGATGGCGCCGTAGGCGCCGTCGCCGCCGAACTCCTCGTCGATGCCGGGCCGGTAGGACTGCATCCAGAGGCCGAAGGTGCCCTTGCTGTCGCCCGAGCCGTTGTCCGAGCTGCTGCCCGGTCTCCCAAGCTCCGGCCAGCCCAGGTCGTCCGCGCGCGCCGCGGGCGCGGCCAGGAGCAGCGCCAGGCTGCAGCACGTCACGGCGACATTCAGCCGCCACGACGCCGTTCCAAGCCTGGGCTTCGACTCCGCGAGCCCTACGGGCTCGCTACGCTCAGCCCGAACGGGGCCGAGATGACCGTCGGTCCTGGCATTCGCCCGTGCGGTGCTGGACGGACCGTCGGTCCTGGCATCGGCCGGACCGATGGTGGAAAGACCGTTCGCCCTGAGCGTAGCCGCAGCGAAGCTGCGGCGGAGTCGAAGGGCGCCGCTGGTCCGCCTGGCCCGACCAGCACCTGCGGTCGTCGCGCCGCTCACGCCCGCCTCCCGCGCCGCCACGGGCGCACCGCGAGCGCCACGCCCACGAGCGCCGCAAGCGCGCCGGCGCCGCCGGCCGAGCTGCAGCCGCCCTGCTCGCGGCCGCCCTCGGACTGGTAGGTCTCCCAGAAGTCGCTCACCGGCTGCGGGGTGCCGGCGTTCAGCTCGGAGGGGATCGCTGTAGTTGCCGGCCTCGCTGAGCGCGTAGACCAGCACGTCGTAGGTGGTGCCGTTCTGCAGGCCGCCCACGCGGATCGAGGTGGCGGTGGTCTCGGCCGAGGTCACCACCTGGTCGCCGGCGGTGCAGGTCACCTGGTAGCTCTCCGAGGAGGCGCGCGCGCCGCTCACCGCGGTGCCAGCCGACCAGGAGACGTGCAGCGCGTGCTCCCCGGGCTGGACCGTGACGTCCTCCGGCGGCGGCGGGTGCTGCAGCTGCAGCTTGACGGACGCGGTGGCGGTGGCGACCTCGCTGCCGGACGAATCGAGCAGCCGCACGCAGAGGTAGACGCGGTAGTCGGTCCCCTCGCAGCTGGCCGAGGCGCCGGCCGCGTCGAGCAGGTCGTTCAGCGTCAGGGCCGAGTCGCCGCTCGCGGGGTAGGAGGTCTGCGAGGTGGAGATCCCGTCCACCAGCAGCGTGGTGACCTCGTCGTCGTCCTCGGTGCAGCCGGAGGTGTCCGAGCCGAGGATCTCGATCGAGGAGCCGGAGGCGTCGGAGAGATCCCAGCTGAAGGTGAGCTCCTGGTCGCCGGCGTCCAGGCAGTCGGCCTGCGAGTAGAGCGCGTCATCGACGGTGAGGCTGCTGGCGCGGGCGGCGAGCGGCGTCAGCGCGAGGGCGCCTGCACAGAGGAGCGCGGGCGTGCGTGGGATGGACATGGGGCCACCCTGCCCTGCGCGCTTCGCGCGCGGATGGCGCGCCGGTTGCGGTTTGTTCCGGAAGGAACCTGGCCGGCGAACCTTCCGTCACACAGGGCGAACAGTCTGGGAAGCCCAGCGTGGGAGAACCAGGCTGCCTCGTCGCACCGGCCCGAAGGAGAGAGCGGGCCCGCGACGCCAGGAGATCCGGGGCGGAGCGCGCTGTCGCCCTCCACGCGGCCGTTCCGCCCCGGGTCGGTTATTCCTGGCCGCCTCCCCCACCGCCCCCTCCCCCGACCCCCGCCCGCGCTACACTGCCGCGGTCCCCTCACGCGCGCGAGGCCACGTGAAGCTCCAGCTGACCGAGAAGCACCTGCTCATCTTCGTGCTGGGCTGCGGCGTGGCCCTGATGCTGATGGGGCTCGTCCCCATGGTCTTCGGGCTGAAGCTCGACCCGGGAACCGGGCAGCAGAATCTCCAGCTTCATCTTCCTGGCCGCGGCGCTGGGCTGGCTGGAGCGCGCGCGGCTGCGGCGCAAGCGCGAGCAGGAGGAGAAGGAGAAGGAAAGGGCCGGCCCGGAGCCCAAGCCCTAGGCCACCTTGACCTCGGGTGGCACCAGCTTGGCCTCGGGGCCATCCAGCAGCCGGCCGTTGGGGAGCAGCCGCACCGGCACGGCCAGGTTGGCGCTGGCCAGCTTGTATCGCTCGCAGCGCGAGTAGCAGCCCTCGCAGTAGAAGCTCTGCCAGACGCGCAGCGCGGCCTGCATGCCGATGCTCCGGTGCAGGACACAGCGCTCGAGCTCCGGGCAGGAAGGCATGCGGTGCGTCTCTCCTCGCGGGTGGACGTTGCAAGGTCGGGGCCGAAGACCGCCGGTCGGAAAAGGGCCGTGATGATGCGGAGCCAGTGCGCGCTGGGCGGCGGGTTCGGCCGAACCGCCGGGTCGGGCGGCCGACCAGGCCCGATCAGCGCAGGCGCTGCCTACCTCGGGCCACCCTGGCACCAGGGTGGGATGGCGATCCCGGGGGGCCGATGCTACGTTCCGCCCCCCAATGCCGGCCGAATCGCAGACCCGGGTGCCCGGGACCCCTCGCCAGCCCAGGCTCCGCTTCCCCGCGCTGCTCTGGTCGCTGATCCACGTCCCGTTCCTGGTCGCGCTCTACGCCACCTCCGTGGTGAGCGCGGTGGGGGCAGCGCACCCGAGCTACCGGGCCGCGCTCTGGCCCATCTTCCTGCCGCAGGCGCTGCTGCTCGGCTTCATCGGCTGGCTGCCGGCCCTGCCGCTCTCGCGCTGGCCCCGGGTCTACCGGGTGGCCGCGCCGCTGGTGGTGGCGCTGTTCGCCGCCGGGCTGGTGGTGGACAGCCAGATCTACCGGGTCTTCGGCTTCCACCTGAACGGCTTCTTCTTCAGCATCCTGTTCCAGCCCACCGCCTTCTCCGAGCTGGCCCTGTCCTGGTGGACGGTGGGCGGCATCGTGGTGCTGATCCTTGGCGTGCTGGCGCTGGACGTCTGGGCCGGCGTGCGCTTCCTCACCCGCTTCGCCTCCCCGCGCCGCACCTGGGTGCTGGCCACGGCCATCCTGGCGCTGTCCCTGGCGGAGCGGCTCTACGGGCAGGCGCTGGAGCACTTCGGCGGCCCGGCCTTCTTCGCCGCCAGCGGCGTCCTCCCGCTGCAGCCCCCCATCCGCGCCCAGACGCTGGCGCGGAAGGTCTTCGGCGGAGAGCCGCGCGACACCTTCGCCGGCGCCGACGAGCACCGGCTCCCGGCCGGCGTCGATCCGGCCGAGGTGAAGTTCACGCGCAAGCCGGACGTGCTCTTCGTGGTGGCCGAGAGCCTCCCGCACGACCACCTCGACGAGAAGACCTTCCCCAACCTGTGGCGCCGGTCGGAGCAGGGCTCCCGCTTCCTGCGCCACTACTCCACCGCCAGCGCCACGCACTTCGCGATCTTCTCCCTCTTCTACGGCCTGCAGGCGCAGAAGCTGGAGGCCACCGTGGGCGCCGGCCGCCGGCCCGTGGTCTTCCCGGCCTTCCGCGCCAACGGCTACTCGGTCCACGCGCTGGCCGCCTCCTGCGTGGACTGGATGAACCTCAAGGAAACCGTCTTCGGCGGCGTCTCCGACGCGCTCGAGACCTGGTGCGATCAGGACGGCCTGACCCGCGATCGCCTGATGGTGGCGCGCGCCGAGGAGCTGGCGCGGCAGACCCCGCCCGATCAGCCGCTCTTCGTCTTCCTCTTCTTCGTCGGGACCCACTTCCCGTATCCCTACGAGGCGCAGGACAAGGCCTTCACGCCGGACTGGGACGGCTCCGGCGGCATCAAGGCCACCACCGCGCCGGGCTGGATCATCAAGAACCGCGCCCGCAACGCCGGCCGCACCGAGGACCGCGTCATCGAGGGCTTCCTGCAGGGCTTCCAGGCGGCGCGCGGCGGCCGCGAGCCGCTGGTGATCTTCACCGGCGACCACGGCGAGGAGTTCCGGCAGAAGGGGCACATCGCCCACGGCTCGGCCGTCACCGACGAGCAGATCCACGTGCCGCTGGCCATCTTCGGCCCGGGTGTGCCCAAGGGCGTGTACGACGCCCCCACCAGCCACGTGGACATCGCCCCCACGCTGCTGGGGCTGCTGGGCGACACGCACCCGCCCTCGCTCTACTCCGACGGGCGGGTGGCCTTCACGGCGCCCGCGGACCGCTTCGTGGTGGCGACGGTCGGCTGGGAGCCGCAGTACGCGGTGATCGGCAAGGACCTCAAGGTGATGATGTACGCGGGCATCGGCTCGACCAGCGTCACCGACCCGGACGACAAGCCGCTGCCGGACGGGCAGGTCCGGATGGCCGCGCAGGTGGGGCGCATCATGCGCGCGCTGCGCGGCGAGCCCGAGCCCGACGCGGGCAATGGCGGCAGCTCCGGGCCGCGGCCGTGAGCGCCGTCCACGCCGCGTAGCCCTGCCCTTCGACTCCGCCGCCGCTTCGCGGCGGCTACGCTCAGGGCGAACGGCTCTCCTCGAGCCCGTTCGCCCTTGAGTGCACCCCGTTCGGCCTGAGCGTAACGGGCCCGCAGGACCCGCGGAGTCGAAGGTCAGGCGCTGACCGGGCGGCTACTTCTTCAGGCACTCGCTCATGAAGGCCTCGCGCTCGGGGCCCTTCTTGCCCTTCGCCTGCTCGTTGCAGGTCTTCATCTTCTCCTGCTGCGCGTTGACCGGCTTGACCGCGTCCTCGGCCTTCAGGCACTTCGACATGAAGGCGCTCCGCTCGTCGCCCTTCATGCCCTTCGCCTTCGCGTTGCAGTCCTTCATCCGCTCCTGCTGCGCGTTGGCCGGCTTGGCCTCGTCCTCGCCCTTGAGGCACTTGGACATGAAGGCGCTGCGCTCGTCGCCCTTCATCCCGGTCGCCTTCTCGTTGCAGACCTTCATCCGCTCCTGCTGCGCGTGGGCGGGCGGGCCCTTGTCGCCCTTGGCCGAGGTGACGTTGGCGGCCAGCGCGGAGCTGGCGAGGCAGAGGGCGAGGGCGGTGACGAGGCGGCGCATGGTGACTCCGGGTGCGGTTGGATGAGGGCCGCCGGGACGTGATCGCGAGGCGGCCGGGTCGAGCAGAGCACAACGCGCAGGCGGCGGCGCGACCCTTGCGGGACCGGCTCCGTCCGCGCCCAGCCCGCGGCGAACACCCCGCTGGTCGTGGCCCAGGTTCACGCCCACCAGCCAGACCGGCGCGGGCAGGCCCAGCCAACCGCCCAGCGCCGAGGGCACCCACGCGCCCAGCCCGGCGCCCAGCAGCGCGCGCAGCCCGGCGCGCAGCCGCTCGAGCGTGGGAACGCGGAGTCGAAGGGCTCAGGGCGCACGGACCGTGAACCGTTCGGCCTGAGCGTAGCCGCCGCAAGGCGGCGGAGTCGAAGGCCAGGGATCCGCCTACAGCCCGAAGTGCCCCGGCGACAGCCCCTTCCACTGGCAGTAGTCGCGCAGCTCGCGCTTCACCAGGCCCCAGGTCACCGCCAGGGCCACCAGGTCGTCGGTCAGGCCCAGCGGGCCGAGGAAGTCCGGGATCAGGTCGACGGGCGAGACCACGTACACCACCGCGGCCACCACCGCCCCCACCGCCTTCCACGGGAACTGGCGGTAGGTGCCGTTGGCGTAGTCGCGCAGCACCATCCAGAGCAGCCGCAGCTTCTCGCGCAGCTTGCCCGGCGCGGCGCGCGCGTACCACGGCGGCTTCTCCAGGAAGCCGCGCGCCCGCTCGGCCTGGAGGCCGGCCGACGCTGGCGTGATGTCCCGAGCGTCCTTGGCCAGCTCGCGCGCCGCAGCTTCGCGGCAGGAGAGGCAGGCGGCGTTGGTCCCCTGGGGGCGGCCGCAGGCGGGGCAGATCCGGAAGGCCATGGCGAGAATCTAACGCAAGGCGCCAAGGACGGCGCTTCAGCCTGCCCTGGCCCGCCGGGGCGTCCCCGCCGGCGGGTCCTCGACCGGGATGACCTCATGGAAGCGCCTGTAGTCCACGGCCCGCCGGCCGTCGGGCAGGCAGGTCACGATGGGCGCGAAGTGCACCGCCCAGCGGATCCGCTCCGGGCCGTAGACGTGGCGGGCGTGGATGGCGCGGGAGAGCCCCTCGTCGTAGCCGGTGAAGGTGACCAGCAGCTCGGCCTCGGCGGCGGCCAGGGTGGCGGGCGTCTCGCCGGAGAGCGGGCTCTGCCGGTCCACCCGGTGCACCGCCGTCCAGGCGTGGGAGAAGAGCGCCGTGCCGCCGCGCAGCAGCGGGAGGTCGTGGGCGCGCCGGATCACCTCGCCGTCCTCGTCCAGCTCGTTGCGGACCAGCATCACCGACAGGCGCGCGTCCACCACGTGGCCGGCGCGCTCGTTGGCGATCCGGAACAGCAGCGCGTCGCCGTCGGCGTGCGGCCCCAGCACCGCCACCTGGCTGAAGAGCACCCGCGCCTTGAGCAGCGCGAACTTGGTCAGCACCAGGCCGGCGCCGATCACCAGCTCGGCCCAGCGCGTGAAGCCCTCCAGGCCGCGCAGCGAGCCGGCCAGCAGCGCGCGCGGCTCGAACGAGGCCGAGACCTCGGCCAGCGGCGCACCCCGGGCCAGCCCCACCAGCGCCGCCGCCAGCGTGCCGCGCGGCACCGCGCCGGCCCCCTCCAGCGCGTAGTGGGCCGCCTCGAAGAGCGCCTCGGTGACGAAGTAGACCAGCGCGTAGGTGAGGAGGAGGCGCGTCCAGGAGCCGGTGACCAGCCGGTGGTAGAGGTCGGAGAGGGGCCGCCGCCGCAGCCCGATGGCCACCACGCCGTGGGTCGCGTGGCCGAACACGCGCGTCTGCCCGAGATCGCTCATGGTGAATGGACGGTAGCGGGCTCGACCCGGCATGAGAAGGGGTTTGCGCTCCCACCTCGCCCGACCTGGACCGCTCCGCCAGGGTGATGCGGCGCGCCAGCCGGGCCGCCATGTCTGCGGCCATGGGCGGAGCGCTTCGAGCAAAGGTGGCGCTGGTGGCCGGGGCCACGCGGGGCACGGGGCGTGGCATCGCCGAGGCGCTGGGCGAGGCCGGGGCCACCGTCTATTGCACCGGCCGCTCCACCCGCGCCGATCCCGGCCGCGGCCAGGGGGCCGGGGCGCCGTTCGACCTGGCGCACAGGCCGGAGACCATCGAGGAGACGGCCGAGCGCGTGACCGCGCTGGGCGGAGAGGGGATCGCCGTCAAGGTGGACCACCTCGAGGCGGCGCAGGTGGAGGCGCTGGCGGCGCGCATCCGCGCCGAGCGCGGCGGGCTGGACGTGCTGGTGAACGACGTGTGGGGCGGCGACGCGCTGATCGAGTTCGGCGCGGCCGCCTGGGAGCTCGAGCCGGACAAGGTCTTCCGCATGGTGGAGACGGTGCTGCGCACCCACGTGCTCACGCTCCGTCACGCGCTGCCGCTGCTGCTGGCGCGCGGCGCCGGGCTGGTGGTGGAGGTGACCGACGGCGACTTCCCCGGCTACCGCGGCATGCTGGGCTACGACCTGGCCAAGGTGATCCCGGTGCGGCTCGCGCTGGCGGTGGCCTGCGACCTGCGGGCCCGCGGCCACGACCGCATCACCGCGCTGGCCGTCACGCCCGGCTATCTCCGCTCAGAGGGCATGCTCGACCTGCACGGCGTGACCGAGGAGACCTGGCGCGAGGCGGCGGAGCGGGTCCCCTTCTTCTCCGAGTCGGAGACGCCGCGCTACGTCGGCCGCGGCGTGGCCGCGCTGGCCGCCGATCCCGGCGCCGGCGCGCTGGCCGGACAGGTGCTGGCCTCCTGGACGCTGGCGCGGCGCTACGGCCACACCGACCTGGACGGCCGGCAGCCCGACTTCCACGCCGTCTTCAGCGCCGCGGTGGCCCGCATCAGCGCGGCCGGGCCGGCCAGCGAGGACGAGCGCCAGTGGCTGGAGTACCGGCGGCAGCAGCTGGAGGGCGATCCGGCCGGCGCCACCGAGCGGCAGGCCATCGCGGCGGCGCTGGCGCGCCCGTGAGCACGCGCCCTTCGGCACCGCCCCGCTGCGCGTCACATGCGCACGAGCTTCACCCAGGTCTGCCCGGCGGAGTCGCGCTCGATCACCAGCGTGTGGTTGTAGTCGGGCGGGTCTCCCAGGATGAAGACCCGCTTGCCGTCGGCGTCGCTCGGGTCGCGGTGGAGCGCCGACCTGTAGAAGGCCGCCAGCGTCTCCACCGTGGCGCTGGAGCGGAAGGCCTGCACCTCGACCACGCCCTTCACCGAGGCGTTCACGTCGTGGCGCATGGAGGGGTGGACCGGCACGCCCAGCTCGGCCTGGTCCGGCGCGGCGGCCGCGGCCGCACCTGCGTAGCGGGCCTCGAGCAGCACCAGCCGCACGCTGCGGCTGCCGGCGGTCGGCTCCTCCACCGCCACCTCCAGCGTGACCAGCGCGCCGCCCGCCTCGCGGTGGCGCCAGCGGAACGGGTGGCTGACGTCTCCGCCGCCGGAGGTGCAGGTCGATGCCAGCACCGGCGAGCTCCCGCCCGCCGCCAGCTGGCGCGGGTCCGTAAGGTCGTCGCCGTTGCAGCGCCCCTTCGCGCCGCCCAGCGTGCGGCGGTAGAAGGCCACGGCCTCCGCCGCAGAGCGACGGGTGGTGAAGACCTGGAAGCGGCGGCCCTGGAGCAGCTCGCCGCCCAGCTCCTCGCCCACTGCCGTGTCGGCCGGGCCGGGGAGGTACGGCGGCCGGCCCCAGGACGCCCGCCGCGCCTCCTCGGCGCCGTCGCGCGCGGACCCGGGCGGCAGCGGGATGGCCTCCAGGCTGGAAGGTGGCGGCGCGAGCAGTGCGGCGAGGAGCAGTGGAGCGAGCGGGAGCGGCACGGGGATCTCCGGGTCGGTGCCGGCCCCGGCAGGCGGAGCGCGGCGGTGCGCCGGCAGGATTCCAGGGGACGGACCGCTGGTCGAGGTTTTCGGCGCCGGCGCGTCCAATGAAGCGGCGAGCACCGGGGCCACCGGCTGGCGCCGAGCCGCCACGCCTGTGAACCGGGGCCACGCCCCGGCCTCCGCCCTTCCCGCGCAAACCTGCTGATCTCGCGGCGTTCCTCGCTCGGCACGCGCCGTGAATAGCAGCCATCCGTCCTGGCGGCGCGCGCACGCGTGATGCCGGACCCCGCCGCGTGGGCGCTTCGTCGCCTGCGCGCTGCGGGTCCACCATTGCGTGCGCCGGCTCACCGGCGCCGGAGGGGAACAGCATGAAGAAGCTTCTCGTGATGGCGGCCGCTGCGGCGGCTCTTTCCGCGCCGCTCGCGGCGCAGGCCCAGACGTCGCTGGGGCTCCGGCTCGGCTACGCGTTCGCCGGGGGCGAGCTGACCGAGGGCGTGGACCTGTCCGACTGGAGCAAGAGCAACGTCCCGCTGCAGGCCGACCTGCTCTTCACCGTCAACCCGCAGCTCAAGCTGGGCTTCTACGGCTCCTACGGCTTCGCGCAGATGGGGAACGACCTCGACGACAGCTGCGACGCCTTCGGCTACGACTGCTCGCAGTCGATCGTCCGGCTGGGCGTGCAGGCCCAGTACAGCTTCCTCACCCCGCCCGGATCTGCCCAGCCCTGGATCGGCGCCGGCACCGGCTGGGAGTGGAACAACACCGAGATCGAGGGCCACGACGCCGACGCGAGCGGCTGGGAGCTCCTGAACCTGCAGGGCGGCGTGGACTGGAAGGTGGGCCAGAGCTTCACCGCCGGCCCCTTCGCCATGTGGAGCATCGGCCGGTACAGCGACTCCAGCGGCGACGCCGCGGGCGAGATTGTGGACGAGACCATCCACCACTGGTTCGAGATCGGCATCCGCGGGACGTTCGGGATGTAGCGTCGCCTTCGCTCAGCATCCTGAAGTCTGCGAGCCGGTCCGCAGATGCGGGCCGGCTCGCTTGCGCCGGGCGGCGGCCGGCCTTTGCGGTGCACCGGAAACCGCCCGCGGCGCTGTGTCGCCCCCCGGCGCTGCCGTCTTGGGTGTCTCCTCCCCCGGCGCTGGCGAGCCGGCGCGGGAGGAAGGACATGAAGAAGCTCCTCGCGCTTGCGATCACCTCGGCGGCCCTCGGGGCGCCGCTGGCAGCCCAGGCGCAGCTGTCGCTCGGACTCCGGGTCGGCTTCGCCGCCGCCGCCGGCTCCGTCGGCTCGGCCGACGGGGTCACGGTGGAGATGCGCGACCTGACCAGCAGCGCCGTTCCCCTCCAGGTGGACCTGCTCTTCAAGGTCTCGCCGCAGCTCAGGCTGGGCGGGTACTTCTCCTACGCCTTCGCACAGCCGGCGGATCCGATTGACCGATCCTGCGACGAGGCCGGCGTGAGCTGTACCCAGCACGTCACGCGGGTCGGCCTGGAGGTCACCTACGCGGACCCGGCCAGCCGCGCCATGGCGCCTTGGCTCGGGCTGGGCACTGGCTACGAGTGGAACACCACCGAGGGCGGCGGCCAGTCGCTCACGTACAAGGGCTGGGAGCTGGTGAACCTCCAGGGCGGCGCCGACTGGCGGCTGGGGCCTTCCCTCTCGGCCGGTCCGTTCCTGATGTGGAGCATCGGCCGGTACTCCACCGAGGTGGTGGACGCCGGCCCCACCTCCGACGCCGGGACGGTCTCCGCCGAGATCCCGGACAAGAAGCTTCACCACCTGTTCCAGGTTGGCCTCCGGGGCGCATTCGACCTCTGACGGCCCGCACCTGCTAGGTTGGTGGCATGGACCCCGTCCTCACCACCCCTGCCGTCCCGACCAGGCCAGGCCCGACCGTGTTCCAGCCGCGGCCGCTGGTGGCGGGCCTGCTGGGCCTCCTCTGCAACGGGCTCGGCCACGTCTACGCCGGGCGGCTGCTGGCCGGCGTCCTCGTCCATCTCGCCTGGCTGGCGCTGCAGGGCGGCTTCGTGGCGGCGCTGCGCATCGGCCCGCGCCCCACCGCCGCGGCGGCGACCGTGTTGCTGGTCTGGTGGATTGGCCAGGCCATCCTGGCCGCTCGCCTCGCGCGCGCGACGAAGCCGGATGCGCGCCGCTGGGCCAGCCGGCCGTGGGCGCTGGTCGCGGTCTACCTCGCCAGCGTCCTCGCGACCACCGTGGTCCAGGTGCCCTTCCAGCGCTGGATGCCGCGCACGTTCCACGCCCCCGCCGGCAGCATGAACCCGACTGTCCAGAACGGCGACTTCATCGTGATGATCCCAGGCCAGCCGGTCCGGCGGGGTGACGTGGTGATCCACGGCCCGGCCGCTGGCGCTGCGCGGCGCGATCCTCTCATCAAGCGCGTGGTGGCGATCGGCGGTGACACGATCGCCCTGCGGGCAGGCGGCCTGATCCTGAACGACGTCCCCGTGGAGCGCACGCCGTCCGCCGGCCCCTGCTCCTACTGGAATCGCGGTACGGACGGGTCGTGGGAGGAGGTGGCCTGCATCGACGCCGTCGAGCGGCTGGATGGGCGCGCGTACCATACGCTCTGCGTGCCCGACGAGCCCTGCGGCGAGGACGCCGGGCCGGTGCAGGTCCCCGAAGGCCACGTCTACGTCGTGGGTGACAACCGCCCGCGCTCGGCCGACTCGCGCTACTACGGCCCCATCCCGGAGCTGCGGGTGATCGGGCGCGCCGCCTGGATCTACTTCTCGTGGGGCCCGAGCGGACCGCGCTGGGAGCGGATCGGGCGCATCATCGAGTAGCCGGCTACCTCACCTGCGAGCCACGAACCACCCCTGGGTCCGACCTGATCCCGCAGCCCACTCACCTTCGGCACCCACTCAGCCTGCCAACCAGGCCGTGAGTAGAACCCGATGCCCTGATCGCTGGCGAAGACCCACTCATCTGATCCCAGCCCCAGGGCGCGGCCCCAGGCTACGGACACTGCGCCAGGGTGGTCCCGCAGCTGCGCCTCCACGCGCGCTGCTCGTGAGCGCCATCGCCATCGCGCTCCTCACGATCCTGGGGGCCGCCGGCGAGGCCATCGGGATCGACAAGTACCTGAAGACCAACACGGTAAAGCGCCGGACACTCTCGCTGCTGAACCAGGGCCTCTTCCACTATGCGGCCCTACCGACGATGAAGGAGGAGCGCGCCGAGGCGCTCATGCGACGTTCGGCGAGCTGCTCCGCGAACACCGGATCTTCCGCGAGGTCTTCGGCCTGATATGAAGGGATGGCTCAGGTAGCGCTTAGAACCCGGCCCACCGCAATACCGCGAAGAGGCGCTCTCTGTGAGCCGGAGCGCGCTGGTGCGAGCGGTCAGCGGCGCGCGACCTCGGCGCGGGCGCGTTCGCGGAGGCTCTCGAGCCTGGGCCTCGACCTCGGTGCGCTCGGCTTCGCCGCCGGCGCGGGCGCGCTCCAGTGCGTCGAGCACCGGGCCGAAGGCGAGCTGGACCTGAGTCGGGTCCACGGTCTCGGCCTTCTTGCCGAAGAGCTGGCGCTTGAGCCGCTCCAGCTCGTAGGTGACCAGGACGTAGAGCTTGCGGAACTCGTTCCGCTCGTGCTCGGCCGCCTCGGCGCGCACCTTCAGCGCCTCCGCCGTGGCGGTCATCCTCGCGAGCTGCGCCCGCAGGGCTTCGATCTCGGCGTCTCGCGGGTCGCGCTCGATCACGCTCCCGGCTGAGTACACGCTCGCGATCCCGCGCGCAATGCGGCGTCTCGCGCCTTCGTCGCGAGTTCGCGCGGTGTCGCCTTGCTCGCCGGCAGCTGCACACCCTCGAGTGTCGGCTCCCGCGTAGTTCCGCGGTCCACCGCCCGATCCTGCTCGGTCTGATTCCCCAGCTCACCGCCGGCGCTGGTGGCCCAGCGCGGTGATCGGCTGACCGGAAACTTCCCCACCATCGCACTCTGGGTGACCCTGCCGGCTCGCGCCGGGCATGGGGTCCGGCCCAGGACAAGAGAATGGCCCGCCACCGTTGGAGCGGTGCGGGCCGCGGCTGGTGCAAGTTCGGCTAGCGACCGGGCTCACCAGCGAGGAGTACGTTAAGCAGGAGGCGTGGCGCTCCGCAAGCTTGGAGCGCTGCCCGCTGCACCCGGAGGGCGGCTGCGGCCTCGCCCGGCACGGTACCTACGAGCGGGTCTGGCCGGTGGGCTGCCGGGTGGCCCGGTGGTGGTGCCCGAAGGCGCGGACCAGCATCAGCCTGCTGCCGGACTGCCTGGCGGCGCGGCTGACGGGCTCGCTGGCCGAGGTGGACGCGGTGGTGGCCGCCGCCGAGGCCGGGACCCGCGAAGCCGCCAGCGAGGCGCTGCGGCCCGACATCGAGCTGCCGGGCGCGGTGCGGTGGGTGCGGCGTCGTGTCCGGCTGGTCCACGCCGGCCTGGCCGCGGTGATCGGCCTCCTGCCCGGGCTCCTCGCTGGCCGCGAGCCCACCGTCACTTCGATCCGCTCGGCCCTGGGGACCGAGGCGGCAGTGGTGACGTCTGCGTGGGTTGGCCGCGGATCACCTGGCCACGCTGCCCCCGCCGCTCGGTTTCGGCCCCCGGCCTGCCCGGCGGCGTCCCAGGGCCAGCACGATCCAACACGACCCGGGGCCGGACCCGCCGGCCGGGGCGCGGTAGCTCCTCCGGCCGCCCCGATCCAGGGGCGTTGCCAAGGAGACTGACCGTGAACGACGACGCGAAGAAGAAGTCCGACGAGGTCGCCCTGTTCCGCTTCGGGGTGATCGGGGACCTCGTGCACCTGCCGCCCGGGACCAAGGGGCTCAGCGCCCGGCTGCGCGAGAAGGCCGAGATCGACTACCGCATCCCTGGGAGCGCCCGCGGGCGCGTCGCGGCCGAAACCATCCGCGACTGGCTCAAGGCCTACCGCAAGGCCGGGCTCGACGGGCTCCGGCCCAAGGTGCGCGGAGACCACGGCCAGTCCCGGGCGCTGCCCCGCGAAGTCTCCGACCTGCTCCTCGCCACCAAGGAAGAGAACGCCGAGCTGTCGGTGCAGCTCGTCATCAGGGAGGCGCTGGCCATCGGCAAGGTGCCGGAGAGCGTGGTCCTGGCCCCGAGCACGGTCCACCGCCTCCTCTCCCGCGCCGGGCTCATGAAGCGGCCCAAGGACGCGCCCAGCGGCAAGGACCACCGCGCGCTTCGCCTTCGAGAAGGCTGGCGACCTGTGGATGAGCGACGTCATGCACGGGCCGGCCGTGTCGGTCGATGGCCGCAGGCGCAAGACCTACACTAATTGCCTTTCATCGACGACGCGAACGCGGGTGGTCCCCTTCGCCATGTTCGCCCTGTCCGAGAACACCGCGGCCTACACTGCCGGTGCTCAAGGAAGCGGTCCGCCGCCGCGGCGCTCCGCGCCACCTCTTCGTCGACAACGGCGCCGCCTTCCGCTCCCACCAGCTCGCGCTCGTCTGCGCCAAGCTGGGCGTGACCCTCATCCACGCCCGCGCCTACCACCCCGAGGCCAAGGGAAAGATGGAGCGCTGGTTCCGGACCGTGCGGATGCAGCTCCTGCCGCTCCTCCAGCCCGCGGACCTCCAGGGCCTCGACGCCCTGAATCGCAGGCTCTGGGCCTTCGTGGAAGGCGAGTACCACCACGCACCCCGCACCGCGGCCTCGATGGCGCGACGCCACTCGACCGCTGGGCGGCGCTCGCCGACGAGGTCCGCTACCTGGGCGCCGACATCGACGACCTCTTCCTCCAGGAGGAGAAGCGCAAGGTCGCCCGCGACCGGACCGTCAGTCTCGATGGCGACGTCTACGAGGTCGAGGCCGCCCTGGTCGGCGAGACCGTCACTCTCCGCTTCGATCCCACGAGGCCCGGCCGACCGATGCAGGTGTGGGCCAAGGGCGAGCGCACCGGCGACGCGAAGCTCGTCGACGTCCACGCCAACTGCTTCGTGAAGCGGGACCAGCCGGCCGGCCTCCGCCTCGCCGACCTCGACGAGAAGGAGGACTGACCGTGTACCGCAAGCACTTCGGCCTCGGCCGCCACCCCTTCGAGAAGGGCCTCGCCCCCGACGACCTCTTCGCCTTCGCCGCCACCAAGGAGCTGGAGGCGCGCCTCCGCCACCTCCTCGACCTGCGCGGCATCGGCCTCGTCACCGACGAACCCGGGTCCGGCAAGACCACCATCTGCCGCAAGGTCGCCACCTCGCTCCACTCCGGCCTCTACCGCGTCCTGTACGTGCCGCTCTCCACCGGCAACGTGACCGACATGTACAAGTCCATCGCCTGGGAGCTGGCCCTGCCCACCGAGCGCAGCCGCGCCGCGCTCTACAAGGTGATCCGCGGCGAGGTCACTAGGCTCTGCACCGAGACCAAGGTGCGCCCGGTGCTCATCATCGACGAGGCCCAGCACCTCCGCAGCGAGGTGCTTGAGGACCTGCGCCTGCTCACCAACTACGAGATGGACTCCAAGAACCGGCTCTGCCTGCTCCTCGTCGGCCAGGCCGAGCTGCGCCGCCGGGTGGGCATGGCCGTCCACGAGGCCCTGTGCCCAGCGCATTGTCGTCCGGCACCACGTGGGCGGCCTCACCCGCGATGAGCTCCCCGCCTACCTTGCCCACCTGCTCCGACTGGCCGGAACCGAACTGCCGATCTTCGAGCCGCCGGCACTGGAGGCGATCCACCACGCGACGAGCGGTCATGCCTCGCAAGGTGAACCTGCTCGCCCATCACGCCCTCATCGCCGCCGCCCTGGCCAAGGCCCAGGCCGTCACCGCCGAGCACGTCCAGGCGGCGCTACCGGAGACCACGTGACCGCCTGCGGCGTCTGGCTCGGTCGGCGCGGCCTCGCTGCAGTGCTCGTGGATGGCAGCGGTCGCGTCTGCTTCACCGCCACGGTGGCCCGCACCCGACGCCGCACGCTGGGGCCTCGCCCAGCGCCTCGCCGCCGTCGGAGCCGACCTGGTCATCGACGAGGCGCACCTCCCGGCCGACCCCGTCGCCTTCGCAGCCCGGCGCGCAGGCGTCCGCGTCTGGGTGGCCGGCCCGCCGCTCGTCGCCTCGCTGCGAACCGTCTCGGCCGCAGCGCGCGGTCCGCCGAAGGCCTCCGCCGCGCTGCTCGCGCGGCTCCCCTCCGTCCCCTGGCTCCGCGCGCAACTGCGGCGCCTCGAACCCGAGGACGACCCTCGTCAGGTCCCGCTGCTGTAGCCCGAGGCCCCGGCCGCTTCCAGCGTCCCGGGCTTCTCCGTCTCCGCCACCTTCCAGCGCTGGTCACCGGAGGGCGCACTCCGGGAAACGCTCACATCAGCCCGGTGACGGAACGTGACGTACCGGCGGTGAGGGAGCGTGGGAGACAACACCTCGAGGATGGCAGCGAGCTCGCAACCGTCGATGGTGATCGCCTTTTGGTCCGGTGCGGCGTCGGGGATCCGGAAGAAGCCGCGGTCGAGCGCCTTGTAGAGCAGGCACCAGCCGGTCCGTCGTGCCAGAGGAGCTTCAGCTTGTCCCTGCGCTTGTTGAAGAAGACGAAGAGCGCGCCGCCGCCCAGATCGTGGCCGAGCCCCTCGCGCGCCGCCTCAGCGAGGCCGACGAAGCCGCGGCGCATGTCCACCGGCGCGGTCGCCGCGAAGATCCGCACGCCCGCGGGGATCAAGACAGCGCTCCCTCGAGTACCTGGACCAGCCGCGCGAGCTCGGCGCCATCGAACCGCGGCGGCACGCGCAGCGTGCGACCGCCGGCGAGCACCAGCTCGAACGCGGGGGCAGCGGCGTCGGGAGCCGCCGCGAGCTCGACGAACCGCACCGGTGCCGCCGTCTTGGCCGGCGCCCGGCTAGCCTCCGCGCCCAGCCGCCAGCGCCAGTGGGCCAGCGTGCTCGCGTTGATGCCCGTCTCCGCCGCGAACTCCTTCGCCGACAGCCCGCTGTCCACCCACCGCTCCACCCGCTTCGCCCAGACCGCTCGTCCCTCGCGCGCCATGCCCGGTCGAGTACCACCGGCTCCGCTGACCGTCAGGAACGCGGTTCACCGAACGGGTAACCGCCACCAGCCTCCCGCTCCCCGGCAGCCCTCGCCAGTTTCCGGCTCCCACGTCCGCGTGCTCACGGGGCCCGGGCACCGGTGATACCGGTGGAAGTGGGCTCACCCGAGACCGGTGGCGACAGGTGATGGGGGCTCGCCGCGCCCTGAAGCAGAGGCCCACCGATCGCCCCACCACCGGCGAGGCGCGGCGCCGCCTGAAGCCCCGCGTCGCCGGCCTGGACAAGTGGAAGCGGATCGAGGCGCTGCAGCGGCTGAAGTGGTTCCTCGAGGCTCACCGGGACGCGTTAGTACGGTTCTGCAGAGGCGAGCGGGGCGCCATCTTCCCGTATGGCACCTATTTGATGCGCGTGAGGTTCGGGGCGGCCTGCGCCGCCAGCTGACCGCTTGCCGGCTCCACTGACGATTGCGCGTCGCGGTCCGCTTCGCGGCGAGCCCTCGCACGCCCAGCGGACGCGGTGCGTCTCCCGGCACAGGCGATGGGCGCTGGCATTGGACCTCTCAGGCTTGCCCGATCGCTTGCAGTGGGAGGGAGCGAGCCCCAGGCTCCGGGGCATCCCCTGCCAGAAATCCGCCCGGCCGCGCCGCGGACCTCTGGGTCGGGGCGCTCGGACGCGGCGTGGACCCCTGGGTCGGGGCGCTGGGCGCTCGGGCGCTCGGGCGCTCGGGGCACCCGAACCTATTCGATAGAGACGTCCAAGCCGAGAAACCTGAATGCATCTTCCAAGTTCGTCAGAATTCGCGCTTCCTCCTGCAAATTCCACTTACGGCTCACCGCGAGAACCTGCACAATCTCCGCGCGGCGCAGGATCACACACGCACCGCCCATACCCCCACCAAATTCGACAGGGATCTCGAAGACGCGTCCCCCCTCCCTGTATTCAGCTGAGAAGCGCCCTGTTATCTGAACCTCGAAGCCCAGATCACTGCGTACGCCCTGCTTATTGAGATTCGAGAACATATCTACAACCCTCGCAAAGGATTTGACGGATCGAACAGAACGGGCGCCCTATAGGTGTTCGGTGGCACATAGAACGGGTCCAGGCCGGTAACCTTGGGATTGGCCAGCACAGTAGGCATCTCCTCCGACATGAACGCGCCCCGAGGGCTCACCTGTCCAAGCACCGCCCGAACCTGACCACTCGCCTGCTCGCAAGCCCCTCTTGAAACCCTGTTCCAAATAGAACTCGCTTCTACGGGGGTAAACGGTGATTCAGCCCCCCACAGCTTCATGTCATTAAGCCATCGCCCGCCCGGAGTCATTTCTAACGTCATTCCTCCGTATGTGCGCGCAAATGTCTGCGATTCCTGAACCCCATTTCGAAGGCCTGACCATAGCCACAAACTGTCCCTGGGTGTCTTAACACCAAGACCCATCGCGTGATTCACAACCTGATCAGGAGACCAACCCGTCAGCGGATGTTCAAGCTGACTCAGAGCCTCCGCTGCGTCGGCCGCCCCCGCCACCGGGCCCCGAAGATTTCCAGCCACTACGCCTATGCCATCACCCGCCGCGCCCAGCCTTCCGAGCAGGCGAAAACCTACGCCGATCCCCTCCCCAAGCAGTAGATTGCCGGGGCTCAGCACTTCACCCACAAACGCATTCGTCCGCGCTGCGGGGGTGTTCGTGTACGACATGAACTCGCCGTTCCACCAATCCGCTGTCGGCTCGTAGGACTTTCTAACAGCATCACTGTAGTCCAGCCTGTCCGGCAAGCGCCCCTCCGTCAGTGGGGCGAACGTGGCCTTGATGCCGTACCAGTTGAGCCGGAAGTTGCCGTAGGCCATCTTCGCGAGACCCATCACACCTTTGGTCGGGCCGTTTACCATTCCCGCAATCGAAGCCTCGCTTGTAAATGGCGCCGGCTTACAAAGATCCCCCAGCACAGCTTCAGAGGCCTGTACATCGTATCCATAGACACCGCACCACCTGGCCTTCGCACTGACAACTTCCGGCTCGGTATCCGGGTCGCGGTAATCATTCAATTCGGGATACTTCCATGCCAGGTTGACTCGACCGTAGTGCCGGGTCCATCTGTCACTGCCCGTATCCTTCACCAGGTACGAGTCAGACCTGATTCCCGCTGACCCGTCGCCTCGCGGTTCTCGCGCCTGGGGCGCTTGAGACTCCACTTCGCCCCGAGACGAGGGTGAGTTTCGTGGCTCGGGCCGGCTCCGCCCGCCATCGCCTCGAATTCCTGATCGGCAGAGATCGACGCCGGGTTCCTCCTCGGCGATCATCCGTTCGCGCGTAGTGAAAGAGGGGTGGAGGCTTCGCGGGCCCCCACCCCAGAACGGCCGGAACCTCGCGCGTAATGAAGTGAGGAAGGCCGAGAGGAAGAAGATCATGCCGATCACCGAAGCACAAGCCCGACGTGCCCTGCGGCACGCCGACATCCCCTGGGACCGGGAGGTCGAGGATCCTCGAGAGGACGCCTGGGTGGTCCACGACCACCTCGGCCTGCTGGGAGGCCTGGCCGCCGCCTTCTCCGTGGGCTGTCGGAGCCTGCGTCGCGCCGAAGACTTCTTCGCCGACCTCGGCCTCGGCGCCCGTCGAACGCTGGGGCTCTCGGTCGTGGGGAAACCATGCGACACCACCCTCTACCGCCTGCTCGCCCAGCAGTCGCCTGCCGGCCTGGAGCAGACGGTCCTGGCGCAGGCGAAGGATCTCTTCGCCCGCAAGGTGGTGAGGCACGACCGCTTCCCCGTCGGCGTGATGAGCTTCGACGGCAAGGGGACATGGTCCCGGGTCGACGGCGAGCAGCTGCCGGGCGCCCTGCAGTCCGCCTACGACGCCGAGGGCTCGTCGGTGCAGACCTTCGGCGCCCTCCGCGCCGCGCTGACCTCGTCCGCGGCCTGTCCCTGCGTAGGGCAGCGGATCATCGGCTCCAAGGAGGGCGAGTCCCCGGCGTTCCGGGAACTGCTCCCCAAGGTCCACGACGCGCTGGGCGCGCATTTCCGCATCGTCACCGGCGACGCCGGTCTCTGCGCCCGTGAGAACGCGGAACTCGTGAGCTCGCTCGGCTGCTGGTACCTGTTCGGCCTCAAGGGCAACCAGCCGTACCTGCACGCCTTCGCCCGCGAGCACGGCGAGTACACGATTGGTGACCCGGTCGCCCGGACCGCCGAGCGGTACAGGGGCCACACCATCGTGCGCGAGCTGTACGTCCGCGACGTCGCCGGCAGCCCATCCGTCGTCATGGAGGGCGCCCAGCAGCTCTGGTACGTCTGCCAGACCACGACCGACCGGCGCGGCGAGATCGTGGCGGTCGAGCAGCGGTACTTCGTCACCTCGATCCCGGCTGGGAACCTGACCCACAACCAGGAGCTGGCGCTCGTCCGTCTGCACTGGGGCATCGAGAACCGCTGCCACTGGACCCTGGACGTGGTGCTGGGCGAGGACGATGGCCACCCCTGCCAGGCGAACCGCGCCGCCATCGAGACTGTCAGCTGGCTGCGGATCATCGGCTACAACGCGCTGAGCGCCTGGCGGGCCCTGGCGCCTCGCAAGGACGGCAGCCCCATCGCCTGGGCCCGCGCCGCGGAGACCCTCCGCGACGCGCTGCTCGTCACCCGGGTCGCCGATCAGCACGGGCCCGCCGCCGTCACCTGAATCACCGGCCCGCAGGCCGCCCCTTCTTCATTGCGCGCTGACAACCTGACCCGTCCCGCGGCCGACGCCGCTGGGCGACCTGCGTCCCGCCGCTGCGAGAGCGGCGCCGAGATGGCGGCGAAGATCATCCCGCGTCAGCGCGGATCGGGTCTGAGGTACGAGTAGTTCGGATCCCATGCCGGACCGAACGCCAGCGACATGAGGTCATTCGTCGGATGTAGCGCCGTGGTCCTGGCCAGCGACGGCCAGCTAACACCGGACCTGCCGCCAGCGTCCGCGCCTGACTGCCCTTCACCTACAAGCCTTGCTCTCGCCTCGGCAACGCGAGCCCGATCTTTCTTGAGAGCGTTACGCCCATCCTGGGCGAGTTGGACATAGTCCTCCTCCGGATTTGCAAAGTCGCGGTTGTATGCGTCGTCCGGAATTGTGAGAACCTTGCCGGGCACTAGGTTGGTGCTATCCAGATTGCTGGCCTTCATGACTGCACCAATGATCCTGGGATCCAGCGTCCCGAGAATTCCGGAGAGAGTATCGTCCTTCTGCACTGTGTAGGGTGTGCTCCCGGTGGCCGGCGGCGGGGGGGGCGGCCGCTCCGTCCGGCGAAGTGCCCTGCTCCGGGACAGGCACTGAGCCGGCCGTGCTGGCATCAGCACCAGCCGCGGTGAAGCCCAAGCCGAACTTGAGCTTCAACTCTGGGACGAACTCAGGGCCACGTGAAGGCGGCGTCAGGGCCCATCCCTTCATTGCCTCATTCACAAAAGCCTGCGCCCGGAGCTTGCGCTCGCTCTCGGCAGCCCCATCGGCTTGGGCTTGGCCGCTCACCGCGCTAGCGAAGGCGTTTCCGAACGCATCCGCCGCGACCTGCTGGACGGCAATCTTTCCTCCCCGCATGACAGCAGTCGTCATGCCGGCGGCGAATCCGGACACCGTTCCGGACACGAGGCTCTTTCCGAAGTCGAATCCCCCCTTTGAGGGATCGTACTTGATTGCCGAGTTGGTCGCTTCGGACGCCGCGGAGCCCACCGCCGCGCCGACCGCGGAGGCGGCGACCGACGACCAGTTGAAGTCCTTCTGCAGACCCACGGCAAGGCTGACGCCCTGCGTTGCCGCGTTCGAGATCGTGGCCTTGGTCGCGGCGAATGCCGCGCGGGCGTACCAGGACTTCGCGGCGTCGCCGGCTCCGTTGAGTGCGCCGCCCACGCCGGCCGTCACGACGTTCGAGATGGCGCTTGTGGCCACGGCGCCCCAGCTGATCTCCTTCTGCATGCCGGTCATGACACCGACCATCTGACCAGCAAGCGAGCCGACCGCGCCGCCGATCGCGGCTGCCCCGAGCACGGCCATGGTAGCGCCGATCCCGGTGGCGCCAGCCACGGCGCTCCCGCCCAGGACGGCGGCCCCTGCCGCAAATACGCCGCTGCTCGCCGCGGCACCAGCCACGTTCATGGCAATTGCGGCCGCCCCGGCGGTGTAGATGGTCGCGATCACCGTCACGACCACCACGAGAATCGTGCCGATGACCCCGCAGCCCTTGTTCGCCGCAGGGATGGGCAGGTTCGGCGAGGTGCTGCCGACGACCCTCGACGGGTCGTAAGGCTGGAACGTGGTCGAGTTGTTCTTCGAACCGGACGCGCCATTGGGGATGGTCACCGTCTGCCCCACGCGGAGATCGCTGTCCCCGCGGAGCCCGTTCGCATCCGCGATCACGTACCAAAGGCTCGTGTCCCCGTACGCAGCCTGGGCGATCGACTTGATCGTGTCGCCGGCCCTGACCTGGTAGCTGCCGACCGCCGCCGAGGGATAGGCGTTGGTGATGGCCTGGTAGGTGAGCCCGAACTCGCCCTGGACGGTGTAGTTGGGGTTCCCCGAGCTGTTGACGGGCTTGTCCTGGTCAGTGCCCTCGCCGTAGACGCCGAGGACGTTCCCGTCCACCACCAGCTGGCGGAGGACGCGCCCCTCCTGCACCTTCATCAGGACCTTGCCCTGCGCGTCGTTGATGAACCTCCTGTCGTTTGCGTCCTTGGTGGAATCGTCGAGCCCGATCAGGAAGCCGTTCACGTCGTAGTTGTCGGTGGTCGTGCCGGGGTTGTTGGCGTTGTCCTCGCGGTACCCGGTGACGACTCCTTCCTTGTAGGCGTCGAACAGCTTGAACTCGACGTTATAGACGGACTTGGCGCCGTCGGAGCCGGACGAGGTGTAGGCCTTCACGTTGCCGGCGGCGTCGTAGGCGGTTTTGGGATCCCAGTGGTGAACTCGCGGCCGCCGCACTTCGGGCAGGCCTTCTTCTCCTCGGGCACCTTGTGCTCGACGGTGCGGGTGACGAGCTGGCGCTTCTTCTTCGCGTTCTCGCGCCGGGTCTGCAGCGCCGCGAGCCGCTCCGCCTCGGCGCGGGCCGGATCGCGGATCGCCTTGGCCGACGGACGGCATCTTCCTCCGACCGCTTCCCGAAGACGTGGCGCTGCAGCTTCTCGATGGTGGCCTGGACGGCGGCGAGCTGCTCGACGGTCTCGGCGTGCTCGGCACGAAGCGCGGCGAGCTCGCCCTCGAGGGCCTCCCGCCCGCTCGCGCCACGCACAGTGATGATCGTCGCCGCTCACTGACGACGGTAGATCACGGCGCGGCGGGCTTGTCCATGGGACGACGACCCGGAAGATCCATCTGGGATGGGGGCTTCCAGTGATTGGGGCGCCCGACGCGGCCGAAGTCGATCCCGTCGAGCAGCATCGCGAGCTGCGTGGCGTCGATCTCTGACGGCCATCGTGGACGGGTCCATGTGCGGCAGCTTGAACTGGCCGCGCTCCAGTCGCTTGTAGACGAGCACGAAGCCGCCCTTGTCCCACGCCAGGATCTTCACACCGGTCGCGCCGCCGCGACACAAAGATGAAGAGGTGGCCCCGAGTAGGCATCCTCCTTCCATCTCCTGCTGCACGATGGCGGTGAGGCCGTCGATCGACTTCCGCATGTCGATGGGCGTGGTGCCGGATCAGGAATGCGGACCGGACTGCGGGATCCCGATCACGGCCTACAGCGCCGCCGCCAGCGAGCGCACGTACCTGGGATCGGTGCCGACGGGGAAGCGCACCCGGACCGCCGGAGAGGAGCGCGAATCTCGACCATCTCGCCCCGGCTCACCGGCCACCACCGAGGTCCGCGGCTTCGCCGCGGACGCTACCACACGGACCGGCACCAGACGCGAGCCCGTCGGCGCGGGCGCCCGCTCAGGGGCTTGACTTCAGGCACCTTGGGCGGCTCCGGCCTGCAGGGGCCGGGACTCCTTGCGAAGCTTGTACAGCCAGTTGCCGCAGGTTGCTGAACGAGACCCCGCGCTCCGTCGCGAACTCCCGCTGCGTGAGGTCGCTTGCCTCGAAGTCTGCGACCAGCCTCGTCCAACGCGTCCGCTCCTGCTCCGTCATGTCGTCCTCCGTTGTGAGCGGAGGAGCATCGACCGACTGGATCAGCCCCGCCAGACGGCGTTCGCCGGGCGGTTACGCTGAACCAGGGCCTCTTCCACTATGCGGCCCTACCGACGATGAAGGAGGAGCGCGCCGAGGCGCTCATGCGACGTTCGGCGAGCTGCTCCGCGAACACCGGATCTTCCGCGAGGTCTTCGGCCTGATATGAAGGGATGGCTCAGGTAGCGCTTAGAACCCGGCCCACCGCAATACCGCGAAGAGGCGCTCTCTATGAGCCGGAGCGCGCTGGTGCGAGCGGTCAGCGGGAATCAAGTCTGTATTACCCAGCAGGGCGAGCACTCTCACTATTCCTCGCCGAATCGCTTCGCAGGACCGCACACCCACGGGCGCGGCCCCTTGGGGCTCGACAGCGGCGGTGCACCGGGCGTCACGAGCTCGCTCGGCGTCCGGGGATTGATCTCGGACGGACGAATAGTCGCACCGAGAGCACGCAAGCGCGAGAGCAGCTGAATACGGTCGCTCTCCATGTCTGCTGGCGCCGGCACTACCTGCAAAGCATTCGCGACCCCCTCCAGGTCCGCTACACCAGCGTCGAGCAGTATCTTCACCACGTCGTACCTGCGAAGGATCGCCGCCCGCTCAGCCGCAGTCACGCCCCCGATCGTCCCGTAGGTCCGCTCGGGCCGAACGTTCACGTCCGCGCCGAATCTCACCAGAAGCGCGACCAGAACTGGATCGTTGATGCATTCCAACAATAACGTCTCGCGCTCGAACGGACATTCCTTGATGTGCTCTAGAAAGGGAGGCTTTCGAACGTTGGGGTTGGCGCCGTTCTGCAACAACAGCTCGAGCATCTCCGGACCTGCCAAAGCGGCTGAGAAGACTAGTGGCACCCCCCCAACCCAGACTGGACTTTCGATGCGGACATTCGGACTTGCGCCAGCCTCGAGCAAGACGGCGACGCCCGCACGGCTGTTTGCTCGGACCGCGAAGTAGAGCGGCGTCTTGCCGTTGTTACCGCGCGCATCCACTGGCACACCTTGCGCGAGAAGACTCCTGACCATCCCCACATCGCCGACGGAGGCCGCCTCCGCCAGCGCTACCACTCGACGATCCCCAAACGCCCCGGAAGGGTCCAATGAGTCAGAAGCGGCGCTCACACTCCCCCCGCACACTACAGCCAACAAGATAAAGAACAACCGCCATAACCAACGAGTTCCAACCTCAGGAATCCCACTCAAGAGACCTCCTCGCTAGCGATAGGAGAACATCGGCGCACGGCCCACCCGGTTCTCAAGAGCAAAGAGAGCATACGCAGACCCATGCAGAGTGACTCGACCATCTCGCCCCGGCCCACCGCCACCACCGAGGTCCGCGGCTTCGCCGCGGACGCTACCGCACACGGACCGGCACCAGACGCGAGCCCTCCGGCGCCGCCGCCCGCTCAGGGGCTTGCACCAGGCACCTTCGGCGGCTCCGGCTGCAGCGGGCCGGGACTCCTTGCGAAGCTTGTATCAGCCAGTTGCGCAGGTTGCTGAACGAGACCCCGCGCTCAGTGGCGAACTCCCGCTGCGTGAGGTCGCTTGCCTCGAAGTCTGCGACCAGCCTCGTCCACCGCGTCCGCTCCTGCTCCGTCATGTCGTCCTCCGTTCGCTCAGCGAGCTCGAGCTCCGCCGCGAGGTCGTGGGACGTAAGAACTGGCTGTTCTGCGGCAGCGACGAGGGCGCGCACTGGAACGCCGTGGCCGTCTCGCTCATCGCGAGCTGCCAGCTCCACGGTCTCGAGCCGTGAGCCTACCTATGCGACGTCCTCACCTGGCTCCCCGCCTGGCCGGCGACCCGCGTCCTCGAGCTCTCCCCCAAGCACTGGAAGGAGACCTCCGAGAAGCCGCACACTCAGCAGCTCCTCGCATCCCAGCGCTTGCTCGGTCGCGACACGTCGCACGCCCCGGAGGCTACCGCGGCGGCGTAGGGCTCTGCTCGACGCGGTTCACCGGACGGGTACCCGTGTACTACGGCACAAGGTAGAGCACGGTGACACCGTCTGGGATTGTTACGTCACCACCTGCCTTGCGGACCGCCCTGCGCTTGACTATCTCTCCGCCCCTTCCCCAGCACATCGACGCGACCGAGTCCTTCGGCGGATCAACAATCAGCTCAAAAGTCCCTGAAGCTTCCCTCGGCAGCTCTTCCGCCCCAAACGCCACCGCGACAGACACCGCCTTCCACTGCTTGGCAGCAGCAACCCTGCGCAGCGACTCACCCGCGCAGGCTCCCTGCAGGGTTTCCTCGGACAACTCGGCATCCACACCCGCGGCCGGCCTGTAGCTAATCCGCAACTCCACCGTACCTTTCGCTGGCACTCGCTGCACCCAGTAGTAGCCACCCCTCACAATCCACTCCGGGGTGACATCCTGCCCCCATGCGCGCAGCACCCCCTTCGCGACCAGCTGCTGTCTTTCCGCGGTTGGCAATCGAGCGAGTGGTCCCTGGCCCTCCACGACCACGCTCCGCCCGTCGGCACGCACTTCAAGGGCATCCTCAACCCCCCCGAGGCGTTCGAGGGACAGCCCCGCCGCCATGACATCGCGCGTGACGTCCCTTTCGCGCCCCTCGCCGTCCTCCACGATGGCGCGCGCGGAGAAGGGCACAGGAACCCTGCGCCCCTCAACCATTAGGCGAAACTCCTCTACCGCATTATAGGAGCCGGTGGCCTCATCGTAACGGTATTCAGGCACCATAAAAGCAACATCGACTCGGACCTCTTTTGGGGAAGGATTTGCCAGGACATACACAGCCTCCACCTGATCCAGCCGAACCAGCACGCGCTCACCGGCCAGCACCAGCCCGCTGCCAGTTGGAATTACCAAGCCTTTCGCGACAGCCGCCGGCACTTCTGCATCGCCACGCACATCCACCGGCACCGCCAACACACCAGCGGCCACCAGGCCGGCGATGCTTGACCGCAGCGCTTTCATTTTGGCCCCTCGCTATTCAGCGGCATCCAACGATAGTATCGAATTGTCCTGCCGTCCGGCTTGTTGTTCGTTTGCGTTGACCAAGTCCTGTGATAGGGACTCGGAACCCGCTCAGGCTTGCCGTTCGTGGCCGGGCCCCTCGTGGAGAAGAACTCCATCTCTGCCTTGGGGTCATCAACAAACATCACGTGCTGGAACGTCCCGTCCTTCCGGACGACAACCGCCATGTCACCCTTCTGCTGCTTTCCCTCAGCAACAAGTCTCATATGTGGATCACTTATCATCTTCTCCTTTGACGTGAAGAGGCGTCCGGTCCCCGTGATGTCCTCGTACACGTCGGGGAAAGTGATCCCGGCCTTACGGTATGACCAGGACACCAACTCATTGCATTTGGCGCCCGACCCATACGGCGAATCTTTGAACTCCACCTTTGCGATATCCACAGCCGCAATGCGCATGCGAGCCGCCTCCTCCTCCGAAGGCTCGGGCGCCGCGACTATTGGTGTCTTCGCCTTGGCTGCCTTCGCTGCCTTCGGCGCGGTGGTTTGAGCATCTCGTGTACCTGCAGACGGGTCGCTCGAAACCGACGCTGCAGACGCTCTTCGTACGGGAGCAACCTCCGCCTCAGGGCCAACCAACTCGTTCCATCTCTCGCCAGCTACAGATGAAGCTTCCCACACTGGCATACTCGCAAACCAACCAGGGACTTGCGCGCTAACAGAGCCTTCAGCCTTCCCGGCTCGCAGCATCAGGTCTTCCTGCCGACGCCGGTAGTCTCTTCCTGCCGCGGACAGCGCGCTCAGCAGATCCTCTTGGCTAGCGCCGCGCAGGATGCCTCCAGCATCCGAGGCGGTGCCAGCGCCCCAGACGCTGCACAGGTTCTGCAGCGCCTGTGCTCTCGGATCCATCACCCCCACATTGAACCGCGGATCTCCATGACCTCCGAACCCGAAGCCCTGATCAACCCTGCAAACGCCCGCGGGAGATGCGAGAGCCACGACGTTGCCCTCGCCGTCACGAACTGCCTCCGTGGGTGGCGGCCCGACCGCGCTTTCGGCCCCCCCCCCCGGAAGAGCCGCATAGAAGCGGCTGGGATCGTTCTGGTCCGCGTACCGGCTGTTGATGTCCCGCCGTTCCGCGATCGCTTTCCGCTCACCTTCCCAGGCCTCTGCTTGGCTGGTCAGCGCACTCGCAAACGCGTTTCCGAACGCATCAGCTGCGATCTGCTGGACGGCGATCTTTCCGCCCCGCATGACCGCAGTCGTCATACCGGCAACAAATCCGGACGCCGTGCCTGACACCAGGCTCTTTCCGAAGTCGAACCCCCCCTTTGACGGATCGTACTTGATCGCCGAGTTGGTGGCTTCGGACGTTGCGGAACCCACCGCCGCGCCAACCGCGGAAGCGGCGACCGACGACCAGTTGAAGTCCTTCTGCAGCCCCACGGCAAGGCTGACGCCCTGCGTTGCCGCGTTCGAGATCGTGGCCTTGGTCGCGG
The DNA here is from genome assembly GCA_049840735.1 of Anaeromyxobacter sp. Taxonomy (GTDB): domain Bacteria; phylum Myxococcota; class Myxococcia; order Myxococcales; family Anaeromyxobacteraceae; genus Anaeromyxobacter. The sequence goes on along the minus strand of JASGJN010000022.1, from coordinate 8,039 downwards.
CGACCGCCGCGCGGGCGTACCAGGACTTCGCGGCGTCGCCGGCACCGTTGAACGCGCCGCCCACGCCTGCCGTCACGACGTTGGAGATGGCGCTCGTGGCCACGGCGCCCCAGCTGATCTCCTTCTGCATGCCGGTCATGACACCGACCATCTGACCAGCAAGCGAGCCGACCGCGCCGCCGATCGCGGCTGCCCCGAGCACGGCCATGGTAGCGCCGATCCCGGTGGCGCCAGCCACGGCGCTCCCGCCCAGGACGGCGGCCCCTGCCGCAAATACGCCGCTGCTCGCCGCGGCACCAGCCACGTTCATGGCAATTGCGGCCGCCCCGGCGGTGTAGATGGTCGCGATCACCGTCACGACCACCACGAGAATCGTGCCGATGACCCCGCAGCCCTTGTTCGCCGCAGGGATGGGCAGGTTCGGCGAGGTGCTGCCGACGACCCTCGACGGGTCGTAAGGCTGGAACGTGGTCGAGTTGTTCTTCGAACCGGACGCGCCATTGGGGATGGTCACCGTCTGCCCCACGCGGAGATCGCTGTCCCCGCGGAGCCCGTTCGCATCCGCGATCACGTACCAAAGGCTCGTGTCCCCGTACGCAGCCTGGGCGATCGACTTGATCGTGTCGCCGGCCCTGACCTGGTAGCTGCCGACCGCCGCCGAGGGATAGGCGTTGGTGATGGCCTGGTAGGTGAGCCCGAACTCGCCCTGGACGGTGTAGTTGGGGTTCCCCGAGCTGTTGACGGGCTTGTCCTGGTCAGTGCCCTCGCCGTAGACGCCGAGGACGTTCCCGTCCACCACCAGCTGGCGGAGGACGCGCCCCTCCTGCACCTTCATCAGGACCTTGCCCTGCGCGTCGTTGATGAACCTCCTGTCGTTTGCGTCCTTGGTGGAATCGTCGAGCCCGATCAGGAAGCCGTTCACGTCGTAGTTGTCGGTGGTCGTGCCGGGGTTGTTGGCGTTGTCCTCGCGGTACCCGGTGACGACTCCTTCCTTGTAGGCGTCGAACAGCTTGAACTCGACGTTATAGACGGACTTGGCGCCGTCGGAGCCGGACGAGGTGTAGGCCTTCACGTTGCCGGCGGCGTCGTAGGCGGTTTTGGGATCCCAGCGGTACACGTCGCGATAGCCAACGATCGTGCCGTTTCCGTACGAGTCGTACGTGTAGATGGCCTCCTTGTAGTCGAACTCCTTCTTCTCGTACCTGGTCTCGCTCTCGACGCTGTTGTTGGGCTTCCAGACCTTCACCGACTGGACGCGCCCGTTCTCGTCGTAGCGGGTGATCCGCACGCGGGCGCCGTTGGCCTCGGCGTCGTTCGCGTTCAGGGCGCTGCGGTAACCAGCGGTCGTCTCACTGCTCAGGCCGACCTTGACCACTCGTGACGCTCCGTCATACAGGCGCTCGTCGAGCCTGAGCGCGACGTTACTGTCGAGGACGGCATTCCAGTTCTCGTCGAAGAGGCCCGTCTTCACCGCCGTGAGCCGGTTCAGCGCGTCGTAGTCGTAGTACTCGTAGTTGATGCCCTCCCGCGCGCTGTAGACCGCGTACGTCATGTTCGAGCCATAGTTGGGCCCGCCTACGCTCGCGACCACCTGCCTGCCGTACGACACGTCTTTGATGCGATTGCCGTTCTTGTCGTAGGCGAGGATGTGCCCCTGGTCCTTGGTGATGTTCCCGAGGTCGTTCGCGTTGCTGTTCTTCGCGCCGTCCACCAGGATCTGGCGGTTCATGCAGTCGTAGGCGAAGTAGGCGTGCTTGGTGCTCGCCGTGGTGTCGTAGACGGGATGTGAACCCACCTTGACGTTCGCGTAGACGGCCTGGCCGTACGCATTCGTGCCGACCTGCTGGTAGACGTAGTCGTCCACCAGCCGGTACTTCTGCGTCTGGTAGTCCGTCCGCTGGTGGAGGCGGTTGCCGACCTCGTCGTAGTCGAAGGTCATGGTCACGCCGTCCATGGCCTCGACCCGGAGCAGGCGCCCCAGGTTGTCGTAGCTGAGGCGCTGGTTCTGGTAGACCACCATCCCGGCGGAACCGCCCGCGGTCGCGTTGTAGTTGAGCGGCGCGCCCCCATACTGCGTGACCTGCTCGAGCGTCTTCTTCCCGGCCGCCGTGTAGGCGTACACGGTGGTCTGGTTCAGGGCCTTGTCGACGATCTGCACCAGCTGGCCGGCGCCGTCGTAGCTGTACTCGAGGTTCTGCCCGCGACTGCTGGTCGTGCGCTTGAGCTGATTGGCGTTGTCGTAGAAGAACTGGGAGGTGGCGTTGCCGATGTCCTTGTGCGCCTCGAGCCGGCCGAACCCGTTGTAGGTCCAGGTGGCAAGGGCATTGTTGGCGTCCTTCTCGGCGATCTGCTTCCCGGCGGCGTCCCAGGCCGAGACCGTCGACTGCCCCATGGGCTGGATGGTCTCGACGATGTTGCCGCGCAGGTCGTAGACGTAGCGCGTGGTCTCGCCGTCGCCGTTGGTCTGGCTGAGCTTGCGCCCGGCCGCGTCGTAGGTCATCACGGTCTCGAGCTGCTTCTCGGCGACCTGGGTGACCTTGTAGTCCGTATCGGCGCTGTAGACCTTGACCGACTCCGTGACGATCCTGGTGTTCCGGTTGAGGCGGTCGAAGACGTAGTCGGTCTTGTGGTTCAGCGCGTCGATGACGCGGACCTGGTTCCCGAACGCGTCATAGACGCGGGTCACCACGCCGCCATATTCCACGCCGTTGTAGAGGCCGCGGGTCTCCTTGACCAGCTGGCCGCCGGCGTCCCACTCCTGCTTGGTCGAGTAGCCGCGGGCGTCCTTCACCTCCACCTGCCGCCCCAGGACGTCGTAGCGGATGGTGGTCGTGGAGCGCGTCGTGGCTCCGGCCGTCGCGATCGGGTCGGTCTTGGACGTGACCTGGTTGAAGCCGTTGTACGTGTAGTCGGTCCAGAGCGTCGGCGCGGTACCGGACGCCGTGGGGTTGCTCTGGCTGAGCATGTTACCCCAGCGGTCGTACTTCTGCTCGACCGCCACCCGGTAGGCCGAAGTATCGAGGGCGTCCTGCCGGTTCGGCAGCACCTGGCGCGTGACGCGTCCCAGGACGTCGTTCTCGAAGTCCACCCGCCGCAGCACGCCGAGGGCGCCCACCGCGTCGGCAGCGGAGGCGGAGGTGTAGGTGCCGACATCGACGGTGCCCAGGCTCGACAGCTCGGCGGTCTTCCGGCCCAGCAGGTCGTAGAGGTAGATCTTCCGGTTGCCGTCGCCGGAGTTGGTTCGCCACATCCGCCCGGCGGCGTCATACTCGAACGTCTCCGTCGCGAGCCCGGTGGTGCTGCGTTCGTACATCTCGCCGAACGCGTTGTACTTCATCGTCACCTTGACGTTGCTCAGGGCGATGGCACCGATCCCGTTGGATCCCAGTCCGGTGGTCGTGCTCGGGGTGATGATGGCGGTCTGGTGGCCGAGCGCGTCGTACTGGAACACCGTGTAGAGGGTGCGCGTGGAGCCGCTCGAGCCCTCCACTCCCTGCCACTGCTTCGCCAGGTGCCCGAACGCATCGTAGGACTGGAAGTGGTTGATCTTCTCGGCGTCGGTGGTCATCACCGCCTGACCGCGCGCGTCGTACTTCGTGTACGTCACGTGGTCCAGGACGTTCTCGGCCGGCACCGCCCCGGTGCTCGGATCGGTGGTCCCGGTGGCGTGCTCTCGCTTCACCACCACGTTCCCGAACGCGTCGCGCAGGAAGGTGGTGATGGGGATGAGCGAGGCGCCGGTCAGCGTGCTGCTCCGGCTTGGCGCGGAGACGGCCTTGATGCGACCTGCAGCGTCGTAGACGGTGTAGGTCGTCGCGTAGGACGGGTCCCGCGCCCAGGTCTGGTTCCCCAGCGCGTCGTACCCGTAGTACGTGTAGAGATCACGACGGCCGAGCGTGCCCGCGGAGTCCACGCACTCCACCTGCTTCTGGCACTCCCAGGTCTTGCGGTTGAGCTGGTCGTAGCCGTAGGACCAGCCGCGGTCCAGCGCGCTGACCTTGGTGAGCGAGGCCAGGTCGTAGGCCGTCCGCCCGTTTGCCGTCACCCCGGTGAGCTCCTTGCTGTACTCCCACCTCTCGACGAGGTTCCCTGCCGCGTCGAAGGTCTGCTCCGTGAGGAAGCCGGCCGCGTCGATGGTCTTCACCTCCTGACCGCGCTGGTCATAGACGTGGCGGACACCGGTCCACTTGGAGGGCCCGGAGAGGGACCATGCGTCCGTCAACTGGCCGAAGGCGTCGTAGGTGTTCTCCACGACCGCAGCGGCGTTGAACCCCGAACCCGGACTGCCGACGTTGACCCAGACCGTCGGCTGCGTGACGCGGGTCGCGCGGCCCATCTTGTCGTACTGGGTGACGAGGATCCGATCGCCCGCATGCTGCGCGGTGGTCAGGCCGTTCAGGGCAGTGGTGATGGCCGCCGCCTTGGGAGGTGCATACTCGGAGGCGCTCAGAGGCGGATTCGTCGCGTAGCGGGTGAGCTGGAGGACATCCCCAAAGGCGTTCCGCTGGTAGCCGGTGACGTAGCCCAGCGCGTCCACCTCGTAGCGAATCCGCCCGAGCGCGTCGTAGGCCTTGTAGCTCCGGTTCCCGCCCACATCGAGGCCAGCCACGGCCTCTCCGAAGACGTTGTAGAAGGTCTGCGAGCTCAGCACCTTGCTGGTGTCTTCCACCCGGCTGGCCACGCTGCTCGCGCCGTTGGCCGGGATGCTGGCCTCGGCCTCGTTGTAGACGCCGACCGGCGGGAAGGTGGTCAGCACCTGGCGGCCGAGTTGGTCGTACGCGTAGGTGGTGGTCCGCTGCTGCCCGCTCAGGCCGTAGGCCTCGATGCGCGTGGTCAGGTTGCCGAGCGCGTCGTAGCCCATGACCGTGATGATCGCGGTGGGCTGGGGCGTCCCCACCAGCGTGAGCTTGCCGTTTGCGTCCAGCCCGACGGAGGCAACGTCCACCTGCGGGTCGGTCTGCTGCACCAGCCGCCCCGCGGCGTCGTACCCATACGTCCAGGTCGCCTGCTTCTTGTTCGTGAAGCTGACCTTGCGTCCGGCCCCGTCGTAGGCGAACGACTCGGCGACCTGGAGCGCGTCCTTGCTCGACTCGAGCCGCCCGGCCGCGTCGAACACGAAGGTGTCCGACTGGTCTCGGGCCGAGTTGACGGTCAGCTTCGAGAGGATGCTGGCAGCCGTCGCCCCCACGCTGAGCCCTGAGGTGGCCGCGGCGTGGAGCGTCGTGCCGGTGATCCGGCCCACCCCGTCGTAGCGGGTGGCCTTCACGTAGCCGAGCGGGTCGACCGTGTAGGCCAGCCGCCCGGCTGAATCGTACGCGTAGAGCGTGGTGCGGTCGTACCCGGCCGTACTCTGCAGGCCCTGCAGGTCACCGGAAGCCAGGAGCACGGGCGTGCTGCCGGCCGTGATGCCATACGCGTATGCGCGCGTCGCGATCAGGCTGCCCGCGCCGTCGTACCAGCTGCGGGTGAACGCGCCCGCCGCGTCCACGGTGTAGACCTGCCGGCCCGCTGCGTCGAAGACGGCGCTCGACACGCGCTTCTCACCGCTCCCGCCCAGCACCGGGTTCACGGCGGCCGCGACGCCCGCCGGATCCGTGGCCGCGGTCGGCGCCGCGATGGTATCGCCGTAGGCGATGCGCTGGATGGCGCTGCCGGTGCCGTCGTAGACGGTCTGGCTCACGCCGCCCAGCGCGTTCACCGTGAAGACCTGGCGACCAGCCTTGTCGTACGCGAACAGCGTGACCCGGTCGTCGGCCGTGGCAGCCACCGCGCTCGGCTCGACCGTGTTCGCGACGGCCGTGGCGTAGGCCACCTGCTTCACCAGCTGCCCGGCGCCGTCGTAGATCTGCCGGGTGACCGCGCCGGCGCCGTTGGCCGTCCAGGCCACGCGCCCAGCGGCGTCGTAGCGCGACCGGACGCGGGAGTCCTTCGCGTCGTTCTTCACCGCGTTGACGGCGGTCCTGGAATCCACCTCGTTCATCGCGGTCGAGGTCGGGACGACCGTCGCGTAGGCCACGCGCTCGAGCACGTGACCGACGCCGTCGTAGGTCTGCTCCACCACGGCGCCCACGCCGTTCATGGTGAAGCGGACGCGGTTGGCCTTGTCGTAGACGTTCCTCACCAGCAGATCGGGGTTGGCAGCGGTCCCCGTCACGGTCGGCGTGGTGCCGGGCGTCCAGGTCGAGAGGTTCAGCTTGGCCGCGTAGACGCGCTCCTCAATGAGGTTGCCGTTCGCGTCGTAGGCACGGGTCGTGGTGCCGCCCACGCCGTCGACGGTCCAGGTGCGCCGGCCGGCGGCGTCATAGCCATGATAGACGTGCTGATCCCGCGCCGCGCTCTTCACCACGGCACCGGACACGTCGGACTCGGTCGCCGGCGTCGCGGTGGAGATGGTCGTGGCGTAGCTGATCTGCTCGGTAACGTTGCCGTTCCGATCGTACTTCTGCTCGACCACGCCGCCGGTGCCGCTGATCGTGAAGCGAGCCCGGTTGGCCCGGTCGTAGACGGACTGGACCCGCTGGTCGCGGGTGTCGTCGGCCACCACGGCCGGCGCGGTCCCCAGCGTCCAGCTGCTGGTATCGATCCGGTTGACGTAGGTCCTCTGCTCCACCACGTTGCCGTCGGCGTCGTACACCACCTTCGCGACCCCGCCGGCGCCGTCGATCGACCAGGTGCGCCGGTTCGCGGCGTCGTAGACCGCGTAGGCGTGGCGATCCAGGACCGGGTTCCTGATCGCGGCGATGGCGCTGCCGATGGCCACCTCGGTGGCCGCCGTGGCCGCCGGGATCGTCCGCGCATAGGCGATCCGGTCGAGCACGTTGCCGTTGGCGTCGTACTTCAGCTCCACCACCCCGCCCGCGCCGTCGAGCGTGTACTTGGCTCGAATCGGCCAGGTCGTAGACGGTCTGCGACCGCGAATCGCGGGCGTCGTCGGCGACGACCGGCGGCGTGGGCGTGGTCGCACGGTTTCCAGCTCGCCACCGTGATGCGATTGGCGTACGTCCGGCGTTCGATGACATTGCCCTTCGCGTCGTACCGGAGCTGGGTGACGCCTCCCTCCTGCCATCCACGCTCCAGGTCAGGCGGCCGTCGCCGTCATAGACCCGCTGCTCCACCACGTCGGGCCGGGTCGCCGAGCCCGGCTGGAGCAGCAGTGCAATCTGGTCGACGGATCGCCGCGGAATGGGCAGCGAGCCCAGCGCGATCAATCGTTCCGTAGGCGGTCGTGGAGATGACCCGTCCCTCGGCGTCGTACGTGCTCTTGCGAACGCCACCCTCATCGTCCACCGGTGAACACCAGCCGCTGGACGTATCGTAGGCGAACCGGGTCACGTTCCCGCGCGCGTCGGTCCGAGCGACCACGTTCCCGTTCCTGTCGTAGGTGTAGCTCTCGACCAGGTTGAGACCGCCGGAATCCACCATGGTGGAGACGCGCCGGCCTGCGACGTCGTAGGTGTACTGCGTGGTCAGCCAGCCGGGGCTCGTCACCTAGAGACTACGGCCGGCCGGGTCGTACTCGTAGCGCGTGACGAGGTTCAGCCCGGTGGGATCGACGGCCTGCGTGAGGACGTGGCCGGCCAGGTCGCAAAGCTGATCGCCGTGACGGTGCACCTTCGCGGATCGGTAACGCTGAATCTGCTGGCCCTTGGCGTCGTACGCGTAGCTGGTCGTGAACCCGAGCCCGCCCGGATTCACGGTGCAGCTTCGCACCCGGTTGGCCGAGTCGTAGCTGACGCGCGTGATCGTCGCGCACGTCAATCTGGTCCACCACCCGATCTGCGCGATCGTAGGTGGACTCGAGCGACGTGCCGTCCGCCCGCCGGGTGAACCGGAGGTTGCCGTCGGCGTCGTACTCGTACGTGGTGGCGTTCCCGCGGCCGTCCGTCACCCGGCACAGCTGGCCGTTGCGGGTGGTCTCGGTGGTGACCGTCACGCCCTCCGGCGTGGTCACGATCGTCTTGCGATTCGCCGTCTCGTAACGATAAGTGGTGGTCTTGCCCAGCGCGTCCGTCTGGGTGAGCGTGCGGCCGAAGGCGTCG
>JASGJN010000021.1:0-383900 GCA_049840735.1 Anaeromyxobacter sp. | reverse complement strand
GCGAGAAGGATGCGTTCAATTCTATCCATGCAACTATCTCTCTGTCTCAATAATGTCAATGAAGGAACGCATAGCTAGCAGGGCTTCTGCGGACGTTCAGTGCCCGTATTCATGGAAGTCTGGGGAGCGCTCCCTGGGTAGGAAACTCTCTCGATTTTGCATATTATTTTTTTGCCAGGGAGCCTCCCCAGACTTCCATGAATACGGGCACAGGTTCCGAAAAATTTTTATTCGATTCCGCAACATCCCTAATAGCTATCAGTGGATGAAACCGAATGAACCTTTCTTGTCCATCTTAGGCGAGAATACAATACACAATAATAACTCTGAATAATGCACTTCGAGTATAATTAATTTTCGTTGCAGTGTGTGTCTTCGATCTCCGAGGCGTTTCTCGCCTTTACGGCCCTCAACTCTGCCCGCTACTGCAGTTCTCTTCGCAACTCCGCCAGCAAGCAGTTTATCTCCCAAATTCTCTCAGCCTCAGTCTGCAAATTTGCTGTAAGCATGATCCACAAAGTCACAAAATTTAATATTCCTGGCAAAAAGTTTAGTGTAAATTTTCAATAGCATCATATTTTTTCATATGAAATTCGAATGCTAACGAATTATACTATTGAGCCTAACTGCTGCTAATTTGTATATTCATTTGCAACTACAATCTTTCTCATTTACAGAGGCAGCCGAAAGCGGTCCCACAAATTGATCGCCATGCCGACTCCACAAAATCGCTTTCCTCAGTCATTTTCCCAATCAACTGGGGTCACTCCTTCCCTTTCCCAGATGTCATTCAACTCGCCTACAAGCAGCTCAAATGCAGGGCTCGCATCAACGAAGATTCACAGTGCACCAACCACTCCATCGAAGGTAGTCATTCAACTCTCAATATTTTATCAAATCACTGCTGAGAATAAAAAACTTCCTCGCCTTGTTCCCAACAGGGTGTATGCCACTGCGCACCAAGACTATTCCTAGTATGTCACTGCGCACCACAGCCAATTTTAGTATGTCACTGCGCACCGAAGTGAGGAATTATACACTAGAAATTCAGAAGCATATGCTATAAAAATACTACTTCCGGGGGATTAATTGATATCCTCTAAACTGCTGCAATAACCTTCAAATTGCTCTATATGGTATCAGACGCGACGAAGCGAGAACAATAAAATATAAACCTCGGACCTCTCCAGTAGTCATGAAAAGTGAACACGCAGTTTATCTCCGTTAGCCACATTGCCAAAAATTGCAGAATAATTACGCGTAACCCTCCTCACATAGGCTATTACGCGGCCAAAAAATGGAATAAGTAAACTTTCCGCTAACAGCCTGTTTATATATGCCATCAATAAAGCGCTTTCATTGTTCAACGTTTAATGGTTTTTAACTCGTGATATTCTATTTATTTAATAATATAGCTCTATAAGTACACGATTTATGTTTTTTTTATGTAATTTAACATCTTTAGCATCATTATTCATTTTGATCCTAAAAATAGCGAACTTTACAATCCAAAGTAGATGATATTTTTAAATTTAGATTTCTTTGCAATAAAATTAATTTCATCAAGTCATCAAATATATCAAGGCTTTCGATTCATCCCCTTAAAAATTGAATTTATATCTCAACACATGATGGGGAATTAACTGAAGAAAACTGTCTGGAATACGATATATCTTTCTTCCTGTAAAGACGGGACCGTTCGAATCCCTGGAATATAGTCATTCCTAACTGTAGCTCTTGACGTGCACATTTCTCAGAATCAGTATCATGATACAATTTAGCAAAGGGAAGACAAATTTTCACGTTTCTCCAATTACAGAAGATTAGATGTTTGCCTAACCCCCCAATTATGGTACCGAATTCAAGATAATTTGACGTAATTCTTGCCTAATTAGTAACATAATCAATAGCACTGGAGCACGATACTGGCTTAAGTTAATTTCACTTCAAAAGTGATAACTAAATCTCCAAGGCAGCGTAATAGCCTATGTAAGGAGGGTCACGCGTAATTATTCTGCAATTTTTGGCAATGTGGCTAACGGAGATAAACTGCGTGTTCACTTTTCATGACTACTGGAGAGGTCCGAGGTTTATATTTTATTGTTCTCGCTTCGTCGCGTCTGATACCATATAGAGCAATTTGAAGGTTATTACAGCAGTTTAGAGGATATCAATTAATCCCCTGGAAGTAGTATTTTTATAGCATATGCTTCTGAATTTCTAGTGTATAATTCCTCACTTCGGTGCGCAGTGACATACTAAAATTGGCTGTGGTGCGCAGTGACATACTAGGAATAGTCTTGGTGCGCAGTGACATACTAAAATCGACTTTGGTGCGCAGTGACATACTTTGGTGCGCAGTGACCGTTCCCCTTCCCAACATATGGGTTCGGCAACCCTCAAGCTCCACTGCCCGGTGAGGAGGAAGGCCGCCAGCGCGGCCAGGTTGATGGAGGGGACGCTGCCGGCCGTCATGCGGACCTGCCCCTCACGCAGCAGGGCCCCGCGGCGGACGTCGTAGATGGAGCCGAGCAGGAACGGCGCCTGGCCCTCCATGGTGCGGCTCACCACGATCAGCTTGTCCACGCCCAGCCAGGCCCCGGCGCGGATGATCCCGTAGGATCGGGCCTCCGCCGGCAGCGCCAGCCCGGGGCCGGCGTTGACGCGGATGGCCTCGGCAAGGACGAAGTCCAGCACCACCGTCCGGTCCTCGTTGCCGAGGTCCACCATGAAGCTGGGCACGCGCAGCCCGCCGGTGGCGCCGCCCAGCCGGTAGGTGCCGGTCGGCAGCGTCAGCGTGAGCGGGGTGGTGCCCATCTGCCGGCCGTTCAGGTAGACCGTGCCCGGCCGGCCCTCCGCCACGACCGTCAGGCGCCGGCGCGGCAGCTGGCGCACCCGGCCCTTCACCTCCTCGAAGCGGCGGCGGAAGTTGGGCGAGAACTGGTCCGGATCCGGCTGGAGCGTGATCTCGGTGCGCGCCAGCTTGCCGAAGGCGGCGTCGGTCTCCTTCCAGTCCTGGATGGACATGGCCGCGTGCGCGAGCCTGAGCAGCGCCCGCTTCCACTGGTAGTAGGACTCCTCGCTCTCGGACAGCCCCTCCAGATCCTCCACGATGGCGCGGAGCGTCCGGAGCGAGCTCTCGAACTCGCCGTTCTGGTAGACGGCCAGCGCCCCGCCGTAGGCGCGATCCAGCTCGGAGAGGCTGGCCTCGGAGAACTCGCCCAGGAGCCGGCCGCGCATGGTGGCCACCTCCTCCACCCCGCCCACGCGATCGCGGCAGGCGGCCCTGAGCTGATGGGCCAGCTCGGCCAGGTCCGGGTCGGGCCCGGCCGGAGAGTCGCCCACGCTGATCACCCCGAACCGCTCGGCCCCTGCGGCCTGCGCGGCGAGCAGGGTGAGGAGCAGCGCCGTCGCGCGCCGGATCACGGTGCGCTCCCGGCGTTGGAGGTGTTCTGGGGGTCGTGGAACGCCTTGGGCCAGGGCGCGTCGGGGTCCAGCACGCCGTCCACCACCAGCGCCGTCAGCTTGCCGTCGGCGCCAGTGACGTAGAGCGCACTGGTGAGCCCGCCCGGGCGCGGCGCGACGTTGGCTGGCTGGAGCGCGCGGTGCGTGGCCGACAGGCTGGTGGACCAGAGCAGCAGCCCGGTGTCGGCGTCGATGGCGTGGAGCCAGCCGTTGTCGGTCGGGACCATCAGCGTGTTGCCGAGCGTCGCCGAGCGGAGCGCCAGCGGGATGCGCGGGGCGCCGGTGAAGGTGTCGCTCTGGGCCCACGGGGGCGTGCCGCCCTCCAGCACGCGGCGGAGCGTGCCGTCGGGAGCGCCGACCACGGCGCTGCCGTCGGAGAGGATGATCGCGCCGGTGCTGCCGGGGGGAGGGTGGCGAGGGGGACTGCCTCGGCAGCGCTCGAAGTGCGCACGACCTGCCCGAGTGCCGCGGTGGACCAGACGCTGTCTGCCGTGCCGAGCGCCAGCGGGCCGGGGGAATCGCCGATCGCTGGCGCTGCCGGGGAACTAGTCCAGTTGTCGAACAACGTGCCGTTGTTGCGGAGCGTGTAGTTGTGCAGCTTCCCCCCGGCCGCGACGAGCACCCCTCCGCTATTCGCGACCAGGGGCGCTGCCGTCACCGAGCCATCAACGGCCATCGGTACGCACGCACCGCCGCTGTCGGCAACGACAAGCGTCTGGTCCTCGGACCCGGCGATGGCTCTCTGACCGACGATGGCGGCCGCCGCCACAGGAAGAGTGCCGACGGGGCATGCACGGGGCGAGGTCCCGTCCGGCTCTAGGCTGTAGAGCGAGCCATCCGCGCTCCCAAACCAGATCGCGTCCGGGGCAACAGCTGGGGCGACCGACAACGGCGCGGTCCCAACGGGCACAGACGGCCGCACCGCCGCGCCTTGGGAGGTGAAGAAGTACGCCTTGCCATCGGCACCGCCCACCACGACGGTTCCATCGGACAAGAGCGCCGAAGGGGTGAGCGCCGTCATGAACTGGCTGTTTGCCGAGATCGAGAACAGCGCCCGCGTTACGACAAGCGCCGTGGACATCTGAAGGTTGCGCTCGTTGTCGGCCGCGTCATAGGCCAGCACCTGCAACGCCGGCACATGTTCGACGTCCGGGAACGGCCACTCCGCCAGCGCCAGCGTCGTCACCCACTTCCCGTTCGACTGGGTGAGCGAGATGAGCCGATCGTGGTCCAGATCCATCCTCAGCTCCACCCGCGCGAGCTGGTGATCGTCCGTCGCCGCCACGGCAACCGTCAGCACGCTGTCCCGCAGGCAGGGCGTCGTGCTGCATGTCGTCGTCACCGCGTTCACCCGCGGCGCCACCGTGTCCGGCCAGCACACGTTGCCGTCCGGCGTCTGCGCGCAGTACTGCCCAGCCTCGCAGGGCCGCTGGCTGTCGCACTCGTTCGGCTTGTCGTCCTTGGTCCCGCACCCCACCACCAGCCACGCCGCCATCACCATCCAGCCAGAGCGCTTCATCGTTTCTCCCCCCTAGAAAGCGAACCGCCAGGTCAATCCGCCGGCCACTGCCGCCCCGCCGGCCACCAATGAGAGCGTCGAGGCCCGCTTGGCGTCTGCCGCCTGCGCCTTCGCGTGCGTGTACGCGGCCGGATCCGTCGCAGCAGCCGCGCGGTCCTCGGCAGCGCGGGACTGCGAGGCGAACACCACCCCCACCACCACCGCCACCACCCCTGCCGCGGTGACCGCGTACGCGCCCACGTGCGCCGGCTTCGGACCGGGCGGCTCGGGCAGCGTGTCGATCAGCTCGTCCAGCGCGTTGCGCACCGGCCGCGCCGCGTCCTGTCCCGGCACCACCTCGAGCGCCTTGCGCGCGCGGACCTGGTCCGAGCCGGCCTCGGTGAGCAGGAGCGAGAAGCGGCTTGCTTCCGGTGCGCCCTCTGCCGTCGTCACGACCGCGTGCTCGAGCCCGGCGCGCCGCGCCGCTCGCGCAGCCTCCGCCGCGTCCTCGCACGGAACCCCGTAGTCGAGGACGCGGTCGCCCAGCAGACGCCCCGCCTCGGGTACCGCCTCCGGGCGAGCGAGCGCGGCGTCGCCCAGCACGCGCGGACGACAGAGCAGGAGGCGCTGCTCGGGGCTGCCTCCCAGCGAAAGCGCGAGGGCGAGGCCCAGCGCAGTGGACAAGGCCATCACGGCCCTCCTCCGGCACGACGGTTGGTTGCGTGGTTCACGTTCAGCATGGGCCAGCCTCCCAGTGCAAGCGGCATGCACTGCGTCAGGCCAGTGATTTCGGGCATGCGCGTCGCCGCACAGTCCGCGGCGCGGACCATGGGGTCCGCGGATTGGACGGTCCGATCGGGAACACCCGGGTGAACCCTGCGTAAACAGGACGCGCGAGCCGTGGCCCGGAACCCGCATAGCCTCCCGCCGCTCGTCCGCGGATGAACCGCGGACCAGGAGACGCTCTCGTCCGGGAGGGGCCCGCTCATGAAGTCCAGCCTGCTTCACCTCACGTCGATCACCACTGTGGCCGCGCTGCTCGCCGCCTGCGGCGGCGCCGGCATCAGCGGTCCGCGCACCTGCACCACCTCTGATCGCTGCGACGCGCTGGAGCACTGCGTGGCCGGCGCCTGCGTCACCGACACCGCGCCAGAGGCCATCTTCGAGGCGCCGACCGGCGTCGAGGCCTTCGCGCTGGTGGAGCTCGACGGGTCCGCCAGCCGGGATCCGGACGCCGAGGACTCCGTGGCCCACCACCTCTGGACCTTCGCCGCCGTGGACGCGCCCTGCGATCCGCCGGTCGTCGCCAGCCAGGACGCGCTGGCCCGCGCGCGGTTCGGGTGCGCCGGCCGCTTCGCCGTGACGCTCACGGTCCAGGACTCCCGAGGCGTGGCCAGCGCGCCGGCCGCGCACGAGGTGGTCGTCGCCGAGCCCTCGGGCGCCGCGCACGTCAGCGCCGGCGCAGACCTCGTCGTGGGCCACCACTGCACGGGGTCCCCGCTCCTGTGCACGCTCGCCGGCCCGGCCGCGGTGAGCGCGCAGGCCGCGGACTACGTGGGCACCCCCACCTTTCACTGGTCCGTGGAGCCGCCCGCGGGGCGCACGCTCGACGGGACGCGACGCGCCACGCTGGCGGCGCCCGATGCCGCCTCCACGGACGCGACCATCGAGACCGACGGCACGTCCATCTCCGGCGACTGGATCTTCAGGGTGGAAGCCCGCGACGACGCCGGTCCGCTCGGCAGCGCCGTGCAGCGGGTGAGCGTCGGCAACCTCCCGCCGGCGGTCCAGTGGTCCGCGCCCCCCAGCGTGCCGCACACCTTCACCGGCACCGCGTTCACCGCCTCCGGCAGCGCCAGCTTCACCATCTCCGATCCTGACGGCGACCCGGTCACGGTCGGTGACCTGGTGTTCCGTCACGCCGGAGACGGCGAGGGCACCTTCGCCGGAGCGGTGTCCAACTCCCGGATCACCTTCTCGATCGCCGTGCCCTACGGCGGGCCCGAGGCCTTCGGCCAGCTGATCGGCGGACCGGAGCTGGTCCGCGCCCTGGAGCTTACCGTCATCGACTCGAACGACGCCGAGGTCCCCAGCTCGCAGGCGGTCGTCGTGTCCAACCGGCCTCCCGTGCCGGCCTCCAGCACCGCGCTGGTCCGCGGGGTGCCCCACGGCTTCGACGGGACCGCCTACGTGGCGTCGGCCGACCTGGCCGCGTGGACGGATCCCGACGACGACCCGCTCTTCGCCGACGGCGACGGCGCCGACGCGGACTGCGCGACCTACACCGTCCTCGCCAACGGCACCACCCAGGTCACCTGCCGCAAGGTCTTCGACGGCACGCCCGGCCTGGTCGGCTTCATCGGCGCGCACGAGCTCGCCTACCGCGCACGCGACCCGTGGGCGCCAAGCGCCAACGGGCTGACCGCCACCGTGGAGATCACGAACCGCGCACCCGTCGTGAGCGACCTCACCTCCAGGCGCACCCTGACCTGCGGCTCCTCCACGGAGCTGTGCTGTCACTACGTCGGTGACCGCTGCGTCTCCTGGGCCACCTCGCTGCCGGGCGGCAGCTTCACCTTCTCGCCGCAGGTCACGGATCCCGACGGAGATCCGGTCCAGCTGAGCCTCCCCGACGCCTTCACCCCCGAGCGCCCGGTCTGCAACGGGACCTGCCCCGGGATGGTGGTGTCGGCGGGCGCGGCCGCCGGCTGCGGCATCACCGCCTCCACCAGCAGCTGGACCTTCTCGGCCACGGACGGGAACGCCTACGACGGCGCCACCTTCACGCTGACCCGCAGCTGCCAGTGACCTCGTGGCCCGGGGCGGGCCCAGGCTCGCCCCGGGCCGTCAGGGCGCAGAGGTGCGCGGCGCCATCGCGCCCAACGCCAGCCAACCGCGCACGCTCAGTGCCCGCATACACGAACGGCCGCCCTCGCGGGCGGCCGTCGTGACTTCTTCTCGAGGACCTTCGCCGGGGGTCCGGGGGGCCTCTTCGGCCCCCCGGCTGAATCACCGTCGAAGTCTGGGACATCTGATTGTCTGCGCGAAGCGCAGAGATCAGATGTCGAAGTACAGCGCGAACTCCATCGGGCTCGGACGCATCCGGACCGGGTTCACTTCCTTGTCGTACTTGTACTGGATCCAGGTCTCGATCACGTCCTCGGTGAAGACGTCGCCCTTGAGCAGGAACTTGTGGTCCTTGCGCAGGCACTCGAGCGCCTCGTCCAGCGAGCCCGGCATCTTCGGGATCTCGCGGAGCTCCTCCGGAGACATGCCGTAGATGTCCTTGTCGAGCGGCTGGCCGGGGTTGATCTTGTTCTCGATGCCGTCCAGGCCGGCCATCAGCATGGCGGCGAAGGCGATGTAGCCGTTGCAGGACGGATCCGGCGAGCGGAACTCGATGCGCTTCGCCTTGGGCGACGGCGAGTACATCGGGATGCGGATCGACGCGGAGCGGTTGCGGGCGGAGTAGGCCAGGTTGACCGGCGCCTCGAAGCCCGGCACCAGCCGCTTGTAGCTGTTCGTGCCCGGGTTGCAGAGCGCGGCCAGGGCCGGGCCGTGCTTCAGGATGCCGCCGATGTAGTACATCGCGAGCTCGGAGAGCCCCGCGTACCCGTCGCCGGCGAACAGCGGCTTGCCGTTCTTCCAGATCGACTGGTGGACGTGCATGCCCGAGCCGTTGTCGCCGTACAGCGGCTTCGGCATGAAGGTCACGGTCTTGCCGTGGCGGCGGGCCACGTTCTTGATGACGTACTTGAACCACTGCAGCGTGTCGCCCGCGTTCACCAGCGAGTCGAACTTGATGTCAATCTCGGCCTGGCCGGCGGTGGCGACCTCGTGGTGCTGCCGCTCGACGTGGATGCCGACCGACTCCATCACGCGGCACATCTCGGTGCGGAGGTCCTGCTGGCTGTCCGTCGGGCCGACCGGGAAGTAGCCCTCCTTGTAGCGGGGCTTGTAGCCAAGGTTGCCGCCGGCCTCTTCACGGCCGGTGTTCCACTGACCCTCGACCGAGTCCACCTTGTACATGGCGCTGTTGACGCCGGACTCGTACCGGACCTCGTCGAAGATGAAGAACTCGGGCTCCGGCCCGAAGTAGGCCGCGTCGCCGATGCCGGTCGACTTGAGGTAGTTCTCCGCCTTGATCGCGATGTTGCGCGGATCGCGGGAGTACGGCTCCTTGGTGATCGGGTCGATCACGTTGCAGATGAGCGAGAGCGTGGGCTCCGCCATGAACGGATCGATGACGGCGGTCTTCGCGTCCGGCACGACCAGCATGTCGGAGGCGTGGATCGCCTGCCAGCCACGGATCGAGGAACCGTCGAAGCCGAGACCCGCCTCGAAGACGTCCTCGGTCAGCTCGTAGACCGGGATCGAGAAGTGCTGCCAGATGCCGACGAAGTCCATGAACTTCAGGTCGACGTAGGTGGCCTTCTTCTCCTTGGCCAGATCGAGGACCTGCTTCGGGGTGAGGTTCGCCATCGCTTTTGAATTCTCCGGGACTGGGTTGGAGGCTGGTCGGCTGGATAGCACGCCATGTGCCACCTCAGGAACGGCCGGGATGTCGCTAAATCCGCGGATCCCCGATCATGACGCGCCCGGAAACCGTGCAACTGCTGCCTGGGATCCGGGCACTGCTACCCGCGCAAGCTCAGGGAGGCGGCGCCCCTGGGCGATCCTGCGGCGGATCGGATCGGATCTGCCGGGGAACCCGGCTGCCCGGGGCGAGGGCAGCCGGGCGCCCGCCGCGGGGGCACGCGCAGCGTCGGCTACTTCGGCTTCATGCCCAGCGCGCGCATCCGCTCGCGGAGCGTGTTGCGGTTCATGCCCAGCAGCTCCGCCGCCCGCAGCTGGTTGCCCTTGGTCCGCGCCAGCGCCCCCGCGATCAGCGGCGCCTCCACGGCCGCCAGGGCGGCCTGGTAGCGGCCGCCCTCGGGCGGCGGCGCGTCGAGCACGGAGTCGATCATGCCGGTGAGGCCGCGCTCGGTGGTCCCGGCCATGGGCAGCAGGCCGGAGAGGTCCTTGGCCGTGAGCTTGGGCCCCGCCAGCTTGAGCAGCGCCCGCTGCATCACGTTCTGCAGCTCGCGCACGTTGCCCGGCCAGGCGTGGCCCAGCAGCAGCGGCTCCGCGTCCCGGGCCAGCGAGAACCGGCCGGCCGCGCAGCTGCTCGCCGTACTTGCCGATGAAGTGGCGGGCCAGCAGCACCACGTCCGACTCGCGCTCGCGCAGCGGCGGCAGCCGCACCGGCACCACCGCCAGGCGGTAGTACAGAATCGCGCCGGAAGCGGCCGTCCTCCACCGAGCGCGCCAGG
Source organism: Anaeromyxobacter sp. (assembly GCA_049840735.1). Classification (GTDB taxonomy): domain Bacteria; phylum Myxococcota; class Myxococcia; order Myxococcales; family Anaeromyxobacteraceae; genus Anaeromyxobacter. The sequence goes on along the minus strand of JASGJN010000021.1, from coordinate 373,625 downwards.
TCCGCGTTGGTGGCGGCCACAATCCGCACGTCCACCGGCAGCGGCCGCGAGCCGCCCACCCGGTCCACCTCGCGCTCCTGCAGCACGCGCAGCAGCTTGGCCTGCAGCTCGATCGGCATCTCGCCGATCTCGTCCAGGAACAGCGTGCCGCCGCTGGCCAGCTCGAACTTGCCGGGCCGCCGCTCCACCGCGCCGGTGAAGGAGCCCTTCTCGTGGCCGTAGAGCTCGCTCTCGATGAGGTCCTTGGGGATGGCGGCCATGTTCACGGTGATGAACGGCCCGCGCGCCCGCCCGGAGTTGGCGTGGATGGCCCGCGCCACCAGCTCCTTGCCGGTGCCGGACTCGCCCATCAGCAGCACGGTCATCTCCGTGCGCGCCACCCGGCCAATCTCCTTGTAGACCTCGACCATGGCGGTCGAGCGGCCGATGAGCGTGTCGGGCAGCGCCACCTCACCCCGGCGCGCCTCCTCGCGCGCCGCGGGGCCGCCGTCGCCGTTGAGGGGCGGCGCGTGCAGCTCGTGTTCGCCGGTGTGGTCCGCCGGCTCCGGGCCGGCCGCCGCCAGGTCGCGGATGATCCGCTCCACGCGGGCGAGATCGAAGGGCTTGCCCAGGTAGTCGGCCGCCCCGCGCTTCATGGCCTCGACGGCCGAGCGCATGGTGTCCTCGGCGGTCATGACCACCACGAACGGCGAGTCGGCGCGGCCGCCGATCTCGCCCAGCAGCTTGAAGCCGTCGTCGCCGGGGAGGCGGATGTCGAGCAGCACCAGGCCGACCCCCGTCCGCCCGTGGCCGTTGGCGCGGAGCACGTCGCGCGCCTCCTCGGCGCTCCCCGCCTCCTCGAATGGAACACCGGCCCGCTCGCAGGTGCGGGCCAGCACGAAGCGCACTGATGGTTCGTCGTCGACGATGAGGACCTTGCGCACCGCGCGTCTCCTTGCCGGGGTGTAAGCGCCCCGGGCACGGCCCGCTAAAGCAAGGACGGGGCCAGCCGCCGCCAACCCGGGCACTCCCCTGAGCGGAAGGCGGGCAAGGTGGGAGCCACCGCCCGCACGGGACCCCCTACGGCAGGTCCAGGGGCAGGTAGACGGTCGCCTCGGCGCCTCCACCCTGCCGGTTCTTGACCTCGATACGCCCCCCGTGGGCCTCGATGATCCGGCGGGAGATGGCCAGGCCCAGCCCGGTCCCGTGCGGCTTGGAGGTCGCGAAGGGGGTGAAGAGCCGGTGGACCATGGGCTCCCCGATGCCCTGCCCGTTGTCGAGCACGGCGATCCGCGCCAGCGGACGGGTCCGCCCGCTGGCGGACCGCAGCCGGAGCCCGGCCACGCCGGTCTCCAGCGAGATCTGGGGGTTGTCGCGGTCCTGGACCGCCTCGATGGCGTTGCGCATCAGGTTGAGCAGCACCTGCGTGAGCTTCTCGTCGTCGCCGGAGACGGCCGGCAGCGAGGGGTCGTAACGCTCGGTGAACTCGATCCCATCGCCGCCCGGCATGCCGCGGGCCAGCACCAGCACGTCGCCCAGCACGTTGTGGATGTTCACCGGGGCGGTCTGCAGCGCCGCCGGGCGGGCCAGGTCGAGCAGCTCGCGGACCAGCCCGTCCACCCGCTTGGCCTCGCGGGCGATGACCTGCGCGTACTCCCGCGCCGGCCCCTCCGCCTCGCGCGCCAGCAGCTCCGCCGAGCCCTGCAGGCCGGCCAGCGGGTTCTTGATCTCGTGGGCCAGGCCGGCGGCCAGGGCCTCGAAGTCGAGCGCCCGCTCCACGGATTCTCGGCCGGCGCAGCACCACCACGGTGCCGACGCAGGACGCCCCGTCCACCAGCGGGTTGGCCTCCACCGCCACCGGCGCGGCCGGATCGGCCGGGCTGGGCAGGTCGATGGACTGGCTCTCCTGGGAGATGCGGGCCCGCTCGGCCACCGCGGCCAGCGGGTTGCCGCCCGGGAGGGCGCGGACCGGGAGATCGACGGCCCGCTCGCGCGAGCGCCCGAAGAGCTCCTCGGCGGCGGGGTTGAGGTGCAGCACGCCGCCGTCCACGCCCACCACCACGACCGCGTCGCCGAGCGAGTCGATGGCTGCGCGCGCGATGGCCGCCGGCAGCGAGGCCGGCTTGCCGGTCCGGTTCACGACGCCTTTCCCCCGGCCGCCGCACGCCTCGGCCGGAGGGCCAGGCGTGCGGGGCGGGTCGGTACCACGGCTGGTTGCCTAGAGGGCCTCGTCCCCGCGCTCGCCGGTGCGGATGCGGATGACCTCCTCCACCGGGATCACGAGATCTTCCCGTCACCGATGCGGCCGGTCTTGGCCGCCCGCTCGATGACCTCGACCACGCGGCCCACCAGCGCGTCCGCCACGACCACCTCCACCTTGACCTTGGGGAGGAAGTCCACCACGTACTCGGCGCCGCGGTACAGCTCGGTGTGGCCCTTCTGGCGGCCGAAGCCCTTGACCTCCGTGGCGGTCAGGCCCGCCACGCCGACCTCGGTAAGGGCCTGCTTCACCTCGTCCAGCTTGAACGGCTTGATGATGGCCTCGACCTTCTTCACGGCTCACCCCTGCGTGTGTGGATAGGTGTTTGACGCTACGCTCCGTGGCGCCAGCCGGTCAAGGATACCCGGTTACCGCCACCCGTTGCCCGGAACCCGTGCCGCTGCTGCCCGGGATTCGAATCAGTCCGCAGCCTGCTTCCGAACATGCCCCGCCGAGACCGGCGAACCGGTACAGGCCAGCCGCCGTTCCCGCCTGGGCGATGGCTGGTTGTGCAACCGATGGGCCAGGGCCGATTGGCCGATCGCGCGCCCGGGGGGCCGCCGCGCCCGATTGGCGCGCCCCCCCACCGGAGCGGCCCGCCGCACCACGTCACCACCGGCCGGCCGCCGCCGTGAGATCGCCGCCGCATGACTCCGCTCGCCTGGATGGGGCTCGGCGCCCTGATGGTCGTGGTGGCCACGGCCGCGCACTACGCCTTCTGGCGCTGGCGCCTGGGCATGCCGGCGATCGAGGACGAGCTGCACCTGGCCGCCACCAGCGACGGCTGGTGGCTGGCGCTGGGGCGCTGCCGCCCCTCCGGCCCACCCCGCGGGCCGCCCGTGCTGCTGGTGCACGGCATCCTCATGAACCGCCAGGCCTTCGAGTTCGGGCTGGAGCGCTACGCGCTGGCCCGCTACCTGTCGCGGGCCGGCTTCGACTGCTTCTCGCTCGACCTGCGCGGCCACGGCGACTCCCGCCGCGCCGCCGGCACCTCGCGCCTCGGCACCTGGAACCTCGACACGTACCTCCAGCTCGACCTGCCGGCCGCGCTGGACGAGATCCGCCGTGTCACCGGCAGTGAACAGGTGCTCTACGTGGGGCACAGCCAGGGCGCGATCCTGGGGCTGGCCGCGGCCGGCCTCTACCCGGCGCGGATCGCGGCGCTGGTGGCGCTGGCCGGGCCGGCCCACTTCGACGCGCAGGAGCAGCTGCGGCGGCTGGTCGGCTTCCACTACCCGCTGCGCGGCAAGCTCACCCGCTTCCTGGCCCGCTGCATCGCCCCCTTCGCCGGCTACTGGCACCCGCAGCTGGCGCAGCTGGCGGTCAACCTGCGCAACGTCGAGCCGCGCGTCTACCGGCGGCTCCTGGCCAACGCCATCGAGAACATCCCCGCCGGCGTGCTCGAGCAGTTCGGCGCCTTCATCCGCGAGGACTCCTTCCGCGCCATGGACGGCAGCCGCGACTACCGCGCCGCGCTGGAGGAGTGCCGGCAGCCGGCGCTGTTCGTCGCCGCCGAGCGCGACGGGCTGGCGCCGCCCTCGGTGGTGCAGGCGGCCCACCGGCGCTGGGGCGGGCCCAAGCAGTACGTGATCTTCGAGCGCGAGTGGGGGCACACCGACCTCCTGCTGGGCCGGCGCGCGCCCGAGGTGGTCTACCCGGTGGTGCGCGACTGGCTGGCCGCGCACGCGGGCGGCGCGCCGCGGACGGCGGAGCCGGCGGGGCCGACCCATGTCCACGCCGACTGACCGGCCCTGGCGGCGCCGCGCGCTGCGGCTGTGGGCCAACGTCTACGGCCCCTACCTGCTCTCCGGCGTGAGCGTCACCGAGATTGCCCCGCGCTTCCAGCGGATCGCGGTGCGGATGGCGATGCGCCCCTGGAACCGCAACTACGTCGGCACGCACTTCGGCGGCTCGCTCTTCGCCATGGCCGACCCGTGGTTCATGATCACGCCGATCGAGCGGCTCGGCCCCGGCTACCTGGTCTGGGACAAGGCCGCCACGGTCCGCTTCCGCAAGCCGGGGCGCGGCACGGTGCGCGCCGTCTTCGAGGTCCCGGACGCCGCGGTGGAGGCCATCCGCGCCACCGCCGACGCGGAGGGCCGGACCGAGCCGGTCTTCGCGGTGGACATCACCGACGCCGCCGGCGAGGTGGTGGCGCAGGTGGAGAAGGTGATTCTCGGTGCGAAGGCGGGCGTGACCCAGTCGCGGCGGGGCCCGGCCCCTCCGCTCGCCCTGAGCCTGTCGAAGGGCGAACTGAACACTCGGCCACGTTACGGGGTAGCATCGCGGTCCCATGCGCCGCCGCTTCGCCCTCGCCGCCGCCCTCCCGGCCCTGCTCTGCCTGGCCGCCATGGGCCTGGTTCACCGACCGGCTGGTCTGGCGGGCGCTGGAGGACGAGCTGGCCGCCCGGCTGGTGTCGGTGGCCCAGGCGGCCGGCGCCGCCCTCCCGGTGGATTGGCTGCAGAAGCTCACGCCCGGCGACGAGAAGACCCGCACCTATGGTCACATCCAGACGCGGCTCAACGCGCTGGCCACGGCCACCGGCACGCGGCTGTTCCTGATCCGGCCGGACCGGACCGCGCTGGCCGACTCGGAGGGGAAGACCCGCATCGGCGAGGTGGTGCCGTCGCTGGAGCGCGACCGGGTGGAGATCGCGCTGGCCGCCCAGGGCAAGACGGTGGCCAGCCAGATCCTCTTCGAGGGCTCGGACGGCCTGCTCTACAAGACCGGCTACGCGCCCATCCGCAACGCGAAGAACGACGTGGTGGCCATCATCGGCGCCGACGGCACCGCCCCGTCCTTCAAGCTCTTCGTCCGCTTCCGCCGCCACCTCACCACCTTCACGCTGGTGGGCGCCGGCCTCGCCGCGCTGGTGGCCGCGGCCATGGCCCTCACCATCACCCGCCCCATCAACCGGCTCACCGCCGCCGCCCGGCGCATCGGGCGCGGCGACCTGGAGACGCCGCTCTGGGTGCGCAAGCGGCGCGACCAGATCGGCGAGCTGCGCGACACGCTGGAGGAGATGCGCCGGGCGCTGCGGGCGCGGGGCGAGGAGCGCGAGACGCTGCTGGCCGGGATCGCGCACGAGGTGCGCAACCCGCTGGGCGCGCTGGACCTCTTCGCCGGGCTGCTGGCGGAGGAGGTGACCGGCAAGCCGGAGGCGGCGCACGTGGCGCGCATCCAGTCCGAGCTGGCGGCGCTCTCCAAGGTGGTGGAGGAGTTCCTGGACTACGCCCGCGCGCGCCCGCCGCTGCGGGAGGTGGTGGACCTGGGCGTGCTGGCGGCGGAGGTCTCCGACGTGGCCGCGCCGCTGGCGGCCGCGCGCGGCGTGGCGTTGTCGGTGGACGCCTCGGGCACCGCCCGCGCCGATCGCGAGCAGCTGCGGCGCGCGGTGGTGAACCTGGTCCGCAACGCCGTGGAGGCCTCGCCCGCCGGCAGCACCGTGGAGCTGGCCGCCAGCGGCGGCGACCGCGAGGCGCACGTGGAGGTGCGCGACCGCGGCCCGGGCTTCACGCCCGAGGCCAAGGCCACGCTCTTCCGCCCCTTCTTCACCACCAAGGAGAAGGGCACCGGGCTGGGCCTGGCGCTGGCCAAGAAGGTCGTCGACGCCCACGGCGGCGCGCTGGCGGTGGTGGACCGCGAGGGCGGCGGGACGGTGGCGCGGCTGTCGGTGCCGGCTGCGTGAGGCTCACGCCCGCGGCCTCCACGGCGCCCGCGCCGTGCAGTGCGGGTCCAGCGCGGCGAGCGGATCCAGCCCCTCGCCGTAGGTCACCGCCCGGCAGCCGCCGCAGCGGTCCTTCAGCACGCAGCCGCGGCAGGCGGTGCTCCCCGCCCGCCAGCGCCTCGCGGCCGGCGAGCCCCAGATCTCCGAGAGCGGCATCACCGGCATGCGGCCGATGCCGGGCTGGGCAGCTTGCGACAGGCGTGCACCTCGCCGTCCGGCAGCAGCGCCACGAAGTTGAAGGCGGCGCCGCAGCCCGCGCCGGTGCAGCCCAGGCCGGGCGCCCGGCCGTGGGCCCCCAGCGCCAGCGAGAGCAGGCCGTCCTTGAGCCCCAGGTGCCGCTCGCGCCGGGCCGCCTCCACCCACGCCTCGGCCAGCGCCGCGAACGCCTCGCGCGAGAGCGAGGCCAGCGCCGCCCCCTCGCCCACCCGCGCCAGCCGGTTGAAGGTGAACCGGTCCACCCGCCCGCGCAGCGCCCCGGCCAGCGGGAGCAGGTCGTGCGCGTTGTCCCGGGTGAGCGTCAGCATCACGTGCGCCGGGATCTCCAGCCGCCGGAGCTCGTCCAGGAAGGCCAGCGTGCGCTCGAAGCTGCCCGCGCCGCGCACGGCGTCGTTCTCGGCCTGGAGCCCCTCCAGGCTCACCTGCCAGCAGCGCGGGCGGCGGACCTCCGCCACGGCCTCGAGCTGGGCGCGGCTGGTGGGGTTCCCGAGCACGGTCAGCGACAGGCCGCGCGCGGCCGCGTCGGCGTAGATCCCGAGGAAGTCGGGGTGGAGCAGCGGGTCACCGCCGGTGAAGGTCACCCCGGCCGCCACGCCTCGGTCCCGGCAGAAGCCGACCAGGTCGTCGAGGACCAGCGCGGCCTCGGGCCGGCGCAGCGCCGGCCGCGCGGTGCGGTCGTAGCAGTGGGTGCAGGCGTTGCCGCAGGCCTGCGTGAGGTGCCACTGCAGCGTGAAGACCCGGGCGCGCCGCCCGCCCAGCCAGCGCTCGCGCAGCACGGCTCAGCTCCCGCACCCGCCGCAGCCGCCGCCCCCGCCGCAGCCGCCCCCGCCGCCGCAGCTGGAGGAGCTGCAGGAACTGCCGCCGCCGGAGGAGACCGGGGGCGGCGGGACCAGGGCCTGGCGGAGCGAGGCGAAGCGGGCGTCGTCGAGCGCGGTCAGGCCGAACAGCCCCACGCCGAGGGCCACCTCGGCCGGGGCCGCCGAGCCGCCCAGGGCGGCCAGCGCCTGGTGGCGGTCCCTGAGCATGGAGAGCGCGTGGTCGCCGCGCACGCTGCGGATGGCGCGTTCTGCCAGAGGAGGACCGCGATGAAGGCGGCCACGCCGACCAGCACCACCAGGAAGCCCACCGGCCGGCCGCGCGAGAGGCCCACCAGGATCTTCCCGGCGCCGAAGAGGGCCATCGCCAGCAGCAGCAGCGTGGGCACCCGGCGCGCCGCCTCACCAGCCGGGCGCAGCCCCAGGGCGCCCAGCCGCGCCTCCATCGCCGCCAGGTGCGGCGTCACCGCCAGCCTGACCGCGGGGATCGACGCCGCCTGGCTGGCGCCGAGCACGGCGTGCTCCACCGAGGTGAGCTGGTGGGGCGGCAGGTGGCGCTTGCGGACCAGCGTGCGGGCCACCGCGTCCACCTCAATGAGCCCCAGCGCCTCCAGCCGGCACACCACCGCCTCGAAGGCGCGGTCGCGACCGCCGGCCAGCAACGCAGCGTGCGCGGGATTCGAGCGACAGCGCCGCGCCCTGGGCCTGGCCGCCGGGGATGCGCAGCCACGACCGGAGGGCCAGCGCCAGCACGAACGCCAGGGTGAGGAGAAGTCCGTACAGCGCCAGGAACTCCGGCCCGCGCAGGTCGTAGGGGTTCACGGCTGGCTCCGCAGCGCCGCCGCGGCGCGCGCCCCCTCCTCCGCGGCGCCGAGCACGCGCGCGTAGAGCGCGGCCGGCGGGAGGCCGGGCTCCTCGCCCTTGCGCAGCCGGGCCAGCGCGCGCAGCGCCTCGGCGTCCAGGCCCAGCGCCGCGGCCGCGGCCTCCAGCAGCGCCGCGGTCTGCTCCGTGGCCGGCGGCGCGCCGTGCGCCTGGAGCAGCACGGTCAGCTCGGCGGCCAGCGGCCGGGCCACGTCGCGCAGCACCGCCAGGAGCGCGGCCGGGTCGTCCGCGGCGCTCACGTAGCGGCGCCGCAGGCGCAGCGCCAGGTTGCGCAGCGCCTGCTCGGCCCGGAGCCGGACCAGCGCGGGCGAGGCGGAGAGGCCGGCGAAGGGATTGGCGCCGGCCAGCACCACGTGGTTGGCCTCGAGGTCGAGCAGCTTGCTGGGGAAGCACTCCACCAGCCGCGGCAGCTCGGCCAGCGTGAGCAGGAACGGCTCCACCCGCGCCGCGCGGTAGGCGGCGCGCAGCGCCGGGGCGATCCGGTCCAGCGTCGCCGCCGAGCCGTCGGCCAGCACCACCGCGATGTTGAGATCGCTCTGGCCGGGCCGGTAGCTGCCGCGCGCGGCGCCGCCGTACAGCACCAGCGCGCAGAGGTCGGGGCCGAGCGCGCCGGTGAGCGCGTCGCGCAGCGTCTCGAGGGCGCGGGCGGCCTCGGCCGGCAGGCCGAGGGCGGCGAGATTGGTTCGGGTCATGGGGCCTCCCAGGAGCATCAGAGCACGCCCCGCGGGGAGGGCTGACTTCGTGTTGCGGCCCGGTGCCGCGCCGCTGGCCCTGGGCCGGTGAGCGCCCAAGCCCGCGGCCGGATTGCGCGTCCGAGCCTCGGCTCCCCCCTTGGGCTCGGCCCGCCGCGGGGCCCCCTCGCCTGGGACGCGCACAGCGCCCCACTCCCCGGCTAGAAGGCGCGCCTTCCCCCGGCGGCCCATGTTCGCTGTCAGTGAACGTGCCCTTCCTGGGCCGGTCACGGCGCCCGGGGGTCCGGCTCCGAGTGGAGGCACGGCGGCGCTGGCCGCGTGCACGGCAAGTCGGGCGGCCGCGTGGCGCCCGCAAGTGGAGGACGCGTGGATTGCAAGGTTCTGGCGCTGGCCTGCGGGCTGGTGATGACGGTGGCGGCGGGGTGCGGCGGCGGGGGCGGTGGCGGGAACGGCGGCGGCGACGGCAAGCCGAGCTGGACCGTGTTCGTCTACGGCCACGGGGATCACAACCTCTCGGCCTCGCTCTTGCGCGACGTCGCGGAGATGACCCAGGCCACGCTGGGCGACGAGGTGAACGTGATTGTGGCGCTGGACCTCTCGGCCGGCCGCGTCGATGCGGATGGCCAGCCCTACCCGAGCGGCCTGCACTGGCTGCGCATCCCGGGCGGCGGCGCCGATCCCGTCGAGGTCGGCGCCGACCCGGAGCAGAACCTGGACGATCCCGAGGTGCTGGCCGCGGCCGTGGCGGCCGCGCTGCAGGCCTACCCCGCCGACCGCTACGGCGTGGTGCTGTGGGACCACGGCGGCTCCTGGTCGGGGCGGCTTCGGCGGCGACGAGAACGACCACCCCGGCGACCCCAGCTTCTTCGGCGGCGGCATGAGCTCAGGCCAGGCCGCCGCCGCGCTGCGGGCCGCGCTGGACGCGCGCGGCCTGGACGGCTCGCGCCCGCTCGAGTTCCTCTCCTTCGACACCTGCCTCATGGCCGGCAACGAGGTGGCCTACGAGCTGCGCGACCTGGCCAAGGTGTACCTGGCCAACGCCGAGCTCGACTTCGGCGACGGCTGGGACTACCAGGCCACCCTCACCTGGCTGGCGGCGCACCGCGACGCCACCCCCCGCGCCTTCGGCGAGGCGGAGGTGGGCCACTGGGACGCCCACCACCGCACGGCGGGCAACGACGACAAGCTCCTGCGCGCCCACGCGGCCATCGACCTGGCGGCCTACGACGGCTACGTCACCGCCTTCGCCGACCTGACCACCGCGCTCATGAGCAGCGAGACCATCGACCCGTACGAGGTCGGCCGCGCCCAGTACGCGTCCGCCCCGGGCTACGGCGGCGACTTCACGCAGCCCGACGCGTTCCCGGCGCTGCGCGACGCCGGCCAGCTGCTCGACGGCCTCGCCGGCGTGACCACCGACGCCACCGTGGCGGCGCGCGCGGCGGCGGCGCGGAGCGCGCTGCAGGCGGCCACCTTCCGGACCTCGCGCGGCACGCTGCGCAGCGCCGGCGGCCAGGCCGCCTTCCACCTCGAGTCGCCGCTGGCCGCGGGCTGGGCCGACCGGCGCGGCGCCTACCTCGGCCTGGGCTGGAACCAGGCCACCGGCTGGAGCGACCTGCTCGACGGCATGGCCACCTTCGCCGACGACGTGGCGCCGGCGGTGGAGACCTCGCTGCAGAACGGCCAGTCGCCCACCACGGCCGACCCGCCGCTCCTCACGCTCGCCTCGCAGGACGGCGACCTGGCCGAGGCCCGCGTCTTCCTGGCCGAGTCGATTGGCGGCACCACCGTCCTCTACGGCGTGATCGGCTTCGGCGCGGTGGAGCCCGACACCACCTACCAGTTCGCGTGGGAGGGCCGGCAGCTGGTGCTGGGCGACGGCACCGAGCAGGCCTACGTCACGGTCCTCCCCTGGACCGGCGGCACCTCCCCCATCTTCATCGCGCCCGGCCAGCTCTCCGCGGACGGGGACACGGTGGAGGCCTACGCGGTGCTCGACCCGTCCACCGCCGACGTGACCACCATCCTCATCCAGGTGGACGGCCGCATCGCCAGCCTCCCCACCGCGTCGCTGCGCGGCGTGACCTTCACCCCCGCCGTCTGGGACCTCGGCACCAACCAGTACCTGCCGGACACGCCGCTGCTCATCCCCGACGTCCCCGGCGCCGCGCTCAGCCTGGACGCGGTGCAGGCCACGCCCGGCGACTACCACCTCGTCACGGCCATGACCGACCTGTGGGGCAACACCGGCTCGTCCACCGAGGACGTGACGGTCACCGCGCCCTTCTGACCCTCCAGCAAGGAGCCCACATGTCCCGCCGCACCACCGGCCTCGCGATTGCCGCCGCCACGTTGCTCCTCGCCGCGCTCCTCGCCTGCCCGCGCCGCGCCACGGTCCGCCCCGACGCACCGCCGGCGCAGCCGGACACCGCCTCACCCACGGCCTCCGGGACCAGCGCCGCAGGCGCACCGGCCGGCTCCGGTCCCGGCGCCGCCGGGGCCGCCGCGGCCCAGCCCGACTCCGCCGAGGCGGGCGACGCGCGCCTGCGAGCGGAGCGCGGGCTGGCGCCGCCGGACGGGCAGGCGGCGGGGCCGGGTGACCGAGTACACGGCCGAGGAGCACCAGCTGCTGGCCGAGGTCGAGCGGAAGGCCGGGACCATCCCGCCCGGCGTGCGCGAGGTGATCACGCGCCGCCGGGCCGGGGCCAGCCAGGAGGACCTGGAGCGGCTCGCCCGCGAGTCGCTGAAGGGCGACCTGGTGGCCCGCGCCGTGGTGCTGGACTGGCTGGAGGCCCGGTCCGGCGCGACGGAGGCCGCGCCGGCGGCCCGGCCCCCGCCCGCCCCGGTGGTGAAGCCGCTCGAGCCCGCCGGCCACTGATCCCGCTACGGCAGCACCGCCCCGTTCCGCACCAGGCAGAGGACCTCGTGCTGCGGCACCTTCACCGGCGTGTGCTGGGCCACGCCCGGATCGTCGGCCTGGCGGCGGGTGGTGGTCGGGTGCATCACCACCTCCAGCGCGCCGCGCCCCGGCTGCTGGACGGTGCCGGTGCGCAGGTGGTTCCAGGAGTCCACCCAGGCCACCACGTCGCCCGCGGCGGCCGCGCCCTGCTGCGGCGGCGCGATGATCAGGCCCTGCACCGCCGGGTGGTGGCCGCCGTTGCCGCCGGCCGCCCAGGCGTAGGTCAGGTAGACCGGCAGCGCCCAGCCCGCGGCCGGCTCGGTCACCAGGCACGCGCACCACTCCGGCGGCTGGCCGCTGAAGTCCAGCTCCACCAGCGGCAGCCCCTCGAAGCCGTCCACGGCCTTGGCCACCCGCAGCACCGACTGCGCCTGGCAGGCGCCGAAGAAGGGCCACGCCCCGCTCACCAGCGGCCTGACCGCGTACGGGCCCGGAGGTCCGAACGCCGGCGCAGCCGACGCTGCCGGGGTGGTGCTCGCCGCCTTCTTCCTCGTCGTCGCCATGCGCGCTCCTCGGACCCGCCTCGGGGCCCATCGCCGGGGACCTCCCCGGCGACTCCGCACTTCACGCGGCGTACCAGAACTCATAGTGAGGAGCCGCACAAGCGGCGAATTGCAGCAAGCTCCGCTTCGGCTCGCCCGTCAGGCTGAACCGCAGCGGGCTGCGCAGCGCGGCCGCACCCGGCCGATCCGCGCCGGTGGCGACGGCCGGCCAGGCTCGACGCGCCGAAGCGCGTCCGGCCGCCTGCTAATGCCGCTCGAACATCGACTGCATCAGGAAGACGCCCAGCAGCAGGACGGCGCAGCCGACGCCCGCCCAGATCCAGGTGCTGCCGGCGAAGATGTCGAGGAAGGCCTCGACGCGGTGGGCCTGGAGCACGTACCAGAGCCCGCCCCAGGCCACGCCGGCGGCGAAGCCGGCCCCCAGCAGCGCCGACACGTGCTTCCCGTGCTTCCGGTCCCAGCGGACCATCCAGACGATGGCGAAGAGGAGCGACAGGATCCAGGCGACCAGCGCCGGGATGTCCTTCTGGAGCGAGGGCGGGCCGGTCCAGATGGCCACGCCGATCAGGGCCAGCGGGACCGCGAGCAGCAGCACCAGGCGCAGGCGGGCCATGTCAGCCCAGCTCCGCCGCCGCCGAGCGCTTCCGCTCGAAGGCGATGCCGGCCGCCAGCACCGCCAGGCCGGCCACGATGAACCCGGCGCCCTCGATCCACAGGTCGCCGTCCAGCTCCAGGAAGCGCGACACCACCAGCACGCCGCCCACCGCGATGCCCTCCCAGAACGCGCCGCGCGCCAGGCTGGTCAGGCCACGCATCACCCGGCCCGCGGCCAGGAACGCCAGGGCCAGGTTGGCCACCAGCACCGCGCCGCCGCCGCGCTCCAGCTGCAGCCCGATCGCGAAGGCCAGCGCCGCGCCGCCCATCAGCATGGCCTCGCCGCGCGCCAGCGGCTCGACCTCCTTGCGCCGCAGCCCGACGGCCAGCGCCGCGGCGGTGAAGAGCAGCGCCGGCCCCAGCGCGACGAGCAGCTCCGGGCTGGCCAGGTCGAAGCGCCAGAACTCGCGGGCCACGCCGCCGAAGGAGAGCAGGTAGGCGGCGGCGTAGAAGGCCACACGCCCGGTCACCCGCAGCGCGCCGGAGAGGAGCGCGCCGGGTCTCGGAGCGGGCGGCCAGCGGCGCGGCGGCCAGCGGGGTGGCGCCGCAGGCGGCGCCCAGCGCGGCGGCCAGCAGCAGCCAGGACTCCGCCTGGCTCACCGCCTCCAGCGCCGCCCCCAGCGTCACGCCCAGCCCCAGGACCGCCACCACCGCCAGCGCCCGCGAGCGGCGGTGCCAGGCCAGCACCAGGAACAGCGCCGCGCCGGGCCAGGCCGCGGCGGCGGCGGACAGGGCGTTGGCGCCGTAGCTGTACTGGCCGTCAGCGCTGTAGTGGGACTGGGCATGGAGCGGCCCGGCCAGGGAGAGCGCGAGGACCGCCGAGAGCAGGAGCTGCGGCAGGCTCTCGGTGAGCACGCCCGCCGCCAGGCCCGCCAGCGCCACGGCCGCGACGCCCTTCCACTCGTTCCCGCCCGGCAGGTCGAACATCTCCTTCACCAGCGCCAGGCTGGCCCCGAAGACCAGCGTGCCCAGCACCGTCAGCGCCTGGCCGAGGCGCGGGAGCCGCCCGGCGCGCTTCCAGAGCCAGAGGCCGCCGCCGTAGCAGCCCGCGAGCAGCGCCAGGAGCAGGGCCAGCTTCACCGGGATGGGCAGGCCGTCCCACTGGTACGCGACCAGCGAGAGGACCCCACCCCCGACCAGCAGCGCGCCCAGGACGTAGACGGGCAGGAGCCCCACGCCGGAGCCCGCCTCGCCCAGCGCGTAGCGGGCGTGCAGGGCCGCCGCCGCGTCGGGGGAGACCAGGCCGTCGGCCTGCCAGCGCGGCAGCTCGCGGCGGAGGTCCTCGCGGAACTGGCGTGATGTCTGACCCATGGCGCCCCTCCCCTCCGGGCGTCTGCGGCCCAGTGGACGCCGGAGACTACCACTCGTGACCCGGGCGGGACGAAGGTCGCATGTCCGGCGGCCTCGACTTCGGTCACGATGTAGGTCTCACCTCCGGGCCCCGAGAGGCCCCGCGCTTCAAGGAGCTGGACATGACCCGCCACACCGCGCTCACGGCCGCCCTGCTCGCCTTCGCCGCTCCCGCCTGGGCCCAGGAGGCGGCGCCCGCCGCCCCTGCGGATCCCGCCGCTGCCCCCGCCGCTGCTCCGGCCCAGCCCGGCGCCGCCGCCCCGGCGCCTGCGCCGGCCCCGGCGCCGGCGGTGGTGGCCCAGCCCGCGCCGCAGCCCGCGCCCGCCCCGCCGCCGGTGAAGCAGCCCAAGCAGAAGCGCCTCTACGGCTGGGCCTCGGTCGGCACCACCTTCGCGTTCAACCAGACCTACGCGAACGCCAACGTGGGCGTGGGCTACCTGATGAACCACGGCATCACGCCCAACGTCGAGCTCTCCTACCAGTTCGGCAACGACCCCGACCTCTGGACGCTCCGCCCCGGCGTGACCTGGTTCGCCCCGGTCCCGCGGCTCAACCCGTACATCGGCGCGTACTACTCGCGCTGGTTCGTGGGCGGCAACCTGCCCGACCAGAACGGCGTCGGCGGCCGCGCCGGCTTCTCGCTGGGCCGCTTCATCTCGCTCGGCATCACCTACGACCGCGCGCTCGACTGCGACCGCAACTGTGAGATTCTGGACCCCGCAGATCAGCGCTGGCGCGTCTTTGTAACGGAGACTGCGTCCCCGCCCCGGGAGCACAGCTCCCGGGGCCCCACCCCTGCTGCGGCGGAGCCTGTCGCGCTGCGGCCTCCGGCCTTGCGCACCTCTCCGCCGGCGAGGGGCTGCGCCCCTCCCCCTGCTTCGCCGGGGCCCCCTCCCTGCCATCCGCGGACTGCTGCTGCGATCTACGGACTGCTGCGGCGGCGGAGCCTGTCGCGCGGGTTCCGCCGGCTTCAACCCATCGTCCAGGCGTCCAGCGCCGCCTTGATTCTCGCCGTCCTCCGGGGCCTCCTGGGCCGCGGCCTGCAGCCAGGCCACGCCCGCGGAGATGTGGCCGGCGGCGCGCTCCGAGCGGGCCACGTCCACGAACACCTGCGCCATCCCCGGGCGGCCGCCCACCGGGGGCCGCTGCGTCGCCGCGGCCGGGGCCGCGCCCTGCTCGCCCGGCTGCTCCGCCAGGATCGGATTCCAGGCCGGCGACGGCTCGGGCCCGGGGCCGTCCTCGACCAGCGCTCGGGCCAGCAGCATCAGCAGCGCGCGGTAGGTGGCGCCCGGCATGGGCGCGGCCCGCAGCAGGTCGGCCGCGGTCCAGCCGTCGCGCGCGGCGCGCAGGGCCAGCCGCTCCTCGCGGGTGAAGAGCGCGCCGGACTCCGGCAGGCCGGAGAGGCGCAGCGTGGCCTGCGGGCGGACCACCCGCGGCGGCCGGGCCAGGGCCGGGTCGTGGTCCAGCGCCGACTGGAGCCGGCGCTGCCGGTCCTCCGCGCCCGCCGAGGCGAAGGCCACCCCGGTGCGGTAGGGCGGGATCGAGCTGGCCCAGGCCACGGTGGCGTGGGCCGCGATGGGCTCGGCGCCCGGCAGCTCCACCTTGAGGAAGACCGGCTCGCCGCGCCGCAGCGGCAGCGGGGAGACGAAGCCGCAGCCGCCCTCGCAGAAGTCCTCCGCGATCACCTCCCACTGACCGACGCCGAAGGTGAGCTGGGCCGAGGCGCGCACCGGGAAGCGGTGCGAGGACCGGATGTCGAGCGGAGGGGCCATGCATACGATGTTGCGATCCCTGGCGGGCGTGCGCCAGAACGCGCGAGCGTCCCGGGTGCGGAGGGTCGCAAGCATGTCAGCCAGCCCACGGACGGGGAAATGCTGGACGCCACCTTCGACCGACCCGGCTTTGGGCCCATCGTCCCAATGACTTGCGTTGCAGTGGGTGTACCCTGCGTACCGATCGCTCCAGCGTCCTCCGCACATAGAGGTCATCCCATGCCCCGCACCGTCTCGTGCCTCCTCTGCCTCGGCGCGCTCCTCGTCGTCCTCCCCGCCGCAGCCCAGGACGCCGCCGCTCCCGCCGAGCAGCCGGCGCCGGCCTCCATGACCACGTCCGGCGAGCACGGCGGCGGCGCCGGGCGCAGCATCAATGGCCACGTGTTCATGCCCGCCACCGCGGTGGGCTCGCCGCTCATCACCACCAGCTTCCGCAGCTCGCTGCTGGTGGGCGTGGGCAGCACCACCGCCACCTGGACGACCAACGAACAGACCCTGTCCGGCACCTTCGAGTACGCCGGCGTGGGCGCCAACCTCGGCTACGAGTACGCCTTCACCGACTGGCTCTCGGCCCGCGTCCACCTGACCGAGCTCATCTACTCCGGCATCACCGGCAAGTCGGCCGTGGTGGTCGGGTCGAACCTCACCGGCGGCCTGGGCGTGGGGGTCACCGCCAGCATGCCGCTGGGCGAGACGCTGCGGGTGGGCGTGCTGGTGGACGCCGCCTCGCAGCCGAACCTGGGGCTCACCATCGGCTCGGCCATCAAGGCGGTCGTCGACAGCTGCGAGTCGCCCGAGGGCTGCAACGTCGACTCGGCCAGCGCCTTCGAGAAGGCCAACGCCGTCACCATCCAGCCGGCGCTGGCCGCCTCCTGGGCGCCCACCCGCGCGCTGGGCGTGACCGCCAACGTGGCCTACCAGCACGTGAGCCAGAAGGTGAACGACGAGACCTTCACCGGCCAGGCGCTGCAGACCTCCGCCGCGGTGGACTTCGACTTCCACGCCATCTCGTCCGTGCCGGTCGGGCTGCAGGCGCAGTTCAGCTGGACCGCGCCGAGCGGCGACGGGCTGCAGCACGTCACCGACGCCGGGGTCGGCATCTTCTACACCGGCAAGCAGGACCTGGCGCTGGGGCTGCAGGTCATCGCCCGCCGCTTCGCCGTCACGCCGGACGTGGACGTGACCTGGAGCACGTACCTGGCCGACATCGGGCTGCGGTACTACTGGTGAAGTGACGGAGGGGGCCGGCGAATCTCCGGCCCACGCCCAGGCCGAGCGCCCCTTGCCGGGCCGTTCGGCCTGAGCGTAGCGCCCGTGCAGCGGGCGCGGAGTCGAAGGCCAGGCGCCGCCGCAGCGGAGGCGAAGCGCCGCTGCCCCCGCGCTCACAGATACGGCGAGAAGAGCCGCGCCAGCCCGTCGCGCAGGCGCAGCGGCAGCGGCCGGCGGTCCACGTCGGCCAGCGTGACCCGCCGGGCGGTGGCCAGGCGCGCGTCGATGACCTCGTCCAGCGTCGCCGCCGCGGCCGGGTCGTAGGCCTCCACGTCCAGCTCGAAGTTGAGCCGCAGGCTGCGCGGGTCCCAGTTGGCCGAGCCCAGCAGCGCCCAGGCGCCGTCCACGGTCATGGCCTTGGTGTGGTCGAAGGGCGGGGCCGTGAGCCAGACCCGGCAGCCGCGGTCCAGCACCTGCCAGAGCTGGGCGGTCTGGGCCCACTGCACCAGCGGCAGGTTGCCCTTCTCGGGGAGCACCACGTCCACCTCGACCCCGCGCAGGGCCGCCACGTTGAGCGCGGTGATGAGCGCAGGGTCGGGGATGAAGTAGGGCGTGACGATCCGCACCCGCCGCCGGGCCGCGGCCAGCACGCCCAGCAGCACCCAGCGGATGGTCTCGAAGTCCTCGTCCGGACCGTCGGCGATGGCCCGCGCCAGCACCGGCCCGGCGCGCGCCAGCGGCGGGAAGAAGGCGGGGCCGTCCAGGGTCTCACCCGTGGTGAACAGCCAATCCTCGGCGAAGATGGCCTGCAGCTGCCCCACCACCGGCCCCTCCACCCGCGCGTGCAGGTCGGCGAAGGGGCGCGGCCGCGCCTCGGTGGCCAGGAAGTCGTCGCGGACGTTCATGCCGCCGGTGAAGCCCAGCCGGCCGTCCACCACCAGCACCTTGCGGTGGTTGCGCAGGTTCACGAAGGGGAGCCAGAGCGGCGACAGGCGCGGCAGGAAGAGCTGGGCCCGCACCCCGCGCCGGCGCAGCACCCAGTGGATGGGCGGCCAGTGGTAGCGCACGCCCACCGCGTCGAGCAGCACGCGCACCTGCACCCCGCGCGCCTGCGCGGCCGCCAGCGCCTCCACGAACCGATCGCCGGCCACGCCCGCGTCGAAGATGTAGGTGCAGAAGGTGACGCTCCGCTGGGCCGCGGCGATGGCCTCCAGCATGGTCGGGTAGGCCTCGGCGCCGCCGCGCAGCAGCGTGACCGCGTTGCCCGCCACCAGCGGCCGGCGCACCACCGCGTCGCAGAGCGCCACCAGCGGCCGCAGGTGCTCCGCCTCCGGCGCCAGCGCCGGGACCGGCAGCGGCTCGGCCCGCGGCCGCACCTCCGGCAGGCGCAGCGCCTGGGCGCGCCGGCGGATGCGGTTGACGCCGAAGACCAGGTAGGCGACCGCGCCCGCCACCGGCGCCAGCCAGATGAAGGCCACCCAGCCCAGCGCCGCGCGCACGTCGCGCTTGTGCAGGACCACGTGGCCGGAGGCGGCCAGCGAGACCAGCAGCGTCAGCACCGCGGCGAGGATGGACCAGGCGTCGAGGATCACCGTCCGTGATCGAAGCAGAGAACCAGGGGTGTGCGCGAGAAAACGGCCGCCCGGGAGGGGCGGAATCACCCCGACGTCGGCGCCTTGCCCTCCCCAGGCGCTGTCCCTCCCCCCTCGGCCCGATCGGCCTCCGCGCCCAGCCGGCGGGCCCGCAGCAGGAACGGGACCGCCAGCAGCTGGACGGCGGCGCAGGCCAGGAAGGCGGCGGGGTAGCCGGCGCGCTCGGCCAGCCGCCCCAGCGCCGGCTGCGCGGCGGCGCCGCCGGCGGAGGCGAGGAGGTTGTCGAAGGAGAGCACGGTCGCGCGCTGGGCGGAGGGGACCAGCGCGTTGAGGTAGGCCTGGCGGACCGGGAAGGTGGCCCAGAAGGCGAAGGACCAGAGGGCCAGCAGCGCCAGCGCTGGGCCGAGGCGCGGGATCAGCGCCAGCCCGCAGAGGCAGGCCGCGCCGATGGCGGTGGCGGCGAGCAGGGCCGAGGTGCGGCGGCGGACGCGGCGCATGATCCGCGGCACCAGCCAGCCACCGCCCACCTGCGCCAGCGCCACCAGCCCGGCCGCGCCGCCGGCGATGGCGTAGGCGTCGCTGCGGCCGGTCAGCTGCAGGAGCCAGGGCTGCATGGCGTAGAAGGCGAAGATGGGCACGCCGCCCGCCACCAGCCCGGCCAGCATCACCCAGCGCGCCGGCGGGTTGCGCAGCCCGCGGTCGATCGAGGCGCGCAGGATCTCGCGCACCGCGCGCCCCACCGTCTGGTCGCGCCGCGGCGTGAACCCCAGGTCGCGCATGGCCAGGGCGGCCCAGGCGAAGGTGAGCATCAGCGCCGCGCAGCGGAGCAGGTAGGGGACGCCCAGGTTCCCGAGCTGCGCCGCCACGCCCCCGGCCAGCGTGCCCACCAGCATGCCGATGCCCTGCGCCAGCTGCCCGCGGGCGAAGGCGGCGTCGAGCGTGCCTCGGTAGCCGGTGGCGGCGAGCCCGTCCACCAGCCAGGCCTCGGTGGCGCCGGAGAAGAACGTGAACCCCAGCCCGAGGCCGATGGACGCCACCGCCCAGCCCCAGAACGGCCCGTGGAACGCCCAGAGCCCCAGGTAGACCAGCGTCCCGACCAGCAGCGTGATCGCGCCCAGCAGGTAGGAGGCCCGGCGGCCCACCGTGTCGGCCACCACGCCGGTCGGGACCTCGAAGAGCACCTGTCCCAGCGTGAAGAAGGCGTTGGCGGCGAAGGCCTCGGTGATGGTGAGGCCGGCGTCGAGCAGGAAGAGCGTGTTCACGCCCCAGATGAACGAGGAGGCGAGCGTCGAGAGGAGCGTCAGCCCGACGTAGGTGCGCAGCAGGCGGGCCGCGGCGGGAGGCATGCGCGGGAACCTGGCCGCGGCGGGCGCCGGGTGCATGGCTGGGGTGGGGCGGCCGGGGCGTGTGCGGGCGGCGGGGGTTGGGCGAGGGTTGGGCCGTGGCCTGGTCCGCGAGCGGGCGGCAGGCGTTGGGCGGGGGCCCGGCCGCGAGCGCGGGCGTCCCCAGCAGGCGGGCCGGAGGCGACGGGACCGCTAGGAAAGACCGTTCGCCCTGAGCGCAGCCGTGGCGGAGTCGAAGGGCGCCGCGGGCCGCGCTGGCACCCGGACTGCAATGCAGCAGCCCAGCACCCCAGCGCCGAGGTCGCCCATGTCCTTCACCCGCCACGTTGCCACTGCCCTGCTGCTCGCCGCCGCCTTCGTCGCCCTGTTCGCGGTGGTGGCGCGTGGCCCGCTGGACACAGCGGCGTCGCCGTTTGGACGCGCCCAGGCAGCGGCGGTGCGGCGCTGAGGCTGCCGAGCCGAGGCCCAGCCGCGGGCGCAGCCCGCGACGAAGTGCGCTGTTGGACGCGACGGGGCGCGGCTCATCTGGCAGGCTGGTGATGCTCACTCCTTCGCTGGAACCCGAGTCCACTATCGCCGGCGATAGCTTGAGTGGGGCGCGGCGAGGTCGGGCTTGAAAGGACGCGACCCCTACCGACGGCGCCGCCGCTTCACCGGCTCGGCGTACGTCGGCTCGGCCACGCTGGGCGGCCGGTTCAGGTCGGTCCCTTCGCGGAGCAGGTCCAGGTAGCGCTGATACGTGTACGACCGATCGCGCTGCTTCCCGGTCGTCTCCACCAGGATGCCGGCCGCGACCAGCGCCTCCACGGCCCGCCCGGCCGTGGGCTTGGTGGTCTCGAGCAGCCGCTGGACGGTTGCGGCCGTCACCACAGGATGGCGGGGCAGCTGCTCGAAGAGCCGGAGCGCCGCGAGGCCGGCCTCGTCGCTTGACAGGAGCCGCTCGCGATCCGAGGCCACCACGGTGAACAGCGACCGGATGGTGCCCACGGTTTCCTCGGCGATGGTCGCGACGCCGTCGAGGAAGAAGTCCAGCCACCCCTCCCAGTCCCCGTTCGACCGGACGGCATCGAGCCGGCGGTAGTACTCGGGCCGGTTCCGCTTGAAGAAGAGGCTGAGGTAGAGCAGCGGGCGCCGGAGGAGGATCCAGTGCTCCAGCGCCAGACCGATGAGGAGCCGCCCCAGCCGTCCGTTTCCATCGAGGTAGGGATGGATGGTCTCGAACTGCACGTGGATGAGCCCTGCGCGGACCAGGCCTGGTAACCCATCGTCCTGGTGCAGGTAGCGCTCCAGCGCCGCGAGGAGCTCGCCCACCTGGTTTGGCGGCGGCGGGACGAAGACGGCGTTGCTGGGCCGGCTACCACCCACCCAGTTCTGGATGCGCCTGAGCGAGCCGGGCGCCTTGTCGCCGCCGCGCACGCCGCGCATCAGCCGCCGGTGGGCCTCGGACAGCAGCCGGACCGAGAGGGGCAGGCCGCGCGGCGAGGCGAGCTGGGCGCGCGCGAAGGCCAGCGCCTCGAGGTAGTTGCTGACCTCCTCCAGATCGCTGGTGGGCGGCGGCCCGCCCTCGGCCTCGAAGCTGAACAGGTCCACCAGCGAGGCCTGCGTGCCCTCGATCTGTGACGAGAGCACGGCCTCCTTGCGGACGAACGCGTACAGGAGCCAGTCTACCGATGGCACCATCTCGCCCGCCAGATCGAGCCGCGCCAGCGCGTGCTCGGCGCTCCGGAGCCGCTCCTGCAGCAGCGCGACATCGATGGGCGGGTCGCGAGGCGGGAGCGGCGACGGCACGAAGGCGTTCACGGCCTCGCCGGCGGCGACGGAGGGCTCGTAGCGGCCGGTGGAACGGGGGGACATGTCGAACCTCCGCGTCACGGCGCGGGAGCGTGGCCGCGATCGCTAGTAACGTCTTCTTTACCAGCGCGCTTCTGCTAGTCAAGAGAACGTTACTGGCGTCTCCCCGCTGGTCACGCGGGCGTTCCTTGCGCCCTTCGCATCAACCGGGGCTCCTGCTGGAACGCGACGCCCGACCGCTACAACGCCCCCTCGACCTGGCCGACCCACGCCTCGAGCCGGTCGATGGTGGGCGGCCGGGCGAAGAGCGCCTGCACCGCCTCCATCCCCGCCCGCTCCAGGATCCGCTTCTCGAGGCCGCTCACCGGTACGCCCCCGGCCGCGCTCGCCGCCTACCCCGCCGCGCTGTCGGAGAGCGGCGTGCCGCCACCGCCAGCTCCGCGGCCAGGCTGTAGGTGGGGAGGCCGGCGAGGTAGCCGAGCAGCAGGTCCACCTCGAACCTCCCCGCCTCGGCCTCCGCCCGCCAGCGCTCCACCACGTTGAGGTGCCAGAGGGCCGCGTTGGCAGAGCCGCGCGTGAGCGGCCTCGACCGCCGCCTTCGCGGCCTGGCCCAGCGCGCCGGCGGCGTCGCCGCGCTCGGCCCGCATGCGCGCGTGGGCCAGGCTGAACTGCGATCTTGAAGCGCCAGTGCGCCGCCCAACGCCACCGCCTCCACGCCGGGCATGCCCGCCAGGAGCCGGACCAGGTCGCGGATCGCGGCGGGGAGCTCGTTCATCGCCGCTTGGCTCTCCCACCACCCTGCCCGCCACCCTTCGGTTCGGGGCCGCTGCGGCGAGGAGACCAGGCCAGGTCCAGCTCGTCGAGCCAGCCGCGGGCCTGCTCCTCGACACGCGCGTTGTGCTCGATGAACCAGCGCTCGCGAACGGCAGGGTGCGCGGCGAGGACGGCCTTGAACCGGCTGAACGCTCCCTGGCCCGCCACGGCCACCTCGAGCAGTTCCCTGATGCGCGCGTCCTTCACCCCGGCGGCGAAGGCGCGCATCTCCTCCCTGCTCTCGTGGGAGTCCAGCGGTTCGATGACCTCGAACCGAGCAGAGCCGTCCAGCTCGTCGCGCGACACCGGGAGCTCGTCGATCCCCGCGTCGTCCGAGACGAAGAAGACGTCCCCCGTCTCGGTGTCGAGGTACCAGATCGACTCCCCGTGGTCTTCCATTGCCCAGCCCAGCTCTTCCAGGTCGACCGTGATCGGCCTCGCGTTCCGCGCCATGGCACGGAGCCTACCTCGCTCCACGACCGCGAGGGAGCCGGCCGCGGTCCGCTCGGACGGATCGCCCACCGGTCCGCCGGTCTCCCCGGCGCCCGCTCGCCCGCGCGTCCCCCCTGAACGCCCCGGCCCCAAGCGGCCTCCGCGGCGGGCGCGCCTCGCGCTATCCCGCTGGCGCCCGGCCCGTTCCAGGCCGGGGAGGAGGCGACATGGCTCGATTCATGGACGTCCACAGCTCGATGAAGGGGGTCACGCGCGAGGCGCTGCTGGAGGCGCACAACCGCGACCTGGCGCTCGAGGGGAAGGAGAAGGTGCACTTCATCGAGGCCTGGGCGGACCCGACCAGCGGGAAGGTGTTCTGCCTCGCGGAGGGGCCGAACAAGGAGGCCGTACAGCGGGTGCACCAGCAGGCCGGCCACCCGGCGGAGGAGATCTACGAGGTGGCGCTGAACGTGAAGTGATCGGCCCGGTGAAGCCGAGGGCCCGGGAGAGCAGCCTCTCCCGGGCTTCAGCGCGCGAGCGCCGCTCGGTGTCTGGCGGCCGGCGTTCAGCGCCGTTCATCTTCGACTTCGCGAACCGGCCCTGGACGGGCCGGCCCGCTACGCTCAGGACGAACGGAGGCCCGCTGCCGCCCAGCCGCCCCTACGCCGCCGCCCGCGGCTCCTCCCCGCGCACCTTCCCCAGCACGCCGGCCAGCTCGGCCCCGGCCAGCGTCTCGCGCGTGAGCAGGTCCCGCGCGCTCTCCTCCAGCAGCGCGCGGTTCCGGACCAGCAGGGCCCGGGCGCGCAGGAAGGCGCCGTCCACCAGCTCGCGCACGGCCAGGTCGATCTCGCGGGCGGTCTCCTCCGAGTAGAGCCGGCGCGTCCCGGCCACCGGGCCCAGGAAGCCGTTCGGCTCGCTCTCGTAGGTGACCGCCCCCAGCCGTCCGGCCATGCCGTAGCGGGTCACCATGCTGCGGGCGATCTCGGTGGCGCGGGACAGGTCGTCCGAGGCGCCGGTGGAGAGGTGGCCGTAAATCACGTGCTCGGCGGCGCGGCCGCCCAGCAGCACGGCCATCTTGTTCTCCAGCTCCTCGCGCGTCATGAGGTAGCGGTCCTCGGTCGGGCGCTGGATGGTGTAGCCCAGCGCGCCGATGCCGCGCGGGATGATGCTGATCTTGTGGACCGGGTCGGCGCCGGGCAGCGCGGCGGCCACCAGGGCGTGGCCCATCTCGTGGTGGGCCACCACCGCCCGCTCCTTCGGGTTGAGCAGCCGGTTCTTCTTCTCCAGGCCGGCGATGATCCGCTCCACCGCCACGTTGAAGTCGTCCATGCCGATCCGCTCGGCGCCGCGGCGGGTGGCCACCAGGGCCGCCTCGTTGACCAGGTTGGCGAGGTCGGCGCCGGTGAAGCCCGGCGTGAGCGCGGCCACCTCCTCCAGCGTCACGTCCTGCGCCAGCACCACCCGCTTCGTGTGCACCCGCAGCACGGCCACGCGGCCGGGCTTGTCCGGGCGGTCCACCAGCACCTGCCGGTCGAAGCGGCCGGCGCGGAGCAGCGCCGGGTCCAGCACCTCGGGCCGGTTGGTGGCGCCCAGGAGCACGATCCCGGCGGCCGGGTCGAACCCGTCCAGCTCCACCAGCAGCTGGTTCAGCGTCTGCTCCTTCTCGTCGTGACCGCCGCCCATCCCGTTCATCGAGGCGCGGGCGCGCCCCAGGGCGTCCAGCTCGTCGATGAAGATGATGGCCGGCGCCTTCTGCCGGGCCTGCTCGAACAGGTCGCGGACGCGCGCGGCGCCCACGCCCACGAACATCTCCACGAACTCCGAGCCGCTGATGGAGAAGAACGGCACCCCCGCCTCGCCCGCGACCGCCTTGGCGAGCAGCGTCTTGCCGGTGCCGGGCGGGCCGACCAGCAGCACGCCCTTGGGCATGCGGGCCCCCAGGCGGCCATGCACCTTCGGGTCCTTGAGGAAGGAGACGATCTCGCGCAGCTCGTCCTTGGCCTCGTCCACGCCGGCCACGTCGGCGAAGGTCGTCTTGGTGTCGGTCTCCACGTAGACCTTGGCCTTGGACTTGCCGATGGTCATGAGGCCGCCGCCCGGGCCGCCCATGGAGCGGGCCATGCGCCGGCCGATGAAGACGTAGACCGCGAAGAAGAGCGCGATGGGCACCACCCAGGACAGGATCAGCGGCAAGAGGTCGTTCTCGAACCGGCCGGCGTACTGGACGCCGCGCGCGTCCAGCTCCTTGGAGATCTCCGGGTCGACGCGGGCGGTGGTGAACCGCTTCTTGCCGTCGATGGGCTGCTTGAACTCACCCTGCAGCTCGCCCTGCGAGACCACCACCCGCGCCACCTTGTCCTCGCGGACGTACTTCTGGAACTCGCTGTAGGGGAGCGTCACCACCGCCTGCGAGCGGATCCAGAAGTCCTGCAGGACCATCACGCCCAGCACGGCGACGAGGAGGTAGACGAAGTTGAAGCCCGCGGTCTTCCTGTTCATCCCTGATCCGTAATCACCGGGGATGCTTTGACAAACACGAAAAACCCTCGCGCATCCTGCGAGAAACCCGCACGGTCCGTGCCCACTGCGGGGAAGGGCACCCCGCGGTAGAGTGCGGGCCATGGCACGCATCCTGGTCGCCGACGACCATGACGCCCTCCGCGAGGGGATGGCGCTCTCCCTGACCCGCCTCGGCCACGAGGTGCTGGCCGTGAAGGGCGGCGGCGAGGCGATCGCCGCCTACCGCAAGCGGCCGGCGGACGTGGTGGTGACCGACCTGCGCATGGTGCCGGTGGACGGTATCGAGGTGGTGCGCACGCTGCGCGCCGAGGACCCGGACGCCACGGTGCTGGTGGTCTCGGCCCACGGCACCATCGCCACCGCGGTCGAGGCCATGCGCGAGGGGGCCATCGACTTCCTGGAGAAGCCCTTCCCGCCCGACGTGCTCCGCGCCCGCGTCGAGAAGGCGGCGCAGATCTCCCGCGAGCGGCGCAGCGCGCGCGCCGACCGCGCCCGCGCCGAGGCGCGCGACGAGGACCTGGTCCGCGCCCACGATCCGCACGGCCTGGTGGGCAGCTCCGAGCCCATGCGGCGCGTGCACGAGCAGAATCCGCAAGGTGGCCGCCACCGACGCCACCGTGCTGGTGCTGGGCGAGTCCGGCACCGGCAAGGAGCTGGTGGCCCGCGCCATCCACGACGCCGGCCCGCGGCGCGAGCAGCCGTTCATCTCGGTCTCCTGCGCCGCCATCCCGGAGGGCCTGCTGGAGTCGGAGCTGTTCGGCCACGAGAAAGGGGCCTTCACCGGCGCGGTGAGGCGCAAGCTGGGGCGCTTCGAGCTGGCGGACGAGGGGACGCTCTTCCTGGACGAGATCGGCGAGATGCCGCCCTCGATCCAGGTGAAGCTCCTGCGCGTGCTGCAGGAGCGCCGCTTCGAGCGGGTGGGCGGCGAGACGCCCATCGAGGTGGACGTGCGGGTGGTCTCGGCCACCAACCGCGACCTGCGCAAGATGGTGGCGGAGGGGCGCTTCCGCGAGGACCTGCTCTACCGCCTGGACGTCGTGCCCATCCGCCTGCCGGCGCTGCGCGACCGCCCCGGCGACGTGGAGGAGCTGGCCCGCTTCTTCCTGGCCCGGCTCTCGCCGAAGCTGGGGCGCAAGGTGGCCGGCTTCGCCGCCGAGGCGCTGGAGCTCCTGCGGCGCCACCGCTGGCCGGGCAACGTGCGCGAGCTGGAGAACGTGATCGAACAGGCGCTGGTCTTCGCCGACGGCCCGGAGATCCGGCCGGAGGACCTGCCCGACGGCCTGCGCCGCTCCCCGCCGCGCCGGCGCTGCCCATCCCGCAGGGCGATCGGCCGCTGCCGGACGTGCTGGAGGAGCTGGAGAAGCAGCTCATCCTGGCCGCCTACGAGCGCGCCCGCGGCGTGAAGGCGGAGACGGCGCGGCTCCTGGGGATCAAGCCCTCGGCGCTCTACTACAAGCTGGAGAAGTACGGGATCGTGAAGCCCGGGGAGCCTCGGGACGTCTCCGACGAGGAGGCCCCATGAACGCCGCCATCCCGCTCACGCTGCTGCTCCTGGGCGGCTGGCCCGCGCCCGCGCCGCGGACCCCCACCGCCCGTGAGGTGGCCTCGCGCGTGGCCGCCGAGCCGCCCCCGCTGCGCGCGCCCGCCACCGCGCCGCCGCTGGACTGCCCGCCCGGAACAGCGCGGCAGGGCAACGCCCCGCCCGACGGCTTCGAGGAGTACTGCGAGCGGCTGGACGAGCTGGGGCGCGAGCTGAAGCAGGGGCCGGCGCGGACCTTCTACGACGACGGTCTGCTCTGGACCGAGACCACCTGGGAGAAGAACAAGCGGTCCGGCCCCTACACCGAGTTCCACCGCGGCGGCGCGCGCGCCATCCAGGGGACCTACCTGGCCGACGGCAAGGAGGGGACCTGGACCATCTGGTTCCCCGACGGGAAGATCGAGGAGCGCTCCAGCTGGCGGAACAACACGCCGGACGGTCCGTTCGTCTCCTTCTGGCCGGGCGGCCTGCCCAAGGTGGTGGGGCGCCACTGCCTGGGCGCCCAGTGCGGCCGCTGGACCACCTTCGACCAGGACGGCAAGGAGGTCGGGGTGGTGGACTACGGGGAGCTGAGGGACAAGCCCTGATCCAGCGCCCGTGCGCCCGCGCGCATCGATTTTCCGAGGCCCATCCGCCGCGGTGCCGCGGCTTCGCCACACCGCGGCGCGCGCAACCCCGCGTAACGGCGGCCCTCGCACCGCGGCACGGACGTTGCTCCGCTCCCGGCGCCCACCATGCTCTCGACGTTCTTGCTCAGCGCCGCCCTCGCGCTCTCCACCCCAGCGGACCCGCTCCGCGCGGAGCTGGACCGCGTCGCCGCGCGCATCGAGCAGCTCAAGGCGCAGCGCATGAAGGGCAAGGACGTCGGCGCCGAGCTCGATCGCCTGCTCGTCCGCTCGCAGGAGCTGGCGGCGGCGCTGGAGAAGAAGCAGCCGCGCCCGCCGCGGCCGTCCGGCGGCCCCGGTCCCGACGAGCTGCGCGAGCGGGCCGACGCGCTGCGGGACGAGGCCGACGGGCTCAGCCGCCCGGTGTCTGCGCTGGACGCCCGCATCGCCGCCGCGCGCCGCGCCGCCGACGCGCAGTCGCAGCTGCAGCCGCAGCCGCCCAACCCCGGCGAGCTGGCGCGCTTCCAGCCCCCGCTCCCATCCCCGGCGGTCGAGCCCGCCGCGGCGCGGCCCCTGGTCGAGGAGCGCGCCCGCCTGGCGCAGCGCCAGGCCGAGCTGCGCGAGCAGGCGGAGCGGCTCGAGGCCGAGGCGGCGGCGCTGGAGCGGGAGTAGCGGCAGGCCCGGTCAGGATTGGTGAAGCCCCTGCGACGCGGCGGCCTTTGGCAATCCGGGCCCGGTGTCCTCTACTGCGGGTCGCTGCTCCCACGCCCACCACCGAGGCCCTCATGAACGCCCGCTGGACCCCGTCGCTGCTCGTCGCCCTGCTGCTCGGCTGCGCCGGCCCCACCACCCAGCTGACCAAGAGCCCCGGCTCCGTCCCGCAGACCTCGCGCTACCAGCTCCAGACGTTCTCCTTCGAGGTGCCCAACAGCTTCCTCACCACCGGCGGCGGCATCATCGGCCTGCTCAACTTAAAGATGAGCCTGCCAGGACGCGGTGGGATGACCGGGAACGCCCTCGTCAACGGCCAGGTCTTCGCGTTCTGCGTCGAGCGGGATGACGCGACCTGTGGCGGCGTCGGCGTGCAGCACCGCGACGACCTCAGCCCCGAGCAGTGCGCCGATCGCAAGCGCACCTTCGAGTGGCTGGAGGTGACCGACGGCCGCGGGCCGGACGACCTCACGCCGGCCCCGGTGGACGGCCACCCCGGCTGGCTGATCCACGAGGCGGCCGGGGCGAGCCAGGTGCTGGTGATCTGCGCCGCGCCCGGCCCCTGGGTCGTGAAGTCGCTCACGATGGGCCCCAAGGCCGAGCCCTACGCGAAGGGCGCCTTCGCCCACCTGATGAAGACGGCGCGGTTCGAGCCGGCGGCGCAGGCGGCGGCGAAGTAGCCGCACGACGGCGCTGAGCGGGAGTAGCGGTCCCCGTCCGTGGTTCGACTCCGCGCCCGGCACGCAGCTGCGCTCGGCTCATGACCGGGCGCTACGCTCACCACGAACGGGATGGGGTCCGGCACGCAGCTGCGTTGGGCCCGTGACCTGGCCCTACGCTCCCACGAACGGGATGGGACCGGCACGCAGCTGCGTTGGGCCCGTGACCTGGCCCTACGCTCCCACGAACGGGATGGGACCGGCACGCAGCTGCGTTGGGCCCGTGACCCGGCCCTATGCTCCCACGAACGGGATGGGGACCGGCACGCAGCTGCGTTGGGCCCCTGACCCGGCCCTACGCTCCCACGAACGGGATGGGACCGGCACGCAGCTGCGTCGGGCCCCTGGCCCGGCCCTACGCTCCCACGAACGGGATGGGACCGGCACGCAGCTGCGTTGGGCCCCTGGCCCGGCCCTACGCTCCCACGAACGGGATGGGACCGGCACGCAGCTGCGTTGGGCCCCTGGCCCGGCCCTACGCTCCCACGAACGGGATGGGACCGGCACGCAGCTGCGTTGGGCCCCTGGCCCGGCCCTACGCTCCCACGAACGGGATGGGACCGGCACGCAGCTGCGTTGGGCCCGTGACCCGGCTACGCTCCCACGAACGGGATCGCACGTCAGGCCGGATCGAGCGGCCCCGTTCGCCCTGAGCGTAGCGCCCGCGTCAGCGGGCGCGGAGTCGAAGGGCAGGCGCAGAGCGCGGAGTCGAAGGGCAGGGGCAGCCCGCGGAGTCGAAGGGCAGGCACCGACCTGCTTACGTCTGCTTCCCGCCGCCCTTCCGCTGCACGCGGTAGAGCTCGAGGAGCTTGTCGAACTGGCGCGAGGGGAACGGGACCGCCATCCAGGTGGCCACCAGCTGGCCATCGGGGAGGCGGAATCGACTGCTGGACGCCGGGCTGCAGCGAGACGCGCCCGCGGGTGGCCACGTCGTGGCCGGGGACCCACAGCTCGTAGGCCAGGCAGATCTGGCCGGTGGACTGGCGCTCGGCCTCGACGCGGAAGGCGAGCTGCACCTGGCCGGCCTTGGTCGGGTCGTGCAGCACCAGCTCGGCGGCCTTGCCGGTGGGGGCGATGAAGCGGGGGCTGGCCAGCACCTGGCCGTCGGCGCTGGCCAGCTCGAGCGACACCAGCTGACCAGCGGCGCCGGCGTCCCGCTCGGCCTGGACCTGCTCGACGGCACGGTGGGTGCGAACCGCCACCTCGGCGGAGGCACCGCCGACGACGAAGGCTGAGCAGAGGAGGAGGGCGATGCGGCCGGTCTTCATGGTGCGCTCCGACATCATGCGAGCGCTGGGTGCAACGCCCGTACCCCAGGTGCGGCGCAGGGGAATATCCTGTGTTTAGCAGGAGTGAGCCCTCGGTGCACCCCGCCAAGGGGCGTGGGAATCCGGCACCGGCGTCGACTTTCCGATACACCGGGCGTGTCTCCGCACGCCCACATCGGCGCAGATCAGGCGAGCGACCAGGCGCCGCCCTGCTCCCGCGCCACCCCCTCCGCCTGCAGCTTCAGCAGCGAGGCCAGGCAGCTCCGGGCAGCCAGCGGGTGCAGCACCGGCGGCGTGTCGGCGTAGGCCCGGGCGGTCACCGCCTCCAGGGTCCCGGACGTGACGAGCGCCTCGCGCACCAGCCGCTCGCGGGCCAGGCGGTGCTCCAGGTAGCCGTCCAGCCGGGCGGCGGCGTCCGGCGCCGGGGGCCCGTGGGCCGGGTAGAGCGTGCGCGGGCCCAGGTCGCGCAGCCGGGCCAGCTGCCGCATGTACTCGGCCATGTCGCCCTCGGCCGGATCGATCACGATGGTGGAGAGCGTGCTGACCATGTCACCGGCCAGCAGCGCGCCGGTCTCCTCGTCGAGGAAGGCCAGGTGCTCGCGGGCGTGGCCGGGGGTGGCCAGCACGCGGAACCGGCCCAGCCGGTCGCCGTCGGCCAGCGGCTCCACCGCCACCGGCTCCGGCAGGCGGGCGGCGACCAGCGGGTGGCCCTTCACCGGCACGCCGTAGCGGGCCGCCACCGCCGCCACCGCGCCCACGTGGTCGGGGTGGCCGTGCGTCAGCCAGACCGCCCGCAGCGGCCGCCCCTCCCCGGCCAGCCCGTCCACCAGCGCGAAGAGCCGCTCCTGCTCGTCCGCATCCCAGGCGCCGGGGTCCACCACCGCCAGGCCGTCCTGGAACGGCACCAGCCAGGCGTTGGTGTGCGCGGCGGGCGGGAGCGTGGGCGTGCGCAGCGGCGCCAGGAAGAAGCCGCCCTGGAACTCCATCCGGCTGCCCACGCCGGCCTGGACGTGCGGGGGCGAGCGCAGCTTCTCGAGGTCGATGGCGCCGGGGCGGGCCAGCACCCGCAGCGCGTTCAGGTTGGGCGGGTGGAGCAGCACCTCGCCGCGCTCCCACCGCTCCAGCGCGCGGCTCGCCGGGATGAGCCCGCCGTCGGCCAGCTCGCCCGGCCAGATCTCCGGCACCTCGCCCGGCGGCAGCGCCGCCAGGAAGACGCGCGCGTCGTAGCGGAGCGGCAGGTGCTCGGGGGTGATCCAGCGGCCGGCCGGGGTGAGCCGCGCCGGATCGACGGCCAGGCCGTGGGCCGAGAGCAGCCCGGCCAGGTCCAGCGTCCCGTCCAGCAGCGCCCGCCGCGCCTCGCGCCGAGCCTCCGGCCCGACCCGCTCGGCGCCGCGCGCCAGCAGCACGCCGGTCTCCTCGAACACCTCGCGCACCGCGCAGGCGGCCAGCGCGGCGGCCTGGCCGGAGAGCCCCCACACCGGCACGGCCGCGTCGGGCGGATCCAGCCGGCCGCCCGGGAAGGCGTGCCAGCCGCCGGCGAAGCGCAGGTCCTTCCCGCGCCGCACCAGCACCACCTCGCGCCCCTCGGGCCCGTCGCGGTGGAGCACCACCGCCGCCGCCACCACCGGCTCGCTGGGCGGCGGCGGGGGCGGCAGGCCTGGGAACGACGCGCTCACGGCGGGGCCCGGTGGATCGGCGGCGGGATCAGATCCGGACCAGGTCCTTCTGGATCTTGGCGAAGACCTTGGGGCCGTCCGCCGCCAGGAAGACGTCGATCTCGCTGCGCACGCCCAGGCCCTCGTCCGCGAGGTAGATGCCCGGCTCGATGGAGAAGGCCAGGCCGGGGATGAGCCGGCGGGTGTCGTGCGTCTCGAGGTCGTCGAGGTTGGCGCCGTCGCCGTGGACGTTGCCGCCGATGGAGTGGCCGGTGCGGTGCACGAACCGATCGCCGTAACCGGCCGCGGTGATGT
This sequence comes from Anaeromyxobacter sp., assembly GCA_049840735.1. GTDB lineage: Bacteria > Myxococcota > Myxococcia > Myxococcales > Anaeromyxobacteraceae > Anaeromyxobacter. The sequence goes on along the minus strand of JASGJN010000021.1, from coordinate 341,305 downwards.
GATCGCGCACGGCGCGGTCCACCTCCCAGCCGGCCAGCGCCCGCCCCTCGCGGAAGGCCTTCTCCACCGTGGCCAGCCCGACGTCGCGCGCCTCGGTGGTGACCTTCCAGATCTCCTTCAGCTTGGCGGGCGGGTGGTCGCCGCAGAAGCCGCACCAGGTGATGTCGGCGTACACGTCGCGCGGCCCCTTCCCGCGGGCCCACAGGTCGATCAGCACCAGGTCGCCCGGCTTGATGGGCGTGGGGGTGGCGTCGGAGGGCGCGTAGTGGGGATCGCCGGCGTGGCCGTTCACCGCCACGATGGGCGGGTGATCGGTCTCGAGGTCCTCCTCGGCGAACCGGTCCATCAGGAACTTCTGGACCTCGGTCTCGAGCGGCGTCTCCCCGCGGCGGTGCGCGCCGCCGATCCAGGCGAAGGCCGCGTCCTTGGCCGCGTCGATGCCGTCCAGCGCGCGCTTGTGGCTCTCCACCTGCGCCAGGTCCCAGCGGCAGAGGAAGCGCTGCACCAGCTCGGCGGAGGAGTGCACCTCCACGCCGAAGCCGCGGATCAGCTCCAGCGTGCCGGCGTCCACGCGCGAGAGGTAGGGGATGGCGCCCTCGGGGCAGTACTCCATGGCCACCTTGGGCTTGGGGCCGAGCCCGCCCAGCAACTCGGAGAGCGCGCCGCGGAAGGACTGCCAGGAGGCGTAGGAGCGCCGGCCGCCGGGGATGTCCTTGGGGAAGGAGCCGGTCTCGATGGCGTGGACCAGCGCCACCGGCGTCCCCTGCCGCGGGACCAGGTAGCACCAGCGGCGGGTCAGCATGTGGCCGTGCAGCCCCAGCGCGGTCAGCGCGGTGGGGTTCTGGCCGTGGAAGTCGTAGAGGAGCCAGGCGTCGAGCTGCTGCTCCGTCAGGGACTGCTGCAGGGCGCGGATGTCCATGACCCGGGCTTATAACCCGGGCGCCGGGTCACGCCCTGACAGGATCGGGCAGACCGCCCCACCAGGCGTGGGCCCTGGGGGCTACACCGGAACGCGGTAGTCCCCGCCCCGCTCGCTGGCCGGCGTGATCTCGTGCAGGCGGATCGAGTTGGTCTGGGCAGGGATGCCCAGCGGCGAGCCGTGGACCAGCACCACGCGGTCACCGGCCTTGGCCAGCCCTTCGGTGAGCAGCCGGTCGGAGACCAGCTCGGCCATGAGGTCGGCGTTCTTCACCGGCTCCATCACCTTGGGCTCGACGCCCCAGACCAGGGAGGCGCGGCGGCGGATCGACTCGTCCGGGGAGAAGGCGATGATGGGCACCGGCGGCCGGAGCTGCGAGAGGAGCCGGGCCGTGTCGCCGCGCAGGGTGAAGCAGACGATGGCCACCGAGCCGGCCACCACCGCGGCCTCGGCCGCGGCGGCCGCGATCACCTCGGGCAGCGGGGCGTGCTGGCCGTAGGGGACCATCTTGCGCATGCCCGTCTTGGGCCGCTCAGGGAAGTGGGCCTCGGCCTCGCGCACGATGCGGTCCATCATCTGGACCGCCGCCAGCGGGAAGCGGCCGCTGGCCGTCTCGCCGGAGAGCATCACCGCGTCGGCGCCGTCCCAGATGCCGTTGGCCACGTCGGAGGCCTCGGCGCGGGTGGGGCGCGGGTGCTCGATCATCGAGTTGAGCATCTGCGTGGCGATGATGACCGGCTTGCCCATCCGGTTCGCCTTGCGGCAGATCTCCTTCTGGATGGAGGGCACGCGCTCCGGCGCGATCTCCACGCCCAGGTCGCCGCGCGCCACCATCACGCCGTCGGCCGCCGCCAGGATGGCGTCGAGGTTGTCCACCGCCTCCGGCTTCTCGATCTTGGCGATGATGGGCACCACGCGGCCGCAGCGCTCCATCTCGGCGCGGCAGAGCTGGACGTCCTCGGCCGTGCGCACGAAGGAGAGCGCGACGTAGTCGACGCCGTGGGCCACGCCAAAGGCGACGTCCTGCTTGTCCTTCTCGGACAGCGCCTCGGCGCGCAGCGCCACGCCGGGCAGGTTGATGCCCTTGTTCTGGCCCAGCCAGCCGCCCTCGACCACCTCGGCGCGCACCTGCTTGCCGTCGGTGGCCAGCACGCGGAACTCGAGCAGGCCGTCGTCCACCAGCAGGCGGTCACCAGGCTTCACGTCCTCGGCCAGGTGCACATAGGTGGTGGAGACCAGCTTCTCGTCGCCGAGGATCTCGCCCTCGGTGGTGATGACGATCTCGCTCCCCGAGACCACCTTCACGCCCTCGCGGCCGGCCTTGAGCGGGCCGGTGCGGATCTTGGGGCCCTGCAGGTCCTGGAGCACCGCGACGGCCTTGCCGGACTGGCGGCTCGCGGCGCGGATGCGATCCAGCGTGCGGGCGTGGTCCTCGTGCCGGCCGTGGGAGAAGTTGAGCCGGGCCACGTCCAGCCCGGCCCCGATGAGCTTCTCGAGCATCTCAGGGTCTGAGGAGGACGGTCCGAGGGTGGCGACGATCTTGGCGCGGCGCATGAAGGCGCCTTTCTATCGCCAGGCAGCGATCTGAGTCCAGACAGATGCCTGTCCAGAGCACGTGCCCTGCCTGTGCCAGGAGAGCACATGCAAGACGATCCAGGGATCTGCACGCTGTCCCACTGCGACCAGGTGCACAGCCCCGCGGCGAAGCGCCGCGATGTCCGGGCTGCCGCCCTGGTCTCCCACCGCCAGCACGTCCAGGTAGACGAGCCCGCACTCGGCCGGCTCGTAGTCGAGCAGGTCCTGGCGCACCGCCAGCGACGGGATGTCCTCCGAGCCGCTGAGGAAGTAGAGCGGCGCCGGCAGCTCGGCCTCTCCGCCCGGCGCCTCCACGGTCCCCTCTCCGATCATGAACTCGTAGGTGGGGGCCAGCAGGCCGGTGGCGATACGAAAGCCGGTGATGTCGAGCGGCTCGAGCTTGGGGCCGAAGCCCTCCGGGCGCAGCCCGACCTCCACCACCAGGGGCTGCTCGTCCAGCCGCTCGGGGATGGCGATCAAGGGCGCGACGGTCCGGTCGAAGGAGAAGGTGACGTCGCCGAGCGCCTGCTCGCCTTCCGCCCGCTGGAGCCGCGCGCCCTGCAGCACCAGGCGGTCGGGCGCGTCCACCTTCCCGACGCCGAGCAGCTGGATCACCGTGGGTGAAGCGGACAGCGTGGAGAGCGACTGGCCGTCCGGCAGCGTGGCGACCAGGCGGAAGGGGCGGGTCTCCACGTCGCGCTTGCTGCAGGCGGCGGCGAGCGCGAGGGCCAGCGTGGCCAGCAGCCGGGGGCTAGAACGCATACGCGACACGGAGCCTCCAGCCGCCCATCCCGGTGTGATCCGGGCGGCCCCAGATGAACCCTTCGGCGCCCACCAGCACCTTGCCCAGCGCCCGCTCGGCGCCGAAGCCCACCTCGGACTCGCGCAGCGAGAGCCGCGCCGACTCGACGCGCGAGTGGAGGCCGCGGATCTGCACGCGGCCGTAGAAGGTGGCCCAGTCCAGCACCGTGCCGGCCACCAGCTCGCCGCCGAGCTCGTCCACGTTGGTGCTGGCGTGGGCGGTGGGGACGAAGATCTGGCCGTAGAAGACCTCCAGCGAGAGGCGCACCGCGCCGTCGTCGAAGGGGGTCACCCGCAGCCCGCCGTGCAGGCCGGTCTGCCCGTCCAGCTGGTCGTAGAGCAGCATGGCGTCGGCGCGCAGCACCAGGTCGAAGGAGGCCAGCAGGCCGATGTCGGCCCGGATGCCGCTCCGGAGCCAGCCACCCTCGAGCGTGAGGTTGACGTGGCCGTCCGGCACCGGGCCGAGCGCGATGGAGCGGGCCGGGCGATCCGGCTCGAAGTCGTCGGCGTCGCTCGCGGCCGGAGCGGGCGGCGCGGCCGGAGCGGGCTGGGGGGGCGGCGAAGCCGGAGCGGGCTCGGCGGGTGGCGCGGGCGTCTCCTGCGCGGCCAGGGCGGCGGCGGGCAGGAGCAGCAGCAGGGTGAGCGCCAGGGAGCGCACGATCCAGGCCAAGGTAACCGGAGGGAGTGCCGGAGGCGTCATGCCCTCGCGGGTGGCGTTGCCGCTGCGCCACCCGCACGGTACCGTCGCCGCGACGTGAGCGCTCCGAAGCTGGACAGGTCGTTCTACGCCCGCGACACGCGGCGGGTGGCGCGCGAGCTGATCGGCAAGGTGCTGGTCCACCTGGAGGGCGGCGTACGGCGGGCTGCGCGCATCGTCGAGACCGAGGCCTACCACGGCCCGGGCGACCAGGCCTCGCACGCCCGGGCCGGGCCCACGCCGCGGGCCACCATCATGTTCGGGCCGCCCGGGGTGGCCTACGTCTACCTGATCTACGGCCGGAGCCACTGCATGAACGTGGTCACCGGGCCGGAGGGATTCCCGTCGGCGGTGCTGATCCGCGCCGCCGAGCCGCTGGAGGGGTGCCTGCACTCGACGCGCGGGCCGGGCAACCTGTGCCGCGCGCTGGCGATCCGGCGCGAGCACGACAACGGCCGCGACCTGTGCGGCGACGACCTGTTCGTGGAGGACGCGCCGCGCGCCGGGCGGGTGGTGACCGGCCCGCGCGTGAACGTGGCCTACGCGGGGCCGTGGGCGGAGCGGCCCTGGCGCTACGCGCTGGCCGGGAGCGAGTGGGTGAGCGGGCCGGTGATCCGGTCCGGCGCTTAGCCTTCCAGCTCGAAGTCGTCCGGCGTCTCCGGCGGCGGCGCCGACTGGTCCTGCGGGCCCTGCTGCTGCTGGGGCGGCGGCGGCGGCGTCTGCTGCGGCTGCCCCGGCCCAGGCGGCGGCTCAGCGGCGTTCCCCGCGTCCTTGAAGTGCCCCTTCAGCATCTTCCCGTCCCGGCCGTCGAGCAGCATCAGCGCCCGGTCCTCGCCGCGCAGGTCCACGTGCCAGCGTCCGGAGGAGTCCAGGTGGACGTGATGCACGGCGCTGACCTTGAGCCCGCGGTCCTCGGCCAGGCGGAAGCCGATGTCCACGGCCTGCTGCTGGGAGATGACGCGGGGCGCCGCGGGCTGGGGCGGCGGGGTGTAGACCGGGCGGGGAGGTGGCGGCGCCTCGTACACCACGCACCCGGCGAGGAGCAGCACGCAAGGAAGGACGAGTGCTTTCATCGGCCCAAACTTATGCTATCTGGCCGCCGTGCTCCATCTCGCCGGACAGGACAGCCGCGCGCTGGCCCGCAAGGCTGGCATCTCCCTGGACGACGCCCGCCGCATCTGCGGCGCGGTGATCGGCCGGGGCCAGCCGCTGCGCGCCGCCCGCAACGTCCGGCGCGAGGTCCTGGACCAGGTCGAGGCCCTGCTCACTCCGGGGGAGCTCCGGCAGGTGGACGTGGTGGACGCCGCCGACGGCTTCCGCAAGTACCTCTTCGCCCTGCCGGACGGCGCCCGCATCGAGACGGTCCGCATCCCGCTCTACGACACCCACCACGTGGTCTGCCTCTCCTCGCAGGCCGGCTGCGCGCTGGCGTGCGCCTTCTGCGCCACGGGCACCATGGGGCTGACCCGGTCGCTCAAGAGCTGGGAGATCGTCCATCAGCTGCTGCACGTCCGGGCGGACTCCAGCCGCCCGATCACGGGCGTGGTGTTCATGGGGCAGGGCGAGCCCTTCCTCAACTACGACCAGGTGATCGAGGCCGCCTACGCGCTCTGCGATCCGGCCGGCTGCCGCATCGACGCGCGCCGCATCTCCATCTCCACCGCCGGCATCGTGCCCATGATCCGGCGCTACACCGCCGAGCAGCACAAGTTCCGGCTCTGCGTCTCGCTCAACGCCGCCATCCCCTGGAAGCGCCGCGCCCTCATGCCGGTCGATCAGGGCTTCCCCATGGACGAGCTGGTGGACGCCATCCGCGAGCACGCCGCCGTGACCGGGCGCGTGACGGTCGAGTACGTGATGATCGCCGGCGTGAACATCGGGCCGGAGGACGCCGCCGCGCTCGGCCAGGTGCTGCGCGGCATCCCGGTCCGCCTGAACCCCATCTCGGTCAACGACGCCTCCGGCCGCTACCGGCCGCCCACCGAGGCCGAGTGGAACACCTTCCGCGACGCGCTGGCGCGCGAGCTGCCGGGGCAGCCCATCGTCCGCCGCTACTCCGGCGGGCAGGACCGGCACGCGGCCTGCGGGATGCTGGCGTCGCGAGAGCGGTAGGGCACCCGCCCGCGCTGCTTCCCTCCCGCCCCGCCGGGCGTATGCTCGGGGCGTGGAGGAGTTCTTCCAGTCGGTGGCCCGGGAGTTCGCCGAGAACCGCAGCCACGCCGGCGCGGTCCAGGTGGCCATCCTCGTCCTGCTCGGCGCCCTGGCGCTGGTGCAGGTGGTGTCGCTGGTGCGCCGGCGGAGCGCGTTCAGCTCGGCCTTCCAGCGCGAGGCGGCGCAGCGCGGGCTCTCCGCCCAGCACCAGGAGCTGCTCACCGCGCTTGCCCAGGAGGGGACCGGGGCCGGCCCGGTGGACCGGCGGCGGCTGCTCTCGCACTACGAGCTCTTCGAGGCGGTGACGGTCCGCTGGCTGGCCGCGCACCCGCCCGGCGGCGGCAACGACCTGGCCGCTGCGCTGCGCGAGATCCGTCACCTGCTCGGCTTCGACCGGCTGCCGGCCCACACCCCGCTGCTCAGCTCGCGCGAGCTGCCGCCCGGCACGGCGGTGGAGGCGGTGGGCGGCCACGGCGAGGTGAGCGCGGTGGACGAGCGCGCCTGGACGATTGAGCTACGGGCGCCGGCCACGCTGGCGGCGGGCGCCACGCTGGAGCTGGGCCTGGCCCACGCCCGCGAGGCGCGCTACGCGCTCTCCTGCCTGGTGCTGCAGGCCGGGCCGGGCGCGGAGGGCGAGCAGCACCTGGTGCTCGCCCACGACGAGGCGCCGCGCCGGATTCCAGCGCCGCGCCTGGGCCCGCGCCCCCGCCCGCGCGCTGATCGTGCTGCAGCCGCTGGGCCCCTGGCCCGCCGGCGCCCCGCGCCGCGTCGTGCAGGGCGCGCTGCAGGACGTGAGCGCCGGCGGCGCGCGCGTCTCGGCCCGGGCCCCGCTGGCGGTGGGCAGCCTGACCGAGACCGACTTCGCCGTCGGCGGCGAGCGCTTCCAGGGGCTGCGCGCGGTGGTGCTCTCGGCCGAGCCGAAGGACCAGCGCCACCGCCTGCAGCTCGAGTTCTGCGGAGTCCCCGACGACGTGCGCGACCGGCTGGTGGCCGCCGTGGCCCGCGCCGAGCGCGCCGCCGCGGACGAGGGCCAGCGGGCGGGGTGAGGGGCCCGGCTCGGAGGCCCGCGGCCCACTGGCCAGACCGTTCGGGCCGAGGCCCGCCCGCTGTCCCGATTCGCTCGAGACTCAGGGCGCCATGGTCTCCGGCGTGACCTCCCAGCCGGCCTCGATCCCGCCGGGCAGCATCTGGCCGCGGTCCTCGCCCACCTCCAGGTCGATCAGCTCGTTGAGGTTGTCGTTCATGGCCAGCAGCAGCTCGGTGGGCGGCCTGGGCGATGCCGCTAGGTTGGTCAGCTCCAGCGGATCGGCCTGGGTGTCGAACAGCTCCAGGTCGTTGAGCGCGGTGAGCGTCTCCAGCGTGGTGGGCCGGTTGTGCTGCTTCGGCGAGAAGTAGCGGGTGAAGACGTGGCGGCCGTCGAAAACCGAGCGCATCGCGCCGCGGCGGGAGAGGTCCGGGACAATCCCGTCCGCCTTCAGCTCCTTGGGCTTGCCGCCCGCGCGGAGGTGCTGGACCGCCTTCATCAGGTAGTCACCGTCCACGTAGGCGAACATGTTGTAGTTGAAGAGCGCCGCCCCGCGGACCGCGTCCACGCCAGCCTGCTCCGGCGCGGCCAGCACGCCGGAGAAGTCCTTCCCCGGCAGGTCCTTCCCGATGGCCTGGCGGCGCTCCGGGGCGGCGCCGGTGAAGGCCAGCAGCGTCGGGGCCAGGTCGAGCTGCGAGGTGAGCGCCCGGCAGGTCTTCCCGCCGGCGAAGGCCGGGTGGGCCACGATGAGCGGGACGTGGTTCTGCTCCCGGTAGGCGGTGGCGCCCTTGGCGTGGAGCCGGTGGGCGCCGTCCAGGTCGCCGTGATCGGCGGTGAGGACCACGATGGTGCGATCCGCCTGGCCCGACCGCTCCAGCTCGTCCAGCACCGCGCCGATGTTCCGGTCGGCGTCGCGCAGGCAGTTCAGGTAGTAGTCGTGCCGCCGCTGCCAGCGCTCGGGCTCGTCGGCGATGGGGCCCACCAGCGCGTCGTGCGAGCGGAGGAAGTCGGCGTGGGCGCGCGGGCGGCCGGGCGCGTCCAGCGCCTGGGCGTGGTTCCGGGGCGCCGCGTACGGCCAGCGCTTCGCGTAGAGCGGGTCCAGCGGCGCCCGCGCCAGCGGGGACAGCCCCTGCGCCTCGCGCAGCGGCGTGCCCGGCGCGTCGGTGTCGAAGAACATCACGTCGTGCGGGTTGACCAGGTTCACCGCCAGGAACCAGGGCTTGCCGGCCGCGCCCAGCTCCCGCCCCTTCCCGCGCAGCCAGCTCCCCGCCATGGCCGAGGTGATGCCGTCGTGGAGCCACCCGCCCTGCACGTGGGCGATGATGTCGCCGATGCCGACGTAGTCGGAGAAGCCGTAGCCCTCCATCTCCTTGGTGAAGATCCGGGTCGGCGTCCCCAGCTCGTTGACGGTCTCGAACTCCTTGGTGAGGTGCCACTTGCCCTTGTAGGCGGTGTAGTAGCCGGCCTCGCGCAGCAGGTGGCCCACCGTCCGGACGTCGGGGGCGAGGCTGTCGATCCAGGGGAAGTTCGTGTTGTCGAACATCCGCGTCTGCTGGATGTGCCGCCCGGTGTAGAGCACCGAGCGCGAGGGGGTGCAGACGCAGGAGTTGATGCGGTGGTTCGCGAAGGTCACTCCGCGCTTCGCCAGCCGCTCGTGGGCCGGGAGGCTGAAGCCCGGCGGCAGCTCGCCCTTGCGGAAGAACCGCTCCTGGTCGGTGAGCAGGAACAGGATGTTGTACGGCTGGCCGGGTGCGGTGGCCGGACCGGGTCCGGCCTTTCCGCCGGTGGGCTTGCCGTGCGCCGACGCATCCGCTGGAGCGGCGCCGCCCAGCCCCAGCGCCAGCGCGCCCAGCCCGGCCGCCTGCATGAACTGCCGCCGCGTGCTGCCGGACCTTCCGTCGTGCTCGGCCATGTCCGCTCCGTCGCTCGGGTATGGGTGGCGCTGCGCTCCAGCGCCTGGCGCCCGGATCCTTCTCCCTAACCCCGCCGGCGACCCCCGCAAGCCAATCGCAGGTCGAACTGACGTTTTCGTCAGCTTGACTACCTCGACGGCCTGCGGCATGGGTCCGGAGGACCGTCATGAAGACCCGCCGCCGAGAGCCTTCGCCCCGCCGGACCGACCACCGGGTGCGCGTGGGTCGGGCGCGCAGCTCGCGCACGCGGTCGCTCCTGCTGGAGGCCGCGCTGGAGGTCTTCGCCGAGAAGGGGCCGGACGCGCCGGTCATCGACGACTTCGCCCGCGCCGCCGGGGTCTCGCGCGGGACGGTCTACAGCCACTTCGCCACCGTCGCGGCGCTGCTCGCCGCCACCTCGGTCTGGACGGTCGGCTCCGCGGTCCGGGCCATCGACCAGGCCATGGCGCGCGACCTCGCGCCCGCCGCCCGGGTCAGCCTGGGGCTGCGCCTCTTCCTGGCCCGCGCCCGCGCCGAGCCGCGCTGGGCGCGCTTCGTGGCCCGGACCTGGGCGCTCGGGCACCTCGACCCGCTGCGCCGGGACCTTCGGGCCGGTCACGCCGCGGGCGCGTTCCGCTACCGGCGCATCGACGTGGCGCTGGACGTGGTCACCGGCGCGCTGCGGCAGGCGCTGTTCCGGCTGGCGGACGGAGACGTGCCCGCGGCGTACGCGGACGAGGTGGTCGGGTTGTGCCTGCAGGCGCTGGGGGTTCCGCCGGCCGTGGTGGCCCGGGCCAGCCGGGAGCCGCTGCGCGACGTGCCGTGGGTGCGGCCGGAGGCGTGACGGCGGTCACCCGCGGTACAGCTCGCACGCGCTCGCGAGCGCGCTCACGCCGTCGCCGTCGAAGTCGTAGGCGGTGAGCGGGAGGCGAGCTTGCGGCTTCAGCTTGCTCCTCGTGACGCGCTGCCGCTTTCCGTGCTTCCTGGTCTGGACGATCTCGCCGGTGACCAGGTCACAGCTCGTGCCTTCCCAGCCATCGTCCTCGCCCATCCGAAAGAGCCTCGCCTCGATCCCGGAGAGCAGCCAGTCGCGTCCCTGGCGGCGGAAGCGGTGCTTCACCACCAGGCCCACGCCGTTGTCGACCGCCGAGAGCTGGACCACCAGCCGACCCGGCTGGACCCACAGGCCCCCGATCCCGTACCACCCGGTGCTGCTGCCCAGGTCACGCGCGCTGGAGACGACGGCGGGCACGAGTCGTCCATCTGCCCTGCGCTGAAAGAGGACCAACTGGTGCCAGCGCGGCTCGCTCGCAACAACGAGGAGCAGATCCTTCCGCCCGTCACCGTTGGCGTCGCCCGTGGCGGAGAGCTCGACCTTGGCGCCGGGCGGGAGCGAACGCTGGTAATCCTCGAGGCTGGTGTACGTGGCGCCTGGTTCGGCCGCCTGCGCCAGCGGACGGGACTCCGGGTCCGCTGCTGGCGCTTCGTCCCCCCGCGTCGGCACGGACACGGCGAGCGAGAGGATGGCGAGACACAGCGCCAGGTGGCGTGAGCTGGAGGGGGCGTCAGCGCGGGGGTTTGGCATGGCGTCACTGCTCCGGTGCAAGCGCCTCGCCAGCCTCTCGCAGTGAACGCCTCCACCGCACTGGTTCGGTCGTGGTCAGGAGGCGAGCCCGACCACCTCCACCTCGGCCCGGTGGCCATTTGCACGGCCGAGCCGGCCATCACACGTGACCAGCGTTGCGCCCAGGGCCTCTGCGAGCGCCAGGTAGATGGCATCGTACGCGGTCACCGAGGTGCGCAGCCCCCAGGCTCGTCCGATCAGCTCCTCGTGCGACCAACGGAGGAGGGGAAGGTCTGCGAGGTCCTCGAGCGCCTGGCCTGCGCGGCGCTCGGGCAGCACCTTCCCCAGGCAGAGCCGCCGAAGCACGTGCAGCACCTCCACATCCAGCAGCTGGGGCGCGTGCAGGGAACCACGATCTGCCGAGAGTCGCTCTCCCACCCTCTCGCCCAGCGGCGTGTTCAGGAGGAGCTCGACCGCGGCCGAGGCGTCGAGGACGATCAAGGATCACCGCGAGCGCCGCGCACGAGCTCGGCAGCCGACGTGGGGAGCGTGACGCGCTGACGCTGCTGCAGGCGGGCACGCATCTGCGCCAGCGTGGGTCGCTCGGCGAGCTGGCGCGCCTCGCGGATGAGAAGATCCGAGAGGGACACCCCCTCCTCCAGCGCGCGCATCTTCAGCTTCCGGTGGACGTCGTCAGGCACGTTCCGCAGCTGGATCATCTTCGACATGTTACCAACATGTGCACATGCGCATCACATGTCAAGGCGGTGAACCCGTGGGATCCCGCTCCTACCTCCACTTCTCCTCCGGCCCGATCAGCTCCAGGGTCTGCAGGAGCTCCAGCTGCTCCAGCAGCTCCAGGTTCGCGATCACCTCGGCGTCGGGGTCCGGCGGCTGCTGAGTCCCATTCGCTCGCGGTTCGACAGGCTCACCGCGAGCGGGGGGAGCGGCGCCCTGCGGCGGGGCGGGCTGTGCCGCCTTCGCCTCGCCCTGCTGCGCCGGCGCCGGCGCGGCCCCCTTCCCCTCCCCCTGCGCCAGGCAGAGCGCCACCACCAGCCCCGCGATCATGGCGTCACCACGTCCAGCGCGAGGATGGCCTGCTGCACCGGCTGGTTCGACGGGTAGAAGTCGCCCGGGAAGAGCACGTCCGCCTCGGCGCCCACCCGCAGCCACGTGAGCGGCTCCCAGCGCGCCACCAGGTCCAGCTCGGTGCCGTAGCCGCGGCCGCCGTAGGGGCCGTCGGCGTCGGCCTGGAGCCAGGCGCCGCGCAGGTCGAGCGAGAAGGTCTCGGCCGGATCCCACCCCAGCCCCAGCACCGGCGCGATCACGCCGCGGCCGTTCACGCCGGGCGCGGTGGCCAGGCGCGCGCCCAGCTGCTCGGAGAGGCCGCCGCGGAAGAAGATGCTGGTCTCGGTGAGCAGCGGCGAGACGCCCAGGAAGCCGCGGTAGGTGCCGGTCATGGGCGGCGGCGGATCGTCCGGCGAGGTGGCCGGCTGGGACCGGGGCAGCTCGCCGCCGGAGGCGTACAGGAAGGACGCCGAGGTCCGGACCTGGCGCAGGGCCCACTCCCAGCGCGCCGAGACCAGCGTCCCGTGGATGGTCAGGTCGGAGACCAGCGGCCCGGCCGCCACCCAGGACGACTCGATCGTGTCGAGCTGGCCGCGCGCCAGCGCGGCGGTCCAGCTGAGCCGGTGGCCCTTCCCCGGCAGCAGCCGGCCGCTGGTGCCCAGCCACCAGAGCGTGGCCTCGCCGCCGAGCGGCGCGGCCTGGGTGAAGGCCAGGCTGCGCTGCGCCCACTGGCGCTGCAGCGGCGTCGACGCGGGCGAGCCGGCCACCGCCGCCTGGCGCTCCACCAGCGCCGTCCGGAGCAGCTCGGCCGAGCCGCCGCTCCGGTCCAGCAGGCCGGCGGCGAAGAGCCCGGCCCGCTCGAAGAGCGAGGGCAGGAAGTCCACCCGCGCGACCGCCATGGGCGAGAGCGGCCCGCCTTCCAGCGGCCAGTCGCGCTCGGGCGAGAAGACCGCCAGCGAGACCTCCAGCGGCGGCCCGATGGCGCCCACGTCGGCGGTAGCCCGCAGCCCGGTCACCAGGTCGTCGTGGAGGTAGCCGTCCCCCACCGCCTGCCGGAAGCGTCCGCCGGTCAGGGTCAGGAAGCCGGCCCGCCCCACCGACCAGGCCACCCAGGCCTCGCGCACGAAGGCGGTGGCCTGCGCCTCGTCCTCCAGCGGCCGACCGTTGGAGATCCATTCCTCCGGACCGTCCGCCTCCTCCTGCACCGGCAGGATCATCGGCCGGTAGGTGCCGTTCCGCGTCAGGAACAGGCTGCACTCCCCCTGCCCGACGTTGGCGAGGCCGGTGTTGGTGGCGCGCGACCAGCAGGCCGCGCCCTCCACCGGGAAGCCGCGCCGCTGCAGCGTGCCGGTGTCGAGCGCCACCCGCCAGCGCAGGTCGCCGTGCAGGTGGCGGCCGTCCAGGCTGAGCGTGACCAGCGCCGACGGGTGACCCTGGCCACCCTGCGGCTGCAGGTAGCCGGCGGCGTCGAAGGCCTGCGCCGCCGGGTCGTAGCGGACGTCGGTGCCGGGCAGCCCGTCCTGCAGGACCGTCCAGAGGTGCAGCTCCGCCCCCGGCACCACGCCGTCGGCCGCCCGCGCCGGCGGCGCGAGCAGCGTCACGGCGGCGGCCAGCAGGAGGCGCGCCCGCATCCCCTCACCGGCCGTGGCGCTCGCGCCAGCGCTCCCGGGCCCGCTCGCGCTGCTCCGGCGTCAGCTCCCGCCAGCGGCGCAGGTTCTCCAGGTAGCGCGCCCGGTCCCGCGGGCTGGCCTCCAGCACCTGCCGCAGCGCCTGGCGGATCTCGGCCCGACGCTCCGGCGACAGCTCCTTCCAGCGCCGCAGCCTCTCTTGAAGCTCCTGGCGCTCCGGCTCGGGCAGCCGCCGGAAGGCCTCCCAGTTGCGCTGCACCTGGGCGCGCTGCTCCGGCGTGAGGCTCCGGTAGCGCTCCAGCCGGTCCTGCAGGTCGGCCTGCTCGTCCGGCGGCAGCGCCTGGTACTGCTTCCAGCGCTCGCGCAGGGCCTGCTTCTGCTCGGGGGAGAGCTGGTCCCAGCGCTCCCGGCCTGCCTTCGACTCCGCGCCCGCTTCGCGGGCGCTACGCTCAGGCTGAACGGGGCCGGTGGAAGGGGCCGACTCCTGCGCGCGGACGCCGGCGGGCAGGAGCAGCAGCGCGGCGGCCAGGAGGATGGCGCGGGTCACGGGCGGCCCTCCGGCGCCAGCGCGTCAAGCTGGGCGATCACCGCGGCGTCCTCCGGCGTGGCCACCTCGTCCACCGAGGCCACCGCCTCGTAGTCCACCAGCAGGTCCAGCTCGTCCGCGATGGCCTGCTCCCGCGCCCGGTCGTGGCTGACCGTCAGCACCGCCGCCAGCGCCGCCGCGGCCACGGCGGCCACCGGGATCGCCAGCCGCCAGCGCAGCCGCTGCAGGAAGCGCTGCCAGACCGTGCGCCGCTCGCGCTCCTGGCGCAGCCGCGCCTCCAGCCGCGTCGCGAAGAAGGGCGACGGCTCCGGCGGGGGCGGCAGCGCCGAGAGCAGCCGCAGCGCGGCGCGCAGCCGGGTCTCCTCGGCGGCGCAGCCCGGGCAGCCGGCCAGGTGGGCCCGCAGCGCCGCGGCCGCGGCCTCGGACAGCGCGCCGTCCACGTAGGCGGTCAGGTCGGCGTGGAAGTGATGGGTCACGAGGCAACCTCCTCCGGCGCGGTCCCCTGGAACGGGGCCAGCGCCTGGGCCGCGGCCACGGTGGCGCGGTGGACCAGCGACTTCACTGCGGGGACGGTGACGTCCAGCACCTGGGCGATCTCCTCGTAGGAGAGCCCCTCGAACCGGCACAGCACCAGCGCCGCCCGCTGCTTCTCCGGCAGCTGCTGCAGGAGCCGCTGGACGGCCCGCTCCAGCGCCGCGCCGGCCAGCGCCTCCTCCGGCGTGGCGCCGCCCGAGGCCAGCCCGTCCGGATCCGGCGGCCCGTCCTCGCTGCCCGGGGCCGGCTCGGCCCGGTGGGCGTGCTCGGCCCGGCGCAGCTCGTTCAGGCAGTGGTTCGCGGCGATGCGGTAGAGGAAGGTCTTGAACCGCGCCGTGGGGCGGTAGCGGTCCCGGGCCCGGTACAGGTTCACGAAGACGTCCTGGGCCAGCTCCTCGGCGCGCGCCGGGTCCCGGACGAAGTGGTGGCAGAAGGCGACCATGGCGCGCGCGTTCCTCTCGAAGAGCGTCCGGAACGCCCCCTCGTCGCCGCGCTGGAAGGCCTGCATCAGCGCCGCGTCGGGATCCGGAGCCATCCGATCACCTCAACACGCGAGCAGCGCACCGGTTGCGGTCCTGGGAGCGATTGCAGCGAACCGTACCCGACGGTCACCGAGAGGCCGGCCGCGATCCTGTAGCACGGCTTTGTTCCGTGGACCGCAGACGCGCGCCAACTGGCTGGAATCATTGACCTCTGGTGACCGAGGCGGTTCGCCGACCCCTTCCCATCCCGGGGCTCCCCGTGGACGGGAAACGGGACCGCTCACGGCATGGACTGTAACATCCCGGCCTCAGGCCGTTTCGACGGGAGGGAAGTGATGGAGAGCAGCGGGCCCAGCCGGCCGGCCAAGGGGCCGGCCCGCATCGAGTATTTGAAGGTCCAGAACTACCGGGCGCTCCGCTCCATTGAGCTCACCGGCCTGACGCCGCTGACCGTCCTCCTCGGACCGAACGGCAGCGGGAAGTCCACGGTCTTCGACGTCTTCAGCTTCCTCTCGGAGTGCTTCGACACCGGCCTGCGCTCGGCTTGGGACCGGCGCGGCAAGGCGAAGGAGATTCGCACGCGCGGCCAAAAGGGCCCCGTCGTGATCGAGCTGAAGTACAGGGAGCAGCCGAGCTTCCCGGTGATCACCTACCACCTCGCCATCGACGACGGCGCGAGGGGGCCGGTGGTGAAGGAGGAATGGCTCCAGTGGCGGCGCGGGGCAAAGGGCAAGCCCTTCCGCTTCCTTGATTACGCAGAGGGCAAGGGCGAAGCCGTCAGCGGCGAGATGCCGGACGCAGAGGACAAGCGCATCTCGACACCGCTCCGCTCGCCGGACCTCATCGCGGTGAACACGCTTGGCCAGTTCGAGCAGCACCCCCGGGTCGCTGCGCTCCGCGAGTTCATCACCGACTGGTTTGTCTCCTACCTCTCGGTCGAAGACACGAAGAAGAAGCAGCCGGAGATGGGGCCGCAAGAGCGGCTCTCTCGCAACGGCGACAACATGGCCAACGTGCTCCAGTACCTCAAGGAGCACCACCCCGACCGGCTCGACGCGATCTTCGCGCGCCTGCGCCAGCGCATTCCCCGCATCGAGCGGGTGGACGTCGAGCCGATGCCCGACGGCAACCTGCTGCTGGAGATCAAGGACGCTCCCTTCGACCAGCCGGTGCTGGCCCGATTCGCGTCCGACGGGACCATCAAGATGCTGGCGTACCTCCTCGTGCTCCACGACCCAGCTCCACCGCGCTTCATCGGAATCGAGGAGCCCGAGAACTTCCTGCATCCACGCCTGCTGCCGGAGCTCGCCGAGGAATGCCGGGGCGCAGCGGCGAGATTGCAGCTCCTCGTCACGACTCACTCGCCGTTCTTCCTGGACGAGCTCCGACCCGACGAGGTTCGCGTGCTCTACCGCGACCCCCATGGCCACACGCAGGCTGCACGCGTAAGCGAGGTGAAGGGCGTAAAGGAGTTCCTGGAAGCCGGCGCGAAGCTTGGGCACCTGTGGATGGAAGGGTACTTCAACGCTGGCGATCCCCTCGTGAACGGGGGCGCACCCGTCAAGCGGGGGCGTAGCCGGTGAGCGTCGACCATGTCGAGGTCCTGGTCGAAGAGCCGTCGATGAAGGCTGCGCTCGAAGCCCTCCTGCCCAAGCTCCTCGGCGACGTGTCGTTCGGGATACGCGTCTTTCAAGGTAAGCCCGACCTGCTCGCCAAGCTCCCTGCGCGACTGACCGCGTACGCGCGCAGCAGCATCGACGGCGTGCGCATCGTGGTGATCGTCGACCGCGACGCCGAGGACTGCCGCCGGCTCAAGGCCAAACTGGAGGAGATGGCCGAGCGAGCGGGCCTGCGCACGCGCCGGGCGGCGCGCCTCCGAGGGGACTGCAGAGCATGGGTCATGCTCACCCTCATCGCAATCGAGGAGCTGGAGTCGTGGTACTTCGGTGACTGGGCTGCCGTCCGGGGCGCCTTCCCCAAGGTGCCGGCGACCGTGCCGAACCAGGCACGCTTCCGGGACCCGGACGCGATCCAGGGCGGCACCGCCGAAGCGCTCGGGAGCGTCCTGGCTCGCGCGGGATATTTCGAGGGGGGGCTCCCGAAGATCCAGACCGCGCGGACCATCGCTCCACGCATGGATCCTGCGGTGAACCGATCTCGGAGCTTTCAGGTCTTCCGGGACGCGCTCATGGAGATGATGAGGGCTTGACCCGGCGCCGCCCCAGCGGCGCCCGGAGTCCGGTCTGGCGTAGGGATTCGACGGTCCTTGGTATCGCACCGCCGCCTTCCGAAGGCCCGGGCCGGCGGCTCGGGGCCTCCCTACGCCTACCCGCCCGTGAGCAGCACGTCCAGCCCGCGGGTCACGCCGAAGAGGATGGCGGCGACGATTGCGGCGGCCGGAATCGTGAAGATCCACGCCCAGATGATGCGCCCGGCCACGCCCCAGCGGACCGCCCGGCTGCCCCGGGTGGCGCCCACCCCGACGATTGCGCCGGTGATGGTGTGGGTGGTCGAGACCGGGATGCCGGCCGCGGCCAGGAAGAGAATGGTCACGCCGCCGCCGGTCTCGGCGCAGAAGCCGCCGATGGGCTGCAGCTTGGTCAGGTTGTGACCCATGGTCCGGACGATGCGCCAGCCGCCGAACATGGTCCCGAGCGCGATGGCGCCCTGGCAGGCCAGCACCACCCAGAACGGCACCGGGAAGTGGCCGGGGATCATGGCGGCGCGGTCGGACCAGATGGTGCCGTAAAGGATGATGGAGATGATGCCCATCACCTTCTGCGCGTCGTTGGTGCCGTGGCTGTAGGAGAAGATGGCCGCCGAGACCAGCTGCAGCTTGCGGAACCAGCCGTCCACCCTGGCCGGCGTGCTCTTCCGGACGATCCAGGCGGTCCCCACCATCATCATCGAGCCCAGGAACATGCCGATGAGCGGCGAGAGCACGATGAAGGCGACGATCTCTGAGGATGCCGCCGCTGATCAGGCCGCTCGGCCCCAGCGCCACCAGGCAGGCGCCGATCATGCCGCCGGCCAGCGCGTGGGAGGAGGAGGAGGGCAGGCCCCAGATCCAGGTGAGCAGGTTCCAGACGATGGCGCCCATCAGCGCCGCGAAGATGAAGGCCAGCACGAAGTGCGGCCCGTGCGACTGCAGCGTGGGGAACTCGACGATCCCCTTGCCCATGGTGGCGGCCACCTTCAGCTCCGCGCCCCAGAGCACCGGCGCGGCGGAGATGAAGTTGAAGAAGGCCGCCCAGGCCACCGCCACCAGCGGGCTGAGCACGCGGGTGGAGACGATGGTGGCGATGGAGTTGGCGGCGTCGTGGAAGCCGTTGATGAAGTCGAACGCCAGCGCGACGAGGATGAGGGCGATGACGACGGTGAGGAGCATGGCGGCCGGGCCCTGACCGTCAGGCGTGCTCGAGGACCACGCCCTCGATCACGTTGGCCACGTCCTCGGCCCGATCGGTCGCGTCCTCGATGAGATCGATGATCTCCTTCCACTTCATGACCGTGAGCGGGTCGCTGCCGCGCCGGAACAGCTTGGCCATGGTCTGCCGGGTGAGGGCGTCGGCCTGGTTCTCCAGGACGTTCATCTCCTGGCAGGCGTCGAGGATGGTGCGCGGGTCCTTCTTCATGTTGCGCAGCCCGCGGACCGCGTCGGCCATCTTCTCCGACTGGGCCACCAGCACGGCGGCCAGCTCGCGCGCCTCGGGCAGCACCTGCTCGATGTCGTAGAGCCCGAGCCGCTCCGAGGCGGCGTCGGCCAGGTCCAGCACGTCGTCGATGCGGGAGAGCAGCCGGTGGATCTCGGCCCGGTCGAAGGGGGTGATGAACTGGGTGTGGAGCCGGGCGAAGGCGCGGTGGGTGATGTCGTCCGCGCGGTGCTCGACCTCCTTGATGGCCTGGCACTTGGCCGGCACGTCGGTGAAGTCGTCGAGCAGGTTCTTGAGGAGCTTCACGCCCTCCACCACCGCGGCGGCCTGCGCCTCGAAGTCCGAGAAGAAGTCATCGGTCTTGGGCATCAGGCGTTCGAGAAAGGACATCTGGACGGCTCCTCCAAGTGGGGGCGTTCGGAAGCGGGCGCACCTTACCTTGTCCGAGCGGTCGGGCAAACCCGATCAAGGCTGAGGCTGTAGCAGGTTGTGCTACACCTGATGGGGCTGGTGCGGCAGGTCCGCACCGCCTGTGCGGAAGCCCAGCCCTGCATGTAGGCGCTTTCCTCCGCTTGTAAGCTTGCGTGAGCGGGGGGCCGACGCCCATATTCGCCCGCCCGAGGCAGCCGGGCGCCAAAGCTCCAGGCGCTCGCTTCCCCGGACGTGTCGCAGGCTTGGACGTTCCCCCGGCGCCGCGACGGCGCCGCGCCACCAGCGCAGGAGGCGGCCAGATGCGCTTCGGCGCCAAGATCGGGCTGGTGCTGCTGGCCGTCGGCGTCCTGCCGGTGGGCCTGTTGGGGCTCGTGTCCTACACCGCCAGCCGCGACGAGCTGCAGCGCACCGTGGGCCGGATGCAGACGCAGGGGGCGCAGGATCTGGCGCTCTTCGCCGACCGGTTCGTCTCCACCTCGGTCGAGCGGCTTCGCCTGGCGGTTCTCGCCCATCCTCTTCGACGACTACTCGCGCAGCGAGCTGTCCGAGATCCTGGCCATCCCCTACCGCCAGCTCCCCTTCGTCTCGATCCTGGCCGTGGTGGACGAGGCCAACGCGCCCATCGCCGGGCCGGTCTTCGTGGAGCCGGGCCCGGAGCGCGAGGCCGAGCGCGTCGCCATCACCCGCCCCGACCTCGACCTGTTCGTGAAGCAGCTGCCCCGCGCCCCGGCGGCGGCCGGCGCCACGGCCCTCTCCGCCCCCTACCGCGCCGGCGGCCCGCTGAAGCTGGCGGTGGCGCTGCGCATCGGGCCGGGCCGGACGCTGGCGGCGGAGATCGTGCTGGCGGACATCGAGGCGCGGCTCGCCGAGCTGTCCGGGCCGGAGAGCGTGGCCTATCTGGTGGACGCCGCCGGCCGCCCCATCGCCGGCCCGGCGGGCGCGCTCACCGACGACGAGCGGAGGCTGGCCGAGGTGGGGCTTTCCCGGACCATGGCCTGGTCGCGGCTGGTGCACCGGGCCGACGGCGCCCGCTGGCTTGCGGCCTTCGCGCCGGTGGAGCGGCTGCGCTGGGGCGCGGTGGTGGCCCAGCCCATGGCGGTGGCCTTCAGCGCGGCCGAGCGGCTGCGGCTCTACACCGCCCAGGGCGCGCTGGCGGCGCTGGTGCTGGCGGTGATCCTGGGGGTGGTGCTGGCGCGCGCGGTGACGCGCCCGGTGGTGCGCCTCTCGCGCGCCGCGGCCGCCGTGGGCGCCGGGCGCTGGTCGGAGGTGCCGGCGGTGGAGGGGCGGGACGAGCTGGCCGACCTGGGCCGCGCCTTCGGCCACATGGCCGGCGAGCTGCGCCGGCGCGACGAGGAGATCCGCGGCTGGAACCGCGAGCTGCAGGACCGGGTGGAGGAGCGGACCGCGGAAGCTGAAGGCCGCCCAGGACCAGATCCTGCGCACGCGCCGGCTGGCCGCGCTGGGGTCGCTGGGCGCCGGGCTGGCGCACGAGCTCAACAATCCCATGACCGCCATCACCGGCTACCTGGCCATCCTGCGCAAGCAGCTCCCGGCCGGCAGCGGCGAGGCGGAGATGATCACCCGCGCCCAGGAGCAGGCGGGCCGCGTGACCCGCGTGGTGGAGGACCTGCGCGCCTTCGCCGACCAGGAGCGGAGCCTGCAGGGGCCGCCCTTCCCGCTGGCGCGGCCGGTCCGCGCCGCGCTGGCGCTCTACGCCGACCGCTTCCGCGCCGCCGGCATCCGGCTCACCGCCCGCATCGACGAGGACCTGCCCGAGACGCAGGGGGACCCGGTGCAGCTGCAGCAGGTGGTGGCGCACCTGCTGGAGAACGCCATCAACGCCATGCCCGGCGGCGGCGCGCTGGAGGTGTCGCTGGGGGCGGTGGACGGGGAGGCGCTGCGGCTGCGCGTCGCCGACACCGGCAAGGGCATCCCGCTCACGCTGCGGGAGCGGATCTTCGACCCGTTCTTCACGACCAAGGACGACCGCGAGCGCGTGGGGCTGGGGCTCTCGGTCTCGCACAGCATCGTCGAGGCGCACCACGGCCGGATCTTCGTGGAGTCGGAGGAAGGGGCCGGCTCCGCGTTCACCGTCCTGCTCCCGGCGGCCACGGCCGCTGCCCATCTGGCCTGAGGACCACCGCATGACCTGGGAACGACAGCCACCGCTCGGGCCGCTCGACGCCGACCTGCTGGCGCCGGCGCTGCTGCACGAGCTGCGGCAGCCGCTCACCGGCGCCGACGCGGCGCTGCTGCTGCTGGAGCGGGCGCTGGGGCCGGCGCTGACCGCGCGGGACGAGTGGCGGCTGCTGCGCTCGCAGCTGGCGCGGCTCTGCGAGGTGGCGGCCGAGTTCGAGGGGCTGCTGCGCGACGAGGACCTCCCGGCCACGCCGTTCGAGGTGGGGCCGGCGGTGGCCCGCGCGGTGGGGCTGCTGGCCCACCGGGTCCGGCCCCTGGCGCGCCGCTTCACGATGGATGGATGCGAGGAGGCGCTGCGCGGGATTGGGTCGGCGGGGGCGCTGGTCCACGCCGCCACCAACCTGCTCTCCAACGCGCTCGACGCGGTGGACGGGACGCAGGGCCGCGTGGCGGTGCGGGTGCAGCCCGGGCCGGCCGGCGTGGAGGTGCGGGTCTCGGACGAGGGTCCGGGCATCGCCGAGGCGCACCGGGCCCGCCTCTTCGAGCCGCGCTTCACCACCAAGGCGCCCGGCCGCGGCAGCGGGCTGGGGCTCCACCTCTCCCGC
Source organism: Anaeromyxobacter sp. (assembly GCA_049840735.1). Lineage (GTDB taxonomy): Bacteria > Myxococcota > Myxococcia > Myxococcales > Anaeromyxobacteraceae > Anaeromyxobacter. The sequence continues at coordinate 319,594 of JASGJN010000021.1, read as the reverse complement.
CAGCTGGTGACCCGCTCCGGCGGCTCCCTCTGGCTGGTGGACGGGTCCGATCCCGCCAGGCTGCCCTGGGCGGTGACCGAGTTCTGCGTCGCCGTCCCGGCGGCGGAGGCCCGCGCGCCGTGACCACCCGGCTCCGGATCCGGGCCGGCGTGGCCGTGGCGCTGGGCCTGCTGCTGGCCGGCGCGGCGCGCCAGCCGGCGGCGCTGGCCCAGGCCGCGCCCGGGGCCGCCGCTCCCGCCGTGCACCCGGCGCCGCCCGCCGCCGACCCGGCGCCGGCCCCGGCCGCCGCGGCCCAGCCGCCGGCCGCCGCCCCGCCGCTCGAGGCCTGGCGCGCGGCCGCCCGCAAGGGCGGGCGGGGAGGCAAGGTCACGCCCTCGGCGGTGGTCCGCGCCGCCGCCCGCAGCGCGCCGCCGGCGCGCCCCGCCTGCCCGCCCGAGGGCGAGCAGGACCCGGCCTGCGCCCCCGGCCAGGCCGCCCGCGCCACCGTGGAGATCGACTGGAATGCCCCGCTCCCGCCCTGAGCGCGACCTGGGTCGCCATGACGGTCCTGGCCTGGGCTTCGACTCCGCGAGCCCTGCGGGCTCGCTACGCTCAGCCCGAACGGTGCCGGGATGACCGCGCGCCCCGGTTCTCACACGCTCAGCCCGAACGGTGCCGGCATGACCGTTCGCCCTGAGCCCATCGACTTCGCGTCCGCTTGGCGTCCGCTGCGCTCAGGGCAGGCGAAGCCGAAGGGCGCCGCTGGTCCGCCTGGCGCCTTCAGCGGCCGTGGCTACCGGGCCTGGACGGCCCTGCTCCTGCTCGCGGCGGCCTTCCCGGCCGCCGCGCAGGACGTGGCGCCGGGGAGCGGCGGCGCGCTGCGCCTCTCGGCCGAGCCGCCCCGGCTGCTGCTGGGCGCCGGCGCCGGGGCCGAGGTGCGCATCGCCGCGCCGCCCGAGGTGGAGGAGCTGACGCTCTCGGCCAGCGCCGGGCGGCTGGAGGGGCTGCGCCGGCTGCCGGGGGGCGGATTCACGGTCCGTTACAGGCCGCCGGTCGAGCGCCATCCGCAGGTGGCCATCCTGGCGGCGCTGGCGCGCGGTCCGCGCGGCCCGCTGGACGGCTGGCTGGCGCTGCCGCTCTCCGGCCAGGGAGAGGCGCGCGTGCCGGGGCGCCCGGGCGAGGAGGTGGCGCTCCGCATCGCCGACGCCACCTTCGGCCCGGCGCGCGTCGGCCCGGACGGCCTGGCGCGGCTGACGGTGGTGGTCCCGCCCGGCGTGCGCGAGGGGCACCACGGCTTCACGCCGGTGGACCTCTCCATCCCCGAGACGCCCCTGCTCCACGCCGTGATCGAGCGGACCACCGTCCAGGCCGACCGGCGCGAGCAGGTCCGCTTCCTGGCCTACGTGGTCGCGCCGCACGGCGCCGCCCGGCGCGACGACCCGCCGGCGCTGGAGCCCACCCGCGGCACGGCGGCGGTGGTGGCGCGCGAGCCGGGGGCCTTCGAGGGGACCTGGACGCTGCCGCCGGGGCCCAGCGGCGAGGACCGGCTCACGGTGCGGCTGCCCGGCCTGGCCGCCTCGCGGGTGGTGCTGCGCCTCTCCTCGCTGCCCGGGCCGCCGGCCACGGTGGCCATCGCCTTCGACCGGTCGGCGGCCGCCGCAGGGGGCGAGCCGGTGACGGTCACGGCGCGGGCGCTGGACGCGGCCGGCAACGCCACCGAGGCCGCCCTGGAGCTGGCCTCCGACGGCGGGCTGCTGGCCCCGCCGGTGGAGGCCGGGCCCGGCGCGATCTCGGCGCGGGTGGCGGCGCCGGAGCGGCTGGCGGGGCGGCACTCGCTGGAGGTGCGGGCCTGGACCGCGGCCGGCGCGGTGGCCAGCGCCCGCGCGCTGCCGCTGGAGCCGGGCCCGGCCGCCGAGGCCCGGGTCGCGCCGGGCGCCGACGTGCTCCAGGCCGACGGCGCCGGCGAGGTGGCCTTCACCATCCGCGTGCGGGATCGCTACGGCAACCCGGTGGCCGAGCGCCCCGCCGTGAGCGCGGAGCGCGGCAAGGTGCGGGGCCTGGAGCCGGCCGGGGCCGACGCCTGGCGGGTCCGCTACCGCGCGCCGGCGGTGGCGGCGCGCACGCCGGAGCGGCTGGTGGCGGAGGTGGGCGGCGCGCGGGGGCAGGCCGACCTGCTGCTGGCCCCGCCGCCCCGCGGCCTCTCCCTGCTGCTCTCCGGCGGCGCCGCCGCGGAGACCGGCGGCGGGCCCTCCGGGCCCTGGCTCGGCGTCACCGCCGACGCGGCGCTGCCCGGCGCCGGCATGCCCTGGCCGCAGCAGGTGTCGGTGGCGGTGCGGTTCGAGGCGGCCGGGCTCGAGCTCGACCGCGGCGACCGCCGGCTGCTGGCGCTGCTGGCCGGCGGCGAGCTGCGCCGCGAGCTGCGCCACGGGCCGGAGCTGTGGCTGGCCGGCACCGCCGGGCTGGCCTGGGACCGGTCCGGCGCCGGCGACGGCTGGGCGCCGGCGGCGCGGCTGGCGCTGGGGGCCGGCTGGCCCGGCCGGCGCATCACCCCTTACCTCGAGGCGGGCCTGCTGGCCTCCGGCCAGACGCCGGGCGGCGGGCTCACCTCGGTGCAGGTCACGGCGGGCCTCCGCCTCGACCTCGGAGCGTGGACATGGCGACCCTCCTCGTCGTCGATGACGAGCCGGTGATCCTCGACGTCTTCCGCCGCTTCCTCGAGTCGGAGGGGCGGACCCTGCTGCTGGCCGGCTCGGCCCGCGAGGCCACCGCGCTGGCCGCGGCGGGCCAGCCCATCGACGTGGCCCTGGTGGACAAGAACCTGGGCGACGGCTCCGGGCTGGACGTGGCCCGCCGGCTCAAGGCGGCCCACCCGGACGCCGAGGTGATCCTGGTCACCGGGTACGCCTCGCTCGACACCGCCATCCAGGCGGTCCAGATCGGCGCCTACGACTACGTGGTGAAGCCCATCTCCGACTACGAGGCGCTCAACCTCAAGGTGGAGAACGCGCTGGAGAAGGTGCGGCTCAAGCGCGCCCAGCGGGCGCTGGTGGACCGGCTCACCCGCAGCGAGGCCCTCCACCGCGGCGTCTTCGAGACCTCCTCCGACGCCATCGTGCTGGCCGACGCGCTCACCGGGCGGATCGAGGACGCCAACCCGGCCGCCGAGCGGCTCTACGGGCTGGGGCGCGAGGCGCTGCGCGAGCGGGCGCTGGAGGACCTGATGGACCCGGCTGCCGGGAAGGTGGCGCTGGTGCCGGGAGACCGCGCCGTGCCGGCGCGGCAGCTGCGCGCCGACGGCGGCCGGATCCCGGTGGAGCTGGCGGTGGGCGAGCTGCGGCTGGCGCAGCGGGTGCTGCGGGTGGTCTCGGCGCGCGACGTGTCCGAGCGCGAGCAGGCCGAGTCGGAGCGGCGGGAGCTGGAGCAGAGCCTGCGCCAGGCGCAGAAGATGGAGGCGGTGGGGCGGCTGGCGGGTGGCATCGCCCACGACTTCTCCAACGTGCTGGCGGTGGTGCTGGGCTACGCCGACCTGCTGCTGCGCGACCTGGCGCCGGACGACGTGCGCCGGCGCGAGTGCGCCGAGGGGATCGCCGAGGCGGCCCACCGGGCGGTGGGCGTCACGCGCCAGCTGCTGACGCTCTCGCGCAAGAAGCTGCTGCGCCCCGAGGTGCTCTCGCTCGACAAGGTGGTGCGCGACCTGCACCGGCTGCTGGCCCGCGCCATCGGCGAGCGGATCGACCTGCAGCTGGAGCTGGCCGAGGCGCTCCCGCCGGTGATGGCCGACGCCGACCAGCTGGCGCAGGTGCTGCTCAACCTGGCGGTCAACGCCCGCGACGCCATGCCGGACGGCGGGCCGCTGCGGATCCGCACCGGCGAGGCGCGCGGGCCGGTGCGCGACCTGGACCTGCCCGCCGGCCGCTGGGTCACGCTCGCCGTGAGCGACGGCGGGGTGGGCATGAGCGAGGAGGTGCGGTCCCGCATCTTCGAGCCCTTCTTCACCACCAAGGAGGCCGGCACGGGGCTGGGGCTGGCCACGGTGTACGGCATCGTCCGGCAGGCCGGCGGCGCCATCCGCGTCGAGTCACGGCCGGGCGCGGGCACCACCTTCACCGTCCACCTGCCGGCGGCGGGCGAGCAGGCCTCCCGCGTGGCGCTGCCGGTCTCGGCGGCCGCGCCGCGCGGGCTGGGCGAGACGGTGCTGGTGGCCGAGGACGAGGACGGGCTGCGCACGCTGCTCGACCGCGTGCTGGGCGGGAGCGGCTACCAGGTGGTGGCCGGACGCAACGGCGCCGAGGCGCTGGAGGCAGCGCGGCGGCGGGGCGGGCGCGTGGACGTGCTCCTGGCCGACCTGGTCATGCCGCGCATGAGCGGCGCCGAGCTGGCCGACCAGCTGGCGCGCGCGCAGCCGGGCATGAAGGTCCTGTTCATGACCGGGCACGCCGACGACGCGCTGGTGCAGGATCGGCTGGTGGACGGCGCCGTGGAGCTCATCCACAAGCCGTTCACCAGCGAGGCGCTGCTGGGCCACCTGCGCCGGCTGCTGGGGCCGGCGCGGGCCAGCGCGTGAGCGGCGCGGCCGGGAAGCCTCACAGGGTGCGCGCCGTCCGAGCTGCGCCTGGCGCTGGAGCAGGCGCTCGCGGCGGTCGAGCCGGTCGCGGGCTGAGGGCGGAGGGGCGTTGCGTCCGCCCGGACCTTCCGTTCAAGATGCGTGACCCGCACCCCGTGCCCGCGCCCATGCCCGCCACCGCAGCAGCCCTGATCGAGCTCTCCGACGGCCACTTCGAGTGCCTCTTCACGCAGCACGAGTTCCTGCGGCAGGCCTTCGACGAGGTGCACGTGGTCTGCTCGCCGACGCTGCGCGCCCGGCTCCCCTTCGCGCCGCGCCACCTGCACGTCTTCGAGGGGTCGTCACGCAGCTGGGCCACCCAGACCGGCATCCGGCGCTACCTGCGCGAGCACCGGGTGAGCCACGCCGTCCTCAACACCGCCCAGGGCAAGCCGGCGGCCCAGCTCGCGCTGCGCAACCTGGCCGGCGGGCCGCGGCTGGCGGGGCTGATCCACGACGCCGGCAAGCTGGGCCACAGCCTGAACCAGGCGCTCATCTCGCTGGGCGTCTCCCGCTACTTCGTCGTCAACGACTTCGTGAAGGCGCGCCTGGGCGGCCGGGCCGAGGCCTTCTACCCGACCCTCTACCCCGCCCCGGCGGCGCAGGTGGCGGTGGAGAAGCCCGCCGGCGCGTTCTGGGTCTGCGTGCCGGGGCAGGTGGAGTTCAAGCGGCGCGACTACCGCGCGCTGCTGGACGACCCCGGCCTGGCCGCGCTGCCGCCGCAGGTGCGCTTCATCCTGCTCGGCCCCTCGCACCACCCGGCCGGCGACGGGCCGGCGCTGGAGGAGGAGCTGGCGCGGCGGGGGCTGGGCCATCGCTTCGTGCGCTTCCGCGACTTCGTGGACTGGCCCACCTTCCACGCCTGGGTCTCGCGGTGCGACCTGATCCTGCCGCTGGTCCACCCCGACCCCGGCTCGCAGTGGCACTCCTTCCTGAAGGTCTCGGGCACCTTCAACCTGTCCTTCGGGTTCCAGCTCCCCATGGCCAGCGACGGCAGCTTCCGGGGGCTGGACGACTTCGAGGTGTCCTCGTTCTTCTACCCCTCGCGCGACGGCATCTGCGCGCTGCTGGCCCGGCTGGCGGCCGATCCGGCCGCGCTGGCGGAGCGGCGGCGGGCCATCGCCGGCCACGCCAAGCTCTCCTTCGACGTGCAGGCGCGCCGCTACCTGGACCACCTGCTGGCGCCGTGAGGTCAGCACGTCTGGGCGAACCGCGTCGGCGGCTCCGCTCAGATTGCCGCCGCCCGCTGCACCTGCTCGGCCACGACCAGGCGCAGCTGCTCGGCCGACCAGGGCTTGGCCAGCACCGCCGAGAAGCCGTGCGCCGCGTGGTCGGAGAGGATGGCCGCGTTGGAGTAGCCGGACGAGACCACCGCCCGTACCGCGGGGTCGAGCGCGCGGAGCGCCTGCAGCGCCTCCAGGCCGCCCATGCCGCCCGGCACGGTCAGGTCGAGCACCACCAGGTCGAAGGGCTGGCCCGCGTGCCGGGCCTCGCGCCACCGCGCCACCGCCTCCGCCCCGTCGCTGGCCAGCTCCACCTCGCACCCGGCGCCGACCAGCACCCGCTCCGCCACGCTGCGGACCGAGGGCTCGTCGTCCATCACCAGCACGCGCGCCTTGATCCCGGGCGCGACCCCCAGCCGCTGCGGCGGCGGCGGCTGCGGCTGCGCGCGGGGCGCGGCCGGCAGCAGCACCTCGAACACCGTCCCGCCGCCGGGCCGCGGCGAGACCTCCACCTGCCCGCCGTGGCGGACCACGATGGAGTGCGTCACCGCCAGCCCCAGCCCGGAGCCGGTGCGCTTGGTGGAGAAGAAGGGATCGAAGATGCGCGGGAGGTCCTCCGGCGCGATGCCCCGACCCTGGTCCACCACCGCCAGGCGGACGTAGGGCCCGGCCGGCAGCGCGCGCCGCCCCTCCTCCAGGGCCAGGTTGGCGAGCTCCACCTGCACCGTCCCCCCCGGCATGGCCTCCAGCGCGTTGAGCACCAGGTTCTGGACCACCTGGGCCAGCTGCCCGGCGTCGCCCTCCACCGTCCAGAGCCCCGGCTCCGCGTCCACCTGGCAGGTGCCGCTCCGGCCGCGGCAGGCGAAGCTGGCCGCCTCCTGCACCAGCGGGCCGATCGCCACCGGCGCCTTCATGGGCGCGCCGCCCCGGGCGAAGGTGAGCAGCTGGCGCGTGAGGGCCTGGGCGCGCCGCGCCGCCCCCTCGGCCTCGGTCAGCAGCTCGGCGCGCAGCGCGGGCGACGGGTCGTCGGCCAGGACCAGGGAGAGGTTGCCCAGGATCCCGGTCAGCAGGTTGTTGAAGTCGTGGGCGATGCCGCCGGCCAGCACCGCCAGCGACTCCAGCCGCTGCGCGCGGGCCAGCGCCTCCTCGCGCCGCTCGCGGTCGGTCACGTCCACGGCCATCGACATGCCGCCGGTGACGGTCCCGTCGTCCTCCACCAGGGCGCTGTTGAACCACTCGCAGGTGATGCTGCGCCCGTCGCGGGTGACGTTCTGGTTGACGCTCTGCCAGCCGCCCGAGCGGGCCATCAGGCGCTGCCACAGCTCGCGCACCGCGGGCTTTGCGGAGGGCGCAACGATCAGGTCCGCCGAGCGACCCAGCACCTCGTCGCGCGTCCACCCGAAGATCCGCTCCGCCGCGGCGTTCCAGCTGAGCACGCGGAAGCCGGGATCGAGCTCGATGTGCGCCACCGCGGTCTGCTCCAGGTGCACCGCCAGCTTGCGGTCCGACCGGCGCAGGGCCCCCTCCACCCGCCGCCGCTCGGCCAGCTCGGCCTCCAGGCCGGCGGTGGCCGCCGCCACCTGCCGCCGCAGCGTCCGGCTCCAGGCCAGCACCGCCAGCGCCAGCGCGCCCAGCGCCGCCACCAGCGCCAGCGTCCACTGCACGACGGTCCGCCGCGCCACCACCCCGCCCACCTCGACGCGGATCCAGCGGCGCTGGATCTCCTCGCGCTCGGCCGGCGTCACCGCCGCCAGCCCCTTGGCCATGATGCTGCGCAGGAGCGGCTGGTCGCTGCGGGTGGCGATCACCAGCGGGTTGGAGCGGCCGGAGTCGGCCGCCACCTGCAGGTTGGAGATCCCGTGCTTCTCGATCAGCCAGGTGGCGATGGCCTCGTTCATCACCGTGGCGTCCACCCGGCCGAAGGCCACCTCGGTCAGGCAGGCCAGGTCGTTGTCGAGCGGCACCAGCTGGACCGCGGGGTAGGCACCGCGCACGTACTCCTCCAGCGCGTAGCCCCGCGTCACCGCCACGCGGTGGCCGGCCAGCCCCTCCAGCGAGTGATCGCCCCGCGTGCCGCTGCGGGTGATGATGATGTTGGGGATGTCGATGATGGTGGGCGTCCAGGCCAGGTACGCCGACCGCTCCGGGGTGGGCTGGGCCGCGGTGATCCCGTCCACCTGGCGGGCCCGGGCCATCCGCAGCACCTCGTCCCAGGTCTGCGCCCGGACGATCTCGACGCGGGCCCCGAGCCGCCGCTCGATGACCTCGAAGTACTCCGCCATCAGGCCGCGGTAGCGGCCGTCCTCGTCGATCCACTCGATGGGCGGGAAGGCCGGATCCGGCGCGAAGCGCAGCGGGCCGTGGGCGTCGAGCCAGGCCCGCTCCTCGCGCGTGAGCGCCGCCGGCGGGGGCTCGGGGTTGCGGGCGCAGGCGAGGAGCAGCGCCAGCGCCGACAGGGCGGCGAGGCTGGGGAGCGTGCGAGGCGTGGCAGGACGGGGCTGGCGCAAGGGGCTGGTTCCCGCGGGGGATTGAACCACCCGTTCGCGCCCCAAGTCCCAGCACACAACGTGAAGGAGGCGCGGAACGACGAGCTACAACCTTGGGGTCGGCACCGATGTGGGCGGGTGTCAGGGGGGCTGGCGCAGCGCGGCCTCGACCAGCTCGGCCAGCCGATCCAGGCCGGCCTGGGAGAGGTGGAGGTGATCGCCCTGGTCGAAGGCCGGGAGGAGCGCGCCCGGCCGGGCTGGGTCCTCCAGCGTCGCCCCCGCCTCCACCAGCCGGCACCCGGGCTGGGTGCAGGAGGAGCGGAGCCGCGCGTTCACGGCGTCGATCGCCCGCTGCCGCTCCTCGGTCCAGGGATTCAGCGCCCAGCCCCGGTACGGCGTCACCGTCACCGCCACCACGGTCGAGCCGTCCGCGCGGATCGCCTGGTGCAGCCGCTCCAGCTGCGACGACACCTCCTCCGCGGCGGCGCCCAGCTGCAGGTCGTTGATGCCGGCCAGGACCACCACCGTCGCATAGCCCCGGCCCCGGACGCGGCGCTCCCAGCGCGCCGCCACCTCCGCCACGCGGTAGCCGCCCACGCCGAAGTTCCGCACCCGCCAGCCCGGCCCCAGCCTGCGCTGCAGCGTGTCGGGGTAGGGCGTGTGGATGTTGGGCAGCTCCCGCGCGACGCCCTGCGTGATCGAGTCGCCCACCGCGGCGACGGTGCCGGGGACCGGTGCGCCGCTCCGCGAGGGCGTGCAGGCCGACGCCGCCCAGGCGAGGGCGCCGGCGAGGAGCGCGGTACAGCGGGAGGTGAGGCCCATGCGGGCGATGGTAGCAGCACCCCGGGCCTGTGCGGCCCGTGACCCGCCCGGCACGCCTCACAGCGCGGCCGGATCACCCTCGGGCGTGGTCCCGGTGCGGGAGGAGCGCTCGCGCCAGCTCCGGCCCAGCGGGCGGTGCATGGGCTTGCGCGAGCCGCTCCGCATCTTGGCGACCTCGCGCTTCACGAGCCGCTTCAGCCGGTCGGTGCAGTCGAGCAGCGCCTGGTACAGGTCGGCCTGGACGCTGGTCACGGTGAGCGAGCGCGCGCCGGGGATGCGGAAGGCCAGGCGGCACTCCTGGTCCACGCCGCCCCGCTGCGCGCGCGTGTCGCTCAGGAAGACGGAGAGCGAAGCGGCCGGGTCGTCATGGAGCCGGGCGAGCGGCCGGGTGACGTGCTTCTGGAGGAACGTGCCGAGGTCCGGCGGGAGGGCCAGGTGGTGGGCGTGGATGACGAGCTTCATGCCGCCAAGGTGGGCACGGGGATGGTCCGGCGTGGGCGGTGGGCGGCCCCGCGGCTACACTGCCCCGCCATGACCGTCCGACTCGACCTCGACGATCCGTCGCTCCTCCGCTTCGAGGCCCAGGTGCTGGCCGTCCGCGAGCTGGCGGGGCGCCTGGCGGTGGTGCTGGACCGGACCGCCTTCTACCCGGAGGGCGGCGGACAGCCGGCCGACCGGGGCCAGCTGGGCGGCGTGCCGGTGGTGGACGTCCAGGAGGTCGGGGGGGAGGTGCTCCACGCGCTGGAGGGGGCGGCGCCGACCGGCCACGTGGCGGGCGAGGTGGACGGCGCCCGGCGGCTCGACCACCTGCAGCAGCACCACGGCCAGCACCTGCTCTCGGCCGCCTTCGAGCGGGTGGCGGGCGCGCGCACGCTCTCCTTCCACCTGGGGGCCGAGCTCTGCACCATCGACCTGGACCGCGCGCCCGGCGCGCTGGGCCCGGAGGTGCTGCGGGCCGTGGAGGCCGAGGCCAACCGGCTGGTCTTCGCCGACCTGCCCGTCACGGTCCGCACCTTCGCGCCTGAGGAGCTGGCCCGGCTGCCGCTCCGCAAGGCGCCGGAGAAGGGGGCGCGCGTGGTGGTGGTGCGCGAGGGCGACGCGGACGACGCCACGGTGATCGACGCGTCGCCCTGCGGCGGCACCCACCCGCGCCGCACCGGCGCGGTGGGGGCCATCGCCGTGCTCCGGGCGGTGAAGTGGGGCAGCGGCAGCCGCGTCGAGTTCGCCTGCGGCGGGCGGGTGGTCCGCATGCTCTCGGTGGCCGGCAGCCGGCTGGCCGAGGCGGCCGCGGCGCTGCGCTGCGCGCCGGCCGAGGTGCCGGAGGCCGCGGCGCGCACCGGCGCCGAGCTGTCGGCCCGGCGCAAGGACGTGGAGAGGCTGCTGGGTGCGCTGGCGGAGGGCGAGGCCGACCGGCTCGGCGCGCTCGCGCCGGCCGTGGTGCGGGCCACGCTGTCCCCGCCGGCGCCCGGAGCGGCGACCTGGCTCAAGGCCGTGTCGCTGGCGCTGGCCGGCCGCGGACGGATCGCGCTGCTGGGGGCGGTGGAGGAGGGGCGGGCGTACCTGGCCTTCGCGCGCCCGCGCGGAGAGGGCCCGCACCTTGGCGAGCGGCTCAAGGTCGCCGCGGCGGCGCTGGGCGGCAAGGGCGGCGGCGCGCCGGACGCGGCGCAGGGGAGCGGGCCGGAGGTGGCGGCGCTGGAGAGGGTGCTGGAGGAGGCGGCGAAGGGGGTGTGAGGAGAGCGGCTCTCAGCCGTTGCGCTCAGCCCGATCGCCTTCCGGCCTTCGGGCCCCCCGGTCGCCCTTCGACTCCGGCCCGCCAGCCGGGTCCGCGCGACGCATGACGGGGCCTACGCTCAGGGTGACCGGGGGTGAACCCGTGCGCCGGCCGGCGTCAACCCCGTTCGTCCTGAGCGTAGGGCAGGCCTACGCCCAGGGTGACCGGGGGTGAATCCGTGCGCCGGCCGGCGTCAACTCCGCTCGTCCTGAGCGTAGGGCCCGGCGCGGCGTGCGCGGGCTGGACCACCGGGCCCGGAGTCGAAGGATGAACGGGCTCGAAAGCGCGCCGCGAGCGCCGCCCTACCTCAGCGTCACCACCGTCGCCCCCCACCCGCCGCCGTCCTCGCCGGCCGTGGCGAACGACGCCACCCGCGGATCCCGCGCCAGCAGCGCGTGCACGCTCCGGCGCAGGGCGCCGGTCCCCTTGCCGTGCACGATCCGCAGCTCGCGCAGCCCGGCCGCGTGGCAGGCGCCCAGCCACTCCGGGACCAGGTCGCCGACCTCGGAGGGCGCGAAGGTGTGAAGGTCGAGCGTCCCGTCCAGCGGCAGCGCCACCGGCTCGTCCGGGCCGGGCTCGGCTCCGGGGGCTGCGTCCGGCTCGCGCGGCGGGTGGGCCATGGCTGGGCGGGATGATAGCTTGCCCGCATGTCCCGCGCCCTTGCCCTGCTGATCGCGCTCCTGCCCGCCGCCGCGGCCGCGCAGGGGCACGCGCTCCGCGGGGACGACGACCTGACCTCCGACTACGTCATCACCGGCTCGGCGCTGGCGTTCACCGGCACCACCGAGCTGCTCAAGAGCGAGCTGGCCCCGGTCACCTGCCGCTGGTGCAACCCCGGCCCGCTCGACACCGCCGCCCGGAACGCCCTGCTCTCAGGCTCCCCGCTGCGGGCCCAGCGCGCCTCTGACGTGCTGGCGATCTCGATGGTCCCGGCCTCGGCCGCCTACGCGCTGCTGGCCGGACACGGCCAGGGCGGCAGCTGGGAGGAGGGCGGCAAGAACGTCCTCTACGTGGCCGAGGCCACGGCGGTCGCCACCAGCGTGACCCAGCTCGTGAAGTACGCGGTGGGCCGCCAGCGCCCCTTCGCGCACGCCGACCCTTCGCGCCCGCACGATCCGGACGACAACCTCTCCTTCTTCTCCGGCCACAGCAGCCTGGCCTTCTCGCTGGTGGCCGCCACCGGCACCGTGGCGCAGCTGCGCGGCTACGAGGGCGCGCCCTGGGTCTGGGGCGTGGGGCTGACGGCCGCGGCGGGCGTGGGCTACCTGCGCATCGCCGGCGACAAGCACTACCTGACCGACGTGCTGGTGGGCGCGGCGGTGGGCACCGCCGCCGGCATCGCCGTGCCGCGGCTGCTCCACCCGCGCGCCAGCAGCGGCGGGACGGCCTCCGGGGCCACGGTGACGGTCCTGCCTGTCGGGATCGCGTTCAGCTTCTAGCCGGCCCGCGCCGCCTGGACCCGCGCGTTCACCAGCGCGCGCAGGCCGGCCAGCTCGAACGGCTTCTCGACGCAGGTGACGCCGGCCTGCTCCACGAAGGCCCGGGCCGCGTCGGTGTAGGCGCCTCCGGTGAGGAAGACCATGCGCTCGGCCAGCGCCGGCGCGCGCGCCGCGATGGCGGCGTGCAGCTCCATGCCGGTCATGGCCGGCATGAGCAGGTCGCAGAGGATCACGTCGAAGCTCTCGCCGCCGGTGAGCCGGCCCAGCGCGGCCTGGGCGTCCTGCATCACCGTGACCTCGTGCTGGCTGGCGAGCGCGCGGGAGAGCGCCGATCCGACCAGCGGGTCGTCGTCCACCACCAGGACCCGGCCCCTCGGCTTGTCCTGCACCGTTCCTGGCTTGGCTTCGTCGGTCACCGCTGCCCCCGGATCTGCTGCCTCCGGCGCGCGGGCGCCAGCGCAGGCGTGACATCCTGCCACGCGGCCGCGCCACGGCGGTATGCGCCGATCATGTGACCTCGGCCGGGGGACTCCGTGCGTCATCGCCCGACATCGGCAGATATCGCCGGATCAGCCCGGCGTGGGGGGAGCTCCGGGGGGCAGGAGCTCGAGCACCCGCTCCGGCGGGCGCCCGATCACCGCCCGCCCGCCCGCCACCAGGATGGGCCGGTCGAGGATGCGCGGGTGGGCGGTGAGGGCCTCCACCAGCTCCGGCTCGGGCGTGCGGGGGGAGAGGCGCAGGGCCTGGTACTCGTCCTCGTCGGTGCGGACCACCGCGTGCGCGCTGCAGCCGAGCCGGTGGAGCAGGGCCCACAGCTCCTCGGCCGACGGCGGCTCCTCCAGGTGGCGGCGCAGCTCGGGCTCGATCCCGCGCTCGCGCAGCAGCGCCAGCGCGCGCTTCGACGCCGAGCAGCGCGCGTCGAACCAGAGGACGTACTCGCCGGCCATGGAGGGACCGACTATAGAGGGCGGGCCCGCGCCGCGGAAGCGGCCGCTGGCGCGGCGCGCCGGCGCGTGTAGGCTCCACACCTTGGATCTCCTCCCCCACCTGGCCCGCCTCTCCGAGCTGCTCGCCGCCGAGCGCGACGAGGAGCGCGCGCGCCTGGCCGAGGCCCGCGGCCGGCTCTCGCTCGCCGAGCGCGAGGTGCGCGGGCTGGCCATCGCCGACGCCGAGGCGGTGAGCGAGGGGGCGCTGGCGGGGCGCGCGCTGGTGACCTTCGCGCGGGGCGGCAGGCCGCTGCCGGGCGGGCGCCTGGGCGTGGGCAGCCTGGTGAGCGTCGGGCTCCGCCGCGAGGCGCGGGACGACGCGCCCAGCGGCGTGGTGGCGCGGCGGACGCGGACGCAGCTGGCGGTGGCCTTCGACGAGCCGCCGCCGGACTGGGTCACCGACGGCCGGGTGGTGCTGGAGCTGGAGCCGTCGCCGGTCACCTGGGAGCGGCTGGCGGCGGGGCTGGTGCGGCTGCGCGACACGCGCGAGGGGAAGCGCTGGCACGGCGTGCTGGGCGGGGTGGCGCCGCGCTTCCTGGCCGCGCCGCGCGGGCCGGAGCTGCCCGCGCCGCTCAACCCGGAGCAGCGCGCAGCGCTGGCGCTGGCCGAGCGCGCCGAGGACCTGGCGCTGGTGCACGGGCCGCCCGGGACCGGCAAGACCACGGTGCTGGTGGAGCTGATCCGCCGGGCCGCGGCGCGCGGCGAGCAGGTGCTGGCCGCGGCGCCGTCCAACCTGGCCGTGGACAACCTGCTGGAGCGGCTGGTGGCGGCCGGGCTGGACTGCGTCCGGGTCGGCCACCCGGCGCGCGTGCTCCCCACCCTGCTCGAGCACACGCTGGAGGCGCGGGTGGAGGGGCACGAGTCGGCGCGCATCGCGCGCGGGCTGGTGGAGGAGGCCATCGACCTGCGCCGCAGCGCCCGCAAGCGCAAGGGGCGTCGCGGGCCGGGGCGGTTCAGCGAGGCGCGCGCGCAGGAGCGCGACGCCCGCGCGCTGCTGGCCGAGGCGCGCCGGCTGGAGGCGCGGGCCGAGGCCGCGGTGCTGGACCGGGCCCAGGTGGTGCTGGCCACGCTCACCTCGCTGGACGGGCCGGCGCTGGCCGGGCGGCGCTACCCGCTGGCGGTGCTGGACGAGGCCACGCAGGCGGTCGAGCCGGCCGCGGCGCTGGCGCTGCTCCGCGCCGAGCGGGTGGTGCTGGCCGGCGATCACCTGCAGCTGCCGCCCACGGTGCTCTCGGCCGCGGCGCAGGCCGGCGGGCTGGGCGTGTCGCTCTTCGAGCGGCTGCTGCAGCTCCACGGCGACGCCGTCAAGGTCACGCTGGCCGAGCAGCACCGCATGAACGAGCAGATCATGGCCTTCCCCTCGGCCGCGCTCTACGGCGGCGCGCTGCGCGCCCACCCGGCGGTCGCCCACCGGGCCATCGACGCCGCGCCGCTGGAGCTGGTGGACACCGCCGGCCGCGGCTTCGAGGAGGAGACGCCGGAGGGATCCGACTCCAAGCACAACCCCGGCGAGGCCGAGCTGGTGGTGGCCGAGGTGGAGCGGGTGCTGGCGCTGGGCGTCGCTCCCGCCGAGGTGGCGGTCATCTCGCCCTACGACGCCCAGGTGCAGCGGCTGCGCGCACTCCTCGCGGAGCCGCTCGAGCGAGGGCTCGAGGTGGACACCGTGGACGGCTTCCAGGGGCGCGAGAAGGACGCGGTGGTGGTCTCGCTGGTCCAATCGAACGAGGCGGGTGAGGTGGGATTCCTCGCCGACGTTCGCCGGCTCAACGTGGCCATCACCCGGGCGCGCAAGAAGCTGGTGGTGGTGGGCGACGGCGCCACCGTCACGCGCCACCCGTTCCTCGAGGCGTTCTTCCGCCACGCCGAGCAGACGGGTGCCTGGCGGAGCGCCTGGGAGCGCTAACAACCGAGGCAACCTCCCGGGGCACGCCCGTTCGCACCGCGAGTGCGGTACGCTCCCTGCGTCCGGGGGGACGCGATGAACGAGCAGGCTGCAGCACCTGCCCCTCCCGACCAGGGAGCGGGCCAGGCCAGCCAGGGTGGCGGCGCGCCGGCGGCGGGGGGGGCGCACGCGCTGGTGGAGCTCGAGGCCGTGATGGCCTCGCTGTCCGACGGCTTCGTGCTCTACAATCCCTCCGGAGCGCCCGTCCGCATGAACGCGCCGGCCGAGGCGCTGCTGCGCGACCTGGGCATCGACCCGCACGCGCCGCTGCGCGACCTGGAGATCGACGTCGGCTCGCCGGGCGCGACGCTGGAGGACTGGCCGGCCGCCCGGGCGCTGGCCGGCGAGACCATCCGCGGCCTGCGGCTGCGCGCCGCCGGCGCCAACCGCACCGTCTGGCTGGTGGTGAGCGCCGCGCCGGTGCGCAGCCCGGACGGCGCCATCGTGGGCGCGGTGGCCACCTTCTCCGACGAGAACCGCCGTCCACGAGCTGCAGGAGGCGCGCGACGACCTGGTCCGGATGATCAGCCACGACCTGCGCACCCCGCTCAACGCGGTCTACACGCAGGCGCACCTGCTCCAGCGCAGCGCCGACGCGCGCACGCAGGAGCGCGGCCGGTCCATCGTCCGCAGCTGCGAGCGGATGAACGGCATGATCCAGGACCTGGTCGAGACCACGCTGCTGGAGGCCGGGCAGCTGCGGCTGCAGCGCAGCGCGGTGGACCTGCGCGAGCTGGTGAGCGAGGTGCTGGAGCGGCTGCGCGGCGGGCTGGAGGTGGACCGGATCCAGGTCTCCTGCGCCCCGGGCCTGCCCTGCGCCCGCGCCGACGGGCCGCGCATCGAGCGCCTGCTGGTCAACCTGCTCAGCAACGCCCTCAAGTACTCGCCGCCGCAGAGCGCGGTGCAGGTGCGGCTGGAGCTGGCCGGGCCGGGGGAGGTGGCCCTGGCCGTCTGCGACCGCGGCATCGGCATCGCGCCGGAGGACCTGCCGCGCATCTTCGACCGCTACTTCCGCGCCGCCGGCGCCCGCCGCCCCGAGGGGCTGGGGCTGGGGCTCTACATCGCGCGCCGGGTGACCGAGGCCCACGGGGGCCGCATCTCGGTTGAGAGCCAGCTGGGCCAGGGCAGCACCTTCCGCGTGGTGCTGCCGGCCGCGCCGGAGCTGGCGGAGCAGGCCGCGCAGGCCTGAGCGCCGCGTTCTCGTCAGGGCGCGCTCGAGGCCTGGCCTTCGACTCCGGGCCCGCCGGAGGGCGGGCCCTACGCTCAGGCCGAACGGATTGCAGAATCCCCCCGAACCGGTCGTAGGGCTCCTCGGTACCGGTCGCGAATCCGTTCGGGCTGAGCGTAGCGAGCCCGCAGGGCTCGCGGAGTCGAAGCCCAGGAATCTCCGCGAGCGATGAGCCGGTCGGAGGGTCCTCGGTACCGTCGCAGATCCGTTCGGGCTGGGCGTAGCGAGCCCGCAGGGCTCGCGGAGTCGAAGCCCAGGAATCTCCGCGAGCGATGAGCCGGTCGTAGGGCTCCTCGATACGGTGGCAGATCCGTTCGGGCTGGGCGTAGCGAGCCCGCAGGGCTCGCGGAGTCGAAGCCCAGGAATCTCCGCGAGCGATGACCCGGTCGCAGGGCTCCTCGGTACCGGTCGCAGATCCGTTCGGGCTGAGCGTAGCGAGCCCGCAGGGCTCGCGGAGTCGAAGCCCAGGATTCTCCGCGAGCGATGACCCGGTCGCAGGGCTCCTCGGTACCGTCGCAGATCCGTTCGGGCTGAGCGTAGCGAGCCCGCAGGGCTCGCGGAGTCGAAGCCCAGGATTCTCCGCGAGCGATGACCCGGTCGCAGGGCTCCTCGGTACCGTCGCAGATCCGTTCGGGCTGAGCGTAGCGAGCCCGCAGGGCTCGCGGAGTCGAAGCCCAGGAATCTCCGCGAGCGATGAGCGGCCCCGCGCGCTACACTGCGCGCCCCGTGATCCGCAGCACCTTCCGCATCGCGCCGGGCGTGGGCGCCTGGCTCGAGTCCAGGCTCTGGAACGCCGGGGTGCTGCGCTGGTCCGACTTCCCGGCCGCGCCCGCGGTGGCGCTCTCGCCGGCGGTGGACGCGCGCATCCGCGCCGCCATCCCGGTGGCCGAGGCGGCGCTGCAGCGGGGTGACGCCGAGGCGCTGGCCGCGCTGCTCCCGCGCGCCGAGCGCTGGCGCCTCTACGGCACCTTCTCGCGCGAGGCCGCCTTCCTCGACGTGGAGAGCGACGGCAACGCGCTCACCTGCATCGGCGTGCTGGACGCCGACGGGCCGCGGCTGTTCCTGGCCGGGCGCGACCTGGCGGACTTCCCCGAGGCGGCGCAGCGCTGGAAGCTGCTCGTCACCTTCAACGGCCTGGCCTTCGACGTGCCGGCCATCCGCCGCGCCTTCCCGCGCTGGCGGGCGCCCCGCGCCCACGTGGACCTGCTCCACCTCTGGCGGCGGCTGGGCTTCCAGGGCGGCCTCAAGCTGCTGGAGAAGGAGACCGGCGTCGGGCGCCCCGCCCACCTCGACGGGCTCACCGGGAGCGACGCGGTCCGGCTCTGGCGCGCCCACCTGCAAGGCGACGGGGACGCGCTGCGGCTCTTCGCCGAGTACAACCTGCACGACGCCGTGAACCTCCGCACCTTGATGGACCTGGGCTACAACCGGATCGTCGAGCGGCTGCGCCTCCCTGCCGCGCCCGTGCCGATCTCCGAGCGTGGAGACGTGCGCTACGACATGACCAGGCTGCTCCTGGCCCTATGATCACGCTCGCGATGGCCGCGATGACCACCCTGCTCGCCACCTCCCCCGATGCCGCCCTCGTCCAGCCGCGCGACGCGCGCGGCCGCTTCGTCAACCTCGACGGCTCCGGCCCGCCGCCCTTCGGCAGCGTGCTGCGCTGGGCGGTCTGGGACCGGCTGACCGGCAAGCGGCGCAAGGCGCCGGACCACGCGCCGGTGCCGCGGGTGACGCCGGACATGGCCCGGCTGGCGACGCCGCCCGGGCCGGGCGAGCCCGCCCGCGTCACCTGGCTGGGCCACGCCAGCTTCCTGGTGCAGCTGGACGGGATCTCCCTGCTGATCGACCCGGCGCTCCTCCCCTCGATCTTCGGCGGCATCGACCGGAACGTGGCGCCCGGGCTGGAGCTCCGGCAGCTCCCGCACATCGACGCCGTGCTGGTGAGCCACAGCCACTACGACCACCTCGACCTGCCCACGCTCCAGGCCGTGAACGCGCCGGTGGTGGCCGGGCTGGGGCTGGAGCGCTGGTTCCGGGACCGCGGCCTCTTCTGCACCGAGCTGGGCTGGTGGTCCAGCGTGCGGTTCGGCGACGTCACCATCACCTTCGTGCCGTCGCAGCACTGGAGCCGGCGAGGCCTGTTCGACACCAACCGGACGCTGTGGGGCGGGTTCGTGATCCAGGGGCGGGGCGGCACGGTCTACCACACCGGCGACACCGCCTTCTTCGGCGGCTTCGCCGAGATCGGCCGCCGCTTCCCGGACCTCGACCTGGCGCTGGTGCCCATCGGCGCCTACGACCCGGGCTGGTTCATGGAGCGGCAGCACATGAACCCGGAGCAGGCGGTGCAGGCCCTGGTGGACCTGGGCGCGCGCCAGCTGGTGGCCATGCACTGGGGCACCTTCAAGCTGACGGACGAGCCGCTGGACGAGCCGCCGGTGCGGCTTCTTGCGGAGGCGCGGCGGCGCGGGCTGACCGCCGAGCGCGTGCGCACCGTGGCGGTGGGGGAGACGGTCGAGGCCGCCCGCGCGCAGGCGAGCGCGCCGGCGGCCGCTCGGCCCTGAGGCTGGAGTGTGGCCCCTGCGGAGCAGGGGGAGGGGCACGGCCCCGCAGGACTGGAGGCGATCTTGGCGCGCAGGGACGAAGCGCAGCTGCAGGTGGAGGTGCCGGAGACGGAGGACCTGCGGGGCGCGCTGCTGCGCCTGCTGGCGCACGCCTCGGCGGAGGAGGAGGCGGCCGAGGGCGCCGGCGCCGAGGTGCCGCTGCCGGACGCGCCGGACAGCTTCCGCCGCGCGGGCGACCTGGTGCTGCTGCTCGGGACCATCCAGGGCGACGTGCGCGGCTCGGCCTATCTGCACGTGGTGCACGGCCTGGCGGTGCCCGGCACGCCTTCGGTGGACGCGGCGCGGCTCGAGGCGGTGGACGCGGCGGTGCGGCACGGGCTGGAGGCCGGGCTGCTGTCGTCGGTGCGCCGCTGCGGCGTGGGCGGGCTGGCGGTGGCGCTGGCCCGCTGCTGCCTGGAGGAGGAGCTCCCGGCGGCCGGCGGCGCGCGCGCCGGGCTGGGCGCGGCGCTGCGGATCCCCTTCCCCGCGCGCAAGGACCTGGTGCTCTTCTCCGAGGAGCGCGGGCGGGTGGTGGTGTCGCTCCCGGCCGCCCAGACGGCCCGGTTCGAGGCGCTGGCCCGCGAGGCCGGCGCGCCGGTGATCGCGCTGGGCGCGGTGGGAGGCGAGCGGCTGGAGATCCAGGCGGCGCTCTCGACCGAGGTCGGGGAGCTGGCCAGCGCGTGGCGGCGCGAGCTGCCGCGGCAGGAGGACGACGCCCCCGCCCCTGGTGCACCCGAGGGCGGGCCGGCGCCCTCGGCCCAGGCTTGACCGCGGAAGCCGACCCACCCCCATCGGGACCAGGCGGGCCTGGCTCCGGGTCCGCGAACCGGGTATGACGGAACCCCGGGTAGGCGCACTTCGGACGAAACAGGTGTCCTGCTGGGCGGTTGGCAGGCCCCGGCGTTGCAGTCTCCCCCTCCGCCCGAAGGCAGGGGCACGTCCATGAGCCACGTCGAGTTCGTCTGCATCTTCGTCCGCGCGGTCGGGGAGCGGCTCCACGCCGCCGAGCGCCTGGTCCTGGCGGTCCCGCGCTTCGTCGGGGGCGCGTTCGTGGACTGCGACCTGAAGTTCCGCGCCTCCTCCAAGTTCCTGTGCGTGAACATCCGGCTGGCGCCGCGGGTCTCGGCGGGCGAGCGCGAGCGGCTGGCCTTCTGGACCGCCCGCTCCGGCGGCCGGGCCATGGAGGTCGCGCGCCTCTCCCCCGAGGACCGGCAGAAGAATCGACGCCCACCTGGCCGCCGCCGGCCACGAGAAGCTGGGGCTGACGGCGGCGCAGCTGTTCGACGGCACCGCCCGCTTCTTCTCCGACGCCGGCGCCGCCGCCGACCGCCGCCGCGACGCGCGCGGCGGCCTGGTGATGGGCATGGACGTGGGCGGGCCGGGCTGGGAGGGCGTGCGCTGGACGGCCGACTCGCAGCAGCTCTTCGTGGCCGCGCCCATCGCGCCGCCGGTGGGCGACGCCGTCCCGCTGGTGGTCCGCGTGCCGGGCGAGCCGCGGCCGCTCGAGGTCCAGGCGCAGGTGGCCGAGGTGCGCACCCCCGCCACCGCCGGGCCGGGGCAGGCGGCCGGCTTCGCGCTGCAGCTGATCGACCCGCCGGAGCGGCTGGTCGAGGCCCTCACCGCCCGCGCCATCGCCGAAGGGAACTTCAAGGAGATCCGCGCCGCGCCGCGCTTCACGGTGAACGCGCCGGTGAAGATCGTCACCCCGGGCCAGCCCGCCGCGCCCGCCGCCGCCGGCCCCGGGCCGGCGCGCGCGCTGATCGAGTACGCCACCGACCAGGAGCTGGCGGCCGACTTCGTGGAGAACCTCTCGCAGGGCGGCGCCTTCGTGCGCTCCGCCACGCCGCCGCCGGTGGGCACGCCGGTGGAGCTGCAGCTGCGGCTCCCCAACGGCGCCGACCTCCGGGCCAAGGCCACCGTGGCCTTCGTGAACCGGAACGGCATGGGCGTGCGCTTCCAGCTCGACGCCGAGGCCGAGGCCACGCTGGCCAGCGCCATGGCCCACATCTCGGCCCGGCCGCGCCGCGCCCTGGTGGTGGACGACGACGACCTGATGCGCCGGATGCTGGGCGACGCGCTGCGGGACCGCGGCTTCGAGGTGCTGACCGCGGTGGACGCGCAGGACGGCCTGGGCACGCTGGCCGACGAGCTGCTGGCCCTCGACCTGCTGGTGACCGACGTGGTGATGCCGGGCATGGACGGCGCGGAGCTGGTCCGGCTGATCCGCAAGGCCGGGGGCGAGACCGACCTGGCCATCGTCGCCGTCACCGGCCACCTCGCGGACGGCGTCGAGCCGCGGCTGGAGGCGGCCGGCGCCGACGCGGTGCTGGACAAGGCGCTGGGGCCGGAGCTGATCGCCCAGGCGGCCGACGCGGTGCTGGAGAGGAAGCGGCTCGACACGCAGGGCTGAGGGTCCATGCTGGCGCTGCTCCCGTCCATCGCCCTGGCGGCGTGCTTCAACGTCTCGGCGCCCACCGCCGAGCTGGTGCGCGCGCAGCACGGGCGCCCCGACGAGCACAAGGCCCTCACCTGCGGCGGCGGCAAGGACGAGGACGGGCGGAGGGTCCCGCCCTGGAAGTGCCTGGTCTGGCACTACGAGGACAAGGGGCGCATCTACTTCGCCCAGTTGGACAAGCTGGGCGACGCGCCCTGGCTGGTCACCGGGTGCCGGACCGGCAAGCCGGCGGTGACGGCGCACGACGGGCCGCTCTGGCTCGCGAACCACTGCCTGGACCACCAGCACCGCGAGGCGGCCTGCGGCGAGCTCGGCTTCACCATCGAGCCGACCGAGGATTTCCAGTTCGCGCCGGACGAGGACGACGACGAGGACGCCGAGACGCTCGACGAGTGGGAGCGCGGGCAGATGAAGGTCTGCACCACCCGGGCCGAGGCCAGGAAGCTGGCCGCGACCTGCGCAGCTGCACCCACACCCGACGCCGGCGCGCGCGAGCCCCGGACCATCAAGCCTGCCCAGGGGTTGGGCGAGGCTAAGCAGACCGAGCTGTAGCGCCCGCCACCCGCCGCCGGACAGCGCCTGGGTCCAGGGCCCGTCCGCCGCGCGAAGCAGTCTGCGGCGCGGCCGTGGGGTGCCCCCTGGCGTTCCTCCAGGGACCAGTCGTCCCCGGTCAGCGCACCTACGCGGGCTGGGCCTGGTTATCGGACCCGCGTGCCGGCCATTCGCCCAACGTGCGCCCGTCTTCGGCTACGAACCGAACCCCGCCAAGGGACAAGAGGACGTCAGCTGAGAGCCTGGTCAGGACCACTGCCAACTCGAGCGTGAGATGGGGGACGAGCGCTTCCACTCCGAGTTCTGCCTCCCACGAAACGGTCACGCGCTCGTGCGGCGTCGGGTGCCCGCGAGCGCGCTCAGCTCGAGTTGCGCTGGCGGCGTCGAGTGTGGCGGTGAAATCTTCGGCGCCCAAGCGCACCACAATGCGAAGCGGCTCACGTGTCCGCCACTCGGACCCACGGCGCCCGAGAAGCGCCAGGGCCCGGACGCGTAGCGCATGAAACTCATCACGTTCCTGGCCCTCAAGACCCGCGCTTGCCCAGTACCTGATCCCGATTCCGTCCTCGGTCTCGTGCGACGCACTTGCGCCGCGAACCTGGGAGGCGAATCCCTCGAGCGCCGCCCTGACTTGGTCGTCCGAGACTTCGTCGCGCGCAGCCACATCGAGGTAACTCAGTACCTCGTTGCCTCCAGGAGCGACCTCGACGTCATCTGCG
Source organism: Anaeromyxobacter sp. (assembly GCA_049840735.1). Taxonomy (GTDB): domain Bacteria; phylum Myxococcota; class Myxococcia; order Myxococcales; family Anaeromyxobacteraceae; genus Anaeromyxobacter. Next base: position 296,783 of record JASGJN010000021.1, on the reverse strand, counting down.
ACCAACTGTCCCGGGTGCTGGGTCGCGATGAGGTCGAGGTCAGGATGGTTCCACGAAATCCCATCAACTCGCTGGGCACCGTGCTCGTATCGAAAGGCGTTCACGCCATGGCGCCCACGCGCCCGCGAAAACACTCGATGTGCCGTCAGGTACATCAGGCCACCTCAGCGCGCGGCGCGTCGTTGGGACGCGCATACACGTCGGTGTCGTGAAGCGCTCGCGCACCCACGCCCGCGATTGTTCGGATCAAGGAGCGTGGTTCTTCGTTGTTCAGTCCAGCGCGTTCCTCGTCTGACAATTCCCACCAGATCGCTGCCATCCGCTCGAGGATCTCGTCCTCTTCCGGTGAGTGCCCGCCCGCATGACACCAACGCACTCGCAGGAGGAGCCGCTCGTCGCTCCTGTAACTCTCCAGGGGCGTCATGGCTGCCTCCACTTCGACCGAGTACCGTGGATGGTTCCCTGGTACGTCTCGAAGCGAGTTCGCTTCGTCGGCTCCACGAGGTTGTGGGCTCCCCCCGGGGGGTGACAACGCAGCGCCAAGTCGGCTGGCAGTCCAGTTGCCTCCATGCAGAAGAGTGTATCTCGGCTCTCGCCTCCGAGCGACCTGGGGCGAAGCGGCTTTGGGAGTGCCATCGGGTCGTCAGCGAACACGGACATGCCGCCAGTATGCGGCTCCACGGCCCCATCTTCCTCGACCGGGATGTCCTTTCCAGGACGAGCGCCCAGGGTTCTGAAGGTTGCCCCGACGCGGGGCAGACCATCAGTGTCGCGATCCATCGCTCTGAAGATGACCGTCATCCGCAGCGGCGTCCGTTGAGAGTCTCGCTTCGATGAACGCCACCCAATGCGTTCGGCGGCGGTGCTCAACCTAGCATGCGAGGCCGACACGCACGCTGCGTTCCACCAGCGCACCGGCATTGCGCGTTGTCCTCCCCTGTCATCTCCGTCAGTGAATGACGCGGTGGCCAGGGACAGACCCCCAGGCCAACGCGCGCTCGGCGTCCCAGGGACGAGGTCGATGCTTCTGGGTCCGCCCACCCTCGCACCTGGCGCCGACCCGCCACCGCCTGCTACACCGTCGCCGTGCTCCCGCTGCGCCGCACCTTCGACGAGGCCACCGGTGGCCTGCCGCGCGTCTTCTGGACGCTGTGGTGGGGCATGCTGGTCAACCGCCTCGCCGGCTTCGTGATCACCTTCCTCGCACTCTACCTGGTGCGCGAGCGCGGGTTCTCCGAGGCCGCGGCGGGGCGGGTGGTGGCGCTCTACGGGCTGGGCATCGTGGTGGCCGGACCGGTGGGCGGCGCGGTGGCCGACCGGGTGGGCCGGCGCGTCACCATGCTGGCCGGGCTGGTGCTGGGCGCGCTCTTCGTGGCGGCGCTGGCGCTGGCCCACGCGCCGGGGTGGCTCGCGCTGCTGACCTTCCTGGCCGGCGCCACCGGCGAGCTCTACCGGCCGGCCATGAACGCCGCGGTGGCCGACGTGGTGCCACCGCCGGACCGGGCGCGCGCCTTCGGCCTGGTGTACTGGGCGGTCAACTTGGGCTGGGCGCTTGGGCTCTTCGTGGCCGGGCTGCTGGCCGGCTGGGGGCTCCAGGTGCTGTTCTTCGCCGACGCCGCCACCACGCTGGGCTTCGCGGCGCTGGTCGCGCTGCGGCTGCCGGAGACGCGCCCGGCCGGGCTGGTGCACGAGCCGGCGCTGGCCGGGCTGGCCCGCGTGCTGCGGGACGGGCCGTACCTGGCCTTCCTGCTCCTCAACCTGGCCATGTTGATCATCTTCACGCAGTTCCAGCTGGCCGCCGCCGTGGACCTGTCCGCGCACGGCGTCTCGGAGCGCGCCTGGGCCTTCCTGCTGGCCATCAACGGCGTGGGCGTGGTGGTGCTGCAGCCGCTGCTCACGCCGCGGCTGGCCGGCCAGGACGGCGTGAAGCTCTTGGCGGTCTCCGCGCTGCTGGTGGGGCTGGGCTTCGCGCTCAACGCCATCCAGGGCCACCTGGCCGTGTACGCGCTGGGCATGGCGCTCTGGACGGTGGGCGAGGTGGTGGGGTTCCCGGCCGCCTCGACGCTGGTGGCCGACCTCGCCCCTGCGCACCTGCGCGGCCGCTATCAGGGCGCGTTCTCGATGTCCTGGGGCGTCGCCTTCACGCTCTCGCCCATCATCGGCGGCGAGGTGCTGGGGCGCTTCGGCGGGCCGACTCTCTGGCTCGGCTGCCTGATCGTGGGCGTGCTGGTCGCGCTCGGCCACCTGCTGGCCGGACCGGCCCGCAGGCGCCGGCTGGCGGAGGTGCGCGCCCAGGCCAGCGCCCCGGCGGCCCGCACCGGCTGAACGCACGCCGCTCCAGGGGGACCCCGCCAGGCCGGGCGGCGCTGACCGGCCGTCCGCACATTCAGGCGCGTACGGGGAGGAGCGCGCCATGGCGGACGGGCGGACGGGCATCGAGGGGCTGGCGGAGGACCTGGCCTGGCAGCGGCCCTACGTGGCGGCGCGCTGCCCGCCCTACGACCGGGCGCTGGAGCTCCTGCCGGAGGTGCTGGACGGCGCGCCCGGCCGCTACCTGGCCGCCGCCTGGGAGCACCGCCGCTTCTTCGCGCCCTACGACCGCCCGCTGCTGCTGCTGGCCGCGCTCCGGCTCGACGCCCGCGCCGAGGGGCCCGGCCACCCGCTCTGGCGCGCCTTCGCGGCGCCCGACCCCGACGCGCGGGCGGTCACCGCCGAGGCGCTGGCGGCCGCGCTCGACGGACGGCGGGAGCGGGTCTTCGACGCGCTGGCGCACCGCGGCGTCCAGACCAACGAGACCTCGCGCGCGGTGGCCTGGCGCTGGCCGGCGGCGCTGGCCGGCGCCAGCGACGGGCGGCGGCCGCTGGCGCTGGTGGACGTGGGGGCCAGCGCCGGCCTGAACCTGGTTGCCGACGCGCTGCCCAACCCCTGGACCTTCACCAGCGGCGAACCGGTGGAGGTGGCCCACGGGCTCCGGCTGGTGGCGCGGCTCGGGCTCGAATCCGTCCCCGCTGGACGCCACCCTGGAGGCCGACGCCGACTGGCTCCGCGCCTGCGTCTGGCCCGGCGAGGCCGCCCGTGCCGAGCGGCTGGAGGCGGCGCTGGAGGCGTTCCGGGCTGCCCGCCCGCGGCCGGACGGCCCGGTGCTGATGCCGCTGGCGGCGCGCGCCGTCCCGGCGCGGCTGGACCTGCTCTCGGCCGCGGAGCCCGGCGCGCTGGTGCTGGCCTACCAGACCGTGATGCGCGAGTACCTGGAGCCGGACGAGCGGGCCGAGTACGAGGGCGGCATGCGCGCCTGGCTGCAGACGCACCCGCCCGGCCACGCGCTCTGGGTCGAGCTGGAGCGGGCGGCGGGCTCCACCGAGCCGGACCACGCCGCCGCCGTCGTGGCGCAGGTGCGCGACGCCGCCGGCGAGCTGCGCACCTTCCACCTGGCCCGCTGCGGCCTCCACCCCACCGTCCTGGCCGCCGACCAGGGCGAGGTGGAGGCGCTCCGGGCGGTGATGGCGGCGATGGCGCCGGCCGAGGCGGGCGCAGCGCAGAATCTGACCTCCAGCGCCGGATTTCACTCACCGTCCGTGATGAGCGCAGGGCCGGCTCGCGCCGGCCGGCCCTCCGTCCGGCCCGGAGTCGAACCACGACGATGGACCGCTGGACGACCGCGGAAATCCCTGTCCTTCGACTCCGCGCCCGCTCCGCGGGCGCTACGCTCAGGACGAACGGTTCCTGTGGCCCCGGGCCCTGCCCTCAGGACGAACGGTCCCCGGACCGTTCGGGCTGAGCGTAGCGAGCCCGCTGGGCTCGCGGAGTCGAAGCCCAGGCGCAGGGCGACCGGTCGACGCACCGCAGCCAGCTCAGCCGCCGCTACATCACCAGCCCGCCGTCCACGTCCACGCAGCGGCCGTCGAAGTAGTCGCACTCGAAGACGAAGCGGACCGCCTTCCAGATGTCCTCCGGCAGGCCGATGCGCCCCACCGGCACCGAGGTCACCAGCGCGTCGCGCGCCTTCTGGTTCATCCCCTGCGTCATGGGCGTCTCAATCATGCCCGGCGCGATGGCGCCCACGCGGATCCCGAAGGGCGCGAACTCGCGTGCCCAGGTGACGGTGTTGGCCGCCAGCGCCGCCTTGGCCGAGACGTAGTTGGACTGGCCGCGGTTCCCGTGGCGGGCCACCGAGGACATGTTGACGATCACGCCCGGGCGCGCGCCGGCCCGGACCATGGCCGCCACCGCCTCGCGCACCATGCGCGTGGCGCCGGTCAGGTTGACCGCCAGCACCGCGTCCCAGTCCGCGTCGGAGAGCGTGATCACCTCGCCGGTGTTCCGGTCCTTCTTCACCAGCAGCCCGTCGCGCAGGATGCCGGCGTTGTTGACGAGGCCGTTGAGCCCGCCCATGGCCTGCTGCGCCCAGGCCACGAAGGCCTTCGCGTCCTCCGGACTGGTCACGTCCAGCCGGCGGTGGTGGATCCCCGCCGGCAGCTCCGCCAGCTGCGCCTCGTTGACGTCGCCCACCGCCACCTGCGCCCCCGCCTCGTGCAGCCGGGTCGCGAAGTGGGCCCCCATGCCCCGGGCGCCGCCGGTCACGATCACCTTCAGGTCTCGAAGCTCCATGTCCGTTCCTCTCGACGGGATTTCCCGGGGTCGCCGGGGCGCTGCGCCCTGCACGGTAGCCAACCCCCGCCCCCGGACCCGCTCCCTGTTGGGCTCCCCGCGTTGACTTCGCTGCTCGAGGAGCGTAGCCCATGAACCTGAAACATGAATCGACCTTCAACTTCTACCCCGCCCACCCGTCGAGGGCAGCGCACCCGCCAGAAGCTGGTGGAGGCCGCCGAGACCGTCTTCGGGGAGAAGGGCTACGAGGCCGCCTCCATCTCGGACATCACCCGGGAAGCGGGCGTCGCGCTGGGCACGTTCTACGTCTACTTCGAGGACAAGAAGACCCTCTTCGTCGAGGTGGTGGACGGGCTGGGCGCCCGCCTGCGCGGCGAGCTGGCAGAGGCCATCGACGGCCTGACCGACCGGCTCGAGGTGGAGCGGGCCGGCATCCAGGCCTTCTTCGCCTTCGTCACCCGCCACCGGCTGCTCTACCGGGTGGTGCGCCAGGCCGAGTTCGTGGACGAGGAGACCTTCCGTCGCTACTACCGCTCCTTCGCCGAGCCCTACGCCCGCGGCCTGCAGCTGGCCCAGGCCGCAGGGCAGGTCCGCCCCCTCGACCCCGAGGCGCTGGCCTACTGCCTGATGGCCATCGCCGACTTCCTGGGCATGCGCTACGTGCTCTGGGGCCGGGGCCGCGGCCTGGACCAGGCGCTGGAGACGGCGCTGGAGCTGGTGCGCCACGGCATGGCCCTCGACGCCGGCGCCCCCGCCGCTTCGCCGCGCCCCCGCCGTCCCGGGAGGAAGCCGTGAGGTACGCCCAGATCCTGGCCACCGGCCGGTACGTGCCCGAGCGCGTGATCACCAACGCCGAGCTGGAGGCCAGGCTGGGCGAGCCGGTCGACCAGTGGCTGCAGGAGAACGTCGGCATCCGCGAGCGGCGCGTGATGGCCGACAATCAGGTGACCAGCGACCTGGCGGTGGCGGCCGCGCGCCAGGCGCTGGAGCGGGCCCAGGTGACGCCGGCCGAGCTGGACCTGATCGTGGTGGCCACCGACACGCCCGACCAGCCCAGCCCGGCCACCGCCTCGGTGGTGCAGCACAAGCTGGGCGCGGCGCGGGCCGGCACCTACGACCTCAACTGCGCCTGCGCCGGCTTCGTCACCGCCCTGGACGTGGCCAGCAAGACCATCGCCGCCGACGACCAGTACCGGCGCGTGCTGGTGGTGGGCGCCTACGGCATGACCCGCCACCTCGACTGGAGCGACAAGAAGACCTGCACGCTCTTCGCCGACGGCGCCGGGGCGGTGGTGCTGGGCGCGGGCGACCGGCCCGGCTTCCTGGGCGCGAAGCTGGAGGCGCACGGCGGCTACCACGACGCGCTGGGCATCTACGCCGGCGGCACGCTCCAGCCGGCCACGCCGGAGTGGACCGCCGCGAACGGGAAGCCGGCGGTGAGGTTCGTGCGCAAGTTCCCGGCCACCTTCAACACCGAGCGGTGGCCGCCGCTCATCGACGGGGTGCTGGCCCGGGCCGGCCACCGGCGCGAGGACGTGGCGCTGTGGGTGTTCACGCAGCTCAACCTGCGCACCATCGAGGCCACCATGGCCGCGCTGGGCCAGCCCATGTCGCGGACCCACTGGACCATGGACCGCTGGGGCTACACCGGCTCCGGCTGCATCCCCATGACGCTCGACGACGCCCTCGCGGCCGGGAAGGCGAAGGCCGGCGACCTGGTGATGCTGGTGGCGTCGGGCGGCGGCCTGGCCATGGCGGCCGGGCTGTGGCGCTGGACGGCCTAACGCGGAGGGCGCGTCGATGCAATTCGGCGACTGGTCCGCGCGCGGAGCGCTCTACTGGCCCGGCCAGGTGGCGGTGGTGGACGTGGCCCGCGGCCCGGCCGGCCGCTTCACCTACGCGGCGCTGGACGAGCGCGCCAACCGGCTGGCCTCCTGGCTGCGCGGCGCCGCCGGCGTCGGGCGGGGCGAGCGCGTGGGGCTCCTGGCGCTGAACGGCGTGGAGGTGCTGGACGCGCTGCTGGCCTGCGCCAAGCTGGGCGCGGTGCTGGTGCCCTGCAACTGGCGCCTGCACGCGGCGGAGCTGGCCGACGCGCTGGCCCGGACCACGCCGCGCGCCCTGCTCTACTCGGGCGAGCTGCACCCGCTGGCCGCCAGCGCGCTCCAGCCGCTGGCGCTGCGCGGCGGCGCGGGCGCGCTGCCGGCGCTGGTCCACCTGGACGGCGACGGCCTCCCCGGCTCGACGCCCTACGAGGCGGCGCTGTCGGCCGGCTCGCCCGCCCCGGTGCGCGACGACGCGCTGGCCCTGGACGACGTGCTCTGCCTGCTCTTCACCGGCGGCACCACCGGCACGCCCAAGGCGGCGCGGATCACCTACCGACAGGTGGCCTGGAACACCTTCACCACGCTGGTGCACGAGCTCCGGCCCGGCGACGTGACCATCACCCACACGCCCATGTTCCACACCGGCGGGCTGTTCGTGTACACGCTGCCGCTGCTCACGGTGGGCGGCCGGGTGGTGATCATGCGCCGCTGGGACGCCGCCCAGGCCCTGCGGCTGCTGGTCGAGGAGCAGGTCTCGCTCTTCTTCGCCGTGCCCACCCAGTACCAGCAGCTGCTGGATGCGCCGGGCTTCGCGCAGGCCGACCTCTCCCGCCTACGCTTCCTCACCAGCGGCGGCGCCCCCATGCCCCAGCCGCTGCGCGAGGCCTGGCGGCGGGCCCACCCGGCGGTGCCCTTCAAGCAGGGCTTCGGCATGACCGAGTTCGGCCCGGGCGTCTTCTCGATGGAGCCGGCCGACGCCGAGCGCAAGGCCGGCACGGTGGGGCGGCCGAACCAGTTCGTGGAGGCGCGGGTGGTGGACGAGGCCGGGGCGGAGTGCCCGCCCGACGCGGTCGGCGAGCTGCTCCTGCGCGGACCGGCGCTGTGCGGCGGCTACTTCGGCGACCCCGCCGCCACCGCCGAGGCCATCGACGCGCAGGGCTGGCTGCACACCGGCGACCTGGCCCGGCGCGACGCCGAGGGGTTCTTCACCATCGCCGGCCGCTGCAAGGACATGTTCATCTCCGGCGGCGAGAACGTCTACCCGCTGGAGGTCGAGGCCGCGCTGCAGCTCCACCCGGCGGTGACACTGGCCGCGGTGGTGGGCGTGCCGGACCCGCGCTGGGGCGAGGTGGGCCACGCCTTCGTGACGCTCCGGCCCGGCGCGCAGGCCGCCCCCGAGGCGCTGCTGGAGCACCTGCGCCAGCGGCTGGCCCGCTACAAGGTGCCGAAGCTGGTGAGCGTGCTCCCGGCGCTGCCGCTCAGCGCCGCCGGCAAGATCCTCAAGACCGAGCTGCGCCGCCTGGCCCTGGCCGGCGCCGCCCAGGAGGTCGGGCCGTGACCGCGACGACGCAGCCGGCCTGGTGGCGCGAGCCTACCCGCAAGAACTGGATCGCCTTCGGCGCGGCCTGGTCCGGCTGGGTGCTGGACGGGTTCGACTTCACCATCTTCCTGCTGGCCATGCCGGACATCGTGAAGGCGTTCGGCGTCACCTACCAGGCCACCGCCTGGTCCATCACGCTCACGCTGCTGTTCCGGCTGGCCGGCGGCCTGGGCGCGGGCTGGCTGGCGGATCGGGTGGGGCGGAAGCTCCCGCTGATGCTGTCGGTGATCCTGTTCGCGCTCTGCGACGGCGCGGTCTACTTCGCCCCCACCTTCACGGCGGTGCTGGTGCTGCGCACGCTCTTCGGCCTCGGCATGGGCGCGCAGTGGACCGCCGGCGCCACCCTGGCCATGGAGAGCTGGCCGCAGCGGAGCCGCGGGCTGGCCTCCGGCGTGCTGCAGGGCAGCTGGGCCATCGGCTTCATCCTGGCCGGCGTGGCCTACTCGGCGGTGGTCCCGACCCACGGCTGGCGGACGCTCTTCCTGGTGGCGGCCGCACCCGGCCTGCTGGTGATCCCCATCCTGCTCTGGGTGGAGGAGAGCCCGGACTGGCGCAAGGCCAGGGAGGCCGCCTCCGGAATCCCCTTCTCGGCGCTGCTGCGCGGCGCGCTGCTGGTCCGCATCGCCTGGGCCAGCCTGCTCTGGGCGGCCAGCTTCGGCATCTACTACGGCCTCACGGCCCTCTACTCGACGCTGATCCAGACCGGGCTGGGGCTGCCGCCGGCCACGCTGCGCGACCTGGTGATCCTCTTCAACCTGGGCATGATGGCCGGCGCCATCGCCTGCGGCCTCGCCGCCAGCCGGCTGGGCGTGGTGGTGGCGCTGGCGGTCCCCATCGCGCTCCTGCTGCCGGTGCTGCCGCTCTACGTGGGGGCCGCGCCGGGCTGGCTCTGGCTGGGGGCGCTGCTGGCCGGCGCCTTCGGCGCGGGCATCTCCGGCGTCACCCCGCTCCTGCTCACCGCGCTCTTCCCGCCGGAGATCCGCGCCCGCAGCGTGGGCGTGGTCTACCACGCCGGCGCGCTGCTGGCCGCCGGCACCCCCTCGCTGGTGGCCGCCCTCTGGAAGGGCGGCCTCCCCCTGCCGCACGCCCTCGCCGGCGTGGTCGCCGGCGCTGCGGTCCTGACGCTGGCCATCCTGGTGATCCGGCCCAGGTCCGCCCTCCACCGGAGACGCTCGCGGCTGCGCGGCGCGCCTCCGCAGTCCCGCCGGGCCAGGGCCCGGCTCCGTCGCAGCCGCTCGAAAGGAGCTGACCATGAAGAAGACCCTCGCGCTTCTCTGCTCTGCCCTGTTCCTCAACGCCTGTGGCGGGAGCGATGACAGCGGCCCCACCGCGCCCGACCTGGGCACGGCCGACAAGATCACCACCTACCTGGACGGCAAGGTCCTGACCATGACCGGGGTGGACCTCCCGTCTCATCCCAACGGCTACAACGAGGACGTGAACTACGGCGCCGCCACGCAGTGCTACGAGTCCACCGTCATCACCGTCGGCGGCACCACCTGGAACGTCAGCTCCGAGGAATCGGCACGCTGCTCGGCTCCCCGGGCCTGGGCGAGGAGGGCGAGTGCAATCACGTCGGCGTGGCCACCCTGCCCTTCTCCTCCACCAACGTGCTGATCGAGAACGTGGCCGGGAACGCCACCTGCTTCGACGTCACCGTGACCTACACCGGCTTCGCGCAGGAGGGGCGCGGCCGCTTCCTGGACGACGGCGACACGCTGGAGCTGGAGCTCTTCTTCTCCGGCCAGGCCACCGGCCACCGCTGCGCCGACGGCGCGGTGGGTGAGGCGACCGTGACGCTCAACGCCGCCGCCTTCACCGGCAACGCCGTCCAGACCTACCGCATCACCACGCCCAACTAGCTTGCTCCCGGGGCCGGGCGGCGCGTCCGCCCGACCCCGTCTCCCCTGAGCTGCCGGAGGCCCGCCATGGCGATCCGCGTCCCCGCCCTCCTCCTCCTCGCCGCGCTCGCGCTCGGCGCCGCCCCGGCGCGCGGCCAGACCCCGACCATGCCGGGCCTCTACTACCCGACCTGGTACGACCGCCACGCGCGCGAGAAGGACGCCGAGCCCCAGCAGTTCCGGCTCATCAACTACTTCTTCACGCGGGTGAGCTACACCAACACCATCGGTGATCCGTCCGGCCTCAAGGGCGTCTCGCTCGGCCCCATCGGCATGCCGGCCGGGAGCATGGTGTACGCCGGGCTGACCGGCCCGGCCGCCTACGTGGAGCAGCGCTGGATCCCGGTGGTCGAGTACTCGCCCAACTTCATGGACGGCCGGGCCTCGTTCCGGGCGCAGGTCGAGGTGGACTACGTCTGGGGCCGGGCCGCCAACACCGTCCAGCCGAACGAGGGCGGCGGCCTCAACGCCGACCAGGTCAACATCCAGACCAAGAACGTGAACGTCGCCTTCTACCCGTGGAAGGATCCGGACGCGCTCACGATCCTGGTGGGCACCCAGGCCATCTACGACAACGTCCTCGACCCCACCCGCGCCTCGCTCGACGAGATCACGCGCAGCGGCTACAAGCTGGCCTACGCCGGCTCGGACGCCACCGGCGTGGAGGCCTTCACGCAGCGCGGCGGCCGGAGCCGCCTGGCCTGGTACCCGCTCGACGGCGCGCAGCCGGACAAGGCCTCGGAGAACGACCCGCGCATCGCCTTCACCTGGATCGCCATGCTCGACCACGCCCGCGAGCTGGCCCCCGGGACCTGGCTCGGCGCCTCGCTCTGGTACCTGCGCGACGACACCAAGGGCGACGCCTTCGCCTACGAGGGGCTGGTCCGCGCCGGCCCGTCCTCGGGCGGCCTGTCGGCCTTCACCGGCACGCAGCCCTTCCAAATCGAGCGCCCCACCGGCCAGGTGGTCTGGGCCGGCCTGAACGGCCAGCACAACATCGACTTCCGCACCGGCCGGTTCGCCGCCAGCGGCTTCTTCATGTTCAACGCCGGCCAGTACGAGTCGCACAAGGCCGGCACCGCGCTCAACGAGAAGGTGGACGTCCAGGGCTTCGGCGCCGACCTGGAGGGGCTCTGGAACTACGGCCGCTCGGTCAACGACGTGGTGACGCTGGAGGCGCTGGCCTCCAACGGCGACGACGACCCGACCGACGGCAAGTACACCGGCCCCTTCACGCTCAACTACTACGGCCTGCCGGGAGCGGTCTTCTTCAACCACCGCATGCTGCTGCTCATGCCCTTCACCAACACCGTGGGCAACTACAGCGGCGCGGTGACCGATCTCTCCAACCAGGGCTACGGGCTGGTGGCGGCGCTCGGCTCGGCCTCGCGCGACCTCATCCCCAACAAGCTGAACCTCAAGCTCGGCGCCGGCTACGCGCGCACCTGGGCGAAGCCGCTGCCCTGGGCCGGCGCCACCGTGTCGCGCGGCCAGACCATGGGCACCGAGGTCAACGCCGAGCTCAAGTACACCTACCGCTACCTCATGACCTTCGGCCTGCACGGCGGCTACCTGGTCAAGGGCGACTGGTTCGACGGCAACGACCGCGTCACGGAGGACCCGTGGGCGGTCTACACCACCTTCACCTGGTACGCGTTCTAGGGAGCCCACCATGACCACGCGCACCCTGACGCTGACGCTGCTGGCCGCGCTGCTGGCCGCCTGCGCCCCGCGCTACTCGACCCGCGGCCCGCTGGAGTTCCAGGACCTGCCCTACGTCGGCCCGACCGGCCAGGCCTGGCCGGTGGCCTACGCCGAGCTGCCCGAGACGGCCCGCGCCTACGCCATGGCCTCGCCGCCCCGGGTGGCCTACGTGGAGCTGAACCGTGGCGGGCCCAGGGGCACGCTGGTGTTCATCCACGGGCTGGGCAGCTACCTCAAGTTCTGGTGGTACCAGCTGGAGCCGTTCGCCGCCGACGGCTGGCACGTCATCGCGCTCGACCTGCCCGGCTACGGCAAGTCGGACAAGCCGGCTTCCTTCCCGTACACCATGGAGGCCATGGCCGACGCGGCGCGCGAGCTCTCCCGCGGGCTGGGCGCCGAGCGGCCGGTGGTGGTGGGGATCTCGATGGGCGGGCAGACGGCGCTCTCATGGGCCATCCGCCATCCGGACGAGGTGCGGGCGCTGGTGCTCTCCTCGCCGGCCGGCTTCGAGACCTTCACGGCGCGCGAGAAGGCCTGGTTCAAGCAGGTCTACTCCACCGCGCTGGTGAAGAGCGTGCCGGAGTCCGGGATCTGGGGCACGGTCGGCCAGGCCAACTTCCAGCACTTCCGGCCGGAGCTGTACTGGATGGTGGAGGAGCGGGTGCGGCTGGCCAAGGCGGCCGACTTCGATCCCTACGCCTACGCCCAGGTGCGCAGCGTCCAGGAGCTGTCGCAGAACGACTTCGTGCGCGAGAGCCTGGGGCAGGTGAACGCGCCCACCCTGATCGTCTTCGGCGAGCAGGACCGCCTCATCCCCAACCCGTTCATGCACGGCGGCTTCCCGCGCCCGGTCTTCGAGAGCGGCCACCGCGCCATCGCCGGCTCGCAGCTGGTGGGGCTGCCCGGCTGCGGCCACATCGTGAACCTGGACTGCCCCGAGGCCTACGGGAAGGCGGTCAAGGGGTTCCTGGACGGGCTGCGCTGAGCCGGGCGCGGCGTGGCGCGGAGGCACCTCGCGCCAGGCGAGGTGAAGCGCCCGCGCACGTCGCGTCTCGGGCAGGCCTGGGGGGGGGGAAGCGGCCACACCCGGCAACGCGACGTGCGCGAGCTACCTTGAAGATCCCGGGGTCCCCTCCCGCAACGCCCCGCCGACGCGAGCCGCCCTGCCCGCTTCGCGAACCGGCCGGACCCGCGGGCCGCCCGTGGCCTCGCAGAAGTCCGATCAGCCGACGAGGCGACCGGGCGCAGCGCGAGCGCCCTACCCGGAGCCTGTGCTGGAGTGCCGTTCCCCCTGTCTCGCTTTTTCGCCCATTGGTATTCGAATGGCAAGTGGGAGCCGAGTGCGCGATGAGTCTGTGCGACCTTTGATCCCGGCCGCCGGTCCAGGCTGCACGGGGCCAGGCGCGCGAAGGAGCACGGAGCAGATGCACGTCCCCCCGCAGCTGATGGCGCGTGAGCCGGAGCAGGCCTCCTCGCTCGCGCGGCGCACCCCCCTCCTCGCCTCCTTCGGCCACGCCTGGCGTGGCCTGGTGCACGTCGCCGCGCGTGAGCGCAACATGCGCCTCCACCTGCTGGCCGGCGTGACGGTGGGGCTGGCCGGCACCGAGCTGCCGTTGCCAGGTTGGGGGCGCGTGGGGGTGATCCTGGCCGTCGCCCTCGTGATCGCCGGCGAGGCGCTCAACAGCGCGCTGGAGGCGCTGGTCGACCTGCACACGCGCGAGCGCCGGCCGGAGGCCAGACTGGTGAAGGACGCCGCCGCGGGCGCGGTCCTCGCCCTCGCGGCAGGCGCGGTGCTGCTGGGGCTGCCGGTGCTGGCGGAGGCCTGGGCCAGGCTGCCGGCGCCGGCCCGGCCCGGCCCGCTCGCGATGGGCCGCGACCTGTCGATCGTGGCTGCGGCCGGCGCGCTGCTCCTGCCGGCCGATCGCCCCAGGATCGCGGACCTCGCGCTGACGGTGGCTGGCCTGGTCCTGCTCGCGTCGGCGGCCCTCCACAGCGCGAGCCTGCCGCTCACCGCGGTGTCCGCCCTGGCCTTCGCCATCGCCGCCGCCGCGGCGCAGGCGCGGCGCGAGCTGGCCTGACCCCGCGCGCAGCGCCGGTCAGGGCTTCGCGCCGGGCAGCACCTCGGCCACCCGCTCGAACGCCGCCGCGCGCGCCGCCTTGACGCCGGCGGCGTCCAGCTTCAGCACCTCCAGCGCCTGGCGGATCACGTTGGGCCAGCTGGCGTCCAGGCCGTCCATGGGCTGGGGCGGGCACCCCGGCGCGCCGAGATCCACCTTCTCCGGGGGCGGCAGCATCCCGGCGCCGGCCTCCCAGCAGAACTGCTCGGCCAGGATCACCGCCGCGTTCATGGGGCGGGGCTCGCCGTTCACGTCGGCGTGGTGGTGCGTGGAGACCACCTGCACGATGGGCTCGGGCAGCTTCCAGCGGCGCGCGAGCAGCCCGGAGACCTCGGCGTGGACCACGTCCAGCGAGGGGGCCAGGTCCTCGAAGTCGGTCACCCCCAGCTCGACCCCCAGCTCGATGGCCACGGTGAGGCTGGCGGCGAAGCCGATGTCGTGGAGCAGGCCGCACATGAAGCCCTGCTCGGCGGGCAGGCCGGCGCGCTTGCAGACGTCGCGGGTGACGTGGGCGGTGGCGGTGGCGTGGTGGTTGAGGCGGACGGCGAACTTCTCGTAGCCGGGGGCGCGGAAGAGCTTCAGCTCCAGCGCCGCCTGGACCACCACCTGGCTCAGCGTCTCCAGCCCGAGGCGCACCGCCGCCTGGAGCAGCGAGGTCACGCTGCCGCGGCGCGTGTAGGCGGCGGACTGCGCGATGCCCAGCACCCGCGCGGCCAGCACCGGGTCGCGCTCCAGCAGGTTGACGACGTCCGCCAGCTCCACCTCGTCGGTGGAGCGCGAGAGCTGCATCACCTCCAGCGCCACCCCGGGCAGCATGGGCGGGCGGTAGGTGGGAGACGCCAGCGCGTAGCGCAGCGAGTCCGTGAGGTCCTGGTTCATGCGGTGCGCGGGCGAGGTCACGGCCGGCCTTGCCAGCGAAGGGCGTACCAGGGCCGGCTCCCCGGAACCACTGCGGAAACTGCCGGGTCGGCCCGGGTCCCAGGTGCGCCTGTGGGTGGGGCCAACCCGCGGGGCCGACCCCCGCGGCAGGGTGGGCTACCGGACCTCCCAGACACCGGAGCTGTGGGGTGGGAGCGACACGCCCGCGCCGTCGCGCCGGACGCCCGGATCGACGAGCAGCGGCGTGAGGTTCCGGTCGGACAGCACCTGGGCGGTCCCGGGCGCGGCCGACAGGTTGTGGACCACCAGCACGGTCTGCCTCCCGGAGCGACGCAGGAACGCCAGCACGCCGCCGCTGGGGGGCAGCACGGCCAGCTCGCCGCGCATGAGCGCGTCCGAGCCGTGACGGAGCCGGATCAGGTTCCGGTACCGGGACAGGAGCGAGGCCGGGTCGCCGGTCTCGGCGGCCACGTTCACCTTGTCCTTCCCGGGCGCGAACTTGAACCAGGGCTTGCCCGTGGTGAAGCCGCCGGTCTCGCTGCCGTCCCAGGGGAAGGGCGTGCGCTTGAACTCGTCGTCCCCGTTCTGCACCTGCCGCAGGCCGAGCTCCTCGCCGTAGTAGATGAACGGGATGCCGGGCAGCGTCAGCAGCACGGCCGCGGCGGTGCGCAGCTTGCCGGCGTCCCCCTTGAGCTGGGTGGCCACGCGCAGCTGGTCGTGGTTCGTGAGGAAGGGCGCGTCCAGCACGCCGGGCGGGTAGACGCGGCCGATCTCGTCGAGCTTGGCGGCGACGCCCTGCGCGCTGCCGGTCTGCAGGCCGTCCAGGATCCGCTCGGAGAGCGGGAAGTCGAAGCTGGCGGGCAGCTCGTCGCCGCCGGCCACCTTGGTCACGTCGCCGTAGTACGGCGCGATCTGGTCTGTGCCGGACCAGTTCTCGCCGAAGAGGAGCGCGTCGGGCCGGTGGGCGCGGATGTCGGCGGAGAACTCCCTCCACCAGGCGTGCGTCTCGGGCGTGTCCTGCTGCTCGCCGTCGGGCCCCTCGATGGCGTGCTTGGCGGCGTCGAGCCGGTAGCCGTCGGCGCCGCGGTCGAGCCAGAGCTTCGCGATGTACTTGGCCTCCTTGCGCACCTCCGGGTTGCGGAGGTTGAGGTCGGGCATCCCGAAGAAGAGCGTGTAGTAGTAGAGGCCGGACGGGACCTTGCGCCAGGTGCGCTTGTGCGGCTCGAAGGGCTGCTCCCAGCCTGGATCGTCGGTCCGCCAGACGTACCAGTCGTGGTGCGGCCAGTCCGCCTCGTTCTTGGAGATGAGCGCCTCGAGGAACCAGGGGTGCAGGAACGAGGTGTGGTTGAGCACCAAGTCGAGCACCACCTTGATGCCGCGCTTGTGGGCCTCGGCGCAGAGCCGCTCGAAGTCCTCCAGCTGCCCCAGGTCCCGGGCGATCAGCTCGTAACTGGCGGTGTCGTAGCCGTGGTAGCTGTACGAGTGGAAGATGGGCGTGAGCCAGATCCCGTCCACGCCCAGGTCGGTGGTGGTCTTCGGGTCGCCGTCGTTCAGGTAGTCGAGCCTGGCGATGAGCCCCTTGAGATCGCCGGTGCCGTCGCCGTCCGAGTCGGAGAAGCTGCGGATGAAGATCTGGTAGAAGACCGCCCCCCGCACCTCGTCGTGCTGCCAGCGGTCCGGCTTCGGCGCGAGCGCGCCGGCCGCGCTTGCGGGGCCCGAGGCGGTGGCCCCGCGCGTGCCGGTGGTGGCGCAGCCGGCGGCGAGCAGCAGGGCGAGCAGGGAGACCAGGCGACGGGGCATGGGCGGCTCCAGGGTGAGCGCACAGGGTAGCCCACCCGTGCCCGCGCGCCAGGTTCACGCAGGGGCGATACGGGGTCGCAGGGAGTTCACTCCGGTCGCCGGGAGCTCGAGCCGGCGCAATCCGCTCGCCCTGAGCCTGCCGCCCCCACCCCGGTCATGCTGAGCGTAGCGGGCCCGCAGGGCCCGCGGAGTCGAAGCACGACCGGGGGATCCGCGCGAGCGCGCTACCTCTTCAGTGTCCACACCCCTGTGCTCAGCCCCGGCAGCTCCACCCGGATCCGCTCGCCGCCGGTCGCCGCGACGCCCGCGTCCACCAGCAGCGGCGCCGGCTTCCCGCTCACCGGCAGCTCCAGCCCGGCGGCGGCGGTGCCGACGTTGTGCACCACCAGCACCTCCTCGCTACCGCTCTTCCGCACGTACGCCAGCAGGCCGCCGCTCGAGGGGAGCAGCTGGAGCGTGCCGTGACGGAGCGCGGCCGAGCCTTGGCGCACGCGGATCAGGGTCCGGTAGCGGGAGAGCAGCGAGGCCGGGTCGGCGGACTGCACCTTCACGTTGGCCTTCTCGAACCCCTTCACCGGGCGCATCCAGGGCTTGCCGGTGGTGAAGCCCACCGTGACCGGCGTGGGGCCCCAGGGCATGGGGGTGCGCTTGAACTCGTCGTCGCCGGCGTCGGGCTGGCGGACCCCGACCTCCTCGCCGTAGTAGAGGAACGGCGTGCCGGGGAGCGTGAGCAGGAGCGCGGCGGCGGTGCGCAGCTTGCCGGCGTCGCCGCCCAGCTGCGTGGCGATCCGGATCTGGTCGTGGTTGGTGAGGAACGGCGCGTTCATCGCGCCGGCGGGGTAGGCGGCCTGGTTCGCCCGCAGCTGGGCGGCCAGCCCGCCGGCGTCCCCGGTCTTCAGCGCGCCGCGGATGGCGTCGGAGACGGGGAAGTCGAAGTTCATGGGGAGCTCGTCGCCCCCGGGGACCTTGGCCGTGTCGCCGTAGTAGGTGGCGATGGTGGCGGTGTCGGTCCAGTTCTCGCCCACCAGCAGCGCGCCGGGGTTGATCGAGCGGACGTGGGCGGAGAACTCGCGCCAGTAGGCGTGGGTCTCCTCGGTGTCCTGCACCTGCCCGTCCGGCGTCTCGATCAGGTAACGGGCGGCGTCCAGGCGGAACCCGTCCACGCCGCGGTCGAGCCAGAGCTTGCTCACGAAGCGCATCTCCTCCCGCACCTCGGCGTTGCGGTAGTCGAGGTCGGGCATGCCGCCGTAGAAGAGGCCGTAGTAGTAGCCGTCGGTCCCCTTGAGGTGGTGCCAGGTGGCGGACGGGAGCCAGGGGCGCAGCCAGCCTGGATCGTCCTTGCGCCACAGGTACCAGTCGCGCTTCGAGGGGTCGCCGGTGGCCGGCCCCATCACCGAGACCATGAACCACGGGTGCTGCCAGGAGGTGTGGTTCATCACCAGGTCGACGATCACCTTGATGCCGCGCCTGTGCGCCTCGCGGCAGAGCCGGCCGAAGTCCTCGTTGGTGCCGTAGGCCCGCTGGATGGTCTCGTAGTCGGTGACGTCGTAGCCGTGGTAGCTGGGCGACTTGAAGATGGGCATGAGCCAGAGCGCGGTGACGCCCAGGTCGGTGGTGGTCCTGGGGTCGCCGTCGTTCAGGTAGTCGAGCTTGTCGATGAGCCCCTGGAGGTCGCCGACGCCGTCGCCGTTCGAGTCGGAGAAGCTGCGGACGAACACCTCGTAGAAGACGGCGTCCCGGGCCCAGTCCAGCTGCCAGCCGGCCGGAGCCCCTGCCGAGGGCGGGGCGGCGCCGGCGGCGGGCCCGGGCGCGGAGGTGTGGGCGGCGCAGCCCGCCAGGGCGAAGACCAGCAAGGCTGCGGGGAAGGCGCGATCGAGACGCATGGTCCGGCTCCGGGGGTGTAGGGCCCGGGGCACCATAGCCCCTCACGCCCGCGTGAGGTGGGCCCAGTGGTCGCGCTTGCCCCCTGCGCGTCCCGCGTGGCACGCTTCGCCCCGCGTGTCCGACACCGGTCCGCACATGGCTTCCACCCCGGGCGCAGCCCCGCAGGTCGGGCAGGTGCTGGGCCGCAGCATTTTGCTCTGGGTCCGCAACGGCCGGGTCTGCTGGCTCTTCCCGCTCATCCTGATGCTGCCGTACCTGTTCGCCGAGCGCGTGCTGGACCAGCTCGAGGCCGCCAACGGCGGCGTGGACCCCTGGGCGGCGCTGGTGGGGCTGGTGCTGGGCGTGCCGACGCTGGCGGTGGTGCAGGGGACGGTCAGCGCCGCGGCGCTGCGCTGGGCGCAGGGCCGGGTCACCCCCTCGGGCAAGCAGCTGGTGGGGCAGGTCTGGTCGCTGCTCCCGTCGCTGGTGCTGGTCACGCTCTGCACCTACGGCGTGGCGCTGCTGCCCTACCTCCGCACCCACGTGCTGCTGCTGATCGTGCCCGGCCTGCTGGCCTTCACCCTGCTCTGGCTGGCCGTGCCCACCCTGATCTCCGAGCCGGAGCTGACCGGCTTCGAGGCGCTCGTCCGCAGCGTGCAGGTGACGCGGCCGCACTGGTGGCGGCTCCTGCCGCTGGCGCTGCTGGTCCCTGCGCTGGGGATCGCCCTGCTCTACCCGCTGGCCGCCATCGGCGACGAGCCGGGGCTGGACGTGACGGCGCTGCAGCTGCTGGTGGAGGCGGCCGGCGTGGGGATCCTGACGCTGCAGGCGGTGGCGCAGAGCCTCACCTATCACCAGATCCACGGGCTGCCGCCGCCGCCCAGGGCGTGAGCTCCGGGCCTGCCCTTCGACTCCGCCGCGGCGTCGCCGCGGCTACGCTCAGGGCGAACGGTCCACTGGCCGTTCGGCCTGGGCCCGACCGTTCGGACTGGGCCCACGTCCCCGTTCAGCCTGTGGCCACGCCCCCGCTCAGCCTGTGCCCACGCCCCCGCTCAGCCTGTGCCCACGCCCCCGTTCAGCCTCAGGCCACGACCCCGTTCGGCCTGAGCGTAGGGCTCGCCGCAGGCGAGCCCGGAGTCGAAGGCCAGGCGACGAGCGCCCTCACTCCCCCAGGTACGCCTTGCGCACCTCGGGCGAGGCCAGCAGCTCGCGGCCGGTGCCCTGCATCACCACGCTGCCGGTCTCCAGCACGTAGGCGCGGTGGGCCAGCTGCAGCGCCTTGTGCGCGTTCTGCTCCACCAGCAAGAGCGCCACGCCGTCCTGGTTCACCTCGCGCAGCACGCCGAAGATCCGCTCCACGATCTGCGGGGCCAGCCCCAGCGACGGCTCGTCCAGCAGGAGCAGCCGCGGGCGGCTCATCAGCGCGCGGGCCACGGCCAGCATCTGCTGCTCGCCGCCGGAGAGCGTGCCGCACACCTGCGCCTTGCGCTCCGCCAGGATGGGGAAGAGCTGGTAGGCGCGCTCGGCGTCCTTGACGATCCCGGCCTTGTCGGTGCGCAGGTAGGCGCCCAGCTCGAGGTTCTCGCGGACGGTCAGGTTGAGGAAGATGCCGCGCCCCTCCGGCGCGTGGGCCATGCCGCGGGCCACCAGCGCGTGCGGCGGGACCCGGGTGATGTCCTGCCCCTCGAACTCCACCGCCCCGCTGCTGGCGCGCAGCATGCGGGAGATGGCGCGGAGCGTGGTGGTCTTGCCCGCGCCGTTTGCGCCGATCAGGGCCACCACCTGCCCCTTCGCGACCTGGAGCGACACGCCGCGCAGCGCCTCGATGGCGCCGTAGTGGACGTGGAGGTCGCTGACGCGGAGCACGGTGTCGCTCACGGCGCGCCCTCCCCGTCCGTCCGGGCCGGCACGGCCATCCGCTGCTCCTCGAGGTAGGCGTCGCCCAGGTAGGCCTCGATCACCTTGGGATCCTTCCGGATGGCCTCCGGCCGCCCCTCGGCGATGGTCACGCCATGGTCCAGCACCAGCACGCGCTCCGAGACGCCCATCACCAGCCGCATGTCGTGCTCGATGAGGAGGACCGCCAGGCCGAAGCGGTCGCGGATGGAGCGGATCAGCCGCCATCAGCTCCACCTTCTCCGAGGCGTTCATGCCGGCGGCGGGCTCGTCCAGGCAGAGCACGCGCGGGCCGGTGGCCAGGGCGCGGGCGATCTCCAGCCGGCGCCGCTCGCCGTAGGGCAGGTTCCTGGCGGTCTCGCCGCGCCGGTGCGAGAGCCCCATCACCTCCAGGAACTGCTCGGCGCGCGCCAGGATGCGCGCCTCCTCGGCCCGGTGGTGCGGCGTGAGGAAGAGCGCGTCGAAGAAGCCGCTCTTCGCGCCGGCGTGGCAGGCCACCCGCACGTTGTCGAGCGCCGAGAGCTCCTGGAAGAGCCTGATGTTCTGGAAGGTGCGGGCCACGCCGCGGGCGCAGATCTGGTGCGGGCGCAGCCCGTTCACGCGCTGGCCGCCCACGCGGACGTCGCCCTCGGTGGGCGTGTAGACGCCGGTGATGGCGTTGAAGGCGGTGGTCTTGCCGGCGCCGTTGGGGCCGATCAGCGCCACCAGCTCGCCGGGGCGGAGCGTGAGGTTGAAGTCGGACAGGGCCCGCAGGCCGCCGAAGCGCATGGTGACGTGCTCGGCCTGGAGCGAGGGGCCGGCGCTCACGGCTGGCCTCCCGCGGTCGAGTCGTCGCGCACGGTGGTGGGCGGGGCGCCGGCCGGCGCCGGGGCGCGGCCGCGGCGGCGGAAGATGGGCAGGTCCCACAGCTCGCGGGTGCCGAAGATGCCCTGGGGGCGGACCAGCATCAGGGCGATCAGGAGCAGCGCGTAGACGACCATGCGGTACTGCTCGAACGCCCGCAGCCACTCCAGGCCGAAGGTGAGCAGCAGCGCCGCCACGACCGAGCCGGTGATGGAGCCCAGCCCGCCCAGCACCACCATCACCACCACCTCGATGGACTGCACGAACGTGAAGGACTTGGGCGCGATCGACAGGATCAGGTGGGCCACCAGGCCGCCCGCCAGCCCGGCGTAGGCGGCGGAGATGACGAAGGCCCGCACCTTGTAGCCGGTGGTGTCCACGCCCATGGCCTCGGCGGCCACCTCGTCCTCGCGGATGGCGAAGAGCGCGCGCCCCTGGGTGGAGACGGCCAGGCGGCGGGCCATCACCACCGTGGCGATGGCCCCCGCGCCCACCCAGGGCAGGTTGGTGAGGAGCGGCAGGCCGGAGAGCCCGGCCGCGCGGCCCAGCGCCGGGATGTTCTCGATGGTGCTGCGGATGATTCTCGCCGAAGCCGAGCGTGACGATGGCCAGGTAGTCGCCGCGCAGCCGCAGCGAGGGCATGCCCACCAGGAAGCCGGCCAGCGCGGCGGCGGCCATGCCGGCGCCCAGCGCCACCGCGAAGACCAGCTCGCTACCCAGCGCGGGCGGCAGCCCCAGCGAGCCTCCGGCGCCGAGCGCCAGGGTGATCAGGGCGGAGGTGTAGGCGCCCACCGCCATGAAGCCGGCGTGACCCAGGGAGAACTGGCCGGTGAAGCCGTTCACCACGTTGAGCGAGACCGCCAGGATGACGTTCACGCCTGCCAGGAGCAGCAGGTAGGCCAGGAAGCCCTGCCCGGCCGCCTCCAGCGCGACCTGCACGCCGTAGAGCAGGGGGACGCCGACCAGGAACGGCAGCAGGGATCGCAGCAGCCAGAGCACGGGCGAGAGCCGGCGGGAGGACGGGGGCGCGGTGGCCACTAGACCTTCTCCACCGTGACGCGTCCGAACAGCCCCTCGGGCCGGACCAGCAGCACCAGGATCAGCACGGTGAAGGCGATGGCGTCGCGCCAGGACGACGCCGTGTACCCCGCCACGTACTCCTCGGCCAACCCCAGCACCAGCCCGCCCACCATGGCGCCCGGCACGCTGCCGATCCCTCCCAGCACCGCCGCCACGAAGGCCTTGAGGCCGTAGTTGAGCCCGAAGAGCGGGTCGATGCGGTACTTGGCGGTGGCGCTGATGATCCCGGCGGCGGCGGCCAGCACCGAGCCGAGCACGAAGGTCCAGGAGATGATCCGGTTCACCGGGATGCCCATCAGCGAGGCCACCTGCGGGTCGAAGGAGACCGCGCGCATGGCCATCCCGAACCGCGTCCGGAAGACGATCCACTGCAGCCCGAGCATGAGCGCCACCGCCACCGCCAGGCCGATCACGTTATGGCTGGAGACGTTCACGCCCAGGGCGGTGAAGGTCTCCTTGGGGATGATGCGCGGGAAGAGGCGCGGCGTGGGGCCGGGCGGGAACGAGAGCCCGGGGAAGTGGAGCTGGAAGCCGTACTCCAGCAGGAAGGAGACGCCGATGGCGGTGATGAGCGCGGTCAGCCGCGGGCGGCTTCGCAGCGGCCGGTAGGCGAACCGCTCGATGGCCCAGCCCAGCAGGCCGCAGATGACCATCGCGCCCAGCGTCACCAGCGAGGCCCGGATGAAGCTGGGCTGGTCGCGCAGGATGGCGGCCGTCCCCAGGTAGTAGCCGGAGAAGGCGCCCACCATGTAGACGTCGCCGTGGGCGAAGTTGATGAGCTTCAGGACGCCGTAGACCATCGTGTAGCCCAGGGCGACGAGGGCGTAGATGGTGCCGACGGAGAGGCCGTTGACGAGGTGCTGGAGGAACTCGGTCACGCGGGAACGCCCGCCGGCCGCCAGGGAGCGGCGGGCGGGCGCCGGGACTACGGGTTGACGGTCGCCTTGAACGTGGCGGCGTTGTTCTCGATGCCGAGCACCACCGCCGACTTCACGGCGTTGTGGTTGGCGTCGATGCTGATGGTGCCGGAGACGCCGCGGAAGGCCTTGATGTCGGCGATGGCCTTGGCGATGGCCGGCCCGGAGAGATCCGGCGCCCGGTTCATGGCGTCGATGGCCACCAGCGCGGCGTCGTAGCCGGTGGCGGCCAGGCCGTCCGGCTTCTCGCCGAACTTCTCGGCGTACTTCTTCACGAACTCCTGGATGACCGGGTCCGGGTTGTCCTGGGAGTAGTGGTTGGAGAAGTAGGAGCCGTCGAGCGCGCCCTGGGCGATCTCGTAGAGCTTGGTGGAGTCCCAGCCGTCGCCGCCCAGCAGCGGCTGCTTCATGCCCAGCTCGCGCGCCTGCACGGCGATGAGCCCCACGTCGGTGTAGTAGCCGGGGACGAAGATGGCCTCGGGGTTGGCCTGGCGGATCTGCGTGAGCTGGGCCTTGAAGTCCGGGTCGCCGGCCTTGAAGCTCTGGTCGCTCACGACCTGCCCGCCCAGCTCGGTGAACTTCTGCGCGAAGTAGTTGGCCAGGCCCACCGAGTAGTCCGACCCGACGTCGCGCAGGATGGCCACCTTGGTCATCTTCAGGTTGTCGTGCGCGAAGGTGGCCATCACCGTCCCCTGGAACGGGTCGATGAAGCACACGCGGAAGACGAAGGGCCGGGTGTTGTCGCCGTCCTTGGTCACGCGGGGGTTGGTCGAGGACGGCGAGATCATCGGCACGTGGGCCGCGTCGGCGATGGGCGCCATGGCCAGCGAGCGGGTGGAGGCCACCTCGCCCAGCAGCACGGTGATTCTTGTCGTCCACCAGCCGCTTGGCCGCCTGGGCGGAGGCCTGCGCCTGCCCCTGGTTGTCGAGCGTCTTGAGGACCAGCTTCTTCCCCTTCACGCCGCCCTTCTTGTTGGCCTCCTCCAGGGCGAGCTTGATGCCGTTGTCGGTGGAGGTGCCGAAGGTGGCCTCCGTGCCGGTCAGGGACGCGACGTGGCCGATGAGGATCTCGTCTGCCGCCTGCTTCCGGGTGCAGCCGACCGCCAGGACCAGGGCCGCCAGCGCCGCCGTGCGCACGTACGCCATCGCCTACCTCCTGTGGGCACCCCAGGGCCGCGGACCCGCGGTGCGGATCGACGCCATGGGGGTGTCGCTGAAGAGAGGAGATTTGCTTACTTGCCTACCGAGCGGCTTGTCAACGCGAGCCTGCACGGGCGGTTGCAGCAGGACGGGGCCCGCCCGGTGGGCAGGCACCCCGCCTGACGACCGGGCACCCGCCGGGGAGGTGCGCCGGTCGCTCGGCCGGGGTACGCGCCGTTGATCGGGCACCACACCCCCGGTATGGTCGCGCCGTGCCTCCTCACAAGATCCTGC
The DNA here is from genome assembly GCA_049840735.1 of Anaeromyxobacter sp. Classification (GTDB taxonomy): domain Bacteria; phylum Myxococcota; class Myxococcia; order Myxococcales; family Anaeromyxobacteraceae; genus Anaeromyxobacter. The sequence goes on along the minus strand of JASGJN010000021.1, from coordinate 272,318 downwards.
TGGTGGACGACAACCAGGAGCTGCTGACGCTGCTCGCCCGGCTGATCGAGGCGGAGGGGTGGGTCGCGGTGACCGCGGCCAAGGGCCGGACCGCGCTGGACAAGCTGGTCGCCGAGCAGCCGGTGGCGGCGGTGGTGGATGTGCTCCTGCCCGACATGATGGGCTACGACGTCGCCCACGCCCTCAAGAACGCGCAGGTCCCCTTCCTCTTCATGACCGGCGTCTTCAAGGGGGGCCGGGCGGCCACCGACGCCCGCACCCAGCACGGCGCGGCGGGCTACTTCGAGAAGCCCTTCGAGGCCCGCAAGCTGATGGAGGCGCTGCGCGGCCTGGTGCCCTCCTCCGCGCCGCCGCCCCGCCCCACCTTCACCACCCCCAGCCCCCACACCCGGCGTCCCCCGGTCACCGAGCTGAACGACTTCGACGTGGAGGTCGCGGTCGAGACCGACGAGCCGGTCGAGGCCATGGAGCTGACCGGGCGCGTGACGCTGACCGAGGGCGGCAAGGTCTCGGCGGTGATGCGCGGCGAGACCATCACCGCCGGCCCGGTGGGCACCCCCGCCCGCCCGCCGCCCGTCCCCGCCCAGCCGCCGCGCGCGGCCGACGTGCAGGCCCGGCGCCATGACCTCTCGCACACCGAGGGGAAGCTGGAGGAGAACCTCCCCGAGCTGATCACGGCCTTCCACCTGGCCCAGCAGACCGGTGAGCTGACCCTGCAGAAGGGCAAGGTCAAGAAGACCATCTACTTCGAGAAGGGCCGCCCCTGCTTCGCCATCTCCAACCTGGTGACGGACCGGTTCGGCCCGTTCCTGGTGCGCGTGGGGAAGATCACGCAGGCGCAGCTGGAGCTGTGCCAGGCCGCGGCCGACAAGACCGGCCGGCGCACCGGCGACGTGCTGGTGGAGATGGGCCTCCTCAAGGAGGCGGAGAAGCTCTACTACGTCGCACAGCAGGTGAAGGCCATCGTCTACTCGGTCTTCGCCTGGGAGGAGGGCGAGTACCGCCTCCACTTCGCCGACCGAGCCGAGAAGGAGTCGATCAAGGTGGACCTCCACCCGGCCCACCTCATCACCCGCGGCGTGAAGAAGCTGTACAAGCCGGAGCGGCTCTTCAAGCTGCTCTCGCCGGAGGAGCGGCTCATCCCGTCGCCCGAGCCGGCCTTCGGCCTCCACGAGGTGGAGTTGGAGCGCTGGGAGGCGGAGCTCCTGCCCAAGGTGGACGGCACGCGCACGCTGGCCGAGCTGATCCACGTGGCCCAGCGGCCGGAGCACACCGTCTACGGCTTCCTGTACGGGCTGGTGGCGCTCAAGATCCTCGATCGGACCTGAAGGGCCAGGCAGGCAGCGCCCTTCGACTCCGCCGCGGCTTCGCCGCGGCTACGCTCAGGGCGAACGGGTGGTCCACCGCTGTCCGGACTGGGCGCAGGCGAACGGGTGGTCCACCGCTGTCCGGACTGGGCGTAGGCGAACGGGTGGTCCACCGCTGTCCGGACTGGGCGTAGGCGAACGGGTGGTCCACCGCTGTCCGGACTGGGCGTAGGCGAACGGGTGGTCCGCCGCTGTCCGGACTGGGCGTAGGCGAACGGGTGGTCCACCGCCGTTCGGGCCGAGCGTAGGCGAACGGATGGTCCACCACCGTTCGGACTGGGCGTAGGCGAACGGGTGGTCCACCGCCGTCCGGACTGGGCGTAGGCGAACGGGTGGTCCACCGCCGTTCGGCCTGGGCGTAGGCGAACGGGTGGTCCACCGCCGTTCGGCCTGAGCGTAGGCGAACGGGTGGTCCACCGCCGTTCGGCCTGAGCGTAGGCGAACGGGTGGTCCACCGCTGTCCGGACTGGGCGTAGGCGAACGGGTGGTCCACCACCGTTCGGACTGGGCGCAGGCGAACGGGTGGTCCACCGCCGTTCGGGCTGAGCGTAGCGAGCCCGCAGGGCTCGCGGAGTCGAAGCCCAGGCCAGGAGCGCCTCACGGTCGAACGCCTCTGGGCCGCCTCGCCGCACGCATCGCGACCCTGCGCCACGGACCCTTCGTGCGTACATTGCAGGCGTGCACCTCCTCGACCGCCTCTTCGGCCTCGTCAGCCCCCGCGAGAAGTTCTTCGTGGATGGCTGGGGCGATCCGGCCGTGCTGCCCTCGGACGCGCCGGTCGAGCTGGCCCGGCTCCGGCCGGCGCGGATCGGCCTGCGGCTCACGCCGATCGGCCGGGTGAGGGGTGGCCGGCTGCTGGAGGGGCACTTCGAGAGCCCCGAGCCGCGCCTGCCCCCCGCCGCGCGGACGGCCCGCGTCCGGCTGCTCGTCCCGCCGGGGAAGGCGCGCGGGATCGCCGTGCACCTGGCGGCCTCGGGGGACGAGGGCTTCCGCTTCCGCCAGCTGCTGGCGGCGCCGCTGCTGGCGCGCGGGATCGGCGCGCTGATCCTGGAGAACCCGTTCTACGGCAGCCGCCGGCCGCCCGGGCAGCCCACCTACGCGGTGCGCTGCGTCTCCGATCTCCAGCTCATGGCGGCCGCCACGGTGCAGGAGGCGCGCGCGCTGCTCCGCTGGCTGCGCGAGACGGGCGCCGCGCCGCTGCTGGGCGTGACCGGCTACAGCATGGGCGGGCAGCTGGCGGCGATGGTGGGGCAGGCCACGCGCTTCCCCCTCGCGGTGGTGCCGGTGGCGCCGAGCTGCTCGCCGGTGTCGGTCTTCGAGGAGGGCGTGCTGCGCGAGGTGGCCCGCTGGAGCGCGCTGGGGCCCGGGCCGGAGGAGGCGCGGCGCGCGCTCTGCCGGCACCTCTCGCGCTTCAGCGTGAAGGCGCTGCCGCCGCCGCGCGCGCCGGAGGCGGCCATCGTGGTGGGCACCGCGGAGGACGGCGTGGTGCCGCCGGCGGAGATGCGCAAGATCGCCGACCACTGGGGCTGCGAGCTGCGCTGGCTCCCGGCCGGCCACGTCTCGGCGGTGCTGCTCCACCGGGAGGCGATCCGGCAGGCCATCGCGGACGCGTTCGAGCGGCTGGAGCGGGGACGGCACGCTGGGCCGGGGCCGAGCGGCAGGCGCCGCCCCATGAAGAATGGCGAGCGGCGCGCTGGGCTGTTCGAGCGTGGAAGCGTGCGCCGCTCGCCACGGATCGCACTCTAGCAAACGTTGGCGAGCGAGCGAGCCCCGCGTTCGCAGGTGCGGCCGTGGAGCGCACTAGGCGGCGGTAGGGTCCTCGCCGGTGGCCAGCGGGGGGATGCGCGCGGCGAGGGCGAGGTGCTCCGGCGTGCGCAGCAGCTGCTGCGCTTGACGGGGATCAGGCGGCGGGCCGGCCCAGGTCAGCAGCTTGGCCACGCGGGCCCTCGCCTGGGCGAGCCGCTCGCGGGGAATCCGGCCGTCCTCCACGGCGCGGCGCACCAGGTCGATGGCCCGGTGCTGCACGGCGGCGGTGTGGCATACCAGGAGCGCGTCGACGCCAGCCAGCACCGCGCCGGGGGCGGCCTCCTCCAGCGGCACGTGCTCGGCCACCGCCTTCATCTCCAGATCGTCGGAGATGCAGCAGCCCTCGAAGCCGACCTCCTCGCGCAGGAGGCGGATCACCGGCGGCGAGATGGTGGCCGGGCGCGACGGATTCGATGGCCTCGAAGACCACGTGCGCGGTCATCATCGAGGCCACGCCGGCCCGGGCCAGCGCCTCGAAGGGCGGCAGCTCCACCCGGCGCAGCCGCTCCAGCGTGTGCGGGAGGCGCGGCAGGTCCTTGTGCGAGTCCTGGCTGGTGTCGCCGTGGCCGGGGAAGTGCTTGGCGCAGGCAGCCACGCCGGCGCCCTGGAGCCCCTGCGCCAGCGCCGCGCCCAGCCAGCCCACCTGTCCCGGGTCGCGCGAGAAGGAGCGATCGCCGATGACGGGGTTCTGCGGGTTGGTGTCCACGTCCACGCAGGGCGCATAGTCCTGGTCGATGCCCACCGCGCGCAGCTCGCGCCCGAGCAGCCCGCCCACCTGCCGCGCCAGCAGCTCGTCGCCGGTCTGGCCGATGGCGCGCATGGGCGGGACCTCGGTGAAGCCGTGGCGGGCGCGCAGCCGCGCCACCCGGCCGCCCTCCTGGTCGATCGACACGAGCAGCGGCCGCCGGGCCGCCCGCTTCAGGTCGGCCACCAGGCCGGCCACCTGCTCGGCCTCGCCCACGTTGCGGGCGAAGAGGATGACGCCGTGGACACCGCGGCGGATGAGGTCCAGGACCTCGAGGGACGGGGATTGACCGTGGAAGCCGACGCAGAAGAGGCTGGCGACGTCCTGATCGAGGCTGCTGGGCCGCATGACCCGGGCACTCTACCCGAGAGCGCCGCGCTGCGTAGCGGGCAGGCGAGCGCAGGGGGTGCGGCGCAGGATACGGGCCATCCTGCCAGGATGTGGGCCTCGCGCGGGGATGGGCTTCGGATGGCAGCCGCGTGCGGGAGGCGGACGCGCCGCCGGGAGCAGCGCGCTCAGGAGCGGGTGGAGAGCAGCAGCCCCTCGCCCACGAAGGCCAGCAGGCCCGCCACCAGCAGGATCGACCAGAGCGGCAGCTCGCGCGAGGCCGCGGTGCGGGCATCGCCGTCCACCCTGGCGTGCCCCTCGCCGCCGAACCAGGCGGTCAGCTCGGAGGGCTCCAGGCGGCGGGTGTCGGACTCGCGCGCGTCCGGCCAGGCCGCGAAGGTGAGCTGCGGGTCCATCCGCTCCTCGCCGCGGACCTTCACCCGTACCTGCCACAGCCCGGGCGCGGGCGGGGCCCAGCTTAGGCCGTCGTGCTCCTCCAGCCCGGTGCGCCGCAGGTCGGCCAAGGACCAGCCGCGGCCGTCCGGGTCCACCAGCCCGACCAGCGCCTCGCCCTCGGGGAGCCGCAGCGCGCGCCGCTCGCCCACCACGGTGGGCGCCTCCCGCCGCTCCTCCAGCGCCCCCACCAGGAAGCCGGCGAAGCGCTGCATGGCGGGCAGGAAGGAGGTGCGGATGGGCCAGTCGGTCCAGTCGCGGTCGGCGCTGGAGGTGAACAGCAGCACCCGCCCCTTGCCGCGCCGCCCCTCCACCAGCGCCGGGGCGCCGTCGTCGAAGGCGGCCAGCACCCGCGGCGCCGGCCCCTCCGCGCCGCCGCGGCCCGGGCGCGCCAGGACGTAGCGGAAGGTGCGCGTGCCCAGGAGCCCCTCGCGCGCCTCGCCGCCGAAGACCGAGAGCGCCGGATGGTTCCAGTCCAGCTCGGCGAAGCGGGCCGGGTGGGCGGTCCCGCTGGCGCCGCCGCCCGGCGCCCCGGTGCTCTTCTCGACGTGCAGCGCCATGGGCAGGACGGTGGCCAGCTCGCGCGAGTACGTCTCCGGGTCCACCTGGTCGCCCAGCGCGATGAAGAGCCCGCCGCCGCCCTCCACGAAGCGCTGCAGGTCGGCGGCGCGGGCGCCGGCGTTGCGCACGTTGAGCAGGAAGATCACGTCGTAGGCGGCCAGGTCCTCGCGCGGGAAGGCCTCGGCGTCCACCAGCCGCGGCCGGACCGGCGAGGCCGGCGAGGCCAGCGCCGCCTCCACGAAGTAGGCCTCGTCGCGCAGCTTGACGGGCGAGGGGGCGCCGTCCACCACCAGCGCGCGCACGTCGCGCGGCACCTGCAGCACCACCGCCCGCGCGTCGTCGAGCGGCAGCGGGTCGGGCGGCAGCGCCAGCTCCACCTCGGCGGTGCCGCCGGCCGGGAAGCCGTGCAGGAGCGTCTTGCGGGTGGCGCCGCCGGCGGGCAGCTCGGTGAAGGCGCGGATGGCCACCTTCTGCTCCGGGCCACGCCCGACCTTGAGCTGCAGCGGCACGTCGCTGGCCTTCTCCGGCCCCTGGCGCGCCAGCGTGGCGGTGAAGCGGTAGCCGCGCGGGCCGGCGGCCGGATCCGGCTCGACCTCCAGGCCGGTCACCGCCTGGTTGGGGAGCGGCTCGCCGCGGGCGGCGTCCAGCACCTCCACCTCGGGGCGGAGGGGCCCCCTGGCGCTCTCCACCGACGGGGGCGGCACGTCGAGGCGCCAGGCGGTGGCGGCCAGGTCGGTGGCCACGATGAGCCGCTTGGGCAGGGACGCCTGGGCCGCCTCGGCGGCCAGCGCGCGCACGGCGGCGTTGGCGCAGGCGGTCAGGTCGGAGTGGCCGGCCTCCACCGCGGCCTGGGCGAGCAGGGCCCGCGCCGCGGCGCGGTCGAAGCCGGGCGGCGCGGCGCTGGGGGTGGCCGCCCCGCAGACCAGCACCGTGACCGGGTCCTCCGGCGAGAGCGCCGCCAGCGCGTCGAGCAGGTCGGCGCGGGCGCGGTCGAAGAGGCGGCGTCCACCCAGCGTGTACTGCATGGAGCCGGAGGCGTCGAGCACCAGGGCGGTGGCGCGCGGCCCCTGCGCCGCGGCGGCCGCCTGCGGCGGGGCCTCGGTGCGCGGCCGGGCGATGGCGGCCGCCACCGCGGCCAGCAGCAGCGTGCGGGCGGTGAAGAGGAGCACCTTGCGCAGCCGGACCCGGCGCTGGGTCTCGCGGCGGGCGCGCAGGATGAACTCGATGGCCGGGAAGGGCGTGGGGCGCGGCCGGCGGCGGAAGAACAGGTGGATGGCCAGCGGGATGGCCGCGGCCAGCAGGCCCCAGAGGAGCGCCGGGTTGACGAAGCCCAGGTTCACGCGGCGCTCCGCTCCCGGCGCGCCAGGAAGGGCAGCAGCACGTCCTCCAGCGGCCGGTCGGTGCGGCAGAGCGCGTGGTCCACGTCGGCCTCGGCCGCGGTGCGGCGCACCTCGGCCAGCCAGCGCTGGAGCACCTCCAGGTAGCCGCGGCGCACGTCGCGCCCGTTGGCCTCCACCGAGCGGCCGTCCTCCATGGAGAGGAAGAGCGTCGGGTCGTCGAAGGGGAACTCCAGCTCGGCGGGGTCGAGCACCTGGAAGAGCGTGACCTCGTGCTTGCGCCGCCCCAGCTGCGCGATCCGCTTCAGCACGCCCTGCTCGGCGTCCATCAGGTCGGAGAAGATCAGCACCGAGGAGCGGCGCGGCGCGTGCTCGATGACCCAGTCCACCGCCGAGGCCAGCCGCGTGGGGCCGTCCGCCCTCACCGCCTCCAGCGCGTCCATCAGCGGGATGAGGTGGTGGGCCGAGGCGCGCGGCGGGATGGCCTGGCGCACGTCCCCGCCCACCAGCACCAGCCCGGCCGCGTCCTGCTGGCGGACCAGGAGGTAGGCCAGCGAGGCCGCCAGCGCGCTGGCGTACTCCAGCTTGGTGAGCCGCTCCGGCGCGCCGCGGTAGCCCATCGAGCCGGAGGTGTCCACCACCAGGTAGGCCCGGAGGTTGGTCTCCTGCTCGAACTTCTTCACGTAGTACTTGTCGAACTTCCCGTAGGCCTTCCAGTCGATGTGCCGGATCTCGTCGCCGGGCGCGTACTCCTTGTGCTCGGCGAACTCCACCGACTGCCCGTGGTGCGGGACTTGTGCAGGCCGGTGAGGATCCCCTCGGTGATGGCGCGCACGCGCAGCTTGAGCGTGCCCAGCCGGGCCAGCACGGCGGGATCGAGCAGCGGGCGGCGGGGGGTGTCAGCCATGGTTCCGGTGACTCCCTGGGCTTCGACGCTGGTCAGCGCCCGGGCTTCGACTCCGCGGCCGCTCCGCGGCCGCTACGCTAAGCCCGAACGGATCCGCTCCCGGGGCCCGCGAGCCGTTCGTATCCCGTTCGTCCTGAGCGTAGGGCCCGGGCTCGGTCCCACCTGCCGCTGACGCTCCGGGCCCGAAGTCGAAGGATGAACGGGGACCGACAGCGCCCGGGCTTCGACTCCGCGGCCGCTCCGCGGCCGCTACGCTCAGCCCGAACGGATCTGCTCCCGGGGCCCGCGAGCCGTTCGTATCCCGTTCGTCCTGAGCGTAGGGCCCGGGCTCGGTCCCACCTGCCGCTGACGCTCCGGGCCCGAAGTCGAAGGATGAACGGGGACCGACAGCGCCCGGGCTTCGACTCCGCGGCCGCTCCGCGGCCGCTACGCTCAGCCCGAACGGATCTGCTCCCGGGGCCCGCGAGCCGTTCGTATCCCGTTCGTCCTGAGCGTAGGGCCCGGGCCTGGTCCCGCCTGCCGCTGACGCTCCGGGCCCGAAGTCGAAGGATGAACGGGGACCGACAGCGCCTGGGCTTCGACTCCGCGGCCGCTCCGCGGCCGCTACGCTCAGCCCGAACGGATCTGCTCCCGGGGCCCGCGAGCCGTTCGTATCCCGTTCGTCCTGAGCCCTTCGGCTCCGCGCCGCCGGGGCGGCGCTACGCTCAGGGCAAGCGAAGTCGAAGGATGAACGGGGTCGCAGCTTGCGGTCAGGCCCTCGCGCGAGCCGCCTGATCTCACCCCAGTCCTCCTCGATGAGCGCCTGCTTCTTGGCCCGCGTCCAGCCCTTGATCTGGAGTTCCCGCTCGAGCGCCTCGTCCCGCCGGGCGAACTCGGCGCACCACACCAGCTCGACCGGGCGGCGCTTCTTCGTGTACCCCGGCGTCTCGCCGGCCTGGTGCTCGGCGAGGCGCGCCTCGAGATCCTCGGTGTGGCCCGTGTAGTAGGTGCCGTCGGCGCACTCCAGCATGTAGACGAAGAAGGGCTTCATGCCTCGGAGCAGTTCAAGAACCGTGCGAAGGCGGATCCCGTTCGCCCCTTCGACTTCGCCGCCGTCCTGGCGGACGGCGGCTACGCTCAGGGCGAACGGATGGGGTCCGTACCGCGGACCCAGGTCCGTATCACGGCCCTTTTCCGCTCCCTGGCCGATCCCTGGGCTTCGACTCCGCGGCCGCTGCGCGGCCGCTACGCTCAGCCCGAACGGATTCGCCTGCCAGGCCACTACGCTCAGCCCGACCGGAGCTGCCACCTGGGCCCGTGCGCCGTTCGCATCCCGTTCGTCCTGAGCGTAGGGCCCGGGCTCGGTCCCGGCCGCCTCCGACTCTCCGGGCCCGGAGTCGAAGGATGAACGGGGACCGACAGCCTGCTGGTCCCGGTGCCGACCTGGGCTTCGACTCCGCGGCCGCTCCGCTGCCGCTGCGCTCTGCCCGACCGGAGCTGCCACCTGGGCCCGTGCGCCGTTCGCATCCCGTTCGTCCTGAGCGTAGGGCCCGGGCTCCGTCCCGGCCGCCTCCGACTCTCCGGGCCCGGAGTCGAAGGATGAACGGGGACCGACAGCGCCTGGGCTTCGACTCCGCTCGTCCTGAGCGTAGCGCCCGCCCCGCGGGCGCGAAGTCGAAGGACTCAGCCCGAACGGATTCGGGTGAACCGGCCCCTGCCGCGGAGCCGAGGCGACCACCTGCGCCCCTCACACCCTGACCTTCTCCACCAGCCGCTCCACGATCTGCTGGCTGGTGACGCCCTCGCTCTCGGCGCGGAAGTTGGTGATGACGCGGTGGACGAGGACGTTGCGCGCCAGGGCGCGGACGTCCTCCTCGCTGGCGGCCATGCGGCCGTCGAGGATGGCGCGGCTCTTGGCGCCCAGCACCAGGTACTGGCTGGCGCGCGGACCGGCGCCCCAGGAGACGTTGTCCTTCACGAAGTCGGGCGCGCCCGGCTCGCCGGGGCGCGTGCGGCGCACCAGCTCGACGGCGTACTTGATGACGTGGTCGGCGGCGGGGACGCGCAGCACCAGGTCCTGCAGCTCGCGGATCTTGTGCGGGGAGAGGACGCGGTGGAGCGGCGGGCGGCTGGAGACGGTGGTGGAGCGGACGATCTCCAGCTCCTCCAGCGCGGTGGGGTAGCTCACGTTCACGTAGAACATGAACCGGTCCAGCTGCGCCTCGGGGAGCGGGTAGGTCCCCTCCTGCTCGATGGGGTTCTGGGTGGCGAAGACCAGGAAGGGCAGGTCGAGCGGGTAGGTCTCGCCGCCGGCGGTGACCCGGTACTCCTGCATGGCCTGCAGCAGCGCCGCCTGCGTCTTGGGCGGCGTGCGGTTGATCTCATCGGCCAGGAGCAGGTTCGCGAAGATGGGGCCGCGCACGAAGCGGAAGGCGCGGCGGCCGGTGGTGTGGTCCTCCTCCAGCACGTCGGTGCCGGTGATGTCGGAGGGCATCAGGTCCGGCGTGAACTGGATGCGGTTGAAGGAGAGGTCGAGGACGTCCGCCACCGTGGAGATGAGCAGGGTCTTGGCCAGCCCGGGCACGCCCACGAACAGGCAGTGGCCGCGCGCGAACAGCGCCACCAGCAGCGAGTCCACCACGTCCTTCTGGCCCACGATCCGCTTCTCGATCTCCGAGAGGATCATGCGCCGGGCGTCGTGCAGCTCGTGCACGGCCTGCAGGTCGGCCTCCGGGTTGACGGGCAGCGGCGGGGGGGTCGCGGTGGGCGTGCTCATGGGGTCTCCTGGCCGGTGAGTATCCTCGCGAAGCGGGCCTCCCGCGAGGCGCCTCCGGGGTCACCCAGCGCCTCCAGCACCTTGGACAGGCCAGCGTGGATCTCGGGGTCGAAGGGGTCCTGGCGGTTGGCCGCCAGCAGGTGGTCGCGGGCCTGCTGCAGCTGGCCGCGGTCCAGCAGCAGCCGGGCCAGCTGGAGGTTCAAGGCGGGGTAGTCCGGGTTCCAGGCCAGCGCCTCGCCCAGCACCTTCTCCGCCTCCGGCTTGGCGCCGGACATGCTGGCCGCCAGCGCGTACTGGCCCGAGAGGATGGGGATGCGCGCGCCCACCTTCTGGTAGGCCTTGGCGTACTCCTGCCGCGCCGCGCCCCAGCGCCCGCGCGCCCGGAAGATCTCACCCAGCCGCGCCCAGCCCTGCGCCTCCTGGTCGCCGATCTCCGACCACTCGCCCCCGGCCTGCTTCGGATCGTCCTTGAAGCGCAGCCGGCGCAGCTCGTGGTCGCCGCCGCGCGGCAGCGGGCGGGTGGCCATGTGCTTCCTCCAGTCGGCGAGGAAGCGGTCGAAGGGGACGCCGGCCGCGTCGGCCACGGCGGTCTCCACCGGCTTGCCCTCGCCGATCTCGCCGGTGAGGCGCCCCAGCGCCTGCGGCCCGCGCGCCTGGACCAGGTGCTCCATGGCCAGCACCACCTGCGCGTAGGCCAGCGCCGCCCGCTCCTGCGAGGGGAGCTTGGCCAGCGAGGGGTGCATCTCCTGGAAGGTGACCAGCGACCTGGAGGCCACCGCGTCCTTCACCAGCGCCGCCGAGAAGGGCGTGAGCGCGTCGGTGCCGCCGCGCCAGGCCGCCTCGAACCACTTGGCCAGCCCCTCCTGCAGCCAGATGGGCGCGCGGTTGCGGGTGCGGGCCGTCACCGCCGTGTGCGTGTACTCGTGCGCCGCGGTGTCCAGCCAGTCGTAGCCCTTCAGCAGCGCCTTGGGCGACAGCATCATCAGCTTGTTGAACTTGGACACCGCCACCGTGCCGCTGGTGCGGACCTCCGCCTCGCTGAGCGTGGTGAGCGCCGCCAGCTGCTTCACGTCGTTGACCAGCTCGACCGTCACCTTGCCCGGCGGCACCGGCCCCAGCGCCTTCACCAGCGCGGCGCGCTGGCGCTCCAGCGCGTCGAGCAGGTAGGGGACCAGCACCTCGTCCTTGCCCTTCGGGCAGGAGACCACGAAGTGCTCGCCCTCGGCGCGGACGTGGTCCTTCGTGACCGCCTGCGCCGCGCGGGCCAGCGCGACGTACTCGGCGCTGCCGGCGCCCGACGTCTCCAGCAGCTGGAGCGCCTCGGGGTAGCGCTGCTCGTGGAAGCGGAGCGCGCCGGCGGCGTAGAGGATGGCGGCGGACCGGCGTCGAGCGGCTCGAACGGCTGCAGCGCCCGGCGCGCGCCCTCCACGTCCTCGTCGGCCAGCGCGCGCAGCGCCGCCAGCGCGGCGGTCTCGGCCTTGCTGGCGGCGAAGGCGGCGGCGGGCCAAACCGCCACCGCCGCCACCAGCAGGGCGACCGCCAGGGCCGCCGGGCGGGCGCGGCCTCGAGGGCCAGGCGGCGTCACTTGACCAGCTCCTCGTAGTAGCGCTGCACGTCCTGCCGGTACCGCTCCGGCGCGCCCTGCTTCATCGCCTCCATCAGGTCCTTCCGGAAGGCCTCCGGGACCTTGTGCGCCTCGGCGCCCGGGATCTTCACCTTCTCGCGCGAGGCCTGCAGCCCGTCGCCCTGACCGTCCTGGTCGCCGCTCTCGGCGAACGGGAACGGGAAGCCCTGGCCGCCGCCCTGCCCGCCCTTCCTGGCGGCGTCCTCCAGCCCCTTCCTGACCCGCTCCAGCGCGTCCATGGCCAGCTGCTGGTGGCCGTGGCCCCGCTGCGGGTTGCGCGCGCCCAGCTCCGCCGCCGCCTCGCCCATGTGGCCGCGCCCCTGGCCCAGCTGCTCCTGCGCCGAGGGCGGGAAGATGGGCGCCTCCTGCGCCAGCTTGCCGAGCTGCTCCTGCAGCCTGGCGGCGTCCTTCTCCAGCCTGGCCTGCTGCTCGCCCAGCTCGCCCAGCCGCTTCTGCTCGTCCTTGGAGAGCACGCCGCGCGGATCCGGGAAGAGCTGGTCCAGCTTCTTCCTCAGCTCCGCCACCTTGCCGCTCGCGCCGTGGGCCCGCCGGGCGGCCTCGCCGGCCACCTCCTCGCCCGGCCCGCCCAGCGAGCGCGAGCCCATCAGCGCGTCCTGGTCGAGCTGCAGGGTCAGCCCCCGCACCGGCGGGTCCGCCTTCTCGACCGCCTCGCGCGCGCCCTCCAGCTCGCGCATGGAGAGCGCCTTCTCCACGTCCTGCAGCGCGTCGCGCGAGCCCTCGTACTCCGGCTGCGTGCGCGGGGTCACCGCCGGCGCGGTGGCCTCCACGTCCTTGCGCGCCTCGGTGGCCAGCTGGGAGAGCTTCTTGAGGTCCGCCTCCAGGTTCTTCATCTGCTCGGCGGCGCGCTTGCGGTAGGCGGCGCGGATCTTCCCGGTCTCGGCGGCGGTGGCGGCCTGGTCCTTCTGGACCCGCTCCAGCGCCTCCTGGAACGCCATCAGCTCCTGGCGCAGCGCCTGGGCCTTCTCGTCCGGGCGCCCGGCGGTGCGCTGCAGGCCGGCCATCATCTGGTCCATGGCGCCCGCCATCTGGTCGAGCGCCTTCATGGCCCCCTCCACGTCGCCAGCGGCGAGCTTCTTCTCGATGTCGTCGAGCCCGGACATGAGGTCCTGCGACTTCGCCAGCTCGGCCAGGGCCTCCTGGTTCATGTGCTCGTCGTTGAACCCCTTCGACAGCTCCGCCATCCGCTGCAAGAGGTCGCGGACCCGCTCCTTCATCCGCTGCACCTGCGCCACCAGCTCCTGCTTGCGGGCCTCGGTGGGCGCCTGGCGGTAGCGGTCCAGCAGGCCCGCCAGCTCCTTGCGCCGGGCGTTCAGGTCCCTGGCCAGCCGCACCAGGTCCTCCGCCCGCCGCTTGTCCAGCAGCTGCTCGAGGTAGAGGATCCCCTTCTCCAGCTCGCGGTCCAGCTGGGCGTCGAACCAGCCCATGGTCCGGACCACCGAGCGGTCCGGCAGCACGCGGATGCGGAAGGCCTGCGCCACCTGCGCGCGCGTGGCCGAGACCCGCTGCTCCGCCACGCGCAGCGAGGTGGCCACGTTCTGCAGCGCCGCCGCCACCTCCGGCGGCCCGGCCCGGTCGGCGCGGATCTCCTGGGCCGCCTGGCGCAGCTTCTCGTGCAGCCCGCGCGCGCGGCCGTCCAGCGCGGTGGCCAGCGGCAGCCGGTCGGCGGTGGCCACCGAGCCCTGCGCGAAGAGGTCCAGCCGGTCGCCCAGCAGCGCCACCAGCTCCTCGAAGGCCGCGGTGGCCTTCTCCAGGATGCGGCGGCGGTGCTCGGCCTCGGAGTAGACGCGGATGACGTGGGTGTCCGAGCTGCCGGTCTTGGGGCCGGAGACGGTGTCGCCGTCGCGCGCCTCCAGCCGGTAGGTGAGCTCCTCGCCCTCGGCCAGCTTGAGCGGCCCGAGCGGCAGCGGGAGGTCGCCGCCGTCGCGGCGGACCGGGTCGCCGCTGCGCAGCACGCGCCGGTCCTCCTTGCCGCCGGGCAGCGTCAGCACCAGCGCCACCTCGTCCAGGCCGACGTCGTCCTCCGCCGACCAGCCCACGTTGACGGTGGCGCCCGCGTCCACCTCCACCTCGCGCTCCGGCGCGGTGAGCTGCGCGGTGGGGAAGGCGTCCGGCTCGACCACGATGGGCAGCGGCGCGCCCAGCGCCAGCTCGCGCCCCTTGCGATCCAGGAAGCGGAACCGGTAGCTGCCGCCGTCCTCCACCACCAGCCGGCCGGAGAGGTCGCGGCCGTCCTTCACCGCGAGCGCCCAGCGCTTCACCGCAGGTGCGTGTGCGGGTGCGGCGGGCGCGGCCGCAGGCTTCTCGTCCGCCTTCGCCGCCGGCATCGCCTGCTCCGGCTGCCCCTCCATCAGCAGCTCCGCCGCGGCCACCTCGCGGTCGGCCCGGGTCTCGAGGATCACCTCGGTGCCCCTGGGCGCGCGGATCTCGCCGCCGGTGCCGGCCACGGTCTTCGCGTCGCGGCGCATGTAGGCCGGGTAGCGGTAGGTGAGCTGGATGTCGCCGGTGATGGGATCGAGCTGCGGCGGCGGCGCGCCCGGCGGGTCGCCCGCCACCACGCGCCGGTAGGCGTGCGCCAGCGGCGCCCCGCCCGACAGCAGCGCCACCCCATGGACCACGACCACCGCCAGCAGGGCCGCCCCGGCGCGCCGCGCCGGCCGGTCAGGGATGACCTGCGCGAGGTCGAGCGCCCGGGCCCGCGCCGCGGTCCGCTCCACGTGCGCGTCGATCAGCGCGGCCGAGTACCCGCCGCTCCCCGCCAGCGCCTCGCGATCGCGCGAGAGCTCCACCGACGAGAGCAGGTCGGAGTGGATCGCCGGCAGGCCGGCCCCCACCGTCCGGGCCGCGCCGGCGTCGTCCCAGGCGCCCCGCCGGAGGGCGCGCCAGGCGCGCCAGGCCGCCTGCAGGAGCGCCACGGCGGCGCCGCCCAGGGCTACCCACCGGAAGGGCAACCGGGCCCCGGCCCGGATGGCCCAGGCCCCCAGGAGCAGGCACAGCAGCGCCACGGCCAGGCCGGCGGCGACCTCCGCGCCGATCACCACCCCCGCCTGGCGCCGACGCGCCCCGCGAAGGACGCGGGCGATATCCTGGTACGCGCCGGCCATGAGCCTTTCGAGAGAGCCTCCGCCGAGAGCCCGGCGGCAGGGTCCGGAAAGGATAACGCGGGGGGCACCGGCGGGCGACCTCGATGACGACAGGGGTTCCGCCGACGGCGGTGCGCGACTGCGTGCCGCGCCGGGGAGGCCGTGATAGGGTCACCGGCCCGGTGAATTTCCCCCCAGGAGCCCCGTCCGTCCCATGGAAGCAGACGACCTCGCCCTCATCACGAGAGTGAAGTCCGGCGAGCAGGCCGCTTTCCGCGCGCTGGTCGTCCGCTACCAGAGGAAGGTCTACGCCGTGGCGCTGGGCATCGTGAAAGACCCCGACCTGGCCTGGGACGTCTCCCAGGAGGCGTTCGTGCGGGTCCACCGGAGCCTGGAGAGCTTCAAGGGCGAGTCGGCCTTCTCCACCTGGCTGTTCCGGATCACCTCGCACCTGGCCATCGACGCCATCCGCAAGGAGCGCCAGTCGCAGAAGGACGACGTGGACGAGCTGCGCGAGGCCGACCTCACCGACGCCGGCGAGGGCATCCTCTCCACCGCGCTGGGCGCCGATCCGGGCGCCAACGCGCTGCGCCGCGAGCTGGCCTCCAAGATGGAGGCGGCGCTGGCCACCCTGCCCGAGAAGCACCGGACGATCCTGGTGCTGCGCGAGCTGGAGGGGCTCTCCTACGAGGAGCTGGCCGAGCAGCTGGGGATCCACAAGGGCACGGTGATGAGCCGGCTCTTCCACGCCCGGAAGAAGATGCAGGCCGCGCTCCGCGAGTACGCCGGGCTCGACCCGAGGGACGAAGGGGAAGGTGAAGGAACGTGACGGCCTGTCTGCGCTACGCACCGCTGATCGGGGCCCGGGAGGGCGAGCTGTCGCCGGAGGAGGCCAGGGACCTGGCCACCCACCTGGCTGGCTGCGCGCGCTGCCAGGCGCTGGCGGCGGACCTGGCCGCCACCGACGGGCTGCTCTCCGAGGCGCTCCTGGCCCGGGCCAACGCCCGCGACTTCGCGCCGTTCGTGGACCAGGTGATGGAGCGGGTCTACCCGGGCTCGGCGCCTGCCGCGGCCGTGCGCCGCGGCCTGCCGGGCTGGCTGGGGCTGCGCTGGAAGGCGCTGCTGGCCACGGGCGTCCCGGCGCTGGCGGCCCTGGCGCTCTTCCTGTACGTTCAGTACGAAGCCCAGCGCCCGGAGGAGCTCGCGCTGGTCGAGCTGTCGAGCGAGGGGCAGATCGCCACCGTGCTGCAGACCGTGGACGGTCCGATCGTGCTGATCGACGACGACGACACCAGCGGCTCCTGAGCGCACGCGGGCCGGAGACCATCATGACCCGCCGCCGCCTCGCCACCGCCCTCGCCCTCGCCCTCCTGGCCCTCGCCGTCCCCGCGGCCGCGCGCGCCGACGTCCCGGTGCACGTCCGGCTGATCAAGGGCTCGCGGGCCACGCCCGGCAAGATCGACGCGAAGCTCAACGACCTGCAGCGCCAGTTCTCCAAGCTGGCCTACCAGACCTGGGAGCAGGTGCGCGAGGAGCAGCTCACGCTGGTGAAGGGCAAGACCGTCTTCGTGAACCTGCCCGACGGCGACGTGGCCGGGCTCACGCTGCAGGACGAGAAGCCCAACCTGGTCACCCTCGAGGTGGCGCTGGTGGCCCGCAACACCCAGTCCACGCTGAGCGTGGAGAAGGGGCAGCGGCTCCTGCACATGGTCACCGGCGAGAAGGGCGGCGCCGCCTATTTCCTGGCCGTGAAGGCGTGGCCGGAGATGGGGGCGAAGTAGGCGCGGCGCTCAGGCCTGCGGCGCGCGCCCGCGCCGGAACCCCTGTCCCGTCGAGATGGTCCGGCCGATGGCCTCGATGGTGTTGCCCAGGCAGCCGTTGCAGGCCTGCGGGTCCTCGCCGGCGCAGGCCTTGCCGGGGTAGAGCGCGTAGAGCCGCCGGGCGTCACCCTCGGTGACGTTGGGCATCACCACGTTGGCCCCGCCCTTGAGCGCCCGCACGCGGCCGCGGCCAGGGTCGAGCGTCTCCATCGCGGTGGTGGCCGGGATGTTGGCGTCGGGGCGCAGCAGGCGCGCCAGGGCCATCACCCGCAGCGCCAGCTCCAGGCTGCCCACCGGCTCGTTCCCCAGCGGCGTGCGCGGGTTGGGGATGAACGGGCCCAGGCCAATCATGTCGGCGTCGATGGCCTGGAAGAAGAGCAGGTCGTCCGCCAGCGAGGCCAGGGTCTGGCCGGGCAGCCCCACCAGGCAGCCGGTGCCCACCTCGTAGCCCAGCTCGCGCAGGTCGCGCAGGCAGCGCACCCGGTCGTCGAAGGACATGCCCGGGATCGAGCCGGTGATAGAGGTCGCGGTCGGTGGTCTCGATGCGGAGCAGGTAGCGATCCGCCCCGGCGGCCCGGTAGGCCTCGTACTGGGCGCGGGTCTTCTCGCCGAGGGAGAGCGTGATGGCCACGCCCAGGCCGTGGATGGCCCGCAGGAGCTCGCACAGCTCCTCGTGGCGATAGAGCGTCCCCTCGCCGGACTGGAGCACCACGGTGCGGTAGCCGTAGCCCACCGCCTTGCGGGCCAGGTCGAGGACCTGGTCCGGCGTGAGCCGGTAGCGCGTGAGCGAGCGGTTGTCCTTGCGCAGGCCGCAGTAGAGGCAGTTGCGCGCGCACTGGTTGGAGAACTCGATCAGGCCGCGCAGGTGGACCTCGTCGCCCACGCTGGCGCGCCGGACGCGGTCGGCGGCGGCGAGCAGCGGGGCGTCGAGGCCGGGGGTCTCGAGCAGGGTGATGAGCTCGTCGCGCGCGAGCGCGTGCTCCTGCTCGAGTCGCTCGAGGAGTCCGTTCGCCCTGAGCGTAGCCGGGGCCCCCGGCCCCGGCGGAGTCGAAGGGCAGGGGATCACGCGGTCTCCTGCCGCGCCTTCGCCGCCCGCAGCGCCTCCTGCGCGGCCGGGAACGGGTCCAGCACGCGGTCCAGGATGCCCAGGCTGTGGGCGATGACCACGCCGTAGTTGGTGACCGGCACGCCGGCGTCGGCGCAGCGGCGCAGCCGGCCGGTGACCTCGCGCCGGTTGAGCGTGCAGGCGCCGCAGTGGATCACCAGCTTGTAGCTGGGCAGGTCGGCCGGGAAGTCGTGCCCCTGCGTGTGGACGAACTCGAGGTTGGCGCCGGTGTACTGGGTCAGCCAGCGCGGGATCTTCACCCGGCCGATGTCCTCGCCGATGGGGTGGTGGCCGCAGGCCTCGGCCACCAGGACGCGGTCGCCGGAGCGGAGCCCGTCCACCGCCAGCGCCCCCTCCACCTGCTTGACCAGGTCGCCGCGGTAGCGGGCGAAGAGGATCGAGAAGCTGGTGAGCGGCACGCCCTTCGGCACGTCGGCCGAGACCTTGAGGAAGGCCTGCGAGTCGGTGACCACCAGCTTCGGCGGCCGGTTGAGCCGCTCCAGCGCCACCTTCAGCTCGCGCTCCTTCACCACCAGGCACATCGCGTCGCTGTCGAGCAGGTCGCGGATGGACTGCACCTGGGGGAGGATCAGCCGGCCGGCGGGGGCCTCCTTGTCGATGGGGACCACCAGCACCGCCAGCTCGCCCGGGCCCACCAGGTCGCCCAGGATGCTGGGCGGGCGGAGGCACTCGGGGGGCACGCGGGCCAGCAGCTCGCCGCGGAGGGCGTCGAGGCCGGCGCCGGTGTGGGCGGAGACGGCAATCGAATCCCGTTCGACCCTTCGACTCCGCGAGCCCTGCGGGCTCGCTACGCTCAGGGGGAACGGTGTTGAGGCTGGTCGAACCGGAGACACCGCTCCGTTCGGCCTGAGCATAGCCGCCCCCCCGTTCGGCCTGAGCCTCGCCACCGCCCCCCCGCTCGGCCTGCGCCTCGCCACCGCCCCCCCGCTCGGCCTGCGCCTCGCCGCCGCCTCCCCGTTCGGCCTGCGCCTCGCCGCCGCCTCCCCGTTCGGCCTGAGCGTAGCTGCCGGCGAAGCCGGCAGCGGAGTCGAAGGCCAGGGCCAGATCGCTCTTGTTGACCACCACGATCGTGGCGACGCCCCGCCGCTGCAGCTCCTCCCACAGCGACCGCTCGTACTCGCCCCAGACGCCCGGCTCGGTCACCAGCAGGGCCAGGTCGGTCCGGTCGATCACCTGCCGCGTCTTCGCGACGCGCAGCTCGCCCAGCGCGCCCACGTCGTCGATGCCGGCGGTGTCGATGAACTGCACGGGCCCCAGCGGCTGCAGCTCGAAGGGCTTCTCCACCGGGTCGGTGGTGGTGCCCGCCTGGTCGGAGACGATGGAGACGCTCTGCCGGACCAGCGCGTTGAGCAGGCTGGACTTGCCCACGTTGCGCCGGCCGAAGAGGCCGATGTGCGTGCGCTGCCCCTTGGGCGGCGGCGCCGGCTGCTGCACCACGTTCATGATCCGAACCCCAGCCGGTTGACGGCCTCCGGCGCGATGGCGGCGTCGAAGGCCGCCTCGGTCATCCAGCCGTTCCCCACCACCACCGCGCGCAGCGTCCGCCCCTCCGCCCTGGCCTGGGCCACCGCCGCGGTGGCGCGCTCGTAGCCCAGCGCGGGCAGGAGCGCGGTGGCGGTGGCGGTCGAGGACTCGAGGTGCGCCCGGCAGCGGGCCTCGTCCGCCTCCAGCCCGGCCACGCAGCGCTCGCGGAAGATGCGGTCGGTGCGGGTCAGCAGGTCCAGGCTGTCGAGCAGCGTCACCGCTACCAGCGGCAGGAACGGGTTCAGCTCCAGCGAGCCCTGCGCGCAGGCCAGCGAGAGCGCCGCCTCCTCGCCGAAGACGCGCATGGCCGCCTGGGCCACCGCCTCCGGGATGACCGGGTTCACCTTGCCCGGCATGATCGAGGAGCCGGCCTGCTGGGCCGGGAGCTTGAGCTCGCCCAGCCCGGCCTCCGGGCCGGAGGCCAGCAGGCGCAGGTCGTTCGCGACCTTGAAGAGCGAGGTGGCGTGGGCCTTCAGGAGCCCCATCACCTCCACGAAGACGTCGGCGTTCTGCGTGGCCTCGACCAGGTTCTCGGCCCGCGCGAAGCCCACGCCGGAGAGGTCGCGCAGCGCCTCCACCACGCGGAACACGTAGGCGCGCGGCGCCGCCAGCGCCGTCCCCACCGCCGTGCCGCCCAGGTTCACCACCCGCAGCCGCTCCTCGCACTTGGAGAGCCGCCAGCGGTCGCGGTTCACGGCCTCGGCGTAGGCGCCCAGCTCGCGCCCCAGCGTGAGCAGCACCGCGTCCATCCCCTCGGTGCGGCCGATCTTGACCACGTGCTCGGTGCGCCGCTCGGCGGCCTGGAAGGCCTCCTGCAACCGGACCACCTCCGCCTCCAGCGCCCGCACGCCCCAGATCGCGGCGAGGCGCAGGGCGGTCGGGTAGGTGTCATTGGTGGACTGGTGGCGGTTGAGATCGTCGGTGGGGGAGACGAGGTCGTACCGGCCCGGCGCCTGGCCCAGCAGGATCAAGGCGCGGTTGGCCAGCACCTCGTTCACGTTCATGTTGGTGCTGGTGCCCGCGCCGCCCTGCAGCGCGTCGACCACGATCTCGTGCGCCAGCGCCCCCTCGGCTAGCTCGCGGCAGGCGGCCAGGATGGCGCGGGCCTTCTCCGGCTGGCCGGTCCAGACGCCCAGCGCCTCGTTGGTCTGGGCGCAGGCCCACTTCACCACGCCGTAGGCGCGGGCCAGGGCCGGGTGCACCGGCCGGCCCGCCAGCGGGAAGTTCTCCAGCGCCCGGGCGGTGTGGATGCCGTGCAGCGCGTCCGCCGGCAGCTCGCGCGTGCCGAGCAGGTCCGACTCTGTCCGCGTGGCGACCATGGCTACACCAGCACGTCGCGCTGGCCCGCCTCCACCTTGGACACCAGCCTCTCGGTGAGCCGCCGGCGCTTGTCGTCCATGTGCGCCAGCCGCTCCGCCACCAGGCCGCGCCCGATGCGGACCGTGTCGGGCGAGGCGTGATCGCAGAGGTACTCGACCAGCGTGGAGAGCGCGTTGGGGTCGCAGTGGTTCTTGATGGCGCCCGGCTTGGCCAGGTCCATGAAGTCCTGGCCGGTGCGGCCCAGCCGGTAGCAGGCGGTGCAGAAGGAGGGCACGTAGCCCATCTCCGCAAGGTCCCGGACCACCTCCTCCAGGCTGCGGTGGTCGCCCAGCTGGAACTGCCCCGGGCTGGTGGAGAGCTCGCTGTAGCCGCCCACGTCGGTGCGGCTGCCGGCGGAGATCTGCGAGACGCCCAGCGCCAGCGCGCGGCGGCGCAGCTCCGGCTGCTCGCGGGTGGAGAGGATGATGCCGGTGTAGGGCACCGCCAGGCGCAGGATGGCCACCAGCTTGAGGAAGTCCTCGTCGCTCACCGCCCAGGGCGGCAGGCGGGAGATGGAGGAGCCGTCGGCCGGCTCCAGGCGCGGGACGCTGATGGTGTGCGGCCCCACGCCGAAGCGCCGCTCGAGGTGGGCCACGTGCTGCAGCATGGCCAAGAGCTCGAAGCGCCAGTCGTGCAGGCCCAGCAGGACGCCGATCCCCACGTCGTCGATCCCCGCCTCCATGGCGCGATCCATGGTGTCGAGCCGGTAGGCGTAGTCGCGCTTCGGCCCCTTGCGGTGGACCGTCTGGTAGGTGGGGAGGTGGTAGGTCTCCTGGAAGAGCTGGTAGGTGCCGATGTCCGCTTCCTTGAGCCGCTTGAAGCGGGCCACGTCCAGCGGCGCCACGTTGACGTTGATGCGCCGGATCTCGCCGTTGCCCAGCTTGACCGCGTAGGCGGCCCGGATGGCCTCCAGCAGCTCGTCGAAGTAGCGGTTGGAGAGCGCCTCGCCGGAGACGATCAGGAGCCGCTTGTGGCCCTGGCGCACCAGCGCCTCGACCTCGCGGGTGACCTCGTCGGTGGAGAGGCCGCGGCGCGGCAGGTCGTGGCTGAGCCGGAAGGCGCAGTAGCTGCACTCGTTGGCGCAGACGTTGGAGACGTAGAGCGGCGCGAAGAGCACCACGCGCGGCCCGTAGATGGTCTCCTTGACGTGGGCGGCGGCGGCGAAGAGCTGCTCCAGCGCCTCCGGCGCCTCGAGGCGCGTCAGCGCGGCGACGTCCTCCGGCCCCAGCCCCTTCAGCTCGCGGGCGCGAGCCAGGATCGCGGCCACCTGCGCAGCGTCCGGCGGGGGCGCAGCCAGCTGGGCCTCGATCCGGCCCTCGTCGATCACGACGTCCATGCCCTTCGTTCCCGTTCCCCGGCGGCGCGCCCCTCAGCACCCGCCGACTTCTCTTCCCTGCCCTTCGACTCCGCGAGCCCTGCGGGCTCGCTACGCTCAGGGCGAACGGGGTTGCCGTGTCCGTTCGGCCTGAGCCATTTCTGCCCCGCCTGCGCCCGGCCTCGTTCGGCCTGAACCGCCACCCGCCCGACCTGAGCCCGGCCCCGTTCGGCCTGACCCTGCTCCCGCCCGACCTCCGCCCGGCCCCGCTCGGCCTGACCCTGCTCCCGCCCGACCTGCGCCCGGCCCCGCTCGGCCTGACCCTGCTCCCGCCCGACCTCCGCCCGGCCCCGTTCGGCCTGAGCCCGCTCCCGCCCGACCCCGTTCGGCCTGACCCTGCTCCCGCCCGACCTCCGCCCGGCCCCGTTCGGCCTGAACCGCCACCCGCCCGACCTGCGCCCGGCCCCGCTCGGCCTGACCCTGCTCCCGCCCGACTCCGCCCGGCCCCGTTCGGCCTGAGCCACTTCCGCCCGGCCCCGTTCGGCCTGAGCGTAGCTGCCGCCGCAGGCGGCAGCGGAGTCGAAGGCCAGGGATCCTACGCCCTCACCAGCCGGTGAATGGCCTGCAGCTGCTCCACGCCCGTCTGCTGCCCGTCCAGCGTGACGTAGACCTCCTTGGTGGCGTGCTTCTCGGAGAGCCGGACCGGCTTCACCTCGACCATCGGCTCCAGGCCGCCGTCGCGGACCTTCTCCGTCAGCGTGTCGAAGAGCTGGGCAGAGCCCTTCCCCGCGCAGACGTCGCAGAAGCAGATCTGCAGCTCGTGCGTGCGGAAGGCCGAGTCGGACGGGTTCACGACCGCCTTGTGCGCCCTGGCGTCGCCGCCGCGCGGCGTGTAATGCGTGTGCAGCAGCCGGTGGGCCAGGTGCGAGTTGGGCTCGCCGTAGAACTCCTCGTAGAGGCGGAGGATGTCCGGGTTCTCCTGGCTCTTGCGCAGCTTGGAGGTGCGGTCGATGTCGATGAGCACGTCCTGGCGGGCCTTCATCTCGCCCACCGCCACCGGGACCGGGTGGCCTGCGCCGCCGATGCAGCCGCCGGGGCAGGTCATGACCTCGATGAGGTCGTAGCCCACGTCCTTGCCGGCCTTGATCTGCTCCAGCACCGGGATGGCGTTCTTGAGGCCGGAGATGACCGCCAGGCGGACCTTGGCCTCGCCCAGCTGGACCGTGGCCTCCTTGAAGCCGGTCAGGCCGCGGACCTCCTCGAAGTCCAGCTTCTCCAGCACCTTCCCGGTGGCCTTCTCGGCCGCCATGCGCAGCGCCGCCTCGGCCACGCCGCCGGTGGAGCCGAAGAGCATGCCCGCGCCGGAGACCTGCTTGTAGGGCTCGTCGAACTCGCCCGGCTGGACCTCCCGCGGGTCGATGCCGGCCAGCGTGATCATCTCGATCAGCTCGGAGGTGGTCAGCACCGCGTCCACGTCGCGGACGCCGTCCGGCGCGAACTCCGGCCGCGCCGCCTCGACCTTCTTGGCCAGGCAGGGGACCACCGAGACCAGGAACATCTCGTCGCGCTTCAGGTCCTGGCCGGCCCACTTCGGATAGTGGGCCTTCACCGTCGAGCCCATCATCTGCTGCGGCGACTTGCAGGTGGAGAAGTGCTCGATCAGCCCCGGGTAGCGGCGCTCCACGAAGTTGACCCAGCCCGGGCAGCAGGAGGTGAACTGCGGGAACTTCCCGCCCTCGTCGGCCCGGTTCAGGAACTCGGTGGTCTCCTCCACGATGGTGAGGTCGGCCGCGAAGACGAAGTCGAAGACCTTGGCGAAGCCCAGCTTGCGCAGCAGGCCCGCCATGAAGCCGCCCACCTCGTTGAAGGGCACGCCGAAGTGGGTCGAGATCACCGAGCGGACCGCCGGCGCCACGAAGCCCATCACCAGCTTCTTCTTGTCGTTGAGGGCGCGGAACACCTGGTCGCGCTCGCGCCGGTACTCCAGCGCGCCGCAGGGGCAGCTGTTCACGCACTGGCCGCAGGAGACGCAGTCGGTGTCGTTGAGCGGCAGACCGCTCTTGGTGCCCACCAGCATCCGGCCGCGCTTCACGTACAGGTTGAGCACGTCCGGCCCGATGATGTCGGCGCAGGCCGCCACGCACCGCCCGCAGGAGATGCACTTGTTGTGGTCGCGGAGGATGAAGGGGTGGTCCTTCACGATGGCGAAGTGCTCGAGGCGGGCCACCGGCGGCTTGTGCTCGATGCCGTGGGCGGTGGCCTCGCTGCGCAGCTCGCAGCTGACGCGCTCGGAGCAGCCGCACTCCAGGCAGCGCGAGGACTCGGCGCGCGCCTCGGCCTCGCTGATGCCCGTCTCCACCTCGACGAAGGAGCGGATGCGCTCGGTCGGGACCAGCGCCGGCATGGGCGCGCGGCTCGACCTGGGCAGCTCCTCGAACTCGTAGCGGGGCAGGTCCTCCAGCCGGCCGCGGCTGCAGGCGTAGCTGTCGGAGCGCTCGGAGACGAACCCCTTGGAGAGCAGCTCGTGCATCGACTCGGCCGCGGCGCGCCCCGCCGCCACCGCCTGGATCACGGTAGCCGGGCCGGTCACGCAGTCCCCGCCGGCGAAGACCTTCTCCACCGACGACTGCATGGTCTTGCCGCTGACCTGGATGTCGCCCCACTTGTTCAGCTGGACCGGCAGGTCGTTGTAGAGGAACTGGGTGTTGGTGCTCTGGCCGATGGCGCCGACGATCTGGTCGGCCTCCAGCTGGAACTCGCTGCCGTCCACCGGCACCGGCCGGCGGCGGCCGGAGCGGTCGGGCTCGCCCAGCGCCATGCGGATGCAGTGCAGCGTCAGGTGGCCGTTGGTCTTCTCGATCTTGCTGGGCGCGGCCAGGAAGAGCATCTCCACGCCCTCGTGGAGCGCCTCCTCCACCTCGTAGGGCGCGGCCGGCATCTCGTCGCGGGTGCGGCGGTAGACCAGCTGCACGCTCTTGGCGCCGCGGCGCAGCGCCGTGCGGGCGCAGTCGATGGCGGTGTTGCCGCCGCCGATCACCACCACGCGGTCGGCGCGCGGCACCCTGTCACCCTTGGTGACGGCCTCCAGGTACTGGATGCCCAGCCACACGCCCTCGGTGGTCTCGCCCTCGATCTGCATGGGCGTGGCGCGCCAGGAGCCGATGGCCAGGTAGACCGCGTCGTAGGTCTTCTGCAGCTCCTCCAGGCGGAGGTGCGTGCCCAGCGACTTGCCGGTGAGGATCTTCACGCCCAGGGCGCGGATCACGTCGATCTCGGCGTCCAGGACCTTCTTCGGCAGCCGGTACTCCGGGATGCCGTAGCGCATCATCCCGCCCGGCTCCGGCAGGCGCTCGAAGACCGTGACCTCGTGGCCGTGGATGGCCGCGTAGTAGGCGGCGGAGAGGCCGGAGGGGCCCGCGCCCAGGATGGCGATCTTCCGGCCCGAGGGGGCCGAGGCCTGCGGGATGAAGGGCGTCTCGCGGGCCATGTCCCAGTCGGCCACGAAGCGCTTCACGTGGTTGATGGCCACCGGGGCGTCCACCAGGTTGCGCCGGCACTGCGCCTCGCAGGTGTGCGGGCAGACGCGGCCGCAGGCCGAGGGGAACGGGTTTCGCTCCTTGATGACGCGGAGGGCGGCCTCGATGTTCCCGCTGGAGACCTGGTGCAGGTAGGTCTGGATGTCGATGTGGGCCGGGCAGGTCTGGACGCAGGGCGCGACGCAGTCGGCGTCGTGCTGCCCCAGCAGCTGCTCCAGGCGGATGCGGCGGTAGGCCTGGAGCTTGGGCGTGTCGGTGACGACCTCCATGCCCGCCTTGACCGGCGTCTGGCAGGCCTTCACGTCGCGCGCCTCGTTGCGCAGCTCGACCACGCACAGGCCGCAGTTGCCGATCGACCGCTCCAGGCGCGTGTCGAAGCAGAGGTGCGGGACGTGGATGCCCTCCTGCAGCAGCGCGCGCAGGAGCGTCAGGCCCGGGGCGAGCAGGAGCTCGCGACCGTTGACCGTGACCTTGACCTTCTTCGACTCGGGGAGGACGGGCGTGAACATTCGTGCGTCCGTTCTGGCTGGCGAAACGACCGCCCGGATGGCGGCGCGCGCGGATCGTCTGCGAGCCAACACGAGGTGTCAACGTGGCGTCCGAACGCTGGAATCCGGCGATCGAAACCTTGTCGCGATGTTCACCCCGCGACCAGGCGCCGGAAGCGCAAACTTGGCTTCCGATCGGGTGAAGCACGTAGAAGCGACGCAGGTTGTGCGCGCGCGCGGCGCCGGCCTAGCCGGCGGGTGGGCAACGTGTCGCGGGGGCTGGGAGGTGGGCCGAAGCCGACCGCCGCAGGCCAACGGCGTAGGCGGGAGTCACTCCCCGGAGCCCAGCCCCCGTTCGTGCTGAGCGTAGCGAGCCGGCACAGCCGGCTCGCGGAGTCGAAGCACGAGCTCGCGGCGGCTTCACTGACAGTTACCTGCGCAGCAGCCTCGCCGCGGGAACGTACGGCCGTGAAGCCCGCGCGCCGGAGCGGTGGTCACCGTACGACGTGCAGGTGGGGCCGCGAGCGGGCGATCGCCGTCCGCGGGATTGGTGCGTGAGTCACCAGCGCAATAGCGAGCCCCAGCACGACACCCGGCTGCCCCAGCTCAGGGTTCATGGCCGCAGCGAGCCACGCGCCGGCCACCATCAGCCCCAGGCAGCGCCAGCACTCGCGAAGAAGCCATGCATGCTGCGGGTCGTGAGCTCGCATTGAGTCCAGTTAGGCACGTTCTGTCGCAGGCGCGAATACCCCGAAGGGTCCCTACGTCACAAAGTCCATGCTGGACCGGAATCGTGGGACGGCCGTGCGCGCCGCGTTACCGTTTGTTCGCGGCGCCAAGAGAAGGGCGAAGGGAGGCGGAGACGGAGGGCCGCGACCTCCTCCTCCGACGCCAGGACCTCAGCCCCAGCGCCACACCCGGCAGGCAAAGGCCCGCAGCGGCGCCGAAGGTGCCCAGCCCCGGACCGATCAGTGCGCCGGCCCAGGCGCAAACCAAGCTGCAGCCGAGCGCTCCCAGGAGCACCACGGCCAACATCGCCTCAGCACGGCGGCCGCGAAGCGCCAAGCGGACCTCCCCGAGCTCCCCCCCGAGAGGAAACTATGAGGTCCGGCGGCGTCTTGCTCGAAAATCCAGGGTGGGATTCGGTGCGGTCCACGAGACCCGGGTTTCGCACCCAGGCCGCCCACCTTCAAATCGGCGGGGCGTCGTTCCTCCAGAACCGAGGTTCAAGCCGATGAAGGCAGGGCCTCCGGTCAGCACCACCTACATGCTCGGAGCCCCCTCAGTCGAAATGCGGGGCCGCGTCGAAGGCCAGGCCCGCCGCGTCCTTTGACGAAACCATCGGAGTGAGGCCGGCGACCGGCCACTCGATCGCGAGGCGCTGATCGTCCCAGCGGATGCAGCGCTCCGACTCCGGGTGCCAGTAGTCGGTGGTCTTGTAGAGGAACTCGGCGGACTCCGAGAGCACGACGAAGCCGTGTGCGAAGCCCTCCGGGATCCAGAGCTGCTTCTTGTCCTCGGCCGAGAGGCGCTCGCCCACCCAGCCCCCGAAGGTCGGTGAGCTGCGGCGCAGATCCACGGCGACGTCGAAGACCTCGCCCTGGACCACGCGCACCAGCTTTCCCTGCGGATGAGGCT
Source organism: Anaeromyxobacter sp. (assembly GCA_049840735.1). Classification (GTDB taxonomy): domain Bacteria; phylum Myxococcota; class Myxococcia; order Myxococcales; family Anaeromyxobacteraceae; genus Anaeromyxobacter. The sequence continues at coordinate 244,529 of JASGJN010000021.1, read as the reverse complement.
GCTGGTAATGCAGACCTCGCAGCACGCCACGGGCGGAGCGGCTGTGGTTGTCCTGCACGAAGTCCAGGGAGCGGCCGATGGCCTCCTCCAGGATCCTCCGGTTGAAGCTCTCGTAGAAGAACCCGCGCGCGTCGCCGAAGACCCGCGGCTCGACCACGAGCACGTCGGGGATGGCCGTCGGCGTGATCTTCATCAGAACACCTGCGTCCCGAGAAGCGAGCGCAGGTAAGCCCCGTAACCTGACTTGCCCAGCGCCGCCGCCAGGTTCTCGAGCGCGGTGTCGTCGATCCACCCATTCCGCCAGGCGATCTCCTCCGGGCAGGACACCTTCAAGCCCTGCCGCTTCTCCAGCGTGGCGATGAACTGCCCCGCCTCCAGCAGCGAATCGTGCGTGCCGGTGTCCAGCCAGGCGTAGCCTCGGCCCATGATCTCGACGGACAGGCTGCCCTGCTCGAGATACATGCGGTTGAGATCGGTGATCTCCAGCTCGCCCCGCGCCGAGGGCTTGACCTGCTTCGCCAGCTCGGCCACCTGCTCGTCGTAGAAGTAGAGGCCCGTCACCGCGTAGCGGGACTTGGGCTGCTTCGGCTTCTCCTCGATGGAGATCGCGCGCCGCTTCGCATCGAACTCGACCACGCCGTAGCGTTCGGGATCGTTCACCAGGTACGCGAAGACCGAGGCGCCGTGGCGCCGCTCGTCGGCCGCCTCGAGCAGGCTGTGGAACTCGTGGCCGAAGAAGATGTTGTCGCCGAGCACCAGCGCCGAGGGACCGCCGCGTACGAAGTCGGCGCCCAGGATGAAGGCCTGCGCCAGACCGTCCGGGCTGGGCTGGACCTTGTACTCGAAGCGCATGCCCCAGCGGCTACCGTCCCCGAGCAGGTCCTGGAACGAGGCCGTGTCCCGCGGGGTCGAGATGACAAGCACCTCCCGGATGCCCGCCAGCATCAGCGCGCTGAGCGGGTAGTAGACCATCGGCTTGTCGTAGACCGGCAGGAGCTGCTTGGAGAGCGACAGCGTCGCAGGGTGGAGCCGGGTGCCGGCACCGCCAGCGAGAATGATGCCTTTGCGGTTGGTCGTCATGGCCGTGGTGCCATCCTGCGGGTCAGCGCCGTCCGGGACGGGGCTTACGGTTAGCATGGGCTCCCACTCGGCTACCAGGCATGGACGCCTGTGGGGCTCTGGCCTTGGCCAGTCTCCTGCTCAGCGCGGGCAGGTCAGCACGCCAACGTCACACCTTTCGCCTCGGCCGCAGTGCGGTACACGGCCAGCAGTGCGCTGAGGTGTGAGGCCGGGCTGTGCCTGGCGCGCACGAGCGCCTGGCAGCGCCGCTTCATGTCCCAGAGCTGGCCGCCCTCGAGCGCGAGCGCTCGACGCAGCCCTGCTTCGAGCGAGCTGGCGTCCCCTGGCTTCACGAGAATGCCCGTGTCGTCGTCGACGACCAGCTCTGGAATCCCGCCGATGTCGCTGCCGATGACGGGTGTCCCGGCCGCGAAGCTCTCGAGCACTGACATCGGGTTGTTCTCGAACCAGATCGACGGCACGACGACGAAGGCCGCTCTCGAGAGCTGTTCGCGCAGGTCGGAGCCTCCGAGGTGACCTAGGAAGCGGATGTTCGCCACGCCCCGCCAGCGTTCCTGCAGCTCGACCAGCAACGGGCCGGTCCCCGCAATCCGGACCTCGAGTCCTCCGATGCGCGAGGCTGCTTCGAGCAGGACCTCGACGCCCTTCTCGGGCGCGAGCCGACCTGCGTAGAGCACGTATCGGGGCTCCGCTGGCGATACGGGGGCCACGATGGCGGCCTCGTCCACGAAGTTGTAGATGGTCGATGATCTCGATTCGAGCTCCGGCAGGTGCTCGACGTGCTTCCGGCGGCAGAACTCCGACACCATCACGAAGTGATCGATGTGTGCCGGGTACGGAATCCGCCTGTCCCGCCAGTAGCACTCGGCCGCCGACAGGAGGCTGGCAGCCCTGCTCCCGCGGTTGCAGGCGTGGCGAACGGCACTCCAGTAGCGTCCGCCGCTGCACTCCTCGCAGACTCCGTGCCCCGGCCTGAACATGCTTGAGACCGGACAGACGAGCCGGTACTCGTGCACGCTCATCACCGTCGGGATCCGGTGCCGCCGGAGCACCGGCAGGATCGCGGAGGTCAGCTGCCCGTAGAAGATGTGCAGGTGCGCCACGTCCGGCTGCTCGACGCGCAGCACCTCCTCGAGCAGCGTGGCTGCCTCCCGACGGTGGAGGAACTGCACGGCATTTCGCACAGCGTCAATGGGGGAGCGACCGTAGTAACCGTTCCTGCGCAGGAGGTACGCCCGCTTCTGGGTGCCGGCTGGCGCCTCGCCACACGAGAGACTGCAGACCTGGTGCCCGCTCCTGGCCAGCAACTCGGACGTGAGGTGGTAGACGCGCTCCGAGCCACCGACGAGCGCCTCGCTGTTGTTGATCTGCAACACCTTCACGGTCGTGCTCCCCCTGGCTCACCGGCGGCAGCGGGCCTGGGTTCGCCACCTCCCGCGAGCTCGGCGTAGATCGCGCTCACCTGTGCCACATTCCGATCCCAGGAGAACTCCCGCGCGCGGGCCAATGCTCCTGCGCGCAGCGATTCGAGCTGCTGCGGCTCGGCCAGCGCCTGCCGCAGCACCGTGGCCGCTGCGAGGACGACCCCGTCGCGACCGGTGATCGGCAGCTTGTACCCGCAACCGGCGTCGACGATCTCCGAGTAGCCGTGATGATCCAGGCACAGCACCGGCACGCCTTGCCCGAGCGCCTCGAAGACCACGTTCGTGGTCAGGTCCTTGAGGCTGAAGAGCACGAAGAGATCGGCGCCTCCGTACATGCGCTGGACCTCCGCGTGCGGCTTCCACCCGTGGAAGACCGCATTCACACGGAGCCGCGTGGCGCACTCGCGGTAGCGCTCGGCGGAGTCGCCGTCGCCCACGACATCCAGCTGGATCCGGGCCCTGTGCCCCTCGATCGAGGCGATTGCCTCGAGCAATGGCTCCATGGGCTTGATGTCGATGAGCGCACCCACCCACAGCAAGCGCAGGGGGCGCTCCATGGCCTGGCGGTCGAGCCCAAGCTGCGACGCGGAGGGCTCAGCCCCCGTCTCCGGTATCCGGACGTAGTCCCCACCCAGGGCCGCGGTGAACCTGCGCCCGATGTCCTCCGTGGCTGCGATGAAGCGGCCGTTGCGGGTGGCCTTCCGGAAGGCGAGCCTGACGCGGAGGCTGCAGTGGAACTGCGCAGCCGTGATCAGGTTCCGGATGACCTGGAACGCGCGCATCTTTGGCGAGAGCAGGTCGAAGAGGCCCGGCGGGGTGAACACCAGCCCGCCGACCGGCCCCCAAACGAAGGGCTTCTGGAGGAGCCAGAGGAATCCCGGTTCCCTGAAGCCGACGATGGTGAGGTGATGGATCGCTCGGACATCGCGCCGACCGCAGAGCGCCTGCGCCAGGCGGAGCACGCGCCACTGGTAGAGGATGTAGGTCAGGTAATAGAAGACGCGAAGGTTGTTCTTCCGGCCGTCGCTCCGGGCGCCGTGCCGGACGAAGTGCGGTTCCACCCTGTGGCCGGCGGTGTCCAAACCGGCCAGCGCCTGCTCGATCGCGGGCCTGAACTCGTTGTCCTGCGTGATGAGCAGCAGGTCGTGAACCCGAGCGAGGCGCTTCACGTAGTTCCACCCGACCGCATGCTCGCTTCCCATCTCCGGAGCACAGTGATGCGCGGAGACGAGGATCCACCTGCGCGGTGCCTCGACGTTCCGTGGCAAGGATGAGCGCTCGCCGGGGTTCATGACGTGACCTCCGCCACCTGGTCGCCGCACGGCCGCGGCGCATAGCGCAGGGCGAAGAGCCCGACGCAGAGCGCCGAATAGAACGAGCGAACCAGCAGGATCTGGTTGAAGAAGCCCGCGAAGATGACGATCGCGAGCACGACGCTCGCGGGCGAGATCGCGCGTGACGCCGTCGGCAGCGAGCAGGCACCATTGAACAGGGAGCGCCAGGAGAGGACGTAGGCGAGGGCGAGCGGCGCGCCGAGCGAGAGCATGAGCCCGACCCAGAAGACGTCGTTGATGACCTGCGTCACGTCATCGTAGGTGAAGACGAGCGGCACCTGGGGCAGCGCCTTGATGGCGGCCTCGATCACGTGGAAGTCACCGCCGAGCCCGGTCAGGAGCACGCCTGGATGCTCTGCGATCATGAGTGGCGTGCTGACGAACAACAGCCCGAACCTGCTCAGCATCATGTTGTCGATCTTGAGCAGGAGCGCGCCTTGCCAGATGCCCGCCGTGGCTGCCGCGACGAGCGCGCCTAACACCGCTGCCCCCCCAGCCATCCGCCGGCGCTTCGCCGTGGGCAAGGGCGCGAGCCATCCGGCCGCCACGACCATGGCGAAGCAGACCACGGACGCGTCACTCCCGGAGGCGGCGGCGAAGGCACCGAAGACGACCGTCGACCACAGCGGCGGGCGGCGGCGCTCGACGAACATGCGTTCGGCATGGAGCACAAGGTATGCAGCCACCGTCAGATATGAGAAGTCGATCGAGTTCGGGAAGAAGCCGCTGACGTCGTGTTCGGCCAGCGCAGCCAGCCCGGACTGCGTCTCGGACACCAACGGGATCAGCCGCTCTCCCACGCCTGGGAACACGCGCTGGACCGCTGCTGCCGCAAAGTGGACGACCACGATGACGCGCAGGTCGCGCAGGAGCACCGACCGATATACGGCGCGATCCTCGCCGCTGGCGTCCGAGGCCGCGCGGTGCAGCCCGAGCGCGGCGAGGAGCGTCAGCGGTCGAGCCAGCGCTGCCAGATACTTGACCCCATCCAGCACGGATCCGCTCGACAGCGCGGTCACGGCCACGTTCGCCACGGCCAGCCCTGCCAGCAGTGCGATACCGAGAAGCTGCAGGAGGCTCAGCCTCGTTCGCTCCCATGCCCGCCACGACGCGAGGCTCACCGCGAGGAGCAGCAGCGGCATCGCATCGATGACCGCCAGGATCGCCGGTGCAGCCGGACCCAGCCCTGCTCCGGGCAGGCAGAGGAGCCCCCAGAGACAGGCTCCGTACAGGTAGATCCGCAGGCTCAGGAGCATAGGCGCCGGAGGAGCCCACAGAGCGTCACGGCGTTCGTCTCGTCATCGAACAGGTCACCGAAGACGGCCCGGTAGTCGCGAAGAACCTGCTCCGGCCGGATGCCGGTCCAGTAGAGCTTTCGTATCTCGTCCGCGGTCTCCGCCGTGGGCGCGTCAGCGCCGACGGCGATCCGGAACGTGGTGGACTGGACGGCCCTCACCAGCGCCGGCGTGGCGCTCGTCAGGACCGGAATGACGCCAGCAGCCATGTACGAGCTCAGCTTCGTCGGCGTGCTCACTCGGTTAATCGCCATCTCGCCGCGCAGGATGAAGCCAAAGGAAAAGGGCCGGAGCTCGGCCGCGACGCGGTCGGCCGGCACGGAGCGAACCTGGACCTCGGGGACCCCGCGGCGAGCGCACAGGGCGCGGGCCTGTTCCAGCTCCCGTGTCAGGATCGTGAGCGTGACATCCGGGACGGAGCGCTTCAGCTCGCGATAGACCTCGACCACATCGCCCACACGCTGCCAGGGATGCATCGACCCTGCGTAGACGAGCCGGAGCGCGCCGTACTTGTCCTCGAACGCCTGTGGGTCGAGATCGGCGTTGTAGCAGGGCATCACGAAGTGCTCGCCGCGGAAGCCGTACTTGCAGCCGTAGTGCTCGGCCATCTCCTGGGACACGAACAAGGGCAAGGTGGCCCTCCGCAGCGTCCAGCGCTCCAGCAGGGACCAGAGCCACCCCTGCAGGACGCCCTTCACCCCCCCGTGCAGGAAGCGGCGCTCCTCCGGCTCCACGCCCTGGAACCAGTGCACCAGCTTCACCCGCTTCCGGCTGAGCAGCACCTTGAGGGCGTAAATGCAGCTGATGGTGAAGACCAGGTCTCCGTCCCGGACCGACTCGAGTGACTCGACGATGCCGCGGCAACGGTACCCAGCCATCGCGAGCGCCCGTTCGACCACGCGCAGATACCTGAACGTGGCGTCATTTCGATCCCGGGGATGGCACAGTACGAAGGCCGACCGGCCGTCGACCTCGGCAGCCTGCGCTGAGCCAAGCGTCCGCGTGGCTTCCATTTCAGTCGCCCCGTCCGGCCCGGCGAGACAACCCCCACGCCTCCCGAAGGCCCTCCAGCCGCGTGCGCGCCGACGGGTCCGAGAACTGGGCCGACCACGCCCCACGGCAGATGATCGCCACGGCGGCCACGAGGAGTGCAGCCAGGGCCGCACCCGCCACCAGGAGGGTGCGCTTCGGCTTGAAGCGACGCTCCGGCGGCGCAGCCTTGTCCAGGAGCTGGACGGTGGGCGAGTCCCTGCTCTCCTCCGCCCTCGCCAGCTCGTACTGCTTCGCCACCAGCTCGAGGAGGACCTCGTGGTACTTCACCTCCCTGAGGAGCCTGATCGTCTCGACGCCGTGCCCTGGGGTGGCATCCGCGGCGGAGAGCGCCGGGTCGGCTACGGTGGCGCCGGACTCCAGCCGCGCGAGCTCGGCCTTCAGGGCCGCGAGCTCGCGCTCGGCTCGAAGCAGATCCGGATTGCCCTCGGCAGCGTATGCACGGATGCCCCCGATCTGGACGAGCTTGGCGCTGACCTGCGCGCGAAGCCTGGCGACCGTCTCCAGCGTGGAGCGGCTCTGGGCGTCGACGCTGACGATCCCGCCAGCATCGATGGCGCGCCGGAGGGCCACCTCCGCCTCCGACAGCTTCTCCTTGGTCTGCACGAGCTGTCGCTCGAAGAACACCCGCCGCTGCGAAGCCTCCGTGATCGCCAGCTTGTTGGTGACGGTGTTCAGCTCCTCGACGAAGCCGTTGGCGAGGTCGGCCGCCAGCTGCGGATCCCGAGCTTCTACCTCCACCGTGATGATCCCGGTCTTGTCGGCGGAGAACCGCGCGTTCGCCGCCAGCGTCCGCCGGGCGTCCTCACGCAGCTTCTCCTCGTAGCGCTCCATCAGCCCGAAACGATCGATCATCGCGTTCGCGACCGTGTCGCTCTTGAGGATGCCGATGTAGAGGTCGCTCGGGCTCTTCATCCCGAGCGCGCCACCAGCCAACCCCGCGAGACCACCGGCGGCCTGGCCCAGCAGCGCCGCCGCGCTGGGCTGGTTCTGCTGGGGCGGGAGGATCCGCGCCACCCCAAGGTAGGTCCTCGGCACGAACGCCGTCACGACGGCGGCGATGATCGCGGCGGCGATGGGCGCCAGCAAGAGCACCCGACGGTGTCGGCCGAGGAGCATGGCCACTTCGATGAGGCTCATACGAAAGCCCACGGGTTGCTGCTCGCGGAAGTGCGCGGGCGCGGGGGAGCGGCTCTCGACCGGCTCTGTCATCTTCACCTCGTGCCGCGGCTCCGAAGGAGAGCCCGGCCGCCGACTGTCTAGATCACGTGCCCCCAGTGAACAAGCGTTCCCGGGGCCGTGAGGGCCTCGCGCCCGGCGTTCACCTGGGGATCACGCCTGCGCTCGATGGAGCTGGGGACGATCCGGCCAACGCCGAATACTCGGCGAAGATCCTGCGCGCGTACAGCGTCGTCCAGACGCCGTGGAGCGCATACGCGGCCAGGCCAGCCAGCGCCAGCCCAAGAGCGCCAAGCGGCAAGCACAGCCAGGTGAACGCGACGTAGGCAGCGCCCCAGCACAGGTTCATGACCATGCCCGGCCACATGCGGCCCGAGGCCTGGATGACGTTGCCGATCGGGGACTGCACCGCCAGGAGGCCGGCCGTCGCGAACGCCACCACCATCGTCGGCCAACCCTGGGCGAACCCGGGTCCGTAGGCGCGCATGACGAGCGGGCTCGCCAGCGACGCAACGATCACGATGGGCAGGACCACGAGCGCGGTCGCCGCAACCGTACCTTTGAGCACGCGCAGCGAGGAGCCGTGGTCCCGACGCCCGAGCCGCTCCGCGAGACTGGGGATGGTGACGTTGGAGACCGTGGCGGACAGGAACAGCACGACCTGGCTCCACTGGTTCGCAGCGTTGAAGACCCCCATCTCTGCGAACCCGCTGGCCGTGTTCACGAGCATCACGCTGCACATCCAGCGCACGGGGCCGACCAGCGCCTGCGAGAGCACGGCCGGCACGCTGTAGCCGAGCAGGATCCGCCAGGGCGCCGCGGCTCGCGAGAGGCCGAGCGGGACGGACGCCCTCCGCGCTTCCCTCCACACCGCTGCGGCGGTGGCCACGCAGCCCACCAGGGAAGCCAGGACGAGCCCCCACACAGCGCCGTCGAATCCTGCCCACAAGACGAGCGCTGTGTTCACCACAAGTCCCACCAGGCCCGTCCACACGTTCACCCAGGCCGTGACCTTGAATGCCTCGAACCCGGCGAGCGCTCCGGTCAAGGCGCCCTGGACCGCGGTGAAGAGGAACACCAGCGAGCTCACCCGCAGCGCGGGCGCGAGGTGTGGGGCGGACAGCATGCTGTCCGCCAGCCAGGGGCCCACGCCCCACAGCGCGCCGGTGGCGACCACGCCGGTGACCATCGCGACGATCGCGGTGAGCGTGAGGCACTGCCCCGCCAGCCGCGGGTCGACCTGCCGATGCTCCGCCACGAACTTGGTCGCCGTGAGCCCCATGCCGAAGCCGGCGAAGACCCCGAACATCAGGATGGTGTTCTGGATGACCCCGAGCGCGCCGAAGTCCGCCTTCCCCAGGATCCGGGCGGTGACGATCCCGGACAGGACCACGGCCCCGCGCCCTAAGAACCCGCCGACGAGCGACCACAGGACACCCCCGCCGACGCGCCTCCCGAGCGGAGACGCGAGCAGACTCCTCAGGCGGGCCGTCAACACATGTGGCCATGCCAGCGGTGCCGCGCTCACTCGTCCGCCGTCGGCCCGTGAAAGCGGCGGCCCAAGATGTCCACGATCCGCTCCGCCGTGCGCCCCTCGCCGTAGGGAAATCGGGGCTTGGCCATCACGCCGTAGGCGGCGCTCGAGGTCCAGAGCGCCTCTGCCTCGGCGAGGAACTTCGCCGGATCGGCTCCCACGAGCCTCACGCCACCAGCCGCCACGGCCTCGGGGCGCTCCGTCACCTCACGGAACACCAGCACGGGCTTGCCCAGCGCCGGCCCCTCTTCCTGCAGACCACCGCTGTCGGTCAAGACCAGGTAGGAGCGCCGGAGGAGGTTGACCATCGTCGGGTACTCGACCGGTTCGATGAGGTGCACGTTCGGCAAACCGCCGAGCGCATCGCGGGCCGGCCCGAAGACGTTGGGGTTCGGGTGCACCGGGTAGACGAACACGGCATCCTCGTGCCGGCTCGCGAACTCGCGTAGCGCGCCGAGGATCGCCTGGATAGGCGCGCCGAAGTTCTCGCGGCGGTGCAGCGTCACCAGCACGAGCCTTTGCGTCGGAGAGAGGGCGGGGACGCTCGCCGGCCAGGGAAGATCCGGACGGTCGGCCATCCCGAGCAGCGCGTCGATGACCGAGTTCCCCACCACGTGCACCTTGTCGTGAGCGACACCCTCCGCACGAAGGGCAGCGCCAGCCGTTTCGGTCGGCGCGAAGTGCCACTCCGTCAGGACACTCGCGAGGCGCCGGTTTCCCTCTTCCGGGAACGGTGCGGCGAGCGACCCGCTCCGCAGCCCAGCTTCCACGTGCCCGAAGGGCACCCCAGCGTGGAAGGCAGCGATCGCGGCCCCCAGCACCGTGGTCGTGTCGCCCTGCCCGAGCACCGCGGCTGCGCCGCTGGAACGGATGAGCTGATCGAGCCGTGGCAGGATTCGCGCAAGCAGCTCGGACAGCCCCTGCCGCGGAGTCATCGCGTCCAGGTCCCACTCCGGCTTCAGCCGGAACACCGCGAGCATCTGGTCGAGCAGGTCCCGGTGCTGGGCGGTGGCCAGGATCGGCGCGTCGAAGCCCGCGCGGCGCAGCGCGAGCACGACGGGGGCCATCTTGATTGCCTCGGGCCGCGTGCCGATGATGCAAATGATGCGTGGCTTCATGTTCGTGCTCACCTCGCCGCGAGCACGCGCGCGTACTCGGCCGCGATCCGGCTCCAGGTGTAACGCTCGGCTGCGAGCTTCATGACCCCGGACGTCTCGGCGCTTCCTCCGTCCATCGCGAGCCTCCGCAGCCACGCGTTCAGCGCCGTCGCGTCCGCGAAGTAGGCCCCCTGGCCTTCCATCGTGTGCCGATTGAACGTGCACTCGTACGCCACGATCGGAACCGGGAAGAACATGGCCTCCACGAGTGACGGATTCGTCCCGCCAGCAGAGTGACCGTGGATGTAGCAGCGGGCATGTGACCGGTACGCGCGCACCTTGTCGCGATCGTAGACGGGGTCGAGCAGCGCGTACCCCCTCCGGCACCCGTAGCGCTGGCGGAGGTTCCTCCCGTAGTCGCTCGCATCCCAGTTCCCGATCGCGACGAGCGTCATCCGATCCTGGAGCGCCTGATCCTCGAAGGCCTCGAGGATCTGGTGGATGTTGTTCTCGGGCTCGATCCGGGCAAGGACCAGCGCGTATGGCGCCTCGAGCGGCGCATCCGCCGCCGCGTGCTCTGCAGCCAGGTGGTCGCCACCGTAGGCGATCACGAGGGCTCCACTGGCTCCGTACGTCGCGGCCAGGTGCTCCCGGATCCCCTCGTTGTCGGCGATCACGACATGCGAGAAGCGAACGGCGCACCACTCCAGCGCACGCAGGAGCCAGCGCGCGACTGGACCCCACTTCTTCCGGCGCGACTCGAGACCGTCCACGTTCGTCACGATGCGGACGTTCGAGACGAGGCGGATCAGGGGCAGAATGAAGGCGCCAGACACCCCGAGCAGGAGGATGGTGTCCGCGCGCCGCATCAGCGCGTGGATCATGGAGACAGCGTCGTACAGCATGCTCTGCCAGCCCGTTGGCCGGAGCGGCATGTAGCGCAGCTCCGCACCGAAGTAGTCGCGCGAGCGCTCAGGGTAGAGTCCGCTGCTGCAGTAGACTGCGAATCGCGTGCTGGGCGCGACGGGACCGAGGCGCTCGCAGAGGCAAGCGGCGAGCGTCTCGAACCCGCCGTACCTCGCGGGGACACCTGCGGAGCCCGCGATGACGATCTGATTCTTCTTCAAGGCTGTTCCCGCGCTGGTACGTGGCGGCTGGCCGCGGAACCCCTTCCCGTGCGTCCCACCCGGAGTTACCGCAGCAATTTCCGAGTCTATCCCGGCGGATGGCGCTGCGTCGAGGAGGCGCGTAGCCGCACTCCAGGAGTGCCTGGGGGTACCCCTGCTACATCCAGGAGCCTCGTTCACCGTCGAAGAAGAACCACTGCGCCTCCCCCGGCCGCAGCAGGGCAAGCGGGAGTTCGTCGCCCTGGTTCCTGACCTCGACTGTGGCCGAACCCTGCAACCCGCTCTTGACGTACACGCCAAAGCCCTGCGGCACCCCTGCGTCCGGGAGCAGGAAGGTGACCGGTCCCTTGGCGGTGATGACGACCGCGCCCGGGTAACCTGCCGAAGCGTGTCGGATGACGCCGCTCGCGTCAGGGAAGGTCGCCAGGTGTGAGAGGTTCAGGCGCCCGGTGGTGATCTGCGAGCTTCCTGCGAAGCTCGACTGGAACTCGATGGGCCGCGCGCTCGGCCCGTAGAGCGCAACGCGGGGATCGGCGCTCGCGTAGTCCACGCCGTTGATGACCGGGATGATGCCCGTGAAGAGGACGACGGGCGCCTCCGCTCCGCGCGTCCTCGGGAAGTTCGCGCTGGACACCATGTACCCGGCCCGCCCGCCCTCCGGAACTGCGCCGATGTGGAGAAAGGGCGTGTCCTGATCCTGGGCGTTGATGCCCTGGAGCACGATTCGAGTTGGGCGCGTTCAGCGCGATGGCCGGGCCCGTGAGGCTCGCGCCAAGCGCCCAGAGCCCGTTGACGATCAGGTTCCTGATCCGCTGCGCCCCTGGCGCCTCCGCGACGAAGGAGGTGGCCTCGCCCTCGAAGTAGACGTCATCCAGCGTGAGGAGATCGATGGAGGCGTTTGCCTCGACGAACACGCCGTAGCGCGAGCCGACGACCTCGGACGACCGGATGGTCATGTTCTGCCAGCCACCGGTCGTGTGACGCAGTCCGTAAGCGTAGCCGGCGATGTTGGAGTCCGCGATCCGGAAGAGCCCAGCGAACGCGGAAGTGCCGAACTGGACAGCGGCCCCGGTCTTCACTCCGGTCGCCGTGTTGCGGAATCGACAGTGCTCCAGCGCACCGAAGTAGGCGGTGGACAGGTAGAGCGCGGAGCCCGCAGCGTTCTCCTGCACGAACTGGCACTCCACGAATCGTGCGCTCGGCACGCCAGCCGCCTCGACCAGGAAGCCGTCCGTCGCCCCCTCGAAGCTGATTCCACGTGCGGTGAAGTCGCGCGCGGCATACGGAGTGGCATCAGCGCGCTGCGGGCTCACGATGAGGCCGCTTCCGGATCGAACCCTCGTGCGCAGGACCGTTCCGCCCGTCCCGCCGTTCTCCGGCGAGATCCCCTCGCCTTGGAGCGTGATCTCTCCCGATCGCTCCTGGTTGAAGCCCGGGTTCAGCTCGGGATCGTGGAAGAGGTACAGGCGCTCGTACCTGTAGGTTCCAGCTGGGATGTAGACGATCTTTGTCGGGGAGAACGAGGCCGCGTTGATGGCTTCCTGGATGGGCGAGGTGTCGTCTGCCTCGCCATTTCCCCGGGCACCGAGTGAGCGGACGTCGATGCCGCTCCCGATGGGCCGCGCGAGCTCACCCGTGGACGCATCCAGCGCGTCCGGGGTGGAGTCGCCACCCACCCGCGCAACCGGGACGAACTGGACCCTGGGGATGGAGTGGCTCACCACCCCCTTGACGGCGAAGGTCCCCTGCAGCGCCCAGCCGTCGTCAGGCAGCTGGCTCGCCGGCTGGGTGGCATCGGAGCCCCGCCACGGATCGTCAAGGCCCGTACGCCCATTCGCGTCCTCCGGGAGCGCACCTCGCGAGCCCTTCGGCACGGGGCTTCGGGACTGCGTTCGCGGTGGCGGGCCCGAGCGCCCCCGACCCTGTTCGCCGCGGCCAGCCTCCAGCTTGCAGTACGGCACCGCCCCGCATACCGTGACGGGCAGCTTCACTATGGGCGAAACCAGGAAGAGGGTCAGGACGGCGGCGCCGATCAACACCCGATGCGTCCCGGTCGGCCTTGGCCGCTTCGACTCGGGCTCAACACCCCCGCTGGATGGGCGACCGCCCGTGACACGGTGCACAGTCCAAGCTGCCGGCGAGTGCACGCAGGAAGGAAGAACCCGCGCGCGCCGGGATCCACCGCGGACCACTACCGCGCCAGGCTGCTCATCTCACCGCGAGTACAACCGCAACACCGCTGAGCAGGATTCCCGCGACGCTGAGACCGATCTGCACGATCTCCGCACGGGAGAAGTTTCGCTCCGGGACCACCAGGGCCGATCCCGGCTCGACCGTCAAACCGGGGCTGTAGGGCTTCATCTCGCCGGTCGGCGACACCAACCTCACCGACTCGAGGTCCTGGGCAAACCGGTTCGGCCCACCCGCGAGGGCGAGATACTCGGGCACCTTGAAGCTCGGGTTGTACGGATAGGTCCCGGGCGCGAACACCGCGCCCTCGACGAGGACGCCGCGACGCCGGAAGGGGACGACGACGGTGTCTCCGAGCTCGACCTGCTGGTCCGCGGACCGGTTCCCCTCCAGGATCAGGGCGAACAGGTTCACGGGGACCACGCGGGAGCCCCTGATCACGTAAGCGGTGGCGAGGTCGGCCTGCGGACCGGCACCTCCCGCGCGCTCGATCAGGGAACCCACCGTGTCTCCCTGGACGAAGGAGAGCCGTCGGCTCGCCGCGGCGTCCTCGATCGTGGCTGCGTTCCCGATGGCTCCAACCACGAGGACGGATTGCTGGACGTCCTGGAAGCTGGGAACCTTCACGCGGTCCTCACGCTCCAGCGGGGTGGATGCCCAACCATCCTTCATGTAGACCGAGGTGAGGTTTTGGCGGTCGTCTGGTCCGCGACGGATGAGCTGCACGGGCAGTGCTTCCGTTGCACCCGAGGAGACCCCGCCGGCGAGGTCGGTGAGCTCCTTCATGTCACGCGATCCCACCAGTTCGTACCGGCCCGGCCTGTTCACCGCGCCCGACACCTCGACGACGAGGTCCTCGAACGGAACCCGGACCACGTCCCCGTCCAGCAAGTAGGGGTCGTACTTCACGTCACCGGACTGCTGGAACAACTGCAAATCAGCCGTGCCGAGCGAGCCATCGCGGTGCTGGATCTCGATCCGCCGCGAGGAGGCCCGCTCTCCGAGTCCACCGGCCTTCCGAAGTGCCACCGAGACGCGCTCGACCGCCCTGGCGGAGTAGGCCCCCGGGTGGCGCACCGCGCCGACCACCTGCACGAGAAAGGCTCTCGGCTGGGCCACCGACATGTCGAACGTGAGGCGGTAGTAGCGCGCGACCGCGGATGTGAGCTGGGTCCTCGCGGCCGTCAGGGTGCGCCCGCCCACCTTGAAATAGCCGACCTTCGGAATGAAGAGCCGACCTTCGAGATCCACCACGGCACGCAAGGTGACGTTCTGGACGCCCCAGAAGTTCAACTCCAGGACATCGCCATGGCCTAGAACGTACTTGTTCGGGTCCAGGGGCTCGTCGATCGCGACCGGCGCGCTCTGCTCCGGCAGCGCCGAGCTTTGCGCAGGCGGGCTCAGCTCATCACGGGAGAACTCGTCGGGGGGGAGGCCCTGTTCGCCTGTGGATCTCCCACTGAATGGTGCCCTGTCCGCGGACTCGCGGGCAGTGCCCTCGCCGATCGTCTGAGCGAACGCAGCAGCCGGCATCCACCAGATGGGCTGCACGCTCATGAACAGCGCGAGCGCACGCGAAGACACCGTGATCCGCATGGGGGCTACTCCTGGCGAGGTCGCGTCGGCCCTCCGAACGAGAGGGGTCCCACCGAGGTCTCCCGGACGCACGTGCTGTGTACCACATGACGCGTGGTACTCGCCAACGCGGAACAGTGAAGGAGGACGGACCCTTCGACGCCGTTGGCCGTCAGCCGACGAGGCGCAGGGAGAAGCGACGCCGCTCGTCCTGCGCCTTCTCGATCCGCTCGATCGCGCCCGCCACGTCATCCGACAGCTGCTCGATCGCGCTCTCCGTATCGCGATCGAGGCTCCGGCGCCCATCCGTCCAGCCCAGCTCGATGCGCCGGCTTCCGGGCCGCTCCACGTTGAGTCCGAAGCGGGCGTGCAGGAGCCCCGCGTGCCCGTTCTCGAATCCGACGGAGAACTCGCTGCCCTCTCCGTCCATGTCCTCCAGGCGCAGGGCGATGGCGGATGCGCCCAGCGGCTTGGCGGCGCGCTGCAGCTCGCCCCAGACCTCGCCGGGCGTCTCGGCGTACTCCAGCGACTCCGCGATCTCGCGCAGCGCGGCCCGGAGCTCCAGGTTGCGGCGCCGCTGCTCGAGCAGCGCCTTGGTTGCGCGGTGATCGAAGAACCCGAGCCAGCGCAGGAAGGCGAAGCCGGCGAGACCGAGCGCGGCCAGGATCACCGGCGCGACGCGGCCAGGCAGCCAGGCGAGCGACACCGAGCCGAGGCCGAGCGTGAGGGAGACGGCATACAGGGTCAGGACCGCCTGGCGGTGCGAGAGGCCGCGGTCGAGCAGCCGATGGTGGATGTGACCCCGGTCCGGCGTGAACACCGGGACGCCCCGGACAGCGCGCCGGCCCATGGCCAGCAGCGTGTCGCCGATCGGCAGCCCGAGCGCCACGATGGGGATCACCAGGGCGATGCCACCGGTCGCGGACTTGGTGTTGGTCGCGATGCTGGTGGTGGCCAGGATGAACCCCAGGAACATGCTGCCGGTGTCGCCCATGAAGATGGACGCGGGGTTGAAGTTGAAGAACAGGAAGCCGAGCACCGCGCCGCCGAGGGCCGCGGCGAACAGCATCATCAGCGGCTCACCGGCCCCGGTGGCCACGGCGAAGATGGTCCCGACGGCCATCAGGGCCACACCACCGGCCAGTCCATCGAGGCCGTCGATCAGGTTGAGGGCGTTGATGACGCCGGTGATCCAGAAGACGGTGAAGGGGAGGCCCAGCAGGCCCAGCGGGATGGGCGGGCCGAACGGATTGGCGATCTGGTCGATCCGGTAGCCCAGGGCGTACACCAGCGCCGCCATGGCGAGCTGGACCAGGAACTTGTGGCGCGCGCGAACGCCGCGGACGTCGTCCACGATCCCCAGGGCGGCGATCCCGAGACCACCCGCGAAGAGGCCAAACGCCTTGCCCGGCTGGGCGAAGAACCGGCCGGCCACGTCGGCGTCGAAGACCAGCATGGCGCCGAGGGACATGAAGAACGCGAGGACGATCCCCACGCCGCCCAGGCGCGGGATCGGCTTGCCGTGGATCTTCCGCGACGTCAGGGCGTGGTCGAGCCAGCCGCAGCGATGGGCGAGATCGCGGATCGCGGGCGTCAGGGCCGTACCGATGGCCGCCGCGGAGATGAAGGCAATCAAGGAGGCGCTCACGGCGTCTCCCGCCGCGCGTCGCACCGCACTTCCACCATGAGGCTCATCCTGTCCCCCCCGGGCAGGTTCGGGCCGGCGGCATCGCCGGCGATCGATTCGACACAGCGGGGGCGCCAACTCGGAAGGGCCCCTGGCCCACCGGTTTGTCGCACCCAACAGGTTCTATTGGTGCTTCCCCGGGGCACGTCGTAGCGCATAGCCCCGCGGAGGTCCATCGGGAGAAACCCGGCGTGAACCTTTGCCGCACCCGCGCAAACGATCACGCGCACTCCTCCACACCGGAGTGCGACCCATGCTCACGCTCCAGGCTGCCTTCCGCCGCGCTTCGACTCCGCCGCGGCTCACACCGGGGCTACGCTCAGGGCGAACGGGCTTCCGTTCGGGCTGGGCGTAGCGAGGGCGTAGCGAGCCCGCAGCGCTCGCGGAGTCGAAGCCCAGCCCCGATCGCGTTCCGCTCGAGGCTGGTCAGGTCAGTCGTTCGCGGCGCGCCGGCCGGCGATGGTCCGGATGGTCGCCGTCGCGCTGGGAGCGTGCGGCCGGTACTCCGGCACGAGCTCCAGGAACTTGCGCCGGACCTCCTTGGGCTCGTCGGCGACGGAGGCGAGCTCGTGCAGGTGGCGCTGCAGGGCGTCCCATGCGCACGGGCGGAAGCGGCCCACGAAGATCTTGGGGTGGCGGGTCTTCTCGGTGTTCTCGGCGTCCACCGAGAGCTCCTCGAAGAGCTTCTCGCCGGGACGGACCCCCGTGAACTCGATCTCGATGTCGACGCCGGGCTTGAGCCCTGAGAGCGTGATGAGGTCGTGGGCCAGGTCGGCGATCTTCACCGGCTCGCCCATGTCCAGGATGAAGATCTCACCTCCCGCCCCCATGGCGCCGGCCTGGAGCACGAGCTGGCTCGCCTCGGGGATGGTCATGAAGTACCGCTTCATCTCCGGGTGCGTCACCGTCACCGGACCGCCCGCCGCGATCTGCGCCTGGAAGATCGGGATGACGCTGCCGTTGGAGCCCAGCACGTTGCCGAAGCGCACGGTGACGAAGCGCGTCTTGGACCGCTGCGAGAGGGCCTGCACGTACATCTCGGCGACGCGCTTCGAGACCCCCATGACCGACGTGGGGTTCACGGCCTTGTCGGTCGAGATCATCACGAAGCGGTGGACGCGGAACTGATCCGAGAGGTCGGCGATGACCTTCGTCCCGCCGACGTTGTTCTTGACGGCCTCGCCGGGGTTCCACTCCATCATCGGCACGTGCTTGTGCGCGGCGGCGTGGAACACCACGGTCGGCCGGTGGAGCTCGAACAGGTCGGCCATGCGGGTCCCGTCGCCGACGTCGCCGATGCAGGGCACGAGGTGCACGCGCGGGAAGGCCTGCTCGAGCTCCCGGTGGATGAAGAAGAGGCTGTTCTCGGCCCGCTCCACCAGCAGCAGCGAGGCGGGCTCGAACCGGCACAGCTGCCGGCAAATCTCGGAGCCGATGGACCCACCGGCGCCCGTCACCATGATGACCTGCCCGGTCAGCTCGCGGGAGATGGCCTCCATCTCGAGCTCGACCGGCTCGCGGCCCAGGAGATCCTCGATGGCGACGTTCCGGAGCTGCTTCATGGTGATCCGGCCGTCGATCAGCTGGTCCATCCCGGGGATGGTCTGGAACCGCACCCCGGCCGCCTTGCACTGCTCCACGACCCGCCGCATCTGGCGCCCGGTGGCGGAGGGGATGGCGATGAGCACCTCGTCGACCCTGCGATCCTGCACCAGGCGCGGAAGGTCCGGGATCTTCCCGAGGACCCTCACGCCGTGGATGTGCTCCCTGACCTTGGCGGCGTCGTCATCCACGAAGCCGATGGGCTTGTAGCGCGAGCCGTGGTTGCGCTGGATCTCGCGCAGCAGCATCTCGCCGGCGTCGCCGGCGCCGACGATCAGGATCCGGTGCTTACCGCCCTCCGCCGCTGCCTCGGCGGGAGCCGGGAGGAGCCACTTCCTGAGCCCGCGGGTGGAGAGCCGGGTACCGCCGACCAGGACGATGGCCAGCAGCCACTCGATCGCGAGGATCGAGCGCGGGAAGTGGAGGCCGATGAGCATGTCGACCAGGAGCACGCCGGCGGATCCGACCACCGTCCCGGCGACGATCCCCACGAGGTCCCGGGCACCGGTGTAGCGCCACAGCCCGCGGAAGAGGCCGAAGGCCATGAAGGTGGTGACCCGGCTCGCCACCACCAGCGGGAGCCAGATCTCGAGCAGGTTCCGGTAGAGGCCTGGGATCGCGAACTCGAAGCGCAGCAGCGTGGCGGTCCACGCGGCCAGGGCCCACAGGACGACGTGGGCGGCGATGACGAGCAGCCGCCTCACACCGACCCGGAGGATGAAGCTGGGCTGAGTCACGAGGCGCGATCAGTACCAGAGACCCTTCACTTACAGAAGTGAGGGTTCCACCATACCCAGGTTGCCCAGGAATGCCCCGGCCACTTGCCGGGGATCAATGTCTCGCCTCGAGCCACGTCCGCAGGACGGTCGCGATCCGCTCGCTGGCCCGTCCATCCCAGAGCGCTGGAACGCGGCCTGCCTTGCCGCCGCCGGACAGCACCGCCTGCGCCTCGGCCACGATCCGCCCCGGGTCCACCCCTACGAGTGTGTTGGTGCCCTCGGTGATGGTGACGGGCCGCTCCGTGTTCTCGCGGATGGTGAGACACGGGATCCCGAGCGCGGTGGTCTCCTCCTGCAGTCCACCGGAGTCGGTCAGCACCAGCTTGGCCTGGGAGGTGAGCCCCAGGAACTCGAGGTAGCCGAGCGGCTCGCACAGCCGGAGCGCCTTCATCGCCTCCAGGCGGCCGTCGAGCCCGGACTCCGACATGCGCTTGCGGGTCCTGGGATGCACCGGGAACACGACCGGGAGCTCGGCCTGGATGCGCTCGATGGCGCCGAGCAGGCCCGCCAGCGTCGCGGGCGAGTCCACGTTGGACGGACGGTGGAGGGTCAGGACGGCGTACTCGCCAGGAGAGAGGCCGAGCCTTGTGGGGCTCTGCGTGGCGCGCGCCCGCGGCAGGTGCGCGAGGAGCGTGTCGATCATCACGTTCCCGACCCGGAAGATGCGGTCCTCCTGCGTCCCCTCGCGGCGCAGGTTCTCGTCGCCGTCGGAGGAGGGCGTGAGCAGGATCTCGCAGAGCCGGTCGGTGACGATGCGGTTCACCTCCTCCGGCATGTCGGGATCGAACGACCGCAGGCCGGCCTCGACGTGCGCGCAGGGGATCCGCAGCTTGGCGCAGTCGATGGCGCAGGCCAGGGTCGAGTTGACGTCCCCGGCCACCACCACCAGGTCCGGCCGCTCGTCGAGGCAGATCCGCTCGAACCCAACCATCACCTTGGCCGTCTGCTCCGCGTGCGAGCCGGACCCGACCCCGAGGTGGAGGTCTGGGACCGGCATGCCCAGGTCGGTGAAGAAGACGTCCGACATGGCGACGTCGTAGTGCTGCCCGGTGTGCACGAGCTTCTGCTCGGCGAAGCCGGCCGCGGCGATGGCCTTCATCACCGGCGCGATCTTCATGAAGTTCGGCCGGGCGCCGACCACGTGGATGATCTTCATGCGTCCTCAGCGCGCGGCGCACCCACGCACGATGGAGATGACGAGCTGCTGCTCCTCGTCCGAGAGGCTGCTGGAGCTCGGGAGACAGAGCCCGCGCCGGAAGAGGTCGGCCGCGACGTCGCCGCCGAACCGCTCTGCCGCCGCATAGAGCGGCTGCAGGTGCATGGGCTTCCAGAGCGGGCGGGACTCGATGTTGCGGGCGCTCAGCGCCGCGATGATGTCGTCGCGCGAAGCGCCGAACCTGGCCTCGTCGACCAGGAAGCAGGAGAGCCAGTTGGTGTGGAGGCCGTAGGGGGCCTGGGGCATGAAGCCCAGGCCGGGCACGTCTGCGAAGGCGTCCCGGTAGCGGAAGGCCACCGCGCGCCGCTGGGCGACGCGGTCGTCCAGCACCTCCAGCTGGCCCCGCCCGATCCCGGCGAGCACGTTGGAGAGGCGGTAGTTGTAGCCCATCTCCGTGTGCTCGTAGGCGACGCCCGGGTCGCGCGCCTGCTGGGACCAGAACCGCGCCTTGTCCACCCAGTCCCGCCGCGGGCTCGCCAGCATGCCGCCGCCGGTGGTGGTGATGATCTTGTTCCCGTTGAAGGAGAAGATCCCCAGCGCGCCCAGGCTCCCCGCCGGCCGGCCCTTGTACGTGGTCCCGAGGGCCTCGGCCGCGTCCTCGATGACGGGCACGCCATGGCGGGCGCAGGAGGCCAGGATCGGATCCATGTCGGCGGACTGGCCGTAGAGGTGGACCACGATCACGGCCTTGGGCAGCCGTCCGGCGGCCGCCTTGCGGGCCAGCGCCTCGTCGAGCAGGCGCGGATCCATCATCCAGGTGGCCGGGTCGCTGTCGATGAAGACGGGCTCCGCCCCCAGGTAGCGGACCGGGTTCACGCTGGCCACGAAGGTAAGCGTCGGGCAGACCACCTCGTCACCCGGGCCGACCTCCAGGAGGCGCAAGGCGAGGTGCAGCGCCGCCGTGCCGCTGCCCAGCGCCACCGCCGGGATGCCGAGGCGCTCCTCGAACGAGCGCTCGAAGGCCTCGAGGTTGGGGCCGACGGTGGAGAGCCAGTTGGAGGCGAACGCCTCGCCGACGTACTGCTCCTCGCGACCGCCCATGTGCGGCACCGACAGGTAGATGCGTTTCACGCGCTGCGCACCTTGGCCGCGGACTGGGCGGGGACTCCCACCGCCGTGGCGCCTTCCGAGACGTTGCGGATCACGGCCGCGCCGGCGCCGACCCGGCTGTTCGCGCCGACCCTCAGGCCGGGCAGGACGACGGCTCCCAACCCGAGGTGGGCGCGATCGCCGATCACCACCGCGCCGCCGAGCGCGGCGTTGGGTGACAGGTGGACGAAGTCTCCCAGCCAGCAGTCGTGCTCGACCACCGCGCCGGTGTTGACGATGCAGCCCGCCCCGAGGCGCGCGTCCGGGTTGATGCTGGCGCCGGACATGACCACCACGCCCTCGCCGAGCTTGACGCGCCGCGCGACGTTGGCGCGCGGGTGCACCAGGGTGACGATGGGGAGCCCTGCCTCGGCGGCGCGGCTGGCGCACCGCTCGCGGGCGGCGTTGTCGCCCACCCCGAGCGCCACCGAGACGCCCGGCCAGCGGGATTGTTCACGGAGCGCCGCGTCGAGCGAGAGCACCGGGAGGTCCCATATCTGCGTACCTTGCCTCGCCTCGGCGTCGTCCAGGAACCCGACCACCTCGAAGCCGGCGAGCTCGGCCACGTCCGCGACCACCTTTCCGTGGCCGCCAGAGCCGTACACCAGCAGGAACGGACGGCTCATGCCTGCCCCCGGTCGGCGTCGTCGGCTTCGCCCATGAACTCCGGCATCGTGGCGTGACCCTCGCGCGAGATCCCGTCTCGCCTGAGCAGGTGTACGACGGTGAGCCACAGGATCTTCAGGTCGAGCCCCAATGTCCAGTGGTCCACGTACCAAACGTCCAGCGCGAACTTCTCCTTCCAGGAGATCGCGTTCCGGCCGTTCACCTGCGCCCACCCGGTGATCCCCGGGAGCACGTCGTGGCGCCGGGCCTGCTCGCTGCTGTAGCGCGTCAGGTACTGCATCAGCAGCGGCCGTGGCCCGACGAGGCTGAGCTCCCCGCGCAGCACGTTGATGAGCTGCGGCAGCTCGTCGATGCTGGTCGCGCGCAGGAACCGGCCCAGCCGCGTGAGGCGCGCGCCGTCCGGGAGCGGTGTCCCGTGCCGGTCCACCGCCTCGCGCATGGTGCGCAGCTTGAGACAGCGGAACGGAACGGAGCCTCGCCCGGGCCGCTGCTGCGCGAAGAGCACCGGCCGGCCCAGGGTGACGCGCACCGCGGCGCACGTGACCAGGAGCAGCGGCGCGGTCAGGAGCAGCGCCAGCAACGCCGCGGTCCGGTCCAGGGCGACCTTCCCCACGAGCGGCCACCCGCGCTGGCGACCCGGCGCGCTCATGCCTGTCCGGTGAGCCCCTGCATGATCTCGAGGTAGCGGACCGCGAGCGCGTCCCGCCCGGCGTTGGCCACCACCCACTCGCGACCGCGGCGGGCCATGGCCGCGCGCCCCGCAGGGTCGCCGGCCAGGCGCAGGATCGCGTCGGCGAGGGCGGCCGCATTCTCCGGCTCGGCGAACACCCCGGCCCCCGCCTGGTCGCAGACCAGCTCGCGGGCGACGCCGTCGATCGCGAGGAGCGTGGGCCGCTCGCAGGCCATGTAGTCGAAGACCTTGTTCGGATAGACGGTCCGGAAGGTGGGGTTGTTCTGGAGGACGGCCGCGCCCGCGTCGCAGGCGCGGACCAGGGCCGGCATCCGCTCCTTGGGCTGCGGGCCGTGGAAGATGATGTTGGTGAGCCCCTTCTCCTGCGCCGCGCGCTCGGCGCGCGCGCGCTCCGGCCCGTCGCCCACCGAGGCGATGCAGATGTCGGGGTGCGCCCGGAGCAGCTCCGCGGCCCGGACCAGCTGATCCACCGCGTTGGCGCGCCCGTGCGCCCCGGCGTACATCACCACGAAGCGGTCCTTCCACCCCAGCTCCTCCCGGAGCGCCGCGTCGGCCGGACCCGGCTGGAACAGATCGAGGTCGGCGCCGTTGGGCACGAACACGATGCGATCCGCGGTGGCCAGCTTCCGCTGGATCAGGTCTTCGCGGAAGGCGGGCGTGAGCACGTTGATCCGGTCGGCCACCCGGCAGCCCCAGCGCTCGAGCCCGTAGAGCAGGCGCGCCAGGAGCGAGCCCCGGCGCAGCACGCCGGTGGTGATGGCGCTCTCCGGCCAGAGGTCGCGCATCTCGAAGATGAACCTGGCGCGGTGCCGCTTCGCCGCCAGCCACCCCGGGATCACGGCGACCAGCGGCGGCGAGGTGGCGATCACCACGTCCGCCTTGGCACACCGCAGCGCCGCTGTGGCGGCCGAGAGGGTGAACGCGAAGAACGCCCACATCCGGCCGAGGTAGCTCTTGCCGTAGCTCTCCGGGACGTGACACCGCCAGATGGTCACGTCGCCGTCCTGCTCGCGCGTGTTCCAGCGGCCGCGGTACCTGGCGGGCGCCTTGCCGGTGTTGTAGTTGACGGTCCCCGCGATGACGGTGACCTGGTGCCCTGCGCCGGCCCACATCCGCGCGAGCTCGTTGAAGCGGGAGCCGCCAGGCTCTCCAGGCTGCAGGTAGAACTGGTGGACGACGAGGATTCTCACGCCTGCCCTGGCCGTGCGCCCGCGCGCGAGATGCGCACGTCCTTGAACCTTCCGTCAGCCAGCGTGAACTGGACCTCGAGGTCTTCCAGCTTCGCGGTCCAGCGCTCGCCCGCGACCTCGACCCGAGGGCGCCCGGCGGAGAGGAGCGACACGGCCACGATGGGTACCACGGCGTGGCGCTCGATGGCCAGGGAGGGCACCGGGCGCTTTTCCCCGTAGTAACGCGAGAGCCAGCCCCTCGGGGGATCCGACTGGCCGGCGACGACCGAGCCGGCGAGCGGCAGGCCCTCCGCATCGAAGATCGAGATGTAGAACGGACCTGCGGGCGTGGTGAGCGTCAAGCAGGCGGCCTGATGGTCGTACGCCCACTCGTGCTCGCCGCCCAGCCAGTGGAGCCGGGCGTGGTGCTCGCCCGCGCCGGTCAGGCGGTCGGCGACGATCCAGAGGCCGTCCTTCACGTGCAGCACCGAGCGGCCGTGGACGATCTGGCCTGGATGCCGCCGATAGCCGAAGTGCCGGCCCTCGGCGAGCGTGAACGCAGGCTGGTCGTCGAACCCCAGCAGCTCCGCCTCGGTCCAGTAGAGGTTCTTGAAGCGGCGGTAGTGCAGCATCTGATCGCGGCCGTCCACCACGACGGTGCTGTGCGAAGGCGTGCACATGAAGTGCTCGTGCCAGCGGTCCGCGCCGTTGTAGTGGTACGAACCCGGGTCCACGATCACGTTCTGGCCGCGCCACCAGACGTCGAGGCTGAGCATGTCGATCTGCGAGAAGCGGTCACGGACCGTGCCGCAGCGGAAGGCCGCGAACGTGCTCGGGTCGTCGCCCCTCAGGACGTGGAAGCCGGTGGGCCGGAAGGACACGGAGCGCCGCGGGTGCGCCCGGAGCGGCGCCTCGAGCGCCGCGGACCCCAGCAGCCACGCCGCCTCCTCGTCCCACGGGCCCGAGTCATAGAGCCGCTCGCCGCGGCTCGCGAGCGAAGCGGCCTGGAGGGTCGGACGGAAGTCGGAGTAGTCGCAGCTGGTGAGCGGCGAGGGCAGCGCGCCGTCGTTGGCGCCGTAGTTGGGCAGGCGCCCGTCGATCGGGTTCTGCTGGGCGAACAGGAAGTCGACCGCCCGCCCCATCGCCCCGAGCCAGGGCGCGGGGACTTCCCGGCCAGCCTGGCGGAGGAGCGCGGTCGCCCAGAGATAGTCCTGCAGGGCGACGCGCTCGTAGTTGTGCGACTGCTGGATGTAGCCGCCGTCCTCGTAGAACTGGCGATCGGCCTGCCCGGTCAGCAGGGCGAGGCCACGGTCCCGCCACCGCTCCGCGTCGGGGGCCGTGGGGAGCAGCTCGCCGGCGAGGAGCAAGGCCAGCGCCTCCGACAGCAGGTGGTTGTTGTAGACGGCCTTCAGCGTGTACTCGAGGTGGCGCTCGATGAAGGCCGCGCCGCCATGGAGCGCGCGCGCGATCAGCGGGCCCGCCGAGCCCACCGCACCGTCCGGCCCGCTCGCGCCCAGCGCGAAGAGCCAGGCCATCAGCCGGAACGCGATCTCCTGGCCGGAGGCCCAGTGGGCGCCGAGCGGGAAGGGGTTCTCCGCCTCGAAGCGGACGAGCTGGTCGGCCAGCGCCGCCTGGAGATCCGGCCGTGGCCCGGCGTGCGTGCCCGCCCGGGCGATGGCGTAGGCGTGCGGGAAGCGCCCGATCTCCCAGGACAGCTTGATGTCGCCTACCCGACGCTCGTCGCGCAGGACCTTCGACCAGTGGCGATTGGCCGGCCAGCGCCGGCCGTTGACCGGGTTGAGGTGCCAGTCTGGTGGCCGGCCGTAGAACGCGTCCCAGCGTCCGAACGCGCGGATCTCGCCCAGCGCGGCCCGCTCCGCCGTCTCGACCAGGCGGGCGCGGTCGGCCGCGGGCATGCGATCCCGCATGAGCGAGGCGACGGCCTGCGCCTGGAACGGCAACCTGCCCGTGAGCGCGGCGGTCTCCGGCGTGTTCGCGGGAGCCAGCGGCGTGAGCGGCGCCTCCCCCCGGGCGAGCAGGCCTGACCGCAGCTTGGCTTCCCACTTGAGCCGGAACGCCAGTCCCCCCGGTCCGAGCTCGCGCAGCTCGCGCAGCGTCGCCGTGAATCCGGGGCGCTCCGCGGCCGTGGCCGGCGCAGCCGCCTGGGCGCTGGTGCCCTGCACCTCCGGAACGGCCGCCGACTCGCCCCGCCGCGGGCTGTCCAGGAGCTGCTGAGCCCAGAGCTCGATGCAGAGCGCCTTCCAGACGATGTCCGGCCACAGGTCGCGCCCGGGCTGTGAGAGCCACTGCTCGAGCACGGCGGGTCGCCAGAGGCCGCGCTGCCGGGCCGGGCGCGACAGGAGCGTCTCCCGCACGAACCCCGCGTGCGGGCCCGACATCCACTGCTCGACCGGTGTGTCGAAGCCCACCTTCCGGCGACCCAGGACCAGCTCGGGCAATACGTCCGCGACCGCGCGGCGGAGCAGCCACTTGGAGGCGCCTTCACGGACCTTCAGCTCGAAGGGGACGCTGAACGCGAACTCGACCAGGCGAGGGTCGGCGAAGGGCACGCGCGACTCCAGCCCGCTCGCCATGCTCATCCGATCGTCCTGCTGGAACAGGCCGGGCAGGTACGCCTGCAGGTCCCAGTGCATGACGCGGCTGGCCGGATCGCGGAGCGGCGAGCGTCGGACCGTCTCGCGGAAGATCTCCCAGCAGCTCTCCCGCGAGACGATCCCCTCCGCCTCGAACAGCGAGGCCCAGGTGGACTCGGGGACCTTGCAGAAGTTGCTGAAGTAGAGGTCCTGCCAGTCGAGGAGCTTCCCGAGGCCCTTCACCGCTCGCCTGAAGGTCCGCGGATCCAGGAGCTGGCGCCGGAGGTTCCCGCCGACGCGGGGACCGGCCGAGCCGATCACCTGGCCCCCGCCACCCCGGAGCATCGAGGCCACGGTCCGCAGCGGGTGGGTGAGCCCGTAGCGCGCGTAGCCGCCGAAGAGCTCGTCGGCCGCCTGGCCGCCGAGGCACACCTTCACCTTGCGCGCGGCGAGCCGGCTCACGTGGAACATGGGGATCAGCGCGGGGCCGATCACCGGCTGGTCCTGCTGCCGCAGCAGCCTGGGGAGGTCCTCGGCGAAGCTCGTCCCGTCCAGCGTGAGCAGCTCGAGCTCCAGGCCCAGCGCCTTCGCCGCCGCCTCCTGGTATGGGCGCTCGTCGATGACGCCCTGATCCGCGAAGTGGACCCCGAAGCACTGCGGACGCTGGCCGGCGCGCGCCGCGTAGCTGGCGACGGCGCTGGAGTCGATGCCACCGCTGAAGAAGGTGCCGACGGGGACGTCGGACATCAATTGCTGGGCGACGACGCCGGAGAGGCGTTCGCCGAGGGCCGAGACCACCTCCTGCGGCCGCCCTGCGACATCCTCCGGGCCCCGCAGCTCCCAGAACCGAGCCCTTCGCGGGCTCGCACCCACCCGCCATTGCAGGAACTCGCCCGGCTGCACCTGCCGGATGGTGCGGAAGAAGGTCCGCTCGAAGAGCGGAGTGTGAAAGTGCAGGAACTGGTTGACGGCCTCGGGATCGAGCGCCCGGGCGACCTTGGGGTCTTCCAGGAGCGCCTTGATCTCGCTCGCGAAGATCAGCCGGCACCCGTCGTCATGGAAATAGACCTGCTTCACGCCCAGCGCGTCGCGCGCGAGCGTGAGCGTGCGCGCTGACCCGTCCCAGAACGCCAGGCCGAAGATCGCGGAGATGCCGCCCAGCGCCTCCGGCCCACGCTCGCTCAGGAGGGCCAGCATGGTCTCGGTGTCGGAACGCCCGCGGAAGGCGTGCCGCCGCGAGAGGGCTTCGCGGTGGTCCGCGTGGTCGTAGAACTCGCCGTTGTAGGTGATCCAGCGCGCGCGGTCGGGGCTGGCCATCGGCTGGGCGCCCGTCGGCGTCAGGTCCACGATGGCCAGGCGGCGGTGGCCGAGCCCAAGCGGCCCGTCCACGTGGAAGCCCTCGCCGTCCGGGCCGCGATGCGCGAGCGCGCGCGTCATCCGCTCGAGCAGCGAGCGGTCCACCGGGTGGGCCGGATCAGCGTAGTGGAAGATGCCGGCGATGCCGCACACGGGCTGGGTGCTCCGAGCGACGGAGGTTAGCCGAAGGAGCCGGCCCCGCAATCCTGGGGCAAGCCTTCGCGCAGGCTGCGGACCGCCGCGAGCGTGGCCTCAGCCACCCCGTGGACATGAGCCCAGGGGATCGGAGACGGCCCTCCGCTCCGGCAGGCCGCGAGGAAGGCCTCCAGCTCTGAGCGGTGCCCCTTGTCCCGTCCGGCGCTCGAGCGCGCGGCTCGCCCCCCGCGCCAGAGCTCCAGCCGGTCCCATGCGTCGAGCACGGCCGTCCGGCCGCCGCCGAACACCTCGATCCGCTCGGAGGGGAAGCCCCGATCCCCCCGGCCTGGTAGGAGAGGCTCGAGATGCTGCCGTTCTCGTGGCGCAGCGTGATGAAGACCCGGTCGTCGGTGGTCTCGAGACCGCCGGCCCTGGCGACCGACTCGGCGTGCACGCGCACGGGCAGGCTGCCCGTCAGCGCCACGCAGGTGTCGATGGCGTGGCAGGCCTCGCCGACGATGCGGCCTCCGCCCACGTCCTCGTCCTGCGTCCAGTGCTCCGGCGGGATGGCTCCGGGCGCGAACCGGTAGGAGACGCTGAGCGGCCCCGCGTCGGCGAAGTGGCCGCGCAGTGCGGCGGTCGCCGGGGCGAAGCGCCGGTTGAAGCCGACCATCAGGAGCGGGCACTGCTCGCCCAGCTCGGTCACGGTCCGGCCGATCTCGGCCAGCTCCTCCGGCCGGATGCAGAGCGGCTTCTCGACGAAGACCTGCTTGCCGGCCCGCAGGGCCGCGATGACCAGGTCGGCGTGGAGGTCGTGCCGCGTGGCGATGAACACGGCCTGCGTCCCGGCATCCGACCAGATTCTCCTGGGCGTCGGTGGTCGCGAAGGCGAACCCCTTGCCGCGCCCGGAGTGCTCGGCGGAGAGGCCCTTGGCCGTGCAGAGCCCGCGCAGGCCGAAGCCGCCCA
The DNA here is from genome assembly GCA_049840735.1 of Anaeromyxobacter sp. Lineage (GTDB taxonomy): Bacteria > Myxococcota > Myxococcia > Myxococcales > Anaeromyxobacteraceae > Anaeromyxobacter. The sequence goes on along the minus strand of JASGJN010000021.1, from coordinate 215,732 downwards.
GCCGCTCCAGCGCCGGGAGGAGGATGAGGCGCGCGAAGTTCCCGGCGCCGATGAAGCTCACGCCGACCTCGCCGGTCGCCGGCGCCCTCGGCCCGAGGTCCACGCGCCGCGAAGGGGTCCGCTCCGGCTCGCCGTAGTCGAGCACCACCCCCAGGAACGGGGTCTGACCGGCCGTGATGAGATTCGTACGCCTCCGCGGCCCGCTCGATGGGGAAGCGGTGCGAGACGAGCTTCTCGACGGGCAGCTTCCCGGACGAGATGAGGTCCAGCACCGCCTGCATGTTCCGCTGCGCGGTCCAGCGGACCTGGCCCAGCGGGTAGTCGATGCCCTTCTCCTCGTAGGTTGCGTCCCACCGGCCCGGGCCCAGCGACCCCGAGACAGTGAACTCCAGCTCCTTCTGGAAGAAGGGGGGCCGCGGGAGGTTCAGGCCGACCACGCCGACCAGCACGATGCGCCCGCGGGGCCGGCAGACCTCGGCCGCGAGCTCGACGGGGCCGTTGCTGGCGGTCGCGGCGGTGATCACCACCGCGTCGACGCCCACCCCGCCCCCGAACCGCTTGATGGCGTCGGCGGGGGAGCCGATCGCGACCTCATCCGCACCGAACGCGCGCGCCAGCTCGAGCTTGGCCGGGTCGACGTCGATGCCGAAGACCCGGCACCCGTTGGCCTTGAGGAGCGCCACGCAGATCTGGCCGATGAGCCCGAGGCCGATGACCAGGACGCGCTCGCCGAGCGTGACCCTGGCCAGGCGCACGCCCTCCATCCCGATCGTCGCGACCGACGTGAACGCCGCCTGCTCGAAGGTGACGTTCGCGGGGATGGAGGCGCACAGGTTCCTGCCAATGGCGATCACGCCTGCGTGCGGGCCGGCGGTGGCCACCCGGTTCCTGGCTTCAGCTCCGAGACGCCCCTGCCGCACTCGAGCACGACCCCGGCGGTGGAGTAGCCCAGCGGCATGGGCTCGTCGAGCTTGGCGCGGACCTGCTGCATCGTGGTGAGCAGGCCCTCGTCGCGGATCTTCTGGAGGACGCGCCGGACCTGGTCAGGACGCTGCCGCGCCTTGCCGATGAGGCTCTTGCGGGCCAGCTCGACGACGTAGCGCTCCGTGCCGGCGGAGATCAGGGACCTGGCGTTCGCGACCACGACGTGGCCGGGCGGGGCGATCGGCGCCGGGATCTCTCGGACGGAGGTGATGCCGGAGCGGACTTCCTGGACGACCTGGTTCACCGGAGCTCCCTCACTTTCGGCGCTGAGCGACCACAACGGGACCGCGGCGTGCGACCAGGGCGAAGCCGAGCTCACCAAGCCGCGTCACCATGTCGTCCACGGACACGCTGCGCCCCCGATGCATCGTCTGGTGAAGCTCGATGAGCAACCACTCGCAGCCGCCCAGTGCGGCAGGGTCTTCGAACAGGATGGCCGCCTCGGCACCCTCGATGTCGGAGACGAGCGCGAAGCGCTCGAGCCCGTGCCGATCGAGCAGCCCGCTGAGCGTGATGGTGGGAACCGGGACGGTGCGGGCCCCAGGCGCCGTGGACAGCCGGGAGTCGACGTTCCTGGTCGCGACGTGGAACCTCGCTTCTCGGCGCCCGTCGCTCGGGTAGTCGATGGCCGCGCCGACCACCTCGAGCCGTGCGTGAGGTGCATGCTCGCGGACATTGGCCTCGACCAGGCGGGTCAGCGCTGGATTGGCCTCCACGGAGACCATGCGCCGGCCCGCACCCAGCCGCCGCGCGAGGTGGATGGAGATCATCCCGATGCTCGCGCCCAGCTCCACGACGTCAAGGTCCCGGGGGAAGTAGCGGGCGACCATTCGCAGCTCTGCCCGCTCATACAATCGCCAGAACAGCTGGGCCTTCGTGCCTGGGGTGATCTCCGGCGAGTGCGTGTCCAACCTCAGCCCGCCAACCGGGATCCGATCCGAGAAGAGGCGCGCGATGAGCGCGCCCACTCCAGGACGACAGAGCAAGCCTGCCATCGCCACCTTGAATCGGACCGGCACGGGCACGTGGGTTCCCTAGCACAGGACCCCGAAGCGGGGTAGGTAGCCAGCTCAAGTCTGCGCGGGCGGGACGAGCGCCAGCTCTACCAGCCGGTCGTAAGGTCGCCCGCCGCTTCGCGCCTGCGCGAGCTCGCGACCGCACCCACCAAGGCGCCGCCTGAGGTTCGGGTCCCCCAGGACGCGCAGCAGAGCCTTCACCAGCGCATCCGGATCGAGGGGATCGAAGTAGGCCGCGGCATCCGAACACACGTCGTGCGCGTACGGGCGATCCGCGACCACGACCGGCGTGCCGCAGCCGGACGCTTCCAGCAAGGGGAGTCCGACCGTCTCGACGAGCGAAGGGAGCACCAGCGCCGTGGCCCCTTCGTAGGCGGCGCGCAGTTCACCTCCCTGGAGGTAGGAGAGTCCAATCACCCCCGGTTCCCGGGTCATCGGGTGATCGCCGCCGACCGTCGCGAAGAGCGTCGTCTCGGGCCACTGCTCGCGTATCCGACGCAGGGCCCGAACGAGCACCTCCAGGTTCTTGTAGGGGGAGTCGTTCCCGACGTAGAGGAGGCGCCTGTCCGGTGGCACCCGCGCCATTGCGGCTGCGACGGCCGATGGGCTCGCGGTGGGCAGGAGTCCGGGAGGGCCAGGCGGCAGCACTCGCACCTTCCCCGGCGCGAGCTGGAACGCGCTCTCGACCCAAGCCTGCATCGTGGGCGTCTGAACCACGACCTCCGCTGCGTGACGGACCGACGCCGCCATTTCCTGTCGGATGGCCCGGAACCGCAGGCGCCCAGCCCATCCCAACCGCGCCAGGGCCTCGGGACAGAACGGCAGCGACTGCTGGATGAAGGTCACCGCTCGCAGGCCCCGGGGTGCCACCCCGCCACCCGACAGGAAGACGACTGCGTCGGCCGGGTGTCGGCGCAGCGCCGCCGCTACACCGCGGCGGTGCCACAGGATCCGGCCTCCTGGCCCGCGCTCGCCGAGCGAGACCTCTCGCACGTGGAGCCGAGGGTCGGTCGGGAGCGCGAAGCGGCGGAGTCCGGCAGGAGAGCAGAACAGCAGCACGTCCGCCGCCCCGTGACGAAGGGCGGCGCCCAGGACCTCGAGCAGCACCGTGGCGGCGCCGCCGTGCTTCGCCCCGACCCCATCGATGGCCAGGATCACTCGTCACGCTCTCCAAGCAGTCCTGAAAGGAAGCGCGTCACGGTGGACCTGCTGTTCCAGTGCTCAAACGCCTTGCGACGCGAGACCTCGCCGCGCTGGCGCAGCTCAGCCTCGGGGCTGCCGAAGGCCGCAGCAGCAGCGGCGCGCGCCGCCGCGCCATCCGCAGGGTCGAAGGACCAACCGTTCGCCCCGTCCCCCAGCGCCTCCGGGTGATTACCGATGCGCGTCGAGACGAGGATCGGCAACCCGCTGTGCATCGCCTCCACCACCGACAGCGGATTCTGGTCATTGAGCGAGGGCAGCACGAAGAGATCGGCGGCTTGGTACGCCGCCGGCATCCGTTCGTAAGGGATCGAGGGCTTGAAGACGACCCTCTCCGAGAGCCCGCGCTCGCTGCATATCTGTCGAGCGGTTCGTTCCAGCGGACCCTCGCCGATGATGGCCAGCCGCCATCCCTCGAGGTACGTGGGGTGCAGGTTCGACAGGAACTCGGGGACGCCCTTCGCCCGGATGAGCCGGGCCGGCCAGATCGCCAGCCTCTCCCCTGCCCGCACCCCGAGTTCAGCCCTCACCGCGGCGGCCTCTTGGGGCCGCTCTTCGCGGAAGCGCTTCTCATCCACGATGTTGGGCAGGACGAGGGAACGCCTCTCTGCCGCAGGTCCCGCGATGAGGCGTGCGAAGGCAACCCCCTCGCGCCCCGGCACGGCGAACCGGTGGTAACCCGCGAGCAGCGCACGCTTGAACAACACCGGCAGCCCGGCCACCCGCCCCGGGGTGGAGGTATTCCCCTCGAACCAGGCCACCCGGAGCCGCGCCCGCCGAACGGCCGACCCGAGCATCGCGGTCAGGGAGTCCCACGGCCCTCCGACCATCAACACGTCGGGCGCTGACCCCACGAGGTGCGCCAGGAGCGTGGGGTTCAGGTGCCAGGCCTTTCCTCGCACACGGAGAGGAAGATCCGGCCAGAACCGATGCTCGAAGCCGAGGTCGGGCGCACTCAACTTCCAGTGCTGCCGGTCCGCATGGCCAGCGGCCATGAAGTGGACCCGGAACCGGTATCCGCGAACGGCAAGTTCCTCCCCGAGCGTTCGGAACAGGTGAAGCCGGTACGGGCTAGGGATGTTGTGGACGACCTCGAACGATCGGTCGCTCATCTGTTCACGACCTCGGTCAGGAAGGTTGCCAGCCGCTGGGCCTGCGCGGTCCAGGTGCGTGAGGCGAGGAAGGCCTGGGCACGGCTCCGGTACGAGGCTCGCGTTCCCTCGTCCCAGGCCACGACCTCGCGCATGCGTAGAGCGAGATCCTCCGCCCGAGCGTCCGTCAGCACCAGCACATCGCGGTACTCCGGCGAAAGGCCCGGCGTCCACGTGCTCACCACCGGGTGACCGTAGGACAGGTACTCGAGAACCTTGGAAGGGAAGTTGTGCGCGCTCGCCGTCAGCTCAGGAGGCCGTGGGTTGAGGAATGCGGTCGCCAATCCGGCCAGGCGCTCCAGCTCGGCCTCCGGTACGAGCCCGAAGAAGCGAATGCGCGAATCTCGCGCCACGGCCCGCCCGACCAGCTCGTTGTGACCCTTGCCGCAGAATCCAGAGCTGGGCCGGCAGGTCTCGCAGGAGCTCGAAGGCCCGGAGGACGAGCTCCACACCTCCGTAGCTCGACATGGCTCCGCTGAACAGGAACGCGGGCGGCTCGGCAGCAAGAGCCCTGGGGCGCGTGCCCTCGACGCCACCGTCGAGGTGCAGCTTCGCCATCGAGGAGGCCTCGTAGGCGCTCCACGACAGCAACACGTGGGCCTCGGCGTGCGCCACGCGCTCGACGTGCCGTCGATGAGCGGCGGGATGGTCGGGGACATCGGCGATCACCGGTACCCAGCGGGATCGATACCGCGCCTGGGCTCGACGAGCGATCCACGCATACGCGGCGGGCGCGTTGTAGGTCATGATCACCGAAGCGGAGCCGCGCCCCGCCTCGAGCTCGTCCTTGACTGCCGCCCACAGTGCAGCGGCGACCCCCGCCTCCCTCGCGCCTGGCCAGTTCCAGGTCCTGACTCCCTGGACGCGACCGCCCAGGAAGCCCTGGGCCACGTCCGGGGCAGCGCTGCGGATGGGCCCGCGCGGCCAGACACGCACTGGTACGTGGGTGAGCAGCCGGCGCAGACACCCCGTGGCCTCGAGCCCCTTCAGCAGGCCCGACTGCCACCGATTCGCGGCGGGGCTCACGGCCGCAGACCGGAGCATGGTTGCCTCGCCGACGACCGGCCCGATCCACAGCACCTCTGGAGACGAGTACCCCACGGGCTAGGCGCCGCCACCGCGCGCCCGACTTGCCAGCTCGGGCGGAACGTCTGCCAGCGCGTACCGGTCGAAGTCCGCGTCCGGCAGGGCGTACGCGCGCCGCGGAAGGTTGGGCTCACCCAGGACGGTCAGGCAGTAACCGGCGTCGATGCACACTGCGCCCAGCGGCCGGAGCTGATCAAGAACGTTGGCGGCACCCACGCCGGCCCCGACGAGGACCACGTCCACTGGCCGCTCGATGCTGGCAACATCGATCTTGTCGAACATCGACTTCTGCGGATGACAGGGGAGGAAGGTCACGTCGCGCACTCCACGCGCCCGAAGCGCCCGGTCGAGCTTCTCGAACTTCTCGTGGGTGGGTCCCGTGACGATCAGGACGCTCCGACCGCGAAACACCTCGGCCGCGTCCGGCCCCAGCAGCAGGGCATAGACGAAATAGAACGGCGCCGCGTTCGCGTCGGAGAGGTCGATGCCGAGCCCATCGAGGTAGTCCAGCGCCGGCGCCAGGAACGGTGCGTATCCAGGGGCCTCCGGATACAGCGCGATGGCCAGGATGCCCTCGCCGGCGAGCTGCTTCAGCAGTCCGGGGAGGCGGCGTCGCACCTCCGCCAGCTCCTCCGAGGTGTACTGCTCCCAGCCGTAGAGCGGATCGCCACTCTTGAAGGCCTTCTGCTTCCCGAGGAGCTTGCTCACGAGCCTGCGGACCCGGCCCAGCGGGCGATCGCGATAGCCGACCATCGCGATGTACTCGCCGTGGCTCATCCGATAGATGGGGAGGTGACGGCCGCTCCCGAGCTGGCCCAGCACCCGATCCCGGAATCCCGCATACCATTCGCGCGAGTCCCGCGGGCTGTTCCACAGCATCACCGCTGGCGCGTCGTGCTGGGGCGCCCCGATGCTCGTGAATCTATCGAAGCCGGGGATGTGGAGGGGTACGCGGTGAACCAGCCGGTCGCGCAACTTCCTGGATGATCCGCTCATGGTCTCGTCCCTCCAAGCCCTGCGCCCGGACGACCCGCTCGCTCAGAGCCCAGCAGGTCCAGCATGGTTCGCATCCGAGCGTCCCACGTGTGATCCCTCAAGCTCCGCGCCCTCGCCGCTGCGCGGATCCGTTCTGCAAGATCCGGCCGCGCCAGCACCCAGCGCAGCACGTCGGCGCACTCGGCGACAGAGCTGTAGCACAGGATCTCCTCGCCGACGCGGAAGTGGTCCGTGAGCTCTGGATTGAAGCTGGTCAGGTAGAGCGCGCCGCTCATTGGCACCTCGAAGTCCCTGCCCTTGAGGTGCTTGAATGCGTCAGTCTGCCCGACGCCTCCCATTCCGAGCACCACCGCGGCCCGCCCATACAGCGCCATCATCTCCTCGAATGGCACTGGGCCGCCCTCCCAGCCTGGGCCGTATGCCTGCACCGCGAACCCGCGGCGTCTGAGTGAGCGGACGAGGTCGTACCTGGGACCGTAACCACGGCCGACCCACACCACGTCGAGGTCTCGCCGCGCCGGGACCGGCCGGAAGAGCCGGGGATCTGCGCCGGCGGGGGCGTACCAGGGGGTGGCGCCCTCGGCGGCCAGCCAATCGATCGCGCTCCGCCACGTCGTCCAGTAGAGATCGACCCCGCGCGCTGCTCGCGCCTGCCACTCGCGCACGCCCTCGCGTGGGGGAGCGAAGAGCTGTTGCTTGTCATCGAGGGCGAGGAGCACGGTCCAGATTCCGCGAGCGCGCAGCTCCGCCAGCATGGCGTCATCCAGCCAGAAGCCCGCGGCGTAGAAGAAGACCAGGGAGATGGGCCCTCCTGAGCGCTCGGCGTCGTCGAGGACCCTGAGGAAGGACCGCCCGAGCGCCTTTCCTCCATCGCCGGCGCGCGCCGCTGGAGCAGCCAGGTAGTCGAAGAAGACCTCGGCGCCGACGGTCCGCAGCGCGGGCCAGAGCCCATTCTGCTCCCAGTGATTCGTGCCGAAGACCGCGAATCGCGCCGTGGCGCCGAGGGGCCTGCGGTCCTGGCGGCGCGCGTCCAACCGCGCCCGGGCGTCGGTCAGCTCGAAGGGCGGCGCCCCCGGGGCTCGCCGGATCAGCTCCTCGAACTGGCGCAGCTGCTGCCCGCCGCGCCAGCTTCGCCAGATCCTGTAAGCGGTCCCGCGCCGCAGGCCATCGAGCAGGCTCATGTGTGCCTCAGCGGATCAACACCCAGAGGGCGTTGCCGGCGACGAAGGCCGCCAGGGACGCCCGCACGAAATAGTCGAATGACCGCCTCGCCTGCGCGACGGCAAAGGGCACCATCGCGATCACGCCCACCTGGACGTACAGCGCCTGGGTGTTGGGAACGGCGAGGCCGCCCACGAGCAGGCCGACGCCGAGCAGCACGCCGAGGTCGGGGACACGACGGATGACCTTCACCCCCGCGGAGTGGAGGATGCACGCCAAGGTGGCAAGTGTCATCACCTGTTGCGCGAAGAGGAAGACCATCGGGTACTTCCACCAGCCGTCGGCCACCTGGGTCCATGGGAACGGCGTGCCCAGGCCGAAGACGATTCTTTCCGAAGATCGGTACCGTGAGCAGCCGGCTCTCGTTCGGCGCCCAGGTGGCGTGCTGGGCCACGTTCTCCTCGAGCGAAAGGCCCAGCGTCAGTCCTGCCCCCAGGCCGACCACCAGCAGGAGCCCGAAGAACTTGACGACCAGGGAGACCTTCCTGCGCAGCAGGAGTGACGTCCCCAGCGCCGCGCAGACCAGCGCGTAGACGGGGCGGAAGAGCGGGAGAACGCAGAACGCGTAGAGGACGCCCCACGGGAACTTCGTCCCTACCCGCTCTCCCGCCACCAGCACCGCTGCGCAGATGCCCACCAGCGCCATCAGCATCAGGTCCTTGCCCGCCATGGCGACCTGCCAGCTGTAGGGCCAGAGCAGGAGCACGAGAGCGCATGTCCGGAGTCGTGCGCCCTGGACGCCCAGGAGGCGGGCCGTGAGGGTCAGTGCGATCGCCGCCGCGGCGGCCAGCAAGGCGTGGAACGGGAAGAGGGCCGGGACCTGCTCGCCGAAGGCCCGGACGATGATCGCCGAGACATGGGCGGGGGGCCGGTTGTTGATGGAGAGGTTCGCCTCCGCGGGCGTGATGTAGTGGACCCCTGACTGATCGAAGATGCGGATGATCTGGAAGAGCGACTCCACGTCCGCACGCCGCTCGCCGTAGCTCTCGAGCTGCACGAACTCGATGCGGGGTCGGCCCGACTCCAGGTCGTAGAGGTAGGTGTGCCAGTACCAGAGACCGACGGCCACCTTCGCGGCGGCGATGAGCGCCACCGTCGAAAGCCGGACCGGGAACCGGAGCCTGTAGCGGCGGAGGAGCAGGCCGATGGCCCAGAGCCAGACCCCGCACACGACCGCGGAGGCCACGATCCCAAACTCGGGCGGCACGGCCTCTTGCGGGATCTGCAGGCAGAGGACCACGAAGAGGACGGGAAGTGCCGCGATCCAGAACAGGAAGCGGATCGTGCGATGGCCCAGACCGGGATCGTCTGCCGCGTCGCGCACTGCCGGCGTCGCGGACGCGACAGGCCGCGGTGCCTCCGGGAGGATTCCCCTGAGCTGCCTCACCGCAGGCCTCCGTCCATCCCGGGCCTCGCGAGCAGCCTCGCCGCCGCCGACCGTGCTGGCCAGGACAGGCCGAGCACCGTCGCCGCAAGCACCACTCCGACGAACGCTCCACCCGCCACCCACCCGAGCCAGGTGGTCGCCACCCAAACCGCGGCCCCCGCTGCGCCCAGGCCTAGCGCCACGACTGGCGTTCCCACCCCTGCGGTCAGCACCCTGAAGCCGTCTCCTCCAAGGGCCACGCGGAGCTGCCCCGCATACAGGACGCCGCTGACCCCGACGGCCGTGGCGATGGCGGCGATCGGGAGTCCAATCGCCCCCAGGTGATGCACCAACACCACGGTCAATGGGATCCGGGCGGCGGCCTCGATCAGCGCGATCCACGCGGCGCCGCTCGGACGCCCCAGGGCGTTCAGCATCAGGTTGGTGAGGCCGAACCGCGCCGTGCACGCCGCCGAGACCGCCAGGGCCAGGCTCAGCAGCTCGCCCCCGAACGCGTCCCCACCCACCCACAGGCCCACGAAGCCGGGGTTGACCGCAACGGCGCCGCCCAGGAGCAACGCCGTGACCGCGCCCGAAAGCCCGAAGAGCTCGCGAAGGACCTCACGGACGCGCTCGTGTGGTGCGGCCGCCTGGAGACGGGCCACGCCCGCGAAGGCCGAGGAGCCGATGGGCGCCAGCAGCAGGCCCGCGAAGCCGTGGATCCGCCCCGTCAACGCGACCACGCCCGCCAGGGTCGGGCTCGCGATCACCGCCAGGATCAGGGACTCGGAGTTCGAGAGGAGCGCTGTCCCGACGCGACTCGCGAAGACAGGCGCCGAGGCCCGCAGCAGCGCGCCCGCCGCGGCCGGTTCGAGCCGGAACCGTGGCAGCCTGGCGCGCCGCCAGCCGAGAACGACCGCCGCGCCGGCCAGAAGCACACCCGCCCCCCCGCGCATCGCCATGCCCACCGCGAGCGACGTGACCCCCCACCCCAGCGCAAGGGCCACGATGGTGGCGACGAGCCCGAGCACGCTGGCGGTGACGTTGGCAAGACCCGCCGCGCGGGGAGCCTCCCACGCCTGGAGCACACCTCCCAGCCCCTGCGCCAGCAGGGACGCCCCCGTGCCGACCGCGGCCACCATGAAGGCCCACCGCAGCGCCCCCGCGTCGGCGGCCGGGCACTTGACCCAGCCCGGGACATGCGGAGACAGCAGCAGCCCCAGGCCGACGACGAGCAACCCCGACGCGGCGGTCACGCCCAGCCCCGCGGATACGGTGCGCGCAAAGCCCGCCTTGTCGCCCCGAGCGGCCTGCGCGGCCAGCTGCTGCGAGAGGACCAGGTTCACGCCGCCGTCGACCACGCCCACCATGCCGAGCACGTTGCCGGACGCGAGCCAGGCGCCGTACGTGCCGAGGCTGAAGGACCTCAGGTACGCCGGCACCAGCAGGATGCCGCTCACGAGCGTCACGGCCAGATTGGCGTAGTTGAAGAACAGGTTGAGCCACGCCACGCGGCGGCGACCCTCCTTGCCGCCGAGGGCTCCCGCTTCAGCGTCCGCGCGCGAGCCAGCCGCGGGCGCGCTCATCCCGCCTCGATCCCGTACGCCGCAGCCAGCGCCGTGGCCAGGGGCGCGTCGGCGGTGAGCGCGTCGAACAACCGCCGCCCGCCGGCACCGACCCGGCGGCGCAGGGCCGGATCGGCGTCCAGCTCCCGGATCGCCGCGGCGTAGGCGTCGACATCTCCGGCTGGAACGACCATGGCGTTCTCGCGGTGGACCAGGATGTCCCGGTTCACGCCGACGTCGAAGGCGATGACCGGCTTCGCCCACCCCAGGGCCTCGAGGAGCGCGTACTCCGTCGTGCTCGGCCAGACGCTCGGCAGCAGGACACCCCGTGCCCGCGCCACCCGCGCGGCCAACCCCGTCGACCAGCGGATGTCGCCGTCGAACCGCACGCCGGCTTGCAGCGGCTCGGCCAGCCCCGCGCGCTGGCGAACCGCCGGCGTCACGTCCAGCGGGTAGATCCCGAAGCGCACCCCGGAGCACCGGCGGACGATCTCGCCCAGCAAGGGAAAGCCCTTCATCGCCTTTGCCTGACCGTGAAAGACGAACTCCTCTCCGTCCTCGCAGTGGCGTGCCTCGATCCGATCGCCTGGAAAGGGCAGCGGCCCCCGCACAATCCGCTCGGGCGGAAGGCCGTAGGCGCGCAGGCGCGAGTCCAGCTGGGTGTTGGTGCTGTACGCGGCGTCTGCCTGCAACACCGCGCGTCTCAGCAGCACACGCCCAGTCCCGTGGAGCAGCGCCTGCCCGACTCCCGCCGCGCAACCCGACGCCCATGAACGATGGAATGCCCCGCCGGCGCATCGCCCGCACGCGCCGCCACCGAGGAGGTCGTAACCTTGCTCGCAGTAGAAGTTGTGCACCCAGGGCTGCACGACGACGCGCGCGCCACGCCGCCTCGCCTCCTCGAGGATGAACCGGGGCTTGGCGTACTCCAGCGAGGCCAGGTGCACCACCTGCGCCGCGCTCTCCTCCATCATCGCCGTCGCGGCAGCAACGAGCGGCCCACGGAGGAAGTGCTGCAGGGAACGATCGATCGGCCCGCGGGGCGCGACCTCCCGCAGCGCTGCGCCCGGGATGGGGACCAGGCCGCCGCGGCTGGGTCGGATGCCCAGCGCGTGCACCTGCGCCCCCCAGCCGACGAGCGCCGAGATCATCCGGCGCGCCACCAGCCCCCCGGACGCCTCCGGGGAGAGGCTGTCACAGACGAAGGCGACGCGGAGCCCGGCGAACCCGGAGACCGTCACAGGGCACTCCCCCGGTCGAAGGCAAAGGGGACCGTGTCCGAAGGCTCGTATCGCCGGTCGGTGAATGCGACGAGCAGCAGCTCACGCTGGCCCGTCGTCCGGAAGATGTGGGCTACGCCTGGAGGAACCCTGACGGTCGTCGGCTGGGCTGCGTCCAGCGGGATCACGCGCCGTGCCCCCGTGTCGACGTCGGCGAGCTCGAGGTCGGCGGCACCCTGGACCACCGTGAACCACTCGCTGGCGGCCCGGTGGAAATGCCCCCCGCGGCTCTCTCCCGGTCGCGCCAGCGTGAGGTAGACCTCGTGCTCGCGGGCGGGCAGACCTGCTTCCCCTCCGTCGATCACCTTCAGGAGCCAGCCCCTCGGATCGGTGCGGTAGGCCCGGGGGATCAGCTCGACGTCATTCAGGCTGGACAAGCATCGCCTCCACGGTGCGTTCGAGCCCCTCGTCCAGGGGCGTGGACGGGCCCCACCCCAGCGTCTCCCTGAGCAGCGAGATGTCAGGGGCGTAGACGGATCGCTCGTCCGCGCGCTGCGCCTTGGCGCCAAAGCGCAGCTGCGCCTCGACTCCCTTCCGCGCGAGCGCGCCCGCCAGCGCCTCGACCATGACTCTCAGCGGCACGGGGACCCCGGCGCCAACGTTCACGACGCGCAATCCCGGCGAGGGATCGAGCTCCACGAACCGGAGGAAGGCCTCGGCGACATCCCCGACGTAGGCGTAGTCCCGCACCTGCTCGCCCGAGGTCAGCTCGATCGGACACCCCCGACGGGCGCTCTCCACGACCGCCGGCACAATCCGCGGTGGACGCTCCCCTGGCCCGTACACCCCGAACAGCCGGAGCACGGTGACGCTCACCTTCCCGGAGAGGAGACGCGCTGCCTCGACGGCGGCGATCTTGCTCAGGGCGTAAGGACTGGTGGACCCCAGGGCATCGTCCTCGCGATGCGGGCGCTCCTGCGGCCGGTACTCGAATCCGGACCCCGCCATGATCACCGGCGCCGGCTCCGCCAGCTCGCCGCTGGCCTCGACGAGCACGGTAGAGGCCAGGGTGTTCACGGCGAGCAGGTCGCTGACCGAGCCGGTGCCGTAGGCCACGCCTCCCGCAGCCAGGTGCACGATCGCGCGGGGCCGGACCTCGGCGACCACCCGACGCAGCGCCGTCAGATCTCGCAGATCGGCTGACCAGGTGCGCTTCGCGGCAGGGATCGGGGACCGGCCCAGCGCATGGACCTCCAGTCCGCGGCGCACCGCCAGACCGGCGACGTGGGCTCCGATGAACCCCGACGCGCCCGTGATGAGGATCCTTGTGCTCACGCCTGGCCCGGGGTGCTCTCGTAGGCCCGGATCTGCTCGCGCGTGAACTCGAGCAGCGCCTCTGGGCCCATCGTGCGGTGGGCCCTGTACCATTCAACGGTGCGTTTCACCGCCTCATCGAACGGCCAGCGAGGCGTCCAGCCGAGTTCGCGCTCGGCCTTCTCGATGGACAGGCGGAGCACACGCGCCTCGTGCGGCCCGTTCGGCTCCGGCCGCTCTTCCCACGCACCCGAGCCCCAGACCTCCACCAGCTTCGTCGCAAGCTCGCCCACCGAGCGCGCGTCACGCGGGCGGGGGCCGAAGTTCCAGGCCTGACAGAGGGCGCCCGCGCGATCCGGCGTCGCGCGCGCCAGCATCGCACCGAGCAGCAGGTACCCCCCGAGCGGCTCGAGCACGTGCTGCCAGGGTCTGACCGATCGCGGGTTCCTGACGGTGACGGGCCGGCCGGCCTCGAGCGCCCGCACGGCATCCACGACCAGGCGATCCGCCGACCAGTCGCCGCCGCCGATCACGTTCCCCGCCCGTGCACTTGCCAGGCGCACGGCCTGCTGCTCGACCGGGAAGAACGAGCGGCGATAGCTCTCCACGACGAGCTCGGCGGCGGCCTTTGAGGCGGCGTATGGATCATGACCGCCGAGGCGATCATCCTCGCGGTAGCCCAGGTCGGATTCCCGGTTGTCGTAGCACTTGTCGGTGGTCACCACGACCACGGCGCAGGCGTGGCCCGAGCGCCGGATTGCCTCGAGAAGGTTGGCCGTTCCCAGCACGTTCGTGTGGAACGTGGCCAGCGGGTCTCGGTACGAGCGACGCACCAGGGGCTGCGCGGCCAGGTGGAAGACAACCTGCGGCCGGAAGGCGGCAACCTCGCGCGCCAGCCGGTCGGCGTCCCGCACGTCCCCGGTGATGCTCCGGCACAAGGCGGCAGCGCCGATGGCACCGAAGATCGACGGTTCGGTATCAGGCGGCAGCGCGTACCCGGTGACCTCGGCCCCCAGCTCCGAAAGCCACGCGGTGAGCCAGCTTCCCTTGAAGCCCGTGTGGCCGGTGACCAGCACCCGACGGCCAAGGTACGCGTCCACCAGGGCACCGCGGTCGAACGCGCTCATCACCAGGTCTTCCAGGGCGCGCGGTTTGCTGCCCACAGCTCGTTGAGGAGCGCGTACTCGCGCGCCGTGTCCATCGGCTGCCAGAATCCCGGGTGCTGGTAGGCCACGAGTTCACCAGCCCGAGCCAGGGCCTGCAGGGGCTCACGCTCGAAGGGGACGTCACCGGTCAGGAACGGCCATACCCGACGCGCGTCCAGCACGAAGAAGCCGCCGCTGATGAAGCCCTCGGAGGCCTGCGGCTTCTCGTTGAACTCCGTGACCTTCCCGGCGACGACTCGCAGCTCGCCGAATCGACCGGGCGGCCGCACCGCGGTGACGGTGGCGATCTTCCCGTGTCGCCGGTGGAACTCCACCGTGGCGCGGACGTCAACGTCCGAGACGCCGTCACCGTACGTGAGCAGGAACAGCTCCTCGTCACCCACGTACCGCTTGATCGCGGCGATCCGACCGGCTGTCTGCGTGAGCTCGCCGGTCTCGGCCAGCGTGACCTGCCACCCATCCTCGTCGGAGCGCCCATGGAGCTCGAGGTCGGGAGCCCCCAGCGTCACGGTGAGGTCGGCGGTCATGGCCCGGTAGTTCAGGAAGAACTCCTTGATCAGCCAGCCCTTGTGCCCCAGGCAGAGCACGAAACGATCCACCCCGTGCTGGGCGTAGCCCTTCATGATGTGCCAGACGATGGGCTTTCCGCCGATGGGAAGCATGGGCTTCGGAAGCAGCTCGCTGGCGTCGCGAATCCGCGTTCCCTGACCACCGCACAGGATCACCGCCTTCATCGCGTCGCTACCTCAGGCCGCGGTAGGGCCGGCGTCCGCACGGCCACCCTTGTCGTCGCGGCGACTGTCGCCGTAGTAGTAGCCGTACCGGTAGTAGTAGGAGTACTGACCGTACTTCTGGTCTTCCAGATCCAGGTCGTTGAGCACCGCGCCGAACAGGGGCGCGTTGACGTCCCGCAACTGGCGAACGGACTGCCGCGCGACCTCGCGCGAGGTGGTACCGGCCTTGAGCACCACCAGCGCACCGTCCACGCGCGTGGAGATCACGACTGCATCCGCGACCACGCCGACGGGCGGGGAGTCCAGGATGATCCGGTCATATCGCTCGGCCAGCGCGTTCAACAGCCGGGCGAACGAGGCCGTGTGGAGCAGTTCCGCCGGGTTGGGGGGCACGGGGCCGCACGGCAGGATCGACAGATTCGGGATGGCGGTCTCGATGACCGCTTCGTCGATGGATCCCTCGCCCAGGATGAGCGACGAGAGCCCCACCTCGCTCTTGACCCCGAAGATGCGGTGGAGGCGGGGCCGGCGCATGTCCGCGTCCACGATCAGGACCCGGTTGCCGCTCGTGGTCATGGTCACTGCGAGGGAGGTGACCGTGGTTGTCTTCCCCTCCTGCGGGCCGCTGGAGGTGACGAGGATGGTCCGAAGCGGCTTCTCCGGCGACATGAAGAGGAGGTTGGTCCGCACCGCCCGAACACACTCCGCCGCGGCGGACTTGGGCTGGGTATGGACGATGAGGTCTTGCGGCGTGCCATCCTTGTTGGGAGGGATGCGCGGCACGATGCCCAGGAAGGTGAGGCCGAGCTTCTCCTCGATCTGCTCCTGGCTCGTGATGCTGGTGTCGACGGCTTCCGCGGCGAAGGCCAGCGCGATCCCTCCGATGATGCCCAGGATGATGGCCAGCCCGATGTTCTTCCTGGGCGACGGACGGACCGGCGCTGCGCCGGGCCGCGCACGATCCAGGATACGGACGTTGGACACCTGCAACATGCCGGTGACGCTCGTGTCCTTCAGGCGCTTCAGGACCAGCTCGTAGAGCCGCTGGTTGTTGTCATAGGACCGCTTGAGTTCGAGATAGTCGCGCTCGTACTGATTCAGTCCGAACGCATCGGCCTTGGCGTCGTCCAGCAGCTTGGTGAGGTTTCGCTCCGAGCGCGAGACCTCCTGATACTCGCTCCGAGCCGCGTCGAGGGTGCCCTTGACCTCGCGCTCGAGCCCCGCCTTGATGAGCGCCCGCTTCTGCTCGCAGGCCTCCAGCTTGGGATGGTCCTGCAGGTACTTCACCTTCAGGTCGGCGCACTCGGTCGCCACGTCATAGTACTTGAGCTTGAGGTTCTCGATCGCGGGGTTGACGTTCAGGAGCTGAAGCTCGTTGGCGATGGCGTCCAGCCGATCCTGGGCGAGCGCAGCGGCAAGAGCGTCGACCGACTGGTTGCGCGCCTCCAGCTCAGCCTTGCGCACCCGGGCCTTCGTGAGCGCGTCGTTGATGGCGGTCATGCGCTGGCTGACCATGCCCTGCCGGTCATCCCAGGTGGCGGCGACGATGTCGTGCGCCTTCTTGAAGTCGAACAGCGCCTTGCCGCTCTCGTCGAGCTTCTGCTCCAGCTCGGCCAGCTGCTCCTCCAGCCACTCGGAGGCGCTGGCGGTGGTCGTGGTCTTGACCGAGAGGTTCTCGGCGATATACGCCTCGGCGAACCCGTTCGCTATCTGCGCTGCCAAGGCCGGATCCGGGTCTTCGAATCGCAGCCGCACGATCCGCGACTCCTTCACGGGCTCGATCTTCAGCCCCTTCTGCAAGAGCCCGACTGGATCGCGAGCGGGATTGCCCGGGCCGACGCTCCCCTCCGGCACGCCAAGGAATCGAGCATTGGTCGCCAGCTGGAGTCTGTCCGCGACGCGCTGGGCGACCGCTCGGCTGGCGATGACCTTGTACTGTGTCTCGTAGTACTCGCGGCTGTACCAGTAGCCACCGGTGCCGGACTCCACCACGTCCTGGACCTGCTCCTTCTCCAGAACCCGGGGCGCCGCGAGGTCGATCACGATGGTGCAGGTCGCGTCGTAGATCTTGGTCTGGCGCAGCGTGACGAACGCCGTCACCGCGACCGTGGCCAGGAAGAACGGGACGATCATCCACCGCCGGCGGACGATCGTGCGCCAGTACGCGTGAAGGTCGAGTGACTCGGTCTCGCGGGGTTCGCTCTGCTCTGCAGCCATGGGCTCCTTGGGGTCGCTGCGCAGGGGGCGGGGTGGCCGCTCGGGGCGAGAATCCTAGAAGAATCGGCACTTGAAGTCGAGCCGGCCCCTGGCGTCGCAAGATGCACCACCGCTAGGATGGGAGCGCTTGCCTCGAAGCCGTGAGTCATACCCAGGGCGCACCCGGTCGTCCTTCGCGGCCAGCGGGATCGTCGCGTTGCTCTGCGCGAGCCTGGCGCTCCTCGGTGGCCGCCCGCGGCTCCTCCTCGAGACCGCGCTGGCCGTGGTCCTGCTTGGTTGTGCGGTGGCTGCGATGGCCGCGCGTCGGGGCGCGCCGATACAGCTGCTGCCGCTCCTGGCGCTGCCGCTGGTGAGCGCCCTGCAGCTGATCCCGCTCCCGCCGTCCTGGATCGCGTTGCTTTCGCCAAGCACCGACCAGCTCTTCCGCTCGTCCCTGGCGCCGCTCGGCGCGTACCCTGCGGCCCGAGCGCTTTCGTTGGAGCCGGCGGCGACAGGCCGCGGCGTCATGCTCGGGGTTGCGTTCGTGGCTGCGTTCTGGGCCGCCGCCAGCTTCGCCAACACGGGGCGCCGCCGACGATTGATCCTCTCTGGCCTGGCCAGCGGCGCCGCGCTGGTCGTGGCGACCATGCTCTTTGGCGCCCTGCTCGGCTGGACCCAGCTGCTGGCGCCGACATTCCCCTTGGTCAACGCCAACCATGTCGCCGGCTTCCTCGGCCTCACTGCCTTTGCCGCGCTGGGCATGGCCCTCGAATCGAGGGAGCACCGCGGCGCCTGGCTGGTCGTATTCGCGGCCTCGACAGCCGCGGTCCTTCTCTCGCTCTCTCGAGGGGGAATTGCGGCGTTCATGGCCGGAGTGGTGGTCTTCTGGATGGCCAGGCGCGCGGCTGCACGGCGCGACGCCTCCTGGTCACGGAACGCTCTGCTCCAGTGGGCGATTCCCTGCGCGCTCGTGGCCGGCGTCGCGGCCTCGGCCTACCTGGCGGCCACGCCAATCGTGGGGGAGCTCCGGTCCGTCGTGGCCGCGCCGGAAGATTCGAAGATCCGCCTGTGGGCGCCCGCTGCACGGATGGTCGGTGACTTTCCGGTCGTCGGCATCGGCCGGAGCGCCTTCGAGACGAGCTTCCCTGCGTACAAGCGCGACGAGGCGCCGGTCACGTACACGCACCTCGAGAACGAGTGGCTGCAGCTCGTCATCGAGCTGGGCCTGCCCGGCGGGGTGCTCTTCCTCGCCGGCGTGGCCTGGATCCTGGCCCGCGCCGTGTTCGCTCGCGACAGACCCCCGTCGCACGCAGCGCTGCTGGCCGGTGTGGCATCGTTGCTCATTCACGAGGTCGCCGACTTCTCCTTCGAGTTGCCGGCCACGCTCGTCGCCTTCGGCGTGGCGCTCGGCCTCCTGGCCGAGCCGGAGCGGGAGTGTCTCTCCCAGGGTTGGAGGAGGCTTGGGCTCGCGGCCGCGCTGGGAGCCTGCGTGGCTGCTGGGCTCGGGATGGCGATGGCCGGCCGGCGAGCCGGGGCCGAGCGGGACAGCACACCGACGGCCGGGCTCGACGGCACGCTGGCCTGGAGCGCTCGCGTGGCGCGCTGGCGCCCGGCGGACTACCTCCCCCAGGCCAGGGCGGGCGCCCACCTGGCGGCGGCGGGGCGCTGCCCGGAGGCGCTGGCCTGGCTCCAGCGGGCCATGTTGCTGGCGCCGACCGCCGCTGAGCCCCACCGATTCGCCGGCAGGTGCCTTGCCGCGTTGCACCGGGATCCGGAGGCCAGGCGCGAGTACCGGCTCGCCGTGGCCCTTCAAGACCCCATGGCGCTCGCGGAGGCAACGGAGTGGTGGCGTAGCCCCGTGGCGTTGGCGGAGGTGGCACTCCCGACGCCCGACGGACTGATGGAGCTTGGGGACCTCATGCTGACCCGTGAGCCCGCCGCCGCGAGAGAAGTCTTCCGCATGGCATACGACACCTACTTCGAGCCGCGCGCCCTGGGTTCGCTGGCCGTCGCCTCGTTGGCGTCTGGAGACCCACTGGGCGCGCTTGACGCCGCGCGCGCGCGGCAGGCGCTCCCTCCTGCGGACCCGCAGGCTTACCGCGTCGCGGCCGACGCACTGGAGCGCCTCGGCCGGCCAGCCGACGCGCTCGAGGAGGCCCGCCGAGGAGCAGAGCAGATCACGGGATCGTCGGTGCTCCTCACCTACCTCTCTGATCGCGCACGTGGTGCCGGCCGCTTCTCCGAGGCGATCCGGATGGCCGAGAGGATCCAGCCGGGGAACACCCGCGAGGCGGCGGACCGCGAGTTCCTCGTGGCCCGCGCGCTCCGGGACCAGGGCCGGATCGGCGAGGCCATCCGGCGCGCGGAGAGCGGCGTGGCCATGCTCTCCGGCGAGGCTGGGCCGCTGGTGTTCCTGTCCGACCTGTGCCTGCAGGCCCACCGCTACGACGACGCCATCCAGCACCTGGAGCGGGCCACCGCGCTCGCGGGCCGGCCCTCATTCCAGGATCGCATCCAGCAGGCCCGTCGAGCTGCGGCGGAGGCAGAAGCCGATCGTCGGCGGCGCCGGCTTCTCGGGAACCCCGACCCCTTGCTTCCCGGCTCCGGTCCGTGAGAAGGGATCACCCGGTGGATGCCAAGGCCACGCCCCCCGCCGTCTTCGTCTGTCGCCGTTGCGGATCCCGTGATGTCCGGCGGTCGATGCCCCGCGGCCTGTGGGAGCGCAGCATCCGCGAGCTCACCCCGCTGCACCTGCACTTCTGCCGCGGCTGCGGCCATCGGGGGTGGCACACAGGCGAGCTGGCGCTCGCTCCCCAGGATCAGCGGGAGCGAGGTCTGGCCTCGCGGCAGGTCGAGGCTCGCGACCAGGCGAGTCGGTGGAGACGCCGCCGTCAGACGTTGCTGTCGCTGGTGATCGCGCTCGGCATGGGCACGGGCGCTGCCTTCTACCTGCATGGTTGCCAGCAGCGCGCCGCGCTCGTCACTCCTCCTGCAGCAGAGTGAACGGCCGAGGCGCCGCGTTGACTGTGTGGTCACCCCGACCTACTCTCGCAGCCCCCCGGACCGCGAGACGGTCAGGGCCTTGGCGTCGATGGGGAGCGTGACCGTGGATCGGGACACCGCAGCATCACCGAGCGGGCCTCGCTGCGCCCACTGCGGATCCCGGCGGATCCGCCGGTCGCGCGCGCACACGCCTTTCGAGCGCTTCCTGCGGAAGATCACACCGATCCGCTTCCACTCTTGCGGGGTATGCCGCCGGCGAGGCTGGCACTGGCCCTATCCGCAGGAAGCTGGCTCCTCGCAGGGGGTCACACGGCGGCCGGTCGAGGCGCGCGATCATCGGCGTCGCGAGCGCGATCGGAAGCGCCATGGGGCCCGCGTCGTGGTTGCACTCGTGCTCGGCGCGCTCTTCGCGCTCACCCTCCGGGCCTGCCAGGAGCGACCTCGAGCCCCCGTGGCCAGCGTGGAGCGGGCAAAGGCGCCGTTCCCGCCAACTTGATGGTGGCGCCAAGCGGGCACGGGATGCTCGCGCGGGGCCAGGTGGGCCGCTGGAACGGTCCCGTGATACGTTCCCACCGTGTCAGGCTCTGCGCTCGCAGCCATGAAGCGAGCCCTCAAGGCCGTCCCAGGGCTCCAGGCGCTTCACATCCGCTACCATCACCACCGGCTGCGGGTACAGGCCGGAGTGCTGGCCAGGGACATCGTTCATCTGCACCGGGGAGCGAGTGACCCTGAGGTCCGTGAGGTCGTGGAGGCCCTCCAGGCCGGCCCGCTGCGGATGATCCCGTACGCGTGGGTGGGCGACTACCTCGCAGCGGACGTCGAGACCGGAGTCGAGGACCGTCTCCCGTACGCGGTGGTCCGCGGTCAGCGGGTCTACTTCCCTGCGCACTACACGGCTCCGGCGGTGCGCTTCGCCGTTGCCGAGGCGCTCTACGAACAGGACGAGCGCTCGCCCCACAGGTACCGGCACGGGCCGGGGTGTCCCGCGACGGGTGATGCTGCCGTGCTCATCGGGGCCTCCGACGGGATATTCGCGCTCTCGATCCTTCCCTCGCTGCGAAGGCTCTGGGTCTTCGAGCCAGACCCGAAGTGGCAGGAGCCGCTGGCTCGAACGCTCTCTCCATGGCGCGACCGCGTCGAGATCGTCAGTGCATTCGTGGGCGCCCAGTCGCGGCCGGGGGCCGTATCACTGGACGACTTCTTCCGCGTCCAGGCTGACGTTCCCGACTTCATCCAGGCCGATGTAGAGGGCGGGGAACACGAAGTCCTGGCCGGGGCACGAAGGCTCATCCAGAGTGCGCCGCGGCTGGCACTCTCGGTGTGCACCTACCATCGGCAGGGTGACTTCGAAACCTTGTCGAGGACCCTCGCCTCCATGGGATGCCGCGTCGCTCCGTCTCGCGGCTACGTGATCGTGCACTCCCAGGTGCTCGAACCACCCTACCTGCGACGCGCCGTCGTGTACGCCTCGAAGGCCTCAGCGTAGTCGCGGAGCGCCCGCGGCTTCTCCGTTCAGCGGCGTCGACGCCTCGCTGCGCATGGGCCCCTTTGCCCAGCGGTGCGACGGGCTTTCCACGCACGCGTACGTCAGCAGCGTCCCCGCCAGCACCGCCACGAGGAGCGCAGGGCGGGCCAGCGAAGGGGGCAGGCCAGCCGTTGCCAGCAGCACCCAGGTGACCACCAGGAGCGGTGCGTGGATGGCGTAGAGGCTGTAGCTCCGCTCGCCGATCCACGCGAGCGCCTTCATGGGCGCGCCCGCCTGGCGCGTGCGCTCAAGGACCATCAGCTCGTACAGCGCGAACGCGGCAGCCAGTCCCAGGACCGCGGTCGCGACAAGGTGGGCGCCCCGGACCCTGACGACGTGGGCCACCACGAGATAGAAGCCAAACACCAGGACCGACCACGGCCTCGCGTGCCGGGCGGGATCCGCCCGGCAGAAGCGTTCTGCCGCGAGTGCCCCCATGGCCCAGTAGAGATGGAAGGTGAGGGCGCTTGCACCGATCCAGCGAGGCTCCCAACCCGACCGCAGTGCCAATACGGCGATGCCCTGGAGCAGCGCACTCATCGCGAACACGCTCTTCCAGCCCCAGCGGCGCCGGAGTGCGAGCAGCACGGGGTAGACGCAGTAGAGGACGGCCTCTGCGGCGACCGTATCCAGCGGACCGTTCCCGAGATCGGGTCCCGGGCGCACGCCGTTTGCGAGCAGCAGGCGTGCGGTGAGGTCTCCTGGCGACCAGCTCGTGTCCGCGAAGGGTGAGGCCGACGCGACGCCCATCGCCGTCACGACGATCAGTGCCAGCGCACCCAGCACCACGCCCACCCAGTAGACCGGCAGGATCCGGAGCGCCCGGCGCCGGGCATACGTCTTCCAGAAGGACCGGTCCGGCAGGGCACTAGTGCGCCGGGCCTGTGGCAGATGAATGCAGAAGCCGCTCAGCACGATGAAGACGACCACGCCAGGGTGGATACCTCGTGCCGCCCAGAACACGGCGGCGAAGAGCTCGTTCCACCTCGCCGCCAGCCAGGACAGCGCGTCGTCCGGTGGCGTGAGGAACCAGCCCGACCAGTGCGTCACCAGCACGCTCACCGCGGCCAGCGCCCGGACGGCGTCAAGGGACCGAAACCTGGCGAGCGGGAGCGAAGGCACGGCAAAGGTTATCGCATTCCGTGCGCGCGCCCAAACCGGCCAGGCACCTGGTCCGCTCGCACCTGCCAGGTCCTCCACTCCTCTGGTAACTTGATCGCGACGCTCGCCATCAGGCTGGGGCTCCTCCACGCGACCACAGGATCACCCGTGACGACAACGCCGCGACCAACGCTCCGCCCGGAGGAGGCGTGCACGTCGGAGCTTTCGCGTGCCGGGGTGCTGACCTACGGTGGTCATCTCCCCGAGCTCGACGGCGCCCGGGGCCTTGCCGTGCTCCTGGTCCTGTCCATCCATTCCCCGCTCCGGCTCGTGATTCCGTTTGGCTGGATGGGGGTCGATCTCTTCTTCGTCCTCTCCGGGTTTCTGATCACCGGGATCCTTCTCGACACTCGCGACGATCCGCACTTCTTCCGGAACTTCTACGCTCGGCGGGCACTCCGGATCCTTCCGCTCTACCTCGCCTGGCTCTTCTTCGTCTTCGCCGTCGCGCCCCGGGTCCCCGCCCTCCGCTTCGACACGGCGGCGACTCCGATCTGGGAGTACCTGCTCTACGTCCAGAACCTCGTTCCCCGAGGTCCGGCGCCCAGCATCTTGAGCGTCGCCTGGTCGCTTGCGGTGGAGGAGCAGTTCTATGTCCTGTGGCCGCTCCTGGTCTGGCTTCTGCGCCGGAGAGGTCTCGTGTTCGTCCTCGGGGCCCTCATTCTCGCGGCTCCCGCGCTCCGCTGGCTTCTCCTGACGCGGGGCATCTCGGGCGACTACGTGTATGGCTTCACCCCATGCAGGGTCGACACGCTGTCGCTGGGTTCGCTGCTCGCGATCGCGGTTCGCTGGGTACCTCCCCAGACGATCAAGGCGCTCGCCAGGTTCTCCGCCGTGGTGGTCCTTCCGGCCAGCATTCTCGCGTCCGCGCTGTACCTGCACGTCGCGCCGCTTGGCGCCGCTCTCGTCTTCCTTGGCGTTGCCATCGGCCTCACCGGCGCGCTCGGCTGCTGCTTGTGGACCAATCCCCTGGCCAGGCTCTTCCGGAGCAGGGTGCTGCGTGCGGTGGGCCAGGTTTCGTACGGCATCTACCTCATCCACATGCCGGTCTTCATCGTTGCCTGGACGAGCGTGGACGGGGCGCGCCTCAGGGCGCGCGAACCCGCCGCAGTGCTGTCGTTCTTCGCCACCTGGGTGCTCGCCTTCGCACTCGTGTGGGTGCTGGCGCGGCTCTCGTGGAGGTGGTTCGAGAGTCGCGTCCTCCGACTCAAGAGCTACTTCACCCCTCCGCGTCTTCCTGCCAGGTAGCGCTTGGCTACCCCGAGCCGGCATCAGTCGTGGATACCGATGCAGTGGACGATCCCCTCGGCCGGCCTGCTCGAGGAGTTGCGGAGCAGCAGCTGTACCGCCCTGGGCGTGATCTCGAGGATGCGGGGGACTGAGAGGCCCTCCCCCTCCCCTCGGCCCTGCATCGTGCAGCTCACGGTGTAGTCGTCGTCGGCGAATCGCCCGCGCCAGCCCACCTCCACTTTTTCCGAGCGCCCGGCGGCGACAGGCCCGACCTGGACCCGGGCGTGCTTGAGAGCCGTCCCCTGCCCGATCCCACCATTCAGGACGATGTGGCCCCGGTCCGCGGGGGCGCCGCCGCCGCCGGCCTCTCCGGCCGTCAGCGTGATGTCGCCGCCACGACCGGCGCTGCCTCCGGCAGCTCCAGCCCCACCCCTTCCGGCCGAGAGCGCGATCGAGGCGCCCCGTCCACCGTCACCGGCGGGCGAGTTCGCGTTGCCTCCCTCGGGGCCGTCCACCCGAAGGGCCGGGAAGGCGTCGATGCCCTGCGGGCCGGGGGGCGGCTTCCGCCCGGCAACGTGGACGTAGGCTGCGATCTTGGGGTTGGGCACACCGAATCCCACGTGCGGCTGATCGGCGTACCTGCCGTCGGAGCTGAAGGACCAGGTCCCCGCGTTCACGTCGAAGACCTGCACCATGGACCAGCCCCAGGCGCTGGCCCAGTCGACATACGCGTCGCCCGCAGCCGGCGTGCTGTCGGGGCCGATCACCGCGCCTCGGAGGTGCTGGATCGCGTAGTTGGCCTTCGCGGCTCGGGAGAAGGTGTTGGCGAAGCTCACGAGCCCCACCAGGCCCCAGTTCGCATCGGCGCCGAGCTCGAAGCTGTAGGCAGGTAGCCGCGAGCCGTTCCCGACCGTGTTGCCGGCCAGGAACCAGGGGCCGTTTGGGAACACCGCGCCGCCTCCGCTCAGCGGCAGCGCCCCCGAGGTCTGCTCGAAGTAGGAACCGACGAGATTCAGGTTGCCGACCGAGCTGGCGCGAATGGCGGCCTGCCCATTGCCCTGCAGGAGCGAGCCGAAGACGTTGGTGATGCCGTGGCGGCTGGCTGGGGCGCGCGACGTGTCGAAGAGGATCCCGTGCTGGCCGTTGCCGGAGGCCGAGCTGGCCCACACGTTGGTCAGCGCCGTCCCGGCGGCCCCCCGCGCGCTGGCAGCGTCCAGCCACAGACCGTGACCGGCGTTGCCGTCCAGCTGCGCGTTCAGCAGCAGGGTCCCGTACACGTTCCCCTCACCGGCCGCAGGCGCGATCCCGAGAAGATGGACGGCGGCGCGGTTCTCGGGACAGTTCTCGACGCGGATGTCCCGCAGCTGCAAGAACGTGGCTGACGAGCTCACCTGGGCATCGTTCCGCTGCTCGACGCAGTGGTCCCCAGCGCCTGGCCAGCCGTGGAGCAGGAAGGAGGAGAGCATGACCTGATCGACGTCGGGTCCTGCCAGCTCGATGGCCTTGCCCTTTCCGGTGAACTCCAGGCGAGAGGCGCTCAGCCCCTCACCTCGGACCGCGCCTGGCTGCGCAATGTGCACCGTCTGCTCCGAGCGCACCCGCCCCCGTACGTCCCAGGGGCTCGAGGCTCTCGGAGCGGTGCTGCACTCGGCGGGCGACCCTTGTTCGGTGGCGGCCAGGGCGACCAGGAGGATGAGCGTTCGCATAGGCGCATCTTCCTCCATCGCTCCTTGGATGCGCAGGGGTGCGCGGCGGCGTTGACCTGCTGCCCCACCCGGCCCTAGTGTCCGCCTCATGTCGATCGACTGGAGCTCCGAACGGATCGTGGTCACCGGTGGCGCCGGATTCCTGGGCTCGTTTCTGGTCGATGCCCTGCGGGCGCGAGGCGCCCGCGAGATCTTCGCCCCGCGCTCGAAGGACTACGACCTGGTCCAGCTGGACGCCGTGAGGGCGCTCTACCGGGACACGAAGCCAAGCCTCGTGCTTCACCTCGCCGCCCGCGTCGGCGGCATCGGCGCGAACCGGGACAACCCGGGGAAGTTCTTCTACGACAACCTCATGATGGGCGTTCAGCTGATGGAGGCCGGCCGCCAGGTCGGCCTCAAGAAGCTGGTCGCCCTCGGCACGATCTGCGCCTATCCCAAGTTCTGCCCGGTGCCGTTCAAGGAAGACGACATCTGGAACGGCTATCCGGAAGAGACCAACGCGCCCTACGGCCTGGCGAAGAAGATGCTGCTCGTTCAGAGCCAGGCCTACCGGCAGCAGTACGGCTTCAACTCCGTGGTGCTCTTCCCCGTCAACCTGTACGGCCCTCGCGACAACTTCGACCTGCACACGTCCCACGTGATTCCAGCGCTCATCCGCAAGTGCGTCGAGGCGCGTGACCGTGGCGACAAGCAGATCGTGGTCTGGGGCACCGGCGCGGCGTCGCGCGAGTTCCTGCACGCACGGGACGCCGCGGAGGGGATCGTCGCGGCAGCCGAGCGGTACGAGAAGTCCGACCCCGTGAACCTCGGCGCCGGCTTCGAGATCAAGATACGTGATCTGGTTCCCATGATCGCCCGCCTGTGCGGGTTCCAGGGCCAGATCGTCTGGGATCACACCAAGCCTGACGGTCAGCCCCGCCGCATGCTCGACACCTCGAAGGCCGAGCAGGAGTTCGGCTGGAGGGCGCGCATCGGCTTCGAGGAAGGCCTCAGGGAAACCATCGAGTGGTTCGAGTCGAACCGCGGGAGCATCTCGTGAAGAAGGCGCTCATCACCGGCATCACCGGCCAGGACGGCAGCTACCTGGCGGAGTTGCTCCTCGAGAAGGGCTACGAGGTTCACGGCATCGTCCGCCGCTCCTCCTCGTTCAACACCACCCGGATTGACCACATCTACCAGGACCCGCACACGCCGGATTGCCGGCTGTTCCTGCACTACGGCGACCTGAACGACAGCTCCTCCCTCAACCTGCTGCTCAAGAAGCTCCGCCCGGACGAAATCTACAACCTCGGCGCGCAGAGCCACGTCCGCGTGTCCTTCGACGTGCCGGAGTACACCGGTGAGGTGACCGGCCTGGGCGCATGCCGACTCCTGGAAGCCATTCGCGAGCTGGATCTCAAGAGCACCCGAGTCTACCAGGCGTCGTCGTCCGAGATGTTCGGGGCTTCGCCGCCGCCGCAGAACGAGCAGACACCGTTCTACCCGCGCAGCCCCTACGGCTGCGCCAAGGTCTACGCCTACTGGATCGGCGTGAACTACCGTGAAGCGTACGACCTCCACGTCTCCAACGGCATCCTCTTCAACCACGAGTCCCCGCGGCGCGGGGAGACGTTCGTGACCCGCAAGGTCACGCGCGCGGCCGCCCGCATCAAGCTGGGCCTCCAGGAGAAGCTGTACCTCGGCAACCTGGACGCGAAGCGCGACTGGGGATACGCGAAGGACTACGTCGAGGCCATGTGGCTGATGCTACAGCAGCCCAAGGGCGACGATTACGTGGTGGCCACGGGCGAAGCCCACTCCGTGCGCGAACTGTGCGAGCAGGCTTTCGAGCGCGTGGGGCTCGACTACCGCGAGTTCGTCGAGATCGATCCGCGCTACTACCGCCCCACCGAGGTGGATCACCTGCTCGGCGACCCCTCCAAGGCCGTGAAGCAGCTCGGCTGGAGGCCGCGCACCACCTTCAAGGAACTGGTCGCCCTCATGATGGACGCGGACATGGCGCTTGCGGAACGCGAGCAGCGCGCTGGCGCGGGCCCTGCGGTGTCACGCCACGGATGATGGACCCGGCGGCTGCACGTCCGCCTGATCTCGCGCTCCAGCTCTGGTAGAAACGGCCCCCGTGCCGACCTCCCTCTCCGTCCTCGTCCCCGCCTACAACGAGCAGCACCTGGTCGCCGCCTCCCTCGAGCGGCTCGAGGTGCTCGAGTCCTCGCCGCTGCTCGACCGGGTCCAGATCATCGTCGTGGACGACTGCTCCCGCGACGGAACGCCCCGCACCCTCGAGGCCTTCGCGTCCGCTCGCGGGATTGTCTTCCCCGACGACGGCCCACTCGAGAACGGCGTCGAGCTCCGCGGCCACGGCCGCCACGGCAAGATCGAGTGGGTCTTCCTCCGCCACGTCCTCAACCGCGGCAAGGGCGGCGCGGTCCGGACGGCGCTGGCCGAGGCCGACTGCGAGCTCTCGGTCATCCACGACGCCGATTCCGAGTACCACCCGAGGGACCTCCTCCGCATCGTGAAGGTCTTCGTGGAGGAGCAGGCCGACGCGGTCTTCGGCTCGCGCTTCGCCGGCGGCGAGGCGCGCCGCGCGCTCCTCTTCCGGCACGAGCTCGGCAACCGGTTCCTCACGTTTCTCACCAACTGGGTGACCAACGTGAACCTGACCGACATGGAGACCTGCTACAAGGCCGTCCGCACCAGCCTCCTCAAGTCGATCCCCATCGTCTCCGACGACTTCCGGATGGAGCCGGAGCTGGCCATCAAGCTGGCCAAGCGCGAGGCTCGAATCTTCGAGGTCCCGATCAGCTACTCCGGGCGCACCTACCAGGAGGGCAAGAAGATCGGCTGGGTCGACGGCCTCAAGGCGCTCTGGGCCATCCTCCGCTTCTGGATCTCCCGACCGCATCTACGCCGAGGACGAGCACGGCTCGCAGATCCTGGGCCGCCTCGCCCGCGCGCCGCGCTTCAACGCCTGGATGGCCGACACCATCCGCCCGTTCTGTGGGGACCGGGTGCTGGAGATCGGCAGCGGGACGGGGAACCTCACCCGGCGGCTCGTCCCGCGCGACACGTACGTCGCCTCGGACGTGAACCCGCTCTACCTCCAGACGCTGGAGGGGCTGAGGGTGGACCGGCCCTACCTCGACGTCACGCTCACCGACGTCACGCAGGGCGAGTCCTTCCCGAAGGTCGAGGGCGGCTTCGACACGGTGGTCTGCCTCAACGTGATCGAGCACGTGGACGACGACGTGGGCGCCCTGCAGAACATCCGCGGCGTGCTGGCGCCCGAGGGCCGCGCCATCGTGCTGGTGCCGCGCGGCCCGGAGCTGTTCGGCTCGCTCGACGAGGTGCTGGGCCACCGGCGCCGCTACACCGAGACCACGCTGCGCAAGCTGGCCGCCGACGCGGGGTTCGAGGTGGAGCAGTTCCTCACCTTCAACCGCGTGGGAACGCCGGCGTGGTGGCTCAACGGCAAGCTGCTCAAGCGGCGCACCTTCGGCCTGGGGCAGATCGTGACGCTGAACCTGCTCACGCCCATCTTCCGGCTCATCGACCGCTTCCTGCCGTTCCCTCCGCTGTCGCTCATCGCCATCTGCCGCCCGACCGGGGCGCAGCCGCACACGGCGCCGCAAGGCGAACCGGTGGTCTGAGCGCTGCTCCCGCGTTGTTCGTGGAAGTCCCCGCCGCCCTGGATTAGGTCCCGGGGCTCACGGAGGACTCACATGCGCATCTTCCTCACCGGCGCGACCGGCTACATCGGCGCGGCGCTCACCGAGACGTTCGTCAGGCACGGCCACGAGGTGGCCGGCCTCTCCCGCTCCGACAGCTCGGACGCGGCGCTCCGGAAGCTGGGCGGCCGGCCGCTGCGCGGCGCGCTGGGCAACGTCAAGGCGCTCCGCGCCGAGCTGACCGGCTTCGACGCGCTGGTGCACGCCGCGGTCGATTACGGCCTGGGGCCGCCGGCGGACCGGGAAGCCGTCGAGGCGCTGACCGAGGCCGCGAAGGCCTCCTCCGGGCCGGTCTCGGTCATCTACACCTCCGGCGTGTGGCTGCTGGGCAACCGGACCGAGCCGGCGTCCGAAGCCGCGGCGGTCACCAGCGTGCCCCCGGTCGCCGCGCATCGTCCGGTGCACGAGCAGCTCACGCTCGACGCGGGGAGCGATCGGGTGGCGGCGGTGGTGATCCGCCCGGGCATGGTCTCGGGCGGGAAGGGCGGGCTGCTGACGCCCTGGTTCAAGCAGGCCGAGACGGAGGGGCGCGCGTCCTTCGTCGGCCCTGGCACCAACCGCTGGGCGATCATCCATCGGGCGGATTCTGGCGGAGCTGTACCGGCTGGTGCTGGAGCAGCGGGCGCGCGGGGTGTTCCACGGGGTGGATGGGACATCGCCCACGGTGTCGGAGCTGGCGGCAGCGTACAGCAACGCGGCCGCGGCGAAGGGGGCGGTGCGGTCCATCCCGGTGGAGGAGGCGCGCAAGACGATGGGGCCGATGGCGGACGCGCTGGCGTTCGACCAGGTGGTGATCTCGGCGCGCGGCGTGGAGGTGGGGTGGGCGCCGAAGCGGGGGCCGGCGGTCAAGGACGTGGGGAACCTGTATCGGGAGTACCAGGGGTAGGTCCGTTACCGGTCGTGGTTCGACTCCGCGGCCAGCCCAGGGGGCTGGCCGCTACGCTCACCATGACCGGGACGCCGGGCTCGCGGTCCGCACGGCTGAAGTTCCGTCCCGTTCATCCTTCGACTCCGCGAGCCGGCCGACAGGCCGGCTCGCTACGCTCAGGACGAACGGCCGTTTGTGTTTGCGCCCGCGACCTCACCGCCGCGGCAGGAGCAGGTCCTCCAGGAAGAACGCCGACAGCTCGGCCCGCCCGGCCAGCCCGGCCTTGCGGTAGACGGCGAGCGCCTGCTGGCGGACGGTCTTCTCGCTGGTCCCGCGCAGCTCGGCGATCTCCTTGTGGGCGAGCCCCTTGAGCAGGAGCAGGCCGACCTCGCGCTCGGCGGCGGACAGGCCCCAGCGCTCGAACTGCGCGTCGATGGCCTCGCCCAGCCCGCGCAGCGCGTCGGCGGCCTCGCGCTTCCAGGCGGCGGCCTCGGTCCGGGCCCGCTCCAGGTCGCGGACCAGCAGCTGCTCGCGCTGGCGCAGCCGCACGAACCGCCACCAGGAGGCGACCCCGGCGGCCACGGCCACGGCCATGAGGCTCAGCTCCACGACGGCGTGCGCCTGCAGGTCGCGGCCGGCGGGCCTGGCCAGGAAGTCCACGCACAGAACCGCGGCCAGGAGGAGCAGCGCGGCCCCGACCGCGGCCACGCGCCAGGGCCGGGTCGGTGCGGCGTCCGCCGCGGCGGCCCGCTGCAACCCACCGGAATGGCTGGTGTCTACGGCTTGGGACATGTGCCGGATGGTCTCCGGAGGCGCTGGCGGACAGGTTCGCGCTGGAAGCAAACGGACCTCGCCCGGACCGTACCGCTTCGCCCGCTGCCCGTCATGCAGCGCGAGCGGCGGCGGACGAACCCGACCCGCGCGGGGCCCCTCGGACCTCACACTGGAGACCGCCATGAAGACCGCATTCGCCATCGGAACCCTCGCCCTGCTGCTCCTCGCCCCCGCCACCGCCCTCGCCCACTGCGACACGCTCGACGGACCGCTCCTCGAGACCGCACACAAGGCGCTCGACTCCGGGCAGGTGGCCCCGGTGCTGGCCTGGGTCCAGCCGGCGGGCGAGGCGGAGGTCCGGACGGCGTTTGCCGAGGCGCGCGCGGCCCGCAGCGGACCGGCCGCGGCGCGGCAGGCGAGCGAGCGCCGGTTCTTCGAGACGCTGGTCCGGATCCACCGGCAGGGCGAGGGGGCGGCCTACACCGGGCTCAAGCCGGCGGGGGAGGGCGTGACGGAGGCGCTGCGCGTGGCGGACCGCGGGATCGCGGCGGGCGACGGCTCGGCGGTGGAGGCGCTGCTGGTGGACCGGCTGCGCGACGGGCTGCGGGAGCGGTTCGCGGCGCTGCAGGCGCAGCAGCCGCCGGCGAAGGACGTGGAGGCCGGGCGGAAGTGGGTGGCGGCGTACGTGGCCTACGTGCACCACGTGGAGGCGCTGGAGGCGGCGCTGGCGCCGAAGGGCGAGGCGCATGCGCACGCGGGGGGGCACGAGGGGCACTGACCTTTCGGCGCCGTTCATCCTTCGACTCCGCGAGGCGGCCCCGGAAACGGGCCGCCTCGCTACGCTCAGGACGAACGGAGATGCCCCGCTCGCCCTTGGACAGGCCCAGGGCGAGCGGCTGGACGGCTACTGGTTCACGTAGGTCCCGCCGCCGCCTCGCAGCCCGGTGGCGCTGCTCTGCCGGAGGAACGCCCCCACGCCGCGGTAGCTGTGCAGCTTGTTGTGGTGCGGCACCAGCTCCACCTCGGCCCCCTCGGCCAGGGCCCGGGCCACCAGCGCCTCGCCCAGGAACTGCACTGCCCGCACGGCGCCGCCGCAGTACGGGCACACCTCGGCGGCCTCGGCGTTCTGGCCCAGGCAGTTGCAGTTGTCGCAGAGCCAGCCGGTGCGGGCGAAGTCCTCCTCGATCACCAGCCGGTGCACGCGCCCCTGGTTCAGCGCCTGCACCACGTCGTCCGGCCCCAGCACCGCCAGGCCGCCGCGCAGCGACTGGCCGACCACGGCGTCGATGGCCTTGCCCTGGCTCTGCTTGCCGTGCACGGCGATGGCCTTCTCCACCTCGGCCAGCACGCCGTCGCGCAGCTGGCCGCCCTTGCCGGTCCAGTCGGGCGGGCGCGGCATGCGGGCGATGACCCGCTCGCGGGCGCGCTCGGGCAGCTCGCGCTCGAAGGCCGCCAGCGTGGCGGCGGGGCCCACCAGGATCAGCTTCGCGTCCGGGGTCTCGCCCAGCAGCCGCATCACCTCGGCCAGCGCAGCCCGGCGAGCCTTCTGGATGTACTCCTCCTGGTGCCGCTCGTCCTTCGCCTCCCGCTCCAGCCGCCGCACGGGCGCGCCGGCGCCCTGCTCCTTCTCCCCGCCGCGCGGCACGTACCCGCGCACGTGGCGCTCTCCGGAGCGTTCACCCAGCGTGATATGGTAGATGTCCGCGCCGTCCTGGTGCGGCGCCACTACGATGGCCGGCTCGGCGTCCTCGGCCAGCCGCGCCAGCTGCGTCAGGTGCGGGATGCCGTCGGTGCAGAGCTCGCCCTTGAACGGCCTCGCGAAGAAGAACGTCCGCCACAGCTTCAGCCCCTCGCAGGCGAAGAGGGCCAGCCCGTCCTGCTCCGCCTCGTAGGCCTGGCCGGCCAGCCCGCTCACGTACTCCTGGATCCGCCGCAGCGTCCGCTCCAGCCCCTCGCGCCCGGGCGTGCCCGGCGGGTAGTGCGCCAGCGTCTTCCTCACCTTGTCCTGCACGAAGAGACGCACGCGCTCGCGCTGCTGCTCGTCTCCCCAGCGGACGTCCAGGTACAGGCTCACGATCGGCTCACTGCCGCTGCGCAGCCGCGCCAGCTCGGCCAGCGTCCCGTCCAGCTCGGTCATGTCGGCTCCTCTCCAGGGGCGACACCGTTCGCCCCTTCGACTCCGCGACCGCCTGGCCGGCGGTCGCTACGCTCAGGGCGAACGGCCGGTCACGGTGCGTTCGCCCACAACTTCGGGTCAATGGTTCGCCCGCATCCTGATCAGCCGGTGCTCTCGCCTCCTTGATGCCGGGGTTCGCCCGCATCATGTCCACGCCCGCCGGACAGCGCGATTGCCGCCGGGCGCCCGGCGGGTTAAGGCTCCCGCCGTGCCGCTCATCGACGCGCTCCGGGCCGTGACCTCCTTCTCCCCGCCCGCCCGCCTGCCGGACTGCGATCTGGACGAGCTGGGCGAGATCCTCGTCGCCCACGGCCTGGCGCCGCTCGCGTCGTATCAGCTGGAGCATACGCGCCTGGGTGCGGGCCTCCCTGCCGCCTTCCGGGAAGCGCTCCTGGGGCATTACCAGGGGGTCGTAAACGACAACGTCCTCAAGCTCGTGACGCTCCGCAACGTGCTGCGCGGCGTGCCGGACGACGTGCCGGTGGTGCTGCTCGAGGCGGCGGCCTACGTGGACTGGCTCTACCCGCACATGGCGTTCCGGCCCGCGGGCGAGCTCCGCGTGGCCCTGCGCGGCGAGGACGGGCCGCGCTTCGTCAAGGCGCTGGAAGGCGCGCTCTCGGTGGAGCGGACCGAGCACGAGGGACGGGTGGCGGTCTTCAGCGACGGGAAGATCAGCATCCAGGCGCAGGAGGGGCTCTGGCCTGGCGGCCCTGCGGACGAGCCGCTGTTCGCGCGCCGCGCCCCCTACCGGGCCTTCGGGCCGGCGGCCGCCCGGCCGTCCCCGGAGGACGCGCTGCTGGCCACGGTCGGCGACCAGGCGGCCATGGGGCTGCTCGCCCCGCTCATCACCTACGTCGATCTGCGCGAGCTGGTGCAGCTGCCGCTCGACGCCGCCTACGTCCGCGAGCGGGCCGCGGCGGCGGGCCTGGGCCGCGCGCTGCACGGCGCCCTGGTGCTCGTGGCCCACTTCTTCCCCGAGACGGAGGAGGCCGCGGCGCGGCTTCGTCCCGAGCTCTCGGGGCCCGAGCGCGTGGCCGTCCTGAGAGTCGTGGACACGGTCAGGGATCCTGCGCGCCTTCGCCACCTCCGTGGCACCGAAACGGCCGCCAGGCTCGTCGTCGCGCCGTGATCCGGGCGCGAGGTCCGTGCTAGATTCCCGCCTCTTTCCAGGGGAGTCTCTGCGTGAAGATCACCGTCGTCGGTACCGGCTACGTCGGCCTCGTCACCGGAACCTGCTTCGCCGAGTCGGGCCACACCGTCACCTGCCTCGACATCGACCAGAAGAAGGTCGACCTGCTGCGCGCCGGCGGGATCCCGATCTACGAGCCGGGGCTCGAGGAGCTGGTCAGGCGCAACGCCAAGGAGAAGCGGCTGCAGTTCACGACCTCGTACACCGAGGCCATGAAGGACGCCGAGGTGGCGTTCATCGCGGTGGGCACCCCGCCCAACGAGAACGGCGAGGCCGACCTCCAGTACGTGCTGGCGGCGGCGGCCGAGCTGGCCCGCAACATGACCGGCTACTGCGTCATCGTCGACAAGAGCACGGTGCCGGTGGGCTCGGGCGAGAAGGTGGCGGCGGTCGTGAAGCAGCACACGGCCCACCCCTTCGACGTGGTCTCCAACCCCGAGTTCCTCAAGGAAGGCGCCGCCATCGACGACTTCATGCGGCCCGACCGCGTGGTCGTTGGCGTCTCCTCCGAGCGCGCCAGGGCGGTCATGGGCGAGCTCTACGCGCCCTTCGTCCGCGCCGAGCAGCCGGTCCTGTTCATGGACATCCGCTCGGCCGAGCTGACCAAGTACGCGGCCAACGCCATGCTGGCCACCCGCATCTCGTTCATGAACGAGATGGCCACGCTCTGCGAGAAGCTGGGCGCCGACGTGGACGCGGTCCGCCGCGGCGTCGGCTCGGACAAGCGCATCGGCCACCCCTTCCTCTTCCCGGGCGTGGGCTTCGGCGGCTCCTGCTTCCCCAAGGACGTGAAGGCGGTCATGACCATGGCCCGCCAGATCGGCCTGGACTTCGACCTGCTCCGCTCGGTCGAGCGCGTGAACGAGCGCCAGAAGCGCTGGCCGCTCGACAAGGCCACCAAGCACTTCGGCTCCATCGCCGGCAAGACCTTCGCGGTCTGGGGCCTGGCGTTCAAGCCCAAGACCGACGACATGCGCGAGGCCCCGGCCATCACCGTGATCGAGGGGCTCTTGGGCAACGGCGCCAAGGTGAAGGCGCACGACCCGGTCGCCGCCGAGGTGGCCGAGAAGATCTTCCACGGCCGCGGCGTGGAGCTGGCGCAGGAGCCCTACGCCGCCGCCGAAGGCGCCGACGCGCTGCTGCTCATCACCGAGTGGAACGAGTTCCGCCAGCCGGACTTCGCGCGGCTCAAGCA
This sequence comes from Anaeromyxobacter sp., assembly GCA_049840735.1. Lineage (GTDB taxonomy): Bacteria > Myxococcota > Myxococcia > Myxococcales > Anaeromyxobacteraceae > Anaeromyxobacter. The sequence continues at coordinate 179,962 of JASGJN010000021.1, read as the reverse complement.
GATCATGAAGCAGCCTGTGCTGATCGACGGCCGCAACATCTGGGACGCGGGCAAGGCGCGCGCGGCAGGGTTCACGTACTACGGCGTGGGGCGGTCGGCGCCGTAGCAGATCCCTGGCCTTCGACTCCGCGCCCGCGGATGCGGGCGCTACGCTCAGGCCGAACGGGTCCGTCGTTCGGCTCGGCGGCAGGACGGACGGTTGGCTCACGGAGGCGGCTGCGCCCAGGCACGGCCGCCTCCTCCGCTTCAGGCCTTCACGATCCTCGGCCCGCCACCTTCCGGGAAGAGCGGGGCGACCAGGTTGCGCGTGTCCACCACCAGGCGGACGCTGCGGAACAGGTCGGCGTGCTTGAAGGCCTGGTGTGCCGTCGAGACCACCACCGCGTCGTAGGCCGCGAACGTGGCCGGCTCACACGGGACCGACCTGAGCCCCAGGTCGTGCTTGCGCACCGGATGCGTCGCCGGGAAGTGGGGATCGCAGTAGTCGATCGCGGCGCCGCGCTCCCGGAGCAGCTCCAGGATCTCGTACGAGGGCGACTCGCGGTCGTCGTCGATGTCGGCCTTGTACGAGAGCCCGAGCACCAGGACGCGTGCGCCGCGCACCGACCGGCCGTCCGCGTTGAGGGCCTCGGCCACCTTGTCCACCACCCAGCGCGGCATCCGGGTGTTGATCTCGCCGGCCAGCTCGATGAACCGCGCCCACTCCCCGTGCTCGGCGGCCTTCCACGACAGGTAGAAGGGGTCGAGGGGGATGCAGTGACCACCCAGGCCGGGGCCCGGGTAGAACGGCATGAACCCGAACGGCTTGGTGGAGGCGGCCCGGATCACCTCCCAGACGTCGATGTCCATCCGGTCGAAGATCATCTTCAGCTCGTTCACGAGCGCGATGTTGACCGAGCGGAAGATGTTCTCCAGCAGCTTCGCGGCCTCGGCCACCCTGGCGTTCGCCACCGGGACCACCCGATCCAGCGCCACGGCGTAGAGGGCCGCGGCGGCCTCGGTGGACTCCGCGTTCACGCCGCCGACGATCTTCGGGATGGTCTTGGTGTTGTGGTCCTTGCGGCCGGGATCCTCGCGCTCGGGCGAGAACGCGAGGAGGAAGTCGCGGGGCGTCGTCAGCCCGCTCGTCGCCAGGATGGGCAGGACCTCGCCGTCGGTCGTCCCGGGGTAGGTCGTGGACTCGAGCACGATCAGCTGACCGGGGCGGAGGCGCTGGGCGATCTCCCGCGCCGTCGCGTGGATGTACGAGTTGTCCGGCTCGCGGTGCGGCCCCAGGGGCGTGGGCACGCAGATGAAGATGGCGTCGCACGCGCGCAGCTGGTCGAAGTCGGTGGTCGGCTGGTAGCGCCCGGACTGCACGGCCCGGGCGACGCGATCGGCGCCGATGTGCTTGATGAACGACTCGCCGCGCGCCAGCACCTCCACCTTGCGCGGGTCCACGTCGAAGCCGGTGGCGCGGAAGCCCGCCTCGGAGAAGACGAGGGCCAGCGGCAGGCCCACGTAGCCCTGCCCGATGACGCCGATGCGTGCGGTCCGGTCCGAGATCGCTGCCAACAAGGTCTTCATGTTCCTGTCCCTCGAGCGTGCGGCAGTGTAGTCGGCTACCCGCGTTCGCGAAAGGCTGGGGCGCTGCGAGCCGGCGGCTGGGCCGAGCGCCGCAGCCGGGGCGCCGCCCTCCCGTCAGGCCGCCTGCGCGGCTCCGCCTGGGCCGCCAGCCGCGCCCCGAGCGGCCCCGCCCGCGCTGCGCCTCACGCAGCGAGCCGCCCCGCGTTCACGGTCCGCGAACTTCGGGACGCACGGTCACGGGACGGAACCGGGTGGGTCGGCCCCGTGCGCGGCGGCCTCGCGCGGCGTTACTGAAGCAGCGACGCCATGGAGACCTCGGCCCTCTTCCTCCGCTACGCCACCGACGAGCAGGCCCGCCTGCGCGAGGCGCTCGAGCAGCGCACCGCCGAGCGGGACGAGGCGCTGGCGCTCGTGGTGGAGCTGCGGACGGAGCTGGACGCGCTGCGCCGCCGGTTGACCCGGACTGCGCTGCGCGCCCTGGGGCCGGTGCGAGGGGAGGTGGAGGGGTGAGCCGCGCTACCTCCCCCGCCCCTCCCACTGTCGCTTGAACTCCCGCAGCGCCTCCTCCAGCGTCAGCGGCCGGTTGCGCAGCAGGCCGGTGGCCCGGTCCACGTTGAGCCCGGACTTGAGCGGCCGCGGGGCGGGGAGCTTCACGTCGGCGGTCTTGACGGGCTGGATGGTGCCCTCGAGGCCGAACAGCGCGGCCACCTGCTGCGCGAACTGCACGCGGCCGACGCGCGTGGCGCCGGAGGTGTGGAGCACGCCGCGGTAGTCGTGCTCGAGCAGCAGCTCCAGCGTCATGGCGGCGGCGCTCTCGGCCAGGGTGGGCGACACCACCTGGTCCTCGAAGGCCTTCACCACCTCGCCGCGCGAGAGCTTCTCGATCACCTGCGTCGCGAAGGTGCTCTTGGCGCCGGCCCGGCCGCTGAACACCACGGCCACGCGCGCCACGGCGGCGTCGGGCGCGAGGAGCAGCGCGGCCTCCTCCCCGCAGCGCTTGGAGCGGGCGTAGGCGCCGCGGGGGTTCACCACGTCGTCCTCCCGGTAGTCCCCGGTGGTGCCGTCGAAGACGTAGTCGGTGGAGACGGCCACCAGGCGCGCCTCCAGCACGTGGCAGGCGCGGGCGACCTGCTCGGTGCCGCCGACGTTGACCCGCCACGCCAGCACCGGGTCGCGCTCGCAGCCGTCCACGTCGGTGGCGGCGCCGGCGTGCAGCACGGCCTCGGCCTTGAACTCCAGCAGGGCGCGCTCCACCGAGGCGCCGTCGCCGAGGTCGGCGTCGGCCCAGGTGTATCGGCCCGGGGGGAGCCGGCAGGCGCCGCGGCCGATGGCCAGGACCTGGTGGTCGGCGCCGGCCTGCGCCACGGCGGCGCCGCCGAGGAGTCCGTTCGCTCCGGTGATGGCAATCCTCATCGTCCCGCCTCGCTACCGCAGTTCCTTCCCTCCGGCAAGCCGGCCCACCTTCATGCGCTCACCGGCGCGAGGACCTACCCCTGGGGACACGTTTGGGTCGTGGTAGTGTTCCGGCCCCATGAAGCAAACGCTGCGGCGCCTGTCCCTGGCCCTGACCGCCCTGGTCGCAACGCTCCCCCTGCCTGCGCGGGCGGAGGAGCCGGGCTGCACGCCAGCGCCGCTGGTGGTCGAGGGGCTCGGCACGCCCTCCGCCGAGCTGGAGCGGCTGCTGGAGCTTCGCGGCGCCCTCCGCGACGCCTCCTCCGGAACGCTGCGCCGCGGCGCGACCACCGAGCGCGTGGCCTGCACCGAGGTGGTCCTGGGCCCCTGGGCCGGCCGCTTCGAGCGGACCGGTCCGCGGGCGGCGCTGGCGCCGGTTCCCGTCCGGCTGACCGGGGTGTTCCGTGGCGAGTCCCCCGGGGGCCCGGGCGATGACGGCCTGCTCTGGGAAGGGCGAGGGTTCTCGACGGCGGCGCGCGCGGGGCTGCGCGGCTCGTGGGGCGTGCTCTCCGGCCAGCTGGCGCCGGAGATCACCTGGTCTCAGAACGACTGGTTCCAGACGGTCTCCACGGGGCAGCCCGGTGACCGCGCCCACGAGAACCCCTTCTACGGCGAGGCGTTCGACCAGCCGCAGCGCTTCGGCGCGGGCCCCTTCGGGCGGGCGACGCTCGGCCAGAGCTTCGTGCAGGTGGAGGCGTGGGGTGTCCAGCTGGGCGTCTCGACGGAGAACCGCTGGTGGGGACCCGGCGTGCGGACCTCCCTGACGCTCTCCAACAACGCGGAGGGGTTCCCGCACCTCTACCTCGGCACGGCCAGGCCCGTGGACATCGGGATCGGCACGCTCGAGGCGCAGGCGCTCTGGGGGGCGATCTCGCGGTCCCGGTACTTCGCACACCCCGAGACGCAGCGCTGGCGCAGCGGCCTGGCGGTCGTCTACGGGCCGCGCTGGGTCCCGGGGCTGTCCATCGGCCTCTCCCGCAGCTACGTGCAGACCTGGGAGGCCATGAAGGACGCCCACTTCCTCCCCTTCCTCAAGCCCCAGAGCAACTCGGAGAACCAGCCCGACGACAACCAGCTCGCCAGCGCCTGGCTGCGCTGGGTGTTCCCGGAGAGCGGCCTGGAGCTCTACGGGGAGTTCGCCCGCGACGACGCCGCCTCATTCGCGTCCTTCGTGCGACTGCCGGATCGCACCGGCGCGTGGATGATCGGCCTGCAGAAGCTCTTCGTGGCCGGCCCGCGCTGGGTGCGGCTCACGGCCGAGCTGGCCAGCACCGGCGAGGCCGAGCCGGCGCCCTACACCGTGTACTTCTACACGCACGCCAACAACGTCGCCTACACGCACGGCGGGCAGCCGATGGGCGCCTGGTTCGGATCCGGCGGGGACTCGCAGACGCTGGCGGTGGACGTGCTGTCCAAGGGCGGCCGCTTCGGCGGGTTCGTGGAGCGCGTCCGGCGCAACGACGCCTACTTCTGGAACGCGATCGCCGGGACGGACCGCGGCACGGACCACGACGCCGAGATGTCTGGCGGCCTGCGTCAGGTGATCTACGCGGGCCGCGTGGAGCTGTCCTGGGAGGTCTCCGGCGGCTACCGCGCCAACCGCGACTTCCTGGACAGCGAACCGGTCTATCGCGTGGCGACGGGCCTGGCGGTGCCGCTGCGCTGAACCAGCCTCCTCGCCCCCTGTACGGGCTTGCGGGCGGGCGCACCCTGCCAATTCGTGTTTACTGCGCGAACGGGGGCCTGACAACGGTGCCTGTCAGGCGGATATGGGATTTCGCTGACGGGAAAGTTGCCGATGCGCGACTGGGACGTAGCGTGATAGCGATGTGGGGTCCGGTGCTCTGGGGCAGGCCGGGCCGGGGGGCGTGAGGAGAGCTGTCCGCATGGGTTGGACGCAGATCGCCCTGTGGGGCCTGGCCGCCTGGATCCTGCTGTCGCTGGCGGGGACGGTCCTGGTGGCGCTGTTCATCCAATCCGGCAAGGCGCTCCAGCGCCAGCTCGATCGGCAGCTGGCCCGGATGGACGCGCTCGATCCCAGCAACCCGGTCCCGGTGGTGCTGGATCCGCTGCCGGAGCGGTTCGAGCCGGCGGCCTCGCCCACGCTGGAGCCGCTGCGGCTGGGCTCGCGGGCGGGGTGAGGGCGCGCCAGGATCGGCGACCTCTCGGTCCCGTTCATCCTTCGACTTCGGGCCCGGTGCCCCGGCCTGCGCGCGCCGCGCCGGGCCCTACGCTCAGGACGAACGGAGGGGACCGCTCGCCAGCACGGCACGCCTGGCCGCTCGCCGGCACGGGCACGCCTGACCGCTCGCCGGCACGGCACGCCTGGCCGCTCCCCGGCACGGCACGCCTGGCCGCTCGCCGGCGCGGCACGCCTGACCGCTCGCCGGCGCGGCACGCTTGACCGTTCGGGCTGAGCGTAGCGGCCGCGAAGCGGCCGCGGAGTCGAAGCCCAGGCGCTGAACCTCACGCCTGCGGGTTCTTCCCGCGCGACAGCATCAGCACCACCCCGGCCACCTCGGAGACCACGCGGTCCAGCCGGGCGCCCACCTCGAGCTCCTCCAGCACGGCCTGGCGCGCCTGCGGCTCGGCGATGGCGGCGGCCGCCACCAGGTCGGCGATCGAGGATGGGTCCTTCATCTGGGCCACCGCCTCGGCCAGCGCGGGCGCGCCGGACTCGCTGGGCAGCCGCGTGGACAGCTCGAAGACCAGCTGCCGGAGCGACTCGAGCTGCGGCTCCAGCGCGCCGGGGCCTGCGGCCGGCCAGACGTCCTCCAGCAGCTCGGCCCTGAACTCGCGGTAGATCCGCTCGCCCGCGGGGAGCTCCTCCACCAGGCGCACGCGCGCGAGGCCGCGGACCACCACGTCGTAGCGGCCGTCCTCGTACGTCTCCTCCTGCTCGATGATGCAGGCGCCGGCGACCGGGTGCACCGGCGGCCGCAGCTCGCGCGCGCCCTGCGCGGCGACCAGCCCGGGCACGGCCAGGATCCGGTCGCCGCGGAGCGCGTCGCGCACCAGCGCGCGGTAGCGCGGCTCGAAGATGTGGAACGGCGTGGGCGTGCCGGGGAGCACGCTCACGCCGTGGAGCGGGAACACCTTCAGCGCGCTGCAGGCCCGGCGCAGCGCGGCCCTCGGATCGGCCGGGGCGACCCACTCGGCCATGCTAGTGCGCCGGGCTGGTGGAGGCCGCCGCCGCGCGCGCAGCCCCCTTCGCGCCCGCCTCGATCCGCATCCGGTAGAACGAGCGCCACACGAAGATCAGCGCCACGCCCAGGAAGACGGTGGCCAGCGACAGGCGCGTCACGCCCTCCATCTTGATGGCCAGCTCGACCGCCAGCAGGCCGAAGAGCGTGGTGAACTTGATGATGGGGTTCATGGCCACCGAGGAGGTGTCCTTGAAGGGATCGCCCACGGTGTCGCCCACCACGGTGGCGGCGTGCAGGTCGGTGCCCTTGGCCTTGAGCTCCACCTCGACGACCTTCTTCGCGTTGTCCCAGGCGCCGCCGGCGTTGGCCATGAAGATGGCCTGGAACAGGCCGAAGATGGCGATCGAGACCAGGTAGCCGATGAAGAAGAACTCCTCGGCGAAGGCGAAGGCCAGGGTGGCGAAGAACACCACCAGGAAGATGTTGAACATGCCCTTCTGCGCGTAGACGGTGCAGATCTCGACCACCTTCTTCGAGTCCTCCACGCTGGCCTTGTCCACGCCCTCCAGCCGGATGTTCCGCTTGATGAACTCGACCGCGCGGTAGGCGCCGGTGGAGACGGCCTGGGTGGACGCGCCGGTGAACCAGTAGATGACGGCGCCGCCCATGATCAGCCCGAAGAGGAAGGGCGGGTGCATGATCGACAGGTTCTGGAGCAGCTCCGCTTCGAGGCCGTGGGTGAGGATCACGATGATCGAGAAGATCATGGTGGTGGCGCCCACCACGGCGGTGCCGATCAGCACCGGCTTGGCGGTGGCCTTGAAGGTGTTGCCGGCGCCGTCGTTCTCCTCGAGGAAGGTCTTGCCGCGCTCGAAGTCGGGCGTGAAGCCGAAGTCACGCTTCACCTCGGCGCCGATGTCCGGGATGTTCTCGATCAGCGAGAGCTCGTAGACGGACTGCGCGTTGTCGGTCACCGGGCCGTAGGAGTCCACGGCGATGGTGACGGGGCCCATGCCCAGGAAGCCGAAGGCCACCAGGCCGAAGGCGAAGACGGCCGGGGCCATCATGATCTCGGCCAGGCCCAGGCTGGAGACGGCGTAGGCCACCGCCATCAGGCCCAGGATCACCAGGCCCATCCAGAAGCCGGAGAAGTTGCCGGCGGTGAGGCCGGAGAGGACGTTGAGCGAGGCGCCGCCCTCGCGCGAGGAGATGACGACCTCCTTCACGTGGGCCGAGCTGGTGGAGGTGAAGACCTTGACCACCTCGGGGATGATGGCGCCGGCCAGCGTCCCGCAGGTGATGATGGTGGCGAGCTTCCACCAGAGCGTGCCGTCGCCCAGCGTCGGGATGAGCAGGTAGGAGACGACGTAGGTCAGGGCCACCGAGACGACCGAGGTGAGCCACACCAGCACCGTGAGCGGGTGCTCGAAGTTCATCGAGCGCGCCTCGGCGTACTTGGCCTTGGCGATGGCCTCGTTGACCCAGTACGAGACCACCGAGGCGATCACCATCATGATCCGCATGGCGAAGATCCAGACCAGGAGCTGGACCTGCACCCGCGGCTCGGCGACCGCCAGCAGGATGAAGGAGATGAGCGCGACGCCGGTCACGCCGTAGGTCTCGAAGCCGTCGGCGGAGGGGCCCACCGAGTCGCCGGCGTTGTCGCCGGTGCAGTCGGCGATCACGCCGGGGTTGCGGGCGTCGTCCTCCTTGATCTTGAAGACGATCTTCATCAGGTCGGAGCCGATGTCGGCGATCTTGGTGAAGATGCCGCCGGCGATGCGGAGCGCGCTGGCGCCCAGCGACTCGCCGATGGCGAAGCCGATGAAGCAGGCGCCGGCCAGGTCGCCGGGGATGAAGAGCAGGATGCAGAGCATGATCAGCAGCTCGACGCTGATGAGCATGGTGCCGATCGACATGCCGGCCTTGAGCGGGATGGCGTAGGTCGGGAACGGCTTTCCGGCCAGCGAGGCGAAGGCGGCGCGGCTGTTGGCGTAGGTGTTGACCCGGATGCCGAACCAGGCGACGCCGGACGAGCCGATGATGCCGATGAGCGAGAAGGCCAGGATCACCGCCACGCGGGCCGGGCCGAACCCCTCGGACAGCATGCCGAAGTAGACGACGATGATGACGGCGATGAAGGCCCAGAGGATGGCGATGAACTTGCCCTGGGTGACCAGGTACGTCTTCGCGGTCTCGTAGATCAGCTCGCTGATCTCGCGCATCGACCGGTGCACGGGCAGGGCGGCGAGCTGGCGGGCGATCGCCAGGCCGAAGATGAGCCCGGCCGCGGATACGAGCAGGCCGATCAGCAGCAGCGTGTGGCCGCTCATGCCGAGGAACTGTTCGCTGGAGAGCGGAGGGAGCTTGAGGTTGGCCTCGCCACCGCCGTGTTCGACCGCGGCGAGCGTGAGCGATGTCAGCAAAGAGGTCAGGTTCATGGAAGGACGGCCCCCTCGGAGACAAATCAAAGAAAGTGAAGAAACTCGCCAGTTTGCGCGACGATGTGCGCCGTCAGCGCCCGACGGAGAGCAGGTCTATGTACATTCTGCCGCAGGCGATGGCAAGTGAGCCTGCGACAGCTTGTAACGGGCCGGGTAGCCGAAGACACGCTGCGTCGTAAGGTTTCCGAGGGGATACCCGTCAGTGGCGTGACCTGCACCCACTCGGGCGGTCGGGACCTGTGCGGGGAGGCACACCCGGATGGTCCCCGTTCATCCTTCGACTCCGGGCCCGGGCGTGCCGCGACGGTGGTCCGGCCCCGGGCCCTACGCTCAGGACGAACGGGATTGCCCACGGCCGGCCCGGGTGGTCCTCCCGGTCGTCCTGAGCGTAGCGCCCGCCCCGCGGGCGCGGAGTCGCGGCGGTGCGGTCGGGCTGCCGCGGGTGGCGCCCCCAACGTAGCGAGCCGGCCCGTTTCCAGGCCGGCTCGCGGAGTCGAAGGGTGAACGGGACCGGGCGCGCTACGTCTTCGGCGGCCCGCCCTCTTCGGTGTTGGCCGCGCCGTCCAGGGCCGCGAAGTTCACGTTGAAGTACCCGGCGACGCCGCACGAGTACATCACGCGCTTCACGATGCGGAACGGGACCTTCTCGTCCGCCTGGATGTTCACGTTGCCTTCCCACTTCCGCGTGGTGTCCTGCTGGTGCAGGAACTCCCAGGTCTTCTTCTGGTCGCGGAGCTGCTCCTCGAGGCCGGGGATGTTGAGGTAGCCGTTCTCGCGCTCGAGGTCGGCGATGTCCGCCACCTTCACGCCGGTGACGGCGATCTCCGAGCCGCTGATGGCCACCACCGGCGCGGTCTCGATCACCTGGCCGTGCTGGGCGGTGGGGAGCTTGATGTCCTTCTGCATGAACAGCACCTCGCCGGTGGCGCTGAACTGCTGCAGGAGGAAGATGACGAGCATCGTCATCATGTCCACCATGGGGACGACGTTGAGCTCGGCGTTGGTCGCCTTGCGCCCCTTGGAGATCTTCCCGCCCAGGACCTTGGAGTTCTCGAAGCGCTTGGCGGGGCGCTTGCCCGGGGTGACGATGGGCATGGTCGCTAGACTCCGGTGACCAGCACCGAGACGAGCCCCTCGCCGACGCAGGTGTCGATCACCGACACCAGGTCGCCGTAGGGGATCACGTCCTCGGCCGAGACGGTCACCGACGCGGCGTCGGGGTAGTCGGCCCGCAGCGCCTTCACCTTCTCCGCCAGCACCTTGAGATCTTGCTTGCGGTCGCCGGGGCGCAGGGGGATCTCGACCGCCAGGCCGGCGGTGGTGCTGAGGAACATGCCGCGCTCGCCCACGGCGAGCGTGACGATGAGCTGCTTCTGCTGCTCCACCTGCGCGGTCGGCTCGGGCGCGCCGGTGCCGAACTGCTGCACCTGCAGCCGCGAGATCTGGGTCCAGACCGCGGTGTAGAGCAGGAAGGTGATGCAGCAGGAGAGGAGGTCGATGGCCGGGACGACGTTGATGACCGCGTCCAGCGACTTGCGCTTCTTCTTGCCGCCTCCACCGCCCTGCTCGGGCATCCCTCCGCCGCCCATGTCGTCCTCCTGTCAGGGGTCCGCGGGTGGGACGGTCAGCCAGCCGCCTGGTCGTCGGACAGCGTGGCGGGCATCTTCATCTTGTCGCGGTTGGCGACGATCAGGTTCAGCACCGACACCGACGACTCGTTGATGTCGTCGATCATGTGCTGCGAGCGGCCCTGCAGGACGGAGTAGGCCACCAGCGCCGGGATGGCCGTCAGGAGCCCCCAGGCGGTGCAGTTCATGGCCTCCGAGATGGAGCTGGAGAGGATGGCCGCCTTCTCGGAGGGGCTGGCCTTGGCGACGGCGCCGAACGCGCCGATCAGGCCGATGATGGTGCCGAGGAGGCCGAGCAGGGTGGCCACGTTGCCCAGCATGGCGAGGTAGCCGGTCCGCTTCTCGATGCGGGGCGACTCGCGCAGGGTGGCCTCGTCCATGGCGGCCTGGACGTCGGCCTCGCCCTTGGGGACGTTGATCAGGCCGGCCTTGATGACCGACACCAGCGGCACCTTCTTCTGCTGGGCGCAGAAGCTGATGGCCCGGTCGAGGTCGCCGCGGTAGATGTGCTCGCGCAGGCCGCGCAGGAAGCCTTCCTTGTCGATGTTCGACTGGAAGTACAGCGCGATGACGCGGTCCACGATCAGGACCAGCGTCGCGACCGCGGCGGCCGAGATGGCGTGCATCATCCAGCCGCCATCGGAGTAGTGCTTCCCGATCGTCGCGATCGTCTCGAGCATTTCCCTGATCCTCCAGAGGTGGGCCGGCGCGGGTGTCCCACGAACGCGCGCTTGTCCTCGGTCGTGATCCCCTATCACGGGGTTTTCACGGGCGTCAACGCGACGGGGTGCGCCCTCCACGCACCCGGCGTGCGTGAGCGCCAACACGTCCCGGCGCACCCCGCCCCGGCGGCACCTCCGATCGGCGGAGGGCGGCCCCGCGCCGCAAGGGATGGTGCTCCCCCTCTCCCGGCCCGGCAATTGCCCGGGGGCGACCTCCGTCGTACCCTCGTTCGCTGCGGCCCGCCGGCCGCACCCGCTCGGCCCACCAGGAATGCCGCTCGACGCCGCCTTCGCCCCCTACCGCCTCGCGGCGGGCCCGCACGCCGAGGCCTCGGCGCGCGCGGCGGAGGCGCTCGCCGCCGATCCGCCGCTGGCGGTGGCCACCGAGCCGCTCCCGGCGCCGCTGGTCAACCGCGCCCTGGCCAATCTGCCCGCGGGCCGCGCCGCCACGCCGGCCGACGCCTGCTGCGGCGGGGACGGCTACGCGGCGGGCCTCCCCGGTCCGCCGCGCGCCTGCCTGGTCGGCGACGCCCAGCGGGCGCGGGTGGCGGCGGCCGCGGCGGCGGCGCTGGAGGCGGGGTTCGCCGGCGTCTGCCTGGACCGGCCGGACGCGTCGCTGGCGCTGGGGCTGCTGGGCGCCGGCTTCTGCAGCTCCTGCCAGGCCGCGTTCAACGCGCACCTGACGCGCCTCTACGGCGAGCACTTCGAGCCGCTCGACTTCCCGCGCCTGGCCCGCGAGGTGGTGACGCAGGCGGCCGGCGCGGTGGGCGCCGACGCGCTGCCCTTCGGCCGCGAGTTCTGGCGCTGGCGCAACGACGCGCTGGACTCGGCGGTCCGCGCCTACGTCCGCGGCGCCCGCGACGCGGCCCGCGCGCGCGAGCGGCCGTTCGCGGTCATCGCGCAGTTCGAGGCGCTGGGGCCGGCGCAGCTGCGCGCGGCCCGCCAGCTCGACGCGGCCATCTTCCCGGGCCCGCTGGCGGGCGGGGTGGGCATAGGCCACGCGCGCCTGCTGCGCGCCGCGATGGGGCGCCGCCCCGCCGCCATCGCGGCCCCGACCGGCCCGGCCCCCACGCCGCCAGCGGCGCTGGTCCGGCTGGCGGCGGTGGGCGCCACGTGCGGCATCGACATCTCCGGCCTGGAGCCGGCCGGCCCGCCGGGGCAGGAGGTGGCGGCCATCCGCCGGCTCTCCCGCCAGCTGGCCCTGCAGGCGGCCCGGCCGCCGGCCCAGGCCGTGCCCATCGCCGAGGCCTGCATCCTGTACTCGGCCGAGGCCGACCTGTGGAGCAGCGGCCGCCACCGGCTGGCGGTCGAGCGCGCCGGCGAGGCGCTGGCCGCGGTCCACGTGCAGGCGCCGGTGGTGCTGCGGGTGGCCGACGCGCCGCCGGGCGCGGCGCTGGTGCTGGCCGACGCCACCGCGCTCTCGGCGCACGAGGGCAAGGAGGTGAAGCGGCGGCTGGAGGCGGGCGCCGCGGTGCTGGCCTTCGGCGAGGCGGGCACGGTGGACGAGCAGGGCCGGCCGGCCGGGCCGCTGCTCCCGGGCGGCAAGCCCGGCGGCGTGAAGGTCGGCGCCGGCACGGTGGCCGAGCTGCCGCCGCTGGCACCGGAGAAGGGCAGCGCCGAGCCGCTCTTGCCGGCCACGCTGGAGAAGGCGCTGGTGGTGCTGCTGGGGCGCGGGCGCCGCGCGGCGGGCGTGGCCGGGCGCCACCCGCTGCTGGTGGTGCTGCAGCGGTCCGGCGAGGCGGTGGACGTGCACCTGGTCTCGCTGGGCGCGGACCGGGTGCAGGGCGTGACGCTGTTCCTGGGCGAGCACGTGGCGGGCGGCGTGCGCCGCGGCCGCTTCGTCTCCTCCGACGGCACCGACGTGAAGATCGCCATGAACCCGTCGGGCTACTCGCTCTCGACGGTGCTGCCCAGCTTCAGGGGCTACGCGGTGCTGGCGCTGGCGACGTAGACCTGGGCTTCGACTCCGCGAGCCCTGCGGGCTCGCTCCGCTCAGCCCGAACCGAGCTGGAACACCCGTTCGCCTGAGCCCTTCGACAGGCCCAGGGCAGGCGGAGGGCAGCGTCAGCGCCGCGGGTACGCCCCGGTCCCGTGGACCGGGATCGCCACCACCACCACCGTCCCCTTGCCCTCCTCGGAGGCGAGCGACACGGTCCCGCCGTGGCGCTCCACGATCTCCTGGACGATGGGGAGGCCGAGGCCGATGCCGACCGCGGTCTTGGTGGAGAAGAAGGGCTCGAAGGCGCGGCGGCGGACCTCGTCGCTCATGCCCGCGCCGTCGTCGGTCACGGTGAGCATGGCCAGCTCGTCGGCGCCGTCGAGCCTCACCCGCACCTGCCCACCCGACGCCACCGCCTGCGCCGCGTTGGTGACCAGCGCCAGCACCACCTGCACCAGGCTGGGCCGGTTGCCGTTCACCACCGGCGCTTCGCCCGGCTCGCGCAGCACCACCGCGCCGGCCTCCTTGAGCGCCTGCTTGGCCAGCCGCAGCCCCTCGTCCACCACGCCGGACAGGTCCACGGGCTCGATGGTCGAGCCGGTCGGGCGCGCGTAGGTGACGAGGTCGCGCGCCAGGCGCTGGATGCGCTGGCCGCCGTCGAGGATGGCGCGCAGCTTCTCGACGTCGGCGGCGTCACCGCCGCGGATGGCGTGCTTCTCGATCAGCGCCTCGGCGTACATGGTGACGGCGGTGAGCGGGTTGTTGAGCTCGTGCACCACGCCCGCCACCAGCCGGCCGATGCCGGCCAGCCGCTCGGCGTGCTCGGCGGCGGCCTGCGCGGAGCGGAGCGGGCCCAGGTCCTGGCCGATGGCCAGCACGCCCTCCACCGCCTCGGCGCCGTGGATGGCGCGGTGTCGATCACCACCGGCGCGTCGCCGCCCTTGGCGCGCTGCAGCCGCAGCGGCAGGCCGTCCAGCGCGTCGCCGGCCAGCGTGGCCTCCAGCGCGGCCTGCAGCGTCTCGCGGTCCTCCGGCGCCACGCGGTCGATGAGCGGCCGCCCCAACGCCTCGACCCGGTCCACGCCGGTCAGCGAGGCCAGCTCGCCGTTCCAGACCATCACCTCGCCCCGGCGGTTCACCGCCAGGATGAGCGCGTTGGCGTGCTGGATCAGGTCCTCGAGGTAGGTCTTGAGGAAGGTGAGCTCCTCGATGGAGCGCAGGTTGCGCACGCCCAGGGCGGCGTGGTTCGCGAGCTGCTTGAGCAGCTGCGCGTCGGCGTGCGGATCGCCCGGGGCGCCCGCCGGGTACTCGAGGTTCACCACGCCGAAGAGCTGGCCGGAGGCGGCCAGCGGGATGGCGGCGGCGCGATTGCAGCCCTCGAACAGCGGCTCGTCCAGGTCGGACAGCACGATGCCGCCCGCCTGCAGCACCTCGGGCGAGAGGCCGGTGCGGTGCACGGCCCGGTGGCGCAGCACCAGCCGGTCGCGCGCGCCGGGCCGGAGCGTGCCGCGGGCGTGGAGGTTGCGCAGCGCCAGCGTGCGCGGGTCGAGCAGCCGGATGGCGAAGAGCCGGCGCGGGAAGAGCGCGTCCAGCGCCTTGGCCAGCGCGCCGGTGATTCTCGTCCTCGGTGCGGGCGGCGGCCAGCTCGCGCGAGAGCGTCAGGAGCGCGTCGACGGCCCGCAGCGTGGGGCGCGTGACGGTGGGGCGGGGCTTGCGACGCAGCTTCCCGGGCACGGGGAAACTCTAGCACCGGGCGTGTTAGCACCGAGGAAGGATTCCCCGGGGGTGCGGCGATGAGGCGCGCCGTCAGGTCAACTGACGGTGAGCCGCCAGGGCCGCCGCCATGACCTCGCGGACCGGCACGCCGGCCGCCCGGGCCCGCGCCAGGCAGTCCTCGTACTCGGGGTGGGCGCCCAGGGCCCGGCCGCCGGAGAGGGCCACCTTCACCCGGACCGTGCCGTAGGGCGTCTCCACGCTGTCCAGGCGCCGCTCCAGGGCCTCCCGCTCGACCCGGTGGCGCCGGACCCCCAGCGTGGTGGTCTCGGCCAGCAGGACGCCCGTCACGCCCGCCCGGCAGGCCTCTGTGCAGAGCGCCCCCAGCAGCACCCCCGGCCGCCCCTTCTTCATGGTCAGCGGGGCCGCCCAGGCGTCCAGGGCCCCCGCCTCCAGCGCCGCCTCGATGGCCCGGGCCACCAGCTGGCCGGGGCAGTCGTCCAGGTTGGTCTCGAGGACCCACAGCGACTCCGGGTCTTCGCCCCCCCCCGTTCGTCCTGAGCCCTTCGACTTCGGGCCGCTCCGCGGCCGTACGCTCAGGGCGAGCGGAGTCGAAGGACTGTGAAGCGACCGGTTCGCCCAGGATGGCCCGCAGCACGTTGGGCCGGTCCGGCCAGCTGCGCGTGCCAACGCCGTAGCCGATCCTCCCCGGCACCACCGGGGGCAGCGGCCCCACCTCGCACAGCTCGGCCAGGATGGCCGCGCCGGTGGGCGTGACCGCCTCGCCGGGCGGGCCGCCCGGGCGCACCGGCTTGCCGGCCAGGAGCTGCAGCACCGCCGGCGGCGGCACCGGCAGCATCCCGTGGGCGGTCTTCACCAGCCCGCGCCCCAGCTCCGGCGGCGCGCAGATCACCCGCGGCCAGCCCAGGAGGTCGAGCGCCACCGCCGCGCCGCACAGGTCCACGATGGAGTCCACCGCGCCCACCTCGTGGAAGTGCACCTCCTCCAGCGACAGCCCGTGCACGTGGGCCTCGGCCCGCCCCAGCCGCTCGAAGAGCCGCCGCGCCGCGTCGCGGGCGCGCGGGGAGAAGCCGCTCCGCTCGATGAGCGCGAGGATCTCGGGCAGCCGGCGCTCGGACGGCGGCTCGCCCTCCGCCACGACGTCCAGGTGCGTGCCCAGGATGCCGTGCTCGCCCTTGCGCCGGACCTCCAGCCGGAAGCCGCCCACCGGCAGCGTGCGCAGCGCCGCCTCCAGCGACGCGCGGTCCACGCCCAGGTCGAGCGCGGCGGCCAGGAACATGTCGCCGGCGATCCCGCCCACCGGCTCCAGCAAGAGCAGCGAGGCCATGCCCACCCTCTACCCGCGGGCGATCAGCCCGGCCACGTAGGCCGCGCCGAAGCCGTTGTCGATGTTCACCACGGAGACGTTGGGCGCGCAGGAGTTGAGCATGGTGAGCAGCGGCGCGATCCCGCCCAGCGAGGCGCCGTAGCCCACCGAGGTGGGCACGCCCACCACCGGCTTGCCCACCAGCCCGCCCACCACCGAGGCCAGCGCCCCCTCCATCCCCGCCGCCACGATCACCGCCGCGGCCCGCTCCAGGTCGGCGCGGCGCGCCAGCACCCGGTGGATGCCGGCCACGCCCACGTCGTAGACGCGGATGACCTCCAGCCCCATCACGTCCAGCGTGACGGCCGCCTCCTCGCACACCGGGATGTCCGAGGTGCCCGCGCAGCAGACCGCCACCGGCCCGCGCGCCGGCAGGTCCATCCGCCCGCGCCGCAGCGTGCGGCTCACCGGGTCGTAGACCGACCCCTTCACCGCCCGGCGCACCGGCCCCGCCTTCTCCTCGGAGAGCCGCGTCACCAGCAGCGGCCCGCGCGCGGCCAGCTTCTTCGCGATGGCCGCCACCTGCGCCGCGGTCTTGGCCTCGGCGAGGATCACCTCCGGCAGCCCGTTGCGCAGCGCGCGGTGGTGGTCGATGGTGGCCACGTCGCCGAGCTGCTCGAACGGCACGCCCTTCAGCGCGCGCACCGCCTCGTCCACCGAGGCCTGCCCCCCGGCCAGGCGGCCGAGCAGGGCCCTGAGCTTCCGTTCGTCCATGGGCTGCGAAGACTAACCGCCGGAGGGGGGCGAGTCACGGAGCGCGTTCGGGGTCGTCCAGGGATCCGGGCGGGAGGGCCCGCCTCAGCGGCGGAGCTCCGGGAACGCGCCCTGGATCCGACCAGCGTGGAACCGCACCTTCCCTGCTGCGAGCTCCGTCCGGAGCTCATCGGGGCCGACGCGCAGCAGGCTGCCAGCGAGGTCCAGGACGCAGGTGCCGGCCTGCTCCCCGGGCAGCGCCACCACCAGCGCCCTCGCGTCCTCGACCGCCTGGTGCCAGCTGCGGGACAACGTGGCCGCAGCAGGCCGCGGCTCGTCGAAGTCGAGCGCGTCGAGCTCAGCCTGGGCGTAGCGGGTCGCCGCGCAGCGCTCCACGAGGTCGGAGGGGGTGTAGCCCGGGTCCTTTCCGGCCGCGGCCCACGCCAGGTACCCCAGCGGCTGCACCTGCGAGTTGCAGGTCAGGCCATCCACCCAGTCCCGTGCTTCGCGGCGGCCGGCGATGGCCAGCAGCTTGTTCGTGGCCAGGTCGAACGGGTGGAGCGTCAGGCCCAGCAGCTCATGCTCGATGAGCGGGAAGAAGCGGTAGGCACTGTCCTGGGCCCACTCGACCAGCACTGAGTCGCCACCGAGGGCCACGCGCGCCACCACGAACCCCGGCAGCTCCCGCTCCGGCACGACCTGGTATCCCGCCGCGCGCAGGGCCTCACGGTCGCGCGCCCAGGTCCCAGCCAGCGCAGCTGCCGTGTCATGGAACAGGTCCAGGTCGTGCGACCGGCGAGGGGCAGCCAGCAGCTCGTTGAGCGCCCCGCCGCCCGCGACGTAGCTCTCGCCTCCGCGGCGGCGCTGCTCGGCTAGGACCCGGCAGACGTCGCGCTGGAATCCGGTGAGAGCCATGCCATCAGCCTCGCTGCACGCTTGAACGTCTCGAGATTGGAGCGGCGCTGGATGGCCTCCAGCGCGCTGCGCTGCTCTGCGCTGGTCCGCGGATACCAGTCCCGGCGCAGGTACCAGAGCGACCGCTCACGCCACTCGTCCACCAGGGCGTCGATGGCCCGCGAGAGCTCCTCGCCGCTGGGGCGGCCCGGTGTGCCTGTCGTGGCCACGCCTGAAATGTAGCACGCGCACGGGCGACCAGGCGCCGCGTGCTCCCCGGCTCCCCGCCGGGTATCGTGTCGACCGTGCCCCCAGTGCCCGCGCCCCCCGACCCCGCTCACGCCTTCGAGCTGCTCACCCCGGATCACGGCCCCGAGCTGCGGGCGCTCTTCCAGGGCTGCGCCGACTACGTCCGCATGTCCGAGGGGCGCGAGCCCTCCGACGCCCAGCTGGAGGACCTGTTCGGCAACGTGCCGCCCGGCCGCAGCGCCGCCGACAAGGCGGTGTTCGGCGTCCGGCGCGCCGACGGCCGGCTGGTGGGCGCGGTGGAGCTGCTGCGCGCCTTCCCCGAGCCGCGAGACTGCTTCCTCGGGCTCCAGGTGCTCCTGCCCGAGGTCCGCGGCGCCGGCCTGGGCGACCGCGTCTTCCGCGCCGCCGAGGCCTGGGCGCGCGGCGAGGGGTTCACCACGCTGTATCTGGCCGTGGTGGCCCAGAACCCCCGCGGCCGCGCCTTCTGGGAGCGCTGCGGGTTCAGCGAGGTGCACCGCAAGGTGTGCCGCGTGGGCGACCTCGACTGCGAGGTGGCGCGGATGGTGAAGCGGCTGGGGTGAGCGCAGTCGACGCGTGCGGATGAGCCTGGGCTTCGACTCCGCGAGCCCTGCGGGCTCGCTACGCTCAGCCCGAACGGACCGTGAAGCCTGCTCGGCCTGACTGCGTCACGCACTCGGCCTGACCGCGCCATCCCGTCTCGGCCAGGCCGTTGCAGCAACCCCGTTCGGCCTTCTATGAAGCGGCGTCCCCGGTCAAGGGCCGGTGATGTCGTTTGTCCTGAAGCCTGGGCGGCGCTGGTTGGCCATCGGTCAGGGAGTCAGGCGAACGCGAGTTCCATCAGCCTTCTATTCGCGCTCGACAGGGGCGGCAGTGCCGCCGGCGCAGTGGGGGATTCGAGCAGGGGGCGCCATCTGAGCGACGGCCGTTCCTGGTGACCAGCCAAGGCCGAACTCGCGCTCACCCTGTCTCGAAACCCGCTTTCGCCTCACTCCCGGATCTCCGGCCCGGCGTCCGCCCGACTGGGTCCGATTTCGGTCGTCTAGGCCATCGCGTTTCCCCTGCAGGTGCGGCTGCCGTCGAAGTCCTTCCCGTCCCTCATCATCGCGAACAGGATTCCGGAGAGTTTGCGCGCCAGCGCCACGACGGCGACTGCGCGTCCCCTCCGCCGGTGGATCTTCCCCGCCCATTCGCGCAGCGGCAGCGACTCTGCGCTCTTGCTGCGCAAGACGCAGTGCGCGGCCTGGACGAGAAGCCAGCGCACCCTGGCGTTGCCGGTCTTGGTGATCCGCCCCTTGCGCTGTTTCTCGCCCGAGCTCAGCTCGCTAGGGACCAGGCCGCAGTAGGCGGACACCTGCTGGGCACTCTGGAAGCGCTTGGGATCATCGATGACGACGTCGTACGCAATGGCCGTCACGACGCCCACGCCTGGCGCCGTCGTGAGCCTCCGTACCACTGCGCTGTCGCGGGCGATGGCCTCGAGGTCAGCGTCGGCCTTGGCGATCCGGGCGTTCAGCGTGTCGAACATCAGCAGCAACGGCTCGACCTCGTCGCGGACCTCGTCCGGCAGGGCCATCTCCAACACCACCCGCGCGAAGTGCTCGGCTTCACAGCTCGGGGCCCGTAGCCCATGGCTCCGCAAGGACGTCCGGGTCACCGTGATGAACCGCGACCTGGTGCGGACCAGCGTGTCTCTCACCGACAAGCGGACAGCGACCGTCCGCCTGGATTCCGACCTCCGGTGGGCCGCTCGGTAGGTCCCTGAACGGCAAGCCTCGGCCAGCGCTCGGGCATCTCGCCGATCGGTCTTTACCCGCCTCGTCCGCGTCCCGTACATCGGCGCGTAATTCGGGTCGGCCACGATCACTTCGTGCCCGAGCGATTCGATGTGCCGCGCCACCCATTCGCTTTCCGTGGAGGCCTCCAGCAGGAGCTTGGCCCGCGGCCTGTTCGCGAGCACCTCGGCGAACCGGTCGGCCCGGGTGGGGATCCGCACCTCCAGAACCCCGCCCTCCGCGTTCAGGATGCAAAGCTGGCTGTCCTTCTTGTGCAGGTCGATGCCAATATGGTCCACGGCTGGTCTCCACTCTCTGCGGCTCTGACCGCGTTGTGGGGCATTCGTGCCACCACCCCGAGGTGGAGGCCAGCCGCTTCATTCCATCTGAGCGTAGCCGCCGCCACCGGCGGCGGCGAAGTCGAAGGCCAGGGACCGCGCCCGCCCCTACTCCTCCGGCTTCAGCAGGTGCCCCAGCAGGCGGGCGATCTTGGCCGGCTCGGGCATCACCAGGATCAGCCCCTCCAGCTTGTGCTTGCCCTGCGCGCCGGCGGTGAAGCGGGTTGCCAGCGCGACGGACCCGGCGTGGGAGACGAGGGCCTCGACGCAGGCGCGGCCGCTGCCGCGGACCAGCGTGGGGATGGAGAGCAGCAGCTTCTCGCGGCAGAGCGTGCCCACCGCGGAGACGAAGGCGCTCCCCACGATGTTGCCGGACTCCATCAGCGCGCTCTCCGCCATGCCCGCCCAGCGCGGGCCGTCCGGGCCGGTGCTGTCCGGCGGGAAGCCCAGCATCGCCGCCAGCGCCTCGGCGTCGCGCTCCGGGAGGGCCAGCAGCAGGTCGCCGGTGAGCGGCCCCTCCAGCTTCACGCCCACCGTGACGATGTCGGTCGAGAGCGCGTCCAGGAAGGCGGCGATGGCGCCGGCCTGGGCCGAGAGCCAGGCCTCCGGCACGTCCATCTCCAGCCGGTGACCGGCCAGCTTGCCCAGGGCCGTGATGGCCTGGCCGCAGCCGATGGAGGCCAGCTCCTGCAGCGCGTCCACCTCGCGGCGGCCGAAGAGCTGGTTCACGGCTGCACCCGTGTCGCCGAGGGGTCCACGTCAGGCCGCCAGGAGCCGCTGCACGTCGAGGATGAAGACCGGGCGCCCGTTGCCGAGCACCGTCACCGCCGAGAGGCCCGGCACGTTCTCCAGCGGCTGGCCCAGCGGCTTCAGCACCGCCTCCTGCTGGCCCAGCAGCCCGTCCACCGCCAGGCCCACCCGGCCCGTGTCGCCGCCGTCGGTGAGCACCACCGCGCGCTCGTCGCGCCCCGGGGCCTCGTCGAAGCCCAGCAGGTGGCCCAGGTCGCGCACCGGCACGATGTCGCCCGCGTAGGGCAGCACCGGCACGCCGCGGGTCCGGTCCAGCGCCGAGAGCGAGACCTGCGCCGCGCCGTGCACCTTGGCGATGGGCAGCCCCAGCACCTCCTCGCCCACCCGGACCAGCAGCACCGGCTGCACCGCCACCGTCAGGGGCAGCCGCAGCGTGAACTTCGTGCCGCGCCCCGGCACGCTGTCGATCTCCAGCGCGCCGCCCACCGCCTCCACCGTGCGCTTGACCGCGTCCATCCCCACGCCGCGGCCGGACAGGTCCGTCACCTGCTCCGCCGTGGAGACGCCCGGCAGGCAGGCCAGCAGCAGCGCGTCGCGGTCGGTCAGCGCGTCGGCCGCCTCCTGCGTCAGCACCCCGCGCGCCACGGCCGCCGCGCGCAGCTTGGCCGGGTCCATGCCCTTGCCGTCGTCGGAGATGTCGAGGATCACCCGGTCGCGATCGCGCCGGGCCTGGATGCGGATGTGCCCCGTGGCCTGCTTGCCGGCCAGCAGGCGCAGGTGCGGCGGCTCCACGCCGTGGTCGATGGCGTTGCGCAGCACGTGCTGCAGCGGGTCGGAGAGCTCCTCCAGGATGGCCCGGTCGATCTCCGATCTCGGCCCCCTCGATGGCCACCTCCACCTGCTTGTTGACCTTGCGGGCCACGTCGCGGGCCGCGCGCGGCAGGCGCTCGGTGATGAGCGCCAGCGGCGTCATCCGCACCCGCATGACCTTGTCGTGCAGGTCCTTGACGATGGCGTGCAGCCGGTCGACGCCCTCCTCCAGCGGCTTGCGCTGCTGCCCCGGCACCGTCCGGCCGATTCCGCGGATCCGGTCGGTGGCCAGGATCAGCTCGCCCACCGCGTCCAGGAAGCCGTCCAGGATCTCGGTGCGGACGCGCACCGTGCGGGCCGCCTCCGCCGCCGGCACCGCCTCCGCCGCCGGGCGCGGCGCGGCCGCCGGGGCCGCCGGCTCGTGCTCCGGCTCCGGCTCGCGCAGCGTCACCGTGGCGATGTCGGAGATCTGCCCCAGCAGCTTCTCCAGGGCCGCCAGCGGCTCGGCCGTGTCGAGCAGCACCTCCAGCTTCTTGCCGGGGATGCGGCCGATCTTGAGGTCCTCGACCGTGGGGGTGGCCCGCGCCACCGCGCCCACCGTGGCCAGCTTCTTCACCACCAGGAAGCCGCGCACCGCCGGCACCGGGCAGTTGCCGGCGATCTCCACCAGCGCCTGGACCCGCCGGTGCGTGCGCACCTCCGCGGGCCGGGCCGCCTCGGCGCGGGCCGCCGTGGCCGCCTCGCGCGACTCCGGCTGGGCCGGGGCGGCGGCGGGCGCAGGCGCCGGGGCGGGCGGGGGCGGCGCAGGAGGGGCCGCGGCAGGCGCGGGCGGCGGGGGGGCCACCGCGGCCGGGGCCGGCTCCTCCGGCTCGCCCTTGAGCCGCTTGAGCTGCCCGGTGACGCGCTGGACCAGGTCGGCGTCCGCGGCCGGCTTCTCGCCGCGCCCCGCCGCCTGCACCATGGCCTGGAGCGTGTCGCCCACCGAGAGCAGCAGGTCGACCGAGGCCTCGTCCGGCCTGGCCACGCCGCGGCGGAACAGGTCCACCAGGTCCTCGGCGCGGTGGGCCAGCGCCGCCGGCCCCTCCAGCTCCATCGACGCGCTCATGCCCTTCACGCTGTGCGCGTGGCGGAACAGGCTGTCGATGACCTCGCGGACGTCCCCGGCGCCCTCGCGGACCGCCCGCTCCAGCGTGACCAGGTCGCGGCCGTAGCCGGCGAGGTGCTCGCCCGCCTCGGCCACGTACAGCGCCAGGTACTTGGAGAGGTCCACGGCGCCTCCTCCAGCCTCGCCGGCCGGCCGGCGCGCCGGCGGACCTGGGAGGGCTAAGCGTCGCCCAGCACCTTCTTGACCACCGAGAGCACGTCCTCCGACTTGAACGGCTTCACGATGAAGTCGCTCGCGCCGGCCTCGATGGCCTCCATCACCAGCGACTCCTGGCCCAGCGCCGAGCACATCACGATGACCGCCTTGGCGTCGGTCTTGATGATCTCGCGCGTGGCCTCGATGCCGCTCTTGAACGGCATCACGATGTCCATCGTGGTGAGGTCGGGGCGCAGCTCGCGGTACTTCTCCACGGCTTCGAGTCCGTTGGCGGCTTCACCGACCACCTCGAACCCGGACCCGCTGAAGATGTCCTTGATCATGTTGCGCATGAAGATCGCGTCATCGACGATCAGGACTCGCTTCGGCATAAAAAAAAGGTCCTCCCCGGGAGGTGCTGCGACCCTACCACCGGACTGACTCGCCGGACAAGCGATCGACCGACTTGCTCACCTCGGCTCACAGCGACCGCCTGTCACGCCGCGTCTCATCGCTCCCCGAACAGCCCCAGCGCGGTCTCCAGCAGCGGCCCCACCCCCAGCACCGTGACCGCGCCGGCCCCGGCCGCGGCCACGCCGCGCACCAGCCCAGGGGCCTCGCTGCCAGGGGTCAGCGGCTCGACGCCCTGGACGCCGCCGATGAGGAACCCCAGGGCCCGCTTCCCCTGGTCCTCCAGGATGAGCACCTGCCCGGTCCCCCCGCGGAGCGGCTGCGGAGGGAGCCCCACCAGCGCCGCCAGGTCCACCACCGCCAGCACCCGGCCGCGCAGGTTCATGACGCCGCGCACCGCCTCCGACACGCGCGGCACGCGGGCGAAGGGCGGCTGCGGGACCACCACCTCCCGGACCGCGTCGAGCGGGAGCGCGTAGCGCTCGGTCGCGATCCGGAACACGACGTGGCGCATGGGCTAACCGAGCCGGAACCGCGAGACCACCGACTGCAGCTCGACCGACAGGTTGGTCAGCTCCTGCGCGGCGCTGGCCATCTGCGAGACCGCCGCCGTCTGCTCGCCCATCACCTTGCGCACCGACTCGGTGCTGCTGGCGTTGGAGGAGGCCACGTCGGAGATGTGGTCCATCGCCTGGACCATGTCCGCCGAGCCCTTCAGCTGGTCGCGGGCGGCCTGGGAGATGACGCCCACCTTGTCGGCGCCGGTGGCGGCGATCTTGGCGATGTCGGCCAGGGTGCGGATGATGGCGTTCAGGTCCTCGCGGCCGTCGCCCAGCTCGGAGACCGACTCCTGCATGGTCTCGACCACCTTGGCGGCGCGGCCGGAGATGTCGGTGGCCAGCGAGGAGATCTGCTCGGCGGAGCGCCCAGCCGACTCGGCCAGCTTGCGCACCTCCTCGGCCACCACCGCGAAGCCGCGGCCGTACTCGCCGGCGCGGGCCGCCTCGATGGTGGCGTTGAGGGCCAGCAGGTTGGTCTGGTTGGCCACCTGGGTGATGGCCTCGACGATCTTGGAGATCTCCTTGGTGCGCTCGCCGAAGGCGAAGACCTGCTCGGAGGCCGCCTCGATCCGGGCGAACACCTTCTTCACCTTCTCGCCGGCCAGCCGCGCGGCCTCGCCGCCGGAGTGGGCGGCGCCGGAGGTCTCGGCGGAGGTGCGGGCCGCCTCCTCGGCGCTGCGGGCGGTCCGCTCGATGGAGGCGGCGATCTCGCCGATCACCTTGGAGGTGCGCTCCACCAGGTCGGACTGCTGCCCGGCGCCCTCGGCGATCTTCTCCATCGAGGAGGCCACCTCGTCGGTGGAGGCGTTGACCTCCTCGGCGGAGTTCTGCAGCTCGGTGGCGCTGTCCGAGACCGACTGGGCGGTGCGCTGGATGCGCGACACCAGGTCCCGCAGGTTCTCCTGCATGGTGCGGATGGCGACGGTCAGGTCGTCGATCTCGTCGTGGAAGGCGCGCTGCTCCTCGGAGATCACGCTGCGGGAGAGGTCGCCGCGGCTGATCTCGACCGCGCTCTCCTTCAGGCGGCCCAGGCGGGCCACGCGGGCCACCAGCAGGGTCAGGAACGCGCCCAGCGCCAGCGTGATGGCGAGGACCACGATGGCCTCGATCCACCAGACCTTGACGTACTCCCCCACCTTCGGCACGGCCAGGAACAGCACCGCGCCGACGATCAGGTAGGAGACCAGGATCTTGGTCTGCAGCGACGCGGTCAGGCCGCTCGCCTGCGGCGCGGGCCGGAGCGCCGGCTCGGGCGCCCGCCCCCGCATGGCGACCAGGTGCGGCGCGTCGCTGGCGCGTGCGCTGGGGCGCGTCGAGAGCCGCTCGTCACCTCTGGCTCGAACCACGTCTGCCTCGCTGTCGTGATATCGCCCGCCCTGGACGGCGGCGGGTCGGTCCGGATCCTAGACGTCCGGGGGGTGAAGTCAAAGGCGCACCCGCGGGCCGCTCCCGGCCGCGCGGTGGGCGGAGGTGGTCGTGGCCCGCCGGCAGCGCCCGCGGCTGGCCCGCCGCGTCGAGCAGCGTGACGTCGCCGCCCTCGGTGAACTGGCCGATCACCGTCAGCGGGACGCCGGCCTGGCGCGCCGCCTCGCCGGCGTCGGGCAGCTTCTCCGGGGGGACCGCGACCAGCAGCTCGTAGTCCTCGCCGCCGGCCAGCGCCGGCTGGTCGGGGTCGGGCAGGCCGCGGGCCGCCCGCCTGACCGCCGCGTCCACCGGCACCCGGCGCACGTCCACCACCGCGCCCACGCCGGAGGCGTCGCAGAGGTGCTCCAGGTCCTGCACCAGGCCGTCGGAGACGTCGATGGCGGCGCGCGCCACGCCGGCCAGGGCCCGCCCCAGCGCCACCCGCGGCTCGGGCCGGCGCTGCCGCCTGGCCAGCGCCGCCGAGGCCCGTGGGCGCAGGCCCAGCGCCGCGCCGCCGAAGCTGCCCGAGGCGAGCAGGAGGTCGCCCGGGCGGGCGCCGCCGCGGGTCAGGGCCAGCTTCTCCGGCACCGAGCCGATCACCGTCACCGCGACCGACAGCTCCCTGGCGCGCGAGACGTTGCCGCCCACCACCGCCACGGCGTGGGGCCGGGCGCAGGCGGCCAGCCCCTGGGCCAGGCCGTCCAGCCGCGCCGGCGCGATGCCGGGCGGGAGGGCCAGGGACACCAGCGCCCAGAGCGGGCGGGCGCCCATGGCGGCCAGGTCGGAGAGGTTCACCGCCAGCGCCTTCCAGCCCACGTCGGCCGGGGTGAAGCGGTCGTCGAAGTGGACGCCCTCCACCACCATGTCCACGGTGGTGACCAGCACCTCGCCGGCCGGCGGGCGGAGCAGGGCGGCGTCGTCGCCCACGCCGAGGCGCACGCCCTCGCCGTCCAGCGGCAGGCGCGAGGTGAAGCGCGAGATGAGCTCGAACTCGGTCATCGGGGGCCTCGGCGCGGCTCGGGGTTCGACAGGCTCACCCCGAGCGGAGGGAGCCTGGGGAGCGGCGAGCGGGGTGAGGAGCCGTCGGTCAGCGCCCCGCCGCGGCGGGCGGCGTGAGCGAGGGAGCGGCCGGGTTGTTGAGCGGCAGGACCACGGTGAAGGTGGAGCCGGCGCCGGCCGTGGAGCGGACCTTCACCTCGCCGCCGTGCGCCTCCACGAAGGAGCGCACGATGGCCAGGCCCAGGCCGGCCCCGCCGTACTCGCGGGTTGAGGAGCCGTCCACCTGGAAGAACACGTCGAAGACCTTGTCCAGGTGCTCCTGCGAGATGCCGATGCCGGTGTCGGTGACGTGGATGGCCAGCCGCTCGGCCGTGACCAGCTCGCCGCGCACCGTGACCGAGCCGCCGGCCGGCGTGAACTTGACCGCGTTGGAGCAGAGGTTCACCAGGCACTGGCGCAGCTTGTCCCGGTCGGCCATCACGCGCGGCAGCGCGCCGGCGTCGCAGCTGACCTTGAGCCCCTTCTTGCGGGCCAGCGGCAGCAGCGTGGCCACCGCGTCGCGCATGAGCTGGGCGGCGTCCACCTCGGAGAGGACCAGCCGCACCCGGCCCGCCTCGATCTTGGAGATGTCCAGGATGGAGGTGATGAGCTGGAGCAGGTTCTCGCCCTTCTCCATGATGATGCCGAGGTACTCGCGCTGCTCGGCGGTGAGCGGCCCGCCCAGCCCCTCCAGCATCATCTCGGAGTAGCCGATGACGCTGGTGAGCGGCGTGCGCAGCTCGTGGCTCATGGTGGCGAGGAAGTTGGACTTGAGCCGGTCCAGCTCCTTCAGCTTGGCGTAGCTGTCCTCGAGCCGCTGGTTCTTGTCCTGCAGCTCACGGTAGCTCTCCTGCACCGCCTCGATGTGCAGCTTGGCGGCGATCAGGTTCTTGTGGCCGGTAAAGACCATCACGTCGAGCAGATCCATGAAGTGCTTCAGGATCTTCTCGGCCGTGCCCATGGGCACGCGGCGGATCTTGGACTGGTAGCCGCCCACCGCGCGCTCGTCGAAGTCGTCGGCGATGGCGCGGAGCGCGGGGGTGAGGGCCGGCGCCTCGTCGGGCACGAAGGGGCCGAAGACCACGCGCCCCAGCACGTCGCCCTCGTAGAGCACCGGCTGGACCACGTAGCGGCAGCCGGAGAAGCACTGGAAGGTGGAGGGCGCGGGCTCCTCGCCCACGTCGGCGGTCTTCACCCGCCCCACCGTCTCGATGCACTGCTCGCGGCCGGCCGGCTTGGACCAGATCCAGCCGCAGAAGTCGGCGTTGCCGACCTTCACGTCCACCAGCTTGTTGCCGGTTCTCGTCGAAGACCTTGAGGCCGATCCGGTACAGCTCGGCGAAGGAGTGGCAGACGTCCGCGAAGGCCCGGAGATCGAGCAGGTCGCCCAGCGGCAGCCGCTGGTTGAGGAAGGACCCCGGGAGGCTCATCGCGCGCCGGCCTCCCCGGCCATGGCCGTCCCGCGCAGGTCGACGTTGGAGAAGATTCTGGGAGAGGAACTCGCGCTCCGGGATCTTCCAGTGGGCGTCCAGCGAGAACTGCCGGTCCAGGCTGCGGTAGCAGCGCTGCAGCACGGCGTGCAGCGTCTCCACCACGCCCTCGCCGCGGATGGCCACGGCCGGCACCACCGGCGCCGGCACGATGGCGCGCAGGTCCTGCCACTCGTCCTCGCCGCGCGCGTCCGGCAGGTCGCGCTTGTTCATCTGGATGACGATGGGCAGGGTCTTCGGATCGAGCCCGTTCGCCTCCAGGTTCTTGAGCATGTTCTGCCAGTAGGCGAGCGTGTTCGCGGCCTCGCTGCGCCGCGAGTCGGCCACGAACGCCACCGCGTCGCTGCCCTGCAGCACGATGCGCCGGGTGGACTCGTGCATCACCTGGCCGGGCACCGTGTACAGCTTCAGCTTCACCTTCACGCCGGCCCGGGTCTTGAAGAACACGGGCATCATGTCGAAGAAGAGCGTCCGGTCGTCCTTGGTGTCGAGCGTCATGAGACGCCCGCGGACCTTGCCGTCGATCTTCTGGTGGAGCGCGTGGAGGTTGGTGGTCTTGCCGGAGAGGGCGGGGCCGTAATAGACGACCTTGACGGCGATCTCGCGCGTGTCCGAGTTGAACTGGACCATGAAGCCCGGGAGTCTATCCGCGGCAGGGGCCCCCGATCCAGTTGCCAGGAGTTCTCCGGCCGCTCGCCCGCCCGCCCCCCACCGCCCCGCCCGGACCCTCAGACCTGATTCCCGCTGACCCGTCGTCTCGCGATTCTCGCGCCTGGGGCGCTTGAGAGTCCAACTCGCGCCGAGACGAGGGTGATTTTCGTGGCGCGGGGCCGACTCCGCCCGCCGTCGCCTCGGATTCCTGATCGGCAAGATTGACGCCGCGATCCACCTCGGCGATCATCCCGCCCGCGCAAAAGGAGAAGGGGTGGAGGCTATGCGGGCCCCCACCCCCAAAGACGGCCGAACTCGCGCAAAACGAGAAGAGGCCGAGAGGCAGGAGATCATGCCGATCACCGAAACACAAGCCCGACGTGCCCTGCGGCACGCCGACATCCCGTGGGACCACGGAGTCGAGGACCCTCGCGAGGAGGCCTGGGTCGTCCACGACCACCTGGGCCTGCTGGGAGGCCTGGCCGCCGCGTTCTCCGTGGGCT
Organism: Anaeromyxobacter sp.; assembly: GCA_049840735.1. GTDB lineage: Bacteria > Myxococcota > Myxococcia > Myxococcales > Anaeromyxobacteraceae > Anaeromyxobacter. The sequence goes on along the minus strand of JASGJN010000021.1, from coordinate 151,082 downwards.
GTCGGACGCTGCGGCGCGCCGAGGACTTCTTTGCCGACCTCGGCCTGGGCGCTCGCCGCGCGCTGGGACTCCCGGTCGCGGGGAAGCCGTGCGACACCACCCTCTACCGCCTGCTCGCCCAGCAGGACCCAGCCGGCCTGGAGGAGACCGTCTTCGCGCAGGCGAAGGATTCTCGTCGCCCGCAAGGTGGCCAGGAACGATCGTTTCCCGGTCGGCGTGATGAGCTTCGACGGCAAGGGGACCTGGTCCCGGATCGACGGCGAGGAGCTGCCCGGCGCCCTGCAGTCGGCCTACGACGCCGCGGGATCCTCGCTGCAGACCTTCGGCGCCCTCCGCGCCGCGCTGACCTCCTCCTCCGCCTGCCTCTGCGTCGGACAGCGGATCATCGGCTCCAAGGAGGGCGAGTCCCCCGCCTTCCGGGAACTGCTCCCCAAGATTGACGAGGCGCTGGGCGGGCAGTTCCGCATCGTCACCGGCGACGCAGGCCTCTGCGCCCGCGAGAACGCGGAGCTCGTGAGCTCGCTCGGCTGCTGGTACCTGTTCGGCCTCAAGGGCAACCAGCCGTACCTGCACGCCTTCGCCCGCGAGCACGGCGAGTACACGATTGGTGACCCGGTCGCCCGGACCACCGAGCGGTACAGAGGTAACGTCGTGGTGCGGGAGCTCTACGTCCGCGACGTCGCCGGCAGCCCCTCCGTCGTCATGGAGGGCGCCCAGCAGCTTTGGTACGTCTGCCAGACCACGACCGACCGGCGCGGCGAGATTGTGGCGGTCGAGCAGCGGTACTTCGTCACCTCGATCCCCACCGGGACCCTGACCCGGGACCAGGAGCTGGCGCTCGTCCGTCTGCACTGGGGGATTGAGAACCGCTGCCACTGGACCCTGGACGTGGTGCTGGGCGAGGACGATGGCCACCCCTGCCAGGCGAACCGGGCCGCCATCGAGACCGTCAGCTGGCTGCGGATCATCGGCTACAACGCGCTGAGCGCCTGGCGGGCCCTGGCGCCTCGCAAGGACGGCGGCCCCATCGCCTGGGCCCGTGCCGCGGAGACCCTCCGCGACGCGCTGCTCGCCGCCCGCGTCGCCGATCAGCACGGGCCCGCTGTCGTCACCTGAACCACCGGCCCGCAGGCCGCCCCTTCTTCATTGCGCGCTGACAACCTGACCCGTCCCGCGGCCGACGCCGCTGGGCGACCTGCGTCCCGCCGCTGAGAGTGCGGCGCCGAGATACCGGCGAAGCTCATCCCGCGTCAGCGCGGATTGGGTCTGGCCCGGACCCTCGGTCGGCGTTCGAGCCTTTTCCCGATCACCCAATTGGACGGGGCCAGCACCTCGACTAGACTCCCTGGTCCGGGGGAGTCGAGGAGCGCCACAGGATGAGCTGGACCGTCCGGGGACGGCCTCACGACCCCACCTCCGCGGAGCTGATCGAGCGCCTGCGCTGGCTCCTGAAGCTGCGCTGGCTGCTGGTCCCGATCTTCGTGGCGGTGGACCTGGCGAGCGGTCTGCTGGAGGACCGCAGCGGCACGCCCTGGGCCACGCTGGCCGTGGGCGGGTTCCTGCTGGCGGCCAACGTGGGGCTTGGCGCGGTGGCCTCCCGCCCGGCCTGGCACCGCCTGCTCCTCCCCTGGGCCCGCGTCGAGGCCTACCTGGTGGTGGCCCTGCCGGTGCTGCTGGCGGTCCTCCACGGCGACGCCGACTCGGTGCTGCGCTACGGCGTGCTGGTGGGCGTGGTGGGCGCCGCCGCGGTCCTGCCCCGGCCGGTCGAGACCGGCCTGGTGGCCGTCTGGGCGCTGCTCTCGCTGGTCCTCTCCGACGCGCTCTCGGCCGGCTTCGACCCTGCCCGGCTCGAGACGGCCTCGTATGGCCGCTGGGTGATGGAGGCGGGCCTCGTGGCGGTGGTGGCGCTGCTGGCCGCGCACCTCCAGACCGGCCGCGAGTGGGCCACGGGCCGCGCCCGCGCCGCCGACGCCGCGCTCCACCGCGCCCAGGACGAGTGGGACGCGACCTTCGACTTCCTGGCCGAGCTGGTGGTGGTGACCGATCGCGAGGGGCGCGTGGTCCGGGCCAACCGCGCCTTCGCGGTGCTGCTGGGCAAGCGCCCGCACGAGCTGGTCCTGCGGCCCCTCCGGGACCTGCTGGCCGGCCACCCCGAGCGCTGGTGGGCGAGCCAGTCGGACGGGATCGTGGAGGTGGAGGACCCGGTCTTCGACACCACCTTCGAGATCACCTGCACCACGGTGGACGACCGGCTGGTGCGGGTGGCCCGCGACGTGGGCGAGCAGCGCCGCCTCCACGCCCGCATCGTGCAGGCCGACAAGCTGGCGGCGGTGGGCGTGCTGGCCTCCGGCGTGGCCCACGAGCTCAACAACCCCAGCGCCTTCGTCGGCTCCAACCTGACCGAGCTGCAGCGCTACCTGGCCGCCTACGAGTCGGCGGTGGCCGACCTGGCCGCGGTGGGCCTGGAGGTCCGCGCCGTGGACAAGGTGCGGGCGGTGCTGGCCCGCCACGAGGTGGTCTTCGCTCGCCGCGAGGCCGGGCCGGCGCTGACCGAGAGCCTGCAGGGCATGGAGCGGATCCGGCAGCTGGTCACCCACCTGCGCTCCCTCTCGCGCAACGACCAGGTCGGCGAGCCGGCCGCCACGGTGGAGCTGGCCGAGGTGGTCGAGGGCGTGGTGCGGATCGCCGCCGCCGACCTGCGCAGCGCCGCCGCCCGCATCGACGTGCGCGGCCCGGTCCACGCGATGGGCCACCGCGGCGAGCTGGTGGACGTGGTGCTCAACCTGGTGGTGAACGCCGTCCAGGCCCGCGCCGAGGGGCGGCCCAACCAGATCTCGGTGGAGCTGCTGCGCGAGGGGCCGCACGCGCTGGTCCGGGTCACCGACACCGGCAAGGGCATCTCGCCCACGCACATGAAGCGGCTCTTCGAGCCCTTCTTCACCACCAAGGCCCCCGGCGAGGGCACCGGCCTGGGCCTGTCGCTGGCCCGCAAGATCGTCCTCGCCCACGGCGGCTCGATCGACGTGGCCAGCGAGGTCGGGCGCGGGTCGTGCTTCTCGGTCCGGCTGCCGCTGCTGGACGCGTCGTCGCCGGGGGATCAGCTGGCGGCGCGGAGGAGCGGGGCGGCGTAGGGGGCGGCTGGATACCCCGCCGCCCCCTGTCCGCCGGTCGTCGACCTTACGCCGCCTGAGCCACCGCGCTCGGGCCCCGCGTGTTGAGCTCGATCTGGCGCTGGCAGAGCGCGAGCTGGGCGTTGAGCCGCAGCATGAACGCGCGCTCCTGGGCCAGCTTGTAGATCAGCAGGCCGACCAGCGATCCCAGGAGCGCGAAGACCCGCAGATACGGATTGGACCGCGCCGGCGCGGGGTTCACCCCCCGGTCACCCTGAGCGTAGGCCCGTCACACGCCAGGCGGACCGATCGGCGGGCCGAAGTCGAAGGGCGACCGGGGGATCCGCTGCCTGACGAGAGGTGGCAGCGAGGCCCCTCTCGCGCGTGCCGATGGTGATACACCATCGACCAGACCTACCTCCTGTACCGAAACCCCGCCCCATGACCAGCGACCCCGTACGCTCGTTCCGCACGAAGACAGGCACGTGCACGATCACCGACGCCGAGATCGTCTTGAGCCGTGAGGGACCCCGCGGGGCGATGGCCGACGCGGTGGTCGGATCCTCCGTCCCGCGGCTGCTCATCGTGTATGTGGCCCTGGCCGGAGCCCTCGGGTTCCAGGCGGCGGAAGCGTTCGAGCGAGGTGCGCTGCTCGCCAGTTACGCGCTTGCAGGGCTCGGGGTCTGGCTCCTCCTGTCCGCGGCCCGATCGTGGGACTGCTCCACCGCTCCACGGATCTCGCGCTCGACCGTCCAGCGCGTCGAAGCGCGCAGGCCTTTGCCCCCGCTGAGGCGGGGCTACTTCGTCGTGCACTTCATGGAGGGCCCGAAGCGGCGGCGGCGGCTCATCATGCTGCCGGGAGTGCTCTCCGGCGGTGGCGACGAGTTCGAGCACGCCCAGCGCGTCATGCGCGAGTCGGGGCTGCTGTCGTCTACTCCGCGCTGAGCGGAGGCAAGGCCGAGCGGCGGGCGCCGGCCTTCGAGGCCGGGCGCTGCCCGGGTGCGGCCCTACGGCTGATCCGGCGGCGAGCGCGTCCAGAGCACGGCCCGTTCCTTCCCGAAGCGGACCGTGTTCACGCCGTCCGGCACCTCCACGCGGAAGTCGAAGTCGCCTCGAAGGCGTTGGCCCTCGACCGCCAGCTTCTGCACGACCGTCAGGTCCAGCGTATCGCCACGTCTCTGCTGCCGCATGGGCCTGAAGACGAGGGCGCTGTCCATGTTCGCGGCGGTGAGGTGAAGCACCGGGCGCGGCTCCAGCGCCTCCACCTGCACGCAGGCCGAATGCAGGTGTCGCCATTCCACGGTGTGCTCGCTCAACCAGCTCAGGGTGGTGGAGCAGCCGGCCAGGGCGAGGAGCGGGACCAGGAGCAGGCGTCGGCGCGGCATGGCGTGGATCTGCCACACGTGGCCGGGGCTCGGGTCTCCCGTGCAGACCGCGGTCAGGCCGCCGCGCCGGCAGGGCTCCGGCGGATCGCGTAGACGACGTACAGCGACAGCCAGGCCGCGAAGAAGCACCAGACCGAGAAGAAGGCGAAGCGGTAGGAGAGCATGGTCGCCACCACCGCCGCGAGGAGCATCGCGCCGAAGGCGACGATCCGCCGGCTCGACGCGATCAGGAACGGCACCATGGTCACGAGGAGGTAGGCGCCGGTGTAGAGGCCTTTGAGCCAGGCCGGGCGGTCGGTCTCGTACGCGATGCAGGCGTTCACGATGCGCGTGGTGAAGAGCGTCGTCCCCGTGACGAGCGGGAGGTAGACCAGCGCCCCGACGAGCGCGCCAGCCACCATCAGGCCGAGCAGCACGGTCCGCCGCGCGGTCCCCCGCCGTTCCAGCACGTGCACGATGAGGGGGCAGTAGAGCGGCCACAGCCCGAACGCGAAGAGCAGGAACAGGAGCGAGAACGCCGTCACGAGCCGCTCGTGCCCGCCCTGCAGGGCGAGCCACACGCCGCCCTCGGCGGCCTGCTGCACGCCGAAGAGGAGCGGGAGCAGCGCGAGCGGCAGATATCTTCTGTCCCTCCGGACGCTCTCACGGACGCAGTAGCCGCCGGTGGAGGTGAGGGCGGCGCTCGCGACGAAGCTCGCGGTGGGCGAGAAGCACATGGGGTGGCGCTCCGGCTGGGCTGGGGGTCGATGACGACGCCACGTTGCGGGGTCGTACCCTCGCAGGCGCGGGTCACGGGGTTGTCACGGCGGGGCCGAGGCGCAGCGGCCCCGGTCAGGGCGACACCCGGCCTGCGCACGGCTTCACCCCCGGTCACCCTTGGCGTAGGCCCGTCATGCTCCAGGTGGAACCGGACGGCGGGCCGAAGCGCCAAGCGGGAGCCGCTTTCGGTCCCGTTCATCCTTCGACTCCGGGCCCGGTGCTCCGGCTCGCGCACGCAGCGCCGGGCCCTACGCTCAGGACGAACGGATGGGAGGCGCACAGGATAACCCCCGGTCACCTGGCCCGGCGGTCCGCCCATCGCACGCAGCGCTGGGCCCTGCGCCCGGGACGAACGGATACGGGTCCGGTCAGCTGCTGGTTCACCCCCGGTCACCCTGAGCGTAGGCCCGTCTCCAGCCTGTTGCGACCGATGGCGGGCCGGAGTCGAAGGGCGACCGGGGGTGGACACGAACGGCCTCGGGCCCCAGGGTTGCCCTCCCTGAGGCCCGAGGCTTGATGCCTCAGGTCTTCCAGCAGCTCGCGCCGCCTAGAAGTTGAACTTGTCGATGTTGTCCTTGGTGAAGATCAGCGGCCGCCCGTAGACGATCTCGCCGTCCTTCCCGACCTCGAACTCACCCAGCTTGCCGGCCTTGAACTTGGTGCCGGGGGTGGTGGTGAGCGTGCCGTCCAGCGCGGCCTTGGCGGCGTAGACGGAGAGGTAGCCGAGGTTGGCCGGATCCCAGATGAAGAAGGCCTTCTGCGAGCCGTCCTTCAGGTAGGAGCGGATCGACGAGGGCAGCGCCACGCCGGTCGCGTAGACCTTGCCGACCTTGCCGGCGCTCTGGATGGCGCGGGCGGCGGCGGGGGCGGAGACGGCGGAGGAGGAGATGATGACCTTGAGGTTGGGGTGGGCCTGCATCAGGTTGGTGGCCACCTCGATGCTCTTGGCCTCGTCGTCGGCGGCGAACTGGGTGTCTACCGGCTTGAACTTCTTGTACTTGGGATCGGTCTTGGTCAGCTCGGTCATGATCCGGATGTGGGCCATGTGGTTCGGGCTGGTGGGCGACGCGGCGATGAAGGCGATCTCGCCGCCCTCGGGCGCGTCGATCAGCGCGCAGTCCAGCATGGCCTTGGCGGCGCCTTCGTAGGACATCTGGTTCACGAAGAAGTCGCGGGCGTTGGCGGCGGTGTCGGCGTCGTAGGAGACGACCTTGATGCCGCCCTTCTTGGCCTTGAGCAGCGGCGGCGCCACCGCGTTCAGGTCGATGGCGGAGACGATGATGGCGTCGGGCTTCTGCGCCACGATGTTCTCCAGCGACTGCACTTGAAGCTGCACGTCGGCCTGCTCCGAGCCGGTGTAGGTGAAGTCCACCCCCAGCTCCTTGGCCGCCTCCTTGGCCCCGTTCGCGCAGACCTCGAAGTACGACAGGCCGGTGAACTTCGGGTTCATGAAGATGCGGTACTTCTTGTTCGGGGCCGCCTGCGCGATGCCGATCATCGCCAGCGCGATGGCCACGAACCTGAGCGCTCGCTTCATGGTGTTCCTCCCCTGCTGCTGCCTTGCGTGATGGGGCCGTGGCCCCTGTTGGCGTGCGGCCGCCCTCCACGGCGGCCGTACGCAGGGAGTCGCGGGGGGTCAGCCGTCCCCCGCCCTCCGTTCCTGCACCGGGGCCGCGGCGGCCGCCGGCCGGCGCCACCTGAGCAGCGGCGAGAGCCCGCCGCCCCGCCCGGAGAAGTTCGAGATCAGCACCGTCACCACCAGCAGCGCCCCGATGATCAGCTGCTGGATGGGGCCGGCGATGTTGGCCAGCCCCATGCCGTTGCGCAGGGTCCAGAGGAAGAGGGTGGAGACCAGCACGCCCACCACCGTCCCCTTGCCGCCGTTGATGTCCACGCCGCCCAGCACCACCGAGGTGATGATCCCCAGGATCACGCCGTTGGCGTTGTCGCCGCGGGCCGAGCCGAACTGGCCCACGAAGATCCAGGCGCCCAGCGCCGCGGTCAGGCCGGCCACCACGTAGGCGCCGAGCTTGGTCCGCACCACTCCCAGCCCGGCGTAGCGGACCGCCTCGGCGTTGGAGCCGATCGCGTAAAGCCGGCGGCCGAAGGTGGTGAAGTGCATCACCACGCCGAACAGCGCCACTACGGCGAAGAAGAGCAGCAGCATCACCGGCACGCCCGCCTCGCCCAGGGTGGCGGAGCCCAGCCAGCGGTAGCTGTCGTCGAAGCCGGTGTAGCCCACCTCCGAGCCGATGATGAAGGCCACGCCGCGGTAGGCGCCCATGGTCCCCAGCGTCACCGCCAGCGCCGGCAGCCTGAGGCGCGCCACCAGGAAGCCGTTGAGCGCGCCCAGCAGCCCGGCCACCGGGAAGATGATCAGCAGGCCCACCCAGAGCGGCAGCCCCGCCGCCGAGCAGCGCGCCAGCAGCACCGTGCAGACCGCCAGCGTGGAGCCGATGGAGAGGTCCATCTCGCCGGTGAGGATCACCAGCGTGAGCCCCAGGGCCATGATGCCGGTGAAGCAGAAGTTGCGGGAGGAGTAGAGCAGCTGGTCCGCGTCCAGGTAGAACGGCGAGAGCCAGGTGGCCCCGCCGGCGGCCAGGACCACCAGCACCGAGATGGTCAGCTCCCAGCGGTAGCGCGCCGGCCCGTGGCTCATCGCACCGCCGCCTTCCCGTGCCTGAACATGGCCTGGATGCGCCGCTCGATGCCGGCGTCGAGCGCGATGGCGCCCACGATGGCGGTCCCCTGGATGGCCATGCGCCAGAACTCCGGGGCGTGCGCCAGCACCAGCCCGTTGTCGATCGACGAGAGGATCAGCGCGGCGAAGAGGACGCCCACCAGGTTGCCCGAGCCGCCGGTCATGGAGACGCCGCCCACCACCACCGCGGCCAGCGCGGTCATCTCCCAGTCGCGCCCCAGGTTGACGGTGATGGTCCCCACCCGCGAGACGTAGAGGAAGGCCGCGAAGCCCACCAGCGCGCCGGCCACGGCGTAGGCGAAGAGCACCACCCGCGGCGCGCGCAGGCCGTAGAAGACCGCCGCCGCGGGGTTCGAGCCCACCGCGTAGACGCGCCGGAAGATGGGCACGTGCTTGAGCAGCCAGGCCAGGATCAGGGTGATGGCCACGGCCAGCAGCACCACCACCGGCACGCCCGCCACCGTGGCGTCCGCCCAGCGGATCATCCAGGACGGCAGCGCGCCGGAGGGGACCTCCACGCCGCGACCCAGCAGGTAGGTGAGCCCGCGGTAGACGGCCAGCGTGCCCAGCGTGGCCACGATGGAGGGGACGCGTCCGTAGGCGACCACCCAGCCGTTCACGATCCCCATCGCCAGGCCCATCCCCACCGCGACCAGGATGATGAGCGGGCCGCCCTCGGGATTGGCCGCCGCGAACTTGGCCGCCACGTAGCCGGCCAGGCCGATCATCGAGCCCACCGAGACGTCCAGGTTGCGGGTCACCACCACGATGGCCTCGGCGCAGGCCACCACGGTGAGGATCGCGGCGTTGAAGGCGATGATGCGGGCGTTCTGCGGGGTCAGGAAGTTCTGGGTGGTGAGCCCGAAGGCCGCCACCACGCCCAGGAAGGTCAGGAACACGCTCACCACGCGCAGCCGCAGCGTGTTGCGGGAGAGCTGGGCGCCCAGGCTCGAGACCAGCGCGGAGGGTTCAGCGGCCACCCGCCACCTCCTCTGCGGCGCGCTGCGCCGCCGCCGGCCCCAGCGCCGCGGCCGTCATGATCCGCTCCTGCGTGGCCTCGCCCCGCGCCAGCTCGGCCACGATGCGGCCGCCGGCCACCACCAGGATCCGGTCGGCCATGGCCAGCACCTCCGGCAGGTCGGACGAGATCAGCAGCACCGGGTACCCCTCCGCCGCCAGCGCCGCGATGCGCTGGTGGACCTGGCTCTTGGTGCCCACGTCGATGCCGTGGGTGGGCTCGTCGAGGATCAGCACCTTCGGGCGCGTGGCCAGCCACTTGGCCAGCACCACCTTCTGCCGGTTGCCGCCGGAGAGGCTGCCCACCGGCGCGTCGAGCGTGGCGGCCTTCACCTCGAAGTCGCGCGCCAGCGGCGCGGTGAAGGCCAGCTCGGCGCGGTGGGTGAGGAGCCCGCCCAGCGCCGCCAGCCGGTCCAGCACCGGCATGCAGACGTTGGAGGCCACGCCCTGCTCCACCACCAGCCCGTGCGCGTCGCGGTCCTCCGGGATGTACGCCACCCCGTGCGCCACCATCTGCGCCGGCCGGGCCGGCCGCACCGCCTGCCCGCCGATCACCACCGTGCCGGCGTCGGGGGGGCGCAGGCCGAAGATGGACTCGGCGATCTCGGTCCGCCCGGCGCCCACCAGCCCGGCCAGCGCCACGATCTCGCCCGGGCGGATCCCGAAGCTCACGCCGGCGAAGGTGCCCTCGAGCGACAGGCCGCGCACCTCGAAGGCCGGCGGCCCGCTGACCTGCGCCGGCTGGCGGACGAAGAGCGACTTGAGCTCGCGCCCCACCATGTGCCGGACCATGTCCTCCTCGGAGAGGTCCCTGGCCGCGGTGGTGATCACGTGCTCGCCGTCGCGCATCACCGTGACGTCGTCGGCGATGCGCCGGATCTCCTCCAGCCGGTGGGAGATGAAGAGGATGGAGACGCCGCGCCGGCGCAGCCCGTCCGCCACCGCGAAGAGCCGCTCCGCCTCGGCCGGCGTGAGCGAGGCGGTGGGCTCGTCCAGGATCAGCACCTTCAGGTCTGCGATCATGGCGCGGACGATCTCGACGAACTGGACCTCGGCCACCGAGCGCCCGGCCAGCAGCGAGCGCGGGTCGATGTCCACGCCCAGCTCGCGCAGCATGCGGCCGGCCTCGCCGTACATCCTGCGCTGGTCCACCAGGCCCAGCCGCGTGCGGGGCTGGATGCCCATGAAGATGTTCTCGGCCACGTCCAGGTGCGGGAAGAGCCGCGGGTCCTGGTAGACGGCGGTGATGCCGCGGCGCCGGGCCTCGATGGGCGTGGCGAAGGCGCAGGGCTCGCCGTCGAGCAGGATGGCGCCCGCGTCGGGCCGCTGCATCCCGGTGATGATCTTCACCAGCGTGGACTTGCCGGCGCCGTTCTCGCCCACCAGCGCGTGGACCGCGCCGGCGCGCACCGCGAAGGAGACGTCCCTCACGGCGTGCACGGGGCCGAAGCGCTTGCTGACGCTGCGGACGGTGAGACGAGCGCTGCCCTGGTCCATGCGACCGGTGCCTCCGGGCCCACCTGCGGAGCGGGACGATGACAGTTTGCCACACCCGGGTCAACGGGGATGTGAGCGGTCACATGGGCTAGTGCAAACGTTTGCAGGCGCGCCCCGGGCGGGCGGTCCGCGGGGCTCCAGACGGTCCCGTTCATCCTTCGACTCCGGGCCCGGTGGGTCCGCCAGGGGCATGCGGCCCCGGGCCCTACGCTCAGGACGAACGGAGAGGGACCCGGGCGGCGGAGCGGACCCCGGATCGGTCCCGTTCATCCTTCGACTCCGGGCCCGGTGGGTCCGCCGGGGGCAGGCTGCGCCGGGCCCTACGCTCAGGACGAACGGAGAGGGACCCAGGCGGCGGAGCGGACCCCGGAATCGGTCCCGTTCATCCTTCGACTCCGGGCCCGGTGGGTCCGCCGGGGGCATGCGGCCCCGGGCCCTACGCTCAGGACGAACGGAGAGGGACCCGGGCGGCGGAGCGGACCCCGGTCCCGTTCATCCTTCGACTCCGGGCCCGGTGGGTCCGCCAGGGGCATGCGGCCCCGGGCCCTACGCTCAGGACGCACGGAGAGGGACCCGGGCGGCGGAGCGGACCCCGGATCGGTCCCGTTCATCCTTCGACTCCGGGCCCGGTGGGTCCGCCGGGGGCATGCGGCCCCGGGCCCTACGCTCAGGACGCACGGAAGGGTCCGCGGCCGGCGCACGGGAGCACCCCGGTCACCCTGAGCGTAGGCCCGTGGTGGGCTCAGTCGCGCTGAGCTGCGGGCCGGAGTCGAAGGGCGACCGGGGCCCGGCTACTTCTTCCGCTCGAACTGCTCCGCCCAGAGCACGTCCCAGTCTGCGGGGCGGGCCAGGACGTGGAGCGGGACGCGCCTTCCGCCGCGCTCCAGGTGCAGCGGCTGGCCGGGGTCGCGCCACTCCGGCGGGACCGGGTGCGGCGGGCGCTCGAGGTAGACCACCGCCAGCACCACCGCCTGGTAGCGCTCGGCGTAGGCCAGGCACTCGCCCAGCGTGCGGTCCAGCTGCCCGGGCTCGAGCTGGCGGAAATCGAGGATGCGGTAGGCGACGGCCACGGCCTGCACCGGCCCGCCCTCGGCCTCGCGCAGCTCCACCACGTGGTCGGGGGTGCGGACCGCGCCGTCCACGCCCGGCGCCGGCTCGCGCACCGCGCTGCCGAACTCCTCGTCGAGCGCGTGCGAGAGGCGGCGCGCCACCTCCGAGCCGCGCAGCGCCTTCGGGAGCTGGCGCAGGTCGACGGCGGCCAGCGCGGCCAGCACGTCGCTCACCTGCCCCAGCCCGACCTCGTCGCGCCCCGCGGCGTGCCGCTCGCGGACGGCGCCCTCCTCGTCGCGGGCGTCCATGCGGCGGAGCATCTAACCGCCGGGCCGGGATTCGCAAGGGGACACAGCCGGCCTCGCGTCTTTCCTGAGGCCCGAGGCCTGAAGCCTGAGGCCCCTCTTCAGGCGATCACCCCGCGCGCCCCTCCCACCAGCGGCGGGCCTCCTCCACCGAACGCAGGACCGGCGAGCGGGGCAGGGTGGCCAGGAAGGCCCGGCCGTAACCCTTCGAGACCAGGCGCCGGTCGAGGATGGCCACCAGCCCGCGATCGTCCCTCGTCCGCACCAGGCGGCCGAACCCCTGGCGCAGCGCCAGCGCCGCGGCCGGCACCGACAGCTCGGAGAAGCCGTCCCGGCCGTCCTCCTCCAGCGCGCGCAGCCGGGCCGAGACCACCGGGTCGCCGGGGGGCGCGAAGGGGAGCCGGTCGATGATCACCAGCGAGAGCGCGTCGCCGGGGACGTCCACGCCCTCCCAGAAGCTGGCGGTGGCGAAGAGCACCGAGGGCTCGGCCCGGAACTCCTCCAGCAGCCGCGACTTGGGCCGCTCGCCCTGGAGCAGGATCCGGTAGGGCAGCTCGCGGCAGGCGCGGTGGAAGGCCTGCATGTTGCGGTTGGAGGTGCAGAGCACGAAGGCCCGGCCGCCGGTGACCTCGGTGAGCTGGCGGATGGTCTCCGCCGCCTCCTCCACGAAGGCCGGGTCGTTGGGCTCGGGCAGCCCGTGCGGCGAGACGATGGCGGCCTGCCTGGTGTAGTCGAACGGCCCCGGGAAGCGGGCCTCGCCCACGTCGAACTCCGGCGCCAGCCCCACCTGGCGGCGGAAGTAGTCGAAGCGCCCCTGCGCCGCCAGCGTGGCGCTGGTGAAGATCACGGTGTCGGTGCGGCGGTAGAGGCGCGCCTGCAGCTCCTCCGCCACGTCGATGGGCGCCGCGCGCAGGAACACGCCGCGGCCGCGCACCTCGCCGAAGTAGACGCGCGAGGGCTCCTTCATGGCGGTCACCGCCGCCAGCTCCACCCGCAGCTCGCCCGCGCGGCGCGCCACGTTGGCGAGCGGGCCGGCCTCGGCGTCGGCCAGCAGGTCGCGCAGCGAGGCCAGCGAGCCGTCCAGCTTCTCCAGCTCGGCCCCCGCGCCCTCCAGCACCTCCGCGCTGAGCGGGGCGCGCACGCCCTCCTCCGACTCCGGCCGCGCCGGCCGGCCGTAGCCGCCGCGCGGCGCGTGGCGGCCGTGGCGCGCGCCGTGGGCCAGGGCCCCGCCGCGCCCGCCCGGACGCAGCCCCTCGGCCACCGCCTGGAAGAAGCGCTCGCCGGTGCGGCGCAGCTCGCCGGTGGCCTCCTTCATCATGGAGGCCAGGTCGGGCCGGTCGGCCACGGCGCGGAGCGCGTCGCGCGACAGCTCCTCCACCCGGTAGCTGGAGACCTGCAGGCCGAAGTACTCGGTGGCCACGTCCTCGAGCGCGTGGGCCTCGTCGAAGACGACGACGTCGTGCTCGGGCAGGATCTCCACGCCGGCGCGCGAGGTGCGCATGGCCAGGTCGGCGAAGAAGAGGTGGTGGTTCACCAGCAGCACGTCGGCCTGGGCGGCCTGCGCGCGGGCGCGGGTGACGAAGCACTCCTCGTAGCGCTGGCACTCCCGCCCCAGGCAGTTGTCGCTGGTGGCGGAGAGGTCGCGCCAGGTGTGGAACTGGTCGGGGAGGTCGATCTCGCTCCGGTCGCCGGTCTGCGTCTCGCGCGCCCAGGCCTCGATGCGCGGCCAGAGCGCCGCCTCGTCGCGGGCGGCGAAGGTGGGCGCGCGGGCGAACTCGTCGCCGCGGGCCAGGCAGTAGTAGTTGGAGCGGCCCTTGAGGTAGGCGGCGTGGAACTCCAGCCCGCAGCGCTCGCGCAGGAGCGGGATGTCCTTCTCCCAGATCTGCTCCTGCAGCGTCTTGGTGGCGGTGGAGACGATGACGCGCCGGCCGGAGAGGATGGCCGGCACCAGGTAGGCCAGCGTCTTGCCGGTGCCGGTGCCGGCCTCGGCCACCAGGTAGCCGCGGTTGGCGATGGCCTCGGCCACGGCGCGGGCCATGGCCAGCTGGTCCTCGCGGTGCTCGTAGCCCGGCAGCGCCTGGGCCAGGCGGCCGCCGGGGCCGAGCACGTCCTCGACGCTGGTGCGCTCCTCGGCGGGGATCAGGGCTGCGGCCCCCCGAGCAGCGCGACGGCCAGCTTGTAGACGGCCCAGGCCGCCATGCTGCCGAACCCGACGGCCGCCGCGCGGATCAGGTGGCGGAACCAGGCCGGCTTCTCCTGCGGCACGGTGCGGGGCAGCGCGGCCAGCCCGACGATGGTGGCCCGCTTCACGATGTCTTCCCGCTGCTTCCTCGCCACCGCGTCGTCCGGGCGCGTCTTCAGCACCTCGCGGTAGTGGCCGCCGGCGCGGGCCAGCGACTCCAGCGAGGTGCAGCGGGCCAGGTAGCCGGCGTGCGCGGCCGGGTCGTCCCAGCGGGCGAGCACCTCGGCCCAGGCGGCGTCGTCCTCGGGCGACGGCGCGGGCGCATGGACCGCGGGGGCCGGGGTGGTGAGCGGGTCGGACATCGGAGGAGGGAGTCTAGCCCAAGCGCGGCCCGGCGCCCACGGGAGGCGGCGTCCGTGCGCGCCCCCGCTGAGCCTCAGGCAATCGGGGTGACCGGGACCGGGATGAACGTGAGCAGGAACAGGACCAGGGCCACGATGGCCACCACCTGCGGCCAGCGGCCCGGCGGGTCCTCGCGCAGGGCCGGCGGGTGGCCCAGCCCGGTGTAGAAGCGGGTCACCGCCCACCAGACCAGCCACACCCAGGAGACCATGAGCCCGCAGCCGAGCAGCGCCCAGTTCACCGCGCGCGAGACCGCCAGCGCGCGGCGGTGGCCCAGCGCCGCGTAGAGCACGTGGCCGCCGTCGAGCTGGCCCACCGGCAGCAGGTTGAGCGCGGTGATGAAGAGGCCGATCCAGGCCGCCAGCCCCACCGGGTGGATCATCAGCTCGGTCCCGGCAGGCAGCTGGCCGTACAGCAGCCGGCTCGCGCCCCAGGTCAGCAGGCTGTCGCCGTACATCCAGCCCGTCACCGGCTGGGAGAGCGGGTGGCCGGACAGGAGCTGCCGCAGGAGCCCCAGCGGCGAGTCCACGAAGGCCGGCGTCAGCGCCGGGACGCGCGCCACCGTCGAGTGGGCCAGCCCCCAGAGCAGCAGCGGCACGGCCACCACGACGCCGGCGATGGGCCCGGCCGCGCCGATCTCCAGCGTGGCGCGCCGGTCGGGGAAGGCGGAGCGGAGGCGGATGATGGCTCCCAGCGTCCCCACGCTCACGAACGGCAGCGGCAGGAAGTAGGGCAGCGTGGCGTCCACCCGGTGCTTGCGGGCCATGAGGTAGTGGCCCATCTCGTGGCTGAGCAGGATGCCCAGCAGCGCCGCGGCGAAGGGCAGGCCGCGCTGGGCCACGAACGCCACGACGTGCAGCACCGGGGCCGTGGCGAGGCGCAGGACCTCGGCCTCGGTGCTGGCCAGCTGGGCGCCGGCGATGGTGGTGCTGGCCAGGGTGGCCAGGAAGAGCACCACGTTCACGTAGGGGAAGCGCGGACGCGCCCGGGCGCCCACCACGGCGTCGTCCATGCCCGGACAAGGTAATGGGTCCGGCCGGGCCGCGCTGATGGCGGGGCCCACGTGACCGCTGCGCTCCGGCACGTCCAGCGCGACCGCGGCGGCTTCGATGGCCGGTCCGGGCCGGCGCGGCTGGGGCGTGCGTGCGGTCAGGTCAGGGTCCGGCGGCCGCGGTGACGGCCAGCTCCTCCGGCGTCAGCTCGCGCAGGCCGGCAGGGTCGATGGTCAGGTAGAAGAGCTGCTTCTGCGGGGTCCGGTCCGGCCCCATGGTGATGTCGCCGGTGGCGCCGGCGAAGGCCTTGAGGCCGGCCAGCCGGTCGCGGAGCGCGTCGCGGGTCTGGGCCTTCTGCGCGCCCAGGTTGTCCTTGAGCATGCGCGCCGCGTCGAAGGCGCTGGCCTCGAGGATGGACGGCGCCTTGCCGGCGTACTTGGTGGTGAAGGCGTCCACGAAGCCCTTGGTGGCCGGGCGGGCGGAGCCGGCGAAGAAGCCGTCCACGTAGACGGCGCAGCGGACGTAGCGGCCGGGCGCGCCGGGGCTGGTGTCGGTCAGGGCCGCCTCGGTGGGCGAGGTGGGGCGCGCGCCCCAGCCGTTGCCGCCCAGCAGCTGCACCGGCGCCAGGTCCGGCCGGCCGGTGGACCTGGCGATGCGCTTCACCTCGTCCGGCAGGCAGGTCTGGGTGATCACGTCCTCGACCGCCAGCGCCGGGGCGATGAGCTTCACGGTCTGGGCGAAGTCGGGGATGAAGATGGCCTCGAAGTCGGTGACCGGCGCCAGCCGCTCGCGCGCCTTCTCCAGCGCCTTGCGGCGGCGGAAGGGGTCCTTCTCCTTCTCGACGATCTCCTTCACCTGGGCCAGGTAGTCCGGGCGCTGATCCAGGTCGGCCTTGCCCACCATGCTCTTCACCAGCGGCGTGAAGGTGGTGCGGTCGGCGGTGTAGCTCTCGGCGCCGCGGATCTCGCCGCCGCGCGCCTCCACCTCGTCCCAGAACGCGTTGGCCAGCTCGGTGCCGTAGGCGTTCTGCGGGTACATGACGGCGAAGCGCCGCAGCCCGCGCTTGCCCATGGCGTAGTCCACCAGCGCCCGCGCCTGCGCGCTGGCGGTCAGCATGTTCTGGAAGACGAACGGGCCCGCGGCGGTGATGCCGTCCTGCTTGGAGAGCGAGATGAACGGGACCATCAGGTCCTCGGCGGTGGCGGCGGCCCGCTCGGCGCCGGCGTTGGTCACGCCGCCGATGATGCCGATGGCCCCCTCGTCCAGCGCCAGCTGCTCGATGGCCTGCGCCTCGCCGTCCGGCTCGCCGCGCGTGTCGCGCACCACCAGCTTGAGGCCGCTGTTCTCGCCCAGCGCCAGCCCCACGCCCTGCAGGATGGCCTCGCCCCAGCGCTGGTAGGGGCCGGAGAGCGGCACCGCCACGCCGATCACGCCCGGCCGGACCAGCGCCAGCTTGCCCAGCCGGTCCACCAGCTGCTTGGCGTCGGCGGCGTAGGCGCCGGTGGGCCAGCGCAGGAAGACCTCTCGCGCGGCGGCCTCGGCGGCCGGGTAGTCGCGCAGGTGGAGCTGGATGCGCGCCAGCTTCATGGTGAGCGGCTCCTGCACCGCCGCCTCCCTGGGCAGCGACTGGCGCAGCCTGGTCACCTCGGCCAGCGAGAGCCGGTCCACCACCTCGACCATGCGCTGGTTGGCGGCGGCGCGGGAGTCGCCCTGCGCGAGCGCGGCCACCTCGCCCAGCCAGCGGATGGCCTCCACGTTGGCGCCCGCCGCCTCGGCGGCCGCGGCGGCGCGGGCGGCCGCCTCCGGCCTCCGCTCCGGCGGGATGTAGGGATAGAGCGACTCCAGCGTGGCCAGGCCGTCGCGGGCGCGGCCGCGCTCGATGTCGGCCAGGGCCAGCTCGTACTTGGCGTCGTTGGAGCGCTCGAAGAGCGGGTGCTCGGTGAGGAGCGTCCCCAGCACCTGCGCGGCGCGGTCCGGCTGGCGCGCGGCGCGGTAGGCCTGGCCGGCCTCGAAGAGCGCGGCGGCGGCGCTGGGCACGCCCGGGTAGCGGGCGCCGAACTCGGCCAGGCGGTCGGCGCGGACGGCCGGCGGCTGCCCCTGCGTCTCGGCGCGGATCCGGTCCAGCTCGCGGCGGGCCAGCTCGTCCGCCTCCTGGACGGAGAGCTCCTGGCCGTTCACGACCACGCGCTTGGGGCAGCCGGCCAGGCACAGCAGGAGGAAGGCGATGACGCGGGGGGCGACGGTGCGCATGGAGCTCCGGATCTCCTTGGAAACCGTCGCCGCGACCGGTTGCTTCCCGGGCGGGGTGGCGGGGCAGCAGGGCCGCCAGGCAGGAGCCCTAGCAGATTCTGTACCTTCTGCCAGCGCGGCGTTGGCGCCCGACTTCACGGGGATTCTTCCGGGCCAGGGCCCGATCGTGTCAGGCGAGACGCGGGTGGGATGTGGTCCCTGCGGGCGACCCTCGCCCGTTCGGCCTGAGCCCTTCGACTCCGCGCCCGCCTCGCGGGCGCTCCGCTCAGGGCAGGCGGAGTCGAAGGCCGGGGTCCTATTCCCGCACCAGCTCCTTCACCTTCTGCCAGAAGCTCTTGGCGTGCGGGTGGGTCTCGTCCCCGGAGATCTCGGCGAACCGCTCCAGCAGCTCGCGCTGCTCGCGGGTGAGGTGGGTGGGCGTCTCCAGCACCACGCGGATGTGCTGGTCGCCGCGCCCGCTCCCCTGCAGCGAGGGGATGCCCTTGCCCTTGATGCGGAAGACGCGGCCGCTCTGGGTGCCGGCGGGGATCTTGAGCTTGGTGGGACCGTCCAGCGTGGGCACGTCGATGGACGCGCCCAGCGCGGCCTGCGCGAAGGAGAGCGGCACCTCGCACAGGACCTCGGTCTCCTCGCGCTTGAAGATGGGGTGCTCGCGCACCTGGATCACGACGTAGAGGTCGCCGGGGAGGCCGGCCGGGTTGGGCGGCGGCTCGCCCTCGCCGGTGAGCTTCAGCCGGGTGCCGGTGTCCACGCCGGCCGGGACCTTCACCTCGACGGTGGCCTGCTCGCGGGTGGCGCCGGAGCCGCCGCAGCTGGTGCAGCGATCGACGATCACGCGCCCGGAGCCGCCGCAGTGGGGGCAGGTGCGGGCGATGGTGAAGAAGCCCTGCGTGGTCCGGACCTCGCCGGCGCCGGCGCAGGTGGGGCACTGGCGCGGGCCGGTGCCGGGCTTGGCGCCGCTGCCCTTGCACACCTCGCACGGCCTGGCGCGCGGGATGTTTATGCGCGCGGTGGTGCCGAAGGCGGCCTCCTCGAACGAGACCTCGAGGTGGTAGCGCAGGTCGCTGCCGCGGGCCCGGCCGCGGGAGCGCTGGCGGCCGCCGCCGCCGCCGAACATCTCGCCGAAGATGTCGCCGAAGATGTCGTTGATGTTGGCGGCGCCGCCGAAGGGGAAGCCGGCGTCGAAGCCGCCCGGGCCGGTGGCGTGGCCGAACCGGTCGTAGCGGGCCCGCTTGTCCGGGTCGGAGAGGACCTGGTAGGCCTCGGAGGCCTCCTTGAACTTCTCCTCCGCCTCCTTGGAGCCCTGGTTCTTGTCCGGGTGGTACTGGTGCGCGAGCTTGCGGTACGCGCTCTTGATGGTCGCGTCGTCGGCGTCCCGGCCGACGCCCAGGATCTCGTAATAGTCGCGCTTTTCCACTGTGCTCCCGGGCATTTACGGATCCACGGCTGGCTGGTCCCGGGCAATATAACGCACGATCGGGCGCTGACAATTCGAGGGGCCGGGGGACAGGGGCCCGGCGGTGGAGGGACCTGCCCTTCGACTCCGCCTGCCCTGAGCGGAGCGCCCGCGCAGCGGGCGCGGAGTCGAAGGGCTCAGGGCGAACGGGCACCATGAACCGTTCGGGTCGACGCCGCCGCGGCTTCGCCGCGGCTACGCTCAGGGCGAACGGGCCCCATGAACCGTTCGGGCTGAGCGTAGCGAGCCCGCAGGGCGAGCGGAGTCGAAGCCCAGGGACTACCCGCCCCCCTGCTGCGCGTAGATCGCGTCGGCGATCCGGTACGCCGAGCCCTCCAGCCGGGCGAGCGCATCCTTGATGGCGGCGCCGTCGATCCCGGGCAGCACGCCCTTGAGCGCTTCCAGGTCGGCGCGGATCTCGGAGAGGTCCTCCGGCTTGAGCGCCGACGCGTACTCCTCGAGGCTCTTCTCGGTCGTGTAGATGAGCCCCTCGGCGTTGTTCTTCAGGTCGGCGAGCTCCTTCTTCGCCTTGTCGTCCACCTTGTTCGACTCGGCCTCGCGGATCATCCGCTGGATCTCGTCCTCGGAGAGGCCGGAGGAGGCGGTGATCCGGATCTGCTGCACCTTGCCGGTGCCCAGGTCCTTGGCCGAGACGTGCACGATGCCGTTGGCGTCGATGTCGAAGGTGACCTCGATCTGCGGCACGCCGCGGGGCGCGGGCGGGATGCCGACCAGCTCGAAGCGGCCCAGGGTCTTGTTGTCCCCGGCCATCTCGCGCTCGCCCTGGAGCACGTGGACGCTCACCAGCGGCTGGTTGTCGACCGCGGTGGAGAACACCTGCGACTTCTTCGAGGGGACGGTGGTGTTCTTCTCGATGATCTTGGTGAAGACGCCGCCGGCGGTCTCGACGCCCAGCGAGAGCGGGGTGACGTCGAGCAGCAGGACGTCCTTCACCTCGCCCTTCAGCACGCCACCCTGGATGGCGGCGCCCACGGCCACCACCTCGTCGGGGTTGACGCCCTTGTGCGGCTCCTTGCCGAAGAAGCGCTTCACCACCTCCTGGACCTTGGGCATGCGGGTCATGCCGCCCACCAGGATGACGGTGTCGATCTGCTGGACCGCCACGCCCGCGTCCTTGAGCGCCGTCTTGCAGGGCCCGATGGTCTTCTCGATCAGGTCGCCGCAGAGCTCCTCGAGCGTGGCCCGGTCGATGGTCTCGGCCAGGTGCTTGGGGCCGGTGGCGTCGGCGGTGATGAACGGGAGGTTCACCTCCGTCTCGGTGGCGCTGGAGAGCTCGTGCTTGGCGCGCTCGGCGGCCTCCTTGAGCCGCTGCAGCGCCATGCGGTCCTTCTTGAGGTCGATCCTGGTCTGCTCCAGGAAGCGCTTGGCCAGCCAGTCGATGAGCCGCTGGTCGAAGTCCTCGCCGCCCAGGAACGTGTCGCCGTTGGTGGCCTTCACCTCGAACACGCCCTGGTTGAGCTCCAGGACCGTGATGTCGAAGGTGCCGCCGCCCAGGTCGTAGACCGCCACGCGCTCGGAGGCGCCGGCCTTCTGCTTGTCGATGCCGTAGGCCAGCGCGGCCGCCGTCGGCTCGTTGATGATGCGCAGGACGTTGAGGCCGGCGATGCGGCCGGCGTCCTTGGTGGCCTGGCGCTGGGCGTCGTTGAAGTAGGCCGGGCAGGTGACGATGGCCTCGGTGACCGGCTCGCCGAGGTAGTCCTCCGCCGTCTGCTTCATCTTCCCCAGGATCATGGCGGAGATCTCGGCCGGCGACCACCGCTTGCCGGACGTGTCCACCCAGGCGTCGCCGTTGTCGGCGGGCACGATGCGGTAGGGCACCAGCCCCAGCGACCGCTTCACCTCGGGGTCCTCGAACTTGCGGCCGATGAGCCGCTTCACCACGTAGACCGTGGACTCCGGGTTGGTGATGGCCTGGCGCTTGGCGATCTGCCCCACCAGCCGCTCGCCACCCTCGGTGAAGGCCACCATCGACGGCGTGGTGCGCGAGCCCTCGCTGTTGGGGATGACCACCGCCTCGCCGCCCTCCATCACGGAGACGCAGCTGTTGGTGGTCCCGAGATCGATCCCGATGACCTTGCTCATCCGTTCCCCCCGGAACCCGCGTCCCCGGCGTCGCCCGGGGGCGGCGCCACCGAGACGCCGACCATGGCCGGCCGCGCCAGCCGCTCGTTGAGCAGGAAGCCGCGCGCGTGCTCCATGACCACCGTCCCCGGCGGCTGCTCCGCCGTGGGCACCTGCATCAGCGCCTCGTGCAGCGCCGGGTCGAAGGGCTGGCCCATGGCGCTGAAGGCCTTCACGCCGTGGCGCCCCAGCGCCTGCTCGAAGCTGGTGCGGACCAGCTGCACGCCCTGGCGGAGCGGATCGTCCGCCGCCGCCGCGGCCAGCGCGCGATCGAGCCCGTCCATGACCGGGAAGAGATCCTTGAGCAGCTTCTCGTTCCCGAACTTGAGGGTCTCCTCGCGCTCGCGCTGCGCCCGCTTCTTGAAGTTCTCGAGGTCGGCCACGGCGCGCAGGTGCCGCTCGTGCTCCTCGCGCAGCTTGTCGAGCGTCTCGCGCGACTTGGTCTGCGAGAACTCCAGCTGCGCCTCCAGGCTCCTCAGCCGCTGGACCAGCTCGGCCAGCCCCTCGGCTGCCTCGGGCGCGCCGGCGTCCACCACCACCTCCGGCTCGGCGGCGGCCTCCTTGGACTTCTCCACCGAGCGGAGGGCTTCCTCCACGGCGTCGGCAGGGATGTCGGCCTGGAAGGCCCCTCTCTCGTGGGTATCGGACATGGGCGAGCCTGACGGGCGAATCGGGCGGGAAAGACGGGCGGATGCAGCCGATCGCCGGGAGCCCACATCATGGCACACGCCGTGCGGCTGGAACAAGGCGCCGCTTCCGGACCGAAGGCTCGGCGCGGCCCCTAGCCGCCGTCGGAGGAGAGGGCCGACAGGGCCCGCGAGATGTGGCGCGCCGTCAGGTCCACCAGGGGGATCACACGGGCGTAGTTCATGCGCGTGGGGCCCACCACCGCCAGCGTGCCCAGCACGCGGTCGCCGCGGCCGTAGGGGGCGGCGATCACCGACACGTCGGGCACCGCGGCGAACTCGCTCTCGGCGCCGATGAAGATCTGCACCTCCTGCGAGCGGAGCACGCGGTCCAGCACCCGCAGGATCCGGTCCTTCTCGGCGAAGGCCTTGAGCAGCGCCCGGGCCTTCTGCACGTCGGCGAACTCGGGGGCGTCGAGGAAGCTCTCCTCGCCCTCCAGCAGCAGCTTCTCGGCCGGGGGCGAGGCGAAGCTGTGCTCGGCCAGCAGCAGCGCCTTGTGCAGCAGGTCGTGCAGCGCGCTCCGGTCGGCGCGCATGTCGGCCAGGATGCGGTCGCGCAGGGACCCCAGCGCCTCCGCGTCGGCGGCGGCCTGCAGCTTCTCGTTCAGGTAGTTGGCCGCCTGCTCCAGCTCGGCCGGCTCCATGGGGAACTCGAGCTGGACCAGCTTGTTGGTGACGATCCCGGCCTGCGAGACGAAGACCGCCAGCACGCGGTTCTCGCGCAGCCGCACGAACTCGAGCTGCCGGACCGGGTCGGCCTTGGGGCGCGGGGTGGTCACCACGCCGGCGTGGTGCGAGAGGTCGTGGAGCAGGTCGGCGGTCCCCTCCAGCAGCGAGGAGACGTCCGGCGCGGCCTGGGCCAGCCGCTCGATCCGGTCGCGGTCGGCGAGGGTGGGCGGGCGGACCTTCAGCAGGGTGTCGACGTAGAGCCGGTACCCGCGCGCGGTGGGGATGCGCCCGGCGGAGTGGTGCGGCTTTTCCAGGAAGCCCAGCTCCTCCAGGTCGGACATGACGCTGCGCACCGTGGCGGGCGAGCAGTCGAGGTCGTGGCGCGCCAGCAGCGGCTGGCTGGCGACGGGCTCGCCGGTCTGGATGTAGTCCTGGACCAGGACGCGGAGGATTCTCGCGCTCCCGCCTGTCCAGCTCTCCCGACGCGCCGCTCATGGCTCCCTACTCGCCGGCGAGGTGCCTCTCGGCCACCGCCGCAAGGCCGGGCAGCTGCCCGGCCGCCAGCTCGCGCCAGCGGGTGACCGCGAGCGCGTACTCGCCGCTCCGCTCGGCCATCAGGGCCTCGAGGTGCACGCGCTCCTCCGGATACACGTAAGCCAGCGAGCCCCGCGCCGCACCGCTCTCGTCGAGGCGCACGGCCTCTCCCACCAGGGCCCGCGCGCCCGCCCGGTCCCCGCGGACGTCGGCCAGCAGCGCCAGCGCGTACCAGGGCTCGGCCCGCTCGCGGTCCACGCCGCGGGCCGACTCGAGGTAGGCCTGCGCGGCGTCGAGGTAGCCGTCCAGGGCGTACAGCTCGCCCAGGTTGAGGAGCGCCGCCTGCTGCTCGCGCGGGCCGCCCTGGGCCACCACGTCGTCCAGCAGCCGGCGCGCCGGCTCGGCGTGCCCCTCGACCAGGTAGGCGACCGCCAGGTCGTTCAGCGCGGCCAGCGCGTCCGGGTCGCGGGCCAGCACCCCTTCGAAGGCGGCGCGCGCTCCGGCGGGATCACCGGCGCGCAGCCGGTCCGGCCCGGCGCCGGGCGGGGAGGCCAGCACCACCACCAGCGGCGCACCGTCCTCCGGCGCGCGCGGCTCCGCCCCGCCGCAGGCGGCGAGGAGGGCTGCGGCGAGCGCGGCGAAGGCAAGGCGAGGCATCGTTGGCTTCACGGGGCCCCCGGGGAGCGTCCCGGAGAGCAGGCCGAGTGTATTCAGCCCCCTCCGGACGATCAAGGAATGCTCCGTCTGGCGGCACGAAGCGCCCAACAGCGTTAAAGGTATCGCCGCGCTGCGCGTCTTGACCGCAACCCGTCCCCAGGGGTCCCGCAGGCCCGCCCAAGGTGTCCGGCCGGCCCGCCCGCAGCCGTGGTAGGTACCGCCCGCCGAGATGCCGAGCACCCCCTCCGACCCTTCCACACCCTCCTCCGCGCGGGCCCAGGTGCGCCGCGCGCTCGAGACGACGCGCCGCGCCGACGTCACCGGCGTGGTGGGCGCCGCCCGCGGCCTGCTGGTGCGCGACCTGCTCGCCCCGGGCCCGGGCCGCGCCCGTCTGGTCCTGGCGGTGGCGCCGGACGAGGACGAGGCCGAGGCGCTGGCGCGCGACCTGGCCTTCTTCCTGGGGCCGGGCGCGGTGCTCTCCCTGCCCGCCGACGCGGTGCTCCCCTACGACGACCTCTCGCCCGACCGCGGCGTGGAGATGGAGCGGCTGGCGGCGCTGGCCCGGCTCCACCTGGCGCCGGAGCAGGTCCAGGCGGTGGTGGTCTCGGCCCGCGGGCTGGCCCGCCGCCAGGTGCCGCGCGCGGTCTTCGAGGCCGGCGCCGACCTGCTGGGCAAGGGGATCGCCATCGAGCGCGAGGCGCTGGCGCACAAGCTGGTGCTGCTGGGCTTCACGCGGACGCCGCTGGTGGAGGACCCGGGCACCTTCGCGGTGCGCGGCGGCATCGTGGACCTCTGGTCCCCCGCCGACGCCGCGCCGGTGCGGCTCGAGTTCTTCGGCGACGAGGTGGAGAGCTGCCGCACCTTCGACCCGCAGACGCAGCGGAGCGGCGCCGAGGTGGAGGAGGTGCTGCTCTGCCCCTCGCGCGAGGCGCTCTTCACCGAGGCGGGCAAGGAGGCGGCCAGGGCCACCGTCCGCGACGCCGCCGAGCGGGTCAACCGGCCCACCTCGCGCGTGCGCGAGGTGCTGGACCAGATCGAGGCCGGGACGCCCTTCTTCGGCATGGAGGCGCTGCTGCCCGGCTTCCACCCGGGCGGCCTGGGCACGCTCTTCGACTACCTGCCCGGCGGCACGGCCGTGTACCTGGACGATGCCGCCGCCGTCGACGAGGCGCTGGAGGAGCTCTGGGAGGAGCTGGCGCGCGAGCACGAGGGGGCGCTGCGGCGCGAGGAGCTGGCGCTGCCGCCGGAGGCCCACTTCCTGCCCGCGGCCGAGGCGCTGCGGCTGGCCTCGGAGCGGCCGGCGGTGCGGCGCCACCGCGTCTGGATGGGGACCGGCGATCCCATCCGCGTCCAGCAGGACGAGACCAGCGCCATCCGCGGCGAGATCGAGGCGGCCCACGGCGAGGAGGGGGCGCTGGCGCCGCTCTCGCGGCGGCTGGAGGACTGGCGCCGGCGCGGGCTGGCGGCGCTGGTGGTGTGCGGGTCGCCCTCGTCGTCGGAGCGGCTGCGCCGCCTGCTGGAGGATCGCCGGCAGCACCCGCGGCTCCACGCCGGCGCGCCCGGGAGCGCCAGGGACCTGTACGACGCCTCGGTCCACGCGCACGTCTTCGCCGGCGAGATTTCGGCCGGCTTCGTGGACGTGGACGCCGGGCTGGCGGTGGTCTCGGACGAGGAGGTCTTCGGGCGCCGGGTCCGCAAGAAGGCGCGCAAGGCCTCCAGCGAGAACGCCTTCGCGGCCGCCTTCCGCGAGCTGAACGAGGGCGACCTGATCGTCCACGTCGAGCACGGCATCGCCCGCTACCTGGGCCTGACCAAGATGCAGATCCGCGGGGTGGAGGGCGACTTCCTCGTCCTCGCCTACGACGGCGCCGACCGGCTCTACCTGCCGGTGGCCAAGCTGGGCCAGGTCCAGAAGTTCACCGGCGGCAACCCGGAGTCGATCCGCCTGGACCGGCTGGGCGGCTCCGCCTTCGCGCTCCGCAAGGCGCGCGTGAAGGAGCAGCTGCTCAAGATGGCGGCGGAGCTGCTGGACGTCTACGCCGCCCGCGCCGCCCACCCCGGCCACCGGTACCCGGAGCCGGACGAGGTCTACCGCGAGTTCGAGGCCGAGTTCCCCTGGGAGGAGACGCCCGATCAGGCCAAGGCCATCGAGGACGTGCTGCGCGACATGCGCAAGGCCCGCACCGGCCCGGCCGCCGGCGCGCCCATGGACCGGCTGGTCTGCGGCGACGTCGGCTACGGCAAGACCGAGGTGGCCATGCGCGGCGCCATGCTGGCCGTGCTGGCGAAGAAGCAGGTGGCGGTGCTGGTCCCCACCACCGTGCTGGCCTCGCAGCACGAGCGCAACTTCCGCGAGCGGTTCAAGGGCTACCCGGTCCGCATCGAGGCCGTCTCGCGCATGAAGACCACCGAGCAGATCAAGGGGATCCTCAAGGACGCCGCCCACGGCAAGGTGGACATCCTGATCGGCACCCACCGGCTGCTGGCCGCCGACGTCTCCTTCAAGGAGCTGGGGCTGGTGGTGGTGGACGAGGAGCAGCGCTTCGGCGTGGCGCACAAGGAGCGGCTCAAGAAGCTGCGCAAGCTGGTGGACGTGCTGACGCTCACCGCCACGCCCATCCCGCGCACGCTGCACATGAGCCTGGCCGGCGTGCGCGACCTCTCCATCATCGCCACGCCGCCGGAGGACCGGCGCGCCATCCGCACCTTCGTGATGAAGTTCGACCCGGGGGCCATCAAGGAAGCCATCGAGAACGAGCTGAAGCGCGGCGGCCAGTGCTACGTGGTGCACAACCGCGTCCGGTCGATCGCGGCGCTCCAGAAGTTCCTGGTCGAGCTGGTGCCGCAGGCGCGCGTCGGCGTGGCCCACGGGCAGATGGGCGAGGGGAAGCTGGAGGAGGTGATGAGCCGGTTCGTGAACAAGGAGCTGGACGTGCTCCTCGCGACCAGCATCATCGAGTCCGGCCTCGACATCCCCAGCGCCAACACCATCATCGTCAACCGCGCCGACCACTTCGGCCTCTCGCAGCTCTACCAGATCCGCGGCCGCGTCGGCCGGAGCCGCGAGCGCGCCTACGCCTACCTCCTGGTGCCGGCGCGCCGGCCGGTCACCAAGGACGCGCAGAAGCGGCTCGAGGTGCTGCAGCGCTTCTCCGAGCTGGGCGCGGGCTTCCAGATCGCCAGCCACGACCTGGAGATCCGCGGCGCCGGCAACCTGCTGGGCAAGGACCAGTCCGGCCAGATCGAGGCGGTCGGCTTCGAGCTCTACCAGGAGCTGCTGGAGGAGGCGGTGCGCGAGCTCAAGGGCGAGCCGCCGCGCGAGGAGATCGACCCGGACGTGCAGCTGCCGGTGCCGGCCTACATCCCCGATCCGTACATGCCGGACGTCCACCAGCGGCTCTTCTTCTACAAGCGCTTCGCCCAGGCCTCCTCCGACGAGGAGCTGGACGAGGTGCGGGCCGACCTGATCGACCGCTGCGGCGACCCGCCGGACGAGGTGGACGCGCTCTGCGAGGTCATGGCGGTGAAGGTGCGCCTGCGTGCGCTGCGGATCCGCGCGCTGGAGGCGGGGCCGGGGCGGCTGGTGTTCACCCTGGGCGAGACCGCCGCGCTCGACCCCTTCAAGCTGGCGAAGAAGGTGGCCGCCTCCGGCGACGCCCTGCGGCTCACGCCGGACATGAAGCTGGTGGCCCGGCTGGGCGGCCCCGCCCAGCGCCCCGCACCTGCCCCGGCCGCGACCGGAAAGGGGAAGCCGTTCCCGGCCCGGCCCTCCAAGGCCCGGACGGTGGAGGCGGTGCGCGCCGCGGTGGCGGCCGCCATGCCCGCCGCCACGTCCCCCGCCCAGGAGGCCGCCGCCGGCCGGGAGCTGCTGCGGGCTGCCCGGGACCTGCTCACCGACCTGGCCCGGACGGTCGGCCGGGCGGAGTGAGACGCAGGGTCCGGCTGGGCGGCGCCTGCGCTCCGCTCCTGGCGACCCGGGTGAACCACCTGCGGCCACGGGAGGTTACCGGGGGCCCGGCCAGGCGCCCGTTCCCTTGATCCGTGCGTCTTTTCGTGCTCTTTTGCGCGCCTGGCCACTGCGCCAGCGGGCGCGGAGGGGAAGAAGCCACCGCCTCCACGCGTTGGTCTGCCGGGCCTCCGTTCAGGCCCGCGCCCTTATCTCGAGGAGCCATCCAGCCATGTTCCGTCGCATCGCCCTGCTCGGCCTCGTCGCGCTGGCCGCCACCGCCTGCAAGTCCGGCAACAAGTCCGACCCCGTCGTCGCCAAGGGCGACGGCTTCGAGATCACCGCCAGCCAGGTGAAGAAGCAGCTCGACGAGCAGGCGCCCTTCCTGCGCGCCCGGTACAGCACGCCGGAGCAGAAGAAGGAGTTCGTCGACAAGATGGTCGAGATGGAGCTGATGGCCCGCGAGGCCGAGAAGGAAGGCCTCGACAAGGACCCGGACATCGAGCAGATGCGCAAGCGGATGATGGTGCAGAAGCTCTGGCAGAAGAAGTTCCAGCAGGACCCCAAGGCCGCCGCCATCCCGGCCGACGCGATCAAGACCTACTACGACGGCCACAAGGCCGAGTTCTTCCGCCCGAAGAAGGTCCGCGGCGCCCTGGTGGCGTTCAGCGCCCCGGCCGGCTCGCCCGACCGCGCCGCCAAGAAGAAGAAGGCCGCCGAGGCGCTGGCCAAGCTGAAGGCCGACGAGAAGAAGACCCCGCTCGCCTTCGTGAACGTGGTCCAGGCCTACTCCGACGACCCGGCCACCAAGGCGACCAACGGCGACCTCTCCTTCAAGTCGCAGGACGAGCTGACCACCGCCTACGGCCCCGAGCTGGCCGACGCCATCTTCAAGATGAAGTCGGGTGAGACCTCGGACGTGCTCGAGACGCCGAAGGGCTTCTACATCGTGCGCGTCAACGGCGCGCAGGACGAGCTCAACCGGACCCTCGAGCAGGCCACGCCGCAGATCGAGGCCCGCCTGCTGCGCGAGAAGCGCGGCAACGAGTTCACCGAGTGGCGGAAGCAGCTCAAGGAGAAGGCCAAGGTCGAGATCGACGACAAGGCCATCGCCGGCATCGAGCTGGCCCCCGTCGCCGCCCCCGGCGGCGGCGTCCCCATGGGCGGCCCGATGGGCGGCATGCCGATGGGCCACCCGGGCGGCGCCCCCGGCGCCGAGCGCCCGGCCCCGGCCATCGCCCCCGCCCCGGCCCCCGCCGCCAAGTAGTGCGCGGCCCCCTCGCCATCGTGATCGCCGCGGCGCTCGCGGCGGGCTGCAGCCGCTGCGGCGGCGCGCACGCGCCCGAGCGCCCTGCGCCGCGCGCGGTCGCGGTGGTGGACGGCCAGCCGGTCACGGCCGACGCGCTGGCCCGCGAGCTGCGGGAGGCGCAGGCCGGCGCCGCCGGCGACGCCAGCCTGGAGCCGCTCCGGCGGCGCCTGCTGGACCAGCTGGTCGACCGGACGCTCCTGCTCTCCCAGGCCCGCGCCCGGTCGATCGTGGTCGGCCAGGACCAGGTGGAGCGCGCCTTCCTGCGGGTCCGGGCCGAGTACCCGGGCACGGCCTTCGACGAGCTGCTGGCCGACGAGCGGATCAGCCAGGCCGAGCTCAAGGCCCGCCTGGCCGAGCAGCTCACGCTGGAGCGGCTGTTCGAGCAGGAGGTCTTCCCCTCGCTGCAGGTGGCCGACGCCGAGGTCAGCCGCTACTACGCCGACCACGCGGCCGAGTTCGAGCAGCCGGAGCGGGTCCACGTGCAGCAGATCGTGGTGGCCCGCCGCGAGGAGGCCGACGCCCTCCGGCAGAAGCTCCTGAAGGCGCCGCAGACCTTCGCCGAGCTGGCCCGCAAGAGCTCCATCGCCCCGGAGGGCCGCAGCGGCGGCGACCTCGGCCTGATCGGGAAGGGCTCCGGCTTCCCGGAGGTCTTCGACGTCTGCTTCACGCTGCCGGTCAACACCCTCTCCGACGTGACGCCCTCGCCCTACGGCTTCCACCTGTTCCGGGTGCTGGAGCGCAAGATCGCCGAGCGGCGCCCGCTCGAGCGGGCGGCCCCGGAGATCCACGAGAAGCTGCTCCGTGAGAAGCGCGCCAAGGCCCAGGCCGATTACGTGGCGGCCCTGCGGCAGCGCGCCAAGATCACGATCGACGAGAAGGCCCTCGCCTCGGTGACGCCTTGAACGCTCTCCTCGCCTTGACCCTCGCCCTGGCCGCCGGCCAGGACGCCGCCGCGCCTGCCAAGCCCGCGGCAGACGCCCCTCCCGCCGCGCCGGCCCCCGCCGCCCAGGCCCCCGCCGCCGCGCCGGCCGAGCAGCCCGCCGCGGCCAAGCCCGCGGGCGACAAGCCGGCCGGCCCCGCGCTGCCGCGCCGGCCCATCGACCGCGTGGCGGCCACCGTGAACGGCGAGACCATCACGCTGCGCGAGCTGCAGAAGCGCGCCGGCTCGGCGCTGGTCCAGGCCGACGCCCTGCCGCCTGGCCCGGAGCGCAACAAGGCGCGCGCCAACGCCATGCAGCTGTCCTTCGAGCAGATCGTGTCGGACATGCTCTTCGCGGCCGAGGCCAAGAACCTGGGCATCGAGGTCTCCGACGCCGACCTCGACCAGCAGGTCGCCGCCATCAAGCAGCGGAACAACTTCAGCGAGGGCCAGTTCGCCCAGGCCCTCAAGTCCGAGGGGATGGACCTGGCCGGGTTCCGCGAGCGCATCCGCACCCAGCAGATCAACTTCGAGGTGCTGCGCTACAAGATCGGCGGCAAGGTCACCGTCGCCGACGAGGACGTGGAGAACTACTACCGGCAGCACCAGGCCGAGTACGCCGGCGAGGACGAGGTCCACGTCCGGCACATCTTCCTGCCGCTGGCCCCCGGCGCGCCCATCCTCGAGGAGGCGCGCGTGCAGGACCAGGCCAACCGGGTGCTGCAGCGGCTCAAGACCGGCGAGGACTTCGCCAAGGTGGCCAAGGAGGTCTCGCGCGGCCCCTCGGCCGACGACGGCGGCGACCTGGGCTGGCTGAAGCGCGGCACCATCCAGCGCGACATGGAGGACGTCGCCTTCGAGCTCAAGACCGGCCAGTTCTCCGAGGTGATCCGCTTCGGCCCCGGCCTGCACATCCTCAAGGTGGACGAGCGGCGCCAGGCCGCCGGCAAGCCGTACGAGCAGGTGAAGGAGGACATCCGGAACCTGCTGCTCGACCAGAAGGGCGAGGTCTTCCGCAAGCAGTACGTGAGCGAGCTGCGGCGGCAGGCCATGATCGAGGTCCGGATCCCCGAGCTGTCCGCCAACCCGCCCGACGTGCTCGCCGCTCCCTGAGCGGCGTCGGCGCCGCACCGCCGCCGGGCTCCGCCCCGCGGCCCGGAGGTCCCGTGGCCCCTCCGCCCCGCATCGCCATCAGCCTGGGCGACCCCTCCGGCATCGGCGCCGAGGTGACCGCCGGCGCGCTCCGCCGGCTGGGGCGCGCCATCGCGCCGGTGGTCCACGGCGACCCGCGCCTCTTCGAGCGCTGGCTCTCCGACCTGGGGCTGCCGGTGGTCGAGGCGGGCCAGCCCGTCCCCGCCCGCGGCGCGCTGGTGGCCGTCACGCACCTGCCGGCCGCCGACGCCCGCCCCGGCAAGCCCACCGCCGGCGGCGGCCGGGCCCAGCTCGGCTTCCTCGAGGCCGCCTTCGAGGCGGTGCTGGAGGGCAGCTGCCAGGCGCTCTGCACCGCGCCGGTCTCCCAAGGCCCAGGTGGCCACCGCGCACCCCGGCTTCGTCGGCCACACCGAGTGGCTGGAGGCCCGCTGCGGCGTGCGCCGCTCGGTGATGATGCTGGCCGGCCGCCGGCTCCGGATCGCGCTGGTCACCAACCACGTGGCGTTCGGGAAGCTGCGCCGGGCGCTGACGGTGGACCGGATCGTGGAGACGCTGGCCATCACCCACCGCGCCCTGGCGGCCGACCTGGGCCTGCGCCGGCCGCGGCTGGCGCTGGCGGCGCTCAACCCGCACGCCGGCGAGGGCGGCGCCTTCGGCGACGAGGAGGAGCGGCTGCTCCGCCCCGCGCTGGCGGAGGCCGCCCGGCTGGGCGCCCCCGCCGCCGGCCCGTTCCCCGCCGACTCGGTCTTCTTCCGCGCCGCGCTGGGCGAGTTCGACGCGGTGGTGGCCCTCTACCACGACCAGGGGCTGATCCCGGTGAAGCTGCTCGACGCCGTGGGCGGCGATCCCGCGGTCAACGTGACGCTGGGCCTGCCCATCGTCCGGACCAGCCCCGACCACGGCGTGGCCTACGACATCGCCGGCAAGAGCAAGGCCAGCCCGGATTCGATGGTGGCCGCGCTGGAGCTGGCGGCGCGGATCGCGGCGGTGCGGGCGAAGCGGCGATAGCTCGACGGCGGTCAGGGCCCGTTCGTCCTTCGACTCCGGGCCCGGCCTGCCGACTTCTTCGACCCGTGACCGGCCCCTACGCTCAGGACGAACGGGCGGGGGCGGTCGCTTCGGACGGGCTCCGGCGATCGGCCCGCTTCCGTTCGGGGTGAGCCTGTCGAAGACCGAGACTGCACTGACCTCAAACAGCATGGCGCGGATTCACCCTCCGTTCGTGGTGAGCGTAGCGCGCCCCGGGCTTGCGCCCACGGCGCTGGAGGGCGGGGCGCGGAGTCGAACCACGAGGGCGGGCCGCCTCACAGGTAGGTCGCGAACCCCAGCAGCCCCTCCAGCCGGAAGAGCCGCTCCGCCGCCTCGTCGCCGTTCGCGCCCAGCGACACGCGCGCCTCCCAGACGCCCGGCGCGTGCAGTGACAGGCGCGGCACCCGCAGCAGGTTTGCCAGCTCCTCGCCCGGCTCGCCGGCGCCGGCGTCGCCCACCAGCCGCACGGTGATGAGCGGCTTCTCCTCGTCCGGCAGGAACGCCAGCGCCGTGGCCCAGGGCGGGACGAGCTGCACCCCCGCCGCGGCCGGATCCTGCGCCGGCCGGTAGTTCCGGTAGGCCCAGGCCGATCGCCCCGCCAGGTCCAGCCGCTCCAGCCGCGCCAGCGCGTCGGCCGGCCCGGCGCCGGCCAGCGCCGCGGCGGTCGCGCCGGTCTCGGCCGCGTCGTTGCCCACCACCAGGAACCCGGGACCCGCCGCCGCGAAGTAGGCCAGCTCCGGGTCCCCCGGCAGCTCGCGCGAGGGCGCCCAGCGCCAGAGCGCCGCCGCGCCCGGCGCCCGCTTCGCCCCGCCCCAGCCGCCCGGGTCCACCGCCTCGCCCGGGCGGAGCACCAGCACGAAGCAGCGGACCGAGCGGACCGGCCCCAGCGCGCGCTCGCCGCCCGGGGCGCGGAAGTCGCGCGCGCCGAGCAGCACCGTGGCGCTGGCCGCCAGCAGCGCCCGCGCATCACCCCGGGCCGCCTCGACGGCCCAGGGCAGCTCGCCCAGCCGATCGCGCAGCACGTCGAGCGCCACCGGCTCGCCCTGCTGCTGCTCCGGCGGCACCAGCCCCGCGCGCACGTGGACCACCGTCTCGAACCGGTCCAGCAGCACCGCCGAGGCGCGCGCCGGATCCAGCGCCGGCGCCGGCGGGGCGCGCTTGCAGGCGGCCAGGGCGGGGAGCAGAAAGAGGGCGAGCAGGGCGCAGCGGTGGGGCATGCCGCGCATCGTGCCCCAACCAGCGCCGCCCCGCACCCGGTCAGTTCCCGGGCGTCGAGGTGAAGCTCCAGGTCCAGACGTAGTGGCCGTCGTCCACCGAGCCGCTCGCCTGCATCCCGCTCCCGTCCACCACCGGGTTCCAGTCCGGATCGCCGAACTTCTGCGTGTCGATCCAGGGGACGTGGCCCTGGACGATGTTGGAGCCGGACGGGCAGGTCTTGACGTAGCTGACCAGGAACGGCATGCCCTGGGCGGTGTAGCCACGGTGCATGGGGCCCTCGGTGACCGTGGGCGCGAAGACCATCATGCCGGCCTGGAAGCCCGCGCCGCCGTAGCCGCCCACACCGGAGTAGCTGCAGCCGTCGAAGTCGCCGCTGACGGACCAGTCGGCGGTCACCTGCACCGGGCTGAAGATGGCCTGGCCGGCCTGGTCGAACATGGTCTCGCGACCCCAGGTGACGGTGGCGCTGATCGTCTCCTGCGGACCGCGCCAGTTCGGGCTGGTGACGGCGCTGATCGTGCCCTGCCAGCGGTAGCAGCCGATGTTGCTGGCCAGGATCCTGGGCCGCTCTCCCTCGATCCAGAGGGTGCTGGGCTTCGGGCTGGAGTTGCCGAAGAGGACCACCAGCTCGTCGATCTTCTCGGCCGGGTCGTCCTGGCAGACCACCATGCCGCCCGGCGCCGGCGGCATCACCGTGGTCCAGGCGTCGTCCTGCTTGGTGAGGAGCCGCGAGACCACCCAGCCCTGCCGGTCCGGATCCGGCTCCCAGCCGTCCGCCACGGTGAGCTGCTTGTTCTGCTGGGTCGTCTTCCAGGCCAGCTTGTAGGTCAGGCCGTCGTAGAAGTAGATCTGCCGCGCCGTGGGGTCCGGCAGCTTGAAGTAGTAGTAGTGCGCGGTCAGGTCGTTCACCAGGAATGGCGACGCCTCGTAGGTCGTCTCCGGGCCGGTCATCGTGACGTTGGTGTAGACGTTGTCCACCGGCCGGGCACCGCGCTCCAGGCCGTCATTCGCCCAGAACGACTGCGCCGGATCGCGGTTCCAGCCTGCCGCCGTGAACGCGGCCCAGTAGATGTTGAAGCCCAGCTCCTCGTGCTGGCCGGGCGGCACCAGCGCGGCGTCCACTGCCTCGGCCGCCGGCTTGGTCTGGAACTCCTCGAAGGCGCGCCGGATGAAGTCGTCGTCGCCGCCGGCCCGGGTGACGTACTGGAAGAAGAGGTAGGTGCCGTACGGGCGAAGGTCTGCGTCCCACGTCAGCCCGTCCTGCGGGTGCCTGAGCCATTGCGCAGCCTGGGCGTGCTCGGTGTTGGTGTCCGGGTAGACGTAGTCCTGGGCCCAGGTGGCCACGCCCTCGAAGATCCAGCGGTGCCCCTCGTACGGCTCGGACTGCGGGTAGCTGTCCTGGCACGAGTGCGTGCTCTCGTGCGCCAGCACCTCGCAGAGCCCGAACTGCGAGGCGCTGCCGCGGAACGGCATGGTCTGCTCCAGCCGGATGAAGCTCGGCGCAGGGGCGGTGCCGTAGGCGCTCTCGTCCCCCGACGCCCCGTTCGGCAGCTTCGTGGTGAGGTAGACGTTGAGCTTGCCGTGGGTGCCCCCGTTGACGAGCTTGATGCCCGCGTCGTTCAGCACCGGCAGGTGATCCTCGCCCCACAGCTGGCGGTGCTTGGGCCAGATCACCGTCTCGAACTCGCGGCTGAGCGCCGTGGCGGTGGCCGCGCCGTTCGCGAGGGACTGGCGGTACCAGATCACCGCGTGCGCGCTCGACACGCCCACCCAGGCGCTCCCCGCGCCCAGCGCCCGCAGCGCCGGCGCCTGGTCCGCCAGCGACTCGGCGCTCCCGGGCGCCGCCGGCGGGAGCAGGAACGGCGCGATCAGCGCCTGCGCCGCCGGCGAGAGCGTCGGGAACTCCTGCACCAGGATGTGCTTGGCCGCCGACAGCGACGGCGCCGCCAGGGTGCCGGCGTAGGCCGGCGGCAGCCGCGGGTCACCGGTGGTCGAGTAGGCCAGGTAGGTCATGGCCGTGTCGCGATCGAGCGCGCCCGTGCGCAGGTCCTGCAGCAGCAGGCCCAGGGTCGTCTCCGGCGCCGGCGCATCACCCGGCTGCACCGTCAGCGTCACGCTGGCGCTGGCCGTGGCGGTCCCGTCTCCCACGGTGAGGGTGAAGACGAGCGGCTCGGCCGGCGCCGCCGGCGCGTCGAAGGCCGGCCGCGCCGTGTTCGTCCCCGTCAGCACGACCGCGGGCCCGCCCGCCTGCGTCCAGGCCCAGCTGGTGATGGGCCCGCGCGGCGAGCGCGAGCGGGTCCCGTCCAGCACCACGCGCTCGCCGCCGTGCAGCGTCCAGGCCCGGCCCGGATCCGCCACCAGCGCCGCCACCACCGGCTTGCAGACGCCGCCCGTGCAGGCGCCGCCCAGGCAATCCGCGGGGCCCCCGCAGGCGCGGCCGAGCACGCAGGGCGCGCAGAGCGGCCCGCCGCAGTCCACGTCCGTCTCACCGCCGTTGCGGGCGCCGTCCTCGCAGGTCCCGCCCGCCGAGACGCAGGCGCCGGCGCTGCAGCTCCCCGCGCCCCCTGCGCACGAGGTCCCGTCCGCCGCCGGCGCGCTCACGCAGGCGCCGCTGGCCGGATCGCAGCTCCCCGCCGGATGGCAGGCGTCGAGCGGCTCGCAGATCACGCCGGCGCAGAGGTCGCCCGTGGGCTGGCAGGTCCCGGACTGGCAGGTGCCGCCGGTGCAGGGCGTGCCGTCGCCCGCCGACGGGTTGGAGCAGAGCCCGGTGGACGCGCTGCAGACCCCTGCCACGTGGCAGGCGTCGAGCGCGGTGCAGGTCACGTTCGCGCAGCGGTCGTCCTCGCCGCCGCCGCCACCTCCGCCGCTGCAGCCGGAGAGAAACGCGCACACCACCACCGCGACCGCCGAGCGACGGAACATGGAGATCTCCCTCGCGCCCGCCGTGTACCCGGCTGGGCGCTCCCGGAGGCATCAGGCGCTTCACGTCACTGTGCGTCAACGGCTTCGCGGGGTGCCCAGCGGGCGAGGGACACTGAGAGTTGATGGGGCTCAACGCCGGGGTGGCTGCGGCGCGGCTCGCACCGAAAGATGCAGGGCGGGTGGGGGAGGAGGATTTGCCGCAGGCCGCGCAGCGGCCGGCCGCAGGCGCGAAGGGACGAACGCCCAGAGCCGCACTCGTGCGAGTCACTGGCCTTCGACTTCGCCGCCGCTTCGCGGCGGCTACGCTCAGGCCGAGCGGGTCCTTGGAGGGGGTTGAGGATCCGATGCGAGGACGCGGGCTTCAGCAAGGAAGGTCCGGGCCGGCTTGGCGGCCCGGACAGTCAGACGTTGAACCGGAAGTGCATCACGTCGCCGTCCTGGACGACGTACTCCTTGCCCTCGATGCGGAGCTTGCCCTTCTCGCGGCAGGCCGCCTCGGTCTTGAGCTCGAGGAGGTCCTCGATGCGGATCACCTCGGCCTTGATGAAGCCCTTCTCGAAGTCGGTGTGGATCACGCCCGCCGCCTGCGGGGCCAGGGCGCCCTTCTTCACCGTCCAGGCGCGGCACTCGTCCTCGCCCGACGTGAAGTAGGTGTTGAGCCCCAGCAGCCGGTAGCCCGCGTGCACCAGGCGGTCGAGGCCCGGCTCCTCCAGCCCCAGCGACTTGAGGTACTCGCCGCGCTCCTCCGGGGCCAGCGCCACCAGCTCCGACTCCACCTTGCCGGAGATCTCCACCCACTGCGCGCCGTCGGACGCGGCCAGCCGGGCCACCTCCTGGATGCGCGGGTCGGTGGCCTCCTTGCCCAGCTGCGACTCGTCCACGTTGGCGATGTAGAGGACCGGCTTCGAGGTGAGCAGGAAGAGGTCCTTGATGGCCGCCTTCTCCTCGTCGGAGAGCTTCTGCGCCCGGACCGGCGTGCCCGCCTCCAGCCCCGCCTTCACCTTGTCCAGCGCCGCCAGGTCCGCCTTGGCCTGCTCGCCCTGCTTGCCCGCCGCCTTGGTGTTCTTCTGCGTGCGCTCCCGCTTCTTCTCGACCGAGTCGAGGTCCTTCAGCATCAGCTCGGTGTCCACCACGTCGCGGTCGCCGCGCGGGTCCACCTTGCCCGCCACGTGGACCACGTCCGGATCCTCGAAGCAGCGCAGCACGTGGGCGATGGCGTCCACCTCGCGGATGTTGCCCAGGAACTGGTTGCCCAGCCCCTCGCCCTTGGACGCGCCCGCCACCAGGCCGGCGATGTCCACGAACTCGAGCGTGGTCGGCGTGGTCTTCTTCGGCTTGAAGAGCGCCGAGAGCTGGTCCAGCCGGCGGTCCGGGACCGGGACCACGCCCACGTTCGGCTCGATGGTGCAGAACGGGTAGTTGGCCGCGGCCGCCTGGGCGGCGCCCAGCAGCGCGTTGAAGAGGGTGGACTTCCCCACGTTGGGGAGGCCGACGATGCCGATCGAGAGACCCATGGTGGCGCCTTCTATACACGAAAAAGCTCCGGCGGCCAGGCGGCCGCCAGAGCGTGGGACAGCCGGGAGCGGGGGTGCGTCAGGCCGCGCGGTTGGCCGGCAGCTGGGCGATGTACTCCTCGACCAGCTGGCGCTGCGCCTTCTCGTCGAGGCTGCCCTTCACCAGGCGGCCCGCGGCGTCGATGGCCAGGTCCACCACGTGCGCCTTGAGGTCCGCGCGGGCGCGGGAGAGCTCCTCCGCGATCTGCCGGCGGGCCTCGGCCAGGAGCGCGTCGGCCTCCTGCCGCGCCTTGGCGGTCAGCTCCTGGCGGAGCGACTCCACCTCCTGCTTCGAGCGCATCGCCATCTCGGTGGCCTCGCGCTGCGCCGTGGCCAGCGCGTCCTTCTGCGAGGCGAGCAGCCGCTCGGCCTCCGCCCGCTCCTTCTTGGCCGACTCGATGGCGTCGCGGATGGTCCGCTCGCGCTCGGCCAGCATCTTCACGATGGGGCCCCAGGCGTACTTCCAGAGGACCACCAGCAGCAGCAGGAAGGTGACGCCCGTCCAGAAGGTCAGGCCGATGTTGATGTCGGTGATGGCGCCGGCGGCGAGGACCGGGGTGCTGGGGACGGTGAGCATGCGGAGCGCTCCAGGTTCCCGCCCGCCCCGGCGCCGATGCCGGGACGGGGCGGGCGGGTGTGAGGACGGACGGCGGCTAGCCGGCGACAGGCTTGCTGATGGCCAGCAGCAGGCAGACCACGATCGCGAAGAGCGTGGCGCCCTCGATGAGGGCGGCGGCGATGATCATGCCGGTGCGGATGTCGGCGGCCGCGGTGGGCTGGCGGGCCGAGCCCTCCATGGCGGCGGCGGCCAGCTTGCCGATGCCGAGGCCGGCGCCGAGGACGGCGAGACCGGCCCCGAAGCCGGCAGAGAGATAGGCGAGAGCGACAGCGTTCATGGTGCTTCTCCTGGTGTTGGCGGATGTGCCGGGCCGCCGTCCCGGGGCGCGTGCTGCGCTCGACTACCCATGGCCCGGGGACGTCCCGGCCACGTGTGAACCGTGGGCGCCGTGCTCCGAGCCCATGCCCGGACCGGCGTGCGCCTCGCCGTGCCCACCGTGATCGCCGTGGTCCCCGTGGTGCACGAGGCCGGCGCCGATGAAGAGCGACGAGAGCATGGTGAAGATGTAGGCCTGCACGAAGGCCACGAAGAGCTCGAGCAGGAAGATGGCCAGCGCCATCGGGACCGCGCCGAAGAAGACCCAGGGCGAGATCACGAAGATCAGCCCCAGCAGCGCCAGGATCACGAAGTGGCCCGCCACCATGTTGGCGAAGAGGCGGACCGTCAGGGCGAAGGGCTTGGTGAAGAGCCCCATGGTCTCGACCGGCACCATGATGAACCAGAG
The DNA here is from genome assembly GCA_049840735.1 of Anaeromyxobacter sp. Classification (GTDB taxonomy): domain Bacteria; phylum Myxococcota; class Myxococcia; order Myxococcales; family Anaeromyxobacteraceae; genus Anaeromyxobacter. The sequence goes on along the minus strand of JASGJN010000021.1, from coordinate 111,897 downwards.
CGGCCAGAGCGACCTGGGCACGCCGCCGGTCAGGTGCGAGAGGAAGCCGCCCAGCCCCATGGACCGGATGGCCGCGTACTGGGTGATGAAGAAGGTGAAGAGCGCCAGCATGACCGTCACCGAGATGTTGGCGGTGGCGGTGGCGGCGAAGGGCACCAGGCCCAGCAGGTTGAGGAAGAGGATGAAGAAGAAGGCCGTGACCAGGTAGGGCGTGAACCGGTCGGCGTCCTTCTGGCCGATGTTCTTCACCGCGATCTCGTTGCGGACGAAGGCGACCAGCACCTCGACGAAGTTGTAGCCGCCGCGGGGCACCAGGCTGCGCTTGCGCGCCGACGTGATCGCCACCACCAGCAGGATCAGCGAGCCCAGCCACAGCATGACGACGTGCTTGGTGGGCGTCAGGTCCACCCCGCCCACCACCAGCGGGCCGGAGATGGCCTTGCCGGTGGCCTCGTCGCGCGTCGTGCCGAACACGTGGTCGAGCTCGATCTCGCAGTACCCCTGGGCCTCGCCCCGGGCGCACAGCCAGGGCAGCTCCAGCACGTGACTGTCCGTCACGTGGTGCATCATCACGGTGCCCATGTCGTCGCCGTGGCCGGCCGCGTGGCCACCCTCGGCGGCGTGGCCCTGGTGCGCCGCCGCGGCGCCCTCGGCCGGCGCCTCCGGGGCGGCGCCCTCGACCTGGGCGGTGGTGAGGCTCAGCGCGAGCAGGAGCGGCAGGGCGGTCATGGGGTACCCGTTCTGCGGGGGAGGGAGTGGACGTGCGCGGCCTCGACCGCGACGAGGGCGAAGAAGGGGACGAAGAAGCCGATCAGGAAGCCGGCCTTGCTCAGGCCGGCCTGGGCCACGACGACGGCGCCGATCGCCACCAGCACCATCCGCAGCAGGAAGCCGAGCGTCACCACCAGCAGCGCGCCGTTCACCCCGCGCCCGGCCAGGCGCGTCATGGCGAAGAGCGATCCCAGCCCTGTCAGCCCGGCCGTGGTCGCGCCGATCACGGCCCCGAGGCGGTGCTCACCAGAGGCGAGCGCCAGCGCCACGAACCCGAGCGCGAGCAGGACGGCGACCATGGGGAGCTTCACGATCTGGGGATCCTCAACACGATGCGGAAGAAGCTGATGAAGCCGCCGACCATCCCGAACAGCGCACCGCCCAGCAGGCACCACGGCGTCTCGTGATGGAGATGCGAGTCCAGCCAGTAACCGAGCAACGAGAAGCCCGCCACCGAGCCGACCAGGGAATAGGCCGCGCCCAGGTACGGCTCCGCCTTCCGGTATCCGCGTGCGAGGCCGGAGAGCCCGTCGTCCTGGTCCTGTTCCGGACCGCTGGGCCCTGCCAACCGCGCCTCCTTGCCGGGGTGCGACAAACACGTAAAAACCCCGGAGCTGTGGATACTTGGAAAGGTATGGCCGTATAGCAGGCGGGTTTGCAAAGGTCAATTCGGGACGCGCGCCCCGCCGCGCACCTACCGGGGCGTCTCGGCCGCCAGCGCCTCCAGGAACCGGTCGATGTCCGACGCGCCGGTGTAAAGGTGCGGCGACACTCGGATCCGGTCGCGCCTGAGGCTGGCGATGACCTTCGCCTCCCGCAGCGCCTCGTACGTCGCATCGGTCACGCCCGGGGCGCGCGCGCGCACCGAGAGCAGGTGCGAGCGGGCGTCCAGCTCGAGGGGCGAGGCGGGCTCCCAGCCGTCCGGGAGGCGGGCCAGGATCCGGTCGCAGAGCGCGCGGGCGTGGGCCTGGATCACCGCCGGGGTCACCTCCAGCAGGAGCCGGAGCGACTCCGCCCAGGGGAGCAGGTTGAAGAAGGCGGCGGTCTCGTGGGCGTCGAAGCGGACCGCGCCGGGCTTGAGGTCCACCTCGGCCGGGAGGTGGGCGAAGTCCTCCGAGCCGCGGACCGCCCACCAGTTCACGTCCCCCACCCCGAGCCGCTCCAGCGCCTCGTCGGAGAAGAGGCCGAGGCCGGTGCCGTAGGGGCCGAGCAGGAACTTGTAGCCGGACGCCGCGTAGACATCGACGCCGGAGGCGACGAAGTCGAAGGGGAGCGCGCCGGCCGCCTGGCTGCCGTCCACCACCGTCAGCGCGCCCACGCGCCGGGCGGCCTCGACCACCGGCGCCGGATCGAGCCGCCCGCCGTGCACGTACGAGACGTGCGCGAAGGCCACCACGCGCGTGCGCGGTCCGACCGCCTCCGCCAGCCTCGCCGCCGAGACCGCGCCGCTGGGGTGATCGGCCTCCACCACCCGCAGCCGCATCCCGCGCCGCTGCAGCCAGCGCCAGGGGTAGTCGTTGGAGGGGAACTCGCCCCGGGGGACCACCACCTCGTCCCCCTCGCGCCACTCCAGCCCGCGCGCCACCGCGTTGATGGCCTGGCCGGCGCCGGTGACCAGCGCCACCGAGGCCTCGCGCGCGCCCAGCAGCCGCGCCGCCAGCGCCCGCGCCTCGGAGACCGCCGCCACGTAGGTGCCGCTGGTGATGCGCCAGGGCTGCTCCTTGAGCCGCAGCGCGTCCTTGCCGGCCCGCGAGGCGGAGAGCGGGATGGGGCCCTGGCTGGCCGTGTCGAGGTAGGCCACGCCCTCGAAGGACGCGAAGCGATCGGCGAAGAGCGGGGTCACGGCGCGGCTAGACCTTCGCCGCCGCGGCGAAGCCCGCCCGCGCCGCGCGCAGCGTCAGCTCGAGGTCGTCGGCGGTGTGCGCGGTGGAGAGGAAGGCGGCCTCGAACTGCGAGGGCGGGAAGTAGACGCCATGCTCCAGCAGCGTGTGGAAGAAGGCGCCGAAGCGCTCCTTGCTGGCGTGGCGCGCCGAGGCGGCGTCGAAGACGGGCTGGTCGGAGAAGAAGACCGTCAGCATCGAGCCCACCCGGTTGACCTGCACCGGCACCTTGGCGGCCGCGGCCTCCGCCGCCAGCCCCTCGGCCAGCTTCGCGCCCAGCTGCTCCAGCTGCTGGTACGACTCCGGCTTCATGAGCCGCAGCGTGGCCAGGCCGGCGGCCATGGCCATCGGGTTCCCGGAGAGCGTGCCGGCCTGGTAGATGGGGCCGGCCGGCGCCACCCTGTCCATCACGTCGGGACGCCCGCCGAACGCGCCCACCGGCAGGCCGCCGCCGATCACCTTGCCGAAGGTGACCAGGTCGGGCGCGAGGCCGTAGCGCCCGCAGGCGCCGCCGCTCCCCAGCCGGAAGCCGGTCATCACCTCGTCCACGATCAGCAGCGCGCCGTGGGCGCGGCAGAGGTCGAGCAGGCCCTGCAGGTAGCCCGGCCTGGGCACCAGCACGCCCATGTTGCCCACCACCGGCTCGATGATCACCGCCGCCAGCGTGGCGCCGCGCTCGGCGAAGAGCGCCTTCGCCGCCTCGAGGTCGTTGTAGGGCAGGGTCAGCGTGTGGCGGGCCACGTCGGCCGGCACGCCGGGCGAGTCGGGCAGCCCCAGCGTCTCCACGCCGGAGCCGGCCTTCACCAGCAGCGGATCGCCGGCGCCGTGGTAGCAGCCGTCGAACTTGAGCAGGTCGTCGCGGCCGGTGAACCCGCGGGCCACGCGGATGGCGGCGGTGGTGGCCTCCGTGCCGGAGGAGCAGAAGCGCATCCGCTCGATCCACGGCATGCGCTCCCGCACCAGCTCGCCCATCGATGATCTCGCGCGGCGAGGGGGCGCCGAAGGACGAGCCGTCCTTCATGGCGTCCTGCACCTCGCGCATCACCTCGGCGTGGCAGTGGCCGGCGATGAGCGGACCCCAGGAGAGCACGTAGTCGACGTAGTCGTTCCCGTCCACGTCGACGAGGTGGCTGCCGCGCCCCCGCGCCATGAAGCGCGGCGTGCCGCCCACGCCCTTGAAGGCGCGGACCGGGCTGTTCACGCCGCCGGGGAAGAGGTCCTTGGCCTTGGCGAACAGCTTCTCGGACAGGTCGGTCTTCATGTGGCTCTCCGGGCGCCGCGCCAGCGCGGCGGGTGGTGCGCTACGGCACGACGTGGGCGCCGCCGCCGTTGTCGAACGCGGCCGCCCGGTCGCCCACCTGCTGCGGCGCGGCCTTGGCGCGGCGCTCGGTGACGGCGGCGATGTTGGTGCGGACGGCGTCGGGGTTGGGGTGGATGGGCAGCGCCAGCCGGTAGGCCTCCAGCGCCTGGTCGAAGCGGCCGGCCTGGGCGTGGATCCCGCCCTGGCCCTCCAGCGCGCGGGCCAGGATCTCCGGCGGCGGCCGGCGGTCGATCAGCTCCTGGTAGGCGCGCAGCGCCTCGCCGTCCCGCCGCTCCAGCGACCAGGCCTGCGCGATGAGCAGCTGGGCCTCGTTGGCCAGCGGGTCGCTGGGCCAGCGCGTGCGCAGGATTCCGGCCTCGATGCGCGCCTGGTCGAGGTTCTTGAGGTCGAGGTAGGCCTTGGCCATCTCCAGCTGGAAGCGGGGGGCCTCGGGCGCGTCGGTGGCGGCCACCTCGGCGTACTGCGCGATGGCGGCCAGCGGATCGTGCAGCCGCTCCCGGTAGATGTCGCCGATCACCGCCCGCGCCTCGCGCGCCTCCGGCGTGCCGGGGCGGAGCGAGATCAGGCGGCGGTAGTAGAGGACGGCGCTGGCGTAGTCGCCCAGCTCCAGGTAGCTGACGTCGGCCGCGGAGCGGAGCGCCTTGGCGCGGATGGCCGCCTCGTCGTCCGGCAGCGGCGCCTCGCCCATGTCGGCCAGGATGGCCTTGTAGCCCTCCAGCGCGCCCTTCGGATCGCCGGCGTGCCGGAGCGAGTTGGCCTTCTCCAGGCGGCTCGCCTGCGAGGTGCAGGCGAGGAGCAGGCAGGCGAGCGCGAGCAGCAGGCAGGCACCTGGGCTTCGACTCCGCGAGCCCGGCGGGCTCGCTACGCTCAGCCAGAACGGACCTGGAGAGGCCGTTCGCCCTGAGCGTAGCCGCGGCACAGCCGCGGCGGAGTCGAAGGGCAGGGCGCGAGCGCGCGCGGAGTCGAAGGGCAGCCTCACGTCTCGGCCCCGCCCTCCCCCTCCTCGTCCTCCGGCGCAGCCTCCACCGGCGCCTCGCCCTCCGGCTCCTCGCGAACACCGGCCGCGTCGGCCTCGGGTGTGGTCTCCGCCACGCGGGCCACGCCGGCCACCTGCTCCTCGCGCGACTCGACGGTGATGAGCCGGACGCCCTGCGTGTTGCGGCCGATGACGCTGATGCCGCGCGCCGGCATGCGGATGAGCATGCCGCGGTTGGTGATCAGCATCACCTCCTCGGCGTCGGAGACCAGCACCGCCGAGACCACCGGCCCGTTGCGCTCCGTGGTCTTGATGGTGATGAGCCCCTTCCCGCCGCGGCTCTGCACGCGGTACTCGGAGAGCTCGGTCCGCTTGCCGTAGCCGTTGGCGGTGACGGTCAGCACGGTGGGCGCGGGCGAGCCCTCGGGTGGTGCGGCCGGGATGGCCTCGGCGGCGACCACGGCGTCGCCGCGCTCGAGGGTGATGCCCTTCACGCCGTAGGCGCTGCGCCCCATGGGCCGGACGTCCGCCTCCTCGAAGCGGATGGCCATGCCCTGCGCGGTGGAGAGCAGCGCGTGGCTGCCCGGCTCCATCAGCTGCGCGCCGATCAGCTCGTCGTCGTCGTCGATGCCCAGGGCGATGATGCCGGCGGCGCGCGGCCGGGCGAACTGGTCCAGCCGCGTCTTCTTGATGATGCCGTTGCGGGTGGCCATGAAGACGAAGGGCATGACCTCCGCCCCCTTGACCTCGGCCTCGCCCTCGGCCGGCGCCACCTCGGGCGCCTCGGCGGCGTCGTCCCCGGCGCTGGGCGGATCGGGCAGCCGGCGGACGGGCAGGTACGCCGCCACCTTCTCGCCCTGCGCCAGCTGCACCAGGTTGACGATGGGCTTGCCGCGCGCGGAGCGCCCGGCCGGCGGGATGGCGTGCACCTTCAGCCAGTAGACCTTCCCCTTGTTGGAGAAGACCAGCAGGTAGCTGTGGGTGGAGGCGACGTAGAGCGCCTCCAGGAAGTCCTCGTCGCGGGTGGCGGCGCCGGTCTTGCCGCGGCCGCCGCGCTTCTGGGCGCGGTACTGCGAGACGGGGCTCCGCTTCACGTAGCCGGCGTGGGAGACGGTGACGACCATCTCCTCCTCGGCGATCAGGTCCTCGGTGGAGAGGTCCTCGGCGGCGCCGACGATCTCGGTGCGCCGCTCGTCGCCGAACAGCTCCTTGATCTCGCGGAGCTCGGTGACGATGAGGTCCATCATCACCTTCTCCGACCCCAGGATCTCCTTGAGCCGCGCGATGTCGCGCTGCACCTGGGCCAGCTCGTCTAGGATGCGCTGGCGCTCCAGGCCGGTGAGGCGCTGGAGCTGCATCTCCAGGATCGCCTTGGCCTGGAGCTCGGAGAGCCCGAACCGCGTCATCAGGCCGTCCCGCGCGGTGTCGCGGTCGGGCGCCTTCTTGATGAGCTCGATGATCTCGTCGATGTGGTCGAGCGCGATCTGGTAGCCGAGCAGGATGTGCTCGCGCTCGCGGGCCTTGCGCAGCTCGTAGCGGGTGCGCCGGGTGACGACGTCGCGCCGGTGGGCGATGAACCGCTCCAGCATCTCCTTGAGCGTCAGGATGCGCGGCTGCCCGCCGTCGATGGCCAGCAGGATCACGCCGAAGCCGGTCTGCATCTGCGTGTGGGCGTACAGGTTGTTCAGCACCACCTGCGCCATCGCATCGCGCTTCAGCTCGATGACGATGCGCATGCCCTCGCGGCTCGACTCGTCGCGCAGGTCGCTGATCCCCTCCAGCCGCTTCTCGCGCACCAGGTCGGCGATGTGCTCGACCAGCTTGGCCTTGTTGACCTGGTACGGGATCTCGGTGACGACGATCGACTCGCGCTCGGTCTTGGGGTGCACCTCGATCGACGCGCGGGCGCGGACCTGGATGGTGCCGCGCCCCTTCTCGTAGGCGGAGCGGATGCCGTCCCGCCCCAGGATCATGCCGGCGGTGGGGAAGTCGGGGCCGGGGATGATCCGCATCAGATCGATCACCGTGGCCTTCGGGTTCTCGATCAGGTGGACGACGGCGTCGAGCACCTCGCCCATGTTGTGGGGCGGGATGTTGGTGGCCATGCCGACGGCGATGCCGGCGGAGCCGTTGACGAGCAGGTTGGGGAAGCGGGTGGGCAGGACCTTCGGCTCGAGCGTCGAGTCGTCGAAGTTCGGCGCCCAGTCGACGGTCTCCTTGTCGATGTCCGCCAGCAGGTAGTCCGAGAGGCGGTCCATCCGGCACTCGGTGTACCGGTAGGCGGCGGCGGGATCGCCGTCCACGGAGCCGAAGTTGCCCTGCCCGTCGATGAGCGGGTAGCGGAGGTTCCAGTCCTGCGCCAGGCGCACCAGCGCGTCGTAGACGGACGCGTCGCCGTGCGGGTGGTACTTCTTCAGCACCTCGCCCACGACGCCGGCGCACTTGGAGTAGCGCTTGTTGTGCTGCAGCCCCTCGGTGTGCATCGCGTACAGCACGCGCCGGTGCACGGGCTTGAGGCCGTCGCGCACGTCGGGGAGCGCGCGGCCGACGATCACCGACATCGAGTAGGCGAGGTACGACTCGCGCATCTCGTGCTCGATGTTCACCTGCGCGCGGTGACCGTCTCCGGACCCGCCGGGCGGCGGTGCAGACGCGTCGGGCGGCGGCGGCGGCAGGGTCTCTTCGGGCATCGCTGGCTCGCTCGGTTGCAGGGCGCCCGACGGGGTCAGCAGGGCGCGCGCGGGGAGGTGCATTTCTAGCCGATTTCCCTTTACGTTTCAAGGCGTTTAGTCGTCCGGCGGGAGCTCGCCCGGAGCCCGCGACGGAAGGCGTGCCCGGGCCCTTCCCGGCGGCGTTTCCGGCGCCTTCACATCGGCTCACGGCGCACCGCGCACGGCGTCCCTCGCACATGTGAGCGCTCCCGCGCAGGCCCTCGCAGGCGAGGCGGTCAGCGCTGCACCGGGTCGCGACACGCCCAGTCTAAGGGACCCCTCGCCAAGCGCAGCCGACCTTTGAGAAGATGGCGCACGTTGAGCCCGGGGAATTCCAGCACCGCCGCCGCGCGTACGGAGACCGAACCGCGTGGGCGCCTGCTCGTCTGCGACGACAGCGCCTCCATGCGCGCGCTGCTGCGTTCCCTGCTGGCGCCGCGCTACGAGGTGCACCTCACGGCCACGGCCGAGGAGGCGCTGGCCGAGGCCACGGGCTTCGGGCCGGACGTGATCCTCTCCGACCTGCTGCTGCCGGGGATGTCGGGCAGCGACCTGTGCCGCGCGGTGCGCGCGGTCCCGGCGCTGGCGGGCATCCCCTTCGTGCTGGTCACCACCTTCGGCGGCGCCGACGCCCGCGCGGACGGCCTGGAGGCCGGCGCGGACGACTACCTGGTGAAGCCGATCCGCGAGCGCGAGCTCCTGGCCCGCGTCTCCTCGCTGGTCCGGCTGCGCCGCGTGCTGACGGCGCTGGAGCAGCGCACGCACGAGCTGGAGAAGGCCAACCGCGAGCTCCACGAGACCCGCGACCAGCTGATCCGCGCCGAGAAGCTGGCGGCGGTGGGCACGCTGGCGGCGGGCCTGGCGCACGAGATCAACAACCCGCTGGCCTACATCAAGGCCGGCGCGTCCTCGCTGGGCCACTCGCTCCGCGAGCTGCGCGAGGTGGCCGAGGTGGCGCTGGGCGGCGGCGAGCAGCCGGAGGTCCTGCAGCGCCGGATCGGCGAGGCCTACTCGGAGGCGCACGAGGTCGCGCAGGCCATGGCGGAGGGCAGCCGGCGCCTGGAGCGGCTGGCGGCGGACCTGCGCGTGGTCTCCTGGCCGGCGCAGAACAGCGCCGAGCAGGTCGATCCGGCCGACGCCATCGACGCGGCCTGGACGCTGACCCGGAGCCGCTTCGCGGCGGCGCTGCCGCGGCTGGAGCTCTCGGTGGTGCGCGGGCCGCCCATCGAGTCGTCGCACGCGCTGGTCACGCAGGCGCTGCTGCCGGTGCTGGAGCGCGCGGTGGCCTCGGCTGGCCCGGGCGGCCTGGTGACGATCAACCTCGAGCAGATCGAGGGGGGCGTCGAGATCGTGGTCCGCGACACGGGCCCGGCCATCCCGATCGACGCGCTGCCGCGCCTCTTCGACCCGTTCTTCACCACCCGCACCACGCCCGCCTCCGGCGGCCTGGGCCTCGCGGTGGCCTACGGCATCGCCCACGGCCTGGGCGGCGACATCAGCGTCACCTCGGCCGAGGGCGAGGGCGCGACGTTCAAGATGCGTCTGCCGCGCAAGCCGGGCGGGTTCGTGCCCGAGGCGGGCGTGGTGTAGCGCTCGCCACGGCGCCGCACTCACCGTCACACCCCGTTCGACCTGAGCGCAGCGGCGCGGCGTCGAAGGCCAGCGGCGCCCTTCCGCTCGCCCCGAGCCTGGCGAAGGGCGGGCACGACGCCGGCCCCTCGCCGACCGCTGAAGCGCAAAGAGCCGGCAGGCGCCGGCCCTTAGCGCACTCCAGCGAGCGACGACGCTCCTAGCGCCCCGCCACCGTGAGCCGCGCCGTGGCGCGCCGCACCCGGGCGGCCTCGGCCTGGTAGTGCTCGTCCTGCTCGGTCAGCTTCATGAGCTGGTTCTGCGCGTCGCTGAAGGCGCGCTTGGCGCGCTCGACGTCGATGTCGCCGGCGGCCTCGGCGGTGTCGGCCAGGACGATGACGCGGTTGTCGGCCACCTGCAGGAAGCCGCCGCCGATGGCGTAGTGGTGCTCGCGGCCGCCCTCGACGTAGGTGAGCCTGCCGGGCGCGAGCGCGCTCATGAACGGCTCGTGGTCGAGCCGGATCCCGAAGCCGCCCAGCTCGCCGGGCGCGCGGACCTCGTCCGCGCTCACGGAGAGCACGCGCTTCTCGGGGGTGACGATGTCGAGCGTGAGCGGCATGGGCTACCCCACCGCGAGCTTCTTGGCCTTCTCCACCGCCTCCTCGATGCCGCCCACCATGTAGAAGGCGCCCTCGGGCAGGTCGTCGTGCTTGCCCTCCACGATCTCCTTGAAGCCGCGGATTGTGTCGGCGAGCTTGACGTACTTGCCCTCGTTGCCGGTGAACTGGGTGGCGACGAAGAACGGCTGGGAGAGGAAGCGCTGGATCTTGCGGGCGCGCGCCACGGTCAGCTTGTCGTCCTCGGAGAGCTCGTCCATGCCGAGGATGGCGATGATGTCCTGCAGGTCCTTGTAGCGCTGCAGGATCTCCTGCACCTGGCGGGCGACGGTGTAGTGCTCCACGCCCACGACCAGCGGGTCGAGGATGCGGCTGGTCGAGTCGAGCGGATCCACCGCGGGGTAGATGCCGATCTCGGTCAGCTTGCGGGAGAGCACGGTGGTCGCGTCGAGGTGCGCGAACGCGGTGGCCGGCGCCGGGTCGGTCAGGTCGTCGGCGGGCACGTAGATGGCCTGCACCGAGGTGATGGCCCCCTTCTGCGTGGAGGTGATGCGCTCCTGCAGCTCGCCCATCTCGGTGGAGAGCGTGGGCTGGTAGCCCACGGCGGACGGGATGCGGCCGAGGAGCGCCGACACCTCGGAGCCCGCCTGCGTGAACCGGAAGATGTTGTCGATGAAGAGGAGCATGTCCCGGTTCTCCTCGTCGCGGAAGTACTCCGCGATGGCGAGGGCCGAGAGGGCCACGCGCGCGCGCGCCCCGGGCGGCTCGTTCATCTGGCCGTACACCAGCACGCACTGGCTCTTCGAGAGGTCGTCCTTGTTGATGACGCCGGAGTCGATCATCTCGTGGTAGAGGTCGTTCCCCTCGCGCGTGCGCTCGCCGACGCCGGCGAATACCGAGAAGCCGCCGCGCGCCTTGGCGACGTTGCCGATCAGCTCCTGCAGCAGCACGGTCTTGCCCACGCCGGCGCCGCCGAAGAGGCCGATCTTGCCGCCGCGCAGGTAGGGCGCCAGCAGGTCGATGACCTTGATGCCGGTCTCGAACGCCTCGATCTTCACGTTCTGCTCGACCAGCGTCGGCGGCGGGCGATGGATGGGGAACTTCTTCACCGCGGGGACGGGGCCGCGCTCGTCCACCGGCTCGCCCACCACGTTGAGGATGCGCCCCAGCACCTCCTTGCCGACCGGCACGGAGATGGGCGCGCCCAGGTTCTTCACCGCCATGCCGCGGACCAGGCCGTCGGTGGAGTCCATGGCCACGCACCGGGCGGTGTTCTCGCCCAGGTGCTGCGCGACCTCGACCACCAGGTTGTCCGGCCGCGCGTCGAGGCCGGGGTTGGTGACCGCGAGCGCGGTGTAGATGTCGGGCAGCCCGCCGGGCGGGAACTCCACGTCCACCACGGGGCCGATGACCTGGGTGATCCTGCCGTTCTGGATGTTGGTGCTGGCCATGTCGAACCTTTCGCCGGTGCCCCGCCTGCGGCGCGCGGGGCGCTGGTGGAAGCAGCTACTTGAGGGCCTCGGCGCCGCTCACGATCTCCATGAGCTCCTTGGTGACGTAGGCCTGGCGCGCCCGGTTGTACTGGAGGGTCAGGTTCCCGATCATCTCGTCCGCGTTCTTGGTCGCGGACTCCATCGCGCTCATGCGGGCGCCGTGCTCGGAGGCGGCAGACTCGAGCAGCGCGCGCCAGACCTGCATGGCCACGTGGCGCGGCAGGAGCTGCGCGAGGAGCTGCTCGCGGGCGGGCTCGTAGCGGAAGTCGATGGCGGGCCCCTCGCCCTCGGCCGCGGGCGGCTCGATGGGGAGGAGCTGCACGATCACCGGCTTCTGGCTGATCGCGCTCTTGAACTCGTTGTAGCAGAGGTAGACCGCGTCCACCTCGCCGGCCAGGAAGCGCTCGGTGTACTCGGCGGCGATGGCCTCGGCCTTCTGGTAGCGCAGGTCGGCGTGGACGCCGGTGTAGTCCTTGCGCACGTCGATGTGGCGCGAGCGGCAGTAGTCGCGCGCCTTGCGGCCGATGGTGGAGATGAGGATGCGCTCGAAGCGCCCCTCGTTCTCGGTCAGGAACCGCTGCACGCGCCGGACGATGTTGGAGTTGAAGCCGCCGGCCAGGCCGCGGTCGCTGGTGATGCCGACCACCTCGATGACGCGCGCCGGGCGGGTCTCCAGCAGCGGGTGCGAGCCCTGCTCGTCGGCGCCCGACCGCGCCGCCACGCGCGAGAGCGCCTGGTCGAGCAGCAGGGCGTAGGGCCGGGTCTTGAGGATGGCGTCCTGCGCGCGCCGGAACTTGGCCGCGGAGACCATCTTCATGGCCTTGGTGATCTGCCTGGTCGACTTGACCGAGGTGATCCGGTTTCGGATGTCGCGCAGCGAGGGCACTTTGGTCCGCTCCGGTCCGGGGCCTTACGCCTTGAAGACGTCGCGGAAGCCGCGCAGGGCGGCGTCGAGGTCCTTGCGGATCCCGTCGTCGAGCGCGCGCTTCTCCGCGATGGACTTGGCGATGCCGGGGTGGCGGCCGTCGAGGAACTCGATCAGCTCGCCCATGTAGCGGGTCACCTGGTCCACCGGGACCGGACGGATCCAGACCTGGCCGTTCTCGTCCTTCTGCGTGGCCGCGTACATCTGGATGACCTGCTTCTCCACCGGCATCGGCTGGTACTGCCCCTGCTTGAGCACCTCGACCATGCGCTCGCCGCGGGCCAGCGTCTCCTGCGTGGCCTTGTCGAGGTCGGAGCCGAACTGCGCGAAGGCGGCCAGCTCGCGGTACTGCGCCAGCTCCAGCTTCATGGAGCCGGCCACCTGCTTCATGGCCTTGATCTGCGCCGAGCCGCCGACGCGCGACACCGAGATGCCGACGTTGATGGCCGGACGGACGCCCTGGAAGAAGAGGTTGGTCTCCAGGAAGATCTGGCCGTCGGTGATGGAGATGACGTTGGTCGGGATGTACGCCGAGACGTCGCCGGCCTGCGTCTCGATGATGGGGAGCGCGGTCAGCGACCCGCCGCCCTCCTTGTCCGAGAGCTTGGCGGCCCGCTCCAGCAGGCGGCTGTGGAGGTAGAAGACGTCGCCGGGGAACGCCTCGCGGCCCGGCGGGCGGCGGAGCAGCAGCGAGAGCTGGCGGTAGGCGACGGCGTGCTTGGAGAGGTCGTCGTAGACGATCAGCGCGTGGCGGCCGGTGTCGCGGAAGTACTCCGCCATGGTGACGCCGGTGTACGGCGCCAGGTACTGCATCGGCGCCGGGTCGGAGGCGTTGGCGGCGATGACGGTGGTGTACTCCATCGCGCCGAACTGCTTCAGCTTGTCGACCACCCGGGCCACCGTGGACTGCTTCTGGCCGATGGCCACGTAGAAGCAGTGCAGGTTCTGACCCTTGTTGTTGATGATGGTGTCGATCGCCACCGCGGTCTTGCCGGTCTGGCGGTCGCCCAGGATCAGCTCGCGCTGGCCGCGGCCGATCGGCACCAGGGCGTCGATGGCCTTGAGGCCGGTCTGCATCGGCTCGTGCACGCTCTTGCGCTTCACGATGCCGGGCGCCTTGATCTCGATCTTGCGGGACTGCTTGGCGTTGATCGGGCCGCGGCCGTCGATGGGGTTGCCGAGGCCGTCCACCACGCGCCCGAGCAGCTCCTCGCCCACCGGCACCTCGGCGATGAGGCCAGTCCGCTTGACGGGGTCGCCCTCGCGGATGTGCTCGTACGCGCCCATGATGGCGGCGCCGACGTTGTCCTCCTCGAGGTTGAGCACCAGGCCGCGCACGCCGCCGGGGAACTCGAGCAGCTCGCCGGCGGCCGCACCGGCCAGGCCGTACAGGCGGGCCACGCCGTCGGCCTGGCTCAGCACGGAGCCGGTCTCGGCGACGTCCACCTTCTTGCCGTAGTCCTTGATCTGCTCGCGGATGATGCGGCTGATCTCGTCGGCGCGGATTTCCATCGATGCTCTCCGGGTGCGGGGCGGCGGTGAGAAGGGCGAGGACGGTTACTGCTTGAGGCTCTTCCGGAGCTCCTCGAGCTGGGTCCGGATGGAGCCGTCGAAGACGAGGCTGCCGACCTGGGTCACGACGCCGCCGAGCAGGGCGGGGTCGACCGCGCGGTCGAGCAACACCTTGGACGATGTGGCGCGAGAGAGCTGGGCCGCGATGGCGTCGAGCGAGGACTGCTCGAGCGGGACGGCGCTGGTCACCTTGGCGCGGACCCGGCCGAGCTGCGCGTCGGCGAGGGTGCGGAAGGTGAGGACGACCTGGTCGAGCAGCTCCAGGCGGTTCCGGTCGGCCATCAGGAAGAGCAGGTTGGCCGGCTCGGGGTCGAGCTTCAGGGCGGCGACCAGGCGCTCGACGATCGCCCGGCGCTGCTCCTTCGAGTAGACCGGGTTGGACAGAACGTCGCGGAGGTCGGCGGAGCCCTGGACCAGCTCCGCGAGAACCTGGAGCGACTCGCTCCAGGCCTCCACGCGATTGGTCTCCACAGCGAGGCTGAACAGCGCCTTGGCGTAGCGCCTGGGGATAGAGCCGGAAACCATATTGGGACGGGTTGGGTAACACCGCAGGGGTGCGCGGTCAAGACCTCACGCCGTGTCACATCATAGACTTACGGGGCGCTTACAGCCCTCTTGGGAGTTGAAGGCGAACACCGGCGGGGCGCCCATTTTGGCGTCCGTCGAGTGGCGCGCCGGCCGGGCCGGCCCAGGGCCCTCCCAGGGGTGCGGGTAAGTCGCGGCAATACCTATGCGATTCCGCGGAGGGATCCGCCGGTTCGAGTCGCGTGGCGGTGCTGCTGGGCGCGTGCGCCGCTCACCTCCGGGCCGTAGCCCCGCGGAAGGCAGTTGCCGATTCCAGCCGCGCGCGGTGCGAAGGCACCCCGAAATGGAAAGAGCGGGCGCCCGTCGAACGGGGCCCGCTCTTCCCTTCGGGCCGTCCGCCCCGAGCCTGTCGAAGGGCGGGGTTGGACGGCCGGTGCTGCAGCGCCTTGGGCGCTACGCCTTGACGGCGGCCACCGGCGCGACGGCCGGCTGGTCCTTCTTGGCGCCGCCCTTGTCGGCGCTGATGCCGTCCATCTTGCACTGCCCCTCGAACACCACGCCCTTCTCGATCATCAGGGACGGGGTCTCCAGGTTGCCGCGCATCTTGGCCGGGTGGTGCAGCTCGACCGCGTTCTTGGCGCGGACGTTCCCGGTGATCTCACCGTGGACGATGATCGTCCCGCAGGTGATCTCGGCGGAGATCTTGGCGCCCTCACCGACGACCAGGACGTCGTTGGTGACGATGGTGCCGGTGAACTTCCCGTCGATGCGGACCGTTCCCTCGAAGGTCAGCTTGCCTTCGAACTCCGAACCGCGGCCGAGGAGGGCGTTCAGGTCGCCCGTCGCCGTGGGGACGGAGGTCAGTTCTTCGCGCTTCAGCATGGCCATGTTTCTCGACTCCTCGTACTTGGGCCTCGTGGGCGTGGGCGCTGCTGGTGCGATCGCACCGGCAGCCGGCGACGTCGCCTCATCCCGCAGCTTGCTCCAGAAGGACATCCGTCCTCGCTGGGCCGTTCTCACTCATCGCGAAAACGGACCCTATAGTTACGCGCCGATCTTGGCGAGTATTCCGTCCAGCTCGTCGAGAGAGAGGTACTCAAGCTCGAGCCGTCCGGCGACGGCGGACTTGGGGACGACCCTGCACTTGGTACCCAGCCTGCGCTGCAGGCGGTTGGTCAGGTCGCGGAGCGCGGGCGAGTCAGATGCCTGAGACGACTGGGCTTTCTTGGCGGGCTTGCCGCTCGACGCCCGAACGAGGGCCTCGGTGGCCCTGACGGAGAGCCCCTCTTTCATGACGCGCTGCGCCAACCTGCGAATGGTCTCCGCACCCTCAAGAGCAAGGAGGGCCCGGGCGTGGCCCATGTCGAGCTCTCCGTCCCGGACGTGGTCCCGGACGTCCTCGGGGAGCTTGAGCAGCCGGAGCGCGTTGGCGACGGTGGAGCGCTCCTTGCCGACGCGGACCGCGACCTCCTCCTGCGTGAGCGAGTGATCGGTCAGGAGCACCTGATACGCCTCGGCCTCCTCGATGGCGTTCAGGTCGGCGCGCTGCAGGTTCTCGACCAGGGCGAGCTCGAAGGCCTCGCGCTCGCTGGCTTCGCGGACGATGGCGGGGACCTCGCGGAGACCGGCCCGCTGCGCGGCGCGCCAGCGGCGCTCGCCGGCGAGGATGCGGTAGGCGCCGCCCTCCTGGCGAACGAGGATGGGCCTCGACGATCCCGTGCTCGCGGATGGACGCGACGAGCTCCTCGAGCTTGGTCTCGTCGAAGTGCTTGCGAGGCTGGTCGGGGTTCCGCTCGACGGCCTCGATCGGCAGCATCAGGAGCGAGCGCCCGGGCACGGCGGCGACGTTGACGGTCGCGACGCTGGGCGGAGGGGCGGCGTTGGAGAGCAGGGCAGCCATCCCGCGCCCGAGCGCGGGGCGGCGCTTCTCGGCCATGGTGCTCACGCGACACCTCCGAGCCGGGTGGTGACCTCGCGCGCGAGCTCGAGGTAGCTCTGGCACCCCTTGGACGTCACGTCGTAGAGCAGCACGGGCTTGCCGTGCGAAGGCGCCTCGGACAGCCGGACGTTGCGCGGGATGACGGTGTTGAAGACCTGCTTCTCGAAGGTCTTCCGGATCTCGTCGGCGACCTGGTTGGACAGGTTGTTGGGCGAGAACATGGTCAGGACGATGCCGTCGACCTTGAGCTCGGGGTTGGCGCTGGCGCGGACGAGCTCGATGGTCTTGAGCACGTCGGCGAGACCCTCGAGCGCGTAGTACTCGCACTGCAGCGGGATGACGACGCCGCGAGCGGCGACCAGCCCGTTGAGCGTGAGCAGGCCGAGCGAGGGCGGGCAGTCGATGACGATGTACTCGTACTCGCCTTGGATCGAATCGACGGCGCGCTTGAGCCGGTACTCGCGGTGGTCGATCTCGGCGAGCTCGAGCTCGGCGCCGACCAGGTGCGCGGAGGCGGGGACGAGGTCGAGGAACTTGAGCTCGCTCTTGCGCACGGCCTCCTTGAGCGGAAGCCCGTCGAGCAGCACCTCGTAGATCGACTTCTCGCTGTCGTCGCGGCGGATGCCGAGCGCGCTGCCGGCGTTTCCCTGCGGGTCGACGTCGATGAGCAGCGTCCGGCGCTCGGCGGCGGCCAGCGACGCGGCCAGGTTCACGGCGGTCGTGGTCTTGCCGACGCCGCCCTTCTGATTCGCGATGGTGAGGATGCGGCTCATGGACCCGACTTCCAGCTGAGGCTTGTTCAAGGCGAACCCCTCGATGTCGTCTGCCCGACCCCCTGGTCGTGGCGACGGCACCATGCCCTATCCCCCTGACACGGTGTTCCACGTGAAACAACCCACGCCAGCGGGCGGGGGTTGGCTCGGCTGCTGTTCCACGTGGAACATCGCGAGAGGTGGCCAGTAATCCCGGGGTCCGGGGTCCGGGGTTCCGGTTCCGGTTCCGGTTCCGGTTCCGGTTCCGGTTCCGGTTCCGGTTCCGGTTCCGGTTCCGGTTCCGGTTTGCTTTCGACGCGCCTCTCATGGCCCTGGCAGCTTCGCAAGGCACTTGGATTGTCCCGGTCAGCCTGAGCGTAGCGCCGCGTCAGCGGCGCGGAGTCGAAGGCCGGGGTTCGCCCTGAACCTGTCGAAGACGGGACCGGTCGTGGCCCCGCTGGGCGTCGTCCCTCCGCGCCTCCGGAACGGCCGCTTCGCTCGGACTTGCTGCGGCCCGGCCAATCGGAGCGCTCCGCGCGCGGGCCGGACTCCGTGTCATCGCGAGCCGGGCACAACGCAGGCCCCTCGCCGACCAGCGACCGGTCCACTCCCGCGCCGTGGTCGAAGGCGGCGGTCGGCGAGGGGCCTTTGGACGGGTGCCCGGCTCGCCCCGCTGAACGGGTGCCGCGCGCGTACCTGCTCTGCCTGTGATGCGGGCCTCCGCCAAAGTCCTCGCTTCGCGGCCGTCCTGCGGCGCTGCGGGACTCGAGGGCGCGGTCGCGGCGGGGGCGATGCGCGCGAAGCCTGGTTCGGTCCCGGGGCCAACGCTGCCAGCGCAGCGACGTTCCACGTGGAACAGAATCCCTCGAAGCTCAGCTCAAGCCTGGTCAACGCTTGCCTTCGACTCCGGGCCGGCGGACGCCGGCCCTACGCTCAGGCTGACCGGGGGGGAGGCGTGGCCGGTACTGCGCGCAGACTCGACCGCCTCCGCAAGCCTCGTAGCGCCGGAGGATGGCCGCGGAGCGAGGACAATCCGCAGGCCCGCATATCTGGGCGACCAGGTACGCGCGCGGCTCGCGTCCAGCGCTGCGAGCCGGGCACCCGTTCAAAGGGCCCTGGCCGACCGCTGGGTCCACGCGGCGCGGGAAAGACTCGCTCGGCGGTCGGCCGGGGCCCTGCGTTGTGCCCGGCTCGCGCTGACACGGAGTCCGGCACGCGCGCGGACCGCCCTGAGCGGCCGGGCCGAAGACGTCCGAGCGAAGCGGCCGGCCGCAGGCGTGGAGGGGCGACGCCGAGCATTGCCTCGCGAGGAGTCCCTGGGCTGGGACACCCGGCGCGCGCGGTCAGCGCCGGAACGGGCCGATGAAGCCGGCCAGAACAGCTACCGCCACCGCGCCACGGCGCGGGGGGCCCGGGAGACCGGCAGCTCGAACCGCTGCACGCCCTCGAGCCGCAGCCCGTTCCGCGCCCCGACGTCCGCCAGCTTGGCCTCGTCGGCCTCACGGCCGAGCATGGCCAGCAGCACGCCGCCCTCGGCGAGGTACGCCTTCCCGAGCGGCAGCCACTGCTCGGGGTCGGTCAGGGCGCGAGAGATCACGGCCTCGGCGCGGGGGAGGCGGTCGGCGTCGGGGTTGCCGGTGGCCCGGGCGGCGACGCCGCGGACGTTCTCGAGGCCCAGCTCGACGGCGACAGCCTTCACGAAGGCGACCTTCTTGCTGACCGAGTCGCAGCAGGTGACCTGCAGCTCCGGCCGGGCGCAGGCGAGGGGCACGCCCGGCAGGCCGGCCCCGGCGCCCAGGTCCAGCAGCGACCGCGCCGGACCGAGCGACGGGAGGACCGCCAGGCTGTCCACCAGGTGCTTCTCGGCCACCTCCGCCGGCGCGGTGATGGCGGTGAGGTTCACCTTCCGGTTCCAGGCCAGCAACCGGTCGGCGTAGCGCTCGAGCAGCGCCAGGGCGCGGGCGTCGACAGGGAGGCCGAGCGCGGCCACTCCGCTGGCCAGCGTCTCGCGGAAGGCGGCCTCCACCGGCTACTTCCCCCGGCGGCCGATGGCCGCCTCGATCTCAGCGCGGTGGGCGGCGAGGTACGCCTCGACCTCGTCCTGCTCCAGGCCAAGGTCCCGCAGCACGCCCTCGTAGACGAAGCGGAAACCTTCCCTGTATTCGCCGTCCTGCAGCTCGAACGAGCGCCGCAGGACGGCTGCGGAGAAGAGCTTCTCCTGCTTGGACTTCTCCCTCGCCACGCCTAGGCCTTAGGGGCGTCTGGAATGATCAGCAGCTGCCGGAACAGCCCCTCGCCCTCGCTGCGGGTCGAGACGCCCTCGACGCCGACCAGGGCCAGGTGGATCTGCCGGCGCTCGCGGGCCGAGCAGGGCGAGATGGCGAGCACCTTGCCGGTCCGACGGGCCGAGGCGGCCAGCCGCTCGGCCATGGCCTTCACCGCCGGGTCGCCCTCCTCGCGGAAGCCGCCCACGTCGAGGTTCACCCACTTCCGCCCCTCGGCGCGCGGGTTCACGACCCGGTTCACCAGGTGCTGCACGGCCTCGATCAGCGCCGAGGCCAGCTCGAGGGTGTTGCCCTCGCGCGGCGTGAGCGAGACGCCGATGGCCTCAGGCGTCTCCTTCACCTCGACCTGGACGTCCCCGCCCAGGCGCTGCAGCAGCTCCTCGCAGAAGGACTGCGCCCGCGCCACCTTCTCGGGCGCGTGGCGCGGGGGCGGGGTGCTCTCGCGATCGGTGTGGTCCACGGCGGCCTCCGGCTACTTGGCGGTGGCGACGGCGGGCGTCTGCTTGAACATGGCCTGCTGCTGGATGATCGACAGCAGGTTGTTCACGAAGATGTAGAGCGTCAGGCCGGCCGGCAGCCCCAGCATCATGACGGTGAAGATGGCCGGCATGAAGTAAAGCATCATCTTGGCCTGCGCGTTGTCGGCCGGCTGCGGCGCCAGCTTCTGCATCAGGAAGCTCGAGACGCCCATCAGCAGGGGCAGGATGTAGAACGGGTCCTTGGCGGTCAGGTCGGCCATCCAGAGGAACGGCTGGCGGTAGAGCTCGACCGAGGTCTGCAGCGCGGCGTAGAGCGCGAACCAGATCGGCATCTGGAGCAGCATCGGCAGGCACCCGCCCAGCGGGTTGACCTTGTGCTGCTGGTACATCTGCATCGTCGCCATCTGCAGCTTCTCCCGGTTCTCCGGCCCCGGGAACTTGGCCTTGAGCTTCTCCATCTCCGGCTGCAGCCGCCGCATCTCGTTCATCGACTTCATCGACTTGTAGGTGAGCGGGAGCAGCACGACCTTGACCAGCAGGGTCAGCAGGATGATGGCGACGCCCCAGTTCTTCACGATGCTGGCCAGCCAGCGCATCACGTAGAGCAGGCCGCGGGCGAAGAGGGCGAAGGGCTTCGCGAAGGCGCCGTACTCGATGGCGGTCTCGAAGGACCGGCCGTAGACGCGCAGGTAGTCGATGTCCTTGGGGCCGACGAAGAGCTGGCCGGTGACGGTGCGCGGCCCCTCCAGCGGCAGGACCAGCGCCACCAGGCCGGTGCCGGCGGCGGGGCCGCGGGTGAAGACGCAGGTGCCGGCGGCCTGGTCGAGCACCAGCGCGCCGATGAAGTAGTGCTGGTCGGCGCCCATCCAGACCGCGTCGCCGGCCACCTTCTCGCTGCCCGGGTCCTTGGCCAGGTCGTACCGCTCGGTGCTGGTGCCGGCGCGGCAGACCGGCCGCATCACGTTGAGCGGCGGGCCGGAGAAGATGCCGCCGGTCTGGGCGTTGGGCGGCTGGTAGGACGGGAAGAGCACGCTCACCGTGCCGCCCTTCGCGCCGCCGCTGGCCTCGATCCGCACCGCCAGCTCGTACGGCTTGCCGGTGACGGCGATGGTCTTGCGGACCTCGACCGAGCCGACGCGCCCCTCGAAGACCACCGACCGCGCGTCCTTCGAGACCACCCGCATCGGCGCGCGGGCCCAGCGGTCGCTGGCCGCGTCGGCGCCGCCGCCCAGCTCGGGCGAGGGGACCAGCGCCAGCGGGAAGGGCTGGCCGTCGGTGACGTGGACGACGTCCAGGTCCTGGAACTTGTGATCGCGCAGCTGGTAGTGCTTGAGCGTGCCGCCGTGCGAGCTGAGCTGGGCGGTGAACTCCGCGCCCTCCAGCGTCACCAGCTCCTCCGGCGCGTCCACCGGCGCCGCGGCCGCCGCCTGGCCGCCGCCCTGGGCAGGCGCCGGCGCCTCCGGGTTCTTCGCCGCCTCCGGCGCGGGCGTGACCTGGACCGGCGCCGGCGCGGGCGCCGGCTTCTGCGGCTTCGGCGCGAAGGTCTGCCACACGAAGACCACGGCGAGCGACAGCGCGATGGCCAGCACGAAACGACGGGTTTCGGCGCTCAAGGTTCTACCTCTTTAGGGTTATCTCGGGGACGGGGTCGATCCCGCCCGGATGGAACGGATGGCAGCGGCAGAGACGTCGCGCGGTGAGCCAGGTGCCGCGGAGCGCGCCATGGCGCTGCAGCGCCGTGACGGCGTAGGCCGAGCAGCTCGGGTAGAAGCGGCAAGACGGCGGGAGGAGCGGCGACAGGAGCCGCTGGTACAGGCGCACCAGGCCGACCAGCAGCCGGCGGATCACCGCGGCCCTCCGGCCAGCGCGTCCCGCGCGCAGGCAAGGGCCCGCCGCGCCCCGGGCAGACCCATGCTGACCGCGGGCGGGCGGGCGATGAGGACGATGTCGATGGCGGGGAGATCGGCCCGGATCTCGCGCCAGGCCTCTCGGACCCAGCGCTTCACCCGGTTTCGCTCGACGGCGTTACCGACCCTGGACGACACGGTGATCCCGATCCGCGGCCCAGGCGCTCCAGAGTCGAGCGCGAGGACGAGCACCTCTCCTGAGTAGAGACGCCGCCCCCGCTGCTGAACCTCGAGGAACTGTCGGCGGCGCCGCAGCCGCGCCGCCTTCTCCAGCTTCACCCGCGCTACTTCTTCGGCGCGCTCGGGGTCAGCTTTGCGCGCCCCTTGGCCCGCCGACGCTTGAGGACGTTGCGGCCGCCCGGCGTGCTGGACCGCTTGCGGAAGCCGTGCGTACGATTGAGCTTCTTCTTCTTGGGTTGAAAAGTCCGCTTCATGGCGCGGCAACCTCCCCGATCGCCCGCGTCCTGTCAAGGATCGGCACGCAAGCCTCCCCGGCCGCGGATCTGGTGGCGCGGCGGCACCTCGCCGTCACCGAGAAACCGCCGTCGTTTCCGGTTCGATCCAACTCGGCCTTGATCCCTCCTCGCCACCTTCGCTAACTTCCGCGCCACGCTGCACGGGCCCGCCCGACCCCTCGAAGGCCGAGCGATCGAGTAACACCGCGTTCTCCGTCGAGAATCGGTGGGTGGGCGCCTTTTCGCCGTACAACCGGGGGAAGTCGAGATGGAATCGCCCGCGAGCGCCAAGGTGCCCAACCCGCTCGACGACCTCTGGATCCGCGTGGATGCGTTCCTCCGCGCGCGCCTGCGCGCCGACCTCTATGAGCGCTGGTTCGCGCCGCTGCGCCCGATCGGCCTCTCCGACGGTCGCCTCCAGATCGGGGCCCCGGACAAGTTCCACCGCGACTTCGTCGAGGACAACTACCGGGCCTGGTTCGAGGAGTTCGTCCCGGAGCTGACCGGCGAGCGGCTGCGGATCACCTTCAACGTGGACGAGGCGCCCCGGCTCCCGCTCAGCGCCTCGGCCGCGGCCTCGCCCATGGTGCCGAGCCTCACGCCGCTGCCCCGCCCGCCCGAGCCGGCGCTGGTGGACCCGCGCGACACGCGCCCGAACCCCCGCTACACCTTCGAGACGTTCGTGGTCGGCGCCTCGAACCACTTCGCCTTCGCCGCCGCGCAGTCGGTGGCCCGCAACCCCGGCAACACCTGGAACCCGCTCTTCCTCCACGGCGATTCCGGCCTGGGGAAGACGCACCTGCTCCACGCCGTCGCCGCCGCCATCCTGGCCGAGCGCGGCGGCCGGGTCGCGATCGTCTCCTCCGAGCGCTACACCAACGACTTCGTGGCCGCCCTGTCGAAGGGCACCATGGACGAGTTCCGGCGCAAGTACCGCGAGTGCTCCGCGCTGCTGGTGGACGACGTGCAGTTCCTCGCCGGCAAGGACAAGACGGCGGAGGAGTTCTTCCACACGTTCAACGAGCTGCACGATCACCACGTCCAGATCGTCCTCTCCAGCGATCGGCCGCCCAAGGAGCTGAAGGGGCTGGACGAGCGGCTCTGCTCCCGCTTCGAGTGGGGCATGCGGGTGCAGATCGAGGCACCCGAGTTCGAGACCCGCGCCGCCATCCTGAAGAAGAAGGCGGACGTGGAGAGCATCGACCTCCCCGACGACGTCACCGCCCTCCTGGCCCAGCACGTCCGCTCCAACGTGCGCGAGCTGGAAGGCGCCCTGATGCGCCTGGCCGCCTTCGCCTCGCTCAAGAGCGAGCCCATCACCGTCCAGCTGGCGCGCGACGTCCTGGGCGACGTGATCCCGCCGCCCGGCTACAAGCCGCCCATCGAGAAGATCCAGGCGCTGGTGGCCACCCACTACGGCCTGACCGTCGCCAAGCTGACCAGCTCCTCGCGCGAGCAGAAGGTGGCGCTCCCACGCCAGGTGGCCATGTACCTGTGCCGCTTCCTGGCGGACGAGAAGCTCCAGTCCATCGCCGAGAAGTTCAACAAGAAGGACCACACCACCGTCATCGCCGCCGTGGACCGCATCAAGGGCCTCCTGGTGAGCGACGAGAAGGTGAAGACGGACGTGGCGGCGCTGACGGCAAGGTTGATGCCGTAACAGTTCGGGCCGGCTTCACCGGCCCGAACCGCCTCTGGCGCTCGACGCGGCTCCCCCCGGCCCGAGGAACCTGCCCCCGCTCGGCCTGAGCGTAGCGCCGCGCCAGCGGCGCGGAGTCGAAGGCCAGGGACTCGCACGAGGGCGGCTTTCAGCCTGCGGCCGGCCGCTTCGCTCGGACGTCCTCGCTCCACGGCCGCCAGACGCCCCAACCCCGTCGGCTCCGATCAGGCTTCCCCCTTCATCCACACGACCGGACTCGCGAGCGCATGCTTCGATGCTCGCTGGGACACAGCCGTTTTCGAACACGGACCCCAGCGTATCCCCGCCGCCCTCCACACCCGGAGGCGCCTCCCAGGATCAGGCGGATCGCACTGCTGGTGGAACCCTGTGGAAGCCGCGTGGATCAGGTGTCAACCCGCTGGGGATCAGCTGTGGGCATCGGTTGACACTCTTTCGCGCGGCGCGCTACACAACCGGGGACCGCCTGGATCCAGGCAGTTATCCAGGCAAGAAAGCAGAGTCGATCCAAGGGCCTCAGCCAGTTGTCCCCATGGTCCGGGCCCCTGCTTCTGCGACGAGTCTAAAAGAGAAGAGGATCTTCCCATATGGAACTGAAGATCGGCGTCACCGAGCTCGCGAAGGCGCTGGGCCGCTCCCAGGGCATCGTCGAGAAGAAGAGCACGATGCCGATCCTGTCCCATGTCCTCCTCGAGGCGAGGAAGTCCGGACAGCTCGTCGTCTCCGCCACCGACCTGGATCTCGCCGTCTCGTCCGAGCATCCGTGCGAGGTCGTGAAGGAGGGCGCGCTGGCCGTCTCGGCCCGCCACCTCTACGAGATCGTGCGGGCGCTGCCGGAGAACACGGTCACCCTCAAGAAGGCGAACAACAACTACCTCGAGGTCCGGTGCGGCCCGTCCGAGTTCCGGATCGTCGGCCTGCCCGCCGAGGACTTCCCGGCGCTGCCCAAGTTCGACAAGGTCGCGTTCGCCGACATCCAGCCCAAGGTCCTGCTCGAGATGATCGACCGGACCTTCTTCGCCGTCTCGACCGACGAGACCCGCTACAACCTGAACGGCGTCTTCTTCGAGCCCGGTGCCGGCACGCTGCGGATGGTGGCCACCGACGGCCACCGCCTGTCGCTGGCCGAGCAGGCCTTCGAGAGCAACTTCGGGCTCAAGCGCGGCGTCATCCTGCCGAAGAAGGGGCTCAACGAGCTCAAGAAGCTCCTCGGCGAGGCCGTCGAGTCCGGCGAGGAGAGCCCCGAGGCCAAGCTCGGGTTCGTCGAGAACAGCGCCATCTTCCGCCGGCCCGGCGTGGTCCTGGTCATGCGGCTGATCGAGGGGCTGTTCCCCGACTACAAGCAGGTGATCCCGAAGCAGGGCGAGAAGATCATCAAGGTGGGCGTGGAGCGGTTCGACAAGACCCTCCGCCGCGTCTCGCTCCTCTCCTCCGACAAGGCCCACGCCGTGAAGCTCGAGCTGGGCGCCGGCGTGCTGCGGGTCCTCTCGCAGAACCCCGACCTCGGCGAGGCCAAGGAGGAGGTGCCGGTGGAGTACGAGGGCGAGGCGCTCAAGATCGGCTTCAACGCCCGCTACCTCACCGAGGTGCTCTCGGTGGTGAAGTCGAAGGACGTCGTCTTCGAGCTGGCCGACGACCTCTCCCCCGGCGTGATGAAGGGCTCGGACGAGGCGGACCAGGGCTTCACCGCGGTGGTGATGCCGATGCGGATCTGAGCGATCGCTCCGCGCAGCGCCGCGCGCCTGAGGCCTGCAGCCTGAGGTCCGAGGCCTCCTCCGGTGAAGCTCCTCTCCCTCCACGTCCAGGACTTCCGGAACCTCGAGCGCGTCGAGCTGGCGCCCTCGCCGCGCGCCACCATCCTCGTCGGCGAGAACGGCCAGGGGAAGACCAACCTCCTCGAGGCCGTCTACGTCCTCTCCACGCTCAAGGCGCTGCGCGCCTCGCGCCTCCAGGAGCTGATCCGCTTCGGGACCCACGCCGCGGCCGTGGCCGGCGACTTCGACGGGCCCGGCGGCGTGCGGCGGGTGGCCGTGAAGGTCGAGCCCGGCGGGCGCACCGCGCTGCTGGACGGGAAGCCGCAGGAGACGCTGGACGACTACTTCGAGGGGCTGGCCGCCGTCTGCTTCTCACCTGACGACCTGCTGCTGGTGAAGGGCGGCCCCGACGGCCGGCGCAAGTTCCTCGATCGCGCCGCCTTCAACCGTTGGCCGGCGGTGCTCGGCGAGGCGCGCGAGTACGTGCGGGCGCTCCGCATGCGCAACGCCGCGCTGCGCACCGGCGAGCCGGAGGTCGAGCACTCCTTCCGCGGGCCGCTCCAGGCTGCGGGCGCCCGGCTGCTGGTCCGGCGCCGCGAGCTGATCCGGGAGCTCGCCCCGCGCGTGCAGGCGGCCTTCGCCGAGATCTCCGGCCCCGAGGCGCCCCAGGCCAGGCTCGAGTACCGGGCCGCCGCCAGCCTGAAGCTGGACGGGACCGAGGCCGATCTGGCGGCGCGGCTGGGCGAGGCGCTGGAGCACCGCCTGCTGCGCGACCGCGACCGCGGCTTCACGTCGGTGGGCCCGCACGCCGACGACTTCACGCTGGCCCTGGACGGCAAGGGCGCGCGCGCCTACGGCTCGCAGGGGCAGCAGCGCGCGCTGGTGCTGGCGCTCAAGATCGCCGAGATCGAGAACCTCCGCGCCGCGCTGTCGCGCCCGCCGCTGCTGCTCCTCGACGACGTGTCGTCGGAGCTCGATCCCGCCAAGAACAGGTACCTCCTCGACTACCTGTCACAGCTGCCCGGGCAGGCCTTCCTGACCTCCACCGATCGGCGGCTGCTGGAGCCGGCAGCCGGCCCTGACACCGCCTTCTACAAGGTGGAGCGCGGGGCCGTTTCGTCCCTGATTTCCTGAATCTTCCCGGTGGCTTGTGTGTTGGGAATGGGCGTTGCTTCGGATGCGACCGCCTGATATATCCCCCCACTGGCCTTAACTACCGAGAACCGTTCAGAGAAACGAGAGAGGCGCCCCCTGGAAACCGCCGAGAACAGCCTGCGCCCGGCCCAGCCGGCGGGCGAGGAGTACGGGACCGACGCGATCAAGGTGCTCGAGGGGCTCGAGGCCGTTCGCAAGCGGCCCCACATGTACATCGGGGACGTCGGCGAGCGAGGCCTGCACCACCTGGTCTACGAGGTCGTGGACAACTCGGTGGACGAGGCCATGGCCGGCCGCGCGAACGGAATCAAACGTCTCGAATCCACTCCGACAACTCCATCACCATCGTGGACAACGGCTCCGGCATCCCCGTCGGCCCGCACCCGACGGTGAAGGGCATGGACACGCTCGACGTGGTGCTGACCAAGCTCCACGCCGGCGGCAAGTTCGAGTCCAACGCGTACAAGGTCTCCGGCGGCCTCCACGGCGTGGGCGTCACCTGCGTCAACGCGCTGTCCGAGTGGCTCAAGGCCGAGGTCTACCGCGACGGCAAGGTCTGGGCGCAGCGCTACGAGCGCGGCAACCCGACGGGCAAGGTGAGCCCCATCGGCGAGACGCAGCGGCGCGGCACCAAGATCAGCTTCAAGCCCGACGCCACCATCTTCGAGGTGACCGAGTTCTCCTTCGAGACGCTCTCCGGCCGCCTGCGCGAGCTGGCCTTCCTCAACGCCGGCCTCAAGATCACCATCGAGGACGAGAAGACCGGCAAGAAGCACGAGTTCCTGTTCAAGGACGGCATCCGCGAGTTCGTGTCGTACCTGAACAAGAGCCGCGAGGCGCTCTTCCCCACGCCCATCGCGCTGCGCCAGGAGGTCGAGACCGAGCGCGGCACCGCGCTGGTCGAGATCGCCCTGCAGTGGAACGACGCCTACGACGAGAAGGTCTTCGCCTTCGCGAACAACATCCACAACCACGAGGGCGGCACCCACCTCATCGGCTTCAAGGCCGCGCTGACCCGCACCATCAACGCGTACGGGCAGAAGAACAACCTCTTCAAGGACCTCAAGGACGAGCTGCCCTCCGGCGACGACATGCGCGAGGGGCTGGCCGCGGTCATCTCCATCCGGCTGCCCGGCGCCAGCTTCGAGGGCCAGACCAAGACCAAGCTCTCCAACACCGAGGCCAAGAGCATGGTCGAGACCATGCTCAACGAGCGGCTCACCAGCTTCCTCGAGGAGAACCCCAACGTCGCCAAGCGGGTCTGCGGGAAGGTGGCCGAGGCGGCCCGGGCCCGCATCGCGGCGCGCAAGGCGCGCGAGACGGTGCGGCGCAAGGGGGCGCTGGACGGCGCCTCGCTCCCCGGCAAGCTGGCCGACTGCCAGTCGCGCGACCCCGAGGAGTCCGAGCTCTTCATCGTGGAGGGCGACTCCGCAGGCGGCTCCGCCAAGCAGGGGCGGGATCGGCGCACGCAGGCCATCCTCCCGCTGCGCGGCAAGATCCTGAACGTGGAGAAGGCGCGCTTCGACAAGATGCTGTCGTCGGCGGAGATCGCGACCATGATCACCGCGCTCGGGACCGGGATCGGCCCCGAGGAGTACGACATCAAGAAGATCCGCTACCACAAGATTGTGATCATGACCGACGCGGACGTGGACGGCTCCCACATCCGCACGCTCCTGCTCACGTTCTTCTTCCGGCAGATGCCGGAAGTGGTGGAGAAGGGCTACCTGTACATCGCGCAGCCGCCGCTCTACCGCGTCGCCAAGGGGAAGAAGGAGCAGTACCTCAAGGACGAGCCCGCGCTGGACGAGCACCTGCTCTCCATGGGCACCGAGAAGGCCAGGCTGGTGGCGGGCGAGACCGTCATCGAGGGCGAGGACCTCTCCGAGCTGGCCCGCAAGGCCATCGCCTACCGGACCATCCTGGCCCGCGTCGATCGCCGCCGCGACAGCCGCATCGTGGACGCGGCCGTGCAGCTGGGCGACCTGGACGTGGACCTGCTCAAGCACCACGAGCAGATGAAGGAGCAGGCGCAGAAGATCTTCGACAAGGCCCAGCGGCTCCACCCGGAGATCGAGGCGCGTGGCGCCAAGGTCGCGCCGGACGAGGAGCATGGCTGCGACGCGCTGGTCTTCCAGACCAACGTGGCCGGCGCGCCGCGCGAGACGCGGCTCGACTTCGACTACCTCTCCGGCGCCGAGTGGACCGAGCTGGCCGCGCTGCACGGCGACATCGCCTCCATCGGCGCCGGGCCGTTCAAGCTGGCCACCGGCGACCACGAGGCCGAGGTGGACGACGTCTTCGGCGCCGTCGAGGCGCTCAAGCGGGCCGCCACCCAGGGGCAGACCATCCAGCGCTACAAGGGGCTGGGCGAGATGAACCCGGAGCAGCTCTGGGAGACCACCATGGACCCGACCAGGCGCACCATGCTGCAGGTGCGCGTGGACGACACCGTGGAGGCCGACGAGGTCTTCTCCATCCTGATGGGCGACGCGGTCGAGCCGCGCCGCGAGTTCATCGAGAAGCACGCGCTGGACGTCCAGAACCTCGACATCTGATCGGCCCCGCGCGCCGTCGAGCGCCCGGCCGGAGGAGCAGGCCATGCCCCAGACCGCCTTCGCAGCCATCGGCACCTACGTCCCTGACCGCGTGGTCACGAACGAGGAGCTGACGCGGTACATGGAGACGTCCGACGAGTGGATCACCCAGCGCACCGGCATCAAGGAGCGCCACTGGGTGGAGCCGGGCGTGGGGGCCTCCGACCTGGCGCTGAAGGCGGCGCAGGACGCGCTCGACAAGGCCGGCTGGAAGGCCACCGACGTCGAGGCCATCGTCTACGCCACGCTCTCCAGCGATCACATGTTCCCGGGCGACGGCTGCTGGCTCAACGCCAAGCTGGGCATCCCGGGCGTGCCGGCCATCGACATCCGCAACCAGTGCACCGGGTTCCTCTACGGCCTGGCCGTGGCCGACGCCTGGATCAGGACCGGGATGTACAAGCGCGTGCTGCTGGTCGGCGCCGAGGTCCACTCCACCGGCCTCGACGTCTCCACCCGCGGCCGCGACGTGGCGGTGATCTTCGGCGACGGCGCCGGCGCGGCGCTGCTGGAGGCCACCGACGAGCCGGGGCGCGGCGTCCTCTCCTGCCACCTCCACGCCGACGGCCGCTTCGGCAAGGAGCTGTGGACCGACGCGCCGGGCTCGGTCTACAGCCCGCGCGTCACCCCCGAGATGATCGAGTCCGGCGCCGTCTACCCGCACATGGAGGGGCAGAAGGTCTTCAAGCACGCCATCAGCAAGATGCCGGAGGTGGTGCGCGAGGCGCTGGCGAAGAACGGCGTCGCCACCACCGACCTCAAGGTGCTCATCCCGCACCAGGCCAACCTGCGCATCTCGGAGATGGTGCAGCGCTCGCTGGAGCTGCGCGACGACCAGGTCTTCAACAACATCCAGAAGTACGGCAACACCACGGCCGCCTCCATCCCGCTCTGCCTGGCGGAGGCGATCCAGGTGCGCGGCGTGAAGCGCGGCGACCTGGTGGGCCTCTGCGCCTTCGGCGCCGGGTTCACCTGGGCGAGCGCGCTGGTTCGCTGGTAGTTAGGAAGGGTCAGGCGGACCGAGCGGTCCGCGCGCCGCCTCCGCGAGGAGGGCGCACTGACCGTCAGGCTGGGGAGCCGCGCGCCGTGACCCGAAAGCTCTTTCTCGTTGAGGCGTCGTCCAACGGCAGGACGACGGACTTTGGATCCGTCTATGAAGGTTCGAATCCTTCCGCCTCAGCCATTCCCCCCCGCGAGACCAACGACCGCGACGAGGTGAGGCCCGCCTCGCTCCCGGAGCGCCTGTTGCTGGTGGCGCTCGGCGACGTGCCGGCGCGCCAGCTGGCCGACGTGGCCCACGGCATCCGGCAGGTGATGGGCATCCCCTCGCGCGCCGGCCCCTCGCTGGACCGGCCCGGCTACGCCTACAACGAGGCCCGCGGCCAGTACCACGCCACCTCCATCCTGCGCCGGCTCGCCGGGCTGCGGGCGCAGGCCGGCGGCGCGCCGGTGCTGGGCGTGCTGGCCGGGGACCTGTTCCTGCCCGACGCGGCCTACGTGCTGGGCGAGGCCGACCGCGACGGCGGGGCGGCGCTGGTCTCCACCCACCGGCTCTCCGGCGAGCCGCAGCTGCTGCGCCGGCGCACGCAGGTGGAGGCGGTGCACGTGCTGGGGCAGCTGCTGGGGCTCTCCGACTGCCTCGACTACCGCTGCGTGATGTTCTCCTCGCGCGACGCCGCCGACGCCGACCGCAAGGGGCTGGCGCTGTGCGGCGGCTGCCGCGTCGCGCTGGGGCTGACGGGCGGCGTGCCGGCGTGACATGGGCGCGAGCCTCTGCCAGCGCGACGGGCTGAGCTGCGGCGCCTGCTGCGGCCTCTACAACGCCACCGAGCTGTCGCGCGAGGGCATGCAGGCCGAGCTGCGCCGGCGCACGGCCGCGCTGGCCCGGGTGCCGCGGACGGCGGAGGGTTTCGCGGCCGCTGCGAAGGCGCTGGCGGAGGACGGGCCGGAGCCGCTCTTCCCCTCGGTCCGCATCTGCCCGCTGCTCGGGTACCTGGACGCCGCGGAGACGCGCATCGGCTGCCTGGCCCACCCCCTGGTGACCGGCGGCCCGGACCTGCGGGCTTGCGGTGTCTATGACGTGCTGACGTGCGAGTCGTTCCTCTGCCCCAGCCACGCCTGGCTCTCAGTGGCCGAGGTGGCCATCGTGCTGCGGGCGGCCGGTGACTTCTACCTCTACGGCCTGGTGGTCACAGACGTGGACTTCGTGCGGGCGGTGCTGGCGGGGGTGGCCGCGCGCGCCGGCCAGCAGGTCGAGCCGCGCCACCTGGAGCACGCGCCCTTCCGCCAGGCGCTGCAGCGCCTCTTCGCCCTCAAGGAGGAGCTGGCGCCCGGGTCCGAGGGGCTCTTCGGCGCCTTCCGCCCGGGCCAGGACGGCGACCCGGTCGATCGCCGGATCGACTACGCGGCGCTGGGCGCCGACCCCTCGCCCCACGACACCATCCTCACCTGCGTGGGCGCCGATCCGCGCTCCGGCAACGACCTGGACGCGCTGGAGGGCGAGGTCCGCGCGCGGCTGGACGCCTGCGCGCGGGCCATCCCGACGGCGCCGCCGCGGCGGGCGTGAGCGCGGGGGCGGCGCGGACGGCGCGAGGTGGGCCGGCGGCGCCCTTCGACTCCGCCGCGGCGTTGCCGCGGCTACGCTCAGGGCGAACGGGTCTTCCGGCACCGTTCGGGCTGAGCGTAGCGAGCCCATGGGGCTCGCGGAGTCGAAGCCCAGGTCACGAGCAGCTAGGCCGCGTGCGCGCGCCGGCAGTGACCGTGGTGGTGCCCGTGCGGCCCGCGGCGCACCAGCGCCGCCAGCGCCTCGCGCTGCCGCTGATCGAGCGTGGCGTGCACGCGGGCCAGGGCCTCGGCGGCCCGGGCCTTCACGGCGCCGAGCTTGGCCAGGCGCGGCTCCAGCGCGGCCTCGACGCCGGCCGCGTCCAGCGTGGGCGCGGAGAGCAGCTCGGCCACCTGCGCGCGCAGCTCGCGGGCGTCCTCGCGCAGGGCGTGGAGCTCGGCGGCCAGCGCGTCGGCCTCCGCCGAGATGACCTGCTCCTGCTCGGGGCGGGCGCCGATGCGGCGGAAGAGGTGGCGCAGGAAGAAGCGGCGGCGCCCGCCGAGGGCGCGGCGGTGGTGGTGGTGCCAGGCCGCGCGGCGCAGCAGGCCGGCCAGCACGATGACGGTGGCGGCGCCGAGGGCGCCGGAGACGAACGGGGACATGGGCTCTCCTTGAGCGTGTTCGACGGGAGAGAGATAGGCCCCGGCGCTTGCCGGTCCCTGTCGCCGACGTGAAGAAACGTGAAGCGGTCCGCGCCTGGGCTTCGACTCCGCGAGCCCTGCGGGCTCGCTACGCTCAGCCCGAACGGTTCACGCGCTGCCGGGACGGAGCCACGCGCTGCCGGGATGGAGCGGCCAGGAAGGCCGGCAGCTCCGGCGCGGGGAGCCGCGGGAGCACGTCACCCCTCGCCGGCGGGCGCTGCCGGGACCGCCGGCTGGGCCGGCGCGCCGCGCTCGGGGAGCCCCAGCGCCACCAGCTCGGCCACGTCCATCACCTTCAGCTGCGCCTCGCGCCCGGTCTCGTTCACGCCGTCCTTCAGCATGGTGAGGCAGAACGGGCAGCCGGTGGCGATCACGCCGCCCTTCCCGCCCAGCGTGGCCGCCGCCTCCTCCACCCGCCCCTGGTTGATGCGCGCGCCCAGCTTCTCCTCCAGCCAGAAGCGGCCGCCGCCGGCGCCGCAGCAGTAGCCCTGGCGGCGGTTGCGCGGCAGCTCCTGCACCTCCACGCCGGCCGCGGCCAGCGCCTGGCGCGGCGCCTCGGTGATGCCGTTCCAGCGGGCCAGGTAGCAGGGGTCGTGGAGCGTGACCGCGGTCCCCTCCAGCGCCGCGGCGCGGCCGGCCGGCAGCTTGCCGTCCGCCACCAGCCGCGCGATCAGCTCGGTGTGGTGGACCACCTCGTAGCGGCCGCCGAAGTCGGGCAGCTCGTTCTTGATGGCGTTGAGGCAGTGCGGGCACTGCACCAGGATCTTCGTGA
The DNA here is from genome assembly GCA_049840735.1 of Anaeromyxobacter sp. Taxonomy (GTDB): domain Bacteria; phylum Myxococcota; class Myxococcia; order Myxococcales; family Anaeromyxobacteraceae; genus Anaeromyxobacter. Next base: position 78,521 of record JASGJN010000021.1, on the reverse strand, counting down.
CCTGGTGGCCGTTGAGCGTCTCGACCAGCGCCTGGGCCTGCAGCTGGAACAGGTACTCGTTGCCCAGCCGGCGGGCCGCGTCGCCGGTGCAGGTCTCCTCGTCGCCCAGGATGGCGAAGGAGACCCCGGCCTCCCGCAGGATCCGCACCAGCGCGCGGGAGACCTTCTTCTGCCGGTCGTCGAAGGCGCCGGCGCAGCCGACGAAGAACAGGTACTCGAACGGCTTCCCCTCGGCGGCGCGCGGGACGTCCAGGTCCTGGCACCACTCGGTGCGCCGGTTGGAGCCGATGCCCCACGGGTTGCCCTGCGTCTCGATCCCCTTGAAGACGCGCTGGGCCTCGTCCGGGAAGGTGGCGTCCACCAGCACCTGCTGCCGGCGCAGGTCGATCAGGCGCGGGATGTTCTCGATCAGCACCGGGCAGGCGGTCTCGCACCAGCCGCAGGTGGTGCAGGCCCAGAAGGTCTCCGGCGCCACCACCGCGGTCAGCGAGGGCAGCTGTCCCGCCGCCGCCTCGCGCGCGGCGCCGTCCCTGGCCTGCGCCAGCGCGATCAGCGTCGGCGCGGTCTCGCCCAGGTGGCGGCGGATGGCGCGGTTCACCTCCTTGTGCGAGAGCGGCTTGCCCGTCACGTGGGTGGGGCAGTGGGTCTGGCAGCGCCCGCACTCGGTGCAGGAGTAGACGTCCCAGGCCTCCTTCCAGGAGAGGTCCTTCACCGTGGCGGTGCCGAAGCGTGCGTCCTCGGCCTCGAGGTCCAGCTTCGAGAGCGCGGCGGTGGGCGGGAGCCGGGCGAAGAAGACGTTGGGCAGGCCGGTGATGATGTGGAAGTGCTTGCCGTAGGGCAGCACGTTGCCGAAGACCAGGATCAGCGCCAGGTGCGTCCAGAACGCGGCCAGGCCGACGCTGGTGATCACGCCCTGCGGCATGGGGCGGAGGAACCACGCGCCCAGCGAGCCGGCCGGCTCGGCCCAGCCGCCCTGGCCGCCCATGGAGAGGATGGCCGCGCCGTCGAAGAGGACGTCGGTCAGCATCAGGCCGGCGATGAAGAGCAGGATCACCAGCCCCTCGGTCGAGCGGGTCACCCGCGGAGGCCGCGTCACCAGCCGCCGCCACAGGAAGTAGAGCGACGCCGCCAGCGCCAGCAGGACGAAGACGTCCTTCAGGAAGCCGTAGGCGACGCCGCCGGGCGTGCCGGGCCCGAGCAGCGGGAGGTGGAAGCCCTCCGAGAAGCCCACGCCGAAGAGCGTGATGGTCCGGAGCGCCAGCACCAGGAAGGCGAAGAAGATCGCCACGTGCATCAGCCCGGGGCGCAGCTCCTCCGGATCCACCAACCGCCGCTGGCCCAGGCCGAAGCGGAGCAGCGCCGCCAGCCGCTCGCGCGGGCGGTCGGTGCGGTCCTCGCGCCGGAGCGCCCGCAGCGGCGCCAGCCGCCGGTACATGGTGAAGGAGAAGACCGCCGCCGCGACCAGCAGCATGACCAGGGTGAGCGCCGGATTCATGGCCCGGGACGCTAGTCCTGCGGCGGAGGGGGCGGCAAGAGGTCCGATAGGTGCGGAGTCCGTTCGTCCTTCGGCTCCGGGCCCGGAGCACCGGACCCGCTCCGGGATGGTACCGGGCCCTACGCTCAGGACGAACGGAGCTCGGCGGCGGAGGGAGCTGTCCGTTCGGCCTGAGCCCTTCGACTCCGCGCCCGCCAAGGCGTGCGCTACGCTCAGGGCGAGCGGAGTCGAAGGCCAGGGATCAGCCCGGCGGGAACTAGTCGTCCCGGCTCGGCCTGCCCGGGCGGCGGGGCAGCGGGCCGCCTGGCCGGTCCTCGTCGTCCGCGCCGCCGCGGTCGCGGCGGGCCTTCTTCGGCTGCTTCTGGTCCTTCTTGTCGTCCTGCTTGTCGGCGGACGTGGCCGGCTCGGCCGCAGGCGCGGGCTGCGCAGGCGGCGGGCTGGCCTGCGGGGCGCCGGCGTGGCCGGGCGGGGTCCCGCCGTGGCCCGGGGGCGGGTTGTTGTCGTGCCCGGGGGCGTCGCCGCTGTGGCCGGGCGCAGGCATCGGCGCCGGCGCCGGCCGAGGCTGCTGCGGCGGCTGCTGCTGCGGCGCCGGACCGGTGGCGGGCACGGGCTGCGGGCGGGTGGGCGGGTAGGGGTCGCGCGAGGGCGGCGGCAGCGGCATGCGGCCCCACTGCTGGCCGGAGCTGCCGGAGGGCTGCGGCGTCTGCGGCGCAGCCGCAGGCGCGGGGAGCGGCGCGGGCGCGTAGCGAGGCGCGGGGGCCGGCGCGGGCGCAGGCCGGTACGGGCGGGCCGGGCGCGGCGGGGGCGCGGGCCAGTAGGTCACCGGCGGCGGGGCGCTGGGGCGGTACGGGCCGCGGTAGACGTAGCCGTGGCGCGGCTGCCAGTGGAAGGCGGCGTTGCGCGGCGGGTAGTAGTCGTGGCCGTGGCGGCCGTGGGCGTGGCACCAGCCGCCGCCGGGGACGGGGTGGCCGCCCTGGTACCAGAACTCCCAGGGGCCGTCGTAGTAGTAGGCGCCGTTCCACCAGACGTAGATCTCGGGCCGATCGGGCAGGTACTCGTGCGCGTGCGGCTGCTGCAGGTCGCACCAGCCACCGCCCAGGCCGTCCGGCACGAAGTGCGGTCCGCCGAACCAGACCACCTGCGCGCGCGGCGGAGGCGGCGCGGGCAGCGGCTGCGCCACGGGCGGCGGCGGCAGCGGCGCGGGCAGCGGCTCCGGCTGCGGAGGCGGCGCGGTCTGCACGCCGGTGTCGGGGACCACCACGCAGGCCGCGAGCGGCAGGGCGGCGGCGAGGAGGAGGGCGAGGCGCTTCATGCAGGGCTCCGTTCGAGGTCACACCGATCGACGCAGCGAGCGGTGCAGCATTCACCTCTGCATGTTAGCAGCGGGCGTGCCAGGGCCGATCCGGTCACGGTTCCGGGCGGTTGTGCGCGCCGGGCCGACAGCGGGCGTGGCCGGGGCGCACGGCGCGTGCGCCGGGCTCACGCGCCGGTCAGTGAAGGGTGCGCAGGGGTGGGAGGCCCACCTCGGTGGAGAGGTAGCGGTGCAGGATGGCGCGGTACTCGTCGGCGTCCCGCGCACCCGCCACCAGCCAGCTCTCGCCGATCACCAGCGCCGGCACCTGCCGCACGCCGCGCTCCAGCGCCTCCTCCAGCACCGCGCGCACCCGCTGCTCCACCGCCGGCGTGCCGAACGCGCTGGCGAAGCGGTGCAGGTCCAGGCCGGCGCGCTCGGCCAGCTCGAGCAGCACGTCGGTGCGGGCCACGTTGAGCCCGCGCTCCAGCGCCGCCTGGCGGATGGCCTGCCGGAGCGCGCCCTCCTGCGCCGGCCCCTGCAGCCGCGCCGCGGCCAGCGCCGTGAGCGCCGGGAGCGAGGAGAGCGGCGGATCCGGCGAGAGCCACAGCTCCGGCGTGGTGCGGGCCGCCTCCGGCTCGCGCGCGGCGCGCCGGGCGGCGCGGGCCAGGTCGCGGCGATCGGTCTTGCAGAGCGCGCGCGGCTCGCGCCGCGTGGCGAACGGCTCGATCCGCAGCGGCCGGAACGCGCCCGGGAAGTCCTCCAGCACGGCCCGGAGCCGCTGCTCCGCGACCAGGCACCACGGAGAGAGCGGATCGTCGTACAGCACCAGCGAGGCGGGGGCGATGGGGCGTTGGCGGGGGGGCACGGTCGAGGCGGATTGTACTTGCCTCGTCGGCGCCCCAGAAGCGGCGGCCGGGTGCTCGCTTGCCTGGCCGGGCCCAGGCGACCCGGGGTGAAGACCGAGCCCCGGTCTCGTCTTCACCGTCAGGGCGATGACACGATCAGGCCACGCGCCCGCCGGCGGGCGAGAGACGCCGGGCCAGGCCGAACTCGACGGCGTGCTGCACGTAGGCTGAGGCCACGTCCAGGCCGGTGGCGCTCTCCAGCCCCTCGAAGCCGGGCGAGGAGTTGACCTCCATGATCTTGGGGCCGGTGCGCGCCTCGAGCATGTCGATGCCGGCCACCTCCAGCCCCAGCACGCGCGCGGCCTTCACCGCCGCCTCGGCGTACTCGCGGCCCAGGGGCACCGCCTCGGCGCTGCCACCGCGGTGGATGTTGGAGCGGAACTCGCCGGCGCGAGCGGTGCGGCGCATGGCGGCCACCACCCTGTCGCCCACCACCAGCGCGCGCACGTCCTTGCCCTTCGACTCGGCCACCAGCTCCTGGAGCAGGATCTCCTGGCCCAGCGTCCAGAGCGTGTCGAGCATGCCCTGCACCTCCACCATGGTGCTGGCGATCATCACCCCCACGCCCTGCGTCCCCTGGATGAGCTTGATGATGCAGGGCAGCCCGCCCACCTGCTCGACGGCCTCCGGCACCTCGTCGCGGAAGCGGCACATCACCGTGCGCGGGATGTCCATGCCGAAGCGGGAGAGGAGCTGCAGCGCGCGCAGCTTGTCGCGCGAGCGCGCGATGGGGATGGCGGCGGCCAGCACCGGCACGCCCATCAGGTCGAACTGGTTCACCACCGCCAGCCCGTAGCCCGTGATGGAGGCGCCGATCCGGGGGATGACCACGTGGACGCGATCGGCCCGGACCTCCTCGCCGCGGTAGAGGATGCGCGGCTCGTCCCGCGCCAGCAGCATGTTGCAGCGCAGGGTGTCGAGCACGCGCGGGGCGTGGCCCAGCGCCCTGGCGGCCTCGACCAGGCGGCGCGTGGAGTAGAGCCGGCGGTTGCGGGAGAGGATGACCACGCCCAGGCCGCCGGGCGCCCGCTTCTTGGTGCGAGCGCTCTTGTGGCGCGGCGCAGGCTTGCGGGCGGAGGGCATGGGCCGGGGAAGGTTAGCCGCGCCCGGGGGGTACCGCAACGCGCCCCGGCGCGCGCCCCGCACCGGATCCGTTCATTGATCCGGCCCCCCTCGGCTGGTAGAACCCTCTACTTTCCGCCACTTCCCGGCTCAGGACGCGTCCGTGGACTACAAAGACACCGTCAACCTTCCGAAGACCGACTTCCCCATGAAGGCGAACCTCCCCCAGCGGGAGCCGGAGATCCTTCGCCAGTGGGCGGAGCAGGCGATCTTCCAGCGCCTCGTGGCCCAGAACGCCGGTCGCAAGGGGCCGCGCTTCGTCTTCCACGACGGCCCGCCGTACGCCAACGGCGACATCCACATCGGCCACGCGCTCAACAAGATCCTGAAGGACATCGTGGTGAAGTACCGGAACCTCAAGGGTGAGGTGGCCGACTTCATCCCGGGCTGGGACTGCCACGGCCTGCCCATCGAGCTGGGCGTGGACAAGGAGCTGGGCTCGAAGAAGCGCGAGCTGGACCGCGCCGCCATCATCGAGGCCTGCCGCGCCTACGCGCAGCGCTGGATCGACAAGCAGCGCGAGTCCTTCAAGCGGCTGGGCATCTTCGGCCGCTGGGACACGCCCTACACCACCATGTCGCGCGGGTACGAGGCGGAGATCGTCCGCACCTTCGCGCGCGCGGCGGAGCGGGGCTTCCTCTACCGCGGCAAGAAGCCGGTCTACTGGTGCGTCAACGACCGGACCGCGCTGGCCGAGGCGGAGGTGGAGTACGAGGACCACGCCTCGCCCTCCATCCACGTGGCCTTCGACCTGGTCACGCCGCTGCCGCACGGCAAGCTGGCCGGCCGCAAGGTGAAGCTGGTCATCTGGACCACCACCCCCTGGACGCTCCCGGCCAACCTGGCCATCTGCGCCCACCCGGACTTCACCTACGTCATCTACGAGCTGGCCGGCACGCCGGTCATCGTCGCCAAGGACCTGCTGGCGCAGTTCCTCTCCGAGGTCGCGCCGGACGAGCTGACCACCACCGGCGTCCCGGTGCCCCACTCGCCCGACGCGCACGCGGCCGCCACCGGCGGCGGCGGGCTCAGCGCCACGCACCTGCGCCACCCGGAGCGCGTGCTGGGCTACCTCGAGGGCAAGGAGCTGGAGGGGCTGCAGTACCTCCACCCCTTCATCGAGCGGTGCTCGCCGGTGATCCTGGGCGACCACGTGACGCTCGAGGCCGGCACCGGCCTGGTCCACACCGCGCCCGGCCACGGCCAGGAGGACTACGTGGTCGGCCTCCGCTACAAGCTGGAGGTGCTGAACCCGGTGGACGGCGCGGGCCGCTTCACCGAGGAGGCGGGCAAGTACGCCGGCAAGAAGATCTTCGAGGCCAACGCGGAGATCGTGAGCGACCTCCACGCCTCGGGCCACCTGCTCTCCGACCCCAAGGCCTCGCTCAAGCACAGCTACCCGCACTGCTGGCGCTGCCACAAGCCGGTCATCTTCCGCGCCACCGACCAGTGGTTCCTGTCGCTGGAGCACCGCGAGCTGCGCAAGGGCGCGCTCCGGGCCATCGACCAGGTGAAGTGGATCCCGCGCTGGGGCCGCGACCGCATCTACAACATGATCGAGAACCGGCCCGACTGGTGCGTCTCGCGCCAGCGGACCTGGGGCGTGCCCATCCCGGTCTTCTACTGCAACGGCTGCGAGGAGCCGCTGCTCTCCCCGGCGGTGATGGAGAAGGTGGCCGCCGCGTTCGAGGAGGAGGGGATCGAGGCCTGGTACCGCCGGGCCCCGGCCCAGTTCACGGCCGGTGAGTCCTGCCCGAAGTGCGGCAAGGGCGACTTCCGGCGCGAGCAGGACATCCTCGACGTCTGGTGGGACTCGGGCGTCTCCTGGGCGGCGGTGATGAAGCGCGAGGGCGAGCCGGTCCCGGTCGACCTCTACCTGGAGGGCTCGGACCAGCACCGCGGCTGGTTCCACTCCTCGCTGCTCACCTCCATGGCCCTGGAGGAGCGCGCCCCCTACAAGGCGGTCCTGACCCACGGCTTCGTGCTGGATGGCCAGGGCAAGGCCATGTCCAAGAGCGCCGGGAACGGCATCGAGCCCGAGGAGATCATCAAGAAGTACGGGGCCGACATCCTGCGCCTGTGGGTGTCCGCCGCCGACTACCGCGACGACGTCCGGATCTCCGACAAGATCATGGACGGCGTGGCCGAGGGCTACCGCAGAGATCCGCAACACGCTGCGGTGGATCCTGGGCGCGCTGGAGGGCTACGACCCGGCCCAGCACGCGGTGCCGGAGGCGGAGCTGCTGCCCATCGACCGCTGGGCGCTCTCCCGGCTGGTGGCCTGGAACGAGAAGGTGCAGCAGGCCTACGAGGACTACGAGTTCCACGTGGCCTACCACGCCACCGTGCAGCTCTGCTCGGTGGAGCTCTCCGCCATCTACTTCGACATCATCAAGGACCGCGTCTACACGGCCAGGAAGTGGGGGCAGGCGCGCCGCTCGGCGCTGACCGTGCTGCACGCGATGGCCGAGGACCTGATCCGGCTGCTGGCGCCGGTCCTCTCCTTCACGGCCAGCGAGGCCTGGGGCCACCTGCCGGGCCGCACCGCCGAGAGCCCGTTCCTGGCCGGCCTGCCGCGGCGCGCGCGCCCGGCCGACGCGGCGGCGCTGGAGGAGCGGTTCGGGCAGCTGTTCGAGGTGCGGGCCGCGGTGCAGGGCAAGCTGGAGGAGGCGCGCCGCGCCAAGCTGATCGGCTCCGGCCTGGAGGCCATGGTGACGATCCGGGCCGAGGGGGCGCAGCGCGCGCTGCTGGAGTCGGCCCGGGCCGATCTGCCGACGCTCTTCATCGTCTCGAAGGTGGCGCTGGCGGATGGGCCGCTGGCGGTCGAGGTGGCCCGCGCGCCGGGCGTGAAGTGCGAGCGGTGCTGGATCTACCGCGAGGACGTGGGCGTCGAGCCCAGCCACCCCACCCTGTGCGGCAAGTGCGCGGACGCGCTGGCATGACCATGACCAAGTCGAAGTGGACCCTGCTCGTGGTCCTGTTCGCCGCCGGCCTGCTGGCGGACCAGTGGAGCAAGTTCCTGGCCGTGGAGCGGCTCACCGTCATCTTCCAGCGGGCGGGGCAGCAGACGCTGGGCGAGAAGCTGGTGGGCTTCTACTCGGAGCACCGCCACCTGGAGTCGCAGGCCACCGAGCCGTACGTGGTCTGGGCGCCGGTGTGGCGGATGAGCTACGTGGAGAACCCGGGCGCGGCCTGGGGCATGTTCCGCGGCTTCTCCGAGCGGGTCCGCAACGTGTTCTTCACCCTGGTCTCGCTCTCCGCCGGCGTGTTCATCGTCGGTTACTACCGGAAGCTGCGCGAGGACCAGCGCTTCCTGCAGGTGGCGCTGGCGCTGGTGCTGGCCGGGGCCCTGGGCAACTTCGTGGACCGCCTGGCGCGCGGGTACGTGATCGACTTCATCGAGTGGTACTGGTGGAACCGGCCCGACCTCCGGTGGCCCACCTTCAACATCGCCGACTCGCTCATCGTGGTGGGCGTGCTCATGCTGGTGCTCCACCCCGGGCCACAGAAGGGCGAGGCGAAGAAGCCGGCGCCCGACGCGGCGGCGGGCGAGGAGCGGAGGGCCTGATCGATGCTCCCGGTGCTCTTCCACCTCTCCGTCCCCCTGGGCTGGGGCCTGCCGCTCTACGTGGTGTTGGCCCTGGTCGTCCTGGTCGGCCGCGGCGCGGCCTGGCTCTGGCGCGCCCGCCAGGATGGGCAGCGCCTCTCGCTGGTCGAGGCCGTGAAGGCCGACGGCTGGCTGGCGGCGATCCTGGCCGTGCTGGGCGTGGTCCTGTGGAGGATGGGGCTGCTCGACCGGTCCATCGACCTGCCGCTCCACACCTACGGGCTGCTCATCGCCAGCGCCTTCCTGCTGGGCATCTGGCTGGCGCAGCGCGAGGCGCGCCGGCGCGGGCAGGATCCGGAGCGGATCGCCGACCTGGCCTTCTGGATCCTGATCGCGGCCGTGGTGGGCAGCGAGCTCTACTTCATCGGCGTGAACTGGCGGGAGTACTTCGGGCCCGGCCAGTTCTGGGGTGAGACGCCCCTCGGCCGCTGGCCGCGCTTCCTGATCTTCTGGAAGAACGGCCTGGTCTTCTACGGCGGCTTCATCGGCGCCGCGCTGACGGCCTGGTGGTACATGCGCCGCCACCGCATGCCCTTCCTGGCCCACGCCGACACCATGATCCCGTCGGTGGCCATCGGGCACTTCCTGGGGCGCCTGGGCTGCTTCGGCGCCGGCTGCTGCTGGGGCGGGCCCATGCACTCGGACCTGCCCTGGGCGGCCCACTTCCCGCCGGAGTCGCTGGCCTACCAGACCTTCCTGCAGCGCTCCAACCCGGGGCAGTACCTGGAGCCGGGCGGGCTCTCCACCATCGCGCTCCACCCCACGCAGCTCTACGAGTCGTTCGGGGAGCTGGGGCTGTTCCTGCTGCTGGTCCTGTGGGTCCGGCCGCGGAAGCGGTTCCACGGCCAGGTGCTGGCCAGCTGGCTCATCGGGTACGCCTTCCTGCGCAGCGCGGTCGAGCTGTTCCGCGGCGACGTGGAGCGCGGCGTCTACCTGGGGCTGGGCGCCGGGCAGTGGACCTCGATCGTGATCCTGGCGGTCGGGGTGGCCCTGTGGCTCCGTGCCCCGCGTCCGGCGGTCCCGGAGGCGGCGCCCGCGGCGGGGTAGGTGCGGGCCTTGCGTTGATCCCGGCGCGCCCGCACCGATAGACTCTCTCCGTGGCCCTCCCTCCCCAGCGTCCCGGCCGTCCAGGCGGCCCCCTGAAGCCCGGCCAGCCGGCCGTGCCCGAGGACCCGCTGGCCCAGCGCCGGCAGCAGGAGGAGCTGGCCGACGAGTGCAGCCGGCTGGAGGAGGAGCTGGAGGCGCTCAAGGCGCGCTACGAGGCCTACTTCCTCGGCATCGAGCGGCGCGAGCCCAACCGCGAGCGCAACGAGATCAAGAAGCGCGTGAACGTCATCAAGACCGCGTTCACGCGCAACACCGGCCTGCGCTTCCGGCTGCAGTCGCTGCACGCGCGCTTCCTCTCCTACGAGCGGCTCTGGATGCGGACGGCGCGCGAGAAGGAGGAGGGCACCTACCGGCGCGACCTCTTCAAGGCGCGCCTGCACCGGCCGGACGCGAAGAAGGACGCCGCGCCGGGCAAGGAGGCGCCGGCCGCCCCGGCTGCTTCCGCCTCCGCGGCTGCTGCGCCCGCGGCGCCGCGCGCTGCTGCGCCGGCGCCGGCCTCGCGTGCCGCCACCTCGCCGCCGCCGGCCGCCGCCGGCGACGCCCGCATGCGGGCGCTCTACGACGAGTACGTCGCGGCCAAGAAGCGCTGCAACGAGGACGTCTCCCGCCTCAGCTATGACGCCGTGGCGCGCAGCGTGGAGAAGCAGGTCCCGGAGCTGATGTCGCGCTACAAGGCCAAGAGCGTGGACTTCCGCGTCGAGGTGAAGGACGGGAAGGCCGTGCTGAAGGCCATCCCGCGCCTCTGACGCGCTGGCCGCCCGGCCAAGCCGCGCGCCCGCGCTGCGTCCGCGTCCGCCGCACCCGTCAACGGTGGGTGCATTCCGTCCTCACGGGGATCCGTGACCCTCGCAGAGGTGACGCGCCGGCGCTCCAGCTGGGCATCCGCGCGCGATCGCGTGGCTTTCCGCAGCTGTCCCACGCCGGGGCCCGGCCTCCAGCCGGAGGTTGGCGGCCCGCGCGGGCGTGAGCACCCTCAGTGACGCCACCGCTGGAGCTTGCGTCGGAGGGGCGCATGAGAGCCATCGCGATGACCACGCTGCTGCTGCTCGCCGCCGCCTGCGCGCCGAGGGACGCGGAGATCCGCCGCGCGCGGCTGGCGCTGGAGCAGCGCAACCTGGAGGCCAGCCTGGACGACCTCCAGGCGCGACTGCTGGTGAACCAGGCGCGCGTCCGCTTCTGGAACGAGATGCGCGATCGCCACGAGAGCGTCTCGGCCATCGCCTGCACGTCGCAGGAGGCGCACGCCGAGGACATGGCGCACCACGCGGTGCCGCCCGAGCGCGGCGGCCGGACCCGCGTCGCCGCGCTGCCCGCCGCCGCCGTCGACGAGCACTGAGCCGCCGGGCCCGCCCGCGGCCGCGTCGTCCGCCCACGTTGGTCCACACCCGGCGGCGTCCTGCCGCGCCCGGGCCGAAAAGTGCGTTCCCGCGCACCCGCCGAAGCGTGAGCGATCAGGGCGCTTTTCCCCTGTTGCGTTCCGGGCCGGGCGATCGTAAAAGGGCGGTCCCGCGGCGGTCGGGTGACCGGCAGCCGAGGGAATGCCTGGATAGCTCAGCTGGTAGAGCAGGGGACTGAAAATCCCCGTGTCCCTGGTTCGATTCCGGGTCCAGGCACAACATCACGTACGGCATCCGAAGGCCCCTTGGACTGCAAAGTCCTTGGGGCCTCAGTATTTTACAGGGTCGGTGGAACGGGCGGGGGGCCCGGAGCGCCCAAGCCGTGGCGGAGAAGCTGCTGCCCGGGGACGCGGCCGCGCTCCCCACCGCCGCCGATCTGCAGGAGCGGCTCGCCCGCACCGGGCATATCCGCACTGCGGGCCGAGGCCCAGTCGAAAGACTGTAACAATACCTACGCGTTCCTCTGGTGAGGACCCGGCGGGCGTGCCGCGTCGCTCTCGCGGTGCCGCCCGCCGACCATGAACTAAGATCTCAGCGACGTGAGGCAGCGCGGCGAGCCGCGGCACGAACGCGGACCTGCCGGGTGCCGGAGTCACGCCTCTTGGGACCTCGCCCCGTCGCGCGCGTGCCCGTAACCGATCGCGCGAGCGATAGTTCCGCGCCGAGCGCGTAGGCGAGGGCCGAAATGGTAGCGAGCGTCGGGTTCGCGTCGCCCGCCTCGATCCGGCTGATGTCCGCCTGCTGGACACCCGACCTGGCGGCGAGTTGCCGCTGTGACAGGCCCGCGACCTTGCGGAGGTCGAAGATCTCGCGGGCGAGGCGGTGAGTCGCGCCCGCACGCGCGTACCCGGCCTGCGACTTCGGCCCGGCCCGCCGCGCCTCGGCCTCGATCTCGTTCATCAATTCGTCGAAGTCGTTGCGCATCGGACGCCCTCGCGGGTGCACGTCGGAAGATACGATGTGCTTACCCACATCAGCAGTCAAGCCCGGCCCCGCCGCCAAGCGGCCAGGCGTTGGCGCGCCACGGCGATCTCCTCGTCCTGCCGGCGCGGAGAGGTGTCGGCCCCCTTGTCGTAGCCCGCGAGGAGAAGGACGACCTTGTTCCCGAACCGCTGCGTCGGGGCGAGCTCCTCGCGGATCCACCGCAGCACGGGCTTGTCGCCGCGCTCGTTTTCGTAGAACTCGAGGGTGAAGGCCGCCACGGCGTGGGATCCGAGCATGGGTCCCTGTCACTCGCGCACGGGCGGCGGCGGTGATGGCTTCGATGGGCGCAGGGATCCCCCGCGTCACGGTGCCGGCGCTGCCCCCTCCGGCAGGGCGCGCACCCGCGCCGCCGCCAGCAGGACGGTCGTGCCCCGCCGCAGCGAGCCCGGGATCTCGGCGATGGCGTCCACGTGCTCGATCAGCGCCTGCAGCCGCGCGGCCTCGGCCCGTCCGCTCACCTCGACCTCGTAGGTGATCCCGGTCGAGACGGCCGGCTGGCCGGCGAAGTCGCCGCGCACGACCACGCGCACCGTCTCCAGGGCGAGCCCGGCCGCCGCCGCCTCGCGGAAGAGGTCGTTGGAGATGCAGCCCGCGACGGCCAGGTGGAGCAGCTCACCGCCGTTGAAGCCGAGCCCGCCGCCGCCGGCAGCTGCCGGCCGGTCGATGACCAGCGTGTGTCCGCCGGCGGACCCGACGGTGGTCACGCGACCGTGGATGTTGCGCGTCTCGACCTCGAAGGGCATGCGGCCTCCCGCCAGCGGTGGGCAGAGGAGATAGCCAGGCGCGCCTGCGAGTGCCCGGGATCGCGCGCTGCCTCGGGCCGGGCTCCTCGCACCGCCGCGGAGGACACGAGCGCCTGGGGGATGAGCTACACTCCGCACGGGAGGGGAGATGAGCGACGAAGCGTTCTACGCGCGCCGCAGTGTCCGCGCCGTGCTGGGTTCGTTCGCCTGGGTCGGCTTCCTGCTGGCCGTGGCCGTGCAGGCGGCCGCGCTGGCCGGTCTCCGACCTGACCGGCAACCGCTTCAACGTGCACTTCGCCTTTCACGGTGGGTCCATCCTGCTCTGGGGCGCCGCGGTCCTGGCGCTGAAGCAGGAGGCTGGGGTGGAGGGCCGACGGGACTTCAACGAACAAGTGAGGCGGCGCCTCGCCCGTCCCTGGCGCTACGTCTTCACGGCGATCCTCTGCTACGCGCTGGCCGACTTCGCCCTGATTATGGCGACCAGGGAGGGGACCGATGCGACGGTGATCGATCAGCACTACTGGCTGATGAACAAGGGCCGGGCGGTCCACGAGCTGACGCGTGAGGCGTACGATGCGTACATCGCCCGGGAGGCGCGGAGCGTCTCCGGCTTCTGGATGCTCGCCTGTCTCTTTCCCGCGCTCGTCTTCACCACCCGGCGTCCGGCAGGCAGGGAGCGGCCAATGGATCGCAGGGCGTGAGCCCGGCTCCCGGACCGGCGCCGCGCAAGGCCCGCCGCCCGATGCAGCTCTTCGTCGGGAAGTTGCGGCACATCTACCTGCCCTTCCTGACCGTGGCCGCGGGGTTCGTGCTCAGCTACTCGCTGCTGGCATGGGCGCTGGTCCACGGATCGCGGCTGGTCGCGGTCGATGAAGAAGCGGTCACGTTCATGCTCCCGTTCCTGCTCTCGTGGGGGCCGGCCATGGTCTGGATACTGGCCGCGCCTCAAGGCGCTCAAGCTGGAGGGGAAGAAGGGCGGTGCTGCGCCGCTGTACCTGTTCGTCGCGGTGGGCACGATGGTGGGTGCGACCGTGAACGCGCAGACGTACCTGGCGAAGTCGAATGCGACGGTCGGCCGCCTCGGCGACGTCGCCGAGATCGCGCGGCCTCCGCTGGCCAGGTACTACCTGGTCGAGCGGCCCTGCCTGCGGCGTGACGGGAGCCGGGGAAACAGCGCGGCGGCATTGGCGGGCAAGAACAAGCGAACCCTGCGGTTCACGATCTCGGTGGTGGTTCCGTTCTGCGGCCGTGGTGTTCCCTACAGGGCCGAGCCGCCGCCGGCGTGGCTGGCGCTGGCGTACACCGAGACGATGGAGGCCTCGCGTCCAGAGGCCGAGCGCGAGCGGAGGTTCCAGGCCTTTCGTCAGCGGGCGAAGGCGCAGTTCGAGGCCCAGGACCTGGCCGATTTCACCTACCTCGAGGTGGTCCGTCCCGGAGCGGCGAGGAACGGCTTCCAGGCCGCCATCGGAGATCTCGAGGGCCCGCCGCAGGAAGACGTCATCCTAGAGGCCCACCACGAGCCCTTCGAGGCGCGCGCGCAGACGGATGGGTGGCTGGCCCTGGGCTTCTTCGGCATGGGGGCCCTGCTCTGGCTGTTCATGGTGGCCGTGGCCGGCGTCCACCCGGGGAAGCTCCGACAGCTCGCTGCCGGCAGCGGTGCCAGCCGCAAGCAGCGGCCCCGCGCGAAGCGGGCCGCGAGGCGCGGGGATCCGGATCCGTCCGCTCCCCCCTCGTCCTCGCAGCCGTAGCCTCTCGGACCCAGCTGCCGGCCCCGTCCGTCGCCGACAGCCGCGAGGAGTGTCGCGCCAGCTTCCCCAGGTCCATCGCCAGGGGCCTCCGCCGCGCCGCAGCGTACCGCCGGGTTCGCGCTGCCCGGCGCGGGAGCCCTGCTGCGGGAGATGGGGCGGGGGTGAACGCGGGCCGTCTCGCCCCTTCACGCCCCGTGCGACCCCGAGCGGGGAGCCCTCCATGACTCGGCTGGCCTCGGCGGCGGGCAGCGGCTATCGAGGGGCACCGCTCCGGAGGAAGAACACATGCCCAGGCTTCTCGCCCTCGCCGCCCTCGCCGCCCTCGCCCTGGCCCTCGCGGCCCCCGCCCCTGCCCAGGCCGGCTGCGGGGAGGTCTCGAACTGCCGGCTCATCACCTCGGGGGAGGACGCCGCGCTCCGCCAGGCGCTGACCGCGCTGGAGCGGGCGCTGCCCGTGCCCGACGGCGGCTGGGAGCGCGCGGCCTCCTCGGACGGCATGGCGGAGCGGGAGGCGCGGCTGCGCTCGCCGATCATCCCCGGCGCCCCGGCGGCGAAGCAGTACTTCCACGAGTGCGAGCCGACCTGGCGCGGCTGCTGGCCGAGGGAGACGGAGCTCACCATCGGCTACCAGCGCAAGGGCAACGGCGCGAAGACCCAGGCCAAGGCAGGCAAGGCCGACGCCGGGTCGATGGGCGGCCTGCTCGAGCTGGCGCAGGCGGTGACCGACTCGATGCAGTACGGCGTCACGGTCTCGGTCCGGCTGGCGCCGCACCCGGTCGACAACGGGTGCGAGCAGTCCGAGGGCTACCCGCGCCCGGTCGAGAAGTCGAAGGACTTCCTGCTCGAGACCTACGCCTCCGACGGCCAGGCCACCACGTCGCTGGTCTTCGGCGAGCGCGCCTGCCAGGAGCCGGACGACCTCCAGCAGGTGACCTCGGCCACGCCCATGGCCCCGGTGCGGGCAGTGGTGGTGAAGCTCGAGGGGCCCGAGGCGGTGGTGAAGCAGCTGGCGGCCAAGATCGATCGCAAGGTCTTCAGCGGCCGGCTCGGGCCGGTGCGCTGAGGCACGCCGCTCCCCGCGAGGACCGAAGCCCCAGACGGCTGCGCCGGCGGGACGGCCAGTTCCGCCCTCGGCGCCGATCTGCACGCTCGCTCACCGGCGGGCGATTTCCTCTCCAAGGGCGCGTGACGGCGCGGCTCTTCGGGCCGGAGCTGCTCCGGGGCGCGGGATTTCGGGTACACGCGCGGCGAAGCCGCACAGGCAGTTTGGGCGCCTCGAGGTGCGCATCCGGGCAGATTTCCCCACGGCGACTCTGCTAGCCTCACTGCCTCGCATGCGCGCCCACCTCTTCCTCCGCTCCGCAGCGCCGGCCCTGGCCGCGCTGCTCCTGGCCGTGATCGCCGGCCCGGCCCATGCCGCGCCACGCGGCGCCGCCGCTCCCCGCAACCCGTTCACGCCCGCGCCGAAGAACCTGCAGGGCGCCGGCGCCAAGCCGGAGCCCGCGCTCGGCTTCCGCTCCGACAGCCTGGACGAGGGGGCGGTGCAGTCCACGCTGCAGCAGCACCAGGGCGCGTTCCGCGCCTGCGCCACGCGCGCGGCGCAGCGGCAGGGGAGCGCGGGCCGGCTGGGCAAGGCCAGGCTCCTCCTGACGGTGCAGCCGAGCGGGAGCATCTCGCAGGTGCAGGTGGCGGAGTCCCAGCTGCGCGGTCCGGCGCTGCAGCGCTGCCTCCTGGAGGCCTCGCGGCGCGTGAACTTCCCGCCCTTCCGCGGGCCCCCGGTCAGCGTGGAGCTTCCAGTTCGGGTCGCGGCGCGCTGAAGCACCCCGCCGCGGCGCGCCGTGGCGTTTCCGCTCCAGGTGTAACCGGGGGCAGCTTCCCCACACCCGCGTTTGCTAGCATCGCCGGCGCCATGATCACCGCCCGGCCGCTGCAGCTCGTCGCGCCCCTCCTCGCCCTGCTCCTGGCCGCGCCGCCCGCGGCGGCCAAGGAGCCGCCCCCGCCCAGCAACACCTTCGCGCCCGCGCCCGCCAACCTGCAGGGCGGCGGCAGGAAGGCCGACCCCCAGCTCCCCGCCGCCACCGACGGCCTGGACGCGGCCGCGGTGCAGCAGGCGCTGGCCTCGCAGCGCGTGCACCTGGACGACTGCGCCACCCGCGCCGCGCGCGGCCGCAAGGGGCCCTCGACGCTGGGAGAGGCCACGCTGCGCCTCAAGGTGCAGCCCAGCGGGCGCGTCTCCTCCGCCCAGCTCGCCGACGCGAAGGTGAAGGACCGCCAGCTGCGCAGCTGCCTGGTCAAGGCCGGGCGGCAGCTCTCCTTCCCGGCCTTCCGCGGCCCGCCGGTGGACCTGGAGATCCCGCTCGACCTGACGGTGCGCTGAGCGGGCCCGCGCTCCGGGGTCCTGTGGCCAGGGGCGCCGCGAAGGGGGCTGCGGCGCCGCGGCTCGCCGGTGCACTCGGCGTCACAGGCGGTCCGCGCTCCTGCTAGGATGCGCCGGAGGCCGAGGGCCCACCATGCCCAACCCGCAGAACGTGAACCTCGTCACGCTGGAGCTGGTCCTCCAGCGCTACCCCGGCACCGACGGCAGCGACGCCGACCGGGCCATCGCCGACGTGGACTACAAGCTCACGGTCGCCGGCCACGTCTCCCAGGGCAAGACCGGCGCGGACGGGAAGATCCACGTCGCGCTGCCGGCCAACGCCAAGGCCACGCTGGAGATGCTGGGCAGCACCTACGAGGTGACGCCGGTGGGGGCGCTGGAGGCCAAGGACACCGTGCTGGGCGTGCAGCGCCGCCTGCAGGGGCTGGGCTACGAGCTGGGGCGGGTGGACGGCGTGGTGGGGGTGAAGACCGGCCTGGCGCTGCTCCAGTTCCAGGCCGACAACGCGCCGCTGGACACGCTCGGCGACATCACCCACGCGGCCACCCAGGAGCAGCTCAAGACGCAGTACGGCGAGTGACCATGCCCGGGCTCCCCCTCCCCATCCACCGCGCGCGGCGGCTCGTCCCGGTGACCTTCCGCCGGGCCACCACCGGCGCGCCCATGGCCGAGCGGCCGGACCTCGACGAGCGCGGCTTCGGCGGGCCGGAGCGCGGCCCGCTGGTGGCGGTCTGCCAGAACGAGCGCATCATCGTGGAGGTGGTGCGGCAGCACCTGAAGAGCGACGCGCCGCTCTTCGCCACCTCCAGCGCGCCAGGCGTGGCGGCGGTGGACGGCGCCGCCCAGCTCGGCCCCGGCGCCGTCACGCAGGTCAAGGTGCGCGGCGTGGCCGGGGGCAACCCGGCCACGGCCAGGATCCAGATCCGCTACGGCAGCGCGGGCGGCCCTGTGCTGGCGCAGCTGGGCGTCTGGGTCTACCGGCCCATCACGCTGCGCATCAAGCCGCACCTGGTGAAGATCACCACCGCGGCCAACGCCGCCGCGGTCCCGCCGGTGCCGCCCGTCGCCCCGACCCGCCGCCCGGAGGAGGTGCTCACCGGGGTCCAGTCCATCTGGAAGCCGTTCGGGATCAACTTCACCCTGCTCAGCACGGTGGAGCACACCTTCCAGACCGCCATCGCCGGCGCCGCCACCTGGGGGCCGGACATCGGCAACCTGTTCGCGACCTTCAACCCGCCGGCCGCCCCTGCGGGCGGCGGTCCCGCGCCGGCGGCGCTGCCCAAGACGATCCACGTCTACTTCGCCCACCACGTGCTGGGCACCGCCGGCGAGGGCTACTTCGGCCTGGGCATCGCGCCCGGCCAGGTGGCGGCGCACGCCTACGACGCGGCGGGCATCACCACGCCCGGCATCATCGTGGCCGACGAGGCGCGGGGCGCGTACGCGCTCGACAACCAGCTGCAGTCCGCCATGCTGGCCCACGAGATCGGCCACTTCCTGATGCTGTGGCACCCGGAGAAGCAGGACGCCGGCCACCAGCGCCAGGACCTGTGGTCCCGCCGGATGCTGATGTACCCGACCATCCCCCCGACCACCTTCGGGAACTGGCTCGACAAGCTCGGCTACGGGACGTTCCGCATCCCCGCGCCCTGGAACAAGGACGCGCCCAGGAACGGCGCGCTCATCACCATGAAGGATCTCTCGCAGCTCATCACCGACGGTGAAGCCACGACCGCGCGGACCGCGGCCGACGCCTTCTGAGGGGACCCATGGGCGCACTGACCGACAGCATCCGCGCCGGCGACATCGAGGCGGCCTGGGCCGAGGCGGCGCGGCTGGGCAAGGGCGCCCTGCCCGAGCTGCTGCTCCTGGCCGGCGACGCGTCGGGGGACGTGCGGGGGCTGGCCGTCGAGTGCATGGGCGCGACCCGCGCGCCGGAGGCCGGGCGGCCGCTGGTGCAGGCGCTGGGCGACGCCGACGCCGCCGTCGCCTCCACCGCCGCCAACACGCTGGGCACGCTGGCCACGCCGGAGCTGGCGCCGGCGCTGGTGGCCGGCTTCGCGCGGCCGTCGGACTGGATGGTCCGGCGCAAGGTGGCGCTGCTGCTGGCCAGGCTGGACGGCTGGGACCCGGCGGCGCTGCGCGCCCAGGTGGAGCACGAGCCCCACGCGGCGGTGCGCGAGGCCATGGTGGTGGCGCTGGCGCGCCGGGGCGAGGAGGAGGCGCGGGTGACCTTCGCCGGCTGGCTGCGCGAGGCCAAGCCGGCCGACAGCCCGCGGCTGGTGCTCCACGCCGAGCTGATCTCGCAGCCCTGGCTGCTCTCGCCGCTCACGCCGCTGCTGGACGACTGGACCCCGGCCGTCCGGCTGGTGGAGGGGATCCCCGGGCCCCAGCACCTGCGGGTCTGCGACCGCGTGGTGGACCTGGTGGCGGGCCTCTCCGGCCAGGCCTTCGCCGGCGCGCCCAAGCCGCTCACCAACTACGACCTGACGGTGATCGACCAGGTGAAGGCCTACCTGGCCACGGTGCCGCCGTTCCCGCCGGTGGAGTGAGGCCGCTCAGCGGGGCTTGGCCGGGCGGGGCCCGGGATGGGCGCGCCGGATCCGCTCGACCTTGGCCCGCTGCCCCGGGCCCTCGAAGGCGTCCTGCGCCGTGAGCCACCAGCCGCCGTCCAGGCCGGAGACCTTCCGGCCTCGCGCGGCGCGATCGGCCGAGGTCTCGACGAAGGCGATGAGCTTCGTCCCCGGGCTGGTCGCGTTGACGTAGGCGGCGGGCGCGTAGCTCTCCATGGAGACGAAGGCGGCGGCCGCCACCTCGCCGCGCATCCCCGCGTCGTAGCTGCCGGGAGCGGTGACCCAGAGCTCGTCCCCCAGCTTCACCAGGTGGCGCGGGTCGCCGCCGAGCACCCGCTCCACCCGCAGGCCCACCTGCCAGACCTCGAACTCGAGGTGGGTCCGCCCGCCCGGCGCCAGGCCGGTCTCGCCGATGGGGACCCGCACCTGCTGCCTGCGCTCGCCCAGCGAGGTGCCACCCACGACCACCGAGGCCCGCGCGACCACGGTCTCGAGCGGCAGGGGGAGGAGCACCGCGCCGCCGGCGCGGGCGGCCGCCGGGGCGAGCGCGAGGGCCAGGGCCAGGGCGGCGGCACGACGGAGGGCGCTGGACATGGCGGGCTCCACGGGACCGGGTTCAGCCCTGGCCGCTCAGGGCGGCCGACAGCTGGAGGTACGGCACGCCGTCGGCGAGCAGCACCTCCTGCCCGCCCGGCGCCACCAGCTTGAGCCGGAAGGTCTTGTCGTCCGGCACGTCCTTGAACGGGAGCTGCACGCCGCCGTCCCCGTCCACCTTGTCCCCCTTGAGCGACTTCTTCTGCTTGAAGGCGCCGTCGGTGGACTCGAGGACGAAGGCCAGCGGGCTCTGGCCGGCCTGCTCCGGGCTCATGGGGACGCGGACGCTGACGCTCCCCTTGGCCGTCACCTTCTTCTGCGTCCGGGCCGCGCCCGAGCCGCCCTCGCCGGACTTCTTGGAGACAGAGGCGCCCTTGATCGTGAGCTTCCCGCTGGCGTCGATGGTGAGGGAGGAGACCGCCCAGGTCACCGCGCCGGAGCTCTTGGCGTTGAGCAGCGGCCGCCCGCCCACCTTGAGCGTGACGGTGTCCGCC
The DNA here is from genome assembly GCA_049840735.1 of Anaeromyxobacter sp. Lineage (GTDB taxonomy): Bacteria > Myxococcota > Myxococcia > Myxococcales > Anaeromyxobacteraceae > Anaeromyxobacter. Next base: position 58,082 of record JASGJN010000021.1, on the reverse strand, counting down.
TTGAGCAGGAAGGACTGGGCCAGCCCCATGCTCCCCTCCTTCACGTCCACCACCAGCCGCTTGCCGACCTCGTCGCGGCCGTCCTTCCCCACGGTGACGCTGGAGCCCTTCCCGAATCTCGAGCCGGTCCTCGCCCATGATCCTGAGGGAGCGGTCCTTGCCCACCCGCTCCTCCTGGCTCTTGTTCACCACCACGGTCTTGGCGCCGACCACCTGCTGCAGCAGCGCGCCGCCCACCGCCACGTTGGAGGCGAGCCCGACGGAGATGGCGTAGGCGCCGCCCACCGTGAGCGCGCCGGCGGCCCCGACCGTCTCGGCCGAGGCCGCGGCCACGCCCACCGTCCGGGCGCCGCCCACGGTGAGGCTCCGGGCCTGGCCCACGCCCTGCGTGTCGTCCCCGCCCACGGTCTCGCCCCGGGCGGCGGCGATCAGCGTGGTCTCCCCGCCGCCCACCACGCTGGCCTGGTCCTCGCCCACCGCGCGCGTGCGCCGGCCCAGGATGGTCTGGTCCAGGTCGCCGCCGATGGCCACCGCCTCGTCGCCGCGCACCTGGGCGGTCCGGTCGTTGCCCACCTCGGCGACCAGGTCGCGCTGGGCGTGCAGGTAGACGCGCTCCGCGCCGGCCTGGTCCTGGAAGGAGAGCTCGTTGAAGCCGTCGCTGCCCAGGCTGGAGGCGGAGCGGTGGGTGCTGCGGGTCCGGTCGTCCGGGAGCGAGACCGGGGTCCGGTTCTGGCCGTCGTAGACGGCGCCCACCAGCAGCGGCCGGTCGGCGTCCCCGGCCAGGAAGCGGATCAGCACCTCCTGGCCGATGCGCGGCACCACGCTGGCGCCCATGCCGGCGCCGGCCCAGGCCTGCGCCACCCGCACCCAGCAGCTGGACCGGTCGTCCCGCTGCCCCTGGCGATCCCAGTGGAACTGCACCTTCACCCGGCCGTGGGCGTCGACGTTGATCTCCTCGCCGCCGGGGCCGGTGACCAGGGCCGTCTCCAGGCCGTGGGCGCGGGGCCGCGGGGTCCGGCGCGGCGGCCGCCAGGGCTCGTCGCCGGACAGGGCGCGGAAGGCGTTGCGGTAGGTGGCCAGCAGCTCGCCGCCGGGGCGGCGCTCCTGCTGCCCCTCGTGCACCACCGAGACGCAGCGCAGCCTGGGCGTGCCGTCCACCTCGAAGCGCGTGCCCGGCGAGAGCCCCAGGGCGGTGGTGACGCCCTCCCAGGTGGCGGCGCGGACCCGCGACTGGGCCAGCCGGACGCCGGCGCGGGCGCGCCCCTCGCCGACGGTCGCGATGCCGGCGGGGTACTCGTACCGCTCCAGCGCGCCCGAGCCGGACCTCGCCTCCAGCGTCAGCGCCGGCCGCTGGAAGTCGAAGTCCCGCAAGGCCGCCGCCTGCGGCTGGAGCGCCGCGCCGGCGGCGAGCCGGTCGGCGAAGACGTCGCCGTCGCCCTGCTCCTCCTGCCGGAGGGGCAGGACCTCGTCCAGCGAGGGGCCGGCGTCGGCGGCGTCGAAGAGCACCAGGGTGTGGGCGCCGGCCTCGTGCTCGAAGCAGAAGCCGATCCCCTCCTCCTCGAGCAGGCGCGAGACGAAGGCCAGGTCCGTCTCCTGGTGCTGCACCACGTACTCGCGCTGCGGGTAGCTCCCCAGCGCGGCGCGGTGCTTCACGCCGTGCGCGTCCAGGACCTCGGCCACCAGGTCCGGCACGGTGACGTCCTGGAAGATGCGGCTGGAGGCGGCGTGGGCCAGCCGGGCCAGCCGCGGGACCAGCTGCAGCTCGTAGGTGGGCACGCCGGCGGCCACGCCGGCCAGCCGCGCCCGCCCGACCTCGCCGTGCACCACCCGCTCCGAGCCGTCCGGGCGGCGCAGCGTGAGCGTCGCCTCGCCGCCCAGGAGGGCGGCCAGGTCCAGCGGGTCGCCGTCGGGGGTCCCGATGCGGACCGAGAAGGCGAAGGGCTCGTTGAGGGCCTCGCGGCCGTGCAGGGCCCAGACCACCAGCTGGCCCTCGGCGAAGCCGCCGGTCTCCAGCTCGTACGCGATGCGCTCGCCGCGGGCCATGGTCAGTTCTCGGAGATGGTGGCGGCCTTGAGGACGATGGCGCCGGAGGCCTTCACGTCCACCTTGGCCCCCTTGATCACCACGTCGCCGCTCTTCTTGAGCTCGATGGTGGCCGAGCCGACCTTGAGGGTGAGCTTGTCGTCGGCCGAGAGCACGATCTCCTTCGCGTTCAGCTCGTGCTTGGCCTTGACGGCCTGGGTGAGCTTCCCGCCGATGGAGACGAGCAGGTCCCCGCCGATCTTCACGCTGCGGGCCTTCCCGACCGTCTCGGACGACTCGCCGCCCACCGCCACCGTGCGCGAGCTCATCACGGTCTCGGTCTTCTTGGCCCCCACCACCTCCACCTTGGCGCCGCCCACCTCCTCCGCCTTGAGGCCGCCCACCAGCTCGTTCATGAGGCCGCCCACCGTGACCGCGTAGGCGCCGCCGACGGTGAGGGCCTTGCCCAGGCCGACCGTCTCCGCGGCGGCCATCGCCACCGTCACGCTCTGGACGCCCCCCACGCTCACCGCCTGCTGGCCGGCCACGGTCTCGGTGTGCGAGCCGCCCACGGTGAGGGTCCGGTCCTTCCCCACCTCCAGGAAGGAGCTGCCGCCCACGGTGCGCCGGTCGTCCTCGGTCACCTTCACCGCGCGGCTCTTCCCCACCGTGGCGGACTGGTCCCCGGTGACGGTGAGCGTGTCGTTGGCGCCGATGGTCTCGCTGCGGTCGTGCTCCACCACCGCCTCGACGTCGCGCTGGGCGTGGAAGTAGACCTGCTCGCGGCCGGCGGCGTCCTCGAAGGCCAGCTCGTTGAAGCCGTCGCCGCCCGGGCTGGTGAAGGAGCGCAGGGTGCTGCGCGTCTTCTCGCCGGGGAGCTGGACCGGCGGCGGGTTGGCGCCGTTGTAGACGCTGCCGGTCACGATGGGCCGGTCGGGGTCGCCGCCCAGGAACTCGACCACCACCTCCTGGCCGATGCGCGGCAGGTAGAGCGCGCCCCAGCCCGCGCCGGCCCAGGCCTGGGCCACGCGGATCCAGCAGCTGGAGTGGTCGTCGCGCTGGCCCTCGCGGTCCCAGTGGAACTGCACCTTGACCCGGCCGTGCTCGTCGGTGTGGATCTCCTCGCCGGCGGGGCCGACCACGATGGCGGTCTCCGCGCCCGGCGCCCGCGGCCGCGGCGTGCGGCGCTCCGGGCGGAAGGGCACGTCCTTGCGCTGCAGCTCGAAGCGGGCGCGGAACGGGTCCCGCCGCTCCCCGGCGCGGCGGTCCGGCCGGTGCAGCGCGGAGAGCAGCTCGGACTGGTCGCCGTGGTGGGCCACGGAGAGGATCAGGTACTCGCCGTCCAGCTCGCCCAGCGGGTGGCCGGTCAGCTCGAAGGTGCGGCCCGGCAGGAGCCGCCGGCAGTTGGTGGCGCCGCTGAAGCGCTGGGCGCGGGCGCGGAGCTCCTCCAGCCGGATGCGGGCCAGCGCGGCGCCGTCGCGCCCCTGGACGTAGCCGCCGGGGTACTCGTAGACCTCCAGCGCCGCGTCGGCGCCGCCGTCGTCGCGGGCCTGCGTCAGGTCGGTGGTGGGGCGCTGCCAGTCGAAGTCGCGCAGCGTGACCTTGCCCGGCAGCACCTCCGCCGACGCGGCCAGCTCGTCCACCTGCTCACCGCCGGTCATCCCGCTCTGCGCGTGGAACGGGAGCGAGGCCTCGCCGCCCTCGATGGGCTCGTGCACGGAGGGCGCGTCGCCCAGCACCAGCGTGTGGGACCCCTGGGCGTGCTTGAAGAAGTAGAAGATGCCCTCCGCCTCCAGCAGGCGCTGCACGAAGTCGAGGTCGGTCTCCTGGTGCTGCACCGTGTAGCCGCGCTTCGCGTAGTCGCCGGAGAGCGCCTGCTCGAGGTCGGTGATGCCGGCGTCGGAGAGCACCTGCTCCACGATCTCCGGCACGGTCAGGTCCTGGAAGATGCGGCTGCGGAAGACGCAGCCGAGGCGCCAGAGGCTGGGCACCAGCGTCACCCTCAGCCGCCGCTCCAGCTGGGCGGGCCCCTCGTCCCAGCGGCGCACGGCCGAGACGATGCCGTCGAAGCAGCGCGTGCTCCCGTCGCCGAGCTGGACGGTGAGGCAGCCGGGCTCGGCCACCAGCGCGGCCGCGTCCACCTCGGTTCCCTCGCGGATGGCCACGGTCACGTCCACCGCGTAGGGCGCGCTGAGCCGCTCCTCGGCCTCGAACGCCACCACCAGCAGGTCGTCGGCCGCGTGCGGACCCACGGTGAGCTCGAACTCGACCGCGTTGGCCGCCAGCGCGGCCCCGGCAATGGTCATATGGGACTCCCAGTGCGATCTAACCACATCCTGGGGTCAAAAGGCGGCGTGCGGCGTGCGGCCTCAGCCGGAGGTGGGCTCCGGCGCCTGCGCGGCGGACCTTCCGGGGCGCGGCGTCAGGCTTGCGCCACCGCCAGCCGGTCCCGCCCCTCCGCCTTGGCCTGGTACATGGCCTGGTCGGCGGCCTTGATCAGCGAGGCCTGGCCGGTGCCGGGCGCCGGCGACGCGGTGGCCAGGCCGATCGAGACGGTCACGATGCCCGCGGTGGGGGAGGCCGGGTGCGGGAGGGCCAGGTCGCGGACGGCCCCCAGGATCCGCTCCGCCACGAAGCGCGCGCCGGCCGCGTCGGTCTCGGCCAGCACCAGCCCGAACTCCTCGCCGCCGTAGCGCGCCAGCAGGTCGCCCGGGCGCCGGATGGCGCTGGCGACCCCCGCGGCCAGCCGGCGGAGCGCGTCGTCGCCCGCCGGGTGCCCCAGGGCGTCGTTGAAGGCCTTGAAGGCGTCCACGTCCAGCAGCGCCAGCGAGAGCGGCCGCCGGGTCCGGCAGGCGCGCCGCCACTCCAGCTCGAGCTGCTCGTCGAAGCGCCGCCGGTTGGCCACGCCGGTCAGCCCGTCGGTGAAGGAGAGCTGGGCCAGCTGGTCGCGCTGCCGCTTGTTCTCCAGGCAGTTGCGGATGCGGGCGCGCACCACCGCCGGGCGGATGGGCTTGGAGATGAAGTCGAACGCCCCCAGCTCCAGGGCCCGGATCTCGGCCGGCTCGTCCTCCAGCGCCGTGATGAAGATGACGGGGATCTCGGAGGTGAGCCGGGAGGCCTTGAGGCGGGCGCAGGCGTCGAAGCCGTCCAGCCCGGGCATCAGGGCGTCCATCAGGATCAGCTCGGGGCGCTGGGTGCGGGCCAGGTCCACGGCCTGCTGGCCGTCGAGGGCGAAGAGCAGCTCGTGATCCGCCCCCAGGATCATCTGGAGCGCGCGCGAGTTGGCCGGGCTGTCCTCGGCGATCAGCAGCCTGGGCCTGGGGCTGGTCATGTGCTCGACTCTCCGCGTGTCCGGGGCACGAGAGGATAGCGTGAACGCGCGGCGCGCGTGCCGGGGAATATCAGCACACGCGCCGTCGGCCCCGGCGGAAGGGGCGCGGTGTCGCTGGCGGCCCGGGCCGCCGGCGGTAGACTGGCGCCATGACCTCGAAGCCGACCCTGCTCTACTTCCCGGCCCGCGGGCGCGCCGAGGTGATCCGCCTGCTGCTGGCCGAGATCGGGCTGGATCACGCGGAGCACCCGGTGGGCCGCGGCACGCCGCCGGTGGGCGGGCGCCCGACCGACCTGGCGGAGCTGGCCGCGGCCGGCTCGCTCCCCTTCGGCGCGGTGCCGGTCTGGGAGGAGCCGGACGGGCTGCGCCTGGCGCAGAGCGCCGCCATCGCCAACTACCTGGCCCGCCGGCACGGCCTGCGCGGGCAGGACGCGCTGGAGGAGGCGCGCTGCGACGAGTGGCTGGGGGCCATCGAGGACGTGCGGACGGAGCTGCGCAAGCTCGCCACCGCCGCGCCCGAGGCGCGCGCGGCGGTGCGCGCCGGGCTGGTGGAGCAGACGCTGCCGCGCTGGACGGCGGCGCTCGACCGGCTGCTCCGGGCCAACCGCGGCGGCCAGGGGTTCGCCGTCGGCGCCGGGCTGACGGTGGCCGACCTGGCGCTCTGGTACCTGCTGGAGTCGCTGCGCGACAACGGCTTCGAGGCCGCGGTGGACCGGCACCCGGCGCTGGTGGCCTTCGCCGCCCGCATCGCCGCGCGGGAGCGGATCGCCGCCTACCTGGCCTCGCCCCGCCGGCCGGCCTTCACGCCGCTGCCGCGGTAGCCGCGCTCACCACCTGAACCGGAACAGCCGGACCGTCACCGGCAGGCGGTGCACCCGCGCCTGCGGCGGCAGCCCCTCCGGCGCGATCAGCACCTGCAGCCGGGCGGTGCGCGGCTCGAAGGAGCTGGACAGCTCCTCGGGCAGCCGGAGCGTCGAGGGCGCCTGGCCGATGACACGGCCGCGCAGGGTGGTGCCGTCCGGCAGCACCAGCCGGACCTCGTCGCCTGTGCTGAGCGCCAGCTCGCGCCCGGGCAGGAAGCCGACCACCTGCGGCTCGCCCCGGCGCAGCACCAGCAGCGGCTCGCCGGCGGCCACCCGCTGGCCGCGCTGCACCACCACGGAGTCCACCAGGCCGGCCGCCGGCGCCGCGACCTTCAGCGCCTCCAGGCGGGCCGTCAGCACCGCCAGCCGGCTGGCCTGGTCGGCCGTGGTCTGGCCGCTGGCGTCGAGCAGCGCCAGCGCGCTGGCCCGGTCGCGCTCCGCCGCCGCCAGCGCCGCCTCGGCCGCGCCGGCCCGCTCGCGCGCGGCCAGCACCTCGCCCCTCGTGGCCGCGCCCGCCGCCTGCAGCGCGCGCAGGCTGGACAGCTCGTCCTGCCGGGCCTGGCGCGCCGCGCGCAGCGCCGCCACCTGCCGGTCGAGCGCGGCGAGCTCCGGGCTGCTGCGCCCGGCGTGGCGCGTGGCGGCCTGCAGCGCCGCGGCCTCGGCGGCCAGCTCCGGGTTCTGCAGCTCCACCAGCGGTGCGCCCGGCTCGACCGGCTTCCCGGCCGCCGCCTGGACCGCCACCACCGTGCCCGGGCCGGGCGCCGTCACCGGCAGCTCCTCGAAGAAGACGAAGCCGCCCGCGTCCACCCAGAGCCAGCCGCGCAGCAGGTAGCCGCCCACCAGCAGGCCCGGGCTGAGCGCCAGGAGCACCACCAGCAGCCAGCGCCAGCGCGCCGAGGTGCGCTTCCCCTGCTGCGGCGGCAGCTGCATGCCCCCCTCGCGGCGGGGGTCGGTGGCCTCGGGGACGCTGAAGCGGATCTTCATGGGCGGGCCTCGAGGAAGTCCTCCAGGCTCTGGACGGCGAACCCGGCGAAGGTGGGATCGGCGGACAGGCCCGAGAGCCGGTCCTGCTGCGCCGCCAGCGCACCTCGCCCCTGGCCGGCGAAGCTCTCCTCCGGCCCCAGCGCCGGCTCGATGCTCTGGGCCAGCCAGAGCCGCGGAGCGGGGCGGCGCGCCAGCAGCGCGCGCATCCGCTGCTCCACCAGCTCCGGCGAGGTGGCGTACAGCATCACCACCACCTCGTCGGCGGCCGCGGCGGCGGCGCAGGCCGGGCAGGGCGCGCCCGGCGCGGGCGAGAGGTCGCGCCAGTTCAGGCTGAGCAGCACCGGGCGCCCGGCGATGGCGCGGGTCTCGCGCGCCAGGCGCGCCAGGGCGGTCCAGGCCTGGTCGCCGGGGAGCGGCGGCTGGAGCTGCACCGGCTCCACGTCGAGGTGGATGGCGTCGAAGGGCAGGTCGGCCAGCGACCGGACCAGGGCGAAGAGCGCCTGCTCCTGCCCGGGCCGCAGCCAGCTGGGCTCACCCAGCAGCAGCGCCACGCCCACGCCGCGCTCGTGCAGGCGCAGCAGGCCCGACCGCAGCGCCTCGCGCGCGGCCGGCTCCTGGAGCCGCGCCAGCGCGTCGGCGCCGAAGGAGAGCCAGAGGGTCCCGGCGCGGGTGGTCCGCCAGAAGGCGTCGTCCCCGGCGCGCTCCAGGGCGCGCGGGCCGTCCCAGGCGTAGAAGGCGCGGCCGGCCGGCGCGGGCGCAGCGGTCGGCTCGGCGCAGGCCGGCGCGGGCGGCGGCTGCGCCTCCAGCGTGCGCCAGGCCAGCAGCGCCAGCGCCGGGGCGGCGCAGGGCGGCGGCTGGGTCGGGACCAGCGGGGCGATGCCGCTGCCGTCGAAGGCCAGCGCCACCTGCGCGGCGGCCAGCGCCTGGCGCCCCTCCGCCTGCTGCAGCGCGAGCAGCTCGTCGTGGAGCGCGGCCCGCGCCCGCACCCAGCGCTCGATGGGCGCGCCGTCGGCGCCGCCGGAGAGCCGGGCCCGCTGCGCCGCCTCGGCCGCGGCGGCGGCGGCGCTGGCCACCCGCGCGCGGGCCAGCCGCAGCTCGGCGGCGGCCTGCTCGGCCTCGCCCAGGGCCTGGACCGCCAGCCGCTGCTCGTCCGCCTGGAGCCGCTCCACCGCCAGCCGCGCCTGCTCGACCCGGGCCTGGTGCTCGCCGGCCAGCCCGGCGCCGCTGGCGCGGGAGAGCGGCCAGTCCAGCGACAGGCCCGCCACCACGCTGCCCCCGTTGCCCAGGTCGGTGTCGTGGCGGAGCGTCCCGGTCACGAAGACGTTGCCCCGCGCGCCGGCCAGCAGCGAGGTCCCGGGCGCCTCCAGCTCGGCCAGCGGCGCGGTGCGGGCGGCGGCGCGGCGCGAGCCCAGCTCCTGGGCCAGCGCCTCCCCGCCCCCGCGCAGCGCGGCTGGAGGCGGGAGCGTCACCTGGCCGTCGAAGGCCGCCGACCAGCGGCGCAGCTCCTCGCGCCGCTGCGCCAGCTCCGCCGCGGCCCCGTCTCGCGCGCGCTCGGCGCGGGCGAAGGCCAGCTCCATCTGGCGGCGGTCGCTCTCCAGCACCAGCCCGGCCGCCTGCCGGCGGCGGAGCACCGCGCGGATGCGCGGGGCGTCGGCCAGGAAGGCCTCGGCCAGCGCGAGGTGGGCCTGGGCCTGGGCGTAGCCGAAGAAGCTCTCGCGCAGCTCGCGCCGCAGCCGCAGCCGGGCCGCGTCGCGGCGGGCCTGGGCGGTGAGCGCGTCCAGCCGCGCGGTGGCCACCGCCAGCCGCTCCTCGGCGGCCGAGCCCAGCAGCGGGTAGCGCAGCCCCAGCGCCAGCCCCAGCGAGCCGTAGTCGCGGCTGGTGCCGAGCGGCCACTGCGGCTCGGAGAGCGCCCCCACCACCGCGCTGGTGGTGGCCCGCAGGCCGCCGTCGCCCTGCGCGCGCGCGGCCTGGGCGTCGGCCAGCGCCAGGTCGGCCGAGGCCGCCCGGACCTCGTCGCGCCCGTCCAGCGCCGCCTCCAGCTCGGGCAGGCCGAGCGGCGCGGCCGCGGCCAGGGCCGGGGCCGCGAGGGCGAGGAGCGCGGTCCGCGCGAGGGAGATCGGGCGGGCCATCAGAAGCGGGTCTTCCTGAGCACCCACCACGGCGCCATGGAGGAGTCGAGGTGCTGCCGGGTGACGAGCTCGGCCAGCGTGGCGAAGCCGTTCCAGACGCGGGTGGCGAAGGCGAAGAGGGGGAAGAGCGGGATGAAGCGCAGGTAGGGCCAGTCGTGGGCGCGCCGCTCGGAGAGGAGCCAGAGGTAGGTGAGGAACAGGCCCAGGGTGGCGAGCGTGTAGAAGGCCAGCACCAGCCCCAGCACCAGCAGCAGCGAGGCGGCCGAGGCGCTCAGGAGCATCCAGATCGTGGAGGCCACGATCACGAAGGGCATGATCAGCTGGAAGTAGATGCCGGTCCAGAGCAGCATCACGTAGTTGCGCCAGCCCAGCAGGCTGGGCTTGAGGCTGCGGCCGTGCTTGCGGACGTAGAGATAGTAGAGGTCACCGTCCCAGCGCAGCCGCTGCTTGAAGAAGCCCTTCCACGTGGTGGGGCCGTCGGTGTGGCCCATGGCCAGGGGCGTGTGGACGATCTGGCTCCGGGCGCCACCGGCCCGCTTCTTGATGCGCAGGACGATGTCCAGGTCCTCGGCCGTGCCGGCGTCCCATCCGTCCAGCCGGTCCACCAGGTCGCGGTGGAAGGCGCCGAACGCGCCGGAGATGCAGTTGACGATCCCCAGCGCCGAGAGCCCGGTCCGGGCCAGCTGGATGGAGAGCATGTACTCCAGCGCCTGCAGCCGTGCCGGCAGGCTGGCCTTGGCGTTGCGCAGCCGCAGCGCGCCGGAGGCGGCGCCCACGCCGGGATCGGCGAAGGGGCGCGTCACCTGCCAGACCATGTCGTTGTCGAAGGAGGTGTCGCCGTCGAGGGTGAGGATGATCTCGCCCCGGGCGAAGAGGCGGGCCGCGTTGAGGCTGGACACGCGGCCGCCGCGGGTCCGCTTGGGCAGGACCTTGAGCACGCGCATGGGGTAGCTGCGCGCCTCGGCCTGCCAGTCGCGGGCGGCCTGGTAGGTGGCCCGGTTCTGCACCGCGCCGTCCACCACCACGATGATCTCGATGAGCCCGGGGTAGAGCTGCTCGAGCAGCGTCCGGATGGTGATCCCGACGTCCTTGCCCTCGGCGTAGCAGGTGACGAGGCAGCTCACCGAGGGCAGGTAGTCGTCCGCGGGCGGGGTGCGGCGCCGATCCCGGGCCCACAGCAGCGCGCCCAGCCAGATGATCAGGTAGACCGGCAGCTCGAAGAGCAGCACCAGCGGGAAGAACTTGAGCACCAGCGTGGTGGCGTCGAGCGCGGTCGGCACGGGCTCACTCCAGCCGCGAGGCCAGCACGCCCATCAGCTGGCTGCCCTCGGTGGGCACGTCCTCGCCCGGGATGGAGCCCACCGTCGAGCCCAGCTCCAGCTTGAGCCCGCTGGGCTGGCGGGTGGCCTCGGTGAGCTTCTCGATGCGCCCGATCAGGCAGCCGGCGCCCTTGGCATCGGTGTGGGGCGCCAGCAGCCAGAGGTGCTCGTCGCTGCGGGTGGTCACGTCGCAGACGCGCAGCATGGCCCGCAGCCGCTCGGCGAAGCTGTCCACCAGCGCGGCGGTGCCGGAGCGCCCCAGGGTCTCCACCAGGCGCGAGAGGTTGGCCACCCGCAGGCCGATGACGCTGAAGAAGTGGCTCTCCGGGTAGCGCCGCGCCAGGGCGACCTGCCAGTCGATGAGCCGCTCGAACAGCGCCGGGCCGATGTAGTTGACCATGTCCAGGCCGGAGAGGACCGGGGACAGGTTGCCCTGGCGGGCCAGCAGCAGGCCGGCGCCGCCCAGGCGGTAGAGGCCGATGGCGCGCGAGGGCAGGTGCTCGGGGCTGCTGGTGGCCTGGCAGGCCATGCAGGCGCTGCGCACGTCGGCGTCCACGAAGAGGTGCTTGCAGTGCCGGCACTGCTGCTGCTCGATGGGCCGGTCGTAGTCCACGCCGATGTGGCGCAGCACGGCCTCGCACTTGGGGCAGCTCAGGTGGTCGCCCTGCACGAACGCCTCGCGCGGACCCACGTGGGCGCAGGTGAAGCAGTGCAGCAGGCGGGTGTGGACGATGTCGAGGCTGGCGCAGGACGGGCAGACGTCGAGGTAGCTGAGGTGGGCCGAGCTGCAGGCGTCGCAGAGCCGCAGCCGGTCCACCACGATGTCCAGGTCGAGCACGTGGCGCGCCGCCCAGCGGTCGAGCCAGGTGAAGACGTTCTCCGAGGCGCCCAAGAGCGCGTCCACCACCGGGTAGCGGTAGTAGCCGGGGGCGCGCCAGTCGCGGATCGGGTGGAGGCGCGCCTGGGGGCGGCAGGCCAGGTACTGCGCCAGCGCCTCGCCCGGCGCGTTGGCGCGGTGGGCGAAGCGGGACCCCTCGCTGAGGATGGGCGCGGCCCGGGCGCGGAGGTCGCCCAGGTGCAGGCCGTCGAACAGCTGGCCGGCCACGGCGGGCTCGTCGCCGGCGGGGCGCTCGGCCAGGAAGAGCGGCAGGCGAGAGAGGTGCGGCGCGGCGCGGACGGCGGCGCCGGCGGACACCGCCTCGTCCCAGCTGGCGGCCTCGATCACCAGCGCGCCCTCCGCGGCGTCGGCCGCCACCAGCTCGGCGACGAGGCCGAAGGGCCGCGGGTGGTCGAGGTCGCCGTCGAGCACGGCGGGGGTGGTGTGCAGCAGGAGGCGCATGATCGAGCAGGGGCTGGGCCGGCGGGTCGATCCTGGGGGGATCCTATCCACAAACAGGAGGAAGTCCCGTTCTCTGCCCGGGGCAAACAATCGCTACAATGGCCCGATGCTCGCCCCCGCCCTGCTGCTCGCCCTGCTGTCGACCGGGGGTCCGGCCGCCGTCCCCCAGCTGGTGGACGTGACCACGGTCGCCCCGGGCGTCCGGCTGGACCTGCGCTACGCCACCCCGGACAACTTCCTCCACGCCGCGGTCTACCCCTGCGCGCGCTGCCTGCTGCGCCGCCCCGCGGCGGAGGCGCTGGCCCGGGCCCAGGCCTGGCTGGAGCAGCGCGGGTACGGCCTCCTGGTGTGGGACTGCTATCGCCCGCCGGCGGTGCAGCGCGAGATGTGGCGGCGGGTCCCGGACGCACGGTACGTGGCGGATCCGGCCAGGGGTTCGGTCCACAACCGCGGGGGCGCGGTGGACCTGACCCTGGTCGACGCCAGCGGCGCGCCGGTGGTCATGCCTACCCCCTTCGACGACTTCACCCCAGCCGCCGCGCCCGACGCCCCGGCCAGCCCGGAGGCGGCGGCCAACCGCAAGCTCCTGCGGGAGGCCATGGAGGCGGCGGGGTTCGGCGGCATCCGGACCGAGTGGTGGCACTTCCACGCCGCCGGGAGCGGCCGCTGGCCCATCGAGGAGGCGCCGCTCTGCCCGGCGCCGGCGCGGTGAGCCGCCGGGCCTGGTGGGCCGTGGCCGCGCTGGCCGCGGCGGCGGTGGCGGCGCGGCTGCTGGCGCTGCTGGCCAGCCCGGGGCCGCTGGGGACCGACGGCTACTATTACGTGGTCCAGGCCGAGCGGCTGCTGGCCACCGGCCGGCTGCACGCGCCGGACGCGAGCTGGGTGCTCCGCTTCCTCGCGGCGGCGGCCTGGGCGGCGCGGGATCCGGAGCTGGGCGTGAAGCTGGGCTCGGCGCTGCTGGCGGCGCTGGCGGTGCCCGCGGCGGCGGCGGCCGGGGCGCGGCTGGCGGGGCGGGAGGAGGGTGCGCTGGCGCTGGCGGCCTGGGCGGCGGCCTCGCCCACGCTGGGGCAGCTCGCGGCGGAGTTCCCCAAGCAGCTCGGGGTGGTGGCCCCGGCCCTGCTGGCGATGGGGCTGGTCCGGGCGCGGCCCGGCCTGGGTCGCGCGGCGGTGCTGGCCGTGGCGCTGCTGCTGGCGGCCACCGCCCACCGGCTCGGCGCGGCGCTGCTGGCGCTGGCGGCGATCGGCGGCGGGCTGGGGCTGGTCACGGCGCGTCGCGGCATGGGCGCGGCGGCGGGGGTGCTGGCGGCCGGCCTGGTGGCGGCGCTGGCCTTTGCCCTGGCCAGCTGGGCGCTGCCCAACCTGCTCCACCCGGCCGACCTGGAGCGGCTGGGCGGGCAGCTGCGCCTCTCGCCAGGCTGGCCGTCGCCGGCGGGCTACCTGAAGCTGCGGCCGATCCCTGCCGGGCAGGCCGGCGAGCTCTGGGCGGGGTGGGCGGCGCTGCCGCTGGCGGCCCTGGCCTGGCTCCGGCGCCCTGCGGCGCGCCCGGCGCTGGCGGCCCTCGCGCTGCCGCTGGCCGCCTGCCTGGCCATCCCCTGGCGCGACGATCTGCTGGACCTCGGCTACAGGCTGGCGCTGGCCGCCCCGGCGCTGGCGGCGCCGCTGCTGGTGCTGGCCTGGCCGGCGCCGCTGCCCTGGCCGCGCCTGCTGCGCGCGGTGCCCGCGCTGCTGGTGGCGCTGGGATTGGCCCTGGCCTGGCCGGGCGCGAGGGGTGGGATCGGCGCGGTGCGCCAGCCGCCCTGGGGGCTCTACCGCGAGCTGTTGACGGAGCTGCCGCGGCCGCTCCCCGCGCTGCTCATCGCGCAGCAGGGGCTGGCCTTCCTCTACGACCACGGAGACCGGGCGCGACGCCATGAGCTGGGCACCGGAGCCGGAGCTGGACCGGCGCGAGGTGGGCCGGATCGCCTGGGGGATCCGGCCGGGCGAGTGGACCGCGCTGGCGCCCCAGCGCGCGGACGCGCCGGTGGTTGCGCTCTCGCCGGACTACGCCTACGTCCGCGAGGACGTGTGGGAGGGCCTCCTGGAGCGCGCGCGGGCGGACGGCGACGAGGACCTGCTGGCGCGGCTCGGCGACTGGCGGAACCCGTCGCAGGTGCGGCCGCGCTCGCTGGCGCGGAACCACGGGCGCTGATCAGCCCAGCCCGGGCACCGCGTAGAGGACCCGCGCCCGGTTGGCGGCCACCTCGGCCTCCGCGACCAGCTCGTCCCCGCGCAGCGTCCGGATCCAGAGCCGGTTCTGGCGATAGACGCCGTCCGGCTCGCGCACGAAGTGGTGCTCGCGCTCCTGCAGCTCCCAGCGCAGCCCGGGGTCGCGGGTGAGCCGCGCCGCGCCGTGCAGCCAGCCGTCGCGGACCTCCAGCGTGAGCAGCAGCGGGGAGGGTCCGGGGTTCAGCAGGCGCAGGTCGCGGGTGGGGAAGAACACGGTGGCGCCGGAGCCGAAGGGCGCGGTCCGCTCGTGGTCGGGGAAGAGGTCGACGTCGTGGCCGTGCCGCTCGACCAGCTCCAGCCCGGCGTGGAGCCCGAGCCAGCAGACCAGGTTGGCCACCTGGCAGGCGCCGCCGCCGACCCCGGCCACCACCTCCCCGCCGCGCACCTCCGGGCCAGGGGCAAAGCCGCGCAGCCGGAGCGGCGCGCCCACGGTCCGGTGCCAGGAGAAGGTCTCGAAAGGCCCGATCACCAGCCCGTCGAGCAGCGCCGCGGCGCGGGCCACGTTCTGCTCCTTGCCGCGCTGGAGCGCCTCGCCGTACATCGTGCCGGCGCGGCGCAGCGGGGTGGCGCGCTGGGCCTGGACGTGTCCGAAGGTGGCTCGGCCGCCCGGCGGCAGCAGCGGGAGGGCCGGCTGGAACGCGCTGCGCAGCAGGGCCGGCGCGCGCCGCAGGGCCACCCGCAGGCCGAGCGGGAGGAGCGCGCGGGCGGCGTGGCGGACCGAGGCGGTCACCTGTCGGCGACCTTCAGCTCGCGGTCGAGGAGCTTGCCGCTGACCTTGACCGAGCCGGGAGCGGGCACGGTGATGCGCAGCTTGCCGCCGGCGATGCGGGTGGACTCGCGCTGGTAGGCCCCGCCGGGCGCGTAGGGGTCGGTGTTCTCGTCGGTGCGGTGGGCGCGGGCGAAGAGCTCGATCTCGGCGCTGCCCGCGTCCGAGCCGGAGAGCACCCAGGTGCCGTCCATCGCCTCGCGGAGGCAGCGGGCGCGGGAAGAGCAGGACTGGTAGGCGACGAAGGTGTGGTCGGAGCGGAGCTTGAGGCTCTGGGCGGGGAGCTTGGGGGTCTCCCAGGCCTGGAGCTTGCGGTCCATGAACGCGGCCAGGATCGTGGGCTTCGCCTGCTCGAGCAGCGCCCGCTTCATGGCCTCGCGGTCGGAGGTGGCGACGCGCAGCGCCCCCTCGGCGTCCCAGAGCCGGAGCTCCGAGAGCACGAGGTCCGGGTACTTGAGGCCAGGGTAGGCGGACGTCACCCGCAGGGTGATCCGCTTGGCCGGCGGACCGGCGGGGAGGAGGTGGATTCGGCTCCCCTGCTCGTCGCGGAGCTCGAGCGGGATGGGCGGGCGGCCATCGAGGCTCACCGTGACGCCGCGCGCGCGGGCGTTGCGCGTGAAGTGGGCCTCGGAGCGCTGGTAGCCGTTCCAGACCTCGAGGCCGGTGAGCGTCACCGGCTTCTCCAGCTCGATGGTCACGCCCTCACCGGCCCCGCTGCCGGCGGCTCCCTCGACCCAGCCGAAGTCGAGCCGGCCGTCGAAGAGGTAGCTGGCATGGTAGGCGGGGGCGGGCGGGAGGGTCGAGGTGGCGGTGAGCCGGCCCGCGACCTGGCGCGGCGGCGACACCGGCAGGGGCTTGCCGTCCTTCAGGAAGCTGAGCTCGGCGATGCAGCCGGTGCCGGAGTCCACGCGCAGGAAGAGCGAGCGGAGCTCGTCGAACTCGTCCGGGCCCATCTCGGCCCAGATCGCGGCGTGCGCGCCCTTCTTCTCCTGGTACTCGTAGAGGCCGAGCTCGAAGCCGTCGGCGAAGGCCGTGAACCTCGAGGCGCCGGCGCAGGTGACCACCTCCACCCCGTCGGCCTTCACCGTCTCCCCGAACCGGAGCAGGATCCCCTCGTCCCTGGGATCGCCCTCCGGCGACCATGTGGTCGTCGGATCGCCGTCGAGGATCCGCTCCACCCCGGCGCCGGACGTCGAAGCCAGGGCTTCGAGCCGGAGAGGCGCCTCGGGTGAAGCTGCGGTGACGACCAGGAGCAGCGCCGGGAGCAGGGTCATGGCAGGCATGTTCCCCGCCTTTGCCAGCCCGATGCCAGCAGAAAGCGCCCTGGTTCCGCGGGCGGACGCGCCGTCGTGGCCCGCGGGACACGGCCCGCGCTCCTCCGGCCCACCGCGTCGCCGATCTGCTAGCTTTCCCGCCACATGGACCCGACCCCACGTCCACTCCTGGTCTACGGCGCCTACGGCTACACCGGCACCCTCATCGCCCGCGAGGCCATCCGGCGCGGCCTCCCGGTCATCCTGGGCGGCCGCGACTCGGAGCGGCTGGCGCGGCTGGCGGCGGAGCTGGGCTGCCCCTGGCGCGCCTTCCCGCTGCTGGACGCGGTGGCGCTCCGGCGGGCCATCGAGGACGTGAGCGCGGTGGTCCACTGCGCCGGGCCGTTCCACACCACCTGGCAGCCGATGGCGGAGGCCTGCCTGGACACGCGGGTGCACTACCTGGACATCACCGGCGAGATCCCGGTCTTCCAGGGGGTCTCGAAGATGGGCGCCCACGCCGAGCGCGCCGGCGTGATGCTCCTGCCGGGCGCGGGCTTCGACGTGGTCCCGACGGACTGCCTGGCGGCGCACCTGGCGCAGAAGCTCCCCGACGCGGTCCGGCTGGTGCTGGCGTTCCAGGGGCTGGGCCACCTCTCCATCGGCACGGCGCGCACCATGACCACGCCCATCTCCGGCCTGCAGGTGCCGAAGGGGAGCGGCCCGGCCACCCGCCGCATCGACTTCGGCGACGGCCCGGTGCGCGCGCTCTCCATCCCCTGGGGCGACGTCTACACGGCCCGCCACACCACGGGCGTGCAGGACGTGACGGTCTACACCGCCCAGCCGCTCCACCGGCAGCTGCTGGCGGGGCTGGCCATGGGGGCGGCCTTCACCTTCCGTCACCCGGCGGTGCAGGAGGCGGCGGCGCGGGCGCTGGCGGGCGGCACGGGCGGGCCGGACGCGGCCACGCGGGCGGCCAGCCGGTCGCGGATTGCGGGCGAGGCGGTGGCCGGGGATGGGCGCCGGGTGGAGGCCCGGCTGCTGGGGCCGGACGGCTACACCCTCACGGCGCTGGCGGTCGCGGGAGATCGCGGCGCGCGTCCTGGGCGGGCAGGTGCGCCCGGGCTGGCAGACGCCGGCCGCGGCCTACGGCGCGGACCTGGTGCTCTCGTTGCCGGGCGTGACCCGCACGGACGCGGTCCCCGCCTGAGCCGGGCACGGCGCGCGGTCCCCCGGGTGTGCATCTTGCCGGGGAGGCTCACATGCGCCAATCGCTCGCCTTCCTGCTCCTCGCCGCCGCTGGCGGCGTCCTGCTCGCCCGCCGGCTCTCCAGGCGCCGCCCGGTGACGGGCGTGGCGCTGGTCACGGGGGGCTCGCGCGGGCTGGGGCTGGTGGTGGCGCGCGAGCTGGGCCGGCGGGGCGCCCGGGTGGTGCTCTGCGCCCGGGACGAGCAGGAGCTGGAGCGTGCGCGCGAGGCGCTGGCATCGGAGGGGATTCGACGCGACCTCGCTCCCCTGCGACGTCACCGACGAGGAGGGGATGCGGACGCTGGTGGCGGACGTGGAGGAGAACCTGGGGCCGGTGGACCTGCTGGTGAACAACGCGGGCATCATCCAGGTGGGCCCGGCGGAGGCGATGTCGCTGGAGGACTACCACCGCGCCATGGACACGATGTTCTGGGGCGCGGTCCACGGGGCGGAGGCGGTGCTGCCGGCGATGCGCGGGCGGCGGCGCGGCACCATCGTCAACATCACCTCGATCGGCGCCGCGGTGGGGATCCCGCACCTGGCCCCCTACGGCGCGGCCAAGTTCGCGCTGCGGGGCTGGTCGGAGGCGATGGGGGCGGAGGCGGCGAAGGACGGCATCTCGGTGATCACGGTGGTCCCGGGGCTGATGCGGACGGGCTCCTTCGGCCACGCGCTGGTGAAGGGGAAGCGCTACGCGGAGGCGAGCCTCTTCTCGCTCATGGCCTCCCTCCCGCTCCTCACGATCAGCGCGGAGCACGCGGCCCGGCGCATCCTCCGCGCCATCGAGCGGCGGGAGCGGTTCGTGGTGATCGGCGCGCCGGCGAAGCTGCTCCGGCTGGCGCACGCGCTCTTCCCGGGGATGGTGGTCGCGACGCTGGGCTGGATCAACCGGGCGCTGCCGGACGCGGGCGCCGACGCGGGCGCCGAGGCGCGCGGGGGCATGGCCTTGCCGGCGGAGCTCTTCCGCCGCGGGCTGGCCCGCTCCATCCTGACCGCGCTGGGCGAGCGGGCGGCGCGTCGCTACAACGAAGAGCCCGCCTGACCCGCGGCGCCGCTGCGCCAGCGGCGGCGGAGTCGAAGGCCAGGGTTCGACTCCGTTCGGCCCGCTGGAGCAGCGACCCCCTCGCCGCGGACGGCGAGGGGGCCTCGATGCTCCAGGGAGAGAGCGCCTGCGAGGCGGTCAGCCGTTCACTTGCCGCTGGGCAGGTTCCAGGTCACGCCCAGCGAGGTGATCCAGACGTCGGTGTTGTAGACGCCCGGGAACGTGCCCTCGGGGTTCTCGGCGCTCCGCCAGTTGGTGCTCTTCACCTGGTCGCGGATGCCGTAGAAGAACGCCGCGTTGAGCTGGAGGTTCGGGCTGAGGTTCCAGCCCGCCCCCACCGCGCCGGCCCAGATGCTGGAGTCGGGCAGCGTGGGGGAGTACGCGTCGGTGTTGAGGCCGGACCAGTCGCGCATGAAGCCGGCGCGGAGCGTCCAGGCCTTGGAGGCGAACCACTCCACGCCGCCGCGGATGATGTGGCCGTCGTCGTACTTGCGCGGGACGGTGATGGACAGCCCCTGGTCGCCCTCGAACGTGTCGTCCTGGTAGACGCTCCAGTTCGAGTAGGAGTACTGCAGCGTGAGCTGCACCGGCTGCGAGACGCGCCAGGCCACGCCGGCCGCCAGCAGGTTCGGGAACGTGAAGTCGTGGGTCACGCCCTGATCCATGGTGGACGGCCCCTCCAGCGCCGGCGGCACGTTGAAGTTGCCGTCGCCGGTCGCGTGGATGTCGGCGCTGTGCTTGTAGTCCACCGCCAGCGTGATGGGCAGGTCGGCGAAGGGCTTGCCCTCGGCCGAGAGCCCGAACGCCCAGCCGCCGCCGCTCGTGTCCAGCTCGGCGTGCGCCTCGGGGTAGGGCTGGATGCCCTGCTTCAGGTACTCGAACACCTTGTAGTAGATGACGCTGCCGCCCACCCGGAGCCGCTCGGGGACGAGCTCGTAGCCGGTGGAGCCGTACAGGCCGAAGATGCGCCGCTGCACCTCGATGATGCGGCCGCGCCCCTCCCACTGGGCGTCGTAGAAGACGTTGCCGCCGGCGGGGTTGCCCACGCCGAAGCCGAAGCCGAGGCCGCGCCCGTTCACCTTGGTGCCCCAGCCCAGGTAGAGGGCGATGGGGGTGACCGGCTCGAACTCGGAGGTCTGGCTGCCGGTCACGTCGCTGCCGGACGGCGCGTCCCAGTCGGTGGTGATGGACAGCATCGAGAGGCCGGCGGACACGGAGAAGCCGTCCACCTTGGAGAGCGCGGCCGGGTTGAAGAACGCGGCCGCGGCCCCGTCCTGCGCCGCGACGGCGGAGGACGTGAGCGCGAGGTCGCGCGGGTGGATGGCGATCACCTCGTACCCGCTGGCGCTGGCGAGCGCGGGGAGCACGAGGGCGAGTGCGCTGAGCGAGAGCTTGTTCATGGTGTGCACCTCTCGTGGTCTCACGGCGCCGACAGCGTGACGTCGGACGGCGGGTAGGTCAGGTCGAAGAGGAACTGGGCGGCGTCGTCGCGGACCTGCGCACCGATGACCGGCACGGGCGGATCGGCCAGGCCTCCGAACGTGTCGAGCAGCACGCCGTGGGAGACGCAGCCGTTGGGGTTGGTGTCCGAGTCCTCGGCCGAGTAGAGCGTGGTCCCGTCGGCGCGGATGCCGGCCAGGGCCAGCAGCTCGTCGCCGTAGGGCAGCGGCACGCCGTTCACGACCGTGGTGGCGTTCGGCACCACCGGGTCGCACTTGACCAGCTGGCCGAACAGGTCGCGCTCGGCATGGGCGGCGGGCCCCAGCGCCGCGGTGAGCGGGCTCACCAGGCCGCCGCCGGCGTACGGGGCGTAGTTGAGGGGGTCGGCCGGGTCCAGGATCCACTTGGCGAGGATGTTGATCTGGAGGTAGCGGGCGGCCATGGCCGGGTTGGTGGCGATCTGGCTCCGGTCCACGCCCAGCGAGAGGAGCAGCTGGTTGACCTCGTCGCTGAACGCCGGGGCGTTCATGAAGATGTCGGTGAGCGTGCCGCCGGGGACGTCGAGGACGCCGCGGGCGAAGCGCGGGTTGGTGGCCAGGACGCTGGTGCCGATGATGGCGCCGAGCGACATGCCCTCGTACGCGACCTGGGTCGGGTTGATGACGATGCCCTGCCCGCGGAGCGCGGTGACCAGCGCGTTGCCGGCCGGCTGCGGGAACGGCGCCGGCGGGCGCGAGAGCGAGAGCACCAGCGCGGCCTGGTCGAACAGGTCCTGCCGGATGGCGTCGCGGATGCGGAAGAAGTTGGCCGAGATGAAGTAGTTGCCCGAGGCCACGGTGGAGAGGTTGCTGCTCGGGCGGAGCGTGCTCCCGGCGGTGCAGGTGCCGGGCGGCACCGCGTCGCCCTGGCCGGCCTTGTTCGGGTCGGAGGTGCAGACGCCGTTGGCGCCGGTGGCGGTGCCGTCGGCGGAGCAGTCGGAGTCCTGGGCGCAGAAGGCGCGGGCGCCGTGGTAGGGCGCGTCGGTCGCCACCACCACGAAGCCGCGGGCGGCCAGCGCCTCGGCGGTGCCGAGCATCTGCAGCCGGCTGCCGAAGATGCCGTGGTGGAAGACCACCACGTTCCGGAAGCAGGGCGCGTCGGTGGTGCAGGTGTCGGGCACCGTCGGGACCGCCACCAGGACCGGGAGCTGGACCGGCGTCCAGGCGGAGGTGTCCGGGTTGAGGGCGCCGTTCGCCGGGTTGATGGCGTCGAGCGAGATGGTGGTGCCCTTGAGGAAGGTCTTCACGTGCGGGAAGAGCGCCGGCATGGCGGCGTCGGGGAAGCCGGCCTCGGAGATGTTGAAGACGTCGGCGGAGGGCGAGGTGAAGGCCACGCTGTCGGTCGGGTTGCCGTCGGCGTTGGGATCGTAGGGAGCGGCGGAGAGGCGGATGGACGTGCCGGTCACCGACTGCGTGGAGATGGTGTAGGCCATCACCACGTTGTCGCGGCTCAGCGTGTCGTCGCCGGAGATGGCGCCCAGGTTGTCCAGCACCGGGTTGAGCGCGACGCGCATGGCCTGGAGGGCCTGGGCGTCGCCGTTGGAGAGGCCGGGGACGAGCGAGACGCCGCCCTCGTCCACCAGCGAGACGTCGGCCGGGAAGCCCCAGAGGATGCTGCTCAGCGTGTTGCGGCGGAGCGGGGCGTTGGTGGCGTCCAGGACGCGGTCGGTGATCACGACCAGGTAGCGGGCGCGCTCCTTGAGCGGCGGCGTGTAGATGATCGCGCCCGGGGCGACCGGGACGGCCACGCCGGGCTGCAGGCCGATCGCGGTGGTGAGGGCGGTGCCGTTGACGGTCTGGTTCAGCGCCGGCGGCTGGGTCAGGTACTCGGCGGTGCCGGGGGCGTTGGCCTGGACGGCCGCCGCCACGTCGACCATGCGCCGCGGGTTGCCGCCGCTGGGCAGCTCGAACACGAGCACGCTGTTGGCGTTGATGGTGGTGGCCTGCACGGGGCCGTTGAGCGGCTGCAGGATCAGGCCGGTGGTGGAGAAGCCGTCCAGGGTGGTGAGCCCGGCGGCGGCCGCGCCGAAGGAGGGCACGTTGCGGACGTGGAACCGGCCCGGGTCGTTCTCGACCGGGTTCGCGCCGTCCAGCAGGAAGTCGCTGGGCAGCGGGATCTGCCCGGCGCTGGAGTCGAACAGGGCGCGGGTGCCGGAGGCGACCTCGAAGGTGGCGATGGCCGCCACCTCGGTGTGCGGGAACGCGGTGTCCACCGCGGTGAAGGCCGGGGTGATGCCGGCGGCGCCGGCCGGCACCCACTGGCCGCCCACGTTGTTCCAGTCGATGGGGTTCCAGAGCAGGCTGCGGACCTGGTTCAGCCGGGCCACCAGGTCGGCCGGGATGCCGCCGGGGGGCTGGTTCTCGGCGACCGAGAGGTCCTTGTTCGGGATCACCAGCGAGATGGCCAGGTCGGCCGAGACGGGCAGCCCGGTGCTGGTCTTCACGCCGTTGGCGCCGCCGCGGACCGCCAGCACGTAGCGGCCGGGGGCCCAGCGCCGGACGCCGCCGGCGTCGGCGGCCTTGCGCACCGTGAGCGTCCCGTTGGTGGTGCCGACCGGCTCGACCGCCACCTGCGTGACCGTGCCGCCGTCCACCTTGAGCACCGCGAAGGTGGACGCGGTGACGGTGTCATTGGCGATGGTCGGGGGCGCGCCCACCGTGTAGGTCCCGTCGTCGTTCCGCGTCATGGTGCGGAAGGGGACGGTGATGCTCACCTCCTGGTCGGAGGGGAAGCCGCCGGCAGCGATGAACTGCTGCAGGAGCAGGTACTGCGGGATGTCGGTTCGCCGGCGGCGCCGGCCGCCTGGAGCGCGAGGTCATTCGGGACCGGAATGCTCGCGGTGGGAGAGGTGACGAAGTTGGCGAACACGATCTCGTCAGGCGACGGACTCTGCGAGACGGTATCGGTGCAGCCGGCCGCCAACAGGGCAGCGATGCCCAGGGCCAGGGGACCGGAGCGGCGAAGCGACATCGGCGGCCTCCTCGGGACGTGAACGTACCCGGAGTGAACGGACAGGGGTGCGGCAGAAAATCCGCTTCCCTTGTGTTCTGCGCTGACCGGGAAGTCAAGAATGCTCGGCGCTGCTGATGGGTAGGAAGGTGTTTTCCCACCGTTGACGCGCTGCGCCTCGCCCGGGGCGTGGAGCTTCCACCCGAAGGATGACCGGCCACCCAGTCACTCCTGGGAGGGGATTGTTCACGGAGCGGCACATGCGCACCTCCCCGGACGAGGCGCGCGCGCCGTCGCCGGTGGGGCCGGGTCAGAAGTAGCCCAGCAGCAACATGGTGCCGTCGCGCTCAGTCGGGGTGTCACGCACCTCGAGCCCCAGCGAGAAGTTCCGGGCCAGGTGGAGCCGCAGCGCAGCGGAGAGCAGGTAGGTGGTCTCGGGGGCGGCGTCGGGCAGCCAGCGCCAGCGCGCGTCGAGCAGCAGCGCGGCCGCCGTGCCGAAGCGCACCCGCCCCAGCGCCGAGGGCCCGACCCCGGGCCGCAGGCCAGAGCCGCCGGCGCCGTCGAGGTGCGAGGAGGCCAGGAGCTCCACGTCGCCGCCGCCCATCAGATCGACCGCGCCGCCCAGATCGGCGGCGGTGAACCCGGCGCCCCCCTCGGCCACGAAGGCCAGGCAGTCGTGACAGCCCGCGTCGCGCACGGTGGTGGCGCCCATCCGCACCCGCCAGGACGGGCGCAGGTCGAACCGCCCCACCGGGTTGAGCGAGAGGATGCGCACCAGCGAGGCGTCGTCCAGCTCCACCCGCTGCTCGCGCGGGAGCCAGCGCAGGCGGGTGGGGAGGAACTCGATTCTGCGAGAGCGGAGGGAAGCCGAGCGGCGGGTCCCCCAGATCGTGGAGCGCCAGCCGCAGGTCGAGCACCGCCGCGGCCCCCTCGCCCTCCACCGCGGCCGCGCCGGCGCCCAGCCGCATGGAGCCGTGCCCGCGCTCCGGGCGCTGATCGTCGGGGATCGGGACGTCCAGCGGCGCGCTGGGCAGCGCCAGCGCGGCGCGGCGCTGCAGCAGCTCTTGCCGCTGCGCTGCGGCCACAGGGTCCTTCCCCAGCAGGAGCTCGCGGGCGTGGCGCAGGTCGAGCAGGTCGGCCGAGGCGTCCAGCACCGCCACCTGCCGCTCCGGGGGCAGCGCCTCCGGCAGCGGCGCGGACGGCTCGCCCGCCAGCCGCTCCACCAGCGCCTGGGCCTCGCCGTCGAGCGGCGCCACCCGGGCCGCGAACTGGGTGCGGAGCGAAGGGCGGTAGTGCGTCCGGCGCACCAGCCCCGGGTTGGCGAAGAGCGCGTGGACGGTGTCGGACGGCAGGACCACGTAGCGGCCCACGTGGCGCAGCAGCTGGAGCCGCGGGGCGGCCGCCTCCAGCGCGCCCAGCACGTGGTAGCTGCAGTTCTCGTCCAGGTACCAGTACCAGAGGTACGTTCCGCCCAGCTCCCAGACGTGGTCGGCCAGCAGCGCCAGCTCACCCGGCGTGAGGTCGAGGTCGTACTCCCACAGGTCGCGCGACTCGAAGTCGCCGTACTCGCGGACCTTGTAGTAGTAGGCGTAGGCCTTGAACTCGCCCTTGAAGAAGCCGAACAGCCCCTTGAACGCGTAGGCCAGCGCGTTGGGGGTGTCCACCGTGGCGGCGTAGTCCACGCCCAGGTCGAGCAGCTCGAAGTGCTTCCCGCCGATCGCCTCCTGCGCCTTGTCGAAGCGCAGCAGGGTGTGGCCGAAGGCCGAGGCGGGGTTGTTGAGGTAGTAGGAGGAGAAGACCAGCGTCACGCCCATGGGGTGGATGCGCTGGAGGAAGGTGTCGCGCCGGGGGCAGGGGCGCAGCGCCAGCCGGCCGAAGTCGATGTCGAGGTGATCGGCCAGCCAGCGCAGGCGCGCCGGGAAGCGGCACTGGGCGTCGTCCAGCTCGTCGGCGTGCGGCGTGGCGTCGAAGAAGCCGGCCAGCGTGGCCTCGAGCTCGGCCGCTGGATCCTTCTTCCCGTCCGGGGCGCGGAAGAAGGCCGGGCCGTCCACCTCGCTCTCCCAGCCGCCTCCCAGCCGAGAGCGGTAGTGCAGGAGCCGCAGCCAGCCCACGTCCTCGGCCAGCCGCTCCTCGCGGGCGCGCGCCACCAGCTCCGGCAGGTAGGCGGGGTCGCCACCCGGCGGACGCGCCTCGGCTCCGGCCGAGGGCGGGGCCGGGGTCTTGGGCGGGGCCAGCAGGTTCTCGGTGGCCTCGGGCGGAGGCGCGACCGGCGCCACACCCTGCGCGAGGGTGGGCGCCGGTGCGCCGGCCAGCAGCGAGGCGAGGATCAGCGCGGTGTGAGCCGCGCCGCCGCGCGCGTCAGGCACGCGCTAGCCGCGGCCGCAGCCGAGGCTCGCGTCGCTGTGCAGCGTCTGCAGGATGGCCTGGGTCACCTGGTCGTCGTTGGCCTGGGCCGTCGGGTAGATGGCGGAGAAGTTCTTCTGCAGCGCGGCGCCGACCGCGGCGGAGTCGGAGCAGTTGTTGATCACGGTGAGCGCGCCGATGGCCTCGCCCTGGCCGCGGGAGATGTCCTTGGCCACGGCCTCGCGGTTCCCCTCGACGAAGTTCTTGGTGCCCTGGGCCCAGAGCGCCGGGCCGCAGTTCGAGGTGCCGGAGGTGATGCCGAAGGTCTGGGTGCCGAAGGTGCCGTTGGTGGTGGCGGCCAGGATTTGGACGGCGCCCGGCGAGTTGCCGAAGGCCATGGAGCCCAGGCCACAGCCGGCGGTGCCGTACGTGCCCTTGCCCTTGATCGCGTTCTCGGTGTCCTTGACGGCGTCGGCGGCGCTGGCCTGGAACGGGGCGGCGAGCAGGGCGGCGGCAGCGAGGGCGAGCGTGATGCGCAGCATGTTTCGTCTCCTTTGAAGCGGTTGGTTCACTGACGGATACTGCAAGGATTCGCAGGGGACGAAGATCGGGCGTCCTGCCGTGCGAAGGGAAGCCTGAAATCGCTCCCTTGCGGGTGTGCACCTGGGTCGGGCTTTTCCGTTGCGAGGACTCCTGCCGCACCGCAATATTCGGGAACCCTCCCTCTTGATTCCAGAATCAGGTGCCCGCCATGCCGCTCAAGATCCTGGTCACCGCGAAGCGCGTGGAGGATCCCGAGTCCAAGATCCGGGTCAGGCCGGACGGGGCCGGGATCGTCGTCGACGGCGTGAACTACAAGCTCAACCCGTTCGACGAGATCGCCGTCGAGGAGGGGCTCCGGCTGCGGGACAAGCACGGCGGCGAGGTGATCGTGGCCACCATCGGTGGCCCGGCCGCGCAGACGGAGCTGCGGGCGGCGCTGGCCATGGGGGCGGACCGCGCCATCCTGGTGAAGCACGAGGGGCCGCTGGACCCGGTGGTCGTCTCGGCCCTGCTCCGCAAGGTCTGTGAGGCGGAGAAGCCGGACCTGGTGCTGATGGGCAAGCAGTCCATCGACGACGACCAGAACCAGGCGGGGCAGTACCTGGCGGAGCGGCTGGGCTGGCCGCAGGCCACCTTCGCCTCCAAGACCGACTCGCTGGAGAGCGAGGCGGAACAGAAGAAGCAGCCCGGCCTGGAGCTGTCGGCCGACGGCAAGGAGCTGACGGTGGTGCGCGAGGTGGACGGCGGGGTGGAGACGCTGGCGGTGGGGCTGCCGGCGGTGGTCACCACAGACCTGCGCCTCAACAAGCCGCGCTTCGCCTCGCTGCCCGGGATCATGAAGGCCAAGAAGAAGCCGCTGGCCGAGCTGGACGCCGCCGCGCTGGGCGTGGACCTCACGCCGCGGGTGGTGATCCGCAAGCTGGCCGAGCCGCCGGCGCGCAAGGGCGGCGCCAAGGTGGCCGACGTGGACGAGCTCTGGAAGAAGCTGCACGAGGAGGCGAAGGTCCTCTAGGACCTTCGGGAGACCGTCATGACCAACGTCCTCATCGTGGCCGAGCACGGCGGCGGCACCCTCCGCAAGGGCACGCTGCACGCGCTCGCGGCCGGCCAGGAGCTGGCGCGCCGCGCCGGCGGCGCGCTCCACGCGCTCCTCCTCGGCCAGGGGCTGCAGGCGGTGGCGGCCGAGCTGGCCGCCTACGGCGTCGAGGTGCACGTGGCCGACTCGGCCGCGCTGGCCCACCCGCTGGCCGAGGCGGCCGCGCCGGTGGTGGCGGCGGTGGCCAGGGCGGTCGGCGCCGGGTACGTGGGCGCGGCGGCCACCGCGCAGGGCAAGGACCTCCTGCCCCGCGCCGCGGCGCGGCTGGAGGCGGCCTGCGCCACCGAGGTGCTCGGGTTCGGCGGCGACGGGGCCGCGGTCACCTTCCGCCGGCCGATGTGGGCCGGCAACGTGCTGGCCGAGGTGGAGCTGGCCACGCCGGTGAGGTGCTTCACGGTCCGGACCACCGAGTTCCCGCCGGCCGCGAAGGCGGCCGCGCCGGGAGCGATCCACGCGGTGGAGGTCCCGGCCGCGCCCACCCGCACCCGCTACCTGGGCTTCCGCGAGGTGAAGAGCGAGCGGCCGGAGCTGACCGACGCGCGGGTGATCGTGGCCGGCGGCCGCGGCACCAAGGGAGACTTCAAGCCGGTCGAGGCGCTGGCCGACGAGCTGGGCGCCGCGGTGGGCGCCAGCCGCGCGGCGGTGGACGCGGGCTGGGTGCCCAACGACTGGCAGGTGGGGCAGACCGGCAAGGTGGTGGCGCCGGACCTCTACGTGGCGGCGGGCATCTCCGGCGCCATCCAGCACCTGGCCGGCATGAAGGGCGCCAAGGTGATCGTGGCCATCAACAAGGACCCGGACGCGCCCATCTTCCAGGTGGCCGACTACGGGCTGGTGGCCGACCTGTTCCAGGCGCTCCCGGCGCTGGTGGCGAAGGTGAAGGCGTCGCGGTAGGGCCCCAGGGCATCCCATGACCGAGGCGGATCTCCCCGCGCTGGGCGTCCACCGGATCCCGGTGCCGGTGCCGTTCGTCCAGGCCGGCGGGCCGGTCAACGTCTACCTGGTCGAGGAGGCCGACGGCGGCCTGCTCATGGTGGACGCCGGGCTGGGCTCGGAGCCGGCGCAGGCGGCGCTCACGGCCGGCTTCGCGGCGCTGGGGCGGCGCTTCGACGAGGTCCGGCGCATCCTGGTGACGCACGGCCACGTGGACCACTACGGCGCGGCCCGCTTCGTCCAGGAGCGGCACGGCGGCGAGGTGCCGGTCTTCGCGCACGCCGCCGACATCCCCAAGATCTCCGAGGCCGGGCCGCGCTGGTCCGAGCTGGCGCCGCGCTACGCCGCCTACCTGGCGCGGCTGGGCATGCCGCCCGACGTGCTGGCGGTGGTGGCGAAGGAGGGCGACCACGGCTTCCGGCTGGCGCGCCGTATCCCGCGCGTGGAGCCCATCGGCGAGGGGGCGCGGCTCACCACCCGCCACCTGGAGCTGGAGGTGCTGCACATGCCCGGCCACACGCCCGGGCTGCTCTGCCTCTACGACCGCGCGCGCCGGCTCTTCATCTCCGACGACCACCTGCTGCAGAAGGTCTCGCCCAACCCGCTCATCGACCTGGGCCCGGGCGGCGAGGAGGGCTGGTTCCAGCCGCTGCTGGCCTACGTGTCCAGCGTGGGCCGGATGCGCGCGCTGGAGATCGACCTGGTGCTCCCCGGCCACGGCCCGCCCTTCAGCGGCCACCGCGAGGTGATCGACGGGCTGCTGGGCTTCTACGGCAAGCGGCAGGGGCGCATCCGCGAGGCGCTGGCTGCGGCGCCGCTCACGCCCTACGAGGTGTCGCGGGCGCTCTTCCCCTCGGCGCGCCCCGGCGACGTGTTCCTGACGCTCTCCGAGACCATGGCCAACCTCGAGCTGCTGGAGGCGCGCCGCACGCTGGTCCGGCAGGACGACGGGCAGCTGATCCGGTTCCGGCTGGCGTAGCCCCGGCCGCGGCCCCTCTCCGGCTCGACAACCGGCGCCGGTTCGGGCAGAGAGAGCCCCATGCTCGAGCTCCTCACCCAACCCTCGGCCTGGATCGCCCTCGCCACGCTCGCCGCGATGGAGATCGTGCTGGGCATCGACAACGTCGTCTTCCTCTCCATCCTGGCCGGCCGGCTCCCGCCCGAGCAGCAGCCGTCGGCGCGCAAGCTGGGCCTCGGGTTCGCGCTCCTGACCCGGCTGGCCCTGCTCTTCGCCATCACCTGGGTGATGGGGCTCACCGCCGACCTCTTCACCGTGCTGGGCGAGGGGTTCTCCGGGCGCGACCTGATCCTGCTGGCCGGCGGCCTGTTCCTCATCGCCAAGGCCACCCACGAGATCCACGCCAAGCTCGAGGTGGCGGACTCGGATCCGACCCGCGCGCCGCCCAGGAAGGGCGCCTTCTGGTTCGTGATCGCCCAGATCGCGGTGCTGGACATCGTCTTCTCCCTCGACTCGGTCATCACCGCGGTGGGCATGGCGCAGCACCTGGCCATCATGGTGGCGGCGGTCATCATCGCGGTGGGCGTGATGCTGGTGTTCGCCGGCGCCATCGGCCGCTTCGTGGAGCGGCACCCCACGGTCAAGATGCTGGCCCTCTCCTTCCTGATCCTGATCGGCGTGACGCTGGTGGCCGACGCCTTCGGCCGCCACGTCGAGAAGGGGTACGTCTACTTCGCCATGGGCTTCTCCCTGATGGTGGAGCTGCTCAACCTGCGCGCCGGCAAGAAGCGCGCGGCGCCGGTGGCGCTGCACCGCCAGGGCCCCGACGAGAAGCCGTAGCCCGTGGCCGACCTCGCGCTGCTGGTCCTCACGCTGTTCTGGGGGACCACCTTCCTGCTGGTGAACCGCGTGCTGGGCGTGGCCTCGCCCGGCGTGTTCCTGGCGGCCCGCTTCGGCCTGGCGGCGCTGGCGCTGGCGCCGGTGGCGCTCTGGCGGCGGGACCGCGTCGGCCCCGGCTTCCTGCGCCACGGGATCCTGCTGGGCCTCTTCATGCTGGGCGGCTTCGCGCTGCAGACGCACGGGCTGGCCTACACCACCCCCTCGCGCTCGGGGTTCATCACCGGCCTCTCGGTGGTGATCGTGCCCTTCGTGGCCCGCTTCTTCCTGAAGAAGCGGGTGCGGCCGGCCTACTGGGTGGGCGCGGCGCTGGCGGTGGTGGGGCTGGCGGTGCTGACCCGGCTCTACAGCGACGGGATCTCGTCGGCGGTCCGGCTGGGCGACCTGCTCACGCTGGGCTGCGCCCTGGTCTTCACCCTGCAGATCGTCTTCGTCTCGGAGTGGGCGCCGCTCCACCCGCTGGCGCCGCTGGTGCTGGTGCAGGTGCTGGTCACCTTCGCCGGCGCGCTGGCCATGCTCCCCTTCGAGCAGGCGCGCCTCGACCCCGCGGGCATGGGCACCTTCCTGCCCACGGTGGCCTTCACCGGCCTGGCCATGACCGCCGCCGCCTTCTTCGTCATGAACTGGGCCCAGCGGCGGACCACGGCGGTGCGCGCCGCGCTCATCTACTCGCTGGAGCCGGTGGCGGCGGCCCTCTTCAGCCACCTGGTGGGCGGCGAGACGCTCGGCGTCGCGGACTGGACCGGCGGCGGCCTGATCGTGCTGGGGGTGCTGGTGGGCGAGCTGGGCGGGGCGTGGGAGGACCGGGCGGCGCTCACGGGCAGCCCGTGAGCGCCTGGATCCAGCTCCCCACCGCCTGCGCCCCCGCCTCGTCCACCACCGCGCTCCCCAGCGGCGGCATGCGGGTGGCGTCGAGCCGCTTCATCCGCTCCAGCAGCACCGAGCGGCCGGGCGCGCCGGGGGCCACGATCCGCGCGCTGGTGAGCCCCAGGTCCCCGTTGAGCGGGGCCACGTCGCAGATCCCGGTGCCGGCGAGCGGCGTGGCGTAGCGGAAATCCATGCTGGTCGGCGTGGGGCCGCCGGGGCGGTGGCACTGCGAGCAGTTGGCGTGCAGGTAGGCGCGGGCGCGCTGCTCCAGCGTGCCGGCCGTGCCCAGCGGGTCCGGGTAGGCGGGGTAGGTGGCCGGGTCGGCCGAGAGCGACGGCGCCACGCCCACGTGGCTCAGCGTCAGCAGCTGGTTGGCGGTGCGGCCGGTGGCCGGGTAGGTGAGGTCGCCGTTCTGCTGCGCCGTCTCCAGCCCCAGGCTGCGCCCGGCGGCGGCGGTGTGGCACTGCAGGCACTGCTGCTCGGACGGATAGAGCCAGGTCTGCGCCCCGATCACCCGCGTGGCGCCGCCCTGCACGCGGGTGGCGTCGGTCTGGGCCTCGTTCCACTGGTAGGTGTAGCCGGCCCAGACGCCGTCGGGGTGCTTCATGAGCAGCCGGGTCTCGATCAGCTTCCCGCCCAGCTGGAAGCGCTTCATCAGCACCGTGCCGCTGGGGAAGTCCCAGTCGCCGTCCGCCCCCACCGTCACGGCCCCGCCGTCCGGCAGCGCCAGCCAGCGCTCCTTGAGCGCGCCGTCCGACCAGAACGGCGCGTTGAGCCGGTAGGGGATGAGCCCGGCGGCCGGCCGGGTCGGGTCCTGCGGATCGACGCAGCCGGTGGCGAGGAGCGAGGTGGGGATGGTGTCGGCCGGCGGCGCGGTGGCCAGCCCCAGGCGGAAGAGCTGGCCGTTGCCGTAGCCCACCACGTAGAGCTCGCCGGCGGCGTCCTCGGCGAAGGAGGAGATGCCGCCGGAGGCGGTGGCCACCTCGGTCCGGTTCCCGGCCACGCCGGGCTGGTGGGTCCAGATCCGGTTGGAGGCGAAGTCGCCGAAGAAGTAGAGGCCGCGGTAGGCGGGCATGGCGGCGCCGCGGTAGACGAAGCCGCCGGTGATGGAGCTGCCGCC
Source organism: Anaeromyxobacter sp. (assembly GCA_049840735.1). Taxonomy (GTDB): domain Bacteria; phylum Myxococcota; class Myxococcia; order Myxococcales; family Anaeromyxobacteraceae; genus Anaeromyxobacter. The sequence continues at coordinate 26,334 of JASGJN010000021.1, read as the reverse complement.
GCCGCTGCCGTGCGGGTAGTCCACCTCCGGATCGACCAGGGTGGCGCCGTTCAGCACCGTGCCGGGCGAGGGGCAGCTGGTGCCGCCGTCGGTGCAGTGGGTGCCCTCGCGCAGCTTCCACCCGTAGTTGAGGCCGCGCTGGACGCGGTCCACCTCCTCCCAGCGGTCCTGGCCCACGTCGCCCACCCACAGCTCGTGCAGCGTGCGGTCGAAGCTCCAGCGCCACGGGTTGCGCAGGCCGAAGGCCCAGATCTCCGGGCAGGGGACGCCGGGGGTGGTGCCGCGGGTGCAGCGCGCGCCGCCGGCCCAGGGGTTGTCGGCCGGGATGCGGTAGCCGGCCCCGGTGCCCAGCACGTCGATGCGCAGCATCTTCCCCAGCAGCGTGGTGAGCGACTGGCCGCGGTTGCCGGGGTCATAGCCCGAGCCGCCGTCGCCCAGCCCCAGGTACAGGAAGCGATCGTCCGGGCCGAAGCCGATCCAGCCGCCGTTGTGGTTCTCGTAGGGCTGGTCCACCTCGAGGATCACCTGCTCCGAGGCTGGAATCGAGCGCGTCGGTGCCGCCGCCCACGGTGGTGAAGCGCGAGACGTAGGAGCGCAGCTGCTGGCCGGGGTCCTTCGGGCCGGTGAAGGAGAGGAAGACCTCCTTCACCGCCGGCCAGTCCGGGTGGAAGGCCATCCCCAGCAGGCCCATCTCGCCGCCCGAGCGCACCCGCTCCGCGGTGAGGTCGACGAAGGTGGCGGCGGCGGTGACGCCGTCGCTGTTCGCGAACACCCGCACCCGCCCGCCCTGCTCGACCACGAACCAGCGGCTGGTGTCGCCCGGCGCCTGCAGCAGCGCCAGCGGGCTCGAGAACGCCGGCAGCCCAGGGAAGACGCGGGTGAGCTGGATGGGGCCGGCCGGCGTGGGGCGGACCGGCGCCAGGCAGGTGGGGTTGGAGGGGCGGCTGTCGAGGCCGGGCGTGGCGCCGGCGCTGGGGGTGGTGACCTGCGCCGGGGCGGAGGCGGCGGAGACGTTGGCCGGCACGGCGTGGTCGAAGGCCCGGAGCGTGTACGCGTACGCGGTGGCCGGCGTCGCGGTGCCGTCCTCGTAGGAGACCGCGCCCGGTCCGACGGTGGCCAGCAGGGCGCCGTCCCGGGAGACCTGGTAGCCCGCCAGGCCGGTGCCGGCGTCGGTCGAGGCGCTCCAGGCCAGCGCCACGCGGGTGGGCGAGAGCGCCACCGCCGCCAGGCCCTGCGGCGTGGTGGGCGGCGTGACGTCCGGGACCGCCGGGGTGGTGACGGTGGCGGCCGCCGAGTCGGCGGAGGTGTTGGGCGGGTCGGCCAGGTCGAAGGCGCGGACCGTGTACGTGTAGGCGGTGGCGGCGGCCACCGCCTGGTCCACCCAGCTGGTGGCGGGCGCGGCCACCGTGGCCACCCCGGCGCCGTCGCGCAGCACGCGGTAGCCGGCCACGCCGCTGTCGCTGTCGGAGGAGGCGTTCCAGGCGAGCTCGACGCGGTCCGGCGCGGGGGCCACGGCCGAGAGGCCGGTGGGGACGCTGGGGGCGGAGCGATCGCCGCCGGGCGGCTCGACGACGGCCGCGCTGTCGGCGGCCTGGCAGGCGGTGAGCGCGAGGGCCAGGAGGGCCGTCGCGGTGGCGTGGTGGTTCATGCGGGTCCCCGGAGGTCCCGGTCTGTCTGGCCGGGGAGCCGCTCGCTCGCCAACGAAAGCGCAGGCCCACCGACCGGACGAACCGTTCGGGGGCCGGCGCCAGGGCTGCGGGACCTGCGCCGGTGCGCTCCGCATCCGGGCGCCCATCCTGGACCTCTGGTACGGTCGCCCCGCGATGTCCGCCTTCCTCCGCTCCGCGCTGCCCGCCGCCCTCCTGCTGGCGCAGGTCTCCTGCCGCCCGCCCCCGCCGCCGCCCCCGCCCCCCGAGCCGGCCCGCACCGCCGACAAGGCGCTGGTGGAGCTGCGCCCGGAGGCCTTCCCGGCCTTCGCCGACGACCTCGACTACGCCGGGCTGGACGAGGCGGTGGAGCGCTCGCTGGTGGCGCTCTCGCGCCTGGCGTCGGCCGACCCCGGGCGCACCCTCGCCTTCGGGGCCGAGCGCGTCCCGGTGCAGAAGCTCCAGGCCACGCTGGTCCGCTTCCGCGAGCTGGCGCTGGCGCGCCCCACGCCGGCCGCGCTCAACCAGGCGCTGCGGCGCGAGTTCCGCGTCTTCCGCTCCACCGGCGACCCGCGGGTGAACGGGGCCGTGCTCTTCACCGGCTACTACCTGCCCGAGCTGCGCGGCTCGCTGGTGAAGGAGGGCGCCTACCGCTTCCCGCTCCACCGCGCCCCGGACGACCTGGTGGTGGTGCGGACCCGCGACTTCCCCACCGCGCTCTCCGAGGACCTCACCGGCAAGGTCGAGGGCGGCCGGCTGGTGCCGTACCCCACCCGCGCCGAGATCGCGGGCGGCGCGCTGACCGGCAGGAACGCCGAGCTGTGCTGGGTGGACTCGGCGGTGGACGGCTTCTTCCTGGAGATCCAGGGCAGCGGCGTGATCCGCCTGCCCGACGGCACCTCGCGCGTCGCCACCTTCGCCGGCAAGAACGGCCACCGCTACGAGGCCATCGGCGGCGAGCTGGTCCGCCGCGGCGCGCTGCAGCGGGCCGACGTGTCGATGCAGACCATCCGCGCCTGGCTGGAGCAGAACCCCGCCGCGCAGGAGGAGCTGCTGGCCCGCAACCCGTCCTACGTCTTCTTCCGCTGGGCCGACGCCGCCACCGGCTCGCTCAACGTGCCCGTCACCGCCGACCGGACCGTGGCCGCCGACGCCCGCGTCTTCCCCAAGGGCGCGCTGGCCTTCCTCGAGACCGAGCGCCCGGTGGACGCCGCCGGCCCCGCCATGCGGCCGTTCTCGCGCTTCGTGCTGGACCAGGACGCCGGCGGCGCCATCCGCGGCGCGGCGCGGATCGACGTCTTCTTCGGCAGCGGGGCCTACGCCGAGAACGCGGCCGGGCGGATGAAGCAACAGGGGAGGCTCTTCTACTTGCTGCTGAAGTGAGCCGGGGCCTCGCTCCTCAGCGTCCGTTCTTCCGGCGCTCCGGGACCCGCCAGGGCGGTCGCGGCCCCAAACGTCAGACGTGATGCGACCTGCGCTCCAGGTGCGGGATCCAGGCGCGGGCGTTGTCCGGCGCCGGCGAGGCGATGGACAGGTAGCGGCGGCCCAGCAGCGAGAAGAGCGCGTTCTGGAACACCGGCCAGCGCTGGCCGGCCTTCTCGCGCAGCTCCGCCAGCGTCATGCCCGCGCCCAGCTCGTGCAGCACGTCGCGCTCGGCCGCCGTGAGCAGCGGCTCGACGCCGGGCGGGGTGGCCGGGGCCAGCGGGGCGTGGACCGGCACCCGGTCCGGGGAGCGGCCGTAGGTGTCGAGGCCCGGGTAGGCGGCCGTGAGCCGCTCGAAGAAGTTGTTGGCCGTGACCACCGAGGCGTCGTCGAAGGCGATGCCCGCGCGCCAGGGGGCGTCCGTGCTGGCCCACGCCACCCGCCCGCACAGCTGGAACGGGCCCGGCACCCGCTCGTTCACCAGCTCGATGAAGAGGCGCGACCCCGGCTCCAGCCGCTGGGGCGACGAGACCTGGCAGCCGCGCGGGCCGTAGTCGCTGGTCGGCGCGGCCCAGAAGCCGCCGTCCCGCAGCGCCACGCGGGCCTCGCAGCGGACGGGCGCACGCGGAGCGCGCCGAGGGTTCTCGATGAACTCGGCCATGGAGGGGATCCTAACTCCGGCCCCTCCTTCGGAAAAGGGTCCGCCCGACCCGCCGCGCCTGGGCGCGACGTGATCGGGCGGTGGTCCTGCGCAGCTTCGCTACCCGGAGCTACACGTCGGGTGCTTGTTGAGACTACGCCTGCGGGGCGGCGCCGCTCGAGGTGCTGGCCTCGTGCGCCTCGTCGAGGCCGTCGGTGAGCGGGTCCGGCGGCTCGGCCGTCAGCCCCAGCCGCTCCAGGACGTACATGAAGAGGCTCAGCGCCATGCCCACCAGCGTGGCCAGCACCATGCCCTTGAGCTGGGTCTGGCCGATGGGGATGGCGACGCCGGAGATGCCGATCACGAAGACCACCGCCGAGAGCATGAGGTTGCGGCTCTTGGAGTAGTCCACGCGGGCCTCGATCAGCATGCGCAGGCCGGAGGCGGCGATGACGCCGAACAGCATCATGGAGATGCCGCCGATCACCGGGATCGGGATGGAGGCGATGGCGCCGCGCACCTGGCCGAAGAAGGCCAGCGCGATGGAGATGACCGCCGCGCCGCCGATGACCCACACCGAGTAGACCTTGGTGATGGCCATCACGCCCATGTTCTCGCCGTAGGTCGTGGTGGGGCAGGAGCCGGTGAGGCCGGAGAGCGCCGTGGAGACGCCGTCGCCGAGGAGCGAGCGGTGCAGCCCGGGGTCCTTGAGGAGGTTGCGGCCCACGATGTTGCTGGTCACGAAGAGGTGGCCGATGTGCTCGGAGATGACCACCAGGGCGGCCGGCAGGACGATCAGGATCGAGGCCCAGTCGAAGGCCGGCAGCACCGGCTTCGGGAAGGTGAGGAAGCTCGCGCCCGTGATGCTCGAGAAGTCCACCGCCCCGATGAAGACCGCCAGGACGTAGCCCGCCACCACGCCGATGAGCACGGGGATGGCCGCCATGAACTTCCGGAAGACCAGCGAGCCAACGATCACGACACCCAGCGTGAACAGGGAGAGGAGCGTCGCCTGGCCGCTCAGCTGGCCGTCCTTGAAGAACGACATCCCGGTGGCGACCGGCGCCAGCTCGAGCCCGATGAGCGCGACGATGGGGCCCATGGCCGCCGGAGGCAGCACCACCGAGATCCACTTGCGGCCGGCGAACCGGATCACGAGCGAGACGGCGATGAAGGCCAGGCCGGCCACCATGAAGCCGCCGGCGGCGCGGGCGAACCCCTGGTGCGGATCGACGCCCGCGGCGCCGAGCAGGCTGAAGGTCGGGGACAGGAAGGCGAAGGAGGAGCCCAGGAAGGCCGGCGCCTTCCCCCGGCAGATGAAGAGGTAGATGAGCGTCCCGATGCCGTTCATGAACAGCACCAGCGCCGGGTCGATCACCTGCGTCTTGGCTGCCTGGTTGAACAGGATCGGGACCAGCACCGAGGCCCCGAACATCGCGAAGAGGTGCTGCAGCGAGAGGGGGATCCCCTGCAGCAGCGGGACCTTCTCCTCCACATCGATCACCCGTCTGGTCGTCGTCATCCCGCCTCCTCGCGCGCGCGGCGCGTCTCCGGTGTCCGCCCGCGCCGCCGCTGCAGCCGTCCGCGCGTCTCGCGAACGGCGGCTGTGCGACGAGGTAGGGCGGTCGGGCGCGCATTCTGCCCGGATGGGCTGACACCCGCCAGAGGTGTCCTCGCTGGCTGTGGGGGGGCCGGTGTACAAACGCCGTCCGATGCGAAGGCCGCTGGTCGAACTCCACCGGGGCGGGCTCCGGGTGGCCGATTCCGCCCTCCACCTGGACGCGACGCGCCGGGTGCAGTGCGCCTTCGTCTCGCACGCCCACGGCGATCACATCGGGCGGCACGACCGGACCATCGCCACCTCCGCCACCCTGGCGCTCATGCGCCACCGGCTCGGCGAGGGAAAGCGCAAGAAGACCGAGGCCCTGCCCGCCGGCTACCGCGCCCCCTTCGGCCTGGGCGAGCTGACGCTGGAGCTCTTCTCCGCCGGCCACGTGCTGGGCTCGGCGCAGCTCCGGGTCACCCGCGATGGCGTCTCGCTGGGCTACACCGGCGACCTCTGCACCGAGCCCACCCACGCCGCCGAGCCGGCCGAGGTGATGCCTTGCGACGTGCTGGTGCTGGAGTCCACCTTCGGCCTGCCGCGGTACGTGTTCCCGCCCAAGTCCGAGGTGCTGGCCGCCATCCGCAAGTTCGTGGACGACGCGCTCTCCGACGGGCTCACCCCGGTGCTGCTGGGCTACGCGCTGGGCAAGGCGCAGGGAGATCCTGAAGTACCTCTCCGACCTGGGCTACCCCTGCCGCGCCCACCCGGTGGTCCACGCGGTGGACAAGGTCTACGAGGCCGAGGGGCTGCCGCTCGCCAACGTCCGCGCGCTGGGGCCGGAGGGCGCCGGGCCGGGCGAGGTGGTGGTCTGCCCCCCGCACCTGGCCTGGAGCCAGGCCATGCGCGGCGTGAAGCGGCGGCGCACCGCCTTCCTCTCCGGCTGGGCCATCGACGGCACGCGCGCGTTCCGCGGCTGCGACGCCGCCTTCCCGCTCTCGGATCACGCCGACTACCCCTCGCTGCTCCGCTACGCCCGGGCCACCGGCGCCGGGCGCGTCTTCACCGTGCACGGCCACGCCGCTCCGCTGGCGGCCGCGCTGCGCAAGGAGGGGATCCGCGCCGAGCCGCTGCGCGAGGTGCAGCAGCTCGAGCTGCTGTAGGCCTCGCCCGCCGCGCACCCTACATGGCCGGCGGTGGCAGCGGGGTTTCCCCTGCCCAAGGTCGGGGCGGACCGGGCCGCCGCACGACGCCGGAGGCTGGAACCACTCGCGTCGCCTCAGGTCCCGCCCTTGCAGCCCCAGGGCGCCCGGTGAGTCTCACGGCACAGATCACGCCCCCCGCCCGGGCCGCGGAGCGATCCCGCGACGCGCTGGCGCGCGGGCTGCTGGAGGCGTTCGCCGCCCACGAGGCCAGCGCCGCCTACCTGCAGGCGGTGGTGGCCCTGCTGCGCACCTGGGCCGGCTGCGAGGCGGCCGGCGTGCGGGTGCTCGACGCCCACGGCGAGATCCCGTACGGCGCCATGGCCGGCTTCGACCCGGAGGCCTGGGCCTCCGAGAACCGGCTCCAGCTCCTGCGCGAGGAGTGCCTGTGCACGCGCGTGGTGCAGGGGCGGCTCGCCAGCGCGGACGGGCCGCTGGCCACCCCCGGCGGCGGCGTGCACGCGGCCAACGTGGGCGCGTTCCTGCAGGCGCTGCCCCCGGGCGACCGCGCCTGCTACCGCGGCCGCTGCCACGCCGCCGGCTTCGCCACGCTGGTCGTCACGCCCGTCGTGGCCGGCGGGCGCACCATGGGCGCCCTCCACCTGGCCGACGGCCGCCCCGGCCTGCTGGACGCGCCCGCCCTCGCGGCGCTGGAGGCATGCAGCGGGCTGGTCGGCCAGGCGCTGCGCCGCTACGAGGCGGTCGAGGCGCTGGAGCGGAGCCACCGCGCCGAGCGCGGCCTGGGCGCGCTGCGCTCAGCGGCGCTCTCCGCCGCCGACGAGGCCGGGCTGCTCGACGCGGCGCTGGTCACGCTGGAGGGCGACGGGCCGGTGCCCGTCTCCGGGGCCAGCATCGCGCTGCACGAGGTCGGGCTGGTGCGGGCGCTGGGGCGCTCGGGCCGCTGCCAGGGGTGCGCCAATCGCCGCTGCCCCGGCCCCGGGCAGGCGCCGCGCGAGGCGCCGGAGTTCGACACCCGCGGCCCCGCGGGGCGGGGCGGCACCACCTACGCCGTGCCCATCCGCTCGCCGCAGGGGGCGGTGCTGGGCGTGCTGCGCGCCTGCTCGCCGCTGGAGCGCCACGACGACGACGGCGCCCGCTTCCTGGCCGCCGCCGCCGGCATCCTGGGGGGCGCGGTGGAGGCGCGGCGCACGCAGGCGGCGCTGCGCGAGAGCGAGGAGCGGCTGGCGCTGGCGCTGGACGGCGACGACAGCGGCGTGTTCGACCTCTCGGTGGACGGCGACCTGCTCCACCTCTCCGGCGCCTTCGGCCGGATGCTGCGCCGGTCCGCGCCGCGCCTGGGAGACGAGCTGCTGGCGCTGGTCCACCCGGACGACCGCGAGCGGCTGAAGGCGGTCCTCCACGCGCACCTGGCCGGGGAGGTGGGCCAGCTCGACGTCGAGGCCCGCTTCGAGGTGGCCGGCGGCGCCTGGCGCTGGATCCACGTCCGCGGGCGGCAGATCGCGGCCGGGGCGGGCGTGCCGCAGCGGGTGGCCGGGACCTTCCGCGACATCACCGAGGCGCGCCGGCTGCAGGAGCACCTGGCCGTCTCGGAGCGGCTGGCCTCGGTGGGCACGCTGGCCGCCGGGGTGGCGCACGAGATGAACAACCCGCTCTCCTACGTGGTCTCCAACGTGGGCTTCGCGCTGGAGGAGCTGCGCGCCGCGCTGGAAGGGCGCGGCCGGGGCGCGGCGGCGGTGCCGGTGGAGCAGCTCGGCGAGGTGACCGAGGCGCTGCGCGAGGCCTCCCACGGCGCGGAGCGGGTGCGCCGCATCGTGGGCGGCCTGCGCTCGCTGGCGCGCGTGGGCGACGAGCGGACCAGCGCCGACGTGCGCGAGGTGCTGGAGGCTGCGCTGGAGCAGGTGGCGGGGCAAATCCGCAGCCGGGGCGAGCTGCGGCTCGACCTGCAGGAGGTGCCCAGGGTCTTCGCCAGCCCGCACCGGCTGGCCCAGGTGTTCCTCAACCTGCTCACGAACGCCGTCCAGGCGCTGCCCCGCGGCGCGCCGGCCGAGCACGAGGTGGCGGTCGGCTGCGCGCTGGAGGGCGGGCAGGTCCGGGTCCGGATCCGCGACACCGGCGCGGGCATGGAGGAGGCGGTGCGCAGCCGGATCTTCGAGCCCTTCTACACCACCCGCCCGGTGGGCGAGGGGACCGGGCTCGGCCTCTCGGTGACGCACACCATCGTCCGGGAGCTGGGCGGCCGCATCGAGGTGGAGAGCGCGCCCGGGCGCGGGTCGACCTTCACGGTGCTCCTCCCGCCGCTGCGCCCGGCCTGATGCCGAGGGGCCGGGCGGCGCCCTGCGCGCCGGATCCTGATCTCCTGCCGCCCGATCTCCGGTACAACACCGCCGTGATCCAGCTCACCATCACCGAGGACGCGGCCGGCCAGCGGCTCGACAAGCTCGTCCGCAAGGCGCTCCGCGACGTCCCGCTCAGCCACGTCTACAAGATGTTCCGCACCCGCAAGATCCGGGTGAACGGCGCGCGCGGGAAGGCCGAGCAGCTGGTGGCGGCAGGCGACGTGGTGGTGATCCGCGGCGACGAGGAGCGGCTGCTGGCGCAGGCGCCGGCCGCGGAGCGCGGCGGCAAGGTGAAGGTGACCTTCGGCGTGCTGCACGAGGACGCCGACGTGCTGGCGGTCGACAAGCCGGCCGGCCTGGCGGCCCACCCCGGCACCGGCATCGAGGGGGCGACCCTGGTGGAGATGTCGCGCGCGTATCTGAAGACGCCGGACGACCTGCCCGCCACCGAGTTCCGCCCCTCGCCGGCGCACCGGCTGGACCGCGAGACCTCCGGCATCGTGCTGGTGGCCAAGCACCGCAAGGCCATGGTGGCCCTCTCCGAGCTGTTCACCGACGGGTCGGAGATCCGCAAGACCTACCTGGCGCTGGTGAAGGGGAAGATGCCGCGCGAGGCCGGCACCATCGACCAGCCGCTCTCCGAGCACGAGCAGACGGCGCGCTCCAAGGAGCAGCGCGGGGTGAACTTCCAGGAGGCGCTCACCCGCTGGAAGGTGGTCTCCTCCTCGAAGGAGCTGTCGCTGCTGGCGGTCACCATCGAGACCGGCCGCACGCACCAGAATCCGGCGCCACCTCGAGGCGGTGGGCCACCCGGTGGCGGGGGACCGCCGCTACGGCGACTTCGCCTTCAACCGGACCGCCCGCACGCGCTGGGGGCTCAAGCGCATGGCGCTGCACGCCTGGAAGCTGGAGCTGCCCCATCCCCTGCGGGGGGAGAAGCTCCGGCTGGAGTCCCCGCTGCCGGCCGAGCTGGTGGACGTCCTCTCCCGCGCCAACCTGCCACCCCCTCCCGGCGCGGCACCGCGCCCCGCCTCGCCGCGCCAGCGTTGAACTCCCGCCCGCTCAGCGCATAGATTCGCCCACCGATGGGCGCTCCCAACGATCCCTCCACCCCCGCCGCCCCCCCGGGCGAGCCGCCGGGCCGCGTCGTGCTGCAGGGGCTGCCGCCCCGCCGACCGCTCCGCCGCCTGCTCCGCTGGAGCCTCTTCCTCCTGCTGGCGCTGGTGAACGCCGGGCTGGTGGCGGTGATCGCCGGGTACGTCTACTTCTCCCGCAACCTGCCGGAGATCCCGCGGCTCACGGACTACCGGCCGCCCATCATCACCGAGACCATCTCGGCCGACGGCCAGCTGGCGGGCGAGTTCTTCACCGAGCGGCGCAAGGTGGTCCCCTACGAGCGGATCCCCAGGCAGCTCATCCAGGCCTTCATCGCCTCCGAGGACCAGCACTTCTTCGAGCACGGCGGCATCGACCTGCTCGGCACCGCCCGCGCCGCCGTCAACACCTACGTGCTGCGCCGCAAGGTGCAGGGCGGCTCGACCATCACCCAGCAGACCGCCAAGGCGCTGCTCATCAGCGCCGAGGGGTTCGAGCAGGGGACCAGGAAGAGCCTCTCGCGCAAGCTCCGCGAGCTGATCCTGGCGCGCCGGCTGGAGTCGGCGTTCACCAAGGAGCAGATCCTCTGGCTCTACCTGAACGGCGTCTACCTGGGCCACCACTCCTACGGCGTGCAGGCCGCGGCGGAGAACTACTACCGGAAGAACGTGGAGGACCTGACGCTGGAGGAGGCGGCGCTGATCGCCGGCCTCCCGCAGGCCCCCTCGCGCTACTCCCCCTTCACGCGCCCCGAGGCCGCCAAGGAGCGGCGCCGCTACGTGCTGCGGCGCATGGAGGAGGAGCGCTTCGTCACCCACGACGAGCGGACGGCGGCGGCCGAGGCCGAGGTGAAGGTCTTCGGCGTGGACGACGTGTTCCGCGAGACCGCCCCCTTCTACGTCGAGACGGTCCGGCGCCAGATCGTGGAGCGCTACGGGAACGAGCGGCTGCTGCAGGACGGCCTGCGGGTCGAGATGGCCATGGACCTGGAGAAGCAGCGCGCCGCGCAGGCGGCCATGCTGAGGGGGCTCCAGGAGGTGGACCACCGGCAGGGCTGGTACGGGCCGGCGGCGCAGGTCTCCGGCGCGGAGGAGAAGGCGCTGCTGGAGCGGCTGGCGCGCGTCTGGCCCAGGGGTTCGCTGGAGGTGGGCGCCTACGCGGTCGGCGTCGTGACGCGGGTGGACGACAAGGCCGGCGAGGTGGCCGTGCGGGTGGGGGAGGAGCAGGGGCTGCTCCCCATCTCCGGGATGCGCTGGGCGCGCAAGCCCAACCCCGAGGTCCGCTACGACGGCGCGTTCGTGACGCGCCCCTCCAGCGCGCTGCGCGCGGGCGACGTGATCGTGGTCCGGCGGGTGGAGCGCAAGGAGCTGCAGGCGCGGGAGAAGGACCTGGCCATCGGCAAGGCCAAGGAGGTCCCCGAGGCGCCGCTGCTCCTCTCCCTGGAGCAGGACCCGAAGCTGCAGGGCGCGCTCGTCTCGGTGGACCCCTGGACCAGCTACGTGCCGGCCATGGTGGGCGGCTACGACTTCGAGGCCTCCGAGTTCAACCGCGCCTTCCAGGCCTGCCGCCAGCCCGGCTCGGCCTTCAAGCCGGTGGTCTACTCGGCGGCGGTGGAGAAGCTCGACTTCACCCCGGCCACGCTCATCACCGACGCACCGCTGGTCTACCGCGACGACTCCAGCAGCTGGAAGCCGGAGAACTACGGCCAGGACTTCAAGGGCGACGTGACCATGCGCACGGCGCTCATCAACTCGATGAACATCCCGGCCGTGCAGACCTACCAGACCCTGGTCAACAAGGCGGGCGGCCTGCAGGTGCTGGCCGACTGGGCCAGGACCCTGGGGATCTCCACGCCGGTGAAGCTCGAGCTGGGCAGCGCGCTGGGCTCGTCCTGCGTGCTCCCCTGGGAGCTGGTCAACGTCTACGCGCTCTTCGCCCGCTACGGCGAGAAGCGCCCGTCCACCTTCGTGAAGCGGGTGCTGGACCGGGACGGCAACGTCCTGGAGGACCACGCCGACTACCGCGACGCGTGGGTGGGGCTCTCCGCGCGGCTGGCGGCGGGCCACGCCGAGGTCACCCGGCCCCGCGAGCAGGTGATGGACCCGCGCACCGCCTACATCCTGGTGCACCTCATGCGCGAGGTGGCCACGGTGGGCACCGGCGCCCGCGCCGCCGCGCTGGGCAAGCCGGCCGCCGGCAAGACCGGCACCACCAACGACTCCTTCGACACCTGGTTCGTGGGGTTCACGCACGACCTCGCCACCGGCGTCTGGCTGGGCTACGACGTCAACGAGACGCCGCTCGGCCGCTATGAGACGGGCGGCCACGCCGCCCTGCCCATCTGGCTGGACTACATGTCCGTGGCGCTCAAGCAGCGGGACCAGCCGGAGTTCGCGCCGCCGGCGGGGATCGTGGAGGTCGGCATCGACCCCGAGACCGGCAAGGCGGCCGCGCCGGGCGCGAAGGCGGTCCAGGAGCCCTTCAAGGCGGGCACCGAGCCGACCCTCGACGCGGGGGAGCAGAAGGCGGTCGAGGTGCAGGACCTGTTCATGCAGTGAGGGCGGGTGGGTCCCGCCCGCACGCCGGTGCCGCACCGCGCCGCCCCCGGGCGGCCGCGCCGGGCCGGCCGTTCCCTTGATCCCCCTCCGGAGCGCCGGTAGCATCGGGAAACGGCCGGAATGTCGCGCGTCTCCCCGCGCGCCACCGGGCCCAGGAACCCCGCCCAGATGCTGACCAGGATCGCGAAGAAGCTCGGTGTGAAGACCACGCTGGTGGCCTCGATCACGGGCGCGCTGCTCATCGCGGGCCTGCTCACGGCCTGGGCGGCCAGCAGCAACATCCGCAGCTCGCTCCGCAGCGCCCTGCGCGAGCACGGCCAGGCCGGCGCGCGCAGCTACGCCACCACCGTGGTCACGCCGCTGCTGGCGGGCAGCACTGCGCAGCTCCACTACGAGCTGAACGAGATCTGGGACGACACCTCCTACGCCTACGTGATCCTGCTGGGCGAGGACCTGACGGTGGTGGCGGAGAAGACGGGGGCCGGCTACAGCGGCCGGACCGAGGAGGAGGTCGCGGCCCACCGCCGCGCCGGGCTGGCCTCGACGCCCTTCTTCACCGGCGAGGACGGCGCCATCCGCGTCACCCAGGCGGTGATCGGCCGGACGGCGGGGGAGACCGGGGAGCGGCCGGTGGGGTGGGTGCTGCTGGGGCTCAACGGCTCGCGCATCGACCACCAGGTCCGCGAGATGACGCTGCCGCTGATGGGCGTGCTGGCGCTGGGGTACGCGCTGCTCTCGGCGCTGGTCTACCTCTTCGTCTCCCGCTTCGTGCTCCGCCCCATCGACGAGATGAGCGGGGTGGCGCGCAAGGTCTCGGACTGCGACCTGACCGCCCGCATCGCCAAGTCCAGCGACGACGAGCTGGGCACGCTGGCCGAGTCGCTCAACCGGATCGGCGAGAACCTGGCCGCCACGCTCTCCCGGGTCCAGAACGTGACCGGGAGCGTGGCCACCATCATCGAGCGGATCTCGCGCACGGGCGCGGCGGTCTCGTCCGGCGCGGGCACGGTCTCGGCCCGCGTGGTGGACACCTCGGCCTCCATGGGCGACATGATCGCCTCGCTCAAGGGCATCGCCGACAACGTCGAGGTGCTGGCCCAGAGCGCCGAGGAGTCCTCCTCCTCGATCCTCGAGATGGCCGCCACCAACGACGAGGTGGCCGAGAACATCCAGGCCCTGGCCGCCTCGGTGGAGGAGACCACCGCCGCCATCGAGCAGATGACCTACTCGATCAAGGAGGTGGCCAAGAACATCGAGGAGCTGTCGGCCACCACCGAGGAGACGAGCTCGTCGATGAACGAGATGGACGTCTCCATCTCGCAGGTGGAGACCAACGCCAACGAGACGGCCAAGCTCTCCGAGCAGGCGCAGCGCGACGCCGAGTCGGGCGCGGAGGCGCTCTCCCGCACCCTGGGCGGCATCGACAAGATCAAGGAGTCGTCGAAGGAGGCCGCCAGCGTCATCGAGCAGCTGGGGAACAAGATCGCCGCCATCGGCAACATCCTGAACGTGATCGACGACGTGGCCGAGCAGACCAACCTCCTGGCCCTCAACGCGGCCATCCTGGCGGCGCAGTCGGGCGAGCACGGCAAGGGCTTCGCGGTGGTCGCCGACGAGATCAAGGACCTGGCCGAGCGCACGGGCGCCTCCACCAAGGAGATCTCCGAGCTGATCCGGGCGGTGCAGGAGTCCTCGAAGCTGGCGGTCACGGCCATGGACCGCGGCGTCCGGAACGTCGAGGAGGGCGTCCGCCTGGGCCAGGAGACCGAGACGGCGCTCAAGAAGATCCAGGAGTCCTCGCAGAAGTCGACGCAGATGGTGAAGGCCATCGCCCGCGCCACCATCGAGCAGGCGCGCGGCTCGAAGCAGGTCACGATGGCCATCAACCGCATCGCCGAGACGGTGCAGCAGAATCGCCACCGCCACGGCCGAGCAGGCGCGCGGCTCCGAGCAGATCATGAAGTCCGCGGAGAAGATGAAGGCCATCACCAAGCACGTGGAGCGCTCGGCGCAGGAGCAGGCCCGCGGGTCGAAGCAGATCACCCGCGCCATCGAGTCGATCTCGGAGATGGTCCACCACCTGAACCGCGCGCAGAAGGAGCAGACCAAGGGCTCCGAGCAGGTGATGACCGCGGTCGTGCAGATCAAGCAGGTGGCCGAGGCGCAGACGCACTCGGTCCGCGATCTGGAGTCCGCCATCGTGGACCTGGCCAGCCAGGCCGACTCGCTGCGCGGCGAGGTCCGGCGGTTCAAGATCTAGCCGGCCGGGGCGGCGAAGCAGGTACGAACCGCCCGGGCGCTGCACACCCTTCGCCCGAGCCTGTCAGCGCGTGATGCGGGCCGCCGCGAACGTCAATCCGTTCGCCCTGAGCCTGTCGAAGGGCGAACGGGCCCGGTCGTGGTCCCGCTGGGAGTCGTCCCTCCGCGCCTCCGGAGCGGCCGCTGCGCTCGGACTTGCTGCGGCCCGGCTGTTCGTGCCGCTCCGCGCGCGTGCCGGACTCCGTGTGCGGCGCCGCTCCCCTTGACGCCTGAGGCCTCCTGCTAGAACCGCTTCTTCCGCTTCAGCCCCGGTCTTCGCGATCACCTCGGCCAGCGCGGTCAGCGCCTTCCACTCCGCCGGGACCAGCGGGACCACGGAGAGGCGGCCCTGGCGCAGCAGCGCCGAGCCCTCGAAGGCCGCCTCCTGCTTCAAGGCCTCCAGCGGGACCGGTGCCGGCAGGGGCTCCCCCGGCTTCACGTCCACGCAGACCGTCTCCCCCTCGGCGGTAGGGTCCGGGTAGGCGGTCTTGACCACCTCCGCCACCCCCACGGCGCGCTTCTCGCCGGAGTGGTAGATGACGGCCCGGTCCCCGGGCTTCATCGCGCGCAGGTTCTTCTGGGCCTGGGGGTTCGACACCCCGGTCCAGGCGGTGCGTCCCTCTCGCACCAGGTCCTCCCACCCGTAGACGTCGGGCTCGGTCTTGAGCAGCCAGTAGGCCATGCGCGTGGACGTTAGGTGCGCCCGGACCGGGCCGCAACGCTACTTGCCCGGAAGCAACCCGGAATCCGACGTGTTATAGGGTCGTCCACATGTTCGGCCTCTCCTTCGGTGAGCTCGTCATCATCGCGGTGCTCGCGCTCCTGCTGCTCGGCCCCGACAAGCTGCCGGAGGCCGCGAAGCAGGCCGGCAAGCTCATGCGGCAGTTCAAGTCCGCCACCGACGACATCAAGGGCCAGATCGAGACCGAGCTGTACGCCGACACGCGGCCCAAGCCGTCGCTGGTGCCGCCGGTCCCGCTCGGCGTCCCGCAGGTGCCCGGGCCCGCCGGGCCGCCGCCGCCGGCCAGCATCGACAACGTGCCCGGGCTCGAGGCCGCGCTGGCCGAGCCTGACCTGGCCGCCGCCCCCTCCTCCAGCCCGAGCGTCCCGACCGCATGAACGCCCCCGCCCCGCAGCTGCCGCCCGGCGCCAAGGAGCCCGAGGGCGAGGTCAGGCTCACCTTCATGGAGCACCTGCGCGACCTGCGCCAGCGGCTGAAGCTCGCGCTGATGGGGCTCGCGGTGGGCATGGCGGTGATCGGCTACTGGGTGCCGGAGCTGACCGACGGGCTGCTGCGCTTCGTCCGCGAGGCGCTCCCGGAGGACCACCAGAACATCAAGTACCTGACGCCGGTCGAGCCGCTCATGGTCTACTTCAAGGTGGCCATGTACGGCGGGCTGTTCGTGGCCGCGCCGTGGGTGCTGTACCAGCTCTGGCAGTTCGTCGCGCCGGGGCTGTACAAGAAGGAGAAGAAGGTCGTCGTCCCGTTCCTGATCTTCGGGACGCTGCTGTTCTACGCCGGCGCCGCGTTCTGCTACTGGCTGGTGATGCCCCAGGCCTTCCCGGCCATGCTCGCCGTCGCCAGCCCGAACCTGGAGGCCAGCCTGACGCTCGACCAGACCTTCGGCCTGGCGCTGGCCATGCTGCTCGGCTTCGGGGTCGTGTTCGAGGTGCCGGTGGTCATCGCCTTCCTGGCGATGATCGGCCTGGTGAACTGGAAGACCCTGGCCAAGTACCGCCGGATCGCCATCGTGGTGAACGTGGTGGCCGCCGCGATCATCACCCCCACCGGCGACCCCATCAACCTGGCGCTGATGGCCATCCCGATGATCCTGTTCTACGAGATCGGGATCATCCTGGCCCGCATCCTCGGCAAGAAGGACCAGCCCGAGCCGGCCACCTAGCGGCCGCAGCTCCCGCCCCGCCCGTCCTCCACCGCTCCGCCCGGAGCGGGCGTATCATCCCGCGCGTGCTGGACGTCCTCGCCGCGATCCTCGCGGTCATGATGATCACCCGCCACGGGCCGGTCGCCACGCGTGCGCTGGCGGCACCCCGGCGTTACCGGCCGTTCCCCGTGGTCCCGGTGATCACCTTCCTGCTGTCGCTGGCGGTGCTCGTGGCGGGCCTGACAGCGACGCTGAGGACGATTATGTCCCGCTGATCCCGGCGACCAGGTGCCGGGCGGCGGCTCACGTGCCACGGAGGGTCCCTCAATGAACCGGGCTGGTCGGCAGGACATCGTCATCCTCGCGGCGAAGCGAACCCCCTTCGGGACCTATGGCGGAGCCCTCAAGGACTGGTCGGCCACCGAGCTGGGCGTGCACGCCGCCAAGGCCGCGCTGGCGCAGGCAGGCGCGCCGCTCGAGGACTACGGCCACGTGGTCATGGGCAACGTGGCCCAGACCTCCAGCGACGCCATCTACATGTCGCGCCACGTGGGGCTCAAGGCCGGGCTGCCCATCGGCGTCCCTGCGCTCACGGTGAACCGGCTCTGCGGCTCCGGCTTCGAGGCCGTCATCCAGGCGGCCATGCTGATCGAGACCGGGCAGGCCGAGCTGGTGCTGGCCGGCGGGACCGAGTCGATGAGCCAGGCGCCGCTGGTGATCCGCGGCACGCGCTTCGGCTTCCCCCTGGGCAAGCCGCCGCCGGCCGAGGACATGCTCTGGTCGGCGCTGACGGACGCCTACGCCGGCATCCCCATGGCGCTCACCGCCGAGAAGCTGGCCGAGCAGCACGAAATCGGCCAGGCCGCGGTGGACGAGTACGCGGTCGGCTCGCAGCGGCGCTGGGCCGCCGCCGAGGAGGCCGGGCGCTTCCGCGAGGAGATCGCGCCCATCGAGCTCAAGTCGAGGAAGGGGCCGGTGGCGTTCGCGCGGGACGAGCACCCGCGCCCGGACACCACCGTCGAGAGCCTCAGAAAGCTGCCCAAGGTGTTCAAGGCCGACGGCGTGATCCACGCCGGCGCCGCCAGCGGCGTGGCCGACGGCGCGGCGGTGCTGGTGGTGGCCAGCCGCGCCTACGCCGAGCGGAAGGGGCTGGCGCCGCTCGCACGGCTGGTGAACTGGGGGCACGCCGGGGTGGATCCCACCATCATGGGCATCGGGCCGGTGCCGGCGGTGCGGAACGCCCTGGCGCGCGCCGGCGCCACGCTGGCGGAGCTGGACCTGGTGGAGGTGAACGAGGCCTTCGCGCCGCAGTACCTGGCGGTGGAGAAGGTGCTGGGGCTGGACCGCGAGAAGACCAACGTGGACGGCGGCGCCATCGCGCTGGGCCACCCGCTGGCCGCCTCCGGCGCCCGCATCACCGCGCACCTGGTGTACGAGCTGCGCCGGCGCGGCGGCAAGGCGGCCATCGGCTCGGCCTGCATCGGCGGCGGGCAGGGCGTGGCGGTCATCATCGAGAAGCCCTGAACCACGCTTGCCGGGGCGGCGGACCGGCGCTAGCGTCTCCGGTTCCCCGCCCATGAGGAGGAGTGCCTTGGCCTATCGCCGCTCGCGCCGGACCACCGATCTGGGCCGCATGCTGACCTTCGGCGGCCGCGTGCCCCAGTCCATCGGGCTGCTGCTGGTCCTGATGCTGGGGCTGAGCGTGCTGGGCTGGTTGCTGCGGGTGGGCGGCGAGGCGTCCCTCAACCCGCCGGCCGTCTACCCGGGGCTGGAGCTGTGGCGGCTGGTCTCCTGGGTGTTCGTGCAGGACCACCCGCTCACGCTCTTCTTCGGCGGCCTGGCGCTGTGGAGCTTCGGCAGCCAGCTGCTCTTCACCATGGGGGAGCGGCGGTTCCTCTCCGTGTTCCTGTGGCTGACGGCGGGCTCGGCGGTGGTCACCTGCCTGGTGGCCCAGCTGGTCGTCCCGGCCAACGTCCCGCACCTGGGCATGTGGCCGGTGGTCAACGCGTTGATCCTGATCTGGTCGATGCGCTTCCCGGACCAGCCGGTGAGCCTGTTCTTCGGGGCGCTCCCGATGAACGGGCGGATGCTCGGCTACCTGATCGTCTTCGGGACGGTGCTGTGGGGGCTCTTCGCCGGCGGGCTGGGCGGCCTGTTCGTCTTCACCGTCCACTTCGCGGCGCTGGGCATCGCCTGGGCGTACGCCGGCGGCCGGCTGCGGCTGCCCCTCCGGCGCTGGACCGGCGGGCTGCGCGAGTGGTGGTCGGAGCAGTCCTTCAAGCGGCGCTCGCGCCACCTGAAGGTGGTGAAGAAGAACGGGCAGGAGGGGCCGCCGCGCTGGATGAACTGATCGAGCGGGGACTTGCGTCCCCGCGTTGCCCCCACCCCCGGCCCCGGTTCGCCCCTCAGCTCACCGCCACCGCGCGCACGGCGGTCTGGTAGACCCGAATCTTGCCGGTGCTGGTCCGGGCGTCCGCCGGGATCATGAAGAACCCGATGGCGCCCTCGCGATAGTCCGGGCTGAACCCGGCCACCTGGCGGCCGTCGCGGAAGGTGACGCGCACCCGCTTCCCGATGGGCGGCGGCGCCGACTCCCCCGGCGCCAGCATGAAGAAGATGGCCTTCACGTCGCCCACGCCGATCTCCTCGGCGGCGCCGCTGCCGCCAGGCTGCGGCAGGAGCTGGATGCTGGCGGCGGACAGGTCGGCGTTCTCCAGCTGGCCGCGCTTCACCTGGCCTTCCATGGTGTGGACCACCACGCGGTGCGTGCCCGCCACCCAGGTGCCGGCGTCGTCCAGCTCGGTGGGGGCCGGGTGCGCCGGCGTGGGGACCGGCGGCGGGGTGAAGGCGCGCTGGGCGCTCTGCACCGGCGCGGTGGCGGGCGGTGGCGGCTGCCAGGCCGGCGCGGCGGGCTCGGGCGGCGGCTGCCAGGCGGGGGCGGCCTGCTGCGGCTCGAACGCGTCGAGCGGCAGGGCGGCCGCGGCTCCCTCCTCCACCGGGAGCTCCTCGAGGATCTCCTCACCCTCGAGCGTGGGCATCTCCTCCTCGATCACCTCGACCGGCGCGGCCTCGGCGGCCGGCTCGGCGGCGTAGGCGGCCTCCGGCGCGGGGCCAGCGTCGTAGGCTGGCTGCGCCTGAGCGGCGGCGTAGACCTCGGCCTCGAAGTCGGCGGCGATGTCCGCGATGGGCTCCTCGGCGGCCGGCTCGGCGGCGGGGGCGTACGCGGTCTCGGGGGCGTACGCGGTCTCGGGGGCGAAAGCGGCCTCCGGAGCGTAGGCAGCCTCGGCGGCGTAAGCCTCGGGTGCGTAGGCGGGCTCGGCGCCCTCGACCAGCGGCTCGGCGGGGATCCCGGCCGGCGCCGCGTACGGATCCTGGTAGGTGCTGGCGTCGTAGGCGGCGGCGTCGTACGCGCTGGCCTCCACGGCGGGGGCCTCCCAGCTCACGGCCTCTGCGGCGGGCTCGGCGCCCAGCTCCAGCGGCGCCTCCGGCGCGAGCTCGGCGAGCGGCGCGCCGAACTCGAGCGGCGGCAGCGCCTCGGCCGCGGGCTGCTCCAGCGCGCCGTCGTCGAGCGAGATGTCGAAGCTGTCGGTGACCTCGGGGTGCGACGGGGCGGCGGCGGCCAGGTCGTAGGCCTCGCCCGCGGCGAGGGGCAGCTCGGCGTCGAGCGGCGCCGCGTCGAGATCGAGCGGGGCGGCGTCGAGGCCGGGCGGCGCGTCCTGGTAGGCCAGCGGCTGGGGCTCGGGCCCGGCGGCCGGAGCGGCCGGCGTCCAGGGCGCGTCCTCCTCCGGCTGGCCGGCGGAGAAGTCGGGCGCGGAGAAGTCCAGCTCCGGCGCCGGGCCGCTGGCCGGGGCGGCGTAGGGGTCGTCGGCGGCGAGATCGCCGCCCTCGTAGGCGACCTGCGCGTCGGCCGGCGTCTCCCAGCCGGCGTGCGGCTGGGCGCCCTGGCCGTGCCAGGGCGTGGCGGTGGCCCCGCCCGCCCAGTCCGGCGCGGCGGCGTCGTGGGTGGCGTCGAAGGAACCGCCCGACTCGAGGTGGAAGCCGCTGTCCACGGCGGCGTCCGGCTGCCAGCCGCCCTCGGGCGGCGGCGCCTGGAGCAGCGCGGCGATGTCGGCCGCGGTCTCCACCGCGGGCGCGTCGCCCGGGGGCTCGTACGCGGGGGCCGACTCCGCGAACGCCTTCGGCACGGCGGCCTCCGGCTCGGCGTCATAGCCGTCCAGCGGGGCGTAGGCGGGGGCCTCCTCGCCGTCCACGCCGGGCTCGAAGCCGGGCGGGATGGCGCCGGCCTCGACGGTGGCCTCGGCGGCGGGGTCGAACGGGAGCAGCCCCTCCAGGTCGGCCGGGGCTTGCGCCGGGTCGGCGTCGTAGGCGCCGAACGCGGCCTCCGGCGCCGGGGCGGCCTCGAGCGCGCCCCAGTCCTGCGCCGGCGCGGCCGGCTCCGGGCTGGTGAGCGGCGCGCCGGGCGCGAGGGTGGCGTGGATGACGTCGAAGGGGCTGGGCGGCGCGGCCGCCTCGCCCGCGTCCCAGGCGGCGTCGTCGTAGGTGCCGCCCGGCGCGGGGTGCCAGCTCGGGTCGGGCTCGGCCGCGACCTCGAGCGGCTCGCCGGACAGAATCGGCGGGGTCGGCCCCGGCTGCGGCCGGATCCGGCTCGGCCCAGGCAGCGGCCTCGCCTGCGCCGGCCTCCAGCCCGGCCTCTGCCGGCTGCGCCTCCGGCCAGCCCGCGGCTGGAATCCCAGCCCTCGGGCGTGGCCGGCTCTCCGGCCGCGTCCAGCTCGGCGCCCAGGCCGTCGCCGTCCACGGTCGGCCCCGGCTCCTCGGCCCCCGGCGCGGCAGCGGCGGCGAGCGCGTCGGGCCCCAGCCCGTCCACGTCCACGCCGGCGCTCCAGGCGCCCGGCTCGGCGCCGACCTGATCCAGCTCGGAGGCCAGGGCCTGGTCCGGCGCGGCGAAGGCCTCGGCGCCCTGCTCGTCCAGCGGCGCCGGCGGCGGCTCGGCGCTCACCTCGGAGTCGAAGGCCTCGAGGTCGGCGGCGGGCGCGGCGCCCTCCTCGGCGAAGGAGAGGTCCACGTGCTCTTCGGCGGCCTGGAACGCGCCGGGGTCGAAGGCCCCGGCGTCCAGCGCGCCCGCCTCGGCGGTCGGCTCGGCCTCGGGCTGGGCGGCCCACTCGCCGGCGGCCTCGGGCTGCGGCTCCGCGCTCCAGCCGGCGGCTGCGGCCTCTGCAGGGGGCTCCTCCGCGGCGGGTTCGGCGGCGACGCCACCCTGCGCGGCGCCGGCCTCGTGCCAGGCGATGGCCTCCGGCTCGTACCAGGAGCTGGTGGTCGGATTGTAGTAGCAGCCGCTGGCCTCGTCGAAGGCCACCCGCTCCGGCTCGTAGTACGCGCCGGTGCGCGGGTCGTAGTAGTAGACCGCGGGCGCGGCCGCCTCGGCGGCGGGCTCGGCGTCGTCGGCCAGCGCGCCCGGATCGAACAGCGCGTCGGCCGGCGCGGCGGCGGGCTCCAGCTCCTGGAACGGCTGCTCCTCCCACGCGGCGGCCAGCGCCTCCTCCGCCGGGGGCGGCTCGGGCACCGGCTCGGGCTCGGGCGGCGGCGGTGGGCGGTTGCGCAGCCCGGCCGGGAGGAGCGAGTCGCGCAGCCGCGCGGCGGCAGCGTTGACGTCGAAGCCAGGACGCCCCGCGCCGGAGGCCGGCGCGGCGCCTACCAGCTCGCGCAGCTCGGCGAACCGGGCCTCCTCGTCGGGCGAGAGCCCCTGGGCCACACGCTTCTGGTCCAGGAAGCGGAACTCCTTCATGACGCTGCGCGGATCGGGCATGTGAACGGTCCGGCGGACGGCGGAAGGCCGTCGGCGCTCCGGGGGGCTAGATGATACCCCGGCCCCTCGCCCGCACAAAGGTGACCCCACCTTGATTTCCGGAGCGGCGGCGGCCATCTATACCGCCCGATGCCGTCCCTGCCCGTCGTCCAGCAGACCAGGAAGCGCCCGCCTCCCCCGGCGGCGGCGGACTTCCTCCCGACCAACGCCCGGGAGATGGCGGCCCGCGGCTGGACCGAGCTGGACGTGCTGATCGTCACGGGCGACGCCTACGTGGACCACCCCAGCTTCGGCGGCGCGGTGATCGGGCGGGTGCTGGAGGCGGCGGGATATCGCGTGGGGGTGATCGCGCAGCCGGACTTCCGCTCGCCTGCCGATATCGCCCGCATGGGCAGGCCGCGGCTGCTGGTGGGGATCACCTCGGGTGCAATGGACTCGATGGTGAACCACTACACCGCACACAAGCGCCGGCGGTCGGACGACGCCTACACGCCGGGGGCGGAGGCCGGGCGGCGGCCGGATCGCGCCACCACGGTCTACACGCGGCTGGCCCGCGAGGCGTTCGGCCCCACCGTGCCGCTGGTGATCGGCGGCATCGAGGCCTCGCTCCGGCGGATCGCGCACTACGACTACTGGGACGACCGGGTCATGCCCTCCGTGCCGATCCCGTCCGGCGCCGACCTGCTGGTCTACGGGCAGGGCGAGAAGCCCATCCTCGAGATTGCGCGCCGGCTGGCCTCGGGCGAGGACATCTGCGGCCTGACCGACGTGCCGGGCACGGCGCTGGCGGTGCCGGACCTGGCCATCGCCATGCTGGAGGGGCGCGACCGGAAGGTGCTGGAGCTGCCGGCGTTCGAGGAGATTGTCGTCGACAAGAAGCGGTTCGCCGAGTTCAGCCGGATGTACCACCTCGAGCACAACGGCGAGAACGCCCGCATCCTGGTGCAGCGCCACGGCCGCGGGGAGAAGGCGCGGTACGTGGTGGTCAACCCGCCCATGCCCTCGCCGGACACGGCCGAGCTGGACCGGATCGCCGAGCTGCCCTACGTGCGCGAGGCCCACCCGGTCTACGGCGGCGCGCACATCCCGGCGCTGGAGCAGATCCGCTGGTCGGTCCAGATCCTGCGCGGCTGCGCGGCGGGCTGCTCGTTCTGCTGCATCACCGAGCACCAGGGGCGCGACATCGCCAGCCGCTCGAAGGAGAGCGTGCTGCGCGAGCTGGCCATCCTGGCCAGCAAGGAGAACTTCCGCGGCACCATCTCCGACGTGGGCGGCGCCACCGCCAACATGTGGGGGATGGAGTGCACCGACGCCGAGGCGCACAAGCTCTGCCGCCGCGCGTCGTGCATCTACCCGACCATCTGCCAGTTCTTCAAGGTGGACCACGGCCCGCTGGTCGAGCTCTACGAGCAGGCCCGCGCCATCCCGAAGATCAAGCACCTCTTCGTCGGCTCCGGCGTGCGCTACGACCTGGCGCAGGCCGACGAGAAGAACGGCGCGCGGTACCTCAAGACGCTGGTGGCGCACCACGTGTCCGGGCAGCTCAAGGTCGCGCCCGAGCACGTCTGCGAGCCGGTGCTGCAGGTGATGAAGAAGCCGAAGGTGGACTCCTTCGAGCGCTTCCGGAAGGACTTCGAGAAGTACACGCGCGAGGCCGGCAAGGAGCAGTACCTCGTGCCGTACTTCATCAGCTCGCACCCCGGCGCCTCGCTGGAGGAGGCCGTGCAGCTGATGGAGTACCTGCAGCGCAACCGCTGGAAGCCGCAGCAGGTGCAGGACTTCATGCCCACGCCCATGACGCTGGCGTCGGACATGTTCTGGTCCGGCTACCACCCGTCGACCGGCAAGCCCGTCCACGTCACGCGCGACATGGAGGAGAAGCGCATGCAGAAGGCGCTGCTCCGCTGGGGCGACCCGGCCAACCGGCCGCTGATCGAGAAGGCGCTGCGCAAGACCGGGCGGCTCGCGCCCGGCGAGCGGATGGGCCCGGACATGCGCCCCGCGCGGCGCGGTCCAGGCCGCCCCGGCAAGCCGCGGCGCGGCCCCTCGGCCCGCTAGGCCCGACCCAGAGGTCCGCGGCGCGGCCGGTCCGGACTTCGGCCGGAAGGACCCCGCAGAGGGCGCTCGCTCCATCCACTGCCGGCGATCGGGGCGAGTCAGGCCTGCCGGCGAGACGTGGGAGGTCCGCGGCCAGCGAGTGTGCAGGTGACGCGGCATGCGAGGCGCACGCCGGGCGTGCGAGGGCCACCGCCGAGCTGTCGGCGTGGGCGATCGATCAAGCTGGGTCCGGCAAGCGGTCAGCCGCTCGCGCAGGTGACCCCGAACCGCACGCGCATCAGGTAGGTGCCGCGCGGGAAGACCGCGGCGCGGTCGCCGCCGCAGAACCGCAGCAGCGCCTCGCGGTGGGCCTCGAGGAATGACTTCAGCCGCTGCAGCGCCTCGATCCGCTTCCACTTGTCCATTGCGGCGACGCGGGGGTTGAGGCGACGCCGCGGCTCGCCGGTGGTGGGCCGGTCGGTGGGCTTCTGCTTCATCACGCGGTGGGCGCCCAGCACGCGCTTGCCGGCCTTCTCCCGCTTCTCGGCCGCGGCCTGCTCGAGCTCCTTCACGCGGGCCGTGACACGCGCCCGGAACTCCTCTGCGGACGCGAACCCCTTCGGCACCGTGAACACCAGCTCCGCGCGCTTCGGCATGGCGCCGTCCTCGACGAAGTAGTGGCCGGGGCGCTTCACCGCCTGCGCAGGCCCGCCGATGTCGTGCGGGGCGGTCCAGACGCCCGGCCACTGGCGGCCGTGCTCGACCAGGTCGGCTGCCGCCGGGTTCGCGAGCGTGTACGCGGTCTTCTCGACGATGTCGTCGGGTGAGACCAGCTCGACGGCGCTGTAGCTGTCCGGCGCCCAGAAGTTCTCCCAGCGGCCGTGGAGCGCGTTGAGCGCCTTGGCGACGACGCCGAAGAAGAGGTGGCTGAACTCGGGCAGGTTGCCGAGGGGGTCGGTGAGGACCAGGTGCAGGTGGTTGCTCATCACGCAGACCGCGTGGATGAGGATGCCGTAGCGGGCCGCCGCCACGGCGAGGACGAACCGGATGACGAGGTTCGTCAGCTTGGACGGCTTGAGGAGGAACTCCCGCTGCGAGCAGCGACGGGAGGCGAGGTACGAGGTGCCGGGCACGATGCGTCGAGGAGCGGTCACGCCGGCCGGCATCGCAGCCCGCGTGCCAGCGCGAAGCTCACGCCAGCGGGACATCTGCCCGCCGGCGAGGGTCCGCGGCGCGTACCGGGGTCCGCGCCGCGGACCTCTGGGTCCGGCTACTGCGTCCGCCCGCCGTTCGGCGCGGACTGCGACGACCCCGGCGTCCCCGGCGACGGCTGCTGCTCGGCGTCGCTCGCGCTGCCGCTGGTGGCGCCGGCGCTGCTGCTGCCGGTCCCGGTGGACGACGCGCCGGTGCTGCTGCCGCCGGTCGACCCCATCCCCTGCGCCTCGATCTTGATGGCCTGCGGCTGCCCGCCCTTCTCGTCGTAGGAGGCGCGCACCTGCGTGCCTTCCTTCAGGTCCGCGGCCGAGCTGGCGTTGCCGCCGCTCACCTGCGTGTCGGGGCCGACGCCGAGCCGGAGGTCGGGCTGCCCGCCGCCCTGCCGCAGCACCAGCTCCTGCGCGCTGGCGCGGACCACGGTCCCGTCCACCGTCTTCTGCTTCGACGGCAGCTGATCGGCCGACTGGGCCGCGGCCTGCGCGCCCTGCTTCTGCTGCTCGGACTGCTGCGCGGCCTGCGCCTGCTCCTGCTGCGTCACCTGCTGCGACTGCTGCTCGCGCGCCTGCTGGGCCGACTGCCCGGCGGACGTGGCCTGCTGCGTCTCCTGCTGCGCGCCCTGCGTGGACGCCGAGGCCTGCTGCTGCTCGTGCTGCAGCTTCTGCCGGTCCTCGGTCAGCTTCTGCTCGTCCTTG
>JASGJN010000020.1:0-924719 GCA_049840735.1 Anaeromyxobacter sp. | reverse complement strand
CGCATCACGACCTGCCGGGTCATCACCGGCTCCGGGGTAGCATGCCGCCGGTGACCCACCCCTCCGACGCCACCCCCGGCGCGCTCGATCGGCTGCGCGCCCTGGTCCTCCCCTCCGACGTGAGCCCGCTGCGCCGCCGCGTGGTGCGGCTGGCCGGGCTGGCGGTGGTGGTGGTCTTCGCGCTGGTCGCCGCGCGCGAGGTGGACTTCCCGGAGGTCGGCCGCGCGCTGCTGCACGCGCACCCGGGCTGGATGCTCGCGGCCATGCTCGCCAACGTCGGCTCCCTGGCCGCCCACGCCAACCGCTGGCGCGTGCGGATTGGGTATGAGGCGCCGGCCGGCGGGGCGCGCGGAGCGGGGCCCGGCGGTGGGGTTCCGCGACGCGTTCGAGGCGGTCTGCGTCGGGTTCGCGGTCGGGGTGGTCTTCCCGGCGCGGGCCGGCGACCTGGTGCGGGCCCACCTCGTGGCCCGGCGCACCGGGCTGCACACCGCCAACACCCTGGCCTCGGCCGGGCTCGACTACCTGGTCGGCGCCGCCACGCTGGTGCCGGTGCTGGCGCTGGTGGCGGTGGTGACCCCGCTGCCGCCCTGGGCGCGGCAGGCGATGCTGCTCTTCACCGGCATCGCGGTGGCCGGCGGGGTGGTGGTGCTGGTGCTGCGGCCTCGGCGCGGCCGGGGCGGGAACGGCCTCCTGGCGAGGCTGCGCGGCGGGCTGGCCGCCGTCCACGATCTCGTGGGCGGTGGTGGCGGCCACCGCCTGGGGGCTGGTGGGCTGGGTGGCCGAGATCCTCATCGCCCTCTTCGCGCTGCCGGCGGTCGGCCTGCCGGCCACGCTGGCGGCCTCGGGCCTGGCGGTCATCGCCACCACCGCGGTGAACATCGTGGCCGTCTCGCCCGGCAACACCGGGCCGTTCGAGCTGGCGGTGGTGGCGGCGCTGGGCGGGCTGGGGGATTGCCCCGGAGCCCGCGCTGGCCTACGCGCTCATCTACCACCTGGTCCACCTGGTGCCGGTGGGGCTCCTGGGCGGGTGGGTCCTGCTGCGCGAGGCGGCGCGCCCCAGCCCGGCCGCCGAGGCGGAGCCGGGGGCGGGGCGCGCCACCAGGCCGTGATTGGAAGATCGTGAATCGGAAACGGGGCTGAACCGCGGTAGAAGGAGGGAGCCCGCACGCCCGGGAGGTCACGGATGTCCGAACCCAGGCCCACCCAGCGCCCGGCGGCCCACGCCGCCCTGCTCGCCGCCATCCTGGCCGGCTGCGCCACCGCCCCGGCCTCCGGCCCGTCCGCCCCGGGCGGCGACCGCCCTGACCTGGTGGCCATCAGCCGGGCCCTCACCTCCATCGACGCCGCCGAGCGGCGCGGCGACGCCGAGGTGGCGGTGAAGATGGCCGAGGCGGCCGCGCTCAACCCGGACAACGCGGCGGCGCGGTTCCTGGCCGTCTCGGCCGAGCCGCCGGGCGAGCGGCGCTGGAACGGCTTCCGGGATTGTCCGACCGCTTCCCGCGCTCGGCCCTGCCCTGGATTGGCATGGGGCGCTCCTACGTGGCCTGGAAGACCTGGGACCAGGCCGAGAAGGCGGTGGCGGCGGCCCTGGCGCGCGAGCCGGACAACTGGCTGGCCCTCCGCCTGCGGGCGCAGCTGGCCGAGGCGCGCGGCCAGCTCGACCCGGCCACCACCGACTACCGCACCGTGCTCGCGCGCGACCCGCCGAACCCCGAGGCGCACCTGGGGCTGGCCCGCATCGCCCGGGCCCGCGGCGACCTCGACGCCGCCCACACCGAGGCCGCGGCGGCGCTGGACGCGGCCCGCGAGCTCCCCGGGGCCTGGGCCCTGCTGGCCGACCTCTCGCTGCAGGTGGGCGAGCCGGCCATGGCCATCGACTTCTGGAAGGGGGCGGTGGCGGCCGCGCCGAACGACCGCGACGCCCGCCTGGCCCTGGCCCGGCTGCTGCGGCAGAACGGCGATGCCTCGGGCGCCGCCGGCGAGTATGCCGCCGCGGCGGCGTGAAGGAGGACGCCGAGGTGCGGGCCGCGCAGGCCGAGGCGGCCCACGCGGCGGGCGACGTGGCCGGCGAGGCCGCGGCGCTGGAGCGGCTGGCGCAGCTGCAGCCCTCGCCCGGCCAGTGGCGCCGCATCGGCGAGCTGCGGCTGCAGACCGGCGACCTGGCCGGCGCCGAGCGCGCCTTCGTGCGGGCCGTGGAGGGTGACCCCCGGGACGTCCAGGCGCAGCTGGGGCTGGGGCGCGTCTGGGTGGCGCGCGGGCAGCCGGATCCTGCGGTCCGGGCGCTGCGCGCGGCAGGCGCCGCGGGGCAGGCCGACCTGGCGGTCCTCTCGGCCCGCCTCAACCTGGGCAAGGTCCAGAAGAACGACCACGGCGCCGTGCAGCTGGCCGTGCAGCAGCTGGTCCAGCGCACCTACAAGGCGCGCGTGGCCCAGGTCCCGTCGCTGCGCGGCACCCTCCGCCTGCGCGTCTCAATCGACGCGGCGGGCGAGGCCAACAACGTCGAGGTGCTGGAGGACTCGGTGCACGACGCCGACGTCCTGGCCTGCGCCTCCTGGAACCTCCGCGATGCCGCCTACCCGCCGGACCAGCCGGGCCGCTACACGTTCACGTTCCAGCTCCGCCGCTAGCCGGCGCCCGCCCCGCCGCGCGGCGGGGCCGGTCCGCGCCGGGCTGGACGTGCTGGCCGCGCGCCGCTTCGCGCCGCTGCGCGGCCGGCGCGTGGGGCTGGTCTGCAACCCCACCGCGGTGACGCGGGGGCTGGTGCACGCCGCCGACCTCCTGCACGCCGCGCCGGGGGTGACCCTGGCGGCCCTGTTCGGCCCCGAGCACGGCGTCCGGGGCGACGCGCAGTACATGGCGGCGGTGGCCGGCGAGTCCGACCCGCGCACCGGCGTGCCGGTCCACTCGCTCTACGGCGAGACCGCCGCCTCCCTGCGCCCCTCCAAGGCCGCGCTGGCCGGGCTCGACGCGCTGGTGTTCGACATCCAGGACGTCGGCACGCGCTACTACACCTACCAGGCCACCATGATGCTGTGCCTGGAGGCGGCCGCCGAGGCGGGCATCCGCTTCGTGGTGCTGGACCGGCCCAACCCCATCGGCGGCGTGGCGGTGGAGGGGCCGGCGCTGACCCCTGGCTTCGAGAGCTTCTGCGGGCTGCACGACCTGGCGGTCCGCCACGGGCTGACGGTGGGCGAGCTGGCGGCGCTGTTCCGCGTCGAGCGGCGGCTCGACGTCGAGCTGGAGGTGATCGGGTGCGAGGGGTGGCGGCGCGGGATGGCCTTCCGCGAGACCGGGCTGCCCTGGGTCTTCCCGTCGCCCAACATGCCCACCGTGGAGGCCGCCCTGGTCTACCCGGGCATGTGCCTGCTGGAGGGGACCAACCTCTCCGAGGCGCGCGGCACCACCCGGCCCTTCGAGCTGATGGGCGCGCCCTGGCTGGACGGCCAGCGGCTGGCGGAGGACCTGGCCCGCGAGCGGCTGCGCGGCGTCGCCTTCCGGCCCGCCAGCTTCGTGCCGACCTGGGACAAGCACGCCGGGGTCCGCTGCCACGGCGTGGAGCTCTTCGTCACCGATCCGGCCCGCTTCCAGCCCTTCCGCGCCGGGCTGGCGGTGGTGCTGCACGCGCGCAGGCAGGACCCGGTCCGCTTCGCGTGGCGGACCGAGCCCTACGAGTTCGTGACCGACGTCCTGGCCTTCGACCTGCTCTGCGGCTCGGCGCGGGAGCGCGAGGGGCTGGAGGCCGGGGCCACGCTGGGCGAGCTGGCCCGCGCCTTCGCGCCGGAGGAGCGGGCCTTCGCCCGCCGTCGTGCGGCGTACCTCGCCTACCCGGACTAGACCGCCACCATGCGCCTGGGGCTGGTCAGCGACTCGCAGGGGGAGGTGGACGCGCTGGTGCGCGCGCTCGACGCGTTCGAGGCGGCGCGCGTGGACCGGGTCTTCTTCCTGGGCGGGCGCTGGGCCGACCTCGAGGCCGCGCTGGAGCGGCGCCAGGCCCGGCTGCAGGCGCCGTCCGCGCCGGCGACGGCGGCGCCGGTCCCGCGCACCGACCTGGAGTTCCTGGCCGCGGTGCAGGGGGCCCTGGCGCGGCAGGTCCCGCCGCCGGACCCGCTCGCGTCGCGGCTGGTCCGGGTGGCCAGCCGCGACTGCCCCGAGGAAGCCTCGGTGGCGCCGCGCAAGGTGGTGGACCTGCTGGACGGGCGCATCTGCGCGCTGGTCCACGACAAGGCCGACCTGAGCCGGGACGACATCGAGAACGCCTCGCTCCTCTTCCACGGCAAGGCCGACGCGGCGGCGCTGGTGCGCATCGGCCCGCGCGTCTTCGTCACCCCCGGGCCGCTGGGCCCGCCACCCGGCGGGGTGGCCAGCTGGGGGCTGGTGGAGCTGGACGCGGCCGAGGTCGCGCTGGCCGTCCACGGGCTGGACGGCGCGCTGCTGCGCACGGTCCGGGCGCCGCTGGCCGGCGGTGGTAAGGTCTCGGTCCGATGAGCCCGCGCCGCGTCGCGCTGCTGGGCGGCTCCTTCAACCCGCCCCACGCCGCCCACCTGATGGCGGCCTACTGGACCCTGGCCACGCAGGACGTGGGCGAGGTCTGGCTCATGCCCACCTGGTCGCATCCGTTCGGCAAGGCGCTGGCGCCGTTCGAGGACCGGGTGCGGATGTGCGAGCTGGCGGCCGCGGCGCTGCGCGGCGTGCACGTCTGCCCGGCCGAGCGCGAGCTGGCCGGCGACCCGCTGGCCGGGAAGACGGCCCGCGTGCTGGAGCACCTGGTCCAGAAGCACCCCGACCACCGCTTCTCGCTGGTGATCGGGGCCGACATCCTGCCCGACACCGACAAGTGGTACCGCTGGGATCGCGTGCAGGCGCTGGCCACGCTGATCGTGATCGGGCGCGAGGGGTTCCCGCCGGTGCCGGGCGCGCCGGCGCTGCCGGCCATCTCCTCCACCGAGGTGCGCGAGCGGCTGGCGCGCGGCGAGGACGTCTCCGGCCTGGTGCCGCGCAAGGTGCTGGCCTACGTCGCGGAGCGCGGGCTGTACCGCTAGCCCCGGGGCGCTCACGCGCCCAGCATGGCCAGCAGCGCCCCCAGGACGGCTCCGCCCAGCACCAGCCAGCTCGAGCTCCAGCGCAGCCGCAGCAGCAGCAGGACCGAGACCGCGAAGAGCCCCAGGCCCAGAGGGTCGACCAGCACCGGGGCCGCCAGCCGCGCCGTCACCACCGCCATGAGGGCCAGCGAGGCCAGGTTGACGCCGTCCAGCACCGCGCCCGCCGCCGGCGAGCGGCGCAGGCGCGGGACCAGCGGCCCGGACAGCGCCACGAAGACGAAGGCGGGCAGGAAGATGCCGGCGGTGGCCACCGCCGCGCCCACGCCGCCGCCCAGCAGGTAGCCCACGAACGTGGCGGTGGTGAAGACCGGCCCCGGGGTCACCTGGCCCACGGCCACCGCGTCGAGCAGCTGGGCCTCGGTGAGCCAGCCCAGCCGCTCCACCGAGATCGGCGCGGAGGAAGGCCAGCAGCACGTACCCGCTGCCGAACAGGACCGAGCCGATCTTGAGGAAGGTGAGGAACAGCGTGGAGAGGCCGAAGGGGACCGGCAGCGCGCCGGCCGCGGGGGCGAGGGCGGTGGCCAGCGGGAGCGCGGCGGCGCCGGCGCGGCCACCGCGGCGGCGGGAGAGCGCCAGGGCCAGGGCGCCGCTGGCCCCCAGCACCAGGAGCTCGTCCACCCCCACGGCCGCGGCCGCAGCGGCGGCCAGCGCCAGCGCCCAGGCGGCCGGCCCGCGCAGCGCGGTGCGCGCGAAGCCGAGCAGCGCCTGCAGCACCACCGCCAGCACCACCGGCTTCACCCCGCGCAGCACGCCGCCCAGCGCAGGCAACCCTCCGGCGGCGACATACAGCCAACCCAGGCCGGTGACGATCAGCGCCGCCGGGAGGATGAAGCAGGCCCCAGCCACCAGCAGGCCCGGGAAGCCGGCGCGCCGGTGGCCGATGTGGATGGCCAGCTCGGTTGAGTTGGGGCCGGGGATGAGGTTGCAGGCGCCCAGCAGGTCCAGCAGCTCCTCGCGGGTGAGCCACCCGCGCCGGCGCACCACCTCGTCCTCCATGAGCGCGATGTGGGCGGCGGGACCTCCGAAGGCGGTGGCGCCCAGCCGCAGGAAGAGCCCGGCCAGCTCGCGGAGGCGGCGGCCCTGCTCGCTCACCGCCGCCCCCGCCGCGGCGGGGCCAGCGCCCGCAGCACCGCCGCCGCGCGCGCCTCGGGCAGCCCGCCCCGCCGCGCCAGCGCCACCAGCCGGCGGGTGAGCAGCCGGTACGCCGCTCCCGGCTCCCCCTGCAGCGCCGCCGCCTGCCGCGCCACCACCGCCGCGTCGCCGCGCGAGGCCGGGCCGGTCAGCGCGCCGGGGAGCCCGCGCGCGGCCAGGTTCTCCACCGTGCCGCGCAGCAGCGGCAAGAGCGCCCGGGCCGCCTCGGCGGGCGGCGCGCCGGCCTCGGCCCAGGCCTGGCAGGCCAGGTCGAACAGGGCCAGCGTCAGGTTGGAGGCGATCACCGCCGCGGCGTGGTACCCGACGCGGCCCGCCGCCGGCACGGCGATGGGGCGCAGCCCGAGCGCGCGGGCCAGCGCGCGCAGCCTCCGGCGCGCGGCCGGATCGCCGTCCACCGCGGCCACGGTCCCGGGCGCGAAGGGGCCACCGGCCAGCGCCTGCACCGGGTGGAGCGAGCCCGGGTGCGCCCCGCGCGCCCGCACCGGCGCCAGCGGCTCGAGCCCCAGCGCCCCGGCCCCGTGCGCCACCACCTGCCCGCGGCGCAGGTGCGGGGCCAGCGCCGCCGCCGCCTCGGCCACCGCGCCGTCCGGGACCGCCAGCAGCACCAGGGCGTGGGCGGAGGCCTCGGCCAGCGCGGCCGGGCGGGCGCCCAGCCTGCGCAGCCGGGCCCGGCCCGCCTTGGATCGCGCCACGCCGGCCACCTCCAGGCCCGCCGCGCGGAGGCCCGGCACGAGCGCCGAGGCGAGGCGGCCTGCGCCGATCACCATCGCCGAGCGGCCCATGGGCGCCTCGCTCAGCGCGGCACGAAGGCCAGCGCGCCGTCGCGGACGTCCACCTCGACCGCCGCGCCGGGCCCCAGGTGGCCGCGCAGGATGGCCTCGGCCAGCGGCGCCTCCACCAGCCGCTGGACCGCGCCGCGCATCGGGCGCGCGCCCAGCGCCGGATCCCAGCCGCCCTGGTCGAGCAGCAGCTCGATGGCCGCCGGCGTGGCGGTGAAGCCGATCTTCCGCTCGCGCTCCAGCCGGCGGGAGGACTCGGCCAGGAGCAGCCCGGCGATGCGCGCCACCTCCTCGCGCCCCAGGGGCGCGAAGAGCAGCCGCTCGTCGAGCCGGTTCCAGAGCTCCGGCGGCAGCGCCCCGCGCGCGGCGGCCAGGGCCCGCTCCTCGCGCGGCGGCGTCCGGTCGGCAGCGCCGAAGCCCATCGCCCCCGAGCTGGTCCGGGTGGCCTCGCCGGCGCCCAGGTTGGAGGTGAGCACCACCACCGTGTTGGAGAAGTCCACCAGCCGGCCGCGCCCGTCGGTGAGCCGCCCCTCCTCCAGCACCTGGAGCAGCAGCATCAGCACGTCGCGGTGCGCCTTCTCAATCTCGTCCAGCACCACCACCGAGGCGGGGCGGCGGCGGACGGCGTCGGTGAGCTGCCCCCCGTCGCCGTAGCCGACGTAGCCCGGGGCGGCGCCCACCAGCCGCGCCACGCCGGTGGCCTCGGCGCACTCGCTCATGTCCAGCTGCACCAGCGCCTCGGGCGAGCCGTAGAGGGCGTCGGCCAGCGCCCGGGCCAGCTCGGTCTTGCCCACGCCGGTGGGGCCCAGGAAGAGGAACGAGCCCATGGGCCGGCGGGAGGCGAAGCCGGCGAAGTTGCGCTTCAACACCGCCGCGATGCGCGCCACCGCGTCGGCGTGGCCGATGACCCGCTCGCGCAGCGTGGCCTCCAGCGCCAGGATCCGCTCGCGGTCGCTGGCCACCAGGCGCGACTCCGGGATGCCGGCCATCTTGGCCACCACCCGGGCCACCTCGGTGGCGCCCACCGCGCGCGTCCCCTCGCGCCGGGCGCGCGAGCCGGCCAGGTCCAGCGCCGCCACCGCCTTGTCCGGCAGGAAGCGGTCGGTCACGTACCGCGCGGTGAGCGAGGCCGCCGCCTGCAGCGCCTCGGCCTCGAAGGCCACGCCGTGGTGGCGCGCGTAGCGCGGGGCCAGCCCCTGCAGGATGGCCACCGTGTCGTCCACGGTGGGCTCGCGCACCAGCACCGGCGTGAAGCGGCGCTCCAGCGCCGGGTCCTTCTGGATGTGCTGGCGGAACTCGTCGTGCGTGGTGGCGCCGATGCAGGGGAACTCGCCGCGGGCCAGCGCCGCCTTCAGCTCGTTGGCCGCGTCCTGCGGCCCCTCGCCGGTGGAGCCGGCGCCCATCACGGTGTGGACCTCGTCGATGAAGACCACCACCCGCCCGCCGGCCCGCCGCACCTCCTCCTTGATGCCCAGGAGCTTCTCGGAGAAGGCGCCGCGCAGCTGGGTGCCCGCCACCACGCTGGCCATGTCCAGCTCGACCAGGATCCGCCCGGCGGTCTCGGTGTGCTTCAGGAGGCGCTGGGCAATCCCCTCCACGATGGCGGTCTTGCCCACGCCCGGCTCGCCCACCAGCAGCGGGTTGTTGGTGCGCCGCTTGCCGAGGACGTCGATGGCCTCCTCGACCTCGCGCTCGCGCCCGACCAGCGGGTCGAGCCGGCCGCCCGCGGCCAGCTCGGTGAGGTTGCGCCCCAGCTGCGAGAGCCAGGGGAAGACCTTGGGATCCAGCGCGTGGGCGCTGGCCGGCCGCTCGCGCGACGGGGCCGGGGCGGCGGCGGGCGCCGGGGTGGGGGCGGGCTCGGCGGCGGCGGGGGAGGCGGCCCGCGCCAGCGGGGCGGCGCTCTGCTCCAGCGCCCCCAGGGCCTGCTCCAGCCGCTCGTCCAGGTCGCGCGCCTCCTCCGGCGGCGGGGCCGCGCGGCGCGGGGCGGAGGCGGGGCCGGGCGCCACCCTGACCGGCTGCACCTCGCGCAGCCGGCGCGGCATGCGGGCGGTGAAGTAGGAGAGGGCCACGTTGCGGAGGGTGGAGAGCTGCAGGCCGCAGGCGCCCAGCAGCTGGTGGGCGGCGGCCGCGCGGACGCGGCTCATGGCGATGAGCAGGTGGAGGCAGTCCACCTCGTCGGCCCCCACGCCCGCCGCCACGTCGCGGGCGCGCTCGCGCAGGTCGCGCTGGACGCCCTCCGGCTCGCGCGGCGCGCCGTGGATGGCCTGGAGGATCCGGTCCTCGTCGATGCCGCGCTCGCGGAGCAGGATCTCGGCCCGGTTCGGCACCGTGAAGAAGGCCAGGAGCTGGTGGGCGCTGGTCGGCTTCTGGTTCACGCTCCGTGCGATGTCGTACGCCTCGGCGAGGACCTGCAGCAGCTCCATCGACTCGATGACCGGTGCCATTCCGGCGACCATCCGATATCGGTCCCAACAGGTCAATTTCTCGGCCGGTTTCCGCTCCCAGCGCGGCTCGCGGGCAGGCCCAGCTGAAGAAATCCACAGGGTGTGGCGCGGCGGTGTCCTCGGGGCGAGGGATGCGTCGGGCGGCACCTGTCTCGCGACGGTGACAGTGCGAATGGGCCGATGCACCCCGCCGGAGAGGCGACCAGGCGCCCGAGGGGCACAACCGCCCGCCACGCGAGCGCTCGGGCACCAAACGGTCGCAGCGGCCCTCGGTGGCACGCGCGATGCTCTACGGGTGGGCGGCCGCGCACCTCGCGGCCCCCAGGACCTGGAGGGGTCCGCACATGTTCCCCCACGACGCCGGTTCGCTCATCCCCACCATCGCCACCGTCGAACCCCGCCCGCACTCCGAGTTCCTGGGGGAGGAGCTGGACGCCGGTCCGCGGCCGCCCGACGGCCCGTGGTGGCTGCGCGCCATCCTCAGCGCCCCGCCGCGCGAGGACCTGGCCGAGGACGGGTCGATCCCCGCGCGCCGCTCCGCGGTCCTCCCGCTCCGCCACGGCCTGACCGCGACCGGCGCGCCCGCCCGCTGCCTGCTCGACGAGCCCGACCAGCTGCTCCGGCTCCGGGCCATCGCCCGCACCGGCGCGGTGCGGACGCCGCCGGTCGTCCACGAGGCGCGCGAGTGCGCGGCCTGCGCCGCCTGGATCGCGCGGCTCCGCGCCCAGCAGGCGCCGGCCGCCGCCCCCGGCCCGCTCGACTACGTGCGCGAGGTGTTCGAGAAGCTGGTGGCGTAGGCCGCGCGCGGCGGCGCGCCGGCGCCCTTTGACTCCGCCGCGGCGGCGCCGCGGCTACGCTCAGGGTGAACGGAAGACCACGCCGTTCGGCCTGAGCGTAGGGCACGCCGAAGGCGGGCCCGGAGTCGAAGGCCAGGGGCCCGCTCACTCCAGCCCCCGCTCGTACAGCTCGTCCTCGTCCAGCCCGAGGAAGTGGCCCACCTCGTGGATGAGGGTCACGCCGATCTGCTCGATCAGCTCGGTGCGGCTGCGGGCGAACCGCTCCAGGTTCTTCTGGTAGAGCACGATCGACGACGGGAAGTGGCTCCAGGGGTCCATGGAGGCCTTCTGGCCGTAAGGCGCGCCGCGGAACAGCCCCAGGATGGCGGGCGAGAGCGGCGGGTCGGAGCCCCGCAGGTCGTCGTCGCTGGGCAGGTCCTCCACCGTGATGGCCACGTTGGCCAGGTAACGGCGCACCGGCTCGGGGAGGTCCGTCAGCGCGTCCTCCACGGCGGCGTCGAAGGCGGCCTGGGAGAGCGCCACCGGCTTCGGGAACTCGTCCGGCGAGAGCCGGCGGGCGCGCGCGAACCGCTGCCGGGCCTCCTCGGCCGCGCCGCGCCGCTCGGCCACCAGCCCCAGCGTGTGCTGGATCCACGCGTCCTCGGGGTCCAGCGCCTCGGCCGCCGCCAGCGCCGCGTGCGCCTCGTCGAACCGGGACAGCTCGTGGAGCGCGAAGCCCTTCTCCAGCAGCACGTCCACCTGCGGCCCCTCGCGCTCCGCCACCGCCAGCCGCGCCAGCGCCTCCTCCGGCTGGCCCAGCTGGTTGAGCGCCACCCCCTCCAGCCAGGCGAACTCGGCCTGGCGGTCGGGCGCGCGGGCCTTGCGCGAAAGCTTGCTCCCGCGCTCGGCCAGCGCCAGCGCCTCCTCCAGATCGACCCGCTCCGCCTCGTCATCGCCGAGGCCGTTGAGCAGGAAGTCGGCCGCGCCCGCCAGCAGGTCGAGGTCGTCCCGGTCCTGGCGCAGGGCCGTGGCGTAGGCCTGGCGCGCTTCCTCCTGGTGCCCCAGTCCGGCCAGCGAGGCCGCCCGGTAGTGCAGGGCTGCGACCGCCCGCGGCTCGGCTCGGAGCGCCTCCTCGGCCCGCGCCAGCGCCTCCTCCAGCCGGCCTGCCTCGTAGGCCTCGGCGGCGACCTCCAGCAACCGCTCGAGCTCCGCTCCCCTGCCGCGCACGTCCCGCCCTCGCATGGGCGGCGAGGTCACCGCGTTCGCCCCGGGTTGTCAACGCGCAGCCCCACCCCGGCGGGGGGCGGAGGGACGCGACGGAGTTCACTGACGGAGCGTGTCCGGAGCGCCCTCCGGCGGTCGCTTGACCGGCACCGGGCGGCGGTTAGATTAGCGCTCGCCCCGGGGGACTGCCAGGCGCAGCGACCGGGCAAACATCGGAAAGAACGACGGTTTACCAGCAAGGAGCGTTTCGTATGTCGGCCAAGGAGATCACGTTCCACCAGCCCGCCCGCGAGGCCATCCTGCGCGGCGTCCAGACGCTCGCGGAGGCCGTCGCGGTCACGCTCGGCCCCAAGGGGCGCAACGTCGTCATCGAGAAGAGCTTCGGCGCACCGCTCATCACCAAGGACGGCGTCACCGTCGCCAAGGAAATCGAGGTCGAGGCCAAGTTCGAGAACATGGGCGCCCAGATGGTGCGCGAGGTGGCGTCGCGGACCAGCGACAAGGCCGGCGACGGCACCACCACCGCCACCGTGCTGGCCCGCTCCATCTACGAGGAGGGGCTGAAGCTGGTGGCCGCCGGGCACAACCCGATGGACCTCAAGCGCGGCATCGACAAGGCCGTCGAGGTGGTGGTCGAGCAGCTCAAGGCGCTCTCCAAGCCCACCCAGGGCAAGAAGGACATCGCCCAGGTCGGCACCATCTCCGCCAACGGCGACGCCACCATCGGCAACATCATCGCCGAGGCCATGGAGAAGGTGGGCAAGGAGGGCGTGATCACGGTCGAGGAGGCCAAGGGGCTCGAGACCACGCTGGAGGTGGTGGAGGGCATGCAGTTCGACCGGGGCTACGCCTCGCCCTACTTCGTCACGAACCCTGATCGGATGGAGGCGGTGCTGGAGGATCCCTTCATCCTCATCACCGAGAAGAAGATCTCGGCCATGGCCGACCTCGTCCCGGTGCTGGAGCAGGTGGCTCGCAGCGGCAAACCGCTGCTCATCGTGGCCGAGGAGGTCGAGGGTGAGGCGCTGGCCACGCTGGTGGTGAACAAGCTCCGCGGCACGCTCCACGTCTGCGCCGTCAAGGCGCCCGGCTTCGGCGATCGCCGCAAGGAGATGCTGAAGGACCTGGCGGTCCTGACCGGCGGCGAGGTGGTGGCCGAGGAGCTGGGGCTCAAGCTCGAGCAGGTCACGCTCAAGGACCTGGGGCGCGCCAAGCGGATCACGGTGGACAAGGACAACACCACCGTGGTGGACGGCGTGGGCAAGGACGCCGACATCCAGGCCCGCATCAAGCAGCTCCGGGCCCAGATCGAGGAGACCACCAGCGACTACGACCGCGAGAAGCTGCAGGAGCGCCTGGCCAAGCTGGTGGGCGGCGTGGCGGTGATCAACGTGGGCGCCGCCACCGGAGACCGAGATGAAGGAGAAGAAGGCGCGCGTGGAGGACGCGCTCCACGCCACCCGCGCCGCGGTCGAGGAGGGCATCGTCCCCGGCGGCGGCGTCGCGTACCTGCGCGCCCAGGAGGCGCTGCTGGGCCTGCAGGCCGAGGGCGTCCAGAAGTTCGGCGTGCAGATCGTGGCCCGCGCGCTGGAGTGGCCGGCCAGGAAGATCGCCACCAACGCCGGCTGGGACGGCGCGGTGGTGGTGGCCCGCATCCTGGAGGGCTCGGGCGCGCACGGGTTCAACGCGCAGACCGAGGCGTTCGAGGACCTGGTGGCGGCCGGGGTGATCGACCCGACCAAGGTGTCCAGGACGGCGCTGCAGAACGCGGCGTCGGTGGCGAGCCTGCTGCTGACGACCGAGGCGATGGTGGCGGAGAAGCCGAGGAAGAAGGCGGCGGCGCCGGCGCCGGGGGGCGGGATGGACGATATGGACTACTAGGCGAAGGGGTTGAGTGGTGAAGGGGGCCGGGGCCGGTGGCGGCTTCGGCCCTTCTTGCGTGTGGGGTGGGGCGGTTGGCGGTGGCGTGGTTGGCGCTGCCGTGCTTGGCGCTGCCGTCGGTACAGGGCGCGGGGGGCCCCCTGCGCCCCGCGCCTGTGGCCGGGGCCGTGCTGAGGGACGGGGAGAGGGGGCTGGGGACGGGGACGGGGAGAGGGACGGGGAGAGGGACGGGGAGAGGGACGGGGAGGAGGACGGGGAGGAGGACGGGGAGGAGGACGGGGAGGGGGGACGGGGAGGGGGGACGGGGAGGGGGGACGGGGAGGGGGGACGGGGAGGGGGGACGGGGAGGGGGGACGGGGAAGGGGGGACGGGGAGGGGGGACGGGGAGGGGGGACGGGGAGGGGGGACGGGGAGGGGGGACGGGGAGGGGGGACGGGGAGGGGGGACGGGGAGGGGGGACGGGGAGAGGGGACGGGGAGAGGGGACGGGGAGAGGGGACGGGGAGAGGGGACGGGGAGAGGGGACGGGGAGAGGGGACGGGGAGAGGGGACGGGGAGAGGGGACGGGGAGAGGGGACGGGGAGAGGGGACGGGGAGAGGGGACGGGGAGGGGGACGGGGAGGGGGAGAGGGGACGGGGAGGGGGCAGGTCATTCTTGTTTGCGCTTACTCCAGCGCGTGCGCCCTTGGAGTCAACTGGGAGTCACTTGCTCCAGCGCGTGCGCCCTTGGGGTCAACTGAGAGTTACTTACTCCAGCGCGTGCGCCCTTGGAGTCAACTGAGAGTCACTTACTCCAGCGCGTGCGCCCTTGGGGTCAACTGAGAGTTACTTGCTCCAGTGCGTGCGCCCCTGGGGTCGACTGAGAGCTACTTGCTCCAGCGCGTGCGCCCTTGGGGTCGACTGAGAGTTGCTTGCTCCAGCGCGTGCGCCCTTGGGGTTAACGGGGAGTCACTTACTCCAGCGCGTGCGCCCTTGGGGCCAACTGGGAGTTACTTGCTCCGGCGCGTGCGCCCTTGGGGTCAACTGGGAGTCACTTGCTCCAGCGCGTGCGCCCTTGGGGTCAACTGGGAGTCACTTGCTCCAGCGCGTGCGCCCTTAGGGCCAGCTGGGAGTCACTTACTCCAGCGCGTGCGCCCTTGGAGGAAGAGCCGGGATGGGGTCAAGTCATTGCTGATGACGTTGAGGATCCGTTCGGGCTGAGCGTAGCGAGCCCGCAGGGCTCGCGGAGTCGAAGCCCAGGCGCCGTGAAACGCCGCCGCTGGAGCAAGTGGGGCGTCTCGCGGCCTTCGCCGGATTTTGCTTGACGTGAATTTGGCGCGGCGCGGCTTCCGCGGCGCGGCTCCGCCGGAAACGCCTCTCCTGCAACGCTCTGCGTGATCTCCTGGGCGCGCGGGGAGGCGCGTGGGGGAGCGGAGATGGGCTCGCGAGAATCTCGCCTCCTGGGCGGCGCCAGGGGCCTCGGCGAGCACCTCGAAAACCAGGCTTACGATGGCGTCCTCTGCTGGAGGTGCACGCCAATGAACGCCCGACTCGATGTGCTCGACAACAGCTCCCTCATCGCCCGGCTGCACGCTCTCGCCTCGGACGAGCGCGGCATCAAGGTCGGGCTCCTGCTGGTGCTGGCGGAGGTGGAGCGGCGGAAGCTCTACCTGGAGCAGGGCTACCCGTCGCTCTGGGCCTACTGCCGGGAGGTGCTCCACCTCTCCGAGGACGGCGCCTACCGCCGCATCACGGCCATGCGGCTGCTGTCCCGGTTCCCCTCCCTCGAGGCGCCGCTGCGCGAGGGTAGGCTCTCGCTCTCCACGCTGGGGATGCTGCGCGATGTGCTGACCGAGGAGAACCTGGAGGAGCTGGTCGGAGGCGCCGCCTTCAAGTCCAAGGCCGAGGTGGAGCGGCTGGTGGTGACCCTCAAGCCCCGCGAGGCGCCGAAGAACGGGGTGCGTCGGCTCCCTTCTACGCCCCCTGCCGCCTCCCAGCCTCGTCCGGTGGATCCAACGGGTGCGACTGCACTGGTGACCGCGCCGGTCGAGGCGGCTCCGTCCCAGCCTCAGGAGCCGGCCGTTTCCTCGGAGCCCGCCTTCGCGCTCTCGGCGCCCACCCCTGTCCCCAGCCGCCCCGAGCTTCACCCGGTGAACGCGGAGCAGTGGTCGATGCGCGTCACGCTCGACGAGGCGGCGCACGCTGACCTCGAGACGCTCCGTGAACTCCTCTCCCACAAGGTGCCCGACGGCAACCTGGCCGACGTGCTCAAGGAGGCGCTCCGGTGCGCCGTGGAGAAGCACGCCAAGCGAAAGGGGGCGGTGGAGCTGAACAAGGCGGAGGCTCCCGCTGCTGCTGCGCCCGAGGACTCGAAGCCGGCGACGCTCTCCGCGCCGGTTCCGGTCACGGTTCCCTCCACTGACCCGCTCCCGCTCTTCGCCACCGCGTACCGCTTCGACCCTCGCACCGTCACGGCCGTCGTTCGCCGCGAAGTCTGGGCGCGCGATGGCGGCTGCTGCACCTACGTCTCCCCGGACGGCCGCCGCTGCTGCAGCCGCTGGCAGCTGGAGCTGGACCACATCGACCCGGAGGCGATGGGCGGGCTGCCCACCGCCGCCAACCTTCGGCTCCGTTGCCGGGGACATAACCTCTGGGCGGCGGTGCAGACCTACGGGCGCGAGAAGATGGCGGCCTTCGTGCCCTCCCTCTCCCCCTCCCTCTCGCCTTCACTTGCTCCAGCGCGTGCGCCCTTGGGGTGTGACCGGTGACGGAGCCCCGCCTCCGGCCTCTGTCCCAAGTCCTCGGGACCGCTCCGGTTTCGCGATTCGTTCTCGATGTCGAAAGATCTACGGCTCCCGGGGTTGTCGCTGCTTTCATTTTCGACGCCAGGTAGACGCTGATGTAACCCCAATGGCGTACTGACTGGACCATAACGTAACGAAAAGGGGCTTCGATCGTTAATGATTGACGCTA
This sequence comes from Anaeromyxobacter sp., assembly GCA_049840735.1. Classification (GTDB taxonomy): domain Bacteria; phylum Myxococcota; class Myxococcia; order Myxococcales; family Anaeromyxobacteraceae; genus Anaeromyxobacter. The sequence continues at coordinate 908,413 of JASGJN010000020.1, read as the reverse complement.
AACGAAAGCAGACGTAGAAGGCCGCTCATCGTCGAAGGGAAAGGAGCGGCCGGTGTTTCCCGAGGAGCGGCGCCGCGAGATATTGGTGACCCTGGAGCGCCACGGGCGCTGCCTGGTGGCTGATCTCGCGAAGCAGCTGGAGGTCTCGGAGGTCACGATCCGCCAGGACCTCGACGTGCTCGAGGGCGACGGCCTGCTCCGGCGAACGCACGGCGGCGCCATCCTGGTCCGGAAGATGGGGCTGGAGCGGCCGTTCCAGGTCGAAGAGACGGCCCACCACCCGGAGAAGGAGCGCATCGGCGAGGCCGCGGTGGAGCTGCTCTCCCCCGGCGACACGGTCATCCTCGACGTGGGCACCACGGTCACCGAGGCCGCCCGCAAGCTGGTGGCCGCGCGCAAGCGCCCCACCGTCTTCACCAACGGGCTCAACATCGCCGCGATCCTCGAGGGCGATCCGGAGGCCACCACGGTGGTGACCGGCGGCACGCTGCGCGCCAAGCAGCACTCGCTGGTGAACCCCTTCGGCGAGCTGATCCTCTCCCGGCTGCGGGCGGACATCGCCTTCCTGGGCGCCAACGGGATCGACGCCGAGCACGGCGTCTCCAACGTCAACGTGGCCGAGGCCGAGATCAAGGCGCTGTTCGTGAGGGCGGCGCGGCGGCGGGTGGTGCTGGCCGACTCGACCAAGGTCGGCAAGGTGGCGCTGGCGAAGTACGCGGAGCTGCACGAGGTCGACCTGCTCATCACCGACCGGGGGGCCAATCCCGAGGTCGTGCGCGCGTTGCGCGAGAAGGGGCTCGAGATCAGGCTGGTCTAGCTGATCACGGGCGGGAGGGCGCGCGTGCACGACGGGAGGACGCCATGACGGTGCAGGGGCCGAAGCTGGTCGAGGTGCTCGAGCGCGAGCTCGGGCCGGGCGGGCCGCCGGTGGCCGGCCGGGCGCCCGGCCGCGTGAACCTCATCGGCGAGCACACCGACTACAACGACGGCTTCGTCCTCCCCATGGCCATCGGCTTCGGCGTGGAGATGGTGGGCCGGCGGCGCCAGGACGGGCAGGTGAGGGTCCACGCCGCCGACCTGTCCGAGACCAGCACCTTCCAGGTGGGCGGCGCCATCGCCCGCGATCCGGCGCACCCGTGGAGCGACTACGTCCGCGGCGTCGTCTGGAGCCTGGAGGAGGCAGGGCTGCGGGTCGAGGGCATGGACCTGGCCTTCTCCGGGGACCTCCCGCAGGGGGCGGGGCTCTCCTCCTCGGCCGCCCTGGAGGTCTCCACCGCGCTGGTGGCCCAGGCCCTCTCCGGCTTCGAGGCGGAGCGGCCGCGCCTGGCGCGCCTGTGCCAGCACGCCGAGAACGACTTCGTCGGCATGAAGTGCGGGATCATGGACCAGTTCATCTCGCTCATGGGCGAGCCTGGCCACGCCCTCCTGCTCGACTGCCGCTCGCTGGCCCACCAGCTGGTGCCGCTGACGCTGGACGACCACGCCATCGCCATCTGCCACAGCGGCGTGAAGCACTCGCTGGTGGCCTCGGCCTACAACCAGCGCCGGGCCGAGTGCACCGCCGGCGTGGCCGCCATGGCCGCCCGCTCCCCCGGCGTCCGGGCCCTGCGGGACGCCACCCTGGAGCAGCTCGAGGCGGTCCGCGCCCAGGTGAGCGACCCGGTGTACCGCCGCTGCCGCCACATCATCACCGAGAACGCGCGGGTGCTGGAGAGCGCCGAGGCCATGCGCCGGGGTGACCTGGCCGCCTTCGGCCGCCTCATGAACGCCTCCCACGACTCGCAGCGGGACGACTTCGAGGTGAGCTGCGCCGAGGTGGACCTGCTGGTGGACCTGGCCCGGTCGGTGCCCGGCGTGCTGGGGGCCCGCATCACCGGCGGGGGCTTCGGCGGGTGCACCGTGAATCTCGTGGAGCGCCGGTCCGTCGAGGACTTCAAGGCGAAGGTCCTGGACGTCTACCAGCGCCGCACCGGCATCACTCCGCGCCTCTTCCTCAGCACCCCCGGCGCGGGGGCCAGGATCTCGTCGCAGTCGGAGCGAGTGTCGTAGGTCGTAGCAGGGGCCGGCGCGGACCATCGGGCGCCGGAGGACCGTCGTACAGGGAAGTGCCTTCGAACCGCAGTCGTCACCAGGAGGAAGTCAGATGAAGAAGAGCATCGCGCTGTTCGGGCTTCTGATCGCCGGCGTGGCGCAGGCCGCTGAGCCGAAGATCGGCGTCGCCATCTACAAGTACGACGACACGTTCATGACCGGCGTCCGCAACGCCATCACCGACGCGGCCAAGGGCAAGGCCAAGGTCGACATGGTCGACTCGCAGAACCAGCAGGCCACCCAGAACGAGAAGATCGACCTGTTCCTCAACAAGAAGATGAACGCCATCGCCATCAACCCGGTCGACCGGGCGGCGGCGGGCGTGATCGTCCAGAAGGCCCAGGCGGCCGGCATCCCGGTGGTGTTCTTCAACCGCGAGCCGTTCAAGGACGACATGGCCAAGTACGACAAGGCCTACTACGTCGGCGCCGTCGCCGAGCAGTCCGGCACCATGGCCGGCCAGCTGGTGGTGGACTACTGGAAGAAGCACCCCGAGGCCGACCTGAACAAGGACGGCGTCATCCAGTACGTCATGCTCAAGGGTGAGCCGGGCCACCAGGACGCCGAGCTCCGCACCAAGTTCTCCATCAAGGCGCTCACCGACGCCGGCCTCAAGGTCGAGAAGCTGGCCGAGGACACCGGCATGTGGGATCGCGTGAAGGGCCAGGAGAAGATGTCCGCCTTCCTCGGCGCCCACAAGAACATCGAGGTCGTGTTCGCCAACAACGACGACATGGCCCTCGGCGCCATCGAGGCCCTCAAGGCCGCCGGCTACTTCAAGGGCGGCAAGTTCATGCCGGTGGTCGGCGTGGACGCCACCGCCCCGGCCATCCAGGCCCTCAAGGACGGCACGATGCTCGGCACCGTGCTGAACGACGCCAAGAACCAGGGCAAGGCCACGTTCAGCCTGTCGTACGTCCTGGCGCAGGGCCAGAAGCCGACCAAGGAGAACGTCGGCTACGACATCACCGACGGCAAGTACGTCTGGGTGCCGTACAAGCCGATCACCAAGGACAACATCAAGGACGCGATGTAGAACGTAGCGTAGGTGTTGCAGGGGCGGGGGAGCTCCGGCTCCCCCGCCCTCCGCAGGGAAGCAAGGGAGGCTAGGCTTGGGCGTCCTGCTGGAGATGGTCGGCATCTCGAAGGAGTTCCCCGGCGTCCGCGCGCTGGATGACGTCTCGCTCACGGTGCGCGCCGGGACGGTGCACGCCTTGATGGGCGAGAACGGCGCCGGCAAGTCCACGCTGATGAAGATCCTGTTCGGGCTCTATCACCCGGACCGGGGCGAGATCCGTCTCGAGGGCAGGCCGCTGGTCATCGGCCGGCCGAAGGAGGCCCTCGACAACGGCATCTCGATGATCCACCAGGAGCTGCACCCCATCCCGCACCGCAGCGTGATGGAGAACATCTGGCTGGGCCGCTTCCCGCAGCGGAAGCTCGGCCCCATCCCCTTCGTCGATCACCGGGCGATGTACCGGGACACCGCGGCCCTGTTCAAGGGGCTGGGGATCACGATCGACCCCGCCGCGCGCCTGGGGAGCCTCTCGCTGTCCAAGATCCAGTCTGGTGGAGATCGCCAAGGCGGTCTCGTTCAAGTCCAAGGTCATCATCATGGACGAGCCCACCTCCTCGCTCACCGAGGTGGAGGTGGAGCACCTGTTCCGGATCATCAACGACCTGCGCTCGCGCGGCTGCGCCATCATCTACATCTCGCACAAGATGGAGGAGATCCTCCGGCATCTCCGACGAGGTCACCATCATGCGCGACGGCCGGCGCGTCGGCACCTGGCCGGCCGCCGAGCTGACCGAGGCCACCATCATCAACCGCATGGTGGGGCGCGACCTCACCCACCGCTTCCCGGAGCGCCACAACGTCCCCGGCGCGGTCCGGATGCGCGTCGCCGGCCTCACCTCCCCGCTGCCGCGCTCGTTCAAGGACGTCTCCTTCGAGCTGCGCGAGGGCGAGATGCTGGGCATCGGCGGCCTGGTGGGCGCGCAGCGGACCGAGCTGGTGGAGGCGCTCTTCGGCCTCCGCTCCATCCAGCGGGGCGAGATCGGAATCAAGGGGCGCCGGTTCGTCATCCGGTCGCCGGAGCAGGCCAAGAAGCACGGGATGGCGCTCCTCACCGAGGACCGCCGCGGCTCGGGCATCTTCCCGGCGCTCTCGGTCCTGGAGAACGCGCTCATCGCGAACCAGCGCCGTTACCTCCGCTTCGGCCTGCTGAACGACCGGAAGCGGCGCGCGGACGCGCTGCGCACCGTCGAGCGGCTGCGGGTGAAGACGCCCACGGTGAAGACGCACATCCGGGACCTGTCCGGCGGCAACCAGCAGAAGGTGCTGCTCGGGCGGTGGCTGCTGACCGAGCCGGACATCCTCCTTCTCGACGAGCCCACCCGCGGCATCGACGTGGGCGCCGAAGTTCGAAATCTACACGATCATCGCGGAGCTGGCCCGCCAGGGGAAGAGCATCATCATGATCTCCTCCGAGATGCCGGAGCTGCTCGGCATGTCCGACCGGATCATGGTGATGTGCGAGGGGCGGGTGACCGGCGTCGTCCAGGGTGAGCGCGCCAGCCAGGAAGAGATATCATGCGCCTCGCCGCACAGTTCATGTAGCCGAGGAGAGAACTCCACCATGGCCATCAACCCGCTCGACTCCTCCTCGACCCCGCCCGGGCCGCCGCCGCCGTCTGCTGCGCCCAGGGTCGACGACCTGCTCCGGCGCGCGCTCCGCTTCATCACCGACAACGCCATCTTCACGGCCCTGGTCCTGCTGGTGATCGTGATCGCCAAGCTCGAGCCGGAGTTCCTGTCGATCGGCACCCTGCGCGACGTGCTGATGCAGTCGTCCACCCGCTCCATCGTGGCGCTGGGGGCCTTCTTCGCGATCGTGACCGCCGGCGCGGACCTGTCCGCCGGGCGCATGGTCGGGTTCGCTGCGGTGATCTCGGCGTCCATGCTCCAGGCGCCGGACTACCTGCGGCTCTTCTACCCGGACATGCCGCAGCAGCTGCTCGTCGTCCCCATCGTCCTGGCGGTGCTGGCCTGCGTCATCGCCGGCTTCATCAACGGCTTCGTCGTGGCCAAGCTGGGCGTGGCCCCGTTCATCGCCACCCTGGGCATGATGCTGGTGGTGCACGGGGTGAACTCGAATCTACTTCGACACCCCGCCCAACAACTCGCAGCCCATCGGCGGGCTCAGGTCCGACTTCACCAGCCTGGGCACCGGCGCCATCGGCACCGGGCCGTACTCCATCCCTTACCTGGTGATCATCGCCCTGGTGGTGGCGGTGGGGATGTGGGTGCTGATGAACAAGACGGCGTTCGGCAAGAACGTCTACGCGATGGGCGGCAACGAGCAGGCCGCCCGCGTGTCGGGCATCAACGTCGCCAAGACGACGATGATCATGTACGCCATCGCCGGCGGCCTGTATGGCCTGGCCGGCACGCTCGAGGCGGCCCGGACCGGCGGCGCCACCAACAACTACGGCACGGGGTACGAGCTGGACGCGATCGCGGCCTGCGTGGTGGGTGGGGTGTCGGTCACCGGCGGTATCGGGACCATCCCCGGCATCCTGCTGGGCGTGGTCATCTTCACCGTCATCAACTACGGCCTGACCTTCGTCGGCCTGAGCCCCTACTGGCAGCAGATCGTGAAGGGGACCATCATCGTCTCCGCCGTCGCCTTCGACATCCGCAAGTACCGCCAGAAGAAGTAGCGCCCGCGGGTGGGGGGCGGGTCGCCTCTCCCAACCCAAGTGCCCGGAATCAGGCCCTGATCCGCTCTTGGGCTTGACGGAAGCCCGTCGGGCAGGGTAGGTTATTGACATACGACAACCGGTGAGCGCCGCGAGCCGGTGGGTCGATGACGAGGGCAGCCGCTACTACGTGCTTGGAAGGGCGGAACCCGGCAGTCGTCGTCAGCGGGGCCAAGGGCGAAAGCCCCTGGCCCCGCAGTTTTTTTGGGCTTTCTCACGCTCGGCGCCGCGCGCCGGGGCAGTCACACCACCCGACCCGATATCGCCTACGGTCGCTCGCCCGCCGGCACCGGCGGCAGGTCGCGCGAGGCCATGTAGACCACGTTCCGGCTCGACCGCTTGCCCCGGTACATGGCGCGGTCGGCCAGGTCGAGGATCTCGGCCTTGGCCTGGGCGTGCTCGGGGAAGCTGGCCAGGCCGATGGAGGCCGTGACCCGCACCCGCTGCCCCTCCCGGGACAGGAAGCGGTGGTCCTCGATGGCCCGGCGGATCCGCTCGGCCACCTTGAGGCCGCCGCCGGAGTCGATCCCTACCAGCAGCACCAGGTACTCGTCCCCGCCGTACCGGACCAGCACGTCGTCGTCGCGGACGCAGGCCCGCAGCACCCGCGCCACCTCCACCAGCAGGCGTGAGCCGGACAGGTGGCCGTGCTCGTCGTTGACCGCCTTGAAGCGGTCCAGGTCCATGAACAGCACCGTGAACGGCCGGCCGCCGCCCAGCTCGCGGTCCAGCGCCAGGTCCAGGTAGCGGGTGTTGTAGAGGTGCGTGAGGTCGTCGAGGTAGGCGAGGTGCTCCACCTGCTGCAGCCGCCCCAGGTTCCGCAGCGCCAGGGCCAGGTGGCGCGACAGGAAGGCGACCGCCTCCCGGGCCGTCGCGTCCAGCTCGCCCTGCACCAGCACCGCCACGGCGCCCGCCAGCGTCCCCTCGTCGGCCACCGGCAGGAGCAGCGCCTTGCCTCCGGCGTCACCCGGCAGCGCCACCGTGCCCGGCACCTCCGGCTTCAGCTCGGCCAGCGAGGCGCGACAGCGCTCCAGCAGCTCGGCCGCCGGGCCGTAGTCCAGGCCGTGGGCCCCGGAGAGCACCCACTCGCCGCGGCCCGTCCGCTCCAGCAGCGCCGCGGCGATCGAGCCGCAGGCGCTGCACACCGCCGAGAGGGCCGCCGGGACCAGCTTGTCCCGGTCGAGCGTGGCGGCGATGCGCTGGCCGGCCTCGTAGAGCTTGAGGTGGGCCCGCAGCGACTTGTTCTCCGCCAGCAGCTCCCGGGTGGAGAGGCACCGCTGCACGGCCAGCTGCAGCCCCTCCGGCGTGACCGGCTTCACCAGGTAGTCGCTGGCGCCGGCCTTCATGGCCCGCACCGCCGGGTCCACCTTGTCGAGGGCGGTGATGACCACCACCTCGAGGTTGGGGTCGAGCCCCTTGGCCACGGTGAGCAGGTCCAGCCCGGAGGAGCCGGGGAGGATCACGTCGGTCAGGAGCACGTCGAAGCGCCGGTGCTCCAGCAGGCCCAGGGCCGCCTCGGCGTCCTGGGCCACCTCGACCTCGCACCCGGCCGCCCGGAGGTAATCCGAATAGACCGTCCGCGCGAAGCGCTCGTCATCGACGAGGAGGACCGCGGGCGTCATCACAACCTGTATATCATGGCGGCGTGGCCCAGCCCGTCGACCGCAAGGCGCTGCTCTTCTCTGCCGGCGGCGTGCGACTCGCCCTCCGCGTGTCCCACCTCCGCGAGAATCGTGACCGCTCCCACCGACGGGGGCGAGATCGACGCGCGCGGCGAGCGCTATCCGGTGGCGTTCGTCTCCACGGTGCTGGGGCTGCCGGGCGGACGGACCCCCTTCGCGCTCCTCACCGAAGGCACGCCCCGGGTGGCGCTCCGCGTCGAGGCCCTCCACGGCATCGTGGACCTCTCCGACGCCGAGTTCTTCCAGCTGCCCGTGCCGACCCCCCTACCGCAACCCACCCCGTTCAGCGGGGCGGTGGTGGCGCGCGGGGAGGTGGCGCTGGAGCTGGCGGTGGGGTCCCTGGGGTTCGCGCCGCTGGAGCCGGCCGTGGACCTGTCAGGCGAGCCGCCGGATCTGGGCCCCTTCGCCGAGCGGGAGCTCCGCTTCGCCCGCGGCGGGAGGCTCTTCGCCGTCCCGCTCTCCCTGCTGGTCCAGGTGCTGGAGTCGCCGCGCCTGGCGCCGGTGCCGCTCACGCCGGCCTCGCACCGCGGCCTGCTCTACCACGGGCGCGCCCTCCACCCGGTGATCGACCTGGGCGTCCTGTACGGCGCCCCGCCGGCCCAGCCGCCCCGGACCGTCCTGCTGGTGGACGCGGGCGGCACCGGGGTGGGCGTGGTCGCCGATCGCGTGCTGGGGGTGGGGGAGGGCGGGAGCGACGTGGTCCGGCCGCCCTGGGATACGCTGTTCGGCGCGTGAACTGCGTTCACGCGCCGAACAGCGAAGGATCACACGGGGGCCTGCGGCCCCCGCCCCGCCGTCCTGAGCCTGTCGAAGGACGTCGGGGCCCCACCCCCTGCTGCGGCGGAGCCGAGCGCGCTGCGGCCTGACGGCCTTGCGCGCTATCCGCCGATGAGGGGCTGCGCCCCTCCCCCAGCTGCGCTGGGGGCCCCCACCCCGCGGGCTCGCGAGCGCCGTGTTCCGGACCCGGCCCGGCGTAGCGGTGAACCGGCGCAAAAGCCTGGCAAAACTTGACATTCGGGGAACCGCGGCGTTACTGGAAGACGTCCTCCAGACCCCCGACGGCCCGGACCATCCATGCCCAAGAACCTGCTCCTCGCGGACGACTCCATCACGATCCAGAAGGTCGTCGGCATCACGTTCGCGAACGAGGACTTCAAGGTCACCGCGGTGGACAACGGCGAGGACGCCATCGCCCGCGCCCGCGAGCTCCGGCCGGACGTCATCCTGGCCGACGTGGTGATGCCTCGGAAGAACGGCTACGAGGTCTGCGAGGCCATCAAGTCCGACGCGGCGCTGGCCAACATCCCGGTGCTGCTGCTGGCCGGCACGTTCGAGGCCTTCGACGAGGCCCGCGCCCGCGCCGCCCGCGCCGACGGCCACATCGCCAAGCCCTTCGAGAGCGCGGCCCTCATCAACAAGGTGAAGGAGCTGGTCGAGAACCGCGGCGCCCGCGTCGCCGTCCCGGCGCCCGCGCCGGCCGCCGCTGCGCCGGCCCCTGCGGCCCGCCCGGTGGCCCCGGCCGCCGCTGCGCCCCGTCCCGCCGCGCCGCCCCCCGGCGCGCGCCCGCCCGCCGGCGCTCCTCCTCCCGCCGCGGCCCGTCCCGGTGGCCCGCCGCCCGGCGCGCCGCGCCCGGCCGCGCCGCCGCCCGGCGCCCGCCCGCCTGGCGCTCCCGCCGCCGCGCCCCGCCCGGCCGCGCCGCCGCCTGGCGCCCGGCCGCCCGCCGCCGCCATGCCCCCGGGCGCCGCCCCGCGCCCGGCTGCGCCGCCCCCCGGCGCCCGTCCGCCCGCCGGCGCTCCGCCGCGTCCGGCCGCGCCGCCGCCCGGCGCGCGCCCGCCCCCGGGCGCCCCGCCCGCCGCGGCCCGCCCGGCCGCCCCGGCCCAGCCTCCGCGCCCGGCTGCGCCGCCGCCCGCCGCGCCGCCTCCGGCCCGGCCCGCTCCGGCCCCCGCCGCCGTCCCCGCCGCGGCGCACCCGTCGCGCGACGCGTTCTTCGATCTCGGCCAGGCGGCCACCCCGCCGCCGGCCGCCGCGCCCTTCGCCGCCCCGCCCCCGCCGTCCCCCGTGGACAGCTGGGCCGAGGAGGCGGGTGACGCCGCCGCGCTGGACGTCTCGCTCGACGAGGCCTCCTCCGAGGTGGACACCGACCTGGGCGCCGCGCCCGAGCTCGCGCCGATGCACGAGTTCGTGCCGCCGCCCGAGACGACCGGGCATCAGCCCGAGCCGGCCCCCGTACCCGCGCCAGTAGCCGGCGCGGCCCGCGCCGACGGCGGCGAGGCCGCGCTGCGCGAGGCGCTGTCCAGCGCCTCCCGCGAGGTGATCGAGCGCGTGGTCTGGGAGGTGGTACCCCAGCTCGCGGAGACGATCATCCGCGAGAACCTGGACCGCCTCGTGAAGCAGCGCCAGGGCTAGGCGCGCACCGCGCACCGCCCGCCACCCCTTGCTCCCGGTCCGGCGCGCCGGACCGGAGGACGTGCACATGAACGACGAGAACCGCACCGCGCTCGCGAAGGGCTACGAGCACCGCGAGGTCGAGGCCCGCTGGTACGCCTTCTGGCAGGACCGCGGCTACTTCCACGGCGACGAGCACGACCGGACCCGGCCGCCCTTCTCCATCGTGCTGCCGCCGCCCAACGTGACCGGCTCGCTGCACCTCGGCCACGCGCTCACCGCCACGCTGCAGGACGTGCTCATCCGCTGGAAGCGCATGAGCGGGTTCAACACGCTCTGGCTCCCCGGCACCGATCACGCGGGCATCGCCACGCAGATGATCGTCGAGAAGGACCTCGTCAAGACCGAGGGCAAGAGCCGCCACGACCTGGGGCGCGAGGAGTTCCTGCGCCGGGTCTGGACCTGGAAGGAGAAGTTCGGCTCCCGCATCGGCGAGCAGCACAAGGCGCTCGGCGCCTCGCTCGACTGGCAGCGCGAGCGGTTCACCATGGACGAGGGGCTCTCCCGGGCGGTGCGCGAGGTCTTCGTGCGCCTCCACGAGGAGGGGCTCATCTACCGCGAGAAGAAGCTCATCAACTGGTGCCCGCGCTGCCACACCGCGCTGTCCGACCTCGAGGTGGTCCACGAGGAGGCGCACCCCGGCGAGCTGTGGAGCTTCGCCTACCCGCTGGCCGACGGCTCCGGCGAGATCGTGGTGGCCACCACCCGCCCCGAGACCATGCTGGGCGACACCGCCATCGCGGTCCACCCGGAGGACGAGCGGTACCGGGCCGTGCTGGGCAAGAAGGTCCGCCACCCGCTGGTCGATCGCGAGATCCCCATCATCGGCGACGCCATCCTGGTCGATCCGGCCTTCGGCACCGGCGCGGTCAAGGTCACGCCGGCCCACGACTTCAACGACTTCGAGGTCGGCAAGCGGCACGGGCTGGAGCAAATCACCGTCATCGACAACGACGGCAAGATGGCCCGCAACGCCGGCCCGGTGGCCGGGCTGGACCGCTTCGAGGCGCGCAAGGAGGTGAAGCGCCTCCTGGCCGAGCGCGGGCTCGACCGCGGGACCAAGCCGCACCTCCTCCCGCTCGGCCGCTGCCAGCGCTGCGAGACGGTGCTCGAGCCGCTGCTCTCCAACCAGTGGTGGGTCAGGATCGAGCCGCTGGCCCGCCCGGCCATCGAGGCGGTGGAGCAGGGCAAGACGAAGTTCATCCCCGAGCAGTGGACCAACACCTACATGGCGTGGATGCGGGACATCCACGACTGGTGCATCAGCCGCCAGCTCTGGTGGGGGCACCAGATCCCGGCCTGGTACTGCCCGGACGGCCACGTGAACGTGGCCCGCCAGGCGCCGTCCGCCTGCACCACCTGCGGCAGCACCTCGCTCGAGCAGGACGCGGACGTGCTCGACACCTGGTTCTCGTCCGGCCTGTGGCCGTTCTCGACCATGGGCTGGCCGGAGCAGACCGACACGCTCCGGACCTTCTACCCGACCTCCGTCATGGAGACGGGCCACGACATCATCTTCTTCTGGGTCGCCCGGATGATGATGATGGGCCTGCACTTCATGGGCGAGGTGCCGTTCCGGACCGTCTACCTGCACCCCATGGTCCGGGACGAGAAGGGCCAGAAGATGTCCAAGACGAAGGGGAACGTCATCGACCCCCTCGTCATCACCGACTCGCACGGCGCCGACGCCCTGCGCTTCACCCTGGCCGCCCTGACCGCCCAGGGGCGCGACATCAAGCTGGCCAAGGAGCGGATCGACGGGTACCGCGCCTTCGCGAACAAGCTCTGGAACGCCAGCCGCTTCGCCCTGATGAACCTGGAAGGGTTCGAGGCGGGCGACGAGGACCTGGCCTCCATGGCCCGGTCCCCCGCCGATCACTGGATCCTGGCCCGGCTGCAGCGGGCGGTGAACGAGACGGTGGCGGCGCTGGAGGGGTTCCGGTTCAACGAGGCGGCCACGACCGTCTACCAGTTCGTCTGGGGCGAGCTCTGCGACTGGTACATCGAGCTGGCCAAGGAGGCGCTCAACGGCGAGGACGCTGAGCGGCGCCGAGGCGCCCAGTCCGTCCTGGTACACTGCCTCCAGACCAGCTACCGGCTGCTCCACCCGTTCATGCCCTTCATCACCGAGGAGCTGTGGCACGTCCTGCGCTCCCACGTGAACGCAAGTGCCTGGGCCGACTCGGTCTTTGCCGCCGACTATCCCCGCACGGGTCCCGTGGACGAGGCGGCCGAGCGCCGCTTCGGTCCGGTCATCGGCATCGTGGACGCCATCCGGAACGTGCGCGGTGAGATGAACGTGCCGCCCAAGGCCGAGCCGCGGGTGGTCATCGCCGTGGCCGACGCCGAGGCGCTGGAGACGGTCCGCGGGGAGTCGGCCCGGGTGGCCCGCCTGGCCCGGGCGGCGGTCGAGGTCCTGGGGGGAAACACCGCCCCGGCCGCGCCCCAGACCGCCGTCGCGGTGGGCCCGGGCTTCGAGCTCCGGGTGCACCTGGCCGGCGTCCTGGACCTGGCCGCCGAGGCGGCCCGGGTCGAGAAGGAGCTCGCGAAGCTCGAACAGGACCTCGCCGGAATCGAGAAGAAGCTCCAGAATCCGTCCTTCGTGCAGAAGGCGCCGCCCGAGGTGGTCGAGAAGGACCGTGCGCGGGCGGACGAGCTGCGTGAAAAAAGAAGCAAGCTCGAAGCGCATCGTGCGATGCTTTCCGGTGCGGAGCCCACTTCCGACAGGAGGGACACCATGGAGAACAACGAGCAGAAGGCCCCGGAGGCGGCTCCCGCCGCCCCCACCATGCAGTCCGTGGCCGCCGAGGTCACCGAGAAGGTGACCGAGGCTGCGAAGCCGGTCATGGCCGCGGTCGCCAGCGCCGTCGAGGCGGTGGTCGAGAAGGTGAAGGCGGCAGGCCCCAAGGCGAGGAAGGCCCTCAAGCGGGCGACGGCGAAGAAGCCCGCCGCCAAGAAGGCCGCGAAGAAGCCGGTGAAGAAGGCGGCCAAGAAGGCCCCGGCCAAGAAGGCGGCCAAGAAGGTCGCGAAGAAGCCGGCCAAGAAGGTGGCGGCCAAGAAGGCCGTGAAGAAGCCGGCGAAGAAGCCGGCCAGGAAGAAGGGGCGCTAGCAGCTCGAGATGCCCCAGCTCCAGGCTCACGCAGAACGGCTCCTGGATCTCGCGCTGGAGGAGGACCTCCTCCTCGGCGACGCGACCAGCGAGGCCACCATCGATCCGTCCTCCGAGGGCGAGGGGTCCTTCCTGGTGAAGGAGGACCTCGTCCTCGCCGGCAGCGCCGTCGCGGCCCGCGTGTTCGAGCGGCTCGGCGCGTCCTGCCGGTTCGTGCGCGAAGACGGCGCGCGCGTCGCCCGCGGCGAGGTGATCGGGGTCGCCCGCGGGCCGGTGCGCGCGCTGCTCTCCGCCGAGCGCACCGCCCTCAACTTCCTCCAGCGCCTCTCGGGCGTGGCCACCACCACGCGCCGCTGCGTGGACGCGCTGGAGGCCGGCGGGGCCCGCACCCGGCTGCTCGACACCCGCAAGACCACGCCCGGCTGGCGCATGCTGGAGAAGGCGGCGGTCCGCGCGGGTGGCGGCAAGAACCACCGGTTCAGCCTGGGCGACGGCGTGCTCATCAAGGACAACCACGTCGCCGCCTGCGGTGGCGTGGCGGAGGCGGTCCGCCGGGCGCGCGCCCGGGCGGGCGCGATGTTCCGGATCGAGGTGGAGGTCACCGACCTGCTGGGCCTGGAGACCGCCATCGCCGGCGGGGCCGACATCGTCCTGCTCGACAACATGAGCGACGACATGATCGCCCAGGCCGTGAAGCGGACGAACGGCCGGGTGCTGCTCGAGGCCAGCGGGAACATGACCCTGGAGCGGCTGCCGCGCGTGGCCGCCACCGGCGTGGACTTCGTCTCGATGGGCGCCGTCACCCACAGCGCCAAGGCCGTGGACATCTCGTTCGAGCTGGCCTGACTGGCGGGGGTGGGGGGCCCCAGCTTTGCTGGGGGGAGGGGGCCGCCCAGGCCCCCTCCTTTCACCGCCCAGCATCACGGTACCCATTGACACCTCGGTCCCGCCCCCCGAGGATCTCGCACCGGTGCCCCCCGACCCGCCCGACTCCGAGGAGCTCGTCCTCTCGTTCCTCGCCGAGGCGGGGGACGAGTTCGTCTCCGGCGAGGCCATCTCGGACAAGCTCGGGCTCTCGCGCGCCGCGGTCTGGAAGCACGTCAACGCGCTGCGCACCAAGGGCTACCGGGTCGACGCCGTCCCGGCCCGCGGCTACCGGCTGGTCGCCATCCCCGACCGCCTGACCGGCCTGGAGCTGCGGCCGCTGCTCGGCACCCACGACCTGGGCCAGACGCTCCACGCCTTCGAAGAGCTGGGCTCCACCAGCGACCACGCCAAGGCGCTGGCCGAGGACGGGGCGGCCCACGGCGAGGTGGTGGTGGCGGAGCGCCAGACCGCCGGCCGCGGCCGGCGTGGGCGCAGCTGGGTCTCGCCGCCGGGCATGAACGTCTCCTTCTCGGTGGTGCTGCGCCCGGAGCTGCCCCCCGCGCGCGCCCCGGAGCTGACGCTGGTGGCCTCGGTCGCCATCTGCGACGCCCTCCGCCACGCCGGCGTCCCCGGCGCCGGCATCAAGTGGCCCAACGACCTGCTGGTGGGCGGCCGCAAGATCGCCGGCATCCTGACCGAGCTGGCGGCCGAGCCCGACCGCGTCCAGTGGGTGGTGCTTGGGGTGGGCGTGAACGTGAACGCCCGCACCGAGGACTTCCCGCCGGAGCTCCGCGACGAGGCCACCAGCGTCCGCGTGGAGCGCGGAGAGCCCGCGCCGCGCGCGCTGTTCCTGGCGGCCTGTCTCGGCTCGCTCGAGGAGTGGCTGGACCGGCACGCCGAGGACGGCTTCGCGGCGGTCCGCGAGGCCTGGAAGGCGCGCAGCGTGACCCTGGGCCAGGAGGTGGTCGTCAAGGCCGAGGGGCGGGAGCTGACCGGCGTGGCCGAGGACGTGGACGAGTCCGGCGCCCTGCTGGTCCGCTGCGGAGGCCGCCTGGAGCGGATCCTCGCCGGCGACGTGCTGCTGCTGCGGGGGAAGGACGGGAAGCGGTAAGCCCTGGCGGTCCCGTCGCTGAAGCCCGAATTCCCCTGAGGCGACGGCACGATTGACCGCCCGGGTGCCCGACGCTAGGCTCCGGCCGTGCTGCTCGCCATCGACGTCGGCAACACCAACACCGTCCTCGGGGTCTACCAGGGCGCGACCCTCCGGGATCACTGGAGGATCGAGACCTCCCACACCCGCACCTCGGACGAGTACGGCATCCTCGTCCGCCAGCTCTTCGCGCTGGGCGGGGTGGACCCCACCGCCATCGACGCCGTGGCCATCTCCAGCGTGGTGCCGCCGCTCGCCTTCACGCTGCAGCAGATGTCCCGCCGGTACTTCGGCCGCGAGCCCATGTTCATCGGGCCCGGCGTGAAGACCGGCATGCCCATCCTCTACGAGAACCCGCGCGAGGTCGGCGCCGACCGCGTGGTCAACGCCGTCGCCGCCTACGAGCGCTGGCGCTGCGCGCTGATCGTGGTGGACTTCGGGACCGCCACCACCTTCGACGCCATCTCCGCCCGCGGCGAGTACCTGGGCGGCGCCATCAGCCCCGGCGTCGGCATCTCCATGGAGGCGCTCTTCCGGCACGCCTCCAAGCTGCCGCGCGTGGAGTTCGCGCAGCCCGACCAGGTCATCGGGCGCAACACCGTCGCCTCCATGCAGTCCGGGCTGGTCTACGGCTACGTCGGGCTGGTGGACGGCATCTGCGGCCGGATGGCGGAGGAGATGAAGCAGGCCGCCCGCGACGCCACCGCGCCCAAGGTGGTCGCCACCGGCGGCCTGGCCCCGCTCATCGCCGGCATCTCGCGGACCGTGACCGAGGTGGACGAGCACCTCACCCTCGACGGCCTCCGCCTCCTGCACGAGCGCAACCGGTGAGCCCATGAGCCCCGCCCCGCCGTCCGCCGACCCCTCCGCCCAGGCCGCCCTCGACGAGGGGCTCGCCGCCTTCCAGGCGCGCGACCTCGACGCCGCGCACGCCGCCTTCGCGCGCGCCCACCGCCGCGACACCCGCGACGTGCGGATGATGTCGTGGTACGGCGTCACGCTGGTGCTGGTGGAGAAGAACTCCAACCTGGGCGTGCAGCTGTGCGACCAGGCCCTGCGGCTGGGCGGCGTGCAGCCCGACCTGCTCCTCAACCTGGCCCGCGTCCACCTGGCGCTCAACCAGCGCGACCGGGCGGTCAAGGCCGTCTCCCGCGGGCTGGACCTGTGGCCGGACGAGCCGCGGCTGCAGGCCGCGCTGGCCGCCCTGGGCACGCGCAGCGAGCCGGTGCTGCCCTTCCTGGCGCGGGGCAACCCCCTCAACCGCGCGCTCGGCCGGTGGCGCCACCGCTGGCGCCACCGCCACGCGCCCGCCTACGAGCTCTCCCCCGTGGCGCTGGGCATGATCGACCAGCCCGCCGCGCCCGAGGCCGCCGGCCCCGCCGCGCCGCCGCCCGCCGCACCCGAGGACCGCTGACCATGGCCGACTGTCCGCTGCCGCTCGACGCGCTGCCCAAGCCGCTGCAGAAGCACGCCGATCCCGGCGCGCCGGCGCCGCTCCGGACGATGGGGGCGAAGGGGCTCGTCCCCGCCGTGGCCCCGGTGGACCTCTCCACGCTGCTCTTCATGCTCTCGTTCGACGGCGACGCCACCGTGCGCGAGACCGCGGTGAAGACCGCCGAGGGGCTGCCCGACAAGATCTGGGGCGTGGCCCTCCGCTCCGAGGGCGTGGCCGGCGCCGTGCTGGACTGGCTGGCCGACCGGCTCGCCACCAAGGACGCCGCGCTGGAGCTGATCCTCCTCAACCCCACCACGCCCGACGACACCTTCGCCCGCCTGGCGCCCGCCGTCTCGCAGAAGCTCTCCGAGGTGGTCCGCCAGAACGAGCTCCGCATCCTGCGCCACGAGGGGATCATCCGGGGGCTGTGCCAGAACCCCAGCGCGCTGGCCTCCACCATCGACGGCGCCTGCGACTTCTGCGTCCGCAACGGCCTCACGCTGCTCGACGTCCCGCAGCTGGTCGAGGCGCACAAGCGCATCCACGGCGTGGATCCCAGCCACAAGCCCGTGGACCCCGCCGACACCGCCGCCGGGCTGATGGCCGAGTACTCCTCCGAGCTGGCCGTGGAGGGCGCGGACGGCGCGCCGGTGGCGGAGACCGACGAGAGCGCCCAGAAAAAGCTCAACATCACCCAGCGCATCATGCGCATGAGCGTCTCGGAGAAGATCAAGCTGGCCACGCTGGGCAACAAGGAGGCGCGCACCATCCTGCTGCGCGACGCCAACAAGCTGGTCTGCATGGCGGCCGCCACCAGCCCGCGCATCACCGACGGCGAGGTGATCTCGCTGGCCAACTCGCGCACCGTCAACGCCGACGTGCTCCGCTACATCTACTCCAACCGCGAGTTCCTCCGGACCTACGCCATCAAGATCTCGCTGGTGAAGAACCCCAAGGTCCCGCTCCCCACGGCGCTCAAGTTCCTGCTCACGCTGCAGGAGAAGGACATCAAGGAGCTGGCCCGCGACCGGAACGTGCCGCAGACCATCCAGGCGCAGGCCAAGGCCTGGGTGATGAAGAAGGAGCAGGCGGCCAAGGGGCCCGAGGGCGGGAAGCACTGATCGTGGCCGACGATCCCGTCCGCGGTGCGCCTGGCGAGCCGCGGACGCGCGCCGGGCCCGGCGCCGGCCCCCCGGTGCGCGTGGGCCGCGCGCTCTGGCTCTCCGCCGCCACCATGACCTCGCGCGTGCTGGGGCTGGTGCGCGACCAGCTCTTCGCCACGCTGGTGGGGGCCAACCGCTGGTCGGACGCCTTCGTGGTGGCGTTCCGCATCCCCAACCTGCTGCGCGACCTGTTCGCCGAGGGGGCGCTCTCCTCCGCCTTCGTGCCGGTCTTCGCCGACGCGCACCGCAACCGCGGGCCGGAGGCCGCCCACCGGCTGGGCAACGCGCTGGTGGCGCTGATCCTGCTGGTGGTGGGCGCCGTCGTGCTGGCCGGCGTGGCCTTCGCCGGGCCCCTGGTGGCGCTGATTGGCCCAGGGCAGGCGGCGGACCAGGCCCTGCTGGCCGCCCGGCTGGCGCGCATCATGATGCCGTTCCTGCTCCTGGTCTCGCTCTCGGCGGCGGCCATGGGCATGCTCAACGCGCAGGGGCGCTTCACCGCCCCGGCGCTGGCGCCGGCCCTCTTCAACCTGGGGGCGCTGGCCGTCGGGGTGGCGCTCTGGCTCTCCGGCCAGCCGCCGGAGCGGGCCGTGGTGGGCTGGGCCTTCGGCACGCTGCTGGGCGGCGCGCTGCAGCTCGCTGCGCAGGTGCCGGCGCTGCGCCGGGCGGGGTTCCGGCTGCGGCTGCCCCGCACCCGGGCCGGGCTGGGCGACCAGGGCATCCGGCGCATCCTGCGGCTCATGGGCGCCGCGGTGGTGGGGCTCTCGGCCACCCAGGTCAACATCGTCGTCAACACCGCCTTTGCCTCCCACGAGGTCGGCGCCAACACCTGGCTGCAGATGGCCTTCCGGCTCATGCAGCTGCCGCTGGGCGTGTTCGGCGTGGCCATCGCCACCGTGGCCGGCGCCGCGGTGGCGCAGCGGGCTGCCGCGCGCGACCTGCCGGCGGTGAAGCAGACCCTGGGCTCGGCGCTGCGGCTGCTGGCCTTCCTCAACGTCCCCTCGGCGGTGGGGCTGATGGTCCTCTCCCGCCCCATCATCTCGCTCATCTACGAGCACGGCCGCTTCGGCGCGGCGGACACCGACGCCACCGCCCGCGCGCTGCTCTTCTACGCCGTCGGGCTCTACGCCTACTCCGGCGTGAAGGTGCTGGCGCCGGCCTTCTACGCGCTGGACGCGGCCCGGGTCCCGGTCATGGCCAGCGTGGCGGGCATGATCGCCAACGTGACCTTGAACCTGCTCCTCTACCCGGTGCTGGGCTTCGCCGGCGTGGCGCTGGGGACCTCGCTGGCCGCGGCGGTCAACTTCGGCGTGCTGCTCTGGGCCTGGCGCCGCCGCCACGGCAGCCTGGCCGGCGCCGGGGTGGTGCCGCAGCTCTCCCGCGTGCTGCTGGCCTCCGGGGTGCTGGCGCTGGCCGCCTGGGGCGCCCACCGCGGCCTGGCGGCGCTGCTCCCGGATCGCACCGTCAGGAACCAGCTGGCGCTCGCCTTCGGGCCCATCCTGGCCGGCGGCCTGGCCTACCTGGCTGCGGCGCGCATGCTGGCCGTCCGCGAGCTGGGGGAGCTGGCGGGGTTGGTGCGGAGGCGGCGCTAACCGGTCGCCCGGAGCAGCTCGCCGGCGATCCTGTCCAGCGCCACCACCCGGTCCACGCCCCCCAGCTTGATGGCCTCGGCGGGCATGCCGAACACCACCGAGGTGGCCTCGTCCTGGGCCAGCGTGGCGGCGCCGGCCTGGCGCAGCTCCAGCATGCCGCGCGCGCCGTCGTCGCCCATGCCGGTCATGATCACCGCCACGGCGTTGCGGCCGGCGTGGCGGGCGGTGGAGCGGAAGAGCACGTCCACCGACGGGCGGTGGCGGGTGACCAGCGGGCCGTCGCGCACCTCCACGTGGTAGCGCGCCCCGCTCCGCTTCAGCAGGGTGTGGCGGTTCCCGGGCGCGATCAGCACGCGGCCCGGGATGACCGCGTCGCCGTCCTCGGCCTCCTTGACCGCGACGGCGCAGAGGCCGTCGAGCCGGCGGGCGAAGGTGGCGGTGAAGACCTCCGGCATGTGCTGGACGATGACCATCCCGGGGGCGTCGCCCGGGAGCGCCTGCAGGAGCACCCGCAGCGCCTCGGTGCCGCCGGTGGAGGCGCCCACCACCACCACCTTCTCGGTGGTCTGCAGCATGGGGCCGGCGCCGGGCTTCGGCGGCGGGAGCACCGCGTCGGCGGTGAGCTTGGGCGTGACCAGCGGGCGCGCCGGGTCGCGCTTGATCCGCCGGGCGGCGGCGGCGGCCTTGACGGTGTCGCAGATCCGGATCTGCGACTCGTGGAAGAACTGGCGGGTCCCCAGCTTGGGCTTCAGGATCACGTCCACGGCGCCGTACTCCAGCGCGCGCAGCGTGGTCTCGGCGCCGGTCTCGGCCAGGCTGGAGCAGATCACCACCGGGATGGGGTGCTGGGCCATCAGGTGGTGCAGGAAGGTGAGCCCGTCCATCCGCGGCATCTCGATGTCGAGCGTGATGACGTCCGGCTCCTGCTCGCGCAGGCGCTGGGCCGCGATGAAGGGGTCGGGGGCGGTGCCGATCACCTCCAGCTCGGGGTCGCTGGCCAGCACCTCGGAGAGCGTGGCGCGCACGGCGGCGGAGTCGTCCACCACCAGCACGCGGATGCGCCGGCCGGCCGGGGCGCTCACGGGCCGCCCTCCTGGCGGACCCGGTAGACGGTGGGCGCCACCGCCTGGAACGCGCCCGCCTGGCCGTTGATCGACTCCGAGTGGCCCATGAACAGGTACCCCCCCGGCCCCAGCGCGGCCTCGAAGCGGCGCAGGA
This sequence comes from Anaeromyxobacter sp., assembly GCA_049840735.1. Lineage (GTDB taxonomy): Bacteria > Myxococcota > Myxococcia > Myxococcales > Anaeromyxobacteraceae > Anaeromyxobacter. The sequence continues at coordinate 887,902 of JASGJN010000020.1, read as the reverse complement.
TCTCCCCCTGCGTGGGCCGGTCGAAGTAGATGAACACGTTCCGGCAGAAGATCACGTCGAGCCTCCCCCCCACCGCGTAGGACGGGGCGAGCAGGTTCAGCTGCTGGAAGCCCACGGTGGCGCGCAGGCTCCGCCGCACCTTGACCACCTCCGGGTCGGCGACGCTGCGCATCAGGTACTTGCGCCGCAGCGGCAGCGGGATGGGGGCGATCAGCGGCTCGGGGTAGGTGGCCTCGGCGGCCTGCCTGAGCACGCCCTCGGAGAGGTCGGTGGCCAGGATCCTGAAGCGCAGCCCCGGCTGCTCGGCAAGCACCATGGCGAGCGTGTAGGGCTCCTCGCCGGTGGAGCAGGCGGCGCTCCAGACCCGCAGCTCGCGGTCGCGCCCGGCGGCGCGCCGGGCCGCGAGCTCGGGCAGCACGGTCTGCACCAGGATCTCGAAGTGCTGCGGCTCGCGGAAGAAGTCGGTCTTGTGGGTGGTGACGCGGTCCACCAGCTCGACCAGCTCGTCGGTGCGACCGCCGCCCAGGACCAGGTCGCAGTAGGCGGTGAACCCGGACAGCCCCAGCGCCCGGACGCGCTTCGCCAGCCGCGCCTCCAGCAGCGTCCGCTTGGCGGGCGGCATGCGGATGCCGAACCGGTCCTGGATGAAGGCGCCCAGCCGCGCGAAGTCGGCGGCCGAGAGCAGGGGGCGGCTGCCCGCGCCCAGGCGGTCCTCGCCCGCCTCCCCCGCCTCGCCGACGGGGCCCGGGGGCCGGGGCGGAGGCGGGGAGGGGGGCAGGCGATCCGGCACGGGGCGCTCAGGCGCTGGGGGCGGGGGCCGTGGCGGGGACGGCGGCCACGGCCTGCAGCTCGTCCTCGGCCAGGACGCGGTCCAGGTCGAGGAGGATCAGGAACTGGTCGTCCCGCTTCCCCACGCCGCGGATGAACTCCATGGCCACGCGGGTGCCCATGCGCGGCGGGGGCGCGATGCTGGCGGCGTCGAGCTCGATCACCTCCTGGACCGAGTCGGCCAGCGCCCCCAGCACCAGCGCCTCGCCGTCCACCATCACCTCGCTGATGATGACGCAGGTGTCGACGGTGCGCTGGGTGGGGCCCAGGCCGAACTTGAGCCGCAGGTCGATGACCGGGACCACGTTGCCGCGCAGGTTGATCATGCCGCGCATGAAGTCGGGCGTGCGCGGGACCTTGTTGACGGTGGTGAACTCCAGCACCTCCCGCACCCGGGCGATCTCGACCGCGTAGCGCTCCTGGTCGAGGGTGAAGGTGAGGTACTGGGAGGGCGCGATGTCGGCAGGCATGGCGGGGCTCCCGCTAGTAGGCCCGGAAGCCGGGCTCCGGCTCCTCTGGCCCCAGGTCGAGGTTGACGCCCTCCGCCGCGACGGCCGGGGCCGGCGCGGGGAGCACGCGCTGCGGGCGCGGCGCGGGCGCGGAGGCCCGGGCCGGGCGCGGCGGCGGCGGCTCGGCCCGCCCCAGCGCCTCCACCTTGAAGAAGGCGATGGTGGCCTGCAGGTGGCTCGCCTGGGCCGTCAGCTCCTCGGCGGTGGCGCTGGTCTCCTCGGCGCTGGAGGCGTTCTGCTGGATCACCTGGTCCAGCTGCTGGATGGCCTTGGTGATCTGGGCGGCGCCGTTGTCCTGCTCGCGGCTGGCCGCCGTGATCTCCTGGACCAGCTCGGCGGTGCGCTGCACGTCGGGCAGGATGCGCGAGAGCAGCCCGCCCGCCTTCTCGGCCACCGCCACGCTGGTGCCGGACAGGCCGGTGATCTCGGCGGCGGCCTTCTGGCTCCGCTCCGCCAGCTTCCGCACCTCGGAGGCCACCACCGCGAACCCCTTGCCGTGCTCGCCGGCGCGGGCGGCCTCGATGGCGGCGTTGAGGGCCAGCAGGTTGGTCTGCCGGGAGATCTCCTCGATGATGGAGATCTTGGCGGCGATCTGCTTCATGGCCTCCACGGTGCGGGGAACCGCGTCGCCGCCCTCGCGGGCGTCGGCGGCGGCCTTGAGCGCGATGCGCTCGGTCTGGGAGGCGTTGTCGGCGTTCTGCCGGATGTTGGCGCCCATCTGCTCCATGGAGGAGGAGATCTCCTCGATGGAGGAGGCCTGCTCGGTGGCGCCCTGCGAGAGCTGCTCGGAGGAGGAGCTCAGCTGGCGCGAGCCGGAGGCCACGTTGTCCGAGGCGCCCTGCACGCCCTGCACGACCATGGTGAGCTTGCGGACCATGGCCGCCAGCGCCCGCATCAGCTCGTCCTGCGAGGAGCGCTCGCGCACCTCCAGCTGCAGGTTGCCCGAGGCGATCTCCTGGGCCACGCGGGTGACGCGCTCCATGGCCTCGATGAGCAGGTTGAGGTTCTGCTTCAGCCCGTCGAAGTCGCCGCGGTAGGTCTCGGTGATGCGCGGCGGGACGTCGCCCTTGGAGATCCGGTCGATGCAGGCCGCGGCCACGTTGAGCGGCCCGATGACCGCGTCCAGCGTGGCGTTGACGCCGCCCACGATCTTGCGGAAGTCGCCCTGGTGGCGGGTCTCGTCGGCCCGCACCGCCAGCCGGCCGTTCCCGGCCGCCTCCACCAGCTGGTGGGCGTCGGTGGAGAGGGCCTGGATGGCCTCGACCATGCGGGTGAAGGCGCCGGCCAGCTCGCCCATCTCGTCCCGCCGCCCGGTCTCGAGCTCGACCTCCAGGTCGCCGGCCGCGATCTTGTTGGCCGCGGCCACCAGCGCCTTGACCGGCCCGGCCAGCGAGCGGGCGATGAAGATGCCCAGCAGGAGCGCCAGGGCCAGCGCCGCGCCGGCCACGGCCACCATCTGGTTGCCGGCGGCGTGGGCCAGCTCGGTGTTCTGGGCGGAGGTGCTCTCCGCCAGGGCGGTCTCGCCGTCCATCATCTTCTTGAACTGCTTCGACACCGGGCCGCGCGCCTTCTGCAGCTCGCCCTGGAGGAAGGCGGCCGACTTGCCCGCGTTGCCGGCCCGGATCAGGTCCATGCCCTGGCCGCGCACCGCGGCGTAGGCGTCGTAGAGCCGCCGCAGCTCGGCCAGCTCGGTGGCGCGCGCGTCGCCGGCGGCCAGGGTCTCCTCGTAGAGCGCCAGCGCGGCGCGCATGTCGCCGTCGCACTCCGCGGCCGACTTGAAGGCCCCGTCGCGCTCGGCCGGGGTCCTGGCCGTCAGCCCGTCGTACAGGTCCGACCGCTGCGAGCGGAACTCGCCGTACGCGGCGCCCAGGTGCTTGAGCGGCTGGGTGACCCGCTCGTAGAGGAAGGTGTCCGCGCGCTCCATGCGGACGATGCTGAAATAGCCCAGGGCGCCCACGGCGGCTGCGCCGCAGGCGACCAGGATGAAGCTCGCGATGAGCTTGGTGGAGAGGCCGAGGTCGTTGAACTTCTTCATGCCACGCGCTCCTTCCTGCGCTCGATGCTGGAGATGAGGGCCGCCACGTCGACGATCAGCGCCACTGCGCCGTCGCCGAGGATGGTGGCGCCTGAGAGGCCCCGGAGGCCGCGGTACATGCGGCCCAGGGACTTGATGACGGTCTGGTGCTGCCCGACCACGTCGTCCACGGTCAGCCCGTAGCGGACGCCGTCCACGCGGACGATGGCGAGCTCCTCGATGGCCGGCCGCTCGCCGGGCACGTCGAAGACCTCGCGGAGCCGGAGGTAGGGGATGAGCTCGCCCCGGACGGCGGCCAGGCGCGAGCCGTGCCCGCGCTCCACCTCGGCGGCGGTGAGCTCGACGCACTCCTCGACGCTCGACAGCGGCAGCACGTAGGTGCCCTCGCCGACGGTGACCAGCAGGCCGTCGATGATGGCCAGGGTGAGGGGGAGGGTGATGTGCACGGAGGTGCCGCGGCCGTGCACGCTCTCCACCCGGACCGTGCCGCGCAGCGCCTCCACCGAGGACTTCACCACGTCCATCCCCACGCCCCGCCCGGACACGCTGGAGAGGCTGCGGGCGGTGGAGAGGCCAGGGCGGAAGATCAGCTCGAAGATCTCCGCCTCGGACAGCTGCGCGTCGGGCGCGATCTCGCCGTTCTCGACGGCCTTGGCGCGGATCCGCTCCGGGTCCAGCCCCCGGCCGTCGTCCTGGATGTCGATGAGGACGCTGCCGCCGGAGTGGCTGGCGGAGAGGCGCACCGTGCCGCGGGCCGGCTTGCCGGCCGCCACGCGGGCCGCGGGCTGCTCCAGGCCGTGATCGCAGGCGTTCCGGATCAGGTGGACCAGCGGGTCCACCAGCCGCTCGATGACGGTCTTGTCCAGCTCCGTGTCCGCGCCCTCCGTCTCGAGCACGACCTCCTTGCCCAGCTCGGCGGCGAGGTCGTGGACCACCCGCTGGAAGCGACCGAAGGTGGTGCCGATGGGGAGCATGCGGACGTCCAGCGTGCCGTCCCGCAGCTCGGCCGAGAGCCGCTCCACGTCCTCGGAGATGGCCAGGAGCTCGGCGTCCTCGCGCAGCGAGGCCAGGCGGCTCAGGCGCGCCTGGGCGATGACCAGCTCGCCCACCAGGTCCACCAGCCGGTCGAGCTTGGTGGCCGCCACGCGGATGCTCGCCGCCGGAGGGGACGCGGCGGCCGACGTCGCCGGCGCGGGCCCAGCGGCCGGCGCGGGCGCCGGTGCCGGCTCGGCGGTCGGCGGGGGCGGGAGGTTGGGCGGGGCGGTCGCCGCGGCGGCGGCCGCCGGGGCTGGAGCCAGAGGGAGCGCGGACGGCGCCACCTCGATCGGCTCGATCCGCAGCTGGCAGTGGTCCTCGACGAAGATGAAGACGTCGCGGATGGCGTCGGCGCCCCGCTGCGTGGTCAGCGAGACCTCCCAGGCCAGGTGGCAGCGCTCCGGGTCGAGCGTCTCCAGCGGCGGGACGGCGGAGGTGTCGGCCACCACCTGGCACGGGCCCATGCTGCGCAGCTCGCCCAGCAGGCCGAGGGGGTTGGTGCCGTCGAGGAAGAGCTCCGGTCCGGGCTGGAAGCGGACCCGGTGGCCGGAGACCGGCGTGGGGGGCGCCGCGACCGACGGCGGCCCGGCCGTGCCCGGCGCGGCCTCGGGGACGGCGCCGGGGCGGAGCGCGCGGAGCGCCGCCACCACGTGGGCGCGGGCCGGGGCGGACGCGGCGCCCGCGCCCTCGAGCAGATCGCGGATCAGGTCCTTGGCGTGGAGCGTCAGGCGGATCAGCTCGCGCGAGACCGGCACCTGCCCGGACCGCACCAGCTCGAAGATGGTCTCCACCTCGTGCGTGAAGGCGGCGACGTCGTCGAAGCCGAACATCGCCCCGGAGCCCTTGATGGTGTGCATGGCCCGGAAGGCCTGGTCCACCAGGGCGTCATCGGCCGGGCGCTCCTCGAGCTGCAGCAGCGCCGCCTCCAGCTCGGCGATCCGCTCCGCCGCCTCTTCCCGGTATGCCGCCGCCAGCTGGTCGAAGGTCTTCATGGCTGCCTCAGGCCCCCAGCACCTTCCGGACCACCGCCAGCAGCTGGTCCGGCGTGAACGGCTTCACCACCCACCCGGTGGCGCCCGCGGCCTTCCCCTCGGCCTTGCGCTCGGCCTGGGACTCGGTGGTGACCATCACCATCGGCGTGAGGCGGTGGGTGGCGTCGGCCCGCACGGCGCGGATCAGGCCGATGCCGTCCAGGTGGGGCATGTTGAGGTCGGTGAGGATCAGGTTCACGCGGCCGGCGGTCAGCGCGCGCAGCGCGTCATTCCCGTCCGACGCCTCCAGCACCTCGTAGCCGGCGCCGGCCAGGACCATCGCCGAGACCTGGCGCACGCTCGCCGAGTCGTCCACCACCAGCACGCGCTTCGCCATCACCCGTCCTCCTCGACCAGCCAGCCGTCCTCGCCGGCGCCCAGCCCACCCGCCGCCAGCGCCTCGCGCAGCGCGTGGCTGTGGCCGCCGGGCACGAACCGGGCCGCGCCGCCGCCTGCCCGCGCGCTCCGCCCCGCGGCCACCAGCAGCTGCAGCCCCGCCGCGTCCACCTCCGCCACGGCGCGCCCGTCCAGCTCCAGCGGGCCGCCGGCCGCCAGGGCCGGGAGCAGCAGCGCCTTCACGTCGGCGGCGGTGAGCACGGTCAGCGCGGTGGGCAGGACGATGGGCATGGGGGGCCTCAGAAGAGCTCCACGTTGTCGCCCAGGCCGCTGCCGCCGCCGGAGGCGGAGGCCGCGGCGGCCGGCAGCGGCGACCGGCCGGAGAGGCGGTGATGGATGTCGCGCTCGGCGTTCATCGTGTAGCGCCCGAGGGCGGCCGCGCGGCGCCCCTCCAGGCGCGTCGCGGCCTCGGGCGAGGCGAGCCGCTCGGCCGCCTCGGCCAGGCGGGTCAGGCCCTGCTCCAGCCGCGTCAGCCGCTGGGCGGCCTCGGCCTGCTCGCGGAGCCGGTCCGCGATCGCGGCCACCTCCCGCTGCAGGACCGCGCTGCCGCGGTGCACCGCCTCGGCGCCGGCGCGCAGCGCCGCCTGCCCGTCGCCCAGGCGGGCCGCGAGCGACTCCAGCGCGCCGGTGAGCGTGGCCGCCTCGCCCTCGGCGGCGCCGCCGGCCCCCAGCCCCTCCGCGAGCTGCCCGATGGCCTGCAGCGTGCGGGACACCTCGCCGGTGCGCCGAACCACGTCGGTGGCCAGGCCGCCGATGCTGCGGGCCAGCACGGCCAGCACCCGCCCGCTGTCGCCGGAGCGCTCGGTCTCCACCAGCGCGTTGAGGGCGATGATCTTGATGGCGCCGGCGATCTGCTCCAGGTCGCGGACGTGGGCCACCGTGGCGCGGACCGTCGCGGTCACCCGCTGCTGCGCCGCCGCCATCTCGGCGCCGTGGGCCGCGTGCTGGCGCAGCGCCGCGGAGGCCTGCCCGACCGCGGCGTGCACCCGCTCCAGGCTGGAGCCGTCGCCGCCCAGCCCGGCCAGCCGCCCCGCCTCGCCGCCCAGCTCGTCCACCCGGCGCGCCAGGGCGCCGAGGTGGGCGTCGATGCCCCGGAACGCGGCCACCAGCCGCTCCCGCCCGCCGGTCAGCTGCGCCGCCAGCAGCCGGGCCAGCGCGCCGGCCTCGCCCAGCCACGCCTCTGCGTCCAGCCCGGGCGACGCGGCCTCGACGTCGGCCTCGAAGGCGGCCAGCTCCTCGATGACGTGCTCGATCACCTGGCGCGTCGCGTCGTGGGCCAGCAGGGAGACCAGCACCTGGTCCACGTCGCGCTTGATCTGGATCGCGGCGTTCCCAGCCTGGGCGGTCAGCGCGCCCTGGGCCAGGGCGTGCTCCCGCAGCGAGCCCAGCGCGGCCCGGGTGTCCTGGAGCAGGTCCCGCGACCAGCCCGACTGCCTGGCCAGGATGGCCTGCGAGGCCTCCCGGGCCGAGGCCGCGGTGGCGTGGAGCGTTCCCGCCTGCTCGACGACCGCCCTGAACTTCGGCTCGACCAGGTCGGCCAGTCGGCGAACCTCGGACGCGACCGAGTCGAGCCCGGCGCTGCCGTTCAGCACCCGGGCCGTCTCGATGCGGAGGTTCATCCCCAGCACCCGCAGGGTCCGCGGCACGTTCTCGAGCTCGTCGCGGGCGCTGGTGATCTCCTCGGCGCGTGCCAGCAGCTTCACCAGCCCCTCCAGGCCGGCCGCCGCCGCGTCGCGGGTGGCGCCGACGTGGAGCTCCAGGCGGTCGAAGGCCCGCTGGAGCTGATCGACCGGGCTCTCCCCGCCATCGGGTGCGGCCTCGCCGTCGGCGGTGGACGCAGACACCAGCTGGCGGGCGCTGTCGCCCAGCCCGCCCAGCCGCCGCCCCACGTCGAGGAAGACGTCCTCGGAGCCGGTCAGGAAGGCCTCCAGCGCTCGCGCAGCCAGGCCGAGCCGCTCACGCGACGCGTCGAGTGCTGCCGGGAGGTCCGAAGGCGTAGTCATCCGCGCCAGGGCCATATCCACCCTGCGTGCCAAGCCGCCCGGTCGTCCCGCGTCCCGCAATCAACGTTGATTTGTCGGGGATTTCTCGGGATCGACCCGTGGGTCGAGCCGGATGGGACCGTGAGTCCGAGCGGACTCGCGGGTGACCCACCCCGCCCAGCGAGCCTCCTCGCACAGTCACCAGAGCGGGCGTGCGGGGCCGCGCCTGCCCGGGGCTTTGGCCACACCGTGGCGCGCAGCCTACCTTGCCGCGAGAGGTGGGCGCGGCGCCCGCCGGCGGAGAGACCATGGAAGACGGCGGCAGGAGCGTGGAGGAGGCGGCGCAAGGGGTGCGGCGCAAGGCAGAGGAGCTGGCGTCCGACGCCCAGCAGCGGCTGGAGGGGATGCGAGGCTACGCGGAGGACGCCGGGGAATTCGTCCGCAGCTTCGCCCGGGAGCGGCCGCTGGCTGCCGTGGGGATGGCCGTGGGGCTGGGCTTCGTGCTCGGCCGGCTGCTCTCCAGGGCGTGAGGGAGGCGCTTGCCATGAACGACAGGGTGGGGGGAGGAGCCGTGGAAGAGGCGGACTTCGGCGACCTGAGCCAGGCGCTCCGCGAGCTGGCGGGCGAGGCCAGGGAGGGCGTCGAGCGGCTGGCCGAGCGGCTGGAGCTGGAGCGCCGGATGCAAGAGACGCCCATGGTGGTGCTCGGCGTGGCCGCGGCCGCCGGGTTCGTCCTGGGCGGAGGGCTCTGGCCGGTGCTCAGGCCGTTCGTGAAGGCTGCGGCCCGGACGGCGCTCTCTCCCGCCAATCTGCTGGCCATCGGGGCCGCCGTCGGCGCGCTCCGCGCCGCCGGAGCGCGCGCGGAGGGCGACCGCGACGAGTCGGCGCCGGTCCCCGAGACGCACTGAGGACCCCATACCTCCGTGGTGGTGGGTGACGGCCCTGGGGCAACCGCGTGGCGCTTTCGCTGCGGCTCAGGGCTCTCGCCGCTGTGAGCGCGCACAGCCGTACTGCGAGTGTTTTTCGCTCCCAGTGGGGGAAGCAGGTTGACTGCGACTCCGAGCGAAGGCACCATGGACTTCTCGCGCGGAGGTGAAAAATCATGATGGATGTGACGCGCGGTGCCCGGGGCGAGACGGTGGTGCGCATCGACGGAACGTTCGATGCCCCTGCGGCGGCGCGACTCTCCGCCTGGCTCGGCGAGCTTCCGGAGGCGACGCCGCTGGTGATCGACTTCACCCGGGTCCGCCAGCTGCTCGACGTGGGGGTCGCGGTCGTCGCGCCGCGGCTGGTCGCCAGGCGCGCCATCCAGCTGGTCGGGCTGGGGCGCCACCAGGAGCGGCTGTTCCGCTACCTCGGCCTCGACACCTCGGCCGAGTACCACGGCGAGGCTGCGGGGTAAGGTCGCCGTCCTCCGATCCTGGCTGGTGAAACGGGCCGCCGACCCCTCCGGGCGCGGCCCGATTTCAATGGGCGGCGAGGCGGGGCCAGGAAATGCAGCGGGCCAGCCCTGCGTGGGCTGGCCCGTGGGGTGATTGGCCTCGGAGTGAGCGCCGCGCTACTCGCGCTCCAGCAGCACGGCCGCGCCGGACCGCGGCTTCTCGGCGGGCGCCTCGGGCGGCAGGCCCTCCTCGAGCAGCTGCGCCGCGATGGCGATGGCCTTGCGGACCTTGTCCTTCACCTTCTCGTCGCCCTTGATCTTCTGGTACGCCTTGAGGACGCGCTCCTCGTTCTTGGCGCCGGCGGCCTCCAGCTCGGAGATCCGCTTGCGCAGCTCGGCGGTCCGCTTCTCCACCTCGCTCCGCGCCCCCTCCACCTCGCCGCGCGCGACCACCAGGTCGGTGCGGAGGCCGTCCAGCTCCCGCTCGGTGGCCTCCAGCCGCTGCAGCACGCCGTCCACCTCCTGCTGGCGGCGGACCACCTCGGCCTCGGCCGCCTCGATCCGCTCGGTGGACTCGGCCGCCTGGTGCTGCGCCTCGTCCGCGCGCCGCTCGGCCGCCTCGGCGCGCCGCTCGGCGGCCTGGACGCGCTGATCGGCCTGGGCCGCGCGGCGCTCGATCTCCTCCACCCGGCCGCGGGCCTGGTAGGCCTCGTCGGCGGAGCGGCGGGCCTCCTCGCGGACGGTCTTGAGCTCGGTCTCGGCCTTGCGGGCCTGGCCGGTGATGGTCTCCAGCTTGGCGCGCAGCGAGGCCAGGTCGGCGTCGCGCTCCGAGAGCGCCGCCTCGGCCTCGTCGGCGCGGCGGGCGGAGTCGTCGGCGCGCTGGCGCAGCTGGCGCAGCTCGGTGTCGCGGGCGGCGGCCGCCGCGCGGGCGTCCTCCGCGGCGTGGCGGGCGTCGGCCAGCTCGCGCTCCAGCCGCTCGACGGCGGCGGAGGAGGCGGCGGAGGCGCGCGGCTCGGGCGCCTCGGCGCGCTCGGCGCGCGCGGCGGGGGTGGGCAGGTCGAGCACCGGCCGGCGCAGGCCGGGGATGGTGATTCGCTCGGTGGACTCCGGCGCGGGCGGAGGCGGCGTCGGGGCGGCGCGGATGGGCGCCGGCGCAGGGGCGGGATCGTCCAGCAGGTGGATGCCGGCGGCGCGGAGCGCGCCGGCGCTGGCGCCGCGGATCGGCTGCTCCGGCTCGGGGTCCAGCTCGAGGCCAGGGCCCTCGTCGGCGCCGGAGTCCATGCCCAGCGCGCCGAGCGCCGCGTCGGCGTCGGTGGTCAGGTCGCCCAGCGGGTTCTCGTCGCCGAGCGGGCCGTCTTCACCCAACGAGAAGGGCTCGTCGCCGCCGGCGGCCGGGGCCTCGTCGCCGGCGGGGCCGCCGCCCAGCTCCAGCTCGAGGGCCTCGCCCGGATCGGCGGGGCGGGACGGGGCGAGCCCGTCGAAGGCCTCGTCCAGGAGCGAGAGGTCGTCCAGCCCGGGCGAGGCCGAGGCGGCGGGGCCGGGCTCGTCGGGGAGCGACTGCAGGTCGAACGGGGGCAGCTCGCCCTCCGGCTCCTGCGCCAGCGCCTCCAGCCCCATCTCCTCCTCGAGGCTCACCAGCTCCTCGGCGTCGCCGGCCGGCTCCTCCTCGAGCGCCTCCGCGGGCGCCTCGGCCGGCAGGCCGATGGCGGCCAGCTTCGCCAGCAGGTCGCCGGGGACGTAGGGCTTGAAGAGGTACTCGTCGGCGCGGACCTTGAGGGCCCGGTGCTTCTCGAAGGTGTCCGGCGTGGCCTCGGCGCTGGTGAGGATGAGCGGGAGCGCGCGCGTCGCCTCCTCCTTGCGCAGCTTCTGGCAGACCAGGTATCCGCTCATCCCCGGGAGCTCGACGCAGAGCACCACCGCGTCCGGGCCCCACTCGCGCGCGAGATCCAGGCCGCCCTTGCCCTCCGGCGCCACGCGCACGTCGAAGCCGCTCGACTCGAGCGACTCCGAGATCTGGGCGGCGAAGGCGGAGTCGTTCTCGATGAGCAGGATCTTCTTGGGCATCGGAGGCCTGGGGTGGAGCGCGGGCGGCGCAGCGCAGGCGGCGCACGACCCGGAAATAGCAGGGCAAAATGTTACCCGCGGGCCGGCCGGGGTGTCAAAAGCGCGAAGGTGCCGCGGCGCGGGGACGCGCTATCGTCCGCTGTCGACCTGGGCGGTCTGGACCAGCTGGAAGAGCGCGTTCTCGTCCAGGTCGGAGACGAGGGAGTAGACGATCTCGTCGTGCCGCCACACGGCCACGTTGTAGCCGCGCGAGCTGGCCACCCGGACCACGTCCTGTCCCACCTTCACCTCGCGCCCCGGCGCGTCGAAGCGCCGGCCCGGGTCGTCGATGATGAAGAGGCCGGCCTGGCCGCGGGGCAGGCGGTAGCGGATGTAGGCAGCCGGCCACTCGCGCAGGTTGGACAGGCGCGCGCCCTCCACCTGGACGTTGGCCATGGTGAAGTGCGGCGGGGCGGGGCGGAAGTCGAGCTTGCCGGCGAACCAGCCGGGCATGGCGGCCGCGTCCACCTCGAGCGGCAGGGCCCGGTGGTGGTAGCGGATGGCGTCCTCCAGGAGGGCGTCGTCGCCGGTGTGGGTGGCCAGCACCACCAGCGCACCTGCGGCGCAGGCGGCCACGGTGGCCAGCGGCAGCGGCCCCAGCGCGCGGCGCCAGAGCGGGCGGCGCTCGCGCGCCAGCGACCGGCCCAGCCGCTCCTTCAGGGCGGCGGGGGCGGGGGTGGAGGTGGCCTCGCGCAGCCGCGCGCGGAGCGCGGTCCGGACCTGGCCCTGGGCCTCGACCGTCCCCCGGCAGCGCGCGCAGCCGGTCAGGTGGGCGTCGGCCTCGGCGCGCTCGCGCGCGTCGAACTCGCCGTCGAGGTAGGCGTCGATCGATCGCTCGAGCTCGCTGCAGTCCATGGCGGCGGTGAGCGTGTCGATCGGCATCGCGGGGTTCCGGGGACGGGACGGCTCAGGCCGACTTGCCGCGGCGGCGGCGGTAGGCCTCCAGGTCGATGCTCTCGCCGTCACCTGGGTCCTGCAGGACGCCCGCCACCACGGCGTAGCTGGCCAGCGCCTTCTGCAGCAGCCGGCGGCCACGGTAGAGCCTGCTCATCACCGTGCCGACCGGCACGTCCAGGATCTCGGCGATCTCCTTGTACGAGAACTCCTGCAGGTCGGCCAGGATCACCACCATCCGGAAGTCCACTGGGAGGGAGTCCACCGCCTTGAGGACGTCGTCGGAGAGGAGCCGGTCGAAGAAGTACTGCTCCGGGTTGGCGGCGTACTCGGCGGCGTCGCGGGAGACGAACCGCTCGTGCACGGCGTCGCGCTCGGTGCCCTCGACGATGTTCCGCTCCTTCACCGAGCGGCGGTACCGGTTGATGAACGTGTTGGTGAGAATCTTGAACAGCCAGGCCTTGATGTTGGTGCCGCGCTCGAACTTGTCGAAGAAGCGGTAGGCCCGCAGGAACGTGTCCTGGACCAGGTCCTCGGCGTCGCGGTCGTTCTTGGTGAGCCGCAGGGCCGCCGAGTAGAGCGGGTCGATGTGCTTGAGCGCGAGCTCCTGGAACTCGTCGCGGGTCAGGTCGTTGTGGCGGAGGTCGAACATGAGGGACGTCTGGCTTCCTTCCTGCTCAAGCTACTTCTACCGCAGGCCTCCGCGCCGTGCTCCCCGGCTGAGGGTAGAACGGTCTCGGGCCCGGTCCGATTCCCGCCGGGCGGGCGCCCCCCGGCCCCCCCGGAGTGGCTGCCACCAAGCGTACGGTAACTACACGGGATTCTAGCAGATCGCCGCGCGGGGCTGCACCCGCCTACGGGGCGGAGCTTGGGGCGCGAAGCCCGGGTGGCGGGCAGGCGCGGGCGTGGTAAGAACCCGGTCCCCCTGGGCTGCGCTCCGGCGCCCGGGCGGGCCACCATGCCCAGGCTCCTCTTCGCCGACGATCGCGGGACGGTGTACGACCACCCCGAGCTCCTCGCCGCCGCCCGCAGCGGCGACGAGATCTCGCTGGCGCGCGGCCGCCCGCTGCCGCTCCCGGAGGGCGCCACCCTGTGCCTCCTGCCGGGGCGGCGGCCGGTGGGCGTGGACCCGGCCACCGGGGAGCAGGTGGTGCTGCGGGAGGTGAAGCTCGGGCGCAGGCGCGTGGTGCCGCACGCCGTGGGCGCGACCCTCCCGCCGGGCTTCACGCGGACGCTCCTGCCGGCGGCCGCCCGCCCGCCGCTCGCCGCGGTGGCCGAGACGCCGGTCCTGCCGCAGTGGGCCTACACGGCGGCCGGCTGGGGCGAGCAGGGCCCGGTGGTCTGGGCGCTGCGCACCGACCGGCGCGGCCACTGGGACCCCTCCTGCCACAACACCCCCGACCTGCCGGGCCGGGTGGCGGCGCTGGTGTCCACCGGCAACCCCATCTACCGCCAGCTCTCGCGCTGCGCGCTGGAGTGGCGCTGCTTCACCGCCCAGAACACCTTCTACGGCCGCGACGAGGGGGCCATCCCGTCCTCCGCCTCCTGCAACGCCGCCTGCGTCGGCTGCCTGTCCGAGTCGGAGGAGGGCATGCCCCCCTCCTCCCACGAGCGCATCACCCGCCCGCCCACCGCCGAGGAGATGGCCGACCTGGCCGTCCGCCACCTCGAGACGGCCACCGGCCGCGTGATGGTCAGCTTCGGCCAGGGGTGCGAGGGCGAGCCGCTGACGCGCTGGAAGGAGATCGTGAAGGCCATCCGGCTCGTCCGCGCCCGGACCCGCCGCGGCTCCATCCACGCCAACACCAACGGCTCGCTCACCGAGGCGCTGGGCGAGCTGCTCGACGCTGGCCTGGACTCGGTCCGCATCTCCCTCAACAGCGCCTCGCCCGACCTCTACGCGGCCTACTACCGGCCCACCGGCTACGCGCTGCCGGACGTGATCCGCTCCGCCAAGCTGGCCCGGCGCAGGGGCGCCTACGTGGCGCTCAACCTGCTCACCTTCCCCGGCGTGACCGACCGTGAAGGCGAGGTGCGCCGGCTCTGCGCGCTGGTGGCGGGCGCGCAGGTGGACCAGGTGCAGACCCGCCCGCTGGCCATCGACCCCGACGTGTACCTGGCCCTGGCGCGCGGCAAGGGCGGCGCGGGCCCGGCGCTGGGCATCCCGGCGCTGGTGCGGGCGCTGCGCGCGGCGCGGCCCGGGCTGGTGGTGGGCAACTTCTCGAGATCCCGGACCGAGCGGCGCAGCCCGGCCGCCCCGGGGCGCAGGCAGGAGCGGCGATGAGCGACGTGCGGCGGAACCCGGTGGCGGCGGGGGTGGAGGCGGCCCTCCCGCTCCGCAAGGACCTGGCCCGGCACCTGAAGGCCGGCCACCCCTGGGTCTTCCGGCGGGCGGTGGATCGCGCGCCGGGGCGGCTGCCGGCCGGCGCCATCGTGGACGTGACGGACGACGGGCGCTTCGTGGCCCGCGGCTACTTCGACCCGCACTCGGCCATCTCGGTCCGCATCCTCACCCGCGAGCCGGCCGAGGTGATCGACGCGGCCTTCTGGCGGCGCCGGGTGGCGCGCGCCGTCCAGCTGCGGCGCGAGCTGGTGCAGGGCACCACCGGCTACCGGCTGGTGCACGGCGAGGCCGACGGGCTGCCGGGCGTGATCGTGGACCGCTACGACCGGTTCGCGGTGCTGAAGCTCTACTCGGCGGGGCTCACCCCGCACCGCGCCGCCATCGTGGAGGCGCTGCGGGCCGAGGTGGAGGGGCTGGCCGGCGTCTTCGGCCGCGACGAGATCCCCCGCGACGACGACGAGGAGGAGGGCGGCGCGCCGGCCGGCCGGGTGCTGTGGGGCGCCGAGCCGCCGGAGCGGATCGCCATCGACGAGGGCGGGATGGTGGTGCTGGTGGACGTGCGCCGGGGGCAGAAGACCGGCCACTTCCTCGATCAGCGCGAGAACCGCGCCCTGGTGCGCCAGCTGGCGGCGGGGCGCCCCGAGGCGCTCAACCTCTTCTCCTTCACCGGCGGCTTCTCGGTGGCGGCCGCGCTGGGCGGCGCGAAGCACGTGGTCTCGGTGGACGTGGACCGCGACGCCATCGCGCTGGCGCGCGAGAACTTCCGCGCCAACGGCCTGGACGCGGCCGACCACGCCTTCGCCACCGAGGACTGCTTCGACCTCCTGGCCCGCTACAAGAAGGAGGGGCGCCGCTTCGACCTGGTGGTCTGCGACCCGCCCGCCTTCGCCAAGTCGCAGAAGGCGGTGGAGGGCGCGCTGGCCGGCTACGCCTCGCTCAACCGCGCCGCGCTGGCGGTGCTGGCCCCGGGCGGCCTGCTGGTCACCTGCAGCTGCTCGGCCCGCGTCTCGGCCGAGGCCTTCTCCGACGCGGTGAAGGAGGCGGCCTTCAAGGCGCGGGTGGACCTCGCGCTGGTGCGCGAGACCCGCCAGCCGCCCGACCACCCGGTGTCGCTGCAGTTCCCCGAGGGGCGGTACCTCAAGACGCTGGTGCTGCGGAGAGGGTAGGGGCGCCCTTCGACGCCGCGGCGCTACCCGCCGCTACGCTCAGGACGAACGGCCGCGAGGATCAGGACCCCGCGCTCCGGGCTTCAACCGTTCGGCCTGAGCGTAGGGCCGCGAAGCGGCCCGAAGTCGAAGGCCAGGGTCCCGCTCAGATGGCGTCCCCCGGCCCCGGCGCCGTCGCGTCGCCGCAATCGCGCATGGCCAGCTCCAGCACGTCCTTGAGCCGGCCGCGGGCGCGCAGCTCGAGCAGCTGGTCCAGCTCCTCCCAGCGCGTGGACGGGTCGGCGTCCACCATCGCCTTGTAGGCCTTGAGCGTGCTCTCCACGCCGGCGGTCTGCACCGAGAGCCAGTCGTCCTTGTCGCGCGGGTGCTCGATCAGGAACGCGGCCATGCCGAAGATCGACTGCGCGTAGAGCGCCTTCCCGTGCTTGCTCCCGTCGTCCGCCAGCAGGCCGTCCAGCGGGCCGGAGCAGCTGCGCACGTTGATGTCCGGGATCTCCGCGATCCACTGCACCAGCCAGCGCCGGTCCCTGTTCGCGTCGTCGGAGAGCGGCTGGCGCTCCAGCTGCCGGGTGAGCTTGAGGGCGCGCTGGCGCTCCTGCGGCGTGGACGGGCCGCGCGCCGCGGCGGGGCCAGGGGCGACGGCCAGGGCGGCCAGCAGGGCGAAGGCGAGGGCGGGGCGGGTGCGGTTCAAGTCGATCTCCTGGCAGTACCCATTAACCGGCCACGGGCCCGTGCGGTACCCCAGGCGGTCCGGCTAACATCGCCGGGATGGTCCTGGCTGGCCAGTATCTCGAGCGACCGGCGCTCATCCCCGCCGGCGATGCCACGCTGGAGGGGCTCTACCACCGCGGGGCACAGCTCCCCGCGCTGCTGGTCATCCCTCCGCCTGGCCCGGGCGGGGGCATGGACGAGGCGGCGGTGGCCGAGCTGGCCTGGGCCGCCGCCCGCGCCGGCCACCCGTCGCTCCGGTTCCAGCTCCGGGGGGTGGGGGCCTCCACCGGCTCCCCCGCGCCGGAGCGGGCGCTGGAGGACGCCGAGGCCGCGCACGAGCACCTGGCGCAGACCGCCGGCGGGCGGATCGCGCTGGCGGCGGTGGGCGGCGGGTGGCGGCTGGCCTTCGCGCTCTCGCGCGCGCACCCGGAGATCGACCGGGTGGTGCTCCTCGCGCCGGACGTCATTCCGGACCAGGCGCCGGCGACGGCGCTGGCGCTCCTGCCCGAGCGCGGCGGGCCGCCGGCGGACGCGGTGGCGGCGGCGCTGGGGGCGCGCGGGCGGGTGGAGCTGATCGAGGGGGCCGACCCCGCCTTGCTGGCCGGCCTGCCCGCGGCGGGCCGCAAGGCGGTGGCGTTCCTGGCCTCGCGACGCTGAGGCCGCCGGCGCCGTCAGCCGCGGCGCGCGGCCCACCAGAACAGGCCGGAGAGGATCGCCAGCGCCACCGAGATGCCCAGCATGCCCAGCGGCGGCACGCGGCGGCTGCGGAACGCGAGGTCCGGGTCGGACGGGTCGCGCAGCTCCAGCGCGTCCTCGGCCGGCGGCGGCCGGCGCGCGCAGCGGTCGAGCAGCGCCGCGAAGGCCAGGAGCAGCGTGGTGCCGGCGACCACCCAGACCAGCGCGGCGGCGAGCGGTGGCGGCTCGGCGGCCGGGGCGCCCACCTGCTCCGGCAGCGCCAGCGCCAGCCCGGAGACCAGCCCGTTGTTGACCGCGTGGGCGATGATGGACGGCCAGACCGAGCCGGTGCGCCAGTTCACCCAGCCCCAGACCAGCCCAAGCACCACCAGCGACGGGAAGAGCACCGGGTTGAGGTGGAGCAGCGCGAAGAGCACCGCCGAGGCGGCCACCGCCAGCGCCGGGCCTCGCCGGAGCGTGAAGGTCCGCTGCAGGTAGCCGCGGAAGGCCAGCTCCTCGCAGAGCGGCGCCAGCAGCACCGCGCTGGCCGTCACCACCACCTGCTCGACCGGACCGGCGTGGAAGAGGCGCGCGGCGTTGAAGCGGTCGAGCACCTCGGGCGGGAAGACGCGCAGCCAGACCAGGGCCACCCCCTGCGCGGCCGCGTAGCCGGCCAGGCCCAGCGGGAGGGCCAGCAGCGCCGGCGCCAGCCCGGGCCAGCGCAGCCCCAGGTAGCGCCGCACGCGCAGGTTGGACCCGGCGGTGGCCACGTAGACCGGCAGCAGCAACCCGAACAGCTCCGTCCAGGGCAGCCCCACCGCAAGGCTCAGCCCCTGCGCCACCTGGCCCGGCAGGAAGAGCAGGGCCAGCGCGCCGAAGAAGAGCAGCCCGCTCTTGCGGAAGAGGGGCGGGCCCGGGTCGGCCACCGGAGTGGGGGCGGGTGCGGCAGGATCGCCCGGCTCGGGGGGCGGCGCGGGGGGCAGGGTGGGATTCAAGCGCCGCATCATAACGGGAGCGGCTAAGATGCGCGCCCATGAGCTTCCAGAACCGCACGGTGGTGCTCTGCGTCGGCGGCGGCATCGCGGCCTACAAGGCCTGCGAGATCGCGCGCCTGGTGGTGAAGGGGAGGGGCACCGTCCGGGTGGCCATGACACCGGCCGCGACGCGGTTCGTGGGCCCGCTCACCTTCCAGGCGCTCTCCGGCGCGCCGGTCCTCACCGACCTGCTGGACCCGGCCGCCGAGACCACCTACGGCCACCTGGCCATGGCGCGGATGGCCAACCTGGTCATCGTGGCGCCCGCCACCGCCGACCTCCTGGCCCGCATCCGCGCCGGCATGGCCGACGACGCGGTGACCACCACCGTGCTGGCCGCCACCTGCCCGGTGCTGCTGGCGCCGGCCATGAACACGCGCATGTGGCAGAACCCGGTCACGCAGGAGAACCTCGAGGCGCTGCGCCGGCGCGGGATGCACGTGGTCGGCCCCGGGGCCGGCGAGCTGGCCGACGGCGACGTGGGCGAGGGGCGCCTGGCCGATCCGCTGGAGATCGGGCGGGCGGCGGCGGCGCTGCTGGGGGCGCAGGACCTGGCCGGACGCAAGGTGGTGGTGACCGCGGGCCCCACCCGCGAGCCCATCGATCCGGTCCGGTTCATCTCCAACCCCTCCACCGGCAAGATGGGCTACGCGCTGGCCCAGGCCGCGGCGCAGCGCGGGGCGGAGGTGGTGCTGGTCTCCGGCCCCACGCAGCTGGCCGACCCCGACGGCGTGCAGGTGGTGCGGGTCTCGACCGCCGAGGAGATGGCGGCCGCGGTGGGCGCGGCGGCCCCGGGCATGGATCTCTTCATCGGCGCCGCGGCCGTCTCCGACTACCGCCCGGCGCAGGCCGCGGGCCACAAGATCAAGAAGGGCGCGGCGGACGAGGCGCTGGTGCTGACCCGCACGCCGGACATCCTGGGCGCGCTGGGGGAGCGGCTGGGCGGCAAGCCCGGCGGCCCGGTGCTGGTGGGCTTCGCGGCCGAGACCGAGGACGTGATCGGCAACGCCCGCGAGAAGCTCAAGCGCAAGCGCTGCGACCTGGTGGTGGCCAACAAGGTGGGCGCGCCCGGGGCCGGCTTCGGCGCGGACACGAACCGTGTGGCGCTGGTCTCGGCCGCGGAGCTGGCCGAGATCGAGGGCAGCAAGCACGAGGTGGCCGCGGCCATCCTCGAGTGGATCCTGCCGGTGCTGGACGCGAGGCGGCCGCGAGGGTAGACGCCGAGCTCTCTCCGTCCCCGTCCGCCCAGAGCGTAGCCGCGGCAAAGCCGCGGCGGAGTCGAAGGGCAGGGCCCGCCCTACGCCGCCAGCTTCCCGATCGACGGCGGCAGGACGAGCTTGCCGTGGATGGCCTTGAGGAAGCTCTGGCGCGTCTCGGCGGCGATGTCGGCGGCGTCGCGGAAGAGGATGTGCTTGCTGGCGGTGCGCAGCTTGAGCTGCTTGCGCAGGTCGGAGGCGAGCTTGATGTTGCGGGCGCCGGTGGCGTCGGCGCGCGCGGCCTCGCAGCGCTCGCCCTCGGCCAGGAGGCCGGTGATGGCCTCCAGGGCGAGGCCGTTGGTCTCGACGACGAGGTCCGGCTCCAGCACCAGGTTGCGCTCGCGGGCCAGGGCCAGGCGCGAGACGTGGTGGAAGCGGCTCATGCGCGCGCTGGCCAGCAGCGAGCGGAAGAGCTGCTTGGACACGCCGAAGGGGAGCACCGAGGCGTTGTCGAGCGTGCGCGCCAGGAACGCGTCGTGCCCGCGGATGGCGCGGGTGGAGACCTGCTTGGCCAGCCTGGACAGGTCGCGGTCCATGCGCTGGTCGTAGCGCAGCTCCCAGTAGGCGTGGCGGGTGCTGGTCTTGTGGAACGAGTGCACCGTCTTGTAGGGCACGTAGTAGTTGTGCGCGACGGTGTCGGCCGCCAGGTGGGCCATGAAGCCGAGCGCGAAGGCCTGCTCGGCGCCGGGCTTGGCCTGCTTGAACACGTTGAAGCCCACGCGCCAGTTGTGACAGTGGTACAGGTACTTGGCCATGTTCTTGCCGACCACGATGTCGGCGGCGAGCGAGCCGTACAGGAACTCGTTGCCGAACTCCTGGAGCACGCCGCGGAAGGCGGGCTGCACCACGCCGAGGTTGGCCAGCGCCTGGGCGGAGAAGCTGAGGTGGGCGAGCGGCCCCCAGGCGTGGGCGTCGGACGGCCAGAGCAGGATGGCGGCGGCCAGGGTGCCGAGGCCCAGCAGGGCGAGCAGGCGCTTCAGATCCATCGGGTATGGATTCTAGGTTCCGCAGGGCGCCGGTCGCAACGGCACCTACGGATGAGAGGGTGATGTGAGCGACGACGCACAGACGCGCAACTCCGCCGTGGCCGCCATCGCGGCCGAGGCGGTCCGGCACCTGGCCTGGCTCTCCAGCGCGGGCGTCGAGGAGGTGCCGCCTCCGGGCTCGCTTCCGTTCACCGAACAGCCGGTTGGGGCTGCGCCTTCCCGGGAAGGCGAGGCGTCGGTCGCCCCGCCGTCTTCCGTCCTAGAGGGGCCTCCCGCCGGGGCGGCCACGGCGGCTCACCCCGCCGCGCCGGCGGCGGCCGCCTCGCGCTGGACCACCGCCGACAAGGGCTGCGGGAGCGAGCACCTCCTGGCCATCCGGGGCGAGCTGGGCGACTGCACCCGCTGCAAGCTGTCGGGCGGCCGCAAGCACCTGGTCTTCGGCGTGGGGGATCCGCGGGCGGAGCTGGTCTTCGTGGGCGAGGGGCCGGGCGAGGACGAGGACCAGCAGGGCGAGCCGTTCGTGGGGCGGGCCGGCCAGCTCCTCACCAAGATGATCGAGGCCATGGGCTACCGCCGCGCCGACGTCTACATCGCGAACGTGGTCAAGTGCCGGCCGCCCGGGAACCGCAACCCCGAGCCGGACGAGATCGCCGCCTGCGAGCCGTTCCTGCGGGCGCAGCTCTCGGCCATCCGCCCCAAGGTGATCGTGGCGCTGGGCAAGTTCGCCGCCCAGACCCTCCTGCGCGACCCCACGCCCATCTCGCGCCTGCGCGGGCGCTGGGCCAGCTACGAGGGCGTGAAGCTGATGCCCACCTTCCACCCGGCCTACCTGCTCCGCAGCCCGGACGAGAAGAAGAAGGCCTGGGAGGATTTGCAGCTGGTGATGCGGGAGCTGGGCAAGCCGCTCCCCGGGAGGTGACCATGTCCCGCCGCGCGCTCCGCCCCCTCCGCCGCGCCGCCGCCTTCCTGGCGCTGGCGCTGGCCACGCTGGCGCTGGCGGGGCCGGGGGAGCCGGGTGCGCAGCCCGGGGCCACGCCGCGGGTGCTGGAGGCGGACGTGGAGGGCGTCATCACCGGCGCCACCGCCGAGTACGTGGCGGCCGCGCTGGCGCGGGCGCGGGAGGGCGGCCACGAGGCGCTGCTGCTCCGCCTCGACACGCCCGGCGGCGATCTCCCGCTCCACCCGCGACATCGTGCGGGGCCTGCTGGCCAGCCCGGTGCCGGTGATCGTCTGGGTCGGCCCGGCCGGCGCGCAGGCCGCCTCGGCCGGCACCTTCCTCACCCTGGCCGCCGACGTCGCGGCCATGCACCCCACCTCCAACATCGGCGCGGCCCACCCGGTGACCGGCTCGGGCGGCGACGTGGAGGCCGAGGCGGGCAAGGACATGGCCCGCAAGGTCGAGAACGACACCGCCGCCTTCGCCCGCTCGGTGGCGGCCGCCCGCGGGCGCAACGCCGACTGGGCCGAGAAGGCGGTCCGCGAGAGCGTCTCCGCCACCGCCGCCGAGGCGGTGAAGGAGCGGGTGGTGGACTTCACCGCCGGTGACGTGCAGGCGGCGCTCGCGGCGGCGGATGGGCGGAAGGTGACCCCGGGCGGCGGCGAGGCGCGGACGCTGCGGCTGCGTGGCGCGGTGGTCGAGCCGCTGGTCCCCACGCTGCGGCAGCGGCTGTTCGGCTTCCTGGCCGACCCCACCGTGGTGGCCCTGCTGATGCTCCTCGGCACGCTGGGGATCGGCATCGAGTTCTACCACCCGGGCGCCGTCTTCCCGGGCGCCACCGGCGCGCTGCTGCTCTTCCTGGCGTTCCTGGGCACCCGGGTGGTCCCGGTCAACGTGGGGGCGGTGCTGCTGGTGCTGGTCGGGGTGGGGCTGCTGGTGGCGGAGGCCTTCCTCACCACCCACGGCCTGGCCGGGCTGGGCGGCGCCGCCTGCCTGGTGCTGGGGCTGCTCTTCTTCGTGGACACCGCCGCCCCGGATCAGTGGCTCGATCCGGCCGGCCTGCGGCTCTCGCCCTGGGTGGTCTGGCCCACGCCGCTGGCCACGGCGGCGCTGCTGCTCTTCACCGGCTGGAAGGTGGCCGCCACCCGCCGGGCGCGGCCGGTGGTGGGCGCGCCCGGGCTGGTGGGGGCCGGCGCCGAGGCGCTCTCCGACCTCTCGCCGGAGGGCGGCGAGGTGTTCCTGCACGGCGAGTACTGGCAGGCGCGCAGCCTCGGGCCCATCCCGCGCGGCGCCCGGGTGCGGGTGGTGGCGGTGGAGGGCCTCGTCGTGACGGTTGAGGCCGAGCGCACGGTGGGATAACACGGGCCCGGGGCGGCGCGGCGCTCCAGCCCGGTGGCCGGGCCCTGCCGCCGCCGTCACGGAGGGAACGTGCCCGCCATCGGCCTCTTCATCCCCGTCGCGCTGATCATCCTGTGGTTCATCTCCGGCCTGCGCATCGTCAACGAGTACGAGCAGGCCGTGGTGCTGCGGCTGGGCCGCTACGCCGGGCTGCGCACCGCCGGGCTCCGCTGGATCATCCCCTTCGTCGAGCGGATGATCATCATCGACATGCGCGTGACCGCGGAGCAGGTGCCGCCGCAGGACGTGATCACGCGTGACAACGTGTCGGTGAAGGTCAACGCGGTGATCTACTTCCGCGTCATGCAGGCGGACCGCGCCTTCCTGCAGGTGACCGACTTCCTCTTCGCCACCAACCAGTTCGCCCAGACCACGCTCCGCTCGGTGCTGGGGCAGGGCGAGCTCGACGACCTCCTCTCGCAGCGCGAGAAGATCAACCGGCAGCTGCAGGAGATCATCGACCGGCACACCGAGCCCTGGGGCGTGAAGGTGACCGCGGTGGAGGTGAAGCAGGTGGACCTGCCGGAGGAGATGCGCCGGGCCATGGCGCGCCAGGCCGAGGCCGAGCGCGAGCGGCGGGCCAAGGTGATCGCCGCCGAGGGCGAGTTCCAGGCGGCCGAGAAGCTGGGGCAGGCCGCCGACGTGATCGCCCGCTCCCCGGGTGCGCTGCAGCTGCGCTACCTCCAGACCCTGGTGGAGATCTCGGCCGAGAAGAACTCCACCATCGTCTTCCCGCTCCCCATCGACCTGGTGAAGCCGTTCATCGAGCTGGCGCAGGCCAGCCTGCCGCCGGCCGCGAAATAGGGCCGGACGCTCCGCGTAGGGAGGAGCGTCCGCTCTGGGGAGAGAGGACCCGGCCGGGGGCGCGTGCGGGTGGTCCGTGCGCGCCCCCTCGCCGACTCCCTGGCGGGGAGACCACCATGCGCCACGCCGCCGTCCTGCTCGCCCTCGCCAGCTTCGCCTGCGCCACGCCCGCCCACGCCGGCGGCTTCCACTGGTCGCCCGGCGCCGTCACCGGCGACGGGAAGAAGGTCACCCAGCAGCGCGAGCTGCCGCCCTTCCGCGCCCTCAGGATGGAGGGCTCGCTGGACGTCGAGGTGAAGGTGGGGCCGGCGCAGTCGGTGGCGGTCGTCATCGACGGCAACCTGCAGCCCGGGATCGAGACCCGCGTCGAGCGCGACACGCTGGTCGTCTCCACCCTCCACGACATGAACTACCAGGGCGAGGGCAAGGTCCGCGTGACCGTGCCCGAGCTGCGCGGCGTGGCCCTCTCCGGCTCCGGCGACGCCCAGCTCGAGGGGACGAAGGGCGGGGACTTCAACGTCTCCATCTCCGGCTCGGGCGACGTGCGCTGGTCGGGCCAGGCCGCCGCGCTGGGGGTGGACGTGAACGGCTCCGGCGACGTGGAGCTCTCCGGGTCGGCCGACCTGCTCCAGATCGCCATCTCCGGCTCCGGTGGCGTGGACGCGGACCAGCTCACCGCCCACGACGCCAAGGTCTCGGTGGCCGGCTCGGGCGACGTCGAGCTCCGGCTGGGCGGCGGCTGGCTGGACGCCGCGGTCTCCGGCTCGGGCGAGGTCCAGTGGGACGGGCCCGGCCAGGTGCGCAGCGCCTCCGTTGCAGGGAGCGGCGAGATCACGCACCGATAGTCACGGCGCGGCTCCGCTCCGGCCTTCCCCGGCTGCCCGGACCCGGCGCAAACGCCAGCGGGTCGCGGGCGCACCAGGCGGCGCCCTTGAGGGGCGCAGGCGCGCCGGATCGCCGGGGGGCGAGGCCTCCTGCGCCTATAGTGGCCCGGGAGGGCCACATGGACTCCGGCATGACCCGGCCCGCGACGAGCGCCGGCAGGCGCCCCTCGCCGCTGGCGCTGGTGCTGTTCTCGGTGGCCTACCTGCTCTCGGCGGAGCTGGGGCGCCAGCTCACCATCGGCACCACCTACTACTCCACCTTCTGGCCGGCCAGCGGCGTGTACCTGGTGCCGCTGCTGCTCTGGCCGCGGCGCGCCTGGCCCTGGGTGGTGGCGGCCGCGCTGCCCGCCAACCTCGCCTCCAACCTGCTGCACGGGCAGCCGGTCTGGGCTTCGCTGCTCTTCTTCGCCGGCAACTCCGCCGAGTCGCTGCTGGGCGCCTGGGCCCTGCAGCGGGCTGCCGGCGGCGAGCGCCCCTCCATGTCGCGGCTGCGCGACGTCGCGGTGCTGATCGTCGTGGCCGCCTTCGCCTGCACCACGCTGTCCGGGATGATCGGGGCCGTCGCGGTGGCGCTGCTGACCAGCCAGGGGTTCGGCCTCGACTGGGCGCGCTGGTCGGCCGGCTCGGCGCTGGGCACGCTGCTGGTGGCCGGGACGGTGCTGGCCTGGTGGGGCCGTCCCGTCCCGCCGCTGCTCCGCCGGCCCGGGCGGGCGCTGGAGGCGGTCGCGGCCACCGCCGCCACCACCGGGTCGGCGGCGCTGGTCTTCTTCGCGCCGCGCGACCACTGGCTGGCGCAGGAGTACCTGGTCATCCCGGTCATGCTCTGGGGCGCGCTCCGCTTCGGCACGCGCGGGACCACCGCGGCCGCGCTGGGCGTCTCGGCCATCTCCTTCGCCGGCACCCGGCTCTTCCGCGGGCCGCTCGGCGACGGCTTCGACGTCGGCCCGGCGCTGCAGCTGTTCCTGGGGATGCTCATCTCCACGCAGTACCTGGTGGCCGCCACCGTCGCCGAGCGGCGCCGGGCCGCGGTGGCGCTGGCCGCCGCCGCCGAGCGGCTCCGCTTCACCACCGAGGCGCTCGAATCGCAGCTTCGACCCGGTGGGCATCCTCGACGCCGCCGGGCGCATCGTCTACGCCAACGCCGCCGCCCGGCGGCTGGTCGGGCCGGAGCTGGGCGGGCCGGGCACGCCGCCCATCTGGCGGTTCGTGGTGGGGGCCGGCGAGCCGGAGTGGCGCGCGCGCTGGGAGGCGCTGCAGCGGGAGCGGAGCGCCGTCTTCGAGACGCACCTGCAGGTCCCCGGGGGCGGCGCGCTCCCGGTGGAGGTGGCCGCCACGCTCATGGACCGCGCCGGGGGGGCGGTGGCCATCTGCGCCGTGCGCGACCTGACCGATCGCCGCCGGGCCGAGGAGGCCTACCGCCTGGCCGGCGTGGGCACGCTGGCCGCGGGCGTGGCCCACGAGGTCAACAACCCGCTGGCCTACGTCATCGCCAACGTGCAGGTGGCCACGGAGCGGATCGAGGCGCTGGCGGGCGCCGACCCGGCCGCGGCGGCCGAGGTGACCGCGGCGCTGCGCGACGCGGGCGAGGGGGCGGCGCGGGTGCGCGAGGTGGTGCGCGGGCTGCGGGTGTTCTCGCGCGAGCCGGAGAACACGCCGCCGGAGCCGGTGGACCTGGCCGGCGTGCTCCGCTCGGCGGTGGCGCTGGCCGAGTCGGAGCTCAGGCAGCGGGCGCGCCTGGTGGTGCAGCTCGAGCCCGGGCTGCCGCCGGTGCTGGGGAGCGAGGGGCGGCTGGTGCAGGTGCTGGTCAACCTGCTCGTCAACGCTGCCCAGGCCATCCCGGAGGGCCACGCCCACGCCAACGAGGTGCGGGTCTCGGCTCGCCGCGCCGGGCGGTCGGTGGTCCTGGAGGTGGTGGACACCGGCGAGGGCATGACCGCCGAGGTGCAGGCGCGCGCCTTCCAGCCGTTCTTCACCACCAGGCCGGTCGGCGCCGGCACCGGGCTGGGGCTCTCCATCTGCCTCGGCATCGTGACCGGCCTGGGCGGCTCCATCGAGCTGGAGAGCGCGCCGGGGAAGGGGAGCACCTTCCGCGTCGCGCTGCCGGCCGCCGGGGCGGAGGCGGTGGTGGCGCCTGCGTTCACGCCGGCGCCGGCAGCTGTGCCGGTACAGCCGGAGCCGCCGCCGCCGGCACAGGCAGAGGCGGAACCGCCCACACCGGGCCCCGGCACGGCCGAGGGGAAGCTCCGGGTGCTGGTGGTGGACGACGATCGCGCGGTGGCCCGGGCGATGCAAAGGATGCTGGCCGGGGCCTTCGAGGTGGAGCTGGCGTCCAGCGGGGCTGAGGCGCTGCAGCGGCTGGGAACCGGGGCCCGGTTCGACGTGGTGCTCTGCGACCTGATGATGCCCGAGATGACCGGCATGGAGCTGCACGGCCTGCTGGAGGTCCGGGCGCCGGAGGTGGCGCGGCGCATGGTGTTCCTGACCGGCGGCGCGTTCACCGCCCGGGCGGGCGAGTTCCTGGAGCGCGTCCCGAACGCCCGGCTGGAGAAGCCGTTCGGCGCCGACGACCTTCGCCGGCTGGTGCGCGAGGTGGCGGCCGCCTGACCCTGGAATGGGTGGCGTGCCGGGCGGGCGGACCGGGGGCAAGGATCGCCGGGCAGCGCCCTGCACGTCCGGTTGACGGCCGCGCGCGCTGCTCCCTAATGTTCCAGGCGCGCCCGGGAGAGCCGGGCCGGCTTCCCACCCAGCGAGATCACATCGGAGGACGTCATGGCCGGACGCGAGGTCGTCATCGTCGGCGCTGCCCGCACACCGATCGGCTCCTTCCTCGGCGGGCTCGCGCCCGTGCCCGCCCCGCGCCTCGGCGCGGTGGCCATCCGCGCGGCGCTCGAGCGCGCCGGCGTGGCGCCGGCGGCCGTGGACGAGGTGATCATGGGCAACGTGCTGCAGGCGGGCGAGGGGCAGGCCCCGGCCCGCCAGGCGGCCATCCACGCCGGCCTGCCCGAGAAGACGCCGGCCTGGACGCTCAACAAGGTCTGCGGCTCCGGGCTCAAGGCGGTCATCTCCGGCGCCCAGGCCATCGCGCTCGGCGACGCCGAGGTGGTGGTGGCGGGCGGCATGGAGTCGATGTCCAACGTCCCGTACTACGACCGCGTGGCCCGCACCGGCGCGCGGATGGGGAACATCGAGCTGGTGGACGGGATGATCCACGACGGCCTGTGGGACGTGTACGGCCAGCAGCACATGGGGATGTGCGCCGAGCACTGCGCCGCCACCCAGGACATCCCGCGGGCCGCCCAGGACGAGTACGCGCTGGAGTCCACCCGCCGCGCGCAGGAGGCGCAGAAGGCCGGCCTGTTCAAGGCGGAGATGGTGCCGGTGGTGATTGAGGGGAAGAAGGGCGACCCGGTCACCGTGGCCGAGGACGAGGGGCCGCGCGGCGCCCGCCCGGACAAGATCCCCACGCTCAAGCCGGTCTTCAAGAAGGACGGCACCGTCACCGCCGCCAACGCCTCCTCCATCAATGACGGCGCCGCCGCGCTGGTGCTGATGAGCGCCGAGCGGGCCAGGGCCGAGGGGCGCACGGTGCTGGGCCGCATCACCGCCTGGGGGGGCGCCGCCCGCGCGCCCATCGAGTTCACCATCGCGCCGGCCGACGCCATCCGGACCACGCTGGCGCGGGCCGGACTGGGCGTGCAGGACGTGGACCTGTGGGAGATCAACGAGGCCTTCGCGGTGGTGGCCATCGCCAACAACCGCCTGCTCGGGCTCGATCCACGCAAGGTGAACGTGCGCGGCGGGGCGGTGGCGCTCGGCCACCCCATCGGCGCGTCGGGCGCGCGGATCCTGGTGACGCTGCTGCACGCCCTGGAGGACGGCGGCCTGCGGCGCGGGCTGGCCTCGCTCTGCATCGGCGGCGGCGAGGCGGTGGCGGTGGTGGTGGAGCGCTAGCCCGGGAGGCCACATGGACAAGCGGGTCGAGTCGGCCGACGCGGCGGTGGCGGACATCCGGGACGGCGCCACCGTGATGGTGGGCGGGTTCGGGCTGTGCGGGAACCCGGAGAACCTGATCCAGGCGCTGCACCGCAAGGGCGTGAAGGACCTGGTCCTCATCTCCAACAACTGCGGCACCACCGACCTGGGGCTGGGGGTGCTGCTCAAGGCGCGGCAGATCCGCAGGATCGTCGCGTCCTACGTGGGCGAGAACAAGGAGTTCGAGCGCCAGTACCTCTCCGGCGAGCTGGAGGTGGAGCTGGTGCCGCAGGGCACGCTGGCGGAGCGGATCCGCGCCGGCGGCGCCGGCATCGGCGGCTTCTACACCGCCACCGGCGTGGGCACGCAGGTGGCGCAGGGCAAGGAGACCCGCACGCTGGCCGGGCGCGAGTACCTGCTGGAGCTGCCGCTCAAGGCCGACTTCGCGCTGGTCCGCGCCTGGAAGGCCGACACCTGGGGCAACCTCGTCTTCCGGAAGACCACCCGGAACTTCCAGGCCCATGATGGCCGCGGCCGCGGCCGTGACCATCGCCGAGGCGGAGCAGGTGGTGAAGCCGGGCGAGCTGGACCCGGACCAGGTCCACACGCCCGGCATCTACGTGAAGCGGCTGGTCCGCGGCGAGCGCTACGAGCGCTGGATCGAGCGCCGCACCGTCCGTCCCCGCACCTAGGAGGAACCGCTCATGCCGCTCACGCGAGAGCAGATCGCCGCGCGCGTCGCCCGGGAGCTGCGCGACGGCTTCTACGTCAACCTGGGCATCGGGATGCCCACCCTGGTCGCGAACTACGTGCCGGCCGGCGTGGAGGTGGTGCTCCAGTCGGAGAACGGGATCCTGGGCGTGGGCCCGTACCCGGTGGACGGCGAGGAGGACGCGGACCTCATCAACGCCGGCAAGGAGACGGTCACGGTGCTCCCCGGCGCCGCCTTCTTCTCGTCGGCCGAGTCCTTCGCCATGATCCGCGGCGGCCACATCGACCTGGCCATCCTGGGCGCGCTCGAGGTCTCCGAGCGCGGCGACCTGGCCAACTGGCTGGTGCCGGGCAAGATGGTGAAGGGGATGGGCGGCGGGATGGACCTGGTGGTGGGGGCGAAGCGCGTGGTGGTGATGATGGAGCACGCCACCAAGGACGGGAAGCCCAAGATCCTCCGCCAGTGCACGCTGCCCATCACCGGGCTGCGCTGCGTGTCGGCGCTGTGCACCGACCGCGCCTGGATCGACGTCTCGCCGGACGGCCTGGTGCTCCGCGAGCTGGCGCCGGGCGAGACGGTCGAGACCGTCCAGGCGCTGACCGAGCCGAGGCTGATCGTGGCGCCCGAGCTGAAGCCGATGGCCGCGTGAGCGGGATGGCCGGGCCGCTCTTCACGCTCACCACCGACTTCGGCGCCGGCTCCGGGTATCCGGCGCAGGTGAAGGGCGTGCTGCTGGCCGCCCACCCCGACGCGCGCATCGTGGACGTCACGCACGAGGTCCCGCCCTACGACATCCTGGCCGGCGCGCTGCTCCTGGAGGCCTGCCTCCCCTGGTTCGCGCGCGACGCCATCCACCTGGCGGTGGTCGATCCCGGCGTGGGCACCGCCCGGCGCGCGCTCTGCGTCATCGACGCAGAGGGGCGCCGGCTGCTCGGGCCGGACAACGGGCTGCTCACCCCGTTCCTGGGCCGGGGCACCCGCGTCCGCTCGCTGCTGGGCGGGGGCATCCTGCCGCTGCCGCGCAGCGCCACCTTCCACGGCCGCGACCTGTTCGCACCGGCGGCCGCCTACCTGGCCCGCGGCGGCACGCCGGCGGCGCTGGGGCCGGAGGTGACCGACCCGGTCCGGCTGGACTGGCCGGAGGCGACCGCCAGCGAGGCGGGGGACGAGGTGGGCGGCGTGACGCTGGCGGCCGATCCCTACGGGAACCTCGTGACCTCCATCCGCGGCGCCGACCTGGAGGGCCGCCCGGTCCGCGAGGCGCAGGTGGACGGGGCGCCCGTCCCGTTCGTGCGGACCTTCGGGGAGGTGGAGCGGGGCGCGCTGCTGGCCTTGGTGGGCAGCGGCGGCCGGGTGGAGGTGTCGGTGCGCGAGGGGAGCGCGGCCGAGCGGCTGGGCCGGAGGCGCGGTGTCGCGGTCCGACTCCTCCTTGGCCCCGCCTCGCCCGCCTGATAGAGTTTTTCCGAGATGACGGCGAGGGATAACAAGCGGCGCGCGATGCGCCTGCACCACGCCATCCCGGTCGCGTACCGGAGCGTGGGCAGCTTCCTCTCCGACTGGGCCACCAACATCAGCCAGGGCGGCCTCTTCATCAACACCCGCAAGCCGCTGCCGGTGGGTACGCCGGTCACCATCCTCATCCAGCTCCCCGGCGCCTCCTTCCCCTGCCAGCTCGCCGGCCGGGTGACCCGCGTCACCGAGTTCGACAACCGGGCCAACATGGTCCCGGGCATGGGCGTCGAGTTCACCGGCATCGAGGAGACGCAGCGCGCCGAGCTGGAGGCGTTCGTCCAGCGGCTGCGCCAAGGGCTGGAGCAGGTCTGATCCGCTGGCGCGGCCGGACCTCGCCCGCCATCTCCCCGCCGTGGAAGAGATCATCGACATCGAGGAGCTGGCACCGGGCGGCGAGGGCGTCGCCCGCCAGGGCGCCCGTCCCGTCTTCGTCCCCTGCACCGCCCCCGGCGACCGGGTGCGGGTGCGCTTCGCGGCGGGGGAGGGGGCCGCGCACGCCGAGCTGCTCGAGGTGGTGCGCCCAGGCCCGGCCCGCATCGCCGCCTCCTGCCCGCACTTCGGCCTGGGGGCCGGGCCGGGGCTCGACGCCGGCTGCGGCGGCTGCGAGTGGCAGCACGTGGACTACGGGCTCCAGCTCGAGGCCAAGGTCCGGACCCTGACCGCCGCGCTGCAGCGGATCGGCCGCTTCGACCCGGCTGGCCTGCCGCTGCGGCCCATCGTCCCGTCCCCCGCCTCGCTCC
Source organism: Anaeromyxobacter sp. (assembly GCA_049840735.1). Taxonomy (GTDB): domain Bacteria; phylum Myxococcota; class Myxococcia; order Myxococcales; family Anaeromyxobacteraceae; genus Anaeromyxobacter. The sequence goes on along the minus strand of JASGJN010000020.1, from coordinate 856,578 downwards.
GCTACCGGTCCCGGGCCAAGTTCCACCTGGACCGCGCCTCCGGCGGGCTGGTGTTCTTCCGCCGCCGCTCGCACGAGCCGGTCCGGCTGCGCACCTGCCACCTGCTGGAGCCGGGGCTGGACGCCCTGCGCGAGGTGCTGGGGCCGGCGCTGGTGGCGGCGCGGCTGCCGGCCCACGAGGTGGCGCTGGAGTGGTCGGAGGCGGAGCGGCGCGGCGCGGCGCTGCTGCGCGTGCCGGAGGTGACCGCGGCGCTGCGCGAGCGGTCCGCGCGGCTGCTGGAGGAGGTGCCGGCGCTGGCCGGGCTGGTGCTCCAGGCCGAGGCCGGCCCGCCCGCCCTGGTGGGCGACCCGGTGCTGCGGCTGGCGCGCGACCCGGCCCGCCCCGAGGCCGGGCTGCAGCGGACCCGGCCCGACGTCTTCCAGCAGGCCAACCGCGGCGCCAACGCGGCGCTGGTGGAGGTGGCGCTGCGGCTCCTGCGCCCCGAGGGCGCCGACGTGCTGGAGCTGCACTGCGGCGCCGGCAACTTCACCGGCGCGCTGGCGGCCCGGGCCCGGGCGGTGGCGGCCGTGGAGGTGCAGGGGCCGGCGCTGGAGCTGGCGCGCGCCGACCAGGCGGAGCGGCGCGGCGGGGCCGAGGTCCGCTTCTTCGGCGGCGACGCGCTCAAGCTGGCGCTGGCCCTGGCGCGCGAGCGCGGGCCGGCCGCGCGCCGCTTCGACGCGGTGCTGCTCGACCCGCCGCGCGACGGGGCCAAGGGCATCGGCCCCGCGCTGCGCGAGCTGGGCGTGAGCCGCGCGGTCTACGTCTCCTGCGACCCGGCCACCTTCGCGCGCGACCTGCGGGCCTGCGCCGAGGCCGGCTTCGCCCTGGCCGAGGTGGTGCCGGTGGACATGTTCCCCATGACGCACCACGTCGAAGGCGTGGCCCTCTTGGTGAAGTAGGTCCAGGTGGGGAACGGGCCCACTTCTCGCTGCGCGGCCGTGACACGGCGGTGACATCCCGGGAGGAGTCTCCGCCCGGATGCCCCGCAACCTTCCGATTCGAGCGCTTCGCAGGCCGGACGCTGCCCGCCCTGATGGTGGCCAGCGCAGCCCGTCACCCGGAGCGGACCTTCCTCCGCTTCATCGACCCGGCGTCGCCCGAGGCGCCCCCGCGCAGCTTCACCTTCGCCGCGTTCCGCGACGGCGCCGGGCGCGCGGCGGGCGCGCTGCGCGCGGCCGGCGTGACGGCGGGGGACCGGGTGCTGCTGCTGGCGGAGAACTCGCCGGACTGGCAGCTGGTGGCGCTGGGCACGCAGCTGCTGCGGGCCGAGCCGGCCGCGCTCTTCTCCAGCCTCTCCGCCGACCAGGTGCAGGCCATCGCCGGCCGGGTGTCGCCGCGGGCGCTGGTGGTCTCCTCGGCCAAGCAGTGGGCCAAGCTCGCGCCGGTGGCCGGCGCGCTGGCCGCGGCCGGGCTGCGGCTCGTCGCCAGCGCCGAGCCGCTCCAGGGGGTCCCGGAGACGGTCCGCACCGTGGCGCTGGACGCGCTGACCGGCCCGGACGCGCCGGCGCTGCCGGTGGCGGAGCTGGAGGCGCTGGCCGCGGCGGTCGGGCAGGAGGATCCCTACCTGCTCCTCTTCACCAGCGGCACCACCGGCCGGCCCAAGGGCGTGCGCGTCCCGCAGCGCGCCATCGTGCACGCCATCGACGGCGGCAACCTGGCGGTGGGGACCACCGACCAGGACCTCGGGCTCCACTTCCTGCCCTTCGCCCACGTGGCCGGCCACGACCAGTTCGCGCTGGCGGTGGCGCAGGGGCACGGGCTGGTGATGGTGGCGCGGCGCGAGGACATCGAGCGCGCCATGGGCTTCGGGCCCACCTACCTGTTCTCCGTGCCGCTGGTCTACGACCGGATCCGCATGGCGGTGGAGGCCCGGCTGGAGAGCCTGCCGGCGCCGCTGCGGGCCCTGGCCCGGCGGGCCCTGGAGGGCGCGGCGCGGGTGCGGGTGGACGGCGCGGGGACGGTGGCGGACCGGCTGCTGGCCCGGCTGGCCGACCGGCTGGTGGGGCGGGCGGTGCGGCAGCGGCTGGGCGGCCGCGTGAAGGGCCTGTTCTCCGGCGGCGCGCCGGCGTCCCCGGGGCTGTTCCGCTTCTTCGAGTCGCTGGGGATCCCCTACGTCGAGCTCTACGGGATGAGCGAGACGGCCGGCCTCATCTCCTCCAACCTCTTCACCGGCCCGCGCCGGGCCGCCAGCGCCGGGCTGATCACGCCGGACCACGAGGTCCGGTTCGCGCCCGACGGGGAGCTCTGGCTGCGCGGCCCGCTGCTCTTCTCCGGCTACCTGGACGCCGCCGACGACGAGGCCGCCTTCACCCCGGACGGCTTCTTCCGCACCGGCGACCTGGGGCGCATCGACGACGAGGGCCTGCTCCGGATCGAGGGGCGCAAGAAGCACCTCATGGTCCTCTCCACCGGCAAGAAGCTCTCGCCCGAGCCCATCGAGCAGGCCATCGCCTCGGCCGCGCCGTTCGAGGGCGCGGTGCTGCTGGGCGAGGGCAAGCCGTTCGTGGCCGCGGCGGTGTTCGTGGCCCGCGAGGAGCTGGAGCGGCTGGCCGCGAGCGGGCAGGACGCGGCCGAGGCGCTGCTGGCGCGGGCGCGCGGGGCGCTGCGCGAGTTCAGCGAGTACGAGAAGCCCAAGCGGCTGGTGGTCATCGCCGGCTCGCCCCAGGACCACCCGGCCCTGGTCACCCCGACCTTGAAGCTCAAGCGCGACGCGCTGCTGGCCTCCATCGGTCCCAAGGTCGCCGCCATCTACGGCGCGGTCTGAGCGCACGTCACGCGCGCTGAGCGCGGCCGCCGGAAGGCGCAGGCGCCAAGGTAGGACTCACGGTTCCCCTCCGATCTGGGCCGGCCGCGTCCAGGCTGGTACAAGGAGGGTGTGCCCGCGCGCCCTGGAGGACGCGCCGGCCGGGAGGAGAGCCATGAAGTCCGACGCCACCTGCGCCTCGTGCGGCGCCGCCGTGCCGGGCACCGCCCAGCGCTGCCCCGCCTGCGGAGCCGCGGTCGCGCCTGCGGGCGGGTACGAGGACTTCGTGCTGGACGACCAGGCGCCCGGGGCGCCCGCGCCCGGACCGCGCCACACGCCCACCCCGGACGCCCGCCGGCGCTACAAGGGGCCGGAGGCGGGGCCCGCCTTCGCCGCCGTGCCGGCCACGAAGAAGGGGAGCGCGGCGCCGCTGCTGATCGGCGTGGTGGTGCTCTCTGCCGCCGTGGTGGGCGGCGCCGCCTGGTGGGCCACCAGCGGTGGCCCGCCCCCCGAGCCCACCCCCGCCGCCACGCCGCCGCCGGCCCCGGTCGCGGCCGCGCCGGTCCAGCCCGCCCCGGCCCCGGTCGCCGAGGTCGCGCCGGCCCCTGCGCCGGCCGCCCCGGCCGCGCCCGCCGCGGACAAGCCCGCCCGAGCCCACGAGAAGCCGCGCCCCGAGCCCAGGGCCAGGCCGGCCCGGACCGCCGCCGCGCCGGCCGCCGCTCCCGCCGCTCCGGCCCCAGCGCCAATCGTGGCCGTCGCGCCCGCGCCGGCTCCGGCTCCGGCTCCGGCCGCGCCAGCGCCCGCCCCGGTGCAGCCGGTCGCGGTGACCACGCCCCCGCGCCCCGCGCCCGTCTCCGGCGACATCGTGAAGCCGAGGCTGGAGAGCCCGCGCTGCGTGATGGACGCCATCCGCCTGCCGCGCCTCTCCACGCCGCCCGGCGCCGTCACGGTCAAGTTCGCGGTGGGCACCGACGGCGTCCCCAAGCAGTTCGAGGTGCTGGGCACCCCGCCCGACAAGCGCGTCAGCGACGCCATCTGGGATGCGGTCAAGGGCTGCAAGTTCGTGCCCGGGTCGAACGCCCAGGGCCCGCTCGAGCTCTCGGTGGTGATGCCGTTCAAGTTCGGGTAGGGGCGGGGCGAGCGCCTCACGCCGCGCGATCTATCGCCGCCAGCCGCTCCACCAGCGCCGGGTGGCTGTAGTGCCAGGCGCTGTACCACGGGTGCGGGTGCAGGTTGGAGAGGTTCTCCCCGTTGAGCCGCAGCAGCGCGCTCTTGAGCGAGGCCGGCGCGCGCGCCAGGGCCACCGCGTAGCGGTCGGCCTCGTACTCGTGCCGCCGCGAGAGCAGGGCGCCCAGCGGCGCCATCCAGAACAGGAACGCGCCCCCGCCCAGCGTGAACAGCGCCAGCGCCGCGTGGAACGAGGGGGCGTCGAAGCCGAAGGCGGCGTAGAGCGGCGTCCAGGCGACCAGCAGCGAGAGCGCGTAGAGCAGCGCCAGCGTCATGGCGGCCGAGAGCGCCAGCCCCTTGTGCACGTGCCTGCGGCGGAAGTGGCCAATCTCGTGGGCCAGCACGCTCGCGGCCTCGTCCACGCTCATGGCCTGCACCAGCGTGTCGAACAGGACGATGCGCGGCCGCACGATGCCGGTGAAGTAGGCGTTGGAGTGGCCGGAGCGGCGCGAGGCGTCCATCACGAACAGCCCCCGGTTCTCGAAGCCGGCCTCGCTGGCCAGCGCCTCCAGCCGCTCCCGCAGCGGCCCCACCGGCAGCGGCGCGAAGCGGTTGAAGAGCGGGGCGATGAGCGTCGGGTAGGCCCAGCGCAGCAGCACCTGGACCAGCAGCAGGAACCCGAACAGCCACAGCCACCACAGGCCGCCCGCGTAGCGCATGAAGGCGTGGACCGCGTACAGCAGCGGGATGCCCAGCAGCGCCTGGAGCGCGAGCCCCTTCACCCGGTCCAGGATCCAGAGCCGCGGGCCCACCCGGTTGAAGCCGAACCGCTGCTCCAGCACGAAGGTCCGGTAGACGGAGAAGGGGAGGCCCAGCAGGCTGGCGCCCAGCGAGAGCGCCACCAGGAACGCGACGAAGCGGTGCGCGCCCTGCAGGCCTGCGGCGGCCAGCGTGCGGTCCAGCCAGGGCAGCAGGCCGGAGAGGAGCACCACCAGCGTGGTCGCGGCGGAGAAGACCATCGAGACCAGCGCGAAGCGACCGTTGGCCAGCGTGTAGGCCCGGCTGCGCTGGGCGACCGCCGGGTCGATGAGGCCGGCCAGCGCCGGGGGCACGCCGTGCCGCTCCGAGGCGCGGCGCAGGTTGAGGACGAGCAGGCTGGCCTCGATGGCGAGCTGGGCGGTGAAGAACGCCAGGAAGAGCCAGGTGACGGGCGAGCCCATGGGCCACTGGTGTACCCGGTTCCGGGGCGGGGCGCAGCCGGGAAGGCACCAGCCCTGGGGCCCCCGGACCCAGCGAGCGCTCCACCTGAGGCCTGACGCCCGAGGTCCGTTGCCCGCTACAGTCCACGCGTGGACGCGCGCGTCGTCGAGTTCGCCGGCCTGCTCCGGTCCAACGGGGTCCGCGCCTCGCCGGCCGAGGTGGCCGACGCCGTGGCCGCGGCCGCGCTGACCGGGGTCGAGGATCGGGCCGCCCTCCGCGGCGCGCTGCGCGCCACGCTGGTGAAGCGCGCCGCCGACGTGAAGGTCTTCGACGGGCTCTTCGAGCTCTTCTTCTCCCCGGCCGGCCGCCTGCTGGAGGGGCTGGAGCGCGGGCTGCTGCGCGAGCTGCGCGAGCAGGGGCTGCTGGAGGGGGACGATCTGAGATGATCGCCCGCACGCTGGAGCAGCTCACCGCGGGGATGAGCCCGCTGGCCCGGGCCGCGCTGGAGGGCGACCCGGCGCTGCTGGCGCGGCTGCTCCGCGGCGCGGCGCTGCAGGTGGACTTCTCCGGCGGCTCGGCCGGCGCGGCCGGCTTCCAGGCGCGGCGGGTCCTGGCCGCCGCGGGCGGCGCCGCGCTGGAGGACGACCTGGCGCGGCTCGAGGCGGCCCTGCGCGAGCGCGGGCTCGAATCCGGACCGGGTGCAGCTGGTGGCCGAGCGGCTGGACGCGGCGCTGCGCAAGGTGGAGGCGGCGGCCCGGACCGTGGCCGAGCTGGAGGGGCGGGCGCGGACGGTGCGCGAGCGCCAGGACGCCGCCGCCGGGCTGGCGCCGGTCTCGCGCGAGGAGGCGGTGCGCGTGGAGGCGGCGGTGCGGCGGCTGGCGGAGCGGCTCCGCACGCGGCTGGTGCGGCGCGACCGCTCGCGGCGCCGCGGGGTGCTGGCGGTGCGGCGCACGCTGCGGCGGAACCTGGGGCTGGGCGGCTTCCCGGCCCGGCTGCTCTTCCGGCTGCGCCGGCCGCACCGGCCCGAGCTGGTGGTGCTGTGCGACGTGTCCGAGTCGGTGCGCCACGTCACCCGGCTCATGCTGCTCTTCCTCTACACGCTCCAGACGCTCTTCACCCGGGTGCGGACCTTCGTCTTCGTCTCCGACCTGGCCGAGGTGACCGCCCAGCTCCGGGCCGAGCGGGATCCCTCGCGCGCCGCGGACCTGGCGGTGGCGGCGCGGGCGGTGAGCCTGGCCGCGAACTCCAACTACGGCCGCGTGCTGCGCACCTTCCACCGCGACTTCCTGGGCGCCGTCACGCGCCGGACCACCGTGCTGGTGGTGGGGGACGGCCGCAACAACTACAACCCGCCGGAGGCGTGGGTCCTGGAGGAGCTGCGGCGGCGCGCCCGGCGGGTGCTCTGGATCTGCCCCGAGCCGCGCCAGGCCTGGGGCTCGGGGGACAGCGACATGCCGCTCTACGCGCGCCGCTGCGATCGGGTGGCGCCGGTGACCACCCTGGCCGAGCTGGAGGGGATCGCCGACGCGCTCGTGCCGCGCTGAAGGGGACGAGCGGTCGATGGGGCGCAGGCCTGTCGCGGTCCGCGGGGTGGGGGCCCCAGCGCAGCTGGGGGAGGGGCGCAGCCCCTCTCCGGCGGATAGCGCGCAAAGGCCGACAGGCCGCAGCGCGCCAGGCTCCGCCGCAGCAGGGGTGGGGCCCCGACGGCTCTGCCGGCGGGGCGGGGGCCGCAGGCCCCCGTTCAGTTGACTGCGGCCGCCGGATTCAATACCTACCGCCCCGTGTCCGATCTCGTCCCGCTCACCAGGAAGCCCGCCGGCGAGCCCGCCCCGGCGCCGTCCGCGCCGCCGGCGCAGAAGGTGTACGTCCACACCTTCGGCTGCCAGATGAACGAGTCGGACTCCGACCGCATGGTCGAGCTGCTGGGCCGCCACGCCTTCGGCCGCGCCGCCACGCCGGACGAGGCCGACCTCATCCTGCTCAACACCTGCGCGGTGCGCGAGAAGGCGGAGCAGAAGCTGCTATCGGCGCTGGGGCGCTACCGCGAGGTGAAGGCGCGCCGCGGGGCGCTGATCGCCGTCTCCGGCTGCGTGGCGCAGCAGGAGAAGGACCGGCTGCTGCAGCGGGTCCCCTACGTGGACTTCGTCTTCGGGCCGGACAACATCGGCAGGCTGCCGGAGCTGGTGGCCCGCGCGCGGGCCAGCGAGCGGTTCGCCGAGACCGGGTGGATGGACTCGGAGGAGTACGTCTTCCCCCGCGCCGACCCGGAGGCGGCCCGGGGGCGGGCCACCGCCTTCGTCACCGCCATGAAGGGCTGCGACAACGTCTGCGCCTTCTGCATCGTGCCGCACACCCGCGGCCGCGAGGTGTCGCGGCCGTTCCCGGAGGTGGTGGCCGAGTGCGCCGCGCTGGCCGAGGTGGGCGTCCGCGAGGTGACGCTCATCGGCCAGAACGTCAACTCCTACGCCGGCCGCTGCACCTTCGCCGACCTGCTCCGGCGCGTGGCGGCGGTGCCGGGGATCGCCCGCATCCGCTTCACCACCAGCCACCCCCACGACCTCTCCGACGCGCTCATCGAGGCCTTCCGCGACGAGCCCAAGGTGATGCCGCACTTCCACCTGCCGGTGCAGTCCGGCTCGGACCCGGTGCTGGCGCGGATGCGGCGCGACTACGGGGTGGAGGCGTACCTGGAGCGCTTCGACCGGCTGCGCGCGGCGCGCCCCGGCATCGCCGTCACCACCGACTTCATCGTGGGCTTCCCGGGCGAGACGGACCAGGACTTCGAGCGCTCCATGGCCCTGCTGGAGCGGGCGCGCTACGAGCAGATCTTCGCCTTCGTCTTCAGCCCGCGGCCGCACACGGTGGCCAGCCTGCGGCTCGGCTCCGGGCCGGAGTGGCAGGAGGTGCCGCGCGAGCTGGCGGTGGCGCGGCTGGAGCGGATGCTGGCCGCCCAGCGCCACATCGCCGTCGGGATCCTGGCCAGCCAGCTCGGGGCCGAGGTGGAGGTGCTGGTGGAGGGCCCGTCGGAGGAGCCCGGCGAGCGGCTGGGACGGACCCCGGAGAACCGGATGGTCCACCTGGCGGCGAGCGAGGCGGAGGCCCCGGCCGGCGCGCTGGTGCGCGCGCGCATCACCCGCTCCGGGGGCAGCTCGCTCTCTGGCGTGCTGGCGTGAGCGGCGCAGCGAGGCGCACCGCCCTGGCGCTGGGGCTCGCCGCGGTGGCGTGGGCCGGGCTCATCGCCTGGCTCTCGTCGCTCGCCCGGCCGCCGTTCCCCGAGGCCTTCCTCCTGCACGACAAGCTCTCGCACGGCGCGGGCTACGCGGTGCTGGGCGCGCTGCTGGCCGGCGCCCTGCACGCGGCGGGGGTCCGATCTGCGCGCGTGCTGCTGCTGGCCGCCGCGGTGGGCAGCCTCTACGGCGTGACCGACGAGTGGCACCAGGCCTACGTGCCGGGCCGCTCCAGCGACCCGACCGACTGGGCCGCCGATACCGCCGGGGCGCTGGCCGGCGCGGTCGCGGTGACCATCGCCTTGCGGCGCGCCGGGGCGCGGGCCAAGAGGCGTCCCGAACTTCGAGCTTGAGGTCGTAGAGGAAGGCCGGGCGGCGACGGTGCATTCGGGTGGCACCCCCGTCGGCGGTGGTCCCGAGGACGCTCCAGTCGTTGAGGCGAGCGAGGACGTGCTCGACGCGGGCGCGCTTTGCGGTGACGGCGCCAGGCCGGCGTCGCGAACGATCCGGTTTGGTCGCCGTCGATCCGCGGACGACCTGCTCCGTCGTGCTGAACGGAATGTCAGGGTCCGGATTCACGATGAGCGGGTGAGCGCGTCTGCCAAGCCAACCCGTGGTCCGAACCGGCAGCGGCCCTGGAGCCGCCGGCCCGAGGACGGGCTCTCTGTGCTGCGGCTCGCGCTGGACATCCACGACCCGGTGCAGCGACGTCGGCTCGAGGGAATCTTCTCCGGGGCCTACCAGCTCCGGCGAGCGCTGCAGCGGACGGCAAGGGACCGGGTGCGGGCCTACTGGGCGGCGGGGGATGCGCGGGCCCGAAGCGCCTCCGAGACCCGCACCAGACTGGGACTCACGCGTGAGGCGCTGGAGCAGACAGCCTACGCCCACCTCGACGCGGCGCCTCACCTCCGGCGGAACGTCACCAAGGCGCTGGCGATGCACCTTGCCGACTCGGTCTGGACGTCGGTGGAGCGCCACCTGTTCCCCGACGCTACCGGCAAGCGGCATGGGCTCCTCCACGTCGGGCGCTGGTTCGACTTCACCCGGCTCCCTGGCCGGGCCCGCTCACACACCCGGGAGCGGAAATGGGAGACTTTCCGGCTCCACGGCTCCCTCGCCGGCCACCGGGCCAGGTACACCAGGCCAGACGGCAGCTTCGTGCAGCCGAGGCGACTCCAGCTCCCCGAGGCCGCTGCCCCGCGAACCGACTGGTGGGCCTACCAGGGGCCGCTGGCCCTGGTCTTCAGCGGCCTGGCTGGAGGCGCCCTGGTCCTGCCGGTCCGTCTCCCCACCGCCCCGTGCAACCAGCCCATCCTGGACCATCACCTGGTCGACCCGGCCCGCTGGCACAAGGTCGACCTCGTGCGTACGCGCGCGCCGTATGCGCCCGGTGGCTGGCGGTACGAGGCGCATCTGATGGTCCTCGCCCAGCCGTACGTCTCACCTTCGACGCAGGCGCGGCGGGAAGCGGCGGCCAAGGACGAAGCGGAGCGCATGGCGGGGATTGACGTCAACGTGTCCAACTTGACTGTCGTCTCCCAGATGGCTGGGGCGGGCCTGCGGCTCACAAAGATGGAGCTGGACGGCCAGGCCAAGGTGCGGGACCGGGGTCGCAAGCGCCGTGAACGGCGCAGGCAGCGTGCCCTGGAGCGGTCGCGCCGGGCGGCAAACCGGGCGGAGTACCAGCTCTCCAGGCGGCAGGAGAAGCGGGCCCGCCGGCGGGCTGCCGCCGGCCTCCCGCCGGTCGAGGTGATCCCTGGAGGTCCACGGTTGGCGCGGTTCGATGGCGTCCCGCTCCAGGCCCACCGGCGGGACTCGCTCTCGAAGCGCTACCGCCTTCTCCGCGCAGCGCAGGCTGCCGATGCAGCGTCGTGCGGCCAGGCACGGCGCGGCCGGGCTCGGCAGTCCGCGGCAGAGGTTGTGCGGACTCACGGCTACCGCCTCTTCGTCGAGGACGTGGCCATCTCCGTCTGGGCGCGCAGATGGGGGCGCGGTGTGGCCGCGTTCACGCCGGGGACGCTGGTCGCTGCCATCGACCGGGAGGCTCGGGCCGTCGCTGCGTTTGCCGGGGGCGTTGGCGGCGTGGTCCGGATCCCCACGCAGACCACAGCCCTGTCCCAGCACTGCCCCTGCGGCGCCCGGGTGGAGAAGTCGCTTGCCGAACGGGTCCACCGTTGCCCCCGATGCGGGCTGGAAGGGGACAGGGACGCCGTCTCCGCGGTCCTCGGCGCCTTCCTCGTCCTCAATCGGCCCGGCGAGCCCGGCTCGGCGCGCGTCGACTACGATGCGACCAAGCGCGCCCGCGAACAAATCGGGAGCCTTCTTCGAAGCCCTTGCTGTCTCGGGCGGCAAGACGCCCGGTCCGAGTCAACCGACCTCTTCGCCCGCGAGCCGTCCTTCGCATGGCGGACGTCCACACCGGCAAGCAAGCCGGTGGCTCGGCGAATCGTCGGCACGGCCACGGGCCCAACCCGGGATGAGGCTGGCGAAAGCCAGACCACGCCCGAGCGGGCCCGATGGCGAACCGACCTGGCCCACGCTTTGCCACTTGGCGAACCGTGGGACATCTCTTAGCATCCGCCGTTGATGGCGATCATCCGGCCGTTCGGCGGAAAGTCGCCGCGCCTGCACCCATCGGTCTTCGTGATGGAGGGCAGCGCGGTGATCGGGGACGTGGAGATCGGGGAGGGCGGCTCGCTCTGGTTCGGGGCCGTCGTCCGCGGTGACGTGAACGCCGTCCGCATCGGCGCCCGCACCAACCTCCAGGACCAGTGCGTGGTCCACGTGACCTCGCACACCCATCCCACCACCCTCGGCGACGACGTCACGGTCGGTCACCGCGCCGTGCTGCACGGCTGTACGGTCAAGGACCGGTGCCTGATCGGCATCGGGGCCATCGTGCTGGACGGGGCCGTGATCGGCCCGGACGCGATGGTCGGCGCCGGGGCGCTGGTCCCGCCGGGCATGGTGGTCCCCCCGGGCACGCTGGTGCTGGGGCAGCCGGCGAAGGTGAAGCGCCCGCTCACGCCGGAGGAGCTGGCGCACCTGCCGGTGAGCGCGGCCCACTACGTGGCCTACGCGGCGCAGTACGTGAGGGAAGGGTGGTCAGCGCGATGACGGTGGCCGAGGCCCTGCGCAGCTCGACGCTCTTCAAGGACTTCTCCGACGTGGGGATCCAGCTCTTCGCGCGCATCGCGCAGGAGAAGGCCTTCCCTGCCGGCAGCCCGCTCTTCGTGGAGAGCATGGTGGGGGAGTCGCTCTTCATCGTGAAGGCCGGGTCGGTCCGCGTGGTCCAGAAGTCCGACGGCGGCGAGCGGGAGCTGACCGTGCTCGGCCCGGGGGAGCACCTGGGCGAGCTGGGCATCCTGGCCCGCAGCGTCCGGCTGGTCTCGGCGGTGGCCGCCTCCCAGACCGAGGTGGTGGAGCTGGCCCACCGCGACTTCCTGGCGCTGCAGGCGACCAAGCCCCAGGCCTGCCTGAAGCTGGCCCTGGCCATCGCGGCCGACCTGGCCGCGCGCATGGGCGAGGCGCGCGAACTCGTCCAGCGGGCCGCGCTCAAGCCGCAAGGCGGGTGAGGTCGTCGCCGGGACGGTCTCGCGCCGGTGGACGGCGCGGCCGGACTCCGGTACGAAGCGGGCTCGGCGCGCGCCCGTGACGGGTCGCGGCCACCCAGGGGAGCCCTGGGCTGCGCGGAAGGAGCAGGGGAGCGGATGCTGGACTGGCTGGTCAACCTGCTGGGGGGGCACTCGCTCCACCTCGGGTTCGCCTTCGTCTTCGTGGTGCTGGTGCTCTGCGGCTTCGGGCTGCCCATGCCCGAGGACGTGGTGCTGGTCACCGGCGGCGTGCTGGCGTGGCTGGCCCGCACCAACGACGCCGACGCGGCCACCGTCCACCTCATGCTCCGCGACCGCGGGCTGCTGGGCATGATCGTGGTCGGGCTGGCCGGCATCCTGGTCGGCGACTCGGCCATCTACCTCCTGGGGCGGCGCTTCGGCGCGCACGTGGCCGACTTCCGCCCGCTGCGCCGCGTGATCACGCCCGCCAAGCTGGAGCACGTCGAGAAGCTGATGCGCCGGCGGGGCAACCTGGTGGTGGTGGTGGCCCGCTTCCTGCCCGGGCTGCGCGCCCCGACCTACTTCACCGCCGGCCACTCCCGCCTGCCGTACTGGGAGTTCCTGCTCTTCGACGGCGTGGCCGCGCTGGTCTCGGCGCCGCTCTGGGTGTGCCTGGGCTACTGGTTCGGCTCCAACATCCAGGAGGCGGCGCACTGGGCGCACCGCTTCAGCTGGTGGATCCTGGCCGCCGCGGTGGTGGTGGTGCTGGGGCTCACGCTGCGCTGGCTGCAGCAGCGGCGCGCCTCGCCGGCGGGCGAGCCGGCCCCGGACGACGCGGCCCCGGCCGACCAGGCCCCGCGCGGCGATCCGGCCGACCGGACCTGACCTTCCTCAGCGCGCCTCGCCCCGGCCCAGCAGCCGCCGGATCAGCCCGCCCAGGCCGACCTTGCGCATGGGCGGCACCTCAGGCGCTGCCGGCGGGCGCGGGAAGCCGCCCGGCGGCGTGGTCTGCAGCGGGATGGCCCCGGTGGCCCCGCGCATCAGGCCGTCGTCCAGCTTCCGGCGCGCGGCCTCCGGCCCGTCCACCGTGGACATGACCGCCTGCACCTGCCGCCCGGTGTTGAGCTCGCGGGCGGTCACGGTGAGCAGGCACTCGGCGCCCAGCTCGAAGGTGACGGCGATCTTCACCATGCCGCGCGGTCCGGCCGGCAGCCCGGTCAGGCGCAGCGTCCCCAGGTACTCGCAGTCGGTGGCCGCCGGCCCCTCGCCTTGCAGCACCACCAGCTCGAACTCGGTCTGGCCGTCGCGGGTGGTGGCCAGCCCGTACTGCTTGCGCGCCGGCAGCGGCGTGTTCCGCTCGATGATGGTCTTCACGCGGCCGCCGGGCAGGCCGATGTTGATCGACATGGGCAGCACGTCGATCAGCACCATCCCCTCGGCGCTGCCCAGGGAGTGGGCCAGCAGCGCCGCGCCCACCGCCACCGCCTCGTCGGGGTGGACGGCGCGCGAGGGCGCCCGGCCGAAGAAGGCGGCCACCTTCTCGTGGACCAGCGGCATGCGCGACTGGCCGCCCACCAGCAGGATCTCCTCCACGTCGGCGGGCGTGAGGTCCTTGGCCGCCAGCACCTCCTGGCAGACCTCCAGCGTCCGGTCCACCAGCGGCTCCACCAGCCCGACCACGGCGTCGCGCCCCAGCGCCGTCTCCAGCCCCACCGGCTGGCCGTCGCGCATGGCCAGGAACGGCAGCTGGATGGGGAACTCGGTCCGCTCGGAGAGGCCGCACTTGGCCCGCTCGGCCGCGTCCACCAGGCGCGACAGCGCCACGCGGTCCCCCTCGAACGGCGCGCCGGTCCGGGCCTCCCAGTCGGCCAGGAGCCGGTCCACGATGCGGGCGTCGAAGTCCACGCCGCCCAGGAACGTGTCGCCGCCGGTCGAGACCACCTCGTAGACGTTGTCCGAGAGCTCCAGCACCGAGGCGTCGAAGGTGCCGCCGCCCAGGTCGTAGACCATCACGCGCTGGGTGAGGTGGCGCCCGTGGGCGTAGGCGATGGCGGCGGCGGTGGGCTCGTTGAGGATCCGCTCCACCTGCAGCCCCGCCAGCGCGCCCGCCAGCCGGACCGCGGCGCGCTGCCGCTCGTTGTAGTAGGCCGGCACGGTGATGACCGCCCGGTTCACCTCCTCGCCGAGGTGGTTCTGCGCGACCTCCTTCACCTCGCGCAGCACCAGCGCCGAGACCTGCTCCAGCGTGAGCGTCTCCGGCCCCAGCTGCACCGCGGCCAGGCCGTCCGGGCCGGCCACGATCTCGTAGGCGAACTTGCTCTTGATCTCCTGCACCACCTGCGAGTCGAAGGGGCGGCCCACCAGCCGCTTGGCGCCCCAGACCGTGGCGCGCGGGTTGGTGAGCAGCTGCGCCTTGGCGAGGTGGCCGACCACGATCCGGTTGCGCGCGTTGAGCGCCACGATGGACGGGACGGTGTTGTAGCCCTCGCGCGAGGGGATCACGTAGGGCCGGCCGTCCTTCACCACCGCCGCGCAGGAGTTGGTGGTGCCGAGGTCGATGCCGATGATGGTGCGCGAGAGCCTGGTGATGGGCTCGGGCGCGTCGGGCAGGCCGATCGCGAGCCGGGCCGGGCCGGCCGAGAGCTGCTCGATCCGGTGCGGGGCGGAGAGGTCGGCCTGGGCCGGGATGCGCGGGGGCTGCGGCGGGGTGACGGCCTCGGGCGGCGCCGCCTCGGCGGGCGCGGGCGCCGGGATGGGCGGCGGCGAGCGGGTCGGCGAGGGCGTCAGCACCGGGATGGGCCCGGGCGTGGTGGCCGGCCGGACCCGCGCCGGGGGCGGGGTGAAGGCCGGGGCGGGCGTCAGGACCGGCGGCGCGGTGACGGCCGGCGCGGGCGGCGGCGTGAGCACCGGCGGCGCGGCCGGCGCGCCCGCGGCGATGGGCGGCGGGGTGAGGGTGGGGCCGGGCGCCCCCGCCGTGGCGCGCTCGCGGAGCGCCACCATGCGCTCCAGCAGCTCGCGCGAGGGCTCGTCCAGCCAGGTGAACTGGACGCCGATACCGGGCGCGCGGGGCGGGTGGGCGTGCAGGTCCTCGGTCTGGACCCAGCGCACCACCCCCCGGGCCCGGAGCGCGGCGGAGCCGTCCTGGAGCCGCAGCTCCAGCGACAGCGCCGTGCCCACCGGCCTGGGCTCGCGGGTGCGGAGGAACACGCCGCCGCGCGACACGTTCACCGCGAACTTCTCGGCGAACTCGTCGATGGACCCATACGCCACGCGGACCAGCATCGCGGCGGGCGCGCGCTCGGCTCCTCGCTTGTCGTGGGGATCCACGGCGCGATTATCACTTTGCGGACGAGCCCGGGGCAAGGCACCGACCGCCCGTCCGCGCGGCCGCCGGCGCGCGGCGGCGTTGCCGCTCCGGTGAGCGGCGAGGGTCCGGTGTGGGCGCGCGCGCACCCGCGCGCGGCGCGGCGGTCCAAGACAGCGGCGGATCGCCGCGATCACGCGGGCTTGGGGCTGCTCGGCCTGCCGCCTTGACGGTCTCGCGCGGTGCCGTTTATACGTCCACATGCTCAACCGCGACGACCTGCGACTGGCGCTGACGTTCGACGACGTTCTCCTCCTCCCCGCAGAGTCGGACGTCCTCCCGAAGGCGGTCGAGACGGCGACGCGGCTCACCCGGAACATCGTCCTCAACATCCCCATCGTCTCGGCGGCCATGGACACGGTCACCGAGGCGCGGATGGCCATCGCCATGGCGGCGGCGGGCGGGCTGGGCTTCATCCACAAGAACCTCTCGGTCGAGGAGCAGGCCGCAGAGGTCACCAAGGTGAAGAAGTACGAGTCGGCGGTGGTGACCGAGCCGGTGACCATCGAGCCCGACGCCCCCATCCACCGCGCCGTGGCGCTGATGCGCGAGAACGGCATCAGCGGCATCCCGGTGGTGCAGAAGGGGAAGCTGGTCGGCATCCTCACCAACCGCGACCTGCGCTTCGAGAAGAACCTCGAGCAGCGCGTCGAGCAGGTGATGACCCGCGACCTGATCACGGCGCGCGAGGGCGTGACCATCGAGGAGGCCAAGGAGCTGCTGCACCGGCACCGCATCGAGAAGCTGCTGGTGGTGAACGAGGCCCACGAGCTGCGCGGCCTGGTCACCATCAAGGACATCGAGAAGATCCAGCACCACCCCAACGCCGCCAAGGACCGCCACGGCCGCCTGCTGTGCGGCGCCGCGGTGGGCGTGGGGCCGGACCGCGAGGCCCGCATCGCCGCGCTGATCAAGGCCGGCGTGGACGTGGTGGTGATCGACACCGCCCATGGCCACTCCCGCGGCGTGGTGGACGCGGTCAAGGCCACCAAGGCCACGTTCAAGGGGATCGAGCTGGTGGCCGGCAACGTGGCCACCGCCGACGCGGCCGAGGCGCTCTGCAAGGCAGGGGTGGACGCGGTGAAGGTGGGCGTCGGCCCCGGCTCCATCTGCACCACCCGCGTGGTGGCCGGCGTGGGCGTCCCGCAGGTCACCGCCGTGGACGAGTGCGCGCGCGCCGCCGAGAAGTACGGCGTGCCGGTCATCTCCGACGGCGGCGTGAAGTTCTCCGGCGACGTGGTGAAGGCGCTGGCCGCCGGCGCGTCCTCGGTGATGATCGGCTCGCTGATGGCCGGCACCGAGGAGGCCCCCGGCGACGTGATCCTGTACCAGGGCCGCTCCTACAAGTCGTACCGCGGGATGGGCTCCATCGGCGCCATGAAGCAGGGCTCCAAGGATCGCTACTTCCAGGGTGACGTGACCGACGCAGAGAAGCTGGTGCCGGAGGGGATCGAGGGGCGCGTGCCGTACAAGGGCACGGTGGAGATGACGCTCCTGCAGCTGGTGGGCGGCCTCCGCAGCGGCATGGGCTACCTGGGCTGCAGGAACATCCCCGAGGTGCGCACCAAGCCGCGCTTCGTCCGCATCTCCTCGGCCGGGCTCCGCGAGAGCCACGTGCACGACGTGATCATCGAGAAGGAAGCGCCGAACTACCGGGCGGACTGATCTCCCCGAGGTTCTCCTCCGCCCGTCCCGCCGGCAGGCGCGGGGCGGGCGGCCGTTCTCTCCAGGACCTGCGCAGGGGCGAGAGGCCGCCGTGAGCGTCGACATCCACTCCCAGAAGATCCTCATCCTCGACTTCGGCTCGCAGTACACGCAGCTCATCGCCCGGCGCCTGCGCGAGCTGGGCGTCTACTGCGAGATCCACCCCTGCACCGTCAAGGCCGAGGCCATCCGCGCCTTCGCGCCGCGGGGCGTGATCCTCTCCGGCGGCCCGGCCTCGGTCCTCGCCGAGGGGAGCCCGCGCCCCGACCGCGTGGTCTACGAGCTGGGGGTGCCGGTGCTGGGCATCTGCTACGGCCTGCAGCTCTTCTCCCACGAGCTGGGCGGCCGGGTGGGCAGCTCGAGCGGCCTGCGCGAGTTCGGCCCCGCCACCATCGACGTGAAGGCCTCCTCGCCGCTCTTCGAGGGGCTGCCGGGCAAGCTGGACGTGTGGATGAGCCACGGCGACCGGGTCGAGGCCCTGCCGCCCGGCTTCGAGCCCATCGCCACCACCCCCAACGCCCCGTTCGCCGCCGCCGAGGACCGGCGCCGCCACTTCTACGCGGTCCAGTTCCACCCCGAGGTGGCCCACACGCCGCGCGGCAAGGACGTGCTCTGGAACTTCGCGCACCGCATCTGCGGCTGCGCCGGCACCTGGTCGATGCGCGCCTACGTGGACGTGGCGGTCGAGCAAATCCGGGCCCAGGTCAAGGACGGCCACGTCATCTGCGCGCTCTCCGGCGGCGTGGACTCGGCGGTGGCCGCGCTGCTGGTCCACCGCGCCATCGGCGACCGGCTGCGCTGCATCTTCGTGGACAACGGCGTGCTGCGCGCCGGCGAGCGCGACCAGGTCAACGAGGTCTTCGGCAAGATGTTCCACCTGCCGCTGGTCACGGTGGACGCCTCGCAGCGCTTCCTCTCCCGGCTGGCCGGCGTGACCGACCCCGAGGCCAAGCGCAAGATCATCGGCCGCGAGTTCATCGCCGTGTTCGAGGAGGAGGTGGAGCGCCTCTCCGCGCAGGGCGAGCGGGCCCAGTTCCTGGTGCAGGGCACGCTCTACCCCGACGTGATCGAGTCGGTCTCCTTCAAGGGCCCGTCCGCCACCATCAAGAGCCACCACAACGTCGGCGGCCTGCCCGAGGTGATGAAGCTGGCCCTGGTGGAGCCGCTCCGCGAGCTCTTCAAGGACGAGGTGCGGCGCCTGGGGCTGGAGCTGGGGCTGCCCCCCGCCATCGTCCAGCGCCAGCCCTTCCCCGGGCCGGGGCTCGCCATCCGCGTCCTGGGCGAGGTGACCGAGGAGCGGCTCTCGGTCCTGCGCAAGGCCGACACCGTCGTCCAGGAGGAGATCCGGGCGGCCGGCCTGTACGAGAAGCTCTGGCAGGGCTTCGCGGTGCTCCTCCCGGTGCGCAGCGTGGGCGTGATGGGGGATGAGCGCACCTACGAGTCCACCTGCGCCCTCCGCGCCATCGAGTCCACCGACGGCATGACCGGCGACTGGGCCCGGCTGCCCTATGACCTCCTGGCCCGCATCTCCTCGCGGGTGATCAACGAGGTGAAGGGCATCAACCGGGTGGTGTACGACATCTCCTCCAAGCCGCCCGCCACCATCGAGTGGGAGTAGGGGAGGGGCGCGGGGCCGGCGCCGGACGCCGCCGGGTGGGGCAAGGTGCGTCGCCCTGCGCGCCCGTGCGCGGCGAGTGAAATGGGCCGAAACACGTCCGCGTCGTTTGCCCGTGGGACGAAGACGGCTATCATTGCGGCGAAACGGAGGTTCTCGATGCTGCAACCGTCCCGGCGCCACGGGATCCTGATCGCCGCCCTGACGCTCGCTGCGACGGGCTGCCAGAACTACAACTTCAATCCGGTCGGGCACTGCCTCATCCAGCCCGGCTCGGAGCGCGTGAAGCTGTCGGACATCTCGACGGCCGACGTCCTCTTCGTCGTGGACGACTCGGGCTCCATGGGCGGCGAGCAGCAGAAGATCGCCGAGAACTTCCAGTCCTTCATCCAGAACCTGGATCAGACCAACCTGGACCGGAAGGCCAACGCCGTCCCCACCATCGACTTCCACGTCGCCGTCACCAGCACCTCGGTCTTCTACAGCGCGCCCACCACGGCGTTCTGCCGGACCGACTGCCCCGGCGTGACCGCGGGGACGCCGGTCTGCTGCAACACCTCGGGCACGAGCGCCATCGCGCCGCTCAAGCAGGTGAAGGCCTGCGCCAGCGCGAGCGACGCCTGCAACCCGACGCGCCCGGGCGACACCTGCAAGACCACCTGCAACGGCTTCACCGGCTCGCTGGTCTGCTGCGACAGCAGCAACAACCCGGCCCGCACCGAGCCGGTGCTCTGCGAGGCCAGCGCGGCCACCGCCGGCGCCGCCTGCGGTGACCTGCAGACGCGCTTCCGCTTCGACTCCACCTGCTCCCCCGGCAACGCCACCAACGGCGGCGCCTACCCGGGCGGCGCCTTCATCGGGCAGGGCGACAACCCGCGCGTGCTCCACTTCGACAAGGAGATCTACGCGGACACCCGCCCGTCCGGCCTGCCGGCCTGCAGCTCCGGCACCTCCTGCAACCGCCAGGGCTACACCTCGGCGCAGCTGCAGGGCTGGTTCGCGCAGCAGGTGGGCGGCACCTGGCAGGGCAACGTCATCGCCGGCACCTGCGGCTCGGGCGAGGAGCAGGGGCTCCAGGCCGGCAAGCTGGCGCTGCAGAAGGCGCTCTCCGCCGAGGGGCAGCAGGACACGCGCAACGAGGCCGGCGAGGTCACCACCGCCAAGGCCCTCTGGCCGCACGCCGCCGACAAGGCCAAGCTGGTGCTGGTGTTCGTGGGTGACGAGGACGACTGCTCCTCGCCGGCCGACGCGGTGAACGGCGTGATCCTGAGCGGCCCGCCCGGCAGCGACACCTGCGTGGCCGACGCCGGCCTGCCCGACGGCCAGCGCAAGCAGTACGCCGTGAGCGACATGGTGAGCTACTTCACCGGCCTGGGCCGCCCGCTGGGCGCCGCCTTCATCACCTCGACCCAGGGCGTGTGCGAGGACGCCAGCTGCACGCCCGGCATCTGCTGCGACTACGCCTGCACCGGCAGCACCAGCACGTGCACCAGCGCCACCTGCGGCGGCCAGGCCCCTGGCTCGCGCTTGCTGCAGGCCGCGGCCCAGTTCAGGTCCAAGGGCGCGGACGTGGTGGTCGGCTCCATCTGCGACCCCGACTTCGACGTCATCCTCGACCGCATCGCAGACATCGTGAAGCCGCCCACCGGCCTCACCCTGCCCACGCAGCCCGCCAGCAGCGACATCACCCTGCTGCGCATCGCCGACACCAAGGGCACCACGCGCAAGACCTGCCACGGGCCGGCGCCGGTCAACCTGACCGCCGACGAGGCGGTCGCCGCGGGGTGGGACTGGTGGTTCACCGCCTCGGCCGAGCAGGTGACCGCCGACCAGAAGAGGCCCACCGCCGCCAGCCGCTACGTCTTCATCAACCACGCCACGCACGCCTGCGAGGCGGGCGCGGGCGAGACCTACTCGGCCGACTACATCGGCCAGCTGCCGGCGGGCGGCTGCCAGTCGAAGGCCCAGTGCGCCTCGGTCCTGGGCGGCCGGTCCGACGACTGGAGCTGCTTCGCCGGCGTGCTGCCCAGCGGCGAGTTCGTGGTGCCGAGCCCGACCAGCGTGGGCACCTGCCTCTGCTCCACGGGCGACGCGAACAACCCCGGGCCGGGCGGGCCGTACTAGACGGCCCCCGCCGCCCTGGGGCGGCCCCGGCAGGGTTGACGTTCCGAGAACCCGGTCGCGAGGCCGGGTTCTCGCGTTTCTACTTTTCGTTAACGCCTCGCTTGGTCGTTGCGGACAGGTTGCCGCATGCGCACCATGCATGGGCCCATGCTTCGACCAGTCCTCCTGTGGAGCGTCGCCCTCGTTCCGGCGCTCGCCCTGGCCCAGGATCCAGGGGCTCCTGACGCGTCGCGTCGTGAGCCGGCAGGGCTCGCCGCCTTGCTCCAGCAGGCCGACGCCGCCTACGCCCGCCGGGACGAGCCCGGCGCGCTGGATGAGCTGCGGGCCAGGCTGGACGAGGCCGAGCAGCTGGCGCCGGAGGATTACGAGGTCCTGTGGCGGCAGGCGCGGCGCTGCTTCTGGGAGTCGGACGACCCGGCGCTCAAGGACGAGGTGAAGAGCCGGACCGGGAAGCAGGGCTGGGGCTACGCCGAGCGCGCCGAGAAGGCCGATCCGGGCCGGGTGGAGGGGCACCACTACGCCGCCGCCGGGATGGGCAACTACTCGCTCGGCATCGGCGTCTTCCGGGCCCTGCGCGAGGGGATCGAGGGCAAGTTCAAGGCGGCGCTGTCCCGGGCCGAGAAGCTGGACCCCGCCTTCGAGCACGGCGCCATCCAGACGGCCTGGGGCCGGTTCTGGTTCAAGCTGCCCTGGCCCAAGTACGACGCGGAGAAGAGCGAGAAGGCGTTGCTGGCGGCCCTGGGCCGCAACCCGGACAACGTCCGCGCCCGGGTCTACCTGGCCGAGCTGTACCGAAAGGAAGGGCACGGCAAGGAGGCGCGGGCGCAGCTGGAGAAGGCCCTGGCCAACCCGCCGGGCCGGTACGATGCACCCGAGGAGCGGCGCTGGCAGGCCGTGGCCCGGAAGCTGATGGACGCCGAGTGAACACGACGGAGGGGAGCGAGATGATCGCCGAGGCCGAGATCCGGAAGGGCGCGGTGGCGCGGAACCTGGTGGAGCTGTTCGAGGCGCAGGCGCAGCGGCGGGGCGAGCGGACCGCCGTGCGACACAAGCGCGACGGCGCCTGGAGCGACGTGTCCTGGGCCGCGATGGCCCGGCGGGCGCGCGACGTCGCCGACGGCCTGGCATCGCTGGGACTCCGGCGCGGCGACCGCGTGGCGGTCATCGGGGAGACGGCGCTGGAGTGGATCCTGGCCGACCTGGGCATCCTGGGCGCGGGCGGCATCACCGTCACCATCTACCAGTCCAACAAGGCCGCCGAGTGCCAGTACATCCTGGCCGACTCGGGGGCGCGCTTCATCTTCTGCGACTCCGCCACCCAGGTGGACAAGATCCGCGAGGTCCGCGGGCAGCTGCCGGCGCTGGAGGGGATCATCCGCGCCTCCGGCGGCGCAGCCGACGGGTTCGAGCGGACGCTGGCGGACCTGGAGCAGCTGGGCGCGGCCTGGCGGCAGGCCCACCCCGGCGCCCACGCCGAGCGGCTGGCGTCGGTGGGCAAGGACGACGCGGCCTCGTTCATCTACACCTCCGGCACCACCGGCAACCCCAAGGGCGTGATCCTCACCCACGGCAACTGGGTCTACGAGGGGATGGCGGTCGAGGAGCTCAAGATCGTCCAGCCCGAGGACCTGGTGCTGATGTTCCTGCCCATGGCCCACTCCTTCGCCAAGGTGATCGAGGCGGTCTGGTTCTCGACCGGCGCCACCTGCGCGTTCGTCGAGTCGCTGGAGAAGATCGTCGAGAACGCCGGCGAGGTGCGCCCCACCGTGATGCCCTCGGTGCCGCGCATCTTCGAGAAGGCCTACAACGCGGTGGTGACCAAGGGGCTGGCCACGCCCGGCCTCAAGGGGAAGCTCTTCGCGCTGGCGCTGGAGAGCTTCGAGGGCTACGCCGCGGCCAAGGAGGTCGGCAAGGAGTTCAGCTCCTTCGGCCTGCTGGTCGGGCGAAAGCTGGTCTTCCCCAAGCTGGCGCACACGCTCAGCGAGCGGTTCGGCGGGCGCATCCGGCTCTTCGTCTCCGGCGGCGCGCCGCTCTCGCCCAAGATCGCCCACTTCTTCGACCAGCTGGGCTTCTCCATCGCCGAGGGCTACGGGCTTACCGAGTCCTCCGCCGGGACCTTCGTCAACCGGCCGGGCCGCATCCGGATCGGCACCGTGGGGCCGCCGGTCCCGGGCACCGAGGTGAAGATCGCCGAGGACGGCGAGATCCTCATCAAGGGGCCGGGGATCATGACGGGCTACTACAACAACCCCACCGCCACCGCCGAGGCGCTCAAGGACGGCTGGCTCTGCACCGGCGACATCGGCCACGTGGACGAGGCCGGCTGCCTCAAGATCACCGATCGCAAGAAGGACATCATCGTCACCGCCGGCGGCAAGAACGTGGCCCCCCAGAACCTCGAGAACGAGCTCAAGACCGACCCGCTCATCTCGCAGGTGATGGTCCACGGCGACCAGCGCAAGTTCCTCTCCGCGCTCGTCACGCTCAACGAGGAGAACGCGCGGCGCTGGGCCAGCGAGCACCACCTGCCCTGGAGCGAGGGCGTGCACCGCGATCCCAAGCTGCGCGCCCGCATCCAGGAGGCGATCGACGCGCTCAACGCGCGCCAGGCCAGCTACTCCACCATCAAGAAGTTCGAGATCCTGCCGCGCGACTTCACGCAGGAGACGGGCGAGCTCACGCCCACGCTCAAGGTCAAGCGCAAGGTGGTCACGCAGAAGCACAAGGCCCTGCTCGACGCCTTCTACGCCGAATAGCCGGGGGGCCACCCCATGAGGCGGTCGCCCCGCCCGGCGTGGAGGTGCAAGACTGACCCGGGACCCGCTGGCGCCAGCCGGCGGGGCCCCCAGGCCTTGATGGGGTGAGTCCGGATGGAGTCCGAGCGGCAACGCGTCCTGCTGGTGGAGGACGACGACGACAACCGGGAGCTCATGGCCGAGGTGCTGGCCGGCTCCGGCTACGAGGTGGTGCCGGCGGCCACCGGGCAGATCGGCCTGCAGCTGCTCGCCGAGGGCCCGGTCGCCGCCGTGGTGACCGACGTGGGCATGCCGGGCATGGGCGGCCTCGAGCTGGCGCGCGCCGCCAAGGCCATCTCGCCCGGCATACCGGTGGTGGTCGTGACCGGCTGGGCCGAGCGCGAGGACATCACGCAGGCGCGCGGCCACGAGGTGGACGCCATCCTCATCAAGCCCGTCGATCCGGACACGCTCACCGGCACGCTGCAGGAGGTCCTGTCCGGCGGCCGGCCGTCCCCTGCGCCTTGAGCGAGCGAGCACCCCTCGCCTTCGATGACGCGGTGCGCTTGACACGCCCTTCCCGCGCCAATACTTAGGAAGGCCGATTCACGGGTCGATCGCGGCTCGCGCCGCGCGCGAGGAGCGCCATGGCCACGACGGTCAAGGAAGTCTTCGAGAACCACATCCCGCACAAGTTCCAGGCCAAGCCGGACGTGGTCACGAAGATCAACGCGGTCTACCAGTTCAACATCTCCGGCCCCGGCGGCGGCGCCTGGACGGTGGACTGCACGGCGCCCGGCGGGAAGGTGACCGAGGGTGCGGTCACCGCCGCGAAGTGCACGGTGGCGGCCACCGACGCCGACTTCCTCGCCATCGTGAACGGGAAGCTCAACCCGCAGATGGCCTTCATGTCCGGCAAGCTCAAGATCCAGGGCGACATGGGGCTGGCCATGAAGCTGCAGCAGATCCTCACCTGAGCCCGGGCTGACCGTGGAGCGGCTGCCGCTCGCGGGCGTCCGCATCCTGGACCTGACCCGGCTCCTGCCTGGGCCCTTCGCCACGCTCGTGCTGGCGGACCTGGGCGCGGACGTCGTCAAGGTGGAGGATCCGCGCGGCGGCGACTGGCTGCGCTGGACGCCGCCGCTCCTGGCCGAGCAGTCCGCTGCGTTCCACGCCCTCAACCGCAACAAGCGCTCGCTGGCGCTGGACCTGGCGCGGCCGGAGGGGCGCGACGCCTTCCTGCGGCTGGCGGCCTCCGCCGACGCGGTGATGGAGTCGTTCCGGCCCGGCGTGCTGGACCGGCTCGGCTGCGGGTGGGAGGCGCTCCACGCGCGCCAGCCGCGCCTGGTGCTCTGCTCCATCTCCGGCCACGGCCAGGACGGCCCCGCCGCCGGCCGGGCCGGCCACGACCTCAACTACATGGCGCTGGCCGGCGCGCTGGCGCTCAACGGCCCCCCGGCGGCGCCGGTGCCGCCCGGCGTACAGGCCGCCGACCTGGCCGGCGGCGCGTGGCCCGCGGTGGCCGGGGTGCTTGCGGCGCTGGTGGGGCGGGCCGCGAGCGGGCAGGGCGCGCACGTGGACGTCTCCATGACCGAGGGGGCGCTGGCGCTGCTGGCCATGCCGCTGGCCATGGCCTGGGCGCGCGAGGCGCCGCTGCGGCGCGGGGCCGAGCTGCTGGGCGGCGGGGCCGCCTGCTACGGCGTCTACCCGACCCGCGACGGCCGCTTCGTGGCCCTGGCCGCGCTCGAGCCCAAGTTCTTCGCCGCCTTCTGCCGGGCGGTGGGGCGGCCGGAGCTGGCGGAGCGGCAGCTGGACGAGGGCGGCGCCGGGCCGCGCGCGGAGCTCGAGGCCATCTTCGCGGCGCGCACGCGGGCGGAGTGGGCGGCCTTCGCCGCCGAGCACGACGTCTGCCTCTCGCCGGTGCTGGAGGGCGACGAGCCGCGGGCCGATCCGCAGCTCCGCGCGCGCGGCGCGTTCCTGGAGGTGGAGACGCCGTGGGAGGGGCGGGCCATCCCCGGCGTCGCCTCCCCGGTGCGCCTGCGTGGCCTCACCGCGCCGCGCCGGCCCGCGCCGCAGCTGGGCGCGCACGGCGCCGAGGTCCTGGCCGAGGCCGGGTTCACCGAGGCGGAGATCGCGGCGCTGCGCGCGGCGGGTGTGCTGGGGTAGGTGCGGAAGGGGCGGGGGGGCCGCGCGGCCCCGGGCAGGGAGCCGCACCGACTTCGCGTTGACATCGGCCCGGCCGAGGATCACTACTCCAGCCGATGCGCGCGCTGCTCGCCGCCGGCCTCGCGGTCTTCCTCGCCCTGACGGCGGCGGCGCCCCACGTCCACTCCGGCCCCGCGGGCACCCACGGGTGCGCCGTCTGCGTGGCCGGCAGCTCGGACGTGGCCACCAGCAGCACCCCCGACGTCGCCCCGCCCACGGCCTGGCCGGAGCGCGAGGTGGCCGTCCCCGCCGCCTCGCCGGTCACCGGCGCGCCGCTGGGCGCCATCCCGGGGCAGTCGCCTCCCATCAGCAGCTAGCGGAACCGCCACCACCCGTTCGCCCTGAGCGTAGCCCCGACGCAAGTCGGGGCGAAGTCGAAGGGCAGGTGCCGTTTGGCGGCTCGTGGCGGGCGCGCTCGTCGCGCGCCCCTGCTCGTTGCCCATCGCTGCTGGGCGCGCCTGCGTGCGCGCCGGAGGTCGTCCGTGACGTCTTCACCCATGGTCGTGGTCCTCGTGGCCACCCTCGCCGCCGTTCCGTCCCTCTCCCGCGCCCAGTCCGGCGCGGCCGCCGCCCCGTCCACCCCCGCCGGCCCGCAGGCCCAGTCCGACGCCGAGAAGGCCCGCCTCGAGGCCGAGATCGCCAAGGAGCTGGGCACATCCCCGGCCCCGTCCGCTCCCGCCGCTCCCGCCGGCACCGCACAGGCCCCCGCCGCCGGCACGACCGGCGGCAACCCGCTGGCGCGCCTGCTGCTCATGCCCGACCTCTCCGCCATCGGCAGCTTCGCGGCCGCGTGGGACGGCTACGACGTCGAGGCGCTCTCCCCCAGGCCCGGCCCCTACGGGCAGGAGGACCGGCCCACCTTCCTGTTCCAGGAGGTGGAGCTGGGGCTGCGGGCCGTGGTGGACCCGTACGTGCGGGCCGACGTGTTCGTGGCCTTCACCCCGGAGGGCGCGGAGGTGGAGGAGGCCTACGCCACCACGCTCTCGCTCCCCGCCGGCCTGCAGCTGCGCGCCGGCAAGTTCTTCACCCCGTTCGGCCGGTTCAACCAGAGCCACCCGCACGCCTGGCGCTTCGTGGACGCGCCGCTGGCGCAGCACCGGCTCCTGGCCGAGGAGTCGCTCTCCGGTCCCGGCGTGGCCCTGGCCTGGCTCGCGCCCGTGCCCTGGTTCGCCGAGCTGCACCTGGCCGCGCAGGACACCCAGCCCACCGAGGAGGACGCGGCGGAGCTGACTGGCGCGGCGCGGCTCCTCCAGTACGCCTCGCTGGGCGAAGCCACCACCGTCGGCCTGGGGTTCTCCGGCGCGCTGCGGGCCGAGCCCGGCGGGGGCCACCGCGATTTGGGCGGCGCCGACCTGATGGTGAAGTACCGGCCCATCGCGGGCCGCGGCTACGTCACGCTGGAGTCGGAGGTGTACCTGCGCCGCTTCCGCGGCCTGGCCGAGGGGAACGGGACCGAGCACGGGTGGTGGGCCGAGGGCTCCTGGCGCCCGAACGCCTGGTGGGGCGCCGGCCTCCGCTACGAGGAGGCGCCGGCGGCCGGGGAGGGGGAGGCCGGCACCGAGCGGCGCGCCGGCGTGGTCGGGAGCTGGTTCGCGTCCGAGTTCATGCGGCTGCGGCTGCAGGTCTCGCAGGACTGGCTGCCCGGCGGAGAGGGCGGCGTCGAAGGGCTGCTGGGCTTCGAGTTCATCATGGGCGCGCACGGCGCCCACCCGTTCTAGGAGGCGCACATGAGCTGCCCAAAGACGTCTTCGTTCCGCCGCCTCGCCGCCGCCGCGCTGCTGGCGGCCCTGGCCCTGGCCGTCCCCTCGCGCGCCGCCGCGGCGCTGCGCGTGGTCACCACCACCGAGGGGCTGGCCAGCCTGGCCCGCGCCGTGGGCGGTGACCGCGTCTCCGTCGAGAGCCTGTCGAAGGGCGTTCAGGACCCGCACTTCGTGGACGCCAACCCCATGCTGGCGGTGAAGCTGCGCAACGCCGAGCTGCTGGTGGACATCGGGCTGGACCTGGAGATTGGCTGGCTGCCGCCGCTCGTGACCCAGTCGCGCAACGGCGAGATCCAGCCCGGCGGCAAGCGCCGGCTCACCGCGGCCCAGGCCATCCAGGTGCTGGACGTGCCCACCGGCCCCGTGGACCGCTCCAGCGGCGACCTGCACCCGGCCGGCAACCCGCACTACCTGGACGACCCGCGCCGCGGGCTGGAGGTGGCGGCAGCCCTGGCGCAGAAGCTCTCCCAGCTCGATCCGGGCGGCGCGGCCGCCTACCAGGCCAACCTGGCCGCCTTCCGGAAGGCGCTCCAGGCCGACCAGGCGCGCTGGGGGGCCGCGCTGGCGGCGGTGCGCGGCAAGGCCATCTACTCGCAGCACCGGACGCTGACGTACTTCCTCGACTGGTCCGGGCTGGTCTCCGCGGGCGAGCTGGAGCCCCGCCCCGGCACGCCGCCGCCGCCCAGCCACCTGGCCGAGCTGGTGCAGCTGGCGCAGCAGAAGGGCGTGAAGGCCATCGTGGTGGAGAACTACTATGACACGCGGTCGTCCGAGGTGGTGGCGCGCCACTCCGGCGCCAAGGTGGTGCAGATCCCCGGCGACGTGGGCGGCGAGCCGGGGATCACCGACTACCCGAAGTACCTCGACGCGCTGGTGACCCGCATCACCGGGGCGCTGCGATGAGCGGGGCCGCAGGCGAGCCGCTGGTGGAGCTGTCCGCGGCCGCGGTGGGCTACGGCCGCCGGCCGCTGCTGTCCGGCGTGGCGCTGGCCGTGCTGCCCGGCGACTTCCTGGCCGTGGTCGGGCCCAACGGCGGCGGGAAGACCACCCTGGTCCGGACCGCGCTGGGCGCGCTGCCGCTCGTCTCCGGGCAGCGGCGGCTGCGGCGCGGGCTGCGCATCGGCTATGTGCCGCAGCGCGAGCACGTGGACGCCATCTGGCCCTTCCGCGCCGGGGAGGTGGCGCTGATGGGCCGCGTGCCCGGGCTCGGGCCCTGGCGGCGCCCCGGCGCCGAGGACCGCGCCGCCGTGCGGCAGGCGCTGGAGCGGGTCGGCATCGCGCACCTGCACGATCACCCCTACGGCGAGCTCTCCGGCGGCCAGCGGCAGCGGACGCTGATCGCGCGGGCGCTGGCGGCCAGGCCGGAGCTGCTGGTGCTGGACGAGCCCACCAACGGCATGGACCCCGCCGCCGAGCTGGCCACCATGGACCTGCTCCGCCAGATCCACCAGGGCGGCGAGCTGGCCATCGTGATGGTCTCGCACCGGCTCGAGGCGGTGGCCAACTACGCCCGCACGCTGGCGTTCGTGGACAAGGACAAGGCGCTCTTCAAGGTGGGGCCGCTGGACGAGATGCTCCAGCCCGCCGCGCTGGGCGCGCTCTACGGGCGGTCCGTGGCCGTGCGCGAGCTGGACGGGCGCAGGCTCGTGTACCCGACCGACGGGGAGGTGCGGCCGTGAGCGCGCTGCAAGGGTTCCTCGAGGCGCGCGACATCTGGGAGGTCCCGCTCGCCGCCTCGGTGCTGTCCGGCGCGCTGCTGGGCGCGCTGGGCGTCTACGTGGTGCTGCGCCGGACCGTGTTCGTCTCGGCGGCGCTGACGCAGCTCTCGACCCTGGGGCTGGTGAGCACGCTGCTGGTGGAGGAGCGGTTCCACGTCCAGACCGAGCACGCCTCCGAGCAGCTGGCCGTGGCCATCGCCTTCTCGGTTGTGGGGGCGCTCCTGCTGGGCGCGTTCCGCTCGCGGCGCATCCCCGCCGAGGCCGCCGTCGGCGCCGTCTGGATCACCGCGTCCGCGCTGGTGGTGCTGGGCGTGAGCCAGCTCGTCCACGCCGCGCACGACCTCGGCGGCATGGTGTTCGGGAACGCCGTGGCCGTGCCCGCCGGCGACCTGGCCGTGATCGCCGTGGTGGCCGCGCTCTGCCTGGCCGTGCATCTGGTGTTCACGAAGGAGCTGGCCTTCGTGTCTTTCGACCCCGAGACCGCCCGCGCCCTGGGGATGTCCGTGGGCTTTTGGGACGCGCTGCTCTTCCTGACCATCGGCCTGGCCATCCCCGTGACCGCCAGGGCCCTCGGCGCGCTCCCCGTGTTCGCCTTCCTGACCCTGCCCGCCGGCGCAGCCCTGCTCGGCCGGGCGTCGTTCAAGGCCGCCTTCCTGATCGCGACCATCATCGGCCTCGTCGCCGCAGGCGGAGGGTACGTGCTGAGCTGGCTGTGGGAGCTCCCCACCGGCGCCACCATGGTGGCCTTGGCGGCGGTGCTGCTGGTGCCCGGAGCCGTCCTCCGTGCGCGTTCGTGAGTCCCAGCCAGGCGCTCACCCGCCCCCACGGGCGAACGCGAGAAACTGCTTGACCCAAGGCGGGGTCACCGGTAGAAGTCCGCCTCGCTTCAACGACTTTCCCACCTGACGCGGGGTGGAGCAGCCAGGTAGCTCGTCGGGCTCATAACCCGAAGGTCGCAGGTTCAAATCCTGCCCCCGCAACCAACCTTTTCTGCGGCCCGGTTTCCGTCCTCGGAGACCGGGCCGCAGAGCTTCAGGGCTGTTCGGGCCTCGTAGAAGCGCTTGCCGTCCTTCTCCACCGGGACCAGCACCACGGGCCCGATGAGGCCCTCGAGAAGCTCCCTGGCCTCGGCAGGGGCCTCCAGCGCGAGCTTCTCGACACGCCGCAGGTAGAGGATCAGCTTCTCGGGGTCCGGACGGGGGATGGCCGCGGCGACCACCGGGGCGAGGGCCGCCAGGCGCTGGCGCCGGCCGTTGAGGCGGGTCTCCTCGGCCCGGAGCTGATTCCCGAGGGCGTCGGAGAACCCCACACGCGCGAGCGCGTCCGTGAGGCGGCCGATCCGGCCCTGGGTCTCCGCGATCTCGCGCTCGAGCCCCACGCGCTCGGCGTCCGTTGCTGGCTGGTAGCGCGCGACCTCCGCCTCGAAGGCAGCCAGGTAGCGTTCGCGTGTAGCTGGGTCTTCCAAGGTGTCGAGCACGTTGTCGATGAGCAGGCGGACCAGCCTGGACTCGACGATGGTGCGCGAGTTCGAGCAGACCGCGGATCCCTTGGATTTGTGCGCACCGCACCCGAACACCGGGGAGCGCTTGTCGCGGATCATCCGCATCCCGATGACGATCATGCTCGCGCCGCACACGCCGCAGCGGAGCAAGCCGGAGAGGAGGTTCGGGTACTTGGAGGCGCCAGCCGGGCGGCCCCGCGTGCGCCGTGCCGTGGCGAGCCGCTTCTGCACCGCCGCCCAGAGCTCGGGGTCGATGATCGCGAGCTCCGGGACGGTCCGCACCACGTGCTCGTCTTCCGGGCGCAGGACGCAGACGCGCTTGCCGGTCTTGGCGGAGCGCGTCCACTTCCGCCGGTTCCAGGTGAAGCGGCCGACGTAGCGCTCGTTGCGGAGCATGGCGCGGATGGTGGTGTGGCCCCATCCCTTGCCTGCCCGCTTCGAGTAGCCGCCGGTGTCGTAGGGGGCGGCGATGCCCTCGTGGTTCAGGAGCGCGGCGACGGCCGCGAACGACCTCCCCTCGGCGTAGAGCCGGAAGATCCGGCGGACCACGGCCGCCTGGACGTCGTGGATGAGGATGACCTGACGCGGGTGCTCCGGATCCGGCGGGTTCGGCTCGGGCTCGGTGACGTACCCGTAGACACGGCCGCCGGTTGAGAAGCCGGCGATGGCACGGCCCTCCAGCCCGCGGTGGGTCTCGGTCTTCACGAGCTGCAGGAAGGTGTCGTTGACGAGCGACATCGCCCCGAAGATGAGGCGCGCACCGTGGTCGTCGGAGGCCGCGCCCGTGGTGCAGTCGATGACGCGGACGTGGACCGACGCCAGGTCCTCGAAGACGAGGCGCCAGGTGTTGCCGAGGTCGCGCGACAAGCGGGAGAGGTCATCGACCAGGACGCCGCGGAACAGGCTCCGGCGGCGGTCCTTCGATGCAGCCAGCAGGCGCTGCATCCCTTCGCGGTCGAGATGGGCGCCGCTCTGGGCAGCGTCCTCGTACTCCGCCACCACCTCGTAGCCACGCGCCTGGGCGAAGGCCCGACAGCGACGGATCTGGTCCTCGATGGAGCGGGAGTCCTGCCGGTCGGTTGAGTAGCGGGCGTAGATGGCGACGCGAAGGCCTCGGTCGTCTTTCACGGCTTCTTCCCCAGGAGGGCAGGGTTGATGGGCCCGACTCCGGTGAGCGGCGGGAGCCGGTCCTCCAGATAGAGCTTGGCGGCGATCCTGGCGGCGCGGTCCACGTACTGGTTCGTGATGCGGCGTATCGAGGAGTCGGAGCCGGTGCGATCGACGCGGACCTCAAGACTGTGTTCGCGGCGCGGGGGTTGCTTGGAAGGCGGGGCGGGCGTTTGCTCCGCGGCAGGGGGTGCAAGGCGCTCCTCTCGCGTGCTGGGCGCTTCGCGAGAGGGCGCTTGCTTCATCGCGCATGGAGCGGCGACAGACGTCTCGCGCTCCTGGGGTGCGGTCACCGGCTGGCGTCGAGGCTCGGGGTAGGGCGGATCCTCCGGCCGAGTGCTTTCTCCGGGGGCGGGAGAACCCGGCTCCACGCCAGTCAGCCCGGGCAGCGCGAGCTGGAGCGAGTCGCTCGTCTCTGCGGGCGTGCCACGCCTTCTGGATCGCTGGGAGCGCGCCGAGGGCATCGGTTCATCCTGCCCGGGGGCTCAGAAAAGGTCAAATCGTTGTTAGTGAGACACGCAATCGTGATCTCAATGTAGTGCAAATAGAATACAAATCGGGTCCTCGCGAACCCAGGGCAAGGTGGAGCGCAGTCAACCCGGGGATGGCGGCCACCGCAACCCGCTGGGGCGCAGCCACGGAGTGGCCCAGATGCTCGGTGGTGGTGCGGACTCGGCGCGCACCGGCCCGGGCCAGCCCGCGTGGCATGACCAGCCCGCGAGCGCAATCAACCGCAGCGAGAGGTGGTTGGTTGATTGCGAGGTTCAGGGAGGCGTGGGACCAGTCATGGGCGCACAGAATGGGAACTCCGCCGCGCCTGCCTCGACAAGTTCGACCGAGGTTGCGCAAGCGGCGAACTCGCCGCCGGCGCTCCGTCCTCTGCGTCGAACGGGGGTGTAGGCAGGCAGAACGCCAGGCAACTGCGGGATGCGTTTGCCTGCCTACAGCCCTGGCGATTCGGATTGCCAGGGGTGTAGGCACCCTGAGCGTCACCGAGGGTGACGGCCAGATGAGGGAAACGCTGAAGAACACACGACGTTCCTGCTCATGCCGGGACTTGCGATAAGCGCACGAAATGGCTCACCCCGCTCCGACCCCTCACTCCCGACGACTTGGAGTAAGGGGTCGGAGCGGGGTGAGTGGTGAGTGAAACAGGAGGAAGCGGAGGGAAGGTCGGATTGGAGGATGGATGAGGAGTGAGGTAGTGGAGAGATGGATGACGAGAAGGGGAGAAGGGGGAGGATGAGGGTGGTGTTGGGAGTGTCAGAAAATGGAAGTTGCAGGGTTGGGGCGCGAGCAGGGGATGCCTGTGGAAGTCGGAGGGGAGAGGGAGGAAGAAGGGAAGAAAGGCTGGGCCGAGGTGGTCGGGTGCTTGGATGAAGGCCGGGGTGGCTAAGCTGAAGACAGGCGACGAGTTCGGGGCCGGGTCAGGCGTGGAGAGTGAGGAGGCCCCAGGCCAGTCGGGTAGGCGGAAGACTGAGCCAGGGACGGGGGAGTCGCGGGAGATCGTGAGGAAGGCAGGGGAGGTCGCTTGGCCGGGACGGTGGCCACGCGCCCGGCAACGCTGAGAAGCGGTTTCAGTCGAGTGCCCGGTGCTACCGTGCCCTGTCGCGACGGTCGCCGCCCGGGCGACGTCGACCTGTGCGGCTCCGGTGCCTCGACCGGGGCATCGGCCGCGGGGCCTTCATTGACTCCAGGCACGCTCGAGCCGCCGGAAACCACTCCGCCCGCTCGACGGCCCTCCACCAGAACTGGCCGCGGATCGCCTCGGCGATGATCCAGTGGTTGCACGCACTGAAGTCGAACTCCTCGAGCGCCGCTCCACCAGGAGCCAGGGAACCTAGCTCGTGCCAGCCGAGGAGCGGATCGGCCTCGGGACCCAGGCGCTCGCGCGTGATCGTTCGCTCCCACTCGTCGTGGGCCCGCAGGGCCGCGGCGTTGCCACACCAGGCGGCCACAGTGACGCATCGGATGAGGTCGCCGTTGTACATGCGAAGGCTGGGATCCCGGGTCAGGGAGATCCTCGCTCACTGGCTTCACGGCGGGGATGACGATGCGGGAATGTCCAAGCCGGACGGTGCGAACGGTCGGGTCGGCTTCGTAGAACTCGCGGGCGGATTCGAACATGGCACCGTATTATAGTGCGGTGTCCTGATCTTCCCAAGCCATCGATTCTCGGCGGCGCATGCCGACCACCGAGACGAAGGCCCTCAAGGAAGTCGGGCGGCGCATCCGCGCGGCGCGAGTGCGGGCGGACCTCACGCAAGAGGCCGTCGCCGCAAGCAGCGGCATCGACTACAAACGGTACCAGCGGCTGGAGCAGGGGGCCGTCAACCCGACCATCCGGACGCTGCTGAGGGTCAGCGCGGCGATCGGGGTGGACCTCTGGGAGCTGCTCGGGGGTCCGCAGGAGCGGTCCAGGTAGGCGCCCGCAGCCGGCGAGGCGTTCCGGGGGTGGTGGCGCGCAGAGTTTGCCGGTGGTACGTATCAACCATGGCGTACCGGAAACCCCGCGACACGCGGGCCCCTACTGCTCCAGATGACTGGTCGTGCTGGGGCCGTCGCGTGGGTCCCTCGCGCCCGATGACGCCCTTCCGCGCCGCGAAGGCTCAGGACAAGGCGCGGGACGAGGCAGCGATCGCCTCGGGCGCGAAGACGCGGCAGCAACTCGCTCGAGAGAACTCCGTGCTGGCGCACTGGGACCCGGACGATATCCTGATCCTCACTTACATCTAGTGAGAGGTTTCTTAGTCGTCGCTCGTGGTCGCGGGCGGGCGAGGAACGACGCCGCCCTGGAGCGTTGATCACTCGGGTGCATTGCTCCGAGGCCCCCCGGCGGTTGGCCTTGAAAATGAGCAACGCGCCGCCGCGAGGCACTGCGGAGGCGGTGTCCATCGTAACGCGCCAGCCGGCCGCGGTGACCCGCTGTAAGGCCTAATCCACGCCGCCGGACCGCCGTCCACCGTTGCGTAGACGAAGGCGCTGCTGCAGGTGGCGAGGAAGCCGACACCGCGTATGTGAGCGATAGGCGTGTCCAGCGGCGGCGGGCGCGGCGATCGCCGACGCCCCGCTGATCCGCCCGTCATTTCGCGGACCTGCGGTGGCACAGGCGAGCGGCGCGGATGCAGCTAACCCGTGCGGCGGCCTGGCACTCGCAGCAGTACCGGTCGCCTCGATCACATTTCAGCGGCACAGTTCGAAAGTGGAGTGGCAGGGCCTAACGTTGGTGTCGAAACTCCACTCCCGCGGAGCAGGCGAGATCTCGACAGCGGGCAAAGACTTCCGCATCATTCTCGAATGAGCTGAAGCGTTCTCGGAGTCAGGAGCGCAGCGTCCAGAGTGAGCGAGACCAAGGAGAGACGACGCTCCATGAACGATTCGAACGAACGCAAGGCGCTCATCGACATGGCTGTCGAGTCCTGGCGCTTCACGCGAGTGTTCGTGAGAATGCTCGCCAGGCTCGATGCCGGCGAGAAGGCTCGCTACGAGAGCCAGTTGCGGTGGTACGTCAAGAAGCTGACGGAATCGCTCGATGCCGCAGGGTTGCGGCTCGTAAACGTCGAGAACCAACCGTTCGATCCCGGGGCCGCCGTCACTCCGCTGAACCTCGGAGACTTCGCGGCCGACGATGCACTCGTCATCGACCAGATGCTCGAGCCCATCCTCATGGGCGAGAGCCAGCTCGTTCGGGCAGGAACCGTGCTCCTTCGGAAGGCGAATGCATGAGGCACTACGTCGGAATCGACCTCGGGACAACGAACAGCGCGATCGCGACATTCGACGGTAAGGCTGTGCGGCTGTGGAAGAGTCCGGAGCAGAACGACGTAACGCCTTCCGCGCTCCTGTACCAGAAGCGCGGCGGCCGTCTCGTCGGCATCCGCGCCTACGACAGCGCACCGAAGTACGAGGACGCAGCGGCACTGCGATTCAAGCGACTGATGGGTACGGGAACGCCAATCTCCCTGCCGGCTGCCGGCCTGACGCTTTCCCCGGAGCAGTGTTCCGCGGAGATCCTCCGGACCCTGTTTGGTTACCTTCCCGAGGAGGTCCGGCGGGCTCCTGAAACAGGGACCGTGATCACTGTCCCTGCTGCGTTCAGCCAGATGCAGAAGGACGCGACTCTCCAGGCGGCCGAACTCGCAGAGTTGGGGAAGGTCGCGCTCATGCAGGAGCCCGTCGCAGCCGTCATGAGCGTCATGCGGGGGAACCGCGACGACGGCATCTTCGTCATCTACGACCTGGGTGGCGGCACGCTCGACATCGCCATCGCGGAGAGCATCGGCGGCCGCGTCACGCTTCACGCGCACGGCGGCATCGCCATGTGCGGCGGGCGCGACTTCGACCGGGCACTCGTTACTGACGTTGTCGCTCCCTGGTTGCGTTCCAACTTCGATCTGCCGGACGCGCTTCTTGAAGACCCGGCTTGGCGCAAGCTGGTGCAGGTCGCCACTTGGGCGACAGAAAGGGCCAAGATCGAGCTGTCCGCGAACGAAACCGCCGTGGTGCGACTCGACGAGCGGGAGGTCGCAGTCAAGGATCGTTCCGGTTCTGACGTCTACTTCGAGGTCGAGATCTCGCGGCAGCAGTACGACCGGCTCATCTCGCAAAAGGTGGACGATTCGATCCGGGCCACGAAGGAGACCCTGGCGAGGTCGGGCTTCCGCGCGGAGGATGTCAAACGGGGGGTCGTATTTGTCGGTGGTCCTACCCAATACAAGCCTCTGCGAGACAGGGTCTGCGAGGAGCTTGGGGTCCGCGGGAGCACGGAAGTGAACCCGATGACCGCGGTCGCGGAGGGCGCTGCGGTCTTCGCCGAGTCGATCGACTGGAGCTCGTCCAGCCGAAGCCGCAAGGGTTCTAAGGGGTCGGTCGCAGCCACCGGGCTGGTTAAGGTCTCCTTCGTCTTCAACGCGAGGACCACGCAAGCAAAAGCTCGAGTCGTGGCGAAGGTCGAGGGCCCCCGTCCGGTCGGCGCCGAGTTCCAGGTCGACAGCCTCGACACGGGCTGGACCTCCGGCCGTCTCCCGTTGTCGGACGGTACCGCCGTCGAGTTGCAGCTCCCAGTGCAGGGAGAGCATCAGTTCAAGGTGTTCGCGTTCGATTCGAGCGGGGCATCGATACCGCTCGAGTCCAACCGAATCGTCATCGCTCGAACGGCGGCGACGATCGACGCAATCCCGGCGTCTCACTCAGTCTTCGTCGAGGCTCTGGACAAGATGGGAGGCCGCTCGGTTTCGGAGTACCTGCTGAAGCAGGGCGACCCACTCCCGAAGAAAGGGAAGGCCCAATTCAAGGCGGGGGAGTCGCTTCGAGCGCAGACCTCCGGCTCGATCAACATCAAACTCTGGGAAGGCGAAATCAAGGATGTCATCCATGACAACGAGTTCGTCGGCTCGATGAAGATCGTCGGGACGGACTTCGAGGACGGAGTCATCGCCGCAGGTGATGATCTCGTATGCGAGTACGAGATCACGGACAGTGGGCTCATCACGCTCGAAGTCTCGGTCCCCCGGATCGGTGCCTCGTTTCACTCGGGGCGGAACTACTACTCGCGACAGGACGGGCAAGTCGATTTCACGGCGGCCGGTGCGAAGATCGTGAGGGACGTCGAGGAAGCGAACGAGCGGCTCGACAAGCTCGCCGAACGTATCGACAATCCCAAGATTGACGAGGCGCGCGAGAAGCTGTCGGCAGCAGCAGCGCTCAGGCCGGCAGAGCAAGATCCCGAGACAGCGAAGCAAGCCCGCGACGACGTGCTTGAGGCCAAGAAGCTCCTCGCGGATGTCCGAATGGAACACTCGAGGGAGATCCGGCAGATCGAGCTCGATGAGCTGACGGCCTCGTTTGACAAGCTCATCAGACCTCACGCGCGGCCTGCCGAGATCAAGGCTGTCGATGCGCTCTTCCTGACCGCTCAGAGGGCCGTGGATACGCGCGACAAGGACTTCGAGAACATCATCGACGAGGTGAGGGGACGCGGATTCGAGATTCTGTGGCGGCAGGACTGGTTCGTCGTCGGGCGGTTCAAGTCGATGGTTGACTCCCCGGATGACTTCCTGGACAGGAGGCGGTTCGCTGAGCTGGTCCAGGCAGGCGTTGCCGCACTGCAGGGGGACCAAATCGACCGACTCCGAGAAGTGGTCCAGGGGCTCGCGCGGATTCGGATCAGTGGCGCGAGGAGTGGGGACATGTTCGAGGCCGCGAACATCCTGAGGGGCTGATGGCCATCGAATCCTTGGTTGCCTTCAGGGTTTCGGCTGGAACAGGGCAACACGTCTCGCCGGGCCCTCTTCGAGGGCCCCGGGTGGCAGGTGTACGAGACAAGCTCAGGCGGACGCGCGCTGGTTGTCCGGAAGGCACTACTGCAGCGATGGACCGATGCAAGGCTGCTCGATCAAGTTGCGCCTCGCTACGTATCGTTTGCCGGCGAGCAGATCGCCTTCTTCGAGAGTTCAGCAAATCAGGTGGTGTGCCCCGTAGTGGAGTCCCGAGGGCCGTGGAACAAGGCCGAGGCGATGAGCTTCGCCATCGCCTTTTACGAGACACGTCGCATCACGCGGGATGCGCCGCTGCATGACGCTCTCTACGTGGAGCGGATCTCGCGGCTGCTGCCGACCTGGTCCCTCGCCCCAGCGCTATCGGATGACGTAGTGCTCGGGATGTGGCTGACCGGCGGAGTTCGGGTCTCGACGACGTCGTTCAGACGACTAGTCTCGCTAGTCGGACGACTGACTACCCCTGACTTGAAGAGCGTTCTTGATGCGGCGGGCTTCGCTGCTGCCGACACAGTTCCCGGCGCCGGCGGTACCCTCGTGAACGCCGGCTCGGAGGGTGGTGGGAAGCAGCCCAAGGCTGGCCCCACCGGTTCTCCGTCCCGTCAGCCATTCACGCTGCCAGGACGCGCTGCGCTCGAGAACTTTTTCCTCGAACACGTCATCGACCTGATTGACAACGAGAGTCGCTACGCCCCGCTGGGGCTTCAGTTCCCGGCGCCGGTTGCGTTGTACGGCCCACCTGGATCGGGAAAGACGTTCGCGATCGAGCGGCTGATCGAGTACCTCGGCTGGCCTAGCTTCTCCGTCGATTCGAGCACCATCGGCAGCCCGTACATCCACGAAACCGGCAGGAAGATCGCGAAGGTCTTCGACGACGCGATCAAGGCGTCGCCCTCGGTTATCGTGATCGATGAGATGGAGTCGTTCCTGTCGGATCGACAGGCGGGCGGTGGGCAGGGGCTTCATCACGTTGAAGAGGTTGCGGAGTTTCTCCGCCGCATGCCTGAAGCTGTCGAGAACCGCGTCCTGGTCATCGGGATGACGAACAGGATCGAGATGATCGACCCCGCGATTTTGCGCCGCGGCAGGTTCGACCACGTCATCGAAGTCGGGATGCCAGGTGAGTTGGAGGTCCGGTCGCTACTGTCGAGTGTTCTGTCCCGGATCCCAGGTGGCATTGCGGTCGACGTCACAACTCTTGCGGTGAAGCTCGTCGGCCGACCGCTTTCGGATGTGGCGTTCGTGGTGCGGGAGGGCGCGAGACTCGCAGCCAAGCGGGGCCTCGATACCATCGACCTCCGCAGCTTGGAGGCGGCGCTCGAGTCCGCTCCATCTCGTTCGAAGGAAGACGCGAAGCCCACGGCCATCGGCTTCAGGACGCCATGAACCTACGCGAGAACCCCTTCCACCTCCTCGGTGCCACTACCAGAGACAGTCGCCGCCGCATCATGCAGCTCGCCGAGGACCGCGCGCTGATGATGGACTCCGACGTGTGCGCA
Source organism: Anaeromyxobacter sp. (assembly GCA_049840735.1). Lineage (GTDB taxonomy): Bacteria > Myxococcota > Myxococcia > Myxococcales > Anaeromyxobacteraceae > Anaeromyxobacter. The sequence continues at coordinate 816,981 of JASGJN010000020.1, read as the reverse complement.
AAGGCGCGTGCGGATCTCACCAACCCGAGGCAGCGTGTTTCGGTTGAGGTGAGCTGGCTACCGGGGGTGGATCCAGAGAGTTGCACGAACCTAGTCCGCGATCTGGCCACCGCTTCCGCTGTCCGCGCGAACGGCTTGCCTCCGTTGGCGATGGCGAATCTTGCGGCGTCTGCTCTGGCGATCACCACGACTTCCATGCCCGTGGGGGCTGCCGTCGAATGGATCGTCACGCTCGCCACCGCTCACGACGAGACGGATCCTGAGGAGGTGTTCGACGCAATCAACGAGGACCGCGCCGCGGCGGAGATGCCCGAGGTTCTGCAGCAGGACCTCGTTGAGGAGGCGATCGCAGAACAGCGCAGGTTCTATGTAGCTGCGGTGCGCACCGCGCTCGACCGCATGCCGACCCGTCAACTCGTAGAGACGGTGACCGCGATTGTGGACCGCACGACCGGCAAGGGGCGCCAGCATGCGCCGTTGCTCGTCGACCAGTTCGTTGACTCGTACGAGGTTGATGCGGCGCGGTTCCTGGAACTCGAGTCAGTGGCCGTCGGCCAGCTACTCGGCGCTCTCACTTCGGCGGCGAAGAAGGGAGCACAGCGGGCAACCCTCGATCGTCTCATCGAACGCATCGAGCAGGTGGTACGAAACTGGGACGCGGTGGCGCAACCGATCCAGCTCAGTGCGATGGCGAGGGGGATCGATCACACCCCGAGCATCCAGCTCGTCAACCGGGTTCGCTCGACAGCCGTCGATCTACATAACGAGCATGCGATGCTATGGGCCGCTCGGAGGCTGACCTCGATGCTCCGCGCCGTCTTCGCCGAGGTCCCCCGCGTCGTCGAGTTCCTAGACAACGACATCGCAACCCTGGACAGGATGGCGAACGTGCCTTCGAACGCGGCGTTGCTCGCGGAACTCATGCGGCAAGGGAAGTTGAGGTGACCTCATGAGCGGCTCCTCGGATCCCGTTGGCTTCTCTGGGCTCGCTGACCTGGTGTCCGACGTTGCTGCTGACGTGGATGCGGCAGAGCGGGCCGCCCGCGCACCGCCGCCTCCGATACCGCGGACCCCGGCCCCATCCCCGCGACCCGCAGCGAACGGCTCTGGGGGGCTGGCAGCACTGCTTGGCGCGATCCCTGCCAAGGTGTGGGTCGTTGGGGGTATCGCGGCTTTGGTCTGGATGTGCGACACGGCGAGCACAAAACCGAGCCGATACACCGCGAGCTCCGGCAGCGCGTCGTACTCGTCTCCGGCGAGTTCTTCTGGGAACTCCGGGGACGGGGTGCGATCCTCGTACGGTAGGTCGGATTCCACGGAAACGAAGCCGCCCGTCGGGTCTGGGAGGTCACTCTCGATAAGCGAACTCCGCTACTGCATCTTCGAGGACGAGCGGATCGGATACATGAAGCCGCTGGTGACCAACAATGGCCGGGTTGATACGTTCAACAGGTACGTCCAGGATTACAACAGTCGGTGCTCGAGCTACCGTTACCGGCCCGGGGCGCTTGAAGCCGTTCGGAGGGAAGCATCTGACCGTGCTTCCGCGCTGCAGTGGGAAGCACGTCTCCGCTTCTACTAACGGCCGAAGCTGGCCGACTTCGCTGCCGAGGGGCTCACCGGGACCCCCAGGACGCCAGCACCCAGTGCGAGTAGGTTCTTGGTTTCGTCGTGGAGCGACCGGTCGAGGTTTACCGCGTCGTCCGCTACCCAAAGGCCCGTGCGCTTCGCGAGTGCCCGTTGCAGAGGCGCGAGCGGGTTGTCCGCATGCGCGTTCATGAGGCCGGCACACTCCTGAACGTTCTTGAACGCCGCGTCGATCTCCGCGATGGCTGTGCGAACCATCATCTCCGTCAGCTTCTCGCCCATGGCTGTATGGACGAGCTTCGGAAGCCCGTCGAGCATCCGGTACCACAGTTCCGTCCCGACGAGGGTTCGCGCCTTCTGATACCCCTCGGTCCCCGGGAATGCCGGCAGGTGAACGCAGGCGAGCATACACAGCACGCCGAAGGAGTAACCGAGGAATGCCGATTCGGGCAGGCACTTCGCGAAAGCCTGGACGGCCTCGGGGCTCTTCACGTCGAGCATCTGGTACCCGAACCCCCACTGCAGCTTCGAGGCCTGAACTCGTGGAGCGGCGAAGTCAGCGAGGTGCGCGGCCATCGCCTTGCAGGCGTCGAGCACCCGCTCTGAGTCAACGTTTCGGAAATCAGTAGCGGCCTCGGACCCAGAACGGTTCCTCGGTGCCGGTGAGCTGAAGAGTACGTGGTCAGGTGGCCTGGTGGTCTCGCCGGGCTTTCGCAAACTCGTTGCCCCGAACCGGAGGTCATCCATCTTGAACCACTGGATGCCGTAGACGAGCTTGAGAAGCGCCATCATGCAGTCGTTGTTCGTGAACGCGAGGATCTGGACTCTTGGTGAGTCCCAAAAGTCCTTGAATCGCTGAAGTCCCTTCTTGGCCGCCGGTATCTCGATCGTGATGCTGTGGGGCTGAACCGAGAGCGCGTGCTCGGTGACGGAGACCGTGCGGCCGTTCTCGAGCGCGACAGTTCCGTCAGGATGGAATCGCTTGTCGCCGTACGTGAAGTACCCGCGTTCGCTTAGCTCCGTGAGGTAATACCGGAGTCGCTGGTCATAGGTCGCGCGAGCCAGGAAAGTATGGAGCGCGTCGAGCGCGCCGGCTCGCGCGTCGTAGTCGTCTCCCCCGAAGATCGAGCGGTTCGGGACCACCGAGAATTCGACAGGCTTCGACCCGTCCGTAAGTTCGACCAGAAGGATCGTCTGGTGGTGCGCCTGGCCGGACGAATTCTGCGTGATGCGCGCGAAGTCGAGGGAGCGGATCCGCGAATACTCAACTCGCTGGCCCTTGGTCTCGAGGTGCTCCGCGAAGAACCGAACCTTCTCGAACTCGTGAATCGGCGCGTCAGCCATCCTCACCCCCGGAGTACGACTGCGTTCGGCCCGGAATATTAGCGCACGAACGATGTCGCACGTCATGTGTTCGTGTCCGATCGGCTGGTATGCTGGTGATATCATCTGAGAGACAGGGGAGGCGCAAATGGGACCGGTGGTCATCACGTTGCTCGTAGGGGCGGTGCTCGGCGGCTTCGCCGGCGGATACGCAACTGACAGCGTGTTCTCAGTGTTGTGGGCCGCGATCGGCGGCGTCGGCACGCTAGGCGTCGCGTTCTTTTTAGGCTGGCGGTTCCACGTGGCCGACGAGAGGAAGAAGAAGGAGGCGCTTCCTCCGGAGATGCGCGCCGTGTTCGATCGTATGGTCGGCGTTGAACGAGACTCCAGCGGCCGGGTCGTGAACGATCCGAACGGCATTTTCCGCCGCTAGCATCAACAGTTCCGCACCGACGAACACGCTCGTCTGTCGCTGGATGGAACAGGCGCAGCGCCAGGCAGCGCTGCCGGTGAAAGGCGGGTCCACGTCCTGCGCCACTCGTTCTGGTGGCGCCTCGCGATGCATGGCCCGCCCGCGGAGGCGATTCAGGAACTGGCGGGGCGCCCCAACCTGACGAAGACGATGCGCTGCATGCATCCTGTTGCCTGGGGCGAAGGACGCCGCGATCCGGCTCCTCGATCGCCGGCGAACAGGAGACGGAGAGGACGGGAGAGACGTGGGGGACACGAAGAAGCTCGCTTGCGCGGGCCCCTATGTTCTCCGGTAGTTGAGTGGTGGAGGCGCCGGGAAATCGATTGCGGCCTTGGAGCCGGGCGGATGCGGCCAGTGACCGAGTGGGCGTGAACCGCAGCGGCATCGTTGCTGCGGTTCGATCTTACCGTGAATGAAGGTGTGGCGGGGTGCTGTCGCCCATCCGCCGAGATCACGACACCCTGTCGCATACACAGTTGTGCTTGATGTCGACGCTGCGTGCTACGTTCACCGACCATGTGGCGAGACAGCGAGGCCGACCAGGACTTCCTGAACTTTACTGAAGTCGCCGACCAGATCGCGGCGCTGGTCACAAAACCCGAACTGCTCCCGATATCGGTTGGAGTGTTCGGAGGCTGGGGGACGGGGAAGTCGACAGTCCTTCAGCTAGTTCAGGCGCGGCTGTCATCGGTGGGTAAGTCGAAGCCGCTCGTCATTACTTTTGATGCTTGGCTGTATCAGGGGTTTGATGACGCTCGCGCCGCGTTGATGGAGGTCGTCGCGGCAAAGTTGCTCGCTCAGCTCGAGAAGGACACGCCGCTGTACAAGAAGGCGCTCAAGCTCGCGAAGCGAGTGAACTATTTTCGCGCGATTGCGCTTGCGGTTGATCTCGGGGCTAGTGTCGCCACCGGCGTGCCTCTCCCGGTGGGGTCGGCCATCCATTCGCTCGCTGCGCTGGGGTCCGGCGAGGGAAAGCCGGCAGACTACGAGGCACTGAAGCAGGGTGCCTCATCGGCAAAGTCCCAGGCGCAGGCTTTAATCAAGCCGGAGAAGAAGAAGACCCCGCCCAAGCAGATTCACCTGTTCCGCAAAGAGTTTGGCGAAGTCCTCGAGGAGTCGGACCGAACTCTTGTGCTATTCGTCGACAACTTGGACAGATGCCTGCCCGACGTCGCCATCGGCACGCTGGAGGCTATGCGCCTGTTCTTGTTCATGCCGCGAACGGCCTTTGTGATTGCTGCTGACGAGGGCATGATTCGACACTCGGTCGCCAAGCATTTCAGCGATCCGGAGGCCCCTCACATCCGCGACTACTTGGACAAGGTCATCCAAGTTCCGCTTCGTGTGCCGCAGGTGGGGCCCGAAGATCTTCGCGCGTACATGTTCTCGCTGTTTGTCTCGCTGAAGGCTCCTGGCAAGCTCAAGGACGTGCAGTCGGTACTGATGTCATCGCTTCAGAACGCCTGGCGAGGCGCGACGTTCACCAGAAAGGACATCGACGAGTTGGCCGGAAAGCCGGGTGGCATGTTGGACCAACTCAGCGTTGCCGATCAGCTCGCGCCGATGCTTGTGTCCGCGCCCGCTATTCAGGGCAACCCACGGATCGTGAAGCGACTTCTGAACTCGATCATGCTGCGCGCTGAGCTTGCTGCGAGCAGAGGAATGGCCGTCGACCTTGCAACGCTTGCAAAGCTCGCTGTGTTCGAGCGCGGCACGGACGAGGCGGCGACGCTCGCGCTCTACCGAATCGTCATGACGGGGACGGGCACAGAGGTGCTCGCGCCAGCAACTGATAAGAATCAGGCTGAGCTGCCGCCGGAGTGGAAGAAGTTCGAGGCGTTCGTCGAGCGGTGGCGAGGGATGGATCCTCCGTTCGATGACAAGATTGACCTGAAGCCGGCAGTCTTCTTGAGCCGCGATGTCATGGCGCCCGCGCTCCCGCGCGCCGGGATCACGGAAGCCGTACGGCAGGCCATCGACGCTCTACTGCTGGTCGATTCCGTCGCTTCCCCAGCTGCAGCGAGGATAGCGGAGGAACTTGCGCCAGCCGACCGAGTCATCGTGATGACCGAACTTATCCGCGCGATGCGTCAGGCGGAGTGGTCGAAGCGCGTCCAGGGGGTTCATGGCGCGATCATCCTGGCGAAATCGGCTCCTGAGTGCGAGGCCGAGCTTCGCGCGTATGTGGAGACTCTCCCCGTGACGATCAACAAGGGCGACGCATCAGCATTTAGGCTGACGGGCTTCCTGCGAAAGTAGCGGGTGGAGTTGTCAGATGGGGACATCGCAATCGAAGAGAGACGCTCGGCCTGGTTCGCCTCTCGTGCCGCCCTGGGCGGAAGGCGGAGGCAGCATGCCGCCTCCAGATGTCGGTGAGGATCAGGGCGGCGGAGAAGGCGCCTCGCAACCGCCGGGCCCGGCGGAACAAGGACCTGAGTCGGACGGACCTGCCCCGGAAGCCGAGCCGCGGCGCTTCTCCGGGTTTCGCATCTCGCTGCGGCATTGCGCGCGCACGGGATCTCGAGCCGACGCGCGGCGGGCGCTCGGCTCATGGGCGCACGCGTCCGGCGGAGCGCACACTGGAAGCCGGCGCGTCGCTCGAGCCGCAAGTCGCGCTGGCGCCGCTCTCGCCGGCGTATCGCGGGCTGTCGCTGGGTTGCCACCGATTCTGGGCGCCCCTGTCGATGTCCGAACGCTCGTGGGGCTCCCAGCGGACGCCGCGGTGTCGCGGATCGTCGATGCGTTTTGCCCCCCCGGCATTCTTGACGACGAATGGGCGCGGATCGCTGTAGGGGAGGCGCTTGCGACTGCGCTGGAGGGGGTCGATGTCTTCGACCCCACCGCACTGGACGCAAATGCGATTCGGATCGCAACCCTCGCTCTGGCTGCGGAGCTCGTCTTCGTCGCTGTGGCCGGCGATGCGGGACGAGCACTTGCAGGCGCCGCAAGTCCCGCGGCTGCGGTGCAACGTGAGAACGACATCCGTGAGGTCATCCACGAAGCTGCGCAGGCGGTTGGCGGTGAGGTGATGGACAGCTGGGGCGACTCACTCACTCCCGCCTCTATGACGGCGCTGGTGAGGAGGCTTGTTGAGGTGGTCGAAGAGGAGATGGCGAGATGGCGCTGACCCGCGTGTACGCAGGGCCCGACCGCGCGCGTGCGAAGGCGGCCGCAAAGGCACAGGGGGGTGTCCCCGTCGCGCTCTACAACACGGGAACGGAGCGCTTGCCTGGGTTGGGCAAATGGCTGCTGAAGTCGACGAAGCAGTTACCGCGTGCCCCGAGCGTTCGGGCATGGGACTTCCTGTCCTTCGCGCTCTCGGTCTTCGCCGCAGATCGGTTCGTGTTGCGCAACGAAGCGGCCGACGGCTGGACGCGCGAGATCGACCTGACGGTCGAGCTCATGGAACCAGCCCCGTGGAACGCGCATGGGCGCGCGCTGGCGGACGCACTCACGTTCTTGACAGGGGACATCTGGAGGGTGTCTTTCAAAGATGGCGGCATCGGACCGCCGGACGTCAAGCAAACGAATACTGACCGCGACTGCGTATGCCTGTTCTCGGGTGGGATGGATAGCCTCATCGGAGCGCTTGATCTCGTCGCGAAGGGCAGGTCCCCTCTTCTTGTCAGTCAGGCGTCGCCGAAGGAGGGTGGTGTGCAGGCGGAGCTTGCGACTGCAATCGGCCTCGGAGCGCACCGGTTCGAGGGGCGGGTGCGGGAACGGTTCAAGCCACCATATGAGCCGTCGTGCAGAGCGCGCTCCCTGCTGTTCATTTCTTATGGCGCGCTCGCGGCCAGCGCGCTCGTCGCGGACATCGGTGCGCCCGTGACTGTGTACGTGCCCGAGAACGGGCTCATCGCTATCAACCCGCCGCTCACGTATCGCCGACTGGGGAGCCTGAGCACGAGAACGACGCATCCGTACTTCATCGGCTCCATACAGAAGGTTCTTGATGCTGTCGGCATCGAAGCGAAGATCTTGAACCCGTACGGCAGCAAGACGAAGGGCGAGATGCTCAAGGCATGCGGTGACGACAGGATTAGGAAGCTCGCGCACCTGTCGTACTCGTGCGGGAAGGGGAAGCGGCTGAACAAGCAGTGCGGCCGCTGCGTGCCTTGCCTCATTCGTCGCGCGGCGATGGATTACGCGGCCGTGAAGGACAAGACCCCGTACTACGCTGTGAACCTGGCCGTCGAAGGAAGCAACGACGACGTGCTTGCCGTCCGCCTCGCTACCGCGGCGCTGAAACAGCGCGATCTCGAACGCTGGACTGTCGCGTCCGGGCCGCTGCCGAGTGACACCGCTCAGCGAGCGCTATACGTCGACGTGGTTCGGCGGGGCTTGAACGAGTTGCGGTCGTTCGTGGGTACCATCGCGTGGTTGTAGTAGACCTGCACTGCCATCTCGATCTCTACCCTGACGCGGCGTGGGTCGTGCGGGAGTGCGTTGCACGTCGCATCTACGTTCTGTCGGTCACGACAGTTCCTTCTGCGTTCCACGGAACTTCGCAGCTCGTACCTTCGGCGAGCCGGATCCGCACCGCGGTCGGCCTTCACCCAGAACTTGTGGCGACGCACGAGCACGAGCTCTCGCGGTTTGAAGCATTACTGGTGAAGACTGCCTACGTCGGAGAAGTGGGGCTAGATGGATCCCCTCTGCATCGCCAGCATCTCGGGCGCCAGCAAGACGTTCTCAGGCACATCCTGCGCCTCTGCCGAACAGCCGGAGGGCGGATCGTTTCGTTGCATAGCCGTGGCGCAGCTGGAGGGATCCTCGATGTCCTCCAGGAAGAGCCATCCGCAGGCAAGTTCGTACTTCACTGGTATCTGGGAACTGACCGGCAGATCTGCTCGTGCCGCCGAGATGGGCTGCTGGTTTTCGGTGAACCCCTCGATGCTTTCGTCTGCGAGAGGCCGTGCTGCGGTGGCAGCGATGCCGAGGGACCGGCTGCTGCCCGAGTCGGATGGACCCTTCGGCGCCGTTCGCGGTCGCCCTGTGTTCCCTTGGAGACTGCGCAGATCGTTCCAGTGTTAGCGGGCATCTGGAACGAGTCAGCAGCAGAAGCTCAGGCCCGAGTCACAGAAGCGTTCCGACGCCTAGTCGTGAGCGCGCCATCGAGTGGGGTGGGGCCTTGAGCCGGCCGAACTCAATATCGAACCGCCATTACCAGAATCGACGACACGAACTGGCGGCTAGCCTGGGTGGGGACGTTGTGGGCGGGGACCTCATGAAGCTGATCGGTGCATCGTCAGAGGCTGCTCGAGTGCGGCGCATCCCACGAGACTGTAGGTCTACGGACAACGAAGTGCCACGAGAACGCTACGCGACAAACGCCAAACGCAAGCGGCGGACATCGCCGGCCGTGCGGGGCCGCACCTGCGATTGCCCGAAGCCTGTCCAGGACGACCAAAACGCGCGCCTGACTCGCCGCGTTCCCCGAGAGGCGGTCACGTCGACATGACGTGACCGCCCGCCCGTCACTTCGTTTTCGTCTCTCACGAACTGACTCCACGACCAGGAGGCGCCGTCGACCCCGACGGGGGAAGTGATCGTGAGAGGGCGCAGTGGATGATCACAGCATGAAGCTGAGCGGCGCAGACAACCTCACCAGCGCGCCCCCGCAACCAACTGGAACCCCGATTGCCGCGAGGCGGTCGGGGTTTCTGATTTCTGGAGGATGGTCGTTGCGGCTCCCAACTTGACGCGGGCTGACGTGGTCACGACGCCATCCCTGGAGTCGACGACGCTCATGAATGTTGTCGAGCCGAGGGAGTCTGGCGGGCAGCGCTGCACCGGGCGCGAGGGCGCAGGTGTGGCAATGGCCGCTCTTCGCGGGAGTAATGTGAGTGGCGTGTCCAGTCATACTCCCGAGCGGAGGGATGTGAACCTGGCCCCGATGCTCGGTGGAAGGCCCCGGGCCTGAGCTTTGGCGAACTCGAGCGTCTGCATCTCCGCCACTCGGTCGAAATCCGACCGCTTGCCCTCCCGCCCCGAGGAGGACCACCGGCGCGCGGCCTCCTGCTTTTCGTCGACGAGGGCCGAGACCTGCGGGGCATCGAGAAGCGCTGCAAGGTAGCGGAGGGCGGGCCGTCGTCGCGCAGCCAGGTAGAACTGCAAGGTGCGGCGCAGGTGGACCCCGCTGTTGTGGTCACGGCCCTCCAGTGAACTCTCCGGCGACGGGGTGCGCCGACCTGCAAGCATCTGGGCTGCGCGAGGGCTGTTCAGTGCGCCGTGCAGGAGGGGAGACGATCGCGTCCTCGCGCTGGCCCCGCTCGAACTGGGCAAGGCCCGCGACCAGACTCTCAGTCGGATTGACGTTGCGATTGTGGAGTGCAGCCTTCGCCGCGTCAGCCCACCGGCTCGCGTTCATGCAGACGGAGGCCCGGTGGGCGTTGGCGGTGATTGGGTCATCGCACTCGTCTTCCAGTCGCCGGCATATCTCAAGGGCCTCGGCGAAGGCGCCGCTCTCGTTGAGCGCCAGCGCAAGGTTGCCCAGGCCGCGCATGTAGGGGCGCGTGGACAGGTTGGTCCACCAGCTGGATCTGGCCACGCGCTTCGGGAAGAGCCGGCGGCCGATCTCGACGGTCTTCCGGAAGTGTCCGACGGCATCGGCGAGCCGTGAGCGCTGGTATGCGATCAATCCCAAATAGTTGTGGCCTTCGGCGTAGTCGTCGAACGCGTCCACCAGCAGCCGGAAGATTGTTTCGGCGTCGTCGAACTCGTGACGCTCGTAATGCGTGGCCGCACGCTCCTCGATATCCGCCGGAACGTCGTGGCCCCGGAACGCCGCTCGCCAGAACCAGGGGTTGTCTTGGTTGTAGGCGTTGGGCTCGGGAGGCCGCGTTTGCAGCCGGTCCTGGATGAGCTTCACGATGAGATGGAGCTCCCGCCGGTGTTCGTCGATGACCTGGCTCGCGGAGAGGAGCGAGTGTGGCTCGGCCACGATGAGCTGACGCGCGAAGGCGCACAGGTCGGCTCGGAAGCGGGAGAGCAGCCGGGTCGTCCGGTACTCGGTACCGACTCCGGCAGGGCCTCGAGGTGGGAGGCGATGGCGCCCTCGATAGCCTTCCAGTCGAAGCGGAGCTTCGGGTAGGCATCCTCGATGAGGCCGCGGAACTGGTGTCGGGCATGGGGATCCGTGCGGCCGATGGCAGCGAGCGCCTCGGGACGTGAGTAGAGCGTGAACAGGATCCGCTGCTGGACCTTGCCTGTCCCTGGTTCGCGTTCCCCGTGGGCGAGCACGAGCTGGTTTCCGCGGCGTCGGATGAACGGCATGGACGTGCTCCGTGTAGTGTGCGAGACCTAGAGCGCACACAACGTCCGCTGTCAAGGCGGGGCGCCGGACGTAGCGCAGCCTGAGCCGCGCCGAGCCAGGAGGAAATCATGAGCGAGTACCAGTGGTACGAGTTCGTCGCGCTGGACCGCCCGCTGACCGGGCGGCAGATGACGGCCCTGCGTCGCATCTCGAGCCGTGCCACCATCACCCCGACGCGCTTCTGGAACGAGTACCACTGGGGCGACCTCAAGGCGGATCCGGCGAAGTTGCTGGAGCGGTACTTCGACGCCCACCTGTACTTCGCGAACTGGGGCACCCACCGGCTGATGCTGCGCCTCCCGGCGGCGCGCGTGAAGCGTGCCGTGCTCGCCCCTTACTTCCCGGGTTCCCGGGCGGCGCAGCTCACTGCGCGCGTCGGACACCTCGTGATCGACCTGGTGAGCGGCGAGGATGAGCCCCCCGAGTTCGAGGACGACGAGGACGCCCAGCTTGCGGTCCTGTCCGGAGCGCGCGCGGAGCTGATGGCGGGCGATCTCCGCCCGGCGTACCTGGCGTGGCTGCTGGCAGTCCAGGAAGGTGAGCTGGACGGCGACGCCGTAGAGCCGTCTGTGCCGGCGGGGCTTGGCTCGCTCACGGCGGCCCAGGAGGCGATGGCATCGCTCCTGCGGATCGATGCCTGTCTCCTGGCGGCCGCGGCGACGCGCAGCGCGGAAACGCACCACGATCGTGCGGCCTTCCGCCGGTGGGTGGGCGCGATGCCGGCGAAGACCAAGGACGCCTGGCTTCGGCGCGCGGCCGACGACCCCAGCCTGGCGCTTGGGGCAGTACTGCTCCGGAACTTCCAGGCGCGCAGCCGTCCCAGGGCCAAGGCAGGGCAGCGCACGGTGGCTGGCCTCTTGGCGCTCGCCGAGGAGCGCCGCCCAGCGCGCCGGAGCAGGTGAGGGTGGCTGTGCACCGTACGCGACAAGCTCTCCTTGCGCGTGGTGGCCTTGCCCGTGACCACGCCTTGGGACCTAGCGAACCGGGATCCACGGACCGCCCGGTGGCCAGCTCGCCGCCCATCGAGTAGTACCCTCGCCAGCGGCGAGCGCTGGACCGGCAAACGCGGCTACAAGCGCGACTGTCGAGCCAAGGCTGGGGGCATCCTGGACGCCCGCCTTCCTCACGAAGCCGCGCCACTGCTCCTGCTTCTGCGGGTCCTCCGCGAAAGCCGAGGTGAGCGCTACGGGTAGACCTCGCGGGAGCTCGGTCCCGCGCCGCTCGAACGTGGCGCGGATGGCCGCGGCTAGCAGCGCGCCGTCGAAGGGGAACAGTCGAGAGAGCTCCGCGAGGTCGTAGAAGTCCTTCAGGCGGCTGTTCGCGAGGCCGAGCTTCACCATCGCCTCGAGCTTCTCGGCGACGACGGTTTCCCGGGGATAGGCCCGCAGTCGAGGGGCTGGGAAGTCGAGGAGGGGAGGGAAGTCGAGCTCGACGGCGGCAGGGGTGATCGCGTCCCCGAAGCCGACGTCGATCTGGAGGCGGATGACGGCCGTGACGATGCGCGCGACCAGGTGCACGCGGACGCCGCCGTACTCCTCGCCCTCGCGGATGGGCCCCACCTCGATCCCTGCTCCGTCGAATTCCACCCCGTCGTCGGGAACGGGAAGATGGGCGACCTCGACGAAGGTAGCCCGCAGCCGCTCCTGCGAGGGATCACCGAAGCCGAGCAGGTCGAGGTCACGGGTGGCCCGGTGCGGATGCCCGGTCCAGACGGTGAAGAGCGCAGCTCCCTTGAGAACGAACGCAGCTGCGTGCCGGGAGGCTGCAAGGCGATACATCAGGCGCTCGTGTGCGTAGCGCAAGAGGACCAGCTGGAAGTCCTCCCCGCGCTCCTTCGCCAGCCGCAGCAGCTGGACGCGGGCGCGCGCGCCAACGTTCGGACCCTCCCGCTTCATGCGAGCGCCTCCAGGTAGGGACGGAGCACGGAGTAGATGCGGTCGGCCTTCGCCGCCTCGATGAGGGCGTCGATGGGGGAGCCTCGCTGCAGCCGGGAGCGCTCCGGCCGAGTGGCCTTGGGCCGACCCAGGTACGCCCGGAGGGCCGCGAGCGCGACCTCGAGCCCGACGTGGCGCCGGTACCTGAAGCAGTCCGCGACTGTCTTCGCCGGCGTGGTGATACCCACATTCACCCCTTCGATCACGTGGCGCTCGATGCCATGTGTGCGCGCCGCGCCGCTCGCCCTGACGACTTCGAGCCTGGGCTGGCCGACCCGTGGGGTCCGCGCACCCCGATCGATCAGGAGCCAGACTGCGTGCGGCGCCTCACTGGTGAGGCCGTGGATCTGGAGCGCGCTGAGGAGAGCGACGGTCGCGTGCGGGATGCGCTTCGCCACCTGGGCGACGGAGTGAAGCTCGGTCACCGGAGCGTCGGGCAGCCCATAGAGACCCCGGTCGAGCTGCTCGAGGAGGCCGCGGTCGGTGAGGCGCCGCAGGTATGTCCTGGGGATTCCGGCCCCCTCCAGGTCGCGCGCACGGAGTGGCCCGGCACGGGCGAGCCGGAGGAGTGCGTCGAGCTTGGAGGTCGATGCCATGGTTCGGAATGTCGCCTGGTGACTGTATCAGGAGACAAATAGTAACATCGCCAACGCTCGGGGGCGCGGGAATGAGGGGCGCCCAGGGGCTCGAACGGATTAGGGCCCGTGGCGAGGCGCGAAGCGTCGGTAGGTATGCAAGAATACGGACGTTTCTGACCGCCTCACCTGTGAGTCATGAAGAGCAGGGGAGCAGACAAGGTCACGAGCGCGCCCCCGCAACCAGTCTGGTAGTCATCGACCCCTCCGCTCTCTTGAGCCGAGGGGTCGAGCTTTTTCAGGCTCACGCGCACCGCATACCCGTCGGGCGTGGGCTGCATCAGGATGCCCTCGACGACGCCCTGGCGCAGCGCCCTGGCCTTCTGGGGGCGGGAGGCCACCGCGGCCCCGGCGTTCGCCAGCAGGGCCAGGACGGCGCTGCTGGAGTACGCCAGGGGTACGGCAGGGGCGGCGACGGGCCTGCTCGCGGCGGCCAGCGCCTGACGTGCGTCCAGCAGGCGCGCCTCCTCGGATCTCAGCTTCGCCTCCAGCGGCTCGGAGTAGCCGATCCCCGCGAGCGCCTCGGTGATCTTATCGATCCGGGCCTGGATGGACCTGGCCGCTCCAGCCGCTCGAATCTCCCCGGTCTGCTCTGCGGCCCTTGCGCGAGGCCGCTGTTTCTGGCCCAGGTCGAGGCGTCGATGATGGCCAGCGCCGGCTCATCGCGGACATGCCACTCCTCCCGGGCCCGGATGAGAGGGCGCCGCCTGCTGTCGTTCACCTTGACCCACTCGCGCCGGTTCCAGATCACCCGCCCGATGTAGCGCTCGTTCCGCAGAAGGTGATGCAGCAGGCGCTTCGACCACCCGCGGCCTGCCTTCTTCTTTGATGCAGGGGTGCCGTGGCGTCGGGGGCGAGCAGGGCAAGAACCCCCGACCGCGCTGCCGCACCCCGCGCCGCGGCTGGTCCAGCTTGGCGGAGCATGAGTCGAATGGCACAGTCCATCGCCATCGCGGCGGCGCGCGGTGCCCTCCCGGTTCCCCCGCCTCCTTCTGCCCCCCCCGGCGGATCGTTGAATGGGACTCCTAGACGGTGGACCTTCGAGCTCGTCGCCGAGGGCATGCTGGTCCGCGGCTTGATCCGCTCCGGCCGCGCTATCATGCGAGCCGCCTCGGGTCTGCGCGGAGGTTGGTCCCACTGGTACGCTGACGGTTGCGCGCGGATTTCGAGGCGGGGACTCGGCCATGGAAGATGAGAGCAGTCCGCTTCGAGCCGCTTCTGAATTGGCTCGGGCGGGCAGGGTGGGGGAAGCCGTCGCTTGCCTGGAGGCAGCGTTGGCGCGCACTCGTTCGAGCGCGTCCAGGCCAGCAAACACCTCCCTGCTGGGCAAGACCGCGGGGCTTCTCTGCGAGCAGGACGGGAACCTCTTGAGGGCGGCGAGCTACTACGACGAGGCGATTGCCACCGAAGGTCCGGAGCCATTCACGCTTGTTGCGCTGGCTGACGTCTACTTCCGTCTTGGCCGCATCGACGAGGCCCATGATTGCCTGCGGCGAGCAGAGGCCTTGGCGCAGTCAGCTGGCGACGATGAAGACCGGCAGCTGGTCGCTGCTGCCCAGGCAAGATGGAGGCGGCCAGGGCCTGATCTCCACGACGCGGTGATCGAGGAACTGCACCTCGACCTTGCGGCTGGAACAGCGCTCGTCTGGTTCAGGACGGCGGCGGGAAGGGTGAGCATCGCAGCAGAGGGCGTCTTGTTGGTGAAGGCTCCCCGGCGCGAGCCCTGGGGTGGGGGAGGGAGCGCATACGTGAACGAGGTGCGCGGCCCGCGCCCCATCCACGCCGGTAGCGAAGCGAGCCGGATCGAGATCGAGCTTCAGAGCGGCGACGTTCTCGAGATCGAAGCCGTGAAGATCGCGATCCGGTCGCCGCAGTAGGTTCCCCGGCCTTCCGCGGGTTGTGACGCCGGTGGGAGCTGGACCGTGAGAATCGTCACCGGAGTTGCGCTGCAACGTTGAGCCATGGTCGAGGTGGAGGTACGGATGAAGCTGGAGTTCATGGGAGAGGCAGGTCCCGACCGGAACCCAACGCTGCTGCTCTACGGCAGCGAGGCCGAGGTTGTTCGCGCCCTAGCGGCGACGCTCACCACGCTCACGGAGGAGGGCGTGGAACTCTCGGCGCTCCCGGGAGTGGAAGCCGTCGATGCGTGTAGGGTGCGTGTGCAGCGGGGCGGCGGAACCGGGATCCGGTGCACTGGGCCGAATGCCTTCACGTGGCAGCTCACCGAGGGTACGCTCGACCATGTGCTCGGGTTCCTGGAACCGTTCATGGACGGCTCGACGGAGGACGGCTTTCAGTGGCTGGAGCAGTACGGGGAGATCGACTTCATCATCTCGCGGGGGCGGTACTTCTGACGGCGGTGCGCGATGAGCCCCTTCCTGCTCCACCGGGCGGATCGCTGAACGGGACTTTTGGACGGTGGACCTTCGGGCTCGTCGCCCGGAACGCAGGCGAAGGCGCCGGCAAGACTCAGTGCTACCCCGGACCGACCAGACCCGCGCTATGTTGTCTGAGGGGTTCGGAATGACTTCTCGGCTCGCGTTGCTGGCGTGCATTGCGATGGGCATTTCCTTCGGTAAAGCCAAGGGGGCTTCTTCGGTGGACACGACTTTCCGTACGCTGCCTCCCGAGCTGATCGCCAGCATGGACACGCAGCGCTCCTTCGTTGCGCGCGTCGTCGCCGAACAATTCCCTGGCGAACGGATCACGCGCACCCCCCGGGACTTCGACTTGCTCCAGAAGATCGTGGATGCCAAGGTCATCCCGGCGAGCGCGACGTGGGAGCTTCAGTCGCTCGGGATCGTGTTCGGGGATGCCCTGGCGGCGTCGGTCGACGGGCTGAGCTGGTGGGAGGTGACCGACAAGTACGGTGCCGACCCCACGCTGCGGTTCCGCGAAACGAGCCTCCACCTCAACGCGCTCACCATGATTCTCGAAGCGCGTCGAGGATGGCCGCGCCATCGACGTGCGGGCGATGGCAAGGTGGGTAGCGGACTTCGTTGCAGAGAAGGGCCAAGAGATGAAGTGAGCGTCTGCCGGCGTGTCCCCCTCCACGCTGGAGGGATGCCCTGCCCGAAGGTTCAGAAGCGTACGCTCGGCAGGCTCGACCGCTGCGCCGCGCCAGGGTGACGAAGGAGCGCCGGACGTCGTGGCCCCGGAGGCCGTCCAGCCCGGCCGCGGCCCGCTCCACGGCGCCCTGGATGTCGGGCGTAGGGGCGGCCGGTGCCGGGTTCACCGTCAGGTAGAGGGCGTCCCAACCTCCTTGGCCGCGAGAACGGCTACACCAGTGACGGGGCAGGGGGCGTGCCAAGTTGACAGGGACCGCGAACGACAACGGGAGGGCAATGCCATCCTGTCACGAGCCGATGAAGATGGCGCCGCAGGACATTCCCGGAACTCCCGTCCTGTCGGGAGGATGTGGTCAAGGCGCGAGGGGCATGCTTGTTGCTGGGCCCAGAAGGCATGCCGGTTCCGCCGAGGACCACCGCCGTCGACGTCCTGGCAAACCTGGCCGGGCTGGGAGGCGTGGCGTGGTGTCTCGCGAGCGTCGTGTCCTCGTTCTTCGCTGCCAGCATGGCACTCCTCTGGCGTCCGGAAGTGGTGCTCACGGCGGAGGACCAACCGCCAGCTGTCCGGGCGCCCCTCGATCCGACTCGCCTTAGCGTACTCTTCGTGGGCGACCCACCAGTTCCCGAGTCGCGGAAGACGTGCGCGCTCTCCTGCCAGCCGCTTCCCGGCATGGAGGAGTTCTGTGTCGAGAGAGTGGGAGCCCGCCACTACCGCGTCGCCGCCTGGACGGCAGATCCGCCAACGGCCTCTGGTGGCTGTAGATCGTACGGCCTGCGCATCGTCCCCGCATTCGTGGGCGGAGAGCCGCGGGGCTTCAAGGTGTTCGTGGTACCCGGCTACACCTATGCCGCGCTAGGGCTTGAGAGCGGCGACATTGTCAGACGCGTGAATGGGATGGTGGTGCGCACGCCCGAGGACGCCCTGGACGTCTACCAGCGGGTCAGGACGGCATCGACGATCACGGTGGACGTAGAACGCCAGGGACAAGAACTGCAACTCGAGTACGAGATCTGCTTGCGTTCGCGATACTGACAATAGGCTGCTCCGCACTGCACGCCTTTCGGAAGGCAACGCTACTGTTCCTCCCTCCCGGGGCGATTCACTGATCGGGACTCCCGGAACGGTGACCTTTGAGTTCGTCGCCCGTTCGAGCAAGCGACTGGCGCGTGGTACCTCCAGGGCCCAGCGATCACCAAGGACGTGCGGTGGCGTCTCGGAGATGCGGCTCGACTACGGGCCGGGCCATCGCATCTACTTCGTCCAGCGAGGGCGCGAGCTGGTCATCCTGCTGGCCGGGGGTGACAAGGGCTCGCAGGCGAAGGACATCGAGGCGGCCAAGGCGCTCGCGAAGCAGGTCTAGGAGTCGGGAATGGCAGGCAAGTTCAAGCTCAAGAAGTGGGACTCGGCGGCGCACCTCAAGACCGACGCGGACGTCGCCCGGTACTGGGAGGCCTGCCTGGAGGAGGGGCGCGAGGATCCAGCCTTCATCACGGCGGCGCTCGGCAACATCGCGCGCGCGCGTGGCATGGCGGGCCTCGCCCGCAAGACGGGGCTCACGCGCGAAGGGCTCTACAAGGCGCTCTCTCCCGATGGGAACCCGGAGTTCGGCACGGTGATGCGGGTCATCCGGGCGCTCGGCCTGGAGCTCCACGGGTCCGCGGCGAAGGGGTAGCACTCACGTCGAGAACTCGACCCGAGCAGCAAGCTCACCAGTGAGCCCCCGCAACCAGCCCAGAGCCCCGATCGCCGAAAAGCGGTCGGGGTTTCTGATTTCTGGGGAGAGGGGAACGGACTGCGGAGCCTGGCCGGGCCAGCGATGTCGGCGAAGATCCAAGAAGGCTGGCTTCGCCACGCGGCGAGCGGTTGCGGCGAGCGGGGCCGGCGAGCGGGGCCGGCGAGCGGGGCCGGCGAGCGGGGCCGGCGAGCGGGGCCGGCGAGCGGGGCCGGCGAGCGGGGCCGGCGAGCGGGGCCGGCGAGCGGGGCCGGCGAGCGGGGCCGGCGAGCGGGGCCGGCGAGCGGGGCCGGCGAGCGGGGCCCTGGGGCGAAGCTTGCGGTATTCGCGAATCGCGAATAGCATAAGCGTGTGCCAGGGAAGGCGCCCCAGCTCAAGCCTCAGGACGTCCTGGTCCTGATCAACCTCGCGCTCCGAAGGGACGCCGCCTGGTCGTATCCCCAAGTCGCGGCGGCGCTGGGGTTGAGTGTGTCCGAGGTCCACGCAGCGGTGCAGCGCGGCCTCCTGTCCAGGCTCGCGGTCGCCAGCGGACCCAAGGGCATCGGCGTGCAGGTGCAGAACCTGCTGGAGTTCCTGATCCACGGCGTGAAGTACGCGTTCCCCGTCGTCCGAGGTCAGCTCACGCGAGGCCATCCGACCGGATACGCTGCGCCTGTGCTGCGAAACCTCATCGCGCACGGCGACGGCTCGGTGCCCGTCTGGCCGGACCCGGAGGGAACGGCGCGGGGGGAGTCGTTCTCGCCGCTCTACTCGTCGCAGGCCACCATCAGGGCGATCCTCGCCGACGCGCCGATGTACGACGCGGCCGCCCTCGTCGACGCGATCCGCGGTGGCTCAGCGCGGGAGCGGCAGGTCGCAGGCGACCTCCTCCAGCGGATGCTCTCGAGGAGCAAGCGATGACGCCAAACCTCGACATGCTGGCGCGGGCGGTCGTGGCGCTCGGCGATCTCAAGGACGAGGTGATCTTCGTGGGGGGCGCGGTCGTCGACCTCTTCGTCACGGATCCGGCGGCACCGCGACCCCGCTTCACGCAGGATGTCGACGTGGTCGTGGAGGTCACGACCTACGCGGCCTGGGCGCAGCTGGGAGATCGGCTTCGGAGGCTGGGCTTTCGCGGGAGGACCAGCGCGAAGGCGCGCCCGTGTGTCGCTGGCTGTTCCAGGATCTCGTCATCGACGTCATGCCGGCCATCGAGCGCGTGCTCGGGTTCGCGAACCGCTGGTATCGTCAGGCGCGACCGCAGTCGGAAGAGCGGGAGCTCCCGGGAGGCGTGCGGATCCGCGCCGTGACGGCGCGGAACTGCGAGCGGAGAGCGTCGCTCATCCCCTCCAGCGGGCGGAGCGCGCAAGCGATCGGCCAGGTCCCGAGCGCTCGCCGGCGTAGCCCAGGTTGGAGAGGCGCTCTCCCCTGCTCACGGGTGACTTCATCGCGGGAGGTGCCGCCGCCCGCACCCGTGGTGGATCGTACGAGCGTCCCGCACCATCCGGTGAGGGCCCGGGAGGACGAGATGGAGGCCGTGCCGAAGCGCTTGCCCGAGACGTCCCAGGTGAAGGCCATCATGGCCGCCGTCAGGAGCCGGGCCGCCCTGCGCGACGATCCGGCCATCCCGGCGCCGGGCGAGGTGGCGTCGCGGGCCGCCCAGCGGTCGGCGGGCCAGCTTCTCGCCGCGCACCTCGCCCAGTCCGGGTACGACCTCACCCCCGTGGAGAAGCTGCGCGAGCAGCACCAGGCCCGCGCGCGCCGCGACGCCGAGCGGTTCCGGGTGGAGGCGCTGGAGGGTGCCGGACCCGCGACGTCCGCCGCGCGCGCGGCGGCGGTCGATCGGGCTCACCAACTCGAGCAGGCCCCCGGCGTGGCCGAGAGCCACCTGCTGCAGGCGCCGTTCGAGGTCGTGGCCACCCGCGACCTCCGGCTCTCCGGCCGCCACGACGCTCCCCTGGACACCTGGGTCAAGTTCCGCGAGACGTCCAGCGGGAGCGGCGCCGGCGACGTCGTCTTCTCGTATCTGTGGCAGAACCTCGACGATCGGTTCCGGGTCGTCCAGGTGGACGGATTCCTGGTGCTGAACGGGGTCGTGCAGATGGGCGCGGACGGCGGCTGGGGTGGCGAGGCCAGCAGCCAGGTGAACCTCACGGCGCGGCTCCAGCTCTGGGAGTGGTGGAACCAGCCGCCCACGGTCCCCATGCCCGAGCCGAACCAGTCCCTGCCTGCCTTCTCCCGCCGGCTCGAGACGCCCTGGGCCATCATGGACGTGGGCGCGGTCTCCAGCGACGCGGTGTTCCGCGGCTTCGACCTCCGCTACGAGACGTTCCTCGTCCCGCCCCAGGGCGTGGCCGTCCTCGACGTCGTGCTCGGCGTGAGCTACGCGAACGCAGACGGCAACGTGGATCTCGACTTCGAGAGCGGCGACCTGCGGGTCGCCTCGCCTGCGGTGATCGTGCGGGTGCTCCCGTGAGGGAGTGACACCCCCGCGGGATGGCCCCGCTCCCGCGTCCACGCCGGCCATCGTGCGTGATGGTGAGGAGCGATCGCCACCGCCGCGCGCTCTGGAGCTGCACGGCTCCGTGGCCAAGGGATTGAGCTACGCAGAGCCGAGCCCGGCGCGTCCGAACTCGCGCGAAGGAACTGCCGGGACCGCCGCGCGATGACGGGACGCGCCGCGCCCCCACCTCAGCGGCCGGCGCGCAGGCCGATCTGGAAACCGAGCCAGCCGCGAGCGGTCCCGTCGCCGCCGCCGAAGCGCCAGGAGAACGGGCTCCCGAGCCCCGGGTCGAACCCCTCCTCGGCGAAGAAGCCGTTCACGGTGGGGCCGGCCACCAGCGCCGCCCCCCACGTCCCCGGAGGCCGGAGCGACCAGCCCACGAGCGCGCGCGCCGTGACGAGCACGTTCTCTTGCGAGACGCCCTGCGCCGCCTGGGCCACGAGGTCGACGTCCAGCAGGAGCCGCCCCCTCGCTGCGTGTGTGCCCAGCCCCAGCCCGGCCCAGGTGCGAGGGCCGTCACCGGCCTGCTGGACGCTGCCCACGAGGAGCGTGTGGAAAGTCTGGCTGCCCAGCAGCGCGGCGGCGCCGAGCATCCCGCTCTCGTCGCCCAGGAGCAGCACCTTCTGCTCGCCGTTGCCGGCCAGCGAGAGCAGCCCCACCGGCGCGCCGTCCAGCTCGCCGGCCACATTGATCAGCCCCACCTGCGTGCCGCGCGCCCGGAGCGCCACGTTGACGAGCCCTACCTGCGCCCCCTGGGCGTCGTCCGCCACGTTCACGAGCCCGACCTGGCCACCCTGCACCTGCTCGGCGATGGAGACCGTGGCCACCTGGACCCCGGTCAGCTGGTGCGCGTAGTCGAGGAACACCGCCGCCTGGGCGCCGTGCACGTGGTCGGTGGCCCAGCTCGCGAATGTGGCCAGCTGCATCCCGTACACCGGACCGCGCGCCAGGTTGAGGCCGGTGGCCACCTGCAGGCCGGAGAGCGGGCCGGAGACGTTGGCCACCGTCGCCCCCTGCACGCCGGTCACCTTCCCCCGCGCCGAGTTGCCGATGTAGGCGAGCTGGGCCCCCATCACGTCCTCGTCGGCCCAGAGCACGGGCGCCAGCCCCAGGCCGCGCAGGCGGGTGGTGCGGGAGGCGATGAGCCCCAGCTGCAGCCGGTTCTCCACGTACCGGTCGCCGTTGAGCGAGACCGGCGGGAAGATTCGAGAATCGACCGGGATCCGGGCGAGGTCCTCCACCTGGTCACCGCGCATGGCCGTCCGCTCGCGCGGCACCGGCTCGAACCCCTGGCGCGGCAGCTCGGTGGCGCCGCTCCCCAGCGAGAGCCGCGCCTCGACCAGGAGCCCGTCGGTCTCGCGCGTCACGCGGTAGTTGCCGGGATCGAGCGCCAGCGAGAACCGGCTCGCCCGCCTCCTTGCGCAGCTCGGCCACCAGCCGCTCCCCGGCGTCGCGCACGAAGAAGCGGCCCACCACCGGCGCCGGCAGCACCAGGGTGGCGCCGGTCCCGCGCAGATCCGTCATGACCACGTCCCCGGCGCCCACCAGCGCGATGTCCCAGGCCGGGTGCTGCGGGCCGCTGCGCGTCCGCTCGGTGCGGGCCAGCGTCTCGTGGAACGCGAACTGGTAGACCTCGGAGAGCGTGACCTTGCCGTCGCGGCTGGCGTCGGCGGCGCCGCGCAGGCCGGTGACGAGGTAATGGGTGAAGAAGGAGGCGCCGATCCGGTCCGACTCCTGGGAGGCCTCGTCGGCCGACGACGAGGTGAGGATCACCTGCCCCGAGACCTGCGTCGAGGCGTCCACCAGGAAGGGCGTCGTCCGGATCCCGCCCTTGCCGCGGGTGAAGTTGCCGGAGGCGCAGGAGTCGAGGATTCCGATGCGGACCCCCGCGCCTGTCCCCTCCAGCCAGGCCCGCAGCTCACGGTAGGGGATCCGGTCGCCCCGGAGCAGGAGCCCGTCCTCGTCGGAGTGGCCGGAGTAGTAGAGGATGACCTCCGTCCGCGCCTCCGCCGCCGACCGCCCCACCCGCCGCTTCAGGTCGGCCATGGCGGCGCGGAGCCCGGCGGCGTCCGGGTC
Source organism: Anaeromyxobacter sp. (assembly GCA_049840735.1). GTDB lineage: Bacteria > Myxococcota > Myxococcia > Myxococcales > Anaeromyxobacteraceae > Anaeromyxobacter. The sequence continues at coordinate 794,356 of JASGJN010000020.1, read as the reverse complement.
GAGCAGCAGGATGAGGTCCGGGCCGGCCACGCCGCCCATCTGCTGCAGCACGCGGGCGAACCGCTCGGCGTCGCTGATGGCGTAGCGCAGCCGCGCGCGCTCCGGGCCGCCGTCGTTGGCGCCGGTCACCAGGGCGAGGCGGCGGATGGCGAGCGGCGCGGCCTGCCCGGCCGCGGGGCCAGCCGAGAGCCCGGCGGCGGTGGCCAGCGCAGCCAGGGCGAGGCGCAGGGAGCGCGAAGGGATCATCGGGCCGGGGCCTTCACCAGCAGGAACCCCTGCTGGGCCAGCGGCGCCGGGACTGGGAGCGGATCGCGGTCGGCCCGCCCGGAGGCGGCCAGCCGGCGCGCGGCCGCGAGGGCCAGCTCGGCGTCGAAGGGAGCGTTCGAGGTGACGAGGAAGAAGCGCTCGAACTGCGGCGCGTCGTCGAGCGCGTAGGCGTGCGGCAGCGGGACCGCGCCGCGCGCCTCGAGCCGCGCAGCCGGCCCGGGGGCGTCGGGCAGGTGAAGCGTGACGGTGCCGCGCCCGTCGATCGAGACCACGACGCCGAACGCGCCACCGGCCGCCACGCAGGAGAGCTGCAGCACGTCGCCGGCCCGGGCCGTGGCGCCGTCGGGCAGCGGCTGCGGGACGTCGCCAGGCCCGCGCCGGTGAACCTGAAGGTGCGGCCCGGGACCCTTGAGCCGCGTGTCCTCGCCGGCGGCGCCGCCCGGCCCGGGCAGCCCCGGCGCGCGGACCACCGCGAGCAGCGCGGCGGCGGCCGCCGCCGCGGCCAGGGTGAAGGCAGGGATGGCCCAGCGGCGCCGCGGGCGCGGCGCAGCGCCGGTCCGCAGGCCGGCCCGGCGGCGGATCTCGGCCAGCCCCGGGCCGGGCGGGTGGGCCTCGCGGAAGGTGGCCGCGTCGCGGTCCAACGCCGCCAGCCGGTCCAGGCCGCCCTCGGCCTCGAGGCGTGCGCGGACGCGCACCGCCTCCGCGGGGGAGAGGTCGCCAGCGTGGAGCCGCTCGACCAGGACGTCGGGCGTGGGGGGCCGGCGCGGGCTCATGCGACCTCCGCGCCGGGAGGGGACTCGGGCAACGCCGCCAGCGCCGCCACCCGTGCCTTGAGGCCCCGGAGCCGCTTGCGCACGGCCGCCGCCGAGAGCCCCACCTCCCGCCCGACCTCCTCGAGCGTGAGGCCGTCCACGTGATGGAGCACGGCCATGACCCGCGTCGACTCCGGCTCGCGGCCGAGGATGTCCCGGAGCACGAAGCGCGACAGGGACTGCGCCTCGGGCTCCTCGGCCGCCGCGATGGCGAGCAGCGCCTCCTCGTCGCGATCCTCGGGGTGGCGTCGCTCGGAGCGCAGCCGGTTGAGGCAGACGTGGGTGGCGATGCGCAGGAGCAGCGACGCCGGGGCCTGGTGGGACAGCCGGTCCCCAGCGCGCAGCAGGTTCACGAAGGTGTCGTGCATGGCGTCCACGGCCTTCTCCTCGTCGCGGAGGAGGCGGCGGCAGCGGCGAAGCACCATGGGACCCAGGTCCCGGTAGTACGCCTCGACGTCGACCGCCACCTCGCCCTCCTCTGGCCCGCTGGACGGGCCCGTTCTACCGCTTCCTCACGCCATCCCGCCAGTGCTCATGGCGGCCACCGGTCGAGCGGAGGCTCGACGCGAATGGGCGGCGCGGTCAAAAGACGCGCAGGCCCGCGACGAAGCCGAACCAGTACCGCTGGTACCTGCCCGTCCCCTCACCGAACTGCGTCCCCAGGTCCACGTCGGGCTGCGCCTCGTCGGAGATCACCACGTTCGCGGTCGGCCCGGCGAAGGCGGCCAGCCAGGGCGTGAAGCGCCACCCGGCGGTGGCGCGGAGGCTTCCCACCACGCCCTCGGCGGTGTCGTCGAGCCAGAGGCACTGGCCGGTCAGGTCCAGGTCGAGCGAGAGCCGCGCCGTGGGCTGGAAGCCCACGCCGCCGCCGCCACCGGTGGTCCAGAGCGTGCGGCCGGAGGGGCGCTGCTCCGGCTGCACGCCGCCGGTGAGCACGCCGTAGGCGCGGCGGCCACCCAGCCGCACCCCGGCCGCGAGCGGGGTCAACTCGGTCGCGAACAACTCGGCCTGGTGCCGGCCGTCGCCCACCAGCGCCAGCGCACCGACCGAGCCGTCCGCCTCGCGGGCCACGTTGACCACACCGAGCTGCAGCCCGTGGACCTTGCGCGCCACGTTGACGAGCCCGATCTGGGAGCCCGCCACCTCGCCGCCCACGTTGACCACCGCCAGCTGCACGCCCTCGACGCCGCGGCGTGTCACGTTGACGCCGCCCCACTGCAGGCCGCGCAGGTCGCCGGCCACGTTGGCGAAGCTGGCCAGCTGGACGCCGCGGACGGTGCCGCCGGCGCTGGAGGCCGCCCAGGTCCACTGGAGCCCGGTCACGTCGCCGTCGGCCAGGTGGGCCGCGGCGAGGGCCACGCCGCGCAGCTCGGTGGAGTGGGCCACCAGGCCGAGGGAGAGGTTGTTCAGCACCGGTCCCTCGCCGTTGATGCTCAGGCCCGGGACCAGCGAGACGTCCACCGTGACGTGGCGCCGCGGCGGCGCCGCGGCGGGTGCGGCCTCCTGGCCCAGGGCGGGCAGGGCGGCCAGGGTGGACAGGGCGGCGAGCAAGGTGCGGGGGCTCATGGCTTCGGGGTCCTCTCCTCGGGCCGGAGCGGCCCGTCCAGAGTGGAAACACCGGGGTGGGCATCCCGCGTTACCACGATGGGTGAAGATCGGGGCGCGGGAATCACCTCAGCGCGCCACCTCCAGCGCCGCGGCGCGCCAGGCCACCCCGCCGCGCAGGTCGCGGACCACGGCCCAGACCAGCACCTGGCCCTCGCCCGGCGCCGTGTAGCGGTCGGCCTCGGTCGCGTCGTAGGTGTGCAGGTGCTGCAGCTCGCCGGCGGTGGCGAACCAGGAGAAGGTCCAGTCCTCCCGCCGCGTCTCGATGGGCCTCCCGGCGGCGTCGCAGCGCACGTACTCCTCCCGCAGCGCGTCCGGATCGCCAGGGAGCACCGGCAGCAAGCCGGCCTCTACCCCGGCAGCCACCGAGGCCGGCGCCTGGCCGGGCAGGGGAAGGGCGCGGCCGTCCAGCGTGACGCCGGTGAGCTCCGGGTTCCGGTTGGGCGGCGAGGGCGCGTCCGGCCCGCGGACGGTGATCCGCTTGAGGGCAGTGACGTGCTCGGAGCTGGCCCAGGCGGCTCCGAACCGCTCCGCCACGGCCAGCAGCGCCGCGCATGCGTCCGCGGCCGGCTCGACCGGCGCGAGCGCCTCCGGCCCGGCGTCGAGGGCCAGCGCCAGGTCCACGACCTGGACCCCCAGCACGCGCTGGGCGTTTCCGGCCGGGAGGTCCAGCGTGTACCCGGCCGGCAGCGCGTAGCCGGGCGCGGGGAGCGTCACCGCGGAGGTGGCGTCGGCCGGATCGCGCAGGACCACCACCGGCTCGCAGCCCAGGGCGCCGCACGCCTCCAGGCCGGCCAGCGTGATGGCCCCTGCCGCGCCGGTCCCGGGCGCGGCGCAGGCCTGGGAAGGATCCACGAGCGCCAGCAGTGCCACCGGATCGGCCAGCTCGGTGAGCTGCGTGCAGGGCGAGGGGCTCGGGTCGCCGGGGACGGGTGTGCAGGCCACGTGGAGCACGGTGGCGCGCCGGTCGGGCGCGGCGGTGAAGGCGGGGTGCACGACGAGCGCACCGAGCGTGGCCCGGTCGGGCGCGCCGGCCGCACCGGGGGCGAGCTCAGGCGGCTCGGCGCGCACGGCCAGGACGCGGAGCCCGGTGACCTCCGAGGCAGGGTCGAGATCGGGCATGCAGCCGGCGGCGAGGAGCGCGGCGGCGACGAGCGGGAGGGTGGGCCTCATGGCGTTCTCCAGGGGTGCGGGTCAGTACTCGGCGCGCACGCCGAAGGCGGGGAAGATGGGCAGGCCGGTCACCCAGGCCCGCTGGCGGTAGTCGTAGCCGTAGGAGACGGCCTCGGCGTTCTGCCGGTTGGTGGCGTTCTGGATCTCCAGGTAGGCGGACAGGGTCCAGGCCTGGAACGTCCAGCGCTTGTCGGCGCGCAGGTCGAGCTGGATGAAGTCCGGCATCCGCTCGCCGCGCTTGCCCGACTCCAGCGGCTGGTACGCGTCCCCGTCGGCGTCGTAGACGGCGCCGTGGATCGCCTCGTAGGGGCTCCCGGTGGTGTAGCGGAGGCGGAACCCGGCGGAGAGCCCTCGCCACAGCTCCGGCAGCTCCCAGGTGCCCACCGCCACCAGGTTATGGGGCTGGTCGTAGGCGTCGCCTTCGTCCTCGATGCGCCCGCCGGCCACCGCCTGGTCGCGGCGGGTGCGCGAGAGCGAGTAGGCGACCCACCCGAAGAAGCGGCCATCCGGGTCCCAGCGCAGCAGCGCCTCGGCGCCATAGGCGTCGCCGCTGCCGGCGCTGGTGTAGCGCAGCGGCTCCTCCTGGCCACCGCGCACCACCGTCGCGTCGGTCGGGAGCGCGAGGTCGAAGAGCCGCTTCCAGTAGACCTGCAGATCGAGCGAGAGCTGCGGGGTCAGCCGTTGCTCCACGCCAGCCGAGTACTGCCAGGCGCCCTCGGCCTTCAGGTCCGGATTGCCCCACTGCTCGGTCAGGTACACCAGCGACGGGGCCTGGTGGTACAGGCCGGCCGCGGCCTTGAGGGCGGTGCCCGGGCTGGCCTGCCAGCGCACCGCCAGGCGCGGGTCCACCCAGGAGAGCGAGGCCAGGGTCCGGTGCAGGTCGGCGCGGACGCCCGGGACGACGAACAGGCCGTCCACCGGCTCGAGCGTGGCCTCGACGTACACGCCCGCCTCGCCGCCAGTGGCGGTGTCTTCGTAGATCCGCGAGGGCGAGTAGGGATCGGGGACCTGGCCGGCGGGCGGGATCTCCGGCGCGGTCACCGAGAGCTGGGCGCGCGGGTACCAGAGCGCGTCCACGCCGGTCACCACCCGGGCGCGCGCGCCCAGGCGCTGCCGCACCTCGGCGCGGAAGGTGCCCGACCACACCTGGTCATCCTCCGAGAACTGGTCGCCCACGGTGGTGGTGTACGCGGCGTAGCCGCCCCCCAGCTCGACCCCGAGCCGCGTGTCCTCGCTGGCCCGGTGATCCCAGCGGGCGGTCGCCGCCCAGAACCGGGTGCCGTTCTCGAAGCTGTCGAGGTGCTGCACGCTGTCATCCAGGCGCAGGCCGGTCAGCACCATCCGGTCGTCCGAGCCGAAGGCGTCGAGCCGCAGCGTGTCGGCCGGGCCCGCCTTCCAGGCGGCCTTGGCCTGCAGGTCGTAGTAGCGGGGCGCGACCGAGAGCGTGGGCCCGTCGGTCATCGACTCGGCCGCGCGGGTCAGGACCGCGTCGGCGTAGGAGCGGCGCGCCGCCAGGGCCAGCCCCAGGTCCTCCCGCGGCCGCCCCTCGTAGAGGCCGGTGGCGTGGTACAGGTTCACGTCGGCGAGCGCGTGGGTCCGCTCGCCGGGATCACGGGTGACGAGGTTCACGCGGCCGCCGATGGCGCGGCCGTACCGGACGCCGAAGTTGCCGGCCTCGAACTCCACGTCCTTGATGAGCTCGGAGGAGTAGACGCTGGTCAGCCCACCGAAGTGGAAGACCTGCGGCACCTCGTGGCCGTCCACGTAGACGCGCGTGTCGCGCGGGTTGCCGCCGCGGACCACCAGGTCGCCGGAGAAGCCCGGCGTGCGCGCCACGCCCGGCAGGTTCTGGATGACCTTCACGGCGTCGCCCGACACGCCCGGGACGCGGCGGATCTCGCCGGCCGAGATGGCCACGTGCGAGACCTCGTTCTCCTCCCGCTTGCCGGTGACGACCACCTCGAAGGCGCCCTGGGCGGTGCGCTCCAGCCAGTACTTCACCTCCGTGGCCTGCCCGGGCCGGACCTCCTCCGGCGAGGCGAGGCGCCGGTGCTCCGGCTCCTCCACCACCACCTGCACGGTGCCCTCGGGCACGCCGGCCAGGGCGAAGCGCCCGTCGCGATCGGTGTACGCGGAGGCGCCGCCGGCCGTCACCCGCGCCCCCGCCACCGGCAGGCGCGTGCCTCGCTCCACCACCTGGCCGCGCAGGTTGACCGGCGGCGGTGCCGCGGCCGCGGCAGGCGCCAGGGCGAAGGTGAAGCGGTAGGCGATCCGGACCGCAGCGGGCCGGCCGTCGATCTCGGCGGGCGAGAAGCGCAGCCGGCGGGCCGCCTCCAGCGCGGCCTCGTCGAAGCCGTGGCCGGCCGGGCTCACCACCACCGCGTCGGTGACGGCGCCGGCCTCGGAGAGCTCCAGCTCCAGCGTGACCTCGCCCTCCAACCCCGCGGATCGGGCTTCGGCGGGGTAGTCGGGCTCGGCCGGGGCGATCACCTCCGGGGCGCGGGTGAGCGCGCCCGGTCCGGCGGGTCCCGGGGGTGCCTCCGCGCGGGCAGGGGACGCGCCCAGGAGCGCGAGGGCCAGGGCGAACGCGAGGGGGACGGCGCGGATCATGAATTCACTCCAGGACGAAGGTGTAGGTGAAGCGCAGCTCGGTCTCGACGGCGGCCCCGTCCAGCCGCGCAGGGGAGAAGCGGAACCGGAGCGCAGCGGTGCGGGCGGCCTCGCCCAGTCCGGCGCCTGGGTCCTCCAGCACGCGGGCCGAGACGACGTGCCCTTCCGCGTCGAGGCGCAAGAGCAGCCCCACCCGCCCCTGCACGCCGGCACGGCGCGCCTCCGGCGGATAGGCGATCTCCGGCCGCTCCAGGAGCCGCGGCTGGACGGAGCGCCGCGCGGCCGGCACCGCCGCGTAGGGGTGGGCCTCGGCAGGGTCACCCGCCGTCTCGGTGGCGCGCCCGTACAGCGTGTTGCCAGTGCCGACGGCGAAGGCGCCGCCGGTGGCCGTGGAGGAGAGCGTGATTCCCACCCGCGGGGCGGCGCGGGGTGCCGGTGCGTCGGGCGGCGGCGCCTCGCTGGGCGGCGGAGGCGGCGGCAGGTCCGCCGCCGGCGGCGTGGGGCGCCTGAAGGCGTGGACCGCGCGCCGGACGGGGACCGGTTGCGGGGGCGGCGGCGGGGTGGATCGCGCCGGCGCCGGGGGCGGCGGCGCCACCTCGAAGGCCACCGTCACGGGGGCCGTGGCTCGGGCAGCCCGCGGCGTGAGCCGCGCGGCCGCGGCCCACCCCACCCCATGCAGCAGGAGCGAGGCGGCTGCCGTCCCGGCCAGCGCCAGGGCCCGGCCGGCGCCGCGCGACGCGGGGTGGTCGGACGGCGAGGTCACGGCACGTCCCCGGCGGCGTTGCGCTCGATCTGGATGGCGAAGCGGGTGAGCCCCTCCTGCTTGACGAGGTCGATCACCTCGACCACCGCGCCGTGCGAGACCGCCCGATCGGCGCCGATGATGGCGCGCGCCTCCGGGCTCCGCGCCAGCGCGGCCCGGACGGCGGCGCGGGCGGCGGCGGCATCGGCGGGCTGGCCGTCCAGGTAGAGGCGGCCGCCGCGGTCGAGGACGAAGGACAGGGTGGGCCCCACCGTCTCGCCCCCGGCGGCGGCACGGGGGAGGTCCACCTCGATCGACTCCTTCACGATGTACGAGGCCGTGACCATGAAGACGACGAGCAGGACGAGGGTGATGTCGACGAGCGGGGTGACGTTGATGCCGGTGATGGCGTCGTCGGCTCCGCCGGTGTGCGCGGCCATGGCTGGCTCCTCGGGGCTTGGGGGGCGTCAGGCCGCGTGGGTGCGCCGGAGCGCAGCCTCGCGGACGTCGTCGCGCTCGAGCCAGGAGGCCAGGGCGTGGCCGCCCGCCTCGGCGCGCGCGGTCAGGGTGCGCAGCCGCTTCTGGAACGCGTTGAAGGCCACCACCGCCGGGATGGCGACCAGGATCCCGACCGCGGTGGCCACCAGGGCCTCGGAGATGCCGGCCATCACGGCGGCGGCTCCGGCGCCGCGCGGGCCGCCCACGGCCAGGTCGGAGAAGGCCTTGATGATGCCCACCACGGTGCCGAACAGGCCCAGGAACGGCGCGTTGTTGCCCAGCGTGCCCAGGAACGAGAGCCCGCGCTCGTAGGCGGGGCGGCCCACCGCCACCGCGCACTCGACCGCTTCCTTGACGGAGGCCGGTCCGCCGTCCGCCGCGGCCAGCGCCGCCCGGGCCACGTCGGCCTCCAGGCCGCGCCGCGCGCCCAGCAGCGCACGGGCCTCCGCCAGGCGGCCGGACTGGAGCAGCGCCAGCAGGCCGGGCACCTCCCGGCCGCGCTGCGCGAAGAAGAGGAGGCGCTCCAGCATCACCGCCACCGAGGCGATCGAGAGGAGGACGAGGAGGAACATCACCCACTCCGCGCCGGCGCGGGTGAACAGCTCGAACAGCTGGCGGGTCATCTTCTGGGCTCCGGTGAAGGGCCGCGGAGAGCGGCCGTACGCCAGAGGATCACCGGCACCGACAAGCGGCGTTACCACTTAGAGTGAATCACGGAAGAGAGCGCTCCAGATGGCCCGCCGCAGGGTGCGCGGCGGCGCGCAGCGCTGGCTTCAGGCGTTCGTCGGCGCTGCTCGCCGCCCTACTCGTCGCAGGCGACGGCCAGGGCAACCCTCGCGAACCGCTCCCGGCCGACGGCCCTACTTGTTCTTGTTGTAGACATCCACGAAGACCGCGGCCAGGAGCACCAGCCCCTTGATCACCTGCTGGTAATCAATTCCGACGCCCAGGATGGACATGCCGTTGTTCATGACGCCCATGACGAAGGCGCCGATGACCGCGCCCATGATCTTGCCCACGCCGCCCGCGGCCGAGGCCCCGCCGATGAAGCAGGCGGCGATCACGTCGAGCTCGAACCCCTGGCCGGCCTTGGGCGTGGCCGTGTTGAGCCGCGCCGCGAAGACCAGGCCGGCCAGCGCGGCGAGCACGCCCATGTTGACGAAGGCGTAGAAGGAGAGCCGCTCGGTGCGGATGCCAGAGAGCCGCGCGGCCTTCTCGTTGCCGCCCAGCGCGTAGATGCGCCGCCCCAGGACGGTGCGGGTCGTGATGAAGTCGTAGGCGACCATCAGGGCGAGCATGATGACGAGGACGTTGGGCAGCCCCTTGTACGAGGCCAGCAGCCAGCTGATCGCCACGATGACGGCGGCGAACGCGCCGTTGCGGGCGACGAACAGCGCCCAGGGCTCGACCTCCATCTCGTGCTCGAGCTGGTTCTGGCGGCTGCGCCAGGCCAGCGCCAGCATCACGCCCGCAAGCACGATCCCGGCCAGCAGTGACGTGAGCCGGAGCTCGGCGCCGGAGAACGCGTCGGGAATGAAGCCCGAGCTCAGCTTCTGGAACTCGTACGGGAACGGGCCCACCGACTGGCCGTGCAGCAGCGCCAGCGCCAGCCCCTTGAACACCAGCATCCCTGCCAGCGTGACGATGAACGAGGGGATCTGAAGAACGCGATGAACCAGCCCTGGGCCGCGCCGATGAGGGCCCCCATCAGCAGGCAGGCCAGGGTGGCCGGGACGTAGTGCCAGTCGTGGGTCACCATCAGCACCGCGGCCAGCGCGCCGATGAAGCCGCTGGAGGAGCCCACCGAGAGGTCGATGTGGCCGGCCACGATCAGCGGCAACATCCCCAGCGCCATGATGACGATGTAGCTGTTCTGCAGCACCAGGTTGGTCAGGTTGAGGGGCTGCAGCAGCGTGCCCTCGGTCATGATCTGGAAGAAGATCATGATGGCCACGAGGGACAGCAGCATCCCGTACTCGCGCAGGTTCTGCTTCAGGAAGTGCGCGGTGCGCTGCGTGGGGCGCGCGGTCGCGACGGCGATGGACGGTTCCACGAGGTCTCCTCTACGTCCCGGTCCGGGCGCTGGCCTTCACGATGGTGCGCATGATCAGCTCCTGCGACGCCTCGGCGGCGGTGAGCTCACCCACGAGGCTGCCCTCGCTCATCACGTAGAGCCGGTCGCACATCCCCAGCAGCTCGGGCATCTCGGACGAGATGATCAGGATGGCCTTGCCCTCCTCGGCCAGCTTGGCGATGAGGGTGTAGATCTCGAACTTGGCGCCCACGTCGATCCCGCGGGTGGGCTCGTCGAGGATGAGCACCGAGGGGTCGGCGAAGAGCCACTTGGCCAGCACCACCTTCTGCTGGTTGCCGCCCGACAGGCTGACCACCGATTGGTGAACCCCGGCGCAGCGCGTGGCCAGCTTGGCGCGGAAGTCCGTGGCCACCCTGTGCTCGCGCCCGTCGTCGATGACGCCGCGCCGCGACACGCCGGGCAGGTGCGCCAGCGTGGTGTTGTGCGCGATGCTGTCGTTGAGGACGAGCCCGAGCCCCTTGCGGTCCTCGGTGACGTAGGCCATCCCGTGGGCGGTGGCCTTCTGCACGGTGCCGACGTCGACCTCCCGGCCGTCCATGAGCACCTTGCCGCTGATGCGGCGGCCCCAGGAGCGGCCGAAGAGGCTCATGGCCAGCTCGGTGCGGCCGGCGCCCATCAGTCCGGCGATGCCGACGATCTCGCCCCGCCGCACGCTCAGGTTCACGCCCTTGACCACCTGGCGGTCGGCGTGGAGAGGGTGGAAGACCCGCCAGTCGCGCACCTCGAAGACGGTCTCTCCGGGGCGGGGTGTGCGGCGAGGGTAGCGGTCGGTCATCTCGCGGCCGACCATCTTCTGGATGACGAGGTCCTCGCTGACCGGGCCGGCGCTGCAGTCGAGGGTGGCGACGGTGGCGCCGTCCCGCAGCACGGTGATGGAGTCGGCCACCTTCGAGATCTCGTGGAGCTTGTGCGAGATGAGGATGCAGGTGATGCCGTGCGCCTTCAGCCCGAGCAGGAGCTCCAGCAGCGCGTCGCTGTCCCTCTCGTTGAGGCTGGCCGTGGGCTCGTCGAGGATGAGGAGCTTGACCTCCTTCGACAGCGCCTTGGCGATCTCGACGAGCTGCTGCTTGCCGACGCCGAGGTCGGTGATGAGCGTTGCGGGAGACTCGCGCAGGCCGACCTTGGCCAGCAGCTGGCGCGTCTTCTTGTGGGCCAGCGCCCAGTCGATCACGCCGTGGCGGGCCTGCTCGTTGCCGAGGAAGATGTTCTCCGCGATGGACAGGAGCGGGACCAGGGCCAGCTCCTGATGGATGATGATGATGCCCAGCTTCTCGCTGTCGGCGATGCCGCCGAAGCGGCGCTCCTGTCCCAGGTAGCGGATCTCGCCGCTGTACTCTCCGTGCGGGTGGACCCCCGAGAGCACCTTCATCAGCGTCGACTTGCCGGCGCCGTTCTCCCCCACCACGGCGTGGATCTCGCCTTGGCGGACCACCAGGTTCACGTCGGTCAGCGCGGGCACGCCGTGAAAGGCCTTGCTGATGCCGCGCATCTCGAGGAGTGCGTCCACAGTCCCTCCGCTCGCCGGGCCGCGTCGCTGCGCGAGGCGCCCGCCCACGGGGGCGGGCTCCCCGCGCGTCTCAAGCCTACAGGATCTGGTTTTCCTTGTAGTAGCCGCTGCCCACGAGGACGGCCTTCCAGTTGGTGGCGTCCACGCTCACCGGCTTCAGCAGGTAGGAGGGCACCACCTTGATGCCGTTGTGGTAGGTCTTGTTGTCGTTGACCTGCGGCGCCTTCCCGGAGAGGAGGGCGTCGACCATCTCGGCGGTCACCCTGGCGAGCTCACGCGTGTCCTTGAACACGGTGGAGCCCTGCTCGCCGCGGAGGATGGCCTTGATGGACGGGATCTCGGCGTCCTGGCCGCTGACCATCGGCATGGGCTGCTTGGGCGTGCCGTAGCCGACGCCCTTGAGCGACGAGATGATGCCGATGGAGAGCCCGTCGTACGGCGACAGCACCGCGTCGACGCGGTCCTTGCCGTAGAAGGCCGACAGCAGGTTGTCCATGCGGGCCTGCGCGACCGCGCCGTCCCAACGCAGCGTCCCGACCTTCTCCATGCCCATCTGCTTGCTGCGCACCACGAGCTTGCCGTTCTCGAGGTACGGCTTCAGCACGGAGAGGGCGCCGTCGTAGAAGAAGAAGGCGTTGTTGTCGTCGGGCGAGCCGCCGAACAGCTCGATGTTGAAGGGACCCTTGCCCTGCTTCAGGCCGAGCTTCTCGACGATCGAGTTCGCCTGGAGCACGCCCACCTGGAAGTTGTCGAAGGTCGCGTAGTAGTCGACGTTCTTCGAGCCGCGGATGAGCCGGTCATAGGCGATGACCTTGATGCCCTTGTCGGCGGCCTTCTGCAGCGCGTCCGAAAGGGTGGTGCCGTCGATCGCGGCGATCACCAGGACCTTGACCCCCTTGGTGATCATGTTCTCGACCTGCGCCAGCTGGTTCGGGATGTCGTCCTCGGCGTACTGCAGGTCCGTCTTGTAGCCCTTCGCCTGGAACGCCTTGACCATGCTCTCGCCGTCGGAGATCCAGCGGGCGGAGGACTTGGTCGGCATGGAGATGCCCACCGTGCCCTTGTCCGCGGCGGCTGCTGGCGCAGCCCAGGCGACGAGTGCCATGCAGAGGAAAGCCAGGACTGCCGTGAGCGGCTTCATCATGCGCCTCCTTGTTCGAGTCACCAGGTTTGGCAATCGCCCGCACGGACAGTGACACGCCCACGCGATGCGTCCTCGTGTTGCCTCCACGTCGTACGTCTCTCGACCGGGGCTCCCGGCCCGAAGCACATCCGCGTGTGCAACATACATGTGAACGCTCACATGCGACAAGATGGACGATTGGCCCTCCAGGGGGAGGTCTGCACCTACCCGAGCTGACGGCACGGGCGCTTCGGCGGGCGAGCCAACCCTGGATCAGGAGGGCCTGGAAGCAACGGACTGGGGCCTCGAAGCCACCCTCGCTTGCTCCGTCGAAGGGACCGTCATCGGGCGGGAGGCTCTCGACGGTCCCCTGGTGGAAGCGGCACCGCGCGCCCCACCCCAGCGGACTCGACGCGCTCTCGCGGCGCCCTGCCGGTGGTCACCATCCCGCGAGGCGCTCAGCTGCGCCGGCCTCGTGCCCGCGCGCCAACGGCCGCTCGCTTGACGGTTGGTGACATCCTGCCCTGGTGCTCCGTAGAGCAGCGCTGCCTGGAGCGCCCCTGGATGTCCTCCGCTCCCAGTCCCCGTGGCCAGGGAGCACGTGTTGGCTTCGAGACCGACCCACTTCAGCTGGAGGAGAGTCATGACACGCCTGGTCGTCGTCGCCGTGCTGGTCGCCGCCGCCGTTCGGGTCCACGCCGCCGCTCCGGACGCGGACGCGGCCGGGTGCACCGACCACCCGCTCTTCACCCGCATGAACGCCATGCGAATCGCGACCTGCAGGGTGCTCCCCTTCGACAGCCAGAAGTTCAAGACCGGCAAGGGGACCGACGCCACCGTGGAAGGGAAGCGGATCGAGCTGCGCTACCGAGATCCGGACCGGAGAGGCGTACCCCAGCCCGCTCGCGATCATCCGCAACCACCAGCAGGCCATCACCAGGATCGGCGGGACGGTCCTGTTCGAGGACAATCGTTACACCTGGCTCAAGGTCGCGAAGGACGGCCAGGAGATCTGGGCCCAGGTCGACACGGCCTGGGGCAAGGGGTACATGCTGACCATCATCGAGCGGCAGGCCATGGTGCAGGAGGTCGCCGCCAGCGCCGAGGTCTTCAAGGCCGGGCTGAGCAAGAGCGGCCACGTGGAGGTGCCGGGCATCTTCTTCGACACGGGGAAGGCCGACCTGAAGCCCGAGTCGGAGGTCGCGCTCGCCGAGAATCGCCAAGCTGCTCAAGGCCGACCCCGCGCTCCGGGTCTACGTGGTGGGGCACACCGACAACACCGCCTCGCTCGACCTGAACCTCAAGCTCTCCCAGGCGCGCGCCGAGGCGGTGGTGCAGGCGCTGGTGGCCAAGCAGGGCATCGACGCGGGACGCATGGTCGGTCGTGGCGCCGGGCCCATCGCGCCGGTCGCGAGCAACGCCACGGAGGAGGGTCGGGCAAGGAACCGGCGGGTGGAGCTGGTCCAGCAGTAGCGAGCCGGTCCGCGGCATCCGGTTCGCCGGCGCCGCGTCGGGAGCCCCGATCGCCAGCCGGTGATCGGGGTTCCTGCGGCGGCGGCCCCCGGGCCGCGAGCGACCTCTATCGAGCCGTCACCTTGCGGTAGATCCAGGTCAGGACCACGGCTCCGATCACCGCAACGATGATCGTGTAGATGATGCCGCCTTCCGGTCGCAGTCCGAACAGGCCCACCAGGAACCCGCCGGCGACTGCGCCGACCAGGCCGATGATGATGTCCATCAGGACGCCCTTGCTCGGGCCGCCCATGATCTTTCCGGTCAACCAGCCCGCAATCAGCCCCACCACGATCCAGGAGATCAGGCCCATGTCGTCCTCCTCGACGCCGAGATCTACCACCTTCTCCACCGCTTGCTTCCAGTCTTGCCCTTCCTGGCGGCGACCCGGTCCGTGAAGCCGAGCCTGGCACCAGCGCGAGGGGTGCCCTCATGGCGTGGAGCCGCACACCCCGACCATCACCCGCCGAGGGGACGCCGCGATCCAGCCCTCGAGCAGCGCAGTGCCCCGGGGGCTCTCGACGCGCACGGGCATCGACAGCGCTGCCACCGCATCGCCCAGCAGCGTCGGGGTCCCCGGCCCGGCGGGCTCGACGCGGACGGCGCGGAGGGGCAGCTCGAGCCCGGTCCCGAGCCACTTCAGGACGGCCTCCTTGGCCGCGAACGCCACGCAGGGACCCTGCACGGATCCCTGGGCCGCGCCAATCCACGCCTCCCAGCGCGCGATCTCCCCGGGCTCGAAGGCCTCCTCACGGAAAGCCTCTTCGAGCGGCTCGAGCGTCACCAGGTCGAGGCCGATCGGGCGCGGTGCGACGGCGGCCGCTGCCAGGCCGGCGGCGTGGGTGATGGACAGGTGGGCGTCGGCCAGGGGCGCCCCGCTGGCGTCGATGACGAGCGGCTTGCCGCCCCCCGCTCCTGCGGGCACCACCGCGGTCCCCTCCGCGGCCTGGCCCAGGAACCTCGCCAGCGCCGCGCGTGCGGCCCGGCGCCCGGCAGCGTACTCCGCCCGCCGCTTGGGCACGGCGCCCGGCAGGAGCGCGGCCCGTTCACGCTCGTCGAGGTCCGTCAGCGCAGCATCGTGGACTCGCACCCGGCTGAGCGCGAGCGCCACGAGGGTCATGCCGCCTCCGCCTGGGCCACGCGGCGCAGCTCGAGGCCCACCACGTCGAGCAGCAACCTGCCGTCCTCGCCCACCACGACCACGTCGTAGAACACGCGTGGCGCCTCGGCGCGGGCCCTCACCGCGCGCCCGCGGGCGCGCTCGCCGCGCCTGGGGACGTCCCCGACCCGCACCGCCTGGACCGCCACCGGCACGCACACGAACCCCTCGCCGAACCCCTCCACGCTCCCGGCGAGCTGGAACGCGGAGTCGAGGAGCAGGGGATCGATCCGGAAGGCCGGGCAGGTCGAGCCACCGACGATGCCGCCCGGGTCCGGCGACTCGATGAAGCCGACGGCCTCCGTGCCCCGGAGCTCGATCCACTGGGCCCGGCAGAAGAGCGGGCCGAGGGCCACCGGATCCCGCGAGGTCCGATAGAACGACCGGGCCCGGATCACCCCCTCGGCCTCGGGGATGGGCGAGGCGCCAGGCCTGGCGGGCCGCTCACCGAGCCGGAGCCGGGCGGAGGCGTGGATCCGGGGTGGCGCGCCCTCGATGGCGAGCCGCTTCAGCAGCCGCGCCTCGACCAGGCCTGGCCCGACCTCCACGGCCTCGACCTGCACGTCCACCGCGCCGCGGACGTTCACCACCGGCGCGTCGACGCGGAACTCGACGGCCTCGACCACGTCCGCTCCGGGCCGGAGCAGCGAGGCTGCCTCCGCCAGCATCTCCAGGGCGAACGCCCCCGGCAGCACCGGGCGGCCATCCAGCAGGTGCTGCGCCAGGAAGGGCTCCTGGTCCGGATCGAGCCTCCGGGCCGCCAGCAGCCGACCCGGGCCGCGCTCGATCACCTCGTCCAGCAGCGGGAACGAGCCGGGCACCAGCAGCGCGGCGCGGTCGTCGGTGGGGCCAATCGGCCGCCGCCCGTCGGCGGACGCGCCGAAGAACGGCCAGGCGTGGAGCATCCGCTCACCGGCCACCAGCACCTCCGGCTCCGTCCCGTGGAGCAGCTCGGACAGGAACCAGTACCGCCCCTCCTCGGGCAGGATCGACGTCACCCCCATGGCGTCCAGGCCGGCGGCGATGTCGCGGTTCGAGGCTGCCCAGCCCACCTCGCGCCAGGCCGGCCAGTTCACGGTGACGCACGCGGCGGGGTGCCCGGCGCGCGCCAGCCTCGCCGGCAGCAGCGCCGCCATGAGCGCGTTCGCGCCGGCGTAGTCGGTCTGCCCGCGGTTCCCGAAGCGAGCCACCCCGGAGCCGAAGGCGATCACGGCGCGGATGGGATCGGCGGCCGTCGCGTCGAGCAGGTTGAGCAGGCCGGCGACCTTGGAGTCCACGGTGCGCGCCACGTCCTGGTCGGTCTTCGACGGCAGGCCGGTGGAGCGCTCGATCATGGCGCCGTGCCCCAGGTAGTGGATGGCCCCATGCCGCGCGCGCACCCTCGCCACCAGCGCCCGCACGGACTCGGGATCGACCACGTCGCAGGGCTCGTACTCGATGGCCAGCCCCTCGGCGCGGGCGCGCGCCAGGTTGCGGTGGAGCTCCCGCTCGCGGACCAGCGGCGCCATCTCCCGCTCGAACCGCGCCGGGGTCAGCCCCGGCTCGCCCCGGCGCCGGACAATCTCGCGGCGGCGGAACTCGGCGAACGCCTCGTCGTCGAGGCCGACGTGCGGGGCGCCCGGATCGGGCACGGCGGTGCGGCCGGTCACCACGGCGACCGCGCCCAGCTGCGCCACGGCCCGCGCACACTCGAACACCACGCCCCGGCCGCCCCCGGAGAAGACGAAGACGTCCCCAGGCCGGAGCTCGCGCAAGGGGGCGGCTTCGTCGGGGTGCGCGGCGCGCCGGAGATTCACCACGAACCGGCGGCCGGCCCAGCCGACCTGGACCCGCTCGTTGCCGTCCTCCAGCTCCCGCAGCAGCTCGCGGGCGAGCTCCGGCGCGGCCAGTCCCGGCGGCGCGTCCAGCGCCTTGACCAGGACGGCCGGGAGCTCCTGCTTCAGCGCCAGCGCCAGCCCATGCTGGAACGCGCCCAGCACGTTGCCCGCGCCGCCGCCGGAGAGCCCGAGGTCGCCGCCCATGGCGGTGACCGCCGCGTACATGGCCGGCCGCTCCGCGGAGGCGTCCTCCATCCACCCGTGGATGGAGCGCGCCAGCGCGACGGCCCGCTGCGCGTGCGCGCGGGCCTGCGCTGCGAGCGCGGCGGCAGGGAGGAGCAGGAGCCCGGGGTCCCACTCGAGCGCGGTCGCGTCCACGACCAGGCTCACGCCCTCGAGCTCGAGCTCGCCCGACGCGGGCGGATCGAGGCGCCGCGCCTGGAGACCACTGGCGACGAGCGCTTGCGCCAGCGCCTCGGCGCGGCCGCCGGGCGCGCCCACCACCACGGCCCGGCGCCCGGCCAGCGCGTGGAGCGGCGGCCGCTCCGGGAGCGCCACCGGCGCGAGCTCGATGGCGAACCGGTCCGCAGCGAGGCCGCTGGCCGGCGGCACCGTCACCGGGGCGCGCACCTCGCCCTCCGCGGCGCCCGGCGCCTCCTCCAGGATCAGGTGATGGTTCACGCCTGCCAACCCGAACGCGCTCACGGCCGCGCGGCGGGGGTGGCCTCGCGGAGCGAGCCAGGGGCGGGGCGTGGTCGGCAGCACGGCCGGGATCCGCTCCAGGTGCAGCTCGGGGTCGAGCTCGCCCCGGCGGTTGGAGCCGGGCAGGACCCGCTCCCCCAGCGCGAGCACGGCGCGGACCAGGGCGATCATGCCGGCGGCGCTGGTGGTGTGGCCGACCTGCGACTTCGAGGCCGACAGGACCAGGGGAGACGGCCGGGGCGCGTCACCGTACACCGCCGCGCAGCTGGCAATCTCGGTCCGGTCGCCGAGCTGCGTGGCCGGGCCGTGCGCCTCGAGGAGGTCCACCGTCCCGGGCTCCACCCCGGCGTCGGCCAGCGCCCTGCGCAGCGCCAGCTGCTGGCCCTCGGAGGACGGCGAGTAGATGGAGAGCGCCCGGCCGTCGCTGGAGATCCCATGCCCGCGGACCACGGCCAGGATCTCGTCGCCGTCGGCGCGGGCGTCGGCCAGGCGCCGCAGCGCGACCGCGGCCGCGCCCTCCGCCGGCACGAAGCCGTCGGCGTTCTCGTGGAAGGGCAGGGCGCCCCGCGGCGAGAGGGCGCCCATGAGCCCGAGCCCGACGTAGTACTCGGGCAGGAGGTTGTAGGCCACGCCGCCGGCCAGGGCCAGGTCCACCTCGCCTCGCGCCAGCGCGTCGCAAGCCAGGCGCACGGCCGCCAGCGACGAGGCGCAGGCCGCGTCCACGGTGAGCGGAACGCCGCCCAGGCCGAAGGCGCCGGCCACGCGCGCGGCGAGCGAGTACCCGGTGCTGGCGGAGAGGGCCTCGGTCCAGTGGGCGGCTCCGCGGGCGTCGTAGAGGGCGCGCGCCGTGGCGAGGACCTCCCGGATGCGCTCCGGCGAGAGCCCGGCCTCGCGCAGCGCCTCGGAGGCCAGGGCCAGCGTGGAGGCGAAGGCGATCCGCATCTCCACCGCGGCGTCGCGCGCGCGAAGCGACAGCTGGCCGAACACCGCCTGTCCACGCCGGCCGGCGCTCCGCTCCCAGCGGGCGCCCCGGAGCGCCTGCTCCGCGGCGAGCAGCGCGATGGGGATGGCCGGGTCCAGGGTCGGGAGCTCCTGCGGGGCGATCCCGTAGCGGGCCAGGTCGAGCGGCGGCGGCGAGACGGTCGCCGCCAGGCGCGTGCGGAAGGCGTGGGCCAGCTCGGCGTTCCGGCCGACCAGCGCCTCGACGTCGAAGCGCGAGGCCGGGAGGTCCCTGACCGGATCCGAGCCCTCGAGGACGTTCTTCCAGTAGCTGCGGGGATCGTTGGCGTCGGCTGCGACCAGCCCCACGCCCACCACGGCGAACCCCTCAGCCTGCCGGGCTCTCCGGGCCGCCGGCCGGGCCGCCGCCGCCGGGGCTCCCGGCCTCGCCAGCACGGCGTGGTACGCCACCGGCTCGGGGCCGGCGTCGCTCACCGCCACCCGCTGCTCGGGCCGGACCGGCGACGCGCCCGCCATCACCACCCCGCCCACCAGGTCCCCCGACCGCGACGGCGGCGCGGGCCAGGCGCCGCGCTGGAGGGCCACCGCCGCCTGCACCAGCGCTGCCAGGCCGCCTGCACACCGGAGGTGACCGGTGGCCGGCACGCAGGACGCCACCGCCAGGGGCGCGCTCCGCCCGCGGTAGGCGTCGGCCAGCCCCGCCGCCTCCGCGGCGTCGCTGGGCAGCCCGGCCGCCCGGCTCGAGACCGCGTGGATCGCGTCGGGCGAGACCCCCGAGGCCAGCAGGGCCTCGCGCGCGGCCCGGGCCACGCAGCGCTCCAGCCCTGCGTCGCCGGCGTCCCGCGGCTCGGCCGCGGCGCCGATCCCTTCGATGACCGCGTAGACCCGCCGCCCCACCGCCTCTGCGGGCCGGGTCAGGGCCACGGCGAAGGCCCCCTCGCCCAGCAGCGTGCCGGCCGGCGCGCGAGCGTACGGTGCCGGCGCCCCCGGGCAGAGCTCGCCCCGGTGGGCGAAGGCGAGCAGCGCCGAGGCCGTCACGAGGGGGGCGACCCCGCACACGATGGCCAGGTCGCACTCCTCCCGCGCCAGCGCAGCCGAGGCCTCGGCCACGGCGGCCAGCGAGGAGACGGTGCCCGCGTCGATGGCCAGGTGCCCGCCCCGGAAGTTGGACAGGTGCGTGGCGCGGCCGGCCACGATGCTCGCCGAGGTGAAGAGCGCGTCGGGCTCGATGGAGGGCGAGGCGAGGTCCACCAGCTGGTCGAGGAGCGCCAGCGCCGGCTCGACCTCGCCCGGCGCGTGGCGCTCGAGCGCCTCGCGGATGGGCGCGGCCAGGCGGTAGCGGCGGATCCGCCGCATGGGATCGATCCGCTCGTCGGAGCCGAAGGTGGTCGCGGCCAGCCAGACCTGGGCGCGGTCCAGGGGCTCGCGCGGTCCGGGCGGGAGCCCGGCGTCCTGGATCGCCTCCACGATGGTCTGCAGGGCGAGCCGCTCGCCGAGGTGGAGCCCCTCCACCTGGATGGGCGGGATGCGGAGCGCCTTCCAGTCGAGCGGGACCTCGTCCACCAGCGCGGCGCGCATCGGCAGGCGGGCGCCGGGGGGGAGCTCGTGGGCGAGCGCCTCGGGATCGAACCGCGTCGGCGGGACGGCCCGCGCCGGCGCTGCCCCGCTGGCGCAGCGGTCGAAGAAGGCCGAAGGCCCGGCCCCGCCGGCGAACCGGCAGCCGAGCCCGACGATGGCGATCGGTCCCACCGCGCTCACGCCACCTCCTCCGCCGCGTGCTCCGCCCGCATCCGCCGGCAGAAGCGGCGCCAGGCGCGCTCGGCGGCGTCGCCGACGAGGCCCGGCGTCGCGGGCGCGGCCCGGACCGGGGCCCCGGTCAGCCCGCGGATCTCCGCGACCAGCTCCCCCTCGCAGACCACGTGGACGTCGGCGCGCCACAGCCCGCTCTCGGGCGGGATCATCTTCACCTTGAGGCCGAGCTCGGCGCCGGGGTGGGGCAGGGCCTGGACGGTGACGCGCTCGATGGCGACGAGCGCGTGCGGCGCGCCGGTGAGCCCCAGCCAGGCGAAGGACGCCAGCTCGGCCGCGGCCACCAGGAGGGCAGACAGGCGGGCGGCCGGCGATCCGCCCGGGAGGAGCGCCCCTCCCGCGGTCGACATGAACCCTTCGGAGCGGGCCCAGGTGAGGAGGCCGCGCGCCTCTCCCAGGACCGGCGCCAGCGCCGCGCGCAGCTCATCTCCGCCGGCCGCCCGCTCGCGCCGGACCGGCGCGACGGCGGCCAGGACCTCCGGCGGCGCGTCGAGCCGGGCCGTCGCGGGGCCGGTGCGGACCGTGGCCTCGGCGGCCGCGCCGCCCATGGCCGCATGCTGCCGGACGGCGCCGCCGTGGGGGGGCTCGGACATGACCCGAGGCTCACCGGGGCTGCCGGACCCGGCCTCGCCACCGACGGCGATCCCCGTCAGCTCACGCACGTCGCCGCCGGCGGTGGCCAGGATGGCCTCGAGCAGGCGAGCCGCGGTGGAGAGCGACGCGGCGGAGGTGGGCACGGGAGGAGGCGCCGCCTCGGGCCCGCACCCGGCGCGGTCCAGGGCTGCGGCCGGGCGCTGCGCAGCGGCGGCGCTGGGCGCGAACGCCGCGCTCGCCAGCGGCGCCATGATGGCCGAGGTTGCGCCGCTCGCCGAGGAGGTCCCGTGAGCGGAGGCCGGCTCCGCCGAGCCCGGTCGCGGCTGCCCGCCGCCGGGCCCCGGGCCGGAGGGAGGCGGCGCCTCGCCCACCAGGCGCCAGGCCAGCACCTCGGCCGCCTTGGCGATGGTGTTCGCGTCGCGCAGCTTGAAGCGGGGATCCGGCGCCAGGCCGAGCCGCTCCCGGACCGCGCCCAGCACCGCGACCTGCCGGACGGTGTCGATGCCCAGCTCCGCCTCGAGGTCACGGTCCGGATCGAGCATCGCCTCGGGGTAGCGCGTCTTGCGGACGTACTCGTCCAGCAGCATCCGGCGCACCTTCTCGCAGACCTCGGCCAGCGAGGCTCCCGGAGGGATTGCCGTCGCCGAGCCGTCGCGCGTGGCCTCGGGCGTCGCGGCAGGCCGGCCGGCGGGGGGGCGGCCGCCGGGAGCGGCGTGCTCCCAGCGGTGGTCGCGGGGGCCTTGGCCGGGGCAGGAGGCGGGATTGGTGCGGGCGGTGCGGCCGAGGCGACCGGTGCCGTCGTGGCGCCGGCCCTCGCTCCGGTGGCGCGCGCCACCAGCCAGGCCGCGGCCTTCGCGATGGTGTTCGCGTCCCGCACCTTGAAGGTCGGGTCCGGCGCGACGCCGAAGCGCTGGCGGACCGCCGCGAGCACCGCGACCTGCTTCACGGTGTCGATGCCGAGCTCGGCCTCCAGGTCCAGGTCGGGGTTGAACATGGATGGGACGTACTTGGTCCGGCGGGCGAACTCGTCGATCAGCGCACCCTGCACGAGCTCGAGCGTGGGCGCGGGCTCGGCCGGAGCGCTCGGCGGCGAGGCCGGCTCGATCGCCTGGCGCGGCGAGGGGACCGCCGCCGGCACCGAGGCGGGCGCCGACACCGACGCCTGCACCGGCACCGGGGCCGGCGCCGGCACGCGGTGGGCGCCATGGGTCGCCACGCCGTTGGTCTTGGCCGTGGCGCCGTTCGCCTTTGCAGCGCCCGGCGTCGGTGCGAGGGAGGCCTCGGCGCCGGTGGCGCGGAGGTAGCCGTCGATGAGGTCGCGGATCCCCCGGAGCAGGGCGGTGAGATCGCCGGCGCGAGCGGGCTCCGACGGCGACGGAGAGGCGTGGCCGGCAGCGGCGGGTGAGGCGTGCATCACGAGGTCCTCCACGGGGAAGAGCGAAGCGGCGCCGTGCACGAACAGGCAGGCGAGTGCGCGATGGATCTGCTCGACCTCACCCACCTTGGGATGGATGGTCGCGATGGCGGCGTGCGGGCGGTCGCCCAGGATCTGGCCGACGAAGGTGGTGAGGGGCCACTTGGGCCCGCACTCCACGAAGACGCGCACGCCGCGGGCGTACAGCGCCTCGACCGCCGCGCGGAGCCGGACCGGCTCCACGAACTGGCTGCCCAGGTGCTCCACCATGCCGCCGGGATCGAAGGTGCCCAGCGAGCCCCCGGTGACGGTCGAGAACACCTCGAGCCGCGGCGCCTGGAAGGCCACCCGCGCCAGGTGCTCCTGGTAGCGCGGCCGAGCCGCGGCGATGAGCTGCGAGTGATAGCCGTGCGAGACCCCCAGGACCGTGGCCTCGATCCCGGCGCGGGCGGCGCGCTCGACCAGCACGGGCGTCGCGCGCCCGTCGGCGGACAGGATGCAGGCGTCCGGCCCGTTGTCGGCGGCCAGCGCCACGTAGCCAGGGATGCCTGCAGCCAGCGCCAGCGCCGCCTCGGCGCCGCAGGAGAGCGCGATCATCTTGCCCGGGTCGTCGGTCTGGATGGCCAGGACCGAGGCGGTGCGCTCGCGGACCACCCCCAGCCCGTCCTCGAACGAGACGGCCCCGGCCGCGACCAGGGCGGCGAGCTCGCCTGCGCTCTGCCCCATGAGCGCATCCGGGCAGAGCCCGTACCCCTGGAGCAGCCGGTAGAGGGCGACGTTCACCGCGAAGACCGCGCAGTGGATGTCCTCGTCCCGCTGGGCATACTCCGCAGGCCGATCGGTGAAGAAGGCCTGCCGGAGCGTCCTGCCGCACAGCGCCTGGTAGGCGCCGTCCGCCGCGTCGAGGGTCTCGCCCAGCTCGGGGAACTCCGCCAGCGCGTCGCGGAGCATGTTGGGATACTGCGGCCCCTGGCCCGGGAACGTCACCGCCACGCCCTGGCGGTCCCCCCGCGCCACGAAGATGCCTTGCGAGCCGAGCAGCCCCGGGTCGAGGCCGGCGACGAGCGCGTTCTGCATCAGCTCGAGCCGCGCGCCGAGCGTGGCGGCGTCGCGCGCCACCACGGCCATCCGGCACGGGCCGGCCCCGGCGCTGCGCTGGGCCCGGGCCAGCAGGGCCAGGTACTCGCCCGGCGCAGCGCGCCGGGCGGCAGCCGCCAGCGCCACGAGCTCCTGCGCGCAGGCGGCCAGGTCGGCCCCGGTCGCCACCGCGACCGGCAGGATCCGGCGGCGCGGGGCGGGCAGGGCGACGGCCTCCAGCCGCGGGCGCGAGCGCTCGGCGTCGCTGCGGCGCTCGGCGGGGGAGCGGTACTGCTCCAGCACCGCGTGCACGTTCGTGCCGCCCAGCCCGAAGCCGGAGACCCCGGCGCGCCGGGGCTCGCCCGGCGCGGCCTCCCAAGGCGTGGGCCGCGTCACCACCTCGACCGGGCCGGCGGCGAAGTCGATGGCCGGGTTGAGCTGCTCGACGTTCAGCGACGGCGGGAGGAGCCCTTCGCGGAGGGCCAGGATCGCCTTCACCAGCGCCGGCGCGCCGGCCGCGCCCAGCAGGTGTCCGAAGTTCGACTTCACCGATCCCACCCGCAGCGGCCGCTCGCGCCCGCGGCCGTAGGCGCGCGTGCAGGCGTCCACCTCCGCGGCGTCGCCGGCCGCGGTGCCCGTCCCATGGCACTCGACGTACTCCACCAGCCCCGGCGCCACCCCGGCGTCCTCCAGCGCGCGGCGCATGGCCGTGGCCTCGCCCTCGGCCGAGGGGGCGAAGATGGACTTGCCGGCGCCGTCGCTCGAGGCCCCCACCCCGCGCACCACCGCCTGGACGCGCTGCCCGTCGCGCTCGGCGTCGGCGAGGCGGCGCAGCACCACGAACCCCGCCCCCTCGCCCGGCACGAAGCCGCTGGCGCGGGCGTCGAAGGGCGTGCTGCCCTTGGCCGAGAGCGCGTTGAACCGGCAGCTCCCCACGTAGAACTCGGGCTGCATGTCCGCCCACGCTCCGCCGACCAGCGCGGTGTCGCAGGCGCCGGCGCGCAGCGCCTGGACCGCCGCCTGGAGCGCGGCCAGGGTGGAGGCGCAGGCGGACTCGATGGCCAGCCGCGGGCCGAGCAGGTCGAAGCGGCGGGCGATGCGGGCCGCGGCCACGCTCCCCAGCCAGCCCGGCAGCGCGTCCTCGTCGAGGGGGGGCAGCGCCGCCTCGGTCCGCTCCTGGGCGCGAGCGAGCAGCGTGCGGACCTGCTCCTCGGGGGCACCGCGGGCCACCAGCGCCTCGCGCAGGTACGCCCCCGTGCGCAGCGCGTGGAAGCGGACCTCCGCCAGCAGCTTGCGCCCCTGGCAAGCCATGAAGCCGAGGAAGACACCGGTGCGGGCCCGGTCCCACGCGCCGTCCTCCAGGTGTGCGTCGGCCACCGCCTCCTCGGCCGCGCGCAGGGCCAGGAGCTGGGTCGGGTCCACGGCCGCCTGCGAGGCCGGGGGGACCCGCCAGCGGGGATCCAGGTCGGGCGTGTCCGCGAACGCGCCCAGCCGCGTGTAGCTCCGCTCCAGCCGCTGCGGATCAGGGTCGCAGAAGCGCTCCGCCGACCACCGCTGGGGCGGGACCTCGCGGATTCCCAATCTCCCCTCCAGCAGGGCGCGCCACAGGCCGGGCACGTCGCCCGCGCCGGGGAGGACGCTCCCCAGGCCGAGCACGGCGATGGGCTCGCGGCCGCTGGAGACGGGCGAGGGGATTGCGCGCGGTGCGGCCGCGCGTGCCCCCGGCGCCTCGAGGATGGCGTGGTAGCAGATGCCGCCCAGCGAGGCCGCGGCCACGCCGGCCCGGGCCCGGGCCGCGCCGCCGCGGGGAGAGCGGGCGCGGCGTGGTCGGGACCGAGAACGGCGCGCCGGCGCGGGCCAGCTCGGGGCAGGGCGCCGCCCAGCCGGCCTGGGGGGGACCGTCCCGCGGGACAGCGCCAGCACGGCGCGCAGGAGCCCCACCGCGCCGGCTGCGCCCCGGAGGTGCCCGACCGCCGACTTGGCGGAGCCGATGGGGATGGGGACCGGCCCTGCGCCCGCGTACCCTTCGGCCAGCGCGGCCAGCTCGGTCGCGTCGCCCAGGGGCGTGCCGGTGCCATGGCACTCGAGGTACCCGATGGTGTCCGCGCCGACGCCCGCCTCCTCCAGCGCCCGGCGCGCCGCCATCGCCTGGCCCGCTGCGGACGGCGCGAGCATCGGGGCGCGCGCGCCCTCCGCGCCGCTCCCGACGCCCAGCACCACCGCCAGCACGTCGTCGCCGTCGCGCTGGGCGTCCTCCAGCCGCTTGAGCGCGAAGAGGACCGCGCCCTCGCCCGGCGCCGTCCCGTCAGCCGCCGCGTCGAAGGGGCGCGGCGCCTCGCGGGCCAGGACCCCCATGCGCTCCAGCGCGGTCAGCTCGGCCGGGGAGAGGAGCTCCGCCGCGCCGCCTGCGATGGCGCAGTCCACGGTCCGGTCGCGCAGCGCCCGGCAAGCCAGCTCGAGCGCCGCCAGCCCCGACGCGAAGCCGGCGTCCACGGCGCAGTGCGGGCCGCGCAGGTCGAACAGCGTGGCCAGCCGGCCGGCCGCGATGCTCGCGGCGGAGTTCACGACCGGCTCCTCGCTGGCGGGCAGGGCCCGGGCCTCGAGCGCGGCGCGCGCGTCGGCCAGCGCGGCCGCGGCGGTCGAGGGCTCCAGGGCGGCGTCGGCGCACGCGGCCCGGTACGTCTCGAGGAGATCGTCGAGCCGGACCCGGAGCCCCGTGTCGGGCTGCCAGCCCAGCCCGGTGGCGCCCAGCCAGAGGCCGGTCCGCTCGCGCGGCAGCGCGCGGACGGCCGAGAGCGCCTGGCGCCCCGCCTCGAGCACGTGCAGCTGGGCAGGGTTCATGATCTCGGCGTCGGCCGGCGGGATCCGGAAGGCGCGCCAGTCGGGCGTGAAGCCCTCCACCACGGCGGCGCGGGGCGCGAGCCCCAGCTGCTCCCACTCCCACGCACCGCCGCGCAGGCGGCGCACCGCCGAGCGCCCTGAGAGCGTGTTGCTCCAGAAGATGTCCGGGGTGGCCGCGTCCGGGAGCAGCGCTCCCAGGCCGATGATCGCGATCAGGTGCTCCGCGTTGTCCATGTCGGACGAGGAGCGTTATGGGTAACGTCACGTTTAGTCAAGGCACGCGCCGGCGCGCAATCGTCGCGGGGCTGGCTCGCACCAGGCGCACACCTGGCACGGAAGGTGAGTACGCTCTGCGTGCACCTTGACCCAGGGGAAACCGTAGACTCCTGGTCACGAAACGCGCCAACCCGGACCGACCGCCCGGCTCGACGCGCATACCTTGCACGGAGCGTGAGTGCGCTCTGCGTGCACATTGACCCAGGGGCGCCATCCGATCCGGACCTCCGAAGCCTGTAACCGGCGGTGGAGACCCACCCCCGCGGTGGGGTAGGCTGAAATCTCGCGAGCGCGCGACATGCTCATCCACCCAGCGACCGAGCCGACAGGTGGCCTCATGACCAGACCCGCAGTCGATCCCCTCGAGATCCGCAACCGCATCTTCGGCAGCGTGTGCCTCACCTCGTTCCCGAGCTCCATCGTGGTGGGCTACCTGATCGCCATCTCGCTGGGCTTCTCGTGGTCCACGACCGCCCTCTCGACCTCCCTGGTGCTGGTCCCCATGGTCTCCCTGGCCATGGCCTTCGAGTACGTGGCCGCGACCGTGCTGACGCGCTCCGCCTTCGACGCGCCAGGCGATCCGGAGCGCCTCCGCCGGCTGCTGGAGCTGCCGCGACGGATGGAGGTGCTGCCCTATACGCTCGGCTGGACGGCGGGCGGCGCCGCGTACACGGTGGCCGCGGCCATGATCTTCGGCGGGCCCGTCGAGCGGCTCTGGCTGGGGGCCATCGCCGGGCTCTTCGCGGCCCTGTTCCTGGGGCCCATCCTGGCCATCCGCTGCGAGGAGCACCTCCGCCCGGCGGTGCTGGAGATCGCGCTCCGGAATCCTGGCGTGCGGCCGACCGGGTCCGGGCCGTTCTGGGTGCGCCAGCGCTGGTACCTCCCGTACGCCTTCTGCATCGCCCTCCTCACGCTGGTGGCGTTTGCCGGGATCACCGTGGTGGTGAAGTGGCGCTCGGCCAGCGACCGGCTGCTGGCGCTGCTGGCCGGGGATCGGTTCGGCGACGCCGCGGACGTGGTCCGCGCGCAGCTGGGGGGGCTCGAGGTCGAGGCCGGCCTGCCCGTGCTCGGCCTCCTGCTGATCCTGCTCGTCGCCTTCGGGATCACCGGCGCCATGCTCGCCCGGCGGGAGGCCCGCGCCGCCGCCGAGGTCGAGGCCGCGCTGCGCGCCATCGCGGCGGGCGCTCCCCGGCTGCCGCACTGGACGGCGACCGACGAGATGGGGATCTCGCGAGCGTCACGGCCGGCATCGGGTTCGAGCTGCAGCACGCCTTCGACCAGCTCCGCGCCATGGCCAAGGGCGACCTCGGCCGTGAGCTGGAGGGGGAGAGCGGGCTCATCCAGGCCTTCCGGGAGTCACGCGCGGCGATGCTGGAGCTGGCCGGGCGCATGGACGCGCTCTCGCGCGGGGAGACCATCCAGTCGAGCGGGATCGCGGGCGACCTCGGGGCGGCCTTCCAGCGGCTCCATGGCTCGCTGCAGGCGGTGGCCGACCAGGCGCGCACCATCGCCGCGGGCGACCTGCGGCGCGACGTCGACGTCGCGGGGGACCTGGGTGACGCCATCCAGCGGATGACGGGGAACCTGCGGGCCATGGTGGGCCGGACGCAGGCGGTCTCGAGCGACGTCGCCGACATCGTGGTGAACCTGCAGTCGGCCTCGGCGCAGCTCTCGGCCGCCACCACCGAGCAGGTGGCGGCGGTCACGGAGACGGCCAACACCACCACCGAGATGGCGCAGACCTCGGCCGTGGCCGCCGACCGCGCGTCGGAGCTGATCCGCCAAGGGGAGTCGGCGAGCGCGGTCGTGGAGGAGGGCGGCACGGCCGTCGAGTCCGCGATCCAGGCCATGGGCGCCATCTCCACCTCGCTCGGGAAGGTGGGGCAGGCCTCGACCGCGCTCGCGGAGCGGGTGCGGAAGATCGAGGACATCAACGACACGGTGTCCTTCCTGGCCGACCAGTCCTCGACCCTCGCCATCAACGCCGCCCTCGAGGCCTCGCGCGCCGGGGAGGCGGGCAAGGGCTTCAGCGTGGTCTCTCGGGAGATTCCGCAGCCTGGCGGCGGACTCCCGCAAGGCCGCGTCCGCCATCCGGGAGCTCCTGGCCGAGATCCGGGAGCGCACCGCGCAGGTGGACGACACGGTCGTGGCGGGCGCCCGGACGGTGGAGAACGGAAGCGCGCTGGTCTCGCGGCTCGGGGAGGTGGTGGGGGCGCTCGGCCAGACCGTCCATGAGGCCGTCGGGCTGATGCGGCAGGTGGAGGGTTCGGCGCGGCAGCACCAGGCCGGGGTGAGCCAGGTCTCGCAGGCGCTGACGAACATGCGGAAGGCGTCCGAGTCCATCCGCGACGGCGCCAGGATGCTGGGCGAGATGTCCACCAAGGCGCACGATCTCTCCTCGTCCTTGCAGCAGACCGCCGGGGCCTACGCGCTGCCCGAGGGAGCCGGCCCGCCGGCGAAGCCCGCGGCCGCCCGCCGGTAGCACGGTGCCCTCGCACTCGCACGCACTCGTCGTCGTTCCCACACCATGGGTGCGAGGCGACAGGGGGTGCCGGCCGCTTCACCGTGGGCGAGGGGCGCGTCCCCTGCCCATGGGGGCCGATCCCGTGAATCACACAGAGTGAATCGGCCGAGGAGGGCGTGGCGCCGGAGGTGGCACTCACCGTGCTAGCTGTTGGGCGGCCGTCGCTGGGCGTCATGCGCGGCTGCCTGGACGGGTCGTCACAAATCTCGAGGGGGAGGCTCCGTGTTCGGCAAGCTCCGCATCAGCACCCGGATCATCGTCACGCTGGCGCTCGTGACAGGCCTGCTCTCCCTGGACCTCGTGGCGGGGCTCTTCGTGCTCGGCCGCCTCTCCACGCTCTCGGATGCGGTCCTCCGGGGCCGGATCCCCAACCACATCGCGGCCTCCGAGCTGTCCCACACCCAGGCAGAGGTGATGCGGAGCGTCCAGGCGCTCGTCGCCGACCGGCTCCCCAGCGACTACCGGAACGATCTGTACCTGCGGGCGGCGGAGGCCCTCCGGGTCATGGACGCCGCGTACGAGGACCTCGGCAGCCAGCCCAAGCTGCCCGAGGCGTCCGGGGCCTGGCGCGAGCTCGAGGCTCCCTGGACCCTGTGGCGCCGCGCCGCAGACTCGGCCCTGGCGCTCGAGCGCGAGCGCGACCAGACCGCGCCCGACGGCCCGACGCGGGCCGCCGCGAACGACGAGGTGCTGGCGGCGGTGGTGGCCATGAAGCCGCTCCACGAGGCCGCGAACGCGCGGCTGGACGCCTTCGAGGCCCTCGCCCGCGATGAGATGACGGCCGGTGCCTCCGAGGTCGACCGGGTCATCTTCTGGTCGGGCATCCTCCTCACCTGCGGGTTCGGGGTGCTCGCCATCCCGGGCTTCCTGATCGGCCGCCAGTTCACGGTGAGCATGGCCCGCATCTTCGCCACCATCGACGAGCGGCTGGCGCGACTGGCCCAGGGCGACCTGCCCGAGCCGCTCACCGAGAGCCGCGGCCCCGACTTCGACAGGGTCCGCGACAGCCTCAACGCGGTGGTGCACAGCCTCCGGAGCCTCACCACCGAGATGTCCCGGATGAGCGCCGCCCACGACGCAGGCGACACCGACGCGCTGATCGACGAGGCGCGCTTCGCCGGCCAGTACCGGACCGTCGCCCAGGGGCTGAACCAGATGGTGCAGGCGCACGTCGCCCAGAGCCGGAAGGCCATCGGCATCTTCGCCGAGTTCGGGCGAGGGAACTTCGACGCGACCCTGGAGCCCCTCCCCGGCAAGAAGCGCGTGATCAACGACACGGTGGACCAGGTCCGCGCCGGCCTCCGCTCGCTCATCGCCGAGATGAACCGGATGAGCGCGGAGCACGAGCAGGGGGAGATCGACGCCGCCATCGACGAGGGGCGCTTCGCGGGCGACTACCAGGCCATGGCGCGGGGCCTGAACGCGATGGTGAGCGCACACGTCGCCGTCCAGCGGAAGGCGCTCGCGGTCTTCACCGACTTCGGGCGCGGCAACTTCGACGCCGCCCTGGAGCAGCTCCCCGGCAAGCGGCGCTTCATCAACGACGCCGTGGAGCAGGTGCGGGCCAACCTGCGCGCCCTGGTCACGGACGCGGCCAGCCTCTCCCGCGCGGCGGTGGAGGGCCGGCTCGACGTCCGCGCCGACGCCAGCCGGCAGCCGGGGGGCTTCGGCACCATCGTGCAGGGCGTGAACGCGACCCTCGACGCGCTGGTCGCCCCCATGCGCGAGCTGGCCGGGGTGCTGGAGCGCCTCGCGGCCGGCGACCTCTCGGCCCGCACCGATCCCTCCCGCTACCAGAACGAGTCACGCCGCCTGATGGAGGGCGTGAACGAGGCGCTGGGTGCCCTGCTCGCGCCGGTCCAGGAGGCCACCCGGGTGCTGGGCCAGCTGGCCGAGCGCGACCTCCGCGCCCGGATGGAGGGCAGCTATCGGGGCGACCACGCCGCGATGAAGGACGCGCTGAACGCGACCGCCGACGTGCTCGACGAGGCCCTGGCGCAGGTCTCCGGCGCCGCCGCCCACGTCTCCAGCGCCTCGGCCCAGATCGCGTCCTCCGCCGCGGCGGTGGCCACCGGCGCCAGCCAGCAGGCGGCGAGCCTGTCGGAGACGACCGCCAGCGTCGAGACGGTCTCCGAGACCGTGCGGCAGGCGGCGGAGAGCGCCCATCAAGCCAACGCGCTGGCGCAGACGGCCAGCGCCGCCGCCCGTGAGGGCGCGAGCGCGGTCGAGTCGATGCAGGCCGCCATGGCAAGGATCCGCAGCTCGGCCGAGGGCACCTCGCAGATCATCCGCGACGTGAGCGACATCGCCTTCCAGACCAACCTGCTGGCGCTGAACGCGGCGGTGGAGGCGGCCCGCGCCGGAGATGCCGGGCGCGGCTTCGCGGTGGTGGCCGAGGAGGTCCGCTCGCTGGCGCTGCGCGCCAAGGAGGCCGCCGGCAAGACGGAGGAGCTGATCCGCCAGTCGGTGGCCGAGACGGGACAGGGCGAGCTGGCCAGCCGGCAGGTCGCGGGGAAGCTGGACGAGATCCTCTCCGGCGTGGGCAAGGTGTCCGACATCGTCTCGGAGATCTCCACGGCCGCCCGCGAGCAGGCCAAGGGCTTCGAGCAGGTGACCCGGGCCATCGGCGAGATGGACAAGATCACCCACCAGAACGCGGCCAGCGCCGAGGAGTCCTCCAGCGCGGCCAGCGAGCTGAACGGGCAGTCCGAGGAGCTCGCCAGCATGGTGGGCACGTTCCGCATCTCCGGGCACGGATTCCAGGGCCTCGCCTCGCCTGGCCGCGCCGGAGCCGGCGCTGCGGCGCCCCACGGCCCTCGCGCCAGGCGGCCACCGCGCCGGCCGGTCGGGGCATCGGCTTCCGGAGTGAGGAGGAGGACCGCCGGCGCGGAGCGGGGCGGCGTCGAGCCCGCCCCGGCACCTCGCCGGCTGCAGACATGGAGTGAGGCCGCGGTCGGACTACAACGGGAGAACACGACATGAGACGGATCGGTACGACACTGATGGTGATGGCGCTGCTCGCGGCAGCGCCGGCGCATGCGACCAACGGCACCCGGGTGATCGGGTTCGGCCCGGCGCAGAGCGCGATGGGCGGCGTGGGCGTCGGCTTCACGACGGATGGGAACGCGCTGGCCTCGAACCCGGCCGGCATCACCGAGCTGGGCCAGCGGCTCGATCTCTCCGTCGGCTGGTTGGCGGCAGACGTGGAGCACCAGGCCACCGGCACGCCCACCGGTGGGGCGCCGCCTTCCCTGTTCACGCACGACGGCCAGACGGTGGCCTCGACGCGGGGCGGCTCTCCCATCCCCGCCCTCGCGTTCGTGAGCCCCGTCGGCAGGAACTTCAGCGCCGGCGTCGGGCTGTTCTGCATCTCCGGGCTGGGCGTCGAGTATCCGGAGAACATCTACCTCAGCAAGGCGAAGACCGATTACCTCGTCGCGCGCCTCGCGCCGGGGCTGGCGTACCGGTTCGGTGATCAGCTCAGCGTGGGCGTGGCCGTGAACGTCATGATGGCCCAGCTCGTGTACGACATCGCTGGAAACCTCCCGCCCGAGATGGGCGGTCAGGTCAAGCACTCGACCGCCACGTCCTGGGGCTACGGTGCCACCCTGGGCGTGAAGTTCACGCCGGTGAAGATGCTGTCGATCGGCGCCGCCTACGAGACGAAGGGCTACTTCCAGGACTTCAGCTTCGACGTTCCGGGCGGGACGGACGAGCTGACGTTCGATCAGCCGCAGCTCGCGACGCTGGGCGCGTCCCTTCGCCCCTTCGACTCGCTGGTGATCGCCGCCGACCTGCAGTGGATCGACTGGTCGGACACCATGGGCAAGGGCCTGCCGGCCTACTCGCAGCGCCAGCCCACGACGATGCCGTGGGACCTGAACTGGGAGGACCAGTGGGTCCTGAAGGCCGGGGCGCAGCTCACGGTCCTGCGTGGCCTGGACCTCCGGGTCGGCTACAACCACGGCAAGATGCCGCTCGATCCCTCGCGGGCGTTCGAGAACCTGGTGTTCCCGGCCGTGACCGAGGACCACTACACCGTGGGCGTCGGCTGGGCGGTCACCGACGCGCTCTCGCTCCAGGCCTCCGCCATCTACTCACCCGAGGCCCGGATCTCCGGCGCCAACGCCGGCCCGCCGCCGGGGCAGATGATCGCGTCCTACTCCACCAGCATGTCGCAGCTGCAGGTGGACGGGGGCGTCTCGTACCGGTTCTGACGGGGCTTCGGCTCCGGTTGAAGTCGCCAACCCGGAACCCCGATCGCCGAGAGGCGGTCGGGGTTTCCCGTATCTGGACGCCGTTGCCGCCGCGCTGCGACCATCGGCACCTGACGACCTGTCTCCGTCCCGGGCCAGTGGGGTCGCCCCCGCCGGGCCTCCTCACTCAAAGTGGGTGCGCAGGCGCCCGCCGGGGCGCCACGTTGGTGCCTTGACCACGCGTGTGGGACGCAACAGAAATGCGCCAGCCTTCCGAGAGGAGGGGCCTGGATCATGCGCGAGCATCGGATCCCGCACCCCGTCGCCGTCGCGGCGCTGCTCATCGCGCACGCGGCGCAGGCCGGCGACATCGAGAGTCGCTGGTGGTTCTTCAAGGACCGCACCTACTTCACGCCGGCGCTGGCGGAATCCGCGCGCGGCCATCCTCAAGAATCGCCTTCCCGGCCTGGTCGCGCGCCGTGCCGCAGGCGGTGAGCGACAAGCCCGGGATGGTCTGGGACATCACGATGGGGAGGGAGCTCCCGGTCGCCGGGTGGCAGACCGAGCTGCGCCAGGCCTCGTCCCAGTGGCTCGGCCCGCGCGCGTGGGGCTGGGGGCTCTGGCTGCCGGTCGGTTTCCACATGATCGAGGACCTGGGCAAGGATCGATCGAATCCCATCCTGAACGTGGACTACCGCTTCGGCCTCGCCGCGAAGCTGCAGGTGGGGCTGCCCAGGCCCGGGGGTGAGGACTCCGGGGCGGTGTTCGGCGCGCAGCTGTACGCGGGCCACGAGAGCACGCACATCGGGGACGAGTTCACGCTCAACGGGATCGAGGCGTACGGCGAGGACTTCCGCCGCGTGAACGTGAGCTACCAGTGCATCGAGGGGGCCCTCCAGCTCGGGCTGGACTTCGAGACCTGGCGAGCGCGCTTCCAGGCGCGCTACATGCAGATCGCCTTCACCGGCAGCGACAGCTGGTACAGCCGGGAGCTCGAGCACCCGGCGGGCGGGGCCGTCACGCCCTCGAGGCGCAACTACGAGCCGGGGCTCGCCGTCGAGCTGGGCCTGGAGCGGCCGCTGCTCTGGTCGCTCCTGCGGCGGCCGTTCCTGTCCGTCGATCTCCGCGCTCGCACCGTCTACGGCTACGACCGCGCCGACGTCACGGTGAACGAGGAGTGGCAGTGGTCCGTCAACGCCCTCGCGGGCGTCCGGCCCGACCCGGGGAACTTCGGCGGCTTCACCCACTTCTACCTGCGCGGCTACTACGGCGTGAACCCCGCCGGGCAGTTCAGGAGCCAGCGCGACTACTGGCTGGCAGGCTTCGGGTTCGCCTTCTTCCACGAGGACAAGTGATGCCCACCTTCCAGCGCGACCTGGTCGCCTTCGCCCTGGCGCTCGCCAGGCCGGAGAAGCCGCAGCCTTCGGACCAGCTCCTCGCGGCCTACGACGAGGAGCTGCGCGCGCGCTACGACGACCGCGGACAGCTCTCCGGCCGCCTCGCGGCGCAGGGGATCGTCCCCACCATCGAAGCCCGGTCCGGGTTCGTGCTCTTCGCCGAGATCTTCGGGCAGGGCGCCGCGCCCAGCCAGGCCAAGGCGAGGGCCTTGGCCTGGTTGAAGAAGGTGGTGGAGACCGGCGGCCTGGGGGCAGTCGCCGCGCCGGGCGCGATGCTGCTGAGGCGGACCGTCAAGGGCGGGAAGGGCGGCGGGAAGCGCAAGGGCGCCACACGGCGGAGCGCCTCCCGCGGCGGGCGCAAGTGAGCCCGTGCTCCTCGGCGCGGCGCGCCCGGCGATGATTGCACTTGTCGCCGCCCCGTGAACCTGGCCAGATCCGGACATGGCGACGCTGTGCCCGGTGTGCCACCAGCAGAACCCCGACGGCGCCCTCTACTGCGAGTTCTGCAAGGCGGCCTTCCGCAGCGCGCGTCCGGCGTCGAGGCCGGCCGCTCCGCAGGCGGTGAACGCAGGCCCGAGCCCGAGGGGTTCTCCGCCGAGGGCTCCCGGTGGCGGGCACCCCGCGCCGGAAGCCCGGGCTGGCACTGCCCCGTCGTCCTCCAGGGGACTGAGCTTCCCGCTGGTCGGGCTGGTCGCCGTGGTGAGCGCGGGCCTGGGGTTCCTGGCCCGCGGATGGGTCGGCTCTCCGCCGCCACCGTCGACGCCCGCGGTGGCGATCCCCACGCCGGAGCCCCGGGCCGAACCGCCCGCGCCCACGCCCGCCGCGGCGCTCGCGCCGGACCCGACGACGGAGGCCAGCGCAGCGCCCGAGGCGGCTCCCGTGCCGGTGGCGGAGGAGGCGCCGGCGCCGACGCCGTCCATCGCAGCGGCCTCCGCGCCGGCAGCCCCGCAGCAGCAGCCCCAGGCTCCCGCGCTCAAGCGCTTCGTCGTGCCCTACAAGGCGTTCGAAGGGCAGTCGCGGCGCATCATCATCCCGGTCAAGCTCAACGGCCGGGTGACGGCCGATCTGGCGCTGGACACGGGCGCGCCGGAGACCGTGATCTTCGCGCCCCTGGCCGAGCGGCTGGGCGTCTTCGAGAAGGGCACCAACCGGCTGATGACCGTCGTGGGCGGCCTCGGCGGGCAGGCGCCGGCGGTGCTGGTGGTCCTCGACTCGCTCTCGGTCGACCAGGCCCGCACCGAGTTCGTCCCGGCCACGGTGACGGCCTCGATGACCGACGCGTTCGAGGGGCTGGTCGGGATGGACTTCCTGGCGGGCTACTCGGTGCAGATCGACACGCAGAAGCACCAGCTGGTGCTCACGGAGCTGCCCCCGAGCCGGGACCGGCCGGCCGGCCACGACGAGGCCTGGTGGCGGCACGCCTTCACCGAGTTCGAGGGGCAGCTCGCCTACTGGCAGCAGGCCCGGATCATCATCCAGAAGCGGATCTCCAGCTCCAACGTCTCGGGCGACGGGTCGGCCGAGGTGCTCGGCTTCGTCGAGCGGCAGCAGCGCGAGGCGGAGCAGCTGGTGGGCCGGCTGGAGCGTTACGCGTCCTACAACGCCGTGCCCCGCGAGTGGCGGCGGGAGTGAGCCGGGAGCTCCCGTGCGCTTCCGTCATGCGGGACGCGGAGCTCCAGTCCGAGGACCCGGGACGCCTGGCCCGGCCCACCGCCGCCTGGCCGGGCGGCGAGGAAGAGGTGGCCTGGCTCGTCGCCGGGGAAGGCTGGATCCTTGGGACCCTGGCCCTTCACGCGGTGATCGCTACAACTTGGGGCGAGTACCCGCATGGCGAGCACTGCCTCCCGGCAAGAGGCCGATGCTGCACCCTCCGGATCGTGATGGCCGGGGAAGTTGTTCGCGTCACCCAGCCGAGCGTGGCTGCTCGTCGTCAGGAGGGACAGGCATGGCGAACCTCGAACAGTTGAAGGCCAAGTACCAGCAGGTGATCGAACTCGGAAAGTCGCGCGGCGTCTCCTGGAAGAACATCCACCTCGAGAACGACAAGCTGCTCATCCGCGGCGCCGTGCCGAACGAGGGGATCAGGAACGAGGTCTGGAACGCGATCAAGGCCATCGACGCCAAGTACGCCGACCTGACCGCCGACATCAGCATCGACCCCAGCCTTCCGGCGCCGGTCCGGGTCCACGAGGTGGTCTCGGGTGACACGCTGTCCAAGATCGCCAAGCAGTTCTACGGCGATGCCGCGAAGTACCAGAAGATCTTCGAGGCCAACCGGGATCAGCTGAAGGATCCCAACGTCATCAAGCCGGGCCAGAGGCTGAAGATCCCGGAGTAACGCGGGTTTCCACCTCAACTCCTCCGGTACGGCACCACCTTGCCGTCGCCGCCGAGCGTCGGGTCGATCAGCACCTCGACCACGCTCCCCGGCCCGAAGAGCTGCTCGAGCTCGGCCGCGACCTGCGCCGCGTCCACCGGCAGGCCGGGCGCCGGGCGCAGCGTGGCCAGGCAGCGGCCGTCGGCCCGCTGCTCGAAGCGGTGCTGGAGGACGGCGAAGCGCTGCCGGAGCGCCCGGCCGACGTCCACCGGGTTCACCGGGCTGCCGTCCGCGGCCCGGAAGATCACCGCGGCCCGCCCCTCCAGCTCGGCCAGGTAGGTCGCCGGGGTGCCGTCCGGGCCCGGTGCGACCACCCGCCGGGCGTGGTCGCCGGTGCGGTAGCGCAGCAGCGGGAGGTACGGGTTCCTGCCGCCGGTCACGACGATCTCTCCCCGCTGCCCGGGGGCCACGGCGCGGCCGGACGCGTCGAGCAGCTCGACGAACAGGTCGGGCGCGAGCAGGGCCAGCCCCGGCGCGCCGGGGCGGGAGCAGGCGATGGGGCCGGTCTCGGTGGTGGAGTACCAGTCGAGCACGGGGCAGCCATGGCGCGCGGCGAGCGTGTCGCGGAGCGGCGCCGCCAGGGCCACGGCGGTGGAGAGGAGCGCGGCGGGGCGGGCGGGCACCTCGAGCGTGAGCAGCTCCGCGAGCGACACCGGATCTCCCGGTGAGGAACCCGGGCCGCAGGTCGCCCAGGAAGCGGCGGACGTCCTCGGCGCCCCCGCGCCAGGCGTGCAGGGCCAGGTTCACGCGGGCGAAGCCGGCCTCGCGCCAGGCGGAGAAGAGGCTGGGGTAGCTCCACATGCGGGCCTGTGCCCGCAGGTTCATGCAGGCCACCGCCTCCGGCCCCTGGGGCACGGCGGCGCCATGCCAGCCCAGGGCGCGCTCCGCCAGCGCGTGGGTGAGCGCCACGGCGCACGGGTGGTGCGGCACGCGCAGCGCGTGGCCGGTGGTCCCGCTGGTCTCGTACACGATGAGCCGCTCCAGCGGCTCGTCCTCCGGGACCAGCTCCTCGACCCGGGCGGCGAGGTCGTCGCGGCAGAGGGTGGGGACCTCCTGCCAGCGCCCGGCCCAGTCGAAGCCCTCCGGGAGCCGCTCGCGCCACCAGCGGACCCGGGGGCGCTGCCGCTCCAGCCAGGCCAGGAGCTGGGGCGGAGGCCGGTCCGAGGCGGGCGCAGCGGGGGCAGCCAGCGCGGCGCGGTAGGCCTCGAGCGCCTCCAGGTCCGGGGCCACCACGTGGTCGCCGATGAGGTGGCTCCAGGCCGGCGCGGCAGGGTGCTGCTGCACGCGCCGCAGGGTCTCGAGGCCGGCGGCGGTGGCGAGCGGGAAGAGGCTGCGCAGCTGGTCGAGGTCCACGGTCACTCCGACGAGTAGCGCGCGGCGGCCTGGCGGGCGCGCTCGCTCGCGAGCTGTTCGCGCAGCTGGCGGGCGCGCTCCTGCTGGGCGCGGGTCTCGCGCAGGAGGCGGGCCCGCTCCACGGTGGACAGGGTCTGGAGGCGATCGGCGGCCTGGGCGGCGGTCTCCCCGGCCGGCAGGAGCCCGATGGCCGCGAGCAGGCTCCGCGCCAGCTCCTCGCGCCGATCCTGGTCCACGACGAACTGCTCCGGCGCGACCAGCGCCGCGAGCGGCGGCAGCGCCCCGGCCAGCCAGGCCAGCACCAGCGGCCCCAGGGCCCCTGCGGCGCGCAGCTCCGGGGCGTGCGCCAGCCAGGCCCCGATGAGCGTGAGCCGCAGGACGTTGCGCGCCTCCGCCGGCGCCTCGGCCCAGCGCGCCGTGGCCTGGGGCGGGCAGGGCTCCAGCCCCAGGTCGCGGGCCAGGTCGGCCACCACCGCGGCCACGTCGATCTCACCCCCGGGCAGCCCGCGCGCGCGCGGCTCGCGCAGGAAGTCCTCCGGGCACTCCGCCAGCCGGCGCGTCAGCGCCTCCACCGCCACCTGGGCGCTCATCCACGCTCCTCCGGACCGGCGTAGCGAGCGCGGGCGAACGCCCGAGCAAAGGCCACCAGCTCCTCCTCCGAGTCCACCGGGTGCACCGTCCAGCCGGCCGCCTCGAGCCGGTCCAGGTCGTCGCGCCAGCGCTCGGGCTGGAGCTGCAGCACGGCGGTGGCGCCGCCGCCGGCGACACGGGCGGCCTCTGCCGCGACCTGCCAGCCGTCCCGCACCTCCCCCAGCATGTGGAAGAGGTCGCCGTCGCTCACCACCAGGAGGTGGGTGGGGCGCGCCGGAGGTGGGCCGCGGAGGAAGGTTTGGCGCAGCCGCTCGACCCCGAACGCGTAGCCGGTGCCGAGGTAGTCGGTGAGGAGCGTCAGCACCTCGCGCTCGTCGCGGACGAACCCCGGCGTCTCCACGTGCCTGCCCGGCTCGCCGGAGAGGCAGGCCATCACCTGCGCGCCGGCCCGGAGCGCGGAGAGCGCGACGATGGCGCCGGCCAGCACCGGGTAGGAGAGGCGGACGGCCGGGTTGCCCATCGAGCCCGAGCAGTCGATGCCGACGTACAGATCGAGCGGGAGGCGCCGCGGCTCGCCGCCGTCGGCGGTCCCCATGGCCCGCTCCAGGACGTTCAGCCCGGGGAGCACCACCGGGTTGCGCGTCAGGGTGCCGACCCAGTCGATCTGCGGAACCGGCGAGCCGAGCTCCCAGGCGTCGAAGCCCTCCGGCTGCGGATCGACCACCTGCCGGGCCAGCCGGGACGGGAAGGGCAGCAGGTGCGGCACCGCGCGCTCGCGGTAGTAGCGCATGACCACCTCGCGCGCGGTCGCCTTCACGCCCAGCGAAGCCATCAGGTCCACGTAGTCGGAGGGCTCGCGGTACCGGTGCTTCTGGCCGCCGAGCTGCTCGACCCCCTGGCCCCGCGGCGCCTCCGGCGCCCCGGCCGGCGGCGCCTCGTCCACGCCGGAGAGGGCCGGATCCTCCGCCGGGTGAAGCAGCTCCCCGTCCTCGGCCTCGTCGAGGGCGAGCCCGTCGGGCACGGCGGCGCCAGCTCCGGCGCCGGCGGTGTCCAGCCAGGCCTGCCCGGCGGCCGGGTCGGCCTCGAGCAGGTAGGGGAGGAGCAGGGTCCCGAAGCGCCCCGCGCCGCGCAGCCAGTCGCGGGCGTAGGTGCGGATCACCCGGGCGCCCAGGTCGGCGTCGAGCTCGAGCCGCGGGTCGTCGATGGGCGCCACCAGCTCGCCGCGGGGCAGCGCCCAGAGCCGCTCGTAGATGCGCAGGTAAAGCGTCCAGAGCCGATCGGCGCCGGGCCGCCGCAGCGCCCGGTAGACCGCCGCCATGTCCAGGCCGGCCGCGCGCTGCAGCCGGTCGTTCACGAGCAGGTCGGCGTAGAGGTTGGCCACGTAGCCGGCGAAGGGCTCGCGGGTGGGGAGCGCGCGGCGGAGCCGGGCCAGCAGCCGCGCCTGGTCGGCCAGGTCGCCCGGGACGAAGACGTGGTGGCCGATCTCGTGCGCCAGGATCTGCCGGGCGAAGCGCTCCAGCCCGGCCTCGCGCACGGGGCGCAGGCCGATCACCACCGCGTGATCGGTGAGCCGGATCTGCGCGAAGGAGCCGGACAGCCGCTCCCGCGCCTCGTCGGCGCCGGTGAGGCACCAGCGGGGCCCGGACAGCTTGGTGAAGCGGCTCCAGGCCGCGAGCGCGGGCTCCCACTCGCCGGCCCAGGCGCGCTGCAGCGCCGCGAGCGCGTTCGGCCCGGCGCTCACGCCCAGCCTCCGGGGCAGGCCACCAGCAGCAGCCGGTGGCTGCGCTGCGGGAGCACCGCCAGGAGCGCGCCGGCGGCGGCCGCCGCGGCCGGCTCGGCCAGCGCGGGCAGCCGGGTCCGGCCCCCGCGGTGGACCAGGGTCCCGTCGCGCAGCAGGGCCGGCGCCGGCGCGGCCTCCGGCAGGTCGGCGGCGCGGAGCCCGGCTGCGCGCACCAAGGTGTGGCCGAACGCGTCGGCGTGGACGGTGTGGACCGCCTCGCCGTCGCTGGCCCAGATGCTGCCGCCCGCCGCCACCAGCCGCGGCGGCGCCAGGAACGGGCCGCCCAGGCCGCGGAACCCGCCCACCGTGGCCACCACCCGCGGCGCGGCCTCGGGCGCGGGCGCGCCGGGCACGGCCCAGGGATCGCGGAGGCCGGCCCGGAGGGCCTCGCGCTCGAAGGGCGCGTCCGGCGGCAGGCCCAGCGTGGCGCGCGCCAGCGGCTCGGGGAGCGTCTCCCAGACCGCCAGGGCCGAGGCGCGGTAGTGCGCCAGCCCTGCGCGCCAGGCCAGCACCTGGCCGGCCCGGAGCAGCGCCTCGGGCCCCTCGCAGCGCCGCGCCAGCGCGCCCAGCTCGCTCATCCACTGCGCCGGCCGGGCCGCCGGCGCGTCGCCCAGGTGCAGCAGCGCGTTGGTCACGGCGGCCGCGACCCGGCCCGGCGCGTCGGCCAGCGGGCGGGCCAGCCGCGGCAGGAGCTCGCGCCAGGCCTGCGGCAGGAGCGGCCCCCGCGCGGCGGGCCCCAGCAGGTCGGCCGCGACCAGCGGGAGGGACAGGTCGAAGAGCGCCTCGGTGACGGCCTGCACGCGCCCGGGGGCCTCGGCGGCCACCGCCGCCACGGCCGGCGCCACGCCGTCCTCGAGGTGCGCCAGCAGCGCCGCCGGGTCGAGCCGCAGGCCGCCGCGACGCGCCGCGGTCACCCGCGCGTTGAAGCGCTCGCGGCCGGCGGCCAGCGCCCGCGCCAGCGGGGCCTCCGGCGGCAGCGGCCTCAGGCCTTCCACCGCAGCCACCTCAGGTAGTTGGTGTAGCGCTGGTGCAGGTACTTGAGCGCGAGCAGGTCGTCGAAGAGGTGGCCGTACAGCTTGCGCCCCGTGCTCCAGCCCTTGAGCGTCCGCTCGATGGCGGCCAGCCGCTGGCGCACGGTCCGCTCCTCCAGGCCGTCCAGCCCGGCGTCGAACTCGGCCATGAGCTTCGAGACCGGGTCGTCGCGGTCGAGGTCGAGCCGGTCGTACTCCTTGCAGGAGAGGTCGAAGAGCTCGCGGATCCAGGACACGCGATCGCTGCGGTAGGCCGCGCGCCCCTGCCCCTCGAACCAGGGCGCGTCCGGCTCCTGCACCAGCTTGTCGTGGAGCACGAAGGGCAGCATCTGCCGGACGTCCTCGAAGGCCACGGTCCGGACGCCGCGGAAGTAGGCCATGGCCTTGCAGAAGACCAGGCTGGTCATGAGGGCTCGGACCGAGAGGCCGTTGCGGGTCTGCGCGCCGAGGTCCGCCTGGCGGTCCTTGCCGGCGTCGGAGGCGAGCGCCCCCGCCTCCAGGCCGGAGAGCTTGAAGGTGTCCTTGGTCTGGTACTCCGCCTGGCGGGCCGCCGGCTCGAGGAACTCGAAGTGGCTGGCGAAGAACTCGAGGCGGCGGCGGAGCGGCGCGGGGAAGTCGACCGCCAGGATCTCCTGCTGCGCGCGATCCAGCTCCTCCGGCGTGAAGACGATCTGCGGCGGGACCACCTCCTCCGGGCGGACGTCCTCCTCCACCCGGGCCAGCAGCTCGCCCAGGAAGCGGGTGTTGAAGTGGAGCGCCTTCACCACCACGTCGATGCGGTCGCGCAGCGCCTCGATCACCTGGTAGGTGCCGCCCCCGGCGTCGTCGTTGGCGGTGAGGTACCAGGCCGCCCTGGGGCACTCGTAGATCTGGTCGAAGACCTCGGCGTAGTCGTCGGCCATGACCGTGAGCAGGGCCGACTGCGTGCGGGTGGGGATGCGGTTGTACTCGTCCACGATCTTGATCCGCATGCCCAGCCAGCGCCGCCAGGCCACCTTCACCTGGTCCATCTCCTGGGCGGCCAGCAGGCTCGCCGGGAGCGGGTTCCCGAGCAGGTCGGAGACCGTCATCTGCGGCTGGCCGTGCTGGATGCCGCGCTTCAGCTCGCGCAGCGAGTAGCCGGAGAGCACGCCCATGAGCACGGCGATGGTGGTCTTGCCGCGCCCGGGGCCGCCCACCAGCAGGCAGCGCCGGCGCACCGCCAGGTTGAGCAGCGGCAGGAGGACGTAGCTCGAGTAGCTCTGGTCGGAGGGCAGGGTGACCGCGA
This sequence comes from Anaeromyxobacter sp., assembly GCA_049840735.1. Classification (GTDB taxonomy): domain Bacteria; phylum Myxococcota; class Myxococcia; order Myxococcales; family Anaeromyxobacteraceae; genus Anaeromyxobacter. The sequence goes on along the minus strand of JASGJN010000020.1, from coordinate 751,247 downwards.
CGCCCTGGTCGCCGAAGGTGAGCCGCTGGGGCGGCGCCTCGCTGTACTCGACGTCGTAGAACGGGTTGATGATGGCGTGGTTGGTGATCCAGAAGTAGGCCTGGCGCAGCTTCTCGTCGAGCGGCACCGCCGCGGCCTCCGGGCCGCCCTCGGTCGTGGCCGGGCCGCGGTAGAGCTCGGCCACGTCGAAGCGCGGGGAGGCCGGGCCCGCGGCCGGGCGGGTGGGGGCCTGGGACACCTTGCGGAAGCGGTCGCGGAACATGTGGGGAGAGCTTCGCCTGGCCCCGAATGCGGCGTCAACTCGCGACGGGGCGGCTCGGTGCGCGCCCCGGACCTGGTCACAGCGCCGCTCCGCGGCGCCGCGTTGCCCGTGGGGGGAAGCGGCGGGGCAGGGGACGGCAGGGTCGGCAAGGGGCGTCGCCTGGACAGGGCGCCCCCAGGGGGCAGCGCATGACGCGTGGCCCCCTGGAGCGCACCCATTACACAAGCAGCCGCGGCGCCTTCCCGCCGCCTGCGGAGGTGCGCCATGGGTCGACGTCACGCGAGCATCCTGGAGACGATCGGGAACACTCCGGTGGTCCGGATCAACCGGTTGGCTCCACCGGGGGTGAACCTGTTCGTCAAGGTCGAGGCCTTCAACCCGCTCGGCTCGGTCAAGGACCGCCTGGCCATCGCGGTCATCGAGGCGGCGGAGCGCTCGGGAGCGCTCAAGCCGGGGCAGACGGTCATCGAGGCCACCAGCGGCAACACCGGCATCGGCCTGGCCATGGTGTGCGCGGCCAAGGGCTATCCGCTGGTGCTGGTCATGGCCGAGTCCTTCAGCATCGAGCGGCGGCGGCTGATGCGGTTCCTGGGCGCGAAGGTGGTGCTGACGCCGGCGGCGGAGCGCGCGGTGGGGATGATCCGGAAGACCGAGGCCCTGGCGGCCGCGAACGGCTGGTTCATGACGCGCCAGTTCGAGAACGAGGCCAACCCGGACTACCACTCGCGCACCACGGCCCAGGAGATCCTGGCGGACTTCTCGGGCGAGCGGCTCGACTACTGGGTGACCGGGTACGGCACCGGCGGGACGCTCAAGGGCGTGGCGCGGGTGCTGCGCAAGGAGCGGCCGCAGACGAAGATCGTGGTCTGCGAGCCGGAGGACGCGCCGCTGCTGGGCAGCGGCACGGCCCAGGCGCGCAACCCGGACGGCACCCCGTCCGCTCCGCACCCCAGCTTCAAGCCGCACCCGATGCAGGGCTGGACGCCCGACTTCATCCCCAAGCTGACCGGCGACGCGGTCGAGCAGAAGCTGGTGGACCGCGTGATCACCGTCCCTGGGCCAGAGGCGATCCGCTGCTCGAAGGAGCTGGCCACGCGCGAGGGGATCTTCGTGGGCATCACCTCCGGCGGGACCTTCGCCGGCGCGCTCAAGGTGGCCGCCCAGGCGGAGCAGGGGGCCAACATCCTGGCCATGCTGCCCGACACCGGCGAGCGCTACCTCAGCACCCCGCTCTTCGCCGACGTCCCGGCGGACATGACCGAGGAGGAGCAGGCCATCGCGCGCTCGGTGGCGGGCGCGGCGCCGAAGGCCTGAGGGCACCCCGTGGGCATCCTCTCGCACAGGGCCTCGGCGGCCGACCGGGCCTTCGACGCCGTCAAGGGCTTCTACTTCAGCTCGCGGTACGGTGAGCGTCGCGGCGATCCCACCATCGCCGACTTCACCTTCGGCAATCCGCACGAGCTGCCGCTCCCGGGGCTGGTCACGGCCATCCGGGAGGGGGCGGTCCCCCAGGACGAGAACTGGTTCGCCTACAAGACCAGCGAGGAGGTGCCGCAGGCCTTCCTGGCCGAGGCGGTCGGCCGGGAGCTGGACCTGCCCTTCGAGCCGCCCGACCTGGCCCTCACCGCGGGCGCCTTCGGGGCCATCTCGGTGGCGCTCCGCCTGATCCTCGACGCCGGGGACGAGGTGGTCTTCAGCGAGCCGGGCTGGTTCTGCTACGAGCCCATGCTCCTGCAGGCCGACGCCGTGCCGAGGCCGGTCGCGCTGCGCCCGCCCCGCTTCGACCTCGATCTGCAGGCCATCGACGCGGCCATCGGCCCGAAGACGCGGATGGTGATCGTCAACACGCCCCACAACCCGACCGGCCGGATGTACGGGCGGGAGGAGCTGGGAGGGCTGGCGGAGCTGCTGGAGCGCGCCTCGCGCCGGATCGGCCACCGCGTCTTCCTCCTGTCCGACGAGCCCTACCGGCGGATCCGCTTCGACGGCCGGGCCTTCACCAGCCCGGCGGCCGTCTATCCCTGGACCCTCATCGCCTACAGCTACGGGAAGGTCCTGCTCGCGCCGGGGCAGCGGCTCGGCTACCTGGCCCTCTCGCCGCTGATGCCCGCCGCCGACCGCCAGCCGCTGCGTGACGCGCTGTTCGCCAGCCAGATGGCGCTGGGCTGGTGCTTCCCCAACGCCGTCATGCAGTACGCCGTGCCGGCGCTGGAGCGCCTGTCCATCGACGTGGCCGCGCTGGCCCGGCGGCGCGACGCGCTGAGCGAGGCGCTGGGACGGGGCGGCCACCAGGTCCTCCCGCCGGAGGGCACCTTCTACCTGTGGGTGCGCTGGGGCGGCGACCCCGAGCGGCAGTGGAACGCGCTGGCCGACCATGGCGTCTTCGTCATGCCGGGCGCGATCATGAAGCAGCCTGGCTACTTCCGGATCAGCCTGACCGCGTCGGACGCGATGGTGGCGCAGGCCCTGCCCCACCTGGCGCGGGCGGGGTGATCGCGCTCAGTGCCCGTGCCGGTGATGCAGGTCCGGCAGGTGCGGGTGGTCGTGCGCGAGCGGCTCGTGCCGGTGCGCGTGGCTGTGAGGCTCCGTCATCGGGTCGTCGTGCCCGTGGGCGTGGTGCTCGTCGTGGACGTGGGCGTGCTCGTGCTCGACCGGCTCGTGGACGTGGGTGTGGCCGTGGTGGGCGCCGGTGATGAGCGCGACGCCGAGCGCCATCAGGGCCCCGGCGCCGAGCTGGAGCGGCAGCAGGCGCTCTCCCAGGAGCGGCACCGCCAGCGCGGCGCCGAGGAAGGGCGCGGTCGCGAAGTACGCCGCCTGCCGCGCCGCACCCATCGCGCGCACCGCCAGCAGGAAGAGGACCATGCTGGCCCCGTAGCCCAGCGCGCCGGTGGCCAGCGCCGCCGCGGCGTGCCCGGCGGACGGGAGCTGCGCGCCGGTGAGGAGCGCGAGCAGGACGTTGAACAGGCCGGCCGGCAGCACCTTCGCGCGCGCGACGGCGACGGGGTCGCGGATGGAGAGCCGCTGGCTGAGCGTGTTGTCGGCGGCCCAGGCTGCGCAGGCGCACGCGACCAGAAGGACGCCGAGGGGGTCGGCCTCGACGCGCCCCGGCGACCAGCCCAGGAGGGCCGCCCCGGCCACCACCGCTGCGGCCCCCGTCGCCTCGCGGCCGGAGAGGCGCTCGCGCAGGGCGAGGGCGGCGAGCGCCATGGTGAGGGGCGCCTCGAGGTTGAGCAGGAGGGACGCCGCCACGCCGGAGAGGCGGGAGAGGCCGAGGACCAGGAGCACCGGCCCGATCACGCCGCCGGCGAGGATCATGGCCGCGAGCGCAGGGAGATCGGCGCGCCGGAGCGGCGCCTCGCCCGGGTGGCGCCGGATCAGGCCGTAGCCCACGAGCCCGAGCCCGGCGCCGACGTACAGCAGGCCCGCCAGCATGATCGCGCTGGCGCCGGGAGCCAGCAGCTTCGCGAGCGGCGTGCTCGCGCCGAAGAGCGCCGCGGCGGCGAGGCCGAGCGCGGCGCCGCGCGAGGGCGAGGCTGGAGCAGCCCGGGGCACGGGACCATCCTACCCGAGGCCCGGGGTCGGGGCCCCAGGCAAGGGTCACGCAGTCGCGGGCTCCCGACCTCGAGGCTGCGGGCGCAGGCGCCAGAGGAGATACGAGAGCGCCCACAGCACCCCGGTCCCGACGGCCCAGCCCCAGGCTTCGGGGCCGTCGCCCACCGCCAGGTGGGCGATGACCGCCGAGCCGAGGTCGATGGCGAAGCCGGCGTAGGCCCACTCCTTGAGCCGCGCCGGGAGCGGCGCCAGCAGCACCGCCACGCCCAGGAGCTTGGCCCACGAGAGCTCGATCCGGAAGTACGCGGGGAAGCCCAGGTGCGTGAAGGCTTCGGCCACCTGCGGCAGCGTGAGCTGCGCGTAGGCGGTGAAGACCAGCTGGAGGCTGAACAGGCCGGTGACGAGCCAGTAGGCGATGGTGGTGGTCCGCGCGGCGGCGAGGGCCGGCTTCTGCAGGGTCGTGTCCATGTCGGTCTGCTCCTCGTTCAGCGGGTCACTCCGGCCGGCGGCCCGCCCGCCGGAGCGAGGCCGAACTGCTGCGCATACTCCGCGGTCAGGCGCTGCCAACCCTCGAACCGCAGGGCCTCGGCGCCGACGATGCGCCCGATGGGCTCACCGTCCAGGAACCGCTCCAGCACGTCGAAGCAGACGTGCCAGCCGGCGGCGCCCCAGGCGATGAAGCCGCGGTCGATGGCGTGCCACAGCGTGAGCCGGGTGCCGGCGCCGACCGGCTCGAGCTCCCAACGGAGGTCGCTCCCGCCCCAGCTGTACTCGAGCAGCCGGGGCCGCTCGGCCCGCTTCACCACGCCCTCCGAGACCTGGGGCGAGGGCGCCCCGACGGTCTCGAGCCTCACCGCGCCCGCGCTGGCCAGGCTGCGATCGGCGTTGAAGGGCGCCCACTCCACCAGGTGCGCGGGATCCGTGAGGGCCTCCCAGACGCGCGCCGGGGGATGGCGCAGGTCGCGGACCAGGACCAGCGTCCACTGCTCACCGTCGGCCTGCACCCGGGCTCCGGCGGCGGGGCCGGGCCGGTACTGCTCGCGCTGACTCATCCGTGCCTTCCTTTCCTGAGGACAGCTCCATCCGATTCGAGGTGGCGCTCCAGCGCGTCCACGTGGCTGGCCCAGAAGCGCCGGAACGGGGCCAGCCAGGCGTCCACCTCCAGGAGCGGCTCGGGCCGGAGCTGGTAGACGCGCCGCTGCGCCTCGACCCGCGACTCCACCAGCCCGGCCTCGCGCAGCACGCGCAGGTGCTTGGACACCGAGGTCTGGGGCATGCGCAGCTCGTGCTCGAGCTCACCGACCGACCGCTCGGAGCTGGCCAGCAGGCTCAGGATGGCCCGCCGGCTCGGCTCCGCGATGATCGCGAAGGAGGATTCCATGGCCGGTATATGCGTACTCGGTCATATACGCGGCAAGTCACTCATGGGGTCCCGGGCCCGCGCGAGCCGGCGGTGCAGGGCGGGGAGGGGAGGCGGGAAAGGGGGCGGGCGCGCGGCGTCCGCCCCCCGTCGGATCAAGGCAGCACGTCCAGCACCCAGCCGTCGCTGTCGCCGCGGGAGGTGGTCGGCCCGGTGCCGAAGTCGACCGTCCCGTAGAGCGCCCCGCCGGCGCGCACGTGGTGCGAGGCGGGATCGACCGTCACGGCCCAGGCCGTCGCGCCCAGCTCGCGCGACCAGAGCAGCTCGCCGGCCAGGTTCCACTTCTCGAGCCGGTCGCGGGGGACGGCGCCGCCGAAGGCCGTGGTGAGGATGGCCACGCGGCCGGCTGGGTCCACCGCCGCGCCCCGGACCGATCGCTCGTCTCCCCCGACCTCGCGTCCGAACCGGGGCGCTCCGCTGGCCTCGGCGACGGCCAGGAAGACGCCGCTCACCCCGCCGCGCGTGATGGCGCGCGTGCCGGCCCACTCGATGACGTCCTGGAACTCGGCCACGGCCACCACCGTCCCCCGCGCCGTCGCGCCGATGGAGACGATCCGGCCGGCGCCGAGGTCGGCCTTCCAGCGCAGCTTGCCGGAGGGGTCGAGCACGTAGAACGCCGACCCGTCGCCAACGGCCAGGTTGCCGGCGGGGTCGAGCCCGATGGCCAGCGGGTATGGCCCGGCGGGTCCGCCTACGTCCGGCGCGGCCACGTCGTAGACGCGCGAGCCGTCCCAGCGGTACCGGACCAGCCGCTTCCCGTCGCGGTACACCGCCAGCGCCACCCCGCCGTTCCCGTCCACGGTCACGGCGGAGAGGCCGTCGGTGGCCGCGATGGCCCGCTGCCAGACCACGCGGCCGGAGGGGTCGAGCTTCACCACCACGCTCCCGGTGGCCTGGCCGGCGCCGAGGTCCATGCAGCCGTTCCCCACGACGCAGTCGGTGTGGAACGAGAGGAAGGTGTTCCCCATGCCGCTCACGGCCACGGAGAGCCAGGTCAGGCCGTAGGACCCGTGGAACGGCTTCGCCCACGCGATGGAGCCGTCGTCACGCAGCCGCACCAGGCCCAGGTCGTACGGCGGCAGCCCGGTGGGCCCCGGGTCGCCGACCAGGTTCAGCACGGTGGTGCCGCCCCCGCCAGCGCCCATCGACACCACCTGCTCCGTCCCGAGCCCTCCCAGCCGCCGCACCCACACGCCCTGGCCGCCCTGCGCCGTGTCGATCGGCGCAGCGGCGGCGGCGTCTGCTCCGCCGGGCGGGGCTGCCCCCTCACCGCCCCCGCACGCCAGGCCTGCTGCAACCGCGGCCGCAACCGAGGCCGCGACCCACCACCGGCAGCTCGCGTCCGTGTCCATGTTCCGCCTCCGGCCGGAGCCGAGGATACGGCCGCGCCGCAGCGCCGGCGGGGGCGAGTCGGGTTCCACTCAAGGTGTATCCCGGGCGGCTGGGCGGCCGGGCGCCCGGCCGAGATGCGGCGGCGCGGAGGGGCGGCGGGTGGGGCGAACGGGCCCCGGGCGCCTGGGCGCCTAGAAGGTCAGGCCCAGCTGAGAGACGCCGCCGAACCACGGCCGCGCGTCCCAGCCCAGCGCCTCGGCCACCGAGCTGGCGATGGGCAGCAGCTGCCGGTCCAGGTAGTGCGGGTAGTCGAGCGGCGCGCCCGTGCTGGCCTGGATGGGCTCGGGACCGGCCCGGGTCATGACGTAGGAGATGCGACCGCGCTCGCGCGTCCAGCCGAGCATCCGGGCCGCCCGCACGGCCGGGGTCTCCGAGTCGTACTCGGAGGCCGGCCTGCGGAGCGACCTGCGGTACACCAGCTCCGCGTCCAGCTCGCCGCGCTGCAGGCGGCCCACCACCTCGCGGCAGTGGTCCCGCACCGCCTCCTCGCCCGCGCCGTCGAAGGCCAGCGCCAGCAGCTCGACCTGGAACCGGCGCGCCAGCGGCGTGAAGTCGCTGCGCGCCGCCTCCATCCCCTTCACCTCCACGTCCGCCGCGCCGCCGGGCCCGAGCCGCAGGCCCGCGTACCCCTTGGCGCGGCCGCGCGCCTCGCCGGTGGGGTCGTGCTTGAGCCGCGGGATGAAGAAGCGGCGGTAGGCCTTCTCGCAGCGGATGCGCAGGAAGGAGGGGACGCCGTGCTCGCGCGCGATGTCCTCGGCCAGCGCGGCGTTCAGCTCCTCCGCCAGCTGGCCGCCCATGGCCGTGAGCGCCTCGAAGCTGGCGGCGTCGCCCAGGCCGGAGAGGACGAAGACGGAGTCGGTGTCGCCGTACAGCGTGCGCAGCCCGCGCGCCTCGAAGAAGTCCCGCGCCGCGGTCAGGTACCGCTTGCCGAAGGAGGTGATGGCGCCGGCCAGCTCGGTGCGGGCGTAGCGGCAGCCGTCTGCGCCGAGCACGCCGTAGAAGGAGTTCTGCAGGATCTTGTAGACGTAGGCGGCGGTGTCGTCGCCGGCGGCCAGCGCCGCCTCCCGCTCGGCGGCGTAGCGGGTGATGATGGCCGGCAGGATCCCCGGGGCGCGCTCGAAGCGGGCGCCGTTGGGCGCGACCAGGTCGCCGTCGTCGCGCGGGCGCCGCTCCGCCCGCGCGTGCGCCAGCGGATCGACGTTGAAGGTGCGCATGACGGACGGGTAGAGGCTGCGGAAGTCGAACACCAGCACGCCCGGGAAGATGCCGGGGATGGCCTCGAGGACCGTGCCGCCGGCGGCCCCCGAGACCTGGTGCCCGGTCCGGGGCGGCGGCAGGATCCGCCGCGCCCGCAGCTCCGCCGCGTAGATGCGCTCGAAGGCGGGGATGCTGGTCCAGGCCAGCTCGAGCGAGACGCCGGTCAGCGCCGAGCGCCTGGCGGTGAGCGCGTCCAGGCCGGTGCGGGCCAGGATGCGCAGCACCAGCTCCGAGTCCCGCAGGCAGTAGGCGCAGAAGGCGGCCGGCTCCTCGCGGCGGAGCCGGTCCAGCTCGTCCAGCTTGGAGAGGCCGCGCGCGGCGACCGCCTTGCCCTCGCCGAGCAGGGCCCGGGCCACCGCCTCCAGCGACAGGTCCTCGAAGCGCTCGCCAGAGGCGCGCACCAGCCGCATGGCGTCGAGCGCCACGCGCCCGGGGACCTGGAACGCGGCGCGGCGCCCCTCGCGCTCGACGAAGGCGGCCTCGTCGGCGGTCCGGCCCACGTCGAAGGGGACGCCGCAGGCCGCGAAGCGCCTGGACAGCACGCGCAGGTCGAAGTCGATCACGTTCCAGCCGGTGATCACGTCCGGATCCCGCGCCCGGATCCGCCGGGCGAGCGCGGTGAGCAGGGCCGCCTCGGAGGGGAAGGAGGTGACCGCCGGGGCGCCAAGCTCCGGCCCCAGGAACAGCACCTCCCCCGGACCGCCGGCCCCGGCCAGCGAGGCCGCCAGCACCGTGCCGGCGCGATCGGTCTCCAGGTCGAGCGCCAGCCAGGCCAGCGCAGCGGAGGTCCGGCCGGGCGTGAGCTCGGGGTCCACGAACACCGCGTCCACGCGCCGTCCGGGCGTGGACCGTCCCCGCAGCGTCACCGGCCCGCGCAGGCCCAGCGACAGGAGCAGCTGGCCGGCCCGGGGCCGCTCGCGCTCGAGGACGGGGAGGTGGGCGGACGCGAGGGCCCGCTCGGCGCCCTCGAGCGCGTCCGGCCGGACCTCCAGCCGGGCCAGCGCCCCGCCCGAGAAGTCCCACCACGGCGCGCCGTCGAGCACCGCCCCGGGCACGCGCTGCGCGGCGGCGGCGCCATTCGCCTGGGCGACGTACAGCGCCGCCGGCGGCGCCTTCGACACCGCGGCGAAGCTCCGGCCGTCCTCGAGCCGTCCGGTGAGGAAGATGCGCCCGGCCACGCCGCCACGGCGGGCGCCCGGGGGACGACCGACGCTCCCTTCCTCCCAGGCCGCCACGATGAAGCCGCTCGCCTCCTCCATGCCCGGACCATACCTCGCGGCGACCACATCCGGCCTCCGCCTGCACCGCGCCGGTTCGTCCCCTGCCGAGCTGCTGGTCGCGTGGACGTAGGCACGGGCCCGCGGCCCCTGCGGCGGGTGGGAAGGCGCTCCCCCTCCGCAGCCTCCCCGGGGCGACTGCCGGGAGCGGGGCGACCGCGGATGCGATAAGTGACGGGGAGCGGCACACCTCGCGCTGCCCTTGCCACCAGGAGCCGGCCTTGTCCGAGATCGCAAAGCCCCCCATCGCCCTCCACGCCACCGCGGTGCCCGGGCGCGCCGGCGCCCGGCTCCTGCCCGAGCCGTTCGCCTCCCGTCTCTCACGGCGGGTGAAGCATGCGCTGGGCGACGCCTTCGGGCTGAGGGCCTTCGGGGTGAACCTCACCCGCATCCCGGCCGGCGACGTCTCGGCGCTCCACCACCGGCACTCCGTGCAGGACGAGTGGGTGTACGTGCTCGAGGGGCGCCCGACGCTCGTCACCGACGCGGGCGAGGTGGAGCTGGCGCCGGGCATGTGCGCCGGCTTCCCGGCTGGCGGGACGGCGCATCACCTGGAGAACCGGACCGCGCAGGACGTGGTGGTGCTCGAGGTCGGCGACCGCGCCGCCGGGGACCGGGTGACCTATCCCGGAGAGGACCTGGCCCTCGACTTCGGCCCGGACGGGCGCCCGCGCATCACCCACCGGGACGGGACGCCGTACTGATTCCTGGCGCTGGGTCAAGCGCCGGGAACCGGGGAACGGCAGCCTGCCGGTCCATCGCCGTGACCCCGTCGCACCCGGGCCGGCTACCAGGCGTCCGGGGGGCGCTCCAGGCGAAAGTCCGACGGGCCTGCCACCCAGCGCTGGAACTCGGGCGCGTTCAGGGGTAGGACCAAGGGCATGAAGATCCTCCTCGGAATGACCAAGGTCTGGACCACCACCGAGACCCGCAAGCTGAAGAAGGTGGACCTGCGAGAGTTCCTGATGGAGCACTACCCGCGCGATCACGGGTGGGCCGACGAGAAGGAGGCGCTCATCTTCCTGCAGGAGCACCTCGGCACGGAGTACCTGCACACGGTGCTCAAGGCGATGAAGAACGACGGCAACGAGATCGTCCGGGAGGACCCGGAGGTCACGCACAAGAAGTTCTGGTTCGAGCGCTGCGAGGAAGAGAAGTAGCCGCGCCCCGCGCCCGCGATCAGCGCCCTCGGCCAAGGGCCGGGGGCCGCCGCGCCGCCGTCAGCTCCCGCCGGCCTTCAGCTGCTTCCGCAGCTTCTTCACGAAGGTCTTGGTGCACTGACCGTGCGTGCTCTCGTGGTTCATGATCTCCGCCACCAGCCGCGACTTGGCCTCGGCGGCGAGCGCCGTGGCGTTCACCTCGGCCGCGAGCGCGATCCCCATGCTGGTGACGGGCACCTTCGGGCCGGCGGGCGCCACCGGGGCAGGGCGGTAGTGCGACGGCTTGGTCTTGGTGACGTCGTGGAACATGGCGCTGGAGTCGGCGCGCCGGCCCGTGCCGTGACAGCTCGGGCACCTGGCGTTGCTGCCGCCGAACGCGTTCCCGAATCCGGCCATCGCCGCCGCAGGTCCGGCAGAGCTCGACCTCCATGCGCCACCTCGTCCGGCGTCGGGGGAGCGGGATCGCCCCGCCGCGCCGCATGCACCAAAGCTGTAGCACGTTCTCTCCGGCGCGCGGGTCCGGGCACGCCACGGACAGGTGAGGACGGGCCCACCAGCCAGCCGAGCCCCCATCTGGCCGCCCACCCTCCTGCGCCCGGCGGGTCGATGATCCGGCGGAGGCGCGCCATGGCCCGAGCCCGCTGGTGCAGGCGGCTGTTCGCGGTGCTGCTGCTCACGCCCTGGGGATGCGGAGGAGGCGGCGCGGGCCCAGCCATCGGGGCGCCTTCCGCGCTCCAGCTCCACGCGCTGTCGTTCGACGAGCTGGAGCTGACCTGGACCCCGCCCGGCGGCTCGTACGACGGCTACGTGGTGGAGGCCCGCATCGGCGACGGGCCGTTCGAGGAGGTCTGGCGCGACGAGGGCGGTCCCGAGGTGATCGGGGTGTACGTCCCGATCCCCGCGGAGATCCCGGAGCTGGTCACGCTCGGCTTCCGGGCCCGCACCTACCGCGGCTCCAGCACCTCCCCGCCGAGCAACGAGGTCAGCGCGCAGCGCGGGGTCCGGCCGCCCTACCTGGTGGACTTCGCGACCGGCACCTGGGCCGACGGCGGCATCAGCGGGCCGGTGGTGATCCGCTCGGGGCACCGGCTCGCTGGTCGCCAGCGAGCTGCAGGCCGAGCGGTCCGAGGAGGAAGGGGCCTGGACGCCGCTTTGGTGCGCCTTCGGCGCGGAGACCTGCGAGGACGCGGCGGTGACCCCGGGCCACACGTACGGCTACCGGCTGCGCAACGGCCTGGGCGGCACCTTCTCCGCCTGGATCTACGCTCCGGCCGTGCACATCGACTGGCCCATCCGCTCGGCGACCGGGCTGGCGGCGGAGCCCGCCCGGCCGCTGGGCGCGCCCATCGACCCCATCACCGTGAGCTGGGAGAACGCGTCCACCCAGGCCAACGCGCTGGAGCTGGCCCGGGCGGAGGTGCTGGCCGGCGGCGGTCACGGCGCGTGGACGGTGCTGCCGGTCTCGTTCCCGGCCACCCGCTACGTGGACGCCGACGTGCTCGACCCCAGGTCCTACGTCTACCGCCTCACCTACGCGCGCGGCGCGCTCACCAGCGAGCCGGTCACCGCGACGTCGCCCGCGCTGGAGCTGGTGCGGCCGCGCGACGTCCGGGTGCAGGGCACCGGCACCGGCTTCGCCGTCCAGTGGACCAACCGCAGCACCACCGCCACCGGGCTGCGCGTGCAGCGCGCCGACCTCTGGGACTGGTGGTCGTTCCCGGACCTCGCGGCTGGCGCCGCGTCGTACGACGATCCGGCCGACCTGCTCTGGCCCGGGACGCGCTACCGGGTGCTGGCCGTGAAGGGGACGGCGGCGGCCCCCAGCGACGAGGCGGTGATTCCGGCGCCGGCGGTCGCGACCCCGGTGCCGCTGGAGGGGACGCTGCAGCCGTTCCCGCCCGCGCGGCGCGTGGTGATGGACGCGGCGGCGCGCTTCCACGCCGGCTCGCCGGACGCCGTGTGGCGGGCCACCGCCTCCGGCTGGGAGGCCTACCCGGCGCCGGTGGCGGCGGGCTTCGAGCCGCCCTACGTGCTCCTCGACGGCCAGGGCCAGCCGCACGCGCTCTCGATCGACCTCACCCAGTCCGACCCGCGCGTCTGGACCGCGACGCACCACTGGTACGCCGCCGGGGCCTGGCACACCGAGGACGCCTTGCCCATCCCGGGCTACCAGGAGAACGCGACCTTCGGCGTGGACGCGGCCGGCACGCCGCACCTGGTCTACGACACCTCGACCCTGGGGCTGGACCTGGTTCACCAGGTCAGGACCGGGGCGGGCTGGGTCGCGACCCCCCTCGTCCTCCACGGCCTGACCGATCCCCTTCGTGCTGCGCACCGCCTTCCAGGTGGCGCCGGACGGGACCGCCTTCCTGGCGCAGCTGGTCTGGGAGCGGTTCCCCGGCAACGTCAACGTGCCGCGCATCGCGCTGCTCACCCGCAGCGCGGCGGGCCAGTGGCTCGAGGAGCAGGTGCCGGTCGAGCCGGGGACGGGCACCGGCCTCACGCTCGCGCCCGGCGACGCCGGGCACCTGGGGCTGTTCCTCCGGCGCGCGGGCGAGCGGCTGGCCTACGTCGAGAAGCTGGGCGGCGCATGGGGCGCGCCGGTGGACCTGTGCCAGCACGGCTACGACGACTTCGTGGCGGCCGCGCAGCGCCTGCCGGACGGGCGGATCGTGGCGGTGGGGAGCGGGAAGCTCCCCGACGCCAGCGAGCCGGCCGTCTTCTGCGCGCGGGCGGAGGGGAGCTGGGGGTGCCAGCCGCTCTCGCCCTGGCCCAGCGGGTCCGGGATCTCCGCCGGCTTCGGACCGGACGGCCGGGCCTGGGTGGTGGAGTTCCCGGCGGTGCTGATGACCGAGGCCGCGGTCTACGCCGAGCCCTGAGCCTCAGGCCGGCGGCCCGCCACCGCGATGACCCGGGCGGTGAGCGCGAACCCGGCCCGGGGGCGCCCCAGGGACTCGTGCAAGGCCTGGCGGAGCGCCTCGCGCCGCTCCGGCGGCTGCGCCAGGAGGTAGCCGCCGGTCGGGCCGACGCCGCCGGCGAACATCTCCCAGAGCTCGTCGAAGCGATCGTAGTCCACCTCGATGTCGAAGCTCCCGGCCCGCACCTCGCGGAGCCCCGCGCCCTGGAGCAGGCCCAGCAGCTCCGGCTCGCGCCGGTAGGGCAGGTGCACGTCGTCCGGCGCCGCCGGATCGAACCTGCGCGCGGCGGCCCAGAAGGCGCGGGCCGGCCCGAAGGACTCCGCCTCGAAGTTGCAGGTGGCCACCACGCCGCCCGGGCGCACCACCCGCGCCATCTCCGCCGCGGCGCGCGGGCCGTCGGCGACGAAGCTGAAGACCAGCTGCGCCAGCGCCGCCTCGAAGGTCGCGTCCGGGAACGGGAGCGCCTCGGCGGGCGCGAGCCGGACGTCGGCGCCCGGGATGCGCTCCCGGCAGGCCTCCACGAAGTGCTCGGTGGGGTCCACGGCGGACAGCGCCGCGCCGCCGCGCCGCTCCGCCAGCCAGGCGGCCAGCGCCCCCGGGCCGCAGCCCACGTCCAGCACCCGGCCGCGCGCGAGCGCGTCCACGCCGGCGAAGGCCGCGAACCGCGGCGCCACCTGCTGCGAATAGCGCCCGACCGAGCGATCGTAGGCGTCCACCCCGGCTGCGAAGCGCATGCGGGAGGTATAAGGCCGGGGGGCCGCGCCGGTCCGCGGCGGCCCCCCCAGGGCCTCAGGTGGAGGGCTGCTCCGCGCTGGCCCGGGCGGTCTGCAGGCCCCAGGCGAGCAGCTCGCGGGCGCGCTCCGGGGAGTCCGCCTCGGCGTAGCAGCGGAGCTCGGGGGCGTTGCCGGACGGCCGCAGGTGGACGATCTCGCCGCTCCCGAGCGTCACCCGGAGCCCGTCGGTCTGGTCCACGCCGGCGGGCGCGCCCAGCGGCTGGAAGAACGCGCGCAGCGCGGCGGGATCGCCGCTGAGCCGCGCCAGCAGCCGCTGGCTCTTCGCCGTCTCGAAGGCCGCGATCCGGTCGCTGGCGGTGAAGCGGGCCGGGAGGCCCTGGCGCAGCGCGGAGAGCGGCTGGCCGCGCTCGGCGGCGGCGACCAGCAGGGCCACGATGGGCAGGGCGGCGTCGCGGGTGGGCAGCGGGGCCAGCCGGGCGCCGCCGCGCACGATCTCGCTCCCCAGCAGGAACCCGCCGTTGGCCTCGTAGCCGGCCACCGGCGCCTGGGCGCCGGGCGCGGACATGGCGGCGATCACGTAGGGCGAGCCGATGCGGGTGCGCACCACCTGGGCGAACGCGCCGCAGCGCTCGACGGCGGTGTTGCTGCTCACCGGCGTCACCACCGTGCGCGCGCCCAGGAACCGGGCGCAGAGCAGGCCCACCAGGTCGCCGCGGAAGAACTCGCCGCGCTCGTCGGAGATGAGCGGCCGGTCGGCGTCACCGTCGGTGGAGACCAGGGCGTCCAGCCGGTGCTCCGCCACCCAGGCGCGCGCCTTCTGCTCGTCGGCCTCGCTCACCGCCTCGGTGTCCACCGGCACGAAGGTGTCGGTGCGGCCGAGCGGGACCACCTCGGCGCCCAGGGCGGCCAGGAGCTCCTTCAGCACGTCGCGCGCCACGCTGGAGTGCTCGTAGAGGCCGACGCGCCGGCCGCGGAGGATGCCGGCCGGCACGAAGCCGGCGTAGCGCTGCACGTAGCCCGCCAGCGCGCCGGCGTCCACCGGCGGCAGCGGCGCCGGCCGCACCAGGCGACCCTCGGCGAAGGCGCCCTCGGGCAGCGCGACGGTGGCGGCGGTGATGGCCGCCTCGTCTTCCTTCAGGATCTCGCCCTGCGGCGTGTAGAACTTGATGCCGTTGCGGTCGAACGGGATGTGGCTGCCGGTGACCACGATGGCCGGGAGCCCCAGCCCCATGGCGTGGTGCGCGAGCGCCGGCGTGGGGAGCGCGCCGCAGTGCACCACCTCCGCCCCGGCGTCCCGGCAGGCGGCGGCGCAGGCCGCGGTGATGCGCGGGCTGCTCGGCCGCAGGTCGTGGCCGATGGCCACCCGGCGCACCGGCCCCCGCCGGGCCAGCACCTTCAGGAAGGCGGCCGCGTAGGCGTAGCAGACCTCGTCGGTGAGCGCGTCGACGGTGGCGCGGACGCCGCTGGTGCCGAACCCCACACCGCGGGCGGCGAGACTCCGGATCGGAAGTTCCATGAGGCGCGTAGGCTCGCCCCAACCGCCCGAAATGGCAACGACCACGAGCAGGGGACCCGACCCGTGCGGGGTCGCGCCGGGTGCGGCAGGCGCCTCCAGGCGACGCTGCGGGCTCTTCCCTCGGTGCGTGGACGGCGGCCGGATGGTCCGTCACCATGGCCGTGATGGCTGCGCTGCCGCAGACCCCCGAGCAGCTGCTGGAGGCGCTGCGCCTCCGCGAGCGCGACCTGGCGCGCGCCCAGGCCGCAGCGCACCTGGGCAGCTGGCGCTGGGACCTCGCCAGCGACGTGGTCACCTGGTCCGAGGAGCTCTACCGGATCTTCGGCCAGGCCCCGGAGACCTTCACCCCGAGCCACCCGGCCGCCCACGCGCTGGTCCACCCCGGCGACCGCGCCCTGCACACCGCCATGATTGAGCGGGCCCTGGCCGGCGGTCGGGTGGAGCCGTTCGAGCTGCGGCTGGTCCACCCCTCCGGCGAGGAGCGGGTGGTGCTCTCCACCCAGATCACCATTGAGCGCGACGCGGCCGGCGTGACCCGCTCGCTCTTCGGCGCCATCCTGGACATCACCGAGCAGAAGCGCGCCGAGCGGGAGCTGGCCGCGCGCGAGGCCGAGGCGCGGGCGCGCGCCCAGGAGCTGCAGGCCTCGCGGCGGGAGCTGCAGGAGCTGGCGGCCCGGCTCGACTCGGTGCGCGAGGAGGAGCAGGCGCGCATCGCGCGGGACCTGCACGACGACATGGGGCAGCTCCTCACGGGGATGAAGGTGAACCTGCAGGCCATCGAGCGGGAGGTGGACGAGCTGCCCTGCGCACCGCCCGGGCTGGTGGAGCGCACGGTGGACACCCTGGCGCTGGTGGACCGCGCCGTGGCGGCGGTCCGACGGATCGCCTCGCACCTGCGCCCCTCGGCGCTGGAGTGGCTGGGGCTGGACGCGGTGCTGCGCCAGGAGCTGCGCAGCTTCCAGGCCCGCACCGGGCTCGCCTGCGCGGTGGACCTGGCGGAGGAGCTGCCGCCGCTGCGGGCCGAGGTCGCGACCGCGCTCTACCGGATCGCCCAGGAGGCGCTGACCAACGTGGCGCGCCACGCGCGGGCCCGCCGGGTGGAGGTGCGGCTCCGGCCCGCCGGCGGGAGCGTGGTCCTGGAGATCGAGGACGACGGCGCGGGGCTGCCCGCCGGCGCGGGCGTCGCCGGGCAGCCGGAGACGCTCGGCGTGCTGGGCATGCGCGAGCGGGCGCGCCGGGTGGGGGGCGAGCTCACGCTGGACCGTGGCGGCCTGGGCGGCGCGCGGGTGAGGGTCACGGTGCCGCTGCCGGCGCGGTGACGCTCAGCCCGCCAGCGTCCGGGCGCGCGCGTCCGCCGCCTTGAGCTCGGTGGCAAGCGCGCGCACGGCGGGCGGGCCCAGCTGCAAGGCGGCCGCGCTCTGGACCAGCTCGCGGGCGGAGCGGGCCGCGGTGAGCGGATCGCCCAGGCTGGCGAGGGCCGAGACCAGCCGGACCAGGTGCAGGTCCACCTGCTCGGCCGGGATGGCCTCGTCGTGGTGGTGGGCGCACATCTCCAGCAGGTAGGCCGGCAGCGCCCAGCGCCGGATGGCTGCCACGCCCACCTGCACGTGGACGCGCTCGACCACCTGGTGCGTGAGGGCCACCGGGGTGAGGTGCGCCCCCGGGCCGGAGGACACCTGCGCCAGGAGCTGCCGCGCCAGCGCGCGCCCGACGTCGTGGAGCAGGCCGCCCAGCCAGACGTGGTCGGTGCGGGCCCCGCGCTGCCGCAGCGCGGCGGACGAGGCCGCCGTCGCCACCGCCACCGCCCGGATGAAGAGCTCCGCGGCGGCGGGATCCGCTCCCTTCCCCGGCGCGAGCACCTTGCGGGCGGCGACGGCGCTGGCCACCCGGCCCACCTCGGCCAGCCCCAGCCGCGCCACCGCGTCGTGCACCGACTCGATCTCCGAGACGCCGCGGAACGCGGCCGAGTTGGCGACCGAGACCACGTCGGCGGAGAGGGCGGGGTCTCGCGACACGAAGCCGGCCACGCCGCGCGCGTCTGCCTTCGGATCGTGGACCCGCTCGACGATCTGCAGCGCGATGGCCGGGAAGGAGACCAGCGCCGCGGCGGCGCCGGCTCCCTCGACGAGGTGCGCGGCCAGCTCGGCCAGCGCGGCCTCGTCGCCGGGGGGCGGGGGTGGAGGCGGGGAGGGGAGCTCGAGCCGCAGGGCCTGCGCGAAGGGGGCGAAGGGATCGCCCTCGACGGCGGCCGGCCCGGACGGAGGAGGCGGCGCGGACGGGCGAGGGCGCGCGGCGGGCGCGCTGCGGGCAGGGCGGGGAGGCGCGCGCGGCGCGAGGTGCGCAGGCGCCGCTGCCGGCGCGCCGGATCCTCCGCGGCGGAGCGAGCGCAGGGCGCGGGCCAGCCAGCCTTCGCGCCCGGCAGGGGAGGGCGGCTCGCCGGCCGCGGGGGCCGGGCTGGCGCTGGGCGCCTGCGTGGCCGGGGCCGCCGCCGTGGCGGACGCGAGCGGCGCGAGCTTCGGCTCCTCGGGAGAGGGGGCAGGCGTGAGCTGGGGCCCGGCGGCCGACGGGCTCGCCGGCGTGGGCTGCGGCTGCGGCTCGGCGGGCTCCACCGGCCCGGGCTCGGCCCTGGGTACGGCGGGTGGAGGCGCCGCCTTGGGCTCCGGCGCTGCGGTGGGCGCCGGTCCGGGCGCGGCGCTCACCGGCGTCAGCCCCTCGACCGGCCTGGCCGGCAGCTGGCCGGAGGGCCGGACCCGCGCCGTGACCTTCATCCCCGCCGCCTGCGCCAGCCCCTCCGCGACGCCCCCCTCCTCCTCCAGCCTGGTGAAGGCCGCGATGGCCTGGAGCAGCGCCGCCGCGACCACCAGGTCCTGCGTGACCACCGGCGCCGGCCCGCCCCGGTTGCGGGTCACCGCCGGGACCCGCGGCAGGCCCAGCCCCTCCTCCAGCGCCTCGGTGGCCCAGGCCGGGTCGCGCTCCATGTCCACGGTGAGGTTGGCCAGGCGCAGCGCCGCCTCGGCGCGGGCGTCGCCCTCCAGGCGCGCCAGCTCCTCCAGCGCGGCGCGGGCGTCGCAGAGCGCGACGCCGGGGTGGCGCATTCCGTCGCCGCCCACCACCGAGAGCTCGCCGTCCACCTCGCCGTGCCCTTCCAGGAAGGCGACCGCCAGCCGCTCCTCCGGCGCGACCACCTCCCAGGAGCGCGCGCTCCAGAAGGCGGCAGCGCCCTCCAGGAAGGCGGCCACCGCGTCGCGCCGCGAGGCGCCCTGCTGGATGCCGCTGGCCAGCTCGAAGGCCACGATGGCGCGCAGCTTGAGCACCTCGGGCGGCAGCAATCCGCTGGTGTGTCCCAGCCGCTGCGCCACCTCGGCCAGCGCCGGCTCGAGCGAGAGCGGCTGGCCCAGCGCCTCGCCGGCCAGGCTCCCGATGCCGAGCTCGTCGCTGGGGGCCTCGCGGACGCGGGGCTCGCCGCCCTCGCTGACGCCGACGTACGTGTACGTCGAGGCGCCGCCGGACGCCGCCATCGGACCGAGGCGAAAGACGTGGATCACCGGCGCCGCTCCTCCCCTGGCCGCACGCCAGGAGGATAGCAGGCTGGACGGAGGGCTCAGCTCTCCGCGGTCTTGGCCTTGGCCTTCTTCTTCCGCGGCTTGGCCTCGCCGCGCACCTTCTCGGCCACGTAGCGACCGCTGACCGGATCCAGCGAGAACCCCGGGAGCCCCTCCAGGCGCTCGTCCTGCGCGCCCGGATCCGGCTCGAGCAGCGGGCCGGCGACCGCCAGGCTCAGCTTGCTGGCCTGCCGCGTCTCCGCGCCGGCGAAGTAGACGTGGACCGCGGTCTTCTCCACTGCGACGACCCGCCCCACGCCGAGCGTGGTGTGGCGTACCAGCATCCCTGTCGTGAACTTCTTCACCAAGGTCAGCCCTTCCCATCGCGGGGGGCGACCGTCGGGAGAACGGAGGTCTTCGCGAACGATCAAGTTACACGTCGAGGTCGCGCCTGGGAAGTCCGCAGGCAGGGTCCGGGGACCCGCCTCCGCTGGACCGCATGCGGTCATCCGGGGCGTTGGTTGGACATGCGGCTTCATTTCGGCTACACCCACGCATCCCTGTCCGCTCCGGCGGGGGCGCAGTCGCGCGCGGCACTCACTGCCGAGCGTAAACAGAGAGAAAAGAGCATCATCGACACATGGCTACCGGTACCGTGAAGTGGTTCAACGACGCGAAGGGCTTCGGCTTCATCACGCAGGACGGCGGCGGCGAGGACGTCTTCTGCCACCACACTGCCATCCAGGCCGACGGCTTCCGCACGCTCGCCGAGGGGCAGAAGGTGGAGTTCGACGTCGCCCGCGGCCCCAAGGGGCTGCAGGCCGCGAACGTCCGCCCGCTCTAGATCGCGCAGTAGCGATCCAGCGGCGCCCGGGGGCCCGGCCATTGGCCGGGCCCTCGTCGTTCGTGAGCCCCGCGACGCGCCCACGAGGCCGGGCGCGGCCCCTCCGCCCAACTCCGGGCGGCCGTGCCGGGGGCCGAGCTGCCGGCCGCCTCCCCGGTCCGCTCGCCGAGGCGGGATACTGGCGCCGCCGCTCGGTTTTCCCGCCCGCCGGGCCCCGCCACCCGGCGTGCCCGCCGCTGCCGGCGGGGGGTGAGTTGCATTACGCGATCGTTTGTGCCAGGGTGCGCGCGCGCCACGCCCGGAGAGGTGGGTGAAAGGCGCTGGTTTTCGCACCCTTCGCCGCAAACCGGTGGTCTCGGCCAGCAGCGAAGGGCGCGACGCGAGCGGTGTCGAATGCTGGCCCGCTGGACATCCGGGCGAGCGCTGCCGCGCAACCGATTCGGCCATGTTGGTCGGTCCGCCCCCGCTGGTGGAGGTAAGACGTGTACACGGATTTCTCGAAGCTCCGGAACATCGGCATCTCGGCCCACATCGACAGCGGGAAGACCACGCTGACGGAGCGGATCCTGTTCTACACGAACCGGATCCACGCCATCCACGAGGTGAAGGGCAAGGACGGCGTCGGCGCCAAGATGGACTCGATGGAGCTCGAGCGTGAGCGCGGCATCACCATCGCCTCCGCCGCGACGCACTGCGAGTGGAAGGGGCTCCACTTCAACATCATCGACACCCCCGGGCACGTCGACTTCACCATCGAGGTGGAGCGCTCCCTGCGCGTGCTCGACGGCGCCATCCTGGTGCTCTGCGCCGTGGCCGGCGTCCAGAGCCAGTCGCTCACCGTGGACCGCCAGATGCGGCGCTACAACGTCCCGCGCCTGGCGTTCGTCAACAAGTGCGACCGCTCCGGCGCCAACCCGCTGCGGGTCAAGGACCAGCTCCGCGAGAAGCTCCAGCACAACCCGGTGCTGATGCAGCTCCCCATCGGCCTCGAGGACAAGTTCGAGGGCGTGATCGACCTGGTCAAGATGAAGGCGGTCCGCTTCTCCGGCAAGGACGGTGAGGAGATCACCGAGTCCGAGATCCCGGCCGCGATGATGGAGGAGGCCCTGAAGGCGCGCGAGGAGATGCTGGACGCCGCCTCCATGTTCTCCGACGAGCTGACCGAGGCCATCCTCGAGGAGCGCGTCACCGAGGACCTGATCAAGGCCGCCATCCGCAAGGGCACGCTCTCGCTCAAGCTCACGCCGGTCTTCATGGGCTCGGCCTACAAGAACAAGGCCGTCCAGAAGCTGCTCGACGGCGTGGTCGACTACCTCCCGGATCCCACCGAGGTGGTCAACGAGGGGCACGACCTCACCAAGGACGAGGAGAAGGTCCGCCTGGTGATCGACACCCAGAAGCCGACGGTGGCCCTGGCCTTCAAGCTGGAGGACGGCCGCTACGGGCAGCTGACCTACCTGCGCATCTACCAGGGCAAGCTGGCGCGCGACATGTTCATCACGAACATGCGCACCAAGAAGGACCACCGCGTCGGCCGCCTCGTCCGCATGCACTCGGACGAGATGGAGGACATCGACGCCGCCGGCGCGGGCGACATCGTCGCCATGTTCGGCATCGAGTGCAACTCGGGCGACACCTTCACCGACGGCACGGTCAAGATCAACATGACCTCGATGCACGTGCCGGAGCCGGTGATCGGGCTCGCCATCAAGCCGGTGGACGCCAAGAGCGAGGCCAACATGGCCAAGGCGCTTCGGCGGTTCACCCGCGAGGACCCGACCTTCCGCGCCGGCGTGGACGAGGAGAGCGCCGAGACCATCATCCGCGGCATGGGTGAGCTGCACCTCGAGGTCTACATCGAGCGCATGAAGCGCGAGTACAACGCGGTCGTCGAGGTGTCGCCGCCGCAGGTGGCGTACCGCGAGACCGTCAGCCAGCGCGCCGAGTTCGCCTACACGCACAAGAAGCAGACCGGCGGCTCCGGCCAGTTCGGCCGCGTGTGCGGCTACCTCGAGCCGTGCGAGCAGCAGTTCGAGTTCGTGGACGACGTGGTCGGCGGCGCCATCCCGCGCGAGTTCATCTCCGCCGTGGAGAAGGGCTTCCGCTCCATGCAGGGCAAGGGCCGCCTGCTCGGCTTCCCGGTCGTCAACGTGCGCGTCGTCATCAACGACGGCGCCAGCCACGCGGTCGACTCG
This sequence comes from Anaeromyxobacter sp., assembly GCA_049840735.1. Lineage (GTDB taxonomy): Bacteria > Myxococcota > Myxococcia > Myxococcales > Anaeromyxobacteraceae > Anaeromyxobacter. The sequence goes on along the minus strand of JASGJN010000020.1, from coordinate 729,178 downwards.
TCGGACATCGCCTTCCAGGAGGCCGCCCGCGGCGCCTGGCGCGAGGGCTTCGACCGCGCCAAGCCGCGCCTGCTCGAGCCCATCATGCGGGTGGTGGTCGAGGGGCCGGCGGAGTTCTCCGGCGGCATCCTGGGCACGCTGATGCAGCGCCGCGCCATGATCATCGGCTCGCAGGACGACGGCGGCCTGGCCCGCATCGAGGCAGAGGTCCCGCTGGCCGAGATGTTCGGCTACTCCACCACGCTCCGCTCCTCCACGCAGGGCAAGGCGGAGTTCAGCATGGAGTTCTCGCGCTACCTGCCGGTGCCGGCGGCCATGGCCGAGGAGCTGATGCTCAAGGCCCAGAAGGAGAAGGCGGCCGCCAAGAAGTAGGGCCGCCGCTGGCGCCATGCTCCGCCAGGAAGCGATCCTCCAGAGCCCGCTGCGGATCCTCGACCGCAGCATCCGCGGCGGGCTCGGCAAGGGTCACCTGGGGGTCATCCTGGCGCCTGCAGGGATCGGCAAATCGGCCTGCCTGGTGCAGCTGGGGCTCGACGCCCTGCTGCGCGGGCGGGCCGTGCTGCACCTGGCGGTCCGCCAGCCGGTGGACCACGTCTGCACCCGCTACGACGCCCACTTCGAGGAGCTGGCGCGGCGGGTGGACCTCAAGGACCGGGAGGGCGTGCGCGACGGCGTGGTCCGCCGCCGGCTCATCTGGTCCTCGATGGACGGCGACTGCGCCCGGGCGCTGGACGAGGCCCTGGCCGCGTTCCGCGCCAGCGCCGGCCACGACCCCACCACGCTGCTGGTGGAGGGCTTCGGCTGGGACGAGCCCGGGGCGGAGGAGGTGCTCCGCACCGTGAAGGCCGCCGCGGCCCGCATCGGCGCGGAGGCCTGGATGACCGCCCGCGAGGCGCTCCCGCACGAGCGGACCGGGCCGGCGCGTCCGGCGCCGCTCTCCGACGGCTGCGCCGGGCTGGTGGACGTGGCCCTGCTGCTGGAGCCGCACGGCCCCCAGGCCCGGCTCACGCTGGTGAAGGACTTCGACCGCTACCCCGGCTCGGACGTGCACCTGGTGGTGGAGGCCGGGGCGCTGCGCTCGCCGGGGCAGGACCTGGGGCCGGAGCCGGCGCTGCGCCCGGAGGAGTGCACGCTGCTGGCCCTCGGCTCCGCCGGCGCGGAGGCGGCCTTCGGCGCCTGCGCCGAGCGCTGGGGCGTGCAGGAGGTGAACTACACCTTCGCCGGCCGCGAGGCCCCGGTCCGGACCCGCGGGCAGGTCGAGCTGACCGGGGACGAGCTGCGGCTGGGCGACGTGAGCGCGGTCTACGTCGAGGCCCACCTGCACCGCGCGCTGGCCGGGCGGCCCGAGCTGCGCCCGGTGCTGCAGGCCATCTGGCACCAGGTGAGCACCGCCGGCGAGGTCTTCGCGGTGGGCACCGTCGGCGAGGACCGGACCGCCCACGGCGGCACCGGCTGGGCCGTGGAGCTGGCCCGTCACTGGGACCGGCCGGTGCACCTGTTCGACCTGGACCAGCGCTGCTGGCTGCGCTGGGACGGGCAGGACTGGCAGGCCGAGCCGCCGCCGGTGATCACGCAGGAGCGGTTCGCCGGCGCCGGGACCCGCGCGCTGGACGAGGCCGGCCGCGAGGCCATCCGGGCGCTGTTCGAGCGCAGCTTCGGTCCGCCGACGAGCTGAGCCGGGCGCCCCGCTCAGAACGCGAAGATGGGCACGTCCACGCCCAGGAAGACCAGCCCCTGCACGGCGGGCGTGGTGCTGCTGCGCGTGCCGCTGCCGTCGGTGATCTCCACCTGCCGGGCCGGCAGGACCTGCAGCCCGGCGCCGAGCGTGAACGGGCTGCGCCCGATCCCCACCGTGCCGAACACGCCCGGCGTGAGGACGTTGGCCCACTCCACGGTGGTGTCGTTGCCCACCGTCTTCGTCTCCCCGCCGGAGGTGCTGGTGTCCGCCTGGAAGCGGGTGGAAACCAGCGCGCCCACGTTGAGCACCGAGACCATCACGCCCAGGTGGCAGGCGCCGCCGCACCTGGGCCAGGTGGCGGTGAGCCCCACCGGCGCGAAGGGGCCGGCCACGCCGCTCCACTCCGTGCCGTGCAGCTTCACCGCCTCGGCGCCGCCGGAGACGCCCACGAAGGAGCCGAGCGCCACCACCGGCTTGCGATACCGGTCCCGGTAGGCGCCGGCCGGCACCGCCGCGGCCTCGATCACCGCCCGCGCCTCGTCCGCCGACTTCGCCTGCGCCAGCTGCGCGATGAAGGGGACGGCCTGGCGGACGGGCTCGGGCAGCTTCAGCACCCGGGGCAGGTGGGCGCGCGCCAGCTCGGCGTCGAGCCCCTCCAGCAGGGAGACCGCCGCGACGGCCATGGCGCTGGGGTCGTACTGCTGTGCGTCCACCGCGGTCACCAGCTGCTCGCCGAACCCCGCCACGTGCGGCAGCGCCTGGAGCCGCGGCTCGTCCGGCGCCGCCGGCCCCAGCCTGCCCGCCAGCGCGGTGCCGTCGCGCACCACCACGCCCAGGAAGCGCGTGGCCAGCACGGCGTAGTCGCGGCCGGTGGCGGTCCCGCCGACCGGGGCCTTCGCCACGTCCTCCATGCTGGAGAAGTCGGCCGCCGCGGCCGGCCGGGTGCGCTCGCGGAGAGCGTCGGCCAGCCGGTCCGCCTCGCCCTTGAGCGCGGCCAGGTCGGCGACGAGGTCCAGCACGGCGCCGGCCTGGCGGCTGGCCTTGCTGAACCGCTCGGCCGTGGAGAGGTCCAGCGGCCGCCCCTCGTCGGCGGGCATGCCGCGCACCGTCAGCAGCACCGCGGCCACGTGGCAGCGCGCCAGCGTCGGGAAGCGGGTCGGCTCGAGCTTCTCCCAGCCGGCCTGCTGCGTGATGGCGTCCACCAGCTGCGAGGTGAGCACCAGGGCCTCCAGCAGCTCCGGGGCGGGCACGTGCGCCGGGCGCAGGGCGTGGAGGGAGCGCCCCACGTCGAGCGGGGTCCGCCCGCCGGCCACCGCCCAGTAGTAGGCCAGCCCGAGGCGCCCGCCGAAGAGCAGGTCTCGGCCGGCCCGCTGCTCCGGGGGCAGCGCATGCAGGCCGTAGACCAGGGCGGTGTCCGGGAGCTGGCGCAGGTCCCTGCGCGCCGCCGAGACCAGATAGGAGCCGATGGCGCCCAGCGAGATGGTCAGGTCGGCGGACTCGAACGCCGCGCAGGTGGCGGGGAGGAAGGGCCGGCGCGCCTCCTGGCACAGCTCGGCGGTGAGCTGCTGGCGCAGGTAGGTGGCCGCCTCCAGCTTGGCGCGGTCGTAGAGGAAGTCGGCCAGGCCGTTCACCACGTTGGCGGCCAGCCCGCCCAGCGAGGTGGCCAGCGCGGTCGGCCCCTGGGGCTCGCCACCCTGGTCCTGGAACTCCTTCTGGAGCGCCTCGCGGTAGAGCGACGGGGCGCGCTGGAAGGCCTCCAGCGCCGCCATGTCCTCCTCGGTGAAGGCCGGCGCCACCCCCAGCACGGCGTCGCAGGCGTGGCGCAGGCCGGCGTAGGTGAGGCTGGCCTCGGCCGAGGCCAGGATCCGCTGGCTCCCGCGGGAGGCGAGCCGGGCGCGCGCGGCCTCGCCGGACAGGACCTGGCAGGCCCGGTCCAGATCGCCGGCCAGCGTGGTCTGCCGGGCCGGCAGCTCGGGGATGAGGAGCGGCGCCAGCTCCTCGGGGGAGGGCATGGCGGACGGCGCGGGCGGCGCCTCGGAGGCCAAGGCGGCGGCGGGGGCGAGCAGGGCCAGCAGGATCATGTTCCGGAAGCCACGCATGACGACTCCTCCCGTGTGCATCAGACCAGCTCCTTCGCGGCGGCCAGCAGCGCCGCCGGGCGGATGATCCCCGGCGCGGCGCCAGGCGTCACCGCCGGCTGCGGTCCGCCCCCCAGCGCCCAGGCGGTCCGCTTGATCAGGCTCTCCAGGCTGAGCGCCAGCGCCTGCCGCTCCGGGCCGCGCGGGCGGCTGGAGAGGATCAGCGCGGCCACGCCGCTCACCACCGCCGCCGCGGCGGACGACTCGCTGAAGCGGCCGAGGGCGCCGCCGGGCGTGACCACCGGCAGGTCCAGCCCCGGGGCGGAGACGTCGATGAAGGCGCCGGTGCGCGCGCCGGGGAGGGGCTTGCCGTCCCGGTCCACCGCCGCCACGGTGATGGTCTTGGGGGCGCCCTCGGGGAAGGGGTTGGCCACCTGCGCGTCGCCGGCGGCGGCCACCACCACCTTGCCGGCGGCGCTCAACGCCCGGACCAGCTCGGCGGCGCGCTGGCTCAGCACCGGCATGCTGAAGCTGCAGGAGACCACGTCGATCTCCGGCTGCTCCAGCGCCCACCCGAAGGCGGCCTCGACGTCGCGCGTGGAGGTGCCGGGGCCCAGCACCCGCAGGCTGTGGATGCGCGTGTACGGAGCGATGCCCAGCGCGCCGCCGCGGTAGCCGGCGATCACGCTGGCGCAGCTGGTGCCGTGCCCCTCCGGATCGCCCGGCCCGATGAGCCCGCCCGCCGAGTCCAGGTACTCGAAGCTCTTCCGGTCGAGCCCGGGCGGCGCGGCCAGGCCGGTGTCGAGCAGCGCCACCCCGGTGTCGCGCCCCACCAGCTCCTGCCGCCACAGGCCCGGGATGCCCAGCCGGACGTGGTGCCAGGAGACCGCCCACTGCGCGCTCATGGCCGCGCGTCCGGGTGCGGGAAGGAGCCGTCCGGGGCCACCAGGTGGACGGGCGCGTCCTCCGGCGGCGTGGCCTCGCCCGGTCCCGGCTGGAGCCGCGCCGGCGCGGGCGTGGCGGCGGGCGCGGCGCCGGGCGCGTCGTCCTCCTCGCCGTGCCGGTCCGGCTCGCGCCGGGCCAGCTTCTCCAGCTCGCTCAGGCTGGAGCGGAACTCGACCACCCAGGCCTGCGTCTCGCGGTCGATGAGCGTGAGCACCGCCTCCACGAAGCTGCGCAGCCGGGCCCAGAGCGCCGCCTGGCGCGTCGCCGCCGAGCCGCTGCCGGACCGCGCCTGGGCCAGCAGCCGGAGCCAGTCCACCTGGAAGCGCAGCCGCGCGTCGCGCAGCGCCAGGGCGGTGGTGACGAAGCGCGTGTACGCGGTGGTGATGCCGAAGAAGTGGTCGAACGCGAGCAGCGCGCCGCCCAGCGCCAGCGCCAGGTACCCCAGGTCGTTGAGCGCGCCGTCCTTCAGCCCCGGCACGAACCCCTTTCCGATGGGGAAGATGGTCCCCAGGCCCACCAGCAGCAGCGCCACGAAGCGCAGCCAGCGCGCCGCCCGCCCGCGCCAGCGCATGTGGCCGTCGTACCAGTCGATGGCCCAGGCGGCGCGCGCGTCGGCCAGGTCGTAGGCCTTCTCGAGCGCGCTCGCGCTGGTGATGCTCGTCCAGTCGCCAGAGGTGAGGTTTCGCTCCGCCACGTGGACCTCCGGGTGTGCGCAGCGCCTGATCCGTGGAGCAGGTCCTTCCACGCCGCGTGACCGGGCTGCAGGGGAGTCAGGATGACGCACTTCCGGTGGATGGTCCGGTTTCCTGCCTGCGGTGCGACAGTTCGTCCCCGGACGGGGCGGAGGGCTCCTGCGCTCGCCTGCGGCGGCCCCCGCTTGCGGGGGCGGCGCCATCGGGTTATCGGCATGCCCCCCGATGCCCGCCCCGACCCGCTACGCCATCGACTTCGGCACCAGCAACTCGCTCTTGGCGGCCGCCAGCGCCGACCAGGTCTTCGACCCGGTGCCGCTCGATCCGGCGGCGTCGGATCCGACCGTCCTGCGCTCCATCCTCTGCTTCCCGGACCAGGGCGGGCTGGCGGTCGGGGCCGAGGCGCTGCGCACCTTCCAGGACCACGACGGCGAGGCCCGCCTGCTGCGCTCCATCAAGCGCCACCTGGGCTCGCGCTCCTTCCGCGGCACGGTCATCCGCGGGCGGATGATCTCCTCCGAGGAGCTGGTGAGCACCTTCCTGCGCGAGATGCGCCAGCGCGCCGACGCCCACTTCGGCGCGGAGGTGCGGCGGGCGCTGCTGGGGCGGCCGGTGCACTTCGACGGCGAGGACGACGCCTTCGCCGAGGGGCGGCTGCGCGAGGCCGCCCGGCTGGCCGGCTTCGAGCAGGTGGACTTCCTGGCCGAGCCGGTCGCGGCGGCGCGCGCCTTCGGGGCCGCGGCCGAGCGCGAGGAGCTGGTGCTGGTGGGCGACTTCGGCGGCGGCACCTCGGACTTCACGGTGCTGCGGATCGGGCCGCGGGCGGTGGAGCGGAGCGACGTGCTGGCGGTGGGCGGCGTGGCGGTGGCCGGTGACGCGCTCGACTCCTCGCTGATGCGCGCCCAGGTGGCCCGCCACTTCGGCGCCGAGGTGCGCTACCGGACGCCGTTCGGCCAGAACGTGCTGCAGATGCCGCACGGCGTGGTCTCGAACCTCTGCTCGCCGGCGCACCTCACCATCCTGCAGCGCCGGGACGTGGCCGCCTTCCTGGCCGACGTGCGCCGCTGGTCGCTCTCGCGCGAGGACCGGCGCCGCATGGACCAGCTCACGGTGCTGGTGGAGGATGGGCTGGGTTTCCAGCTCTTCGAGGCCATCGAGCAGGGCAAGCGGACCCTCTCCACGCGCCGGTCGGCCGAGGTCCGCTTCAGCCACCCGGGCATCGAGGTGGCCGAGCCGGTCACGCGGGACGGCTTCGAGGAGGCCAGCGCGCGCGAGGTGGAGCGGATCCTGGCCTGCCTTGACGAGACGGTGCGCGCGGCCGGGGTGACGCCGGCGCAGATCACCGTGGTCTGCTGCACCGGCGGCACCGCCAAGGTCCCGCGCATCGCGGCGGAGATCCGGCGCCGGCTCCCGTCCGCCCGCATGGAGCAGTTCAAGAGCTTCCACTCGGTGGTGCAGGGCCTGGCCGAGGAGGCCCGGACGCTGGAGCGGGGGTGAGCTCTTCCCCAGCCAGCCGCTGCCACAGGAACGTGTAGACCAGCGCGTCGTGGCGGGCGAGCTGGGCATTGTCGGCCGCGCCGCCGTGGCCGCCCTCGATGTTCTCGAAGTAGAGGACGTCCTGCCCCATGGCCAGCAGCCGCGCCGCCATCTTGCGGGCGTGGCCGGGGTGGACCCGGTCGTCGCGGGTGGAGGTGAGGAAGAAGGTGGGCGGGTAGCGCACGCCTTCGCGCACCTGGTGGTAGGGCGAGAAGCCCTGGATGAAGGCCCACTCGTCCGGCCGGTCGGGGTCGCCGTACTCGCCCATCCAGCTGGCGCCGGCCAGCAGCCGGCTGTAGCGCCGCATGTCGAGCAGCGGCACGTCGCAGACCACCCCGCCGAACAGGTCCGGGCGGAGCGCCAGCGCGTTGCCCACCAGCAGCCCGCCGTTGGAGCCGCCCATGAGGCCGAGCCGGCGCGGCGAGGTGCGCCCGCGCCGGACCAGGTCCTCGGCCACCGCGATGAAGTCCTCGTAGGCGCGGGGCCGCTTCTCCTTCAGGGCGGCCTGGTGCCAGGCGGGGCCGAACTCGCCACCGCCGCGGAGGTTGGCCACCACGAAGGCGCCGCCGCGCTCCAGCCAGGCCGCGCCGGCGCGCACCGGGTACCAGGGCGTGAGCGAGACCTCGAAGCCGCCGTAGCCGTAGAGGAGGGTGGGGGTGGTGCCGTCCAGCGGCCGGCCGGCGGGCGCGACCTCGAAGTAGGGCACGCGCGTGCCGTCCTTCGACACCGCCTCGTGCTGCGCCACGGCCAGGCCGGAGGCGTCGAAGAAGGCCGGCAGCTGCTTGAGCGGCTCGGGGGCGCGCCCGGGGGCCAGCAGGGAGAGCGTGGTGGGCGCCAGGAAGCCGTCCAGGGTCAGCCAGGCGTCGTCCGACTCGAGCTCGTCCACGGCGCGGAGGCCGACGCTGGCCACCTCGGGGAGCCCGCCCACGGCCTCGCGCGCCCAGCCCTGCGGGCTCGGCGTGAGCCGCTCCAGCCGGCCGCGGACGTTGTCCAGCAGGTCGAGCAGCAGGTGGTGGCGGGTGGGGACCAGCCCGGCCAGCGAGGTGCGCGGGCTGGGGCGGAAGAGGACCTCCAGCCGCCGCTCGCCGGCCAGGAAGGCGTCGAGGCGTGCCGCCAGCAGCGCGCCGGCGGGGTAGGTGGCGCCGTCCACGGTCCAGTCGTCCCGCAGCCGCAGGAGCAGCCACTCGCGCCAGAGGGTGGCCGAGGCGCTGTCCGGCTTCTCCAGCTTCACCAGCGCCCCGCCGCGGAGGAGGAAGGTCTCGCTGGAGAAGAAGGTGATGCCGCGGGTGACGAGGTCCCGCTCGAAGCCCGGCGTGTGGTCGCGGTAGGCGAAGGCCCAGACGTCCTCGCTGCGGGCCTCGTAGACCGTCTCGGCCGCGGCCAGCGGCGTGCCGCGCCGCCAGCGCTTCACCACCCGCGGGTAGCCGCTGGTGGTCAGCGAGCCCGGCCCCAGGTCGGTCTCGACGAAGAGCGTGTCCTGGTCCACCCAGGCGCAGGTGGTCTTGGCCTCGGGGAGCGCGAAGCCGTCCTTCACGAACGCCTTCGCGGTTAGGTCGAACTCGCGCACCTCCACGGCGTCGCTCCCGCCGCGCGAGAGCGAGATCAGGCAGCGCCGGTACTCCGGCCGCAGGCAGTCGGCTCCCTTCCAGACCCAGCTCTCCTGCTCCGCCGCCCCCAGCGCGTCGAGGTCGAGCACGGCCTCCCAGGCCGGGCTCGGCTTCCGGTACTCGGCCATTGTGGTCCGTCGCCAGAGGCCGCGGGGGTGCCTGTCGTCGCGCCAGAGGTTGTAGAGCCTGTCGCCCAGCCGCTCCACCTCGGGGATCCGCTCCTGCGAGTCCAGGATGGTCCGCAGGCGCTGCTCCAGGGGGGCGCGCGCCGCACCTCCCAGCGCCCGCTCGCTCTCCGCGTTGCGCGCCCGGGCCCAGTCCAGCGCGCGCTCGCCGGCGACCTCCTCCAGCCACCCGAAGGGATCCGGCGGCTCGGGCGCGACGGCCGGGGCGGCGGGGGCGGCGGGGGAGGGGCTCTGGGCGTGCGCCATGGGACCTGTTCTTAGCGTGGTCCGCCGCGGCCCGTCACGAGACGCAGAAGTCGAGCACCTCGCCCCAGAGCCTGCGGAACGCGTCCGCGGTGAAGCCGGAGCCGGACCGCAGCAGGTCGTAGGTGTGGTAGCGCCGCAGCGGCGGCCCCTCCGGCTCCTCCACCAGCCGGAAGTGGCCGATCACGTCGCCGTGGTCGGCGGCCACGAGCCGGGTCTCCGGCCCGTCCGGCCAGAGCATGGAGGCCGTGCCGACGATCCCGTCGCCGTCCCATGGCTCGAGCGCCACCTGCGCGCCGTCCTCGAACGACGTGGCCCGGAGCGGCTCGGGGATGGGCGGGGCCGCATCGGGAGCGCCAGCGCAGGCGCGGTAGCCGCAGCGATAGACCAGGTCGGTCTCGTCGGCCGCGCCCGCGGCCAGGCGCGCCCAGGGGGAGGTCGAGGGCCTCAGCAAATCCCAGGGCGGCACCGCCTCGCCGGGGCCGAAGGTGAAGGGCCGGCGCCCCCGCGTGGCATACGAGCGGGTCCGGAGCCCGTGCGCGGCCCAGGCCTGTCGCTCCGCCGCGCGGGCCGGCTCGCTGGCGTGGGCCGGGCTGGCGGAGGCGGGGCCCGGGACGGCGGTGAGGTCCTCGATGGCCGCCAGGTCGGAGCCGATCAGCGTCAGGTAGAGGTCGAGCGCCGCCGCCGCCTCGTGGGCTTCGGCGCGCCGGGAGGGGTCGCCGGCCACGGCGGCGGCGTCCATCTCCGAGATGGCGTCGGCCGCGGCGAGCACCAGGTCGGCCCGCGCGCCGCGCCCCAGCCAGCGCGCGGCGGCCTCCTCGAGGTCGTTGGCCAGGTGCAGCCGGCCGGCCTTGACCCAGAGCTGCGCCTGCGCGATGGCCCAGGCGAGCGGCAGGCGGCGCACGAGGTCGGCCAGCGGCGTGCCGCGCTGCGGGACGGACAGGAAGACCACGCGCTCCAGGTGCGCCAGGAGCGCCGCCGCGTCCACGCGCACCGCGTCCTGGCGGTCGCCGTCCACCGGGCAGCCAGCCCCAGCGGCCAGGTCCCGGAGCAGCCGGCGGATGTCCAGTCCGCCGGTGGAGTGGCCGATCAGGGCGATCCGCTCGCCGTCCTGGATCTCGCCGCGCGCGTGGCGGCGGGCCAGGAACCGGAGCAGCCGCGCGGCGCGGGTGGCCACGCCCGCCGTGGGCAGGTTGTCGAAGTAGTGCAGCACCACCGGCGGCGCGTCCGGGTGGGCCGCCTGCCAGGGCTGGAGCAGCGGCGTGACGCCGGCGTAGTACTCGAGCTGGCCCAGGGCGTCGAAGCCGGCGAAGCCGGGGACCAGCACCACGTGCACGCGCGGGCGGAGCGGGGCGGGAGGCATGGCCGGACGCTACACCCGGAGTACTGGTCCGGCGCGCACCGCTCGGGCCGCGGCCGGTGACCCCCGGGTGAGCGTTCACGGCCCTGCCCGCGACCGAGGCCGCTCCTGCGTACGAAACGGTCATTTGTCCGACGCCCTGACTTCGAGATTTTGCATTTACGATGGGTTCCCTCGAAAGGGTTACATCGGCTCGGGGATCGAAGGTACAGGGTTTTCCCGGAGCGGAGCGACCGTCCGTAAAGCAGGTGGAAATCCCTGGGCTTGTCGAGGTCCGTGGCGCACGCACACCGTCCGCGCATGTGCGCTCATGGGCGCGCTTTGCACGCTCAGACGCAGACCTGCGCGCGTTGTGAACCAGCGCCCGCTTTTCTAGCGTTTCGCGCCTCGGCTGCAGCTGCCGATCGGGGAAGTTCGTCGAGGGTGCAGGTCCTTCGGGGGTGAAGGAGAAGTATGCGCAAGTTGATCGGGGTGCTGTTCGTGGCGGCGCTCGCCGCCTGCGGTGGGACGGAGCAAGGGGGGCAGCCGGTGGATGAGGGCGGCGGGCCGATCCTGCCCAGCGCCTACTCCAGCTCGTACACGACCATGTACGTGCGCGGCACGAACAACAGCTGGGGCACCACGGCCATGTCGCTGGTGGCCAACAACACCTGGCAGGCCGCCAGCGTGACGTTCGGGAGCACCACCAGCGAGTCCTTCAAGTTCGACGTGGCCGGCAACTGGACCACCAACTGGGGCGACAACAACAACGACGGCTACGCCGACTCCGGCGGCGCCAACATCGTGGTGAGCGGCGGCGCGGGCTCGTACACCATCACCTTCAATGACTCGACCAAGGCCTACACGGTCGTGAAGGCGGGCGACGCGACCGCTCCGACCGTCTCGCTGACCGCGCCGGCCGCGGGCGCCACGCTCACCGGCGTGGTCACGCTCAGCGCCACCGCCTCGGACAACGTGGGCGTCGCCAAGGTGGACTTCCTGGCCGGCACCACGGTGATCGGCACCGACACGACCTCGCCCTACAGCGTCTCGTGGGACTCGACCAGCCTGGCCAACGGCTCCTACGCCATCACCGCCAAGGCCTACGACGCGGCCGGCAACGTCGCGACCTCCAGCGCCGTGACGGCCACCGTCAGCAACTCCTCCTACGCCTCCTTCTACCCGTCGATGTACCTGCGCGGCACCTGCAACAGCTGGGGCGCGACCGACATGGTCAAGGTCGCCACCTACACCTGGCAGGCCGACGTGACCTTTTCCGGCGCCGCCGACGACCGCTTCAAGTTCGACGTCTACGCCAACTGGGCCACGAACTTCGGCGACAACGGCAAGGACGGCGTCGCCGGCGCCGGCGAGGGGGACATCGCCGTCACCGGCGGAGCGGGCACCTACCGCGTCACGTTCAACGACAGCACGAAGGCCTACACCGTGGTGAAGACCGGCGGTGACACCACCGTCCCGACGGTCGCGCTCTCCGCCCCGGCGGCCGGCGCCACGCTGACCGGCGCCGTGGCCGTGACCGCCACCGCCAGCGACAACGTGGGCGTCACCAAGGTCGAGTTCTACGCCGGCGCCGCGCTCCTCGGCACCGCCACCGCCTCGCCCTGGACCATCACCTGGACCACCACCGGCGACGCCAACGGCACCTACAGCCTGACCGCCAAGGCCTACGACGCGGCCGGCAACTCCGCCGTCTCCGCCGCCCGCAGCGTCACGGTCAGCAACACCACCCCGGACACCACCAACCCCACGGTCGCGCTCTCCGCGCCCGCGGCCGGCGCCATCCTCACCGGCGCCGTCACGGTCAGCGCCACGGCCAGCGACAACAAGGGCGTGACCAAGGTGGAGTTCTACGCGGGCACCACGCTCATCGGCACCGCCACCGCCTCCCCGTACAGCCTGAGCTGGAACACCGCCGGGATCGCCAACGGCACGTACGCCCTGACCGCCAAGGCCTACGACGCGGCGGCCAACAACGCCACCTCGGCCGCGCGCAGCGTCACGGTCAGCAACACCACCGACACCGGCCTCACGGTCCACTTCAAGCGCCCGTCGACCTGGGGCACCACGCTCAGGATCCACTACTGGAACGTGGTCCCGACCTCCATCACCGCCACCACCTGGCCGGGCAACACCATGACCTCGGAGGGGAGCGACTGGTACAAGTACACGATCCCCGGCGCCACCAGCGCCAGCATCGTGTTCAACGACGGCGCCGGCCACCAGACCGGGGACCTGTCGCGCACGGGCGAGGGTTGGTACTTCACCGACAACAAGTGGTACGACCAGAACCCGGAGGCGCCCAAGGTCCCGGTCATCGACGCCGACCTGGCGCCCGGGCTCTACGTCGCGGCGCAGAACGTCCGGCTGACCAGCAGCAACACCGACGACGTCATCTACTACACGCTCGACGGCACCACCCCCACCACCGCCTCGACCCGGTACACCGCCCCCATCGACGTGGGCGCCTCGATGACCATCAAGGCGTTCGGCGTCAACCGCAACGCGGTGGCGGGCTCGGTCTACGGCTTCGCCTACACCATCGACCCCAACGCCGACGTGGTGAAGCCGAGCATCGTGGCCAGCCGCGCCGAGGGCTACGTGGGCACCTCCGGCACGGTCTCCTTCACCGTCACCGACAACAAGACGGCGACGACCAGGGCCTACTACACGACCGACGGCTCCACCCCGACCACCTCGTCCACGCTCTACGTGTCGGGCAACGCCTCGGCCGGCCTCACCGGCGGGAGCTTCACCATCACCTCCACCGTGAACTTCAAGTTCCTGGTGGTGGACGGCGCCGGGAACCAGGCCACCGCGTCCTTCAACTTCTACGCCGGGACCGCGCCGGTCCGGACCGACTTCCGCGCCGAGACCATCTACTTCGTCATCACCAGCCGCTTCTACGACGGCGACGCCAGCAACAACGTGCACTGCTGGGACGACGCCACCGCCAAGAACCCGGACACCGATCCCTGCTACCGCGGTGACTTCGAGGGCCTGATCCAGAAGCTCGACTACATCAAGGCGCTGGGCTTCTCGGCGGTGTGGATCACGCCGGTGGTGAAGAACTCGAGCGGGTACGACTACCACGGCTACCACGCCATCAACCACAAGGAGGTCGACCCGCGCTACGCCACCAAGTCGCGCGGCGAGACCGCCGAGGCGTCGTACAAGCGGCTCATCGACGAGGCGCACGCGCGCGGCATGAAGATCATCCAGGACATCGTGGTGAACCACACCGGCAACTTCGGTGAGGAGAACCTCTTCCCGATGTTCAAGCGCAACGCGCCCACGGGGCTGAACGAGGCCATCTCGGCCGCGCTCACCAAGCTCTCGAACCCCTGGCTGCCGGCGAACTACGACACGCTGACGCCGGCGGCGCAGTACTCCGCCCGCATCAACGCGATGAAGGAGGACGCCAACGACACCAACTTCATCTACCACCACGAGAAGTCGCTCAGCTGGGAGAGCTACACCGTCCAGACCGGGCAGATCGCCGGCGACTGCGTGGACCTGAACACCGAGAACCCCACCGTCCAGCAGTACCTGGTCGACGCGTACAACAAGTACATCGACATGGGCGTGGACGGGTTCCGGGTCGACACCGTGAAGCACGTCTCGCGGCTCGACTTCAACAAGGTGTTCATCCCGGCCTGGAAGGCCCGCGGCGGCGACAACTTCTTCGTCTTCGGCGAGGTGGCCACCCGCTACCGCAACGTCTGGAACTCCGGCATCCCCGCCATCTCCACGCCCTTCTTCACCTGGAAGGAGACGGTGTCGTATCCCTGGGGCAACCGGCAGACCAACGAGGCCTCGGTGCTGGCGAACTGGAACGACAACACCAACGTCGGCACCCAGCCCACCAGCAACAACCACCTGCTCAGCGGGAACACCTACCACGCGCCGGACTGGAGCCGTCGCTCCGGCCTGGACGTGATCGACTTCCCCATGCACTGGAGCTTCACCTACGCCCGCGACGCGTTCTCCATGGCGCTCGGTGGCGACCAGTACTACAGCGACCCGACCTGGAACGTGACCTACGTCGACTCGCACGACTACGCGCCGGACGGCGCCCCGGAGAACCAGCGGTACGCCCAGCCCCAGGACAGCTGGGCCGAGGACCTCTCGCTGATCTTCACCTTCCGTGGCGTCCCGACCATCTTCTACGGCAGCGAGATCGAGTTCCAGAAGGGCATGCCCATCGACGTCGGCCCCAACGCGCCGCTGTCGACCACCGGCCGCGCCTACTTCGGTGACAAGATCACGGGCAGCCTGACGGTGACCGGCTTCGGCCAGTACAGCGGCGCCTCCGGCAACGTGGCCACCACCCTGAGCCACCCGCTGGCCCAGCACATCCGCCGGCTCAACCTGATCCGCCGCGCCGTCCCGGCGCTGCAGATGGGCCAGTACTCGACGGAGGGCGTGAGCAGCGGCGGCATGGCCTTCAAGCGCCGGTACACCAGCGGCTCGGTCGACTCGTTCGCGCTCGTCACCGTCTCCGGCGACGCGACGTTCACCGGCATCCCCAACGGCACCTACGTCGACGCCATCACCGGCGCCTCGGCCACGGTGACCGGCGGCAGCCTCACCATCACCTGCAGCGGCAAGGGTAACGCGCGCGTCTACGTCCTCAGCCAGTCGGGCAACCCCGCCCCCGGGAAGATCGGCGTGGACGGCACCTACCTGAAGTAGCAGCACCCCGGCAGCACGGTCGTCCGGCGGCCCGGTCACCCTCGTGACCGGGCCGCCGCTTCTTCAGCGTGCGCGCAGGGGGAAGGCCGCGGGCGTCGGGAAAGGCCTGGCGTGTCCGCTCGGGGGTGAGCCGGTCGAGCCCGCGCGTCGGCCGCCGGGTTCACCCCACCCGGACCGGCCCGTCCAAGAGCTCGCGCACGGTGCGCGCCAGCACGCCGGTGTCGAGCGGCTTGGCCAGGAAGACCGCGCCGCGCCGGCGCAAGGCCTCGGGCTGGGTCAGCTCCGGGCTGTAACCGCTCATCACCACCACCCGCAGCTGCGGCTCCTCCGCCAGCAGCCGCTCCGCCAGCTCCAGGCCGTTCAGGCCGCCGGGCATCATCACGTCGGTGAGCACCAGGTCGGCGCCCCCGCTCCGCCACAGCTCCAGCGCCTCGACCCCGCTGGCGGCGGCGCGGACGCGGTAGCCCAGGCGCTCCAGGGACCGCACCAGCACGCGCCGCACGCTGGCGTCGTCCTCCACCACCAGCAGCCGCTCCAGCGTGCCGGGCGGGTGGGGCGCGTCGGCGGGCTCGTCCGCGCCCAGCCCCTGCGGCGCCTCGGCCAGCGGCAGGAGCACGCGGAAGGTGGTCCCGGCGCCCGGGCGCGTCTCCAGCTCGACCCAGCCCCGGTGCTGCTGCACGATGCCGTGGACGGTGGCCAGCCCCAGCCCCGTGCCCTTGCCCACGTCCTTGGTCGTGAAGAAGGGCTCGAAGGCGTGGCGCGCGGTCTCCGCGTCCATGCCGTGCCCGCTGTCGGTCACCTCCAGGCAGGCGAACTGGCCAGGCCGGGCCTCCGGGTGGTGGAGCGCGGGCGCCTGCACCTCCACGGCCCGCAGGCGCAGGAGGATCTCCCCACCCGAGGGCATGGCGTCGCGGGCGTTGACCACCAGGTTGGTGACCGCCTGGTCCAGCATGCCCCCGTCCGCCTGCAGCCAGAGGTCGCCCGGGCTGCCGGCGAAGTCGAGCACGATCTGCTCGCCGATGAGCCGGTGGAGCATCTTGAGCAGGTCGCCCACCAGCGCGTTCAGCTCGATGGGGCGGGGCTGCATGGGCTGCCGCCGGCTGAAGAGCAGCAGCTGGCGGGTCAGGCTGGCGGCGCGCCGGGCGTCGGCCTCCAGCTCGGCCAGGTCCGCCAGGGCCGCGCGGCCCAGGCCGGCCTCCTCCCGCATCAGCTCGACGTTGGAGAGGATGGCGGTGAGGATGTTGTTGAAGTCGTGCGCCACGCCGCCGGCCAGCTGCCCGACGGCCTCCATCTTCTGGGCCTGGATGAGCTGGGTCTGCAGCCGGGTCCGGTCCAGCTCGGCCTTGAGCCGGTCGGTCACGTCGAAGGCCGTGCCCACCACGCCCTTGATCTTGCCGTTCGCGCCCACCAGCGGCGTGTAGCGCAGGTCCCAGGTGAACCCGCGGGCGTCGATGAAGAAGGTGGACGACTGCCCCTCCAGCGCGCGCCGGGCGCCGGTCAGCGCGTCCGGGAGCTCCGGGTAGACGTCCACCAGCCGCATGCCCACCACCTGCCCGGGCTGAAGGCCCAGGCTGCTCAGGCCGCCGCCGATGGAGAGGCGGAAGTTCAGGTCGGTGTCGAGCAGGAACAGGACCAGCGGGGCGCTCTCCACGGCGCTGCGCAGGATGGCCTCGCTGTCCTCCAGCGCCTCCTGCGCGAGGACCTGCCGGGTCACGTCCTGCACCGTGGCGACCATCATCCCTTGCTCGGGGATGGGGATGTTGATGGCCGTGACGTACCGGACCTCGCCGGAGGCGAGGGTGATGGGCTGGTCGGCCCAGCGCAGCCGGGCCGCGTCGCCGGAGGCGACGTCCGCGTCGAAGCGCGCCTCCACCTCGGCGCGCCGGAGCGGGTCGGGGAAGATCAGCTCGAAGAAGCGCCGGCGCGAGGTGACGGCGCCGTGCGGCAGGCCGTAGAATCTCCTCGAAGCGCTCGCTCACGAAGTGGGCGTGCCCATCGGCCAGGGCGTACGCCGCGAAGCCGATGGGCGCGCGCCGCAGGATCCGGTCGATGAAGTCGCCGCGGGCCTGCAGCTCGGCCTCGGCCCGCTTGCGGTCGCTCACGTCCCGCGTGTCGGCGTGGATCTCCTGCACCGCGCCGGTGGCGGGGTCGCGGACGGTCCGGGAGGTGGTCTCGAGCCAGACGCTGCCGCCGTCCTTGCGCCGGAACCGCCAGAGCGTGGTCGGGACCGCGTTCCCGCCCACGATGAGGCCGTGGTCGGCGCGGACGGCCGCGGTGTCGGCCTCCTCGATGAACGCGTAGGCCGACCGCCCCACCAGCTCCTCCGGCGCGTAGCCGGTGAGCCGCCGGCAGGCCGGGGAGACGTAGAGGTACGTGCCGTCCGGCGCGTGGCGCGAGATCATGTCGGTCGAGTTCTCGGCCAGGATGCGGAAGCGCTCCTCGCTCTCCCGCAGCGCCTGCTCCATCCGCGTCCGATCGGTGATGTCGAGCGTGATGGAGATGATCTGCGGCCCGTCCTGGTGGTGGAGCACCTTCCCGGAGTAGAGGACCTTGAGCGGCTTGCCGTCCTTGCGGTGGAGCGTCACCTCCAGGCCGTCGGCCCGGCCCCGCTGGCGGAAGGTGTCCAGGAGGCGCTGCCGGTCCGCCGCCGAGAGCCAGCCGATCTCCAGCGAGGTCCGCCCGATCAGCTCCTCCCGCGTGTAGCCGGAGAGCCGCAGCGACTCCTCGTTGACGGCGATGAAGCGTCCGGTCTCCAGCTCCGAGACGCTCATCATCACCGGAGCCAGCTCGAACAGCGCCGAGAAGCGGTCGTCCGGGGCCGAGGGCGGTGGGGCCGGGGGCGGCGCGGCGTCCTGCGCGCGGGCCGCCTGCCGGGCAGCCCAGGCCAGGCAGGCCGGGACGTCGGCGGCCTCCAGCCCTGGATGCCGAGCCACCAGGTGATCGACGGTGACCCCGGCGGCGAGCGACTCCAGCACGGTCGCGACCGGCAGGCCGCAGCTCCGGACCCGGGCCGGGCGCCCGGCGGGGGGGGCTTCGATGCGATCGAGCGGGGGGTGGGACATGCGCGACCCGGAGTATACCGCGGCCGCAGGCCGCATACCCCCGGCAGAGCCGCGGGAAAACCCGGCTGCGGCTGCCTCGCCACCGCGCGCACCACCCCTGCGCCAGGTGTAGAGAGAGGTCATGTCCACCCCCTCCCCATTCCAGCCCCGCCGCCCTCTGGGCCGCATCCCGTTCCCCGTCACCGCCGTCGGACAGGGCGACGTGGCCGACCGGGCCGTCCCGAAGGATCGCTGCGTGGGTGTGGTCCGCCGGGCCCTCGACCGGGGCGTCAACGTGGTGGACACCGCCCCGATGTACGAGGACGGCTACTCCGAGGAGATCGTGGGGGAGGCGCTGCGAGGCCGGCGTGAGGGCGTGCTGCTGGTGGACAAGGTGGACGACCTCGGCGCGCCGGTCGGACCGCAGCTGGACGCCAGCCTGGAGCGGCTGGGGTGGCCGTCCATCGACCTGGCCCTGTTCCACGCCGTCCCGGACCTCCCCACCTGGCGCCGCCTGTCGGCGGCCGGGGGCGCGTTCGACGAGCTGGCGGAGGAGGCGGCCCGGGGGCGGGTGCGCTGGCGCGGGATCTCCTCGCATCACCCCGACGTGCTGGCGGCCGCGCTCGACTCCGGGCTGTGCGACGCCCTCATGTTCCCGGTCGGCCCGCTGGGCGACCCGCGCTTCACCGCCGGGATCCTGCCCCGCGCCCGGCAGCTGGGGGTGGGCACCCTGGGCATGAAGGTGTTCGGCGGCGGAAAGCTGCTGGGAGACACGGAGGGCTACCAGCGGCCGCTCTCCGCGCGCCCGCGCGGCAAGCTCTCCTCCGGCGGCCAGGACGCAGCGGAGGCGACGCTGCCGCGGCTCACGGTGGAGGACTGCGTCCGCTACGCGCTCACGCTCGATCCCGACGTGGCGCTGCTGGGGCTCAGCTTCGAGAACGAGCAGGAGGCCGCCTTCGACGCCGCCGCGCGGGCGGCGCCCATGAGCACGGTCGAGCTGGAAGCCCTGCGGGCGCGCGCGCTGGAGGCGGCGCGCGGCAAGGGGAAGGTGTGGTGGGATCCGACCGGCGCGGTGAAGCTGTGAGGCCGTGAGGCCGGTCAGGCGACCACGCCCAGCGATCAGCTGCCGGGTTCACCCGGCGCAGAGCGCCGGTGCCGTCACAGCCGCCGCCAGCCCCCGCTCATCCTTGAGCTCCACCCCCGAGAGCCCGCGCCCCAGCGCCGCCTGCACCAGCCAGCAGAGCAGCTCGGCCGCGGCCGGCACCGGCAGCCCCTCCGGACGGACGTTGGAGACGCAGTTCCGCTCCGCGTCGGTCCGGCCGGCGCGCGGGGCGTGGACCAGGTAGGCGCCCAGGCTGTCCGGGGAGCCGGAACCGGGGCGCTCGCCCACCAGGATCAACGCCACGCGCGCTCTCAACGCGGCGCCGATGGAATCCTCCACCGCCACGCGCGCCTGCGTCACCAGCGCCAGCGGTCCCACGCAGAGCCCAGCGCCGCGCAGGCCGGCTACGCACGCGGCCGCCAGGGCGGCGCCATGGGCCTGGGTGGCGGTGGCGGAGAGGCCGTCGGCCAGGATCAGCGCCACGTCGCAGCCACCGGGCGGCGCGGCAGCGGCCAGCGCGGTCGCGCTGCCCGGGTCGAGGCGGCGGCCCAGGTCCGGACGGCGCAGGTAGGTGGCGCGGTCGGGGGCCTGGGTCCGCAGCCGCAGCAGAGGCAGCCCCAGCGGCGCCAGCTGGGCCTCCAGGCGTTCGAGGTCGAGCGCCGACCAGACCGCGTCGCGCGCGGCGGCGTGGGCGGCCGAGAAGCGCAGCAGCTCGGCGGTGGGCAGCGACCCGCCCGCGCGCCCCAGCGCGATCCGCGCGCCGGTGAGGGCCCGCAGGCCGGTCCAGGGGTCGGGGACGAGCCGGCTCACGCCCGCACCTCCGGCGCGCCGCCGCCCAGCAGGCGGTGGCCCCGCGGGATGGGGCGCAGGCGGCCGCGGTGGTCGGTGATGCCGGCCCGCTGCAGCCAGGCCTCGAACTCAGGCGCCGGGCGCAGCCCCAGCACCTGGCGCAGGTAGTGGCTGTCGTGGAACGAGGTGGACTGGTAGTTGAGCATCACGTCGTCGGCGCCCGGGACGCCCATGACGTAGGTGCAGCCGGCGGCGCCCAGCAGCGTGAGCAGCGTGTCCATGTCGTCCTGGTCCGCCTCGGCGTGGTTCGTGTAGCAGACGTCCACGCCCATGGGCAGCCCCAGCAGCTTGCCGCAGCAGTGGTCCTCCAGCCCGGCTCGCAGGATCTGCTTGCCGTCGTACAGGTACTCGGGGCCGATGAACCCCACCACCGAGTTGACCAGCAGCGGCGAGAAGCGGCGGCAGACGGCGTAGGCGCGGGCCTCGCAGGTCTGCTGGTCCACGCCGTGGTGCGCCTCGGCGGAGAGCGCGGAGCCCTGGCCGGTCTCGAAGTACATGACGTCCTGGCCGAGCGTGCCGCGCCCCAGCGAGAGGGCGGCGCGGTGGGCCTCGTCCAGCAGCGCCAGCGAGACGCCGAAGCTGCGGTTGGTGGCCTCGGTGCCGCCCACCGACTGGAACACCAGGTCCACCGGCGCGCCGCGCGCCATCACCCGCAGCGCGGTGGTGACGTGCGCCAGCACGCAGGACTGGGTGGGGATGGCGTGGCGCTGGATCAGCTCGGCCAGCTGCCGCACCAGCGCCTCCATCGAGGCCACCGAGTCGGTGGCCGGGTTGATGCCGATGACGGCGTCGCCGCAGCCGTAGAGCAGCCCGTCCACCACCGAGGCGGCGATCCCGGCCGGATCGTCGGTGGGGTGGTTGGGCTGCAGCCGCACCGACAGCCGGCCGGGAAGGCCGATGGTGTTGCGGAAGCGGGTGGTGACCCGGCACTTGCTCGCCACCAGCACCAGGTCCTGGTTGCGCATCAGCTTGGTCACCGCCGCGGCCATCTCCGGCGTGAGCCCCGGGGCCAGCGCCGCCAGCTCGGCGGCGCCGGTCTCGTAGGCCAGCAGCCACTCGCGCAGCTGGCCCACCGTCAGGTCCTTCACCGGCGCGAAGGCGGCCGCGTCGTGCGAGTCGACGATCAGCCGGGTGACCTCGTCCTCCTCGTAGGGGATGAGCGGCTCGGCCAGGAAGCGGGTCAGCGGCAGGTCCGCCAGCACCGTCCGCGCCGCGACCCGCTCCTGGGCGGAGGACGCCGCCAGGCCGGCCAGGGCGTCGCCCGAGCGCGGTGGCGACGCCTTGGCCATGACCTCCTTCAGGTCGGCGAAGGTGAAGCGGGTGCGGCCGACGGTGGCGGAGAGGCTGGGCATGGGGGCCGTGCCCTCTAGGCGGCGTCGGGCTCGTGGGCCGCCGGCACGCCCTCCGGCACCGCGCCGCCGCTGCCGGAGGCGCGGAGCGCGAAGGCCTCCTCCGGCGAGAGCACCAGCCGCTTCCGGCTGTGCAGCGCGAAGTAGAGGATCCCGCCCGCGAACCAGGCGCAGGCGCCGATGGCCGCGGAGCGGTAGTTGACCGGATCCACCACGAAGAGGGTCACCAGCGTCACCAGCGCGATGGCGCCGGCCACCACCGCCCCCGGCACGCCCAGCTTGCTCACGAATGGCCGCGCCAGGCCCGGGAAGCGGAGCCGGAGGATCACGAACGAGGCCATCTGCAGCACGTAGGAGATCATGGCGCCGAAGACCGCCATGCAGAGCAGCTTGGTGCCGATGTACACGGTGGCGTCGGCCGAGAAGAACCAGAGCGCCAGCATCACCGCGTAGCCCACCACGCCGCCGCCCACCAGCGCCACCCAGGGCGTCTTGTGCTTCGGGTGGGTGAGGGAGAGGAAGGTGGGGAAGTAGCCGGCGCGGGAGAGGGAGTAGATCTGCCGGCCGTAGGCGTACATGATGCCGTGGAAGCTGGCCACCAGGCCGGCGGTGGCGGCCAGGCCCAGCAGCCGCGCCGAGCCGTCGCCGAAGAGCGTGCGGAAGCCGTCCAGGATGGGCTCGCCGCTGGTGGAGAGCTTGGCCGCGCCGGGCGCCAGGCCGGTGTTGAGCACCAGCGTGAAGAGCGTGATCACGATCAGCGTGAGGATCCCGCCGATGATGCCGCGGGGCAGGTCGCGCTCGGGGTGGTTGGTCTCCTCCGAGGCCAGCGGCAGCTCCTCGATGCCCAGGTAGAACCAGACCGCGAAGGGCAGCGCCATCAGGATGCCGCCCAGGCCGAAGGGCAGGGCGGGGGTGCCGCCGGGGGCGGGCGGGATGTCGAACAGGTTCTTCGCGAAGTCCACGTGGGGGAGCGCGGCGCCGAAGAAGAGCAGCAGCACGCCCATGGCCACCAGCGTGATCACGAAGGCGAAGCGGAAGGAGAGGTGCGCGCCCAGCACGTTGAGCGTGATGAACACCACGTACAGCAGGGCCCACCAGAGGGGATCGGGCAGCGCGCCCAGCGGCGTCCCGGCGAAGACCGCCTTGAGGTAGGAGCCGGCGAAGAAGGCGATCACCGCCGGCGTGAAGACGTACTCCATGTTCTCGGCCAGCCCGGTGACGAAGCCGCCCCATGGGCCCATGCTGGTGCGGGCGAAGGAGTAGGCGCCGCCGGTGTGCGGCAGCGCCGTGCCCATCTCCGCCAGGCTGAGGCAGAGCAGCAGGTACATGGCGGTGATGAGGAGGGTGGCGATGGCCAGGCCCCAGAAGCCGCCCACGCCCAGGCCGAAGTTCCAGCCGGAGAAGGCGCCGGAGATGACCGCCGCCACCCCCATGGCCCACAGCTTCCAGGGTCCGGCCACCCGCTTCAGCTGCCGCCCCTCGAAGTACGCCTCGTCACGGGTCGCGTAGCTGACCGACCCCACCGTCTTCGCCTCGCTCATGGTGAACTCCCTCCGCTGCTGGACGCGGACGGGAGAGCAAGGGGCGGGCCAGGGCCGATTCCGTGGGATCTCGCGGGCCCGGCCCGCGCGGCGCAACCGTTTGCCTCGGGCGCGTGCAGCGGGCTGCTCGCGCGGCGCGCCCGAGGCGGGCGGCCTACCGCCCCTCCGGCGGTGGCGGCATCCTGGCCGGCCGGCAGGCCAGCTGGCCGCCGTCGGGAGGCGAACCGCAGGTGCCGTCGAGGGTGTCGCCGCCGACGGTGAGGGCGCAGGCGTCACCCGAGACGAGGCCGCTGCACGCGGCGACGGCCTCCGGGGGCGGGCCGCGGCGGCCGCCGCGGGCGGGGCGGCAGGCCAGGTCGCCCTCGCGGGTGGCCTCGCAGGTGCCGGACTCGCTGCGATCGCCGAAGCCGACCTGGCAGGTGGCGGCCTGGGCCTTGCCGGAGCAGGCCTGGTAGGCCTCCGGGGGCGGGCCGGGCGGCGGGCCGCGGTCGTCGGCGGCGGCGCGCGCGGCGTAGACCAGGAGGGCCGCTGCGGCCAGCAGGAAGACGGCGACGGTCGCGGGGAGGGTGAGGCGACGGAGGGAGATGGACATGGTGCGCTCCTTGGTCGAGCGCACCCTGCCCGGTCCGGTTCGGCCCCGCTCGACGGCGCGGTGACCGATTGTTCGCGAGGCGGGCGCTACCCCAGCCGCTTCAGGATCTCGTCCGCCATGGCGCGGGTCCCGAGCGTGCCGCCCAGGTCGCCGGTGCGGGCGCCGTCCTCGATGGCCGCGTCGACGGCGGCCTCGATGACGCGGGCCTCCTCGGCCAGCCCCAGCGAGTGGCGGAGCAGCATCGCGGCCGAGAGGATGGTGCCGACCGGGTTGGCGATCCCCTTGCCGGCGATGTCCGGGGCCGAGCCGTGGATGGGCTCGTACAGGCCCGGCCCGCCGTCGCCGATGGAGGCGGAGGGGAGCATGCCCATGGAGCCGGCCAGCACCGAGGCCTCGTCGGTGAGGATGTCGCCGAACATGTTCTCGGTGACGACCACGTCCAGCGTCTTCGGGCTGGTCACCAGCCGCATGGCGGCGGTGTCCACCAGCATGTGCTCGAGGGCCACCCCGGCGTGCCCCTTGGCCACCTCCACGGCCACCTGCCGCCAGAGGCGGGAGGACTCGAGCACGTTGGCCTTGTCCACGCTGGTGACCTTCTTCTTGCGCGCGGCCGCCAGCCGGAAGGCCAGGTCCACCACGCGGCGGACCTCGAAGTCCTGGTACTCGAGCGTGTCGAAGGCGCGCTCGTGGCCGTCCTTGCGGTCGCGCCCCTTGGCGCCGAAGTAGAGGCCGCCGGTCAGCTCGCGGATGACCAGGATGTCCACGCCCTCCAGCCGGTCGGCCTTGATGGGCGAGGCCTCCAGCAGCCGCGGGTGGACGCGGACCGGCCGCAGGTTGGCGAAGACGCCCAGCCCGCGGCGCAGCCCCAGGAGCCCCTGCTCCGGGCGGACCTTGGCCGACGGGTCGTCCCACTTCGGCCCGCCCACCGCGCCCAGCAGCACCGCGCTGGAGGCCTTGCAGGCGGCCAGCACCTCGTCGGTGAGGGCGGTGCCGTGGGCGTCGATGGAGCAGCCGCCCATGAGGTGCTGCGTGAAGGTGAGCTGGTGGCCGAAGCGGCGCGCGATGGCCTCCAGGACCTTCACGGCCTCGGCGGTGACCTCAGGTCCGATGCCGTCGCCCGGCAGGACCACGATGCTGGCTCTCATGCTGTCTCCTCGTTCTGGGTCAGGTCAGGGCCAGCCCGTACTCGATGGCGTCGACGAGCGCGCGCCAGCTGGCCTCGATGATGTTGGTGCTGGCGCCGACCGTGCTCCAGCGCTGGCCGCCGCGCTGGGTGTCGATCAGCACGCGGGTGATGGCGGCGGTGCCCGGCGGGCCGTCCAGGATGCGGACCTTGTAGTCGACCAGGGTGAGCTCGGCCACCGCGGGCAGGCGCGGGAGCAGCGCCTTGCGGAGCGCGGCGTCGAGCGCGTTGACCGGGCCGTCGCCCTCGGCGGCGGTGTGCAGCACCTCGCCGTCCACGCGCACCTTCACCATGGCCTCGGAGAAGATGCCGCGGCCGGTCCGGTGCTCGACGTTCACGAGGAAGTCGATCAGCTCGAACGGCGCCGCGTACCCGGGCTGGCGGCGGCGCATCAGCAGCGCCACCGAGGCCTCGGCGGCCTCGAAGGAGAACCCCTGCGCCTCCAGCCCCTTGATCTCCTCCAGCACGGCGGCGGCGTCGGTGCGGGTCGGGTCGAGCCCGAACTCCTCCGCCTTGGCCAGCAGGTTGCCGCGCCCGGAGAGCTCGCTCACCACCACCCGGCTGGTGTTGCCGACCGCGGCCGGATCGACGTGCTGGTAGGAGAGCTCGTTGCGCCGCATGGCCGCCACGTGGATGCCGCCCTTGTGCGCGAAGGCCGACTTGCCCACGTAGGGCAGGTGCTCGTCGGGCGAGAGGTTGGCCACCTCCGCCACGAAGTGCGAGATCTCGAAGAGCGTGCGCAGCTTGCCGTCGGGCAGGCAGCGCTTGCCGAGCTTCAGCTCCAGCGCCGGGGCGATGGTGCAGAGGTTGGCGTTGCCGCAGCGCTCGCCGTAGCCGTTGACGGTCCCCTGCACCTGCACCGCGCCGGCCTCGACCGCGGCCAGCGCGTTGGCCACCGCGCAGCCCGCGTCGTCGTGCGTGTGCACGCCCAGCGGGTGCTTCACCGCGGCCCCCACCGCGCGGACGATCTCCGCCACCTGCCAGGGCAGCGAGCCGCCGTTGGTGTCGCAGAGCACCAGGGTCTCCGCCCCGCCGCGGGCCGCGGCCCGGAGCGTCTCCAGGGCGTAGGCCGGGTCGGCGCGGTAGCCGTCGAAGAAGTGCTCGGCGTCATAGATGACCCGGCGCCCCTGCGCGCGCAGGTACGCCAGGCTCAGCTCGATGATGCGGAGGTTCTCGTCCAGCGTCGTGCGCAGCACGTCGGTGACGTGCAGCGTCCAGGTCTTGCCCACCACGGTGCAGACCGGGGTGGCGGCGGAGAGGAGCGCCTGGATGTTGGCGTCGCCCTCCGGCTGGCCGCCGGCGCGGCAGGTGGCGCCGAAGGCGGCCACGGCGGCGTGCTCCCACGCCAGGTCCCGCGCCCGCTGGAAGAACTCGGCGTCCTTGGGGTTGGAGCCCGGCCACCCGCCCTCGATGAAGGCCACCCCCAGCTCGTCGAGGCGGCGCGCGATGCGCAGCTTGTCCTCGACCGAGAGCGAGATGCCCTCGCGCTGGGTGCCGTCCCGGAGCGTGGTGTCGTAGAGCTGGATCATCGGGCCGCCCGCTGCTCGTACGCGGTGATGCGGTCCTCGAAGCGCTGGATGTAGCCCAGCTCGTCGACGCCGTTGAGCAGGCAGGTCTTGGAGAAGGCCTCCACCGGGAAGGTGGCGGTGCTGCCGTCCGGCAGCGTCAGGGTCTGCGACGCCAGGTCCACCGTCACCTGCGCGTCCGGCTTCGCGGCCAGCTGCGCCTTGAGCTTCGCGTGCGTGGCGGCGTCCACCGCCACCGGGAGCAGCCCGTTCTTGAGCGCGTTGTTCCGGAAGATGTCGGCGAAGGAGGTGCTGATCACGGCGCGGAAGCCGAAGCCGGTCAGCGCCCACGGCGCGTGCTCGCGGGAGGAGCCGCAGCCGAAGTTGTCGCCGGCCAGCAGCACCTGCGCGCCCTGGGAGGCGGGCTGGTTGAGGACGAAGTCCGCCTTGGGGCTGCCGTCCGCCTGGTAGCGCCAGTCGGCGAAGAGGCTGGCGCCGAGGCCGGCCTTGTCGGTCACCTTGAGGAAGCGGGCCGGGATGATCTGGTCGGTGTCGATGTCGTTGACCGGGAGGACGACGACGCGGGCGGTGAGCGTGGTGAACTGGGCCATGGTGTCGTCCTCCTCAGGCGAGCAGCGTGCGGACGTCGGCGACGGCGCCGGTCACGGCCGCGGCGGCGGCGGTCTCGGGCGAGGCCAGGAAGGTCCGGCCTCCCTTGCCCTGCCGCCCCTCGAAGTTGCGGTTGCTGGTGGAGACGGCGTACTGCCCGGGCGACAGCTGATCGCCGTTCATGGCGATGCACATGGAGCAGCCCGGGTCGCGCCACTCGGCGCCCGCCTCCTTGAAGACGCGGTCCAGCCCCTCGGCCTCGGCGTCGCGCTTGACCGCCTGCGAGCCCGGCACCACCAGCACGCGCCGGTTCGGGGCCACCTTGCGCCCCTTCATGACGCGCGCCGCGGCCCGCAGGTCGGAGAGGCGGCCGTTGGTGCAGCTGCCGATGAAGACCACGTCGATGGGCTGGCCGAGCAGCTGCTGGCCGGGCTTGAGCCCCATGTACTGCAGCGCCTTCTCCAGCGCAGCGCGCTGCGAGGCGTCGGCCAGCGCGGCCGGGTCGGGGATCCGGTCGGCGATGCCCATGCCCTGGCCCGGATTGGTGCCGAAGGTGATCATGGGCGTGAGCGCGGAGGCGTCGAGCGTGACGGTCCGGTCGTAGGTCGCGCCCGGGTCGCTGGGCAGCGTCCGCCAGCGAGCCACCGCGCGCTCCCAGGCCTCGCCCCGCGGCGCGTGCTCGCGGCCGGCCAGGTACTGGAAGGTGATCTCGTCCGGCGCGATCAGGCCGGCGCGCGCGCCGCCCTCGATCGACATGTTGCAGACCGTCATCCGCTCTTCCATGGAGAGCGCCCGGATGGCGGCGCCGGTGTACTCGATGACGTGGCCGGTGCCGCCGCCCACGCCGATCCTGGCGATGAGGCCGAGGATGATGTCCTTGGCGGTGACGCCCGGCGAGAGCTTGCCGTCCACCTGCACCTGGAGCGTCTTCGGCTTGTTCTGCAGCAGGCACTGCGTCGCCAGCACGTGCTCGACCTCGCTGGTGCCGATGCCGAAGGCCAGCGCGCCGAACGCGCCGTGCGTGGCGGTGTGGCTGTCGCCGCAGACGATGGTCATGCCGGGGTGCGTGTAGCCGAGCTCCGGCCCCATCACGTGGACCACGCCCTGGTTCGCGCTGCCGCGCCCGTGCAGCGTCACGCCGAACTCGCGCGCGTTGGCGTGCATCTGGTCCAGCTGCTTGGCGGCCAGGTCGTCCACGATCTTGCCGTTGGTCGGCACGCTGTGGTCCACCGTGCCCACCGTCCGATCCGTGCGGCGGACCTTGAGGCCGCGGCTGCGGAGGCCGGTGAAGGCCTGGGGGCTCGTCACCTCGTGGACGAGGTGCAGGTCGATGTAGAGGACGGCGGGGGCGCCGGGCTCCTCGGCGACGACGTGGGAATCCCAAATCTTCTGGAACAGCGTGGACGGTGCGGTCATCGGTTGCGTGCTCGCTCGCTCGGTCGGTCGGCCGTGGGCCGCCGTGCCTTCGGGGTCAGTGGAGCCGGCTAGTTTACACAAGCCGTGGCCGTCCACGCATGGCGCACCGCCGCACATGGGCGCCCTGGGAGGGCACTGCGTCGGACGGCCACATGGGGAAGGAGAGCCTTGGGGAACCGGGCTTTGCCGGCCTCGAGCTGGTCCGGGACGACGGCCGGGTCGGGCGGTGTCTGTCGGGCGGCTCGTGCGCTCGGGCGATCGAGGAGGCGGCGAGCAGGCCAGCGAGGGCAGGGGGGGCGCAAGGGGGTGGCTCCTCCAGGTCCCCGCGTCCACGCCCACGTCCCAGGTGCGGCAACCTGGCCTCCCCGAGGCCCCGGGATCCTCATCCCGGAGGCAACCCCCGGAAAACACGTCGATCCTCGGAGCCCGGGGCGGTTCCGATGCCGCATGACGGCGGGCCGACCCGCGGCTATGATCGCCGCATGCCATTCGACACCTCTTCTCGCTTCCCTCAGCGTCCCGCCGCGGCCCAGGTCATCGTCCAGGGCGCGAGCGACGTCGAGCGCCGCTTCATGAACGCCGTCTACGGCTGGATGACGGTCGGGATGGTGGTCACCGGCCTGGTCGCCTACGCGGTGGCCGGCAGCAGCCTCTGGGCACAGCCGTGGGCCCGCCCGCTCATGATCGGGCTGTTCATCGCCCAGATGGCGCTGGTCTTCGCCATCTCGGCCGCCGCGCACAGGGTCTCCGCGCCGGTGGCCGGCGGGCTCTTCACCCTCTACGCCGCGCTCAACGGCGTGACGTTCTCCATCCTGCTGCTGGTCTACACGCAGTCCTCGATCGCCTCCGCCTTCTTCATCACCGGCGGGACCTTCGCCGCCATGAGCGTCTTCGGGACGGTCACCCGCCGCGATCTCTCCGGCTGGTCCACCTTCCTGTTCATGGGGCTCATCGGGATCGTGATCGCCAGCGTGGTGAACATCTTCCTGCGCTCGGACATGGTGGGCTTCGTCGTCTCCTGCGCCATGGTGGTGGTCTTCACCGGCCTCACCGCCTACGACACGCAGAAGCTCCGGGCCTTCGCCCGCGCGGGCAACGGGACGGCCTCGCTGGCCGTGAACGGCGCGCTCTCGCTCTACCTGGACTTCATCAACCTGTTCCTGGCCATCCTCCGGCTGCTGGGCGATCGGCGCTAAGCGCGCTCGACCCGCTGACGCGAGCGGCATCGGGGGCAGGCCTCACCGGGCCTGCCCCTTCTCTTTGCGCGGCCCGGCCACGTACGGTGCGTGTAGAGTCCGGGGATGGCCACCCTGAACGTCCCCACCGCGCTGGTCCTGGTCGGCCTGGGGCTCAAGTTCGCGGTCAGCCTGCTGCTGGCGGCGGTGCTGGGCGATCTGCACCGGCGCTACCGCCGCCCGCACGTCGGCACCTGGGCGGTGGCGTGGATCTGCTACGCCGGGGCGCAGGCGGGCGGCTTCCTCGCGCTGCAGCTGGGTGAGCTGCCCAGCGACGACTGGGAGCGCGTGGCGGTCTGGATGGCCGGGACGGTGGTGCTCCACTGGGCGGCGGCGCTGGTGGTGATCGGCGCCTGGGAGCTGCGCGCCGGCCGCGCGCTGGGGCGCGGCGCCCGGGGCTTCACCCTGGGCGGGCTGGCGGTGCTGGGGAGCATCCCGGTGATCCTCACGGCGGCGCCGGGCGTGGCGCCGCCCATGCGCGGGCTGGTGAACGTGGCGCTGCGCAGCCTGCTGGCCGGGGGCGCGCTGCTGGCCGCGTCCGGCTGGATCCTGCGGGTGCGCCCCGCCCGCGGACCGGGCCCCTGGGCCACCGCGCTCGGCACGGCGCTCATGGGCGTCTCCGAGCTGTCGGTGGTGGTGGCGGTCGGCTACCGCGCGGTCTGGGGCGGCTCGCCGGCGCTCCTCTTCTACGCGGCCCCGCTGCTGGGCGCGCTGGCCGCGCCGGCGCTGGGGCTGGCCATGGTGGTCTGGTTCCTCGAGGAGGAGCGGGAGCGCGTGGTCCGGCTCACCGACGAGCGGGCGGCGCTGCAGGACCGGCTCCGCCAGACGCAGAAGCTGGAGGCGGTGGGCCGGCTGGCCAGCGGCGTGGTCCACGACCTCAAGAACCTGCTGGCGGTGATCGGCGCGTGGCTCCCGGAGGTGCGCCGCGGGACGCCCGCCGAGCGGGAGGCGGCGGAGCAGATCGAGGTCGCCTATGGCCGCGCGCTGGGCCTGTCGCGGCAGCTCCTCTCCTTCGCGCGCAAGCAGCCGGCGACCCTGCGCCGCGTGGACGCCCCGGCGCTGGTGCGCGAGACGGCCGGGCTCCTGCGCAGGACCTTCAAGGCGGGGGCCGTGCTCCGGGTGGAGGCGGAGGGGAGCCGGCAGGCCCTGGCCGACCCGGACCAGCTCGGCCACGTGATCATGAACCTGGGGCTGAACGCGCGCGACGCGATCGGCGAGGCCGGCACGGTGGTGCTGGCGGTGCGCGAGCGGGTGCTGGCCGCCCCGACGCCCTGCGGCCCCGACCTGGCGCCGCCGGGTGCGTACGTGGCCGTCGAGGTGCGGGACGACGGCTGCGGGATGGACGAGCAGGTGCAGGCCCACCTCTTCGAGCCCTTCTTCACCACCAAGCCGGGCGGCAACGGCTCCGGGCTCGGCCTCTCCACGGCCTACGGGATCGTCCGCCAGGGCGGCGGCTACGTGCAGGTGGCGAGCGCGGCGGGGCAGGGGACCACCTTCACGGTCCTGCTCCCGGTCGGGCCCGGCCTCGAGGCGGCCGGCGAGCTCCGGGCGCCGGTCGGGCTGGACCCGGCGGCGGGCGCGGAGCCGAATTAGTCCAGATTCCTTACGATTTCCCGGGAGGGCGCGATCGACGGGACCCTCCCGCGCGCCAGACGGCCGGATTCCGGGGCGAACCAGCCGCCGGAGCCCCTGAAGGGTTGACCGCCGCGGAGGGACACCTCCGCCTCCACGGCGGGCCGGTGCGGGTCTATGCTTCGCGGCAATCGAAGGCCGCGCGGGGATGTCTGCGAGCCTCCGATTCAACCGGGGATGCGTGCTGCTCGCTTCACCCCAAGTCACGGCTGCAATCTCACCAGGAGGTAACTCGTGAAGAGGACCACTCTCCTTTCGTTCGCGATCACGATGATCGCGTTGGTGGCACCGGGCATCGCGGCGGCGAAGGACAAGATCGGCCTGTCCTTCTCCGACTTCGCGACGGAGCGCTGGCCGCGTGAGCGCGACGAGATGACGAAGCTCTTGTCCGCCGCAGGCTTCGACGTGATCTCGCAGGAGGCGAACCACGACGCGAAGCTCCAGAACGACCAGATCATGAACATGGTCACCCAGGGCGCCAAGGTCATCATCGTGGTGGCCGAGGACGGCGACGCGGCCGCCACGGCCGTCGAGCAGGCCGCGGCCCGCGGCGTGAAGGTGATCGCCTACGACCGCCTGATCAAGACCAGCAAGATCGCGGCCTACGTCTCCTTCGACAACGTCGACGTGGGCCGCAACCAGGCCAAGGGCGTGCTGGCGGTGAAGAACTCGGGCAACTTCGTCCTGCTGGGCGGCAGCCCGACGGACAACAACGCCCACCTGTTCCGCGCCGGCCAGATGGAGGTCCTCAAGCCCCTCATCGACTCCGGCAAGATCAAGATCGTCGCCGATCAGTGGGTCGAGAACTGGGACCCGGCCAACGCCAAGAAGGTCATGGAGAACATCCTGACCGCCACCGGCAAGAAGTTCGACGCCGTGGTCGCCTCCAACGACGGCACCGCGCTGGGCGCCCTCGAGGCGATGAAGACGGTCGGCATGGCCGGTAAGACCCCCATCTCCGGCCAGGACGCCACCGAGGCGGGCTGCAACTCCATCGCCCGCGGCGAGCTGACCGTCACGATCCTGAAGGACACCCGCCAGCTGACCCCGCTGGCCACCGAGCTGGCCGCCAAGCTGGCCAAGGGTGACACCAACCTCGGCCTCAAGCCGTTCAAGCTGGCCGAGCTGACCGGCAACAAGGCGATGAAGGGCGACGTGCAGTGCAAGTTCCTGCAGGTCTTCCAGGTCACCAAGGAGAACCTCAAGAAGCTGGTGGTGGACTCCGGCTTCCAGCCGTACCAGGGCGTCTACAAGGACGTCCCGAACGCCCCGCCGATGTAAGCTGAGCTGAACCAGGCCCGGCCCCGCAGCGAGGGGCCGGGCCGTCCCCCTCCCCAGGAGCGCGCGTGGCTTCCGACGTCCTCCTCGACATCTCCCGCGTCACCAAGAAGTTCCCGGGCGTCACCGCGCTGAGCGACGTCTCCATCCGCGTGAGGCGCGGCGAGATCCACGGCCTCTGCGGCGAGAACGGCGCCGGCAAGTCCACCCTCATGAAGATCCTGTGCGGCGTCTACCCGCACGGAACGTACGAGGGGACGATCACCTACGACGGGCGCGAGCTGCGGCTGGGCGAGCACGCCATCCGCCAGGCCATCGAGGAGGGGATCGCCATCGTCTACCAGGAGCTGACCCTGGTGCCGAAGCTGACGGTGGGCGAGAACATCTTCCTGGGCAAGGAGCCGCGCCGCGGCCCGGGCATCGACTGGGACAAGCTCTACGCCGACACGGCGGCCCTGCTGGCCCGCTACAAGCTGCCCATCTCCCCGTTCGACGTGGTCGAGAACCTGGGCGTCGGGCAGAAGCAGATGACCGAGATCGCCAAGGCGCTCTCGGAGGAGGCCAAGGTCCTGATCCTGGACGAGCCCACCTCCGCGCTGTCCGAGGCCGAGGTGGACAAGCTGATGGAGATCCTCCAGGAGCTCCGGAAGCAGGGCGTCACCTGCCTCTACATCACGCACAAGCTGGACGAGTTCTTCCGGACCACCGACACCGTCTCGGTGATGCGCGACGGGCGGCTGGTCACCACCCAGCCCACCAGCGGGCTCACGGTGGAGAAGCTGGTGAGCCTGATGGTGGGGCGCGAGATGAAGGAGCGCTTCCCCAAGGGCAACCGGCGCCCGGGCGAGGTGCTGTTGCGCGTCCGCGACCTGCACGCCGTGGATCCGCTGAACCCCAGGCGCGAGGTGCTCAAGGGCGTCAGCTTCGAGCTGCGCCGGGGAGAGATCCTCGGCATCGCCGGGTTGATGGGCTCGGGCCGGACCGAGCTCGTCACCACCCTCTTCGGCGAGCTGGGGCACGTGACGAAGGGGGCCGTCGAGCTGGACGGCAAGCGCGTGGAGATCCGGAGCGCGCGCCAGGCCATGCGCCAGGGGATCGGGCTGGTGCCGGAGGACCGCAAGACGGGCGGGCTGGTGCTGCGCCAGTCCATCCTGCAGAACATGAGCCTGCCCAACCTGGACCGCTTCTCCGGCTTCATGCGCATCGACGCGGACGGGGAGCTGGCGGCGGTGCTCAAGTACTGGACCAGCCTCTCCATCAAGGCGCCCACCGTGCAGGTGCCGGTCGAGTCGCTCTCCGGCGGCAACCAGCAGAAGGTCGTCATCTCCAAGTGGCTCATGTCCGAGCCGCGCATCCTGATCCTCGACGATCCGACGCGCGGCATCGACGTGGGCGCGAAGTACGAGATCTACAAGCTCATGAACCAGCTGGCGGAGAGCGGGTTCTCCATCATCATGATCTCCTCCGAGCTGGAGGAGGTGCTGGGCATGAGCGATCGGGTGCTGGTGATGTGGGAGGGGCGCTCCAACGGGATCCTCGAGATCCAGGGGGCGAACCAGGAGCGCATCATGGCCAGGGCGACAGGCGTCGAGGTCGCATAGGAAAGCGCGGCATGCTCAACACGACAGACCTCAAGGCGGACGGGGCAGGGGTGCAGCGCGCGGGGCGGCTGGGGGCGCTGGTCGGGGCCATGACCCGTGACCTCCAGTCGTACATCCTGGTGATGGCGCTGGTGCTGATCTGGATCGGCTTCGGGATCGCGGCGCCGGCCTATACCAGCGCCAGCAACATCCAGAACACGCTGCCCCAGATGGCCATCATCGGGATCATGGCCTGCGGGATGGTCTTCGTGATCGTCACCGGCGGCATCGACCTCTCGGTCGGCTACGGCGCCGGCTTCGTCTCGGTGGTGACGGCCGCGCTCCTCTACCACGGCGTGGTGGACGGGTGGGTCCTGGCGCTCATGCCCAACGCCTCCGAGGGGGCGCAGGTCGTGGTGGTCGCGACCGTGGTGACGGTGATCGGCGTCGCGCTGGGGGTGCTGCTCGGCGTCTACCAGGGGTACATCATCGCCCGCCTCGCCGTTCCGCCCTTCATCGTCACGCTGGGCGGGATGTACATCTTCAAGTCCGGCATCCTGCTGGTCACGCAGGGCAAGTCGCTCTTCATCTCGTCCAACGACACGTTCAAGTACCTCGCGCAGGGGCTGCTGCCGCCCTGGGTCGGCTACCTGCTGGCCGTGGTGGTCGCGGCGGCGCTGTTCGTGCGGGTCTTCACGGCCCGCGCGCGCAAGGCCAAGTACGGCGTGGCGCTGGGATCGCTCCCCGGCGCGCTGGTCAGGGCGGGCATCTTCTCGGTCCTGGTCTTCGTCTACGTGCTCATCGTCAACCGCGTGTTCGAGGCCGACGCGATGCCCGGCCTGCGCGGCGTCCCGGTGCTGGTGCTGATCCTGGGCGTGGTCGTGCTGCTCATGAGCTACATCTCCACCAACACGCGCTTCGGCCGCTACGCCTACGCGATCGGCGGCAACCGGGAGGCGGCCCGCCTGTCCGGCATCGACATCCGCTCGTCGATCTTCCGGGTCTACGTGACCATGGGGGCGCTCATGGGCGTCTCCGGCGTGGCGCTGGCCGCCTACGTGGGCTCCGGCACCACCGGCGCAGGTGGCGGCTACGAGCTGGACGTCATCGCCAGCTGCATCCTGGGCGGCACCTCCACGCTGGGCGGCGAGGGCACCGTCTTCGGCGCGGTGGTGGGCGCGCTCATCATGCAGTCGCTCGGCACCGGCCTGCAGATGATGGACGTGAACTCGAACGTCCAGTACGGCATCAAGGGCGTGGTGCTGATCCTCGCCGTGCTGGCCGACATCAGCATCAAGAAGAAGCGGCGCTGATCCGCCGCAGCCCTGGCGGCGCCCCGCCAACGCGGCGCTCCCTCCGGGCGGCAGCCGTTCGATCCACTGGGAGTAAGTAGCAGGGGATCGAGCGGCCGGAAGCCCGGCCGATCGCTCGCGGGTTCGCCGCGAGCGGATCGGAGGCGAGCACCATGCGGCGAGAGGGCGGGGAGGGCGCCGGGGAGCGCCCGGGGCGGGTGGCGATCGCGACAGGCGCGGACGGGCCGGCGGCGCTGGGCGCCGCGGTGGGGCGGGGTGGCCTGGGGGAGGCGCTGCTCGCGCTGCTGGATCGCTCCGGCGCGCCGCCGCAGGCGCTGCACATCCTGATCCTGCCGGACCTCTCCACCCTGGAGCGGGACGGCGTCGGGAGCCGAATCCGGCGCTGCTGGAGGCGCTGGTGGACGGGCTGGGGCAGCGCGGGTTCACCGGCGTGGCGCTGGCCGGCGCGGCCGAGGGTGGGTTCGCGGCGCGCGCGGCGCGGGCCGGGCTGATCGGGGAGACGCCCGACGGGTTCCGTTACGACCTGGTGGATCTCTCCGAGGACCTCCTCCCCGCGCCCTTCCCACCAGGCTGTGTGCTCGAGGGGAGCCTCCTCGCCCGCGCCTGGCTCGAGGCCGACCTGCGCATCGCCTTCCCCAAGGCGCGCACGCACGACGAGGAGGGCTACGCGCTGGCGCTGCACGGGCTGCTGGCGGCGCTGCCGCAGCAAGGCCACCGGCACGACCGGCAGCGCCAGAGGCCCTGGGATCAGTGCCTGGAGCTGCTGCGCCACACGCCGGTGGGGTTCACGGTGGTGGACGCCTGGACCTCGGCGGATGGCCTGGTGGCCTCGCCGGAGCGGCTCCTGCCCACGCGCACGCTCATCGCCGGGCGGGACCTGCTGCTGGTGGACTGGGTGGCCGCGGTGAAGATGGGGCTGGACCCGCAGGTCTCGCGGCTCAGCGCGCGCGCCCTGGCGGCTGAGGGGCTCCCGGGGCGGCGCGAGCTGGTGGGCGACCTCTCGCCCTTCGCGGGCTTCCGGCCGGTCCACCCCTGGCTGGCCGAGTCCTTCCGGGCGCGGCGGGACGCCGGGGACACGGCGGCGCTGGCCGGGCCGCTGGCAGCGCTGGCGCAGCGGGCCGGTGATCGGCTGGCGGCGGCTGCCGACGGCAGCGCGCTGGCGGGCGCCGCGCTGGCCTGGGTCAACCACGCTGTCGCGGCGGTCGGGCAAGGGCGCTCGGCCTGGCGGACCCTGGCCGACAAGGAGGCGCTGCCGCGCGAGGAGGTGCCGCTGGCGCTGGACCTGGCGGCCTACGGTCCGGAGGACTACGAGGCCGTCCCGGGCTACCTGCTGCCGCTGGAGGCGCTGATCCGGGCCACTCCGCCGGACGAGGGCGGGCTGCGCTGGCGGTATCTGGAGGGCTCGGTGCTCTTCGAGTACGGACAGGTGGTGCCGGTGCCGTTCGAGGCCTTCACGGCCCGGGTGGACATCGCCCGGGCCGTGCAGTGCATGAAGGACTACATGGGCGGCCGCAGCGTGGCGGTGGCGCGCGACGAGGCCGGGCGAATCATCCACCAGGCGGAGCGGACCCGCTACCTGCCCCAGCCCAACTGGCTGGTCCTCTCCGGCGGCCAGCCCATCGACGTGGGCAAGCTGGAGCGGATTCAGTACGGCGAGCGCGAGCAGCGGATCTTCTGGCGCACGGTGGCGAGCGACAACGGCTCGGCCCGCTACGACGACGGCATCGTCACCTT
The DNA here is from genome assembly GCA_049840735.1 of Anaeromyxobacter sp. Classification (GTDB taxonomy): domain Bacteria; phylum Myxococcota; class Myxococcia; order Myxococcales; family Anaeromyxobacteraceae; genus Anaeromyxobacter. The sequence continues at coordinate 692,203 of JASGJN010000020.1, read as the reverse complement.
CGCCGCCGAGGGGAGCGGCACGCGGGTGACGGTGCTGGCGCGGCAGGCCTTCGCGCTGCCGCCGGCGTGGCAGGCGCTGCGGCTGGAGCTCTGGCCGGAGGTGAAGGATCCGCTGGTGGGGCGGGAGTACCTGGCCTACTTCCGCGAGACGCTCACCAACTTCCAGGCCCGCTACGAGGGGCAGGACCTGCGGGTGGGCCGCGCCGCCGAGGGGCCGGAGCCGGCCGGCGGACCGGCGGCCGCGGTGGGCGCGGCGGCGCGGAGCGCGGCGCGGGCGGTGCAGGCGCTGGCGCGCTCGGCGGCAGGGGCCACGGCCTCGCCGCCGCCGCAGGTGGACGCCGACGGCTTCAGCCACTTCACGCCGGCGCCCGACGAGCCGGGCGTGGCGGGCCGGCCGGCGCGGGCGCTGCGCTGGGCGGCGGAGGTGGCGGTGCGCCGAGGCCCGGAGGTCCGGACCTTCCTGGCGCAGCTCCGCGACGCGCTGGAGGCCGACCTGGGCCGCCGGAGGGGGCCGTGAAGGCGCTGGTCACGGGCGCGAACGGGTTCGTGGGCTCCAACCTGGTCCGCGAGCTCGTGGCCGGCGGGCACGCGGTGCGGGCGCTGGTCCGCCCCGGCGCCGACCTGCGCGCGCTGGCGGGCGTGCCGGTGGAGCAGGCCGTGGGCGACGTGCTGGAGCCGGCCTCGCTGGCGGCCGCCTCCCGGGGCCAGGAGGTGGTCTTCCACGCCGCCGCGGTCTTCGCCTACTCCGGCGTGGCGGCGGAGCCGCTGCGCGCCGTGGCGGTGGACGGCACGCGCCACGTGCTGGAGGCGGCGGCCGCCGCCGGCGTGCGCCGGGTGGTGGTGACGTCCTCCTCGGTGGCGCTCGGCTCCAGCACCACCACCGTGCCGCGGGACGAGGCCTGCGAGCTGCCGGAGGAGGAGCCGGCGCCGCCCTACTTCCACGTCAAGGCCGCGCAGGAGCGGGAAGCCTTCGAGGCCGGGCGCGAGCTGGGGGTGGAGGTGGTGGCGGTGCTGCCCACCATCACCGTGGGGCCGCACGATCTCAAGGTCGTGCCCAGCACCGCGGTGCTCCTCGACTACCTGCGCGACCCGCTGCGGACCACCTTCCCCGGCGGCTGCAACGTGGTCCACGTCCGCGACGTGGCCGCCGCGCACGTCCTGGCCGCCGAGCGCGGCGAGCCCGGCCAGCGCTACCTGGCCGGCAGCGAGAACCTCGAGTGGGCGCTGCTGCACCGGATCGTCGGCGAGCTGTCCGGCGTGGGCGGCCCGCGGCTGCACGCCGGGCACCTCTCCTCGCTGCTGGCGGCCACCACCGCGGAGGCCTGGGCCAGGCTCAGCGGGACGCGGCCGCTGGTGACGAGGGACCAGGCGCGCACCGTCGGGCGGTTCTACTGGTACGACCACGCCCGCCTGGCGGCGCTGGGCTGGTCCCCGCGGCCGGCGCGGCGCGCCCTGGCCGAGGCGGTGGCCTGGCTGCTCCGGAGCCCGCACATGACCCGCACGCTGCGCCTCACGCTGGCGCCGTCGCCGGAGGTGCTGGCCGTGCTGGCGGAGGAGGACGCGCGGGCCGCGTGAGGTCACCTGCCCGGCCGGAGGAGGACGCACGGGGTGCGTTACCGGCCCGGCCGGTCGTCACACTCCAAGGGCGCATTCGCTGGAGGAAGTGAAAGGGAGAGGGAGGGGACGAAGGCGGCCATGTGCTCGCGCCCGAACGCCTGCACCGCCGCCCAGAGGTTATGACCCCGGCAGCGCAGCCGAAGATTGGGGAGGGTCGGCGGTCCACCCATCGCCTCCGGGTCGATGTGGTCCAGCTCCAGCTGCCAGCGGCTGGAGCAGCGGCGCCCGTCCGTGGAGACGTAGGAGCAGCAGCCGCCGTCGCGCGCCCAGACCGCGCGCCGGACGTCGGCCGTGACGGTGCGAGGGTCGAAGCGGTAGGCAGTGGCGAAGAGCGGAAGCGGGTCGGCGGGGCAGGCCGGAACCGGAGCGAGCTCGCACACCGCCGCCGGCGCCGGGGTATCAGACTGCGCGGAGGCCTGGGGTGCCGAAGCCGCGGGCGCAGGCCCCCTGGCCAGCTCGACCGCACCCTTTCGCTTCGCGTGCTTCTCGACCGCGCAGCGGAGCGCCTCCTTGAGGACGTCGGCCAGGTTGCCGTCGGGGATCTTGTGCGAGAGCAGCTCGCGAAGCGTCTCGAGGTCGGCGTGTGCCGCCTCGTCGAGCGTGACGCGCATGGACCACTGCTCCGCGTTGACCGGGTGGAGCTCGGGACGGGTGGGGGAGGGGCAGGGCGCCGAGAGCGCGAAGGTGGGCGCCGTGGAAGCGGCCGGTTCCTGAGGCCGGACGGGAGCCGCCTCGACCAGCGCGCTCGCCGGTGCAGTCACACCCTTTGGATCCACCGGACGAGGCTGGGAGGCCGCGGGGGTCGAGGAGGAGGAGGAGAGGCGGCGCACGCCGTCCTTCGGCGCCTCGCGCGGCTGGATGGTCACGACCAGCCGCTCCACCTCGGCCTTCGACTTGAAGGCCGCGTCTCCGACCAGCGCCTCCAGGTTCTCCTCCGTCAGCACCTCGCGCAGCATGCCCAGCGTGGTGAGGGAGAGCCGCCCCTCGCGCAGCGGCGTCTCGAGGGAGGGGAAGCGGGACAGCAGCCGCATGGCCGCGATGCGGCGATAGGCGCCGCCTTCCGGGAGGTGCAGCTCCTCCCGGCAGAACGCCCAGAGAGAGGGATAGCCCAGGTCCAGGTAGAACTTCCGCCGCTCCACCTCCGCCAGCGCAAGCAGCGAGTCGACCTTGATCCCTCGCTCGTCCGCAGCGAGCGACTTCACGTGGGCGACGAGGGAGCTGTTGTCCAGCGCAGCGAGTCGAGCGGCCATGGGCGTGCACCTCCAGCAGATGCAGCCATCGTAACCGCGGTTTTCGGGCCGCTCGCCGAGGCCCCTGGCGGCTCGCCAGAGGCGAGATCTCGAGGGCCCATCTCCGCTCCCCCACGCACCTCCCCGCGCGCCCCAGCAGCAGCGGAGAGCGCTGCAGGAGAGCCATTCCCAGCGGCCCTGCACCGCGGAGAGCGCCCTGTGCCGATTTCACGTCAAGCGAAGACTGCGACACGCCCCATCTGTCGCTTCCGCCGGCGAAAGTGCCTGCCACCGTTCGCATCACCGCGTTCGACGCGCGGTTCGACAGGCTCACCGCGAGCGACTGGTGACGCGTTCGGAAACCACATCAGCAATGACCTGACCCCGCCCCTCGCCGCCGCCCCTCGCCCCGCCCCCAGCCCGCCCCACCCACCCCCGCCCATCGGCCCCGCCTCCCTCCAAGGGCGCATTCGCTGGCGAAAGTAACTGGCAGTGGACTCCAAGTGAGCGCAAACAAGGATGACCTGACCCACCTCGCCGGACCCTCGTCGCGCCGGACCCTCACCGCCGCCCCCCGCGCCGTCTGGAACCCCGACCCCACTCCCCACCCCGTCCCCAGCCCCGCACCACTTCCCCTCAGCACGGCACCGCCCGCGGCGCTGGGGCAGGGGCCACCCCAGCGCCCTGTCCCGCCGGCAGGCCCGCGACCGGCCCGCGACCGGCCCTGTCCCGCCGGCAGGCCCGCGACCGGCCCCGTCCCCGCGACCGGCACCATCCCGCCGGCACCGTCAACGCCGCCCGCCCCCGTCACCCGACCAGCACGCTGTGATGGAACCCCAGCCTCGGATCCGCCGCCTTCCCCACTCCCGGCGCGAACGCCTGCAGCCCCGGCATCGGCACCCTCAACCTCAGCGTCAGCGACGGGTAGTCGTAGACGGTGACGTGGTTCAGCCCTCGGTTCGCCGTGAACAGCAGCCGCTGATCCCGCGAGAGCTGGCAGGCGTAGACGGAGTCGAGCAGCGAGCCCCGGCTCACCCGCAGCGCGCCCACGAAGTGGCGCGCGCTCTCGAACACGCCGCCGCGCGCGAAGGCGTCGAACACCTGCGTCGCCACCTGCCTGGGCCGGGCCAGCGTCTCGAGCGCCCCGGGCCGCTCGTCGATGAGCCGGTGCGAGGCCAGCGTCTCCAGGTCCACGCAGACCACCGTCTGGCTGCCACCATTGCAGAAGATCAGCTCGCGATCCGAGACGCAGACGTCGGAGTTGATGTGCGCCGGCGTCTCCCGGCCGGCGCTCCAGTGCCGGAGCACCTGCCCGGTCCCGGCGTCGATCTCGTAGGCGTACTCCTTCAGGAAGGCCATGGCCCACTCGTGCCAGTCCCGGCCGCCCTGCGGGTGGACGCGGAAGGAGATCGGGTAGAAGACGTCGCGGCGCGGATGGCAGGCCAGGTGCCAGCAGGTGGTGGGCAGCTCCACCCGGCGCGTCTCGCCGGTTCCGAGGTCGAGCAGCCCCACCTCGCGCGCCTCGCCCAGGTGCGGGTGGTCCATCGACCCGTAGGCCACCCATCGCCCGGAGGCGGTCTTCTTCATCCCGTGCGGCAGGCGCACCCGGTGCGGCGCCAGCCGCTCGCCGCGCGACAGGTCGCGCAGGTCCAGCAGCCAGAGGTGCGCGCCGATGGCGGTGATGAAGCGGTGGGCGTCGAGCCAGACCACGTGGGTGGAGCCGCGCAGCGTGGTCTCGCTGGCCTCGAAGCGCAGCGTGGAGACGCGCTGCAGCTCCTCCAGCGTGCGGGCGTCGTAGAAGAGCAGCTGCTGCCCGGCGTTGCCCAGGAAGCCCACGGTGCGGTCCGGGTTGACGCTCACCGCGTGGCCGGCCGAGACGCCGTCGTAGTACTTCACCTTGTAGGCGTAGCGGTGATCCTCGGGGTCGTAGAGGAACAGACAGACCCCGGCCATGCCCTCGAGCCCGTTGAGCCCGTTGCCGTCCAGCGCGACGTGGAATGCGTAGGGGTAGGGGCGGGCGCTCACCGCGCCTCGCCGGCCTTCTGCCCCTCGCCGGCCTTGAACTTGTCGGCCGCCTGGGAGGAGACCTTGGCCATTCCCTCGAAGTAGCGGGCGTAGCCGGTGAGGAGCGCCCCCACCAGCCCGGTCTCGGCGCCCGGGTCCAGGATGCTCTTCATCTCGAAGCGGTCCTGGAAGGTGCGCACGCCGTCGGCGACGGCCTGCGTGGTGCCTTCGAAGTAATCGACCGCGGCCTGCACGCCCTTGCCCATCGAGCCCAGCCCCGCCGCCGCCGTGCGCCGCGCCTCGCCCGCCTTCGTCCCTTCGGCCATGTCCGCCTCCCGCCCGGCGCCGGCCAGGCAGCCATGGCAGATAGGGGGCGGCCCGCCCGTTCGCAACCCGCACTGCCGGTGTGCCCGGTCGGGTCCTGGGCGTGGCGCCCGCGCACGGTCGCGGAGGCGAAGGACGCGCGCGCGGTAGCAGCGCTCAGCGCTTCGCGCGCACCTCCTGCAGGACCACGATCGACCAGGGGTGGACCAGGTACTCGCCGGGGCCGATGGTCTCGCCGGCCTCGGGCGACCAGCAGTTGGCCTGGGCCTCGGCCCAGCCGGCGGTGTCGATGATCCGCACCCAGCGGCGGTCCTTCGAGGCGGGCGGCACCGCGAAGGCCACCGGGGCGGCGGACATGTTGAGGCCCAGCAGGAAGTCGCAGTCGCGCGCGCCCGAGCCGTCGATGCGCAGCCGGATGGCCCGCTCGCCGTCGCGCGGGCCGCCGCTGCCGTCCGGCGTGGAGAAGAAGTAGTCCACGTCGGCGTCGTCCGGGGAGAGGTCGCCCCAGGTGCGCTGGCGCAGCGCCGCGTGGGCCGCGCGCAGCCGGGCCACGTAGGTGGCGAAGCGGAAGAGCGGGTTCACGCCGTCCGGCCCCTCGGCGCGTCCCAGGTTGTCGTGGTAGCGGACCGCCGGGTCGGCGGGGTCCGGGAGGAGCGCGGTGGGGCTGGCGCTGGCCGCCATGGCCCAGTTGTTCCAGAGCGCCGGTCCCTCCAGCGACCAGGGGTTGTTGTTGCCGTTCTGGGTCCGGCCCAGCTCGTCGCCGGAGACCACCAGCGGCACGCCGCGCGAGAAGAAGAGCACCGTCCAGAACGCGCGCAGCCGCTGGCGGCGCAGGGCGTGATCCCCGCCCGAGCCCCAGGAGAGGTTGTCGTCGCTGCCGCCGTCGGAGGGGCCGAAGGGCGGCGGCTGGCCGTTGTCCTTCCGGTCGTAGCTGACCAGGTCGGCCAGCGTGAAGCCGTCGTGCGCGGTGACGAAGTTGACCGACTTCTGCGCGCCGCCCTGGTCGCTGAAGTGGGCGAAGTCCCCGTTCACCATGTCCATGAAGGCCTGGGCGTTGCCGTCGCCCTTGAGGTAGGCCCGGACGGCGTCGCGGTAGCGTCCGTTCCACTCCGCCCAGCCGCTGGGGAAGAGCCCCACGTCGTAGCCCCAGAGATCCCAGGCCTCGGCGATCACCTCGACCTTCTTCTTCGCCGCCAGCGCGCGGATGGCGGTCAGGAGCGGGTGCTCGGGGAAGAAGCGCTTCTGGGCGTCCCAGTCGTTGCGCTCGAAGGCGGTGGGCGTGCGGCCCAGCACCGGCGCCAGGTCGAAGCGGAAGCCGTCCACGCCCAGCTCGTCCACCCAGTAGGCGAGGGCGTCCAGCACCAGCTGCTGCGCCGGGGGGGAGGAGAAGGCCAGCTGGTTGCCGCAGCCGGTGGCGCCGTCCACCAGGTGGCCGTCGGCGGTGAGCGTGTAGTAGGCGGTGGTGTCGAACCCGCCCAGCGAGAAGAACCCGACCGTCTCCAGGTCGCCCCAGTTGCCGCCCTCGGCGGTGTGGTTGAAGACCACGTCCAGGTAGACCTCGATCCCCTGGGCGTGGAAGGCCTTCACCATCTCCTTGAACTCGCGGGTGGGGCCGCCCGGCGAGCGGTCGTGCGCCAGGTCGCGATCGGGCGCGAAGAAGCCCAGCGTCATGTAGCCCCAGTGGTTGGACTGGCCCAGCCGCTGCGCCTCCTCGCCGTTGTCGCACTCCGCCACCGGCATCAGCTCGATGGCGGTGAGCCCCAGCGCCTTGAGGTACGGCGCCAGGCGGGCCGCGCCGGCGAAGGTGCCGCGCAGCTCGGGCGGCACGTCCTGGACCTGCTCGAAGCCGGGCGCGCCCGCCAGGATCGAGCGGAGCGAGGACGCGGAGGGGTGGCCGGTGAGGTTGCGGACGTGGGCCTCGTAGACGGCGGCGTCCTGCTCCGCGCGCGCAGGCCGCTTGCCCACCTGGCCGGTGTCGCCCAGCACCACGCCCTTGGGCGCCCAGGGGCCGGTGTCCACCTCCCGCCGCGGGCGCCCGCGGTAGTCGCCCGGGCCCCAGCCGTAGATCCCGCCGTCGTGCCCGGCGGCTCCCAGCGCGGCGGTGAGCCGCTCGTGCGAGAGCTCGCGCGCGTAGGGGTCGAGGAGCAGCTTGTTGGGGCAGTAGCGGTTGCCCTGGGGATCCGAGATCGGACAGGAACCCCGCCGCGCTGCCGCCGCGCGTCCAGCCGGGGTGGTGCGGCCAGTTCGGCCCCCAGGCGCGGAACCCGTAGAGCGCGCCGTGCCCGACGCCCTGGAGCTTGCCCCGCCAGACGCCGTCGCCCGGGTTCTGCGCCAGCTCGAACTCGGCCACCGCGTCGGCGCCGGTGGCCTGCGCGTAGACCTCCAGCACCACGCGGGTGGCGTGCCGGGCGAAGACGGCGAAGGTGGTCGAGGTGCCGCCGCGCTGGACGTGCGCGCCCAGCGGCCAGGTGGCGGTGCGCCAGCGGCGTGCGTCGAGCGCGGAGGGAGCAGGAGTGGGCATGGTCCGCCCAGTGAACCGGACGGTTCACCGCCGGTCCATCGTTCCTCCGGGTGAACACTCCGGGGTGCGGCGGAGGTGCTGGCGCGGCGGACGTCAGGGGCTGGCGGCGGCCAGCCGTTCACCCGCGGGCTGGGTCACCGCCGCGGGCGGCGGGGTCTGGGCCGGGTCCTGTCCGGTCGCTCCGGCCCGCGCCTGGAGCGCCAGCTCCCGGACGCGCTGGATGTCGGCGTCGGAGAAGACGCCGTTCACGCCGGAGATGGCCGCCAGCCGCATGCCGTGCCTGAGGCCCAGCTTGTAAATCTCCTTCACCTTCTCCCACTGGATGTTGCGACCGACCGTGAAGGTCTCGAAGCGCCCCTCCAGCGCCAGCACGATGGTCTCGGCCAGGCAGGCGTAGGCGACCCCCTTCGGCAGCCCGATGTCGCGCATCCGCACCTCGCCCGGGAGCTGGATCTCGCCCGACTCGATGACCAGCACGTCGGGGCGCTTGGCCACCTCGGAGGGCGGCAGGTCGAGCGGGCGCGCCACGTCGGTGATCACGCAGCCGGGCTTGACCTTCATGATGTCCAGGATCTTCTTCCCGGCGCCGGAGGTGGCGGTGACGATCACGTCCATGTCGCGCAGGTTCTCGCCGGCCTTGCTGGAGAGGTGCACGCGCGCGCCGGGCGTGGCGGCCAGGATGGTCTCCTTGACCGTGAGCAGCTTGGCCAGCTCCGGCGACACGAGGTAGACCTCCTCGAAGGCCATGGCCAGCAGGCGGGCGCAGACCGAGCCGATGGCGCCGGTGGCGCCGACCACCATGGCCTTGCCGGCCACCTTCCCGCCGCCGTTGCGGTGCAGGAGCCCCATCCGCTTCACCGCGTCGGACGCCGCCCAGAGCGCGCCCGAGGCGCTGTAGCTGTTGCCGGTGGTGATGGGGATGCGGGCCCGTCGCGCCACGGTCACGCCGGCGTCGCCCACCACCTTGGTGAAGGCGCCCAGCCCCATGATCTGCGCGCCCAGCCGCTCCGCCATGCGGGCGGCGTCCAGCAGCCGCCGGTAGGTGAACTCCGGGCTGTGGGCCAAGAGCTCCTTGGGCGTGCCGCCTACCGTGATGAGCCAGCCCTCGGCCTCCACGCCGGTGGGGGAGCGGATGCCGGTGACGTGCGAGTAGACGAAGGGGGGCGAATAGGCGATCAGCTTCTCCAGCGCGTTCATCACCGGGGCCGGCGCCACCCGCGACACCAGGTCCACCGCCTTGACGGTCTTCAGGTACTCCTTGGAGAGCGGGTCGATCACGAAGGCGAACCGGTTCACGCGGCGGGTCCGGCCGGAGGGGAAGAGGATCCGCGGCTCGAGCGCCATGGAGCCGAACAGCTCCAGGTAGTCGTCGTGGAGCACGTCGTCGCGCGAGCGCTTGTCCAGCGCCGCGATGATGAGCGCCTCCAGCACGTTGAGCCCCACCACGCGCTCCAGCAGCTGCGGGGTCCGGTCGATGACCACGTCCACGCCGCGCTCGCCCAGCCGCTTGAGCCACTCGTCCGGCACGGCCGAGGTGAGCACCACCTTGCCGCCCAGCTCCTCCAGCCCGAACCCGGTCAGGTCCCAGTGCGGCGCCACGATCACCGAGGCCTTCTGCAGCGCCTTGCGCAGCACCAGCCGGTTCCAGGCCGCGCGCAGGTCCGGGCTCGCGTCGAGCTGCGGGCGGGGCAGGTAGCGCTGGGCCCGCGCGGTGAGGCCGGCGTAGGTCTCCAGCTCGGAGAGCGAGCCGAGCAGCTTGGGGACGCCCAGCTGCAGCAGCGGGTCCGCGAAGCGCATGTTGCCGGTGTACTCGGCCAGCACCTGCGCGATGCGGTAGTCGTCCAGGCCGGACAGGAACAGCACCCGCGCGTTGGTGAAGTACTGGCGCTCCTGGGACTGGATGTGCCGGAGGGCCCACTCGTCCAGCACCGAGCGCAGCCGCGCGCCGGTCGTGACCGGGACCTCGCTGACCGCCGCTTCCAGCGCGGCGGTGGTGGAGTCCTCCAGGCGGTGCGCGCCGACCAGCTGGTGGTCGCTGACGCGCCCCAGGCCGATGGCGTCGCACTCGCCCTGCCAGCGCGCCAGCAGCGCGTGCGCCCGGGCCAGGTCGTGGTCGGTGCCGAAGCGCCGGATCCGGAAGGACTGGCCGAGGAAGGTGGTGGTGAAGTCGTAGTCGCCGGCGCTCGCGCCCAGGCTGATGCTCACGATCTGCTTCATGCGGCGGAGCATGCGCCGGGCGGGGGAGGGTGGAGCAGGTCTGTGGTGTTACCTCCCCGGGGTGAACGACGGGAGGGGACGTCGCGAGACGGGGTCGCGGCCGGCTACGGGCTTCCCCGCCGGTCCTTGAACAGCGCGCGCACGTCGAGGATGAGGCCGATCTGGCCGTCGCCGTGGATGCCGGCGCCGGAGTAGTGGGCCAGGCGGCCCATCCCCTCGCCCAGCGGCTTGATGACCACGTGCTGCTGGGCCACCACGTCGTCCACCAGCAGCCCGAGGCGCGCGCCCTCCAGCTCCACCACCACCACCAGCGCGTCGGTGGGCTCGCCGCGGGCGCCCTCCACCTCCAGCACCTTCGAGAGCCGCACCAGCGGCAGGACCGAGCCGCGCAGAGAGAGGACCTCGGTGCGCCCGGCCTGCGTGGCCACCATCCCGGCGGTGGGGCGGATGGACTCGACCACCGACAGCGTGGGGATGAGGAAGCGCTCGCGGCCGCACGCCACCAGCATGGCGTCGAGGGTGGTGAGGGTGAGCGGCAGCACCAGCTGGAAGGTGGTGCCCTGGCCCGGCGTGCTCTGGACGGTCATCCGCCCGCGCAGCGCGGTCACGCGCGCCTTGACCTGATCCAAGGGCAGCAGCGCCCCGGCGCCGTCGGGGTCGCCGGGTGGCGGCCAGACGCCGGGGTGGCAGAGCAGCGTCTCCAGCGGCCAGTCGCGCGCCCCGGGGGGTAGCGCCAGCCCGCGCTCGCCCACGGCGCGCAGCAGCGCCTCCCGCTCGATCCCGGCGCCGTCGTCGGAGATCTCCAGCACCACGTTGCCCGCCTCGGTGCGGGCCCGCAGCTGCACCGTGCCGCGGGAGGGCTTGTGGATCCGCTCCCGCTCGTCGCGGGGCTCCACGCCGTAGGCGACGGCCGCCCGGACCAGCGCCAGCACCGGCTCGGTCAGCTGCTCGACGACCAGCCGGTCCACCTCGGTGGCCTGGCCCTGGAGGTCCAGGGTGACGGAGCGGCCGGTGCGCCGGCCGGTCTCGCGGACGGTCCGCAGCACGCGGCTGAACAGCTCGTGCGCCGGGTGGAGCCGGAGGCGGGTCCCGGCGTCGGTCAGCTCGCGGGTGATCTTGGCCAGCTGGGACAGGCAGCGGCGCGCGGCCTCGGACTGCGCCTGGCGGAACTCGCCCACGTTGCGCATGGTGGACTCCACCACCACCAGCTCGCCCAGCGCCTCCATCAGCCCGTCGAGGCGGCGCAGGTCCACCTTGACGGTCTCGGCGAGGGCCCCGGCGTCGCTGTTCCTCGCCACCAGCGCCTGGGCGCGGAGCGCGCGGGCCACCACCGACGCCTCGACCAGGTGCGAGGCCACCAGCTCCTCGCCCAGGCGCCGCCCGGACCTGACCTGTCCCTGCAGCGCCCGCTCGATGGCGCTCTCCGGCACGTCGAAGGTCGAGACCAGGATCTCGCCCACCCGCTGGCCCGGCTCGACCGGCGGGAGGGGGGCGTCCACGGCCGGCTCACCGTCGAGGATGCTCCGCAGGCTCCTGGCCACCCGCTCGCAGCGGGGGGTGGTGGCGGCCAGCGGCTCGCCGCCCTCCAGGTGCGCGTAGACGCCGACCAGGAAGCCGCGGAGGCAGGCCACCGACTCGTAGAGCGTGTCCATCACGCCGCCGGAGAGCGGCAGGCGCAGGTCGTTCCAGGCCGTCACCACGCCGTGGGAGAGCCGTCCCACCGAGGCCACGCCCTCGAGCCCCAGCGCCATCGACCGGGCCCGCAGCGACTCGTAGGTCTCCTTCAGCAGGGTGGGCAGGTCCTGCCGCTCCTGGTCGTACTCCCACGCGATCAGCGCCAGGTCGGCGGCGTCCAGCGCCTCGGCGGCATGCACGCAGAACCCGACCAGCGCCTCGGGGCTGGCCGAGACGGCGGGGAGCGGCGGCTCGGGCGTCGGTGTCACCGCGAGGACCCTCCGACGAGCGCGAGGGCCGGGAAGGCGATGAGGAGCTCGAAGGCCACCTTGGGACTGCCGGGCCACGTCATCGCTGCCCCCTCAGCATGATCCCTGCGGAACTGCGTCGGGGGCGAACCGTTCAAGCCACGTACCACCGCGGGCCTCGCCGGCGCGGTCCTGAAAGCCTGAGTGATCCGGCGCTGGAGGTGGTGACCCGGCCGGCGCCCGGCGCCGGGTTCGAGATCACCCCAGGGTGAGGGAATCGGCGGGGGGGGCACCCGGGACCCGCGTCTGCGTGCACCGCGGAGGCTGGTCGGACAACGGATACAGGCCGTCGCAACCCAGCGGACACGGGCGGCGCGACACGGGATTTCCCTTCGCCGTCCGGTGTCGCGTCCGGCGCGACCGCGCTGGTTCCGCGCTTGCAGCACGAGGGTCGCCCCGCGCCAAGGAGGGCTTTGATGGGCCGCAAGAAGATCCTGCTCGTGGACGACTCCACCACAGTCCTGCTGATGGAGAAGATGATCCTCGCTCAGCGGTTCGACGTGCTGGAGGCGCGGGACGGACAGGAGGGCGTGGAGAAGGCCGTGGCCGAGAAGCCCGACCTGATCCTCATGGACGTGGTGATGCCGCGCCTGGACGGCTTCGGCGCGGTGCGCCGGCTGCGGGAGCAGGACGCCACCAAGGGCATCCCGGTCATCATGGTGACCACGCGCGGCGAGCTGGAGAGCGTCGAGGCGGGGTACGCGTCCGGCTGCAACGACTACGTCACCAAGCCCATCAACGCGCTCGACCTGCTCAGCAAGGTCCGGAGCTGCCTGGGTGAGTGAGGAGCGCGCGGCCGTGGCCGGCAAGCCCGAGGGAGCCTTGCTCGAGGTCTCGCGCGCGCCCGCCGGGCTCGCGGCCGAGGTCGATCGCCTCCGGGCCCGGGTGCGGGCGCTGGAGGAGGAGAACGGGCAGCTCGGGGACGCGCTGGTCGAGGCGATGGATCGCGCCGACGAGCTGGTGCAGCAGGTCGCGACGCTCATCCGCATCCACGGCGCCGCCCAGGTCGAGGAGCTGCTGCAGGCCATGCAGGAGGTGGTCATCGACGTGATCGGCTCGGGGGAGCTGGGCATCTACGCGCTGCAGGACGGCAGCCTGCGGCTGCTGCGCGCCCTGGGCCGCGAGGGCGGCGGCCACCCCGAGCGCATCGCCATGGGCCAGGGCACCGCCGGCCGGGTCGCGGCCGCAGGCCGCCCCTGGGTGGCCGCGCGCGACGGCGCGCCGGATCCGGGCGAGGACGAGCTGACCGCCTGCGTGCCGCTGCTGGCCGAGGGGCGCGTGGTGGGGCTCATCACCATCTACCGCCTGCTGGTCCACAAGCCGGAGCTGCGGGAGGCCGACCTGGTGGTCCTCGAGCTGCTGGCCATCCACGGCGGGCAGGCGCTGCACCTGCGCCGCGCGGCGGAGCGGGCCGCTTGACCGGGCCGGACACGTCCGCGATCCGGCGGGACGGCGGTGCCCCGGACGCGGGCGGCCGGGAGAAGCTCTACCTCAACGCCGGCCAGCTCGCGGTCGCGGTCCGGCCCAGCGCCATCATCACCGTGCTCGGCTCCTGCGTGGCCGCCTGCGTCTTCGACCCGGAGCGCAGGATTCGGCGGGATGAACCACTTCCTGCTGCCGCTGCACGTGGCGCGCGAGCGCTCCCCGCGGTTCGGCAGCGTGGCGGTCCCCGGGCTGATCGACGAGCTGGTCCGGGCGGGGGCGCGCCGGCACGCGCTCCGGGCCAAGGTGTTCGGCGGGGCCAGCGTCATGGGGGTGTTCCGCCAGCGCAACCTGGGCGGCGAGAACGCCCAGCTGGCCTTCCAGCTGCTGCAGGAGGCCGGCATCCCGGTGCTGCAGCACGACGTGGGCGGCGAGCGTGGCCGAAAGCTCATCTTCCACTCCGACGACGGATCGGCCTGGGTGAAGCAGCTGTGAGCGCTACAGGGGAAGCGTTCGCGATCGACCGGGGAGCGCTGATCGCCGCCTTCCTGGCCGAGGCGGAGGAGGTGCTCACCCGCATGGAGCAGGGCGTGGTGGCGCTGGAGGCCAGGCCCCGGGACGACGAGCTGCTCCACGCGGTCTTCCGTGACGCCCACACGCTCAAGGGCGGCTCGGCGCTGGTGGGCTTCGACGCCTCCCGCGCCCTGGCCCACGACCTCGAGCAGGTGCTGGAGCGGCTGCGCAAGCACGACCTCTCCGCCACCGCGGCGATGGTGACGCTGCTGCTGCAGTCGGTGGACGTGCTGCGCGCGGCCATCCACGCCTGCGCGGCCGGCAGGACCGGCCCCAGCGAGCCGGTGACGGCCTTCCGCGCCCGGCTGGCCGAGGCGACCCGCAGCGCGGCGGAGGCGCCGCACCAGCGCGGCGCCGCGGCGGTGGCCGCCTCCGAGGCGGCGGTGGCGGTGCCCGGCGCCCAGGTGGACGGGCAGGGGCGCACGCTGCGCGTGGAGGTGGGCCGGCTGGACAGGATGCTGGACCTCTCGGGCGAGATCGCCGTCGCCCGGGGGCGGCTCACCGGGCTGCTGGAGCGCGGCGCGGCCACGCCCGAGGAGCTGCTGGCCGCCCACCGCGAGGCCAATCGGCTCCACCTGGACCTGCAGGAGCTGATCATGAAGGCCCGCAGGGCGCCCATCGGGCCGGCCTTCCACCCGCACGTGCGGACGGTCCGCGACCTGGCCTCGCGCATCGCCGCCGCCATCGCGAAGTGGGCGGGGTGACCGCCGGCCGCAGCGCGCCCGCCAGCAGCGGCAGCCCTGCGGCCGCAGCGTGAAAGCGGGGAGGGGATCGAGCGGCGGGCGGAAGCGAAGGCCCGCAGGAAGGTGGCCACCGCGCCCTTCACGTTGGCGCGGACCTCCTCCGGCGCGACCGGGATCCCGAGCTGTGCCCGGACCACCAGGTCCCCCTGGCACAGCATCGAGAACTGGATGGCCGCCGACGAGGGGTCGTCCAGCTCCAGCCGGCCCTGGTCGCGGTGGCGCGCGAGGAGCTGGCCGAGCGCGTCGTGGAAGGCCTTGGGCCCGCGCTCGAAGAGGTGCAGCCCGATCTCCGGGAAGCGGCGGGCCTCGGCGATGGTGCTCCGGAACAGGCAGTCGGTGGCCCGCTGCAGCCGGATGGCCACGGCCCGCTCGCCGATCTGCTGGAGCGCCTCGGTGAGCTCGGAAGGCGGCCTGGCGATGAGCGCCAGCAGCTCGCCACGCATGCTGTCCACCTCCTCGGAGATGGAGGCGACGAACAGGGCCCGCTTGTCCTCGAAGTGGTTATAGACCGTGGCCTTGGAGACCCCGGCCTGGGCCGCGATCCGGTCCACGCTGGCGCGCTCGTAGCCCAGCTCGGCGAACGCCCGGCGGGCGCCCGCCAGGATCTGCTGGCGCTTCGCAGGTGAAAGTTCGCTGGCTCTCTCGAGGGGTTGGGTCATGGGACGCCCTTGAAACTGAACCGTTCAGTGTTGACTGTCAACCCGCACCCGACTAATAAGCGGGCCCCTGAACCGTACAGTTCAGTTTGCCCAGGACAGCCTGAGAATGCCCCTCCCCGTTCGAGTCATCGTTCCCCGTGCACTCCCCCTCTCCACCGCTGCAGCGCTGCTGGTGAGCCTGGCCGCCTGCTCGCGGCAGGCGCCGCCCCCGCCGCCTCCCGGTCCGGTGGAGGTGGGCGTGGTCACCATGGCCCCGCAGGCCGTGACGCTCACCCGCGAGCTGCCCGGCCGCACCAGCGCCTTCCGCGTGGCCGAGGTCCGCGCCCGGGTGAACGGCATCGTGCTGAAGCGGCTCTTCCCCGAGGGGAGCGACGTCAAGGAGGGCCAGGTGCTGTACCTCATCGACCCGGCGCCCTACGAGGCGGCGCTGGAGTCGGCCCGCGCGCAGCTGGCGCGCGCCGAGGCCACCCTGGCCAACGCCCGGCTGCAGGCGCAGCGCACCGCCGAGCTGGTGGCGGACAACGCCGTCTCCAAGCAGGAGGCGGACAACGCGCAGGCCGCCCTCAGCGCCTCGCAGGCCGACGCGCAGGCGGGCCGCGCCGCGGTGGAGACGGCCCGGATCAACCTCGGCTACACCCGCGTCACCGCGCCGGTCTCCGGGCGCATCGGCCGCTCTGCGGTGACCGAGGGCGCCTACGTGCAGCAGGGCGCGGCCACGCTGCTCGCCACCATCCAGCAGCTCGACCCGGTCTACGTGGACCTGACCCAGTCCAGCACCGAGGTGCTGCGGCTACGGCGCGATCTGGCCGAGGGTCGGCTGCAGAGCGCCGGCAAGGGGGCCGCCCGCGTGAAGCTGCTGCTCGAGGACGGGCACGAGTACGGCCAGCCCGGCACGCTCCAGTTCGCCGACGTGACGGTGGACCCGACCACCGGCTCCATCTCGCTGCGCGCGCTCTTCCCCAACCCCGAGCGCGAGGTGATGCCCGGCATGTTCGTGCGCGCCCGGCTGGAGGAGGGCGTGAACCCGCAGGCGCTGCTGGTCCCGCAGCAGGCGGTCGCGCGCGATCAGAAGGGGCAGCCCACCGCGCTGGTGGTGGGGGCCGACCGCAAGGTGGAGCGGCGCAGCCTGACCACCGAGCGCGCCGTGGGTGACAGCTGGCTGGTCAGCGCCGGCCTCAAGCCCGGCGAGCAGGTGATCGTCGACGGCCTGCAGAAGGTCCGGCCGGGCGCCGAGGTGAAGCCGGTCGAGGTCGAGGCCGGTCCGAAGCAGGCGCAGCGCTAGGAGCGGCCGTGGCCAAGTTCTTCATCGATCGACCGATCTTCGCCTGGGTCATCGCCATCATCGTGATGATGGCGGGCGCCCTCTCCATCCTCACGCTGCCGGTCTCGCAGTACCCGGCCATCGCGCCGCCCCAGATCACCGTCCAGGCCAGCTACCCCGGCGCCTCCGCCAAGACGCTGGAGGACACGGTCACGCAGGTGATCGAGCAGCGCATGAACGGGCTCGACCACCTGCGCTACATCCAGTCCTCCAGCGACGACGCGGGCAACGCCTCGGTGGCGCTCACCTTCGACGCCGGCACCAACCCGGACATCGCGCAGGTCCAGGTGCAGAACAAGCTGCAGCTGGCCATGCCGCAGCTCCCGCAGGAGGTGCAGCGGCAGGGCGTGCGGGTGGTCAAGTCGGTCCGCAACTACCTCATGATCGTCGGCTTCGTCTCCGCCGACGGGTCCATGACCCGCAACGACATCTCCGACTACCTGTACACCTCGGTGCAGGACCAGATCTCGCGGGTGCCGGGCGTGGGCGAGGTGAACGTCTTCGGCTCGCAGTACGCCATGCGCATCTGGCTCGACCCGGAGAAGATGATCGAACTTCCGGCTCACGCCGGTGGACGTCTCGGGCGCCATCCAGGCCCAGAACGCGCAGGTCTCGGCCGGCCAGCTGGGCGGGCTGCCGGCCGTCCCGGGGCAGCGGCTCACCGCCACCATCACGGCCCAGACCCGCCTGCAGAGCGCGGAGCAGTTCGGCGCCATCCTGCTGCGCGTGAACCCCGACGGCTCGCAGGTGCGGCTGCGCGACGTGGCCCGCGTCGAGCTGGCAGGCGAGTCGAGCGACATCGAAACCTACATCAACGGCAAGCCCTCCAGCGGCGTCGCCATCCGGCTGGCGGCCGGCGCCAACGCGCTGGACACCGCCGCCGCGGTGCGGGCGCGGCTGGAGGAGCTGGCGCCCTTCTTCCCGCAGGGCATGCAGTACGACTTCCCGCTCGACACCACCCCCTTCGTCCGGCTGTCGATCGAGGAGGTGGTGAAGACGCTGGCGGAGGCCATCCTCCTCGTCTTCCTGGTGATGTACCTGTTCCTGCAGAACTTCCGCGCCACGCTCATCCCCACCATCGCCGTGCCGGTGGTGCTGCTGGGGACCTTCGGCGTCCTGGCCGCGGCCGGGTTCAGCATCAACACCCTCACCATGTTCGGCCTGGTGTTGGCCATCGGCCTGCTGGTGGACGACGCCATCGTGGTGGTGGAGAACGTCGAGCGCGTCATGAGCGAGGAGGGGCTCCCGCCGCGGGAGGCCACCCGCCGCTCCATGGGCAGATCACCGGCGCGCTGGTGGGCATCGCCATGGTGCTGGCGGCGGTCTTCGTCCCCATGGCCTTCTTCGGCGGCTCGGTGGGCGTCATCTACCGGCAGTTCTCGCTGACGCTGGTCTCGGCCATGGCGCTTTCGGTCTTCGTGGCCCTGACGCTCACCCCGGCGCTCTGCGCCACGCTGCTCAAGCCGGTCGAGAAGGGGCACGTCGAGACGCACCGCGGGCTGTTCGGCCTGTTCAACCGGCTCTACGACCGCGGCAACGGCTGGTACCAGGGGCTGGTGAAGCGCCTGCTGGGCCGGCGCGGCCGGACCATGGTGGCCTACGTGGTGATCGTGGCGGTCCTGGGGCTGCTCTTCGTGCGCGTGCCCACCGGGTTCCTCCCCGGCGAGGACCAGGGGATCATGTACACGCAGGTGACGCTGCCGCCCGGCTCCACGCTGGAGAGCACGCGCCAGGTGCTGGACCAGGTGGCGCAGCACCTGCTCACGCAGGAGAAGGGCGCCATCGACTCGGTGATGACCATCGCCGGGTTCAGCCTGGCCTCCCGCGGCCAGAACGTGGGCGTGGCCTTCATCCGGCTCAAGCCCTGGGACGAGCGGAAGGGGGCGGACCTCAAGGTGGACGCGGTGGTGC
The DNA here is from genome assembly GCA_049840735.1 of Anaeromyxobacter sp. GTDB lineage: Bacteria > Myxococcota > Myxococcia > Myxococcales > Anaeromyxobacteraceae > Anaeromyxobacter. The sequence goes on along the minus strand of JASGJN010000020.1, from coordinate 673,680 downwards.
GCCGGACCATGGGCGCCTTCTCGCGCATCCGCCAGGCCCAGGTCTTCTCCTTCGCCCCGCCGGCGGTGGGCGAGCTGGGCAACGCCACCGGCTTCGAGGTGCAGCTGCAGGATCGCGGCGGCGTGGGGCACGAGGTGCTGATGCAGGCGCGCAACCAGTTCCTGGCCGAGGCGTCCAAGGACCCGCGCCTGGCCAAGGTGCGCCCCTCCGGCCTGGACGACACCCCGCAGTACAAGATCGACGTGGACGCGCCCAAGGCCGCGGCGCTGGGGCTGACGCTGGCGGACATCAACAGCACGCTGGCGTCCACCTGGGGCGTCTCCTACGTGAACGACTTCCTCGACAAGGGGCGCACCAAGCGCGTCTACATGCAGGCGGACGCGCCCTACCGCATGCAGCCGCAGGACCTGGAGCGCTGGTACGTCCGCAACCGCACCGGCGACATGGTGCCCTTCACCACCTTCGCCTCCGGGCGCTGGACCTACGGCTCGCCGCGGCTGGAGCGGTTCAACGGCATGCCGGCGGTGCAGATCCAGGGCGAGCCGGTGGCCGGCGGCAGCACCGGCGCGGCCATGGCGGCGGTGGAGGAGATTGCCTCCCGGCTCCCGGCTGGCGTCGGCATGGAGTGGTCGGGGCTCTCCTACGAGGAGCGGCTCTCCGGCTCGCAGGCGCCGGCGCTCTACGCCATCTCGCTGCTGGTGGTGTTCCTCTGCCTGGCCGCGCTCTACGAGAGCTGGTCCATCCCCGTCTCGGTGATGCTGGTGGTGCCGCTGGGCGTGCTCGGCGCGGTGCTGGCCACGCTGCTGGGCCGGCTGGCCAACGACGTCTACTTCCAGGTGGGCCTGCTCACCACGGTCGGCCTCTCGGCCAAGAACGCCATCCTGATCGTCGAGTTCGCCAAGGAGGCGCACGAGCAGGGCCGGAGCGCGGTCGAGGCCGCGCTGGAGGCGGCCCGGCTCCGGCTGCGGCCCATCGTCATGACCTCGCTGGCCTTCATCCTGGGCGTGCTGCCGCTGGCCACCGCCAGCGGGGCCGGGGCCGGCGGCCAGAACGCCATCGGCTACGCGGTGATGGGCGGCATGATCTCGGCCACCGTGCTGGCGGTGCTGTTCGTGCCGGTCTTCTTCGTGGTGATCGCCCGGCGGCGCCGGGCCCGCGCGACGCAGGTGGAGCCGGCGCAGCCGGCGGAGAAGGAGGCGGCCCATGCGTAGCGCCCGGACCCTCGCCGCGGCGGCGCTGCTGGCCGCGGCCGGCTGCTCGCTGGCCCCCCGCTACCAGCGCCCCGAGCTGCCGGTGGCCACCGCCTGGCCGGTGAAGGACGCCGCCGGCGCGGGCGCCGCGGCCGGCGAGCTGGGCTGGCGCGACGTCTTCGGTGACCCCCGCCTGCAGGCGCTGGTGGCCATGGCGCTGGAGAACAACCGCGACCTGCGCGTCGCCACGCTCAATGTCGAGCTGGCCCGGGCCCAGTACCGGATCCAGCGCGCGCCGCTCTTCCCCGAGGCGTCCGGCCAGGGCGGCTTCACCCGTGCCCACGCCGGCGAGGAGGCCAGCACCACCGGCCGGGCCTACACCGCGAACACCTGGTCCGCCTCGCTGGGGCTCTCCTGGGAGCTGGACCTGTTCGGCCGGGTGCGCAGCCTCTCCGAGGCCGCCGTGGAGGAGTACCTGGCCACCGACGAGGCGCGGCGCAGCGCGCAGCTAGCGCTGGTGGCCGAGGTGGCCACGCAGTACCTGGCGGTCCGCGCCGGGGACGACCAGGTGGCGCTGGCGCGGCAGACCCTGCAGGCCGTCCAGGCCAGCCAGGCGCTGGTGCAGCGCATCTACCAGGGCGGCCAGGTGTCGGAGCTGGACGTCCGGATCGCCGAGGCCCAGGTGGCCACCGCCCGCTTCAACCTCTCGGTGGCGGAGCGGACCCGCAACCAGGCGCAGGAGGCGCTGGTGCTGCTGGTGGGCAGCCCGCTGCCGGAGGGGCTCCCGGAGCCGCTGCCGCTGGACGCGCAGCCGCTGGTGGCCGAGCTCCCGGCCGGCCTGCCCTCGGAGGTGTTGCAGCGCCGGCCGGACGTCCTCTCCGCAGAGCACCAGCTGCGCGCCGCCAACGCCTCCATCGGCGCCGCCCGCGCCGCCTTCTTCCCCACCGTGACCCTGACCGGTTCGGCCGGCAGCCTCAGCCCCGAGCTCTCCGGCCTGTTCGGCGCCGGCACCGGCACCTGGAGCTTCGCCCCGCGCCTCACGCTGCCCATCTTCCAGGGCGGCGCGCTGCGGGCCGGCCTGGACGTGGCCCAGGTCCGCAGGTCGATCCAGGTGGCCTCGTACGAGCGCGCCATCCAGGTGGCCTTCCGCGAGGTGGCCGACGCGCTCGAGTCCCGCGGCGCGCTGGAGGAGCAGCTCGCCGCGGGCCAGGCGCGGGTGAGCGCCGAGGAGCGGCGCTTCCACCTGGCCGATCTCCGCTACCGCAAGGGCGTGGACAGCTACCTGGCCGTGCTCACGGCCCAGCGCGATTCTCTATGACGCGCAGGCCCTGCTGATCCGCTCGCGCCAGGCCAAGCTCACGAACCTGGTCGAGCTCTATCGGGCGCTGGGCGGTGGGTGGAAGGAGCGGACCGAGGTGGCGGGGGCGCCGGCGGCCAGCGGCGGGTGAGCGGGTGGCGGGCTACCCCGCCTCCTCATCCGGCTTGCGGTCCGGGTGCTCCCCCATCTCCCGCTGGTAGCACTCCGGGCACATCGCGTGGCTGAACTTCGCGTGCGTGTGGGCCTGCACGTACGACTCCAGCTTCTGCCAGTAGCCGCCGTCGGTCCTCACCTTGCGGCACCAGGCGCAGACCGGGAGCAGGCCGCGCAGCGTGCGCACCTGCGCCAGCGCGTCCTCGACGCGCGCCTGCAGCTCGGCCTCGCGGGCGCGGTGGTAGCGGATACGCCAGGCGATGACGCCGCCCAGGAAGAGGAGCGCCGTCAACGCGGCGCCCAGCTGGAAGGGGAGCGTCTCCCACGGGAAGGGCGCCACGTCGACGCGCAGCCGGCCCACCGGCCCCCAGGCGCCGTCGCGGGCCCGCGACTCGACCTGGAAGGTGTACGCGCCGTGCGGCAGGTGCGTGTACGCCGCGCTGCGAAAGGGCGTCTCCACCGGCGCCGTGTCGAACCCGACCAGCTGGAAGCGGTGGGCGCGGCCGTCGTCGGGGAGCAGCGTCTGGGGCCGGAAGTGGAGCTCGAGCCGGCGCACGCCGGCCGGCAGCGCCAGCGGGCCGTCCACCGCCATGCGGCGGCCGTCCACCACCACCTCGAAGACCTGCGTGCTGGGCGGCGCCGCCCCGGTGCGCGGGCGCGCCGGGTCCACCGAGGCGACCCCCTTCACCGTGGCGAACCAGAGCCGCCCGGCGCGGTCCACCGCGCCGCCGGGGGCGCCGGCGTTGGTCTCGGCGCTGCGCATCCCGGCGGCGCGTCCCAGCCGCTCGGCGGCAAGCCTGGGGCGCTTGCCGGCCAGCACGCCCTCCAGATCGGCGCGGGAGAGCCGCGCGATGCCGCGGTTGGACGAGGTCCAGATGTTGCCGTGCCGGTCGTCCAGCAGCGTCCAGGGCGCGTCGTGGGGCAGGCCCTCGGCCTGCGTCAGCGCCCGCGCGCGCCCGTCGCGCAGGCGCCAGAGCCCGCCGCCCAGCGTGGCGAGCCAGAGCGTGCCGTCCGGATCGGCCAGCATGGCGTTGACGCCCAGGCGTGGCGGCGGGCCGCCCGGCAGCGGCGCGAGCCGCGCGCCGTCGAAGCGGAGGACGCCCAGCGTGGAGGAGGCCACCAGCAGCGCGCCGCCGGTGTCGCGCGCCAGCAGCTCCACGCTCATGTCGGCCGGGACGCCCTGCGCCGGGCCGGCCGTCACCAGCCGGTCACCCTCCAGCCAGGCCAGCCCCAGCTCCGTCCCGATCCGAATCCGGCCGGTGCCGTCCTGCTCGATGGCGCGCACCGGCGCGGCGGGCGCGCCCGGCCCGCGCCACCAGGTGACCTGGCCGCCGCGCAGCCGCGCCACCTCGCCGTGGGTGGTGCCGAACCAGAGCGCGCCGGCCTGGTCGCAGAGCGCCGCGACCACGTCGGCCCGACGCAGCCGCGGGTCGGCGACCGGCACGGCCCGGCCGCCGGCGACCCGCGCCAGCCCCTCGCCGGTGGCCACCCAGATGCCGCCCTCGCGATCGGCGACCACCGCGCTGACGCTGTCCAGCGGCAGCCCCTCGGGCGGCCCCACCGTCACCACGTCGGCGGCGCGCAGCCGGTGCAGCCCGCCGGACTGCGGGCCCACCCAGATCGAGCCCTCGGCGTCCTCGCGGACGTCCCAGATCCGGTCGTCCGGCAGCCCCTGCGCGCGGCCGTAGCGCTCCAGCTGCCCGTTCGCGCTCCGGTACAGGCCGGTGGGCGTCCCGAACCAGAGGGCGCCGTCGCGGTCCTCGGCGACGCCGGCCACCAGCGCCGGCAGGCCCTGGTCCGGCCCCCACCAGGTGAGCTTCCCGCCCAGCAGCCGCGCCAGGCCGGCGGTGATGGTGCCGACGTGGAGCGCCCCGGAGCGCCCGGTCTGCAGCCTATAGATGGGGAGCCTGTCCAGGGGCGCCGGGCCGGGCACGAACCGCTCGCCCTCGCGCCGGGCCAGGCCGCCGGCGGTGGCCACCCAGAGCGTCCCGGCCCCGTCGCCCTCGATGGAGGTGATCCGGTCATCGGGCAGGCCGTCCTGCATGTTGAAGCGGCGCCAGGTGGTCCCCTGCAGCCGGTGGACGCCCTGGCTGCTGGGGAACCAGGCGGTGCCGTCCGGCTCGACGAACGGGGTGCGTCCGCCCGTGTCCGGCCCGCCCGGCGGCAGGGGGACCACCACGCCGCGCTCGATGCGCGCGGGGCCGGCCTCGGTGCCCACCCAGAGCGTGCTCCCCACGGCCCGCACGCCGGTGACCAGGTCGGAGGGCAGGCCCGGCAGCCGCGTCCGGTCGAGCACCTCGAACCGGTCGCCGTCGTAGCGGACGATCCCTTCGTCCGAGGCGAACCAGAGGATGCCGTCGGGCGTCTGCGTGAACGACTGGAGGGAGCCCGGCGGCAGCCCGTCGGCCTCGCCGAAGGCGTCGTGCGCCAGCTGCGGAGACCGGGATGGAGGGGATCGAGCCCGGCGGCGGCCGCGGGGGCGAGGCAGGCGCAGGTCAGCAGGACGAGGCCGGCGTTGCGGCGGACTCCCGGGAGCATGTCCCCGCGTACCAGAGGCCGCGAGCCGCGGCAACCCGCAGGCGCGAGGTGCGCGCCGGGCGCACCCGCGCCGGCGCGCCAGGAAGCGCAGCAGGTGCCCAGGGCCCGGGCGCGCGTCCTCGAAGGGCGGTACGCGACGCACGGATCCCGAAGCCGGTGGGGTGAACGTCCACGGCGGCGCCGCTCAGTCGCAGCGCGTCACCAGGCGCACGTTGGGGGCCTTGACGACGGCGCACACGGCGCGCCCGGGATCGAGGCCGAGCCGCTCGGCGCTCTGGCGCGTCACCAGCGCCACCAGCGTCACGCCGCAGTCGAGCGTGAGCCGGACCAGCGGCCCCTCCTCCCGGCGCGCGACCACCCTGCCGCGGAGCTGGTTCTGCGCCGAGCTGAGGTGCACCGCCTCCTCCGGCTCGACCACCACGTCCTCCGCCCGCACGCAGGCGTAGGCCTCGGCCTCGAGCCCGCCCGGATCCACCGCCACCAGCTCGGCGCCGCCGGCGCGCACCCGCACCAGGCCGTCCTCGCGCCGCTCCAGGCGGGCGGGCAGCACGTTCTCCGTCCCCACCACCCGCGCCACCTCGGCGTCGGCGGGGGCGGAGAAGACCTCGTGCACCGGCCCGATCTGCCGCACGCCCCCCCCGGCCAGCACCACCAGCCGGTCGCCCAGCGCCAGCGCCTCGACGCGGTCGTGGGTCACCACCACCGCGGGCACGCCGGCCGACTCGAGCAGGTGGCGGAGCTCGCCGCGCAGCGCCTCGCGCGTGGGGGCGTCGAGCGCCGAGAGCGGCTCGTCCAGCAGCAGCAGCCGCGGCCGCGGGGCCAGCGCGCGCGCCAGGGCCACCCGCTGCCGCTGGCCGCCGGAGAGCTCGGCGGGCCGGCGCGCCAGCAGCGGCGTGAGCCCCAGCCACCCGGCCAGCTCGGCCACCCGCGCCCGCTGCGCGGCGCGCGGGAGCGCCCGCAGCCCGAAGGCCACGTTGGCCGCCACGCTCAGGTGCGGGAAGAGCGCGTACTCCTGGAAGAGGACGCCCACGCGCCGGCGCTGCGGCGGCACGAAGAGCCGGCGCCGCGCGTCGAACCAGGCCTCGCCCTCGAAGGAGATCTGCCCCTCGTCCGGCCGGTCGAGGCCGGCCAGGGCGCGCAGCACGGTGGTCTTGCCCGAGCCGGAGGGGCCGAACAGCACCGTCACCGGCGCGCCGCCCAGCGGCCAGCTGGCGCGGGCCGTGACGGTGGGGCCGCGCGGGAAGCGGCGGACCAGGTCCAGGCTCAGCGTCCAGGCCATGACGAGAGCGCGCGCCGCTGCAGGGCGTAGACCAGGGCCAGCACGGCGAAGGAGGTGAGCAGCAGCAGCCCGGCGGTCCGGTGCGCCGCCGCGTAGTCCAGCGCCTCGACCTGGTCGAAGATGGCCACCGCCAGCGTCCGGGTCTGGCCGGGGATGTTCCCGCCCACCATCAGCACCACGCCGAACTCACCCAGCGTGTGCGCGAAGGTCAGCACCGCGCCGGCCAGGACGCCGGGCCAGGCCAGCGGCAGGGTCACGCGCAGGAAGGCGCCCAGGCGCGAGGCCCCCAGCGTGTGGGCCGCCTCGACCAGCCGTCGGTCCACGCCGGCCAGCGCCGCCGTGAAGGGCTGCACGGCGAAGGGCAGGCTGTAGAGGACCGAGGCCAGCAAGAGCCCGGTGAAGGAGAAGGGGAAGGGATGGCCGGCCAGCCAGGCGAAGGCGCGGCCGAGGGGGGCGCGCGGCCCCATGCCGACGAGGAGATAGAAGCCGAGCACGGTGGGCGGGAGCACCAGCGGCAGCGCCACCACCGCCTCGACCAGGAAGCGCACGCGGCAGCGGGTGGTGGCGAGCCAGGCCGCCAGCGGCAGTCCGAGCAGCAGCAGCAGGCCGGTGGTGAGCGCGGCCAGCCGGGCCGAGAGCGCCAGGGCGGTGGTGTCCATCGCCGCCCAGGTTAGCCCATCCCCCGGGTCCCGCGGGTGCGGCGCTTTGCGGGGGGAGGCTCGCGCGCCCCGGCGCGGCCCGGTGTCGCTCGACGGCGGCGTGCCGTTCCGCAAGGATGCCCGCATGGCGGCACACACCGAGGCGGCGCAGGTCTTCGAGGCGGCGGCGGACGGCTACGACCAGCTCCGCCGCCAGCTCATCCCGTGCTTCGACGGCTTCTACGGGATGGCGGTGGACCTGCTCCGCTTCGACCGCGAGGCCCCGCTGCGGGTCCTGGACGTGGGTGCGGGCACCGGGCTCCTGGCCGAGGCGGTCGCGCGCCGCTTCCCGAACGCGCGGGTGGAGCTGCTCGACGCCTCGGAGGCCATGCTGGCCCGGGCGCGCCAGCGTCTCGCGGCGGGGGGCGAGCGGATCGGCTTCAGGGTGGCGGACTACCGCACCGCGCCGCTGGGGGGGCCCTGGGACGCGATCGTGTCGGCCCTCTCCATCCACCACCTGCAGGACGCCGAGAAGCGCGCGCTCTACGCGGCCGCGGGGGCGGCGCTGGCGCCGGGCGGCGCGCTGGTCAACGCCGACAACGTGCAGGCCGAGGATCCGGCCGTCCAGGCGCTCCACCGCCAGGCCTGGATCGACGCCATCCGCGCCACCGGTTCCGGCGAGCAGGAGCTGGGCGCCGCGCTGGAGCGGACGCGCGTGGATGTGCTGGCGCCGCTGGCGCCCCAGCTGGACTGGCTGCGCGAGGCCGGGCTGGAGCGGGTCGGGTGCTACTACGCCTGGCACCACTTCGCCGTCTTCGCAGGGTATCGCCCGGGCCACCGCTGACCGCGGCGTGCACCCGGGCGACGGCATGCCCAGGCTTGCGGCGGAGGCCACATGCCCTGGAAGACCACCAAGGACCGTGCCCGGAAGGATTCTGGCGGAGGGCAAGCGCCCCACCACCGCCGCGGGCGAGTTCGTGAAGGAGGAGATGGAGCACGTGAAGCGCGGCAAGCACGGCGTCCGCTCGCGCAAGCAGGCCATCGCCATCGGCCTCTCCAAGGCCCGCCGCTCAGGGGTGCCGCTGCCGCCGCGCGGGAAGGCCGCCGCCGGCGCGCGCCGCCGCCCGGCCGCCGCCGCGGCCCGCACCGCGGGCGGGCGGAAGAAGGCGACCCGCTCGAGCACGTCGCGGCGCGGGGCGAAGAAGCGGTAGCGCGCCGTTCGGTGGGGATGACCGGCGGCGCCACGCGCAGCCCCGCTCGGCGGGGATGACCGGCGGCGCCACGCGCAGCCCCGCTCGGCGGGGATGACCAGCGGCGCCACGCGCAGCCCCGTTCGGCGGGGATGACCAGCGGCGCCACGCGCAGCCCCGTTCGGCGGGGATGACCAGCGGCGCCACGCGCAGCCCCGTTCGGCGGGGATGACCAGCGGCGCCACGCGCAGCCCCGTTCGGCGGGGATGACCGGCGGCGCCACGCGCAGCCCCGCTCGGCGGGGATGACCAGCGGCGCCACGCGCAGCCCCGTTCGCCCTGAGCGTAGCGAGCCCGCAGGGCTCGCGGAGTCGAAGGGCAGGGATCCCCCGCTACTCCTGATCGTGCACGTGGTAGTGCGCGTGCGCGGTGCCGCCGTGCCTGTGCCCGTGGCGGTGCGCCAGGCCCGACTCGACCAGCCGCTGCTCGTCGTGGAGCAGGTCGTGCGTGGGCCCGTCCCAGCAGCTGCCGGCCCGGCCCGGGGCCAGCAGCACCGCCCGCGCGCCCAGCTCCTCCGCCACCGTGAGGTTGTGGGTGGAGGCGATCACCGTCAGGTCCGGCAGCTCGGCCAGCAGGTCCACCAGCCGCGCGGCCGAGGCGGGATCCAGGTTCGCGGTGGGCTCGTCCAGCAGCAGCACGCGCGGCCCCACCGCCAGCAGCGCCGCCAGCGCCACGCGCTTCTTCTCTCCCCCGGAGAGCTCGAACGGCGGCTGGTCCAGGAACCGCTCCACGTCGAAGGTGCGCGCCCAGCGCAGCACCCGCTGGTCCACGTCCGGCACCCCCAGCTGGCGCGGGCCGAAGGCGATCTCGTCGGCCACGGTGGGGTGGAAGAGCATGGCGTCCACGTTCTGGAAGAGGAAGCCCACCTCGCTCCGGAAGCGCCGGCGGAAGACGGCTCCCTCCAGCGCCTGCGCCGTGACCGGCAGCCCGTCGTAGCGGACCGCGCCCCCGTCCGGCGGCAGGAGCCCGTCCAGCACCTTGAGCAGCGTGGTCTTCCCGCAGCCGTTCACGCCCAGCAGCACCAGCCGCTCCCCGGCGGCGACCGAGAAGGAGACCTCGGCCAGCACCGGCCGGCCGTTGAGCTGCACGCTGAGCCGCTCGACCTCGAACATCAGAACCCCCTCGAGCGCAGCGCGTCGGCGACGTCGCGCGCGTTCCGGGTGGAGAGGGCCAGCAGCGCCGCGGTGGCGCCGCTGGCGCCGCGGACCGCGTCGGCCGGCCCCGGGCGGCGCACCAGCCGGCTGCGCAGCCCCTGCAGCGAGTCGGTGGCCAGCAGCCGCAGGGCGTGGATCTGCGCCAGCGTGATCACCAGCAGCCGGGAGGCGGCGGGCCAGGGGGCCACGGCGCGCAGCAGCTCCACCCGCTCCAGCACCGCGAAGGTGAGCAGGGTGACCAGCGCCGCGCGCGAGGCCAGCGCCAGGTACGGGCGCGGGTCGGGGCGGGTGCCCTGCAGCGCCCAGAGGAGCAGCCAGGAGGCGGCGGAGAGGGAGGCGGTGACCGGCACCGCGGCGCGCAGCGCGCGGCGCAGCGGGCGCCAGAGGCCGCGGCGGAGGAGGAGCGCCAGCAGCGCCGCGGCGGCCCCCAGGAGCCGCAGGTCGGTCACCGCCGAGAGCGCGAAGGCCGCCAGCGCGGCGGCGGCCAGCAGGGCGCGATCGCGGCGCGGGTCAGTCGAGCGGGACGCCACGAAGCCGGGCCTTTCGCAGGACGGAGAGGGCGAAGAGCGTGTAGAGCCCCTCCAGCACGCCGGTCACGGCCAGGCTGGGCAGGAGCATGGCCGGGGCCATCACCGCCGGCGAGACCGGCTGCAGGGAGGGCGAGAGCGCGTGCTGCAGCGCCAGCACCCCGACCACCGCGGCGGTCGAGACCTGGAGCGAGAGCCAGGCGGCGGCGAAGGCGGCCGCGCGCGGAGCCAACCGCCGCAGCGCCCGCCAGCAGAGCCAGCCGGCCAGCGGCCCCAGCAGCCCCATGGCCAGCGCGTTCACGCCCAGCACGGTGACGCCGCCGGCGCCAAAGAAGAGCGCCTGCACCAGCAGCACCAGCGACTCGCACACGAAGGCGGCCAGCGGCCCGTGGAGCATGGCCAGCAGCGTGACGCCCACCAGGTGGGTGGAGGTGCCGCCGGGCAGCGGGATCAGGATGGTCTGGATGACGAAGGCCAGGGCGGTGAGCGAGCCCAGCGCCGGCAGCGCCTCGGCCGCGTCCCGCCCGAAGTGCCGCCGGGCGCCCCAGGCCCAGAGCGGCGCCGAGACGGCGTAGGCCGGGACGGTGAGGAGCGGGGAGAGGAAGCCGTCGGGGACGTGCATGCTAGAGCCGCGTGGACCAGCCGAGCGTGAGCGCGGCGCGGAGGAGCTCGAGCCCCTCCGAACCCTGCTGCTCGGACTCCTCGTTCAGGTCCTTCCAGGCCGCGCGGCGCACGCCCAGGCCCAGGCTCACCGTGCCCCAGGTCGCGCGCAGGCCGCCGCCCGCGTAGAGGATGTCGCCGCCAGAGGCCTGCAGCGGGACCATGGCGCCGGTCCCGTCCTGCTCGCGGTCGCGCTCCAGGTGCAGGCCGTTCAGCTCGCCGCACAGATCCAGCCGGAAGGCGCCGGACCCGTGGACGCGCCAGACCAGCGCGGTGTTGGCGCGGGTCTCGGCGCCGAACCGGTAGCGGGTGAACGGGTAGGTGTGCGCCAGGAAGCGCTGGTGGCTGACCTCCGCCAGCCAGGTCAGCGGCTCGGAGACCTGCTTCATGATCGAGAGCCCCGCGCCCAGGCTGGGCTCGCCGAAGCCGGTCTGCATGTCCGGGGCAAAGTAGCCGCCCAGGTCGTCGCGCGCCGTGGTGGGGCCGAGCGGGAGGGTGCCGGACACCCAGGCCCCGAAGTGCCAGTCCATCAGCTCGTCGAGGCTCTCCTTCTCCGGCACGGGCCGCAGCCCCTCGTCCCACTTCAGCCCGGCGGCGAGCATCAGGTTCGGATTGCCGAAGCCGGCATTGGTCCCGAGGGTGTCGGCGGACTTCACGTTGTAGGGGATGAAGGCGTAGGCGGAGAGCCAGGGCAGGATCCCGTAGCCCACGCCCAGCGTGTCGAAGAGCGAGAAGGTCTTGTTTTCCGGGTCGGCCACGGCGCGCTGCTGGAAGGGCACCGCCTCCGACTTGATCATCGCGAAGAGGGTCCGCTGGGCGAGCGGCAAGGGCGAGGAAGTCTCGAGCGCCGCCCCGGGACCCTCCGGCCCCCCCACGCCGACGGCGGCCACGCCGTGGTGGGCGCGGGCGGCCGCTGGCCCCGCCAGCATCAGGAAGAGGGCGAGGACACGGATTCGGCTCATGCGCGGGCGCTCCGGCGTCGGTGGAAGAAGATCAGCAGGCCGAAGACGGCCAAGATGGCGGCGATCCCCAGCAGCGGACGGAGCACGAAGGCGGCGGCTCCGCCCGGCGGCCCTCCGGCCTCGGGCGTGGGCGCGCCGGCGTCGAGCTGCACGTCCAGGCCATGGCCGGTGGCGTCGGTCACCTTGAGCCGCCAGCTCCCGGCGACGTCGGGGACGAACGCGACCCAGCCGCTCCGGTCCGTCCGTCCCTTCTGATGGGGAACGTTCGGGTCGGCTGGCGAGTAGAGCTCGTACGCGGCATAGGCCAGCGGCTCGCCGTCGGCGTAGACCACGTGCACGGCCAGGGCGCGGCCGCGCTCGACGGTGTGCAGCACCTCATGGGCGAGGGCCGGACCGGCGGCCAGGAGCCCGATCGCGGCCAGCGCCGCCCGAGCCGAGCCGCTCACCGCGCCACCTCGAAGGTGAGGCTCGCCTCCAGCACCTCCGCGTCTGCGTCGGGCGAGGCCAGGGGGCGCTTCAGCGCCACGCTGATCGACCCGAGCCCGGCGCCGCGGACCTTGACGCGCGCCTCTCCCCTCGAGTCGGTCTCCGCCGAGCGCCTTGTGGTCCACGGCGACGACCGCGCCTGGCACCGGCTGGCCTCGCGCGATCAACCTCACCGTCACCTTGTCCCCCGCGCGCACCCTGGAGAGCCCGGTCACCGCCACCAGCTCGAGCTCCTCGCCCAGCGCCGCGCCGGCGAGGGGACCCTGGGCGTCCACCCACTTCGCGTGCTGCCGGGAGGTCCAGGCGCGGACCGCCTGCTTCGCCTGGCGCCTGGGCAGGTTCACCTCGCCGTCGGGCGTGAGCGACCAGGTCCCGCCGTCCTGCACCACGGTCACCGCGGCGCAGCTCGCGTCCACCTGCAGGGCGTCCGGGAGGACCCGCGCCTGCGGGCGCAGCTCGTGGGCCTTCCCGGAGGGATCGAAGCAGCGGATCGACGTGACGGTGGCCGGGTCGAGGCGCAGCACCTCGCCGCCGAGGTGACCGTAGCGCACGGCGAAGCCCGTCCCACCCCGTGCGGGCTCGACCCAGAGGTCGTGCGCCAGGGTGAGGGCGGGGGTGGCCAGCAGGGCAGTGAGGGCCAGCAGCTTGGGCATGGCGTCCGCAGTAGCACGCATCACCAGAACGTGCGACCGGCGCGACCCTAGCAGGGGCGGGATGCACCGGCAACCACCCGGGGGCCCGGGCCCCCAGACCTCGCGCAGGAGCTGCCGGTGCGTGAGCACCTTGCCGGCGTGCCGGGCCAGCAGCGCCAGCACGCGGTACTCGGTGGGCGTGAGCCGCACCTCCACCCCTCCCACCGTCACCTCGCGGCGGGCCAGGTCGATCCGCGGCGGACCGGCCTCCACCACCCGCTCCTCCGGCGCGGCCGGCGCGTGGCGCAGCGCCACCCGCAGCCGGGCCAGCAGCTCGTTCACCCCGGGCGGAGAGGACGAGGGGCGGCCGGGCGCGGCGCAGGGCCGCTTCCGCGGGGGCCGAACCGAGCGTATCCTCACCGACCGTGAGAGCCCATGCGCCGACCCTGCTGATCATCCTGCCCCTGCTGGCCTGCGACGGCGCCTTCGGCCCGGCCACCGGCGGGCGCCCGCAGAACCCGCTCACCGATCCGAGCTCCGGGCCGCCGGCCGGGAACCCGGACGCCCCCTGCACCGTGCCGGCCGAGGGCTTCCCGGAGGAGGTCTCCACCCCCACCACCGTGGTGGGCACCGGGACCGCGGCCAGCTGCACCGGCGAGGCCTTCGTCCAGGCGGTGGCCGCCGGCGGCGTCATCACCTTCGCCTGCGGCCCCGACCCGGTGACCATCACCGTCCCGCGCACGGCCAAGGTCTTCAACGACAAGGGGCCCCGCATCGTCATCGACGGCGGCGGGAAGGTCACGCTCAGCGGCGGCGGCAGCCAGCGCATCCTCTACATGAACACCTGCGATCAGGCGCAGGTCTGGACCACCTCGCACTGCCAGGATCAGGACCACCCCCGGCTCACGGTCCAGAACCTCACCTTCGTGGACGGCAACGCCAGGGGGCTCTCTCCGGACGGCGGCGGCGCCATCTTCGCCCGGGGCGGCCAGCTCAAGCTGGTCAACGTCCGCTTCTTCCACAATGTCTGCGACGACACCGGGCCGGACGTGGGCGGCGGGGCCGTGCGCGCCTTCGACCAGTACCAGGACCGGCCGCTCTACGTCGTGAACGCCACCTTCGGCGGCTCGGCGGAGCTGGGCAACGTCTGCTCCAACGGCGCGGGGCTCTCGTCGATCGGTGTCTCCTACACCGTCATCAACAGCGTCTTCTCCCACAACGCCGCCATCGGCCACGGCGCAAACCCGGCGCAGAGCGGCACGCCCGGCGGCGGCAGCGGGGGCGCCATCTACAACGACGGAAACACGTTCGACCTGACGCTCTGCGGCGTGGTCATGACCGACAACACCGCCAACGAGGGCGGGGGCGGCGTCTTCTTCGTGAGCAATGACCGGACCGGGCACCTGATCATCAAGGACTCGCAGCTGGCCCGGAACCCCAGCGCCGGGTTCGAGACGCAGGGCTACCCAGGCATCTTCTACCTGGGCAGCGGCGCGCCCCAGGTGAGCGGGTCCACGATCCAGTGACCTTGGCCCGCCGTCGATGGCGGCGGGTGACGGGACGGTGAGATCGGCGCGCCCCGGCGTGCGGCTGTCGGAGCGGCTTGTTACGGTGCTGGGATGGCGCAGCCGCGGCGTGCCGCACGCGAGGACGGCCTCGACCCGCTCATCGGGCTCGACGTTCCGGATGGGCTCGAGCTGGGACTCGACCCCGCGGAGCTGGAGGGGCTGGTCACGGCGGCCGGCGGGCTGGTCTGGCGGGAGGACGAAGGCCAGCTGCGCCTGGCGGTGATCCACCGGCCCCGGCAGGACGACTGGTCCCTGCCCAAGGGCAAGCTGCTCGATGGTGAGACCTTTGCCGAGGCGGCCCTGCGCGAGGTGGCGGAGGAGACCGGCTGGGAGACTCGGCTGGCCGGGTTCGCCGGCCACGCCCTCTACCGCTGGCGCGGCCGGTCGAAGCTGGTCCTCTACTGGCACATGCGGGCCATCGGCGAGGGGCGCTTCCGCCCCAGCCGCGAGGTGGACCGGCTGGACTGGCTCAAGCCGCAGAAGGCGCTGGACAGGCTCGACCGGCGCAGCGATCGCGAGCTGGTGAAGCGGGCGCTGCGCGATCGCAGGTCGGCGCTGCGGCTGGCCTAGTGGACCTCCGGGCCGGGCTCGCCCGTGCCCGGCCCCTCGTCCGCGCCCTCCGGCTCGTCTGCTTCTCCCGGCGCCGCCGGCGGCGCGGCCCGCGCCTCCAGCGCCCCGGCCAGCTCCTCCACCTGCGCCGCCAGCGTCGCCAGCCCCTCCGGCAGCCAGGTCCGCCGCAGCTCGGCGAAGCGCTCCTCGCGCCGCTCGCGGTTGGCCCGCGCCAGCGCCAGGAGCCCGCCGCGCGGCCCGCGCGCCCCGGCGCTGCGCAGCGCCGCGCCCTCGGCTCCGTGGTGCGCCACCGCCTCGAACACCGCGCTGGCCCGCCTGCCGGCCGCGGCCACGTAGGCCTGGCCCAGCTCGGCCGCCAGCACGTGGGCGTCGTGCAGCTCGCCCAGCACGTCCTGCAGCTTCTTGAGCCGCTTCACCGCCGGGCCGGCGTCGGCCAGCGGGTTCCCGGCCAGCGGCTCCAGCACGTACCGCAGCCGCTTGCCGGAGATGCGGGCGGTGTGGAGCGGGGTCTCGTCGTCCGAGCCCTGGACCTCGCCCAGGTGGGCCCGCAGCTCCGCCAGCCCCTGGCGCAGCGCGCCGGCCAGCACCGCGCCGAAGCTGGGCGAGGCGCTGGCGCCCGCCACCGGCACGCGGCGCAGGTAGGTGCCGAGGCGCGGGGCCAGCTTGGCGGAGACCTTCTGGTAGCGCTTCACCAGCCGCTCCGGCGCTGGCCCGGCCATCCGTCCCTCCAGCTCGGCCACCAGCGCCTCGGCGCCGCTCCGCTGCACACGGGGGAGCTCGGCCAGCCGCGGCTCGAGCCAGGCCAGCTGCACCTCGGCGTCGCGCGCGGCGTTGGTGGCGCGGGCCAGCTTGGCGATGCGCTGCTCCAGCTTCCGGCCCACGCCGTCCTCCAGCCAGGGGCGGAAGGCGCGCAGCGTGCTGCGGAGCCGGCGGAGCGCCACCCGGAAGTCGTGCAGCGCCTCCTCGTCCACCTGGCCGCGGTAGCGCTCCGAGGCCTCGTCGGCGCGCGCCAGCAGCGCCAGCGCCACCACCCGCGCGCCCTCCTCCGCGGACGCGTCCACAACCGGGTCCGGCACGGCGTCCGAGGCGCTCATGCCCCGATTCTGCATGGCGTCCTGCCAGGCGCGACCGGCAGGAGTGGTCACGGATGGGCTCCGGCTGCCTTGCGGGGTCGCCGAGCGGCGTGAGAACCTCGCCCCCTCATGCGCCGTCCCAGTCCCACCCTCCGCGCCGAGCGCTGGGCCGTGCTGGCCCTGCTGGCCGCGACCACCGCCGTCTCCTGGCTCACCCCGCTCGACCTCCGGGCCGGCGGCGCCTTCCGCCAGGGCTGCTGCGCCTGGCCGCTGGCCGACCAGCCGTTCTGGCGGATGGTGTACGTGGACGGCGTCTTCCTGGGCGTGGCGCTGGCGGCGGCCGCGCTGGTGGCCCTGACGCTCAGCTACTGGTACCCGCGCCGGCTGCTGGCCTGGCGCCGCCCGGCGCTCTTCCTGGTGCTCACCGCGGCGCTGGGGCCGGGGCTGCTGGTCAACGTGATCTTCAAGGATCACTACGGCCGGCCGCGGCCGCGCGAGGTGGTGGAGCTGGGCGGGCAGGAGAAGTTCCTGCCGGTGCTGGTCCCGGGGAGCGACCCTCACGCCAAGTCCTTCCCCTGCGGCCACTGCTCGATGGGGCTTCTACCTGGGCACGCCCTACCTGGCGCTCAAGCGGCGCCGCCGCAGGACCGCGCTGGCCTTCCTGGCCGCGGGCTTCGTCTCCGGCGGCCTGCTGGGCGCCGCGCGGATGATGGCCGGCGGCCACTTCCTGTCCGACGTGATCTGGGCCGGGGGGCTGGTCTGGCTCACCGCGCTGGTCCTCCACCACGCGCTCGAGCTCGACCGCGCGCCGGCGCCGCTGCCGGACGCGGAGGACCCGCGCCACCGCCGCAAGGCGCGCTGGGTGACGGTCGCCTCCGGGAGCGCGCTGGGGGCGCTGACCGTGGCGGCGCTGCTGGCCACCCCCTACGTCTCGGCCAAGACCTTCACCCGCTCCGCCGCCGCGCTGACCGCCGACCCGGCGCCGGTGCTGGAGGTGGCGCTCGACGAGGCCACGCTGGCCGTCGCGGCCGGCCCGGAGCTGCAGGCCTCCTACGACGTCCAGGCCTTCGGCTTCCCCACCAGCAAGGTCGGGCTGGGCTGGCACCCGACCCCGGCGGCGGCGGTGCTCTCGCTCGACCGGATCGGCTGGTTCACCGAGCGTCGCACGCGCCTGGCGCTGCTGCTCCCCGCCGACGGGGCCGGCAAGCAGCTGCGGGTGCGGCTGGGGAAGGGGAAGGTGGCGCTCGACCTGCGCGGCTTCGCCCCCGCGGCGCGCCTGGAGCTGGAGGTGGGGGAGGGCGAGGTGCGCGTCACCGGCGCCGAGGCGCTGGACGACGGTCGCGCGGTGGTGCGGGTGAGGAAGGGGCAGGTGGTGCGGGAGTAGCCGCGCGCGGTCGTTCCCCCTCCGAAAGAGGGACTCTCTCCGTGTCCCGGGTAGCCGGTCGCGGCGGCGCTACAGTCGGCGCACGGCCGTCAACCCACCGTGAACCCGGGAGACCACCATGAGACCCATCCTCGCCCTGCTCTTCCTGCTCCCCTCGCTGCCCCTGGCCGCGCCGCAGCCGGACGCCCCCGGCTGCCAGGATCCGGCGCTCTTCACGCGCCTGCCGGACTACCGGATCTACCGCTGCAAGGACATGCAGTTCGACGGGCACAAGATGAAGGTCGGCGACGCGCGGAAGCCGACGGTGGAGCAGGTCGAGGGGCACCTCACCCAGACCATCTACCAGTGGACCGGCACCGGGGCCCGGCCCAGCCGCCTGCAGGTGATCCGCAACTACCAGAACGCCGGCAAGGCGAAGGGCGGCGAGGTGCTCTTCGACGGCGACGGCGTGACCACGCTGCGGTTCACGAAGGACGGCCACACCATCTGGTCGCAGGTGGACGAGTACGGCGGCCAGGTCACGGTCTGGGTGGTGGAGCAGCAGGGGATGAAGCAGGATGTGCTGGCCAACGCCGACGCCTTCGCCAGCGACCTGGCCACCACCGGCCACGCCTCGGTCTACGGCATCTACTTCGACACCGGCCTCTCGGTGGTGAAGCCGGAGTCCGGCCCGGCGCTGGCGGAGATCGCCAAGCTCCTGGCCGCCCAGCCGGCGCTCAAGGTCCGCCTGGTGGGCCACACCGACAGCGTGGGCGGGATCGACCCGAACATGAAGCTCTCGCAGGCGCGCGCGGAGGCGGTGCGGGCCGAGCTGGTGGCGAAGCACCGGGTCGGCGCCGACCGGCTCACCGCGCACGGGGTCGGGCCGCTGGCGCCGGTGGCCTCGAACGCCAGCGAGGACGGGAAGGCGAAGAACCGGCGGGTGGAGCTGGTGGCGTTCTGACCGGCCCCGCGCCAGATCCCTGGCCTTCGACTCCGCCGCCTTGCGGCGGCTACGCTCAGGCCGAACGGAGTCACTGGCAGTGCGGTCAGCCCTTCTCGCGGAGCGTGCGGGCCAGCGGCTTCACGATCCGTTCGGCCAGAGCGTAGGGCCGCGGAGCGGCCCGGAGTCGAAGGCCAGGGACCTGGATTGAGGTGCGGGCAGCTCCTCTCGCGGGCCGTGCGGGCCAGCGGCTTCACGGTCCGTCCGGCCAGAGCGTAGGGCCGCGGAGCGGCCCGGAGTCGAAGGCCAGGGACCTGGATTGAGGTGCGAGCAGCTCTTCTCGCGGACCGTGCGGGCCAGCGGCTTCACGATCCGTTCGGCCTGAGCGTAGGGCCGCGGAGCGGCCCGGAGTCGAAGGCCAGGGACCTTGGTTCAGGTGCGAGCAGCTCTTCTCGCGGACCGTTCGGGCGAGTGGCTTCACGATCCGTGCAGCCTGAGCGTAGGGCCGCGGCGCGGCCCGGAGTCGAAGGCCAGGGACCTGGGTTGAGGCGCGGGCAGCTCTTCTCGCGGACCGTGCGGGCGAGCGGCTTCACGATCCGTTCGGCCAGAGCGTAGGGCCGCGGAGCGGCCCGGAGTCGAAGGCCAGGGACCTGGATTGAGGTGCGGGCAGCTCTTCTCGCGGACCGTTCGGGCGAGTGGCTTCACGATCCGTTCGGCCCGAGCGTAGGGCCGCGGAGCGGCCCGGAGTCAAAGGCCAGGGACCTGGGTTGAGGTGCCGGCAGCTCTTCTCGTGGACCGTGCGGGCAAGTGGCTTCACGATCCGTTCGGCCTGAGCGTAGGGCCGCGGAGCGGCCCGGAGTCGAAGGCCAGGGACCTGGATTGAGGTGCGGGCAGCTCTTCTCGCGGACCGTGCGGGCCAGCGGCTTCACGATCCGTTCGGCCTGAGCGTAGGGCCGCGGAGCGGCCCGGAGTCGAAGGCCAGGGACCTGGATTGAGGTGCCGGCAGCTCTTCTCGTGGACCGTGCGGGCAAGCGGCTTCACGATCCGTCAGGCCAGAGCGTAGGGCCGCGGAGCGGCCCGGAGTCGAAGGCCAGGGACCTGGATTGAGGTGCCGGCAGCTCTTCTCGTGGACCGTGCGGGCAAGCGGCTTCACGATCCGTCAGGCCAGAGCGTAGGGCCGCGGAGCGGCCCGGAGTCGAAGGCCAGGGACCTGGATTGAGGTGCCGGCAGCACTTCTCGTGGACCGTGCGGGCAAGCGGCTTCACGACCCGTTCGGCCTGAGCGTAGGGCCGCGGAGCGGCCCGGAGTCGAAGGCCAGGGACCTGGTTGAGATGCGGGCAGCTATTCTCGCGGACCGTTCGGGCGAGTGGCTTCACGATCCGTTCGGCCTGAGCGTAGGGCCGCGGAGCGGCCCGGAGTCGAAGGCCAGGGACCTGGTTGAGGTGCCGGCAGCTCTTCTCGCGGACCGTGCGGGCCAGCGGCTTCACGATCCGTTCGGCCTGAGCGTAGGGCCGCGGAGCGGCCCGGAGTCGAAGGCCAGGGCCTCGTGTCGTGTTGCGGTTCCGGCGCTGGTCAGCCCAGCACCGACAGCGCCGCGCCGATGGCCCCGACCAGCTGCGGCTGGGGCACCACCGTCACCGGGCGCCCCAGCGCCTGGGCCAGCGCCTCCACCATGGCCGCGTTGCGGGCCACGCCGCCGCTCATCAGCACCTCCGGCGCGGCCCCGGCGCCGCGGGCCAGGGCGGCCACGCGGGTGGCCAGGGCCTGGTGCAGGCCGCGCACGATGCCGGGCAGCGGGGCGCCGCTCGCCACCAGGGAGATGACCTCGCTCTCGGCGAAGACGGTGCAGGTGGAGGAGACCGTCACGGCCCGGTCCGCGCCGGCCGCGGTCTCCGCCACCGCCTCCAGCGGCACGTGCAGCCGGCCCAGGATCACCTCCAGGAAGCGGCCGGTCCCGGCGGCGCACTTGTCGTTCATGGCGAAGTCGGCCACCTCGCCGCCCGGCCCGAGCCGGATCACCTTGGTGTCCTGGCCACCCACGTCCACCAGGAGCCCCGGGCGGCGCAGCGCGTGCCAGGCGCCGCGGGCGTGGCAGGTGATCTCGGTGAGCACGCGCGCCGCCCCCACGCGCTTGCGCCCGTAGCCCGTGGCGCCCACCGGCCCGTCCCCGTCCACCTCGGCGCGCAGCTCCGCCAGCAGGCGGGCTGCCTGCTCGTCCACGCGCGGGTGGGCCGGCTCGATCCGGTGCGCCAGGAGCCGGCCGTCGGCGGCCAGCGCCACCGCCTTGCAGGTGGTGGACCCGGCGTCGAGGCCCAGCGCGGCGGCGGTCACGCGAACGACTCCATGAACGCGGTCAGGCGGGTGTCGGCCTGCTCGGAGGACCAGGCCCGCGGGTCGTCGTGGTCGGCCTCCAGCAGCAGCACCTTGAGCTGCAGCTCCGCCGCCAGCCGCTCCTTCAGGTCCACCTGGCCGATCGAGTACGGCTTGCAGGAGCGGTCGCTGTGGAGCACCGCGCCGTCCACGCGGTAGGCGCGCGCCAGCCGGCGCAGCGTCGAGAGCCGCTGGGTCAGGTCCTGGTTGAGCAGCACGTGGGTGTAGGCGCGCGCGGCCGAGCCCAGCGGGTCGGCCGGGTCCACGCGGCGGCCGGCCTCGGCCCATGCGTTGGTGTAGCTGGTGCACACGAAGTTGAAGCCGCGCCTGGCCAGCAGGGTGGAGAGCTCGCGCACCGCGAACCAGATGGGCAGGTTGTCCCAGAGCAGCCGGTGGCGCTCCACCTTCAGCCCGCCGACGCCGCGCGCCACCCGGTCGCGCAGCTCGTCGCGCAGGAGCCGGTAGTAGGCGTTGCAGCGCTCGGTGCCGCGCAGCGTGACGATGGGGGCGATGTGGAAGAAGCCGTCGAAGCCGGTCCAGGGCGCAGGGCGGGCGGTGGCGGTCTCCAGGCACTCGCCCCACAGCACCGCGCCGTCGCGCGCCAGCCGCACCACCTCGGCGAGCGCCTCCGGCTCGACGCGGCGCCCGGCCACCCGCGCCGCCACCTCCAGCAGCTCCTCCAGCTGCGCGCGCACGTAGGCGGCGTGGTGCGGCGGCGCCTCGCCGTAGACGAAGGGCGTGTCCACCAGCACCAGCGGCACCTGGAAGTGCGCCGCCAGCGCGCGGTACCAGTGGAGCACCGTCTGGCAGATGTTGGTGCAGCAGGCCAAGAGCTGCGGCCGCGGCAGGCGCCCCACCGGAGTCTGGCCGGTCAGCGCGCTGCCGAGGTCCGTCCGCGCGTAGCTGCACAAATCGCGCCCGTAACCCACGCCCTCGGCCGCGTCGGAGAGCTCCGGCACCACCCGGCGGACGCCGCAGAGCGCGGCGTGGTTCTCCGGGTAGAGGCAGTGGAACCCCAGCGGGCGGAGCACCTCCACCGGGAAGCCGCTCGTCACCCAGGCCACCGGCACGGCGCCGTCCGCCACGCGGCCTTGCGCGTAGTGCGCGGTCATCAGCTCCTTGAGCCTTCGCGTGGCCTCCAGGGGCGGGCCGAAGGGGCTGTCGGCGCGCGGGGCGCGGCGCGGCCGGAGCCGGCGCTGCCAGGCCTCGAGCTGCGAGAGGAAGGGGACCACCACCCGGCCGGTGGCCTCGTAGCGGAGCCGGCGCAGCGCGGTCATGCCTGGCCTCCCGAGGTGAGCAGCTCGGCGAAGGCCTCCAGCCGCGTCACCGCCTGCGCGGGCAGCTCGGCCTCCAGATCCGTCTCAAGCTGCAGCACCGGCAGCCCGCGCCCGGCGCAGAGCGTGCGCAGCGCCGGCACGTCGAACAGCTCCGGCTCGCAGGAGCGGACCGTGTGGATGATCATGCCGCGCGCGCCGGAGCGGTCGAGCAGGGCCGAGAGGTGTGCCAGGCGGGCCTCCTGGGTGGCCGCGCGGGTGGGGCAGGGCGGGGCCGCCCAGTAGCGCTCCAGCAGCCGCTCCCAGGGAGCTCCGCGGGTCCGCGCCCGTACCACCCGCCGTCCCACGGCGGCGTAGTCGTCGGCGGCCACCCGCGCGCCGGCCTCCTCCAGCACCTGCACGAAGGCGGCTGGCTCGGGCACGTAGCCGGTCACCAGCACCGGCACGCCCGGTCGGCGCGGGCGCTCCGGGTCGGCCAGGGCCGCGCGCAGCTCCAGGAGGTGATCATCCGGCCAGAGCCACTCGCCGCGCCGGAGCAGCGCGTACCGCTCGGCGGCGGGGAGCGGCGAGGTGGCGGTCCCGTCCAGCAACGCCGCGCGGGCCTGGTCCACCGCCTCGTGCAGGTCGAGCGCGGCGGCCAGCCGGTCCTCGTCGAAGGCGCGGCCGGTGAAGGCCTCCAGCGCGCCCACCAGCGCCCGCAGCTCGCTCTCCAGATAGGCGCGCGCCGCCGGCCGGGCCGGGCCGCGCGGGTGCTGGAAGCGGAGCACCGGCTTGGCCCAGCCGCCCAGGTCGGGCGCCAGCGTGGCCAGCTGCTGGAGGCTGTCGCAGGTGTGCGGGAAGAGCGCGCCGTCCACCGCGTCGGCGCCGCCCGCGCCCAGGAACGCCAGCGCGTTGCGCACCAGCGGGCAGACGTAGGCCTGGATCCGCCCCGCGTCCGGCCCGCGCGGTGGGCCAGGCGGGCCCCACAGCTCCACGGCCAGGACGTCGAAGGCGGTCAGGAGCTCCTTGGGATAGGCCACCGGCAGCACCACCAGCGAGCGCCGGCCGTGGCGCTCGCGCTCGGAGAGGATGTGCTCGGTGCGGGTCAAGGGGACTCCCGGCCGCGGAGGTGCCGGGCCATCAGAGCACCGGACGGCCCGCTTGGCCAGCCGTGCGGCGGCGGGGGCCGGAGGGACCCAGTTCGGCCTGCGAACAGGCTAGGATGTGGGCGGGAGAGGGACCTGACGATGCGTCGAAGCTGGGTGAGGGCCGGCTGGATCGGCGGGCTGGTGCTGGTGGTCGGCGCGGTGGCGCTGCTGGCGCCGCGGTTCTGGACGCGGGACCTGCCGGCGAAGCTGGTCGAGGAGGCCAACGCCACCTTCGGCGCGCGGCGGACCCGCGCGCTGCACGTGGAGCGGGGGGAGCCCGGGACGCTGGCGGAGGCCCTGGAGGCGCACGGGGCCGCGCTGGCCGAGCACGCGCGCCAGGGGGACGACGAGGCGAAGCGGGTGTTGCGCGAGGTGCTGGCGGGCGCGCGGCCCTCCGGGGAGACGCCGGCCAGCTACCTCCAGCTCCTGGTCCAGGCCGGACCGGACCTGGACGCCGTGCTTCACGCCAGCCGCTGCGAGCGGCTGGAGTACCCCTACGACTGGGGCGACGCGAACCTGGCGGTGCAGCTGGCGGCCCGGCTGGCGGCGCTGCGGGCCAGGCGGGCGCTGGACGCAGGCGCCTTCGCGTCCGCCGCCAGCGACTGCCTGGACGCGCTCGGCCTCGGGCGGGATCTGGCGGTGAACGGGACCCTGGTCGGGAGGATGGTGAGCGTCGCCGTGGTCCAGCTCGCCGCGCCGTCGTGCGCACGCGTCGGGGCCGAGCTGCCGGCCGGCGCCCGGGAGGCGATGGTGGCGCGGGTCCGGACCCTGCGCGACTCGATCCCGGGCTTCGAGCCCGTCATGCGGGAAGAGGCGGTCGAGATGCAGCTGATGCTGTACGGCGACGGCCTGCCCGAGGCGCTCCGCGCGCAGCTGAGCTCGCGCCCGGCCGCCATGGCGGCCAACCACCTGGAGGTCGATCACCCCTGGGCGCTGCCGCTGTTCTGGCGAGCGGGCCGCGACGACTACGACCAGATGATCGCCGCCATGGCGCTCCCACCCGGGCAGCGGGACGAGGCGCTGCGCCAGCAGGCGGACCGCAGATCGCGCCTGCCCTGGGCGGAGGCGCTGCCCAGCTCGAGCAACTTCATCGGGTACGCCCGCCGGGCGGACCAGGCCCTGGCCTGGCTCGACCTGATCGTGCTGGCCGCAGCGGCCGGCGCGGAGCGTGAAGCCAGCGGCCGCTGGCCGGCGTCGCTGGGGGCGCTGGAGGCCGCCGGCCGGCTGACCGGGCCGGAGGCCGCTCGGCTCGGCGACGCGACGGTCCAGCAGGTCGGAGACGGCGGCGGGCTGGTCGTGGTGCTGCCGGTGAAGCCGCCCGCGGAGGGGGAGGACGACGCCATCGGCCTCCGGCTCGACGCGCCCGTTCGCTGAGCGAGCTACCGGCCAATCCCGCGCCGCCCCGCCCGCGTTGCGCACCCCGCGCCCATCGCCATGTTCCGAGGCATGGCAAGGCGACTCAGGGGCGTGCGGGTGGCGATGCTGGTGGCAGACGGCTTCGAGCAGATCGAGGTGACCTGGCCGCTCCAGGCGCTGAGGCGGGCCGGGGCGGACGTGCGGGTGCTCTCGGTGCGCCCGGGCCACGTGCGGGGCATGAACTTCCTCTGGCGCGGCGCCAGGCTGGCCGTGGACGAGAACCGTCGGGGCGGCGCGCCCGGAGCAGTACGGCGCGCTGGTCATCCCTGGGGGCTTCACCAACCCGGACCTGCTCCGGCAGAGCGCCGACGTGCGGGCCTTCGTGCGCGACTTCGAGCGGCTGGCGCGCCCCATCGCAGCCATCTGCCACGGGCCGCAGGTGCTCATCTCGGCGGGCCTGGTGGCCGGCCGCAAGCTGGCCTCCTGGCCGGGCATCGCCGACGACGTGAAGAACGCCGGCGCGAGCTGGGTGGACGAGCCGGTGGTCCACGACGGCCGCTGGGTGACCAGCCGCGGGCCGCAGGACGTGGCCGCGTTCTCGGCCGCCGCCATCGATCTGTTCGAGGCCACGGCACCGCGCGAGCTCGCGCCGGCCAGCCGCCGGGCGCGCTGGGGCGCGACGGGCGGTCAGGTGGGGGCCTACGCGCTGGCCGGCGCGGCCGCGGTGGCCGCGTGGGAGGGGCTGCGGCGCCGCCGCTGGCCGGGGCTGGCGGAGCTCGGCCTGGAGCGCCGCCGGTCAGCGGCGTCCCCGCCGGCGCTGGCCGCCGAGCTGGTGGGGGTGGGCGCGCTGGCGTTCGCGGGCTGGACCACCTGGCGATCGGTGCGCCAGATGATGCGGGCGAAGGCGCAGGCCGGCGTCCCCGCGGAGCCACCGCCGCCGCGCCAGCCCAGCGCGGTGGAGCTGCGCGAGCGCGGCCGGAGCTACGCGCCCGGCGCGCTGGGGGTGACGGTGGGCGCGGGGGCGGACAACAGCGTGGACCTGCCCTCGCGGAGCCGGTGAGTGGAGCCGGCTGCAGCCTGGGAGGGCAGGGGAATACCCCGGTGATCTCGACCTGCCGCGGACTCGGTGCGGCGGCCGGGCCGGCTCCGCGGTAGAACCCCGCCGTGCGGACGGTCTCGGAGCGGACGCTCCTCTTCCTCGTCGGGGCGGTGCAGTTCATCAACGTCCTGGATTTCATGATGGTCATGCCCCTGGGGCCGGACTTCGCCCAGGCCCTGGGCATCCCCTCCTCGCAGCTCGGCCTGATCGGCGGCGCCTACACCGGCGCGGCCGCGGTGGCGGGGATGCTGGGCGCGGCCTTCCTCGACCGCTTCGACCGCCGCAAGGCGCTGGCGGTGGCCATGCTGGGGCTGGTGGCGGGCACCGCCGCTGGCGGCCTGGCCAGCGGCCTCGGCACCATGGTGCTGGCGCGGATCATCGCCGGCGCGTTCGGCGGTCCGGCCACGGCGCTCTCCATCTCCATCGTGGCCGACGCGGTCCCGGCCGAGCGGCGCGGCCGGGCGCTGGGGGCGGTGATGGGGGCCTTCTCGGTGGCCTCGGTGCTGGGCGTGCCCTTGGGGCTGGAGGCGGCGCGCCTGGGCTCGTGGCGCACGCCGTTCTTCGGCGTGGCCGCGCTGGGCGTGGTGCTGGCCGGGGCGGCGGTGCGGCTCATGCCGCCCATGACGGCGCACCTCAGGAGCGGCGCGGCGCCGGCCGGGGCGGGGCGGCTCCTGCGTCGGCCCATCGCGCTCTTCTCGCTCACCGCCACCGCCACCTCGATGCTCTCCGGCTTCGCCCTCATCCCCAACTTCTCCGCCTTCGTGCAGTTCAACCTGCGCTTCCCGCGCGAGCGGCTGAGCCTGGCCTACCTGATCGGCGGCGTGGTCTCCTTCTTCATGCTGCGCGCCAGCGGCCGGCTGGTGGACCGGCTGGGCGCGCCGGCGGTGGCCACGCTCGGCACGGTGGCCTTCCTGCTGGTGGTGACCTTCGGCCTGGCCTTCCCACCGCCCTGGCTGCCGGTGGTGCTCTTCTTCGGCGCGTTCATGACCGCCAACTCGCTGCGCAACGTCTCCATCACCACGCTCTCCTCCCGCGTGCCCGGTCCGGCCGAGCGGGCCCGCTTCCTCTCGGCGCAGTCGGCGGTGCAGCACCTGGCCAGCGCGCTGGGGGCCACCCTCTCGACCCGCGTGCTGACGGTGTCGCCGGACGGCCGGCTGGGCGGGATGCCGCGGCTGGTGGCGGGGGCGGCGCTGGTGGCCTCGGCGCTGCCGCTGCTGGTCCTGCAGGTGAACGCGCGCCTCCGGGCGCGGGCGGCGGCGCGCGAGCCGGCGCTGGCGGGCGCCGACCTCCCGGTCTCCTGAGGGTGTTGCGTCGCATGGGCATGCCCAGGAAGGGCACGGACCCTCCACGGGGTTGCGCGCCCGCTCGCGCCCTCGCACTCGACCGCGCCGGGCGCGCCGTCGCGCGCCGGAGCGAGGGATCGGGACATGGCGAGCTGGAGGCGCGCGCGGCGCGTGGCAGGTGGGGTGCTGGCGCTGGTGGCGCTGGGCGTGGCTGGGCTGGTGGGCTTCGTGGAGTGGCGGGCGCGGCGCACCTGGGACGCGCCCTATCCGCCCATCGCCGCCGACGGCCGCCCGGAGGCGGTCGCCGTGGGGCGGCGCATCTTCGAGCAGAGCTGCGCCGGCTGCCACCGCCCGCCCAGCAGCGAGCGGGCCATCGGCAAGACGATGGAGGACGTCCCCTCGGCCCTGGGGATCATCGCCTCCGCCAACCTCACCCAGCACCCCACCGCCGGCATCGGCGCCCGCACCGACGCGGAGCTCGCGCGCGTGGTCCGCTACGGGATCACCCACGACGGCCGGCGGACCATCATGGGCGTGGGGCTCTCCGACGAGGACCTGGCCGCGGTGCTGGGCTACCTGCGCTCGGGGGCGCCCACCTTCGAGCCTGACCCGACGCCGTCGGGGAAGACGGCGCTCACGTTCCTGGGGCGCGCGGTGCTGGCGCTCACCCTGGGCGGGCCGCCCGACCGCCCGGCCTCCGGCCTCCAGGCGCCGCCGGCCAGCGAGCCGGTCGCGCGCGGCCGCTACCTGGCGGAGATCTACGACTGCGGCGGCTGCCACAGCCCCGGCTTCGCGCCGGACAAGGCGGAGGGGAAGGACGGCTTCTCCGGCGGCTTCGAGTTCAAGGACGCGGCCGGCCAGCCCATCTGGTCGCGCAACCTCACCTTCCACGCCACCGGCCTGGCCGGCCGGACGCAGGAAGACCTGGGCCGCGCGCTGCGCGAGGGCGTGACGCCGCGCGGCGAGGTGACCCGCCCGCCCATGCCGCGCTTCCGGCTGCTGACCGACGAGGAGCTCCACGCCCTCCACGCCTTCCTGCGCAGCCTCCCCGAGCGGCCGACCACGGTGCCGGAGGAGGCGCGGGCGGAGCGCCCGGGCCTGGTCCAGCGCGGCCGCGGACCGGAGGTGATCTTCCAGACCCTGGGCTGCGCCGCCTGCCACGGGCCGGGCGCGCCCTACGAGGCGCAGCTCCACACCGCCCGCGCGCGGCCGGTGGAGGAGCTGGCGGCCTGGATCCTGCGGCCGGAGGCCACCCGCCCCGGCACGCAGATGCCCAGCTACGCGGGCCTCATCTCGGACGAGGAGGCGCGGGCGCTGGCGGCGTGGGTGCGCGCCGGTGCGCCGCCGCGAGGGCCGGAGCCCGCCGCCGCGCGCCCGTGACCTGGGCGCGGTTCAGGTGGACGGCGCGGGCGGTCCGGCGCATCCTCGCCGCCCGATGACCCGCTCGCTCCGCGCCACCCAGTACGCCTGCATGGCCGCCCTCGGCATGGCCATGACCGTGGTCCCGCCGCTGGTCCCGGCCATCCGGGACCAGATCCACCTCAGCTACCTGCAGGCCGGGATGGTCTTCTCCGGGCAGTTCCTGGGGATGATCCTGACGGTGCCCTTCGGCGGCCACCTGGCGGATCGCTTCGGCAAGAAGCCGTTCCTGGTGGTGAGCGGGCTGCTCATCATCGCCGGGCTGGCCGGCTTCGCGGCGGCGAGCGGGTTCGCCTCCCTGCTGCTCACCTCGGTGATCGCGGGGGCGGGCACCGGCGGCTACGAGGTGGGCTCCAACGCGCTGGAGGCGGATCACACCGCCGGCGGGCACGGCACCTCCATGAACCTGCTCCACCTCTTCTACGGGGTGGGGGCCATGGCCGGCCCGGCGCTCTCCACGCTGGTGGTCCAGCGCGGCTGGGACTGGCGGGTGGCGCCGGCCCTGACCGCGGCCGCCCCGGCGCTGGTGACCGTGGCGCTGCTGGTCCAGCCGGTGGGGAAGGGCGTGCACGAGGCGGTGCACGAGACCGCCGCGGTCTACCGCAGCGGCGCGCTCTGGATCTGCAGCGCCGCCATCGCGGTCTACGTCGGCATCGAGGTGACGGTGATGGGCTGGAGCACGACCTTCTGGGAGCAGCGCGCCCCCGGCAGCGCCGTCCCGGCCTCGCTCGTCCCGGCCGCCTTCTGGCTGATGGTCACGCTGGGCCGGCTGGTCTGCGCCCCCGTCACCGACCGCGTCGGGCTGCTGCGCTTCGTGCGCGTGGCGGCGGCGGCGGTGCTGGCGGTGGGGCTGGCATGGACCATCGCCCCGGGGCCGGCGGTGACGCTGGCCGCGGTGGTCCTGCTCGGCCTGGGGCTGGCCGGCATCTTCCCCACCGTGATGGCGCACGCCACGGTGGCGTTCCCCGGTCACGCCGGGAAGGTGGTGGCGCTGCTGGCGGTCTTCGCCTCGCTGGGCGGGTTCTTCATCCCCTCGGCGGTGGGGCGGGTGGCCGACGCGCAGGACATCGGGGTGCTGCCGCCCATCGTGGCGGCGCTGGCCGCCGCGCTCCTGCTGGTGGTGCGGCTCATCCCGCGCCCGGCACCGGCCCCGGCGCCGTGATCAGGTCGCGGGCAGGCTCCGCCCGTCGAAGGCGCGCGGCGTGAGCGCGGCCAGGTCGAGGTCGTCGGTGCAGCGCAGGTTGATGGCCACCATCGGCGAACCGTCGCGCCCGATGCCGCGGGTGAACGAGCGGATGCCGCAGCGGCTGCAGAAGAGGTGGTGGATCCTGTTCTTGCCGAACTGGTAGTCGGTCAGCGCCTCCTCGCCCGAGCGGAGCTGGAACGCGGCCGCCGGCGCGAAGCCCAGCACGGTTCCGGTCTTGTGGCAGATGGTGCAATTGCAGGTGACGACGGTCTCGAGCGTGAGCCGCACCTCGTACCGGACGGCGCCGCAGTGGCAGCCGCCGCTGTAGGTCTTCTCCTCGGCCATGTGAGCTCCTCCCAGGTTGCAGCCGGCAGCCTCACCGAAACCGGCCGCGGAGGGGAGGGCCCCGATGGGCGCCTCGCGCGGGCGGCGGGACGGCGGGTGCGCTAAGAGGAAGCCATGCGCCTGCACCTGGTCGACGGCACCTACGAGCTGTTCCGGGCCCACTTCACCCGCCGTCCGGGCCACCTCACGCCGGACGGCCGGGAGGTGAAGGCGACGGCTGGGCTGGCCGGCTCGGTGCTGGCGCTGCTGCACGACGCCGGCGAGGCGGTGACCCACGTGGCGGTGGCCTTCGACAACCCCATCCGCTCGTTCCGCAACGACCTGTTCGACGGCTACAAGACCGACGAGGGCGTGCCGGAGGAGCTGCTGGCGCAGTTCGACGCGGCGGAGGAGGCGGTGCGGGCGCTGGGCGTGCGGGTCTGGTCGATGCGCGAGCACGAGGCGGACGACGCCCTGGCCACCGGGGCGGCCCGCTTCAAGGACCAGGTGGAGCAGGTGCGGATCCTCACCCCGGACAAGGACCTGGGGCAATGCCTGGAGGGCCGGCGGGTGGTGCAGGTGGACCGGATGCGCGAGCGGGAGATCGACGAGGCCGCGCTGCTGGAGCGCCGCGGGATCCGGCCGGAGAGCGTGCCGGACTTCCTGGCGCTGGTGGGCGACGACGCCGACGGGATCCCCGGGGTGCCGGGGTTCGGGGAGAAGACGGCCAGCCGGCTCCTGGGGGAGTACCTGCACCTGGAGCAGATCCCGCCGCTGGCGCTGCGCTGGCCGGCTGGCATCCGCGGGGCGCCCGGGTTGGCGGAGGCGCTGGCCGCGCACGCGGAGCAGGCTCGGCTGTATCGAACGCTGGCCACGCTGGTGCGCGAGGCGCCGTTGCCGGAGACGGAGGGGCTGGACGATTTCTGCGCTGGGGGGGCGTGCCGAGGGAACCGTTCCTTCGCTGGTGCCAGGGGATGGGGCTGGACTGGGAGGGGAGGGTGAAGAGGTGGGCGTGAGGGGCGCTGTTGGCCACGCGGGCGGGACTGGGGGCCTGCTGGCGGGCGCGGCGGGCAGGCCGAGCTGCGCGTACCGCCCGCGCTACCTCCGCGGCGCCTCCAGCAGCCACGCCGCCCTGGCGTGCGCCTCGGCCCCCACCGCGCGGGCCGCGGGCGGCAGCTGCGGGTAGGCGCCCTCCACCCGGCCGCGCCACCAGGCCAGGGCGCAGGCCAGATCCATGCCGCGGACCCGGTACAGGTAGTGGAACCAGTAGGCGGGCCGCTCCAGGTGCGAGAGCACGTCGGCGGCGGCCAGGGCCACGGCCTCGGCGGGCCCGGCACCGGGCTGGACCGGCGCGGAGTGGGCGGCGATGGCGGCGCTCACCGCCTGTACGTCCGCCTCCGGCGCGCCGAGCCGGGGCAGGACCTCCCGGGCCAGCGCCGCGCCCGCCTCGGCGTGGGTGGTGAGGCAGCCGAGGTCGCGCACGGCGGCGAGGTCGTGCAGCCAGGCCGCCAGCTCGAGGCGGACCGGATCGGCGCCGAGCGGAGGGCCGAGCCGGCGGCACAGGGCGGCCACCACCCCCAGGTGCTCCTCCAGGAAGACGGGGCCGAAGGCGTTGGTCGGGGCGAGGCACTCCGAGCGGACGAGGTCGCGGACGCGGTCGAGCAGGGTCATGGCCGTACCCTGCCGCACCCGCGCCGCCGCTGGAATGCGATCCTGCGCAGGGCTAGCATTGCAGGAATGCAATCCAGGATCGACTGGGACGACCTCCGCTTCCTCCTGGCCGCGCACCAGGCGGGCTCCTTCGCCCGCGCCGCCCGCCGCCTGGGCGTGGACCCGGCCACGGTGGGCCGCCGGCTGCGCGCGCTGCGCGAGGCGGTGGGGGCGCCGCTGCTGGAGGGGCCGCCGGGGCGGGTCACGCTCACCGGCGCCGGGCTCCGCGCGCTGGAGGCGGCCCGGCGCATGGACGAGGCCGCGCTGGCGCTGGAGCCGCGCGCCGGGGAGGCCGAGGTCACGGGCACGCTCCGCATCGCCGCCACGGAGGCCCTGGCCGCCCGGGTGCTGGCGCCACGCCTGGGCGAGCTGACGGCCGCCCACCCGGGCCTCCGGGTCGAGCTGGTGACCGGCAACGAGCCGGTGAGCCTCTCGCGGCGCGAGGCCGATCTGGCCGTCCGGCTGTTCCGCCCGGCGGAGCCGGGGCTGGTGATCCGCCGGGCCGGCACCCTGGCCTTCGCCCCTTACGTCGCGCGCGCCGCGGCCGGGCGGCGGGGTGCGCCCGGCGGGCTGGAGGGGCGGCCGCTGGTGGGCTACATCCCGGAGCTGGCCCGCAGCTCGGCGCCGCTGGCGTGGGTGGACGAGGTGCCTGGCGGCGCGGTTGTGCTGCGGGCCAGCGGCGCCTTCGCGCTCCTGGCCGCGGTGGAGGCGGGGCTGGGGGCCGGCGTGCTGCCCTGCTTCCTCGGTGACGGGTCCCCGGGGCTGGCGCGGCTGGGGGCGGAGGTCCGCACCCGCGAGCTCTGGCTGGTGGTGCACGGCGAGCTGCGCCGCTCCCCGCGGAACCAGGCCGGGCTGGCCTTCCTGGCCCGCGTCCTCGCGGAGGCCGGGCCGCGGCTGCGCGGCGAGGCGTCCCCGCCGCGGGTGGCGCGGCGGCGCCGCGTCGTGTAGGAGATCCCTCGCCATGCGGCTGACCCTCGGCTTCTCGCCCTGCCCCAACGACACGTTCATCTTCGACGCGCTGGTGAACGGCGGCCTCGACACCGGCGGCCTCACCTTCGAGCCGGTGCTCGCGGACGTGCAGACGCTCAACGAGTGGGCGGTGGCCGGGAAGCTGGACGTCTCCAAGATCAGCTACGGGGTCCTGCCGGAGGTGACCCGCACCTACGCGCTGCTCGCCTCGGGCGGCGCGCTGGGGATGGGCGTGGGGCCGCTGCTGGTGGCGCGGCCGGGCCTGGGCGCCTTCCGGCCGGAGGCCATGACCGTGGCCATCCCCGGACGCCAGACCACCGCGCACCTCCTCTTCTCGCTGGCCTTCCCGCAGGCGCGGCAGAAGCGCTTCATGGTCTTCTCCGAGATCGAGGCGGCGGTGGCGCAGGGCGAGGTGGACGCCGGCGTGATCATCCACGAGGGCCGCTTCACCTACGCGTCCCGCGGGCTGGCCCGGCTGATGGACCTGGGCGAGCACTGGGAGCAGGTGACGCGCGCCCCCATCCCGCTGGGCGGCATCGTGGCCCGTCGCACGCTGCCGCCGGGCGTGGCCGGGCAGGTGGAGCGGCTCATCCGCGAGAGCCTGCTGGCCGCGCGGCGCGCCGAGCCGGCGGTCCCGGACTACGTCCGCCGCCACGCGCAGGAGCTCGACGAGCAGGTCATGCGCCAGCACATCGCGCTCTACGTGAACGACTTCTCGCTCGACCTGGGCGAGGCGGGGCGCCGCGCGGTCGAGACGCTGCTCGAGGTCCACGCCCGGCTGCATCCGGAGCTGGGTGGGACGCCGCCGCAGGACGTCTTCCCCTGAGCCGCGCCGGCCCTTCTCAGCGCGGCCCCGGCCGGTCTAGGCTGGGGTGGTGCCGAGCGCGCGCGCCCAGCTCCTCGCCCTCCCGCTGCTGCTGGCCGCCGCGCCGGCCGGCGCCGATCCGTTCGACGGGCGCCAGCCGGTGGACGCCTACGCCGCCATGGGCGCCAACAGCGCCCGCGTGGTGGGCCTGGGCGGCGCCTTCGTGGCGGTGGGGGAGGGGCTGAACGGGGCCACCATCAACCCGGCCTCGGTCGCGAACCGCGACCGTCACCTGGAGCGGAGCTGGGCCCTGGACTGCGCCTTCTCCTTCCGCACGCCCACGGGCGGCGACCTGGTGGGACAGGACGTGGACAACGACGGCGCCACCGACGGCGCCCTCTCCGGGAACCCCAGCGCCGCGCTGGGGCTGAGCGGCCAGCGCGGCAAGCTGGGCGTCGGCTTCCTGGTGACGCAGTGGGGCGTGGAGGCGCCTCGCTCCGGCCAGACCGAGCGGGTGGCGGCCTACGACCTGGCGCTGGTGACGGGCTGGTCGGGAGGGCTCGACAGCTGGGTGGTGGGGGTGAGCCTCACCGACACGCACGGCGAGGTGGTCGCGAAGAGCGGAGAGCAGGCGCTGGCGCGCCTGGGCTACGACGCGCTGCGGGTCCGGGTGGGTGGGCTCTGGAAGCCGCGCGGCGAGCGCTGGCGGCTGGGGGCGGCCGTGGCCACCGCCTCCAGCGCGCGCACCAAGGGCGATCGGAGCGTCATGCCGTTCCCGACGCCCACCGCCTTCGTCTTCCCGTGGTCCCTCTCGGTCGGCATCGCCGGCTGGGTGGGGCCCAACGCGCGGCGCTACAACGAGCCGTCTCCGGCCGCGCTGGCGCTGGCGCCGGGGCAGGGCGAGCCGCTGGCCTGGGACGCGGATCGCCGCCAGCCGGTGCTGCTCACCTTCCAGCTCGATTCTGGTGGGCCCGGCCAAGGACGCGGTCAGCTTCACCTCCACCGTGGTGGAGGGGGCCGAGGTGGTCCGGTCCGGGCGGTCGCCCAGCCTGGTCGCGCGCGGCGGGCTCGAGTGGGAGGCCTGGCCCACCTGGCTGCGGCTGCGCACGGGCGCCTACTTCGAGCCGTCCCGCACCGGCGAGCCGGCCCGCCTCCACGGCACCTACGGCTTCGAGGTGCGCGTGCCCTTCTGGCCCTGGGACGGCTACGTGGGCGCCTCCGGCGACATGGCCAGCAGCTACGGCTTCTTCGGCCTCACCGCCGGCTGGTGGAGCGATCTGGGCCCGGGCGCGCCACGGTCCAGGCCGCCGGGCCCGCCCGCGCCGGTCCACCCCGAGCTGCCGGACGCGGCGCCGTGAAGGCCCGGGTGGCGCTGCTCACCGGCGCGTCGCTGGCCTGCTTCGCGGCCAACTCGCTCCTCTGCCGCGCCGCGCTGCGCCCCGGGCTCGTCGCCCCCGGCGCGTTCACGGCGGTGCGGCTGGCCTCCGGCGCGCTGGCGCTGGCCGCGGTGCTGGCGCTCACCGCCCGCGCCCGCCCGAGCGGCGGCCGGCCCGGCGCGGCCCTGGCGCTGCTGGTCTACGCGGTCGCCTTCTCGCTGGCCTACGTCCGGATCGGCGCCGGGGTCGGGGCGCTGCTGCTCTTCGGCGCGGTGCAGCTCACCATGGTGGGCTGGGCGGTGCTGCGCGGCGCGCGCCCCGGACGGCTGCAGCTGGCGGGGCTGGGGCTGGCGCTGGCCGGGCTGGCCGCGCTGGCGCTGCCCGGGGCCTCGGCGCCGGACGCGGCCGGCGCCGGGCTGATGGTGCTGGCCGGGGCCGCCTGGGGCGCCTACTCCCTGGCCGCGCGCGGCGCCAGCGCGCCGCTGGCGGCCACCGCCGGGAGCTTCGCCCTGGCGGCCCCGGTCGCGCTGGCCCTGCCGTTCCTGCTGCGCGAGCCCGCGCCGGCCTCGGCGGCCGGGCTGGGCCTGGCGGTGGCCTCCGGGGCGCTCGCCTCCGGCGGCGGGTACGCGCTCTGGACGGCGGCGGTGCCGGCCCTGGTGCCGACGCGGGCCGCGGCGGTGCAGCTGGCCGTCCCGGTGCTGGCCGGGGTGGGGGCGACCGCCTTCCTGGGCGAGCCGCTCCCGGCGCGCGTGGCGGTCGCGGGGGCCGCCATCCTGGCCGGGATCGCGCTCACCCTGCGCCGCTGAGCGGCCTTCCGGGCGTCCCGGGCCACCGGCGGCATCCTGCGGTCTGGAACCGCTCGGGCTTTTCTGCTAACTCGGCGGGACCATGAGCCGAATCTATCGTTCGCTGCCGCCCAAGGGCACCAAGCTGGGCATCGCCTTCTCCGGTGGTCTCGACACCCGCGCCGCCGTGGTCTGGATGGCCGAGCAGGGGGTCCAGGTCCACTGCTACACGGCCGATCTCGGCCCAGCCGGACGAGGCCAACCCGGCCGACATCCCGCCCATCGCGCTGCAGCACGGCGCCGCTGCGGCGAAGCTCATCGACTGCCGCGAGCCCATGGTCCGCGAGGGCATCGTCGCCATCCAGTGCGGCGCGTTCCACCTGCACGCCGGCGGCAAGAAGTACTTCAACACCACCCCGCTCGGCCGGGCCGTCACCACCACCGCCATCGTGCGCGCCATGCGCGAGGACGGCGTCCACGTCTTCGGCGACGGCTCCACGTACAAGGGGAACGACATCCAGCGGTTCTACCGCTACGGCATCCTGGTGGACCCCGACCTCAAGATTTACAAGCCCTGGCTCGACCAGGCCTTCGTGGACGCCTTCGGCGGCCGCAAGGAGATGAGCGAGTACCTGGAGGCCCGCAAGATCCCCTACAAGATGGGGAAGGAGAAGGCCTACTCGACCGACTCCAACGTGCTGGGCGCCACGCACGAGGCCAAGGATTCTCGAGCAGCTCAACGTGGGCATGCGGATTGTCGAGCCCATCATGGGCGTGGCCCACTGGAAGCCCGAGGTGGCCATCGCCGCCGAGGAGGTGACCGTCACCTTCGAGCAGGGGCTCCCCGTCGCCATCAACGGCAAGCGGTACGAGTCGCAGTACGAGCTGTTCCTGGAGGCCAACCGCATCGGCGGCCGCCACGGGCTCGGCATGAGCGACCAGATCGAGAACCGGGTCATCGACGCCAAGAGCCGCGGCATCTACGAGGCCCCCGGCATGGCGCTGCTGCACGTGGTCTACGAGCGGCTGCTCTCGGCCATCCACAACGAGAACACGCTCGACATGTACTTCACCCTCGGTCGCCGCCTGGGCCGGCTGCTCTACGAGGGCAAGTGGTTCGACCCCGAGGCCATGATGCTCCGCGACGCGCTGACCCGCTGGGTGGCGCCCGCCGTCACCGGCGAGGTGGCGCTGGAGCTGCGCCGCGGCGACGACTGGACCATCCTCAACACGCGCGCCCAGTACATGAGCTACGCGCCGGAGAAGCTCTCCATGGAGAAGGTGGAGGAGCCGGCCTTCACCCCCGAGGACCGGATTGGCGCCCTGGAGATGCAGAACCTCAACGTGGGCGACAACCGCGCCTTCCTGCTCCACCACGTGGACGCCGTCCGCAAGCTCGGCTCCGGTCGCGGGGCGCCCAGCCTGGGCGCGCTGCTCGGCGCCGGCACGCCGGACGCGCCGGACGAGGAGTAGCCATCGGTTCCGCCGCCAGCGACGCCCGCTCCCGCGCACGGGGGCGGGCGTCGCCAGCTTCAGGGGCCCTGCAGCGGCGCCTGAACCCTTTCCACGGGCCCCGGCTCCCACGCCCGAACCCCTGACCGGGAGCCACCGTTGAACACCGAACGCATCGTCCGCATCGCCGCTGGAAGCTTCGTCCTCCTCTCGCTGGCGCTGGGCGTCCCGGCCAGCCCGCTCTTCCTGAGCGCGCACTGGCTCTGGCTCACCGCCTTCGTGGGCGCGAACCTGCTGCAGAGCGCCTTCACCGGCCTCTGCCCGCTGGAGCTGATCCTGCGCCGCGCCGGCGTGCCCAGCTGCGCGGTCGTCCCGGCGCGACCCGGGACGCGCCGCGCCGCCTGAGGGCCCCACAGGGACGGCCGGGCCTCGCGAACCCTTCCCGCGAGGCCCGGCTCTCCCCGGCGTGACCCGACCGCACCGCACCTCACTTCGACGCCTCCTGGCCTGGGGCGCAGCGCTGCTCCTCCCGGCCTCCGCCTCTCCCGGCCCGCTCACGGTCGAGGAGGCCATCCAGTCCGCCTGGAAGCAGCACCCCGGGCTCAAGGCCTCCGCCGCGCTGGTGGAGGCGGCCCGGGCCGACGCCGACCGGGCCCGCGACAGCCGCCTCCCCACGCTCACGCTCTCGGCGCGCGGCGTGCGCACCGACGAGCCGATGATGGCCTTCGGGCTCAAGCTCGATCAGGGGCGGATTGGCGCGGCCGACTTCGATCCCGCCAAGCTCAACGACCCCGCCGCCATCGGCGGCTGGGGCGCCGGCGCCACGCTCTCGCTCCCGCTCTACATGGCGGGCGGCTGCGGGCCGGGCAGGAGGCGGCCGGCGCGGCCGCCGGGGCGGGCGCCGCCGAGCACGCCGACCGCCAGGCCCAGGTGGCCGCCGCGGTGGTGCAGGCCTACTTCGCCGCGCAGGTGGGGGAGCAGGGGCTGCGCCACGCCGACGACCTGCTGGCCCACGCCCGCGAGACCGAGCGCTTCGTCCGCGAGCGGAACGCCCAGGGGCTCATGCTCGACGCCGACGTGGCCCGCGCCGCGGCCTTCCGTGCCCAGGCCGAGGCCGAGCGGGCCGCCGCGCTGCAGCGGCTCGCCTCCGCCCGCTCGGCGCTGGCCCTGCTGGCCGGCGACGCCGCGCGCGACGCGGCGCTGGTGACGCCGGTCGAGGCGCTGCCGTCCGCCGGCGAGGCCGTCCTGACCGCCGTCCCGGCCGACCGCCCCGACCTGCTGGCGGCCCGCCTGCGCCGTGAGGCCGCCGACCAGGCCGCCACCGCCGCCCGCGGCAGCCTGCTCCCCGCCGTCTTCGCCCAGGCGTCCGCCGAGACCATGCGCAGCGGCGACCTCTCGGAGGGCACCGCCTGGACCAGCGTGGGGCTCCTGGCCCGCTGGGACCTCTCGCTCGGCGAGGCCGACGCCCGCCGCGCGGCCGCCGCGCGGGCCCGCGCCGCCGCCGACGACCTGGCCTGGCGCGTCCGCGAGGCCGACCGGGAGGTGGCCGAGGCAAGGCAGGCGGTCGAGACCGCCGACGCCCGGGTCCGCGCCGCCACCGAGGCGGTCGCCGCCTCCGAGTCCGCCCGCTCGCTGCGGGACGCCCGGCACCGCCAGGGGCTCCTCCCGCTCACCGACGTCCTGGACGCGGACGCCGGCCTGGCCGGCGCCCGCGCCCTGCTCCTGGCGAGCCGCCTCGAGGCGCGCGTGGCCCGCGCCCACCTCGCGCTCGCCCTCCACCAGCCCATCGAAGGACAGCTGCCATGACCCGCTCCCTCCTGCTCACCCTCGCCGCCGCGCTCCTCGCGGCCCCGCCGGCCCGCGCCGGCGAGCCGTCCGCTGCCGCCGGCGCCCCCGCCCGCGTCCGGGCCGTCCCCGCCGGCGCCCCCGGCGGCGCCGCCCTGGTCCCCGCCTCGGTGATCGCCGCCGAGCGCGCCACCGTCTCGACGCGCCTGGCCGCCTCCGTCCGCGCCGTCCACGTGCGCGAGGGGCAGGCGGTGCGCGCCGGCGACCTGCTCGTCTCGCTCTCCGACGACGACGTGCGCGGCGGGCTGGCCGCCGCGCAGACCGGGCTGGCTGCCGCCCAGGCGCACGAGCGGCGCATCCAGGCGCTGGTGGCCGTGCGGGCCGCCACCCCGGCCGAGCTGGAGCTGGCGCAGTCGCAGCGGGCCCAGGCGCAGGCGGCCGTGGCCGGCGCCCAGGCCAACCTGGCCTACACCGGGCTGCGCGCGCCCTTCGCCGGCGTCGTCCAGTCCCGGCGCGTCGAGCCGGGGGACCTGGTCGGCCCCGGGCAGCCGCTCCTGCTGCTGGAGGGGAAGGGGCTGGAGCTGACCGCCAGCCTCTCCGCCGACGAGGCCCGCGGCGTGGCCGTCGGCCAGGCGCTCACCTTCCACGCCGGCGGCCTGACCGGCCAGGCGGTGGTGACCTCGCTCACCCCCGGCGGCGACCCGCTCTCCTACCGGCGCGGCCTGCGCGCCAGCGTGAAGGAGCCGGTGGGCGAGCTCCGCTCCGGCGCCTTCGCCCGGCTGGAGCTGCCGGCCGCCGCCGGCGCCGCGGGCGTCTGGGTGCCCCAGCGCGCGCTGGTGCAGCGCGGCGACCTGACCGGCGTCTTCGTGGCGGCGGGCGGGAAGGCCGAGCTGCGCTGGATCTCGCCCGGGGAGCCGGCCGGTGACTGGGTGCCGATCCGCGCCGGCGTCCGGCCCGGCGAGACGGTCATCGACGCGCCCGGCGCGCTCCGCGACGGGCAGCCCGTGGAGGTGCAGCCGTGACCGGGCCGAAGATGGGGATTGCCGGCCGGCTGGCCGCGCCGTTCCTCCGCTCCAAGCTGACGCCGGTCATCGTGCTGGCCTCCATCCTGCTCGGCCTGGGGGCGGTCGCGCTCACGCCGCGCGAGGAGGAGCCGCAAATCGTCGTCCCCATGATCGACGTGATGGTGCCGCTCCCCGGGGCCTCGCCCGAGCAGGTGGAGGCGCAGCTCACCACCCCGCTCGAGCGGCGCCTCTGGGGCGTCCCGGGCGTCGAGTACCTGTACAGCAGCAGCCGGCCCGGCGTGGCCTTCATCACGGTGCGGTTCAAGGTGAACGAGCCGCTCGAGCCCAGCCTGGTCAAGGTGCACCAGGAGCTGGCCGGCCACCCCGAGCTGCTCCCCGGGGGCAGCCTCCCGCCGGTGGTGCGCGCGCTCACCATCGACGACGTGCCGTTCCTGACGGTCACGCTCCACGCCCGCGAGGCGCAGGCGCCCGGCGCGCTGCGCGCCCTGGGGGAGGAGGTGGCCCGCCAGCTGGCCGACGTGCCGCGCACCTCCGGCGTGCAGGTGCTGGGCGGCGCGCGCCGGGTGGTCCGGATCGAGCCCGATCCCGAGCGGCTGCGGGCCCGGCAGGTGACGCTGGGTGAGCTGCACCAGGCCCTGTCAGCCGCGCAGGCCCAGCTCCCCGCCGGCGACCTGGTGGACGGCGGCCGCCGCGTGGAGGTGGAGGCCCGCGCCTTCGCCCAGTCCGCCGCCGAGCTGCGGCGGGTGGTGGTGACCGTCCGTGACGGGCGGCCCATCTACGTGGAGGACCTGGCGGGCGTCTCGGACGGTCCCGAGCCCGACCCGGCGGTGATCCTGACCGCCTCCCGCGAGCACCCGGAGTTCGAGCAGGCGGTCTCCATCACCGTGGCCAAGCGGCCGGGCACCAACGCCACCGCGCTGGCCGGGGCGGTGCTGGGCCGGCTCGAGGCCCTCCGGGGCGGGCTGGTCCCGGCCAGCGTCGAGGCCACCGTCACGCGCAACTACGGCGAGACCGCGGCGGAGAAGTCGAACGAGCTCATCGAGCACCTGCTCATCGCCACGCTCTCGGTGGTGGCGCTGATCCTGGTGGCCATGGGCTGGCGCTCGGCGCTGGTGGTGGCGGTGGCGGTGCCGGTGACGCTGGCCCTGACCCTGGTCCTCACCTACCTGAACGGCTACACGCTCAACCGCGTCACGCTCTTCGCGCTCATCTTCTCCATCGGCATCCTGGTGGACGACGCCATCGTGGTGGTGGAGAACATCCACCGCCACCTCTACCTGCCCGGCCCGCGCCGCCCCTTCGTGCGCGTGATCCTGGACGCGGTGGACGAGGTGGGCAACCCCACCATCCTGGCCACCGTGGCGGTGATCGCCGCCATCCTGCCCATGGCGCTGGTCCGCGGCCTGATGGGACCCTACATGCGCCCCATCCCGGTGGGCGCCAGCGTGGCCATGGTCTTCTCGCTGGTGATCGCCTTCGTGGTGAGCCCCTGGGCGGCGCTGCGCTTCTTCAGGCGCGAGGCCCACCTGCCCGAGGTGGACGGCTCCGGGCTGCACCCGGCCAATCCGGCGCGCGACGCGCCCGAGCCGGTGCAGGACCTGGCCTCGGCCCACCCCGAGTCCGCGCCGGAGGGGAGGCTGGGCCGCGCCGATCGCCGCGTCATCCGCTGGCTGCTCGGCTCCGGCACGATCCGGCTGGGCTTCCTGGCCGGCGTGGGCGTCCTGCTGCTGGGCGCGGTGGCCCTGCTCTTCACCGGAAGCGTCAAGGTCAAGATGCTCCCCTTCGACAACAAGCGCGAGCTGCAGGTCCAGCTCGACCTCCCGGCCGGCGCGCCGCGCGAGCAGGCGCTGGCGCTGGGCCAGCAGGTGGCGCGCCGCCTCCTGGCCGAGCCCGAGGTGGAGAGCGTCCAGGTCCACTCGCGGGTGGCCGCGCCCTTCACCTTCGTGGGCATGGTGCGCCACAGCTTCTTCCGCGAGGCGCCGGAGCAGGTGGATCTGCAGGTGGGGCTCACGCCCAAGGGCGAGCGCAAGGCCTCCAGCCACGCCATCGCGGTGCGGCTGCGGCCGGTCATCGAGCAGCTCGCCGCCGCCGACCAGGCGCGGGTCAAGGTGGTGGAGATCCCGCCCGGGCCGCCGGTGCTGGCCACGATGGTGGCCGAGGTCTACGGCCCCACCGCGGCGGAGCGCGACCGGATCGCCGGCGAGGTGCGCGAAGCCTTCCGTGCCGTGCCCGGGATCGTCGACGTGGACTCGTCGCTCGAGCCCACCGCGCCCGAGCTGCGGCTGACCGTCGATCGCGAGCAGGCGGCGCTGCACGGCGTGGCGCCCGCCCACGTGGTGCAGACGCTGGCCGCGGCCGGCCACGGCGCGCCGCTGGGCACCTTCCACGGGCAGCGCGGCGCGGCCCAGGTGCCCATCGTGCTGCAACTGGGGCCGGCCCAGCGCAGCCGCCTCGACACGCTGCTGGCCCTGGAGGTGCCGGGCCTGCGCGGGCCGGTGCCGGTCGGGCAGCTGGTGCGGGTGGAGGAGGGGCGCAAGGCGCGCGAGATCCAGCACAAGAACCTGATGCCGGTCGCCTACGTGACCGGCGACCTGGCCGGCCAGCTGGAGAGCCCGCTCTACGCGCTGCTGGCGCTGGGGGACCGGCTGGACGGCCTGCGCAGCGCCGGCGGCCAGCCGGTGCCGCGGCTGGGGCTGTCCCAGCCGGACCAGACCGAGACCCCGTCCATCAAGTGGGACGGCGAGTGGCACATCACGCTGGAGGTCTTCCGCGACCTGGGGCTGGCCTTCGCGGCGGTGATGCTCCTCATCTACGTGCTGATGGTGGGCTGGTTCCAGAGCTTCTCCATGCCGCTGGTGATCCTGGCCCCCATCCCGCTCTCGCTGGTGGGCATCCTGCCGGCGCACGGGCTCCTGGGCACCTTCTTCACCGCCACCAGCATGATCGGCTTCATCGCCGGGGCCGGCATCGTGGTGCGCAACAGCATCATCCTGGTGGACTTCGCCGAGCTGAAGCTGCGCGAAGGGATGCCGCTGGCCGCGGCGGTGGAGGAGGCCGTGCTGGTCCGGTTCCGCCCCATGGCGCTGACCGCGCTGGCGGTGATCGTGGGCAGCGCCGTGATGCTGGCCGACCCCATCTTCCAGGGGCTGGCGGTGGCGCTCATGTCCGGCGCCGTGGCCGCCACGCTGCTCTCCCGCTACGCCGTGCCGGTGCTCT
This sequence comes from Anaeromyxobacter sp., assembly GCA_049840735.1. Taxonomy (GTDB): domain Bacteria; phylum Myxococcota; class Myxococcia; order Myxococcales; family Anaeromyxobacteraceae; genus Anaeromyxobacter. The sequence goes on along the minus strand of JASGJN010000020.1, from coordinate 630,816 downwards.
ATTTCCTGCTGGCGCGCCGCGGCCGGGCGGCCGAGCTGCAGCGGGAGGGAGCGCTGGCGGCTGCCTCGCCGGTGGCGCCCCTCGGGGAGCGGCTGGCCACGTCGGGGTAGGCGACCGGGCGGGCGGGTGCCGGCGGCCCCGCACCCTGCGCGCGCGTCAGCGGCGCGCAGCCCGCCGCCGCCGGTCGCCTTCCGCTTGACCAATCGTGATGTCACTGAGAGGCTACGCGCCCCATGCCGAGCGCGTACCGCATCGAATCCTTCGAGCCCCGCGCGGCGGCGTATCAAGCCGCGGCCGAGCTGCTCGACAAGGTCTGGCCGGAGTGGCCCGCCAGCGCCGCCTTCATGGCCCGCTTCGACGAGGAGACCGGGCCGGACCACGCCTCCCGCCGGCTGCTGGCCCGCGCGCCGACGGTGGGCCAGGTGGTGGCCATGGCGGAGTGGCGGCCTCACCTCCGGCTCGACGATCCGACCCAGTTCCAGCTGTCGCTCTCGGTGGACCCGCAGCACCGGCGCCGGGGGCTGGGCGCGGAGCTGTGGCGGCGGGCCCTGGCGGCGCTGCCGGCCGGCGCCTCGCAGGTGGAGGTCGAGACCAGCGAGGACCGGCCGGAGGCCGTGCGCTTCCTGCTCCAGCGCGGCTTCCACGAGCGGCTGCGGATGCAGCTCTCCGAGCTGGAGCTGGAGCGGTTCGACCCGGCCCGGTTCGCGGGGGCGGTGGAGACGGCGGAGGCGGGCGGGCTGCGGCTGCGGGACCTGGGGGAGGGGGGCGCCGAGGACGAGCGGCTGCTGCGGGCGCTCCACGCGCTGGAGGGCGAGGCCATGCCCGACGCCCCTGGCGCGGACGGCTACGTGGCCGCGCCGTTCGAGCGGTGGCGCCGCGCCTATCACGCCAACCCGGACTTCCGCCCGGAGCTGCACCTGCTGGCGCTGGACGGCGAGCGCGTGGTGGGCATGACCCAGCTCTGGGCCAGCCAGGCCACCGACGCCATCCTCTTCACCGGCTTCACCGGGGTGGCCCGCAGCCACCGGCGGCGGGGCATCGCCACCGCGCTCAAGGTCCGGGTGCTGGAGCGCGCCCGGGCGCTGCGGACCGCCAGCGGGCAGGCGCCGCTGGTGCGGACCGGCAACGCCGAGCGGAACCCCATGCTCGCCATCAACCTGCAGCTCGGGTTCTCGCCCCGGCCGTCCCGTTTGGTGATGGTGCGTGACCTGTCCGCGGCGCCCGCGCCGGGTGCGGCACAGGGCCACTAGAGGCCACAAGGCGAGCCAGTTCCAGGGGTTGGGCCAACCCGACGCGGACTGCAGGTGCGTGATCTTTCTCGTCACCGCCGCTGTCAGTGTTCCGGCGTAGCATGTGGGCTCAGCTCCACCTCCACCCGGATGTCCCCATGACGCCAGACACCATCCTCGTTCAGCTCTACCGGATCGCGGACTCGGCCGAGTTCCCCTACCGCTCGGGCCAGCTGGTGGAGGACTGGATCGGCGCTGGAGTCGGGCCGGAGGCCATCGCGCCGGTGCTCCGGTTCATGGAGGAGCACCCGGAGATCGACTACGGCCGCCCGGGCGCGCTGGTCCACTTCCTGGAGCGGCTCGGGGACCGGGGTTACGGCGAGCAGCTCACCGCCTCCTTCGCCCGCCGCCCCACCGCGCACACCGCGCTCATGCTCGACCGGCACATCGCCAGCGCCTGCGAGCCCGAGGTCCGCCAGCACCTGCTGGCGCTGATGCGCGACGCGCGGCAGCACCCGCTGGCCGACGCCGGCCTGCGCGACGCGGTGAAGCACCTGCTGCGCGAGGGGCCGGCGCCGCGGCGCGGCTACCGCGGCAGCGACGCCAGGGCCTGATCCAGGTCGGCGATCAGGTCCTCCGGGTCCTCGATCCCGATCGAGAGCCGGATCACGCTGTCGGTGATGCCGGCCTTGGCGCGCGCCGCCGGCGTCATCGAGGCGTGGGTCATGGAGGCCGGGTGGGCCACCAGGCTCTCCACGCCGCCCAGGCTCTCCGCCAGCGTGAACCAGCGCAGCGTCTTGAGCACGTGATCCACGCGCTCGCGCCGCCCGTCGGCCAGCTCGAAGCTCACCATGGCGCCGAACCCGGCCTGCTGCCGCCGGGCCAGCGCGTGCTGCGGGTGGGTCTCCAGGCCGGGGTAGTGGACCTTGCCGATGGCCGGGTGCCTGACCAGCCAGTCCACCACCCGCTTCGCGCCGGCCTCGTGCGCCTTCATGCGGATGAGCAGCGTCTTGAGCCCGCGCAGCACCAAGAAGCAGTCGTGGGGGCTCTGGGAGGTGCCGAGCAGGTTGTTGACGCTCTGGATCCGCTGCACCAGCGCGGTCCGCCCCGGGGCCGCCACCACCGCGCCGCCCACCACGTCGGAGTGGCCGTTCAGGTACTTGGTGGTGGAGTGGATGACCAGGTCGGCGCCGTGCTGGAACGGCTTCTGGAGCACTGGCGAGAGGAAGGTGTTGTCCACCACCGTCATGGCGCCGCGCTCGCGGGCCAGGGCCGAGACCGCGGCGATGTCGGTCAGCCGCAGCAGCGGGTTGGAGGGGGTCTCGATCCAGACCATGCGCGTGTTGGGGCGGAAGGCGGCCTGCACCGCGGCCAGGTCGCCCAGGTCGAGGTAGGTGACCTCCAGGCCGTAGGTGACCTTGGCGTGCTCGAGGGCGCGGAAGGTGCCGCCGTAGCAGTCCACGGTGGCCAAGAGGTGGCTGCCCTGCGGGAGCAGGTTGAGCGCCACGATCACCGCGCTCATGCCGGTGGAGGTGCACGTGGCGCCGCCGCCGCCCTCCAGCGTGCCGATGGCCTCCTCCAGCGCGGCGCGGGTGGGATTGCCGCTGCGCGTGTAGTCGTAGCCCGCGTTGGTACAGACGTCGCGGAAGGCGAAGGTGGAGGACTGGTAGATGGGCGGCATCACCGCCCCGTAGGACGGGTCGGGGGCCACGCCCGCGTGGACGCACTGCGTCGCCGCCTTGGCGCCGGCGATGAGCGGCCCGCGCTGGGCCCAGCCGGCCTTGGCGGGAGCGCCGGCCGGGACGATGGTGAAGTGGTAGGCCGGGTTTCCCGGGATGTTGGAGTCGAGGTGGACGTCTTCGGCTGACATCGGGGGCTCCCGGGGCTGGCGCGCGTGGCGCGGGTCGTCTTTCGTAGCCGCCCCGGCGCCGGAATACAACCCATCCGTCAGAACGGATGCCTGGACATCCTGCCGCGCCGCCCCGGCCCAGCCGCCCCGGGTCCGTGGGGCCGCCCGCCGCCTCGGCCGCGCCGGTTCGAGTGGGGCTGCGACGCTCTTCCCCGGGCTGCCCCGGCCGTTGTATGGCTACCGCGCCATGAAAACTCTGACCGAGCTGAGCGGTACCCTGATCCGGATGGCGGCCGCCGCCGTCGCCGAGGCCAAGAAGTCCCTCCCGAAGGACGCGCCCGCGCCGGCCGAGGCCGCCGCGCCCGCCGCTCCCGAGGGCGAGGCCGCCGCCGCGGAGGCCGCGCCGGTCGAGGCGGCTCCCGCCGCCGAGGGGACCGACGCCGCTGCCGCCGCGGAGGGGAGCGAGGCCGCTCCTGCAGAGGCCGCTCCCGCCGAGGCGGCCGAGGCCGCCGCTCCCGCCAAGGCCGAGCCGGCCGGCGAGAGCGAGGCGGTCAAGGCCGCGCTGGACGAGGCCGTGGCCAAGGCCACCGGGCTCTCCGGCGACCGGCTCCAGCTGCTCCGGGCCGCGGTCGGCCTGGTGGGCCGCAAGACCGCAGACGTCCGCCTGGTGCGCGTGTTCGGGGTCGAGGAGCCGCTCAACGGCGCGCAGAAGGTCGGCGAGCACCAGTTCGTGATCGACTACCTGCCGCACTCGATGAAGCAGGTCGCCGGTGGCGACCGCGACGACCGTGGGCGCGGCGGGAAGGGTGGCCGCGGCGGCCGGGGCGGTGGTGGGCGTCCGGGCGGCGGCGGTGGGCGTGGCGCCGGCGGCGGCGAGAAGGGCGGCGCCCAGACCGGCGGGTTCTCCATGGACGCGGTCCGCGAGGACCGTCGCAAGGAGGGGCGCGGGCGGCCGGGCGGCGGGCGTGGTCCCGGCGGCGGGCGTCCGGGTGGTCGCCCGGGCGGTGGCCGTCCGGGCGGCGGCCGTGGCCCCGGCGGCGCGGGCGGCCCTCCGGGCGGCGCGCCCCGCAGCTAGTCGCAGGGCGTGTCGAGCATGAACGACCCCCTGGCTCCCCTCCTCGACGACGGCGTCGTCGAGGAGGTCGTCGCACGCCTGAAGAGCGGCAAGGAGGCGGACCTGTGGCTGGTCCGCCACGCCGGCGAGATCGTCGCCGCCAAGGTCTACAAGGCCCGCGAGGCCCGCAACTTCAAGAACAACGCCGGCTACCGCGAGGGCCGGCAGGTGCGGGACTCGCGCATGCAGCGCGCCATGGACCGCGGCAGCCGCTTCGGCCAGGCCGCGGCCGAGGACGCCTGGAAGACCAAGGAGTCCGACGCCCTCCACCAGCTCCACGCCGCCGGCGTGCGGGTGCCGCGCCCGGTGATGTTCTACGAGGGCGTGCTGCTGATGGAGGTGGTGGTGGACGCCGACGGACACCCGGCGCCGCGCCTGGTGGACGCGGGCGTGGGGCCGGAGCAGGCGGCCGCGCTCTACGCGGACCTGCGGGCGCAGGTGGTGGCCATGCTCTGCCGCGACCTGATCCACGGCGACCTCTCGCCCTACAACGTGCTGGTCGGCCACGCGGGGCCGGTGATCATCGACTTTCCGCAGGTGGTGGGGGCGGCCCACAACAGCCAGGCGGAGAAGTACTTCACCCGCGACCTGGAGAACATCCGCCGCTTCTTCGCCGGCATCGACCCGGGGCTCGACGCCGCCTCGGGCGACGCGCGCGAGATCTGGCGCGCCTACGTCCGGCGCGAGCTCTCGCCCGGCTTCGTCCCCAGCGGTCGGCCCGAGCCGGTGCACCATCGCGGAGGCGAGGGACGCCCGCACGGCCAGCCGGGCGGGCAGGGCCAGCGCGGTGAGCGGCGCGGGCCAGGGGACCAGCAGCGCGGTGGCCGGCCGGAGCGGCGGTTCGAGCGCGGGCCCGGGGAGCAGCAGCGCAGTGGCCGGCCGGAGCAGCGGTCCGAGCGCGGGCCCGGGGAGCAGCAGCGCAGTGGCCGGCCGGAGCAGCGGCTCGAGCGCGGGCCCGGGGAGCAGCGCGGTTCGCGGCCGGAGCGCGCATCGGAGGGCGGGCCGGGAGGCTCCGGCCACGGCGGTGGCGGCCAGCCCGGCGGCCCTCGGGAGCAAGGCGGGCAGCCGACCGCCCCGCAGCGGCGGCACGAGCACGTCCCCTCCGTTCGTCCTGAGCGTAGCGGCCCGGGTGGTCCCGGTGGCCCCGGAGGCCGGGCCGCGGAGTCGAAGGACGAACGGCGCCACGAGCGCCGTGGGCCGATGCCCTCCGGTCGCGGTGAGCCTGTCGAACCGCGGACGGGCGGCGACCGCCGCGGTCCGGAGCAGCGCAACGACCAGCGCGGCCCGCGCCGCGACGACCGCCGCCCGGATCGGCGCGGCGGCCCGGATCGCAGGCCGTCGTCCGGGCCGGAGGTGATCCGGGTGGTCCGGCCGCCGCTGCCGGGCGGCCCTTCGCAGCCGCAGCCGTCCGCAGGCCACGCGCAGCGCGGCCCCGTGCAGCAGCCGCAGCGCGGCCCGGGGCAGGGTGGCCACGGCGGCCCGGGCCGCGGAGGTCACGGGGGAGGCCACGGCGGCCACCGCGGCCCGCCCCACGGACGCGGCGGCGGTCGGGACCGCTAGGCCCGCACCAGCGCGCCGTCTCGGAACGCCACCACCTCGCCCAGCGGCAGCGGGATCCAGTCCTCGTTGTCGGTGAGCGGGACGGTGGCGATCACCGCCACCCGGTCCTGCGCCGTGGTCAGCTCGGCGAAGTCCACCGAAAGGTCGCAGTCGACGAGGTGGGCCGCGGCGAACGGCGCCTGGCGGACGAGGTAGTGGAGCCGCGTGGTGGCGTGGGCGAAGAGATGCTCGCCGTCGGAGAGCAGGTAGTTGAAGGGGCCGTGGCGGGCCAGCCGCGCCGTCTCCTCGGCCAGCGCCGCCCGGAGGTCTGCGAGCGGCGGGCGGCCGCCCGGGAACCGCTCGCGCAAGGCCTCCAGCAGCACGCAGAAGGCGGCCTCGCTGTCGGTGGAGCCGACCGGCCAGTAGCTGCGCGGGGTGGGGCGCTCGAACCCCTCGAGGTTTCCGTTGTGGGCGAAGGCCCAGTGGCGGCCCCACAGCTCGCGCTGGAAGGGGTGGCAGTTCTCCAGCGCCACGGAGCCCTGGGTGGCCTTGCGGATGTGGGCGATGACGCTGGTGGAGCGGATGGGGACGCGGCGCACCAGCTCCGCCACCGCCGAGCCCTGGGCCGGCGCCGGGTCGAGGAAGACGCGGCAGGCCTTCCCCTCGAAGAAGGCGATGCCCCAGCCGTCGGCGTGCACGTCGGTGCCGCCGCCGCGGCGCGAGAAGCCCTCGAAGGAGAAGCAGATGTCGGTGGGGACGTTGCAGCTCATCCCGAGCAGCTGGCACATGCGCCCTGGCGCCTCCGGCCCCCGGTCGGTCCGGCGGCTCCTCCGTTATAACGGAACCCCCGCACCGACGCCAGCCGGACGGGCCGGGAGCGGGCGCGGCGGCCTGCGCCCGGCTGGCGGCCCCCCGGGGAGGCCGGTTAGGTTCCTGCCCCATGACCCGTGGACGGCTCGAGGCCTTCAGCGACGGCGTGATCGCCATCCTCATCACCATCATGGTCCTGGAGCTGCACCCGCCGGAGGGGACGCGGCTGGCCGACCTGGCGCCGCTCCTCCCCAAGCTGCTCTCGTACCTGCTCTCCTTCGTCTTCCTGGCCATCTACTGGAACAACCACCACCACCTGATGCACGCGGTGGAGCGGGTGGACGGCCGGGTCCTCTGGGCCAACGTCCACCTGCTGTTCTGGCTCTCGCTCATGCCCTTCGTGACCGCCTGGATGGGCGAGCACGCGGCCGCGCCGGACACCGTGGCCCTCTACGCGGCGGTGCAGCTCCTCTCCGGCGTGGCCTACTTCGGCCTGACCCGCTCCCTGCTGGCGCTGCACGGGCCCGGTTCGCGGCTGGCGGCGGGGCTGGGAAATGACGCCAAAGGCAAGCTGTCGGTGGCGGTCTACGCCGTCGCCATCCCGCTGGCCTTCGCCTGGCGCTGGCTGGCGGTCGGCCTCGTCGTGGCGGTGGCGGCCTGGTGGCTGGTCCCCGACCGCCGCTTCGCGCGAGCCGGCCAGGCTGGCGGGGGTGAAGGTTGACCAGGATCAAGGGCGGGCCGGCAGGGGCAGCGTAAGCGTGGAGGCTCACCCCGATCCCGGAGTCCCCGTGGCCACCACGCAAGAGAACCTGAAGGAAGCCTTCGCCGGCGAGAGCCAGGCCAACCGCAAGTACCTCGCCTTCGCGAAGAAAGCGGAGAAGGAGGGCTTCGCCACCATCGCCAAGCTCTTCCGGGCGGCGGCCGAGGCCGAGACCATCCACGCGCTGGGGCATCTGAACAACATGGGCGGCGTGGGCACCACGCTGGAGAACCTGCGCGCGGCGGTTCAGGGCGAGACCTACGAGTTCACCGAGATGTACCCGCCCATGGTGGCCCAGGCGCAGGCCGAGGGGCACAAGGCGAAGACCATGCTCGACTGGGCCAACCGGGTCGAGCAGGTGCACGCCGAGCTGTTCAAGCAGGCGCTCGCGGCGCTGGAGGGCGGGCAGGACCTCTCGAAGATGGAGGTCTACCTCTGCCCGACCTGCGGCCACCTCGAGTTCGGCGTTCCGCCGGAGAAGTGCCCGGTCTGCGGCGTGGCCGGCGCGAAGTTCGTGGCGGTGGCCTGAGGTTGCGCCTGCCCTTCGACTTCGCGCCCGCTGTGCGGGCGCTACGCTCAGGGCGAACGGGGCGGGATGACCGTTCGCCCTGAGCGTAGCCGCGGCTTCGCCGCGGCGGAGTCGAAGGGCGCCGTTGGGCCGTGTGGCCCGTGGAGGCCGGCGGATACGACATGTTCTACAAGGTCTGTTACGTGATCTCGCTGAACGCGGCGGGGCTGGAGGCGCTCGACGGCGCCGATCCCGACCTGGCCGCTGCCCTCGGCGAAGCCGCGCTGCTGGACGGCCAGATCGCGGATCGCTCACCCTGGTCCCGGGCCGACCACCTGGAGCGCGCCAAGCTCCTGTTCCTGGCCCTGTTCAAGTCCGCGTTCGAGCACCTGCCCGAGGCCCGGCGGCTGCTCGGTGACGGGCCGTTCGACGTCCACGTGTTCGACCGGGTGTGGGTGGCGGTGCCCTTCTACGCCCCGGAGTCGCTGGAGGCGGTCGAGGCGCGGCTCCCGGGCGAGGCTGTCCGGGCCCTCGGGCGGAGCGCCAGCCCGGTCGTGAACCGGTGGCTTTCGGACCTCAAGCAGCGGTTCCCGGGGGAGCCGGGCGAGGGCTGACGCGGAGCTGCCTTCGGCAGTTCTCCGGAACACACAGGAGGCCTCTGGCGGACAGCCCGAGGCCGCTGATGCCTCACGTTGAGGTTCGCACCGGCTGCCGGTGCGGCACCCCGGCCACGGCCGCCTCGGCGCGCTCGTCGAAGGTCCGGCGGGCCTGCCCCACCTCGGGGGCATGCGCCTCGACCCAGGTCCAGATCCCGCAGACCGCCTCGCCCAGCGAGTCGCCCAGCCCGGTGAGCTGGTACTCCACCTGTGGTGGCACGGTCGCGTGCACCGTCCGGGTGACGAGGCCGTCGCGCTCCAGCCGGCGCAGGGTCTGGGTCAGCACCTTCTGGCTGACGCCGCCCAGGCGCTCGCGGAGCCGGGTGAACCGGACCGGCGCTCCGCCGGTGAGCGCCTCGAGGACCTCGAGCGTCCAGGCATCGGCCACGCGGGCGAGGACCTCGCGGACGAGGCGATCGGCCTGGGCCTGCTCCTCCGAGCGGCGTGGGAGCTTCGACATGGTGACCTCGAGGTGACCGAGGCACCTCGAGGTGCCTCCTTGCGGATGTGTACCCGGCCGCTTACCCCTGCGCCATGACCACCACCACCATGCCGCACCGCTCGCTCGGGGCCTCCGGGCTCCGCACGTTTCCGCTGGCCCTCGGCTGCATGGGGATGTCCGGCATGTACGGCCCCGCCGACGAGGCGGAGTCGATCGCCACCATCCACGCCGCGCTGGACGCGGGGGTGAACCTGCTCGACACCGGCGACTTCTACGGCTCGGGCCACAACGAGCTGCTCATCGGCAAGGCGCTGGCGGGCCGGCGCGACAGGGCCTTGCTCTCAGTGAAGTTCGGGGCGCTGCGCGGGCCGGACGGCAGCTGGACGGGCTTCGACAGCCGCCCCGCGGCGGTGAAGAGCTTCCTGGCCTACTCGCTGGTCCGGCTCGGCACCGACCACGTCGACGTCTACCGCCCGTCCCGGCTCGAATCCCTCGGTGCCCATCGAGGACACCATCGGCGCCATCGCCGACCTGGTGAAGGCCGGCTACGTGCGCGCCATCGGGCTCTCCGAGGTGGGGCCGGAGACCCTCCGCCGGGCGGCCGCCGTCCACCCGCTCTCCGACCTGCAGATCGAGTACTCCCTGGTGAGCCGGGGGCCGGAGGCGCGCATCCTGCCCACGGTGCGCGAGCTGGGGCTCGCGGTCACGGCCTACGGCGTCCTCTCCCGCGGGCTGCTGGCCGGCTCGCGGCCGAAGGGCGCCCGCGACTTCCGCGCCCACCTCCCGCGCTTCGCCGGCGACAACGGGGAGCGGAACGCCGCCCTGGCGGCGGCCCTGGCGGCGGTGGCGGCGGAGAAGGGAGTCACGCCGGTGCAGCTGGCCATCGCCTGGGTGCGCCAGCGCGGCGGCGAGGCGGTGGTGCCGGTGATCGGCGCGCGCACCCGCGCCCAGCTGGCGGACGCGCTCGGGGCCCTGCAGGTGACGCTCTCGGCGGAGGAGCTGGCGCGCCTGGAGCAGGCGGTGCCGGCCAGCGCCGTAGCGGGCACGCGCTACGACCCGGGGCAGATGGCCCGGCTCGACAGCGAACGCTGAAGCGGGAACGGCCCCGGGCGCGGGTGCGCACCGGGGCCGTCCAGCGGCAGGCGGAACTCCTAGAACTTGAAGCTCAGGCTGTCGTAGTCGCGGTTGAGCGCGACCGTCATCGGGATCTGCTGGGCGGCCGGGCCCCACAGCTGGCGCGGGCCGGGCGAGCAGAACACGTCCTCGGCCGCCCAGGCCTCGCGGCGGGAGGCGAAGTACCTGAACGCCGGCGAGTCGCACTTCACCAGCGCCTTCTCGATGACCAGCTCGTCCTTGCCGTGGCGCCGCTCGACGTTGAGCAGCCCGCAGAGCGGGATGGCCACCGGCGTGCCGCCCTTCTCCAGGTCGCGGATCGAGGCCATGAAGCCGGTCTTGCCGGAGAGGATGAGCGAGCCGGCGGTGAGGCCGAGGTTGAAGGTGTAGGCCGCGTCGAACAGCGTCGGCGCGCCGCAGCGCCCCTCGTAGCCGAAGAAGTGGTTGTGCGTGGAGAACTTGACCTCCGGGTCGAGCTCCTTCACGCGCTGCGCCACCATGTCCTTGAGGAGCCGCTCGGTGGGGATGAGCGAGACCTGCAGGTTGCCGTGCGAGTCGCGGTCGGCCACCAGCATGTTCTGCAGGTAGGCCGGCAGCGACTTGAACAGCGTCGACAGCTCACCGGAGAGCTTCGCGGCCACGAAGGGGACGCGGTCGGCCTGGGTCATGCCGCCGAGCTCGGCCGCGTGGGCCGCCATCTCGTGGTTGAGCGCGTCGATGAGGGCGTTCATCTCGGGGATGAACTCGATCAGCCCCTCCGGCACCAGCACCACGCCGTGGTGGATGCCCTTCCTCGAGCGGGCCACCACCACCTGGGCGATGCCGTCGATGATCTTCGCGAGCGGCATCTTCTTCTCGGCGATCTCCTCCGAGATGAGCGCGATGGCCGGCTTCACCTGCAGCGCCACCTCGAGGGCGACGTGCGAGGCGGCGCGCCCCATCAGCTTCACGAAGTGCCAGTACTTCCGGGAGGAGGGCGTGTCCTGGAGGATGTTGCCCGTCATCTCGGCGTACACGCGGGTGGCGGTGTCGAAGCCGAAGGAGATGGGCAGCAGGTCGCCGATCTGCAGGTCGCCGTCGATGGTCTTGGGGACGCCGATCACCGCCACGCCGCGCCCGTCCGGCTTCACGCCGTCGAAGAGCAGCTCGGCCAGCACGGCCGCGTTGGTGTTGGAGTCGTCGCCGCCCACCACCACGATGGCGTCGAGGTCGTGGTCGACGCAGGTCTTCTTCACGGCCGCGAACTGCTCGGGCTTCTTGATCTTGGTGCGGTCGGAGCCGAGGAAGTCGAAGCCGCCGGTGTTGAGGACCGAGGCCACCCCCTCGTCGGTGATCTCGAAGAGCTTGCCCTCGATGAGCCCCTTGGGGCCGGCGCGGACGCCGAGCAGCGTGTTGTGCTTGCCCAGCGCGGCCTTCAGGCCGGCGATGACGTTGTGGCCGCCGGCGGCCGGGCCGCCGGAGAAGAGGACCGCCACGCGCTTGCCGGAGAGCGGGGTGGGGTTCTTGCCGGTGGCGACCAGCACGCGGTCGCCCGACGCGGCGGTGACCTTCGTGAACTGGGCCTTGACCGTGGCGGCGTCGCGCGTGGCGAGCGCGTCGGCGCTGGCGGCGAAGCTGACCGGAGCGAGCGCGCCGCCGGCCTTGAACGCGGCGCAGACGGGGACGTCCAGCTTGCGGATGCACTCCTCGAAGATGGAGCGGTGCTTCTCGGTCGAGGTGATGAGCGAGGCGATCTGCGACACGTCGGTCTCCTGGGAAGGGGCCCACCGGCGCCCGTTTCGTGGTAGCCGGGGGCGAACTCTCTAGCACGCCAGCGCGCCCGGTCCCGTGGGGCATGGTGCCAGGGGTGAGCGCGCGCGGCGTCCTGCCGCAGGGGTTGCGGGCGCCGGCCTGCTTCCCTCGCGGGTCCGCTCATCCTGGGCGTAGCGCGGGCGTAGCGCCCGCGCAGCGGGCGCGGAGTCGAAGGACGTCCGGGGCGCCGCCTGCCCGGTCAGCCCTCGATCGCGCGCCGCAGCGCAGCCAGCGCGCCGGGGCCGGCGTAGTGGAGCGCCCGCAGCCCGGCGGCGCGGGCCCCTTCGACGTTCACCGCCCGGTCGTCCACGAAGAGCGCCTCGCCGGGCGCCACGCCCAGCCGCTCCACGGTGAGGGCGTAGATGGCAGGGTCCGGCTTCGCCACCCCGACCTCGCACGAGACCACCACCGTGTCGAACCAGCGCTCCAGCGGGCGGTCCTGGCGCACGAAGCGCATCACCTCGGGCACGCCGTTGGAGAGCATGGCCGTGCGCCCGCCGGCGGCGCGGAAGGCCAGCGCCAGGTCCCAGACCGGCTCGTGGTAGCGGGTCCAGGAGCGGCCGTCCTGCTCCATCAGCGAGGCCAGCTGCTCACCCGTGGGCGCCGGCGCGCCGCAGCGGGCCAGCACCTCGCGCCAGAAGCGCGGGCCATCGCCGTGCAGGTCGTAGGGGAACCGCTCCCCCCAGTAGGCCGCGTGCAGCGCCTCCAGCGCCACGCCGGCGGTGCGGGCCATGGCGGGCATGGCCTCCGGGGCCTGCGCGAGGACCAGCACCTCGCCGAGATCGAGCACCAGCGCACGGGGGGGAGCCATGGCCCCACGTCATACGCCGCCTGCCGGCGGCTGGCCACCAGGGTGGGCCTCGGGCCTCGGGCGTCAGGCCCCAGGAGCGGCGGCTGGGGTTCCGTCCAGGGGGCGCGGCGTCGCAGGTATTGCACCGAGGGTGCAATGCAAATAGTCCGAATTCCAAAAGAGCCCGTCATTGATTGCGCGATCGGACGGCAAAGCGTCGCACGATCCCGGCGACTTCTGCGGTGTTTGTGCGCAATGACCGCCATTTCCGTACGGGTGACCGGGGAGGCCCTTACATTCCGCGCCCTTTCCAGAAAGGGGAAGCGACACCGAATGAACCGCAATGCCTTCCGCCGCACCGCCGTCCTCGCCGCCTTCACCGTCCTCGCCGCCGGCTGCGGCGGCAGCGAGCAGGGTGATCCCGCCGCGCCGGCCACCTTCGACGGGGCCCCGGCCGCGGCCACCGCCGCCGACTGGCAGCGCACCGTCATCTTCGTCCAGGGCCAGACCGCCGACGGCCAGGACCTGTTCATCCGCGGCGGCATCGACCACGACGTGGCCAAGGCCAAGCTGGGCCTGACCTGCACCAGCACCAACTACGCCTGCGCCATCCCCATCCGCCACCGCAACACCAGGAACGCCACCACCAACCCGTGGAAGACCGGCGACACGATGCTGGACTGGTACGGCGCCGAGAGCGGCCAGACCGGCGTCTCGCACAACATCGTCTCGCAGGGCACGCCGGCCGACTGGACCACCAACACCTGGCCCGGCGGCTGGGGCGCGGTGAAGACCGTGGCGGTGGACGGCTACGGCGTCGAGCCGCTCAACACCTACGGCGCCCACTACTGGATGGTGGACGTGGACATGGACTGCTCGAAGGCCTACCAGGCGGCCGACGGCACCCGCTGGTTCGAGGTGAAGTCGTACATCTCGAACGGCCCGGGCTGGGAGGGGAACGTCGCCCAGGGCGGCACGCCGTACGCCTCCATCAACCACATGGCCAGGTGCGGCCAGATCAACGTCTTCTCGCGCGGCAGCAGCGCCGCCACCTTCGCCAGCTTCCCGGTCTGGGTGGACCTCCCGTCCTGGATGCCCAACCGCACCGAGACCGCGGCGCTGAACCTCTGCCCCGAGGGCGTCTCGACCTGCACCGCCGCCAGGACCACCACGCTCAAGTGGACCCTCAACGGCCAGTCGATGGGCGGCTATGAGGTCATGCCGAGCCCGGCCAACGTCCAGCCGATGTGGGTGAGCGGCTGGGTCTACTGGTGGGGCCCGTACTCCCAGGTCTACGCCGCGCAGGCCACCCTGGGCGTCGCCGCCGGCGTCACCCTGGACACCATCGGCAGCTTCGGGACGGTTCCGGTCTGGGGCGGCACCACCAACATCCCGTTCACCGGCGCCTCGCTGCAGAACGCGCATGGCATCTCCACGGTGATCCGCTCCCCGGCCTACACGCTGCCCGTGACCGACGCCGAGGTGGCGGCCTTCTCCGAGACCATCTACGTGCAGGAGGTGGCGCTCCTCGGCATCACGCCGCCCAACTACCGCGCCTTCTACTCCCCGGCCGACATCTCGATGCTGGCGGGCCACGAGGGCAACGTCAGCATCGGGAACGGCGAGGTGTCTATCAACTGGGGCAATCCCGGGTTCGCCTCGACCTATCCAGGCGGCATCGCCGCGCACCTGAAGACCGAGTTCGCGCACGAGCATGCCCACACCATCTTCAACGCCATCTATTCCCAGCTCTTCACGGCCGACAACAGCTGCCTGAACGAGGGGCTCGCCGACGCGGTCGCCAACTACCTGGGCTACCGTCCCGAGTCCGAGTTCAAGAACAAGCGCGGCACGGACTACAGCCTCAGCCAGAGCTGCGCCGCGCTCACCGAGATGCACGACGTGGGCGACTGCATCTTCTGGCACCTCAAGCACTTGGGGGAAGCGTCCGGGGCGGCGAGCGGCCCGTACTGGAACGCCACCACGATGAAGGGGCTCTTCACGCCGAAGCACACCTTCACGGCCAACAGCTGCACCTTCGGCTCGCAGCTCTCCGGCGACAGCTACGTGGTCTACCTGAGCGAGGCCACCGGCGCGGACATGACCAGCTTCGTCACCAGCCTGGGCTTCCCCACCAGCGGCTCGCTGGCGGCGTCGCGCGCGGCGCTGGGGTTCTAGCCGCGCCGGTCCCGATCCTTCGGGAGGATCCGCTCCGCTCGTGGTGAGCCTGTCGAACCACGAGCGGAGTGAAGCGGCGCCCCGGCGGGCTTCGGTCTGCCGGGGCGTCGTCGTTCCCCCGGAACACCCGCTTCGCACCGGCGGTTCAGCGGCGCATGAGCCTCCCTCGTGCACTCGCGCTCGCCCTGCTGGCCGCCCTGGGGGCGCCCGCCGCCTCCCGTGCCCAGCAGCCGGCCGCCTGCAGCCTCCCCGGCGCCCACGCCGCGCCCCCGCCCGCCTGGCACCGCGGCGCGGTGGTCTACGGGGTGGTGCCGCCGCTCTTCGACGCCGACCGGCCGCTGCGCGGCGTCACGGCGCGGCTGGGGGCCCTCGCGGCGCTGGGCGTGGACGTGCTGTGGCTCGCGCCCGTGACCGACACCGACGACCGGGGCCACATCAGCTACGCGGTCACGGACTACCTGAAGCTCCGGCCCGACTACGGCACGCCGGCGGACCTGTCGGCGCTGGTGGCCGGGGCGCACGCCCGGGGGATCAAGGTGCTCCTCGACGTGGTGCCGAACCACACCTCCGTCGCCCACCCGCTCTACCGGGACGCGGAGCGTCGCGGCCGGGCCTCGCCCTCCTGGGCGCTCTACGCCCGCGACGAGGACGGGAAGGTCCGGCACGACTTCGACTGGGCGCACCTCCCCAAGCTCGATCACCGCAACCCCGAGGTCCGCCGGATGCTGACCCGCGCGCTGGTCCACTGGGTCGAGCGCTACGACGTGGACGGCTTCAGGGTGGACGCGGCCTGGGGCCCCCAGGCGGCCGACCCCACCTTCTGGCCAGAGCTGGTGCAGGCGGTGCGGCGGGTCAAGCCGGCCGCGCTGCTGGTGGCGGAGGCCAGCGCCCGGGATCCGGCCTACATCGCGGAGGGGTTCGACGCGGCCTATGACTGGACCGGCGAACTGGGCCACTGGGCCTGGGAGGGCGTGTTCGAGGATCCGGCCCACGCCGGTCCGAAGCTCGACGCGGCCCTTGGCGCGGGCGGGACGCCGCCGGACCGGGTGCTGCGCTTCCTCGACAACAACGACACCGGCGATCGCTTCGTGACCCGCCATGGCGCCGCGCTCACCCGGGCCGCCGCGGCGCTGGTCCACGCGCTGCCCGGGCTCGCGGTCATCTACACCGGCGAGGAGGTGGGCGCGGCCTACCGGCCCTACGACGACGGGCCGCCGGTCCGCTGGGGCGACGATCCACTGCGCCTCCGCCCGCACTACGCCCGGCTGGCCGCGCTCCGCGAGCGGCTCCCGGCGCTGCGCGACGGGGCCTACCGGCGCGCGCCGGTGGAGGGCAACGAGGGCGCCTTCGCCTTCGTGCGCGACGCAGGCACCGCCGGCTACGCC
This sequence comes from Anaeromyxobacter sp., assembly GCA_049840735.1. Classification (GTDB taxonomy): domain Bacteria; phylum Myxococcota; class Myxococcia; order Myxococcales; family Anaeromyxobacteraceae; genus Anaeromyxobacter. Next base: position 614,652 of record JASGJN010000020.1, on the reverse strand, counting down.
GTGGTGGTGGCCAACCTGGGCGAGGCGGCCACGGTCCGGGTGGCGCTCCCCATCGAGCCGGGCGAGGCGCCGACCTGGGACGCCGTGGGCGGACGCCCGGTGCCGGCGCGGCTGGTGGGGCCTTCCACGCTGGAGCTGGAGCTGCCGGCCCGCACCGCGGTGATCCTGGTCCCGGCGCCGGGCTGCGCGGGCGCAGCGCGCTGAGCCGGCGCAGCGCGCTGGGCTCCCCGCACTCCGTTCGGGCTGAGCGTAGCGAGCCCGCAGGGCTCGCGGAGTCGAAGCCCAGGAGTGGAGAGGCTCACGCCGGCACCTCCGGCTGCTTCGGATCCAGCACCTGGGTCCCGTCGGCGTCCGGCGCGGGCGGGCGCGGACCGGTGGGCGCGGCGGGCGCGCCCGGCACCCGCGCCGCCAGCTCGCGCAGCGTCAGGTTGAGCGGCGAGCGCCGTCGCTCCTCCTCGAAGGCGGCCAGCAGCGCCTGCAGCTCCGGCCCCAGCTGCCGCTCCACCCCGGCCCGCACCGGATCCGCCCGCGGGTCGCGGCGCAGCGCCTCGCGCACGTCGGCGGCGCGCAGATCGCCCGGGTCGCGGCCGGGGAGGAAGGCGATGCCGGCGCCCGCCACCACCCGCACCAGCACGCCGGCCCGGACCAGCGCGTCCAGGATGTCCTCCACCACCAGCGCCGGCACCTCCAGCGCCTCCGCCAGCTCGGCCGTGGTGCGGCGCGGGCCGCCGGCCAGGAAGTCGCACGTCACCCGGGCCACCGCCGCCACCGCCAGCGTCTCGCGCAGCGCCTGGTCCGCCTGCTTCCCGCGCAGCCGCTCGCGCATGAGCGGCTCGTTCTGGTGGCTGGCGGCCAGCTCCGCGCCGGCCAGCACCACCAGCCAGGAGACGTAGGTCCAGACCAGGAAGATGGGCAGCGCGCCCAGCACCGAGTAGAGCGCGTTGTAGCGGGCCACGCCCATCTGCAGCTGGACGTGGAGGATGAGCGTGCCCTCCCAGCCCAGCGCCGCCACCGCCGCCCCCAGCAGCGCCGACCGCGGCCGGATCTGGACGTTGGGCAGGATGACGTACATGGCGAAGAGCGCCAGCCCCACCACCACGATGGGCGTGAGGCCCAGCGCCAGGTCGATGACCCGCCCCAGCTGCAGCTGGTCGCGCAGGAAGACCACCAGCCACGAGCTCTGCGCCGCGGTGGAGAGGGTGGCGGCCACGAACAGCAGCAGCGGCGTGGTCACCAGCAGCGTGACGTAGTCGGTCAGCTGCCGGAGCGGCGGGCGGGTGGCGCGGGCGCCGAAGGCCGTGTTGAGGGCGGCCTCCACGCTCGAGACCAGCGAGACGCTGGTGTAGACCAGCGCCAGGAGCCCCACCGCCCCCAGGCTGGAGACGTTGGTCTTCTCGACGAACTCGAGGATCCGCAGCAGGGCCTGGTGCAGGGAGGGGTTGGCGCCGAAGGTGTCGTCCAGCCAGGGGCGGACGGTGCCCTGGATGAGCGCCGTGTACGCGCCGAACCCCTTCAGCACCGCGAAGGTGAAGGCCAGGAACGGGACGATGGAGAGGACGCTGTAGTAGGTGAGCGCCGCGGCCCGGACGGTGAGGCCGTTGGTCACGAAGCCGGTCACGGCCGAGGAGAGCACGCGCAGCAGGCGGTAGCCGGCCCGCCGGGCGCGCGGGAGCTCGGTCAGCCGGACGTCCCATACGCGCTCGGTGAAGAAGGTTCGCAGGCGGGGCAGGGTGGTCGAGGCGCCCACGCCGACAAGGTCCGGCCCGGTCCCCCTGGCGGCAACCGGCTGGACGCAGGCGCGTAGGCCCCGGGCGAGGGCCGCTTCCGGGGCGTGCCCTGGTCGAGCCGGATGGGCGGCGGCTAAGCTGGCTCGGCCCGGCGGAGCAGGCGGCGAGACCTCCTGGAGAACCCATGCCCTTCCCCATCGCGCCCCATCGGCCCATGCTGGCCCAGTCGAGCCCCGGCCTGCCGGAGGGGGAGGGCTGGCTCTTCGAGCCGAAGTGGGACGGCTTCCGCGCGCTGGCGTTCCGCGACGGCCAGGAGCTCTACCTCCAGTCGCGCGAGCTGAAGCCGCTCGAATCGCTACTTCCCCGAGCTGCGCGAGCCGCTGCTGGCGGCGCTGCCCGACCGCTGCGCCGTGGACGGCGAGATCGTCATCGCTGGCGCCAAGGGCCTGGACTTCGAGGCGCTGCTGCTGCGCATCCACCCGGCCGCCTCGCGGGTGCGGCTGCTGGCGGACGGATCGCCGGCCAGCATGGTGCTGTTCGACCTGCTGGCGCTGGGCGACCGGGACCTGCGCGGGGCGCCGCTGGCCGAACGGCGGGCGCTGCTGGAGCGCGAGGTGCGCGGCGGCGGCCGCGTCCTGGTGACGCCGGCCACGCAGGACCGGGCCGCGGCCGCCGACTGGTTCGACCGGTTCGAGGGGGCCGGGCTGGACGGCGTGGTGGCCAAGCGGCTCGACGGCGCCTACCAGCCCGGCAAGCGCGCCATGGTGAAGGTGAAGCACGCGCGCACCGCCGACTGCGTGGTGGCCGGCTTCCGCTGGCACAAGGAGGGGAAGGGGACCATGGTGGGCTCGCTCCTGCTCGGCCTGCACGACGCCGAGGGCGTGCTGCACCACGTGGGCATCTGCAGCGCCTTCACCGCCGCGCGCCGGCGCGAGCTGGTGCAGGAGCTGGCCCCGCTGCGCGAGGGCGCGGCCGAGGGCCACCCCTGGCGCGACTGGGCCGAGTGGAGCGAGGCCGGCGAGGACCCCGGCCGGCGCCTGCCCGGCGCGAGCAGCCGCTGGAACCGGGGCAAGGATCTCCTCCTGGGAGCCGCTGCGGATCGAGCGGGTCTGCGAGGTGGCCTACGACCACCTGCAGGGCGACCGGTTCCGGCACGCCACCCAGTTCCTGCGCTGGCGGCCGGACCGCACGCCGGCCTCGTGCCGGTACGACCAGCTGGAGGCGACGCCGCCCTACGAGCTGACCCGCATCTTCGGGGCCGGCGCGGCGCCCTGAGCGCGGGCGCTCAGGACCGGTCCGGCGCCGCCCACCGGTGCGTGATCCGCCCCGGCTGGCCGCCGGGGCCGTCGTCGCCGTCCAGGCCCTTGTGCCCGTCCCGGCCGTCGTGGCCGCTGATCCCGCCGCCCAGCGAGAAGGAGCGGTCTCCGTCGGTGCAGCTCGCGCCCATGCCGGCCCGCCCGCCGCGCCCGCCCTTGCCGCCGTCGCCGCCCGTCCCGCCCGACCCGCCGCGGCCGCCCTCGGTGCGCACGGTGCTCCGCACCAGCTCGAGCAGCGCGGAGCGCTCGGCCTCGGGGGCCGCGATCACCACCCGCACGTCGCCGCCGTCCCCGCCCGGGCCTCCTGGGGCGCCCATGGTGCCGTCCTGGCCGTCCTGCCCGCTGCGCCCGCTGGTGCCGCCCGTCCTCATGAAGCAGGAGGCGTCGTCGCCGCTGTCCCCGTCTTCACCGTCCAGGCCGTCGCGCCCGTCCTCGCCGGCGGACCCGCTCCCGCCGCGCGTGATCACGCGGAAGGCGGCCTCGTCGGCCCGCTCCAGCACGATCTGCTGCGGCCCGCCCGGCGGCGCCTCGACCGTGTAGCGCAGCCGGCCGGCGGGCAGCCGCTCCACCTGCACCGCCAGGTCTGGCCCGCCCTGGCCCGGGCCGGGCGCGGCGAACACCAAATCGCCCGGGCGCTCGAACACCACCGGCCAGCCCACCCGCGCCACCTCGCGGCCGCCCGCCAGGAGCGCCGCCGCGAGCTGGTCGCCGCCGCGGGCCAGCGCCGCGACCTCGGCCGGCGCGGGCCGCTCCTCCAGCCGCACCGCCCCGCCCTCCACGCGGACCAGCGGGTGGCCGGCCGCGACCTGCGCCGAGGCCAGGCAGGGCGAGGGATCCAGCGGCCGGCCGGCTTCACAGACGGTGACGGGCAGCCCCAGCCCGTCCACCTCAATCCAGAGCGCGCCGTGGAGCGGCAGGGCCGGCAGCACCGAGGGCTGCGGCCGCTCCGGGGACGTCCCCAGCAGCAGCGTGGTCCGGCCGGCGGGGTCGAAGGGGGAGAGCTGCTGGCGCACCAGGAGCGTGCGCGCCGGCAGCGCCGGGAGGTCGAGGTGGCCGCCGCGCACCGGATGCCTGGCGGCGTCGAGGGCGTTGACGCCGTCACGGAGCACCGCCGCCTCCACCTGGGCGGCCGCGGCCTGGACCTCGGGGAAGGGCGAGCGGGCGATGCGGACCCGGACGAGCTGCCGCTCCGCCTCGGTCCGCAGCGCGGGATTGGGGAGCCGGTGGGCCATGGCCCAGAGCGACGGCTCGTCACCGGCGGCGGCGCGCGCCGCCAGCGCGGCCGGATCCACCGGCCGCCCATCGCTGCGCCCGCCCTCCAGCTCCACCAGCGCCAGCAGCGCGGCCGCGGCGCGGGCGGTGGGGCTCCCTGCGGGCGCCTTCCGGAGCAGGCCGTTCAGGCTCCCCATGGCCTGACGGCGCGGGTGGTCGGCGGCCTTCGCGGCGGCGGGACGGTCCGCGTACACCTCCTGCAGCGCCGCCAGCTGGGCCTGCAGGGAGGGCTGCTCGTCCACCACGCCGGTGCGCAGCGCGTCCATGGCGCCGGCGAGCGTGGCTGTGGCGAGGTCCGAGGACGCCGCCGCCGGCAGGACCGGCCAGAGCGCCTGGGCGCAGCGGGTGAAGGTGGCCGGCTGGATTGTCCCGCGGCGCAGCCCCTCGAGGAGGCGCCCCGGCAGCTTCTGCAGCTCGGCGGCGGGCAGCGCCGCGGCCACCCGCGCGCAGGCGTCGCCGCTGGCGTCGGCCTGGGCCAGGTAGGAGGCCAGCGCGGCCGCGCCGGGGCGCTCGTGCAGCTGGGCGGTGGTGATGGGGCCGATGGGGCCGGTGGCGCAGGCGGTGATTCCCAGGAGCAGGGCGGCGAGCGGTCTGTTCAAGGTGGTCCTCCTCCCTCAGGGCAGGACCCCTGGGACGGGAGGACGTTAACAGGCATTCACCCGCGGGTGTCAGCGGTGGTGGGCGTCACTGTCGGTGTCAGGGGTGGCCCGGGGGCCGCGCGACGCAGGGACGCGGCGGCGCGAGGGCGGCGCGCGCGGCGGCTCGTCCTCGCCGCGCGCGTAGTGCGGGGGCCAGGGCGCGTCGCCCAGCCCGCCGGCGCGCTGCCGCGCCGCCAGGTCCAGCAGCCCGTCCAGCTGCCCGGCGGCGTCGTCGATGCCGGCGTGCAGGTCGCCCAGGCGCGCGAACCGCTCCGGCACGGTGCGCAGCGTGAAGGCCGCCGGGTCGCAGGCGGGCACCTCGTCCCAGGTGAGCGGCGTGGAGACGCGGGCGTCGGGCGTGGGGCGCACCGAGTAGGCGGAGGCCACGGTCCGATCCTTGGCGTTCTGGTTGTAGTCGATGAAGACGCCGTGCCGCTCCTCCTTCCACCACTTGTGGGTGGCCAGGGCCGGCGCCCGCCGCTCCACCTCGCGCGCCAGCGCCAGCGCGGCCTGGCGCACCTCGCCGAAGCCCCAGCGCGGCGCGATCCGGACGTTGACGTGGATGCCGCGCGAGCCGCTGGTCTTGGGCCAGCCGGTCAGGCCGTGCTCCTCCAGCACCTCGCGCACCAGCAGCGCCACGTCGCAGATCTGCTTCCATGGCACGCCCGGCACCGGGTCGAGGTCGACGCGCAGCTCGTCGGGGTGGTCGAGGTCTCCGGCGCGGACCGGGTGAGGGTTCAGGTCCATGCAGCCGAGGTTCACGACCCAGGCCAGCTGGGCCGCGTCGCGCACCACCACCTCCTGGGCGGTGCGGCCGGAGGGGAAGGCCAGCTCCACCACGTCGACCCAGGGCGGGCGGGAGGCCGGCGCGCGCTTCTGGAAGAAGAACTCGCCGGCGGCGCCGTCCACGAAGCGCTTCAGCGCCATGGGGCGATCGCGCACGCCGCGGAGCGCGCCGTCGGCAACGGCCAGGAAGTACTGGACCAGGTCGAGCTTGGTGATCCCGGCCTCGGGGAAGTACGGCTTGTCCGGGTTGGAGATGGCGACCGTCCGTCCGGCCACCTCGAGCTGGAGCTGCTTGCGGGCCATGCTGCGCTCCCTCGGACGCCAGGTCTGCTCCCGGGCGGGGGGCGGCGTGGCCCTCACCACCGGCAAGGTTGTAGCCTGTTGCCCCGCGTGGCGCTGCTCCAGGCCCTCGCCTGCATGGAGCGTCGCGCCGGGCCCCCGCGGGGAGGGACGGCGCGCTCCGGTTCCGGTGCGCGCAGCCCGGCCCCAGGTTAGGGCCAGCCCGGACCCGTACGCGCGAGCAACCCATGCCCGAGGAAGTCCAGACCACAGCCACCCCCGAGCTGACGACCGCCGACGCGGGCGGCGAGGTGCGGCTCGAGCCGCGCGCGCGCGTGCTGGTGGTGGAGGACGAGGCGGAGCTGCGCGACCTGGTGGCCCGCTGGCTGGAGTCGAAGGGCTACGAGGCGGTGGAGGCCGAGGACGGGCAGGCGGCGGTGGAGCTGCTGGTGGCCGGGCTCCAGCCGGACGTGATCCTGCTCGACCTGACCATGCCGCGGATGGACGGCTGGACCTTCCTGTCCTGGCTGCGCGAGCAGCCGGACCACCGCGACCGCCCGGTGATCGTGGCCAGCGCCTACGTGCGCGACGCGCCGCTGGTCGGCGCCGAGCGCGCGCTGGAGAAGCCGTTCAGGCCCGACCTGCTGGCCCGCGAGCTGGCGCGGCTGGCGTCGGACGCGTGAGCGGGGCCGGGCGCGCCGCTGCGCCCACGGCGAACGGCCGCGTTCGATCCGGGCCCAGCGTAGCAGTCCTCTAGGCCAGGTTGTGGAACACCCGCTGGACGTCGTCGTCCTGCTCCATCGCGTCCACCAGCTCGAGGACCTCCTTGGCCTGGTCCTCGGGCAGCTCCACCGGCGTCTGGGCCACGTACTCCGACTCGGCCGAGATGACCTGGAGCTTCCGCTCCTCGATGGCGGACTGGAGCTGGCCGAAGCTGTTGAAGGCGCAGCGGATGATGACCTGCGGCTCGCCCTTCTCGCCCTTGCCCTCGCCCATCTCCTCGAGGCCGTGGTCGATGAGGTCGAGCTCCAGCGCCTCCTGGTCGATGCCCTCAGGCGCCAGGCGGAACACGCCCATCTTCTGGAACTGGAAGGCCACGCTCCCGGCGTTCCCCATGTTCCCGCCGTTGTTCTTGAAGTGCATGCGGACGTTGGCCACGGTGCGGACCACGTTGTCGGTGGCGGTCTCGACGATCACCGCCACGCCGTGGGGCGCGTAGCCCTCGTACAGCACGATCTCGTAGGCCTGCTGGTCCTGGCCGGCGGCCCGCTTGATGGCGGCCTCGACCTTGTCCTTCGGCATGTTGGCGCCGCGGGCGTTCTGGAGCGCGCGGCGCAGGGCCGGGTTGTTCTCGGGGTGCGGGCCGCCGGACTTCACGGCGATGGCGATGTCCTTGCTGATGCGCGTGAAGGCCTTCGCCATCTTGTTCCACCGGGCGAACATGGTGGCCTTGCGCGTCTCGAAGATGCGTCCCATCGAACTCTCCTCCGGCGGGCCCGATGCCGGTCCCGGGACGAGCCGCTTATCCCACCGGGGCCCCTGGGCGCAAGCACAGAGGAGCGCAACCCGCCCGCCAGGCGGGTCGGGGGAGGGGGGAGGGGGCGAGGGCGCAGCCCCCGTGTGCGGAAGGCCGGGAGGGGCGCCCTTCGACTCCGCGGCGCTTCGCGCCGCTACGCTCAGGGCGAACGGCCGCTCTCCATCCCAGGGCCCCGCGCAGCAGGGGTGGGGCCCCGACGTCCTTCGACAGGCTCAGGACGGCGGGGCGGGGCGCAGCCCCCGTACGATCAGATGACCGTCCCGTCCTTCACGACCCCGTTCTTCGGGATGATCACGATGCCGTCGCGGATGTACCAGCCGTCCCCGTCGGCCTCCTGGACGTTGCGCTCGTTCCGGATCACCACGTTCCGCCCGATGCGGGCGTTCTTGTCGATGATGGCCTGCTCGATCACGCACCCCTCGCCGATGCCGACCGGCGGCAGGCCGCTGCCGCGAGCCCGCTCGATGGCGCCCAGGGTCTCGTAGGCGTCGGCCCCCAGCACCAGCGCGTTGCGGATGCGGGTGCCGGCGCCGATGCGGCTGCGGATGCCGATCAGCGAGCGCTCGATCTCCGCGCCCATGAGGATGCTCCCCTCCGACACCAGCGCGTTGCGCAGCGTGCAGTCGTCGATGCGGGTGGCGGGCAGGAAGCGCGGCCGGGTGAACACCGGCTTGAGCGCGTCGTGGTAGTCGAAGCGCGGGATGGGCTGGGTGAGCTCGAGGCTGGCCTCGTAGTAGCTCTTGATGGTCCCCACGTCCTCCCAGTAGCCGTTGAACACGTGGGCGTGCACGTGCGAGGTCTTGATGGCCTTGGGGATGACGTGGCGCCCGAAGTCCACCAGCGTGGGATCGCCCAGCGCGCCCTCCAGCGCCGCGCGGTCGAAGTAGTAGATGCCCATCGAGGCCAGGAAGCCCTTGCCGTAGCCGGGGATGTCCGACTCGAGGAAGGGGAGCCGGTCCGGGCCGGGCTTCTCCTCGAAGTGGGTGATCCTGCCGGTGGCGTCCATCTTGAGGATGCCGAAGCCGGAGGTCTGGTCGGCCGGCACCGGGATCACGCCCACCGAGGCGGCCGCGCCGGCGGCCCGGTGCGCGTCGCGGAACTGGCGGAAGTCCATCTGGAAGAGCTGGTCGCCGGAGAGGATCAGCACCTCCCGGCTCCAGTGCGCCCGCAGGTGGCGCATGCTCTGCCGGACGGCGTCGGCGGTGCCCTGGAACCACTCGCCGCTGTCCTCGGTCTGCTCGGCCGCCAGGATGGTGACGAAGCCGCGGGTGAAGACGTCGAACTTGTACGTCTGCCCGATGTGGTTGTTGAGGCTCTCCGAGTTGTACTGCGTGAGGACGAAGATCCTGCGCAGGTTCGAGTTGAGGCAGTTGGAGATGGGGATGTCGATCAGCCGGTACTTGCCGCCGATCGGCACCGCCGGCTTGGACCGCTCCGCCGTGAGGGGAAAGAGCCGCGACCCGCGCCCGCCACCGAGGATCACCGCCAGGCAATCTTCCATGGGCGAATGAGGCGCCCGGTGTGGCGTCCCGTCAAGCGCCCCGAAGCGGCCCGGGAGTGGGTCCACGGAGCGTCGATCAGGGGGCCGTGCTGGCCGGTGTCCGCCTCCCCCGGCGAGGCCTCGTGGAAGGCGCAAGGATCGCGTCTCCAGGCGGTCGCCGCGCCGCCTGCACGGCCTCGTCCCGCGCTTCTGGGGCGACCCACGAAACCGCTGGAGAAAACGTGTGCTGACATGTCGGCGGCCCGGCCCGGCGACCGCCGAAGGGGGATGATTTGGAGCATGCCCCTCGTTCAGAATGACGAGCCGTAGCGGCCTTTTCGCGCACCGCGTTGTTTTTCCGGTCCACGCCCGGGAGGGGTGCTAAGAGAGCCCGCGCGGACGCACGGAAGGAACGAGGAACATGGCACGCAAGATTCGATGTGACGGAGCTGGCGCTCCGGGACGGTCACCAGAGCCTCCTGGCCACCCGGATGTCGTTCGAGGACATGGCCCCGATCTGCGAGCAGATCGACAAGGCCGGGTACTGGAGCGTCGAGTGCTGGGGCGGCGCGACCTACGACAGCTGCATCCGGTTCCTCAACGAGGATCCGTGGGAGCGGCTGCGCAAGTTCCGCAAGCTCCTGCCCAACTCGAAGCTGCAGATGCTGCTCCGCGGGCAGAACCTGCTCGGCTACCGCCACTACGAGGACGGCGTGGTCGACCGGTTCGTCGAGAAGGCGGCCGCGAACGGCATGGACGTGTTCCGCGTGTTCGACGCGCTGAACGACGTCCGCAACATCCGCCGCGCCCTCCAGGCCGTGCAGCGGACCGGCAAGCACGCCCAGGGCACCATCTGCTACACGACCTCGCCGCTCCACTCGATCGAGGCCTTCGTCGACATGGCCGAGGAGCTGGTCCGGCTCGGCTGCGACTCCATCGCCATCAAGGACATGGCCGCGCTGCTCAAGCCGCAGCCCGCCTACGACCTGGTGCGCGGCATCAAGGAGCGCTGCGGCGAGGACGTCCGCGTCCACGTGCACGTGCACTCCACCACCGGCGTCACGCTGGTCAGCCTGATGAAGGCCATCGAGGCCGGGGCCGACGCGGTGGACACCGCCATCTCCTCGCTCTCGCTCGGGCCGGGCCACAACCCCACCGAGGCGCTGGTCGAGATGCTGGAGGGCACGCCCTTCACGACCACGCTCGACAAGGACCGGCTCCTCAAAGATCAAGGAGCACTTCGCCGGCATCCGCGGCCGCTACGCCGAGTTCGAGTCCAAGTTCATCGGCGTCGAGACCGAGATCTTCGACAGCCAAATCCCCGGCGGCATAATCTCCAACATGGAGAGCCAGCTCCGGCAGCAGAACGCGCAGGACCGCATCAAGGAGGTGCTCGCCGAGGTGCCGCGGGTCCGCAAGGACGCCGGCTACCCGCCGCTCGTCACCCCCTCCAGCCAGATCGTCGGCACGCAGGCCGTCTTCAACGTGCTGATGGGCCGCTACAAGGTCCTGACCGGCGAGTTCGCCGACCTGATGCTGGGCTACTACGGCGCCACGCTCGGTGAGCGGAACCCGGAGGTCATCCAGGCCGCCATCAAGCACGCCAAGAAGGAGCCCATCAACGGGCGCCCGGCCGACCTGCTCAAGGGCGAGTGGGACGCGCTCCGCACCCAGGCGCTGGCGCTCAAGGGCTGCGACGGCACCGACGAGGACGTGCTGACGTACGCCATGTTCCCGCAGGTCGCCCCCAAGTTCTTCTCCACCCGGCACGAGGGGCCGAAGAACGTGGGCAAGGACCCGGCCGCCGCCAAGGCGAACGGGGCCGCGGGGACGGGCAAGGAGCCGGTGCGGACGCCGGTCGCCTACGAGGTCAAGATCGGGGACCGGTCCCACAAGGTGACCGTGGTCCCGGGGTAACGAGCGAGAGCCATGGCTGCCACGACCAAGACACCGAAGACGCTGGACGCGCTCACCGCGGAGCTGAAGAAGAACCGGGAGCGGCTGGAGCAGGGCGGCGGCAAGGAGCGCCTCGCCAAGCACAAGGAGCAGGGCAAGCTCACGGCGCGCGAGCGCATCGGCGAGCTGGTCGACTCCAACAGCTTCGAGGAGTTCGGCCTGTTCGCCAGGCACCGGGCCGAGCACTTCGGCATGGCGGGCCGCGAGGTTGCCGCCGACGGCGTGGTGACCGGCGCGGCCTCCGTGGACGGGCGGCTGGTGCACCTGGCCAGCCAGGACTTCACCGTCATGGGCGGCGCGGCCGGCGAGGTCCACTCGCTCAAGGTCGCCGAGGCCATGCAGCAGTCGCTCAAGACCGGCTCGCCGTTCGTCTTCGTGAACGACTCCGGCGGAGCCCGCGTGCAGGAGGGCATCGACGCCCTCTCCGGCTACGGCCAGGTGTTCCACACCAACGTCATGCTGTCCGGCTCGGTGCCGCAATCTCGCTGATCTGTGGCCCCTGCGCCGGCGGCGCGGCCTACTCGCCGGCGCTGACCGACTTCATCATCCAGACCCGCAAGGCCCAGATGTTCATCACCGGCCCGGCGGTCATCAAGGGCGTCACCGGCGAGCAGATCACCGCCGACGCGCTGGGCGGCCCCGACGCGCACATGGTGCACTCGGGCGTCATCCACTTCATCGCCGAGGACGACGCCGACGCGGTCCACATCTGCCGCCGCCTGCTCTCGTTCCTGCCCTCCAACAACCTGGAGGACCCGCCCCGGCTGCCCACCGACGGCAACGTCGAGCCCAACCCGAACCTCGCCAAGATCGTCCCGTCCGAGGGGAAGCAGGGCTACGACGTCCGCCAGGTGATCGGCGGCGTGGTGGACAACGCGGACTTCCTCGAGGTCCAGGCCGGCTACGCGCCCAACATCGTGGTGGGCTTCGCCCGCCTGCTGGGGCGCTCCATCGGCGTGATCGCCAACCAGCCGGCGGTCCTCTCCGGCGTGCTGGACATCAACGCCTCGGACAAGGCCTCCCGCTTCATCCGCTTCTGCAACGCCTTCAACATCCCGCTCGTCACCTTCGTGGACGTGCCGGGCTTCCTCCCGGGCGTGCAGCAGGAGTACGGCGGCATCATCCGCCACGGCGCCAAGATGCTGTTCGCCTACTCGGCGGCCACGGTGCCGAAGATCCAGGTCATCCTCCGCAAGAGCTACGGCGGCGCGCACCTGGCGATGTGCTCGAAGGACCTGGGCGCGGACCGTGTCTTCGCCTGGCCGTCCGCCGAGATCGCCGTGATGGGCGCCGAGGGCGCGGTGGAGATCGTCTTCCGCAAGGAGATGGACGAGGCCACCGACCGCGCCGCCAAGCGGGCCGAGCTGATCGAGAGCTACCGCTCGACCTTCTCGTCCCCGTACATGGCGGCCGGGCGCCGGCTGGTCGACGACATCATCGACCCGGCCGACACCCGCCGGCGGCTGGCGCAGGCGCTCGAGTACCTGCAGGCCAAGCGCGAGCTGCGGCCCCAGAAGAAGCACGGCCTCATCCCGCTGTAGGCCAGGAAGGGCCCATGACCACCGAAGCCAACGAACGAGCCGAACTCACCGCGGCGCTGCAGGCGCTCCGGGCCGAGCTCGCCCGCCTCGGCGAGCGGGTCGCGGCGCTGGAGGCGGCGGCCCGCCCGGCGGCGGCCCCGCAGCCCGCGGCGCAGCCCGCGCCGGCCCCTGCGCCCGCGCCGGCGCCGGCCGAGCCCATCCCGGAGGAGGTGCTGCTGGTGATCAGCGCCGCCGTGGCCGCCTTCCTCGGGAAGCGCGCGCCCCTCCGCCAGGTCCGCATCTCCGCCTCGGGGAGCTGGGCCCACCAGGGTCGCGTCTCCATCCAGGCCTCTCACGCGTTCGCGCGCTCAGGAGCTCAGTCGTGAAGCTGAAAGTCACTGTCGACGGGAAGACGTACGAGGTCGATGTCGAGGCGTCCGAGCCGGAGCGTCCGGCGGTGCAGATGGTGGCGGCCGCGCCGGCCCGCGTCGCGGCGCCGGTGATGGCGCCGCCGCCGCCCGCGGCCGGCGGCGCGCCGGTGGCGGACGAGGCCAAGGTCTGCCGGAGCCCCATCAGCGGCACGGTGGTCCGCGTGACCGCGCAGGAAGGGCAGGCCATGCAGGTCGGGGACGTGATGCTGGTCCTCGAGGCCATGAAGATGGAGACCAACATCACCGCCCCGGTCGCGGCCAAGGTGGCCAAGGTCAACGCCAAGGTCGGCGAGGCGGTCCGCACCGGCCAGGTGCTGGTCGAGTTCGCCTAGCATGACGGCGGCAGGGACGTGCGCGGCGCCCCGGGCTTCGGCCGTGGGGCGCCGTTCTTCGTCTGCCCTTCGACTCCGCCTGCCCTGAGCCTGCCGAAGGGCTCAGGGCGAACGGTGTTGATGAACCGTTCGGGCTGAGCGTAGCGAGCCCGCAGGGCTCGCGGAGTCGAAGCCCAGGTGCCATTTCTCGTCCGGCCATCCGACGGTCCGTTCGGCCTGAGCGCAGCGGCCGCGCAGCGGCCGCTGAGTCGAAGGCCAGGGGACGAGCGGCCGCTCACACCGCCTGATCCGTCGACGGCTTCTCCCAGAGGTTCACGCCGCCCTCGACCGCGTGGACATCGATGGCGGCCAGCTCCTCGGCGGTGAAGTCGAGGCGGGCCAGCGCCCCCACGTTCTCGCGGATCTGCGCGGCGCTGCTGGCGCCGATGAGCGTCGAGGTGACGCGCCGGTCGCGCAGCACCCACGCCAGCGCCAGCTGGGCCAGGCTCTGCCCGCGCGCCTTCGCGAGGCCGTCCAGCGCCCGCGCCCGGGCCAGGTTGGCCTCGGACAGGTGCGAGGGGAGCAGGGAGCCGCCCCCGGGGCGGTTCACGCGGGCGTCCTTCGGCACGCCGCCCAGGTACTTGCCGGTGAGGAGCCCCTGCGCCAGCGCGGTGAAGGCGATGCAGCCCATCCCCTCCGCCTCCAGCGCGTCCAGCAGCCCGCCCTCGATCCAGCGGTTGAAGAGGTTGTACGAGGGCTGGTGGATGAGGCACGGGACCTTCCACTGCCGCAGCAGCGCCGCCGCCTCGCGGGTCTTGCCGGCCGAGTACGAGGAGAGGCCGACGTAGAGCGCCTTGCCCTGCTGCACCGCGGTGGCCAGCGCGCCCATCGTCTCCTCCAGCGGCGTGCCGGCGTCGAACCGGTGCGAGTAGAAGATGTCCACGTAGTCCACGCCGATGCCGCGCGCAGGCTCTGGTCGAGGCTGGCCAGCACGTACTTGCGCGAGCCGCCGCCCTGGCCGTAGGGGCCGGGCCACATGTCCCAGCCGGCCTTGGTGGAGATCGATGAACTCGTCGCGGTGGGCCGGCAGGTCGTCGCGCAGGAGCCGGCCGAAGTTGCTCTCGGCGCTGCCGTAGGGCGGGCCGTAGTTGTTGGCCAGGTCGAAGTGCGTGATGCCCAGGTCGAAGGCGGTCGCAGACAGCTGCGCGCTGCGTCGGCGAGCGGGGTGGTGTCGCCGAAGTTGTGCCAGAGGCCTAGCGAGAGCGCGGGCAGCTTCAGCCCGCTCCGGCCGCACCGTGCGGTAGGTCATGTCGGCGTAGCGCGGCGCGCCCAGGTCGGCCATGCGGTCCTCCCGCGCGCGAGGTGCGCGCGGCCGAACGCTGGCACGCCGCCGAAGGGGCGGCAAGGGCCGGGCCGGGGCCTGCGGGCCTGCTCAGGCGCTCGGCGGGAGGACTCCGCCGCGCCACTGCGCCAGCCAGCGCCCCAGCTCCTGGTCGCTGCCGGTGACGTGCTCGCCGACCCAGCCGAGGAGCAGGGTGATGAGCGACCGCGCCAGCTCCAGCGTGGGGCCTCCGGCGGCCAGCCGATCCGAGAGCGCCCGCCACTGCTCGAGGAACCCCTGGTGCTGCTCCAGGTGCTCGCCCAGGCCGGGGAAGGCGGAGAACTGCATCATCCGCTCCTCGTCGGCGAAGTGCTCGTGGGCGTAGTTGCCCAGGAACTCGACCATGGGCCTGGAGCTCGTGGCGCGCCCGCCTGGCCTCGGCGGCCTCGACGAAGGCGTTGATCCGCTCGAACAGCGTCCGGTGCTCGCGCGTGTCGATCCTCGGCCACGCCCACGGCGTAGCGCTCGGACCACTGCAGCCTGGGGAGCTCCGCGCGTACATCGGTGCCCATGTCGTCTTGCTCCTCGAGCCTGCGCTCGTCCACCCCTGCGCCGCGGAGTAGCACGGACGGTGCCAGTGGTCCGGGCGCGGCGTGGCGCGGCGCAAGTGCGCGAAGGGGCGGGGTGCGGGGCCGGGGGGGCGCGCGGGCGGGGTCCGCGGCGCCGGGTGCGCACGGACCGTTGACCCGGGGCAGGGGTTGGAGCTCAGGCCGCGCCGGCGTCGGTCGCGGCGGCCGCGGCGCAGGCGTTCGCGGTGCGGTGGACCAGGGCGTCGGGGCCGTCCTGGCGGAGAAGCCGTCCAGCCCGAGCATGCCGAGGAAGGCCGCCTCGGCGGGATCCGGCGGGTCGTTGACCAGGTGGACGGCGGCGCGCGCCAGGGCCGGGGCCGCGGCGGCGAGGCGCTGGTGGAAGTCGGCCCGCATGCCCGAGGCGCACGGGAGATTGCAGACCACCGCGTGGAACTGCTCGCCCTGCTCCAGCAGGCCGGCCGCGTGCACCGCGCTGGTGTGCGGCACCACGTCGAAGCGGCCGGCCAGGCTGCGGTAGAGGCCGGCGCAGCTCAGCGGGTCCTCGCACACCACCAGCACCCTCGCCCGCGCCCGCGGCGCGTCGCCGCCCCGCAGGCTCACCCGCGTGCGCGAGGTGGCGCCGCGCAGCCGGATGCGGAAGACGGTGCCGAGGCCCTCGGCGCTCTCCGCGGTGAGCGAGCCGCCCGCCGCCTCCACCAGCCCGTGGCAGGCGGCCAGCGCCAGCCCCTCGCCCCGGGATCCCGCGGTGGCCACGAAGCCGGGGTTGGGGCGGTAGTAGGGATTGAAGACGTGGGAGAGGATCTCGGGGGCGATGAGCGGGCCGGTGTCGCGGACCTCCACCAGCGCGTCCGGGCCGTCCGCCCGCGCGTCCAGCGTGACCTCGTTCCGGTCGCGGTCATCGGCCTGGATGGCGGCCGCGGCCTCGAGCAGCAGCTGCACCAGCACCTGCGCCAGCCCCGCGGCGCCGCCCTGCACCAGCAGCGGCACCGGCGGCCGGCGCACGGTGAAGCGGGCCCGGGCGCGGATTCTCCGGGCCGACCAGCCGGGAGACCTGCTCCAGCACCTCGGTCAGGTCGGCCGGGCCGCCGCCGGGCCCGTGCTCGCGGGCGAAGGCCATCAGGTCGCGGAGGATGCGCGCCACGCGGCGGCCGGCCTGGGCCGCCTCGTCCAGCGCCGCCCGGACGTCGTCGTGGCTGGGGCCGATGGGGGGCAGGGGCCCGGGCCAGCTCGTCGCTGGCGTAGTCGATGGAGGCCAGCGCCACGGCCAGCGGGTTGTTGATCTCGTGGGTGAGGCCGCGGGCGAGCCGGCCCACCGCGGCCAGCCGCTCGGCGGCGCCCAGCTGGGCGCGCGCCGCCTCGAGCTGCATGACCCGCGCGGCCAGCTCGGCGCGCGACCGCTCCAGCTCGGCGGTGCGCTCGGCCACGGTGGCCTCCAGCCGGTCGGACGAGACCAGGCTGGCCCCCAGGGCCCTGCGCATCCCCTCCAGCGCGGCGGCGATCTCCGACAGCTCGTCCTGCCCGGGCAGCGCCACCGGCGTGGCCAGGTCGCCGTCGCGCAGCCGGTGGGCCGCCCGCCGCAGCGCGCCCAGCCCGCGGGCCAGCCGCGGCAGGACCACCAGCGCGCCGATCCCCAGCGCGCCGATGGCGGCCAGGGCGATCCCCACGGCGACGGCGCCCGGCGCGTGATGCGTCACCAGCCAGGCCAGCGTGGCCAGGGCGGCGGCGGCCACCAGGCCGATTCAGCAACAGGAGGGTGCCGAGCCGCATGCGCCGTCAGGCCTCCCACCGGACCGAGCGCGAGCGCGCATCCCAGCGCAGCTCCGGGCCGCCCGGCTCGGCCAGCTCCAGCGCCTGCTCCAGCCCGTGCAGCAGGGCCGCGGCGTCGGCCGGGCCGCCCTCCCAGGCGCCCACCGCCAGGCGGGCCTGGACGCCGCTCGCGGCCAGGCGCGTGCGGACGCGGCGGGCCACCGCCGTGGCGCCCTCCAGCCCGGTGGTGAAGAGCAGCGCCGCGAGCGCCTCCCCGTGGACCTGCAGGCCGTCGCTCCCTCGCACCGAGGCGGCCAGCGCCTCGCGCACCGCGGGGGCCCCGCCGGGCGAGGTGGGGGCGGCCAGCACCAGGCCGAAGGGCGTGCCGTGCGCGTCCGCCTGCTGCGCCGCGAGGGCCAGGGCCGGGACCAGCGGCTCCGGGGGCAGGCCGGCGGCGCTGCTCCAGGGGCTGCCCGCGCCGGTGCGGCTCCGCCGCCAGGCCGCGGCCTCCGCCAGCACCACCTCCGCGTGATCCGGGCCGCCCAGGTCCACGTCGAAGTCGGTGGCGGCCTCGGGCACGGTCAGCGCCATGCGGGCCAGCGCCTGCGAGACGAGCTCCTGGGCTGCGCCCAGCCGCTCCACCGCCACCGCCAGCGCGCGCTCCAGGGCGGGCGCGGGCGCCGGTGCCACCCAGACGTCGGCCAGCCGTCCGGAGAGGTGGACCACCTCGAAGCGGCGCTGCAGGGCGCCGCCGGGGCCGGCGTGCGTGGCGTGGGCGTCCTCCGAGGCGCGCTGCAGCTGCTCGGGCAGGTTCCAGTGGCGCAGGAGGAGCGTGGTGGCCTGCGTGTGCGTCACGCCCAGCCGCTCCTGCTCCAGCGGCTCCAGCCGCTCGTGGTCGCCGCCCGCCTCGCGGTACAGCTCGCCGTAGGTGCGGCCGAAGACCTCCTGCAGCGCCAGCACGCCCAGGTCCTGCAGCAGGCAGGTGACGAACAGCTCGTCCTGGTCCAGCCCGCGCAGCTCGGCCAGCGCGCGCCCGGCCAGGGCGGAGAAGAGCGCCCGGCGCCAGAAGGCGGCGTGGTCGAAGCCGTCGCCGTCGGCGCGGCGCCGGCCGCGGACCAGCGAGAAGGAGAGGGCGATGGAGAGGGTGGCGTTGGTCCCCACCAGCGCCACGGCGCGGGTGAGCGTGGCGACCTTGCCGCGGGTGGCCAGCGAGGCCGAGTTGGCGGCGCGCAGGAGCTTGGCGGTGATGGCCGGATCGCGCCCGACCGTCTCGGCGATGCGGCCGAGGTCGATCTCGTCCGACTGGCAGAGGCGCAGCGTCTCCAGCGCCACCGCGGGGAGCGAGGGCAGGGTGGGGCAGGCGAGGATCCTGCGGGCCTGGATCGGATCGGGCTCGGGAGGAGGGGCCAAGGTCACCCCGGGCGATCGACGCGCCGGCGCATCTGGTTGACGGCCCGCTGCATGGCCGTGAGCTGGAGCGCCCGGTTGATCGCCTTCTCGACGTCGGCGCGCTCCCAGGGCTTGGTGAGCACGGCCGCGGCCAGCCCCAGGTCGCGCTGCGCCACCACGCCGGGCAGGTCGGCGTAGGCGGTGAGCATGAGGCGCGCGGTGGTGGGGTGGTCGTCGGCCAGCCGGCGCAGCAGCTCGACGCCGTCCATGCCCGGCATCGAGTAGTCCACGATGGCCACGTCGAAGCGGCGCTGGGCCAGCAGCTGCAGCGCCTCCTCGCCGGAGGAGGCTCCCTGGATGTCCCAGACCTGCCCGAACACGCGCGCGAAGGCGCGGAGCAGGGAGGGGTCGTCGTCCACCAGCAGGATCGACGTGCGCTCGGGGGGAGGTGCCTGGGTGGGGGTCACGGGAGGCTCCGGCGGCAGGCCTGCGCCGCCGCGGTCTGCCGATGCAGGGAACGAACCACGTCAAATCGCGGCTTTGTGGACGTGGCAGCGGTGCGATCACGGGGGGTTAGCAGGGGAGGCCGGCCGCGGTTCAGGGCCCGTCCGCCCCGTGCGTTGGGTGCGGGCAGGTCCCCCGGACCCCAGCCCCCTGACCCCCGCGCACCGCGGACCCACCGGCGACGGGGCGGCGAGCGGTCGCTGGTGGATCCAGATGGGGTCCGCCAGGCGGTGCGCCCCGTGACCAGGTCGCTGCCCCTCCGGGTTCGGTGGGGGCGGCTGGCCGGAGCGAGCCCCGGCCTCGTGCACGGAACGTTAAGCTCCCTGGCATGTCCCGCTCCCTCCCGACCGCGGCCCGGTGGTGGCAGACCGGCGTCGTCT
Source organism: Anaeromyxobacter sp. (assembly GCA_049840735.1). GTDB lineage: Bacteria > Myxococcota > Myxococcia > Myxococcales > Anaeromyxobacteraceae > Anaeromyxobacter. The sequence continues at coordinate 595,469 of JASGJN010000020.1, read as the reverse complement.
ACCAGGTCTACCCGCGCAGCTTCCAGGACTCGAACGGCGACGGCGTGGGCGACCTGCCGGGCATCACCGCCCGCCTGGCGTACCTGGCCTGGCTGGGCGTGGACGCGGTCTGGATCTCACCCTTCTACCGCTCGCCGATGAAGGACTTCGGCTACGACGTCAGCGACTACTGCGACGTCGATCCCATCTTCGGAACCCTGGCCGACTTCGACCGGCTGGCCGCCGAGGCCCACCGGCTGGGCCTGAAGGTGATCGTCGACTGGGTGCCCAACCACAGCAGCGACCAGCACCCGTGGTTCCTCGACTCGCGCGGCAGCCGGCGGAGCCCGCGGCGAGACTGGTACGTCTGGCGCGACGGGCGCCCGGGCGGCTCGCCGCCCAACAACTGGCTCTCCGCCTTCGGCGGGCCGGCCTGGACCTTCGACCCGGCCTCCGGGCAGTGGTACCTGCACTCCTTCCTGCGCGAGCAGCCCGACCTCAACTGGCGCAACCCCGAGCTGCGAAGGGCCATGCTGGCCACGCTCGACTTCTGGCTCGACCGCGGCGTGGACGGCTTCCGGATCGACGTGGCCCACGCGGTGATGAAGGACCCGGCCCTGCGCGACAACCCGCCGGTGCCGGAGGGGCTGCGCACCTTCCACAAGGACACCGGCGACTGGGGCCGCCAGCTGCACCTCCACGACCGCGGCCACGACGACGTCCACGGCGTCTTCCGCGAGCTGCGCAGGCTGCTCGACGCCCGCGGGGGCGACAAGGTGGCCATCGGGGAGATCCACCACCACGACCTCTCGGCCTGGGCCAGCTACTACGGCGCGGAGCTGGACGAGCTGCACATGCCGTTCAACTTCAAGCTCCTCTCCACGCCCTGGAACGCGGCGGCGGTGCGGGTGGTGGTGGACGCGCTGGAGGCCTCGCTGCCCGCGGGCGCCTGGCCGAACTGGGTGCTGGGCAACCACGACGAGCAGCGCATCGCCACGCGCGTCGGGCCGGAGGCGGCCCGCGCCGCCATGGTGCTGCTGCTCACGCTGCGCGGCACGCCCACGCTCTACTACGGCGACGAGCTGGGGATGACCGACGTGCCGGTCCCGCCCGAGGAGGCGCAGGACCCCTGGGGCAGGAACGTGCAGGGGCTGGGGCTGGGGCGCGACCCCTGCCGCACGCCCATGGCCTGGGACCCTGGCCCGCTCGCCGGGTTCACGGCACCCGGCGTGAAGCCCTGGCTGCCGCTCCACGCCGACCACGCCACGCGCAACGTGGAGGCGCAGCGCGAGGATCCGGCCGGCATGCTGGCCTTGACGCGCCGGCTGCTGGAGGCGCGCCGGGCCCACCCGCACTCCACCGCGGCGCCTTCGTGCCCGCCGCGGCGCCGGCGGACGTGCTGGCCTTCGATCGCGCGGTGGAGGGCGAGCGGCTGCGGGTCCTGGTGAACTTCGCGCCCCGGCCGGTGGAGGTGCCGGTGCCGGCGGACGCGAGGCTGGTCATCTCGTCGCGGGCGGACGCGCCGGCGCGGACCGGGGCGCAGCGGATGCTGGGGGCGTACGAGGGAGTGGTGATCGCGGTGGGGTAGGGGGCCGGAGGAGCGCTCGGCCCCCTGCGGTTCGTCAGGGGAACGCGTGTGATGAGGGTCGCATGAAGGCGCTCAAGGCACAGGTGAGGGGAGGGCGGCTGGTCTTGGACGAGCCGACCGACCTTCCGGAGGGCCAGGGAGCTCGAGGGACGAGAAGGTGAAGTCGGGCGTGGCGACGCTGCCGGCGTTGATGCCGTTGCCGAGACGCGTGTTGTCCCTCCGGCGGCACAGGGCGCCGGGGAGCCCCTGCCCCAGCGCCGCGGGCGGCGCCGTGCTGAGGGAGGGTGAGAGGGCTTTGGAGCGGGTCATTTGAGGCCGGCACCAGGATGGCCGCGGCTCCGACGGATCACCCGCGCAGCGATCGCCGCAGCAAGTCTCGGAGCGCCGCAGGACGGCCGCGAAGCGAGGACTTTCGCGGAGGCCCGCATCACACGCCGACCAGGTGCGCGCGCGGCACGCGTCCAGCGGTGCGAGCCGGGCACCCGTCCAAAGGCCCCTCGCCGACCGACACCTTCAAGCACGGCGCGGGAGTGGACCGCTCACCGGTCGGCGAGGGGCCTGCGTTGTGCCCGGCTCGCGATGACACGGAGTCCGGCCCGCGCGCGGAGCGGCCCGGTCGGCCGGGCCGCAGCAAGTCCGAGCGAAGCGGCCGCTCCGGAGGCGCGGAGGGACGACGCCGAGCGGGGCAACGGCACCGAGGCCAGGCGGGCAGCCGTCCGCATCTGACGACCAGTGGCCTCTCAATCGTCGCGATGCCCTGGAGTTTCCAGAGTGTGCCCGAAACCGGATTCTCGTGGTGGCGATCTGGGGAGCGAATCGACCCCAATCTCCCCTAGGTCTCCTCGGGCTCGCCCGGCGCGCCCCTGAGCTCACAGCGGATCCGGGTGCCCACCATCACCAGCTCGCTGTTCCCCTGCAGCTCCAGACGCACCTGGCCTGCCCGGTCGAGCGGCAAGGGTGGGCCGTCGTCGAAGCGGTCGGAGTCGATTGCGAGGACGCCATCGAAGAGCGCAAGCGGGAAACCGGAGGGGGCGTGCTCGATCACGCCCTCCGACAGGATCAGCTCCGCCGCCTGGAACCAGCCCAGCCCCGGGTCGACGCCCGGGACCCCAGCGCTGCTGTGCACGTAGACGGAGATCTCCACGATCGCGTCCGGGCCGGCCATGCGGATGCCGTGGACCGTGGAGTCGTGGAACTCGATGCAGAGGTTCCGGGGCATGGCGTGGTCGAGCAGTGGGCGCTGGCTGCGTCGAGGGCGTCATCGTTCACAGGAGTGACCCAATCGAAGCCCGGCGCCGGCTGCGCCTGTAGATCTTCACGGGAAGGTCCTCCTGCCGCAGCCCTGACCATATCAGCCCGAATCAAGTTGCTCGGCGCTGAAAGCAGAAACCCCGACCGCCTCGCGGCGATCGGGGTTCTTGTCCCTGGCCTTCGACTGCGGGCCGCTGCGCGGCCCTGCGCTCAGGCCGAACGGCGCCCGCGGGCAACGCAGCCCGCCGCGATCAGACCTGCTTCGTCAGCGGATCCGCGCCGATGGTGCCCACCAGCTCGTCGAGGTAGGCCGGCGCGCTGACGCGGGCCAGGCCGTCGCGCGCGGCGGCGCGGCGGGCGTCGAGGTCGCGCAGGGCGCCGGCGGAGACGGGCTGGAAGGCCTCCAGCGCGGCCACGTGGCGCTTCCACAGCTCGATGTCGCGCTGCTGCTTGGTGCGGAGCCGCTCGCGGTACCACTCGCTCTTGAGCAGCGCCTCGCGGGTGAAGAGCGCGCGGAGCTTGGGGTTGTCGATGCCCATGCCCTCGTACTGGCCGTGCGCCATGACGTGGAGCAGGGCCTCGAGCGGCGGGCAGGCGGCCTCGATGCTGCCGTCCTCGAAGTAGCCGCGGGCGACCCGGGTCTGGGCCTCCACGATCGAGTCGACGCCGGCGGCGAAGACCTCGCGCCCCTGCAGCTCGGGGCGGAGCATCTCTGGGGTGAACACGGTGCTGGGCGTCTCGAAGAGGCGGCCCAGGTAGTGGTCCACGAAGCGGGAGGTGATCCGGTAGCCGAGGCGGCTGGCCAGCACCTTGCGGCCGCCCAGCTCGAAGTCCTCCACCTTCTCGAGGTAGCCGCCCTCGATCAGGTCCTTGGCCTCGCGCTCGCCGCCCTTCATCCGGCACCAGATCTCCGGCACCAGCATGCTGATGTCGTGATCGACCCGGTAGTCGGGGCCGACGTGGCCGGCGGCGGTGGTGAAGCCGGCGTAGCCGGTGAGGATGAACGACACCAGCGCGTTGTTCAGGTCCACCACCGGCCAGAGCGCGTTGAACGGCGCCTTGGTGAGCGCGCCCTCGGTGCCGAAGCCGGTGGTCGAGGGGGACTTGCCCGTGAGGCTGGACACGAAGTCCATGAACAGCTCGGGCAGCTCCTGGTAGTGGATGGGGCTGTAGACCGCCAGCGGGGGCAGGCCGATCTCGGGCTGGGGCGGGTTGTTGCGGCGCCCCGCCAGCACGGCGTGCACCGGCATGAGCAGCGGGCGGGAGGCCGGGACCTTCCGCTTCGAGCCGCTCGCCGATCTCGGCCAGGTAGGTCTCGCGGGGGCGGACCTCGTCAGGCCGGCGCTGCAGGTAGCGCGGATTCTTCGAGGGCTTGCCGTCCACCATGCGCGGGTGGGCGGACGAGGCCACGAACTGCGTCTGGCCGGCCGCCACGAACCCCTCCAGCAGCCGCTTCATGGGGGTGGTGTACTGGTCGAACTCGACCACGTGGTCGACCATGGCCTGGGCCTGGGCCCGGCTGTGAGCGGCTCGAAGTTGGAGAGGAACGTGCCCGGGCTGGCGATGTCGACTTCGGCCTGGGCGTCGAAACCGCGTGTGCGACGGCGTCGTCCGGACGCTGGAACAGGTAGGCCTTCGCAGTTCGCCACCAGCTTGACGCTCGGGTTGGGCAGTACTCTCGGTCGAGCCGGTCCACGCGCTCGCGCGGCACGGTCACCGAGGCGGTGATGTCGTCCTCCACCTGGACTTTGTCTGGCCGGGTGGAAGTCCGGGCGCAGCTTGTAGATGCGCCAGGAGCCGCTCTTCGGCTCGAAGCCGACCCGCAGGTAGTTGGCTACCAGCTTGTGGTTGTCGAACTTCAGCTCGTGCCCGGGGAAGCCGTTCACGCGATCGACGGTGAAATGCTCGCGCCAGCTCGTCGCCCCACTCCGGCTGGTAGTAGCCGCTTCACGCGTGAACACCAGCTGCCGGATGGTCTGCGGCAGGGCCTCAAGCCATTCGTTGTACTCATCGGTGTACTCATCGGAAGGCGTGAGCAGCTTGATCACCGAGCCGAGCGAGCGCTCCGGGCTGAGGATCGGGCGTGTGGCGCGCGCGTCTCCGGCTGTCCTTGTAGATGGTGGAGAAGTCACGCTTGACGATCCCTCCACCACGTCCATGTCGCGCGGTAGTCCTTCACGAAGATGGGCGCGCGCTCGATGATCGAGGCGAGCGACTTCGAGATCTCCGACTTGCCGCCGCCGGAGACCGTGCACGGCTTGTGGCAGAGCACGCCGTCGGCGCGGGTGCCGATGAGCCGCCAGGCGGTGCCGCCGCGGCTGCTTCTCGAGGTGCACGCGGTAGCCGGAGGGCAGCACGTAGGTGTCGGTGGCGCGCAGCGTGAGCGTGCGGCGCTGCCCCTCGTGCTGCCACGCCACCAGGCCCTCGCGGACGTGGAACTCGGCGTTCTCCGGCACGTAGAAGATGTCCGGGTGCTGGCGGTCCACCGCGTAGCGGCCCGGGCTGCGGCTCGGCGCGGTCGCCCAGCAGCGCCAGCCCCTGCTCGTAGGTGATGCCGGAGGGCTCGAAGCTGCGGTCGGCGAAGAAGTCCTGGCCGAGCACCTAGGTCGGGTAGGCGATGGCGCCGCCGGCGTGCTCCTCCTCGGAGAGGCCGTACAGGTTGGCGGCGAAGGAGATCTGCGTCTTCACCTCCTTCTTGCAGTAGCCGTAGTAGTTGTCGGCGATGACGGTGACGCACACGCCGCTCACGTCGCGGGCCGTCACCTTGAACGCCTTGCCGCCGTTGTACTTGTCGTCGGCCTTGCGCCAGAACATGCCGTCGCGGCGCTGCCGCTCGGTGGCCTGGTCGAAGTGGGGCAGCCCGACGTCCTTGGCGCGCACGTCCACCAGGTGCGGAGCCAGGATCACGCAGCCGGTGTGACCGGTCCACCCCAGCACGTCCAGCGCAGCGTCGTTCTCCGGCAGGTACGGGTCGCCGCCGTTGCCGAAGATGGTCTCGACGAAGTCGAGGTTCGAGACCAGCGAGCCCGGCGCGAAGAAGCGGATCTCCATCCGCTTCTGGGGATCGCGATCGGTGGCCGGGCAGACCAGCGGCCGGAGCAGCAGCGAGACGAAGAGGCGCGCCACCTCCGGCTGGTCGGCGGTGAAGGGGACGGTGAGCACGTCCGGCGGCGGCTTCAGGGCCGCAGCCAGCAGCTTCGCGAAGGTGGCCTTGGGCACCGAGAGCTTGTCGTCCGGCACCGGGAGGCCGCCCTCGGCCACGTGGAAGACCCCCTGCGTGGTGCGGCGGTCGGCCTTGGGGTTGTGCAGGACCCCCTGCTGCAGCCGGTACGAGGTCAGGTAGGGCGAGGCGAACTGGTCGGCGGTGGCCGGCAGCGAGAGCGTGCGGGCCAGGCCGGGCCGGTCGAGCGCGAAGGTGCGCCCGGGCAGCCGCGGCGCGCCCTCCGGCGCGAGGTAGCGATCCAGGAAGGCCTGGATGCGGGCGTCCACCGGGCAGAGGGGCCACCCGAGCAGCTGGTCCTTGTAGCAGTGGTTCTGCAGCAGCGGCCCCGCGATCTCCATGAAGTGCGGGTCAGCGGTGGCCGCGCTGGGGGCCTCACCGAGGGCCGAGAGCTTGAGGTTGATGTAGCGGACCAGCTCCTGGTCCAGCGTGGGCGAAGGCGTGGGGCGGTTCGGCATGACGCTGATCTTCCTCCGGGCGCACGGTGCGCGACATGTGTTCTATCGCTTCTGGGGGCTCGCGACTGCCCAGGTGCGGCGACGACGACCTGGGACACAGCGCCGCGCAACCTGGAGGTGGCGCCACGCGTGGGTGGCGGAAAATTGGCGTGGCGCGGCAAAGGGTTGCGCAGGAAATGCGGCCCCGGGCGAGGCTTGGAAAGGGGAGCGTGCCCGTGGTAGGTGCAGCCGTCTTTTTCGAGCCTGGGGGCCCCGAGCCCGCCCGGCAGAGGAGCGAGAAACCGAGATGGCCGCAGCGCGCGAGATCGAGGCTTGGAAGGCGTTCGAGGCAGGCCCCTGGCAGGAGCGGATCGACGTCCGCGACTTCATCCAGCGGAACTACACGCCGTACACCGGCGATGACGCCTTCCTGGCCGAGCCCACGCCGCGCACCCGGGCCGTCTGGGAGAAGACCAAGGCCCTGCTGGAGGAGGAGCGGAAGAAGGGCGTGCTCGACGTCTCGCAGATCCCCAGCTCCATCACCGCCCACGGCGCCGGCTACATCGACCAGGCCCTGGAGAAGATCGTCGGCCTGCAGACCGAGGCGCCGCTCAAGCGCGCCATCTTCCCCAACGGCGGCTGGCGCATGGTGGAGTCCAGCCTGGAGGCCTACGGCTTCGAGGCCGACCCGCGGCTCCGCGAGGTCTTCACCCGCTGGCGCAAGACCCACAACGACGGCGTGTTCGACGCGTACACGCCGGAGATCCGCAAGGCCCGCTCGAACCACATCATCACCGGCCTGCCCGACGCCTACGGCCGCGGCCGCATCATCGGCGACTACCGCCGCGTCCCGCTCTACGGCGTGGATCGGCTCATCGCCGCCAAGAAGGTGGAGCGCGCCGGCCTGGACAGGCTCCACTCCACCGACGAGGTGATCCGCGATCGCGAGGAGCTGGCCGAGCAGATCCGCTCCCTGCAGGAGCTCAAGGAGATGGCGGCCGCCTACGGCTGCGACATCTCCGGTCCGGCGAAGACCGCGCGCGAGGCCATCCAGTGGCTCTACTTCGCCTACCTGGGCGCGGTGAAGGAGCAGAACGGCGCCGCCATGTCGCTGGGCCGGACCTCGACCTTCGTGGACGTCTACCTGCAGCGTGACCTCGCCAGCGGCGTGCTGGACGAGGCCGGCGCGCAGGAGCTGATGGACGACCTGGTCATCAAGCTGCGCCTGGTCCGCTTCCTCCGCACCCGCGACTACGACGCGCTCTTCTCCGGCGATCCGACCTGGGTCACCGAGTCGATCGGCGGCATGGGCGAGGACGGGCGCACGCTGGTGACCCGCACCAGCTTCCGCTTCCTGCACACCCTGGAGAACCTCGGCCCGGCGCCCGAGCCCAACATGACGGTGCTCTGGTCGCCCTCGCTGCCGGAGGGCTTCAAGCGCTACTGCGCCAAGGTGTCCATCGAGACCTCCTCGGTGCAGTACGAGAGCGACGACCTGATGCGGCCGGTGACCGGCGACGACACCGCCATCGCCTGCTGCGTCTCCGCCATGCGCGTGGGGCAGCAGATGCAGCTCTTCGGCGCCCGCGTGAACCTGGCCAAGTGCCTGCTCTACGCGCTCAACGGCGGCCGCGACGAGCTGACCGGCGAGCAGGTGGGGCCGGCGCTGCCGCCGCTCCAGGGCGACGTGCTCGACACGAAGGAGGTCGAGGCCCGCTTCGACGCCATGATGGACTGGCTGGCCGGCGTGTACGTGAACGCGATGAACTGCATCCACTACATGCACGACCGCTACGCGTACGAGCGCCTGGAGATGGCGCTGCACGACTACGACCCGCTGCGGACCATGGCCTTCGGCATCGCCGGCCTCTCCGTGGTGGCCGACAGCCTCTCCGCCATCCGCCACGCCAGGGTGAAGGCCGTCCGCGACGAGCAGGGGATCACGAAGGACTTCACCGTCGAGGGCGAGTTCCCGCACTACGGCAACGACGACGAGCGGGTGGACCAGATCGCCGTCTGGCTGGTGCGCACCTTCATGGAGAAGCTGCGCAAGCACCCGACCTACCGCAACGCGACGCACACGCAGTCGGTGCTGACCATCACCTCCAACGTGGTCTACGGCAAGAGCACCGGCTCCACGCCGGACGGCCGCAAGCAGGGCGAGCCCTTCGCGCCCGGCGCCAACCCCATGCACGGCCGCGATACGCAGGGCGTGGTGGCGGCGGCCATGTCCATCGCCAAGCTCCCCTACGAGGCCGCCCGCGACGGCATCTCCTGGACCACCACCGTGGTCCCGGCCGGCCTGGGCGCCACGTTCACCGAGCAGGTGCAGAACCTGACCGGCGTGCTCGACGGCTACTTCGCCGAGGGCGGCTTCCAGGTGAACGTGAACGTGCTCGACCGCGCCACGCTGCTCGACGCGATGGAGCACCCGGAGCAGTACCCGCAGCTCACCATCCGCGTCTCCGGCTACGCGGTGAACTTCGTCAAGCTGACGCGCGAGCAGCAGCTGGACGTGATCAACCGCACCTTCCACGACCGGGTGTAGGCCGTGCCGGACCGCGCCCTCGCCGCCGCTGCCGCGCCCCAGGGCGCCCCGGGCTCCGGGGCCGCCGGTGCCTCCGAGCACCTGGCGGCGGCGGGCGCGTGGGGGCGCATCCACTCGGTCACCACCGGCTCGATGGTGGACGGGCCGGGCGTGCGGACGGTGGTCTGGACCACCGGCTGCGAGATGCGCTGCCTCTACTGCCACAACCCGGACACCTGGACGGTCCGGAGCGGCGAGCCCACCGAGGCGGAGGCGCTGGTGAAGCGGGTGGCCCGCCACAAGCGGTTCATGGCGGCGGCGGGCGGCGGCGTGACCGTGACCGGCGGCGAGCCGCTGGTCCAGTCGCGCTTCGTGGTCCGCGTGCTGCGCGGCTGCCAGGCCCAGGGGCTGCACACCGCGCTCGACACCAACGGCTACCTGGGCGACCGCCTGTCCGACGAGGAGCTGGCCGCGGCGGACCTGGTGCTGCTCGACCTCAAGTCCTTCGATCCCGAGACGCACCTCAAGGTCACCGGGCGCGAGGTCGAGCCGGTGCTGGCCTTCGCCCGGCGGCTGGCCGAGCGGCGCCGGCCCACCTGGCTCCGCTTCGTGCTGGTGCCGGGGCTGACCGACGCCCCCGCCAACGTGGAGGGGCTGGCCGCCTTCGCCTCCTCGCTGGGCAACGTGGAGCGGGTGGACGTGCTGCCGTTCCATCAGATGGGCCGGGCCAAGTGGAAGAAGCTCGGGCTGCGCTACGCGCTGGACGGCGTCCGTCCGCCCGCGCCCGAGGCGGTGGAGCGGGTGCGCGAGGTCTTCCGGGCGCGCGGCCTCACGGTGGTTTGAGGCGGGCCTCGGGCCCTGGGCGTCGGGCCTCAGGGAGTGGCGCTTCGCGGGCGCGCACGGCTGCTCGCGCGCTGGGCGGGCCGCCGATTCGGCGTCTTGATCTCAAACGTTTGCGCCTAAGCCGCCCATGGCACCGGTTGCTCGCCTGGCAGGCGGTTGCGGCCTCCTCACGCGACCCTGGCGGAGTGTCAGGGATGCCGGGCTAGAAGGGCCCCGCACCGCAGCGGCACGGGAGAGGTACCCCCATGGCGTCCGATCCGAAGCCCTCGTCTGGCGGCGAGGAGAGCGCGCCCGTTTCGACGGGTGCCAATCCGTACAAGGACGAGATCGTCATCTCGTGGCCCGAGCTGCACCGCGACGCGCGCTACCTCTCCAGCGTCCTGCACGAGATGAAGCGGGAGTGGAAGGGGATCATCGCCATCACCCGCGGCGGCCTGGTCCCCGCCGCGCTCATCGCCCGCGAGCTGGACATCCGGCTCATCGACACCGTCTGCGTGGTCAGCTACGCCGGCACCTCCGGCGCCGCCGAGCAGCACCAGGGCGAGCTGCAGTGGCTCAAGTCGGTGCCCGGGGACGGGGAGGGGTGGCTGCTGGTGGACGACCTGGTCGACACCGGCAGGACCGCCAAGGCCGTGCGCGAGCGGCTGCCCAGGGCCCACTTCGCCACCCTCTACGCCAAGCCGGCCGGGCGCCCGGTGGTGGACACCTTCGTGAAGGAGTTCCGGCAGGAGAAGTGGATCTACTTCCCCTGGGACATCGACTACCGGTTCGTCACCCCCATCAAGCAGCGCGGCGGCAAGTGAACCGACCGTGAATCCCTCCGCGCGACGGACCACCCCGTGACCGCCCCCAGGCTCGAGCTCCGGCACGTCACCAAGCGCTACGCGAGCGTCGTGGCCAACGACGACGTGGCGCTGACGGTCGAGCCCGGCCGAATCCACGCCATCCTGGGCGAGAACGGCGCGGGCAAGTCCACGCTGATGAAGATCATCTACGGCGCGGTCACCCCCGACGCCGGCGAGCTCCGCTGGGACGGCAACCCGGTCCAAATCCGCAGCCCGCACGAGGCGCGGTCGCTGGGCATCGCCATGGTGTTCCAGCACTTCTCGCTCTTCGACACGCTCACCGTGGCGGAGAACGTGTGGCTGGGGCTGCCCGCCTCCACGCCGCTGCAGCAGGTGGCGGACGGCATCCGCACCAAGGCGGCCGAGTACGGGCTCGACCTCGATCCGGACGCGCCCGTCCACGTGCTCTCGGTGGGCGAGCGGCAGCGGGTGGAGATCGTGCGGGCGCTGCTCACCGACCCGCGCCTGCTGATCCTCGACGAGCCCACCTCGGTGCTCACGCCGCAGGCGGTGGAGAAGCTCTTCGTCACGCTGCGCAAGCTGGCCGCCACCGGCTGCTCCATCCTCTACATCAGCCACAAGCTGGACGAGATCCGCGCCCTCTGCAACGCCTGCACGGTGCTGCGGGCCGGCAAGGTGGCGGGCACCTGCGATCCCACCCAGGAGACCACCGCCTCGCTCTCGCGCCTGATGATCGGCGCCGAGCCGCCGCGGATCGAGCGACAGGCGCCGCAGCCGGGCGAGCTGGCGCTGGAGGTCCTGGCGCTGGACCTCACGCGCCACGACCGGTTCTCGGTGCCGCTGGAGGGCGTCTCGCTGCAGGTGCGCGAGGGGGAGATCGTCGGCATCGCCGGCGTCTCGGGCAACGGGCAGCGCGAGCTGATGGCGGCGCTCTCCGGCGAGGACCCGCGCGCCGACGTCGAGGCGGTGCGGCTCTTCGGCCGGGCCATCGGGCGGATGGGCGCCGGCCATCGCCGCCGGCTGGGGCTCAACTTCATCCCCGAGGAGCGGCTGGGTCGCGGCGCGGTGCCGACGCTCTCGCTGGCGCACAACCTGCTGCTCACGCGCGAGGAGTCGCTGCGCCGCTTCGGCTGGATCGACGGCCGCGCGCTGCACCGGCAGACCGCCGGCATCATCGACCGCTACCGGGTCAAGTCGGGCGGCACCAAGGCGGTGGCTCGCAGCCTCTCGGGCGGGAACCTCCAGAAGTACATCGTGGGGCGCGAGCTGGACGCGCTCCCCAAGGTGCTGCTGGTGGCGCAGCCGACCTGGGGCGTGGACGTCGGCGCCGCGGCGCAGATCCGCAAGGAGCTGGTGGCGCTGCGCGACTCCGGCTGCGCCGTGCTGGTGGTGTCGGACGAGCTGGAGGAGCTGTTCCAGATCACCGATCGCCTGCACGTGATGGCGCGCGGGCGGCTCTCTCCGTCGATCCCGACCGGCGAGGCCACGGTGGAGCAAATCGGCGAGTGGATGAGCGGCCTGTGGCCCGGAGGCCCGGCGTCGCGCCCCGCGGCGGCCGGAGCGGGGGAGGCGAGATGATCCAGCTGGAGGCCAGGCCTGCGCCGTCGGGGCGGATGAGCGTGCTCGCCCCCGTCGCGGCGCTGGTCATGACCGTGGGGGTGGGCGCCATCCTGTTCGCGGCCATGGGCAAGGACCCGGTGCGGGTGCTCGAGCTCTTCCTGGTGGAGCCCTACAGCGACCTGCGCAACCTGACCGACGTGGCGGCCAAGGCCTGCACGCTGGTGCTCTGCTCGGTGGGGCTGGCGCTCTGCTTCCGCTCGAACATCTGGAACATCGGCGCCGAGGGGCAGTTCCTGATGGGCGCCATCACCGGCGGCGGCCTGGCCATGCTGGTGACGTCCCACGACGTCGGCATGAGCCGCTGGGCCTTCCTCCCGCTGGTCACCGTGGCCGGAGCCGTCGGCGGCGGCGCCTGGGCGGCCATCGTGGCCTGGCTCAAGGACCGCTTCAGCGCCAACGAGATCCTGGTCAGCCTGATGCTGGTCTACATCGCCGACCTGTTCCTCAAGTGGCTGGTGTTCGGCCCGTGGAAGGATCCGAAGGGCTACAACTTCCCCCAGACCATCTCGTTCGCCTCCAGCACCTACCTCCCGCGCGTGGTGCAGGGCTACGCGCTGCACTGGGGCGTGGGGGTGGCGCTGCTGGCCGCGGGCGCGATGTGGGTCTACATGTTCCGGACCTACAGCGGCATGCAGCTGCAAGATCGGCGGCCCGGCCCCGGCCGCCGCGCGCTACGCCGGCTTCTCCTCGCGCGCCGCCATCTGGACCACGCTGCTGGCCTCCGGCGCGCTCTCCGGCGTGGCCGGCGCCTACGAGGCCACCGGGCCGCTCAACCAGCTCACGCCGCACGTCTCGCAGGGCTACGGCTTCACCGCCATCATCGTGGCCTTCATGGGCCGGCTCAACCCGCTGGGCTGCGTGCTGGGCAGCGTCCTGCTCTCCGGCTTCATCATCGGCGGCTACAAGGCGCAGAGCGCCAACATGCCGGCCGCCGCGGGGCTGGTCTTCCAGGGCGTGCTGCTCTTCTCGCTGCTGGGCTGGGACACCTTCATCAACTACCGGCTGCGCTGGAGGCGGGTCTCGTGAGCGGCCTGGCCTTCCTCATCGGCGCCACGCTGGCCGCCGGCACGCCGCTGGCCATCGCCGGCCTGGGGCTGCTCCTCAACGAGAAGGCGGGCGTGGTGAACCTGGGGGCCGAGGGGCTGCTGCTCATCTCGGCCGTGACCGGCTTCGCGGTGGCCTTCGGAACCGGCAACCCCTGGCTGGCGCTGGTGGCCGGCGCCGCCTCGGCGGCGGTGGTCGCGGCCGCCTTGGTTGGCTGGTGATCTGGCTCAACACCAACCAGTACGCCACCGGCCTGGCGGTCACCCTGTTTGGCAGCGGCCTGTCCGCGCTGATGGGCGCTCCCTACGTGGGAAAGCCGCTCGGCAACGTGCCGGCGGCCTTCGTCCCGGTGCTGGGCGACCTGCCGTTCATCGGGCCTGCGCTGTTCAGGGAGCACCTGCAGGCGTACCTGGCCGTGGCCATCACCGCCGGGCTCGCCTGGTTCATGTACCGGACCCGGTCCGGGCTGGTGCTGCGGGCGGTGGGCGAGGCGCCCCAGCCGGCGCACGCGCTGGGCTACCCGGTGCGCTCGATCCGCCTGGCGGCCGTGACCGGCGGCGGGGCGCTGTGCGGCCTGGCCGGCGCGCACCTGTCGGTCTTCTACTCGAACCTCTGGGCCGAGGGGATGACCGGCGGCCGCGGCTGGTTCGCGCTGGCGCTGACGGTGTTCGCCACCTGGCGCCCCTGGCGGCTGCTGCTCGGGGCCTACCTGTTCGGCGGGACGACCATCCTGCAGTACTACCTGCAGAACGCAGGCGTGCACGTGAACCCGCAGCTGCTGGGGATGCTGCCGTACGGCACGCCCATCGTCGTCCTGGTCCTGATCTCCCGGAACCCGCTCTGGATCCGGCTCAACATGCCCACCTCGCTGGGGAAGCCGTTCTTCCCGGGAGGCTGAGCACGCACCCGCAGCACGCCGTCCCTGGTCCGCACAAAGGAGAAGTCACCATCATGTTCCTGCGCCCATCCGTGAAGCTCCTTGCCCTCGGCGCCCTCGTGGCCGCCACCGCGCTCACCGCCTGCACCAAGAAGGAGGAGCCGGCCCCCGCTCCCGCCGCCGCCCCGGCCAAGGCCGAGCCGCTCAAGGTCGGCTTCGTCTACGTCGGCCCGGTCGGCGACGCCGGCTACACCTACGCCCACGACCTGGGCCGCAAGTACGCGGTGGAGAAGCTGGGCGACAAGAATCCAGACCGTTCCTGGAGAAGGTGGCCGAGGGCCCCAACGCCGAGCGCGCCGTCCGCGACCTGGTCGCCTCCGGCAACAAGCTCATCTTCACGACCTCCTTCGGCTTCATGGACCCCACCGTCAAGGTGGCGAAGGACTTTCCGGACGTGAAGTTCGAGCACGCCACCGGCTACAAGACCGCCGAGAACCTCCGCGTCTACGAGGCCAAGTTCTACGAGGGCGCCTACCTGGCCGGCATCGTGGCCGGGAAGATGACCAAGACCAACACGCTCGGGTTCGTGGCCTCGTTCCCCATCCCCGAGGTGCTCCGCAACATCAACGCCTACACGCTGGGCGCGCAGAGCGTGAACCCGAAGATCAAGACCAAGGTGGTCTGGGTGAACAGCTGGTTCGATCCGCCCAAGGAGACCGAGGCGGCCCAGTCGCTGATGAACGGCGGCGCCGACGTGCTGCTCCAGAACACCGACTCCACCGCCGTGCTGCAGGCGGCCGAGCGCGCCGGCAAGTACGCCTTCGGCTGGGACAGCGACATGAGCGCGTTCGCCCCCAAGGCGCACCTGGGCTCCTGCGCGCTGAACTGGGGCGTGTACTACGAGAAGGCCATCAACGACGTCCTCAACGGCACCTGGAAGGTCGAGGAGACGAAGTGGGGCGTGAAGGAGGACATGGTCCAGTTCGTCAAGGTGGCGGACTTCATCCCGCCCGACGCCAAGAAGGCCGTCGATGACGCGCGCGAGGGGCTCCGCACCGGCGCGCACCAGGTCTTCACCGGCCCCATCGTCGACAACACCGGCAAGGAGAAGCTCGCCAAGGGCGCCGTGGCCGACAACAAGTGGCTCGGCGAGGTGAACTTCTACGTGAAGGGCGTCGAGGGCCAGGTCCCCTCGAGCAACTAGCCCAAGCCGGACGTGACACCCGCGCGGCGGGGGGTGGCCAGGCGGCCGCTCCCCGCCGTCGCGCTTCAGGGCCCCGGCTTCCAGCGGCCGGCGCCGCTCCGCTACACTGGCCGCATGGGCGGCTGGGGCTGCAGCTTCGAGGCGGAGGGCATCTGCCGGCGCGTGGACGGCGCCTGCTGCCGCCCGGGCATGAAGGGCTGCGTGCTGGCGGGGAAGGTGACCTTCCCGGACGGCCGGATCCCGGCGCCGGTCTGGCCGGATGAGGACGGCGCCCCGCCGCCCGCGCCGGTCCCGGTCCGCGACCGCGAGCCGCCGCGCTGATCCGCAGGGTGAACCGCGGTATACATGGCCCGCCTGCGCCCGGGGCCGCCCTTGGTCCAACGCCCCGGCTCGCGGCGGGAGACCATGCGCCTCTTGCTCGTCGAGGACGACCGGATGCTGGGAGACGGGCTCCAGCGCGCGCTGCGCGCGCGGGGCTGGGCCGTGGACTGGGTGCAGGACGGCGAGGCGGCCGAGGAGGCCCTCCGCGGCGAGCCCTACCAGCTGGTGCTGCTCGACCTGGGGCTGCCGCGCAAGGGCGGCCTGGAGGTGCTGCGCGGGGTGCGGGCACGCGGCGACGGCACGCCGGTGCTGATCCTGACCGCGCAGGACGCGGTGCCGGACCGGGTGGCCGGCCTGGACGCCGGGGCGGACGACTACCTGACCAAGCCCTTCGACGTGGATGAGCTGGCGGCGCGGGTGCGGGCGCTCCACCGCCGCTCCGGCGGGCGGGCCGACCCGGTGCTGGAGGTGGGGCCGCTCACGCTCGACCCGGCCGCCCGGCAGGTGCGCCTCCACGGCGAGGAGGTGGCCCTCTCGGCCCGCGAGTTCGCGCTGCTCCACGCGCTGATCGAGCGCCCGGGCCGGCCGCTCTCGCGCGCCCAGCTGGAGGAGCGGGTCTACGGCTGGGGCGAGGAGGTGGAGTCGAACGCCATCGAGGTCCACGTCCACGCGCTGCGGCGCAAGCTGGGGGCCGAGCGCATCAAGACGCTGCGCGGGGTCGGCTACATGGTGCCGCGGTGAAGGGCTCGGTCCGGCGCCAGCTGCTGCTGGCCTTGCTGGCGGGGATCGTGGCGGTGATGGCCGCCGGCCTGGTGGTGACCTACCGGGTGGCCCGCGGGCAGATCGACGAGCTCTTCGACTACCACCTGCGCCAGCTGGCGCTCTCGCTCTCGGATCGCTCGCTGGGGCCGGCCGAGGTCCGCGGGGCGGTGCGCGACTTCGACTTCGCCATCCAGATCTGGGACGAGACCGGCGCGCGCCTCTACCTCTCGCGCCCCGACGCCGACCTGCCGGACATGACCCAGCTCGGGTTCAGCACCGTCGAGACCCGCTCCGGCCGCTGGCGCGCCTTCGCCACCACCATCGGGCGCGGCGTGGTGCAGGTGAGCCAGCCGGTCCGGCTGCGCGAGGAGCTGGCCTTCAACGCCGCCAGCCGCACGCTGCTGCCGCTGGTGCTGCTGCTGCCGCTGCTGGGGCTGGTGGTCTGGCGGATCGTGGGCAAGGCGCTCGAGCCGGTGGACCGGCTGGCGCGCGCGGCCGCCACCCGCACGCCGCAGGCGCTGGACCCGTTCCCCGAGGCGGGCGCGCCGGACGAGGTCCGGCCGCTGGTCCGCTCGCTCAACGCGCTGCTGGCGCGGCTCAGCACCGCGCTCTCGGCCCAGCGCGCCTTCGTGGCGGACGCGGCCCACGAGCTGCGCACGCCGCTGGCGGCGCTCAAGCTGCAGGTCCAGCTGGCGCGGCGCGCGCCGGAGGGGCCGGACCGCGAGCTGGCGCTGGCCCAGCTGGAGGGGGCGCTCGACCGGAGCACGCACCTGGTGCAGCAGCTGCTGACGCTGGCGCGGGTGGAGCCGGAGGCGGCGAGCGCGCGCGCGCCCGGCCCGGCGGCGCCGGTGGCGCTGGACGAGCTGGTGCGCCAGGCGGTGGCGGATCACGCGGCGCTGGCGGAGGCCCGGGGGCTCGACCTGGGCGCCGGGGCGGTGGGGGAGTGGACCAGCGCCAACGGCGACGCGGCGGCGCTGCGCACGCTCTTGGCCAACCTGGTGGACAACGCGGTCCGCTACACCCCGGCCGGCGGCCGGGTGGACGTCTCCACCGGCGTGGAGGCCGGCCGCGCCTGGCTGGCGGTGGCGGACAGCGGCCCCGGCATCCCGGCGGCGGAGCGGCAGCGGGTCTTCGACCGCTTCTACCGCGTGCCGGGCAACGAGGCGCCGGGGAGCGGGCTGGGGCTGGCCATCGTGCGCGCGGTGGCCGAGCGCCACGCCGCCGAGGTGGCCCTGCTGGACACGCCGGGGGGCGGACTGACGGTGCGCGTGACCTTCCCGCCGGCGCCTCTGGCCCTGGAAGCCCCTGGGCCGCAGTCAAAAGACGATAGCCCCAACAGGGTGCAGGCCTCTTAAGCTTGCCATAAGGTTGCCAGCCTAGGTTCTCCAGCGTCGGCCCGGTCGCAACCCCCGGGCCCGCCTCGAAGGAGAACCAGCGATGACCGCAGCGACCGCGAAGCGTTCCGTCCCCGTCCTGGCCGCGCTGGCCTTGTTCCTGGGTGGAGCCATCTACGTCGCCGGCCCCGGCAGCGCGCGCGCGCAGAACGCGGGGCCGGCCCAGGCCGCCCCTGCCCCGGCGCCCGCCCCCGCCGCGCCGCCTCCTGCCGCGGCCGCCGCCCCGGCGGCGGCCCCGGCCCTCCGCGCCCTGCCCGACTTCACCACCATCGTCCGCCAGTACGGCGCGGCGGTGGTCAACGTCTCCACCATCGGCACCGCCGAGGCCGGCCGGGGCCAGGGGCTGGACGACGTGCCGCCGCCGCTCCGCCGCTTCATGCAGCCGCCCGGCGAGCAGCTCACCCGCGGCGCCGGCTCCGGGTTCATCGTCAGCCAGGACGGCCTGATCCTCACCAACGCCCACGTCATCCGCGGCGCCACCGAGGTGAACGTGAAGCTCACCGACAAGCGCGAGTTCCGCGCCAAGGTGGTCGGCCTGGACAAGGACACCGACGTGGCGGTGCTGCGCATCGACGCCAGGGGGCTGCCGGTGGTGAAGCTGGGCGACGCGGAGCGGCTGCAGGTGGGCGAGTGGGTGCTGGCCATCGGCTCGCCCTTCGGCTTCGAGAACACCGTCACCGCCGGCGTGGTCTCCGCGCGCGCCCGCTCGCTGCCGGGCGAGGGCTACGTGCCCTTCATCCAGACCGACGTGGCCATCAACCCCGGCAACTCCGGCGGCCCGCTCTTCAACCTGGCCGGCGAGGTGGTGGGCATCAACTCGCAGATCTACAGCGGCTCCGGCGGTTACATGGGGCTCTCCTTCGCCATCCCCATCGACGTGGCCATGAAGGTCCAGCAGCAGCTGGTGGCCCACGGCAAGGTGATCCGCGGCCGTCTGGGCGTGGTCATCCAGGACGTGGACGCGCGGCTGGCCGGCGCCTTCGGCCTGCCCCGCCCCGCCGGCGCGCTGGTGAGCAACGTCGATCCCAAGGGCCCCTCGGCCAAATTGCTCCGCTCCGGCGACGTGATCCTGAGCCTCAACGGCAAGGAGATCGTCAGCTCCACCGACCTCCCCCCGCGCGTCGCGGACATCAAGCCCGGCACGCCCGCCAGGCTGGAGCTGTGGCGCAACGGCGCCCGGACCACCGTGGAGGTGAAGGTGTCCGAGGCCCCCGCCGCCGCCGTGGCCGACGCCCGCGAGGGCGAGGGCGACAAGGGCCGGCTGGGCATCACGGTCCGCGCCCTGACCGTGGAGGAGGCCCGCCAGCTCGGCGTGGACGGCGGCGCGCTGGTCCAGGGCGTCGGCGGCCCGGCGGCTCGCGCCGGCATCCAGCCCGGCGACGTGGTGGTGGCCGTCAACAACACGCCGGTGGAGAGCCTGGAGACGCTCCGCGCGGTGGTGGGCAAGGCCAAGGACCGCGTGGCGCTCCTGGTGCAGCGCGGCGACGCCCGGATCTTCGTGCCGGTGGACCTCAACTGACCTCTGGCGGTGGCCCGCTCCCCTCCGCGGGACCACCGCCGCTGCAGCCGCCGGGCCCAGGGACCAGGGAGCCTCGGGCCCGGCCGGCTGCAGGACTTTGCAGGGATGCGCCGGACACCCTCCCGGCGCCTCCCGCCCCGCCCGCCTGAGCGGGGCACCCTCTTGCTGCGGCGCGTCCCCTTCGGAGACCAGGGAGCTCCGAATCGAGACGCGCCGCAGCCCTCTCCCGGGCTCCGCAGCAGCGCAGCGACGACTCCCCGCGCTGCACCAAGGCCCGGACGCGGTGTACCCTCCGGCCATGTCCAACACCTTGCTCGCCGTCCACGTGCAGGTCCGGGTCAAGCCCGAGCACGTGCAGGACTTCATCCGCGCCACCCGCGAGAACGCCGCCGCCAGCCTGCGCGAGCCGGGCGTGGCGCGCTTCGACGTGGTGCAGGACCTGGAGGAGCCCACCCGCTTCGTGCTGGTCGAGGTCTACCGCGACGCCGCCGCCCCGGCGGCGCACAAGGAGACGGCGCACTACCAGCGCTGGCGCGACGCGGTGGCGCCCTGGATGGCCGAGCCGCGCAGCTCGCGCAAGCACGTCAACGTGTGCCCGGACGACGGCGGATGGTGAGCTTCGAGCTGCACACCCCGGCCCGGATCGTCTTCGGGGCCGGCAAGGCCGCCGAGGCGCCGGCCGAGGTGGCGGCGCTGGGCGTCCGCCGCGCGCTGCTGGTGACCGGCCGCACGCCCGCCCGCGCCGCGGCGCTGCAGGCGGGGCTGGAGGCCAGGGGGCTGGTGGTGATCCCCTTCCGCGTGGCGGGCGAGCCGACCGTCGCGTCCGTGCTGGAGGGCGTGGCGCTGGCCGCCGGGGAGAAGTGCGACGGCGTGGTGGCCATCGGCGGCGGGAGCGCGCTGGACGCGGGCAAGGCGGTGGCGGGGCTGGCCGGCGGCGCCAATCCCTACGAGCACCTGGAGGTGGTGGGGAAGGGCCTGCCGCTGCAGGGGCCGGTGCTGCCGCTGGTGGCGCTGCCCACCACCGCCGGGACCGGCTCGGAGGTGACCCGCAACGCGGTGCTGGGCGTGCCGGAGGCGGGCGTGAAGGTGAGCCTGCGCAGCCCGCTGCTGCTGCCGCGGGTGGCGGTGGTGGACCCGGACCTGCTGGCCGGGGCGCCGCGCTCCGTGATGGCCTCGAGCGGCCTGGACGCCTTCACGCAGGTGCTGGAGCCCTACCTCTCGGCGCGGGCCAACCCGTTCACCGACGCGCTGGCGGCGGACGGCATCCGCCGCTCGGCCCGCGCGCTGCGCCGGGCCGTGCTGGACGGGCCGGACGCGGCGGCGCGCGAGGACCTGGCCCTGACCAGCCTGTTCGGCGGCCTGTGCCTGGCCAACGCCGGGCTGGGGGCGGTCCACGGCTTCGCCGGCCCGGCCGGCGGGATGCTGGACGCGCCGCACGGCGCCCTGTGCGCGGCGCTGCTGGTGCCTTGCCTGGAGGTGAACCTGGCCGCGCTGCGGGCCCGCGCCCCGGCGCACCCGGCGCTGGCGCGGCTGGCCGAGGTGGCGGCCTGGCTCACCGGCCGCCCGCTGGAGGCGCCGGAGGAGGGCATCGCCTGGATCGCCGGCCTCTGCCGCGCGCTGGGCGTGCGCGGGCTGGCCTCGCTGGGGCTGCCACCGGCCGAGGTGCCGGCGCTGGTGGCCCGCGCCAGGGCGGCCAGCAGCATGAAGGCCAACCCGGTGGCGCTCACCGAGGCGGAGCTGACGCTGATCGCCGAGCGGGCGCTGGCGGACGCCTGAGGACCGGCGCCCCTGCGTCGACGCGATCCGTTCGTCCTGAGCGTGGCGAGCCCGCGGGGCTCGCGAAGTCGAAGAGGCGCTACCCCGGCCTGGCGCTCGACCCCCGCACCACCAGCTCCGGCGCGACCACCACGCGCGACCACTGCCGGCCGCCCTGGCCCAGCTGCGCCAGCAAGAGGTGCAGGCTGCGGCGCCCCACCTCGGCGAAGTCCTGGCGGACGGTGGTGAGCGGGGGCGTGAAGTAGGCCGCCTCCGGGATGTCGTCGAACCCGACCACGCTGATGTCTCGCGGGATGCGCCGGCCGGCCTCGTGCAGCCGCCGCAGCAGCCCCAGCGCCATCTGGTCGTTGGCCACGAAGACGGCGGTGAGGTCGGCGGCCTCCAGCAGCCGCTCGCCCAGCTCGTAGCCGGAGCGGGCGCTCCAGTCGCCGCGCAGCACCGGCGGGATGCGCCGGCCGGCCGCCTCCAGCGTGCAGCGCCAGGCCTCCAGCCGCTGGTCGGCCTCGAGGTACTCCGACGGGCCCGCCAGGTGCCAGACCGTGGCGTGGCCCAGGTCCAGCAGGTGCTGGGTGGCCGCCACCGCGCCGGCGTGCTGGTCCACCGCCACCACCGGCACCGAGTCCTCCGGGCCGGCCTCCACCGCCACCACCAGCGCGTGCTCCGGGACGTGGCGCAGCGCCTCCACGGTGGAGCGGACCGGCGCGATGACCACCACCCCGTCCACGCCCTGGTCGTGCAGCCGCTGCACCGCGCCCAGCACCGCCGCCCGGTGGAGCGACTTGAGGCTGGCGATGGTGACGCCGTAGCCGGCCTGGTGGGCGGCCTCCTCGATGCCCACCAGCGTCGAGGCGGGGCCGTAGAGGCTGGAGTCGAAGCTCACCACGCCCAGCGTGCGCGTCCGCCCGGTGACCAGCGCCTGGGCGGCGAGGTTGGGCCGGTAGTCGAGCTGCCGGATGGCGCGCAGCACCCGCTCCCGCGTGTCGGGGCGGACGTAGGGGCTGTCGTGCAGCACGCGCGACACGGTCTGGTGGGAGACGCCGGCCAGCTTGGCGACGTCGGCCATGACCGCGGGGCGCCGCGAGGCGGCGGGCTTGCTCGCAGGAGGGGGCGGGGGCATTCGGGATCCAGACGCACCTTACGCCGGTGCGGCCGCCTTGCACAGCCTGCGGCACCCGTGCGCGCCCATCGGATCTGCTTGACCTGTGCCGGTTTCCTGCTCTCCGCGCCGGCCGGGCTCACGCCGGCACCGTGCGCCGCACCTCGACCACCCGCAGGGTCCGGGACCCTCCTGGTCGCTGGACCTCGACCTCATCTCCGGCCTCGCGCCCGAGGAGCGCCCGGGCGACCGGGGCCTCGGCGCTGATGGAGCCCCGGCGGGCGTCGGCCTCGTCCGGCCCCACGATGCGCCAGGTGGTGCGCTGGCCGGCCTCGTTCTCCACGGTGACCCAGCTCCCGAACCCGACCTGGTCCTCGGGGCCGGTCGGACCCAGCACGGTCAGCGCGGCCAGGGTGCCGTCCGCGGCCGCCAGCCGGGCGTCCAGCTCGGCCAGGCGCGCGGCGCGCTCCGGCTCGGCCAGGCGCAGCGCCTCCGCGCGCGCCGCGGCCAGGTGGGCGCGGGCGGCGGTGAGGGCCGCTTGCCCCTCCGGCGTGACGTAGCGCACCTCGCCCGGGCGCAGCCGGGGCGGCGGCCGCACCACCGGGACGCTCTCGGGCGTCTCCTCGCTGGTGAACGCCTTGGACATGGGGCCAGTGTAGCCCTCCCGCCCCTGGGCAGGACGGGCCTTCCCAGGGTAGGAAGGTCCCGCATGCCGGGTGACGAGCGAGGGCCAGTCGAGGCGGAGGTGGGCGGCCTGCCGGGGGAGATCCCGGTGGGTGCAGGCCAGATCGCCGCCGCGGTGGAGGTCCTGGCGGCGGTGGCGGCGGATCGCGGGCTGCTGGCCCAGGTGGACGCGGCCACGCGGACCCGGCTGCAGCGGCTGGCGGGCGAGGTGGCCGGCCCGGACGTGGTGCAGCGGCGCAAGCTGCGCAAGGCGCTGGGCCGGGCGGAGCGCGACGCGGTCCGGGAGGAGGACGAGGCGCTGCGCCGGGCCACCGGCATCCAGCAGCTGCGCCGCGCCCCGGTGTTCGAGACGCCGCTCCCGGAGCTGCCGCCGGCCGGCACCGACGCGTCCGGCTGGTGGCCGCGGCTCCTGCCCGGGGCCGAGGCGCCGGGGCGGCAGGGGGCGCCGGCGGACGCGGGCGGGCCGGAGCTGCGCGAGCCGCGCAAGTGCTACGTCTGCAAGCAGCCCTACCGCCGCCTGCACCCGTTCTACGACCAGCTCTGCCCGCCCTGCGGCGAGGAGAGCTTCGCCCGCCGCACCGCCACCGTGGACCTGCGCGGGCGGGTGGCGCTGGTGACCGGGGCCCGGGTCAAGATCGGCTACCAGGCGGCCATCCTGCTGCTGCGCGCCGGCTGCGCGGTGGTGGCCTGCACCCGCTTCCCCCGCGACGCCGCGGCCCGCTACGCGCGCGAGCCGGACTTCGAGGCCTGGCGCGACCGGCTCACCCTCCACGGCGTGGACCTGCGCCACACGCCCAGCGTGGAGCTGCTCTGCCACCGGCTGGAGACCACGCTGCCGCGCCTCGACTTCCAGCTCCACAACGCCTGCCAGACGGTGCGGCGGCCGCCGGGCTTCTACGCCCACCTGGTGGAGCGGGAGGAGGGGCCGGCCGGCGACGTCCCCGAGCCGCTGCGGCCGCTGCTGGCCGGCTACGAGGCGCTGCGGGCCGAGCTGCGCGCCGCGCGGGCCGCGCCGGGCGTGGCCAGCCCGGCCCTGCTCACCCAGGCCGCCAGCGACGCGGACCTGCTCCTGCCCGGCAAGGCCGCGCTGGAGCTCTTCCCGCACGGCGTGCTGGATCAGGACCTGCAGCAGCTGGACCTGCGCACGCACAACTCCTGGCGCCTGGCGCTGCACGAGGTCCCCACGCTCGAGCTGCTGGAGGTGCTGCTGGTCAACGCCACCGCGCCCTTCGTGATGGCCTCGCGGCTGAAGCCCCTCATGCTGCGCTCGGCCACCCCGCCGCCGGGGACGGCCACCAGCGCCGACGCCGCCCGCCACGTGGTGATGGTCTCGGCCATGGAGGGGCAGTTCTACCGGGAGCACAAGACCGACCGGCACCCGCACACCAACATGGCCAAGGCGGCGCTCAACATGCTGGTCCGGACCAGCGCGCCGGACCTCGCCAAGGACGGCATCCACCTCAACGCGGTGGACACCGGCTGGGTGACCGACGAGGACCCGGCCCACCTGGCGGCGCGCAAGGTGGAGGAGCACGGGTTCTCCCCGCCGCTCGACATCGTGGACGGCGCGGCCCGGATCGTGGCGCCCATCTTCGAGGGGTTCGCCAGCGGCCGCCACGCGGCGGGCCTGTTCTACAAGGACTACCGGCCGGCTCCCTGGTAGGCGCCGCCGCCCCTTGACCGGCGCCGCCGTCCCGGTCATGGTGCCGCCCCCTATGCCCATCCTCGGCGGTTCCGTCACCTTCGCCCGCTTCAAGGCGGGCGCCCGCCCGCGCGGCGACGTCAAGCGCTGGCTGACCCAGGGCCTGCGCAAGAAGGCCTTCGAGCCGCTCGACCCGGCCCGCGGCGACGAGGAGCGCGCCGCCGGCTTCGTGGAGCTGGAGGACGCCGACGCCACCGGCTTCGGCGGCGACACGCTCACCGGCGACCACCTGCTGGTGGCCTGGCGCGTGGACGCGGTGAAGATCCCCGGCGCGGCGGTCAAGGCGGAGCTGGGGCGCTGGCAGCAGGCCCACGAGGCGGAGAAGGGCCGGCCGGCCACCCGCGGGGAGAAGGCGGCGCGCAAGGACGCCATCCGCGCTGCGCTGCGCAGCAAGACGCCGCCGGTGAGCAAGACCTACGACCTGAGCTGGAACCTGGACACCGGGCAGGTGGCGGTCTGGGCCGCCTCGCGCAAGGTGGTGGAGGAGATCGTGGCCGCGCTGGAGGAGGCGCTCAAGGTGGAGCTGCAGCCCTGCACGCCGGGCGCGGCGGCCACGCTGGCCCGGCTGCCGGAGTCGGCCCTGGGGCCCACCCCGGCGCTGGTCGGCCTGGGGGCGAAGGAGGTGGTCCGTGGCGAGGGCTGAGGGCGGGCGGGGCGGGGCGCGGGCCGAGGCGGCCTTCCTCCGCGGCGACGTGGGCGTGGACGGCCAGGCCACGGAGGCGGAGCAGGACCAGGCCGAGGTGGAGCGCGGCAAGGCGCGCGAGGCGCTGCTGCGCGGGCGCACCTGGCTGGGCCGCGAGTGGCTCACCTGGCTGCTCTGGCGGTCGGAGGAGGGCGAGCCGCTGGTGGAGGTGGACGGGGCCGGGCTGGTGGTGCTGTTCACCGGCAAGCTGGCGCTGCGGGGCATCGCCGGCGACGTGGTGGAGCTGACCGCGCGCGGCACCGAGGCGCCCTACGCCGAGCAGGTCCGCCGCGCCATCGACGCCGGGCTGCTGGTCCACCAGGCGCGGCTCAGGCTCACCCACGGCGAGCGGGTCTTCGAGGCCACGCTCGACGCCGAGTTCCTCGACGTGCGCTCGGCCAAGCTGCCCGAGCTCCTGGCCGAGGCCGAGGACGACCGGGTGCTGGAGCGGCTGGCGCTGGCGGAGCAGCTGTCCGGCTTCGTGGACGCGCTGGTGGAGGCCTTCCTGGAGGTCCGGGCCACGCCGGCCTGGGGCCGCACGGTGGTCCCGGCCATGAAGCGCTGGATGCAGGGGGGCTGAGCGCGGCCAGCAAGCGGACCCCGCCGTCGTTCACCATCCGCTCAGGACGAACGGGGGTGCGGCGCGGCGGCAGGTGCCCTCAGCCGCTACCGCGGCGCCGTCGCCAGCACCTCCTCGATGACGTCGATCGGCACCGGCTTGGCCAGGTGCCGGTGGAACCCCGCGTCCGCCGCCTTGCGCTGGTCCTCCGGCGAGGCGTAGCCGGTCAGGGCCACCAGGAACGTGCCGGCCAGCGCCGGGTCGGCGCGGATGGCGCGGGCCACCTCGTAGCCGTCCAGCTCCGGCAGGCCGATGTCGCAGAGGATCAGGTCGGGCCGGAAGCTGCGCGCCAGCCCCAGCCCGGCCCGGCCGTCGCGTGCCAGGGCCACCTCGTGACCCCAGACGTCCAGCATCTCGCAGAGGGTCTCGGCCGCGTCGGCGTTGTCCTCCACCACCAGCACGCGGCGGCGCGGGCTCGTGTCGGCGGGCTGGCGCGGCGGGGCGCGGTCGAGCGCCGGCGCCTCCGGCGCGAGCGGGATCCGGACCGTGAACTCCGCCCCCTGGCCCGGGCCGTCGCTGCGGGCCGAGACGGTCCCGCCGTGCAGCTCCACCAGCCCCTTCACCAGCGAGAGGCCCAGCCCCAGCCCGCCGCGCGTGCGGTGCAGCGTGGCGTCGGCCTGCATGAAGGGCTCGAAGAGGCGGGAGAGGAAGGCCGGCTCGATGCCCACCCCTTGATCCCGCACGCGGACCTCGGCGCTGCCGCCGGGCTCGCGGGCCACGGCGACCTGCACCCCGGTGGCGGGCTGCGCGAACTTGGCCGCGTTGGTGAGCAGGTTCCCGACCACCTGCGCGACGCGGGTGCCGTCGGCGTCCACCCAGATGGGCAGGGCGCCGGCCGCCACCTCCAGCCGCACCTGCCGGGCGGAGAAGAGCGGCCGGTGATCCTCGGCGGTGCGCCGCACCAGGTCCACCAGGTCGAGCCGCCCGCGCTGCAGCAGGATCTTGCCGCGCGAGATGCGGGTCACGTCCAGCAGGTCGTCGATGAGCCGGGTCAGGTGGAGCACCTGGCGGCCGATGGTCTCGCGGGCGCGGGACGCCTCCGGGCTGCCGGGCCCCGCGTGGTCGAGCAGCCAGAGCGCGTTCCGCACCGGGGCCAGCGGGTTGCGGAGCTCGTGAGAGAGCACCGCCAGGAACTCGTCCTTGTGCTGGTCCGCGCGGCGGAGCCGGTCGTTGGCGCGCCGCAGCTCGCCGGTGCGCTGGGCCACCCTCGACT
Source organism: Anaeromyxobacter sp. (assembly GCA_049840735.1). GTDB lineage: Bacteria > Myxococcota > Myxococcia > Myxococcales > Anaeromyxobacteraceae > Anaeromyxobacter. The sequence goes on along the minus strand of JASGJN010000020.1, from coordinate 568,305 downwards.
CCAGCGCGTCGCGGGTGCGGACCAGCTCCTCCTCGTGGTGCTTGCGCTCAGTGATGTCGGTGATGACGCCGACCAGGTAGCGCCGCCCGCCCGGGTCCACGTAGAGCGTCTTGCGGGTGAGGATGACGTGGGACGTGCCCCAGGCGTCGGTGAAGGCCTCCTCGTTCTCGTTGACCTCGCCGGTGGTGAAGACCAGGTCGTCCTGGCGCCAGAAGACCTCCACCTCCTCGGCGGGGAAGAACTCCGGGTCGCTGCGGCCCAGCAGATCCGGGCGCGCCCGGCCCAGCAGCTGGCAGAGCAGGTCGTTCACGAGGACGAAGCGGTGGCGCTCGTCCTTCACGAAGACCGGGTTGGGCAGGGCGTCGAGGATGCCGGCGAGGAAATGGAGGGCGCCCTCGGCGTCGAGGCCGCTCGTCGTGGCGCCCGTCCGGGCGCCAGGGGTCGCTTCGGTGTATTCCATCACCCGGTCCCGCGCGGCTGGGCGCAGCGACCCCACCTGCATAGCGCGGCGAGCGCAGGCGGTGAAAGGGGAGGCCCACCGGGGGGTGGACCGCGGGTCAGGGCGGCGGCGGACCCGCCTCTCCCAGGGCCGGACGCCTGCCGGGGAGGCGCCAGCAAATGGAACGGCCCCCGCCCGGAGGCGGAGGCCGTTCGCGTCCAGCCCTGGGGCCGGGATCAGAACGAAGGGTAGATGTCCATGGTGGCGCCGCCGGTGCCGACGTAGTTGCTGCCGGTGGACCAGGTGACGTCGTTCCGGAGCGGCTTGTACTCGAACCGCGTGCCGGCGGCGATGTCGGTCGTGGTGTAGACCCAGATGTTGCCGGTCGTCCACTGGGCCGCCGCGCCCTTGGTCCAGGTGAGGGGCGAGACGCTGCCGCGGATGGCAACGCTGTTGCCGAAGCCGACGTCGTAGTGGACGCGGATGGTGGTGGTCGCGGAGGACGGCACCACCACGGGGATGACCGGCGTGAGCGGCGAGGTGCCGGCGCTGTTGGAGGCCGACACCGCGTAGTAGTAGGTGCCGGGCGAGACGCCGGTGTCGTTGTAGCTGGTGCTGGTCGTGGTGCCCAGCTGCGTGAACGGCCCGGCCGAGGCGGCGCCGCGGAAGACGGTGTAGCTGGTGGCGCCGGCCGAGGAGGTCCAGGTCAGCGCGACGGTGGAGCCGGAGACCGTGCCCGTCAGGTTGGTCGGGGCCGCGGGCGGGTTCGGGGTGGGGGCCACGACCTTGTACGCCAGCGTGGCGTCGTTGAAGCTCAGGGTGTGCACGCCGGTGGCGGTGGCGGTGAAGTAGACGTTGTAGCCGCCCTGCACCAGGGTCCCGGAGGTGGTGCTGGTGGTGGAGGCGGTGGAAAGGCCCCAGTTCGTCGTCCAGGTGGACCCGCCGCCGACCTCGTACTTGTACTGGTAGGTCGTGCCGGCGGTCAGGGTGACGTCCACCGACCAGGTGTTGTTGGCCACCAGCGCCATGGCCGTCGCGCCCCAGGTGTTCATGGTGCCGCGCAGGTGCATGGTCGGGTAGTTGGACGTGTACGGCGTCCCCGGCTTCAGCGCCAGGGTGGTGGAGGGGGGCGAGGTGCCGGCCGTGTTGGAGGCGGTGACGTAGTAGTAGTACGCCGTGGCCGCGGCGAGCCCGGCGTCGCTGAAGCCGGTGGTGTTGCTGGTGCCGGCCACGCTGAACGGCCCGGCCGCGGCGGTGGCGCGGTACACGGTGTAGCTGGTGGCGCCGGCCGAGGCGGTCCAGGACAGGGTGGCGGAGGTGCCGGAGAGCGAGCCGGACAGGTTGGTGGGCGCGGTGGGGATCACCACCACGCCGTCGATCATCTGCCCGGTGTAGATGGCCACCGCGGAGAGCGCGCTGCCGCCGCGGGCCGGGACGGTGACGGAGATGTTGCCGCTCGCGTCCACCACGACCGAGTCGGCGGTGCAGCTCTTGCCGTCGGCCGACTTGAGGCCGTGCACGATGTTGCAGTAGGTGCCCTTCTGCAGCCCGGTGGCGGTCGAGAGCGCCCACGAGGAGCCGGCGTTGTTGAGGGCCACGAAGCCCACGCTGCCGCGGCTGAAGGCGATCTGGTTGCCGTTGCCGGTGGAGCGGACGGTCATGGCCGTGCCGGCGGCAGCGCTGCGGAACTTCACCATCGGGTAGATGGTGCTCCAGCGGTGGGTGAAGTCCCAGCCGCAGGCGGCCGAGGTGTTGCTGCAGGTGGTGGTGAAGATGGGGTTGCCGCTCGCGTCGTACGGGCTCGCGCTCGGCATGTTCACGTCCACGTTGGCGTACGAGAACGAGAAGCCGGACTGCAGCTGGGCGCGGCCGTAGGGCTGGCCGAGCATGTACACGTTGGCCAGGTCATAGCGGCCGCCGGAGTCGCTGGTGTAGTTGAGCGAGTCGGTCGGGTGGCGCTCGGTGTCGTGGTTGGCCACGAAGATGGTGGCCTTGTCGCTGGGGATGAGCTGGTAGGTGCCGCCGCCGGCGCCGGTCCCGGAGTAGGTGGTGATCTGGGACAGCTGGTCGTTGCGGAGCGCGTCGCGGATGGCGCGGGCGAAGCGGAACTCGTTGACGGTGCCGCTGGCCTGGTAGCCGGCCATGTTGATCCAGCCCTGGTCCTCGATCACCTCGTGGGTGATGAAGACCGGCTCGCCGAGGGTGGTGGTCTGGGTCATGCCGGCCAGGATGGTCTGCAGCTCACCGGGCTTGATGTGCTTGGAGGCGTCGATGCGGAAGCCGTCCACGCCCATGGCGATGAGCGAGTTCAGGTAGGCCCGGAACTGGCCCTGCACGTAGGAGGCGCCGGTGTTGAGGTCGGGCATGCCCAGCAGCCAGCAGGCGGTGGTGTTGTCCTCGCTGGAGTAGTTGATGTCGCAGTAGGGGTGGAAGTCGCTGGCGGAGAAGAACGGGTAGGTGAGGGTGCCCGAGTCGAAGGAGGAGCCGCCCACGCCCGTGCCGCTGCCGACCGCCATCTGGTTGAAGACCACGTCGGCGTAGATGCGCACGCCGGCGGCGTGGCAGGCCTCGATCATGGTCTGCAGCTGGCCGGCGTTGCCCATGTCGCTGGTCAGGACGTGGTGGTTCACCGGCTGGTAGATGTTCCACCAGGCGTTCACGTTCTTGTGCTCGGCGGGCGGGGAGATTTGCACCGCGCCGATGCCGGCCGGGCCGATGAACCGGGTGCACTCGTTGCCGATGTCGGTCCAGCGCCACTTGAACAGGTTGACGTAGGTGTCGGGCGGGTTGAGCGTCGCGCTGCTCACCGTCACCGTCCCGTCGTCGCCGCCGCCCGCCTGCGAACCGCTGCCGCCCGCGCCGCCGCAGGCCACGAGCCCTGCCGCCAGCATCGCCAGGACCGCTCCGTGCTTCAGGTGTTTCATCGCGTGTGCTCCCCGTTGGTCCGCCCACCGCCGCGGTCCCGCCCGGCCCCCGAGGCCGTGGGACGTTCCTCGCCCGGTGAAATCGGTGGCGGGAGTGTGGAGGGAGCGGGCGGCCGGGAGAACCCCTGCGTGCTCGCGGCTGAGTGCGCGAAATTCCGGCAGGTGCGGCCGCGACCGGAGGCAGCCGGCCGTCCGGATCCAAATAATCCGCCATGTTACAGCGGGTGATTATACCCGACGGGGACGACCCAAATTTCCAGACCCGGGGGGTCCTCTCACAGCGCCCGGCGGCGGCGATCGAGCAGCTGGAGGATCATGGGCGTCATGATGAGCTGCATCGCGAGCGGCATCTTCCCGCCCGGCACCACGATGGTGTTCCGCCGCGACATGAACGAATCGTGAAGCATGGTGAGGAGCCAGGGGAAGTCGATCCCCTTGGGATCGGCGAAGCGCACCACCAGGAAGCTCTCGTCGGCGGTGGGGATGTCCTGGGCGATGAAGGGGTTCGAGGTGTCGACGGTGGGCACCCGCTGGAAGTTGATGTGGGTGCGGGCGAACTGCGGGACGACGTGGTTCACGTAGTCCGGCATGCGCCGCAGGATGGTGTCCACCACCGCCTCGGTGCTGTAGCCGCGCGTGGCGCGGTCGCGGTGCAGCTTCTGGATCCACTCCAGGTTGATGATGGGCACCACCCCCACCAGCAGATCCACGTGGCGGGCGACGTCCACGCCGCCGGTCACCACGCCCCCGTGCAGCCCCTCGTAGTAGAGCAGGTCCACGCCGGGGGGGATGTCCTCCCAGGGCGTGAAGGTGCCGGGGTCCTGGTGGTAGGGGGCCGCCTCGGCGTGGTCGTGCAGGTAGCGCCGCACCTGGCCGCGCCCGGTCTGGCCGAAGCCGCGGAAGAGCTCCTCCAGCTCCACGAACAGGTTGGACTCGGGGCCGAAGTGGCTGAAGTGGCGGTCGCCGCGGCTGGCCGCCTCGGCCATGCGGCGCTGCATCTCGGCCCGGTCGTAGCGGTGGAAGGCGTCGCCCTCCACCACCTGCGCCTTGATCCCCTCCCGACCGAAGACCTGCTGGAAGGTGCGGGTGACGGAGGTGGTGCCGGCGCCGGAGGAGCCGGTCACGGCGATGACGGGGTGGCGCTGCGACATGGTGGCCTCCTCCTGGCGCGCGCCGGGCGCGCCGCGGGTGCGACTCTCATGGCTCGATGAAGAGCGAGCGGGTGCCGAAGAGCGGGGAGCGGAAGGGGCGGTCGACGCCGCGGTCGTGCTCGTCGTGGTAGCGGGCCAGCCGCTCCACCTCGGCCCTGGAGCCCAGGAACACCGGGACGCGCTCGTGCAGCGCGCCCGGGGTCACGTCCAGCAGCCGGGCCCGCCCGGTCGAGGCCGCGCCGCCGGCCTGCTCGACGATCAGGGCCAGCGGGGCGGCCTCGCAGAGCAGCCGCAGCCGGCCGGGGCGGGCCGGCTCGCGGGTGTCGCGCGGGTGGAGCGCGACGCCGCCGCGGACCAGCAGCCGGTGCACGTCGGCCACCAGCGAGGAGACGCCGCGGAGATCCACGTCGGCGCCGCGCGGTCCGGCGTGCCCGGCCCGGCACTCCTCGACGTAGCGCCGCACCGGCGCCTCCCAGAACCGCTCGTGGGAGGCGTTGACGGTCACCTCGCGGGCCGGCTCGGGGATGCGCAGGTCCGGGTGGGTGAGCACGAACTCGCCCAGCTCGCGGTCGAGCGTGAAGCCGTGCACGCCCTCGCCCAGCGTGAGCACCAGCACGGTGGAGGGGCCGTAGATGGCGTAGCCGGCGCACACCTGGCGGTGGCCCGGCTGCAGGAACTCCTCGGCCGCGGCCGGGCCGGCGCCCGCCTCGCGGCGCAGGACCGAGAAGACCGTGCCCACCGCGGCGTCCACGTCCGCGCTGGCCGAGCCGTCGAGCGGATTGAAGAGCAGCAGGTAGCGGCCGCAGGGATAGGCGGAGGGGATGGCGTAGGGCGCCTCCAGCGCCTCCGAGACCATCCCGCCCAGGTGGCCGCCCCACTCGCAGTGGCGGACCAGCAGCGCGTGGGCGGCGGCGTCGAGGGCCGCGCCGCGGCCGCCCGCCGGCCGGTCCAGCGCGCCGCGGGAGACGGTGCGGGCGATGTCCTTGATGGCGGTGGCCACGTCGGTGAGCAGGGCGCTGAAGACCCCGCTGGCGCCGGGGGCGCGCCGGTGCGCCTCGAGGATGAAGCGGGTGAGGGTGGGTGCGCCGGGGGCGGTTGGGCTCATGGGTCTCAGGTCTCCTCTGCGGCCTGGAGCACGCGGCTGCGGCGGATGTCCTCGGCGGCCAGGGTGGCCAGGGCGGCGCCGTCCACCGGTCCGCCGGCGTCCAGCAGCCGGCTGGCCTGGCGCAGGCGGGCCCGGTCCAGCGCGTTGCGGATGGAGCGCGCGTTGGAGAAGCGCGGGCGGGCCATGCGGCGCACGACGTACTCGCGCAGCGCCTCGCGCGCCCCGCCGCCCAGCTGGTAGCACAGCGCCTCCAGCATCCGGTCGGCGATGGCCAGCAGCTCCTCCACGCCGTAGTCGGGGAAGTCCACGTGGTGGGCGATGCGGGAGGAGAGGCCCGGGTTGCAGGCGAAGAAGGTCTCCATGCGGTCGCGGTAGCCGGCCAGCACCACCACCAGCTCGCCGCGCTGCGACTCCATGGCCTGCAGCAGGATCTCCACCGCCTCCTGGCCGTAGTCGCGCTCGTTCTCCGGGCGGTAGAGCGCGTAGGCCTCGTCGATGAAGAGCACCCCGCCGCGCGCCCGCTCCAGCACCTTGCGGGTGCGCGGGGCGGTGTGGCCCACGAACTCGCCCACCAGGTCCTCGCGGGTGACCGCCACCAGCTGCGGCCGGCGCACGTACCCCAGGCGGTGGAGGATGCCGGCCAGGCGGAGCGCCACCGTGGTCTTGCCGGTGCCGGGATTGCCGGTGAAGCACATGTGCAGCCCCGGCGGCACCCCCGGCAGGCCGAGCCGGGCGCGGGCGCGGTCCACCACCAGCAGCGCAGCGATCTCGCGCATGCGCCGCTTCACCGGGGCCAGGCCCACCAGGTCGCGCTCCAGCGCCCCCAGCGCCTCGGCCACGCCGGCCTCGGCGGCCAGGACCCCCAGGTCCACCTGCGCCGGCGGCGCCTCCTCGGCGGCGGCGGCGCTCACCGGACGCGCTCCAGCCCGTAGCGGACGGTGCGGCCGGGGCCGTCCTGGCGCAGCAGGCGGTAGCGGGCCTCCTCGGCCGGGCGCTGCACGAGGAAGGAGAGGCGCACCGCCTCCCAGCCGGCGGTGGCGTCGAAGGCGTTCACCTTGACGTAGCGCTGCGGGTGCTCCCGGCGGCAGGCCTGCACCTCGCGCAGCACCAGCTCGGCGTCGCGCAGGTCGAACATGGGCGGCCCGTGCATCTCCCAGTAGACGTCGCGCGGGTGGGGGTCGTCGGTGGACTCGATCGACACGGCCCAGCCCTTCCCGAGGGCGTAGGCGATCTGGGCCAGGATCTGCGCGTCGGTCAGGTCGGGGAGGAAGCTAAAGGTGCCCTGGGTGATCGCATGGCGTGGCTCTCAGGCGAGGGTGGGGGTGGGGATGACGTCGACGGTGTCGGTGGAGGCGTAGTCGAAGGTGACGTCCTTCCAGACCTCCAGCGCCGCGCGCAGCGGCGGGCAGCTGCGCGCCGCCTGGCGAGGATCTCCGGCCCCTCGTTCCACAGGTCGCGCCCCTCGTTGCGGGCCAGGACCATGGCCTCCAGCGCCACGCGGTTGGCGGTGGCGCCGGCGGCGATGCCCATGGGGTGGCCGATGGTGCCGCCGCCGAACTGCAGCACCACGTCCTCGCCCAGGTAGGCCAGCAGCTGGTGCATCTGGCCGGCGTGGATGCCGCCGGAGGCCACCGGCATCACCCCGCGGAGATTGGCCCAGTCCTGGTCAAAGAAGATCCCGCGCGACGGATTGCGGGCCACCGCCGGCTCGCGCAGCACGTCGTAGAAGCCGGAGACCGCGGCCGGGTCGCCCTCCAGCTTGCCCACGATGGTCCCGGCGTGGATGTGGTCCACGCCGGCCAGCCGCATCCACTTCGAGATGACCCGGAAGCTCACGCCGTGGGACTTCTGCCGCGTGTAGGTGGAGTGGCCGGCGGCGGTGCAGGTGCAGCATCATGTCGTTCCGGCGGGCCCAGCGCGCCATGCTCTGGATGGCGGTGTAGCCGATCACCAGGTCGATCATCACGATGGGTGAACCAAGCTCATGGGCGAAGTCGGCCCGCTCGTACATCTCCTCCATGGTGGCGGCGGTGACGTTCAGGTAGTGCCCCTTGACCTCGCCGGTCCCGGCCTCGGCACTTCTTGACCCCCTCGGTGGCGAAGAGGAACCGGTCGCGCCAGTGCATGAACGGCTGGGAGTTGATGTTCTCGTCGTCCTTGACGAAGTCGAGCCCTCCACGGAGTGCCTCGTAAACCACGCGGCCGTAGTTCTTCCCGGAGAGCCCGAGCTTGGGCTTCACGGTGGCGCCGAGCAGCGGGCGGCCGAACTTGTCCAGCCGCTCGCGCTCCACCACGATGCCGGTGGGCGGGCCCTGGAACGTCTTCACGTAGGCCACCGGGAGGCGCATGTCCTCGAGGCGCAGCGCCTTCACGGCCTTGAACCCGAAGACGTTCCCGATGATTGAGGCGGAGAGGTTGGCGATGGAGCCGGGCTCGAAGAGCGCCAGGTCGTAGGCGATGTAGGCGAAGTGCTGGGCCTCGCGGTCGGTCCCGGGGCCGGTGCCGGGGACCAGGTCCACCCTGTAGGCCTTGGCCCGGTACCGCTCGCAGGCGGTGAGCCGGTCGGTCCAGACCACGGTCCAGGTGGCGGTGGAGGACTCGCCGGCCACGGCGGCGGCCGCCTCCTCCGGGTCCACGCCTTCCTGCGGGGTGACCCGGAAGACGGCGATGACGTCCGTCTCCTTCGGGACGTAGTCGGGCTCCCAGTAGCCCATGGTCTTGTACGGGATGACCCCCGCGCGGTACCGCTCCGCCCCCGTCCGCGTCCCTCTCTTCGCCGAGTCCGCCGATTCGATGGTCTTCATGCCGCCGCCTGCCTCCGTGTGCCGGTGTGGGATTAGGAGTAGGGACGGCGCTCGATAAGCGCCAATCAGATGTGATGCGCCGCGGCTTAAGCCCGGCTTATACGTACGCTCCGCATGCGCGACGCCACGCTCCGCCAGCTGCAGATCTTCGCCGCCGCCGCCCGCCACCTCTCCTTCTCCCGGGCCTCGCAGGAGCTGCACCTCACGCAGCCGGCGGTTTCGATGCAGCTGAAGGCGCTGGAGGGGCTGGCGGGGCTGCCGCTGTTCGAGCGCACCGGCCGCCGGCTCGCGCTCACGCCGGCCGGCGAGGAGCTGCTCCGCCACGTGGACCGGGTGCTGCAGGCGCTGCGCGACGCGGAGGACGCCATGGCGGCGCTGCAGGGGGTGCGCTCCGGGCGGCTCACCATCGCGGTGGTCTCGACCGCCAAGTACTTCGCGCCCAAGCTCCTGGCGCGCTTCGGCCACCGGCACCCCGGGTGGCGCTCAAGCTGCTGGTCCACAACCGCGCGGCGGTGGTGGAGCTGCTGGCGCGCAACGAGGTGGACCTGACGCTCGATGGGCACCGCGCCGCGCGACGTGGAGACGGAGGCCACGCCCTTCGCCGATCACCCGCTGGTGATGGTGGCCCACCCCGACCACCCGCTGGCCCGGCGCCGCCGCGCGCCGCTCCGTGAGCTGGCCGCGGAGACCTTCCTGGTGCGCGAGCGCGGCTCGGGCACCCGGGCGGCCATGGAGCGGCTCCTGCGCGCCGCGGGGGTGCGGCCGGCGGGGATGACGGAGATCTCCTCCAACGAGACCATCAAGCAGGCGGTCATGGCGGGCATGGGCGTGGCCTTCATCTCGCTCCACGCCATCGGGCTGGAGCTGGCGACGCAGCAGCTCGCCATCCTGCCGGTCGAGGGGCTGCCGGTGATGCGCGCCTGGAACGTGGTCCACCGGGCGGGCAAGGCGCTCACGCCGGCGGCCGCGGCCTTCAAGGCCTTCGTGCTGGAGGAGGGACAGACCTTCCTGGCGCGCTGGCCGGATCACGCCGGCGCGCCGGTGGCGGGTAGGGGCGCCCAGCCCTCACCCTCGCCCGCGAGCACGCCCCGCACCCGGGCCGGCAGCGCCAACCACACTTCACGACTGCGCGGAACCGTCCCACGGGTGTGCGACGAGGTCGCAGGAGGGCGTCTGCGGGGGTTGAGCCGCCCGTGCGGGCGTGAGAGAACGCGCCCCCTGCGATCCGCTTCGACGCCATCTCCAAGCAGCACGGCCGCCAGCTCCTCTTCGTCGAGGCCTCGGCCGTCATCCACCGCGGCGAGAAGGTCGGGCTGGTCGGCCCGAACGGCGCCGGCAAGTCCACGCTCTTCCGCATGATCATGCGCCAGGAGGAGCCCGACGAGGGGCAGGTCTCCATCGACCGGGGCGTGACCGTGGGTCACTTCTCCCAGGACGTGGGGGAGATGTCCGGCCGGAGCGCCGGTCGAGGAGACCATGGACGGCGCCGGCCCGGTCTCGTCGGTGGCGGCCGAGCTGCACGCCCTGGAGCACGCGCTGGCCGATCCGGCCCGGGCCGACGAGCTGGAGACGCTGGTGGAGCGGTTCGGTCACGTGCAGGCCCGCTTCGACGAGCTGGGCGGCTACGCGCTGGAGGCGCGGGCGCGCGAGATCCTGGCCGGCCTGGGCTTCTCGCCCGCCATGATGGACGGCGACGTGGCGGGCGCTCTCCGGCGGGTGGAAGATGCGCGTGGCGCTGGCGCGCATCCTGCTCATGCGCCCGGACTGCATGCTGCTGGACGAGCCCTCCAACCACCTCGACCTGGAGTCGATCATCTGGCTGGAGGAGTTCCTGCAGGCGTACGACGGCGCCCTGCTGATGACCTCGCACGACCGGGCCTTCATGAACCGGGTGGTGAAGAAGATCGTCGAGATCGACGCCGGCGAGCTGACCAGCTACTCCGGCGACTACGACTTCTACGAGCGCGAGCGGGCCGTCGCCGACGCGCACCGCAGGCCCAGTTCGACCGCCAGCAGGCCACGCTCAAGAAGGAGCTGGCCTTCATCGAGCGGTTCAAGGCCCGCGCCTCGCACGCGGCGCAGGTCCAGTCGCGGGTGAAGAAGCTGGAGAAGATCGAGAAGGTCGAGCCGCCGCGCGTGCACAAGCAGGTGGACTTCGAGTTCCGCGCCGCGCCGCGCTCGGGCGAGGACGTGGCGCGCCTGGCGGCGGTCACCAAGCGCTACGGCGGGCGGGCGGTCCACGACCAGCTGGACCTGCTGGTCCGCCGCGGGGAGCGCTGGTGCGTGCTGGGCGCCAACGGCGCCGGCAAGTCCACGCTCCTCAAGATGGTCGCCGGCGAGACGAGGCCGGACGAGGGGGTGGTGGCGCTCGGGGCCAGCGTGAAGATGGGCTACTTCGCCCAGCACGCCATGGACCTGCTGCAGCCGGAGAAGACCGTCTGGGAGACGCTGCAGGACGCCTTCCCCGGGCCTCGGTGGGCTCGCTGCGCACCCTGGCCGGCTGCTTCGGGTTCTCCGGCGACGAGATCGAGAAGCGCTGCCGGGTGCTCTCCGGCGGCGAGCGGGCGCGGCTGGCGCTGGCCACCATGCTCTACGACCCGCCCAACTTCCTGGTGCTGGACGAGCCGACCAACCACCTGGACCTCTCCACCAAGGAGATGCTGATCCGGGCGCTGGCCGGCTACGAGGGGACGCTGCTCCTGGTCTCCCACGACCGCCGCTTCCTGGCCGCGCTCTCCAACCGCGTGCTGGAGCTGACGCCGGAGGGGCCGGTCCCCTACGGTGGCGGCTACGGCGAGTACGTGGCCCGCACTGGCCGCGAAGGGCCGGGGCTGCGGCACCTGGGCGGGCGTTGAGCCTGCGATCGCCCGCGCCCTGACGCGAAGGCCGGGACCTCGTTCGAAGTCCCGGCCTCGCGGCCCGTCAGCCGTGCCTGCCTGCTAGTTCTTCCTGAACACGGTCACCGCGGTCCCCTCGCAGACCACGTCGGTCTTCGAGACGGCGCCGCCGGCGTCGAAGATCTTGGTCCAGCTGCCGGCGGGGAGGGTGAGGTTGAAGTTGTTGCCGTTGTTGTAGACCACCACCAGCTCGTAACCGTTGCCCACGTTCCCGTCGGCGTCGATGCTGTTCACCACCACGCCGGCGGGGAGCGAGGCGTCGTGGACCACGTTGATGGACGACGCGCTCTGCGAGCCGGCGTTGAGGGTGGTCCGGACGCGGGTGTTGATCTCGTCCCAGCTGGTGAGCCGGAGCGCCGGGTTGGCGCGGCGGAGCGCGATGGCGTCGCGGTAGAACTGGTGGGTGGCCGCGTTGGTGACCTTGTCGGCCCAGCGGATGGCGTTGTAGTTGTCGCCGGCCCGGTAGCTGTTCTTGGCGGTGGTGTAGTCGCCGCCGTAGGCCTTGCTGTGCAGCATCTCGTCCCCCTCGTAGAAGAAGGGGATGCCCTGGCTGGTCATGAGGATGCCGATGGTGAAGCGGTCCACGCGGCCGGCGTAGCCGGTGGGGCCGCCGGAGAGGCCGGCGTAGTTGATCTTGTCCCACATGTTCAGGTTGTCGTGGGCCGAGACGTAGTTGATGGCCTGCTCGGGGTCGTAGGCGAACATCGAGTCCCAGGCGTTGGGCAGCGCGCTGGTGCTCTTGGCCGCCGTGATCGAGCCGCGGGAGCCGGCGGCGATGGCGCCCCACCAGCTGGGGGCCTGGTTCACGACGTAGCGCTGCACCGCGCTGTCGCCGGGGCCGCGCAGGTCGTCGCGGTAGCCGCCGTTGAAGACGCCGACGTGCGCGCCGGCCAGGGTCGGCATCTTGCCGAAGCGGACCTTCTGCGCGTCGTTGGGGTCGGTGGCGTAGCCGTTCCAGGGCTCGCCGTAGAGCAGCAGGTTCCTGGTCGGGAAGGTGGCGTTGAGGTAGTTGCCCCAGGCGGCGGCGTTGGTGGCGTAGAAGACGCCCAGCAGGTCGAAGCGGAAGCCGTCCACGTTGTAGTTGCGGACCCACTGCTCCAGGCTGTCCTGGATCATCCGCGCGACCATGGGGTTGCCGTCGTCGATGGAGTTGCCGACGCCGGACAAATCGACCGTGGTGTAGTACTTGCCGGTGATGAGCTGCAGGACGGTCTTGTCGTAGGTGTGGTTGTAGACCACGTCCACCACGACCCGCAGGCCGTTCTTGTGGAGCTCGTTGACCATGGTCTGGAACTCCTGGACGCGGCCCACGGGATCCGTCGCCTGGGCGTACTGCTCCTCGGGCACGTTGTAGTTCACCGGGTCGTAGCCCCAGTTGTAGAGGGCCGTGCCGAAGTCGTAGACCGGCATGAGCTGCACGTGCGTGACGCCCAGCTCCTTCAGGTGGTCGAGGCCGGTCTTGGCCGTGCCGTAGGTGGTCCCGGTCTGGACCATGCCCAGGAACTTGCCCTTCCTCGCTGCGTCGACGCCCGAGTTCGCGTCGATGGTGAAGTCGCGCACGTGCGCCTCGTAGATGATGGCGTCCTCACGGTTGACGAGGGCGGGCGTGGCGGCCCAGCCGCCGGCCGGCGCGATGGAGGCCATGTCCATCACGACGCCCTGCGTGGTCCCGGGGTTGACCATCAGCGCGTAGGGATCGCGCACCGCCGCGCCGCCCACCGCGAACTGGTAGGGCTGCAGCTCGAGGTCGCCGGACACGGTGGCCTCGTAGATCGAGGTGTAGCCGGCGAAGTCCGCCACGCGGGCCATCGGGTAGGTGGCGCCGCCGACGGTGACGGTGACGCTGCTGCTGTCCGGCGACCAGAGGCGGAACTTCGTCGCGCCCGGCAGGTAGAGCGCGCCCAGCGTGTTCGGGTACACGGCGGTGTTCTTCACGAACGTGTACGAGTTCGTGGCGGTGCCGTTGACGACCTTGAGCACCCTCGACCGGCCGTTGGACCAGTCGGCTCCGAACGTGAGCGTGGTCCCGTCGGTGAAGGCGGTGGCCTGGTCCGAGTCCCACTGGTAGGTGCCCGAGGGCGGGTTGCCGGCGTTGAGCGTGACCGTCTGCGTGGCGGCGAACGTCCCGCCGGCGGGCGTGACCGTGGCCGAGGGGATGGGCGAGTAGGGCGTCCACGCGCCGCCGGCGTACAGCCAGGCGCCGGTGGTGCGGCTCAGGTTGGCGGTCTGGCCGGAGCCGTTGTTGCTGAAGATGAGGTTGATGGCGGTGGCGTTGGGGAACGCGTAGGTCCTGAGCCCCGAGGCGGAGTCAATCCCCATGGCCGCGCCAGGCCAGGTGGCGTCGGGTGGCGAGCCGGCAGGCGTCGCGCTCCACCAGTACACGTGCGTGTAGCCGCTGGTGTAGACGGTGATGCCGGCGGCGACCTTGGTGTAGGTGTAGGTCGCGCTGGCGGTGCCGTTCTTGACCGTGAGCGTCTGGCTCTGCCCGGCCACCAGCCCCGCACCGAGCGTGATGACCTGTCCGTGGGTGAAGGCGGTCGTGGCCCCGGCGTCGATCTGGTAGGTGCCCGAGGCCGGGTTGGCGGCGCTCAGCGTCACGGAGAGGCTGGAGGTCGAGAAGGAGGAGGTGCCAGGGCTGGCCGAGGCCGCGGGCCCCGGGTTGTAGGCGGACCAGGCGCCGTTCTCGTAGAGCCAGGCGCCGGTGGTGCGGCTGAGGTTGGCGGTCTGGCCGGAGCCGTTGTTGCTGAAGATGAGGTTGATGGCGGTGGCGTTCGGGAAGGCGTAGGTCCTGAGCCCCGTGGCTGGATCGGTCCCCATGGCCACGCCCGGCCAGGTGGCGTCGGCGGGCGAGCCGGCGGGCGTCGCGCTCCACCAGTACACGTGCGTGTAGCTCGACGTGTACACGGTGATGCCGGCCGTGACCTTGGTGTACGTGTACGTCGCGGTGGCGGTCCCGTTGCGGAGCGTCAGGGTGTGGCCCTGTCCCGCGGTCAGGTCGGTGCCGCTGATCGGGATCACCTGGCCGCTGGTGAAGGCGGTGGCCGCGCCGGAGTCCACCTGGTAGGTGCCCGAGGCCGGGTTGGCGGCCGTGAGCGTGACGGCCAGGCTGGCGCCGGAGAAGGAGGAGGTGCCCGGTGAGGCCGAGACCGAGGCCGTCGGCGTATAGGCCGACCAGGTGCCGTTCACGTAGAGCCAGCTGCCCGTGGTGCGGCTCAGGTTGGCGGTCTGCCCGGCGCCGTTGTTGCTGAAGATGAGGTTGATGGCCGTGGCGTTGGGGAAGGAGTAGGTCCGGTAGCCCGAGCTCGCGTCGGTCCCCATGGCCACGCCGGGCCACGTGCCGTCTGCGGGCGACGACGCCGGCGTCGACCCCCACCAGTAGATGTGGGTGTAGCCCGAGGTGTAGACGGTGATCCCCGAGCTCTCGACGGTGGGGATCACCTCGGCCCCGGGCTCCTCCTGCTGCGCCGGGCCGCTTCCCCCGCACGCGGCCATGAGCATCGCCGCGACGACCGCCACCCCGACTCCTGCACGCTTCCTGTCGACCATCCCACGCTCCCGTTGAGGCGTGGCAGGCGGGCGTCGCGCGGGGCCCCGACCCCGCGAGAGCAGCTCCCGGTCCACGCGTGGCGCGCAGTCTGGCGAGCGCGGCGGATGGTGACCATCTCGACGGATCCGCGATCGGGTGCGCACAACGCGGCGGCTCGCGGCCGAAGGTCGCGGGCTGAGGTGGTCGGGGCCAGGGATTCTGGCCGTTTACGGGCCTGCGCGCGGTCCCGGGGACGCACCCGGATTTCCACGCCGCGGCCCAGCCCTGCGGCGTCCGGCGACCTCCCGGCGTCAGGACGTCGACGGCAGGCCGGACATGTGGTCTCTTTTTCCGCGTCGCCAGGCGCCGAGTGTTTCGGCGTCGGTCACGGGGGTCCCGCAATGTCCTGTTCCTTCATGCATCCCACCCGCTGGTTCCTCGCTGCGCTCGCCGCCTTCGCCCTCCCAGCCGCTGCCCAGTCCGAGCCCGGGACCCTGTGGGAGCACACCTCCCAGGTGCAGATGAAGGGCATGGCCGTGCCTCCCACGACCAGCACCTTCTGCGCCCCCAAGGATGGCCTCAAGGAGCCGCCGCAGCCCAAGGACCAGAAGTCCGACTGCCGGATGGAGAACCTGAAGAACGACGGCAAGAAGATGAGCTGGACCATGGTCTGCCAGGGGGACCACGCCATGAGCGGCGAGGGGCAGATCACCTACGGCCCCAAGGCCTTCGACGGCCTCATGACCATGCGCTCCAGCGAGATGGGCGAGATGAGCGTCAAGATCTCCGGGAAGAACCTGGGCCAGGCCTGCGACGCCGGCGCGATGAAGCGCCAGGTGGCGGGGATGCAGGCGCAGGCCGCGGCGGCGCAGCAGCAGCAGGCCGACTCGATGAAGCAGCTCTGCGCCCAGGGCGAGAAGGAGATGTCGGTCCAGCTCTTCTCCGGCCCGTACGCGCTCTGCAAGGAGCCGGCGATGGCCCAGTCCTTCTGCGCGCGCTGGCAGACTCGCGAGGGGTTCCAGGTCGCGAGCAAGCAGGGCGAGCAGGGGCTGCAGCAGATCGGCCAGCTGTGCAAGGCCAGCGCCGCGCAGGTGCAGAAGAAGCTGTGCCCGGACGCCGCGCGCGACGCGGCCCGGCCGGACGGGGCGGCGCTCGACTTCGTGGGCCAGAGCTGCCCGGAGGAGGCCCGCACGCTGGCCAAGGCGGAGTGCGCCGGCCGGGCCTTCACCGGCATGCAGCCGCCCATGTCCGACTTCTGCGTGCGCTACGCCCGCGAGGTGCTGAGCGCGGAGGAGCTGGCGCCGCCGAAGAAGGGGGCGGCGGCCGAGCCCGCCAAGGGCAAGCCGGACGCGAAGGACGAGGCGGTCAACCAGGGCAAGAAGCTGCTGAAGGGGTTCTTCGGTCGCTAGGGTGCGGACTCCCGCTCCCGCCGTCCGCTGCTTCACGGCTGTGCTCGCGGCGGCGCTGGCCCTGGCGCCGGCGTCGCCGCGCGCCGCGCCGCCCGACCGCTTCCCGCGGGCCGCGGCCTCGTACGTGGTGGCCGTGAACGGGGAGGTGGTCTGGGCGCGCGCGGCCGACGTGCCGCGGGCCCCCGCGTCGCTGACGAAGATCATGACCGCGCTGCTGGTGGCCGAGTCCGGCCGCGGCCCCGGGACCTGGCTGCCGGTGAGCCGGCGCGCCGCCGCCGAGACCGGCAGCCGGCTGGGGCTGACCGCCGGCGACGCGCTCACGCTGCAGGATGCGCTCACCGCCACGCTCGTGTCCTCGTCCAACGACGCCTGCGTGGTGCTGGCCGAGGGCGTGGGCGGCAGCGTGTCCGGGTTCCTGGAGCGGATGAACGCCCGGGCGAGGGCGCTGGGGCTGGCGCGCACCCACTTCGCCGATCCGTGCGGCCACGACGCGCGCGGGCACCAGGCCACCGCCGCCGACCTGCTGGTCCTGACCCGCACCGCGCTCGCCGTCCCGGAGCTGCGGCGCATCGCGGCGCTGCAGGGGGCGCAGGTGACCACCCGCGCCGGCCGGACCTTCACGCTGCGCACGCACAACGCGCTGCTGGGGCGTCTCCGCGGCGCGGACGGCGTGAAGAGCGGCTACACGCCGGGCGCGGGGCGCTGCGTGGTGGCCCGGGCCGAGCGCGAGGGGGTGGAGGTGCTGGTGGTGTTGCTGGACGCCCCGGATCGCTGGTGGACCGCGGCGGCGCTGCTCGAGGCCGGGTTCGACGAGGCGCGCCACGGTGGCTGACCAGGGGACCGGCGCCGGGGCGCCGCCCGCGGTCCCGCCGTCGGCCCGGGTGGCGGTGGTGCTGGCCACGGCCGCGGCGCACGCCACGTCGTTCGCGGGCCAGCTGCAGTTCGACGACTTCGCGGTGATCGAGGGGGACGCGCGGGTCCAGTCCCTGGGTGCGTGGTGGGCCTCGATGCCGGGCATCCGGCCGCTGCTGAAGCTCACCTACGCGCTGGACCACCAGCTGGGCTGGGGGCTGCCAGGGCAGCACGCGGTCAACCTGGCGGTGCACGTGGCGGCGGCCCTGCTGGCGCTGGCGCTGCTGGACCGCCTGGGGCGGCGCCTGAGGCCGGCCCTGCCGCCCACCGCGGCGGTGGTGGGCGCGCTCCTCTTCGCGCTCCACCCGGTCCAGGTCGAGGCGGTGACCTACGTCTCCGGCCGCTCCAGCGCGCTCTGCGGGGCGCTCTCGCTGGCCTCCCTGCTGGCCCACGTGGCGGGCCGGGAGCGCGGCAGCTGGGTGCGCGTCTACCTGCTCTCCCCGGCGCTCATGGTGCTGGCGCTGGGGGTGAAGGAGGGCGCGCTGGCCGTGCCGCCCGCGCTGCTCCTGTGCGAGGCGCTCGACCGGCGACCGGGCCGTTCCTGGCGGGCGGCGCTCGGCTCCACCGCGGTCCACTGGCTGGTGCTGGCCGGGGGGGCGGCGCTGCTGCTGGGCTCGCCGGTCTACGCGCGGATGATGACGCGCAGCCTGGCGCTGCGCGGGCCGCTCGCGAACCTGCTCACGCACGCCGAGGCCA
Source organism: Anaeromyxobacter sp. (assembly GCA_049840735.1). Taxonomy (GTDB): domain Bacteria; phylum Myxococcota; class Myxococcia; order Myxococcales; family Anaeromyxobacteraceae; genus Anaeromyxobacter. Next base: position 550,442 of record JASGJN010000020.1, on the reverse strand, counting down.
CGCTCTGGCTGGCCGGGCAGCTGGTCCGTCCCCACCGGCTGGTGGCCGACCCGGCGCTCCGGGCGGTGCTCGCGCCGGACGCCGCCTCGGTGGCGGCGCTGGCCGCCCTGGGCCTGCTCGCCGCGCTGGCGCTGGCCGGGCTGCGCCGGCGGGCCGGCGGGGGCGCCGCGGTGGCCGGCTTCGCGGTGCTCTGGTTCCTGCTCTGGCTGGCGCCGCAGGGGTGGTGGCTGCCCCGCCCGGAGCCGGCCAGCGAGCGGCAGCTCTACCTGGCGTTGCTCGGGCCCGCCTGGGCGGCGGCGGTGGCGCTGCACGCCGTGGCGCTGCGCTCCAGCGCGGTCCGCGCCGGCGTGGCGGCGCTGCTCCTGGCGCTGGGGGTGGTGACCGCGGTCCGCAGCCAGGTCTACCGGGATGAGGTGACCTTCTGGAGCGACGTGGTGGAGAAGGCGCCGCACAACCCGCGCGCCCACGCCAACCTGGGCTGGGCGCTGGCCCACGCCTGCCGCCCGGAGGAGGCCGAGGCCGCCCTGCGCGAGGCGCTGCGGCTCGACCCGTCCGACGTCCGGTCCGCCGTCAACCTGCGGCTGCTCCGCGAGGGGGTGCTGCTCGGCGCGGACGAGGCGGCGCGCTGCGCGGTGCCGGCGCAGCCGTGACCGGCGCCGCCGGCCAGGTCGCCGGCAGCGCGGGCCGAGCGGGCGCGGCCGCGACGAGGCATGATGACTGCAGGCTCGGGCGCGCGGCGCCCGGCGGGGAGCGGTGATGGCTCAGGCGAGCGGCGGCTGGGACGCGGTGGTGATCGGGTCGGGGATGGGCGGGCTGGCCGCGGCGGCGCTGCTGGCGCGGCTGCACGGGCGCCGGGTGCTGGTGCTGGAGCGCCACTGGCGGGCAGGGGGCTTCACGCACACCTTCGAGCGCCCGGGCGGCTTCCGCTGGGACGTGGGGCTCCACTACGTGGGTGGCATGCTGGAGCCGGGCATGCCCCGCGACGCCATGGCGGTGGTCACGGGCGGCACGGTCCGCTGGAACCCCATGCCGGAGGGGTTCGACCGGCTGGTCTTCCCGGGCTTCGAGTTCACCTACCGGGCTGGCGCGCGGAACCAGCGCGACGACCTGGTCGCGGCCTTCCCGGCCGAGCGGAAGGCCATCGACCGCTGGTTCAGCGACGTGCGCAAGGTCCAGGCGGTCATGGCGCTGCCCATCCTCCGCAGCGCCGCGCCGCGGCCGGTGGCGGCGGCGGTGGGGTGGCTGCTGGCCGGGCGCGAGCGGCTGGCGCTGCAGACCACCGGCGACTGGCTGGCCGCGCACGTCCGCGACCCGCGGCTGCGGGCGGTGCTGGGGGCGCGCTGGGGCGATCACGGGCTGCCGCCGGGGCAGGGGGCCTTCCTGATGCAGGCGGTGATCGCGCAGCACTACCTGGAGGGCGCGGCCTACCCGGAGGGCTCCGCGGCCTCGCTGGCGGACGGCGCGCGCAGGGTGATCGAGGCGGCGGGCGGGGAGGTCCGCGTCCGCGCCGAGGTGGCGCGCATCCTGGTGGAGGGCGGGCGCGCCGTGGGCGTCAGGCTCGCGGCGGGCGAGGAGGTCCGGGCGCCGGTGGTCATCTCCGACGCCGGCGCGCGCAACACCTTCCTCCGGCTGCTGGGCGACGAGGTGCCCATCCCCTTCCGCGAGACCCTGCGCGCCTTCCCGCCCAGCATGGCCGCGGTGACGCTCTACCTCGGGCTGTCGCGCTCTCCGGCCGAGCTGGGCGTGCGGGGCGAGAACTTCTGGCTGCACCAGGGGCTCGACCACGACGCGGCCTGGGCGGACCGCAGCGGCGTGCTGGAGGGGCGCGTGCCGCAGTGCTACCTGTCCTTCCCCTCCATGAAGGACCCGGCCGCCCGGGCCCACACCGCCGAGCTCATCACCAGCGTGGACGGCGCCGCCTTCGCGCGCTGGGCGGGCTCCGCCTGGAAGAGGCGCGGGGCCGAGTACGAGGCCCAGAAGGCCAGGATCGCGGAGGCGCTGCTGGCCGCCGCCGAGGCGCGGCTCCCCGGGCTGCGCGGGCTGGTGGTCCACCAGGAGCTCTCCACGCCGCTCTCCAGCGAGGGGTTCACCGCGCACCCGGGCGGCGAGATTCTACGGGCTGCCGGGCACGCCGGAGCGGTTCCGGCAGCGCTGGCTCCAGCCGCGCACGCCCGTGCCCGGGCTCTTCCTGACCGGCGCGGATGCCGCCGTGTTGGGGATCGTGGGCGCGCTCATGGGCGGCGTGGCCTGCACCGCCGCGGTCGCCGGCGGGCGGACCTTCCCGGCCATCAGCGCCGAGGCGCGCCGGCTCCAGGCCTCGTCCGCCACCCCGGCGGCGACCTCGACTTCCGGCGCCTGAGGGCCCGGCTGGACGAGCGGTCGTGAATCGGAGGCACGTGGCAGGGTGGGGGCCCCAGCGCAGCTGGGGGAGGGGCGCAGCCCCTCGACGCTGGGTGCCGCGCAAGGGCCCAGTCCACTGTCTGGATGATCCGGCCCGCAGCGCGGCGGGACCCAGCGCAGCAGGGGTGGGGCCCGGACGGCTCCGCCGGCGGGGCGGGGGCGCAGCCCCCGGTGCGATCTGCTAGACGGCCGTCGCGGTTCGGGACAGCGTAGCTGATCCCGAACCGCGCACGGTCGTCTACGCGCAGCCAGCGCAGCGTGCCCAGTCCTGCCAGCCCGGGGCGGTCCCGCGCGTCGACCCGCACGCGGTCGCCGGTCCCGGCGAACCGGTAGGCCCGCCCGCTCACCGGTCCGGTGATCGTCACCGCGCCGGTCCCCAGGTACTCGAACGATCGATCACCGAGGTGGCCGGGCTCCCCGCCGGCGCGCCGGCCGGCTGGGAGCGCCCCGCACCGGCCGCCATCGCGGCGGCGCGCGCCGCCTCCCTGTTGCTTCCGCAGCACATGGTCCGTCCCTCCGCGTCAGTGGTCCCCGCCGGGCGCCTGCGCGAGGCGCTCCAGCAGGATGGCTCCGCCCGAGAACGCCAGCCAGGCGAGGCCGCCCTCGCGCCAGCCGCCCGAGAGCCAGGCCGCGAACGGCACCGACACCCAGAGGCTGGCGCACTTGAAGCAGTCCATCAGCTGGCCGAGCATGCCCGCGCCGGCCAGCAGGCGGAGGCGGGCCACGAGGTTCCATGGCCCGTCCTCCGCCACCACGAGGTGGGTGAGCCGCCAGGTCGCCAGCACGCCCATGAGCAGCGTCACCCCGGTCATGGCCCCCTCACACCGTGATCTGGAAGCTGCGCTCGCTCAGGTTCTGGTGGGCGTTGTTGTCCTGGCAGCTGACGATGGTGCGCTTGTAGGCCCGGAGCTCGAGCTGGTAGCAGCAGGTCTCGGGGAAGGCGAGCGCGGCCGGGATGGAGAGCCGGATGGCGCCGCCGGTCCAGGTGGGCGCGACCGCCGTCTGCGGCGCGGTGCGGGCCGCGGCATAGTCCGGGCCGACCTGGGACGCAGCGGGCACCCCCGGGACGCCTCCGAGCGGCGAGAGCACACCGCCGAGCGCCAGGAGGTCGCGCGACAGGTTCTCCCCGTAGGTGGCGACCAGGGAGTAGGAGGCTAGGTGGCCCTGCGCGTCGTGGGCCACGAGGTCCACCTCGAGCTGGTCTCCCGCGGCGAGCTTCACGTTTCCGCAGGCGCCGACCGGCACGGTGTCGCCGCCCGCCCGGACGATCCGGACGTCCACGATGTCGGTGTCCGGCTCGCGGGTGCAGGCGTGGCTGGTGCCGGGGCCGCACGGGTTGTCGAGCGGACCGGGCGGCGGGAAGGTGGACTGGTTGTCCAGGGTCACCGTGAGCTGCGCGTCGGCGTCCGACCCGCACACCTTCAGCACGCCCTGGCTGGTGAGCACGCCGCCGGCCGCGGTGTAGCCGACGACCTTCAGGCGGTAGGTCCCGTCGGCGAAGGTGGGGTTCGTGACCCAGGGGACGATCATGTCGAGGTTGGTGCCCAGCCAGACCTTGGCGCCGCCCCAGTCGGCGGGTGAGTGGGTGGCCTCGTAGTGCTCCACCGTCTCGTAGACGTGGTGCCCGTCGATGGGGACCTGCGCGCTGAACGGGACGTCCACGTCGGTGCCCAGGCCGAAGTCCCAGTACTCGCGGGCGAAGGTGCCGAGCGCCGCCGGGGGCACCGGCAGCCAGGTGAGGCCGTCGGGGCTGAACAGGATCTGTAGTAGTCGAATCCCGGTGAGGCACTGCGCGGTGCCGCGGATCTCCACCACCTCGGCGAACGGCGCGTCGCCGTTGCTGGCGATCAGGTTGGGGCGGGCGTAGCCGGCCGGCGCCGGCGCCGCGCCGGGGTTGCCGCCCACCTCGTCGGCGTCGAAGCCACACACCTTGGCCAGCGCCAGGCAGTCCCCCTCCGCGCAGTCGCCGGTGGGGATGCAGCAGGCCTCTTCGGACGCCGTGAGGGTGACGTCGAGCGTGGTGGGGATGTCCCGGCGCACCGACTGCAGGCCCTCGCTCACGATGACGCGCTCCGCGCCGTGGCACTGCTGCGTGGCCCGGAACACGATGTCAGGGGTGCAGTCCCACCACGGCTGCCACGGCCACCAGGGCCAGAGCCGCAGGCCCGCCAGCGCCGGGACCTCGGGCACGAGCTCGGCCAGCCGCTCGCGCACCGCCTCCAGCCGGGCAGGGTCGAACATGGCGCGCGCGGCGCGAGCCACGACGGGCGCCGCGGCGGCGGGGTGGCTCGCGTGCGTCGCCCAGCCCGGCTGCAGGGCCGGGGCTGCGCGCGGGCCCGCGGCCGCAGCGCCGAGGAGCCGCTCGAAGAAGCCAGGCGCCGGATCCGGCTCGGGGATGGGGAGCCGCGGGATGCGGGGCTGCCGCTGGAGCGCGCCCAGGATGTTCCGGGCCAGCCAGGGCTCCACCGTCCAGCGCCGCAGCCGCCACCACCACCACGGCAGCCAGCCGCAGCACCAGCGGAAGCTCAAGGTGAACGAGCCGGTGGCGTCGGTGGTCGCGCAGCCGACCTGCTGCGTGCTCCACCACCACCACCAGGCGTCCACGTCGTAGGCGCAGACCACGGCACCCGGCACCGGGCTCCCGTCCGCGCACAGCAGCCGGCCGCTGATGGTGAACCTCCGGCACCACCTCAGCCACCAGGCCCAGTAGAAGGGCGAGATGCGGATGGCGGAGCACGAGCTGCTCCTTCCCCCCGAACCTGCGGCGCGGGACGTCGACGCCGATGGTCTGCAGGCCGGTCAGCTCGGCGTCGCTGGCCTCGGCCGGGCCGACCAGCACGCGCAGGCCGCTGGCGCGCTCGTCCACCTGGAAGGTCACCTGGGCCTGCGGCTTCTTCTCGAAGCTCACGGCGTGCGAGGCCACCGGCTTGCCGCGCGAGGTGAGCAGGACCTTCACCGCTTGCTTCGGATCGAGCCCCTGCACGGCAGACGCGTCCAGGGGGACTGTGAGCTGGGTCATTGGACCTCCGCATGAGTCAGACCCCCGGGGATCGAGGGTGCACGGCGAGTACGTTCCGCCCGGAGTGAAGACCGGTGGCTCGCGGGTCGCGTGACGCGGGGTTCAGGCGCACATTGGGGGCCGGACCTCCCCGGGGCGGAGCGGGCGCAGCCGTGCGTCCCGGCCTCCCGGGACAGGCCGCCGCGGTGTGATTGCTCACCAGCGCGAGCCTCCGGCGGGCGGGCGGCCAGGCGCCGCGGCCGCAGCCTGGCCGATCGGCTCGCCAGGCGGCCCCGGGCCTGCTAGAAACCGCCGGTCCGCCGGCCGGTCCGGCGCGTCAACCCGACCATGAGCCGCCACGAGATCGAGCGCCGCCGCACCTTCGCCATCATCTCCCACCCCGACGCCGGCAAGACCACGCTGACGGAGAAGCTGCTGCTGTACGGCGGCGTGATCCAGCTCGCCGGCGCGGTCAAGGCCAAGCGCGGCCGGTCCAGCGCCGTCTCCGACTGGATGGAGATGGAGCGGGAGCGCGGCATCTCCATCACCACCTCGGTGCTCCAGTTCCCCTACCGCGGGTTCCAGATGAACCTGCTGGACACCCCCGGCCACGCCGACTTCAGCGAGGACACCTACCGCACCCTGCACGCGGTGGACGGGGCGGTGATGCTGCTCGACTGCGCCAAGGGCGTCGAGGCGCAGACCCGGAAGCTCTTCCGCGTCTGCCGGCAGCGGGCCATCCCCATCTTCACCTTCGTGAACAAGATGGACCGCCCGGGGCGCGACGCCTTCGAGCTGATCGGCGAGGTGGAGAGCGTGCTGGGGATCGGCGTCTACCCGGTCACCTGGCCCATCTTCCGCGAGGGGACCTTCCGCGGCGTCTACCACCGGCTGAAGCAGCGCGTGTACCTCTTCGACGAGGCCTGGGCCGGCTCCAGCGCGGGCGTGGGCGCGGAGCGGCCGCCGGTCGAGGTGACCGGCCTGGACGATCCGGCGGTCAAGGAGGCGCTGGACGACGCCGGCTACGACCGGCTGCGCCACGACGCCGAGCTGCTCGAGCTGGCCGGGGACGGCTTCCACCGGGAGCGGTTCGAGGCCGGTGAGCTGTCGCCCATGTTCTTCGGGTCGGCCATCAACAACTTCGGCCTGGAGGCCTTCCTGGAGAGCTTCATCGAGCTGCAGCCGCCGCCGCGGCCGCGCCCCTCCGACCAGGGTCCCATCGACCCCGCCCGCGACGAGTTCAGCGGCTTCATCTTCAAGATCCAGGCGAACATGGACAAGGCGCACCGCGACCGGATTGCCTTCCTGCGCATCTGCTCGGGCAAGATGGTGCGCGGCATGAAGGCCCGGCACGTCCGCACCGGCAAGGACGTGCGCCTGGCCAACCCCACCCAGTTCATGGCGCGCGAGCGGAACGTGGTGGACGAGGGGTTCGCCGGCGACGTGGTCGGCATCCACGACCCCGGCAACCTCGAGATCGGCGACACGCTCACCGGCGGCTCCGACTTCACCTTCGAGGGCATCCCCAGCTTCGCCCCCGAGCACTTCACCCGGCTGCTGCTGCGCGACCCGCTGCGCCGCAAGCAGTTCGCGCAGGGGCTGGAGCAGCTGGCGCAGGAGGGCACCATCCAGCTCTACCGCCCGCCGGCCGGCCGCGCCGGCGAGCTGGTGCTGGGCGCGCTGGGGCGGCTCCAGTTCGAGGTGGTGAAGTACCGCCTCGAGTCGGAGTACGGCGTGGAGGTGCTGCTCGAGCCGGCGCCCTACCAGCTGGCCCGCTGGGTGACCCGCGCCGACGGCAAGCCGGTGGACCTCGACTGGCTCTCCGGCGCCGTCGAGGGGATGGTGGTCCTGGACGTGCGCGGCCGGACGGTGATGCTCTTCGACCGCGAGTGGCCGCTCCGCACCGCCGAGCGGCTCCACCCGGAGCTGGTCTTCGGCGAGACCGCCATGGGCGTGGTGGTGCGGGCCGCGTAGCGCGGGCGTGCGCCGCGGCCGCCTCCGGGGCATGATCCGGCCGTGCGCGCGCGCCTCAAGAGCCTGACCAGCGACGAGATCCCCGACCTGAAGCGCTGGCGGCCGCCAGACCCGGAGCGGTTCGCGGTCCCGCTGGTGCTGGAGGTGGGCCCCCTGGGGCTGCGCGGGCGCGAGCGCTTCGAGGTGCTGGCCGCCACGCCGGGCTGGCTGCAGGAGCGGCACGGGCCGGAGGGGGTGGTGGTCGGGCGCGGGCTCCTGCTGGTGTTCGGCTGGGATTACGAGCGGCTGCGGGCCTTCCTGGCCGAGCAGGTGGAGCGCTGCTCGGCGGCCAGCTGGCCGGAGCTGGCCCGCAAGGTCTCCCGCTTCGCCGACTGGGAGGGCGAGGGGGACGAGGTGGTGCCGCTGCGGTAGCCTCAGGGGCCCATGGGAATGACCCGCACGCCCAGCGGCGGCAGCGCCACCGGGTAGGTGGAGAGGTTCTGGGCGGTGACCGGCGGGGCGGTGTAGCTGGCGTCGAGCAGGTCGGGCGCGGGCGTGGCGCCGCCCTCGACGGACGTGCCGGAGAGGTCGAGCGTGGCGGTGCCGCCGGCGCCGGCCAGGTCCGCCACCACCAGCAGCGCCTCGCCCGCGCCCTGGCGCACGAAGGCGAGGTGGCCGGACGAGTCGGCCCAGACGTGCTCGATGGCGCCGGTGCGGAGCGCGGCGTGGGTCCGGCGCAGCGCGATCAGCGTGCGGTAGCGCTCCAGCAGCGAGGTCGGATTGCCGGTTCTCGGTCTCCACGTTTCGGGTGGCGCTCCCGGGGGCGATGGCCAGATACGGTGCGCCGGTGGTGAAGCCGGCGGCGTGGCCGGGGCTCCACTGCATGGGCGAGCGGATGCGGGCGTCTTCGTAGGGCGCCTGGGCGGCCGGCAGCGTGTCCAGGCCCACCTCCTCGCCGTAGTAGATGAACGGCACGCCCGGCGCGGTGAGCAGCAGCGCGGCGGCCAGCTTGCACCGGCCCAGGTCGCCCCCGAGCTGCGTGAAGGGGCGGTAGCCGGCGAAGGGATTGTGGTTGGTGAGGAGGGTGGCGAAGGTGCTCCCCTCCGGCGCGGTGGCCACCCAGTCCAGCAAGTAGGGCACGTCCCCGGCCCGGCCCGTCCGCACCGCCTCCATGACCGCGGTGGAGAGCTCGAAGGCGAAGACCGCGCGGTAGCCGTCGGTGCCGTCGCCCAGGTACCGCGCCCCGGTGAACGGGACCTCGGCCACGCTGAAGACGTCGGTGTACTGGCCGAAGAGCTCGCGGAAGCCGGCGGCCAGCGCGAACGTCTCTGGCTGGTCGTGCTCGCCTTCGCCGGGGCCGTTCTCGACGTAGAGGTGGGCCGCGTCGAACCTGAAGCCGTCCACCCCGGCGTTGAGCCAGAAGCGCAGGTTGTCGCGGGTGTAGGCCACCACCGAGGGGTTCTTGAAGTTCAGGTCGGGCAGGTGCTCGTAGAAGATGGCGTAGTACCAGCCGAACCGGCCGTAGCGCCAGACCGGCGCACCGTCCCAGTAGCGGGTCCAGCCGGGCGAGTCACCCGACCACACGTACCAGTCGTGGTAGCCGCCGTGCTGGCGCGCCAGGGCGTCCTGGAAGAACGGGTGGCTGGTGTGCGTGTGGTTGCCGACGTAGTCGATGATGACGCGGATCCCGCGCGCGTGGGCCTCGTCGAGCAGGTGCTGGAAGTCGGCCAGGGTGCCGTAGGAGTCCTCCACGGCCCGGTGGTCCTTCACCTCGTAGCCGCTCTCGCGGTACGGGCTCTCGGTGATGGGCATGAGCCAGAGTGCGTTCACGCCCAGTGCCTGGAGGTGGTCGAGCCGCGAGGTGAGGCCGGGCAGGTCGCCGTGGCCGTCGCCGTCCGAGTCCTGGTAGGAGCGGACGAAGACCTCGTAGAAGACGGCGTCTCGCCACCACTCCGCGCCGCGGTCGGTAGGCGGCTCGGCCACCGGCAGCTGCTCCTCGTAGACCACGTCCGGCGCGTCGGGGAGGGGCTCCGACCCGCCGTTGCAGGCGGCGAGGACGAGGAGCAGGAGGGCGGCGCGGCGGGAGGGCACGCCCGGAGCGTACGCCCGCGGCGGCCAGAGTCCAGCGCCCCGGGCGGAACCGGGAGCTCACCTCCGGAGCACCTTGAACGCGTGCACCCAGTCGTTCTTCAGGAACCCCGGGATGCACCAGAGCATGCAGAGCGGCTCGATGGCGCGGGCGGCCTCGGCCTTGCCCAGGTCCTCGGTCTCCCAGCCGAACTGATCCAGCACGGTCCGCACCTGCGCCTTGGCGGCGTCGTCGTTGCCGCAGATGAACATGGTGGGCTTCCCGCCCTGCAGCTGCGGGTTCACCATCAGCGCGTTGCCGACGCAGGAGAAGGCCTTCACGAAGCGCGCCCTGGGCGCCCGGGCCTGGAGCGCCTCCATCAGCGACTGGTTGGGGCCGGTGGTGAACTGGAGCACGCCGTTCACCGGCGGCGCCTCGGCGATGGGGTTGGTGGCGTCGATCACCGGCTTGCCGTCCAGCGCGCCGCCGCAGGCGTCCACCGCGGCGGCCGCCCCCCCGCCCTTCACCGCCAGGACCACCAGCTCGCCGAAGCCGGCGGCCTCGGCGAAGGTTCCGGTCCGGGCCTTGGGGCCGGCGCCCGCCTTCCAGTCCGCCAGCTTGGCCGGCTCCCGCGAGCCACGCAGCACCTCGTGGCCGTGCTTCAGGAACCCATCCGCCAGCACCTGCCCCACCACGCCCGAGCCGATCACGCCGACCTTCATGTCCGCCTCCAGTGGTGGCTGGAGGTATCCGGCCGCAGCAGGTCCGGCCAGCCCCGCTCGGGCCCGGCGGCCTGGTCGGGGCATGCCCCGCGCGGTGCGCGGCGGCGCCCTGGTGCCGCGATGAGGTTAACGCTCACACCTGTTCACCCGGAGTCCATCATGTCCCACGCGCCCCGCGCCGCGCTCCTGGCGGCCACCGTCCTCCTCGCGCTGCCCGCCCTGGCCGAGCAGCCCTCCACCGGCAGCGATCCCATGGGCGGCTGGAAGCCGCCGGTGGTGAAGCACGCCGACAAGGATCGCAAGGAGCTGGCGGCGTTCTTCAAGCAGATGCAGGCCGCGTCGGAGAAGGGCGACCTGGAGGCCGCCGCCGCGCTGGTCGACTTCCCGGTGCTGATGGTCACCGACGACGCCAAGGGCGAGGCCGGCGGCGAGGCCTGGACCCGCGAGCAGTGGATCGAGACCATGAAGCCGTTCTACGCGCAGCCCATGCCCGCCGGCATGACCTCCTACGCCAAGCCCACCATCGTGCTGATCTCGGACTCGCTGGCGCTGGTGGGCACGCCCTGGACCATGAAGATGGGCAAGGGCAAGGTCACCGGCACCAGCGGCCTGGTGGTGATCCGCAAGGGCGGGGCCTGGAAGGCCAAGGCCATGGTCGAGGGCGGGTGGGGCGACATGATGGCGGCGGGGCAGCAGTAGGCCTGGGTCGCCGGTGGCCCAGGGCCCGCGCGCGCGCTCCGCGGCGAGGGGAGCTAGGATGGGCGGGGTGTGAGCCCCCCGTCGTACGAGCTGCTCCGCGACACGCTGGAGCGCATGACCGACGCGTTCGTCGCGCTCGATCGCGACTGGCGGTACGTGTACGTCAACGCGCGCGCCGGCGAGCTGTTCCGGCGCGACCCCGCCGCGCTGGTGGGCAAGCACATCTGGACGGAGTTCCCGGAGGGCGTCGGCCAGCCGTTCCACCGCCACTACGAGCGGGCGCTGGCCACCCAGCAGCCGGTCTTCTTCGAGGACTACTACCCACCCTGGGATTGCTGGTTCGAGAACCGCGTCTTCCCGTCGCCGGATGGGCCGGGGATCTTCTTCTCCGAGGTCACCGAGCGGAGGCGGGCCGAGGAGGCGCTGCGGGAGAGCGCTTCGCGCTTCCGGGCCGTGTTCGACCACGGGCCGCTGGGCATCGCGCTGCGCGGGCCGGACGGCCGGATCCAGGACGCGAACCCGGCGCTGCAGGCCTTCACCGGGCGCTCCCTGGAGGAGCTGCGCCAGGCCGGCCTGGAGGCGGTGGCCCACCCGGAGGACCGGCCGCTGATCGCGGCCGCGGGCAGCGCCGCGGCGCCGCGGCGCGTCGACCTCCGCTGCATCCGCAGGGACGGCCGGGTGGCGCACGCCAGCGCCACGCTGGCGGCGGTCCTCGACGAGGCCGGCGCTCCCCGCTTCGACGTGGTGATCCTGGAGGACGTCAGCGCGCAGCGCGAGGCCGAGGAGGCGCTGCGGGCGGCGCAGCGGCTGGAGGCGGTGGGGCGGGTGGCGGGCGGCGTGGCCCACGACTTCAACAACCTGCTGGCGGTGATCCTCTCCTGCGCGGAGCTGGCGCTGGATGGCCTGCCGCAGGGGCACGTCGCGCGAGGCGACGTCGAGGAGATCCTGGTCGCCGCGCGGAAGGGGGCGGGCCTCACGCGCCAGCTGCTGGCCTTCGGTCGCCGGAGCGTCTTCGAGGCGCGGGTGGTGGACCTGAACCAGGCCGCGGCCGAGGTGGAGCGGATGCTGCGCCGGCTCCTGCCGCCCGGCATCGGCCTGTTCGTCCTCCCGGCGCATGGGCCGGTGCGGGTGCGGGTCGATCCGGGCCAGCTGCAGCAGGCCATCATCAACCTGGCGGTCAACGCCCGCGACGCGATGCCGGCGGGCGGGACCCTGACGCTGGAGGTGGGGCGCACCCTGCGCGAGCGGGAGCCGTTCGCCACCCTGACGGTCACCGACACGGGCCTGGGCATGGACGACGCCACCCGCGCCCGGGCCTTCGAGCCCTTCTTCACCACCAAGGCGCCGGGCGAGGGGACGGGGCTGGGGCTGGCCATGGTGCACGGGTTCGCGGCCCAGGCCGGCGGCGCGGTGGAGCTCTCCTCGGCGCCTGGCCAGGGCACCGCGGTGACCGTCGAGCTGCCGCTCGTGGCGGCGGAGCAGGCCGAGCCGGGCGGGGAGGCCGCCGTCCCGGCGCGCAGCCTGGCAGGCATCCCGGTCCTGGTGGTGGAGGACGAGGCGGCGGTGCGCGGGTCGCTGGTCCGCATCCTGGTCCGGGCCGGGATGCAGGTGACCGCGGCGCGGCACGGGCAGGACGCGCTGCTGGAGTGGGAGCGGAAGGCGGGCCGGTTCGAGCTCCTGGTCACCGACCTGGCCATGCCGGCCATGGGCGGGCGCGAGCTGCTGGAGCGGCTGAGGGCGCTGCGCCCCGGGCTGCCGGCGCTGGTCATCTCCGGCTACGGCCGCGAGGGGGTCCCGGCGGCGGAGGCGGAGACGGCCTTCCTCGAGAAGCCGTTCGAGTCGGCGGCGCTGATCCAGGCGGTGTGCGGCCTGCTGGCGCGCGCGCGGCCCTGAGGTCAGTGCGTGATCTCGCGGACGATCACGATCCCGCCTTGCTCGAAGACGGCGCGGATGGAGTCCCCCTGGGCGTAGACCACGGCGTCGGTCGCCGGCGGCTTCCAGCCTGCCGCGTCCATCAGCGGCCGGGCCCAGGAGAGCTCCGGGTCGCCGAGCGGTCCCGGCGCCGCGCGGCGCGGGAGGTTGGCCTCGAAGGACCGGGTCCACTCGTCCACCCGCTCCCGCGGCACCCGCAGCACGATGCGCAGCTCGCCGTCGGACGGACCGGTGACCACGCCGGCGCTGTTGTCCCAGTAGTCGATGTGGAAGACGGTGTCCTCCACCGGCGTGACCGGCTTGTAGTAGCGCCGCATGATCTCCAGCCGCTTCTCGCGGTCGGGGATCTGCGGCTGTCGTAGGTCCCGGTGCGGCCGGGGGCGCCCTGGCGGCAGCCGGCCGGGGCCAGGGACAGGGCGAGGAGCAGCGCGGCGGAGAGCGCGGCCGGCAGGCGCCGGGCGGAAGGGCGGAGCATCGGGGGCAGCAAACCACGGCGGCGGGTCGCCGTCACGCGCCACCTCACGGTCCCTCCGCCGCCGGCGCGAGCTCAGGAGACGCGTGGCTTGTGCGACGGCTTGTGCAGGCGGGCGCGCGCGCCCTTCAGCTTCCCGCGGGCGGCCGCCAGCGCGTCGTCGGCCATGCCGATGGCTCCCTCGGCGGCGCCGGTGACGGTGTCCCTGGCCAGCTTCGCGATCGACCGCCCGGCGTCCTGGATCGTGTTGCCCAGGGCGGCGAGGTCACGCTTCACGGGTTCGGCCTTTTGCATCCGGGTCGTCATGGGTGCACCTCCGCGGAGATCCTAGGATGATGCGCGGCGTCATGACGGGGAGTTGCGGGGAGCCCCGTCGGTCGGGGCGGGCCCGGGGTCGCTCCTTGGTGGTGCTCCACAGGCTGCTCAGCCGCCCCGCACGGCCTCCAGCGCCTGCCAGCGCGCGTAGAGCCGCTCCACCTCGCCGGTGACCTGCTCCAGCTCGGCCCGCAGCCCGGCCACGGCGGCGCCGTCCTTCTGGTAGGTGGCGGGGTCGGCCAGCGCCGCCTCCAGCGCCCCCTTGCGCTCCTCGGCGGCCAGGATGGCGGGCTCGATGCCCTCCAGCTCCCGCTGCTCCTTGAAGGAGAGCTTGCCCGGCTTGCGCGGCCGCTCCGCCGGCGCGGCCGCGGTGGGCGGCGGCGCGGTCCGGCGCTCGGGGGCCGTCGCGGCGGCCTCGGCGCGGGCGGCGGCCTCGCCCTGCTCCTTGAGCGTCCGGTAGAGCTCGTAGTTGCCGGGGTAGCGGACCGCGTGGCCGTCCCCCTCGAAGGCCAGGATGGCGGTGGCCACCTTGTCGAGGAAGTAGCGGTCGTGGGTGACCAGCAGCACCGAGCCGTCGAAGTCGAGCAGCAGCCGCTCCAGCACGTTGAGCGTGACCAGGTCGAGGTCGTTGGTGGGCTCGTCCAGCACCAGCACGTTGGCCCCCTCGAGGAAGAGCTTGGCCAGCAGGAGCCGGTTGCGCTCGCCGCCGGAGAGCGCCTTCACCTGCATGCGCTGGGTGGTGGGCGGGAAGAGCAGGTCGTCGAGGTAGTCGCGCAGCGCCACCCGGCGGCCGGACAGCTCGATGAAGTCCTCGCCGGTCCGGCCCGGCGGAGAGCCGCCGGCGACCTCGTAGACGGTCTGCTCCGGGTCCAGCCGGGTCCGCTGCTGGTCGTAGTAGGCGACCCGCGTCCGCTTGCCGGCCACCACCTCGCCCTGGTCGGGCGGCAGCTCGCCCAGCAGCACGCGCAGGAAGGTGGTCTTGCCCACGCCGTTGGGGCCGACGATGCCCACCCGCTCGCCGCGCTGCAGGTTGAAGTCGACGGCGCGCAGGACCGTCCGCTCGCCGAACCGCTTGGCAATCCCCTTGGCCTCGATGACGATCTGCGAGAGGCGCGGCGGCGGCGCGATCTGCAGGCCGGCCACCTTGGGCCGCGCGAAGCCGCGCTCGGCCATGAGCTTGCGGGCCCGGTCGATGCGGGCCTTGCTCTTGGTGCGCCGGGCCTCCACGCCCCGCCGCAGCCAGGCCACCTCCTGGGCAATCCATCGGTCGCGCTTGTGCTGGGCGTCCGCCGCCAGGGCCTCCGCCTCCAGCTTCTGCTCGAGGTAGGCCTCGTAGTTGCCCGGGTAGCTGGTCACGCCCGCGCCCGGCGTGATCTCCACGATCCGGTCCACCAGGTCGTCCAGGAAGTAGCGGTCGTGGGTGACCAGCAGGAGCGCGCCGCGGTGCTGGTCCAGCTCCTCCTCCAGCCAGTCCACCGTGTCGGCGTCGAGGTGGTTGGTGGGCTCGTCCAGCAGCAGCAGGTCGGGGCGGGTGAGCAGGGCGCGGGCGATGGCCACGCGCTTGCGGGCGCCGCCGGACAGCTCGGCCACCGGCCGGTCCCAGTCCTTCACTCCCAGGCGATCGAGCAGCCGCCGCGCCTCGTGCGATGTGTCCCAGCCGCCCAGGTGCTCCACCCGGTCGGAGAAGACGGCCAGCTCGGCCAGCAGCCGGTCGTGCGAGGCGGGGTCGCGCTCGGACCCGAGCCGCGCCGCCAGCGCCGCGTGGGCGTCGAGCGCGGCCTTCAGCGGCGCGCGGGCCACCTCCAGCTCGGAGGCGACGGTGGCCCCCTCTGCGAACTGCGGCTCCTGGGGCAGGTAGGTGACGGTGGCGCCGCGGCGGAGCTGCACCTCGCCCCGGTCCGGCTCGGCGGCCCGCGCCAGGATGCGCATGAGCGAGGACTTGCCCGAGCCGTTCACGCCGATGAGGCCGACCCGCTCGCCCTCCTCGATGGTGAGGGTGAGGTCGTCGAAGACGGCGCGGCTGCCGAAGGTCAGCCGCAGCCCGGCAGCGTGGAGGAGGGTCACGGCCGTGTTCTAGCACCGGCCCTGGCCGGGAGGGGTGCGCGCTGACACGCGGCGTCGTCGCAGCCGTCCCAGGCCTGCTCGCCTGGCCGCTGCCTAGGAAGGGAGCGGGGGAGGCGGCGGGAGTTTCGGATGGTCGCCCGCGGGTTGCAGGGCTATGGGAGCAGGACCAATCGAGAGGTGCCCATGCTGCTGGGAGATCGCCCGGGCGGACGGGACGCTGGATGCGCAGGCGGTGGAGGAGATCGTCGAGGCCGTGGAGGCCGCTCCCCCCGGCGCGCGCGTGCGGGTCGATCTGCGGGGCCAGCGGGTGCGGGACCACGAGCTGTCGCTGCTGGCCGGCGCGCTGCGCCGGACCGGCCGGCCGGTGGAGCTGCGGGGCCTGGCCTCGGCGCAGGCGGCGCGGGCCCTGGCCGAGCCACCCGCGCTCGAGCCGCCGCAGCTCCCGCCCGCGCTGGGCGGGCGGGAGTGGGCGGAGCTCTGAGCTGGGGCCACGGCACGGCGACCGGCCGGCGTCGGTGAGGTCGGCTCGCCGCCGCCGCCCGTCCAGGCCTCGAGCACCCAGGATGTACGCTCGCCGAGGCCGACCGCGCCCCGGGCGCGGGCTGCCGTGGGCCCCGGACCGGTAGCAACATCACCGGGTGGAGTTCTTCGGCGATCGCGAGCGGCTGGAGGCGCCCCGGGACGTGGCGGAGGAGCTGGCCGCCGCGCTGCTCTCGGCGTCCCGGGCGCCGGCCGGCCCGCAGCGCCACGCCGCGCTGGGCGCCTGCCTGGCCCGCGCCGGAGAGCTGGCGCAGGGGCTGGGCGACGCCGAGGGCGGGGCGGAGGACGGGGCGGCCCGGGGCTCGATGCGGGTGGCTTCCCGCCTGGGCCGCGCGCTCTGGCGGTCCTGGCGCGCCGGCGGGCGGGTCCCCGCGCCAGGCCCGCGGCTGCTCGCGACGTTGCTCGGCCACCCGCTCCCCGACCGGATCCGCACCCGGCGCGCAGAGGGGTTCGGGCTGTACGCGCTCTACCCGGAGACCTACGCGCTGGCCGGGCAGGAGCTGGCGGCCGATCCGCCGCTGGTGGTGGGGCTGCGCTCCATCGGCACGGCGCTGGCGGCCATGGTGGCGGCGGGCGCGGGCTCCCGCGCGGTGCCCTGCTCGGTCCGCCCGGCTGGCCACCCCTACCAGCGCAGCCTCTCGCTGCCGGCGCCGCTCCGGAGGGCGGCCGCGGCGGGCGCGCGCGTGGCGGTGGTGGACGAGGGGCCGGGGCTCTCGGGCTCCTCCCTCGCCGCGGTGGCGACCGCGCTGCTGGAGGCCGGCGCGGCGCCGGGCCGGGTGCACCTCTTCACCAGCCACCCCTGGCCGCCGGGGTCGCAGGCCTCGCCGGAGATCCTCGCGCTCTACCAGGCGCTGCCCCGTCACTTCGTGCCGCTGGAGCGGCTGCTGATGCCGCCGGGGCCGCTCGGGCTGGCGCGGCTGGCGGAGGACGTGCTGGGGCGCGCGCACCTCGAGGAGGACCTCGCGGGCGGCGCCTGGCGCGCGCGCCTGTTCGGCGCGGCCGGGGCGGCGTGGCCGCCGAGCCAGGGCTGGATGGAGCGGCGCAAGTGGCTCCTGCGCGCGGAGCTGGGGCCGGTGCTGGCCCGCTTCGCGGGGCTCGGGCGCACGGGCGAGCTGAAGCTGGCGCGCGCCAGGGCGCTGGCCGCGGTGGGGCTGGCCGCGCCGCCGCTGGCGCTCCGCCACGGGCTGCTCTTCGAGCGCTGGCTGGAGGACGCGCGCCCGCTGCCGCTGGCCGGCGCGCCGCGACCGGCGCTCCGCGAGGCGGCGCGGCGGCTGGTGACGCTCTCGGCGGCCCGCCCGCGCGAGGGCTGGGAGGGGGCGAGCCCGGCCCGGCTGGCGGCGCTGGCCTGCGCGAACGCGGCGGAGGCGCTGGGCCCGGAGGCGGGCGAGACGGCGCGCCGGCTGGAGGCGTACCTCCCGGCGCTGGAGCGCGAGGCGAGACCGGTCGAGGTGGACGGGAAGCTCCAGGCCTGGGAGTGGCTGGTCCGCGGCGATGGGCGGCTGGCCAAGGCGGACGGGGTGGATCACCACGCCGGCCACGACCGCGCCGGCTGCCAGGACGCGCTCTGGGACGTGGCGGGCGCCCAGCTGGAGCTGGGGCTGACGGAGGGGGAGGCGCTGCGCCTGGCGGAGGCGGCGCGGCAGGCCGGCCCGGGGGCGGACCCGTCGGCCCTGCCGTTCTACCGGACCTGCCTGGCGGCGCTGGAGGTGGGGCGCTGGAGCTACGCCGCCGCAGCCGAGCCGGACGGGCCGGAGCGGAGGCGGCGGGACGGGATGCTGGACCGCTACCGGCGGCTGCTGGCGGCGGAGCTGGAGCGGCTGGCGCGCGGGCCGGCGATCCGGCGGGCCCGCGGTGAGCGGGCGCTCGGTGGGGCCGCGCCGCCGCCGGCAGGAGGGTTCGAGCCGTGAAGTTCCTGGTGCTGTGGGAGCTGGACGTGCGGCCGCTCAGCGCCGCGCTGGTGCAGGCGGTGCTGCGGATGCCCGACTACGCCAAGGACGTCATCGCGCGGCGCAAGCTGGACAAGCGCTACCACGTGGTCGGCAAGCACGGCGGCGCCTGGATCTACGACGTGGACTCCAACGAGGAGCTGGAGCGGCTGCTGGCGGCGGCGCCGGTCTACAACTACGCCCGCTACGAGGTCATCCCGCTGGCGGACATGGAGAGCCCGGCCCAGGTGCTGCAGCCGGATCCCGCCACGCAGGGTGGGCAGGGCGACCTGCCCTGATCCTCACTTCCCCGGCCACCTCCAGCCCACGATGTCCGGCGGGTCGATGCCGTGCTCGTGGGCGAAGAGGCGGCAGCCGATCTGCCGGTTGCGCAGCGCCTCCTTGACGTGCGCGCCGGCCACCCGCAGCCGCGCCACGCGGTCGATGACGTCGATGGCGATGGAGAAGCGGTCGATCTGGTTGGAGATGGCCAGCTCGAGCGGCGTGTTGATGTTGCCCTTCTCCTTGTAGCCGCGGACGTGGAAGTTGCCGTGGTTGGCGCGGCGGTAGGCCAGGCGGTGGATGAGCCACGGGTAGCCGTGGAAGTTGAAGATCACCGGCCGGTCGAGGGTGAAGAGCGAGTCGAAGTCCCGGTCGGAGAGGCCGTGTGGGTGCTCGGTCTCGGGCTGGAGCGTGAAGAGGTCCACCACGTTCACGAAGCGGATGCGCAGGTCGGGGAAGGCCTCGCGCAGCATGGCCACGCCGGCCAGGGCCTCGAGCGTGGGGATGTCGCCGGCGGTGGCCACCACCACGTCCGGCTCGGCCCCCTGGTCGGAGGAGGCCCAGTCCCAGATGCCGATCCCCTTGGTGCAGTGGATCTCGGCGGCCTGCATGTCGAGGTACTGGAGGTGGTTCTGCTTGTCCGAGACGATCACGTTCACGTAGTTCTCGGAGCGCAGGCAGTGATCGGCCACCGAGAGCAGGCAGTTCGCGTCCGGCGGCAGGTAGATGCGGGTGACGCGGGCGCTCTTGTTCACCACCACGTCCAGGAAGCCCGGGTCCTGGTGGGTGAAGCCGTTGTGGTCCTGCCGCCAGACGGTGGAGGTGACCAGCAGGTTGTGGGAGGCGATCTCCTCGCGCCAGGAGATGCGGTTGCAGATGTCCAGCCACTTGGCGTGCTGGTTGAACATCGAGTCGATCACGTGGACGAAGGCCTCGTAGGACGAGAAGAAGGCGTGGCGACCGGTGAGCAGGTAGCCCTCGACCATCCCCTCCAGCGTGTGCTCGGAGAGCATCTCCACCACGCGGCCGTCGCGGGCCAGCTCGGCGCCGTCGGCGTCCTCCGGGAAGGCCGCCTCCAGCCACAGCTTCCTGGTGGCCTGGTAGAGCGCGGTCAGCTTGTTGCTGGTGTTCTCGTCCGGGCCGAAGACCCGGAAGTTGTCCCGGTTGCGCCGCATCACCTCGGCCAGGAACGCGCCCAGCGGCCGCGTGTTCTCTGCGTAGGACTGGCCGGGCGCCTTCACCTCGACGGCGAAGTCCTTGAACGAGGGGAGCCGCAGCGGGCGCTTCAGCAGCCCGCCGTTGGCGTGCGGGTTCGCGCCCATGCGGCGCGCCCCCCTGGGCGCGTGGGCGCGGATGAGCGGGACCGGGGCGCCGCTGGCGTCGAACAGCTCCTCCGGGCGGTAGCTGCGCATCCAGCGCTCGAGCAGCTGCAGGTGGGCCGGGTTGGACTTCACGTCGGCGATGGGACCTGGTGCGCCCGCCACGAGCCCTCGAGCTGGTGGCCGTCCACCTCGGCCGGCGCGGTCCAGCCCTTGGGCGAGCGCAGCACGATCATGGGCCAGCGCGGGCGGAAGGTGGTGCCGCCCTGGCGCGCCATGGCCTGCGCCTCGCGGATGGCGTCCACGCAGTGGTCGAGCGTGGCCGCCATGGCCTGGTGCATCGACTCCGGGTCCGAGCCCTCCACGAAGCAGGGCGTCCACCCGTAGCCGCGCAGCAGCGCGTCCAGCTCCTCGTGGGAGATGCGGGCCAGCAGGGTGGGGTTGTTGATCTTGTAGCCGTTGAGGTTCAGCACCGGCAGCACGGCGCCGTCGCGCTCCGGGTTGAGGAACTTGTTGACGTGCCAGGAGGTGGCGAGCGGGCCGGTCTCCGCCTCGCCGTCGCCCACCACGGCGGCGACGATCAGGTCCGGGTTGTCGAAGGCGGCGCCGCAGGCGTGGGAGAGCACGTACCCCAGCTCGCCGCCCTCGTGGATGGAGCCGGGCGTCTCGGGCGTGCAGTGGCTGCCGACGCCGCCGGGGAAGGAGAACTCCTTGAAGAAGCGCTCCAGCCCCTCCTCGTCGAGCCCCTTCTCCGGATAGACCTCGGAGTAGGTGCCCTCCAGGTAGACCGGGCCCAGCACGCCGGGCGCGCCGTGGCCCGGGCCGGCCAGGAAGATGGCGTCCAGGTCGCGCTGCCGGATGACGCGGTTCAGGTGCGTGTAGACGAAGGAGAGGGCCGGGCTGGCGCCCCAGTGGCCGAGCATCCGGTTCTTGATCTGCTCGGGCGCGAGCGGCCGGCGCAGCAGCGGGTTCTGCTGCAGGTAGATCATGCCCACCGCGAGGTAGTTGCAGGCCCGCCAGAAGAGGTCCACCTGCAGCAGCTCCTCGGGCGAGAGCGGCGCGCCGGAGATGCTGGCGCGCGCCTTGCCGCTGGCGCGCAGGCTGGAGACGTCCTTGGGAGCGGTGATCGCCGGCTGTTCCACGGGCTTGGGCCTCCTGCGCCGCGCAGGGCGGCGCGCTGGTGGCCGAGATGATGGCCCCGGCGGGCGCCGGGGTGAAGCGATGACGGCGCCTCGGGTGGGGCTGGGGTGGTCCCCGTGCGCGGGGACGCCCCAGCCCCCGACGCCTCAGCCCTCGCTCGTCACCACGAAGGGCTGGTCGTCGCCGAGGTCCACGAAGTCCTGCGGATCGACCGCCGCGGGATCGAGCGGCTCCAGATCGCGCAGCAGCGCCTTGACCTGGTCTGCGGGCAGGCGCCGGAAGAAGCGGGAGGCGTCCTCGCCGGCGGCGCGCTCGCGCTGGTAGAGCCCCAGCAGGCGGGCCACCGCCTCGGGGGCGCGGCGGGCCGGGACCTTGGCGGCGATGCGGCCGAACGCGGCCTTCCCGTCACCGGCGTCTCCGCCCCCCACCAGCACGAAGTACTGGGGGGCCGGGCGGCCGTCCACCTTGCGGGCGCTGCCCTGCAGGCCGATGGCCGAGACGTGGTGCTGGCCGCAGCCGTTGGGGCAGCCGCTCACGTTGACGTCCGCTGGCAGGGCCGCCAGCGCGGCGTCGCCGCGGACCCGGGCCTCCACCGCCTCGGCGATGCCGCGCGAGCGGGTGACGGCCAGGCGGCAGGACTCGGCGCCCGGGCAGCTCACCACGTTGCCGGCGGTGCCGGCGCCGTCGCGCGCCAGCCCGGCGGCGGCCAGCGCGCCGTGGAGCGCCGGCACCACCTCCGCCGGGACCCAGCGCAGCACCAGGTCCTGGCGCGGCGTGAACCGGACGGTGGCGTCGCCGTAGGCCTCGGCCACCAGGGCCAGGGCCCGGAGCTGGCCGCTGGTGAGGTCGCCGATGGGCAGCGCCACCGTGGCGAGCACGAACCCGGCCTGGCGCTGCGGGCGCACGTTGGTGCGCCGCCAGGTCTCCAGCGCGGCCGGAGCGGGCGAGAGCGTGGTCGCGACGGCCGGGACCACGCCGGGGCCGCGGACCGGCGCCTCGGCCACCAGCGCCGCCAGCGCGGCAGGGGAGGGGACCGGCCCGCGCGTCGCCGGCGGGCCTTCGGCGGGCGGCGCCTCGGGGTCGAACGGCAGCGGCACGCCCCCGCGGGCGCGCACCGCCGCCAGCTCGGCCTCGACCTCGGCCTTGAACCGGTCGAAGCCCAGCTGCTTCACCAGGAACTTCATCCGGTTCTTCTTGCGGTTCTGCCGGTCGCCCAGCCGGTGGAAGACCTGCAGCACCGCCTCGGTGAACGAGAGCAGCTCGCCCGCCGGCAGGAACGCCGCCAGCGGGTAGGCCGAGGTGCAGAGCGTGGCCGTGCCGCCCGCCGCGCCCACCGCGAAGCCGCGCCGCCCGTCCACCACCCGGGCGCGGAAGCCCAGGTCGTGGATGGCGGTCAGGACGTGGTCCTGGGCGCAGCCCTCGAAGGCGATCTTGAACTTGCGCGGCAGCGTGGAGGCCAGCGGCAGGCGCAGGAAGTGGCGGGTCAGCGCCTCGGCGTAGGGCGTGGGATCGAAGACCTCGTCCGCCGAGACGCCGGCGTCCGGGCAGCCCACCACGTTGCGCACCGAGTTGCCGCAGGCCTCGACGGTGGTGAGGCCGTCCTGGGCCAGCCGCGCCATGGCCGGCCCCAGCGAGGCGGTGGGGACGAAGTGGAGCTGCACGTTCTGGCGGGTGGTGACGTGCAGGAACCCGCGCGAATGCCCGGCCGCGACGTCGGCCAGGGCGCGCAGCTGGGCCGCGCCCACCACGCCCTGGGGCAGCTTCACCCGGAGCATGTTCACGCCCTCCTGCCGCTGCGGGTAGGTGCCGCGCAGCAGGCGGAAGGCGCGCCAGTCGTCCGGGCCGATCTCGCCGCGCTCGTACTGTCCCAGCTTCTCCAGGAAGCGATCCGCGTCGGCCGGGTCGGCGAACCCGGCCCTCGTCCGCGCCTCGCCCGCGCCGCTCACTGGACACCTCCCTGCGCCGCCAGCGCGGGCGGGGCATGCGCCGCGGGCGCGAGGCCGGTCTCGCCGGCCAGCGCCACCACCGGCCCGATCACCAGCGTGGCCGGCGCGCCCGGGCTGGCCTCCTCGACCGGGGCGGTGCCCAGGTCGGAGAGCGGCCCGTGCCAGGCGGCGGCGCGCGGCGTGGACGCTGCCAGCAGGACGGCGGCCGGGGTGCTGCGGGACCAGCCGCGGTCGAGGAGGGCGCGGGCGATCTGCGCCCGGGCCGAGAGCCCCATCAGCACCACCAGGCTGAGCGAGCCGGGCGCGATGGCCGAGAGGATGGGCTGCCAGGCCTCCTCGGCGTGGCCGGAGAGGACGGCGAAGCCGGAGGCCAGGCCGCGGTGGGTGAGCGGGATGCCGGCCAGCGCCGGCGCCGCCAGCGCCGAGCTGACGCCGGGGATCACCTCGTGCGGGATGCCTGCCGCGGCCAGCGCCAGCGCCTCCTCGCCGCCGCGCCCGAGCACGAACGGATCGCCGCACTTGAGCCGGACCACCCGCTTCCCCAGCCGCGCGGCCCCGACGAGCATGCGGTGGATGGTGGCCTGCTTCACGCCCGGTGCGCCGCTGCGCTTGCCGACGAAGAAGCAGTGGGCGCCGCGCGCGTGGGCCAGCACCTCGCCGCTCACCAGCGCGTCGTAGAGGACCAGGTCCGCCTCGGCCAGCCGCCGCGCCGCCTTCAGCGTCAGCAGCTCCGGATCTCCCGGCCCCGCGCCCACCAGCGAAACGAACCCGCTCACCGTGCCCTCGCTTTCGTGCGCCGCAGCGCACGTCCTGCGCGGCGACAGGATCATCCTATATAACGGACGGGCGTCTGGTCAAGCGGAGGAGGCGCCTCCGCCCGTCAGGGGGCGGGATCGGCGCGCCGCCCGTCGTACAGGGCGAGCAGCCGCTCGAGCAGCAGCGGGCGTCGCTCGGCCATGGGCACGCCGGCCTGCTTCCAGGGAGCGCGCTGGGCCTCGGCCACCTCCACCCAGCGGGCCGCGTCCTGCGGCAGCAGCGCGTCCAGCGCCTCGCGGAGCAGGCCCGCCAGCGCCGGGGCGCGGCCGCCGGTCGAGATGGCGACCACCGCCTCGCCGCGCCGGATCACGCCGCCCAGGTAGGCGGTGGCGCGCGACGGATCGTCCACCGCGTTCACCAGGATGCGCCGCGCCTCGGCGGCCTCGGCCACCGCGGCGTTCACCTGCGGCGGCGCCGCCGCCACGGCCAGCCAGGCGCCGTCGAGATCCTCCGGCCGGAACGCCCTCCGGCGCACCTCCGCGGCGCGGGCCGCGGCCTCGGGCGAGACCTCCGGGGCGACCACGGTCACGCGGGCGCCGAGCTCGGCCAGCTGGCCCACGCGCTGCGTGCCCATGGGGCCGGCGCCGACCACCACCACCGGCTTGCCGGCCAGCTTCACGAACAGCGGGAGCAGGGGGGTGGCGTCGCTCATGGGAGTGGTGGAGGAACATCCGTCATCGCGGATGCCCCGTCAAGTCCCGCTGGTCCGGGCCACCCTGGGCCTGTCGAAGGGCCTCCTCGGCGGCGCGCGATTCGTCGCGCTTCCCTTCGCCGCGCCCCTCGGCCACCCCCTTCACCGGGACGTCGGACTGGCCGGGCAGGGCCACGTCCAGCCCTGGCAGCCGCTCCAGCAGGCGCACGGTCCCGTCCAGCTTGAACCGCAGCTCCAGGCTGAGCCGCCCGCCGCCCACCTGGCCCCGGCCCGACTCCAGGAGCGCCAGGACGTGCCCGCGCGCGGCCGGCGCGTCCAGCTCCAGCGGGCAGCGCTGGCCGGCGGGCAGCGAGAGCGCGCCCCCGGGCGCGAGCCGTACCTCCAGCGTGCAGACGAGCCCCTGGGCGCGCAGCCGCAGGCGCGCCGCGCCGGCGCCAGTGGAGCTGGAGAGGATCGCGTCGGCGGGGAGCGGCTCGTCCCGGTGGAGCAGCGGCGGCGCCTCGAGGCGGGCCTGGAAGGACATGCGGTAGACGCCCTCCGGACCGGCCCCGGCGGCCAGCGGCGCGAGCCCGAGGAGGGCCAGCAGCAGGGCGCGGGCGCTCACCCGCGGAGCATAGGCCGCCCCGCCGGCCGGGGCACGCGCGGCCCCCCTTGCCGGCGGCCGAGCCCCATGAAAGCGTCTGGGCATGCTGACGCTGCGGGACGACCGGCGGGTGGTCCTGACCGTGGACGCGGGCGGGACCAGCTTCCGCTTCAACGCCGTGCAGGGCGGCCGGGCCGTGCTGGAGCCGTTGCGCATGCCCACGCTGGGCGACGACCTGGACCGTTGCCTGGGGCAGCTGCTGGACGGGTTCGAGGCGGTGCACCAGTCCACCGGCCGGTCGGCGGTGGCGCTCTCCTTCGCCTTCCCCGGGCCGGCCGACTACGCCCACGGCATCATCGGCGACCTGCCCAACCTGCCGGCCTTCCGCGGCGGCGTGGCGCTGGGGCCGCTCCTGGAGGAGCGCTTCGGGCTCCCGGTCTTCATCAACAACGACGGCGCGCTCTTCGCGTACGGCGAGGCGCTGGGCGGGCTTTTGCCCTGGGTGAACGGCCAGCTGGCCGCGGCCGGGGCGCCGCGCCGCTTCGGCACGCTGATCGGCTTCACCCTGGGCACCGGCCTCGGCGGCGGGCTGGTGGTGGACGGGCGCCTGCTGCGGGGCGACAACTCGGCCGCCGCGCAGGTCTGGACGCTGCGCCACCCGGAGCAGCGCGGGGTGTTCGTCGAGGAGGGCGCGTCGATCCGCGCCGTGCGGCGGGTCTACGCCGAGCGCGCGGGGCTGGCGCCGGAGCACGCGCCGGAGCCGAAGGTGATCGCCGCCATCGCCGACGGGTCCGCCGACGGTGACCGGGACGCTGCGCGCGAGGCCTGGCGCGCGATGGGCGCGGTGGCCGGCGACGCCATCGCCACGGCGGTGGCGGTGATGGACGGGCTGGTGGTGCTGGGTGGGGGGCTCTCGGCGGCGGCGCCGCACCTGCTGCCGGCGCTGCTGGAGGCGATGCGCGGCCGGCTGCGCTGGCTGGACGGACGGGAGGAGCCGAGGCTGCTGGCGAGGCCCTACGATCTCGAGGATTCGCGCGAGCGGGCGGCCTTCTTCCAGGGTGAGGTGCGCCGCATCCCGGTCGGCCCGGGCGGCCGGACCGTGCCCTATGATCCGCTCCGGCGGACGGGCGTGGGGCTCTCGCGGCTGGGGACCAGCGAGGCCATGGCGCTCGGGGCCTACGCGTTCGCGCTGGAGCAGCTGGCCCGCATCGATTGAGCTCGGGCCGGCGCGGCCGCGCGGCTTGGTCGGGTGCTTCATCTGGCTCTCTCGGGTTAGGATGCCGCTGCGCGGCGCTGCCGCAGTGCGGGGCCGTGCGAGCGCTGACCAGATCCGGCGATCCGCAGCGTAACATGCTGTTTATACAGCCATAAATCCGCTGATTCACAAATCCTGAACCGCGCTCCTTGACATGCGCAGTCCGGTCGCGAAATAGTTCGTACGCCGAACAAACAAATTCGGCGCTGTCCGGGGGAGCGTCAGGCCGGCAGCCACAGCGCGCGCGTGCAGCTCATGGGAGAAACCCGATGACTTCTCGGAACTGGCTGTCGAGCCTCGCCGTCCCGGCGCTCGCAGCCTTCATGCTGATCGGCTGCAAGGGCGAGTCCGCCCCCAAGCCCGAGGTGCTGGACAAGGTCTTCGACGACGAGTTCGCCAGCGGCGTCACGTTCGAGATGTTCGGGGACGGGGCGGTCGCGGACCTCGGCAAGGACACCACGGTGGCCCATGCCGGCAGCGCCTCGCTGCGGATCGGGGTGCCCACCACCGGCTGGACCGGCGGCGTGCTCAAGTCCACCTCGCCGCGCGACCTGCGCACCTTCAACGCCCTGACCTTCTGGGCCAAGGCCTCGGCGCCGGCCACGGTGGACGTGGTGGGCTTCGGCAACGACAACACCGGCAACGTCGCGCACGACGTCCACCTCGGCGAGCTGGCGGTTGGCACCGACTGGCAGAAGGTCGTGCTGCCGCTCCCCGATCCCTCGGTGCTCGCGTCCGAGGCCGGGCTCTTCTACTTCGCAGAGGCGGAGACCGGCGGCTACACCCTCTGGCTCGACGACATGAAGTTCGAGGCGCTGGACGCCTCGGTGCTCGGCGCGCCGGTGCCGTCCATCAAGGAGGAGACCGTCGCCCGCGAGGTGGGGACGACCGCCCAGGTGAGCGAGATCACGGTCACCTTCCCGGTGAACAACGTGCCGGTGACCGAGTCCATGTCGGCCCGGTATCTCACCTTCTCCTCCTCCGCCGCGGACGTGGCCACCGTGGACGCCGACGGCCTGGCCACCGCGCAGGCGGTGGGCACGGCCGTCATCACCGCCCGGCTGGGCACGGTGGACGCCCAGGGCGCCCTGACCGTCAACGTCAGCGAGGCCAACATGCCGGCCAGCGCGGCGCCGGTGCCCCCGGCCCGCCCGGCGGCCGAGGTGGTGTCGCTCTTCTCCGACGCCTACGCCGCCGTGCCGGTCACCACCTGGTCGGCGGAGTGGGACTCGGCCGACGTGGCCGACCTGGCGCTCTTCTCGGATCCGGTCAAGAAGTACTCCAACCTGCTCTACGCCGGCATCGAGCTGCCGCCGGTGGACGCCAGCGCCACCACCCGCTTCCACGCGGACGTCTGGACGCACGACTCCACGCTCATCAAGGTGAAGCTGGTGGACTTCGGCGCCGACGGCGCCTACGGCGGCGGGGATGACGCCGAGCACGAGCTGATCTTCGACGGGAGCAGCAGCCCGGCGCTGGCGCAGGACACCTGGGTCTCCATCGACGTGCCGCTCAGCCGCTTCGCCGGCCTGACCCACCGCGCCCACCTGGCGCAGGTGATCCTCTCCGGCTCGAACAGCACCGTCTACCTGGACAACCTGTACCTCTACGTGGGCGACGCCGAGCCGCTGCCCACGCCCTCCACCCCGGCGCCCACGCCGCCGGCCCGCGACGCCGCCGACGTGAAGGCGCTCCTCTCCGGGGCCTACGCCGAGCTGCCGGTCACCACCTGGTCGGCCGACTGGGACAGCGCCGCGGTGGAGGACCTCCAGATCGCCGGCGACGCGGCCAAGAAGTACACCGGCCTCCAGTTCGCCGGGGTCGAGTTCCCGGCCGTGGACGCGACGGCCATGACCCGCTTCCACCTGGACGCCTGGACGCCGGACGCGACCCACGTCGACGTGAAGCTGGTGGACTTCGGGGCCGACGGCGCCTACGGCGGCGGCGACGACACCGAGGGCTCGGTGGTCACCGACGGCATCGCCACCGGCCAGTGGGTCTCCGTCGACGTCCCGCTCACCGCGTTCAGCGGCCTGGCGGCGCGGGCGCACCTGGCCCAGCTCGTCCTCTCGTCCTCCTCCTCCACCGTCTACGTGGACAACGTCTACCTGTACACCACCGGTGAGGAGCCTCCCGTCGGCGGCGGGACCGTCTTCGACGACGCCCTGGCCACCGATCTCGCCTACTCGCCCTTCGGCGGCTCGGCCGGCGCCCCGTCGTCCGACGCGAACGTCAACCACGCCGGCACGGCCAGCATGTTCGTCCCGGTCCCGGGCCCCGGCGCCTACATCGGCGGCGCGTTCCTGGCCTCGGCGCCGCGCGACCTGTCCGGCTTCAACGCCCTGACCTTCTGGGCGAAGGCCACCGACCCGAACCTGCTGGACAGCGTGGGCCTGGGCGACCGCAACGGCGCCAGCCCCTACGCCGTGAGCTGGCACCAGGCCGCGCTGACCACCGAGTGGCAGAAGTTCACCATCCCGCTGCCGGACCCCTCGAAGCTCACGGCCGAGCCGGGCGTCTTCTTCGTGGCCGACGCGGCGCAGGATCTCGGCCGCGGCATGGTCATCTGGCTCGACGACGTGCAGTACGAGGTGGCCGACCTGTCCGCCTACGGGGCGCCTGCGGCCGCCATCGCCACGGAGTCGAAGACCATCACCGTCGGCAGCACCGGCACGGTGGCGGGCCAGTCGCTGGACTACGCCGTCGCCGGCGGGCACCAGGTGCTCTCGGTCGGCCCGGGCTGGTTCACCTACGAGTCCTCCAACCCCGCCGCCGCGACGGTGGACGCGGACGGCGTCATCACCCCGGTCGCGCCCGGCACCACCAACATCACGGCCAGGTTCAAGGGCGTGGCCGCGAACGGCCTCACCTCCGTGACCGTGGTGGGGCTGAGCCTGCCCACGGCGGCCGCGCCGGCGCCGCCGGCGCGCACCGCGACGGACGTCATCTCCCTCTACTCCGGGGCCTACGACAACGTGCCGGTCGACAGCTGGCTGGCGGCCTGGAGCCAGGCGTCCGTGACCGACGTGACCATCGCCGGTGACGCGGCCAAGAAGTACTCGGGCTTCGGCTACGCCGGCGTGGAGTTCGTGAGCCACCCGGTGGACGCGACCGCCATGACCCACGTCCACATGGACATCTGGACCGGCGACGCCACCTCGTTCCTCCTCAAGGTGGTGGACTTCGGCGCGAACGCCGAGTTCGGCGGCGGGGACGACAGCGAGGGGCAGCTCAACCTCACCGCCGTCACCAGCCCCGCGCTCGTCACCGGCCAGTGGGTCTCCATCGACGTGCCGTTCTCCGCCTTCCAGGGCGGCCCGACGGCCCGCGCCCACCTCGAGCAGCTGGTGCTGCAGGGGAGCCCCGGCTCCTCGGTGTGGGTGGACAACATCTACTTCTACAAGTAGTCACGTAGCAGCTCGGGACCGGGCGGCGGCCGCTGCGGCGCCGCCCGGTCCACGCAGGCCTGGGCAGACCGGAGGCGCACATGCAGGGGCAGCGCAGGGGCGGGGCGGAGGCGGTGGAGGTGGCGGCGGTGACGCCCAGGCTGCCGCACGCCGCGGCGCTCCTCCGGCTCATCTGGGCGGAGCGGAACATCTCGCGGGCGGAGATCGCCCGGCGCACGGAGCTCTCCCGCTCGACCGTGTCCGAGACCGTGAACGAGCTGCTCGTCACGGGCCTGGTCCAGGAGGTGGGGGCCGGGCAGTCGGTGCGCGGGCGGCGCCCCATCGTGCTGCAGTTCCAGGACGACGCGTTCGGCCTGGTGGGCGTGGACGTCGGGGCCTCGCACGTCGGCGTGGCCCTCACCAACCTGCGCGGCCAGGTGCTGGCCTGGGCCGACCGGGCGCATCCGGTCCGCACCGACCCCGAGGGCACCCGCAGCCTGGCCGTGGCGCTCATCCAGGAGTGCCTGGCGCGCTGGGGGCAGGGGCCGCACCGGCTGGTGGGGATTGGCGTGGCGGTCCCGGCCCCGGTCGATCCGCGCGATCCCGACCGCCTCTCCGACGTGGTGCTGCCGGCCTGGAAGGGCAGCGGCGGCTTCGTGGCGCTGGAGGAGCGGTTCGGCGTGCCGGTGCTGGTGGACAACGACGCCAACCTGGGCGCGCTGGCCGAGCGCTGGTGGGGCGCAGGGCAGGGCGTGCAGGACGTCGCCTACGTGAAGCTGGGCACCGGCATCGGCTCGGGCCTGATCATCGGCGGGCAGATCTACCGCGGCGCCACCGGGGTGGCCGGCGAGATCGGACACCTCGCCATCGACCCCAACGGCCCGCCGTGCGTCTGTGGCCTGCGCGGCTGCCTGGTCACGCTGGTCGGCGCGCAGGCGCTGGTGGCGCGCGCGGCGGCGCTGCTGCCCGAGGCGCCGGGCAGCCTGCTCGCGCGCGGCGAGCTCTCCCTGGACCGCATCGAGGAGGCGGCGCTGGCCGCCGACCCGCTGGCGCTCCGCGTGGTGCGCGACGCGGCCGGGCACCTGGGCATCGCCGTGGCCGGCCTCCTGAACCTCCTCAACCCCGCCGCGGTGATCGTGGGCGGGAGCCTGGCGCGCGTGGGCGAGGCGCTGCTCGAGCCGCTGCGCGCCACCGTGCGTGGACGCACGCTGGTGTCGAGCGTGGCCGCCGCGCGCATCGTCACGAGCCCCCTCGGCGCCCGGGCCATCGCCCTGGGCGCCGCCACGCTGGCCCTCGAGGCCGCGCTGGCCGACCTGACCCGCTTCCCCTTCGCGGCGCCCCGCCGCCTGGAGTCCTGATGTCGCCCCGCGTCCGCACCCTGGCCCTGGTCCTCCTCCCGCTGCTGGCCGGCTGGGGGCGGTGCGGGGGCGGCCCCGTGGAGGAGCCGGTGCCGAAGACCTACGAGCTGGCCTGGTCGGACGAGTTCGACGGCGCCGCCGGCGAGCTCCCGGACCCGTCCCGCTGGACCTTCGACGTGGGCGGCGGCGGCTGGGGCAACGCCCAGCTGGAGTACGACACCGATCGCGCCGAGAACGCCGCGCTGGACGGCGAGGGGCACCTGCTCATCACCGCGCGCCGCGAGAGCTACCAGGGGAACGCGTACACCTCCGCGCGCCTCAAGACCCAGGGCCGCTTCTCGCAGCAGTACGGCCGGTTCGAGGCGCGGGTGCAGCTGCCGTCGGGGCAGGGGCTCTGGCCGGCCTTCTGGCTGCTGGGGGCGAACCAGCCGCAGGTCGGCTGGCCCGCCTGCGGCGAGATCGACATCCTGGAGTACAAGGGCCAGTTCCCGCAGGTGGTGCACGGCTCGCTGCACGGGCCGGGCTACTCC
Organism: Anaeromyxobacter sp.; assembly: GCA_049840735.1. Lineage (GTDB taxonomy): Bacteria > Myxococcota > Myxococcia > Myxococcales > Anaeromyxobacteraceae > Anaeromyxobacter. Next base: position 519,087 of record JASGJN010000020.1, on the reverse strand, counting down.
GGCGGCGAGGCGATCACCGGCTCCTGGTCGCTGGTGGGCTCGCCCCGGCTCGACGCCGACTTCCACGTCTACGCCGTGGAGTGGGACGCCCAGCGCATCCGCTGGCTGGTGGACGGGCGCGAGTACCAGACGGTCGAGAAGGGCGACCAGCCTGGCGGCGCGGCCTGGGCCTACGACCACCCGTTCTTCGTGATCCTGAACGTGGCGGTGGGCGGCTACTTCGTGGGCGCGCCCGCCGGCGCGACGGCGTTCCCGACCTCGATGGTGGTCGACTACGTCCGCGTCTACCGCGAGGTGCAGCCGTGACCGCGGCCGCGCGCCGCCTGGCGGCCGCGGCGCTGGCCCTGGCCCTCGGCGCCGGCTGCGTCCGCGAGAAGCCGCCGCCCCCACGCGGCGTGATCACCATCTCGATGGACCAGACCTCGGCCTGGGTCCGGAACTTCAACCCGCTCGCGCCCGGCGCCGGCGCCCCCTGGCCCACCGCCGCCGGCATCCACGAGCCGCTGGTGGTCTTCAACAGCGTCAAGGGCGAGCGGGTGCCCTGGCTGGCGGAGCGCTGGGAGTGGCGGGAGGGGAACCGGGTCGTGCGCATCACCACCCGCGAGGGGGTGCGCTGGTCCGACGGGGCTCCGTTCACCGCCCGTGACGTGGTCTTCACCTACCAGCTGATGCGGCGGTTCCCGGCGCTGGACTCCGGCGGCGTCTGGGCCTTCCTCCAGGACGTGCGGCTGGTGGACGACCGCACCGTGGACTTCGCCTTCCAGCGGGTGTTCCTGCCCGGCTTCGACGAGCTGGTGGGCCGGCCCATCGTGCCCGAGCACGTCTGGAGCAAGGTGGCCGACCCGGTCACGTTCACCAACCCCGACCCGGTGGGCACCGGTCCGTTCACCCAGGTGCGGGTCTTCCAGAACCAGAATCTGGGAGCTGGGGCGCAACCCCCACTACTGGCAGCCGGGGAAGCCGGCCATCGAGGCGCTCCGCTTTCCGGCCCTCCCGTCCAACGAGCGCGCCAACCTGGCGCTGGTCTACGGCGAGGTGGACTGGGCGGCCAACTTCGTGCCGGCCATCGACCGGACCTTCGTGGCCCGGGATCCGGCCCACCACCGCTACTGGTTCCCGCTCATCGGCGGCACCATCTTCCTCTACCCCAACACCACCCGCCCGCCGCTCGACGACGCCCGCGTCCGCAAGGCGCTCTCCATGGCGCTCGACCGCAAGCTGATGATCGACGTGGGGCTCTACGGCTACAGCCGCCCGGCCGACGCCACGGCGCTCTCCGACGCCTACGCCGGCTGGCGCGACCCGGGGCTGGTGGAGCGCGGCACCTGGGTCCACCACGACGTGGCCGAGGCCAACCGGCTGCTGGACGAGGCCGGGCTGGGGCGCGGGCCTGACGGCATCCGCCGGCGGCCGGACGGCACGCCGCTCACCTACGAGATCCTCACCGTCTCCGGCTGGTCGGACTGGGTGCGCGCCGCCCAGGTGATGGCGCGCGGGCTGCGCGAGGTGGGGGTGGACGCGAGCGTCCGGACCTACGACTTCAGCGCCTGGTTCCAGCGGCTGCAGGAGGGGCGGTACGACCTGTCGCTGGGGTGGTCCAACGAGGGGCCGACGCCGTACGGCTTCTACCGCTGGCTGATGGGCTCCGCGACGGTGCGGCCGGTGGGCGTGGCCGCCGCCGGCAACTGGCACCGCTTCGGCAGCCCCGAGGCCGACCGCGCGCTGGCCGCCTTCGAGACCGAGGCCGACCCGGCCGCGCAGCGCGCGCTGGTGGAGCGGCTCGAGGCCATCTTCGTCGACCAGGCGCCCGCCATCCCGCTCTATCCCAACCCGTCCTGGGCCGCCTACAACCTGCAGCGGGTGGAGGGCTTCCCCAGCGCCGAGGATCCCTACGCGGCCGCCTCGCCCAACAAGATCCCCGAGTGCCTGCTGGTGCTGGTGAACCTGCGGCCGGCGGGGGGTGACCGATGAACTACCTCCTCCGCCGGCTCGGCTTCTACGCGCTGGCCGCCTGGGCCGCGCTGACGCTCAACTTCTTCCTGCCGCGGCTCATGCCCGGCGATCCGGCCACCGCGCTCTTCGCCCGCTTCCAGGGCAAGCTGCAGCCGGAGGCCATGGGGGCGCTCCGCGCCGCCTTCGGGCTCACCGACGAGCCGCTCTGGCGGCAGTACCTCACCTACCTGGGCCACGTGCTGCGCGGCGACATGGGCGTCTCGGTGGCCTACTTCCCGGCGCCGGTCTCGAGCGTGATCGGCACCGGCCTGGGCTGGACCATCTTCCTGGCCGGCTCGGCGCTGGTGACGAGCTTCGTGCTGGGCACGCTGCTGGGCGTGGTCACCGCCTGGTGGCGGCGGGGCTGGCTCGACGCCGTGCTGCCGCCGGCCTTCGCCTTCCTGGGGGCGTTCCCGTACTTCTTCCTGGCCATGGTGGCGCTCTTCCTGCTGGGCTTCCACTGGCAGCTCTTCCCCCTGGGCCACGCCTACGGCGACGACCTGAGCCCGGCCTGGTCCTGGCTCTTCGTCTCCGACGTGGTCCGCCACGCCGCGCTGCCGGTGGCCACGGTGGTGCTGGCGACCCTGGGCGGCTGGCTGCTGGGCATGCGCAACACCATGATCGCCGTGCTGGGGTCGGAGTACGTGACGCTGGCCCGGGCCAAGGGGCTCGCGCCGCGCCGGGTGATGCTGCGCTACGCGGCGCGGAACGCGCTCCTGCCCAGCGTGACCGGCTTCGGCATGGCGGTGGGGTTCGTGCTGGGCGGCTCGCTGCTCACCGAGATCGTCTTCAGCTACCCGGGGCAGGGTTATCTCCTGGTGCAGGCGGTGCGCAACCAGGACTACCCGCTCATGCAGGGCATCTTCCTGGTCATCACCCTGGCGGTGCTGGGCGCGAACTGGCTGGTGGACATCGTGTACCTCTGGCTCGACCCGCGCACGCGGGAGGTGTCGCCGTGAGGCTCCCGCTCCTCGCCCGCGGCGCACCGCGCAAGGCCGCCCGCCTGACGGGCCTGCGCGCCTGGCTGGACGCCGTGCGCCGCGACCGCAAGGCCTCCGCCGGCGCGGTCATCATGGCGGTGTTCCTCCTGCTGGGGCTGCTGGGGCCGCTGCTGGCGCCCTCGCCGGCGGCGCTGGTGGGCGTGCCACACTCGCCGCCCTCGCTGGCGCACTGGCTGGGCACCACCGGGCAGGGCCAGGACGTGCTGGCCCAGGCGGTGGCCGGGACGCGGGCCTCGCTGGCGCTCGGGTTCCTGGTGGGCGGGCTGGTGGTGCTGGTGGGGGCGGTGATCGGCGTCACCGCCGGCTACGTGGGCGGGAGGGTCGACACCGCGCTCTCGCTGCTGGTGAACGTCTTCCTGGTCATCCCCGGCCTGCCGCTGGCCATCGTGATCGCGGCCTACCTGCCGGCCGGCCCCGCCACGGTGGCGCTGGTGCTGACCGTGACCGGCTGGGCCTGGAACGCGCGCGTGCTGCGGGCCCAGACGCTGGCGCTCAAGAAGCGCGACTTCGTGGCGGCGGCGGTGGTGGCGGGCGAGCCGGGGATCCGGATCGTGCTGCGCGAGCTCTTGCCCAACATGACGTCCCTGCTGGTGGCGCAGGTGATCGGCTCGACCGTCTACGCCATCGGCGCGCAGGTGGGGCTGGAGTTCCTGGGGCTGGGGGACGTCTCCAGCGTCACCTGGGGCACCAACCTCTACTGGGCCGCCAACGACGCGGCGCTGCTCACCGGCGCCTGGTGGACCTACGTGCCCACCGGCCTCTGCATCGCGCTGGTCGGCTTCGCGCTCACCATGCTCAACGCCGGCTTCGACGAGATCACCAACCCGCGGCTCCAGCTGGAGCGCGCCTGGCGCGACGCGCTGGGGCGCGCCGGGCTGGCCACGCCGCGCTCCACCCCGGTGGTGTCCCGTGGCTGAGCCCGTGCTCTCCGTCCGCGACCTCTGCGTCGACTACCTGTCGCCGGAGGGGCCGGTCCGGGCCGTGGACCGCGTCTCGCTGGAGGTGGGGCGCGGCGAGGTGGTGGGGGTCTGCGGCGAGTCCGGCAGCGGCAAGTCCACCTTCGCGCAGGCGCTGCTCCGCATCCTGCCGCCGCCGGCGGTGATCTCGGGCGGCGAGGTGCTGCTGGAGGGGCAGGACCTGCTGGGCCTGGACGAGGAGGGGCTGCGGCGGGTGCGCTGGACGCGGATCTCCATGGTCTTCCAGAGCGCCATGGACGCGCTCAACCCGGTGCTGTCGGTGCGCGAGCAGCTGGTGGACGCGCTGCAGGCCCACCGGCCCATGGGGCGCCGCGAGGCCGGCGAGCGGGCGCGCGAGCTGCTGGCGCTGGTCCACATCTCCGGCGACCGGCTGGACGCCTTCCCGCACCAGCTCTCCGGCGGCATGCGCCAGCGGGTCGGGATCGCGCTGGCGCTGGCGCTGGACCCGGCGCTGGTGATCCTGGACGAGCCCACCACCGCGCTGGACGTGATCGTGGAGCGGGAGATCCTCGACCAGCTGCTGGAGCTGCGGCGGCGGCTGGGGTTCTCGGTCCTGTTCATCTCGCACGACCTGGCGCGGATGCTGGAGATCTCCGACCGCGTGGCGGTCTTCTACGCGGCGCAGCTGGTCGAGGTGGGGCCGGCCGCGGCCCTGCGGGAGCGCCCGCTCCACCCGTACACGCAGGGGCTGCTGCGCGCCTTCCCGCGGCTCGACGACGGGGCCCTGGGGAGCATCCCCGGCGTCCCACCCAACCTGCGCGCCCCGCCCGCGGGCTGCCGCTTCCACCCGCGCTGCGATCAGCGGGGCGAGGCCTGCGCTGAGTGCTCGCCGCAGGTGCGGGCGCTCGGCCAGGAGCGCCAGGTGGCCTGCCACAAGGCCCCCTAGCCGCCACGCCGGCCGCCCTCGAGCCGCCATCCCCCGGCGCCCTGGGCGCCGGGACCTGGAGTCCTGCAACCGCGCGGCACCCGCCGCAGCCGAGGTCGAACATGGACCGGACGACGTGCCGTCTTCATCGGATCGCCGCAGCGCTGCTCGTGCTCCTCGCCGGGCTGGTCACGGCCTGCGCCGGGGATGGCGGCGGGGGGACGCCGAGCCTGGCCGGGCTCCAGGCTTCGCCCTCGCGCGTGTCCCTCCAGGTCGGCGCGAGCCAGGCGCTGCTCGTCACCGGGACCTTCTCCGACGGGGCCAGCCGGCCCGTCACCACCGGCCTCACCTTCGGCAGCTCCGACGCGGCGCGGGCCAGCGTGACCGCCGCCGGCGTGATCAGCGGCGTCTCGCCGGGGCGGGCGACGGTGACGGCCTCGGCGGCGGGCCACGAGGTGGCGGTGGAGGTCACGGTCACCGAGGTGACCCTGACCGCCATCGCCGTGGAGGTGGGCTCGATCGAGATCCCCGCCGGGCAGTCCCGGCTGCTGGCGGTCACCGGGACGTACAGCGACGCGAGCGTGGCGCCCCTGACGACGGGCGTGACCTGGCAGAGCAGCGCGCCGGCGGTGGTGGGCGTGAGCGCCGCGGGGCTCCTCACCGGCGTGGCCCCGGGCGCTGCGACCGTGACCGCCTCGGTGGGCGTCCTGACCGACAGCGTGGCGGTGGAGGTGACGGCCGCGGCCGGCGGATACGATCCGGGCGCCGGCTGGGCGCTGGTCTGGTCGGACGAGTTCGACGGCGACGCCGTGGACCCCTCCAGCTGGACCTTCGACCTCGGGTCGGGCGGGTGGGGGAACGGCGAGTCGCAGTACTACCGGGCGGAGAACGCGACGGTGGGCGGCGGGCTCCTCACCATCACCGCCAGGGAGGAGGCGTACGGCGACGCCCCCTACACCTCGGCGCGCCTCCAGACCTCGCAGAAGCGCGCCTTCACCTACGGCAAGTTCGCCGTGCGCGCGAAGCTCCCGTATGGCCAGGGCCTGTGGCCCGCGTTCTGGATGCTGGGCGCGAACAGCGCCTCCTGGGGACTCTACGGCGGCGACGTGCCCTGGCCCGACTGCGGGGAGATCGACGCGATGGAGATGATCGGCGGGCTGGCCGACGGGAGCGGCGACTTCACCACGCACGGCACGCTCCACTACCGGGACGCCAGCGGCCGCAACCCGGGGCCGTCGTTCGGCTACCGGCTGCAGGAGCGGCTCTCGGACGACTTCCACGTCTACGAGGTGATCTGGACGCCCCACGGCTTCACGTGGAAGGTGGATGGGCTCGCCTACGGCTCGAGGGCCGTCACCGCGGACATGGAGGAGTTCTCGAGGCCGATGTTCGTCCTCCTGAACCTGGCGGTGGGCGGGGCGTGGGGCGGCTGGGCGGACGAGACCACCGAGTTCCCGCAGACGTACGTGGTCGACTACGTGCGGGTCTACACGAACGAGAGCACCTCCGGCGACCAGGCCGCCGATCTGCCCACGGCCTGGCACCTGTCCAGCGCCGCCGCCGGCGGCGTCACCCCCGCCGCGGAGACGCTCGACCCGGCCAGGGGCACGATCTCCGGCTTCCAGCCGATCAAGGAGCTCTCCGCGCCGGCGGCGTTCTACTCCGCGCCGCTCACCGGCACCTACGACGAAGGCGCCTGGTCTGTCGGCGTCTTCACGACGTCCCCGGGCAGCGCGGCGGTGGTGAGGGCGGAGGTGTTCGTGACCGCCGCGGACGGCGGGGCCCCCGTCCGCCTGGGCTCGGCCGAGCTCGACACGAACGCGACCGGCGGCGGCAACCACCTGTCCTGGTTCACGCTGGTGGGCGTGCCGGAGGTGAGGCTCGAGGGGCAGCGGCTGAAGCTCCTGCTCACGCCGATCGGCGGGCTGGCGCCGCGCATGGTCTACAACGGCAACGACTTCGACTCCGTCCTGATGACGCCCTGGAGCGGAGTGCGGTGACGGCCCAGCGGCTCGCCGGCCATGGGCGCCGCCCGGGTCGGCTCAGGTGCGCCGGGGTGTGCGCCAAGTGGCTTTCTTTGCTCAGGTTCAGTTCCGCCTTGACAGGTGACCCCCAATGAGAGGCATTTGTTCGTACGGCGAACAAACTAATGCTCGGCCGCTCCACGGCCGGGCCCATCCCTCTTCGACTCGCCCGGAGCGACCGATGCCATCTGGAAGACCGCACCTCCCGCTGACGCTGCAGACCGCTGCGCTCCTCGCCGCGGTCGGCCTGGCCCTGGCCTGTGGGAAGGGGGGCACGGAGCAGCCGGCGGGGGCGGTCGCCCCGCAGATCACGAGCCAGCCTTCCTCGCAGACGGTCGCGGCCGGCCAGCCGGTGTCCTTCGGCGTGGTGGCGACCGGGACGGCCCCGCTTCACTACCAGTGGCGGCTGGGCTCGACCGACGTGGGCGCGGACGCGGCCACCCTGACCATCGCCTCGGCCCAGGCGAGCGATGCGGGGACCTACGTCGTCATCGTCCAGAACGCGGCCGGCGTGGTGTCCAGCCAGCCCGCCACCCTGACCGTGGGCGAAGACCCGCAGCCCAGCGCCCCGACCATCACCACCCAGCCCGCCAGCGTGACGGTGGCGGCGGGCCAGACGGCGCGCTTCACGGTGGTCGCCGCGGGGACGGCCCCGCTCCACTACCAGTGGCGGCGTGGCGCGGCCGAGGTCGGGACGGACGCGGCCACGCTGGAGCTCCCCACGGTCCAGGCGAGCGACGCAGGCAGCTACACCGTGGTGGTCCGGAACGCGGCCGGCAGCGTGACCTCCCAGCCCGCCGTCCTGGCGGTGAGCAGCGCGCCGGCCGGGGTGGTCTGGGGGGACGAGTTCGACGGGCCCGCCATCGACACCGGGAAGTGGGCCTTCGATCTCGGCAACGGCCCCACCAACCCGGGCCCGCTCTACGGCTGGGGCAACGGCGAGATGGAGTACTACACCTCCTCGCCTGACAACGCCGCCATCGTGGACGGCAAGCTGGTCATCACCGCCCGCCGGCAGGCCTGGGGCGGCCAGCCCTTCACCTCCGCGCGCCTGGTGACCCGCGGCAAGTTCAGCTTCCACCAGGGCCGGTTCGTGGCCCGCATCAAGATGCCCGAGGGCAACCGGATGTGGCCCGCCTTCTGGCTGCTGGGCGACCGGATGGAGAGCTGGCCGAAGAGCGGTGAGATCGACATCGCCGAGATGTTCTGCGGCGCCATGGGCACCGGCGACGACGCGGTCTTCTCGACCGCCCACTGGTGGGACGACGCGGTCCAGGGCCGCGTGAAGGACGGCGTCACCTACACGCACCCGGAGAAGCTGTCGGCGGACTTCCACGTGTACGAGCTGGAGTGGGACGAGCAGGCGCTGCGAGGCAGAGATCGACGGCAACGTCTACTGGACGCTGGACCTCACCGACCCGCAGAAGGCGGAGCTGAAGGACTTCAGCTACTACATGATCCTCAACCTGGCGGTGGGCGCGCCAGACTTCGGGATGCACTCCGCGGACGAGGCCAACGGCCCGATGCCCCAGCAGCTGGTGGTCGACTACGTGCGCGTCTACGCGACCGCCGCCTCCAGCGTGGAGGACAAGGTCGCCGCCCAGCCGCACGGGCGGCTCTGCGTCCTGGCCGACGGCGCCACCTGCGGCAGCCAGCTCGACCCGGCGGCCGACATGGCCCTCTACCTGTGGAACAACCTGACCCAGGTGACGGGCACCCCTCAGGCGGGGGCGACCAGCGTGGCGGTGAAGACCACGGACGGCTCCTGGCTCGGCTTCGGCTACGCGACCACCCGGCGCCGCAACCTGCTCAACTACGCCGCCGGCTACCTCAGCTTCTCGATCAAGACCACCGCGGCCGACGATCTCAAGGTCGGGATCAACGGCGGCAACGACGGGGACAGCTGGGTCGAGCTCAAGCAGGACTACGCCTTCCCCCGCGACGGCCAGTGGCACCAGCTGTCCATCCCCATGACCCGGTTCGGGAGCGCGGACTTCACCGACATCCGCCAGTACTTCATGGTGGCGGGGGCGAACGCCGTCACCCCCGGCGCGGTGTTCGAGTTCGACGAGATCTCCTGGAGCGAGAACGCGCCCGAGAACCTGACCCGGCCGGTGGGCACGAGGTTCGGCGTCTCCACCGAGCGCTCCTGCGACGCGGGCTCCTTCGACTCCACCGGCGACGGGTCGATCTTCATCTGGAACCCGGCCAACGGCGCGCTCACCGCGGGCCCGCCCTCGGAGGGCGCGAACGGCTTCACCCTCACGGCGGCGGCCCCGCAGTGGTACGGCCTCGGCTTCGCGCCCGCGAGGCTGTACGATCTCGGCGCCTTCGCGCACGGCCACCTGCACATCTCGCTCAAGGTCCCCGCCTCGACCGGCACCGACTTCAAGCTCGGCCTCAAGAGCCCGGGCGGCATGGCGGTGCGCGAGTCGTGGATCAAGTTCAAGGCCGGCGCCGATCCCTACGGGTTCGTGCGCGACGGCCAGTACCACGAGCTCTCCATCCCGGCGTCGGACTTCCCCAACTCCGACCTCGGCGCCGTGTCGCTCCTGCTCATGATCGCCGGCGACGGCCCGGCCACCATCAGCTTCGACGACGTGTACTGGACCGCGGACTAGCAGACCGTCGAGAAACGGGGCCAGCCGGCTCCGCGAGGCCCGCCCGCGCAATCGCGCCGGCGGGCCTTTCTTCTGCTCGGGCCGGCGAAGCCGCCACGAACCCTGGGGGCCGGGAGTGGCCACTGGCGGTCTCGGCCGACCAGGTCACGGGCTCCCCACTCAAGCAGGCCGACCGGGGGGGACCGGGCCCCCCAGGCCGACCCGGATGACCGGGGCGACCGGGGCGTCCGGGACAACCGGGACGACCCGGGACGAGCGGGACGAGCGGGATGACCGGGATGACCGGGATGACCGGGATGACCGGGATGACCGGGATGACCGGGATGACCGGGATGACCGGGATGACCGGGATGACCGGGATGACCGGGATGACCGGGATGAACGGGATGAACGGGATGAACGGGATGAACGGGATGAACGGGATGAACGGGATGACCGCCGTGTGCTCGGACCACCGGTCATCCTGAGCGTAGCGCCCGCCTGGCGGGCGCGGAGTCGAAGGACGACCGGGGGGTTTCGGGACCAGCTGGTGGTGGGGAGGCGCGGTTGCTTGGCGCCGCCCCTCCGCGCCTCCGGTCGGCCGCTTCGCTCGGACGTCCTCGGCCCGGCCGCTCTTGACGCTCCGCGCGCGGGCCGCACTCCGTCTCTGCGCTCGCCGGGCACAACGCAGGCCGCTGGCCGACCGGCGAGTGGTCCACTCCCGCGCCGTGTTCGCATGCGGCGGTCGGCCAGCGGCCTTTGGACGGGTGCCCGGCTCGCAGCGCTCGAAGCGTGCCGCGCGCGTACCTGGTCGGGCTGCTATGCGGGCCTGCGGGATTGTCCTCGCTCCGCGGCCGCCCTGCGGCGCTGCGGGACGGGGGAGCTGATGGGCGAGCGGAGTGCGGGGGGGATTGGTGCGGGGGGACGGGTGCGGGGGGACGGGTGCGTTGGGGACGGGTGCGGGGGGGATTGGTGCGGGGGGACGGGTGCGGGGGGACGGGTGCGGGGGGACGGGTGCGGGGGGACGGGTGCGGGGGGACGGGTGCGGGGGGACGGGTGCGGGGGGAGCGGAGCGCGAGGCGAGGCTGCGGGCGCGCGGGAGCGAGACTTGGAGGGCGAGAACCGCGGGGGCGAGCCTGCGGGGCCGATCCTGCGTGGCGGCCGGGAACAGCGCGCGCGAACGCTCCGCCCACGCAAAGCGGGCCGCAGCGCGTCCGGGGAAGACGCGCTGCGGCCCCAGGGGCGCGAGGAGGGGAGCCTCGCCGCCGGCGTTACAGGCCGATGTTCACGTAGGTGCGGATCTCGTACTCGTTGCCGTCGGGGCTGGCGAGCGAGGTGTCGGCGCGGTTGGAGTACCAGTCCAGCGTGCGGATGGTCCCGCGGACGCCCCAGCGCGTGTCGAGGTGGCCGTACCAGTTCGGCATGGCGACGCCCCACGACACGTCGCCCATGAGCTGCAGCGGGAAGGTCATGTTGAAGTCGCGGTGGTAGTCGTACGGGCCGTAGTCCTGGCGCTTGGCGTAGGCCGAGAGCCGGAAGGTCTTGTACCCGACCATCAGGTCCGCGCCCTGCCGGTGCACCAGCCGGGTGGCGGAGCCGTTCGGCTCGGCCGTGCCCACCCACGCGTGCCCGCCGATGCGCAGGTCATGGCTCACGGCGGAGATGAGGCGCGCCCGGATCTCCCACAGGTCGTGCGCCGGCGGCGCGCCGATGGGGATGAGCGTGACGCCGTCCTCGAGGTACCCGGTGCCGTTGTCCATCGAGGTCGGCTGGTGCCGGCCGATGAAGGAGATCGACCCGGCCAGCCTGGCGTCCTCGCGGGCGTCGCTGTCCCAGGCCCAGAGCCAGGTGGCGGGGGTCGGGTCGTAGGCCAGGATCACCTCGCCCCCGACCAGCTCGCGGTTGCCGCGCACGGCGAACGGGTCCGGCTTGCCGTCGGCGCGCTCCGGGTTGTTCTCCTGCATCCAGCGGTTGCCGGTCGGTCCCTCCAGCGGCTTCTGCCACAGGACGTTGGGGGCGACCTGCCAGTCGCCCAGGATCACGTTCACGCCGGTCATGGCGTTGACCTGGTTGCCGGAGCCGCTGTCGCGCAGCGCCCAGCCGGTGTAGGTCAGCTCGGAGGTGGGGCCGCCGTCGGCCACCAGCCCCATGTACGCGCCCTGCGCGTACCAGTGGTACCGGCCGCGCTCCACCTGCAGCTTCAGCTTGCCGCCCAGCGTGTCGCTGTTGCGGATCTCGTCCAGGTTGCCCTTGTCGGTGCGGAACGTGTCGCCCACCTTGTTGAAGCCGCCCATGATGGCGCCGGCGCGGACGGCGATGGGCCCGAGGTCGGTGGCCACCGAGACGCTGGTGGAGCGGGTGGGCGGCAGCGGGACGGAGGAGGAGGCGGTGAAGGAGGTCTGCTTGGCCAGGTCCTCGTGGTGGACCAGCGACACGTCGAAGCGGCCCAGCTGCACCCGGTACTTGCCCACGATGGCCGGGTTGGCGCCCCACCACAGCTGCGGGCCGAAGGCGATCTTGAACCCCTCCAGCGCCTGCTTGCCGGCGAGCTCGACGCCCAGCGGCGCGTCGGCGTTGTAGGTGTCCAGGTTGGGGCCGTAGTTGGCCTCGCGGTAGACGCCGAAGAAGTCGCCCTCGGCCTGCCAGTGGTAGTGGCCGGTGCGGTAGAAGCCGTCCAGGCGGAACCAGTCGTCGTCCCAGGCCACGCTCGCGCCGTAAATCTTGACCCGCTCCACGCCGTCCATGGTGGTGGAGCCGTCAGGGGTGGTGAGCGTCACCGGCTTGCCGCGCCGCTCGTAGAAGATCTCGTCGATGGGGTTCGAGGCCACGTGGCCCAGCACGTTCAGCGAGAGGTCGGCCACCACGCGCTCGGTGGGCTTCACCTCGGCGGTGGCGAAGAAGGACTCCATGTGGTCGAACCCGCGGGGCGGGCCGTCGGCCGCGACCACGTCGCCCTGCGCTCCGGTGGAGTAGGTCTCGAACTTCATCACCACGTTCTTGAGCCGGACCTTGTCGGTGCTGGCGGCCGCCGCGGCGGCCTTGTCGTTCCGGTAGTTGCGCGCGTAGGTGATGGGGTCGATGGCGCCGAAGTGGCCGCGGATGGCGTCGAGGCTGGTGCCCGCGCCGTAGGGCGGGAGCCGGTAGGCCTGCTGGAGGACGTAGTAGGCGGTGCGCGGGTAGAGGTCGTAGAGCCCCTGCGCGTCGGGCGGCCCCTTGGCGCAGAGCCCCCACCACTCCTCGTTCATGTTGTTCTTGCCCTTCACGTAGTCGTACAGGTAGCCGCCGTTCGGCCAGGACGCGTTGGTGTCGTGGAGGTCGAGGTTCACCTCCTGGCGGTACTTCCACCAGCCGTCGCTGAACTGGAAGGTGAGGCCGCCGATGGCGTTCCCGACCCGCCCCTTGCCGGCGGACTGCTCGTAGATCTCCTCCCACTGCGCGAGCAGGTAGCGCGCCTGCGGGAGGTCGTCCTCGCGCCCGGCCCTGGCGTCGTAGGCGTCGGCGCCGAACTCGGTGAAGAGCACCGGCAGGCCGAGGCGGTCCTTCACCACCTGGAACAGGTCCAGCGCGGAGACGCCGCGGTAGACGTTGGCGCCGAAGATGTCGAGCCCCTTGCACTCCTGGGCGATGAGGTCGATGTACTGCACGTCGCCGTTGGCGATGGCCACCGGGCGGCGGCCGTCCCGGGCCTTGATCTCCAGGGTGATCTCGCCCATCAGCGAGTAGAGGTAGCGGGCGCGGGCCTCGTCCCGCTTCTCCAGCGGGAGCGCCTCGATCTCGCTCGACTTCCAGTGAAGGCCGTAGTTGTTCTCGTTGCCCAGCAGCCAGATCAGGACGCCGGGGGTGTCCTTGAACTGGTCCACGTAGCCCAGCACCTCGGCCTTCACCGCCTGGCGGAGCTTCGGGTCGGAGTAGTCGATCTTGTTCTCCGGCACCCAGGCGCCGTCGATGGTGTAGCCGTAGCGGGCCACGGTGTGGTTGAGCACCGTGAAGATGCCGTAGCGCTCGTGGATGTAGCGGACCCAGCGCGGCGGGATGCCCACGTACTGGCGGATGGCGTTCACGCCCATGGCCCGCAGCAGCGGCATCTCGCGGTCCAGCGCGGCGGTGATCACCTCGTCCGGCTGCGTCCAGAGGCTGTAGCTGTAGTTCTGGCCGATGGGCACGTAGTCCCAGTTCATGCCCACCACCAGGAAGTCCTTGCCGTCCACCGTCAGCCGCTGGCCGCCGGCGTCGGAGACCACCTGGACCGCGGGGAGCCGGGCCGGCGCGCCGGGGGCGGGCGCGCCCTGGGCGGCGGCGGAGGCGGCGCCCAGCAGCAGCGCGGCGGCGGCCAGGCCGGCGGCGAGGGAGGTGAGGGGCCGCCACGGTCGGGCGGCGCGGATCGGGGTGCGGGTCATGGGCGCTTCTCCTCGCTGCTGGCTTCGTTCACCGCGCGCGCCGCGATCACCTCGCGGTAGAAGCGCGCGCTGTCCTTGGGGGTCCGCTGCTGGGTGGCGTAGTCGACGTGGATGAGGCCGAACCGCTTGGTGTAGCCGTGGGCCCACTCGAAGTTGTCGAGCAGGGACCAGTAGTAGAAGGCGCGCAGCGGCACGCCGGCCGCCGCGGCGCGGGCGCAGGCGGCCAGGTGGCCGCGCAGGAACTCCACCCGCCGGGCGTCGGCCACGCGCCCGGCCGCGTCGGGCCCGTCGGCGTAGGCGCAGCCGTTCTCGGCGATGACCAGGGCGCGGGGGCGATACTCGCGGTAGAGCCGCGCCAGCAGGTCCTCCAGCGCGTGCGGCACGTCCTCCCAGCCCATGTCGGTCAGCTCCTCCGGGCGCGGGAGGGGCAGGGTGCGGGGCAGGTTCTCCGCCTCCGGGACGGCGCTGCTGCGGATGACGCCGCGGTTGTAGTAGTTCACCCCCAGGAAGTCGATGGGCGCGGAGATGGCCTCGAGGTCGCCCTCGGCCACGAAGGGAAGCACCGGGCCCGGCAGGTGACCCTGCCGGACCCGGTCCGCGACGGCGTCCTCGGGGTAACGCGCGCGGAAGAGCGGATCGAGGTACCAGCGGTTGAAGAAGCCGTCGAAGGCGCGGGTGGCCTCCGCGTCGGCGGCGCTGGGAGAGGCCGGGTAGGCCGGCACCAGGTTGAGCACGATGCCCACCTGCGCCCCCGGGGCCCGGGCCCGGATCACCGGCACCGCGCGGCCGTGCGAGAGCAGCACGTGGTGGGCCACGGCCAGCGCCGCCGCCGGGTCCTTCCGGCCGGGCGCCTGCGCCCCGATCTCGTAGCCCAGGTGCGAGACGCACCAGGGCTCGTTGTGGGTGGCCCAGCGGGTGACGCGGTCCCCCAGCCGGCCCGCCACCGCGTCGGCCAGGTCCACGAAGCGGTCCACCACGCCGCGCCAGGCCCAGCCGCCCCGCTCCTCGAGGGCCTGCGGCAGGTCCCAGTGGTAGAGGGTCACGAAGGGCTCGATGCCGTTCGCCAGCAGCGCGTCCACCAGCCGGTCGTAGAAGTCGAGGCCGCGCGCGTTGACCGGTCCGGCGCCGTCCGGGAAGACCCGCGGCCAGCTGATGGAGAACCGGTAGGACTGCAGCCCCAGCTCGCGCATCAGGGCCAGGTCCTCGGGCCAGCGGTGGTAGTGGTCGCAGGCCACGCGGCCGTCGGTGCCGTCGGCGATGGCGCCGGGGGTGGCGCAGAAGCGGTCCCAGATCGACTCGCCGCGGCCGTCTGCGGCCGGTGCGCCCTCGATCTGGAACGCCGAGGTGGCGGCGCCGAAGACGAAACCAGGGGGGAAGGTCAGGCGGGTCATGGTCAGCGGCCGGGCTGGGTGTCGACGGTGAGGAGGCGGACGCTGCCGGTGCGGCCGAAGAGCTCGGCCGACGTGGCGGCGTCGAGGGTGTCGCCGGGGAAGGAGCGCGCCGCGCCGTCCGCGGCGGTGAGCTCGACGCGGGGGGTGGCGGCGAGGCGGTAAATCACCGGGACCTGGCAGTAGGTGAAGGCCAGCGCGCCGGCCGGGACCGGGAGCCGGAGCCGCTGGCCCCGCAGGTCGAAGGTCTCGAGCGTGGCCGGGGCCTCCAGGAACTCGGCCCGGCGCAGGAGCAGCGGCTGGAAGCGGACCCGGCCGCCCTGCACCCGGACGCCCAGCTCGCCCAGGCGCGTGATGACCTCCTCCTTCACCTGGCCGGTCATGCCCGGCTGGCGCGCGCCGGCGCCGGCCGGCGTGTGCGAGTAGGGGTCGAGCGGGAAGGCGCCGTAGACCTGGGGCGGCTTCCCGGCCCCGCCCACGCCGGCGCGCAGCGCCTCGTAGGCGTCGCCCAGGCGGCGCAGCAGCGCCGGCGCCGCGCCCGCGTCGGCGGCGGCGAAGAGCTGCTCCTGCACCGCCACCAGCAGCTTGGCCACCATGTGCCAGTAGATGGAGCCCAGCCCCTCGTAGGCGAACATGGAGCCGCTGCGGCCGGTGAAGGCGCGGTGGTTGAAGACCCGCTCGTAGGCGGCCAGGACCGCCTCCACCCCGGCGGCGTCCAGCCCGGCCCGGCCCGCCTCGCGCAGCGCCTCCAGCGCGGCGCGGCAGGCGTCGGCGTTGTGGAACCCGGCCTCGAAGCGGACCTTGCCCTGCGCGTCGCGCCGGAGGATGGGGCCGCCGGGGCCGGCCCCGGAGTCGAGCAGCCGCCCCAGCTCGGGGACGCGGGTCAGCTCCGCGTCCGGGATCACGTTCTTCTCCAGGAAGCGCGGCAGCTGCCGGTCCGGGTAGAGGGTGTAGCTCTGCTGATCCTCGCGGTAGAGGGCGCTGCGGCGGAGCGCAGCCAGCACCTCCAGCGCCGCCTCCGGGCCGACCATCCCGGTGCCCAGCGCGGCCACCTGCCCCTCGAGCATCTCGGGGAGGGGCTCGATCCCGAAGGCGCAGGCGCCCCGCGGGACCAGCAGGTTGTAGGCGTGGAAGAGGCCGTCGGCGCGCCGGTTGCGCGCGAGGCCGTCGCGCACGAAGCGCAGCGCCACCGCCACCAGCGCCAGCAGCTCGTCCACCGGCGCCGGGGCCGGCGCGGAGAGGCCGTGGCGGTAGAGCCGCTGGCGGTAGGCGCCGGCCGGGCGTCCCAGCGCCGCCATCAGCGCGCCGCGGGCGGCGTCGTCCGGCGCGCCGGAGAGGAGCGCCAGGTGCCCCTCCAGCGCGGCGCGCGTGGCCTCGGCCCAGCCGGCCACCTCCGGGGAGAG
The DNA here is from genome assembly GCA_049840735.1 of Anaeromyxobacter sp. Taxonomy (GTDB): domain Bacteria; phylum Myxococcota; class Myxococcia; order Myxococcales; family Anaeromyxobacteraceae; genus Anaeromyxobacter. The sequence goes on along the minus strand of JASGJN010000020.1, from coordinate 502,440 downwards.
CGGCACGGCGGTCCCGCGCAGCGGGGCGAGCAGCTGGGGCAGGAAGGTGAGGTAGGCCTCGAGGTGGCAGAGCGTCACCACCGAGAGCCCATGCCCGACCAGCGCGTTGTTGGCGTCGTTCCACTCCGGGCGCTGGGTGTTCATCCAGATCCCGCCGCCCGGGACCAGGTTGGCGAGCTTGGCCAGCGCCGGCACCAGCAGCTTCTCCACCAGCGTCACGCGGTGGAGCCCGTCCGGCCCGTGGAGCAGCCGCGCGTCGGCGCCCTCGGTGCGGGCGCGCGCCGCGAGCCGGGCGTGCTTGGGCGCGTCGAAGCGGATGGTGGCGCGCGGGTCGCGCAGAATCTCGTCCCAGGGGACGAGCTCGTAGGGCACGTCGGCGTAGGTGAAGAGGCTCCGCCCCAGCAGCGCGCGCAGCCGCTCGGGGTGGTGGCGCAGGGACACCTGCAGGAGCCGCAGCAGGTAGATGAGCTGGTGGTCGCCCCAGTAGCCGATGGTGGCCCAGGGGTGGTCGGGATCCGGCGTCTCCCAGTCGATCCCGTCCTTGGAGATCCGGTACGGGTTGTGGCCGTCGGCGGTGGAGGCGTTCACGAAGCGGGCCACGAACCCCTCGGCCAGCGCCGGCCAGGAGAGGGCCAGCGCCTCCCAGTTCTGGAAGATGTCGCGCCAGTTCCCCTGGTAGTGCAGCCGTTCGCGCCCGGCGGCGTCGCGGACGTGGATGTCGAAGCGGTTCCAGGGGCGGCTGGGGTCGCCGTGGCGGCGGCTGAAGGTGAGCGGCAGGTACTCGAGGACGAGCCGCAGCAGGTCCGGATCGCCCAGCGCCTCCACCTGCTCCAGCACCTCGGCCCGCGGGGCCAGGTCGGGCAGGGTGGCGAGGAAGAAGGCGTGGCGGCGCGCGACGGCGCCGCTCATCCGCGCGACGTGGGCCTCCAAATCGCGCCCGGGCAGCTCGCCGCCGGCGGCCGGGACGCCGCCGCGCAGGTCGTTGAAGAGCACGTTGGCGGTGTGGTGCGCGGTGGCCAGCTCGTCGGCGGTGCGCTGCAGCCCGTCGGTGGAGGCCACGATGCGCAGCAGCCGCTCGCTCCCGCGCCGGACGTCGGCCCGCACCGCTTCGGCCGCGCCGGCCGCATCGCGCAGCTGATCGGCCAGCGCCGCCACCGCGTGCTGCGGCCGCGCCACGTCCGCCACCATCAGCCAGCGGGCCCCGGCGCCGGCCGGGAGCGCCAGCTGCGCCTCCGCCAGGTAGGCCCCGCGCCGGCCGCGCACCTCGTCCTGCGGCGCCGGCGCCAGGCCGCGCTCGAAGCGGGGCAGCGCCTCGGCCTCCAGGTGGATCCGCGCCGCCGGCAGTCCGTGGCTCCAGACCGTGGTGGCGTGCAGCGACTCGCGGGGCTCGGCCCGGTCCACCACCTGCGCCGCCAGCGTATAGAGCGCCAGCGGGGTCCCGGCCACCTGCTCGTTGCGCTTGTACGCGTCCACCAGCACCGAGAGGCTGCCCTGGAGCGCGTCGTCCACGTCGGCCGGGAGGAGGTTGACCAGGCCGTCCAGGAGCGCCACCTCGGCGGGGCCGCCGCGGTTCAGGAGCTCGCACTCGCGCACGAACCCGAAGCGCGCGCTGGTCTGCCAGCCGGTGCGGTAGACCAGCCCCAGGTCGAGGTTCTCCTCCTCGTAGACCAGCCGGTTGCCCAGCACGTTCTTGTAGAGCCGGCGGACCACGCGGTAGGCGAGGCCGTCGTCGGCGCGCAGCGGCCGCCAGAGCTGGGTCCGGCCGTCGCGCGTGACCCGGAGCGCGGCCACCGGGCCGGTCAGGCCGGCGCTGTCGTGGATCCGGTCCTCGGTGACGTAGGGGAAGAGGGCGGTGGCGGGGCTGCGCCGGCCGGCCGAGAGCGGCCCGTGGCTGGCCGCGAAGAGCCAGTGATCGGCGTCGCTCACCACGCTCACCAGGAACGGTGGCAGCGCCTGGGCGTTCTCGATCACGTAGCAGCGCTCCCCGAAGGCGTCGGTCAGCCGCCCCGTCACCGGTCCGGGCGGCGGCGCGAGCGGGGTCTGGCCCAGGTGGAGCGGGGAGGGGGAGGTCATGCGGATTCCGATGCGGCGCTAGGCGCGGGTGGCGGGGACGAGGTGGCAGCGGGCGCGGCGGCCGGCGCCGAGCGTGACCAGCGGCGCCGGCTCGGCGCGGCAGCGGTCGGTGACCTCGGGGCAGCGCGGGGCGAAGGGGCAGCCGCCCGCGGCCGGGGTCGGGTCGTGACGCAGCCGGGGGCGCTCGCCGGCGCGGCCGTGGGCCACCGCGGCCAGCAGCGCGCGGGTGTACGGGTGGGCCGGGGCCTCGATCAGCGCGGCGGCAGGGCCGTCCTCGACCAGCTGGCCGCGGTAGAGCACCAGCAGCCGGTCGGCCACGTGGCGGGCCGCGGCCAGGTCGTGCGTGATCAGCACCAGCCCCAGGCCGCGCTCGCGGCGCAGCCGCTGCAGGAGCCCTAGCACGCCGCTGCGGAGCGAGACGTCCAGCATCGAGGTCGGCTCGTCGGCCACCAGCAGGTCGGGCCCCACCGCCAGGGCGCGCGCGATGGCCACCCGCTGGCGCTGGCCGCCGGAGAGCTCGTAGGGATGGCGCTCCAGGAACTCCTCCGGAGGTTCCAGCCCCACGTCGCGCAGCAGCGCCAGGGTCTTCTCGCGCACGTCGGCGCGCGTGGCGCGCCCGTGGCGGAGGAGCGGCCGCTCCAGGTGGTAGGCCACGCTGTGCGAAGGGTTGAGCGAGCCGAAGGGGTCCTGGAAGATCATCTGGACCCGCGACCGGTAGGCCAGCGAGGCCGCCCTCGGCTCCTCGCGCAGCACGTCGCGGCCGTCGAGCCGGATGGCGCCAGCGTCGGCCTGCTCGAGGCGGACCAGCAGGCGGGCGATGGTGCTCTTCCCGCTGCCGGACTCGCCGACCAGCGCCACCGCCTCGCCGCGCTCGACCCGGAACTCGACGTCGTCCACGGCCAGGAGCGAGGTCCGCCCGCGGATCACCCCGCCCTGGCGGAAGCTCTTCCGGAGGCCGGAGACGTGGAGGAGAGGATGACGTTCCGCCGCAGTCACGTGTGGTGCTCCCCGCCCGGACGGTGGCCCGACCGGCGCCGCCGGCAGGGGTCAACTGGGCGCGAATGCTTGTGTTCTCTCACCGCGGCCTCGGAACGTCTACTTTGTTCGTTCGACGAACAAACTAAATCGCGACCCGCGAGAGGTGTCAAGGGGGCAGGCGGACGAAAATGAAAAAGCCGCGAAGTGGGGCGGGTCTTCCGGCGCCGCGCGGGTTCACGCAGAGGCCGAGAGGTGCGGAGGTGCGTGGTAGGCTCCAGCACACACCTGCCCGGCTGCTTTCGAGAAGGGGACGCCGATGAGCGAGCGCGCGCCCGATGACCGCGATGTGATCCCGCTGCGTCCGCGCGAGGCGCGCATCGACGGCGTCCGGATCGGCTGGGTGGCGCGCGAGGAGCGCGGCGCCGTGCTGGTCGGCTACCCCGGCGCGTCCGGCGCGCAGCTGCCGGCCCAGGTCGCGGCCGGGCTGGAGCCGGACGCGCTTCGCGAGGCGGCCCGGCTGCGCCAGGGCGCGGTCCTGGCCTTCGACGCCGGCAATCCCCTCCCGCCATCCTGCTGGCGCTGCTCCGGCCGGAGGTGGAGACGCCGCTGCTGGACGCGGTCCTGTCGCCGGCGCCCGAGGCCACGCCAGCGCCGTCCACTCCCCGCCCGCCGGCGGAGGCGGTGGTGGACGGCCGCCGGGTGGTGCTCGAGGGGCAGGACGAGGTGGTGCTCCGCTGCGGCAAGGCCTCCATCACGCTCCGCCGCAACGGCCGCATCGTGCTGCGGGGCGTGCAGGTCGAGACCAGCGCCAGCGGCCTGCAGCGGATCAAGGGCGGAAGAATCGAAATCAACTGATGCGCGCGCCCGATCGCGTGCTGCGCTGGGACGTGCTGGCGCTGCACCTGGAGGAGGCCGGGTTCCTGCTGGGCCAGCGCGAGTCGGCGCTGCGTGCCCACGGGTACACGCTGGCCGAGGTGGCCGCGGGCCCCGAGGAGGACCGGCTGCTGGCGCACCTCGAGGCGCTGGAGGTGGCCGGGGAGGGCGCGGCGCGGAGGCTGCTCCTGCCGGCGCTGGAGGCGGACGAGCCGGAGCTGCGGACCGCTGCCGCGCTGGCGCTGCTGGGCGGCGAGGCGGCCCCGCAGGCCGCTGGCGGCGCCTTCGCCGCAGCGGACGGGGAGCGGCGCCCGTCGCTGGCGCGGGCGCTCCAGCTCTCGGAGCGCCCCGGCGCAGGCCAGGCGGCGCTGGCGCTGCTGGACGATCCGGACGAGGGGAAGGTGGTGTCGGCGCTGGAGGTGCTGGCCTTCCGCCGCGCCCTGCCGGCGGGTCGCGCGGCGCGGCTGGCGCGGGACCCGCGCCCCCTGGTCCGGACCGCGGCGCTGCGCGCCGGGCGGGTGGAGCCGGCCACGGTGGATCGCGCGGTCCTGGAGCCGGCGCTCGCGGACGGCAATCCCGCGGTGCGGAGCGCCGCGCTGCTGACGGGCCTGGTGTCCGGCCGCAAGGCGGCGCTGCGGGCCGCGCGCGAGCGGGTCGCCGAGGCCGGCGCGGACGGACGGCTGGCGCGCCTGGCGCTGGCCACCGGCGGCACCGCCGCGGACCTGGAGCGGCTCATCGCCCTGCTGGGCGAGGCCGGGCTCCGGCGCGAGGCGCTGGTGGCGCTCGGCTACAGCGGCAGCGTGGTGGCCGCGGACGGGTGCCTGCGCTGGCTGGGCGACGACGAGCTGGGCGGCGTGGCCGCCGAGGCCTTCGCGGCCATCACCGGCCTGGAGCTGGCCGGTCCGCTGCTGCGCGAGGCCCCTTCGGAGGAGGGCGAGGAGCTGCCGCCGCTCGAGGAAGACCTGGCGAACGACCTGCTCCCGTCGGACGACGCCGAGCTCCCGCTGGCCGAGCCCGGGGCCGTGGCGACCTGGTGGAGCGAGGCGCGCAAGCGGCTCGACCCGGCCGCCCGGCTGCTGCGCGGGTCGCCCTTCCAGGTGGGCCGGCTGGTGACCGAGCTGGAGCGGGGGTCGGCCCGCCGGCGCGCGGGGCTGGCGCTGGAGCTGGCCATCCGGAGCCGCGGGGAGGTCCAGCTGGAAACCGGCGCGCTCACGGCCGTGCAGCTGCAGCAGCTCGCGGCGGCGCGCAGCGCGCCCTCGGCCGGGAGCTGGTCGGCGCGGCCCTTCGAGGCGTGGATGCAGTGAGCGGCGGGGATCGCCGCGCGCGGGGCAGGGGAGGAGGACGCATGGGCAAGGTGGGCGTGAACAAGCTGTCAATCGTCAACGCCGACACCAACGGCGTGACCATCGCGTTCCCGGACGTCTGCAAGACGCCCAGCCCGGGCGGCCCGGTGCCAATCCCCTATCCCAACGTGGCCCGCTCCTCCGACACGGGCCAGGGCTCGAAGCAGGTCAAGGTGGAGGGGAAGCCGATCTGCATCGCCAGCTCCAACTTCGCCATGAGCACCGGCGACGAGGCCGGCTCGGCCGGCGGTGGCGTGGCCTCGAACAAGATCAAGGGCAAGGCGGAGTTCGTGAACTACGCCTTCGACGTGAAGGTGGAGGGGAAGGGGGTGGCGCGGTCCTTCGACCTCATGACCCACAACGACAAGAACACGCCGCCGTTCCCGGTGCTGCAGCCGCCGGTGATCGCGCTGCCGAAGCAGGCGGGCCCGTCGAAGTGCCTGTGCTGCAAGAAGCGGGTGTAGGGGGGCGACATGTCCGAGGCGAGCCAGCACGTCGCGGAGACGAACAATCCGAACCATGTCTCCGTGTCCGGCTCCACCGAGGGTGGGGCGTGTCTCTTCCACAACGAGCCGAAGCACAAGCAGAACAGCTGCTCCTGCCGGTGGCAGGCGCGGCAGGAGAAGCGCGAGGCGCACACGAAGGTCTACAAGAACTACCCGGTGGCCGACGACCGGGCCGGGCTGGCGGCGCGTGGGATTGCCGGCGATCGCCTGGCCACCATGCAGCGTGAGGCCAAGAGCGGCGGGCTCACGCCGCTGGACCGCGACTACGCCGCGACGCTGGCGCTGCCTGGAGCGGGAGACTGGGATCTGGACGGGCCGACGGTGGCGCGCCCATCGCCTGCCGCCACGCCGCCCAGGCTCAAGCGGCAGATCCCGGTGGGCCAGAACTTCCGCACCGCGTTCTGGCCCTGACTGGAACAACGCGCACCACCTGATCCCCAAGGCGACGTTCGCGGACGCGATCATGGACGTCGAGGACCCTGAGATCCGGGACCTGGTGAGCGTCGGGCTGCACCGCGGCCAGTACAACATCAATCACTACAAGAACATGCTGTTCCTGCCCATGGATCAGGAGGTCGCGCAGGTTCTTCGCTTGCCGCGACACCTGACGCTGAATGGTCCCGCGGACGTGCACGTGCCCTCCGACTACGCGGACCACGAGCACTACACGGCAGAGGTGGTCAGAGGCCTGGACCCGGTGATTCGCGACTTCGAGCAGCACGCCTCGCAGGCCCGGGGCACCCCGCCGGATCCCTGCAAGGCCATGGAGACGATCCAGATCACCAAGGAGAAGCTCGAGCGGCTGTCAGAGCAGTGCTTCCAGGGCGTCGTCGCGTTCGGAGGCACGTCCCCGGGAGCTTCGTTGAACGACATCGGATCGCTGGACTTCCAGCTCGCCTGAATGGATATGGACTACTTCTCCGTCAATACGCTGCCGATGGCCGACGCTGCAAACTGCATCCTGGACCGCAATCCGGTCGGAACGGGCGCGTTCGCCTTCAAGATGTGCCGCGGGATCTCGGCGGCAGCCGAGTACCCGGCCGACGCGAAGTGGCAGATGAGCAAGCGTTACCCGACCCGGCTCAAGGCGCCGATGGTCGTGGACAACACGTGCAACATGCTCATCGTGCACCGCAGCGTGAAGGACGTGCTGGAGGGGACGGGGGTGGCGATGGAGTGCTACCCCTTCACGCTCCTCGATCACCGCGGGAACGTCGCCAGCGCCGAGCACTTCATCGTGAACCCGCTCGGCTCGTTCGACTGCCTCGACCTGCAGCGAAGCCGGATCCAGTACTCCCAGCAGGTGCTGGGCCAGATCGTGGGGATCGACCGGATGGTCCTCGACCCGAAGAAGCTCGAGCAGGCGCCGGACCTCTTCCGCGTCAAGGAGTCGGTGGAGACCTACGTGGTGAGCCACCGCCTCGTCGAACTGCTCCGCCCCGCGAACCCGAGCAACCTGTTCCTCAAGAAGCTCGACCAGGCCGGCTAGGTCTCAGCGCGCCGGCGCCGCCGGCCCCAGCCGGACCGCCGCCACCTGCCCGTCGTCCCCGATCGAGCAGACGATGGCCCCGGGCGCCCCGTCGCGCCGCAGGTTCCAGAGCGCCAGCGCCACGCCGATGAGCGGGCTCGCCGCCCCGGTCTCGCCCAGCGACTCGGCCGGGAAGATCACGCGGCAGCGATCGAAGGCGATGACCCGCACCAGGTCCACCTGTGCGTGGCCCCAGCCGGCGGCCTTCCAGGTCTCGCCGTTCAGGTCGAGGTAGAGATCGCCGTGCCACGGGGCCGGGCCTGCGGGCAGCACGCCGCGCAGCGCCTGGGCCAGGGCCCGGCCCAGCGCAGGCGCGGGCGGCGGGGCCCATGTCGGCCCTTCCTCGCCCGGGCTCGCCGGCGGCGGCGTGCCGGCCGGCGCGCGGGTCAGCGCCACCGACTCGATGAACCCGAGCGGCTGGGCGCGGCGCTGGCGGGCGGCGTGCTCGGTCTCGAGCAGCAGGGCCGCGCCGGCCTCGCCGGGCGCGAGCCCCACCGGCTGGCCGGGCTCCTTGAGCCTGCCCTCGAGGGCCAGCCAGGACAGCGACAGGCCATCCACGTAGCTGTCCGCTGCGGCCAGCACCCAGCGCTCGCGCGGCGTCTGCGCCGGCTGGCGCAGTGCGCCTTCCAGGGCGCTGGCCAGCCCGGTGCACCCGCCGCCCAGCGCCGAGCGCTGCGCGGGCGCCGCCGGGAGGCGGAGCAGCGAGGCGACCGGATCGGTCACCTGGTGGATCAGGTCGGTCGCGTCCGCCGGCGTCCAGCGGAAGCGCGGCTCGAGGATGGCCGGCAGGAGCAGCGTGAGGCCGGACCGCTGCCAGCCGGCGGCGTCCTCCAGCGCGAAGCCGGACTGGTGGCCGAGGTCCTCGAGCGCGGCGGTGGCCAGCCGCACCCAGGCGCCGGTCTGGAAGAAGCCATCGGCCAGGCCGGTCGGGTAGCCGGCCGCCGGGATCATCCCGCCCTCGCCGTCCTCCACCTCGGCGCCCAGCTCGACCGGAAGCGCCACGCCGGCGCGCAGCGCGGCGCAGCTGCCGGTGGCGCCGCGGCCCAGCGCGGTGACGAGCCCCACTCCGGTGAGCGCGAGGCGCATGGTCATCCGAGCTGCCGGTAGGAGGGGAAGGTGCGCCAGGCGTCCGGTCCGGGAGGCCTGGCGCGGTCCAGGCGGCGAGCCAGCGATGGGGCCAGGGGATGGTCGGGCTCCACGACCAGCCCGCTCACCTGCGCCAGCCGCACCAGCGCCAGCAGCTCCACCCAGATCCGCGCCTCGGTGGCGCCCTCCTCGGCGGGGAGCATCCCGCGCTGGCGCCGCTGGTCCAGGTCCTCGCTCCGCCGCGCCACCACCTGGTCCAGGGCCTCCTCGAAGCGCGCCTGGTCCCGCTCGACCAGCCCCCGGCACAGGCCGGCGCGGGGATCGGCGCCGGCGGTCAGCGCGTCCAGCCGGTCGAGCAGCGCGCCCACCTGCGCGGCCGGGGCGCGCTCGCCGAAGTGGCTCATGAGGACGCGCGGGTAGAGGAAGTCGTCCTCGTACTCCTCGCCCGGCGTCCAGGCCGGGGCGGCGGCGCGCGCGATCCCGGCCGCCAGGGCGTCGGCCCCGGCGGCGACCGCGTCGAACCAGGGGAGCGATTCTGCTGCCGTGCTTCCGCTCCGCCGGGACCCCCTGCAGCCAGTGCAGGAAGGCCTGCCCGCCCATGGCCAGCCAGGTGAACAGGTCGTCCGGGAGGCCGGAGGAGAGCAGCCGGCAGAGGCCGATGCGCCGGTACCGGCCGCACACCGCGTCAGCCTGCCGGGCGTCGAGCTGCCGGGCCACCAGCGCCGGCAGCGCCGCCTCGAGCATGAGGGCGGTGTTCTTCTCGACCAGGAACGGGGGCGGGGCGAGCATCGGGCCAGGGATGATACCGCGCCCCGATCCCGCCGGAGGGAAAGACCGCCGTTCCCGCCCCCGCCGGTCCTGCGCTACAAGACGGGACGCCGCCCGAGCCCCCACGCCAGGAGCCCTGCATGAAGACCGAGGCCCAGGACCGCGACGTCCTCGCCCGCTGCGCCGCCCTGAAGGACAACATCGCCGACCACGTGGCCGCGCACGCCCGCGCCAACCCGGGCGGCCTGGCGCTGATCGAGCACAACACCGGCGAGCGCGTGACCTGGAAGCAGCTCGACACCGCGGCGGAGGCCTTCGCGGCCAAGCTGCTCGCCAGCGGCTACCGCAAGGGCGACGTGATCGCCACCAGCCTGCCGCTGCTCAAGGAGCACGTGTTCCTGCTCCTGGGCTGCTACCGCATCGGCGTGATCCTGGCGCCGCTCGACCTGCGGCTGCGGGCCGGCGAGATCCGCGCCTGCTTCGAGAAGCTCCAGCCGCGCGGCTACTTCTACGCCGGGGCGCCGGCGCTCCTGCCGGTGCTGCGCGAGGTGGTGGGGCAGTTCCCGGGCGTGAAGGACTGGGTGCAGTTCCAGAAGGAGCCGGAGAACGTCCTGCCCGGCGCGACCTGGGTGAAGGACTTCACGAGGGACGTGAAGCTCCGCTTCGTCCTCTCCCGCCTGACCGGCTCGGTGCGCCGCGCCCGCCGCCAGGTGGGCAAGCGCGACGGGTGCCTGGTGATCTTCACCACCGGCTCCACCGGCTCGCCCAAGGCGGCGCTGCTCTGCCACGAGGGGATCCTGGTCCAGAACGTGGCCCTGGCGGTCGGCTTCCAGCTGCGGCAGGAGGATCGCCTGCTGGTGAACCTGCCCCCGTCGCACGTGGGCTGCACCACCGAGCTGCTCGGCACCTGCCTGGCGGAGGGCATCACCGCGGTGCTGCTCCACCTCTTCGACGCGGAGAAGAGCCTGGAGGCCGTCGCGCAGCACCGCGTCACCATCGTCGGGCAGATCCCGGCCCTCTTCAACCTGGAGTGGAGCCACCGGCGCTACGCCAGCTACGACCTCTCGAGCCTGCGCAGCGCCATCTACGGCGGCCAGGGCGTCCCGCGCGCCTTCCTGGACCGGCTGCGCCAGATGGCCCCGGAGATCGGCACCGGCCTGGGCCTGACCGAGGCCTCCGGCTTCTGCACCTACACCGCGCCGGGCGCCAGCGCCGAGGACCTGGCCGGATTGATCGGCTACGCGGCGCCCACCTGCCCGATGACCGTGCGCGCCCCCATGAACGAGGACGGCAGCGCCGGCCCGGAGCGGCCGGCCGGGGAGATTGGCGAGATTCTGCTTCTCCGGCCCGCAGCTCTTCCTCGGCTACCTGGGCGACCCGGCCGCCACGGCGCAGGCGCTGACGAAGGACGGCGTGCTCTACACCGGCGACCTGGGCAGCTGCGACGCGAACGGGCTCAAGCTGGCGGGGCGCAGCAAGCTCACCATCAAGCCCAAGGGGTTCCAGGTCTTCCCCGGCGACGTGGAGAACCACGTGGTGGCGGCGCTGGCCGGTCGCGCCCACGCCGCGGCCTGCCTGGGCGTGGAGCACGCCATCTGGTCGGAGGCCATCGTCCTGTTCGTGGAGCGGGCCGAGGGCGCCGAGCTGTCCGCGGAGGAGGTGCTGGCCGCCAGCGCCGGCATGGCCTCCTACGCGCGCCCCAGCCACGTGGAGGTGCTGGCGCCCGGCACGCTGCCGCTCAACCGCGTGGCCAAGACCGACTACGTGGCGCTGCGCGAGCAGGCGAAGGCGCTCGTCGAGCGGCTGCGCGCCGAGGGGAAGTGGGACATGAAGGGGAGCGCCCGGGCGTAGGCGGGTGGCGCGCCGCGTCGCCCGGCCCTCCGGCCACCGCTCCCCCCGGGCCTGGCACGGGTCCCTACCCGCGCGACCTGCGCCCCTGCGCGGCGGCCGGCGTAGCGTCTGCCCGACTCGACACCCTCGTCGAAGGGGAGGCACCCATGCGCGTCCAGCGGCCCGCGGCGGCGTTCCTGTTCTCTCTCCTGCTGGCCTGCGGCGGCTCGGCCGGCAGCGATCCCAGCGGCACCGAGCTGGTCGCCGACCGGTCCCATGGCGGACCGCCCGGCCATGTCCTGGGCGTGATGTCCCGCAACCTGTACCTGGGCGCCGACCTCACCCCGGTGATGAACGCCGGCTCGGCCCAGGCCTTCGTCCTGGCCGCCACCAACGCCTGGATGATGGTGCAGGCCAACGACTTCCACGCCCGGGCCGAGGCCGTCGCCGACGAGATCGCCACCACCGGCCCGGCGCTGGTGGGGCTGCAGGAGGCCTACCTGTGGCGCGTGCAGGATCCCGGCGACCTGCTGATCGGCGGCACCGCGCCGGCCACCACCGTGGCCTACGACTACGTGGCCGATCTGCTCGCCGCGCTGGCGCGCCGCGGCCTGACCTACCGCGTGGCCGCGCAGGTGGAGCTGATGGACTTCGAGGCGCCGGTGGCCACCGGCCAGGACGTGCGGCTCACCGATTGCGGCGTCATCCTGGCCCGCGCTGACGTGAAGACCACGCGCGCGGCGGGCCAGGTCTTCCAGACGCTGCTGCCGGTGCCGGTGATGGGGCAGACGCTGCCCATCAAGCGCGGCTGGGTGGCGGTGGACGCGAAGGTACACGGCGACGCGCTGCGCTTCGTCTCCACCCACACCGAGGCCTACCACCCCGGCGTGCGCACGGCGCAGGCCGTCGAGCTGGCGGGCGCGCTGGCCGGCGAGGAGCGGCCGGTGGTGCTGGTGGGCGATTCCAACTCCGACCCCGGCACCGAGGCCGAGGCGGTGCTGGCAGCGGCGGGCTTCACCGACGTCTGGGCGACGGTCCGCCCGGCCCAGGCCGGCCTGACCTGCTGCTGGGCGGAGGATCTGCGGGTCGACTCGCCGCCCGCGCCGCCGCTCTCGCAGCGGATCGACTACGTGCTGGTGCGCGGCGCGGTCCGCCCGCTGTGGGCCGAGGTGCTGGGGAACGCCTCGGACGATTGCGTGGGCGGGCTCTGGCCGAGCGACCACGCCGGACTGGTGGGCTGGGTCGGGCTGCGCCAGTGGGCGCGCTGAGCTGCGACCGGCGGTGAACCGGATGGGCCCTGCGGCCCCGCGCAGGGGCCGAGCTCCAACGGGGAGCAGGCGGGCGCTCCCCCGGGGCGCGGCGCCTGCGCCGGCCCATGGCCAGCTTGGTGCCATGTCCAGGTCCTGGGAAGAGACGCAGCGGGCAGCCGAGGGTACGGCGGCGGCGCTTCGCCGGGAGGCGGAGGCCGCCCGGGCGCAGGCGCAGGCCGGGCGGGCGCGGGCGGCGGCGCTGCGGGCCGTGGCCGAGGCCAACCGGCGCGAGGCGGAGGTGAGCCCCGACGAGTACTTCGCGGCCGCGCGCCGGCACCACGGCGCGATGGCGGAGCAGCAGGCGCGCGGAGTGGAGCGGCAGGCCGACCAGGCCGAGGAGGAGGCGCACCGCGCCGACACCGAGGCCGAGGTGGCGGGCGCACGCGCCGGAGAGGCGCGGAGCCGGTCCTTCGGCGAGGGGCTGCCCGGGCAGCGGTGAGCGGGGCCGCCGGCCCCAGCGCCGGGCCTTTCCAGCTGAGCACGAACGCGGGGGCGTCACGCGCCTGGCCGCGCCGCACGCATCGCGCCAGGGGTCCCGCTCCTGGGGTCCTCACGTGGGGCGAACCCGTCGTGGACCGCACCGGCCGGCGGGCGCGAGCTATGGTGCCTGCGATCGGCGCGCAAACGTTTGCAACGGAGCATGCGTCGAGCACGTGACGGAGGGGCGGCGGCCCGCCGCCGGCGCGCGCCTGAGTCGCAGGGCGCACCGGAGGTGGCAGGCCGTCCGACCGGCAGCTGTGGACCCGGCTCGGCGCACGGGGCGCCGGCGCTGGGGCGATGGGATGGGGTCTCCCCATCCGTGAGGCGGGGGCCTGCGCGGCCCCCGCGAAGGAGAGCCGATGAGAGTCCTGGGTCGGGTGCTCGTGGCGTCGATCGCGGCGGCGGTGCTGGTGCTTGGCAGCGTGGCCGTGACCCGCGCGGCCGACAAGAAGCCGGTGGTCGGCCTGGTGATGAAGTCGCTCGCGAACGAGTTCTTCAAGAGCATGGAGGAGGGCGCGGTCAAGTACGAGAAGGAGGATGGGACCTTCACGCTGGTGCCGGTCGGCATGAACTCGGAGACCGACATCGACACGCAGATCAACGCGGTCGAGAACTTCGTCACGCAGAAGGTCAATCTGATCTGCCTGGCGCCCGCCGACTCGGTGGGCCTGGTCGCGCCCGCCAAGCGGGCCATCGCGGCCGGCATCACGGTGGTCAACTTCGACGTGAAGCTGGACGACAAGGCGCTGGCGCAGGCGGGGCTCAAGGACCTGGTCTTCGTCGGCCCGGACAACGCCGAGGGCGCCTACCTGGCGGGCAAGGCGCTGGCGCAGAAGCTGGGCAAGGGCGCCAAGATCTTCATCATCGAGGGCAACCCCGGCGCCGACAACGCCAAGATGCGCAAGGCCGGCTTCGACCGCGCCGCCAAGGAGGGCGGGCTGGTGGTGCTCGAGTCCAAGACCGCGCACTGGGAGACCGAGGAGGCCAACACCCTCATGACCAACCTGCTCACCGCCCACCCGGACGTGCAGGGCGTGATGGCCGCCAACGACTCGATGGTGCTGGGGGTGGTCAAGGCGCTCGACGCCGCCGGGAAGAGCGGCAAGGTCCAGGTGGTCGGCTTCGACAACATCCCGGCGGTGCAGGCGCTGATCAAGCAGGGCAAGGTGCTGGCCACCATCGACCAGTTCGGCCCCGACATGGCCAAGAACTGCATCAAGACCGGGTTCCGGATGAAGAAGGGTGAGCACCTCAAGGGCTGGATCAAGACGCCGGTGAAGCTGGTCACCGCCAAGGAAGTCATGTAGCGCCAGCGCGCCGCGCGCCGTGGCCTGCCGGCCCGGCGCGCGGTGCGGAGGACCCGTGACCTCCGCCGCCCCAGGCGCACCCCAGGTCCAGCTCGCCGGCATCACCAAGCGCTTCCCGGGCGTGGTGGCGCTCGCCGACGTGGACCTCGACATCGCGCGCGGCGAGGTCCACGTGCTGGTGGGCCAGAACGGCGCCGGCAAGTCCACGCTGGTCAAGCTGCTCTGCGGCGTGCACGCGCCGGACGCGGGCCGGATCCTGCTGGACGGCGAGGCCTACGCGCCGCGCACGCCCACCGCGGCCATGCGGGCCGGCGTGCGGGTGGTCCACCAGGAGCTCAACCTGCTGCCCTTCCTCTCGGTGGGGGAGAACGTCTTCTTCGAGCGGCTCCCGCGCCGGCTTGGCCTGGTGGACTTCCCGCGGCTCTACCGCGACACCGAGGCGCTGCTGGCCGAGGTGGGGCTGGACGTGTCGCCGCGCGCCCGCGTGGAGACGCTGGGCGTGGCGCAGATGCAGCTCATCGAGATCGCCAAGGCCATCTCCACCCAGAGCCGGGTGCTGATCCTGGATGAGCCCACCGCCACGCTCACGCCGCGCGAGATCGGGCGGCTCTTCGCCATCATCGCCCGGCTCAAGGCCCGGGGCGTGACGACCATCTACATCTCGCACCGGCTGCAGGAGGTCTTCGAGATCGGCGACCGGATCACGGTGCTGCGCAACGGCCGCAAGGTGGAGACGCTCCGGGCCGCGGACGCCACCATCCCCCTGATCGTGCAGCGGATGGTGGGCAAGGAGCTGGGCGAGGAGTACCCGTTCCGCCCGGAGGTGCCGGTGGGGCGGGAGCTCCTGCGGGTGGAGGCGCTGCGCCCGCCCTCCAGCCGGCACGCGGTGTCCTTCGCGGTGCACGCCGGCGAGCTGGTGGGGGTGGCCGGGCTGGTGGGCGCCGGCCGCACCGAGGTCATGCGGTCGCTCTTCGGCGCCGACCGCCGCGCCGCCGGTCGCATCCTGCGCGAGGGGCGCGAGGTGTCGATCCGGTCGCCCCGCGACGCCGTCCGACACGGGATCTGCCTGCTTACCGAGGACCGCAAGGCGCAGGGGCTGGTCCTGGACATGAACTGCGCGGTCAACGTGACGCTCACCGCGCCCGGGAAGATCGCGCGGAGCGGGCTCTTGCAGCGCGGGCAGGAGCGCGCGGCGGCGGAGCGGCTGGTGAAGGAGCTGGACGTCCGGACCCCCAGCGTGGATCAGCTGGCCCGCAACCTGTCGGGCGGCAACCAGCAGAAGCTGGTCATCGCCAAGTGGCTCTTCCGCGAGGCGGAGGTGCTGATCTTCGACGAGCCCACCCGCGGCATCGACGTGGGCGCCCGCTACGAGATCTACCTGCTCCTCTGGCGGCTCGCGGCGGCGGGGAAGGGGATGGTGATCGTCTCCTCCGACCTGCCCGAGCTGCTCGGGATCTGCCATCGCATCCTGGTCTTCTCCGACGGGAAGCTGACCGGCGAGGTGGCGCGCGCCCAGTTCAGCCAGGAGCGGATCCTGTCGCTCGCCTACCAGGAGCACCTGCAGCACCGCGGCGCCACACCGGCTCCGGCCGGCGCCGCGCACGCGACGTGAGGCCCGCCATGCGCACCCGCCAGATCGTCCAGCTGCTCATGCGCGAGGCCGGCATCGGCCTGGCCCTGGCCCTGCTGGTGCTGCTCTTCTCGCTGCTGGCCCCCCGCTTCGCGTCGCTCGACAACCTGACCAACATCCTGACCCAGATCTCCATCAACACCGTCATCGCGGTGGGGATGACCTTCGCCATCCTGCTGGGCGGGATCGACCTCTCGGTCGGCTCGGTGCTGGCGCTGGCCACCGTGGTGGGCGGGATGGTCATCACGCGCGAGGGCCTGCCCGGCTGGGCGGCCATCCTGCTGGCGGTGATGGCCAGCGTGGCGGTGGGGATGGCCTGCGGCCTCTTCAACGGCTTCGTGGCCGAGCGGTGGAAGGTCCACTCCTTCATCGTGACCCTGGGCATGTACAACATCGCGCGCGGGGCCGCGCTGGAGGTCTCGAACTCGCGCACCATCTTCTCCTTCCCGGACGCGTTCAACGCCGTCGGGAGCGCCACGGTGGCAGGCATCCCGCTCATCTTCCTGATGGCGCTGGGGGCGGTGCTGGCGGGGCGGTTCATCCTGCAGCGGACCGTCTTCGGCCGGATGATCTACGCCATCGGCAACAACGAGGAGGCGGTCCGGCTCTCCGGTCACACGCCGGCCTTCTACAAGGTGGCGGCCTTCACGCTCACCGGCGCCATGGTCGGCGTGGCCGCGGTCATGTACATGATGCGGCTCAACATCGCGAGCCCCATCCTCGGCGTCGGCTTCGAGCTCTCGGCCATCGCGGCGGTGGTGATCGGCGGCACGCGCATGAGCGGCGGGCAGGGCTCGATGGTGGGCACCTTCCTCGGCGCCTGCATCATCGGCGTGCTCAACAACGGCCTGCTGCTGCTGGGCATGGGCGACTTCGCGCGCCAGATGGTGACCGGCGCGATCATCGTGGTGGCGGTGGTGCTCGACACCTACCGCGCCCGGGCCTCGGTCGCGAGCGTCCGGGCCGAGCCGCTGGCGCAGGGCGCGGCCAGGGGAGGGGGCGCGGCGGCGGGAGGCTAGCTCCTCGCCTCTGCCAGATCCTCCTGCGAGCCCGCCAGGCGGCGGCCGTGGATGAAGGAGAGCACGAGCAGGGCCAGGCCGACCGCCAGGTCGTGCAGCTGGTTGAGCGTGCCGAAGTGCTTGAAGGCGACCGCCGAGAGGAGCAGCCAGGCGGCGGCGAAGGTGTTCACCCACCGGAGCGCGGGCGCCCACAGCGCCGCCGGCGCGAACATCAGCACCACCAGCCCGACCACCACGTCGTTGAAGCGCTCGTCGGTGGCGTGCGGCCACAGGAAGACCGAGGCGATCAGCCAGGCCCCCAGGGCGGTGGCGGCCAGCCGGGCGGCGCGGCTGGAGGCGGTGAAGCGCAGCGTGTAGGGGGCGGTCTCCAGGCCCGGGTCGTGCGCCATGCCTGCAGGGTGTGCACGCAGCCGGGCCGCGGCCCGTCGGTGCGCGCGCGAGGACCCTGGCTCAGGCGACCGTGCGCCGCGAGCCGGTCAGGTAGGCGCCCAGCGCGCGGTCGCGCGTCAGCACGTGCTGGCGCAGCCAGTCCACCAGGATGCGGCTGGCCCGGACCGCCAGGTGCGAGGCCGGCCCCTCCTCGCGCAGCGCGGCGGCCAGGGCCACGCACTCCTTCTCGAAGACCGCGTGCTCGCCGCAGTGCGCGACGCGCTCCGGGAAGCCGCTGGTCTTCATGAGCCGCTCCTCGGCCCGGAAGTGCTCGTCCACGTACGCCTGGAGGTACGTGACCAGCCCGTCCAGCTCATCCTTGCCCTGGTGCTCGGAGAGGGCGGCCAGGAGGGCGTTGATCCGACCGAACAGCTCCCGGTGCTGCTGGTCGATGTCCTCGACCCCGACCGCGAGCTGGGCGTTCCAGTGGATGGGCATGGCGAGTCCTTCTCCCGCAAGCGTTTGCAAGCGGCGGTCCGGAGGGTGTCCCTGCCCGCAAGTGGGCGACTTGCCTGGTGACGCCCTGCGTCCGACAGGTCGGATTGCACGGGTCTCGGGCTGACCCGGGTCAGGACCACAGGCACCGCGCAGACCTCCCGGACCTGGGCGAGCTGACCCCACCGCGGGAAGGTGGGCACCGGACGTGCGCCGTCAGGTCAGCCGGAGTGCTCGGAGCCGGAGCCAGGGGCCGGCGGCGCGCCTCGCCCCACCAGCCGGATCACCACCGCCAGCAGCGCGGCCACGGCGGCGGCGAGCACGATCCAGAAGATCAGCCGGCCGCGGGCGGCGTCCCCGGCGCCGGCGTCCTCGGCGGCGCCGCCGCCCAGGGCCAGCTCGCGGGCGGCCGCGCCGCGCAGGCGCGGCGCCAGCAGCGCCAGGTCGTACCGCGGCGCGGAGACGCCGGGGGCGCCGCCCAATAGCTGCAGCGCCGGCCCGGGGTGGAAGAAGCGCAGCCGGTAGGCCGGCAGGAGGAGCCGCGCGGCGTCGAGCTGCAGCGGGGCGTTGTCGCCGTCGTCCAGCACCAGGCGCAGCGTCCGCCCCTCCACCGCCGGCAGCTCCAGCGTGAGCGCCGGGGCGGGGCGCGCCGGATCGGCGCTGGCCCAGCCGCTGGAGGCCAGCAGCCGCTCCGAGCGGTGGCCGGCGTGCTCCACCGTCTCGTACACCTCGACCTGGCGGGAGAAGACGCGCGCGCGGGTCTCCAGCACCAGCCGCCCCCCGCCGAGCCCGGCCTCGGGCAGCTCCACGGTGCGAAGGGAGCGGCCGCGCCGCGCCGGATCCGCGCCCGGGCTGGACGGCGGCGGCAGCGCGATCACCAGCGGCTCGTCGCGCCGCTCGAGCAGGTAGGGCACCTGCCGCCCCTCGGGCCCCAGGATGCGCAGGTCCCCCAGGTCGCCGCTGCGCGCCAGGACGGCCGCGTCGAGCCGCACCGCGGCCAGGCCGGCCGGCGCCGCGGGGATGGGGCGCGACCAGCGGAAGGCGGCGCGGTCGAGCGGCGCGCCGCCGAGGGAGGTCGGATCCGGCGCCGCCACCGAGGCGCGCTCCACCGCCAGCGCCTCCGCGCGCCGCTCCCCGGCGATCGCGGTGGCCGGGTGGAGCCGCGGGAGCTCGGGCCGGACCGCCTCCAGGTCGTAGCGCGGCGGGCGCAGCGCAGGGTCACCCAGCGTGGCGGTCAGGCGCGCGCCGTCCGGGCTCTCGAAGTAGATCCAGGGCAGGGGCGCGAGCTCGGCGCGCGCGGCCGCCAGCTCCAGCGGCCCGTTGTCGCCGTCCTCGACCACCAGCTCCAGCTCGGACTCCTCGGGCCGATCCACCGGCAGGCGCAGGTCGGCCACGGTCACGCCGTCGCGCTCCACGCGCAGCAGCGTGCCGCTCCCCAGCTCCACCGGCGTGAGCCGGCCCATCACCAGCCTCGCCTCCAGCACCCGGGCCCGCCGCGCCAGCCGCGGCGACCGCACGTCCAGGGCCACGGCCTGCACGGGCAGGTGCGGGCCGGGCAGCCGCAGGGCGAAGCGGGAGTGACCGGGTTCGCCGGGCCGGGCCTCGAGCTGCAGCGGCACCGTCGGGGCGGCCGCCAGGGGCGCGCCGCCGTCCAGCCGGACCTCGGCCTGGCGCGGCGCGGGCAGCGGCGGGCTGCGCCGGTCGTCCAGCACCAGCCGCAGCCAGCGCACCTGGGCCGCCGGGAACTCCAGCACGCGCCGCTCCAGGGTGCGCCCCGCGCAGCCCTCGCCGCAGGCGCCGGCGTCCAGCGGCAGGCGGTACAGCACCTCCTCGGCCAGCAGCGTGGTCCAGCGCTGGCCGTCGCCGCTCCCCTCCAGGCGGACGGGCTTCAGGAAGCCCGGGCCGTCCAGGGCCACCCGCAGCCCGGTCACGGTCCGGACGGCGCCCAGGTCCAGCTCGGCGCCGCTCTGCTTCTTCGCCGGTGGGATGGGCCGGATGCGCGCCACCCCGGCCCAGCGCGGCGTCGCCGCCGGCGGCGCCACCAGGAGATAGGGCACCTCGCGCCCGGCGGCGTCGCGCAGGCGCAGGTCGGCCAGGTCGCCGGCCGCCGAGGCGGAGAGGAAGGCCGGCGGCACCTGCAGCCGCTGGGCCCCCGCGCCGGCCGGCGTCACCTCGAACGTGTCGGCGGCGGCCGGGAGCGCGGCGAGCAGCGCCAGGGTGGCGAGGAGCGGGCGGGCGGGCATCAGCGGTTCTCCGGGGGCGGCGGGGCGGCGGGGGCAGGGGCGGCCCCGGGCGCGGCGGGTGGGGCCCGCAGCACGAAGCGCTGCAGGAGCAGCGCCACCAGGGCCAGGGCGATGGCCAGGCCGGTGAAGGCGCCGATCTTGTAGAGCCCCTCCAGCCGGTGCAGGTCGTGGAACACGCCCTTCAGCGCCGCCGCGACCATGAGCAGGATGGCGGCGAGCCGGGTGGCGCGGGAGCGGAGCGCGACGCCGGCCGCCAGGGTGGCGACCGAGAAGGCGGCCCAGGCCAGCGTGTAGCTCAGGTCCTGGGCCAGGCCGGCCGAGAACTCGAAGGCGATGCGCGGCCCGGTGGACCAGAAATCGGCCACCTCGATGTTCACCAAGAGGAAGAGCAGCACGCCGCCGCCCGCCCCGGCCAGCGGCGAGAGGCGCGGGGTGCCGGGCAGGAGCCGGTCCTCGCCGCCGGAGAGCCAGCGCGCCGCCAGGAAGAAGGCGGCCGCCGAGATCGCGTAGGTGTAGAGGTACCAGTTGAGGATGGGCGTGGCGCTGCGCGGCGCGTACTCGAGGATGGAGGGGTTCAGCCCCAGCCGCAGGAAGACCGCCGCCAGCAGCGCCGCCGACCAGACCAGCAGCCCGCGGTGCGGCACCCGCCGCCAGAGCCAGGCCAGCGCCGCGCCTTCCAGTGCCCAGCCCAGCGTGATCCACTGCCGCTCCAGCTGCAGCGGCACGGCCACGGTGGCCAGCCCCAGCACCGCGGCGGCCACCAGCGCGAAGCGGCCCAGGTCCTGCGGCGCGCTCCGGCTCCCGGCCAGGCGGCGCAGCAGCACCAGGTGCGGTACCAGCAGCAGCGCCTGCGCCACCGGGAGCGCCCCCAGGTAGCCGGAGAGCCCCAGGTCCACCCAGGCCGTGCGGGCCACCAGCAGGTAGGCGAAGCTGGCCAGCACCGCGCCCAGGAAGGGGAGCCGCTCGGCCGGGGCCCGGCGCGCCCGCAGCAGCGGATAGGCCAGCGCCAGCAGCCAGGCCGGCGTGGCCAGCCAGAGCGCCTCCGCGCCGGTGCCGCTGCCCAGGCGCAGCAGCGGCGCGGCCAGCGCACCGGCCAGGGCGCCGCTGACCGCCAGCGCCTCCAGCGGCGCGAGCCAGGCCAGCGCCAGCAGCCCGACCCCCAGCGCCAGGTGGGCCGGGACCAGGAAGGAGAGCGGGAGGGTGTGCGGCGCCGCGGCCAGGAGCAGCACCAGCTGCCCGCCGTGCAGTGCCGTGGCCGCCGCGGCCGCGCCTGCCCCGGCCTTGGCGGCCGGCTCGGCGCCGGTGCGCCGCGCCGCCAGGAAGGCCCCCAGGAACAGCGCCGCGAACCCCAGCGCGGCCCACCCCGCCACGGTGGGCGAGGGCGGCTCCACGCCCATCCCGATCAGGTGGGCGAGCAGGACCACCACCGTGAGCGCGGCCGGCCCGAGCAGGATTGCGCTGCGCCGCCGGAGCAGCGCCGCGGCCAGGTAGGCCAGGTCGAGCACCGCCAGCACCGCCAGCCAGGGCCAGGCCGGCGCGGCCAGCGCGGGCCGGGCCGCCACCACCGCCACCAGCAGGTGGGCGGCCAGCGCCAGGTGCGGCACCACGTCGAGCTGGGGGGCCGCTGCGCGGCGCCCCGCCAGCAGCGAGCCGGCCAGCGCCACCGCGGCCAGCGCCGCGCCGGCCACCAGCGCCGGCAGCACCGCCCCGGCCAGCCCGGTCAGCGCCCAGAGCGCCAGGGTCACGAACCCCATGGCCACCCCGCCCAGCGCGAAGAGCGCCGAGCGGCCGCGCCAGGCCTCGAAGAAGAGCGCGGCCTGGAGCAGCGCCGCCAGCGCCGTCAGGCCGGCCAGGCTGGCCACGGCGGCGTGCGCGGCCGGGCCGCCGGCCACGAACAGCAGGAGCCCCAGCGCGGCCAGCAGGAACGGGCCGGGTGCGCCGCCGGCCAGCGGGCGGCCGCGGCGCTCGGCCAGCAGCGGGGCGGCGAGCAGCAGGCCGCCCGCGGCGGCGTAGGCCAGCAGGGCCGGGAGGAGCGTGGTCGCGTCGAGGTGCTGGGCCGACCAGCAGACCAGCGCCAGCAGCAGCAGCACCGCGCCGAGCAGGTGCAGCCGCCCCTCGGCGCGCCAGACCGCCACGGCGGAGCTGGCGGCGGCGACGAGCAGCGCCGGGAGGAGCAGGCCGGCGGGGGCCGCGCCCTGCGGGGTGAGCGCCATGGCGGCGAAGACGAAGAGCGTGGCCGGCGCGGTCAGCACCGCCAGGCGCCCCTCGGCCCGCAAGGCCCGGCCCAGCCGCTCCAGCACCGCCGGGGCGGCCAGGTAGAGGGCGGCCAGCCCCAGGGTGGCCCAGCCCAGCGCTGGCCACGCCTCGCGGGCCTGCGCGTGGTTCCCGGCCAGGAAGCCGGCCAGGGTGAGCAGCACGGTGGCCCCGCCAGCCAGGTGGAGCCACTCCGGCCCCTGCCAGGCGGCCACCGCCGCCAGCCCCACCGCCACCACCGCCAGGAACCCCAGCACCAGCGGCCAGTGCTCGGCGTAGCGGCCGCTGCTGGCCAGGTGGAGCGCCAGCAGCGCCGGCGGCAGCGAGGCCGCGGCGGCGGTCCAGCGGGTGAGCCGGTCCACCGGCGCCCCGTCCCCGGCGGCGCGGCGGCTGCCGGCGAACAGGCCGGCCAGCCCCACCACCGGGAAGATCAGGAAGGCCGCGAAGGCGATGGGGAGCCGATCGCGCTCCATCATCTTGGCCACCCAGCCGGCCTGGTACAGGCCGGTGAGCCCCAGCGAGAGCGCGGAGAGGAGCGGCCAGCGCTTCCGGTAGGCCACCCAGGCCAGCCCCACGTCGAGCAGCAGCAGGTAGCCGAAGAGGCCCAGGGGGTTGTTCTGGCCGGTGGAGATCAGGGCCGGCGTGGCGAAGCCGCCCAGCAGGCCCAGGAGCGACATGACCAGCGCATCGCGCCGGACCGAGATGAGCACCGCCACGGCGGCGACCAGCGCCAGCAGCCCGAAGGCGGCGCCGGCGGGGATGAGGCGCCAGAGCACGTGGGCGGCGAAGAAGGTGGAGAAGAGCGCGACCACGCCGCCGGCCGCCAGCGCCTGGGCGGTGACCCGGTAGGCCTGCGCGCGCCGGGTCTCGGCGCCCAGGAGCAGGCCGAGCCCCACCACCACGCCCACCGCCATGCGGATGGGCGGCGTGATGAGGCCGTTGTCCACGGCGTAGCGCGCCCAGAGCACGGCCGCGATGGCCACCGCGCCGCCGGCGGCCCAGGAGAAGAGCTTCACCCCCACCAGCCGCTCCCAGTCGATCTTCGGGAGCTGGAACGGCGCCGGGCGGGGCGCGGGCGGCGGGGCAGGAGGCGGCGGCTCCAGCGGCGGGAGGGGCGGCGGCAGCTCGGTGGAGGCGGCCGGAGCGGCCTCGGGAGCGCCCGGCGCGGCGGGCGGCTCCCAGCCCGGAGGCATGGCCGGGGGCGGGGCCGCTACCGGCGTGGCGGGCAGGTCGGAGAAGAGTGGCGGGGGCGGCGCCGGGGTGGCCGCCGGAGGCGGCTCCGGCGGGCCGGCCGGCGGCGGGGAGGCGAAGACGGTGGGGAGCGGCGCCGGGATGGGCGCCGCGGCGCGGGCCGCCTCCGGCGCGGACGCGCGCACCGCGCCCTCCGCAGGCTGCCCTTCCTCGAGGCTGGCGAGGCGGGAGAGGAGCCGCTCCTGGACCAGCTCGAGCTTGCCCAGCCGGTCGCGCATGGAGAGGAGCGTGCGCCGGGTCTCGGCCTCGCGCTCGCCCGCCCTGGTGAAGCCGAGGTAGGTCAGCACCGCCAGACCGATTCAGCACAACCCACAGCAGCAGCTCCATGCACCCACCCCCGCGCTGGCTCGAAGTGCGGAGGATAGCCCGTTGCGGGGATCAGGTGGGGTGCGGCGAAGGGTGGGGCAGGTGCTAGCTTGTCGCGGGGTGCTCCCCGATGCGAGCATCCGCACCCCGGCGCAGGCGCCGGGTGTCACGTCGCAGCGCGGCGTGCGTCCAGGCCACGAACATGCTTCGTGACCAGCGGCGCTGCGCGGTCCGGAAATCGCGGAGCGTCGTCGTCCAGGAGGTCCTCGCGTGTCGCAACCGCCGCAGCCGGCCTGGCTGGCCACCGTCCACCACGACGGCTCGCCGCGCTACCTCACCCAGCTCCACCCCGCGCTGGGCGAGACCGTCACGGTCCGGCTGCGCATCGGGGCGGACGCGCCGGTGCGGCGCGTGCTGCTCCGCACCTCGCCCGACGGCGAGCAGTCCTTCCATGCCCTCACCCCGGGCCCGGCGCGCGGGCCGTTCCGCTGGTGGCACGGCCCGCTCCAGGTCCTCGAGCCCGCCGTCCACTACCGCTTCCTGCTGGAGGCGGACGACGGCGTCTGGTCCTACGGCGCCGGCGGGCCCAGCGCGCACGAGCCGCTCGACGCGGCGGACTTCCGCGTGCTGGCCGATCACCCGCCGCCGGGCTGGCTGCGCGGCGCGGTCTTCTACCAGATCTTCCCCGACCGCTTCGCGAACGGGGACCCGTCCACCGACCCGCGGCCGGCGGACTACGAGTACCGCGGCGCGCGCCCCCGCACCTTCCCCTGGGAGTCCACGCCGCCGGAGGACCAGCCCTTCGCGCTGACCTTCTTCGGCGGCGACCTGCCGGGCGTGATCCGGCACCTCGATCACCTGGAGGACCTGGGCGTCAACGCGGTCTACCTGAACCCGGTCTTCACCTCGCCCTCGAACCACAAGTACGACGTGACCGACTTCGAGCACGTCGATCCGCACCTGGGCGGCGACGCGGCGCTGGCGCGCCTGCGGCAGGCGCTGGACGCCCGCGGCATGCGCTACCTGCTCGACCTGGTGCCCAACCACGTCGGCTACGGCCACCCCTGGTTCCAGGCCGCCCGGGCCGACCCGGGCTGCGCCGAGGCCGAGTTCTTCACCTTCGACCGTCACCCCGACGACTACGTCACCTGGCTCGGCGTCTGGTCGCTGCCCAAGCTCAACTACCGGAGCGAGGAGCTGCGCCGGCGCATGATCACCGGCCCGGACGCGGTGCTGACCCGCTGGCTGCGGCCGCCCTACGCCGCCGACGGCTGGCGCGTGGACGTGGCCAACATGCTGGGGCGGCAGGGCGCGGTGCAGCTGGGCGCGGAGATCGCCCGGTCCGTCCGGCAGGCGGTGAAGTCCACCCGCGCCGACGCCTACCTGCTGGGCGAGCACTTCTTCGACGCCTCCGCGGCGCTCCAGGGCGACCAGTGGGACGGCATCATGAACTACGCCGGCTTCACCTTCCCGCTCTGGCACTGGCTGCGCGGCTACCGGCAGACCGCCTTCCGGGTCGGCACCATCTCCTCGCCGGCCGCCACCCCCACCAGCGCGCTGGAGGCGGCCTGGCGCCACCGCCGCGCGGCGGTGCCCTGGGCGCTCACGCTGCAGCAGTACAACGCGCTGGGCAGCCACGACGTCTCGCGCATCCGCTCCACGCTCTCCGGGCGCGGCGCGCTCCAGCAGCTGGCGCTGGTGGTCCAGTTCACCTACCCGGGCCTGCCCAGCATCTACTACGGCGACGAGATTGGGATGCAGGACGTGCCCCGGCTCGAGCAGCGCGGCTGCATGATCTGGGACCCGGCGCGCTGGGACCACGACCTGCTCCGGCTGCACCGGACCCTGATCGCGCTCCGGCGCGGCAACCCTGCGCTGCAGGAGGGCGGCTTCCAGGCGCTGGCGGTGGAGGAGGACACCATCGCCTACCAGCGCGAGGGGGCGGAGGGGCGGGTGCTGGTGGTGGCGCACCGCGGCGCCCGGCCCCGGCCGGCCGGGCCGCTGCCGGTGGCGCACGGCGGGCTGCCTGACGGGCTGGAGCTGACCGAGCTCTTCAGCGGAGCCCGCGCCGTGGTGCGGGGCGGCGCGCTCCCCTTGCCGGAGCAGGCGCAGGGGGCCAGCGTCTGGATCGCCGAGCGGGACGGGGTGCGGCTGGACGGCTGAGCGCCCCCCGCCCCGGAGGTGCGCAGCAGCGGCCCGGGGCCGCCGTTACGTCCCCGCCGTGCTCACCACGCCCTTCCAGCCCGGACTCTTCGGCCAGGCGCCGCCCGGGCTCGACCCCGGCTTCGCCACGCTCCAGCGCGTCGCGCTCGACGAGCGGGCCTGGATCGACCTGGCGCCGGGCTGGGTGAGCGGGGCCGACCGGCTCTTCGAGCAGGTGCTGCGCGCCCGGCGCTGGGGCCAGCGCACCCGCCACATGCACCAGGGGGAGGTGCTCGAGCCGCGCCTCACCTCGCGCTGGGCGCTGGGCGACGAGGGGCCCCTCGAGCCGCCGCTGGTGGAGGAGATGCGCGCGCTGCTGGGCGTGCGCTACGGGGTGGTCTTCGACTCGGTGGGCTTCAACCTCTACCGCGACGGGCGGGACAGCGTGGCCTGGCACGGCGACCGGATCCGCAAGGAGCTCGCCGAGCCGGTGGTGGCGCTGGTCTCGCTGGGCGAGCCGCGCAAGCTGCTCCTGCGGCCGCGCGGCGGGGGGACCTCCCGCGCCTTCCTGCTCGGGCGCGGCGACCTGCTGGTGACCGGCGGGACGGCGCAGCGGACCTGGGAGCACGCGGTGCCCAAGGTGGCGCGGGCCGGGCCGCGCATCTCGCTCGCCTTCCGCCACGGGCTCGATCCCCGCGCCTACGGCGAGGCCGATCCCGGGTAAGCTGTCCGGATGAAGCTGCACCACGTCGGCATCGAGGTCTCCGACCTCTACGCGGTCGAGCTGTTCTACCGGAAGGCGCTGGGGTTCCGCCCCCGCTACCACTACGTGAGCCGGAACTCGCCCGGCCTGCGCACCGTCTTCCTGGAGCGCGAGGGGATCCAGCTGGAGCTGCTGGAGCGGCCCCGCGACCCGGCCTTCGCGGCCCACCGCGCCCACGCGCCCGACCACCTGTCGCTGGACGTGGAGGACGTGGACGCCGAGCACGCGCGGCTGCAGGCCCTGGGGCTGGGGCCGCCGGCGCTGCGCCCGCCGCGCGACACCGGCGACGGCTTCCGCGAGCTGGAGCTGCGCGATCCCGAGGGGAACGTGGTGGAGCTCTCGGCCCGGATCCGGCCCGAGCCGCGCCACCCGGTGCAGGCGGTCATCTTCGACCTGGACGGCACGCTCATCGACAGCGAGGAGAACTACTACCTGGCGGATCGCGAGCTGCTGGCGGCGCACGGCGTCGCCTTCACCCGCGAGGACAAGGCGCGCTACATCGGCGGGTCGAACCTCGAGATGATGGCCGACTTCAAGCGCCGCTTCGGCCTGGCCGAGAGCCCGGAGGCGCTGGCGGCCCGCAAGAACGCGCTCTACCTGGCCCACGCCGAGGCCCGCACCGACCTGTACCCGGCCATGAAGGCCTTCTGGGACGCCCTGCGCGCGCGCGGGATCCCGGTGGCCATCGCCTCGGGCTCAGGCCCGGTGGTGCTGGAGCGGCTGCTGGCGCGGGTGGGGCTGGCGGCGGAGTGCCAGGTGGTGGTCTCGGCGGACGAGGTGGCGCGCGGCAAGCCCGCGCCGGACATCTTCCTCGAGACCGCGCGGCGGCTGGGGGTGGCGGCGCAGGCCTGCGTGGTGGTCGAGGACTCGCGCCACGGCGTCGAGGCCGCGGCGCGCGCCTTCATGCGCTCGATCGCGGTGCCCTACGTGACCACCCCGCCGCTGGCCGACGCCTTCCTGATGGCCGACCTCCTCTTCCCGGAGGGCATGAGCCGCTTCGACCCGGCCCGCGCCCTGGCCTGGCTGGAGCCGCTGCTGGCGTGAGCCCGCGGCCGCCGCGTGCTCAGCGGGCCCGACCCAGCCCCGGGTCGTTGACGTAGAGGTAGCTCACCGTCCACTCGCTGGCGTGGGAGAAGACGTCGGGCTGGTCGGGGTACTGGGCGCGGCGCCGGGCGCCGGTCCAGCCGGCCGACAGCGCGTGCGGCCCCGCCAGCCGGGCCGTGAGATTGGCGCTGGCGTAGGCGATCCCCTCGAACGTGTCGGTTCCGGGCGAGACCTTCCCGGAGATGTAGTAGCCGCGCGCGCCCAGCCGGAGCCGGTAGCGCTCGGCCCAGAACAGCTTCCCTTCGAAGAGCGACACGCCCTGCAGGCCGAGGTGGTAGTCGCGCCGCTCCACCGCCTCCGGCAGGGAGCCGCCCGCGCCGAAGCCGACGCCGGCGTAGGCGGTGCCCTGCAGCGTCAGCCCGCCGCCCAGCGGCCGCTGGCCCACCGTCCCCACCGTCACGTTGCAGGAGGAGACGCGGAAGGTGCCAGGGGTGAGGAAGTCGTACGCGCCGAACATCCCCCACAGGCCGCGCGCCTCGGGACGCCCGTAGCTGGTGCCGAGCAGCAGCCCGCGGATGGTGAGGTTGGCCGACATCTGCTGCGTGGTGCTGTTGGAGTCGATGAGGCCGGAGAGGCGGGCGTCGAAGTGATCCATGGGGCGGCGGAAGGTCCAGGCTCCGCCGGGGAGGCCGTTGACCAGCTCGCCCCGCACGGCCAGCCGGCCGCCGCTGCGCGAGGTTTCGACCCCGCCGGTGGCGGACTGTCCGCCGAACCCCACCCCCGCGCCCCCTTCGCCATACCAGGGCTGCTGGTTCAGGTCCTGGAAGCGGTACCGGTCCTGGAACATGGCCCGGTTCACGCCGGTGGCCGGGGACACGGCGAAGGCGCCTGCCTCGCGCCAGAACCCGGCGCCACCCGGGACGTCCACGATCCGGTAGGCCATGCGGAAGAGCACCTCGCCCAGGAGGCTGCCGGCGATGGGCGTGGCGATCTGGTCGTTGACCGAGGGCGGCTCGGTTCCGCCGCCCGTCTCCCACAGGAAGCTGCCCAGCTCGGCGTTGAGGAAGCTCTCCCAGAAGTCGAGCCCGAGGCTGCGGCCGGCCGTGTGGTAGACGCTGCCTTGGTACGGGTGGCCGAACTGGTTGGTGGTGAACTTGTCCTGGTCGTACCACCAGGGCCCGTCGAGCGCGTCGACGAAGGTGTCCCAGGTCGAGTCGAACGTGTCGGTGCTGGAGAAGGTCCGGGCCACCAGGGTCTGGGCCAGGTTGTAGGCGATGGGCCCTTCGAGCACGGGCAGCCAGTAGTTCCTGGGCGGATCCCTCACCAGCTGCGGATCGAGCGTCAACGGGGCCACGGCAGGGCCGGGCTGCGGAGGCGCCGGGACCTCCGGGACCTGGGCGGCGGCGGGGAGGGCGAGGGCGACGAGCAGGGTGGGGACGCGCATGATCGGCTCCGGTGGCGCCCCTTCTATCGCAGCCCGGCCGGGGAAGGCATCAGCCCAATGGCCCCCATCGGCTCACTCGGACGAGTGGAGATGTCCGGGCTCGCGACCTTGGTCCCATCGCAGGATTGGCGCTGGAGCGCGACCATGGCCAGTCCGAGCGTGGAGGTCCCCATGGCCAGCGACGCGGCGGCAGCGGCGGAGAACCGGCGGCTCCAGGAGGCGCGCGAGCACGAGGTGCCGTGGCGGCGCTGGGGACCCTACCTGAGCGAGCGGCAGTGGGGCACGGTGCGCGAGGACTACAGCGCCGACGGCAACGCCTGGAGCTACTTCTCCCACGACCAGTCGCGCTCCCGCGCCTATCACTGGGGCGAGGACGGGCTGGCGGGCGTGAGCGACGAGAAGCAGCGGCTCTGCTTCGCGCTGGCGCTGTGGAACGGGCGCGATCCCATCCTCAAGGAGCGGCTCTTCGGCCTGACCAACGCCGAGGGGAACCACGGCGAGGACGTGAAGGAGTACTACTTCTACGTCGACTCGACCCCGACCCACTCGTACATGAAGTGGCTCTACAAGTACCCGCAGCGCGCCTTCCCGTACGCGGCGCTGGTGCAGGAGAACGGCCGGCGCGGGCGCACGGAGCTGGAGTACGAGCTGCTCGACACCGGGGCCTTCGACGAGGAGCGGTACTTCGACGTCTTCGTCGAGTACGCCAAGGCCGGGCCGGAGGATCTCCTGCGTCCGGATTCACCGCCGTGAACCGGGGGCCCGAGCCGGCCGAGCTCCACCTCCTGCCCACGCTCTGGTTCCGCAACACCTGGTCCTGGTGGAAGGACCCGCCCCGCCCGTCGCTGCGCGCGGTGTCCGGGCGCGGGGCCGGCGTGGTGGCCGCCTCGCACGCGACGCTGGGCGAGCGCTGGCTCTACGTCGAGGGGGACGCCCCGCTCCTCTTCACCGAGAACGACACCAACGCGGCGCGCCTCTTCGGGCAGCCCAACCCGTCACCCTACGTGAAAGACGCGTTCCACGAGGCGGTGGTGGGTGGGCGCGCCGACGCCGTCAACCCGGCCCGGATCGGCACCAAGGCCGCGGCGCACCGCGTCGAGCGCATCCCGGCCGGCGGGAGCGTCACCTGGCGCCTCCGGCTGTGCGACCGCGCGCCGGCGCAGCTGGCGGCCCCGTTCGCCGGGGTCGAGGACATCTTCGCGGCGCGCCTGCAGGAGGCGGACGCGTTCTACGGCGCGCTCACGCCGCCCGCCGCCAGCGCGGACGAGGCCCGCGTGCTGCGCCAGGCGCTGGCCGGCATGCTCTGGTCCAAGCAGTACTACTTCTTCGACCTGGAGCTGTGGCTGCGCGAGCACGGCCGGGATCCGTTCGCCGGCGGCGGCGGGTTCCGCAACGCCGAGTGGGCGCACATGGTCAACGACCACGTGATCTCCATGCCGGACAAGTGGGAGTACCCCTGGTACGCGGCCTGGGACCTGGCCTTCCACGCCGTGGCCCTCTCGGCCGTGGACGTGGACTTCGCCAAGCAGCAGCTGGACATCATGCTGCGCGAGGTCTACCTGCACCCCAGCGGCCAGATCCCGGCCTACGAGTGGAACTTCAGCGACGTGAACCCGCCGGTGCACGCCTGGGCCACGCTCTTCGTCGACCGGCTGGAGGAGATCACCCGCGGGCGCGGGGATCTCCAGTTCATGAAGCGGGCCTTCGGCAAGCTGCTGGCCAACTTCAGCTGGTGGGTGAACCGCAAGGACCGCTTCGGCAAGAACGTCTTCGAGGGCGGCTTCCTGGGGCTGGACAACATCGGCGTCTTCGATCGCTCGGCGCCGCTCCCCACCGGCGGCCACCTGGAGCAGGCCGACGGCACGGCCTGGATGGCGCTCTTCTGCCAGACCATGCTGGAGATCGGCACGCGGGTCGCGGCGGAGGACCCGGCCTTCGAGGATCTGTCGGTCAAGTTCGCCGACCACTTCCTCTGGATCGCCCAGGCCATGAACCGGGTGGGCCACGACGGGATGTGGGACGAGGAGGACGGCTTCTACTACGACGTGCTCCGCCTCCCCGACGGCAGCGCCACGCGGCTCAAGGTCCGCTCCATGGTGGGGCTGCTGCCGCTGTGCGCCACCACCATCTTCGAGCCGCACGAGCTGGAGCGCGTCCCGCGGCTGGTGGCCCACGTGCGGGAGCGGCTGGACCGCTCCCCGGAGCTGGTGGCCTCCATCCACGCGCCGGGCCCGAAGCGGCTGCGCCCAGGGGAGGAGGCCTACGCCGTGAACGGGCGGGCCATCCTGGCCCTGGTGGACGGCGATCGGCTGCGTCGGATCCTGGCGCGGATGCTGGACGAGCGGGAGTTCCTGGGGCCGTACGGCCTGCGGGCGCTCTCGGCCTGGCACGCCGAGCACCCCTACGTCTTCCGCGTGGAGGGGCAGGAGCACCGCGTGGACTACCTGCCGGCCGAGTCGGACAGCGGCATGTTCGGCGGCAACTCCAACTGGCGCGGCCCGGTCTGGATGCCGGTCAACGCGCTGGTGATCCGGGCGCTGCTCAACTTCTACCTGTTCTACGGTGACGCCTTCCAGGTGGAGTGCCCCACCGGCTCGGGCCGCCGCATGAACCTGTTCGAGGTGGCGCGGGAGCTCGCGCGGCGGCTGGAGAGCATCTTCCTGCGCGACGCGCGCGGGCGGCGGCCGGTGTACGGCGGCACGGACAGGTTCCAGGACGACCCGCACTGGCGCGACCTGATCCTGTTCTACGAGTACTTCCACGGCGACCTGGGCGCGGGGATCGGCGCCTCCCACCAGACCGGGTGGACCGGCGTGGTGGCCACGCTGATCCGGATCTTCGGCATGACCGACGCCCAGACCTTCCTGGCGGGCGGCAAGGCGAGGGCCTTCTCGGCGGCGCGGCAGGGCCAGGTGGCGGCCGAGCCGGCCTGAGCGGGGTGGCATGCGGGCGCCGTGGCGGGCGCAGCCTGGTGGTCGCCCTCGTCCGAGGCCGCCGGGGCCGCCACCGCCAGCGCCGCCAGCCGGCTCAGGTGCACGCGACCGACAGGAGGTGCCAGCCTCCCGCCTCCAGGTCCACGTAGAGCCCGGGGCCGGCCAGATCGGACCCGGCCCGCTCGTAGGCCCGGCTGTCGAGCCGCTCCTGCAGCCGGCACCCCTGCCGCGCCAGCTCCGGCCAGGGAAGCTGCACCAGGGCCTGGGCCCGCTCCGCGCCCAGGTTGACCACCACCAGCCGGCGTTCGTCCGCGTGGACCCAGCACCACGCCGCCAGGCGCTGGAAGCTGCGGTTGTCGTCCCAGCCCGTGAGGCGGCAGGTCGCGAACCGGCCCTCGCGGTAGACCGGCAGCGCGGCCTCGGCCAGCAGGCGGCGGTGGAAGTCGGCCAGCCCGAGGTCGATCGGCTCGTCCGGCCGGCGGCCCAGGAACACTGGCAGGCGCACCTTGCGCCCCTCGGCCTGGCCCTCGTGGAAGAGCCGGTCCCCTGGCAGCGTGGCCACCGCCAACGCCGCGGCGCGGGACCGCGCGCCCAGCGCCGCCGCCGCGCGCGGCTCGTCGTGGTTCTCGGTGAAGCGCACCAGCCGCTCCTGGTAGTGGAGCGCGGCAGAGAGGTGCTGCATGACCGCCTCGCCGGCGCCTTCGACCAGGCGGTCATGGAGCCGCTTGTCGTAGCAGGCGTCGAAGCCGAGCTGCTGCAGCTCGAACTCCGTGTCCCAGTACGCCTCCGCCACCACGCGGAACCCCGGGAAGCGCCGCCTCACCTCGCCCAGGACCTCCTCCCAGAGCTCGCGCGCCGGCGCCGGGCCGGCCCGCTCTCCCCAGGTGGCGGCGAAGATCCGGTTGAGCAGCAGCATGGCCATGTCGGTCCGGACCCCGTCGCACTGGCCCGCGATCTCCGCCAACGTGCCGGCCAGCGCGCGCCGATACGTCGGCGCGAAGGCGTTCAGCTGCAGCACGTCCGGCCAGGGCGGGGAGTGCGGGTCGCGGCCGCGGGCGAAGACGTCGTCGCCCACCCGCAGGAAGTCCTGGGGGCGTGCACCAAGGTCGGCGGCGGTGCCGCGCACGAAGCGGTCCGGCGCCTCGCGCGTCCAGGGGTGGTCGGGCGCCACGTGGTTGGGGACCAGGTCCAGCATCAGCCGGATCCCGCGCCGCGCCAGCTGCGCCCGCGCCGCGGCCAGCCCGGCCGGCCCGCCCAGCCGCGCGTCCACCACGTAGCGGCGGACGCAGTAGGGCGACCCCACCACGTCCGCCTCCGGGCGCAGGTCCGGCAGCGCCTCGCCGAAGCTGCGGACCAGCCCGGGGTCGGCCAGGGCGATGCGCCGCCCCTCCGGGCTCCGCTCCCAGACCCCCATCAGCCAGACGGCGTCTGCGCTCCAGGCCGCCAGCGCGTCCCACTCCGCCTCGGGCACCTCGCCCAGCCCCACGGCGCGCCCGGCGCGGGCGGAGACCTCGCCCAGCCAGGCCCAGGTGTTGACCTCGTAGAGGATTGGATGGCGGGGCCACGGACCAGGCGACATGGGGATGCTCCCTGCTCCGCCGCGGGCCGCCGGTCGAGGCCGCGCGCCCCGGCGGAGGGCGCGCGGTTTCACGCTGCGCTAGCGGCGCCCGCCGCCTCTCCCCCCGCCGCCACCTCGGCCGCCGCCGTAGCCACCCCCGCGGCCCCCGCCGTAGCTGCCGCCGCTGCTGCGGCTGCGGGCGGAGGCGTCGCGGTTCAGGCTGGAGGAGGAGCCGCCGCGGCCCGCGTCGCGCGCGGAGGCGCCGCCGCCGCGATCGCCCTGCCAGCCGCCGCTCGTGTTCCGGTCGAAGCCGCCCTTGTCGTTCTGGCGGTACACGTTGCCGTTGCGATCGCCGTAGACGTTGTTGGGCTGGGTCGAGACCGAGGGCTGCTGGCGGTTGGAGGCGCGCGGCGCGGCGTTGCGGTTGGAGTTCTCCGGCCGGTTGTAGATGTTGTTCGAGGGCTGCGTGCTGGGCCGCGGCCCGCCGGTGGACGGGCGATTCCCGGGGCCGCCCGGACCGCCGACACCGCCCGCACCGCCGACACCACCCGGGCCGCCGACGCCGCCCACGCCACCGACGGCACCGACGCCGCCTACGGCACCGACGCCGCCGACACCGCCGACACCGCCGACACCGCCGACACCCCCCACGCCGCCAGCCGGCGGGCGCGTGCTCGGATAGCCGCCGCCGGGGTAGCGACCGGGCGGCGGCCGGTAGCCGGGGGGCGGCGGGCGGTAGCCGTAGGCCGGCGGGTAGGGCGGGCGGTAGCCGGCTGGGCCGTAGTAGCCGCCGTAGCCGCCGAAGTGGATGCCGACCGAGAAGTAGGGCGTGCCGTAGCTGACGCCCACGCCCCAGCCGCCCCAGGGGCTGTAGCTGACGTGCACGCCGAAGGTGGCTGGGCGCGGGTAGCAGTACACCGGGCCGATGTACGGCGGGTAGTAGTAGCCGGTGCCGTAGACCACGGTCCCGTAGTACGGGTAGACCCCGGTGTAGCCGGGCAGGTAGCCCACGTACACCACCTCGGGCGTGGTGTCGTACACGTAGACGTACTTGGTGTTGTAGACGGGCGAGGTGGCCGGGACCTTGTCGATGGAGGGCGGCCGCCGGTCGCTGACCTTCCACGGCCCCTTGGGCGAGGCCGAGACGTACCAGACGCCCTGGTGGCAGACCCAGTACTGCCCGCTGTCGCGGATCACGGAGAAGGCGGTGTTGACCGCGTAGGCCATCCCCGTCCCCTCGATCTCCTTGAACTTGGGCTCGCCGTCGTAGGTGACCTCCACCGTCTGGTCGCGCTTCACCGCCGTGGTCTGCGGGATCTGGCTGTCGGCCAGCGCGTCCTTGGCCTCGTCGGTGCCGGTCACGAACGCGCGCACGTCCGCGATGGGAGACTCCGGCGGGATGGTGCGGAAGGTGGGCGGCAGGCGATCGGGCCGGACCGGGGTCCACGGACCGTCGAGCGAGGTGGCCTTGTACCAGCGCCCGGAGATGAGGACGAAGGTCTCGTTGGTGGTGACGCTCACCAGCACCCGGCCGTCGGTGTTGTCGGCGTAGAGGAGGCTGCCCTCCTTGTCCACCGGCGCGTAGCTCGGCTTGCCGTCGAAGCTGACCAGCTCGGTGGGCTGGGTGGCGACGATGATGCGGGGCGGGGCCTCCCCGGTCTTCGCTGAGGCGGGGGCGGGCTTCGGGGCGCCGTCGGCGGCCGGCTGCTCCGGCGGCTTGCTCTTCTCGAACAGCTCCTTCACCGGTGGCGTGGGCGTGGCGCCCGGGGCCCAGGGCCCCTTGGGATCGTTGGCCTCGTACCAGACCGCGCCGCCGCCCAGGAACACCTTCCCGGCGGCCGGGTCCTTGACCACGAAGAGCGGCGTGTTGACCGCGCGCTCGAGGCCGGTGTCCTGCACCGGCCGCAGCGCCGGCTCACCGTCGTAGAGGAGCAGGATGGCGGGGTCGGTGGAGAAGATCAGCTTCGGCGGCGTGACCGAGAGCCCCTCCTCGCTCTTGCGCTCCTGCTGCGTCACCGCCACGGCCGCCTGGATGTCGTCCAGCGAGCCGGTCACGTCCCACTTCGGGATCTCCTCCTCGATCACCCTGGCGACCGCGCCCTCCTGCTCCTTGGTGATGTTGGGGAAGCGGACCTTGGTGACGGTCACCTGCTCGGCGTGGACGGTGCGCTGCTCCTTGTCCACCAGCACCCGCGCGTCGAACCAGAAGACGCCGAAGATGGGGGCGGCGGCGTCCTTCGCCTGCCAGGAGGCGGCAGAGCGGCCGGTCAGCTGCACGCCCTCGAGCTTCTCGAGCTGGGGCTGGTAGACCACCAGCGAGCCCTTGGGGGTCTCGATGGCGCGCGGCCACTGCGGGGCGGAGGGTTGCTGGGCGCCAGCGGTGGCGGCGAGCGCCGCCAGCGCGACGAAGGCGATGGTTCTCATGGGGCGAGGAGAGCCCTGGAACGCCTCGAAGGGGAAGGCGACCTTGGGCGCTCCCCAAGCGGGTGTATGGGGCGGGCGGGCTGAAGTACGACGGGGGCCGCGAAGGGCCCCCGTCGAACAGCGCTCGCGGCGTCCGCTCAGTACGAGCCGAAGAAGCCGATGGCCAGCGCCACGCTCTGGGCGTCGTTGACCGACTGGAAGTCGGCGGTGGTCCAGTTGTAGCGGAGGGCGAGGTTGATGCCGGCGCTGCTGGCTCCCTTGGCGAGCGTGAAGGTGAGCCCCACCTCCGGGCTGGCGATGAACTCGAAGCCGTTGTCGGCGGAGGCGAAGTCGGCCATCTGCGAGTAGGAGTAGTTCCAGACGCCGCCCAGCCCGACGCCCAGGTACGGCCGCAGCGCGCCCTGGCCCAGGTAGGCGTGGAACAGCCCCTTGATGGCGAGCTGGTCGGCGTACCGGTAGGACGGCCCGGTGAGCTGTCCGCCGTTCGGGTAGGTGCGGGTGGCGTCCACCGTCTGGTCGAACCGGTTCCAGGTGACGCCGATGCCGGCCGAGAAGCTGTCCCGCACCATCGAGCGGGCCTCGAAGGAGAAGCCGCGGTAGCTGGTGGCGTCGATGAAGTCGCCGAAGGAGCCGACGCCCTTCGAGATCTCGTAGTTGAAGATGTAGAGGCTCTGCTGCGGCCGGTAGGAGCGGTAGTCCTGGGCGCGGGCGGCGCCGGCGGCCAGCAGGGCTCCGAGGAGGACGGCGGCGCGGGCAAGCGTGGTCTTCATGGCGGTCGTCCTCACGGGGTGAGCTTCAGGTAGGACGCCGACTGCGCGAAGGCCCGGTCGATCCCGTCCACCACGCGCTGCGAGTCGTTGGTGGGCGTGGTCGCGACGCCGTAGATGGCGCTCAGCCAGAGGATGGGGAGCTTGCCGTTGTCCGGCGCGGTGAGGTCGCCCATCTCCAGGATCACGGTGCCGAACTTGTAGCTGCCGGCGTAGTACCAGTCGTAGTAGCAGCCGTAGTAGGCGTACCAGTAGTCACACCAGTACCCCGGGTACCAGACGGTGCCGGTGCCCTTGAGCACCGAGACCTTCACGCCGACCGCGGCGGCGCCCAGGGTGTCCACGGGCGTGTAGCCCAGCGCCTGCAGCTGGGTGTTGATGGCCGCGGCCACGTTGGCCGGCAGATCCTGGGTGGTGGACTCCTGGTCCTCCTGGATCTTGAGCAGCGGATCGAGGAAGTAGGCGTTCGAGGTCAGGTCCTGGTTGAAGTCGAACCCGGGCTTGGGCTGGGTGTAGACGGCCGTGCCGTACACCACCGAGTCGGGCGCGCCGTAGTCGCCGCAGCCGGCGACGAGCGCGGCGACCAGCACCCACAGGTGACGATGGGATCTCATTCTGGGCCTCCAGCGGGAGAGGGCTCCCGAGCGGTGGGGGAGTCTTCTCGCGTCCCGGGGGGCGCGAGAATTGGACCTTGGGGCTACCGTCGGCGGAGAGGCGGGGCCTCGCCGGGCGCGGGGAGCGCTTGCGGCGAGGCCCGGTCGGCGGTCACTTCGTGGCGGCCGCGTCCACCTCCGGCGGCGTGTAGTCGGCCGGGGTGAGGGCGATCTCGATGCGGCGGTTGAGGCTGCGGTTGGCCGGCGAGTCGTTGGGGGCCACCGGGCGGAACTCACCGAACCCGGCCGCGCCGAGCATGACGGGCGGCACGCCCTTGGAGGCCAGGTAGCGGACCACGGCGGTGGCGCGCGCCGCCGAGAGCTCCCAGTTGTCCTTGAACGGGAGGTTGGCGGCCACGCGGACGTCGTCGGTGAAGCCGGCCACCAGGACGTTCTTGGCCTTCACGTCCTTGAAGGCGTCGGCCACGCGGTCGAGCGCCTCGCGCCCCTCCCTGTTCAGCCTGGCCGAGCCGGAGGGGAAGAGGATCTTGTCCTTCAGCTTCACGATCATCTTGCCCTTGAGCTCGGTGACCTCGACCTGGCCGGCCTGGATCTCCTTCTGGAGCGAGCTGGCCAGCTGCTCGTACTGGGCGCTCTTGGCGACGGCCGTGTCCTTCTCCTCCTGCAGCGACGTCATCTTCACCTGCAGCTCGTCCTTCGCCTGCGTGCTGGCGGTCAGCTCGTCCGAGACGGTCTTGAGCTTGGCCTCGCAGGCCGCGGCCTTCTCGCCGGCCTCCTTGGCAGCCGCCGCGCTGGCGGTGGCCTCCGCCTCCTTCTTCTCGAACTTGCTCGAGGAGACGCACCCCGAGGCGCCGAGCAGCAGCGCCGCACCGACCACGATCGTCCTACGCATGTGGACCTCCTCCGGAGATGGCTGGAACTGCTCCGGCTTACCGCTTCGACGCTCCGGGTGAAACTGGACCAAGGGCGCAATCCTCCATCTCCCGATCGAGGTATCCTTCCCGGGCGGCACGCCTTCCCGCGCGGGGCTGGACCTTGGTCGTCTGGCCCGGCGGCAGGGCGCGCGCGAAGGTGGTTCACCGTCAGCCCAGGGGTCCCCCATGCGCCGCTCAACGCTCCTCCTCGCCCTGGCCGCCGCCGTGGTGGCGCTCGCGGCCGCGCCGACCCGCGCCGACACGCCCTGCACCACGGACGCCGCCCGGCTCTGCCCCGGGACCCCGGCCGAGGGCGGGCAGCTCTGGGACTGCCTGCTCCGCAACCAGCTCCAGCTCTCCACCGCCTGCCAGCGGAACATCCAGGAGGTGCAGCGCCGGGCCGGCGAGTTCAGCGCGCGCTGCGGAGGGGACGTGTGGCGGTACTGCCCGCGGGTGACGCCGGGCGAGGGGCGGGTGGTGGCCTGCCTCTCCAGCCACCTGGGCCGGAGCGAGCTCTCCACGCCCTGCGAGGAGGCGGTCTCGACCGCGCTGGAGAAGGCCCGCGTCTACGGCCGCGCCTGCGCCACGGATGCGGCCAACCTCTGCCCAGGGGTGGCGCCCGGCGGCGGGCGCGTGGTGCTCTGCCTGCGCGGGCAGGCGCAGAAGCTCTCCAGCGCGTGCAAGAAGGCGGTGGGGCTGTGAGGCGCGCCGCGCTGCTGGCCGCGCTGCTGGCCGCCCCTCTGGCCGCGGCCGCGCCCCCCGCGAAGCCGGCGGCGCCGGCCGGCACCAGCCAGCCGAAGCAGAAGCAGGTCCGCTTCGCCTACGACGCCCCGACCGACCCGGCCCACGAGCGGTTCCGGGCCCACCTGCGCGAGCGAAAGGTCCTCGAGACGTTCGCCGACATCGTCGGGACGGTCCGCCTGCCGCGCCCGCTGACGCTGCGCTTCGCCAGCTGCGAGGGCACCTCCAACGCCTGGTACGACGTGGAGACGCACGAGGTCACGTTCTGCTACGAGCTGGTGGCCGAGTTCGACGCCGCCGCGGAGGGGGCCGCGAAGTACGGCATCGTGCGCGAGGACGCGGCCGACGGCCCGGTGGTCTTCGTGATGCTCCACGAGGTGAGCCACGCGCTGTTCGACCTGCTCCAGGTCCCGGTGCTGGGGCGCGAGGAGGACGCGGCGGACCAGGTGGCCGCCTACGTGCTGCTGCGGGCGGGCACCGGCGTGGCGCGGCGGACGCTGGCCGGCACGGCCTGGATGTACAAGCACGACGCGGAGGCGCGCGCGGCGGACGAGAGCGATTTCGCGGACGTGCACGGGCTGGACGCGCAGCGGCTCTACAACGTGCTCTGCATGGCCTACGGCGCCGACGCGCAGGCGTACGCGGGGCTGGTGGAGAAGGGCTACCTGCCCAGGGACCGCGCCGAGACCTGCGCCGACGAGTACAAGCTGGTCGGCTTCGCGGTCCGGAAGCTCATCTCCGGCAGCCTCGACCCCGAGGCGGTGGAGCGGACCCGCGCCACCTACAAGCAGCGCTGGGACGCGCCGCGGCCGGCGCCGGCGCCCGCCGCGGGTCCCGGGGGACCGTGACCTCGCGCCGAACGGCGGCCGCGCTGGCCGGGGTGGCCGTCGCGCTGGCGCTCCTCCCGGGCGCCGCCGCGGCCGGCGATCCCGCTGGAGGGAACGAGGCCCTCCCGTGCACCGGGAGCGCGGCCTGCGCCGCCAGCCTGGGGCAGGGGAACGTCTGCATCGACGGGCGCTGCCAGCCCTACGCCGACCGGCGCGACATCTTCAACGTGCTGGGGCTCAAGCAGGGCGCGCCGCAGGCGCCCGAGACGCTGGTGCCGCTCGTGGCGGGAGTGCCGGCCATCGGCTACTCGCCGTCCTCCGGCGTGCTCTTCGGCCTCGCCGGCACGGCCGGCATGCTGCTGGGCGACGGGCGCGACACCACCATCTCCAGCGCCACCGCCACGCTGCTCTACACCACCAAGAACCAGGTGATCGTGCAGCTCGCCGCCACCGCGCTGCTGCCCGGGAACACCTGGGAGCTGCTGGCCGACTGGCGCTACCTGATCTTCAACCAGGACACCTACGGCCTGGGCACGAGCTCCACGCCGCTGCAGGACGGCATCACGCTCAACGGCTGGGGAGACCTGGCCGAGGTGGACGGCGCGCAGCCGATGGACTTCGACCTGCTGCGCTTCCACCAGAGCGCGCTCCGGCGCGTGAAGGGCAGCGTCTACCTGGGCGCGGGCTACCGGCTGGATCGCTACACGCACGTGGTGGACCACCGGCTCGATCCCGCCGCCACGCCCGCTGTGCTGACCAGCCACTACGCCTACAGCCTGATGAAGGGATTCGACCCCGCCGGCTACACCGCCTCCGGTCTCAGCCTGGAGGCCGTCTCCGACTCGCGCGACTCCACCATCGCCGCCTACCGGGGCTGGTACGGCCACCTGCGCTTCACCGGTTACCCGACCTGGCTGGGCAGCGACCGCTCCGCCACGCTGGTCTCCGTCGAGGGGCGCTGGTACCTCGGGCTGCGCGCGGAGGACCCGCGCAACGTGCTGGCCTTCTGGGCCATGGCGTCCGGCGTCACCAGCGGGCGGCTGCCCTACCTGGCGCTGCCCTCCAGCGGCTGGGACGCGCGCAGCACCAGCGGGCGCGGCTACGTGCAGGGGCGGTTCCGCGGGACGTCCATGGCCTACGGCGAGGTGGAGTGGCGCTTCCGGATCACCGACGACGGCCTCTGGGGCGGGACGCTCTTCTCCAGCCTCCAGTCCTACGCGCGCCCCGCGGTGGAGCTGCCCGAGTACGGCTACTCCGAGCGCGGCGAGAAGCTCTTCGACGCGGTCCGGGTGGCGGCCGGGGGCGGGCTGAGGCTCATGCTGCTGCGCCAGTCCCGCACCGCGCTGCGGCTGGACCTGGCGGCGGGCCAGCGGTCGCTCGGGTTCTACCTGGGGGCCGGCGAGGCGTTCTAGGCCGGCGCGCCAGCGCCGGCAGACGGCTCGAGCTGCAGGGCGTCGGCCATGCGCACCAGCTCGGCCAGCGAGCCCGCGGCCATCTTCTCGAAGACCCGCCCGCGCTGCACCTTGACCGTCTTCTCGGAGGTGCCCAGCGCGTAGCCGACCTGCTTGTTGAGCAGGCCGGAGGTGACCAGCGCGAACACCTGCCGCTCGCGCGGCGTGAGGGTGGCGTAGCGGGCGCGCAGGCCGTCCACGCGGTGGCGCAGGGACGACCGGTCGCGCGCGCGCGCCAGCGCCGCCCGGACCGCAGGGAGGAGCGCGCCGGCCTGCGCGGGCTTCTGCAGCAGATCGACCGCGCCCGCCTTCAGCGCCTGGACCGCGGTGGACACGTCTGCGTGCCCGGTCAGGAAGACGAAGACCGCGCCGCCGGGGGTCGCCGCCTGCTGCAGCGCCAGCCCATCCATGCCGGGCATCCGCACGTCGCTCAGCACGCAGCAGGGGACCGTGACCTGCGGCAGCCGGGCCAGCAGCGCCCGCCCCGAGGCGAAGGTCTCCACCGCCAGGCCGGAGGCGGCGAGCAGCCTCGCCAGCCCGGTGCGCACCGCGGCGTCGTCGTCGACCACCAGCACCAGCTCCGCGTCGCTCATGCGGGCCTCCGGGACATGGCTCCGGCCGGCCGGGCCGGGGGCAGGTGGAGCTCGAAGGTGGCGCCGCGGTCGCTGTTGTTCCGCGCCAGCAGCCTCCCGCCGTGGGCCTCGACGATCGATCGGCTGATGGCCAGGCCCATCCCCAGCCCCTGGGGCTTCGTGGTGAAGAAGGGGTCGAACGCGTGCGCCAGCGCCTGGTCGGGCAGGCCGGGGCCGGTGTCCCGCACCGCGAGATCCACGCCGCCACCGGGCGCCGCGCGGGCGCGCAGCACCACCCGGCGCGGGCCGGCGCCGCCGACCCCCAG
The DNA here is from genome assembly GCA_049840735.1 of Anaeromyxobacter sp. Taxonomy (GTDB): domain Bacteria; phylum Myxococcota; class Myxococcia; order Myxococcales; family Anaeromyxobacteraceae; genus Anaeromyxobacter. The sequence goes on along the minus strand of JASGJN010000020.1, from coordinate 460,272 downwards.
CGCGTCGAACGCGTTCACCACCAGGTTCATGAGCACCTGCTCCAGCTGGACGACGTCGCCGGGCACGGCGGGCAGGCCGCGGTCCAGCTCGCAGGCGAGCTGGATGGCGCGCGCCACCCCCTCCTCCCGGAAGCGGCGGGCCACGCCCTCCAGCAGCGCACCCAGCGCCACCGGCGCGCGCTCCGACTCGCGCCGGCGGAGCATGTCGCGCATCCGCCCCAGCACGTCGGCGGCGCGACGCGTCTCGTTGACCACGTCGGCCAGCGCCTCCCGGACCTCCGGCGTGTCGAGGGCGGGGGCGCGCCGCAGCAGCCGCTGGGCGGTTCTCGGCGTTGGAGAGGATGGCCGTGAGGGGCTGGTTGAGCTCGTGGGCGATGCCGCTGCCCATCTGCGCCAGGAGGGCGGTGCGGCCCATGAACGCCAGCTCGTCGCGGAGACGGGCGGCCTCCTCGCGCAGCTGCATCATGGGCGTGGCGTCGCGGAGACCGCAGCAGAGCAGCGCCGGCCCGGGGGTCTGGAGCGGGCGGAAGATCACCTGCACCGGCACGGTGGTCCCGTCGCCCCGCTGCGCCAGGAGCAGGCTCGGGGTCTCCACCTGCAGCATGCGCTGCAGGCCGCCGGTGGCCGGCAGGCGCGCCTCGGGTGTGGCGGCCAGCAGGTCCTGCAGCCGCTGCCCGCACAGCTCGCGCTGCGGGCGCCCCAGGATGGCGGTGGCGCGGCCGTTGGCCTGCTCGATCCGGCCTGAGGGCTGGACCAGCAGGATGCCGTCCGGCACCGCCTCCAGGAACCCGCCCAGCCGCCCCTCGGTCTCGAGGGCTGTGGCGCGGGCGCTCCGGCGCTCCAGCGCGCCGGCCAGCACCACGGCCGCCTGCTCCAGCCAGCCCACCGTGCCCGGGCTCCAGCCGCGCTCGCGCCGGACCGTGCCCACCGAGAGCACCGCCCGCGTGGCGCCGCCGACCCGCGCCGCGACGACCACGGCCGAGCGCGGTCCGTGGCGCGCGAAGGCCTGCCGCTCCCGCTGCGCCACGCGCGGCAGATTGGTCAGCCGCCGATAGACGACCGGATGCCCGGCGAGCGCCATCCCCACCAGCCACCCGTGCTCCTCGGCCGTCACGGCCTCGGGGGCCAGCCCGCAGCCGGGGAGCGACCACTGGTGCACCAGGGCGAAGCCGTCTCCCGGCGCGCGCTCCCAGAGCGCAACGCGCTCGACCCGCAGGGCTCGCCCCATCCGCGCGAGGGCGTGGTCCAGCTCCCGGAGCAGCTCGGGACCGGGCGCGGCCAGCAGGTCGCGGGCGCAGCTCTCCAGCACGCGCTCCAGCGGTTCGCGCGCGCGGCGAGACTCGCGGCCCTGCTGACGCTTCTGCATCCCTGAGACGACCCCCGGAAGACGCGACGACGGCCGGAGGTGATCCTGACGCATACCCGCCGTCCACCTCAACAGTGCTGAATGGGTATTCGCCCGTATTGTCGGCCGGATGTCATGAGAAGTTTCACAAACGGTGCACGGAAAACGTTCATTGTCAGGTGAATGTAGGACACGGTCCGTAGGGGGTCCGGATGGGCCGTCCGCGGCTCGACAGGTCGTCCCTCTCCCGGCGCGGGCAGCAGGGCTCGCTCGTCGGCACCGCGCGACGGAGCACGCCTGGCGGCATGGAGCCGGCCCGCGCCGGAGCCTGGAGCAGCTTTCGCCCGAAGTGAAGTCGCCGTGGCGGCCGGGCGATCACCCGCAGTGCTGAGGCCGGGCAACGCGCTGCGCGACCGGCGCCGCGCCCACCGACAGACGGTCGCTTCCTCGCAGTATTCCTCGACGCGGTCCGGCGTGGTCATTGGCCCAAGGTCGCATCCGCTTCCAGCGCGCCTCCTGGGGGGACGGGCGGTCGCCATTGCACCCTCGGAGTGGGCTTGGACCAACGTCCGATCTGCTCCGCGCTCCGGATGGAAGAGACTGTCCGCGTGCTCCACCGATCCGGTTCAGCCAGGAGGCGCCAGCGCATGGCCGACGAGGACCTGGGCCGGATCTTCGTCGTCGATGACGACGAGGCGGTCGGCCGGGCGCTGTCGCGCCTGCTGCGGTCCTTCGGCTATGCCGCCGACGCGTTCCACTCCGCGGCGCAGGTGATGGCGCAGCCGCTGCCCGCGGACCTGGTCTGCCTGGTGGTGGACCTGAGGATGCCGGGCGAGGGGGGCCTGGAGCTGTGGGAGCAGTTGCAGGCCGCGGGGCAGGACCTGCCGGTGGTGTTCGTCACGGCGCACGGCGCCTCCGGCCTGGCCCACCGCGCGCTGCAGGTCGCGCCGGTGCTGCAGAAGCCGGTCGACGGAGGGGCGCTCACCCAGGCCATCCGCTCGGTGGCGCGGCGCCCGGTCCGCGCGGCGCGGCGCTGATCCCAAGGTCCACGAGCTTGCCCGCCCGCAGGGCTGGAAGATTCGAGCCCTCACGTCAGGAGGACACATGTCCCGCAACCGCCTTCCCACGCTGCTCGCGCTCGCGCTCGCCGCCGCCCCGGCCGTGGCCGCGGCGCAGTACTCCGCCGGTGGGCCCGGCGTCCCCGCCAAGCGCCAGATCGAGCTGACCGGCTTCGCCGGCTACCAGCTCAACTCCGACATCGACACCAGCGCCGGCAGCCTCGAGGTGGGCGACACCGAGGTCTACGGCGCCTCCCTGGGCATCGAGACGCTGCCGGGCGCCTTCACCGAGCTGACCTGGTTCTACTCGGACCCCACGGCGCGCGTGACGGGCAATCCGTACCTGCTCAACGCGCGCTCGTTCCAGATGCCGACCCACTACTTCCAGATCGGTGGGCGCAAGGGCATCCAGCGCGGGCGCGTCAACATCTTCGGGGCGGGCAGCCTGGGGGCGGCGCTCTTCATGCCGGAGGACATCCACTACGGCGTCAACCAGACGCTGAACCTGTCCGACAGCTGGCGCTTCGCCTTCACGCTGGGCGCCGGCGTCAAGGTCGACCTGGCCAAGCACCTGGCGCTCCGCTTCGATGCCCGGGTGGCCGCGCCGATTTCTTCGACAGCGCCGCCTTCTACGCCGGCAGCGGCGGGTCGGGGATGTCGGTGAGCGGCGGCATCCCGCTCTGGCAGTGGAACTTCCTGGGCGCGCTGGTGATCAGCCCGTAGCCGGCGCAGCGGGCGGCGGCCGCGGGGCCTCCGCCGTGCGCCGCCCGTCAGCCCTTGGGCGGGTAGCTGCCCAGGAGCTTGTGCACCGCGTTGTCGATCAGCTCCCGGACCTCCGAGGGATCGTCCAGCGTGTCGGTGGCGGTGCCGCGCCAGACCACCTGCCTGGTCTTCGCGTCCACCAGGTCGAGGATCAGCGTGCCGTCGCGGTAGCTGTTCACCGTCACGCCGCCCGGCGACCCGACCCCCACCGCCGCCGGGCCGCGCATGTACGTGGCGCTGTAGCCGTAGCCGTAGCTGTTCACCTGGATCTCGTCCTTCGACCAGCCGAGCGCGGAGACCAGCAGGTCCGGCTGCTCCTCCGCGCCGGCCGGCAAAAGCCCCTTGGCCTGCAGCTCGCGATCGATGGCGCGCATCACCAGCGCGCGCACCGCCGGGTCGCGCATGGCCGGGGCCTGCTCCTCGCCGGGCGTGGCGGCGACCCAGCGGTAGCGGTGGTAGCTGGCGTAGGGCGCGGCGGCGTCGTACTCGGACTGGACCTTCAGCGTGGCGCAGCCGGACAGGGCCAGGGCCAGGAGCACGGCGGCGCGGCGCAGCGAGAGCGGCATGGGACTTCCTCCGGGAGGCGCGCGGAGGCGCAGCCTGTCCCGGCAGCTTCATCCAGGCGGCCTCCGGGCGGAATGGGACCTTGGTCGCCCGCGGGCGGTCACGCCGGCCGGGCCTCTGGGGGCGGCGCTGCAGGAGGGCCCCGGCCGATCGCGGCCACGAAGGCGGCCGCGCCGGGCGCCGAGGCCAGGTCGAGCGCGGCGCCGGCCTCCTGGCCGCCGGGGAGGAGCGCCCGGAGCTGCAGGATGCGGCGGCGCGCGTCCGGCTCCAGCGCGAAGGCCGCCACGCGGTCGAGCGGGATGAAGGTCCAGGCCGCCGCGCTGGCGCCCTGGCTGCGCCCGGCGCCCTCGCGGATCACGATCAGCTCGGACTGCGTGGCGAGGAGCAGCGTGGCCGGGAGCTGGATCCGGGGCAGCAGCCCGAGCCGCCGCTCCACGCGCCGGCGCTGGAGGAGGACGCCGCGGAGGTCGGCCCCTGGCGGCAGGGCGTCCAGCGCGAACCGGTACATGCGGTAGTCCTCGGCCTCCAGCCCGCGCAGCCGCGCCTCCGGGTCGCCCTCCCGCGCCTGGCCGGCGGCGTACCGCGGCGCCCGCACCGCGTCGAGCAGCGGCCGGTACAGCTCGCGCCCGACCGTGTGGAACCCGGCCCGGAACCCGGCGCGGCCGCCCGGCCCGTGCGCGTCCAGCGCCAGCCAGGAGGCGAGCAGGGCGTTGCCCCACTCAGCGAGGTGCACGTCAGCCAGCGTGATCGTGACGGCTGCCACGCCGCCGTGGAGCGCCTCCAGGCAGGTCGCCTCGCCGCCGTCCCAGACCAGCAGCGTCGAGGGCGTCTCCGCGCCGTCCAGCTTGTAGCGCGGCGAGAAGAGCAGCTCCGGCGGGCGCGGTCCGTGGAGGCGCAGGCCGGCGAAGGCGCGCTGGAAGGGGTGGGGGATCTCGTCGCCGGGGTCGATTCGCCTCGGCCACGCCCGCATGCTCTGGACCGAGGACATGGCGCCTCCCGGCCGCGCCTGGCTGCCGGCGACCTCTCCCCCCATGATCGCGCCGGCGCGCCGGCGCGGCGTGGCCCAGGCGTCTTGAGCCCCGGGTGGGATGAGCCCGCACCGTGGACCAGGGACGAGGTGGGTCTGCGCGAAAGCCCGGGAGGGGGAGGGCCTGTGCGCCTGGTTGCAACTCCGGGCGGAGACCCCTATCGGTACAGCATTACGACGAATTGTCGCGGGGGAGCGGCCCCCGTCGGCGTCGGGCTGCCGGGCGCACCACCGCGACGGGAGGAGCTGAGCATGGACCAGCCCACGCCGCTGGCGGGTTCCTCCGGATCGACCCGGGCGGCCCGGGTGCTGCGGGTCGTTCCGCCGCCGGCGGAGCTGCCGCCGCCCATCGCCGCGGCGGGCGAGGGCGCCTTCTGGCGGGCGCGCGTGCTGGCGGGCCTGGAGCGGCTGCGGGAGGGGATCCTCTCGGTGCGGGACGGCGCCGGCGGGGAGCTGGTCTTCGGGCGCCCCGCCGCCGACGGGCTGGCGGCACGGCTCGTCGTGCACCACCCGCGCTTCTGGCGGCGCGCCGCGGTGGGCGGGGCCGCGGGCGCGGCGGAGAGCTACGCCGACGGCGACTGGAGCAGCGACGATCTCCACCGCCGTGGTGCGGCTGCTGGCGCGCAACCCGGAGGCGCGGGCCGGGCAGGAGGGTGCGGTGGCCCGGGCCGTCCGTGCCGCGGCGCGGCTCGGGCGCGCCCTGCGGCGCCGCGGCGGAGCAGGCCGTCCGCGCGACCTGCGCGACCACGACGAGCTGGGCGCCGCCTTCTTCCGGCACATGCTCGACCCGACCCTCACCTGGTCGTGCGCGATCTTCGAGCGGCCCCAGGCCACGCTGGAGGAGGCCAGCGAGGCCAAGCTGGACGCGCTCTGCCGCAAGCTGCGGCTCGGCCCCGGCGACCACCTGGCGGAGCTGGGGGGCGGGTTCGGCTCGCTGGCCATCCACGCGGCGCGGCGGTACGGCTGCCGCGTCACCACCACCACCGTCTCGCCGGTGCAGCACCAGGTCGCGTCGGAGCGGGTGCGCCGGGCCGGGCTGGAGGGCCGGGTGAAGGTGCTCCTGTGCGACTACCGCGACCTGGCGGGCACCTACGACAAGCTGGTCTCGGTGGAGATGATCGAGGCGGTGGAGGGCAGCGCCCACGGCGCGTTCTTCCGCAAGTGCGCGGCGCTGCTCAAGGCCGATGGGCTGATGGCCCTGCAGGCGGTGACGGCGGCCGACGGGCAGCGGGCCCGCCGCGAGGTGGATCTCCTGGAGGCCCAGGTCGCCCCGGGGGCCTGCGTCCCCACCGTGGCGGCGCTGCTCGACGCGGCCGCCCGCGCCAGCGACCTGCAGCTGCGCCAGCTGGAGGACATCGGCCCGCACTACGCCACCACTCTGGCCGCCTGGCGCGCCAACCTGGCGCGGAGCGCGGAGGCGGTGGCCCGGCTCGCCACCCCCCGCGTCCGGCGCCTGTGGGAGTTCTGCCTCTGCGCTTGCGAGGCCGGCTTCCGCGAGCGGCTCCTGGGCGAGGTGCAGCTGGTGCTGGCCCGGCCGCGGGCGGGGTGAGGCCGGCCGGGCCGCGGTCAGCGCTGCAGCGGCTGCAGGCCGCCCTCGGTCTGGACCACCCAGTCGCCGGGGCGGAAGGGCGAGGCGTCACGGTAGGTGAACGCCTGGTAGCCGCCGTCGTCGAACCGGACCCAGACCTCGTAGGTGCGGAGCTCGCCGCCGCCCTGGCTCGCCGCCGCGCCGACCACCGCGCCGCCCACGGCGCCGACCACCGTGCCGGCGGGGTTCGCGTGCGAGTGGGCCCGGCCCCAGCGGTCGTAGTGGGTGTGCGAGCTCAGCATGGTGCCCAAGAGGCCGCCCACCACCGCGCCCGCCACCGCGCCGCCGGCGGGGTTGCCCTGCGTCCGCTGCACCGTCTCGCGCACCTGATCCACCCAGCCGCGCCGCTGCCAGGCCTGGTAGCCGCCGGAGTCGGCGGTCCAGGTGCGGGTGCTGGTGGTGGCGGTCATGCAAGCCGTCGAGAGGAGCGGGAGGATCAGCAGGGTGAGGGTCCGGGTGCGCATGTGCTCTCCATCGGGCGGTGAAGGTCACGCGCCGCCCGGGGAGAGGTTTTGCATGGCGCGGGCCAGCCGGAGGACCACGCAAGCCGCGGGATTCACGGGGGAAGCGGGTGAGGGCGGGCGTGGCCCGGGCTCACAGGTGTCGCCGGAGGACGCCGGTGGGGCGGGAACCCTGGGCCCCCGCGTGATCTTCACCCGAGCGGCAGCCGCAGCGTGAAGGTGGAGCCCTGTCCGGGCGAGGAGCGGATCTCGATCTCCCCGCCGTGCGCGCTGACGATCTGGCGCGCCGCCCAGAGGCCGATCCCGAAGCCGCCGTGGTGCGTGACCGGGACCGCGCGCTCGAACCGCTCGAAGACCCGGGCCTGGTCCTCCGGGGCGATGCCCGGTCCCCGGTCCTCCACCTCAACCACCGCGCGCCCGCCCTCGCCACCCACGCGCACCGCGATGGGCGCCGTGCCGGCGAACTTGACCGCGTTGCCCACCACCGCGTCGAGCGCCTCGGCCAGGCGCGCGCCATCCCAGCGCCCGCGCAGCGGGCCGCCGCTGACCAGCTCCAGCGCGCCGCCGCGGCGGAGCGCCTCCTCGCGCCACGGCGCGGTCACCTCGCGCAGCAGCTCGCCCAGGTCGAACTCGGCGCGCTGCAGCGGCAGCTGGCCGGCGGCGAGCGAGGTCACCTGGAGCAGGTCGCCGATCAGCCGGTCCAGGCGCGAGACGTAGCGGTCCACCTGGCGGAGCCGCTCCACCTGCAGCTCGGGGAGGAGCTGGCCGGGCTGGGCGCCGCGCAGCACCCCCTGCACCAGGAGGCGCAGGCCGGTCAGCGGCGTGCGCAGCTCATGCGAGGCGATGGCCAGGAAGTCGTCGCGCGCCCGCACCGCCTCCCGCGCAGCCGCGAGCCCGCGCCGGGCCTCCTCCCCGCGCCGGCGGTCGGTCAGGTCGCGGGTCACCTTGGCGAAGCCGCGCAGCGCGCCGCGGTCGTCGTGCAGCGCGGTGATCACCACGCTGGCCAGGAAGCGGCTGCCGTCCTTGCGGACGCGCCAGCCCTCGTCCTCGGCCGTGCCCTCGGCCGCAGCCCGCCGCAGCTCGCGCTCCGGCTTGCCCGCGGCCGCGTCCTCCGGCGGATAGAACACGGCGATGTGTCGCCCCAGGATGTCCTCGGCGGCCCAGCCCTTGATGCGCGTGGCGCCGGCGTTCCAGCTCGCGACCTCCCCGGCGGGGGTTAGCGCGAAGATGGCGTACTCGCGCACGCCCTCCACCAGCAGCCGGAACAGCTCGGGATCGGGCCCGCCCGGGTCGTCGTGTTGCCTCAAGGGGATCTCCCAGGGGCATCCTGACATGCGACCGGGGTACCAGGGAGGTGTCGGCCCGTTGGGGTGGGGATGGGCCGAGGTGTGAACGGGCCGGGCGCGCCGCGGGGGGCGCATCCCCCGGCGCTCAGTGCGCCTTGCCGAGCGCGTGCTGCATGGCGTGGAGCACGTGGCCGGCGATCTCGTCCAGCCCGGGCCCGTGGGCCACCTGCGCGAACACCACCGGCCCCTCGCCGCGCATGCGGGCCGCGTCGCGCGCCATCACTCCCAGGTCGGCGCCGACGGCGGGCGCGAGGTCGGTCTTGTTGACGACCAGCAGGTCGGACTGGGTGATGCCCGGGCCGCCCTTGCGCGGGACCTTGTCGCCGCCGGCCACGTCGATGACGTAGATGGTGAAGTCGGCCAGCTCGCGGCTGAAGTGGGCGGCCAGGTTGTCGCCGCCCGACTCGCAGAAGAGCAGCTCGGGGCGGTGCTGGGCGGTGAGCGCCTCCAGGGCCAGCAGGTTGGCGGTCACGTCCTCGCGGATGGCGGCGTGCGGGCACCCGCCGGTCTCCACCGCGCGGATCCGGTCGGCCGGGAGCGCCTGGTTGCGGGTCAGGAACTCGGCGTCCTCGCGCGTGAAGATGTCGTTGGTCACCACCGCCAGGGAGAGGCTGTCCCGCAGCCGCCGGCAGAGCTGCAGCACCAGCGCGGTCTTGCCGCTGCCCACCGGGCCGCCGACACCCACAGTGAAAGCCCGCCGGGACAGGTCGCGCCGCCGCGTCCGCTCGCGGGCCGCGAAGGTGCCCCGGCCGGCGGCGTGGTCATGGCCGCCGTGGAGCAGGTAGCCGGGGAGGGTGGCGATCATCTTGGGCTCCGGGTCAGGACTGGAAGAGGCGCGAGTAGAGCCGATCCTGCTGGCCCTGCAGCAGGTCGAGGAGGGGCGCAGCGCCGCAGGCCTCCTCCGGCGGGCAGCCTTCCGAGGCGCGCAGGGCCGCCTCCGCCTCGGGGGCCAGGCGGGCCAGGAGCGCCTGCGCCTCCAGCGGGCCGGCGGCGCCCAGGCGGACGCCGGCCGAGACCAGCGCGCGCACGGCCTGGAACAGGTAGAGCCGCCGCACCTCCTCCAGCGAGGTCTCGAGGCGCCCCAGCACGGCGCCGAACGCGGGCGCCAGGTGGCCCGGCGCGCCGGCCCGGCGCACCTCCTCGGCCAGCGCCGCCGCGGGCGCGCCCAGGGCCTCGGAGGCGGCCCGGAGGAACGCGGCGCCGAGCGCGCGGCTGGCCCGGTTGGCCACGTGGCCGGGCAGCGTCGCGTCGCAGGCGGCGTCGAGCGCCAGCAGCCGGTCCGGCGCCTGGTGCGCCGCCGCCACGAAGGGGAGGGCGCCCCAGGCGGTGGACCAGAGCGCCTCCGCTGCGAGCCGCTCCAGCTGCTCCGGCCCGTCCACCGCGCCCAGCTGCACGGCGGCCTCCAGCCCGCCGGAGTGGGCGAAGCCGCCGGTGGGGAAGGCCGAGTCGGCCAGCTGCAGGAGGAGCCAGGTCACGCGGCGCTCAGAAGAGGAAGTACCGCTGCGCCAGGGGCAGCCGCCGCGCCGGCTCGCAGCGGAGCAGCTCGCCGTCGGCGCGGACCTCGTAGGTCTCCGGGTCCACCTCCATCCGCGGCAGCGCGTCGTTCAGCTTCATGTGGCGCTTGCCCAGCGCCCGGCACCCCTGCACCGCCGAGAGCTGCTTCTGCAGCCCGTACTGGTGCACCACGCCCTGCTCGAGCGAGGCGCGGGCCACGAAGGCCACGCTGGTGGCCCCGGTGGCCTTCCCGAAGGCGCCGAACATGGGGCGCATGGTGACCGGCTGCGGGGTGGGGATGGAGGCGTTGGGATCGCCCATCTGCGCCCAGGCGATGAAGCCGCCCTTGAGCACCAGCTCGGGCTTGGCGCCGAAGAAGGCGGGCCGCCACAGCACCATGTCGGCCAGCTTGCCCACCTCGACCGAGCCGACCAGGTGGCTCATGCCGTGGGCGATGGCGGGGTTGATGGTGTACTTGGCCACGTAGCGGCGGATGCGGAGGTTGTCGCTCTCGCCCCGCTCGCCGGGCAGCCGGCCGCGCTGCCGCCGCATCTTGTCGGCGGTCTGCCAGGTGCGGGTGACCACCTCGCCCACCCGCCCCATGGCCTGCGAGTCCGAGCTCATCATCGAGATGGCGCCCAGGTCGTGGAGGATGTCCTCCGCGGCGATGGTCTCGCCGCGGATGCGGCTCTCGGCGAAGGCCAGGTCCTCGGGCAGCTCCGGGTCGAGGTGGTGGCAGACCACCAGCATGTCCAGGTGCTCGTCCAGCGTGTTGACCGTGAACGGCCGGGTGGGGTTGGTGGAGGAGGGCAGGACGTTGGGCTCGCCGCAGACCCGGATGATGTCCGGCGCGTGGCCGCCGCCGGCGCCCTCGGTGTGGAAGGTGTGGATGGTGCGCCCGGCGAAGGCGGCGATGGAGTGCTCGGCGCAGCCCGACTCGTTGAGCGTGTCGGTGTGGATGGCCACCTGCACGTCGTGCTGGTCGGCGACCCGGAGGCAGGTGTCGATGGCGGCGGGGGTGGTGCCCCAGTCCTCGTGCAGCTTCAGGCCCGAGGCGCCCGCCACGAGCTGCTCGGCCAGCCCCTCCGGCCGCGCGGCGTTCCCCTTGCCCAGCAGCCCGACGTTGACCGGCAGCGGGTCGAGGGCCTGCAGCATGAGCTGCACGTTGCGCGCGCCGGGCGTGCAGGTGGTGGCGAAGGTGCCGGTGGCCGGGCCGGTGCCGCCGCCCACCATGGTGGTGACGCCGCTGGCGATGGCCTCGAAGGCCTGCTGCGGGCTGATGAAGTGGATGTGCGAGTCGAACCCGCCGGCGGTGAGGATCATCCCCTCGCCGGCGATGCACTCGGTGCCGGGGCCGAAGATCATCCCGGGGGTGACGCCGGCCATGACGTCCGGGTTGCCGGCCTTGCCGATGCCGGCGATGCGGCCGCCCTTCACGCCCACGTCGGCCTTGTAGATGCCGGAGTGGTCCACGACGAGCGCGTTGGTGATGACCAGGTCGAGCGCCTGGTCGTCGGGCACGCCCGCGGCCTGCCCCATGCCGTCGCGGAGCACCTTGCCGCCGCCGAACACGCACTCGTCCCCGGGGACGGTCAGATCGCGCTCCACCTCGGCCAGCAGCGCGGTGTCGCCCAGCCGGACGCGGTCGCCGGTGGTCGGGCCGTAAATCTGCGCGTACTGCCGGCGGTCCATGTGGCGCGCCATGTCAGGCCTCCTCCTCGTGCGCGAAGCCGCGGGCCAGGGCGGCGGCGACGGCCGCCCTGCGCCCCTCCTCCGTCACCGGCCCGGTGGCCAGCGCGCTGCCGCCGCGGATGACGCGGTTCCCGGCCAGCTCCACCAGCGCCACGGTCCGCGTCTCGCCCGGCTCGAACCGCACCGCCATGCCGGCCGGCACGTCCAGCCGCCGGCCGTAGGCGCGCCCGCGATCGAAGCGGAGGTAGGGGTTGGCCTCGACGAACGGGAAGTGGCTGCCCACCTGGATGGGCCAATCGGCCAGGTTGGTCACCCGCAGCGTGATGGCCTCGCGGCCGGCGTTGAGCACGATCTCCCCCGGCGCAGGCAGCACCTCGCCCGGCTGCGCCTCCTCCGGCGCCGGCTCGGGCTGCTCGCCGAAGGCGCCGAGCGGCGGGACCGGCAGGAAGGAGCCGTGGAGCGCCAGCGCGAGCTCGCCGTCCAGGGCGGCGATGGGGTGATGGACGGTCACCAGCTTGGTGCCGTCCGGGAAGGTGCCCTCCACCTGCACGTCGGGGATCAGCGCCGGCACGCCGGGCAGCACCTGGCGGCGCCCGAGCAGCTTGCGGCCGAGGTCCATCAGCTCGGCGACGCTGCGGCCGTCGCGGATCAGCTCCAGCAGGACGGTGGCGACGAGCGCCACGGCCTCGGGGTGGTTGAGGCGCAGCCCGCGCGCCAGCCGCTTCTGGGCCAGGGCGCCGGCCTGGTGCAGGGTGAGCTTGTCCAGCTCGCGGGGGGAGAGGTACATGCGGTTCCTCCGTTCAGGGCCTGCGCAGCAATGGGTCGCCGTCGAGGGGGCCGGCCAGGAAGGCCAGGTGGCGGCGCACCTCGTCCATACCGGCCTCCACCGAGCGCGCCGCGATGCGCAGCACGGCGCCGTCGCGGAGCGGGCTGGCGGCGATCAGCACCGGCGCGCCGCCGTCGGCGGGCCGCTGCGCCACCGCCTCCAGCGCGGCCTGGGCGCCGGCGGCCAGCGCCGGGCCGAGCAGCACGATGGTGGCCAGGAGCTCGAGCCCGGCCAGCCGCTCCGGCAGCGGCGGCCCCTCGCCCTGGGCCAGGCGCAGGGCGTCGGCCAGCGCCAGCGCCCCGCCGGCGGTCACGACGTTGCGGGTGGCGTGGTGCGCGAAGGCCCAGCGCTCGCCGCGGGCGGCGCGGCCGGCGGTGACGGCGTCGAGCAGCGCCAGGCTGCCGCCGGGGCAGAGCTCGAAGCGCTGGGACTGCACGTAGCGCGCGCCGGCGTAGGGGCTGACAGGGTCGGGGAGCAGCGCCAGCAGGCCGCCCGCCTCCACCCGCCCGCGCAGCGTCTGGCGGGCGGGCTCGGCGCCGGGGGGAGGGCGGTAGACCTTGGTCTCGGCCTGCGTCCCCAGCGCCAGCGCCGCGCCGGGGCCCACCGTCACCTCGGAGATCGACGGCGTCGCCGCCCACCAGCCCGCCGCCGTGGCTGGCCGCCACCGCCCAGACCGCGGCGCCGCGCGGGCGCGGGAGGAAGAGCCGGAGCGGCGTGCCAGAGGCGCAGGCCACCGCCGCCGAGGCGCCCTCGACCTGCTCCACGACCAGCCGCCCGTGGCCGCGCGCGCCGGGACGCGGCTGCCCGGCCGGCGGGCAGCCCGGTGCCCGCCCATCGGGCAGACCTGTCCTGTGCAGCGCGGCGGGCGTGCAGTTCATCGGGGCGGGCTGGCGCTTCCGCAAGATGCGGGCCACGGGGCCGCGTCAGACCCGCTCCACCGCCACCCAGCCGCCGTGCTCCGCCGAGGCCGCCACCGCGTCCAGGACGGCCTGCACCGCGGCGCCGTCACCGAAGTCGGGCGAGACCGGTCCACCCTCGCGGACGGCTCGGAAGAAGGGATCGGTCAGCCGCCGGAAGGCGAGATCGCGCCCCTCGCGCTCGCCGCCGGGCAGCCGCAGAATCGGGGTCGAGCGGCACCGGCTCGAGCGCGCTGCGGTCGGGCCGCCCCAGCCAGAGTCGGCCCTCGAAGGTCGGGTCGTAGCCCGGCTCGGCCTCGTAGAGCAGCGAGGCGGCCGTGCCGTGCAGCTCCAGCCGCTGCTGGTTGCCGCGCCCGGCCACCAGCTTGCTCGCCTGGAAGACCCCCTGGGCCCCGCAGGCCAGCTGGGCCAGGAAGGAGACCGACTCGTCGGCGTCGGTCACCACGCCGTCGCGCTCGGGCGTGACGGTGAGCCAGTGGGCGCTCACCCGCGTGAGGTCGCCGAGCAGCCAGCGGACCAGGTCCACCAGGTGGGAGCCGAGGTCGCCCAGCACGCCGGTGCCGGACTCGGCCCGCATCATGCGCCAGGCCGCGGCCTTGCCGGGCTTGAGGTGCGAGGCGGTGAAGTAGCTGGCGCTGACGTGGACCGGCTGGCCCAGGGCGCCGCGCTCCACCAGCCGCTTGAGCTGCGCCACCGCGCCGACCTGCCGGTGGGTGAAGAAGGTGAGCGTGGCGCGGCCGGCGGCGCGGGCGGTCTCGGCCAGCTCGCGGGCGCGCGCCAGGTCGAGCGCCAGCGGCTTCTCGCAGATGACGTGGAGCCCGGCCTGGAGCGCGGCCATGGCGACGGGATGGTGGAGCGCGTTGGGAAGCGCGATCACCACCGCGTCCACCCGGCCGCTGCGGATGAGGGCGTGCCAGTCGGTGAAGGTGTGGGGCACGCCCTGCCGGCCGGCCACCTCGGCCAGCCGGGCCGGGTCGCGCCCGCAGAGCGCCGTGACCTCGACGTCGTCGCGCGACCGAAGGCCTGGCAGGTGCTCCAGCTCGGCCCACCAGCTGGTGCCGATCACGCCCACGCGGACCCGTCCGGCCATCGGCGTCTCCCCGCTGGACCTCGCCAGCGAACGGCTCGTTGTACCGCGCGGCGGGGCCCGCCGGGGCGCCGGTCCGCAGCCCGGGTGGGCAGCCGCGACCTGCACCCACCCTGGCGGCTCCTGCGCCGTGCGCGCGCGCCCCAGGTTGCAGGGGCAACGCCCGGGTCCTGGATGTCCGGGTGCCACCACCCAACCAGGAGCCCAGCATGCGCCCACGCCTGGCCATCGCCGTCGTCTTGATCCTCGCTGCCTGCGGCAGCGACAGCAACAGCAGCAACCCGCCGGCCAACCCCACGCTCACTGCCACCGGTAGCATCGCGCTCAGCGCCACCAACTTCACCGGCATCGGCAAGGCGGTGACCTGCAGCGTCGAGGGGATCGACTTCGGGGTGGCGTTCGCCGCGGTCGGCGCGTCGGATGAGGCCGGGCTCTGCAGCTACCTGCAGAACGCGCAGGACAAGCAGGACGCCAAGACCATCACGCTGGCGATCTTCAAGGTGAACCCGACGGGAACGACCGCCGCCATCACCACGGGCACCTATCCGGTGACGACGAACCCCGGGTTGTCCACCGAGTACGCGTTCGTGTTCGTGTCGCAGAACGACGCGCAGTGCGTGGCGACGGATGTAGAGGGGGCGAGCGGGAACATCGTGGTGACCAGCGTGACGGCGGACCGGATCATCGGGACGGCGGACGTGACGCTGGATGGCGGGGGGAAGGTGACGGGGAGCTTCGACGCGCCGTATTGCGATGTGAGCCTGCCGGGAGATGTCTGCGCGGGGGACATCGGGCCGGGGGAGACGACGTGCGTGCCGTGAGGGGGGAGAGTGTGGCGGCGGGGCGGCGCGGCGTGAGCCTGCCGGCGGGATGGGGGGCTGAGTGGGCCTGCCGGCGGGATGGGGGGGGCTGAGTGGGCCTGCCGGCGGGATGGGGGGGCTGAGTGGGCCTGCCGGCGGGATGGGGGGGGCTGAGTGGGCCTGCCGGCGGTACAGGGCGCAGGGGAGCCCCTGCCCTGCGCCGCGAGCGGAGCGGTGCTGTTGAGGGTCTGAGGGGCTTGGGACTGGGTGGGGCGGAGGCGGGGCCGGGGCCGGGGCCTGGTAGCGGAGCGGGTGGTGGGGACATCCTGGGTGCCAGGTCGTGCGTGTTTAGCGTTCGCCTGTTCCAGCGCGTGGGGCAGCAGGGAGCTGCCTGCTCCAGGGCGTGCGTCCTTGGGGGCAAGCGGGAGTTGCTTGCTCCGGCGCGTGCGCCCTTCGAGTCAACTAATAGTAACATGCTCTGGCGCGTGCGCCCTTGGGGTCAACTGAGAGCTGCTTGCTCCAGCGCGTGCGCCCAGGATCCTAGTCGAGGTGGGGTCATGTCATTACTGATGATCGTGGGCGTCCGGTCGGGCTGAGCCCTTCGACAAGCTCAGGGCAGGCGGAGTCGCAGCCAGATGCCGGAACGCGGGCGCGGCGGAGCCACGCAAGTGGGGCGTGGTGGCGGCACTCGACGGATTTCGCTTGACGTGAATCTGGCGCGACGCGGCTTTCGCGGTGCAGTGCAGCGGGAAACGGCTCTCCTGCAGCGCTCCGCGCGATCCCTGCGGTTCGCCAGAAGGTCCGTGAGGGAGCGGAGATGGGCTGTCGAGAATCTCTGCTCCTGCGAGGCGCCAGGGGCCTCGGCGAGCGACTCGAGATCCGGGCTTAAGATGGCTGCACCTGCTGGAGGTGCACGTCATGACTGCTCGACTCGAGGCGCTGGACAACGACTCCCTCATCGCTCGTCTGATGTCAATCGCGTCGGACGAGCGAGGCAACAAGGTCGATTCCCTGCTGGTGCTAGCGGAGGTCGAGCGGCGGAAGCTGTATCTGGAGCGGGGCTATTCCTCTCTGTGGGCCTACTGCCGGGACGTGCTGCACCTCTCCGAGGACAGCGCTTACCGTCGCATCACGAGCATGCGGCTGCTGTCTCGGTTTCCCTCGCTGGAGGCGCCGCTGCGGGAGGGGCGGCTCACGCTGACGACGCTCGGGATGCTGCGCGACGTGCTGACGGAGGAGAACCTGGAGGCGCTGGTCGGGCAGGCGGCCTTCAAGTCCAAGGCCGAGGTGGAGCGGGTGGTGGTGACCATCAAGCCGCGGGAGGCTCCGAAAGATGGCCTGCGCCGGCAGCCCGTCTCGTCCTCTGCCGTTCAGCCTCGGCCGGTAAATCCGAAGGGTGCGACTGCACCAATGACTGCGTCGGTCGAGGCGGCCCCGTCCCAGTCTCGGGGCCCGGCCGCTGCCCCGGAGCCCGCCTTCTCTCTCTCCGCGCCTTCCCCCGTCCCCAGCCGCCCCGAGCTTCACCCGGTCAACGCCGAGCAGTGGTCGATGCGGGTCACGCTCGACGAGGCGGCGCGCGCCAACCTCGAGACCCTCCGTGAACTCCTCTCCCACAAGATCCCAGACGGCAACCTGGCCGACGTCCTCAAGGAGGCGCTGCGCTGCGGGGTGGAGAAGCACGCCAAGCGAAAGGGTGCGGCGGCGCTGACCAACGCGGCTGCCGCCGCGGCTCCCGCGATTCCCACGGATCCGACCGCTTCCTCGCCCGGGGTCTCCGCGCCGGCGGCGGTCCCGGCTCCGGCTCCGGCTCCGGCTCCGGCTCCGGCTCCGGTCTCGTCCGTCGAGCCCCTTCCGCTCTTCGCCACCGGCTACCGCTTCGACCCTCGCACCATCACGGCTGACGTTCGGCGCGCGGTCTGGGCGCGCGACGGTGGCTGCTGTTCCTACGTCTCTCCCGACGGCCACCGCTGCTGCAGCCGCTGGCAGCTGGAGCTGGACCACATCGACCCGGAGGCGAAGGGCGGGCCGCCGACCCTCCCCAATCTTCGGCTCCGTTGCAGGGGGCATAACCTCTGGGCTGCGGTGCAGGCGTTCGGGCGGGAGAAGATGGCGGCCTTCGTTCCGTCCCTCTCCCCCCTCCCCTTCACCCGCTCCGGCGCGTGCGCCCTTGGGGTGCGACGGGCGGAGCGGATGCGAGTGAGGTATGGCGCGCGTTGGGGGGGGGGCGTTCCTGCCTGTACCGCTACTCCCCCAGGATCCGGTACAGCGTCTTCCGGTCAATCCCCAGGATCTCCGCCGCCCTGGTCTTGTTCCCGCCGGTCTCTGCCAGCACCTGCGTGGCATACCGGCGCTCCACCTCGGCCAGGGTCGGGCGCTCGGTGGCACCGGCGGTGGGGACGGCCGCGGGCAGGCCGCGCACCTTCTCCGGCAGATCCTCTGGCACCACCACCCCGGCGGCGTTCAGCGCCAGGGCACGGGCGATCACGTTCTCCAACTCGCGCACGTTCCCCGGCCAGCCGTACGCCGCAAGCAGCTCGCGGGCCGCTTGCGCGATGGCCGCGCCGTCCCCGCGCCCGTGCTTGGCGGCGAAGTGCTCGGCCAGCAGCAGGATGTCCTCGGGCCGCTCGCGCAGTGGGGGAATCCGGATGTTGACCACGTTGAGCCGGTAGTACAGGTCCTCGCGGAGACGTCCCTCCTGGACCAGGCGGGCCAGGTCCTTGTTGGTGGCGGCCAGCACCCGCACGTCCACCTCAATCGGCTCGTTGGCCCCGACCCGGCGGAATCTCCCCCTCCTGCAGCGCCCGCAGGAGCCGGGCCTGGAGCGCGGGGCCGATGTCGCCGATCTCGTCCAGGAAGAGCGTCCCGCCGTTGGCCTGCTCGAAGAGGCCGCGGCGCTGCGCCTGGGCGCCGGTGAAGGCGCCGCGGGTGTGGCCGAACAGCTCGGACTCCAGCACGCCCTCGGCGATGGCGCCGCAGTCCACGGCCACGAACGGGCCGGCGGCGCGCCCGCTGGCGGCGTGGATGGCGCGCGCCACCAGCTCCTTGCCGGTCCCGCTCTCCCCCTCAATCAGCACGGTGGCCTGGCTGGCGGCCACGCGGGCGGCGGTCTTGTAGACCTGGAGCATGGGCTCGCTGCGGCCGACGAATCCCCTCCAGCCGGTACTTCTCGCGCACCTGCCGGCGCAGCTCGCGGTTCTCCGCCGCCAGCGCGCGCTGCGCCAGCGCCCGCGCCGCCACCAGCCGGATGGCGTCCACGTCGTAGGGCTTGGAGAGGTAGTCGAAGGCTCCGCGCCGGATGGCCTCCACCGCCCCCTCCACGTCGCCGAACGCGGTCACCAGGATCACCGGCACCTCCGGCCAGTCCCGGCGCATCCGCTCGGCCAGCTGGAACCCGTCCACCTCCGGCATGCGGATGTCCGAGATCACCAAATCGGCCGGCGCACGCGCCACCGCGGCGAGCGCCTCCTGGCCGTCGGCGAGCGGCACCACCTCGTGCCCCTCGCTGGCCAGCACGCGTCGCAGCAGCTCCCGGCTGGCGGGGTCGTCATCCACCACGAGGACGCGCGAGCGCGACATCGACCGCTCCGTTCCGGGTCGCCGCCGCGGGCGCCTCGGGGAAGGTGAGGGTGAAGGTGGAGCCCAGGCCGGGCGCGCTCTCCACCTCGATCCGCCCGTGCAGCGCGGTGGCGATCTCGCGGGAGATGGCCAGCCCCAGGCCGGTGCCCTTGCCGCGCGGCTTGGTGGTGAAGAAGGGCTCGAAGATGCGGCGGCGGTCCTCGGCGCCGATGCCGCCGCCGGTGTCGGTCACGCGCACCGCCACCTCCTGCCCCTGGCGCGCCGCCTCCACCCGCAGCGAGCCGCGCTCCGGCATCGCGTCCGCCGCGTTGGTGACCAGGTTGCCCAGCACGTGGCGCAGCAGGGCCGGATCCACCCGGACCTCCGCCACCTCGGGCGCCACCACGACCGTCACCTCGAGCCGGTCGCGCGCGTCGGCCGGGAGCGACAGCCCCACCGCCGCCTCCAGCAGCGCCTGGAGCGCGACCCGCTCCGGCTCCGGCGCCAGCGCGCGCGAGGAGTCGAGGAAGCGCCGGATCACCGCCGTCATCCGCTTCACCTCTCCGGCCACGATCTCCAGCCCGCCGCGGGTCTCGGGCGGGCAGGCCGGGTCGCGCGCCAGCAGCTGGATGTGGCCGCTGATGGTGTTGAGCGGGTTGCCCAGCTCGTGTGCGATGGTGCCGGAGATCTGCCCCAGCGCCGCCAGGCGCTCCTGGGAGGTCAGGTCGCGCCGGGCTTCCACCAGCTCGTGGTTCACCTCGGCCAGCTGCCGGTTCTTGCGCGCCAGGTCGGCGGTGGCGTCGTCCACGCTGCGCTGCAGCTCGCCGTTGAAGCGCCGGATGCGCCCCAGCATGGCGGAGAGCCCGCGCGCCACCACCCCCACCTCGTCGGTGCGGCCGGTGCCGGGCACGGCGGCCTCGTCGATGGCGCCGGAGGCGACCGCCTCCATCGCCTCGGCCAGCCGGGTGAGCGGCCGGGTCAGGAGCCGCCCCAGCAAGGCGGTGAGCAGGAGCGCCAGCAGCGCCGCGCCGGCGCCGGCCACGGCGAAGAACGCGCTCCGCTCGGTGGTGGCGATCTGCTCGGCCTGCGAGAGGTCGGCGTCGAGCCGCAGGGCGCCGAAGGTGCGCCGGGAGGCGTCGCGCAGCGGTAGGTCCACCCGCCAGGCGCGCACGCCGCCCTCCTCGACCTGCGTCACGGCGGTCTCCACCGGGAGCGGCGCCGAGGGGACCATGTGCGCGTCCAGCTCGGCGCCCTCGGCCCCGAAGCTGACGTGGACCACCTGGACGCCGGTCCCCTTCCGCAAGGTCAGCTGCGCCGACTTGAGCCCGCGCCGCCGGGTCAGGATGGCGCCCAGCTGGCGCGCGGCGCGGTCGGCGTCGGTGCGGGGGGAGAGGGCCAGCTCGTCGGCGATGGTGCGGGCCAGGTCCACGGTCCGGTCGCGGAGCGAGCGCTCCAGCGCCTCGGCGGCGATCCGCTCGCCCACGTAGGCCGCGACCGCCAGGGTCGAGACCAGCGCCGCGGCGAACAGCAGGATGATGCGAGCGCGGAGGGACATGTGTTCCCGGGTCACGTGCGTGCCCTCCGGACAGCCGCGCTGCGGCCCTGGTCACGCCAGGGACCGGCCGCAGGCGCGGCCGGCCCCCGGCACGCCTCCCGGGGAAGCTTACTTCGCCGCCGGGGCGGTCGCCGCGTCGGACTTGGGCGCAGCCTTGGCGGCCTTCTTGTGCGCGTGCTTCTTGGCCTTGGTCTGGGTCGCGGCCGGCTTGGTGGCGTCGGCGGCGGGGGCGGTGCCCTCGGCGAAGGCGGGGAAGGCGAGGGCGACGACGGCGAGGGCGACGGCGGTGCGAAGGACGTTCTTCATGCGGTTCTCCTCTCGGGTTCAGGGACGGGGTCGTCCGTCCCTGCGTGCGGAGGGCATCGCACGCTGCGTGCCGGGCTTCGCAGGCCGGCGTGCTCCCGTGGAATCAGGTGCTTGGGCGCCGCCGGCGCACCGGAGGCGGGGAGAACACGGACGGCTGTCGCGGGGCGGTGTCCAGGTCCTCCCCGCTGAAGCAGGACCGCCCGGCGCGCAGGTGCGCGCCGGGCGGCGGGTTCTACCGGGACCGGGTCGTGCCCGGAGCGGTGCTACTGCCCGTGCATCTTGGCGATGGCGAAGTCCTTGCCCGGGCCGTGGCAGGCCAGGCAGGCCTCAGCGCCAGCGAGGCTCCGCTTCGCGTACACGGAGCCGCCCTGCGTACGGAAGTGGGACACCGCGGCCTCGCTGTCGTGGCAGCCGAGGCAGGCGGCGGTCACGGGCGAGATCACCAGGTTGTTCGACTTGTCCGTGCCCACGTCCGCCCAGTCACCGAGCGGCGTCGGCAGGTAGTGCGACGCGACGGCCGGCGGGGTCGCAGGCGCAGAGCCGCCCGGCTGGTTCGAGACGTAGTTCGACGACGAGCCCGTGCTCGGGAGCATGCTGGTCAGCGTCGCCTCCGAGACCTTGCTGTAGTCGAACGTGCCGTCCAGGTGGCAGGCGGTGCAGTCGCTCACGCCGTTCGGATAGCCCACGTTCCAGTACTGCAGGTCCGCGTGCCAGCCGAACTGGTAGTTGCGGACGCCGGCCGCGTGGAGCGAGTGGACGAAGTCCTTGTAGCCGCTGGACCAGGACGAGCTGTTGCGGACGGGGTTGTGGCAGACGTTGCAGGTGTCGGCGTCGTTGCGCACGCTGCCGTGGAAGCTCGGGGTGATGCCGAGCTGCTCGTGGCAGCTGTTGCACTTGGCGTCGGAGATGATCTGCCGGCGGCCGGTGTAGCCGGTGGCCACCTTCTTCACCGACTTGCTGATGGCGAGCACCGCGTCGGCCGTGTCGCCGTCGTGGTTGAAGTCGTAGTTCATCGCCGCTTCACCGTTGGTCTGGGTGAAGGAGCCGATCATGACGCCCGTGACCATCTTCGCCGTGGCCGGGAGGACCGCGGCGCCGGCGGAGCCGTTCAGGGTGGCGACGTAGAAGCCGTCGGTGTCGGCGACCAGGGAGCCCTGCGTGCCGTTCCAGAGGTTGGTCAGCGACACGCTCGGCGGGCTGGTGCCGATCAGGCCGGAGGCCGCGCCGTTGAAGTCGGCCGGGGCCAGGACGTTGCCCTGCGGGATGGCGTACGCGGCGTAGAAGCTCGGGCCGCCGGTGAAGCCGTTGATGATGACCGTGCCGCCGGCCGCGAAGGTGTTGAGGGTGACCGCCTGGCCGTCCTGCAGGATCTTGAAGCGGAACACGGCCTGGCGGGACCCGTTCACCGTCACGCTGTCGATGACGTACTCGAACGTGGACATCCCGTCCTTCGGCTCGGGGTTGTTCGGGGTCGAGTACGGGGTCTTGTGGTAGTTGGCCACCGCGTTCGCGCCGTGGCAGCCCGTGCAGGCCATCTCGGTCACGTCGCCGTTGCCGTGATGGCTGGTCAGGTCGAGGCCGTAGTCGATGTGGCAGCTGGAGCAGGCGGCCGCGTTGGCGTTCGCCTTCCAGTTGTCGCCATCCGGGGTGGCGTCGCTGGCCGAGTGGCACTTGGTGCAGCTGGTGAGCTGCATCGGGTAGGCGACCTCGGAGAAGTCGTACTTGGTGTTGCCGTAGCCGTAGACGGTGTAGCCCTTGGCCGTGAAGCCGGCCGCCAGCTCCTCACCGCCGTGGATCCGGTGCGTCATCACCGGCATGTCCAGGCTCCAGCCGCCGTCCGGGTCCACCGTGCCGGGGTTGTGGCAGGTGACGCAGTACTCGGCCAGGTAGCGGTGGCCACCGTGGAACGAGAAGGTGGTCGCGTGGCAGGACTTGCAGGTCTCGGTGGCCACGATGTTGCGGGTGACCGTCGGGGCGGCGGTCGGATCGGCCGGGACGTAGTCCTTCACGGCGTTCACGTCCGGCTGCCCGTTGCCGCGGATCTCGAGCGCCACGCGGTGCGTGCGGGTCGGCTCGTACTCCACCGGGTCCACCGTGGTGCCGGCGGCGGCGATGTCGACGTGGAACATGCCCTCGCCCATCGCGACCACGCCGGAGGTGACGTTCTGGGTGTTGGCCTGGACGGCCTGCGGCAGCACCGGGACGTAGGTGTTGCCCAGGGAGTCGGTGGTGGACCCGTTCTGGACCCGGCTGATGTAGCTCTTCCAGGTGCCGTCGGCCTGCAGCTTGGCGACGATGGCGTAGACGCTGACGCCGCTGGGCAGCGCCTCGAGCGCGTTGCCGTCCTGGTCCTTCACCGTGAAGACCACGCGCGTGCCGACCAGCGCCTGGGTGTTCTCCACCTGGTCGATGGTCACCTGCATCGCGGTCACATCAGTGGGGACCACCGGGCCCGTGGGACCCGTCGGGCCGGTCGGGCCCGTGTCGCCCGTCGGGCCCGTGGGGCCCGTCGGACCGCTGGCGCCGATCGCCCCGTCCTTGCCGTCGGAACATGCGGTCAGCGCGAACAACGTCGCGGCCAGTACCGCACCCCATCCGCTCTTGATCCGGATCATCTTTCCCTCGTCTCCCGCCAGTCGTTTCGGAGCAGGTCTGCTCCCTTGACCCGCGGGCGGTATGGAAGAACGAAGCCAACCCGAGGCGGGCCCGGCTCCCCGGGTCGGTCGGGCATCAGCGGCGGGCGGCTTCTTTGACGCAGCGTCCCTCACATGGGGGGCGGGGGCACGTGCAGCCCGACGTTCGATCGGCGCCCGGACGGACGGTCAGGAGCGATACCGGAGGGTTGAGCGGATCAGCCCCCCGGGCCCGGTGGGTGGGATCACCCGGCGCCTGCGCAGCGGTTGCACCAGCCAGCGGTGGGGCATTTCACCCAGTCCGCAGACCCCACCAGCCAGGGTGCGCCAGCTTTGCGCGCGCGCGATCGGGCGCGCGACGATTGCGCGCAGGGATTCTGACGGTCTCGATGTAGGTGAAGGTCAGCCCTGGCCGGGCGGAAGGCGCCCGTAGAGCGCCGCCAGCTGCCTGAACCGCCGGGCAGCGAACCCGTCCAGCTGCTCGGGCCGCAGCCGCCAGCGCCAGTTGCGCCAGGTCTCCATGGGGCGCGCGTACGAGGCTGGCTCGTTCATGCGCGCCTCGCTCCCCAGCGCCAGGAGATCCTGCACCTGCACCACCGCGGTGCGCGCCGGCGAGGCCAGCGCGGCGCGGACGAGGTCCCAGGCGATGTCGTCGCCGTGCCGGCCCAGGTAGAGCTGCGCGTGGGCCCGGGTGTGCGGCGCCAGCGTGCTCCACCAGCCGGTGGTGGTGTCGTTGTCGTGGTTGGCCGGGTAGGCGATGGCGTTCTCGGGGTGGTTGTGCGGCAGGTGCGGGTTGTCCGGGCCGCCGCCGAACGCGTAGTGCAGGATGCGCATGCCCGGGAAGCCGGTGGCCTCGCGCAGCGCGATGACCTCGTCGTCGATGGCGCCCAGGTCCTCCACGCAGAGCGGGAGCGGGCCGAGGTGGCGCGCCAGCGCCTGGAACAGCCGCAGCCCCGGGCCGCCCACCCACCGCCCCTCGCGCGCCGTGCGCGCGCCGGCCGGGATCTCCCAGTGCGCCGCCAGCGCGCGGAAGTGGTCGATCCGGACCACGTCGGCGTGCTCGAGCGCGCGCGCCAGGCGGGCGCGCCACCAGCCGAAGTCGTCCGCCGCCATCCGCTCCCAGTCGTAGATGGGGCCTCCCCAGAGCTGCCCGTCGGCGGTGAACTCGTCCGGCGGGCACCCGCTCACGGCCAGCAGCGTGCCGTCCTCGGCCAGCCGGAACCCGGCCGGCGCGGCCCAGACGTCGGCGCTGTCGTGCAGCACGTAGATGGGCACGTCGCCCAGGACGCGGATCCCGCGGGCGCGGGCGTGGGCGCGCAGCGCCGCCCACTGCCGCTCGAACAGGAACTGCAGCGCCACCTCGCGGTCCACCTCCGCCGCCAGCTCGCGGTGGGCCTCGCGCAGCGCGGCCGGGGCGCGATCCCGCAGCGGCCGCTCCCAGCGCCACCAGGGCGCGCCGCCGTGGTGGGCCTTGAGCGCGGCGAAGAGCGCGGTGTCCTCCGCCCAGGCGGCGCCGGCGCGGAACCGGGCCAGCGCCGGCGCCAGCGGGTGGCGCGGATCGGCCAGCAGCCGGTCGGCGGCGCGGGCCAGGCGCGCCGCCTTCCACGCGCGCCCGTCGCCCACGTCCAGCGTCCCCTCGGGGAAGGCGCCGGCCAGGTCGCCGGCCTCGAGCAGCCCGTCGGCCTGGAGGTCCTCCAGCGAGAGCAGGGCGGGGTTCCCCGCCAGGGCCGACCAGCTGGCGTAGGGGCAGTCGGCGTAGGGGCCGCCCGGCGGGCAGAGCGGCAGCACCTGCCAGAGCGTCGCCCCGGCGCCGGCCGCCCAGTCGAGGAAGCGGCGAGCCCACGGGCCCAGGTCGCCCGTACCGTGCGGCCCGGGGAGCGAGCTGGGGTGGAGCAGCAGGCCGGCGCGGCGCTCGGCGAGCGGCGCGGAGGAGAAGGGGGTTGGGATCATGGCGCGCGGCGACGCGGCGGCGCCGGGGGTGGCGGGCAGGGAGGCATCCAGGGAGAGACACTGGACCGGTTCGGCCGTGACACGGGCGCGGCCTCTGGTCGCGCCCGCCCGTGGGTGAACACGGGCGGGCGGACGGAGGCGCGCTACAGCATGGCCCGGCGCATGTCCTTGAGGACGTTGCCCAGGTAGGTGACGAAGCGGGCGGCGGCCGCGCCGTCGATGACGCGGTGGTCGTAGGAGAGCGAGAGCGGCAGCGTCAGCCGCGGCTGGAACTTCTCGCCGTCCCACACCGGCTTGGTGGTGGACCGGGACAGGCCCAGGATGGCCACCTCGGGCGCGTTGATGATGGGCGTGAAGAACGTGCCGCCGATGCCGCCCAGGCTGGAGATGGAGAAGCAGCCGCCCTGCATGTCCTCGCCGCGCAGCTTGCCCTCGCGCGCCTTCGCCGCGAGCTCGCCCATCTCGCGGGCGATCTCCAGCACGCCCTTCTGGTCGGCGTTCTTGATGACCGGGACCACCAGGCCGCTGGGCGTGTCGGCCGCGAAGCCGATGTTGAAGTAGCGCTTGAGGACCAGCTGGTCGCCGTCCAGCGAGGCGTTGAACTCCGGGTACTTCCGGAGCGCGGCCACCACCGCCTTCACCGCGAAGGCCAGCAGCGTGAGCTTGGTGCCCTCCTTCGCGGCCTCGCGGTTCAGCTCCACGCGGAAGGCCTCGAGGTCGGTGATGTCGGCCTCCTCGTGCTGGGTGACGTGCGGGATCATCACCCAGTTGCGCCAGAGATTGGCGCGGGAGAGCTTCTTGATGCGCGAGAGCGGCTGGCTCTCCACCGGCCCGAACTTCGCGAAGTCCACCTTGGGCCAGGGCAGGAGGTCCAGCCCCGCGCCGCCGCCGGCGCCGGGGCGGGCGCCGGAGAGGCTCTCCTTCACGAACTTCTGCACGTCCTCGCGGACCACGCGGCCGCGCGGGCCGGAGCCGTCCACCTGCGCCAGGTCCACGCCCAGCTCGCGGGCGAACTTGCGGACCGAGGGCGAGGCGTGGGTGATCTTGCGGCCGCCCTCGGCCTCCGCGGCCGGCGCGCGGTCGGCGCGGGCGGAGGGCGGCGGGCGCGGGGCGGCCGGGGCCGCCTGGGCTGCAGGCTGCGGCGCCGGAGCGGCCGGGGGCGGCGCGCTGGGGGCCGGGGCCGCGGCGGGCGCTCCGGCGGTCTCCAGCACCACCACCACGCGCCCCTCGCCCACGCGGTCGCCGACCTTGACCAGCACCTCGCGCACCACGCCCTTGGCCGGCGCGGGCACGTCCATGGTGGCCTTCTCCGACTCCAGCGTGAGGAGCGGGCCGTTGACGTCGACGGTGGCGCCGGGCGCGACGTGCACCTCGATCACCGGCACGTCCTTGTAGTCGCCGATGCTCGGGACCACGACCTCCAGCCGCTGGGAGGCGGCGGCCGCCGCGGGCCTGGCGGCCGCCGGGGCCGCCGGCGCGGGGGCCGGGGCAGGGGCGGCGGTGGGCGCCGCCTTCTGGGCCGCGGGGGCCGCCGGCGGGGCCGCGCGCGCGGCGCCGTCGCCCGGCTCCAGCAGCGCCACGATGGCGCCCTCGCCGACCCGGTCGCCCACCTTGACGCGGAGCTCGCGCACCACGCCCTGGGCGGGCGCGGGGACGTCCATGGTGGCCTTCTCCGACTCGAGCGTCAGGATCGAGTCGTTGGCCTTCACGGCGTCGCCCGGCTTCACCAGGACCTCGATGACCGGGACGTCCTTGTAGTCCCCGATGGCGGGGATCTTCACCTCGATGGTGCTCATCTTGTCGGTTCCCCGCGCGCTAGACGGTCCAGGGGGCCGGCTTGGACCGATCGATGCCGTACTTCTCGATGGCCTCGGCCACCTTCGTCGCCGGGATGGCGCCCTCGTCGGCGAGGGCCTTGAGGGCCGCCACGGTGACGTGGTGGCGGTCCACCTCGAAGAACCGGCGCAGCTTCTCGCGGGTGTCGGAGCGGCCGAAGCCGTCCGTGCCCAGCACCACGTAGCGCCGGTTCACGTAGGGCCGGATCTGCTCGGCGTAGGTCCGGACGTAGTCGGTCGCGGCCACCACCGGGCCCTGCTGCTCGGCCAGGCACTGCTCCACGTAGGAGCGGCGCTTCGGCGCGGTCGGGTTGCGCAGGTTCTCGCGCTCCACCGCCATGCCGTCGCGGGCCAGCTCGGTGAAGCTGGGCGCGCTCCAGAGGTCGGCCTCGACGCCCCAGTGGTTCTTGAGCAGGTCGGCGGCGGCGATGACCTCCCGGAAGATGGCGCCCGAGCCCAGGAGCTGCACGCGCGGCGCCTTGGCGGCGGCCTTGGCGCCGGGCTTGAAGAGGTACATGCCGCGGATGATGCCGGGGGCGGCGCCCTCCGGCATGCCCGGGTGCGTGTAGTTCTCGTTGAGCGTGGTCAGGTAGTAGTAGACGTCCTCCTGCTCGGCGTACATGCGGCGCAGGCCGTCCTGCACGATCACCGCGACCTCGTAGGCGAAGGTCGGGTCGTAGGAGCGGACGTTGGGGATGACCGACGAGAAGACGTGGGAGTGGCCGTCCTCGTGCTGGAGCCCCTCGCCGTTGAGCGTGGTCCGGCCGGAGGTGCCGCCCACCAGGAAGCCGCGGCAGCGCATGTCGCCGGCGGCCCAGGCCATGTCGCCGATCCGCTGGAACCCGAACATCGAGTAGAAGACGTAGAACGGGATGAGCGGGACGTTGTGGATGGCGTAGGCGGAGGCGGCCGCGATCCAGTCGGCCATGCCGCCCGCCTCGGTGATGCCCTCCTGCAGGACCTGCCCGTCCTTGGCCTCGCGGTAGAAGGCGAGCTGGTCGGCGTCCTCGGGCACGTAGAGCTGGCCGACGTGGCTCCAGATGCCGGCCTGGCGGTACATGCCCTCCATGCCGAAGGTGCGCCCCTCGTCCGGCACGATGGGCACGATGTTCTTGCCGATGTTCTTGTCGCGCATGAGGAGCTGGAGGATCTGCACCAGCGCCATGGTGGTGGAGATCTCGCGGTCCTCGGTGGACTTGAGCAGGCGGTCGAAGGCGGAGAGCGGCGGGATCTCCAGCGAGGCGGAGCGGCGGCGGCGCTTGGGCCGGTCGCCGCCCAGCTCGCGCCGGCGGGCCTTGAGGTACTCCAGCTCGCGCGAGCCCTCCTCGAACTTGATGTAGGGGACCTCGGCCAGCTTGTCGTCCGGCACCGGCACCTTGAAGCGGTCGCGGAAGCCGCGCACCGCCTCGGCCGGCATCTTCTTGAGCTGGTGGGTGATGTTCATGGCCTCGCCGGCCTCACCCATCCCGTAGCCCTTGATGGTCTTGGCCAGGATGACCGTGGGCTGCCCCTTGTGGTTGGAGGCGGCCTGGTAGGCGGCGAAGACCTTGAACGGATCGTGGCCGCCGCGGTTGAGCTGCCACACGTCCTCGTCGGACATGTCGGCGACGAGCTCGCGCAGCTCGGGGGTGTTGAAGAAGTTCTCGCGCACGAAGGCGCCGTTGCGCGACCGGAACACCTGGTACTGGCCGTCCAGCACCTCCATCATCCGCTTGCGGAGCGCGCCGGTCTTGTCCTTGGCCAGCAGGGCGTCCCAGTGGCGGCCCCAGATGACCTTGATGACGTTCCAGCCGGCGCCGCGGAAGGTGCCCTCCAGCTCCTGGATGATCTTGCCGTTGCCGCGCACCGGCCCGTCGAGCCGCTGCAGGTTGCAGTTCACGACGAAGATCAGGTTGTCGAGCTTCTCGCGGCCCGCCATCGAGATGGCGCCCATGGCCTCGGGCTCGTCCATCTCACCGTCGCCGGTGAAGGCCCAGACCTTGCGCCCCTCGGTCTGCGTGTGCCCGCGGTCCTGCAGGTAGCGCATGAACCGGGCCTGGTAGATGGCCATGAGCGGCCCGAGCCCCATCGACACGGTGGGGAACTGCCAGAAGTCCGGCATCAGGTACGGGTGCGGGTAGGACGACAGGCCGTTGCCGTCGGTCTCCTGCCGGAACCGGTCCAGCTTGCCCTCGTCGAGCAGGCCGAGCAGGTAGGCGCGGGAGTAGATGCCCGGCGCCGAGTGGCCCTGGATGAAGACCAGGTCGCCGCCCTTCTCCTCGGTCCAGGCGCGCCAGAAGTGGTTGTAGCCGACGTCGTAGAGCGTGGCCGCCGAGGCGAAGCTGGCGATGTGGCCGCCGACGTTGGTGTGCTTGTTCGCGCGCACCACCATCGCCATCGCGTTCCAGCGGATGTAGTGGCGGATGGTCTGCTCGAGCGCGAAGTCGCCCGGGAAGGAGGGCTGCTTCTCGACCGGGATGGTGTTGATGTACTCGGTCGTCGCGGAGAACGGCAGGTAGGTGCCGGACCGGCGCGAGCGCTCGATCAGCTGCTGGATGAGGTAGTGGGCGCGCTCGGCGCCCTCGCGCTCGAGGACGCCTTCCAGCGCCTCCAGCCACTCACGCGTCTCCTGGGGATCGATGTCGGGGAGCTGGTCCATTCGTGCGCTCTCGTCTCGCTCTCGCGGTCGGTTTCGGGGTGCCGCACGTTTAACCAGGCGGCCCTCGCTCGGCAAACGATCGTTTGGAGTTCGCGGCGGTTTTTCCGCCCTAGCCGCGCCGCGTCGGACGCGCGCCGGGGTGTCCCGCCGCACGGCGGAGGGGGCCCCCGGGATCCGTTCACCAACCGTTCATCCCTCTCGGAGCGTGGCGGAAGGCCGCGCGTGCGGCCGGGTCGGCGGCTCGCCCACCCGGCGTGCGCCCGGCGGCGGCGTGCTCCAGCGCGGCACGCCCCGCGGGCGATCCGGCTCCAGCCGGTGGCGGGCCAGCGCGCCCGGTGGCGCGGCGGCGACCGGCAGGATCAGCAGCAGCGCCAGCGCGCAGGGGAGCGGGACGAGCCGGGGCGCGCGCCACAGCGCCAGCGCAGCGGCCAGCAGCAGCGCCACCAGCGCCGGCCCGGCGCCGGGCAGCGATCCCGGCCCGAAGCGCCAGTGCCAGAGGAGCAGCCCCGCCGCGCCGTGCGCCGCCAGCGCCAGGAGGAGCGGCGGCGCCAGCCGCGGGAGGCGCGCGAGCAGCGCCGGCAGCCCCTCGGCCGCCAGCAGCGCCAGCGCCGGCGCCACCGCCACCAGGTACCGGCTCTCGCGCCAGTCGTCGCTGGGGCCGATGCGGGCGAAGGTCAGCACCAGCGCGCAGGCGGCCAGCGGCGGCAGCAGGAACCGGCAGCGCGGGGGCGCGCCCGCCAGCGCCGCCGCCGCCCCGGCCGCCTCCAGGACCAGCAGCGCCGGCGGCTGGCCGCGCCGGAGCGCCTCCACGAAGAAGCTGTCCAGCACCTGCGCCGCCTCCAGCCGCAGCCCCACCAGCCCGCGGTACGGGTTGGCCCGGACGATCCAGAGCGGATCGCCGGCCAGCGCGCCGCCCACCGCGGCGTGGAGCAGGAGCGGGGCCAGCGCCAGCGCGGCCGGAGCCAGCCGCCGCGGCGGCGGCACCCGCGGCTCGCCCGACGCGGGGGGGCGCAGCCAGAGCCCCAGCGCGCCCAGCCCCGCCAGCAGCGCGCCCTCCGGCCGTGCCACGCCCAGCCAGCCCAGCCCCGCGGCGCAGAGCCCGCTGCGCCGCTCGGCCCAGCCCCAGGCCGCCACCGCAAGCGCCGCGGCCGCGGGCAGCTCGGTCATGGTGGAGGAGGCCTGGCCCAGGACGTCGGGCTGCGCCAGCAGGAGCAGCGCGACCAGCCAGGGCCGCGGCAGCCCCAGCGCCCGGGCGGCGCGGGCGGTGGCCACCGCGGCCAGCGCGGCCGGGGCCAGGCTGGCCAGCCGGGCGGCGGTCCAGCCCAGCGCGGCCGGCCCGGCGTACACCAGCGTGAACCCAGGCCGGTCCCACGGGTCGAGGAGGCGGGCCGGCTCGGCCAGCGCCGCCCGCAGGTGCTGGTAGTGGGCCCAGGCGTCGTGGAGCGGGAGCTGCGGCGCGAGCAGCGCCGAGGACGCGGCCACCAGCAGCCCGCCGCCGATCACGGCCCGCTCCGGGCGCCCCAGCGGGCGGGCCGCGGCGACCGCCAGGGCGGCCACCGCGAGGGGGACGGCGCAGAGGGCCAGCGCGAGCACGGGCGCCAAGGTGGGGCCGCCTGGGGCGGTGCGCGCGGCCCCGGGCTGGTCGCCCCGCAGGGCTCACCCGGGGTGGAGGGGCTCGGGTCCCCGCTCCGCGGCGGGCGCGCCGGCGCGGGCCGGGGAGGGGGCGGCGACGGCCTCCAGCAGCCGCCGCGCCGCGGCCACGTCCGCCACCCGCAAGCCGGCGCGGCTGGGCGAGGGGCCGACGTGCACCGCCACGCTCCCCTCCGGCAGGGCCGCGAAGAGATCCTCGTCGGTCCGGTCGTCGCCCAGCGCCACCGCCAGCGCGCCGGGGGCCGCGGCCAGCGCCAGCTCCGCCGCGCGGCCCTTGTGGATCCCGTGGGGCCGGACCTCGAGCACCTTGTCCCCGACCAGCAGGTCCACCGGCGCGTTGCCGAGGAGCGCGGTCAGGTGGTGCGACAGCTCCTGCGCCTGCACCGCGCCGTACTCGGGGTCGGCGGCGCGGTAGTGCCAGGCGTAGCCGGCGGTCTTGGCCTCCACCAGCGCCCCGGGCGTGCGCGAGCAGAACTCGCGCAGGATGCCCAGCACCGGCTCGCGCCAGCCGGTGGGGCCGGGATCGGCGGAGCGCCAGGGCTGGCCCGGCAGGCGCGACCAGAGGCCGTGCTCGGCGTGGAGCCCCAGCGGCAGCGCGCCCAGCCACCGCTCCAGCCCCTCGCGCTTGCGCCCGCTCACCACGTGCACCTCGGTGGCGGGCAGCGCGGCCAGGCGGCGGAGCAGCTCCAGCAGCGCCTGGTCCGGCACGGCCAGCTCCGGCGTGGGGGCGAAGGGGACCAGCGTGCCGTCGTAGTCGAGCAGGAGCAGCCGGCGCGGCGCCGCCCGCACCCGCTCCACCGCGGCGTGCAGGGCGGCCGGCGGGGAGGGGGCGGTGGGCTCGGCCCCGGTGGCCGGCGCGGCCGCCTCCAGCCGGTCCACGAAGGCCCGCGCCCACCAGTGCACGTCGTGCCGGAGCACGCGGTCGCGCAGGCTGGCCATGCGGGTGCGCCGCTCCTCCTCCGGCATGTGCAGCGCGCGGTGGAGCGCGGCGGCGGTGGAGTCCACGTCGTACGGGTTGACCTGCAGCGCCTCCGCCAGCTCGGCGGCCGCGCCGGCCAGCTCGGAGAGGACCAGCACGCCGTCGCCGTCCGGGCGGGCGGCCACGAACTCCTTGGCCACCAGGTTCATGCCGTCGCGCAGCGGCGTCACCACCGCCACGTCGGCGGCCCGGTAGAGCGCCACCACCTCCTGCTGCGAGAGGCCGCGGTACAGGTAGTGGATGGGCGACCAGCGCGCGGTGGCGAAGGCGCCGTGGATCCGCCCCACCACCGCGTCCACCTCCTCGCGGAACTCGCGGTAGGCCTCCACCTGCTCGCGCGAGGGGACCGCCACCTGGACGAAGCGGACCCGCTCGCGCAGCTCCGGGTGCGCCTCCAGCAGCCGCTCGTAGGCCAGCAGGCGGCGCGCGATGCCCTTGGTGTAGTCGAGCCGGTCCACGCCCACCAGCAGCCGCTCGCCGCCGGCGCGGTGGCTGGCCACCCGCGCCTCCACCTCCGGCGTCCCCGCCAGCGCCTGCAGGGTGGCCGCGTCCACGCCCATGGGGAAGACGCCCAGCCGCACCTCCCGCCCGTGCCAGCGCAGCCGGTCCAGGTCGGTGCGCGCCCCCACCAGCCGCAGCGCCGCGGAGGCGAAGTGGCGGACGTACGTGGCCGTGTGGAAGCCCACCAGGTCGGCGCCCAGCAGCCCCTCCAGCAGCCGCTCGCGCTGCGGGACGGAGCGGAACAGCTCGGAGGAGGGGAAGGGGATGTGGAGGAAGTAGCCGATGCGCGCCTCGGGCAGCCGCTCCCGCAGCAGCAGCGGCAGGCGCATCAGCTGGTAGTCGTGCACCCAGATCAGATTCCCCGGCTCCCAGCAGTCCGCCACCGCGTCGGCGAAGCGCGCGTTCACCGCCTCGTAGGTGTCGAAGTGGGCCACCTCCTGCGGGAGGCGCGAGACGGCGTAGTGGAAGAGCGGCCAGAGGACGCCGTTGGAGTAGCCCTCGTAGTACTGCTCGACCTCCTCCGGCGAGAGCGCCACCGGCACCAGCCGGAGGTCCCGGAGCTGCCGGTCCACCCCGGCGCGGGCCGCCTCGGAGGCGCCCTCCAGCGCCCCCGGCCAGCCGATCCAGAGCCCGCCCAGCCGCTCGTGCGGCCCCTTCATGCCGGTGGCCAGGCCGCCGGTGCTGGGCGCGACGGTGACGTCGTCACCGCGGGTGCGGACGGTGACCGGCAGCCGGTTGGAGACGATGAGGAGGCGGGGCATGGCGGCCGCCGGGGCGGCAAGCCACAAGCTGGCCACGAGGCCGCCGCGGCGGGGGCCGCCGGGGTTGGGGACCAGGGCTCGAATCGCCGCTCGGCGATCGGGCACGCGGCCAGGGACGTCCTCCCCGCGATCCCGACCGCCGGCCTGCCGTCCCGGCGAGCCAGGGGCCAGGCCTCGCCGCGCCCGCCATGCCCAGCTTCTCCCGCGTGAGCGCCCGCGCGATCGCCGCCCTGCTGCTCCTCGCCGTGGGGAGCGCCCCCGCGGTCGCGCGCGCCCAGCAGGGCGCCGGGGCGCCGCGGGTGCTGCCGCCCGGCCTGGAGCGGCCGCCCACCGCCCAGGAGCGCCAGCTGGTGGAGCTGGGCGGCCTCCTGCTCCCGCCGCTGCGGCTGGAGCTGGCGCCGGAGCTGGGCTACGCGCACGACCAGGGCACCACGCTCGCGCCGTCGGGGGGTGGGCTGGCGCTGGTGGAGCAGGACTCCGATCGCGGGACCGCCGCCTTGATCGCGCGGCTGGGGCTGCCCATGCGGCTGCAGGCCGAGGTGCGCGTGCCGTTCGCGTGGCTGCGCCAGACGCTGACTGGGCTGCCCGGGAGCGAGCGCCAGGAGGCGAGCGGCCTGGGCGACGTCCGGACCGCGCTCTCCTGGAACCCGGTGGCGGGCCAGGCCTTCCCGGACGTGCTGCTGACCGGCTTCTGGCAGGCGCGGACCGGCGCTTCGCTGCTCGACACCGATCCGGCGGAGGTGGCGCTGGGGGAGGGGATCGAGCGGTTCGGGGGGACCGTGGCGCTGGTCCAGGCCCTGGCGCCGGTGGCGCTGCGGGTGGCCGGGACCGGCGCCCATGGCGTGTCGCGCTGGACCTCGGCCGGCTGGCTCGAGCCTGGCTGGACCGTGGGCGGCGCGCTGGGGGCCAGCGTGGCGGCCACGCCCGCGCTGGCGTTCTCGCTGGGCGTGGACGCCGCCTGGAGCCCGGACGTCCGGCTGGAGCACGCCACGGTGGCCGACACCGCCCGCACCGCGGTCTGGCTGCGCGCCGGGGTGGGCGCGCTGGCCAGCAGCCGCGCCGACCTGCAGCTGGACGTGGCGGTGGGGCTCACCGAGGACGTCCGGGGGCTGCAGGTGGTGGTGTCGGCGCCGCTCCTGTTTTGAGCGCGCCCGGGCCCTGGGGACCGCAGGTGGCCGGTCGAACCACCCCGGCCCTCCGCAGAAACCTGTAGGGGCCGGGAAAGGCTGGACAAGCCGGGGGGCCAGGCTTAGCAGAGGCCCGCTGCCTCACCCGCCTGCCCTCCGGAGCCTCTCCATGCGCGTCGGCTGCCCCAAGGAGATCAAGAACAACGAGAACCGCGTCGGCCTCACCCCGGCCGGCGCCCGGTCGCTGGTGTCGGCCGGCCACGAGGTGCTGGTCGAGGCCGGCGCCGGCGAGCGGAGCGGGTTCCCCGACGCCGAGTACCTCCAGGTCGGCGCGCGGATCGTGGCGCCCGCCGCGGAGGTGTTCGCGCAGGCGGAGCTGGTCATCAAGGTGAAGGAGCCGCAGCCGGCGGAGATCGCCCTGCTGCGCGAGGGGCAGATCCTGTTCACCTACCTGCACCTGGCGCCCGACCCGGCCCAGGCGAAGGGGCTGCTCGAGCGCGGCGTGACCGGCATCGCCTACGAGACCATCCTGGACGTGTCGGGCCGGCTGCCGCTGCTCACGCCCATGTCCGAGGTGGCCGGGCGCATGGCCGCCCACGTGGGCGCGTTCTACCTGCAGCAGCCCAACGGCGGACGCGGCATGCTGCTGGGCGGCGTGCCCGGCGTGCCGCCGGCCCACGTGGTGGTGCTGGGCGCCGGCGTGGTGGGCATGAACGCCATCAAGGTCGCGGCCGGCATGGGCGCCCGCGTCACCGCGCTCGACCGCAGCCTGCCCACGCTGCGCTACCTCGACGACATCTTCGGCAACCGGATCGAGACGCTCTGGAGCAACGAGGCCCACGTCGAGGCCGCGCTGGCCCACGCCGACCTGGTCATCGGCGCGGTGCTCATCCCCGGCGCGTCGGCGCCGCGGCTGGTGACCCGCCGGATGCTCAAGGGCATGAAGCCGGGCAGCGTGATCGTGGACGTGGCGGTCGATCAGGGCGGCTGCGTCGAGACCACCCGCCCCACCACCCACGCCGATCCGGTCTACTTCGTGGACGGCGTGCTCCACTACGCCGTGGCCAACATGCCGGGGGCGCTGCCGCGCACCTCCACGCTGGCGCTCACCAACGCCACGCTCCCCTACGCGCTCAAGCTGGCCAGCCAGGGGCTGCGCGCCGCGCTCGGCTCCGACCCGGGCTTCCTGGCCGGCCTCAACACCTGCGCCGGGCAAATCACCTGCGCGCCGGTGGCGGAGAGCCTGGGGCTGCCGTACCGCGACCCCAAGGCGCTGATCGGGTGAGCGACCGGTCGTGATCAGGGCGGTCGCGATCCCTCAGAGCGCCCGCGCCGCCTCCCCGGCCAGCGCCACCCGCGGCCGGGGGCGGGCGCCGTCGAGCCGCGTCCGCAGCCGCCGCTCCTCGCGGTGGACGCGGCGCGGGTACTCCCAGAACCGCTCCGGCACGCCCTGCTCGGCCAGGAGGTAGCCGGCCAGCCGCTCCGGGCCCGCGTTGTAGGCGATGAGCGCCAGCTCGGGATCCTGGAAGCGGCGGACCAGCCGCGCGTAGTAGCGGACGCCGGCCCGGACGTTCACCAGCGGATTGTGCGCATCGGCGGAGGGCAGGGCGGCGCCGGCCGCCTCGCCGTCCAGCGCCGGCCGCCGCAGCTGCATCAGGCCGCGCGCGTCCTTGCTCGAGACCGCGCCGGCGTCCCAGCCGGACTCGACCTCGATGATGGCCAGCACGCGGGCCGGATTCGAGCTGCGCGGCGGCGGCCTCCTCGGCGATGGCGGAGGCCAGCGCGGTGCACCGCTCGCCCAGCGCCGCGGCGCGGGCGCAGACCAGGTCTTCCAGCCAGGGCGGCGCGGCCCGGCCCGGCTCGGCGCGGTGGAGCGTGGCGCGGAGCGTGGAGGCCGAGGCGGTTCTCGCCGGACGGGCCCAGGACGGCGCAGCAGGCGGCGGCCAGCGCGAGTGCGGCGGCGAGCAGTCGTTGCGTTCCGTTCATGCCCGCCGCCCATGAGCGAGGGCCGGGCCAGCGCGTCGCCGGAGCAGCAACCCACAGTGTCATCGCAGGGTTGCGCGATATCGGCCCCGCTCCGGGGCCTGGGGCTGCGGACACCCTCGGTATGGGGGGATCGGGCCGCCTGGAGACGTATCTGCCAGGCCTTGCGCGGCGGGTCGGAGCTGACCGGCGGGGTCGGGAGGGCGTTCACCCGTTCACGGGGCGAGAGGGCGCCTCGCCGTCCCCGCGGCCAGGGACGGGGAGGGCCGCGCTCCGCGCACGCCTCGCCGCCGGGACGGTGCTATGGGTGTGGTCCATGCCCACCTCCAACCTCGAGAGCGGTGCCGCGCTGCGCGGCCCGGTGATCGGCGACCAGGACCTTCACCTCTTCAACGAGGGCACGCACCTCCGTGTCTACCGGAAGCTCGGCGCGCACCTGGCCGAGCAGGACGGCGTCAAGGGCGTCTCGTTCGCGCTCTGGGCACCCAACGCCGAGTCGGTGAACGTCATCGGCGACTGGAACGGCTGGGACAAGCGGAGCCAGCCCATGAACGCGGTGGGCCACTCCGGCCTCTGGCAGGTGTTCCTGCCCAACGTCCCGCCCGGCGCGCGCTACAAGTACCACATCCGCTCCCGGCACCGGATGTACGCGGTGGACAAGGCCGATCCCTTCGGCTTCTTCCACGAGACGCCGCCGCGGACCGGCTCGATCGTCTGGGACCTCTCCTACGACTGGGGTGACGCGCAGTGGATGGCCGAGCGGCGCAAGCGCCAGGCCTACGACGCGCCCATGTCGATCTACGAGGTCCACCTCGGGTCCTGGCGCCGCGCGCCGGACGCGCCCGAGCGCTTCCTCACCTACCGTGAGCTGGCGCCGCTGCTGGCCGACCACTGCCAGGAGATGGGCTTCACGCACGTGGAGCTGCTGCCGGTGATGGAGCACCCGTACTATCCGTCCTGGGGCTACCAGTGCACCGGGTTCTTCGCCCCCACCAGCCGCTACGGCACGCCCCAGGACCTGATGTTCCTGATCGACACCCTGCACCAGCGGGGCATCGGCGTGATCCTGGACTGGGTGCCGGCGCACTTCCCGTCCGACCAGCACGGCCTGCACTACTTCGACGGGACCCACCTCTTCGAGCACGAGGACCGCCGGCTCGGTCACCACCCGGACTGGGGCAGCGAGATCTTCAACTACGGCCGGCACGAGGTGCGCAGCTTCCTGCTCTCGAGCGCGCTCTTCTGGCTGGACCGCTACCACATCGACGGGCTGCGGGTGGACGCCGTGGCCTCGATGCTCTACCTCGACTACTCGCGCAAGGAGGGCGAGTGGATCCCCAACATCTACGGCGGGCGTGAGAACCTCGACGCCATCTCCTTCCTGCGCCGGCTCAACGAGGAGGTCTTCCGCGAGTACCCCGACGCGCAGACCTTCGCCGAGGAGTCCACCTCCTGGCCGCAGGTCTCGCGCCCCACCTACGTGGGCGGCCTGGGCTTCGGGTACAAGTGGGACATGGGCTGGATGCACGACACGCTGGAGTACCTCCAGCACGAGCCCATCCACCGCAAGTACCACCAGAACGACCTGACCTTCCGCGCCATGTACGCGCACAGCGAGAACTTCGTGCTGCCGCTCTCCCACGACGAGGTGGTGCACGGGAAGGGCTCGCTGCTGGACAAGATGCCGGGCGACG
The DNA here is from genome assembly GCA_049840735.1 of Anaeromyxobacter sp. Lineage (GTDB taxonomy): Bacteria > Myxococcota > Myxococcia > Myxococcales > Anaeromyxobacteraceae > Anaeromyxobacter. The sequence goes on along the minus strand of JASGJN010000020.1, from coordinate 422,138 downwards.
GCTGGCAGAAGTTCGCCAACCTGCGCATGCTCCACGCCTGGATGCACGCCCAGCCGGGCAAGAAGCTGCTCTTCATGGGCGGCGAGTTCGGGCAGGGCCGGGAGTGGAACCACGAGGCCAGCCTGGACTGGCACCTGCTCGGCCTCGACCTGCACGCCGGCATGATGCGGTGGGTCCGCGACCTGAACCACCTGCACCGCGAGGTCCCGGCCATGCACCAGCGGGACATGTCGCCGGACGGGTTCGAGTGGATCGACTGCGGCGACGCCGACAACAGCGTGCTCAGCCTGATCCGCAAGGCGGGCGACTCGGCGCCGGTGGTGACCGTCTTCAACTTCACGCCGGTGGTGCGGGATCCCTATCGCATCGGCGTGCCCCGCCCCGGGCTGTGGCGCGAGCGGCTCAACAGCGACGCCGGCGTCTACGCCGGCAGCAACGTGGGCAACGCCGGCGGCGTGTGGGCCGAGGAGATCCCGGCCCACGGCAAGCCCTGGTCCATCGGGCTGCGCCTGCCGCCGCTGGGCGCGCTCTTCCTGATGCCGGGCGAGTAGGGCAGGGCAGGGCAGGGCAGGGCCGCTCCGGCCCTGCCCTTCGACTTCGCCGCGGCGCCGCCGCGGCTACGCTCAGGGCGAACGGTTGGTTCGGGTCCGTTCGGCCTGAGCCCTTCGACTCCGCGCCCGCTGCGCGGGCGCTACGCCCGAGGGTGAACGGAGTCGAAGGCCAGGGGCCGAGGAAAGCCCGGCTGCCTGCCCCGCTACGGCCTCCGCTCGCGCCCGGGCAGGATGGGGCGCAGCACGTCGGCGGCGCCGCGGATCATCTCCACCGTGGTGTCCCAGCCGACGCAGGCGTCGGTGATGGAGCAGCCGTAGCGCAGCTGCGTGCGGTCGGCGGGCAGCGGCTGGCTGCCGGCCTCGAGGAAGCTCTCCACCATCAAACCCACCAGCGACCGGTTCCCCTCGCGGATCTGGTGGATCACGTCGCGCATCACCAGCGGCTGCAGCTCCGGCTTCTTCCAGGAGTTGGCGTGGGAGCAGTCCACCACCACGTTGCGCGGGAGCTTGGCCCGCGTCAGGGCCTCCTCCGCCAGCGAGATGGAGACGGTGTCGTAGTTGGGGCGCCCGCCGCCGCCGCGCAGGACCACGTGGCCGTAGCGGTTGCCGCGGGTGCGGATCACGGCCCCGCGCCCCTGGCCGTTGATGCCCAGGAAAGCGTGCGGCTGCTGCGCGGAGAGGATGGCGTTGACGGCGGCGTCCAGGTCGCCGTCGGTGCCGTTCTTGAAGCCCACCGGCGAGGAGAGGCCGGAGGACATCTCGCGGTGGGTCTGGGACTCCGACGTGCGGGCGCCGATGGCGGTCCAGGAGATGAGGTCGCCGTAGTACTGCGGCGCGATTGGGTCGAGCGCCTCGGTGGCGGCCGGCAGCCCCAGCTCGTTGACGTCGAGCAGGAACTGGCGCGCGCGCTCCATCCCCTCGTCGATGCGGAAGGAGTCGTCCATGCGGGGGTCGTTGATGAACCCCTTCCAGCCGACCGAGGTGCGCGGCTTCTCGAAGTACACCCGCATGACGAGGAGGAGCGTATCCGACACCTCCTCGGCCAGCCCCCGGAGCCGGCGGGCGTAGTCCAGGCCGGCCACCGGGTCGTGGATGGAGCAGGGGCCCACCACCACGAAGAGCCGGCGGTCGCGGCCGTCGAGCACGGCCTCCAGGGCCCGGCGGCCCTCCAGGACGGTCCGGGCTGCACGCTCGGTGAGTGGGACACGCGCCTTCACCTCGTCAGGCGAAGGCATGACATCGACGGCGACGACGTTCAGGTTCTCGGTCTGCTGCATGCGGTCTTCCCGTTGGGCAAGGGAACAGAGATACTGGATCCGCGCGTTTCATGCAGCGGGCGCGGCGAGAAATCGCGGGAGGCGCCCCCCCGGAGAGCGGCAAGGAGTGGCGTTGACTTCCCAGGAGCTGGTCCTCGGCATCGACCTCGGGACCACCTATTCGACCGCCGCGGCCGTGATCGATGGCCGGATCCACTTCGCCCTCGACGGGCGGGGCGAGGCGTCGATCCCCAGCGTCGTGCACTTCCCGAAGAGCGGTCCGCCGCTCGTCGGGTCGGACGCGGTGCGCCAGCGCTCCGCCGATCCCCAGAACACCGTGCAGGGCATCAAGCGCATCCTGGGCCGCGGCGCGGACTCCCCCGCGGCGCGCCTGCTGGACGCCGCTGCGGCCTTCCGCATCAAGTCCCAGCCCGGCCACCCCGAGGCCGCGGTGGTGGTCCGCACCGGCGAGTACACGGCCACCGAGGTGGCCTCGCTCATCCTGCGCTACCTGCGGGAGCGCGCGGAGCTGCGCTTCGGGCGGCGCATCGGCAAGGCGGTCATGACCGTCCCGGTGAAGGCCAACCAGGCGGTCCGCGACGCCATGGTCCGATGCGGCAGGATGGCCGGGCTGGAGGTGATCCGGATCGTCTCGGAGCCCAGCGCCGGCGCGGTCGCGCGCGGGTTCGGCGGCCCCGGGGTGGGACCGGCGCCGGTGCTGGTCTACGACTTCGGCGGCGGCACGCTCGACGCCTCGGTGGTGCAGCGCGACGGCCCGCGGCTGCGGGTCCTCTCGGCCGGCGGCGACGACTGCCTGGGCGGCGACGACTTCGACGGCGCCTTCGCGCGCTGGATGGCGAGCGGCATCTACCGGCTGCACGGCATCGACGTGACCCGCGACGCGGTGGTCTGGGATCGCATCCAGCGCCAGTGCGAGCTGGCCAAGCGCGCGCTCTCGGCCTCGCTCGAGGCGCGGCTGCAGGTCCGCGACGCCTTCACCATGGGCGGCCGCACCCAGCACCTCGACTACCTGGTCCGGCGCGAGCACCTGGCCCCGCACTGGGCCGAGCTGGTGGACCGCTCCATCGCCGCGGCGGCGCAGACCGTGTCCGAGGCCGGCCTCACCGATGCGGCGCAGCTGGGGGCGGTGCTGCTCATCGGCGGCACCACCTACGTGCCGCAGGTGCGCACCGGCGTGGCGCAGGCCTTCGCCCGCCCCTGCGTGGTGGAGGAGGATCCGCAGACCGCCGTCGCCCGCGGCGCCGCGCTGCTGGCGGGGGACGGGACGCTGCTGGTGGAGTAGCGCGGTGTCACCGCGTAGTCCAAGCACCGGAAATCGCTGAGAAATCTCTCATCCGTGTGGCGCCTCTTGGGGCTTGCCGCCGAGCGGCTGCGCGCTCGATTCCAATGATCGCAGTGGGTTGAGCCCCGTCGGCGCATTCCCGGGGCATGAATATCCCCACCTGTGGGTTGATCAAAATCAGGTGCGGGGCATACTTGCGGGGCCCGATGGGGCGAACCGGAAGGGGCTGCGGTGAGCTGTCAGGAATCGGCTATCGATTCATAGTCTCGAAAGCCGTCGAGGACCCCCGCCTTCCCGTTCCCAGCCTCCGTGCGTCACACCCGAGGAGCTCGATGAACCTGGCAGCGAAGCGGCCCGACCCGGCCCGCGCCTTCCCCTCCGCCGCAGCGCTGGCTGCGCTGCTGGCCGCGTCGATGCTGGCCGGCTGCGACCGCGACGGCGTCACGCACTTCCGCGTCCCGCGGGAGCGGGCGCAGCCCCTGGCCATGCCGGCCGCCATGACCGGCGCGCCGCCCGGGATGCAGGGCGACGTCCCACCGCCGCCGCCGGTCGAGGGCGGCCTGCGCTGGTCCCTGCCGCAGGGCTGGACCGAGGCGCGCGGCGGGGGCGGCATGCGCTTCGCCACCCTGAAGCCGGCGGTGCCGGGGAAGGTGGACGTCTCGGTGGTGGTGCTCTCCGGCGCGGCCGGCGGCGAGCTGGCCAACGTGAACCGCTGGCGGAACCAGAATCGGGCTGCCGCCGCTCGACGAGGCCGGGCTGGCCCCGCTGCGGCGCACGGTGAAGTCCGGCGCGGGGCCGGTCACGCTCTACGACTTCACCTCCGAGGGGCAGCAGCGCAGCCGCACCGTGGCTGGGTTCGCCCTGGTGGACGGGCAGAGCTGGTTCATCAAGCTGAGCGGGGAGGAGGGGCCGGTGGCCGCCGCGCGCCCCGCCTTCCTCGAGCTGCTCGGGAGCCTTCGCCATGAGTGAGAAGACCATCGTCTCGCGCCTCTGGGACGCGCTCACCTCGCTCAAGCTGACCATCGTCTGCCTGGCCGCCCTGATGGCGCTGGTGGTGGCCTGCACGCTGGCGCAGGTCCACCTCGGCACCTGGGCCTCGGTGGAGCGCTACATGCGCAGCTGGCTGGTCTGGTGGGAGCTGCCGGGGACGGTGGTCTCGCTGCCCATCTTCCCGGGCGGCGCGCTGGCCGGCCTGGTCCTGGGCCTGAACCTGATCTCGGCCCAGCTGCGCCGGCTGGAGCTCTCCGCGAAGAAGGCCGGCATCTGGATCGTCCACGCCGGCCTGATCCTGCTGGTGGCGGGCGAGTTCGTGACCGGCATGTTCCAGGAGGAGCACCAGCTGATCTTCGAGGAGGGGCAGACCACCAACTTCGTGGAGAGCCCGCGCAAGGTGGAGCTGGCGCTGATCGACTCGACCGATCCGGCCCTGGACGACGTGTACGGGGTGCCGGAGCGGACGCTCTCCCGCGAGGGCGACGTGGCCATCCCGGGCACGCCCCTCACGCTGCGCGTCCACCGCTGGTACCAGAACGCGAGCCTCTTCAACCTCCAGCCGGGCCTGACCCCGGCGGCCACCGCCGGCGTGGGGACGCAGCTCGCCATCGAGGAGGCGCCCCCGGTCACCACCGACGACCGGATGAACGACTCGGCGGCGCTGGTGGAGCCGGTCGCGGACGGGCGCAGCTACGGCACCTGGCTGGTCTCGAACGCGCTGGGCGCGCCCCAGTCCTTCGTCCACGAGGGGCACACCTACCAGCTGACGCTCCGGTCGCAGCGCGAGTACCTGCCCTTCACCATGACGCTGCGCGACTTCAAGCACGACGTCTACCCCGGCACCGACACCCCCAAGAACTTCTCCTCGCTGGTCCACCTGCAGAACCCCGGCTCCGGCGAGTCCCGCGACGTGCTCATCTACATGAACCAGCCGCTCCGCTACGCCGGGAAGGCCTTCTACCAGGCCTCCTTCGGCAAGGGCGACACGCTCTCCATCCTGCAGGTGGTGGAGAACCCGGGCTGGCTCCTGCCCTACGTCTCCTGCGTGCTGGTGACGCTCGGGCTGCTGGTCCACTTCGGCATCTCGCTCCGGCGGGCCCTGCGCCGCCAGGGCGCCGGCCGCGCCGCCCCGGCGGCCGCGCCCACTTCCTCGACCCCTGCGCTGGAGGCCTGACCGTGAACCTGACCAAGCTCGCGCCCTGGGCGGTGGCGGTGGTGTCGCTGGGCGCCGTCGCGTACGCGGCGCGCCCGGCGCGCCCCGTGGACGGCTTCGACGTGGAGGCCTTCGGGCACCTGCCGGTGCAGCAGGGCGGGCGCGTCAAGCCGGTGGACACGGTGGCGCGCAACGCGCTGCTCATGATCCGCAGCCAGCAGACGTTCCGCTTCGACGAGGACGGGCCGGAGGGGCCGCGCGAGGCGCGCTCCATCGGCCCCGACGCCTGGATCCTCGACGTCTTCTTCCGGCCCGATCGCGCCGACCGGCAGCCCATCTTCGTCATCGACGACCCCGAGGTGCTGGGGCTGATGGGCAAGGAGCTGGCGAAGAGCCGCTACTACACCTTCGAGGACCTCCGCCCGCACCTCGAGCAGCTCGAGGAGCAGGGGCAGAAGGCGCAGCACAAGAACGCCCAGGAGCGCACCCGCTTCGAGAGCGCCGCCGCCAACCTGTACGAGCGGCTGCTGCTCTACCACCGCCTCAAGAACAGCGTCCTGCCGGAGGGCTCGCCGGGCCTGGAGGCGGAGCTGGCCTCGGCCTCCTCCCCCGCGGGGCGGCCGCGCCTGCAGCTGCTCTCCCAGCTGGCCTACTTCCAGCTCATCCCCCCGGCCCCGGGGGCGCCGCCCGCCGCCTGGTTCACCAGCGGTGACGCGCTGGGCGCCGCCGGCGCCGGGCAGGTCGATCCCGTGCTGGCGCCCTGGGGCCGCCTGGGCGCGGCCTGGCGGGTGCAGGAGGCGGGCGCCTTCAACGCGGCGGTGACCGAGCTGCGCGGCCTGGAGACGGCCCGGGCGCCGGAGGCGGTCCGGCACGGCGACAACGAGATCGTCTTCAACCGCGCGCAGCCGTTCCTGGGCGGCATGACGCTGTACGTGCTGGCCTTCCTGGCGCTGGCCTGCTCCTGGCTGGTCAGGCCGGAGCTCTTCCGCTCGCTGGCCTTCGCCTTCCTGGCCGCGGGCGCGGTGGTCCACACCGCCGGGCTCGCCTCGCGCGTGCTGCTGCAGGGGTACGCGCCGGTGACGAACCTCTACTCCTCGGCGGTCTTCGTGGGGTGGGCCGCGGTGCTGGTGGGTGTGGTGCTGGAGCGGATCTACCGCAACGGCCTGGGCACGGTGGTGGCGTCGGTGGTCGGGTTCGCCACGCTCCTCATCGCCCACCACCTGGCCCGCGCCGGCGACACCATGGAGATGATGCGGGCGGTGCTGGACTCCAACTTCTGGCTCGGCACCCACGTCACCACCATCACCATCGGCTACGCCGGCACCTTCCTGGCGGGCGCGCTGGCCATCGCCTGGACCGTCTTCCGCTACGTGGACCGCGGCCGGGACGTCGCCGTGCTCAGGCAGCTCGCCGCCGCCACCTACGGCGTGATCTGCTTCGCGCTCCTGTTCAGCTTCGTCGGCACGGTGCTGGGCGGGATCTGGGCCGACCAGTCCTGGGGCCGGTTCTGGGGCTGGGATCCCAAGGAGAACGGGGCGCTGCTGATCGTGCTGTGGAACGCCATCATCCTGCACGCCCGCTGGGGCGGGTTCGCCCGGGATCGCGGGATCATGGCCATGGCCATCGGCGGGAACATCATCACCAGCCTGTCCTGGTTCGGCGTGAACATGCTGGGCGTGGGGCTCCACTCCTACGGCTTCACCGACAGCGGCTTCTGGGCGCTGACGTCCTTCATCGGCTCGCAGCTTGTGCTGATCGCGTTGACGCTCCTGGTGCCGGTCCTGAGCCCGGCGGAGGGGGCGGGCCAGGCTCGGCCGGCCAATCCCGCCTCGGCCGCGCCGGAGCCGAGGTAGGCGGATGTCTCATCCGGGGTCGGCCGAAACCCACCTCGCGTGAGATAGGACCACTCTACTCTCCAGTCGGGCGTTCACCCGACTGGGGAGGAGGGTGCAGTCAGGGGCACCCGGGGTGCCCACCGCCGGAGGGAGCCCCTCGGCCCAGGTCCGCGAAATCCGGACGCTCAGTCACTGGCTGCTGCTGGCACGGCGCCTGCTCTGGCCACCCCCGGGTGACACTGTGAGCCAGGTACTCCTCGTCGAAGACGATCCCATCGTGCGGTTGGCGTACACCAAGGTGCTCCGCACCTCGGGCCTCTCGCTCGACACCGCCTCCGACGGAATGGAGGCGCTCGAGAAGGTGCGGCGCGGCGGCTTCGACGCCGTGGTGTCCGACATCAACATGCCGCGCCTCTCCGGCATCGAGTTCCTGCGCGCGCTGCGCGAGCTCTCGCTGGACGTGCCGGTGGTGCTGGTGACGGGCGGCCCCGCGCTCGAGACCGCCGTGCGGGCCGTCGAGTACGGCGCCTACCGCTACCTGACCAAGCCCGTGGACATCGAGGCGCTGCGCGAGACCGTGCGCGGCGCGGCCGAGCAGGGCGAGAAGGCGCGCCTGCGGCGGGAAGGGCAGGCCGCACCTGCGCCCACCCCGGTTCCCACGCTCCGCCCCAGCGACGAGGAGATCCAGCTCGCCGAGAAGTTCGACGACGCGCTGGCCGGGCTGTGGATGGGCTTCCAGCCCATCGTCACCTGGGGCCGCCGCGGCCTCTTCGGCTACGAGGCGCTGGTCCGCTCCGACGGCGCCATGGGGCGCCCGGACCTCATCATCTCCGCCGCCGAGCGGCTGGGCCGCCTGGCCGATCTGGGCCGCGCCATCCGCGCCCGCGTGGCGTCGCAGGCCGCCGCCGCGCCCCAGGGGGCGCTGCTGTTCGTGAACCTGCACGCCCGCGATCTCGAGGATCCGGACCTGATGGATCCGGCCGCGCCGCTCTCGCGCCACGCCTCGCGCGTGGTGCTGGAGATCACCGAGCGGACGGCGCTGGAGGAGGTCTCGGACATCCACGCCCGCGTCGAGCGGCTGCGCGCGCTGGGCTACAGGCTGGCCGTGGACGACCTGGGCGCCGGCTACGCCGGCCTCTCCTCCTTCGCCCGCATCGAGCCGGACGTGGTCAAGCTGGACATGTCGCTGGTGCGCGGCGTGGACCAGAGCCCGCTCAAGCAGAGCGTGATCCGCTCGGTGGTGCGGCTCGCCGAGGAGCTGGGCATCCAGGTCATCTCCGAGGGCATCGAGCTGCCCGCGGAGCGCGACACGCTCTGCGCCCTCGGGTGCGACCTGTTCCAGGGCTACCTGTTCGGCAAGCCGGCCCGCGGCTTCGTGGCGCCCAGCCTGTAACCGCGCCGCGGCCTTGTCGGCCCGGACCCTGTCCGGTACGTTCGGCCCGATGTCGGCCCGGGGCTGTCCCACCTCCACCTTCCTCGCGCTGCTGCTGGCCGCGCTGGCGGGGCCGCGGTCCGCGGTCGCCGACGCGTCGGCGGCGCGCGACCGCGTGGTGATCGGCGCGCAGCGCGACTACCCGCCCTACGAGTTCCTCGACGCCTCCGGGCGGCCGGCCGGCTTCAACGTGGACCTGACCCGCGCCGTGGCCGAGGTGATGGGGATGCAGGTCGAGTTCCGCTTCGGGTCCTGGGCGGAGGTCCGCGGCGCGCTGGAGCGGGGCGAGGTGGACGCGCTGGAGGGGATCACCTGGTCGGCGCAGCGGGCCGAGGCGATGGAGTTCACGCCCCCGACCACGGTGGTGCAGCACGCGCTCTTCGCCCGGAAGGGCACGCCGCCGGCGCCCGGGCTGGAGGCGGTGGCCGGCAAGCGGGTGCTGGTCTTCCGCAACGGCTTCATGGACGAGCTCGTCACCCGGGACGGCCGGGCCGCCGAGGTGATCCGGACCGCCACCGCGGCCGAGGCGCTGGGCCGGCTGGCGGCGGGGGAGGGCGACTACGTCGCGCTGGCGCTGCTGCCCGGCATGTACATCCTGCGGGAGCGGCGGCTGGACGGGCTGGTCGAGCCGGTGGCGCCGCGCATCGTGTCGGAGAAGTACGGCTACGCCGTGCGCAGGGGCGACGACGCGCTCCTGGCCCGCCTGCAGGAGGGGCTGGCCATCCTCAAGCGCACCGGCCGCTACGACGCCATCGAGGAGCGCTGGCTGGGGGTGATGGAGCCAGCCGGGCTGCCCTGGCGGACCGTGGCCGAGGTCGGGCTCGCGGTGCTGCTGCCGCTGCTGGCGGTGCTGGCCGCCATCCTGGGCTGGACCGGGGCGCTGCGGCGGCAGGTGGCGCAGCGCACCGCCTCGCTGGCCCGCGAGGTGGCGGAGAAGCGGCTGGCCCTGGAGGCGGCGGAGATCCGGCAGCAGCAGCTGGTGCAGGCCGACAAGATGGCGGCGCTGGGGGTGCTGGTGTCCGGGGTGGCCCACGAGGTGAACAACCCCACCGGCATCATCCTCATGCACGCGGCGCCGCTCCGGGCCGCGGTCCAGGACGCCCTCGCGCTGCTGGACGAGAAGGCGGCGGCGGAGGGCCCGTTCACCCTGGGTGGACTGCCCTACGAGCGGATGCGGGCCGAGCTGCCGCGGCTGGTGGAGGAGATCCAGGACTGCGGCCGGCGCATCAAGCACATCGTGGACGACCTCAAGGACTTCGCCCGCCGCGAGGACACCCCGCGCCAACAGCTGCTGGACCTGAACGAGGTGGCCCGGGCCGCGGTGCGCCTGGCGGACGCCGAGCTGCGGCGCGCCACCCGGAACCTGAAGGTCCAGCTGGCCGAGCTCTTGCCGCCGGTGCAGGGCGACCCCCGCCGGCTGGAGCAGGTGGTGCTGAACCTCCTGGTGAACGCCTGCCAGGCGCTGCCCGACCCGGAGCGCGCCATCACCCTGGCCACCCGCCACGAGGTCGAGCGGGGCGAGGTGGTGCTGGAGGTGGTGGACGAGGGGATCGGCATCCCGGCCGAGCACCTGCCCCGGCTGCTCGAGCCGTTCTTCACCACCCGCCGCGCCGAGGGCGGCACCGGGCTGGGTCTCTCGGTGTCGGGCGGCATCATCCAGGAGCACCGCGGCCGGCTGGAGTTCCGCTCGGCGCCGGGGCAGGGGACCACCGCCACGCTGGCGCTGCCGGCGGGCGAGGAGGGCAAGTGACGGCGCAGCTCAACCCATCCTTCGCGGTGCTGCTGGTGGACGACGAGCCCGCCTGGCTGCGCGCGTCGCAGCTGGCGCTGGAGCGGGCCGCCGGCATCACCCACGTGCTGACCTGTGAGGACCCGGCCCGGGCCATGGAGCTGCTCCAGGGCAACGACGTGGGCATCGTCCTGCTCGACCTGAACATGCCCCGGGTCACCGGCGAGGAGCTGCTGGCGCGCATCACCGCCGAGCACCCCGGCGTCTCGGTGATCGTGGTCTCGGGGATGAACCAGGTCGAGGCCGCCGTCCGCTGCATGCGCCTGGGCGCCTACGACTACCACGTCAAGACCGAGGAGGAGGACCGGCTGGTGGCGGCGGTCCTGCGCGCCGTCCAGCTGCAGCGGCTGCAGCGCGAGAGCCTGGAGGTGAGCACGCGGCTGCTCACCGGCGAGCTGCACCGGCCGGAGGCGTTCGCCGAGCTGGCCACGCAGGACCGGACCATGCTCACCCTCTTCGCGTACGTGGAGGCGGTGGCCGGGAGCCCCCAGCCGCTGCTCGTCACCGGCGAGCGCGGCGTTGGCAAGGCGCTCATCGCGCGGGCGGCGCACGCCCTCTCCGGCCTGGCCGGCCCGCTGGTGCAGGCGCCGCTGGGCGGGCTGGACGAGGCGGCGGCGGACGCGCTGCTCTACGGCCGCGCTCGCGGCCCGGCCGGCGAGCCGCCGGTGCGCGGCAAGGTCGAGGAGGCGGCGGACGGCACGCTCTTCCTCGACGAGATCGGCGACCTGCCGGCGCCGTCGCAGCTGCGGCTGCTGCGCTTCCTGCAGGACGGCGAGTACACGCCGCTCGGCTCCGAGCGGCCCCGCCGCGCCAAGGTCCGCCTGGTGGCCGCCTCGCGCAAGGACCTGGCGGCCCGCGAGCGCGCCGGGCTGCTCCGCCGCGACCTGCTCTACCGGCTGCGCACCCACCGCGTCCGCGTCCCGCCGCTGCGCGAGCGCAAGGCAGACCTGCCGCTGCTGCTGGAGCGGCTGCTGGACGAGGCGGCGCGGACGCTGGGCAAGAAGCGGCCCACGCCGCCGCGCCAGCTGGTGCAGCTGCTCGCCACCCACGACTGGCCGGGCAACGTGGACGAGCTGCGCGACATGGTGTTCGAGGCGGTCCGCGTCCACCAGGGGCGGGTGCTCTCGATGGAGGTCTTCGCCGAGGCCATCGGCCGGCAGGTCGCCGCCGATGGGCCGGCCTCCGAGGGGAACCCGTTCACCGGGCTGGAGCGGCTGCCGTCCTTCGACGGTGCCCTGCGGCTGCTGGTGGAGGAGGCCATGGAGCGGGCCGGCGGGAACCAGACGCTGGCGGCGCGGCTGGTGGGCGTCTCGCAGTCGGCGCTCTCCAAGCGGCTCAAGGCCTACCGGGGCTGACGGGCGCTCCGTTGGCGGCGAGCCTGTCAAGCCGCGGCGCCGAGCTCACCGCGCCCCGGGCGCGTAGCGCATGGCTCCCACCACGTTCCCCTCGGTGTCCTCGATGAACCGGAGCTCGCCCACGCCGGGGAGGGTGGTCCGCGCGCCCAGGAGCTTCCCGCCCGCGGCGACCGCCGCGGTCTCGACGGCGTCCAGGTCGTCCACGGCCACCGTGCACTCGAAGCCGTGCACGGCCCGGCCGTTCAGCTCGCGGCGCGCCTGGATGGAGGCCTCCATCCGTGGCGCCCCGGCGCCGCCCCGCAGCGCGAAGACTCCGGGGGCCCGGACCTCGAAGGCCCAGCCGAAGACGCGCTCGTAGAAGGCGCGGGCGCGCGCGGGATCGTCGGCGTGGATGGCGAAGTGGCTCAGCTCGGGCATGCGGGCTCCTGGGAGCCCGATGGGTAAGCGAAGCAGGCGCGCGGCGAAACTGGGAGAAACCCCTGGTTGCTCCGCGAGGGGCTGCTACCGCGCGCCGCCCTCCAGCCCGAAGGCGGACTCGGTGCGGAGGGCCGCCTGGCGCAGCTCGGCGTCCACCGAGCGCACGGCGAAGGGGGAGAGCCCCAGCGCCCCGGCGCTCTGCAGGAGCTCCTGCGCTGCGCGCGCCGCCCGGGCCGGCTGGCGCAGGTCGAGCAGCGCCCCGCACAGGCGGACGGCGTGCAAATCGGCGAACTCGGGGTCGCCCGGGATCTCCGGGTCGTGGTGGCGCACGGCGATGACGGTCAGGAACTGCGGCAGCAGCCACTCCTGGTGGCACTCGGCGCCGACCTCCAGGTGCACGCGGTCGAGCACCCGGTCAAGCTGCGCGGCGTCGAGCGGCTGTCCGGAGGCCGCCGAGAGGGCCGCCGCCGAGCGGAGCGCGATGGTCTGCCCGACGTCGAAGAGCATGCCGCCCAGGAAGGCCCGGTCGGCGCGCCCGCCGCGGCGCTGCATGGCCACCCAGGCCGCGCCGCTGGCCACGGTGAGCGCCCGGGCGTAGAGCGCCGAGAAGCGGGGCGCGTAGGAGGCCAGCTCGGCCTTGAGGCGGGGGTTGAAGAGGCTCTTGGCGCTGAGCGCGCCCACCACGCGCGCGGCCTCCTCCAGCCCGAGCCGGACCACCGCCGCCCGCACGGTCTCGATCTCCTCCAGGCCGCGGTAGAAGACGGAGTTCGCGACGGTCAGGATGCCGGCCGAGAGCGCCGGGTCGGCCGACACCAGCCGCACCATCTCGCCCACGTCGGCGCCGGGCGTGGCCACCAGGTTGAGCGCCTTGAGCGAGAGCGAAGGGGCGGAGGCCGGGCCGGGGCGGTTCCTGTGGAAGTGGGCCAGCACCTGCTCGGCCAGGACCAGGTCGGCGGGATCCGGCTCCTCGGGGTGCTCCGGGTCCGGGGCGGGCGGCACCTCCACGCCCAGCGCCCGGGCGAACCCCGCGAACGGCGGAGCGTCGGGCGGCAGCGGCGCCTCGGCCACCGGGGCAGGGGCCGGCTCGGCCGCGGCCCGCCGGCCGGGCGGGGAGGCGAGGCGAGGGACCGCCACGGTGTGCGGCGGCCGGCGGTGGCCGGCTGGGCGCAGCAGGGTGGAGAGCCACCGGAGCATCGACCTCCACCTCAGCACGCCCCAGGCGGCAGGGCAAGGGCGCGGCGGCGGGTCCCGGCCATCACCGAGCGTGTCGGGGGTATCCCTTACCTCAGGCCGCGAGAAGGGGACCAACGCTGGGCCGCAGGACCACGCCGGCCAGCGAGACCTGCACGCGGCGCTGGCGCCAGAAGTCCGGTACCACCTGGAGGCGCAGCAGGCGCCCATCCGGCAGCTCGAAGGACCAGTCCGCCGTAGTGGAGGAGGGCTGGGTCGTGATGGAGAAGACCTCGCGCCGCACGTCCTCGCCCGGCTCGCAGCCGCCCAGCACCGGCACCGACAGCAGCTCCAGCCCGCGCTCCAAGATCCGGACGTCCCGCCACTCACCGGCAGCGACGCCGCGTCGATAGGCGATGCACAGCTCGGCCGGACGTCCCGGCGCCAGGGCGAACCAGAGCTGCCGCTGGTCGCCCTCCACCCCCGCCCTGATCAGCTGGAACCAGCGCGCCGCGCCGCCCCCCGCTGCGATCAGCCCAACGACGGTCGCCGCGGCTGAGAGGACGCTGAGGCGTCCGGTCGCCCCTGGGAGGCCCGCCGGGTCGAGTCCGTGGGCGATGAGCCACCGCAGGCCGAGGCCGAACAGCAGCGCGGCGACACCGGCCAGGGCCACGGTCCGGGCCGAGTGCACGGCCGTGGCCCACTCGGCCCGTGTCACTGCGGCGCGCGCCTCCTGGTCGGAGACGTTCCGTTTCGCCTCGCCGAGCTCGAGCATGCTCTCCCCTCCTCCGAGGAGGCTAGCACGGCTCGTCGCTGCCCAGTCGTCCGCCGCTACGCCGCGGACCAGTCCAGCACCACCTTGCCGGACTGGCCGCTGCGCATGACGTCGAAGCCGCGCTGGAACTCGGCGATGGGGAAGCGGTGGGTGATGACCGGGGTCAGGTCGAGCCCGCCCTGCAGCATGGCCACCATCTTGTACCAGGTCTCGTACATCTCCCGGCCGTAGATGCCCTTGAGGAAGAGCCCCTTGAACACCACCTGGCTCCAGTCGATGGCCTCCTGCCCGGGCATGATGCCCAGCAGCGCCACCTTGCCGCCGTGGTTCATCACCTCCAGCAGCTGCCGGAAGGCGCGCCCGTTGCCGCTCATCTCCAGGCCGACGTCGAACCCCTCGCGCATGCCCAGCTCGGTCATGACCGCCTTCAGGTCCTCCCGCGCCACGTTGACGGCGCGTGAAGCGCCCATGCGGCGCGCCAGGTCCAGCCGGTAGTCGTTGACGTCGGTCACCACCACGTGGCGCGCCCCCACGTGGCGGGCGATGGCGGCGGCCATCACGCCGATGGGGCCGGCGCCGGTGATGAGGACGTCCTCGCCCACCAGGTCGAAGGAGAGGGCGGTGTGGGTGGCGTTGCCGTAGGGGTCGAAGATGGCGGCCACGTCGTCCGGGATGTCGTCGGGGATGCGGTAGACGTTGTCGGCCGGGATGACCAGGAACTCTGCGAACGCGCCGGGTCGGTTCACGCCCACGCCGATCGTGTGCCGGCACAGGTGGCGCCGGCCGGCGCGGCAGTTGCGGCAGAAGCCGCAGGTGATGTGCCCCTCGCCGCTGACGCGATCTCCCGGCTTGAAGGCCTCCACCTCCGGGCCCACCCGCTCCACCCGCCCGACGTACTCGTGGCCGACCACCATCGGCACCGGCACGGTGCGCTGGCTCCACTCGTCCCAGTTGTAGATGTGGACGTCGGTGCCGCAGATGGCCGTCTTGCCGATGCGGATCATCACGTCGTGCACGCCCAGCTCCGGGGTGGGCACGTCCTGCTGCAGCCAGATGCCGGGGGTCCGCTCCGCCTTGACGAGGGCCTTCATGTGTCGCTCCTGGTGGAGGTTCCAGCCCTAGATGACCTTCAGCGCCCGGCCCACCTTCTCGAAGGCGGCCACGGCGTGGACAAGGTCCTCGCGCGTGTGCGCGGCGCTCAGCTGCGTGCGGATCCGCGCCTGGCCGCGCGGCACCACCGGGAAGAAGAAGCCGATCACGTAGACGCCCTCGTCCAGCAGCCGCCGCGCGAAGTCCTGGGCCAGCGTGGCCTCGCCCAGCATCACCGGGACGATGGGGTGCTCGCCGGGCTGCAGGCGGAACCCCAGCCGCGAGAGCTCGCCCCGGAAGAAGGCCGCGTTCTCGCGCAGCCGGCGGCGCAGGTCGTCGCTCCTCTCCAGCAGGTCCAGCACCGCCAGGCTCACGCCGGCGATGACCGGGGCCAGCGTGTTGGAGAAGAGGTAGGGGCGGGCCTTCTGCCGGAGCCAGGCCACCACCTCGCGCGACCCGGCCACGTAGCCGCCGGCCGCGCCGCCCAGCGCCTTGCCCAGCGTGCCGGTGACGAGATCCACCCGGCCCATCACGCGGTGGTGCTCGTGGGTGCCGCGCCCCTTCTCCCCGATGAACCCCACGGCGTGGCTGTCGTCCACCATCACCAGGGCGCCGTGGCGCTCGGCCAGGTCGCAGATGGCCGGCAGGTTGGCCAGGTAGCCGTCCATGGAGAAGACGCCGTCGGTGACCACCAGCTTGAAGCGGGCGCCGCCCGCGTCGGCCTCCGCCAGCCGGGCCGCCAACTCGGCCATGTCGCCGTTCGCGTACCGGTAGCGGCGCGCCTTGCAGAGCCGGATGCCGTCGATGATGGAGGCGTGGTTGAGCGCGTCGGAGATGACCGCGTCCTCCTCGCCCAGCAGCGCCTCGAAGACGCCGCCGTTGGCGTCGAAGCAGGAGGAGAAGAGGATGGCGTCATCGAAGCCCAGGAAGGCGGCCAGCCGCGCCTCCAGCGCCTTGTGCACGTCCTGGGTGCCGCAGATGAAGCGGACCGAGGAGAGGCCGAAGCCGTGCGCCTCCAGGGCCGCCTGGCCGGCCTCCACCAGCTCCGGCCGGCCCGCCAGCCCCAGGTAGTTGTTGGCGCAGAGGTTCACCACCCGCCGGCCGTCAGCCTCGACCCAGGCGCCTTGCTTGCTGGTAAGGACCCGCTCCCGCTTGAAGAGCCCCTCCGCCTCGAGCTGCGTGAGCTGCGTCCTCAGGTGCGCGGTGAAGGCAGGCTTCATGGTCCGCTCCAAGGTGTGAAGGCCCGCCCTTTCTAACGCACCTTCGGCGGGCGCGCTGAAGGGACCTGGCGCCGGCAGGCTGGTCCCCGGCGGGGCGGGTCGGCGCCAGGTTCGATGGCCACGGGGGAGGCTGCCGGGAGCCGTCCCAGCGCTAACGCGCAAGCGATGCTGCACCGCAGGTCAGCGAACCAGCTGGCCGAGCCTGGACCACACGCGCCGCGCAGCGCACTCTGGGCCGGGGCTCTGGACTCTCCCGGTGGGGCTCCAGGGCGCCGTCGCTGAGCATGACTCCTGCGACGAGGGCCCTCTCACGTTCCGTACAGATTGGCTGCGACCGTCATCCCAATGCCCTGCACGACCATGCCGAGCACGACCGCCACCACACCGAGTCCAGCGGCGCGCCAGGAGAACACCCCGCCTCGCGCCACTCCGCCGAACAACAGGAAATACGCTGCGCTTGCCCCCAGCAACGGGGCGCCGAACGCCACAGCATCCCACCTGAGTAGGCTGCCCACGCCGCGGCTGCGCATCCAGTGGAGCAGCACAGCCAGCAGGACCTGCGCTGCCAGGGTGAGGCACAAAGCGATTGCCTTCATGGCAGTCCTCACTGCTGTTTGTCCTTCGCGTTGATTGGTCTGGGCTGCTTGCTGACCTCGCCGCGGGCATCGGTCCTGACCACGGCGCTCCCAAGCGCCGTAGGCAGGAGTGCGGTGGCGCGAGGGGGCAGCGGGAATCAGGTCTGCGCTCCGGTGCGGAAGATCAAGTGCGTTGTTGAGAAGGCAATGGACCCGAATAGCCACGACAGAGAGATGAGCGGGACAAGCAGAGGAGCTCCCAACCCGGACGGAAAATCCCGTAAGGCCACCCACGCGCCGCCAGACCCGATCCGCGCTGACGCGGGATGAGCTTCGCCGGTATCTCGGCGCCGCACTCTCAGCGGCGGGACGCAGGTCGCCCAGCGGCGTCGGCCGCGGGACGGGTCAGGTTGTCAGCGCGCAATGAAGAAGGGGCGGCCTGCGGGCCGGTGGTTCAGGTGACGACAGCGGGCCCGTGCTGATCGGCGACGCGGGCGGCGAGCAGCGCGTCGCGGAGGGTCTCCGCGGCACGGGCCCAGGCGATGGGGCCGCCGTCCTTGCGAGGCGCCAGGGCCCGCCAGGCGCTCAGCGCGTTGTAGCCGATGATCCGCAGCCAGCTGACGGTCTCGATGGCGGCCCGGTTCGCCTGGCAGGGGTGGCCATCGTCCTCGCCCAGCACCACGTCCAGGGTCCAGTGGCAGCGGTTCTCAATCCCCAGTGCAGACGGACGAGCGCCAGCTCCTGGTCCCGGGTCAGGGTCCCGGTGGGGATCGAGGTGACGAAGTACCGCTGCTCGACCGCCACGATCTCGCCGCGCCGGTCGGTCGTGGTCTGGCAGACGTACCAAAGCTGCTGGGCGCCCTCCATGACGACGGAGGGGCTGCCGGCGACGTCGCGGACGTAGAGCTCCCGCACCACGACGTTACCTCTGTACCGCTCGGTGGTCCGGGCGACCGGGTCACCAATCGTGTACTCGCCGTGCTCGCGGGCGAAGGCGTGCAGGTACGGCTGGTTGCCCTTGAGGCCGAACAGGTACCAGCAGCCGAGCGAGCTCACGAGCTCCGCGTTCTCGCGGGCGCAGAGGCCTGCGTCGCCGGTGACGATGCGGAACTGCCCGCCCAGCGCCTCGTCGATCTTGGGGAGCAGTTCCCGGAAGGCGGGGGACTCGCCCTCCTTGGAGCCGATGATCCGCTGTCCGACGCAGAGGCAGGCGGAGGAGGAGGTCAGCGCGGCGCGGAGGGCGCCGAAGGTCTGCAGCGAGGATCCCGCGGCGTCGTAGGCCGACTGCAGGGCGCCGGGCAGCTCCTCGCCGTCGATCCGGGACCAGGTCCCCTTGCCGTCGAAGCTCATCACGCCGACCGGGAAACGATCGTTCCTGGCCACCTTGCGGGCGACGAGATCCTTCGCCTGCGCGAAGACGGTCTCCTCCAGGCCGGCTGGGTCCTGCTGGGCGAGCAGGCGGTAGAGGGTGGTGTCGCACGGCTTCCCCGCGACCGGGAGTCCCAGCGCGCGGCGAGCGCCCAGGCCGAGGTCGGCAAAGAAGTCCTCGGCGCGCCGCAGCGTCCGACAGCCCACGGAGAACGCGGCGGCCAGGCCTCCCAGCAGGCCCAGGTGGTCGTGGACGACCCAGGCCTCCTCGCGAGGGTCCTCGACTCCGTGGTCCCACGGGATGTCGGCGTGCCGCAGGGCACGTCGGGCTTGTGTTTCGGTGATCGGCATGATCTCCTGCCTCTCGGCCTCTTCTCGTTTTGCGCGAGTTCGGCCGTCTTTGGGGGTGGGGGCCCGCATAGCCTCCACCCCTTCTCCTTTTGCGCGGGCGGGATGATCGCCGAGGTGGATCGCGGCGTCGATCTTGCCGATCAGGAATCCGAGGCGACGGCGGGCGGAGTCGGCCCCGCGCCACGAAAATCACCCTCGTCTCGGCGCGAGTTGGACTCTCAAGCGCCCCAGGCGCGAGAATCGCGAGACGACGGGTCAGCGGGAATCAGGTCTGCCCACGCGCCGCCCACTGAAATGAAGAGGCACTGCGCGATCCACCAAGCAAGGAATCCGCTCAGGTAACCCAAAAGCGCCCCCGTCAGCGCTGCTCGAAACACGTTGCGCGGAACGCGCCATAGCAACCCACTCCAGAGGGCGAGCCCAAAGCAGAAGACGAGAAGGAAGAACGTCATGCGGTACGGCAATGCACGCCCGGCGCGATAGGCAGCTACCAGCCGGTTGTCCAGGCTGGTGACCACCGCGAGAAGGACGGACACGGCTAAGCCGCCGCACGACGCAAGGAATGCCCACCGCAACCCGCTGCGACCAACCCGAACCACTTCCATGCCCCACCTCCTTGAGTGCCCTACTGTCCTCCTTCGGCTGGCTTGGTCGTCCTCGCCGCTGAGGCGTCCTTTTGGGCTTCGTTCAATTCGGCTTCGAGGTATCCGGGAAGGATGCTGTGAGTCGCCTTGGCGAACGGACCTACGCCGGAAATGGCTGACGACACCGAACTGGAACAAATTGCCCGCACCCGGATCCTTTGCCTGATCAAGCGAGGGTCGGGGCTGTAACCAAACCTCGATGCGATTAGGGCCTCCTCCTCCGGCGTCGTGTCGAACCTATAGACGAAGGGCCGATTTCCATCCTCCTTCTGCCAGGCTGCAAAGCGCTCCAGGGAAGATCTCTCAGGGGTCACAGAGGTCCGACCCGTCTCCTGCGACGGGGCGGAGGTCACCGAACTAGCCTCCGAATGCAGCAGCTTGGAGGGGGTGACTGGCGAGCACTCAGCTCCATCGCCCTCCGTCGAGTAGCGCCTGCATTGTCTTCCAGGCGTTGTCGAATTGCGCCACGTCGCGCGGCCGGTGCTTCAGGAATCCGACGCGCTCAATGGTCAAGTAATACTCCAGTTCATCATAGTTTGGGCGTTCGGCGAGGTGCGGCAAGTTATGCAAGTGGTATGCCTCTATGCCGCAGGCCGTACTGTCTCCGGCGCTGGCCATGGCGCGAATGCGCAACAGGCCAACCGTGAGCGCTTCAAGGGCTGCCTGCCGGAGCTTCGAGTCTTGTTCATTGTCCATTGTGTTGGTCCTGCTTTATGGGGAGGGAACTGACGGGCGTGGTTGAGCCAAGGGACCCTGGGCTAACGGCCCATCTCCCCCCCCGGGTGATGGTGGTGACGTGGTAGTCGGAGGGGGCGGCCAAAAAAGCTCGAAGGTCTACCGGGTCTTCTGCCTCGACACGTTCATCATGTACCGCGCCGAGACGATGACTCCAAACACAGCAAAAACAAGTAGAGAAAGCGCCATCCCAAGCAGCATCCTCTCATGTCCCATTGGATGCAGCAGCGACACAACCCAT
The DNA here is from genome assembly GCA_049840735.1 of Anaeromyxobacter sp. Taxonomy (GTDB): domain Bacteria; phylum Myxococcota; class Myxococcia; order Myxococcales; family Anaeromyxobacteraceae; genus Anaeromyxobacter. The sequence continues at coordinate 401,886 of JASGJN010000020.1, read as the reverse complement.
ACGCCCCCAGCCATAAGAGCGCCCGCCGCCAACCACGCTCCAAACAGCTTCAAGGCAATCAAGGGTTCTCGCCAAGTCATCGCGGCCCCTATTCTGATCCTTTTCTGGACTTGCCGGCACAAAGCTACTTCCGTTGCCTACGACCTTCCCAACAGCCTGCCCGGCGGCAGCGGCAGCTGGGGTGAGCTCGCTGGGCTGAATGCCATTCAGCTCCTGGATGTGCTTGATAATGTCTAGCTTGCCCAACGGGCAGTGACGCGGGGTAGTAAGAGCCTGCCCCAGAGCCTCCGCCCCGTCTCCTGCGAGGGAGCCGAGGCCACCGAACGCTCCTCCCAATGCAGCAGCTTCAAGGGGATCGGTGTGCCGCAGCGTGAAGGGCTGGTAGCCAGGCGTGGGCGCCGGTCGGGCGAGATGCGGAGTGAACTCCGCGTGTTCCCCGATCGCGGCCCGCGCCGCCTGGCGCGCCGCACGAAGCGTCCGTGCATTGCTGCGTCTTCTTGCCGCGCGAGGAGGCGCTCCTTGCCCCTGGCGCTGGATCGGATGACCTCCGCGGTGCGTCCGCGAGAAGCCATTTCTCGCCCCAGCTGGCCGCCCGCGAACGGCTGCGGGTGTTCCTCCTCTCGCCGCCCGAGACGCTGTCGGTGTCGTCGAGCGCCGCAGACTGCGCGCGGCGCTGGCCGGAGGCGCCAAGGCTGGTCCATGCTCGCTCCGGTGCTTGAGGTGATGACGGAGACCCTTCTGGCGCCGCGGGCAGTGCGACGAAGGGACCAGCACCAGCCGCCCGGTCCCCGGCGGGGCGGGTCGGCCCGTGCGCAGGCAAGCGCCACGAGCCACGGCGGGGAGAGGCGGGAGGAGCGGCTCCCACCTCCTCGCAGCCGGTGGCCGCGCCGGGCGGGGCGTTCGCGCAGCGGGGCGTCGCCGGGGCGAGGCGGCGGCGCCACCGTCGATTCCACCAGGCGCGTCCCCCTCCCCGCGCCAGGAGCAAGACCGTGTCCTCTCCACTGGCTGTCCTGCTGGCCCTCGCACTGGGCGCGCCCGCCGGAGGCGCGTCCGCCGCCCCCGATCCCGCGCCCGCGCCCACGCTCTCCGAGACCAACGCCCTGCGGGCGAAGCAGGGGCTCCTGCCCCGGCGCCCGCAGGCCTCCCGCCGCGTTCGCACCGCCCTGACCGCGTCGAGCATGATCCAGCCGGTCGACTTCCCGGTGGCTGAACTGGCCCTGGCGGAGACCGGGGCGGCGATGGTGGCGGGGGCCGCGGTCGCGGCTCCGGGTCCGGATTCGGATCCGGGGCAGGTCGCGCCTCCGCCTCCGCCTCCGGCTCCGGCTCCGGCTCCGGCTGCGGCTCCGGGTCAGGTCGCGGCTCCGGCTCCGGTTGCGGCTCCGTCGTCCCCAGCCCTGGCTCCGCCTGAGTCCCCGGCCCCGGCCCAAGCCACCCCTCCGACCCCGGAGTCCGCCGTCCTGGCCGCCGCGGATGGCTCCACCGTCCAGGTCCTGGCCGACGCCTGGAGCCTCATCGAGATCCGTCGCGACCGGACCGGCCGGCTGGTCTCGGCCCGGGCCATGGGAGCGAACGCCGCCGCCGGCGCGGCGGTGCCGGCGGCGCTCCGCCAGGACCGGATCGTCGATCACGAGGGCCGCCTCGTGCGGCGCACGCTGGACGCCTCCGGGCAGGTGGTCGGTTCGGAGGTCGTGGGCGACCTGGCCGACCTCCCGGTGCGGGACGCCGAGCGGACCGACGACGGCGGCATCGTCGAGCGGGTGGAGCTGGACGGCCGCGAGCTGATCGTCGAGCGGGACGCGGTCGGTCGGTTCCTGGCGGTCCGGCCGCCGGGGCGGTGACGGGCGCCGCCGGCCGTCCTCTCAGGCCGGCATGCGGGCGAACACCACCACGTTTCCGGCGCCACCCATGACCTCGATGCCTCCGCCGGCGAGGATGGCGAAGCCGAGCCGCGCCCCCGGCCACTCGCCCTCAGGGGCCTCCATCACCCGCGCCAGGCCGAGCCGGTCCCAGTACGCGAGCGCGGGCTCGATCCGCTCGACCACCAGGATGTTCTGGAGGTGATTGCTCCCGGGCTCCATGGCGTCTCCTCCTGCAGCGTGTCCGGGAGGGACGAGCCTGGCCCGGGTCCCGTGACCCGTTCGCCGCACGCGCGCGGACGTGGGAGGGCTGGGTTAGAACAGCCGGGATGCCGGCCGCCCCCGACCTCCCGTTCCACCCCGCCGTGCGGGAGTGGTTCCAGCAGACCTTCGGCGCGCCGACCCCGGCGCAGGCGCTCGGCTGGCCGCCCATCGCCCGGGGCGACTCCACGCTCCTGCTGGCCCCCACCGGCTCGGGCAAGACGCTGGCCGCCTTCCTCTCGGCCCTGGACCGGCTCATGTTCTCGCCCGAGCCGGCCGGCCGCGAGCGGCTGCGGGTGCTCTACGTCTCGCCGCTCAAGGCGCTGGCGGTGGACGTGGAGCGCAACCTCCGCGCGCCGCTGGCCGGCATCGCCCAGGTGGCCGCAGCCGGCGGCGAGCGCCACCGGCTCCCGGCGGTGGCGGTGCGCAGCGGCGACACGCCCGCCGCCGAGCGGGCCCGCTTCGCGCGCGACCCGGCCGACATCCTCATCACCACCCCCGAGTCGCTCTACCTGCTCCTCACCTCCAACGCCCGCGAGCGGCTGCGCACGGTCGAGACCGTCATCGTGGACGAGATCCACGCCCTGGTCCCCACCAAGCGCGGCGCCCACCTGGCGCTCTCGCTGGAGCGGCTGGAGCGGCTCACCGGCCGGCGGCTGCAGCGCATCGGCCTCTCCGCCACGCAGCGGCCGCTGGACGAGGTGGCCCGCTTCCTGGGCGGCGCGGTGGCGGCGCCGGGCGGCGACCCGGCCTGGCGGCCGGTGACCATCGTGGACGCCTCCTCGCGCAAGCCGCTCGACGTCACGGTGGAGGTGCCGGTCGAGGACATGGCGCGGCTGGGCGAGCCGGTCGAGCGGGCGGGCGGGGAGCGCGTGCGGCAGCCGGCCCACGCCTCCATCTGGACGGCCATCCACCCGCGCCTCCTCGAGCTGATCCAGGCCCACCGCTCCACCATCCTGTTCGTGAACAGCCGGCGCGTGGCCGAGCGGCTGGCGGGGGCGCTCAACGAGCTGGCCGGCGAGGTGCTGGTGCAGGCCCACCACGGCTCGGTGGCCCGGCCGCAGCGGATCGCCATCGAGGAGAACCTCAAGGCCGGCCGGGTGCGGGGGCTGGTGGCCACCAGCTCGCTCGAGCTGGGCATCGACATGGGCGCGGTGGACCTCGTCATCCAGGTGGAGGCGCCGCCCTCGGTGGCCAGCGGGCTGCAGCGCATCGGCCGGGCCGGGCACCAGCTGGGCGCGGTGAGCAAGGGGGTGGTCTTCCCCAAGTACCGGGCCGACCTGGTGGCCTGCGCCGCGCTCACCGAGGCCATGCTGGCCGGCGAGGTGGAGGCGACCCGTTACCCGCGCAACCCGCTGGACGTGCTGGCGCAGCAGCTGGTGGCCATGGTGGCCATGGAGGAGTGGACCGTGGAGGCGGCCTGGGCCGCGGTCCGGAGCGCCGCGCCGTTCACCACCCTGGCCCGGACCGTCTACGAAGGCGTGCTGGACCTGGTCTCCGGGCGCTACCCCTCCGACGAGCTCTCCGACCTGCGGCCGAGGGTGATTTGGGACCGCGTGCGCGGGGTGCTGCGGGCGCGCGAGGGGGCGCGGCGGGTGGCGGTGGTGAACGGCGGGACCATCCCTGACCGCGGCCTCTACGGCGTGTTCCTGGCCGGCGCGGGCAAGGGGCAGGCGCGGGTGGGGGAGCTGGATGAGGAGATGGTCTTCGAGTCCAAGGTGGGCGACACCTTCCTGCTGGGCGCCTCCACCTGGCGCATCGAGGAGATCACCCACGACCGCGTGATGGTCTCGCCCGCGCCGGGCGAGCCTGGGCGGATGCCGTTCTGGAAGGGCGAGGCCGGCGGGCGGCCGGTGGAGCTGGGCCGGCGCATCGGCCGGCTGGTGCGCGAGCTGCGCGAGGCGGCGCCGGAGGCGGCGCGGGCGCGGCTGGTGGAGCGCCACCGGCTGGACCGGCGCGCGGCGGCCAACCTGCTCCGCTTCCTGGACGACCAGCAGGCCGCGGTGGGGGCCGTGCCGGACGACCGGACGGTGGTGGTGGAGCGCTGCAAGGACGAGCTGGGCGACTGGCGCGTCTGCGTGCTCTCGCCGCTGGGCACGCCCGTGCTGGCGCCGTGGTGCCTGGCGGCGGTGGCGCGGGCGCGCGACCTCATGGGCATCGACCCGGAGACCCTCTGGACCGACGAGGGGTTCGTGCTGCGCCTCCCCGACGCCGGCGCGCCGCCCGACGTGGACTTCCTCTTCCCGGCGCCGGAGGAGGTGGAGGCGCTGGTGACCGCCCACCTGGCGGCCTCGCCGCTCTTCGCCGGGCGGTTCCGCGAGGCGGCCGGGCGGGCGCTGCTCCTGCCGCGGCGCCGCCCCGGCACGCGCGCCCCGCTCTGGCAGCAGCGCAAGCGCGCCGCCGACCTGCTGGCGGTGGCCTCCCGCTACCCGGAGTTCCCCATCCTGCTCGAGGCCTACCGCGAGTGCCTGCGCGACGTGTTCGACCTGCCCGCGCTGGCGGGACTGCTGGGCGAGCTCCGGCGCGGCGAGGTGCGGGTGGTGACCGCCGACACCCGCGCCCCCTCGCCCTTCGCCGCCTCGCTGCTCTTCGGCTTCGTGGCCAGCTTCCTCTACGACGGCGACGCCCCGCTGGCGGAGCGGCGCGCGCAGGCGCTGGCCATCGACCAGGCGCAGCTGCGCGAGCTGCTGGGCGAGGCGGAGCTGCGCGAGCTGCTCGACCCCGGCGCGCTGGCCGAGCTGGAGGCGCGGCTGCAGCACCTGCCGCCCGAGCTGCGGGCGCGCAGCGCCGACGGCGTGGCCGATCTGCTCCTGCGCCTGGGCGACCTCTCGCGGGCGGAGCTCGCCGCCCGCTGCGCCGGCCCGGAGGTGGCGGCGGCGCTGGACGGGCTCGTGGCCGAGGGCCGGGCCGTGTCGGTCCAGGTGGCGGGGGAGGAGCGGTTCGTGGCGGTCGAGGACGCCGCGCGCTACCGCGACGGCCTGGGGGTGGTCCTGCCGCCGGGGATCCCGGAGGTCTTCCTGGCGCCGGTGGCGGAGGCGCTGGACGGCCTGGCGCTCCGCTTCGCGCGCCGCCGCGGACCGTTCACCACCGGTGACCTCTCGGGCCGCTTCGGCCTCTCCCCCATGGCCGCCGAGGTGGCGCTGGAGCGGCTGCACGCGCGCGGCCGGCTGCTGGAGGCGGGCTTCCGCCCCGGCGGGCGCGAGCGCGAGTGGTGCGATTCCGGAGGTGCTGCGCGGGCTGCGCCGCCGTTCGCTGGCCCGGCTGCGCGAGGAGGTGGAGCCGGTCGACTCCCCGGCCCTGGCCCGGACGCTGCTGGGCTGGCACGGCGTGCCGCGGCGCGGCCGCGGCCTGGACGCCGTGCTGGACGCGGTGGAGAAGCTGCAGGGGGCGCCGCTGCCGGCCTCGCTGCTGGAGACGGAGCTCCTCCCGGCCCGCGTGGACGGGTACCTGCGCGGCGACCTGGACGCGCTGGCGGCCGGCGGCGAGGTGCGCTGGGTGGGGCTGGAGCCGCTGGGGGAGCGGGACGGCCGCGTCGCGCTCTACCTGGCCGAGGCGCAGGCCGTGCTGCAGCCGCCGCGGGCCCCGCCGGCGCCGGCGGAGGGGCGAGAGGCGCGGCTGGTCGAGGCGCTGGCGCGGCGCGGGGCGTCCTTCTTCCCCGAGCTGCACCAGGCCAGCGGCGGCGGCTTCGCACCGGAGACGGTGGACGCGCTCTGGTCGCTGGTGTGGAAGGGGCTGGTCACCAACGACACCTTCCAGGCCCTGCGCGCCTACACCGCCAGCCCGCCGCGGCAGGAGCGGGCCCGCCGCGCGCAGCGGCGGGTGGCGGCCGGCTACCGCTCGCGCCTGCAGGCGCCGCCGGCGGCCGGCGGGCGCTGGACCCTGGTGGCGCCGCGGGGCGGGGAGGGGACCACCGCATGGGCCGCGGCCACGGCGCAGCAGCTCTTGGCCCGCTACGGCGTGCTGACCCGCGGCGCGGCCGCCGCGGAGGGGCTGCCCGGCGGCTTCAGCGCCGTCTACGACGTGCTCCGCCACCTGGAGGAGTCCGGCCGGATCCGGCGCGGCTACTTCGTGGGCGGCGTGGGCGCGATGCAGTTCGCGCTGCCGGCCGCGCTGGACGCGCTGCGGGCCGCCCGCGATCCTGCCCAGGCGGCGCAGGTGGTGACGCTGGCGGCGGCCGATCCGGCCAACCCCTGGGGCGCGCTGCTCGACTGGCCGGCGCCCGCCCCCGGCACGCCGGAGGGGAAGCGCCCGGCGCGCTCGGTGGGCGCCCAGGTGGTGCTGGTGGACGGCGCGCTGGCGGCGCACGTGGCGCGCGGGCTCAGGTCGCTGCTGGCCTGGCTGCCGGAGCTGGAGCCGGAGCGCTCGCGCACCGGGGCCGGGGTGGCCGGGGCCGTGGTCGGGCTGGCGCAGCTGGCCCAGGAGCGGCACGAGGGGGTCCGCATCGAGGAGGTGAACGGGGCCCCCGCGGCCGGCCACCCGCTGGCCGGCTTCCTGGTGGAGGCCGGCTTCACCCCGTCCGGCGGCGGGCTGGTGCTCTCGCGGCGCAGCCCGGCCGCGCTGCCGCTGGGCGCGGGCGGGGCGGAGGGCTGAGGCCGGGCCCTCGCGCCGCTCAGGCGTGCTCGCGGGCGTCGCCCGTGGCCGGGGCGGGAGGCCTGAGCGGCGTCGGCGTGCGCACCAGCTCCACCGTGAAGAGCGCCCCCTGGCCCGGCGCGCTCTCGACCCGCACCGTGCCGCCCATGGCCTCCACCAGCTGGCGCACGATCCAGAGCCCCAGGCCGAAGCCGCCGTAGTTGCGCTTGGAGACGGCGCGCTCGAACCGCTCGAAGATCCGCGGCTGGTCGGCCGGGGCGATGCCGATGCCGTGGTCGCGCACGGCCAGCACCGCCCGGTCGGCCTGGGCGCTCACCCGCACGTCGATGGGCTGGCCCTGGCCGTACTTGATGGCGTTGGAGAGCAGGTTGGTGACCACCTGGTCCACCCGCAGCCGGTCCCAGCGCCCCACCACGTGCCCATCCAGCTCCAGCCCCAGCGCGCAGCCGGCCCGCTGGGCCTCCTCCTCGAACCGGTGGGCCACCTCGCGCGCCACGGCCGCCAGGTCCACGTCCTCCAGCTCCAGCTCCAGCCGCCCGGCGGTGATGCGCGAGATGTCGAGCAGGCTGGCCACCAGCCGGACCAGCCGCTCCACGTTGCGCCGCACCACCTCGGCCTTGCCCGCCAGGCCCTGGTCCTTCGAGCGCCGCGCCACCGCCCGCAGGCTGTCGGACTGGAGCGCCAGCGAGGTGAGCGGGGTCTTGAGCTCGTGGGAGGCGATGGAGAGGAACTCGTCGCGGGCGCGGATGGCGTCCTGGGCGTCGCGGTAGAGGCGGGCCGTGTCCACCGCGGCCGCCGCCAGCCGCCCCAGGTCCTCGGCCAGCGTCACGTCGTGGCAGTCGAAGGCGGCCCGCCCGCGGCAGGCCAGCAGCGAGATCCCGCCCAGCCGCTCGCCGCGGGCCAGCAGCGGGACGTGCAGGGCCGCGTGGACCTCCAGCTCGCGCAGCGCCGCGGCCAGCCCGGGCGTCCGCGCCTGGGCCTCGGGGGCTGCGGCCACGCCGTCCAGGGCCACCGTCCCGCGCACGCGCAGCGCGGCGGCGATGCCGGCGCGCGACTCGGGGTCCAGCCCCTCGGCCACCAGCGCCTCGAGCAGGCGCCGGGCCTGTGCAGGGTCGCCCTGGGCCGCCACCCAGCGCTCCCCCTCCGCCTCCAGCAGGCAGGCCGCGGAGGCCACGTCCAGCCGCTCGGCCGCCAGGTGGATCACCTCCTCCAGCGTCCGGCGGTAGTCGAGCGACGACGCCAGCAGCTTGCCCGCCTCCGCCAGGAAGGAGGTGCGGCGCGAGGCGCGCTCGGCGCGGCGGCGGGCGTTGGCCTCCCCGGCGGTCACCCAGGTGACGAGCAGGGTCAGGAGCAGCCCGGCGGCCAGCGCCGCCGGCGGCAGCGCCGTCTCGCCGCGCGAGGCGAAGTCGGGGGAGACCAGGAAGTGCACCAGCCAGGGCCGGCCGCCCACGTCCAGCGTGGCGTCGCGGAGGAAGAGCGGACGCGCCACCTGGGGGCCGGTGGCGATCAGCTGGTCCTCCGGCAGCGGCGCGGGCCCGTCGTACAGCTCCAGCCGGATGGCGGGATCGGGCGGCCCCAGCACCGCCAGCACCAGGTCGTGGACCCGGAACGGCGCGTAGAGCCACCCGCGCACCACCCGCTCCTGGTCCGGCGCCGCCCGCTGGGCGTCGCGGTAGACGGCGAAGTACATGAGGAAGCCGGCCTGGCGCTGCTCCCCGGCCTCCTGGACCAGCTCCACCTTGCCGGTGGCGGCCACCTCGCCCGACTCGGCGGCGCGGTCCATGGCGGCGCGGCGCACCGGCTCGGAGTACATGTCGTAGCCGATGGCCCGGCGGTTGCGCCAGTCGAGCGGCTCCAGCGCGTCGATGGCCGTGTACTGGGGGCGGTCGCCCCGCGGCCAGACCCGGTAGGTGGACCAGCCGAGCGAGCGCTGCTCGGCCTCGTGCACCTCGACCTGCGAGGCCTGCAGCAGCTTGGTCCAGCCGAGGCCCTGCAGGCCCGGGGCGTGCGCCGGCAGGTCCAGCGCCTCCACGAAGGACCGGAACTCCTCCACCGTCGGGTCGCGGCCGAGCACCTGCAGCAGGCCGGCGCCGGCCCGCAGCAGGGCGGCGTATGCGTCGAGCCGGTCCCGCAGCGCCGCGGTCCGGGTGGCGACCACCTCGCGCACCCGCTGCTCCTGCCGCTCCGCCAGGCTCTCCCGGACCAGCCGGTAGGCGGCGGCGGAGCAGGCCACGCCCACGGCCGCCACCACCGCCGCGGCAGCGTGGCGCCTGAGCCGGGGCAGGGCTGGAGTTCGTCGTCTCACCGCGGAAGCTCCAATCTTCCGCCGAAGCTTCGGCCTGAGGTGCGGGCCGCGTGAAGGCCCGCTTGGGCAGGGGTTCGCTGCCGCCTGCCTGGTCCTTCGAGGGGCGGATGTCTGCCCTGCGGCACGCTTCTCGTTGCGCCGCGCCGGAAGGGGCGTGAGATTCCCCGGACGCATGCTGCTCGTGAAGACCTATCTCGACCGGAGCCACATCCACGGCATCGGGCTGTTCGCCGCCGAGCCGATCCCGCGCGGCACCGTGGTGTGGCGGCTGCACCCCGTCGTCGACCGGCAGCTCACCGCCGGCGAGATTCGAGGGGCTCTCCCCCCACTGCCGGGAGCAGATCGCCAAGTACACCTACCAGGACCCGGTGCTCCGCACCTTCGTCCTGTGCGGCGACGACGCCCGCTTCTTCAACCACGCCGACGACCCCAACTGCCTCGACACCCCGGCGCCCGACGGCGGCGTGACGGTGGCGGCGCGGGACATCGCGGTCGGCGACGAGCTGACCTGCGACTACGCCGCCATCGACGTCGGCTTCGCGGCGGCGCGGGCGCACCAGCACCGCTGAGGCCGCTCGCTGAAGCGGCGAGGCCCCACGCCCGGGGAGGGCATGGGGCCTGGCTGGCCTCCGGTCTGGAGCCCGAGGCCCGAGGTCGGGACGCCTCAGATTCCGGTTCAGGAAGATGGGCAGCCCGCGCTTGTTGGCGTAGTTCGGCCGGCAGCGCTCGGTGTTGTACATCGTGGCCACGTCCACCTTCCTGGGCCCGAGCTTCGGGTCGGGGATGGGCACCATGTCGTACTTGCCGTCCACCAGCGCCGCCATCACGCCGCTCTGGTTCTGCAGCAGGGCGTCGAAGGCCAGCGTGCCGAAGGTGGAGGCCACCAGCTTGTCGATGAAGTCCGGGTCGCCGGAGCGCAGGTCGTAGGTGAGGTCGGAGACGATGGTCTCCTCGCCGGTGCGGCGCTTGATCTCGTCGGAGAGCGACTCGGCCACGCTGGCCTTCTTGCGGTGGCCGTAGGCGTCGGCGTCGCCGTACTCCTGGACCTTGTAGCCCTCCCACTCGGCGCCCTCGGAGAGCACCACCAGCGAGTAGGCGGAGGGGTTGGTCCGCTTGTCGGTCACCAGCAGGTCGATCAGATTCTCGAGCTTGGGCTTGAACTCGGGGATGCAGCAGCGGATTGAGGTGACGTAGGCGGTGTAGAGCGCGGTGAAGCCGGCGTCGCGCCCGAAGACGCGGAAGATGCCGATGCGCTCGTGCGAGCCGACGGTGGTGCGCTGCCGCTCGATGGCGTCCATGGCCCGCGTGATCGCGGTCGAGAACCCGATGCAGTACTCGGTGTTCCGGACGTCGTTGTCCATCGTCTTCGGGATCGCGATGACCTTGAACCCGAGCTGGTGGAGGCGGGCGGCGTAGGAGAGCGTGTCGTCGCCGCCGATGGCCAGCAGGTAGTCGAGCCCGAGCGACTCGAGGTTCTTCAGGACCTGCTTCGAGACGTCGTAGGTGGTGGTGGTGGACCCGCCCTTGGTGCTCTGCGCGACCGGGAAGTCCTTCCCCTCGAGGTGCTTGGGGAGCTTCTTCATCTTGGCCGGGTTGGTGCGGGACGAGTGCAGGAACGTGCCGCCCGTCCGGTCGATGGTGCGGGTGTTGTCGCGCGTGAGCGGTAGCACGTAGCGGGCGCGGCTCTCCGGATCCTCGACGTTGAGGTGCGTCAGCCCCTCCCAGCCGCGGCGGATGCCGATGACCTCGATATCGTGCTCGGCCCCCCTGTAGACGACGCTCTTGATGACAGCGTTCAGGCCGGGGACGTCACCGCCGCCGGTCAGGATCCCAACGCGTTTCTTGGCCATGGCGCGTATCCTATGTGGCTTGTTGTCGCCGCGCCTGCTCCCCGAAACGCGGCGAATCGCCACGTCAGGACCGCGGCCCACCGAGTGATTCCGTACCCGGGAAGCCGCCCCAGCCAAAGCCCCCACCCGGGGACGGACGGGGTGCACGGCGACCGTGACGGTCGGTGATCTTCCCCGGCGGCCCGCCGCCTGCGCGCCGGCTGGGCGGGCGGGGCGCGGACACCGGGTGCGGCTTGCCTCGGCGCAGGGGCGAGGCGAGGATGCGCCCCATGAAGCGGACCGACCTGCGCCCCGAGACCCTGGCCGTGCACGCCGACGAGGGGCTCGAGCCGTCCCCCGATATCGCCCCGCCGCTGCACCTCTCGACGACCTTCGAGGCCGGCAACGCCGAGGGGCTGGTCTACTCCCGCGAGGAGCAGCCCACGCGCCGCCGGCTGGAGGCGGTGCTGGGCGCGCTGGAGGGGGGCGCCGCGGTGGTCTACGCCTCCGGGCAGGCGGCCACCACGGCCGCGCTCCTCCACCTGGCCCCGCGCAAGGTGGCCATCCAGCGCGGCGGCTACCACGGCACGCAGGCGGCCCTGGACGCGCTCAGGGGGCTGGGGACGGAGAAGGTCCCGCTGGACGCCGAGGTGGAGAAGGGGGACGTGATTTGGCTGGAGACCCCCCGGAACCCCACCTGCGAGCAGCAGGACATCGCCGCCCACGTGGCGCGGGCCCGGGCGGTGGGCGCGCGGGTGGTGGTGGACAGCACCTTCGCCACGCCGGTCCTGCAGCGCCCCCTGGCCCTGGGGGCCGATCTGGTCATGCACTCCATGACCAAGTTCCTCTCCGGCCACTCCGACGCGCTGGGCGGCGTGCTGCATCGCCGGCGAGCCGGCCCTGGCCGAGGCGCTGCGCAAGGCGCGCACCGTCACCGGGGCGGTGCCGGGCGCGCTCGAGACCTGGCTGGTCCTGCGCGGCGTCCGCACCCTGGGCGTCCGGGTCCGCCGCCAGACCGAGACTGCCACGCGGCTCGCCCAGTGGCTCGAGCCGCGGGTGCAGCGGGTGTGGCACCCCTCGCTCCCCAGCCACCCCGGCCACGCGCTGGCGCAGCGCCAGATGAGCGGGCCGGGGCCCATCCTGTCGTTCGAGGTGGCCAGCGAGGACGCCGCCCGCGCGCTCCCCCGCCGGCTGCAGCTGGTGCGCGAGGCCACCTCGCTGGGCGGCGTCGAGTCGCTCATCGACTGGCGGCGCCGCCACGATCCGGAGGCGCCCCCGGGGCTGCTCCGCGTCTCGGTGGGGCTGGAGGACTTCGAGGACCTGGCCGCCGACCTGGAGCAGGCGCTGCGGTAGCGACCGGGCGGAGCCCCTACCTTGAAGGGCGGGAGCCATGTCCCGCCGCGTGCTCAAGATCCTGGCCGCCGTGCTGGGCGTGCTGGTGCTGCTGGTGGTGGCCGCCTCGTTCGCGGCTGGGCCCTACCTCGAGCACCGCATCCGGCGCTCGCTGGCCGGCCTGCCGGGCATGCGCGCCACCGTGCGCGAGGTGAACGTCCGGATCTGGAGCCTCTCGGCCAGATTCGTCGCCCTGCGCGTGGAGAAGGTCACGGCAGGTGGCCCGCGCCTGCCCTTCGTGCAGGTGGAGCGGGCCCATTTCGGCCTGTACGCCAAGGAGCTGCTGCACGGGCAGGTGGTGGGGGCGCTCGAGCTGGAGGACCCCAAGCTCACGCTCATCTCCGCCCACGGCGCCGCGCGGCAGCAGGGGGCCAAGGAGGCGCCGACGGTCGGCGAGCGGCTGAACCGGCTCTTCCCCTTCCGCCTGGACCGGATCCAGGTGAAGCGGGGGGAGCTGACCTGGGTGGACGAGCGCGAGCCGGAGAAGCCGGCGCTCTGGCTCCACGGCGTCGAGGCCACCGTCGAGAACTTCGCCACCCGGGCCGCGCTGGCCCGGCACGAGCCGACCGTGCTGGCCGCGCGCGGGACCCTGCAGGAGAGCGGGCAGGTCTCGGTGTTCGCCACCGCCGACCCGCTGGCCAAGGCGCTCACCTTCGCCGGCCAGGGAACGCTGCGCGGCCTGCGGCTGCGCGAGCTGGGGTCGGTGCTGGCCGCCAGGTCGGACGTGGTGCCGGAGCAGGGGACCCTCGACCTCTACCTCCGCTTCCTGGCCCAGGACGGCAAGCTCACCGGCGGCGTCCGGCCGGTGGTGCAGGGCGCGGACCTGCGCGCCGCGCACCCCGGGCTCGGGGCGGCGCTCAAGGCGCTCGTCGGCGACCTGGCGCTGGCCATCTTCAAGGACGATGACACCGGGAAGGTGGCCACCACCATCCCGAATCGAAGGGACGGTGAGCGGGCCGCAGGTGCAGGCGGTACCGACCATCATGGGCATCCTGCGCAACGCCTTTGTGCGCGGCCTGGAGGGCGGGCTCGAGGGGCTGCCGCCGCCGCACGCCAAGGAGAAGCAGGGGGTGCTCCAGCAGGCGCGGCGGGCGCTCTCGCCGGAGGCGGGCCAGCCCCGCGCGCAGCCGGACAAGGAGAAGAAGCGGTGAACCGGGCGGACAGGGCGGGCGTGGCGCTGGTGCTGGTGCTGCTGGCCGGCTGCGGCCACCGGCAGAAGGCGGAGCCGGAGCGGCCGGACCGCGCGTCGGCGGGGGAGGGCAAGGGCGGCCAGGACGGCGGCTCGAGCCGGCCCAGGCCGGAGGCGCCGGACGACCAGGCGGAGGCGGGCGTGCCGCCGCGCGGGGAGGTGGCGCGCGTGCCGGCGGCGCCGGAGGGGCTGCTCGCGCCCGGCGCGGTGGAGGAGCTGCAGCAGGCGCTGCGGAGCCGCGGCTACCTGGCCGGCGGGGCGCGACAGGGCGAGCTGGACTCGCCCACCAGCGCTGCCGTCCGGAGGTTCCAGGGGGACGAGGGGCTGGCCGAGACCGGCATGCCCGACCGCGAGACGCTGCGGCGGCTGGGCATCTCCGCCGAGGCGGCCTACGGGCGCGACGGGAAGCGGTGAGCGGCCTGGCTACGGCTTGACCGTGGACCACCGGTCCGGCGGCGGTCGGTAGGCGTCCAGCGCCGCCAGCAGCGCCGGCGCGTCCGGCGCGACGATCAGCGCCTGGCGGTAGCGCTCGGGCAGGAACCCCTCCGCCACCATCCGGTCCATCATCTGAAGCAGCGGATCGTAGAAGCCGTCGAGATCGACGAGGGCCACCGGCTTGGCGTGGATGCCCAGGCCGGACCAGGTCCAGGCCTCGAACAGCTCCTCCATGGTCCCCACGCCGCCGGGGAGCGCCACGAAGGCGTCGGACAGCTGGGCCATGAGCGCCTTGCGCTCGTGCATGGTCTCGACCACGTGCAGCTGGGTGCAGCCGGGGTGGCCCAGCTCACGGTTCATGAGGGCGGTGGGGATGACGCCGATGACCTCGCCGCCGGCCGAGAGCGCGCCGTCGGCCACCGCGCCCATCAGCCCGACGCGCCCGCCGCCGTACACCACCCCGACGCCGCGCGAGGCCAGGGTCCGACCCACCGCCTCCGCCGCCGCCCGGTACTCCGGCCGGCGCCCCTCGGCCGAGCCGCAGAACACGCAGATCCGCATGGGCGGGGGTGTACCACGGTGTCCGGACGGGCGCACGGCGGGCCGGAACCCTGCTAGATTGCGCCGGCCCCATCCCTGGAGAGACCACCACCATGTCCGACCTCGACACCCTCGAGCCCAAGGCCCTCTGGTCCTACTTCCTCGCGCTCTCGAAGATCCCGCGCGCCTCCAAGCAGGAGGCGGTCGCCGCGAAGTGGGTGGCGGACCAGGGGCGGGCGCTCGGCTGCGAGGTGGAGCAGGACGCGGTGGGCAACGTCCTCATCCGCAAGGCGGCCACGCCCGGCCGCGAGGGCCGGCCCGGCCTGGCCATGCAGGCCCACGTGGACATGGTCTGCGAGAAGAACGAGGGCACGCCGCACGACTTCGCCAAGGATCCGATCCAGGTCTTCCGCGACGGCGAGGTGCTCCGGGCCAGGGGGACCACGCTGGGCGCCGACAACGGCATCGGCGTGGCGGCCGGCCTGGCGGTGCTGGCGGCGAAGGACCTGCAGCACCCCATGCTCGAGCTGCTGGTCACCATCGACGAGGAGACCGGCCTCACCGGCGCCAACAACGTCAAGCCGGGCTGGATGAAGGCCACCCGCCTCCTCAACCTCGACAGCGAGGAGGAGGGGGAGCTGACCATCGGCTGCGCCGGCGGCGTGGACACGGTGGCCCGGCGAAAGGTGGCCTTCGCGGCGCCCGCGCCCGGGCGGCAGGCGCTGCGCATCAAGGTGTACGGCCTCAAGGGCGGCCACTCCGGCATCGACATCCAGGGGAACCGCGGCAACGCCATCCGCATCCTGGGGCAGGTGCTGGACGCGCTGGCGCCGCACGGGCTGCAGCTCGCCTCGGTGAAGGGCGGGAACAAGCGCAACGCCATCCCGCGCGAGGCCGCCGCGGTGGTGCTGGTGGAGCCGGGGCGCGCCGCGGCCGTCACCGCCGACGTGGAGCGCCTGGCGCGGGAGTGGAAGGCCGCGCTGGGCGCCTTCGATCCGGGCGTCGCCATCTCGGTCGAGCCTGGCGCGGCCGACCGGGTGCTGCCCGCCGCCGACGCCAGCGCGCTGGTCGGCCTGCTCCTGGCCGGGCCGCACGGCGTGGAGGCCATGAGCCCGGACATCGCCGGGCTGGTCCAGACCTCCACCAACCTGGGCATCGTGGACACGCAGGCGGACGCGGTCGAGGTGGTCTTCCTCTCCCGCTCCTCCATCGACGCGTCCAAGGCGGCGCTGGCCGCGCGCATCGCCGGCGTGGCCCGGCTGGCCGGCTTCGAGCCCAGCCACTCCGGCGGCTACCCGGGCTGGAAGCCGGAGCCCGACAGCGCGGTGGTGAAGCTGGTGGACGGCGTGCACGAGGAGCTGTTCGGCAAGCCCATGATCGTGAAGGCCATCCACGCCGGCCTGGAGTGCGGCCTGATCGGCGAGAAGTACCCGGGCATGGAGATGGCTTCCATCGGCCCGAGCATGTGGGACGTCCACACGCCCGACGAGCACGTCAGCGTCCCGTCGGTGCAGGCCTTCTGGAAGCTGCTGACGGCCATCCTGGCCCGGGCCTGACAGGCGCATGGCAGGCGAGCGCGCGCGGTTCCTGGTCTTCTCCGACGGCTCGGCGCTGGTGAACCCGGGAGGCCCCGGCGGCACCGGCTACGTCGTGCTCGACCGCGAGCGCCCGGCCTTCCGCTTCGGCGGGACGCGCTGGGTGACCGACGGCGAGTGGGCGGTCACCAACAACCGCATGGAGCTGCGGGCGGTGCTGGAGGCGCTGCAGCTCTTGCCCGACGGCGCCGCGGTGGACGTGGTCTCCGACTCCCGCTACGTGGTGGACGCGCTCTCCAGGTGGATCCACGGCTGGCGCAAGAAGGGCTGGCGCACCGCCGCCGGTGAGCCGGTGCTCAACCGCGACCTGATCGAGGCGCTGGACGCCCGCGGCCGCGCGCTGAAGGTGACCTACGCCTGGACCCGCGGCCACGACGGCCACGCCGTGAACGAGATCGTGGACCAGCTGGCCAGCTCCGCCGCCCGCGGCCAGGACGGCCCGGGCGACGCCGAGGTGGTGGCGGCGCTGGAGGCCGAGGGGTTCATCCAGCGGGGGTAGGCTGCTGGCCGCCCCTGGCCTTCGACTCCGCGCCCGCTGCGCGGGCGCTACGCCCAGGCCGAACGGACGTGAACAACCGTTCGCCCTGAGCGTAGCCGCGGCGTCCCCGCGGCGGAGTCGAAGGGCGCCGCTGGGCTTGTGCTCCCTGCGGCTAGTTCCCCGGATCCGTCCCAGGCTGATCGGCTTCGTCCTCGTCCACGTCCGGCCCCTCGGGCAGGTGGACCAGCTTCTCGTGGACCATGGCGCGGTGGTGCAGCTCCTCCTGCGCCAGCTCGGTGAAGAGCGCGCGCACGGTGGGGTCGCTGACGTGCGGCAGCGCGTCCACGAAGAAGGCGTGCGCCTTCTCCTCCGAGTCGCGCGCCACCTCCAGCGCCTGCCGCGCCGACATGAAGACGCGCGGCCGGCCCAGGTCGGGCGCCTCGGTTCGAAGATCATGTCGCGCGTGACCCGCACCGGCGCGTCGCCGAACAGCTGCCGGCGCCGCTCGGACAGATCCCCGCCGTGGCGGGCCTCGTAGACGGCCATGGTGCGGAACATGTCGGCCGCGTCGCCCGCGTAGCGGCCGCCGCCCACCATCCGCGCCAGCTCCACGTACCGCTCCTCCGCCTCCTGCTCGATCAGGACCGCCAGGTCGAGCGCGTCCTGCGCCGAGAGGTGGGCGTAGTCGATGGGGCGCATGGTGTCCCTCCGGTCCGGGACTGATAACGGCCGTCCGGTCGCTCCGCGACCCCGACCTGCGCTCGTGTCGCGGGACGCGCCCTCATGGCACGCGAGACCGTCCCAGGGGGGTGGTTTCCTGGCCTGGCGGAGGGCGTACCATCGGAGCAACAGGGGCCGGCGCGAGCCGGTGAAGGGGAAGGGAGCCATGACTGGCAGCGCCGGCCGATACCCGCCGGAGTTCGACCGGCAGTTCTGGAGCGGAGCGCTGGTGCCGCTGGCGCGCGCGCTGCTCAGGGTCGGCTACTTCAAGCTGGAGGTGGAGGGGGCGGAGCACCTGCCGCGCAGCGGCCCGGTGGTCTACGCGCAGAACCACGCCGGCTGGTTCCCGCTGGACGCCTTCTTCCTGGCGCTGGCCGTCTCCGACGCGCTGGGCCCGCAGGCGGCGCCGGTCTTCGCCGCCTACGACCGCGCCGTGACGGCGCCGGTGCTGGGGCCGTTCCTGCGCCGGGCCGGGGCCGTGCCGGCCTCCTGGTTCCGCCGGCCGGAGCACCTGCCGCCGGAGGTGCGGGCGGTGGGGATCTTCCCCGAGGGCTGGCCGGGCAACACCAAGCCGTTCTGGGAGGCCTACCGGATGAAGCCCTGGAACCGCGGCTTCGTCCGGGTGGCGGCGGCGCTGGACGCACCCATCGTGCCGGTGGCGGTGATCGGCGGCGAGGAGTGCCTGCCGGTGGCCTGGACGGTCGGGCTGCTGAAGCCGCTGCTGGGCGCGGCGGTGGGGCTGCCGCTCTCGCTCCTCCCGCTCCCGGCGCGGTGGAAGATCGTCTTCCACCGGCCGGTGCGTGTGGAGGAGGGGCGCGCCGCCCTGACCGACCACGACGGCGCGCAGGCCCTCTCGGCCCGGATCCGCGGCACGGTCCAGGCGACGCTGGACCGGGAGTCGCGGGAACGGGCGCTGGGGAAGCTCTCGCACGGCGTGGCAGCGCTGGCCGGCACCGGAGCCCGTTCGTCCTGAGCCCTTCGACTCCGCACCCGCCGTGCGGGTGCTACGCTCAGGGCGAGCGGAGTCGAAGGAAAGGCTTCAGTACACCGACAAAAGCTCGACCTCGAACACCAGGGTGGCGTTGGGCGGGATGTCCGGCGGGGCGCCCCTGGCGCCGTAGGCCAGGTCCGGCGGCAGCGTCAGCTTGCGCTTGCCGCCCACCTTCATGCCCGCCACGCCGCGGTCCCAGCCCTCAATCACCTCGCCGGCGCCGAGCCGGAAGGAGAAGGGCTGCCCGCCCACCGAGGAGTCGAACTGCGTGCCGTCGGTGAGCCAGCCGGTGTAGTGCACCTCCACCGTCTTGCCGCGCACCGCCTCCGGCCCCTTGCCCTTCACCAAATCGTCGATCTTCGGCTTGGCCATGTCCGTCCTTCCTCGCGAGCGAAAGAGAGCGCGCATCCTACCCGCGCGCCCCCCGCCGGCTCAACGGATCCCGAAGGTGACCTGGACGGTGGCGGCGATCTCCACCTCGCCCGCGCTGGTCTGCGCGCCGGCGTCGGCCGCCTCGGCCTTCATGGCGCGCATGGCCGGCATCGGGTAGGGGCGCTGCTCGAATCCCCTCCGAGATGGAGAGCGGCTCGCCCAGCGCGCCGCCGGCCGCCTTGGCCAGCGCCTCCGCCTTCACCCGCGCGGCGGCGTAGGCGATGCCGAGCGCCCGGGCCTCCTCGCCGGTGGTGTCCTCCTTCTCGAAGGAGAGCAATCGGAGCGTGTTGGACCCGGCCGCCACCACCTTGTCGATGGCGGGCCCCAGCTTGTCCAGGTTGCGGACCTTCACCCGGACCTCGGTGTTGACGGTGTAGCCGGTGATGGGGCCGGGGCGGCCGGCCTTCTGGTCCCAGGGCCGCTCCACCTGGATGTCGTTCCGGAGCGTCTGCACGTCCTTCTCGGCCACGCCCACCTCGGCCAGCGCGGCCAGGATCTGCTTCATCCTGGCGTTCGCGTCCTTGTTCACCTTCGCCAGGTCCTTGCCCGTCGCCTCCACGCCGGTCACCAGCACCGCCACGTCCGGCCGGACGCTCACCTTGCCGTCGCCGCTCACCTGGATGATGCGAGGCGCCGGGGCAGGGGAAGCGGCCTGGGCGGACGCCTGGAGCGGCGCCAGGGCGCAGGGAAGGGCCAGCAGGGCGAGCAGGGTACGCAGGTGGTGGGTCATCGATCCTCCGGTTGCGGGTTGCGGTAGGAACGCCCGAAGCCAGGAAACGATCCAGCCCCTGCTGGGGGCGGAGGAGGCCGGTCAGTTCACGGTGGACAGGAACGCCAGGAGGTTCTCACCCAGCCAGTCGGCGCCGGGCTGGTTGCAGTGCCCGTCGGTGGGGATCTGCCAGTCGGCGTGCATGCACGGGGCGCCGTCCGCCCCGATGCAGCGGTTGCCGGCCCGGTTCACGCTCAGCCAGTACGCGAGATCCCAGACGCGTCCTGGGTAGGTGGTGCGGAGCCGGTTGTTCCAGGACTCGCGGGCGGCGTTTCCCCAGTAGTTGGAGGCCATCATGATGTGCAGGGTGCCGTGCACGAAGATGGTGTCCGGGAAGTCCCGCTCCAGCGCGGCCAGGGCCGGCTGGTAGACGCTGGTGAACCACTGCGCCTCCGTCATCCCGGTGCCCACCACGTAGCCTTGCTGGTCGAAGTCCGGCAGGCCGAGCTTCAGGATGGCCACGTCCACCGGGACGGTGAAGGCGCGGATGGCCAGATCGAACTGGCGCAGCTTCTCCGGCGCGTTTCCGTTGAGCGCGCCGTGGGTCCACTCGGACACCGTGCCCACCGCCACCGTGCGCGGAGGGGCCGTCGGGTAGCCCTGGTTCCGGGCCAAGGTGGTCCCGGCGGTCGGGTGCGCGCGGCACATCTCGTCGAGTCCCCAGTACGGATCCGGCCAGGGGCCGGGGGCCTGGTACACGCCGACCGACTCACCACCCAGCGAGGCGTGCTGGTAGTAGATGCGCTTGCCTGAGATGGCGTGGAGCTGGTCGGCGAAGGTCGTGGCGGGCGCGGCCGTGACGATGACCGAGGCCTGACGGCTGGCGTCGGGGTCGGCGACGCTGGTCGCGATCACGGTGTAGGTGCCGGCCGCGCCGGGCGCCTGGTACACGCCGGCGGAGGAGATGCTGCCGCCGCCCGCCTCCAGCACCGACCAGGTGACCGAGGTGGACTCGCCGCTCGCCGTGCCTGTCACCGTCGCGACGAAGGGAAGGGTCCCGCCAGTCGCGGTCGAGCCGGGATCCGGCGCGACCGTCACTCGCACCGAACCGGTCGGCCCGGTCGGCCCGGTGGGGCCGGTGGGGCCGGTGGGACCGGTGGGGCCGGTGGGGCCGGTGGGGCCGGTGGGGCCGGTGGGACCGGTGGGACCAGTCGGCCCGGTGGGACCAGTCGGCCCGGTGGGACCAGTCGGCCCGGTGGGACCAGTCGGTCCGGTGGGACCAGTCGGTCCAGTGGGACCAGTCGGTCCGGTGGGCCCAGTCGGCCCGGTCGGACCAGTGGAGCCCCCGGGCTCTGACGTGGTGGCCGGGCTGCAGGCAGCAAGCAGCGCGGCGGCGAGCAGGACCAGCGCGACGGGCGAGGCGGGGCGACGGATCATGGCGGACCGTTCCGGTGGAGGTCGCGCGGCACGGGCGCGCGGTACGGGCGAGTAAACACGACGGGGTGGGACAGGGTAACCCTCCTTCGCGTAGAAGGGGGCCTTCCCGACCGAAAAAGGCGCGGGGTCCAGGCCGGTGCGGCAAGTCGACCCGGCTCGGCGCGCGCTCTAGGATCCCTCCATGGAATTGCTGCTCGACCGCGGGAACCTGCTGCACGCCGGCGTGGCGCTGGTGCTGGTCGCGACCGGCCTGCTGGCGGCCTGGATCGGGATCAGGGACGGCTTCGTCCGCAAGGCCATGCGCACCTCGGGCGGCCACCTGTCCGGCCGCCAGGCCATGGTGGCTGGAGCGCTCTACGTGGTGACCGGCCTGGCCGGCGCGGTGGGTGGGGTGCTCTTCTTCCTGCGCTGAGCGGCGCGGGGCCCGGAGGACGGCTGCCCGCGGCGCACCGCCCATCGACAGTGCGCCCGTCCTGTGGTTTACCTCCCCGCGCCGGGCATGGACCTCCCGCGCCCGACGGTTACACCGGAGCGCACCGGCGAAGGAGAGCAGACCCGATGGCCACCCCCGCGTTCGAGTACCAGGATCCCTTCCCGCTCGGGAAGGACGAGACCAAGTTCCGCCTCCTCACCAGCGAGGGCGTCTCGGTCACGCAGTTCGACGGGCACGAGAATCCTCAAGGTGGACCCCTCCGCCCTGGCCCTGGTGGCGCGCGAGGCCATGCGCGAGGTCTCCTTCTTCCTCCGCCCCGAGCACAACGAGCAGGTCGCCAAGATCCTCCGCGACCCGGAGGCCTCGCCCAACGACAAGGGCGTGGCCATGGCCTTCCTGCGCAACGCCGAGATCTCGGCGCGCGGCGAGCTGCCCGTCTGCCAGGACACCGGCACGGCCACCGTGGTGGCGAAGAAGGGGCAGCAGGTCTGGACCGGCGTGAAGGACGAGAAGTACCTGTCCCAGGGCGTCTACGAGACGTACGTGAACCAGAACCTCCGCTACTCGCAGACGGTGGCGCTGGACATGTACGAGGAGATCAACACCGGCACCAACCTGCCGGCGCAGATCGACATCTCCGCCGGCGAGGGCATGAAGTACGAGTTCCTCTTCCTGGCCAAGGGCGGCGGGTCGGCCAACAAGACCCAGCTCTGGCAGGAGACCAAGGCGCTGCTCACGCCGGAGCGGCTGGAGAAGTTCCTGGTGGACAAGATGCGCCACCTGGGCACGGCCGCCTGCCCGCCGTACCACATCGCCGTGGTGGTGGGCGGCACCTCCGCCGACGCCTGCGTGAAGGCGGTCAAGCTGGCCTCGACCCACTACTACGACGCGCTCCCCACCAGCGGCAACGCGCTGGGGCGCGCCTTCCGCGACCTGGACCTGGAGCAGAAGCTGCTCGACGCGGCCAACAAGCTGGGCATCGGCGCCCAGTTCGGCGGCAAGTACTTCGCCCACGACGTGCGGGTGATCCGGCTCCCGCGCCACGGCGCCTCCTGCCCGGTGTCGATGGCCGTCTCCTGCTCGGCCGATCGCAACGTGAAGGCGCGGATCGACAGGGACGGCGTCTGGATCGAGCAGCTGGACCACGCGCCGGAGCGGCTGGTGCCGCTGGAGCTGAAGAAGGCCAAGCACCAGCACGGCGTGCGGGTGGACCTGGACCGGCCCATGAAGGAGGTGCTG
The DNA here is from genome assembly GCA_049840735.1 of Anaeromyxobacter sp. Classification (GTDB taxonomy): domain Bacteria; phylum Myxococcota; class Myxococcia; order Myxococcales; family Anaeromyxobacteraceae; genus Anaeromyxobacter. Next base: position 379,455 of record JASGJN010000020.1, on the reverse strand, counting down.
GCCGAGCTGTCCCGGCACCCGGTCTCCACCCCGCTGCTGCTGAGCGGGACGCTGGTGGTGGCCCGCGACATCGCCCACGCGAAGTTCAAGGAGCTGATCGACCAGGGCAAGGGCGTGCCGCAGTACCTGAAGGACCACCCGGTCTACTACGCCGGCCCGGCCAAGACCCCGGCCGGCAAGCCCTCCGGCTCGTTCGGCCCGACCACCGCCGGCCGAATGGACTCCTACGTGGACCTGCTGCAGTCCCACGGCGCGTCGATGGTGATGATCGCCAAGGGCAACCGCAGCCAGCAGGTGACCGACGCGTGCAAGAAGCACGGCGGCTTCTACCTGGGCTCCATCGGCGGCCCGGCCGCGGTGCTGGCCGAGGAGAACATCAAGAAGGTGGAGTGCATCGACTTCCCCGAGCTGGGCATGGAGGCGGTCTGGAGGATCGACGTGGTCGACTTCCCGGCCTTCATCCTGGTCGACGACAAGGGGAACGACTTCTTCAGGAAGCTGGGCTGCTGAAGCAGGCGTCAGGCCTCGCACCGCGGGCCCCGGGCTGCGGTCCAGACAAGAAAGGCGGCCGGTCCCCGAGGACTGGCCGCCTTTGCTGATGTCCGAAGCCCGAGGCCTGAGGCCCGCTCAGTCCCAGTACCCGCCGATCCGGCCCTCGCCGATCCAGAGGGTGTCGTCGCCGGTGGCCGTGTCCACCTTGCGCGTCATCGCGCCGGCCTCGATGAACACGCCCAGGCCCAGCGCGCCCAGGCGCCAGCCCAGCGCGCCGCCGTAGTTCATGGCGGTGGGGCCCTCCTTGAGGCCCGTCACGCCCACGATGCCGCGCAGGTAGAGCGGGAAGAGCGGCGGGGCCACCACCACCATCGGCCGCAGGTCCACCTCGCTCTTGCTGCCCTCGACGTCGTCGAGGTTGTAGACCACGCCCAGCTCGAGCTTGACCGTGTCGAGCACGTCCAGGCCGCCGGTGAGCATCAGGTTGGTGGGGATCCGGTCGTTCTCGCCCTCGAGCAGGAACCCGCTGCCGGCGGACAGCTCCAGCACGCCGGGCCCGGCCCAGGCCGCCACCGGCCCGGCGAGCAGCGCCGCAGCCATCACCCCGAGAAGAAGCTTCCGCATGTCGGTGTTCCTCCTGTCGGCGGCCGCCTGGCCGCCCCACCCCTCGGCGGACGAGTGTACGACGGGCTGTGCCTGCGCGTGAAATGCCCGGGGTGGGCGCCCGGGGGTGGATGTGGTCATCCCGTGCCGCAGGAGGAGGGCGGCGCCCCGTTTCACGCGCTCTCAGCGCTGGTTGGGCGGCAGGAAGCCGTTGCCGGCGTCGAGCCGCCAGCGCAGGACCACCGTCACCTCGGCGCCGCCGCCGCGGCCGTCGCGACCGAGATCCATCCGGACGCGCAGCGGCGACTGCGCGATCAGGCCGGCCAGCGCTGCCACCGGTCGGATCGGCGTCTCCGACAGGAGCTGCAGGGCCAGGTCGCTGACCCGGCCCCGCGCGGCCTTTGCGTCTGCCCCGGCGCCCGCCAGGTCGCTGGAGACGCCTCCCTGGTAGGGCGGAGCGGAGGCCAGTCCGAAGGCCAGCGCCGGGGCGCGCCCCGGGCTCGAGGCCAGCAAGCGCTCCTCGTGACTGCTGCGGGACATCACCGCGACCCGCTCCACCCGGAGCGGGCGGAGCGCCGAGGTCCCATCGGCCGGCGCGGGCGAAGCAGCGAGCACCAACGGTAGAGCCAGCGCAACCCAGGGCACAGGGCAAGATGCCGCCGCCCCCGCGGCGCGGGCAACGGCCCCAGGGACGTGCCTGGACCATCCGGGCGGGGCCTAGCGCTGGGCCTGGTCGTACCGATCGAAGCGCATGGTGAAGAGGGCGCGCCCCTGCGTGGCCGAGCGCAGCTCGGTGGCGTAGCCGAAGAGCCGGCGCAGCGGCGCCTCGGCCTGCACCACCTTCACGGCCGCGCCGCGCTCGGCGACGTCCAGCACCGTTCCCTGGCGCCGGTCCAGGCCCCCGATGACCTCGCCCAGGTGCTCCGCCGGTAGCTCCACCTCGAGGCGCATGAGCGGCTCGAGGATCACCGGGCTGGCCTTGACCGCCGCCGCCCGGACCGCGTCGGCGCAGGCGATCTTGCAGGTGAAGGGTCTGGAGGCGCCCTCGCGCCAGCCCACCGCGGTGACCGTGACCGCCACGTCCTGCAGCGGGTGGCCCTCCAGCGCGCCCGCCTCGGCGGCCTCGCGGGCGCCGTCCTCCAGCATGCGCCGCACCTCGTCCCGCACGTGGGGCAGGGCGGCCAGGCCCGGCGCGAGCTCGAAGCGGAAGCCGCCGCCGCGCGGGAGCGGTCCCACCCGCACCGCCACCTGCCCGAACAGCGCCCCCTCGTCCAGCGTCCGCTCGAAGACCGCCTCGGCCTCCGCGCTGGCGGTGAGCGTCTCGCGCAGCAGCACCTGGGGCGGGCCGCTGCGGACGGCCAGGTTGAACTCGCGCCGCAGCCGCTCCTGGACGATCTCCAGGTGCAGCTCGCCCATCCCGGACATGAGCAGCTGGCCGGTGTCGGGGTCCTCGCCCCAGCGGAAGGTGGGGTCCTCGTCTGCGATGCGCGCCAGCGCCTCGTCGAGCGCCTCGCGCTCGCGCTGCGAGGGCGGCTCGATGGCCTGCGAGAGGACCGGCTCGTAGGCGCCCAGCCGCTCCAGGAGCAGCGGGTGGGCCTTGTCGGTGAGCGTGTCGCCGGTGCGGGTGTCCTTGAGCCCCGCCACCGCGAAGATCTGCCCGGCGCCCAGCGCCGGGACCCGCTCCTTGTGCGCGGCGTGCATGAGCAGCACGCGCCCCACCTTCTCGAACCTGCCCTGGCTGGCGTTCCAGACCGCGTCCCCCTCGGCCACGCGCCCGGAGTAGACGCGCAGGAAGACGTGGCGCCGCCGCTCGTCCAGCAGCGAGACCTTGAAGGCCAGCGCCAGCAGCGGGCCGGACTCCGAGACGGCGCGGGTCACCGGCTCGCCGCCCTCCGGCGCGTGGCCGGTCGGCGGTGGCACGTCGAGCGGGGAGGGGAGCCAGGCGCAGATGGCGTCCAGCACCTGGGGGATGCCGCGGTTGCGCAGTGCCGAGCCGCACAGCAGCGGGACGAACCGCCCCGAGAGCGTGGCGCGCCGGACGGCCTCGGAGAGCGGCTCGGGCGCCAGGTCGGCGTCGGAGAGGAGCGCGTCGGCGGCGGCCTCGTCATGGTCGGCCAGCACCTCCAGCAGCGCGCGCCGCTCCGCCTCGCCGGCGGCGGAGATCCCCTCGGTCACCGCGAAGGCGCGGGGGTCGGCCGAGTCGGTGAAGGTGACGGTGCGGCGGTGGACCAGGTCCTCCAGCCCGGTGAAGGCCGCCTCCGCGCCCAGCGGCCGGTGCACCGCGGCCACGGCGTGGTCGGGGAAGTGGCGGCGCAGCGAGCCCAGCGTCATGGCGAAGTCGGCGCCGACGCGGTCCATCTTGTTGGCGAAGGCCAGCCGCGGCACGTGGTAGCGGTCGGCCTGCCGCCAGACCGTCTCGCTCTGCGGCTCCACGCCGTGCGCGGCGTCGAACACCGCGACCGCGCCGTCCAGCACCCGCAGGCTGCGCTCCACCTCGATGGTGAAGTCCACGTGCCCGGGCGTGTCGATGAGGTGCAGCTCGTGGCCGGACCACTCGAAGCGGGTCACCGCCGAGGTGATGGTGATCCCGCGCTCGCGCTCGAGCTCCATCCAGTCCATGACGGCGGCGCCCTCGTGGACCTCGCCCATCTTGTGCGTGCGGCCGGCCACGAAGAGCAGCCGCTCGGTGAGCGTCGTCTTGCCCGCGTCGATGTGGGCCATGATCCCGATGTTCCGGATGGCGCGCATGCGCCGCTCCGCGCCGTCACCCCGCCCGTCGGCCATCCGCCCCTCCGGCGCCGCGCCCGCCTGGTGCCCCCGCTGCGGTGAGGGGCGCGGCCTGCCAGGAGTATACGCCCGGGGCGCGAAATAGCCGTGCGCCGCGCGCGTAGTGAAACGCCATCCCGCGATCCCATCCTCGCGCCGCAGGGGCGGTGCGCGGGAGGGGTCTGCCCACGCCCGGAGAAGCCATGCGCGTCCTGTCCGTCGCCCTGCTGCTCGCCCTGTCCGCCTGCGCCTACGACCAGGCCTTCCGCACCGAGGAGGAGGTGGCCCAGCGGAACCAGGCCGCGCCGTCCCCGGTCCTCCCCGCCACGCTCTCGCGCGAGGTGTCGCTGCGCAGCGCCCCCGACGCGCGCTCGCCCGCCCGCCAGACGCTGGCGTCGGGCGCGGCCGTGACCGCCTCCACCGAGACCGTGCGCGGCTTCCGCCGGGTCAAGACCGCCGATGGCCAGACCGGCTACGTCGAGGCCGGCGCGGTGGTCACCCAGGTGGCCGCCGGGGACGCCGCCGTCGCGAAGTGACGCGCGGGGCTTGAACGGCGGGCCCGGTCCTCGTACCTTGCCGGCCCCGTGCGAGAGCTCTGCCGCCGCTGCCTCCGCCCCAGGGCCGCCTGCGTCTGCGAGGGGCTCGTCCCGGCCCCGTCGCGGACGCGGGTGGTGCTGCTCCAGCATCCGCGCGAGGCGCGCGTGGCCATCTGCAGCGCCCGCCTGGCCCGGGTGGCGCTGGAGAACGCCGAGCTGCACCAGGGTGTCGTCTTCGCCGGCCATGCCCGGCTGGCGGAGGTGCTGGCCCAGCCGGACGGCGCGCTGCTCTACCCCGGTCCGGACGCCGTCCCGGCGACCGCCCGCGCCGGCGATCCGCCGCGCCACCTGGTGGTCATCGATGGCACCTGGCTGCAGGTGGAGCGGATGCTGCGGGACAACCCGCAGCTGGCCGCGCTGCCGAAGCTCTCGGTGGTGCCGGACGGCGCCGAGGGGTACGGCCTGCTGCGCCGGGAGCCGGAGGCCCACTGCATGTCCACCATCGACGCGGTGGCCCTGGCGCTGGGCGCGCTGGAGCGCGATCCGGCCCGCTTCGAGCCCATGCGCGCCGCCTTCAGGCGAATGGTCGCGAAGCAGCTGGAGTGCGCCCAGGGTGCGCGCAGGAGCCCGCGCCACCGGCCCGGCTCGCGCGGCAAGGCGGCCGCGGGCGGCGGAGGGCAGCGGGAGCCGCAGGAGCGCTGACGGCGGGCCGCAGGCCTCCGCTTCAGAGCTGCGGGGCGAGCAGCCGGGCGATGCTGGCGAGGAGCCGGCGGCCCAGCCCCGCCTCCCGCTCGCGCGGCGCCCGGCAGGTGTGCGCCAGGTCGCGCTGGAACTGGGCGGCCAGGACCTCGACGGCCTCTGGGTCGTGGAGCAGCGCGGTGATCTCGAAGTTGAGCCGCAGGCTGCGGCTGTCCAGGTTGGCGCTCCCCACCAGCGCCACGGTCCGGTCCACCACGCAGGTCTTGGCGTGCACCATGGCCGGCCCGTAGAGGTGGAGGCCCACCCCGGCCGCCGCCAGCGGATCGCGGTAGCTGCGCGAGGCCGCGTCCACCAGCCAGGCGTCGGTGCGGGCCGGCAGGATGATCTGCACGTCCACGCCGCGCAGCGCGGCGCTGGCGAGGGCGGTGAGCAGCGGCTCGTCCGGCACGAAGTAGGGGGTGGTGATCCGAATCCGCTCGCGCGCGGCGGCGATGGCCGCGGGGTAGAGCAGCGCCGCGGCCGGCGGCGACTGGTCGGGGCCGGAGGGGACGATCTGCACCAGCCGCGTCCCCTCCGGCGAGGCCGGGAAGTAGGCGGCGGTGGCCGGGATGGAGCGGCCGGTGGCGAAGGCCCAGTCCTCGCGGAAGGCCAGCTGCAGGCCGTGCACGGCCGGGCCGTCCAGGCGCAGGCCGGTGTCGCGCCAGGCCGCGGCGCCCCGGATCGCCGCGCTCTGGTCGTCCGAGACGTTGATGCCGCCGGTGAGGCCGACGCGCCCGTCGCAGACCACGATCTTGCGGTGCGAGCGGAAGTTTGCGGCGCCGCGCCGGAGCCGGAACAGGATGGGGTTGAAGCGCGCCACCTCGGCGCCCGCGTCCAGCAGCGGCCGAAGGAAGCGCCGCCGGTGGCGGGGCGAGCCGGCGTCATCCACCAGCAGCCGGACCTCCACCCCCTGGCGCGCCGCCTCCACCAGCGCGTCGCGGACGCGGGCGCCGGTGGGGCCGGCCTCGAAGATGTAGAACTCGAGGTGGACGTGGTGGCGCGCCTCGCGGATGGCGGCCTCGACCGCGGAGAGCCAGCCGTCGCCGTCGAAGTGGAGCGACAGCGCGCCGGCCGTCTCGGGAGGCAGCGCCCCCAGCCGCGTCGCCAGCCGCGCCAGCTGCGGGTCTCCGGGGGCCTGGGGCTGGCACGCCGCCAGGTAGGCCGCGCGATCGCGCTGCACGCGGCGGATCCGCAGCCGCTTGCGCTCCAGCCGCCGCGGGCCCAGCACCAGGTAGACCGGGATGCCCACCAGCGGCAGCGCCGCCAGCGCCAGGATCCAGGCCAGGGTGCCGGCGGGGGAGCGGCGCTGGTGCGCCAGCCAGGCGGCGGATCCCAGCACCCACAGGATCTCGGCGGCCACGCCGGCGGCCGGGGTGGTGAGCGCCGCGGGGAGGAGCGGTCCGGGTCGATCATGCGGGGCCGCGTCGCCGCGCGGGCGCTACGGCTGGGTGGACAGGAAGTCCTTGGCCTGGTCGACGGTCTCGAACACGTGGAAGTCGCGGCGGGCCAGCACCTTCACGGTGTTGAAGACGAACCGCTGCACCGGGGAGAGGCCGGTGATGCAGGCGCACCTCACGAAGGGCTTGTTGCCCTCGGAGAGCTGCCGGAGCCGCTCGGTCATCTTGTGGTCCAGGGGGACGCCCTTCACGTGCGTGATGGTCATCACCGAGGCGGGCGGCTGGCTGCGGATGTCGCGCTCGACCGTCGGGCAGAGGTCGATCACCTGCTGGGAGGTGAGCCCCTCGGCGTTGATCAGGTAGATGCGCCTTCCGGCGTGGGTGATGAAGCCTGCACGGGAATCGGCCACGGGGACCTCCTCCTCTCCTCTACCAGACCTCGGCCCCCGATTTCATCCGGGACGCACGGTGGGTGCGCCCCGGACCCAGGGTAGGTGAGCCCCTCCCACGCCGTGTCACTGCTGGGACGCGGTGTAGATCAGGGCCGCCACCACCGCGGCCAGGATCGCCGCGAAGGTGATCTTGACGACGCTCCAGGGGCGCTCGCCGTGGACCTCGCCGGTGCAGGCGTTGATGGCCACCCGGTAGCTCTTCTCGCGGTACCTGTAGGCCAGCAGCCACACCGGCAGGAGCAGGTGCTTGAAGGTGAGGGCCGCGTAGCCGGTGGTCAGGTCGGTGATGCGCTGCTCGTCTCCGCCAATCCGCTCCTCCACCTCCTCGCGCAGCGCCCCGTCGATCCGCTCGCGCGCGGCCTGGAAGGACGGCGGGAGCTCGACGTCGTAGGTGTGGGCCAGCTTCCCGGCCAGGGCCTCGGGCGTGAAGGGCAGGCAGCCGCCCAGGGGCCAGGGCTCGAGCTGGGTCAGGAGCGGCGCCGGCAGGGCGCGGAAGGCCGGCACCAGCACGTCGTCGAAGAAGCGCTGGAAGGCGCCGGAGGCGGGGTACCAGCGGGTGCGCATCTCCCGCCGCTCGTTCTGGCCCGAGCCGACCGTGACCCAGTAGTGCTCGCCGCGCTGGCCCTGGTAGGTGGTCGAGGTCATGGCGTCGAAGGTGAAGAAGGGCAGGTAGACGCCCTGCAGGTCCCCGTCCACGCCGCGCTTGCGGAAGTCGTTGGGGGCGAACCAGAGCCCCTTCACCCAGCTGGCCAGCGCGCCGCGGGCCTGCCCCGCCTCGACCGCGAAGGGCAGCACGCCGTCCACCGGGAGCCGGTCGGCGGCCTGGTGGACGCGGTCGCGCTGCACCGGCACGCCGCAGAAGGAGCAGGCGCTGCTGGTGAGGGTGCCGTCGAAGACCACCGTGGCCCCGCAGCTGTCGCAGCGCAGCTCCTGCCGGCCCGGGGCAGCGTCGGCGGTGGGGCGCGCGGCGGCGCCGCGGGAGAGGGCCGCCTGGAGGTCGTGCTCCAGGACGGCCGCGCCCGCCTCGACCGTGAGCGGCTGCTCGTACCCGCAGTAGCTGCAGCGGAGCGCGGCCGCGCCGATGGCGTAGGTCAGCTCGGCGCCGCAGCGCGCGCAGGGGAAGGTGCGCCCCTGCGTCTGCGGCGCTTCGGAGAGGGGCGGCGGCGCTGCCGGCGGTGCCGGCGGGAGCGGCGGAGGGCCTTCCACCTGGGGCTCCTAGCCGGCCTGGGGCGGCGGAGGAGGGGGAGGTGGAGCGGCGAAGAGGTGGGCCAGCGCCGGGACCTGGCCGGCCGGCGTCCAGCCCGCCATCCCCGCCGACCAGACCAGCGTGGCCGCGGTCAGCTCGCCGCGGGCGGCGGCGCCGGCCAGGCCCGCGGCGTCGAACGGGCCCACCGTGCGGCCGGCCTGGGTGACGTGCCAGGCGGCTGGCGGCGGTGGCGGCGGGGGAACGGCGGCGGCGGCGGCGGGGGCGGCCATCTGCGCCATCTGCGCGGCCATGCCGAAGCCCAGCCCGGCCCCGGCCCCGGCGGCGCCCAGGCCGCCCGGGTTCTGCGCCGCGGCCAGCACGGCCTGGCCCATCTGGAACTGCTGGAAGCGCTGCAGGTCGCCGATGACGCCCATGCTGCTGCGCGTGTCGAGCGCCTTCTCCACCTCCGGCGGGAGCGAGACGTTGACGATCAGCAGCTGGGGGATCTCCAGCCCGTACTCGTCGTCGATCTGGGCCTGCACCCGCTCCCGCAGCTGCTGCGAGAGGTGCACCAGGTTCGCGGCCAGGTCGAGCGCCGCGATCTTCGACTCGCCCACCAGCTGGGCGAAGGCGGTGTTGATCATGGCCCGGAGCAGCTCGCCCACCTCGTCGGCCTGGAAGTCGCCGTCGGTGCCCACCAGCCCCTTGAGCAGCGCCTTGGGATCCGCCGCGCGGAGCGCGTAGGTGCCGAAGGCCCGCAGCCGGATGGGGCCGAAGTCGGCGTCGCGCAGCATCACCGGGTTGGGCGTGCCCCACTTCAGATCGGTGATCTGGCGCGTTGAGCAGAAGTAGACCTCGGCCTTGAACGGGCTCTCGAACCCGTACTTCCAGCCCTGCAGCGTGGAGAGCAGGGGGAGGTTGGCGGTGGTGAGGGTGTACATCCCGGGCTGGAAGACGTCGGCGACCTGGCCGCGGTCGACGAAGACCGCCACCTGACCCGGCCGCACCACCAGCTGGGCGCCGTTCTTGATCTCGTTCTGGTAGCGCGGGAAGCGCCAGACCAGCGTGTGCTGGCTGTCGTCCACCCACTCGACGATGTCGATCAACTCACCGCGCAGCTTGTCCAGGAGCCCCATCGGTCCCTCCCTTTCCGGAGCGCCGAGCGTGCCACAGGGGGGCGCCGGGTTCCAGCGACAGCGGGGCAAACCGCCCGGGTCCCGGGAGGGGGCGGCGATCGGGCGGGGAAGCCCCCGCGGCGCTGACGGTGGGTGACAGGGGCGGCCCTGGGGCTTAGCCTCCACGCCCATGGAGACCGACCGCCGCCCTCGCCGCTGGCCCCGAATCCTGCTCATCGTGCTCGCCGTCCTGGTCGCGCTGCTGGTCGCGGCCGTGCTGCTGCTCGACCGCATCATCAACAGCCAGGTGCACGAGCAGACCGCGAAGCTCTCACGGGAGCTGGGCCGGCCCATCGCCGTGGACGAGGTGAGCACGCGCCTGCTGGGCGGGCTGGGGGTGAAGGTCACCGGGGTATCGGTGGGCGCCGCCGAGGGCGAGGGGCTCCCCCTGCTGGAGCTGGATCGCGCCGAGGTGGGGCTGGCGCTGCTGCGGGCGATCTTCTCCGGCGGCTCGGACATCGCCGTCCGCGAGGCGGTGGTCGAAGGACTGCGCGTGAACGTGGTCAAGCTGCCGGACGGCACCACCAACGTGGAGCGGCTCTCGAAGAAGCTGGCGGAGCGCAAGCAGGCGCAGCCGGAGGAGGCCCCGGAGCAGCCGCAGGGGCAGGGCAAGGCGCTCGACATCGAGGTGGGGCGCGCCGCGGTCGAGAACGCCCGCATCGCCTTCGTTGACCGGACGCGCCCGGCCGCGAAGGAGCTGTTCGTGGAGGACGTGGACCTGGAGGTGCGCGACGTCCGGGCCGGACGCCCGCTCGACCTGGTGCTCAAGGCGGCGGTGCTGGCGCACCAGCAGAACCTCGAGCTGAGGGTCCGCTCGGCGCCGCTGCCCCCGTCGCTCGCGCCGGTCATCGAGGCGGTGACGCTGAAGGTCCAGCCCATCGACCTCGACCCGCTGGCGCCGTTCCTGCCGGCCTCGGTCGGCCTGCTGGGCGGCCGGTTCCAGGCCGATCTGGCCATGGCGCTGGGCGCCGCGGTCGAGGGCGGGAAGGGGCCCACCACCGTCAAGGGCGGGTTCAAGGCCACGCAGCTGGCCTTCGCCGGGCAGGAGGGCGGCAAGAAGCTGGACGCCGCGCTCGACGCGGACCTGGAGGCCGACGCCGGCGCCGGCGACCTGCGCATCGGCAAGCTGGAGCTGACGGCGGGGCCGGCCGCGCTGAGCGGCCGCGGCCGGGTGACCGGCCTGCGCTCCGAGACGCCGAAGGTGGAGGGCCTGGAGGTGGTCTCGCGCGGCCTCGACCCGGAGGCGCTGGCGGCGTACTACCCGCCGCTGCGCAAGTCGCTGGGCGGCGCCGAGGTGGCCGGCCCCATCGGCCTGTCGCTGCGCGGGGAGGGGACCCAGGCGGCGCAGTCGGTGGAGCTGCGGGTGGACCTCGGCCCGGTGCGGCTGCGGGTCCCGCAGCAGCTGGAGAAGGCCGCCGGCGCGCCCATGGCGCTGACCGCGCGGGCCAGCACCTCGCAGGCGGGCCGGATCGCCTTCGACACGCGGCTCGACCTGGCCGGCGCGGACCTCCGCCCGGGCGGAGCGCTGGCCAAGAAGCCCGGCGACCCGCTGGCGGTGCGCGTCGCGGGCACGTACCAAGGCTCGGGCCAGTCGAAGGAGGTGCGCCTCTCGACGGTGGACCTGGACCTGCTGGGCGACAAGCTGGCCGGGACCGCCCAGGCCACGCTGGCCGGCGCCGAGGGGCACCGCACCACCACCTTCCAGGCCTCGCTCTCGGGCGAGAAGCTGGACGTGGACCGGCTGCTGCTGCCCTCGCCGGCGGAGAAGAAGAAGCCGGAGAAGGCGCCGGCCTCGAAGCCGCTCGACCCCAAGGCCTTCGCCGGCCTCTCCGGCGTCGCCAACCTCCAGCTGGGCCTGCTCCGCTACCACCAGCTCGACCTGCGCGACGTGCTGGCCAAGGTGGTGGTCAAGGAGGACACCGTCACGCTGGAGCAGGCGCAGCTGCAGGCCTTCGGCGGCTCCGTCTCCGCGGCCGGCACGGTGGTCCGCCTGGCCCACCCCGAGGATCCGTTCAAGGTGGTGGCCAAGCTGCAGCACGTGCAGGCGGATCAGGCGCTGGGGCTGCTCTCCGACCACAAGGTGCTCTCCGGCACCATGGACCTGGGGCTGGAGCTGGGCGCGGGCGGCATGAAGGGCAAGGATCTGCTGAAGACGGTGACCGGCCTCATCCAGGGCAACCTCCAGGACGGCGCCTTCCACGGGAAGGACCTGGTGGCGTCGGTGGCCACGCCGCTCTCGGGCATGCTGCCGTTCGCCAAGAAGTACAGCGGCGGCGGCTCCACCTCGCTCGGCAAGGCGCTCCCGTTCCAGCTGGCGGTGGCGGGCGGCGTGGCGCGGCTCAAGCAGCCGCTCCAGTTCGACACCGGCCAGGGCGTGATCAAGCTGGACGGCGGCGTCAGGCTGGACGGGTCGCTGGACATGCCGGCCACGCTGGCGCTGTCGCCGGAGCTGATCTCGAAGATCACCGGCGGGAAGGCCAAGGTCTCGTCGCCGGTGCCGGTCGACTTCAAGCTGGCCGGCGCGGCCTGGAGCCCGCGCCTGGACGGGCTGGCGCTGGACGGCGCCGCCAAGACCATCGCCTCCGACGTCGCGTCCAACTCGCTCGGCAAGGCGCTGGGCGGCCTGGGGCTGGGGGGCGGCAAGGACGAGGCTGCCAAGCCGGGCGAGGAGGGGAAGGCCCAGCCGGAGCAGGACGCCAAGAAGAAGCTGGAGGAGGAGGCGAAGAAGAAGCTGAAGGGGCTGTTCAAGTAGCGCCGCGGGCGTCCGGCCGCGGGGGCGGTCCCGTCCTTGTGCCCCCGGCCTTCGACTCCGGGCCGCCGGTGGCGGCCCTACGCTCAGGCCGAGCGGGGACACCCGGTCCGTTCGCCCTGAGCGAAGCCGCGGCCCCAGCCGCGGCGGAGTCGAAGGGCAGGCGTTTGCCCCAGCGCCGCTAGTTCGTCGCCGCCTTGGGCGCCTGCTGCTGCTGGGCGCTCTGGCTCACCGCCGCCGGCTGCGCCTGGGCTGGCTTGGCCTGCTTCTGGGCGGTGGTGGTCTGCTGGGTGCTCTTCTTGTCGGCCGTGTGGGACTTCTGGCCTTCGCAGGCGAGCGCGGGCGCGGCCTGCGCGAGCAGCGCGGCAGCGGCGAGGATGGCGGTGAGGGTCTTCATGGCGGGCCTCCGGTGGGCGGCGGCATGCCGCCGGGAAGCCCTGCCATGTCCGGCGCCGCGGCGCGGCGCAACCCGACCGGCGGCCCACGCCCGCCGAGGGGTGAATGGGCGCTTGCGGCGGGTCAGGCGGCCGGCGTCAGCGCGGCCAGGTCCTTGTCCGTCCGCGCGTGCGCCGCGATCCAGGACTTGAGCCAGCGCTGGGGGCGGAGCGTCTCCAGCCCGGCCGCGTCGCCGCTCTGCGCCAGCTCGGCCAGCTCCGCCAGGTCGGCCAGGAAGCGGCCGTGCTCGTGGGCGTGGCGCACGAGGCTGGACGCCTTGCCCTCGGCGAGCCGCCGCTCCTCGCGCTCGAAGAGCTGCTGCGAGGTCTCGAGGAGGCGGGACGCGAGCCCGGCGATGACGTGGGGGGTGGCCTTGCCGACGGCGGCCAGGAGCCGCTCGGCTTGGTCCGCGAACTGCTTCCGAAGGACGTCGATGGTGGCGTCGGGGCAGGTGACCGCGGTCCACTCGTTCATGGCAGGTCCTCCGTGGAAGAGAAGAGCATGAGGCGCGGGCGCGGCACAAGATCGCAGCCTGTACCCTGATCGACCTGTGGGAGAGCTGTTTCCTGCCGCGCACACGGGCCGCGGTCGCCGCTCACCGCAGCCGCGTGACCCGCGCCGCGTACCACGGGACCGCGCCCGCGCCGGCGGGCGGCGGCGCCGGCACCGGCGCGCGCTCGACGCGCCAGGTGGCGGGATCGAGGTGGTCCTCCACGAACGGCAGCCCCGGGGCGTAGGCGAAGACGCCGCCCGGCCGGAGCGCGCGCAGCAGCTCCATGTAGCGGCGGGCGTAGCGCAGGGCCTCGTCCCCCGGGCGCAGGTGGTGGTGGACGAAGTGGAGCGAGAAGGCGAGGTGGGAGAGCACCGTCCCGAGCGTCCCCGGCGCGACCTCGACCTCGAACCAGTCCGCCCGCGAGACGCCCTCTCCCGGCTCCGCCAGGCGGTCCACGCCGCGCGCGTCCTTGCCGGCCTCGCGCAGCAGCCTCACCAGCCGGGCCTCGGGGCCGCAGCCCAGGTCCAGCACCGGCTCCAGCAGCTCCCGCGCGTCCAGCCCCAGCACCCGGAGCTGGAGGGCGGCGGTGTACTCCGCGCTCACCACCTGGCGCAGGCCTGCCACCGGTCCGGCCACCTCCACCTTGAGCAGCGCGGCCACGAAGGCGCGCAGGTCCTCGCGGTAGGCGGCCTCCACCCCGGCCAGCCCCGCCGCCAGCTCCGCGTCGACCTCGGCCTCGCGCAGCGCGTCAGCGGCGGCGGCCAGGGCGCGGGCGTGGAGCGCCTCCAGGGCCGCCACGCGCGCCGCGTCGAGCGGCAGGAACTGGTTCCTGGCCAGCAGGTGGCGCAGGAGCCTGCCCGCCAGGTGTCCGGCGGGGTCGAGCGGCCAGCCGCCGCCGGGGCGCCGGGGTGGGACGGTCCCGTCCAGCCACTCCAGCAGCTCGGCCCGGTGATCGCGGACCAGGTCGAGCAGCTCGGCGGGCACCGGGGCGGCGCTCGCCAGCGCCCGGGGGAGGCTGCGCAGCTCGGGCGGCGCGCGGCGCGCGGCCTCGCCGACCAGCAGGTCGCGCAGGCGCTCCAGGGCGGGGTCGAGGGGCTCGGGCATCGGGGTCGGAGGAGGCTAACCCCGGGGCGGTCCAGGGCGCAAACGCGGACGGACCACCCGGGCGCTTGCGCGGCGCCCGTGGCGGCGGGAGGAAGGGGAGGCCAGGCGCGCGGCCCGGGCGCCGGGGCGGAGGGAGCCCATGCCACGCACCGTGATCGAGCCGTTCCGCATCAAGTCGGTCGAGCCCATCCGCGTGACCACCCGCGCCGAGCGGGAGCGGCTGCTGGAGCAGGCCCGGCTCAACGTGTTCCGGCTCGACGCCGAGGACGTGCTGCTCGACTTCCTGACCGACTCCGGCACCGGCGCCATGAGCGCCCGCCAGTGGGCCGCCATCATGCAGGGCGACGAGAGCTACGCCGGCGCCCGCAGCTTCCACCGCTTCGAGGCGGCGGTGCGGGAGCTGACCGGCTACCCGTTCGTCATCCCCACGCATCAGGGGCGCGCCTCGGAGCGGATCCTCTTCTCCGTCGCCACCAAGCCGGGGCAGGTGGTCCCCTCCAACACCCACTTCGACACCACCCGCGCCAACCTCGAGTACGACGGCGTCGAGCCGGTGGACCTGGTGATCCGCGAGGGGCTGGAGCCGCGCACGCGCCACCCGTTCAAGGGGAACATCGACCTGGCGCGGGTGGAGCGGCTGCTGGCCGAGCAGGGGGAGAAGGTCCCCTTCGGCATGATCACCCTCACAAACAACTCGGGCGGCGGCCAGCCGGTTCTCGCTGGAGAACCTGCGCGCCTACCGCGACCTGCTGCGCCGCCACGGCAAGCCGCTGGTGCTCGACTGCTGTCGCTTCGCCGAGAACGCCATGTTCGTGAAGCTGCGCGAGCCGGGGCAGGGCGAGCGGTCGGTCCGCGCCATCGCCCAGGAGATCTTCTCGCTGGGCGACGGGGCGCTCATGTCGGCCAAGAAGGACGGCCTGGCCAACATCGGCGGCTTCATCGCGCTGCGCGACGAGCGCTGGGTGGAGGCGGCCCGAAACCTGCTCATCCTGACCGAGGGGTTCCCGACCTACGGCGGCCTGGCCGGGCGCGACCTGGAGGCCATCGCGGTGGGGCTGGAGGAGGTGCTGGACGAGGACTACCTGCGCTACCGGCTGCGCACCGCCGAGTACCTGGGCGAGAAGCTGCTGGCGGGCGGGGTGGGGATCGTCGAGCCCACCGGCGGCCACGCCGTCTACCTGGACGCGCGCGCCTTCCTCCCGCACCTGCCGCCGGAGCGGTATCCGGCCTGGTCGCTCTGCAACGCGCTCTACCTGGAGGGTGGCATCCGCGGGGTGGAGATCGGCTCGGTCATGTTCGGCAAGCGGCTCGAGGACGGCACCGAGACCTTCCACACCATGGAGCTGGTCCGGCTGGCCTTCCCGCGCCGCGTCTACACCCAGAGCCACTTCGACTACGCCGCGGAGGTGATCCTGGAGCTCGAGGCCCGGGCGCGCGAGGTGCGCGGGGTGCGGATCGTGAAGCAGTCGAAGCACCTGCGCCACTTCACGGCGGAGCTGGAGTGGGCGTGAAGCGGGCCCGCTCGTGGTGAGCCTGTCGAGCCACGAGCGGGCCCCGATGGCCCGGCGGGCGCGCGCTACTTCGGCACGGGGGCGTTGAAGGCCGCCACCTCCTCGGACGTGGGCTGCGGCTCGGGCTCGGCCGGCCTGAAGGTCGGCTTGAACTCCGAGGGAGGCGCCGGGAACAGGGCGGCGGCGAGGGGCTCCGGCGAGGGCGGCTGCGGCGCGAAAGCCGCCTCGGGCTTGCCGCGCGAGCAGGCGGCGAGGAGCGCGAAGGCCAGGGAGTACCAGAGCAGGCGGGACTTCATCGAAGGGGACCTCAGGAAGGGGTGATGGACCACGCTTCCTGGGATTGCACCCAGCGTGCCGGACGCGGGCCGGCTGAAACCGGCCTGTTGGCGGCCCCTGGCGGCGGCGAGCGGCGCGGGCGTGTCCAGGCGGACACGCCCTGCGCCCCGGCGGCTACACCGTCACCTTGGCCGCGACCGCCTTGGCCCGCTCCACCAGCCCGCGCACGTCGTCGCCGGGCTGGCCGGAGACCAGCGCCACGCCCATGCGCCGGTGAGGGCGCTTCACAGGCTTGCCGAAGATGCGCACGTCGGTGCCGGCCTGGGCCAGCGCCTCGGCCAGGCCGCGGACGTCCGGCGTCCCCTCGTCGGTGGCCAGGATCACGGCGCTGGCGCCGGGGCGGACCAGCTTCACCTCGGGGATGGGCAGCCCCAGCACGGCCCGCAGGTGCAGCTCGAACTCGGAGAAGGGCTGCGTCCCGGCCAGCGTCACCATCCCGGTGTCGTGCGGGCGGGGCGAGAGCTCGGAGAACCAGACCTCCTCCTTGCCCAGGAAGAACTCGACGCCGTACAGCCCGGCGCCGCCCAGCGCCTCGGTGACCGCGCCGGCCATCCGCTCCGCCTCGGCCAGCAGGGCGGGCGCCACCGGGTGCGGCTGCCAGCTCTCCTGGTAGTCGCCGCGCTCCTGGCGGTGGCCGATGGGCGGGCAGAAGAGGGTGGGGCCGCGCTGCTGCACCACGGTGAGCAGCGTGATCTCCGACTCGAAGCGGATGAAGGCCTCGACGATCACCTCGCGCAGGTCGCCGCGCGTGCCGCGCATGGCGTAGGCCCAGGCCTCGTCGACGTCGGCCTCGGTCCGGACCACGCTCTGCCCCTTGCCGGACGAGGACATGAGCGGCTTCACCACGCAGGGCAGGCCGATGTCCGCCACCGCGGCCCGGAAGGCCTCGGGCGTGGAGGCGTAGGCGTAGCGGGCGGTCCTGAGCCCCAGCTCGCGCGCCGCAAGGTCGCGGATGGCCTTGCGGTTCATGGTGAAGTTGGCGGCCCGGGCGCTGGGCACCACCTGGATGCCCTGGCGTTCGTAGTCGTAGAACCGCTCGGTGCGGATGGCCTCGATCTCCGGGACGATCAGGTCGGGCCGGTGGCGCGCCACCACCGCGTCGAGCGCCGCCCCGTCGAGCATGGGGATGACCTCGCGGGCGTGGGCCACCTGCTGGGCCGGGGCGCCGTCGTAGGAGTCGACGGCCACCACCTCCTGGCCGAGCCGCTGGGCGGCGATGACGAACTCCTTGCCGAGCTCGCCGGAGCCGAGGAGCAGGATCTTCTTTCGCATGGCGCGGCAGTCTACCCGAGGCTCCGGCTTGTGGTGGGGCGCTCGCGCGGCTAGACCAGGTTTCAGGAGCGGGGTGGGGGCCCCGGCATGTGGCCGGGGGAGGGGCGCCCTTCGACTCCGCGGCGCTGCGCGCCGCTACGCTCAGGGCGAACGGCCGCGTTCGGCCCAGGGCCAGTGTTCGCAGGTGTAGGAGGAGGTCCACATGGCAACGCTCAGGCTCGGGGTGATCACCGCCAGCACGCGCGACGTCCGGATGGGCGAGAAGGTGGCCCGCTGGTTCCGCGGGGTGGCCGCCCGGCGGCCGGAGCTCGAGGTCGTGGAGCTGGACCTCAAGGTCATCGGCCTGCCGTTCCTGGTGGATCCCCGCCACCCCAAGGTGGCCGAGCACGACTGGCCGCGCCCGGAGCAGCGGGCCTGGGTGGCGGCGGTGAGCGGCTGCGATGCCTTCGCGATCGTGACGCCGGAGTACAACCACGGCTACCCCGGCGCGCTCAAGAACGCGCTCGACCACGCCTACGCCGGCTGGAACGGCAAGCCGGTGGGGTTCGTCAGCTACGGCGGCGTGGCCGGCGGGGTGCGCGCGGTGGAGCAGCTGCGCCAGGTCATCGTGGAGCTGCAGATGGCCGCGGTGCGCGACGAGGTGAACATCCCCTTCGTCGGGCGGGCGCTGGACGAGACCGGCTCGCCCAGGGATCCGCACCACCTGGCGCGCGCCGAGGCGCTGCTGGATCAGCTCCTCTGGTGGGGCGAGACGCTGCGGGCGGGTCGCGCGGCCCGGACCTTCCCGCCACCGCCGAGGTGATCGGTCGGCCCGAGCGGGCCCACCGCCGAGCGCGGCGCCGTGTTAATCCGACGGGGTGCCGAAGACCGTCGCTGACCGCCTGTCCGCGCTCCACCGCGCCGCGCCGCTGGAGGGGGCGGCCAGCATCGGCGAGGCCTGGGGCGGTGAGCGGCTGCACGTGAGGGTGGGGCTCTGGCTGGACCGAGGGCGGGTGGTGCGCGCCCGTTACCGGGCCACGACCTGCGCCAGCCTGCTGGCGTACGCCGAGGTGGCGTGCGAGCAGCTCGAGGCCGGCGCACCGCCTGCCTCCGTCACCGCCGCCGGGCTGCGCGCCGCGCTGCGCGGCGTGCACCCGGTCCATCACGACCGGGCCGAGCTGGTGGCCGGGGCGGTCCACGCCGCGGCTGCCTCCACAGGGAGTCCACGGTGAACGTCGCCTACGTGTTCTCGACGCCCAACGCGTCCTTCATCCTCGAGAAGATGATCGTCCCGCAGCTGGAGGAGGACCGCCACGGCGCGACCGTGGTTGGGATGTTCTTCTTCGTGGACAACAACTACCTGCTCGTCCGCGGGAACCCCACCGGCGAGCGGCTGGCGGCGGTCGCCCGCCGCACCGGCATGCTGCTCATGGGCTGCGACCAGTGCTGCTACCAGCGCGCCATCGCCGACCAGCTCATCGACGGCGTGCCGATCGGCTGCTTCCCCGACCTGTACAAGGCGCTCTCCGGCGCCAGGGTCGACCAGGTGATCACGCTCTGACGCCCGGACCGGCCCCGGCGCTCAGCGCCCGCGGGTGAGCGGGTGCAGGTGGTCCACCGGGCCGCGCCCGCGTCCCACCGTGTACGAGGAGCGGAGCCCCTCCACCAGGTAGGCCTTGGCCGCCTTCACCGCGTCCAGCAGCCCGTCGCCCAGCGCCAGGCGCGAGGCGATGGCGGCGGAGAGGGTGCAGCCGGTGCCGTGCACGTTGCGGGTGTCCACCCAGGGGCCGGGGATCTCGGTCAGCGCGCGGCCGTCGAAGAAGACGTCCACCGCCTGGCCTTCCAGCGCGCCGCCCTTCACCAGCACCGCGCGCGCGCCGCGGCCGTGCAGCACCCGGGCGGCTTCGCGCATGTCGTCCAGGTCGCGGACCGGGCGGCCGGCGAGCACCGCCGCCTCGTGCAGGTTGGGGGTGACCAGCGCCGCCCGCGGCAGGAGCTCGTCCAGGTAGGCGCGCTCGGCGGCGGCGTCCAGCAGCCGGTCGCCGCTCTTGGCCACCATGACCGGGTCCACCACCAACGGACCGAGCGCGAAGCGGCTGGCGGCGTGCGCCACCGCCGAGATGATGGCCGCGCTGGCCAGCATGCCGGTCTTGCTGGCGGCCACGGCCATGTCGGTGGCCACCGCCTCGATCTGCGCCACCACCATGGTCGGCTCGAGCGCCACCCAGCCGCTCACGCCCACCGAGTTCTGGGCCGTGACCGCGGTGATGGCCGAGGTGCCGTGGAGCCGGTGGGCGGCGAAGGTGCGGAGATCGGCCTGGATGCCGGCCCCTCCGCCCGAGTCCGAGCCTGCGATGGTGAGCGCGACGCGCATGGCCCCGACGAATAGGCCAGGGCGGGCCGGGGCGCAACCGGCGGGCAGCCGGAAATGGAAGGACCGGCGGGCGGGAGCGCCGCCGCGCCGGTCCAGGGCTGCAGGCGGGCGGGCCGGCCCGGAGGCCGCCCGCCCGCGCTTCTGGTCACCGCGTGGCGCGGCGCCGCGGCAGGAGCAGGGCCCCCACCGCCAGCAGGAGCAGCAGGGCCGGGTTGGCGGCGCCCGGCGCGGTGGTGCAGCCGCCGCTCTTGTCGGTGTTCTTGACCGAGACGGACACGGTGTCCGTCGCGGTCAGCGTGCCGTCGCTCACCGTCACCTGGAAGGTGAGCGCGGTGGTGCTGCCCACGGCCGGGGCGGTGAAGGACGGGCGGGGCGTCGCGGCCCCGGACAGCGTGACGGTCGGGCCGGCGGTCTGGACCCAGGCGTACTGCAGGGCCGTCCCGTCCGGATCCGACGAGCCGGTCGCGTCGAGCACCACCAGCTTGCGCTCGTCCACGGTCTGGTCGTCGCCGGCGTCCGCCACCGGCGCCTGGTCGAGGTTCAGGATGGTCACCGCCGTGGTGGAGGTGCTGCTGAGCGCGCCGTCGGAGACGGTCAGCTGGAACACCAGGTGCGAGTCACCCGACACCGCCGGGGCGGTGAAGGTGGGCGCGGAGGTGTCCGCGCCCGCGAGGGTGACGGTCACGCCCGACAGCTGGGTCCACGCGAAGGTGAGCGCGGTGCCGTCCGGATCGGACGAGGCGGAGCCGTCCAGGGTGGCCAGCGCGCCCTCGTCGACGTCCTGGGCCGCGCCGGCGTCGGCGACCGGCTGCCGGTTCTCGCAGCGGCGGGCGTCGGCCGACTGGATCGGGAACGGCGTGTTGGCAATCCCCTCCACCCCCACCCAGTCGAGGATCCAGCCGCCCGAGCCCGTGAAGATGTCGGTGCCGATCCGGAACCGGAGCTGGACCGCCTTGCCGGCGTAGGCCGTGCCCAGGTCGAGCTGGACCAGGTCGAGGTCCGGGAAGCTCGGGTTGACGTAGACGAACGCGTCACGCAGCTCGAGCGGGTTCAGGCCACCGTCGATGAGCCAGCCGTTGTAGGCGCCGGCGCCGGCGTCCACCCACTCGCCCTCGCCCTGGGCGTCGAGCTCGCGGAGCTCGACCACGCCGCCGTCGTAGCCGACCGGGATCTCGTCGGCGTCGTAGCCGGCGAACTCGAACAGGTGCGTGTGGAGGAAGGAGACCACCAGCGGCTGCTCGGTGGGGTACAGGACCGGCGAGACCAGGGAGATGTCGCTGACCACCGAGTTGTCCGGCGCGAAGGCGTACCCGGCGTCGGGACCCCAGGTCGGCACGCGGGCGGGCACCTCCTCGGTCGTCCAGGCGGCGAGGCCCGCCTCGAACTCGTCCACGCGGGACGCGTCACGGACGGTGTCCTGGTGCAGCGTGACGGTCGTCGTGACGTCGGGCCCGAGCAGCAGGAAGCCGTCGGGGAAGGTGAGGGTGAGGGTGGCGGGAGTGGGCGCGGTGACGCCCTCGAGGGCCACCCGCACCTGCACCTCGGCCGTGGCGCCCGCCGCGGTCGCCGGCACCTGGACGGTGTCGCCGTCCGGGAAGGTGAGGCCGGCCACGTCGGCGGCGATGGTGGCCGTGGAGGCCTCGAGCGCCTGGGCGCCGGTGTTGGCCAGGTGGAGCGTGAGGGTGCCGGCCTCGCCAGAGTCGAGCGTGCCGTCGGCGTCGTCGCAGGTGGTGGAGACCGCGCCGAAGTCCGCGTGCGCGATCTCGAGGTCGGGCCCGGCCTCGAAGCTCTCGGCCACCGGGAGGTTGTCCTCGGAGTAGGCGTCGGGGCCGACGGCCCCCTTGCCCGCGCCGCGCTTGGCGAAGGCCTGCCAGAACAGCTCGTAGTCGGCCGGGTCGTTGGCCAGCGCCGCCGCCAGCATGCCGTCGCGGGCGTCGAGCAGGGTGGGGTTGGCCGGCAGGAGCTTGTAGGCCGCCACCAGGTAGTCCTTGAACCGTCCCTGGGCCTGGGCGAAGGAGAGCCGGTCGGTGTCGCGGAGCAGCGCCGCGTAGCACTCCCACAGCATGGTGGCCCACACCTCGCCGGTGTTGTGCACCTCGGAGTTGGGCACGCCGTTCAGCTGGAGCGGGATGGGCACGCCGTCCAGCTCGGCGGGGATCGCCTCACCGTCGGCGATGTGCCTGAAGGTCAGCGGGTTCTTGTGCAGGTCGGTGGAGTAGGGCACGCGGCGGATGCCGAAGTAGTAGCCCTGGTTCCCGCCGCCGAGCGCGTCCTTGCCGCTCATGACGAAGCCGGCCATGCCGTAGACGCCGCCGAAGCCCTCGTTGGCCGCGACCTCGGCGTCCTCCTCGCGGACGGCGAGCAGCAGGGCGTGGATGTCGCCCCAGCCCTCGCCCAGGCCGCCGGACTGGTTGGTGTCGAGGCCGGCGCCGTTCCCGACCAGGCGGTTGCTGATGTAGTGGCCCCACTCGTGCGCCACGATGAGGTTGTCGAGGGTGCCGTCGCGCATCTGGGCGGCCTCGCGCACCATCCGGACCGTGACGACCTCCGGGATGGCGAGCTGGGCCAGGATGGCGGCGCCGTCGGCCTGGGTCAGGGAGAGGATGGGGATGGCGGACGGGAAGCCCGGGGCGGACGGGTAGATGAGCGCGCCGGGCACGTTGTTGCGGATGAGGACGCCGGCGGCGCCGGCGTTGATGGCGTTCTGCACCTTGATGGTGAAGTTGCAGGCGCCGCGGTCCACCAGGACGATCTTCCCGGTCACGACGTTGGTGAGCGCGGTGCACGCGTCGCCGGTCGGCGCGGCGCCGTCCACCGCGTAGGCCACCTCGCCGGTCAGGTCGAAGGACTGCGGGCCGTAGTCGGCGTAGCCGGTCGGGTAGGTGCCCGCGATGGCGGCCGGGGCGGAGATCTGGAGGTTCACCGCGCCGTTGCCGGTGAACAGGTACATCTGCATGCGCGGCGAGAGGCCGTCGGAGGGCGTCCACATGTTGGCGTTGTCGAGGCCGCTGAAGTCCTGCGCCTCGGCCCGCATGGCGTCTCCCTCCTCGCCGCCGCGGCCGTGGTTGCTGGCCTGGGCGGTGGCCCACTCCTCGGTGAAGCCGGAGTCGTAGTACCAGTCGTGGAAGAAGTTCACGTCGTAGAAGAGCTGCGCCACGGCCGCCTGCACCTGCGCCTCGGTGGCGTAGGGCTCCTCGCCGAAGTCGTAGGGGTAGTCGAACACGCCCGCGGCCGAGGGGAGGCCGGGCAGATCGACGCCGTCGTCGTAGCCGTCGGCGCCGCCCAGGTCCGCGTAGGCGAAGGCGTTGTTGCCGGAGGCGGTGGCCGCGTCGGCGGGCAGCCAGGGGTCGTCGCGGGTCGCGCTCACCTCGTCCACCTCGACCAGCGCCTGCGGCACGAAGTCGGCCTGGAAGCCGTCGGGCAGGCCGGTCGGGTGCGGGGTACCGGCCAGGCCCTGCGGGCCGTCGTCCGGGAGGAACGAGGTGGGATCCGCCCAGACCCGGTACCGGTAGGGCGCGTGGGAGACCTGGTTCTTCCGGAAGAGGACGGCGGCGTCGTCCGCGCTCACCACGTAGGCGTACTGCAGCGAGTCGGGGCGGCCGGCCCTGGAGGCGCCGACCTCGACGTACCAGGCCGGGACGAGCCGCTGGGCCTCGCGGAACCAGACCTGCTTGGCGCGGGCGGGCGGGATGGCCAGCTCGGGCCGGGCCGCGCTCGTGGCCGCGGCCAGCGCCGCCTGCGTGTACTTGCCGCGGGTGCCGGTGGGCAGCACGTCGCCCGCGCCGAAGACCTGGCCGGTGAGGTCGGACAGGGCGGCGGCGATGGCGCCGCGAGCGTCGAGCCGGAAGCGGGAGACGCCGGCGGCCAGCGCGGTCCGCCGCGAGGCGACCGGCGCGAGCGAGCCGGAGATGGCCACGAGCTTGAGCTCGCGGTCCATGGCGACGGAGGCCTCGTCGCGGAACAGCTCGACCCCGTCCAGCTCCTGCCGGAGCTTGACGATGATCGCGCCGCGGCCGGTGTCGTGGACCGCCACGACCTTCGCGGCGGAGACGTCGGAGGAGCGGAGCGCGTACGCTGCGCCGTTCTGGCCGAGGTGCGCGCGGGCGGCGGCCACCGCGTCGCCGGCCTTGACGCCGACCGGCGCGGCGCGGTCACCCCACAGGAACGCCGGGACGCCGAGCGCCGGGTCGATCGAGGCGCGCCGGCCGCCCAGGGCGGCGAGGGCCGTCGACTTCTGCACCGGGCCGCGCGCGGCGCGGACGTCGAGGTTGGCGGGGCCGCTCAGCTGCGCCTGCGGCGCCGGCGCCGTGGCGGTGCTCGAGGCCCGGGCGGTCGGCCTCGGGCTCGCGGGATTGGACTTGGAGGGAGCGCTCGACTGCCCGCAGGCGATGCAGGCAGCGAGCGCCGCGAGCGGGATGAGCTCACGGCGAAGCAGGGACATGGTGGTGCCTCCAGGGTCAGGCAGGGACCCGACGCAGAGGCGCTCGCACCATGCGCGCACCCAGGGAGATGCGTCGCTTCGCCGGCCTGATCGATAGGCCGAGGACACTAGCGGGTGCTCCATAGGCGTACAAGGGAGCGCCCTCTAAGGTACTATCCGGCCTATGAAGGTCCCCTCGGGTGGACCCATGATTGCGTACGCTGTGTAGGTCCCGAGTCACCGATGAAGGAGCACATGTCGCGCCGACTGCTTTGCCTCCACGGCCACTTCTACCAGCCCCCCCGTGAGAACCCCTGGATCGAGGCCATCGAGGTCCAGGACTCCGCCGAGCCCTTCCACGACTGGAACGAGCGGATCGCCGTGGAGTGCTACGGGCCCAACGGCGCCGCGCGCGTCAAGAACGCCGGCGACCGCATCGCCGACATCGTCAACAACTACCTTCACCTCTCGTTCAACTTCGGCCCCACGCTGCTGGCCTGGCTGGAGCGCCACCGGCCCGAGACCTACGCGCGCGTGGTGGAGGCCGACGCCCGCAGCCAGGAGGGGCGCGGGCACGGCAACGGGCTGGCCCAGGGCTACAACCACGCCATCCTGCCGCTGGCCTCCCCCCGCGACCGGCGCACGCAGATCCGCTGGGGCATCGCCGACTTCAGGCGCCGCTTCCACCGCGCGCCGGACGGCTTCTGGCTGCCGGAGACGGCGGCCGACACGCCCACGCTGGCCGCGCTGGTGGAGGAGGGGATCCGCTACACCGTCCTCTCGCCCTACCAGTGCGTGCGCGTGCGGGCGCCGGGCGGCGAGTGGCAGGACGCGCGCGACGCCCGCTTCGATCCCACGCGCCCGTACCGCGTCAAGGCCGGCGACCAGGAGCTGGTGGTCTTCTTCTACGACGGCCACATCGCGCGCGACCTGGCCTTCGGCGGCGCGCTCGGCTCGCCGCAGGCGCTCATCGACCGGCTCACCGCCGGCTTCGACCCGGGGCGCGAGCACGACGAGATCCTGACCATCGCCTTTGACGGCGAGACGCTGGGCCACCACAAGAAGGGCGGCGACGAGGTGCTGGCCGGCGCGCTCCGGATGCTGGCCAAGCGCACGGATCTCGAGGTGGTCAACCTGGGCCAGGCGCTGGACCGGGTCCCGGCCGAGTGGGAGGCGGAGATCGCCGAGGGCTCGAGCTGGAGCTGCGCGCACGGCATCGAGCGGTGGCGCTCCGACTGCGGCTGCCACACCGGCGGCGGCCCGGGCTGGCGGCAGCACTGGCGCGGCCCGCTGCGCGCGGCGCTGGACGAGCTGCGCGACAAGCTGGACGGGATCTACGAGCGGGCGGCGGCGCCCATCTTCGCCGACCCGTGGCTGGCGCGGGATCGCTACGTGGAGCTGGTGCTGGATCCGGAGCGGCGGGAGGTGGCCGACTGGCTGCGCCGCGAGGCGGGCCGGGTGCTGCCCGCCGACGAGCAGGTGCGGGCGCTGCGCCTGCTGGAGCTGGAGCGGCAGTCGCTGCTCATGTACACGAGCTGCGGCTGGTTCTTCTCCGAGCTCTCCGGCATCGAGACGGTGCAGGTGCTCAAGTACGCCGCCCGCGCCATCCAGCTGGCCCGCGACCTGGTGGGCCTGGACCTGGAGCCGGGCTTCGAGGCGGCGCTGGCCCGCGCCCCCTCCAACGACCCGGCCATCGGCGACGGGCGCCGCGTCTACCAGGCGCTGGTGAAGCCCAGCGTGGTGACGCTGGAGGGCGTGGGCGCCCACCTGGCCATCGCCAGCTCGGTCCGGCCGGTGCCCGACGCCGGCCGGGTCTTCTGCTACAGCTACAGGCTGGAGGGGCGGCGCGCCGCGCAGTCCGGCCCGGTCTCGCTGGCCATCGGCCGGCTGCAGCTGGAGCACCTGCTCACCCGCGAGCGGATGGACGCGCTCTACTGCGTGCTCCACTTCGGCGCCGCCGACTTCCGCACCGGCCTCACCCCCTACCGCGGGCACGAGCACCTGGCCGAGGTCGAGGGGGCGCTGCTGGCCCGCTCCCCGTCGGCCTCGCTGGCGCAGCTGCTGCGCGAGGTGGACCGCTACTTCCCCGGGCGCGACTACGGCCTGGGCGACCTCTTCCTCGACGAGCGCCGCGACGTGGCGGCGGTGCTGCTCGAGGGGACGATGCAGCGGTACGAGGACGACTACCTGGCCATCTTCGAGGACAACCGGCGGCTGATGGAGTTCCTGCGCACCATCGACTCGCCGGTGCCCGGGCCGCTGCGCGTCGCCGCCGACGTGACGCTCACCCGCCGGCTGCTGCGCGTCACCGGCGCGGCCCGCGCCGACGCCGTCGACCTGGCCTCGGCGGAGGCCGAGCTGGCCTCCACGGTGGAGCTGGCCCGCCGGCTGGGGGCGCACCTCAACCTGCCGCCCGTCCGGCGCGACGTGGAGGCGCTGGTCTCGCAGCGGCTCTCGGCGCTGCTGGCGGGGAAGGCCCCGGCGGCGCGCGCGGCGGAGCTGGCCGCGGTGCTGGGGCTGGCGCGCCGGCTGGGGCTGCAGAATCGACCTGTGGGACGCGCAGAACCGGCTCTGGAACTGGGCCGGGTCGACGCTGGTCACGCTCGACCGGGACACCGCGGCCAGCCTGGCGCGGAACCTCTGGTTCGACGAGGCCACGCTGCTGGCGCGCGCCGGCTACGCGCAGTGACCCCAGCGCAGGCTTCGGACGTCAGGGGGCGGGCGCCCGTCGCCCCAACCGGGTGAGCCTGCGGCCTTGCGCCGCACGGGGGCGGGTCGGCTAGCATCGACCCCTTCCCCGGCGCGGCGGCTCCTGCCGCGCCTCGTCCCCGAGGTGCCTCATGGCGGAAGAGTCCGTGGCCACGCTGGGTGAACTGACCGAGGCGCAGCGCGCCGCCATCGACGCGCTCTCCCGCGACGAGCGCGTCATCGAGGCGCCGGTCTGGCTGGCGCAGCAGGCCCACATCGCCAACGACACCGTGGAGCGGTCCTTCGCGGCCCGCGACGGCGAGGGGTTCTGGCGCGAGAAGGCCAAGCTGGTGGAGTGGATGGAGCCGTTCAAGGAGGTGGTGCGGGTGGAGGGCTCGCGCCACCAGTGGTTCCTGGGCGGCAAGCTCAACCCCACCGTCAGCTGCATCGACCGCCACGTATACGGCTCGCGCCGCCTGAAGGCCGCGCTGATTCTGGGTGGGCGAGGACGGCGAGGAGCACACGTTCACGTACAACCGGCTCTACCGCGAGGTGAACCGGTTCGCCAACGCGCTCAAGAAGCTGGGCGTCCGCAAGGGCGACCGGGTGATCGTCTACATGCCCCTCACGCCGGAGGGGATCGTCACCATGCTGGCCTGCGCCCGCATCGGCGCCATCCACTCGGTGGTCTTCGCCGGCATGGGCACCCAGGCGCTGCGCAGCCGCATCGAGGACTGCGCCGCCAAGGTGGTGGTCTGCTCCGACTACACCTGGCGCCGCGGCAAGAAGCTGCCGCTCAAGCCCACCGTGGACGAGGCGGTGCGCGACCTCTACTCGGTGGAGCACGTCATCGTGCACCGGCGCGGCTCGCGCCCGGGCGACGCGCCCTTCAGCTTCGAGTCCGAGCGCGAGCACGACTTCTACGACGTGCAGGACCCGCACGCGATCCACTGCCCGCCGGAGCCGCTGGACGCCGAGGACCCGCTCTTCATCCTCTACACCTCCGGCACCACCGGGAAGCCGAAGGGCGTGGTCCACGCCGCCGGCGGCTACCTGGTGGGCACCACCTGGCTGGCGCGCGCCTTCTACCAGATCGGCGAGAACGACATCTACTGGTCCACCTCGGACATCGGGTGGATCGTCGGGCACTCCTTCATCGTCTACGGCCCGCTCTCGGTGGGCGCGACCGTGTTCTGCCGCGAGGGCGTGCCGGACTTCCCCACGCCCGAGGTGACCTGGGAGCTGGTGGAGCGCTACGGCGTCAACGTGATGTTCACCGCCCCCACCGCGGTCCGCATGTGGATGAGCCACGGCGGCGACGCGCCGGCCAAGTACGACCTGAAGCGGCTGCGCCTCATCGCCTGCGCCGGCGAGCCGCTCAACCCGGAGGCGCACCACTGGGCGCAGCAGCACCTGGTGGGCCAGTCGGGCGGCATGGTGGTGGACAACTGGTGGCAGACGGAGATCGCGGCGCCGGTGCTGGGCACGCTCCCCACCTTCGACGCCCGGCCGGGCAAGGTGGGCAAGCCCATCCCCGGCGCGGACGTGGCGGTGGTGGACCCCGCCGGCCAGCCGGTGCCGGACGGGCAGGGCGGGCTGCTGGTGATCCGCAAGCCGCTGCCGTACATGCTCCGGACCATCTGGAACGACCACGCGCGCTACGAGAAGTACTGGAGCCAGATCCCCGGCATGTACACGGCGGGTGACCTGGCGGTGCGCGACCGCGACGGCTACTTCGCCGTGCTGGGCCGCGCCGACGACGTGATGAACGTGGCCGGCCACCGCATCGGCACCGCCGATGTCGAGTCCTCGCTGCTGCGCCACCCGGCCGTGGCGGAGAGCGCGGTGATCGGCCTGCCGGACCAGCTCAAGGGCGAGCGGATCAAGGCCTTCGTGGTGCTGCGCGCCGGGGTCCCGCAGGGCCCGGGCCTGGTGGGGTCGCTCAAGGACCACGTCCGGCTCGACCTGGGCCCCATCGCCACGCCGTCGGAGATCGAGCTGCGCACCACGCTGCCCAAGACGCGCTCGGGCAAGATCATGCGCCGCTACCTCAAGGCGGTGGAGCTGGGGCAGGACCCGGGGGACGTGTCGACGATGGCGGAGTGAGGGGATCGCACCACACCTGGCCTTCGACTCCGGGCCCGCCCGAGGGCGGGCCCTACGCCCAGGCCGAACGGTTCCGGGGAACCCGCTCGCGCGAGCAGCTCCTACCGCGGCGCCGCGACCACTGCCTCCATCTGCCGGACCGCCTCGACCAGCCCCCTCCTCACCGGCTCCGCGCCGCCGGAGTGGCCGGCGTCCTCCACGAGCCAGAGCCGGGCGCCGGGCACGGCCTGCTGCACCCGCCAGGCGGAGATGGGCGGGCAGATCACGTCGTAGCGCCCCTGCACCATGATGAGCGGGATGCCGGCCAGCCGGCTCGCGTCGCGCAGGAGCTGCCCCTCGCGCAGGAAGCAGCCGCTGGCCATGTAGTGGTTCTCGATGGTGGAGAAGGCCAGCGCGTCGTAGCCCTGGAGCTGCTGCTCCGCCTCGGCCTGCGTCAGGCCGACCCGCGACATCCGCGTCTCGTAGAGCGCCCAGGCGTGCACGGCCCGGTCGCGGACGGCGGCGTCGCCGGAGGTCATGAGCCGGAGCAGCTGGCGCGGCCAGTCGTTGCGCTCGGGGTGTGGGATCACGGCCCGCAGCGCGGCGTGGGTCTCGGGGAAGAAGGGCGCGGTGCCGCCGTGGTAGAAGTGGTCGATCTCCCCGCGGGTGCAGGTGAAGACGCCGCGCAGCACCAGCCCGGCCACCCGCTGCGGGTACTTCTCGGCGTAGGCCAGCGCCAGGGTCGAGCCCCAGGAGCCGCCCACCACCAGCATCTTCTCCAGGCCCAGGGCGGCCCGCAGCTTCTCCACGTCCTCCACCAGCGCTGCGGTGTCGTTCTCCCGCAGCTCGGCAAAGGGCTTGCTCCGTCCGGCGCCGCGCTGGTCGTGCAGGACGATGAGCCACTTCTCCGGGTCGAAGTAGCGCCGCAGCGACGGGGAGGCGCCGCCGCCCGGCCCGCCGTGGAGCACCATCGCCGGATGGCCCTGCGGGTTGCCGGACAGCTCGTAGTGGAGCGTGTGGAGCTTCGAGACCTCCAGCCAGCCCTCGCGGAACGGCTCCGGCGCCGGGTACCAGTCGCGCAGCGCGCCGGCGGGCAGCGCCTCCGGGATGGGCGCGGGGCCGGCGGGCGGCGCTTCCTGCGCGGGCGTGGCCGCGGTGGGGGGCCGGGTGGGCAGGGGCGCGGGGCCGGGGGGCTGCGACTGGGAGAGGGAAAGCGCGAGCGCGAGGGCGGTGATCATCGGCCGCACTTCTAGCACCGCCAGCCGGTGCGCGGGCCGGCTACACTGGCGCCATGAGCACCGCCGAGAGCCGCGCGCAGGCCCGCGCGCTGGAGGGGGCGCTCCGGGCCGAGGGCCACCCGGAGCGCGCCGACCAGGAGAAGCGCTACCTCAAGAGCAGCCTCGATCACCTGGGCGTGAGCGTCCCGGCCACCCGCCGCGTGGTCCGGACCTTCCTGGCTGGCCAGGACCTCGACCACGCCGGCCTGGTGGCGCTGGTGGAGGCGCTCTGGGCCCGCCCCATCCACGAGTGCCGCGCCGCGGCCGTGGAGCTGCTGGAGGCCCGGCCCGGGCTGCTGGGGCCGCGCGACCTCCCGCTGCTGGAGCGGCTCATCCGCGAGAGCCGCACCTGGGCGCTGGTGGACAACCTGGCCGCCTCGGTGCTCGGGCCGCTGGCGGAGCGCCACCCGGCGCTGGGGCGCAAGCTGCCGGCCTGGGGCAAGGACCCGGACTTCTGGATCCGCCGCGCGGCGCTGCTGGCCCACCTGATCGCGCTGCGGGAGGGGCGGGGAGACCTGGCGGCCTTCGGGCGGCTGGCCGATCCGCTGCTCGGGGAGGGAGAGTTCTTCATCCGCAAGGCCATCGGCTGGGTGCTGCGCGATGCCTCCAAGGCGGACCCCGAGGGCGTGATCGCCTGGCTCGAGCCGCGCGCGGCCCGGGCGGCTCCGCTCACCGTGCGCGAGGCGGTGAAGCGCCTGCCGGCCGCGGCGCGGGCCCGGATCCTGGCTGCGGCCGGGCTCTCCGCCGGCTCGTCCAGGGTGCGCGCCGCACCCCGCGCCGGCCCGCCGGCGCCCGCGCGCCGCTGAATCCGCCGCCTCGGCGACCTCGCGCCGGTCGATTCGATTGCCCGGCGCGCCCCGGGCCGCCATCTCCCCGGGGCATCATGGCCCCGGTCATCACGTTCCGTGACATCCAGCGCACCTACCCCAGGGCCGGCGGGGCGCCGCTGCCCGTCCTGCGCGGCGTCTCCGGCGAGGTCGAGGCCGGCCAGGCGGTGGCGGTCACCGGCCGGAGCGGCTCCGGCAAGTCGACGCTGCTCCACCTGGCCGCCGGCATCGACGCGCCCACCGCCGGCGAGGTGATCCTGCTGGGGCAGCCGCTGGGCGCGCTCTCCGACGCCGAGCGGACCCGGGCCCGGCGCGACCACATGGGGCTGGTGTTCCAGTTCTTCCACCTGCTGCCGCACCTCTCGCTGGAGGAGAACGTGCTGGTCCCGGCGCTGGTGGCCGGCGACCCGCCCCGCCCGGCGCAGGCGCGGGCCCGCGCGCTGCTGGAGCGGGTGGGGCTGGGCGCCCGCCGCGACGACCTGGTGCAGGCGCTCTCCGGCGGCGAGCAGCAGCGGGTGGCCCTCTGCCGGGCCCTGCTGCGGCGCCCGCGGCTGCTGCTGGCCGACGAGCCCACCGGCAACCTGGACGAGGCCACCGGCCAGGTGGTGATGGACCTCCTCTTGGCGCTGGCGCGCGAGGAGGGCGGGGCGCTGCTCTACGTCACCCACAGCCGCGAGCTGGCGGCGCTGGCCGACGCCACCTGGACGCTGCACGACGGGCGGCTGGAGGCCTAGCCCCATGCGCCGCTACCTGCTGCGCGCGCTGCTGAAGGAGCTGCGGTCGGCGCGGGCGCTGTTCGCCCTGGCGGTGGCGGGCGTGGCGCTGGGCGTGGCCGCGGTCCTCTCCATCCAGCTGCTCGACGCCGGCGCGGTGGGCGCCTTCAGCGGCACGGTCCGGGCCGTCTCCGGCGACGTGGACGTGACCGTGCTGGGCTGGTCCGGCGGGCTGGACGAGGCGCTGCTGCCGGAGGTGCTGGGCACGCCCGGCGTGGCCGGGGCGATGCCGCTCTGGCGCGCCGACGCGGCGCTGGAGGGGACGGACGGCGGGACGCTGGAGCTGGTGGGGGTGGACCTGCTGGCGCCGTCGAAGCGCCCCTGGGCGCTGCAGCAGGGCGCCCTGGAGGGCGCGCTGGGCACGCCAGGCTGGGTGGCGGTGACGCAGGCACTGGCGGCGGAGCGCGGCTGGCGGGTGGGCGATCCGGTGGACGTCTCGCTGGGCGCCCGGCGCGTGCGCCTGTGGGTGGGGGCGCTGGTGGACCTGCAGCGCGTGGCGCCGCTGGCCTCGCGCCGGCTGGCGGTGATGGACCTGGCGCAGGCGCAGGGGCTGCTGGGCGTGCGCGGCCGCATCCACCAGCTGGACGTCACCGCGCGGGAGGGCGTGGCGGCGGGCGACCTGGCGGCGCGGCTGCAGGAGCGGCTCGGCGACCGGGCCCGCGTCACCACCCCGGAGGCGCGCACGGTGGAGGCCTCGGGGCTGCTGGCGGCCTTCCGGCTCAACCTGACCGCGCTCTCGCTGGTCTCGCTGCTGGTGGGCGGCTTCCTGGTCTACGCCTCGGTGCGCGCCTCGCTGGCGCGGCGGCGCGAGGAGCTGGGCGTGCTGCGGGCGGTGGGCGCCACCCGTGCCCAGGTGCTGCGCCTGGTGCTGGCGGAGGCGGCGCTGCTGGGCGCGCTGGGGACCGCGGCCGGCATCCCGCTCGGCTGGCTGGCGGCGCGGGCCAACCTGGGGGCGGTCTCCTCGACGCTGCGCAACGTCTACCTGCTGGAGGGGATCGACCGGGTGACGCTCACGCCCGGGCTCTTGGCGCTGGCGGTGGCCACCGGGGTGCTGGGCGCGCTGGCCGGCGCGCTCTGGCCGGCGCTGGACGCCAGCCGGCAGGACCCGCGCGCGCTCCTCTCGCCGCTGGCCCTGGACGAGCGCGGCGGCGCGGGTGCGCGGCGGCCGCTGCTGGCCGGGCTGGCGGCGCTGGCGCTGGGGGCCGCGGTCCACGCCGCGCTCGCCGCGCGCTGGAGCGGCTCGGGCTTCGCGCTGGCGCTCGGCCTGCTGGCGGCGGCGCCGCTGGCCGCGCCGGCCGGGCTGCGGGCGCTCACCCGCACCGGCCGGCCGCGGCGGCTGGGGCTGCGCCATGGGCTGCGCACCGCCGGGGCCCGGCTGGCCGGCGTCGCGCCGGCGGCCGGCGCGCTGGCGGTGGCGGTGGCCATGCTGGTGGGCGTGACGCTGATGGTGGGCAGCTTCCGCGAGACGGTGGTCCGCTGGCTCGACGCCACGCTCCACGCCGACGTCTACGTGACCTCGCCCTCCTGGCGGCGCGCCCGCAGCGAGGCCACGCTGGGGCCGGAGGTGCTGGAGGCGCTGGCGCGCGTGCCCGGGACGGTGGCGGTGGACCGGCTGCGCCAGCACCAGGAGCAGGCCGGCGGGCGGCGCGTCAGCGTCTCGGGCATCGACGCCGCGCTGCCCGGCGGCGAGCGGCGGGTGGCGCTGCTGGACGGGGACGGCCGGGCCGCCATGGCCGCGCTCCGCGCCGGCGGCGCGCTGGTCTCCGAGCCGCTGGCGCGCAAGGCGGGGCTCGGGCCGGGCGGCACGCTCCGGCTGCACACGCTGGCCGGGGAGCGGCCCTTCCCGGTGGCGGGCGTCTACCGCGACTACGGCAGCGAGGGCGGCGCGGTGCTGCTCGACCTCGGGACCTATGCCCGCGCCTTCGGCCCCGGGCAGCCCTCCAGCGCCGCGCTGTACCTGGCCCCCGGCCGCGACCCCGCGGCGGCCGTGGCGGCGGTGCGGGCCGCGCTGCCCGGGGCGGCGCTGCAGGTCCGCTCCAACGCCACGCTCCGGCGCGAGGTGCTGGCCATCTTCGAGGAGACCTTCGCCGTGACCCGGCTGCTCCGCTCCATGGGGCTGGCCATCGCCGCCGCCGGCGTGACCCTGGCGCTGCTGGTGCTGGCGCGCGAGCGGCGGGCCGAGCTGGCCCTGCTGCGGGCGCTGGGCGCATCGCGGGCGCAGCTCTTCCGCGTCTTCCTGGGGCGCGGGCTGGCGGTCGGGTGGGTGGGCCTGGCGCTGGGCGGGGCGGCGGGGGCCGGGCTGGCCTGGGTGCTGGTGTCCGCCATCAACCCGGCCTCGTTCGGCTGGACGCTGGGGCTCTACGTCCCCTGGACCGCGCTGCTGGGCGAGGCCGCGGTGATCCTGGCCGCCGTGACCCTGGCCAGCCTCTACCCGGCGCTGGCCGCGAGCCGCACGCCCGCGGCGGAGCTCTCGCGTGATGCCCTCTAGCGCCGCGCTGCTGGCCGCCCTGCTGGCCGCCGCGCCGGCGGCGGCCTCCGGCCCCTGGACCCCGGCCGACCCGGCCTGGAGCTGGGCCTTCCCGCGCGACCACCACGGCCACCCCGGCCACCGGAACGAGTGGTGGTACCTCACCGGCACGCTCGAGGCGCTGGACGCCCCCGGCCGGCGCTTCGGGGTCCAGCTCACCTTCTTCCGCGTCGGGCTCCTGCCCCAGCCGCCGGCGCTCGACTCCGCCTGGGCCACCGGCGAGGCGGTGATGGGCCACCTGGCCATCACCGACGTGGCCGGGCAGGTCCACACCTTCGCCGAGGTGCTCTGGCGCGCCGCGCCGCTGCTGGGCGGCTTCCCGGCGCCGGATCGGGCGCTGCTGGCCTGGGCGCAGGCGCCGCCCGGCACCGACGGGCGCTGGACGCTGCAGCTGGCGGAGGGCGCGGACGGCGCCGAGCGGTTCAGGCTGGAGGCGCGCGACCAGGCCCGCGGCGCGGGGCTGGCGCTGGAGGCGCGCCCGGTGAAGCCGCGGGTGCTGCAGGGGCCGAACGGCTACAGCCGCAAGGCGGCGCGGCCCGGCTACGCCAGCCTGTACTACTCCTACCCACGTCTCGCGACCGAGGGGACGCTGACGGTCGGCGGGCGGACCTACCGCGTGCGCGGGACCAGCTGGCTCGACCGTGAGTTCGGCTCGTCGCAGCTCGCGCCCGAGCAGGTGGGGTGGGACTGGTGGAGCCTTCGGCTCGCCGACGGGCGGGACCTGATGCTCTACGTGCTGCGCCGGCGCGACGGCGGCGTCGACTTCGCCACCGCCACGCTGGCGGACCGCGACGGGGCGGTGCGGCTCTTGGGCCCGGAGGCCTGGTCGGTCCGGGTGCGGGGGCGCTGGCGCAGCCCGCGAACCGGCGCGGACTACCCCTCCGGCTGGGAGATCGAGGTCCCCGGCGCGGGCATCCGCGTCACCGTCGAGCCGGAGGTGGCCGGGGCCGAGAACGTCTCCGCGCTGGCGCCCGGCCTCTCGTACTGGGAGGGGCCCGTCCGACTCACGGGTTCGGACGGCCGTCCAGCGGGCGAGGGGTACGTCGAGCTGACCGGGTATGGCGCCGGCACCCGCCCGCCCATCTGATGTAGACTCGCCGGGCATGTCCGAACTCGACCTCGACAAGGCCATCGTCGAACTGGTGGGCAAGGGCGCGGTGAAGGTGCCGCCGTACCCGGCCGTCGCCTTCAAGATCGAGGCGCTGGTCCGCTCGCAGGACTACGGGCTCGAGGACCTCGCCAAGCTGGTCTCGTCCGACCAGGTGCTGGGCGCCGACGTCCTCCGCTGCGCCAACTCCGCCCTCTACGCGCGCGGCGCGCCGGTCGCGGCCGTCAAGGCCGCGGTCTCGCGCATCGGCGCCAAGGACGTGGCCCGGCTGGCCCTGGCCTCCGGGCTGGGCGCCCACGCGTTGTCCGACGGCAAGCTGGCCCCCATCCGCCGCCGCGTCTGGCTGGACGCGCTGGCCTCGGCGCTGCTGGCGCAGGACCTGGCCAAGGGGCGCAGGATCTCCCCCGAGGTCGCCTTCTCCGCCGGCCTGCTGCACGACTTCGGCAAGGTGGTCGCCATCGCCTGCATCGAGGACCTGCTGGCCCGCCGCGAGGACGTGGCCCCCAAGACCGAGGCGGAGTGGGTGGAGATCATGGACCGCTACCACGTCGAGCTGGGCGTGGTGATGGCGGCGCGCTGGGACCTCCCGCAGGTGATCGCCGACTCGATCTCGCTCCACCACTCGGAGAGCGCCTCGGCCGCCGCCGAGCCCGCCATGGTCGAGCTGGTGGCGGTGGTGGACCGCGTGGTGGCGCTGCTCCACGAGCAGACCTCCGTCTCCGCGCAGGATCTGGAGTCCTGCGCCTGGCTGGGCGTCAACGAGCGCGCCACCGTGGCCCGCACGGTGGAGACGCTGCCCGGGTTCATCGCCTCCTTCGAGAGCGCCGAGGTCTGGCAGGGCGTGGGCAAGCCGTCGCTGGTGGCCCAGGAGCCGCCCCCGCGGCGCGACGGGCCCAAGCCGCCGCCGCTGCCGGTGGTGCTCAAACTGGGCGAGCGCGAGTACAGCTACCAGCTGCTCGGCATCGGCGCGACGCACGCCATGATCACCGGGAAGCAGTCGGTCCCGGAGAACCTGCTCATGGAGATGAAGGTCGCCTGCAATCCGCCGCTCCGGGGGTTCGCCAGCGTCAAGCTGGGCTGGCCCGAGGCCGGCGGCGTCACGCTGCTGGTCCAGCCGTACGGCCTGAACGGCGCCGCCCAGGTCCGCTGGAAGGAGCTGCTGACCCAGAGCGCGGGGGCCTGACCGCGCATGGCGGAGGACGGCTTCCTGCGGCGGGCGGTGCTGGAGCCGCTGGCCCGACAGCTCACGCAGGGCGTCACCCCGCGGCGGCTGGCGCTGGCCCTGGCGCTGGGGCTGGTCCTGGGTGCGTTCCCGGTGCTGGGCACCACCACGCTGCTCTGCGCGGCGGTGGGGGTGGCGCTGCGGCTCAACCAGCCGGCGCTGCAGGTGGCCAACTACGTGGCCTATCCGCTGCAGCTGGGGCTGCTCCTGCCCTTCTTCGACGCCGGGGCCAGGCTCTTCGGCCTGCCGCCGGTGCCGTTCACGCTGGACGAGCTGCGCCGCCAGGTGGCGGCGGACGGCTGGGCCACGCTGGCCCGCTACGCCGGCGCCAACGCGCGGGCGGCGGTGGCCTGGGCGGTGGTGGCGCCGCTGGCGGCCGGGGTGCTGTACCTGGTGCTCTGGGCCGTGCTGGCCTGGGCGCGGCGCCCGCGCTGAGCGGCCCCGCCGCGGCAGGCTCCGCACGGGGCCCCCGGGCCGGCGCTCGCGTCCGGCCGCGCGCCGTTAGAACATCAGGCCATGTCCGAGCGTTGGGCCCTGGCTGCGGCCGGGGCAGAGGGCGATCCGGGCCGGGTTCGAGGCCTACATGCTGGAGCGGGCGCGCATCACCGCCCGCGCCCGCGCGCGCTTCGAGGCGCGCGACTGGCAGGAGGCCCAGCGCGACGCGCGGGCCCGGCTGGACCTGCGCGACGTGCTCATCCAGGAGTGCACCGGCGTGGTCCGGGCCGAGCTGGGCGGCGCGGCGCGCAATCGCGGGACCTGGCAGGCCATGAAGGAGCGGTACGAGGCCTCGGTGGAGCGCCGCCCGGACGTGGAGATCGGCCGCTCCTTCTTCAACTCGGTCACCCGCCGCGTCTTCGCCACGGTGGGCGTGGACCCTGGCATCGAGTTCCTGGCCGCCGACGTGCCCGCGCCGCGCGAGGGCGCGCTGGTGTACCAGCGCTTCGAGCGCGAGCTGACCACCGGCGCGCTCCTCTCGCGCGTGCTGCGCGCCTACGCCTTCGCCGTGCCCTTCGAGGACCTCGAGCGCGACGTGACGCTGGCGGCGGTGGAGCTGGACGCGCACCTGCGCGAGCTGCCGGACGCGCAGCCCGTGGACGCGGTGGAGATGGCCAGCCCGGTCTTCTTCCGGGGCAAGGGGGCCTACCTGGTGGGCCGGCTGCGCCGGGGGCGCTACACCACGCCGCTGGTGCTGGCGCTGGCGCAGGGCGAGCGCGGCGTGGTGCTCGACGCCATCCTCTTCACCGAGGAGGACGTCTCGAATCGTCTTTACCTTCACGCGCAGCTACTTCCACGTGGAGGTGGAGCGCCCGCGCGACCTGGTGGCCTTCCTCTCCAGCCTCATGCCGCTCAAGCGGCTGAGCGAGCTGTACACCGCCATCGGCTTCAACAAGCACGGCAAGTCCGAGCTGTACCGTGGAATCGTCCGCCACCTGGAGGCCAGCAGCGACCGGTTCGTCCCGGCCCGCGGCGACCGCGGCCTGGTGATGAGCGTCTTCACCCTGCCCGGGCTGGACGTGGTCTTCAAGGTGATCCGCGACCGCTTCGCGCCGCCCAAGGAGACCACCCGGCGCGAGGTGATGGACAAGTACCGCCACGTCTTCCGCCACGACCGCGCCGGCCGGCTGGTGGACGCCCACGACTTCGAGCACCTGGCCTTCCCGCGCTCACGCTTCTCACCCGAGGTGCTGGCCGAGCTGGCCGACGGCTGCGCCGGGACGGTGCGGGTGGGAGAGGAGGTCGTGGCCATCGACCACCTCTACCTGGAGCGCCGCGTCACGCCGCTCAACCTCTTCGTGCGCGAGCAGGACGAGTGGACCGCCCGCCGCGCGGTGCTCGACTTCGGCCAGTCCCTGCGCGACCTGGCCGCCACCAACACCTTCCCCGGCGACCTGCTCACCAAGAACTTCGGCGTGACCCGCCACGGCCGCGTCATCTTCTACGACTACGACGAGCTGGCGCGGGTGACCGACGTGAGCTTCCGCGACCTGCCCACCGCGCGCGAGGACGACGAGGGGGCGGGGCGGAGCCCTGGTTCTACGTGGGCGTGCACGACGTCTTCCCCGAGGAGCTGCTGCCGTTCCTGGGGCTGCGCGGGCGGCTGCGGGAGGTGTTCCTGCAGGCCCACGGCGAGCTGCTCACCGGCCGCTGGTGGCGGGACATCCAGGAGCGGCTGCGGGCAGGGGAGATCGTGGACATCTACCCGTACCGGGAAGAGCAGCGGCTGCGCTACGCGCGCTAGCCCGGGCGGCCTCGGCGCGCACGTCGAGCACGCGGGCCAGCGCGCCCAGGTCGAGCGAGGTGGGCTGCGGCCCGGCCAGCCAGCGCCCGCAGCCGGAGGCCTCCAGCAGCACGCACTGCGGCGCGAGGCCGGCGGCGCGGACCTTGAACCCGCCGGAGAGCAGGCTGGGCACGCAGGCCAGCCCGACCACGCCGGTGCCGCCGTCGCGGGGCAGGCGGGCCAGGACCGGGTCCAGGTCCGAGCCGTGCTCCACCGTGATGAGCTCGGCCCCGGCCGCCTCGGCCACGGCCGCCACCTCGGCCAGGGCGCAGGCCGGGGTGCACTCCTGGCAGACGAGCCGCGGGCCGACGCGCACCGCCTGGCAGCGCCCCTCGGGCAGGAGCCGCAGGCAGGACGGGGCCAGCACCACGCGGCGCCGCGCGGTCACGAAGCCGGCCCGCCAGGCGCGGTTGAGCAGCGCGGCGGCGACCATCGAGAGGTGGTACTCGGCGCGGGTGCGGCCGCACTGGACCTGGTCCTCGGCCGCGACCAGCGGCAGGCGTCCGCGGCGGAAGGGCTCCACGCCGGCGGTGGTGGCCCCCAGCGCAGCGGCGGCCGCCTCCTCGAACCAGGCGGTGAAGGCCAGCACCTCGCCCAGCACCGCGCCGGCCAGGCCGGGGTCGCCGCCCAGCGCCAGCTCCCAGCGCTCCAGGCGGCGGACCTCCTCGCCGTACTCGCCGGTGGAGAGGAGCCAGGAGAGCAGGGCGGAGAGCTCCTCGGCGCCGGGCTCGGCGCGCGGGGCCCGGTGGGCGGGGCGGCGGCGCAGCACGCGGAGCACGCGCGCCCCGAGCCTCGCCGGGCGGTGGACCCGGTGGCCATGTGCGCGCCACAGCACGCCCAGCGTCAGCGCCTCGACCACCCGCTCCTCCGCCGTGAGGCGCTCGAGCGGTGGGGCGGCCTGGTCGACCAGCTCGAGCGTGGGCGCGAGGGGCGCGGCGGCGGCCAGGACGCCGTCGGCCAGGGCCTGCAGGTCGCGGGCGAAGGCGCCGGGCTCGGCGCCGGGCGGGGAGAGGCGGTAGGGCGAGGCGTCCACGGTGAGGCTCCCGGGCGCCGGCGTCATGCCGCGGGTGCGCCCGGGGTGTGTCAAAGCACGCGCCGTGCCGCGGGCAAGTGGCTGGAAACACAGGGCCCGTCCGCCTGGCAGTGTGGCGGATGGGCGACAGGCGTGTCGCGGTGTCGACGGATCCGGCTCCGCCTCAGCGGGCCCTTCGCACCGCCGCCAGCACGTTGGGCACCGGCCAGGGATCGCGGTTCTGGGCGTCGGGCGAGGCCTCGAACGCGCCCAGCCGCTCCACCTCGCGCCCGCCGCTGCGGGCGAAGAGCTGCGCCTCCGGTCCGCCCTCGACGTACATGGCGCGCGCCAGGTCGATGGGCAGCGCGAGCAGGGCGTTGACCACGTCGTGCACCGGCCAGGCGGTCCGGGCGTGGATGAAGAGCACGCGGCCGTGCCCGTCCACGCCCACCGCGGCCACCGAGGTGCGGCGCGGGGAGGGGGCCCAGACGTTCTTGCGCTGGCAGGAGACCAGCCGGATCGACTGCACCGCCGCGCCGTAGCCCTGGGAGGCCTGGTCCAGCGGCTCGCACTCGCGATCGATGAGGTGCACCGGCGGGAGGCCCCGCTCGACCGGATCGAAGGCCAGCACGGTCTGGTCCTTGGAGACGCGGCGCTGGTTGACGTGGTCCCGGCTCTTCATCAGCGAGACGCTGGTCCGGTAGTCCTGCTGGTACATCGAGGCGTTGATCACCGCCGCGGCGCCGCCCTTGTCCGCCCAGCGCCGGGCGGAGAGGGCCTGCCCCTGGCCCGGCGCGGAGGCGTTGAGCAGCCGGAGCTCGAAGCGGGCGGGGTCGATGCGGATCACCGCGATCTTGCCGTCGCCCCCCGCCCCGCCCGGAGGACCATCGAAGAGGGCCAGCTCCAGCCCTGGCTCGAGCACATCCCATGCGGACGGGGGCGCGGCCGGGCCGGGGGCCGCGACCAGGAGCACGGCCAGGAGGGGCATGACGAGCGTCATCGTGACATTTTGCCTGCCCGGTTAAGGACGTGACAAGGGCGCGAGCCGTGTCAGTAGTATCCACCCATGGCCCACCCCCTGGCTGGCAAGCCCGCTCCTCGCGAGCTCCTCGTCGACGTTCCTGACCTGCTGCGCCGCTACGCCGCGGAGACCCCCGACCCCGCGGTGGCCGCCGAGCGGGTGGCCTTCGGGACCTCCGGCCACCGTGGCTCGTCGCTGCGCCGGAGCTTCAACGAGGCGCACATCCTGGCGGTGTGCCAGGCGGTCTGCGAGCACCGCGCCCGCGCCGGCGTGACCGGTCCGCTGTTCCTGGGGCGCGACACCCACGCGCTCTCCGAGCCGGCCGAGCGCACGGCGCTGGAGGTCTTCGCCGCCAACGGCGTCGAGGTGGTGGTCTCGGAGGGCGGCACCGCGGTGCCGACGCCGGTCATCTCCCACGCCATCCTCACCTGGAACAAGGGGCGGACCGAGGGGCTGGCCGACGGCGTGGTCATCACCCCGTCGCACAACCCGCCGGAGGACGGCGGCATCAAGTACAACCCGCCGGACGGCGGCCCGGCCGACACCTCCATCACCGGCGTGATCGAGCAGCGGGCCAACGACCTGCTGGCCGGCGGCAACCGCGAGGTGAAGCGCATCCCGTACGAGCGGGCGCGCGCCGCCGCGACCGTGAAGGTCCGCGACTACGTGGGCCCCTACGTGGACGACCTGGGGAGCGCCGTGGACCTGGACGTCGCGCGCGGCGCCAGGTTGCGCATCGGCGCCGACCCGCTGGGCGGCTCCAACGCGCACTACTGGGGGCGCATCGCCGAGCGGTACGGCCTCGACATCACCGTCACCAACCCGGTGCTGGACCCGACCTTCGGCTTCATGACGCTGGACCACGACGGCAAGATCCGCATGGACTGCTCGTCGCCCTACGCCATGGCCAGCCTGGTGGCGCTCAAGGACAAGTTCGACCTGGCCTTCGGCAACGACGCCGACTCGGACCGCCACGGCATCGTCACGCCCACCACCGGCCTGCTCAACCCCAACCACTTCCTGGCCGTCTCGATCGACTACCTGTACCGGAACCGGCCGGGCTGGTCGGCCTCGGCCGGGATCGGCAAGACGCTGGTCTCGTCGGCGCTGATCGACCGCGTGGCGGCCCGGCTCGGCCGCAGGCTGGTCGAGGTGCCGGTGGGCTTCAAGTGGTTCGTGCCCGGCCTGATCGACGGCTCGATCGGCTTCGGCGGCGAGGAGAGCGCCGGCGCCAGCTTCCTGCGCCGCGACGGCACCACCTGGACCACCGACAAGGACGGCATCGTGATGGACCTCCTCGCGGTGGAGATCCGGGCCCGCACCGGCAAGGATCCGGGCGAGCTGCACCGCGAGATGACCGCCGCCCTGGGCGCCCCGCGCTACGCCCGCATCGACGCGGCCGCCACGCCGGCGGAGAAGGCCATCCTCAAGAAGCTCTCGCCCGAGCAGGTCAAGGCCACCACGCTGGCCGGCGACGCCATCACCGCGCGCCTGACCCGCGCGCCGGGCAACGGCGCCGAGATCGGCGGCCTCAAGGTCGCGACCGGGCAGGGCTGGTTCGCCGCCCGGCCGTCCGGGACCGAGGACGTCTACAAGATCTACGCCGAGAGCTTCCGCGACGACGCCCACCTGGCCCGCATCCTGGACGAGGCCAAGGCCATCGTGAGCGCGGCGCTGAAGGCGTAGTACTCCCTGGCCTTCGACTCCGCGCCCGCGGCGCGGGCGCTACGCTCAGGCCGAACGGTCCTGGAACGCGTTCGCTGACACAATCCTGGAACTCCGTTCGTCCGAACACCGGAAATCCGTTCGTCCTGAGCGTAGCCACCCGGCGCGAGCCGGGTGGCGGAGTCGAAGGATGAACGGGGGACGCCCGCGGCGCATCAAGGCGCGTCGCTGGGATCCCAGCTGGTCCGGTATCCCTGGTCCAGCGCGTCCAGCGCCGCCAGGTCCTCCCCGTCCAGCGCGAAGCCGAACACGTCGGCGTTCTCGCGGATGCGCTCGGGGTGGGCGGACTTGGGGATGACCACCAGGTCGTGCTCCAGCCCCCAGCGCACCAGCACCTGCGCCGGCGTCCGGCCGTGCTTGCGCGCCACGCGCTGGAGGGTCGGGTCGTCCAGCTTCTGCGCCCGCACCAGCGGCCCGTAGGCCTCGAGCTGGATCCCGTGCCGGCGGCAGTGCTCGAGCAGCGCGCGCTGGTGGAGGAACGGGCTGAACTCCACCTGGTTGACCGCCGGGGGCGTCCTGCAGCTCGCCAGCAGCTCGTCCAGGTGACGGACCGTGTAGTTGGAGACGCCGATGGCGCGCGCCTTCCCGTCGGCCAGGATCCGCTCCATGGCGCGCCAGGTGTCGCCCCGCAGCTTCTCCACCGGCCAGTGGACCAGGTACAGGTCCACCTGCGTGAGCTGCAGCCGGCGCAGGCTGGCGTCGCAGGCGCGCAGCGCGGCGTCATGGCCGTGGTCGGTGTTCCAGAGCTTGGTGGTGACGAAGACCTGCTGGCGCGGCACGCCGCTCTCGCGCAGGGCCGCGCCGACCTCGCCCTCGTTGCCGTAGACGCGGGCCGTGTCGACGAGCCGGTAGCCGGTCTCGAGCGCCGCGCGCACCGCGGCGCGGCACTCGGCGCCGCCCACCTGCCACACGCCCAGGCCGAGCGCGGGCATCTCCACGCCGCTGGAGAGGCGGACGGTCGAGTCGATCCTGCGCTGCGCGGTCATGGACGCCCCCGGGGTGCGCGGCGGGCCCGCCGCGGCCGGGTCATAATGCCGAGCGGCGTCCGCGCGCCGGGGTCCCCGAGGAGGCGCGGGCGGGCGAAAGGTGGGTACACGGTGCGCGTGCTGGTGGCGGGCTGCGGCTGGCTGGGATCCGAGATCGCGCGGCGGCTGGTGTCCGGCGGCCACCGCGTGATCGCGGTGCGCCGCGACCCGGCGAGGGCGCTGCCCGCCGGCGTGGAGCCGCTGTTCCTCGACCTGTCGTCGCCCGGCGCGGCGGGCAGGCTGCCGGCGGTGGACCGGGTGGTGGCCTGCCAGGCGGCCGGGTCCGACGGGCCGGAGGCGTACCGCGCCGCCTACGTGGAGGCCAGCCGGGCGGTGCTCGAGGCGGCGGGCCGGACCGGCGCGCGGGTGGTCTACACAGGGTCCACCGGGGTGTTCGGGCAGCGCGACGGCTCGGACGTGGACGAGGAG
Source organism: Anaeromyxobacter sp. (assembly GCA_049840735.1). Classification (GTDB taxonomy): domain Bacteria; phylum Myxococcota; class Myxococcia; order Myxococcales; family Anaeromyxobacteraceae; genus Anaeromyxobacter. Next base: position 335,440 of record JASGJN010000020.1, on the reverse strand, counting down.
ACGCCGCCCGCGCCGGCCAGCGGCAGCGCGCAGGTGCTGGTGGAGGCGGAGGCGCTGGTGCGCGGGCAGGGTGGGGTGGTGGTGCGCCTCTCCGGCCTGTACGGCCCAGGGAGGGCCGGGGTGCTGGAGCGGGTGCGCAGCGGCCGGCTGGCCCTGGGGCCCGGCGACGGCGCCTGGATGAACTTCTGCCACCTGGCCGACGCGGCGGCCGCGGTGCTGGCGGCGCTCGAGCGCGGGGCGCCGGGCGCGGTCTACCACGCCTCCGACGCCGAGCCGCCGCGCCGTCGCGAGGTGGTGACCTGGATCGCCGGGCAGCTCGGCATCCCGCCGCCGCAGGGCACGGCGCCCGCGCCGCCCGGGCCGGACCGGCGCATCCTGGCCGGCCGCTCGCGCCAGGCGCTCGGGCTGACGCTGGCCTTCCCCAGCTTCCGCGACGGGCTGGCGCCGCTGCTGCCGCCGCGCGGGTGACCCCTCGGCTCCGCGGGTGAGCGAGCGCCCGCGCCCGTGCGCGCTCCTCCGCCCGGGGTGAGCCTGTCGAACCCCGAGCGGACCGTTCGCCCTGAGCGTAGCGGCGCGCAGCGCCGCGGAGTCGAAGGGCAGGGCCAGACCGCACGCCGGCTCAGAGCGCCGCGACCACCCGCCGGGCCGCCTCGACCAGCTCCGCCTCCGGCCGCATGTCCTCCGTCCGGCCCTCGAAGCAGCGCCGACCCCGCAGCCGGTCGGGCGTGCCCGCGTACCGCGGGACGAGGTGCAGATGGCAGTGCTCCAGCACGTCGCCGATGGCGAAGGCGTAGGCGTGCTCCGCCCCCAGCGCCCGCCGCTGCGCCGCCATCACCTGCCGGGCCAGCGTGCCCAGCGCGGCCGCCTCGTCCGGCGTCAGGTCGTACCAGGCGCGGGCGTGGCGCTCGCTGGTCAGCACCAGCCAGCCGGGCAGCGGAGACGGATCCGACAGCACGTGAAGCGCGAACCCCTGCGTCCGCAGAAGCAACCCGCCCGGGACAGTCCTGCTGCCGGCCAGGAGTTCACAGGCGGTGCATCCGGGCTGGCTCATCTCGGCTCCGTGCGGTCCATTGCCGCTGTCCCCAGGAAGCGCTGCGACTCCGGGCTGTTGCGGCTGCTCACCCCGCCCCGGCCGGGCTGGCTGGGCGAGGCAGGGGTGCGCGCGTTATACTGGCGAAAACGTTTACGCGCACGATCGGCGGGGCCCGGAGGGGGCCTACCTCTCCGATCGACCATAACAGAGCTTCGGTGGCCGAGACGCAGCGCACGCGGGGAATGCCCGAACCGTTCGCCTGTTCCTGAGCCGAGCCGCCATCCGGGAGTCGACAGGTGCACACCCAGCCCAATCCCACGCCCCTCGCGACGCTGATCCGCTCCGAGGCCACCGTCTCCGGCCACCGCAACCTGTACTGCTTCCACTACGACGCCTGCCTGGACGTGGCGGTGAAGCTGGACTGGGACAGCTGGTCCTGCGAGAAGTGCCCGCTCTTCCGCGTCCAGGAGGAGCCCCGCGAGTTCGCCGGCAACTTCGCGAACGATCGGCGCGGCGGCGGTCAGCAGCACTGAGCTGGATCGGGCGCGCCGCGCCCGGTCCGATGTCACGTCGGCAGGCCTCCCGTCTCCTGGCTGGAGCGCGTCCACCCTGTGGCGCGCTGTCCCTCTCCAGCCTAGGATTTCGCGGCCATGACCCGACCTACCGTCCTGCTCGCACTCTGCCTCGCCGGCGCCGCGTCCGCCTGCGCCTCCGCCCCCGCCAAGGCGCCCGCGCCCACCCCCGCACCACGGCCTGCGCCCCCGGCCGCCTCGGCGGCCCCGGCTGGCCCCTCCGCCGCCGACGCCCAGGCGTTCGTGCAGAAGGCCAACGAGGAGCTCAAGCGGCTCTGGATCCGCTCCTCGACCGCGGAGTGGATCAAGTCCACGTACATCACCGACGACACCGAGCGGAACGCGGCCTCGCTCAACGAGGACGTGATGGCGTACCTCTCCGGCGCCATCGCCACGGCGGTGAAGTTCCAGGCGCTGACCACCGACACCGACACCGCCCGCGCCCTCTACCTGCTCCGCGTCGCCTCGGCGCTGCCGGCGCCGAGCGACCCGGCCCAGCGCGCCGAGCTGGCGCAGCTGGCGGCCAAGCTGGAGGGGCTCTATGGCAAGGGCAAGTACTGCGGCCCGCTGGGCAAGACCAGGAAGGCCACCTGCCGCGACCTGCAGGACCTCGAGGAGGTCATGGCCAAGAGCCGTGACTACCAGACAAACCTCGACGCCTGGACCGGCTGGCACGCCATCGCCCGCGAGATGCGGCCGCTCTACAAGCGCGAGGTGGAGCTGGCCAACGCCGGCGCCCGCGAGATCGGCTACGCCGACCTGGGGCAGCTCTGGCGCGCCGGCTACGACATGCCGCCCGACGCCTTCGAGGCCGACACCGAGCGGCTCTGGCAGCAGGTGAAGCCGTTCTACGAGGAGCTGCACTGCTACGTCCGGTCCCGGCTGCAGCAGACCTACGGCAAGGAGAAGGTGCCGGACGGCCAGCCCATCCCCGCCCACCTGCTGGGCAACATGTGGGCGCAGAGCTGGGAGAACCTCTACCCGCTGGTCGAGCCGTACAAGGGCCAGCCCTCGCTCGACGTGGACGCCGCGCTGGTGGCGCAGAAGTACGACCCGGTGAAGATGGTCAAGACCGGCGAGGCCTTCTTCAGCTCGCTGGGCTTCGAGCCGCTGCCGGCCTCGTTCTGGGAGCGGTCGCAGTTCACCAAGCCGCGCGACCGCGACGTGGTCTGCCACGCCAGCGCCTGGGACGTGACCTACAGCGCCGACCTGCGCATCAAGATGTGCATCCGGCCGACCGAGGAGGACCTGGTCACCATCCACCACGAGCTCGGCCACAACTACTACCAGCGCGCGTACGTGCAGCTGCCGGTGCTGTTCCAGAACGGCGCCAACGACGGCTTCCACGAGGCCATCGGCGACGCCATCGCGCTCTCCATCACGCCCGGCTACCTGAAGCAGCTCGGCCTCATCAAGAGCGTGCCGAAGGACGACAAGGGGCTGCTCAACGTCCAGATGAAGCGGGCGCTGGCCAAGGTCTCGTTCCTGCCCTTCGGCAAGCTCATCGACCAGTGGCGCTGGGACGTGTTCAGCGGCAAGACCCCGCCCGACCGCTACGAGGCCGACTGGTGGACGCTGCGGACCAGGTACCAGGGCGTGGCGTCGCCGGTGGCGCGCACCGAGCAGGACTTCGACCCGGGCGCCAAGTACCACATCCCCGCGAACGTGCCCTACACCCGCTACTTCCTGGCGGCCATCTACCAGTTCGAGTTCTACAAGGCCATGTGCGACGCGGCCGGCTGGAAGGGCCCGCTCCACGAGTGCTCGGTGTACGGCTCGAAGGAGGCCGGCAAGAAGCTGGACGACATGCTGGCCATGGGCGCCTCGAAGCCCTGGCCGGAGGCCTACAAGGCCATCACCGGCCGCGGGCAGGCCGACGCCGGCCCGATGCTGGAGTACTTCGCCCCGCTGCGCGCCTGGCTGCAGCAGCAGAACAAGGGGGAGAAGTGCGGGTGGTGAGGTGGTAGCGCAGCAACGCTGGAAGTGCGGACGCCCCGGGGCCCAGGCCTCGGGGCGTCGTCGCTCCGGTTGACGCCTGGCCTTCGACTGCGGGCCCGCCCTGGAGGCGGGCCCTACGCTCAGGCCGAGCGGCCGCGGAGGTGCCGTTCGCCCTGAGCGTAGCCGCGGCCCCGCCGCGGCGGAGTCGAAGGGCAAGGTTCACCGCGCGATGTGGCGGCCTCGCGAGGTGTCCCTACGTGCCCCTCCCGGGCCGGTCGCACCCCTCGGCGCAGGGCCCGGGCGGGCGTTGCCAGCGCCGCCCGTTCCGGTGACTTACCCCCTGCGCGCCGCTGATGGCGCGGCGGAGGTGGTCATGCGCATCGGGATCCTCGGATTCGGGCCAGATTCGGCGGGACGGCCGCGACGCTCTTCGCGCGGGCCGGGCACGAGGTGGCGCTCAGCCACGCGGGGCCGCCGGAGACGCTGCGGGAGCAGGTGGCGGCGCTGGGGCCGGGGGCGCGGGCGGCCACCATCGACGAGGCGGCGGTCTTCGGCGAGGTGGTGCTGATCGCCATCCCGTGGCGCAGCCGGGGGGACCTGCCGGCACAGCAGCTGGCGGGCAAGATCGTCATCGACGCCACCAACCACTACCGGCCGGACATGGGCTTCTACGACCTGGGCGGCTCCAGCTCCAGCGAGGAGGTGGCGCGGGCGGTGCCCCAGGCACGCCTCGTGAAGGCGTTCAACACGCTCCCGGCCGCAGAGCTGGGGCGGCGCGGGCAGCCGGATCGCCCGCTGCACGAGCGGGTCATCCTGGCGCTGGCCGGCGACGACGCCGAGGCCAAGGCGGTGGTGGCGCGGCTGGTGGTGGAGATCGGCTACGCGCCGCTGGACACGGGCCTCCTGCGCACGGGCGGGCGGCTGCAGCAGCCGGGCGGCGGGCCGCTGGCGGGGAAGGCGCTCACGCTGGCGGAGGCGGAGCTGACGCTCCGGCAGCAGGGGAGCGAGGGGGACGCGGCGCCTGCGCCGTGAGCGCTGGATCCCGGCCTTCGACTGCGGGCCCGCTGGCCGCGGGCCCTCCGCTCAGGCTGACCGGAGCCTGCCAGGAGGCCCGGGGCCGCCGCGGGGCGGCCCCTACGCTCAGGCTGACCGGAGCCTGCCAGGGGGCCCGGGGCCGCCGCGGGGCGGCCCCTACGCTCAGGCTGACCGGAGCCTGCCAGGGGGCCCGGGGCCGATCGCGTGGAGGCGCGACCCCGAGGCCGGAGGCCTTCAAGAAGAGCGCCCCGGCCACCGCGTGGGCGGCCGGGGCGCTGGACTCATTCGCCGGTGATGCGCTGCGCAGCTACGGCTCGTCGCGATCCTTGTCCCTGCGGGCCTTGGCGTCCTCCTCGAGGTCGCCGATGCCCTTGCGGATCTGGCCGGCCTTCTCCTCGAGGAAGCCCTCGCCCTGCTGCTTCGGATCGTCGGTGGCGCCGCCGATGCGCTTCTTCACGTCACCCTTGAGCTCGTCCATCTTGCCCTTGATCTGGTCCTTGTTCATGGCATCACCTCCTCTGCCGTGAACGCTGACCATCGGCGCGGGGCATGGCCCGCCTGGGCGCGCCCCGGGCCGGGCGCCGGGCGGGCGCAGGCGTGACGCTCAGCGCTGGATGGTGACCCGGAACGGCCCGGCCACCGCCTGGCCGCCCCGCAGGTCGCGCGCCACCACCCACAGCTGCGCCTCGAGGTCTTCCGCGGCCAGCTCGCGCAGCTCCAGCTGCGTGGAGGAGACCTGGGCGTCGTCCTTGTCCTCGCCGTCCGGGAAGCGGCCGGCGCTGGTGTAGAACTCCACGATCACCGCCTCGGTGATCGTGCGGCCGGATGCGTCCTGGTACGTCTGGTACGAGGCTGGATCGATGGCCACCTCGATCGGCACCGCGTCCCCCGGCGCGGCGGTGGCCACCACGGCGCCGGGGGTGGCCGGGGCCCCGCCCACCGTGACGCCGGTGATGGCCGGCGCGGTGTTGCGGTCCGCCGGCGGCGTGCCGGTGTAGAGCGGCACGCGCGCCACCGCGAGGCGAGGGGAGGGGTGGAGCGCGCTGGTGACCTCGTAGCGGAAGACGGTCTCCACCTGCTCCGGCAGCGAGGGGCTGCCGTCCAGGGTGCCGCCCAGGAGCTCGAGGCACTGGAGGGCCAGCGCCGAGGGGTCGGCGCTCACCGGCGCGGCCGGGTCGGTCCCGGCCGGCGGCGTCAGGTCGAAGTCGCACAGCGGGCTGACGCAGGCGTAGCCGCTGGTGGACCCGCTGGTGAGCGGGCAGAAGGTCCAGCGCGCGCCGGTGAGCGCGTCGCCGGCCGGGGCGAAGACGGTGGGGGTGACGGTGATGGTCTCGCCGGGCGCGGCGGTGGGCGCCTCGGGCGCCAGCGCCAGCACGCGCAGATCCGAGAGGACCGAGCCGGGGACGAAGTCGGCGGCGCAGCCGGAGGTCAGGAGCGCCGTGAGGGCCAGGACGGCGGCGTGTGCGGTCTTCACCAGGAACCCTCCACCCCGAGGATGGGCAGGATCGGGAGGCCGGTCAGGGCCTCGCGGCGGCCGTAGTCGTAGCTGTAGTCCCAGCCCTCGACGTTGCCGCGGTTGGTCACGTTCTGCACGTCGAGGAACGCGGTCAGCTTCCAGGTCCGGTAGAGCCAGCTCCGGTCCACCCGCACGTCCAGCTGGCCGAACGCGGGCAGCCGCTCCGAGTTGGTCTTGCCGTAGAGCGGCACGTACACGCCGGAGGCGGCGTCGAAGACCGACCCCTGCACCGGCGTGTCGGGGTTGCCGGAGACCAGCCGGAAGCGCGTCCCCAGCGACCAGTTGCGGGCGAAGGCCCAGCTGCCGACCGCGGTCAGGTTGTGCGGCTGGTCGAAGTCGAAGGGGCGCTCCGCCTCGCCGGGTCGATCGCGCCGCAGCGACCGCTGGTAGGTGTAGGCGATCCACCCGCTGGCGCGGTCGCCCCAGCGGCCGCGCACCAGCGCCTCCAGTCCGTAGATGCGCCCGGTCCCGGAGTTGACGTAGCTGGGGGCCGACGGGTCGTAGGCGCTGGCCGGGTTGCGGACCACCATCCGGTCCAGCGACTTCCAGAAGCCGGTCAGGTCGACGTCCACGGCCTCGCCGAAGCGGTGCTCGAAGCCGCCGGAGACGTGCAGCGCGCGCTCGGCCTGCAGGTCGGGGGTGCCGGTGCCCTCGGCCGACTCGTCCGCCTGGGGCGGCTGCTGGAAGAGCCCCACGCCGGCCTTGAGGGCGGTGGCGCGGGTGGCCTCCCAGCGGACGGCGAGCCGCGGGTCCACCGTCGCCTGGGAGATGGCGCTGTAGTAGTCGAGCCGGACGCCGGGGATGACGCGCAGGCCGGGGCGCGGCTCCCAGGTGGCGTCGAGGAAGGCGGCCGGCTCGAAGGCGGTCACATCGAGCCGGGCGCCGACGATGGGCAGGGTGGAGATGGGCGGCTGCGGCTCGCCCTCCTTCGGCACCTGCGGCGCGTTCACGTTCACCTCGACCGGCGTGACGTTCACGTCCAGGCCGGCGCGCAGCTGCAGCCCCTGGCGGACGTCGGCCATCCAGGCGGTCCGCCCGGCCACCCCGAGGGCGTCCAGGTCGAAGAAGAACTCCGGGCCGAAGGTGGTCCGGAAGCTCTGCAGCGAGAGCTGCAGCGAGCTCTCCTGGCGCAGCCAGGGGGTGACGGGGGTCTCCAGCTCCGCCTGCAGGGCGTGGAACATGATGCGCGCCGCCACGTCCCCGGTGATTCTTGGGGTCGTCCTGGGGCCGGTCGAAGAGGATCTCGACCTTGTCGAGCGAGCCGAACCAGAGCACGCGGGCGCGGCCGCCGCCGGAGAGCTTGCGGGTGGCGATGAACTGGTAGTCGTAGTAGCGCGGGGCGGTGTCGAAGCTGGTGTTGGCGTCGTCGGGGATGACCAGCGGGAGGACCGTGTCGATCCAGGAGCGGTGGAAGGCGACGCCGCCGGCCCAGCCCTTGCCGAGCGGCCCCTCCAGCGAGAAGCCGCCGTCGTAGACGTTGACGCCCACGTCGCCGCGGAAGAGGTCCTCGGCCGGATCGCGCAGCTCCACCTCGACGATGCCGCCGATGGCGCGGCCGTGATCCACCGAGAAGTTGCCCGGCACGAAGGTGACGGCGTCCAGGAAGCGGGGGTTGATGGTGCTGCGCAGGCCGCCGAAGTGGTAGAGGATCGGGATCTCCTGGCCCTCCAGGAAGACCCGGCTGTCCCCCGGGGCCGAGCCCCGCAGCACCAGCGAGACGCCGCCGAACGAGGAGCGGGCCACGCCGGGCAGGTTGAGCACGGCGCCCAGCGTGTCGCCGGCGGTGCCGGCCACCTTGGCCACCTCCTCGGCCGGCAAGACCTGCTTCGTCACCTCGCGCTGCACCGGGCGGGCGCGGACCACCGTCTCGAAGCCCTCCCCGGTGGACTCCAGGTAGAAGGTCTCCTCGCGCTCCTCGCCCGGGCGCGCGTCCACCGGCGCCTCCAGCCGCTCGTGGCCGGCCGGGACCGCCACCAGCGTGAAGCCGATGACCGGCACCTCCAGCGCGAAGCGACCGTCCGCATCGGTCGTGGCGCGGGCCACCACCTGGTTGCCGGCGCGGGCTGCCACCGCCACGTCGGCGAGCGGCCGGCGCGTGCCGCGCTCCAGCAGCCGTCCGGAGAGCCGCACCGGCGGCGGCGGGGGCGGCGCGGCAGGCGGCGGGGCGGTGATGCGCAGCTGGAAGGAGATGGTGACCGGCACCGCCTCGCCGGTGTCGAGCTTGCCAGGCGTGAAGGTGAACTGCCGGGCCGCGTTCACCGCGGCGGAGTCGAACGGCTCGCCGGCCCCCTCGGAGACCCGGACGTCCTCCACCGCGCCGGTGGCCGAGACGTCGATGGCCAGCACCACCGTCACCTCGGGCGAGGGGAAGGCGGTGCCGGGCGGGACCTCGGCCGGCACGAGCCTGGTCAGCTGCGGGGGGGCGGCCAGCACCGGCTCGGCCGGCGGGGCCGGGTCGGCGGCGAGGAGCGCTGCGGCGAGGGCGGCGATGGTGAGGGACATGGCTGTTCCTCGGGCTCAGCCGTCGAGCCGGAACTTGAGGGTCCAGGGGATCCAGACCGCCACCGGGCGCCCCTGGCGCTCGGCGGGCTGGAAGCGGAAGGTGGTGCGCAGCGTCTCGGCCACCTCGTCGAAGCCGTGGCCGGCGCGCTGCACGATGCGGAGCTGCTCGACGCTGCCCTGCGCGTTCACGAGCAGCTCCAGCCGCACGTCCCCCTCCAGCCCCTCGCGGCGGGCCTGCTCCGGGTAGAGCGCGCGCAGGCAATCCGACGTGGGCTGCGAGAGCAGCCTGGGCGGGCGCTCCACCTCCGTCACCTCGACCGGGGGCGTCCCGGGGTTGTTGCCCACCGGGGCGGAGGAGGGCAGCCGGGCGTCGCCGCGGGCCGCGGTCGGCCCCTCGGTGGTGGGAACGGCCACGCCGCCACCCGGCACGGTGGCGCCCATGGAAACCGCGAACCGGCGCGGCGCCGCCGGCGTGGTGGAGGGGGGCGTCTCGGCCGGCTTGGCTTCCGGCGGCGGCTCGGCCCGGGCCACCGGGCGCTGCGCCGGGCGGGGCGCGGGCGTGGTGGGCTTCGGGGTGGGCGTGACCTTCGCCAGCCCGGGGTCCGGTGGCCGCGGCGGCTTCGGCGGCCGCGTCACCAGCTTCACCACCGCCGGCGTGGAGCGGACCGGCGGCGGGGGCGGCGGCCTCCGGTGCGTGAGCCAGCCCAGCGCCGCGGCGTGGAGGACCACGGCGGCGGCGACGGCGGGCAGGAACCGCTGCTGGCGGGGCGGGGTCACGGTTCGGCGGCAGGCTGGGTGTCGAGCGCGATCTCGGTGATCCCGGCCTGCCTGAGCAGGTCCACCGCCTGGGCGAACCGGCCGTAGGGCGCGGCCACGTCGGCGGAGACGAAGCCGGAGAGCTTGCCGTCCGGCGCACGCCGGCGGCCCTCCTCCACGGCGCGCGGGATGGCCTCCAGCGAGGCGCGCTCGCCGTTGAGGTAGATTTGCCCCTCGCGGTCGACCGCCACGTTGAGGATGGCGGGCGGGGCGCTCTCGCCGGTGGCGGCCCGCGGCACCTGGATTGGCAGGCTGCGGTTGCCCAGCTGGGCGGAGACGATGACGATGATGAGCAGGGTCAGGCAGACGTCGACGATGGGCGTGATGTTCACGCCGCCGATCAGGTCATCGCCGTCACCGGAGTCGTAGGAGCCGGCCACGGTTCTCACCCCTGCCCGCCGAGCCGCGGCAGCCAGGCCAGCAGCTCGCGCATGAGCGCCTCGGCCTGCTTGAGCCGGCCGGAGACGTGGGCCCGCAGGCCGTTGAAGGCCACCACCGCCGGGACCGCGATGGCGATGCTGAAGCCGGTGGTGACCAGCGCCTCGCCGACCGAGGCCATCACCTGCGGGTTGCCCGCCGCCTGCGCGCTGCCCAGCCGGCCCAGGAGGTAGAAGGCGCCCACGATGCCGATCACGGTGCCCATCAGGCCGATCAGCGGGGTCACGTTGCCGATGGTGGTGAGCCAGGGCAGGCGCGCCTCGTAGCGGGCCCGCTCCTCGGCGAGCCGGCCCAGCATCACCTGCTCGATGGCCGACGGCGTGCGCTCGCCGCGCGCGGCCAGCTCCACGCCGGCCCGCAGCACGTTGCGCACCAGCGAGTCCCCCTCCACGGCGGCCAGCACGCCGGCCACCTCGCCGGCGCGCAGGCTCTGCTCGAAGCGGGCGCGCAGCGCCGGGAACCGCTCGGGCGTGCGGAGGTAGAACACCAGGCGGTCCAGGAAGGCGGAGACCGCCACCACCGACACGCACACCAGCACCCAGTTGACCCACTCGGCGCCGAACGACGCGGTGAGGCCGATCAGCTTTTCGGTCAGCATGCGGGCCCTCCAGGAGGGAAGTACGTGTTGCCGTGGTCCGCGCCACGGAGATAGTCGTCACGCCGTGGTGCGTCAACGACGGCGGGGTCGCAGCGGTGTGACCGGACGGGGAGAGGGCCAGCGGCGCGGTCGGCCGCCGCGCCTCCCGGGCTCCCGGGCGCCGGTCTCAGCGCTCCGGCGCGGCGGCGGACCGCTCCGGCGTGCCTCCGCCGCTGGGGGCCGAGCGGCGGCGCAGGGTGCGCAGCCGCTCCATCCAGACGTAGAACACCGGCGTCACGAACAGCGTCAGCAGCTGCGAGAAGACCAGGCCGCCCACCACCGCGAGCCCCAGCGGGCGGCGCGACTCGGCCCCGGCCCCGACCCCCAGCGCGATCGGGAGCGTCCCCATCAGCGCCGCCATGGTGGTCATCATGATGGGCCGGAAGCGGACCAGGCAGGCCTCGTGGATGGCCTCGCGGGCGGACCTCCGCGGCGCGCTGCGCCTCCACGGCGAAGTCGACCATCATGATGCCGTTCTTCTTCACCAGCCCGACCAGCAGGATCACGCCGACGAAGGCGTAGATGGACAGCTCGGTGTCGAAGACCAGCAGCGTGAGCAGCGCGCCGAAGCCGGCGAAGGGGAGGGCGGTGAGGATGGTGAGCGGGTGGATGAAGCTCTCGTAGAGGATGCCCAGCACCACGTAGATGACCAGCACCGCCATGAGCAGGAGCAGCCCCAGCCCCGGACAGCGAGGCCTGGAACGCCTGCGCCGTGCCCTGGAAGCGCGTGGCGACGGTCGGCGGCAGCACGCGGTCGGCCGCCGCCTGGACCGCGGTCACCGCCTCGCCCAGCGAGCGTGCCCGGCTTCAGGTTGAAGGCCAGCGTGACCGCCGGCAGCTGGCCGGTGTGGTTCACGGTCAGCGGCCCGACCGACCGCTCCACCCGGGCCACGGTGTCGAGCGGGACCAGCGCGCCGGCGGCGCCGCGCACCGAGAGCAGCGTCAGCGCCCCGGGGTCGAGCTTGAACTTGGGCAGGAGCCCCAGGATCACCTGGTACTGGTCCTCCGGCGCGTAGATGGTCGAGACCTGGCGGTCGCCGTAGGCGGCGGAGAGCGCGTCCTCGATGGCGGAGGGGGAGACGCCCAGCGCCGCGGCCCGGTCCCGGTCGATGATCACCTGCAGCGAGGGGGAGGAGAGGCGCAGGTCGCTGGTGACGTCCTGCAGCGCGTCCAGCTGGCGGAGCGCGGCCTCGAGCGCCTGGGCGCCGCGGTAGAGCGCGGCGGTGTCGGCGTCCTGCAGCGTGAACTGGTACTGGGCCCGGCTCTGCTGGCCGCCGATGTTGATGGGCCGGGGGGTTCACCACGGTGGTGCGCAGCCCCGGGAAGCGGCCCACGGCCTGGCGCAGCCCGGCCATGACCGCGGCCACCGGCTCGCGCCCGCCCCGGTCGCGCAGCTTCACGAACATGGAGCCCTGCGTCTGGCCGGCGGTGCCGCGCCCGCCCACGCTGGTCATGAACCGCTCGACGGCGGGGTGGCCTGCGACGACGGCCGACACCCCGCGCTGCCCGCTCACCATCAGGTCCCAGCTCGCCCCCTCCTGCCCCTCGGTGTAGACGCGCAGGAGCGAGGTGTCCTCGCTGGGCAGGAAGCCCTTGGGCACCGCCTGGAAGAGCGGCACGCTCACCACCAGCACCAGCAGGGAGCCGGCGAGCACCGTGCGCGGGTGGTCGAGCGCCCAGCGCAGGCCGCGGTCGTAGGCGCGCAGGCTGGCCTGGAAGCCGCGCTCGGTGAGGGCGTAGAGCCGGCCGTGGTGGGCCTCCTTGCCCGGCCGGAGGTAGCGGCTGCAGAGCATGGGGGTGAGCGTCAGCGAGACGAACCCGGAGATCAGGATGGCGCAGCCGATGGTGACCGCGAACTCGTGGAAGAGGCGGCCCACGATGCCGCCCATGAAGAGCACCGGCAGGAAGACCGCCGCCAGCGAGATGGTCATGGAGACGATGGTGAAGGCGATCTCCCGCGACCCGCGCAGCGCCGCCTCGAAGGGGCGCTCGCCCTGCTCCACGTGCCGGACCACGTTCTCCAGCATCACGATGGCGTCGTCCACCACGAAGCCCACGGCCAGCGTGAGCGCCATCAGCGAGAGGTTGTCGAGTGAGTACCCCAGCTGCCACATGGCGGCGAAGGTGCCGACCAGCGAGACCGGCAGCGCCAGGCTGGGGATGACGGTGGCGGGCAGGTTGCGCAGGAAGAGGAAGATGACCAGCACCACCAGCACCAGCGTCAGCACCAGCGTGAACTTCACGTCGGCCACCGACTCCTGGATGGGCACGGACCGATCGTAGATGGTCAAGAGCCGCGCCGCGGCGGGCAGCTGCTGCGCGACGGTGGGCAGGAGCGCCTTGACCCGGCTGGCCACCTCCACGGTGTTGCTGCCCGGCTGCCGCTGCACGGCCAGGACGATGGCGCGCTGCTCCCGGCCCTCGTCCCACAGCCAGGCCGCGGCCCGCTCGTTCTCGACGCCGCGGCGGGCCCGCCCCACGTCCTTCACCCGGACCGGCGCGCCGTCGCGGAACGCCAGCACCACCTCGCCGAACTGCTGGGGCGTGCGGAGCCCGGCGGTGGTCTCCACCGTGAACGCGCGGGCCGCCCCCTGGACCACGCCGGTGGGCAGGTTGGAGTTGGCGGCGCGGATGGCGGCGGCGGCCTCGTCCAGCCCGATGCCGCGCGACTGCAGCGCCTGGGGGTCGAGCTCGATCCGCACCGCCTCCTTCTGCGTCCCGAAGATGACCAGCTGGGCGACGCCGGGGATGGTGGAGATGCGCTGGCCGATCAGGTCGTTGCCGATCCGGTTCAGGTCCGGGAGCGGCAGGGTGGGCGAGGTGAGGGCCAGCAGCAGGATGGGGGCGTCGGCCGGGTTGGCCTTGCGGAAGGTGGGCGGCGAGGGCATGCCGGGCGGGAGCTGCCCGCCCGCCGCCGCGATGGCCGACTGCACGTCCTGCGCCGCCGCGTCGATGTCGCGCGAGAGGTCGAACTCGAGGGTGACCTGGGTGACGCCCAGGCCGGAGGACGAGTTCATGGTGGTGAGGCCGGCGATGGTCGAGAACTGCCGCTCCAGCGGCGTGGCCACCGCCGCGGCCATGGTCTCCGGGCTGGCGCCGGGGAGCGAGGCCGAGACGCTGATGGTGGGGAAGTCCACCGTGGGCAGGTCGGAGACCGGCAGCTCGCGGTAGGCGGCGTAGCCGAACGCGACGAAGCTCGCCATGACGAGCGTCGTCATGACGGGCCGCCGGATGAACGGCTCGGACAGGTTCATGGCCGGGGCGCCCCGGGGCCGCCCGCCCCGTCCACCGCCTCGACCAGCGCGTCGGGCGTGAGCTTGAGCTGCCCCTCGATCACCACCCGCTCCCCCGCGGCGATCCCCCTGGCCAGGATGACCTCGGCGTCGCCGGCCTGCTCCACCACCACCGGCCGCAGCCGGGCCCGGTTCTCGGCGTCCACCACGTAGGCGTAGTCGCCCTGCTGCCCCTGGGCCACCGCCGCGGCCGGGACCACCACCGCGCCGGCGCGGCGGGCCACCTGCAGGCGGACGTCCACCACCTGGCCGGGCCAGAGCGCCTCGTCCTCGTTGCCCAGCCGCGCCTTGAGCAGGATGGTGCCGGTGGCGGCGTCCACCGCGTTGTCCACGAAGTCGAGCGTGCCGGTGACCGAGCGCCCGCCGCCCACCTCCACCCGCACCGCGGGCGGCGCGCCGCGCCAGCCGCGCAGGGTGGCCAGGTGGCGCTCCGGGACGGAGAAGGACGCGAAGACCGGCTGGAGCTGCTCGATGGTGAGCAGCGGCGTGCTGCCTGCGGCCGAGACCAGGTTGCCGGGCTGCACCAGCAGGCGCCCGCTGCGGCCGGTGAGCGGGGCGCGGATGGTGCACCAGGAGAGCTCCAGCGCGGCCTGCTCCACCGCCGCCTGATCGGCCGCCACGGCCGCGTCGGAGGCCGTGGCGGTGGCGCGGGCGGCGTCGTACTGCTGCCGCGTCACGTACTCCTTCTCGACCAGATCGGCGAAGCGGCGCGCGTCCTCGCGCGCGTTCTCGGCCCGGGCGCGGTCCTGCGCCAGCCGGGCCCGGGCCGCGTCGAGCGCCGCCTGGTACGGGCGCGGGTCGATGCGCAGCAGCACGTCGCCCTGGTGCACCGCCTGCCCCTCGGTGAAGTGCGCCGAGAGCAGGGTCCCGGAGACCTGCGCCCGGATGGCCACCGAGCGGTTGGAGACGATCCGCCCCACGGCGCGGACCTCGAGGTCCACGTCGCGGGCAGACGCCAGGGCGGTCTTGACGGCCACCGGGCGCGGGCCGCGGGCGGCGGGCGGCTCGCCGCGGCTGCAGGCGGCGAGCAGGAGGGCGGCGAAGGGGAGGGCGGCGCGGCGGATCATGGCGCGGACTCGGGGGCGGCCGGCGGTGGACCGTCGGGCAGGTGGAGGCGGCCGGTGGCGCGCGCGAGCTGCGCCAGGGAGACCAGGTAGTCGGCGCGGGCGCGGACGTCCTCGGCGCGGGCCAGGGCCAGCGCCGACTGCGCGTTGAGCAGGTCGAGGATGGAGCCGACGCCCTCGCGGTAGCGGCCCTGCGCCAGGTCGGTGGAGGCGGTGGCGGACTCGAGCAGCGCGCGGGCGGTCTCGACCCGGCGCCCCGCGGAGCGGAACGCCTGGTAGCTGGTCCAGACCGAGAGCGCCACGTCCTGCCGGGCGGCCTCGGCGCGCTCGCGGGAGGCGCGCGCGCTGGCCCGGGCGGCCTGGACCTCGTAGGCGGGGCGCAGCCCCTCGAACAGCGGCAGGCGCAGCGAGAGGCCGAAGGCCCAGGTGGTCTGCGGGTCGTCCTCGGGCGTGAGGTACCAGGTCTGCGCGGCGCTGCCCTGCGCGGACAGCACCGGGAGCCAGGCGCGCCCCGCCGCGCGGGCGCGGGCCTCGGCCGCCTCGGCGCTGGCGCGGGCCTGCCCCAGGTCCGGGTTGCGCTCGGCCGCGGTGGCCAGCAGGGCGTCGATGGTGGGCTCCGCCTCGGTGCGCGGGAGCTCGGTGGGGAGCGCCCCCACGTCGAGCGCCGCGGTGGGCGACAGGCCGGCCAGGGTGGCCAGCGCGCCGCGCAGCGCCAGCGCCTGCCCCTCCACCAGCTGCAGCGTGAGCTGGGCCTGCGAGAGCGCGGTGCGCGCCTGCAGCACGTCCGCCACCGTGGCCACGCCGGCGCGCCGGCGCGCCTCCGCGGCGGCCAGGCTGGCCTCGGCCACCTTCACCGAGCTGGTCTGCGCGTCCACCAGCGCCAGCGCGCCCAGGTACTGGAAGTGCGTCTGCTGCACCCGGAGCACCAGGTCGGCCACCGCGGCGTGCTCGGAGAGGCGCGCCGCGGCCAGGGCCGCGTCGGCCGAGTCGATCAGCGCGCCGCGGGCCCCCATGTCGAAGAGCACCCAGGTGACGCTCCCGGAGAGCCCGAGCGTGCTCCCCTCCGACGGCTCGCGGCCCACGCCGCCGCCGCTGCGGGCCCGCTCGGCCCCCACGCCGCCTTCCACGGCCGGCAGGTAGGCGCTGCGGGCGCCGCCGGCGACCGCGGCCGCCACGCGCGCGTCGTACCAGGCGGCGCGGGTGGTGGGATCGTGGGCCAGCGCCAGGTCGATCAGGTCGGCCAGCGTGTGCGGCTCGGGCGCAGGCGCGGGCGCGGGGGCGGCGGGCGGCTCCAGGAACGGCGCGCGACCTGCGGCCGCCGCCTGGCGGGCCACCTGGTCCGGCGGGGGAGCGGCGTCGCGCACGTAGCGCTCCGGGGCGGCCCAGCTGCAGCCCGCGCCCGAGAGCGCGAGGGCGGCCGCCGTCGTCCAGGGCATGACCCGGCGGGCAGGCATGAGGCCGTTTGTCGTTGGTGGGGCCGCGCGCGTCAACGGATTTCGCGCCCGGTCCGCCGCTACGGCTCGCCGCGCAGGATGGGGTCGAGCCTGCCCTGGCGATCCAGCGCGTCGAGGTCGGTGAACCCGCCCAGCGGGCGGGTCCCGGCGAAGATCTGCGGCACGGTCAGCTGCCCGGTCTGCTCCACCAGCCACCCGCGCAGCTGGTCGTCCCCGGCCACGTCGATCTCCTCGTACCCGACGCCCTTCTTCTCCAGCAGCCGCTTGGCCCGGACGCAGCAGGGGCAGTGGTCCTTCGTGTAGACGGTCACCTTCGGTGCAGGCATGACCCCCATTGTAACGAATCCGGCCCGGCTCCGCCGCGGGGGACGGTGCCGGGCCGGGCGCTGCGGCGCGCGGGTGGTGAGCCGCGCGCTCCCTGGAGACCAGGTCAGCCGCGGACCAGCTGCGTGCGGAAGGCGGGGCCGGGTGGCTCGCGGTGCAGCTCGCGCGCGAGCGCGTGCAGCCGGCGGATCCGCTCCTCCGGCGGCGGGTGCGTGGAGAAGAGCTGCACCAGCCCGTGGCCGACCCCGGCGAACGGGTTCACGATGAACAGGCTGGCGGTGGCGGGCGCCGGGCCGCCGGGCACCACCGCGGCGCTGCGGTGCAGCTTCTCGAGCGCGCGGGCCAGCGCCAGCGGGTCGCCGCTGAGGCGGGCGCCCGTCTCGTCGGCCAGGTACTCGCGCGAGCGGGAGATGCCGAGCTGCACCATCGTGGCGGCGATGGGGGCCACCAGGATCATGAGCAGCCCTCCGCCGGCCGAGCCCTCCTCGTCGTCCCGCCCGCCGCCCAGCAGGCTGGAGAAGGCCAGCACGTTGGCCAGGTGCGAGACCGCGGTGGCGATGCCCGCGGCCACGGTGGCCACGAGGATGTCGCGGTTGGCCACGTGGGCCAGCTCGTGGGCCAGCACGCCGCGCAGCTCGCGCTCGTCCAGCACCTCGAGGATCCCGCGGGTCACGGCCACCGCGGCGTGGGCCGGGTTGCGGCCGGTGGCGAAGGCGTTGGCGTGCGGATCGTCGATCAGGTACAGGCGCGGCGCCGGGATGCCGGCGCGCTGGGACAGCTCCGCCACGATGGCGTGCAGCCGCGGGGCCTCCACGGGCGAGAGCGCCCGGGCGCCGTGCATTCGCAGCACGAGCCTGTCCGACCAGAAGTAGGAAGCCAGGTTGATGAGCAGGGCCAGCGCCGTGAAGCCCCAGAACGCGCCCGGTCCGAGGCTCGCGCCGATCCCCACCAGCAGCGCCGAGAGGGCGCCGAGCAGCAGGATGGTCTTGAGCTGGTTCGTCATTGCCACGTCTCTCCTCGCCGGCCTCTGCGCGCCGGGTGGAGAGGTTCTAGGAGGCGTGGCTGGGTTCGTCTAATAGATAAGGAATCACCGACACTGCGAAAGAAGCAATGTGTTTGCTCAGCCGCGCGCGCCCTCCGGGGCGAAGAGCGCGTCGCGCGCCACGCCGGCCAGCGCGACCACGGCCGGGTGGCGGAGCCGCCGCTCGACGGTGATGGCGTAGAAGACCTCGCGCAGGTCCTCGGCGCGGCCGATGACCGAGACGCCGTGCTCGGCCTTCACGTCCTCCTCCAGCACCGACGGCGCGGCGAACACGCCCAGCCCGCGGGCGCCGAACGCCTTCATGAGGGCGCTGTCGTCGAACTCGCCGGCGACGATGGGCTGCAGGCCCCCGGCGGCCAGCCAGGCGTCCAGCCCGCGGCGCAGCGCGGTCCCCTCGGCCGGGAGCAGGAGCGGCTGCCCCTGCAGCGAGCGCGGGAAGCCCTTGCGCAGCCCGGCCAGCCTGGCCGCCGCGAAGAAGGTGGTGCCGCAGTCGCCCAGGCGGTGGTTGAAGGCCCGCACCTTGACCTCCTCGGTGGCGGGCACGTCGGCGATCACCACGTCCAGCTCGTGGATGGCGAGCGCGGCCAGCAGCTGCGGCAGCGGCCCCTCGCGGCAGACCAGCGTCAGGTCGGGGTGGGCGTCCACCGCGGGCTGCAGCAGCAGCGCGGCCATGCGCTTGGGGATGACGTCGGCCACGCCCGCCACCAGCCTGAGCCGCTGGCCGGTCGGGAGCCCCTTCACCGCCCGTTGCAGCTCCTGGCCGGTCCGGAAGATGTCGTCGGCGTAGCGGAGCACGGTGCGGCCCACGTCGGTCAGCACCAGCCTGCGCCCCTGCCGCTCGAGCAGCTTCACCCCCAGGCTGGCCTCCAGCGTCTTCAGCTGGTTGGAGATGGTGGGCTGCGCCAGGCGCAGCTCCTGGCTGGCCTTGGCGATGCTGCCGGCCCTGGCCACGGTCCAGAAGTAGAAGAGGTGGTGGTAGTTGAGCCAGTCCATGGTGCGAGAAAATCTAACCCAGACCACGGAAGATTCTCACCCTGTGAAGGGACGAAAGGTCTAAAAGGGGCCCCGATGACGCCCAGGTCCCTGCCGGTGCGCGCATGACCGCGACCACCACCACCGTCGGAACCCCGTGGCTGTGGGGCGGGTTCGTGGGCCTTGTCCTGGTGCTGCTGGCGCTCGACCTGGGCGTCTTCCACCGGCGGGACAAGGTGGTCTCGGCGCGCGAGGCGCTGGGCTGGACGGCGGTCTGGATCCTCCTCGCCCTGGGCTTCAACGGCCTGCTGTTCTGGTGGTCCGGCCACCAGAGCGGGGTCGACTTCCTGACCGGCTACCTGATCGAGAAGTCGCTCTCGGTCGACAACCTGTTCGTCTTCCTCATCATCTTCGGCGCCCTGCGCATCCCGCCCGAGTACCAGCACCGGGTGCTGTACTGGGGCATCCTGACCGCGCTGGTGCTGCGCGCGGCCATGATCGTGGCCGGCACCGCGCTCCTCTCCCGGTTCCACTGGCTCACGCTCGTGTTCGGCGCCTTCCTGGTGGTCACCGGCGTCCGGCTCTTCTTCAAGGGCGACGAGGACGCGCCGCACCCGGAGCGCTCCTGGGCCTACCGCGCGCTGCAGCGGATCATCCCCTCGACGCCGCGCTTCGAGGGGCACGCCTTCTTCGTGCTGGAGGCGGGGCGGCGGGTGGCCACGCCGCTCTTCCTGGCGCTGGCGCTGATCGAGGTCTCCGACGTGGTCTTCGCGCTGGACTCGATCCCCGCCATCTTCGGCGTGACGCTCGACCCGTTCATCGTCTTCACCTCCAACATCTTCGCCATCCTGGGGCTCCGCTCGCTCTTCTTCGCGGTGGCCCAGCTCATCCGCCGCTTCGAGTACCTGCACTTCGGCCTGGCGGCGGTGCTGGCCTTCATCGGCGGGAAGATGGTCGTGGCCCCCTGGGTGCACGTCGGCTCGGTGCCGTCCTTGTGCGTGGTGGTGGTGCTGCTGGGCGGCGCCATCGGCTACTCGCTCTGGCGCACCCGCGCCGACGCTGCCGCGGGCTGAGCGCCTCGGTCACGCCCACTCGCGCGGCGTCCGCAGCACCTCCACCAGCGCCGCCTCCCGGCTGCCCGGGGAGGGGTGGTGGTCGTAGGCCCAGCGGACCCGCGGCGGGAGCGACATCAGGATCGACTCGGTCCGCCCGCCCGTCTCCAGGCCGAAGGTGGTGCCGCGGTCGAAGAGCAGGTTGAACTCGACGTACCGGCCCCGCCGCACCTCCTGCCAGCGCCGCTCGGCCTCGCCCCAGGGCAGGTCCTTCCGCCGCTCCACGATGGGCAGGTAGGCCGCCAGGAAGGCCCGGCCCACCGCCTGGGCGAAGGCGAGCTCGCGCTCCAGGTCGCCGCCCAGATCCTCGAAGAAGATGCCGCCCACGCCGCGCCGCTCGCCGCGGTGGCGCAGGTAGAAGTAGTCGTCGGCGGTGCGCTTGTGGCGCACGTACGACCCGGCCTCGTGCTGCTCGCAGGCGTCGCGCAGCACGGCGTGGAAGTGGCGCGCGTCCTCCTCGAACAGGTAGTGGGGCGTCAGGTCGGCCCCGCCGCCGAACCAGCCGGCGCCGCCGCGGTGCAGGAAGCGGATGTTGGCGTGGGCGGTGGGCACGAGCGGGCTCTGCGGGTGGATCACCGCCGAGAGCCCGACCGCGGCGAAGGTGCCGCCCGCGCCCTGGACCCGGCTGGCCAGCGCCGGCGGGACCTCGCCCCAGACCTCCGAGACGTTCACCCCGGCCTTCTCGAGCACCGCGCCCTCCTCCAGCACGCGGGAGAGGCCGCCCCCGCCGCCCGGCCGCTCCCAGGCGTCGCTGCGGAAGCGGCCGAGGCCATCCAGCCGCTCCAGCGCGGCGCAGAGCTCCGCCTGCAGCGCGCGGGCGGCCTGGCCCATGGCCAGCCGCAGCTGGTCGAGCCGTTCTTGAGGGGCAGGGGTGGGCATGCCCGGATCTGGCCGGGCGGGCAGGGCTCGCGCAGGTCCCGCGAGGGGGGAAGACTGCAGGTTGAGGGGACTCAGCCCCTCGTCACTGGAACACGACCGTCTTGTTGCCGTGGACGATGACGCGGTCCTCGCAGTGCCAGCGCACCGCGCGCGCCAGCACCCGCCGCTCCAGGTCGCGCCCCAGCGCCTTCAGGTCCTCCACCGCGTCGCGGTGGGACACGCGCCCCACGTCCTGCTCGATGATGGGGCCGGCGTCCAGCTCCGGGGTCACGTAGTGGGCCGTGGCGCCGACCACCTTCACGCCGCGGTCGTAGGCCTGGCGGTACGGATCGGCGCCGATGAAGGCGGGGAGGAAGGAGTGATGGATGTTGATGATCCGCTCCGGCCAGCGCGCCACCAGCTCGGGCGAGACGATCTGCATGTAGCGGGCGAGCACCAGCAGGTCGAACTTCCCGTCCACCAGCTCGGAGATGCGGGCCTCGGACTGGGCGCGGATCTCCTTGCTGTTGGGCACGTGCACGAAGGGCACGCCGAAGGACTCGACCGAGGCCTGCAGGTCGGCGTGGTTGGAGACGACCAGGCCGATGTCGGCGCGCAGGTCGCCGCGCTTCCAGGTCCAGAGCAGCTCCAGCAGCGCGTGGTCGTGCTTCGAGACCAGCACCGCCATCCGCTTGCGCACCGACGAGAGCGCCAGCCGCCAGGACATGCCGAACGGCTTGGCCACGTCCAGCGCGAAGGCCGCCTGCAGGTCGTCCAGCGGCAGGTCCAGCCGGCCGATCTGGAACTCCAGCCGGGTGAAGTAGACGCCACCCTCGTCCTCGGAGGTGTGCTGCTCGAAGTCGATGATGTTGGCCCCGTGGCGGTGCAGGAACGAGGAGATGGCCGCCACGATGCCGGGGCGGTCGGGGCACTGGACGAGGAGGATGGCGCGGGGCTCGGTCACGGGACCGGGGAGGGTAGCAGGACCCGCCCGGTGGTCAACCTACGCACCTCGCCGCTCCCTCCACAGCGACTGCGCGATCCCGCCGCAGGTGGAGCCGGAGCTTGTGAAAGGGCTCAGCAGTGGTGCGCGGAGTTTCTCGACGGTGCTTGACCGCCGGCAATGAACCGCAGCGTAGAGGGGCGTAGAGGTCGCACCAGATAGCTGCATCGCGCAGGCCGTCTCCACCGGAGAACCGCATGGCCTCGCCGAACCCATCCGCCCCGCAGCCGCCCCGACCGGGCCAGGCCGGCCCCGGCCCCGAGGCTCGCCTCCCTGAGGAGGCGCTGGCGCTGGACCGGCTGGCGCGGGCCATCGCGCCGGCCTCGGTCGACCAGCTCGGCCTGGACATCCCCTGGCGGCAGCGCCTCTCCACGCGCCTCTTCGCCATGACCGGCCTGCTGGCGCTCGCCACGGTGGCCGCCTTCTTCGCGGCCGAGCTGGCCGTCCAGCGCCACCTGCTGACGCAGGTGGTGGGCGAGTCCGACCTGCTCAGCAACACGGTCCGCAACTCGCTCGACCGGGCCATGCTGCAGGACCGGCGGCCGGACGCCTACGCCATCATGGAGGACATCGCCCGCCAGCCCGGCATCGAGCGGATCCGCATGATGGACGGGGGCGGGCGGATCACCTTCTCGACCACCCCGGGCGAGGCCGGGCGCCTGGTGGACCGGCGCGCCGAGGCGTGCTGGGGCTGCCACGCCGAGGGCGAGCCGCTCGGCCACCTCGACCTGGCCGATCGCAGCCGCGTCTTCCAGGCCGGCGACCACCGCGTGCTGGGCATCGTCACGCCCATCCTGAACGCGCCCTCCTGCTCCACCGCCGCCTGCCACGCCCACCCCGCCGGGCAGCAGGTCCTGGGCGTGCTGGACGTGAGCGTGTCGCTGGCGCGGCTCGACGCCGAGGCGCGGACCTTCCGCTGGCGCAGCCTGGCCGCGGCGGGCGTCGCGGCGGCGCTGCTGGGGCTGTTCGTCTGGTTCTTCGCCCGGCGGCACGTCATGCGGCCGGTGGCGGCCCTGGTGCAGGCCACGCGCCGGGTGGCGCGCGAGCAGCTGGAGCTGGAGAATCCCCGTCACCTGGACCGGCGAGCTGGGGCTCCTGGCCGCCTCCTTCAACGACATGATCCGCTCGCTCCGCCACGCGCGGCGCGAGCTGGACGCGCTCATGTCCAGCCTGGAGAAGCAGGTCCAGGACCGGACCGCGGCGTTGCGGGCCGCCCAGGACCAGCTGGTCCGCTCGGAGAAGCTCTCCTCGCTGGGCAAGCTCTCCGCGTCCATCGCCCACGAGATCAACAACCCGCTGGCCGGCATCCTCACCTTCGCCAAGCTGATCGTCCGCACCCTGGACGGCGGGCCGCCGGACGACGCCACCCGCCGCAAGCTCATCGACCACCTGCTGCTGGTGCAGCGCGAGACCGAGCGCTGCAGCGCCATCGTCCGCAACCTGCTCGACTTCGCGCGCGAGCGGCCGCTCAGCGTCAAGGACGTGGACCTGAACGCGGTGGTGGAGGAGGCGCTGCAGCTGCTGGCCAACCAGATCAACATCCAGGGCGTCCGGCTGGAGCGGGCGCGCGCGCCGGTGCCGGCGGTGGCGGGCGACTTCGGACAGCTGCGGCAGGCCTGCGTCAACGTGGTGATGAACGCCTGCGAGGCCATGGGGCGCGGCGGGGTCCTCGCCGTGACCACCGGCGTGCTGGCGGACGGGCAGGTGGAGGTGGCGTTCGCCGACAGCGGCCCGGGCATCCCGCCCGACCACCTCTCCAAGATCTTCGATCCCTTCTTCACCACCAAGGAGCGCGGCACCGGCCTGGGCCTCTCGGTGGTCTACGGCATCGTGGAGCGCCACGGCGGGACCGTCGATCTCAGGAGCGAGATGGGGGTGGGGACGCGGGTGGCCTTCCGGCTCCCGGCCCGGCCGGCCGGTGCGGACGGCGAGGCGACGGGGCGGGGATGAATGGAGCCCATCTTCATCTGGTGGATCGGGGAGGCGGAGCCGGATCAGGCCCTGCTCACCCACGTCGCCGTCCACCTGGCGGACGCGTTCCGGCGGCCGGTGCGCCGCTGGAGCTCGCCCGCGCGGCCGCTGCACGCCTACGATCCGAGGCGCAGGCAGCACGCCTCGAAGGCGATCCTGCAGTGGCTGCTGGACGCCGGCCCGCGCGCCGGCAAGGTGCTGGGGGTCACCGACCGCGACCTCTTCATCCCCATCCTCACCTACGTCTTCGGCGAGGCGCAGCTGGGCGGCGCGGCGGCGGTGGTCTCCACGGCGCGGCTGCTCGAGGACGTGGACGTGATGGGGCCGGACCTGCTGGAGGAGCGGCTGGCCAAGGAGGCCGTGCACGAGGTCGGGCACGCCTTCGGGCTGGTGCACTGCGCCACCGCCGCGTGCGTGATGTCCCGCTCCGCCGGCGTGCGCGACGTGGACGACAAGGAAGCCAGGCTGTGCGGCGAGTGCTGCGCGCGGCTCGGAGAACTCGCTGGAGGAGCGTGGCCATGAGCAACGACCGGACCCGGATCCTGGTGGTGGACGACGAGGAGATCGTCCGGGAGTCGCTGGGCGGCTGGCTGGAGAAGGACGGGTACACCCTGGGGCAGGCCGCCGACGGCCCCTCCGCCCTGGAGCGGCTCAAGGCCGAGCGCTGGTCGATCCTGATCGTGGACCTCAAGATGCCCGGCATGGACGGGCTGCAGGTGCTGGAGGAGGCCAAGAAGCTCCAGCCCGAGCTGGCGGTGGTGATCATGACCGCCTACGCCACGGTGGACACCGCCGTCGCGGCCATGAAGCTGGGCGCCTACGACTACCTCGTGAAGCCGTTCGATCCCGAGGAGCTCTCCATGATGATGCAGAAGATCGTGGCCCAGCAGTCGCTCATCCGGGAGAACACGGTCCTGCGCCAGGCGCTCCGGCAGGAGTACCGGTTCCGCGACCTGGTCTCCAAGAGCCCGGCCATGCAGTCGCTCTTCGAGCTGGCGCGGACCGCGGCCCGCTCCAACTCCACCATCCTGGTGCTGGGCGAGTCGGGCAGCGGCAAGGAGGTGCTGGCGCGCGCCATCCACCAGGAGAGCCCGCGGGCCGAGGGGCCCTTCGTGGCGGTCTCCTGCGCGGCCCTCACCGAGAGCCTGCTGGAGTCCGAGCTCTTCGGCCACGAGAAGGGCTCCTTCACCGGCGCGCTGGCGCGGCGGAAGGGCAAGTTCGAGGCGGCGCACGGCGGCACGCTCTTCCTGGACGAGGTGGGCGACATCGGGGGGAAGCTCCAGCTCGACCTGCTGCGGGTGCTGGAGGAGCGCCGCTTCCACCGCATCGGGGGGAACGACCCCATCCAGGTGGACGTGCGCATCGTGGCCGCCACCAACCGCGACCTCCGCAAGGCGGTGGCGGAGGGGCGCTTCCGCGAGGACCTGTTCTACCGCCTCAACGTCATCCCCATCACCCTGCCGCCGCTCCGGCAGCGGCGCGAGGACGTGCCGCTGCTGGTGCAGGGCTTCCTGGAGCGGCTGGCCATCGAGATGCAGAAGCGGGTCGACGGCGTCTCGGCGGAGGCCATGAACGCGCTCATGGCCCACGACTGGCCCGGCAACGTCCGCGAGCTGCGCAACGTGCTGGAGCGCGGGGCGGTGGTGTCCACCGGCCCCATCATCCAGCTGCAGGACCTGGGGCTCCCCGCCCGCGCCAGCGCCGAGGCCCCGCCGCGCCCGGGCGCCATGGCCTCCCTGGAGGAGGTGGAGCGCCGGCACGTCTCCGCGGTGCTGGCCCACACCGGCGGCAACGTCAGCCAGTCGGCCCGCATCCTGGGGATCGACCGGGTCACGCTCTACAACAAGATGAAGAAGTGGGGGCTCAAGCGCGACGGTGAGGAGTCGGAGCCCAAGGCCTGAGCGCGGCGCCCTCGTGCGCGAGGGCAGCCGAGGGGTAGGCCCCAGGCCTCAGGACGGGCGTTGCCTCGCGTGAGGCCATGGGCCTGACTTCCCGGGGTCCGGCTGCAGCCTCGGCGCGGCTGACCGCCGCCGTGAGGCCCGTCTTGCACGCGAGTCCGGCGCTGCCGGCCCCTGCAGCGTGATTCCCACGTCCTTCGACCTCCCCCAGCTGCGCGCTCCCGCGCGTGCTGAGGATGTCGACGGTGTCGAGATTCTCTTCGACCCGCCCGGCCGCCGCGCAAGTGGCTGCAACCACGGCGCATCCGGTGGAGCGCGGTCCAGCCCGCTGCTGAGGATCTCTCCGCGCCCGACGCTCTGTCCGGGGTTGCCTCGGCGGCGCACCCCGGGCGCCCAGCCCACCTAACCCAGCGCCACGTCCCGCGCTTTCGGAGCAGGCCGCGCCGCAGCGCTGCGCTGGCCCGGCGCTTGCCCTTGTGAAGGGCAGGAGGAGCGGCCGATGACCTGCCCGTACTTCAAGGAAATCCGGATGGTCTTCTGCCGCGCCTACCCGGTCAAGAAGCTCGTCCCGCTCGACCAGGTCACCACCGCCAACAGCTGCGAGGCCGCCTGCGGCTTCGAGTCGTGCCCCGCCTACCGCGAGGCCCGGCAGCGCGTGGAGCGGTCGGCGGACGCGGACTCGCATCTCACCCCGGAGCTGTCGAAAGGAGGCACGCCATGATGTTCGCATTCGCCGTCGCGCTGGTCGGTGTCGCGGTGCTCGGGACGCTGAACCTGATGGCCGCCCGCAGCTAGGGCCGGAGACCGCCATGCAGATCGGACGCAGAGGGTTCTTCAGAATCGCCGTCGCGACCGCAGGCGCCGCCGGCGCCGCGGCCGCGGCCGCCTCCACCCCGGAACACGGCGCGCCCGCGGATGGACCGGGCGTGCTGGTCGACACCACCCTGTGCGTCGGCTGCCGCGGCTGCGAGGCGGCGTGCGCCGAGGCCAACCAGCTGCCGGCGCCGCCGCCCGACGACGCGGTCATGCGGCAGCGGCGGGACACCAGCGAGCAGGCCTTCACGGTGGTGAACCGGACCGAGAAGGCGGGGGGCGAGGAGCGCTTCGCCAAGAAGCAGTGCATGCACTGCCTCGCGCCCGCCTGCGCCTCGGCCTGCCCGGTCCGCGCCATGGACAAGCTGCCCAGCGGGCCGGTGGTCTACGACGCCAGCAAGTGCATGGGCTGCCGGTACTGCATGCTGGCCTGCCCGTTCGACGTCCCCAAGTACGAGTACGCCAGCAACGCCCCGCGCGTCCGCAAGTGCACGTTCTGTGCGCCGCGGCAGGCGCAGGGGCTCCCGCCGGCCTGCACCGAGGTCTGCCCCTCCGGCGCGCTCACCTTCGGCAAGCGCGGCGAGCTGCTCGAGGTGGCCAAGACCCGCATCTACACCAACCCGGGCCGCTACCTGCACCACGTCTACGGCGAGGAGGAGGCCGGCGGCACCAGCTGGCTCTACCTGTCCGACGTCGACCTGGGCCAGCTGGCCCTGCGGACCGACGTGCCGGGCAAGGCGTTCCCGGAGCTGGTCTCCGGCGCGCTGGGCGCACCGCCGTTCGTGATGACCCTGTGGCCCCCGCTGCTGATGGGGCTCTACGCGTTCTCGAAGCGCCGCGACGAGGTGGACGGCCAGTCCCACGCGCCGGCCGCGAAGGAGGATCACCATGGCTAGCGCGACCGCCGCCGCGGCACCGTCCACGTTCTTCCGCGAGAAATCCTGCTGGGGATGGGGCTCCGCGAGTACCTCCGCACGCTGAATCACGCCCTTCAACGCCGTGGCCGCCGTGATCCTGGCGGTCGGCCTGCCCATCCTGGTGGTGCGGTTCGCAGTGGGCCTGGGCGCCACCACGAACCTCTCCCAGACCGCCCCCTGGGGCCTCTGGATCGGGTTCGACATGATGACCGGGATCGTGCTGGCGGCCGGCGGCTTCACCATCGGCGCCACCGTCCAGCTCTTCGGGCTCAAGGCCTACCACCCCATCGAGCGGCCGGCGATCCTGACCGCCTTCCTCGGCTACGTGATCGCCATCGTCGGCCTCCTGGCCGACCTGGGCCGCCCCTGGAACATCGTGATGGCCATCGTGAACTTCGGCACCGCCTCGGTCCTCTTCGAGGTCGCCTGGTGCGTGATGTGCTACTCGAGCGTCCTCTTCCTCGAGTTCGCGCTGTCCTTCTTCGAGTGGCTGGGCTGGCGGCGGCTGGTGGCGCCCCTGGAAGAAGATCCTCATCGCGCTCACGGTGCTCTCGGTCATCTTCTCGACCATGCACCAGTCGGCCCTGGGCTCGCTCTTCCTGCTCATGCCG
Source organism: Anaeromyxobacter sp. (assembly GCA_049840735.1). GTDB lineage: Bacteria > Myxococcota > Myxococcia > Myxococcales > Anaeromyxobacteraceae > Anaeromyxobacter. The sequence goes on along the minus strand of JASGJN010000020.1, from coordinate 307,621 downwards.
ACCAAGCTCCACCCGCTCTGGTACACGCCCTACATCTTCATCTTCTTCTTCATCTCCGCGATCATCGCCGGCATCTGCATGGTGGTGGTGGAGAGCGCGCTCTCGCACCGGATCTTCGCCAGCCAGGTGGCGGGCCACCACGTGGACGTGGACAGGCTCACGCTGGGGCTGGGCAAGGCCGGCGCGCTGGTGATGTTCGCCTACTTCTTCCTGAAGCTGCAGGGCGTCATCGACGGCCACGCCTGGCCCCTGCTGGCCACGCCCATGGGCGCCTGGTTCCTGGTCGAGATCCTCGGCTTCGTGCTGCTCCCCTCGCTGCTCTTCGCCTGGGGCGCGCGCAACGGCCGGGTCAGGGTGGTGCGCGTGGCCGGCGTGCTGGGCGTGATCGGGATCGCGCTCAACCGGCTCAACGTCTCCATCGTGGCCCTCAACTGGCAGGCGCCGGTCCGCTACGTGCCGAGCTGGATGGAGATCTGGGTCTCCGTCACGCTGGTCACCGTCGGCGTGCTGGCCTTCCGCTGGATCGTGAACCGCATGCCCATCCTCCGCGAGGACCCCCGCTTCGCGGATCACGGGTGAGGAGGACGCCATGAACCACTTCGACCTGCTCTCGGTCTACCCCGCGAAGCTGATGGAGTACGGGCTCGCGGTCACCTACCTGCTGCTCTTCATCCCGTTCTGGCGCTACGTGCAGGGCGGCCGGCCGCAGCCGGTCGCGGCCACGGCCGCCGCCGAGGTCCCGCGCGCCGCGGCCACCCCGGCCCGCCCCGCCGCCCCGCGCGCCGCTGCGCTCCCGGGCTGGTTCCAGATCCCGGCCGGCGTCCACCTGCACCCGGGCCACACCTGGGCGCGGCTGGAGGCCGACGGCCTGGTGACGGTGGGCGTGGACGACTTCGCCCACAAGCTGGTGGGCCCGGCCCAGGTCACGGTGCCCGCGCTGGGCGCGCACGTGGCCCAGGGCGACCCGGCCCTCTCGCTGGGCGACGGCCACAAGGCGGTAGCGCTGGCCTCGCCGGTCGACGGCACGGTGGTGGCGGTGAACCGGGCCGCGGTGGACGCCCCGGCGGCCCTGGCCGACGTCTACGGCGCCGGCTGGCTGTTCAAGGTGAAGGCGCCGCGGCTGGCGGCCAACCTGCGCCAGCTGCTCGCCGACGCCCCCGCGCGCCGGCTGCTGGACGAGGCCTCGGAGCGCCTGGCGCTCCGGCTCAGCCCGGAGCTCGGGCAGGTGCTGCAGGACGGCGGCGCGCCGGTCCACGGCATCGCGCAGGCGCTGGCCGGCGACGACTGGGACGAGCTGGCGCGCGGCTTCTTCCTCACCTGAGCCCGGAGACCGGACCATGACGCGCAAGACGACGCTGGGGGTGCTGGTGGCCGGGCTGCTGGCCGGCGGAGCGGTGGCGGGCGAGCTGCCCAACCTGCCCAAGGGGCAGGCGCTGGTGCAGGCCAAGGACAGCCCGGGCGTGGTGACGTTCAACCACGACATGCACGTGGACGGGGCCCACCCCAGCTGCCTGGGCTGCCACCCGCAGCCGTTCGGGATCCTGGGGCGCTCGGGCGGCGCCCAGCCGCTGGGGATCACCCACGAGAAGATGGAGAAGGGCCAGGCCTGCGGCGCCTGCCACGACGGCAAGAAGGCGTTCGGCCTCGACGACTGCAGCATGTGTCACGCGGAGTGACGGAGAGGAGGCAGCCATGCAGGCCGTGATCGACATCCTCCAGGCGACGGCGGTGTTCGTGCTGGGCGTGGGGGCGCGGTTCGGGGTGGTGCTGCTGGCGCTCCTGGCGGTGGGGCTCCCGGTGGCCGCGGTGGCCGCGGTGATCCGGGCCGCCGCCGCGCGGCGGGAGGCGCGGCTGGGGCTGCGCGAGGTGGCCGGCGTGCCCTTCCGGCCGGCGCTCCACCTGGCCCCCGGCCACGTGTGGCTGCGGGCGCGGGGCGGCGGGACGGTGGAGCTGGGGCTGGACGGCATCGCCCAGCAGCTGCTGCCCGGCGTCACGGCGGTCGAGCCAGTGGCGACCGGCACGCGGGTCGAGGCGGGCGAGCCGGTGGCGCTGCTCCACGCCGGCGAGCGGTCGGTGCCGCTGCTCGCGCCGGTGGCGGGGGTGGTGGCCGGCGTCAACGCCGCGGTGCTGCGCGACCCGGCGCTGGTGAAGCGGGACGGGCTGGCCGGCGGCTGGGTGGCGGCGCTCACGCCCGCCGGCGATGGGTGGCTGGGCCTGCCCACCGGCGACGTCGCCGAGGCGTTCACCCGGCGTGAGTCGCTCCGCTTCGCCTCCTTCCTGGAGGAGCGGCTCGGCCTCGCAGCGGCCGACGGCGGGGCGCTGGTGGCCCCGGCCCCCTGGCTGATGGGCGAGGACGGCTGGCGCAAGCTGGTGGACAGCTTCCTCAGGCCGGCCTGAGCACCCCGCACGACTTTCGCCGCCCGCCCCGCCGGCCACCGCCGGCGCCGGCGGGCGGCGCCGTCCGGGAGTGCGTGCGGGTGCGAGGGTGGGGGCGGGGAGCGCCGCTCCGGCCGGCCCGGCCAGGCGGACCCGATCGCCGAGTTCCGCAGCGCTTACGGGCCGGTGCCCGGAGCACCGCCGCCGCCGCGCGAGGTCTCCTCGCGTCGCGGGCCCGGCGCCTGCGCGCCGGAGGATGATCGCGATCAAGATGGCGGCGGTGGGTGCGTGATTTGCCCCGCCGGGGCGGAGGGCTGCGTTTCGCGCTGGATTTGCGCGACGTTCACACGTGATTGATCGGGCGCAAAGCGCGTAAATTTATCGCGTAGTTACAATAGTCTAGAGGTTGGACAATTTTGCCCGCCCCTGGTAACAAGGCGCCAACCGTACCCTGGTACGGATTGACGCGCCCGACATCACCAGGTGGATCCCAATGAGACGATCGGTCTTGCCGCTCCTCGTCGCGCTCGCCGCAGGCCCCAGCTGGGCCGCCGCCGACGACCCCTCCAACGATGACTGCTTGATGTGCCACGCCGACGAGCAGTCCGCGACGCTGGCCGGCGGCGGCGAGCTCAAGCTCGCGCCCGTCGACGCCGCCGCCTACGGTGGCTCGGTCCACGGCAAGGCGCAGCAGCCCGTCAGCTGCGTGCAGTGCCACGTGGGCATGACCACCGAGCACTCCGACGGCAAGCCGCTGCCCTACAAGGGCACGGCCAATCTCACCCGCCGTCACGTGGAGGCCTGCAAGGCCTGCCATATCCAGAACTTCAAGAAGAGCCTGGACGGCGTCCACCACCGGGTGGCCGAGGCCGGGAACACCAGCGCGCCCACCTGCGTCGATTGCCACGGCTCGCACGCCGTCGCCGGGCCGCACGAGCGCGGCCGCATCGCCCAGCTCTGCGCCGAGTGCCACTTCGAGGAGGCCGAGGCCTTCGCGAAGAGCGTGCACGGCCGCGCCCTCGACCAGAAGAACGAGGACGTGCCGGTCTGCACCGACTGCCACCGGGCGCACGACACCATCGACGTCCGCGGCGGCCAGATGGCGCTGCGCACCGCCGACATCTGCGGCCGCTGCCACTCCGACGAGAAGCTGATGAAGAAGTACGGCCTCTCGCCCGACGTGGTCTCCACCTACCTCAACGACTTCCACGGCATGTCCGCCACGCTGCAGCGCGGCCGCGCCAGCCGCGAGGGCGGCGGCCGCCTGGCCGCGGGCTGCACCGACTGCCACGGTGTGCACGACATCCAGAAGGCGGGCGACCCGAGCTCGACCGTGATCGCCGCCAACCTCCAGAAGACCTGCGCCAAGTGCCACCAGGGCGCCAGCGCCAGCTTCCCCAAGGCCTGGCTCTCGCACTACCAGCCGACGCCGGAGAAGGCGCCGCTGGTCTGGATGGTGCAGCTGTTCTACCGCCTGATGATCCCGTTCATGGTGGGCGGGCTCCTGCTCCAGATCGCGCTCCACCTGTGGCGCGTCGTGGTGAATCGATGAGCGCTCAGACCCCGTACATCGTCCGCTGGAACCTGCAGCAGCGGAATCGAGCACCTCGTCACGATGGTGACGTTCGCGATGCTGTGCCTCACCGGCCTGCCGCAGAAGTTCTACACGGCCGGCTGGGCCCAGGTGCTGGTGACCATCTTCGGCGGCATCGACGCCTGCCGCTGGAATCCACCGCGCCTTCGGCATCGTGCTGGCCGTCTCGACCGTGGTCCACTTCGCCAACGCCATCGTGACCATGCTGTCCCGCAAGGTCGGCTTCACGATGGTGCCGACCAAGAAGGACTTCGAGGACGTGATCCAGCAGCTGCGCTACTACCTGGGCACGACCGACAAGCAGCCGCTCTACGACCGGTACACCTACAAGGAGAAGTTCGAGTACTGGGGCCTGGTGGTCGGCAACGTCATCATGGTCCTGACCGGCTTCATCCTCTTCTTCCCGGTGCTGGTGGCCTCGATCCTGCCCGGCCAGCTCATCCCGGCCGCCAAGGTGGCCCACTCCAACGAAGGGCTGATGGCGTTCCTGGTGATCGCCATCTGGCACATCTTCAACGCCCACCTGAACCCGGACGTCTTCCCCTTCGACACCTCGATCTTCACGGGGAAGGTCGGCCGGGACCGGTACGTGCACGAGCACCCGCTCGAGCTGGCGCGGCTGGAGGGGCGTCCGGCCCCCACCGAGCACGGGCACGGCTCGGGACATGACAAGCGCGACGTGGGCTGAGTACCTCGCCCAGTCCATCTTCCACGCCCTGGTGGCCTCGCTGGTGGTGGAGGCGCTGGTGCGGGCGTGGCGGGTGGTCGAACCCCGGCAGCGGATGGGCCTGCGCCTCCTGGGCGTGGCCCTTCCGCTGTTCGTGTCTCCGGCGCTGATGGTCCTCTTCCCGGTGCGCGCCACCGAGGCCTTCCGGCGCGCCGCGGCGCTCTTCGAGGCCCGGCGCTGGGACGACCTGCGCTGGCTGGGGATGGGGCTGATGGGCTGGTGGGTGCTGGCCATGGCCGGCGCCGGCCTGGCCCTGCTGCTCGTCGACCTGGTCCCGTACCTGCGCCGGCGCAGCGGGCCGCGCCGCGCCGAGACGCCGCTGGCGGCGGCCAGGGCCGCGGCGCTGGAGGGGCTGGTGCGGCCGCTCTCGGCCGGGCTGGCGCTGGCGCCACCGCGGATCGTCCACCTGGGCAGCGACCTGCCGCTCCTCTACTGCACCGGCCTGCGCCGGCCGGCGCTGGTGGTCTCGCGCGGCGCGCTGGCGCTGCTCGACCCGGGCGAGCTGCGCGCCGCCGTGGCCCACGAGCTCTGCCACCTGGCCCACCGCGATCCGGTGTCCAGCTGGGCCCTCTTCCTGGCCCGCGGGCTCCTGGCCTTCAACCCGGCCTTCCAGGTGGTGGCGCGCGTGCTGATGCGCGACGCGGAGTCGCTCGCCGACGAGCGCGCCGCCGAGCTGACGGGCGACCGGCTGGCGCTGGCCAGCGCCGTGCTCCGGCTCTACCGCGCCGGCGCCGGCGTGACCGGCGCCCGCACCCTGCCGTTCGCGGCCGCGCTGGCGCGGGTCCGGGCGGCGGACGTGGAGCTGCGCTGCCGCCGCCTGCTGGAGCCGGCGCCGGCCCCCCTGCCGTTCGGCTTCGCCCGGGTGGTCCTGGGGGGCCTGGCCGTCACGGGGCTGCTGTTCTTCGTGGTATGACCAGTCCGTGAGCCGCGCGCGCGCCGCAGCGGTCGAGCTGGCCCGGATGCTCCGGACCCTGGTCCTGGTCGTGGCCGCCGCCGCGCTGGGGCTGGCCGCGCTGGGAGCGGTGCCGGCCTGGCTGGCCTCGGACCTGGAGGCGCACAAGGTGCCCGGCCTCCCCGAGGCCGAGCGGCAGCTCGCGGCCCGCATCGACATCCCGGCCTACTTCCCCGAGCGGCTGCGCTGGCCGCCGGCGGAGGTCTGGGTGGCCGGGGGACGGCGCGGCACCGCGCTGCTGGTCTTCGACGACGCCGGGGGGCGGCCGGCGGTGCAGCTGCTCCAGGCGCTGCGGGCCGGCGACGAGCTGTACCCGGAGCTGGTGGGGCGCCCGGAGGTGCTGGGCACGCGCGACGTGACCCTGGGTGGGCTGCGCGCGCGCCTCTCCGAGCTGCGGCTCTACGGCGCGCCCTGGCGCGAGCTGGCCTGGGAGCTGGACGGCCGCCCCTACCGGCTCCGCTCGTGCGGCCCGCAGGAGGAGCTGGAGCGCATGGCCGAGAGCCTGAGCGGGAGGACGCGGTGAGGCTGACCGGCAGGGCCAGCGGGGTGCCGCTGCAGAAGCGCGTCAACGTGCTCATGGCCATGGGCATCCTGGTGCCGGCGGCCATCATGGCCGCGGTGGGCCTGCGCTGGCTCGAGGCGCTGGACGACCGGCTCCTGGCCGAGCGGGCCTCGGCGGCGGGCGCGGTGGCCGCCCAGCTGGACGCGACCATGACCCGCGAGCTGGCGCTGTTGCAGCGCCTGGCGGCGGCGGTGGCGCGCGACTTCCCCGAGGCCTCCCCGGCGCTGGTGCACGGCGCCATGGCCGACGCCCGGCAGGACCTGGAGCCGCGGCTGGCGGTCTACCTCCTCGACGCCCGGGGCCGGGCCGTGAGCACGCTGCCGCCCGGCGCGGCCCAGGTGCCGGCGCCGGACGCGGCCGCGGTGGCGGAGGTGCTGCGCGATGGCGTGCCCCGCCTCTCCGGCCTGGACCGGCGCGGCGGCGGCTGGGTGGTCCACGCGCTGGTGCCGATCCGGCGCTGGGACGGCCAGCGGGTGGGGATCGCCGGCAGCACCTTCGACCCGGGCCACCGCGGGCTGGCGGCGGCGCTGGCGCCGCTGCGGCGGACGGGCGGCGAGGCCGACCTGCTCGGCCCGGACGGCGTGGTGCTGGGGAGCACCGCCGCCGAGCGGGTGGGGCTCCGGCCGGCCTGCTTCGACGCGGTGGCGGCGGAGGCCCGCGGGCGCGAGCCCACCAGCCTCGGGTGCGCGGGAGCGGGCGACGGCAAGGTGGGGTCGCGCGAGACCCTGACGGTGGCGCCGCTCACGGTGGCGCCCTGGACGGTGGTGATCCGGCAGCCCGTCGGCCTGACCTCGCCCTCCGGGCAGATCCCCTGGGTGGTGGTGGTGGGTGGGCTGGCGCTGAACCTGGCCATGGCCGCGCTCTTCGCCTGGGGCGCGGCCCGCAGCGTGACCCGCCCGCTGGGCGTGCTCGGCGCCGAGGCCGAGCGGATCGCCGCCGGGGAGCTGGACGCGCCCATCCCGGACCTGGGCCACGACGAGGTGGGGCGGCTGGGGCTCTCGCTCGACCGGATGCGCGAGGCGCTGCGCCAGCTGCTGCGGCGGGTGGGCGAGGCCAACCAGGAGCTGGAGCGGCGGGTGGTGGAGCGGACGCGCGCGCTGGGCGACGCCAACGAGCGGCTGCGCGCCCGCGAGGACGAGCGCCGGCAGCTCCTGCGCAAGGTGATCGTGGCGCAGGAGGACGAGCGGAAGCGGGTCGCCCGCGAGCTCCACGACGAGACCACTCAGGCGCTGGCGCTCCTGGCCATGAAGCTGGACGCCGCGCGCGAGGCGCTGCGGGCCGGGCGCACGCCGGACCTGGACGAGGTGAAGGCCACCGCGGTCCGCACGCTGGACGACGTCCACCGCATGATCCTCGACCTGCGCCCCTCGGTGCTGGACGACCTGGGGCTCACCTCGGCGGTCCGCTGGTACGGGGACCGCACGCTGGGCGCGCGCGGCGTGACGGTCCGCTGCGAGTTCGAGGGGCCCGACCGGCGCCTGCCGCCGGAGCTGGAGACGGCGGTGTTCCGCATCTGCCAGGAGGCGCTCTCCAACGTGGCGCGCCACGCCCAGGCCAGCGCGGTGCTGGTCCAGGTGGCGGTGGGCGAGGGCGAGATCCGGGTCGAGATCGAGGACGACGGGCGCGGGTTCGACCCGGACGCGGCGGTGCGGCGCGAGGGGCGGCCGGCGTGGGGGCTCCTGGGCATCCGCGAGCGGGCCGAGCTGCTGGGCGGGAGCGCCCAGGTGGACTCCGCGCCGGGGCAGGGGACCCGGGTGACGGTCCGGATCCCGGTCCTGGAGGTGGCCGGCCCGGACGCCGATTCGCGTGCGGACGCGGCGGCGCCGGCGCATGAAGCAGGCGCGCCGGCGCAGCGGCGGGCCGGAGGAGGCGGGGCATGAGCGGGGCCGGACGGATCAGGGTGCTGATCGTGGACGACCACGCGCTGCTGCGCGACGGCGTGCGCGCGCTGCTCTCGGCGCAGCCGGACCTCGAGGTGGTGGGCGAGGCGGGGGACGGCAAGGCGGCCCTGGCCGAGGTGGAGCGGCTCGATCCGGACGTGGTGCTGATGGACATCGCCATGCCGGGCCTGGGCGGCATCGAGGCGGCGCTTGAGCTGCGCAAGCAGGGGCGGCGGGCGCGGGTGCTGATCCTCTCGCAGTACGAGGATCGCGAGTACGTGCGCCGCCTGCTCAAGGCGGGCGTGGCCGGCTACGTGCTCAAGAAGTCGGCCGGGGCCGAGCTGGCCAACGCCATCCGCGCCGTGCAGCGGGGCGGCCTGGTGCTGGATCCGGAGGTGGCCCGCACCGCCATGGAGGAGGGGGGCGCGGCCGGCCCGGCCTCGTCGGATCCCTACGAGGCGCTGACCGACCGCGAGAAGCAGGTGCTGAAGCTGGTGGCCGAGGGGCGGAGCAACAAGGAGGTCGCCGACGTCCTCGGCATCAGCGTGAAGACCGCCATGACCCACCGCGAGCACGTCATGGAGAAGCTGGCGGTCCACAACCGCACCGAGCTGGTGCGGTTCGCCATCAAGCGCGGCGTGATCCGCGTCGAGGACTGACTGAAGGCGCGCGGGCCGGCGGCGCGCGGCCACCGGCCCGGTGCGCTGCCCCGGTCGCGGGCTACTTGACCCGCTTCTCCTCGATCTCGGCCTGCAGCGCGTCCAGCTTCTCGTCCCTGGCCGGAGCCTTCGTGGGCGCCTCGGGCGCCTTGCCGGTCAGGTGCGCCTCGCCGGGCTGCCAGCCCGGGGTCATGGTGCCGGCCAGCTCCGTGGCGGAGCGGTGGAAGAGCCGGACCACCGGCCGCGCCAGGTACCCCAGGAGCAGCGCGAAGCCGATCAGGGGCAGGAACATCAGGAAGGTGAGGCCGAGGATGGGCGTGAGCACCAGGGCCGCCAGCGTCGGGACCTTCATCCAGACCCCCTTGCCCTCGGGAAGCCGCTCGCCGTCGCGCGCCACCGGCTGGATCGCCCAGCGCGCCGCGTTGAGATAGTAGCCGCTCCGGACCGCCGCGCCGCTCTCGAACCGGTTCGTCATGACGTGCTCCTTTGGGCCTTCGCCGGGCCACGTGCCCGACTTCCTTCGAGCCCCAATCTCCCGCATCGCGGCCTCGGGCGACATTGGGACGGTGACCGAGCCGGCGAGGAAAGAGTCCGGGGCAGGCGGGGGCGATCGCAGGAGGGAGGGCTCGGGCGATCACCCGAGCCGTCCATACATCCGCCGACAGGGGGGTTCCCGCGCGGCCGGCAGGGTGGGATGCAGCCCTTTCGCCCGCCGGTGGGAGGTGGGTGAAATGACGCAAGCGTTGCGTCATCCCGCCGCAACCATTCGCAAAAAGCCAAGGAAATCTCGTCGAGGCACGGGCCTTGCTCGGGGTGCGGCGAACAGGATTGGGGGAGCCGTGCTCGTCGCAATCGGCCTGAACCAGAAGAGCGCCACCGTCGCGGACCGCGAGGTCGTCGCCCTCACCGCGGACCAGCTGGACGTGGCGCTGGCCGGCTACGCCGGGCTGGGCGGCATCGACGAGGTGGTGGCGCTCTCCACCTGCTACCGCGTCGAGATCTACGCCGCCACCCGCTGCCCCGCGGCGGCGCTGCTGGAGCTGCGCTCGGCGCTCCAGGCGCGCGCCGGCGGGCGCGAGCTGCCGCTCTTCGAGCTGCAGGGCGAGGAGGCCTTCCGGCACCTGGTCCGCGTGGCCGGCAGCCTCGAGTCGGCCATCCTGGGCGAGCCGCAGATCCTGGGGCAGGTGAAGGACGCCTTCCAGCGGGCCGCCGACGCCGGCACCGCCGGGAAGGAGCTGGCGCAGGTCCTCTCGCGCGGGCTGGGCGCCGCCAAGCGGATCCGCACCGAGACCGCGCTGGGCCGGGCCGGCGTGTCCTGGGGACACGCGGCCACGGTGCTGGCCGAGAAGGTGCTGGGACCGGTGGCCGGCCGGCGCGCGGTGGTGATCGGCGCCGGCGAGATGGCCCGGCTCACCGCGCAGCACCTGGCCGACCAGAAGGCCACGGTGGTGGTGCTCAACCGGACGCTGGCCAACGCCGAGACGTTGGCCGCCGAGGTGGGCGGCGTGGCCCGGCCGCTGGACGCGCTGGAGCAGGAGCTGGCCACGGCCGACGTGGTGGTCTCCGCCGCCCCGGTCGCCCCGGAGGCGCTGGCCCCGGAGGCCATGGCGCGCCTCATGAGGCAGCGCCGCCGCCGCATCGTGCTGGTGGACCTGGCCGTCCCGCGGGCCGTGCCGGCCGCCACCGGGGCGCTGCCGGACGTCTACCTCTGCGACGTGGATGACCTCGATCGCGTCATGAAGGCCGCGCTGGCGCAGCGGTCCGAGGCGGCCGAGCAGGCCGGCCGCATCGTGGACGAGGAGGTCCGCAAGTTCGCCGACGCCGAGGCCGAGCGCCGGGCCGCGCCGCTCATCAGGGAGATGCGCACCCGCGCCAGCGCCATCGCGCGCGAGGAGGTGGAGCGCACCTTGAAGCGGCTGGGCGAGGATCCGGAGCTGGCCCGCAAGCTGGACGCCATGGCCGGCTCGATCGTCGCCAAGCTGCTGCACGCGCCCAGCACGCGGCTGCGCGAGGCGGTCCGCGACGGCGGGCCGGACGATCCGCTGGTGGTCGCGGCGGTCCAGATCTTCGACCTCCAGGCCGCGGGCGAGGCGAGCGCCGGGCGGGCCGGGGACCGGGTGGAGGCGGCCTGATCCGCGGACGGCCGGACCTGCGCCGGTGCCCTGGGGCTGGAGGTGCGCCGTGAACGCGCTCTCGCGCGGCTGGGCCCGCCTCTCGGCCAGCCTGCAGGCCCGGGTCCTCATCCCCACCGCGCTGCTCTTCGCAGCCACCCTGGTGGCGATGGTGGTGGCGGCGGTCCGCTGGTACGGCGCGGACCTGGAGCGCGCCCGGGTGGAGCGGGCCGAGATCTACGCCCGCATGACCGCCACCGGCGTCTCCAACGTGATGCTGGCCGGCCGCCCCGCGGACGTGCCTGCCATCCTGGGCACCCTCACCGCCCACCGCTCCGACCTGATCTCGGCCAGCCTGATCGCGCCCACCGGCCGGGTGTCGGTGTCCAGCGAGCGCTCGCGCCTGGGCGCGGTGCCCTGGCCCGATCTGCCGGGGGGCGAGGCCACCCGCGTGCTCTCCCCGCCCGGCGTGACCAGCGAGTTCGCGGTGCTGGCGCCGGTGCCGCGCAGCCAGGCCTGCGCGCGCTGCCACGACGCCGGCCAGCCGGTGGGCGGCTGGGTGGAGCTGCGCTTCTCGCGGCTCCCGGTGGTGGAGGCGCAGGGGCAGCTGGCGCGGACGCTGGGGCTCTCCGCCTTCCTGGCGCTGATCTGCCTGCTGGCCATCGCGCTCTGGCTCCTGGGGCGCGAGGTGGTGAGCCCGCTGCAGCGGCTGGTGGCCGCCATGCAGCGCGCCGAGGCCGGCGACCGGACCGTGCGCGCCGACGAGGGGCGCCCGGACGAGCTGGGCACCGCGGCGCGCGGCTTCGACGCCACCCTGGCCGCCCTGCGGCGCAGCCAGGTGGAGCTGGAGGCCTTCTACCGCGAGCGCATGGTGCAGGCCGACCGCTTCGCGGCGGTGGGGGCGCTGGCCACCGGCCTGGCCCACGAGATCAAGAACCCGCTGGCCGGCCTCTCCGGCGCGCTGGAGCTGATGGCGGAGGACCTGGCCACCGACGCCCACAAGGCCGAGGTGGTGGCCGAGATGCGCCACCAGGTGGTGCGGCTCACCGGGACCATGGAGAGCCTGCTCGGCTTCGCGCGCCCGCCGCGCGTCGAGCTGCGCCCCACCGATCTCAACGCCGCGCTGCAGAAGGCCCTGTTCCTGATCCGCCAGCAGCACCGGGACGACGGCATCGCGGTCCGCACCGAGCTCTGCCCGGACCTGCCGCCGGTGCGCGGCGACGCGAGCCAGCTGGAGCAGGTCTTCCTCAACATCTGCCTCAACGCCTGCCAGGCCATGGCCGGCGCCGGCGGCACGCTGGCGGTCCGCTCCCGCGCCGACGGGGAGGTGCTGATGGTCGAGGTGGAGGACTCCGGCCCCGGCATCCCGGCCGAGGTCCGCAAGCAGGTCTTCTCCCCGTTCTTCACCACCAAGCGGCAGGGGACCGGCCTGGGGCTCGCCATCTCGGCGCGCATCGTGGCCGAGCACGGCGGGCACATCGGTTACCGCTGCCCGCCGGAGGGAGGTACGGTCTTCACCGTGAGCCTCCCCCAGGCCCGTCCGCCCTCCCGCCCGGAGCCCGCCCCGTGAGCGCCGCCCGCGTCCTGGTCGTAGACGACGAGAAGCTGATCCGCTGGTCCATCACCGAGCGCCTGCAGCGGTCCGGCCACGAGGTGGTCACCGCCGAGTCGGGCGAGGGGGCGCTGGAGGCCATCGCGGCGTCGCCGCCCGAGGTGATGGTGCTGGACGTGAAGCTGCCGGGGATCGACGGCGTGGAGACGCTGCGGCGCGCCCTGGCGCTCCAGCCGGAGCTGGCGGTGCTGATGATCTCCGCCCACTCCACCGTGGACATCGCGGTGGAGGCCATGAAGCACGGCGCGGTGGACTTCCTGGTGAAGCCGTTCGCGCTGCAGGCGCTGGACGAGGCGGTCTCGCGCGCGCTCACCACGGCCCGCACGCGGCGGCAGGTGGCGGCGGCGCCGCCGGGCGCTGACGAGGCGCCGGTGGTGGGCGGCTCGGCGGCGATGGAGGCGCTGCGCGCGGCGGTGGCGCGCCTGGCGGGGAGCGAGGAGACGGCGGTGCTGGTGGAGGGTGAGAGCGGCGCCGGCAAGGAGCGGCTCGCCCGCGCCCTGCACGCCCGCAGCCCGCGCGCGGCCCGCCCCTTCGCGGTGGTGAACTGCGCCGCGCTCACGCCGGCGCTGGTCGAGGCGGAGCTGTTCGGGCAGGAGCGGCCGCTGGTGGCGGGCGCCACGCCCTCGCGCGGGGTGGTGGAGACGGCCGGCGGCGGCACCATCCTGCTGGACGAGGTCTCCGAGCTGCCGCTCACGGCGCAGGCCCGGCTGCTCCAGCTGATCGAGGCGCACACCTACCGGCACGCCGGCGGCGCGGTGGCCCACGCGGCCGACGTGCGGGTGATCGCGGCCACGCACGCCGATCTCGAGGAGCGGGTCAGGGAAGGGCGCTTCCGGCGCGATCTCTACTTCCGGCTGGCGGTGGTGCGCCTCACCGTGCCGCCGCTGCGCGAGCACCTCGACGACGTGCCGGCGCTGGCCGCCCACTTCATCGCCGCGTTCAACCGCGCGCTGGGGCGGCAGGTGCGCGGCATCCACCCGGAGGCGCTGGAGCTGCTCCGGGCCCACCGCTGGCCCGGCAACGTCCGCGAGCTGCGCAACGTCATCGAGCGGGCGTTCATCCTCTACGCCGGCGCCGACGAGATCCGCCCCGAGCACCTGGCCCCGGAGCTGCGCGCCGGGCGGCGCCCCGAGCCGCTGGTGCCGGAGGTCCCGTCCGACGGGCTGGTGCTGGACGAGGTGGAGCGGAAGCTGATCGTCGAGGCGCTGGAGCGGGCGCGCGGGAACCAGTCGCAGGCGGCCCGGCTGCTGGGCATCTCGCGCGACACGCTGCGGTACCGGCTCAAGAAGCACGGGCTGGGCTGAAGCGGCGCGGCCCGGGTGAGGGGCACCCGGGCCGGCCCTGCGCTGCTGCCGCCAGACGGCTCCGCTCGTCCTCGAGCGTGGCCTCGCCGCAGGCCGGGCGGAGTCGGAGGACGGGGACGAGGCGCGCCTACGCCAGCGCCCGGTCGTCGATGTCGACCGGCGTGCCGTCGGTCGGCCAGTCCACCTCGACGGCCAGCGCCACCAGCTCCTGCTTGAGCTTGTCCTTGGCGCGGATCTCCAGCTGGCGGGCGCGCTCGCGCGAGAAGCCGAAGTGCTCGCCCAGCTCCTTGAGCGTGAGCGGGTGGTCGCTCATCACGCGCTGCTCGATGATGTAGCGCTCGCGGGCGTCGAGCCGGGCCAGGGCCACCAGGACCTTGTCCGACATGAGCGACTGCTCCTGCGCGCCGGACAGCTCGTCGTCCTGCTGCGCGCTGCCGGAGGCCACGAAGTCCATGTGCGAGTAGCCGCCGTCGTCGCCCATGGGCGCGTCCAGCGACATGTCGCGCCCTTCCATCCGCTGCTCCATCTCGCGGACCTCGGCGGGCTTCACGTGCAGCTTGCGGGCGACCTTGGAGGCGTCCTGGCCGTCGGAGTCGGCGCCGTGCTCGACCGAGAGCTTGTCCAGCTCGCGCTTGGTGCGGGCCAGCGAGAAGAAGAGCTTCCGCTGCGCCTGGGTGGTGCCGAGCTTCACCAGCGACCAGGAGCGGAGGATGTAGTTCTGGATGTACGCGCGGATCCACCAGACCGCGTACGAGATGAGCCGGATGCCCTTGTCGGGATCGAACTTCTGCACCGACTTCATCAGGCCGATGTTGCCCTCCTGGATGAGGTCGGCGATGCGGAAGCCGTACGACCGGTACTCGTAGGCGACCTTCACGACGAAGCGGAGGTTGGCGGTGATGAGGCGGTGCGCCGCCCGCGTGTCGCCGTCGGCCCGGTACTGCCGCGCCAGCCGCTGTTCCTCGTCGACGGTGAGGAGCGGGTAGCGGTTGATCTCCGAGAGATACAGCTCAAGGGAGCCGGACGTGCTCGGGGTGCTCTGGCGCTTCATCATGTTGGTGCCTCCTGCGGCGTCGGAGGTGCGATAGCCCGACACGAGAAGGGATAGCAACCGACATGCCGAGAGGGGCTTGCCCGCCTGGTTTCAATGAATACGGGTGCTTGGACGTCTGGAGGGCAGCGAGATCCGGTGGCGGACGACGCAGCGGGCTATAAGCATTACAGGAACGAGCCCGGAAGGCCCTAACACGGGCCTTTTTGGCTGTATGTTTTTCAGGAGCCCTGGCGGGGCGTCCGCCCGACCCACTTGCGGATGGTTGCTCGTCTCCCCAATCTGTCTGCGACACCCCTGTTCTTCACCGCATCGGGTACCGGCGCATGGCGGGAAAACACTCGGATGAAGAGCAGGGCCAGGTGCCGGCGCGCCCGCAGGAGTCGCGTCCACCCAATCCGCGGCCCCAGGACCCGCGGGGTGGCTACCTGGGCTACGTCGCGCACGAGGTCCGGAACCCGCTCTCCACGGCGCTCTGGTCGGCCGAGCTGCTGGCCCGGATGGCCGCCGCCGAGCGGGGCGGGGCCCGGGGCGAGAAGCTCACCGCCATGTGCCTGCGCTCCCTCGGTCGGGTCAGGCAGCTGATCGAGGATCACTTCCTCTGCGAACGGCTGGATGCGCAGGGAATCCCGGTGCGCCCGGAGTCGATGACGCTGCGCGAGGTGCTGGACGAGGTGATCGCGCGCCGCCCGGCGGACGCTCCGCCGGTCGAGGTCGAGCTGCAGGACGGGCTGCTGGTCCAGGCGGATCGCGTGCTGCTGGACCGGGCGCTGGAGGCGCTGGTGTCGGTGATCGGGCGTGAGGGGACCGCCGGCCGCGTGATGGGGCGGACGCGGGACGGGCGGGCGGAGCTCCGCTTCGAGGGGTACCCGCCGGGGCCCGACGCGCTGGAGGATCCGCGCAAGGGCTCCCCCGGCGATCCCAAGGGGCGGTCGCTCTCCCTGCCGCTGGCGCGCCGCGCCGCGCAGGCGCTGGGAGGGACGCTCGCGCTGGACGGGGCGGTGCTGGTCCTGGCGGTGCCGTCCGCCGAGGCTGACCAGCCGCCGCTGGTTCCCGTCGCCCCGCCATGAGCGCCCGTCCGCCCCTGGTGCTGGTCGTCGATGACGACCCGGACATCCTCGAGGCCATCTGCGACATCCTGGACGGCGAGGGGTATCGCGTCGCCCGGGCCCGGAACGGCATCGAGGCGCTGGACCGGGTCTCGGAGGAGGAGCCGGCGGTCATCCTGCTGGACCTGATGATGCCGGTGATGGACGGGCTGGCCTTTTCCCAGGCGCTCCGCGAGCGCCCCCTGCGGCAACATGTGCCCATCGTCGTCATCTCGGCCGACGGGAACCCCCAGCGCGCCGCGGCGGTAGGCGCGGCCGGCTACCTGGCCAAGCCCTTCGACATCGACGACCTGCTGGCGCAGGTCTCCCACATGACCGGGGAGCAGCTCCCGGGCTGAATCCCCCGTGGCGTCCGGGACTTCCCTTGACACCCGGCTCCCGGCTGGGTAGAACGCCCCCCTTTCCAACGGCACGTCCTCCGCGGCCTTCACGTCGCGCGGCGGACCGCTGCGAGGTGAACATGGCGACCGGATTGCTCGCGAAGAAGGTTGGTATGACCCAGATCTTCACGCCGGAGGGCGACGCCGTCGCCGTCACGGTGCTGGAGGCTGGCCCCTGCACGGTGATCCGCCGGAAGACGGCGGCGCAGGACGGCTACGACGCCGTCGTGATCGGCTACGGCGCGATCGACGAAAAGCACGCGCACCGGCTCACGAAGGCCGAGGTCGGCGTCTTCAAGAAGGCCGGCACCGGCATCTTCCGTCACGTGAAGGAGATCCGCGTCAAGGACGCCAAGCTCCTGGGCGACCTGAAGGCGGGTGACGTCCTCACCGTGGACAAGGTCTTCAAGGCCAACCAGCGCATCGACGTGGCCGGCGTCACCAAGGGCCGCGGCTTCGCCGGCGTCTTCAAGAAGTGGGGGATGAAGGGCGCCGCGCGCGACTCGTCCACCGCCCACGAGCACCACCGTCACATCGGCGCCATCGGACAGCGCAAGACGCCGGGCAAGGTGTGGAAGGGCAAGCACATGCCCGGCCACTACGGCACGGACAACGTCACCATCCAGAACCTCACGGTGGTCGGCATCGAGCCCGAGACCAACGTGATCCTGGTGAGCGGCGCCGTCCCCGGCCACGCCGACGGCCTGCTCTTCGTGAACACGGCCGCCAAGGGCCAGCCGCGGGCCAAGCAGAAGCAGGAAGTCCGCGAGCGCGCCAAGCCGAAGGTCTAGCCGGACCGTCGGACCAGCCGCGAAGCGCGACGCGCCGCCCGGAGACGGGCGGCGCGTCTGCGTTTCGGGTGCCCGCTACGCCCCCGCCGGCGGCGGCTCTCCGGGCTCCTCGCCGCGCCCGGCGGCCGCGAGCCCAGCCGCCACCGCCGCGCCGCCCAGCCAGCCGGCCGGCCCCAGCCGCTCGCCCAGCAGCAGCACGCCCAGGAGCGCCGCGGTCAGCGGCTCCGCCAGGGTGAGCGTCACCACCGTGGGCACCGGCAGCGCGCGCAGCCCGAGGCCGTAGAGCCAGTAGGCGAGGCAGACGGTCATGAGCCCGAGGTGCAGGGCCAGCGCGAGGCCAGGCGCGGAGGCGAGCCAGCCCAGCGGCTCGATGGCGAGCAGGGGCGAGAGCAGCACCGCGCCGGCGACGAAGACGCCGGCCATGGCGCCGGTGGCGTCCAGGCCGCGGTCCATGGCGTGCTTGGCCGCCTGGGCGTAGACGGCGTAGCTCAGCCCGGCTCCCAGCATCGCGGCCAGGCCGACCGGGTCGGCGCGCCCGCCGTCGGCGCCGCGGAGGGCCAGCAGCGCGGCGCCGGCGACCGTGAGCAGGGTCCCGCCCAGCCAGGCGCGGGAGAGGTGGCGGCGCTCCAGCGCCAGGTGGATGAGCCCGGCGAAGACCGGGCCGCTGCCGATGCCCACGATGGTGCCCAGCGCGACGCCGGCGCGGCGCAGCCCGGCGAACCAGGCCAGCTGATAGGTGGCGACGGCGAGGCCACCGACCAGCAGGGCGGGGAGGTGGCGCGCCCAGGCGCGAGGAGCCGCGGGGCGCTGCAGGGTGGCCAGCGCTGCGAGGCCGATCGCGCCGACCAGCAGTCGGACCGAGCCGATGCCCAGCGCGGTCGCCGAGTTCGGGCCGAGCGCCTGGGCCGTGCCGGTCGTCCCAAAGAGCGCGGCGGCGCCGAGGACGGCAGCGACGGCGCGGGGGCGGGCGTCAGGCGGCGCGGGTGCCGGGGTGTGGGCCACGCCAGCTTATACCGCGGGCCCGCCTCGCCCCTGCCGGCGTTGCAGGGCGCGGGGGAGGCCCTGCCCCCGCGCCGGACGCGGACCGGAGGCGTCGAACGGAGGTGGGGGCTGGGGACGAGGGAGGCAAGGGGCCGTGGCGGTGGTGCAGCGTGCGCGCACCCGGTCCAGGGCGAAGAGAGGCCCGTGACCATTTCCGCCCGAATCAAGTGGGCCCCCGAAGCGCCACGGCCGCCCCGGAGGGCGGCCGCGCGGTGCTGCGGAGGGAGCGCCGAGGTCAGGCCTCGACCACGTCCCCCTTCTTCCGGTCGCGCTCCATCTTGTAGCGGAGCGTCTGGTCCAGGAACTTCTTGCGGAGGCGGATGGACTGCGGCGTGACCTCCACCAGCTCGTCCTCGGCGATCCACTCCAGGGCGCGCTCCAGGCTCATCTCGCGCGGCGGCGTCAGGATGACGTTCTCGTCGCGGCCGGCGGCGCGGATGTTGGTGAGCTTCTTCTCCTTGGAGATGTTGAAGTCCAGGTCGTTCTCGTGGCTGTGCTCGCCCACGATCATCCCGGCGTAGACCTTGTCGCCCGGCTTCACGAAGAGCGCGCCGCGCTCCTGCGCGTAGAAGCAGGCGTAGGCGATCACGTCGCCCACGCGGTCGGCCACGATGGCGCCCGACTTGCGCTTCTCGATGCGCCCCTGCCACGGCTCGTAGCCGTCGAACTGCGAGGACATGATGCCCTCGCCGCGGGTCAGGGTCAGGAACTCGCCGCGGAAGCCGATCAGGCCGCGGGCGGGGACCCGGAACTGCAAGCGGGTGCGGGTGGAGCCGAGCGGCTGCATGTCCACCATGCGCCCCTTGCGCGAGCCCATGGTCTGGGTGACGCCGCCCACGCCGTCCGCGGGCAGGTCGCACACCAGCAGCTCCATCGGCTCGTGGACCTCGCCGCCCACCGTCTTGAGGATGGGCTCGGGGTTGGAGACCGTCAGCTCATACCCCTCGCGGCGCATGTTCTCGACGATCACCGCCAGCTGCAGCTCGCCGCGGCCCACCACCTTGAAGGCGTCGGGCGTCTCGGTGTCCTCGACGCGGATGGAGACGTTCTTGTACGCCTCGCGGTAGAGCCGCTCGCGGATGTTGCGGCTGGTGACGTACTTGCCCTCCTTGCCGGCGAAGGGCCCGTCGTTGACCTTGAACACCATCGACATGGTGGGCTCCTCCACGCTGATGCGGGGGAGCGCCTCCGGGTGCTCGGGGTCGGCGATGGTGTCGCCGATGCCGATCTCCTCGGCGCCGGCGATGCAGACGATCTCGCCCGGGCCGGCGTCCTTCACCTCGACGCGCTTCAGGCCGTCGTAGGCGTAGAGCCGGACCACCTTGGCCGGGACCACCTTGTTCTCCTCGCGGATGACGGCGATTCTGCTCGCCCTCGTGCAGCACGCCGGAGGTGATGCGCCCGATGGCCAGGCGGCCGACGTAGTCGTCGTAGTCGAGGTTGTCGACCAGCATCTGCAGCGTGTGCCCGTCGCCGGCGGGCGGGGGCGGCACGTGGGTGAGGATGGCGTCGAAGAGGGGCTTCAGCGACTCGGCCTCGAACGCGCCCTCCAGCGTGTGGGCCGCCTTGCCCTCGCGCGCGATGGCGTAGATCACCGGGAAGTCGATCTGGTGCTCGTTGGCGCCCAGGTCGATGTAGAGCGAGTAGACGAGGTCCAGGACCTCCTTCGCCCGCGCGTCCTGGCGGTCCACCTTGTTGATGACCAGCACCGAGGGCAGCCCCAGCGCCAGCGCCTTGGAGAGCACGAAGCGGGTCTGCGGGAGCGGCCCCTCGGCCGCGTCCACCAGCAGGAGCACGCCGTCCACCAGCCGGAGCGCGCGCTCGACCTCGCCGCCGAAGTCGGCGTGGCCGGGGGTGTCCACGATGTTGATCTTCGTGCCCCGGTACGTGACCGCCGTGTTCTTCGCGAGGATGGTGATGCCCTTCTCGCGCTCGAGGTCGTTCGAGTCCATGACCCGCTCGACCACCTGCTCGTTGGCGCGGAAGACGCCGGCCTGGCGCAGCATGAAATCGACGAGGGTGGTCTTGCCGTGGTCGACGTGGGCGACGATCGCCACGTTGCGGATCTGCTCGCGGGGGGTCATGGGGCTCCAGGTGCTCTAAAGGCGGGGACGTATAGTCGTTCCGGCCCCGATCCTGCAAGCACCACCGGATCCGGCCGTCCCTGGAATGGGGGAGGGAGGCGGCCTGCCGCAGGGCTGCGCGCCTGCCTACATGAAGCCGACGCGCCGGCTCGAGGCCATCACCCGCCGCACCTCGTCCAGCACGCGCAGCGTGCGGCACGCGTGCAGGAAGGCGAGCGCCTCCCGCTCCGACAGCTCGGAGAGGCGCGCCAGGTCGGCCGCGCTCTTGGTGCCGTCGGCCAGCGTGAGGAGGTGGGCCTCCTCCGGCCGCAGGCGCAGCGCGAACAGCTCGACCGCCGGATCCGGCGAGGGCGCCAGGTGGGTGTCGGGCAGGAGCTCGGCCCGCACCCGCTCCACCGTGGCGGTGCGGCGCATGCCGTCCAGCACCAGCTGCCCGACCTCCAGCCGGAGCGGCACGCGGACGGCGGGCGGACGCCCGGCCTCGAACTGGTAGACGGCCCCCTCGCGCCACTCGAAGGTGGACCAGGCGATGGCGCGCACCTGCACGGCGAGGAGGTCGTTGAGCGTGGCCGGCGTGAGCTTCTGCGCCTGCAGCAGGAGGTCGCGGGTGCGCGCGTCCGGCCCGGCCGCCTTGCGCAGCCGCTCCAGCTCGTCGGCGCCCACCACGCCGCGGCGGATGGCCAGCCCGGCCAGCCGCTCGGTGCCGATGTTGGAGGCGGCGTAGACCGGCGCGCCGCGCTCCACCACCACGATCTTGCGGACCGGGCCGCGGGTCAGCGTCAGCGCCCCGGTGGCCTGGCCCACGTGGAGGGCCACCAGCAGCCGCGGCATCGCGGTGGTGGCCAGCTCGCCGGTGGGCGGCGGCGGCACGTCCCACTCCGCCGGGCGGCCCGTGATGGCGTGCGGCAGCGGCGCCGCCAGCCCCTCGCGCGCGGCCAGCACGGTCGTCGAGGGCTCCTCCAGCGGCGGGAAGGCGGGCGCCACGATGGGGCGGTCGGCGTGGGCCTGGCGGAGCGCGTCGGCCTCGTCGGACATGAGCGGCAGGGACCCGGTCACCTCGTCCGGGGCCTCGCCCTCCGGCGGCGCCGTCGGGGCGCCCAGCAGGTTCCCCACCGCCGCCACCAGCGCGTCCAGGGCGAAGGGCTTCTCCAGGTGGTCGGCCGCGCCCATCCGCCGCAGCTCGGTGGCGGCCCGGGTCCCGCGGTACACGCCGGGAGACCGTCACGCACGGGACGCGGCTGCGCCGGAACCCCTCCAGCACGGCGGCGGTGGCGGCGTCGGCCAGCGGCAGCTCCAGCACCGCCGCGTCCGGCGTGGTGGCCACCAGGGCCTGCAGCGCCGCCTGCGCCGACCCGACCTGGGCCACCTTGCCCTCCAGGCGGCGCAGGGCGCCGGCCACGAGCTCGGCCAGGGCCGGGTCCTCGGCGACGACCAGCAGGCGCTTGCCGGAGAGGGGCGCGGTCACGGTGCGGGAACGTACCACGGCGCGGGCTGGCGCGTGCCGGCGTCGCGAGGGTAACCTCGGCACGTGCCCGCGCTCGCCTTCCACCACCTCGCCATCCAGTGCGCGGATCTGGACCGCTGCGAGCGGTTCTACCGCGAGGTGCTGGGGCTCCCGGTGCTCCGCCGCTGGCCGCGCGAGGAGGGTGGCGACCGGAGCGTCTGGCTGTCGGTGGGGGAGGGGGAGGCGGGCGGCTTCCTGGCCCTGGAGCGCGCGGACGAGCAGCCGGAGCAGCGCCCCTGGCGCGACGGGCGGCCGGGGCTGCACCTGGTGGCGCTGCAGATCGCGCCGCAGGAGCGGCGCCGCTGGGAGGACCGGCTCGAGGCCGAAGGGGTGCAGGTGGTGCACCGCACCCGCTGGACCATCTACTTCCATGATCCGGAGGGGAACCGGGTCGGCCTCACGCACTACCCGCACGACCTCTGAGGGAGAGCGCGTTGATCTTCGACCGCAGGCGCTACCGCCGGGACAACTATGTCTACCTGCTGGCGGACGGCCCCGACGCAGCCTGGGTCGACCCCGGCGATCCGGAGGTGGCGCAGGCGCTGGCGGCGGCGCACGGCGTGGCGCCGCGCTGGATCCTCCACACCCACGGTCACGCCGACCACAGCGGCGGCAGCGCCGCGCTGCGGGCGGCCACCGGCGCGCGCGTGCTGGGCCACGGCGCCGACGGCGCGCTGTTCGCGCCGGACGAGGACCTGGCCGGACGATCCGGGCTCCCGCTGGGCCGGCTCGCGCTGCGCGTGCACGCCGCGCCCGGCCACACGCCCGGCTCGGTGCTGCTGGAGTGGCAGGGGCGGCTCCTCACCGGCGACACGCTCTTCTGGCTCGGCTGCGGCAACTGCCGCCACGGCGGCGATCCGGCGCGCCTGGCCCGGACCTTCCTCGAGGTGATCGCGCCCTTGCCCGGCGGGCTAGAGGTCCACCCCGGCCACGACTACCTGGCCGCCAACGCCGGCTTCGCGCAGGCGCTGGAGCCGGGCGGCGCGGTGCCGGCGCGCCTGGCCGCGGCGGAGCGGGCGCGGGCCGCCGGGCAGGAGCCGGCCGCCTCCACGCTGGGTGACGAGCGCGCCCAGAACCCCTTCCTGCGGCTGGACGCGCCCGGCGTCGCCGGCGCGCTCCGCCGCGCCGACCCCGCCGCAGCCTCGCCCGCCGAGCGCTTCGTGACCCTGCGCGCGCTGCGCGACCGGGCTTGACCTGCCGAGCCTCCGCCATGATTCTCGTTGCTCCTCGCCGCCCTGGTCTCCGCCGCCCCCGACGCGCTCACCACAGTGGAGGCGGCCGGCCGCGCCCCGCTGGCCTCGGCCACCGACGCGCCGCAGGCCCGCGAGCAGGCCACCGCCGCGGCCGTGCGCGCCTGCGTCTCGCAGGTGGCCGGCGGGCTGGCCACCGCCGCCACCGCGCCCGACCAGGCGCAGCTGCTCTCCGAGCGGATCCTGGCCCGGCCCGGCGGCTACGTGCGGCGGCTGCAGCTCCTGGAGGACCGGCAGGACGGGGCGGCCTGGCTGGTGCGGGCGCGCTGCGACGTGGCCGAGGGGACGCTGGCCGACGACCTGCTGGCGGCCGGCATCGCCCACCGTCGCGCGGGCCTGCCGCGGCTGGTGCTGCGGGTGAAGGAGGTGCCGCTCCCGGGGGCGCCGGCCGGCGCCGTGACCGGCGCGCTGGCGCCCGCCTGCGCCGAGCGGCTGCGCCGCTCCGGCTTCGAGGTGCTGGAGGAGGACGCGCCCGCCGGCGCGCCGGGCCCGGAGGTGCGCGTCGAGGTGAGGGCCACGCCGCGCCCCGGCCCCGCGCTGCCGGCGGCGGGCGGGGCGCTCCACCAGGTCACGGTGTCGGTCTCCGGCCAGGCGGTGCGGGTGGCCGGCGGGCAGCGGCTGGCGCAGCTCGAGGCCACCGGGGCGCCGGGGCGGGGCTTCGAGCCGCTGGAGGCCGACCGCGAGGGGCAGGCGGAGGCGGGGCTGGCGCTGGCGCGGGCCGTGCTCTCGCAGGTGGGGCGCGCCTGGCCGGCCGCGACCGGCGCGCCGGTGCGGCTGGCGGTGAAGGTGACGGGCGCCGGCGACTACGCGCGGCTCTCCGCCTTCAAGGCCGCGCTGCGCGGCGTCCGCGGGGTGCGCGAGGTGCAGGACCGCGCCTTCGACGCGGGCGGGGCGGAGCTGGCGGTGTCGATCAGCGGCACGGCGGAGGCGTTCGCCACCGAGCTGGCCACCCGCCGGCTGGAGGGGTTCACCGTGACGGTGGGGACGGTGCGGCCGGACGCGGTGGAGGTGCAGCTCCGGTGAGCCCCGCCGCCGCGCCCGGGGGCGCCGAGCCGTCCCCCTGGAACCTGGCCAACGCGCTCACCGCGGCGCGGCTGGTGCTGGCGCCGGTCTTCCTGGTGCTCTTCCTCCAGGGCGACCGGCTGCGGGCGCTGGCGGTCTTCGCGCTGGCCGCCGCCACCGACGTGCTGGACGGGCTGGTGGCGCGCGCGCTGCGGCAGCACACGCGGCTGGGCGCGTTCCTCGACCCCATCGCCGACAAGCTCCTGGCCGCCTGCGCGCTGATGGCGCTGGCGGCCACCGGCCGGCTGCCGGCCTGGCTCCCGGCGCTGGTGGTGGCGCGGGATTCCGCGCAGCTGGCCGGGGCGGCGCTGCTGCGCGGCCTGCACCACCGCATCCCGGTGGCCCCCACCCGGATCGGCAAGTACGCCACCTTCGCCCTGGCCGCGACCGTGGTGCTGGCGCTGGCCACCGAGTTCGGCGAGCCCGGCGCCGCGCCCTTCGCGGCCGCGTTCGGGCTGCTGGCCGCGGAGTGCCTGGTGGTCTCCTGGGCGCAGTACGCGCTCTTCTTCGCGCGGGCGGTGCGCGGGGCGGGGGAGGGCGAAGGGGTAGGGTGAGAAACGACGGGCGCAGAAGCGATCCGTTGACACGAATCGCCGTTCGGCTATAACCGCGCCTCGCCGGAAACGGCCGCAGGCCCGTAGCTCAGTGGTAGAGCACTACCTTGACACGGTAGGGGTCGTCAGTTCAATCCTGACCGGGCCTACCAGATTTCACCGGGCGTCACCCGGGAGAAGGCCAGCCCACCAGGCTGGCCTTTTTTTTCGTCCGAAGCTAGGCATACCCCATGTCCGACATCGTCAAGGTGACCCTCCCCGACGGCAGCAGCAAGGAGATCGCGCGCGGCACCTCCGTGCTCGACTTCGTGAAGACCGCCATCGGGCCCGGCCTGGCCAAGGCGGCCTACGTGGCCAAGCTGGACGGCCAGCCGGTCGACCTCTCCCGGAAGATCGAGGCCGACGCCGCGCTCGAGGTGGTGACCACCAAGAGCCCCGAGGCGCTCGAGGTGGCGCGCCACGACGCCGCCCACGTCCTGGCCAGCGTGGTGCAGAAGCTCTACCCGGGCACCCAGGTCACCATCGGCCCGTCGATCGAGGACGGCTTCTACTACGACTTCGCGCGCGAGAAGCCCTTCACGCCCGAGGACCTGGCGCAGATCGAGGCCGGCATCGCCGAGGCCATCAAGGCCGACCAGCCCTTCGAGCGCAGCGAGATCGCGATGGACGACGCCATCGCGCTCTTCGAGAAGCTGGGCGAGAAGTACAAGGTCGAGATCGTGAAGGACATCGCCGCCAAGGGCGCGAAGACCCTCACGCTCTACAAGCACGGCGACTGGACCGACTTCTGCCTCGGGCCGCACGGCCCCTCCACCGGCCGCATCGGCGTGGTGAAGCTGCTCAACGTGGCCGGCGCCTACTGGCGCGGCGACGCGAAGAACGCGATGCTGCAGCGCATCTACGGCACCGCCTTCTTCGACAAGAAGGCGCTCGACGCCCACCTGGCCAAGCTGGAAGAGGTGAAGAAGCGCGATCACCGCCGGCTGGGGCCGGCGCTGAAGCTCTTCGCCTTCCACGAGGTGGCGCCCGGCTCGGCCTTCTGGCTGCCCAAGGGGACCACCCTCTACAACACGCTGCAGACCGCCATGCGCCGCCTGGTGTCGGGGCGCGGCTACCTCGAGGTGAAGACCCCGCTGCTCTTCAACAAGCGGCTCTGGGAGACGAGCGGCCACTGGGGCGTGTACCGCGAGAACATGTTCCTGGTGTTCGACAAGGAGTCGGACCCGGCGCTCCCCGTGGACGAGCGGCTCAACATGAGCCTCAAGCCCATGAACTGCCCGTCGCACCACCTGCTCTACCGGATGGAGAAGCGCTCCTACCGCGAGCTGCCCATCCGCTACTACACCTCGGACGTGCTGCACCGGAACGAGCTGTCCGGCTCGCTGGGCGGCCTGACCCGCGTCCGGCAGTTCGCGCAGGACGACGCGCACCTCTACCTGATGGAGTCGCAGATCCCCGACGAGGTCGAGCGCTGCGTGGACCTGATCCGGACCGTCTACGGCGCGTTCGGGCTGGAGTTCAAGCTCCGCTTCTCCACCCGCCCGCCCAACCCGGCCGACCGGATCGGCGACGACGCGCTCTGGGACAAGGCCGAGGGGGCGCTCCGCGCGGCCCTGGACAAGATCGGCCTGCCCTGGACGCTCAACGCCGGCGACGGCGCGTTCTACGGCCCCAAGATCGACTTCGCGGTGACCGACTCGCTGGGCCGCGAGTGGCAGACCTGCACCATCCAGCTCGACTACGCCGCGCCCGAGCGGTTCGACCTGACCTACGTCGGCGACGACAACAAGGAGCACCGCCCGGTGGTGATCCACCGCGCCGTCTACGGCTCCTTCGAGCGGTTCATCGCCATCCTCACCGAGCACTACGCCGGCAGCTTCCCGACCTGGCTGGCGCCGGTGCAGGCCCGCGTGGTGACGGGTCTCGGACCGCTTCAACGACTGGGCCCGCGAGGTCACGGCGCAGCTCAAGGCCAAGGGCTGGCGCGTGGAGCTGGACGAGTCCTCGGACAAGCTGGGCGCGAAGATCCGCAACGCGCAGCTGGAGAAGGTCCCCTTCGCGCTGGTCGTCGGCGAGAAGGAGGTCGAGGCCAAGGGCGTCGCGCCGCGTCGCCACGGCGGCGAGGACCTCAAGACCATGTCGCTCGCCGACTTCGAGGCGGTGCTGGTCAAGGAGGCGACGCCGCCGTACTGAGGCCTCGGGCTTGAAGGCGTCAGGCCTCGGGAGAGGCGGCCCGCGCGCCTGCGCCGGCTGCGTCCCCGGGGCCTTTCGTCCTTCAGCTCCCGCTCGCCCGGCTGGTCGGCGATCGCGTCGCCTACATCAGTTCCAAGGCCCCATCGTTTCTGTTATCCTCTCCGGTTCCGCTTCCGACAGCACCTGCTGCGGCAGGCTGTAACTACCCGGAAGGAGTGGAGAAACCGTGAGCGAGAGCGCCGACAGGGTCACCATCTTCGACACCACGCTTCGCGACGGCGAGCAGTCGCCGGGCGCGTCGATGAACCTGGGCCAGAAGCTCCAGGTGGCGAAGGCCCTGCGCGACCTCGGGGTGGACGTGATCGAGGCCGGCTTCGCCGCCGCCTCGCCCGGCGACCTCGAGGCCATCAAGGCGATCGGCGAGCAGGTCGAGGGGCCCATCATCTGCAGCCTCTCCCGCTGCAACCGCGGCGACATCGAGGCCTCCTGGCGCGCGCTGCAGGACGCGCCGCGCCGGCGCTGCCACGTCTTCCTCGCCACCAGCCCCATCCACCGCGACTTCAAGCTCAAGCTGGCCAAGGACGAGATCGTCCGGCGCGCCGTCGAGGGCGTCACCATCGCCCGCGAGCGGTTCGAGGACGTGGAGTTCTCGCCCGAGGACGCCGCTCGCACCGAGCTGGAGTTCCTGAGCGAGGTGGTGGAGCGCGCCATCGAGGCCGGCGCCGGCACCGTCAACATCCCCGACACCGTCGGCTACGCGCTGCCCTCCACCTACGCCGAGACCATCCGCTACCTCAGGAAGCACGTCCGCGGCATCGAGAAGGTGGTCGTCTCGGTCCACTGCCACAACGACCTGGGCCTGGCGGTGGCCAACAGCATCGCCGGCGTCCTCGAGGGCGCGCGCCAGGTCGAGTGCACCATCAACGGGATCGGCGAGCGGGCCGGCAACGCCTCGCTCGAGGAGATCGTGATGGCCTTCAAGACGCGCCGGGACGTCCTGAAGGTCCGGACGGGCGTGAAGACCGAGCGGCTCTTCCCCGCCAGCCGCCTGGTCTCGCAGGTGACCGGCCTGCACGTGCAGCGCAACAAGGCCATCGTGGGGCAGAACGCCTTCGCGCACGAGGCCGGCATCCACCAGCACGGGATGCTCACGAACCGCGAGACCTATGAGATCATGCGGCCGGAGGAGGTGGGCTTCGCCCGCTCCTCGCTGGTGCTGGGCAAGCACTCCGGGCGCCACGCGCTCAAGGAGCGGCTGGCCGCGCTCGGCTACCAGCTGGACGACGCGCAGGTCGAGAAGGTCTTCGCCGACTTCAAGGTCCTGGCCGACAAGAAGAAGGACATCTACGACGCCGACATCGAGGCGCTGGTGGTGCACGGGCAGATCCTGGCCCACGGCGGCGCCTGGGAGCTGGAGGCGCTCTCCACCACCTCCGGCACCGGCACGCTCCCCTGCGCCTCGGTGGCGCTGCGCGCCGCCAACGGCGACCGCTTCCAGGAGGTCGCCGCCGGGGACGGGCCGGTGGACGCGGTCTACCGCGCCGTCGAGAAGGTGACCGGCATCACGCTCAAGCTGCGCGACTACCGAGATCGCCAGCGTCTCCACCGGCGAGGACGCGCAGGGCGAGGTCACCATCGAGGTGGAGCACAACACCGGCGTCTACCGCGGCCGCGCGCTCTCCACCGACATCATCGAGGGGAGCGCCCGCGCCTTCCTCGACGTGGTGAACCGCATCGCGCTCAAGATCGGGCCGCGCCAGCCCAGCGAGGCGCGCGAGGAGATGGGGACGCCTTGAGCCTGGACGCCGGACGACAGCCTGCGGGCCGGGCCCGCCGCTCCCCGGCCGGGGCCCTGCGACGCCGGACGCCGCACCGCGTTCTTGCTGCGGCGCCGCGGATCGTGGATTATCGACGGTCCGTGGCGATGACTGCGCACAGCCTGCCGCTTCCCGGGCACCTCGAGCCGCTCACCGGCTCGGCGCCCGCCGTGCGCTGCCCGGGCCTCCTGGCCGCGTCGAAGGTATAGGGGCGGGCCGCGTCGCTGCCGGGCGCCGCTGCGCCCGCGCGCGACCGCGAACCCGCCGACCTCGACTCCCCGACGCCCAGAGGCAGCACGTTCGAGCCTTCCAGCTTTTCAGCAGACCGAGAGGGATCATGGCCAAGCAGAAGATGACCGGCGCGGTGGCGGTGGTGAAGGCGCTCCAGGCCGAGGGGGTCGAGTACCTCTTCGGCGTCCCGGGTGGCGCCATCCTCCCGTTCTATGACGCGCTCCACGGGGTGGAGTCGCCCAAGCACATCCTCGTCCGCCACGAGCAGGTGGGCGGCCACGCCGCCGAGGGGTACGCCCTGGCCACCGGCAAGGTGGGCGTCTGCCTGGGCACCTCCGGCCCGGGCGCCACCAACCTCGTCACCCCCATCGCCGACGCGTACATGGACTCGGTGCCGCTGGTGGCCATCACGGCCAACGTCTCCCGGGCGCTGATCGGCACCGACGCCTTCCAGGAGGCGGACATCACCGGCATCACCGTCCCCATCACCAAGCACAACTGGCTGGTGACCGACGTGGAGGACCTGCCCCGCATCCTCAAGGAGGCCTTCTACGTCGCGCAGACCGGCCGGCCCGGCCCGGTGCTGGTCGACATCCCCAAGGACGTCCTCACCTCCGAGCTGGAGTTCGAGTACCCGGACTCGGTCGAGATCCCCGGCTACCACCCGCCGCTCCCGCGCGAGCCCCGCCTCAAGGACGCGGCCACGCTGATCCGCTCGGCCACGCGCCCGGTGGTCTACCTGGGCGGCGGCGTCCGCACCGCCGCGGCGCACAAGGAGGTCTTCGCCTTCGCAGAGTTCCTCGACGCGCCGGTGGTCACCACCGTGCACGGCAAGGGCGCCTTCCCGGAGACGCACCCGCTCTGCCTGGGCATGTTCGGCATGCACGGCTCGCGGTACGCGAACTACACCGTCCAGGGCTCGGACCTGATCATCGCCCTGGGCGCGCGGTTCGACGACCGCGTCACCGGCAAGCTCTCGACCTTCGCCCCCGAGGCCAAGATCGTCCACCTGGACGTGGACCCGGCGGAGATCTCCAAGCTGGTGACCGCCACGGTGCCGCTGGTGGGCGACCTCAAGGCGCTGCTGCCGCAGCTGCACGAGGAGGTCCGCAAGGCCTTCCAGGCCCACGGCCGGCCCGACCTCTCCGCCTGGAAGAAGAAGGTGGGCGACTGGCGCCAGAAGCACCCCATGCGCTACCAGCAGGAGCCGAACGGCCCGCTGCTCCCGCAGTACGTCGTCGAGCAGCTCTGCAAGAAGGCCGGCCCCAAGGCCATCGTCACCACCGGCGTGGGCGAGCACCAGATGTTCGCCGCGCAGTGGTGGAAGACCTCCGAGCCCCGCCAGTTCATCACCTCCGGCGGCCTCGGCACCATGGGCTACTGCCTGCCCTCGGCCATCGGCATCCAGTTCGGGCGGCGCGACGCCACCGTCATCGGCATCGACGGCGACGGCTCCTTCCAGATGACGCTGCAGGACCTGGCCACCGCCAGCGAGCACAAGCTGCCGGTGAAGATCTTCATCCTCAACAACCTGTTCCTGGGCATGGTCCGCCAGTGGCAGGAGCTCTTCTACTCCGAGCGCTACGCCGAGACGCCGCTGGCCGACCTGCCCGACCTGGTCAAGCTGGCCGACGCCTACGGGTGCCTGGGGCTGCGCGCGCGCACCGTGCAGGAGCTCGACAAGGTGATCGACCAGGCCCTGGCCAACGATCGCGGCCCCACCATCATCGACGTCCGCATCCGCGCCGAGGAGAAGGTCTACCCGATGGTCCCGGCCGGCGCCCCCCTCAACGACATGATCGGCGGTGAGTGACATGGAACGCACCGAGACCAGCCCCAACGGCTCCACCCACACCATCAGCATGCTGGTGGAGAACAAGCCCGGCGTGCTCCACCGCATCGCGGGCCTCTTCTCCCGCCGCGGCTACAACATCGCCAGCCTGACCGTGGGCCCGACCGAGGTCCCGGCCTACTCGCGCATGACCATCGTGGTCCGCCTGGGCTCGAAGACGGTCGAGCAGGTGGTCCGGCAGGTCCAGAAGCTCGTGCCGGTGGTCGAGGTGCGCGAGCTGTCGCCGCAGGACCTGATCGAGCGCGAGCTGATGCTGGTGAAGATCCGCACGCCCGAGCGGAACCACGCCGAGCTGCGCGCGCTGGCCGAGACGTACGAGGCCACCATCGTGGACGTCTCCCCGGACGCCCTGATGGTCGAGGCCAGCGGCACGGCGGGCAAGCTGGATGCGCTGGAGGAGCGGCTGCGGCCGTTCGGCATCCAGGAGATCTGCCGCTCCGGCCGCATCGCGCTGGAGCGCGGCTTCAAGACGCTGGCGCCCCCGAGCCTGAAGGCGCAGGCTTCCGTCCCCACGACCTGACAGCAGCCCTGACCGGCCGGCGGCGCAGGCCGCCGGCCCACGAAGAAAGGTGAACCGAAGATGGCGACCATCTACTACGACAAGGACGCGAACCTCGACCTGCTGAAGAAGCGCAAGGTCGCGGTGATCGGCTACGGCTCCCAGGGACACGCCCACGCGCTCAACCTGCGCGACTCCGGCGTCGACGTCCGCATCGGCCTGGCGGCCGGCTCGAAGTCGCGCGCCAAGGCCGAGGGGGCGGGGCTCAAGGTGCTGACGGTGGCGGAGGCGGCCAAGGAGGCCGACGTCATCATGGTCCTCATCCCGGACCAGACGCAGAAGGCGGTCTACGACGCCGAGATCGCGCCCAACCTCACCAAGGGCAAGGCGCTCTTCTTCGCCCACGGCTTCAACATCCACTTCAGGCCAGATCCGCCCGCCGGCCGACGTGGACGTGCTGCTGGTGGCCCCCAAGGGCCCCGGCCACATGGTCCGCCGCCAGTACCAGGACGGCCGCGGCATCCCCGGCCTGATCGCGATCCACCAGGACGCCACCGGCCAGGCCAAGCAGGTCGGCCTCGCCTACGCCCGCGGCATCGGCTGCACCCGCGCCGGCACGCTGGAGACGACGTTCAAGGAGGAGACCGAGACCGACCTGTTCGGTGAGCAGGCCGTCCTCTGCGGCGGCGCCGCGGCGCTGGTGAAGTGCGGCTTCGAGGTGCTGACCGAGGCCGGCTACCAGCCGGAGAGCGCCTACTTCGAGTGCCTCCACGAGCTGAAGCTGATCGTGGACCTGATGTACGAAGGCGGCCTGGCCTGGATGCGCCACTCCATCTCCGACACGGCGGAGTACGGCGACTACACCCGCGGCCCGCGGGTGGTGAACGCCCAGACCAAGGAGGAGATGCGCAAGATCCTCCGCGAGATCCAGAGCGGCCACTTCGCCAAGGAGTTCATCCTGGAGAACCAGGTCGGCCACCCGGTCTTCGACAAGTACCGGGAAACCGAGAAGAATCACCCGATCGAGGAGGTCGGCAAGCGGCTCCGCGACATGATGAGCTGGATCCGCGAGGCCAAGAAGGACTCCTCCGACCCGGGCAGCCGCTAGCGCCGAGGGGCTCGCCCTCCGGGCCAAGGAAGCGTAAAAGGCGGGGCGCCAGGTCGCTCGGATGCGGCCTGGCGCCCGCGCGCCGTGTCGGCGTTGACAAGACCGGCGAAATCCTTATTCTACGACGTCTTTTTTGCAGGCCCGGGAGAGCATGGCCATCCAGCAGAGAGATCCGAGGGATCGCGCAGGCGGCGGAAGCCGAGACGCCCGTACCAACCGACGCATCAAGGCCCGTGAAGTCCGGGTCGTCGGTCCGGAAGGGGATCAGCTCGGCGTCCTCCCGATCGAGCAGGCGCTGGCGCGCGCGCAGGAGCTTGGGATGGACCTCGTCGAGGTCAGCCCCATGGCCAAGCCGCCAGTCTGCAAGATCATGGACTACGGCAAGTTCAAGTACCTCGAGAAGAAGAAGCAGAACGAGGCCAAGAAGAAGCAGGTCGTCGTCCAGCTCAAGGAAGTGAAGCTTCGCCCCCGCACCGAGGAGCACGACTACACGACCAAGCTGAAGAAGGTCCGTGAGTTCCTCCAGGAGGCGAACAAGGCCCGCATCACCGTGATGTTCCGCGGTCGCGAGATGTCGCACAAGGAGCTCGGCCAGAAGGTGCTCCAGCGCGTCATCGAGGACCTGCGCGACTGCTCGGTGATCGAGTCGGCGCCCCGCGTCGAAGGCCGGCAGATGTTCATGATCCTGGCCCCGAACCCGCGCATGCTGCAGCAGCAGCGCGATCGGGCCAAGGCGGCAGCGGCCGCCGCGCCTCCGGCGGCGGATGCCCCGGCGGCCACCCCGGCTCCCGCGCCTGCGCCGACCCCGGTGCCGGCGGCGGAGGCGGAGCCCGCCACCCCGGGCCCGCGGTAGAGCCAGCGAGACATCGCCGCGCATCGCCGGGATCCGGCGGGCGCGGCCCCCGGCACGAGCCGGGGAGCGAGCGCAGCACCGAAACGGAACGGAAGAAGAAAATGCCCAAGCTGAAGACCAAGAGCGGCGCGAAGAAGCGCTTCATCCCGAAGAAGAGCGGCGCGGTGAAGTTCCGCCGGGCCGGCGTGCGCCACCTGGCGACGTTCGGGAAGACCAAGAAGCAGAAGCGCCACCTCAAGGGGACGTCCCACCTGACCCCCGAGGACAGCAAGAAGATCATGGAGTGCTTCCCGTACGCCCGGTAGAGGCGAACGGGTTCACGTAACGCCCAAGCGGGGTCCGAAAGAGTGCGTGGACCGTCACGTGGTGTGACGGACGCGGCGCCTCCCGCCGGCAAGGAGCAGCAAGATGCGCGTCAAGAAGGGTATCAAGGCTCGCCGTCGTCGTAATCGCGTCCTCAAGCTTGCGAAGGGCTTCCGTGGCCGTCGCAAGAACTGCTACCGCCGCGCCAACCAGGCGGTGGAGCGGGCGCTCAACTACTCGACCCGCGATCGCCGCATCAAGCGCCGGAACTTCCGCGCGCTGTGGATCGTCCGCATCAACGCGGCGGCCCGCCTGAACGGCACGACCTACTCGAAGCTCGTCGCGGGCCTCAAGAAGGCCGGCGTGGCGATCGACCGGAAGATCCTGGCGGACCTCGCCGCGATGCTCCCGGGCGACTTCGCCGCCGTCGTCAAGGCCGCCCAGTAGGCGGCGCGTGGTGAGGGCCGCCCGCGAGGGCGGCGCCTCATGACGGCCACCCTCACGGGCGGCCAACCGTCGGCCCAGCGTCTCGTCGACAGGCCCCGGCCGCCGAAGGCCGGGGGAGGGGGATCGCCCCTCGGCGCTGGGTGGCGCGCAAGGCCTCTGGCCTCGGCGCGCCGGGCCCCGGCGCCGCTCCGCCCTCGACAGTCCTGGGTGAGCGGAGGGGCCCCGACAGCCTCGCTGTGGGGGCCCGGCGCTGTCCGGGCCCCGAGGAGTTGCCGTGGCCGACCTCCTGGGGCAGCTGGAGGCGCTCGCCAAGAGCGCCCGCGACGCCATCCCGTCCGCAGCCGACGGGAAGGCGCTGGAGGACCTGCGGGTCCGGTTCCTCGGCAAGAAGGGCGAGCTCTCCCAGGTCCTCCGGGGCATGGGGCAGCTGCCCGCCGACGAGCGGCCGCGCGTGGGCGAGGTCGCGAACCGCGTGCGCGACGAGGTCGAGGCGCTCCTGACCGACGGCGCACGCCGCCAGGCGGAGCGGGCGCTGGAGGGCGAGCTGGCCGGCCCGCCCATCGACGTGACGCTGCCGGGGCGGGCCCTGCTCCCGCGCGGCCACCGCCACCCGATCACCCGCGCCACCGAGGAGATCACCGCCATCTTCGCGCGGCTGGGCTACGAGGTGGCCAGCGGCCCGGAGATTCGAGCTCGACTCGTACAACTTCGAGGCGCTCAACATCCCGGCGGATCACCCCGCCCGCGACATGCAGGACACGTTCTACGTGGAGGAGTCCACGCTGCGCGCGGGCCCGAAGCCGGGGAGCGTGCTGCTGCGCACGCACACCTCGCCGGTGCAGATCCGCTCCATGCTCCGGCTGGGCAAGCCGCCGGTCCGCATCATCTGCCCGGGGCGCGTCTACCGCTCCGACTACGACCAGACCCACTCGCCCATGTTCCACCAGGTCGAGGGGCTCTGCGTGGACGAGGGCGTCACCTTCGCCGACCTGAAGGGCACGCTGGCCGCCTTCGCCCGGGCCTACTTCGGCCCGGGCACCAGGACCCGCTTCCGCCCCAGCTACTTCCCGTTCGTCGAGCCCGGCGCGGAGGTGGACGTCTCCTGCTCCATCTGCGGCGGCACGGGCCGGAAGGACGGCAAGCGCTGCGGCACCTGCAAGGAGACCGGCTGGCTGGAGGTGCTGGGCGCCGGCCTGGTCCACCCCAAGGTCCTCGAGAACGGCGGGATCGATCCGAAGCGGTACACCGGCTTCGCCTTCGGCATGGGCGTCGAGCGGCTGGCCATGCTGCGCTACGGCATCGACGACCTCCGCCTCTACTTCGAGAACGACCTCCGCTTCCTCGAGCAGTTCTAGGGCCCGCCATGCGCATCTCGCTGAAGTGGCTGTCGGAGTACGTCGACCTGCCGTCCTCGCCTGAGGAGCTGGCCCAGAAGCTCACCGCGGTCGGCTTCGAGGTGGAGGCCCTGGAGCGGGTGGGCTCCGGGCTGCAGGGCGTGGTGGCGGCCCGCGTGCTCGCCTCGGACAGGCACCCCGACGCGGAGAAGCTCTCGGTCTGCCGCATCGACCGCGGCCAGGGCGAGCCGCTCCAGGTGGTCTGCGGCGCCAAGAACTACCAGGTGGGCGACGTGGTCCCGCTCGCCACGGTGGGCGCGAAGCTGCCCGGCGGGCTGGAGATCAAGAAGGCCAAGCTGCGCGGCGTGGAGTCCTTCGGGATGCTCTGCTCGGCGCGCGAGCTGGGGCTCTCCGAGGACGCCAGCGGCCTGATGATCCTCCCGGCGGACGTGAAGCCGGGCACGCCCATCATCCAGGCGCTGGGGCTGGAGGACGTGCTGCTGGAGGTGAACGTCACCCCCAACCGGCCCGACGCGCTCTCGCACCTGGGCCTGGCCCGCGAGGTGGCGGCCGCGCTGGGGCAGCCGGTGCGCCCGCCGCGCCCGGCGCTGGTCGAGGCCGGCCCGCCCGCCGCCGAGGCGGTGGCGGTGCGGATCGAGGCGCCGGAGAAGTGCGCCCGCTACGCCGCGCGCGTGGTGGAGGGCGTGAGGATCGGCCCGTCGCCGGCCTGGCTGGCGCGCCGGCTGGAGAGCTGCGGCGTCCGCTCCATCTCCAACGTGGTGGACGCGACCAACTTCGTCCTGCTGGAGCTGGGCCACCCGCTGCACGCCTTCGACCTCGACAAGGTGGCCGGCCACCAAATCGTGGTCCGCACCGCCCGCCCGGGCGAGAAGCTCACCACGCTCGACGGCAAGGAGCGCGCGCTCGAGCCGGAAGACCTGCTCATCGCCAATCGCGATCGCGGCAGCGCGCTGGCCGGCGTCATGGGCGGCGGGGACTCGGAGATCTCCGAGGGCACCAGCCGCGTGCTGATCGAGTCCGCCTGGTTCCAGCCCTCCGGCGTGCGCCGCACCTCGCGCCGCCAGGGGCTCAAGAGCGAGGCCTCCTACCGCTTCGAGCGGGGCGCCGATCCGGGCATGGTGATCCCGGCGCTGGACCGCTGCGCGCAGCTCATCGCCGAGCTGGCCGGCGGCACCATCCGCCCCGGCGTGGTGGACGTGGTGGCCCGCCCGGTGGCCTCGCCGGAGGTGCGCCTCCGCTGGAGGCGCCCGGCCGAGCTGCTGGGCATGCCGGTGGACGAGGCCGAGGTGCGTCGCATCCTGGGCGGCCTGGGCTTCGGGCTGCGCGCCGCCGACGCAGAGGGGGCCACCTGGGCCGTGCCCAGCTGGCGCGTGGACGTCTCCATCGAGGAGGACCTGGTCGAGGAGATCGTCCGCACCAAGGGCTACCACGCCATCCCCGAGACGCTCCCGCCCAACGCCGTCACCACGCCGGCCGAGCCGGTGGAGGCCCAGGCGGTGGCGCGGCTGCGCGCCGCCCTGGAGGGCGCCGGCTTCGGCGAGGTGGTCAACTTCAGCTTCGTGGCCGACCGCGAGCTCGCGCCGTTCGGCGGGCAGGTGGAGACCGGCGACGGCTCCGGCCGCGCCCTCGGCATCGCGCTCAAGAACCCCATCAGCGCCGACCTGGCGGTGATGCGCACCAGCCTGGTGCCCTCGCTGCTCCGCAACCTGGCCCACAACCGGCGCCAGCGCGTGGAGGACGTGCGGCTCTACGAGAATCGCCCGCGCCTACCGGACCGCCGCGCCGGGGCAGGGGGACGACGCGCCGGCCGACGAGCGGCTGCGCGTGGCCGGCGTGCTGGCTGGCCACCGCCACCCGGCGGGCTGGGCCGCCGGCCGCGAGCCGGTCGACTTCTCCGACGCCAAGGCCG
The DNA here is from genome assembly GCA_049840735.1 of Anaeromyxobacter sp. Taxonomy (GTDB): domain Bacteria; phylum Myxococcota; class Myxococcia; order Myxococcales; family Anaeromyxobacteraceae; genus Anaeromyxobacter. The sequence goes on along the minus strand of JASGJN010000020.1, from coordinate 270,451 downwards.
CGGTCTCGGGGCTGCTCGGGGCGCTGGGCATCGCCGGCGACCGCTGGACCGCGGGCGGCGCAGGCTGGCTGCACCCGCGCACCTCGGCCACCGTCGAGGTGGACGGCGCCGTGCTGGGCGCGGTGGGCGAGCTCCACCCGCGCGTGGCCACCGCCTTCGAGCTGCCGCGGGGCGTGCTGGCCTTCGAGCTGGACCTGGCGGCCCTGGTGGGCGCGGCGCGGCTGGTGCCGCAGCATCGGCCCATCCCGCGCCTGCCGGCGGTGCTGCGCGACGTGGCGGTGGTGGTGGAGGACGCGGTCACGGCGGCCGCGGTCGAGGCGCTGATCCGCGAGGAGGCGCTGGTCGAGGGCGTGACGCTCTTCGACGTCTACAAGGGCGCCCCGCTCCCGGCCGGGAAGAAGAACCTGGCCCTGGCCATCCGCTACCGCGCGCCGGATCGCACCCTGACCGACGCCGAGGCGGAGGCCGCGCACGGCCGCATCGTGGCCCGGCTGCGCGAGCGGGTGGGCGCCGAGCTCCGGGGCTAGCGCGTGGCGAGGCCCGGCAGGCCCGCGGTGGTGGCGGCCGCCTTCGGCCTGGCCGCCGCGTTCGCCTCCTGGCACCCGCTCGCAGCCCCGTTCGGCCTGGTGGTCGGGCTGGCCGCGGTGGTCCTGTCCGCGCGCGCCCTGAAGGGCGGCGCTGGACGCCCCTTCGCCGCGGCGGGGCTGGCGATGGCCATCCTGGCGGTGGGCGCCAGCGCGCTGGTGCTGGCCCTGACGGCGGGCGTGGGGCGCGACCCCACCGGCGAGCCGGTGGTCGCCGGGCCGTCGCGCGACGAGGCCCAGCGGACGCTGGATCAGGCGGCTGAAGCCACCCAGGAGGCGCGCGAGCGCGCCCGACGGGAGCTGGGCGGCGCCTCCGGCACGCCGGCACCGCCAGCGCCGTAGGGGCCGCCCTTCGACTCCGCGGCGCTGCGCGCCGCAACGCTCAGGGCGATCGGCCGCGTTCAGCGCGCTTGGCCCCAGCGCGCCAGGGGGAGGGGCGCAGCCCCTGGACGGCGGAAAGCGCGCAAGGCCGCAGGCCGCAGCGCGCTTGGCTCCGCCGCAGCAGGGGTGGGGCCCGTGGAAGGCAGGGTGGGGGCCCCAGCGCAGCTGGGGGAGGGGCGCAGCCCCTCGACGGCGGAAAGCGCGCAAGGCCGCAGGCCGCAGCGCGCTTGGCTCCGCCGCAGCAGGGGTGGGGCCCCGACGGCTTTGCCGGCGGGGCGGGGGCGCAGCCCCCGTGAGATTGACACCTGCCGGCAAATCAGCTATCGAATTCGGGATCTTAGCCCCGCCGGGAGCGAGACCGTGACCAAGGCAGACATCATCGAGAGCGTCTACGAGAAGGTGGGCTTCTCCAAGAAGGAGGCCGCCGAGGTCGTCGAGATGGTGTTCGACACCATCAAGGAAACGCTGGAACGGGGCGAGAAGATCGAGAATCAGCGGGTTCGGCAACTTCATCGTGCGGGACAAGAAGTCTCGCGTGGGTCGCAATCCGCAGACGGGCGAGGAGATCGAGATCAGCGCTCGTCGGGTGCTGACCTTCCGGCCCAGCCAGGTGCTCAAGAACGCGCTCAACGGCGCGATTGGCGAGCCCGTCCCGGCGGCTGGCGGCTCCGGGATCGAGTAGCTTCCCCGCGTCGCCGCAGCAGAAAAGGCGCGCCTCGCCCACCGGCCACGGCGGCGAGAGGCGCGCCTTCGTGCGTCAGGGCGGGCTGGAAGGGCGGCCCCCCGTGCCTGGCCTGACGGCCGCGGACGGAGGACCCCTTCGCCTTGCTCCCGCCCCGCTGGAAGCTCAGTGCTGGTTGGGCGCGGACTCGCCCGCGTCCACGTCGGCGCGCGCGGCCTCGGCCTGGGCGGCGCCGGCCGGGCGCGGCTCGATGAGCCGGTAGAGCGTCTTGCGGTCGATCCCCAGGATCTCCGCAGCGCGCGTCTTGTTCCCGCCGGTCTGGCGCAGGATCTCGGCCGCGTAGCGCCGGTCCAGCTCCGCCAGCGTGGGACGGCCGCGCCGCCCGTTGGGGCGCTGCTCCTCTGCCGCCAGTCCCTCGAGGATCGCCCCCGACAGGTCGGCGGCTCCCTTGACCGGATGGCCTGAGCCCTCGATGAGGCGTGTCACTTCAGCGCGGCGCTCCGGATCAGCTTCGATGACGAGTGTGGTCACGCGGATTCTCTCCCCACTGTCCCTGACGGCCACACCGCGCGTCAGTTACGTGTCCCGGGGTGGTCTCATGTGCCATCCCCCCGAGGGACGCACCTCCTTGGGGGTGTTCAGCCTCCCGGGCAGGTGGGCGCGCGCCTAGCTTGTTGGGCAGGAGAACGGCCATGGAACGGTGCGCGTGCTGCGGTGGTGAGCTGGGCAGGTATCCGATCGGGCTCAAGTACAGGGGGCGCGAGTCGGTCTTCTGCTCGTTCGCCTGCGCGGTGATCCAGGCCGCGCCGGCGTGCTTCTCCTGCGGGACCAAGGTGCTGGGGCAGGGGCTCCAGTCCGGCGGCCGAACCTACTGCTCCAGCAGCTGCCTGCCGGGCGAAGCGCGCGCGGGGTACTGAGGCGAGGCTGCCCCCCGCCCCCGGCGCGAGGCGGCGCCTTCGCCCTGGTCCAGCGACCCGTGGCTGCACGGGGTCACCCCTGGTAGAAACGCGTCATGCGACATCGCGTGGCGCGGCTGGCGGACCTGCCGGAGGGGTGCGGGTGGCAGGTGGAGGTGGACGGCCGGGAGGTGGCCCTGTTCCGCCGCGGCGACCGCGTGCACGCCCTCGACAACCTGTGCCCGCACCGCGGGGCCGCCCTGGCCTTCGGGGACGTGCGCGGCGGCGTGGTCTACTGCCCGCTCCACGCCTGGGCGTTCGAGCTCGACACCGGCGCCTGCCCGGAGTTCCCCGGCGTCGCGGTGGACACGTTCCGCGCCGTTGTGGAGGGCGGCGAAGTCTTCGTGGAGCTATAAATCCGCCATGGCTGCCATCGACTACACCGACCGCCGGCGCATGCGCCTGGACGTCGAGTTCTACTTCGCCGCTGCCCACCGGCTGCCCCGCTACGAGGGCCCGTGCTTCCGGATGCACGGCCACAACTACAAGTTCTTCGTCGCCCTCGAGGGCGAGGTGGATCCCGCCACCGGCATGATCGCCGACTTCGGCGTCATCAAGCAGGCGGTGCAGGAGCACGTGCTGGCGCGCGTGGATCACCGCACCCTGAACGACATCCTGGAGAACCCCACCGCCGAGAACATCGCGCGCTGGATCTGGGAGGTCCTGGCGCCGCACGTGGCAGGCCTGGTGGAGATCCGCCTCTTCGAGATCCCGGACTCCTGCGTGACCTACCGGGGGCCCGGTGCCCGCTAGCCGGCCCAGGGTCCGGCGGCGCGAGGCCGCGGCCGCGGCCGTGGCCAGCTTCCTGGACGCGCTGCCGCTGCCCGAGGCGGTGCGCCGCTCGGAGGACCTGCGCGGCACGCCAGGGCGGGTGGCCGACGCCTGGCTGGACGAGCTGGTGGACGGCTACGGGCAGGACCCCGCCGCCATCCTGGCCGGCGCCATCCCGACCCGGAGCGGCGGCCTGGTGGCCGTGACCGGCATCACCTTCCACTCGGTCTGCCCGCACCACCTGCTGCCCTCGCGCGGTGTGGCCCACCTGGCCTACCTGCCGGGCGGGAAGGTGGTCGGGTTCGGCCAGCTGGTCCGGCTGGTGGACGCGCTGGCCCACCGGCTGGTGCTGCAGGAGGACCTGGCGCTGGAGATCGCCGAGGCGCTGATCCAGCACCTGGGCGCCCGCGGCGCCGGCGTGGTGCTGGAGGCCGAGCAGCTCTGCCTGACCGTCCGCGGCGAGACGCAGCCCGGCGCCCGCGCGCACGCGCAGGCCTTCGCCGGGGAGCTGGCGCGCGAGCCGCGCGCGCAGCGGGCGCTGCTGGACGCCATCGGCCGGGCCGCGGCGGCGCCCTCGGCAGGGCGCGGGCGCGCTCCGGCGGGCTCGCCGGGCGCAGAGGACGGACCGGCGCCGGCGAGGACGCGGACGGGACGGCGCCCGGCGCGGGCGCGCGGCCGGGCAGGGCGGTCCGCCCGCGCGGGGGCCGGGCGGCCCGAGGCGCGGCGGTGAGCGCCCCCAGCGCCATCGTGACCGGCGGCGGGCGGGGCATCGGCGAGGCCGTGGCCCGGGCCCTGACCTCGCGCGGGCTGCGCGTGACGGTCTTCGCGCGCACCGCGGGGCAGGTGGAGCGCGCCGTGGCGGCCGGGTGGGCGGCGCGGGCCGCGGCGGGCGACGTGCGCAGCGAGGCCGACGTGGCGCGGCTGGTGGAGGAGCACGCGGCGGCGCTCGGGCCCGCCGACGTGCTGGTCAGCGCGGCCGGGGTCCTGGCGCGCGGGCCGGTGGAGGCGCTCTCCGCGGCCGACTTCCGCCACGTGCTGGACGTGAACCTGGTGGGCCCGTTCCTGTGCGCGCGGGCGGTGGTGCCGGCCATGAAGCGGCGCGGCTCCGGCCGCATCGTGAACATCGCCTCCATCTCCGCCACGCTGGGCACGGCCGAGGCCAGCCCCTACAACGCGTCGAAGTGGGGGCTGGTGGGCCTGACCAAGTGCCTGGCGGAGGAGCTGCGGCCGCACGGCGTGCAGTGCCTGGCCGTGTCGCCGGGCAGCACCGACACCGAGATGCTGGCCCGCACGCCGTTCCCACCGCAGATGACGCCGGACCAGGTGGCGGGCGTGGTCGTGTACGCCGCGCTGGACGCGCCCGCGGCGATGACCGGGGCCAACCTGGAGGTGTTCGGGTGAGCGAGCCGGTCAAGGCGGCCATCCAGGCGCTGCAGGGCCACTTCGCGCCGGGGCAGCTGCTGCTCGACCCCGAGAAGCGCCAGGCCTACGGCCGCGACGAGTCGGACGTGGGCACGCGGGCACCGGACGTGGTGGTCCTGGCCGAGCGGGCCGAGGACGTCCAGGTGGTCTTCGCCGTGGCCGCGCGCCACCGGGTCCCGGTGGTGCCGGTGGGCGCGCGCAGCGGCAAGTCCGGGGGCGTGCTGGCGCTCCGGGGCGGCATCGCCGTCTCGCTGGAGCGGATGAACCGCATCCTGGAGATCTCCGTCGAGGACGGGCTGGCCAGGGTGGAGCCCGGCGTCATCACCGGCCACCTGCAGGCGGAGGTGGAGAAGCTCGGGCTCTTCTACCCGCCGGACCCCAACTCGCTCGAGCTCTGCTCCATCGGCGGCAACGTGGCCGAGAACGCCGGCGGGCCGCGCGCGCTCAAGTACGGCGTGACCCGCGAGTACGTGCTGGGGCTCACCGCGGTGCTGCCCACCGGCGAGCTGGTCCGGCTGGGCAAGCGGAGCGTCAAGGGGGTGGCCGGCTACGACCTCACCGCGCTGCTGGTGGGGAGCGAGGGGACGCTGGGGATCATCACCGAGATCACCCTGCGCCTGCTGCCGCGGCCGCGCCAGGTGGCCACCGCCATGCTGGTCTTCGCCTCGGTGGAGGCGGCCGCCCGGGCGGTCACGAGGATCCTGACCGGCGGCGTGCTGCCCCGCTGCCTGGAGCTGATGGACGACGTGTCGCTCGCCGCGGCAGCGAAGACCTCGCCCTACCGCTTCCCGCCCGGCGCGGGCGCGGCGCTCCTGGTGGAGGCGGACGGGAACGACGAGGACGCCGTGCTGGGCGAGGTGGTCCGGCTGGCCGAGCTGGCCGCCGACGAGCTGGCCGGCGAGCCGGTGCTGGCGCAGAACGAGGCCCAGCGCCGGGAGATTCGGGAGACGCGCCGTTACCTGTCGGTGAACCTCAAGGCCGTCCATCCCCTGAAGCTCTCCGAGGACGTGGCCGTCCCGCGCTCGCGCATCCCGGAGATGATCGCCCGGGCCAAGGCCATCGGCGAGCGGACCGGGCTGACGGTGGCCACCTACGGCCACGCCGGCGACGGCAACCTGCACTGCAACGTCCTGTTCGACCACGAGGACGACCGCCCGCGGGTCGAGGCGGCGGTGGGGGAGATCCTGCGCGCCGCCGTGGACCTGGGCGGGACCATCACCGGCGAGCACGGGGTGGGCTACACCAAGCGCGACTTCCTGGAGTACGAGCAGGGGCCGGAGGTGGTCGCGCTGGAGCGGCGGATCAAGGCGGCCCTCGACCCGCTGGGCCTGCTCAACCCGGGCAAGATCTTCCCCGACCGCGGATCCTGACCACGGCCTCCGGGCGCCGGCGGGCGGCGGGCTCCGGCAGGCGCCGGAGTTTGCGGCAAACGGACGTTTGCCGCGCCTTGACTGCCGGCAGGGGGAACGGTTTAGAGTCTTTCCCCCACGGCCGCGGGACACGGCGGCGTCGGGACACCGGCACCCGGGACCGCAGCACCCGTCCTCCCCAGGAGACGCAGGGACATGACGCAGCCTTCCGCGGCGCAGCACAAGGTCGAGCAGGTCGAGACCGTCACCATCCGCTTCGTCGGCGACTCGGGCGATGGCATGCAGCTGACCGGGAGCGAGTTCACCCGGGCGAGCGCGCTGGCCGGCAACGACGTGGCCACCTTCCCGGACTTCCCGGCCGAGATCCGCGCGCCGGCCGGCTCGCTGTCCGGCGTCTCCGGTTACCAGGTGAACGTGGGCGCCAGGGACGTCCACACGCCGGGCGACCAGCCGGACGTGCTGGTGGCCATGAACCCGGCCGCGCTCAAGACCAGCCTCCCCGACCTGAAGCCGGGCGGCATGCTGATCGTGAACTCGGGCGCGTTCAACGCAGGCAACCTCGAGAAGGCCGGCTACCGCGAGAACCCGCTCGAGGACGAGGCCCTCCGCAACACCTACAAGGTGTTCGCGGTGGACATGAACAAGCTCACCGAGACGGCGCTGGCCGGCTCCGGCCTGTCCTCCAAGGACGTGGCCCGCTGCAAGAACTACTTCGCGCTCGGCCTCATCTACTGGATGTACAGCCGGCCCATGGACCAGCAGCTGGAGGCCATCCGCAAGAAGTTCACCAAGAAGCCGGAGCTGGCCGAGGCCAACGGCAAGGTGTTCAAGGCCGGGTACGCCTTCGGCGACACCTCGGAGATCTTCTTCCAGCGCTACGTGGTCCCGGCCTCGCAGCTGGCCCCCGGCACCTACCGCAACGTGACCGGCAACGTGGCCACCGCGCTGGGCTTCGCCGCCGTGGCCCGCACCACCGGCCAGCAGGTGTTCCTGGGCAGCTACCCCATCACGCCCGCCTCCGAGATCCTCCACGAGCTCTCCAACTACAAGGAGCACGGGGTGGTGACGTTCCAGGCGGAGGACGAGATCGCCGGCATCGGCTCCGCCATCGGCGCGGCGTTCGGCGGCGCGCTGGCCGTGACCACCACCTCCGGGCCGGGCCTGGCGCTCAAGTCCGAGATGATGGGCCTGGCGGTCATCACCGAGCTGCCGCTGGTCATCGTCAACGTGCAGCGCGGCGGCCCGTCCACCGGCATGCCCACCAAGACCGAGCAGGCGGACCTGCTGATGGCGCTCTTCGGGCGCCACGGCGAGGCGCCCATGCCGGTCATCGCGGCGCAGAGCCCGGCCGACTGCTTCTGGGCGGCCATGGAGGCCATGCGCGTGGCGGTCCGCTGGATGACCCCGGTGCTGCTCCTCACCGACGGCTACCTGGCCAACGGCTCCGAGCCGTTCCGGATCCCGGACGCGTCGGAGCTGCCCCGCATCGAGCCGCAGCACCCGCGGGAGCCCAACCACGAGAACGGCTACATGCCGTACCTGCGCGACGAGCGGCTGGTCCGCCCCTGGGCCATCCCGGGCACCCCTGGGCTGGAGCACCGCATCGGCGGCCTGGAGAAGGACGCCCTCTCCGGCATGGTCTCCTACGACGGCATGAACCACGAGCGGATGGTCCGCATCCGGGCCCAGAAGGTCCGCAACGTGGTGGCGGACGTGCCGGACGCGAAGGTCGAGGGGCCGGTCAACGCCGAGGTGGCGATGGTCTCCTGGGGCGGCACCTACGGCTCGGTCAGGACCGCCGCCGAGGTGCTCCGCAACGAGGGGCGGCCGGTGGCCCACGTCCACCTCCGGTGGATCAACCCGCTGCCGCAGAACCTCGAGGCGGTGCTCCGCCGGTTCAAGAAGATCCTGGTGCCCGAGGTGAACGACGGGCAGCTGGCCTTCTACCTGCGCGGCAAGTTCCCCGGCCTCGACCCGGTGTCCTTCAACCGCATCAACGGCCGCCCGCTCAAGGTGAGCGAGATTGTCGGCAAGGTGCTGGAGCTCCTGTAGCCCGAGACGGAGATCGACATGACCACCGAGACCCAGGCCCCCGTCCCGGCCTACACCAAGAAGGACTTCGAGTCCGGCGTCGACCCGCGCTGGTGCCCCGGCTGCGGCGACTACTCCATCATCAACCAGGTCCAGCGCACGCTGCCCAGCGTGGGCGTGCCCCGCGAGAACATCGTCTTCGTCTCCGGCATCGGGTGCTCGTCCCGCTTCCCGTACTACATGCGCAACTACGGGATGCACACGCTGCACGGCCGCGCCCCGTCCTTCGCCTCCGGCCTCAAGATCTCGCGGCCGGAGCTGATGGTGTGGGTCATCACCGGCGACGGCGACGCGCTGGCCATCGGCGGGAACCACTTCATCCACGCCATGCGCCGCAACGTGGACCTCAAGTTCCTGCTCTTCAACAACCGGATCTACGGCCTCACCAAGGGCCAGGTCTCGCCCACCTCCGAGCTGGGCAAGAAGACCAAGTCCACCCCGCACGGCTCGCCGGACTACCCGTTCAACCCGCCCGCCCTGGCGCTGGGCGCCGGCGCCACCTTCGTGGCCCGCTCCATCGACGTGGAGGGACCGCACCTGGCCGGCGTGCTCAAGGCCGCCGCCGAGCACAAGGGGAGCGCGGTGGTGGAGATCTTCCAGAACTGCCCGGTCTTCAACGACGGCGCCTACGTCCCGCTGACCGACAAGGCGCAGAAGTCCGAGACGCAGCTCCGGATGGAGCACGGCAAGCCGCTCCGCTTCGGCCCCGAGGGGAAGAAGGGCATCCGCTTCAACGCCGCCACCGTGCAGCTGGAGGTGGTGACCATCGGCGAGGACGGCGTCACCGAGGCCGACCTGCTGGTGCACGACGCCCACCGCGAGGACCCGACGCTGGCCTTCATGCTGGCCAGCCTCGACACGCGGCCCGGCTTCCCCACGCCCATCGGCGTGTTCCGGGACGTCCGCCGGCCGACCGCCGAGGAGATCACCTGGGACACCATCGCCAAGGCCAAGGCGTCGGCCAAGGGCGAGACCCGCGGGCTCGGCCAGCTGCTGACCTCCGGGGAGACCTGGACGGTCAAGTAGGCCGGAGGGGCCCGCGCAGGCCTGCACCGCCGCCAGGCTGCCCAGGCACCGGCCGTCCGCCGGGGTCAGCGCCAGGCACCGCTGGCAGGCCGGCGCGGCCTCGGCGCAGCGCCCCTGCCGCGCCAGGGCCAGGCAGAGGCCGAGCTGGGCCGGGGCCGACCCTGGCTCCAGCTCCGCCGCGCGGCGGTAGCCTGCCTCGGCGGCCGCCCAGCGCCCGGCGGTGTAGTCGAGGAAGGCCAGGTCGTGGTGGGCTGCCGCCCGCTCCGGCGAGCTCTCCAGCAGGTGCAGCACCTGCCGCCGTGCCTCGGCCAGCCGGCGCGACCGGTCCTCGCCGGGCGCGAAGGCGCGCCGCACCAGCGCGCGGGCCAGGTTCTGGCGCGCGTCGGCCAGGTCCGGATCGATGCGCAGCGCCGCCCGCAGCCGCGCCTCGGCCTCGTCCGGATCCCCTTCGGCGAGCAGCGTCTCGCCCAGGTTGGCGTGGGCCTCGGCGAAGTCCGGGCGCAGGTGCCCGGCGCGCTCGAAGTGGGCCCGCGCCGCCGGCAGGTCGCCCCGCAGCCGCGCCACCACCCCCAGCCCGTTCTCCGCCTCCGGCGCGTCCGGATCGAACTCCAGCGCGTGGTCGAAGGCGATGGCGGCGCGCTCGGCGTCGCCCGCGGCCAGGTGCACGTAGCCGCGCGAGACCTCCTCGGCGGCGCGCGGGTGCAGCCGGGTGTGCGGCAGGCAGGCCGCCGACAGGAGCGCGGCGGCGAGGGGCAGGGCAGGGCGCATGCGGCGCCCCAGTGCGCGGCGCATGCCACGCGCAACCCCTCGAGATCAGGCGGAGGACGCGAGCGGGGGCGGCCGCGCGGCGGACCAGGGGTCCGCGCCGCGGACCGCCCGGCGGCTACTTCCTGGCCGGGGCGGCCGGCTGCGCGGTGGTCGGGACCACCGGGTCCAGCTCCGACTCCGGGGGGATGGGCGCGTCCGAGCTCTTCTCCCAGCGGTCCACCTGGCCGTCGCCGTCCAGGTCCATGCCGCGCCGGTCGAGCTTGCCGTTCTCCCAGTACTCCCAGGTGTCGATCTTGCCGGCGTTGCGCGTGTCCTGCTCCTTGCGGACCAGCTTGCCCTCTTCGTAGAACGCGATGGTGCGGGCCACGCCGTCGAAGCCGAAGGCGTACTCCTTCTTCACCAGCTGGCTCTTCTCGTAGCTGGCCACCACGTCCGGCTTGCCGTCGAAGTCCAGGTCATAGACCTGCTTCACCAGCTGCCCCTCGGCGTCGTAGGCCTCCCAGACGTCCACCTTGCCGTCGCCGTTGAGGTCCTTCTCCTTGCGGGTCACGACCTCCTTGCCCTCCGCGACCACCCGCGCGTACTTCCAGTAGTCCGGCTTGCCGTCGTGGTTCAGGTCGAAGCCGGCGCGGGTCTCGCCCTCCTGGGGCTTGAGCTCCGGGATGGCGTCGACCGACGCAGGCGCCGGGCCCGGCCCGGAGTCGGTCGGGGGGCGGACCGGTGCGCGCAGGAGAGGGCGAGGAGACCGAAGGGGAGGAGGAGGGCTCGGCGCATGGGGACGACCTCGCTGGGAAGGTCCGGGATTGTAGCCACCCGCTCCGCGTGGGCTCAAGCCGCCGTGACCATGTTTGACACTATATCAGCGCTCACATAGGTTCGGGCCCGATCCCGGGGCCGGCCGACCCATGGCACGAAAGAAGATCTCCACCACCGTCTACATTACGCCCGAGCAGAGCGAGCGGCTGAAGGTGCTCCACGAGCGTACGAAGGTCCCGGTGGCGGAGTACGTCCGGCAGGGCATCGACCTGGTCCTGGAGAAGTACCGAGGCGCGCTCCCGGGCCAGCTCTCACTCGAAGACGTGACCGCCGGCAAGAAGTAGATTCCCACATGACCGACAAGAGAGCCGTCATCCTCGGCGCCGCCGGGTTCATCGGCAGCCACCTCGTTGATCGCTTCCTGGCGGAGGGGTGGCGCGTCACCGGGGTCGACAACTTCATCACCGGCACCGAGCGGAACCTCGAGCACCTCACCCGGGAGTCGCGCTTCGACTTCGTGGAGGCCGACATCTGCGCGCCGCTGGACCGGATCACCGGCCGCATCGACGCGGTGCTGGACTTCGCCTCGCCGGCGTCGCCCATCGACTACCTGAAGCACCCGTTCCAGACCCTGCACGTCGGCTCGCACGGCGTCGAGAACGCGCTCAAGCTGGCCAAGCGCTCCGGGGCGGTGTTTCTGCTCTCGTCCACCTCCGAGGTGTACGGCGATCCGCTGGAGCACCCGCAGAAGGAGACCTACTGGGGGAACGTGAACCCCATCGGCCCGCGCTCGGTCTACGACGAGGCCAAGCGGTTCGCCGAGGCCATCACCATGGCCTACCACCGGTACGAGGGCGTGCAGGTGCGCATCGCGCGCATCTTCAACACCTACGGCCCCCGCATGCGGCTGGACGACGGGCGCGTGGTGCCGGCCTTCGTGGCCCAGGCCCTGCGCGGTGAGCCCATCACGGTCTTTGGCGACGGCTCGCAGACGCGCAGCTTCTGCTATGTCGAGGACAACGTGGACGCCCAGTGGCGGCTGCTCAACTCCAGCACCACGGAGCCGGTCAACATCGGCAACCCGCACGAGCTGTCCATCCTGGAGTTCGCGAAGGCGGTGCAGCGGCTCATCGGCACCAACCTGCCCATCGAGACCAAGCCGCTGCCGCAGGACGATCCGCGGCTGCGGAAGCCGGACATCACCCGGGCCCGCGAGGTGCTGGGCTGGGAGCCCAGGGTGGACTTCGACGAGGGGATGAAGCGGACCATCGCCTGGTTCCGCGAGCGGGTGTAGAAGGCGGACGAGGCTGTTGGAGCGACTGGGACCCCAGGGTGGGAGCCCTGCGAAGCAGGGGGAGGGGCGCAGCCCCCCGTAGACAAGGAGCTGGAATGGGCAAGCGCGTGCTGATCACCGGCGGGGCGGGGTTCATCGGGTCCACCATCGCGGACCTCTTCCTGCAGGCCGGCTGGGACGTGGCGGTGCTGGACGACCTGTCCACCGGCAAGCGCGAGAACGTGCCGCCCGGCGCCCGCTTCTACCCGGTGGACCTGCGCAGCGCCGCCGCCGCCGAGGCGGTGAAGAAGGAGAAGCCGCAGGTGATCTGCCACCAGGCGGCGCAGATCGACGTCCGCCGCTCCATGGCGGACCCGCGCTTCGACGCCGACGTCAACGTGGGCGGCCTGCTCTCGCTGATGCAGGCGGCGGTGGAGGCCGGCTCGGTCGAGCACGTCCTCTTCGCCTCCTCCGGCGGCGCCACCTACGGCGACACCCCGGTCATCCCCACGCCGGAGAGCCACCCGCAGCGCCCGGTTCCGCACTACGGGGCCGCCAAGGCGGCCAGCGAGATCTACCTCGGCGTCTACCGCGCCAACTTCGGGATCCCCTTCACGGCGCTGCGCTACGCCAACGTCTACGGCCCGCGGCAGGACCCGCACGGCGAGGCCGGCGTGGTGGCCATCTTCTGCGGCCGGCTGCTGGACGGGAAGCCCTGCACGGTCTACGGCGACGGCGGCCAGACGCGCGACTACGTCTTCGTGGGCGACGTTGCCCGGGCCAACCTGCTGGCGGCCGAGAAGCGGTTCGACGGCCCGCTCAACGTCGGGACCGGCGTCGAGACCGACGTGAACACGGTCTACGGCCACCTGGCCCGCGCCGCCGGCGTGAGCCTCCCGGCCGAGCACGCCCCGGCCCGCGCCGGCGAGCAGCGCCGCTCCTGCATCGACCCCTCCGCGGCCGCCGCCATCGGCTGGCGCCCGGAGGTGCCGCTGGCCGACGGCCTGGCCCGGACGCTGGAGTTCTTCCGCGCCCGCCGCGCCGGCTGAGCGGTCCGGGCCTCGCGACCCACCCCGGCCATGTCGCCGCAGGGGCGGCCCGCCCTTGCCGGTGTGGGCCGGATGGGGTCCCCTTTCCATCGGGGAGGGGGCAGCGTGTCCACCCCTCGGGCGGCCGGACTGTCCGGCGCCCAGGTCGAGGTCCGCATGCAGACGCCCGCCAGCCGCGCGCCGTCCGCCGGGAGGCGCGGGACGTGACGCGCCTGTCGGTCGTGGACGGCGGGCGCGCCGCCCCGCAGCCGCCCCTGCAGCCGCGGCCGCGCGGCGGCGAGGGCGCGCTGGAGGCGCTCTACCGCCGCCACGCGGCGGCGGTGCTGGCCCGCTGCCGCTTCCTGCTGCGGGACGAGGAGGCGGCGCGCGACGCCGCCCAGGACGTGTTCGTGCGCGCGCTGCGGGCGCTCCCGGAGCTCGAGGCGGCGGACTCCCCCACGGCCTACCTGCTCCGGACCACCACCCACCACTGCCTCAACCTGCTGCGCGCCTCGCGCGCGGCCTGGCGCGACGAGGTGGCCCGGCTGGCGCGCGATTGGCGCGAGCAGGGGATCGACCCGGACGCGCGCGAGCTGGTCCGGGCGGTGCTGGGCGCCGCCGAGCCGGAGGCGCAGGAGGTGGCCGTGCTCTACTTCGTGGACGAGCTGACCCAGGCCGAGATCGCCGCCGTCACCGGCCGGAGCCTCCCCACCGTCCGCAGGCGGCTGCGGTCCTTCCTGTCCGCCGCCCGCGGCGCGCTCCGCGCCGCCTTCCCGGGGCTGCAGCTGCCCGACCCGGAGGTGCTGCCATGACCGCGCTCCTGGGGGGCCCGGGGCTGCCCTGCTCGTCGCTGCGCCTGCGGCAGCTCGAGGCGGGGGAGCTGGCCGGCGAGGCGCGCGAGCGGGCCGAGGCCCACCTGGCGGACTGCGCCCGCTGCCAGGCCACGCGGGCCAGCTTCGCCGAGGAGCAGGCCGAGCTGGAGCGCTCGCTCCCGTTCGACCGCTTCGCGGCGGGCGTGGCCTCGCGGCTGGCCGCCCGGGCCGCCCGCCCGGCGCGCCGCCTCCCGCGCTGGGCCCCGCTGGCGGCCGCGGCGGCGCTGGCGCTGGGGCTGGCGGTGCCGCTGCTGGGGCGGGCCCCCGCCGTCGGGCCGCTTCACCGGGCCAAGGGGTCCGCCGGACCTGAGGTCGCGCTCTTCGCCCTGCGCGCCGGGCAGGTGAGCGCGCTGGGGCCGGACGAGGCGGTGCCGGCCGGCGCGGCGCTGCGGGTGGGGCTGGCGCGCGCCGCCCGCTCCAGCGCGGCGGTGGCGCTGCTGGACGCCGACGGCGCCGCGCTGCTCTACGCCGGACCGGCGCGGACCGGCCCGCTCACCGAGGCCTTCGAGTGGACGGGCGGCGGGGAGGGGACGCTGGTGGTGGTGCTGGACGATCGGCCGGTGGACGGGGCGGCGCTGGTGGCGCGGCTGCAGGCGGGCGGGCCCGGCGCCGCGGCCTCCTCGCCCGGCGCCACCGTGGTGCTCCGGCCGCTGCGGCGGGAGGGGCGGTGACCCGAGCGCTCCGGCGCGCCGCGCTGGCCCTGGCGCTGGCGCTCCCGCCGGCGGCGGCCTCCGCCGGCGAGCCGCACCGCTTCGCCCTGGTGGCCGGCGAGCCGGACGGCGGGCCGGGGACGGTGCGGCTGCGCTACGCCGAGCGGGACGCCCGCCGCATGCTGGGCATCCTCACCTCGGTGGGCGGCGTGCAGGACGGGGACGCGCGGCTGCTGCTCTCCGGCGGCGCAGGCGCCTTCCGGCGCGCGCTGGCCGAGCTCTCCGCCCGCGCCGGCGCGGCCCGGGCCCGCGGCGAGCGGACGCTCGTCCTGGTCTACTACTCCGGCCACGCCCGCGACGGCGCCCTGCTGCTCCGCGGCCAGCCGCTGCCGCTGGCCGAGCTGCGCGCCGCGCTGGAGGCGGCCCCGGCCGACGTGCGCATCGGGCTGCTCGACTCCTGCCAGGCCGGCGCCATCACGCGGGCCAAGGGCGTCCGCCCGGCGCCCAGCTTCGAGGTCACGCCCGCCGAGGGCGCGCCGTCCGGCCTGGTGCTGATCGCCTCCTCGGCCGCGGACGAGGACTCGCAGGAGTCCGACGCCATCGGCGCCAGCTACTTCACGCACCACCTGGCCTCCGGGCTGCTGGGCGGCGCCGACGTCTCCGGCGACGGCAAGGTGACGCTCTCCGAGGCCTACGCCTACGCCTACCAGCGCACCGTCGGGGCCACCGCCGGGAGCGCGGCCGGCGTGCAGCACCCGGTCTTCCTCTACGACCTGGGCGGCGCCGGGGACGTGGTCCTCTCCGACCTGGCGCCGGTGGCGGGCGGGCTGGTCTTCCCGGCCGAGGCGCAAGGGCTCTACGTGGTGCTCGACGCGAACGGCCGGGCGGTGGCCGAGGTGGCCAAGGCGCCCGGCGGTCCGCGCCGGGTGGCGCTCCCGCCCGGCCGCTACACCGTGAAGAAGCGGCTGGGGGACGACTCGGGGCTGCTGGTGACGCCCGTGTCCCTGGGCGAGGCGCCGGTGCTGGTGGACGACGCGCGCATGGACCGGCTGGCGCTGCAGCGCGACCCGCAGAAGGGCTTCGGCGGACGGCGCTGGGCCGCCACCGTCGGCGTGGGCTCGCAGGCGTTCTTCGACCGCGCCGAGCGGAGCGGGCTCTTCCCGCCGGCGCTGCTGGCCGGCGCGGAGCTGGCGGCGCGCGACGACCTGGGGCACGACCTGGTCTGGGGGATGGACCTGGCGGCGGGCGGCGGGAGCGGCACCGCGGCGGGCCCGGGCGGCGCGCCGGGGGTCCGGTTCGACTTCACCGAGCTGGCTGGCGGGCTCTCGCTCCGGAAGGAGTGGCGGCTCCACCGGCTGACCCTCTCCGGCGGCGTCCGCGTCGGCTACCTGTACCTGAGCCGCACCTTCGCGCCCGACGCGCAGCTGCCGGCGCAGGACTACCACGCCGTGGTCCCCGGGCTGACGGCCGGCGCGGCCTGGGCGTTCACGCCGCGCCTCTCGGCCGTGCTGCGGGGCCGGGTGAGCTGGCTTCACTACAGCGCCAAGGGCGAGAAGGACCAGAGCCTCGGCATCGGCGAGGTGCTGGGAGGAGTGGAATATGCGTTCGGTGAATAGGCTGGCCGCGCTGGCGGCCCTGGCCGCCCTGGTGGGCTGCGGCGGCAGCTGGTCCAACAGCGCGATCCCGCCGGCGGGCGCGGCGGACCTGGGCGGCGTCCCGGGCAGCTCCGAGCTGCAGGTGTGGGTGCCGGCGCCGCCCGCGGCCCCGGCCTGCGACACGCGCCCGGCCGCCACCTGGCTGGCCGCGGCCGGCGCGGCCAGCGGGATGAACCAGGCCACCAGCGCTGCGCTCGCCCAGTACCAGCGGCTGCGGTCGGAGGCCTCGACGCTGGCCGACGGGCTGCGCGTGGTCGGGCCCGTGGAGGACGGGGCCCACGCCGACCGCGAGCGGCTCCTGACGCTCGTCCGCGCCGGCGGCGCGGTGCCGCGCTTCACGCTCACCGCGCAGGCGCGGGTGAAGGGCACGCTGCAGTGGACGACGGTGCTGACCGGCGTCTTCGACGGAGCGTCCGCCTCCGGCGGGACCGGAACGCTCACCCTCGACCTCGACGCGCTCCAGGCGCTGGGGATGGCCGAGGAGGGCTGGGGGCAGGGCGCGGTGGTGATCACCTACGACCGCCGGACCGAGGCGGCCAGCGTGGGCGTGGACGTGGCGCAGGACACCTTCGGCGTGCTGGCCACCGCCGGCGGCTACGGGTGGACCGCGGCGGGCACCGCCGGCCCCGGCCTGCTGGTGCACGCGCAGCGCGACCAGGACGGCGGCTGGCGCACGGTGACGAGCCGCTTCGACGGGGTCGGGGTCGGGCGGGACGAGGTGGTCTACACGCCGTCCGGCGGGGCCAGCGCGAGCTACGCCCAGTGCTGGGATCAGGCGGGCTGCCTGACCTGGGTGGACGATCCCGCCGACGTCAGCTGCGAGGGCGCCCCCTGCAGCCTGGGCAGCCAGGGCGGGTGCCTGGCGCTGCCGTAGCGGGGACGACGCCCAGCGCGCGGTCCGGCAGGCTCACCGCCAGCGGAGGTGAAGCCGTTCGCCTCGCGCCCGTCGAGGGGCCGGCAGGACCGATGCGCTCCCGCTCAGGGCGCGCCCGACGCCGGGACTTCCTCTCCGCTCGCCGGCGCGGCGGGCACGCCGGCCTCGTCCCGCGCCGCGGGCTCCGGGGTGGCCGCCACCGGCGCCTCCTCCTCCGGCGGCTCCTCCACGTCGTCCGCCGGGGCGGCGCCGGCCAGGATGCGCTCCAGCTCTTCCTTCGCGCGCGCGTGCTCGGCCGCGGTGATCCGCCCGGCCGAAGCCATGCGCTCCAGCAGCCGGCGCGAGCGGCGCTTCAGCCAGGTGGAGGGGTGGTCCAGATCCGCCCGGCGCGGCGCCGGCAGGATCGAGGCCAGCACCACCGCCTGGGCGGTGCTCAGGCCGGCGGCGCTGACGCCGAAGCGGGCGCGCGCGCCGGCCTCGATGCCGAACACGCCGTCGTCCAGCTCCACCACGTTGAGGTAGAGCGCCAGGATCCGCTTCTTGCTCAGCGACCGCTCAAGCTTGGCCGCCAGCACCGCCTCCTTGAGCTTGCGCCAGAGGCTCTTCTCGGTGCCGAACCAGAGATTCTTGGCCAGCTGCTGCGTGATGGTGGACGCGCCGCGGGCGAACCTGCCGCGGGCCAGGTCGTGCTGGGCGGCGTCGCGCGTCGCCTCCCAGTCGATCCCCTCGTACCCCAGAAGCGCGCGTCCTCGGAGAGGATGACCGCGTCCAGCACCCGCGGTGAGATGCGGTCCAGCCCCACCCAGCTCCGCCGCACCCGGAGCGTCCGCTTGCGCGCCCTGGCCTCGGCCCGGCGCTGCTCGATGAGCGCGGTGGTGGTCGGGTTGGTCCGGGCGAGGGGCGGGATCGGGCTCGTGACCCACAGCACCCCCACCAGCGCAGCGAACAGCGCCGCGGCCAGCGCGGCCCACAGGGCCACGCGCCGGAGGCGGCGACGGAAGGGGGAGGGGCCTGGCATGGGGCGCAACTTAGCACCGCGGCACCTGTGGGTGTCGCCCCGGCATCTCGCCGCGCGCCGAGGGTCCGGCGGGGACGGTCCGCCGCGCCGGCCTGCCGCGCCCGCGGTTTCTCTGTGGGTGAACGCAGGCGCGACCCCCGATGGGCGCCTTGACACATCCGGGTGCCGGGCCTAACTCCGAGCATCTCCAACAACGCGATGGGACTGGGCCGTCCCGGCCCGCGAAGCCCAAGGGCCCCAGGCCTTCCGGAGGCAAACATGGCAGACGTCAAGCGCTACACCCCGCACGACTTCTCGAAGGTGCGCGGCCTGGTCGGCATCTCGGACAAGCAGCTCGAGGAGCACCTGAAGCTGTACGAGGGCTACGTGAAGCGCGCCAACGCGCTCACCGAGAAGCTCCAGGGGCTGGCCGGCGAGGGCAAGGCCTCCGGCGCGGACCCGGTCTACGCCGAGCTGACCCGCCGGCTGGGCTTCGAGTACTCGGGGATGATCAACCACGAGTACTACTTCGCGAACCTCGCCCCAGGCGCGCAGGCCGAGCCGCCGGCCGGCAGCAAGCTGCGCACCGCCATCGAGGCGTCCTTCGGCTCCTACTCGGTCTGGCTGGCCGACTTCCGCTCCGTGGCCACCATGCCCGGCATCGGCTGGGCCATGACCTTCCAGGATCCGGCCACCGGCTGGCTCTCCAACCACTTCATCTCGCTCCACCAGGACAACGTCCCGGTGGGCTACAAGCCGGTGCTGGCGCTGGACGGCTGGGAGCACGCGTTCATGCGCGACTACCAGGCCACCGAGCGCGCCAAGTACGTGGACGCGTTCTTCAAGAACGTCAACTGGGAGGCGGCGGAGAAGCGGCTGAAGTAGGTCCGCGCCCCGCGCTGCAGGCCGGCGGGCCCGGTTCCCTCGCGGGGGCCGGGCCCTTCTGCTGGGGCTCGAGGTCGCTGGGCGCCGGGGTCAGGCGCCGCGATGGGGCCAACGCTGCGGCCGCAGGCTCGGGAGAGGCGCCGATTGCGCTTCCGCAGGATCCAGGGGACGATCACCCGAGGCCTTGAGGCCAGCCCTGCCCGTGACCGCTCCCGTCCTCCCCCCGGCCCGCCGCGCCGCGCTCCAGCGCCAGCTGCTGGCGTGGTGGGACGCCGGCCACCGCGACCTGCCCTGGCGCTTCCCGCAGCACGCCGCCGATCCGTACCGGGTCTGGCTGGCGGAGGTGATGCTGCAGCAGACGCAGGTGGCCACCGCCACGCCGTACTACCGCCGCTTCCTGGCGCGCTGGCCCACGCTGGAGGCGCTGGCCGCGGCCGACGACGCCGAGGTCTTCGCGGCCTGGAGCGGGCTCGGCTACTACGCGCGCTGCCGCAACCTGCTGGCGGCCGCGCGGGCCGCGCTGGCGGCGCACGGCGGCCTGCCGCGCTCGCTCGAGGCCCTGCGCGCGCTGCCGGGCTTCGGCCCGTACACCGCCGGCGCGGTGGCCTCCATCGCCTTCGCGCTGCCGGCCGCGGCCGTGGACGGCAACGTGGCGCGCGTGCTGGCCAGGCTCTTCCTGCTGCGCGGGGATCCGGCGCGGCCGGAGGTCCGGGCGCGGCTCGAGGCGCTCGCCGCGGCGCTGGTGCACCCGGCGCGGCCGGGGGACTGGAACCAGGCGCTGATGGAGCTGGGCGCCACGGTCTGTGCGCGGCCGGCCCCGGCGTGCGGTCGCTGTCCGCTGGCGCGGGGCTGCGAGGCGCGCCGCGCGGGCGCCGAGCGCGAGGTCCCGCAGGCGCGGCAGCGGGCGCAGGCGAAGCCGCTCTGGCTGGCCTGTGCGGTGGTGGAGCGGGGCGGCGCGGTGTGGCTGGAGCGGCGGCCGTCCCGCGGGCTCTTCGCAGGGCTGCGGGCCTTCCCGGCGGCCGAGGGAGCGAGCGCCGCGGCGGCGCGGCGCGCCCTTGCGGCGTGGGCGGAGGGAGCAGGGGGCGGGCCGATATCGGCCGGAGCGCCGCTGGCCGAGGCCGAGCGGTTGCTGACGCACCGCCGCCTGCGCCTCGCGGCCTACCGCTGCAGGGCGGGTGGGGGAGTGGGGGAGGGCGGCGCCGGGACCTGGGTGCCCCTCGCCGCGCTGACCTGGGCCGGCCTGCCCGCTGCCATGCAGGCGCTGGTGGCCAGCGTCCTGGACGCGCTTCAGGCGCCCGCTTCGGCGCCGGATGAAAAAAAGCAGGGATGGGCTCGCAACCGCGGGCGGAATCGTGTAGAAGGGGCGCCCTCGTCGCGTCGAAAAGAGTCCGGCGCGCCGAGATCACGAACACCCTTGACACGAGGGGGGCGATCCGTATAATCCGCCGCCCTCTGGACGGGATGTTTCAACGAACGCCCCCGTGCTTCAATTGGTGGGCGTTTTTGCTGGGAAAAAGAGCTCGCACACGATGCCGACGATCAGCCAGCTGGTGCGCAAGGGGCGCGAGAAGCTCGAGGTGAAGAAGAAGGCGCCTGCCCTCAAGGAGTCGCCGCAGAAGCGCGGTGTCTGCACGCGCGTCTACACCACGACGCCCAAGAAGCCGAACTCGGCGCTCCGGAAGGTCGCCCGCGTCCGTCTGACCAACGGCTTCGAGGTCACGAGCTACATCCCCGGCGTGGGCCACAACCTGCAGGAGCACTCGGTGGTGCTCATCCGCGGGGGCCGCGTGAAGGATCTCCCGGGCGTTCGCTACCACATCATCCGCGGGACCCTCGACGCCGTCGGCG
This sequence comes from Anaeromyxobacter sp., assembly GCA_049840735.1. Classification (GTDB taxonomy): domain Bacteria; phylum Myxococcota; class Myxococcia; order Myxococcales; family Anaeromyxobacteraceae; genus Anaeromyxobacter. The sequence continues at coordinate 249,562 of JASGJN010000020.1, read as the reverse complement.
TCCAGGGCCGCAAGCAGGGCCGCTCGAAGTACGGCGCGAAGCGCCCGAGCTAGCCCCCCGCCGATAAGGACACGATTCAATGCCTCGTCGTCGCGAAGTCGAGAAGCGGAAGATCCTCCCCGATCCCAAGTTCCAGGACCGGGTGGTCGCCAAGTTCGTCAACAACCTGATGCGCCAGGGCAAGAAGTCCACTGGCGAGCGCATCATCTACGGCGCGTTCGATCAGGTGGAGCAGAAGCTCAAGGACGATCCGCTCAAGATCTTCAAGAAGGCCCTCGACAACGTGAAGCCGGTGGTCGAGGTGAAGAGCCGCCGCGTCGGCGGCGCCACCTACCAGGTCCCGGTCGAGGTCCGCCAGGATCGGCGCACGGCGCTTGCCATGCGCTGGCTCATCGAGTACTCGAAGGGTCGCGGCGAGAAGACGATGCAGGAGAAGCTGGCCGGCGAGATCATCGACGCCGCCAACAACCGCGGCAACGCGGTGAAGAAGCGGGAAGACACCCACAAGATGGCCGAGGCCAACAAGGCCTTCGCCCACTACCGCTGGTAGGGAAGGGACGGTTAGAACAGGAGCTGGGTCGGCTCGGTCGGCCCGCGGATCCGCTGGATCCGGAAGCTCTTTGACAGCTCGGTCGTTGGTCCCGGCGCCGCATTGGGCGGCCTGGTCTCGCGTACGCACGAAGGACGGAAGGACAAGATGGCACGCACCACTCCGCTCGAGCGCTACCGAAACTTCGGCATCATGGCGCACATCGATGCCGGCAAGACCACCACGACCGAGCGCATCCTGTTCTATACCGGCGTCACCCACAAGATCGGCGAGGTCCATGACGGCACGACCGTGATGGACTGGATGGAGCAGGAGCGCGAGCGCGGCATCACCATCACGTCCGCGGCCACCACCGCCTTCTGGCGGGAGCACCGGCTCAACATCATCGACACCCCCGGGCACGTCGACTTCACCATCGAGGTGGAGCGGTCGCTGCGCGTCCTCGACGGCGCCTGCGCCGTGTTCGACGCCGTCCAGGGCGTGCAGCCCCAGTCCGAGACGGTCTGGCGGCAGGCGGACAAGTACAAGGTCCCGCGCATCTGCTTCATCAACAAGATGGACCGCATCGGCGCCGACTTCTTCCGCGCCGTGCAGACCATCCAGGACAAGCTCCGGGCCCGCCCGCTGGTCCTCCAGGTGCCGATCGGCGCCGAGGACAAGTTCCGCGGCATGGTCGATCTCGTCAAGATGAAGGGCATCACCTTCGACGACGAGACGATGGGCGCGAAGTACCAGGAGATCGAGATCCCCGCCGAGCTGGTGGATCAGGCCAAGGAGTACCGGGCCAAGCTCGAGGAGACCGTCTCCGAGTTCGACGACGACCTGATGCACAAGTACCTCGACGGCCGCGCGCTCTCCAACGAGGAGCTGGTGCGCGGGATCCGCAAGGGGTGCCTGGAGCTCAAGTTCTTCCCGGTGGTGCTGGGCACCGCCTTCAAGAACAAGGGCGTGCAGCAGATCCTCGACGCCGTGGTCGACTTCCTCCCCAGCCCGCTGGACGTCCCGCCGGTCAAGGGCGTCGACATGAAGGGCGCGGAGATCACCCGGCTGACGGACGACGGCGAGGCCTTCTCGGCGCTGGCGTTCAAGCTGATGAACGACCCGTTCGTCGGCAACCTGACCTTCTTCCGCGTCTACTCGGGCAAGCTCGAGGCCGGGTCGTACGTCTACAACGCGACCAAGGACAAGAAGGAGCGCGTCGGTCGCCTCCTCCAGATGCACGCCAACAAGCGTGAGCCCATCGAGGAGGTGCTGGCCGGTGACATCGCGGCCGCCGTCGGGCTCCGGTCCACGACCACGGGCGACACGCTCTGCGGCGAGGACAAGCCGGTCATCCTGGAGCGGATGGAGTTCCCGGAGCCGGTGATCCACGTCGCCATCGAGCCCAAGTCCAAGGCCGACCAGGACAAGATGGGCGTGGCGCTCAACCGGCTGCAGATGGAGGACCCGTCCTTCCGCGTCCACACGGACGAGGAGACCGGCCAGACCATCATCGGCGGCATGGGCGAGCTCCACCTCGAGATCCTCGTGGACCGCATGCTCCGCGAGTTCAAGGTCGAGGCGAACGTCGGCAAGCCGCAGGTGGCCTACCGCGAGACCATCACCCAGCAGGTGGAGGCCGAGGGCCGCCACATCCGCCAGTCGGGCGGCAAGGGCCAGTACGGTCACTGCTGGCTGCGCCTCATCCCGCAGGCGCCGGGCAAGGGCTTCGAGTTCGAGAACGCCACCGTCGGTGGCGTGATCCCGAAGGAGTTCATCGCCCCCATCCAGAAGGGCATCGAGGAGGCCATGACCGGCGGCGTGCTGGCGGGCTACCCGATGGTCGACCTCAAGGTCGAGGTCTTCGACGGCAGCTATCACGACGTCGACTCCTCCGAGATGGCGTTCAAGATCGCCGGCTCCATCGGCTTCAAGGAGGGTGCGGCCAAGGCCAAGCCCGTCCTGCTCGAGCCGATGATGGCGGTCGAGGTCGTCACCCCCGACGACTACATGGGCGACGTCATCGGCGACCTCAACTCCCGCCGCGGCAAGATCCAGTCGATGAGCGCCCAGGGCGGCGCGCAGGTCATCGAGGCGATCGTGCCGCTCGCCGAGATGTTCGGTTACTCGACCGACCTCCGCTCCAAGACGCAGGGTCGAGCCACCTACACCATGCAGTTCGCGCACTACGCGCAGGTCCCCAACAACATCGCCGAGACAATCGTCAGCAAGGCGAAGGGCGCTGCCCCCACCCGGTAGGGCGCCGCACCAGGAAACGGAAGGAGACGCGAGATGGGCAAGGAGAAGTTCGAGCGTAACAAGCCGCACGTGAACGTCGGGACCATCGGTCACGTCGACCACGGCAAGACCACGCTCACCGCGGCGATCACCAAGGTGCTGGCGCAGACGGGCGGGGCCACGTTCATGGCCTACGACCAGATCGACAAGGCCCCCGAGGAGCGCGAGCGCGGCATCACAATCGCGACGGCGCACGTCGAGTACCAGACCGCGAAGCGCCACTACGCGCACGTGGACTGCCCCGGCCACGCCGACTACGTGAAGAACATGATCACCGGCGCGGCGCAGATGGACGGCGCCATCCTGGTGGTCTCGGCGGCCGACGGCCCGATGCCGCAGACCCGCGAGCACATCCTGCTGGCCCGCCAGGTCGGCGTGCCGTACATCGTGGTCTTCCTGAACAAGGTCGACATGGTGGACGACAAGGAGCTGCTGGACCTGGTGGAGCTCGAGGTCCGCGAGCTGCTGTCCGAGTACGACTTCCCGGGCAACGACATCCCCATCGTCAAGGGCTCGGCGCTCAAGGCGCTCGAGGGCGACAAGGGCGACCTGGGCGAGCCGGCCATCCACCGCCTGATGGAGGCGGTCGACGCCTACATCCCGACCCCGCAGCGCGCGACGGACAAGCCGTTCCTGATGCCGGTCGAGGACGTGTTCTCGATCTCCGGCCGCGGCACGGTGGCGACCGGCCGCGTGGAGCGCGGCATCGTGAAGGTGGGCGAGGAAATCGAGGTGGTCGGCCTGAAGGCGACCGCGAAGACCGTCGTCACCGGCGTCGAGATGTTCCGCAAGCTCCTGGACGAGGGCCGGGCCGGTGACAACATCGGCGCGCTGCTCCGCGGCCTGAAGCGCGAGGAGGTCGAGCGCGGCCAGGTGCTGGCGAAGCCGGGCTCGATCACGCCGCACACCAAGTTCAAGGCCGAGGTCTACGTCCTGACGAAGGAGGAGGGTGGTCGTCACACCCCGTTCTTCAACGGGTACCGGCCCCAGTTCTACTTCCGGACCACGGACGTGACCGGTTCGGTGCAGCTGCCGACCGGCGTCGAGATGGTGATGCCCGGTGACAACATCACGATGGAGGTGGAGCTGATCGCCCCCATCGCGATGGAGAAGGAGCTCCGGTTCGCCATCCGCGAGGGTGGCCGCACCGTGGGCGCGGGCGTCGTGGCCGAGGTCATCCAGTAGGTAGCACCGCACGGCGAACGGCGGAGCCTCCCGGCTCGCAGCATCGTGGGCAGGGGAGACTCCGCGCAGCGCCGAGTGACGGAGAGAAGGCTCTTCGATGGCGACTCAGAAGATTCGGATCCGGCTCAAGGCCTACGACTACAAGCTGCTCGACCAGTCGGCCGGCGAGATCGTGGAGACGGCGAAGCGGACGGGCGCGAAGGTCGCCGGTCCATCCCGCTGCCCACCCGGATCAACAAGTTCACCGTTCTCCGCAGCCCGCACGTCGACAAGAAGTCGCGCGAGCAGTTCGAGATCCGCACGCACAAGCGGCTCCTCGACATCCTCGAGCCGACTCCGCAGACGCTCGACGCGCTGATGAAGCTGGATCTGTCGGCCGGCGTGGACGTGGAGATCAAGTAGTCGAGGACACCATGGCCAAGTTCGACGTGTACGACCTCACGAAGAAGAAGGTGGGCGAGATCGACCTCGCCGACGCCGTCTTCGCCGGCGAGGTGAACGAGCACCTCTTCTACGAGGTGGTGAAGGCGAAGCTCGCCTCCGATCGCTCGGGCACCCACGCCGTCAAGAACCGGTCGCTGGTGTCCGGCGGCGGCAAGAAGCCCTTCAAGCAGAAGGGCACCGGCCGCGCCCGCCAGGGCTCGACCCGCGCCTCCCAGTGGGTGGGCGGCGGCAAGGCGATGGGCCCCAAGCCCCGCGACTACGGCTACGACGTGCCGAAGAAGGTGCGGAAGGCCGCGCTCCGCTCGGCCCTCGCGCTCCGCAACCAGGACGGCAAGCTGCTGATCGTCCAGGAGTGGAAGCCCGCCGCGCCGAAGACCAACGCCGCCGGCAAGGTGCTGGCCGCGCTGGGCGCGAAGAAGGCCCTGGTGGTCGACGCCGCCGCCAACGAGGCGCTCGCCAAGAGCGTGCGCAACCTGGCCGGCCACGACTTCCTCGGGGTCGAGGGGCTCAACGTGTACGACATCCTGAAGCACGACGTGCTCGTGCTGACGGCCGAGACGGCGAAGAAGCTGGAGGAGGTGCTCTCGTGAACCTCTCCCCCCAGGACGTGGTGATGCGCCCGCTCATCACCGAGAAGGCCGAGCGGAACCGGGAGGCGTCGCACCAGTACGCCTTCGAGGTCCACCGCGACGCCACCAAGGTGCAGGTGAAGCAGGCCGTCGAGGCGCTCTACAAGGTGAAGGTGACCGCGGTCCGCACCGCCATCGCGCGCGGCAAGAACAAGCGCGTGGGCCGGAACATCGGCCGGCGGCCGAACTGGAAGAAGGCCCTCGTGACCCTCAAGGACGGCGACACCATCGCCCTCTTCGAGGGGCAGTAAGGGTCGGGACGGGAGACTGACATGGCGCTCAAGGAATACAAGCCGACCAGCCCGGCCCGCCGTCACATGACGGTGTCGGACTTCGCCGAGATCACCAAGACCAAGCCGGAGAAGAAGCTCACCCGGCCGATGAAGAAGACGGGCGGGCGCAACGCGCACGGCCACATCACCACCCGCCACATCGGCGGCGGCCACAAGCGCCGCTACCGGCTCATCGACTGGAAGCGCAACAAGGACGGGGTGCCGGCCAAGGTCACCGCGATCGAGTACGATCCGAACCGCACGGCCCGCATCGCGCTGCTCACCTACGCCGACGGCGAGAAGCGGTACATCCTCGCGCCGGTGGGCGTGAACGTGGGCGACACGCTGCTGTCCGGCGAGGCGGTGGACATCCGGCCGGGCAACGCGCTGCCGGTCCGCGGCATCCCGCTCGGCACGGTGATCCACAACGTCGAGACCCAGCCCGGCTCCGGGGCCAAGATGATCCGGACCGCCGGCTCCTTCGGCCAGCTGATGGCGAAGGAGGGCGACTACGCCCAGGTCCGCCTGCCCTCCGGCGAGGTCCGCAAGGTCCTCCAGGACTGCAAGGCCACCGTGGGCCAGCTCGGCAACTCCGAGTCGTCGTCGGTGCGCATCGGCAAGGCCGGCAAGGCCCGGTGGCGCGGCATCCGCCCGACGGTCCGCGGTCTGGCCATGAACCCGGTCGACCACCCGCACGGCGGCGGCGAGGGCAAGTCCGGTCAGGGCAACCCGCACCCGGTCTCGCCCTGGGGCCAGAAGACCAAGGGCCTCAAGACCCGCAACAACCGCCGCACCGACAAGTTCATCGTCACGCGGCGCCGGCCCGGCGTGCGGAACACGCCGCAGTAACGGGCCAAAAGGGATAGCCAACCATGGCGCGTTCGATCAAGAAGGGCCCGTTCGCCGACAAGCACCTCACCAAGAAGGTCGAGGACGCGAACAAGGGCAACAAGAAGTCGGTCATCAAGACCTGGTCGCGGCGGAGCACCATCCTGCCGGACTTCGTCGGCCACACGTTCGCGGTCCACAACGGGCGGAAGTTCGTCCCGGTGTTCGTGACCGAGAACATGGTCGGGCACAAGCTCGGCGAGTTCGCGCCGACCCGCACCTTCCACGGCCACTCGGCCGAGAAGAAGGTCGCGGCGGCGCCGGCGCCCGGGAAGAAGTAGCGAGGAGCGGAACATGGCCGAGACCCAGACCCAGAAGAAGGCGACGAAGCGCGTGCGCCAGCCCGTGCCGGCGCGCCGCTCGAAGCCCAACCGCCCGGCGGCGCCGCCGCCCGGGCCGCACGCCTCCCTCAGCTACCTCCGGGTGGCGCCGCGCAAGGTGCGGCTCGTGGCCGACAACGTCCGCGGCCTGCCGGTCGGCGACGCGCTCGCCATCCTGAAGTACACCTCGCAGGCGGCCGCCAAGCCGCTGGCGAAGCTCCTCCGCTCGGCGGTCGCGAACGCCGAGCAGAAGGGCGGCCGCGTGGACGTCGACGCGCTGTTCGTCAAGACGCTCACGGTGGACCAGGGGCCGAAGATGCGGCGGTTCATGCCGCGCGCGATGGGGCGCGCCTACCGCGTGGAGAAGAAGACCAGCCACGTGTACGTGGAGCTCGGCACCGCCGCCCGCGGCTAGCCCAGGAGACACAATGGGACAGAAAGTTCATCCGATCGGCTTCCGCCTCGGCGTCATTCGTACCTGGGAGTCCAAGTGGTACGAGGAGAAGAACTACGCCAAGTGGCTGCACGAGGACATCCGGCTCCGTGAGTTCGTGAAGGAGAAGCTCGGCCAGGCCGGCATCTCCAAGATCGAGATCGAGCGGGCGGCCAACAAGGTCAAGATCAGCGTCCACACCGCGCGCCCGGGCATCGTCATCGGCAAGCGCGGCGCGGGGATCGAGACCATCAAGAAGGACCTCCAGGCGCTGACCGCCAACGAGGTCTACCTGAACGTCGTCGAGGTCCGTAAGGCCGAGACCGACGCCCAGCTGGTGGCCGAGAACATCGCCACCCAGCTCGAGCGCCGCATCGCCTTCCGCCGCGCGATGAAGAAGGCCGTCCAGACGGCGCAGAAGTTCGGCGCCAAGGGCATCCGCGTGGCCTGCTCGGGCCGCCTGGGTGGGGCCGAGATGTCCCGCTACGAGTGGTACCGCGAGGGCCGCGTGCCCCTGCACACCCTCCGCGCCGACATCGACTACGGCTTCGCCGAGGCGAAGACCACCTACGGCAAGATCGGCTGCAAGGTCTGGATCATGCGCGGCGAGGTCCTGCCGCAGTCTGCGGGCCCGCGCGCGGCGCGGAGCACCGGCGCGGCCCGGCCGTAAGGCCCGGGCGCCCAGAACCACCAGGAGACGCACATGCTTCAGCCGGCGCGAACGAAGTACCGCAAGATGATGAAGGGCCGCATGCGCGGCAAGGCGTACCGTGGCTCCGACCTCAACCAGGGCGAGTACGGCCTGCAGGCGACCGAGTGCGGTTTCCTGACGGCCCGCCAGATCGAGGCCGCCCGCGTCGCCATCACCCGCTACGTGAAGCGGGGCGGGAAGCTCTGGATCCGCATCTTCCCGGACAAGCCCATCACCAAGAAGCCCGCTGAGACCCGAATGGGTACCGGCAAGGGCAACGTGGAGTACTACGTCGCGGTGATCAAGCCGGGCCGGATCCTCTACGAGATGTCCGGCGTGGACGACGCCATCGCCAAGAAGGCGTTCCACCTCGCCGCCCACAAGCTGCCCGTCGCCACCAAGATGGTGAAGCGCGGCACGACGCTCTAGGAGGAACCGATGGCGACCATCCAGGAGCTGCGTCAGCTCTCGTCCCAGGAGCTGGTGGCCCGCGCCGCCGAGCTCAAGCAGAAGCTCTTCGACCTCAAGAGCAAGGCCCACACCGGCGTGCTCGACTCGACCGCCGACCTGACCAACACCAAGCGGGACATCGCGCGCTGCCTGACCGTGGCTCGCGAGAAGGATCTCGCCGCGGCGAAGGCCGGGCAGGCGAAGGAGTGACCGACATGGAGCGCGGCAACCGCAAGTCCCGCATCGGCGTGGTCGTCTCGAACAAGATGACCAAGACCGTGGTCGTCAAGGTCGAGCGCCGGGTCGCGGACCGGAAGTACGGCAAGATCGTGACCAAGGCCGAGAAGTACAAGGCGCACGACGAGAAGCAGGAGTGCCAGATCGGCGACCGCGTGCGGATCGTCGAGACCCGCCCGCTCTCGAAGGACAAGCGCTGGCGCGTCGCTGAGACCCTCGAGAAGGCGGCGGAGGTCTAGTCATGATCCAGCAGCAGACGATGCTCGACGTCGCCGACAACAGCGGCGCCAAGAAGGTGATGTGCATCAAGGTCCTGGGCGGCTCCAAGCGCCGCTACGCCTCGATCGGCGACGTGATCGTGGTCTCCATCAAGGAGGCGATCCCGCAGGCCAAGGTGAAGAAGGGCGACGTCGCCCGGGCCGTGATCGTCCGGACCAGCCGTGAGGTGAAGCGGCCGGACGGCAGCTACATCCGGTTCGACGGCAACAGCGCCGTCCTCATCAACAAGGATCTCGAGCCCATCGGCACCCGCATCTTCGGGCCGGTCGCGCGCGAGCTCCGCGCCCGCAAGTTCATGAAGATCATCTCGCTCGCTCCGGAGGTCCTCTAGCCATGCCGTCCATTCGCAAGGGCGACACCGTCCAGGTCATCTCCGGCAAGGAGAAGGGGAAGAGCGGCCGGGTCCTGGAGGTCCTGAAGGAGAAGGGCCGGGTCCGGATCGAGAAGCTGATGGTCGTCAAGCGGCACACGAAGAAGGGCCGCAGCCAGGCCACGCCCGAGGGCGGGGATCATGGAGAAGGAAGGGACCATCGCCCTCTCCAACGTCCTGGTCGTCAAGGACGGGGAGCCGGTCCGGCGCGAGAAGATCGGCCGGGAGCTCGGCGCCAAGGAGAAGGCCCGGGCCGAGAAGCGCAAGGCGGCCCGGTAGCGAAGGAAAACTGGCGTTTCGGGCCGGGTAGGGGTACACCGCCCGACCCGGCCCACGCCGGCGGAGACGCCGCTCGCCAGGCTCAGGGCGGACGGGAAACGCAGGTCAACGCATCGCCCGGCACGAGCAGCGGCCGGCCGAAGGCAAGGAGAGCACGATGGCAGCGCGTCTGAAGGACCGGTACGAGAAGGACGTCCGGGCCGAGCTGATGAAGGAGCTCGGGTTCAAGAACCCGATGCAGGCCCCCCGCCTCGAGAAGATCGTGGTGAACATGGGCCTCGGCGAGGCGATCAACAACGGCAAGATCATCGACGCCTCCGTCGAGCAGCTGGCCTCCATCACCGGCCAGAAGCCGGTCGTGACCAAGGCCCGCAAGTCGATCGCCAACTTCAAGCTGCGTCAGGGCCAGTCCATCGGCGCGATGGTCACCCTGCGCGGCGACCGCATGTACGAGTTCTTCGACCGCCTGGTCTCCATCGCGCTCCCGCGCGTGCGCGACTTCAAGGGCGTGTCGCCCAAGGCCTTCGACGGCAAGGGCAACTACACCCTGGGCGTCCGCGAGCAGATCATCTTCCCCGAGATCAACTACGACAAGGTCGAGCGCATCAAGGGGCTGAACATCACGGTGGTGACCACCGCCCGGAACGACGAGGAGGGCCGAGCGCTCCTTCGCCACCTCGGCATGCCGTTCCGTCAGTAAAGGAAGAGACCATGGCCAAGCTTTCCAAGATGGCGCAGGCGAAGCGCAAGCTGAAGTTCGGCGTCCGCCAGTACAACCGCTGCCCGCTCTGCGGTCGTCCCCGGGCGTTCCTGCGCAAGTTCCAGATGTGCCGCATCTGCTTCCGCAAGCGCGCGCTGCAGGGCGAGATCACCGGCGTCATCAAGTCGAGCTGGTAAGGGAGACCGCGCGATGAGCTTCACCGATCCCGTTGGCGACATGCTGACGCGCATCCGCAACGCTTCTGCGGCGCGTCACGAGAAGGTGCTGGTCCCCCGCTCCGGCCTCAAGATCCGCATCGCCGAGGTCCTCCGCGAGGAGGGCTTCATCAAGGACTTCGTCATCCACGACGAGGGCCCCCAGGGCGCCATCACCATCATGCTCAAGTACAGCGCCGATCGTGAACCCGCGATCAGCGACATCAAGCGCGTCTCGAAGCCCGGGCTGCGCCGCTACGTCCCCACCGACTCCATCCCGCGCGTGTTGAACGGGATGGGGATTGCGATCCTCTCCACGTCCAAGGGCGTGATGGTCGATCGCGAGGCCCGCAAGCAGAAGGTCGGCGGCGAGCTGATCTGCACCGTCTGGTAGAGGAACGACCATGTCCCGTGTCGGCAAGATGCCCGTCAAGATCCCGGAGAAGGTCAAGGTCTCCGTGGACGGCAACGTGGTGAAGGTCGAGGGTCCGAAGGGCAAGATGTCCTTCCCCTTCAACCCCAAGGTCGGTGTCCAGGTGGAGAAGGGCGAGGTGAAGGTCTCCCGCCCGGACGAGACGCGCGAGGCGCGGGGCCTGCACGGCCTCACCCGCACGCTCGTGAAGAACGCCGTCGAGGGCGTCGTGAAGGGCTACGAGCGCGGCCTCGAGATCAGCGGCGTCGGCTTCAAGGCCGAGGTGAAGGGGAAGGACATCCACTTCACGCTGGGCTTCTCCCACCCGATCGTCTTCAAGCTCCCCGAGGGCGTGACCGCCGAGGTCGACGCCAAGCAGACCAAGATCACGGTCAAGGCCGTGGACAAGCACCTGCTCGGCCTCACCGCGGCCAAGATCCGCGCCCTCCGCCCGCCCGAGCCGTACAAGGGCAAGGGCATCAAGTACGCGGAGGAGACCATCCGCCGCAAGGAAGGCAAGACCGGCGCCGCGTAGTCGGCCGGTCTCAACCCCACATCTCATGCGGCGGCTGAGCCGTCGCCGCCGCAAGGAGGACGCCCATGGCGACGCATACGACCCCGCGCGAGAAGCGCAAGGCCCGCATCCGCAGGAAGATCTCGGGGACCGCGGCCCGTCCGCGCCTCACGGTCTACAAGAGCCTCAAGCACATGTACGCCCAGCTCGTCGACGACACGACGGGCAAGACCCTGGTGTCGGTCTCCACCACCTCGAAGGCCCTCAAGGCCGAGGTGAAGGAGGACGACAAGACCGCCGCCGCCAAGAAGGTGGGCGAGGCGCTCGCCAGGGCCGCCAAGGACAAGGGCATCGAGGCGGTCGTCTTCGACCGGAACGGGTTCGACTACCACGGCCGCATCCAGGCCGTCGCCGCCGCGGCGCGCGAGGCGGGGCTGAAGTTCTAGCCGCCTGAAAGGGCGAGGAATCGAATGGCTACTCCCATCAACGCAAACGAGCTCGAGCTGCAGGACAAGGTCGTCCACATCAACCGTGTCGCCAAGGTGGTGAAGGGCGGCCGGCGGTTCAGCTTCTCGGCGCTCGTCGTCGTCGGCGACGGCAACGGCCACGTCGGCGTGGGCCTGGGGAAGGCGAACGAGGTCCCCGAGGCGATCCGCAAGGGCGGCGACCAGGCCAAGAAGAACCTGTTCAAGGTCCCGCTGGTCGGGACCACCATCCCGCACGAGGTGCTCGGGCACTTCGGCGCCGGCTGGGTCCTGCTGAAGCCGGCGGGCGAGGGTACCGGCGTCATCGCCGGCGGCGCCGTCCGCGCCGTCCTCGAGGCCGCTGGCATCCGCAACGTGCTCACCAAGTGCCAGGGCTCGCGCAACCCCCACAACGTCCTGAAGGCGACCATCGCCGGCCTCAAGCGGCTCCGCTCGATCGAGGACAGCGCCCGGCTCCGCGGCAAGCAGGCCGCCGAGATCACGGGTTAGGAGAGATCCATGGCTGCCATCAAGGTGAAGCTCGTCCGCGGCCTCGCGGGCTGCCCCGCGCCGCACCGGGTCATCGTCGCTGGCCTCGGCCTCAAGAAGCGCGACTCGACCAAGCTCCTCCCCGACACGCCCCAGACGCTGGGCATGATCGCGAAGGTCGCTTACCTGGTCGAGTGGGAGCGGGTCGACGCCGCTCCGCCTGCCGGCCGCAAGGCCCGCAAGTCCGCCGCAGCCCGGCAGTGACAGGGCTGCACCCCTGAGATAGAAGAGGGACCTCAACCATGTCGCTTTCCAAGCTCAAGGCGCCCAAGGGCGCGTCCCGCCCGAAGACCCGCGTCGGCCGCGGCCAGGCCTCCGGCCTCGGCAAGACCGCCGGCCGCGGCGGCAAGGGCCAGAAGGCCCGCTCGGGCAACATGCACTTCGAGGGGTTCGAAGGCGGCCAGATGCCGCTGCAGCGCCGCCTCCCGAAGTTCGGCTTCAAGAACAACTTCCGCCGCGACCTCGAGGAGGTCAAGGTGGGTGACCTCGAGGGCCTGACCGGCACGCTGGACGCCGCGGCGCTCAAGGCCGCCAAGCTCATCCGCGGGAACCGGGACGGCGTGGTCGTCATCGGCGGCGGCGAGCTGAAGGGCGCCGTGACCGTCAAGGTCGACCGGATCACCGCCAGCGCGCGCGCCACCATCGAGGGCGCGGGCGGCAAGGTGGAGCTCGTTCCGGCGCCGGTGACGATGTACCAGAAGGCCAAGGCCGCGAAGAAGGCGGCGGCCGGGGCGGCGAAGTAAGGGCGGGCAGGGGGGCCCGCGCAGTCAGGGCGGGCCTGGGTCTGGGGCGAAAGGGACGCGCATGTCTGCTGTGAGCGGGCTCATCAACATCTTCCGCATCTCCGAGCTCCGGAAGCGGCTGCTCTTCTCGCTGGGCATGCTGGCCGTCTACCGGCTCGGCATCTACGTGACGACCCCCGGCGTGGACCGGCGGGCGATGCACGACGTCATGGCCGGCCAGGGCTCGGGCTACCTCGGGCTCTTCAACTTCTTCTCCGGCGGCGCGTTCGAGCAGCTCTCGATCTTCGCCCTGGGCATCATGCCGTACGTCTCGGCGTCGATCATCCTGCAGCTGCTGACGGTGGTCGTGCCGAAGCTGGAGGCCCTCCAGAAGGAGGGCGAGCTGGGGCGGCGCAAGATCACCCAGTACACGCGCTACCTGACGGTGGTCCTCTCCGCGGTCCAGGGCTACGGCATCGCCGCCCAGCTGCTCGAGGGCCAGGTCTCGCCGCTCACCGGCATCCCGGTGGTGGCGGAGCCGGGCTGGCCGTTCCGCCTGATGACCATGGTCTCGCTCGCCGCGGGCACGGCCTTCATCATGTGGATGGGCGAGCAGATCACCGAGCGCGGCGTCGGCAACGGCATCTCGCTCATCATCTTCGCCGGGATCGTGGCCCGCATCCCCAACGCGGCGGGCACGTTCTTCCGCAGCATGAACTCGCGGTCGGGCGACACCTTCGGCCCGACCAAGCTCATCCTGCTGGCGGCGGTGATGGTGCTGGTCGTCGCGCTCATCGTCTTCGTCGAGCGCGGCCAGCGGCGCATCCCGGTGCAGTACGCCAAGCGGATGGTGGGCCGGAAGCTCTACGGCGGGCAGTCCACCTGGCTGCCGCTCAAGGTCAACACCTCGGGCGTGATCCCGCCCATCTTCGCCTCCTCGCTGCTGCTCCTCCCCACCACCATCGCCGGCTTCATCCCCGGGATGGCGGCCGTCGGGGCCGAGCTGCACACCGGGACCTGGATCTACAACACCATCTTCGTCGCCCTGGTCATCTTCTTCGCCTACTTCTACACGGCGGTGACCTTCAACCCGGTCGACGTGGCGGACAACCTCAAGAAGTACGGCGGCTACATCCCGGGCATCCGGCCGGGCCGCGCCACCGCGGAGCACATCGACCACGTGCTCTCGCGCATCACCTTCGGCGGCGCCGTCTACCTGTCCGCCGTCTGCGTGCTGCCCACGGTGCTGATGAACGAGTACAACGTCCCGTTCTACTTCGGCGGCACGTCGCTCCTCATCGTGGTCGGCGTCGCGCTCGACACGGTCCAGCAGATCGAGGGCCACCTCATCACGCGCCACTACGAAGGGTTCACCGGGCCGCGCGGCCCGCGGATCCGCGGGCGGCGGATGACGACCGGCTCTGCGGTCAACGCATGACGGGCGCGGTCGACGCATGACGCGCGTGGGCCTCGCCGGAAGGCGAGGCCCTTCGCGCTTCTGGTGGACGCGATGATCCTGATCCTCCTCGGGCCCCCCGGGGCCGGCAAGGGCACGCAGGCCAAGCTGCTCTCGGCGGCCTACGCGGTGCCCCACGTGTCGACCGGCGACATGTTCCGCGAGCACATCGCCCGCGGCACGGCGCTCGGGCACCACGTGCAGGGGCTCATCGGGCAGGGCGGCCTGGTCTCGGACGATCTGACCAACCTGATGGTGAAGGAGCGGCTCTCGCGCGAGGACGTCCAGCCTGGCTTCATCCTCGACGGCTACCCGCGCACGGTGGGGCAGGCGGCCTACCTGGACCAGCTGCTGGCCTCGCTGGGCCGGACCATCGACCGGGTGCTGGCGTTCGAGGTGGACGAGGACACCGTGGTGGCCCGCATCAGCGGCCGGCGCAGCTGCCCGCGCTGCGGCGCGGTCTACAACCTGGCGGCCAACCCGCCGCGGCGCGAGGGGAGCTGCGACCAGGACGGCGCAGCGCTGGTGCAGCGCCCCGACGACGCCCCCGAGAACGTCCGCCACCGGCTGCACGAGTACGCCAGCAAGACCGAGCCGGTGAAGCGCTACTACACCGACCATGGGCGCATCACCGCCGTCCGGGCGGACGCCGGCCCGCCGGAGCAGGTGCTGGCGCACACCCGCGCGCTGCTGGGGGAGGGGCGCTGATGGAGGCGCGTCCCACGCTGCGCACGGCCGACGAGATCGCCCGCATCCGCGACGCGGGGCAGGTGGTCCACCAGGTGCTCGAGGAGGTGGCCCGCGCCGCCGTCCCGGGCGTCACCACCGCCGAGCTGGACCGCCTGGCGGAGGCCCGCACGCGCGCCTTGAAGGCCCGCCCGGCCTTCCTGGGCTACCGCGGCTACCCGGCCTCGCTCTGCATCTCGGTCAACGAGGAGGTCATCCACGGCATCCCCGGCCCTCGCGTGCTGCAGGAGGGGGACGTGGTCGGCATCGACCACGGGGTGGTGCTGGCCGGCTGGTACGCCGACTCTGCCCGGACCGTGGCGGTGGGGCAAATTGACGCAGCCTCGGAGCGGCTCCTACGGGCCACCCGGCAGGCCCTGGCCCGGGGCATCGCGGCCGCCCGGCCTGGCGGCCACCTGGGCGACATCGGCCACGCCGTGGAGGCGTGGGCGGAGGCCCAGGGCTACTCCGTGGTGCGGGACTTCGTGGGCCACGGCGTGGGCCGCCGGCTGCACGAGCCGCCGCAGGTCCCCAACTACGGGGAGGCGGGCACCGGGATGCTGCTCCGGCCTGGCCTGGTGCTGGCCATCGAGCCGATGGTCAACGCCGGAGGGCCGGAGGTGCGGACGCTCGACGATGGGTGGACCGCGGTCACCGCCGACGGCGCCCGCTCCGCGCATTTCGAGCACACCGTGGCCATCACGGAAAAGGGGCCTGAGAATCCTGACCTTGCCCGATGGGGTGTCGATGGACGCGGGGTGAGGGGGACGAGGAGACGGGCTGCCGGTCACGGGCGCGTGACGGCGGCGCTTGCAGCCAAAAAAGGCCTGTGTTATAGGGCCCGCTCCGCAACGCCGCTCCAGCCAGGGCGGCCTTCCGGGAAAGCCCGGAGAATACGGGCGGCTAGACGAGGGGGCGCGGAGAGCCCCCGGCCGCCGCACCCGCCGGCCGTAGCGGCGGGCGTTTTTGTCTTACGTACAGAGGCATGGAGGCCTCGCACATGAAGGTCCGCG
This sequence comes from Anaeromyxobacter sp., assembly GCA_049840735.1. Classification (GTDB taxonomy): domain Bacteria; phylum Myxococcota; class Myxococcia; order Myxococcales; family Anaeromyxobacteraceae; genus Anaeromyxobacter. Next base: position 233,487 of record JASGJN010000020.1, on the reverse strand, counting down.
CGTCGGTCAAGAAGATTTGCGACAAGTGCAAGGTCGTCAAGCGCAAGGGCACCGTGCGGATCATCTGCCCGGCCAACCCCCGTCACAAGCAGCGTCAGGGCTAACGCCCGCGCGAATCGGAGAGACGAATGGCTCGCATCGCCGGCGTCGACCTGCCCCGCGAAAAGCGGATCGAGGTCAGCCTGCAGTACATCTACGGTATCGGGAAGACCACCGCGGGGCTCATCCTCGAGCGCGCGAACGTGAACCCGGTCACCCGCACCAAGGATCTGACCGACGACGAGGTCCGCCGCATCCGCGAGACCATCGAGCAGAACGTCAAGGTGGAGGGTGACCTCCGCCGTGAGATCTCGCTCAACATCAAGCGGCTGATGGACCTGGGCTGCTACCGCGGCCTCCGCCACCGCAAGGGCCTCCCGGTCCGCGGTCAGCGCACGCACACCAACGCGCGCACGCGGAAGGGTCCGAAGAAGGGGCTGGTCCGCAAGGCGCCGACCGCGGCCCCCGCGCCCAAGTAACCGAACCATTCCAGAGAACCGGAGAGTCCTAAGTGGCCGACGAGAAGCAGACGAAGGCAGCTGAGCAGCCGAAGAAGGAGGAGGCGACCGCGCCCGCGGCGCCGAACCTCGGCGGCATCGAGCCGGTGACGGCTTCCCCCGTGACCCCGAAGAAGGGGAAGAAGCGGGTGAAGAAGAACATCTCCGCCGGCATCGTCCACATCGCCTCGACCTTCAACAACACGCAGATCACGATCACCGACCCGACCGGCAACGTGATCGCGTGGTCGAGCGCGGGTGCCCGCGGCTTCAAGGGCTCGCGCAAGTCGACGCCGTTCGCCGCCCAGGTGGCTGCGGGCGACGCGGCTGCCAAGGCGATGGAGCACGGCCTCAAGACCGTCTCCGTGGTCGTGTCCGGCCCCGGCGCCGGCCGCGAGTCGGCGCTCCGCGCCCTCTCTGCCGCCGGCCTCAAGATCACCCTGATCCGCGACGTGACGCCGATCCCGCACAACGGGTGCCGGCCTCCCAAGCGTCGCCGGGTCTGATCACCTCCCAGGAGAACACGACGTGGCCCGTTACAGCGAAAGCGTCTGCCGGCTTTGCCGCCGGGAAAACCTCAAGATGTATCTCAAGGGCGATCGGTGCTACACCGACAAGTGCGCCATCGAGCGCCGCCCCTATCCCCCGGGCCAGCACGGCCAGGGCCGGACCAAGTTCTCCGAGTACGGCGTCCAGCTCCGCGAGAAGCAGAAGGTGAAGCGGATGTACGGCGTGCTCGAGGCGGGCTTCCGCCACGCCTACCAGAACGCGGCGGCCGCCAAGGGCAAGACCGGCGAGAACCTGCTGCAGACGCTCGAGCTCCGGCTCGACAACGTCATCTTCCGCCTGGGCTTCGCCGACACCCGGAACGAGGCCCGGCAGCTGGTCCGCCACGGCCACTTCAAGGTGAACGGCCGCAAGGTGAACATCCCGAGCTACCTCTGCCGCCCGGGCGACAAGGTGGAGCTCAAGGACCGCTCGAAGAAGGTGGTCCGGATCAGCGAGGCGCTGGAGGCGGTGGACCGCCGCGGCGTCCCGACCTGGCTCGAGCTGGACAAGGGTGGCTTCAAGGGCACGGTGAAGACGCAGCCGGCCCGCGAGGACATCACCATGCCGATCCAGGAGCAGCTCATCGTCGAGCTCTACTCCAAGTAGCCTCACCGCCCTGGCGCGCGCCTCGCGGCGCGCCGCCGGGTCGGGGGTCGCGCCTGGATGGGCGCGCCCGAGGGTCCTTCGACGGGCCGGTCATGAGGGCCGGCCCGTCTTTCACGAGCGGTCGCGCGTCCCACGGATCTCCTGCCGCCAGGCTGAGCGGACCGGGGGAGGGGACGGCGGTCAAGGAGACAGCCCATGGTCGATCCGATCATCACGAAGAACTGGCGGGACCTCATCAAGCCCCGCGGCCTGGTCGTTGACCAGGAGAGCCTCAGCAACACCTACGGGAAGTTCATCGCCGAGCCGCTGGAGCGCGGCTTCGGCATCACGCTCGGCAACTCGCTGCGCCGCGTGCTGCTGTCCAGCCTGCAGGGCGCCGCCATCACCTCGGTGAAGATCGAGGGGGTGGAGCACGAGTTCATGACCATCCCCGAGGTCGCCGAGGACGTCACCGACATCATCCTCAACCTCAAGGAAGTCCTCCTCCAAATCCACACCAACGAGGTGAAGACGATCCGGATCGAGGCGGACGGGCCCCGCGAGATCAAGGCCGGCGACATCATCGCCGACGGCCAGGTCGAGGTCCTCAACCCGGGCCACCACATCCTCACCATCAGCGAGGGTGGCCGGGTCCGCATGGAGATGACCGCCCGCCGCGGCCGCGGCTACGTCCCGGCCGACCGGAACAAGGTCCCGGGCTCGCCCATCGGCACCATGGCGATCGACGCGCTGTTCAGCCCGATCCGCAAGGTGAACTACCAGGTCACCAACGCCCGCGTCGGCCAGCAGACCGACTACGACCGGCTCTCGCTCGAGGTCTGGACGGACGGCTCGGTGGCCCCGAACGACGCGGTGGCCTTCGCCGCCAAGATCGTGAAGGAGCAGCTGTCGATCTTCATCAACTTCGACGAGGCCGAGGAGCCCGCCGAAGAGGTGAAGCCGGTCGAGGAGCAGAAGCTGAACGAGAACCTCTTCCGGTCGGTCGACGAGCTGGAGCTCTCGGTCCGCAGCGCCAACTGCCTCCAGAACGCCAACATCAAGACCATCGGCGACCTGGTGCAGAAGACCGAGGCCGAGATGCTCAAGACCAAGAACTTCGGCCGGAAGTCGCTCAAGGAGATCAAGGAGATCCTGGCCGAGATGGGCCTCTCCCTGGGCATGAAGCTCGAGAACTGGCCGCCCAAGACGCCGCCGCAGGGCGCTCCGAAGGCTTAAGCAAGCGCCCGGCAACGGGACGGGAATCACGAGATGAAGCACCGCGTCGTCGGCCGCCGGCTCGATCGCACCACCGAGCACCGCACGGCCATGTTCAAGAACATGGTGACCAGCCTCTTCCGCCACGAGAAGATCGTCACCACCACGCCCAAGGCGAAGGAGCTGAAGCGCTTCGCCGACAAGGTCATCACCCTCGCCAAGCGCGGGACCGCGCACGCGCGCCGCCAGGCGCACGTCCAGGTCCGCGACGTCGAGGTGCTCAACAAGCTCTTCGGAGAGCTGGCCGAGCGCTTCAAGTCGCGGCCGGGCGGCTACACCCGCATCATCCGGGTCGGGCCCCGCGCCGGCGACAACGCCGAGATGTCGGTGATCGAACTGGTCGACAAGGCGGCGCCGGCCGCGGCCGAGGGCGACGAGAAGAAGGCCAAGGCCCCGAAGAAGGCCAAGGCCGAGAAGCCCGCCAAGAAGGCCGCCGAGGGGTAAGGGGCCGCAGCGCCCCTGCACGGGCCGCCCGCGGAAAGCCGCGCGCGGCCCGTGCTGCCTTGACAGATCGGCTAAGTTGGCGTAAGGGAACCCACTTTTCGTGCGAGCAGCCCCCGGGCCCGTCCCGCGGCTCCTCCCACGATGCAGCAGTCAGCATCTCAGGAGGCGGTACACATGGCGGTCGTTCTTCGGCTCTCCCGCGCGGGCACGCACAAGGCGCCCTTCTACCACGTGGTGGCGACCGACTCGCGCAACGCGCGGGACGGCAAGTACATCGAGGACGTGGGCATCTACAATCCCACGCAGCGCCCGGAGCGGATCGAGCTCAAGGCCGAGCGCATCGAGCACTGGATCAAGGTCGGCGCTCGCCCCAGCCAGACGGTGGCCATGCTGCTGAAGCGCGCCGCCAAGGCCGCCAAGCCGGTCGCCGAGAAGGCCTAGGTCCGTGCGCGACCTGGTCCTCTGGCTGGCCCGCGAGCTCGTCGAGCAGCGGGACGCCGTGAAGGTCGAGACCATCGAGCGGGAACGCTCGACGGTGCTCGAGCTCTCGGTGGCGCCGGACGACCTGGGCCGCGTCATCGGCCGCGGCGGGAAGACCGCCAAGGCGTTCCGGACCGTCCTCGACTTCGCGGCCCGCCGCGAGGGCAAGCGGGCGGTCCTCGACATCCTGGACTGACGTGGCGCTGGTCGTGATCGGCAAGGTGGTCCGGGCCATCGGGCTCAAGGGCCACCTGGGCGTGGCCGGCACGGAGGGCGCGCTGGCGGGGCTGGAGCGGATCGCGCTCTCCCGCGGCGAGCCCGGCGGCGGTGAGCCGCCGCTGCGCGAGGTGCTGGAGGCGCGGCCGCAGGGGCGCCTCTGGGCGGTGCTGGTCGAGGGCGTCGCGGATCGGACCGCGGCGGAGCGGCTGGTGGGGGTCGAGGTCCTGGCGCCCCGCGAGGCGCTGGGTGAGGCCGGCGAGGACCGGCACTGGTGGGCGGATCTGGAGGGCCTGCCGGTGGTGACGGTCTCGGGTGAGCCGGTCGGCAAGGTGACCGGGTTGCTGGAGACGGGCGCGGTGGACGTGCTCGTCGTGACCGGCGAGCGGGGCGAGCGGCTGGTGCCGCTGGCGCCGTACGTCGAGGTGGACAGGGCCGGCGGCCGGATCGTGGTGGATCCGCCCGAGGGCCTGCTGGAAGACGAGGAGGCCGCGGACCGCGGCCGTTGAAAGGCGACGGAAGGAGGCCGCAGGAGAGGACGGACGTGGCGAGGCTCGAGGTCGACATCCTGACGCTGTTCCCGCGCATGTGCACGGGGTACCTGGGGGAGAGCATCCTGGGGAGGGCGCAGGAGGCCGGTCTGCTCGAGGCGCGGGTGACCGACATCCGCGATCACGCCGCCGGAAAGCACCGGGTCGCCGACGACGCTCCCTACGGAGGGGGCGCCGGGATGGTGATGAAGCCGGAGCCGCTCACCGGGGCCATCGAGGCCGCCCGTGAGAGGCTCCCCGGGGCGCTGGTGGTGCTGACCAGCCCGCGCGGACAGCGCCTGACGCAGGCGGTGGCCCGGCGGCTCGCAGGACACGGACGGCTGATCCTGGTGTGCGGCCGCTACGAGGGCGTGGACGAGCGGGTGATGAACGCGATCGACATGGAAGTGTCCATCGGCGACTTCGTCCTCACCGGCGGTGAGCTGGCGGCGCTCTGCGTCGTCGACGCCGCCGCGCGGCTCGTCCCGGGCGTGCTCGGGAATGACGCGTCCGCCGTCGCGGAGAGCTTCGCGGGTGAAGGGGAGGAGCAGCTCCTCGAGCACCCGCACTACACGAGGCCCCCGGAGTTCCGGGGGGAGAAGGTTCCGGAGGTCCTGCTGTCCGGGGACCACCGGCGCATCGGGCGGTGGCGCCGCCGCGAGTCGCTGCGCGCCACCCGCGAGCGGAGGCCGGACCTCTTCGCGAGGCTCCACCTCACGGAGACCGACCTCCGGCTCATCGACGCCGGAGACGACGAGCTGTAAAGGAGAGGTACGTCATGCTGCGCAAGGCGATCGCCGACATCCAGGCCAAGTACGTCCGCAAGGACATCCCCGAGATCCGGGCGGGTGACTCCGTCCGCGTCCACACGAAGATCAAGGAGGGCGACAAGGAGCGCATCCAGATCTTCGAGGGCGTGGTCATCGCGTACCGGAAGGGCCAGCCGGGCTCCTCCATGTTCACGGTCCGCAAGGTGAGCTACGGCGTCGGCGTGGAGCGCATGTTCCCCGTCCACAGCCCGCGCATCGACAAGATCGAGGTGCTGGGCCACGGCGAGGTCCGCCGCTCGCGCCTGTACTACCTGCGCGATCTGCAGGGCAAGGCCGCCCGCCTCCACCAGGCGGAGGGCGGGGTCGCCGAGGCGCCCGCCCAGGCCTAGCCGCCTGGCGCCCGGCCTCGCGCCGGGCCCGTCCCACCGCGCGCCGCGCCACCCGCCCAGCGGGTGGTCGCGGCGTGTGTGCGTCTGCACGTCCACGCTTCGCTCTTCCCGGGGCCCGTGCACCCGGCGTAAGATCCGGGTCGAGCGTGATCCTCCTCGAGTTCGCAGCCCAGGGCATCCGAGGCGTCTCCCCCCCAGCGGGCGGGTGGTGCTGCGTCCGGGCTACAACGTGGTCGCGGCCGAAGGGGCCGTGCTGCGCCGGCTGCTCGAGGCGCTGCTCTGTCCCGATCCCCACGACGCCGAGTCGCTGCCGCGCCCGCAGGCGCCGGGCGGGGGGGCGCCGCGCGCCGGGCTCACCCTGGTCGGCGACGACAAGGTCACCTACCGGCTGGTGCGGGACTTCGCGGCCGGGGCCCAGCTCCACCGCTTCGACGCAGAGAAGCGCGCCTTCGCCCTGGTCTCGCAGGACCTGAAGGAGATCGCCGCCTTCCTGCGCCAGGCGCCGGGCGTGCCGCCGCTGGACCGCATGGGCGCGCTGCTGACCCTCTCCGCCGCCGACCTGCCCTCCAGGGCAGGGGGCGGCGGCCTGGGCGGCGCCGGGGCCGCGGCCGCGCTGGCGCCCCCGCCGCGCACCGCGCTCTCGCCGGAGCAGCTCAAGAAGCGGCTGGCGCAGCTGCAGGACGAGCTGCGCAGGGCGCGCGTGGCCGAGAAGCTCCAGGCCGACCTGGACGAGCTGCAGTCCCGCACCTTCAAGCTGGACGAGGTGCTGCGGGTCGGCACCGAGCTCAAGGACGGGCTGCGCCGCGCCGAGGAGGCGCGCGGGGAGCTGGAGCCGCTGGCGCAGGCCGCTGCGACCCTGGGCGACCCGGCGGCGCGCCTGGCCGCCTTCCAGCGGGCCACCGGCCGGAGGGAGGAGGCGCTGGCCCGCGTGACCGCCGAGCGCGAGGCGCTGGACGAGATCGAGGCGGCCGGCGCGCCCGGGCCGCTGTGGAACGAGCCGCAGCTCTGGGTGGGCGTGGGCGCGGCCGCGGCGCTGGTGACGGTGGGCGTGATCGGCGCCGCCATGGACTCGGCGCTGCGCTATGTCATGCTGCTGGACGTCTTCGGGCTGGGCTGGGGCGCGCTGGCCGCGCTGCGCTGGGTAGGGGCGCTGGAGCGCTGGGAGCGGACCGGCCGCAAGCGCCGCGTCATCGACGACTGGCAGGCCAAGATCGACGCGCAGTACGAGCGGGACTCGGGCGAGGTGAAGCGGGCGATGCAGGCCTGCAACGTCACCAAGCCGGCCGACCTGCTGGAGGCGCTGGGCCGGGTGGAGGACGCCGACCAGGTGGTGGCCGACTGGCGCCGCCGGGTGGGGGAGTGGGAGGCCAACCCGGAGGCGGCCGGGGCCCGCGCGCAGCGCGCCGAGCTGGACGCGCAGGTGAAGGCCATCGAGGCCAAGCTGGCTGGCGAGGCCGGCGGCTTCGTGCGCGACGTGCGGTCCATCGAGGCGGAGATCCAGCGGCTGGAGTCCGAGGCGGCCGCGCCGCCGGCCCCGGCCGCGCCCGCCTCCGCCCCTGCGCCGGCCCGCCCGGCCGGCCCGGCGGTGGAGCCGCTGCGCGGGCTCCTGGACAAGGCAGCGGCGGCGCTGGGCGGCAGCCCCTCCGGCGCCGCCCGGACCGTGGCGCAGAAGGCCTCCCAGGCCATCGCCGGCCTCTCCTTCCAGCGCTTCAACGCCATCCAGGTGGACGACCGCGGCGGCATCCACGCCGTCCAGGGGGGACGGACCACCCCGGCCATGACCCTGCCGCCGGCCGACCGCGACCTGGTCTACGTGGCGCTCAAGCTGGCCTTCATGGAGCACGCGCTGCAGGGGGCGCGCCGCGTGGCGCTGATCGAGGACGCCTTCGGCGGCCTCTCCGACGGGTCCCGCCGCTTCGCCGCCCGGATCATCAAGCAGCTGGCGCGCAACGGCCAGGTGGTCCACGGCACCAGCGACGCCGCCTTCCGCGAGGCGGCGGACCACAGCGCCTGAGGCCGGCCATGGGCGCGAAGGACCCGGGGGGCCAGGGGAGGCCGGAGCGGCCGGACCGGCGCGGCGAGCGCGGGCGCGAGGCCGAGCGGCTGGCGTCGGGGTTCCTGGAGGCGCGCGGGCTCACGGTGCTGGCGCGCAACCACCGGAGCCGCGGAGGCGAGGTGGACCTGGTCTGCCAGGAGCGGGAGGAGCTGGTGTTCGTGGAGGTGCGCAGCCGCAGCTCGACCGACCGGGGCGGGCCGGAGGAGACGGTGGGGGTCCGGAAGGCCCGCCGGGTGGTCTCCGCCGCCACCGACTGGGCGCTCCGCAACGGCGGCCTGGACCGGCCCATCCGCTTCGACGTGGTGGCCATCACCTTCGGCGAGGGCGAGCCGGCCCTGGAGCACTTCCCCGCGGCGTTCACCGCCGACGGCCAGCGGAGCATCTGGTGAGCGGCACGCTCTACGTGGTGGCCACGCCCATCGGCAACCTGGGCGACCTCTCGCCGCGGGCCGCCGAGGTGCTGCGCACCGTGGCCGCGGTGGCGGCGGAGGACACCCGCCGCACGCTCCGGCTCTACGCCCACCTGGCCGTGCCCGCGCCGGCGCTGCTCTCGCTGCCGGCCTTCGACGAGCGGGGCCGGGTGGAGGGGGTGCTGGACCGGCTGCGCGAGGGCCAGGCCGTGGCGCTCTGCACCGACGCCGGCACCCCCGGCGTCTCCGACCCCGGGGCCGCGCTGGTGGCGGGCGCCTGGGAGATCGGCGCCACCGTGGTCTCCATCTCCGGCCCCAGCGCCGCCGTGACCGCGCTGGCCGCCTCCGGCTTCGCCGCCGACCGCTTCGTCTTCGCCGGCTTCCTGCCGCGCAAGGGCGGCGGCCGCGCCGAGGCGCTGGCCTGGCTGGCCCGGGCCGGCACCACCGCGGTGCTCTACGAGGCCGGCAACCGCACCGCCGAGACGCTGCGCGACCTGGCCGAGGCGCTGGGCGACCGGACCGCGCTGGTGGCGCGCGAGCTGACCAAGCTGCACGAGGAGCTGCTGCGCGGGCGGCTCTCCGAGCTGGCCGCGCGGCTCGAGGGGCACGAGGTGAAGGGCGAGATCACGCTGGTGGTCGGCCCGCCCGCGCCCGGGGAGGAGGCGCCGGCGGCGGCCTCGGGCGCCGCGCCCGCCGAGCCGCTGGAGGACGAGCTGCGCCGCCGCCTGGCCGCCGGCGAAGCGCCCTCGGCGCTGGCGCGCGACGTCGCGAAGGCGCGCGGGCTCAAGCGGTCGGACGTGTATGACCTGCTGGAGAAGGTGAAGCGGGGGGAGTGATGGGCTCGGGGGTGCGAGCGGCCGGTCGACCGTGACGTGCGTCATGGGAGGGCGCCGCTCGAAACGGACCGGGCTACGACCTGCCTCGATCACGGTTGGTCAACCCCGACCTGCGCGCGCCCCACTCGAGCTATCGCCGGCGATAGTGGATCGGGGTTCCCTCCAAGGAACGGCCGCCGGCCGCCCTAGTTCGGCTCGTCCTCGATCGCCCCGCGCAGCCCCAGCTCCTTCATCTTCACCTGGAGCGACTTGCGGCTGATCTGCAGCCGCTTGGCGGCGCGGGTGACGTTGCCGCCGGTCTCCTCCAGCGCCCGGGTGATGAGCTCCTTCTCCAGCTCTGCCTGGGCCTGGCGGACGATCTCCTTCATGGAGGCGCCGCTGGGGGCGGCGATGGCGCCCAGCGGGCCGACGGCGGCGATGGGGGTGGACGGCTGCGGGCCGCGCTCGCGGAGGGCGTCGGGGAGGGCGCTGGCCTGGATGAGCGGGCCGTCGGCGAACAGCACCGACCGCTCCATCAGGTTCTCCAGCTCGCGGATGTTGCCCGGCCAGGCGTAGTCCATCAGCAGCTCGAGGGCCTCGTCCTCGATGCCATCGACCCGCTTGCCCAGCCGCTGGTTGTACTTCTCGATGAAGTGGCGGACCAGCGGCGGGATGTCCTCGCGCCGGTCGCGCAGCGGGGGCAGGGCGATGGGGACCACCGCCAGCCGGTAGTAGAGGTCCTCGCGGAAGCGCCCCTCGGCGATGGCCTGCTTGAGATCGCGGTTGGTGGCGGCGATGAGCCGGACGTCGACGCGGAGGGTCTTGATGCCGCCCACCCGCTCGAACTCGGACTCCTGCAGCGCCCGCAGGAGCTTCACCTGCATCTCCAGCGGCACCTCGCCGATCTCGTCCAGGAAGAGCGTGCCGCCGTCGGCCAGCTCGAAGCGGCCGGGCTTGGAGGCCACCGCGCCGGTGAAGGCGCCGCGCTCGTGGCCGAAGAGCTCGCTCTCCACCAGGTCCTTGGGGATGGCGGCGCAGTTCACCTTGATGAGCGGCTTGTCCCGGCGCGAGGAGCCCTGGTGCAGCGCCTTGGCGATCAGCTCCTTGCCGGTGCCGCTCTCGCCGGTGATGAGCACGGTGGAGGGCGACTCGGCCACGCGCGCCACCATCTCGTGCACGGCGCGCATGGCGGGCGAGGCGCCCACCAGCGGCGGGCGGCTGGGGTCGTCCGGCAGCGCGTGCAGGTTCTGGCGCTCCAGATCGTGGGCGCGGGTGGCCTTGGCGATGACCTTGGTGAGCTCGTCCTGCTCGAACGGCTTGGTGATGTAGTCGAAGGCCCCGGCCTTGAGCGCCGCCACCGCGCTGTCCACCGAGCCGTGGGCGGTGATGAAGATGACCGGGATGTCCGGGAACTCGGCCGAGACGCGCTGCAGGAGCTCCATGCCGCCCATGCGCGGCATGACCATGTCCGAGACCACCACGTGGACGGGGCTCCGCTCCAGCACCGCCAGCGCCTGCTCGCCGTCCGCCGCGGTGGTGACCTCGTACCCCTCGCGCTTGAGCATGGCCGCGAGGACCCGCCGGATGTTCACCTCGTCGTCGACGATGAGGACGTGGGCCATGGATCATCCGGTGATTAGCACGGTCCAGGCCGCACCGCATCAGGCCCGGCGCTTCCCCTTGCGCTTCTTGAGGCGCGCCTCGGCGCGGGCCCGGCGGGCCTCGCGGGCGGCGGCGCGGTCCTCGGGGGCCGGGGTGGGGTGGGGGGCCGAGGGGCGCTCCTCGCGGAGGCCCGGCAGCGCCAGCAGGAACTCCGCGCCCTGGCCTGGCTCGGACCGGACGCCGATGGTCCCCTGGTGCTCCTTCACGATCCGTTGACAGATGGCCAGCCCCAGCCCGGTGCCCTTCTCCTTGGTGGTGAAGAAGGGGACGAAGATGCTGGCCCGCTCCTCCTCCGGGATGCCCGGACCGCTGTCGTGGAAGCGGATCTCCACCACGTCGGTGCGCCGGGTCCGCTCGCGCCAGAAGGCCAGCTCGTCGCGGGCCAGGTGGGTCGAGACCGCCAGGCGCCCGCCGCCGGGCATGGCCTGGAAGGCGTTCAGGGCCAGGTTAAGGAACACCTGCTTGAGCTGCTCGGCGTCGGCCTGCACCCGCGGCAGCCAGTCCGCCAGCTCCAGGTCCACCGCCACGTTGGCCGGCACCTGGGCCTGCAGCAGCTTGAAGGTGCGGGTCAGGACGTCGTTCACGTCGGTGGGCGCCATGGAGGCGCGGGCCGGCCGGGAGTAGTCGAGGAACTGCGAGACCACGCCGTTCAGCCGGTTGACCTCCTCGATCACGATCTCGAGGAACTCGCGGTCGTCCGGCGGCAGCTTGCGCGGGTCGAGGTACTGGATGGCCCCCTTGATGGCGGCCAGCGGGTTGCGGATCTCGTGGGCCAGGCCGGCCGACATGCTCCGCCCAGCGCCGCCAGGCGGTCGCGCTCCTTCATCTGCTGGTAGAGCTTGGAGTTCTCGATCACCAGCGCGCAGCGGTCGCCCACCCCCAGCAGCGCGGCAATCTCGTCGGAGGCGAAGGCCTCCGGGACCCGCTCGTCCCAGCAGGCCAGGAACCCCACCACGCGGTCCCCGGCCAGCAGCGGCATGGCAATCCCGGCCCGCATCGAGGTCATCACGGTGCGCGCGTCGCCCAGCCGCTTCAGCTCCTCGGCGATGGCCGCCGGCGCGCCGCGGCCGCCGCGGTTCTCCTCCTCCGAGGGCCCGGGCGGCAGGAGCGCCCGCAGCTCGGCCACGCGGCGATCCAGGTTCTCGAGCAGGATGGCCTTCTGGCCGGAGCCGCCGGTGGAGAGCAGGGCCCGCGCCGAGGCCGGCTCGAGGAAGCGCGCCGGGGGCGGGCCGCGGTAGTCGAGCAGCTGGTAGCCGGGGCGGTCCTCCGCCAGCAGCCAGAGCGAGCAGTGCGTGACCCGGCGCGTCTCCACCAGCCCGTCCAGCACCACCGAGGCCAGCCCGGCCGGGTCGATGACGTTCCCGGTCCGCTCCTGGATCCGGTCCAGCCGGCGCACCAGCTCGTACCGCTCGTGGAAGAGGGTGGCCACCACCCACTCCTCGACCTTCTCGCGCATGGGCTCGAAGAGGGAGAGGATCACGAAGGAGGCCACGATGGTGTTGAAGTAGAAGAGCTCCGGCCGGTCGCCCACCCAGGACACGAGGCCGCCGTAGATGGCCACCAGCACCAGGCCCAGCGCGGTGACCACCACGATCTTCCCCAGGAACTCGTGCAGATTCGAGCAGCCGGTGGCGCTGCAGCGTCTGCGAGAGGAAGAACATGAAGATGGTGAGGGTGATGGAGCCGAGCCCCTCGAGCGGGTAGGGCACGCCCAGCCGCGGCAGCATGTCGAGGGTGGAGAGCCCGACGGCCACCACCGCGCCCAGCCACAGGTACTGCAGGCGCGCCCGCTCCACCCGGGTCTGCGAGCTGTGCATCTTGGCCCACAGCGCGGACAGCACACCCACCAGCCCGCCCACCACGTAGGCCGCCACCAGCAGCTTGGCCGCCTTGAGCTCCACCAGCGGCGTGACCGCCACCAGCAGGCCGCCGAGCGAGCCGAACAGCATGCCGTTGCGCGCGCGCCGCGCCGGCCGCCGGGCCACGCCCAGGAACTCGAGGAAGAAGGCCAGCGCGGCGGCGGGCACCAGCGCGCCTGAGGCCACGCCCAGCCGCTCCCACCAGACCTCACCTGGCGCCATCCAGCGCAGGAAGAAGGTGGCCAGGGAGAAGAGGAAGACGTCCGCCGAGAAGAGGGCGAACAGGGTGAAGACGCGCGACCGGTTGTCGCGCAGGAGGGCGGCGGCGGCGAGCGCCAGGGTGACGATGGCGGCGAGCAGCGCCGCCTGGCTCCGGATGTCCACGCGGGCGGGATCCTGAGCCCGGATCCGGGCTCCAGGCATTTCGGCGAGAGTTCGCCTCGCCCGGCGGGAATCGAGGGGGCTGCGCACCGGTTCCCGTCGGCGCGGGGATACCGGCGCTCGCCGGGCCCCGTGCGCCCCCTTTCGAACCCGCCGGCCGGGCCCTTGACCGCACGCCGGCAGGGGCTGAATGTGGAACCCCGATGATCGCCGCACCGCTCCTCGCCTTCCTGCTCGCTGCCGTCCCCGCCCGCCCCCAAGCCCTGCCGGAGCTTCACGACCCGGCCGACACCTACCCGGAGGTCGAGCAGGCGCCCGCCGCCCCGGCCCCGGCCAAGGCCAAGGCGGGTCCGGCCGCGTCCGAGGCACCGGCGGCGGCGGCAGCGACCCCGGCCGCGCCCACCGCCGCGCCCGCTGCAGCCGCTGCAGCCCCCGCCGCGGCGGCAGCCGCTGCCCCCTTGCCCTCCCAGCCCGGCCTGCTCGGCGCCGCCGAGCTTGCCCCGCTCTTCGCCACCGGGCCGGCCGCCGCCGGGAAGGGCGCGTACGACGCCGGACGCTACAACGAGGCCGCCCAGCAGCTGGCGCGCGCGTCCACGCCGGAGGCCGCCTACATCCGCGCGCTGGCCCTGATCGAGCTGGAGCGCCACACCGCCGCCCTGGCGGCGCTGGATGGGCCGGAGACCCGGCTCCCCGACCTGGCCGACCGGGTGCTGTACCTGCGCGGCCAGGAGCTGGAGGCGGCGGGCAGGAAGGCGGAGGCCATCAAGGCCTGGGCGGCGGTGCCGGACACCTCGCTCCTGGCCGGCGACGCGCGGCTGGGCCGGGCCCGGCTCCTGGCCGCCGCCGGCGACAAGGACGCGGCCCTGGCGGCGCTGGCGCCGCTGCTCGGCACCGGCGCGCCGCTCGACCCGGCCCGCGCCGACAGCGCCTCCACCGCGCTGCTCCTGGCCGGCCGGATCCCGCGCCACCGGGCCCAAGGCCGAGCCCGCCGCCGCCCGCGGCTGGCTGCTCACCTGCTGGGCCGACCACCCGCTCTCGGCGGAGGCCCCGGACTGCCTGACCGCCCTCAAGGCGCTGCCGGGCGCGGCCGGCGCCGAGCCCGGCCCCGACGCCAGGCTGCGCCGGGCCGAGAAGCTGCTCGACCGCAACCGCAACACCGGCGCCATCGCGCTGCTGGAGCCGCTCTCCGCCGCCACCCGCGCCGAGGCCACCTCCGCCGACGGCTGCCGCATCCGCGGCGCGCTGGGGCGCGCCTACCGCAAGGAGCGGATGTACGCCAAGGCCATCGCCACGCTCCGGCCGGTGGTGGAGTCCTGCCAGGATCCGGAGCTGCGCGTCCGCAGCCTGTACCTGCTGGCCAGCGCCACCTCCATCGCCGGGGACAAGGACGAGGCGGTGGGGCTCTACCGCCGGCTGGCGGCCGAGTTCCCCGACCACGGTCTGGCCGACGACGCGCTGCTCTACTCGGCCGACCTGCTGGCCCGGGCCGGCCGCGGCGACGAGGCCCGCGAGGCGCTGGCCGAGCTGGTCCGCATCCACCCGACCGGCGACTACCGCTGGGAGGCGCGCTTCAGGCTGGCCTGGCTCTCCCGGCGGGCCGGGCAGCCCGACGCCGCGGTGGCGCAGCTCCTGGCCATGGAGGAGTCCGCCCGCGGCCAGGATCCGTACGAGGAGGCCCGGGCCGCCTACTGGCGGGCCCGGCTGCTGGCGGCTGGCGGCGAGGGCGGGAGCAAGGCCGCGCGGGCCATCTGGACCGGCCTGGCCACGCGCTACACCACCGACTACTACGGCCTCCTCTCGCGGGTCCGGCTGGCCGAGGCGGGCGTGAGCCTGCCGCTGCCGGCGGCGCCGTCCGCGCCGGCGGTGGCCCGCGGCTACGACCCGGGGCCGCTGCGCGACGACCCGCACTTCCGCGCCGGCCTGCTGCTGGCGCGCATGGGGCTGGGGCGCTCCTCCGCCCTGGAGCTCGCCGCCATCTCGCCGGCCCGCCTGCGCGCGGCCGACAGCCTCGACCCGCTGGTGCTGGTGGCCGACCTGCTCGATCGCTGCGGCGACCACCAGGCCGCCCACAACCTGCTCCGCAGCCGGGCCCGGGTGGCCCTGCGGCAGCCGCCCACCGCCGACAACCTGCGGGCCTGGCGCATCGCCTACCCGCCCGCCTACCGTGACGAGATCGCCCGCTTCGCCCCGCCCGCCGGCGTGCCGGTGGACCTGCTGCAGGGGCTGATGCGGGAGGAGAGCGCGCTCGATCCGCGGGTCATCTCCGCCGCCGGCGCGGTCGGCCTCACCCAGCTCATGCTCCCCACCGCGCAGTCGGTGGCGGTCCGCTACAAGCTGCGCAAGCCCAGCCGCGGCGACCTGATGGTCCCGGCGGTCAACATCCAGATCGGCGCGCGCTACCTGGGCGACCTGATCCGCCGCTACGACGGGCAGGTCCCGCTGGCGCTGGCGGCCTACAACGCCGGCTCGGGCGCGGTGGGGCGCTGGCTGGACCAGCGCGGCCACCTCGCGCTGGACGAGTTCGTCGAGGAAATCCCCATCGAGGAGACCCGGGGCTACGTGAAGCGCGTGCTCCGGTCCTACGCCGCCTACCGGCTGCTCTACGGGAAGGGCGACCCGGCGGCGGCCACCGAGCTGTTCAAGGTGGCCGGGTAGGCGAGCGGTCGAATGCCCCCGTGAGGGGGGGCAGAACCGGCGAGCGTTCGCCTCCGCGTGCGGGAGGCCGGTCGTCTCCGTAAGATCTCCCGGCAAGATGCTCGACACCGGGGTCCTCGTCCTCAACAGGGTCTATCAGCCGGTCCACATCACCTCGGTCCGGCGCGCCTTCACGCTCCTGTACCAGGGGGCGGCGCGGGCCATCGACGAGCAGTTCCAGCTCTTCGACTTCGAGAGCTGGAGCGCGCTGGCGGCGGCGGAGCACGACTCCATCGGCACGGTGGGCCGGCGCATCCGCGTGCCGCGCGTCATCGTGCTCCTGGCCTACGAGCACCTGCCGCGCGCGCGCGTCCGCTTCTCGCGCTTCAACATCTACGCGCGGGACGAGAACACCTGCCAGTACTGCGGGCGCAAGTTCAAGCGGGCCGACCTCAACCTGGACCACGTCATCCCGCGCTCCCGCGGCGGGTCCACCTCCTGGGAGAACGTCGTCTGCTCCTGCGTGCCGTGCAACCTGCGGAAAGGTGGGCGGACGCCGGAGGAGGCCGGGATGCGTCTCCTGCGCGCTCCCGCACGCCCGCGCTGGACGCCCATGTTCCGGAGCGCCACCCGCCGGGCCCTGTACCGGGAGTGGCGGCCGTTCCTCTCCCTGGCCGACGCGGCCTACTGGAACGCGGAGCTTTTGGACTGACGCCCCGTTCGGTTTAGGATTGCCCGGATGGCCGACGTCCCGACCTTGAAGCTGGTGCACCCCGCACCGCCGGAGCCGGTGCGCGCCGCGACGCCCGCGGCGCGCGGTCCGCTGCGCGCGCGGCGGGTGATCTCCATCGGCGGCGGCAAGGGCGGCATCGGCAAGAGCCTGCTCTCGGCCAACCTGGGCATCGAGCTGGCCCGGCGCGGCCGCAAGGTGGTGCTGGTGGACGCCGACCTGGGCGGCGCCAACCTGCACACCACGCTCGGCCTGGACGTGCCCAAGCGGACGCTCTCCGACTTCATCGAGCGGAAGTTCCCGCGCATCGACGACGTGGTGACGCCGACCGGCATCGAGAACCTGGGGCTGGTCTCGGGCGCGCTCGACCACCTCGACGCGGCCAACCCGCGCTACGCCCAGAAGATGCGGCTCTTGCGCCACGTGCAGCAGCTGGACGTGGACTACGCCATCCTCGACCTGGGCGCCGGCACGCACACCAACGTGCTCGACTTCTTCCTGGTCTCGGACCACGGCGTGCTGGTGCTGGTCCCCGAGCCGACCGCGGTCGAGAACGCCTACCGCTTCGTGAAGGCCGCGTTCTGGCGGCGCATGCGCAACGTGGCCCAGGTCTTCGGCTACGAGCCGCTGTTGCGCGCGGTGATGGAGGGCACCAGCTTCCGCAGCCCCGTGGAGCTGGTCGCCACGGTGTCGCGGCGGGATCCGGAGGCCGGCGCCAACCTGGCGCGGCAGCTGGCGCTGTTCCGGCCGCGGCTGGTGGTGAACCAGGCCCGGACGCCGCAGGACGCCGACGTCGGGCGCGCGGTGGTGGCGGCCTGGCGCAAGTACTTCGGGCTGGAGATGGACTACCTGGGCTACATCCACTACGACGACGAGATGTGGCGGACGCTCCGCGCCCGCCGCCCGTTCCTGGTGGAGCGCCCCGACGTGCCGGCCGCCAAGGCGATCGGCGGCATCGTCGACTCGCTCCTCGCCCTCGACATCGCCGCACGGCCTGGAGCCACGAAGTGAAGCCGCTGGCCGATCAGACGCTCTACGAGATCCTCGAGATTCCCCCCGACGCCGCGGTCCCCGTGATCGCCGAGGCGGTGGACCGCGCCCTGCAGCTCTACGGGCCCGGCTCGCTCGCCACCTACACGCTGGTCTCCGCCGAGGAGGAGCGGCTGCTCTCCCGGCGCATCGAGGAGGCCCGCTCCACGCTGCTCGACCCCGCCGCGCGCGCCCGCTACGACGCCCAGCTGGCCGAGGTGGTCGAGGCCCCGCCGCCGCCCACGCCCGCCCCCGCGCCGCTGTCCCGCGACCCCTGGGCCGGGCTGCCGCCGGTGGTCGCCGCCCTGGGGGCGGAGGACGACCTGGACGACGAGGGCGACGAGGGCGACGAGGAGGTGGGGGAGGGTGAGCTGACCCCGGCCCCCTCCGCCGCCGCCCCGCTCCCGCCGGTCATCCTGCCCATCGTGGTGCCGGCGCTGGCCTCGCCGGCGCCCGGCCCGCTCCTGACCCCGGTCCCGCTCCCGTCGCCGCTCGAGCCCGCCGCGGCCACCCCGCCGCCGGCGGAGGAGCCTCCG
Source organism: Anaeromyxobacter sp. (assembly GCA_049840735.1). Taxonomy (GTDB): domain Bacteria; phylum Myxococcota; class Myxococcia; order Myxococcales; family Anaeromyxobacteraceae; genus Anaeromyxobacter. The sequence goes on along the minus strand of JASGJN010000020.1, from coordinate 215,601 downwards.
TCGGCCGCGCCGGTCCTGGCGGCCCAGCCCCCGGAGGCGCCCGCGGCCGCCGCCGAGCTGCCCGCGCCGCCCGCCGCCCCGGCGCCGGCCGAGCCGCCCGCCCCGGCCCTGGCCACCCCCAGCTCGGCCTCGGCGGTGTGGGCCAGCGTCCCTACGCCCATCGTGGCTGGTCCGGCGGTGTCCCCGCCGCCCGAGCCGCCCCGGCCCGCCCGCGCGCCCATCCTGCTCAGCCGCGAGGTCCAGCCCGCCCCCGGGAGCCCCCCGTGGCGCAGCGCCCCCCGCCGCGCCGCCGCCGGCCGCCGCCGCCGCGCCGCCCCCCGCCCGCCCCGCAGCCGGTGGCGACGCCCGCGCCCAGGCCGGCCGCCCCGGCGGCCGTGGCGCTGCCGGAGGGCACCGCCTGGAGCGGCGAGGTCTTGCGGCGCATCCGCGAGGCCCGCGGCCTGTCGCTGCAGCAGGTGGCGGAGCGCACCAAGGTCACCCGCCACCACATCGAGAACATCGAGAACCGACCGGTTCGACCAGCTCCCGGCCGCCGTCTACCTGCGCGGCATCCTGCTCTCCCTGGCCCGCGAGCTGCGGCTGGACGGGCAGAAGGTGGCGCGCTCCTACCTCGAGCGCGTGGGGGCGTCCGCCGCCGCCACCCCGCCACCCCGGGGCCGGTGAGAACTGCACCCCGACGTGCGCGGCAGAATTGACCAGCCGGCGGGGCCGACGTAGCATCCGCCCGTATGCCGCTCATCGATTCTCCCGAGGCCGCGATGCGTCTAGCCCGGGCGATCTGCTCGGACGTCTCCCTCTACAACGAGGAGAAGATCGTCCGAGGCATCGAGCACGACGACTTCTTCGAGGCGCTCAAGGAGGAGCTCGAGGAGGGGCGGGAGCTGTACCGGTCCCGCGTCTCCCCGGACCTCTACGGGCGGTCCAACTTCTACGACCGCGCCATCGTGGACGTGATCCTGAAGTCGAAGGGTCACGTGAAGTCCCGCATCTGGTAGCGCCGCGGCCTGCGGGCCGCGCGCGAGGCGGTGGGTCATCGAGCGCCGCTCCTTCTCCGTCTCCAGCGACCTGACCGGCCTGCGGCTGGACGTGGCCTTGCCGCGCCTCTGGCCGGAGCTGTCGCGCGCCCGCGTGCAGCGGCTGATCGAGGACGGCCGGGTCCAGCTTGATGGCCGCCTGGCCCGGGCCTCGGCCCGGCTGAAGGGCGGCGAGACGGTGGCGGTGGAGCTGCCGCCGCCCGAGCCCTCCGGGCTGCTGGCGCAGGACCTCCCGCTGGCGGTGCTGCACGAGGACGCCGACCTGCTGGTGCTGGACAAGGCGGCCGGCATGGTGGTCCACCCGGCCCGCGGCACCCCGCACTCCACGGTGGTCAACGCGCTGCTCCACCGGCTGGGCCAGGCGGAGGGGGCCCCGGCGCGGCTGGGGCTGGTCCACCGGCTCGACAAGGACACCTCCGGCTGCCTGGTGGTGGCGCGCACGGAGGCGGCCCTGGCGTCCCTGCAGGCGCAGTGGAAGGGGCGGACGGTGGAGAAGGTCTACCTGGCCCTCTGCCACGGCGCGCCGGCCGCCGAGGGGCACCTGGACACGCCCTACGGCCGCCACCCGCGCGACCGGACCCGCTACACCAGCCGCCTCCGCGAGGGCGGGCGGCGGGCCCAGACCGACTGGCGGCTGCTGGAGCGGTTCGGGGAGGCGGCCGCGCTGCTGGAGGTGACGCTCCACACCGGCCGGACCCACCAGATCCGCGTCCACCTCTCCGAGGCCGGCTTCCCGCTGCTGGCCAATCCGGTCTACGGCGGCGCCCGCCGCGAGGCGCGCCTGCCCGAGGCCGATCCGGTCCGGCGCGCCGCCCAGGCCGTCGGGCGCCAGGCGCTCCACGCCTCCCGGCTGGCCTTCGACCACCCGCGCACCGGGAAGCGGCTCCGCTTCACCGCCCCGCTGCCGCCGGACCTGGCGCGCGGGCTGGCGGTGCTGCGGGGAGGGTGAGGGTCAGGGCGTGCCCGGCGCCATCGCCGGGTGGCTGCACTGCCGCTCGTACCGGTCCAGCCCGCGCAGGAGCTCGCCGCGCGCCTCCACTCCGCCGCGCTCGGGCAGCGCCTCCAGCGCGCGCTGCTGGATGGGGATGGCGGCGTCGCACTGGCCCAGGTCGGAGAGGACGGCGGCGAACCCGGCCAGCAGCGGCGGGCTCCAGGGGGCGAGCTGCGCGGCGCGGCGGGCCGGGGGCAGCCCCTCGCCGGAGCGCCCCTGCTCGAGCAGCTCCTGCGCCAGGTTGTAGAGCGCCGCCGGGTTCTCCGGGGCCAGGTCCACGGCCTTCCGGTAGGCGTCGACCCGCGCCTCGCCGCTCCCGGGGAGGATCAGCGAGTGGCCGAGGAAGGTCCAGGCGCGCGGGTCCTCCGGGTGGGCCTCCACCGCCCGGCGGGCCAGCGGCAGCGGGTCGGTGCCGTCGAGCTGCGCCAGCATCTGCAGCGCCAGCGGGTGGTCGGCGTCCTCGCGCAGCATCTCCTCCACCTCGGCCCGGAGCTGCGCCGCCGGCTTGCGCGGCCCGTAGGGCCAGAGCGCCAGGCGCAGCGCGTGCACCTCGGCGGGGGGCTCGGGGCGCGCCTGGTAGCCGATGGCGATGGGGACCTCGATCGGCTTGCGGGTGCGCTCCAGCGGGCCGAACGCGTAGCGCTTCAGCAGCTGGTCGAGCGCCTCCGGGCCGGTGCCGGCCTCCGGCGCGTACTCCGGGAAGGTCTGGGACCAGGCCTCGGCGGGCGGCGCGCCGGCCGCCAGGCGCGCCTGCAGCGCGGCGAAGTCCTGGCCGCGCTCGTGGACCAGGTAGTGCACCAGGAGCCAGCTGCGGGCGTAGTAGTCGAGCGCGTCCGGGCGCGGGCCGCCGTCCCAGGCCAGCAGCTGGCGCACGCCGACCCCGGACTTCCGCGCCCGGTCGATGCGGGCCGGCGGCGGCTCGCCCACCACCACCGGCTCGCCCGGCCTTCCCGGGGAGATCGACTCCATGTAGACCGCCAGCCCCTCGGCGAACCAGGCCGGGCGTCGCACGAAGGCGCCGGCCAGGAAGTGGTGGGTGAGCTCGTGGGCCAGCAGGATCCGCTGCCATGAGCGGATGGCGCCGGAGAGGACGATGCGCGGTGGGCCGCCGGCGTAGCGGAAGTAGTAGCCGGCGTTCCCCTCCGGCGCGAAGGGGGCGAACTCGGCGTCGGAGCGGAAGGCGATGACCTCGATGCGCCCCGGAGGCTGGGGGGCGTCGGCGAAGAGCGCGCCGCGGATGGCGGCCCGCAGCCGCTCCAGGTCGCCCATCATCTCGCCGGCGCGGTCGGCCGGGAGGTCGGTCCGCAGCACGAAGTGGTCGCTCACCAGCTGCTGCCAGGGCGGGCCGCCGCGGGCCGGGCAGCGGAAGGGCTTTCCGGCGCTGCAGGCCAGGGCGGCCGCCAGCGCGGCGGCCGTCAGCGCGGCGCCGGGGCGCCAGGGGCGGCGGGGCCTCATCAACCCTGATCGTAGCCCAGCCCGGGCCCGTCACCCCTGGGCACGGGGCGGGGCGCCCATCGGACCAGGTGGAAGCGACGCCGCCCTTCGACTTCGCCGCGGCGGGGCCGCGGCTACGCTCAGGGCGAACGGCTGCCGAACCGCTCGGGCTGGGCGTGGCCGCCCTTCGACTCCGCCGCGGCGGGGCCGCGGCTACGCTCAGGGCGAACGGCTGCCGAACCGCTCGGGCTGGGCGTGGCCGCCCTTCGACTTCGCCGCGGCTTGGCCGCGGCTACGCTCAGGGCGAACGGCTGCCGAACCGCTCGGGCTGGGCGTGTCCGCCCTTCGACTCCGCCGCGGCTTGGCCGCGGCTACGCTCAGGGCGAACGGCTACCGAACCGCTCGGGCTGGGCGTGTCCGCCCTTCGACTTCGCCGCGGCTTGGCCGCGGCTACGCTCAGGGCGAACGGCTACCGAACCGCTCGGGCTGGGCGTGTCCGCCCTTCGACTCCGCCGCGGCTTGGCCGCGGCTACGCTCAGGGCGAACGGCTACCGAACCGCTCGGGCTGGGCGTGTCCGCCCTTCGACTTCGCCGCGGCTTGGCCGCGGCTACGCTCAGGGCGAACGGGCTCCAAAACCGTTCGGGCTGGGCGTGGCCGCCCTTCGACTTCGCCGCGGCGGGGCCGCGGCTACGCTCAGGGCGAACGGCTGCCGAACCGCTCAGGCTGGGCGTGGCCGCCCTTCGACTTCGCCGCGGCGGGGCCGCGGCTACGCTCAGGGCGAACGGCTGCCGAACCGCTCGGGCTGGGCGTGGCCGCCTCTCGGCTTCGCCGCGGGCTACGCTCAGGGCGACCGGGCCTTAGAACCGTTCGGGCTGAGCGTAGCGAGCCCGCAGGGCTCGCGAAGTCGAAGCCCAGGGGCAGGACGACCGCAGCTGAAGGGCCTATCAGTCGCCGAAGCCGATGCCCAGGTCGCGGCAGGTCAGCATGGTCTCGCCGGTGAGGTCCACCTGCTTGGTCTTCTTGGCCACCTCGGCCAGCGGCACCGCGACCATCTCCGGCGGCTGCAGCGCCACCATGACGTCGCGCTTCCCCTCAGCGATGAACCGGACCGCGGCCGCGCCGAAGCGGAGCGCCAGCAGCCGGTCGAAGGTGGTGGGCGAGCCGCCGCGCTGCAGGTGGCCCAGCACCATGGAGCGGGTCTCCTTGCCGGTGCGCTTGGCGATCTCGCGCGCCACCTGCTCGGCGATGCCGCCGAGGAGCACCTCGGGGCGGCTCTTGTCGTCCAGCTGCCTGGTCACCATGGCGCCGCCGATGGGCTTGGCGCCCTCGGCCACCACCACGATGCCGTATCGCTTGCCGTGGCGCTCGTTCTCGGTGAGCCGGGCGCAGACCTTGTCCATGTCGAAGGGGATCTCCGGCATGAGGATCACGTCGGCCGAGCCGGACGCGCCGCTGTGGAGGGCGATCCAGCCGGCGTAGCGCCCCATCACCTCGACCACCAGCACGCGCTCGTGGGCGGCGGCGGTGGTGTGGAGCTTGTCGATGGCCTCGGTGGCGGTGGAGACCGCGGTGTCGAAGCCGAAGGTGGTGAGGGTCAGGGCCAGGTCGTTGTCGATGGTCTTGGGCACGCCCACCACCGGCACGCCCTTCTGCGAGAGCTGGTGCGCCAGCGTGAGGCTGCCGTCGCCGCCCACCGCCACCAGCACGTCGAAGCGCAGCCGCCGGAAGTTCTCCACCACGCGGTCGGAGACGTCGACCAGGTCGGTGCCGCCGGTCACGTTGGGTACCGGGTAGCGGAAGGGGTCGCCGCGGTTCTTGGTGCCCAGGATGGTGCCGCCGTGCGCCACGATGCCCTGCACGCGCTCGGGCGTGAGCTGGGTGATCTTGGAGGTGTCGAGCAGCCCCTCGTAGCCGGAGAGGATGCCGTGGACTTCCCAGCCGCGCTGGTGGGCCGCCATCGTCACCGCGTGGATCACCGCGTTGAGGCCGGGGGCGTCGCCGCCGCCCGTGTTGATCGCGATCCTGAGCCTGTCCATGTCCGCCTCCCGGTGGGACGAGGAGCGTACGCCAGGACCGGGCAGGGCGGAAGGAATGTAGGCCCAAAGGCTCAGCGCGCGCGCAGCGATCGGCCAGGCGAGTGAGGCGTCCTCAGTCCGGCTCCACGCCCTGGAACTGCACCTCCAGCCGGAAGGTGGCGCCGTACGTGGTGTGGTAGGCCTGGATCGGCGCCCAGGGCCAGAACACCTCCGGCTCCAGCTCCACGAAGAACCAGCGGCGGAAGAGGTCCTGCCGGTAGCGGACGTAGGCGCGGTACCTGTCGATGGGCGCCGGCGAGTCGCTGGCGCCCTCCAGCGCCCCGGCCACCTGCACGGCGCGGCGCGGCCCCAGCGCGTGCAGCAGGGCCAGCTCCGAGCCGAACTCCACGCCGCGGGTGGCGCGCTGGTTCACGTCGCCGCTGCCGGCCAGGCGCAGCAGCGTGCTCTCGCCGAAGGTGCGCTCCAGGTCGAGGTCCATGCGCGTGCCGGGGCCGGTGTCGCTCTGCCAGTAGACGCTGGTGCCGAACTTGGTCAGGAACAGCTCGGTGACGGGGAGCGTGGCCCGGTAGCGGGCCCGCACGAAGACGCCGGGCGGGACGGTGAGCAGCACGCCGGTGCCCAGGTCGATGCTGGAGAGGAGGTCGCGCCAGGCCCCCAGCCGCAGCTCGGCGTTGGCCCGGCGCGCGTCGCGGCTGCGCACCGCGGTCGCGTCCTCCGGGAAGAGCGCGGCGCTGGTGTCCTCGGTGTCGCCGTTGACCACCAGGCGGAACCGCTCCATCCACTCGCCCATCCCCGGGAAGCGCAGGCTGGCGCGCAGGCTGGCGCCGACGCGCGGCGGTCCGTGCTGGGTCACCTCGATCTCCGACCGGACGCGGAGGAAGGAGCGGGCCCGCTCGGCGTCCAGCTCCCGCTCGTCGGAGAAGAAGCGGTCGAACTCGATCACCGGCTTGAAGAGGAGCCGCTCCACGGCGGCGTGGCTGGCGTCCAGCCAGCCGTCGGGCTTCTCGCGCGGATCCGGCGGGAGCGGCTCCGCCGGCGGCCTGCCGGCCATGGCCGCGTCCGGGCCGGGCGTCTCCTCGGGGTAGGGCTCGAGCGGCGGGAGCGGGCCGGGCGGCGCGGCCGGCTGCGGGTTCTCGGGCAGCTGCACCACCGCCGGCGTGCCGGTCGCGTCGCCCGGGGCGGCGGCGTCGCGCCCCGGTTCGTAGGGGACCGGCTGCTCGTCGGGCGGGGGCAGGGGGGGCACCTCCGCGGCAGGCGGCGAGGCCTTCGGCGAGCGGGGGCCCATGGCGGCGGCTGCCGGCGTGGCGGGCGCTTCCGGAGCGCCCGGTGGGACGGCTGGGGCCACGGGGTTCGCCGCCGCCCGCGCGCAGCACAGGAGCAGGAGGGCCGCGGCCAGGTGGCGTGGGGAGGTGTGGAGACGGGTGGGGCCTGTCACCTGGATGGAACTTATCCGCCCCGGCCGCGGGAGGACAGCCAGAACACCCGGCGCCGCTTGCCCTGGGTCCGCGTGGCCCGGGTGCGGCAACCCTGGGCGCAGGTGCCCACTGTCACACGGGTGAGGGGTGGCCCGTCGCTTGCTAGCTCCCAGGGTGAACGGAGGACCACATGCTCGACCGCACGCTGGAGCCCGTCCGACGCAAGCTGGTGGTGGCCATGCGCCAGGAGCCCGCCGCTGCGCCGGCGCCGGGGCGCGCTGCGCTGGACCGCTGGATGGCCAGCCGCCTCTCGCGGGAGGAGATGGCGCTCCTGTTCCGGCTCGAGGAGCTGTACGGCGAGGGCGCGCTGGCCGAGTGGTTCGCCGAGGCGCTGCTGGAGGCCGGCGTGGTGCGCGGGCCGGCGTCGGTGAACTAGGAGCGCGAAGCGACCCAGCGGCGCAGCACCCCGCGCGCCCGGCGCGTGCCGGGCACCGCCGCGAACCCGGCGGCCTCCACGGCCGCCTCGGTGTGCCGATTGGGCCGGCAACCGCCGGTCACCCAGGTCCAGGCAGGCTGCAGGAGATCCTGGAGCGCGCCGCCCGCTCCCCGGGCACGCACGTGCTCGATCAGCCGGAGCGTGCCGCCGGGACGCAGCACCCGCCGCACCTCCTGGAGTGCGGCGGCGGGGTCGTCCACGCTGCACAGCACCAGCCCGCAGGTGACCGTGTCGAAGGCCGCGTCGCGGAAGGGCAGGGCCTCGGCGCGGGCGCGCACCAGCGGCGTGGCCGGCCCGCGGCGGCGCGCGCGGACCAGGTTGCGCGGGTCGGGATCGAGCGCCACGGCGCGCAGGTCCTGCGGCAGATGGGGCAGGTTCCGGCCGGTGCCGGTGCCCAGGTCCAGCGTCCGCCCGGCGGCGCCGGCGCCCAGCCAGGCGCGCCAGCGGCCGAAGGGGCCGCGCTCGGAGATGGCCAGGCCGAGGTCGTAGAGCCAGGGGATCTGCTCGAGGCCGCGCATGAGTCCTCTCAGTCCAGGTAGCCCTGCGCCTGCAGCTTGAAGAGATGGGCGTAGCGGCCGCCCTGGGCCACCAGCTCGCGGTGGGACCCCAGCTCCTCCAGCCGCCCGCCGTGCAGCACCGCGATCCGGTCCGCCAGCCGCACGGTGGAGAAGCGGTGCGAGATGACGATGGCGCTCCGCTCGGCGGCCAGCGCCTGGAAGCGCTGGAACAGCTCGTGCTCGCCCTCCGCGTCGATGGCGGCGGTGGGCTCGTCCAGGATCAGCACCTCGGCGTCGTCGCGCATGAAGGCGCGCGCCACGGCCAGCTTCTGCCACTGCCCGGCGGAGATCTCGTGGCCGGCCTCGAACCAGCCGCCCAGGATGGTCTCGTAGCCGGAGGGGAGCGACTCGACCACCGGGGCCGCGCCGCCGCGGCGGGCGGCCTCCTCGATGCGCGGCCGGTCCTCCACCCGCGCCGGATCGCCCAGGCCGATGTTCTCGGCCGCCGAGAACTGGTAGCGCACGAAGTCCTGGAACACGGCGCCGATGCGCCGGCGCAGGTCCTCCGGGTCCATGTCGCGCAGGTCCACGCCGCCGTAGCGGATCTCGCCCTCGGTGGGGTCGTAGAGCCGCAGCAGCAGCTTCACCAGCGTGGACTTGCCGGCGCCGTTCTCGCCCACCAGCCCCAGCTTCTCGCCCGGCGCGAGCGTCAGGTTCACGTCGCGCAGCGCCCAGTCCTGGCGCCCGGGGTAGCGGAAGGAGACGCCGCGCAGCTCGATGGCCAGCGGACGGCCGCGCGGCGGGGAGAGGGGCGGGTGGACCCGCGGCCGTTCGCCGCCGGTAGGCAGGTCGAGGTAGGCGAAGAGGTTGGACATGAAGAGGGACGCCTCGTAGAGGTTCCCGATCGCCGTCAGCACCGCCTGGAACGCGCCCTGGCCCTGCCTGAAGACGGCGATGTAGAGCGCCAGGTCCCCCAGGCTGATGGCGCCCTGGGCCGCCCGCGAGGCCATGAGCGCGTACATCCCGTAGAACGCGGCCAGCGAGGCCAGCCCGAAGCCCAGCCCCGCGCGCAGGCGCCGCAGGGCCAGCTGCCGGTCCTCCTCGAAGAAGCGGGTGAAGAGCTTCCGGTACCGGCCCAGGATGAGCCCGCCCAGCCCGTAGAGCTTCACCTCCTTGACGTGGGAGTCCCGCGTCAGGATCCACTCGAGGTAGTTGAGCCTGCGCCCCTCGGGGGCCCGCCAGGTCAGGACGCGGAAGGACTCTCCCGTCAGCCGGGCCTCCGCCAGGAAGGCGGGGATGGAGGCCACCACGATGACCAGGACGCTGGCGGGCGAGAGGCGGAGCAGCAGGCCGGAGAGGGCCGCCAGCGTGACCAGGTTCTGCAGGATGGCCAGCGCCTCCAGCGCCAGCGCCAGGGGGCGGAGGAGGCCTCCCGCCGCGCGTTCTGCATCTTGTCGTAGGTGTCGCTGTCCTCGAAGTGGCGCAGCTCCAGCGCCAGCGCCTTCTCCAGGATCCGCTCGTTGACCAGGTTGCCCAGGGCGCCCCGGAGCAGCTCCCGCCGCAGGCCGAGCAGGCGCCCGGCCCCGGTCTGGGCCGCCATCAGCCCGGCCTCCAGCGCCACCAGCCACAGGACCCGGTCGCGATCGGCGCCGGCGCCGCTGCGGGCCGCCGCCACCACGCCGTCCACGATCAGCTTGCCCACCCAGGCGATCCCGGCCGGCAGGAGCGCCAGGACCAGCGTGAAGCCGATCACGGCCAGGGCACCTGCGCGGTCGGCCTCCCACACCAGCCGCAGGGTCCCGGGCAGCTGCCGGAACACCACCCGGGCGCCCGCGAGCCGCTCCCGGAAGGTCGCGGCGGGCGCCGGGCGGGAGTGGGGGCGAGGGGGCGACACGGGCGGAGCCGTTCCTTAACGCCGCGCCAGGCCAAAGTCGACTCGCCGCACCCTTCAAATCGCGGCCGTGGTGTCGTAGATCAGCGTTCGACATGAGAGCACCTGGCGATCTGAGCCTTCCCGAAGGGCGGAGCGACGCGACGACGGTGACCGCGGCGTCGGACTGGTCCATCGAGCGCGCGGCGCAGTACTACAACGTGGCCGGCTGGGGGGCCGGGTTCTTCTCGGTGAACGACAAGGGGCACGTGGTCGTCCATCCGATGGGGCCGGGCGGTCCGACCATCGACATCATGGACGTGGTGGAGGACATCCAGGAGCGCCGGATCGGCTTCCCCTGCCTGGTCCGCTTCCAGGACGTGCTGCGCGCCCGGGTGAAGCAAATCAACGAGGCCTTCGGGAAGGCCATCGCCGAGCAGAGCTACGGCGCGCGCTACTATGGCGTCTTCCCGACCAAGGTGAACCAGATGCGCGAGGTGGTCGAGGAGATCCTCGACGCCGGCGCGCCCTACCGCTACGGCCTGGAGGCCGGCTCCAAGGGCGAGCTCCTGATCGTGCTCGGCATGAACGCCGACCCCGAGGCGCTCACCATCTGCAACGGCTACAAGGACGAGGAGTTCCTGCGCCTGGCGCTGCTCGGGCGCAAGCTCGGCCGCAAGGTCATCGTGGTCATCGAGAAGCTCTCCGAGCTGCCGCAGCTCCTGCGGCTCTCGGACGAGATGGGCGTGGAGCCCATGATCGGCCTGCGCTCCAAGCTGACCACCCGCGGCACCGGGAAGTGGGAGGGCTCCTCCGGCGACTTCGCCAAGTTCGGCCTGACCATCCCCGAGATGATCCACGCCGTCCGGATCCTCAAGGAGGCCGGCAAGGAGCACTGCGCCAAGCTGCTCCACTTCCACGTGGGCTCGCAGCTGACCGAGATCCGCGTGGTCAAGGACGCGGTCAACGAGGGGGCGCGCGTCTACGCCAAGCTGCGCAAGCTGGGGCTGCCCATCGAGTACTTCGACGTGGGCGGCGGCCTGGGCGTGGACTACGTCGGCACGCGCGGCGGCGGGTACAGCTCCTCGCTCAACTACTCGCTGGAGGAGTACGCCGGCGACGTCGTCTACAACGTGCAGCGCATCTGCGCCAACGAGGGCGTCCCCGAGCCGCACATCGTCTCGGAGTCGGGCCGCGCCGCGGTGGCCCACCACTCCTGCATCATCATGAACGTGTTCGGCCACATCGAGATCGGCTCGGCGGAGGAGATCGCCGCCGCCTCGGTGCCGCAGCCGAACGAGGCCAAGGTGGTCCGCGAGATGCGCGAAATCATCGCCGGCCTCACGCCCCGCAACCGGGCCGAGACCTACCACGACGCCGCCGCCAAGAAGGAGGAGGCGCTCCAGATGTTCAAGCTCGGCATCCTCGGGTTGGAGGAGCGCGCGGTGGTGGAGAGCCTGTTCTGGATGCTGGTCCGCGGCATCGCCGAGCTGAACCGCGGCAAGAAGCGGCTCCCGCGCGACACCAAGGACCTGGGCGACAAGATCGCCGATCAGTACATGGCCAACTTCTCGCTCTTCCAGAGCGCGCCGGACCACTGGGCCTTCGATCAGCTCTTTCCCATCCTCCCGCTGCACCGCATGGGCGAGGCGCCCACCCGCGACGCCACCATCGTCGACATCACCTGCGACTCGGACGGGAAGATCGACAGGTTCATCGAGAACGACGGCGTGGACGAGACGCTCTCGCTCCACGCGCTCCGGCCTGGCGAGCCGTACTTCCTGGGCATGTTCATGACCGGCGCCTACCAGGACATCATGGGCGACATGCACAACCTGTTCGGGCGGGTGAACGAAATCCACGTCTTCGTGGACGACGAGGACCCGGAGGACTTCTACATCGAGGAGGTCGTGCCCGGAGACACCATCGAGAAGGTGCTCTCGCGCGTGCAGTACGAGCCCGCCGACCTGTTCCGCCGCGTGAAGACGGCCATCGACCAGAAGATCAAGGAAGGCGCCATCCGGCCGAAGGAGGGCGTCTCGCTGGGCGACTTCTACGAGCAGGTGATGAAGGGCTACACGTACCTGGGGAGCGTGTAGGGGCTCCCGCCGCCATCCTGGGATGGTGCCGCTGGCGCGAGGGGACGCCGCCCCCAAGAGGGCCGAGCAACCCGCCGCCGCGCCGGTGATGCTCACCCACCGTCAACGGTCCCGCACGGGCGCGCCGCGCCCAGGAGGAGTCGCATGGCCGGGGTGTACAAGAAGATCGGAATCGTCGGCACGTCCCCCACCAGCTTCGCCGACGCGGCCCGCGCCGCCATCGAGGAGGCCTCCAAGTCGGTCCGTCACCTGAGCTGGTTCGAGGTGGCGGAGCAGCGGGGCGCCATCAAGGACGGGCGCGTGAGCGAGTTCCAGGTCACGCTGCGGGTCGGCTTCAAGCTCGAGTAGGCGGCGCTGCCGGTGGGCCGCCGGCCCGTTAAATGGGGGGATGTTCGCCCCCCGATCCCGCATCCCCTCGTCCGCAGACGCGCTGCCCGGGCGCGCCGAGCCGCTGTCGGTCCCGGAGCGCCACTTCGTGAACGGCAACCGCATCGTGCCTCCCTTCCCCGAGGGGCTGGCACAGGCCACCTTCGGCCTCGGCTGCTTCTGGGGCGCCGAGCGCCTCTTCTGGAGGCTGCCAGGCGTCTACTCGACCGCGGTCGGCTACGCCGGCGGCGCCACGCCCAACCCGACGTACCAGGAGGTCTGCACCGGGCGAACCGGCCACGCCGAGGTGGTGCTGGTGGTCTACGACCCGCGCCAGCTCGCCTACGCCGACCTGCTGAAGGTCTTCTGGGAGTCGCACGACCCGACGCAGGGGATGCGGCAGGGGAACGACGTGGGGACGCAGTACCGCTCCACCGTCTACGCCCACGACGCCGGGCAGCTGCGGCTGGCCCAGGCCTCCCGCGAGGCATATCAGGCCGCGCTGCGCGCCGCCGGCGGCGGCGAGATCACCACCGAGCTGCGCGAGGCGCCGCCGTTCTTCTACGCCGAGGAGTACCACCAGCAGTACCTGGCCAAGAACCCGGACGGCTACTGCGGCATCGGCGGCACCGGCGTGAGCTGCCCGGTGGGCTTCGCGAAGGCTTGAGGGCAGAAGGGGAAACGCCCCCTCCCGCAGCCGGGAGAGGGCGCTTCCGATCGTGGTGAGCGTGTGGCCGGGCCTGCAGGCGCGGCCCCAGGGTCGGCCTAGAAGGCGCGATAGGCCGCGGTCTGGGCGTCGGCTCGGGAGGACTGACCGGACGTGAACAGGAACATGCAGCTGTCGTCCGTGTAGTCCATGAAGTTGGTGATGGGGTCGCTGCCCGGGTAGCGCGAGCCGGTGCAGGTGTTGCGGCCGGTCGGGCAGCCGAAGGCCGCCGACTTCTCCGCCGCGGTGTCGGAGACCTGGTCGCCCTGGGCGCAGCCGCCCTGGAACGTGTGGTACAGGCCGAGCCAGTGGCCGACCTCGTGGGTGGCGGTGTCGCCCAGGTTGTAGGGGGCCGCCGAGCCGCCGGGCAGCGAGGAGTAGAGCATGACCACGCCGTCCATCTTGGGCTGCGAGGTGTAGCTGGAGGGGAAGGTGGCCCAGCCGAGGAGGCCGCCGCCCGGGCTGCAGGTGTAGAGGTTGAGCGCGCCCGAGGTGCCCTTGCGGAGCGCGGTCTTCATGGCCGTCTCGACCGAGGACGCGTCGCAGGAGCTGAACCAGGTGGCGTTGGTGGTCCGGTCCACGGAGATCAGCTGGAAGCGGAAGGGCGTGTTCGCTCCGCCCGTCGCGCCTGAGTAGGCGTTGTTGAGCACGGCAATCTGATCGTTGATCTGCGCGCTGGTCACGTCGCCGTTGGCGGTGCCGGAGCCCTTGTTGATGACGTGGAAGTAGACCGGGATGGTCACCGAGCCGGCGGCGCGGGCCGCCGCCATGAACGGGTTCGAGGTCTGGAGCGCGGCCGCGACCTCGGCCTCGACGCGCGCCTGCTCCTCGGCGGACGGGTTCTCGGTGCCGCAGCTGCGGACCAGCTGATCGGTGGCGGGGCGGTCGGCGTTGGCGACGTTCTGGTCGATGCGCGCGGCATCGCAGGCGGCGAGGGTGAGGGAGGCTGCGGCCAGGCTCAGCAGGCGACGGTGGGTCATCCGGTTGATCTCCAGGGAGAGAGTAGTGCCGGGTAGGTGTGAAGCATGAAGCGTGCGAAGCGTAGAGAATGGCCGCACCCGGCTTCAAGTCGAGTCACATCAAGGGTGTGCAACCCCTGACCTGATGGGTTCCTCCCTGGGTGAAGACACTCGGGGTGCAGGATCGGGCAGCGGCCTGCCCGGTCCACCGGCACGCGCTCTCCCCGGGCGCGCGGCCCCAAGCCATGGAAGAATCGCGGCGCCATGCTCGCCGCCTACGTCTCCGGCCACGGCTACGGCCACCTGGTACGGCTCTGCGAGGTCCTCAGGGCCGTCCGCGCCGCCGCCCCGGACCTTCCCATCACCTTGACCGGCACCGTCCCCGAGGGGCTGGTCCGACGCGACGTGTCGGACCCGCTGGCGCTGCGCCCGGTGGCCTGCGACGTGGGGCTGGTCCAGCGCGACGCGCTGGAGATCGACGAGGCGGAGAGCGCCCGGCGCTGCGCCGCGTTCGACGCCGGGTGGGAGGCCGTGGTCGAGCGCGAGGCCGCCTTCCTGCGCCGGTCGGACGCGCGGCTGGTGCTGGCCGACCTCCCGGCGCTGCCCTTCGAGGCGGCCGCGCGGGCAGGCGTGCCGGCCGTGGGCTGCAGCAACTTCTCCTGGGACTGGATCTACCGGCACCTGGCGGTCCGCCAGCCGACGCTCCTCGCCAGCGCGGAGCGGGCCGCGCGGGCTTACGCCCACGCCGCGCTGCTGCTGGAGCTGCCCTTCGCCGGCGAGCTGTCCGCCTTCCCGCGCCGCGAGCCGGTGGGCTTCGTGGCCCGCCGCCCCGGCGCGCCGCGAACAGAGGCGCGCCGCCGGCTGGGGCTGGACGGGCGACCTGTGGTGCTGGTCTCGTTCGGCGGCATCGGCGTGCCGGCCCTGACGCGCCCGGTGCTGGCGCGCGAGGCCGCCTGGCAGTGGCTCTTCCCCGAAGACCTGACGGAGGAACGGCTGGCCCGGGCCGGGCTCCGCTACATCGACGCCGTGGGAGCGAGCGACGTGGTGGTGACCAAGCCCGGCTACGGGATCGTCACCGACGCCATCGCCTGCGGCGCGCGGGTGGTCTACACCGAGCGCGGCGACTTCCCCGAGTACCCGGTGATGGTGGCGGAGATGCCGCGCTGGCTGGCCTGCGTGCACGTGCCCAACGCCGAGCTGCGGGCGGGGCGGATCGCCGAGCCCATCCGGCGGGCGCTGGAGCTGCCGGTGCCGCCGCCGCCGGAGCTGGGCGGCGCGGAGCGGGCGGCGCGGCGGGTGCTGGACCTGCTCGGCTGAGCGGCGTGCCACGCGGCGCGCCACGGGCTCAGCGCGTCGCCCGGAAGGTGGCCGGCTCGAAGCTGAAGCCCACGATCCAGACGTCCAGCCGCTCCTCGAACCGGATGTTGAGGGGGTCGCTCCCCTGGTGCCGCCTGAGGAAGAGGGCCGTGGTCAGCCCGCTGCGTCGGGGGCGCCCCGCCACCGCCACCTCCAGGCTCACCTCGCCGAAGGGCTCGTGCTCGGCCGCGGCCGCGTGCATCACCCCGGACACGCCGGCGCGCAGCCCGAGGTCCACGCCCACCCCGGGGAGCGGCAGGCGACCGAGGGCCGGGAGCTCACCCTCCACCGACCAGCGGAGCAGCGCTGCGCCATAGCGCCGGCGCAGCCGGTTGGACATGCAGGCCCCCAGGTCGCAGCCCAGGTTCCACTCGCTGCTGGCGTGGAGCGCGGCCAGGAAGGACGGGAGCCCGCCCGCCGCGCGAGGACCGATCCACTGCCCGCCGGCGCCCAGGCCGACATAGTTGGTGGTGAAGCTCCCGCTGCGGGTGTCGAGCGCGGTGTCGGGCGGGTCGGTGGTGGGGACGCAGGCGAAGTCGGAGCCCCCGATGCGCTCGTGGTTCGCGAGCGCGCAGGCGTCCTGGCCGTTCGAGCGGTGTCCCAGGAACAGCTCGAGCGCGGCCAGGACCACCTCCGGCGGCTCGTCGGGCGTGCGCGCGACGCTGAGCCGGTCGAAGACCTGGAGCTTGACCCGGGGCTCGTAGGTGGGAATCCGCAGCGGGGTGGACTCCCCGGACAGCAGGCGGAACTGCCCGAGGACCGAGACGGAGCCGACGGTCGCGACGCCGTCCTGCCCGGCTGCGGCCAGGTCGGCGAGGTCGTTCCAGAGCAGCAGGTGCAGCGCCGGATCGACCTCGAACGCCTGCGCGCGGTCGGAGGACACGAAGGCGGTGGACCGCTCCAGGAACGCCGAGGGCTCGTTGGGCGCTGGCAGGTGGGCTTCGCAGCCGGCCAGGGCCAGGACCGCCCCCAGGGCCAGGGCCAGCGCCGCCGATGGGCGGCGGCCCGCTGGAGGCGGGGAGGGTGGCGAGGAGCCCAGGTTCGCGCTGCGGGAGGGCCTAGGAGGACAGGCCATACTTCTTCAGCCGATCGATGAGCGGCGTCCTCCCGATGCCCAGCCTGCGCGCGGCCTCCGACTGGTTGCCGCTCGCCGCGGCCATGGCCCTCACGATCAGGCTGCGCTCGAGCGCCTCGAGCTGCTCGCGGAGCGAAGGCCCGCCCTCGGGGACTGCGCCCTCTTCCGGCTCGTCCGCGGCCGGCGCCGTGGCCGGCCTCCCGGTGCCCTGGAAGGCCTCGGGGCCGAGCTCGCCACCGCCTCCCAGCACCACCAGGCGGGCGACGGCGCTCTCCAGCTGCCGGACGTTGCCGGGCCAGTCTGCGGCGCCCAGCCGGGCGAGGAGGGCAGGGGAGAGGCGGACGTTCTCCAGGCTGAACCGCTCCGCCCAGCGTCGCGCGAACTCGGTCGCGAGGGCGGGGATGTCCTCCCGGCGGTCGCGCAGCGGCGGGACGACGAGCTCCAGCACGGCCAGCCGGTAATAGAGGTCCTCCCTGAACCGGCCTGCGCGGGCGTCGGCCTCGAGGTCGCGGTTGGTGGAGGCGACCACGCGCACGTCCACCCGCTCGATCCGGCCCGAGCCGACCGGCTGGAGCTCGCCCTCCTGCAGCACGCGGAGGAGCTTCGGCTGGAGCGCCGCCGGGAGCTCACCCACCTCGTCCAGCACGATGGTGCCGCCGTGCGCCTCGGCGAAGAAGCCCCGCCGCGCCTGGGTGGCGCCGGTGAAGGCGCCCCGCGCGTGGCCGAACAGCTCTGCCTCCGCCAGCTCCGCCGGGATCGCGGCGCAGTTGAAGCGGACGAGCGGCCCCGCGGCGCGCCGGCTCTGGGCGTGGAGCATCGAGGCGACCAGCTCCTTGCCGGTGCCGGTCTCCCCGCGAACCAGCACCGTGACGTCGCGCGGCGCCACCTGCCCGATCTCGCGCAGCAGGCGGCGCATGGGGGGCGCGTCCGCCACGAAGGCCTTGCCGAGGGCCTTCTCCGTCTCGAGCCGCTGGTTGCGGAGCCTGAGGCCGCGGGCCTCCAGCGCGCGCTCGATGACGAGCGACATCTCCTCCACGTCGAAGGGCTTGGTGACGTACTCGTGGGCCCCCGCCTTCATGGCGCGCACCGCCAGCCGCTCCGAGCCCTGCGCCGTGAGCAGGATCACCGGCAGCGACGGATCGCGCTCGCGGATGGCCTGCAGGAGGGCCAGGCCGTCCACCCCGGGCATGGCGAAGTCCGTCACCACGGCGTCCACGCCCTCGAGCTGCTGGAGCGCCTCCGCGGCCGAGCGCGCCAGCACCGGCTCGTTCCCGGCCGCCCGGACCACCTCCTTCATGGCGAAGAGGACCGCCGACTCGTCATCGACCAGCAGCACGCGCGCCATGATCCGCCTCCCCGGTCCGGTGAGGGAGCGTCACGGTCGCGACCGTGCCGCGCTCCGCTCCGCTCTCGTAGGACAGCCGGCCGCCGTGCGCCTCGATGGCCGCCCGCGCGATGCTCACGCCCAGCCCGGTGCCGGCCTCCCGGGTGGTGAAGAAGGGGATGCCCACCCGCTCCAGCACCTCCGGCGTCATCCCGCGCCCCTGGTCCCGGATCGTCAGCTGGAGCGCGTCCCCGAGGCGGTCGATGCCGAGCTCCACCGTGGTGCCCGGCGGCGACGCCTCGATGGCGTTCGCGACCAGGTTGATGAGCGCCACCTTGAGGTGGCGGGGATCGCCGCGCGTCGCGCCGTCGCCGCGCCTGCGGAGCGCCACCTGGGCGGCCTCCGCCCGGCCCTCCAGGATGGCCACCACCTCGTCCACCAGCGGCGCCAGCTCCAGCGCCGAGAGCTGGAGCGCGTCCAGCGGGCGGGAGAACGAGAGGTAGCCCTGGATGATCCCCTGCATCCGGTCCACCTCCCCGGCGACCACCTCGAGCCGGAGGCGGTTGTCCGGATCCCGCTCGGCGGCCACGGAGAGCTGGACCAGCGCCTTGATGGCGCTGAGGGGGTTCTTGAGCTCGTGGGACAGGCGCGAGGACATCCGCTCCAGCTGCGCCGCCCGCTCCAGCGCCTCGCTGGCGCGCTCGCTCCGGCTCCGGACCAGCGCGCGGAGGGCGTCGCTGCCGGTCCGCATCATCAGCACCATGTAGTCGGCGTTGAGCACCAGGCTGGAGAGCAGCACGACCAGGGTGGTGATCCGGTGGATCGGCGCGGGCATGGGCGGGGCCATCCAGGCCTCCGGGATCAGCGCCAGGCCGACCGCCAGCGCGAAGAGGGTGCCGAACGCGATCCGGACCTCCCGCGTGAGCCCCTGGCGCATGAGGTAGCTGGAGAACATCCCGGTGATGGCCAGGAGCAGCGGGCTGTCGAGCCCGCCGGTGGCGCAGATCGCGACCAGCGCGGCGAAGAGCGAGCGCCGATCGTCGCGCTGGTAGGCCGTGGGCTCGTCGGCCCAGAGCCCGCGCAGGTGGAGCAGCACGAGGGACACCAGCGCCGCGCCGAGCACGGCCACGCGCCAGGGCGGGTAGCCGACGCGCCACAAGGTCAGGCAGAGCGCGCCCCAGGCCGCGTACAGCGCGGCGAAGAGCAGGAGCCGGCTGCGCGCCCAGCGCTGGTTGACGGTGGCGGCGAGGGCGCGCTGCCACCGATCCGGCGACAGCCGGTCCAGCATCGCCACGGCGCTCTGGAGGTCGGGGGTTGGGATTCTGATTGCAGTCCTTCATCGGGCACCGATGATGCCGGGGCAGCTCCCCGGAAGCCATCCCTGGATGGCGGGGAGGGAGGCCAGCGCGCCGGGTCATTGTTCCGCGTATCCGATGGCCAGCGCCCAGAGGAGGCGCGCCTCCTCCAGGTCACCCTCGGCCTCCGCGCGCGCGGCCAGGGCCGCCAGCCGCTGCGCCCGCTCGACCTCGAGGGCGAGCCGCGCGCGGCCGTCCGGGGAGGCGAGCTGGATGGGCGGGAGGAGCCCCAGCGGATCGCGCACCCCCTGACCACCGCCCAGCCGGGCGGCGAGCGCCTCGAGGGCCGCCTGCACGGCCTCCGTCAGCCGGCCTGCCTGGCCTACACCGCCGCACGCCGCGAGGGCCAGCTCCATGGCGAAGGCCGAGAGGCCCTCGACCGCCGGCCGCAGCGCCCGCCAGGCGCGCAGGATCCGCACGGTCATGAGGTGGGTGGGGCTGCCGCTCGCCACCGCTGCCAGGTGGAGGTCGTGGGCCCGCGGGGTGGCGTCGGTCCAGCCCCCGCGTCCGTCGGGGAGGCGCACCTCGAACGCGGCGGGAGGCTCGGGTCGCGCTGCGCTCGTCGAGGGGCGACCGGCAGCCGGGATGAGCTGCAGCCCAGGGCCCGGCTCCAGCTCGACGAACGCGCCGAGCCGCTCGTCCCAGGTGTTCACGCCCATGGTCTCCGCCGCAGCCGCGGCGAGCCCGGCGATGGCGGCGCGTGAGCACTCGCCCCACCCGTCCCCGCGCGGCGCGATCACCAGCAGGTCGAGCGGCTCGGCCGCGCGGATGGCCGTGCCGCGCACCCTGCTCCCCGCCGGCTCGACCGCGGTCACCCCGAAGCCGCGGCAGGCGCGCTCGACCGTGGCCCTCACGCGGTCGAGGTGGGCGGCGTCGATCGCGGTGGGCGCCAGGACCTCGGCGTAGGCCCGGAGGGCCTCCTCGGGCGAGCGCGGCGGGGCAGCGGGTGCGGGCCGGTTGATCATGGACCCGTCGGGCAGTTCATGGCGCGTGCCACCGGCCCGCACGCCGCGGCCGCGGCCGCTTGGCCTGGCGCGCTGTCGGGAATCGGGCAGCTCGCGGTGCCGGACTGTCGGCGAGACGACAGTCCGAACCCGGCCGGCCCTCGCGATCGACGGATGTGCGCGGGGCGCGCGCCTGGCGCGCTCGATGCACCAGGGCGGCGGGATGCCCAGCACCGTCGTCACCGGCTGCGCCGGCTTCATCGGCTTCCACACCGCGCTCCGGCTCCTCAGGGAGGGGCACGCGGTGACCGGCCTCGACAACCTCGATCCGTACTACGAGGTGGCGCTCAAGGAGGCGCGGCTCGAGCTGCTGCGGCGGGAGCCAGGCTTCACGTTCACGCGCGGTGACGTCGCCGAGGCCGCGACGGTGGAGGCGGTGCTCGACGCAGCCCGTCCGGAGCAGGTCGTCCACCTGGCGGCCCAGGCCGGGGTCCGGTACTCGATCCAGCACCCCGCCGCCTACACGCGCACCAACCTGGTGGGCTTCCAGAACGTGCTGGAGGCCTGCGCGCGCCGCCGCGTGCGGCACCTGGTCTACGCCTCCTCCAGCTCGGTCTACGGGGCCAGCGCGGAGGTGCCCTTCTCCGAGGAGCAGGCCGCGGATCGGCCCGTCAGCTACTACGCCGCCACCAAGCGGGCCAACGAGCTCATGGCGCACGCCTACGCCCACATCCACGGACTCCCCGCCACCGGGCTCCGCTTCTTCACCGTCTACGGGCCCTGGGGGCGGCCGGACATGGCGCCCATCCTGTTCGGGCGCGCCATCCTCCGCGGCGAGCCGATCGCGCTCTTCAACCACGGCGAGATGCGCCGCGACTTCACCTACGTGGACGACGTGGTGGAGGTGATCACCCGCGTCCTCCGGCGCCCGCCGCAGGCCGACGGCGCGGCGCCCTGGCGGGTGCTCAACGTCGGCAACAGCTCGCCGGTCACCCTGACCGAGTTCGTCGCCACGCTGGAGCGGCACCTCGGGCGCAAGGCGGTGCTGCGGCTGCTGCCCATGCAGCCCGGCGACGTCCCTGCCACCTGGGCCGACACCCGCCAGGTGGAGGCGGTCACCGGCTTCTCGCCGGGCACGACGCTGGACGTCGGCCTGGGGCGGCTGGCCCGCTGGCTGGCGGCGTACGACGGCGCCGCCGCGGCGGCGCCCGGCCCCATCGCGCTCTCCGCCTGAGCCCCGCCATGACCGCCTCTATCCTGGTCATCTCCGAGTGCAGCACCATCGTCTCCTCCCGCCCCGAGACCGAGCTCTTCATCGGGCTCCGCGCTGCCGGGTACCGGGTCACCATGATGTGCAGACCGGGCAGCCCGTACCTGCCCCGGCTGCGTGCGCACGGGATCGAGGTGGTCGAGTGGGTCCCGAGGAAGCGGGCCAGCCTCGCGGAGGTCCGCCGCATCCGCGCAGAGCTGGTCCGCGGCGGGCACCAGCTCCTCTTCCTGTGCTCCGGCCGCTCCCTCCGCGCCGGGCCCTGGGCGGCGCTGGGGCTGCCGGTGAAGGTGGTCGCGTACCGCGGGTTCGACGGCAACGTCCGCTGGTGGGATCCCGGCGCCTACCTGAAGCTCCTCCACCCCCGGATCGACGCCTACTGGTGCAACGCCGCCTCGGTGCGCGACACCCTGCGCGCCAACCTCCCCGGGCGCGGTCAGCGGGCGGTGGCCCTCTCCAAGGGACACGACGTGGCCTGGTACGACGGGACGCGGCCGGCCGACCTGCGCGCGCTGGGGATCCCGCCCGGCGGCTTCAACGTCGCCTTCGCCGCCAACGTGAGGCGGATGAAGGACCTGCCTACGCTGCTGCGGGCCACCTGGCACGTCCCGCCAGGCTCGCCGCTCCGGCTCGTGCTCATGGGCCAGGGCCTGGACGACCCCGGGCTCAGCCGCCTCCTGCGGGAGAGCCCCATGGCGGATCGGCTCCACGTCCTGGGGCCGCGCCCGGACGCGCTGGAGATCATGGCTGCGTGCGACGGGTACGTGCTGTCATCCAGCCACGGGGAGTCGCTCACCAAGAGCCTGCTCGAGGCCATGTGCGTCGGCAGGCCGCCCGTGGTCACCGACGTCCCCGGAAATCGCGGGATCGTGCTGGACCGGGTCTGCGGGCGCGTGGTGCCGACGCGCGATCCCGCCGCGCTCGGGGCGGCGCTCGCAGGGCTGGCCGAGGATCCGGAGCGGGCGCGGGCCTGGGGCGCGGCGGCCCGCGAGCACATCCGCCGCCACTGGGGGCACGACGAGGCGCTGGGCAGGATGCGAGCCTTCGTCGAGCGGCTGCTGGCGGGCGCGCCGGCGGATCCGGCGATGGGCGGCGCGGAGCAGCAGCCGGCGGCGGACCGGGTCGGATGAGCTACGGCCCGCCTCGTGCGAGGGCTCGGCCGCCGGGCCGTGTCCCGCCCGCGGCTGCCTCCTCCGGCTCGCACGCTGGGTGACATGCGCCCAGGGCGCCGGACCCGCTAGGAAGGCGGGACGGGGGCGCACATGCGGAAGAGCGAGGCGGGGTGGAGGGGAGCGCCGCGGCTGGCCAGGGCCTGCGGGGCGCTGATCGTGGCGGTGGCGATGGGCGCGGAGGAGGCCCGGGCCGGCGGGCCGGCCGAGGCGGTGGCGGCCCGCTTCGTGCCGAACCGCGGCCAGGCCGACGCGCGCGTGAGCTTCCTGGGCCACGGCCCGGGGCAGGCAGTCTACTTCACGCGCGACGAGGTGGTGCTCGTGCAGGATGCCGGCCCCCAGGCGCCGGCGCCGGCGCGACGCGTGGCGGTGGCGCTTCGCTTCCTCGCCGCCAGCCCGGCCCTGCAGGTCTCGGCGCGGCGCCAGCTGGCGGGGCAGGTGAGCTATCTCGTGGGGAGGGACCCCGGCGCCTGGCGCACGGGGCTGCCGTCCTTCGCCGAGGTGGTGTACCAGCAGGTCTGGCCGGGGGTGGACGTGGTGTTCCGCCGGCCCGGCGGGCGGCTCGAGTACGACCTGGTCCTCGCGCCCGGCGTCGATCCTGGGGTGGTCAGGCTCGCCTACCGCGGCGCCAGCGCCCTGCGGCTGTCCCGGGGCGGCGGGCTGGAGGTGGTGGCCCCGCCCGCCGTGCTGGGCGAGCAGCCGCCCGTGGCCTACCAGCTGGTGGCCGGACGGCGCCGCCCGGTGGAGAGCCGCTTCGTGCTGCGCGGCGACGTGGACGGCGAGCCGGCGCTGGGGTTCGAGGTGGGCCGGTACGACCGGCGCCTGCCGCTGGTCATCGACCCGGTGGTCGTCTACTCGACCTTCCTCGGCGGTGACCAGCAGGACACCGGGCTCGGGCTGGCGGTGGACGGGGCCGGGAGGGCCTACGTCACCGGCCAGACCGGCTCGCTCGACTTCCCGACGCGGCTCGGGGCCTTCGAGGACAAGGCCGGGGGCTCGGACGCGTTCGTGGCCAAGCTCGATCCGCTGCAGGACGGCGACGACTCGCTGGTCTACGCCACCTACCTGGGCGGCGGGACCGCGGACCAGGGCACGGGCATCGCCATCGACGCGGCCGGCGCGGCCTACCTGACCGGCTGGACCCAGTCCTCCGACTTCCCGGTCACGGGCGGCGCCGGGGCCAGCGGCGTGGCGCTGGACGGCGAGCACGACGGGGCGCTCGACGGCTACCTGGCCAAGCTCTCGCCCTCGGGGAGCACGCTGCTCTACGCCAGCTACCTGGGCGGCAGCTTCGACGAGCTGGCCTTCGGCATCGCGGTGCGCGAGGCGGGCGGAGAGGCCGAGGTCTTCGTGGTGGGGATGACCGACTCGCCGGACCTGCCCGGCGCGGACCCGCTCACCTTCAACGGCGGGCTGCCGGACGTGGCGTTGACCGACGCATTCGTGACCAAGGTGGTGCTGGGGGCTGGCAACGAGGCGACGCTGGCCTGGTCCACCTTCCTGGGCGGCACCGGCGACGAACTGGGCGCGGGGGTGGCGGTGAACGCGGCGGGCGAGGCGGTGGCGGTGGGCGACACCAGCTCGGCCGCCTTCCCGGTCACCGACGGCGGCTTCGACACGACCCACGGCGGCAGCCTGGACGGCTTCCTGGCCAGGCTCGAGGCCGACGGCGCCTGCTGCGCCTACGCGACGTACCTGGGCGGCGCCGGGGCGGACCAGGCGCTGGCGGTGGCGCTGGACGTGACCGGGCAGGCGTACGTGACCGGCCGCGCCGGGGCCGGGTTCCCGGTGAGCGCGGGCGCGTACGACACCAGCCACGGCGGCGGGCGCGACGCCTTCGTGGCCCGGCTGGACACCTCGGCGGCCGGCGCGGCCTCGCGCATCTACGCCACCTACCTGGGCGGCGCCCAGGACGACACCGGCCGGGCCATCGCGGTGGCCCCGACCACCGGGCTGGCGTTCGTGGCGGGCGAGACCGCCTCGGCCGGCTTTCCCACCACCGCCGGCGCCGCGGACCTGACGCTGGGGGGGCCGCAGGATTCTGTTCGTCGCGACCATCCACCCGTCGGGCGACGCGCTCGTCTACGGGACCTTCCTGGGCGGCCCGGGGTACGACGTCGTGTTCGCCGCGGCCGTGGAGCCCGGCAACGCCGACAACCTCTCGCTGGCCGGCGCCGGCCAGACCGGCTTCCCCACCACCGGGTCGGCCTACCAGCCGGACTACGGCGGGAGCACCGACGCCATCCTGGTCCGGCTGCGGCTGGCCCCGCAGCTCTGCCTGGGAACCCTGGTCTGGATGGTCCACGACTTCTTCGAGCGCCCCGGCTGCCTGACCTGCCCGCCGGACCCGCTGCGGCGCGCCGAGCTCGTCCTCGTCGGCGAGGCGACGCTGGCGCAGCTCCTGGCCGAGCGCGCCGCCACGCCCAGGGCGGCCACCGCGCAGCTCCAGATCTTCCAGCGCACGGTGGACCGGCTCGCCGACCGCGGCCTGCTGGTGCCGCGCGAATCGGCCGCGCTCGGCTTCAAGGCTGCCGAGTGCGCCCAGACGCTGGGGGCGCCCGGGCCGAGGTGATGGGGGCGGCAGGGCTGGGTGCGCTGCCGCGGCGCGGCTTGGCGGGTGGGAAGCGGCAGGGCAGGGGAATCGAACCCCCCGACAGCGCCTCTCAGCACCATCCACCGGTTTTGAAGACCGGGCCCGGCACCAGCCTGGGAAGTCCTGCCGTCGGGCACTGTAGCAGGACTCGATCCCGCTCGCCCTTCGACAGGCTCAGGGCGAGCGGAGGTCACGCGCGCCGTGACCACATCCGCCCTTTTCAAGACCGGGCGCCGGTCCGTCCTTCCACCCCGCTACTCGTCGTTCTCGAAGAACTTGAAGTCGATCACCACCGCGGCGGCCAGCGTGAGGCGGCGGAGGGCAGGCGAGGACTGCGGGAGGGTGACGAGGAAGGTGTCGGCGTCGGTGAAGAGCTCGCTGGTGAGCCCGGACCAGCGCTTCTCGATGCGGCCCACCTCGCGCTCGCCCTCGGCGGGGTGGAGCAGGAAGGTCCAGGGCTTCCAGAGCGGGCCGATGAGGCGGGCCAGGAGCTGGCCGTCGGCGCCGACGAGGTCGAAGCGGCGGCGCAGGATCGAGAAGCGCTCCTGGATGGCGCCCAGCGACCGGCCGCCGCCGTCGCGGACCTCGAGGCGGGCGAACCAGAAGGTCCAGGGGCGCGAGAGGCGCAGCGCGGGGCGCTGGTCGGCCTCGCCGGCCACCACGTCCATCTCGAACGGACGGCGCGCCTTGAGCCACATGCGGATGAACCAGTTGCCGGGCTGCTCCAGCGCCCAGCCGGCCAGCGCGCCGGACTCGGTGAGCAGGGCGTAGCGGTTGGCCGCCTCGACGCCGATCAGTTCGGACCAGTCGCGGGACTGGCGCACGACGATGCGGCGGGCGGAGTCGAGGGTGTCTTCGAGGGGAGCGTGGACGGACGGGAAGCGCGCGGCAGGTGCCATGGAACGCCCAGTCATCCCAGGAAATCGGCGCGCGCGGAAGGGGCCCAGCGGTCGCGGCGGGGCTTAGGTGCGTCCGGTCCCCGTGGGACAGGCCGGCGCCGCGCACGGACCCAGCGCACATTGAACCGGCCCCGGCCGACGTGGAAAGCTGCCGGGCAGCTGGCCCACCACGCCCTGCACCGGAGTCCCTGTCATGATCCTGACCGCGCTGGTCCTCTCCGCAGCGCTCGCGGCGCCGGCCGAGCCCGCCTTCAAGCAGCCCGAGTGCAAGCGCGCCGCGGCGGCTCCGGACCGGACCTCCTGGTCGGGCTGGAAGGTGAAGACCCCGCGGACCGCGGCCGTGCCGGTCGACCTGTCCTACCGGCTCCGCTACGTGATTGAGCGCCGCCCCGGCGTCGCGCCCTGGTGCAAGATCGACCGGATCGAATGGAAGTCCACGCGGGCCGCCGCGGCGCTCAAGGTGAACGTGGCCTGGGACCTGACGGCGACGCCGCACGGCGCCCAGCCCACCCTCCTGGTCGCCTCGCTCAACAGCTCCCGCGCCGACGACGCGCTCTCGCCCGCGCCCGCCTTCGAGCGCTCGCTGGCCGCCGGGGAGGGCATCGACGAGGGCAACGACATGCCGTTCGTCGAGATCGACGGCGAGCAGCCGATCATCCTCAACGCGGTCTACGTGAAGCCGCGCCGCTGAGCGCTACCGCCCGGCCTTGCTCACCTTGGACGGCCGGCTGCCGGCCACCGGCGCGCCGTGCTCGTCGCCGTACGGCGAGATCCTGACCGGCGCCGAACGCTCGTGCGGCATGGCGGCCCGGGGCGAGCGGAAGTACTGCATGGGCGAGGGGAAGGCGAAGTTGGAGGCGCGGCTGGTGTAGAGGCAGGCGTAGACCTCCACCTGCTCGCCGAAGCGCGAGTTCTCGTTCCCTTCCTTGAAGGTGAGCCCCCAGTACGGGTTGAGCCCTTCCTCCAGCTGCCGCCCCAGCTCGCCGATGCGGCCGTTGGCGTCCCGCAGCGCCGCCCGCAGCCCCTCCAGCTCGCCCTTGAGCCGCCGGCGCTCCGCCTCCAGCCCGTCGCGCTCGGCCCCGGCCACCGCGCCGCGGTCGAGCTTGCGGTCGAGGCCGTTCAGGCCGGACCGGTGCGCCGCCACCTCGTCCTCCACCCGCACCCGCAGCTCCTCCAGCGCCCCCATCTCCTCCAGCGCGCCCGTGTTCCGGTCGAGCCAGGCCAGCTCGCCCTCGATCTCCGGCACCACCATGCAGGTGCGCCAGAGCGAGGACTTCTTGGAGCGGAGGATGTCGCCGTAGATGTGGTCGCCGACGTAGAGCACCCGGTCGCCGCCAATGCCCAGCAGCCGCTCCAGCGTGGGCAGGTCGCCGCCCTCGTAGGTCTTGCCGCGCTCCAGCGCCTGGGCCTCGCCCAGCCGCTCGCCGGCCGCGCCCAGCTGGTGCAGCGCCCGCTTCTCGGAGAAGAAGGCCGGCTTGGCCGCGCCGGTGATGACCGCGTCGAAGTAGTTGCGCCAACTCGGGTACTCGGGGAGCACGCCGTCGAGCAGGAAGCTCATGACCGCGTCGGTGTAGTCCCAGAGCGAGTTGGTGAGCAGGAAGAGCTTCTTGCCGCCGGAGCGGAGCTTGTGCAGCGCCGGCCCCAGCTCCGGGTCGCGCTGGATGTAGCGCGCCAGGTCCTTGCGCACCTCGCTCTTGAGCGAGCCGTCGCGGTGGACCGTGTCGATGGCCTCGCGGATGTCGGCGAAGAGCTGCCCGTAGTCCACCTTCCGCCCCTGGCCCTCCAGCAGCTCGATGATGAGGCCGAACAGGCAGGCCTCCGGCAGCGCGAAGAGGGTGTCGATCCAGGCGAAGCGCGGCGAGGAGAGGTGGATCTTCTCGTTCCGGTACAGGCGGTGCCGCTCCTCCGGCGGCAGCGGCTGGCGGCCGTGGTAGCAGCGGCCCACGTGGTTGTGGCGGTCGAGCTTGAAGAGGTGGCCGTGCGCCTTGTCCACCACCAGGCCGCGGATCACGAAGGCCGGGTCGTAGGTGAGCGCGCCCAGCGTGGGCGGGTAGCCCATGAACTCGATCATGCGCGCCAGCGTCATCTCGAAGGCGAGCGTCTCGAGCCGCTGCAGGTGGTACATGGCCAGCGTGTAGTCCATGTCGAAGCCGACGGCCTCGACCCGGTCCATGCGCAGGTTGCGGTTGACGAAGATCTCGCGGCCGCGGGGCACCTCGCGGTGCGGGGCGCGGGGCTCGGTGAGCAGCGCCTGGATCTCCGGGCGCGCGTAGGCGGGCTCGCCAGGGGCCGCGGGGGCGGGCGCCGGTGAGGGCGTGCGGAGGTTCTCCATCGGGTCGATGGGGATAACACGGGCGCCGGGCCCCCTCAACGCGCGGCAGGGGCGCGCCCGCCCGGACGGATGGTCCGCGGGCCAGCCGCGGGCAGGGCGGCGGCCCGGCCGCGCCCGCCGGCGTTGGGGAGGGGACGCCCCGCTGAGAAGTTGACCCCGGGCGGCCGCGTGGCAGGCTCCCGGCGTGGCCGCGGCGAAGCGACGTGCAGCCGGGACGAAGCGCCCCTCGGGGACGGCGGGGGCCGTGCGCGCGCCGCGCGCGCTGGCCGCGCGCCTGGCGGCGCTGGAGGACCGCGTGGCCCGGCTCGAGTCGGGACAGGCGCCTCCCGGCGACGGCCGCGCGGCGGCCACCCGGCACGAGCGGCCGGTCCGGCGCTGCCCGGGCTGCGGGCTGCCGCTCCGGCGGCGCCAGGGGCGCTGCGCGGACTGCGGCCGACCCCTCGACTCACTGTGAGCCGGGTGGCGGCCACACCAGCGCCGCTACTCCTCCGGGACGATGCGCGACGGCGAGATGCCGAGCGCGCGGGCTATCGACACGACCGTCGTGTAAGGCGGGTTCCGCCCGCCGCGCTCGATCAGGCTGACGTAGGCGACCGACAGATCGAGCGCTTCCGCCAGCGCTTCCTGGGTCATTCCACGGGTCCGGCGGTGCTCGCGGACTCGCTCGCCAAGGCGCCGGAGCTCCTCGCGGCGCGGGTCACGCTGGGTTCTGGTCTTTGCCATCCGATGCTGTCCCTCGCAGGTGTGCGGCGAAGGGTGGGGTGATCTGGACCTAATCTCCAGCGACTCTGCGTCGATTTGCCGTCAGAGATACCCTGGACATGAAATATCGGAATGGGGGCCTCGCACCGCCAGTGACCGCCTGCGCCAGCCCCTCGGCCGGCCGCCACGGCTGATGGACGGGCTGGCGACCCGGGGCTATGTTCCGCCTCCCATGCGACAGGTTCCCAACGTCCTCGACCTCTCCCCCCTGGTCGAGCGGACGCTCCCGAATGGGCTGCGCGTTCGTGTCCTGCCCGACCGCGCCAGCCCCACCGTGAGCTACTACACGTTCTTCCAGGTCGGCTCGCGCAACGAGCGGCTGGGGCTGACCGGCATCAGCCACCTCTTCGAGCACATGATGTTCAACGGGGCGGCCAAGTACGGGCCCAAGGAGTTCGACCGCGTCCTGGAGTCGAAGGGCGGCCACTCCAACGCCTACACCTCCAACGACCTCACGGCCTACTACGAGGACTTCGCCGTCGAGGCGCTGGACACGGTCCTGGACCTCGAGTCGGACCGGATGCGCTCGCTGCGGCTGACGCAGGAGGCGCTGGACCAGGAGCGCGAGGTGGTGAAGGAGGAGCGCCGGCTCCGGACCGACAACTCCATCTTCGGCCTGATGGAGGAGCAGCTGGAGGCGCTGGTCTTCCTGGCCCACCCCTACCGCTGGCCGGTCATCGGCTGGATGGACGACATCGAGCGCATCTCGCGGGACGACTGCGAGGCCTTCTTCCGGACCTACTACGCGCCCAGCAACGCGGCCATCTACTGCGTGGGCGACGTGGACGCCGACGCGGTGCACCGGGCCATCGAGGCGGCCTACGGCGACATCCCGCGCGGCCCGGCCCCCGCCCCGGTGGCGCTGGGCGAGCCGCCCCAGCGCGGCGAGCGGCGGGCCCAGGTCCGCTACCCGGCCCAGGCCCCGGCGCTGCTGATGGGCTGGCGCGGCCCGGACGCGCGGAGCCCGGACGCGCCGGCGCTGGACGTGCTGCAGGCCTGCCTGGCGGTGGGCGAGGCCTCGCGGCTGCGCAAGCGGATGGTGCTCGACCTGGAGCTGGCGGTGTCGGTGACGCTGAGCTGGGGCTGGCGCATCGACCCGGGGGTCTTCTTCGCCTTCGCCGAGCTGGCGCCGGGCGTGAAGGTGGCGCGGGCCGAGGCGGTGCTGGGCGAGGAGATCGCCAAGGTGGCCGAGCGCGGGGTGACCGGCGAGGAGCTGCGGCGGGCCCGGGCGCTCCTGCGCAGCTCGGTGCTGCACGAGCTGGCGACGCACCACGGCGTGGCCCACGCGCTGGGGCAGGCCGAGGCGCTGCTGGGGGACTGGCGCGAGGCGGGGCGGACCCTCGAGCAGTACGCGAAGGTCACCGCCCGCGACGTGAAGCGGGTGGCCGCCCAGTACCTCGATCCCGCGAAGCAGTGCGTGGTCGAGCTGCGGCCGGAGGTGGTCAAGTGAGCCCGCCCATCCGCCTTCCCCCCATCCACCGCGAGACCCTGCCCAGCGGCCTGCAGGTGGTGGTGGCCCAGCGCCCCGGCGTGCCGCTGGCCGCCGCCCGGGTGGTGATCCGCGGCGGCGCCTCCCTCGATCCCGCCGGCCGCGCCGGCCGGGCCCACCTGACCGCCCTGGCGGCCCGGCGCGGCACCCGCACCCGGACCGGCCCGGAGATCGACCTGCTGGTCGAGTCGCTGGGCGCCGACCTGGGCGTGGGCGTGGACGAGGACGCCTCCGGGTTCGCGGTCTCCGCGCCGGTGGAGGTGCTGCCCACCTGCCTGGACGTGCTGGCGGAGCTGGTCTCGGCCCCCTCCTTCCCGGCCCGCGAGGTGGACCGGCTGCGGCGGCGCGAGCTGGCCGCGCTGGCGCACGATCTGGACGAGCCCGGGGTGATCGCCGACCGCGCCATGCTGTCGGCGGCCTTCCCCGGCCACCCCTACGGCCGCCCGTCCGAGGGCCGTGTCCGCGAGCTGGGGCGGCTGCGCCGCGCCGACGTGGTGGCGCACGCGCGCGCCTACCACCCGGCCCACGCCATCGTGGTGGTGGTGGGGACGCTGCCGCTGGAGCAGTCGCTGAAGCTGGTCCGGCGCCGCTTCGCCGGGTGGAAGGCGCCCGCGGTGTCGCTGCCGGCGCTGCCGGCGCCCCGGCCGCCGGAGCGCTCGGTGCTGCTGGTGGACAAGCCGGATTCTCACGCAGGCCCAGGTGCGGATCGTGGGGGAGGGCTTCCCGCGCAAGAGCCCGGTCTACTACCCGGCCATGCTGGCCAGCGCGCTGCTGGGCGGCGGCTTCACCTCGCGGCTCATGGAGGCCATCCGCGTCAACCGCGGCCTCTCCTACGGCGTGCGGAGCCGGTTCGTCACCAGCCTGGCGGGCGGCTTCTTCGCCATCTCGTCCTTCACCAAGGTCGAGACCGCCGCCGAGCTGGTGCAGGTGGCGCTGGACGAGACCGCCCGCTTCCGCGAGGCCGGCCCCACCGCCGACGAGCTGGAGCGGATGCAGGGCTACCTGTGCGGCCTCTACCCCATGTCGCTCGAGACGCACGACCAGGTGGCGGAGCGACTGGCCGACCTGAGCCTGTTCGGCCTCGAGGACACCGAGGTCACCGGCTTCCGCGAGCACGTGCGCGCGGTGACCGCCGAGGGCTGCCGCGCGGTGGCGGAGCGCTACCTGGCGCTGGAGCGCGGAGCGGTGGTGGTGGTGGGGCCGGCCAGGGCGCTGGCCAGGCCGCTGGCGCGCTTCGGCCCGGTGACGGTCCTCCCGGCCGGGAAGCTGGCGTGACCGCTCCGCCGGTCCTGCACCTCGACGCGCACCTGCTGGCCGTGGACAAGCCGCCCGGGCGGCTGGTCATCCCGGGGCGCGTGGCCGGCGAGCCCAGCCTGCGCGAGGAGCTGGAGGCGGTCCACGGCCGGCTCTGGGTGGTGCACCGGCTGGATCGCGGCACGAGCGGGGTGCTGGTCTTCGCGCGCTCCGCGGAGGCCCACCGCGCGCTCAACCTGGCCTTCGAGCGGGGCGAGCCGCGCAAGCGCTACCTGGCGCTGGTGCGCGGCGCGCCGCCGGACGAGCAGCGGCTGGAGGCGCCCATCGCCCAGGGGCGCAAGGGGCGGATGCGGGCGGTCGAGCCGGGCGATCCCCGCGGGAAGCCCTCGGCCACGCGGGTGCGCTGTCTGGAGCGGTTCGCGGAGCGCCCCTGGACCGGCGGGGCGCTGGCCCTGGTGGAGGCGCTGCCGGAGACCGGCCGGACCCACCAGATCCGCGTCCACCTGGCCTGGGCCGGCACGCCGCTGGCGGTGGACCCGGACTACGGCGAGGCGGGTCCGCTGGCTGCGCCCGGAGGCGCCGCGCTGGCCAGGACCCCGCTGCACGCGGCGCGGCTGGAGCTGCCCCACCCGGCGGGCGGGGCGCTGACGCTGGAGGCCGGGCTGCCCGCCGATCTGGCGGCGGTGCTGGCCGAGCTGCGGCGCTGACGCCGGCTACTGCGCCTGCGGCGCGTCGGTGGGCGCCGGGGCGGCCGGAGCCTCGCCCACGGCCGGCACCGCCACGGCATCGACCGCCGGGGGCACCTCGCCCAGCTCGGTGGCCAGCACGTCCACCAGCGCCACGCCGTTGAAGTGCTCGCGGGCCAGGGCCAGCAGCGACAGCGCCTCCTCCTTGCGGTTGGCGCGGACCAGGTAGCGGGCCTTCTCGATCAGCTTCGAGACCTGCACCTCGCGCTCGCCGGTGTTGAGCCGCTCGGAGAGGACCCAGGCGGTCTGGCTGCCCGCCACGTTCACCTCGGAGAAGGGCGGCCGGGCGCGGATCACCAGCACCAGCGTGCCGGGCTCGATCTTCTTCTTGGCGTTGGCCGCCAGCATCTCGGGGCGGTCGAAGACGTCGGCCTGGACCAGCACGGTGGCCTCGCTGATGCCCTCGCCCTCGAGCAGCGCCG
This sequence comes from Anaeromyxobacter sp., assembly GCA_049840735.1. Taxonomy (GTDB): domain Bacteria; phylum Myxococcota; class Myxococcia; order Myxococcales; family Anaeromyxobacteraceae; genus Anaeromyxobacter. The sequence continues at coordinate 182,710 of JASGJN010000020.1, read as the reverse complement.
ACCGCTTGAGCCAGCCCTCCTTGTCGTCCGAGGCGCGGACGCGGGCCCAGTCCTCGCGCAGCTCGAGCGGGCTCACCTTCTCGCCGCGGTTGAGCGTGGCGAGGTAGTTCCCGACCTCCTTGCCGCTCGGCCCCGGGACCTTCTGCGCCTCGCTGGCCTCGCGCCGCAGGACCGTGACGGAGACCACGTAGGCGCCCTGATCTGCGGCCGGAGCGGCGCCGCTGGCCGGGCCGGACGGCGAAGGGGCCGCCGGCTCGCCCGCGGCGGGAGCCGGAGGCGTGCGGTTGCAGGCGGCGAGCAGGGCGAGGGCGGCGACGGCCGAGAGAGGGCGCATGGGTGGGCTCCGGGAAGGGGACCAACCTAGCGGAACCCGCCCCGCCAGGGAAGCCGCGCAAGGCCGCAGGGCGAGCCCCTGGCCGGCCGGTTCAGCGGCCGTGGACCAGGATCTTCACGTCCGACCGGAAGGTGATCTCCACCTTGCCGGCGTCCTTGACCGCGGACACGAAGCCGCGGCCGAAGACCGGGTGATCGACGACGTCGTCCACGGCGAACCTGGCCTTGGGCGAGTAGGGCTGGGCCGGCCGCGTGCGAGTCGCCAGCAGGTCCTCGAAGGCGGTCACCGAGGCCTTCTCGCGGGCCGGCCGCTCCGCCCGGGGTCCGGCCGCCTTGGACCCGGCCGACCGGGGCAGCGGGTCGCGGAACCGGTGGACCGAGTGGCAGGTGTTGCACTCCACCTTGACCGGGCGCCCGGAGACCATCGCGTGGATGGTGTGCGCGAGCTTGAGCTCGCACCGGGTGCAGAACGCATCGACCTCACCGCCGACCTTGAGCATGGGCGGCGCAGTATAGCCGTGCTCGGGCCGGTCCGCCCGCGGCCCAAGGCCCCGGGGGTGCGTTCTCGGTCCCCCGCCCGCCGGCGTGCCGTGCGACAATGGCTCATCCATGAGGAAGCTGCGCGCGGCGTTCGAGGATTTCGGCCAGATGCTGTTCTTCGCGGCCGAGACCGTGGCCTGGGCCTTCCGGCCCCCGTTCCGCCTCGACCTCGTCATCCAGCAGATGGCGTTCATCGGCGTGGGGTCCGCCTTCATCGTGGGCGTGACCGGCACCTTCGCCGGCATGGTCTTCGGCCTGCAGATGAACTACGCCATGAAGCAGTTCGCGGCGGAGGGGTACGTGGGCGGCTCGACCGCCTTCGCCCTCTCGCGCGAGCTGGCGCCGGTGTTCACGGCGCTGATGGTGACCGGGCGGGCGGGCAGCGCCATCGCCACCGAGCTGGGCACCATGCGCGTGACCGAGCAGATCGACGCCATGGAGACCATGGCCGTCTCGCCCATCCAGTACCTGGTGGTCCCGCGGGTGCTGGCCGCCGTGGCCATGTTCCCGGCCCTCACCATGCTCTTCAACGTCCTCGGGTTCGGCGGGGCCTACCTGATGGGCATCTACGTGGCCGGCATCCCGGAGGGCCCGTTCATCGCCCACACCCGCGAGTTCGTGGGGCCGGACGACATCTTCCACGGGCTGGGCAAGGCCCTGGTGTTCGGGGCCATCGTCGCCATCATCACCACCTGGCGCGGCTACTCCGCGCGCGGGGGCGCGCAGGGAGTGGGAGAGGGGACCACCCGGGCGGTGGTGGCGAGCTCCATCGCCATCCTGGTGGCGGACTACGCCGCGACCGTGGTCTTCGTGGGGACCTGATGATCGAGGTGAACGACCTCTGGAAGTCCTTCGGCCCGAACCACGTCCTGAAGGGCATCACCCTGCGGATCCCGGAGGGCACCACCTACGTGGTGCTGGGCGGGTCGGGCTCGGGCAAGACCGTGCTCATGAAGCACGTCATCGGGCTGCTCAAGCCCGACCGCGGCAGCATCACGGTGGACGGCGTGGACCTCAACGCGCTCTCCGGCAAGGAGCTCACCGAGGCGCGCCAGCGGTTCGGGATGGTCTTCCAGGGCGCGGCGCTCTTCGACTCCATGAGCGTCTTCGACAACGTGGCCTTCCCCATCCGCGAGCGGCGCGGGCTCGGCCTCTCCGCGGCGGAGATCCGCAAGCGCGTGGTGGAGAAGCTGGCGGTGGTGGACCTGGGGGAGGAGGTGCTGGACCGCTGGCCGGCCGAGCTCTCCGGCGGCATGCGCAAGCGCGTGGCCCTGGCGCGGGCGCTGGTCAGCGAGCCGCGGATCGTCCTCTACGACGAGCCCACCACCGGCCTCGACCCCATCACCACCAACTCCGTGGACGAGATGATCATCCACGCCAAGGAGCGGCTGGGCATCACCTCCATGGTCATCTCGCACGACATCGCGAGCGCTTTCCGGGTGGCCGATCGGCTGGCGGTGCTCTACGATGGTCACCTCGCGGCCGAGGGCACCCCTGCCGAGGTCCGCCAGAGCTCGGACCCGTTCGTGCAGAAGTTCCTGTCCACGTGGTTCGAGAAGCAGTGAGGAGCGACACCCGTACGTGAAGCCCGCAGCCAACAAGGCCCTCGCCGTGGGCGTCCTGGTCGCGCTGACCGGGGCCGCCTTCCTCCTGGCGTTCACCTTCCTCAAGAAGGGCGGTTACTCCGACCGGGACTCCTACCTGGTCCACGCCTACTTCGCCGACGCGACCGGCCTGACCTGGAAGAGCCGCGCCCAGATCGCCGGCATCCAGATCGGCGAGGTCTCCAAGATCGCCCTGGAGGGCTCGCGGGCCCGGCTCGACCTGCGCATCCGCACCGACGTCGAGCTGCACGCCGACGCCTGCCTCTACAAGACCTTCCCCTCTGCGCTCCTCCCCGACGCGCTGCTCGACGTCTCGCCCGGCACGCCCGGGTCGCCGCTGCTCTCGCAGCTGCCGGAGGAGCAGCGCGAGATCACCTGCGTGCGGGAGGCCACCAGCGTGCAGCAGCTGCTGGACTCCATGGCCAAGATCGCCGCCGACGTGCAGACCGTCACCGGCGACCTGGCCAAGACCGTCAACAGCGAGAAGGGCAGCCTCAGCACCGTCATCCAGAACCTGGCGCAGATCACCGACAAGCTGGACCGGCTGGTGGACGAGAACGACGGCAAGCTCGGCGCCATCCTGAGCAACGCCGAGGCGGTCTCCGCCGACCTGCGCGACATCACCGGCCGCGACAAGCAGAAGATCCACAACATCATCGCCAACGTGGAGGCGCTCACGGCGCAGCTCCGCGTCACCTCCGCCAGCCTGCAGACCATCCTCGACGGCACCGGCCAGACCACGGCCATCGGGGCCGGCCAGCCGGGCGCCATGGGCGAGCCAGGCGGGCAGGGTGCGCCGGGCGCTGCCGGGGCCGCGGTGGCCGGGGCGGAGCCGGCCGGCGAGCCGGCGAGGGAGAGCGCGGACTCGTCCGGCGCGGTGGCGGGCGCGCCCGGGCCGGTGGAGGATGGGGCGGCCGGCGCGGCGCCGCTCGCGGCTGCGCCGCCGGGCGGCGCGGTGGTGGTCGCGGCGTCGGGCGAGAGCAAGGATGTCCGGGCGGCGGTGGCCCGGCTCAACGACAGCCTGGGCAAGCTCGACTCGATCCTCGGCAAGGTGAACGAGGGGAAGAGCGTCGCCGGCAAGCTCCTGGTGGACGAGAAGACCGGCCGCGAGGTGGGGCAGGCGGTGGACGCCGTCACCGACTACTTCAACCGGCTCAACAAGCTGCAGATCCAGGTGGGCTTCCGCTCGGAGTGGCTGCTCAACCAGAGCGTGGCGGACGGCCGCCCGGGCGCCAAGGTCTACTTCGGCGCGCGGCTCCTGCCGCGGCCCGACAAGTTCTACGACTTCGAGATTGTCAGCGATCCGCGCGGCGTGGACACCGTCACCACCGAGACCATCACCACCCGCGACCCGAGCACCGGCGAGGAGCGGACCACGGTCAGCACCCGCACCAAGCACGAGGACAAGCTCACCTTCTCGCTGCAGTTCGGGAAGCGGTTCGGCCCGGCCACCTTCCGCGCCGGCATCATCGAGAGCGCGGGCGGCGTGGGGACCGACCTGCACTTCCTCGACGACGCCCTGCAGTTCTCGCTGTCGCTCTACCAGTTCCAGCGGCCGCAGCAGGACGTCTTCCCGCGCGCCAAGTTCTGGGCCAACTACAACTTCGGCAAGCACTTCTACGTCACCACCGGCGTGGACGACTTCCTCAACCGCTGGCGGACCGCCACCTCCACCGGCGGGCGCGGGTTCAGCCTGGGCACCGACGTGTTCATCGGCGGCGGGCTGTTCTTCACCGACGACGACATCAAGACCCTCATGCTCTCCGGCGCCGGCTCGGCGGCCGGAGCCGCGAAGTAGCGGAGGCAGGATCCGATGAAGGGCTGGGCCAAGCTGGTGCTGCTGGCGCTCGCGGCGATCGTCGCGGTCGAGCTCGCCTGGAAGGGCATGCGGCGGCAGCCGGTGAAGCTGCAGGGGCCCGGTCAGCCGGCCCCGGCGCTGGCGCTGCCCGACCTGCAGGGCAAGGAGGTGGACCTCGCGCAGTACCGCGGCAAGGTGGTGGCGGTGAACTTCTGGGCCACCTGGTGCCCGCCCTGCCGCGAGGAGATCCCGGACCTGGCGCGCGTCTGGCGGGAGCACAAGGACCGCTGCTTCGAGCTCTTGGGCGTGGCGGAGGAGTCGGCCCGCTCCGACGTGACCGCGATGGCCCGGTCGCTGCCGTACCCGGTCCTCTTCGACGCCGACGCCTCCCTGCTGGTCCCCTGGAACGTGCGCGGCTACCCCAAGACCTTCGTGATCGACGTGGAAGGCAACGTCCGCCAGGTGTTCAGCGGCGAGATTGACGACCGCACCCTCACCGACGCCATCACGCCGCTCCTCCCGCCCAGCTGCCCAGGCGGGCAGGGGTAGGGCGGATCCCGCTGCACCCCGACCCCGGCTCGCGGTAGATCCGGTCCGTGCCACGCTTCAGCCTCTGCCCCATGTGCCAGCGCCCGGCCGCGCCGCGCGCCGAGAACCGCTCCTTCCCGTTCTGCTCGGACCGGTGCCGCCTCATCGACCTGGGCAACTGGCTGGGGGAGAGCTACCGCGTGCCCGGCCCGCTGGCCGGCGACGGGGCCGAGCGGCCCGCCCGCCCGGTCGAGCGGGAGGAGGACGACGCGTGAACCCCCGCCCCGCCGTCCCGGGGGCGCTCGCCTGGCCGCCCCTGCGCGGTTCGTGGTAAGGAACGCCCGTCCGGCCATGGGCTTCGTCGACCTTCACGACCACGTGCTCTGGGGCATCGACGACGGCTGCGAGTCGCCGGCGCAGTCGCTGGAGGCCATCCGCCTGCTGCGGTCGCTGGGCTGGACCGAGCTGGCGCCCAGCCCCCACGCGGTGGCCGAGCTGCCCAGCGGCGATCCCGCGGTGGCCGAGGCGCGCCGGGCCGACCTGGCCGCGCTGCTCCAGGCCGAGGGGATCGCCCTGGCGCTCCACACCAACGCCGAGAACAAGCTCGACGACGCCTTCCTGGCGCGGGCGGAGTCGCCGGCCACCCGCCGCGGGATCGGCCCCACCGGCCGCTGGGTGCTAGTGGAGGCGCCGTTCCAGGCCCACCTGCCGGCGCTGCCGGAGCTGGTCTTCCGCATGCGCCGCAAGGGCATGCTGCCGCTCTTCGCCCACCCGGAGCGCTGCCTCGAGTTCGAGCGGCCGGGGCGGGCCGAGGAGGTGGTCCGGCTGGGCGGCGCGCTGCAGCTCAACGTGGGCGCGCTGGCCGGGCTCTACGGCCGCACGGCCCGCAAGCTGGCCGAGCGGTTCGTGGCCCAGGGGCTCTACTCCGTGGGCGCGACTGACCTGCACCGCCCGGAGGGCGCGCAGCGCTGGCTCACCGAGGGGCTGGAGCTCCTCGAGAAGCGGGGAGGGCGCGGGGCGGTGCAGCGGCTCTGCGCCGACAACCCGCGCCGGATCGTGGCCGGAGAGGAGCTCGAGGCGTGAGGCGCCGCCTGCTGCAGGCCCTGGCCGGCCTGGTCGTCTCCGGCGCCGCGCTCTGGCTCACCCTGCGCGGCAAGGATCTGGGCGCGATCTGGGGCGCCATGCGCGGCGCCGACTACCGCTACCTGGCGCTCTACGTGCCGTTCTGGCTGGCCATCCACCTGGCGCGCACGCTGCGCTGGGGCATCCTGCTCGAGCCGGTGGCCAAGGTCCCCTGGAAGCGGCTCAACGCCGCCTCGGCGGTGGGGTGGATGGCGCTGGTGCTGCTGCCGTTCCGGCTGGGCGAGTTCGCCCGGCCCTACCTGGTGGCGGAGCGGCCCCAGCTGCGCGTCTCCGCGGCGCTCTCCTCGGTGGTGGTGGAGCGGGTGGCCGACGGGATCTTCACCGCGGTGCTGATGATCGTGGCGCTCCTGGCGCTGCCCCAGGGGTTGCCCGGCGCGGCGCTGCTCAAGACCGGCGGCTACGTGGTGGGGCTGATCTTCCTGGCGCTGCTGCTCTTCCTGGTGGGCGCCTACCGCAACCGGCGCGCGGCCGTGGCGCTGGCGCAGAAGCTGCTCGCGCCCATCGCGCCGAAGCTGGCCGCGCGGGCCGCCGGGATGCTGGACGCCTTCATCCAGGGGCTCCGGCTCGTCACCAGCCCGGCCAAGCTGGTCCAGTTCTTCCTGCTCACCGCCGTCTACTGGGGCGCGAACGGCTGGGGCATGCAGGTGCTGGCGCGCGGCTTCGGCCTGCCGCTCGACGCCACGCAGTCGGCCACGCTGCTGGGCGCGCTGGTGATCGGGGTGACGATCCCGGCCGGCCCGGGCATGGTGGGCACGTTCCAGGGAGCGGTGGTGCTGGGGCTGGGGCTCTTCTTCCCGCGCGAGGTGGTGGCAGTGCACGGCGTGGCGTACGCCAACGTGCTCTGGGCCGCGCAGCTCGCCTTCCAGGTGGCGCTGGGGATGGCCTACCTGTTCTCGCGGCACATCCAGCTGGCGCGCATCCTGTCGGCGCCGGAGGAGGTGGCCGAGGGGCTGGAGCAGGAGGAGGCCGAGGCGGGCGCCGCGGCCTCGCCGGGCGTCACGCCGCGCTGATGGCGGCGTCGTCGTCGGCGGCGGTGGCGCCGGCCGCCTGGAAGGCCTCGTTCATGTCGGCCATGAAGCAGGCGTCCAGCGCGCGGTCCAGCTCGGCCAGGTAGGCGTCGAGCTCCGAGGTGTCCTCGTCCTGCAGCGGCATCTGGTTCATCACGCCACCTCCATCCCTGCGCCGGGCCACGCCATCCCCGGCCGCAATCCTGCGATATCGCATGCGGGTGTAGCACGCACAGCGGCGGGGTCAAGAAAACCTCGCCGCACCTCGCCGCCCCCCGCGCGCCAGGCTGGCCGGGGAGGGCGATGTGCAGCCTTGACGGACCCGGCCGACCCTTCTATAAACCCGCGTTCTCAAGGCGGTCCGCCGCCTTGAACGCCTCGGTGAGGTAGCTCAGTCGGCTAGAGCGAGGGTCTCATAATCCCTAGGTCGGGAGTTCGATTCTCCCCCTCACCACCAGCACGGAACGGCCGCCGCGAGGCGGCCGTTTCATTTTTGGGCCCCGCGAGGGCGCGCGGCGGCTTGGGTGGCGCAGGGGCGCCAGGGCATCCGCTCGGCCTGAGCGTAGCGCCCGCGACGCGGGCGCGAAGTCGAAGGCCAGGGATCCGCCAGCGAAGGGGGCGAGGAGCCCGGCTCTCCGAGGCGCTCCCGCTCCATCTTGATCAGGGCCGATATGGTCACGGCAGTCATCGGCCGCGCCCTCCTCCCGACGCTTCACCGTTCCTTCAAGCTGGGGAAAAAGAGGCGTTCGCGAGCCTGTCTCGGCGCTACAACCAAGGGCATGGCGACGGGGCGGTGGGATCGGGCCGAGACGGTGGGAGGCTTCGCTGCTGCGGCGCCGAATGCGGTGCTCATGCAGTGGGCGCAGGCCGAGGTGACCAGGCCCGGCGTGCAGCGGGCGCTCGACCTGGGGTGCGGCGCGGCGCGGAACGCCGGGCCGCTCGCGGCGCTCGGGCTCGACGTGGTCGGGACCGACACCTCCGCGCCGATGCTGGTGGCGGCCCGGGCGCGGGTGGACGCGGCGGGTCTCGGCGACCGGGTGCGCCTCGTGCGCGCCGCGATGGACGGGCTGCCGCTCGAAGACGGGAGCGCGGACCTGGTAGTGGCCCACGGCATCTGGAACCTGGCTCGCTCGGCGGCGGAGTTCCGGCGTGCGCTGGGCGAGGCGGCCCGGGTGGCGCGGCCAGGCGCCGGGCTGTTCGTGTTCACCTTCTCGCGACACACCTTGCCCGCCGACGCGGCGCCGGTGGCCGGCGAGCCGTTCGTGTTCACGCAGTTCTCTGGCGATCCGCAGGTCTTCCTCGAGGAGCAGGAGCTCGTGGCCGAGCTCGCCGCCGCCGGGTTCGTGCGCGACCCGGCGGGACCGCTCACCGAGTACAACCGTCCGCCGCCCGGGCGCATCCAGTCCGGTCCGGTGATCTGGGAGGGGACCTTCCGGCGGGCCGGCGCGCCAGGTAAGCCCGCCCACTCCCCCGGTCCGTAGAAGACCATCCCGCGGATGCCGTGCTCGGGCACGCCAGCGAAGCCGGAGACGAGAGGGCCCCGCCCACCACGCGGCGAGCGGGGCCCGGACCGCAGTTCGGGGAGGGCTACTGCGGAACCACCGTCAGCTTGTTCGACACCGCGGCCAGCTCCGCCTCGGTGAGCGTGGTGTTGGTCACGAAGTACGCGATCAGCGCGGCCTGCAGCTGCTCGGGGTGGGTGTCCAGGTCCACGCCGGTCATGTGCTCGAGGCTGTACTGCAGCAGGTGGTAGTCGCGGAACTCGCCGATGCCCATGTCGTTGGAGGCCTGGTAGTCGGCCGCGATGTCGGCCCAGGCCTTGCCCGCCAGCCCCTCCAGCACGGCGATGGTCGCGCCGGTGCGGTCGGTGCCCAGGCGGCAGTGGACCAGCACCGGCGCCGGCTGGTCGGCGATGAAGCGGATCACCTGCTCCAGCGGGCCCCAGAAGGCGGCGGTGCCGGACTGGTAGTAGACGATGTTGTAGGAGAGGGTCACGCCCAGCTGGTGACTGTTGGTGACCAGGGCCAGGTGGTAGGCCGAGAGCGCCTCGCCGTCGCCGGGCGCCTCGATGCCGGTCAGGCTCACCACCGAGCCGATCAGGTTCGAGGCCATGAGCGACTTCACCGCGGCGATGCGGGCGTCCTCGGTGTCGAGCGCGGGGCGGGACTTCTTGTACGGGTGGTAGGAGCGGAACAGGCCGGGCATCCCCGGCACCTGCCGGAAGTTGGAGAGGGTGGCCTTGTCCGCGGCGTCCTCCAGGTCGAAGGACGAGAGCGGGAGGATGGCCAGGGCCTGCGCCTCGTTGGCGGCAATCTGCTCGAGGTCGTCGCCCTCCTGCACCAGCAGGTTGTTGCCGAGGAAGTGGTAGCCGGCGGGCGAGGCCTCCACCGCGGAGAGCCAGGCCCCGTCCACCACGAACTTGAACTCGGGCTGCCCGCTGTTGCCGGGGACCAGCACGTCGGCGAGGGGCTTCACCAGGAACCAGACGCCGGCATCGGCGCTGCTGTGGCTCAGCTCCCAGCCCGGGTTGACCCAGCCGTTGAACGAGCCGGAGAGCAGCACCTGCGCCGGCGCGGCGGCGCCCGGCGCCGCCCAGGTGGCGTGGTCGTAGACGAAGACCGCCTGGTCACCCACCACGGCGTAGCCGGTGGCCTTGATCTGATCGGTGACGGTGACCGGCAGATAGTTGGAGGGCGTGCCACCCTCGGACGACCCGCAGCCGGCCGAACCCAGGAACGCAAAGAACACTGCTGCCAGGAGCAACCTTCTCATCGCGCTTCCCCTCTCGAAAGGAGTCCGCGCAGGACGACCCCAGCGCGCCCGCGCCACGCGGCGGGGCCGCGTGCGCGCGCACTGTAGGGTGACTTCACGATCTGTCATGGTCCCGACGGGGGCCGCGTCACCAGGCCGCTGCGACGATCAGTGCTGCTGGCCCCGCAAGGCGGACGGGGCCCGTGGCGGAGCAGTCAGTCCCGGTCGCGGCCGCGGCGCAGCGCGCGGGTGAGCCGGCGGGCGAGGCCGGCCCAGGCAAGCGGCAGGATGCGCCAGGCCCGACCGCCGTCCAGGGACTCGGTGGGGATCAGGTTGGCGAAGGCGATGAACAGGTTCCAGAGCGCCAGCGCGGCCAGAAAGGTGCCGAGATCCGGCGGCAGCGGCCCGGGCGCGAAGCGGGCGGCGAGCGACGCCGCGGCAAACAGCACCGCCTGGCCCATGACCCCGCCCCAGGCGATGGCGCAGTCCTGCCAGGCGCTGAGGTCGCCCTTCATCCCTGCGTGGCCGCCCAGGGCGTGGACCCAGATGCCCTCCGGCTGCCCGCCGCACCAGCGCCGCACCAGCGCGTGCCCGACCGCGTGCGCCACCACCACCAGCAGGAACGCCGCCGGACCGACCCAGCTCCTGGTGGCGTAGGCGCCGACCGCCAGCGGGAGCGCCACGCTCCAGTGCACGAGGATCGGGTTGCGCGGCCGGCGCGGCCGAGGCGGACCCAGGAGCGCATGGCGGCCCAGGCTAGAGCTTCTTCACCGCGTCCCGGCAGCCGCCGCCCAGCTTGGCCTCGCTGGCCTTGAGGCAGCTCCAGACCCGCCCGCTGCCCGCAGGCACGTCCTGGCAGAGCTGGGCGATGTCGCCGGCGCAGGCCGAGGTCAGCTCCATGCGCATCATCCGCCAGGTGTTGAACCCGTCCTGGCAGGAGCTGGAGAGCTCGCTCTCGTGCTGCTTCAGGCAGTAGGCCACCCGCCCGTCACCGGGGGTGACATCCTTGCAGAGCTTCTCCACGTCGGCCTTGCACCCCTGGCCAATCTTCTCGGCCCGGGCCAGCACCGCCTGGAAATCGCCGGGGCAGGCCTTGTCCAGCTCCTGCCGGTGGAGGCTGAAGCAGTCCATCAGGACCAGGTCGCCGCGCGAGCGCGGGCAGAGGCTGGCCATGGCCTCGGAGCAGGGGTCCTGGGCGAGCGCCGCGGACGGGAGCGAGAGCAGGGCGGCGGCGAGGGCGATGCGCCAGGGCATGGTGGGCTCCTGTGGGCGTGGGGCCGGAAGCCCCGGGAGTATACCCCGGTGGTGCGGGCGCCCCGGCGCGGACCTGCGGCGCGCCTGGCCGCGCGCCGGCGCGCAGGTTAATCGCGGCACCGAATCAGTCGCGAGGGGAGCGCCATGTCGACGAGGACGGTGAGTCCGCGGGCGGAGAAGGTGGCTGGGGAGACGTCCCGGACGGGGGGTGCGCCGCGGGGCGAGACGCCGGCGGCACCGGCGCAGGCCGAACGCCCGCTCTACAATCGCGAGGAGCTGGCCCGGCTGGTGGCGGAGCGCGAGTCCTGGACGCGCGAGGAGCTGGCCGAGGCGCTGAAGCGGCTCCCGCACCGGCGGCCCCGCTTCGAGACCGACTCAGGCATCCCCATCCCCGACGTGCTCGATCCCTCAACCGTGGCCGAGCTGGATCACGCCCGCGACGTGGGGCTCCCGGGTCGCTACCCGTTCACCCGCGGTCCGCAGCCGACCATGTACCGCGGCCGGCTCTGGACCATGCGCCAGTTCGCCGGCTTCGGCTCGCCGGAGGACACCAACAAGCGCTTCAAGTACCTGCTGGCGCAGGGCGTGAACGGCCTCTCCACCGCCTTCGACATGCCGGCGCTTATGGGCTACGACGCCGACCACGCCATGAGCCGCGGCGAGGTGGGGAAGGAGGGCGTGGCGGTCTCCACGCTGCGCGACTTCGAGGTCCTCTTCGAGGGCATCCCGCTCGGCGAGGTGACCACCTCGATGACCATCAACGCCACCGCGCCCATCGCGCTGGCGATGTACGTGGCGGTCGGCGAGCGGCAGGGCGTGCCGCGCGCGAAGCTGGGCGGCACCATCCAGAACGACATGCTGAAGGAGTACATCGCGCAGAAGGAGTGGATAATCCCGCCCGCACCGGCGGTGAAGCTCAACTGCGACGTGATCGAGTTCTGCGCGCGCGAGCTGCCGCGCTGGAACCCGGTCTCCATCTCCGGCTACCACATCCGCGAGGCCGGGGCGACGGCGGTGCAGGAGCTGGCGTTCACGCTGGCCGACGGCATCGAGTACGTGCAGGAGTGCGTGGACCGCGGCCTGGACGTGGACGACTTCGCGCCGCGCCTCTCCTTCTTCTGGGACGTCCACAACGACGTCTTCGAGGAGGTGGCCAAGTTCCGCGCCGCGCGCCGCATCTGGGCCCGCACCATGAAGGAGCGGTTCGGCGCCCGGCGCCGCGAGTCGCTGCTCTTGCGCACCCACGCCCAGACCGCCGGCGTCTCGCTCACCGCGCAGCAGCCCTACAACAACCTGGTCCGGACCGCGCTGCAGGCCTTCGCCGCGGTGCTGGGCGGCACCCAGTCGCTCCACACCAACTCGCTCGACGAGACCTACGCCCTGCCCACCGAGGAGGCCGTCACGCTGGCGCTCCGCACCCAGCAGCTCATCGCCCACGAGTCCGGCGCCGACCGGGTGGTGGACCCGCTGGCCGGCAGCTACTACGTCGAGTACCTGACCGGCGAGATGGAGCGCCGGGCGCTGCAGCACATCCACCACATCGACGGGCTGGGCGGGATGCTGCGCGCGGTCGAGCAGGGCTACCCGCAGCGCGAGATCGCCGAGAGCGCCTTCCGCTGGCAGCAGCAGATCGAGCGCGGCGAGCGGCTGGTGGTGGGCGTGAACGCGTTCCAGGCCGGCGCCGAGCCGCCCATCCCCACGCTCAAGGTCGACGAGGGCGTGGCCCGCACGCAGGTGGAGCGGCTGCGGGCCGTGAAGGGCTCGCGCGACGCGGCCGCCGCCGCGGCGGGGCTGGCGGCGGTGGAGCGGGCGGCAGTGGAGGGGCGCAACGTGCTGCCCCCGGTCATCGACGCCGTGAAGGCCTACGCCACCCTGGGGGAGATCTCCGACGTGCTCCGGAAGGTGTTCGGCGTCTACCGCGAGGACGGGCGGTTCTACTGACCGGGCGCCACCCCGCGGCCGAGGACCCCGCGCGCGCCGCGCGGGCGTAGACTAGCGCCGTGGACGGCGCGCCCCACTGGTCGGACGGCTACTACGGCGAGCTCTACCTCGCCTCGGTGCGGGACCTGCTCACGCCGCGGCTCTCCGCGCTCGAGGCCGAGCTCATCGCGCGGGTGCTCTCGCTCGGCTCCACCGATCGCTGCCTGGATCTCGCCTGCGGCCACGGCCGGCACGCCCTGCAACTCGCGCCGCGGGTGCGTGAAATCGTCGCACTGGACCGGTCCGGTCCGTATCTGCGGCTGGGCCAGCGCGCGCCCGCGGGCCGCGGCCCGGCGCCGCACTGGGTGCAGGGAGACGTGCGCGACCTGCCGCTCCGCAGCGCCAGCCTCGACGCCGCCTGGTCCTGGTACGCGGCGCTGTTCATGTTCGACGACACCTCGAACCTGGCGTGCCTGCGTGAGCTGGCGCGCGTGCTGCGGCCGGGCGGGCGCGCGCTCGTGCACCACGCCAACCCGTTGGCGCTGGCGCTCCACCCGCGCGAGACCGCGCACCGGACGCTGCCCGGCGGAGGGATAGTCCAGGAGGAAGCGGAGTTCGATCCCGCCAGCGGGGTGGAGCGCGCTCACCGCCGCTTGATCCTTCCGGGGCGTCCTGTGCTGGCGGCCACCGCCGAGTTGCGGTACTACAGCCCCGCCGAGTGGCGCCCGCTGGCTGGAGCGGCGGGACTCCGCATCGTGCAGATCACGAGCACCACGGACGCGGGGCGGACCTCGTGTCCGGACCCCGGCGCCGAAGCGCCGGACCTGGTGGCCGTGCTGGAGAAGCCGACATGACCGCGAAAGATCGTCCCCTGCGTATCGTCGTCGCGAAGCCCGGCCTGGATGGCCATGACCGCGGCGCCAAGATCATCGCCCGCGCGCTCCGCGACGCCGGCTTCGAGGTGATCTACACCGGCCTGCACCAGACGCCGGAGATGATCGTCGCGACCGCCATCCAGGAGGACGCCGACGCGATCGGCATGTCCATCCTCTCCGGCGCGCACATGACGGTCTTCCCGGCCGTCATCGAGCTGCTCAAGGAGAAGGGCGCCGGCGACATCGTGGTCTTCGGCGGCGGCATCATCCCGCAGGACGACGTGCCCCGGCTGCAGGAGAAGGGCGTCGCGGCGGTGTTCCTGCCCGGCACGCCGACCGGCACCACCATCGAGTGGATCAAGACCAACGTGCACCCGCGCGCCGCTGCGGCGTAGCGCGTCACGCCGATCATCCCAGGTCGGTACAGCGACCCGCGCGGATCTTTCCGCGCGGGTCGTCGTGTCTCAAGCTCCCCTTCCACCCAGGCGGACCGGCCCTCCGGGCCGCGGGAGCACGAGATGGCGCTGCGCGTCGAGGAACGGATTGTCAGCGGCGGCGGGCGGAGCCGGGACGAGGTGCTGGTGCACCACCTGAGCCTGCGGGGGACCGACCGGCAGATCGGTCGTCACCTGGCTGAGCTGGCGCGGGGACGCTATGGCGTCCCGCCCGCGCCGGTGGAGGCGCCGCTGGAGGCCGGGGCCTGGCTGATCAGCCGCGCCGCCGCCCTGGTGGAGCGGGTCCGCGGGGCGGCCGGGCCCGGGGCGCTCCTCTCGCGGCTGGGCGCGCCGGTGAAGGTGGGCCCCGGGGCCGCCGCCTTCGTCCCGGCCGCGCTGACCACGGCGGGCGGGCCGCTCTTGGCCCGCGTGCTGGAGGCGCCGGAGGGGGAGGGCCCGCTGCCGCTCTCGTCGTCGCGCCCCTACCTGCTGGAGCTCCATCCGGACCAGGGGCTGCCCTCGCTGGCGCTGGTGGCCTTCGACCTGCTGGGCGGCGTGCTGGACGGGATCAACGCGGCCGGGCTGGGCGTGGTGGCGGTGCCCGGCGAGGACCCGCCGGGCGGGCGGCCGCCGCTGGACGGCCTGCAGCTGGCGCGGGTGGTGCTGGACGGCTGCCGCACCGCCGAGGAGGCGGGGGAGCTGCTGGCGGCGGCGCCGCCGGGCGCCGCCTGCGGGCGCTGGATCGTGGCCGATCGCGGCGGCGCTGCGCTGGCGGTGGAGCGGACCGCCTCGGGCGCCACGGCGCACCGGCCGGAGGCGCCGGACGCGCCGCTGCTCTTCACGGATTGTGCGCTGCGGGCGCTCCGGTCGGCGCTGGCGGCGGGCGTGCGCGGCTGGACGGCGGCGGCCCTCGACGCGGCCTGGGCGCTGGCGCTGGCCGCGGTCCCGGGCGTGCGCCCGCTCTGGCGCGGCGTCTACGACCTGGAGGCGCGGGCGCTCGACGTGCGCTTCCTGGCCGGCGACGGGCGCCCGGGGGAGATGACGCCGGAGCTGCGGTTCGCGCTGGCGGCGTGAGCGGGGCCCTGCCCTTCGACTTCGCCGCGGCGTTGCCGCGGCTACGCTCAGGGCGAACGGGCCATGCCACCGTTCGGCCTGAGCCCTTCGACTCCGCTCCCGCTGCGCGGGCGCTACGCTCAGGGTGAACGGAGTCGAAGGCCAGGCGCCGAGCGCGGCTACAGCTTCGGCATCCCGCCCGCGCGCGCCAGCTCCTGCAGCAGCCCGTCCGGCAGCGAGAGGAAGGCCTCGGCGCAGCGCGGGTCGAACTGCGTGCCGGCGCAGCGGAGCACCTCGGCGCGCGCCGCGGCGATGGGCAGCCCCTTGCGGTAGGGGCGGTCGCTGGTCATGGCGTCGTAGGTGTCCGCGAGGGCGAAGATTCGGGCGAAGAGCGGGATCTCCTCGCCGGCCAGGCCGCGCGGGTAGCCGCTGCCGTCCCAGCGCTCCTGGTGGGCCAGCACCATCTCGGCAGGCCTGGTCAGGAAGGAGACCGACTGCAGGATGTTGAAGCCGACCTGCGGGTGCTTCCGCATCTCGGTCCATTCCTCCTGGGTGAGCCGGTCGGGCTTGAGCAGGATCGCGTCGGGCACGCCGATCTTGCCGATGTCGTGCAGCAGCGCCCCGCGCCCCAGGTCGGGCAGGTCGGCCTCGGGCAGCCCCAGCCGCCGCGCGATGGCCAGCGTGTACCGGACCACCCGCTGCGAGTGGTCGCTGGTCTCGTGCTCGCGCGCGTCGAGCGCGGCCACCAGCGTCAGCAGCGTCTGGCTGTAGGTGGCCTCCAGATCGAGCAGCGTGCGCGACAGCTCGGCGGTCTTCTCGCGGACCCGGTCCTCGAGGCTGCGCCGGTACCGCTGGCGCGCCAGGTCGAGCCGCCGCCGCCCGAGGGCCCGCTCGATGGCCCGCACCAGGTCGGTGACCTTGGGTGGCTTGAGCAGGTAGTCGGCGGCGCCGGTGCGCAGGCACTCGACCGCGGCCTCGGTGTCGCCGAAGCCGGTGAGCATGATCACGGCAGTGTCCGGGTGCTCCTCGCGGAGCCGCTCCAGGAGCCAGCGCCCGTCACGCCCAGGCATGCGCACGTCGCTGATCACCAGCGGGTACTCGGAGAGACGCGCCGCGTCGAGCGCGGCCTCCGCTCCGGCCACCGAGGAGCAGACGTATCCGGCCTCGCGCAGCAGCACCGCGATGACGTCGCGGACGGAGGGATCGTCATCGACGATCAGGACGCGGGTGGCGTTCGGCGAGGGGGTATCCGGCATGTCGGGCGGGCCAGAGGTCTGTTGCCGCTGGGTGACAGCGCCGCCACCCCTGCGGGACGGCGCACTATACCACGCGGCCCGTGTGCGTCTGGGTGCGTCAGGCGAAGAGGGCGCAGGCGAGCGGGCTCGCTTGACCCAGCCCGCCGTCACCGCTACATCGGCGGCGGCCACCATGTCAGCGACCACGCGCACCAGCCTGCCCATCGTCCAGCAGGGGCCGGGCCCCGAGCCCTCCAGCCGCCGCGACATCGCGGCCGCCATGAGGGAGCGCGGGCTGCCCATGGACGCCAAGAAGCCCGGCTGGCTCCGGGTGGGCGTGCCGGGCGGCGAGCGCTACCAGCGCGTCCGCGACACGCTGCAGGGGCTCAAGCTCCACACCGTCTGCGCCGAGGCCCGCTGCCCGAACGTCGCCGAGTGCTGGGGCGGCGGGACCGCCACGGTCATGCTGATGGGCGACACCTGCACGCGCGGGTGCCGCTTCTGCCACGTGAAGACCGCGGCCCGGCCGCCGCCGCTCGATCCGGACGAGCCGCGCCACCTGGCCGAGGCCGTGGCGGAGCTGGGGCTCGACTACCTGGTGGTCACCAGCGTCGATCGCGACGACCTGCCGGACGGCGGGGCGGGCCACTTCGCCGACGCCATCCGCCGGCTGAAGGCCATCCCCGGGCTGCTGGTCGAGGTGCTGACCCCGGACTTCCAGGGCGACGCCGAGGCCGTCCGGACCGTGGGCCGCGCCGCGCCGGACGTCTTCGCGAACAACCTCGAGACCGTGCGGCGGCTCACGCCGGTGGTCCGCGACGCGAAGGCGTCGTACGACCAGACGCTGCGCGTGCTGGAGCAGATGAAGCGCGAGTTCCCGCAGGTGGTGACCAAGTCCTCGATCATGGTCGGGCTGGGCGAGAACCGAGGCCGAGGTGGACGAGGCCATGGCGGACCTCCGCGCGCACGGGGTGGAGATCCTCACGCTGGGGCAGTACCTGCGCCCCAGCGCCTGGCACCTGCCGGTGGTGGAGTGGATCTCGCCGGAGCGGTTCGCGGCCTACCGCGAGCGCGGCCTGGCGCACGGGTTCCGGTACGTCGCGAGCGGGCCGCTGGTCCGCTCGTCGTACCGGGCGGCGGAGCTGTTCCTGCGGGGCGAGATCGAGGCGAGGGTGGCCCGGTGAGCGCGGCGGAGGGCGGCATGCGTCGAGAGGATGAGGCCGGGCCGGTACGCCGGCTGGGCCGCGGCGGCGGCGTCGAGGCCGAGGGCCGGTGGGCGCGCGAGTTCCCGCTCCGGGTGGTGCTGGGCGACGACGGCCAGGCCGAGGGCGCGGCCGCGCTGCTCCCGGACGCCGAGGCGCTGGCGCTGTACCGCTGGATGCTGCTGGGGCGGGCGCTGGACGAGCGGATGATCACGCTCCAGCGCCAGGGCCGCATCGGCTTCTACATCGGCGCCATCGGCGAGGAGGCCACCGTCTACGGGACCGTGGCCGCCATGGCCCCGACCGACTGGATCTTCCCCTGCTACCGCGAGCACGGCGCGGCGCTGATGCGGGGGCTGCCGCTGCCCACCTTCCTGTGCGACCTGTTCGGCAACGCCGGCGACCTGATCAAGGGCCGGCAGATGCCCTGCCACGAGGCCTGGAAGGACGGGCACTTCACCTCCATCAGCTCGCCCATCGCCACGCAGGTGAGCCAGGCGGTGGGCGCCGCCTGGGCCGCGCGGCTGCGCGGCGACGAGATGGTGGCGCTGACCTACTTCGGCGAGGGCGCCACCAGCGCCCACGACTTCCACACCGGCCTCAACTTCGCCGCGGTGAACCGCATCCCGGTGGTCTTCGTCTGCCGCAACAACGGCTGGGCCATCAGCATGCCGCGCGAGCGGCAGACCGCCTCCGAGACCATCGCGCAGAAGGCGGTGGCCTACGGGATGCGCGGCGAGCGGGTGGACGGGAACGACCTGCTGGCGGTCCTGCAGGCCACCCGCGAGGCCCGCGCGCGCGCCGCGGCGGGGGAGGGGCCCACGCTGCTCGAGTGCGTCACCTACCGCGTCGAGGGCCACTCCACCTCCGACGACCCGCGCGCCTACCGCCCGGCCGAGCTGGTCGAGCCGTGGAAGAAGAAGGACCCCATCCTGCGGCTGCGCCGCCACCTGGCCCGGCGCAGCCTGCTGGACGACGCGGCCGACGCGCAGCTGAAGGAGGGCGTGCGCGAGGAGCTGCAGCGCGCGCTCAAGGAGGCGGAGGCCCACCCGGCCAAGCCGCCGCTGGAGTCGCTCTTCGAGGACGTGTACGCCGAGCCGCTCTGGCAGCAACGCGAGCAGCTGGACGAGCTGCGCCAGGCCCTGGCGGCCGATCCGCGCGTGGGCAACCCGCGCCACTCCGGCACCTGAGGCGCGCATGGCCACGATGAACATCATCCAGGCGGTCAACGACGCGCTGAAGCTCGAGATGCGCCGCAACCCCGACGTGGTGGTGCTGGGCGAGGACGTCGGCAAGTTCGGCGGCGTCTTCCGCGCCACGCAGGGGCTGGGCGAGGAGTTCGGGCTGGAGCGCGTCATCGACACGCCGCTGGCCGAGGGCGGCATCATCGGCACGGCCATCGGGATGGCGCTCTACGGCATGAAGCCGGTGGCGGAGATCCAGTTCGCCGACTTCATCTTCCCGGCCATGGACCAGATCCTGAGCGAGGTGGCCAAGTACCGCTACCGCTCGGGCGGCCAGTACGGCTGCGGGATGGTGATCCGCACGCCCTACGGCGGCGGCATCAAGGGCGGCCACTACCACTCGCAGTCGCCCGAGACCCACTTCCTGCACACCGCCGGCCTCAAGGTGGTGGTGCCGGCCACGCCGCGCGACGCCAAGGGGCTCCTGCTCTCCGCGCTCCGCAATCCGGACCCGGTGCTCTTCTTCGAGCCGAAGCGCATCTACCGCGCCGCCAAGGGCGAGGTCCCCGAGGGCGAGTACCTGGAGCCCATCGGCAAGGCCCGCGTGACGCGCGAGGGGACGCAGGTGACGGTGCTGGCCTGGGGCGCCATGTGGCACGAGGCGGCGCAGGCCGCCCAGGAGGCCGAGGCGGACGGCATCGACTGCGAGGTGGTCGACCTGCGCTCGCTCCAGCCGCTGGACGTGGACGCCATCACGGCCTCGGTCTCGAAGACCGGCCGGGCGGTGGTGGTCCACGAGGCCCCGCGCACCTGCGGCTTCGGCGCCGAGCTGGCCGCGCTCATCCAGGAGCGCTGCTTCCTGCACCTGGAGGCGCCGGTCCGGCGCGTCACCGGGTTCGACACGCCCTTCCCGTACACGCTCGAGAACGAGTACCTGCCGCGGGCGCCGCGCATCCTGCAGGCCATCCGCGAGGTCATCGCCTACTAGCCTCCCGAGGAGTCTTCGCATGTCCTTCAAGCTCGAGCTCCCCGACATCGGCGAGGGCGTGGTCGAGGCGGAGGTCCAGCAGTGGTTCGTCCAGCCGGGCGACCAGGTGGCTGAGGACCAGCCGCTGGTCGAGGTCATGACCGACAAGGCCACGGTCACGATCCCCTCGCCCCGGCGCGGCAAGGTGGTGAAGCTCTTCTGGAAGGTGGGCGAGGTGGCCAAGGTCCACTCACCGCTCATCGAGCTGGAGCTGGAGGGGGCGGCGCCCGCCGCCGAGGCGCACTCCGCGCCGGCGGCACCGGCCGCGCAGCCTCCCGCGCCCCAGCAGGCGGCCGCGCCGCGCGCGCCCGGCCAGAAGGCGCTGGCCACGCCGGCGGTCCGCGCCCTGGCGCGCGAGCTGGGCGTGGACCTGCAGGACGTGGCAGGGTCCGGCCCGGGCGGCCGCGTCACCAAGGACGACCTGACGGCGGCGCGCGCCGGCACCAACGGCCACGCCAGGGGGGCGCAGCCGCTGCAGTCGCCCGCCGCCCCGCCGCCGCTCAACCTGGTCCGCCCGGCGTCCGCCGCCGAGGAGCGGATCCCGCTGCGCGGGCTGCGCAAGCGCATCGCCGAGAACATGGCCCGCTCCAAGCGGACCGCCGCCCACTTCACCTTCGTGGAGCAGGTGGACGTGACCGAGCTGGTGCGGGTGAAGGAGCGGATCGCCGCGGCTGCGAAGGGGGAGGGGGTGAAGGTCACCTTCCTGCCCTTCGTGGTGAAGGCGGTGGTGGCTGCGCTCCGCAAGCACCCCAAGCTCAACGCCGCGCTGGACGAGGAGAAGGGCGAGATCGTCCTCAAGAAGCGCTACGACATCGGCATCGCCGCGGCCACGGAGCAGGGGCTGATCGTGCCGGTGGTCCGCGGCGCCGACCAGCGCTCGCTGCTGGACGTGGCCCGCGAGAATCGAGCGGCTCTCGTCCGACTCCAAGGCCGGCCGCTCCCGCCCGGAGGACCTGGGCCACTCCACCTTCACCGTCACCAGCCTGGGCGCCCTGGGGGGCCTCTTCGCCACCCCGGTGCTCAACCACCCCGAGGTCGGCATCCTGGGCGTGCACCGGATCCGGCCCACGCCGGTGGTGCGCGACGGCCAGGTGGTGGTGCGCGACGTGCTGCACGTCTCGGTCACCAGCGACCACCGCGTGGTGGACGGCCACGAGGCGGCGGCGTTCGCGTACGAGGTCATCAAGTACCTCGAGGATCCGAACCTGCTGTTCATGCAGCTGGTGTAGGCGCCCGGGCGCGCCCCGGGTCGCCGCGGGCGTATGCTCCCGTTCGCCCTGAGCGTAGGGCCGCGCAGCGGCCCGGAGTCGAAGGGCGAGAGAGGTCCGCCCGGTGATCGACACCCACTGCCACCTCGACGGCCCCGCCTTCCACCCCGACCGCGCCGCAGCCTGGGCCCGCGCGCAGGCCGCCGGCGTGACCGACGTGATCGTCCCCGCCGTCGGCCCCTCCGGCTGGGAGCCGCTCCGCGCCTGGGCCCTCGCCACCCCCGGCGTCCACTTCGGCCTGGGCATGCACCCGCAGCTCCTGCCCGAGCTGGACCCGCGCGACGACGACCGCCGCCTGGCCGACCTCGAGGCCGCGCTGCTCCGCGGCGGCGCGCGCTGCGTGGGCGAGTGCGGGCTCGACGGCGGCTCGGTCGAGGCCGGCGCGCCCATGGACCGGCAGGTGGCGGTGCTGCGCGGCCAGCTCCAGCTGGCCCGCCGCTACCGGCTGCCCGTAAGCCTCCATGCCCTGCACGCGCTCCCGCCGCTGCTGCAGCTCCTCGAGCAGGAGCCGCTCCCGGCCGGCGGCGCGCTCCACAGCTTCTCCGGCAGCGCCGAGCAGGTGCCGCCCTTCGCCGCGCTGGGGCTCCACTTCGCGTTCGCCGGGCCGCTCACCTACGAGCGGGCGCGGAAGGGACCCGCCGCCGCCCGCGCCGTGCCCCGGGACCGGCTGCTCATCGAGACGGACGCCCCCGACCAGACCCCGCGCCCGCACCGCGACCGGAACGAGCCGGCCTACCTGGGCGAGGTGCGCGACGCGCTGGCCGCGGCGCTGGGGCTCCCTCCGGCGGAGGTGGACCGCTTGACGTCGGACAACGCCCGGCGGCTCTTCCGCCTGGACGGTCCGTAGAACTGCGGGGTTGTGCCGGCCCCGCCCCACGGGGCCCTCCGAAGAGGTTTGTCTTGCTGCGTCATCCCTGCCAGCCTGCGGGTGGAAGGCCAGTGCGGACGGGAGGAAGCATGACCCGGCAGATCGAGCAGCCGCCCCACGAGTTCCTGCGCGCCTGGTGGCTCCACCGGCTGGTGGTGATCGGCCCCGACGGCGGCTTCATCCCGGTCTGCATCTCCAACGTCCCGCACGCGCTCCGCTGGCAGTTCACGGCGGTGGAGATCGACCGCGAGCAGCTCGACGCGCACGACCCTCGGCACATCACCTGGCGCGTCTGGTACCGCAAGCCGCGGCTGTTCGGCGGCGCGGTCAGCGAGGAGCAGGTGCTGCAGGACGGCCACCTGCGCCACAAGGTGGTCTGGCGCGCCGACGGCTCCTGCGAGGACACCGACTACGCGCCGGGCGGGCAGGCGCTGGCGCGCGCCTGAGCGGTTGAGCGCCGCCGGCCCGGCGGTGTACACCCGCGCCGATGGCGCGCCCCGTTCCCCCAGAGCACGACCGCACCGCCCGCCTGCTCGGCCTGGAGGCCATGGCCCGCCTGCGCGCCGCCCATGTGGTGGTGCTGGGGATCGGCGGCGTGGGTTCCTTCACGGCCGAGGCGCTGGCCCGGGCCGGCGTGGGGCGGCTCACGCTGGTGGACGGCGAGGCCATCGACCCGACCAACGCCAACCGGCAGCTCCACGCCCTGGCGGGCGCCTACGGCGCGCTCAAGGCCGAGGAGATGGCCGCCCGCTTGCGCCGTGCCAGCCCGGACACGGTGATCGAGGCGGTGCCAGCGTTCTACGACGAGGAGACCGCCGCGGCGCTGGTGCCGGAGGGCGTGTCCTTCGTGGTCGACGCCATGGACACGGTGGTGGCCAAGCTGCACGTCATCTCCCGCTGCCTGGAGCTCCGCATCCCCATCGTCACGGCGCTGGGCGCGGCTCGCCGCCTGGACCCGACCGCCGTGCAGGTGACCGACCTCTCCGAGAGCCACACCGACCAGCTGGCCAAGGACGTCCGCAAGTACCTTCGCCGCCGCTTCGGCATCTCCGCCAGCTCGCCCACCGGCGCGCTGGCGGTCTGGTCGGTGGAGGAGCCGCGGGAGACCCAGGCGCTGCCGGGCGACGAGGAGGGCATCCCCGGCACGGCCAAGCGAGGGCCGGAGGAGCGGCGCCGGGAGCCGCGCTGCTTCGGGAGCGCCGCCTTCGTGACCGGCGCCTTCGGGCTGGCCGCCGCCGCGGCGGTGGTCCAGGGGCTCACCGGGGTGAGGCCGACAGTCCATCAGGTGCTCTCGGAGGCCGAGATCAAGCGCCGGCGCAAGGGCGGCGGATAGCCCAGGGTCGCAGGCGGCCAGCGACCCCCCTTTGGCGTTTACGGTGGGACAGTCCGCCGCTACAGTCCGCGCGGCGCAGGGGGGACCCGCGCGGTTATATCTGCAGGACCTCACGAGGACGCACACACCATGGCCACCAAGACCTTCGATGCCGTCGTCATCGGCGCCGGCCCGGGCGGCTACGTCGCCGCCATCCGCCTGGCCCAGCTGGGCAAGAAGACCGCGCTCGTCGACCGCGAGAACCTGGGCGGCGTCTGCCTGAACTGGGGCTGCATCCCGTCCAAGGCGCTCATCGCCGCCGCCAACCTGGTGGAGGAGATCCAGGGCGCGGCCCACCGCGGCATCCTGGTGGACGCGCCCAAGGTGGACATCGGCAAGCTGCGCGAGTTCAAGAACGCCGTGGTGAAGAAGCTGGTGGGCGGCGTCGGGACGCTCGAGAAGGGCAACGGCGTCGAGGTCATCAAGGGCAGCGCGACCTTCGTCGGGCCGAACGCCATCGAGGTGGCGGGCGACGGCGAGAAGCTCCGCGTCGAGGCGCCGGCCTTCATCGTGGCCACCGGCGCCAAGCCCAGTTGAGATCCCCGGCTTCAAGATGGACGGCAAGGAGGTCTGGAGCGCCCGCGAGGCGGTCGACCTGCCGGAGCTGCCGAAGCGGCTGGTCTGCATCGGCGGCGGCATCATCGGCATGGAGCTCGGCACGGTGTACGCCAAGCTCGGCTGCCAGGTGACCTTCCTCGAGGCCCTGCCGCAAATCCTGACCGGCATCGACCCGGAGGCCTCGCGGCTGGTGCAGAAGGGGCTCCGGCAGCGCAACGCGACCGTGCACGTCAACGCCAAGGCCAAGGGGTACGAGAAGCGCGGCGCCGAGCTGGTGGTCAAGGCCGAGATCGACGGCAAGGAGACGGAGATCCCCTGCGACCGGATCCTGGTCGCGGTGGGCTTCCGCCCGTCGGTCGAGGGGCTGGGGCTGGACAAGCTGGGCGTCAAGCTCACGCAGCGCGGCTACATCCAGGTGGACGCGCAGTACCGCTCCAGCGTCCCGTCCATCTTCGCCATCGGCGACATCAGCGGCCCGCCGCTGCTGGCCCACAAGGCGTCCAAGGAGGGCGAGATCGCCGCCGAGGTGATCGCCGGGCACAAGTCGGCGCGCGACTGGGTGGCGCTGCCGGCGGCCATCTTCACCGACCCGGAGATCGCGGCCGTCGGGCTCTCCGAGGACGAGGCCCGCGCGCAGGGGTACGACCCCATCGTCGGCAAGTTCGCGTTCGGCGCGCTGGGCCGCGCCATCGCCATGGATCACACCGAGGGGTTCGTGAAGGTGGTCGGCGACCGCGCCTCGAAGCTGCTGCTGGGCGTGACCATCGCCGGCCCGGACGCCTCCGACCTCATCGCCGAGGGGGCGCTGGCGCTGGAGATGGGCGCCTACCTCGAGGACGTGGCCCTCACCATCCACGCCCACCCGACGCTGGCCGAGGCCTTCATGGAGGCGTGCAAGGCGGCGCTGGGCGAGGCCATCCACGCCCTCAACCGCCCCGAGCGGCCGAAGAAGGCCGAGGCGGCGGCGCGGGCGTAACAGCCCTGCCTTCGACTTCGCCTGTCCTGAGCGTAGCGCCGGCGCAGCCGGCGCGGAGTCGAAGGACTCAGGCCGAACGGATCCGTTCAGGTTCGGCACGAGCAACACCCGTTCGCCCTGAGCGTAGGGCCCGGCCATGCCGGGCCCGAAGTCGAAGGGTGAACGGGCGCGGAGAGAACGAACGGTGCGCACCCTGCGGACCTACCGGCTGGGCCGGGTCGAGTACGAGGACGGGCTCTCGCTCATGCGGCTGGGCGGGGAGGCGGTCCGCGCCGGCTCGCCGCCGCTCACCGATTTCCTCTTCCTGCTCGAGCACCCGCCCGTCCTGACGCTGGGGCGGGCGGCCAACCGCACGCACATCATCGCGGCGCCGGCCTGGCTGGAGCAGCAGGGGTTCGAGATCCACCCCACCGACCGCGGCGGGGACGTGACCTACCACGGGCCCGGCCGAGATCGTCGGCTATCCCGTGGTGGACCTCTCGGATCGGCCGGACGTGCGCCGCTACGTGGCGGCGCTCGAGGAGGCCATGATCCGCACCTGCGCGGATCACGGCCTCGAGGCCGGCCGCCACCCCGAGCACCGCGGCTGCTGGGTGGGGCCGCGCAAGATCGGGGCGGTGGGCGTGCACCTGTCGCGCTGGGTGACCTCGCACGGCTTCGCCTTCAACGCCCGCCCGGACCTGCTGCACTTCCAGGTGATCGTCCCCTGCGGCATCGCCGACCCGCTGCTGGGCGTCACCAGCCTGGAGCAGGAGCTGGCCCGCGCCGGGAAGCCCATGCCGCCATGTCCGAGGTCGAGGACCAGCTGGCCCGGCACACCGCCGAGGCGCTGGGGCGGGCGCGCGCCGACGCCGGCGCCGACCTGCGCACCATCTCGACGGTGGGCGTGCGCGCCGACGGGCGGGTGCTGCTGCTCCGCCGGTCGGCCGAGCGCGGCGGCTTCTGGCAGCCGGTGACCGGCCGCATCGAGCCGGGCGAGGCGCCGGCGGCCGCGGCCCGCCGCGAGCTGGCCGAGGAAACCGGCGCGGCGGCGGAGGTGGTGCCGCTCGGCTACCGCCACGGCTTCGCGCTCGACCCCGAGGTGAACCGGGTCCGCCCCGGCACGGTGGCGGTGGTGGAGGAGGAGGCCTTCGCGGCCCGACTCCCGGCCGGCTTCGAGCCGCGGCTCTCGGCCGAGCACGACGCCCACGCCTGGCTCACGCCGGAGGAGGCGCTGCCCCGGCTCCGCTTCGCCGGGCTGCGCCGGGCGGTGAAGTTGGCGGTGGCGGCGCTGGGGTAGCGACGTCTTGCGGGGTGTCGAGACGAGGCCACCACGGATCCGGTCAGCCCTTAGCCCTCCAGCGCCCCCTCGTCCACCAGCCGGGCCACCGCCTCGATGTCCCGGTGGAGCTCGCGATCCTCGGAGAGGTGCGGGACCACGGCGCGGATCCGCGCGTGGGCCTGGCCCACCCGCACCGCCGGCTTGAGCGGCGCGCGCAGGTCCAGGGCCTGGCTCGCCACCAGCAGCTCGATGGCCAGGCAGGTGCGGACGTTCTCGATCACCTGGCGCGCCTTGAGCGCCGCGGTCATGCCCATCGAGACGTGGTCCTCGCGACCGGCCGAGGAGGGGATGGAGTCCACCGAGGCCGGGTGGCAGAGCACCTTGTTCTCCGAGACCAGCGCCGCGCTGGTGACCTGGGCGATCATGAACCCGGAGTTGAGGCCGTGGCGCGGGGCCAGGAACGGCGGCAGGCCGGAGAGGGACGGGTTCACCAGCTGCTCCACCCGCCGCTCGGAGATGGCCGCCAGGTGCGAGACGGCGATGGCCAGCACGTCCAGGCCCAGCGAGAACCGGCTGGCCGTGGAAGTTGCCGCCCGACACAATCTCGCCCGTGTCCGGGAAGACCAGCGGGTTGTCGGTGGCCGCGTTGACCTCGCGCACCAGCACCTGGCGGCAGAAGCCGATGCCGTCGCGCGCGGCGCCGTGCACCTGCGGCATGCAGCGGAGCGAGTAGGGGTCCTGCACCTTGTGGCAGTCCGGCCCCTGGTGCGAGGCGTTGAGCTCGGAGCCGGCCAGCAGCTCGCGCAGGTGGGCGGCCGCCAGCAGCTGGCCGGGCTGGCCGCGGGCCGCCTGGATCTCCGGGATGAAGGGGCGGTGCGAGCCCAGCAGCCCCTCCAGCGTCATGGCGCCGGCCAGGTCGGCCAGCGCCGCCAGCCGCTCCGCGCGGAGCAGCGCCAGCGTCCCCACCGCCGCCATGGCCTGGGTGCCGTTCACCAGCGCCAGCCCTTCCTTGGCCTGGAGCACCACCGGCGCGAGCCCGGCGCGGCGCAGCGCCTCGCGCGAGGGGAGCCGCTCCGGCGCCTGCCCCGGCGGCGCGAGGAAGGCCTCGCCCTCGCCGATCAGCACCAG
This sequence comes from Anaeromyxobacter sp., assembly GCA_049840735.1. Taxonomy (GTDB): domain Bacteria; phylum Myxococcota; class Myxococcia; order Myxococcales; family Anaeromyxobacteraceae; genus Anaeromyxobacter. Next base: position 155,391 of record JASGJN010000020.1, on the reverse strand, counting down.
GGCCAGGTGGGCCAGCGGCGCCAGGTCGCCGGAGGCACCCACCGAGCCGCGCTCGGGGACCACCGGCACCACGCCGCGGTCGATCATCTGGATGAGCAGCTGCAGCGTCTCCTCGCGGATGCCGGAGATGCCCTTGGCCAGCACGTTGGCGCGCAGCAGCATGAGCGCCCGGGCCTCGCGCAGCGGCAGCGGCTGCCCCACGCCCGCCGCGTGGGAGAGGACCAGGTTGCGCTGCAGCCGCTCCAGCTCCTCCCGCGGGATGCGCACCTCGGCCAGCGTGCCGAACCCGGTGTTGATGCCGTAGTGCGGCTCGCCGTCGGCCAGCCGGGCCTCCACCAGCGCGCGGGCGCGCCGCACCTTGTCGCGCGCCTGCGGCGAGAGCTCGGCCCTCGCCTCGCCGTCGGCGACCGACCGGACCTCCTCCAGCGTCAGCGTGTCGCCGTCGAGCAGGACGTGGTGCATGTGCGCCTCCGCGCGCCCCGGACGCGCGGCAGCCGAAGTGGCGGCCGCGCCGCGGGTTCCGTTGACGATATCTCCGGGCCGTTCCCTACACTGACCGGCTCCGATTTCCCAAACCTTATCAGGCAGGGAGGCCCGGGAGTGGCCCTCATCGTCCAGAAGTACGGCGGCACCTCGGTCGGCGACGTCGAGCGGATCAAGAACGTCGCCCGCCGCGCCCTCGCGGCCCAAGCCGCCGGGAACGACATCGTGGTGGTCGTCTCGGCCATGTCCGGCGAGACCAACCGGCTCCTCAAGATGGCCCAGGCGCTCTCCGAGCGCCCGGACGAGCGCGAGCAGGACGTGGTCGCCGCCACCGGCGAGCAGGTCACCATCGGCCTGTGCGCGCTGGCCATCCAGGGGCTGGGCGGCAAGGCCCGCTCCTTCACCGGCCCGCAGGTCCGCATCCTGACCGACAGCGCCTTCTCGAAGGCGCGCATCATGTCGATCGACTGCGACAAGCTCACCCAGGCGCTGAAGCGGGGCGAGATCGCGGTGGTGGCCGGCTTCCAGGGCGAGGACGAGGAGGGGAACATCACCACCCTCGGCCGCGGCGGCTCCGACACCACCGCGGTGGCGGTCGCGGCGGCCATCGACGCCGACGCCTGCGAGATCTACACCGACGTGGACGGCGTCTACACCACCGATCCCAACGTCGTCCCCGAGGCCCGCAAGCTCGACAAGATCTCCTACGAGGAGATGCTGGAGCTGGCCGGCGCCGGGGCCAAGGTGCTGCAGATCCGGTCTGTCGAGTTCGCCATGAAGTACAACGTTCCTCTCTGGGTGAAGTCCTCCTTCACCCAGGATCCCGGCACGCTGGTCTGCCCGGAGGACCCGAGCATGGAGCACGTCGTCGTCAGCGGAATCGCCTACGATCGCAACGAGGCCAAGGTGGCCGTCCGCGGCGTCGCGGACAGGCCCGGCGTGGCGGCGCGGATCTTCAAGCCGCTCGCCGACGCCAACATCATCGTCGACCTGATCATCCAGAACATGGGCACCTCCGGCCACGCGGACGTCAGCTTCACCGTCCCCAAGGCCGACCTGGCCAAGGCGCTGGAGATCGTCCGCGGCCTCTCGGCCGAGCTGGGCACGGAGAAGATCGAGACCGACGACCAGATCGCCAAGGTCTCCATCGTCGGCGTCGGCATGCGCAACCACGCCGGCGTCGCGTCCAAGGCCTTCGAGGTGCTGGCCAACGCCGGCATCAACCTCGAGATGATCTCCACCTCCGAGATCAAGGTCTCCATGGTCATCGCGGCCAAGTTCATGGAGCTGGCGGTCCGCGAGCTGCACACCGCGTTCGGGCTGGACAAGAAGTAGCGGGCGCGGCCCGGTCAGCACCGCTCGCCCTTCGACAGGCTCAGGGCGAGCGGAGCAGGGACCGTTTCGCGGTGAGCCTGTCGAACCGCGAACAGGACGGCCCATCCCTTGCTACGCAGCGCGGCATGGTCCGCCGCGCCGCGCTGCTCCTCCTGCTCTCCATCGTCCTCCTCCCCGCAGCGCTGCGGGGACGGCGGGCGCTTGCGCCCGATATCGCCTGCCGGCCGGAGGGGCGCGGGGTGCCGCCGCGCCACTGGATGGGCTGCGCGGCGGACCCTGGTCCGCGGCGCGGACTGACCCAGTCGGAGCGGCTGGTGCTCGGGCTGCCGGTCGATCCCAACCTGGCCGCGGCCGAGGAGCTGGCCTCCGTGCCGGGGCTCAGCCGCTCGCTCGGCGCGGCGGTGGTGGCCGATCGGGAGCAGAACGGTCCGTTCGGCTCGGTGGACGACCTGCTCCGCGTCTCCGGCATCGGCCCGCGCAGGCTCGAGCGCGCGCGTGCCTTCCTGGACGTACACCCCGCCAGGTAGCGATGCGGCCCGCCCCGCGGTACGCTGTGTCCGCGGGGATGGAGGGTTTCGCGCGTGGTCATCGGGTGTGAGCAGTGCGGGACGCAGTACGAGCTGGACGAGACGCTGCTGGCGCCGGAAGGCTCCGAGGTGCAGTGCGCGCGGTGCCAGCATGTGTTCACTGTTCGTGCGGGTGAGCCCGCGGCCGCGGCCGCCCCCGCGGTCGAGCCCGCAGCGCCTGCTCCCGCAGCCGAGCCGCCGCCTGCGCCCGCCGCGCCGGCCCCCGCCGCGACCTTCGCCGCCGCGCAGCAGCCTGCCCCCCGGGCCGCGCCGCGCAGCGGTCCGGCCGTCTACCGCCCTGCGCCCAGCGCCCCGGCGGTGTCGCGCCCCGCCGCGCTCAAGCGCGATGTGATGGGACGTTCGAGGGCCGGTTGCGGCGCAGCGCCCGGATGAAGTGGCTCGCCCCGGTGCTGGTGGCCGCCCTGGCCGCGGTCGCCGGCGGCACCTGGTGGCTCCTGACCGCGCCGCCGCGCATCGACCCGGCGGTGCTCCGCGCGCGCCAGGAAGGGCTCGCCGCGCTGGCGCTGGATGATGCGCAGAGCCTGGATCGCGCCGCGGCCCGGCTGGACGCGGCGCTGAAGGGCGCGCCCAACCAGGACGGGATCGCCGCCGACCGCGCGCTGGTGGAGGTGGTGCGGGCAGGCGGCCTGCTCATCGATGCCGACGGCCTCCGCGCCACCGCCGCGCTGCGGGTGGCCGACCGCGACCGGCTCCGTGCGGCCGCTCCTCCCCCCGCGCCGCAGCGGCCCGGCGCCGCGCCGCCTCCGGCCCCGGCCGATCCGGGCGCGGCCGCTGCCGCCGAGGCCGACGCGCTCGCCGCGCGGGCCGAGGCCCTGGAAGCCCGCGCCCGGTCGCTCCGCGCCGGGGCGCGCCAGGCGCTGGACCAGCTCGATCCCTCCGGCCCGGGCCGGCAGGAGATCGCCCGTGCGCGGGCGCTCCTGGCTGCCCAGGAGGGCAACGCCGCGGTGCTGTCGCAGCAGGCCGCGGCGGCCCGCGCCGGCGGCGTGGAGGATGGCTGGGTGGCCCTGGCCGAGGCGCAGCCCGCCCATGGCGAGGCCGCCACGGCCCTCGCCAGCATCGCCTCGCGCCACCCCGACCTGCTCCGGGCCCGCTACCTGCTGGCGCGCAGCCAGGCGTCGCTGGGGCGCCGCGCCGAGGCGCTGGCCACGCTCGACGCCCTGCTGGCGGCCAACCCTCGCCACGAGGGCGGGACGGCGCTGCGGGCCGAGCTGGGCTGCCCCGTGCCGGGCGAGCCCCCTCCGGCCGCAGTGGCGAAACCGCCGCCCCCGGCGCGGAACCCGGTTGCCCCTGCTGGCGCCACCGCCGCCATCCCCGCGCGTGAGCCCACGCCGGCGCCGGCCTCCGGGCAGGTGACGGCACCGCCCGGCGCAGTCCCCGCGCCGGCGGCCGTGTCCGCCGCCACGAGCGCCGCCGACGGGGCCCAGCCGGTGCCCGCGGTGGCCATCGATCCGCCCCGGCCCGCGCCGCACAGCGGCCCCGTGGCCGCCCCCGTGCCGGAGGCCGAGCCGGTCGGGAACGAGATCAAGCAACCCAACCTCGACGCCCTGCCTTAGCCCGCCCGCCGCCGCAGCCGCTGGCCCGCCCGTTGCTGGACGGGGCGGGCCATGTCGCTGCTCTTCTGGCTCTCGTTCGGGCTGATCGGCTTCAGCTACCTGGGGTACCCGCTGGTCCTCCTGGTCGCCGAGGCGGTCCGGGCCGCGCTCGGGGCGCTGCGGTTCGCCGCCGGGGGGCTGGACCGGCGCGGCCGGCAGGAGCAGGTGCCCTGGCCGCGCGTGACGCTGGTCTTCTCGGCCTTCGACGAGGAGCGCTGGATCCGGGCCAAGGTGCAGAACTGCCTGGCGCTCGACTACCCGCCCGATCGGCTCGAGGTGGTGGTGGGCTGCGACGGCTGCAGCGACCGGACCGCGGCGCTGGCCCGCGAGGCGGGCGGCGCGCGCGTGACGGTGGTGGAGCAGTTCCCGCGCGCCGGCAAGGCCGCCATGCTCTCGCGGCTGGTGCCGGCCGCGGCGGGTGAGCTGGTGGTGCTCACCGACGCGAACGTGCTGCTGGACCGCGGCGCGGTGAAGGCGCTGGCGCGGCGCTTCGCCGACCCTGCCGTGGGGGCGGTGGTGGGCCGGCTCCGGCTCTACCGGCCGGGCGCTGCCGCCGGCGGCCAGGAGGAGGGGCTCTACTGGCGCTACGAGACGGCCCTCAAGCACCTGGAGGGCCGCTGGAAGGCGGTGCTGGGCGCGAACGGCGGGCTCTACGCTGTGCGCCGGATCCTCTTCTCGCCGCTCGAGCCGGACACCGTGACCGACGACTTCGTGGTGCCTGCGCGCGTGGCCGCCCGCGGCTGGAGGGTGCCGTTCGAGCCTGAGGCGGTTGGGCACGAGGAGCTGGCGGGGGACACCGCCCTCGAGTTCGGGCGCCGCGCGCGCATCGGGGCCGGCAACTGGCAGTCGCTGGCGCGCGTGCCCGGGCTGCTCGACCCGCGCTCAGGGTTCCCCTGGTTCGCCTTCGTCTCGCACAAGCTGCTGCGGTGGGTGACGCCGTTCCTGCTGGTGAGCGGCTTCCTGGCCTCCTGCACGCTGGCGGGCGCCCCCGGCGCCTGGGGCCACCGGCTGGCGCTGGCGGCGCAGCTGGCCTTCTACGGGCTGGCCTGGTTGGGCTGGCGCGGCGCGGCCCCGCGGCGGCTGCGGCGCGCGGCCGGGCTGGCCTGGCACTTCGTGGCGCTCAACGCGGCGCTGGCGGTGGGCGCCTGGCGCTTCCTGCGGGGCTCGCAGCGGGCGGCCTGGGAGCGGACGGCCCGATCGGCGCCGCCGGAGGCGCCGCGGGCGGCGTGACAGCAAGGCCTGGGGGCGCTACACCCCCGTTCGCCCTGAGTCCTTCGACTCCGCACCCGCTGCGCGGGTGTTACGCTCAGGACAGGCGGAGTCGAAGGGCAGGGAAGGCGCACGCCCATGCCCGACCTGCTCGTCACCGGCACCATCCACACCCTCGACCCCTCCCGGCCGCGAGCGGAGGCGGTGGTGGTCCGCGACGGCCGCATCGCGGCGGTGGGCGATCGCGAGGCCTGCGCGGGCGCGGCTGGGCCCGGAGCCCGGCGCATCGACCTGGGCGCCGGCTGCGCAGTGCCCGGGCTGGTGGACGCGCACGGCCACGTGGCCTGGCACGGCCGCGCGCGGCTCGAGGTGGCCTGCGCCGGGGCCGAGGACGCCGCGGCCTGCGCGGCGCGCGCTGCCGCCCGGGCGCGGACGCTCCCGGCTGGCCGCTGGGTGCGGGGGGGCGGCTGGGACCAGAACCGCTGGCCGGGCGGCGCCTTCCCGGACGCCGACCTGCTCTCGGCCGCGGTCCCGGGCCACCCGGCCTTCCTCACGCGGGTGGACGGCCACGCCGCCTGGGTGAACCGGGCCGCGCTGGCGGCGGCCGGGATCGGCGACGGCACGCCCGACCCGCCGGGTGGCAGGATCCACCGCGACGCGGCCGGCCGGGCCACCGGGATCCTGGTGGACTCCGCCATGGCGCTGGCCCTCCAGGCCATGCCGCGGCCCACCGCGGCCGAGCTCGAGGAGGCCATCCTGGCCGCGCTGCAGGAGCTGGCCGGGCTGGGGCTGACCGCCGTGCACGACGCCGGCTGCGAGCCGGAGGTGCTGGACGTGCTGCGCGGCCTGGCCGAGGCCGGGCGGCTGCCGCTGCGCGTCTACGCCATGATCCTGGGTGACCCGCCGCTGCCGGCGCTGCGGGCGGAGCTGGCGCGCTGGCGCGGTGGCTTCGCCCTGGGGCGGCTGGAGATCCGGGCGGTGAAGCTCTTCGCCGACGGCGCCCTGGGCAGCCGCGGCGCGGCGCTGCTGGAGGACTACGCCGACGACCCGGGCAACCGCGGGCTCCTGCTGACCGAGCCGGCGCTCCTGCGCGAGAAGCTGGCGGCGGTGGTGGAGGCGGGGCTGCAGCCGGCGGTGCACGCCATCGGCGACCGCGCCAACCGCGAGGTGATCGAGGCCTTCCTGGCCGCAGGGCCGGCGCTGCGCGCGCTGCGGCCGCGCCTCGAGCACCTGCAGATCGTGCAGCCTGGCGACCTCCCGCGCCTGGCCGCCTCCGGCGCCATCGCCTCCATGCAGCCCACCCACGCCACCTCCGACGCGGGCTGGTTCCCGGCGCGGCTGGGGGAGGGGACGGCGCGGCTGCGCGGGGCCTACGCCTGGCGCTCCACCGCGGCGGCCGGGGTGCCGCTGGCCTTCGGCTCGGACTTCCCCATCGAGTCGCCCGATCCGCGGCTCGGCCTGCTGGCCGCCGAAGAGCGGCGCGGCCCGGACGGCCGGGCCTTCTCGCCTGAGGAGCGGCTGGGGCGGCTGGAGGCGCTCCGCGCCTTCACCTCCGGTGCGGCCCGCGCCGCCTTCGCCGAGGACCGGCGCGGGGTGATCCGCGAGGGGCTGGAGGCCGACCTGACGCTGCTGGGCCAGGACCTGCTGGCGGTCGAGGCGGAGGCCCTGCCGCGCGTGCCGGTCACGGCCACGGTGGTCGCGGGCGAGGTGGTGTGGGCCGCCGGGAGCGGGTAGGGTGAGCCGTTGCGCGCGCTCGCCCTCCTACCGCTCTGGCTGACCTTCGCCGCCGCCCAGGAGAACGGCCCGGTCCGGCCCGTCCTCCCGCTCACGCCGGCCTGCGAGGCCTGGGGTGACCAGGCCGAGCTGGAGCTGGCCACGCTGGAGATCCTGGCCCGCCGCGCCGAGGCCCGCGGGGTGTGGGCGCGCCTGCATGCGCTCTACGCCGCCTGCCCGGAGGCCTACCGCGGGGCCGCCGACGAGTACCTGGCCGAGGTGCCGGCGCTGCTGCTGGCCCGGCACTGGCCACGCCTGGACGAGCTGGGGCCGCTGGCCGAGGAGCATCCGGACTGGCTGGAGGTCCTGCTGGGCCACCTGGCCAGGGTGGAGGACCCGGCGCTGCCCCGCCGCGCCGCGCGCAACGCCGCGGCCTGCGCGGTGACCACGCCGCTCTGCGCGCAGGTGGAGCAGGGGGCGCTCGCGGCGGCCGCGGCCATCGAGGCGCGGCAGCGCAGCGTGGACGTGGAGGCCAGGCGCCGCTTCGCCGGCGAGGTCAGGGCGGTGGTCGCCCGCGGCGACGTGGAGGCGTTCATCGGGCTCCTGGCCTCGGGCGGGCTGACGTGCGGCGGGGACACCGTCCCGGCCGCGGAGGTGGCGGAGGCGCTGCGCGGGCGGGAGGGCGTCCACGCCCTGCTCTTCGACACCCGGGCGCTGCGCACCTCGGCGCGCTCGCGCCTGCCGCTCTACAGCTACCGCGAGTTCTTCCAGGTGGCGAAGGACGCCGTGCCGGTGATCCCGCCCGGCAGCGACGTGATCCGCTGGACCTCGGCCCTGCTGGGCGAGGTGGCCGAGCCGCCGTTCCTGGGCGTGGTGCGCGAGGGCGGTCGGCTGCGGATCGGGCTGGTGGGGGCGGGCTGCCGCTAGAGCGGCGGAGGCCTGGGCGGCGGACGATCGAGGGGCGGGGGCTGGTCACCGGTGAGGAGCCCTGCGGCCCGCGCCGCCGTGGCCTGGCCGGCCGCCAGCGCCGTCTGGAACCGCGTGCCTGCCGCGGCCACGGCCTGGTCCAGCGCCGTCCTCACCACCGGGACCTCGGCGCCGCAGCGCGGGCAGCCGCTGGCCTCGACGCGGATGGTTCGGCTGCAGCCCGGGCAGGGGCGGCGCCACCTCGCGTCCACCTGCTTCGCCGCGAGCCCGGCCAGCAGCGTGGCCACCAGCCCCGCCACCACCACCCCCAGCGCCAGGATGGGGCCGGCGTAGACCGCCACCGCCAGCCCGGCCACGCCCCCCTCCTCCAGCCTGTTGGCCCAGCGACGCGGGCTGAAGGCCTCGGTCTCGACCTGGCGCAGGAGCCCGTGCAGCCAGTGGCGGCTCCCGGCCGCCGCGAGCGCCGCGCCGGCACCTGCCGCCCCGGCCAGGAGCGCCTGCGTGGTGCTGGGGGGCTGGCCGGACGCGAGCACGCCCAGCACCGCCGCCGCCGCCACCCGCGCGCCACCGGCCGCCAGGCCGAAGAGGGCCTGCAGATCGTCGTCGCGCTCGGTGGCCGACTCGACCACCAGCAGCGCCAGCCCGATGCCCAGCCCGGCCGGCGTCCCCAGGAACTGCAGCTGGGCCGGCGCCCAGGCCGGGTGGACCAGCGCCACCACGCCGGAGACCAGCAGGAAGAGCGCCGCGCGTGTGCCGGTGGCGGCCCCCAGGCCGATGGTGGAGGCCAGCCCCAGGCCGTCGCTGGAGAGGCGCGGGCCGGCTGCGGCCAGCGCGTCTGCGCCGCCCACCAGCGCGCCCAGCCTGGCGCTGACCCAGAACGCGGCCCACAGCATCGCCACCGCGCCCAGCACCAGCAGCCCGCCGATCACGACCAGCAGGGCGTACTCCCACCAGGCCACGCGCTGGCCGCGCCCCTCGCGACGGGCCTGCCAGACCAGGTAGTGGCGCGCCCACCAGGCCAGCCCGCCCACCTGGGCCGCGGTGGCCGCGCTCTTGCCGATGGCCCCGATGAAGGGGAGGAGCGTCATCAGCTCGACCACCGAGACGGTGGTGGCGAAGAGCGCCGCCGAAGCCAGCCGCACGGTCCAGGTGGCCACCAGCCGGCGCCGGACCGGCAGCAGCCGCGCCACCGGCCGGACCAGCGCCACCTGCACCCAGACGTACGCGCCGAGCAGCACCAGGGGCGCCAGCCCGGGCAGCCAGCCGCCCAGGAAGACCACGCCGGCCGAGACCAGCACCGCCACCCAGGTCCGGTTCCGGGCCCGCGCCTCCAGCAGCGCCTGCACGAAGCCGCGGTCGTCCGGGGTCTGCGCCGCGGAGGTGCCGCAGGCCGGGCAGGCGCCGCCGCGGAGCGCCACGCCCCCGGGCAGCCGCTCGGCGCAGCGCCGGCAGCGGCCACCCACCAGCAGGCTGAGCTGCCGCGGCTCGTCGGAGGCGATGATCGGCTGGTCGTGCAAGGGGACCCCCGGCGACGATGTTAGCCCGGGGATGAAATCAGCGCAGCAGCGTGGCGTAGGCGACGAACAGCCGGCCGGCGGAGAGCCGGCCGCCGCCGACCACCAGCAGGTCGTTGAGGGCGCGGCCGCCGTCGGTCTTGAGCTTCCACGGCTGGGCGGCGTTGACGCGGAGGCGGGCCACGCCGCGCTCGGTCCGGTGGATGACGAGCGCGGTGCCGTCGCTGGTCACCGACTCGACCAGCCCGACGTGCTCGGCCGGGCCGCCGGGGCGGTCGGAGAGGAAGACCAGAATCGCCGGGCACCGGCCGTCCGCGCCGGGCCAGCTGACGCGCCTGCGCGTGGGCCAGGAGCGCCGGGGCGGTGCGGGCGCCGGCGGGGAGGGGATGGCCGGCGGAGCGGTAGGCGGCCTCGACCAGCGCCTCGCAGCCGTCGCCGTAGCGCACGCCCCCCACCACGATCTCGCGCTGGCCGACCAGCTCGCCGGCGGTGTCGATGGCGCGGGCCACGGCCTTCCCGCGCGCGGCCTGGGAGGAACCAGGAGCCGGGCCGGCACCCGGGTCACGAGTGCCGGCCCGGCCCTGGGCGGGCGGGGGCAGGGGTTTGCCGCGGCTGGCCGTCTTGGTCGGCCCGGCGCAGGCGGCTCCGAGGAGGAGCACCAGGGCGACGAGCAGCGGGCGCAGCGGCGACATCGGGCCGGATGCTACCGGGCGCCCGGGCCGCGTCCACTTTTCCGCCCGTCCGCGGCCGCCAGGCGGCGCAGGCCGCGCCACCCGGTGGCGGCCAGGACCAGGCCGGCGGCCAGCCAGGGCAGGAGCTTCACGGCGGCGCGGCGCTGCTGGGCGGGCGCGCCCGCCTCGGCGAAGACCCGCAGGTCCGGGCCCGGGGGCAGGTCGATGCCGAGGTCGGTGCGCACGAACCCGCGGCTGAACCGGTCCGGCAGGAACGCGCCCTCCGGGAGCCCGTCCTCGCAGCGGGCCTCCCCCACCCACTGCACCAGGATCACCGCGCCCCCGCCGGCCGCCAGCGCCAAGGTGCCGTAAGGGCTGCGGCGGAGCGTGGCGCAGTCGAGCGCGACGCCCTGCAGGCGCACGTAGCGGCCCGGCGGCGACGCGGCGTCGCCGGGCGCCGGCTGGCCCGGCGCGGAGAGCCAGGCGCTGGCCCTCTTGCCGATCTGCCACCCCGCGCCGACGGCGACGATCAGCCCGACGATGAGCAGCAGGCGGTGTCCGACGAACGCCATGCGACTTGGTAGCACGAGCGGCCGAGGGGTCAAACCATTCGAGATTACACATTCTGACCGCGGTGCCGCGGGCGAGCGGGCCCAACAGGGAGGCCAGGGAACGCTTGTTCAGTGGCGCGTGTCGTGAGACGTTGGCGTGCATGGAAGCTGCGTTCCAGGAGATCGTGGTCTGGGCCCGCGAGCCGGTGGAGCTGGTGGACGTGAAGCCGCCGCCGGCCTACTGGGGCCGGCTGGAGGCGGAGCCGGCTCCGGGGGACGAGACCGCTCCCCTCCGCGTGGTCTTCGCCCGTGGCGGTCGGAACGCCGACTTCGCCGAGCTGGGCCTGGTCCACCTGGCGCGCGCCCAGGGGCGGTTCGACGCCCTCATCGCCGAGGGGCTGCACCAGATGCAGCGGGGGAACCGGCTGGCCGAGCTGGGCTATCACCTCAAGGACTACGGCCGCGAGATGCTGGACCTGGGCGAGCGGGCCACACGGGGCCTGGCGGCGCTGGGGAGGGCGCTGCGGGAGCGCAAGGTGCTGCGGGCGGCGCTCTGGTCTGGCGACCTGAAGCTGCGGGCGGCGCAGGTCATCGTGCCGGTGGCCAAGGGGGAGGCCGAGGCGGAGTGGGTGGAGAAGGCCAGGCAGTACACGGTGCGCGCGCTGGAGCTGGAGGTGCGGGCGGTCACCGGCGCGCCGCCCGACGACGAGGACGCGCCGCTCTACCGGATCCTGGCGCAGACCACCGAGGATGAGCGGCTGCTGATCGACGAGGCGCTGGAGCTGGCCGGGCGGGTCGAGCCCGGCGCCAGCCGGACGCGGCGCATCGAGGTCATCGTGCAGGAGTTCCTGGGCGCCATGCCCGGTAGCTCCGACCAGCCGGTCGCGCCCACTCCGTCCCTGGGCTTCCGGCCGCTCTTCTCCGAGCCGCAGCGGCGGGCCATGGCCGAGGCCGAGCAGGGCGGCTGGGTCCACCTGCCCAAGGTGCACAAGGCCCTGCTGGCGCTGGACATCGAGTTCGACGACGCGGACGACGCCAAGACCACCGACGCGAAGCTGCGCCAGGTGGCCAGGGCGCGGGCCGAGCTGGACGAGATCGTGGCCGAGCTGGCGCTGGGCGTGAAGCAGGCGGGCGTGCACCGCAAGCTGGGGTTCGACTCCTTCGCCCACTACGTCGAGGAGCGGCTGGGGCTGCCGGCGCGGGCGCTGGAGCAGCGGGTGGCGGTCGAAGGCAAGGTGCAGGCCTCGGCGGCGCTGCAGGCGGCGCGCGAGGCGGGGTTGCCCTACCAGCGGCTGTGCGAGCTGGCCAGGCTGCCGGAGGCGCAGCGGGAGAGCTGGAAGGAGCACGCGACGGAGGTCTCCAGCGCCCAGCTCCGGGTCGAGGTGGCCGAGGAGCAGGCGGCGCAGCTGCGTGCCGCCTCCAAGGTGTCAGCGGTCCTGCCGGAGCACCTGGCCCTGCTCCTGGCGGCCGCCGTGTTCAACGCCCGGGCGAAGTTCGGGACCAACCTGTCCATGGGCCGCTGCCTGGCCATCATGTGCGCGCACTTCCTGGTCACCTGGGAGCAGCAGGGGAAGCAGCGGAAGACGAGGTCGCAGGAGATCCGGGCGCGGGACGACGGCCGCTGCCAGGTGCCCGGGTGCAGCCACGCCTCGGCCCACGCGCACCACATCATCCCGCGCTCCCGTGGCGGCACCGACGATCCCGAGAACCTGGTCGGGCTCTGCTCCTTCCACCACCTGGTCGGCGTCCACGGCGGCTACCTGGAGGTCTACCGGGAGCCCGTGACCAAGGCGCTGGTCTGGCTGCGGCAGGGGCAGCTCTTCACCGGGCGGCCCGAGGCTGATCCGCCGCCGCTGGCGCGGGCCTGAGCCATGTCAGCCCTCCAGGCGAGATTGACCTCCGGCGATATCGGCTGCTACGGTGCCGCCCCTGAACGCATGTCCCGTCGTTACCAGCTCAAGCAGGCCGCCCCGCCGGCTCGCGCCCTCAACTACGAAGGGCTCCTCAACGACCAGCAGGTGGCCGTGGTGGAGGCCGGCGAGGGGCCCATCCTCGTCATCGCCGGCGCCGGCTCGGGCAAGACCCGCACGCTGACCTGGCGCGTGGCCCGGCTCATCGCCGAGGGCGTGCAGCCGGAGTCCATCCTCCTCCTCACCTTCACCAACAAGGCGGCGCGCGAGATGCTGCGCCGGGTCGAGGAGGTCTGCCGGGTGGACACCCGCCGCATCGCCGGCGGCACCTTCCACCACGTGGCGCACGAGATCCTGCGCGAGCACTGCGCGGAGCTGGGCTACAGCCGCGGCTACTCCATCCTCGACCGCGAGGACTCGCGCGACGTGATGACCGCCGCCATCGCCGACTGCGGCCTGGCGGTGGGGGCGCGGCGCTTCCCCAAGGCGGACGTGCTGCTCGACCTGGTCTCGATGGCGGTCAACACCCAGACGCCGCTGGCCGACGTCCTGGCCGACCGGCGGGCGCAGTTCGTGCCGCTCACCGACGACGTCCTGCGGGTGGCTCGCCGCTACGCCGAGCGCAAGCACGCGCTCAACGCCATGGACTTCGACGACCTGCTGCTCAACTGGAAGATCCTGCTGGCCGAGCGGGAGCCGGTGCGGCGGTCGCTGGCGGAGCGGTTCAGGCACCTGCTGGTGGACGAATACCAGGACACCAACCGGCTGCAGGGCGACGTGGTGGACCTGCTCGGCGCCGACCACCGGAACGTCTGCGTGGTGGGCGACGACGCCCAGAGCATCTACTCGTTCCGCGGCGCCCACTTCGAGAACATCCTCGAGTTCGAGAAGCGCTACCCCGAGGCGCGCCGCTTCGACCTCACCGTCAACTACCGCTCCACGCCGCAGATCCTCTCGCTGGCCAACGCCTCCATCTCGGCCAACGTCCGCCAGTTCGAGAAGGAGCTCTCCAGCGTCCGGCGCGACGGGACCCTGCCCGCGGTGGTGCCGTGCCGCGACGTGCAGCAGCAGGCCGCCTTCGTGGCGCAGCGGGTGCTGGAGCTGCGGGACGAGGGCATCCCGCTGCCGGAGATCGCCGTCCTCTACCGCGCGCACCACCACTCGATGGAGATCCAGTTCGAGCTGGCCCGGCGCGGCATCCCCTTCGTGGTCCGCAGCGGCGTCCGCTTCTTCGAGGCAGCGCACGTGAAGGACGTGCTGGCCCACCTGCGCTTCGCCCGGAACCCCGGCGACGAGCTGGCCCTCAAGCGCTGCATGAAGATCACGCCCGGCGTGGGCACCGCCACCGCCGAGGCGGTCTGGAGCGCCTTCTCCGTCCGGCGGGAGCGCGGGCGGGGCGAGGTCGACGAGCTGCTCGCGCCGGACGTGGCCTCGCAGGTGCCGGGCAAGGGGCGGCCGGGCTACACGCGGCTGGCCCAGCTGCTGCGGGCGCTCACGCGCAAGCCCACCGCCGACCTGCCCGGCGAGGCCATCGAGAAGGTGCTGGACGAGGGGTACGAGGAGTACCTGCGCGCCGAGTTCCTCAACGCCGACTCGCGCATCGAGGACATCCAGCAGCTGGCCCAGTACGCGCGCGGCTACGAGGACACCGAGCAGTTCCTGGCCGAGATCGCGCTCCTCACCGAGCTGACCGCCGAGACGGTCTCCGAGTCCGAGGAGCCGGACGAGAAGATGGTCCTCTCCTCGGTCCACCAGGCCAAGGGGCTGGAGTGGCGGGCGGTCTTCGTGGCCTGGCTGGCCGACGGCCGGTTCCCGTCGGCCCAGGCGCTCAAGGACCTGCAGGGCGAGGAGGAGGAGCGGCGGCTCTTCTACGTGGCCTGCACCCGCGCGAAGGACGAGCTCTACCTCACCTACCCGGTGATCGCCGCGCCGCGCGACCGCGAGCGGGTGGTGATGAAGGCCTCCCGCTTCCTGGAGGAGCTGCCGGCCGAGCCCGAGCTCTTCGAGCGCTGGCAGCTGGACGACCCGGGCGCCGGCCAGGCCCCGCTACCGCCCGCCGCCGCTGCTGCGCCGCTGCGCGAGGCGCGGGTGGTCCCGGCGCTCTTTGGCACCGACCCGAAGGACGACGACGACGGGGGCGAGGAGCCAGGCCCCACCTCCGGCGACGTGCCCTTCTAGCGCTCCGCGCCGCCGTTCTCCGCGCTTCCCCGCGCCCCCGCGTGTCCTCAAGTTCGAGAGGCCCACGCAGAGGGCGTGGAGCACGCGCGGGAGGATTCTCATGGCACGGTGGGACGAGGAGCGGCGCTGGGGCGGTCGGGACTGGGGCGACGAGGAGCGCGGGCGCTACGAGGGCCGCTGGCGCGGGGACGAGGGGCGCTGGCGGGGCGAGGATGACCGGTGGCGTGCCGGCGAGGATCGCTGGCGCGGCCTGGAGGGCGGCCGGGAGGGCGGCCGCGAGGGCTGGCGGCGTCAGGAGGGCTGGCGCGGCGAGGAGGACCTGCGGCCGGGCGAGCGGCGCGGCTATGTGGCCGGGCGCGGCGAGCGGGACGATCGCTGGCGCGAGACGGCTCGGGAGCAGGAGGGCTGGCGCGACCGCGACCGGGATCGCGACTACGAGCGCGAGCGCGATCGGATCTGGGGACGCCAGGAGGACTGGCGGCCGGCCGGCTACCGCGGCGACGAGCGCTGGGGCGCGGAGTACCGCGGCGAGCGCGGGCAGGGGGACGAGCGCCGCTGGACGGGCGAGGAGCGCCGCCCGGACACGCTGCGCAGCAGCTGGGGCATCGGCGGCGGGCCAGGCGCCATGGGCGGCTTCGGAGAGACCGCCGGCTTCTACGGCCTGGGGCACGCCTACGACCTCTCCGGCCGGAGCGCCTGGGGCGGGGAAGGGCAACGCAGCGGCAGCGACTGGTCCAGCCGCGGCGGCAGCGGCGGCGCCGAGGGGTGGCGCGACCGGGACCGGGACCGCGGCGAGAGCTGGTGGGACCGGATGAAGGACGAGGGGCGCCGGATCATGGGCCGCGGCGAGCAGCGGCACGGGCGCGGGCCCAAGGGCTACCGCCGCTCCGACGAGCGGATCCACGACGACGTCTGCGAGCGGATCGCGCGCAGCGCGATCGACGCGGACAGCGTCGAGGTGAAGGTGTCCGGGGGCGAGGTGACGCTCAGCGGCCAGGTGAGGCGCCGCGAGGACAAGCGCGAGCTGGAGGACCTGGCCGAGGAGGTGTTCGGCGTGGACTCGGTCCAGAACAACCTGCGGGTGGACCGCGGCGAGCAGCGGTCGTGGGGCTCCTCGCCCACGCGCGAGGCCGCCGAGGAGCGCATCGGCGCGAGCAACCGCTCCGCCGGCACCAACCAGGGCGCGTCTGGCACCGCGGGCACCTCCGGGACCACCGGCGCCACCGGCCAGGCGCCCTCCACCGGATCGGGCGCCTCGCAGCAGGGAGGCACCGGGTCCTCACCGTCCGGCGCCGGGCGCCACTAGGAGGCCATCGTGGCGCGCGTGGGGACGGCGCGCGGCCCCAGGGGCTGGCGCCGCCCCGACCTGCACATCCTGGACGAGCTGGTCGAGCGGATCGTCCGGGCCGGCCTGGACGCGAGCGACGTGGTGGTGGAGGTGGTGGGCGGCGAGGTCTGGCTCCACGGCAGCGTGGTCCGGACCGAGGACCGCGACCGCATGGAGGCGATGGCGGCCGGGGTGCTTGGGGTCCGCGCCGTCCACGCCCTCCTGTCGCTCACCCAGGACGAGGAGGAGGTGCTGGAGCCGGATCCGGAGACGCGGCACTGAGGAAAGACCGGGTGGGGGCGGGTCATCGCCTGCTTGCCTGTCCACCCGGCCAATCCGTGATAACAATCTGGGTACATGGCGCCCAAGGAAAGCCCCATCCTCGGCATCGACCTCGGCACCACCAACGCGTGCGTGGCGCACGTGCGCAACCGCATCCCCAAGGTCGTGCCGACCGACCGCGGGAACCTGATCCTCCCCACCGTCGTGGCCCTGGGGGAGAACAACAATCTGCTGGTGGGCGCGGTCGCCAAGGACCAGCTGGTCGTCAACCCGAAGAACACCATCTACGGCGCCAAGCGGCTCATCGGCCGCAAGTGGAACTCCAAGGTCGTCCAGGAGCTCCGCAACTACTACTCGTACGACATCGTCGAGGGGCCGGACGGCGACGCGGCCGTGATGCTGGGCGGCGAGGTGAAGACGCTGCCCCAGGTCAGCGCCATGGTGCTGGCCCACATCAAGAACATCGCCCAGGCGTTCCTGGAGCGGCCCATCGAGGCGGCCGTCATCTCCGTCCCGGCCTACTACTCCGACGCCCAGCGGCAGGCGGTGCGCGCGGCGGGCAAGCTGGCCGGCTTCGAGGTGAAGCGCATCGTCAACGAGCCCACCGCGGCGGCGCTGGCCTACGGCTTCGCGCGCGGGCTGGACCAGAAGGTCCTGGTCTACGACCTGGGCGGCGGCACCTTCGACGTCTCGGTGCTGCAGCTCTCCGGCAACGTCTTCGAGGTGCTGGCCACCGGGGGCGACACGTTCCTGGGGGGCGTGGACTTCGACAACCGGATCATCGACTGGGTGCTGGAGGACTTCTGGCGCCAGCACAAGATCGACCTGGCCCAGTCCCCCATCGCCATGCAGCGCGTGAAGAAGGGGGCCGAGGCGGCCAAGATCGACCTCTCGCTCATCCCCAACGTCGTCATCGACCTGCCCTTCATCGAGGAGCGGAAGAGCCGGCCGCTGGACGTGCGCCTGCCGCTCTCCCGGCAGCAGCTGAACGACCTCACCGCCGACCTGATCAATCGCACCTTCCAGATCTGCGACGAGGTGCTGGCCAGCCGCGACATCCGCCCCAAGGACATCGACGAGATCATCCTGGTGGGCGGCCAGAGCCGCATGCCCATGGTGCAGCAGAAGATCGTCGAGCACTTTGGCCGGCCGGCGCGCAAGGGCGTCCACCCCGACGAGTGCGTGGCCCTGGGCGCGGCGCTGCTGGGCGACTCGCTCGACCAGATCGACTCGGTCACGCTGGTGGACGTGCTCTCGATGCCCATCGGCATCGCCACGCCGCAGAGCCACTTCCGGCGCATCCTGGACAAGAACACCACCATCCCCTCGTCCAAGAGCTTCCGCCTGCCGCCGCCGCGCGAGCCGGGCCAGCCCATCGAGATCGACATCTACCAGGGCGACTCCGACCACATCGTGGACAACGAGTTCCTGGGCTCGAATCCGGCTGCCCGCCGTGGCCACCGGCCGGCGCATCGACTTCCGCCTCGACGAGGAGTGCCTGCTCAAGGTCCGGTTCGACGATCCGGAGAAGGGCATGACCGAGGTCGAGCTGGCCACGCGCGACACGCCGGAGAGCCTCAAGAAGGCCATGGCCGAGGACGCGCGCCGCCGCACGCCGGAGGGAGGCGAGACGCCCGCCGAGGAGCGGAAGGGCGGCCTCTTCGGCTGGCTGAAGCGAGGGTAGGGATGCGCTTCGGCTCTCGCGAGTGGATCGACGCCATGGTGGCGGCCATCAACGCCCACCCCGACCTGCCCGCCGCGCTCAGCGGGCTGGGCAAGGACGGCGCGCTGGTGGTGGAGGCCGACCCGCCCGCCTGGCCGCGCACCGTGGCCGCCTGGGCCGAGCAGAAGGGCGGCCGCATCGGGCGGTACCGGCTCCTGGCCGACGAGGACGAGCTCCTCGAGCTCGAGCCCGCCTACGTGATCCGCGCGCAGTATCGCGTGGTGCGCTCGCTCATGGCCGGCGAGGATCCGGTCAAGGCGGCGCTCTCCGGGCGGGTCCGCGTCGAAGGAGATCTGGAGGCGCTCATCCGCCGGGCGCAGTATCGGCACGTGGTGGACGCCGCGCTGGCCGTGGTCGTCACCGAGCTGCCCTAGGGAGACCAGCATGTCGCGCAGAGGCAGGGGCTTCGCAGAGGCGCTGTTCGAGACCGGCACCAAGCTCGTGTCGCGCGCCGCCGCCGGCGTGATGGCCGACCCGCGCGGCCAGGAGGCCCTGGCCCGCGCCGTGGGCCTGGCCCAGCGGGGCAGGCAGCAGCTGGAGGCCCTGCAGGAGAAGGCCATGCACGCCGCCGGCATCCCCGGGCGGCAGGACTACCAGGACCTGGCCCGCCAGCTGGCCCGCATCAAGCGCAAGACCCGCGAGCTGGCCGAGCGGCTGGACGGGCTGGGGGAGAAGGATTCCGAGGCTCCTGGCGGCGACGAAACGGACCCGTCGAGAACCCGTTGACACCCGGGGGGACCGACGGCATACTCCGCCGCCTCGTTGCACCAGGGCGCTTAGCTCAGCGGTAGAGCACTGCCTTCACACGGCAGGGGTCGCAGGTTCGAACCCTGCAGCGCCCACAGCAGACGAAGGCCCGAAGCCCCCAAGGCGACGGGCCTTCTTCTTTTCTGGGGCGGGAGGCGCGGCTCCGATGCTGCCGTCCCCGGACGGGGCTGAAGCGAGCTCCGCGCGCGCCTCGGCACTCAATCCAGACCGCTGGCGCCTCGCCGTCGAATCCGCCTCGATCGCCGCGCCCAGAGCTGGTCGCGTCCGGCAGGCGAGGGCGGCTGACCAGCCTGACGGCCCTCGCCTACAAGGGAAAGCCATCCACCCCCAGTCACGGGACAGGTGGGCCTCGCGCGCGCCGGCAGTGCGTGGCGGCTGGACGGGTATACTGTTTGCCCATGGGCCTCTTCTCTCGAATCGCCGCACTGTTCCGCAGGGCCCCCGGCGTGCCGCCGACGCAGCAGGTCGACGCCGCCGCGGAACGTTTCGTCTACGTCATGATCCCCGAGCACATCGGCCCGCTCGCCCGCGGCGAGAAGTACGAAGAACCCATCGAGGCGAAGCTCTTGAAGGCAGGCCTCGGCGAGGTCACCGGTGCTGGCTCCGCGCTTGGCGACGAGCGTCCGGACGGGACCCGCGCCGTCGAATTCTGTGGGATCGACGTGGACGTCACCGAGCTGGATCCGGCGCTCGCACTCCTGCGTGAGCTGCTGCCGGCGCTGGGGGCGCCGGATGGGACCGAACTGCACTACACGCGTGGCGGTGCGCGCCTTCTCGATGGCTTGGCCGGCGGGAGATGGGCCGTTCGCCGCCACCGGGAGATGGTCCATCCCGGCTTCGGCTTCTAGCCCGCGGCCACGGTCAGGCTTCGGTACCATCGGAACAACAGGGGGCCGGCCATGGGCGGTCGCTGCGCACACTGCGGGAAGGAGCACGAGGAGCTGGAGCCGGCCTTCGGGCGGCCCGACGCCGTCTTCGCGGTGCCCGAGGAGGAGAGAGACACGCGCGTCCGGGCGACGGATGACTTCGTCTCCATCGACGGCGAGGCGTTCTTCATCCGCACGGTCGCGCCCATCCCCGTCCACGGGCGCGACTTCCCTTACAGCTGGGGCTTCTGGGTGAAGGTCGCGAGGGAGCACTTCGAGGAGTACGAGCGCTTCTTCTCCGTGGACCCGCCTCCCGACCATCCTGGCTTCCAGGGGACCATCGCGAACCAGACCAACCTCCTGCCTTCCATCCTGGGGGTGCCGGTCCACGTGCACCTCGGCCGCGGCACCCAGCGCCCGCGTCTGATGCTGCTCGACGACGGGCACCCGCTCGCCCAGCAGCAGGTCACCGGGCTGACGCTGGACGAGGTGCACGCCTGGGCCTTGAAGGTGGAGCGCCAGACCAGCTCGGTCCAGGAGCCGAAGGGCCCCGAGCCGCTCTCGCCCACGCTCGAGCGCGAGGGCTGGCTGGTGGCCGAGCCGAGGCAGGTCGGCAAGGACCTTCACGTGCTCGCCGGACCGCCGCGTCCGGGCGATGAGGTGAAGGCGCCGTTCGTCTTCCTGGCGGCGGACCCGCACGGCGAGGTGGAACAGCGCGTCGAGTTCATGTGGGTCGACCTCGACACCGTCCAGCCGGACGGCTGGCTGAGCGGAGCGCTCGACAACGTGCCGTTCGTCCCCGGGCCGATCGCCTGCGGGAGCCGCGTGTGGCTGCGCGCGGAGCACCTGCTCGCGCACCGCGAGAGGTCCGGCGGCGCCCAACAGCCGCAGCAGGCAGATGCTGCGGATCGCCCCGGGCTCGGGAGCCGCCTGGCCCGGTGGTGCCGCGAGGCCATCGATTGAAGGCGCAAGTAGGACGCTCGACAACGGACCCGCTCCACGCCAAGGTTCGCTGGTGATGCCCTCGACCGCCTGCCGCATGCTCCTCCCCGCGCTCCTCCTGCTCCTCGCCTGCGGCTCGAGGTCCACCCCGGGCGCCCGGGTCTGCAACCCCTGCGGCGGCCCCTGCGCCACGCTCGGTGAGGACGGCTGCTCGCTGGTGGCGCCGTGCGACACGGGCCAGGTGTGCCTCAAGAGCGAAGGCGGGGGCTCCGCCTGCGTGGCGGGGGACGTGGTCACGACCTGGGACGCCTCGGTGTGCCCAACCTTCGACGTGACCTGTCCGCTCGAGGGGCCGCCCGAGGTCTGCTACATCCCGGGCTCCTCGACCGCTGCGCCGGTGGCGCCGACGGCATGCATCACCTCGGAGGAGGCGCTGCAGCTGCAGGCCGGGGACTCGCGCTACGTCTGCCTGGGCTGCTACCAGGGCTGCCGGGTGCTGCCGTACGAGTGAGCCCGATATTCGCGGTTCGACAGGCTCACTGCGAACGGAGTTGGTGAAGCGCTCGTCGGCGAACGGCTCCTGACCCGCCCGGGGCAAGCGCGGTACGCGGACAGGCGGCAAAGAGCGTTCACCCATGCCCGCTCTCGCCCTGCTCGCCGCCGCGCTGACCGCCGCCGCTGCGCCCTCCGTCACCCGCTACGACTTCCTCTCGGGTGGCAAGACCGCCGGCAGCCTGGTCCGGACCGACGCGCCGGGCGAGGTGCGGGTCGAGTTCGCCTACCTCGAGAACGGCCGCGGACCGAAGCTCTCCGAGCGCTACACCCTGGGCGCCGACGGGCAGGTGGCCACGCTCGAGATCACCGGCACCAACACCTTCGGCGGGCGGGTGGAGGAGCGGTTCACGCGCGGCGGCGGGAAGGCCAGCTGGAAGACCCTGGCGGATCAGGGCGAGACGCGGGTCCAGGGTCCTGCCACCTACCTGCCCATCGTGAACAGCCCGGAGCTGGACGCGCTCACCTTCCGGCAGGCGCTGGTCCACGGCGGGGCCCTTCGCCTGCTGCCGGGTGGCGAGATCCGGGTGGAGCGGCTGCGGACGCTCACCGTGAAGGGCGCCGGCGGCCCGCGCCAGGTCACGCTGCACGTGGCCCGGGGCGTCACCTTCCAGCCGGTCTTCCTCTGGCTGGACGCCGATGGGCGGCTCTTCTCCGACGTGGGGGACTCCCAGCCGCCCTTCGGCACCATCCGCGCGGGCTACGCCGCCGAGGCGCCGCGCCTCGCGGCTGCGGTGAAGCAGGCCCAGGCCTCCCTGCTCGACGCCCTGGCCACCCGCACCCGGCACGTGGTCAAGCCTCCGCTGGCCATCACCGGCGTGAACGTCTTCGACCCGGTCACCGGCCAGCGCACCGGGCCTTCCACGGTCTACCTGTTCCGCGGCCGGATCACCTCGGTGGTGCCGGCCGCGAAGCCGGTCCCTGACGACGTGGCGGTGGTGGATGGGGAGGGGAAGACGCTGCTGCCGGCCCTGATCGACATGCACGCGCACGAGTGGCCCTGGAACGCTGCACTGCAGCTGGCGGGTGGGGTCACCACCATCCGAGACCTGGGGAACACCGAGCGCGAGATCCTGGAGCTGGAGGAGAAGGCGGGGACGGGGCAGTGGGTCGGGCCGCGCATCTGGCGCTCCGGCTTCGTCGAGGGCGATAGCCCGTTCGCGTCCCGCTTCAGCGGCGTGGTGGTCCCCACGCTCGACGACGCGCTGGCGGCCGAGGACCGCTACGCCCGGCTCGGCTACCGCGGCATCAAGCTCTACAACTCCATCAAGCCGGAGTGGATGGCGCCCCTGGCGGCCCACGCCCGCGAGCTGGGGCTGCGGGTGTCTGGCCACGTGCCAGCCTTCGCCCGCGCCCGCGACGCCATCCTGGCCGGCTACATGGAGATCCATCACGTCAACCAGCTGCTGCTCAACTTCGTCTCCAAGGAAGGCGAGGACTCGCGCACGCTGGCGCGCTTCACCACCGTGGCGGAACGGGCGGCGGACCTGGACCTGGACGGCCCGGCCTTCCAGGACTTCGTCCGGCTCATGCTGGAGCGCGGGGTAGGGCACGATCCCACCGTGACGGTCTTCGAGGACCTGTTCACGCACGCGCCGGGCGAGCCCTCGGCCTCCTACGGCATGGTCGCCGTTCACCTGCCGGCCAGCTTCCAGCGCGGGCTGCGGATGGCGGCCATGGAAGCGGATGGGCCCACCCGCGAGCGCTACCGGGCCTCGTTCGGGAAGATGCTGCAGGTGGTGAAGCGGCTGGACGACGCCGGCGTGACGCTGGTGGCGGGCACCGACGGGCTGGCTGGCTTCACGCTCCACCGCGAGCTGGAGCTGTGGGTGAAGGCCGGCATCCCGCCAGCCCGGGTCCTCCACCACGCCACGCTGGGCGCGGCCAAGGTGCTGGGCTGGGATCAGGAGCTGGGGCGGGTGGCGCCCGGCTACTCCGCCGACGTCATCCTGGTCGACGGCGACCCCACGCAGGACATCTCGGCCATCCGGCGCGTGGCCATGGCGGTGAAGCAGGGCGACGTCTACTTCCCGGCCGAGCTCTACCGCGAGCTGGGCGTGAAGCCGTTCGTGGAGGCGCCGCAGCTGCGGCTGCCTGCGTTCAAGGTGACCCGGCCGCCCATGAAGCCGCTGCCGGCGGGGCGCTGAGCGTCACGAGTGCAGCTCCTGGCCTTCGACTCCGCGAGCCCTGCGGGCTCGCTACGCTCAGGCCGAACGGGGGGGCCACGCGCTTGAGGGTCGAAGTCGGAGTTGGCTGGCGAGCCCGGCGCTGCCCTCGCCCCTCACTCCCACCGCAGCGCCACGATGGGATCCAGCCGCGAGGCCCGGAGCGCCGGGTAGAGCCCGAAGGTCACGCCCACGAAGGCGCTGAACCCGATCGCGATCAGCACCGTTCCCGCGTCCACCAGCGCCTTCCAGCCGAAGGCGCTGCCCAGCTGCCAGCAGAGCCCCATCCCCAGCGCCACGCCCACCGCGCCGCCCAGCACCGAGAGCGCCACCGCCTCGGCCAGGAACTGCGCCAGCAGGTTGCCGGGCGTGGCGCCCACCGCGGCGCGGATGCCGATCTCGCGGGTCCGCTCGGTGACGCTCACCAGCATGATGTTCATGATCCCGATGCCGCCCACCAGCAGCGAGACCGCCGCCACGCTCGCCAGCAGCGTGGCCATGGTCCTGGCGCTCTGCTGCTGGCTCGAGGCCAGCTCGGCCAGGTTGCGGACCGAGAAGTCGTCGTCGTCGCCCTCGGCCAGCCGGTGGCGGTCGCGCAAGAGCGCCGTGAGCTCGTCCTGGGCCCGCTGCGTCGCGGTGGACGAGGTGGCCGAGACCAGCAGCGCGCCGTCGAGGAAGCCGGAGAGGCTGCCCTGGATGCGCGCCTGGAAGGTGGTGGCGGGGACCAGCGCGGTGTCGTCGTAGTCCTGGCCCATGGGCGACTGGCCCTTCTTCTCCAGCACGCCCACGATGGTGAAGGGCACGCTGCGCACCCGGACCACCTCGCCCACCGGGTCCACGTCCTTGCCGAAGAGCTCGTCGGCGGTGGTGCGCCCCAGCACGATCACCTGCGCCCGGGCGTCCACGTCGCCGTCCTCCAGCAGCCGGCCGCGGGCGGCGCGCCAGCTGCGGATCTGGAAGAACTCCGGGGTGGTCCCGGAGAGCTGCACCTGCCAGTTGCCGCCCTCCGCCACCAGCTGCGCGCCGGAGCGGAGCTGCGGGGCGGCGGCGCGGACCGAGGGGAGCTCGCTGCGGATGGCGGTGAGGTCGTCCCAGGTGATGGTGGAGGCGCTGCCCATGCCCCCCTGCGCGCCGCCGGAGGTGAGCGAGCCGGGGAGCACGATGAGCAGGTTGGTGCCCATGGCGGCGAAGGTGTCGGCCACCCGGGCGGCGGCGCCGTTGCCGATGCCCACCGTGGCGATCACCGCCGCCACGCCGATGACCACGCCCAGGGTGGTGAGGACGGAGCGGGTCTTGTTGCGCACCAGCGCCCGGAGGGCCACGCGCAGGGTGACGAGCGGGTTCATGGCTGGGCCTCCCCGGCGGCGCGGAGGCGCGGCGCCTGCAGGTGATCGCTGGCGATGCGGCCATCGCGCACCACCACGACGCGCGAGGCGTGGGCCGCCACGTCCGCCTCGTGGGTGACCAGCACCAGCGTCAGCCCGCTCTCCCGCAGGTCGTGGAAGAGGGCCAGGATCTCGTCGGTGGTGCGGCTGTCCAGGTTGCCGGTGGGCTCGTCGGCCAGGATCACCGGTGGCTCGTTGACCAGCGCCCGGGCGATGGCCACGCGCTGCTGCTGGCCGCCGGAGAGCTGGTTGGGGTGGTGGTCGGCCCGCTCGGCCAGCCCCACGCGCTCCAGCGCCCGGGTGGCCAGGCGCCGTCGCTCGGCGCCCCCCACCCCGGCGTAGACCAGCGGCAGCTCGACGTTCTCCAGCGCGCTGGTGCGCGGCAGGAGCGCGAAGCTCTGGAAGACGAAGCCCAGGGTGCGGTTGCGGACGCGGGCCAGCGCGGCCCGGTCCAGCTGCGAGACGTCCTGGCCCTCCACCAGGTAGCGGCCGGCGTCGGGCCGGTCCAGGCAGCCCAGGATGTTCATGAGCGTGGACTTGCCGGAGCCGGAGGGGCCGGTGACGGCCAGGAACTCGCCGCGGTGGACCTCCAGGTCCACCGCGCGCAGGGCGTGGACCTGGGCGCCGCCGGTGTCGTAGGTACGGCTGACGCGGTCGAGCGCGAGCAGCGGCTGCAGGGCGTGCGAGGCCATCAGAACATCCTCGGCGGCGGCGGGCCGCCCGGGCCGCCGGGCGCCTGGGAGCGCTTCGCGGTGGCCGCCGCCGAGCCCGCGCCGTCGGCCGACGCGCTGCCGGTGGCCACCAGCGCGCCTGGCGGGACCTGGGCGTCCAGGAGCTCGGTGTGGGCGCCGTCGCTGACGCCGAGCCGGACGGTGACCGGTGAGAGCCTTTCGGCCTCGACCAGGTAGATCACCCGCTGGTCCGCCGCCAGGTCGCGCGGCGCGGGGGGCGCGGCGCCGGCGGGCGGCTTGAAGCGGAGGGCGGCGTTGGGGGCGCGCAGCGCGTCCCTCCGCTCGGCGGCCACGAAGGTGACGGTGGCGGTCATGCCCGGCTTGAGCTTCAGGGCCGGGTTCTCCACGTCCACCACCACGTCGTAGGTCACCACGCTCTGGGTGGTGGTGGCGGCGTTGCGCACCTGGCGGACGCGCCCCTGCAGCACCTCGCGCGGGAAGGCGTCCACCTTGAACGTGGCCGCCATGCCTTCGCTGATCTTGCCCACGTCGGACTCGGAGACGTGCGCCCGGACCTCCATCAGCGACAGGTCCTCGGCCAGCGTGAAGAGGGTGGGGGCCTGCAGCGAGGCGGCCACCGTCTGCCCCACGTCCACGTCGCGGGACACCACGATGCCGTCGATGGAGGAGCGGATGTCGGTCTGGGTCAGCTTGTAGCGCGCCTCGTCCAGCGCGGCCCGGGCCTGGGCCAGCCCGGCCTCCGCGGCGGCCAGCTCGGCCTTCGACATCGTCACCTGGGCCACCGACGCGTCCCACTCCTCGCGGGCCAGCAGGCCGCGGTCGAGCAGCTCCCGGGAGCGCGCGGACTGGCGCTCCAGGTCGGCCAGGCTGGCCCTGGCCTTGGACACCTGGGCGCCCGCGGCCGCCGCGCTGGCGGTGGCCTGGGCCACCGCGGCCTGGAACGGCTGCGGGTCGATGCGGGCCAGGAGCTGTCCCTTGCGGACGCGGCCGTTGTAGTCCACCGCCAGCTCGGCCACGCGCCCGGAGACCTGGCTCGAGACCACCACGGTGCGGCGCGCGGCCAGGGTGCCGGAGGCGGTGACCTTCACCACCACGTCGCCGCGGTCGAGCGGCGTGGCCTCCCAGGCCGGCGCGGGCGGCGGGCGCGGGCGCGCCAGCCAGAGCCCTGCGATGACCACCAGCGCCGCGGCGGCCGCGGCCAGCTTCTTCCAGTGTCGCTTGATCACGTTCTCTCCCCACGCCCCGTCAGACGTGGGGAGAGCTTGTCCCCGGCGCGTTGGCCGTGCTTGGCCCGCGTGTGCGCGATTGTTACGGCCGGACGGGCGCGGCGGGCTCGGCCGCGGCGGGCAGGGCGAGCGTGAAGGTCGAGCCCTGGCCCGGCGTGCTCTCGGCGGTGAGCGTGCCGCCGTGCGCCTCGGCGATGCGGCGGGCCAGCGTCAGCCCCAGGCCGATGCCGCCGGTGGCGCGGTTGCGGCTGCGGTCGCTGCGGAAGAAGGGGGTGAAGAGCTTCTGCAGATCCTCCGGCAGCAGCCCCTCGCCCTGGTCGATGACCTGCACCACCGCCTGGCCGGCCGGCGCGGTGGCGCGCAGCCGGATGGGCCGGCCGGGGGCGGAGTACTTGCGGGCGTTGTCGAGCAGGTTGTCGAGCACGCGCCGCAGCAGCACGGCGTCGCCCTGCACCGCCGGCAGCGGCCCCTCCAGCTCGACGATCACGTCGCGCTCCGGGTGGCGGTGGTGCAGCCGCTCGGCCGCCCCGCGCACCACGCCGCCCAGGTCCAGCGGCGCGGCCCGGATGGCCGGCGCGCCGCCGGCGCTGGCGGTGTTGCTGGCCAGGTCCATGCGCGCCGAGGCCAGCACGTCGTCCACCAGCCGCTCCAGCTCGGCCAGGTCCTCGGCGATCTCGGCCAGCGACTCGCGGGCCATCTCGGCGTCGCCGCCGTCGGCCAGGTCCAGCGCCACGCGGATGCGCGCCAGCGGCGTGCGCAGCTCGTGGGCCACGTTGGCGATGAGCTCGGTCTGCGAGCGGAGCAGCCCCTGGACCCGCTCGGCCATTCCGTCGAGGGCGGCCGCCAGCGCGCCCAGCTCGTCGGAGCGCTTCACCCCGGTGCGGGCCGTCAGGTCGCCATGGCCGATCGCCCGGGCGGTCTCGGCCAGCCGCTCCAGCGGCCGCGCCAGCCCGCGCCCCAGCACGGCGGCGGCGATCCCCAGGCCGATGAGCAGCACCGCGATGGGCGTCGCCACGCGCGGGTCCAGCGGGGGCCGGAAGCGGTCGCGCGGCTCCAGCAGCAGGTAGCCCTGCGGGGCGGCGCCGGGGCCGATCAGGAAGCGGACGTTGCAGGGGCCGATGTCGCAGCGGTCGGCGCTGTCGCTCACGCCCTCGCGCCTGAGCCGGTCCAGCTCCTCCGGCCGCACCGGCGGCGGCGGCCGCTCGGAGGTGGTGGCGACGCGCACGCCGTCCCAGCCGTAGACCGTGCCCACCACCCGCGAGCCGCGCAGCGCCAGCCCCAGCTCCTGGCGGACCGCCTCCTGGCGGCCCCACTCATCGCCGAGGTGGTGGGCCGCGTAGGTGCCGAGCTCGCGCATGGGCTGCGGGTGCATGGGGTCGGAGGCGGCGCGGGCGGCCAGGAACAGCGCCACGCCCACCGCCAGGACGGCCGTGACCGAGACCAGGTAGATGCGCAGGGCCAGCGTGCCGCGCCAGCGCGGGGAGGTCACGCCGGGTCCTCGCCGCCGGTGGCCAGCAGGTAGCCCGCGCCCCGCACCGTCTTGAGCAATCGCGGGCTGCGCGGGTCGTCGCCCAGCTTGTGCCGCAGGCGGGAGACGTGGGCGTCGATGGAGCGGTCGAAGGCCTCGTCGGCGCTCCCCTTGGTGAGGTCGAGCAGCTGCTCGCGCGTCAGCACCCGCCCGGCCCGCTCCGCCAGCACGCGCAGCAGCACGAACTCGGCGGTGGTGAGCTTGAGCGGCCTGCCCTCCAGCGTGGCGCTGTAGTCGCGGGCGTCGATGGCCAGCTCGCCCACCCGCAGCACGTCGCGCGGCGGGCCGAGCGCGTTGCGGGCCCGCCGGACCAGCGCCTTGAGGCGCGCCAGCAGCTCGCGGGAGGAGAAGGGCTTGGCGAGGTAGTCGTCCGCGCCGGTCTCCAGCCCCATCACCCGGTCCACCTCCTCGCCCAGCGCCGTCAGCATCAGCACCGGGACGGCGCTGCGGGTGCGCAGCTCGCGGCAGAGCTCCAGGCCGTTGAGCCGCGGGAGCATGACGTCGAGGATCACGACGTCGTGCTGGCCGCGCAGCGCCTGGGCCAGCCCCTCGCGTCCGTCGGCGACCCAGGTCACCTCGTTGCCGTGCAGCTCGAGGTAGCGGGTGGTGAGGGACGCGAGGCGCTCGTCGTCCTCCACGAACAGGATCCGAAAGCCTTCGCCAGTGGGGGACGACATGACGCCATCATGGCACGCCCGTGCCGGCGCGCACGCGCTGCGAACATTCCGTCAACTGGCGGGAGTTGCTGGTGGAATCCGGGGGGCGAGGGCGCCCACATCGGGCCCCGTCCTTCGACTCCGCCGCCGCTGTGCGGCGGCTACGCCCAGGACGAACGGTTGGATCCGTTCGGGCTGAGCGTAGCGAGCCCACAGGGCTCGCGGAGTCGAAGCCCAGGGCTGGCTCAGGCCACCCCGGTCCGGCGGGGCGAGGCGGGCGCGTGCCTCGGACCGGCCGGCTCGTTGCGGGCGGCCGCGGCCGCGTGGAGCGGTGGAGGCTCACGCACGCACTCCAGGTTGAACGCCGCCAGCAGCCGCGCCTGGTCGGGCGCGCCGGGGACGAAGCGGATGCGCCGCTCCCGGCGGCAGCCCTGCGCGTAGCTCGCGAGCAGGCAGGCGGCGAACTCGCAGGCTTCGTCGGCCTGCGTCAGGTCGACCACGAAGTCGCCCGGGCCGCAGGCGTCCATCTCCAGGCGCAGCGCCCAGGCGGCGCAGCCGTCGAAGGCGCCGTGCACGGCCAGGACGGTCGTCCCCTGGGCTTCCCGCCGGATGATCGCTGCGCCCGTCACCTCCCGAAGCTAGCCACGCGCCGATGGCGAAGCGAGGGCGTTTTTGCACTATGATCGTGGGGTGCCCGTGAACACGGCGGTCCTCTTCGATCTCGACGGCACGCTCGTCGACACCATCCCCTTCATCCTCGCTGCGGTGCGCCATGCGTTCGAGGGACATCCGCGCGGCCCGACCGAGGCCGAGTGGCTGGCCGGCGTGGGGACGCCGCTGCGCGAGCAGATTGCCCGCCTGGTGCCGGCGCACGAGGTGGACGGGCTTGTGGACCGTTATCGCCAGTTCTGGCTGGCGGAGCACGACCGGATGACCCGCTGCTTCCCCGGCGCGCTCGAGACCGTGGCCTCGCTGGCCGCCGCCGGCCACCCGCTGGGAGTGGTCACGGCCAAGACCGAGCAGGGCGCGTTCCGGACGCTCCGCTTCACCGGCCTGCTGCCGCACCTGCGGGTGGTGATCGGCGCCGACTCCTGCGCCCGCTCCAAGCCAGATCCCGAGCCGGTCCTGCTGGCGCTCGAGCGGCTCGGCGTCCCGGCCGCCGACGCGATCATGGTAGGGGACGCGGTGCACGATCTCGAGGCAGCGCGGGCCGCCGGCGTCGCCACCGTCGCCGCGCCCTGGGGGGCCTGCGAGCGCGCGGTGCTGCTCGGCGCCGGCCCGGATCACGTCCTGGAGCGGATCGAGGACCTCCCCGCGCTGCTCGCCGCGCTAAGGGACCCATCCCAAGAGAGTCAGCGCCTGCCCTCCCGCGTGCCGGGCTCTCGCCCTACATTCCCGGCCGTGAACGGGCCCGCCAGGGTGTTGGTTGTCGACGACAACGACGTCCAGCGGGACGTCGTGGCGGACGTGCTGTCCGCGGAGGGCTACCAGGTCCAGGTGGCCGCCGACGGCGAGGAGGGGCTGGCCCGCCTGCGGGCCGACCCGCCCGATGTGCTGGTGCTCGACCTGATGATGCCCGGGCTCGACGGCGCGTCGCTGCTCAACACGCTCCGCGCCGACCCTGCGCTGGCGCGCATCCGCGTGGTGGTCACCACCGGCATCCAGACGCCGCACGTGACGCGCCTGCTGAAGCCGGACGCCGTCCTCTTCAAGCCGTTCGGCCTGCGCGAGCTGCTGCGCGCGGTAGCGGACGCCGCGGAGCGCGGTCGCCCCGGCCTCGCCCCCTGAGGTGCGGCCGCGGCGGCGCGGCGCGCCATGCCGCGGCAGCCTTCCGCCCGTCGGCGTGGTAAATCCCCGGGACCATGCGCATCGGTTACCTGGGGCCGCCCGGCACCTTCAGCGAGGAGGCCGTCTCGCGCTGCGATTCTCGCGGCCAGCGACGCACCGGTCCCGTACTCCACCTTCGCCGACGCCTACGAGGCGGCGCTGGGCGGCGCCGTCGAGGCGGCGCTGCTCCCCATCGAGAACTCCATCGAGGGGAGCGTGGGCGCCGTGCTCGACCTGCTGGTCCACCGCCCCGGCCTGCGCATCCGGCGCGAGCTGCTGCTGCCCGTGCGCCAGCACCTGCTGGCGCCGCCGGGCACGCGCCTGGAGGACGTGCGGCGCGTCCTCTCGCACCCGCAGCCGCTGGGCCAGTGCGCCCGCTTCCTGCGCACCCGGCTCCCCGGCGCCACGCTGGAGGCCACCCACTCCACCGCCGACGCGGCGCGGACGGTGGCGGCGGGCGGGCCGGGCGTGGCCTCCATCGGCTCGCGCGCGGCCGCGGCGCGGTACGGGCTGGAGGTGCTGGCCGAGGACATCCAGGACGCCGGCGAGAACGTGACCCGCTTCGTGCTGGTGGCGGCCGGGGCCGAGCCGCCGACCGGCGCCGACCGGACCAGCATCGCCTTCACGCTGGACCGGGACCGCCCGGGCGGCCTGGCCGAGGTGCTGGGCGAGTTCTCCCGGCGCGGCATCAACCTGTCCAAGATCGAGAGCCGCCCGACCAAGGAGGCCCTGGGGCACTACGTCTTCTTCCTCGACTTCGAGGGGCACCAGGACGACCAGGCCGGGGCCGCGGCGCTGGTGGCGGTGGGGGAGCGGGTGCACGCGCTCCACCGGCTCGGGTCGTACCCGCGGTGCGGCAGCCCGTCCTAGGGAAATCCGCACGCTGGGCATGGGTCAGCGTTGCGCCCGGGTAGCGTTGACCCACGGTAACGTGACCCTCGGTGACATGTGAGGTGACCGGCGCCGCGGCAGGACCGCACAGGGGCGGTGCCCCACGGATCGCGGACTTGGACGCGCTGCGTTCGTCCCGCACCCGCGGGACGGTGCAGGGGAGAAATGGTACGAAGTTTTCACGGCAGGATCGGGCGTGGATCCTGCCCTACCGCCCGCTGCCGCACCCCTGACCACCTCCGCCGACCCCTTGACGGCGGGTGAAGAGCTGATGGTGGTCCGCGCCGGCGCCTGGCGCCTGCTGGTGCCGCTCCGCCACGTCCAGCGTGTCCACCCCGCCGCGCTGCCTGCGGCGCGCCCCGCCACCGCCCCCGTCGCGCCGCTCATCGGCGTGCGCGGCGCGCTCCTGCCGGTGGCCTTCGCCGCCGCGCTGGCGGGCGAGCGCGAGGTGACGCTCTCGCCGCACCACCAGCTGGTCGAGCTCGGCGCCCGCGGCCTGCGGGGCCTGCTCTGGGTGGACGCCGCCGAGGACCTGGTGGCCCACGCGCCGCTGGGCGAGGACCAGCCCTCGCCGGACCTGGTGGCCGGCTGGTCCGGCACCGATCGACCCCTGGCCGTGCTGGACGTGCCGGCGCTGCTCCGCAGCCTCGCCGCGCTTCCGGACTGATCTTCGAAAGGACGAGAGCTCCATGACGCGCATCCTGGTGGTGGACGACAGCCGCGTGAGCCGGGAGCTCATCAAGGTCTATCTCATCGCCCGCGACGTCGAGCTGGACGACGCTGCCGACGGCGCCGACGCGCTGGAGAAGATCCGCGCCGCGCCGCCCGATCTGGTCCTCGCCGACCTGCGCATGCCCAACCTCGACGGCATCGGCCTCTGCGAGGCGCTCTCCGCCGACGCGGCGCTGCGCAAGGTGCCGGTGCTGATCCTGACCTCCAGCCGCGACGAGACCCTGGTGCGCCGCATCCGCGCCGCCGGCGCCCGCGAGGTGCTGCACAAGCCCATCCAGCCGCAGCCGCTGCAGGACGCCATCCGGCGCCACCTGGGCGCGACGCCGGAGCAGACCGCATGACGCCCGAACCGTCCCTCGACGCCGGCCGGGCGCACCAGCGCATCTTCAACCGCATCCTGGTCACCTCCGTGCCGGGCGCCGTGGTGGCGGCGGTGGTCTTCACGCTGGTGGTGGGGCTGAAGCGCGCCGACCTGTGGCAGGGGCTGGGGCTGCTGGCCCTGGTGCTGGCCGTGACCGCCGCCTTCCAGTTCCTGGTCTCGCGCAGCCTGCTCCGGGCCGCGCTCGCGCAGCACCCGGGCGAGGCCGCCGGGCGGCGCCTGGTGCGGCTGCTGGAGCTGCCGCGGCGCATCGAGCTGCTCTCCGGCGCGCCGGCCTGGATGCTCGGCGGCGAGGTGTTCGCGATCGGGTGCGTGGTCCTCTTCGAGCGGCCCACCGGGCTGCTGATCGTCAGCCCCGCCATCGGCCTGCTGGCCTCGCTCTTCCCCGGGCTGCTGCAGACGCTGCTGGTCGAGGAGGAGGTGCGCCCGCTGGCGCTGGCCGAGTACCTGCGCGACCCGCAGCCGCCCGTCGGCCGGCGCGGCCTCCTCTGGCTGCGCCAGGGCTGGTTCCTGCCCTACGCCTTCGCGGTGGCGGTGGTCACCATGCTGGGGTTCACCGGCGCGGTGCTCTACGCCCGCTACCAGACGGCGGTGGCGGACATCCTGGCGGCCCTCTCCGAGGAGGGGATGTCGTCCGCCGCCGGGTTCGTCCAGCTGCAGCTGCTCCACATCAACCAGCAGATCGCCTGGCCGCTGCTGGCCATCTCGCTGGTGATCATGGTGGCCTTCGGGCTGGCCGGGACGCTGCTGGCCCGCCGCCAGGCCCGCGCCGCCGCCGAGGTCCAGGCGGCCCTGCGCGCGACGGTGGCCGGGACGCCCTCGGTGCCGCGCTGGGTGGCCAGCGACGAGACCGGCGACCTGGCCGTGGCCACCGCCGCCATCGCGCGCGAGCTGGGCCACGCCTTCGAGCAGCTGCGCGCCATCGCGGCCGGCGAGCTGACCCGCGAGCTGCAGGGCGAGAGCGGGCTGCTGCAGCCGTTCCGGGCCTCGCGCCAGGCCATGCTGGAGCTGTCGCGCCGCATGGCGGCCATGGCCCGCGGCGAGGTGGTGGACGCGTCGCGCATCCAGGGCGACCTGGGCGCGGCCTTCGAGCAGCTGCAGGCGGCGCTGCAGGGCGTGGCCGACCAGGCGCGCACCATCGCCGGCGGCGACCTGCGCAAGGACGCCGAGCTGCCGGGCGCGCTGGGGCAGGCGCTGCAGCGCATGACCGGGAACCTCCGCACCATGGTGGGCCGGACGCAGGGCGTGGCCGGCTCGGTGGCCGACATCGTGGTGAACCTGCAGTCGGCCTCGGCGCAGCTCAGCACCGCCACCACCGAGCAGGTGGCGGCGGTGACCGAGACCGCCAACACCATGACCGAGATGGCCCAGACCTCGGCGGTCTCGGCCGACCGCGCCAGCGAGCTGATCCGCCAGGGCGAGGCGGCCACGGCGGTGGTGGAGGAGGGGAGCGCGGCCACCCACGCGGCGGCGGGCGCCATGAGCGCCATCTCCGGCTCGCTGGACCGCGTGGCCCAGGCCTCGTCGGCGCTGGCCGAGCGCGTGCGCCGCATCGACGACATCACCGAGACCGTCTCCTTCCTGGCCGACCAGTCCTCCACCCTGGCCATCAACGCCGCCATCGAGGCGGCGCGGGCCGGCGAGGCGGGCAAGGGGTTCGCGGTGGTGGCGCGCGAGATTCCGCGCCCTGGCGGCCGACTCGCGCAAGGCGGCGGCGGAGATCCGCGACCTGCTGGGCGAGATCCGGCAGCGCACCGGCGAGGTGGACGGCTCGGTGGAGGCCGGCGGGCGCACCGTCTCCGAGGGCGCCATGCTGGTGCAGCGGCTGGGCGAGGTGGTGGCCCAGCTGGGCGTGACCGTCACCGAGGCGGTCGGGCTCATGCGCCAGGTGGAG
Organism: Anaeromyxobacter sp.; assembly: GCA_049840735.1. GTDB lineage: Bacteria > Myxococcota > Myxococcia > Myxococcales > Anaeromyxobacteraceae > Anaeromyxobacter. Next base: position 120,886 of record JASGJN010000020.1, on the reverse strand, counting down.
GGCTCGGCCCGCCAGCACCAGGCCGGCGTGAGCCAGGTCTCGCAGGCGCTCGGCTCCATGCAGAAGGCCTCCGAGTCCATCCGCGACGGCGCGCGGCTGCTGGGCGAGCTGTCCACCCGGGCCCACGAGCTGTCCGACAGCCTGCAGCAGTCGGCCGGCGCCTACGCGCTGCCCGAGGGGTCGCGCGCATGACCGGCGAGGACGCCCCCCTGGCGGCGGTGCGCCGCGCGCTGGAGGCCGCCTACGGCCTGGCGCTGCAGGGCGTCGGCGAGGCGCAGATTGCCGCCGCGGTGCAGTCGGCGGCCGGCGGCGGCCCGGCCTCGCCTGAGGATCCCGCCTGGCTGGCGCGCGTGGTGGACCGGCTCCCCATCGACGAGAGCTGGCTCTTCCGCGACGAGGCGCTCTGGGAGTGGGTGCGCGAGGTGGCCGGGCCGGCGCTGCTGGCGCGGGCCGCCGAGGAGGGGCGGCCGGTGCGGGTGCTCTCGCTGGGCTGCTCCGCCGGCCAGGAGCCGTTCACCGTGGCCATGGCGCTGTGCGACGCGCTGGAGCAGCGCGGGCTGCCGGCCTCGGCGGCCGCCGGGCTGGTCCAGGTGACCGGCGTGGACGCCTCGCCGGCGCGGATCGAGGCGGCCCGCTCCGGCTCGCTCTCGGCCTGGTCGGTCCAGCGCGGCCCACAGGCCTGGATCGGCGCGCGCGTCCAGCCGGAGGAGGGCGGGCGCTACCGCGTCGCCGAGCCGGTCCGCGCGCTGTGCCGGTTCGAGGTGGGCAACCTGCTGGAGGTGGTGGAGCGGGGGCCGGCGGCGCTGGGCGGCCACGACCTGGTGCTCTGCCGCCACGTGCTCATCTACGCGCGCCCGGCCGAGGCCGAGCGGCTGGCCGGCGCGCTGGCCCGCGCGCTCGACCCCGGCGCCCACCTGGTGCTGGCCGCCGCCGAGGCCCACCTGCTGGCCGCCGGCGGGCTCCGGCCGCTGGGGCCCCTGGGCGTGGGCCAGGCCGCGCCGCCCGCGCCGCGCCCCCGTCGCCCGGCCGCGCCCCGCGCCCATCGCCCGCTCCGTGCCGTCCCGCGCGCCGCCGCGCCCACCCCGCCGCCCCGCGCGGTCCCCCGCGCCCCGCACCGCGACCAGGCGCTGCGCGCCCACCTGGCCGAGGCCGTCCGCCACGCGCAGGCGGGGCGCCCGGGCGACGCGCTGGCCGAGGCCCGGGCCGCGCTCTTCCACGATCCGCGCGATCTGTACGCGCGCCTGCTGCTGGGCCAGCAGCTCATCCCGGTGGACGCCCCGCGCGCCCGCCACCTGCTGCGCGAGCTGGTGGCCGCGGCCGCCCGGCTCGCGCCCGAGCTGGACGTCCCCAGCGCCGACGGTCTCTCCGTCGGGCAGCTGGCCGACGCCGCGCGCCTGCTGCTCGGGGCGGAGGAGCCATGAGCGCGCTGCCGATCCCGCTCCTGCATCCCACCGACCTGGCGCGCCTGGAGGCGCGGGCCCAGGAGCTGGCGGCGCCGGCGGTCGCCGGAGAGGACCGCGTCACGCAGCGGCTGGTGGCCTTCGGCCTGGGGGGCCGGCCCTGCGCGGTGGAGGCCGACGCGGTGCTGCGGGCGGTGTCGCGGCTGGGACCGCCGCTGGCGGTCCCGCTGGCGGCCGGCGGCGAGCGCTGGGTGGTGTTCGTGGACGAGCGACCGGTCCCGCTGGTGGACGCTGGCGCCACGGTCGGGCCGGGCGCGGCCGGGTCCGGCGGGCTGGAGGGCCGGCCGGCCCTGCTGGTCGAGGCGGAGGGTGGCCCGGTGGCGGTGGCCGTCGAGGCGCCGCTGGAGCTGCTGGAGGAGCGGCTGGCGGCGGCGGCCGCGCCGGTCGAGACCGGCGCGGTGCGCCTGGCGGGGGTGCTGGAGGGCGGCACCTCGGTGCTGGACGCGGGCTGGCTGCGGAGCTGGGCAGGGAAGGCGGCGCGCCCATGAACGGCGTGGACGCGGCCACCCGCGCACGGCTGGTCGGCCTGTTCGTGGCCGAGGCGAAGGAGTCGCTGGAGGTGCTGCGCGGGCTCTCGGCCCGGCTGCGCGAGGGCGAGGCCGGCGAGGCGCTGGCCGACTTCGGCCGCATCGCCCACGGGCTCAAGGGCGCCGCCGCCTCGCTGGAGTACCGGGAGCTGGCGCGGGCGCTCCACGACCTCGAGGCGCTGGCGCTGGGGCGGCTGGGGGACGATCCCGCCGCCGCGGCGGTGCGCGACGGCCGCATCACCCGGGCGCTGGAGCTGATCGGCGCCGGGCTGGAGCGGATGGCGGCCATGCTGGCCGACGCCTTCCCCGAGGACCTGCTGAAGCCGCTGCTGGCCACCGTGGCGGCGCCACCCGTCGGCGCCGGGCCCGGCGAGCAGCGAGCGGGCGCCGCACCTGGCGCGGCTCCCGCGGCCCCCGCGCCGCGCCCGACCTCGCAGCCGCCCGCGGCGCGCGCAGCCGAGAAGCGCCCGGCCAGGGCGCCGGAGGGCGAGGAGCGGCTCAGCGTGCCGGCCGGCGACGTGGACGAGGCGCTGCGCCTGGCCGCGTCGGTGTCCCGCGCGCTGGCCCACCTGCACGAGGCCCGCGTGGAGGATCCGGCGCTGCAGGGGCTGGCCACCGCCTCCGCCGCGCTGGAGGGGCTCATCGCCTCGCTGCGGCTGGTGCGGGCCGACCACGCGCTGGGCGGGCTGGAGGCGGAGATCGAGGCGCTGGCGGCGCGGCTGGGCAAGCAGGTGGTGCCGGTGATCGTCGCCGGGGAGGTGCGGGCCGACCGGCGCACGCTCGAGACCGCCCGCGGCCTGATGCGCCACCTGCTGCGCAACGCGCTCGACCACGGCATCGAGCCGCCCGAGGCGCGGCGGGCGGCGGGCAAGCCGGCGGCGGGGCGGGTGGCGGTGCGGCTCTCCACCGCCGAGTCGGCGCTGCAGGTCGAGGTGGCCGACGACGGCGCCGGGTTCGACGTGGTGGCCATCCGGGCCCAGCTGGCGCGGCGCGGCGGCGACGCCGCTGCGGCCGAGGCGCTGCCGGACGAGGAGGTGCTGCAGCGCTGGGCCTTCGAGGGCGGCTCCACCCGCGCCGAGGCCACCGACGTCTCCGGCCGCGGCCTGGGGCTCTCGGCGGTGGCCCAGCTGGCCCGCGAGACCGGCGGCGCCATCCAGATCCGCTCCGTGCGCGGGCTGGGCGCCACCGTCACCTTCTCGCTGCCGCTCGAGGTCTACGCGGTGGAGGCGCTCTCCATCACCGCCGGCGGCCGGACCTTCGGCCTGCCCATCGGCACGGTGGAGCGGACGGTGCTGCTGGCCGCCGCCGGCACGGCGGTGCACGACGGCCCCGCCGGCCGGACCCTGGCGGTGGACGAGACCATCCTGCCGCTGGTGCCGCTCTCCGAGGCGCTGGGGCTGCCGGCCAGGCCCGGGCGCGAGCGGTTCGCGCTGGTGGTCCGGGCCGAGGGGAGCATGGCGGCGGTGGCGGTGGAGGACGTGGGGGCGGTGACCGGGATGGTCCCGGCGGCCGTGCCCGGCGTCGCCCAGGCCGACGCGCTGGTCACCGGGATCGCGCGGCTGGCCGACGGCACGCCGGTGGCGCTGCTCCACCCGCGCCTGCTGCTGGCCCGCGCCCGGGCGCGGCCGGTGGCGGCCCCGCCGGCCCAGGCCGGGGCCGTGGCCCCCGCGGCCGCGGCGCGCCGGGCGCTGGAGGTGGTGCTGGCGGAGGACTCGCTGGCCACGCGCGAGGTGCTGCGCGTGCTGCTCGAGCAGCAGGGCTTCCGGGTCCGCCTGGCGGCCGACGGCGAGGAGGCGCTGCAGCGGATCGACGAGGGGCTGCCTGACGTGGTGGTCTCGGACGTGAACATGCCGCGCCGCGACGGCCTCTCGCTCACCCGCGCCCTGCGCGCGCGGGCGGGCACCGAGCGGCTGCCGGTGGTGCTGCTCACCTCGCAGGACGATGACGCCACCCGCAGCGCCGGCGCCGCGGCCGGGGCCGACGCCTACCTGATCAAGTCGCGCTTCAACGCGGGCGTCCTCTCCGAGACGCTGGCGCGGCTGGGGGTGCGGGCCCCGTGAGCACCCCGGCGCCGCGCGGGGTGGGCGGGCCGCGCGCCGAGCCGTGCGCGGTGGTGCTGGACGACCACGTGCTGGCGCTCCACCCCGGGCTGGACGCGGCGCTGGCGGCGGCCGGGGCGCTGGTCATGCGCGCCTTCCGCGGTCTCCCCAACCCGCAGCTGCTCCGGCGCCACGCCGGCGTCGCGGTGGTGGGCGGGCCGGACCGGGCCGGGCTGCTGGACCGGCTGGAGCGGGCCACGGCCACGCTGGCGGGCGTGGCGCCGGTGGTGGGGCTGCTGCCGCCGGGCGTCGCCGCCTGCCGGGAGCTGCTCGGCCCCGGGGTGGTGGACCTGGTGCCCGCCGGCGCGCCGCGCGCGGCAGAGCGGATCCTGCTCATGGCGCGGGTGCCGGTGGTGACGGCGCGGCGCGGCGAGCCGCGGACGGCGCTGCCGCTGCAGCCGGCGCGGGCGGGGGACCCGGAGCTCCAGGCCGTGGCGGTGGCCAGCTCCACCGGCGGCGTCTGGGTGCTGGGCGAGCTCTTGCGCCAGCTGCCGCGCGAGGGGCGGGCGGTGCTGGTGGCGCAGCACATGGACGGCGAGTTCGTGCCGGCCTTCGCGCGCTGGCTGGAGTCGGCCTCGGGCTGGCCCACGGTGGTGGTGAGCGGCGCGGCCCCGCTGGCGCCGGGGGTGGCGCTGGTGCCCGGCGCCGGGCAGGACCTGGTCCTGGACGGCCCCGAGGCGCGCAGCGCGCCGGCCGTCTCGCGCTACGTCCCCAGCGCCGACCGGCTGCTGGGCAGCGTGGCGGCGCTGGGGGCGCGCGCCACCGGCGTGGTCCTCTCCGGCATGGGCGCGGACGGCGCCGAGGGGTTGGCCGAGCTGGCGCGCTGCGGCGGCCGGGCCATCTGCCAGGCGCCCGCGACCGCGGTGGTGCCGTCGATGCCGGAGCGCGCGCTGGCGCGGGTGCCGGGGGCCCTCTCCGTGGATCCGGCCGAGCTGGCCGCGGCGGTGGCTCAGGCGCGCCCGAGCGCGGCGGCCACCGCCCGCAGGTGATCGGCGGTGGCGCCGCAGCAGGCCCCCACCGCGCCCACGCCCGCCGCCAGCACCGGCGCCAGCGCCGCGGCGAAGACCTCCGGCGGGCGGATCGCGCCGGGCAGGCCCGGGCTGGGCTTGGCGACGAACGGGATGGAGAGGTGCTCCCGCGCATACCCGGCCAGCGCCGTCAGCGCCGGCCCGGGCTCGACGCAGTTGACCCCCGCCGCCGCCGCGCCCCCCTCGGCGGCCCGCAGCAGCAGCGCCTCGGCCGAGGTGCCGTCCGGCGCCACCAGCCGCCCGGCCTCGGTCCGCAGCACGAAGGTGACCACCACCGGCAGTGCCATGTCGCGCAGCGCGGCCAGGGCCACCGAGGCCTCCGCCGCGTCCCACTGCGTCTCCAGCCAGAGGAGATCCACGCCGGCGCCGGCCAGCGCCTCGGCCGCGGCCCGGTAGGCCTCGCGCAGCTGCTCGGAGGGCACGTACGGCTGGCCCGGGCCGCACAGGCCGGTGGGGCCGAGCGCACCGGCCACGCGCACCCCCGGCGCGGCCGCGCGGGCGGCCCGCACGGCGCGGGCGGCCAGCGCCCCCAGCCCGGCCTCCGCCAGCTGGCCGATGCGCGGCGCGGCCAGGTTGAAGGTGCAGGTGAGGAGGACCTCGGCCCCTGCGCCTGCATGCGCCCGGTGGACCGCCTCGATCTCGCCGGGACGCTCCACCAGCCAGCGCTCGGGCGGGGTGCCCTGCGGCAGCCCGCGCGCGAGCAGCGCGGTGCCCATGGCCCCGTCCAGCAGCGCCGGGCGGAGGCCCGGGTCGGCAGGCACCGCGGCGCTGCTCATGGGACCCCCAGGTACGCCGGACGGCGCGCGGCGGCCGGGCTCTCAGCGGGCGCGCCGAGGAAGCGGATGGACGGCATGAGGGCCGGATTCTACAATTCACCCTCCGGTATGGTCGGGACCACGGGGGTGCCCCCTGCGGTACCGTCCGGGGCTGAGCGCGAGGGACGGGAGCGAGCACATGCGTCGCAAGATCCGGGTCGTGGGCGCGATGATCGAGAAGGACGGCCGGTACCTGCTGACCCAGCGCCCGCCCACCGCCTCCCTGCCGTTGCTCTGGGAGTTCCCCGGCGGTCGCGTGGAGACCGGCGGAGACCGACCAGGCGGCGCTGGCGCGCGAGCTGCGCGAGGAGATGGCCATCGACGTGGTGGTGGACGACCGCGTCATCCACGTCGAGCACGCGTACGAGGCCTACGACATCGACTTCTGCGTGTACCGCTGCAGGCTGGTGGCCGGCCCCATCCAGCACCTGCGCGTCCACGATCACCGCTGGGTCCGCCCGGACGAGCTGGAGCAGTACGAGTTCCCGCCGGCGGACGAGAAGAGCATCGCCAAGCTGCTCGGGCTGTAGGCAGCCGCTCCTCCCCCTCCCTGTGACCCCTCGCGACCAGGCGCCCGCCTGGCTGCTGCGGCGCGCGCGCGCCCGCCCCGTTATCCACCGATCGTGAGAACGGCTGGGGGCCGTCCGCGGTGGTCGCGGCGCGCCCCCGGCGGGCCCGAGGCGGTTGGGTCCTCGCATTGCCCGGACCCCTCCCATGCGCACATTGCCTGGGAAGGGGGCAGGAGGCCTGGTGTCCGACGAAAAGAAGCCCCAGGGCCGCGGGGAGCGGGGGAAGGTGCCGGGGCAGCCGCGCGTGCCCCTGGCCTCGCCCGCGGCCTGGCTGGTGCTGATCGCGCTGGCCGTGTTCCTGTTCCGCGCCTTCCAGGACGTGGGCGTCCGGCGCATCCCGTACTCGCAGTTCAAGGAGATGATCCACCAGTCCGCCTTCGAGCGGGTGGTGATCGGCCCGGACTGGGTCCGCGGCGTGCCGCGGCCCATGGAGAGCGCGAAGACGCAGGACGCGGCGCTTCCCTACGTGGCCACCCGGATCCCGGGCGGCGGCGACGACCTCGTGCCCGCCATCGAGAAGGCGGGCATCCCGTACGACGCGGTCTCGGGGGGCGGGGATGGGAGATCTGTTCTGGGTCTGGGTGGCGCCCATCGCCATCGGCCTGCTGTTCTGGGCGTGGGTGATGCGGCGCATGTCCGGCCAGATCGGCCAGGGCCCGCCCGGCGTGATGGCCTTCGGGAAGTCGCGGGCCCGCGTGCACATGGAGCCGGACACCGGCGTCACCTTCCAGGACGCCGCCGGCATCGACGAGGCGGTCGAGGAGCTGCAGGAGATCGTCGAGTTCCTGAAGACGCCGGAGAAGTACCGCCGGCTGGGCGGCCGGATCCCCAAGGGCGTGCTGCTGGTGGGGCCGCCCGGCACCGGCAAGACGCTGCTGGCCCGCGCCACCGCCGGCGAGGCGGGGGTGCCGTTCTTCTCGCTCTCCGGCTCCGAGTTCGTGGAGATGTTCGTGGGCGTGGGCGCGGCGCGCGTGCGCGACCTGTTCCAGCAGGCCACCCAGAAGGCCCCCTGCATCGTCTTCATCGACGAGCTGGACGCGCTGGGCAAGTCTCGCAACGCCGGGGTGATGGGCGGGCACGACGAGCGCGAGCAGACCCTGAACCAGCTGCTGGCCGAGATGGACGGCTTCGACGCCCGGGCCGGGCTGATCATCATGGGCGCGACCAACCGGCCGGAGATCCTCGACCCGGCCCTGATGCGCCCGGCCGCTTCGACCGGCAGGTGCTGGTGGACCGCCCCGACAAGCGGGGCCGCGAGCGCATCCTGCAAATCCACGCACGCGCGGTGAAGCTGGGGCCGGACGTGGACCTGCGCGCGGTGGCCACCCGCACGCCGGGGTTCGCCGGGGCCGACCTGGCCAACGTGGTGAACGAGGCGGCCCTGCTGGCCGCCCGCCGCAACAAGAGCCACGTCACGCGGGCCGAGTTCGAGGAGGCCATCGAGCGCGTGGTGGCCGGCCTGGAGAAGAAGAGCCGGCGCATCAACGAGCGCGAGAAGGAAATCGTCGCCTTCCACGAGGCCGGCCACGCGCTGGTCTCCTGGATGCTGCCCCACGCCGACCGCGTCTCCAAGGTCTCCATCATCCCGCGCGGCCTGGGGGCGCTGGGCTACACGCTCCAGCTGCCGCTCGAGGACCGGTACCTCCTGACGCGCAGCGAGCTGCGCGACCGGATGGCGGGGCTGATGGGCGGCCGCGTGGCCGAGGAGGAGGTCTTCGGGGAGCCGTCCACCGGCGCCTCCAACGACCTGCAGCAGGCCACCGGCCTGGCCCGGATGATGGTCCGCGACTACGGCATGAGCGGGCTGGGCCCGGTCTCGCTGGGCGACGCCTCCGGGCCGAGCTTCCTGGGCGTGAAGGGGCTCGAGCAGCGCACCTACTCGGATCACACCGCGCTGGCGGTGGACCGCGAGGTCCAGGCCATGGTGCGGGAGGCGCTGGAGCGGGCCCGGGAGCTGGTGCGCACCCACCGTGACAAGCTGGGATCGCTGGCGGCGCGGCTCCTGACCGTGGAGGTGATCGAGGAGGAGGAGATCACCGGCTCTGGGGGCCCAAGGTGACGCGCCCGGAGACCATCGAGGGGCGCGGGCACGCCGAGGCGCCGCCGGAGTCGCCCAACCGGCCGGTGGCGGTGTCGGAGGGATCCCGCTGGACGCTGCCGCAGGCGGTGGCCGGGCCGGCGCCGGACGGGGAGGGCCCGTGAAGCACACCAGCGACAGCCACGAGGCGCGCAAGGCGCTCTTCCAGCGGGGCATCCGCGAGGGCCACCTGACGGTGGACGAGATCGACCGCTCGCTGCCGCAGGGGAGCCTCTCGGCGGCGGAGCGCTGGCTGCTGTTCTACAGCCTGCGCGCGGCCGGGGTGGAGATCCGGGACGGCCAGGACCGGCCGGTCGAGGACCACGCCCGCGAGGAGGACGCGCCCGGGCCGGACGCCTGACGCGTCCGGTTTGACACGCCCCATCGCCTGCTTAGGTTCGGCTCCGGAGGAGACCGAGACCGATGCCGATGCCGCAAGATGGTTGCGAGGATGTCGCCGGAGAGACCGCCCCCGATCCGCGCGACGCCCAGCTGGCCGCCCAGGCCGCCCGGATCGACGAGCTGTCGCGCGCCTACGCCGCGCTGCTGGAGGACAACAAGGCCTTCCGGCAGCGCCAGGAGCGCGAGCGGGCGCGCGTCGTCGAGGCCGAGCGGGCCGGCGTGGCCCAGGCGCTGCTGGAGGCCTCGGACGACCTGGAGCGGGCGCTGGCGGCGGTGAGCCTGGCCGGCGAGGCCCATGGCGACGCCCTGCACAACCTGGCGGAGGGCGTCCGGCTCTCGCTGATGGGGCTGCACAAGCGGGTGGCGGAGCTGGGGGCGGAGCGGCTGACCGTCATGGGGCAGCCGTTCGACCCGCGGCTGGCCGAGGCGGTAGACACCATGGCCGTGGCCGACACCGCCCAGGACGGCCTGGTGCTCCAGGAGCTCCGGGCCGGCTACCGGATTGGCGAGCGGATCCTGCGCCCCGCCCGGGTGCGGGTGGGTCGCCTGGCCCAGGCCTGATCCGGCGCAGGCCAGGCAGGCCGTCCTGGCCTTAGAACAGTGAAGTCGTGGCCGAGCCCCCTCACCGCGGAGACGTGACCCCATGGCCCGTTCCATCCTCCGGCTGCTGGCGCTGACGCTGGCGCTCCTCCCGGCCCTCGCCTGCTCCCAGGAGCGCGCCGAGGCCGCCCCCGCGCTGGTCGCCGCCCAGGCCTCCCGGGTGCCGCTCTTCCGCGAAGCCGCCGCCTCCGACAAGGCCGACGGCGCCTCCGTCCCGGTGCAGGCCTCGCTGGCGCCGCTGATCGAGCGGCTGCGCCCCTCGGTGGTGAACATCTCCACCACCACCGAGCTGAAGCACCCGCCCATCCGCTCCCAGCCGCAGCCGCGCCAGCGCGGCAAGCAGCGTGGCGGCGAGGGCGGCGGCGCCCAGGACGACTTCGACGAGTTCTTCGAGCGCTTCTTCGGGGGCAAGCCCGGCCCCCAGCCGGACGCGCCGGACACGTTCAAGGGCAACTCGCTCGGCTCCGGCCTCCTGCTCAACACCGAGGGGTTCGTCCTCACCAACAACCACGTGGTGAAGGACGCCACCGACATCCGCGTGCGGCTCTCCGACGGCCGCGAGTTCTCGGCCAGGCTGGTGGGGCGCGACGCGCTCACCGACCTGGCGCTGCTGCAGCTCAACGGCGCCCCCAGGGACCTGCCGGCGCCGCTGCCGCTGGGCGACTCCGACGCGCTCCGGCAGGGCGACTTCGTGCTGGCCATGGGCAGCCCGTTCGGCCTGCGCGACACCGCCACCCTCGGCATCGTCTCGGCCAAGCACCGCGCCGGCATCAACCCCGGCGCCACCTACGACGACTTCATCCAGACCGACGCCGCCATCAACCCCGGCAACTCCGGCGGCCCGCTCTTCAACCTGCGCGGCGAGGTGGTGGGCATCAACACCGCCATCGTCTCGCCGCAGATCGGCCAGGGCATCGGCTTCGCCGTCCCCATCAACCTGGCCAAGGCGCTCCTGCCGCAGCTGCGCGAGAAGGGGAAGGTGACGCGCGGCTTCCTGGGCGTCTCGGTGGCCGACCTCACGCCCGACCTGTCCGACGCGCTGCGGCTCAAGGCCGGCACGCAGGGCGCGCTGGTGCAGAACGTGGTGCCGAGGTCGCCGGCCGAGAAGGCCGGCGTGAAGCCCGGCGACGTCATCACCCAGCTCAACGGCAAGCCGCTCGACTCCGCCGGCGCGCTGACCCGCAGCGTGGCGCTGGTGGCGCCAGGCCAGGCGGCGAAGCTCACGCTGGTGCGCGAGAACGGCCAGACGCAGCAGGTGGAGGTGCGGGTGGCCGCGCGGCCCGAGGACGAGGTGGCCGCGGTGGAGGCCGGGCCCGGCCAGCAGGACGAGGACGCGGCGGGGCAGCAGCCCACGCCGAAGCTGGGCGTGTCGCTCGCGAAGCTCACCCCCGAGCTGGCCCAGGAGCTCGGGCTCACCGGCGCCGAGGGCGTGGTGGTGCTGAACGTGGTCGAGGACGGCCCCGCCGACCGCGCCGGCCTGGGCCGCGGCGATCTCATCACCGAGGTGAACCGCAAGGCGGTGAAGACGCCCGAGGACGTGAAGGCGCTGATCGGGAAGATGAAGGACGGCGAGATGGCCCTGCTCCGCGTCCGCCGCGGCGTGGACGCGGTCTTCGTCCCCGTGCCGGTGGGGGGGAAGAAGTAGCCGGGGGCGCGGACCGAGGAGCGCTACAGGAGCCGCGTCGCGATCACCTGCCCGGACCGGGCGTCGATCACCTGCACGCCCAGGAAGCGGGCCGCCACGCCGTCCATGGAGCCGGACTCGCCGCGGCGGGGCAGCTTCCAGGTGCGCTCCGGCCGGAAGATGATCTCCAGCTCGATCGACCCGGTGCGGAACGGACGCTCGAAGTCCATCTCCATCATGCCGGGCGGCAGCGGGCTGTTGATGGGGATGAGCGCGATGCGCGGGTTGCCGGCCGCGTCCTGGCCGGACGGCTGGCCGTGCGTGAGCGCGAGGCCGCCGCCGTCCACGAAGGGCGTGAGGAGCAGCACGTAGGCGCCGCCCTTGCGCTGCGGGTGAACGAGCTGGGTCGCGTTGGAGACGCGCACCGAGAAGGTCTTGCCCGCGGCCGCGCGGCGGGCGGCCGCCACGTTGGCCTCGCAGGTCTGCCGCTCGTAGATGTCGGTGCACTTGCCCACGTAGCCCGCCAGGAAGGTCTCCAGCGTGTCGAGCCGCTGGGCGGCCGCGGAGAGCGAGTCGAAGTCGGCGAGAGCAGGGGAGCCAGCGAGCGCCAGGGCCAGCACGGCCAGGGAGCGAAGGGACATTCGGCGCGACCTCGGACGGCGGGGGAGGGAAAACCACCGGAATCCAGCGTACTCAGGATACGGGACGACCCTGGAGGATAGTCAGGCCTGCGCGTAGGTTAAGGTCGGAATTTTGACTACATCAGACCACCACCATAGGCTGGAGCCGTTCGGAGGGAGACGGATGCTCTGGTCTCGGCGCGGTGGGGCGGCTCTGGAGTCGGCGGAACGGCGCGATGGGCCGCGCCTGGACAAGGTGTTCCGGGTGTACCTGGAGGGCGACCAGGGCTGCGCCCTCGGCATCGCGCGGAACATCTCCGAGGGCGGCCTCTTCGTCGAGACCCGCAATCCGCAGCCCATCGGATCACAGGTGCGCATCACCTTCCCGTCGGAGAAGGGCGAGATGCTGGCGGTGGCCGAGGTGAGGTACGTCTGCCACCTGCTGGGCCGCGCCCGCGGCCCCAACCCCGGGCCGCTCGCCATGCGGGGGATGGGCTTGCGCTTCCTCTTCTTCGAGCCCGAGCCCGGCACCACCTCCGACGTCCACTGACATCGGCGCACGCCGCCGTCGTTGCCGCACCCCGGTCCCCGTGTTACCCGACTCGGGATGCTCGCGATCGAGACCCGAGGCCTGACGCGGCTGTTCGAAGGCAGGCCCGCGGTCGCCGACCTGTCGCTGGCGGTCCCCGCCGGCGCCTTCTACGGCTTCCTCGGCCCCAACGGCGCCGGCAAGAGCACCACCATCAAGATCCTCACCGGCCTGCTCGCCGCCAGCACCGGCACCGCGCGCGTCCTCGGGCTCGACGTCGAGCGCGACGCGCTGGAGGTGAAGCGGCAAATCGGTGTGGTCCCCGACGGGCTCGGGCTCTTCGAGCGGCTCTCCGGCGCCGAGCAGCTGCGCATCCACGGCCAGCTCTACGGCCTCCCCCGGACCGTGGCCGCGCGGCGCGCCGACGAGCTGCTGGCCGCGCTGGAGCTGACCGAGCACGCCGGGAAGCTGGTGGGCGCGTACAGCCACGGCATGCGCAAGAAGCTGGCGCTGGGCTGCGCGCTCATCCACGGGCCCAGGCTGCTGTTCCTCGACGAGCCCTTCGAGGGCATCGACGCGGTGGCCGTCTCCGGCATCCGCCAGCTGCTGCAGGCGCTGGTGGCCCGCGGGGCCATGACCATCTTCCTCACCAGCCACGTGCTGGAGGTGGTGGAGCGGCTGGTCACGCACGTCGGGATCATCCGCGAAGGGCGGCTGGCCGCGCAGGGCACGCTGGAGGAGGTCCGCGGCGCCGGCACGCTGGAGGAGGTCTTCATCCGCACCGTGGGCGAGGAGAAGGTCCCGCGCGCCGGCCTGTCCTGGCTGGGCGAGGGGACGCCCGCGTGACGCCGGCGCGGGAGGGGCACGGCGGCGCGACGCTGCGCGCCCTGGTGGAGCTGCGGCTCCTGCTGCTCTGGCGGGCGCTGCGCGGGCGCGCCGGGGTGCCGGACCTGGTGGCGCGCATCTTCACGGTGGTGATGGCCATCCCCGCCGGCGTGGCCTTCGCCGTGATGGCCGGCTGGAGCTCCTTCGGCGCCGTGCGCACCGGGCACGGCCTGGCCGCCACCTGGACCGTCACCGCGCTCTACTTCGGCGTCTGGCAGGCCTGGACCGCCATGGCGCTGACCATGAACGACCGGGAGGCGCTCGACCTGCGCCGCTACCTGGTCTACCCCCTGCGCCCTGGGCGCGTGTACGCCTACGGCCTGACCGCCTCGGTGCTGGGCGATCCCTTCGCCGTGTTCTGGTCGCTGATCCTGCTGGGCGCCTTCGCCGGCGCCACCCTGGCCCGCCCCGGGCCCTGGGCGGTGCTGCTCGCGCTGGTCAACCTGACCTTCGCCGCCGCGACCGCGGCCGGCACGGCGCTCCTCCAGGAGCTGGCGGCCCGGGTGATGCGGGGCCGCCGTCGCGTGCGCGAGGTGGGCATCGCCGCGATCTACGTCGGCCTCGCGTTCCTGCTGGCCTGGGGCAGCAGCCGCGGCTGGGGCGCGGTGTCCCAGCTCCTGGGCGTGCTGAAGGCGGTCCGCTGGCTGGCGCTGCCGGCGTCGCTGGCCGACCTCGCCGCACGGCCGCTCTACCAGGGCCGGCCGCTGGCCGCGCTGCCCTGGCTGGGGGCGCTGGCGCTGTCCGGCGCGGCCATGGGCTGGGCCGCCTTCCGGCTGGCGCTGGCCGAGGCGCGCTCCGGGTCGGACGGCGTCCCCACCCGCGTCGGCGGGAGCGGGGCCGGCGCGGGCTGGCGGCTCCCGGGGCGGCTGGGGCCGCTGCTGGAGAAGGAGCTCAAGTACCTGCTCCGCCACCCGCTCTCCGGCGTGCTGGCGCTGGTGGTGCCGGGGTTCGCGGCCTTCGTGGGCTGGCGGGCCGCCCGCTTCACGCAGGCCGAGGCCAGCGAGGTGGTGACCGCCGTGCCGCTGCTCGGCTTCGCGCTCTACGCGCACCTGGTCACGCAGGTCTTCTGGCTCAACGCGCTGGGGAGCGATCGCGGCGGGACCCGGCTCTGGTTCCTGGCCCCGGTCGACCCGGGCGACGTGCTGCGGGCCAAGAACGTGGGCGCGGTGGTGATGGCGCTGGTGCTGTTCGGGGCCAGCGCCTCGGCGCTGACCGCCACGCAGGGCGCGCCGCCAGCCTGGGCCGCGGTGGGCGCGGCGGTGCTGTTCCTGTCGCTCGCGCCCTGGTTCCTGTCGGCCGGGAACCTGGTGTCCACGCTCAACCCGCGGGCCATGCCGCGCACCGTGCAGCGCGGCGGCTGGATCCCGCCGCTCTCGGCGCTGCTCGGCATGGCGATCTTGGTGGTCGGCGGCGGGATCTTCTCGGTCCCGGTCCTGGTCGGGCTCTGGCTGGACTCGCCCTGGGCGATGGTGGGCGGCTGGGCGGCGCTCGGGCTGGCCGGCGCCGCCGTCTACCGGGCCGCGCTCCCGCGCACCGGCCGGCTGCTGGCCCGGCGGCGGGAGGCGGTGCTGGACGCGGTGGCCGGCGACGACGCGTGAAGTGTGGCCTGGCGGTCCGTTCGTCTTGCGGTCCGTTCGCCTTGCGGTCCGTTCGCCTCGCGGTCCGTTCGGCCTGAGCGTAGGGCCCGCCCTGAGGCGGGCCCGGAGTCGAAGGCCAGGCGTCGATCGGCCTATTGCGAGAACCCCTCCAGCAGGTAGTGCGCCTCGATCCGCTTCAGGGCCAGGATCATGGCCGCGGTGCGCACGTCCACCGGCTGCCCCACGCAGAACGGGCGGGAGTCGTGCATGGCGGTGCGCTGCGGCCGGTCGCGGGCCACGTCGCGGATGATGGCCCAGTTGCGCTTGATGGCCCGCTCCAGCCGGCTGTTCACCTCGGCCTCGCTCCAGGTCTCGAGCCGCTGGTTCTGCAGCCACTCGTAGTAGGAGACGGTGACGCCGCCGGCGTTGCAGATGATGTCCGGGATGGTCTCGATCCCGCGGGCCGCCAGCACCCGGTCGCCCTCGCGCGTGGTGGGGCCGTTCGCGCCCTCCGCCACCAGCTTCACCTTGAGCCGCTCCGCCACCGGGCCGTCGATCTCCTCGCCCAGCGCGGCCGGGATCAGGATGTCGGCGTCCACGCCCCAGAAGTCGTCCTTGGAGATGGCGGTGCCGCCGCTGAACCCCGCCACGGTGCGGGCCAGGTTGGCCGGGTTCGCGTGGACGTGCTGGACCAGCGCGGCCACGTCCAGACCGCCGTCGCGGTGGACCGTCCCGTTGGCGTCGTTGACCGCCACGATCTTCGCGCCCATGGCCGCCAGGATCTCGGCCGCGGCCGAGCCGACGTTGCCGAAGCCCTGGATCAGCACCCGGGCGCCCCTGAGCTGCAGCTCGTGCTCGCGGGCCCACTCCTCGATGCAGTAGACCACGCCCTGGCCGGTGGCCTTGACGCGCCCCTCCGAGCCGCCGATGCGCACGTCCTTGCCGGTGACCACGCCGCGCAGCGCGTGCTTGTCGCGTTCACCATCCGTGTACTGGCGCATCATGATGGCCATGACCTGGCCGTTGGTGCCGACGTCCGGGGCCGGGATGTCCAGGTACGGGCCCATCAGGTTCTTGAGCTTGTAGACGTAGCGCAGCGTGATGCGCTCGATCTCCTCCTTCGAGTGCGCGAAGGGGTCGAAGCGGATGCCGCCCTTGCCGCCGCCGAAGGGGATCTCGGCGATGGCGGTCTTCCAGGTCATGTCCGCCGCCAGCGTCTTGAACAGGTCGAGCGTGCAGGCCTTGTGGTAGCGGATGCCGCCCTTGTACGGGCCGCGCACGGCGTTGTGCTGGATGCGGTAGGCCTTGTACTTGCGCGGGCCGCCCTTCTCCAGGCGGAAGAGCCCCTTGCCGGGGATGCGGATCACGCCCTGGCGCATGGCGAGGTCGGCCTCCAGCAGCGCGCGCCGGTGCAGGATGAACGCGCCGCTGGCCAGGGGCTCCAGCGCGTCGGCCGCCTTCACGCCGGAGGCGGGCAGGTCGGCGAAGGGGGCGGCCTCGGCCGGCGGCACCGGCACCAGCCGGTCGTTCAGGTCGACCGTCACGTAGAAGATGTGCTCGAAGTCAGGCTCCTCCAGCTCCAGCCGGACCCGCGGATCCATGTGGATGAGGTCCGCTGCGCGGTGGAAGATCTCCATCGCCTCTTCGTAGAAGCTCTTCTTGCCGGCCATGTCGGGGTGACCTCGCGCGTGGTGAGGGTGATGTGGCCCAGGGAGTGGTGCCCCAGACTCATCCATGGGGCGGGCGCATGCTAGCTGCGACATTACGTCCAATCAAGGTAAGCCATCGGCGTAAACGTCCGGGAACCCGAGAGGTTGGCGGCACACATCGGTCCCGGATGGGGTGCCGATCGGCTCGCCGGCGCTGGGCAGGGCTGCCCACACCTGACCCTGGGTCCCCGCGCCGCCGCCCAGGCCCTGCGCCGGGGCGTGAAAAACCCGCGTGAGACCGCGCGTGACGCCCGCCCGTGGGGTGGCGCCGTCGATGCACGTGCCAGGGGGCCCGCGGGTCGTTCGCCACTCGGCTGCGACGATGCGTGAAGGAGGAGGTACGTGTGGAAGCCCTGCTCGCCGGACTGGTGAAGAAGATCAAGACGCGTCGAGACCTGCTCGCGACGGCGGTCAGCATGCCCTTCGGCATGTACTTCGTGGCCTTCTCCGCCCGGTTCACCGGCGACCAGCTCAAGGTCTTCCTGCCCGGCGCGGCGGTGGCGCTGGCGGCCATGTCCCTGCACGCGGTGCTCACGCTGCGCGGCAGCGTGCGGAGCATCACGGCGCAGGTGGCGGAGGGCACGCCCGCCTCGCTCCGGGCCGCCAAGCTGGCGCTGCTGCGGCTCCCCGCGGCCGACGCCAGGCGCACCGCGCTGCGCTGGACCATCGGCCCGAGCGCGCTCACGGTGGCGGTCTGGCTCCTGGCCGGCGCCACGCCGGTGCAGCTGGCGGTCTGCGTGGCCGTGCCCCTGCTGGTCGGCCCCTACAACTACTTCATCTCCCTCGTCATCGTGGAGGGGGCGGTCGGGCCCATCCTGGACGACCCGCGGCTCGCGTCCATCCGGCTGCGCCGCGAGGAGCTGGTGGTGGTGGACGAGAACGCGCGCCGGGTCTGG
The DNA here is from genome assembly GCA_049840735.1 of Anaeromyxobacter sp. GTDB lineage: Bacteria > Myxococcota > Myxococcia > Myxococcales > Anaeromyxobacteraceae > Anaeromyxobacter. The sequence continues at coordinate 103,469 of JASGJN010000020.1, read as the reverse complement.
CTGGCGCTCTGCGTGGGCATCGGCCCGCTGGTGATGCTGGCCTACCTGTTCGCCCTGGCGGCCTCGGGCGTGGTCTACACGCACCTGGCCGTCCACCTGCTGGTGGTGGGCGCGCTGGCGCTGCTCTCGCTCGTGATCGCCGTCCGCACCTCCGCCCAGGGGACCTCGCGCACCATCGAGGGGCTGGTGGCGCGCATCGACGCCGTGGCGCAGGGCCGGTTCGACTCCCATGGCGCGGCGCAGGGCACCACCAGCGAGCTGGCGTACGTGGCCCAGGAGCTGGGAGCGCTCGCCGGCACCGTGGGCGGGCTCTCCGAAGAGCTGGGCCACATGAGCGGCGCGCACGAGGCCGGCGACATCGACGTGCGGCTGGACGAGGCCCGCTTTCCGGGCGCCTACCGCGAGCTGGCCCGCAGCATGAACGCCATGGTGGCGAGCCACGTGGCCCTGACCCGGCAGGCGATGGAGACGGTGGCCCAGCTGGCGCGGGGCAACTTCGACGCGACGCTGCCGCCGCTGCCCGGCAAGATGCGGCAGGTGAACGAGACGCTGGAGCAGGTGCGCGGCAGCCTCAAGGGGCTGGTGAGCGAGCTGACCCGCATGACCGCGGCGCAGGCGGCGGGCGACAGCGACGCCACCATCGACGCGGGCCGCTTCGAGGGCGGGTTCAAGGCGCTGGCGCAGGGCGTGAACGGAATGGCGGCCGACCAGCTGGCGCTCACCCGGAAGCTGCTGGCGTGCGTGGAGCAGTTCAGCCAGGGCAACTTCGAGGTGAAGCTGGAGCGGTTCCCGGGCAAGCGCGCGGCCGTCAACGAGGCGGTGGAGCGGGTGCGGGAGCGCCTGCAGGCGCTGATCGCGGACGTGGACGCGCTGGCCAGGGCCGCGTCGGAGGGGCACCTGGGCGTGCGGGCGGACGCGGCCCGGCACGCCGGCGACTACCGCCGCATCCTCCAGGGCGTGAACGCCACGCTGGACGCGGCGCTGGCGCCGAACCGGGACGCGGCCGCGCTCCTGCAGCGGCTGGCCGCCGGGGAGCTGGGTGAACGCCTCGACACCGCCCGGTACCAGCACGACGCCCGGACCATGGCGGAGCAGCTCAACGCCACCGTGGCGGCCCTGCTCGCGCCCATGGAGGAGGTCACCCGGGTGCTGGAGGCGCTGTCCCAGCGCGATCTGCGGGTCCGCATGAGCGGCGAGTACCGCGGCGGTCACGCCCGGCTCCGCGACGCCGTCAACGCCACCGGCAAGGCGCTCCACGAGGCCATGTCACAGGTCTCCCAGGCGGCCGGGCAGGTCTCCTCGGCGGCGGCGCAGATCGCCAGCTCCTCGCAGGCGGTGGCCAGCGGCGCCTCCGAGCAGGCCGCCACGCTGCAGGAGACCACCTCGACGTTCGAGTCGGTGGCGGCCATGACCGCCCACACCACCGAGAGCGCCCAGCAGGCCAGCGCGCTGGCCCAGGGCGCCCGGGCGGCCGCCAGCGACGGCGCAGGGGAGATGGAGCGGCTGCAGGGCGCCATGTCCCGCATCCGCGAGAGCGCCGAGGCCACCTCGCAGATCATCAAGGACGTGACCGACATCGCCTTCCAGACCAACCTGCTGGCGCTCAACGCGGCGGTGGAGGCGGCCCGGGCCGGCGAGGCCGGCCGCGGGTTCGCGGTGGTGGCCGAGGAGGTCCGCTCGCTGGCGCTGCGCGCCAAGGAGGCGGCCAGCAAGACCGAGGGGCTGATCCGCGAGTCGGTGAAGCAGGTGGGGGAGGGCGCCGGCGCCTCCCAGCGCGTCTCCGGCAAGCTGCAGGAGATCGTGGCCGGCGTGGGCAAGGTGTCGGACATCGTGGCCGAGATCTCCTCCGCCGCCGTCCAGCAGGCCGGCGGCGTGGCCCAGGTGAACCGGTCCATCTCCGAGATGGACAAGGTCACCCAGCAGAACGCGGCCAGCGCCGAGCAGTCCTCCTCCGCGGCCTCCGAGCTGAACAGCCAGGCCGAGGAGCTGGCGGCCATGGTGGCCACCTTCAAGCTGGAGGGAGCCAGCGGCCCGGCGCGGAAGGGCCGTGCCGTGCCGGCGCCGGCTGCGCGCCCGGCGCTGCCCGCGGCCAGGCCGCCGGTGCCGCCGCCCGCACGCACGGTCCGCAAGAACGGCAAGACCGCGGACCCGTTCCCGATGGACGAAGGCGACGAGGTCACGCTGAAGGACTTCTAGGAAGGGCCTTCGCCCGCTGCGCCCTGGTTGCAGCAACGGCGAGGCGCGCCTCCCTCCGCAAAACTACCGACCCAGCCCTTGGGCTGGCGGCGTCCACGCGCGCGGGTGCTAGGCTCCCGCCCGGAGGTGCCGCCATGGCCGACGTCCCCCGCAGCCTCCGTCCCCAGACCCGAATCCTGAACCGCGGCTACGAATCCGCAGCTCTCCGAGGGCGCGGCGGTGCCGCCCATCTTCCGGACCTCGACCTTCGTCTTCAAGAAGGCCGCGGCGGGGAAGCGGGCCTTCGAGATCGCCTACGGGCTGCGACCCGCCGAGCCGGGCGAGCAGCCGGCGCTGATCTACACGCGGGTCAACAACCCCAACTGCGAGATGGTGGAGGACCGGGTCACGGCCTGGGACGGCATGGAGGCGGCCGCGCTCTTCTCCTCCGGGATGAGCGCCATCTCCTGCGCCTGCCTCACCTTCCTGCGCCCCGGCGATCGGGTCCTCTTCTCCGACCCGGTCTACGGCGGCACCGAGTACCTGTTCCGCCACCTCCTGCCCGAGTTCGGGATCCAGAGCACGCCGTTCCCGGCCGGCACCGACGAGCGCGAGCTGGACGCCATCGTGGCGGCGCACCCGGACACGCGCGTCATCTACGTCGAGTCGCCCGCCAACCCCACCAACGTGCTCACCGACGTGGCCGCCGCCCGGCGCGTGGCCGACCGGCGCGCCGCCGGCGGCAAGCGCATCCAGGTCTTCGTCGACAACACGTTCATGGGGCCCATCTTCGCCCGGCCGCGCGAGCTGGGCGCGGACGTGATCCTCTACTCGGCCACCAAGTTCATCGGCGGCCACTCCGACCTGGTGGCCGGCATCGCGATGGGGTCGCGCGAGGACATCGGGAAGATCAAGGCCACCCGCACCATCTTTGGCGCCAACTCCGACCCGGACACAGCCTGGCTGATCCTGCGCAGCCTGGGCACGCTCCAGCTCCGCATGGAGAAGCAGCAGGAGAACGCCCGGCGGCTGGTGGCCGTGCTGCGGGAGCACCCGCGCGTGGAGCGCGTGCTCTACCCCGGCCTGCCGGAGATGGGCCAGGCGCAGGTGGCGCTGGCCCGCCACCAGCTGGGCGGGAGCGGCAGCCTGGTGAGCTTCCTGGTCCGCGGCGGCGAGGGCGAGGCCTTCCGCGTGCTCGACGCGGTGAAGGTCTTCCACCTGGCGGTGAGCCTGGGTGGCATCGAGACCCTCATCGAGCACCCGGCCTCGATGACCCACTCCGACATGACGCCGGACGAGCGTCGCGCCGCCGGCATCGGCGACAACATGATCCGCGTCTCGGTCGGCCTGGAGGACCCGGACGACCTGATCGCCGACATCCGTCGGGCGCTGGAATAGGGGGAATAGGGGTCAGACCCTCCCACATTACACTTTCCTGGCGGGGCCCCCGCTCCGGGTCAGGCGGCCGCGCCCGGCTCGCCCGCTCCGGCGCGCTGGGAGCGCTCGCGGGTGGCCAGCGCCCGGTCCGGGTGGAGGACGGCCACCAACACCCCGTCCAGCAGGATCAGCGGCGTGACCGCCGCCAGCCCGCCTTTCGCGATGAAGCGCGAGAGGGCGGGGACCGCGGCGGGGAAGAACACGCCGGTGATGATGGCGGCGTAGGCGAAGAGACCCGCGCCGAGGCCCACGCCCACCGTCCAGCGCTTGAAGCGCGTCAGCGCTGGACCGGCGCCGTACCGGCGCAGGAGCACGTAGCGGCCCACTGCGTACAGGGGGAAGAGGGCCACCAGGGTCAGGATGGCCGGGAGTACGGCGGCGAGGAGGACGGTGAAGAAGGGGGGCATGACTGGAGGGCGGGCGCGATCACTTGATCGACGCGAGCTCCAGGATGGGCAGGTAGAGGGCGACGTGGAGCAGTGCCAGGGCGGCCGACGCGGCACAGAAGCCCAGGATGATCAGCGCGCGGCGCCACCTGGGCGTCAGCAGGGGCAGGAGCGCCGCGAACAGCAGCACCGCCGGCAGGAGGGTCAGCACCGGCGGGAACCAGCGGGTGAGCGCGAGTTGGGTGAGCTCGGGCAGGGAGCCGCCGGCCGCGTCGAACATCCGCCGGAACGAGGGCGCCATCGCCAGCGGGAAGGCCGCCAGGTAGGCCAGGGCGGACGCGACCACCGCGGCCCGATCCAGTCCAGGGCGCTCAGGGAAGGGCGAGGCTCGGTCACCGTGGGTCTCCGGGAGGAGGTACGAGGAAGCCGGGCCACCGTCGCGGATCGCGACCGCCGGTGTCAACTGGGTCAGCCCCGGCTTGCTGCACCGCCGGCCCGAGGCGCACCGTCCGGCTCGTGGGTCGAGGCCCCGTGGAGCCGCTCACGCGCTTGGTGCGCGGGAGGGAGCCGACGCGCTACAGTCGCGCATCACCTCGGGAGGCGAGATGCTCTTTGCAGTCATCGGGACCAGCGCAGGCCGCAGCCGCGACGAGGTCATGGCCGTGTACCCCCGCCACAAGGCGTTCCTGGATCAGTTCCTGGCGCGCGGCGAGGTGGTCGGCGTGGGGCCGTTCCTCGATCCGGCCGGCGGCAACATGGCCCTCTTCCGCACCCGCGCCGCCGCCGAGGCCTTCGCGAAGGGCGATCCGTTCCTGCTGGAGGGGCTGGTGAAGGCCTACCAGGTGAAGGACTGGGGCGATGAGCTGCTGAAGTGAGGCTCGAGCCGGCGCAGCTGTGGTCGGTGAAAAGCCGACGGGCGCCCGGCCGTGTGGCGGGGCGCCCGTCGAAAAACTGGAGCCGACACCCAGACTTGAACTGGGGACCTACTGATTACGAATCAGTTGCTCTGCCAGCTGAGCTATGTCGGCGTGAAGCGCGGGCTTTCTAGCACCGCCGCGCACGGGCCGCAAGGGTTCAGCCGCCCCCCTTCCGTCGGGCGGTCGCCGCTGCGACGCGTCGCGCCTACCTTGGCGACATGGCGGTGAAGAACCGGCCGGGCGCGGCCAAGGAAGCGCTGGGGAAACAGGAGGCTGGCTTCCGGCGGGGGGCGCCGGGGAAGAAGTTCATCGGCGACACGGCGCCGCAGCGGGAGGCCGCGAAGCGCGACGAGCGCGAGCGGGTGGAGCGCATGGCGGAGGTCCAGGCGGCCACCCGCCGGGCGGAGGAGCTGGGGGTCCCGGTGGAGGCGGTGCTGGCCGAGCTGGCCCAGGACTTCATCCGGCTGCTGCGGTCGCTCTCCCTGGCGCCCTTCCGGCTGGCGCAGGCCTGGCGGCGCGGGCGGGCCCGGCGGCCGCTCTCGCCGGCGGACGCGGCGGGCCGGGCCTGAGCCGGACCTAGAAGCTCTGTCCCACCGTGAAGTAGCCGGTGACCGGGTCCACCCCGGGCTCGCTGGCCTCGCCGGCGAAGACGCGCCCGAAGGCGTGCGCGAGCCCGAGCCGTACGTCGAAGACGGCGTAGTAGCCGACCGCCACCTCCAGCCGCAGCTCGCCGCCGGCGCCGAGCCTGAGCTGGTCGGTCGAGAACGAGTGGCCGGCGAAGGCGAGCTCGCCGGGCAGGTCGAAGCAGTCGCCCAGGTCGCCGAACACGGCGCCGTGGACCCGGCGCAGGAAGATGGGCCAGGTGGAGTAGCCGCGCTCCGGGACGGCGATGGGGAAGCGGAGCTCGGCGTTGGCCAGCGCGTAGCCGGTGCCGCCCAGCCAGCTGCTGGGGTAGCCGCGCAGCTCGTTGGCGCCGATGGACGGCTGCAGGAGCAGGACCGAGACCAGGTCCGGCGAGCTGACGCCACCCAGCGTGAACGGGCGGTGGAAGCCCAGCGAGCCGTCCGCGGCGCCCCCGGCGGCCCGGAGCGCCAGCACGCCGTGGCGCGTGTAGGGGATGCGCAGGTACTGCGAGAGCGCCCCCTCGACCCGGGCCAGCTTCACGTCGCTGCCCAGCTCCGGCAGGGCCAGCCGGCCGAACACCGCCGCGCTGGTGCCCTCCTCGGCGGAGATGGACCGCACGTAGCGCCGCGCGTTGGACCAGGCGGCCCCCAGCGTCAGCTCGGAGAGGAAGCCGTCGCCCAGCCCGATCTCCTCGGAGGTGGTGGCCTTGGCGTCGGTGCCGAGCACGTCGTGGATGGTGCCGCGCCAGCCCGGGCGGAAGGCGAAGCTCGAGTCGAGGTGCGTGAAGGTGAAGGTCGCGCCGACGTCGGCCGGGGTCCAGATGGCCTGCAGCTCCTCGGGGCCGCCCGGCGCGGTGTCGAGGTAGCGGTACGAGGAGAGATCGAAGGTCGGCCAGGACCAGCCGCCCTGGTAGGCGAAGTTGTAGCTGAGCTGCTTGGCCTCCACGCTCCACCAGGCCTGCGCCGCCCAGGCGTGGCGCGCCAGCACGTCCATGCCACCCGTGGCCGCGCCGTACAGGTTGCCGCCGGCGTCGGTGCCCCACACCGGGAACCACCAGGTGGGCGCGAGGGTGGACCAGGCGGAGTAGGGCCTGGACGGCGGCGGCGCGACCGGGGCGGTCACCGCCGCAGGCAGGGCCACGGTCTCGCGCAGCGGGGCGGCCGGCTCGAGGAAGGCGGTGGGATTGAAGGGCAGGGTGGCCAGGTCGTAGCCGGCCCGCGAGTAGGAGACGATTAGCAGGGTGCGGCCGTCGGGCGAGACGGAGGGCTGGAAGGCGCCGGTCTCGACGTTGGTGACCTGACGGAGGGCGCAGGGCTCGCGCTTCGGCTCCGTTCGCTCCTCGCCCTTCGACTCCGCGAGCCCTTCGGGCTCGCTACGCTCAGGGCGAACGGATTCGGCGGGAGCCGGCCCAGCCTCATCCCGTGCGGGCGTCTCCTCATTCTGTGCGGGCGTCTCCTCAGCCTGTGCCGGCGTCTCCTCAGCCGCCGCCGGCTCCGCCTCGGTCGTGGCTGCCGGCGCCTCGCTTGCAACCGCCTCCGCCAGGCACGCCTCCACCGGCCAGGCGTACACGTTGAAGATCCCGCTCCGATTGGACGAGAAGACGAGCCACTTGCCGTCCGGCGTGAAGGAGGGCGAGAGGTCGAGCGCGGCGTCTTCGGTGACGCGCACCTCGCGCCCGCCGTCCAGCACCACCACGTCACGCCGGCCGCCCTCGTGCAGCTCCACGGCCAGCCGCCGGCCGCCGGGCGCCAGGGCGGGAGCGAAGACCTGCGCGCCGGGGCGGGCCAGCGCCACCGCCTCGGCGCCGCCGGCCAGGGGGCGCCGGACCAGCGCCATCTCGCCGGGGCCGGTCCGCTTGACGAAGGCCAGGAGCCCGCTGGCCGGGTCGAAGGCCGGATCGGTGGCGCGCCCGCCGTCGGTGAGCCGCGTGCGGCGGCCGTTCCGGAGCGTCACGCGCCACAGGTCGTCGTAGAGCCGGTGCTCGTGCCACACGTCGGCGATGGCCACCACGGCCTCATCGCCGGAGGTCAGGGTCAGGTTGCCGTTGGCGTCCACCGGCACCTCGTCGCCGAGCGCCTTGCCCTCCGGCGAGATCCGGCGCAGCCCGGAGCGCTCGTCCAGGCTGCCGCGGCGGTACACGATGGACGCGCCGTCCGGCGCCCAGCGCGGCGTCACCGCGCGGCCGCCGTCGAAGGTGAGGCGCTGGTAGGCGGTGACGGGCCGGCGGCGCACCTCCTGGAGCTGCGCGGCGAAGTGGGCCTCCTCTCCGGCGCGGAACTGCTTCCAGAGCGCCTGGAAGTCCTGCCCGAAGGCGGACTCGCCCGACCAGCTGGGCGCGTACGGCCAGATGCGCGAGCCCTGGTCGCGGAGGAACCAGGCCAGCTGCTTCTGGCCGTAGCGCGCCTCCAGCCAGGCCATGAAGCGGCCGCCCATCAGGTAGGGCACGTTCCCCAGCGGCCACTCGGTGAGCGGGTTCGAGATCTCGTCCAGCCGCGGGAAGCCGGGCGCCTCCACCGTCAACGCCCGGGCGTACATCTCCTGCATGGCGCTCTGGTTGCGCCCCGAGCGGACGCCGGGGTCGCCGTCGGCCTCGTGCGCCACCGCCAGCCCCTCGGCGATCCACCCCGGCACCAGGCCGTTCGGGACGAAGAGCTTGCCGAAGACGTGGTTGGCGAGGTCCGGCACGCCGCCCACGTTGTCGAGGTGGAGGATGTGGACGTACTCGTGGAAGACCAGCGCCGTCACCCAGTCCCGGTAGCTGGCCAGCTCGGACATGCCGTCCGGCGGCACCGCGTAGAGCCGGATGATGTTGTAGGGCACCGGCGTGGCCGAGCCGTTGGCGTCGTCGGTGTCGTCCGAGAGCACCAGCTCGGTGCGCGGGCGCGGCGCGTAGCCGAGCACCGGCGTCAGGGCCAGGTGGGCGCGCTCGGCCGCGGCCGCGACCTCCGCCGCCAAGGTCTCCTCGCCCTGGTGGTAGTGGACGCGGAAGTGCACCGTCTCGATGGTGCGCCAGCGGAAGCCGGGATTGTAGAGCTGGGCGGAGGCGGGGAGGGCAGCCAGGAGGGTGATCGCGGCGAGGAGGCGCTTCATCGAGGTCCGGCCCTTCTCCCCCGGCGCGCGGCCCGCAGCGGGGCCGGCCGTCGAGGCGGTCTGGGAGCGTCGGCGTGCCGGGCGAGGAAGGCCAGCACCCGCTCGGCCACGCGCGCGGGGTGCTCCAGCGGGCCGACGTGGGTGCCGCCGGGCAGCACCAGCAGCTCGCTCCCGGCGATGGCCTGGTGCATGGCCACCGACAGGCGCATGGGCGTGAAGGTGTCGCGCTCGCCGGCCACCACCAGCGTGGGCACGTCCACCTCCGGCAGGTGGTCGGTGGTGTCGTGCTCGCCGGCCGAGTGGAGCAGGCGCGTGAACAGCACCGGGTCCACGCGCGAGAGGTCGTCCAGGTAGCGGGCCAGGTCCTCGCGCGCCACGCGGGTCCGGTCCACCTCGAAGGTGAGCGCCAGCTCGAGCGCCACCTCGGTCGGCACCACCGCCCGGATCAGGTTGCGGGCCAGGTCCGGCCAGCGCTCCACGGCGGCGCGCGCGAAGGGGAAGGCGGCCCGGAGCAGCCCGGAGTCGCGGAAGGTGTCGATGGGGTGGCCGGGGGCGCCGCAGAGGAGCACCAGCCCCTTCACCCGGCTGGGCGCCCGGCGGTGGGCCTCCAGGGCGATCTGCACGCCCATGGAGTGGCCGGCCAGCAGGGCCTCCTGCTCCCCGGCCGCATCCAGCACCGCGAAGAGGTCGTCCACGCAGTCGTCCACCGTGACGCGGTCGCGATCCCGGGGGGCCTCGCTGTGGCCGTGGCCGCGGTAGTTCCAGTGGATCACCCGCCGGTGGTCCGACAGCGCCGGGCGGAGGTGGCGCCAGACGTAGCCGGCGCACCCGATGCCGTCCACCAGCATCACCGGAGGACCGCCGGCCCCGGTGCTGGTCCACGCCAGCCGGGTTCCGTCGCGCGCGGTGGCGATTTGAAGGGTTGGATCCATGGACAGGGCAAGGCCGCCGGGGCGAGCGCCGGGGGTGGTGCCCGCCGGGCGAGGGGCGCGCGGCTGCCCCCTGCTCGAAACCAGCCTCCATGGCGTAGAATGCCCTGCTCGGAGGTTCAAGCGGAATGTCGCACGGCCACTCGCACGGTCACGCCCACGACGGACGGCACCACGATCACGACGACGTCTGTCGCGGGCTGCCGGACGACCACCCGTCGCACCTGCGGGTGGAGGAGAGCGGGCACCCCCAGGCGCTGGGGAGCCACGGGGCCGGCACCAGCCTCCGCCGGCTGGCCATCTCCATCGGCATCACCGGCACGGTGATGATCGCCGAGGCGGTGGGCGGCTGGCTGTCCGGCTCGCTGGCCCTGGTCTCGGACGCCGGCCACATGCTGACCGACGTGGGCGCGCTGGGGCTTGCGCTGATCGCCACCTACCTGGCCAGCCGCCCGGCCGACGCCAGGCGGACCTACGGCTACCGCCGCGCCGAGGTGCTGGCCGCGCAGATCAACGTGGGCGCCCTGCTGGTCCTCTCGGCCTGGGTGGCCTGGGAGGCGGTGGACCGGCTGCGCCACCCCGGCCCGCCCATCCAGCTTGGCGTCATGGCCGGAGTCGGCGTGGTCGGCCTGCTGGCCAACCTGGCCATCCTGGGCGTGCTGCACGGCGATCACACGCTCAACGCCCGCTCGGCCTTCCTCCACGTCCTCTCCGACACGGTTCTCGTCGGTGGCCATCCTGCTGGTCGCGGGCGTCATGGCGCTGCGCCCCGGGCTGCAGTGGCTCGACCCGGTGCTGTCCCTCGCCATCGGCGGGCTGATCGTCTGGGGCGCCATCCGGCTGATCCTGGAGATCACCGAGATCCTGATGGAGAGCGTGCCGCCCCACATCGACGTGGCCCGGGTCCAGGCCCACATGGCCTGCTGCCCGGGCGTGCGGGCCGTGCACGACCTGCACGTCTGGACCATCTCCAGCGGCCTGTACGCCCTCTCGGCGCACCTCGTGGTGGACGAGACCGCCATCGGCCGGAACGACCAGATCCTCGAGGCGGTCAAGCGCGATCTGCGCCGGGGCTTCGGGATCGAGCACACCACGCTCCAGATCGAGACCGCCGACTACGCCCACGTGTACGATCTGCAGCACTGACGCGCCCGGCCCGGCCGCCCCGCGTGCTATACCGTTGGCGTGGTCTCGCGGATCCTCGCGTTCCGGCCAGCCAACGTGGTGTCGCGACTGGCGCCGCGCAGCGACGCCTGTCCGCTCTCGCCCCGCGATCTGCTGGGCGAGCCGCGGCCCGGGCAGCCGCCGCTGCTGATGGTGCGCGCGCCCACGCCCGCGGTGGCGCGCGGCGCGCTGGTGGCCGCCAAGTTCCAGAAGGCGGCCATCGCGCTGGGCCTGCCGCCCGGCACCGCGCCCGCGCCCTGGTTCGAGGCGGTGGCGCAGGCCGCCGACGAGCTCGCGGCGGGGCTGCCCTTCGGGCTCTCGGCCGAGCTGGTGCTGGAGGGCGAGGGGGTCACCCAGGTCGAGGGGGCCGTGAACCAGGCCTGGAAGCTGGTGGACACCGGCTTCACCCACCTGGCCCTGGACGCCGTCGCGGTGGCGCAGGCCGAGCGGGCCCGGGTCATCGCCGAGGTGGCGGCCCCGGCGGTCGAGCGCGGCCTCTACGTCGAGGTGGTGGTGCCCATCGAGTCGGACGGCCTCTCCGGCCGCCGCGCCGCGGCGCTGCTGGCCGAGCTGCTGAAGCGGCGCGCCCCGGCCGACGCGGTCAGCGTCCGCTGCCGGGCCGTGACCGACCCGGACGGCGCCCGCGCCCAGATCGGCGCCCTGAGCCGCCTCTCCGGCGCGCTGGCGGGGCTGCCGGTGTTCCGGCGCGGTCCGCTCTCCGCCGCGGTGGTCAAGGCGCTGGGCGGCTCGTCTTTGCGCGCCTGCGAGGACGGCGGGCTGGCCGCGGGGCGGGGCGAGGCCGACGGCTCCGAGCAGCAGGAGGCCCGGGCCTTCACCGCGGTGACCGAGATCCTCGACGCCCTGGGCGCCGGGCGCAGCGCCCTCGCGGTGGTCCGCGAGCTGGAGCGGCGCCTGGTGGAGGGCTGACCGCCCGTGTCGCGCATCATCGCCGGCGCCGCCCGCGGCCGCCGCCTGGCGGCGCCGGCCGGGAACGCCACCCGGCCCACCAGCGACAAGGTCCGCGGCGCGGTGATGAACCTCCTGGGCCAGTTCTTCGACGGCGGCGACGTGCTCGACCTGTACGCCGGCACCGGCGCGCTGGCGCTGGAGGCGCTCTCGCGCGGCTGCGCCCGGGCCACCTGCGTCGAGGCGGAGCGGGCCGCCGCCGAGGTCATCCGGCGCAACGCCGAGGCCTGCGGCGTGGCCGACCGGGTGGAGATCCTGCGCGGCCGGGTCCCGGAGGCGCTGGCGCGGCTGCCGCGCGGCCGGTTCGCGCTGGCCTTCGTGGACCCGCCCTACGCCGAGGGACCGGACGCGGCGCTGGCGGCGGTGGGCGACCTGCTCCTGCCTGGCGCCCGGGTGGTGGCCGAGCATGACGCAAGGCGCCCACCCCCGGATCGGTTCGGCGGGCTGGCCCTGGAGGACCGGCGCGACTACGGCGGCACGGGGATCTCGATCTACCTGAGGGAGTAGGCGATACTCGCGCCCACATGGCCCGCCTCGCCATCTACCCCGGCTCGTTCGATCCGCTGACCAACGGTCACCTGGCCATCATCCAGCGCGGCCTCAAGCTGTTCGACCGGCTGGTGGTCGCGGTGGCCAAGAACCCCTCGAAGGCGCCGCTGTTCACGCTCGAGGAGCGCAAGGCGCTGATCGTCGAGGCCATCGGAAACGACCCCCGGGTCGAGGTGGACGCCTTCGACGGCCTGCTGGTGGACTACTGCAAGACGCGCGGGATCCACACGCTGCTGCGCGGCCTGCGCGCCGTGTCCGACTTCGAGTACGAGTTCCAGCTGGCCAACATGAACCGCAAGCTGCTGCCGGATTCTGGAGTCGGTCTTCGTGATGACCGGCGAGGACTACTTCTTCGTGTCGGCGCGGCTGGTGCGGGAGGTGGCCACCTTCGGCGGCGACGTGTCGGCCTTCGTGCCGGCCAACGTGCTGCGGGAGCTGGGCCGCAAGCTCGGCAAGCGCTGAGGGCCCCCGCCGGGGCGCAGGGGTGGTCCAGGGACCGCCTGCGCGCTCCTTCGCAGGGAAGGTCCACCACGGTTCTGCTATCTTGAACGGCCGTTTTTGCGCGGTCCGCCGGTGCGGGCCGCAGCGGAGGGAGTCGACCGTGAAGCTCGCGAAGCGCCTGGACGCCGTGAAGCCCTCGCCCACCCTGGCCATCACCGCCAAGGCCCGTGACATGAAGGCCAAGGGCATCGACGTGGTCGGGTTCGGGGCCGGGGAGCCCGACTTCGACACGCCCGCCATGATCAAGGACGCGGCCAAGAAGGCGATCGACCAGGGCTTCACCAAGTACACGCCCACGGCCGGCATCCAGGAGCTGCGCGAGGCCATCGCCGCCTCCATCGAGAAGGCGCACCAGCTCGCCTACAAGCCGAGCGAGGTGCTGGTCTCCTGCGGCGGCAAGCACGCGCTCTTCAACCTGTTCCAGGCGCTGCTCGATCCGGGCGACGAGGTGGTCATCTTCACGCCGTACTGGGTCTCCTACGCCGACATGGTCCGCGTGGCCGGCGGCACCCCGGTGCTGGTCGAGACCACCATGGACACCGGCTTCGACCCGGCGCCGGAGCAGATCACCAAGGCCATCGGGCCGAAGACCCGCGCCGTGATCGTCAACAGCCCGTCCAACCCCACCGGCGCCATGCTCTCGCGCCGCACGCTCGAGACGGTCATCTCCTGCGTGAAGGGCAAGGACATCCTGGTGGTCTCCGACGACATCTACGACCGCCTCGTCTACAGGGGGAAGTTCGAGAACGTCCTCGACCTCGACCCGTCGCTGCGCGGGCAGGTGGCGCTGGTGAACGGCGCCTCCAAGACCTTCTCCATGACCGGCTGGCGCATCGGCTGGACCGCCGGCCCGCAGCCGCTCATCGCGGCCATGCAGAAGCTGCAGGACAACTCCACCTCCAACCCCGCCTCCATCTCACAGAAGGCCGCGCTGGCTGCGCTCACGCTGCCCGGCGTGGACGAGGAGGTGGAGAAGATGCGGAAGGTGTTCGACGAGCGCCGCAAGCACATCGTGGCCCGCCTGAACGCCATCCCCGGCGTCCGCTGCTTCGATCCGGGCGGCGCGTTCTACGCCTTCCCGGACATGTCGGCGCTCCTCTCGCGCAAGGCCCCCGGTGCGGCCGAGGCGCTCGGTACCGATGACCGGCTCATCGACCTCTTGCTGGACAAGCACCTGGTGGCGGCCGTCCCCGGCTCCGCCTTCGGCGCCCCCGGCTACATCCGGCTCTCGTTCGCCACGTCGATGGAGCAGATTGACAAGGGCTGCGACCGGATCGCGGAGATGGTGAAGAGCCTGGGGTAGGCGGCGCCGGGCTCAGCGGCCTGTCCTTCGACTCCGCGCCCGCTGCGCGGGCGCTACGCTCAGGACGAGCGGGACCTTTCCAGGCCGCAGGAAGGGCTGCCGGGGCCTACCCGTGCAGCCCGGCCACCAGCCAGCGCGGGCCCTCGCGCACGAGGAACAGCACCACCGGCCGGCCGGAGACGTCGGCGATGGCCACCCACGCGCCGCGCGTCGCGGCCAGCGGGGCCAGGCGCGGGGGCGGTGCTCCGAGGCGCGCCGCCGCGTCGGCCACCGGCAGCACCTCCAGGTCGAGCAGGGTCGCCCGGGGCAGCCCGGCGCGGCGCACCACCAGCGCGTCGAAGCCGCGGCGGACGTCCGGGCGGCCGGTGCGGGCGTCGCCGTCGAAGCTGAACCGCTCCGCCGAGGCCGATGAGAGCCCGGCGGCATCTCCGGCCAGCAGCGCGTCGAGGAAGGCGAGGGCGGCCTCGGCCACCTGGGCCTTCTCGCCGGGCGGGACCGGGGCGCTGGTGACGGTGGGCGGCGCGACGGGCGGCGCGGGCGCGACCCCGGGCGCGGGGATGGTCGCGGCCGCCGGCACCGGAGCGGTCCGCGGGACCGCGGCCGGAGCCGTCGGCGGAGCCGGCGGCGGAGCGGTGGCCGGCGGCGCCGGGGTCGGTGCAGCGGCGGCGGCGGGGGCCGGGGTGGCCATGGAAGGCGTGGCAGCGGCCGGGTGGGCGGCGGGGGTCGCAGGAGTCGCGGCTGGCGGAGTTGGAGGGGCCTGGGGGACAGCGGCGGGCGCCGGAGCCGGTGTGGCCGCCTCGTGGGTGGCCGGCGCGGGGGTGGGCGGCGCGGGGGTGGGCGCCGCCGCAGCGGACTCGGCGGTGGGGGCCGCCGGGGCCTCCGTCCCGGCAGGGTCTGCCTGCGGGGCCGCCAGGATCAGCGCCACGACGAGGGGCGTCAGCATGGCGGCGAACAATGCCAGCCTGCTCGCCCAGGGGCCAGCGCAGAGCGCGCCGGCCGGTTTTCATGCTAGCGTTTGGGGCATGGCCAGCGCGCCGCGAGAGGTGTGGGGCGACCTCGCGACGAGCGCCTTCGTCGAGTCGAGCCTGCTGTTCCGTTCGCTCGATCCGGAGGCGCGGCGGGATGTCGTGCAGATCGCCCAGGTGATCGCCTACGAGCCCGGCGAGACGATCTCGTCCGGTGAGGACGACTCGTTCCTGCTGCTGCTGGAGGGCAAGGCCGCCGTCCTGGTGGACGGGACCGAGGTGGCCCAGCTCGAGCGCGGGGCGACCTTCGGCGAGGGGCGGGTGCTCGGCCATGGGCGCCACCCGGCCCTGGTGGCCCGCACCGACGTGCAGGTGGTGGCCTTCCCGGCCCCCATCCTCTCGGCCATCGCGGCGCGCTTCCCCAAGGTCCACAAGCTCCTCGAGGCCGTCCTGGCCGCCCGCGAGCGGGACACCGCGCCGCGGGCGTGAGGTCCCGAAACCCTGCGCCTGCCCGGCTGGGGGCTGGGTGCACGGCGGGGCGGCAGAATCAGGGGATCTGGACGTCAAGCCGCAGGGGCGATCGGCGCCCCTGTTGTGCTAGGTTCCGCCCCCATGCCGCGCCGCCAGGACATCAAGAAGATCATGATCGTGGGCTCCGGGCCGATTGTCATCGGCCAGGCCTGCGAGTTCGACTACTCCGGCACCCAGGCCTGCAAGGCGCTGAAGGAGGAGGGGTACGAGATCGTGCTCCTCAACTCCAACCCGGCGACCATCATGACGGACCCCGGGTTCGCCGATCGCACCTACATCGAGCCCATCAACCCGGACGTGGCCGAGCAGATCATCGCCCGGGAGAAGCCGGACGTCCTGCTGCCCACGCTGGGCGGGCAGACCGCGCTCAACCTGGCGGTCGCGCTGGCGAAGAACGGCGCCCTGGCCCGCCACGGCGTGCAGCTCATCGGCGCCCAGCTCGAGGCCATCGAGAAGGCCGAGGACCGGCTCCTCTTCAAGAAGGCCATGGAGAAGATCGGCGTCGAGCTCCCCAAGAGCGGCTACGCCACCTCCTGGGAGGAGGCGCGCGACATCGCGCGCGGCATCGGCTTCCCCATCATCATTCGCCCCAGCTTCACCATGGGCGGTGAGGGCGGCGGCGTCGCCTACAACATGGAGGAGTACGAGCCGCTGGCCCGCCGCGCGCTCACGCTCTCCCCGACGCACACCATCCTCTGCGAGGAATCGATCATCGGGTGGAAGGAGTACGAGCTGGAGGTGATGCGCGACAAGAAGGACAACGTCGTCATCATCTGCTCCATCGAGAACTTCGACCCGATGGGCGTCCACACCGGCGACTCCATCACCGTCGCCCCCGCCCAGACGCTGACCGACAAGGAGTACCAGCGGATGCGCGATGCGGGCATCCGCATCATCCGCGAGATCGGCGTCGAGACCGGCGGGTCGAACATCCAGTTCGGCATCCACCCGAAGACCGGCCGCATGGTGGTGATCGAGATGAACCCGCGCGTGTCGCGGTCGTCCGCGCTCGCCTCCAAGGCCACCGGGTTCCCCATCGCCAAGATCGCCGCCAAGCTGGCGGTGGGCTACACGCTGGACGAGATTCAGAACGACATCACCCGGTACACGCCGGCGTCGTTCGAGCCGACCATCGACTACGTGGTCACCAAGGTGCCGCGCTTCGCCTTCGAGAAGTTCAAGGGGGCGGACGACACCCTCACCACGCAGATGAAGTCGGTGGGCGAGGTCATGGCCATCGGCCGGACCTTCCAGGAGTCGTTCCAGAAGGCCATCCGCGGCCTGGAGATCGACAAGGCCGGCCTGGAGTCGCCGCTCAAGAAGCGCCCGGGCGACGCCTACACGCAGGCCGAGCTCGACCAGATCAAGGCCCAGGCCCGCGTGCCGCGCGCGCACCGGCTCTTCTGGCTGGCCGAGGGCTTCCGCGCCGGCCTCACGGTGCAGGACCTCTACGACCTCACCTTCGTCGATCCGTGGTTCCTGCGCGAGGTCGAGGAGATCGTGAAGACCGAGGCCACCCTGGCCAAGGGGCTGCCCCGGGACGCCGAGGCCTTCCGCGCCGTGAAGCGGATGGGCTTCTCCGACAAGCGCATCGCGCAGCTGGCCGGGACCAGCGAGAAGGCGGCCCGCGACGCCCGCTGGGCGCTGGGCGTCCGCCCGGTCTTCAAGCGGGTGGACACCTGCGCGGCCGAGTTCGAGGCCTTCACGCCCTACCTCTACTCGACCTACGAGGAGGAGTGCGAGGCCGCCCCGACCGACAAGCCCAAGGTCATGATCCTGGGCGGCGGGCCCAACCGCATCGGGCAGGGCATCGAGTTCGACTACTGCTGCGTCCACGCGGCCTTCTCGCTGACCAAGGCCGGGTTCGAGACCATCATGGTCAACTGCAACCCGGAGACGGTCTCCACCGACTACGACACCTCCGACCGGCTCTACTTCGAGCCGCTCACGCTGGAGGACGTGCTCGAGATCGTCCACGTCGAGAAGCCGAAGGGGCTCATCGTCCAGTACGGCGGCCAGACGCCGCTCAAGCTGGCGGTGCCGCTCCACGAGCTGGGCGTGCCCATCTTCGGCACCGCGCCGGACGCCATCGACCGCGCCGAGGACCGCGAGCGGTTCGCCGCGCTGATCGAGAAGCTGGGCCTGCGCCAGCCGCAGAACGGCGTGGCCCGCAGCGCCGAGGAGGCCTTCAAGGTGGCCCGCCGCATCGGCTACCCGGTCATGGTCCGCCCCTCCTACGTGCTGGGCGGCCGCGCCATGGAGGTCGTCTACGACGACAAGGACCTCGAGACCTACCTGCGCGAGGCGGTGCAGGCCTCCAACGAGCGGCCGGTGCTGATCGACCGGTTCCTGCGCGACGCGGCCGAGGTGGACGTGGACGTGGTCTCGGACGGCACGCGCGTCGAGGTGGGCGGCGTGATGGAGCACATCGAGGAGGCCGGCATCCACTCCGGCGACTCGGCCTGCGCCCTGCCGCCCTTCAGCCTGGACGCGGCCACCGTGGCCGAGATCGAGCGCCAGTCCATCGCCATGGCCCGGGAGCTGGGCGTGATCGGCCTCATGAACGTCCAGTTCGCCATCCAGGGGAAGGACATCTACGTCCTCGAGGTGAACCCCCGCGCCAGCCGCACCGTGCCCTTCGTGGGCAAGGCCACCGGCCTGCCGCTCGCGAAGGCGGGCGCGCTCTGCATGGTGGGCAAGTCGCTGGCCGAGGCCGGCGTGGAGGCCGGGCGCCCGCGCCCGCGCCACACCTCGGTCAAGGAGGCGGTCTTCCCGTTCGCGAAGTTCCGCGGCGTGGACACGGTGCTCGGCCCGGAGATGCGCTCCACCGGCGAGGTGATGGGCGTCTCGGCCGACTTCTACCCTGCGTTCCTCAAGGCGCAGGCGGCGGCCGGCAACACGCTGCCGACCAGCGGTGAAGGGAAGCGCGCCTTCGTGTCGGTGAGGGACGGCGACAAGGAGGCGGTGGTGGAGATCGCCCGCCGCCTGGTGGCCCTCGGCTTCGAGGTGCTGGCCACGGCCGGCACCAGCGCCTTCCTGGGCACGAAGGGGATCGCCTCCACGCCGGTGAAGAAGGTGCAGGAGGGGCGCCCCTCCATCGTCGACCGGATCATCGACGGCGACGTGCACTTCGTGGTCAACACCACGGCCGGCAAGCAGGAGATCGCCGACAGCTACTCCATCCGCCGCGAGACCCTGATGAAGGGGCTGCCCTACTTCACCACCCTCACGGGGGCGCGTGCAGCGGTGGGGGCGATGGAGTCGGCGCGCGGCGGGAAGCCGGTCGTCCGCTCGATCCAGGAGTACCACTCGAAGTGATACCGGCGGGGCGGGGCCCCGGCCGACCGCCTGTTCTGGTTGACTTCGGCCCCGCCACGGCTCTAGCTATGGTTCCAGAAGCGGCCGCCCGGGCCTCCCGGGCCGGCCGCCCTCATTTTTTGGGAAGGTGCACCGATGTCCGACCGCGTCCCCATGACTCCGGGTGGCCTGCAGAAGCTCAAGGAAGAGCTGAAGCGGCTGAAGAGCATCGAGCGCCCCAAGATCGTGAAGGAGATCGCGGAGGCGCGCGCGCACGGCGACCTCTCCGAGAACGCCGAGTACCACGCGGCCAAGGAGAAGCAGAGCCACATCGAGGGGCGGATCCTGCAGGTGGAGCACTGGATCGCCAGCGCCGAGGTCATCGACGTGCGCAAGCACGCCGGTGAGCGCGTGGTCTTCGGCGCCACGGTGGTGGTGGCCGACGCCGACTCGGGCGACGAGGTGAAGTACCGGATCGTCGGCGAGCTGGAGGCCGACCTCAAGCGCGGGAAGATCTCGGTCACCAGCCCCATCGCCCGCGCCCTGATCGGCCGCAGCGAGGGGGACACGGTCACCGTGCGCACCCCGGGCGGCGAGAAGGAGTACGAGATCCAGTCCATCGAGTTCGTGGAGGAGGAGCTGCCCGCCGAGGTGGATCCGGACGTCGGACCCGGCGCGTAACCTCCTGGCCGCGTGGAGCGCGGACGAGAGCCCAGCGACAAGCGGGAGGCAGGCGGGGAGGTCCCCGGCCTCTCGGCGGCCCGCGCCCTCGAGGCGCTGGTGGCGCCGCTCCGCTTTGCCGTGAAGGACGGCTTCGCCGGCGCGGCCCGGCTGGCCGGCTTCGGCGAGACCATCCGCGGCGCGGTGGCCCGGGCCCGCGGCCTGGGCGCGGCCGACTCGCCTGCGCTGCGCCGGCTGGAGACCGAGGCCGCCGGGTTCGACGCGCTGCCGCCGCAGGGGCGCCGCCAGGCCCTGGCCCGCATCGCCGGCGACCTGGGCGCGCTCATCCCGCTGCCGGAGGAGCTGCGCGAGCTGGCGCGGGCGGGCAGGGTGGAGACAGCGGCGCCGACTCGGCCTTCGTCCTTCGACTCCGCGAGCCCTGAGGGCTCGCTACGCTCAGGACGAACGGAGGCGAAGCCCGTTCGCGGTGAGCCTGTCGAACCACGAAAGGCACCCGCTCGCCCTTCGACAGGCTCAGGGCGGACGGAAGGAGCGAAGCCCGCGGCCGGAGCCTCGCGCCCCCTCACCCCCCGCAAGCCGCTGGTGCCTGAGTCCGTTCGTGCTGAGCGTAGCGCGCCGGCCCCGGGCCGGCGCGCGGAGTCGAAGCACGAGAGCGGACCGCCCCCCGACCCCGACCCCACGCCGCCGGTGGCGGAGGCGCCCTGGAACCCGCTGCCCGAGCCGCGCACCGCCCAGGAGCGGGCCTCGCGCCGCAAGCGGCTGCGCATGAAGCTGGCCGAGCTGCCGCGCGCCCACCCGGCGCCGCGGGCCCAGCTGGAGGAGCGCGGCCGCGACACGGTCGAGGCGGCGCTGGAGTTCTGGCCCAAGGCCTACCAGGACCGCAGCCGCGTCCGGCGCATCTCGCAGCTCACCACCGGCGAGGAGGCCAGCGTCTTGGGGCGGGTGAGCACCGTCCGCATCCAGCGCATGCGCAACGGCCGGCCCATCCTCAAGGTGGTCATCCAGGACGAGGCCGCGGCGCTGGAGCTGGTCTTCTTCAACCCGCCGCCCTGGCGGCTCAAGGCCTTCGCCGCGGGGGACTCGCTGCTCGCCTCTGGCAAGGTGACCGAGGGGTTCGGCGCCCGGCGGCAGATGGCGGGCGCCGAGGTGGAGAAGGTGCAGGCCGGTGACTCGGCCAACTTCGGCCGGATCGTCCCGGTCTACGCCGGGCCCACCGACACGCAGCACCCGGCCCTGCGCAAGCTGATGAAGCGGCTGGTGGACGAGGTCCTGCCGGCCGCGGTGGACGACCTGCCGGCCGCGCTGCGGGCCCGTCGCGGGCTGCTGGGGCGCGCCGACGCGCTGCGCCAGGCCCACTTCCCCGACGCCGGCACGGCCCTGCTGGCGGCCGCGGAGCGGGCCACCCCGGGCTTCCGCCGGCTCATCTTCGAGGAGCTGTTCTTCCTGCAGCTGGCCATGGCGCTGCGCCGGCGGGGCGTGCGCGGCGCGCCCGGCATCGCCTTCGAGGCCACGCCCGCGGCCCGCGCCCGGGCGGTGGCGCGGCTCCCGTTCCAGCTCACCCGCGCCCAGGCCCGGACGCTGGACGAGATCGCCAAGGACATGGGGCGGCCCGAGCCCATGAACCGGCTGCTGCAGGGCGACGTGGGCAGCGGCAAGACCGCGGTGGCCTTCGCGGCCATGATGCTGGCCGTGAACAGCGGCTGGCAGGCCGCGCTGATGGTGCCCACCGAGATCCTGGCCGAGCAGCACGCCCGCACGCTGGCGCGCTGGCTGGAGGGGACCGGCGTCGAGGTGGCGCTGGTGGGCGCCTCGGCGCGGGGCAAGGGGCAGAAGGAGGCCCGCGCCGCGGTGGCCGACGGCCGCGCCCGCATCGCGGTGGGCACCCACGCGCTGCTGGTGGAGGGGGTGGACTTCCAGAAGCTGGGGCTGGTGGTGGTGGACGAGCAGCACCGCTTCGGCGTGATGCAGCGGGCCGGGCTGATCGAGAAGGGGCTCCGGCCGGACGTGCTGGTCATGACCGCCACGCCCATCCCGCGCACGCTGGCGCTGGCCTTCTACGGCGATCTCGACCAGTCCAAGATCGACGAGCTGCCCCCGGGCCGCACGCCGGTCACCACCAGGCTCTTCGGCGACTCGCAGCGCAAGGGAGCCTACGACCTGGCCCGGCGCGAGCTGGAGGCGGGGCACCAGGTCTACGTGGTCTACCCGCTGGTGGAGGAGTCGGAGAAGAGCGACCTGGCCGACGCCACCACCGGCGCGGAGGAGCTGGCGCGCGTCTTCGCGGGCCACGCCGTCGGGCTGCTGCACGGCCGCATGAAGGCCGACGAGAAGCAGGCGGTGATGGCCGCTTCCGCGCCGGCGAGCTGAAGGTCCTGGTGGCCACCACGGTCATCGAGGTGGGCGTGGACGTGCCCAACGCCAGCGTGATGATCGTCGAGCACGCCGAGCGCTTCGGCCTCTCGCAGCTGCACCAGCTGCGCGGCCGGGTGGGGCGCGGGGCCGCCCAGAGCCACTGCCTGCTCCTCGCCCACTTCCGGCGCGCCGGCGACGAGGCCCGGGAGCGGCTGCAGGCCATGGTGAAGACGCAGGACGGCTTCGAGCTGGCGCGGGTGGACCTCTCCATCCGCGGCCCCGGGGAGCTGCTGGGGACGCGCCAGTCCGGCCAGAAGCTGCTCGACGTGGCCGACCTCTACCGCGACGAGGCCATCCTGGAGGAGGCGCGGGAGGAGGCCTTCGCGCTGGTGGAGGCAGACCCGGCGCTGGCCCAGGCCGAGCACGCCGCGGCCCGCGAGGCGCTGCACGAACGATGGGCCGAGCGGCTCTCGCTGGCGCAGGTGGGCTGAGCCCCCGGAGCGTCGGGCCCCTCGGACGGCGGGGGCGCCGCAGGGCCGGCGCGCTACACTGTGATCCATGAGCGAGGGGCTGGCCCGGCTGCTGCGGACGGCGGGCATCCGCGATCCCGCCGTGCTGGCCGCCATCGCCCGGGTCCCGCGGGCCGCCTTCGTGCCGCCGGAGGCGGTGGAGGAGGCCGAGCGCGACCGCCCGCTCCCCATCGGCGCCGGCCAGACCATCTCGCAGCCGTTCGTGGTGGCCTACATGACCGAGCAGCTGGCGCTGGCCGGCCAGGAGCAGGTGCTGGAGGTGGGCACCGGCTCCGGCTACCAGGCGGCCGTCCTGGCGCTGCTGGCCCGCGAGGTCTTCTCCATCGAGCTCATCCCGGAGCTGGCCCACCGCGCGGCGGCGGTGCTGCAGGAGCGCCTGGGGCTGGCGAACCTCCGCCTGCGGGTGGGGGACGGCGCGCAGGGCTGGCCGGAGGCGGCCCCCTTCGACCGGATCATCGTCACGGCCGCCACCCCCGAGGTCCCGGCGGCGCTGCGGGCCCAGCTGGCACCCGGCGGCCGGCTGCTCCTGCCGCTGGGTGACCC
This sequence comes from Anaeromyxobacter sp., assembly GCA_049840735.1. Taxonomy (GTDB): domain Bacteria; phylum Myxococcota; class Myxococcia; order Myxococcales; family Anaeromyxobacteraceae; genus Anaeromyxobacter. Next base: position 80,529 of record JASGJN010000020.1, on the reverse strand, counting down.
GGGTGGCGACCAGGTGCTGCACCTGGTGGAGCGGCGCGGCCAGGGGGAGACCGTCGAGACCGACCTCTTGCCGGTGCGCTTCGTGCCCCTGGTTCACCACAGCGACGAGGGCGGGCCCACCGGGCTGGCGGCGGACGGCGACGCGGACGGCCGGTGGTGAGCCGCCCGGGCTGCGGTAGACTGCCGGCATGATCGTCTGTCCGCTGTGCGAGCACACCCAGGCCCAGGGCGACGAGTGCGAGGTCTGCGGCCGGCGCTTCCCGGCCGGCGTGGCGGTGCCCGTACCGGTGGCGCCGGTGGAGGGGCTGGAGGCGACTGGCCATGCGCCCGTCCACCCGGCCGCAGAGCAGACGCCGGATTTGGAGGCCACCCGCTTCGCCGCCGCGCAGGTCGCGCCGGAGGTGACGCCGGACATCGAGGCGACGCGCGCCGCGCCGGTGGCCGCGGTGCCCCTGGACGTGGTCCCGGACCTGGAGCGGATCTCCGACGGGCTGCCGGCGGACGAGGGCGTCCTGCTGCCGCCGCTGCCTGTCTGCCGCTACTGCCGCACGCCCGCCGGGCCGGACGAGCGCATCTGCTCCCGGTGCGGGATGCGGCTCCCGGTCTTCGCGGTCGCGCCCGCCGTCCCGGCCGCCGAGGAGGGGCGGGTGTGCGGCTGCGGCGCGCGGGTCCGGGGCCAGGTCTGCCCCGCCTGCGGCGCCCGGCGCTGACGCCGCGGGTCCGGGTCGGTACTGCCTCAGTCCCCGCTTGCCAAGCGCCGCGGCACCCGGCAAATTGGCCGGTCCCACATGAAGACCTTCACCGATCCCGAGACCTTCGCGCGGGTCCGCCGGCTCCCGCTCTACGTCTTCACCATCACCGACCGCCTCCGCGACCAGGCCGTGGCCCGCGGCGTGGACGTGGTGGACCTCTCGATGGGCAACCCGGACCAGCCCACCCCGGCCCGCATCGTGGCCCGGCTGGCCGAGGCCGCCCGCGACCCGAAGATGCACCGCTACCTCAACCCGCGCGGCCTGCCCGAGCTGCGGGGGGCGGTCTCGCGCTGGTGGAAGCGCCGGTTCGACGTCGAGGTGGACGCCGACCGCGAGGTGCTGGTCACCATCGGCTCCAAGGAGGGCATCGGCCACGCGCTGGTGGGCCTGCTCACCGAGGGCGACGCGGTGCTGGCCCCCACGCCCACCTACCCGATCCACGCCTTCGGCGCGGTCATCGCCGGCGCCGAGACCATCCCGGTGCCGGTCGGCCCCGGCGTGGACTTCTTCGAGTCGCTGATGGAGGCGGCCGAGAAGTCCGAGCGCCGGCCCAAGGGGCTGGTGGTCAACTTCCCGGCCAACCCGACCGCCGCGGTGGCCACGCCGCAGCTGTTCGAGAAGATCGTCCGCTTCGCCGAGGCGCGCGACCTGTTCATCATCTCCGACCTGGCCTACTCCGACCTGGTCTTCGACGGCGGCAGGGCCCCGTCGATGCTGGCCGTGCCGGGCGCCAAGGACCGCACGCTGGAGTTCATGTCGCTCTCCAAGAGCTACAACATGCCCGGCTGGCGCGTGGGCTTCGGCGCCGGCAACGCGGCGCTGGTGGCGGCGGCGGCGCGGGTGAAGAGCTACCTGGACTACGGCCTGTTCGGCGCGGTGCAGCAGGCGGCCATCACGGCGCTGGACGACTGCGACGACACGCTGGCGCCGCTGCGTGACATGTACCAGCGCCGGCGCGACGCGCTGGTGAGGCTCTTCGGCGAGGCCGGCTGGAAGATCCCCGTGCCGGCCGCCTCGATGTTCGCCTGGGCGCCCATCCCCGAGGCCTACCGCTCGCTCGGATCGCTGGAGTTCGCCAAGCGGCTCATCGACGAGGCCGGGGTGGCGGTGGCCCCCGGCGTCGGCTTCGGCCGCGCCGGCGACGGCTACGTGCGCATCGCGCTGATCGAGGACGAGGCCCGGCTGGCCCAGGCCGCCGAGCGGCTGGCGGCGATGCTGAAGAAGGGGCCGGTCCGTTGAGCGCTCCCGCCTTCTCCGCCTGGTTCCGCTGCGCCGAGGGCTGCGACTTCACCGCCGCCCTGACCGAGGTCGTCTACCAGTGCCCGCGCTGCGGCGGCCTGCTCGAGGTCGAGCACGACCGCGCCGCGCTGGCCCGCCGCTCCGCCGCCGAGTGGAAGGCGCTCTTCGAGGGGCGCTTCCGCGCCGGCCCCTGGCCCTACGGCTCGGGCGTGTGGGGCAAGAAGGAGTGGGTCTACCCGCAGCTCGCCGACGAGAACGTGGTCTCGATGGCGGAGGGGACGAGCCCGCTCCTGCGCATCGACCGCTACGCCCGCGAGCTCGGCCTCGGCCAGGTCTGGCTCAAGGAGTGCGGCGTCACGCACACCGGGTCCTTCAAGGACCTGGGCATGACGGTGCTGGTCTCGGCGGTGAAGGAGATGCGGGCCCGCGGCGGGCAGGTGCGCGCGGTGGCCTGCGCCTCCACCGGCGACACCTCGGCGGCCCTCTCCGCCTACTGCGCGGCGGCCGGCATCCCCAGCGTGGTGCTGCTCCCGCGCGGGAAGATCTCCACCGCGCAGCTGGTCCAGCCCATCGCCAACGGCGCGCTGGTGCTCCAGCTCGACACCGACTTCGACGGCTGCATGGCGGTGGTGAAGGAGCTGTCGCACACCCCGGACATCTACCTGGCCAACTCCATGAACTCGCTGCGCATCGAGGGGCAGAAGACCGCCTCCATCGAGATCGTGCAGCAGCTGGGCTGGAAGGCGCCGGACTGGATCGTCATCCCCGGCGGCAACCTGGGCAACGCCAGCGCGGTGGGAAAGGGCTTCCTGCTCATGAAGGAGCTGGGGCTCATCGACCGGCTGCCGCGGCTGCTGGTGGCCCAGGCCGAGCACGCCAACCCGCTCTGGCGCGCGACCGCCGGCGCCGGCGTGAAGCCCACCGCCGAGGTGAAGGTGGCCCCGGTGACCGCGAAGAAGACCCTGGCCTCGGCCATCCAGATCGGCGCGCCGGTCTCGGCCCGCCGCGCGCTCCGCGCGCTGGAGGCGCTGGACGGGGTGGTGGAGCAGGCCTCCGAGCAGGAGCTGGCCGACGCGGCCGCCCGGGCCGACCGGGCCGGCATGTTCACCTGCCCCCACACCGGCGTGGCGCTGGCGGCGCTGGAGAAGCTGGCCGCCCGCGGCGAGATCACCCGGGATCAGCAGGTGGTGGTCATCTCCACCGCCCACGGGCTCAAGTTCTCCGACTTCAAGGTGGGCTACCACGAGGGCACGCTGCCCGGCCTGGCCTCGCCGCTCCGCAACCCGGCCGTCTCCCTGCCCGCCACTGTGGGCGCGGTCCATGACGCGATTGCCGCCCGTTTCGGGCGGGGGTAGAACGCGGCACATGAGCGACGCTCCACACCCGTCCGATCCCGCCTCCCTCCGCGCCGAGCACGACGCCCTGGCCGCCCGCCTCGGCGCCCGGGCCTCGGTGGACGCCGCGCGCAGGGGGCTGGTCCTGCTCTTCCTCGGGCTGCTCGGCGTGGGCACCTGCATCGCGCTGGCCTGGGATCGCTGGGGCCCGCCCAAGGCAGGCGAGGTGAAGGTGATCCCACCCGGCGGGCCGTTCTTCCTCTACGTCGCCACGGCGGTCACGCTGGTGCTGCTGGTCGTCGCCATCCGCGCGCTGCGCGCCCAGAAGCGGCTGCAGCTCGAGGAGGACGGGCAGTTCGAGCGGCTCAAGGCGCTGCGGCGCGAGCTGGGGATCGACGGGTGACCCGGCGCGCCCGGGCGGGCCGCGGCCGGTTCCTCGTGCTGGAGGGGCTGGACGGTGCCGGCACCACCACGCAGGCGCGGCTGCTGGGCGACGCGCTCAAGGCGGCGGGCCGCAAGGTCCACGTCACCGCCGAGCCGTCCGGCGGGCCGGTGGGCGCGCTGATCCGCCAGGTGCTCACCCGCCGGGTCATCGCGCCGGGCGGCGCCTTCGACGCCGAGGCGCTGGCGCTGCTCTTCGCCGCCGACCGGCTCGATCACGTCGCGGCGGAGATCGCCCCCAAGCTGGCGGACGGCGTGGACGTGATCTCCGATCGCTTCACGCTCTCCTCGCTGGCCTACCAGGGGCTCACCACCGGCGATCGCCCGTGGGTGGAGGCCATCAACGGCCGCGCCGCCGTGCCTGACCTGACGCTGTTCCTGCGGGTGCGCCCCGCGGTGGCGGTCCGCCGCCGCCACGCCGCCTCCATCGACCGCGAGATCTACGAGGTCGAGGCCTTCCAGCGGAAGGTGGCGCGGAGCTACGACCGGTGCATCGGCCAGCTGCGCGAGGCCGGCCAGCGGATCGTGGAGCTGGACGGCGAGGCGCCGGTGGAGGCCGTCACGGCGGCGATCCTGGCCGAGGTGGCCAAGGCGGCCGGGGCGGCGAGGGCGCGCTGATGGCCGCCGTCACCGCCGCGCTGGTGGTCGTCGGGAACGAGGTCCTCTCGGCCAAGGTGCAGGACGAGAACGGCCCCTGGGCGGCGCGCCGGCTGCGCGAGCTGGGGGTTGAGCTGCTGGCCATCCGCGTGGTGCGCGACCGGGTGGACGAGGTGGTCGAGGCGGTGGCCGCCGAGCGCCGGCGGGCCGCCTGGGTCTTCACCTCCGGCGGGATCGGCCCCACCCACGACGACATCACCGCCCGCGCGGTGGCCGCCGCGGTCGGCCGCCCGCTGCTCCGCTCGGCCGCGATGGCCGAGGTGATCCGGGTGATGCACCGCAGGTACCACGGCGGCGCCGAGGCCCCCGAGGCCGCGCTCCGCATGGCGGACCTGCCCGAGGGCGTGCGCCTGCTGGGCGATCCGGAGTTCCCCACGCTGGCGGTGGAGAACGTGGTCATGCTGCCCGGGCCGCCGCGCTTCTTCCGCTACCAGCTCGACCAGGTGGCCGCGCTGCTGCAGGGCGAGCCCTTCCGCCTGGCCAACGTCTACCTCTCGGCCGGCGAGGAGGCCATCGCGCCCGCGCTGGACGCGGTGGTGGCCGCCCACCCGGCGGTGGAGATCGGCAGCTACCCGCGCTTCGACCGCGAGGCCGACCACCGCGTGAAGGTGACCGTCGAGGCGCGCGACCTGGTTGCGGTGCAGGCAGCGCTGGCGGCCCTGCTGGCGGCGCTGCCGGCCGCGACCGTGCTGCGGGTGGAGGGGCCGTAGCGTCGCAGGTCAGGCGATGGCCACCCGCACCCGCTGGCGCAGCGCCAGGTGGGCCTCGGTGGCGGCGAAGGCCAGCAGCGCCAGCGCCTCGGGCCGGCTGCGCACCGCGGTGAGCCGCTCGCCGGTGGGGTGGCCGCGGGTGGCGCCCTCGCGCAGGATCAGAATCCAGCGCGGTCCCCACGTCGCCGCACAGCACCAGCCCGGCGCGGTCGGCGGTGGCGGCGGCGGAGGCGCGCCAGCCGGCCAGGTCGGGCGCGGTGCGCGCCGCCAGGGCGCGGGCCGGCTCCTCGATGGCCTTGCGGACCTTGCGCGGCAGCGCCTTGGCCACCCGCCGCACCAGCTCCTCGTCCGGGCGCCCCAGGCCGCCGTAGCCGGGCGCGACCTGCTGCACGGCGGCGGCCAGCGCGGCGCTCCAGCCCTCCGGGAAGGCCTCGGCCAGCGCGCTGCGGGTGCGCAGCCGGGCGGCGGCGCGGCCCAGCAGGAAGCGCTGCTCGCGCAGCGTGGAGCGGTGGGCCAGGTCGGCCCCGACGCGCACCGCGGCCGGATCGCCGGGCTCGACGGTGAGCCGCCCCAGCGGCGCGGCGTAGAGCTCGTGCTCGGGCGCGCCCAGGCAGCGGGCCAGCTCGGCCAGCACCTTGCGGAAGGGGTGATCGCCCCGGACCGGCGCGCCGCGCGTCTCGCGCGGATCGACCAGCACCGAGGCCAGCACGTCCCCGGAGGCCGCCACCAGCTCGGCCAGCGGGCCGCGGTCGCCGGCGGCGCGCAAGAGCTCCCAGTCGGCGGCGCCGATGGGCGGCGGAGAGGCCAGCGCCTGGCGGTCGCCCTCCAGCAGCAGGCTCTCGGCGCCCGGCCCGGGCGGCGGGATGCCCAGCCAGCGGAGGACGGAGGCCGCCACGAAGGCGCCGTCGTGGACGCGGGTCCGCTCCAGGATCCGGAACAGGGCGGTCCAGCTGTCCACCCGGAGCGGATCGCGCGCCAGCAGGATGCGATGCTGCTCCAGCGCCTTGCCGGGGGCGGTCTCCTCCTGCAGCTCGGCCAGGTAGGCCCGGGCCTCGTCGCGCTGCGGGTCGAGCTCCAGGCAGAGCAGCAGGTGATCGATCGCGGCCGGGCGGGAGCGGAGGGGCCCGCCGTGGAGGCGGGCCGCCTCGAGGTGCGCGGAGGCGCGGACCCCGGCGTCGCGCGAGGCCGAGGCCAAGGACTCCAGCGCCGCGGCCAGCCCGGCGGCGGTGCCGGAGCGGCGCTCCAGGTCGGCGAGCAGGGCCAGGGCCGGCGCGTGGCTGGCGTCCCGCTCCAGCGCCTTGCGGCAGGCCGCCAGCGCGGCGCGGTCGTCGCCCAGCGCCGCCTCCACGTCGGCCAGCGCGAGCCCGTGCTGCACGGCCTCGTCGCGGGTCAGGCCGGGGAGGGCGGTCAGCGTGCGCAGCGCCGCGGCGGCGCCGGCCTGATCGCCGGCCTCGCGCCGCAGGCCGGCCAGGCGCGTCAGCCCCTCGGGGCTCTCCGGCGCGAGCGCCAGGGCGGCCTCGAGGTGACGGACCGCCCCCTCGGCGTCGCCCATCCGGTCCTGCAGCAGCTGCGCCGCCGCCAGGTGCAGCGGCACGCGGGTGGTGGCGTCGCCGCCCATGGCCAGGCAGCGCTCCAGGTCGGCCAGCGCGTCGCCCGGCTGGCCGGCCTCGCCGCGGATGCGCGCCCGCAGCTCCAGCGCCGCCGAGAGGTCGGGCACCAGCTCCAGCGCGCGGTCCAGGTCCGCCACCGCCTGCTCGGCGGCGCCCGCGTCCAGCCGGGCGCGGGCCGCCGCCAGCCAGGCCTCGGCGGCGCGGCCCGGGTCGGTCTCGGCGCCGGCGCGGGCGGCGTGCACCTCGGCCAGCTCGGCGCCGCCCGAGTCGCCCAGCAAGGCCTCCAGCCGCGCCAGCGCCACCGGCTCGGCCGGGTCGCGCTCCAGCGCGTGGCGGTAGTCCTCGGCGGCGGCGGTCGGGTCGTCCAGGTGGGCCTCGGCCACGGCGCCCGCCTCGCGGTACGCGGTGGCGGCCTCCACCGGGTCCTCCAGCCCGCGCCCCTCCGCCTGGAAGGTGGCGCGCACGGCGGCCCAGTCCCCGCGCGCGGCCTGCAGCGCCCGCGCCGCGCGCAGCGCGGCCAGGTGGGATGGCGCGGCCTCCAGGGCCAGGCCGTAGGCGGCCAGGGCGCGGTCCGGCTCGCCGGCCTGCTCCCAGGCCTCGCCGGCCTGGACCGCCCAGGCGGCCCGGGCGGCCGGGTCGGCCTCTGCGCCGGAGCGCCGCTCGCACTCCTGCGCCAGCTCGGCGTGGGCGCCGCCGGCGCGGGCGCGCCGCTCGAACTCGGGCAGGAGGGCCGGGCTCTGCGGCTCCAGCGCCGCGGCCCGGGCCAGCATCTCGCGCCGCTCCGGCGCGGGCGAGGGGGCCTCCAGCGCGGCCGCCACCAGCAGCGCCGCGCCCGGGCCTGGGGCCGCGGCGGTGGCCGCCAGCTGCTCGCGGGCGCGGGCCCGGCGGGCCGGCTCGGCGGCGGTGCGCAGCTCCACCAGCGGCGGCGCCGGGCTGCCTGGCTCGAGCTCCGCCAGGCGCGCCGCGGCCTCCTGCGCGGCAGCGGCGTCGCCCAGCCCGTCCGCCTCCAGCCAGGCCAGCCGGTGCAGCCGGCCGGCGCGGTCCTCTGCCTGGGCGTCGTCCAGCGCGGCCCGGCGCAGCGCCCGCAGCGCGTCGCGCCGCCCCAGCTGCACGTAGAGCCGCTCCAGCGCGCGGCGCGAGGGGGCGAACCCGGGCGCGATGGCCAGCGCCTCCTCGTGGCTCTCGGCGGCGCGGCCCGGATCCGAGAGCCGCTCCTCGCAGAGCTGACCCAGCTCGGCCAGCGCCGCGGCGCGCTCCTCCGGCGCGATGCGGGCCAGCGCCTGCGCGTGGAGCACGTGGGCCAGCTCCTCCGGCTCGCCGCGGGCCCGGTGCAGGCGCGAGAGGGCCAGCAGGGCAGGCAGGTGCGAGGGCTCCAGCGTGAGCACCTCGTGGTAGGCCTTCACCGCCTCGTCGGTCCGCGAGAGCCGCCGCTCCAGCAGCTCGCCGGTCCGGAGCAGCAGCTCGGCGGCCTGGGCCGGGTCCGAGGCCGCGTCGGCCTGGGCCCGGAACATGTCCGCCAGCCGGTCCCACCGGCCGGCGGCGGCGTGGAGCCGCCCCAGCGCGCGGAGCGCGGGCAGGTGGAAGGGCTCCACCACCCGGACCTCCTCCCAGGCGGCCGCGGCGTCCTCGGGGGCGCCGCCGGCCTCCTCGACCGCCTCGGCCCGGCGCTGCAGCAGCGCCAGGCGGCGGCGCCGGTCGCCGGTGGCGGCGGCCTGCTGGGCCAGCACGTCGGCCAGCTCGGCGGCCGCGCCGCGCCGCTCCAGCGCCGCGGCCAGCGCGCGGAAGGCGGCGCCGTTGCCCGGGTCGAGCGCCAGCACGCGCCGGTAGCCGGCCTCGGCCGCGCCCAGGTCGCCCAGCCGCTCCTCGCGCAGGCGCGCCACCCGGAGCAGCACCGCCACCTGATCGCCCGCCGCGGCGCCGGCCAGGTCCTCCTCCAGGAAGGCGCACAGCTCGGCCCAGCGCCCCTCGCGCTCCAGCAGCCGCTCCAGCGCGCTCCGGGCGGCCAGCAGGTCCGGGTCGGCGGCCAGCGCCGCCTGGTAGGCCTCCACCGCCCCGGCGGCGCGGCCCAGCCGCTCCTCCAGCACCTGCGCGGCCTTGAAGGTCCGCTGCGCCCGCTCCAGCGGGTCGCGGGCCGCCTCGGCCTCGGCCCGGAAGGCGGCCAGCACGCCCTCCCAGTCGCCGGCGCGGGCGCAGAGCCGGCCCAGCGCGGCCAGGGCCGTGCGCTGCCCGGGCTCCAGGACCAGCACCGCCTGGCAGGCGCGGCGCGCCTCCTCGGGCCGGCCCAGGTGCACCTCCTCGAGCTCCAGCCGGCGCAGGTGGGCCGCGACGGCCTCCAGCCGGTGGCCGTCCTCCGGGCGCGCCTGGTGCGCCTCGGCCAGCGCCGCCAGCGCCTCCGACGCGGCCGGCCACTCCTGGCGCGACTCGCGCAGATCGGCCAGCGCCGAGAGCACGCGCGGATCGTCCGGGGCCTCGGTCCAGGCCCGCTCCAGCGCATCCCCCGCCGCGGCGCCGTCGCCGCGCCGCTCCTCCACGCGCGAGAGGTCGAGCAGGTCCCGCGCCGCCTCCGGACCCGAGGCGGCCGCGGCGTCGGTGCGGAGGATCCCGGCCAGCGCGTCCAGCCGCCCGATGCGCTCGGCGTGGAGCCGGGCGGCGCTGCGGATCAGGGCGTCGGTGGGGCAGCGGGCGAAGGCCTGCAGCGCCAGCTCGGCGGCGCGGTCCATCTCGCCCAGCCCCTCGCCGCAGACCGCCGCGGCCGCGGCGAGGTAGTGGGCCGCCAGCCGGTCGTCGCCCACCGCCTGGGCGCAGCGCAGGTAGGCCTCGGCCAGCGCGGACCGATCCCCGCCCTGGGCGGCGGCCCGGGCCGACTCCTCGGTGGCGGCGAAGCTGTCCGGCGCCAGCGCGTCGGCCTCGGCCAGCACCGCGGCCGCGTCCTCGGCCTGGCCCAGCCCGGCCAGGAGCCGGCCGCGCAGGCGCAGGAGCTCGGCGCGTCCCTCCGGCTCGGGCGTGGCGGCGGCCTCTGCGGCCAGCACCTCGGCGGCGATGGCGTCGTCGCCGCGGTCCATGGCCAGGCGCCGGGCGGCCTGCAGGTTCGGCACGAAGCCGGAGTCGGCGAACATCGAGCGGCGGTAGAGGGCCAGCGCCGTGGCCGGGTCGCCCAGCCGCTCCTCGTGGATGCGGCCGGACTCGAACAGCAGCTGGGCTGCGCCGGGGCGGCCCACCAGCGCCGAGGCCTCGCGCTCATAGCGGGCCGCCAGCGCGGCCCACGACATGGCGTCCTCGGGGGAGGGGGGCACCGCGTCGATGCGCGAGGCCAGCTCGTCGGCGATGGAGTCTGCGCCGCCCGTGGAGGCGGCCCCGGGGGGCCAGAGGGTGAGATCGCGCTCGGCCATGACGCTCCAGGCTCGACGGTGTGTGCCTGCCGGTGTACCACGGCGGGACATCCCTATCGAGCGCCATGCCGCTGGGGCACGGCGTGGGCAGACGGCCGAGGTCAGGGCTCGAACGTGTCGATCTGCCCCGCCTTCTGGAGGATTCTCCAGGGCGCCGCGCGTGGCCGCCTCGCGGTCGTTACCCTGGAGCTTCACGACCAGCGGGGCGGAGGGCTTCCCACCGTCCGGCGGCGGGTAGACTGCGATGGCCCAGGTGTCTCCCAGGTCGCGATCGACCTGGACCCTGCACTCCTTGCTTCCGATGAAGGCGCGCGCCACGCAGGATGCTCCCATCGTCGAGGTCGGGTCACGAGGATAACCGAAGGTGCCCATGACAAGAACGCCCATCGCCCTGCTGATCCTCCTCCTGGCCGCGTGCGGCAGCGGGCCCCGCCTGCCGAAGACCCCCTCCGGTCCGCCGCAGCTGGAGGTGAAGGGGGCCGTGAAGGGCGGCCCGTTCCAGCTGGGCGAGGCCGACCTGAAGGCCTTGCCGCATCGCACGGTGCAGGGCGTGGACCCGGTCACCGGGCGGGCCGCGGCCTACGAAGGGGTGGACCTGGGGGCCATCCTGGCGCGGGTGGAGCTGCGGCCAGGGGCCGACATCCTGGTGCTCCGGACCGCAGACAAGCGGGCCGTCCCGGTGCCGCTGAGCCTGGTCCGGCAGTACCGGCCGGTGCTGGCGGAGCGGGCCGACGGGGCGCCGGTGGAGGGGCGGCTGGTGGCCTGGCCCAGCGGCGAGCAGCGCGGCATCGCCACCGACCCGCGCGCCATCCAGTGGTGGGCGCGCGACCTGACCGCGCTGGAGGTGGTCAACGGTGCGCGGGTGGTCTCGCGGGCGCTGACCGTCCCGGAGGCGGCGCCGGACGGCGCGCGCATCGGGGCGGGCGTCTTCGGCTGGCGCTGCCTGGGGTGCCACCAGGTGCGCGGCGTGGGCGGGCAGAAGGGGCCGGACCTGACCCGCGCCGCCGACCACGTCAGCCTGGACGCACTCCGCAAGCTGCTGCCGAGCCACCCGGGCTGGATCCAGCGCGGCCTCGAGCCGCCGCCGGAGGAGGCGCCGGCGCAGCTGCACGCGTTCCTGCGCATGGCGGCCGCGCAGGCCGCGCTGGGGCCGGACGGCAACGAGCCACCGCCGGACGAGGAGGACGAGGGGAGGGGGAAGAAGCAGCGGCCGCCGCCGCCAGGAGAGGAGGACTGAGCGGCGATCGCGTTCGCCGCTCACACCGCCCAGATGTACCCGATCCTCACCCCCACCAGCTCCGCGATCTGCTTCGCCACCTGGCGGCCGTCGCGCCCTGCCACCCAGCGCGGCAGCACCACGTGGAACTCGCCCGAGGTGAGCTCCGCCGCCGACGCGAACAGCTGCCAGCGGCTGGCCACGTCCTCGATGGAGATGGGCCCGGGCGCGAGCACGTCCAGGAAGACCGGCTTGGGCGCGTCGCAGAACAGGCTGGGCCGGTGATCCCGCACCGCGCCGTGGATCACCTCCGGCTGATCCCAGCCCGGCAGATCCGCCCGAACGCCGGAGTAGCCAGCCAGCGGCAGCGTCTCCGCCATGAGCCTGATGAAGGCCTCCTTCTGGGGCTCAGCTCCTCCACCGGACGCCTGGACAGTCTCGAGCATCGCACCCCCGCCTTCCCCAGCCCACAGACCCTCTGGAAACACGGTGCGCCTCACCAGGGCGCGGTGCATCCCCCGGGGCCCGCACCCCAGACCCCGCCTGCCCTGAGCGTGGCGCCCGCGCAGCGGGCGCGGAGCTGCAGGGGCGCGTCGAGCCAGGGCCCGGCGGGCGAGCGCTCCGGCCGTGACCCGCCCATGACAGCCGGCCACCACTTCCTCGGCCCATGTCGAAGACCGCCCCCGCCGCCGACCGCATCGCCTGGCTCCCCTCCATCCCGTTCATCGCGGTCCACGTGGTGGCGCTGGCCACGCCGTTCCTGGTGCCCGGCACCTGGGGCCTCTTGGGGCTCGCGGCGGCGACCTGGGCGCTCCGGCTCTTCGGCATCACCGCCGGCTACCACCGCTACTTCTCCCACCGCGCCTACAAGACCTCGCGCGCGTTCCAGCTCGTGCTGGCGGTGCTGGGGACCGCGGCCACGCAGAAGGGCCCGCTCTGGTGGGCGGCCCACCACCGGGATCACCACCGCTTCTCCGATCGCCCGCAGGACATCCACTCGCCCGTCCAGCGCGGCTTCCTGTGGAGCCACATGGGCTGGTTCCTGTCCCGCGCCCACGAGGAGACCAAGCTCGACCGCGTGAAGGACCTGGCCCGCTTCCCCGAGCTGCGGTGGCTCGATCGCTGGCACGTGGTGCCGCCGATCGCCCTTGGGGCGGTCCTCTTCCTGGCGGGCGGCTGGGCGGCGCTGCTGTGGGGCTACTTCGTCTCCACGGTGGTGCTCTGGCACTGCACCTACGTGATCAACTCGCTGGCCCACGTCATCGGTCGCAAGCGCTACGAGACCGGCGAGGGGTCGCGCAACAGCCTGGTGCTGGCGCTGCTCACGTTCGGCGAGGGCTGGCACAACAACCACCACTACTTCGCGGCCAGCGCCAACCAGGGCTTCTTCTGGTGGGAGATCGACGTCAGCTACTACGCGCTGCGCGCGCTCTCGGCGGTGGGGATCGTGCGCGACCTGCGCAAGCCGCCCGAGCACGTGCGGATGGCGCACAAGCAGCCGCGGACGGCGCGGGCGGAGGCGAAGCCGGCCAGCGAGTCCGGCGTGGCGGTGGCCGCGCCTGAGGCGGCCTGATCGGAGCGGGCCGGGCCAGCAGTCAAACGGTTCCGGTCAGCCTGAGCGTAGGGGCCGCCAGCGGCGGCCCCGGAGTCGAAGGCAGGCCGTACCGAGCCGGTGCCCCAGAATCAGAGGAACACGCTCCCTCGCGCCGCCACGTCCTCGTCCAGCATGGCCTGCAGCGAGGCCCGCACGCGCTCGGCCAGCGCGTTGACGGTGGGCTGGTGCTCGGCCGCGGCCGGCCCCAGCGAGCGGGTCTCGAAGGGCTCGCCGAAGCGGAGCGACCAGCGCGAGGGCAGCGGCAGCAGCGCGGCCGGGCCGAAGCGGAGCGCGGGGCTGGCGGAGAGCAGCGGGAGCCCCAGCAGCTCGGCCAGCCAGCCGGTGCGGGCGATGCCCGGCGAGGCCTCCTCGCTGCCCACCACCGCGCAGGGGACGATGGTGGCCCCGGTGCGCAGCGCCAGCTTCACGAAGCCGCCGCGGCCGAAGCGCTGGATGCGGTAGCGGTCGCGCCAGAGCTTTCGGGCCGCGGCGCTCCCCTCCGGGAAGACGCCCAGCACGTCGCCGCCGCGCAGCACCTGCTCCGCCGCCTCGGGCGTGGCGCGCACGGCGCCCAGCCGGATGGCCAGGCCGCCGACCAGCGGCCGGTCGCACTCGCGGTCGTCCAGCAGCGGGCGCAGCTCGCGGTGGGCGGGGTGGTCCCGGCGCAGCGCGTGGCGGAGCACCAGCGCGTCCCATGGGACCAGGCCGGCGTGGTTGGCCACCACCAGGGCCGGCCCGCGCGACGGCACCTGCTCCAGGCCCTGGATCCTGAGCCGCCACCAGGTGGAGCACAGGAACTCGACCAGCGGCAGCGCCCGCTCCACCAGCCGCGGGTCCATGCCGTGGCGGTCGAGCCGGCTGGGCGGCTCCACCATCTTGAGCAGATCGAGCGCCGCGCCCAGCCTGGCCTGCAGCTGCGGCAGGAGCCGGGAGAGCGTCTCGCCCAGCTCGGCCCGGGCCTGGCGCAGCCCGGCCCGCTCCGCGAGCTCCATCAGGCGCCCCTCGACCCCGTCCAGCGCGGCGTCCACCCGGCGCTCGACCTCCACCAGCCGCTCCCGCGCCTCGTCCGTCCCCGGTGAGCCCGTCGAACCGCGGGCGTAAGCCTGCCCGGTCCCGGCGGCCGGCTCCGGCGCAGGGGCCCGGGGAGGGGGATGGGGCTCGAGCGGGGGCGTCGGCGGCTGGGCCGGCGCGCGAGGGGCCGCGCCGCGCGCGAAGGGGTCATTGCCCAGCACGGCCCGGGGAGGCGCGGCCTTCGCTCGCCCTCGCGCCGCCCGGGTCCTGGGCGCCTTCTTCCGGCTGGTGCGGGCCGCCATCGGTCCCTCATAGGCCCGGTCGGCTGCGTGCGTCAAAGGCTATGGCGGGGGCGCGGGAGAGGGGCTGGGCGCATCCCCTGGCGCTCCGCGTGCCACCCTGCCCAGCGCCCTCGGCCAGGTCTCCGGGGCGGGCCCGCTCCTCGAGGGCGCGCCGCATGGCCCGCGGTCGCGCTCGCGCCGGCGTCGAGGGCGCCGCGCCCGCCGGCTCCGGTCGCTGCAGGCGGGCGGGAGCTCGGGCCCGCGGGCCCGACGAGCCTCGCCGTCGGGGAAGGCTCGTCGGGATCCCGAAGCGCGGCCCGAACCTCGTCGGGCCGCGCGCAACGGGTGAAGTGTCGCGGGCCCGTGGGGGCCCCGCACTCGTGGTCATGTCCGCTTTCCCAGTCGCCCGAGCGCGGGACTTCGACATGTCGGGGATTCGAGTACCATCATGCGACCTGGGGGAGAGCCGGTGATGGTCATGGGGGCCGTGTGCTCAGGCAGCTTCCTTGCGCCGCGGCGGTGCCCGCGGTGAGCAGCGCATGGTTCATCCGGCACGGTCCCAGGCCTGCCGCGCGGGCCCGGCTCTTCTGCTTCGCGCACGCCGGCGGCGGGGCCTCGGCCTTCCGGCTCTGGGCCGCCGCGCTGCCGGAGACGCTGGAGGTCTGCGCGGTCCAGCTGCCCGGGCGCGAGAACCGGCTGCGCGAGCCGCCCATCCCGTCCATCGACGGGCTGGTGGAGGCGCTCCTCCCGGCGCTCCTGCCCCAGCTCGATCGCCCCTTCGCGCTCTTCGGTCACAGCATGGGCGCCGTCCTCGCGAGCGAGGTGGCGCGCGCGCTGGCTTCCCGCGGCGGCCCGCTCCCGGACCACCTGCTGGTCTCGGCCCGCCGGCCGCCGCACCTGCCCGCGCGCGAGGCGCCGCTGCACGGGCTGGCCGACGCCGCGTTCGTGGCGGAGATCCGGCAGCGCTACGGCGGGATCCCCCAGGCGGTGCTCCAGGAGCCGGAGCTGCTGGCGCTCCTCCTGCCCACGCTCCGGGCCGACATCGCCGCGCTGGAGCGCCACCGGGCGCCGAGGCGCGCGCCGCTGGCCTGCCCCATCAGCGCGTTCGGCGGCGCCGGCGACGCGCTCGTGTCCCGCGAGGACCTCGAGGCCTGGCGCGAGGAGACCCAGGGCGCCTTCCGGCTGCGCGTCTTCCCGGGCGCGCACTTCTACCTGGAGGCGGAGCGGCCCGGGCTGCTGGCGGACCTCGCGGCAGCGCTCGCGCCCCTCCTCGCGGCCGGTCGCGAGGCCGTCGCGTGAATGATGAGGTGGCCATCGTCGGGATCGGCTGCCGCTTCCCCGGCGGCGCCGATGGTCCCGACGGGCTCTGGCGGCTGCTCTCCGAGGGGCGCTCCGCGGTGGGGCCCATCCCCGCCAATCGCATCGACGTCGAGCGCTGGTACGACCCGCGGCCGGGGACGCCCGGCCGGATCTCGACGCGGTGGGGCGGCTACCTCGAGCGGCTCGATCAGCTCGACGCGGGCTTCTTCGGCATCTCCCCCAGGGAGGCGGAGCGGCTCGAATCCGCAGCAGCGGCTGCTGCTCGAGACCAGCTGGGAGGCGCTGGAGGACGCCGGGATCGACGCCCACCGGCTGGAGGGCTCGCGCACCGGGGTCTTCGTGGGGCAGTGGGTGAGCGACTTCGAGGCGCGCCTCTTCGCGCGCCCGGAGGAGCTGGACTTCTTCATGACCACCGGGAGCGGGCGGTACGCGGCCTCCGGGCGGCTCTCCTACGTCCTGGGCCTGCGCGGCCCCAGCCTCACCCTCGACACCGCCTGCTCGTCGTCGCTGGTGGCGGTCCACCTGGCCGTCCAGAGCCTGCGCAGCGGGGAGTGTCCGCTGGCGCTGGCGGGCGGCGCAAACGTCATCCTCCAGCCGCACGTGACGCTCGCGTACTCGAGGAGCGGCATGATGGCGGCCGACGGCCGCTGCAAGTTCGGCGACGCGTCCGGCGACGGCTACGTGCGCAGCGAGGGTGCGGGGCTGGTGGTGCTCAAGCGGCTCGAGGCTGCGCGGGCCGACCGGGACCGGATCTACGCCGTGATCCGCGGCAGCGCGGTGAACAACGACGGCCGGAGCAGCGGCTCCATGGGCACGCCCAGCCGGGCGGGGCAGGAGGAGCTCCTGCGGGCGGCGCACCGGGACGCGGGCGTCGAGGGCGGGCGGGTGCGCTACGTGGAGGCTCACGGCACCGGCACCCGCACCGGCAATCCGGTCGAGCTCGCCGCCATCGCCGCCGCGCTCTCCCCTGGGCGCCCGGCTGGCCGTCGCGCCCTGGTCGGCTCGGTGAAGACCAACCTCGGCCACACCGAGGGGGCGGCCGGGGTGGCGGGGCTCATCAAGACCGCGCTGGCGCTGCACCACGGGGCCATCCCCGCCAGCCTGCACCTGCGCGAGCCCAACCCGGCCGTGGCCTGGGCCGAGGCGCCCTTCGCCATCCCCGGGGCGCTCGCGCCCTGGCCTGAGGGAGAGGGGACGCGCCTGGCCGGCGTGAGCGCGTTCGGGATCGCCGGGACCAACGCCCACGTGGTGCTGGAGGAGGCTCCCCCGGGTCCGGCCCTGCCCGCCCTGCCGGCGCGCCGGGCCAGCCTGCTCCCGCTCTCCGCGCGCAGCCCCGAGGCGCTGCGGGCCCTGGCGCTGCGGCACGCCGCGCTGCTTGAGGCCGAGGGTGGGCCGTCCCTCGGGGAGCTCTGCGCGGCCGTCGCCCACCGGCGCACGCCGCTCGAGCACCGCGCCGTGCTGGTGGCCGCGGACGCGGCCGGCATGGCGGGGGCGCTGCGCGGCTACGCCGCCGGGAGCCCCGCCGCGGCGGAGGGCGTGGCGCAGGGCGGGCGCCCCAGGATCGCCTTCGTCTTCCCCGGCCAGGGCGGGCAGTGGGCGGGCATGGCCCGGGAGCTGCTCGACGGCGAGCCGGCCTTCGCCGGGACCCTGGAGGCCTGCGACCGGATCGTGCGGGAGCTGGCCGGCTGGTCAATCGTGGAGCAGCTGCGCGCGCCGCCCGGCGCCCCGGGCCACCGCCTGGGCGACATCGACGTGGTGCAGCCGGTCCTGCTGGCGGTGTCGCTGGCCTACGCGGCCTGGTGGCGCGCGGCCGGCGTCGAGCCGGTGGCGGTGGTGGGCCACAGCATGGGCGAGGTGGGCGCGGCGCACCTGGCCGGCGCGCTCGACCTCGAGCAGGCCATGCGCGTCGTCTGCCGCCGCAGCGCGCTCATGCGCCGCGTGGCTGGGCGCGGCGCCATGGCGCTGGTGGACCTCTCGGCGGAGGCCGCGGCGGAGCGGGTGCGCGGGCGGGAGCACCAGCTGGCGGTGGCCGTGAGCAACGGCCCGCGCTCCTCAGTGATCTCCGGGGAGCCGGCGGCCGTGGAGGAGGTCCTGCGCGAGCTGGAGCGCGACGGCGTCTTCTGCCGGCGGGTCCAGGTGGACGTCGCCTCCCACAGCCCGCAGATGGAGCCGCTGGCGGCCGAGCTGGCCAGGGAGCTGGCCGGGCTCACGCCCGCGCCGGCGCGCCTCCCGCTCCACTCGACCACGCTCGGCCGCAAGGCCGAGGGCGCCGAGCTGGGCGCGCAGCACTGGGCCCGGAACCTCCGGCAGCCGGTCCAGTTCTGGCGGGCGGTGTCGGCCCTGCTCGAGGACGGCGTCACCGCCTTCGTGGAGCTGGGGCCGCACCCGGTGCTGCTCCACGCCGTCGAGCAGGGAGCCCGCGAGGCGGGGCGGAGCGTGACCACGGTGGCCTCTGGCCGCCGGGACGAGCCCGAGCTGGCCGCGCTGCTGGGCGGGCTGGGCCGGCTCTGGGTGGCGGGCGAGCCGCTCGACTGGAGCCGCGTCTCTCCCCGCGGGCGCGAGGTGGCGCTGCCACGCTACCCGTGGCAGCGCGAGCGCCACTGGGTGGAGGGGGCCGACCGCCAGGACGGCCCGGGCGCCGAGCCCGCCGGACCGGAGCGGCTGGAGGCCGAGACGCGCGGCTGGCTGCACCGGCTGGAGTGGGAGCGCTCGGAGCCGCCGCAGCGCCGGCCGGGCGGGACCTGGCTGGTGCTGGCGCAGGAGGCGGACGCCGGCTCCGCGCTGGCCGAGGCGCTGCGCGCCGCAGGGAGCCACGCCGAGGTGGCGCCGCCGGTCCCGCTCGAGCAGGCGCTGGCGGGCACGGCCGGGAGCGGCCCCGAGGGCGTGGTGGTGCTGGTGGGAGAGGGCGCCGCGCCGGACCTGCCGGTGCGGGTGGCGCGCGCCCTGCCCGCCGGCGGCCGCGCCCGGGTCTGGTTCGCGACCCGCGGCGGCCAGCAGGTGGGCGACGCGGGCGCGCGGGTGGCGGTGGCCCAGGCCGCCCTGTGGGGCGCGGCGCGCGCCCTGGCCGAGGAGCTCCCGCAGGCCTGGGGCGGGCTGGTGGATCTGGATCCGGCCGCGCCGCCCGGGGCCGACGCGGCGCTCCTGGCGCGCCACCTGCTGGCCGGAGACGGGGAGGACGCCGCCGCGCTGCGGGGGGGGCGCCGCCTGGTGCAGCGGCTGGCGCCGCTGCCCGCCGAGGTGACGTCGCGGGCGGTGGCCTGGCGGAAGGACGCCACCTACCTCATCACCGGCGGCCTGGGCGAGGCCGCGCTCCACGCCGCCCGCTACCTGGTCGAGCGCGGGGTGCGGCGGCTGCTGCTCCTGGGGCGCACCGCGCTGCCGGCCCGCGAGGCCTGGGCGGAGGTCGATCCCGCCAGCGTCGCGGGGCAGCGCATCGCCGCCGTCCGCGCCCTGGAGGCGGCCGGCGCGGCCGTCCACCACGCCGCGGTGGACGTGGGGGACGAGCCGCAGCTCCGGGCCTTCCTGTCCCGCTGGTCCGCCGAGGGCCGGCCTCCCATCCGCGGCGTGCTGCACGCCGCCGGCGTCCTGGCCGACCGGCTCACCGGCGACCTCGGGCAGGAGGCCTTCGAGGCGGTGGTCCGGCCCAAGCTGGGCGGCGCCTTGCTGCTGGATCGCCTGCTGCCGGACCTGGACGCCTTCGTCCTCTTCTCGTCCATCAGCGCCTTCCAGCCGCAGCCCGGCCAGGCAGCCTACGCGGCCGCCAACGCCGGCCTCGACGCGCTGGCGCTGGACCGGCGGGCACGGGGGCTCCCGGCGCTCAGCGTGGGCTTCGGCGTGTGGGCGGGGACGGGGCTGGTGCGCGGCGAGGCGGGCGAGGGCCGGGTCCGGGAGATGACGCGGCGCGGGCTGCGCCCGTTCCCGCCCGACGCGGCCGTGAAGGTGCTGGGCTGGCTGTGGGGGACCTCGGCGCCGCACGCGGCCGTGCTGCCCGCCGACTGGGCCGCCTTCGCCCGCGCCCGGGTCGGCCGCCCGGGCGCGCTCCACCGCCGGCTGCTGGCGGCGGTCCCCGAGGCGACGAGCGGCGAGGCCATCCCCTCCGGCCCGGCCGAGCGGCGGGCCGCGCTGGAGCGGATCGTCCGCCACGCGGTCGGGCAGGCGCTGAAGCTCGCCCCGGACCGGATTGACCGGACGCGCACCCTGGGCTCGATGGGCCTGGGCTCGCTCTTGGCCATGGAGCTGCGCAACCGGCTCGAGTCCGCGCTGGGCCGATCGCTGCCGGCCTCGCTGGCGTTCAACTACCCGACCATCGCGGCGCTGGTGGAGCACCTGGCCGGCGACGGCGAGGCGCCCGCGGCCGCGCCGGCGGCGGCCCCGGCCCCGGCTGCGCCGGCGGTGGAGGGCATCGCCGGGCTGTCCGACGAGGAGGCCGCGCTCGCGCTGCGGGCGGGGCGGAAGCGGGGAACCCGATGAGCGCATCCCGGCCGCGGCTCGGTGACCTCTCTGCCATCAAGCTGGCGCTGATGGCGCGGCAGGTGCGCGCCGAGGCGGCGCCGGTGCTGCGCGCCGACCCCATCGCCGTCGTCGGCATGGGCTGCCGGGTGCCGGGCGCCGACGGACCGGACGCCTTCTGGGATCTCCTGTGCCGGGGCACCGACGCGGTGCGCGAGGTCCCCCCGGATCGCTGGGACGCTGCCGCCTGGCACGACCCCGACCCGGCGGCGCCCGGGAAGGCCATCACCCGCTGGGCGGGGTTCCTCGACCAGGTGGACGGGTTCGACGCCGACTACTTCGGCGTCCTCCCCCGCGAGGCCGAGCGGATGGACCCGCAGCAGCGGCTCTTCCTCGAGGTGGCGGTCGAGGCGCTGGAGGACGCGGGGCTGCCGCGCGACCGGCTGCGCGGCGCGCGCGCCGGCGTCTACGTGGCGAGCTACCACAACGACTACGAGCACCAGCAGTACCAGGACGTCGAGGCCATCGACCTGCGGACGCTGACCGGCACGCTGCACAGCGTCCTGGCCAACCGGCTCTCGTTCCTGCTCGACCTCAAGGGGCCGAGCCTGTCGCTCGACACCGCCTGCTCCTCCTCGCTGGTGGCGGTCCACCTCGCCTGCCAGGGGCTGCGCGACGGCGAGACCGACCTGGCGGTGGCGGGCGGGGTCTCGGTCATCGTCGGCCCCGAGCTGATGGTCTCGATGTCCAAGGTCGGCTTCATGGCGCCCGACGGGCGCTCCAAGACCTTCGACGCCCGCGCCGACGGCTTCGGCCGCGGCGAGGGGTGCGGGGTGGTGGTCCTGAAGCGCCTGGCCGACGCGGTGGCCGACGGCGATCGGATCCTGGCGGTGGTGCGCGGCTCGGCCGTGAACCAGGACGGCCACTCCACGCTGCTCGCCGCCCCCAACGGCCTGGCCCAGCGGGCCATGCTGGCCGAGGCGCTGGCCTCGGCCCAGCTCGCGCCGGACCGCGTCGGCTTCGTCGAGACCCACGGCACCGGGACGGCGCTGGGCGATCCCATCGAGGTGGAGGCCATCGCGGAGGTGGTGGGGCGCGCGCCGGCCGCCGGCCCGTGCTGGCTGGGCGCGGCCAAGTCCAGCATCGGCCACCTCGAGGCGGCGGCCGGCGTGGTCGGCCTCATCAAGGCGGTGCAGGTGCTGCGCCACCGCGCGGTGCCGGGGCAGGTGCACTTCAGCCGGCTCAACCCGCACATCCACCTGGACGGCACGCGCCTCGCCATCCCCACCGCGCTCACGCCCTGGCCGGACGGGGCGCAGCCACGCTGCGCCGGCGTGAGCTCCTTCGGGGTGGGCGGCACCAACGCCCACGTGGTGCTGGAGGAGGCGCCGCGGCTGCCGCCGGGCGAGCCGGCCGAGGACGTGGCCCGCCTCCTGCCGCTCTCGGCCCAGCGCCCGGAGGCGCTGCGCGCGCTGGCGGAGCGGTGGGACGCCTTCCTGGGCGGGACGGAGGCGAGCCCCGCCCAGCTCTGCCACACGGCCGCCGAGCGGCGCACGCACCACGAGGCCCGGCTGGCGGTCGTGGGGCGCACGCGGGAGGACCTGCGCGCGGCGCTCCGCCAGCGGCTGGAGGCCTGGGACCCGGCCGCGGATGGGCCCGCCCCGCGGGGCGAGGCGGCCCGGGTCGCCTTCGTGTTCGGCGGCCAGGGGCCGCAGTGGCACGCCATGGGGCGCGAGCTCTCGGGGACGGAGCCGGTCTTCCGCGAGGCGCTGGAGCGGTGCGACGCGGTGCTGGCGCCGCTGGCCGGCTGGTCGCTGATGGACGAGCTGCGCGCCGACGAGGGGCGCTCGCGGCTCGACCAGACGGCGGTGGCCCAGCCGGCCCTCTTCGCGCTGCAGGTGGCGCTGGCGGCGCTGTGGCGGGCGTGGGGGATCGAGCCGTCGGCGGTGGCCGGGCACAGCGTCGGCGAGATCGCCGCGCTCCACGTGGCGGGCGCGCTGGAGCTGCCCGAGGCGGTGAGGGTGGTCTTCCACCGCGCGCGGCTCATGCAGGAGGCGACCGGCACCGGTCGCATGGCGCAGGTGGCGCTGGACGAGGACGCGGCGGCCGAGGCGGTGCGCCCGTACGGCGAGCGGCTCTCGGTGGCGGCGGTGAACGGCCCGCGCACGGCGGTGCTCTCGGGCGAGGAGCAGGCGCTGGACGAGCTCCTGGCGCGCCTCTCCGCCCAGGGGGTCGAGCAGCGGCGCCTCCCGGTCCGCTACGCCTTCCACTCCGCCCAGATGGCCCCCTTCCAGCGCCGCCTGGAGGAGGCCCTGGCGCAGCTGGTCTCCGCGCCGCCGCGCCTCCCGTTCTGCTCCACCGTGACCGGCGGGCTGCTCGCCGAGCCGGTGACGCCGGCGTACCTGGGGCGCAACGTGCGCGAGCAGGTCCGCTTCGCGCGAGCCATCGGGACGCTGGCGGCGGGGGGGCACGAGACCTTCCTGGAGCTGGGGCCGCATCCGGTGCTGGCCGCGTCCATCGGCGAGTGCCTGGAGGCGGCCGGCCGCCGCGCCCGCGTGCTCGCGTCCCTGCGCCGCGGTCGCCCGGAGCGCGAGACCATGCTGCAGGCCGCGGCGGGGCTCTACGAGGCAGGCCTCTCGCCGGCCTGGGGAGAGCTGCAGCGCGCGCCGGCCGAGGTGGTGGGGCTGCCCGCCTATCCCTGGCAGCGCCGGCGCCACTGGATCCGGCCGCTCCCGGCCCGCGCGGCCGCGCCCCCGGTCGCGGGCGCCCACCCGCTGCTGGGGCGGCCGGTGCCGGTGGCCGGCCTGGCGGCGCGCGTCTTCGAGGGGGGCTGGGACGGGGCGCCGGCCTGGGTGGCGGACCACCGCATCGGCGGGCGGATCGTGCTGCCGGCGGCGGCCATGATCGAGCTCTTCCACGCCGCGGCCGCCGCCGCGCTGGGCGGGCCCGCCGGGCTGGAGGGGCTGGCGGTGGAGCGGCCGCTGCTCCTGCCCGAGCCCGGGGAGGGCGCCGCGCGCTGGCAGGTGGTGGCCTCGGAGGCCGGGCCAGGCCGCGCCCACCTCGAGCTGCACGAGGCGCTCGAGGCCGGCGGGTGGCGGCGCATCGCGGCCTCCGAGGCGCTGGCCGGCGCCGCTGCGGAGCCCGGCGCGGCCGGGCCGGCGGCGGAGGAGCCGGTGGAGGCCGCCGACGTCTACCGGCGGCTGGAGGCGCTGGGCGTGCCCTTCGGGCCGGCCTTCCGCAGCCTGTCCGGCGTGCGCCGCGGCGAGGGCGTGGCCGAGGCGTGGATCGATGGCGCGGGGCTCGACGCCGGGACCCACGCGCTCCACCCGGTGATCCTCGACGGCGCGCTGCAGCTCTGCGCGCTCGCGGCGGCGCGGGGGCCGGGCGGCGAGCTCCCGTCCCGGCTGCTGCTGCCGGTGGGCGTGGATCGGGTGGAGCTGGTCCGCCCGGCCGGCGCGCGCACCCGCGCCCGCGCCCAGCTCCGCGCGGTGGGCGCGTCGGGGTCGGTCACGGCGGACGTGTGGCTGGAGTCCGAGGCGGGCCTGCCGGTGGCCGCGCTGGCGGGCGTCCGCCTCGCGCCTGCGGAGGCCGGGGCGGTGGCGGAGGACGAGGCCGTCCACGTCGTGTCCTGGCGGAAGCTGCCGCCCGCCGGCGCGGCGGCGCCGCCGCCGGGTCGCTGGCTCCTGCTGTGCGATCGGGGCGGCGCCGGCGAGGCGCTGGGGCAGGCCCTGCGCGCGGCCGGGCTCCCTCTCGCGCTGGCGTTCGCCGGCGCCGGCCGAGGCCACCCGGCGGAGGACCGCTGGACCTTCGACCCTGCCTCGCCGGGCGACCTGGGCTGGCTCCTGGGCGAGGTGGGGCCGGTCGGGCCGGTGGTGGACCTGCTCCCGCTCGACGTCGCGCCGGCCGGTCCGCTGGCCACTCCGGAGGACGAGGAGCGCCAGCAGGCGCTGGCCGTGGGCGCGCTGCTCCACCTGGCGCAGGGGCTGCCGCCGGCCGGCGCGGGTCCGCTCTGGGTGGTGACGCGTGGCGCGCAGGTGGTCACCGGCGAGGAGCCGGCGGCGGCGCTCCGGCCCCGCGCGGCCGGAGCGTGGGGCCTGGCCAGCGTGGTGGCGGTGGAGGAGCCGGGCCTGCGGGTGAGGCGCGTGGAGCTCGATCCCGCCGAGCCGGCCGGAGGGTGCGCCGGCCTGCTCGAGGTCCTGCTGGAGGCGGGCGGCGGCGCGCCGGCCCAGGCGCTCCGCGGCGGCGCCCGCTGGGCCCCGCGCCTGGAGCGGCGCCCGGCGCGGGCGCTGGCCGAGCTGGACCGTCCGCTGCACCTGGAGCTGGAGCGCTCCGGGACGCTGGAGGGGCTGGCGCTGCGGGCGCGCCCGCGCCAGGCGCTCCGCGCCGACGAGGTGCGGGTGCGGGTCTCGGCGGCGGGGCTCAACTTCCGGGACGTGCTCCTGGCCCTGGGCATGTACCCGGGGGAGGGGGTCCCGCTCGGCGCCGAGTGCGCCGGCGTGGTGGAGGCGTGCGGCGCGGCCGTGACCGGCCTGGCGCCGGGCGCGCGCGTCTTCGGCTTCGCCCCGGCCGCGCTCGCCACCGAGGTGGTCGTGCCGGCGGCCTTCCTGGCCCAGGTGCCTCCCGGGCTGCGGGACGAGGACGCCGCCGCGCTGCCGGTGGCCTTCCTCACCGCCTGGTACGGGCTGCACCGGCTGGCCGGGCTGCGCGCCGGGGAGCGGGTGCTGATCCACGCCGCGGCGGGCGGCGTGGGGCTGGCGGCGGTCCAGCTGGCCCAGCGCTGCGGCGCGGAGGTGATCGCGACCGCGGGCGCTCCGGAGAAGCGGGCGCTGCTCGCGTCCATGGGCGTCCGCTGCGTGCTCGACTCGCGCTCGCTCTCCTTCGCCGAGGGCGTGCGGCTGGCCACCGGGGGCGAGGGCGTGGACGTGGTGCTCAACTCGCTGGCGGGGGACTTCATCGCCGCCAGCCTGGGGGTGCTGCGGACCGGCGGCCGGTTCCTGGAGCTGGGGAAGCGCGGGATCCTCTCGCCGGCGGAGGCGGCCCGGCTCCGGCCGGACGTCCGCTACCACGCCTACGACCTGGGGTCGGAGGCGCTGGCCGATCGGGGGCTGCTCGGGCCCATGATGGACGAGCTGGTGGCGGCCCTGGGCGCGGGCCAGCTCGGGCCCCTCCCGGTCACCGTCTTCCCGCTGGAGGCGGCCGGCGAGGCCTTCCGCTACATGGCCCAGGCGCGCCACGTCGGGAAGATCGTGCTCCGCCCTCCGCCCTCGGCCCCCCGCATCTCGGGCGACGCCACCTACCTGGTGACCGGCGGGCTGGGTGGCCTGGGGCTCGAGACGGCGCGCTGGCTGGTCCGCTCCGGCGCGCGGGCGCTGGCCCTGACCGCCCGCCGGGCGCCGGACCAGGCCGCCGCGGCGGCGCTGGCGGAGCTGGAGCAGGCGGGTGCGCGGGTGGGCGTCTTCACCGCCGACGCGGGGGACGCGCGCGCCATGGCCGAGGTGCTCGCGGCCCTGCCGCGGCAGGGGTTCCCACCGCTGCGCGGCGTCTTCCACGCCGCGGGCGCGCTCTACGACGCCCCGCTGGTCCGGCAGCGCTGGGCGGGCTGCCGCGAGGTGCTGCACGGGAAGGCGCGCGGCGCCTTCGTGCTGGACGCGCTCACCCGCGACCTCCCGCTGGAGCTGTTCGTCCTCTACTCCGCGGCCGGGCTCCACCTGGGCGCGGCTGGGCAGGGCGCCTACCCGGCCGCCAACGCCGAGCTGGACGCGCTGGCGCTGGCGCGGCGCAGGGCCGGGTGGCCGGCCCTGAGCGTGGGGTGGGGGACCTGGGCCGGCGTGGGGATGGCGGCCCGGCTGGCGGCCCAGGGGCGCGATGCGTGGGCCGGCCGGGGGCTCCTGCCCATCGCCCCGGAGGCGGGCTTCGCCTGCCTGGAGCGGCTGCTGCGAGAGGGGACGGCGCACGCGCTGGTGCTGCCCATCCGCTGGCCGGCCTTCCTGGCGCAGCTCCCGCCCGGGCTGGACCCGGCCTTCTTCGAGCCGGTGGCGCCGCGGGCGGCCAGCGCGCGTGCGGCCCCGGCTGGACCGGCCGCGGCGGGGCTGGCGGCCGGGCTCCGCGCGCTGGCGCCCGCCCAGCGCCGCGCGGCGCTGGTGGCCGAGGTGCTGAAGCGGGCGGTCCAGGTGATGGGGCTCGAGGCCGGAGCGCAGCTCGACCCGCGCCGGCCGCTGCGGGAGCTCGGGCTCGACTCGCTCATGTCGGTGGAGCTGCGCAACGTCCTGGCCCGCGCGGCGGGCCAGGCGCTCCCGGCCACGCTGGTCTTCGACCACCCCACCGTCGAGGGGCTGGCGGATCACCTGCTGCGGCTGCTGGCGCCCGAGCCTGCGGCGGCGGAGGCCCCGGCGGCCGGGCCGGACCGGGCCCGCGACGAGGTGGCCGGGCTCACCGAGGCCCAGGCCGAGGCGGCGCTGCTGGCGGAGCTGGAGCGGGGAGGAACCACGTGAGCGGGCCGAACGACACGCCGATCCCCGCGCCCGCCGGACCCGCCGAGGGCGGCGAGCTGACGCCGGTGAAGCGGGCGCTGCTGGAGATCCGCCAGCTGCGGGCCGAGCTGGCCGGCCTGCGGGGCGCGGTCCGCGCGCCCATCGCGGTGGTGGGCATGGGGTTGCGCCTGCCCGGCGGCGTCCGGGACGCGGACGGGCTGGCCCGGCTGCTCTGGTCGGCGACCGACGCGGTGGCGGGCATCCCGGCCGAGCGCTGGTCCCTGGAGGACTTCCTCGACCAGGACCCGGACGCCCCCGGCCGCATGACCACGCGCTTCGGCGCCTTCCTGGAGGACGTGGACCGGTTCGACGCGGAGTACTTCGGCATCTCGCCGCGCGAGGCCGCCACCATGGACCCGCAGCAGCGGCTGCTGCTGGAGGTGGCCCACCACGCGCTGGAGGACGCCGGCCTCCCCGCCGGCCGGCTGGCCGGCTCGCGCACCGGCGTGTACGTGGGGATGGCCAACGGCGACTACGGCCGGGCGCTCTTCGCCCACGCCGAGGCCATCGACACCTACTTCAGCACCGGCAACGCCTTCAGCGTGGCCGCCGGGCGGCTCTCGTACCTCCTGGGCGCGCTCGGGCCGGCGGTGGTGGTGGACACCGCCTGCTCGTCCTCGCTGGCGGCGCTCCACCTGGCCTGCCAGGCGCTGCGGCTGGGCGAGTGCGACCGGGCGCTGGTGGGCGGGGTCAACCTGGTCCTCACCCCCGAGATGAACATCAGCTTCTCGAAGGCGCGCATGATGGCCGCCGACGGGCGCTGCAAGACCTTCGACGCGGCGGCCGACGGCTACGTGCGGGGCGAAGGCTGCTGCGTGCTGGTGCTGCGCCCGCTGGACCAGGCGCTGGCCGCGGGGGACCGGGTGCTGGCGGTGATCCGGGGCAGCGCGCTGAACCAGGACGGGCGGAGCAGCGGCCTGACCGCGCCCAGCGGCCCGGCCCAGGAGGCGGTGATCCGCGCGGCGCTGGAGGCCGCCGGCGTGGCGCCCCAGGCCGTCGGGTACGTGGAGGCCCACGGCACCGGCACGCCGCTGGGCGATCCCATCGAGGTGGGCGCGCTGGCGGCGGCGCTGTGCGCCGGGCGGGACCCGGCGCGCCCGCTGCGGATCGGGTCGATCAAGACCAACATCGGCCACCTGGAGGCGGCCGCCGGCCTGGCCGGCGTGGCCAAGGTGATCGTGGCCCTGCAGCGCCGCGAGCTGCCGCCGCACCTGCACTTCCGGCAGGGCAACCCGCACATCGACTGGTCGTCGCCCATCGCCGTGCCCACCGCGGTCGAGCCCTGGACGCCCATCGACGGGCGCCGCCTGGCCGGGGTCAGCTCCTTCGGCTTCAGCGGGACCAACGCCCACGCGGTGCTGGAGGAGGCGCCGCCGCGGGAGGCGCCGCCGGCCGGGCCGCCGCGCGGGCCGCACCTCCTGGCCCTCTCGGCCCGCGACGAGGTCGCGCTGGCCGAGCTGGCGCGCGCCTACCAGGAGGCGCTGGCCGGCGGGGAGCGCGTCGAGGACCTCTGCTTCACCGCGGCGGCCGGGCGCACGCACCACGCCGCCCGGCTCTCGGTGGTGGGCCAGGACGCGGCGGCGCTGCAGCGCGGGCTGGCCGCCCACCTGGCCGGCGCCCCGGGGCCGGAGGTGGTGGCGGGCCGGGTCGAGGGCGGGCTTCGGCCGCAGGTGGCGTTCCTCTTCACCGGGCAGGGGGCGCAGTGCGCCGGGATGGGCCGGGCGCTCTACGAGGCGGAGCCGGTCTTCCGGCGCACCCTGGACGCCTGCGCCGAGGTGCTGGCGCCGCGGCTGCCCCGGGGGCTGCTGGAGGTCATGTTCGGCGCGCCGGGCGAGTCGCCGATCGACCAGACCACCTGGGCGCAGCCGGCCACCTTCGCGCTGGAGGTGGCGCTGGCGGCCCTGTGGCGGTCCTGGGGCATCGAGCCGGTGGCGGTCATGGGCCACAGCCTGGGCGAGTACGCCGCGGCCTGCGTGGCCGGGGTGTTCTCGCTGGAGGACGGGATCCGGCTGGTGGCCGAGCGCGGCCGCGCCAACGGCGCCCTGCCGCCCGGCGGGGCCATGGCGGCCGTGTTCGCGCCGGAGGAGGTGGTCGCCCAGGCGGTTGCCCAGGCCGGCGGGGCGGTCGCCGTCGCGGCCTACAACGGGCCGGCGCACCAGGTGGTGAGCGGGCCGGAGGCAGCGGTCGAGGCGCTGACCGCCCGGCTGGAGCAGGCCGGCCACCAGGTGAAGCGGCTGCGGGTGGCCCACGCGGCCCACTCGCCGCTGGTCGAGCCGGCGCTCCCGGCGCTGCAGCGCGCGCTCCAGGAGCTCCGCTTCGGCGCCCCCCGGCTGGCGCTGGTGTCGAACCTGACCGGCGCCGTGGCCGGACCCGGCGAGCTGGCCCGGCCGGCCTACTGGCTGGCCCACCAGCGCGAGCCGGTGCGCTTCGCGCAGTCCATCCAGGCGCTCGGGGCGCTGGGGATCACCCACTTCCTGGAGGTGGGGCCTCACCCGGTGCTGGTGGGGATGGCGGCCGAGTGCCTGCCGGGCGCGGGCCGGGAGTGGCTCCCCTCGCTGCGGCGCGGCCAGCCCGACCTGGCGGTGATGCTGGAGGCGCTGCAGCGGCTCCACGCCGGCGGCGCGGAGGTGGACTGGGAGGCGTTCGGCCGCGCGCGGGGCGGCCGGCGGGTGGCCGCGCCCCGCTACCCCTTCCGCCGCCGCCGCCACTGGGCGGAGTTCCTGGGACGGCCCGGGCCGGGCGCGCCCGGGGCCGAGCAGCGCTGGGCCGGCGTGACGGCGGCGCTCGACCGCCAGGCCGAGCGGGCCCCGCTCGACGTGCAGGTGGCGGCCTACCCGGAGAAGTGGCAGGCGCTGGCGGAGCTGACCACGGCGCACGCGCAGGCCTTCCTCCGCGAGGCCGGGCTGTTCGCCCGGGCCGGCGAGCGGCGCACGCTGCCGGAGGTGCTGCGGGCGGCCGGGGTGGCCCGCACCTACCAGCACCTCGTGGCGCGCTGGCTGGAGCGGGTGGCCGCGCGCGGCGCGCTCCGCCGCGACGGCGAGGCCTGGGTGGCGGACGCGCCGCTGGGCGATCCGGGGCTCCCGGCGGCCTGGGCCGAGGCCGAGCGGCGCCTGGCCGACAACGCCCCGCTCCTCGCCTACGTGCGCCGCTGCGGCGCGCTCCTGGGGCGGGTGCTGACCGGGCGCGAGAGCCCGCTGGAGACGCTCTTCCCGGGCGGCTCCTTCGAGCTGGCGGAGGGGCTCTACCAGCGCTCCGCCACCATGCGCTACGTGAACGAGCTGGCCGCCGCCGGGGTGGCCGCGTTCGCCGCGGCGCAGCCGCCGGGGTGCGCGCTGCGCGTGCTGGAGGTGGGCGCCGGCACGGGCGGGACCACCGCGGCGCTGCTGCCGGTGTTGCCGGCCGGCCGCACGCAGTACACCTTCACCGACGTCTCCGACGTCTTCCTGGACCGCGCGCGCGAGCGGTTCGGCGCGTACCCGTTCCTGCGCCACGCCCGCCTCGACCTGGACGCCGACCCCGCCGCGCAGGGGTTCGCGCCGGGCAGCTTCGACCTGGTGGTCGCCAGCAACTCCGTCCACGCCACCCGCGACCTGCGGGAGAGCCTGGAGCGGCTGCGGGCGCTGCTGGCGCCCGGGGGGCTCCTCCTGCTGGTCGAGTCCACCGTCCACCACGCCTGGTTCGACATGACCACGGGGCTGGTGGAGGGCTGGCAGCAGTTCGCCGACGACCTCCGCGGCGATCACCCGCTGCTGGCGCCGGCCACCTGGGTGCGGGCGCTGGAGGCGGCCGGCTTCGGGGCGGCGGGGGCCTGGCCCCGGCCCGGGTCCGCCGCCGAGGCGCTGGGGCTGCACGTCCTGCTGGCCCGCGCGCCGGGCGAGCCGGCCGCCACCGCGGCCGCGGTCGAGGCCCCGGCGGGCACGGCCGGCGAGCCTGCCGCGGCCGCCCCCGGGCCCGCCCTGCCGGACCTGGCCGAGCGGCTCCGCGAGGCGCTGCCGGCGGAGCGGCTCGAGCTCTTGCGCGACTTCGTGCGCGAGCGGGTGGTGCGGGTGCTCCGGCTCGATCCCGACCAGCCCCCCGACCGCCACGCCCGGCTCATGGACCTGGGCTTCGACTCGCTGATGGCCGTGCAGCTCCGCAACCAGCTGGCGGCCGGGATCCGGCTCGAGACCGCCCTCCGGCGACGCTGCTCTTCGACTACCCCACCATCGACCGGCTGGCGGCGCGGCTCCTGGAGCTGCTGGCGCCGCCCGCGGCCGCCGCGCCCGCCGC
This sequence comes from Anaeromyxobacter sp., assembly GCA_049840735.1. Classification (GTDB taxonomy): domain Bacteria; phylum Myxococcota; class Myxococcia; order Myxococcales; family Anaeromyxobacteraceae; genus Anaeromyxobacter. The sequence continues at coordinate 49,727 of JASGJN010000020.1, read as the reverse complement.
GGCGCCGGCGCCGGCGCGGGTGGGGAAGGCGGCGGTGGAGGCCATGAGCGACGCCGAGGTGGAGCGCCTGCTCCTCGAGCGGCTGGGGGAACGATGAGCCGGGAGCCGAACCAGACCGCTGCGCCTGCCGAGGGCGCCACCCTCACGCCGCTCAAGCGCGCCTTCCTCGCGCTCGAGGACGCCCAGGCGCGCCTGGCCGCGGCCGAGGCGGCCGCACGCGAGCCCATCGCCGTGGTCGGCCTGGGCTGCCGGGTGCCCGGAGCCGACGGTCCGGAGGCGTTCTGGGAGCTCCTGCGCGAGGGCCGGGACGCGACCGGCCCATCCCCGCCGACCGGTTCGACGCGGAGGCGCTGTTCGATCCCGACCGGGCACGCCCGGCGGATCGCCACCCGCTCCGGCGGGTTCCTCGCCGACGTCTCCCGGTTCGACGCCGGCCTCTTCCAGATCGCCCCGCGCGAGGCGCAGGGCATGGACCCGCAGCAGCGGCTCCTGCTGGAGGTGGCCTGGGAGGCCCTGGAGGACGCGGGGCAGGCGCCGGATCGCCTGGAGGGCTCGCCCACCGGCGTCTACCTGGGCGTCGCCAGCAGCGACTACGCCTACCTGCAGCTGCAGGCCGGCGACCCGGGCCTCTTCGACGCCCACTACACCTCCGGCATCGCCCACAGCGTGGTCTCCGGACGGCTCTCCTACCTGCTGGGCCTTCAGGGCCCCAGCCTGAGCGTGGACACCGCCTGCTCCTCCTCGCTGGTGGCGGTCCACCAGGCCTGCCAGGCGCTCCGGGCCGGGGACTGCCGCCTGGCGCTGGCCGGCGGCGTGAACGTCATCCTCTCGCCGGATCTCTTCGTGGCCCTCTCGCGCTCGCGCATGCTGGCGCCGGACGGCCGCTGCAAGGCGTTCGCCGCCGCCGCCGACGGGTTCGCCCGCGGGGAGGGGTGCGGGGTGGTGGTCCTCAAGCGGCTCTCCGACGCGCTGGCCGACGGCGATCGGATCCGGGCGGTGATCCGCGGCAGCGCCGTCAACCAGGACGGTCCCAGCAGCAGCCTGACCGCGCCCAACGGCCCGGCCCAGGAGGCGGTGATCCGCGAGGCGCTCCGGCGCGCCGGCGTCGCGCCGCACGAGGTCGGCTACCTGGAGGCCCACGGGACCGGCACGCAGCTCGGCGATCCGCTGGAGGCCCAGGCGCTCGGGGCGGTGTTCGGCCCGGGCCGCGAGCGGGCGCGGCCGCTCTGGCTCGGCTCGGTCAAGACCAACCTCGGCCACCTGGAGGCGGCCGCCGGCGTCACCGGCCTCATCAAGCTGGTGCTGTCGCTGCAGCACCGCCAGCTGCCGAAGCACCTCCACTTCGACGCCCCCAGCCCCCACATCCCCTGGGCAGACCTCCCGCTCCGCGTGCCCACCGCGCTCACGCCCTGGGAGCCGCTCGGCGGCCGGCGGCTGGGCGGCGTGAGCGCCTTCGGGTTCAGCGGCACCAACGCGCACGTGGTGGTGGAGGAGGCGCCGCCGGCGCCGGCCGCCGCGCCCGCCGCGGAGCGCCCCGCCAGCCTGTTCGTCCTCTCCGCCCGGGAGCCGCGCGCCCTGGCCGAGCTGGCCGCCCGGCACGCGGCCTGGCTGGCGAGCCGGCCCGAGGCGACGCTGCCCGAGCTGGCCCACGGCGCGGCGGTGGGCCGGGCCCACCTCCCGCACCGCGCCGCGATGGTGGTCCGCTCCGCGGCGGAGCTGGGCGAGCGGCTCTCGGCGCTGGCGGCCGGGCGCGCCGACGAGGGCGTGCGGCTCGGGCAGGTGGCCCGCCGGGATCCGCTCCGCGTGGCCTTCGTCTTCACCGGCCAGGGCGCCCAGTTCGCCGGGATGGCGCGCGGGCTCTACCAGGCCGCCCCGCTCTTCCGCGCGGCGCTGGACCGCTGCGCGGCGCTGCTCGCGCCGCACCTGTCGCGCCCGCTGCTGGAGGTGCTGTTCCCCGCCGAGGGCCAGCCGTCCCCCATCGACGAGACCGCCTTCACGCAGCCGGCCCTGCTCTCGGTCGAGCTCGCGCTGGCCGAGCTGTGGCGGTCGTGGGGGATCGCCCCCGTCGCCGTCATGGGCCACTCGGTGGGCGAGTACGCCGCCGCGCACGTGGCCGGCGTGCTCGGGCTGGAGGAGGCGCTGCGCCTGGTCGCGGCCCGGGGCCGGCTCATGCAGTCGCTGCCGGCCGGCGGGGCCATGGCGGCCATCTTCGCGCCGGAGGAGGAGGTGGCCGCGGCCGTCGCGCCCCACCGCGCCGTCGTGGCCGTCGCCGCCGTCAACGCGCCCGGCCAGACCGTGGTCTCCGGGCGCGCCGCGGAGGTCGAGGCGCTGGGGCAGGCCTTCGCGGCCCGCGGCGTCCGCGTCCAGCGGCTCACCGTCTCGCACGCCTTCCACTCGCCGCTGGTCGATCCGGTGCTGGAGGCCTTCGAGCGGGAGGCGGCGGCGGTGGCGCTGGCGCCGCCGCGGCTCCGCCTGATCTCCAACCTCACCGGCCGGCTGGCCGACCCGGCCGAGGTGACGCGCCCTGCCTACTGGCGCCGGCACGTCCGCGAGGCCGTCCGGTTCGGCGACGGCCTGCGCGCGCTGGCGGCGCAGAAGCCGGACGTGATCCTGGAGCTCGGTCCGCACCCCACGCTGCTCCCCTTCGCCAGCGCCACGCTGGGCGGCGCCGCCCCGGCGCTGCTGCCCTCGCTGCGGAAGGGGCGGCCGGACTGGGAGCAGGTCCAGGACACCCTGGCGGCGCTCCACGTGGCCGGCGCCGAGGTGGACTGGGGCGCGGTCTGGGCGGGCAGCGGGGCGCGGCGGGTCGATCTCCCGACCTATCCCTTCCAGCGCGAGCGGGCCTGGTTCCAGGCCGCGCCGCGCCCGGCGGCGGCGCCCCGCGGGCGCGCCACCGGCCACCCGCTGCTGGGGACCCGCCTGCTCACGGCCGGTGCGGAGGTGATCCACCAGCTCCGCGCCACGCCGGACGCGCCGGCGTTCCTGCAGCACCACCGGGTGGGCGGCCGGGTGGTCATGCCCGCGGCGGCCTACCTCGAGGCGCTGGTGGCGGCCGCGCAGGCGACGACCGGCCAGGCGCGCGTCATGGTCGAGGACGTCGTGGTCGGGCAGGCCATGCCGTTCGGGGATGAGGAGGCGCGCACGGTCCAGCTGGTGACCGGGGCGGCGCGCGACGGCGCGATCGCGGCCGAGGTGTCGAGCCGCGGCGAGGAGGCTCCGGACGACGAGGGCTGGACCCGCCACGTGACGGCGCGGCTGAGGGGGGACGCGACGGCGGGCGAGGGCCCGTCGCTGGAGGCGGCGCGCGCGCGCTGCACCTCCGCCGGGGACGCCGCGGCGATCCACGCGGTGCTTGCCGGGCGCGGGGTGGGCCTGGGCGAGCCGTTCCAGGTGGTCCGGCGCTGCGGGCTGGGCCAGGGCGAGGTGGTGGGCGAGCTGGAGCTGGGGGCCGGGCCGGCCGCCGAGGCCGCGGCCTACCGGTTCCACCCGCTGCTCCTGGACGGCTGCCTGCAGCTCCTGACCCCGCTGCTGGCCCAGGCCGGGGACGAGCTCTACCTGCCGGTGGGCCTGGGCCGGCTCGTGTTCCACCGGTCGCCCGGGGTCCGGTGCACCTGCCACGCCGCGCTCCTGCCCGGCGGACCGGCCCTGCGCCGCGCCGACCTGCGCGTCTTCGGCGAGGACGGCGCGCTGGTGGCCGAGCTCCGCGACCTGCAGCTGCAGCGGGTGGCGCGCGGTGCGCTGGACGCCGACGGCGAGCGGTGGCTGGCGGGCTGCACCTACGCCCCGGCCTGGCGCCCGGCGCCGCTCCCGGGCCAGGGGCCGGAGCTGTCCACGCTGCTGGCCGCGGGGGAGCAGGCGCTGGAGCAGCTCCGGGCCCCCGCCGGCCTCGAGGCCTACGACCGGCTGCTGCCGGGGCTGGAGGCGGCCTGCGCGGGCCTGGTGCTGCAGGCCTTCCGGCGGCTGGGCTTCGCGCCGCTGCCCGGCGAGGAGGTGCGGCCGGCCCCGCTGGCGGAGCGGCTTCGGGTCCTGCCCCGCCACCGCCGGCTCCTGGGCCGGCTCCTGGCCATCCTGGCCGAGGACGGCTGGCTCTCGCGGGCGGGGGAGGGGTACGTGGTGGCGCGGGCCTTCCCGGCGGGGGACGGGCTCGCCGAGCTCGCGCAGCTGGCGGCAATCTTCCCGTCCGCCGCGGCGGAGCTGGAGCTCACCCGGCGCACCGGGGCGGAGCTGGCCGAGGCGCTGCGCGGCGAGCGCGACCCGCTGCAGCTGCTCTTCCCGGGCGGCTCGGTGGAGACGGCCGAGCGCATCTACCGCGACTCCCCCACGGCCCGGGTCTGGAACGGGCTCCTGGCGGAGGTGCTGGCGGCGCTGGCCGGCGCCGAGCGGCAGGGGCGCCCGCTGCGCGTCCTCGAGGTGGGCGCCGGGACCGGCGGGACCACCGCCCACGTGCTGCCGCGCCTGCGCGGCCACGCGATCGAGTACACCTTCACCGACGTGGGGCCGCTCTTCGTGGCCCGGGCGCGCGAGCGGCTGGGGCGCGAGTTCCCCTTCCTGCGCTGCGAGGTCCTGGACCTGGAGGCCGCGCCCGACCCGCAGCGGTTCCCGCCGGGCGGGTTCGACGTGATCGTGGCGTCCAACGTGGTCCACGCCACGGCCGACCTGCGCGCCACGCTGGGGCGGCTGCGCGGGCTGCTGGCGCCGGGCGGCCTCCTCGCCATGCTGGAGGTCACCGCGCCCCAGCGCTGGTTCGACCTGACCGTGGGGCTCACCGAGGGCTGGTGGCGCTTCGAGGACGTGGCGCTGCGGCCGGACTACCCGACGCTGGGCCGCGCGCAGTGGCTGGAGCTGCTGCGCGCCTGCGGGTTCGAGGCCTCGGCGCTGCCCGGGGCCGCGGGCGCCGGCGTGCTCGGGCTGCAGGCGCTCTTCCTGGCGCGGCGGGGAGGCGCCCCCGCGCCGCGCCGCTGGCTGGTGCTGGGCGACGCCGGCGGCTGGGCCGAGGGGCTGGCGGAGCGGCTCCGCCAGGGCGGCGACCGGGTGGCGCTCCTGCCCGCCGGAGCCGCGCTGGACGCGGGCGCGCTGGCCGGCGACGGACCGCTGCACGGCGTGGTGCAGGCCGGGGCGCTGGACCGGCGGCCCTGGCTGGAGGCGGGCGCGGAGGACCTGGCGGCCGCCGAGGCGCGCGGCCCGGGGGCGCTCTTGCGGGTGGTCCAGGCGCTGGCCGCGGCCGGTCCGCCGCCGCGCCTCTGGATCGTGACCCGCGGCGCCCAGCAGGTGGCCGCGGCCGAGGCCGGGGTGAGCCCGCTGCAGGCCGAGGCGTGGGGCCTGGCGCGCACGCTCAGGCTGGAGGCGCCGGAGCTGCGCTGCACCTGCCTGGACCTCGACCCGGGCGCGGGCGCGCCCGGCGAGCTCGAGGCGGTGGTGCGCGAGCTCTCGGAGGGCGAGGAGCCGGAGGTGGCGCTGCGGGGCGCGTCGCGCCACGTGGCCCGCCTGGTCCGCCATCGCCGCGCCGCCCCGGCCGCCCCCGCGGCCCCCTACCGGCTGGCGGTGGCCGCCCGCGGCTCGCTGGATGGGCTGCGGCTCGAGCCCTGCCCGCGCCGGGCGCCCGGCCCGGGCGAGGTGGAGATCGCGGTCGAGGCCACCGGGCTCAACTTCAAGGACGTCCTGCAGCTCGTGGGCATGTACCCGGGCGATCCGGGGCCGCTGGGCGGCGAGTGCGCCGGCCGCGTGACCGCCGTCGGGCCGGGCGTCACCGCGGTCCAGCCCGGCGACGAGGTGCTGGCCGTGGCGGGCGGGAGCTTCGCCTCCCACGTGATCGCCGGGGCCCATCTGGTGGCCCGCCGCCCCGAGGGCGTGAGCGCGGAGGAGGGCGCCGCCTTCCCCATCGCCTACCTCACCGCCGCCTTCTGCCTGGAGCAGGTGGCCGGGCTGCGCGCCGGGGAGCGGGTGCTCATCCACGCCGCCGCCGGCGGCGTGGGGCTGGCGGCGGTGCGGCTGGCCCAGCGCGCCGGCGCCGTGGTGTTCGCCACCGCCGGCGCCCCCTGGAAGCGGGCGCTGCTCCGCGAGCTGGGGGTGGAGCACGTGCTCGACTCCCGCTCCACCGCCTTCGCCGACCAGAATCCTCGCGGCGACCGGGGGCGCGGGCGTGGACGTGGTGCTCAACTCGCTCTCCGGCGAGGCGGTGGAGGCGAGCTTCCGGGCGCTGGCGCGCGGCGGGCGGTTCGTGGAGCTGGGCAAGCGCGGCATCAAGGACGCGGCCTGGGTGGCCGCGCAGGGGCGCGGGCACGGCTACACCGTGGTGGACTGGGGCGAGACCGCCGCGCAGGAGCCCGGGCGCGTGGGCGACCTGCTGGCGCGGCTGGTGGCGGAGCTGGCCGCCGGGACGCTCCCCGCCCTGCCGCGGCACGTCTTCCCGCTCTCCGAGGCGGAGCGCGCCTTCCGGTTCATGGCGCAGGCGCGCCACGCCGGGAAGATCGTGGTCCGCCACGGCCCTGCGGCCCCGCCGCTGGCGCGCCGCGACGGCACCTACCTCCTGACCGGCGGGACGGCCGGCCTGGGGCTGGTGGTGGCCCGGTGGCTGGCGGAGCGCGGCGCGGGCCGGATCGTCCTGGTGGGCCGGCGCGGCGAGACCCCCGAGGTCGCGGCGGCGGTCGCGCCGCTCCGGAGCCTGGGGGCGGAGGTCCTGGTGGAGCGGCTGGACGTGGCCGACGAGGCCGGCCTGCGGGCGCTGCTGCGCCGGCTGCGCGCCGGTGGGCCGCCGCTGCGCGGCGTGGTCCACGGCGCGGGCGTGCTCGACGACGCGGCCATCCTGCAGCAGGACGCCGGGCGGCTCGCCCGCGTGCTCGCGCCCAAGGTGAAGGGCGGCTGGCTGCTGGATCAGGCCACCCGGCCCGATCCGCTGGACTGGTTCGTGCTGTTCGCCTCGGTGGCCGGCGTGCTGGGCGCGCCCGGCCAGGCCAACCACTCCGCCGCCAACGCCTTCCTGGACGCGCTGGCGCAGGAGCGCGCGGCGCGGGGGCTGCCCGCGCTGAGCATGGACTGGGGGGCGTGGGCCGAGGTCGGGGCCGCCGCCGGACCCGGCATGGAGGCGCGGCTGGCGGCGCGCGGCCTGGGCACCCTCTCGCCGGCGCAGGGGCTCCTGGCGCTGGAGCGGCTCCTGGCCGACGGCGCCCCGCAGGTGGCCGTGGCCCAGGTGGACTGGGCGCGCCACCTCCACGGCGCGCCGCCGCCGCCGTTCCTGGCCGAGGTGGCGGAGGCCCCGGCCGCCGCCGCCCCGGCCGCCGGGGGCGCAACCGCGGCCGGCCCCACCGACGAGCTGCGCGGGCGCCTGGGTGCGCTGCCCCGCGGGCGGTGGCGCAAGGAGGTCGAGGGGTTCATCTCCGGCCGGGCGGCGCGCGCGCTGGGGCTGGAGCCGGGGCGGGCCGTCGATCCCCGCCGCCCCCTGGGCGAGCTCGGGCTCGACTCGCTGCTGGCGGTCGAGCTGCGCAACACGCTGGGCAAGGCGCTGGGGCACACCTTCCCGGCCACGCTGCTCTTCGACCACCCCACCATCGACGCCCTCACCGACCACGTCCTGGAGGCGGTGCTGGGGGTGCCCCCCGCCGACGCCGCCGAGGCGGCGCCGGCTCCGGGGCCCGCGGCGGCCGCGCCGGCCGGGCTGGTGGAGTCGATCGAGGACCTGTCGGACGAGGAGGTGGAGCGGCAGCTCGCCGCCCGGGCCGCGCGAAAGGGAACCCGATGAGCGATTTCCTGGAGCGGCATCGGCTCCCTCTCGCCGAAGCGGCTGGCCCTGCTGGCCGCCGAGCTGAACGACAAGCTGGAGGCCGCCGCCGGGGCCGCCCGGGAGCCCATCGCCGTCATCGGCCTGGGGTGCCGCTTCCCGGGCGGCGCCGACGGGCCGGAGCGGTTCTGGGAGCTCCTCCGGGCCGGCCGGGACGCCATCCGCGAGATCCCGCCGGAGCGCTGGGACGCGGACGCGTTCCACGACCCCGATCCCGACGCGCCCGGCCGGATCGCGGTGCGGGCGGGCGGGTTCCTGGATCGGGTGGACGGGTTCGACGCCGCCTTCTTCGGGGTCTCGCCGCGCGAGGCGCTCACCATGGACCCCCAGCAGCGGCTGCTGATGGAGGTCAGCTGGGAGGCGCTGGAGCACGCCGGGCTGTCGCCCGAGCGGCTGGCCGGCTCGGCCACCGGGGTGTTCGTCGGCGTCTGCAACACCGACCACTACCACCGGATCGTGGAGCGGGGCGCCGAGGCCATCGACCCCTACCTGGCCTCGGGCAACGCGCCCAGCGTGGCGGCCGGACGCATCGCCTACACGCTGGGGCTGAACGGCCCGGCGGTGGCGGTGGACACCGCCTGCTCGTCGTCGCTGGTGGCGCTGCACCTGGCCTGCCGCAGCCTGCGCGCCGGGGAGTCGCGGCTGGCCCTGGCGGCGGGCGTCAACGTGATGTGCTCGCCCGACACCATGATCGCGCTCTCCCGCGCGCACATGCTGGCGCCGGACGGCCGCTGCAAGACCTTCGACGCCGCCGCCGACGGCTTCGCCCGCGGTGAGGGCTGCGGGGTGCTGGTCCTCAAGCGGCTCTCCGACGCCCGCGCCGACGGCGACCGGGTGCTGGCGGTGATCCGCGGGACGGCGGTCAACCAGGACGGGCGCAGCGGCGGGCTCACGGTGCCGAGCGGGCCGGCGCAGGAGGCGGTCATCCGGGCGGCGCTGGCCGACGCCGGCGTCGCGCCGGCCGAGGTCGAGTACGTCGAGGCCCACGGCACCGGCACCTCGCTCGGCGATCCCATCGAGGTCCGGGCCCTGGCCGCCGCGCTCGGGCGCGAGCGCCCGGCGACGGGCCGCTCCTGATCGGCTCGGTCAAGACCAACATCGGCCACCTCGAGTCGGCGGCCGGCGTGGCCGGGGTGGTGAAGGTGGTGCTCGCGCTGGTGCACGAGCACCTCCCGGCCCACCTGCACTTCCGCACGCCCAGCCCCCACATCGCCTGGGGGGAGTTCCCGGTCGAGGTGACGGCGCAGGGCCGCCCCTGGCCGCGCGGGGCCCGGCGGCGCCTGGCCGGCGTGAGCTCCTTCGGCTTCAGCGGCACCAACGTCCACGTGATCCTGGAGGAGGCCCCCGCGGCCGCCCCGGAGGCGCTGGCGGCGGACGCGCCCGAGCGGCCGGTCCAGGTGCTGCCGGTCTCCGCGCGCACCCCCGAGGCGCTGGCCGCCCTGGCCGGCAGCTACGCCGGCGCGCTGGCCGCGGACCGCGGCGCGGCGCTGGCGGACGTGGCCCACACCGCGGGCGTGGGCCGGGCCCACCTGGCGGAGCGGCTGGCGGTGGTGGCCGGCTCGGGCGCCGAGGCCGCGGCCGCGCTCCAGGCCGCCGCGCGGGGCGAGCCCGGCGCCGCGGCGCACCGCGGGACGGCGGAGCCCGGGCAGCGGCCGGACGTGGTCTTCATGTTCACCGGCTCGGGCGCGCAGTACCCGGGCATGGGGCGCCAGCTCTACGCCTCCGCGCCGGTCTACCGCGAGGTGATCGACCGCTGCGATCGGCTCCTGGGCGCCGGCCCCGACGGCCGGACGCTGCGGGAGGTGCTGTCCGGGCCGGCCGGCGAGGGCGCGCCCATCCACCAGACCGCCTGGACCCAGCCGGCCCTGTTCGCGCAGGAGCTGGCCACCACCGCGCTGTGGCGGTCCTGGGGCGTCGAGCCGGCGGCCACCATCGGCCACTCGCTGGGGGAGTACGCCGCCGCCTGCGCGGCCGGCGTGTACACGCTGGAGGAGGGGCTGCAGCTGGTGGCGGAGCGCGGGCGGCTCATGCAGGCGCTCCCGCCCGGCGGCGCCATGGCCGCCTTCTTCGCGCCGGCCGAGGTGGTGCAGGAGGCGCTGGTCCCCTGCGCCGGCCGCGTCTCCATCGCCGCCTACAACGCGCCCGACGCGGTGGTGATCGCCGGCGACGCGCCGGCGGTCGAGGAGGTGCTGGCGGCGCTGGCCCGGCGCAACGTCCAGGGGCACCGGCTGCTGGTGCCGCTGGCGGCGCACTCGCCCCGCGTCGAGCCGGCGCTGGCGGGCATGGAGGCCGCCGCCCGGCGCGTCTCGGCCCGCGCCCCCTCCATCCCGGTGGCCTGGAACCTGACCGGCGGCGCGCCGCTCCCGGGCGGCGCGCCCGACGCGGGCTACTCGGCGGCGCCACCTCCGCGAGCCGGTCCGCTTCGCCGAGGGGCTGGCCGCGCTCCACCGCGACGGCCACCGGATCTTCCTGGAGGTCGGCCCTCACCCGGTCCTGGTGGCCATGGCCCAGCGGTCGCTGCCCGAGGGCACCGCGCTGCTCGGCTCGCTGCGGCGCGACCACGAGGACTGGCGCGAGCTGTCCGGCGCCCTGGCGGCGCTCTGGGTCCGCGGGGTGCCGGTGGACTTCGAGGCCTTCGACCGCCCCTACGCGCGGCGGCGCGTGGACCTCGCCACCTATCCCTTCCAGCGGCGCCGCTTCTGGCTGGACCGCGGGGCCCCCGGCCGCGCCGCGCCCCGCGCCCGGCCGGGCGCCCACCCGCTGCTGGGCGGGCGGCTCCCGACGGCCGTCCCCATCTTCGAGGGGCTCCTCACCCTGGCCTCGGCGCCGTACCTGGCGGAGCACCGGCTGGACGGGGCGGCGCTGCTGGCCGGCCCCGTCTACCTGGAGCTGGCCCAGGCCGCCGCGCAGGAGGCGCTGGGGCCGGCCCCGCGCGACGTGGAGGGGTTCTCCGTCCTGCGGCCGTTCGTGATCGGCGAGGAGGGGCGGGAGGTGCAGACGCACCTGGGTGTGCCCGACGCCGAGGGGGCGGTCCCGTTCTCGGTCCATGGCCGCGCGCCCGGTGACGGCGCGTGGGAGCTGCACGCCACCGGCCGCCTGGCGGCGCGGGCCGCCCGCCCGGCGCCGGCGCTCGGCCTGGACGCCCCCGGCCCGGTCCGGGCGCCCGAGGCGCACTACGCGCGGCTGGCCGCGCTGGGCATCGCGCTCGGGCCGTCCTTCCGCACGCTGCAGGAGGCCCGCGGGCGGGAGGGCCAGGCGGAGGCGCGGCTGGTGCTGCCCGCGGCCCGCGCCGCGGACCCGGTGGCCTGGGCCCACCCCTGCCTGCTCGACGGCGCGCTGCAGGCGGTGGGGCTGGCCATGCCCGAGCCGCGCGACGGCAATCCCGTGCACCTGTTCACCGGCGCGGACCGGATCTCGCTCCTGGGACCGCTGCCCGCGGCGCTGAGCGCCCGGGTGGCGCTCCGCACGCCCGCCGCGCAGCCGGCGGGTGAGATCCGTGCCGACGTGGTGCTGGCCGGGGAGGGCGGGGCGGTGCTGGGGTTCCTCGAGGGGATCCGCCTGCGGCGGGCGCCGCGGGAGGCGCCGGGGCCTGCCGCCCAGGCCTCGACGGCCTGCTACGAGGTGGCCTGGACGGCGGCGCCGGCGAGGCCGCAGGCGGCCGGCGCGCTGCGCGGACCGGCGGCCCTGGCGCCGGCGCTGCGCCAGCGGTTCGAGGCGCTGGCGGCCGAGGCCGGGCTCCAGGTCTACGACGCGCTCCTGCCCGAGCTGGATCGGCTGGCCTCGGCCCACGCCGACGCGGCGCTCCGGGCGCTGGGCTTCGACGCCACCGCCGGACGAGGCTTCACCGCCGCCGGCGAGGCGGCCCGGCTCGGGGTGGTGCCGCGCCACGCGCGGCTCTTCGCCCGCCTGCTGGACCTCCGCGCCGAGGACGGCGCGCTCCGCCGGCGCGCGGACGGCTACGAGGTGGCCGACCCGGGCGCGGCGGTCCCGCCCAACGCCGGCGCCCTGGCCCGCCGCTTCGCGCCGGTCGACGGCGAGCTGGCCATGCTGCAGCGCTGCGGCGAGGCCCTGCCGCGGGTGCTGCGCGGGGAGCAGGACCCGCTGCCGCTGCTCTTCCCGGACGGCGGCTTCGAGGAGGCGCGGCGGCTCTACGAGGCCGCGCCCTCGGCCAGGGCCTACAACGCCGCGCTGGCGGAGGCGCTGCGGGCGGCCGCGGCCGGGCTGGCCCCCGGCCAGCGGCTGCGGGTGCTGGAGATCGGCGCCGGCACCGGCGGGACCACCGCCGCCGCGCTGGCCGCGCTCCCGGCGGAGCAGGTCCAGTACACCTTCACCGATCTCTCCCCGCTCTTCCTGGAGCGCGCCGCCGAGCGGTTCGGCGCCCACCCCGGGCTCCGGCGGGCGCTGCTCGACGTGGAGCGCGACCCTGCGGCCCAGGGGTTCGAGCCCGGGGCGCAGGACGTCGTCATCGCCGCCAACGTGCTGCACGCTGCCGCCGATCTGCGCCAGGCGCTGGCGCACGTGCGCCGGCTGCTGGCGCCGGGCGGGCTCCTGCTGCTGCTCGAGGGCACCACGCCCGAGCGGTGGGTGGACCTCACCTTCGGCCTGACCGAGGGGTGGTGGCGCTTCTCCGACGCGGGGCTCCGCCCCGCCTATCCGCTGCTGGGACGCGAGGCCTGGCGCCGGCTCCTGGCCGAGGCCGGCTTCGCCGAGCCGGAGGCGGTCCCGGCGGATCAGGGCGGCCGGCGCGGCGCGCAGCAGGCGCTGCTCCTGGCCCGGGCGCCGCGGGCGCGCCGCCTCGTGCTGGTCGAGGGCGAGGACGGCTCGGGGGGCGTGGGCGAGGCGCTGGCTGCGCGGCTCCGCGCCCGCGGCGACGAGGTGGCGGTGCTGGCGGCGGCCGCGCCCGATCAGCCGGCGGGCGCGGCCGACGTCCTGGTCTACCTGGGCGGGCTCGGGCTGGCCGGGCGGGGGCCGGACGACGCCGGCGCCCTGGCCGCTGCCCACCGCCTGGCGGGCACGCTCCCGCTGCGCTGGCTGGCGCGCGCCGCGCGCGGCGAGGTCGCGGCCCGCACCTGGCTGGTGACGCGCGGCGCGGTGCCGGCGGAGGGCGCGGTCGCGGACGGCGGCGCCTGGCAGGCGCCGCTCTGGGGGCTGGGGCGCGGCTTCGCGCTCGAGCACCCCGGGCGCTGGGGCGGGCTCGTGGACCTGCCCGCCGAGGGCGAGGCCGGCCCGCTGGCCGAGGCCCTGCTGGCGGTCCTCGAGTCGGACGACGGCGAGGATCAGGTGGCCTGGCGGGGCGGGACGCGCCGGGTGGCGCGCCTGCAGCCGGCCGCGCCGCCGCCCCCGGGCAGCGTGCAGGTCCGCCCGGACGCCACGTACCTGGTGACCGGCGGCTTCGGCGGCCTGGGGCTTCTGGCGGCCCGCTGGCTGGCGGAGCGCGGCGCGCGCCACGTGGCGCTCCTGGGCCGGCGTCCGGATCCCGCCGCGCCGGGCGTGCGGGAGGTGGAGGCCCTGGGGGTCCGGGTCCACTGCCTGGCCGGCGACGTCGCCGATCCGGCGGCGCTGGGCGCGGCCCTGGCCCGCCTCCAGGCCGAGGCCCCGCCGCTCCGCGGCGTGCTGCACGCGGCCGCCGCGCTGGGGGCGGCGCCGCTGGCGGAGCTCACCGGGGAAGAGGTCGAGGCCATGCTCCGGCCCAAGCTGGACGGCACGGTGCTGCTGGAGCGGCTGACGCGGGCGTGCCCGCTCGACTTCCTGGTGCTGTTCTCCTCCACCACCGCGCTCCTGGGCGCCACCGGGCTGGCCCACTACGCGGCCGCCAACGCCTTCCTGGACGCCTTCGCCCAGGCGGCGCGGCGCAGGGGGCGCCCGGTGCTCTCGGTGGACTGGGGGACCTGGGAGGTCATGCGGCTGGCCTCGGCGGAGGCGCAGCGCGGCTACCGCGAGGCGGGGCTGGAGCCCATGCCCGCGGCGGAGGCGCTCGAGGCGCTGGGGCGGCTCATCGCGGCGGGGGAGGCGCAGCGCGCCGTGGCCCGGGTGGACTGGGGCGTGCTGAAGCCGCTGCACGAGGCCCGGCGGCCCCGGCCGTTCCTGGCGCTGCTGGGCGTGCCCGCGCCGGCGGCCCAGAGGCCGGACCAGCCGGCGGCCCTGGCCCAGCGCCTGGCGCACACGCCGGCCGGCGGCCACCGCGAGGCGGTGCTGGCCTACGTGCGCGAGGAGGTGGCGGCGGTGCTGGGCGCTGAGAGCGGCGACGCCGTGCCCCCCGCGGCCGGCTTCTTCGAGCTGGGCATGGACTCGCTCATGTCGGTGGAGCTCAAGCGCCGGCTGGAGCGGGGGGCGGGGCGGCCGCTGCCCTCGACCCTGACCTTCAACTACCCGTGCGCCGCGGCGCTGGCCGAGTTCCTGGCCCAGTCGCTGGCCTCCGGCGGCGAGGCCGGTGGCGGGGCGGCGCCCGCGCCGGCGGCTCCGCCCGTCCCGCCCGCCGCGGCGGCGCCGGAACCGGACGGCGCGCTGGCCGCGCTGAGCGAGGACGAGCTGGAGGCGCGGCTGCGCGCCAGGCTGGAGCGGATGTCGTGACCCCGGCCCACCGCAGCCTGGCGCTCATGGCGGCCTTCGCCGGGCTCTTCGCCACCGACCTCCTGCTGGGCGCTGCGCTGCGCGCGCCGCTCCCGCCCCTGGAGGTGGTGTTCCTCAAGCACCTGGCGCTGCTCGCGGCGCTGGCGGCCTGGGCCGCGCGGTCCCGGACGCCCATCTGGCGGACGCGGCGGCGCTCGCTCCAGCTCGCGCGGGCGGCGGCCCTGGCCGGCCTGTCCATCACCTTCGCCCTCTCCCTGCGCGCGGGCGTGGCGGCCGGCGCGGCGGTGGCGGCCCTGGCGGCCAGCCCGGCCCTGGCCCTGGTCCTCGCCCGCGCGCTGCTGGCCGAGCGCGCGCCGGCGCCGGCCTGGGTGGTCGCGGCCGTGGGGCTCGTGGCCGCGGCGGCGGCGCTGCAGGCCGCGGCGCCGCCGCCGGCCTGGCGGGCGCTGCTGCCGCTGGCGATGGCCGGCTGCTTCGCCCTGTACCTGGTGCTGACCCGCGCCCTGCGCGGCGAGCCGGCCCGGACCAACCTCGCCTTCGCGGCGGCGGGCGTGGTGCTGGTGCTCGCGCCGGGCGTGCTGGGCGCCTGGGTCACCCCGGGGGCCCGCGACCTGGCGGTGCTGGCCGCCCTGGCCCTCACCGGCGGGCTCGCCCTGTGGACGCTGGAGCGGACGGCGGCGCTCGCGCCCGTCCCGGTCCCCGCCTCGCTGGCCTGGCTGCCGGCGGCGCTGGGCCTCGTGGCCCTGGGCGTCGCGGCGGGCCAGCCGCCGCCGCCCGCCGCCCTGGCGCTGTCGCCACTCCTCCTCCTGACCGGGGCCTGGGCCTGCGCCCGGACCTCCCACGCCGTCGCCGAGCCCTCGCCATGACCGAACGTCGCCAGATCCTGCATGACGCCCTCGCCGCCATCGACCGGCTGGAGGAGCGGCTGGAGGCCGAGCAGCAGCGCCGCCACGAGCCCCTGGCCATCGTGGGCGCGGGGTGCCGCTATCCCGGCGGCATCGTCGACCTGGACGGGCTCTGGCGGACGGTCCGCGACGGGGTGGACGCGGTCTCCGACGTGCCGGCGGACCGGTGGGACGTGGACGCCTGCTACAATCCCGATCCCAGCGTCCCCGACCGGATGGTCACGCGGCGCGGCGGGTTCCTCTCCCAGATCGACCAGTTCGAGCCGGCGCTGTTCGGGATCTCGCCCCGCGAGGCCGCCGGGCTCGACCCGCAGCACCGCCTGCTGCTCGAGACCTCCTACGAGGCCCTGGAGAGCGCCTGCATCGCGCCGGACCGGCTGGCCGGCAGCGCCACCGGCGTGTTCGTGGGCATCACCACCAACGACTACTTCCACTACCTGCGCGAGATCGGCTCGGAGCGGACCGAGATCTACTCCGCCACCGGGACCGCCCTGAACGCCGCCGCCGGGCGCATCGCGTTCACCTTCGGGCTGCAGGGCCCCTGCGTCTCGGTGGACACCGCCTGCTCGTCGTCGCTGGTGGCGGTGCACCTCGCCTGCCAGAGCCTGCGGGCCGGCGACAGCGACCTGGCCCTGGCCGGCGGCGTCAACGTGGTGCTGCTGCCCGAGCCCATGGTGCTGTTCTCGAAGTGGGGGATGATGGCGCCGGACGGGCGCTGCAAGACCTTCGACGCGGCCGCCGACGGCTTCGTGCGCGCCGAGGGCTGCGCGGTCATCGCCCTCAAGCGGCTCTCCGACGCGCTGGCGGCCCGCGATCCCATCCTGGCGGTGATCCGCGGCTCGGCCGTGAACTCCGACGGCCGCAGCAGTGGCCTCACGGTCCCGAGCGGCCCCGCGCAGCAGGCGGTGGTGCGCAAGGCGCTGCAGGGCGCGCGCCTGGGGCCGGAGGCGCTCGACTACGTGGAGGCGCACGGCACCGGCACCTCGCTCGGCGATCCCATCGAGGTGGAGGCGCTGGGCGCGGTCATGTCGGGCGGGCCGAGGCGGGAGCGCCCGCTCCTGATCGGCTCCATCAAGACCAACATCGGCCACGCCGAGGCCGCCTCGGGGATCGCCGGCCTGCTCAAGGTGGTCCAGTCGCTGCGGAACGAGGCCATCCCCCCGCACCGCAACTTCACCACGCCCAACCCGCGCATCCCGTGGGCCGAGCTGCCGGTGGCGGTGCCCACCGCGTTGACCCCCTGGCCGCGCGGCGCGCGCCCCCGCCGCGCGGGGGTGAGCGCCTTCGGGTTCAGCGGGACCAACGCCCACGTCATCCTGGAGGAGGCGCCGCTGCCCGAGGCGCCGGTCCCGGACGCCGGCGCCCCCACGCTGGTGGCGCTCTCGGCGCGCGACGAGGGAGGGCTGCGGGCGCTGGCCGCGGCCACGGCCGAGCGGCTCGCGCAGGACCCAGGCCTGACCGTGGCCGCCGTGGCGCGGACCGCCGCCACCGGCCGCGCGCTGCAGGGGCGGCGCCTGGCCCTGGTGGCCGACTCGCGCCAGGGGCTGGAGGCGGACCTGCGCGCCTACGCCGGCGGCCAGCTGCCGGCCGCGGCGGCCGAGCACGCGCTGCGCCCCGGCGAGCGCCCCCGGATCGCCTTCCTCTTCACCGGCCAGGGCGCGCAGTACCCGGGCATGGGGCGCGGGCTCTACGACCGCGAGCCGGTGTTCCGGACCGCGCTCGACCGCTGCGCGGCGCTCCTGGCGCCGCGCCTGGAGCGGCCGCTGCTGGAGGTGATCTTCCCGCGCGAGGGGCAGGAGACGCCGCTGGGCCAGACCGGCTACACCCAGCCCGCGCTGTTCGCCCTGGAGTACGCGCTGGCCGAGCAGTGGTGCGCCTGGGGGATCACCCCGTCCTTCGTGATGGGCCACAGCGTGGGTGAGCTGGCGGCGGCCTGCGTGGCCGGCGCCATCGGCCTGGAGGAGGGGCTGGCGCTCATCGCCGAGCGCGGCCGGCTCATGCAGGCGCTCCCGGCCGGCGGGGCCATGGCGGCCCTGTTCACGACCGCGGACCGGGTGGAGGCGCGGCTCGCCCCGCTGCGCGACCGGCTCTCCATCGCCGCCGTCAACGGCCCGGAGGAGACGGTGATCTCCCGGCGACGCTCCGGCCGTGGCCGAGGTGCTGGCCGCCTTCGCCGCCGAGGGCGTGAAGGGGCGGGCGCTGGAGGTCTCCCACGCCTTCCACTCGCACCGGCTCGACCCCATGCTGGAGCCGCTGGAGCGCTTCGCGGCGGGGCTCACCCTGGCGGCCCCGCGCATCCCCATCGTCTCCAACCTCACCGGCGAGCTCATGCCGGTGGGCGTCGCCCCGGACGCCGCCTACTTCCGGCGGCACGCGCGGGAGCCGGTCCGGTTCGCCGCGGGCATCGCCGCCCTCCGGGCCGCCGGCGCCACGGCGCTGGTGGAGATCGGGCCCCACCCGACGCTGCTGGGGCTGGCGGCGCGCGCCCAGCCCGGCGCCACCTGGGCCACCGCCCCCTCGCTGCGGCGCGGGCGCGACGACGGGCGCGAGCTGCTCTCCGCCCTGGCCACCCTCCAGACCCGCGGCGCCGGCGTGGACTGGGAGGCGGTCCAGGCGGGCCTGCCGCCGGCCCGGGGCCGGCTGCCCACCTATCCGTTCCAGCGCGAGCGCCACTGGGCCACGCCGGGCGCGTCCCCGGCGCAGCCGCGCCGCGCCGGTCCCGCCGGCGCACACCCGCTGCTGGGGCAGCGGCAGGAGGGGCCGGGCCCGGGCGCGCGGTTCCTGGCCGAGGTGAGCAGCACCGCCCCGGCCTTCCTGGCCGAGCACGTGGTCTTCGGCCACGTGCTCCTGCCCGGGACCGCCTACCTCGAGGTCGCGCTGGCCGCGGCCCGCGAGCTGGGCGGCGGCGACGAGCTGGCGCTGGAGGGGGTCGCCATCGAGGCGCCGCTGGCGCTGCCGCCGGGCGCCGTCCAGCTGCTGCACGTCTCGGTCGAGGCGGAGGCGGGCGGGCGGGCCGGGTTCCAGGTCCGCAGCGCGCCGCAGGCTGGGGGGCCGGACCGGTCCTGGCGGCTGCACGCCCAGGGCGCGCTGCGCAGCCGGGGGCTCGCCGGCGGACCGGTCCTGGCCGGCACGGTGGCGGAGGCCCGCGCGCGCTGCACCGCCGCGGTGGACGTGGAGGCGTACTACACGCGGCTGGCCCGCGCCGGCCTGGCCTACGGGCCGGTGTTCAGGGGGGTCCGCTCGCTCCACACCGGCCGCCGCGAGGCGGTGGGCACGCTGGAGGTGCCGCCGGCGGAGGCGGGGCGCTGGATCCTGCACCCGGCGCTGCTCGACGCGGCCTTCCACCTGCTCGGGCTGGCGCTGGCGGCCGACCGGCCGGGCGAGCCGGATCGCGTGTACCTGCCCATCGGCCTGGAGGCGCTGCGGGTGAGCGGCGCCGGCGCCCCGCCGCGCGTCCACGCCGTGGCGCGCCTGCGCGAGGCCCCCGAGGCGCCCACCGTCTTCCTGGCAGATCTCCGGCTGGAGGACGACCAGGGCGGGGAGGTGGCCGCCATCACCGGGCTGCAGCTCCGCCCGGTCGAGCTGGCCACGCTGCAGCAGGCGCTGGCGCAGCAGGGCGTGGCGGCGCGCTCGTTCACCGTCCGCTGGGAGGAGGTCCGCGCCGCCGGGCCGGCGGCCGGGCCCGGCCGCTACCTGCTGGTGGCGGACCAGGACGGGGTGGCCGACGCGCTGGCCGGCGCCCTCTCGGCGGCGGGCGGGCAGTGCACCGTCCTGCCCGCCTCGGCGCTGGAGGCCGACGGCGAGGCCGCGCTGGCCGCGCTGCTGGCGGACGGCTCGCCGCTGGCGTGGGCCATCGACTGCAGCCCGCTCGACGCCGCGGCCGCGGGAGACCTGCCCGGCCAGCTCCGCGCCGGCTACCTGCGCCACCTCCGCCTGTCCCGGGCGGTGGCCGCGGCGGCCCCGCGGGCCGGCCTGGGCCTCCTGACCCGCGGCGCGCAGGCCATCGCCCCCGGCGACGAGCCGGCGCTGGCGAGCGCGCCGCTGCTGGGGCTGGCCCGCGCCGTGGCCAGCGAGCGCGGCGAGGCGCCGGCGCTCCGACTGGACCTGGACCCGGCCGCCGCGCCGGACCTGCGCCAGCTCCTCGTGGCGCTGGGCGGGCTGGGCCGGACCGGGCCCGAGCTGGCGGTCCGGAGCGGCACGCTGCTGGCGCCCAGGCTGGAGGAGGCGGCCGCCGCGCCGCCGCTCCCGCCGCGGACCCGCGAGGTGCTGCGGCTCGACGGGCGGGGGAGCCTGGAGGTGCTGCGCCACGTGCGCGAGCCGCGGCGGGCGCCCGCGGCCGGCGAGGTGGAGATCGAGATCCGCGCCGCCGGCATCAACTTCCGCGACGTGCTCAACGCGCTGGGGATGATCCCGGGCGCGCCGCCGCACCTGGGCGCCGAGTGCGCCGGGGTGGTGGTCGGGGTCGGGGCGGGGGTGGAGGGGCTCCGGCCGGGCGACGAGGTGGTGGCGCTGGCGGTGGACTCGCTCGCCACCCACGTCACGGCCTCCGCCAGCATGGTGTTGCGCAAGCCGGCCGGCGTCGGCTTCGCGCAGGCCGTCACGGTGCCCAACGCCTTCCTGACCGCGGCCGTGTCCCTGCTGGACGTGGCCGAGGTGCGCGCCGGCCAGCGGGTGCTGATCCACGCCGCGGCCGGCGGCGTCGGCCTGGCCGCGCTCCGGCTGGCCCGGCGGGCCGGCGCCGAGGTGATCGCCACCGCCGGCTCGCCGGAGAAGCGGGCGCTGGTGCTGGCCGAGGGGGCCGCGCACGCCTTCGACTCCCGCTCCGCCTCCTTCGAGGCCGAGGTGCTGCGGGTGACGGACGGGGCCGGGGTGGACTGCGTGCTCAACTCGCTCGCCGGCAAGCTGATCGGCGCCGGCCTGCGGGTGGTCCGGCCCGGGGGCTGCTTCGTGGAGCTCGGCAAGCAGGGGATCTGGACCGCGGCGCAGGCCGCGGAGCGGGCGCCGGGCGTCCGCTACGTGGTGGTGGACCTGGGGCAGGACCTCGCCCGCGATCCGGCCCCGGTGCGGGTGCGGTTCGAGCAGCTGCTGCGCGACCTGGGCTCGGGCGAGCTGGCGCCGCTCCCGGTGCGGGCCTACGCGCTGCGGGACGCCCAGGCGGCCTTCCGGACCATGGCGGCCGGGCGGCACGTGGGCAAGCTGGTGCTGGTCCCGCCCGGCCCGGCAGAGCTGCCGGTCCGGCGCGACGGGGCCTACCTCGTGACCGGCGGGCTGGGCGGCATCGGCCTGGCCGCGGCGCGCTGGCTGGCGCAGCAGGGCGCGGGGGAGCTGGTGCTGCTGGGCCGGCGCGGTCCGGGCCCGGCGGACGAGCCCGCGCTGGAGGCGCTGCGCGCCGCCGGCGCGC
The DNA here is from genome assembly GCA_049840735.1 of Anaeromyxobacter sp. GTDB lineage: Bacteria > Myxococcota > Myxococcia > Myxococcales > Anaeromyxobacteraceae > Anaeromyxobacter. The sequence goes on along the minus strand of JASGJN010000020.1, from coordinate 29,080 downwards.
GGGTGACGGCGCTGGCCTGCGACGTGGGCGACGAGGCCGCGGTGGGCCGGCTCTGGCGGGAGGTGCTGGCGCGCGGGCTGCCCCTGCGCGGCATCGTGCACGCCGCGGGCGTGCTGGCCGACGCCTCGCTGGCCGAGCAGGACGCGGCGCGCTTCGACGCCGTCGCGGCCGGCAAGCTGGGCGGGGCGCTGCACCTCCACGCCGCCTCGGCGCGGGACCCGCTCGACTTCTTCGCGCTGTTCTCGTCCACCTCGGCGCTGCTGGGCTCGCCGGGCCAGGCCAACTACGCCGCCGCCAACGCCGTGCTGGACGGCCTGGCGGCGTTCCGCCGGGCGCGCGGCCTGGCCGCCACCAGCATCGGCTGGGGCGCCTGGGGCGAGGTGGGGATGGCGGCCCGCCTCTCCGAGGCCCAGCGCGCCCGCTGGGCCCGGATCGGCCTGGGGCTGCTCCACCCCGACGAGGCGTTCCCGCGGCTGGGGCGCGCCCTGGCCGGGAGCGCGCCCCACGTCGCCATCCTGAGCCTCGATCCCGGGCTGTTCGCGGCCCAGGCCGGGCCGGCGGTGCGGGCGCTGCTGGGAACCCCGGCGGAGGCGGCGGCCCCGGCCGCGCCGGCCGCCGCGAAGGCGGCCGGGCCGCTCCCGGCGCTCCGGGCCGCCTCCGGGGGCGCGGAGCGGCTCGCGCTCCTGCGCGCCTACGTCCACCACGAGTCCGCCCGCGTGCTGGGCTTCAACGCCTCGGCGCTGGACCCGGAGACGCCGCTCTCCGCGCTGGGCTTCGACTCGCTGATGGCGGTCCAGCTCCGCAACCGCGTGGAGGCGGACCTGGCCCTGAAGCTGCCGCTGGCCGAGCTCCTGGGCGGCCCCACCGTCTCGCAGCTTACGGCGGCCATCGCGGCGCGGTGGGAGGCCGCCGGCGACGGCGCTGCCCCGGCCGCGGCGGAGCCGACCTACGAGGAGGGGAGCCTGTGAGCAGCGGGCGCGACGGCGAGGTGAGGGCGTGATGGACGCGGCGAGCCTGCTGGCGGAGCTCCGGGGCCAGGGCATCGAGCTCTGGTTCGAGGGAGACCGGCTGCGCTTCCGGGCGCCGCGCGGGGCGCTCGGCCCCCAGCTGCGCGCCTCGCTCTCGGCCCAGCGCTCGCAGGTGCTGGCGCACCTGCGAGCCGAGGCGGCGAAGCAGGCGACGGTCCACCCGCTCTCCTACAGCCAGCAGTCGCTCTGGTTCATCCACCAGCAGGCGCCGGAGAGCGCGGCCTACCACGTGGGCGTCTCGGCCCGGATCCGCTCGCCCATCGAGGTCCCGGCCCTGCGGCAGGCGCTGCAGGCGCTGGTGGACCGGCACGCCGCCCTGCGCACCACCTACGCCATCGTGGACGGCGTGCCCTCGCAGCGCGTGGCCGGGTGGGCCCCGGTGGCGTTCCAGGCGCTGGACGCGGCCGGGCTGACCGACGAGGCGCTGCGGGCCTCGGTCCTGGCGGCGCACCACCGCCCCTTCGACCTGGAGCAGGGGCCGCTCCTGCGGGCCTCGCTCCACACGCGGCAGCGGGACGACCACGTGCTGCTCGTCACCGTCCACCACATCGCGGCCGACGGCTGGTCGCTGATGGTGCTGATGGACGAGCTGCTGCGGCTCCACGCCGAGGCGGTGGGCGGCGCGCCGGCGGCGCTGCCGCGTCCCACCGTCTCCTGCGTGGACCACGCCGCCTGGCAGGCGCAGGTGCTGGCCGGCCCCGAGGGCGAGCGCTGGTGGGCCTACTGGCGGGAGCAGCTGGCCGCACCGCGCGGACGGCTGGAGTGGCCCTCGGACCGCCCGCGGCCGCCCACCCCGAGCTTCCGCGGCAGCGCCGTGCCGGTGGACTTCGGGCCCGAGGTGGCGGAGGGCGTCCGGCAGCTGGCGCGCCAGGAGGGCACCACGCCCTTCGTGGTGCTGCAGGCGGCGTTCCACGCCTTCCTGCACCGGGTCACCGGCTCGGAGGACGTGATCGTGGGAACGCCCACCTTCGCGCGCAGCAAGCCGGAGTACCTGCGCGTGGTGGGCGACTTCGTGAACCCGGTGGCCCTGCGCTCCAGGCCCACCGGCGCGACCCGCTTCCGCGCGCTGGTGGGGGCGCTCCGGCGGACGGTGGTCGGGGCGCTCGACGCCCAGGAGTTCCCTTTCCCGCTGCTGGTGCGCCGGCTGCAGCCGGACCGGGACGCGAGCCGCTCGCCCCTGTTCGACGCCTTCCTGGTGGTGCAGCGCTTCGAGCAGTACCGCGAGCTGGAGGGGCTGCTGGGCGGCGACGCGTCCACGCCGCCGCTCACGGTGCACGGCCTCTCGCTCGCGCCGTACCCCATCGTGCAGCAGGAGGGGCAGTTCGACCTGGTGCTGCAGGTGGTGGAGCGCGAGGGCTCCCTGTTCGGCGCCCTCAAGTACGCGACCGACCTCTTCGACGAGGGGACCGTCCGCGGCTTCGCCGGCGGGCTCGCCGGCCTGCTCGCGGCCGCGCTGCGCGACCCCGACCTGACGCTGGCCCAGCTCCCCGTGCCCGGTGCGGCGGCCCGCGCGGTCGCGCCGCCGGCCGCCGCCGGGCCGGACCGCGCGCTCGCGTACTGGCGCCAGGAGCTGGCGGGCGCCCCCGCGGTGCTCGAGCTCCCCCTCGAATCGGCCCCGCCCCGTGACGGCGTCGCTCCGGGCGCAGCGGCTCCGGCTGCCCCTCGACGCGGACCTCGTGGCGGCGCTGGGCCGCCGGGCCGCGGAGGCGGGCGCGCCGCTGGAGACGCTGCTCCTGGCGGGGTTCCAGGTGCTGCTGCACCGCCACTCCGGCCAGGAGGACGTGCTGGTGGCGGTGCCGGTGCCGGTGCCGGTGCGCGAGGGCGGCCAGGAGCGGGCCGCCCGCCCGCCGGAGGACGAGGTGGTCCTGCGGGCGCGGCTGGGCGGAGACCCGGCCTTCGCCGAGGTCGTGGCGCAGCTGGCGGCGGCCCGCGCCCGCGCGCTGGAGCACCAGGTGCCGCTCGATCAGCTGGTGGCGCACCTGGGGGCGGAGCGCGGCGCCGGCCACGCCCCGCTGGTGCAGGCCCGCTTCGCGCTCCGGGATCCCGGTGAGCCCGGGGCGGCCGGCGACGGCCCCTGCGCCTCGCGCTTCGACCTGGCCCTGGAGGTGGAGCGGCGGGGTGACGGCTACGCCGCGGCCTACACCTACGCGCAGGACCTCCTCGACGGCGCCACCGTCCGCCGCCTGAACGAGCGGCTCCTGGTGCTGCTGCGCGCGGCCGCGGCCGCGCCGGACCGCCGGGTCCAGGACCTGCCCACCTGCTGCGCCGAGGACGAGCGGCTGCTGGCCGCCTGGAACGACACCGGCCTCGCGCACGACCGCGCGCGCTGCCTCCACCAGCTGCTGGAGGCCGCCGCCCGGGAGCGGCCGGACCAGGTGGCAGTGGTGGACGCGGAGGGCTCGCTGACCTACCGCGAGCTGGACGCGCGGGCCAACCGGCTGGCCCATCTGCTGCGCGGGCGCGGGGTGGGCCCGGGGGCGCTGGTGGCCGTCTGCGTCGACCGCACCGCGGACATGCCCGTGACCGTCGCCGCCGTCCTCAAGGCCGGCGCGGCCTACGTGCCGCTCGAATCCCACCCACCCGGCCGGGCGGCTGGCCCACACGCTGGAGGACGCCGGCGTCTCCTGCGCGGTGACCCTGGCGCGCTTCGCGGGCCTGCTGGCCGGCGCCGGGGCCCCGCTGATCCTGCTGGACGAGGCCGGCGCCGAGCTGGAGCGCCAGCCCGCGACGCCGCCGGCGGTGGCGGTGCGCCCGGAGGACCGGGCCTACGTCATCTACACCTCCGGCTCGACCGGCAAGCCCAAGGGCGTGGAGGTCCTGCACCGCAACGTGGTCGCCTTCCTGGAGGCGATGCGCCGGGCGCCGGGGATGACCGCGGCCGACGCCCTGCTGGCCGTGACCACGCTCTCCTTCGACATCGCCGGGCTCGAGCTGTGGCTGCCGCTGGCGGTGGGGGCGCGGGTGGTGATCGCCTCGCGCGACGAGGTGCTCGACGGCGAGCGGCTGGGGAGGCTGCTCGACGAGCACCGGATCACGCTGCTGCAGGCCACGCCCTCGACCTTCCGGCTCATGCTGGACGCGGGGTGGTCGGGGAAGCAGGACCTCAAGATCCTGTGCGGCGGCGAGGCGTTGCCCCGGAGCCTGGCCGCTGCGCTGCTGGCCGGTCGCGTGGGCGAGCTGTGGAACATGTACGGTCCCACCGAGACGACCATCTGGTCCACGCTCTGCCGGATCGTGGACCCGGAGGCGCCCATCACCATCGGTGGCCCCATCCAGAACACGCAGGTCCACGTGCTGGACGGCTCGGGACGGCCGGCCCCCATCGGAGTCGCAGGAGAGCTCTACATCGGCGGGGAAGGGGTAGCCCGGGGCTACCACGCGCGGGCCGAGCTCACGGCGGAGCGGTTCCCGACGCTGGAGCTGCCCGGGGTGCGGCGCGAACGCGTCTACCGGACAGGGGACTTGGCCCGGTGGCTCGCCGACGGGAGGCTGGAGTTCCTGGGGCGGCGGGATCATCAGGTGAAGCTGCGGGGGTTCCGGATCGAGCTCGGCGAGATCGAGTCGGTGCTCTCGTGTCAGGCGGGCGTGGGGCAGTGCGTGGTGACGGTCCACGGAGGGGACGGTGCCGAGGCGCGCCTGGTAGCTTACGTGGTGGAAGGAGGCGGTGGCCGGTTCGACGCGGATGGAGCCCGGGCTGGGCTCCGGGAACGGCTGCCGGAGTACATGGTCCCGAGCACGTTCGTGGTCCTGGGCGCCCTGCCGCTCACGCCCAACGGGAAGATCGATCGCAAGGCCCTGCCGGCGCCCGAGGCGCCGGGGCGGCGCGACGCGCCGGCGCCGGACGAGGCTCACCTCTCCCCGGTCCAGCGCCGCGTGGCCGCGCTGTGGCGCGAGGTGCTGCACGCGGATCGGGTGGGCCTGCACGACAACTTCTTCGACGTGGGTGGCCACTCGCTGCTGCTGGTGAAGCTGCACGCGGCCCTCCGCGCCGAGTTCGGGGAGGCGCTGAAGCTGGTGGACCTGTTCCGGTGGACCACCGTGGCGGCCCAGGCGGAGCGGCTGTCCCCGCCCGAGCCCGGGGACGGCGGGGCCGGGCCGAACGACGGCGCGCTGCGCCGGGCACAGGCCCGGGCCAAGAGGCAGATGCGTGGCTGAGGACGTGCGCCCAGCGGCCATCGCCGTCATCGGCATGGCTGGACGGTTCCCCGGGGCCCGCGGCCTCGAGGGGTTCTGGCGCAACGTCCGCGACGGCGTCGAGTCCATCACCGAGCTCACCGACGCCGACCTGGAGGCGGCCCGCGTCGATCCGGCCGAGCGCGCCGATCCGCGCTACGTCCGGCGCGCCACGGTGCTGGAGGAGGCGGATCGCTTCGACGCCGCCTTCTTCGGCTTCTCGCCCCGGGAGGCCCAGGTCCTCGATCCGCAGCAGCGCGTCTTCCTGGAGACCGCGTGGGAGGCGCTGGAGCACGGCGGCCACGCCGGCGACTGCGCCGGGCAGGCCGTCGGCGTCTACGCGGGCGCCGGGATGAACAGCTACCTGCTGCGCCAGCTCCAGGCCAACCCGGGCTTCCTCTCGCTGGTGGGCGGCTACCAGCTGATGGTCGGGAACGACAAGGACTTCCTGGCCACGCGGGTCTCCTACCGGCTCGACCTGCGCGGGCCCAGCCTGACCATCCAGACCGCCTGCTCGACCTCGCTGGTGGCCGTGGTCACCGCCTGCCGGGCGCTCCAGGCCGGCGAGTGCGACATGGCGCTGGCCGGCGGCGTGGCCATCCCGTTCCCGCAGCGGGCCGGGTACCTCCACGAGGAGGGCATGATCCTCTCGCCGGACGGGCGGTGCCGGCCCTTCGACCAGGCGGGCCGGGGCATCCGGCCGGGCGCCGGCGCCGGCGTGGTTCTGCTCAAGCGGCTGGAGGACGCGGTGGCCGACCGCGACACCATCCACGCCGTGATCCTGGGGGCAGCGGTCAACAACGACGGCGCTGGCAAGGCCGGCTACACCGCCCCCAGCGTCGAGGGGCAGATCGAGGTCATCGCCACGGCGCAGGCGCTGGCCGGCGTCGACCCGTCCACCATCGGCTACCTGGAGGCGCACGGGACCGGGACGCCGCTCGGGGACCCCATCGAATCTCCGCCCTGACGCAGGTGTTCAGGGCCTCCACCCAGGCGGTGGGGATCTGCCGGCTGGGCTCGCTCAAGGCCAACCTGGGCCACCTCGACGCGGCCGCCGGCGTCGCCAGCCTCATCAAGGCGGCGCTGGTGCTCCGGCACCGCGAGTTCCCGCCGCTGGTGGACTTCGAGCGGCCCAACCCGCAGCTGGCCCTGGAGACGAGCCCCTTCACCGTGCCCACCGTGGCCCAGCCCTGGGCCGCGGCTCCCGCCCGCCCGCGCCGCGCCGGGGTGAGCTCGTTCGGCATCGGCGGGACCAACGCGCACGTGGTGCTGGAGGAGGCGCCGCCGGCCGGGCCGGCCCCTGCGCAGCGCGAGGCCCAGCTGCTGGTGGTCTCGGCCCGCAGCGAGGCCGCGCTGGACCAGGCGACCGCCAACCTCGCCGCGCACCTCCGCGCGCACCCCGAGGAGCGGCTCGCCGACGTCGCCTGGACGCTGCAGGCCGGCCGGAAGCCGTTCCCGCACCGGCGGGCGGTGGTGGCCCGCGACGCGACCGCGGCCGCGGCGGCGCTGGAGCGTCCGCGGGAGGCGCCGGTCCTGGCCGGCCAGGCCCCCGGCGCGGCCCGCCCGGTGGCCTTCCTCTTCAGCGGCCAGGGGAGCCAGCACCTGGGGATGGGGCGCGGCCTCTACCAGGCCGAGCCCGCCTACCGGGAGGTGGTCGATCGGTGCGCGAAGCTGCTCGAGCGCCACCTGGGCCGGGACCTGCGGGAGGTGCTGTTCGAGCCGGCGGGCGAGGAGCTGCTCCACCAGACCCGGTGGACCCAGCCGGCGCTGTTCGTCACCGAGCTGGCGCTGGCGCGGATCTGGATGGCGAGGGGCGTCACCCCCTCCGCCATGATCGGCCACAGCCTGGGCGAGTACGTGGCCGCCCACCTGGCCGGCGTGCTGTCGCTGGAGGACGCGCTGGCGGTGGTGGCCGCCCGCGGGCGGCTGATGCAGTCGATGGCGCCGGGGGCCATGGCGGCCGTCCCGCTCACGGCGGCCGAGCTGGCGCCGCTGCTGGCCGAGGTGCCGGGCGTCGAGGTCGCGGCCATCAACGCCCCCGGCCTGTGCACCGTCTCGGGCCCGGCGGAGGCGGTGGCGCGGCTCCTGGAGCGGTGCGCCGCGAGCGGGGTGGACGGCCGCCCCCTGCGCACCTCCCACGCCTTCCACTCCGGCATGATGGAGCCGGCGCTGGCGCCCTTCCGCGCGGTGCTGGAGCAGGTGAGGCTCTCGCCCCCGCGCCTGCCCTACGTCTCCAACGTGACCGGCGACTGGATCACGCCGCAGCAGGCCACCTCGCCCGCCTACTACGCCGAGCACCTGAGGCGGGCCGTGCGCTTCGAGGACGGCGTGCGGGAGGTGGCCGCGGCCGGGGCGCCCCTCCTGCTCGAGGTCGGCCCCGGGAACACGCTCACCACGCTGGCCCGGCTGACGCTGGGGAAGGAGGGGGCGAGGGCCATCGCCTCGCTGGCGCATCCACGCGAGGAGCGGCGGGAGGACGAGGCGGTCCTGGAGGCCGCCGGCCGGCTCTGGCTGGGCGGCGCCGAGCTGGACTGGGCGGCGTGGCACGAGGGCGAGGCCCCGCGGCGCGTGCCGCTCCCCACCTATCCGTTCGAGCGCAAGCGGTTCTGGGTGGACGCTGCGCCGGAGGCAAGCGCGGGTTCGTCGCTGGCCGCCGGCCGCAGCAGCGCCGAATCCGGGCGACTGGCTGTACGCGCCGGGCTGGCTCCGGGACGACGCGGCGCCAGCGGCCGGGCGCCTCGAGGGGATCTGGCTCGTCCTGGGCCGCGAAGGCCGGCTGGCCGCGGCGGTGAGCCGGGCCGCGCGCGAGGCCGGGGCCGCCGTGGTGCGGGTGGAGCCGGGCACGGCGCCTGCGCGGCTCGGGCCTGCTCGCTTCCGGGTGCGGCCGGAGGTGGGCCAGGACCTGGCCGAGGTGGTGCGGGCCGTCCGCGAGGGCGGGGGCGAGGTGCGCGGGGCCATGTGCCTGTGGCTGGCCGGGGACGCCGGGCCTCGCAACGCCGGCGACCGCGCGGCCGAGACCCTGGGCTACCACGCGCTGGTGGCGCTGGGGTCTGCGCTGCAGCCCGCGCCCGGGGCGCCGGTCCGGGTGGTGGTGGGGGTGGAGGGGCTGGCCAGCGTGGTGGACGAGCCGGCCAGCCGGCCCGGTTCGGCGCTGGCGCTGGGGCCGGTCCTCACGCTCGGCACCGGAATCCCGGACCTGCGGCTCCGGCTGGTGGACGTCGAGCGCGGGGGCCGGGCGGCGGCCGTGGCCGCTGCCCAGGCGCTGGTCGCCGAGGCGGCCGCGCCGGACCTCGAGGTGGAGGTGGCCTGGCGCGGTGGGCGCCGCTGGGTCCGCCGGCTGGAGCGGCTCAGGTCCGGGCCGCCGTCGCTGGAGCAGCTGCCGCTGCGGAAGCAGGGCGTGTACCTCGTCACCGGCGGGCTGGGCGGGGTCGGCCTGACGCTGGCCGCCTGGCTGGCGCGGGCGTGCGCCGCGCGGCTGGTCCTCACCGCGCGGACGCCGCTGCGTCCGCGCGAGGAGTGGGACGCCTGGCTCGCCAGCCACCCCGCCGGAGATCGGATCGCCACGCAGCTCCGCGCCGTGCGGGAGCTGGAGGCGGCCGGCGCCGAGGTCCTGACGCTGGCCGCGGACGCCGCCGACGCGGGCGCCATGCGCCGGGTGGTGGCCGAGGCGCGCGCGCGCTGGGGGCGCATCGACGGCGTGATCCACGGCGCCGGGATCCCGGGAAACGTCCGGGCGGCCTCGCGCAAGGACGCGAGCGACGTGCGCAGCGTGCTCGCGCCCAAGGTGGACGGGCTGGCGGTGCTGGTGGAGCTCCTGGGCGATGCGCCGCTGGACTTCGTGGCCCTGCTGGGCTCGATCAGCGCCGTGGTGGCCAGCCCCTGGCTGGCCGACTACGCCGCCGCCAACGCGGTGCTGGACGCGTTCCCGCTCTCCACCCGGCGGCCCGCCGGGTGGCGGCGCGTGGTGGCCGTGGACTTCGCCGCCTGGCGGGACGTGGGGATGGCCAGCCGGGCGGTGGGCGGCGAGGAGCGGCGCGGGGCGCGGGAGGAGCTGCTCCGCTCCGGCCTCCCCGCTGCCTCCGGCGCCGACGCCTTCGCGCGGGCGCTCGCCTCCAGGCTGCCGCGCGTCGTGGTCGCTCCCTTCGACCTGGTCCAGGTGACCTTCCGGGCCCGCCACCCGGTCTCGGCCGAGGACGGCCGCTCCGGGGCGGAAGGGCAGGGCGGGGCCTCCGAGAACCGCGGAGGCGGCGCAGGGCCGGCCGGACGACGCCCTCACCTACGAGCCGCCGGTCAGCGCGACCGAGAAGGCGCTGGCAGGCATCTGGGCCGAGCTGCTGGGCGTCCAGCGCGTGGGCGTGCAGGACGACTGGTTCCAGCTGGGCGGCCACTCGCTGCTGGCCACGCGGCTGTTCGCCCGGATCGAGAAGGCCACCGCGGTGACCCTGCCCATGGCTGCGCTCCTCGAGGGGGCGACCATCAAGCACCTGGCGGCGCTGATCGACCAGCGCCAGGCGCCGCGGGGTCCGGCGCGGGACGCAGCGCCGCCCGACCGCGGCTTCGCGCGCCTGGTCCCCATGCGGTGCGAGGGGCGGCTCCCGCCGCTGTTCTGCGTGCACGGCGCGGGCGGCAACGTGCTGAACCTCCAGGACGTGGCCCGCCACCTCTCGCCGGATCGCCCGTTCTACGCCTTCCAGGCGCGCGGGCTCGACGGCCAGACCCCGCCCCACACCAGCATCGAGGCCATGGCCGAGGAGTACCTGGCCGAGCTCCGCTCGGTGCAGGCCGCCGGGCCCTACTACCTGAGCGGCTACTGCGGCGGCGGGCTGGTCGCCTACGAGATGGCCCAGCGGCTGGGCGCCGCCGGGGAGCAGGTCAGGTTCCTCGGCATCATCGATCTCTACTGGCCCGGCATCTCGTTCAAGGAGACGCGCCGGCAGCGCTGGCTGCGGCTGCTGCGGGAGGGCACTCCCCGCCAGGTGCTCGGGAAGCTCCGGGCCAAGCTCTCGCGCGACGCCCTGTACCAGTGCCTCCGGGCCCGGGTCTGGCTCCGGACGGCGCTGGGGCGGGCCGTGCCGTTCGCGCTCCGCGACTTCTGGCTCACCCGCGAGTTCTACCTGGCCATGACCCGCTACGCCCTGGCGCCGTACGCCGGCCGCGTGGCCGTCTTCCGCGCCCGCGACGGCGGCTACGAGTACCTGCGGGATCCAGGTCCGGACCTGGGCTGGGGGCCGCTCGCGCTCCAGGGCGTGGACGCCCGCGAGGTGCCGGGGGACCACGACACGGTGATGCGCGAGCCGAACGTCCAGATCCTGGCGCAGCAGGTCGAGGACGCCATCGCCCACGCCGAGGAGGCGCCGCTCCAGCGTCACCGCTCGGCCTGAGCGCACGTGAAGCAATCCCCTCCCGTCGCCGGGCGGCCGATGCGCATTGATTCACGCGCTCTGAGCGCGGGGAGGCCGGCCGGGGCCGGGGCCGGCTGACCGCGGCCCGGCGGCCGGGAGCCTCAGCCCCGCAGCCAGGCCAGCGCGGCCACGTGGTCGGCGTCCAGCTCCAGATCCAGGACCTCGACCGTCCGGCGCGGGTCGATGCCGCCGTCGAGCCCTCCCAGCCCCACGCCCATCGCCTTCAGCGCCGCCTCCTTGCGCGTCCAGAGCCGCAGGAACCCGGCGCCGGCGTCACCCCCGGCAGCGGCCCAGGCCGCCTGCTCCGCGGCGTCGAAGACGGAGCGCGCGATCTCGGCGGCCTCGGGGACGGTCCGGATCCGCTCCACGTCCACCCCCAGCTCGCGCCCGCCCCCGACCGCCAGGAGGCCGCAGCCCTGCGAGTGGGAGAAGCTGAACGGGGGCCCGCCGGGCAGGGAGGGCTTGCCGTGCGGGCCGTGGTGGAACGAGAGGCCCGCCGCGCTCACGCCCGCGCAGGCGGCCAGCACCGTCCGCAGCGCGGCCCGCCCGGTCACGAACCGCCGCCGGTCCCGCTCGAAGACGAAGCGGGCGGCGCGGACGCGCTCCGCTTCGTCGAGGAGGGAGGCGGCGCCCTCCACCTCGGCGTCGAGGTCGATGCGCCAGACGTCTGCGCCCGCCACGGCGCGCAGCAGCGTGGCCGCGCCGGCGAGGGCGCTCGAGCTGGGCGGCAGGGGCCTCACGGGCTCCATCTTACCCGGCGCGAGGCGGTCCAGGCGGAGGGGGGCGCGGAGCGCCGTCGCTGGCGGCTGGCCCGGCCGCGCGCTATCTGTCGAGGGTGCCCACCCGCCCGCTGGTGCAGGTGCAGGACCGGGTCCTGCCGGCGTCCCTCCACGCCCGCCTGGCGGCTGCCGTCCGCGCGCTCGGGACCGAGGGGCTCGCCACCACCTACCAGACCACCTTCTGGTTCGAGCTGGGCGCTCCGAGCGCGCTCCCCGAGCTGGCCATCCTGGCGCTCGCGCCCCGCCTGCCGCTCCGCGGGCTGGCCGGGGTCGAGTGGTGGCTCTCCCGGATGCGGACCAGCGACGTCCGGGTGGACTTCCACCGCGACCTGGACGAGCGGCTCTACCGGGCCACGGGACGCGTCGTCCACCCGGCCTTCACCTCCGTGCTCTTCCTCAACCGCTGCCGCGGCGGGCTCCTCGCCGTCACCGAGGCGGCCCCCAATCCCGCGCGCCCGGCCTGCGCCCCCGACCCGCTCGACGCCGACCTGGTCCGTCCCTGGCCGAACCGGCTGGCGCTCATCCGCGGCAGCGCCACCCACGGCGTGCTGGACGCCGACGGGTGCGTGCCCGCCGAGCCGATCGCGCGGGCTACTGGCCTGCGGCTCGCGCTGATAGTGAACGGCTGGCGCCACCGGCCGACGCGGGTGCCGGCGTTCGCGCGGGCGCGGAGGTATCCGTCGCTGAGGCTCGCGACGGGCGGGCGGAAGGCGCCCGCCGGCAGCTGAGAGGCTCAGCCCAGCAGGCGCCCTCCCAGGTGGACCGCCGGTTGCGTCAACACGGCCGCGATGGCGCCGCTCGCCGCCGCAGGAACGCGGCCAGGATGAGCAGCAACGGCCAGGCGGATCCGGTGCCCGGCACGGTCCCGCAGCCGCCGCTGCTCCCGCCCGGCGCGCCCGGCGCGCCGTCCCTCCCGTTGCAGACGATCGTGGTCGACTCGACCTCGCCGGCCTGGAGGACGCCGTCGCCGGCGATGCCGCCGCCGTCACCATCGTCGAGGCCGGTGCGGATCCGCTGTCCACCGTTGCCGTAGGCGTCGCACGCCGAGCCCACCAGGTCGTCGGTCACCACCAGCGCGGCGTTTCCGTCCGTGCCGGGCTGGCCGGGGCCGCCGTCCCCTCCGTTGCAGATGATGGTGGTGGACCGCACCTCGCCGGGCTGGAGCTGTCCGTCGTCGGCCGTTCCGCCGCCGGCGCCGTCGTCGATTCCGCTGAGGACCCGCTGTCCACCGTTCCCGTAGGCGTCGCAGGCGGACCCCACCACGTCGTCCGTGACGGTCAGCTCTCGGTGGCCGGCTACCGCGTCGACCACGAACGAGCAGCTGAGGCTCCACCCGCCGAAGGCCACGCCGTCGCCGGCGCGGGCACGCCAGACGTAGGTGTGATCCTCCTGGAGGGACGCGGCGATGCTCCAGGCGGTGTACCCGGGGCCGGCAGGGACGTCACCCGAGGTCGCCACCGGGGTCGCAGGCGAGGCCTGATCGTAGACCTCGAACTGGTAGACGCTCGCGATGTCGTGCGGGTCGAGGGCGTTCCCGACCACGAGGGACGGCTGCTCCGTCGCGAGCCTCGACCCGCAGGAGGGGGCGAGGACGACGGGGAGCCCGGGGCCGTCCCAGGCGGTCGGATCCGTCTCCAGGGAGAGCTCCTCGGCGTTCGTGAGGCCGTCGTGGTCGTAGTCGTCCTCGGGGCCCTGCCCGAGCCCACCGAAGAAGTGCGCCTCCCAGCTGTCAGGCAGGCCGTCGCCGTCGGCGTCGAGCGCGATCACGGTAACCTCGAACGGCTGGCAGGTGGGGGCCCCGTCGCCGTCGGTGACGCACAGGGTGATGGGGGCCGGCGCGGCCAGCTCGCCGACCGCCGGGGTCCACTGGAGCGTGCAGCCGGTGAGCGTCGCGCTGGCCGGCTTGACCGGCGCCGTGCAGGTGTGGGTGTCCTGGGCGCCCGGATCGGCGAAGGCCAGCGGGTAGGAGAACGCGGAACCCTCGACGACGCTGGTCGGCGGCGTCGAGAGGATGCGGGGGGCCACGTTGCGCACGGTGATGGTGGCGAAGTCGGTGGCGGTCGCGCCGTCGTCGTCGGTGACGCGGAAGGACGCGTTGAAGACGCCCTGGTCGACGTAGGTGTTGGAGGCCGCGGCCGTGGAGGCGGTCCGCCCGTCGCCGAAGCTCCAGGAGGAGATCCAGGTGTCCGCGCTGCCCGGGTCCACGAAGCTCCCGGAGAAGGAAACCGGAGCCCCCTCGTCGGTGACGAGGTCGGGGCCGGCTGAGGGGGCCGGGGCGACGTTGGTGATGGTGACGGGGAGGGTGTAGGCCGACGTCCCTCCGGACGTGATGACGAGGAGCTGCACGTTGAAGCTCCCGTTGTCCGGGAAGGCGTAGGCGATTCTGCTTCCCCTCGCCGGTCTGGCCGTTGCCGAAGCTCCATTGGTACGTCGCCGCGCCCGCGACGTTGCTCTCGCCGGTGAAGTCGATGGTGGTGCCCTCGGACGCGGTCGTCACCGACGCCGAGGCAAAGGCCACCGGCGCGACGCCGTCCTCGCCGGAGAGCGTGATGATCGCCCACGCCGCCCGGACCTCGGCCCCGACGATGTTGTCGTTGTGGTTGTTCATCGTCGAGAACACCCAGCTCCACCCGCCGGTCGAGGCCTGGTTCCGGATGAGGTAGCCGGAGAAGAGCCGCGCGTGGTCGTTGATCCCGAAGCTTGCAATGGGCGGCTCGACGGACCGCGCGGCGCGGCTCCAGTGGAGCATCGACCAGAGGTCGCCCGTGCCGTCGACGCGGGAGAAGTCGCCGCCGGGCACGAACCCGATGTCCCAGTTGTTGAGGCCCGGGGCGGTGGAGTTGAAGGTATTGCCGATGAAGGTCAGGACCCCGTCGTAGGCGGTCCGGAGCTGGCCGAAGGTGTACCCGTTGTGCGAGGGGAAGGCGATCCGCGTGTCCGTCGCCGGGTGCTGGTTCGCCCCCAGCCAGCCCCAGGTCACGAGGTTCGCGGCGGACAGCGCGAAGTCGCACACGGTCGACGCCGCCACGTACGAGCCGCCGATGCCACCGGTCGCGCAGGCGTTCTGGCTCTGCAGGATGTAGGCCGCCAGGCGGGCCTTGGCCAGGTTGGGGACGATGACGCCCGCGTCCCCCATGTTCCGCTCGGCGACGAGGAGCGCCTCCTCGGCGTCGAGCACGCCGCCCGCGTACTCCCCGAGCATGTCGGCGGTCGAGTTCGGGGTGTAGTACCAGCTCCCCGGCTGGCCCGTCTCGCTCTGGGCCCACACCAGCGCGTCCACCAGCTGCTGGATGATGAGCTCGATGGGCCGGCCGAGGACCCGGCTCGAGTCGCCCACCTGCGCCACGTAGCCGGCGAGGTGCGCGCGGGCCAGGCCGCGGAGCGCGTTCGAGTGCGGCCCGGTGGTCAGGTCGCCCGGGGCGGCTCCGATCCAGAGGCCAATCCCGTCGTCGCTGCCGGCAATCGGGGTCGAGGTCACCTCCGGATAGAAGCCGACCAGGTTGGCCTCGTCCGCGGCGCTCACGCTGACGACGCTGGCCCTGGCGAGGAGGAAGTTCACCAGGCGCGCGGCGTCCTCGGCGTACGGATCGTTGTTCCACCGGGCGGTGTTCGCCGCGGCGTCCGGCATCGCCCCGAGGTATGCGGCCGGGAACGCCGGCGCGTGCCCGTTCATGCAGAGCGCCTCGAGGAACTCGGCGCTGCCGATGGTGGAGTAGGACGCGCTGACGTAGCCCTGGAGCTGGGCGCCGAGCAGGGGGTCCTCCTCGTTGCCCGAGCGGATCAGCTGGTTGTGCAGGTACCAGAGCCCGTCGTCGATGGCGACGTTGCGCATCACCTGCAGCTGCCGGGCGGTGGCGAGGGAAGGGTTGGACGGGACGTCGGCCTCGACGCGGACCGGGTACGTCGCCATCACCGTCTGCCCGTTCGAGGTCACGCGGACCCTGGCCCAGAACGTGGTGGTCGCCGCCTGGTTCGGGTAGGTGAAGCGCGCGGAGAGGTTGTAGCGGTTGGTGGTGCTGGAGCCGAGGTCGTAGACCCCGTCTCCCTGGAAGTCCCACTCGACCACGTAGGTGCCGTTTCCGCCGCGGGCGATGGCCTTGAACGTCGTGGCGTGCCCGTTGTAGGCGAGGTGCGGGATGCTCGGATCGGTGTCCACCCAGGGGACCGCCACGACCCGGAGGTTCTGGGCGGCGGCGGACGAGGCGGCGAGCAGGGCGAGGACGGCAACGAGCACGCGGGCGTTGGCCATTCACACACCGTACATGAACTGAGGGTAGATGATCCCGAGGATTCGTCCCCGGCGTGGCCGGACCCCGCGTCCATGTGACGCCTGGACCCGCGCGGCCGGCCGAAGGGAGTCCCACGCCGTGGAGAATCGGGACGAAAGGACCGCGCGCGCCTGTCACCCCCCCGTGATACACGCCTCCCATGCCCCGCATCCAGGTGCTCCCGCCCGGTCTGGTCAACCAGAATCGCCGCCGGCGAGGTGGTCGAGCGGCCCGCCTCCGTGGTCAAGGAGCTGGTCGAGAACGCGCTCGACGCCGGCGCCAGGCAGGTGGCGGTGGACGTGGAGGACGGCGGGCTCTCGCTGGTCCGGGTGGCGGACGACGGCGCGGGCATGGACCGGGACGACGCGCTCCTGGCCCTGGAACGCCACGCCACCTCCAAGCTCAAGGACGCGGAGGGGCTCTCCGCCATCCGCACCATGGGGTTCCGCGGAGAGGCCATCCCGGCCATCGCCTCGGTCTCGCGCTTCCGGCTCGACACCTCGGCGGCCGACGACGGCTCGGGCACGCGGGTGGAGGTGGAGGGCGGGGTGATGGGCGAGGTGGGGCCGGTGGCCCGCCCGCGCGGCACCACGGTCGAGATCCGGGACCTGTTCTTCAACACGCCGGCGCGGCGCAAGTTCATGCGCGCCCCGGCCACCGAGTCCGGCCACGTGGCCGAGGCCATGATCCGCCTCACGCTCTCGCGGCCGGACGTGGGCTTCACCCTCCGCTCGGCGGGGCGCAACGCGCTCTCCATCCGCGCCGGCTCGGGGCTGGCGGAGCGGGCCGCGCTGGCGCTGGGGCGCGAGGCGCACAAGCACCTCATGCCGGTGGACGGCACCCGCAACGAGATCCGGGTGCACGGGCTGGTCTGCTCGCCGGACCACTCCGAGGCCACCGGCCGCGCGCTGTATCTGCTGGTGAACGGTCGCTACATCCGCGACCGGGGCGCCGCGCACGCGGTGCTGCGGGCCTTCGCGGGCTCGCTGCCGCCCGGGCGCCACCCGGCGGGCGTGCTCTTCATCGAGCTGCCGCCCCCGCGGGTGGACGTGAACGTGCACCCGCAGAAGCTTGAGGTCCGCTTCGCCGAGGGGCGCGAGGTCTACGACGCGCTGGTCTACGCGGTGGCCGGTGCGCTGCGCACGGCGCCGTGGCTGGGGCGCAACCGCCCGCCGGCGCAGGGCGGGCTGCCGGCCGCGCCGCCGCCCAGCTTCCCGCTGGGCTCGGCGGGCGGGGTCGAGGGCGACTCCGCCCAGGCCGAGGCCGCCGCCGCGGTCCTCTCCTGGGCGCGCGAGGGCGCCCCGCCCGAGGGGAGCGGGGCCAGCTACCCCCACGCGTCGTCGGGCGCCAACGCCACGCTGGCCTTCCCGGTGGGGCCGGTCGACGAGCCCCCGCGGGCGGCGGGCTACTTCGGCTCGCTCCGCTACATCGGCCAGCACGCCCGCACCTACCTGCTCTGCGAGGCCCCCGGGGGCGGGCTGGTGATCATCGACCAGCACGCCAGCCACGAGCGGATGCTGTTCCACCGGCTGCGCGAGGCCTTCCGCACGCGGCAGATCCCGGTGCAGCCCTTCCTGCTGCCCCAGGTCGTCACGCTGCCGGGCGCCACCGCCCGGGCGCTGGAGGAGGGGCTGGGGGACCTGGCGCGGCTGGGGTTCGACGTGGAGCCGTTCGGGGGCGACAGCGTGGCGGTGAAGGGGGCGCCGGCCATCCTGGCGGGGGTGGATTCGGCGGCGCTGCTCATCGACGTGGCCAACCAGCTGGCCGAGGTGGAGCGCGGCAGCGCGGTGGAGGAGGCCTTCCACGACCTCCTGGCCACCATGGCCTGCCACGCGGCCGTGCGGGCGCACCAGGACGTCTCGGCCGAGGAGGCGCGGGCGCTCCTGGACGGCCTCGACGCCATCGACTTCAAGGCGCGCTGCCCGCACGGGCGCCCGGTGGTGTTCGAGCTGCCCCTGGCGGAATCTGGAGCGCCGGGTCGGGCGCCGTTGAGCCTGCCGCTGGCGGGGGAACGAGGCCTGTAAGAATCGCAGCGACCAGGGCGTAAGAACGACGCCCTTTCGACGCGACGCGGCGGACCGCTTTCCGGCGGGTGCGTCGTTTCCGGAAAGAACTGCCGGCAGCACGTGTCGGCACCGCTGATGCATTACCGAGGGTCGTGCGCGGGACGATCACAGGGAAGGAAGTGTTGCTCCACTCCTTCACCATCCTTCGGCTCTGGGGGCCGGGCGTCTACATCCGCTGCCTGGCCGCCCTCGCCAGCCGGCGCCCCTGCACGTTCCTGGGCGTGATCGCCAGGGAACCCTGAGCCACCTCGGCCTGCCATCGTGCTCGCCGGTCACGGTGTGACTGGCCCGTCCGGCGCTCCAAGACGTGCCTGCTCGGTCGCGGCAGGCCTGCGTCCGGTGGCCCCCCCTCGACGCGCTCACCCGGCCGCGGCGGGGCGCTGGAGCCCCGGGTTGCCGCCCGGCCACCCGTGGACCCAGCCGGGCGCGGTGCGCCTTCATGCCCCCTCGCGGCGCAGCGCAGCAAGGAACCATTGGACGCCCTGCCGCCCCTTTGGCACAGTCCCGCCGCGTGCCGCGTGATCCCCGCTACCGCCCGTTCCGCCTGGCCCTCTGGGCCATCTACTTCGTGATCCTCGCGATCGCGCTGTCGGTGGTCATCACCAGCATCGCCCGGCACCTCCGGGGGCCGGTCCGCCCCGCCGCCGCCGGGACGCTGCCCACCCGCGCCGCCCTGCGGGTCTGCGTCACCGACCTGGAGGCGCTCCAGCGCGAGCAGAACGAGCGCGCCTGGAAGCTCGGCGCCGAGATCGGCGAGGGAGACGCCATCGCCCGCTGGGACGAGTGGTCGCACGACTGGGAGCGGCGGGTGGACGACCTGGCCGACCGCTGCCGGCTGGACGCCGCCGACCGCGACCCGCAGGGCTTCGGCGGGCGCGAGGAGCTGGCCAAGGCCCGCGACGCGGTCATGACCCTCCACCGCGCCTACCGGGGCCAGGTCTACCGGTTCGCGCAGGAGGAGGCCGCCCAGGCCGTGGCCGCCCAGCAGGCGCTGGAGCAGGCGCGCGCGGCGGTGGTGAAGTAGGGGTGGTCGGGCGGCGCAGGGGGCCGGGCGGGATCCAGGGCCGGCCCGCAGCTCACGGGCAGGTCACGTCGCCCGACTCCGGCACCAGCACCACCGTCCAGCGGTAGACCTGCGTCTCGAACCCCGTCGCCGGGCTGCGGTAGGGGAGCGCCGCGGCGCTGCCGGGCGGGTCGCCGCTGGCGTCGAAGGCGTTGGACACCACCAGCTCCACGACGTGGATCACGCCGGAGGCGTCCCAGCTCGCGGCGGGGAGCACGGCGGGCGGGTAGTCGTAGGGGACGAAGGCGAAGGGCGTGATGGTGCGGTTGAGCGGGTCGGTGGCGCCGCTGTCGGGGGGCGGGACCTCGGTCTGCTGCAGCGGCACGCGGCGCGAGGAGCTCTCCGGGTCGTAGTCCACGAACCAGCGCGCGGTGACGGTCTCGACGGTGTTGGGGTCCACCAGCGACGCGGCCAGCGTCACGCTGGGCTTGGCGCCGGAGCAGCCGGCGGCGATGCGCACGAAGGTGTCATTGGGGGTGGCGCCGTCGGCCACGATGCGGGGCGGGGTGGTGGTGCCCCCGCCGTAGTCCGGCAGCGGCTGCGGGATGGGGCAGCCGGCCAGCAGCAGCGCCAGCCCGGCCAGCGCGGGCAGGTCGCGCCTCACGGCTGGTCCTCCGGCTCCACCTCGGCCCCGCCCTCGCCCTCGTCGCCCTCCTCGGGCGCGACCTGGCCCCGCCGCTCCGCCTCCAGCTTCTCCAGGTGGCGGAAGATGGTGCGCGGATCGACGCCCAGGTCCTTGGCGGTCTTGGTGCGGTTGCCGCCGTTCCGCTCCAGCACCTCGTTGATGTAGCGCTTCTGGAACTCCTCCTTGGCCAGCGCCAGCGGCAGGATGGGCTCCAGCACGTCCGGGCGCAGGTCCAGGTCCTCGGCCGAGACCAGCGCCCGCTCGGCCAGCACCACCGCCTTCTTCACCCGGTTCTCCAGCTCGCGGATGTTGCCCGGCCAGCCGTACTTGCGCAGGGCCACGAGCGCACCGGGGGTGAAGCCGCGCACCCGGGTGCCGAACTCGCGGGCGTACTTCTGCAGGAAGTAGCGGGCGATGACGATCAGGTCCTCGCCGCGCTCGCGCAGCGGGGGGAGGGTGATGGAGACCACGTTGAGCCGGTAGAAGAGGTCCTCGCGGAAGTGGCCGCGCCGGATCTCCTCCTCCAGCACCCGGTGCGTGGCGGCGATGACCCGCAGGTCCACCGGCTCGGGGCGGGCGTCGCCCACCTTGGTGACCGCCCGCTCCTGCAGCGCGCGCAGGATCTTCACCTGCAGCGCCGGGGGCATGTCGCCGATCTCGTCCAGGAAGAGCGTGCCGCCGTGGGCCGCCTGGAACTTGCCCAGCCGCGTGGCCACGGCGCCGGTGAAGGCCCCCTTCACGTGGCCGAAGAGCTCGGACTCGAGCAGCGCCTCGGGGATGGCGCCGCAGTTCACCGCCACGAACGGCCCCTCGGCGCGGGGGGAGCGGCGGTGGATCTCGCGGGCCGCCACCTCCTTGCCGGTGCCGGTCTCGCCGGTGACCAGCACCGAGATGTCGGTGGCCGCCACCTTGTCGATGCGCCGGAACACCTCGCGCATGGAGGCGCCGGAGCCGATCAGGTCGCCGTACTGGCGCGACTCGACCGCCTCCTTCAGCGACAGGTTCTCGCGCCGGAGGGTGTCGAGCAGGATGGCGTTCTGCACCAGCAGCGAGGCCTGCCCGGTGAAGACCGTCAGCGCCTCCAGCGCCCGGTCGTCGAAGAGCGAGACCACGTTGTCGTTGCCCAGGTAGATGACGCCGAACACCTCGCCCTTCTGCATGAGCGGGGCGCACATCACCGAGCAGAGCTTCAGGTTCACCACCGAGCTGGAGCCGGACCACTCGGCGTCGTGCAGCGCGTCCGCCACCACCAGCGGCCTGCGGGTCTCCACCACCTTGCGGATGATGGAGTCCGAGACGCGCTCGATGGCCCCCTCCTCGATGGTCTCGCGGGACACGTTGCGGGCCACGCGCACCGTCATCTCCCCATCCTCGAGCAGGATCAGGAAGCCCTTGTCGGCGTGGGTGACCTCCAGGATGGCGTCCAGCAGCTCGTCGAGCAGCCGGTTCAGGTCGGTGGCCGCCAGCAGCCGCTCGGAGAAGCGGACCAGCGACTCCAGCGTCATGAGCCGCGGGGCTGCCGCCGGCACCCGCAGCGCGGCGGCGCGCGGGGCCGGGTCGAAGGCCAGCTCGGTGGCGCCGATGCGCAGCCTGTCGCCCGGCCCCAGCTTCCAGCTGGAGCGGCGGCGCCCGTTGACGGTCATGTCCGCGCCCTCGTGCGCGGCCGCGGCGTGGTCCTTGCCGTCGAAGTGGATGTGCAGCGCGGTGGCGGGCAGGCTGGGGTCGGCCAGCACCACGTCGTTCTCCGGATCGCGCCCCACGCTGGTGATGCGCTTCACGAGCGGGATCTCGCGTTCCTTGCCGTCGGGGGTCTTCACGATGAGCGTGGCCACGTCAATCCCTTCAGAACTTCCACTCGAGCTTGACGCTGCCGGACGGCCTGGGCCCCGGCACGATCTCGGTCTCCACCAGCGGCACGTAGTTCCGGTGGGCGTCCCAGACGCCGTAGGCGTAGGTGCCCCAGAAGATGGCCGCGGAGATGTACTTCACCGCCTCGACCCGGCCCAGCAGGTCGCGGTCGGAGTCGCTGTAGGGCGGGTGCGAGCAGCCGGGCTCGCCGGAGACGCAGCTCCGGCTCCGGTCGTCGGCGATCTGGTTGTGGGCGATGATGGCGGCCACGTTGACCAGCCCCGCCACCACCTGCGTCACCGCGATGGCCGTGCCCTTGGCCCGGTCGCCGTTCTGGAACTGCCCGGCGCCCAGCGGCATCCAGTTGAAGATGTAGTGGTGCTCCTCGACGCGGATGGTGCGGGTCAGCGTGCCGCCGGAGCGGGCCGCCTCCTCCGCCAGCAGCCGCCGCTTGGCGTCGTCGGCAAGCCGCTGCTGCTCGCGCAGGGCGCGCCGCCGCTCGCGCAGCGGGGCAAGGGCCGGCTCGTGCTCCTTCTTCACGCGGTCGAAGAACTCGACGATGGCGGGCGGGACCAGGAACGGATCCAGCGCGTAGTCCGGGTCGTAGGAGAGCAGGTTCACGAAGGCGGCGCGGGCCTGGGGGAGGTCGCCCAGGTGGTACTGGGCGATGCCCAGCATCCGGTAGGCCTCGATGAACTCGGCGTCGCTCATCTCCGGGTCGGCCGAGAGCAGCTGGCGCAGCGTCCCGGCGGCGTCGGCGTAGGCGCCGAACTCGAACCGGTCCTTGGCGCGCTTCAGCTCCGGCGGCGCCAGGAGCGCCAGCGACAGCAGCAGCGGGATCGCGTTCACGGGGCCACCTCGGCGTCGGGCGCAGCCACGGTCACGTCGGCGCCGGCGCGCAGCCGGACCTGCAGCTCGCGCGCGGGTGCGCCGGGCGGCTCCAGGCCGATGCGGGCGGTGGCCTCGTAGGGGTTCTCGGCGCCCGCCGGCACCGGTACTTGAAGCCCGCCGCGCTGCGAGTCGCCGGCGGTGCCGGCCAGCTTGCCGTCCACGTAGACGCGGGTGGCCGGGTCGCCCTCCACGCGCAGGCGGGCCGGGCGCGGCTCCAGCGGCACGCGCCACTCGCCGCCCTGCTGCGCGGCGTCCTCCGGCGTCACCTGCCGGACGAAGGGGCTGCAGCAGCTGTGCTCGAGCTGGATGGTGTGCGGGCCGGGCGTGAGCTCGAAGCGGATCACCTGCTGGCCGCGGGCCACCTCCACGCCGTCCAGGAGCGCGCGCTGGGCGTAGGGGCGGACGTGGACCGCGAGCGGGGTGACCGCCGGGGTGGCCGGCTTGCGCGCCGGCCCGGTGCCTGGCGCGGGCCGGGGCTGGGCGCTGCCCGCCTGGGCCGGCGGGGTGACCACCTGCGGCGGCGGGCGCGTCGGCTGGCCGGGCCGGGAGGACGGGCGCGCGCCGCTGCCGGCCTGCGCGGAGGGCGGGCGGGGCGCGGGGACCGGGCCTTGGCGCAGGTGCGGCCAGAGCGCCAGGCCGGCCGCCGCCAGCCCGGCCAGCGCCAGCGCCGCGGCGCCGCCCCAGCCCAGCACGCGCCGCAGCCGGCGGCGGCGGGCCAGGCGGGCCAGCTTCTGCGGCACCTCGGTGCTGGCCGGGTCGATGGCCAGCACGCGCCCGTAGAACCGCAGGGCGCGCGCCGTGGCCCCCTCGGCCGCGGCCTGGTCGCCGCGCCCGGTCAGCGCCGCCACCACCTGCGCGGTGAAGCGGACCTTCTCGCCCTCCGGGTCGCGCAGGAACGCCACCAGCGCCTCGGGGGGCCGCTCCACGCCCACCTCCGCCAGCACGACGTCCAGCGCATCGCGCACCGCCGCGGCGCTCTCCGGCCGCTCCGCGGGATCGAGGCGCAGGCAGCGGCCGATCAGGTCGGCCAGGCCGTCCGAGACGCGGGTGTCGACCGCGCGCGGGTCCTCGAAGTCGCCCTGCAGGACGCGGCGCAGGATGGCGGTCGGGTTGGGCGCGGCGAAGGGGAGCTTCCCGGTGGCGAGCCAGTACAGGATGGTGCCGAGGGAGTAGACGTCGCTCCGCACGTCGGCGTCGCGCCCCTCCACCACCTCCGGCGGCATGTGGTGGGGCGAGCCCACCAGCGCGCCGGTCATGGTCATCCGCTCGTCCGAGGCCAGGATGCGGGCGATGCCGAAGTCGGCCAGCTTCACCGCCGGCCGCTCGACCTCCTGCACCAGCACGTTCTCCGGCTTCAGGTCGCGGTGGATGACGCCGGCCGAGTGGGCGTGCACCAGCGCGTCGGCCAGCGCGCGCCCCACCAGCATGCCCAGCTCGGGCAGCGCGAACCCCACCTCGGCCGCGAACTGGCGCAGCGTCCGGCCCCGGATGAACTCGGTGACCAGGAAGGCCTCGGGCGCGCCGTCGCCGGCGTAGTCGTAGATCTCGACGATGCCCGGGTGGGAGAGGCGGGCCACCGCGCGGGCCTCGCGCGAGAAGCGGGCCCTCGACTCCGGGGCGCTGGCCAGGTGAGGGTGGAGCAGCTTGACCGCCACCTCGCGATCGAGCGCGGTGTCGCGGCCGCGGTAGACCACGGCCATGCCGCCGCTGCCGACCTGCTCGAGCAGCTCGTAGCGGCCCAGCATGCGGATCACGCGCGCGCTCCGCGCGCCCGGGGGACCGGGTGAGGAAGGCGGCTCACCGCTCCGCGCACCTCTCCACACATCGAGCCCCCGGGTTCAGGGTCCGCGGGTCGCCACCGTTTCGCGACATCCGTGCCGGACCGACTCTGGCCACTATGACACGGCTGCCGCGCCTCGGCCATAGCCGAGTCGCGCGCGTCAGGCCCCTCGGGACCATCGCGGCACGGGCGCCCTGGGCCCGCCGGCGCGCGGCCTACCAGGTGGCGATGGGGCGACCCGCCGAGCCGGGCAGGTGCTGGGCCGCCACAAGGGCGCGAACCGTCTCGGGGAAAGCCGCGGACGAGACAGGGTGCTGCGGGGTCCAGCCGATCGAGGCCAGCCGCTGGGTGTCGTAGTAGTGGTCGGCGCTCATCCAGTGCAGCGCCTCGCGGTCCACACGGGGCGAGAGCGCGCCGCTCACCCCGGTCTGGTCGGCCAGCCGGTGCCAGCGGCGGGCGAAGCGCCGGTTGATGGTGGCGAGCAGGGTCCGATCGGGCACGTGGCGCACCAGCCAGAGCAGGCTGGCGATGAGGCGCGGGAGCGTGGGGATCACGCGGCCGGTCTCGTAGCCGAGCGCCGTGAGCGCGGCCTCCAGGTGCTCGCCCAGCGGCATGGGGGCGTCGTCGGCCACGTTGAAGGCGCGGCCCTGCACGGCGCGGTCGTCCGGGTGGAGCGCCACGTGGACCACCGCGCGGGCCAGGTCGTCCAGGTGGAGCAGGTGGGCCACCGGGCCGCGCCGCAGGATGGGCACGCGCCGCCGTCCCTGGTTGAAGAGCGCCACCAGCGCCAGCGTGCGGGCCGGGCCGCCGCGCAGCGTGGGGCCGTAGAGCAGCGCCGGCCGGAGCACGGTGAGCGGCGTGCCGCGCCGGAAGGCGCCCCAGCTGGCCTGCTCGGCGCGCCAGCGGATCCGCTCGAACGTGGTGCGCGGCGCCTTCAGCTCGCCCTCGCGGCAGGGCAGGTTGCGCGGGCGGCCGTAGACGGCGGTGGAGGAGACGTGGATGAGCCGGCGGGCGCCCAGGTCGCGCGCCAGCCCGGCGGCGGTGGCGGCGGCGCCCGCCTCCAGCTCGGCGCGCCGGGCCTCGTCCAGCTCGCGCGGCGTGCGCAGCCCGAGGTGGATGACCAGCTCCGCCCGGCGCACCTCGGCGCCGGGGCGCGGGGCGCCCGGGCCGAGCAGCGGGACGTGGTGCACCTCGAGGCCGGCGGCGCGGACCGCCGCCGCGACCGCGTCGTGCACCGCGCCGGCCGAGCCGGTCAGGATGGCGAGCCGCTCCCCCATGGACGGAGCTTAGCATCTGGGTCCCTGGCCTTCGACTCCGCCTGCCCTGAGCGTCAGGACCGATCGGCCAGGCGGGGCGCGGACTTCGGGCGTTCCCGCCGGGGTCGCGGGAGGTTGCGGGGCTGGACGTCGAGGCGTACGGCGGCCACGGCAGGCCGGCGCCGGTCGCGGCGGCCGCTCACCTCAGGTCCCTTCGATGTCGCCGCCGCGGGTAGGAGCCCGGCGTTTCAGCGTGTCGCGGCGGCGACGGGGTGCGGGCGGAGACCCGCGAGCTGCTCCTCGGTGGCGGCGACGAGGACGTCGCGCACCGTCGCCAGCAGATCTCGCCAGCGGGTGGCCCGGCCCTCGTCCGACCGGAGCGTGACTGCGCGGTAGAGGGCCAGCAGCGTGTACGCGATCCGCCGGAGCAGCAGCACCGCCAGCATGCCCTGGGGGTCGGCCTCGATCCAGGGCCGGTCGTCCTCGGCGAAGGCGGTGTCGAGGGTGTAGTGGTTCTGGTTCTCCACGCCCCAGTGGCGGCGGACGAGGAGCATCCACTGGGCTGGCGTGAGCCTGCCCGGCTGCAGGCTGCTCACGAAGAGGCGGGCGTCCTGCTCGACGATCTCCCCGCCGCGCCGCTTGACGTATTCCACCCGCAGGAAAGTCCCGGCGTGCCCCCAGACCGACTCCTCCGGCGTCTTGCTGCCGCTGTAGCTCCAGCTCGGATCGACGCCCAGCAGCGTCAGGCTGCGGGTGACGGTGGTGGCGTTGTCGAGCACGTCCAGCGTCTGGGCCGCCATCTCCTGCGCGCCCAGGAGCTCGCTCGCCAGCTTGAACATGGTCCGCTGCTCGCCCTTGAGCGTGAACAGGTAATCCTTGCCCGCGGCCACCACGGCGCTGGCGTTGGCCTCGGAGAGCGCGCCGGCGTCGTAGGTCACCACGCGGAAGAGGCCACCGTGCACAGCGGTCAGGCGCTCGAACGCCTGCTGGAAGAAGCCCACCTCGTTCGCCTGGGCGGGGATCGGGATGGCGTCGATGCAGGGCCGCCCCGCCGCCGAGACCAGCGCGCACGTCACCGTCCGCACCAGGCCGAACGGGACCGCCTGCCCTTCGATGTGGTTCTGCACCAGCGGGTGGTTGAGGACCGGCAGCATCGTCACCTTGCCGTCCAACGCCACGACGCCGAATGGCAGCCCCACAGGCGCGAGCGCCTTCCGGCGCCACGCCGCCCGGACCGCGCGGTGCAGCGCCGCCCGCAGCGACTCGAGCGGCACGCGGCAGAGCGCGTCCCGCGCCGTCGTGTCCGCCAGCCGCCGCGGCAGCCCCAGGCGGCGACGCATCGCCGGAGCCAGGTTGTCGGTGAGCCGCTCCGCGTCCCAGAGGCTGCGGCATCCCGCCATCAGCCCCAGCAGCGTGGCCCGGAGGATCTGCGACAGCGCCCACCGGCCCTCCCGTGCCCGGGGGTCGTAAACCCTGTCCAGGTCCAGCTCCGGCAGCCGGGCGCGCAGCAGCCCCGCCACCCTCCTCACAGCCCTTTCCCTCACGGATCGCCTCTCGTATGATCCTCGGGGTCGTTGGCATCCGCCGGGCTCCTACCCGACGACAGCCGTGCGGCGGGCGATCGTTCGAGGATCGCCCGCCGCTTTTCTTTCGTACCCTGAGTGGAGATGGGCGCGCGAATTTGTGCGTGCCCCACGGTCATGGGCTGCGGCGGCCTAACCCGGCGCCCTCACGGCCGACTACTTCGGGCGGGGCCTCGCGCTACCAATCACGCCTGCCCTGAGCGTAGCGTCCGCAATGCGGACGCGAAGTCGAAGGGCTCAGGCCGGACCAGGGCAGACAGCCTCGACTGGCCTGATCGAGGCCGTCCGCCCTGAGCGTAGGGCCCGGCACCGGGTTGGAAGGCCAACCCAGGCCGGGCCCGGAGTCGAAGGGCAGGGCAAGACTGCGCGGGGCGCGACGCCCTACACCCGCACCTCGGGCGCCTTCTGCGTCGGCTTCTGGTCGCCCTCGGGCGGCGGGACCGGCGCGGGGCGGCCGAGCGGGCTCTCCTCCAGCGCCGCCTTCAGGACCTCGTCCATGTGGGCGGCGTAGACGAACTCCAGCTCCTTGCGCGCCTGCTCCGGCACGTCGATCAGGTCCTTCTCGTTGCGGGCCGGGATGATGACCCGCTTGATGCCGGCGCGGTGCGCCGCCAGGACCTTCTCCTTGATGCCGCCCACCGGCAGCACCAGGCCGCGGAGGGTGGCCTCGCCGGTCATGGCCACGTCCGAGCGGACGCGGATGCCGGTGAGGAGCGAGACCAGCGCGGTGAGGATGGTGACGCCGGCGCTGGGGCCGTCCTTGGGGATGGAGCCGGCCGGGAAGTGCAGGTGGATGTCGGTCTTCTCCAGGAAGTTGGGCGCGATCCCCAGCGTGTCGGACTTGGAGCGCAGGTAGGAGAGGGCCGCCTGCGCCGACTCCTTCATCACGTCGCCCAGCTGGCCGGTGAGGGTGAGCGACCCCTTGCCGGTCATCTTGGTGGCCTCGATGAAGAGAATGTCGCCGCCGGCCGCCGTCCAGGCGAGGCCGGTCGCGACGCCCGGGATCTCCGTGCGCTCGGCGGTCTCTGTTGTAGAACCGCTCCGGCCCCAGCATCTCGAGGACCTCCGGCTCGTCCACGGCCCGCTTGCCGCCGGCCGGGATCTTGCCGCTGGCCACCTCGACCGCCACGGCCCGGCACACGTCGGCGATGCGCCGCTCCAGGCTGCGGACGCCGGCCTCCCGCGTGTAGGCCATGATGATTCTGATGAGGCCCTTCTCGGTGAGGCTGATGGCGTCGGCCGAGCCCGCAACCTGACGACGGCGCTCGGCACCTCGCTGGTCAACACCATGTTCGTGCTCGACGAGCCCAGCATCGGCCTGCACCCGCGCGACATGAACCGCATCGTCGAGGCCATGCAGCGGCTGCGTGACGCCGGCAACACGCTGGTCGTCGTCGAGCACGACCCGGCGGTGATGCTGGCCGCCGACCGGCTGATCGACATGGGCCCCGGCCCCGGCGAACGCGGCGGGACGATCGTCTTCGACGGCACGCCGGAGGCGATCCGCCAGGCCGACACGCTGACCGGCGCCTACCTCGGCGGCCGCAAGCATGTGGGCATGGGCATCAAGCGGCCGATGTCGCCGTCCACGCCCAAGCTGATCGTCGAGGGCGCGCGCGAGCACAACCTGAAGAACCTGACGGTCGAGTTCCCGCTGCAGCACCTGGTCTGCGTGACCGGCGTGTCGGGCTCGGCAAGAGCACGCTGATGCAGGACGTGCTGTTCCCGGCGCTGCAGCGCCATTTCGGCAAGGCCACCGAGACGCCGGGCGAGCACGACCGCCTGCTCGGCGCCGAGTGGCTGGCCGATGCGGTGTTCGTCGACCAGTCGCCGATCGGCAAGACGGCGCGTTCCAACCCGGCCAGCTACGTCGGTGCCTTCGACGAGATCCGCAAGCTGTTCGCGCAGGCGCCGCTGGCGCTGCAGCGCGGTTACGGCGCCGGCATGTTCAGCTTCAACGCCGGCGACGGCCGCTGCCCGACCTGCGGCGGCTCGGGCTTCGAACATGTCGAGATGCAGTTCCTCAGCGACGTCTACCTGCGCTGCCAGGACTGCGACGGCCGCCGCTACCGCGCCGAGGTCCTCGACGTGAAGATCGACCGCCGTGCGCCGGGCGAGGTGATGCGCGACCTCAGCGTGGCCGACGTGCTGGAGCTCACCGTCAGCGAGGCGGTGCAGCTGTTCCGCGACGACCGCGAGGTGCTGCGGGTGCTGCAGCCGATTCGTCGACGTGGGTTTGGAGTACGTGAGGCTCGGGCAGCCGGTGCCGAGCGCTCTCCGGCGGCGAGGCGCAGCGCCTGAAGCTGGCTGGCTTCCTC
>JASGJN010000019.1:0-110734 GCA_049840735.1 Anaeromyxobacter sp. | reverse complement strand
TGCAGGTCACCGGAAGCCAGGAGCACGGGCGTGCTGCCGGCCGTGATGCCATACGCGTATGCGCGCGTCGCGATCAGGCTGCCCGCGCCGTCGTACCAGCTGCGGGTGAACGCGCCCGCCGCGTCCACGGTGTAGACCTGCCGGCCCGCTGCGTCGAAGACGGCGCTCGACACGCGCTTCTCACCGCTCCCGCCCAGCACCGGGTTCACGGCGGCCGCGACGCCCGCCGGATCCGTGGCCGCGGTCGGCGCCGCGATGGTATCGCCGTAGGCGATGCGCTGGATGGCGCTGCCGGTGCCGTCGTAGACGGTCTGGCTCACGCCGCCCAGCGCGTTCACCGTGAAGACCTGGCGACCAGCCTTGTCGTACGCGAACAGCGTGACCCGGTCGTCGGCCGTGGCAGCCACCGCGCTCGGCTCGACCGTGTTCGCGACGGCCGTGGCGTAGGCCACCTGCTTCACCAGCTGCCCGGCGCCGTCGTAAATCTGCCGGGTGACCGCGCCGGCGCCGTTGGCCGTCCAGGCCACGCGCCCAGCGGCGTCGTAGCGCGACCGGACGCGGGAGTCCTTCGCGTCGTTCTTCACCGCGTTGACGGCGGTCCTCGAGATCCACCTCGTTCATCGCGGTCGAGGTCGGGACGACCGTCGCGTAGGCCACGCGCTCGAGCACGTGACCGACGCCGTCGTAGGTCTGCTCCACCACGGCGCCCACGCCGTTCATGGTGAAGCGGACGCGGTTGGCCTTGTCGTAGACGTTCCTCGCCGGCAGATCGGGGTTGGCGGCGGTCCCCGTCACGGTCGGCGTGGTGCCGGGCGTCCAGGTCGAGAGGTTCAGCTTGGCCGCGTAGACGCGCTCCTCAATGAGGTTGCCGTTCGCGTCGTAGGCACGGGTCGTGGTGCCGCCCACGCCGTCGACGGTCCAGGTGCGCCGGCCGGCGGCGTCATAGCCATGATAGACGTGCTGATCCCGCGCCGCGCTCTTCACCACGGCACCGGACACGTCGGACTCGGTCGCCGGCGTCGCGGTGGAGATGGTCGTGGCGTAGCTGATCTGCTCGGTAACGTTGCCGTTCCAATCGTACTTCTGCTCGACCACGCCGCCGGTGCCGCTGATCGTGAAGCGAGCCCGGTTGGCCCGGTCGTAGACGGACTGGACCCGCTGGTCGCGGGTGTCGTCGGCCACCACGGCCGGCGCGGTCCCCAGCGTCCAGCTGCTGGTATCGATCCGGTTGACGTAGGTCCTCTGCTCCACCACGTTGCCGTCGGCGTCGTACACCACCTTCGCGACCCCGCCGGCGCCGTCGATTGACCAGGTGCGCCGGTTCGCGGCGTCGTAGACCGCGTAGGCGTGGCGATCCAGGACCGGGTTCCTGATCGCGGCGATGGCGCTGCCGATGGCCACCTCGGTGGCCGCCGTGGCCGCCGGGATTGTCCGCGCATAGGCGATCCGGTCGAGCACGTTGCCGTTGGCGTCGTACTTCAGCTCCACCACCCCGCCCGCGCCGTCGAGCGTGTACTTGGCTCGATCGGCCAGGTCGTAGACGGTCTGCGACCGCAGATTGCGGGCGTCGTCGGCGACGACCGGCGGCGTGGGCGTGGTCGCACGGTTCCAGCTCGCCACCGTGATGCGATTGGCGTACGTCCGGCGTTCGATGACGTTGCCCTTGGCGTCGTACCGGAGCTGGGTGACGCCTCCCTCCCCATCCACGCTCCAGGTCAGGCGGCCGTCGCCGTCATAGACCCGCTGCTCCACCACGTCGGGCCGGGTCGCCGAGCCCGGCTGGAGCAGCAGTGCAATCTGGTCGACGGTCGCCGCGATGGGCAGCGAGCCCAGCGCGATGATCGTTCCGTAGGCGGTCGTGGAGATGACCCGTCCCTCGGCGTCGTACGTGCTCTTGCGAACGCCACCCTCGGCGTCCACGGTGAACACCAGCCGGTTGGACGTGTCGTAGGCGAACCGGGTCACGTTCCCGCGCGCGTCGGTCCGAGCGACCACGT
The DNA here is from genome assembly GCA_049840735.1 of Anaeromyxobacter sp. Classification (GTDB taxonomy): domain Bacteria; phylum Myxococcota; class Myxococcia; order Myxococcales; family Anaeromyxobacteraceae; genus Anaeromyxobacter. The sequence continues at coordinate 108,737 of JASGJN010000019.1, read as the reverse complement.
TCCCGTTCCTGTCGTAGGTGTAGCTCTCGACCAGGTTGAGACCGCCCGGATTCACCATGGTGGAGACGCGCCGGCCTGCGACGTCGTAGGTGTACTGCGTGGTCAGCCAGCCGGGGCTCGTCACCTTGAGCTGCCGGCCGGCCGGGTCGTACTCGTAGCGCGTGACGAGGTTCAGCCCGGTGGGATCGACGGCCTGCGTGAGGACGTGGCCGGCCAGGTCGAAGCTGATCGCCGTGACGGTGCCGCGCGGATCGGTGACGCTGATCTGCTGGCCCTTGGCGTCGTACGCGTAGCTGGTCGTGAGCCCGAGCCCGCCCGGATTCACGGTGCGGCTCAGCACCCGGTTGGCCGAGTCGTAGCTGACGCGCGTGATGGTCCCGCGCGCGTCGATCTGGTCCACCACCCGATCTGCGCGATCGTAGGTGGACTCGAGCGACGTGCCGTCCGCCCGCCGGGTGAACCGGAGGTTGCCGTCGGCGTCGTACTCGTACGTGGTGGCGTTCCCGCGGCCGTCCGTCACCCGGCACAGCTGGCCGTTGCGGGTGGTCTCGGTGGTGACCGTCACGCCCTCCGGCGTGGTCACGATCGTCTTGCGATTCGCCGTCTCGTAACGATAAGTGGTGGTCTTGCCCAGCGCGTCCGTCTGGGTGAGCGTGCGGCCGAAGGCGTCGTACGTGGTCGACCGGATCCCCCAGTGCGTCCACGGTCTGCACCAGCCGGCCCAGCCGGTCGTAGGTGGCCGGCGGGATCGTGACGCCGTTCGCGTCGGTCGTCTGGATGAGCCGGCCGAAGGCGTCGTAGACCGAGCTGCGGGTGATGGCGAGGCCGCTCGGGTCCTCCACCATCCGCGTGGCCAGGCCGCGCCGATCGAAGGTGCTGGTGCGGCCGAGCGTGCCGGCGTTCGTCGGCTGGGTGGTCTGGACCACCCCGCCGAAGGCGTCATAGGTCGCCGTGGTCCGCACGTTGAGCGCGTCGACGGTGGCGGTCCGCTGGCCGCGGGCGTCGTACTCGATCCGCGTGAGCGAGTTCTGGGTGGAGGCGGCGACCGCGGTCACCAGGGCCGTGGCCGCGCCGGCGTTGGCGCTGGAGGAGAGCACGCCGCCGACCAGGCTGGTCACCGTCGCCGCCGGGAGCCTGGTCGCCAGCGCGCTGGTCGAGGTGACGCGGCCCAGCGCGTCGTAGGCGGTCTCGGTGACCTCACCCAGCGCGTTGACCGTGTAGCGGAGCCGCCCGGCGTCGTCGTGGAAGAAGACGGTCCGGTTGCCGTTCTGGTCGGTGGTGCTGATCCGGCGGCCCGCGGCGTCGTATGCGTACTTCACGCCGTACTGCGCCCAGATGTCGTCCACCTGCGCCGGCGTCAGGCCCGAGGTGAGCAGCGCCGCGCCCACGGCGGTCAGCTCGGCGACCAGGCGCCCCTGAACGTCATAGCGCTTGTTGAGGATCCGCTGGTCGACCGTCCCGGCGGCGACGGTGGTGCTGATCAGGTTGCCGACCGTGTCGTAGACGTTGTCGGTCGTGAGCCCGTCCGTCGTCTCCTGCCGGAGGAGCCGGCCCAGCGCGTCCCACGTGTTGCGGGTGAAGTGATCCTCGGCGTTCGCCGTCGGGCGGAGCGCCGAGCAGCTCGTGAAGGTCGAGAGCGTCGCCGTCACCTTGCTGGCGTAGCGGCGCGACTCGGACAGGCGGCCGTTCGAGTCGTAGGTCAGCTCGGTGAGGTAGCCCTCCGCGTCCACCTCGGCCACCTTCTGGCCGCGCGCGTCGTAGTACGTCCAGGTGGACATGTCCTTCGCAGCGTCGGCATCCACCAGGCTGGCCACGTTGCCGCCGGAGCGGACCGTCGTGACCGCCGCCGCGATGCTGGCGGCGTCGGTGTACCCGCGCACCTTGCTGGCGTAGCGGATGGTCTGGACCTGGCGGCCCGCCGAGTCGTAGCGGAGCTCGGTGAGGTACCCCTCGCCGTCGATGGTGCCGCGCAGCAGGCCATCCTTGTCCAACAGCCGGGTGATGGTGCGGTCGGCGGCGGACGCCACAGGCGCCACGGTCGCGCCGACCCCGTTCCCCAGCGCGGCGGTGCTCACCCCGTTCGCGTACTGCGTGGTCGACAGGACGCGACCGGCCTCGTCGTAGCGGGTCTGCGTGACGTAGCCCAGCGCATCCACCTGGTAGGTGAGCCGGCCAGCCGCGTCGTAGAGGTTCCAGGTCTTCGCATCCGTCGCAGTGGCGGCGGGGCGGATGGACGAGAGCGCCGGAGTGGTCGGGTTGCCGCTGGCGTCGACCAGCAGGCCGACCGTGACCGGGGTGGCGTACCCGATGGTCTGGGTGAGCTGGTTCGCCGCGTCGTAGACGTACTCGGTCAGGCTACCCGACGGACCCACGTCGGCGACCTTTCGCCCGGCCGCGTCGTACAGCACCCATCTGCGCTGACCGGTGGGCCCCTGGGTCATCACCAGCCGGTTGTCCGCGTCGTAGGAGTAGCGGGTCGTCCCGAGCGTGGTCCCGGCGGACGACTCCACGACCGAGACGAGCCGGCCCGCGCCGTCGAAGGTGGACGTCCGCACCAGGTTGTTGGCGAGGGTGACGCTGATCTTCCCGCCGGCGTCGTCGTAGAGCGAGACGGTGGGGATTGAGAGCGTGCCGTCCGCCGACTTCACCAGGCTGGAGACCACGCGCCCCCATGCCGTCGTAGACGGTCTGGGTGAGGCCACGTCCATCGGGCGTGATGGTCTGCAGCAGCTCGCCGCGCTCGTTGTAGACGTACTGGGTGGTGGCACCGGTGCCGGAGACGCCCTCTCCCGTCGCGTCCAGCTCCGTGTAGACCACCGACAGCTTCAGCTCGCCGCGCAGATCGTACTTGTAGCTGGTGCGGACGGCGAGGCTGCGGTCGCCCGCGAGGCCCGTGACCCAGTCCCTCAGCTGCTGCTCGGTCGGAACGGCCGTCGCCGCCAACCCGGAGAGATTCGTAACCCCTGGCGCGGTACTCGAGGGTCGCGATCCGCCGGCCCAGCGGCTCGTCTGTGGGGGTCCCGGTGCCGTACCGATGCTCGGTGACCCGGCCCTCGGGGCTGATCACGAACCGGAGCTCGTTCTTCCCGCCGGCGTCGTAGACGTACCGGGTCGTCAGCGCGCCGCTGCCGGTGGTGACGGTCTCGGTGAGGAGTTGGTTGTGGCCGTCGTAGGTCCTGTCGATGGTGTTGCCGGCCGAGTCCACCTGCCTCGTCAGGTTGCCATTGTCGTAGCTGAGCTGGACGGTGCGGCCCAGGGCGTCAGTGATGGACGCGACGTCCCCGGTGGCGTCGTAGCCGTAGCTGACCCAGGTGAGCCCGCCGGGATTGGCTGCGGTCACGCCGCCGCGCACCAGCGTGAGCTGTCCCTTGGTGTCGTACTGGTAGACGGTGGAGACGCCCAGCGGGTCCGTGACCGTGGTCTTTCCCGCCGCGGCATCGTACGCGAACTGCGTGACGTTGCCCGCGCCGTCCTGGACGGTCGCCACCCTGTAGGTGCCGCCCACCAGGACATAGGTGAAGTCCGTGCGCGTGCCGTCGCTCTGGACCACGCTTGCCACGCGGTTGCTCGTCCCGTCGTAGGTGTACGTGGTCTTGAAGACCGTCCCGGTCTCACCCGCCGTGACGGCCCCCAGGCCCCGGGGGTTGAGCGCCACGCTCACCGTCTCGAGCCGGTTCTGCGCGTCGTAGGTGTACGAGACGCTCTGCAGCGTCAGGACCCCGTCCACGTTCAGCGCCGTGTCGACCCGCAGCAGGTTCCGGCCGCTCGCGCCGCCGTAGGTGTAGGTGATCGACTCGCCGCTGGCGCTCGTCACCGCGGTCAGCTGGTTCGAGCCGCTGTAGCTGTAGCTCAGCGTGTTCCCGGCCGCGTCGGTCTGCGTGAGGATCCGGCCGACCGCGCCGGCCTGGTAGGTCTCACGCGTGGTCGAGGCGCCGTCGGTCCAGGTGTACGTCCCGTCGCCGTTGATGACGATGCTGTCGCGGGCCGAGCTGCCGGTGATCTCCGCCAGGTAGGCGCCCTTGGCGGCGTCCCAGGCGTAGTCGCAGGTCGAGCCGTCGGTGTCGATCCGGCGGAGCCGCCCGCCCCCGAGGTCCTGGATGGCCCGCGTCGGCGCGCCCTGCCAGAAGTCCCCGTTGCCGTCGAAGTCGTAGGCGCCCTGGCTGTTGTACGTCCGCAGCGCCGAGGTGTCCGGGCCGTTGCCGACCAGCAGCGCGTCGCCGCGCTGCAGCACCAGGTTGCCGCTGAACACGTTGACGTAGGCGCGCTCTCCGCCCTGCCCCTGGGTGCTGGAGCCGAAGAGGCCCCGCCCGCCGAGGGAGGTGAGCGAGCTGAGGTTCAGGCCCAGCGAGTTCCCGCTGAAGATCGCGACCATGGTGTGCAGACCCCGTCGTCATGCCGCGATCTGCCCCCCGGGGCACCTGCCCCTCTGGTCGATCGCCGCTGGCTGAACGGGTTATCCGCGGCGCACCGCGGAGGTTTAGCGCCTGCGACAACAAGGCACGGAATGCCGGGGAACCGGGGAACCCCTATACCAGCGAGGGGCTGGCGCTAAACTCCGCCGGGAACCGACGGATACCTATTTCAGGATCCCGCGCTCGGGGATGGGCGCGCTACGCGACCTGCCCCAGCGCCCGCAGCCCCGCCTCATCGACCGGACGGACCACGCCGCGCTCGGTGATGATCGCGGTGACCAGCGCGGCCGGGGTGACGTCGAACGCGGGGTAGCGCGCCGGCACGCCGATGGGCGCGATGCGCTGGCCGGCCAGCAGGGTCACCTCGTCGCCGCCGCGCTCCTCGATGGGGATCGCCGCGCCGGTGGCGGTGTCGAGGTCCACGGTGGACCAGGGCGCGGCCACGTAGAATGGGATGGCGTGGTGCTGCGCCAGCACGGCCAGCGAGTAGGTGCCGATCTTGTTGGCCACGTCGCCGTTGGCAGCGATGCGGTCGGCGCCCACCACCACGCAGCCGACCTCGCCGCGCGACATGAGCCAGCCGGCCATGCCGTCGGTGAGGAGGGTGACGGGGATGCCGTCGCGGTGCAGCTCCCAGGCGGTGAGCCGCGCGCCCTGCAGGAACGGGCGGGTCTCGTCGGCCAGCACGGTGATGGGGTTGCCGCCCTCCACCGCCGCGCGCACCACGCCCAGCGCGGTGCCGTAGCCGGCGGTGGCCAGCGCGCCGGCGTTGCAGTGGGTGAGCACGCAGGCCTTCGGCGGCAGCAGCGCGGCCCCCAGCGCGCCGATGCGCCGGCAGGAGGCCTCGTCCTCGTCGCGGATGGCGTGGGCCTCGGCCAGGAGCTCGGCCGCGCCCAGGCCAATGCGGCGCGACATGCGGCGGACGGCCCAGGCCAGGTTCACGGCTGTGGGGCGGGCGTGGGCCAAGAGCTCGGCGGCGGCGCGCAGGGCCGGGACGTCGGCGCCGCGGCGGGCCTCGACGGCCAGGCCGTAGGCGGCGGCCACGCCGATGGCGGGCGCCCCTCGCACGGTCAGGTCGGCGATGGCGGCGGCCACCTGCGCGGCGCTGGTCAGCTCCAGCCAGCGCTCCTCGGCGGGGAGGATCTTCTGATCAAGCAGCCGGACGGCGTCCTTGGCCTCGTCGTAGCCGACGGGGCGGAGGGGCTCGAGCTTGGTCATGGGCGCTTCCCCAGGCCGGCGAAGAGGCGGAGGGCGAAGTAGGCGGTGAGCACCGCGCCGGCGGCGGCCATGGGCCAGTGGGCGCGGACCACCGAGATGCCCAGCAGCACGGCGGCCGCGACCAGTGACACGCCGAGGAAGATCCTGCTCGTACCGGCGGCGCCTGCGCCCGAGGGGCCTGCGCCCCAGCCTGCCCAGCCCATCACCATCTCCCTTTCTGTCCCGTTCACCCTTCGACTTCGCCGCCGCCCGTGGCGGCGGCTACGCTCAGGGCGAACGGATTGAGGCCTCCGCCGGGCCCAAAGGACGCACGAGCGGAGTCCGCAGCCGTTCGCCCTGAGCCTGTCGAAGGGCGCGCGGTACCGACCGTCACCCTTCCAGCTTCTTCTTCAGGAGCGCGTTCACCACCGCCGGATTCCCCTTGCCGCGCAGCTCCTTCATGATCGCGCCGACGAAGAAGCCGGTCAGGTTCTTCTTGCCGCTCCTGTGCTTCTCCACCTCGGCCGGGCTGGCGGCCAGGACGCGGTCCACCACCGCCTCGATGGCCCCCTCGTCCGAGACCTGCGCCAGCCCCTTGGCCTGGACCACCGCGGCCGGCTCGGCGCCGGTGCGGAAGACCTCCTCCAGCACCTGCTTCGCGCCCGGGCCGCCGATGGTGCCGGCGTCGATCAGCTCCAGCACCTTGGCCAGCTTCTCCGGCGTGAGCTTCCAGTCGGCCGGTCCGGTCCCAGCCTCGTTGGCCAGCTTGGCCACCTCTCCGTTGAGCCAGTTGGCCGCCTTCTTGGCCGCCTCCGGGCCGCCGCCGCGGGCGGCCAGCGTGCGGTCGAAGAACGCCGCCACCGCCGCGTCCGCCACCAGCAGCGCGGCGTCGTAGGCCGACAGGCCCAGCTGCGCCTGGTAGCGCGTGGCGCGGGCCCGCGGCAGCTCGGGCAGCGCCTGGCGCGCGGCCTCGATCTGCGCCGGCGCGACCAGCACCGGCGGCAGGTCCGGCTCGGGGAAGTAGCGGTAGTCGTGTGCCTCCTCCTTCGAGCGCATCGAGCGGGTCTCGCCGCGATCCGGATCGAAGAGGCGCGTCTCCTGCACCACCGCCCCGCCGCCCTCGACGAGCTCCACCTGGCGACCGGCCTCGTAGGCGATGGCCTGCTCCAGGAAGCGGAACGAGTTCATGTTCTTGATCTCGCAGCGCGTGCCGTACTTGTCGGCCCCCTTGCGCATGACCGAGACGTTGGCGTCGCAGCGGAGCGACCCCTCCTGCATGTTCCCGTCGTTCACGCCCAGCGCCATCAGCAGGGCGCGCAGCGCCTTGAGGTACGCCACCGCCTCGGCCGCGGAGCGCAGGTCCGGCTCGGAGACGATCTCGAGCAGCGGCACGCCGGCGCGGTTCAGGTCCACGCCGGAGGCGCCGTCGGCCGAGACGTCGTGCACGTTCTTGCCGGCGTCCTCCTCCATGTGGATGCGGGTCAGCCGGACCGTCTTCTCCTGGCCGTCGACGTCGAAGGTGACGGTGCCGCCCTCGCAGATGGGCAGCTCGTACTGCGAGATCTGGTAGCCCTTGGGCAGGTCCGGGTAGAAGTAGTTCTTGCGCGCGAAGACGCTGCGCGGGCGGATGGTGCAGCCCAGCGCCAGGCCGGTGCGCACCGCCATCGCCACCACCTCGCGGTTCAAGGCCGGCAGCGCGCCCGGGAGCCCGAGGCAGACCGGGCAGGTGTGGGCGTTGGGCTCGCCGCCGAAGGCGGTGGAGCAGCCGCAGAAGATCTTGGAGCGGGTGAGCAGCTGGGCGTGGACCTCGAGCCCCAGCACGATCTGGAAGTCGGCGAGCGGCATCTAGGCCACCTCCGGCGCCGGGAACGTGCCCACCTCGCGCTCCAGCGCCCGGGCGGCGCGGAGCAGCGTGGCCTCGTCGAAGGGGCGCCCCACCAGCTGCAGCCCCACCGGCAGGCCGGTGGCCGGGTCCTTGCCGCAGGGCAGCGAGAGCGCCGGCAGCGCGGCCAGGTTGGCGGTGATGGTGAAGACGTCGGCCAGGTACATCTGCAGGGGATCCTCCGTCCGCTCGCCCAGCTTGAAGGCCACGCCCGGCGTCACCGGGCCGGCCACCACGTCGCAGGCCTCGAAGGCCCGGTCGAAGTCGCGCCGCACCAGCGTGCGGACCTTCTGCGCCCGCAGGTAGTAGGCGTCGTAGTAGCCGGAGGAGAGCGCGTAGGTGCCGAGCATGATGCGCCGCTTGGGCTCGGGGCCGAAGCCCTGCGCCCGCGTGGCGGTGTAGAGCTCCTTGAGGCCCCTGGCCGGCGCGCGCAGGCCGAACCGGACGCCGTCGTAGCGGGCCAGGTTGGACGAGGCCTCGGCCGGCGCGATCAGGTAGTAGGCGGCGATGCCGTAGCGCGAGTGCGGGAGCGAGATCTCCACCAGCTTCGCGCCCAGCTTCTCATAGGCGTCGAGCGCGGCGCGGACCGCCTGCTCCACGCCCGGCTCGAGGCCGCCGGAGAGCCACTCCTTCGGCACGCCGACGCGCAGCCCCTTGGCCCCGCCCTCCAGGCCGCCCAGGTAGTCGTCCACCGGGCGCGTCGAGGAGGTCATGTCGCGCGGGTCGTGACCGGCCACCGCGGCCAGTAGATGGGCCGCGTCCTCCACCGAGCGGGCCAGCGGCCCGACCTGGTCCAGCGAGGAGGCGAAGGCGATCACGCCGTAGCGCGAGACTCGCCCGTAGGTCGGCTTCACGCCCACCACGCCGCAGAAGGCGGCCGGCTCGCGGATGGAGCCGCCGGTGTCGGTGCCCAGCGTGCCCCAGGCCAGCCGCGCGGCCACGGCCGCGGCGCTGCCGCCGGAGGAGCCGCCGGGCGTGCGGGAGAGGTCCCAGGGGTTGTGGCAGGGGAAGTAGGCGCTGTTCTCGTTGGACGAGCCCATGGCGAACTCGTCCATGTTGAGCTTGCCCAGCAGCACCGCGCCGGCGCCCTCCAGCCGCTCCACCGCGGTGGAGTCATAGGGAGGCAGGTAGCCCTCCAGGATGCGCGAGCCGCAGGTGGTGGGCGTGCCGCGGGTGAGGAAGATGTCCTTCACCGCCACCGGCACGCCGTCGAAGGCGGAGCGGCGCTCGCCGCGCGCGGCGCGCTCGTCGGCGGCCCTCGCGGCGGCGCGGGCGCGGTCGGCGGTGACGGCCAGGAACGCGCCGACCTTGGGGTCGGCCGCCGCGATGCGGGAGAGGGCCAGCTCGGTCAGCTCGGCAGAGGAGACGGCGCGGCGGGCGATGCGTTCGCCGGCCTCACGCAGCGTGAGGCCGGCGAGCTCGGAACGGGGGTCGCTCACTCGATGATCCTCGGGACCTTGAAGCTCGTGCCCTCGCGGGCAGGGGCGGCGGCCACGGCCTGGGCGGCGCCCAGGCCCGGCTCCGCCACGTCGTCGCGCAGCGCGGGCACCTCGCCCGCGGCCAGCGCGTGGGTCATGGGCTCCACGCCGGACACGTCGAGCGCCTTCAGCTGCTCCACGTGGTCGAGGATGGCCGAGAGCTGGCCGGCGAACTGCCGCTCCTCCTCGGGGGACAGCTGCAGCCGGGCCAGCGCAGCGATGCGCCGGACCTCGTCGAGCGAGAGCGGCATCTACTTGCCCTTCTCCGCCTTGAACCAGTTGAGGATGCCGTTCATCACGCCCTTGGCCTCGGGCTTCTCGAGGTTCTCGAGGTCGCGCTGGTCGAGGAAGACGCCGTTGCAGCCGAAGCAGACGTCCACGTCGACGCCGCGCAGCTTCATCTCGTGCATCTCCATGCCGCACTTCGGGCAGCGCATCCAGTGCAGCTGCTTGAGGCGCGCGCGCTCCGCCGCCTCGGTCTGCCGCTGGAGGTCGAGCGCCAGCTTCCGCTTGCGCTCGGCGTCCTCGCGGACGAACCATTCGTCGCCGGGGTTGTTCGTGGTCATGGTGCCCTCCTCAGTTCCTCGATGGCGTTCCGGGCGACGTCCGCTTCCTTGCCGTCCGGGTGATCCGCCAGGTACCGCTCGTACCACCGGACGGCCTCGTCGGTGCGCCCCTGCCAGCGCGAAGCCTCCGCCATTCCCATCACCGCCTCGGCGCTGTCCGGCACGATCTTCAGCGCCGCCTCGAAGCTCTTCCGGGCCTCAGCGTACCGGCCCAGATCGACCTGGCACAGCCCGCGGCCGACCAGCGCCCGGCCGTTCTTCGGCTCGGCCTCCAGGACGCGATCGTAGTACGCGACGGCGCTGCGCGGATCATCCAGCAGCCGGTCCCGCTCGGCGCGGGCGAACAGCTTCTTGGGGTCCTCGTCCGGTGAGGCGCTGGCCTGCTGGGTGGCCGCGGACTTGCTCGGCTTTTTCTTGGGTGGTGGGGCGGCGGCGACCACCTCCCCGGCAGGGGCCCCCGCTGCGGCGGCCGTGCCCGCGGCCCCCGCTCCCGCGAGAGAGCCGGCCGCTGGCGTGGCGGCGGGTGCGGCGGAGGGCGGGGAGGGCGCAGCCGCGCTCGCAGGCGCGGCTGGAGCAGGAGCCGGACCGGTGGAGGCCTCGGCCGCGGGGCTCACCGCGGCGGGCGCCGGGCCGGTGGGCGCGGTGGCCGGATCAACCTGGGCGGCATCGACCGGGCCGGTGGGCGACTCCGTCGACGGACCGCTGGGCGCGGCGGGCGCGGGGCCGGAGGGTGCCTCGGCGATGGGACCGGTGGGTGAACTCGTGGACGGGCCGGACGGCGCTTCGGTGGAGGGCCCGGAGGTCCCCGACGCACCAGCGGTCCGGTCAGCCTGAGCGTAGGGTCCGCCCTTGGCGGACCCGGAGTCGAAGGCAGGCCCGCCGCTCGTCCCCATCGCACCGACGGGCCCGCTCGGCGCGACCTCGCCCTGCCAGGCGATGCCGGGGAGCCGCCACCAGCCCGCCGCCCAGCTGGCGCCGGCGCCGACCACCGCCAGCAGCAGCAGCGTGAAGAGGATCCGCCCGCCCATCCCGCGCCGCCGCTGCCGCGAGGAGGAGGCTCGGCGTCCTTCGACAGGCTCGGCGCGCCCGGAGCCCGGCCCGCCCTCCACCGGCCCGGAGCGCGCCGACGGACCGCGCTCGCCCAGCGGGAGCGGCGCGCCCATGGCCCAGGTCGGCTCGTCGGCGACCACGCCGCGGACGTCCCCGCCCGGCTCGGCGCGCGACGCGTCCGGCGCGGGCAGCGGACCGGCGCCGGGCTCCACGTCGGGCGGCGCCGCCTCCAGCTCCGCGCCCGGGCCCGGCTCCGGCGCGGCCGGACGGCGCGCGGCCTCCACCAGCTTGAAGAAGGGGTCGAGGTCGGGGATGTCGCCCAGCCGCTTGAACGGGCCGGTGGCGCGGGAGATCTCGTCGTCCCGGCTCACCTTCCCCTCCACGATCCAGCGCTGCAGGCTGGAGAGCTCGCGGAACGGGGTGATCCGCCCGCTGCGCTGGCGGATGCGCCACTCCCTGGCGTCTCCGTTGCCCAGCGCCGGAACCGGGGCCGCCGAAGCGGGGATCGGAGCGGAGGCCGGGACCGCCTCGGCGCGCTCGCCGGGCTTCACCGGCAGCGTGACCACCAGCTCCTTCTTCACCACCTTGAAGGTGTGGCCGCACGCGGTGCACTGGAGCGCCAGCCCGGCGGGCCCCACCTGCGCGTCATCGATGGTGTATCGCGCCCTGCAGCGCTCGCAGCGGACGTCCATGCGACCCTTCGAAATGGCCGTGAAGTCCGGATTCTAGACGAGGGACCGCCCGGCCGCCGAAAAATTGACCCATCGATAGCCGCCGATATTCTCGGGCGGGCAGGCCCTCGTCCGCGCCAGCGCCCAGTCCATCCCCGGGGGTCCTGCGCCGCCATGCCGAAGCCGAAAGCCAACCGTCGGGTCCCGCAGAAGGGCCGCAGCAAGAAGCCGGACCGGTCGGAGCGCCCCGGCAAGGCCAGGCCCCCGCGCACCGGGATGGCCCGCGACATCGGCGGCGTGATCCTGATGGCGCTGGCCGTGGCCAGCGGCCTGGCCCTGGCCACCTGGTCCTCGCTCGACGCGCGGCTCGCGCCCGGGCTGCCGCGCCAGAACCTGATCGGCCCGGCCGGCGACTGGCTCGCCACCCACCTGCTCTCGGTGCTGGGGCTCGCCGCGGCGGTGCTGCCGTTCGGCCTGGGCACCGCCGGCTGGAAGCTGCTGCGGGGCGCGCCGCCGCGGCTGACCGTCCTCTCCTCCTCGGCCTACACCGTCCTGACCCTCTCCTTCGGCGCGCTGGCCCACCTGGCGCTGGCCGGCCGCACCGCCCTGCCCTTCCCGCCCGGCGGCGCGGTGGGCCGCGGCCTCGCGGGGCTGCTGGTGGCGCCGCTCTCGACCTGGGGCAGCGCCATCGTGCTGGCCGCGGTGTCCACCATCGCGCTGATCATCGCCGTCGACCTGAGGGTGCAGGACGTGGCCGCGGCGGTGGCCCGCGGCCTGGGCGCGCTGGCGGCCTACGCCTGGGCCGGGCTGCGCGACGCCGTCCACGACCACCGCGTGGCGGTGGCCGACCTGCGCGCAGAGGAGGCCGAGCGGGCGCGGATCGAGGCGGAGCGGCTGGCCTCCACCGCCGAGATCGAGGCCGAGGGCGACGGCGATCGCGACGAGGCGCGGGCGGTGGTGTCGGCGCTGGCGCTGGAGCAGGCGCGCCGGACCACCTTCGACGATCCGGCCTGGGCCGACGCGCTGGCCCCGGCGGACGCGTCGGGCGACGCCGAGGTGCCCGCCGAGGCGGAGGCGGAGGCGGAGGCGCCGCCGCGCCGCAGGCGCAAGGGCCGGGAGACCCCGGTCACCGAGGTGCCGGCCGTGGCCGCGCCGGAGGAGCCGGCCGCCCCACCGCTGCCGCTGCCCACCGGCAAGCCGGAGATCATCGTCTCGCAGGCCATGCTGGAGCGGGCCCGCAAGAAGGACAAGGACAAGAAGAAGGAGGCGCCCAGCTTCGCCTTCCAGAAGGCGGGCGACGTCTTCAAGCTGCCGCTGACCGACCTGCTGGACGCGCACGACGAGAAGGCCAAGGACCTCGACGAGAAGGCGCTGACCCGGACCGCCGAGAATCATCGTGGCCACGCTCAAGCAGCACGGCGTGGACGGCGTGATCAAGTCCATCCGGCCCGGACCGGTGGTGACGCTCTACGAGTTCTCCCCGGTGGCCGGCGTGAAGCTGGCCCGGATCGAGAACCTCGACAAGGAGCTCACCATGGCGCTCAGCGCCACGCGGATCCGCATCATCGCGCCGATCCCGGGCAAGGGCGTGGTGGGCATCGAGGTGCCGAACAAGGACCGCGCCACCGTCTGGCTGCGCGACATCCTGGAGTCCGAGTCCTTCGCCGGCGCCGGCGGGTTCCTGCCGCTGGGCCTGGGCAAGAACATCGAGGGCATCCCCTACTGCGTCGACCTCCAGAAGATGCCTCACCTGCTCATCGCCGGCACCACCGGCTCGGGCAAGTCGGTCGGCCTCAACACCATGATCCTCTCGATGCTCTACCGGCAGACGCCGGCCGAGGTCCGGATGATCATGGTGGACCCGAAGATGACCGAGCTGTCGGCCTACGAGGACATCCCGCACCTGCTGCTGCCGGTGGTGACGGATCCGCAGAAGGCCGCCCGCGCCCTGCAGTGGGCCGTGGACGAGATGGAGCGGCGCACGCAGGTCCTGGCCGACACCGGCTCCAAGGACCTCAAGAGCTACAACGGCAAGGTCGAGAAGGCTCGCGCCGAGGGGCATGGCCTGGAGGAGAAGGACGCCCTCCCGCACAAGAAGCTGGTGGTGGTGGACGTCACCGCCGGTGAGAGCGAGGAGGAGGCCGCCGCCCGGGCCGCGGCCGAGGCGGCCGCCGAGGCCGAGGGCACCGGCGCCGAGGCGCCCGCCGACGGCGGGTGGCGCTCGCTCGAGCCGAAGCGGTTCGACCTCTACCCCGAGGAGACCGCGCGCAAGGCCGAGCTGGCCCCCTCGCCCGAGTTCGAGGACCCCACCGCCCCGCCGCCCGCCGACCCGGTGGCGGCGCGCGACGAGAAGAAGCTGCCGCAGAAGCTGCCCTACATCGTGGTGGTCATCGACGAGCTGGCCGACCTCATGATGACCGCGCCGCGCGAGGTGGAGATCTCGCTGGCCCGCCTGGCCCAGAAGGCCCGCGCCACCGGCATCCACCTGATCGTGGCCACGCAGCGCCCGTCCACCGACGTGGTGACGGGCATGATCAAGAACAACTTCCCGGCCCGCATCTCCTTCCGCCTGGCCTCGCGCCACGACTCGCAGACCATCATCAACGGCCCCGGGGCCGAGACGCTGCTGGGCGACGGCGACATGCTGATCCTGACCGCCACCCAGCCCATCACCCGCGTGCAGGGCGCCTTCGTCTCGGAGGAGGAGCTGCACCGCGTGGTCGCCTACCTGAAGGAGCAGGGGCGCCCGGTCTACGACGAGTCGATCCTCAAGGCGCGCGAGGGCAACGGCGACCGCGGCGGCGGGGACGACGAGGACGATCCGGTCTACGACCAGGCCATCGACCTGGTCTCGCGGATGGAGGAGGTCTCGGTCTCCAAGCTCCAGCGCGAGATGCGGCTCGGCTACAACAAGGCCGCCAAGATCATCGAGCGCATGGAGCGCGAGGGGATCGTCGGCCCCGCCAACGGCGTGAAGCCGCGCCAGGTGCTGATCCGGCCCATCGGCGAGACCTCGCCGGTGCCGAACGTGTAGGGCGTAGCGGAGCGAGGCCGCCAGGACTCCTGGCCTTCGACTCCGCCGCCGCTCCCCGGCGGCCCCCAGCCCTTCGACTCCGGGCCTGTTGACGCAGGCCCTACGCTCAGGGCGAACGGGAACGCGACAACGCACTATTCGTGAAGCAAGCGCCCGCTGGGCGATTTGTCGCGCCGTCGCCCTCCGCCCCATGCCGCAGCGCGCGATGGCGGCGGCGTGTGGGTGCCGCACCGCCAGTATGCCCACCTCCGCGCCCGCGCATGCGCGTGCACCGCGCATGGCGCCTTGACGGACCTGCAACGGAGCGTGACAGTGGACGAACAGTCCCAGCACGAAGCGTAAAAAGAAAGGCCAGGAGCCTCTCCATGCACGCCCTTCGCCTCCAGCGCGTCCTTGCCGCCCTCGCGGCGCTCGCCCTCGCCGCCTGCGCCAAGCCGCCCCCGCCCACCACCGGCCCCAGCACGCCGGTCGTCACCCTGCCGGCGCAGGTGTCCGCCACCGTGGGTGGGTACACCGCCTCCGTGGCCGCGCAGGGCAACGCCACCTACGCCTGGTCCATGACCGGCGGCACCATCACGGCCGGCCAGGGCACCACCAGCGTGGTCTTCACCGCGGGCACCGGCAGCAGCGTCACCGCGAGCTGCGCCGTCACCCTCGGCGGCAAGACCGCCACTGGCTCCGCCTCCGCCAGCGTCTGCGCCCTCGCCTGCAGCGCCGATCACCTGGCCGTGGCCGGCTGCGGCGGCGCGGTGATCGACACCTGCGACGCCGGCCAGCGCTGCGACGACGGCACCGCCTCCTGCGCCGACATCGTGCCCGTGACGCCCGTGATCACCATGCCCGACGCCGTCAGCCCCACCCTGGCCTACACCGCCTCGGTGCCGCCGCAGACCGGCGTCTCCTACGCGTGGACCATCACCGGCGGCGTCATCACCGCCGGGCAGGACACCGCCTCCGTCTCCTTCCTGGCCGGCCACTCCGGCACCGTCGAGCTGAGCGTCACCGGCACCGCCGGGCCGCGGCAGGCCACCGGCACCGCCTCCGCCGGCATCTGCCCGCTCTCCTGCAGCGCCGACGGCCGCGCCACGGTCGGCTGCGGCGGCACCGAGGTGGTCGAGGCCTGCAGCTCCGGCGACGCCTGCTCCCCCGCCACCGTCACCTGCGAGGCCGGCTGCGACGCCGCCGCCGCCGCCAACACCAGCGTGGGCTGCGACTTCTCCCCGGTGGCCATGGAGACCTACCTCGCCAACGCCTGCCTGGGCGTGACCGTGGTGAACACCTGGTCCGCACCGGTGCACCTCACCGTCACCGACCAGGCCGGCGCCGTCGTCGACGCCGCCCCCTTCACCCGCGTCCCCGCCGGCGTCGGCACCGGCATGACGCTCGCCAGCTACGATCCCTCCAGCGGGCTGGCCCCCGGCCAGGCGGCGGTGGTCTTCCTGGCCGGGAACGACGCCTCCGGCGCCAGCGCCTGCCCCGCCGGCATCGTCACCACCAAGCCCACCGGCGCGCAGGTGGCCGGCTCCGGCGTCGGCCGCGCCTTCCGGATCCGGACCGACGCGCCCGTGGCGGCCTACCAGACCGCGCCCTGGATCCTGGGCGGCTCCATCACCGGCGCCACCATCCTCCTGCCGGCGCACGCCTGGGGCACCAACCACATGGCCGCCACCGCCGGCCCGAAGACCGTCTCCAACGGCGCGCTGGACATCGTGGCCGGCACCGACGCCACGCACGTGCAGGTCGTGCCCACCGCCGCCATCGCGGCCGGCGGGACCGTGCCCGCCACCGCGGCCGGCGCCACGCTGGCCGTGACGCTCAGCGCCGGCCAGCTCCTGCAGCTCAGCTCCACCGGCGACCTCTCCGGCTCGGTGATCACCTCGGATCAGCCGGTCTCGCTGCTGGCCGGGTCGCCCTGCGCGCAGATCCCCTCCGCGACCAGCTACTGCCAGCACCTCGAGGTGGCCATCCCGCGCGTGCAGGCGCTGGGCAGCACCTACGCCGCCGCGATGTACCGGCCGCGCGCGGACAACGACAGGGCGTACTACTTCCTCACCGCCACGGCCAACAACACCACGCTCACCTACACCCCGTCGGCCCCCGCCGGCGCCCCCACCTCCATCCACGCTGGCCAGCACGCCACCTTCTCCAGCGCCACCCCGTTCGTGGTGCAGAGCCAGGACCAGGACCACGCCTTCATCCTGCTGCAGGCCATGAGCGGCGCCCTGGCCACCGGCGCCCCCGGCTCCGGCGACCCGGCCCTGGCGCTGGTCGCGCCCACCCGCCAGTACCTGCGCGACGTGCGCTTCCAGATCGACCCCAACTTCCCCGAGGCCAACCTCGTGGTGGTGCGGAGCCGCGGCGGCGACGGGCAGTTCGCCGACGTCGAGCTGGACTGCGCGGGCGCGCTCTCCGGCTGGACGGCCCTGGGCACGGACCACGAGTGGACCCGCGTCGATCTGCTGACCGGCGACTTCCAGGCCGTCGGCAGCTGCGGCGCCGGCCCGCACGAGGCCTACAGCACCGCGCCGTTCAACATCACGGTCTGGGGCTGGGGCACCGCGGAGACCATCGCCTTCACCGAGAACGGCGCGTACGCCTATCCGGCGGGGTACGGGCTGTCGTCGCCGTGACCACGCCTCGGGACTGACTGCAGCGACAGGGAGGCGGCCGGTCCGCCTCCCTGTTTCATTTCCCTCCCGCCTCCCGCGCCAGGAAGGCCGACACCGCCGGCCCGTTCCTGCGACGCGCGGCGGCGCAGGCGTCGGCCTCCTCCAGCGCCACCGCCAGCGCGCGCGGCGCGCCGTCGAAGCGGGCCGCACGCGGGGTCAGGAAGCCGGCCACCGCCCGGCGCTGCGAGGCGTCGCAGGCCAGGCGGGCGGCGGAGACCACCAGCCACTGCCCCTCGTCGCCGCGCAGCCGCGAGGAGAGCGCCTTCCAGTGCGTGGTGAGGAAGCCCCAGGCCAGCGCCTGCGTCTCGGGCTCGGCCAGCTGCTGGTGGAGGATGGGGAGCGTGTCGCGCAGGTCGAACGCCGGCGCCGCGCCAGGCGCCGGGACGAGCAGCGCCTGCGCGCGCCGGACCAGCGCCGGGGCCCGGAACGCGCCCAGCCCCCGGAGCAGGGTGGTGCGATCGTGGCCGTCGCGGGCGCGCGCGGCGCCGTCCAGCAGCGCGTCGAACAGGGCGGCGTCGCCGCGCCGCGCCGCCACGCCCAGCGCCACCGGCGCCACGTCCGCCGGCACCGCGCGCCGATCGGCCAGCCACCGCTCCGCCAGCCGGCGCGCCTCGGCCTCCAGCGCCGGGTCCTCGCCGTTCCCGGCGGCAGCCTCCACGAGCTCGCGGCGCAGCGCCTGCTGCTCGTCGCTCTCGCCGGGGCTGGGCAGCCACCCGGCCGCGCGCGCCCGCGGGCCGAAGACCGTCAGGTGGAGCTGCCGCAGCCGCGCCCGGTCGTCCGGCGACAGGCCGCCACGGTCGACCAGCCCCAGCAGCCGGCGCCCGGCGCGCAGCACCAGCCGGTCCTCCGAAGCCGCCAGCCTGAGCCCCAGCGCCAGCGTCCCGTCCACCGGCAGGTCGCCGCGGCGGGCCAGGAGCCGCGCGTCGGTGGCGAGCGCGAGCTGCTCCTGCGCGGTGAGCCGGCCGGACAGGTCGGCCAGGCCCTCCGCCGGCAGCGCCGAGAGCCAGTAGCCGGTGCCGCCGGCGTTGGGCCAGAGCCACTCCGGACAGAACGGCAGGGGCAGCTCGACCTCCGCGCCGTCCGCCCAGCCGCACACCGTCGCGTCCGGCCGCCCCTGGGCGCCCAGCTTCAGGCACAGCGGCAGCCGCCAGCGCCCCGGCCCCGCGCCGCCGTCCGCCAGGAACCGCGCCTGCGTGACGTGCGCCGCCGGCGCGCCCTGGCAGCGCGCCTCCACCCGGACCAGCGGCGCGCCCGGCTGCTCCACGAAGGCGCGCAGCGCGGCGGCCACCTCCGGCCCCAGCTCGGCGCCGAAGGCCGCGTAGAGGTCCTCGGCCGTGGCGGCGGCGTGGGCCCTGGCCTGCAGGTGGCGCGTCACCGCCGCACGGAACCGCTCGCGGCCGACGAAGGCCTCGATCATGGCCAGCACCGAGGCGCCCTTGTCGTAGGTGATGGCGTTGTCGAAGGAGCCCTCGATGTCGTGCGCCGAGGCGACCGGCTCGCGGATGCGCTTCACCGAGCGCTGCGCGTCGGCCTGGAGCGCCGCGGCGCGCCGGTCGGCCTGCGCCTCCGCCAGGTGCCGCCAGCCCGGGTCGAGCGCCTCGGTGACCGGGGCGTCCACCCAGGAGCCGAACGACTCGTTGAGCCAGGTGTCGTCCCACCAGGCCATGGTGACCAGGTCGCCGAACCAGTGGTGGGCCAGCTCGTGGATGGCGATGTTGGCGTAGCGCTCCCGCCGCTCGCGCCCGTCGTCCTCCGGGCGGATCGAACGTGAGCGGCTGGCCCAGCGCCACGAGGCCGGGGTGCTCCATGGTCCCCCAGAACCGCGGGACCACCGCCACGTCGCACTTCTCGTAGGGATAGGGCACGCCGGTGGCCTGCTCGAGCAGGTCGATCATCCGGCCGGTGACCTGGGCCGCGTACGCCGTCTCCGGCCCGCGGCCGCGGGGCACGATGAACCGGACCGGCACGTGGGCCGCGCCGCCGGCGCCGCCGGGCACCAGCTCGAACGGTCCGGCCACGTAGGCCACCAGGTAGCTGGGGAGCGGCCTGGTCTCGGCGAAGGTGACCCGCACCCCGCTCGCCTCCGGCGCCTCCGAGGCCACCGGCGCGTTGGCCAGCGCCCGCTGGCCGGCCGGGACGCGGATGGAGAGGCGCCAGGGGATCTTGGCCCAGGGCTCGTCGAAGCACGGGAAGGCGCGGCGCGCGTCCACCGGCTCGAAGAAGGTGTAGGCGTACCAGGCCCCGCGCTCCTCGACGGCGTAGAGCCCGCGGCTGCGCACGCGGTCTACGCTGCCGGTGAAGGCGATCCGGACCTCCACCTCGCCGGCCGGCGCCGGCCTGGGCAGGGCCAGGCCGAGGAACCCGCCCCTGGCGCGGATCACCCGCGCCTGCACCCCGGCCACCGACGCGCGCCCGA
The DNA here is from genome assembly GCA_049840735.1 of Anaeromyxobacter sp. Classification (GTDB taxonomy): domain Bacteria; phylum Myxococcota; class Myxococcia; order Myxococcales; family Anaeromyxobacteraceae; genus Anaeromyxobacter. The sequence continues at coordinate 89,362 of JASGJN010000019.1, read as the reverse complement.
TCTCCAGCTCCTCCTCGGCGTGGAGCCAGAGCACCGCCGCGGGCGCGTCCAGCTTCACCGCGTAGCGGGCCTCGCCGCCGTGGCGCGGGCTGGCCGGATCGATCACCAGGTCCAGCTGGCCCCGCAGCGGCGTGACGCCGGCGGGGAGGTGGAGCGTGGGCGCTGCGGGCGGGGCAGCGGCCAGCGCGACGGCGACGAGGGCGGCGAGCATGCCCGCTCTTGTAGCGTGCCCGCCGTGCGCCGGCGAGGCGGCGCGGGCCCGCCCGCTCACCCTCCAGGGGAGGCCGGTGCCAGCCGGCACCGAACTTGTCGCCCACCGGGCGGCGTGGGTGTATGCCGGAGCGCGGACCCGCTCCCGCCCGAGGTGACCATGCCCGGCCGAAGGACCGCACCGCCCTCCCCCCGCTCCTCCCACTTCGGCCTCGACGGCCAGGTGGCGCTGGTGACCGCCGCTGGGCGCGGCATCGGCGAGGCCTGCGCGCTGGCGCTGGCCGAGGCCGGCGCGGACCTGGTGCTGGGGCTGCGCGACGTGAAGAGCGGCGGGGCGCTGGCCCGGCGCATCGAGAAGCTGGGGCGCCAGGTGCTCCCGGTGCAGATGGACGTCTCGCGCCGGCGCGAGATCACCGCCGCCGTGAAGCAGGCGGTGAAGCGGTTCGGGCGCATCGACGTGCTGGTCAACAACGCCGGGATCGGCGCGCCCGCGCCGGCCGAGCAGGTGACCGAGCAGGACTTCGACGCCACGCTGGCGGTGAACCTCAAGGGCACCTTCTTCACCTGCCAGGAGGTGGGCAAGGTGATGATCGCCCGCGGCGGCGGCCGGATCGTCAACATCGGCTCGCAGGCCGGGGCGGTGGCCCTGCCCACCGAGTCGATCTACTGCATGACCAAGGCCGGCATCGCGCACCTGACGCGCTGCCTGGCGCTGGAGTGGGCCAGGCACGGCATCACCGTCAACGCGGTCGCGCCCACGTTCGTGAAGACGCCGGGCACGCGCAAGTGGCTCGGCGACCGCGCCTTCCTGGCCTCGGTGAAGAAGCGCATCCCGCTCGGCCGGGTGGGCGATCCGGCGGAGGTGGCCTGGCCGGTGGTCTTCCTGGCCTCGCCCGCCGCCTCGCTCATCACCGGCGCCACGCTGATGATCGACGGCGGCTGGACCATCCAGTGAACCGGGCCGGCGGCCCACGGAGGAGCACATGACGTCACGCCTGCAGGGGAAGTCCGTCCTCGTCACCGGCGCCAGCGCCGGCATCGGCTGGGCCTCGGCGCTCGCGCTCGGGCGCGAGGGGGCCAGCGTCCTCCTCACCGCGCGGCGGCAGGACCGGCTCGACGCGCTGGCGCGCCAGATCGAGCAGGCCGGCGGCCGGGCGGCGCTGGTGGTGGGCGACGCCAGCCAGGAGGCCACGGCGGTCAAGTGCGTGGCCACCGCGGTGGAGCGGTTCGGCCGGCTCGACATCCTCGTCAACAACGTGGGGATGGGGATCTACAAGAACCTGGTCGACACCAGCGCCGACGAGTACGACCAGCTGGTCGACACCAACGTGCGCAGCACGTTCCTCTTCACCCGCCACGCCGTGCCGGTGATGCAGCAGCAGAGGTCCGGCACCATCCTCATGATCTCCTCCATGGCCGGGAAGTACGGCTTCGCCGGCGAGGCGGTCTACTGCGCCACCAAGTTCGCGCAGGTGGGCTTCGCCCAGGCGCTCGACAAGGAGCTGCGCCCGCAGGGCATCAAGGTGGGCTGCATCTGCCCGGGCGGCGTGAAGACCGAGTTCGCGCTGGGCACCGGCCGCACCGAGGAGGGCGTCCGCGCCTCCGGCATGCTGGAGCCGGAGGACGTGGCCGCCGCGGTGGTGCTGGCCTGCACGCAGTCGAGCGGCGCGCGCATCATCGAGGTGCAGCTGCGGACGATGGGCGAGGCGCTGACCTGAGGGCCGGGCTCAGCGCGTGAAGCTGGAGCCGAGCGCGGTGGCCTCGGCGTGGGTGCGGCCCTCGCGATACGGTGCGGTGGGCGTGGCGTCCGCGTCGTACACGGCGGTCACCTCGACCCAGTTGCCCTGCCCGCCGGTGGGGTCATCCGTGGCGAGCTGCAGGACGCCGGGCGGGAGCCTGAGCTCGGGCCGGACGGTGCGCGCCGTGAAGTACCCGAAGTCGAGGCGCACGAGGTAGCTCGTGGGCGTGCCCACCGCGGGCGGATCCCAGGTGAGGAGCGGGGTCTCGCCCACGCCGGCGTGGGCGGTGAAGTCGAGCGGCTTCCCGTTGATCCGCAGGTCGCGCGGCGGCCCGATCAGCGGCCGGATCGGGCCCGGGGTGGAGGCCGGCTCGCGCTGGTAGAAGAGCGTCCCGCCCCACGGGCCAGGGAACACAGGCCCCATGGGATCGACATCCAGCTGGACGTCCCCGGTGGCGACGACCTCGCGCTCGAGGCCCCAGGCGCCGTCCGGCACGGCGAAGGACGGGGTCCCGGCGTCGAGGTCATCTGCCCGGGTCGAGCACCACAGCAGCGCGGCCCGCACACCGGACAGGGGGCCGTCCACGGCGGCGAGCGGATCCGGCAGCACGCGCAGCTCCAGCCTCCACGGCGTCGCCGACGGCGACAGCGCCCAGAACTCGGAGGCGCGCAGGTCCACGGCCGCGGTGGCCGTGGCGGGCGGGGCGTCGAGCGCGACCGGCACGGTGCCGCCGCCCACGGGGACCGCGGCGTGCCCGGTCCGCGCCGCGGCCTGGCAGGCGCCCCCTGCCATGGGGTGGAGCTGCCAGGCGTGGATCACGTCGCGGGCGGAGTCGAGGTACAGGCTCCCGGAGCCACCCGCTCGCTGGACGTACACGGTCGCTTCGACGGCACCCTCGCCCGGCGATGGTGCGACCACCTCGCCCACGCGAGCGTCAGGGGCGTAGAAGGCGATCCGGTCGTCGGCTCCCGCCTCCGCAGCCGGCCAGGGGTCGAGACCGGTGAGGTCGAGCGCCACCGACTCGCCGGTGGCGTGGTACCGGCCCAGCGCGCGACCTCCGAGCTCCACCGGCGCCGTCCGGTCGGCGACCTCGTCGAGGTGGTAGGTGAAGCTCCGGAGGATCCTGTCCGGCGCGAGGTAGTAGTCGGTCTCCCAGGTCGAGAAGACGTAGGCCGGCCCCGCGGGCACGTCCGGAACCGTGAACGCGGCGTCCGCGCCGAGGGCTCCATCGACGACCCGGTAGCCCGAGCCGCTCGGGACGACCACCGCGAACGCCGTCATGCTGCTGCCCTGCGGAACGGGCTCTGCGACCGGAGCCGCCACGGTCCCGTCGGTCCACCAGACCTGCCCCGCGTAGGTGCCGCTCACGTCGGACGGCGGCGGCGCGTCTTGCTTCGGGCAGCCGGTCAGGGCCAGCAGCGCGAGGAGCGCGGGCGCGGCGCGGCGCGGTGCGATGGTCATGTGCGAGGATCCCCGCGGGCCATCCTACCAGGACCGTGGCCGGACGGTGCGACGAGATGCGCCAGGCCCGTGGTCGCCGCCTCAAGGGGTCCCCCGACGACGATCGCCGCCCGGCGCTACTCCACGTCGTACCTGAAGATGTCGTCCGGCAGGTCCTCCGGCTTCAGGAGCGTGAGCTCCTTCAGGAGGCCGGTGTCCATGTCGTAGACCCAGCCGTGCAGCCAGGGGCGCTGCTCGCGCTTCCAGGCCGACTGGATAACCGCGGTCTTGGCCACGTCGCGCACCTGCTGCACCACGTTGAGCTCGACCAGCCGCCGCGCCCGCAGCTCGGGGTCGGGGATGGCTTCGAGGGAGGGGGCGTGCTGCGCGTAGACCTCCTTCACGTCGCGCAGCCACTTGTCGATGATGAGGCCGTAGCTGTGGTGCGACATGGCCGCCTTCACGCCGCCGCAGCCGTAGTGGCCGCAGACGATGACGTGGTTCACCTTCAGCTCGTCCACCGCGAAGTGGAGCACCGAGAAGAGGTTCAGGTCGGTGTGGACCACCACGTTGGCGATGTTGCGGTGCACGAACAGCTCGCCCGGCTGGCACCCGGTGACCGTCTCGGCCGGCACGCGGCTGTCCGAGCAGCCGATCCAGAGGTAGTCGGGGCGCTGCGCGCTGGTGAGCCGGGTGAAGTAGTCGGGCCGCTCGCCGAGGCGCGCCTCCACCCAACGCCTGTTCTCGGTGAGCAACCGCCGGTAGCTGTCCATCGCCCCACCCTACGGGACGGGAGGGGGGCGGCGGCAGGCCCCGGAGAGGCCCATCACTCCCAGCGCGCCAGGAAGCGGGCGTGCGTCTCGGCCTCCTCCGCCACGGCGACGGAGGGGTTGCGGCCGCGCGAGTGGACCAGCGCGGCGCGGAACGCCTCGGCGTAGGCGCGGAGCAGCAACGGGTTGAAGAGCCGGTGCGGGAAGTCCAGCCGCGCCGAGACCTCGCGGCCGCCGCCGTCGGGGAGGACGGTGAGGACCGTCCCCTGGTGGAAGGCGCTCCACCGCGAGGCCCCACGCTCCAGCAGCGTGCGCGGCGAGAGGAAGGCCATCAGCGCGCGGTAGACGCCGCTCTGGTAGAGCTCCAGGTTGAGCTGGTGGTTCCAGGCCAGGAAGCTCCCCTCGTCCATGCGCAGGTGGTCGGCCACCCCCAGCACCGCAGCCTGCAGCACCACCTCCGGCACCCACGGCCGCGGCGGGGGCGCGAAGACGGGCTGCAGCTCGGGCGGCGCGTCCAGCAGCGCGCCGTGCCCGGCCGCCGCCAGCACCGCGTGCAGGACGCTCCCACGCGCCTTGCAGGCCGGGTGGCTCCCGAGGCCGGCGGGGAGCGAGCGGACGTACTCGACGAGGCGGGGATATCGGTCGTGCAGGTGATCCACGGGTCCGGTGGAGTATCCGGCAGGATCGACGGTCCGTCGAGCACCTGGCCGGCCGGAAACCTGGGTCCGGCCTGAGCCCGGGTTCGCCCGCCCCCGCCACGACCGCGGGACCGCCTCCACGGGATTGCACGCGCCGCAGCGCGGCTGGCAGGATCGACGCGTGGATCAGGCGCCCAGACGCCCGGCGGCCCGCGTCAGCGCCGCGCGAGACATGCTCGACGGCTGCGACCGGTTCGAGCCGGGGTCGCGCGACGCCATCCGCGCGCTCATCCCGCCCGAGCACCTGCGCGTCTTCGACGCCTGCTCGGCCATCTCCTGGCTGGACGTCGAGCACGACCACTGGATCATGGACGCCCTGGTCGGCCACTTCGGACGCGACCGCGCGCGCGAGTGCGTGCGCCAGGCGCTGGTGGGCATGGTGCACCGGCCGCTGTTCCGGAGCCTGGTGGAGCCCGCGCTGCGGCTGTTCGCCGGGCGGCCCGGGAGCATCGCCGCGCTGCTCCCGCGCGCCTGGCCCCTGGCCTACCGCGACTTCTGCACCCCGTCCTTCGCGCGGCTGGGGCCCGGCTCGGCCCGGCTGGTGCTGGACGGGATCGCGCCCCAGGCGTTCATCTCCGAGGGTTACCTCGTCACCTGGCACGGCATCTGCCTGGGCGCGCTGGACATCGAGCGCCTCCGCGATCCGGCGGTCAGGTTCCAGGTGGACCGCCCCCAGGCCCGCGCGGTGGCGACGTTCAGCTGGCGGGAGTGAGCCGGGCCGGGCGCTCAGGGGCTCGTGCGCAGCCGGCCGGCCAGCAGGCGCGTGGCCTCGTCCAGCTCGACGTCCACCACCAGCAGCCCAGCCGTGCCGTAGGGCTGCCACGCCAGCAGCGTGCCGTCGGGCCGCGCCACCGCGGTGGTGGTGGGCGCACCGTCCGACGCGCAGTTGACGGTGGCGAACCAGCAGGTGTTCTCGGCGGCGCGGCAGAGCGCGGCCTTCTCGTGGAAGGTGTTGGCCGGCTCGCCGAAGGTGGTGGGGCGGTGGCTGCCCGGCTCGGCCTCGCCGAAGTGCGGGTGGAACACCACCTGCGCGCCGCGGCGGGCCGCCCAGCGCACGGTCTCCCGGGTAGCGCCAGCCCTCATGGCAGATGACCGCGCCGAAGGTGAGCGGGCCGTCCTGGAAGACGTGGCGCACGTCACCCGGCGTGAAGGTCGCCTCCTCGGAGGGATCGAGCTGCACCTTGTCCTGCCAGCCGGCCAGCGTCCCGTCGCGGCGCACCACCCGCACCGTGATCCGCCGCGCGCCGGCCACCTCGCGCTCGGTGCCGAGCAGCACCGTCACCCCGGCCCGCGCCGCCGCGGCGTCCACCTGGGCCCAGGCCCGCTCCAGCCAGGCCGGCTCGGGCACCGGGACGGCGCGCCCCAGCACCCGGTACCCGGGCACGAAGCACTCCGGGAAGCGAGATCACGTCGGCGCGCGCCTCGCCGGCCTGCGCGATGGCCTGGACGGCCGCCGCCACCGACGCGTCGGGGGTGGGCGGAAAGGCGAGGTGGGCGAGCGCGAGGCGACAGGTGGTCATGGTGGCGTGCTCCGTGGGGGCGTGGGGGCGTGTGGCAGGGTGGAGTGTGGAGTCCTACCGCGGCCGCGCGGCGCAGGCTCGCGGGGAAGAACGCGCGCCCGATCGAGGTTGACCCTGCGCGATGTCACCACGCGGGTGAGGCGCGCGCAACCAGCACGGTTCGCCGCACCGCAGCCCGCTCGGTCCTCGCAGCGGCCCGCCCGGGTTCACGGGGAGGCTGGTAAGATGCGGCACCTTTCGACGAAGCTGACACGCGGACCGCGCCCGCCACGGGCGGCGCCGCCGCTGGAGGAACACGACATGAACAACCCCCTTCGCCTCACCGCCCTGGTCGCCCTGCTCGCCTTCGGCGCCGCCTGCGAACCGCCGGCAAGCGCACCGCCATCGGCGCCGGCGCCGGCACGCTGGCCGGCGCGGGCGTGGGCGCGCTCATCGGCGGCAAGAAGGGCGCCCTGATCGGCGCCGGCGTCGGCGCGCTGGCCGGCGGCTCGGTGGGCCTGTACCTCGACAAGCAGGCCAAGGATCTGGAGAAGGTGAAGGCGGCCGAGGTGAAGCGGACCGAGAACGGGCTGCTGGTCTCCATGAAGGGCGACATCCTCTTCGAGTCCGGCTCCTCCGCCCTGCAGCCCGAGGCCATCACCAACCTGCAGGAGATGGGCGACATCCTGGCCAAGTACTCGGACGACCGGATCATGATCGAGGGGCACACCGACTCGCAGGGCGGCAAGGCCGCCAACGAGGAGCTGTCCCTGCGCCGCGCCGACGCCGTGAAGCGGGTGCTGGTCGGCCGGGGCGTCCAGGAGAAGCAGATCACCGCGCTGGGCATGGGCGAGGTGAAGCCGGTCGCCGACAACGGCACCTCCTCCGGCCGCTCCAAGAACCGCCGCGTCGAGCTGCACATCGACGTGCCGAACGCGACCTAGCCACGGCGCATCCCTGGCAGCATCCGCGCGCGGCCCCTCGAGGCCGCGCGCGGCGCTTCAGGGTCCGTCCCGGCGCCGCTCCGCGTACAATCCCGGCCCCGTGCCCCCCGCTCCCCTCGCCGCCTTCCTCGCCTCGCTCCGCAGCGCGGTCCTCCGCGACGGCCCGGCGCTGATCCTCCCGCCCTCGCTGGCCCGGCCGGACCTGGCCTGGGTCTTCGGCCGCGTCCAGCGCGAGCGCCAGGGGCGGCACGGGCCGGCCTACCTGCGCACCACCCGCACGCTGGCGGCGCGCAACTGGGAGGACGCGCCGGTGGAGGTGACGCTGCTGGGCCAGACGGTGACGGCCCGCTCCGGCCACGACGGCGAGTTCGAGGTGGCCATCCCGGCGCCGCCCGGGCAGCCCTTCCCGGCGGGGCCGCTCCAGGCGCGGGTCTCGGTGCCGGGCGCGAGCGGCGTGGCGGTGGTGCGGGTGGTGCCGCCCGAGGCGCCGTTCCTGCTGGTCTCCGACCTGGACGACACGCTGGCCCACACCCACGTCACCAGCCTGCGCGCCATGCTCCGCACGGTCTTCCTGCTCGACGCGCGGACCCAGCCGGTGGTGGAGGGGATGGCCGCCTTCTACCGCTGCCTGTCCGCCGCCCAGCCCGCGCCGCCGCTCGCCATCGTGTCCGGCTCGCCGGTGCAGCTCACCCGGCGCATCCGCCGCTTCCTGGCGCGCCACGGGTTCCCGCCGGCGTCGCTCTACCTGCGCAACCTCGGGCCGGGCACGCTCTCCGGCTACAAGGAGCCGGTGCTGGCGCGGCTGGCGGAGCGGTTCACGCAGCCGTTCGTGCTGGTGGGCGACTCCGGCGAGCACGACCCGGAGATCTTCTCCGCCTTCTCCCGCGCCCACCCCGGCCGCGTGCTGGCCGCCTACGTGCGCCGGGCCACGGCGCTGGCCGAGCCGGCCGCGCGCTACGACGGGCTGGTCCGGTTCGACGATCCCGCCGAGGCGGCCCGCGACGCCGCCCGCCGCGGGCTGGCGCCGGCCGACGCGGTCGAGCGCGCCTTCCCGCGGCGGTGAGCTCAGCGCGCCCCGTGGATCCAGGCGCAGGCGCCCAGGGCCACGAGCAGCGGGTGCTCCGCCTCGCCGGTGGCCGCCACCACCTTGGTGAGCGCGTCGGCCCACAGGCCGCGCGGGGCGAGGACGCTCACCCACGGCGCCACGGGCGGACCGCCGGCCAGCGCCGAGCGCGCGCCGGGGGCGAGGTGGCTGGTGGCCAGCGCGCCGTCCTCCAGCACCAGCCAGGGCCAGGTGCCACCGCCCTGCTCGTCCCGCAGCTCCACCGGGAGGCACGCGCCGCGCACGCGGAGATCACCGCCCGCGTTGACCCAGCAGGCGCCGTCCGGGCCTGCGTGGGCCGAGAGCACCTCGAAGGCCCGGTCGACGGCGTGCCCCTTGGCGATGCCGCCCAGGTCGAGCCGGACCTCGGAGGTCCGCTTGATCAGGTGGTCGCCGCGCGGGGCGGCCTCGACCGCCCAGGCGCGCGGGCCGGTGCCCAGCGACACGTCGAAGAGCCCACCGCTCTCGCGCTGGAGGTGGGCCGCGGCGCGCAGCACGGTGGCGGCGTCCGCGCCGATGGGCAGGACCGCGCCAGCCGGCGCGGCGTTGAAGCGGGAGAGCTCGCTGGCGGGGTCGAAGCGCGAGAGCGCGCGCTCCACCTCGGCGATGGCGCGCCAGGCCGCGCCCAGCGCCGCCTCGGCGGCCCCGGCCCGGCCGGCGCCGGGGCGATAGCCCAGCTCCACCAGCGTGCCCAGCGCGGGGCGGGCGCGGCGGAGCGGGGCGGAAGGCTCCAGCGCGCGCGGGCGTGGGCCCGCCGGCAGCGCCAGCGTGTACAGGTGCGGCACCGCCGCCCGCCTCACGGCAGCGCCCCCGCCTGCCGCAGCGCCGCCACCGTGACCACGATGCGGCGCACGCCGTCGGTGACGTGCTGGGCCGAGAGCGTGGCGCCGCTGATGTTGGCGATGTCCTCGCCCACCCGCAGCGGCGCCGCGGCGGTCTTGCCCTGGAACTGCTTGCGCCAGCGCGGCAGCCGCACCTCGCCGCCGTGGCTCTCGCGGTAGGCCAGGATCTCCACCCCGCGCACCGCGCCGTCGGCGCCCAGCGCGGCGGCGTAGGTGATCCAGTCGAACTTGCCGATCACGTCGTCCACCACCACCACGCCCACCGCCGCGCCCTGCCTGCGCGCCACCCGCACGCGCCAGCGCTCGGCGCGCAGCGGGCCGCCCAGCCTGGCCTCCAGCGTGGCGCGCAGCCCCGCGTCCACGGCCACGAGCTTCTCCTCGAACGCGTCCGCCTCCGGGAAGAGCGCCCGCTGGGCCTGGTCCGCGGTCTGGTACTCCACGCCGTAGGCGTGCGCCGGCGCGAGCAGCGCCGCCGGCGCCGCCAGCGCGAAGACCAGGCCCGACGGCCGCCGCATCAGAGGCTCCAGCCCAGGCCGACGTCGAACCGGCTCCGGTCGTCGTCCTCGCGGAACTTCTGCACGTCCACCTTCACCACCACGCCGCGGGTCAGCTCGTAGTTGGCGCCCAGCGTCAGCACCGCCTCGGTCGGGCGCGCGGCCGGGGTGAGGCCGTCGCCCAGGTCGGCGTAGCTGCGGCCGGTGTTGAACTGCTCGTAGCGGACGAAGGGCCAGAGCGCCATGTCCCCGGAGGCCCAGAGCTTGTAGCCGGCCTGGCCGTACCAGCCGTCGAACCGCTCCGGCACCAGCGTCGGGTTGCCGATCAGGGTGGCGTTGAGCTCGGCGGTGTTGGAGATGGCGCCCATGGCGTAGACGGCGGAGAGGTCGAAGCGGCCCGGGGTCCAGCGGGCGTGCGCGTCCCAGAGCAGCACCCCGGCCTTGGGCACGTTGGGCTGGCCGTGGGTGGCGTTGCCGCCGTACGCCGCGGCCCCGAGCCGGAGCCCCGGCACGCCGCGCCAGTCCACCGCCAGGAAGCCGGAGAGCGAGCCGGCCTTGGCGATCATCAGCTCCTGGTGGATGGAGCCCAGCGGCGACTCGGCGCCGTCGGTCGAGGTGGCGTCCCAGGCGGACAGGTCGAAGCTGGTGGCGACGCCGCCCTGCACGGTGAGCCCGCTCCCGAAGGCGGCGATGGCCTGCACCGCCCCCTCGCGCCAGGTGGTCGGGATGATGGCCTGCTCCACGAAGTTCCGCTCCACGCCGAAGTAGGCGGTCGGCTCGTGGCTCTCGTTGATGAACCCCAGCGGCATCAGCACCAGGCCGGCCCGGCCCGCCCAGGTGGGCGAGAACTGGTGCTCGACGTACGCCTGCTCCATCGCCACCTCGCCCGCGTCGTCGGCGGAGGTGACCGCGTGCTCCACCTCGAGCTCGGCCACCACGCGGGTGGTCTCGCTGAAGCGGTGGGCGTAGCCCAGCACGAACCGGCGCAGGTCGATGGTGGCCTCGGAGCGGTTGCGCGGCCGGTTGAAGTTGATCTCGGCGTAGCTGGAGAGCGTCGGGCCGGTGGCCGCGGGCGGCGGAGGCGGCGGCGCGTCCGGCGGGGTCGCGGGCGCGGGCGCGGGCGCCGGCGGTGGCGCGGCGGGGACCGCGTCGTCGGCGTGCGGCGCCAGCGGCAGCGCCAGGATCACGGCGGCGGCGAGGGCGAGCACGAGGGTGAGCAGGGAGCGGCGCGGGGTGCGGATCATGGCTGTCCTTCGGCGGCGAGGAGGGAGGCGGCGTCGGGCTCGACGGCGGGCGGGATCCAGCCGTCGTCGAGGGTCTGGAGGAAGGCGATCACGTCGTCGATTCTCGGCGTCGGAGAGCGCCGGGGCGTCGCCGGGCCGGCGGTTGTAGGGGGCCTCGGTGGTGTTGACGTAGCGGTGGTACTCCGCCGGCAGGTCGTCGAACTTCCGCACCTGGCCGTCCTCGCCCACCGGGTAGAACTTCTCCGGGTTGGTGTCGCGCTGGACGTAGAAGGTCAGGGCGTCGCGCAGCGTGGTGAACCGGCCGTTGTGGAAGAGGACCTTCCGCTGCGCCACGTTGCGGAGCGAGGGCACCTTGAAGGCGCCGCACAGGTCCGGGCGCCCGGCCAGGTCCCCGTTCACGCGGGCGCAGAGCCCCAGGTCGAAGTGGTCCGGGTCCTGGTTGGCAGGGATGGCGGGGTTCCGCGGGACGCCCAGGTTGTCGTAGGTGAAGTCGGTGAAGAGCGGCATGGCCCCGTCCGCCCCGCGGCCGGAGGGGTGGCAACCCGCGCAGTTGCCCTTGGTGGGCGAGTTGAACAGCGCCAGCCCGCGCCGCTCCTGCGGCGTCAGCTGCGCCTGCCCGCGGAGGAAGGCGTCGTACTTGCTGGTGAAGGCGCGCAGGTCGGCGTCCTCGCGCTGGTACTGCTGCAGCGCCAGGGCGATGCGCTCGTAGGCGCCGTCCACGTCGTCGAAGACGTCCTCGCCGAAGAGCTGCCGGAAGGCCTCGGCGTAGGGCGCCACCGCCACCTTGGCCACCACGTCGGCCGCGTCGGCGTTGGCCATCTCGACCGGGTTCAGGAACGGCTGCTTGGCCTGGTCGGCCAGCGACGCCGCGCGCCCATCCCAGAAGAAGCCGCCCGTGGGCGTGCCCTCGCCGTCGAAGAAGAAGGCCGTGTTGAAGGACAGGTAGCGGATCGACGGCGACTGCCGCGTGCCCGCCTGATCGAGCCCCGGCCCGCCCAGCTGCACCGGCAGGTCGTTGGGCGGCGCGCCGAAGCTCTCCGAGTCGTGGCAGGAGGCGCAGGCCATCTGCCCCGAGGCGGACAGCGCCTCGTCGTTGAAGATTCTGCTCGCCCAGGGCCGCCATCGGCGAGAGCGGCACCGGCGCGGCCACGACCGGCTCACCGCCGCCGGAGCAGGCCAGGGCCACCGCCGCGAGGCCTGCTGCCGCGCCTGACCGCCACCGCTGTTGCGACTCATGGCCAGTTGGTACCCGGACAAGGGTATCCAGCGAATCGGGTGACTTGCGCCCCATCCCGTCTCCGTCCTTGTTGTTTTTGCTGGTTGCCCGGCGCCCAGCCCGGACCGCCGTGTTGCAACCATGTCTCAGCGACTGAGACAAAGTACCGACAAGCCGGGCGAGCGGTCAAGGGGGTGGATCGGACAGGGCCGGGAGCGCCCCCGCGGGGCCGAAAGGGTAATGCGGAAGGACGCGACCCCTAGAGCCGCATCTTCTTCTCTTCGCCCATCACCAGCCGCCGGATGTTCTCGCGGTGGCGGAGCACGACCAGGAGCGCGATGACCAGGCCAGCCCAGGGGGCTGGGCGGCTGGCGCCCAGCAGCAGGAAGGTGCCCGCGCAGCAGACCGCCGTGCCCGTGAGCGAGCCCAGCGACGAGGTGCGCGTCGCCAGGTAGACCGCCGCGTAGGCCACCACGCCCGCCAGCGCCGCCCAGGGGGCCAGCACCAGGAAGATGCCCAGCCCGGTGGCCACGCCCTTGCCGCCCTTGAAGCCGATCCAGACCGGGAAGAGGTGGCCCACGAACGCCGCCACCGCCACGCCCATGGTCCAGGCCTCCGCCTCCGCCGGGGCGGCGCCGGACAGCAGCCAGCGGGCGAGCAGGATGGGCAGCAGCGCCTTGAGCGCGTCCAGCAGCAGCACCACCGCGCCCAGCTTCTTGCCGCCCGCGCGGGCCACGTTGGTGGCGCCGATGTTGCCGGAGCCCATGGTGCGCGGATCCACGCCGGCCACCAGCCGGCCCAGCACCACGCCGAAGGGGATGGAGCCGCAGAGGTAGCCGAAGGCCACCAGCAGCGCGCCCAGGACGTTGGTGCTCATGCGTTCCTCACCACCAGGTAGGCCCAGTTGACCAGCATCGCCGCCAGGCCCGCCACCACCAGCGGGCGGACCAGGCGCTGGTCAGGGACGGGCAGCGGCCAGCCGGCCGCGAGGCGGACCGCGTCGGCCAGCGCGAAGGTCCAGGCCAGCCCCGCCAGCAGCGCGCCCAGCGGGCTCCAGGCGAGCGCGTCGAGCACGCGCCCGTGCGCCAGGTAGACGAACGCGTGCGTCATCCCGCAGGTGGCGCAGGGCGTATGGGCCAGCGTCTTGAGCGGGCACGGGAAGTGGAGCGAGAGCACCGGGACGAAGCGCGCGACCAGGAAGGAGAGCCCCGCGATGCACGCGTAGACCTCCGTGAACCCGAACCCGCGCGTGCGCTCCCAGCGGATCATCGCCCCCTCACATGTTCACGGAGCCGGGGTTGGCGCCGTGGAGCACCTGGCCCACCGCGCTGGCAGCGGCCATGATCATCGCGAACAGGCAGGTGCACAGGCAGCAGATGCCCAGCAGCAGCGGCGTGAGCACCGCGCCCGCCGCCTTGCCGGTGCCGCAGCGGTGGGCGGCGCCCAGGCCGATGATCACCACCACCACCTCCCAGACCAGGGCGACCGTCGATCCGCAGAACGGGACCACCATCAGCAGGTGCAGCCCGAACGCGTAGGCGACCACGGTGAGCGTGGCGTCGAAGCCGCGGTTGGCGCCGCGGAAGAGCATCAGGCAGAGGTGGAAGACGCCGGCGCTCGCGAACAGCGCCACCAGGTGGACCGCGACCGTCACCGGCAGCATCAGGAAGCCCTGCGCCCGGATCAGGTGCTCGAAGGTGCTCACCTGCTCCGGGCTCAGCCCGTACTGCTGGGAGAACTGCTGCAGGGCGGCGAGCATCCCCTGCTGCTGGAGCAGCGCGTAGAGCGTCTCGAAGAGCGCGCCCGCCGTGATGGACAGCGCCGCGAAGAGGATGGCCGAGCCGGACTGGTCGATCCGCACCCGCCCGAAGAACTCGGTCGGGCGGCTGACGATCAGCTTGAGGGTCTCCCAGAACGAGGGGAAGAAGCCCAGCCGGGTGCGGTCGGCGAACGGTGCCGGCAGCTGCTCGAGCGCGGGCGGCGGCGGCGGCGGCGGGACGGACGGCGGGACCCAGCCCGGGGAGGCGAGCCGCCGGGCGGCGGGCTGCCCTGATCCGGCGCGGTCGCGTCGCCGGGCGGCGGCGCGGCCGGGGCGTTGGGGTCGGCCAGCAGGAGCTCCGACCCGCAGTGAGGACACCGCTGGAGCCCGAAGCTATCGGTCGTGAAGTCGCCCTGACACCTGGCGCAGCGCGCGAGCATTGGCCCGAGCTTACCCCGCCGCACCCGCCGGGCGCGCGGCAATCATCGGGCCCGTCCCCGGACGCGATGCCGCGGTCGGCCATCCCCGCCGCTCGCCATCCGGTCGCCCTGAGCGTAGCCGCCGCCCTGCGGCGGCGGAGTCGAAGGGCAGGCGCAGTCGCCGCGGCGCGCCAAGGGCTCCGGTGTGCTACTCGCGCAGGGCCCGGACCTCGTCCACGTTGACCGCGCCGCGGGTCCGGTAGATGGCGATCACCACCGCCAGGCCCACCGCCGCCTCGGCCGCCGCCACCGCGATCACGAAGAAGGCGATGGCGTGGCCGCCCAGGTCGGCGTGCTGGCGCGCGAAGGCCAGGAAGGTGAGGTTGGCGGCGTTGAGCATCAGCTCCACGCTCATCATCACGATGAGCGCGTTGCGCTTCAGCAGCACGCCCAGCAAGCCGATGCCGAACAGGATGGCGGCCAGCAGCAGGTAGTGGTCGAGCGGTACCATGTCAGATCCGCTCCTTGGCGACGACCACGGCGCCCACGATGGCGGCCAGCAGCAGCAGGCTGGTGGCCTCGAAGGGGAGCAGGTACTTCGTGTACAGCACCCAGCCCACCGCCTTCACCTCGCCGAAGTCGGCCGGCAGCTGGGCCGGCTCGCCCGTCTGCACGTCGGCGATGGCCACGGCGATGACCGTCACCAGCATGATGGCGCCGACCGCGCCCGCCCACTGCATGGCCCGGTGGCGCTCCTTCTCCAGGTGCTCGTTGCCCAGCGAGAGCAGCATGATCACGAAGAGGAAGAGCACCATCACCGCGCCGGCGTAGACCAGGATCTGCATGAAGGCGATCAGGTGGGCCACCAGCAGCACGTAGATGCCCGCCATGAAGAAGAACGCGGCCACCAGGTTCATGGCGGCGTAGACGGGGCTGCGCGCGGCCACCACCCCGGCGGCCGTGGCCACGAGGGGGACGGCGAAGATCCAGAAGGTGACCTGCTCCGGTGTGACGCTCACGCTGGAACCTCCCCTGCGGCGGAGACCAATCAGTAGACGATCGCCCCGACCTGCGCCTGGCGCGAGGCCTGCTCCAGCCCCCAGGCGCTGTCGCCGTGCGGGCAGCGGCGCTCGCGGGCGTGCTGCACGAACTCGTCGCGGAACTTCTTCAGGAACGACTGGACCGGCATGGCGGCGGCGTCGCCCAGGGCGCAGATGGTCATGCCCATGATGCTGCTGGCCAGCTGGTCCAGCTTGGCCACGTCGGCCTCGCTGGCGTGGCCGTGCTCGAGCCGCTCCAGCACGCCCTCCATCCACGAGGTGCCCTCGCGGCAGGGGGTGCACTGGCCGCAGCTCTCCTCGGCGTAGAACTTGGCCACGCGGGCCAGCGCCCGGACCATGCAGGTGGACTCGTCGAAGACGATGATGCCGCCCGAGCCGGCCATGGTGCCGGCCGCCTTGAGCGCGTCGAACTCCATGGAGACGTCGATCTCGTGCGCCGCGAGGATCGGCGCGGAGGAGCCGCCCGGGATCACGGCCTTCACCTTCCGGCCGCCCACGATCCCGCCGCAGTCCTCCATGATCAGCTTCTTCAGGTTGTAGTGGACCGGCTTCTCGTAGACGCCGGGCCGGTTCACGTGGCCCGAGACGCAGAAGAGGCGCGTGCCGCCGGACTTGCCGGTGCCCAGCGCCGCGAAGGCCGCGCCGCCGTTGGCCACGATCCAGGGGATGTTGGCGATGGTCTCGACGTTGTTGATGATGGTCGGCTTGCCCCAGAGCCCGACCACGGCCGGGAAGGGCGGCTTGAGCCGGGGGTAGCCCTTCTTCCCCTCCAGTGACTCGAGCAGCGCCGACTCCTCGCCGCAGATGTACGCGCCTGCGCCGCGGTGCACGTGCACCTCGAGGTCGAAGTCGCGCCCCAGCACCTTGGCCCCGATGATGCCGGCCGCCCGGGCCTCCTCGAGCGCCTGCTCCAGGATGCGGGCCTGCTTGGCGAACTCGCCGCGGATGTAGACGTAGGCGCGGTGGATGTCGAGCGCGACGCAGGTGATGGCGATCCCCTCGATCAACAGGTGGGGGTCGTGCTCGATGATGTAGCGGTCCTTGAACGTGCCGGGCTCGGACTCGTCGGCGTTCACCGTCAGGTAACGGGGCCGGACGTCCTTGGGCAGGAAGGTCCACTTGAGGCCGGTGGCGAAGCCGGCGCCGCCGCGGCCGCGCAGGTTGGACGCCTTGACCTCGTCCACGACGGCGCCCGGCGCCATGCCCAGCGCCTTCTCCAGCGCCTGGTAGCCGCCGTCGGCGCGGTAGGTCTCGAGCGCGGCGGAGTCCGGCTTGCCCCAGCGGCGGGTGATGATGAGGGTGTCGCTCACTCGAGCCCCCCGACGATCCGGTCGACCTGATCCAGCGAGAGCCGCTCGTGCATCTCCTCGTCGATCAGCATGGCCGGGGCGGTGCCGCAGGACCCCAGGCACTCGACCTCGCGCAGCGTGATCCGCCCGTCGGCGGTGGTGCCGCCGTTCTTCACCTCCAGCTTGCGGCTGAGGTGCTCCCAGAGCCGCTCGGCGCCGGAGAGGCAGCAGGAGATGTTGGTGCAGACCTCGACCACGTGCCGCCCCACCGGCTCGGTGTGGAACATCACGTAGAAGGTCGCGACCTCCTCCGCGCGGGCCGGCGAGACGCCCAGCCGGTCGGCCGCCAGGGCCTGCACGCCCGGTGACACGTGGCCGAACAGCTCCTGCCCCAGCCGCAGGGCTGGGATCATGGCGGCGGCCTTCCGGTCCGGCGGATAGCGCTGGAGGATGCCGGCCAGCTCGCGGTCGAAGTGCTCGACCTTCTCGCGCGGCAGGTCGCCTGCCGCGCTCACAGCACCTGGATTGGTCATAAAGGTCTGAGATGCCTGGCCAAATGCCGGGGCAGGCTAGTGAGGGGGTGTAGGACTGTCAAGGAGAACCGCCCGCCTCCGCGCCGCGATATATTCCCTTCACCCGCATGGAGCACGGCAAAGAGAAGCGTCGCGACGCACGCGTCCCCCTGATCCTCCGGGTCGACTACCCGGGGCTTCCGGCCGCTGTCCGGGACGCCACCGAGAACCTGTCCGCCAGCGGTCTGTTCATCCGCACCGAGCGCGACCTCCAGGTGGGGCAGCGCGTCCCCCTGGTCGTCAGCTTCCCTGGCCTGCTCGATCCGGTCGAGGTCGAGGTCGAGGTGGTCCGCGTCCGGACCTCCGCGGCCGAGGGCCCCCCCGGGGTCGCGGTCCGGGTGCTCGACCCGGGCCACCAGGCGCGCCTGGCGTCGCTCGTGGACAACTCCCGGGCGCCCGGGCCGGCCAAGCGCGACTTCACCGTGCTGGTGGTCGAGGACAACGTGCACGTGCTCGAGATGTACGAGTACGCGCTCAAGAAGCTCCGCGAGAAGGGCGGCGCGCGCGTGAACGTGGAGTTCGCGCACGACGGCCACGAGGCGCTGCAGCGCCTGGCCAGCTCGCCCAAGCCCGACCTGATCATGACCGACCTGTACATGCCGGTCATGGACGGCTTCACGCTGGTGGAGCAGATGCGCGCCGACGCGGCGCTGGCCGACCTGCCGGTGATGGTCATCTCGGCCGGCGGCCCCGACGCGCGCGCCCGGGCCATCGAGGTGGGCGTGGACGTCTACCTGCAGAAGCCGGTGCAGTTCGCCGACATCATGAGCACGGTGCGGGCGCTGCTGCACGTGGGCTGAGCCCTGCCGTTCGATCTCCTGGCCTTCGACTCCGGGCGCGCTGGTCGCGCGCCCTACGCTCAGGCCGAACGGGTTCACGCTCAGGCCGGGCGGGCTCGCTCGGGCCAGGCGGGCTCGCTCGGGCCAGGCGGGCTCGCTCAGGCCGGGCGGGCTCGCTCGGGCCAGGCAGGCTCGCTCAGGCCGGGCGGGCTCGCTCGGGCCAGGCAGGCTCGCTCAGGCCGGGCGGGCTCGCTCGGCCAGGCGGGCTCGCTCGGGCCCGCAAAGCCCACGGCACCCGTTCGCCCTGAGCGTAGCCGCCGCGAAGCGGCGGCGGAGTCGAAGGGCAGGGATCGCGCCCTACAGCGCCTTCCGCATGATCACGTGCTCGATCCCGGCCTCCTCGAACCGCTCGCCGTGCGGGCGGTAGCCGTGGCGCGCGTAGAAGGCCTCGGCGTGCACCTGCGCGTGCAGCTCGATCCCGCCCAGCCCCGAGGCGCGCGCCTGCTGCTCCAGCAGCGCCAGCACGCGCCCGCCCACGCCGGCGCCGCGGTGCGTGGCGGCCACGGCCATGCGCCCCACCCGCCCCACCCCGCCCGCCTGCTCGACCAGCCGCCCGGTGCCCACGCAGCGGCCGTCCTCCAGCGCGATGGCGTGGAAGGCGACCGCGTCCAGCTCGTCCTGCTCCAGCTCCGCGGGCACCTGCTGCTCGCCCACGAAGACCTCGAGGCGCAGGGCCATGGCCTGCGCGCGCAGCGCGGGCGTGTCGGCGGGGATCACCACGAGCGGCATGCGGCCTCCGGGACGCCACGAATGTAAAACGCCCGCCGGCGATGGGCCGGCGGGCGTCGAAGCAATGGCGGGGCGCGAGGCCCCGCCGCGCTCAAGCAAGGGCGCTGTTACTTCTTCGCCTTCTTGTTGAACAGGTCCTTCAGGGCCTTCGCCGGCGCGATTCTCGATCGCGGTGCGGGCCGGGATCTTGATCTGCTCGCCCGTGGCCGGGTTGCGGCCGATGCGGGCCTTGCGGTCCACCAGCTTCACCGCGCCGAGGCCGCCCAGGGGGATCTTCCCTCGGCCTTCAGCTTCTTGGTGACGACCTCCTCGACCGCCGCGAACACCGCGCGAACCTGGGCCTTCGAAAGCTGCGAGCCCTCGGCCACCGCCTGGAAGAACTGAGCCTGCGTCATGTGAAAGCCTCCCGCTCCTACCGCCGCAAGGGTTTTGTGACGCGGCGAGTGGTTTGCTGATATCGCTTCCGGATCCCGGCGTCAACTTTCGACCGCACGGATCACCCTGAAACGGGCCTGCCGTGACGATCGCCTCCCGGAATCGTTGCGCCCCAGGGGGATTCATCCTCACACTGTCCGTCACCGGAGGGCGGCCACCAGCTCGAATACGATCAGCAGGATGATGGCCATCTCCAGGAGCTCCGAGCGGCTCACGTCGGCCGCGTCGCCGGTCAGGTCGTTGACCTCGGCGACGAGCCGCTGCTTGCGCAGCACGGTTCCTGCCACGCGGGCAGCCGGAAGCGCCGGACGGCCCCCTGGTAGACGCGGGCCAGGTACAGGTCGCCCACGATTTTCACCGCATTTTCCAGCCTTTCCGTCATCTCGGAGAGCTCCAGCAGCAGCGCGGCGGTGCGGCGCTGCAGCCCCCGGTAACGGCGCGTCAGGATGTCGAGCACCGGGCTGCCGCCCCGCTCCATGTCGTCGTAGAGCCGGTGCAGCGCCCCGTCGAGCAGGGCGTCGTAGTAGCGCAGCTCCAGCAGGTGCGCGGTCGCGAACTCGAGCAGGTGCGGGATGTCCTCCACCCCCGAAGGCTCGACCACCAGGGCGCTGTTCCAGTGCACCACCGCCAGGTCGTCCTCCAGGTAGGACCAGTGGTGGGAGAGGACGTCCTGCCGCTCCGCCGCCGACAGGGCCACGTGGCTGGTCTCGCCCAGCAGCAGCGCGGGGATGGGGGCCCCCGCCAGGAGGTCGGTGGCGGCGACCGGCCCGCCCTCCCAGCGCCGCACCAGCACCACCTGGTAGCCCTCCAGCCCTTCCCAGCTGTGCGGCCGCTCCAGGGCCGGCGCCAGCGCCGCGGCCACCGCCTCGGCCTCGCGGCGCGCCTCGGCGTCCAGCGCCGGGGCGGGCGCCACGAACAGCTCCTCGGCCAGCGGCACCAGCGCCTCGAGCGCCGTCCCGGCGGCCACCGGCAGGCGGTAACAGATCGAGATCACGCCGAAATCGAAGACCCGCGCCACCGCCTCGACCTCGCGCGCGCCGCCCGAGAGCGGCACGCTGCGGCGGCCCACGCGGATCTGGATGGGCGGGCGCGGGAACTCGAGGGCGGAGGAGGACTGGACGCCCTCCAGGCGCAGGCGCGAGCTGGGCGCGGTCACCAGCCCCTCGGCGCGGGCCAGATCCACCGCGTCGGCCACGTCGAAGAGCCGGTAGACCAGCACCTCGCCGTCGGCGATCCGGTGCGGGGAAGGATGGGACACCATGGCCCCAGCCTAGCGCTTCGGGCCCCCGCTGCGACGCAACGGACAGGTCTCATTCCGCTCGCAGTGGAATTCCTCACCATCAGCACGGGTTGGTGGCTCGAGCGCCCCGGTTGAGCGTTGGCGCGTCCCCTGTTGCCAGGACAAGTAGGTTCCTGGCATACACACCGGCCCCCGCAGCAGAGGTCCCCGATCTTGAACGTCACCGACGTCCTCAACCCCAGGCGCGCCCCGCGCCTCCCGGCCCGCTATGCGGTCCAGGTCCGCCACCGGTTCTCGTCCTGGGCGGCGGAGACGGAGGACCTCGGGCCCAGCGGGTGCCAGCTGGTGACGCCGCGGCTGATCGAGCCCGGGCGCGAGGTGAGCCTGGAGATTCTCGACGCCGGGCCGCGCCATCCGCGCCCACGGGAAGGTGATCTGGTCGCGCGCGCAGTCGCCCTCGCGGCTGGGCATCCGCTTCACCCCCGGCGCCACCGACCGCGGCTGGTTCGAGGCGCTGCTGGCCGCCGACGCCGTGGCGGCCGGCGCGGTGCGCCGCGTCCCGGAGCGGCTGCCGGCCCGCTCGCGCGTCTACCTGGGTGAGCCGCCCCGCTACCTGGTGGACTTCGCGCCGGAGGAGCTGGCGCTGCTGCGCCGCATCGGCAGCGGCGTGACGGTGGAGGCGCTGGTGAAGTCCTTCGGCCCGGGCCCGCAGCGCGCCGTGGGGGCGCTCTTCGCGCTGGTGTCGCGCCGGCAGGTGGTGCTGGATCCGACCCGCTCGCCCGGCCCCGGCGCCTGGCGCGCCATCTTCGATCGCGCCGAGATCGCCGCCGCTGCCGACGCGCTCGGGCGCGAGCTGCCCGATCGCGCGCCAGGGCGCTCGCCCGCGGCGCAGAAGCTCTACGCCGAGGCGCTCGACCACCTCGCCGCCGGCCGCATCGGCCTGGCCGTGGCGCGGCTCGAGGACGCCCACAAGGCCGCGCCGGACGATCAGGCCATCCGCGAGGAGCTGGAGCGGCTGCGGCCGTGGGCGTGAGGGTGGGGCCGCTCGCGAGGACCACCCCGCGCCTGGGCTTCGACTCCGCGGCCGCCTCGCGGCCGCTACGCTCAGCCCGAACGGATCCTTCGCAAGGCCCGCAGTGCCGTCCCCACTGGTGCGATCGCGGTCCCCATCCCGTTCGTCCTGAGCGTAGGGCCCGGCCTCGGCTCGGCAGGATCCGGTGGACCGGGCCCGAAGTCGAAGGATGAACGGGGACCGAACGCCTGCGGATCCCGGTGGCAAGCCCTGGGCTTCGACTCCGCGGCCGCTACGCGGCCGCTACGCTCAGCCCGAACGGATTGGCTGCGCCGCGAGCATCTCCGGTGCGATCGCGGTCCCCATCCCGTTCGTCCTGAGCGTAGGGCCCGGCCTCGGCTCGGCAGGATCCGGTGGACCAGGCCCGGAGTCGAAGGATGAACGGGGACCGAACGCCTGCGGCTCCCGGTGGCAAGCCCTGGGCTTCGACTCCGCGGCCGCTTCGCGGCCGCTACGCTCAGCCCGAACGGATCCTTCGCAAGGCCCGCAGTGCCGTCCCCTCCGGTGCGATCGCGGTCCCCCATCCCCGTTCGTCCTGAGCGTAGGGCCCGGCCTCGGCTCGGCAGGATCCGGTGGACCGGGCCCGGAGTCGAAGGATGAACGGGGACCGAACGCCTGCGGATCCCGGTGGCAACCTTGGGCTTCGACTCCGCGGCCGCCTCGCGGCCGCTACGCTCAGCCCGAACGGATCCTTCGCAAGGCCCGCAGTGCCGTCTCCTCCGGTGCGATCGCGGTCCCCATCCGTTCGTCCTGAGCGTAGGGCCCGGCCTCGGCTCGGCAGGATCCGGTGGGCCGGGCCCGGAGTCGAAGGATGAACGGGGACCGAACGCCTGCGAATCCCGGTGGCAAGCCCTGGGCTTCCACTCCGCGGCCGCTTCGCGGCCGCTACGCTCAGCCCGAACGGATCCTTCGCAAGGCCCGCAGTGCCGTCCCCTCCGGTGCGATTGCGGTCCCCATCCCGTTCGTCCTGAGCGTAGGGCCCGGACTCGGCTCGGGCAGGATCCGGTGGACCAGGCCCGGAGTCGAAGGATGAACGGGGACCGAACGCCTGCGGCTCCCGGTGGCAAGCCCTGGGCTTCGACTCCGCGGCCGCCTCGCGGCCGCTACGCTCAGCCCGAACGGATCCTTCGCAAGGCCCGCAGTGCCGTTCCCCACCGGTGCGATCGCGGTCCCCATCCCGTTCGTCCTGAGCGTAGGGCCCGGCCTCGGCTCGGCAGGATCCGGTGGACCGGGCCCGAAGTCGAAGGATGAACGGGGACCGAACGCCTGCGGATCCCGGTGGCAACCTTGGGCTTCGACTCCGCGGCCGCTACGCGGCCGCTACGCTCAGCCCGAACGGATCCTTCGCAAGGCCCGCAGTGCCGTCCCCTCCGGTGCGATTGCGGTCCCCATCCCGTTCGTCCTGAGCGTAGGGCCCGGCCTCGGCTCGGCAGGATCCGGTGGGCCGGGCCCGGAGTCGAAGGATGAACGGGGACCGAACGCCTGCGGCTCCCGGTGGCAAGCCCTGGGCTTCGACTCCGCGGCCGCCTCGCGGCCGCTACGCTCAGCCCGAACGGATCCTTCGCAAGGCCCGCAGTGCCGTTCCCCACCGGTGCGATCGCGGTCCCCATCCCGTTCGTCCTGAGCGTAGGGCCCGGCCTCGGCTCGGCAGGATCCGGTGGACCGGGCCCGAAGTCGAAGGATGAACGGGGACCGAACGCCTGCGGATCCCGGTGGCAACCTTGGGCTTCGACTCCGCGGCCGCTACGCGGCCGCTACGCTCAGCCCGAACGGATCCTTCGCAAGGCCCGCAGTGCCGTCCTCTCCGGTGCGATCGCGGTCCCACATCCGTTCGTCCTGAGCGTAGGGGCCCGGCCTCGGCTCGGCAGGATCCGGTGGACCGGGCCCGGAGTCGAAGGATGAACGGGGACCGAACGCCTGCGGATCCCGGTGGCAACCTTGGGCTTCGACTCCGCGGCCGCCTCGCGGCCGCTACGCTCAGCCCGAACGGATCCTTCGCAAGGCCCGCAGTGCCGTCCCCTCCGGTGCGATCGCGCCGCCGCTCTACCGCGTCGCCAAGGGGAAGCCGCGCTCGGGACCGGGATCGGCCCACCCCCCGTCCCGCTTGTCCCGATGGCACGGCGAAGTCGGAGGGCAGCCGGACCCCGCTCAGTTCCGGCGGCCGCGCGCCGGCACCGGCACCGGCGCGGCGGGCGCCGGGGCGGGGGCCATGCGGGCCCAGAGCGGGCCGGCCTCGCCGGCCAGGTTGGCGCCGTTCACGCGGTAGACGGCGGTGGACTCGGCCCGGCGCACCAGCTTCTCCGGCGCCTCGGGGCGGCGCGGGTCGCGGTCGTGGACGGTGACCAGCTCGGTCAGCTTCAGGCCGTCCGGGGCGCCGGCCACCGAGGCGTCGAGGCGGAAGACGCGCTCGCGCCCGCCGGTGCCGCCCTCGTACTCCTCGCGCTGCAGCTGCACCCAGCCCGCGCCCAGGCAGCTGCCGCCGGCGTCCACCAGCTGGCTCTGCTGGAAGCGCGCGCCGGAGAGCGCCATCAGGCGCGCCGCGCGCCCGCAGGTGGACGGGCCGGCGCCGGCGCAGCCCTGCCCCTCCGCCACCAGCACCACCGCGCCGCCGGAGTGGACCAGGCGCAGCTTGGCGCTCCGGTAGGCGCGCAGCGTGCCGATGGCCTCGACGCGGATCATGCGGTTGCGGATCTCGACCAGCGCCACCGGCCCCAGCGCGTCGCCGGTGGCCAGGAAGTCGGTGAGCACCCAGACCAGCTTGTGCGAGGGGTCCACGTCGCTGACCACCACGTCCTCGCCGCCTTCCGAGGCGGGGCGGGCCGGCAGCGCGGCGCGGGTGACCTCGGCGTCGCCGCACTGGAGCACCGGGCCCTCCCACACCACCGGCGTGCCGGTGCAGTCCCGCACGCCGCGGTGGGAGCGGTCACCCAGCACCAGGCGTCGCCAGGCGGCCGCGTCGGCGGCCTGGCCCATGTCCACGTCGACGGAGCAGATGCCCTCGTAGGACCAGGGGTGCGGGCTGGTGGGGGCGCAGGCGGGCAGGGCCAGGGCGAGCGCCGCGAGGGCGGGCGCGGCGGAGCGCGAGGAACGGTTCATGGTGGGTCTCCGGGGGGCGCTCAGCGCCGCTTCTGGTCGAGGCGCGGGTCGCTGTCGCCGGTGGGGCGGCGGCCGGTCAGGGCCGCGTAGGCCCGCGCGAACTCCTTGCCGAAGAGGACGTCGGTGACGGCGTTGTCCTCCTCTGTCAGCTCCTGGAACTTCTCCTCCAGCGCCCGCCACAGCGCCGCCTCGCGAAGCGGGCGGAGGCCGATGCCGAAGCCGCCCTTCTTCTCCACCTCGCGCGTCAGCGCGCCGGGCGACAGGCGGTCCAGCAGGGCGCGGCCGCCGGCCTGCACGCCGTTCAGCAGGCCCACCTGGTGGATCATGAGATCCGCGAAGGCGCTGCCCAGCTGGTGGGCGCGCGGCTCGCCGTCGGTGGGCTGGAGCAGCCAGGTCACCAGCTGGTTGGCGTCGGTGATCTTGCCGATGGCCCCCTCGCTGCGCGGCAGGCGGATGCCGATCTCGCGGGCGAACTGCTCGTAGCCGCTGCGCAGCTCGAGGTAGCCGCGCGCCGCCGTCTCCAGCACCTCGGCCAGCACCGAGAGCAGCGCCTGCTGGGCCTCGGGCGTGCGCGGGGCGGCCTCCGGCCCGAGGTAGGCCTCGGCGAAGACGCGCAGCAGCGCGGTGGCGGCGCCGGGGCTGTCGTCGGGGGGCCGTCCTGGGCCCCATTCAGCCCCCGTTCGCGGTTCGACAGGCTCACCGCGAACGGAGTCCGAGCGGGGCGGGGCCGCCTGATCCGGAACCACCGGAGCCGGGGCCGCCCAGGCCGGCGGCGCGGCGGCGGCGGGCTGGCCCGGCGCGTTCGGGAAGCGCTCGGCCGCGAGCACCCGGGCGCGGGCCTGCTCCGGCTCGCTCAGGAAGGCGATGGCCTGGTCCAGCGCCGCCGTGAAGTTCTCGTCGGCCTGCTTGCAGGCGTCGTGCAGCACGCCCAGCTGCCAGGAGGCGGTGTCCAGTGCGGCCAGCAGGGCCGGGCTGTCGGCCACCGGCGCAGGCGGCGGGGGCGGGAGCGGAGATGGAGGCGGGGGCGCCGGGAGGTGCGGCGCCGGCGCGTGCGCGGCCTCGACGTGCGGAGCCGCCGGCTCGACCGGGAGGGCAGGCGCGCCCGCCTCCTCGCGGGCCAGCTTCTCCAGCCGGCCGGAGAGGGCGCCGGCCACGGCCTGGTCCAGCGCCACGCGCCGGGCGAACATCGTCACCGAGTGCGGCGGGGCCGGCGGCGCCGGCGCGTGCGCCTCGGCGCTCTCGCGGCTCAGCACCAGCTGCAGCCGGCCCAGCAGGAGCTCGTGGCTGGGCTGGATGGTGGCCTGGACGTTCTTGTCCAGCCGCACGCCGTCCAGGAACGAGCCGTTGGTGGACCCCAGGTCCACGAAGCGGATCCCCTCGTCGTCGAACTGGATCAGCCCGTGCCAGTTCGAGACGTACGGATAGTCAAGCCGCAGGTCGTTCAGCTCGCCCCGCCCCACGCGCACCGGCGAGCGGTGGAACGCGTAGGTCTCGTGGGTCCCGCCGCCGTCGAGCTCCTGGACACGGACGTGCAGGGCGAGCATGGCTCAGGCCTCGTCGAAGGTGATCTGGAAGGCGCCCTGGGCGTCCACCGCCACCGCCACGCGGGCGGCGGGGGTGCCGGAGGCCATCCGCTCCAGCAGCGCGCGGGCGAGGTCGGACATGAGCCCGCCGCGCAGCACGTGGTCCACGTTGCGGGCGCCGGTCTCCCGGGTCCTGGCAGCGGCCGGCCAGGTGGTCCACCAGCTCCGGCGCGAAGGCGGCCTGGATGCCGTGGCTGGCGGTGAGCCGCTTCGCCAGCGCGCCCAGCTTGAGCTGGACGATCTCCCTTCAGCACGTCCTTCGGCAGCGGCGCGAAGGGGACGATGGTCATGCGGGCCAGCAGCGCCGGCTTGAAGTGCTTGGAGAGGATGGGCCGGATGGCGGCCGCCACCTGCTCGGCGGTGGGCTTCTCCTCGTCGTCGAAGGCCGCCATGATCAGGTCGGTGGCCAGGTTGGAGGTGAGGATCACCAGGGTGTTCTTGAAGTCCACCTCGCGCCCCTCACCGTCGGTGAGGGTGCCCTTGTCGAACACCTGGTAGAAGAGGTTCATCACCTCCAGGTCGGCCTTCTCGCACTCGTCCAGCAGCACCACCGAGTACGGGCGCTGCCGCACCGCCTCGGTGAGCCGGCCGCCCTCGCCGTAGCCGACGTAGCCCGGGGGCGAGCCGATCAGCCGCGAGACCGAGTGCTTCTCCTGGAACTCGCTCATGGCGATCTGGGTCATGAACCGCTCGCCGCCGTAGAGCAGGTCGGCCAGCGCCACCGCGGTCTCGGTCTTGCCCACGCCGCTGGGGCCCACGAAGAGCAGCACGCCCACCGGCGCGCCCGGGTTGCGGATGCCGGCGTGCGAGATGCGCAGCGCCTCGGCCACCGCCTTCACCGCCTCCGGCTGCCCCTTCACGCGCTCGGTGAGCCGCTGCTCGACCTCCAGCACCGCCTGGATCTGCCCCGAGCGCATCTTGCCCGCCGGCACGCCGGTCCAGGCCTCGATCACGCGGGCCACCGCGTCGGCGTCCACCTCGGCGTGGAGCAGCGGGCGCTCGCCCTGCAGCTTGGCCAGCGCCTCCGCCGCCGCGTCCACCGCGGCCCGGTCGCCCTTCCCCTCGGCCAGCGCGGCCCGCGCCGCGCGCAGGGCCTCCACCGCCGCGCGCTCCGCGCCCAGCCGCGTCTCCAGCCCCGCCACGCGGTCGCGCGCCGCCGCCAGGCGGGCGTCGAGGTCGGCCACCGCGCCGTCCTCCTTGCGCTGGCCGTCGGTCACGTCGCGGGTCACCGCGGCGCGGGCCCGCTCCAGGGCGGCGATCTCCTCCTGCGCCGCCACCAGCGCCTCCGGCCGGGCGGCCAGGGCGATCTTGACGCGGGCGGCGGCGGTGTCGAGCAGGTCCACCGCCTTGTCCGGCAGCTGCCGGCCGGAGAGGTAGCGGCGGGACAGGGTCACGGCGGCGGTGATGGCCTCGTCGCGGATCACCACCCCGTGCGCCGCCTCGTAGGCGGCGCGCAGGCCGCGCAGCATCACCACCGCGTCCTCGTCGGAGGGCTCGTCCACCTTGACCGGCTGGAAGCGCCGCTCCAGGGCGGCGTCCTTCTCGAAGTACTTCTTGTACTCGCTCCAGGTGGTGGCCGCGATGGTCCGCAGCTCGCCGCGCGCCAGCGCCGGCTTGAGCAGGTTGGCCGCGTCGCTGCCGCCGGCCGTGCCGCCGGCGCCGATCATGGTGTGGGCCTCGTCGATGAAGAGGATGATGGGCCGGGCCGAGGCCTTCACCTCCGAGATGACCGCCTTGAGCCGGTTCTCGAACTCGCCGCGCACGCTGGCGCCGGCCTGGAGCAGCCCCAGGTCGAGCCCCAGCAGCTCGACCTCCTTCAGCGCGTCCGGCACGTCGCCCGCGGCGATGGCGATCGCCAGCCCCTCGACCAGCGCGGTCTTCCCCACGCCCGGCTCGCCCACGATGATGGGGTTGTTCTTGCGGCGGCGGGCCAGGATGTCGATCACCTGGCGGATCTCGCGGTGGCGGCCGAAGATGGGGTCGATCTTGCCGTCGCGGGCGCGCTGCGTGAAGTTGGTGGCGAAGCGCGCCAGCGCCTCACCGCCGGCCTGCCCGGGCTTGCCGGGAGCACCCTCGCCGCCCGGCGCCGCCGCGCCCTCCACCAGCGCCTCGTGCGCCTCCGGGCTGCCGGCCAGCAGGTCCTCCAGCCCGGCCTTCATGGCCTTCTCGTCCAGCTCCTCCAGCACCGCGTAGGAGTCGCCGGTGTAGCGGTCGGGCTTGGCGACCAGCTGCAGCAGCAGGTGGCCGGTGCGCAGCTTGGACGCGCCCAGGTCCACCGACGCGGTCAGCCAGGCCTCCTCCAGCCAGGTGAAGACGCTCTCCGAGATGACCGGGCGCCCCGGGTTGCCGGTCTTCATGGCGGAGAGGACCCGCTCCACCGCGCCGGCCAGCCGGCGGCGATTGGCGCCGTGCGCCTGCATCAGCAGCGCGACGTCGCCTTCGTCCGGCTCGAGCAGCGACGAGAGCAGGTGCTCCACCGTCAGCTCGTAGTAGCCGCCCTGGGCGGCGCGGCCCACCGAGGCCTCGAGCGCGCGGGTGGCGGTGGGGGTGAGCTTCCGGACCAGCGAGCGAGCCTCGACGCGCATGCGGTTCCCCTCCCGACGGCCGCGCTGCGCGTGGCCGGGGCCCATCCTGTGTGCACTGCCGGTCCGGTCAGTATCCCTCGAAACGAGGGGTCTGGCCATGCGGCTGTTTCACCCCCAGGACGGGGATCGACGGGCCAGGGCCGGCCGGCTGTGGCTCACTGCCGCGCGGGGGCGCCGCTGGCCGGACGTACGTCCAGCTCCTGCAGCTCGGGGCAGGTCAGGTCGAAGCCGAAAAGCTTCGGATCCTCGCAGATCACGGCGGCCGAGAAGATCGACATGACGTAGTCGTAGGTCTCCTTCGGGACGCGCCGGTCACGGAGCAGCCGCCAGAAGTTCCGCTCCCGCGGGTTGGCCGGGAGGCTCTCGATGGTCTCCCGGACGTGCGTCTCGCCCCAGTTGTAGGAGGCCAGGACCAGGAGCCCGGAGGCCTGGGCCTCCTCGGCGTTCAGCTCCTTGATGTAGCGCACGGCCGCGGTGGTGGCCTTCTGCCAGTCGAACCGGTCGTCGCGCGGGTCGTAGGCCGGCTGATTGTAGAGCGGACCGATCTGCAGGCCGTAGCGCGTGGCGGTGGCGGAGATGAACTGCCACATGCCCTTGGCGTGGCCGTAGCGGGTGGGCGGGCCCACCGCGCGGTCGTCGTAGCCGCTCTCCTGCAGCGGCAGGTAGACGTACTGCCTGGGGCAGCCCGGCCTCCACGAAGACGCGCTGGATGGCCGGGCCGTAGCCGCGCGCCGCCGAGCGCTTCAGGGCGTTGGCCAGCCGGTTGGAGGTGCGCCAGCGGTCCACGTAGATCCGCACCTGGGCCACGAAGTCCTTCGGCATGCCGATTCCGCACTCGCCGAAGGCGCGGGCCACGCGCATGATCACCTGCTCGTCGCGCGAGGCCTTGGCGTAGACGCCCAGCTCGCGCACGAAGCTGTCGTACTCGGCCTCCAGCGCGGCGTGCCTGGACTTCCGGTCCAGCAGCTCCTGCAGGACCTTCCGGTCGGTGTGGGCCAGCACGATCTCCTCGAGCTGGGCCACCTCCACCTCCATGGCGCGGGAGGCGTAGAAGAGCTTCTCGGCGCTGGCGCGCAGCTCGGTGAGCTTGCGCTGCTGGTGGTAGATGACGCCGGCCGCCAGCAGCGCCGCGGTGAGCGCCACCGAGGCCAGGATCTGCCAGGGTAGCAGCGACCGCTTCTTGGCGGTGGCCAGCGCCTTGCGGAACATCATGGTCTCGTGGCCGACCGCCGCGCCGGGCGCGTCCTTGCGCAGGAAGCGGCGCAGCAGGTCCTTCTCCGTGGCGGGCTTCCCGCTGGGCCCGGGCTCGGCGGCGCCCTTGCGCGGCGGGCGCTTCACCGTGGGGGCGTCATCGTCGTCGTCCGGGCGCGGGGGCGGGGGCTGGCCCTTTCCCGTGGCAGGGCGGGCCGGCTGGAGCTCGGTCTTCACCGGCGGCGGTGCGCCCTTCTGCGGGACGGGGGTGATGAGCGTCGCGACGGGCGGCTTCGGGCCGGGCTGCGAAGCTGCCGGCGGCTGGGGGTCCCGATCCGTTCGCCCTGAGCGTAGCGAGCCCGCAGGGCTCGCGGAGTCGAAGGGCGAGGGCCGAGCGGGGGCGGCCGGCTGCGGCGCCTCCTCGTCGTCGTCGTCCTCCTCCTGCTCCTCGTCCTCCTCCCCCCGTCCCGCCTTCTGCACCACCAGCTCGAGGCGCGGGCCGCCCTTGCCCAGCTCCACCTCGGCGCGATCCCGCAGCGGCACCATCTGCGCGCGGGCGCCGTTGACGAAGGTCCCGGGCCCGCCGGAGAGGTCGCGGATCCACCAGAGGATCCCGTCCGGCAGCACCTCGGCGTGGACCGGCGGAAGGCCGGGGGCGTCCACCTGGACGTCGCAGGAGGGCGCCGTGCCGATGGTGAAGGCCTGGCCGAAGCGGGGCGCGCCCACCCGGCCCTTTCCCTGGAGCAGCCGCGCGGTGACGCCGCGCGCGCGGCGTTCCTGCCGATCGGGACCGGGGTCTCGGGGGGACATTCCGGGCATCTTCCGCGGAAAGCGAGGGACGGGGAAGTCCCTTGCTGCCGGTGCGCGCGACGGGGCTACACGCCTCGTCTCACCCTGCCCCGCCCCGGGGCGGCTGCCCAGCCGCTCAGCGGTTGTAGACCTTGGTGACCATCGTGGGCGACGTATAGGAGCCGACGCCGACCTCTCCCCAGAGCGCAGCCAGCCCGCCGCTGGCGTTCGTGGACAGGCACAGGCCACCCCAGTGCAGGGTTCCCTGCATGGGCCCGAGGCCTCCGCCGACGTTGCTCCAGCCGTTGCCGTCGAAGGCGGACACGCGCGGCTGCGAGTCGAGGTATCCGAGGAACAGCTGCTGTCCCTGCACGGCCGCCGGCCGGTACACGAGGGTGGGGCGGGTCGCGCTCGTGCCGATGGGATTGCCGATCTGGGCCCAGCTCGGAGAGGCGCCGCTCCAGATCGGACGCCAGGTGGAGACCTTACCGCTGGTGGTCACGGCCACCAGCTCCAACCCGGAGGCGTCCACCGTGATCGCGACCTCGGCGGCCGCGGGGCCAGGCCAGTAGTGCGGGTTGGGCGTGGTCGAGGTCCCCTGGAGCCGGTTGAGCTTGGGGTTGCCGCCACTGGTGGACAGGACCGACACCCGCCCGCCTGGTCCCATGCCCAGATCGTAGTCGGTCACGCCGCCGTGCAGGTCGAAGCCGTCGCTCTCGTCCCCCGACCGGCGCTCCCAGGTCGTGCCGTTCCAGCTGGAGGCGAACAGGTGGGCGGTCCCGCTCACGGTCGCGCCAGAGCACGAAGGGCGTGCCGGCGCTGTCCACGCGGATCACCGGCCGGGCCGCGGGGTGGGTCGCGTCCATGTTGAGCGCGCCGCCCAGCGTCACCCAGGTGCCGTCCTGGTAGCGATCGACGTAGAGCTGCTCCACGCCGCCGATCCGGTGGACCGACGCCAGCAGGACCCCGCCCTGCAGGTCGGCCGCCACCGAGGAGCCGCCGCAGTACCAGATCGAGCCGCCGTGGCTGGGCGGCGCCAGCAGCGTCCAGGCGTCGCCGGACCACAGCTGCACCCTGTTGGCGCAGCTGGCGTAGTCATCCTGGGCGACCATCACGGCAGATCCGCTGGGCAGCAGCGCCCAGTCGTAGCTGAGGGCCTCCGCGCCGATGTACATCCGCGTCCCCAGCGGCACCCACTCCGGCGTGCCCCAGGACCAGCTGTCCACCGGGAGCGCGTTGCCGGCCAGGTCGGTGAGGCCGGAGAGCGTGGCGGTGAGGCTGTTGGGGACGGTGCCTGCCGTCAGCACCGGGACGGTCAGCGTCAGCCCGTCCGACGAGAGCGCCGGCGCGCCCATCGCGGGCGCCTGGCCGCCGCTGGCCGTGACCACCAGCGAGGAGGCCGTCACGCTGCCCGGCCGCATGGGCTCGTCGAACGTGACCACCACGGCCGTGCGGGAGAGGACCGAGTCGCCGCTGGGCGCCCGGGTGAGCACGGAGGGGCTGGTCCGGTCCACGGTCACGGTCCAGCTGGCCGGGGCCGAGGTGTTCCCCGCGCGATCGCTGGCGGTGGCCTCGAACACGTGCGCGCCGGGGGCGAGGGCCATGGTCGTGACCCACGCGCCGCCGGCCGTGGCCTGGATCGCGTCGCCGACCGGCGCGCCGCCGTACCGGAGCTGGACGCGCGCGCTGCCCTCCGTGGTGCCCTGCAGCGGCACCGGCTGCAGGTTGGTGGCCGCGGGCGAGGTGAAGGTGGGGGGCAGCGGCTTCGTCCGGTCCACGTTCACCTCGAGGTGGGTGCTGGGGAAGCGCTGCCCGTTCACGATGGCCTCGGCCCAGACCTCGCGACGGCCCTCGGCCAGCGTGGTCGTGTCCAGCGTGTAGAGGAAGGGGGCGGAGACGCGGCCCCGCTCCTCCTCGTCCACCACGATCCGCACCGCGGAGACCTCGGCCGCCACCTCGACCTGGATGTCCACCGCGCCGCTGGTCCAGATCGGCCCGGTGGGAGAGGCGATGGCGATGCCCACGCCCTCGTGGCAGTAGCCGCGCTCGCAGGTGGAGCCCGAGGGGCACTGGTCGGAGGTCTCGCAGCTCAGCGGCTCCTGGACGGACTTGCAGCCGGCGAGCGCCAGCAGCGCGAGGCAGGGCGCCAGGTGGAGGATCCGGGACATGAGCAGCATCTCCTCGCCTGGGCGGCGCCCGGGGCGGTGCGATCAGCGGTGGTGAGGCCTCGGCAGCCCTGCTGGTGGACGCAGGGACTGTTGCGGACCGGCAGTGAAGGGTCAAGCGCGCAGTGACCGCAGGTGGAGCCCGGGCCTGGCGCAGGCCTGGGGATCGGGAGGTCGAATCGTGCGGCACGGGGCCGCGGCCAGGGCTTCCCCTCGGCGGGCTCCGCTCTCCCTCCTCGTGGGCACGGGTCCGGGCTGCCGCACGAACCGTTCTGCTATGCTCCGGCACCCCCATGTCCCCGTGCCCGAACTGCCAGCGCGAGGTCGCGCCCGACTCGAGCTTCTGCCCGACCTGTGGCACGCCGGTCGTGCGCGGCACGGCCGACGCCGGCGCGGATCCGCTCATCGGCCAGACCGTGAAGGGCACGTACTTCGTCGAGGGCTACCTGGGCGGCGGCGGGATGGGCCACGTCTACCGCGCCCGGCACCTGACGCTCGACGCGCCGCTGGCCCTCAAGATCCTGAAGCGCTCGCTGCTGGCCGATCCCTCGATCGTGCAGCGCTTCCAGCGTGAGGCGCGCGCCGCCTCCCGGCTCCGGCACCCCAACGTCGTGCACGTGTCCGACTTCGGCCAGATGGAGGACGGGACGCTCTTCATGGTGATGGAGTACGTGGCCGGCCGGAGCCTGGCCCGCGTCATCGCCGAGGAGTTCCCGCTGCCCGAGCCGCGGGTGGTCCGGATCGCCGAGCAGATCCTCTCCGCGCTCGCCGAGGCCCACGCCGCCGGCATCCTGCACCGCGATCTCAAGCCCGAGAACGTGATGCTCGAGGCGCGGCGGCATGAGCAGGACCTGGTCAAGGTCCTCGACTTCGGGATCGCCAGAATCCAGCTCCCCGGCGATCAGGGCGCCACGCTCACCCAGGCCGGGCTGGTCTGCGGGACCCCCGGCTACATGAGCCCGGAGCAGTGGAGCGGCGACCCGCTCGACGCCCGGAGCGACCTCTACGCCATTGGCTGCGTCCTCTACGAGCTGATCACCGGCCGGCTGCCGCTGGAGGCGCGCACGCCGATGGAGATGGTGCGCAAGCACCTCACCGAGAAGGTCCTGCCGCCCAGCGCACGCCGCGAGCCCGGGGCGGTGTCGCCGGACCTGGAGGCGGTGGTCCTGCAGACACTCTCCACGGACCGGACGCTGCGCCCCGCCAGCGCCGACGAGCTGCGGTCGCTGCTCCTGGGCTGCCAGCTGGTGGTGCCGGCACCTGGGGCGGGTCCGGCGCCGAGGGCCACGGTGGTGCTGGGGACGCCGTCCTCCACCCAGCAGCTGCCCACGCCGGAGCACCCCGCCTCGCGCGAGCCGCGGCCGGCCACGCCCGCGACGGTGCGGCTCCCCACGCCTGCCGCCGTTCGGGCGCCTACGCCGGCGAGGCCCACCGAGCCGCTCCGGGAGCCCTCGGGGATTCCGGGCCGGCGAGGCCAGCCTCGCGGCGCCGGCCCCTGCGCCCGCGAGCCGGCGCGCCCCCCTGGTCGGCGCCGCAGCGGCGGTCCTGCTCGCGGTCGCCGGCGCAGGCTACTGGCTGACCCGCGCCCCGGCCTCGATGGAAGCTCCTGTCCAAGAGGTCCAGCCCCCGGCGCCTGCTGCGAAGGTGGACGCCCCCGGGCAGGCGCAGCAGCCCGGCGCCGAGGCGGTTGCGCCAGGGGAAGCCCAGGCGACTGTGGCCCAGGGCTCCGGCGCCCCTGCCTCGGAGGCGGAGACGCCGACGCCCGGCACGACGGCGGCAGCGCCCGCCGACGCGGGGCTTGCGGCGCCCACCAGGCCCGCCCCGCGCAAGCAGCCATCGAGGACGCCCACCGTGATCGCGAACGCGCCGGTGGCCCCTGCGCCGCCCCCGGAGCCTGCGCCGGCCCGCCCTGCCGCCGGGCGGCGCTTCGAGTCGCGCAACAAGCTCTACGCCTTCACGCTGCCGCCGGCCGCCGACGGAAAGGGCATCCTGACCGTCAACTCCGAGCCGCCTGGCGCGGCGGTTCTCGGTGAACGGCCAGGACTACGGCCGCGCGCCCTGCGAGCTGCTGGTGCCGGCGGGCAGGTACGACGTCCGGGTCACGAGCGGCGCCACCAGCATCGCCAAGCGCGTCGAGGTGAACGCCGGGACGCGCGAGGTCTACCCCGCCATCTTCGAGGCGCAGTAGCGCCGCTCGGCGCCGCCGGGCCAGGGACCTCGCTCGGTCCGGGTCGCGCTGGGCGCCCGGCTAGAACCGGATCGGCCCGAACTCGCCGGACTGCTTGTAGGCCAGGTACCCGGTGACGGCGGAGGTGACGAGGCAGACGCCGGCGCCGATCCCGGTCGCGGTGGCGACCGTCCGCTGCTTGTCCCCCTGCTCCTTGTAGTGCCAGTACGGGCTGTCGTCCGCCGGCAGGACCCCGCCGGACAGGTACCCGTTCGCCTTGTCGTAGCTGCTGTTGGAGGCCAGCAGCTGCCAGACCGAGACTGCGCCCAGCGCGACGCCGCCGATGGCGGTGCCGATCGCCACGTTGCGCTTGGTCTTGGGCGGCTCCTGCCGCCAGTCGGTGCTGGCCGGGTCGAACTTCTTCACGCCGCCGGCCGGGGTCCCGGTGAGCAGGTAGTCGGCCAGCGCGTTCATGCCGCCTGGGGGAGCCTCCGAGTTGGCCAGGTGCATGACGCCTGACTGGCGCAGCTGCCCCTTGCCCACGTCGTAGGCGGAGCCGACCAGGTAGGTGGCCGAGTCGGCCTGGATCAGGCTGGTGGTGATCAGCGTCGAGAGCCTGAGGCTGCCCGCGGCGCGGAAGATGCTGTCCTTGTCGAGCGGGTCGATCGCCAGCCCGGGGCCCATCCCGGGCCGGACCATCCTGGCGACGGTGAAGTCGAGATCCAGCACCTGGTCCCGGGACAGGTCCACGGCCGGCAGCGTGACGCGCAGCGTGCCGTCGGTGGCCGACACCCGGTGCGTGCCGGCCACCACCACCGTCTGGACGGGCGCGCCGGCGTTGGTGCCCACCTCGCGGCCGTTCACGAAGAACCGGGCGCCGGGCGTGCTGGAGGTGAGCGTGAGCCGGCGCCGCGGCGCGCGCGAGAGCTTGGCCTTGATGGAGTCGGCCAGCTGCGCCACGTCGCTGCCGTGCGCCGCCGCGTCCACCTTGGCGTCAGGGTCGGCCCGGTAGAGCTTCTCCAGCGTGGTCCGGGCCTTCTCCTCGTGGCCGGCCAGCAGCGACTCGATCCTGGCCAGCCGGATCACGGCCCGCTTCCACTGGGTGAAGACCTCCGGGCCCTCCGTCATCTTCTCCAGCTCGGCGACGGCGGACTCGAGCCCGGAGATCGCGGCCAGCGGGTTGCCGCTCAGCTCCGCCGCGCGCGCCGCCTCGTACGCCCGGTTGGTCTCCTCGAGCGAGGCGACCGAGCCCAGGTCTCCCATGCGCAGGCGCAGCTCCCCGGGGTCGACCACCGCAGCGGTGCGGGCCGAGAGCGCGCCGTGCAGCGCGCCGGTCAGGCTCACCAGGCCCGGGTTGGGACCCGGCGCCGGCGCCACCGCCACCACGCCCAGCTGCCCGGAGGGCGCCTTCTCCTGCGCGTGCGCGGTCCCCGCCAGCGCCGAGATCGCGGCGAGCAGCAGGCCGGCACTACGAGTCATGGCTGTCATGGGCCGCGAACGGTAGCAGGTTGGATGTTCAGCCGCGAGGCGCAACGCTCTGCGTGAAGTGCGAACGCCCAGGACCTCGGGTTGCGCCTGCGGCCGGCTGCCGCGCGGCGGGAGGAACCCGTCCGGCGCCGGGCGCGGCGAGGGGGCGCGGACGAGACCGGGATACACTCCGCCATCACACGGAGGGACGCCTGTGACGGCCACGGATTCAGAACCGACCCCCGCCCCGCTGGGACATCCAGGAGGAGCACCTGGAGGACGCCGCCTTCCTCTTCCAGCAGTGGGAGGAGGCGCTCCGGTCGCCCGAGTACACGCTGGAGGAGATTGCCGACGGACCCGAGGGGCGGCTGCTGGCCCACCTCGACGGCCTGGTGCTGGGCGGGGCCGCGGTGGCGGAGAAGCTGCTGGTCCCGGCGCTGGGCGGGGACGAGCCGGGCGCGGTCTTCGCGGCGGCCTTCGCCCTGCTCTGCTCGGAGGACGGCGACTTCACGCCGGCGGTGCTGGAGGCGCTGGCCGCTGCCGAGGACGAGCCCCGTCGCGCGCTGCGGCGCGGGCTGGCGGTCGCGCCGGTGGAGGGGCTGGCGCAGCGGCTGGCGGGCCTGGCGGCCGGCGCGGCGCAGCCGGACCTGCTGGAGGTGCTGGCGGCGCGGGGGGTCGATCCCGCGCTCCCGCTGGATGGGCTGGCCGCGGCGGACGATCCTGTCCAGCAGGCGCTGGCGCTGCGCCTCGCGCGCGCCTTCCGCGGCCGGCTCTCGCCGCTGGCGCTGGAGCGCGGCTACCGCTCGGAGGAGCCGGAGGTGCGGGCGGCGGCGCTGGAGAGCGGGATGGCGTTGGGCCACCCCGGCGCCTGGTCCGCCTGCGAGGCCACCGTGGCCGCCCGCGGGCCGGGCTTCGCCAGCGCGGCGCTGCTGCTGGGGCTCTCCGGCGACGCCCGCTCCGCTGCCGCGCTCACCCCTGCGCTGCGCGAGCCGGAGCACGCCGCCGCGGCCGCCTTCGCGCTGGGCTTCAGCGGCCAGGTGAGCGCGGCCGAGGCGCTGCTGCCGCTTTTGCGCGACGGGAAGCTGGCGCCGCTGGCGCTGGAGGCCTTCGCCGCCATCACCGGGCTCCCGCTCACGCCCGCCCACCTGGGCGCGCCCGAGCGCTGGGATCCGGAGCAAGAGGACGGGGCGGAGCCGGGCTACGGCCCCGAGGCCGAGCTGCCCGCGCCGGCGCCGGAGGCGGTTTCCGTTTGGTGGCAGGAGGCCCGCCAGCGGCTCGCGCCTGGCCAGCGCTGGCTGCGCGGCGCCCCCTGGAGCGCCGGCGGCCTCCTGCGCGAGCTGTCGGAGGGACCGGCGCGGCGGCGGGAGGCGCTGGCGCTGGAGCTGGCCATCCGCTCGCGCGGCCAGGCGGCAGTGACCTGGGACGCGCTCACGCAGCGACAGCGCGAGGAGCTGGCGGCGGCGCGGGGCCTGGCGGGGAGGCTGCCGGGGCGCGGGTTCGGGGAGTAGGCGGGCGGCTACTGCGCCCGCCGCGCTGCGGCCGGCAGCAGGGCCGTCGGCGCCTCGAACCTGAGCTCGCGCCCCAGCCAGAGCCACGCCAGCCCCTCCACGAAGACCTGCTTGTCCACGAAGTGGCGATCGGGATTCAGGGCGGGGCGTCTCGTCCAGGTCGAGCAGCTCCGACTGCCGCTCGGCCACCAGCTGGCGCAGGGCCTTGCCGAAGCCCGCGCCGTCGCGGGCCAGCAGCGCGGCGCAGAGGTCGTGGCGCGCCGTGGGATTCGGGCCGCAGGCGCGGGCCAGCCCCTGCAGCGCGGCGGCGGCCTCGGCCGGCTGACCCAGCACCACCGCCGCCAGGAAGCGGGCGTACCAGAAGTCATCCTCGAACTCGTCGTCCTCCCGCCAGGCCGGCGGCGAGAGGCGCGCGACCTCGGCCGCCAGCCCGTCCGCGCCGGCCACCAGGGCGTCGAAGAACGGGGCCAGATGGCTGGCGCGCTGCAGGTACCCCGGAGCGCGGCTGAGCTGCGCCGGCAGCCTGAGCAGCTCCACCCGCGCCGCGCCGGCCGCGGCCAGCTCCTGCCGGAAGGCCGCGGCGTCCCCGGTGGCGAGCAGCGCAGCCACCCCCGCCACGTGGCGGCGCTCGGACAGCTCCGAGAGCAGCTGCTCGCGGTCCGCCGGCCGAGGCGCCGTGGCCAGCGCCTTCTCCGCCTGCTGGGCCAGGTAGCGGGCGTCCTCGAGGATCACGTCGGGGCGCATCATGCGGGGTCACCTCTCACGCCGGGTGGGCCGCGTCGCTCCCTGCGAAGGGCTCGTCGGAGACGCTACCGCGACTCGGCGGCCGACGTCGATGCTCGCGCGGGATGGACCGGCACATGCCGGTGGAGCCGTGGCGACCTTCACCCGGAGACCGGCGCCGGCGTACCGCGGGTGATTGTCGTTCCATCCCCGAGCGCCCCGTAGGTGTTGTTGCCCCAGCAGTACGCCGCGCCGTTCACCGCTCCGCAGCTCTGCCGGTGCCCACCGCTGATGAGCAGGCTCGTCCCCGACCCGCTCCAGTCACTGGCACAGCCCGCCCACGCCCCCAGGAGCATGGCCACAGCAACACCTCTTTGCCACGTCGACATGACCCTCCCCTCCTGACCTGTGGCTCCGGAACCACTCGAGCGGGATCGTGGGCAACCTGCCCATCGAGATCCTGCCGGCAGAGACCACGGCGCTGACCGCGACGGGAATGGGCGGCGGCCGCGGCTGCGGACCTGGGCAGGCCTGTACGCGCGACCGTCGATCTCGTCCGCGATCTCCCCCAGCCGCTTCATCACCGCCTGCGTGTACGTCGGGTGATCGCTGGGGTGCTGGATCAGCGCATGCACTAGCACCGCCCAGTTCTCGAACGGCAGCAGGATAGGGAACCCGCGGCCCGCTCCTCACGCCACCGGGATGGCGTGATCTCCCGTGTACTGCGTCCTGTTCTCCCCCCGCGCCAGCCTCGGGCGGTACCGGAGCTGCTGGCGTCAGATCTCGAACTCCTCGGGGAAGGTCTCGTGCTGGGCTCGGAGCAGTTCACGGGGGACCGACGGAATCCTGGCCGGCACCTTCAACCCCAGCCGGCCCGCCAGCCGGCACATCGCCACCCCTTCGAGGAAGAGCTTCCCGGTCGTCTCCCGGTCGTATGGATCCCGGCTCTCCGCTGCCGCCTCCTTCCACGCCTGCTGCCGGCCGGCCAGCGCCCGGGCCAGCTGCGCCTCATCCTTTGCGCACAGCGCCTTCGCGACCTCGAACCGCGCCGACTCCCCGCCCTGCAGCGCCTGCTCGAAGTCCACCAGCGACTTGGCTCGGCCCTCCTCGTCGGCCGGCGACAGCAGCAGCGAGCGGAGGATGGCGAAGTAGCTGAAGTCCTCCAGGTACTCGCCCTGCCCTGGATCACACTGCGTCGGCATGGCCCGCGCGATCCGCTCGGCCAGGTCCCAGGCGCCCGCTGCCAGCGCGTCCAGGAACGGCGCCGCGAAGTTGGTGGTCAGGTAGTACGGGATCCACCGGCGCCCGCTCGCGCGCCTCGAGCAGCTGCCAGGTAGACCTTGCCACTGCGGTACAGGTGATCGACAGCCTCATCGGCGTCGAGGTCCATGAAGATCGCACCGCAGGCGAGGCGCCGGAAGTGCGTGGCGATCTCCAACCAGGCCGCCGCGTCGGGGGCTCCCGGCCTGGCCTCGTTCAGCCGCTCCTCGAGCAGGTACTCGATGTTGACGATCGCCGTCGCGAGGGAGCTGTGGCTCATGGCGCCTCCAAGTCCACTCCAGGGTCAGAGCGTGAGATTGTCGCCGGGGGCCGCCACCGTGAAGCCCGTGAACCCCGCCGCGCGGATCTTCTCGACCAGGTCGGCTCGGTACAGGATGCAGGTGGGCAGCTCCGCCAGCCGGAAGAGCTTCGTGTCGGGCGGGATGCGGTCCTCCGCGAGGTGCAGCTCGTCCATCATGACGAGCTCGCCCGTATCCGCGGCAGCGTACTTCGAGCGCTTGCGATCCAGGCACTCCACCTTGCGCAGCGGGTTCACCAAGCAGTACCTGGGCGTCTGGACGAGGCGGCCCTTCTTGTTCTTGAGTCCAAACGGCAAGAACTCGATTTCATCCGAGGCGGGGAGTTCGGCGCGGAGGAACTCCGCCACGCGCTCCGAGGCCATGATCACCCGATTCGTGTTGGGCAGGAAGTCCGTCAACACATCGCCGGACCGCTTGGCTATCTCGAACACGACGGTCGGAGGGAAGTTGCTCCCCATCCGCACCCCTTTGGCGAGGTCATAGGTCCGGCTGACCCCCGGCAGGACTGCACCAGACCCCATTTCGGGTCTCGCCTCAGGTGATCTGAGGTAGAAGCTGGGGTCTGCCATCACGCCTCCTTGGCTCACAGTGCGCCTCGCATCCGCGTGATGCGCGCGAGCAGGCGGGTTTCGGTTCTCTCGAGAGCGGCTCTCACGGCATTCACCTTGTCGTGTACGCCTTGATCGGCGGCTTCGTCGAGCGCGCGACTGACATCAGCCAGTTCTCTCTCGAGCGCATCCGAGTACTGCGGATGCGACGCCGTATCCCACGGACAGTGCGCCGGCAAGGCCGCGATCGCGGCCACCGCCTCCTCGCTCGGCAAGAGCACCACGTTCTGCTTCCGGTTGATGTTCCACGGCGCCTGCAGGATCACCAGCCGCCGCCGGAACCTCGTCGCGTTCCCCTGCTCCGGCGCGTCCACGACCCTCACGCCACCGGGATGGCGTAGTCACCCGCGTACTGGGTCGTGTTCTCCCCCCGCGCCAGCCGCGGGCAGTACCGCAGCTGCTGGCGGACCTGAGGCCCGACCCGCTCCCCGAGCCGGAGCAGGGCCAGCCCCTCCAGCCAGAGGTGCCGGTGCGGCGCGAACTTGGTGACCGGGGTCCCGAAGGCCGCAGCCTTCTTCTCGGTCGCGAGCGCGTACACCTGGGACGCTCCGACCACCGCCTGCTCCAGCGCCTCTTGGTCCTTGGCGAAGATGGCCCGGGCCACCGCCACCCGGTCGCCGTAGCTCGCGGCGTCGAGCTCCTCCAGCCGCGCCAGCGCCGCATCGAGCTCGGCGGCGTCCGGGCCGGGGACCGTCAGCAGCTGCAGCACCCGGGCCCAAAGGAACTCGTCCTCGTACTCCTGGACCGCCAGGTCCCGCTGCTTCGCCGAGTGCTCCACGATGGCCGCGGCCCGGCCCCAGTCCGCGGCGGCCACGGCGGCCTTGAGCGGCACGTCATCTGACGCGGGCGGCGGCACCTCCCCGCGCCCGACGAGGAGCCTGCGCAGCCGCAGCCCGTTCTCCGCGCACCGCGCCAGGTTCAGGAAGAACTTCTCCGTGCTGCCGTCCACCACGAGGCCCGCGGCCGCCAGGATGTGGAACCCGTGGACGAGGTCCCCCACCAGCTTCACCAGCTCCTTCCGCGGCGCATCGGGGCGGAACTCGCGCAGGAGGTGGGGATCCGGTCGATCGCGTCTGCCCGCAGCTGCCGGAGGTCGAAGTCCATGGGTCAGATGATGAGGCCGTCCCAGCCGTCCGGCTGGATGAGCTGGTAGCCGGTGAGCTGCGCGCGCTCGAACGCCTCGCGCACGTCGTCGCGGATCAGGAAGAGCGTCATGTACGTGGTGCAGCGCAAGAGCTTCGCGTCCGGGGCGATGGCCTGAGGCTGGAGCACGAGGTTCTTGATTCGGGTTATCTGCGTCTTGTCGAGCGAGCCCATCCGGTAGACCGACCTCTCCATGTCGATCGCGGGCTGGCTTCCGAGCACGTTCACGAAGGCGTAGTCGGAGGCGATCACCTCGTCCCGATGGTCCCGGATCGCCACCGGGAGGTACTCGACGTTCTTCAGCTCCAGCCCCTGGAGCACCTCCTGCGCCTTCGGAGACACGATGAGCGCGTTCAGGATGTTGGGCTGGAAGTCCTCCAGCTGTCGTGCGTCAGGGAAGTTGTCTGAGAACTGCACGCACGCATTCGGGGGATAGGCTGCCGCGAGCGGCTCTCCGCGATCCCACAGGAAGTCCTCCGGCCCGTCCGCGGGGTAGGAGTCGATGAGACCTCCCTCCGGTGCATCCCTCGCAATGATCCAGTAGTTCATACCGTTCAGCCAACGCCTACTTCAGCGCGGACTGCCTTTCTCCACCCTGGGTCGCGTACTTCACGAAATCGGATTGATACTGCCGTCCGCTGATGAGCCCGGCCGTCACCTTCTTCCCGAGCCGGACGAGAAGGTCCCAGAAGTCGCTCTCCGCCTCGAGCAGTTCCCTCCGGAAGTCCTCCTTTGCCTGATCGTGCTTCTTCGCCTTCATGAGAGCGTCGATCTTCCTTGCGACCTCCGCCAGCCTCTCCATCACCGCCTGCGTGTAGGTCGGGTGATCGCTCGGGTGCTGGACGAGCGCGTGCACGAGCACGGCCCAATTCTCGAACGGCAGCAGGATGATATTGTGGCCCCCGTTCACGTTGTAGTCGGTCTGCAGCAGGATCGCGAAGTGCTCGGGCTTGAAGCAGGGGCCCCTCTTCCGTTCGTAGTAGAACGCCGACCCCGGCAGGATGTGATGCGCCCGCCAGGTGTACGGGTAGCTCATCCCGAAGCGCAGGTTGAAGTTGTGCTTCGGGCCGCCGGGGAACTTCGCCGCCTTCTTGACGTCCTCGATGATCTCCTTCGGGATCGAACGAATCGTGTCGAGGTGATCGAACTTCTGGTACACCCCGCGGCCGATCTGCTCCTTGATGTACCGGACCCCGCGCCGCGCGTACTTGCTCGCATCCTTCGCCAGCACCGCCGTGGCGAACCCGGCGGAGGAGACGTGTCCTCCTGGGGTCTCCTTGGCGGTGCCCGCCCGCTCCGGCTCGGGCTCCGTCTCCGGCGGCGGGTAAGGCAGCGCCTGGAGCTTCTGCACCAGCTCCCGGAGCGTCCACCGGTTCTGCTCCAGCGTGAGCGTCAGGACACCCTTGAGCTGGCGCGCCAACTCCGTGTTCATCTGGGCCGGCGTCCTGAGCTGGGAGGGAAGGGAGGCCTTCATGCCGTCGTCCTCGTCACCAGGAAGGCGCTCCGCTTCCCGTCGTCGGCACTGCTCGCCACGATGAAGTGGCGCGGCGCCGACTTCTCGCGCCAGAGCGCATGCCGCGCAGCCGCCAGGCCGAGCAGCCCGGAGGCCACGCCGGTCCGCGCGAAGGCTAGCGCCGGGTATCTGACCTCGGACTCCGCCAGCCCAGGGTGGCGCCGCTTCAGGTGGACCCGCGCCAGCCCGAGCTCGCGCGCCCGGTGGGTCTCCCCGTCGCAATCCGAGACCAACGCGAGCGGCATGTTCGGTGGGACCGCGGCTGCCGCGCTCACCAAGCAACCCGCCAGCTTCCGGCCATCGGAGGGGGCCTCGGCACCCCAGCGCCACGCGTCCACAGCGATGGCGGGCGGCGCGACCGTGAACGACGCCTGGCCGCGAGCCGGCGCCGTCAGGAGCACCGCGCCGGCCGCCTCGCCGGGAGTGAACCCGACCGGCTGGTCGCCGTGCTTGAGCCGCCCCTCTGCGGCGAACAGCTCGAGCGTGTCTGCGCCGACCAGGCTGTCCGCGGCGCAGACCAGGGCGGTCTCGAGCTGCCGGGCCTCCAGGGCGCGCGCTGCGGCGACCAGCGCGTGCGAGAAGGCCAGCTCGTCCCCGCCGTGGAACGAAGGCGTGAGCTGCTGGAGCGGCAGCCCGGTCGCCGCGCACACGCCCTTCACCACCTTCTGCCCGAGCGCAGCGATCCGCTCCTCGGCCGGCAGCTCACGCTCGCCCTCGTCCAGCGTCTCCGGCTCGCGCC
Source organism: Anaeromyxobacter sp. (assembly GCA_049840735.1). Lineage (GTDB taxonomy): Bacteria > Myxococcota > Myxococcia > Myxococcales > Anaeromyxobacteraceae > Anaeromyxobacter. Next base: position 44,892 of record JASGJN010000019.1, on the reverse strand, counting down.
AGAGCGGATCGGGCAGGGCGAGGAACAGCCGCGTGCGGCTCGCCCACGTCGTCGCGGGCACCGAGTACACCAGGTCGATCAACGCCTCCTGCAGCAGCGCGATGAGCCGGCCCGCCCCCGTGAACCCCTGCGTCGCCGTCGGGTGGGCGTGCACCGTGACCGGCTGCGGCTCCTCGTCCCCCGGGAACATGACGGTCACGTCAGGCGCCGGGCCAGGCCGAGAGATCCCGGCACGGGCCGCGGCGCACGCCTGCACCCCGCCGCCGAGCGGGGTCGAGAGCCCGATGGCTCGGATCGCGAGCGTGCTCATCCGATCACCCGGCCATCGACTCCATGGCTCGCGTCCGCCTACAAGCCAGTGACGGGAACGGGTGCGTTCAGGCTTCTGGTCGCGCTGCCGTCCCCGACCTGGCCGAACTGGTTCAGGCCCCAGCACTTCACCACATCCGATGCGTTCGCGCACGCAGTGTAGCCGTAAGCCGCGAGTGCCTTGACACCGCTCTCCAGCCCCTCCACCTGCACAGGCTCGACCCGGTTCACGTTCGTCCCATCCCCAACCGATCCGTCCTCGTTGTCGCCCCAACACTTCACGGCTCCACCCACCAGCGCACACCCGCTGCCTGCCATTGCGGCTACTGCCGTCACGCCGTTCGTCAGCCCCAGCGTCTGCACTGGCGCACTGCGCTCGGTGAGCGTCCCATCGCCCAGCCCGCCCTCACCGTTCCAACCCCAGCACTTCACTGCTCCGCTCACGACGGCGCAGCTATGGGCGTAGCCTGCAGCGATGGCCGTCACCCCGCTCGTGAGCCCTTCGACCTGGACAGGAGTGGTGCTGTTGGTGGTGTTTCCGTTTCCGAGCTGTCCGTGATCGTTCAGGCCCCAGCACTTCGCCGCCCCGTTCACCACGGCACAGCTGTGGCGATATCCCGCCGTGATCGCGGTCACCCCGGCTTCCAGCCCGGGGACGGTCACCGGACTACGGCTCAACCCCACCCCACTGATGCCGAGCTGACCACCATGGTTGTTGCCCCAGCACTTCCCGGCGGCCGCATCCACGACGCAGGTGTGGTCCCACCCGAGCGCCAGGGACTGCACCTCACCGATTCCTGCGACCGCTGCAGGCGTGCTCACGCTCTCCGTATCCGCGCCGGTGCCGAGTTGCCCGTCGACGTTTGAGCCCCAGCACAAGAGTGCGCCTCCCTGCACGGCGCACGCATGGTCCCCGCCCGTGCCGATGCGCGTCACGCCGGCATCCAACCCGAGCACGCCGGCCGCCATGCTCCGGCTGGTGTGGGTTCCGTCACCCAGAGCCCCGTAATCGTTCCTGCCCCAGCAGGACGCACGCCCTTCGATCACCGCGCAGCTCTGGCGATGCCCGCCGCTCACCAGCACGGTCGGGCTCGCACCCCCTCCGTCGCTGGTGCACGCGGCCCACACCCCCATGAGGCCGATCACCGCCGCCGTCCCGATCTGCCTGCTCGACATGTCTGGACCTCCCATTTTCGATTACCGGCACGTCACGTGCCGCAGGTATGGCTCGGGCGGCAGTTCAAGCTCACGCAGTCCCGATCACGCGAGCACGCCTGACCGGCCCCACAGCCCCGGCCGCCGCCCATCCCCGTACCCGTCAACGCTGTCGTCCCTGCCGGCGCGATCTCGATCGGCAGGTTGCCAACGATCCCCGTCACCCGGTTCACCAGCCTCACCTCGCTCCCGCTCACGGTCGCGTCAATCCGCAGCGTCGCGGGGAGCGCCGCAAGGATGGCGCCTGCCACGTCTCCCGTGTTCGCCATACCCGTGATGCTGATCGGTACGTTCCCTGGCTGGGCAGGCCCGCCGTCCACGAACTCGAATGTCCAAGGGGAGGTGTTTACGTCGTCTCCAAGCGTGAAGGTCACGCCCACCAACCCCAGCCCCGAAACCAATAGCGCGCCTTCAGCCGCCGCGAGCTGACTCCCGGACGTGCCGTTCCCATAGAACGTGCAGGCCCCCGTCTGACCCGCGGGAATGCACACCCCGCACGCGAACGACTGGCTGCTGTCGCAGACCTCCCCGTCCCCCGAGTCCACGTGGAAGTCCCCGCAGTACGCCCCCTGCAACGTGAGCTTGGCCAGGCAGTCACTCCGGCAACCCTCGCAGCTGGCCTGGCCGTACGCGCAGGAGCTCTCGTTCACCGTGTTCCCGTCGTCGCACGCCTCCGGACCGTTAGTGCTCCCGTCCCCGCAGTACGGCGCCGCCACCGGCACGTACGCCGTGCACACCGCGTTGCAGTTCTGGCACGTGAACGGATCCTGGTGGTACGCGCACGTGGTCGCGCCGTTGCTCGTACCCTGATCGCAGGCCTCGGGCGGGTTCTGCTGGGTGCCGTCCCCGCAGTACGGCCCCGTGAGCGTCACCGTCTGGCACGCGCTGCACACCGTGCAGGTGGTCTGCCCGTACGGGCACGCCGTCTTCTCCGAGACGCTCCCCGACCCCTCGTCGCAGGTCTCCACCCCCGCCTGCACGTGCCCGTCGCCGCAGACGGCGTTCTTGCAAGCCGTCGTGCACGCGCCCGTGTCCGAGTTGCCGCTCCCCGCGTCGCACTCCTCCCGCGGACGCCCCCCCACCAGCGTGTCATTGGGGTACCCGTCTCCGCAGACGTTCACCTTGCAGCTGGTCAGGCAGTCGCCGCTGTCGCTGTTCATCCCAGGCCCGCGGTCGCACTCCTCCAGCGCCTGCGGGTTGATGAAGTCGTCCCCGCACACGCTCGCCGTGCAGTTCACGTTGCAGGTGGCCGACTGGCCGCTGCTGCCGGGCACGCCGTCGCCGTTCCGGTCGCACTGCTCTCCGGCCGCCTCGTTCACCTTGCCGTCGTTGCAGCGGGCCGCGGTGCAGTCGTCGTTGCACCAGGCCCGCTCCATCCCCACGTCCGGGATGCCGCTCGGTCCTCCGTCGCAGACCTCCCCAGGATCGAGGATCGTGTTCCCGCAGGCCTCCGTCGACCGGCAGTCTGCGCTACAACCGTCGCCGTCGTCGTTGTTGTCGTCGTCGCAGACCTCGCCCACGTCCGGGTCGTCCTCGTCGTTTCCGCAGGTCTCGTCCGACTTGCAGTCCAGGCGGCAGCCGTCGCCGTTCCGGAGGTTGCCGTCGTCGCACACCTCGAGCGGCTTGCCGGCGCGGGCCGGGTCCGGGTCGGGCGAGTCGTCCACGTGGCCGTCCCCGCAACCATCCCAGATGCAGGCGTCGTCGCTCACGGCGCACTGCGAGCCTGGCGGACAGAACCGCCCGCTGGCGCACAGGGTGCCCTCGCCCTTGCTGCAGGCGAGGCCGCCGAGCGCGACGGCGAGGAGGAGGAGCAGCAGCGTCGGGACGCGGAGGGCGCGGTTGCGGGTCATGGGGTGTCCTCCGGTCAGAAGCGCCAGGCCACCGAGAGGCCGGGAGCGTCGGGGGTGACCAGCGGTGAGATGGCGACCTTGGGCGCCTTCGCCGGCGCGCCCGGGTTGTCGTAGCCGCGCACCCGCGTCTCGGTGCCGTTGAAGAGGGCCATGACGATGCCCGTGCCGATGGCGACGCCGCCGACCACGTAGGCGCCTGCGGCGACCTTCTGGTACTTCTCGCCCTGCTCGCGCAGATCCGCTGCGTGCGCCGGCTCCCCCGCAGGACAGCCGTCGGGCTCGAGGCAGGTGTCAATCGCGTACTGGTTGGCGTCGTCGATCTTCTGGTTGCCGGAGTAGTGGAACACGCCGCCCACCGCCGCCACCGCCACGCCGGTCCCGGCGATGGTCCAGGGCACCCAGACCGGGAAGCGGCGCTGCGTCTCGGTCAGCTCGGCCACGGTCTTGAGCTCCAGCGTGATCTCGGTGAGCTTGCCGCCCTCCAGGACGCGCGTGGACTCGTTGGAGACGTAGCCCTCCTTGCGCGCCGCGATGGAGTGCTGGCCGGCGCGGACCAGCGCCTCGTAGGTGCCGGGCGTCACCAGCACCGGGTTGCCGTCCACGTCCAGCTGCGCCCCGGGCACCGGGCAGGTGACGCGCACGTGGGCCAGCTGCTGGCGCAGCAGCGCCAGGTAGTTGAGCGCGTGCTCGTAGCGCTCCTGCTCCAGCGGCGTGGGGCCGTACTTCGTGGCGTCCTGCAGGTGCTTGTACGTCTCGACCGGCTGGTCGAGCGTCATCAGCGCCACCGAGATGTTGTAGTGGATGTTGGGGTGGTCCCAGTGCTTCATCGCCTCGCGGTACTTGGCGATGGCCGAGTGGGTGATGGACTCCCGCATGAGCCCGTTCCCCTCGTAGAACAGCTTCTCCGCTGCCTGCCGCTCGGCCTCGGGCACGCCCCGGCTCCAGACGTTCTCCTTGGCGCCGGGCGGATCCAGCTGCTCCTGCAGCTTGTCCGGCATGGGCAGGGGCGGCGTGGCGGCCTTGGCGGGCGCGGGGGCGGCCTGGGCCGTGCGCGGGGACGCGGCGTGCGCGCCGGCGGGCCCGGCGCAGAGCGCGGCCAGGAGCAGGGTGGGCAGCAGGGCTCTCGGGTGCACGGACATGGTGGGCTTCCCTCTCAGCGCGGCAGGGTCTCTGCCAGCGAGCTGCCGAACTGCTCCTTGAGGCGGCGGACGCGCTCCTGCTCCTGCCGGAGCTGGATGGCGAGCTGCTGCGCGGCGGCGTCGGCGCGGGCCTGCGCCCGGCGGGCCTGCTCGGCGTTGGCCTCGGCCCTGACCTGGGCCTGGGTCGCTTCCTGGCGGGCCTGCTCGGCGTTCTCCAGCGCGCTGGTCAGCTCGCCGTTCCTCTCCTGCAGCTCGGCGCTGACCGCCTCGGCGCGGGCGGCGGCCTCGGCGCGCTCGCGCTCCTTGCGCGCCAGCTCCTCGGCGCGCAGGCGCTCCGACTGCTCGGCGGTGCGCGCCACCTGCTCGGCCGCGCGGGCCAGTTCGGCCTGGCGGACGGCCTCCTGCTGCGCCTTGCGGATCACCACCGCCGCGGCCAGCGAGGCGCCGGCCACGATCAGCAGCGCCACGGCCACGCCCGACACCACCAGCCGCCGGAGCCGGGCGGCCCGGGCCTGCTGGGCCAGCACCTCGTCGAGGAAGGACTGCTGCTGCTCGGGCAGCTGCCCTCGGTAGCGGCGGTGGAAGCGCTTCGCCTCGTCCGCGATCTCGCCTCGCCAGAGCAGCCCCTTGCCGCGGCCACCCTGGTCCCACTGCCGGGCGCCGGCGCGCAGCTGCTCCAGGAAGGAGGCGTCCTCGCCGCTCTCGTCCAGCCAGCGGCGCAGCGTGGGCCAGCTGTGGATGAGCGACTCGTGGACGATCTCGGCGGTGCTGCCGCGCTCGCTCTGCTGGATCACCAGCAGTCGCGCCTGGACCAGCTCCTCCACCAGCTGGTCGAAGACCGCCCGCTTCGGCGCCAGCTCGGCCAGCTCCTCCAGCGAGACCACCGCGCGGGTCCGCTCGCGGGTCACCAGCCGCAGGAACAGCTCGCGCGCCAGCTTGCGCCCCTCCGGCGGCACCTCCTCCAGGACGCGATCTGCGTAGCGGGCCAGCGCGCCGGCGATGCCGCCGAGCTGCTGGTAGCTCTGGCGGGTCAGCAGCTTGCGGCCGGTGTCGCGCGCCTCCCAGAGCTGGGTGGCGGCGAACTGGAGCAGCGAGAGGGCACCGTCGGTGGAGCGCAGGTCGCGCACCAGCTCGTCCACCATGGCCGGGCTCTCGAACTGGTAGCCGGCCAGCTCGGCCGGCAGCGCCAGCGCGTCGCGCAGCCCCTCGTCGCCCGGCGTGGCCAGGAAGAAGAGGCCGGGGCGGGCGTCGTTGAGCCGGTGGTCCTCGAACACGCGGTCGAGGAAGTCGGAGCGGACCGAGAAGATCACCCGCACCGGCGAGGCCGCGTCGTCGGCCATGCCGGCCAGGCAGGCGGTGAAGGCCTCGCGCTCGGCGCGGTCCGTCGCCAGCGTGAAGAGCTCCTCCAGCTGGTCGATGAATACCAGCACGCGCCGGTTGAGCCGGCGGGCGTAGGCGCGCAGCACCGCGCCGGCGTAGCCGGGCTCGGCCGCCAGGCGGGCCTGCAGGTCGCGCTCGCGCCCCACCTCGTCGGCCACCGAGCCGGCGACGGTGGTGGCCGCGGTGGGGGCCAGCGCGCCGGCCAGGGCGGAGAGCGGCGTGCGGCCGGGGCGAACCACCAGCGCCTCCCAGGTCTCGCCCATGCGCTTCAGGGCCGGGACGACGCCGGCGCGGACGAAGGAGGACTTGCCCACGCCGGAGGGGCCGACCACGGCCACCAGCGGCTCGTCGCGCAGGCGGTGGACCAGCGCCGCCACCTCGTGCGTGCGGCCGAAGAAGAGATCGGCGTTCGCCTCCTGGAACGCGGCCAGGCCGGCGTAGGGGCTCTCGTCCACCTTCAGCTCGCGGGTGGAGCGGCCGGGCAGGAACGGCGCCAGCGCCTCCAGCAGCCGCTGCGCGTCGGGGCGGCGGGCGGGATCCTTGGCCAGGCAGGCGTCCACCGCGTCGGCCAGGCGCGAGGGCACGCCCGGCGCGGCGGTGCGGAGCGACGGCAGCGGCTCGGGGCTGACCACGCGCCGGGCCAGGCGACCCTGATCCAGGCCGGCCAGCGGGTGCGCCCCGGAGAGCAGCTGGTAGAGCATGACGCCGACGGCCCAGAGGTCTGAGCGGTGATCGACGTTCTCGCCGGACCACTGCTCCGGCGACATGTACATCATGGTGCCGACCACCATGCCGGCCTCGGTCAGCCCGGAGCTGCCCTGGCTGCCGCTCACCGGCCGGCCCTCGGCCGGCAGCGCCGGCAGCGCCGCGATGGGCGCCACCGGTGCGCCGCGATCGTCCGCGAGCACCTTGGCGATGCCGAAGTCGAGCACCTTGAGGACGCCGGAGTCGGTCAGCATGACGTTCTCGGGCTTGAGGTCGCGGTGGACGATCCCCTGCCCGTGCGCGACCGCCAGCGCGCGCAGCACCGGGCTGATGAGCTCCACCGCGCGCCCGGGCGGCATGGCCTTGCCGCCCAGCAGCTCCGCCAGCGTGCGGCCCTGGAGGAACTCCAGCACCATGTACGGGCGGCCCTGGTACGTGTCGGCCTCGTACAGCGTGACGATGTTCTCGTGGGCGCAGTTGGCGGTGGCGCGCGCCTCGAGCACGAACCGTTCGACCAGCGCCGGGTCCTGCGTGTGCAGGAACTTGATCGCCACGCGGCGGCCCAGGCGCGTGTCGCGGGCCAGGAACACCTCGCCCATGCCCCCCTTGCCGAGGCGGCGGATCAGCTCGTACTGGCGGACGCGCTCGCCCTGCCGGGCCTGGCCGGCGGTGGCCTCGTCGGCCTCCACGTGCATCGAGGAGAGCGAGTCGGGGGCGGGGCTTCGATCCCGGTCGTGGTTCGACTCCGCGGCCAGCCCGCCGGGCTGGCCGCTACGCTCACCATGACCGGAGGCGCCTGTGGCCGGGCGCGCGGAGGGCCCGAGCACCTGCGTACCGTGGCTGGGCGTGGGCTGCGAGCTCAGCACCTGCGTGCCGTGGGCCGGCGTCGGGCCGCGCGGCGGCACCGGCGGCGGGAGGGCCTGGGTGCGCCCCGAGGACGGGAGCACCGCGGTCCGCGGAGAGCTGGCCGGGGCCGGGCGCTGGGCGCTGCTGGAGGGGTCCGCGGGCGGCTGGCCGCCGGGAGTGTTGCCGCTGGAGCCGTCGGGTGCGCTCATGGCCGGTCCTTCTCGGTTCCGGCGCGAAGCCCGCCTCGACGCGCGAGCAGACAGGCCTCTCACGGCCAATCGAACCGCGCGACCGTGGTGGTGAGCCTGGCAGGGTACCGCCCGGATCCGGATTACACCGACGGTACAGTGGTGAAATCACCCAGGCAAGCCGACACTCGTGCGCCGTTGCGCCGCAGCGCCGCCCCTCGTCACCCCGGGTGTCTTCACGAGGGGTTAGCTCCCTCTAGAAGGAGACCCTGATCCGCGATACCCAAAAGGTGAACACGGCGAGGGCCGCGACCGGGGGCAGCAGACCCGCCGTGTAGAGGTACCGGCTCACCTCCGGCGCCTCGATGCCGACCTTCGCGACGATGTCTCGCGCCAGCGCCAGCCGGTAGAGCCACAGCCCCAGGCCGACGCCGAGCGTCAACCAGGCGACGAAGATCGTCCGGCTCCAGCGCTCGTCGAGCCGGTCCTGCAGCTTGTCGGCGAAGCGCCCGAGGTAGGCCGCCATCAGCAGCCAGGCGATGGTGACCACCGCGCCGACCCAGACGAACTCGACGAAGGCGTAGATGAGCGTCCGGCCCCAGAGCACGCGGGGACGATGACACGGACCGTGGAGGCGGTCCACGGTCCGTGCAGCGGTGCGGCGAAAGGAACGAGACCCGCTCAGCCCGCGAGCGCCCGCTCCAGCCGGGCGATGGCGGCCTCCTCGCTGGCGGAGATCTTGCCAAGGCCCAGGAACCCGCCGGCGGCCTCGGCGACCTTGCGGGCCCGCTGCAGGAGCTCGCCCCGCAGTGACGCGCGCTCGTCGGCCCCGAGCTGCGGCAGGAGGCCCGCCACGTAGTGCTCCCAGGTCTCGAACATGCTGGGCGACGGCCGGTGCTGCAGCCAACTCTGGAGCATCTCGTACTCCAGCTGCCCGGGCTTGTAGCCCCGCGCCTCGGCGGCGTCCAGCACCGCCTTGCGCTCGCGCTCGTCGAGCTTCCCGTCCGCCCAGGCCACCTCGATGATCGGGAACAGGGCCAGGGGCGCCAGGCTCTCGGGGCGGACGCCGAGCGCGACCAGGCGATCGAGCACCTTCTCGTCGCGGATGCCGGAGGCCTGGGCCAACGCCTGCCGGCTCTCCTGCTGCTGCCGCAGCTTGCGCTGCCACTCCAGCAGCTTGCGATCCTCCTGGAGGAAGAAGCTGTCCTCCAGGTCACGCCCGGAGGAGACGAAGGACTTGGGGTCGGTCATGACCGGAGTGTGTTCCGCGCCGGCCGGGTGAGGGCAAGGCCCCGAAAGGTGGCACGCATGGAGCAGTCGCTGGGGTCAGCTCCCCGGGAGCGGCTCCGATGGGAACGGGCCTGGCACGAAGGGCGCGTAGACCGCGGCCCGGGCCGCCTGGGGACAGTAGTCCAGCTCACCCGCGATCCCGATCCTTGCTTCATCGAGCAGCGCCAGCCAGGCCAGCCCTTCCGTGTAGACCCGGGAGAACGGCAGATACAGGCTGTCGGCGTCGAGGCCAGCCCGCTTCTGCTTCTGGAGCTCCTGCCCGCGCTCCACGATGAGGGCCGCGAACGCCTGCTCCGCCGCCGCCGCATCGCGCACCAGGAGCGCCTGGCAGAGGTCGAGCCGCGGCGCCTCGCCGCCCTGCACCGCCACCTCGAAGCGTCGCAGGATTCTCCTGGAGCTCGCCGGGCGATGCGCCGAGCAGACGGCGATGCAGGAAGTGGGCGTGGAGGAAGTCCTCCTCGTACTCGTCGCGCTTGCTCCAGTCGGTCGACGCGTGCTGCGCGATCGCCGCCGCCAGCCGCCACTGCCGCGAGAGCAGCGCGGCGAACAGTCCGCGCGTGTTGCTGGCCTTGAGGATGCCCGCGAGCGGCGCCGGGTCGCCAAGCCCGGTCCGGTGCCGGAGCACCCAGTGCCGGCACTGCGCGCTGCGGATGGCGTCGTGGAAGAACGCGTCCGCGTCGCGCTCGAGCAGGAGCTCGCAGATGGCGAGGCCCTGGTAGTAGGTGCTGGCCGCGTCCGCCGAGGTCAGCCGGTCCGCCAGCTCCGGGGCCTGCGCAGCCGCGGCCACGTGGCTGGCCAGGAGGATCTCGACGTCTTCTGCCGCCTCGAACATCCGACCCATGTCGCCTCCAGCGCGCTCAGCCTTCCAGCGGCAACCCCGGGAAGGAGCTGGGCACGAAGGGCGCGAAGGCCGTGGTGCGCACCAGCGCAGGACAGTAGTCCACCTCGGCCGGCGTGGCGACGCCGGCGCGCTCCAGCAGGGCCAGCCAGGCCAGCCCCTCCACGTACACCGACGCGAAGGGCGTGAAGAGCGAGTCCCGGCACATCGGCCCCTGGCGCAGCTTGGCCAGGTGCTCGTCCCGCTCGGCGATGAGCGCGTCGAACGCGGCCAGGAGGGCGCTGGCCTCCTTGGCCAGCAGCGCCCGGCACAGGTCCCGCCGGACCGCCTCGCCGCCCTCCAGCGCCTTCTCGAACCGCGCCAGGATCGCGTCCAGCTGGTCGTGCGCGGCGCCGAGCAGGTGGCCGTGGAGAAAGGACGCGTAGCAGAAGTCGTCCTCGTACTCGTCCGCCGCGCTCCAGGCGTCGGGGGACAGGCGCGCGATGTCCTCGGCCAGGCGCCACTGGCCGGCCGCCATGGCCGCGAACAGTCCGCGCGTGTTGCTGGCCTTCATGATCCCGGAGACGGATGGGACCGTGCCCAGAGGGCCAGGGCGCTGCTGCAGCACCCACCGGCGCGACTGCGCCGAGCGGATGAAGTGGTGGAAGAAGGCATCCACCTCGGCGTCCAGCAGCAGCTCGCAGATCCCCACACCCTGGTAGTAGGCGCAGGCGGCGTCGGCGGCCCTTACCCGGTCCTCCACCGTCGGCGCCTTGTCCGCGGCCGTGGCGTGGGCGTTCAGGAGGACGACCAGGTCTTCACAGCATTCGGAGATGGGTTCCATGAAGGTCCGACGCGCCCGCCTGAACCGCGGGCCGCGAGGGTGGCGACGAACTAGATTTCCTCGGCCTTGGAAAGCTCGACCAGCCTGAAGCCCTCCAGCTTGGCCCCCCTCAGCTTGTCCCCCAGCTCCTGCTCGACGATGACCAGCCCCGGGATCCGAGGAACGCCGAAGAGCTTGTAGTCCGCCGGGACCGCGTCCTCCCGGAGGGTCAGGTCGGTGACGCCGTACCACACGTCCGGGTTCACGTCGTTCAGCTGGAACCTGGTTCTGCTTCTGATCGACGCAGTCCACGAAGGGATGGAGGTTCAGGATGAAATACGGCTCCGGGACCTTGCGCCCCTTGTGGTTGACGACACGGACGGGAAGGTACTCGAGGTGCTGAACCTTCTCCGCCTCCAGGATCCGCAACACCCGCTCGCTCACGACGAGCACGCTGTCCTCATTCGGCAGGAAGTCCTGCAAGGCGATCCGGTCCGGGAAGTCCTCGCTCATCGTTCGAACGTGGCATCGGACGGGAAATGGTCGGCTACCGGGATTCCCATCAGGAACTCGAACGTGTCCTCGAACCCCTTGACGGATTTGAAACGGGCCGTCTTGGCGTCGAAGGTCGTCGAGGATCTGCACGAAGGGCATGGAGGCTCCGGCCGCTGATCCGCTCAGGCGAGGCTGGGTGAGATGGGTGCTTCAGCTGATGGTCTCCGTCATGCACATCGGCTTCCACCAGCCGTCGCGGGCGGAGTCATATCGGTGCCTGAGGTTGTTCTCGATTCCCGTCAGCCCACCCCCGCCGGGCTTGCGCGGGATTTCTTGGAGTTGGTTCCAGAAGCTCTGCCGCTCCTTTTCCAGGAGCGCCCGAATCTCCTCTGGCTTGAAGTGCTTCTCCTGCCTCGCCCGGACCATGATCTGCTTGAACACGTTCTGCTTGAGCGACTTGGCGACCTGGACGTTGTAGTCGGTGTGCCCCCAGTGCACTGGGTTGTGCACCGGCAGCTCTCCCGGGAAGACGACCGGCTTGCCCTGGTCCTTGAGGTACTGCGCCACCTTCCCCCACCGGCGCATGGTGACCGTCCGCTCCCGGTCGAACACGAACGGGATGCTCTTGTCCGACTGGAAGTAGAGGATGAACGCGGTCAGCCGGGGGAGGCCGCACATGGAGTAGGTCTTGTTGATGTCGTAGTCGGTCGCCTCCAGGCACTGGCGCACGAACGCGCTCGCCTCCGAGAACGACGTGCAGGGCAGGATGTGGTGCGCGTCCCAGCGGTGCCCGTGGTAGCCGCCCTTGCACCCGCCCTGGCAGTTGTCGCGGTACTCCTCGTTCCGCTCGAACACGCCCTTCATCTCGACGGGTTTGGGCGTGTGTTCGCTGTTCCCGCTCATGCTCGGCGCTCCCGCGTGACGACGAAGCTCCCGCGCCCGCCCGCCTCGGAGGCGAGCCAGACCAGGAGCGAGTCGGAAGGTGCGTACTTGCGCGCGAAGGCGCGGACGGCCATGCAGGCGGCGAGCGGACCGAAGGCGCTGCGCGTCTCGCCGAAGGAGAGCGTCGGTAGCAAGGTGGCGGCCGGGTGCGCCTCCTGCGGCAAGCGCACCAGCGCGAAGCCCCACTCCTGGGCGCGGCCGGAGTCACCGTTGAGATTGCAGTAGAAGCCGCTGCAGGGGCGAGAGGCCTGACGCAGCGAGGCCCCGATGAGCTCCGCCAGCGCGCGTCCTCTCGAGCCGACCACCTTCCCGCGTTCAGCCTCGGGCCGCCCCTCGATCCCCTCCAGCCGCGCCAGCACCGGCCGCTCCGCCCGCCGTGCCTCTGTCTCCCCCTCGAGCAGCAGGAACGCGGCCGCTTCGCCGGGCATGAACCCGGTGGGACGAGTGGCGGTCTTGAGGAGCCCCAGCTCGAACGCTGCGTCGAGCCACGACCGCTCGAGCAGCGAGTCGATGCCGCCCACCAGGCAGCGCCTCACCCTGCGCTCCTCGAGCAGCTGGCGCGCCCGCACCAGCGCCCGCAGGAAGCCCGGCTCGTCCTCGAAGAAGACCTCGGCATGCGCCGGCGCCGGCCGGCTCACCGCGCGGAACAGCTTGGCGGGCAGCTCGCTGCGATAGTAGGGGACGAGCTCCTGATAGGTCGGGCCACCTGGCTCCGCCGGAGCCCCTCGCTGCTTGCGGAGCGCGGCCGCGGCGGTGAGCAGGTGATCGCCCGGGAGCGCCAGCAGGACCGCCGTCTCGGCCAGCTCGGCCGGGGTGAGCGGGTGGCGGCGCAGCAGATCTCCCAGCCCCAGCCCGCCGAGGCGCACCCAGCGCCCCAGCTCGGCGAATCCCGTGGTGAGCTTGCCCACCGGCATGCCGGCGACCGGGACCACGCTGAAGGCCTCGCGGTCGAGCACCACGAACGCGCCGTCCCCCTCGGAGACGCGGGTGATCCCGGCCCGCGCGGCCGCGCAGGCGCCCACGGCATCGACGCCGAGGCTCGACGCGAGGCCGATGCCGGTGATCGGGAGTGCGCCCTGGGAATGGGCCATGGCTGGTTCGCTGGTGCCTCGAGCCTCAGTTGATCTGCACCTTTCCACCCCTGACCTTGTGCACCTGATCGGCCTGGGTCACCACGTTCACCCCGCGCAGCACCACCTTGCCATCGCGCCGGAGCGTGAGGCTGGCCTTCCCGCACCTCAGGACCACCTCGTCCTGCCCTTCCAGCTCCACCCGCTTCCCGTCCAGCCGCGCCGTCTTCCCGGCGCGCGGGAGCGGGCCGGCCAGCAGCGCGTCGGTGAGCGGCGTCTCGGAGCGGAGCAACGCCACCACCACCGGCCGGGCGGGGTCGCCGCCCTCGAACACGAGCAGCGCCTCCTGCTGACCGTGCGCCGCGGCCTGCAGCGCGGCGTCGTCCAGCGCCGCCGAGGTGCGGGCGCGGAGCGGGCCGCCGGTGTGGCCGGCGTGCTCCACCCGGACCACGCCCCGCTCGAACGACACCACGCGGCCCACCGCCGGTGCGGCGGCCGCGCGCTCCAGCAGGTGCACCTCGGGCTTCCGCGCGCGCTGGGCCATGGCCTAGAGCTCCTTCTCGCAGACCAGGCACTTCTCCGTGCCCTTCATCTTCCCGATCGCGATCACCGGCCCCTGCAGCACCGGGAAGGGCGGCGTGTTCTTCTGGTTGTGCAGCATCAGGTCGAACGACCGCGCCGCCCCCTTCCCCTCCAGCTGCACGTCGAAGGAGTAGTTCACGAACTCGGCCGGCCCCTTGATCTTGTTGGACGCGACGCCGCCGCCGGCGGTGCCGGCCTCGTCGCCGGTGGACATGGCGAAGGTCGAGCCCTGGATGCAGACCGGCTTTCCCTCCACCTTCACCTTCTTGGTCCCCTTGGACGTGTCGGAGGACTTGGCGATGTTCGGGTAGGGGATGGGCACCGGGCCGCCGGGGCTCGGGGTCTTGCACACGTCGGGGAAGGCGATCGTCACGCCGTTGGTGTCGGCGTTGACGATGGAGAGCTTGTTCACGCCCACGCTGGAAGGCATCGTCCTCGCTCCTCTCGCTACGCCGCGTCCCGGGCGGCCGGCCCGCCGGCCTGCGTGATCTCCAGCGACTGCACCTCGGTCGGCTCGCGCTGCAGCACCACCTCGCCCTTCCAGATCAGGAAGAGCTTCATGGCGTCGGTGTCGATGATGACGGTGTCGAGCTGGGTGGCGATGGTCCCGTCGGCGGCGTTGCGCCGGATCACCTTCACCCTGGGCGGCTCGAAGCCTGGCAGCTTGAAGGTCAGGCCCCCCTGCGCCGTCACCCCGGCCACGGCCACCGGCTCGTCGCCGCGCAGGTAGCCGGGTGCCACCAGCCCGGCGGAGGCCGCGGAGAGGAAGCGGCGCGAGAAGTCGCGCGGCAGGAGCGGCGCCCGCTCCTCCTCCCAGCGCTGGTCGTAGGTGCCGGCCAGCCTGCGCCGCGGCTCCCAGTCCGGCGAGACGAAGCCGAAGCCGGCCGGCGGCGGGGCGTCGCCCCAGCCCTTGAACGGGCGGGCCGGGTCCTCGAGGTTGGGGCAGCGGACGCCGTCCTCGAAGCGCGCGCCGCCGGCGCGGAAGGCCTGGCCGACCGGGTTGCGGAACTCGCAGGTGTGCCTCCGCTCGTCCGGGCTGGAGCGGTCCCAGCCGCCGAAGGCGCGCTCCCACTGCAGCGGGATCCGCTCGAAGGGGACCGGCGCGGTCATGCCCACCGACGCCACCGACCGGTAGAAGGCGCGATCCCCCAGCACCCGCACGCCCTTGCGCAGCGCGCCCACCTGCAGCGCCACCAGCAGCTCGGCGGTGCGCGGCCGCGGGGCGACGGCGCTGCCCACCAGCACCACGTCGGTGGCCGGCTTGAGCCAGCCGCCCTCGGGCTCGTACCTCCAGCTGGAGCTGGCGGGGTCCTCGCCGTGCGGCACGCCGGCCAGCTCCAGCGGCGCCTGCTCCTCCGCCAGCGCCGGGACGGCCGGGCCCAGGTCCCAGGTGCCCTTCACCGCCGCGACCAGCAGCGGCCGGCCCTCCTCGTCGGAGACGAAGACGGGCTCGAAGGCGTACGGCGTCCGGTTCTCGAGGTTGGGGTGGCCCACGTGCGAACGCTCCCGCCTGGTCAGACCCGGACCCGCGCCAGGGCCGCCTGCCGGCCCAGCCACGCGTCGCGCCCGAGCCGGGCGGCGCCGAGCTGCGCCGGCGGCGCGGCGTCGGGCGCCAGCACCAGGACGAGGTCGTAGGCGACGTCACCGCGCGTGACGTGGGCGATCACCGCCCGCAGCCGCCCCTGCACCGACAGGTCCAGCGCGAAGTGCTGGTAGCCGCCGCGATCGAGCGGCCCCACCACCACGTCGATTCTGCAGCTGCGGTCGAAGACGCGCGAGCCGAGCACCATGGAGGTGCCCAGCCCGCTGGCCACCTGGCCCAGCCTGGTCCGGTCGTCGGGCGGGATGGGCAGCCACGCGCCCACGAACTGCTCCACCGTGATGCGCCCCTCCGGCCCCAGCTCCTCGCGCATGGCGTCATTGAGGAGCGCTTCCAGGCCGTCGGCGGTCAGGGCGCGCTCGGCCAGCAGCGCCGAGGCGCGGAGCAGCACGGCGCGGGCGGCGGCGTCGGAGAGCCCCAGCTCGGCCGCGGCCTCGCCGTCGAGCGGGCCGTCCAGCCCGAGCCAGGAGAGCAGCCGCCCCGACCAGGGGTCGTGCGAGCCGGCGCCGTGGGCCGCCGCGGGGTCGTAGGCGAGCAGCCCGCGGGCCAGGAAGGAGATGGCGCGGTGGTGGAAGAGATCCAGGAAGGCGCGGTTGCGCTGCTCCGCCGGATCCTCCTGCGCCACCTCCTCGGCCAGGTAGGGCGGCAGCGGCGAGACGGTGCCGGTCACGCCCAGGAAGGTGGTGGTGATGTCCCAGCGCGGCTGCGCCTCCTCCGGGCCGGACCGCTCCTTCACCGCCACCACGTCGCTGGGGGCGAAGGCCAGCGAGGGATCGTGGCGGAAGCGGATCCGCTCCGCCTCGGGCGCGGCCTCGCCGCCCACGTCCAGCGCGCCGGGCGAGAGCCGGTCCAGCAGGAGCAGCAGCGGCACGAAGCCCTGCCGCCGTGCGGCCTCGACGCGCGCGGCGCGCTCGCGCTCCTCCGGCGTGGGGCCGGGCGCGGTGGCCGGGGCGGGCGGGAGCCCGTCGCTCACAGCAGCGGCCTCGCCCCGCTGCGGGGCGCCCAGGTGTACTCGCGCAGCGAGGGCTCGAGCCTGACCGAGAGCTCGACGAAGGTGTTCATGGGGGCGTGGGCGCCCAGGAAGGCGTCCAGCACGCCGCCGAACATGAAGGCGTCGCCGGGGCCGGCGAAGTGCTGCTCGTCCAGCACCAGCCGGAAGCGGACCCCGGAGACCGAGGCGCCGCGCACCAGCCGGTGGGTGGGGACGGCCTCCACCTCGCGCACGCCGTCCACCCGGAGCTGGTTGGCGCGCCCGGCGTTCTGGTCGGCCAGCGCGGGGAAGTTGTAGAGCTCCAGCGCCGTGCGGAGCACCTCCACCCGGCCCAGCGAGGCGCGGCTCGCGGCCAGGTGCGAGAGCAGCCGCCACTGGAGATCCCCGCCCAGCGGCGGGCGCGCCGGGTAGGTGACGGGGAGGACGTTCCTGAACCGGGCCACGGTGGGCGAGGTCTGGGTGGAGACGTTCACGTCGCCCAGCTTCAGCCGGCCGGCCAGCGACCGGTTGGTGCAGGTCAGCTCGGTGGAGAGGATCTCCTCCGCCGGGCCGGGGCCGCCGTCGCGCGGCGTCATCACCGTGAGCCAGGTGTCGAGCCCGTCGTCCAGCACCGACCGCTGCAGCCGGACCCGGTGGTAGCCGGCGCCGGGGCGCGCCAGCCCGTGGGCGAAGCTGGCGAAGGCCGGGTACTCGCGGCGGCGCCCGGCGGCGTCCGGCGCGCCGGTGACGGCGTCCACGGTGTAGACCTCGGCCTGGCGCGGCTCCAGGCCGGACGCGCGGAGCAGGTGCTCCTCGCCCGGCGCGGTCACGCGGATGGGATCGCCGGTGGCCGAGAACAGGTTCACCACCGGGGCGCAGTTCACGCGGAACAGGTCGCGGCCGATCCGGCCGGGCAGCTCGGGCGGGCGGGAGAACTGGAGGACCAGCTCCAGCTTCTCCTCGGCGAAGGCCGCCCGGGCGGCGCCCAGCCCGCGCACGTCGAAGAAGAGGAACTTCTGCGGCAGCGCGAAGAACTCCAGCAGCGGCCGGTAGCCGGCCGGCGCCAGCGCCGGCCAGGGCAGGAGCGGCAGCTCCGGGCCGAAGCCCGGGAAGTGCACCGCGCGGGCGCCCAGCGAGATCACCTTGCCGGAGGCGGGGGCCCGGAGCCGGACGTCGGCCAGGTGGCGCGCCAGCCAGAGCAGCACGGTGGAGGCGAGCGGCAGGTCGCCCTGGATGAAGAAGCGGAGCCCGTCGTCGTGCAGCACGGTGGGCAGCGCCGCCGCCGGGCACTGCAGCGAGAGCCGCACCGCCGGCGAGGCGCCGATGGCCTGGTCGAGGGCCGCGTCCTGCACCGTCACCGGCACCAGGTCGAGCGGCGCGGTGGTGCGGAAGCGGCAGCTCACGCCGTCCACCGGCGCGGAGCCCAGCTCGGCGCCGGCCGGCACCGTCTGCCGGGCGCGCAGCGCGCCGGGCAGCGGCTGGAACTCGACCACGGTGGCGGCGGGGATGGGCGGATCACCTGCGGCGCCAGCACCTCCGCCAGGTGGTGGATCAGCTCGGGGACGGCGTCGTCCAGCCGCTCGCGGACGCGCGCGGAGAGGAAGGCGAACCCCTCCAGCAGCCGCTCCACGTCGGGGTCCCCGCCGCGATCGGCCAGCAGGCCAGCCGCCGACGGATAGGCGGCGGCGAACTCCTTGCCCATGGCGCGGAGGAACTGCAGCTCGGACTGGTAGTGCTTCGAGAACATCGCGCGCTCACCCGGCCACGTCGAATCGCCCGCCCGGGCTGACGGTGGTCGCGAAGCGGAGCGTCCGGGCGGTCTTGCTCTGCGCCAGCTGGCCGCTGATCTCGAAGCGCAGCACCAGCCCCTGCTCGTCCGACACGTGGCGGACGTTGACGTTCCGGAGCCGCGGCTCGAACTCCAGGATGGTGGCGCGGATGGCCCGCGCCAGCTGCGGGCCGGCGGAGGGGAAGGCGTGCACCACGTCCGCCAGGTCCATCACGCCGTAGCCGGGCGAGCACGGCGCCGCCCCCTGCCGCGTGTTGAGCAGGGCGCGCAGGTGGCTCACGATGGACTCGATGTCCCCCGTGGAGCCCGCCCCCGACAGCTTGGCCATGAGCCCGCGGCCTGGCACGTGACCTCCCGGCGGGAAGGGACCCGCGGCGCGCGCGCGGCGCGTCGCGGGCCTCCCCGCAGGCGCCGCTACCCGGACCAGCTGTCGGTGTGGGTGACGCCGCCGTTCGAGAACGTCCAGGTGATGGTCCTGAACACGAACGTGATCTCCTCCTGCGGCGGCTCGCCCGCGGTCTCCGGCCGGATGGTGGTGGGGACGAGCTGCTTCACGGAGGCGATGTTCCCCTCCTTGATCTCCGCCGTGTAGAACATCTCGGTGGTGCCGTCGCCGGTGGGGTTCGGGCGGTAGAACTTGAAGACGCCCTCCACCTTCTCGTTCAGGCTCAGCGCCTTGAGCAGGAGCGGGGAGCTCTTGTCGATGCGCTTCACGATCTTGAGCGGGCTGAACTGGCGGCGGCCGGTGACCATGCCGGTCGCGGCCTCGCGCGCGGAGTGGACCGACTGCTCGTAGGAGATGCACTCGATCGTGTCGGCGCGCCCCATGCTGTTCTGGGTGCTCTCGCCCTTGATCGCGTTGCCGTTGATCTTCAGCGTCAGGTGAATTGTCTCGGCCATTGCGCCACCTCACTTCACTGTCCGGAAAAGTTGCCGTCGCAGCCTCGCGCCGGTCCGCCGCCCCTGCGGCGTCGCTTCATTCCTTGTCGAGCTTGCCCACCAGTGACAGCGTGAACGACGCGCCCATGAACTTGAAGTGCGGGCGCACTTTCAGGCTACAACGATACCAGCCCGGCTGGCCCGGGACATCTTCCACCTTCACCTCGGCCTGGCGCAGCGGCCGCGCGGAGCGGACCGAGGGGGCCGGGTCGTCCATGTCCGCGACGTACTGACTCATCCACGCGTTCAGCTCCCGCTCGAGCTGGCCGCGCTCCTTCCAGCTGCCCAGCTGCTCGCGCTGGAGCACCTTCACGTAGTGTGCCAGGCGCGTCATGATGAACATGTACGGGAGCTGCGTGCCCAGGCGGAAGTTGGTCTCCGCTGCCTTGCCTTCCGCGGTGTTGGCGAAGGTCTTGGGGCGCTGCGCCGAGTTGGCGGAGAAGAAGCACGCACTATCCGTGTCCTTCTTGTAGGTGAGACCGATGAGCCCCTGCTCCGAGAGCTCGTACTCGCGGCGCTCGGTGAGGAGGATCTCGGTCGGGATCTTCGACTGCACCTCGCCCATCGCCTTGTGATGGCGGTGTGCGCCGCGTCGATGAAGCGCTGTTTGAAGTCAGCCCAGTTGCTGGTGATGCCGCGCCGGCCCGAGGTGCGCCACGTATCGCGCGCGAGTGCGTACGCATCACTCACCACGCCGGTCGCGAGGGCCGCGGTGATGAGCGCGCGATCGTCGAGCTGCAAGGAGGGCAGGGCGATGACACGTTTGCCAACGAGCACGGCGGCTTCACCGTGTTCGACGTGCACCTCACGCTTCAGACGCGTGCCGAGCCACGTCGCGAGCCAGCGGCCTTCACTCGCATCACCCGCGGGAACACGCACGCTCACTTCACCGTCGAAGCGCGCCTGATCCCACGCTGCGATGAGCACCTGCTGCCACGGAGCGATGCGCAGCCACGCGAGATCGATCACGCGGCGGCCGAACGCTTCGAACCCTTCGACATCGACTCCGCGCGAATCGACGATGACGCGACGTGAACGCGTGACCAGCTCAGAAATCAGCGGGCATTCAGGAGGAATTCCCGCGCACAGCACGGCCGTCGAAATGTCGGGCACCAGCAGCGCACGAACGAGCGACGGCAGTGCATCAGCACCCGTACCCGCGGCTTCGAGGGTGATATCTCGGTGCACAGCATCTTCCCGCCGCCGGGGAGCAACCGGCAGTTCGCGCTCACGTACGCGTGAAGGTCGTCGCCGGTCTTCTGCTCGTTGATCATCAACGTGCGCGACGGAACGATCTCGACCATCACGTCAGCGAGCGTCTTCGCGCGCGCCGACTGCTCCGGAGTCGTCATTACCACCAGATTCCACGAGCACGCGCGCATCACCGCGGTCGTGCCGTGCGCCGCTTCACGCCACAACGCGGCCAGCTCGCGCTCGATGGCCGCGACGTCGACGCCAATCGCTTCGTGTCGCGTGAAGCGCTCCGCGGTTTCGGTCACGGGTGCCTCCACTGATGACCATCGCGCGCGAGCATGCGGTTGCGCTTCTTCCGGGCCCCGGTGCCGGCCTCGTACTTCGCAATCTCCGTGTTTGCCGATTCCCACGCCTGATGAATGCGCGAGATGAACTTCCACGACGCTTCGACTTCGTCACCGCGCGTGAACAGCGCCTGGTCGCCGCCGACCATGCAGTCGAGCAGCAGGCGTTCGTACGCTTCAGGCGGTTCGACACCGAACGACGTGCCGTAGCGGAACTCCATGTTCACCGGCTGAATGTCCATCGTGTTGCCCGGCACCTTCGCGCCGAAACGCAGCGACACGCCTTCGTCAGGCTGAATGCGAATCGCGAGCACGTTCGGGCCCTGCCCGCCGCTGCGGCCGAACAACTGCATCGGCGCTTCGCGGAACACGAGCGCGACCTCGGTGACCTTCTTCGGCATCGCCTTCCCGGAGCGCAGGTAGAAAGGCACGCCCGCCCAGCGCCAGTTGTCGATGAACAGCTTCAGCGCGACGTAGGTTTCGCGATTGCTCTTCGGGTCGACGCCTTTTTCTTCGCGATACGCGATCTGCTGACGGCCCGAGACCGAACCCTTCGAGTACTGCCCGCGCACCACGAAGTCGTCGAAGCGCCCATCGGCGGATTGGCCGCAGCGCCTTCAGCACCTTCACTTTTTCATCGCGCAGATCGTCAGCGCTCATCGACACCGGCGGCTCCATCGCGGTGATCGCGAGCACCTGGAACAGATGGTTCTGCACCATGTCGCGCAGAATGCCGGCCTGTTCGAAGTAACCGCCGCGGCCTTCGATGCCGATGCTCTCTGCGCCGGTGATTTGAACGTGGTCGACGTAGCGGCTGCTCCACAACGGTTCGAACAGACCGTTCGCGAAACGGAGCACCATCAGGTTCTGCACCGTCTCTTTGCCGAGGTAGTGATCGATTCGGTACACCGACTGCTCGTCGAGCACCGAGAGCACTTCACGGTTGAGCGCTTTCGCTGAATCAAGGTCAACGCCGAACGGCTTCTCGATGATCACCCGGCGGAACGGCTTCGGCTGACCCGGCGACACCAGCTTCGCGTCGCCGAGCTGCTTCACCACCGGCGCGAAGTTCGAAGGCGGCGTCGAGAGATAGAAGATGCGATTGCCGCCGGTGCCGTGCTCGCCGTCGAGCTTCTTCAAACGCTCGTCCAACGCGCGGTAGCTCGCGGCGTCTTCGTACGAGCCCTCCATGTAGTGGAGCTTCTTTTCGAACTTCGCCCACGTCTCCGCGTTCGGTTTGCGGCGCGCGAACTTCTCGCAGCCTTCTTTCATTTCGGCGCGGAAGCTCGCGTCATCGAGCTCCTTGCGCGCGAAACCCAGCACTGCGAACGACTCGGGCAACGAGCCTTCTTCGAACAGCGAGAAGGATCGCGGGTACCAGCTTGCGCTTCGTGAGGTCTCCGGACGCGCCGAAGATCACCACCACACAAGGCCCCGGTTTTCTTTCGCTCACCAACCCCGCGCGGAGCGGATTCGTCTCGGCTTGCGTCATGGGGGGAAGTTACGGGCCAGCACTTCGGCGTGCCATCACTTCGACACGGCGTCGATGACACTGGACAGGCCCGCGTCGATGCGGTTTTGCGACGTTGTGACTCAACCGACGATTCGCATCACGAAGAAGGGCGTCGATCGCTGGAAGGCCGGCCACCCGTCGATCTACGAGGCCGACCTCGAGAAGAAGCCCGCTGACCTCGTGGGCGGCGAAATCGTGCGCGTCGAAGATGGCCGGGGCTGGCTGCTCGGGCAGGCGTTCTTCTCGCGCGAGTCGGAGATTCTCTCTGCGCTGGCTCTCGTGGACCGACGAGGTCATCGACGATGCGTTCTTCGCGTCGCGTCTCGCGGCGGCTGATGCGCTTCGCCGGCGCGCGTTACCTGATGAGACTGCGTATCGCGTGGTGCACGGCGAGGCAGATCTCCTCCCGGGCCTCGTGGTCGATCGTTTCGGTGATTACCTGTCGGTGCAGTTCCTCCACAAGGCGACGGAGCAGCGCAAAGAAGCCATCACGCGGCTGCTGCTCGCGCAGTTCAAGCCGAAGGCGATCGTGAATCGCAGCGACGCAAACGTGCGCAAGCTCGAAGGCCTCGAACCCGAGAAGGGCATTCTTCACGGTTCGCTCAACGGTCCCGTCTCGTATCGCGAAGGCCACATCACGCTCGATGTCGATCTGCTCACCGGCCAGAAGACCGGCGCGTTCCTCGACCAGCGCGACAATCACGTGATGTCGAGCGAGTGGGCGTTCGGTGAAGCGCTCGATTGCTTCAGCTACGCGGGCGGTTTCGCGCTGCAGCTCGCGCTCAAGGCGAAGAACGTCACTGCCGTCGAGATCTCCGAGCCTGCGTGCGCGCTCATCGAAGCGAACGCGAAACGCAATTCACTCACCAACGTGAAGGCGGTCGCGGCGAACGCGTTCGACTTCCTGCGCGACACGCTCGACGAAGGCCGCAAGTTCGACACCATCGTGTTGGATCCCCCGTCGTTCGCGAAGAACAAGAGCGCCATCGAAGCAGCGGCGCGCGGGTACAAAGAGATCAACCTCCGCGCGATGCAGTTGCTCAACCCGGGTGGCATTCTCATCACCGCGAGCTGCACGCATCACATCGACGAAGAGCGCTTCGAAGAGATGCTCGATTCAGCCGCGGCCGATGCGAAGCGCCGCGTGCAGATCATCGAAAAGCGCGGAGCCGGGAAGGACCACCCCGTGCTCCTGTCGCTCCGTGAGACGCGCTACCTGAAGTGCTTCGTGTTGCGCGTGCTCTGAGTCACTTGAGTTCAGACTTCGGGAACCCGGCGTTCTTGCGCAGCGAGAGGAACAGCGCGCCCCACAGCATGTAGACGACCGGGTACGCGACGAGCACGCCCACGCAACACGCGAAGAAGCCGAGCAGCATGATGAAGAAGGCGATGATGCCGTACCCGAACATGCGGATGCGCTGACCGTCACCCAGCTGCAGCGAACGGCGAACCGCTTCCATCGGCGTGCAGCCGCTGACCACCAGTTCGGGGATCGCGAAGATGGTCACCGGCAGGAGCACGATGGTGAACGCGATGATCAGCAGCATCGCGATGGCGAAGGTCGCGATCGGCATGGTGGTGAGGAACGCTTCTGGCCGCGTCGCCGACGGGTTCGACCAGTCGAAACCGACGCTTCGCAAGATGAGCATCGCTGCTCCGCCCAACACCACGAGCGATACCCCGAGCCCGACACCGAGCAGCGAGAGCTGCAACAGGATGTACTTCGGCGCGTCTTTGATCTGCCGGAACATCTGCGACAGGTCGCCTTTGCGGCCATGCAGAATGTCGATGAGCATCCGATAGAGCAACGCCGAGCGCGACAGACTGCGCGGCCGTCTGGATCACCAGCGAGATGATGTAGGCGATGCCGAACGCGACCGCGAACTTCGTCAGGTGTTCGCGCAGCATGTTCGGGTCGTTCACGTCAGCGCCCGCCGACGTGAGGATTCCCTGCATGAAGATGTTCGACACCGCGCCGCCGAGCATCGCGATGCCGAAGCTGATGACCGCGGCGATCACCGGCATCGCGGAGTCGCGCTTGAATTGTTCGACCACGTGGTTGAAAAGCTCGATGAACGACGCGTTCTCGTCGAACGGAAATTCCGGCGTCGCTTCTTTCTCGCGGCACGTCGGGCAGTTCGCCTGTGCGCCGTCGACCGAGCATTCATTGCACATGAAGTTGCCGCAGCGGCCGCACACGCCATACGCGGGGTTTCCGTTGTGAATCGCGCACTGTGCTCCGGGAGGGGCCGGCAACATTCGAAGGTCTTCCTTTGGTAGTGAGGGCGCGTGACCGTAGCTGAAGACGAACTCGCATGGCGGCGCGCGGTGACCGAGACGCGTGCGGTGCTGCGAAAGGCCTCCGAGACGTGGGTGCGTCATTCGTGCCCGGCGTCGGGTGAGTGTTGTCAGCTCTCGGTGACGAAGCGGCAGCCGTACCTCTGGCCGAGTGAATGGCGCGTGTTGATGGAGCATTTGAAGCGCGAGAAACGCGCGCTGCCTCCGCCGCGTGCAGATGGTGCGTGCCCGTTTCTCGATGCGAGCGGCAAACGCTGCAGTGTGTACGAAGCGCGCCCGTTCGGGTGCCGCACGTTCTTCTTGCGGGCGCATCATCGGGCCTTCGAAGATTCCAGCCGATGAAACGAACGCGCTGCTCGAACGGCTCACGGCATTGAACGTTGCCGTCGATGAACGCGCAGAGCCGCGCGCGATGCTCGACTGGTGTGCTGATGCTACGTAGCCGTCATGCGCGCGGCGATCTGGGCGTTGGTGTTGTCAGGTTGTGTCGACCCGGCTGTGGTGTTGTTCGACGGGCTCGAGCAAACGCAGGTCGCTGAGTACGTCGGGCACACCGGGAGAGCGCGGCTGGAAACCGGCCCGTGGGTCATCACCAACGGCGTTCCAGGGCACGCAACGTCGGGCTTTCTCAGTTACGGGCCCGAGATGAGTCGCGTCTGCGCGCGGTCGATGTTCGGGCCATGCGAGATGGTCACCTGCCAGCTCCTCGAGCCCATCGGCCCGTACCCGCGTGCGAGTGAAGTCGTGGTGTCGTCGCCGTCGTCGTACTTCCGGCTGCTGCCGCCGTTCGACGGGCCAGATGGCGGCACGTTGTTCGCGCTCACCACCAGTGGCGAGCCGATGTGGAGCACCGGAGAATCGGTGCTCTTCGTGGCCAGCGACGTCGATGGTGGCGTGCCCGCGTGGAGCAGCTCCGTTGTGGGCCCTGACCCCATCACGGTGCTCGAGCCGCTGGCGCTTGCAGACGGTGGCTTCGAAGCGACCCGCGGTTCGCCGCTCGTCGTTCGTTGGACAGGAGGGAGGCACGAGGTGATTGCCCAGGTCGGCGATGCGCAGTGCCGCGCGCCAGCGAGCGACGGAGAACTCACCATTCCTCCTGAAGTGTTCGCGCGCGTCGGCGAGTGGACGAACTTCAGAGTCGACAGCGTCAACCAAGGCGCTGCCGACGCCGGCGAGTGGAACGTGCATCTCGATCTGCGTTGGCGCGGCGAGTTCGCGTCGGGCGCACTCGTCGAAGGCAGGATCTACCCGCGGTGACTAGGCGTTGAGCGCCGCACAGCTCTCGGCGCGCGTCATCAACAACGACTTCTCGCGTGCGTTGGTCGCCATCGCCGCGGCTCGCTGAAACTCTCGCCGCGCGTCTTCACGTTTCCCGAGTTTCAGAAGCAGGTCACCGCGCACTGCCGGCAGCAGGTGGTACTCGCTGAGCACTTCGTCGAGTTCATCGAGCAACGGCAGCGCCTCGGCGGCGCCGAACGCCATCGACACCGCGACCGCTCGATTGACTCGACCACCGGAGACTGCGTCAGTTCAACGAGCGCGTCGTATAGCGCGACGATGCGCTGCCAATCGGTGTGGCCGCCACGTTCGCACGCGCATGACACGCCGCGATCGCCGCCTGCAACGTGTACGGGCCCAACGGCTGCTTCATCGACTCCGCGCGCGAAAGCGCCGCCAGCCCGCGTGAAATCGAGAGCCGATTCCAGCGCCCGCGCTCCTGATCCATCAGCAGCACCGGTTCACCGTTGGCATCGACGCGCGCGTTGAAGCGCGACGACTGCAGTTCCATCAGCGCGAGCAGCCCATGCACTTCAGGTTCATTCGGTAGCAGTCCGGCGAGCACACGCCCGAGCCGTAACGCTTCGTCACACAATTCCGGCCGCAGCCAGTCATCGCCCGCAGTCGCCGAGTAACCCTCGTTGAACACCAGGTAGATGACCTCGAGCACCGGAGGAATTCGCGCATGCAGCGCATCGCCTTCCGGCACTTCGAAGGGCACACGCGCTTCGGCAATCGTTCGCTTCGCGCGCACCAACCGCTGGGCCATCGTCACTTCGGTGCTGAGAAACGCGCGCGCGATTTCGACCGTCGACAAACCGGCAACCAGCCGCAGCGTCAGCGCTACACGCGATTCACGCGAGAGCACCGGGTGACAAGCGACCAACATCAAGCGCAGCACGTCATCGCCGATCGCCTCGTCGTTCATCTCCGATGATCGCGGGAGGCTGGTGTTGCAACTCCTCATGCTTCGCGTCGGTCAACGTGCGCCGCCGTGAATCATCGAACGCGCGGTTCTTTGCGGTCGTCATCAACCACGCACCGGGGTTTTCGGGGATTCCCGTCGACGGCCATTTCTCCAACGCGGCGAGCAACGCTTCTTGCGCGAAATCTTCAGCGCGGTCGACGTTGCGCACCATTCGCGCGAGGCCGCCGAGCAAGCGGGGCGCTTCGATGCGCCACACGGCTTCAACGGCCTCGCGCGTGAGCGAACTCATTTCTTCGCTGACATCGCGCGCAGCTTCGCGTCGCGTTCCTGGAGTTCGGGCGTGAACGCCGCACCGAAATCTTCAGGCGAGAAGAACGGCCGAATCTCGAGCGTGCTCTCTTCACCCGGCATCGGGTCGGGGCAGCGGCGCACCCATTCCATCGCTTCGTCCATCGAGCGCACCTGCCAGACCCAGAAACCGGCGATGAGTTCTTTGGTCTCGGCGAACGGGCCGTCGACCACGGTGCGCTTGCCGTGGCTCAAGTGCACCCGCTTGCCGCGCGAGCTCGGCGTCAAACCGTCGCCGTCCAACATGATGCCGGCCTTCACCAGCTCTTCGTTGAAGCGGCCCATCTCCGAGAGCATCTTTTCCGAGGGCATGACGCCGGCTTCGGAATTCTTCGTCGCCTTCACGATGACCATGACTTTCATGACGTTTCTCCTGTGTTGGTTCGGGTGGGTTTCACTTCGCGCCGGGCATGTCGTCGGGCCCCGCGCACGGGCGGAACTCGCATTCGAATTCGAACTCGGGCCAGTGAATGAGGTGCAGGTCGACGAATTCCTTCGCGACGCGCATCGCCTGCTCGTGCGTGCCTTCGAGCATCGCCCAGCCGCCGACGACTTCCTTCGACTCCGAGAACGGGCCGTCGGTGATGGTCAGCTTGCCTTTGACGACGCGGAACTTCTTCGCCTTCGACGTGGGCAGCAGGCCGCCGGTGTCGACCAGCGTGCCTTCCTTCATCGTCTTTTCGATGAACTTGCCCATCGCCTCCATCAGCGCGGCGGGCGGAGGGCCTTCGTTGGGGTTTTCAGCGTGCTTGATGAACGTGAGGAACTTCATGGGTGGGCTCCTTTGAGAGATGTGATGTTGCACCCAGACGACGAACAAGGCCACCTGAGATCGACATCACATTTTCGAAGGATTTTCGGCCCGCCCGAGCGCTTCAGTTACCCTTCGGCCACGTGCCGGGAGGAACCATGATGAGGCCCGAGTTCCAGCCCCAGTCTTTGAGCGGCGTCTGCTGAATCGCGTGCTCCGAGTTCGGCATTTCCGACCAGTGGAACTCGTTCACTTCGCCCTGACGGCCGACGAACGTGTGCACGCCGCCTTTGGCCAGACCGAAGAAGAAGGGCACCTGCTTCAGCTTCTCGATGCCCGAGAGGTCTTGCTTGGTCTTGTCTGAATCGGTCGGCCGGTAGTTGATGACCTGCGCGTCGACGGCGATGCCGTAGTACCCCTTGCCCTTCGCGACTTGCGTCGCCGAGAACGAGTGCTCGGTGTTGCCGTCGTTCGGGTTCTTCGCGTCGGGGTTCCAGTAGATCGACTGCCAGCCGTCTTTCTTGAGTTCCTTCGCGAGGTCGGTGCCCTTGGAACCGTTGGCGACGACCGTCTTCATGATCTCCGCCCAGCGCGCCGATTTACCGGCTGCAGCGTAGGCGGCTCCGACGTTTTCCATCGCCCAGCCGATGCAGCTGGCTTCCTTGATGCTCGACGGCGACGGAGGCGTCACACCAGGCTTGGTGTTCTCCGCGATCCACGTCGTCTTCTCTTCGGCGCTCATCGTCTTCCACGACGAGTGGTCGCCGTAATACGTGCCGACGCCGGTCTTCGCGATCGCATCGAGGTGCTTCTGCGAACGCATTTCGATCGACTGCGCACCGCCGAGCCGCCATCTTCGCGCCGATGTCGTTGGGGCGCGTCGCCGTGCCGGTCGCCGCAGCAGCCGTCGTACCGCCCGTGTTCTGCCAACCCGCGTTCGTCGTGGTCTGCGCCGTAGGCGGCGGAGGCGTCGAACCGTTCGGAACGGTCAGCGACCAGCCGACCTGAATCGCGTTCTTGTTTGTCGCGAGCGACGGGTACTTCGCCGTATTGGCCGCCACCAGTGCGTCGACGCTCACCCCCGCGCGCTGCGCGAGCTTCGACAAGGAGTCACCCGACTGCACGGTGACTGAACCACCGGTTTGAGGAAGCGGCCGCAGATTCGACGACGATCCTTCAAGACGAACAGGCATGTGACCCCCGAAGTGAGACGTGAACGGTAATTGACGGTGAATCAGTCGTGCAAGAACGAGGGCTCACACGCGTACTGCGTGCAGGCGAACTCGCCGCCGGTCCACGAGACGAGGTCGTAGAACTCGTCGCAGGTGGGCACGAACTGCGCGCACGCACCGCCACCGCCGCAGCCGGCCGAGACCTGGCAACGGTCGGCATCGCGCGTCCACACGGGGATCTTGTTCGACGCGCAGAACGGCGCCGAGATGCGCGGGCACGACTTGGTCTGGTCAGGGAGCTTCACGAACACCTGGCTGCCGACCAGCACCTTCTCGTAGCCGGTGCCGACGCGGTCGCCGTCCATGATGATGCCGACCACCAGCGCGCCGCCGTTGATGACGCGGTTCGCGAGCCAGTTGCCATCGACGCGCGTCTTCACCGCGAGGTCGATGTCGAGGTTGCTCACGCCGGTCTTCTGCGTGGTGTGCAGCTTGGTGGCGCGCAGCTGCGGGCAGGGCGCGGTGATGCACTGAACGTTGACGCCTTCGACGCCGTAGAACGTGTCGGAGAAGCTCCAGGTCGCGCCCGGCATGCCGCGCCACGCGGTGGTGACGATGAACTTCTGGAAGCCCTTCGAGTCCTTCGCGCTCAGCTTGCCGTAGAGCACCGCGCCGTAATCAGGAGCGCCCGTCGCATCGCCCTGGTGCTCCGGGAGGAGGTCGACGAACTCGAAGCCCGTCACGTACGTCCACGAGGTGGTCGCGCGGTTGATGTCGGCGATCCAGTAACCTTGGCAGGCAGGCGCCGCGCACTTGCGCTGGTCGTGCTTGTAGACGACGTAGCTGCGGGTCGACGTGCCGAAGCTCACCGTCAGCCGCCGACAGGTCATCGAACCCGCCCACTTCGGCTTCAGTCACACCGCACGCTGCGAAAAGAACTGCCCCCACCATCAGAAAGTTGCGCATGGTGGGCGCGAGTAGCAGAATGTAGGCACAACGTCTACCCGCTCGGGGCGATTCGCGCGTTCGTCTGTTAATTCAGAGACTTACGACGTTACGGAGCGCTCGCGAGAGGTGTGACAAGTTCACTCCTTCTTTATGTCGCCACGGTGCCCTTCACCGGAGGCCTGGCAGGAGTACGCAGCCGGCCGCTTGGATGCGCCCACGCGCGAGTACTTCGCGACGCATCTCTCGACGTGCGCCGACTGCCAGAAGATCGCCGGTGAAGCGCGCGCTGAACACGCGGAGGCGGCGACGGCGGAAGAAGCAGCCGCGGTGACGGCGAACGTGTCTCCACGCGCTGCAGAACGCCGGCAGGTTCGCCCCGAGCCTCCGAAGCCGGTCGAGCCCGAGCCGGTCACCGGGCAGCGCATCGGTCGCTACCTCGTTCTCGAAACCCTCGGCGTCGGCGGCATGGGCGAAGTGCTGCTCGCGTATGACCCGGCGTTGGATCGTCGAGTCGCCGTGAAGCTCGCGCAGCGCCGGCCGGGTGATGACACGTTGGAAGTTCGACTCGAACGTGAAGCGCAGGCGTTGGCGCGCGCGGTCGATCGCCACGTGGTCACCGTCTACGACACCGGCAAGGTCGATGGCCGGCCGTACGTCGCGATGGAATACGTGCCGGGTTCGACGTTGAAGACCTGGCTCAAGCAGCCGCACCCGCGTGTTGAAATTCTGCGCGTGTTTTCAGAATCGGCGCGCGGTCTCGCCGCAGCTCATCGCGTCGGAGTCGTTCATCGCGACTTCAAACCCGACAACGTGTTGCTCGACAAAGAAGGCCTCGCGCGCGTCACCGACTTCGGTCTCGCGCGGTTCAGCGGAGATACGGACCCCGCTGCAGAACTCGCGTCGGCGTCTTCAGATGATGATTCATCGTCGTCATCGAGCTCGCACTCGCGCCCGTCGACCTCGGCGTCGGTGACTCAAGTCGGAGCCGTCATCGGAACTCCGGCGTACATGTCTCCGGAGCAATGGGCAGCAGCGCCGCTCGATGCACGGACGGATCAGTTTTCGTTCTGCGTAGCGCTGCATGAAGCGCTGCTGGGAAAGCGACCATTCGCGAAGCCGAGAAAGAAGGGTGAAGCGCCGGCGTTCGAGCGCACGCCTGAATCACTCAAAGGTGTTCGTGAATTGCCGGGGCCGTTGCGCTTGGTGCTGACGCGCGGCCTCTCGATTGATCCCGCTGCGCGTTTCCCGACGATGGATGCGCTGCTCGTCGAATACGAAAAAGCGCGCCGGCCTTCGCGTGTGCCGTGGTTCGTCGCTGGGGCGGTCTTGCTGGTGTTGGCAGTGAGTGGAGTTGCGTGGGCGTCGCGTTCTCCATGTCACGGCGCGCTCGATGTCATTTCTTCGCACCGCAAAACGCAGAAGCTCGAAGGTGCAGCGCTCGCGCTCGCGGACTCGGTCGAGAAGCAATGGGCCGAAGCGTGGCAGACCGCGTGTGTCGAAACGCACGAGCGAAAAGAGCAACCGCCTGAAGTGCTCGCGTTGCGAAACGATTGTCTGCGTCGTCAGCAGCGCCGCTACGAGCAGGTGATCGATCAATTGGTGTCGAGCGAACCTGCGAAGTCTGCGGCTGCACTCGAAGCGCTCGATCAAAGTCCCGCGGCGCATGACTGCTTGCCCGTCGAGTCGTTGTTGTCGGTGGAAGCGCCTCCGCCTGCGAAGGCTGAAGAAGCGTCTTCGTTGCGCGACCGCGTGCTCACCGCGCGCACGTTCATCGATTTGGGTCAGTACCCAGAAGCGCGCACGCAGCTTGATGTGCTCGAGACGCCGGTGCGTGAACTCAACTTCCGCCGGCTCGCTGCGGAATACGCGTTCGCACGCGGGCAGTTGTTCAAGCAGGAAGGCGATCTGCGTTCTGCGCGTGAAGAAGCGCGGCGTGCGTTGTCGACGGCCGTCGTCGCACGCGATTTCGAACTCGCTGCGCAATCAGGTGCGTCGTTGTTCTTCATCGTGAGCCGATTGGGTTTTCCTGACGAAGCGCAGCTCGCCTCCGAATTGACCAGCGAGCTCGTGCTCCGCACCGGCCGGCAAGACTTCGAGGCGCAGCTCGAGAATTCGCGCGGCGTGCTCGACATCGATCGCGGCCGCTTCGACGACGCGGAGGCGCATTTCAAAAAAGCAGTCGCGTTGCGTGAAGCCGTGTTCGGCCGGCATCACATCGTCACCGCCGATGCGCTCGGCAATCTCGGTTACGTCGCGCGGCAACGTGAGCATCCTGAAATCGCGGAGCCGCTCCATCGCGAACAGCAGGAAATCTACGAAGCCGTGCTCGGCGGAGGTCATCCCAAAGTCGCTGACGCACTCGAGAATCGCGCGATGGCGGTTTTCGAACTCGGCAAGACCGCTGAAGCGCTCGCGTTGCTCGATCGCGCGTATCGAATTCGTCGCGACATGCTGGGCGAAAAACATCGGCTCTCGCAGCAGGTGCTCGCTGAAGAAGCGCTGTTGCTGCAGCGGCTCGAAAAGTTCGACGAAGCGCGCACGTTGCGCACGGCGCTCTACGACGCGCAGGTTCCGGCATCACTCGAGGCCGCGAACGCCGCGAACGAACTCGCATCGCTCGAACTCGCTGCGAATCGACTCGATGCCGCGCTGACGTGGAGTCGAACTGCGTTGCGCGCATTCGAAGCGCAGCTCGGCCCGACTGAAGACGACGTGCTCTGGCAGCGCGAGATGGAAGCGACGATCTTCATCGCGCGGAAAGATGGAAAGTCAGCCGACGCGATCCTCACGTCCCTCGACAAAGAATGGCGCACGCATTCAGACGCCGATTCGCGGCTCGCCGATGTGCTGCTGCTTCGTGCGCGCGCGTTGCTGTTGTTGAACCAGACGAAGTCCGCGCAGGCCGCCGTCGATGAAGCGCAAAAGCTCTACGCGCCGCTCAAACCGGAACGCACCACGCGCGCCCGAATCGGTCTGGTCGCCGCTCAAACGGCACTTGCAGCCGGAAAAAAGGCCGAAGCCGCGCAACTCGCCAAAGACGCGCGTGATCTGGTCGGCGATCTGAAGACCAGCAGTGAGTTCAAAGAGTTGGACGCGTGGTTGGCCTCGCATCCCCCGCCGTAGGCGACATGTAAGTCTGCAACTCCATTGACACTTCGGGTGAAAACACCGGCTTCCGTCTGCGCGAGAATCAACAAATCGCAGTTCGCCAAAAGGGGTTTCCACCATGAAGGTGCCTTTCCTTTCGCCGCGCCCGTCTGTTCCGGCTCCGAAGCCCAGCACGCCCGCGCCGGTTGCGACCCCGAAGCCTTCTGCGCCGGTCGCGAAGTCGGCGTACACCGCCGCGCCTCCGCCGGTCGCGAACCCGCACGCTGACCGCATCGCGTCTGCCAAAGCGTTTCTGTTGAACCAGCCCGACCCGATGGCCGCCAAGGAGCGCCAGCTTTCGCAGCTCGCCGCGCATCTGCCGCCGGAAGATCGTCACGGAGTGCTCGCGCAGATCACCGCGATGCGCACCGCCGCGAAGCAGAAGCTGATGGGTGACCTCGAGACGGTCGCGGTTCAGCAGCTGCCGGCTGATCAGAAGGCGCAGTACGTCGCCGTCGCTCAGGAACTGAAGGCCTCGACGGATCCTGTTCGCGCGCCTGTCGCTCCAGACGATGCTCGTCGACGGCAAGCTCGACCCGAAGACGCTGAGTGGGTTGAACGGTCTGCTCACGCAGCCGATGGCCGACGGAATCGATCGTCACAAGGTGCTCGCCGATTCTCGTCAGCGAACTCGCCGACCCGGCGAACGTGCGCCAGGGCAATCACTCGACCTGCGGCGCGGTCAGCACGTCGATGATTCTGCTCAAGGAGAGCCCGGCCGAATACGTGCGCGTCGTCGCGGGCCTCGCGTCACCGGAAGGCAGCGTGAAGTTGGAAAGCGGCGCGACGCTCAAGCGTGTCGATGTTCCTTCGCGCGATGATCGCAGCGCCGTTCAGCAGCTCGTCGCGCCGGCGATGATGGCCGCGGCGGCGCCTCCGGGAATCACCTACGACGGCAAACACGGCTACTTCGTGAACAGCGACGGCAAGCCGGTCGACGAGAACGGCGACGTCACTTCGAAAGACCACGCGCTCCGCCGTCTGCCCGCGTCGTGGACTGATCGACTTCTCAACCGCGCGCTCGACGGCACGTACGACAACTACGATGTCGGAGCGATCGCCAACGACAAGGAACAGGCCGCCGCGCTCAAGGTCATCATCTCGGCGTCGCGTCGCGAACCGGTTTCAGTTTCGGTCGAAGGCGAGGCGTTCGGTGCCGAAGGTCTGCACCGCGTCGTCGTGCTCGGCGTCACCGAAGACAAGCAGAGCGTCCGTTACCTCGACCCGAATGGAAAAGAAGCGACGATGCCTGCGGGCGATTTCATGAAGTCGATCCGCCGCTTCTCCACCGACACGCTCACTTCGAGCGAGCGTCAGACCTGGGATGATTGCAACGGCAGTGGCTTCTTCGATTCGATTCTCAGCGCGGTGCAGAAGCCGGCCGAAGTCGCGCTCAGCGTGATCGAGAGCATCACCGGCGCTGACGACGATGGCGGCAGAACGACGAAGCCGGGTGGTGGCACCACCGGGTGATCAATCGGAGTGGTGATTGCCGCCCTTGAAGTCCACCAGCCGGTAAATCCAACCATCAGGCCCCTGCACGGCGACCTTGCCGACGTTCTGCGAATAGTAGTGCGTCAGGCTGTCGCCGCCGTCGACCGGCGTCTCGAGCACCGCGAGGCAGCTGTCGAGCACTTGTCCGTTCGGCAATTCAACGCTCGCTTCGAGCGCGAGCACTTCGAAGGCTGACTTCTTTCCGCCTCCGCGTTCGATCGACGCTGCCGTCACCCAGCGCGTGCCGCGCGTCAGCGTCGCCGGGAGGATGATCGCTTCGTCACCGCCGCGCAGGCCGCTCTTCTCGAGCCACACGCCCTCTTTTACGCGCCACACCGACGAGCCGCTCCATTTGCCGAGCGAGATGCTGACGTGCGCGCGCCAGTCGACGAACGACGAAATCGAAACGCGGCCTTTGCCTTTCGCCAGCTCATACGTCCACGTGACGCCGGCGCGCTGAACGAAATACTCGGCACCGAGCCGCGTGGCTTCGTTGGTACCAGTCTGCGAAAGCGTGAGTGCGAGAGCGAGGGCGAGCAACGCGGCGTCAGTCTGCCACGGCGCGCCGCTTATGCAGCTTCAGTGAGCACGGCATCGCGCATCACCACGCGCCAGCCTTCGAGCACCGACTTCTCGACGATCAACGCATCAATCGAGGCGTCGACCAGAACGCCCTTCGCGTGCTCCAGCGTCGCGTCCTGAGGGACTTCCACCACGCGCTGCAGCGGCAGCATGCGAACCGGAGCTTCCGGCAACCGGGGCGCAAGCCGCAGCACGGCGTCACGGCGCACCAGACCCAGCACCGACTGGTCTTCTTTCAGCACCAACACGACTTCGAAACTGCCGGCGTTCAACATGTCCGCGACCACCCACAACGGCGACGACTCCACGACCACTGCTGCAGCTGCTTCGTTCACGTTCAACATACCGGGCGCACGCCCAAGGCAGATTTCGTGCCGCCGCCAACCCTTCGGGACGACTGATACAGGCATGGGTCATTTCCTTTCGCCCGCGCGGAAAGTTTCAGAACTGAAAGTTTCAGAGTTGCGCAAAACCCCCGCAACTCCGGGGCTGAAGGCGGGTTCAAGGTCGCATGCGACCCTCGTTTTGGCTCTCGTCGGCAGTGTCGATCGCTCTGATTTCTTCGTGTTCGGGCGCTGGAGGCGGTGGGACCGGGGGTGGAAGTGGCTCGGTGGGTGGAGGCAGCCCTGCCGGAGGAGGTGGGAGTGTGGCGACTGGCGGCGGTAGCGGAGTGACCGGTGGCGGCTCGGGAACAGGCGGTGGTGAGCAGGTCGATGCCGGCGACACGCCTCCCGAGGTGACCTTCACGAGCTCGCCGGTGCCGAATCTGCCCGCGGGCGCGAAGTACGCGTTGGTGTCGTACGGCTCCGACCCGTCGCAGGTGATGGATGTGTTCTTGCCCGAGTCGACGCAGCCGACGGCGATCATCGTTTTCTACCATGGCGGTGGTTTCACCGGCGGCAGCCGCACCTCGGGCTACGGCAACGTGGTCGCGACGTTGAACGCAGGCGTCGCGTGGTTCGGAGTCGATTACCGATTGCTGCGCACCGACGGCACCGAAGACGAAGGCGTCATCAAGTGCCTCACCGACAATCGCACCGCGCTGCAGTTCATTCGGCGCTGGGCGTCGCTGTTCAACGTCGACCCTTCGCGCGTGGGCGTCTACGGCGGTTCGGCGGGCGCGGGCACGAGTCTGTGGCTCGCGTTTCATCCCGACATGGCGAACCCCGATGCGGGCACGTTGCTCGAGCGGCAATCGACGCGCGTGCAGGCGGTCGCGGCGAATTCGACGCAGGCGACGTACGACGTGGTGCGCTGGTCGGCTGACGTCTACGGAGGCGAGTACCCGCAGTACACGAACGACGTGCTGCTCTCGGTGCAGGAGCCCGCGACGCGATGATTCGTTTCTACGGGCTCGATTCGTCGCTCGCGTCAGATGCAGGCGCGATTCTCGAGACGCTCTCGCAGCCGCACTACCTCGCGTATCGCGCCGACGTCGACATGCTCGGGTTGATGAGCGCCGATGATCCTCCGGCGTACATCGAGAACTCGAACCCCGACGTCGACCCGCTGCAGAACTTTCTGCATCACCCGCTGCACGGGATGACGGTGATGAATCACGCGCTCGATGCGGGCATCGATCTCGGTGCGGAAATTCCTGCGTACAACGTGCACACCACCGACGCGGGTTCGTCGATTCAGTTCCTCATCGGGAAGCTGCAGTAGCGACTCCGAGCCGCGTGACGAGATAGCCGGGGAAGAATGTGGCCTCGGTGGCGATGAGCGCGTTGTCGGCGCCGAACGGCCAATCGACGACGAAGGTGTCGCCACCGAGCCATTTGAGCTCGCGTTCGGTTTCGAACTTTCCGCGCGTGAAATGCGCCACGAGTTTCGAATCGCGGCGGTGAACTTCGACGGTGAGGCCGTGCGGCGCGTCATCGAAGCGACCTTCGTACGGCGCGAAATCGGGAGGCGTGGTGTCGGGCTTCGTCGGCGTGCGGCCGCGATATTTCGCGAGCGCCTGATTGAGTTGCGGGCCGATGGGCGTGTCGCCGTTGAAGAACGCTGCGAAGGCGAATGACGGGAGCTTCACGAAGAACGTCTGCAGGCCCGGCATGCCGCCGCCGTGCATCACGCCGTTCTCGCCGTCCTTGGTTCGCACGGTGCTCACGCCGAGCCCGTAATGCGCGTCTCCGCCGCGCCGCATGTCGACCGCGTTCTCGGTCATTCGCTGCGCATCGATCAGCGCCATCACGCGCGTGAAATCGGTGACACTGATCATCACGCCACCCGCGGCACGAAAGAGCGCGCAGTCGAACGCATCGAGCGGCGCCGGCTTGCTTCCTTTCGGGTGCAGGTACGTCATCGGCGCGCGTGCTTTCTCAGGGTCGTACGTCGCGGTGACTCCGGCGCGCGGAACACGCGTTCTTCGACGACGGTCTCGAACGGTTTGCCGGTGATGTGTTCGATGACGGTCGCGACGATGGCGAAGTTGGGGTTCGCGTAGTTCCAGATGACTCCTGGAGGCGCCCACACTGCGTCAGGCGCGTACTTCGCGAGCCATGCATCGAGCGCGCCTTCGCCGACGGGACAATGCGAATCACCTTTGTCGGCGAGCCCGGAGCTGTGCGTGAGCGCCTGTCGCACCGTGATCGGCGCGAAGAAACTGGGCACGTAGTCACTGACCTTCTTGTCGAGATCGAGCTCGCCGCTGTCGACCAGTGACAACGCCGCGAGCCCGAGCACCGTCTTGCTGATCGACGCGATTCGGAACGTGGTGTCCGCGGTCATGCCCTCGGGTTGAAACCGGTTGCGCAACCCGATGCCGGCGGCGTGTGTGAGCACGCCATTCTCGACGATGGCGATGCTCCCGCCGGGGATGCTGTTCTTCTGCATCTCCGATTCGAGCGTGCGCACCAGCGCTTCGAACTCGGGCTGCTTCTCGCTCGAGTAGTGAACAATCGCCGGCCGCGGAGCGATGGCCGCGCAGCCGGAGAAGAAGAAGAGCAGGGCGAAACGCATGTCCGGCCTCTACGAACCGCGGTGCTCAACGCTTGCGTCGATATTTTCTCGGCTGCGCTTTGCGTTGCGGCTTCTCTTCCTTCGCTTCCGCGAGCAGTGACTTGAGCGCCGGCTTCACGCCGAGGTCCATGTCACGCAGCAACACGAGTCGATCGCGTTCGACCGCCGCCTTCTCGAACTCCATCTCGTCGGCGTACGCCATCATCTGCGATTCGCTCTTCTTGATGAGGTCTGCGATCTCCGCCTTCGACAGCACCACCGCTCCAGAATCCGCGGCGAGCGGCGCATCCATCGCGTCGCCGTCGTAGAGGAACTGCGAGAGGTCGGTGATGGCCTTCCTCACCTGCTGCGGCGTGATGCCGTTCTTCACGTTGTGCTGACGCTGAATCTCGCGGCGACGATCCGTCTCGTCGAGCGCGTTCTTCATCGAGTCAGTCATGTTGTCGGCGTAGAGAATGACCTTGCCGTTCACGTTGCGCGCCGCGCGGCCGATGGTCTGAATCAGCGAGACGCGTGAACGGAGGTAACCCTCTTTGTCGGCATCGAGAATCGCGACGAGCGACGTCTCGGGAATGTCGAGGCCTTCACGCAGCAGGTTGATGCCGACCAGCACGTCGAACACGCCTTTGCGGAGGTCGCGAATGATGGCGGTGCGTTCGATGGCATCGATGTCCGCGTGGAGGTAGCGGACGCGAACGCCGACCTCCGCGTAGTACTCGGTGAGATCTTCAGCCATGCGCTTGGTCAACACCGTGACCAGCACGCGCTCGCCTTTCTTCGCGCGAACACGAATCTCTTCGAGCAGGTCGTCGACCTGATTGCCGGCTTTGCGAATCTCGATGTCCGGATCGAGCAGACCGGTCGGGCGAATCACCTGCTCGACGACGACACCGCGCGCCTTGTCGATCTCGTATTCCGCCGGAGTCGCCGACACGTAGACGATCTGTTTGTCGAACGCTTCCCACTCGGTGAACTTGAGCGGCCGATTGTCGGCGGCGCTCGGCAGACGGAAGCCGAAGTCGACGAGCGTCTCCTTGCGCGCGCGGTCGCCGCGATACATCGCGCCGATCTGCGGAATCGTCTGATGAGACTCATCGACGAACACGAGGAAGTTCTTGGGGAAGTAGTCGAGCAGACACGGAGGCGGTTCACCCGACGCGCGCCCCGACATGTGCCGCGAATAGTTCTCGATGCCGTTGCAGAACCCGAGCTGCTCCATCATCTCGAGGTCGAACATCGTGCGTTGTTCGAGCCGCTGCGCTTCCACGAGTTTGTTCTGGCCGCGGAATTCAGCGAGCCGTTCCTGCAGCTCCGCGCGAATGGTCTGAATCGCTTTGTGACGCTGATCGGGCTCGGTGACGTAGTGCGAGCTGGGGAAGATGGTGATCTTCGGAATCTCGCCGGTCGTCTTGCCGCGGAGCGGATCGAACTCCGAGATCTTCTCGACGGTGTCGCCGAAGAACTCGACGCGAATCGCGCGCGCTTCTTCGTAGATGGGGAAGATCTCCAGCGTGTCACCGCGCACGCGGAACGTGCCCTGGTGGAAGTCCATGTCGTTGCGCTCGTACTGACAGTCCACGAGCTGACGCATCACCGTGTCGCGGCCGACGGCGTCGTCTTTCGCGAGACGCACGGCCATGCCGACGTACGAACGCGCAGTGCCGAGGCCGTAGATGCACGAGACCGACGCGATGATGACCACGTCTTCGCGTGTGTTGAGCGAGTGCGTCGCCGAGTGACGCAGACGTTCGAATCTGCTCGTTAATCGACGAGTCCTTCTCGATGTACGTGTCTGACGATGGCACGTACGCCTCGGGCTGGTAGTAGTCGTAGTAGCTGACGAAGTACTCGACCGCGTTCTGCGGGAAGAGCTGCTTGAACTCACCGTAGAGCTGCGCCGCGAGCGTCTTGTTGTGCGCGATGATCAGCGCCGGGCGTTTGGTGTTCGCGATGATGTTCGCGATGGTGAACGTCTTGCCGGAACCGGTGACGCCGAGGAGCACCTGGTGGTTGTCACCGCGGTTCACGCCCTCGGTGAGTTGCGCGATCGCGTTCGGTTGGTCACCGCTGGGCGCGAATTCGCTGACGAGATGAAAGTCGGCCATGGCGCGGGTTTCTAACCCGGCCAGTGTCACTTTCCGTCAGCAGTCAGGGCAGGGCGAGCGACTTGAGGCGTTCGCCTTCGAACTCGTCGCCTTTGGTCCACGTGGGCAGCAGCGCGGAGTTGCCGATCGCGAGCCCCAGATCGACGTAGAGCTGCACGTCGTCGACCGCACCGGCGAGATCCCAATCCTTCGTCACCTCGTCAGATGGCTGGTGGTAGCGCTTCTCTTCCCAGTCTTCGCGCTGCTTCTGGCCCCAGCCTTCAGGCTTGCCGATGAAGTCCTGCCCGCTCGAGAAATACGCGGAGGGAACGCCGCGCTTGGCGAAGTTGAACTGATCGCTCCGGTAGAAGAAGCCGCGATCAGAGAGCGCGTCGGCGTGCACCGTGCGGCCCTGTTTGCGCGCGAGCTCGATGATGAGCCCGTCGATGCTCGACTTGCCGAGACCGACCACGCTCACGTCACTGGTGCGGCCGAGAATGTTGAGACCATCGACGTTGATGTCGGCGGCCATCTTCGCGGGCGGAATCGGTGAGTGCTCGATGAGGAACTGCGAACCGAGCAGACCTTGTTCTTCTGCAGCGACGGCCGCGAACAGCACACTGCGTTTCGGAGCCTGTGCGCTCACGACGCGTGCAACTGAAAGCAGCGCCGCGACGCCGGCCGCGTTGTCGACCGCTCCGTTGTAGATGGTGTCGCCTTTGTCGTCGGGGTCACCGATGCCGAGATGATCGTGGTGCGCGGTGTACACGACGAACTCGCTCTTCAACTTCGGGTCGGTGCCTTCGAGCACGCCGAGCACATTGGCGGTCGTCTTCCGCGCGACCTTGCTTTCGAAGCGCGTCGAGATCGTCACGCCCAGCGGCACGGGTTTGAAGTTGCGCGTCTGGGCTTTCTTGCGGAGCGCATCGAGATCTTTCCCCGTGAGCGCGAACAATTTCCGCGCGGCGTTTTCACTGAGCCAGCCCTTCATCTGCAGCTGATGACCAGGGCCGTACGGGAGGTCGAGTTGTTCACCGCTCCACGAGGTCTGCACGACCTGCCACGGGTAACCAGCCGACGGCGTGGTGTGAATGATGAACACGCCTGCCGCGCCGAGCTGCCGCGCCTTTTCGTATTTGTAATCCCACCGGCCGTACCAGAGGCGCGCTTTGCCGCCGAAGAGCTTCGGGTCGTCTTCGGGGTCGTTGTTCATGACCACCAGGACTTTTCCCTTCACGTCGACGCCCTTGAAGTCGTCCCATTTGAACTCCGGCGCGGTGATGCCGTAGCCGACGAACAGCAGTTCGGCGTCGCGCAGTTCAGAGACGAGTTCTTGATGACCGGAAATCGCAATCACGTCAT
This sequence comes from Anaeromyxobacter sp., assembly GCA_049840735.1. Classification (GTDB taxonomy): domain Bacteria; phylum Myxococcota; class Myxococcia; order Myxococcales; family Anaeromyxobacteraceae; genus Anaeromyxobacter. The sequence goes on along the minus strand of JASGJN010000019.1, from coordinate 3,539 downwards.
CGCGATACGGCAACGTCATCTGCGTCTTCGGCGTCTTGAAGGTGACCGAATCGGGGTGACCATCGACGCCGACGATGTCGAACGGCTGAATGGTGGTCGTCAACCCGAGCGCGCGGAACTGCGTCGCGATGTATTCCTGCGCGAGTTTGTCGCCACGCGTTGCGGGCCCGCGGCCTTCGAGCAAATCAGACGCGAGAAACGACGTGTGCGCGCGCAATTCAGCAGCGGTGATCGGCGCGGGTGCAGCAGCAAGCAGGAGCGGCAGCAGAAGCATCCGCTCCGCGTAGCAGTTCGCGCACGGTCGAAAAACCTGAATGGGTTTGGAAATTTCTGCCTTGTGTCCGGAGTCTGAAGTCACAGGGCAGGCATGAGAAAGCTCCTTGCTCTGACGATGGTCGCGGCGAGTGCGTGTGCGCCCCGCGAATGTGATGTCTCAGACCCGAACACGGTGCCGCACCGATCAGGTTTGCGAAGAGGTCGAAGGTGGGCCGCGGCAGTGTTTCCCTCCCGTGTTCGTCGAAGGTCACGTGTTCGATCTCTCGACCGCCGCGGGAATCGCTGGTGCGCAGGTGCTCGCGACGGACGAAAACGGAGCACCGATTGGCGCGCCGGTGACGTCGAAGAGTGATGGCGCGTATTCGATGCGAGTTCCCGCGACGCGCACGAACAGCAAAGGCGCGCTCGCTGCGAAGAAGGTGCTGCTGCGCAGTCAGGCGAAGAACTACGTGCCGTTTCCTTCGGGCGCGCGCATTTCGCTGCCGATCGATTTGACGAACGCGACGCGCGGCTCTGAAAGCGAAGCGTGGGTTCTCTCGTCGGAGCTGACGGGCATCGGTCTGAACCCGGTTTCTGCGAGTGAGCAGGGGCTGCCTACGGTGAGCGGAAGCATCGAGAGCGGTGCTGCGACGTTGGTGGTTCTCGAGCAGGGCACTGCGCGTGGTCGTTCGACGCTCGCCGCGCCTGATGGAACTTTTTCGTTCTTCAACGTGCCACCTGGTGACGCGACGATTTCTGCGTACCGGCGAAATCAGAACTACTCGCCCGCGACGGTGACGGTCGCTGACGTCGATGTGACCGGAGTGCGGCTCGAACGCGCAGCAGCGGTGCCAGCGAGTTTGTCGGGCAGCGTGCAACTCGTCGCTGGCGCGAACGGTGACGGCACGAGTGTCGTGCTCGCGGTCGAGAGCACGTTCATCGAAGCGCTCGGTCGCGGTGAAGTGCCGCCCGGTCTGCGCGCTCCGGGGACGGGAGCGCCCAACATCACCGGCGCGTGGTTGATCACCGGAATTCCAGATGGCCGCTACGTGGTGCTCGCTGCGTTCGAGAATGACGACAACGTTCGCGACCCTGATCAAGGCATCGCAGGCACCGACCTCGTTCACATCGTCGTGACTGGCGGCACTCTCACCGGAGCGAGCAGCACGCAGTTCAAAGTGACCGGCGCGGTGAAGATCGTTTCACCCGGCGCAGAGAACATCGACGAAGTCACTGCGACGCCGACGTTCAGCTGGAAGAAGTACTCGAACGCTGACGCGTACACGCTGAAGGTGTTCGACGCGCTCGGCGTGCTGATCTGGGCGTTCGAGATCCCCGACGGCGGCACGACGACGGCTGACTATGTGGGCCCGGCGCTTGCGACTGGCCAGACGTATCAGTGGAGGCTCATCGCGAATCGAAACGGCGGGCCGACGAGTTTCACCGAAGAGCTCCGTGGCTTGTTCATCGTGAGGTGACGATCGCGGCGATGAACAGGCCGACGGTGCAACTCACCGCGCATGCCCATAACACGCTGCGCGGAATGCCGAGGTTCGCGATGTACGCAGCTCCGTGCGCAACGCGGAACACGAGAAACCCTATCGCGAGCGCGTGCATCGTCGTGGCTTCGACTCCTGCGAGTTGCGCACAAATCATCGCCGCTGCGAATTGTGGAAACGCTTCGTGCCCGTTCATCTGCGCGAAGTGCGCGCGTTTGCGCCAGCCGGTGAGTTGCTCGAGTGACGCGCGCGCTTCTCGATTGTCGTAGCCTTGGCCCCAACGGCCGCGCTCGGTTCGCGAGGGCAGGCCGCTCAACATCAGGAACACGTACGGCAGTGCAGCTGCCGCAAGAATCGCTGAGATCGTGAAGTTCAGTTCGCGAATTTCCAGGTTGTGCCGGCGGGCGTGTCCATGATCTCCACGCCGATGTCCTTCAGCTCGGCGCGAACACGATCCGACTCCGGGAAGTTCTTCGCGGCGCGTGCATCGTTGCGCGCTTTGATCAGCCCTTCGATCTTCGCTGCATCGAGGCCCTTCGCTTTCACCTGACGCTCGCGACGGCCGAGCAGCCATTCCGACGAAGGCGATTCGAACAAGCCCAACGCCGACGCGATCTTGGTCACGATGCCGCGGAGTTCGATCAGCGTGCGGCCGACGAGCGCTTTGTCTTTCACCGGCGGCTTGTCAGTGAGCAGATTCAATTCAGCGAACAGACCTGAGAGCGCACCGAGCGCACCAGGGAAATTGAAGTCGTCGCTCATCGCTTCATCGAACTCGCGCAAGAACTTCGCGGGCTCGCCCGTGCACGGGGCCGGTTCCAAAATCCTTCCCCGTGATGCGTTCGTCGACCTTCTTCAGCGTTTCGTAGAAGTACTCGACGCGCGCTTCGGCATCGCTCAACGCCTTCTCACCGAACTACAGCTGCTGCCGGTAGTGCGTCGACAAGAAGAAGTAGCGCAGACCTTCGGCATCGACGCGCTCCAACGCATCACGCAGGCGCACCACGTTGCCCAGCGACTTGGACATCTTGGCGCCGTCGATGATCAGGAAATCGTTGTGCACCCAGCAGCGCACGAACGGCTTTCCGCTCGCTGCTTCGCTACTGCGCGATCTCGTTTTCGTGATGCGGGAAGATCAGGTCGATGCCCGCCGTCATGAATGTCGAACTGGTTCGCCCAGCTACTTGCGTCGCCATTGCCGAGCACTCGATGTGCCAGCCAGGACGGCCCGTGCTCCCACGGAGACTGTCCCAGGACGGCTCGCCGGGCTTGGCGGGCTTCCACAGCGCGAAGTCAAGCGGGTTGCGCTTCTTGTCAGCGCTGACTTCGACGCGCGCGCCGGCCTGCAGCTCTTCGATATTCGCGATGCGAGAGCTTGCCGTAGTCCGTCAAAGCTCTCGAATTCGAGAACAACACCTCGCCGTCGTCGACGACGTAGGCTTTGCCGTTCTTGATGATCTTCTCGATCATCGAGATGATCTCGGGAATGTGAGTCGTGACGTTCGTCTTATGCGTGGGCTCCAAAAGCCCGGCCACGGCGTAATCTTTTTCCACTTCCTGAGTGTACTTGCGCGCGACTTCGTCAGCGGTGATCCCCTCTTCCTTCGCCGCGCTGGATGATCTTGTCGTCCACGTCCGTGTAGTTGCGCACGTACGTCACATCAAAACCCGCGTGCTTGAAGTAACGGAAGAACATATCCGCCACGATCGCCGTGCGCAGGTTGCCGATGTGGATCAGGCCGTAGACCGTCGGACCGCACACATAAACGCCGAATTTTCCGGGCG
>JASGJN010000018.1:0-15700 GCA_049840735.1 Anaeromyxobacter sp. | reverse complement strand
ATCGTGAAGGTTAATAGGGAAACACGATAGAATCCGAACAGCACCTGATGCGCGCCCCCTGGAGCGGCGGGGGCCTGGCGCGTACGCTCAGGCCTCCGCGGCCTGATGTCCTGGCACGACGTTCCGCGCGTGGGTCTCCCTCGGGCCCCACGCCGCCCGCTCACACCTCCAGCTTCTCGACCTTCTTCTTGAGGTTCTGCAGCAGCGTCTCGGTTCTCGTGCAGGTTGGCCAGCTTCACGATGGGCGCCAGCAGCATGCCGAAGGTGGGCAGCTCGTACTCGACCTGCAGGCTCACCTCGGTGGCCCCGCCGCGCTCGGCGAACTGCCAGCGGAAGGTGCTGGGGATGCCGCCCTCGTTGCGGTCCACGCGCAGCGCGTTCTGCCTGGCCTCGACGGTGTCGGCGTGCCCGTGGAAGCGGACGCCAGCCATCTTGTAGGTCCAGTCGAAGTGGTGCGCCCCCTCGGCGGCGACGCGGGTGTTGTGCACCTCCACCATCGAGGGCCAGATGCCGGGCAGGTGCCCCGGCTCGGTCAGGTACCCGTACACGCGCTCCACCGGCGCGTCGATCATCACAGAGCGCTGGATCTTCTCCATCACGGCCTCCCCACGGTCGGGCCTGCGGAGCCCGTCTCCAGGGGGATTGCAGGCGGCATGCCCCGATCGACCTACACGTCCTGCCTGCGCTGCGCGTGATCCTCCCCCGCGCTGGCCGCACGGGCTGCGCCGGCCGCCGCAGGAGCGCTCGTTCTTTCGCAGCCCGCAATCAGGGCTCCGCCGGACGAAGCTGCCCGCGAGGGGACCCGCGCGCGGGGGTCGGTCAGCGCCGCGGCCGCGAGGCGTCCAGGTAGCGCTCCACCACCCGCTTCGCGCCGCGCACCGCCTCCTCCAGCGACGCGCCCTGCGCCAGCAGCCCTGCCGCGGCCGAGGCCAGCCGGCAGCCGGTGCCGCGCGCGTCCCAGCTGCGCCGCCGGCCGGTGAGCCGCGTCACCCGCCGCCCCTGCACCAGCAGGTCCACCGGCGCGCCCGGGCGGTGGCCGCCCTTCACCAGCACCGCCCGCGCCGGCAAGGCGCGCGCCGCGCGGACCGCCGCAGCGTCGTCGTCCACGGGCAGCCCGGTGAGCGCCGCCAGCTCGGGCAGGTTGGGCGTGACCAGCCGCGCCCGCGCCAGCAGCGGCGCCAGCACCTCACCCGGCGGCCGCCCGCCGGTTCTCCCACCAGCGGCGCGCCGGAGGAGGCCGCCAGCACCGGGTCGACCACAAGCGGCAGCCGCGCCAGCGCGCGCTCGCCCAGCCGCGCCGCCAGCGCGCGCACCAGCCCGCCGTCCGCCAGCATGCCCGTCTTCACGGCCCGTGCACGCTCCCGCCCGCCCAGCAGCGCGTCCAGCTGCGCCTCCAGGAACGCCGGCGAGGTGGCCACGAAGCCGCGCGCGCCGCCCGGCCCCTGCGCGGTCAGCGCCGCCGCCACGGTCCAGGGGAGCGCCCCCACCGCGCCCAGCGCCTCGGCGTCCGCCAGGAGCCCCGCGCCGCCGGACGGATTGAGCCCGGCCACCACCAGCACGCGCGGGGCGCGCTTCACCGCAGCGCGCTCCGCGCGGCCTCGACCAGTCCGGCGTAGATGCGGGCGTGGCGCGCGTCGTGGCGCGCCACCGCCTCCGGGTGCCACTGCACGCCCAGCGCGAAGGGCAGGTCCGGCAACTCGATGGCCTCCACCACGCCGTCGGCCGTCCGGCCACTCACCAGCACGCCGGTGCCCGGCTCCTTCACCGCCTGGTGGTGCGTGGAGTTGGCCGGGAGCGGGTCCGGCCCCACCAGCCGGGCCAGCAGCGTCCCCTTCGCCACCCGCACCTCGTGCGTGGGCACGTCCTTGGGCGCCGGCTGCTCGTGGCCGCCGATCCCGGCGTCGGCCGGCAGGTCCTGCAGGAGCGTGCCGCCCTGGACCACGTTGAGCAGCTGCATGCCGCCGCAGACGCCCAGCACCGGCAGCCGCGCCGCCAGGGCCGCCTCCAGGATTTCCTTCTCGGCCCGGGTCCGCTCCGGCTTGAGCGGCCCGCAGACCTCGCGCGCCGCCTCGCCGTAGAGCTCCGGCGGCACGTCGAAGGCGCCGCCCGTCACCACCAGGCCGTCCAGCAGCGCCAGGTAGGCGGCCGCCACCGGCGGCGGTCCGTGCGGCACGAGGATGGGCAGGCCGCCCGCCGCCAGCACCGCCTCCACGTAGCTGGCCGGCAGCGCGTAGCGGCGGCCGTCGGCGTCCGCGTCCAGGGTCACGCCGATGCGAGGGCGTCGGTTCACGGCGTCGTCTCCCGGGCGCGCGCCAGGCGCCCTGCCTCGAAGGCCGCCGCGAGCGTCGCGGCCGCGTCGCGCGGGTGAGGCGCGCCGAAGACGGCCTCGATCACCGCGGCGCAGGCGGCGCCGGCGCGGGCCACCTCGGCCACGGTCGAAAGCCCCACGCCGCCGATGGCCACCACCGGCGCCGGCAGCGCCGCCGACAGCGCGCGGAGCGCCGCCAGGCCGCGCGGCGCCGCGTCGATCACCTTGGAGCGGGTGCCGAACATGCGACCGTAGCCCACATGGTCCGCCCCCGCCGCGAGCGCCGCCCGGGCCTCGTCCAGGGTGCGGGTGGTGCGGCCGATGAGCAGGTCCGGCCCCAGGAGCTTGCGCGCCTCGGCCGGCGGCAGGTCGTCGTCGCCCAGGTGGACTCCGTCGGCCCCCGCCAGGAGCGCCAGATCGGCCCGGTCGTTGACGATCACCAGCGCCCGGCCGGCCGCCAGCGTCACGATCCGCCGCGTCACGGCCAGGATCTCGCCCGCCGGGGCGTTCTTCAGCCGCACCTGGACCACCCGGGCGCCGCCGTCCAGCGCCGCCTCGGCCCGGGCTACCGGGTCAGGTCCACCCACGATGACGTAGAGCCCGCCGAGCCTCGCGCGCCGCGCAGGGGCCTCGGCCTCGCAAACGGGCATGCCGCCTCGGTAACACGCGCTTGACGGCACCGCAAGGCGGCGCCTATTTTCCGCCTCCCGCCTCCCCAGAACGAAAGCACCCATGGCCGACCCGATCGAGAACAAGCTCGTCGACAAGCGCGTCGCGCAACGGTACGTCCGCAAGGGCGTCCTCGACGAGAAGGACTACGAGAAGCACCTGAAGTCCCTCCCCGACCTGGCCGACCAGGCGCTCCCCATCGAGGCGTCCATCAACGGCCTCGACGACGAGGACGACCTGGACGACATCGACGAGGAGGAGGACGACGAGCCGGCCGTCGAGGCCGCGCCTGCCACGGGCGGCGACGTCCCGCAGCCGGTGATCCTGCGGTCCCAGGCCCACCCGGTCCTGGCCCGCGCGGCGCTGGCGCTGGCGAGCCTGCTCTCGCTGGCGCCCGCCGCGCGCGCGGCGAACCCGGCCCTCCCGCGCGCCGAGTCGCGCCCCTCCGCCAACCGCCGCACGCCGGTGGTGGCGGCCGTGGAGAAGGTCCGGGGCGCGGTGGTCAACGTCTCCGCCGAGGAGCTGGTCCGCATCCGCGTGCCCTCGCGCGCGAACACGATGCAGGACCTGATGTTCGGCGACCTGTTCGAGAAGCCGCGCTACCGCAAGGGCTACGCGGTCACCTCGCTGGGCTCGGGCGTGATCGTCTCGCCCGAGGGGTACGTGCTCACCAACAACCACGTGGTCGAGCGCGGCGCGCGCCTCCGCGTGGGGCTGCTGGACGGGCGCGAGCTCCTGGCCAAGGTGGTCGGCACCGATCCATCCTCCGACCTGGCCGTCCTCAAGCTGGAGACCAAGGAGCGGCTCCCGTTCGTGCCGGTCGGCTCGTCGGAGGATCTGATGATCGGCGAGACGGTGATTGCCATCGGGAACCCCTTCGGCCTGGCGCACACCGTCACCACCGGCGTGGTCTCGGCGGTGCACCGCAACTTCAAGAGCGACGACCGGGTCCTCTTCGACTTCATCCAGACCGACGCCTCCATCAACCCCGGCAACTCCGGCGGCCCGCTGCTCGACATCGACGGCCGGCTCATCGGCGTCAACACCGCCATCCTGGGCGACCGGAACGCCGGCATCGGCTTCGCCATCCCCATCGACCGCGCGCTGCGCATCGCCGAGGACCTGATCGCCCACGGCGAGGTGCGCGAGGGCTACCTGGGCATCTCGGTGGCCGACCTGCCGCCGCGCGAGGGCGAGGTGAGCCGGACGCCGGCCGGCGTGCGGGTGGTGGCGGTGGACGCCGGCTCGCCCGGCGAGCAGGCCGGGCTGGCCCGCGGCGACGTGGTGGAGGCGGTGGACGGGCAGGCGCTGCAGGAGGGGGCCGAGGAGTTCCGCTTCCGCGTGCGCGACCTGGCCATCGGCGGGACCGCCAGGCTGGACCTGCTGCGCGGCGGCCAGCGGCGCGGCGTGACGGTGCGGGCCGTGGAGCTCACGCCGGCGCGCGCGGCCGAGCTGGTGGCGCAGCGGGTGGGCATCGTGGTGGGCGAGGAGAAGGTGCGCGGCGGGACGGTGCTGGTGGTCCGGCGCGTGGTCCGCGACTCCCCGGCCGCCGAGTACGGCCTGCAGCCCGGCGACCTCGTCCGCGAGGTCAACTCGGCCGAGGTCGCCACCGTGCCCGCCTTCCAGAAGGCCGCCGCCCACGCGCGCCGCAGCGGCCGGCTGGTGGTGCTGGTGCAGCGCGGCTACGCGGCGGAGCGGATCGCGTTCCAGTTCGACTAGGGAAGCAGGAGCTCGTCATGTCCGATCAGGGCCAGCCCACCATCGACTTCACGACCTTCATCGTCTCGCTCGCGTCCTCGGTGTTCGTGCACCTCGGCGAGGCGCCGCACCCCGGAGACCGGCGAGCCCATGCCCGCCAACCTGGACCTGGCGAAGCAGACCATCGACATCCTCGACCTGCTCCGCGAGAAGACCCGCGGCAACCTGAGCGTCGAGGAGGAGCGGTTCATGGAGAACCTGCTCACCGACCTGCGGCTGCGGTACGTGACGCGAGCGAAGTAGGGGTCGCGTCCTTTCACATTACACATTCAGCCCTGCTGGGGCGCGTGTGGCTTCGTCCCTCCGCGCCGGGCTTCCGGTCATTCACCGCGCCGCGGAAAGGGCTGCGACCGCGCCACGAGTCCCGCAGCGCCGGAGGACGTCCGCGGAGCGAGGACAATCCGCAGGCCCGCATATCTGATCGAACCGGTACGCGCGCGGCATGGGTCGAGGGGGGCGGGCCGGGCACCCGTCCAAAGGCCCCTGGACGACCGCCGGGACCAAGCGGCGCGGGAATGGAACGCTCCTTGGTCGGCCAGGGGCCTGCGTTGTGCCCGGCGAGCGCAGAGACGGAGTACGGCTCGCGCGCGGAGTGCCACGAGTGGCCGGGCCGAGGACGTCCGAGCGAAGCGGCCGGCCGCAGGCGCGGAGGGACGACGTCGAGAGCCGTCCTCGCATGCTCTCTGGCCTTCGACTCCGGCCGCGCTGCGCGCGCCCTACGTAGGCCGAACGGATCCGAGAACCGTCCGGACGACCGACCTGCTTGATCCGCATGCAGGGCCAATTGTCGCGCCCTGGAGGCCGGCGCAGGCCCCTGCCCGCGATCCGTGCACGCAGCGCGAGCCTTCTCGGACAAGCGCCTCGGCCCCCTCCGCGCTGCTGCCCGCGATCCGTGCTGCGCGCTGCCCGGATCCGCGGCAGCGCGACTGCCTGCGTCGCGGTCAGCGCTGCTTCTGGCGCGTTCACCGCGCGGCTATGGTGCCGCCCTCCTCACCCCAGCCGGAGGGACGCAGCGTGAAGTGGATCATCGCGATCGTGAAGCCGAACAAGGTGGACGACGTCCACAAGGCGCTCGCCGAGCTCGGCGTGCACGGCATGACGGTGTCGGAGGCCCGCGGCTACGGCCGCCAGAAGGGGCACACCGAGATCTACCGCGGGGCCGAGTACCACATCGACTTCGTCCCCAAGGCCCGCATCGAGGTCGGCGTGGACGACGCCGAGGCCCGCCGCGTGGTGGACGCCATCGCCCGGACCGCCAACACCGGGAAGATCGGCGACGGCAAGGTCTTCGTCCTCGAGCTCGCCGATGCCGTGCGCGTGCGCACCGGCGAGTCCGGCCCCGCCGCCCTCTAGCCCTCGCACGCCACGGAGCCCGCCATGAACACGCTCAACACCGGCGACACCGCCTGGATGCTCACCTCCACCGCCCTGGTGCTCTTCATGACCTTGCCGGGGCTGGCCCTCTTCTACGGCGGCCTGGTCCGCACCAAGAACGTCCTCTCGGTGCTGATGCAGTGCTTCTCCATCACCGCGCTGGTGACCGTGATCTCGGATCGCGGTCGGCTACTCGCTGGTCTTCGCCCCCAACCCCGACCCCGCCAGCGCGCCCTACATCGGCGGCCTGGGCAAGGCCTTCCTGGCCGGGATCGGCCGCGACACGCTGGTCGGCGACATCCCCGAGTCCGTCTTCGCCATGTTCCAGCTCACCTTCGCCGTGATCACGCCCGCGCTCATCATCGGCGCCTTCGCCGAGCGCGTGCGCTTCAGCGCCATGCTGCTCTTCACCGCGCTCTGGTCGCTGCTGGTCTACGTGCCCGTGGCCCACTGGATGTGGGGCGGCGGCTGGCTGCAGCAGCTGGGCGCGCTCGACTTCGCCGGCGGCATCGTGGTGCACGTCACCGCCGGCGTCGCCGGGCTGGTGGCCGCCATCTACGTCGGCCACCGCAAGGGCTTCCCCCACACCCCCATGCTCCCGCACAGCCTGACCCTCTCCGTGGTCGGCGCCGGCATGCTGTGGATGGGCTGGTTCGGGTTCAACGCCGGCAGCGCGCTCCGCGCCGACGGGCAGGCCGGCATGGCGGTGGTGGTGACGCAGATCTCCGCCGGCACCGCCGCCATGGTGTGGCTCTTCGTGGAGTGGCGGCGCAACGGGCGGCCCAGCGTGCTCGGCATCATCACCGGCGCCGTGGCCGGCCTCGCCACCATCACGCCCGGCTCCGGCTACGTCGGCGCCGGCGGCGCGCTCGCCATCGGCGTGGTGGCCGGCCTGGTCTGCTTCGTGGGCGCCACCTCGCTCAAGCGGCGCATGGGCTACGACGACTCGCTCGACGCCTTCGGCGTGCACGGCGTGGGGGGGCTGGTGGGCTCGATCCTGACCGGCGCCTTCGCCGCCAAGGCGTTCGGCGGCAGCCAGGACGTGGACGTGGCCCGCCAGCTCGGCGTGCAGCTGCTGGCCTGCGGCGTGACCGCCGCCTGGTCCGCCGGCCTCACCTGGCTCTCGCTCAGGCTCGCCGACCGTTTCACCGCAGGCGTCCGCGTGGACGAGGAGCACGAGGTGATGGGGCTGGACCTGACCGCGCACGAGGAGCGCGGGTACGACTACTAGTCCGTCGGCTGGCCGCCCGCCCGGCGAGCCCGGGCGGGCGGCCAGCGCCGTCACGGCGCCGGCGAGGGCCCGCAATCGCGGGCGCTGCGGCCGGCTCCCACGAGGCCGTCTCGACCTCCACGCGTCGCCCGCCCTGGAACGAGGCGATGGCGGCGTACGCCAGGAGCAGGGCCCGCCGGCCGGCCCGGGCGTGGATCGGCGGCGGACCACCGCTGCGCAGCGCCTCCAGCACCGCGTCCAGGTGACGGTCGAGCAGCCGGTAGAACGCCCGGTCGCGGTCGTTGAAGTACCCCGCCTGCCAGACCTCGGCCACCTCGCTCCCGCGCGCGTTCAGGGTGAAGCGGCGAACCGTGTCCTCCACCAGGAGCCGCCCCCGGGTCCCGTTGATCTCCAGCTGGTGGCTGGACGGATAGGCGTAGGACGAGTCGTAGGAGCCGACCAGCGAGCCCACCGCGCCGCTCCGGAAGTGCAGGGCCAGCGCCACCGTCCGGTAGGTCCCGCGGGCGGTCAGATCCGTCATCTGCGCCATGACCGAGTCGATCGGCCCGCACAGGAACTCGAGCAGGTCGAAGGCGTGGCACTGCGTCTCGATGAGGTTGTTGAAGGGGTGCGAGGTCCCGCCCTCTCCGCCGAAGCGCCAGGAGGCGAAGACCACCTCGCCCAGGCGCCCCTCGCGGAGGGCGTGGTAGGCCAGCCCCACCGGCTTGGCGTAGTGGTGGTTGAAGTCGATGGCGAAGAACAGGGAGCGCCGCGCCGCCTCCTCCAGGAGCGCGTCCGCCTCGGCCAGCTCGAAGGCGATGGGCTTCTCCACCAGGAGGGCGCGCGACGCGCGGATCACCTCGAGGGTGGCCTGGAGGTGCTCCTGGTTCGGCAGGGACAGGCACACCAGGTCGGGCTGCTCCGCCTCGATCATCTCCGGGATGCTCGTGTAGGCCCGCACCGCGAACTGCGCGGCGCGGGCCTGCGTCCGCGCGGGCGTCCGCCCCGCCACCGCGCGGAAGTCCACGTCGGGACGCCCCGCCAGCGCCCGGGCGTGCTCCAGCCCCCACACGCCGGCGCCCACCAGCACCGCCCGGATCCGCGAGCCCATGGCCTGGTCCGCCTCTCCCGCGGGCGGGTGGAGCCCGGCCGCGCGCGCAAGCTGTGCCTGGCCGGAGGGCGGCGCAAGCCCGCCCGGCCACCTGGCGTTCACGGCGTGTGACTAGCGGGCGGGCGGGCGCCGGGCAGGGCGGCCGCTGTGCGGAGCCCCCGTCGCGGCCGGACCCGGAGTGGTGGTGCCCTCCTCCGGCCGTCCGGCTAACACACTGTCAGTGAAGCGTTCGCGCCGACCCGGCAGGCCAGGGCGGCGCGGACGCGGCCAGGACCACGAGTCCAGGGGGGACCCATGAACAGGACGTTGCTCACGCTCGCCGCGCTGCTGGCGCTGGTCGTCGCCAGCCCGGCCGAGGCACAGAAGAAGACGCTGGCGGTGGTGGTGAAGGGGCTCGACAATCCCTTCTTCACCGTGCTCGGGAGCGGGTGCGAGAAGTGGAACAAGGAGAACGCCTCCGCCGAGTACACCTGCCTCTACACCGGCCCGGCCTCGAGCGCGGACGAGGCGGGGGAGGTGCAGCTGGTGGAGGACCTGATCAACAAGGGCGTGGCCGGCATCGCCATCTCGCCGTCCAACGCGCCGGCCATGGCCAAGATGCTCAGGGACAAGAAGCCGACCATGCCCATCATGACCATCGACGCCGACCTGGGCGAGGCCGACCGCGCGCTGCGCAAGACGTACCTGGGCACCAACAACTACGACATGGGCGTGGCCATGGCCAAGCACCTCAAGGGCCTGAAGCCGAAGGGTGGCACCGTCTGCCTCCAGCTCGGCAACGTCGCCGCCGACAACATCAACGCCCGGGCGGCCGGCTTCCGCGACACCATCTCCGGAAGGAAGGGCGTCGCCCGCCTCGCCGGCGAGGGCGGGTGGACGGAGGTGAAGGGCTGCCCGCTGTTCACCAACGACCAGATCGACCTGGCCAACCAGCAGATGGCCGACACCTTCACCGCCAACCCCAAGCTGGACGCCTTCATCCTGGTGGGCGGCTGGGCCCAGTTCGGCCCGCAGGCCTACGCCCAGGTCACCGATCAGGTGATGCCCAAGCTGAAGTCCAAGGAGCTGGTGATCGTGGCGGGCGACGTCCTGCCGCCGCAGCTCGCGGCCCTGAAGGCCGGGCGGAGCCACGCCCAGATCGGCCAGCGTCCGTTCGAGATGGGGTACCGGGCGCCCGCGGTGCTCATGGACCTCATCCAGAAGAAGGCGGTGAAGGACCCGCTCTACACCGGCCTGGACGAGTGCACGCCGGAGAACGTGGACACCTGCGTGAAGAAGTGAGCGCCCACGTGCGCGCGCGACGCGTCGCCGTCCCCGGGCGGCGGCGCGCGCGGAGCGGGCGGGGCCGAGGAGCCGGCGATGGCCATTCTGGAGCTCACCGGGATCAGCAAGCACTTCGCCGGCATCCAGGCCCTGGTCGAGGTGAGCCTGTCGCTCGAGGCCGGCCAGGTGGTCGGGCTCATGGGCGACAACGGGGCGGGGAAGTCCACCCTGGTGAAGATCGTGGCCGGGAACTTCCCGCCCAGCGCCGGGACCCTGGCGCTGGAGGGGCGCAGGGTGACCTTCCGCAAGCCCACCGACGCGCAGGCAGCGGGGATCGAGGTCGTCTACCAGGACCTGGCGCTCTGCGACAACCTCACCGCGGCGGCCAACGTCTTCCTCGGCCGGGAGCTGGTGAAGGGGCTGGCGCGGATCCTCGACTACCGCCGCATGTACCAGCGCGCGACCGAGCTGTTCGCGGAGCTCAAGTCCGAGACCCGGGCGCGGACGCTGGTCCGCCGGATGTCCGGGGGCCAGCGCCAGGCCGTGGCCATCGCGCGCACGCGGCTCTCCGAGCCGCGCATCGTCCTCATGGACGAGCCCACCGCCGCCATCAGCGTCCGGCAGGTGGCGGAGGTCCTGAACCTGATCCGGCGCCTGCGCGATCGCGGGATCGCCATCGTGCTCATCAGCCACCGCATGCCCGACGTCTTCGCGGTGTCCGACCGGATCGTCGTGCTGCGGCGGGGGCGCAAGGTGTCCGACCGGCCCATCGCGCACAGCTCCCCGGAGCAGGTGACCGGGCTCATCACCGGCGCCATCGAGGCCGCCTGATGGACCCGCAGCTGCAGGAGGTGCCCCACGCCGGGGAGGGCCGGCGCCCGCTCCTGGACGGGCTGGGCCGCCTGGTCCAGCGCCAGACGTTCTGGGTGTTCGTGGCGGCCGCGCTCGCCTTCCTGCTGCTGGCCCTGGCCAGCGACGTCTTCATGACCCGGCAGAACCTCTTCAACGTCACCCGCAACTTCGCCTTCGTCGCCATCATCGCCTGCGGCATGACGGCGGTGATCATCACCGGGGGCATCGACCTGTCGGTGGGGGCGACCCTGGTCCTCTCCGGCATGGTGATGGGCATGACCATGCACGCCGGCACGGGCTTCTGGCTCGCGGCGCTGCTGGCCCTGGGCACGGCGCTGGCGGTGGGCGCCCTCAACGGTGCGTTGATCGCCTACGTGGGCGTGCCGCCCTTCGTGGTGACGCTGGGCATGCTCTCCATCGCGCGCAGCCTGGCCATGGTGCTGTCGGAGAACCGCATGGTCTACGAGTTCGGCCCGGACCAGGCGCGGCTGCTCACGGTCGGCGGAGGGTTCGTCGAGCTGGGGACCGTCCGCGTCCCGAACCCGGTCCTCTTCCTGGCGGGCACGGGGCTCCTCACCGGCTTCCTGCTCCGCGAGACGCGCTGGGGCCGGCACCTGTTCGCCATCGGCGGGAACGAGCACGCGGCCCTCCTCACCGGCGTCCCGGTGCGCCGCGCCAAGGTGGGCGTCTACATGTTCTGCAGCCTGTGCGCCGGGCTGGCCGGGATCCTGGAGATCGGCTGGCTGGGCACCATCACCACCAGCCTGGGCCAGGGCATGGAGCTGCAGGTGATCGCGGCCTCGGTGATCGGCGGGGCCAACCTGACCGGCGGCGCGGGGACGGCCCTGGGTGGCCTGATGGGCGCGGCGCTGATCGAGGTGATCCGGAACAGCCTCACGCTGCTCGGCATCAGCACGTTCTGGCAGGGCACGTTCGTCGGCTGCTTCATCATCGTGGCGGTGCTGTTCGACCGCCTGCGCAGCCGCGACGCGGCGGGGTGAGCTACAGCCCCGCCTGCATCAGCGCCTCGCTGAGGCGGCGGATCAGCTCGCGGCGGAGGACGCGGCGGGTGCGCGAGAGCGCGTTGGGATCGCGGCGGGCGAACGGGCCGGCGCCGCGGCGCGCCGCCTCCACCACCCACGCGATGCGGCGCGGGTCGAGGCGCGGCGTGCGGGCCGTGCTCGAGACCAGGAACCAGCCCAGGCCGCGCTCGTCCAGCGTGGAGAGGAGCGCGCGGCGGGCGCGGGAGACGAGGGTCAGATCGACGACGTTCGACACGCGCCGATCTCTCAGGATTGATCCGCGAGCCGATCCAATTTTCGCCAGCAACGCTCAAAAGTGGATCTTTGCGGCGAGCTCGGATCCGAGCGCCGCGCCGCGCGCGCCGATATCGGGCACCCACGGGAGCACCGCGACGGGTTCACGCCCGGTGAGGCGGGCGATCTCGTACGCGTTGTGCGGGACGGACGGATCGTCAACCGGGCCGGTCCGGTTGAGCACCAGGCCCGCCACGCGCAGCCCGCGCCGCTCCAGCGCCTCCAGCGTGAGCGCGGTGTGGTTCACCGTCCCCAGCCCGGCGCGCGCCACCACCAGGACCGGCAGCCCCAGCGCCACCGCCAGGTCGGCGTAGGTCTCGCGGGCCGTCAGGGGCACCACCAGGCCGCCCGCACCCTCCACCAGCACCGCCTCGTGCGCCGCCGCGAGGCGCGAGGCGTGGTCGAGGATCCGCGAGAGGGAGAGCTCCTTCCCCTCCAGGCGGGCGGCCACGCCCGGGGCCAGCGGTGCCGCGAAGGTATACGGGCAGACCTCGTCCAGGGGCAGCGCGCCCCCCATCGCGGCGTGGAGCCGCTCCGCGTCCGTCGGCTCACCTGGGGTGACGCCCGACTGGGCCGGCTTCATCGCGACCACGTCGCGCCCCTGGGCGCGCCAGGCGGCGAGCAGCGCGCAGGAGACCTCGGTCTTGCCCACGCCGGTGTCGGTGCCGACGACGAAGAGTCCTCGCATGGCTCGCTCCCGCGCGCTCGAGATCCGCGCCGTGACCGCCTCGATGCCTTCGCGCGCGATCCGCACCAGCTCGGTGAGCTCCGCCTCCGTCATGGCCAGCGGCGGCATCAGCACCACCACGTTGCCCAGCGGCCGCAGGATGGCGCCGCGCTGGCGCGCCTCCAGGACCACCTGGTGCCCGGCGCGCAGGCCGTACGCGTACGGCTCCTTCGTGGCCCGGTCGCGCACCAGCTCGATGCCCACCATCAGGCCGCGCTGGCGGATCTCGCCCACGTGCGGATGCTCGGCCAGCGGCGCCAGCGCCGCGGTGAGCGCGGCGATGCGCGGCTGCAGCGCCGCGATCAGGCTCCGCTCGCGGAAGAGCTTCATCGAGGCGGTGGCCGCCGCGCAGGCCAGCGGATTGCCGGCGTAGGTGTGGCCGTGGAAGAAGGTCTTCATGGCCTCGAACGGGCCCAGGAAGGACTCGAACACCGCCTCGGTGGTCACGGTGGCCGAGAGCGGCAGGTAGCCGCCCGTGAGCCCCTTGGCCATGGTGAGGATGTCCGGGGTCACGCCCTCCTGCTCCACCGCGAAGGTGGTCCCGGTGCGCCCCCAGCCGGTCGCCACCTCGTCGCAGACCAGCAGCGCGCCGTGGCGGTCACAGAGGTCGCGCATGCGCCGCAGGTAGCCGGGCGGCTGCGCGATCATCCCGTCCGCGCCCTGCATGATGGGCTCGATCACCAGCGCGGCGATCCTCCCGGGGTGGGCCTGGAAGACCTTCTCCACCTCGGCGGCGCAGGCCGAGAGGCAGGTGTCGGGCGACTTCCCCAGCGGGCAGCGGTAGCAGTAGGGCTGCGGCGCCCGGTGGACCGGGAAGAGCAGCGGCTTGAAGAGCTGGTGGAAGAGGTCGATGCCGCCCAGCGAGACCGAGCCGATGGTGTCCCCGTGGTAGCCGCCGGTGAGCGCCACGAACTCGCTGCGCTGCGTGTCGCCGCGGAGCTGGTGATGCTGGTAGGCCATCTTGAGCGCCACCTCGACCGCGTTGGCGCCGGCGTCGGAGAAGAAGATGCGCGTCAGGCCGCGCGGCAGGTGGCGGGCCAGCTCCTCGCCGCACTCGATCGACGCGGTGGAGGCCAGCCCCAGCAGCGTGGAGTGGGCCACGCGGTCGAGCTGCGCCCGCACCGCGGCGTCCAGCTCCGGCACGCGGTGGCCGTGCACGTTGCACCAGAGCGAGGAGACGCCGTCCAGGTAGCGGCGCCCCAGCGTGTCGACGAGGTACACGCCCTCGGCGCCGTCCACCACGATGGGCTCGTCGGCGAGCCAGTCGGCCATCTGCGTGAAGGGGTGCCAGAGGTGGCGGCGGTCGGCGTCCACGAGCCGCTGGTGGCGCTCGAGGCGGGTGCGGTCGTCCATAGGCGGCGCAGGCTAGTCCAACGGTCGCTCGCTGGGAACCCTCTCAGCGCGCGGGGCGCCGCGCCTGCAGCCGCGGCGCGACGGCCCGCTCCACCGCCGGCCACATCACGTCCGCCCAGCGCTCGTACCCGGCCGCCGAGGGGTGGAAGCCGTCGGGCGAGAAGAGGGCCGGCCGCTGCGACGGCGGCGTGGCGCGGATGGCCTCGGCCAGGTCGGCCACCTCGAAGCCGTGGCGCTCGGCCACCGTGCGGATCGCCGCGTTGTACTGGTCGATGCGGCGCAGGAGGGCGGGCGGCGCGCCCTGTCCCGACGGCGAGAGCGTCAGGTCTGGCAGCGCGCAGATCACCACGCGGGCCTTGGTGCGCATCAGCATGTCGCCCACCACGTGCAGATCGCGGGCGAACTCGCCCAGCGGACGCTCGCGGAGCACGTCGTTGATGCCGATGCAGAGCGTGATCAGCCCGGCGCCCTTGCCGGTGGCCCTGGGCAGCTGGTCGCGGCGCAGGTCGGCCACCGTCGCGCCGGAGGCGCCCAGGTTGGTCAGCTTCACCTCCAGGCCCGCCCCGGCCAGCCGCCGCGCCAGCCGGTCCGGGTACCCGCCGCCGGTGACGGCGCCCACGCCGACGGCCGTGGAGTCGCCAAGCGCGAGGTACGGCAGCGGCGTGGCGGCGAGCGAGCTGGCGGGCATCAGGCAGCACAGGACGAGCAGGACGAGCGCGGCGCGGGGCACGGGGGAGAAGCTAACCACCCCGCCAGCGGATGCAGCCGGGCAGGCGGGCGTCTCCCCGGCCGGAGCGGGTCTTCTGGTAGGATCGGCGCCTCACGCCGCACCGGGGACCTCCATGTCCATCGCTCGCACCACCCTCCTCACCGCCCTGTCCCTGCTCCTCGTGACGTCCGCGCCGGCGCGCGCCGACGAGCCGATGGAGATGCACCGGCAGGCCGCGTGCGATCAGCCGCGGGGCGGCGACTGGTGCCTGGCGCGGTCGACGCAGGGCCGGCTTCAGCCTCGAGCTGCCGGCCCGGTTCAACGACTTCACCAGCAGGAGCACCGCCGTGGACGGCGTGCCCATGAGCGCTCACGTGCTCGGCACCGCCACGCTGGACGGCTCGCGCTTCATGGCCCTGGTGATGATCCGCGACGACGGCTCGATCTTCGAGAAGGGCTACCAGTCCGCCGCGAAGGAGAAGGGGGCCCGCTCCTTCACGCAGGGCGGCCTGCCGGCGGTGGAGGTCCAGGCCTCCGGGCCCAAGTCGGTGGGGACCGTGCGCTACATCCGCGCCAAGGACCGCATGTACATGCTGGTCGTCGAGTGCCAGCCCGACCGCGCGGCCGGCCTCAAGGCGGACGTGGCGCGGTTCATGGGGTCGTTCAAGGTCGAGCCGGCGGCCAAGCCGGCGACCAAGCCGGCGCAGCCTGCGGCCGGCAAGAAGTAGCGCGGGCTGCCCGGCGGGCGCTCCTGCCCCCGCGGCCAGCCTAGACCGCCGCCCGGGCCCCGCCGCCGCCCCGTTCGCAGCTTCAGGCCCATGGAGGGTGGGCCATGAACGTGACCAGGTGGGCCGCGCTGGCGGCGGTGGTGCTGGCGGGGGCGTGCAGCGATCAGTCCAGGTCGAAGACGCAGGGCGCCGCTGGCCAGGCGGGCGATCAGGCGACGGCGGCGGCCAAGAGCGCCGAGCAGTCTGCGGACAAGGCCGCTGACGCCATGGAGAAGGCGGCGGACGAGCAGGAGGAGGTGGCCGACGCCCAGAAGGACGTGAG
>JASGJN010000017.1:0-631290 GCA_049840735.1 Anaeromyxobacter sp. | reverse complement strand
TGTATTGCTAAGGTTAATAGGGGAAACACGATAGAATCCGAACAGCACCTGGTCCGGGCAGCAGCAGGCAGGCCAGCGCGGCGGCGGCCAGCGGCGCGCGCCAGCGCCAGCGGCGGACCTGGCCGGCGGCCACCAGCAGCGCTCCGCTGGCCAGGGCCAGCGCCGGCCCCGGCGAGGCCAGCCCCAGCACCGCCCAGTCCGGCGCGGCGGCCGCGTCGGAGAGGGCCCGCAGCGCCCAGGCCAGGGGCCAGCAGGCGAGCAGGAACGGCGCCGCCGCCACCGGGGAGGCCGCTGCGACCACCGCCGCCAGCGCCGCCGCCGCGGTCAGCCCCGCGCCGATGGGGATGGCCGCCAGGTTGGCCGCGAGCCCCAGCAGCGGCAGCTGCCGGAAGTGGAAGACCAGCACCGGCGCGGTGGCCAGCGTCGCCGCCACGGTGGCGCAGCCGCCCTCCAGCGCCGGCTCCAGCAGCCGCGCGCGCCAGGTCCCCGGCCGCGGGCGCGCCACGGGGAGGGCGCGCCGGAGCCGCCCGGCCCACAGCGCCAGCCCGCCCACCGCGGCGAAGGAGAGCTGGAAGGAGGCGTCCAGCGCCGCCCCCGGCGCGACCGCCAGCAGGGCCAGCGCCGCCAGCGCCAGTCCGTTCAGCGCCGTGCCCTCGCAATCGAGCAGCACCCCGCCCAGCCCGGCGGCGGCGGCCAGGGCCGCGCGGACCACCGGCGGGCCGGCGCCGGTGGCCAGGGCGTAGATCGCCACGCAGGGCAGGAGCAGCACCGCCGCGGCCCGCCGCGGCTCGATCCGCTCGGCCAGCCACCCCCAGCGCAGCAGCAGGGCCAGCAGGAGCCGCTGCAGCCCGGCGATCACCACCACCAGGTGCATGCCGGAGACGGCCAGCACGTGGGCCAGCCCGCTCCGCGCGAAGGACCGGCTGGTGGCCTCGTCCAGCGCGCCGC
Source organism: Anaeromyxobacter sp. (assembly GCA_049840735.1). Lineage (GTDB taxonomy): Bacteria > Myxococcota > Myxococcia > Myxococcales > Anaeromyxobacteraceae > Anaeromyxobacter. Next base: position 630,342 of record JASGJN010000017.1, on the reverse strand, counting down.
GATCGCCGGCCCCGATGGCCCGCACCAGCGCCGCCTCGCGGGCCGGCAGCCAGCGGGTGGCGGCGGAGGCCAGGCGCGCGCGGGCCCGCTCCAGCGCGGCGGTGGGGGCGGGCGGGGCGGTGCGCACGATGGGGCCGGTGGCCGTCGCCTGCCAGGCCACCCCGCCGGCCGCGAGCCGGAAGGCCGATCGCGGGCGCCGGGGTTGAGCGCCGCGGGCGGCGCGCGCAGGCGCGCCCGCAGCGCCACGGCGTCCCCCAGGGCCAGCGGGTCCGGCGGCGGGGTTCCCCAGACCTCGGCCGCCCCGTCCCCGTCCAGCGACAGCTGGAAGCGCAGGCGGCCGCCGAGGAGGTCCGGGGCGGAGGTGATCCGGCCGCGCAGGAGCACCTCGCCCGGCGGCGCCGGGAGCGGGGACGTCCGCGCCTCGGTCGCGGCCAGCCAGCCGGCCGCGGCGAAGGCCAGCGGGGCGGTGCGGCGCGCCAGCGCCAGCGGGAGCAGGGCCAGGAGGAGGGGATGGGCGGCGAGCCCGCAGAGGCCGGCGGCGCACCCGGCCAAGAGCCCGAGCGCAGGGGCGAGGAGCGGCGAGCGGCTCACCGGGCGCTCCTCCGCCCGGGGATGCCGGTGTGAAATCCCCCGCCAATTCGCGGCCCATTGAGGAAACGCGGGAGTTGTGATAGTCTCCCGCGACTAAGCTCCCGACCCGTTCTGGACGCGCCCTTGGGCGGCGAAGTCACGGTGGCGGAGCGGAGGTAGGAATGTCGGGAACACAGGTTACCCAGGGCGCCCCGAACTTCAAGGTCGGGGACAAGGCGGTCTATCCGGGTCAGGGCGTCGGCGAGGTGATGGGCATCGAGCACAAGGAGGTCGCCGGCCAGCGCCAGTCCTTCTACGTGCTCCGCATCCTCGAGAACGGGATGAAGATCATGATCCCGATGAACAAGGTGGGCTCGGTCGGCCTGCGCGAGATCATCGGTGAGAAGGAGGTCCGCAAGGTCTACGGGATCCTCCGCGAGAAGGAGGTCTCGGTCGACTCGACGACCTGGAACCGCCGCTACCGGGAGTACATGGACAAGATCAAGACCGGCAGCGTGTTCGAGATCGCCGAGGTGCTGCGCGACCTCTACCTGCTCCGCTCCGACAAGGACCTCTCCTTCGGCGAGCGCAAGATGCTCGACACGGCCCGCTCGCTCCTCATCAAGGAGCTGGCGATCGCCAAGGCCTGCGACGAGCAGGACGTCGAGGAAGACCTCAAGAAGATCTTCAACTGTTGACCCCCAGGCCCGGTCCGCTCCGCGGCTGCGGGGTGGCGGGCCCGAGGTGGATGGGCCGCCGCACGGACCCAGGTCCGCGCGGCGGTCGCACGTCGGGGGGCAGTTCGTCGCCAGGGCGGCCCTGCGGTGCATGACAGGGGGCCGGTTGCACGGCCGGTGCCAGGGCGGTCCGCCGAGGCGGGCCGGGAGAGTCGGTCGATGACGCAGGGCGAGCGGGTGGTGGCCATCATCGCGGCGGGCGGCTCGGGGCAGCGGGCCGGCGCGGCCAAGCAGTGGCTCCAGCTGGGCGGCGAGTCGGTCCTGCGCCGGTCGGCGCGGGCCATGGCCGCCTCCGCGCGGGTGGAGGCGCTGGTGCTGGTGGTGCCCCCCGGCGAGGAGGCGCGCGGCGAGGCCGAGGCCGCGGGGCTGGGCAAGCCGGTCCGGGCGGTGGCGGGCGGTGCTGCGCGCGCCGACTCGGTCCGCAACGGCCTGGCCGCCGCCGGCGAGGCCGCGGTGGTCCTGGTGCACGACGCGGCCCGGCCGTTCGCCACGCCAGCCCTGGTCGAGCGGGTCATCGACGCCGCGCTGCGCGACGGCGCGGCCCTGGCGGCGCTCCCGGTGACCGACACGGTCAAGCGCGCCGCCGGCGGCGAGCCGCCGCGCGTGGAGGCCACGCTCGACCGCCGCGCGCTCTGGCTGGCCCAGACGCCGCAGGGCTTCCGGCGCGAGCTGCTGCAGCGGGCCTACCGCGCCGCCGGCCCGGACGCCGCCGCCGCCACCGACGAGTGCGCGCTGGTCGAGGCGCTGGGCGAGCCGGTGACGCTGGTGCCGGGGGAGCCGGGCAACTTCAAGCTGACCACGCCGGACGACCTGGCCCGGGCGCGCGCGCTGACCGAGGCGCCGGTGGCCAGCGGCATCGGCTACGACACCCACCGCTTCGCGCCGGGCCGGAAGCTGGTCCTGGGCGGCGTCGAGTTCGAGGGCGACGGCCTCATGGGCCACTCCGACGCCGACGCCTGTGCCCACGCCATCGGCGACGCCATCCTGGGCGCGGCCGGCCTGGGCGACCTGGGCCGCCACTTCCCGGACACCGACGCGCGCTGGAAGGGCGTCTCGTCGCTGGAGCTGCTGCGCGAGAATCGTGCGGCTGGCCGGCGAGCGCGGCTGGCGGGTGGGGAACGCCGACGTGACGCTGGCGGCCCGGCGGCCCAAGATCGCGCCGCGCCGCGAGGAGATGCGCGCGCGGCTGGCCGAGGCGCTGGGCGTCGCGCCGGCGCAGGTCAACGTCAAGGGGACCACCGGCGAGGGGATGGGGTTCGTGGGCCGCGGCGAAGGGATCGCCGCCCACGCGGTGGCGGTGCTGTTCCGGAGCGTGCGGTGAGCGACGAGCGCGGGAAGGTCGAGGACGGGTTCTTCGAAGGTCAGGGGGCGGCCGCGCCGGCGCCCGAGGCCGCGCGGCGGCGGTCCTCGCCGCTCCTCCGCCGGTCGCCGGCCTTCGCGGTGCTGACGCTGGCCATCTGCGGCTGGCTGCTCACGTCGCTCTGGCCCGACGTGGCCTACCACTTCTCCCCGCAGGACCTGATCAAGCTCGGGCGCCCCGGGGCGTACGCGCTCGACCAGGTCAGGGTCAACCGGCTCGCGCAGGTCGAGGGGCGGCTCCTGCACGAGCAGGGCGCGACGGACCGGGGTGGTGCCCCGCGCGCCATCGGTCTCCTCCCGGGCACTGCGCTCGTCGTCGATCGCCCCGGCACGACCCTGGCGGCGGGGTCGGGCCACTTCGAGGGCCGCCTGCTGCCCGCCGCCCGCCGCGACGACTACGCCCCGGCCATCGAGCGCATGCGGGCCGACGGGGCGATCGTCCCCGACCGCTGGCAGGTGCTCCGAGACGGGGAGCGCCCGCGGGGCGCCTGGGGCCCCGTGGCGGGTTTCGCGCTCCTGCTGGGGGTGGCCCTCATCAATCTCCGCGCGCTCGTCCTGGCTATCTTCCGCCCAGAGCACACACCATGACCATCCAGCTCCACGACACCCTGGCAGGAAAGAAGCGCGACCTGGAGCCGCTCGAGCCCGGGAAGCTGGGCGTCTACGTCTGCGGCCCGACCGTCTACGACCACACCCACCTCGGCCACGCCCGCTGCTACGTGGCCTGGGACGTGGTGGTGCGCCACCTGCGGGCCCGCGGCCTGGACGTGAAGTACGTCCGCAACTTCACCGACGTGGACGACAAGATCATCCAGCGCGCCAACCAGCGCGGCGAGGATCCGGTGGCCCTGGCGGCGCGCTACGCCGACCTGTTCCTGGAGGACATGGACGCGCTCGGCAACCTGCGCCCGGACGTGGCGCCCAAGGTGTCCGAGCACATCCCGGAGATCGTGGCGCTCATCGCCGAGCTGGTGGAGAAGGGGTTCGCCTACGCCCCCGGCAACGGCGACGTCTACTACGCGGTGCGGAAGTTCCCGGAGTACGGCCGGCTCTCGCGCCGCAACCTGGACGACCTGCAGGCCGGCGCCCGCGTCGAGCCCGGCGAGGCCAAGCGCGACCCGCTCGACTTCGCGCTCTGGAAGGGCGCCAAGCCGGGCGAGCCGTCCTGGGACTCGCCCTGGGGCAAGGGGCGGCCGGGCTGGCACATCGAGTGCTCCGCCATGACCCGCAAGCACCTGGGGCCCCGCTTCGACCTGCACGCCGGCGGGAAGGACCTGGTCTTCCCCCACCACACCAACGAGATCGCCCAGTCGGTGGCCGCCTGCGGCGACGGGCTCCACGCCGAGGACTTCGCCCGGTACTGGATGCACAACGGCTTCGTCCAGATCGACGACCAGAAGATGTCCAAGTCGCTGGGCAACTTCTTCACCGTTCGTGACGTGGTGGGCAAGTTCGACCCCGAGGGGCTGCGCTGGTTCCTGCTCGGCACCCACTACCGCCGCGACTTCAACTTCTCCGACGTGGTGCTGGCCGAGGCGGAGCGGCGGCTGCGCGCGCTCTACGAGACGCTCGACAAGGCCGATCGGCTGGCGGCCGGGGTCCCGGGGGAGGGACGGGGCGGGACGCTGGTGGAGCGGGCGCTGGCCACGCTGGACGACGACTTCAACGCGCCGCAGGTGCTGGCGCTGCTCGCGGAGGCCTTCACCGCCGCCAACGCCATCGCCGACCGGAAGGGGAAGAAGACGCCGGAGGACCGCGCCGAGCTGGCCGCCTTCGCCCGGGACGTGCGGGCGGTGGGGCAGGTGCTCGGCGTGCTGCAGCGCCGGCCGGACGAGGCCCTGCGCGCCATCCGCGAGAAGGCGGCGGCCCGGCGGGGATTCCTCCCGGCGGAGGTGGAGGCGCGCATCGCCGAGCGCGCGGCGGCCCGGGCAGCGAAGGACTTCGCGCGCGGGGACGCCATCCGCGACGCGCTGCTGGCGCAGGGGGTGGCGCTCATGGACGGGCCGCAGGGCACCACCTGGGCGGTGGAGTAGCGGCGACCGTCCGGGGCGGTCACTTCATTCGCGGTCCGGCAGGCTCACCGCGAACGGGTGAGCCGCCGGCTACTCGTCGAGCTTGGGCTGCGGGCCGGGGATGATCCCGGCGATGTCCGGGTCCTCGCCCGGCGACAGCGGGTTCTGCGAGCGCTCGGCCTTCTCGCGCTTGCGCTGCTCCCGCTTCTCTTCCTTGTTGCGCTGGTGATCGCGGCGCGCTGCTTCCTTCTGACGCTTGGTGGCTCCGGGATTGAACGGCATCGGAGAGCTCCTCTCGGTGGGGTGAAGCAAACGCGAAGGCCCGGCCTTCCGGCCGGGCCCCCGTTCGTCGACGACGCGGTCGAGCTACACGGGCCGGACGTTCGCAGCCTGGAGACCCTTGGGCCCCTTCTTGACCTCGAACTCCACCCGCTGGCCTTCCTGGAGGCTGCGGAAGCCCTCGGACTGGATCGCGGTGTGGTGGACGAACACGTCCTCGCCGCCGCCGTCCTGGGAGATGAAGCCGAAGCCCTTCGCGTCGTTGAACCACTTCACGGTGCCACTGGACATCTGCACACTTCTTTCTTCGTTCGGCGAGATACACTTCCCGTCGGACCCAGCGACCATCCACTGGTGTGGGACGCGAGGAAACTAGTCTCCGCAGGCGGAAAAGTCGAGCGATAACCCGGCTTCCCTACCGCCAGGGGGCATCCACTCCGGGGGTCGGACACCAGGCCGCCTGGCAGTTCGGCGAGTCGAACCGGCGCACGAACCCGGTCGAGACGCTGGGGTCATAGCACCAGACCGCCGCGGCGGTGGCGGTGCCCAGCGAGGGTCCGTCCAGGCTGCACAGGCAGGCGTACGGACAGTTGCTGGGGACGTCCAGGAACCCGTCCGCCGCCCAGGCGCGGGCCGCCTTGGTCGCCTGCTCCAGGGTGTGGGTGTCGAGCGCCACGCAGTCGTGGAAGGTCCCGCCCAGGCCGTTGTCGTGCGCCACCGGGCAGGTGGCCCCGGTGCCTTCGCCGCAGCAGGTCGTCCCGGCGCAGCAGGCGCCCCCGCACACCACGCCGCTGCAGCAGACGCCGGCGCTGCAGGTCTGGCCCGCGCCGCAGGCGTGGCCGCAGCTGCCGCAGTTGGCCTCGTCGGTCGTGGTGTCCACGCAGGCGCCGCCGCAGACCTGCTGGCTCCCCGGGCAGGCGCACCGGCCGCCGCTGCAGGAGGCGCCGGTGGCGCAGGCGGTGCTGCAGGACCCGCAGTGCGCCGGGTCCTGGTCGCGATCCACGCACAGGCTGCCGCAGACGTCGGGCAGGGCGGCCGGGCAGGAACAGTCGCCGCCGCTGCACACCGCGTTGGTCTGGCCGCAGGCCACGTCGCAGGCGCCGCAGTGGGCCGGGTCGGCGTCGAGGTTGGCGCAGAGCGTCCCGCAGTCGCTGAGCGGGGCGGCGCAGCCGCAGGCGCCCTGCTGGCAGGTCTCGCCGGGCCGCGCGCAGGCGATGTCACAGGTCCCGCAGTGGTCGGGATCCGACGTGGTGTCCACGCAGGCCGGGAAGCCGGGACAGGCCGTGGCGTCCCCGGTGCAGCTGCACGCGCCGCCGGCGCAGGTGCCCAGGCCGCAGGGCTGCTCGCAGCCGCCGCAGTTCGCGTCGTCGGCGCTGGTGTCCACGCAGGCGCCGCCGCAGGCGGCCTGGCTCCCTGGGCAGACGCACTCGCCGGCCAGGCACTGCGCGGTGGCCGGGCAGGCGCGCCCGCACTGGCCGCAGGCGCCGGGGTCGGTCTGGAGATCGCGGCAGCGCCCGCCGCAGTTCGTCTGCCCGTCGGGGCAGGTGACCGGCGGTGTGTCCTCGCTGCCGCCGCAGCTGCAGGCGGCGCCGGCGGCCAGCCAGGCGGTGGTGAGGGCGAGGACCAGGACGGAGCGTGCGCCTGCTGGACGGGCCATGCGCGGATGCTACCCCGATCCGGGGCGTGAAAGGCGCGGACCTTCGGGGAGCGCCGGGGCTGATCGACGTCAGTCCGCCGGTTAGACTCGACCGGTGCCATTCGACCTCACCAGCGGATTCGCGCCCACGGGCGACCAGCCCCGCGCCATCGCCGAGCTCTGCCAGGGGCTGCGCCGCGGCGACGCCCACCAGGTGCTGCTGGGGGTGACCGGCTCGGGAAAGACCTTCTCCATCGCCAACGTGGTGGCCGAGGTGAAGCGTCCCACGCTGATGATCGCCCACAACAAGACGTTGGCGGCGCAGCTCTACGGCGAGTTCAAGGAGCTCTTCCCCAGCGCCGCCGTCCACTACTTCGTCTCGTACTACGACTACTACCAGCCGGAGGCGTACGTCCCCTCGACGGACACGTACATCGAGAAGGACTCGTCCATCAACGACGAGATCGATCGCATGCGCCACGCGGCCACGCACGCGCTCCTCACCCGCAACGACGTGCTGATCGTGGCCTCGGTCTCCTGCATCTACGGCCTGGGCACCGCCGAGGCCTACTACGGGCTGCTGCAGCAGATCGCCCGCGGGCAGGAGTTCCTGCGCGACCGGTTCATCCGCTCGCTCATCGACATCCAGTACGAGCGGAACGACCTCGACTTCCACCGCGGCACCTTCCGCGTGCGCGGGGACACCATCGAGGTCTTCCCGCCCTACGAGGAGGACCGGGCGGTCCGGATCGAGTTCTTCGGCGACACGGTCGAGTCCATCCACGAGTTCGACCCGCTGCGCGGCGTGACGCTGGCCGAGCTGGACAAGGTGGCCATCTTCCCCAACAGCCACTACGTGTCGGCCCCCGAGACCCGGGCCCGCGCCATCGCCGGCGTCCGCGAGGAGCTGCGCGAGCGGCTCACCGAGCTGCGCCAGCACGAGCGGCTGCTGGAGGCGCAGCGGCTCGAGCAGCGGACCATGTTCGACCTGGAGATGCTGGAGCAGATGGGCTTCTGCCCCGGCATCGAGAACTACTCGCGCTGGCTCTCCGGGCGCAAGGCGGGCGAGCCGCCGCCCTGCCTCATCGACTACTTCCCCAAGGACTTCCTGCTGGTGCTGGACGAGTCGCACCAGACCGTCCCGCAGATCGGCGCCATGTACCGCGGCGATCGCTCGCGCAAGGAGACGCTGGTCGAGTTCGGCTTCCGGCTCCCCTCGGCGCTCGACAACCGCCCGCTCAAGTTCGAGGAGTTCGAGCGGATGGCGACCCAGACCATCTACGTCTCGGCCACGCCGGCCGAGTACGAGCTGCAGCAGGCGCAGGGCGTGGTGGTGGAGCAGATCATCCGCCCCACCGGCCTGACCGACCCCGAGGTGGAGGTCCGCCCGGTGGGCTCGCAGGTGGACGACCTGCTGGGCGAGGTGCGCAAGCGGGCCGAGGCGCGCGAGCGGGTGCTGGTGACCACGCTCACCAAGCGGATGGCGGAGGACCTCACCGAGTACTTCACCGACGTGGGCGTCCGCTGCCGCTACCTGCACTCGGACATCGACACCCTGGAGCGCAGCGCGCTGATCCGCGACCTGCGCAAGGGCGAGTTCGACGTCCTCATCGGCATCAACCTGCTGCGGGAAGGGCTCGACATCCCCGAGGTGTCGCTGGTGGCGGTGCTGGACGCCGACAAGGAGGGCTTCCTCCGCTCGGAGGTGTCGCTCATCCAGACCATCGGCCGCGCGGCGCGCAACGTGAACGGGCGGGTGATCATGTACGCCGATCACGTCACCGACTCGATGCGCAAGGCGCTCGACGAGACCGACCGGCGCCGCGAGATCCAGCGCCGCTACAACGAGGAGCACGGGATCACCCCGCAGTCGGTGAAGCGCAACATCACCGACCTGCACCTGGCGGTGGCCGAGGCCGACTACGTCACCGTCCCCATGGCCGCCGACGAGGGGGCCGAGTACAAGCCGGAGCAGATCCCGGAGATCGTGGCCGCGCTGGAGCTGGAGATGAAGGACGCGGCCGCGGCGCTGGACTTCGAGAAGGCCGCCGAGCTGCGCGACCGGATCCTGGCGCTCAAGAACTGGCAGCTGGGCGTGCCGGCCAAGGCGGCCGGCATGAAGGGGCTGCTCGGGAGCGGCGCGATGATGGGGGCCGCGGCGGCGGGGAAGCTGCGCGGGGCGAGGCGGCCGCCGCAGCGGAGGAAGCGGAGGTAGGCGTCAGCGCGGGGCCGGGAAGGCGGCGCTGCGCCACGCCGGCGCGGCCGCGGCCGGCGGCGGCGGCGCAGGAGCCGGTCGGTCACCCACGGTGAACCACACCGGCCAGCGGCCGCCGGTGGCCCAGGGCGCGTCGTCGCCCTGGCCGGTCAGGCCGTCCTCGCCCAGCGACACCACCCAGATCCCGGGCCCCTGGTCGGTCGGGTACTCGTAGTAGATGCGGCCGTCGTCCCCGGAGAAGGTGGGCCGGCCGGGCGTGTCGAAGTTGTCGGTCACCAGCGCCAGCGTCTGGGCCTGCAGGTCGGCCGCCATCACGTGCACGTGCCCGTCCAGATCCACGTGGTCGAAGGCGATCTTCAGGTCGTGGTTCTGCGCCAGGGTCGGGTTGCCCACGCTCTCTCCCTGGGGGAGGGGCGGCAGCGCCCGGAAGGTCACGCCGTCGGTGAGGCGCAGGAGGTTCACGTCCCAGTACTCGTAGGGCGCGCCGTCCAGCGTGGCCCGGTTCTTGGCGTCGTAGAGGAGCAGGTCGGCGGAGACCGCGAACTCCAGCACGTCGGCGAAGACCACCACGTCCGGCGCCTCGCCGTCGGTGGAGGTCTGGGTGGTGAGGTCGTAGAAGCGGCTGGCGTCCGGATCGAGCAGGTCGAAGACGTAGATCCGCCCGTCCTCCAGCGTGGTGGTGGCGGCCACCAGCGTCCCGGCGGCGTTCAGGGCCACGCTCCACCAGCCGCCCTGGTCGCTCAGCGCCAGCTCCTCCGTGCCGTCGGAGAGGGCCAGCCGGACGTTGCCGTCGTCGGCGACCCAGGCCACCAGGCTGCCGTCGTCGGAGAACGAGGGACGGCCGCCGGGGCCCACGGCCCGCGAGCCGATGGGCGCGGCCGCCGGATCCCAGTCCGGCTCGACGCGGTAGGGCCGCCCGTTCCCGGCGTCGACGAAGGCGACGTAGTCCAGGCCCACGTTGTCCGGCAGCGGAGGGACCGTCCCGGTCCCGGCCCCCTCCACGATCCCGACCTCGTCCAGGGCCGCGCGGACCGCCTCCTGCTCCGCCGAGCCCTCGCCGAACAGGTCGGCCGCGCTCCCCAGCGTCGCGAGCCGGAAGTCGACGAACTGCGAGCCGCGCACCAGGTACTGGGTCAGGGCGCGGTACCAGATCTGCTCGGCCTCCTCGGCCCCGATCGCCTCGGCCGCCAGCGCGAAGGCGCGGTTGGGGATGCCGCTGTTGACGTGGACGCCGCCGTGGTCCTGGTCGTCGGGCAGGTCCTGGTAGTCGTCCATGTGGCCGGGCTGGCCGCCGAAGGCCACGTTCGCGGCGGGATCCAGCATGTTGCGCACGGCGTCACCTTCCACGCCGGGGGTGGTCACGTCCTCCCCCATCAGCCAGTTGGCGGCCTCGCCCTCGACCCAGGCTTCGGCCGCCGCCCCGAAGGCGTCGGCGAAGTGCTCGTTCAGGGCGCCGGACTGGCCCTGGTAGGCCAGGTTGGCGGTGTGCTCGATGACCCCGTGGGACATCTCGTGGGCCGTCACGTCCAGCGCGCCGGCCAGGTCCGAGAACGCCTGGCCGTCGCCGTTGCCGAAGAGCATGAACCGCCCGTTCCACTGCGCGTTGTTCAGGGACTCCTGGTAGTTCACCACCAGCCACATGGTCCCGCCCTCGCCGTCCAGCGAGTCCCGCCCGTGCCGCTCGGCGTAGTAGTCGTAGACCAGCGCCCCGTGGTAGGCGGCGCTGACCGCGTTCGCGGCCGAGAAGCCGTCCGGGGCCTGGGCGGTGACGTGGAACAGCTCGGTGCTGCCGTTGCGCGCGTCCAGCACTACGATGGCCCCGGCCGGCGCGTTCGGGAGCTGGCTGGCGGCCTCGTCGAACATGGGCTTGCGCGAGTCGATGAGGTAGAAGGCGTCGCCGAGCTGCCACGACCCCAGGGTCCGCGCCTGGCCGGACAGGTCCGGGTCCTCGCCGGTGGCCGCCCCGTCCTCGCGGACCAGGCTCTCGTCGCGCAGGAGCTCGGCGGTGGCGGCGTCCACGAAGGCCTCCCGCCGGTACCCGAGCCCGGCCTCGACCAACACACGCCAGGCGAGCCGCAGCCCGGGGCCGGAGGGATCGAGCAGGAGCTCGGGCTCCTGCGCCCGCGCCGGCACGAGGTCGCGAGTGGAGAGGGTGCGCTCCGCCACCTGGGCGGCGCGACCGGCCGGGATCGTCGCCACGGTGGGCACGCCCGCCGGGGTCGGGCGCAGGCGGCCGCTGAACCCGTCGACCCGCCCCGCTGCATCCAGCCGGACCACCGCGTCCTGGCCGAGGATGGGCAGGCCGCGGTAGGTCTGGCGGAAGCGGACCGCCGTGCGCCCGGCCCGGTCGCGCACGACGGCGAAGGGCTGGAGCTCCTCCGCCGGAGCCGTGCTGCGGAGCAGCGCGCCGTGCCCGGCCAGGAACGCGCTGGCGGTCGAGACGGGATCCCCGGCGCCCGGCGCGCCCGCGCGGAGATCGGGTCCGGCCAGGAAGCGCGGGATCCCGCTGGCGTCGTCCCAGGCCACCCGCAGGCCGCCGCCATTCCCCCGGGCCAGGTCGGCGAGCTGCGCCGCCGCGCCCGCCGGCAGGGCGCGGGGCGCGGCGCGGCCGGACAGGCCCAGCCGCTGGGCCTCCCGCGCCAGCAGCGCCCGGTCCCGGACCTCGGACAGGCGCCGCGCGGGGCCGAGCGCGTCGGGCGCGGCGGCCGGCGGCTTCTTCCCGGGGAGCGGGGCGCCAGCCGCCGGCGGCGCGAACACCAGGCAGGCCAGCGTGAGGGCGGCCAGGGGCAACCGGGAAGCGCGGATCATGGAGGCTCCTCCTCGCCGGGAGGAGCGGAGCCTCCGCGAGCGGGCCAGGGCGGTGGATGGTCGGGCCGAGACATCGGCATGGCGGCGCCGTCCTGCAAGGCTCCGCCCCTTCGCCGGCCAGTGGCGCCGGGACAGGCGGCCGGCCAGCGGGCGGCCAGGGGCGGGGCAGCGGGCGGCCAGGGGCGGGGCAGCGAGGCCCGCGGGCCACGCCCGGCCCTCGCTCACACCCACCCGCCGTCACGGCGCCGGCTGGAGCCCCGCGATCGGCACCGCCCGGTAGAACCGCACCGGCTGCCCGTCGCGCAGCAGGCGCGCGCTCCAGAGCACGCTCCCGTCCGCCGCCACCCGGTAGATCTCGCCGCGCTCGGACATGCCGACCCAGGTCGTGCCGGCGGCGTCGCGGTAGGCGGAGCCGGTGAACTGGTTGAACCCGCCGCCGGGCGGGGTGAACGACCAGACCAGGCGCGCGGTGTGCGCTTCCAGGTCGAGCGCGTACTCGGCGGCGCGCGAGGCAGGCGGCTCGTGGTGCGTGCCGTTGTCGAAGACCAGCAGGTGCCCGTCCGGCAGGAGCGAGGCGGTGTGCTGGCCGGAGAAGCCGCCCTGCGGGTCGTCGAGGAAGGTGAAGTCGCTGCGGACCCCGCCCAGCCGCCACTGCACCTCGCCGGTGAGGCCGTCCAGCCGCCAGACCGCGTCCAGGTTGCGAAAGGAGACGAGGTAGTCGCCCTCCGGCGTGACCTGCAGCGAGTTGGGGTGATCGAGATCCTGGCCGGCCGGCTCGGCGGGAAAGGGCAGGTTGATGGCGTCGGTCACCTCGAGGTGGTCCCAGGCGCTCCAGGCGAACTCCACCGCTCCGCTCGGCAGCTGCCGCTGGACGTGGTGCGCCACCATGTCGGCCGTGCCGGGGTGGCCGATGGGGCCGAGGTCGACCGGGCGCGCGTCGTAGCCGAAAAGGTGGATCCGCTCCTCCGGCGTCCCCTCGCCGGTGATGAGCAGCTCGTGGTTGTCGGTGAAGAGCGGCGGCGCCGCCTGCAGCGTGCGCAGCTGCTCGCCGGTGGGCGCCACCTCCACGTAGCCGCCCACCACGGGGAGCCAGCCGGTGGTGGTGCCGAGGAAGGCCACGAGGTTGCCGGACGGGAGCTGCTTGGCCTCCACCACCGGGAGCGGGCCGTCGAAGAGCCGGTACCAGCGCAGCTGCCCCTGGCCGTCGAAGGCGGCCAGCACGCCGGGGCTCACGGCCGCGAGATTGTTCACCAGGACCAGCCCTTCCGGCGGGGCGCCGCTCACCTCCAGCGTGAGGCCGGCCACGGCCGGCGGGAGCGCGGCGGTGGCGAAGTCCACCGGCGCCGAGCGGGAGACCCCGCCCGGCCCCTCCTGCTCGACGACCGCCTGGTAGGTCGCCCCGGGACGGAGCCCCAGCAGCGCCACCGCCGCCTCGCTGCCCGAGACGGCCACGTCCGCCGAGCGCCGCTCCGCTCCGTCCTCGGTCCAGACGGCCCTGGCCCGCTCGGCCCCGGGCGCGGCCGCCACGCTGAGCCGCTGGCCCAGCACGGTTCGAGGCAGCGGCGTGGCCAGGGGCGCACCGGCGGACGAGCCCTGGGGCGGGTCGGCTCCGCAGCCGGCGACGAGCAGCAGGGCGGCCGTGATGGCGCGCATGGGCTTCCCTCCTGCCGGTGCAAGCTAGGGCGCCGCGCCCGACCGCGCGGCCGCCTCGACAGGGGCCGGGGCGGCGTGGTTTCATCCGCGCGTGCTCCGGCTCTCGCTCTGCCTGATCGTGAAGGACGAGGCGGAGCTCCTGCCCCGCTTCCTGGAGCAGGCCCGCGGCCTCTGGGACGAGCTGGTGGCGGTCGACACCGGCTCCTCCGACGACACCCCTCGGCTGCTGGCCGAGGCGGGCGCGCGGCTGCTCCACCGCCCCTGGACCGGCGACTTCGCCGCCGCGCGGAACCACGGCCTGGACGCCGCCACCGGCGACTGGATCGCCGTGCTCGATCCGGACGAGCTGGTCTCGCCCGAGCTGGTGGCCGAGGTCCGCGCGCTGCTGCAGGACCCGCAGGCCGGCGCCGCCACCGTCCGCATGGTCAACCGGCTCCCGCACGGCCACGTGCGCGACGCCCGGCTGCTGCGCCTCTTCCGCAGCGACCCCGCGGTCCGCTTCCGCCACGCCATCCACGAGGACGTGAGCGAGGCGGTGCTGGCCCACCTGGCGCGCACCGGCCGGCGGCTGGTCCACCTCGAGGGGGCGATCGATCACCTGGGCTACGTCCGCAGCCGCGCCGCGGCGCGGGACAAGAAGGCCCGCGACGTCACCATCCTCGAGGCCTGCCTGGCGCGGGATCCGCTGGACCTCTACGCCCACCTGAAGCGGCTGGAGCAGGCGCGCTTCTGGGGCGACCGGGCGCTCTGGGCGCGCGCGGCGGCGGACGCCCGGCGGGCGCTGGATCGGGCTCCCCGCGCGCTCGCGCAGAGCCCGCACGGCGGCGAGCTGGTGGCGCTGATGGCCGACGGGCTGGCGCGCCAGCCGGGCGAGGCGCTGGCCCTGCTGGAGCGGTACGGGGCGCAGGCGGTCCCGTCCGCGCCGCTGCTGCTGCGCCGGGGCGAGCTGCTGGAGCGGGTGGGGCAGGAGGAGCGGGCGCGGGCCGACTTCGAGCGCTGCCTGGGGCTGGCCCATCACACCCCCCATCGCCAGCTGGCCACGGTGCGGCCGCTGCTGGGGCTGGCCCGGCTGGCGCTGGCCGCGGGGCGGCTGCCGGAGGCGCTGGGGCGGGTCGAGCAGGCGCTGGGCCAGGCCCCGCGCGATCCCGAGGCGCTCCTGGCCGCGCTGGCGCTCCACCGGGCCGGCGGCGGCGCGGTGGCGGCGGCGGCCTTCGCGGCGGCGCACGGGGCCCGGCACGGCACCTCGACCGAGCTCTCGGCCGCGGTGGGCGAGGAGCGGCTGCGGGCCGGCGACGCCGCCGGCGCCCTGGCCCCCCTTGCCCAGGCCGCGGGGACCCCGCCCCACGGCGCCGCTGCCCGGCTGCTGGCCCTGGCCCGGCTCGCGGCCGGCGACGTGGCGGGGGCGCGGGCGCTGGCCCTGGCGCTCCTGCCCGAGGCGCCCGAGGCCGGGCTGGTGGCGCTGCTCTGCGATCTGTGCGAGGGGAAGGACTCCGCGCTGGAGCTGGAGCTCGAGCCGGACGAGGCCGAGCGGTCCCTGCGCGAGGCGGCCGGGCTGCTCAGGGCCGCCGCCGGGCCGCCGGTGCTGGCCGCGCTGCGGGCCGCGGCCCCGGCGCTGGAGGGGCTCTTCCCCTGGCTCCCCGGGTCGCTGGCGTGACGGGGCGGTCCCGCGCTAAGTCCTCCCCCGGCATGGAAGAGAAGCTCCGCCAGACCCTGGACACCCTCCCGGACGCCCCGGGCTGCTACCTCATGAAGGACCGGGCCGGCGAGGTGGTCTACGTCGGCAAGGCCTCCAGCCTGCGCAGCCGCGTCCGGTCCTACTTCGACGCCGGGCGCGGCGACGACCGGATCTTCGTGCCGCTGCTCGAGGACCTGCTGGCGGACATCGAGGTGATCGTCACCCGCTCCGAGAAGGAGGCGGTGCTCCTCGAGAACGAGCTCATCAAGCGCCACAAGCCGCGCTTCAACGTCCGGCTGCGCGACGACAAGGACTTCATCGTCCTGCGCCTGGACGAGCGCCACCCGTACCCGCGCCTGGAGGTGCGGCGGGCGCGCGAGGCGCGGCAGGAGGGGGCGCGCTACTTCGGGCCCTACTCCTCGGCCTCGTCCATCCGCGAGACGCTGCGGGTGGTGAACCGGTACTTCCAGCTGCGCACCTGCAGCGATCACGTCTTCGACCACCGCCGGCGCCCCTGCATCCTCTACCAGATCAAGCGCTGCCCGGCCCCCTGCGTCTACGAGGTGCCCGCCGAGCTGTACCGGCAGTCGGTCGAGGACGCGGTCGAGTTCCTGGAGGGGCGCGAGACCGAGCTGGTGGAGCGCCTGCACGCGCGCATGCGCGAGGCGGCCGAGGCGCTCCGCTTCGAGGACGCCGCGGCGCTGCGCGACCAGCTGCAGGCGGTGGAGCGGAGCCTGGAGAAGCAGCGGGTGCTGATGTCCGACCGCGCCGACCGCGACGTGGTCGGCCTCTACCGCGAGGGACCGGACCTGGTGGTGCAGGTGCTGGCCATGCGCGGCGGGAAGCTGGTGGACTCGCGCGCCTACCCCTTCCGCGGCCAGGAGTTCCCCGGCGAGGAGATCCTCTCCTCCTTCCTCTCGCTCTACTACGAGCAGAACCCGGTGCCGGACGAGGTGCTGGTGCCGCTGGAGCCGGTCGAGGCCGAGGCGCTGGCCGAGGTGCTCTCCGACCGGCGCGGGCGCCGCACCCGCCTGCTCACCCCGCAGCGGGGCGCCAAGGCCGACCTGCTGGAGGTGGCCTCGCGCAACGCCGAGCAGGGCTTCCGCTCCTGGCACGAGAAGGACGAGCGGCGCGAGCAGTCGCTCGCCGCGCTGACCCGCGCGCTCCACCTCTCGCGCGCGCCGCGCTGGATGGAGTGCTACGACATCTCCACCTTCCAGGGCGCGCTGGCGGTCGGCTCCGGCGTGTCCATGAAGGACGGGGAGCCGGACAAGGCCAACTACCGCCGGTACAAGGTGAAGGCGGTGGCCGGGCAGGACGACTTCGCCATGCTCCACGAGGTGATCACCCGCCGGCTGCGGCGGGCGCTCTCGGAGGGGCAGCTGCCCGACCTGATCGTCATCGACGGCGGCAAGGGGCAGCTCAACGCGGCGCTGGCCGCCGCGCGCGACCTGGGCGTGCCGGTGAAGCCGTCGCCCGGCAACGAGGGGGCGCCGTTCGTCGAGCTGGTGGGGCTGGCCAAGAGCAGGCTGGCGGACGGGCCGGCGCTGGGGACCACGCGCGTGGTGGGGCGGCGCGGGCGGCGGCGGGACGGCGAGGCGGCGCTGGCCGACGCGGCCGAGCGCGCCGAGAAGGGGTTCGTCTCCGAGCTGGCCCGCAGCCCGGAGCGGGTGTTCCTGCCCGGGCGCAAGGATCCGGTGGTGCTGCGGCAGAACTCGTCGGAGCTGTTCCTGCTGGCGCGGCTGCGCGACGAGGCCCACCGGTTCGCCATCACCTTCCACCGCAAGCTGCGGCGGGAGCGGAACTTCCGCAGCGTGCTGGAGGAGATCCCCGGCATCGGCGAGGGGCGCAAGAAGGCGCTGCTCCGCCACTTCGGGTCGCTCAAGCGGGTCCGCGAGGCCTCCGAGGCCGAGATCGCCCAGGTCGAGGGGTTCGGGCCCAGGCAGGCGGGGGCGGTCCACGCCTTCTTCCACCGGCCGGAGGTGGCGGCGCGGGTGGAGGAGGGGGAGCAGGCCGTCGAGGCCGCCGAGGCGGCGGAGGCGCTGCCCAGCGAGGGGGCCGCCGTCCCCGCGCCGCCCGCGCTGGACGCCAGCGAGGCCGAGATCGACGCGGCGCTGGAGGGGGAGGGGTGAGGGGATGGCCAGGCCTCACGCGGGGGCATCGCCGCGGCGCGCCTCCACGGCTGGGGTTCTGGTAGCCTGGACGGCCCGCCGGAGCGCGGGGAGGAGCGTGGGACCGTGGACGATCCGAAGAAGGGGCCGGCGGTGGACCAGGTGGCGCTCGCGCCGGTGGTGGAGGCGCTGTGCCAGGCCGCGACCGCGGCCATCGCCTCCGGCGGGAAGGTGACGCTGCCGTCGCGCGAGGCCGTGATCCGGGTGGTGGAGGACCTGCGCTCGGTCCTTTTCCCGGGCTACTTCGGCACCAGCGACCTCCACGACGAGAGCCTGCACTACTTCATCGGCGCCACGCTGGCCGGGGCCATGCGGACGCTGGAGGAGCAGCTCCGGCGCGGCATCGCCTTCACCGAGCGGCACGACGTGGACGCCTGCGGCCATTGCTTCGAGACCGCCCAGGCGGCCACCAAGGGGCTGCTGGCCCAGCTGCCGGAGATCCGCAGGCTGGTGGCCTCCGACGTCGAGGCCGCCTACGAGGGCGACCCGGCCCTCAAGACCCGCGACGAGGCCATCTTCGCCTACCCGGGCATGCTGGCCGTCACCAACCAGCGGATCGCCCACGCGCTGCAGCGGCTCCAGGTGCCGCTCATCCCGCGCATCATCACCGAGCACGCCCACACGCTCACCGGCATCGACATCCACCCGGGCGCCCGCATCGGCGAGCGCTTCTTCATCGACCACGGGACCGGGGTGGTGATCGGCGAGACCTCGGTGATCGGGCGCGGGGTCCGCATCTACCAGGGGGTGACCCTGGGCGCGAAGAGCTTCCCGCTCGACGAGCACGGAACCCCGATCAAGGGGGTCGATCGGCCCCATCGTCGAGGACGACGTCGTGATATACGCCGGCGCGACCATCCTCGGCCGCGTCACCATCGGCGCCGGCTCGTCAATCGGCGGCAACGTCTGGCTCACCTCCAGCGTGCCCGCCGGCAGCCGCGTCACCCAGGCCGAGGCCCGCGAGCTCAAGTTCTCCCACGGCGCAGGGATCTAGGCGCTGCAACGCTTCCGGAGGTTCACGTGGCTTATCACCCCTGGCACGACGTGGAGCTGCCGCTCTACCTCGAGGACCGGATCCCGGCCATCATCGAGATCCCCACCGGCTCCAAGGTGAAGTACGAGCTGGACAAGAAGTCGGGGCTGCTGCTGGTGGACCGGATCCTCTTCTCCTCCGTGCACTACCCGGCCAACTACGGCTTCGTCCCGCGGACCTTCTGCGACGACGGCAATCCGCTCGACATCCTGGTGCTCTGCCAGGAGGTGATCGCAGCCGCTCGCCATCATGCAGGCCAAGGTCATCGGCGTGATGAAGATGCGGGACGACAAGGGGGAGGACGACAAGATCATCGCCGTCCACGCCGACGACCCCAACTACTCGGACTACACCGACGTCTCCGAGCTGCCGCCCCACCGCCTGCGCGAGCTGCAGCGCTTCTTCCAGGACTACAAGGCCCTGGAGAACAAGAAGGTGCTGGTCTCGGAGCCGCAGGGGCGCTCGGAGGCGCTGCAGGTGCTGCGCGACGCCTCGCGCCTCTACAACCGCGAGCGCGGCCGCCTCATGCAGGTCTCCGGTGGCGAGCCCCCGCCGCCGCCGGCCCCCGAGCGCAGCCGCCGCGCCGCTGCGCCGGCCCGCGGCCGCAAGGTGCCGGCCCGCAAGCGGTAGCAGGAGTTCGGGGTGGGGCCCCGGCACGTGGCCGGGGGAGGGGGAGGGGCGCGGCCCCCCCCCGCGTGATCGATGGCGCCCGACCGGCCGGGCGCCGTCCGGCGCCGTCCGCCTACACCCGGGCCGAACTTTCCGGAACCTTCTGACCCGGGGCCGGGTCGGGTACACTCCGCGGCAGTGGCCCGCACCTACCGAGCGACCGACTACACCCTGGACCTGGTCGCGGAGCTCCTGACCAGGCAGGGGATCCTGACCGACGACGCCCGCCGCACCGCCGCTGCGCGGGAGGGCGTGCAGCGAACGCGCCTGCTCCGCGACGAGGCCGCCCGCGGCGGCCGGGCGCTGCGCCGCGCGAGATCTCGCCGGTCGAGGTGCTGGCGTCTTCGGCTTCCGCGACGCGCGCCAGCCGGACGAGGTCCTCGACGAGGACAAGGTCACCCGGGCGGTGGCCGAGGCGGTCGGCCTGCCGTACCGCAAGATCGACCCGCTCCGGCTGGACGCCCAGCTCATCACCCGCACGCTCTCCCGCCCGTTCGCGCGCAAGCACGGCGTGCTCCCGCTGGAGCGGAAGAACGGGCAGCTGGTGATCGCCACCACCAACCCGTTCGACCGCGACCTGTTCGAGAACCTGCGCGGCCTGACCGGCTCGGAGGTGCAGCCGGTCCTCTCCGCCCCGGCCGACATCCACCGGGCCATCGCCGAGATCTACGGCTTCCGGCAGCAGAATCGCCCAGGCCAAGGTGGCCATCGAGGACGGACCCACCGCGCCGGACGTCGGCAACCTGGAGCAGTTCGTCAACCTCTCCGGGATCGACGCGCTGGAGGCCTCCTCGGAGCCGGTGGTGGCCGCGGTCGAGTACCTGCTCCACTACGCCTTCGAGCAGCGCGCCAGCGACATCCACATCGAGCCGCGCCGCGAGGAGGCGGTGATCCGGATGCGCATCGACGGGGTGCTGCACCCCCATCCACCGCATCCCCAAGGCCGTGCACGGCGCCATCGCCAACCGGTTCAAGATCATGAGCCGGCTCGACATCGCGCTCAAGCGCCCGCAGGACGGCCGCATCCGCACCGCGCGGGGCGACGCCGAGATGGAGCTGCGCGTCTCCACCATCCCCACCACCTTCGGCGACAAGGTGGTGGTCCGCGTCCTCGATCCCAACGTCCTGGTGCGCGACCTCTCCGAGCTGGGCTTCCTCTCCGACGAGCGGGACGTGTTCGAGCGCTGGCTGGAGCGCCCCCACGGGCTGGTGATCGTCACCGGCCCCACCGGCAGCGGCAAGACCACCACGCTCTACTCGGCGCTCCAGGCGCTCACCTCCCCCGAGGTGAACGTGGTGACCATCGAGGACCCCATCGAGATGGTCCACGAGGAGTTCAACCAAATCGCCGCCAACCCCAAGACCGGGACCAGCTTCGCAGAGGCGCTCCGCCACGTGCTGCGGCAGGATCCGGACGTGATCATGGTCGGCGAGGTGCGCGACGCGGAGACCGCCTCGCAGGCGGTCCAGGCCGCGCTCACCGGCCACCTGGTGCTGACCACGCTCCACACCAACGACACCGTGAGCGCGGTGGCCCGCCTGCGCGACCTGGGCGTGCCCAGCTTCCTGGTGGCGGCCACGCTCACCGGCGTGGTGGCGCAGCGGCTGGTCCGGCAGGTCTGCCCCTCCTGCGCCGAGGACGTGCCGCTCACCGCGGACGAGGTGCAGCAGCTGGGGGTTGCCCACCCCGAGGACCACGCCGGCAAGCTGCTGGCCCGCCGCGGCACCGGCTGCGCCAAGTGCCGGCTCACCGGCCACTACGGCCGGAGCGGCATCTTCGAGATCCTGGGCGTCAACGCGCGCCTGCGCCACCTCATCGCCGAGGGCGCCACGCCCGAGGTGCTGCTCCGGACCGCCCGCCAGGACGGGCTCCGCCCCCTGCGCGAGCACGCCATCCGCAAGGTGGCGTCGGGGGTGACCTCGTTCGAGGAGGCGATGCGCGCCACCGCCGACGCGGAGGCCACGCCGTGAGCATCTCGTCCGAGATCGCCGAGCTCTGGTCGGCCGGCGCGCCGGTCGTCTACCTGGTCACCGCCGAGGAGGATCGCGCGGTGGCGCTCTGCCGCGCGGCCGCGGAGGGCTTCCAGGCGCGGGTGGGCGTCTGGTCGGCCAACCGCGGGCTGGAGCCGCAGGCCCCCACGCTCAAGGACCCGGCCACGGTGCTGGACGCGCTGCTGAAGCTGCCGGCGCCCTGCCTGCTGGTGGCGCTCGACTACCACCAGGCGCTGGCCACGCCGGCGGTGGCGCGCAAGCTGCGCGACCTGCTCCCGCGCCTGGCGGCGGAGGGGCGGTGCCTGGCGGTGGTCGCGCCGCGGGTGGCGCTGCCGGAGGGGCTGTCCTCGGACGTGGCGGTGCTGCGGCTGCCGCTGCCCGGGGACGAGGAGCTGGGCACGCTGCTCGAGGCGGCCCACCCCGCCGACGCGACGCCCCTCACCGCCGACCGGCGCCACCGGGCGGTGGCGGCGGCCCGCGGCCTGACCGAGTCGCAGGCGCGGCGCGCCTTCACGCGCGCCGCCCGCCGCGACGCGGCGCTGGGGCCGGACGCCATCGCCGCCATCGCCGAGGAGAAGACGCGGCTTTTGGAGCGCGACCTGGGGCTGGAGCTGGTGGGGACGCCGGAGCGCGCCGACGACCTGGGCGGCCTGGCCACCTTCAAGGCCTGGATCGCCGAGCGGGCGCTGGCCTTCGACGCCGACGCCTCGCAGTACGGCCTGCCGCCGCCGCGCGGCGTGCTGCTGGTGGGCGTGCAGGGCTGCGGCAAGTCGCTGGGCGCCAAGGCCGCGGCGGCCGAGCTGCGGGTGCCCATCCTGCGGCTGGACCTGCCGCGCGTGCTGGGAGCGCAGGGCGGGGCGGAGGAGAGCCTGGCCCGCGCGCTGGAGGCCACCGAGGCGCTGGCGCCGGTGGCGCTCTGGGTCGACGAGATCGAGAAGGGGTTCGCCGGGAGCGGGCAGGGCGGCGATCCGCGCGCGGCCCGGCTGCTGGGCGCGTTCTCCACCTGGCTGCAGGAGCGGAAGGGGCCGGTCTTCGTGGTGGCCACCGCCAACGACGTCTCGCGGCTGCCGCCCGAGCTGCTGCGGCGCGGCCGCTTCGACGAGCTCTTCTTCGTGGACCTGCCCGACCTGGACGCGCGGCGGGAGATCCTCGAGCTGCACCTGCGCAAGCGCGGCCGCGACCCGGCGGCGCTGGACGTGGGCGCCATCGCCGAGCTGTGCGCCGACTACTCCGGCGCGGAGCTGGAGCAGGTGGTGGTGGGCGCGCTGCACCGCGCCTTCGCCCAGAAGCGCGAGCTGGAGACGGCGGACCTCCGCCGGCTGGCGCAGGACCTGGTGCCGCTCTTCCGCACCTACGAGGAGCAGATCAAGGCGCTGCGCGAGTGGGCCCGCGGGCGCGCGCGGGTGGCCGGCCGCTCCGGCGCCATCGTGGACCTCTTCCGCCGGGCGCAGGGGTGAGGCCGTGATCGAACCGTCCGAGGCGGCCCAGGCGGCGGAGGCCCGCTGCCCCAACTGCGACGCGCCGCTGGCCGGCC
The DNA here is from genome assembly GCA_049840735.1 of Anaeromyxobacter sp. Taxonomy (GTDB): domain Bacteria; phylum Myxococcota; class Myxococcia; order Myxococcales; family Anaeromyxobacteraceae; genus Anaeromyxobacter. Next base: position 607,999 of record JASGJN010000017.1, on the reverse strand, counting down.
GCTGGTGCGCCGCCTGCGGCCAGGACCAGGCCCACGACCTGCGCCGGCCGCTGCGCCGCTTCCTGGGCGAGGTGCTGGAGGAGGCGGTCTCGCTCGACTCGCGCTTCGCGCACACCCTCGGGCCGCTGCTGCTCCGCCCTGGGCACGTGGCGGCCGAGATGATCGGCGGCCGGCGCGCCCGCTACAGCTCGCCGGTGCGGCTCTACCTGCTCGCGAGCCTGCTCTTCTTCCTGGCCACGGCGGTCGCGCCCGAGCAGGCCACCGACATGAAGGTGGATCTCGGGCAGGAGGACGAACCCCACCTGGTGATCCGGCTGGGCGGGCGCGAGGAGGCGCCGGCGGAGCAGGCGCCCGCGCCGAGGGCGGAGGGCGGCGAGGCGGCGAAGGCGGACCAGGCGGACCAGGCGGTGACGGCCGAGGGGACTGCGGAGCTGAGCCGCTCCGGCGCGCTGGGGGCCTGGGTCGCGACGCGCGTGGACCGGCTGAAGGGCCTGCCGCGGAGCGAGGTGCAGCGCCGGTTCCAGTCGGCGTTCCACGACCACGCCCCGGCGGCGGTGTTCGTGCTGGTGCCCATCCTGGCGGCGCTGCTCAAGCTGGCCCACCGGCGCCGCTTCTACGCCGAGCACCTGCTGCTGGCGCTGCACGCCCAGACGGTCGGCTTCCTGCTGCTCCTGCCAGGCCTGTGGTGGCCGCCGCTCACGCTCGCGGGCGTGCTGGCGGCGGCCTGCTGGACCTGGCTGGCGCTGCGCCGGCTCCACCGCGAGGGCGCGCTCCGGACCACCGCCAAGCTGGCCGCGGTCGGGGTGGCCTACATGCTGGCCCTGAGCGTGGTGCTGACCGCGACGGCGGTGATCGCGGTGCTGGCGGTCTGAGGCAGGCTCAGGCCCGCTCCAGCACGATCACCAGCTCCTGCCGGCCGCCGGCGCGGCCGCCGGCGTCGGCGCTGGACACGCCCACCACCCGCCAGCCTTCGGCCGCCCGGGCGTTGAGCGCGGCCTCTAGCCGGGCCGGGTCGAACTTGCCGCCGGAGGCGGCGTCGCGCTGGGAGAGGACCTTGTAGCGGGCCGGACCGGCCGCCGGCGCGGCCGCCAGGGCGGGCGGCGTCCAGGCCGTCACCACCGGCGCGCGCTCCTTGCCGGCCTCCAGGTCCCGCCGCTCGGCGGCGTTGGGCTTGGGGCAGGGGCGGCCCACCGCGCCGTCCGGCTCGAGCCAGTGCCACCGGCCCTCCACGAAGGCCTTGGCGGGCGCAGGGGCCGCGGCGCGGGGCTTCTCGGCGGCCTCGAGGTTGCGGCGCTCGGAGGCGTTGGGGGGTGGGCAGACGCGGCCGACGGAGCCGTCGGGGCGCACCCAGCGCCACTTGCCGTCCACGAATCGCTTGCTGGTGACCATGGGCGCGGAGCCTACCGCAGCCGCCGCCAGGACGGGCCGCCCTGCGACGCCATGGCCTTCGCCGCGGACCCTGGGTCGGCCGCCGCCCGCGCCGCCGTGCTCAGCCGGACGAGAGCGCGGCCAGCACGTGGTCGTGGACGTGGCCGTTGGAGGCCACGCAGCTGCCGCTGGTGTGGGTGGGCCGGCCCTCGAGGTCGGTGAAGCGGCCGCCCGCCTCCTCCACCAGGATGGGCAGCGGGGCCAGGTCCCGAATCTGCACGCCCGCCTCGACCCAGGCCTCGGCCTGGCCCTTGAGCACCAGCGCGCAGCCGGCCAGGTCGCCGTAGCAGCGGGCCGCCGCGGCGGAGGTGGCCAGCGCCGCCGCCCGCTCCAGCATGGGCGGCTTGAACAGCACGTGCGGCTCGCCCAGCGAGAGGCTGGCGTCCGCCCAGCTCGAGATCCCGGAGACCTGCAGCCGGACCGGCGGGGCGCCGGCGGTGGAGAGCCAGCAGCCCAGGCCGCGGGCGGCCCAGTAGACCTCGCCCAGCGCCGGGAGCGCCATCGCGCCGGCCACGATCCGCCCCTCGTGCTCGCAGCCGACCAGCGGGCCCCAGAAGCCGCGCCCGCGGGTGAACCCCTTGGTCCCGTCCAGCGGATCGCAGATCCAGCGGGTGGCGGCGGCGCCGGCGTGGGCGCCGGTCTCCTCGCCCAGGAAGCCGTGGCCGGGGAAGGCCGCCTGCACCACCGCCAGGATGGCCGCCTCCGAGTCCCGGTCCGCCTGCGTGACCGGCGTGCGGTCCGGCTTCACCTCCACCCGGACGCCGCGGTTGAAGTGGGCCAGGGTGGCCGCGCTGGCCGCCTCCACCGCCCGCCGCGCCGTCTCCATCGCCTTCGCCAGATCCAGGTCGGCCATGCGGGCGACCTTAACCCGCCCGCCGCCCCCCGCGCCCGCCGAAAGGTCGCAGCCTCCGCCATGACGGACAGGTGTCCGATCGAAGAAGGGGGGTCAATCCATCCGACATTACCCTTTGCGGCCCGCGCGGGGCGGGGGGCCGGTTCCTTCCACTTGCCCGCCCCGGTGCGCTAGCGTGGGCCCATGGCGCGACTCCTCCGGACCGACCACCCCGGCGCATGGCACCACGTGATGCACCGCGGGGCGCGGCGCGAGCCCATCTTCCGTCGCAACGCCCACTGCGAGCTGTTCCTCGAGTGCCTGGACGAGGCGGCGCTGCACCACGGGCTGGAGGTGCACGTCTACGCCCTCATGCCCAACCACTACCACCTGCTGGCGCGCTCCCCGCTGGGCAACCTCTCGCGCGCCATGCGCCACCTCAACGGCACCTACACGCAGCGGCTCAACCGCCTCCATGGCTGGGACGGGCCGGTCTTCCGCGGCCGCTTCCGCAGCCAGCCGGTGGAGGACGAGGCCCACCTCGACGCGCTCTTCGCCTACATCCACCTGAACCCCTTCAAGGCGGGGCTGGCCACCCGGCTCGACGACGACTGCTGGTCGAGCCTGCGCGCGTACCTGGGCCGGGAGCGCCACCCGGCGCGCTGGCTCACCCTGGACGTCTTCCGCGAGCGGCTGGGCGGTCCAGCCAAGGTGGAGGCGTTCGTCCGGGCGCGGCGCAAGCAGGTCGAGCTCTTCCCGCCGCTGCTCGACCTCGAGACCGGCTGGTTCCGCCGCGGGGACGAGCCGGAGGAGCGTCCCTTGCGCCGGCCCCGCCGGGCGGAGCAGGTTCGCCCCGCCAGCGTCGATCAGGTGCTGCGTGAGGTGGCGCGCATCGCCGGCTGCAGCATGGCCGAGCTCAAGCGCCCGGCCATGGGACGCGGCGCCAACCCGGGGCGGAGGCTGGCGGTCTACGCGCTCAGCCGCGCGCAGGCCTACCCGCACGACGAGATCGCGCGGGTCCTGGGCATGAGCACCGGCCAGGTGGCGAAGGTGCTGTGGGCCTTGCGCCACCACCCCGGACCGCCGCTGCACGACTGGCTGGCCGAGCTCGAGCAGCGGTGAGCGCGCGCAGGCGTCCAGTCTACCCGCCCGGCGGCCCGCCCGGGACGAAAGGGTAATCTAGAAGGGCTTGACCCCCGAGCACCTGGCGCAGGGCGTCCGGGCCGCCGCGGCCGAGGCGGACCTTGCCGTCGTCGTCGGCCTCGACCAGCAGCTGCTGATCGAGCAGCCACTCGACGGCGTTGCCGATGGTGGCCTTGTTGAGCGCCTCCCGCGCCGCGATCTGGCCGGAGAGGAAGGCGGCGCGGCCGCGCTCCTGCGCCTCGCGCACCAGCGCCTTGCGGTCCACGGCGGTGTGGGCGTCGCAGGCCGCCAGCGCGGTTCCGAGCGTGAGGCGGTAGGCCTCCAGGTACGGGCGCATGAACTCGGCCAGGAAGGTGAGCCGCTCGGCCTGGGGGCCGGCGCGCAGGCCACCCTCGGGCGTGCGGGCCAGCGCCCCCACCCGCTCCAGGAAGGCCACGTTCTGGTCGAAGATCAGGTCGAAGGTGGCGCCCACCCGGTACATGAACTCCAGCTTGAAGAGGCGCGACACGCCCAGCGCCCGCGCCCGGGTGGCCTCGAGCGGCTCGTCGGCCCGGGCGGAGCAGGCCGCCAGCGCCACCAGCGCAGGGGCCACGTAGCGGTGGATGACCGCGTTGCGGTGGTAGTCGAGCAGCATCCGCTTGTCGTCCACCACCTGGTAGATGGTGTCGCCGGCGGCCAGCTCGACGCGGACCAGCCCCTGCAGCGAGAGGCGCCGGACCGCGTCGCCGATGGGGCCGGGCTGGCGCGGATCGGAGGGGGCGCCGGCCAGGTCGCGCGCGAAGCGGGCGCCGCCCTCGGCGGCGATGTAGCGCAGGAGCTCGACCCGCTCCTCCACCTCGCGGGCGGACATGCCGCGCCGGGCGTGCGAGAGCAGCGCCGCCGAGACCAGCCCCACCGGCGTGATGGTGACGGCGCGGCTGATGCCGTACGCGATCCAGTTGCCCACCGCCTGCACCAGCTGGCGCTTGGCGCCGGCGGGCGCGTCCCTGGCGCCGGGGGCCAGGATGGTGGTGGAGGAGCGCGCCGCCTCGCCCTCCCAGGCCTCGTCGATGGTGAGCGAGGCCGTCCGCTCGCCCAGCCGGCGCAGGGCCAGCGCGCGCAGGGAGATGGGCTCCTCGAACTGCACGTAGAGCCGCTCGTAGCTGCGGAAGAGGACCGTGGCGGCCCCCAAGAGCCCGCGCAGGCTCTCCTTGCGCTTCTCGCCGCCGGCCAGCTCCTCGGCGTAGCTGGAGGCCTCGATCACCTTCTCGTAGTCGATGGCGATGGACCGAAGAGCACGTCGTCGGCGGCGCCCTCCAGCCAGGCGTCCACCTCCATCGAGACCAGGCCGACCTTGGGGAAGAGCAGCTTGCCGGTCCGGCTGCGGCCGCCCTCGACGTAGAACTCCTGCGGGAAGCGATCGCGCAGCAGGTGCTTCACGTAGGCGCGCAGCACCGCCGTGTAGATCCTGTCGCCGCGCACCTTGCGCCGGATGAAGAAGGCGCCGCCCCGCCGGGCGATGGGCCCGAAGGGCCAGAAGGAGAGGTTGATGCCGGCCGCGATGTGCGGCGCGGTCATGCCGTTCTCGTAGAGCAGCCAGGAGAGGACCAGGTAGTCCACGTGGCTCTTGTGGCTGGGGCAGAGGACGATGGGCGCCTCGGCCGCGGCGCGCTTGAGCCGCTCCAGCCCCTCCTCGTCCACCTCGACGCTGGTGTAGAGCCGCTTGAAGACCCAGGCCAGCACCGGGCGCATGAGCCGGACGAACATCGGGTCGTACCGGCTGGCCAGCTCCTTCAGGTCGCGCGCCGCCTCGGCGTTGACCGACTCCACCGAGCGGCCGGTCTCCCGGGCGATGGCCTCCACCGCGGCCCGCAGCGAGCGGTCGCGCAGCACCTTCTCGCGGACGCGCGAGGGCGCCTTGAGCGGCGGGCCCACCGCGGTGCGGAAGGCGCGGGCCAGGTGCTGGTGCAGGATGCCCCTCACCCGCAGCCCCAGCTCGGCGTCGCCCTGGTCGGCCCGGCCCGCCTGCAGGGCCTTGAGGTCCAGCGCCTTGCCCACGTCGAAGACCGCCCGGCGGAAGTTGCGCAGGAAGGCCACGGCGTTGGCGAAGGCGGTGGGGGCCTCCGGCGAGCCGTAGAGCACGTCCCAGATCGACCCCTCCAGCTTGGGCGCCCGGCGCGTCCAGACCAGCAGCACCGGCACCAGGAACACCGGCTGGAACAGCTCGCGCTGCCGCCGGGCCAGGGCCACGAAGGGATCCCGGGCCGGGCGGTGCCGGCCCAGGAACACCAGGCTGGAGGCGCCGGAGCGCACCGCCTCGTCGAAGGCGCGCCGGCTCCGGCGCACCCGGGCCAGCCAGCCGAAGAAGCCGGGGAACCCCTGCGCCGCCCGCAGCGGCGGCAGCCCCATGCGCCGCAGCACCCAGCGCAGGTAGAGGAAGTTGAGCAGCCCGGGCGACCGCATCACGAAGACCAGGCTGCCGCGCGAGGCCAGGTCGTGCAGGGTGGGGCCCGCGTCGCGGGGCACCTTGACCGGCTCGAACCACGGCCCGAGCACCCCGCCGCCTTCGGCGGAGGCGGCGTGGCCGTTCGGGGTGGTGGAGGGGGAGGGGCCGGTCACGGCGGCGGAGTGTACCCCGGATGAGGTGTCCTGACACTGGCTCGCAGCCGAGGCCGGAGCAAGCTGCGGAGCCTGGGGATTCTCGCGGCCGCCCCCCCGGCGGCCGCGGCTGGGCTCAGCCGCGCTTCTTCACCTGGCCTTCGCGGTCGAGGAAGAAGGGCTCCACCAGCAGCGCCTCGACGCTGGGCCGGTAGCCCTTCACGTCGGCGCCCAGCTGCGCCAGCGCGTCGAGGACCTCGCCGCGCACGCGGGCGTTGTCCCGGTCCCGGAGCAGCAGCTGGATGAGCCCCTCGCGCGTGGCCTCGCCCGGCGCCCGCGCGGCCAGCCCGCGGGCCGCGCCGATGCGCACGTCGTCGGAGAAGTCCTCCAGCAGCGGCAGCAGGGCCTTCTCGACCTCGGCCGGCGGCGCGCCCTCCCCGTGCTCGGCCAGCCAGGTCAGCAGGACCAGCTTCTTCTCCGGATCGCGGGAGTAGACGCGGCCGAGGTGGGCCAGCTCACCCAGCGTCACCTCCAGCAGTCGCGCCGACGTGGTCACGCCGGACAGCGCCCGCAGGCCCCAGGCGATGCCGGACTCCTGGGCGTGGACGAAGGCCTCCAGCGGCCCGATCGCGGCCTGGCCGGCCTCGACCAGGATGCGGCGCGCCGACTCCTTCTCCTCGGCGTCGGTGATGCTGGGCTCGGTGTTGGCGGTGAAGCGCAGGCAGAGCGTGGAGAGGGCGGCGGCCGTCCCCATGTCGCCGAGCTGGTCGATCACCTTCTGCCGGCTCTCCGGCGGGCCGTACTTCTCGGTCAGCTTGCGGCCGAGCTTGCGGAGCGTGCTCTTCTCGCGCTCCTCCTTCGACCCGAACAGATTCGAACAGTCCCATTGTGTTCTCCACGGGGTCTCACCCCGCACCGGCCGCGGAGCGCCGCGGAGTCGTGGGCCGACGTTCTACAACGAGATGCTGGCGCGCGGATCCCCCTTGTACAGCCCCTCCAGCGCTTTCACCGCATCCTTCAGCGCGTCGCTCGACTCGGGGAGGACCAGCTGGACCACCGCGTACAGGTCGCCGCGGCTCCCACCCTTGAGGTCCGGCATCCCCTTGCCGCGGAGTCGCAGCCGCGTGCCGCTGCGCGCACCCGCCGGCACGCGCAGCCGCACCGGGCCTTCGAACGTGGGCAGCTGGACCTCGGCCCCCGCGACCGCCTCGGGCACGGTCAGCGGCAGGTCGAGGTAGAGATCCCTGCCCTCGCGCCTGACCTGGGGGTGCTCGCGCAGCTTCACCGTCAGGTAGAGGTCGCCGGCGCGCCCGCCGTGGCCGCCCGGGGCGCCCTGGCCGGCCAGCCGGATTTGCGCGCCGTCGGTGACGCCGGCGGGGATCTTCACGCGCAGCGTACGGCCGTCGTAGCGCAGGTCGCGCTCGGCGCCCAGCACCGCGTCCTTGAGGTCGATGGAGACCTCCGCCTCGGCGTGGGCGCCCTGCGCGGCCGCCGGGCCGTGCGCGCGGCCGTGGCGGGCGCCGCGCGCCGCCCCGCCGCCGAAGAGGCTGTCGAAGATGGAGCCGAAGTCGAAGCTGCCGTACTGGCCCACGTCCACGGTGGAGAAGCCGCCCAGGTCGAACGGCACCTCGCCGCCGGCGCCGCCGGGGCGCCGCTTCCAGCGGCGGTACTCCTCGGCGCGCTTCTCGTCGAAGCCGGACCGGAGCGCGTCCGGGCCGAACTCGTCGTAGAGCTTGCGGCGCTTCTCGTCGGAGAGCACCTCGAAGGCCGCGGTGACCTCCTTGAACTTCTCCTCCGCGGCCTTGTTCCCGGGGTTCACGTCCGGGTGGTACTTCCGGGCCAGCTTCCGGTAGGCGCGCTTCACCTCGTCCGGCGTGGCGGTTCGGGAGACGCCCAGGATGTCGTAGAGATCGTGCTCGGCCACGCGCTGGAACGTAACGCCCGGGGGCGCGCGTCAAATCGCGGACCCGCCGCCAGCCCCCCAGCCGGCCTGGTTCATGACTACAATGGGGCTCATGCTGCTCTCCCTCCTGCTCGCCGCGGGCGCCGCACAGGCCGCCGCGCCCCTCGGCGACCCCGGCGCGGTGGTGGTCGAGGAGACCGTGGCCGTGCTCCGGAGCCCGGCCGGCGCGGCCCCGCGCGTGTTGACGCTGACGCGGCTCGAGGAGGAGGCGCGGATCGTGCTCGCGTCGAAGGGCGCCGTGGAGGCCGCCCTTCGGCCGATTGACCGCCCGACGCTCCGGGCCACGCTGGGCTGGGTCATCGACCAGCTGCTGCTGGCCGACGAGGCGGCGCGGCTGCGGGTGGACGAGGTGAGCCGTGAGGAGGTGCTCCTGGCCACGCGCCGCTTCGAGGCCCGCTTCGCCGACCGGACCGCCTACGAGCGGTTCCTGGCCGGCGCGGAGCTGACCGAGGAGGAGGTCGCGAGCGTGCTGGCGCGGGGGCTGCGCGTGGATCGCTACCTGGCCATCCGCGTGGGGCGCGGACCGGCCGTCGCCGACGCCGACGTGGACGCCTACGCCGCTTCGCACGGCCTGTCGGTGCAGACCCGCGCCGCCCGGGAGGCCGTCCGCTCGCGCCTGCTGGAGGAGCGGGTGGCCGCCCAGGTGCAGGCGCTGGTGGCGGAGGTGCGCGGCCGGGCGGACGTGCGCATCCTCGATCCCGCGCTGGCGCCCGGCGCAGGGGAGGGGTGATGCGCCGACCGATCGAGCCGCCGCCCATCCCCGACGGACCGCTCTTCTTCCGGCGCGGCCAGGCCGAGGACCTTGACCGCGTGGTGGAGATCGAGCGGGACGGCTTCCGCCACCCCTGGTCGCGCGACCTGCTCCAGCGGGAGCTGGGTCACGCCTGGTCCACCATGCTGCTGGCCACCGCGACCGGCGTCGATGGGCGAGCAGGTGCTGGGCTTCATCGTCTTCTGGCTGGTGCACGACGAGGTCCACATCCTCAACGTGGCCAGCGCCCGTGAGGCGAGACGCCGCGGCATCGGGCGGGCGCTGATGCTGGAGGCCCACGAGGCCGGCCGTCGCAAGTCGGCCGCCATCTCCACGCTGGAGGTGCGGCGCTCCAATCTGCCGGCCCTGGCCCTGTACCAGTCCCTGGGGTACCGACAGGTAGGTGTGCGTCCCAACTACTACGCCGAGGAGCGTGAGGACGCGATTGTGATGATCCTGGATTTGTAGGGCGTCTGGGCGCTGCAGCGTCCTGCCCGGGTCCCAGGGCCGGACGGCTGTGATAGACAGCCGCCCCATGCTCTGGCCTGCGCTCCGCTCCGTCCTGTTCCGCTTCGACCCGGAGCACATCCACCACCTGGCCCACTTCGCCTTGAAGCGGGTGACGCCCGGGATGGCGCACCTGCAGCGGACCAGCCCGCCCGCCCAGGTGGCCATCAAGTGCCTGGGCCTGGAGTTCGACGGTCCGCTCGGGCTGGCCGCCGGGTTCGACAAGGGGCAGGCGGCGGTGGCCGGCCTGTTCGCGCTGGGGTTCTCGCACGTCGAGATCGGCACCATCACGCCGCGCCCGCAGCCGGGCAACCCGGCCCCGCGCCTGTTCCGGCTCCCCGAGCAGCGGGCCATCATCAACAGGATGGGGGTTCAACAACGAGGGCATGGACGTCTGCGCCGAGCGGCTCGCGGCGCTGGCGGCCGGCGCGCGGATGGGCCCCGTCGGCATCAACGTCGGCAAGAACAAGGTGACGCCCAACGAGCAGGCCGAGGCCGACTACCTGGCCTGCATCGACCGGCTCCACCCCTTCGCCGACTACCTGGTCGTGAACATCTCGTCGCCCAACACCCCCGGCCTCAGGCAGCTCCAGGAGAAGGAGTCGCTGGACCGGCTGCTGCGCGCCTGCGCCGCACGGCTGGCCCAGGTGGCGCCCGGAAAGCCGCTCCTGGTGAAGCTGGCGCCGGACCTGTCGGCGGAGGCGCTGGACGAGGCCATCGACACCGCCATGGCCGCCGGCGTGGCCGGCATCATCGCCACCAACACCACGCTCTCGCGCGCCGGCGTCGAGCAGAACCCCAAGGCCAAGGAGGCCGGCGGGCTCTCCGGCGCGCCGCTGGAGAAGGTCTCCACCGAGGCGGTCCGGCGGTGCTACGCCCGGACCGGCGGCAAGCTGGTCATCATCGGCTGCGGCGGCGTGATGAGCGCCGAGGACGCGTACGCCAAGATCCGCGCCGGCGCGTCGCTGGTGCAGGCCTACACCGGCTTCATCTTCGGCGGCCCCACCTTCGTGAAGCAGGTGAACGCTGGCGTGGCCAAGCTGCTGGCGCGGGACGGCTTTTCGTCCCTGGCCGAGGCGGTCGGCGCGGACCACCGGTAGCGCACCGCGCGCGGTCAGGCCTCAGGACCTGCGGCCTGAGGCCCCCTCCCATTCAGGCCCTCACCCCGCTCAGGCAGGTTCACGCTCGGGCCTTCGCCCCCATACATGGGCCCTCCGGGTGACGCACCGCGTTGGGCGTTTGACCTCGTTGACGCGTCGCGTTAGCCTCGGTTTCGGTGGGTGCGGGTGGTCTTCGCCCGTACCATGACCGCGGGAGGACAAGATGGCCGAGGTCCACAAGATGAATGGCAAGGGCGCGATCAAGGTTCCGGATTTCCTCAAGGCGCAGCTCGAAGCCGCGCAGGCCCGTCTGGAGCAGTTCGAGGAGGAGGCGCAGCGCGTCATCCACGATCTCATGATCAAGGGACGTGCTAGTCGGAAGGATATCGAACAGATCCTCCACCGCCTCTCACGCCAGGACTGGACGTTCCCCGACGTGAAGCACCGGATCGAGCAGCTCCGGGAGCAGGGGGCGGAGAGGGCAGCGGAGCTGAAGGACCGGGCCGACACGATCCGGGCCGAGGCGCTCGAGAAGATGGTCGAGCTCCAGAACAGGGCGGTGGCGTTCCTGGGTGTCGCCAGCCGCGAACAGGTGGAGGAACTCTCGAAGGAGCTGGAGCGACTCGCGAAGCGGATCGAGAAGAGCGAGAAGGCTCGCCGGTCCGCCAAGAAGGGCTCGAAGCCGTCCGCCGAGGTCTGAACGCCATGACCGACATCCAGACGATGTTCAAGGAAGCCTGGTCGAACGCCCTCGCCGGCGTGAACGCGGCGGAGGCCGAGGCCGAGAAGGTCCTCAACCGCATCGCCGACGCGGCCGGCTTCTCGCCGGAGGACGTCCGCCGACACGCCCGCGAGTTCGGGGACCGGCTGACCACCCAGCGCCGCGAGGTCGAGCGGGCCATCGACGACGCGGTCCGCAAGGCCGCCAACCGCTTCCGGATTCCGACCCGGGAGGACATCGAGACGCTGCAGAAGCGGCTCGATGCCGTGGCCGAGCGCGTGGACGCGCTGGCCAAGCAGAAGGAGAGCACCCAGGCATGAGGATGTCGCGCGCGAGAGCCGGCATGGGGATAGGTCTGTCCGCGGCCGTGTGGGCTGCGGTCGTCGGATTCCCCACGTCCCTTGCGCGCGACCCCGCGCTCCACGCCGGCCCCGAGGTCGGCATCGGCCCGGCGCTGCCGCCGGCCAACGCGGAGGTGGTCGGGAAGGTGGTGCGCCACCTCGAGTACCGGATGCCGGCGCTGGACCGCGATCTGCGGCAGGAGCTCGCGCTCACCATCGTGGACGAGGCCGCCCGCGCCCGCATCGACCCGCAGACGGTCCTGGCGCTCATCGAGGTGGAGTCCGGCTTCGACCCCGCGGCGCAGTCCGGGGCCGGGGCGGTGGGGCTGATGCAGCTCATGACGCCCACCTTCCACCGCGAGCTGGCGCGCCACGGCATCCAGGACGCCGACCCGCGCGATCCGGTGCGCAACGTCCAGGCCGGCGTGCGCTACTACCGCCGGCTGCTGGACGCCTTCGGCCGCGAGGACGTGGCGATGATGGCGTACAACGCGGGCCCGAACCGGATCCTGGGCTACCTCAGGGAGGGGCAAATCCCCGACCAGTTCACGGTCTACCCGACCAGCGTGGCCGCGGCCCGGCGCCGCATGCAGCGGACGCTGGTCCGCCCGGAGCTGGCCGCGCCCGCCCTGGCGGCGGTGCGGACGGTGGCCGCGGGCAACTGAGCCGGGTTAGATTCGGGCGGCGGGCCCGGGCTGCTCCGGGCTCATCCACCATGCGCGTCACCGAGATCTTCTTCAGCCTCCAGGGCGAGGGCTCGCGGGCCGGCCGGCCCTGCGTGTTCGTCCGCTTCACCGGCTGCGACCTGCGCTGCGGCTACTGCGACACCGCCTACGCCTTCCACGGCGGCCGCGAGCTGGGCCAGGAGGCCATCCTCGAGGAGGTGGCCCGCCACCCGACGCGGCTGGTCTGCCTGACCGGCGGCGAGCCCATGCTGCAGCGCGAGCTGCCGGCGCTGGCCGCGGCGCTGCTGGCGCGAGGCCACGAGGTGACGATCGAGACGCACGGGCAGCGGCCGCTCGACGGGCTGCCGCGCGAGGTGATCCGGATCGTGGACGTGAAGACGCCCGGCTCCGGCGAGGTGACCACCGACTTCGGCTACCTGGACCGCCTCGCGCCGCACGACGAGGTGAAGTTCGTGGTCTGCTCCGAGGCCGACTTCCGCTGGTCGCTGGACGTGGTCCGCCGCCACGGGCTGGAGGGGCGCGTCGAGGTGCTCTTCTCCCCGGCGTGGGGGGAGCGTCGATCCCCGGGACCTGGCGCGCTGGATGCTCGAGGCGGGCCTGGGGCGCTCGCGCCTCTCGCTCCAGATCCACAAGGTGATCTGGGGGCCGGAGACGAAGGGGGTCTGAGCCTCGGGTGGCGGGGCCTGAGCCCTTCCGGCGCGCTCCCCGATATCTTGACTGCGGCTCGAAGCGGGCGTTTAGCTGTCCTCCGGAGGCACACACCGTGTTCGAGGTCGAGCCCAGCCTGACGCACGTGCCCGCCCTGCGCGAGCAGGTGGTGGCCGTCATCGAGAGCATCAACCAGCCCCAGGTCTCCATCCCGGGCCGGCCCATCCAGACGGTCTACGGGCACCTGGTGGGCGTGCGGAACGGCAACTCCACCTTCAGCATCTACGTGGGCCTCCACCTGCCGCGCAGCGGCGAGAACGTGGTCTACGTCCATCCCCAGCGCCAGCTCTCGCTGGAGGACTACCGCCCCGTCGAGATCGAGGGGCTGCACTTCCTCGAGTCCATGGGCTTCATGCTCGACAACCTGAACTTCCGGAACCTGTCGCCGGAGGTGCAGGAGCAGACCATGAAGCGCATCCCGCTCTTCCACCCGCCGGCGCGCCCCGCCGCGACGCCCGTGCCGGCCGCGCCGGACACGGTCCGCATCGGGCGCCTGCTCGTCTCGTTCTGATCCCATGACCCGCTCCGTCGCCCTCGCCGCCCTGGCTGCGCTCCTGGCCTGCGCCCACGGCCCCTCCCCGAAGGATCTCAAGGCGGCCGAGATCCACCACGACCTCGGCGTGGAGGCGCTGCGCAACGGCCGCGCCCAGGAGGCGCTGAAGGAGTTCGACACCGCGCTGCAGTTCGACCCGAAGTTCGCCCAGGCGCACCTGGGCCGCGGGCTGGCGCTGGAGTTCGGCTTCGCCAAGCTGGAGGACGCGGAGCAGGAGTACCGGAAGGCCCTGGCGCTGCAGCCGGACTACCCCGAGGCCCAGAACAACCTGGGCCAGCTGCTGGCCAAGGCCGGGCGCTACGACGAGGCGCTGGCCGCCTTCGACGCCGCGCTGGCCGACCTGATGTACCGGGAGCCGTACGTGGCCCGCTGCAACAAGGGGCAGGCGCTGTGGCGGATGGGGCGCAAGGAGCAAGGCTACGCCGAGCTGCGCTCGTGCCTGGCTATCGCGCCGCGCTACTGCGACGGCCACCGCGAGCTGGCGCGCCTGCTCAACCAGGACGGCCGCACGCGCGAGTCGCTCGACGCTCTGAACGCCTACGTGGCCAATTGTGACAAGCGGGCCGACGCCCACTGGGCGCTGGGCATGGCGCGCATGAAGGCGGGCGACACACCCGGCGCGCTGGAGGCGTTCCGGCGCTGCGTGGAGCTGGGGCCCACCACGCCCGAGGGCGAGTCCTGCCGCAAGACGCTCTCGGCCCTGGAGTGACGATGACGAGCACCGACGCGCCGCCGGGCGAAGGCCTGCCCTCCTTCGGCCGCTGGCTGGCCCGCGAGCGCGAGCTGCGCGGGCTGGGGCGCGCGGAGGTGGCGCGCGCCACCAAGCTCGCCCCCGGGGTGGTGGAGGCCCTGGAGTCCGGCGAGGCCGAGCGCATGCCGCCCCGCGCTTACCTGGTGGGATACCTTCGCTCCTACGCCGGGGCGATCGGCCTCGACCCGGATGAGGTGGTGCTCCGCTACGAGGAGGCCGCCGGCCCGGCCAAGGCGTCCGGCGGAGAGGGGCGGCGCTTCCAGCCTCGGCCGGCCGTGCTGCTGGCCGCCGCTGCGGCGCTGGCCGCGCTGGCCGCGCTGGCCTGGGGTATCCTGCGCGGGTAGCACGCGACCCCGTGCGCACGGTCGGTGTCACGTCGTAGAGTGCCGCAGCCAGTGGCACTGGGGCAGGGACGGGCATCATGATCGGCGGCGCGCGCCGGCTCGAACGATACTTGCTGATGCTCCCGGGCGGGCTCGACGCCTATCCGGAGTGCCGCGCGAAGGGTGTGCTCGTGCGCGCCCTGCTGGACGAGGAGTCCAACCGCCGCGCGCTGGAGGCGCTGCCGGCGGGGCCGCTGCTCGACCTGGTGCGCGATCCGCCCATGGCCCCGGAGTGGATCCCGGAGGTCCACTTCGCGGCCCTGTTCCTGGCGGCGGCCGACCTGCGCAACCTGTCCGACGAGACCGCCGTGGCCCAGTCGCGCCAGCGCGACACCGCCATGTTCCAGAGCCCCGCCTACCGGATCATGCTGGCGGCGGCCACGCCGGAGCGGCTGCTCCGCATGTCGAGCGCACGCTGGGCCAACTTCCACCGAGGGTCGCAGCTGGAGCTGGAGGGGATTGCCGACGACGGCGTCCGCATCGGCATCCGCTTCCCGCTGGGGCTCTACGATCGCCTGCTGATGCGGGCCTTCGGCCAGTCCTTCGCCGCGGCCCTGGAGCTGTCGCGCGCCCACGCGCCCATCGTCGAGGTCGAGGAGGCCGGCCTGGGCTACGTCCGCTACCGCGCCTCCTGGGCGCCGTAGCGCTGCACCGCCCGCCGCGCCGCGGTACAAGGCTCGCCGTGGACCACCTCAAGCTCACCGGGTTCGTGCTGCGCGCCGTCGACTACGGCGAGTCGGACCGCGTGATCACGCTGCTCACGCGCGAGCAGGGGAAGGTCTCGGCGTTCGCCCGCGGCGCCCGCGCCTCCCGCAAGCGCTTCGGCGGCGCGCTCGAGCCCTTCACGCTGCTCACCGCCGAGGCGCGGTCGCGCGGCGGTTCCGACCTGCTGGGGCTGGACAGCGTCTCGGTCGAGCGGGGGTTCGGCGGCATCCGGGCCGACCTGGCCCGCATCGCCTGCGCCGGCTACGCCGCCGAGCTGGCCCGCGAGCTGCTGCGGGATCACGAGCCGCACCCGGAGCTCTTCGACCTGCTGGGCGGGTACCTGGCGCTGCTCGACGGCGCCCCGGCGCGGCCGGCCGCCCTGCGCGCCTTCGAGCTGTGGGCGCTCCGCGCCGCCGGCCTGATGCCGCGGCTGGACGCCTGCGCCCGCTGCGGCGAGCCGCTGGACGAGGCGCCGCGGCTGCGCTTCGACCCGGGCCACGGCGGGGCGCTCTGCCTGGCCTGCACGCCGGCGGCCTCCCCGGGCTGCCCCGGGCTGGCGCCCGCCACGCTGGCGGCGCTGCGGCGGCTGCAGGAGGGTGGGCTCGCGGCCGCCGCCGGCGAGCCGCTGGCCCCGCCGGCCGGGCGCGAGGCCCGGGAGGCCCTGGGGGCCTTCGTGGAGTTCCAGCTCGGCCGCCGGCTGGCGGCGCGGCGCTTCCTCGACGAGGTCGGCCCGCTGCTCGGGGAATGAAGGGCCGGGGGCCCGGTTCACCCTGGGGCGGAGCGGGGCCGCGGCCGCCGCTGCCCGTGAAAAATTTCCTTTGACACCGCGAGCTTAGGGCCCTACGGTGCCGCTCTTGCCCGCAGCCGGGGGGCCGCCCGCTGGCGTGCCCCGCGGGTCGGTGTGACGGAGGCGACGCGCGTGTACTTCCAGGATCTCATCTTGAAGCTCCAGACGTACTGGGCGAGCAGGAACTGCCTGCTGGTGCAGGGCTACGATCAGGAGGTCGGCGCCGGCACCATGAACCCGGCCACCTTCCTGCGCGTGCTCGGTCCCGAGCCCTGGAACGTCGCCTACGTCGAGCCCTCCCGCCGCCCGGCCGACGGCCGCTACGGCGAGAACCCGAACCGCCTGTACCAGCACCACCAGTTCCAGGTGATCCTCAAGCCCAACCCGCCCGACGTGCAGGACCTCTACCTCGGGTCGCTCAAGGCCATCGGGATCGACCCCAAGGCGCACGACATCCGCTTCGTCGAGGACGACTGGGAGAGCCCGACGCTGGGCGCCTGGGGCCTGGGCTGGGAGGTCTGGTGCGACGGGATGGAGATCACGCAGTACACCTACTTCCAGCAGGCCGGCGGCTTCGAGATCAAGCCGGTCGCCGCCGAGCTCACCTACGGGCTCGAGCGCATCGCCATGTACCTGCAGGACGTGGAGAACGTCTTCGACGTCGAGTGGGTGAAGGGCGTGAAGTACCGCGAGGTCTTCCACCGGAACGAGGTGGAGATGAGCACCTACTCGTTCCAGAAGTCCGACCCGAGGATGCTCTTCGGGCTCTTCGAGACCTACGAGGCGGAGTGCAAGCGGCTCCTGGGCGAGGGGCTGCCGCTCCCGGCGTACGACTACTGCCTGAAGTGCTCGCACACCTTCAACAACCTGGACGCCCGCGGCGCCATCAGCGTCACCGAGCGCGCCGCCTACATCGGGCGCGTCCGGGCGCTCGCGCACCAGTGCGCCAAGGGCTACCTCGACTCGCGCGAGGCGCTGGGCTTCCCGCTGCTGCCGGCGGCGGAGCGGAAGAAGGCCCTGGAGGCCGCCCGCGTGGCGCGCGAGGCGCGCGCCCTTCGACAGGCCCAGGGTGAGCGGGCCTGAGCCGCGCCTCCCCACACCACGAGAGACACGACATGGCGGACCTTCTTTTCGAGATCGGTGCCGAGGAGATCCCGGCGGGCTTCGTCCCCCCGGCGCTCAAGCAGCTGGAGGAGGACCTGGCCAAGGCCCTCGACGGCGCGCGCCTCTCCCACGGCGAGGTGAAGGCGGTGGGCACGCCGCGGCGGCTCGCGGTCTGGGCCCGGGACGTGGCGGCCAGGCAGGCCGACGCGCGCACCGAGGCCTTCGGCCCGCCGGTGGCGCAGGCCTTCGACGCCGAGGGCAAGCCCACCCCGGCCGCGCTCGGCTTCGCGAAGAGCCAGGGCGTGGAGGTGTCGGCGCTGACCCGGGCGCAGACGCCCAAGGGCGAGCGGCTGGCGGTCACCAAGGTGGAGCAGGGCAGGCGCGCCGCGCAGGTGCTGCCGGAGCTGCTGGAGAAGCTCGCGGCCGGGCTGCGCTTCCGCAAGGCCATGCGCTCGCGCTGGGACGAGGTCACCTTCGCGCGGCCGGTGCGCTGGCTGGTGGCGCTCTACGGCGGCAAGCCGCTCAAGGTGCGCTACGGCTCGGTGGTCTCGGGCAAGGTCACCCACGGCCACCGCTTCCTGGCCCCGCAGGCCATCCCGCTCAAGGGCACGCCCGAGGACTACCTGGCCAGGCTGCGCAAGGCCGGCGTGCTGGCCGATCCGGCCGAGCGGCGCGCCGCCCTCGAGGCCGAGCTGGCCCGGGCCGCCAAGGCGGCGGGCGGCGTGGCCCGCCCGGATCCGTCGCTGGTCGAGCAGGTGCTCTACCTGGTCGAGGCGCCCACCGGCATCGCCGGCGAGTTCGAGAAGTCCAACCTCGAGCTGCCGGCCGAGGTGGTGATCTCCGAGATGCGCAACCACCAGCGCTACTTCGCGGTGGTGGACGGGAAGGGGACCCTCAAGAACCGCTTCGTGGCCATCTCGGCCACCCGGGTGAAGGACCCCAAGGTCGCGCGCCACGGCTACGAGCGCGTGCTGCGCGCCCGCCTGGCCGACGCCCGCTTCTTCTTCGAGGAGGACCGCAAGCGTCCCCTGGCGGACCGCGTGGCCGACCTGGGCCGGCGCACCTACCAGGCCAAGCTCGGCTCCGAGCTGGATCGCGCCGGGCGCATCGGCGCGGTGGCCGAGGCCCTGGCGCGCGCCCTCGGGCGCGAGGAGCTGGTGGCCGGCGTGGCCGAGGTGGCCCGGCTGGCCAAGGTTGACCTCAACACCGGCATGGTGGGCGAGTTCCCCGAGCTGCAGGGCATCATGGGCGCCCACTACGCGCGGCTGGAGGGGCTGGCCCCCGAGCTGGCCGACGCCATCGAGGACCACTACCGCCCCATCGGCGCCGGCGAGGAGCTGCCGCGCAACGACCTGGGCGCCCTGGTGGGCCTCGGCGACCGGCTGCACCAGCTGGTGGGCATCATCGGCGTGGGTGAGAAGGCCACCGGCGCGGCCGATCCCTTCGGCCTGCGCCGCGCCGCCATCGGCATCCTCCGGCTGCTGCTGGCCCGCGGGTACCACCTCTCGCTCTCGCAGGCGGTCGAGAAGGCGCTCGACACGCTGGGCGGCGTGAAGCTGGCGGCCGACCGCAAGGCCGTCGCCGCGCAGGTGCTCGACTTCCTCCGCGGCCGCGTGAAGGCGCTCTGGTCCGAGGCGCACGACGGCGACCTGGTCGAGGCGGTGCTGGCGGCCGGCTTCGACGACGTGGTGGACGCGCACCAGCGGCTGCAGGCCCTGGCCGCCATCAAGGCGCGCCCGGACTTCACCCCGCTGGCGGTGGCGTTCAAGCGGGTGGCCAACATCCAAGAGAAGGCCAAGGGCGAGGCCTCGTCGGCGGTGGACCCGGGGCTGCTGCAGGACGGCGCCGAGCGCCGGCTGCACGACGAGCTGCTCCGCGTGGAGGCGGAGGTGGGTGAACGGCGCACCGCGCGCGACTACGCCGCCGTCCTGCAGCGCGTGGCCGCGCTGGAGCCGGCGGTGGCGGGCTTCTTCGACGACGTCCTGGTGATGGCCGAGGATCCGGCCGTCCGCGCCAACCGGCTCGGGCTGCTGCGCCGGGTGGGGTCGCTCTTCCAGGACGTGGCCGACTTCCGGAAGATCCAGGCCGAGCTGCCGGCCAAGGCCTGACGGGCGGCTCATGCGCTTGACCATCCGCCGCACCGGGGATTACGGTTCGCGCCTCCCCGTGCGCGCCCTCCTCCCTCGGCTGGCCCTCCTCGCTGCGGTGCTCCTGCCGGCTTGCCAGCTGAGCAAGCCGCCGGCGGACATCCCGCTCGACGCCTTCGCGTTCCCGACCGGCCTCGCCCTGTCGGGCGACGACCTGCTGGTCGTCTCCTCCAACTTCGACCTGCTCTACGACAACGGCTCGCTGACAAAGGTGGACCTGGCCGACGTGGCCGCCGGGCCGAGCGGCATCCGGATCGGCAACTTCGGCGGGCAGCTGGCCGTGGCGGGGCCGGAGTGCGGGGCGGCGTTCGCGACGCCGCAGGCGTTCGTGACCTCGCGCACCGAGAACGCGCTCTGGCGCGTGGCGCTCGACGGCGGTCCGCTCACCTGCGACGGCTGCCGGACGGACCTGGGCGTGGCGGGCGGGGCGGACCCGTACGCGGTGACGCTCACCTGCGGCGTCGGGGTCACCTCGCGCGCCTGGGTCGGCTACCTGCGCGCGCTCGGGTCCAGGGGCTACCTGGGCTCGCTCAACCTCGAGACCGGCGCTCGCGTCACCATCGACACCGGCGTCGGCACGGTGCGCAGCTTCGCCTTTGACGCCGCGCGCAACCGGCTCTACTGGAGCACCGCCAACGGCGGCGCGGCCGCGCTGATCCGCTGGCTGGAGCTGGCCGGTGGCTGCAAGGTGGGGGACCCGGAGCTCTCCGGCGGGTGCCCGCTGCGCTCCTTCGACCTCTACGGCCTGTTCCGCGGATTCGGAGCCGGCCGGCATCGCCCTCTCCACGCCTCGCGAGGGCGAGGTGCGCCGGATGTACGTGGCGCTGCGCCTCTACGACGCCGACGTGGCCTCCGCCATCGGCACCCGCCCCACCTACGACATCGGCGGCCTGCTGGTCGTGCTGGAGCTGCGCGAGGGCGCGTTCGGCGAGCCGCGGCCGGTGGTGGTCCGGACCATCGACATCGGCCTGGGCGCCTCCGAGCTGGCCGTGCTGCCGGCGCGCGACGGGATGCGCGACCTGGTGGCGGTCGCCGCCACCGAGGACGGCCTGCTCTGGATCTACGACGACGAGTCCGGCGCGATGGTGAAGGTCTTCGGCCGCGACCCCACCACCGGCGGGCCCGTGCTGGGCCACCTGCCGTTCGGGCTGGCGGTCCAGGACCGCGGCGACGTCGCCCGGATCTTCGTGGGATTCCTTCGAGGACGCCTTCGTCACGCCGGTGGATGTGCCCCTGGCCGACCCGGCCTCGGCCGACGTGGTGCACGACGAGGCCGATCCGTCCAAACCCCTGCGCATCGGGAGCAAAGCCCAGTGAAGGCCCTGCCGCTCGCCGCCCTGGCGCTGGCGCTCACCGCCTGCCAGAACTACACCACCTCCATCGGCGTCGGCCTGAACGAGCCGACCTCGGTGGCGATCTTCGAGGGCTTCACCACCAAGAACGCGGCGCTCCACCCCTACGTGGCGGTGGCCAGCAGCGGCAAGGACGAGCTGGTCCTGATCGACGCGCTGGACGACAAGGCGGTGCTGGCGCCGGTGCTGGTCCGCCCGCAGTCCGTGCCGGTCGGCGATCCGTACCCGGCCAAGGTGATCGGCGCGTCGCTGGGCGACTCGACCGACGAGGCCCCCCTGGCCGACCTCCTGGTGGTGGTCGGCGCCGGGTCCACCCGGATGCAGCTGGTGCAGACCTGGCTCACGGCCGAGGGTGCGCCGTACAACGTGGTGGCCGACGAGAGCCACGACGTGGAGCTGGGCGCGCCGCTGGTGGCGGCGGTGGCGGCGCCGGTCCCCGAGTCCGACGGCGCGGGCGGCTGGCGCGCGGCCACCGGTCGCGTGCGGGTGATCGCGTCCCTGGCCGGGCAGAAGCTGGCGGTGGCCGAGTACCAGCGGGTCGGGGACGGCTCCATCGTGCCGGTCTCCGCAGACCGCGACGGTGCAGCCGCTGACGCTCGACGGCGAGTCGTTCCAGGCGCTCTCGCTGGCCGTGAACACCTTCGACGTCACGCACCTCTACGCGGCCACCGAGGACCCCATCCCCACCGCCTCCGGGGACGTGCTGGGCGTGGCCGACTTCGACGTGACCGGCACCCCGGGCGCCTGGACCTGGCGCGGGCTCGACACGCTCGTCCCCACGCGCCTGGTGGCCGCCACGCGGCTCTCGGAGCGCAAGCCGGGCTCGGTGGCCAACAACCCCAACCCGGACCACCCGGATCTCGATCCCTTCGAGATCAACGAGGATGGGAGCATGAAGCTGGTGGACCGGGTCTACGCGGTCCTCTCCGAGGGCTACTGCGGGCCGTCGCAGATCATCAACTGCGGCATCGCGGTGATCGACCCGGTCACCGGCACGCTCCGGGCGGACGTCTCCGGCGCGGCCCCGTACCTGGCGCCCATCCGGCTGCCGGTCCGGCCCACCGGCCTGACCGTTGCCATCGCCCCGGCCGTGGCGGCCACGGACGACGAGTACGCCGCCCCGTACCTCAAGATCGCGCCCAGCACCGGCGTGCGCACCACCACCGGGTTGCTGGCGGTGCCCAGCGGCGACGGCCGGGTCTACTACGTGGACCTGTCGCGCTGGGCCGTCCCGTCCGACACCTCGATCCTCAACAGCACCTCCACCCGCACCGCCATCGCCTCGCTGGACACCGGTGATCCGCTCAGCCCTCGCCTGGGCTTCTGGTACGAGAACTCGGAGCACGACCAGAAGGTCGGCGTCATCTACGCCTACGCCAACCTGGCCTTCGGCGTGACGCCCGGCTACACGCCCAGCGACACCTTCCGCGTCACCTACGAGGGCGGCCTGCCCGGCTTCGAGCTGCGCAGCGCCGAGACCTTCGCCTACGGCGACGCGGTGGCGGTGGCGCTGCAGACCAGCGAGTCCGACGGGGCAGGGGGCACCCGCCGCACGCAGGTGGTGCAGGTCTACGATCCGGCGCTGGGCGTCCACGTGGGCGACATCGTCCTGCTCAGCACCGCCGAGGGGCTGGACAACTGCCCGGACGGCACCGACGACAACGAGACCACCGCCGTCGAGGCCCGCATCTCGGCCCTGCTCCCGCCCACCGCGGCCTATCCGGGCGGAGCGCTGGTGCTCACCGAGCCGGGCTGCACGACCGACTCGACGGGCGAGACCGACTGCACCGCGGCGGCGGAGTGGACCGCCTGCGCCCCGACGCTGCGCCAGGGGAAGCGCGTGCCCGCCAGCCTCCGCGCCGGCGGCGGCACCGAGGACGCGCCCGAGGTGGTGGTGGTCAGCGCCGGCCTGGGGTACGTGGGCCGCGCCAGGATCGCCACCAGCTCCAGCGGCGACGCGTACTCGCTCTCGTACCTCCAGGCAGATCCGGGCGCGCCCGGCACCCTGCTGACCGAGTGGCAGCTGGCGGCGCTCTGCCCGCTCTCGCCCTGGCCGTGGCCGGACCCGTTCCCCGCCAGCCCGGCAGTGGTGGACTGCGACGACGTCTGCCGCGCCCGCTGCGAGAAGCTGGCCATCGCGCGCAAGGCCCGGCGCATCTACCACCTCTCGGACGAGTGCCTGGACCAGGCCTCTTCGGGCGCCTGCGTCACGCGCTGGCCGGTGGCGCAGTTCCCGTTCCCGCTGGCCGACGGCCCGGCGCTGACCTTCAAGGTCGGCTTCGTGCCGGCGGTGGGCGAGACGACCGGCAAGCCGTGGCGGGACATGGCCGCCGAGGTCGGCACCCGCGCCGGGTTCACGGCCTCCTACCGCGCCGCACCCTCGGGCTCGGGCGGCTCGCTGGGCCAGCCCTTCCCGGCGGTGCCCTTCGACCGCAGCAAGTACGAGGGGCAGCGCACGGAGGCCTACCGGTTCTACGTGCCCTACGTGGACGGCTTCGTGCTGGATTTCAGCCCGGCGCTCTACTTCGGGAGCAGCAAGGTCATCCGCTGACCTGGCCGGCCGGCGCGCCGGACGTGGTGCGCCCCGGACGGCTCTGCTACCGTGCTGCGGGTGAAGACCGCCCGCACCGTCGTGATCGCCGATCACCTCTGGGAGCTCCTGGGCCGCATGGCCGAGGAGATGGGGACTGATCGCGAGGCCCTGGTGAACCAGGCGCTGCATGGCCTGGCCCGCCTGCACGGTTACCTGCCCCCGCGCCGGGCGCCGGCCCGCGCAAGGAGCCCCCGGAGCGCCGGGCCGCCGCCCAGAAGGTGCTCGAGACGGCAGCGCGCCTGGAGCAGGCCATCCACGAGCGCGACACCGAGCCGCCGCGGCTGCCGCCCCCGCTGGCGGTGCCGCCGGGCGCGCCCCGTGCGCTGGTGCTGATCCGCGACGACGGCACCGAGCTCCCGGTCACCCGCGACCGCTTCCTGATCGGGCGGGGCCGCCACTGCGACCTGGTGGTGGAGAGCACCAAGGTCTCGCGCGAGCACGCCGCGGTGGTGCACGAGGGGGACGCCTGGTTCTTCGAGGACCTGGGCTCGGCCAACGGCACCTGGCACCAGCGCGCGCGCATCCAGCGCCACCCGGTCCAGGACGGGGACGAGTTCTTCATCTGCGCCGAGCGGCTGCGCTGCAGGATCGGGCCGGCCTGAGCGCCAACCGGGAGCCCAACTTTTCGCGGTGCCCGCAGGCGCCCGCGCGGCTATCGTGCGGGCCATGCCGACGCTGACCCTGATCGACGGTTCCGGGTTCGTCTACCGGGCGTTCCACGCGCTCCCGCCGCTCACCACCACGAAGGGCCAGCCGACCAACGCGGTCTACGGCTTCACGACCATGCTGCTCAAGGCGCTGCGGGAGCGGGCGCCCACGCACGTGGCGCTGGTGCTGGACGCGGCCCGCACCACCTTCCGCCACGACCTCGACCCCGGCTACAAGTCGAGCCGGCCGGAGACCCCCGACGACCTCAAGGCGCAGTTTCCGCTGGTGCGCGACGTGGCGCGGGCCCTGCGGGTGCCGCTCATCGAGGAGGCCCACGTCGAGGCCGACGACGTGATCGGCACGCTGGCCTGCCGCGCCCGTGAGCACGGCTGGCAGGTGGTGGTGGTCACCGGCGACAAGGACTTCGCCCAGCTGGTGGACGGGCAGGTGACGCTCTACGACCCGATGGCCGAGGCCAGCGGGCGGGGCGGGTGGACCGGGCCGGCCGAGGTGGAGAAGAAGCTGGGCATCCGCCCGGACCAGGTGGTCGAGTACATGGCCATCCTGGGCGACAAGATCGACGACGTGCCGGGCATCCCGGGCGTGGGCGAGGTGACCGCCACCGCGCTCATCAAGCACTTCGGCACGGTCGAGGAGCTGCTGCGCCGCCCGGAGGAGATCCCCCAGGCGGTTCTCGCGCGGCGGCGAGAAGCTGCGCGAGAAGATCACCGGCGCCGCGGAGCGGATCCGCCTCAACCGCCAGCTGGTGTCGCTCCGCTGTGACCTGGCGCTGCCGTTCCAGCCTGAGAGCTTCGAGCGCCAGCCGCCCGACGACGCCCGCGCCCGGGCGCTCTTCTCCGAGCTGGAGTTCTCCCGGCTGCTCAAGGACCTGCCGGCGCCGCCACCCACCGCGCGCGCCGAGAAGCCGGAGCTGCTGCGCGACCTGGCCAGCCTGGAGGCGGCGGTCGCGCACCTGCTGCAGGCCGGGGCGGTGGGGGTTCGCCCGGTGCTGGGCGAGGGGCCGCCGCGGGCCGCCCCGGTGGTCGGGCTGGGGCTGGCCGGCGGCGGGCGGGCCTTCTACCTGCCCATCGGCCACCGCTACCTGGGCGCGCCCCCCGCGCTGCCGCGCGACGGCGTCCGCGAGGCGCTGCGGCCGCTGCTGGAGGGCGAGGTGGAGAAGCACGCCCACGAGCTCAAGGCGGCGCACCACGCCGCCGCGGCGCTGGGGCTCCGCTGGCGCGGGCCGGGGGTGGACACCGAGCTGGCCAGCCGGCTGCTCCTGCCCACCCGGCGCGAGCACGCGCTGGCCGACGTGGCGCGGGAGCGGATCGCCTGCGAGCTGCCGCGCGACCCCAGCGGCGGCGACGGGGCCCGCCGCTCGGAGCGGGTGGACCTGGAGGGGATCGAGGTCGAGCGGGTGGCGGAGTGGTGCGGGGCGGCGGCCGCCGCGCTGCCCGATCTGGCCAAGGCGCTGGTGGCAGCGCTGGAGGAGGAGCGGCTCACGCCGCTCTACCGCGAGGTGGAGCGGCCGCTGGTGCCGGTGCTGTTCGTGATGGAGCGGACCGGCATCGCCGTGGACCGCGGGGCCATGGCGGACATGAGCGCCGAGTTCGGCAAGGCCATGGTGGACCTGGAGGCGCGCATCCACGCCGCCGCCGGCCGCCCCTTCAACATCGCCTCCACCCGCGAGCTGGCGCAGGTGCTGTTCGAGGAGCTGGGGTTGCCGGTGGTGAAGCGGCTCAAGACCGGCCCCTCCACCGACCAGGAGGTGCTGGAGAAGCTGGCCGAGCAGCACGCGCTGCCCGCGCTGGTGCTGGAGCACCGCGGCCTCGCGAAGCTCAAGGGCACGTACGTGGACGCGCTCCCGCAGCTGGTCGATCCGCAGGACGGCCGCCTCCACACCACCTTCCACCAGGCCGGCGCCGCCACCGGGCGGCTCTCGTCCACCGACCCCAACCTCCAGAACATCCCCGTCCGCACCGAGCTGTCGCGGCGTATCCGGGCCGCCTTCGTGGCGCCGCCCGGGCGGCGGCTGGTCTCCGCCGACTACTCGCAGATCGAGCTGCGCATCCTGGCCCACTACTCGGACGACCCGGCGCTGCTGGAGGCCTTCCGCAACCGCGAGGACGTGCACACCCGCACCGCCGCCGAGACCTTCGGCGTGGCGCCGGACGGCGTCACCCCGGACATGCGCCGGGTGGCCAAGATGCTCAACTTCGGCATCGCCTACGGCCTCTCCGCGTTCGGCCTCTCGCAGCGGCTGGAGCTGCCGGCCGGCGAGGCGCAGAAGATCATCGACCGGTACTTCGCCCGCTACGCCGGCGTGCGCGCCTACATCGACCAGGCCGTCGCCGACGCCAAGCGCACCGGCGAGAGCCGAACGCTCTACGGCCGCGTGCGGGCCATGCCCGAGATCACCTCGCGCAACCCCGCGCTGCGCATGGCCGCCGAGCGCACCGCCATCAACACGCCCATCCAGGGCACCGCCGCCGACATCGTGAAGCTGGCCATGCTGCGCGTGCAGGAGGCGCTGCAGCGCGAGCAGCTGGACGCGCTCCTGCTGCTCCAGGTCCACGACGAGCTGGTGCTGGAGGTGGCCGAGGGCGCCGTGGAGGCCGCCAGCGCGCTGGTCGCCCGAGAGATGTCGGCCGCCGCGCAGCTCAAGGTCCCGCTGGACGTGGAGGTGGGGCAGGGGCGGAGCTGGGCGGAGGCGCACTGAGGGGGCGGCGGAGCCCGGGCCTCAGCTTGAATTGGGCGGAAATGGCAACGGCGCGTGACGCCGGCGGAAGGAGGCGAAGCGCATGACAGGGCAGTGCACCTCAACGTCTCGCTGGACCGCGTCGAGCACGGGTACGCCCCATGAGGTGGAGGAGATAAACAGGACACCCCTGGGCGCCGCCGGCGGCGGGTGGGGGCGTGGCGGAGGTGAGAGAGTAGGCTGCATGGCGCGAGGGCCCGTGGCCCGAACTTGATTCGGGCGGATATGGTCACGGCGCGAAGCGTCCACGCGTGAGTCGATGCCGCGCCTGTGCACGCTGGGTGTCAGAGCGCTATCGTACTGTTCGTCCATGTCGCAGCAGACCTTCACGTTCAAACCCTGGGGCGGCGCGCGGGCTGGCGCCGGCCGGAAGGCGGCGCCCGGCCGCCGTCCGGTCGCACACCGTCTTCGCGAGGTCGTCTACCGGTCGGAACCGGTGCACGTAACGTTGCGCGTCCGCGAGCACGTCTGGAATCTCCGCAGCGAGCGGTGCTTCCGTGTCGTGCACAGGGTGCTCGAGGAACAGCGCGCGAAGGCGGAGCTGCAGGTCGTCGAGTACGCCGTGCAGGGCAACCATGTGCACCTGCTGGTCGAGGCAGAGGGAAACGCGGGCCTGGCTCGAGGGATGCGATCCTTGACCATCAAGCTCACCCACCGGCTCAACCGGATGATGGGGCTGCGCGGCCCGGTGTTCGAGGGGCGCTACCACGCGCACCCGCTGCGGACGCAGGCCGAGGCTCGGAACGCGCTCAGGTACGTGCGCGGGAACTTCGCGAGCCATGCTTCCCGGCGAGGGGAGCAGGTGAGCGCGGCGTTCGTGGACCCATACTCTTCCGCGGCGGTCCGGGAGCCGCGGGTGGGACAGCTCGGACTCTGGCCTGTTGCGGTGACCGCGGAGCCGAGGACGTGGCTGATGGGCCGAGCCAAGCGCGTTCAGGGTAAGGGGTGATGCCTTGCTGAGGCTGACCTGGCCTGGGGCGTCGTCGCGCCGGAAGTCCCTGAGCTCGCGATGGCGGTCGTAGCCGAAGCGCGGGGTCACGGCATCGGGTCAGGCGCTGCTCGGGGCCCGGCTGACGGCGGTGGGTGAGTCGGGCTTCGCCGCCGCGGTCAAGTCCCGAGTCTTGTGGAGTAGATCACGCGGAGTGACGACACGCTTCGTGGAAAGTCCGCCTTCTCAGGCGCACGGGACGAGCGTCGGCTGGCCATGCGGTGGTCGGCGCCCGGAAGGGCCGCGCCGGGCTCAGGTCTGGATCTTCCCGCTCAGGATCCACTCGAGGTAGCGCTCGAGGCTTGGCGCTACCAGGTCCTGCTGGCGGTCTCGTGCTCCCACACGAAGACGTCGTTCCCTGCGACCTGGTCGCCGCAGATCCTGAATGCGAACTGGTCGCCGTTGCCGGCGTCCGCGAAGCAGCGGGTCAAACGGCATGTAGATCTTGCGGAGGTCGGCCAAGGTCCGGAAGTGCCGGTTCTGCTTACGGATCGGCTGGACCGGCCATACGAGCCCAGCCCCGGATGCGCCGGTCACGCCATCGCTCTGCTGCACGAGCGACCGCAGTTCGACCGTGAGGGCGACGCCCAGCGCGGCTTCTGTCTGCCGGACCTGCTCGGCGGCCGCGGCCGGATGGAACGCCGCCTCCGCTTCGAGCGACGATATCAACCTCTTCCAATCCGGTGTCGCCATGACGCGATGAGACCACGAACGCGGCGCCACATCGGCTGCGCGAGGCGGCGCGGGCGCACGGGAGCGTCACCCGCGCCCACACCGAGAGCCTCCTTGGCGGAGGCGAGCGACCCTCGCCTCAGCGCCCTGACCATATCCGCCCGAATCAAGTGAGGCAGCCCAGGCTTCAGCTAAGGGAGGCTTCACCGACGGCGCAGGAAGCGGGACAGATCGCCATCGATCTGGTCGTGGAAGTCCCCCGGGTGAAGCTGGTCGTCGGGCTGGACTCCGGGAGCGTCCAGCGGATCCACCGGCGTAGGTTCGTGGTGAAGCCGCAGGAAGGGTGAGCGCAGGTACCAGCGCGTCAGACGGAATTCCCGATACGGCTCGCTATCGGCCCCGTGCTCGATCCTCGGTGTGTGGCGGAGCTGGAGGGAACGCCCCCACGACGATGCGCGCGGCCTCGGCGAGGACCGCTTCGCGCTCGGCCGCGGGGAGATCGGAACCCGTGAGGTAGGCGGCCACCAGGATGGGCGCTCGCCCGGGAGCGCGAAGGAGCGCGACGTCGTTCGTCGTCCCGCGCTCGCCGGTCCCGGTCTTGTGCGCGACCGTCCAGCTTGCTGGGACGCCGGCCCGGAGGCGGCCGGCACCGGTGGTGGCGCCGGCCATCCAGGCCTCGAGCTGGCGGGCTGAGCTGGAGGGGAGCCCACCACCCAGGAGCAGCAGGCGAAGGTCCTCGAGCATGGCGTCCGGCGTGGTGGTGTCGCGCGGGTCGCCCGGCAGGGCGGAGTTGAGGTCAGGCTCGACGCGGTCGAGGCGGGTCCGCTCGTCGCCGAGCGAGCGCGCGAAGGCGGTCACGGCCGCGGGTCCGCCGATGGACTTCAAGAGGAGGTTCGCGGCGGCGTTGTCGCTGACCTCGACGGTGGCTGCGCAGAGGGCGCCGACGGACAGCCCACCGGCGTCGAGGTGGGCGCGCACCACGGGCGCGTACTCCGGGAGGTCGGCCTCGGTGAAGGTGATGGGCCTGTCGAGCCGCTCCTCGCCGTGGTCGACGCGCTGGAGGACTCGAGCGCAGAGGAGCACCTTGAAGGTGCTGCACATGGGAAAGGGCTCTGTCCCGCGGTGGTCGATCCGGCGCCCGGAGCCGGTGTCCAGCGCAGCGACGCCGAGCCGGCCATGTGCTCGCGCCTCGAGCGCGGCCAGGGCCGCTGCTGCGGGCGGTGCAGCTGGAGGCGGCGAGGCCCCCGCGGCGGGGAGCGCGATGAGGAGCGCGAAGATCGAGGCGCAAGGCGAGTGGCGCACGGCCGGAATCTCACGGGCGCGAGGCTCCGGGTCAAGGTCCAGGGGGAGGGATGCGGTCCGGCGCGGGCTCGAAGGTCCTGCCACCCGCCGTGACCATATCCGCCCGAATCAAGTGCGGCCCGTGGCCGGGCGTCCCCGCTGCTCGCGCCCGTCACCAGCGACAGTCCGCCGCGGTCCTCGCACATGCACGCACCGGGAAGCGAAATGGCCGCTGGGTCAGCGCCTGGATCAAGTAGCCTGCCGGCCTCAACCCGGGGGATCGCCGCGGGGCGATCGGGAGCCTTCGATGAACGAGCCGGTCACGCAGCTGGGTGTGAACCAGAAGCTGTGCATGAAGTGCCAGAACGTGCTGCCGGCCCAGGCCGGCTTCTGCGACCGCTGCGGCGCGCAGCAGCTCTCCTTCGCTGGCGGGGCGCCCTACGCGGCGCAGCCGCAGGGCGGGCGGAGCAAGGTGGTCGCGGCGCTGCTGGCCTTCTTCCTGGGCGGCTTCGGCGCCCACAAGTTCTACCTGGGGCGCTGGGGCTGGGGCATCGTCTACATGCTCTTCTTCTGGACGATGATCCCGGGGATCGTCGCCTTCATCGAGTTCATCCTGCTGCTGGTGATGAGCGAGGAGGAGTTCCAGCGGAAGTACCCGGGGGCGGCCAACACCGGCATGGTGGTGGTGCTCTGCATCGCGCCCTTCTTCTTCGTCGTCATCCTGGGCATCCTGGCGGCCATCGCCATCCCGAACTTCATCCGCTACCAGCTGCGCTCGAAGTACTCGCAGGTCACGACGGAGGCGCAGGGCCTGTACCAGGCGGAGCTGGCGCGGCTCGAGGCGGGCCAGGGCACGGTCGAGCTGGCCGTCCCGGCGGAGGCCGAGCCGGGCAGCGAGCGCGTCGCGCTCTCCGAGGAGGACCAGGCGGCGGCGGAGCAGGTGGACTGGCGCGTCTTCGGCCCGACCTACGGGGTCTACACGGTGGCCACGCAGACGTCCGAGGACGGGGAGCACGAGGCGTTCTCGATCTGCGCCGAGTCCGACATCGACGCCGACGGCCAGGTGGCCGCCATCGCCTACTTCCACCCGGCGGTCGCGAACGGCCAGGTGGTGGTGGAGCCGCCGGACGCGCCCTGCCGGTTCGACCCGAGCCTGGACGACGAGGCCTCGCTGTCCTGGAACGGCTCGGACGGCGATCGGGTGGCCCTCTCGCCGCCCAACACGTTCTGAGCGCGACCACCTGGCCTTGAGGTGCGGGCCCCCGGTCGTCCTTCGACTCCGCGCCCGCTCCGCGGGCGCTACGCTCAGGATGACCGGGATCAGGGGGCGCTCGCCGAGGCGGGCGTCCCCTCGAGTGAACCGCGGCGCCGCTACTCCTCCGCGCCGCCCAGCTTCTTGCGCGCGCCGGGCACGTACTGCACGGCCTCCTCGCGCGCGGGCTCGCGGAACGCCTCGATCAGCTTGAGGTGGCTCTCCACCAGGGTGCGGACGCTGGCCTCGAACTGCACGCGCTGGCGCTTCAGCTCGTTGATGTCGTCCACGATCCGCAGGAAGCGGGAGTGGGCGCCCTGGACGATCTTCTCCGCCTGCAGCTCGGCGTCGGAGATGGTGATCTCCGCCTCCTTGCGGGCGGAGTCGCGGATCTCCTCCGACGCCTTCTGGGCGGCCACCAGCGTCTCCTGCAGCGCGCGCTCGCGCCCCCGGTACTCGACGATCTCCTCGGCCTTGCGCTGGTTGTCGTCGCGCAGGGCCTGGTTGTCCTTGACCAGGGCCTCGAACTCCACCGCCACCAGCGACAGGAAGGCCTCGACCTCCTCCGGATCCAAGCCGCGGAAGGTCTTCGGGAAATGCTTCTGGGTGATGTCGAGGGGGGTGATGTTCATGGCCGCTCCAGGTGTCCCATCTTACCGGGACGCGAGGCGGAGTCCATTTCGCCATCCCACATCGCCCCACAGCGTCCGGTGAGCGGGGCCGGGGTCGGAGCCGCGTGCTATAACCCTGCGCCCGCCATGCCTTTCTCCGAGGTCACCGCACAGGATCGCGCGCTCGGCGCGCTCCGTGCCGCGCTCCGCCGTGGCGCGCTCCACCACGCCTACCTGTTCGGCGGCCCGGAGGGGACGGGCAAGGGCCGGGCGGCCCAGCTGCTGGCGCAGGCCGCCAACTGCGAGGGCGGGGAGGCGACCTCGGCGCCGGGCTACCGCGACGACCCCTGCGGCGCCTGCGGCCCCTGCCGGAAGATCGCCCGCGGCGTCCACCCGGACGTGATGGTGCTCCACGAGGAGCGGGTGATGGCCAAGGCCGGCACCTGGGAGCCGAAGGGCGGCCGCTCGCCGTCGAAGGACGTGGTGGTGGACCAGGTGCGCGACCTGGTCGACCACCGCCTGGCCATGAAGCGGTTCGAGGGGCGGCGCCGGTTCGTGATCATCGACCCGGCCGACGCCATGAACCCGCAGGCCCAGAACGCGCTGCTCAAGACGCTGGAGGAGCCGCCGGAGGAGACCACGCTGGTGCTGGTGGCCGCGAGCCCCGACGTGCTGCTCCCCACCATCCGCTCGCGCTGCCTGCGGGTGCCGTTCGGCCCGGTGCCGGACGCGCTGGTGGTGCAGCAGCTGGTGGCCAAGGGCCGGAGCGAAGAGGAGGCGCGGCTGGCCGCGGCGCTCGCCGCCGGCTCGCTGGGGCGGGCGCTGGCGCTCGATCCGGCGGCGCTGGACGGGCTGCGCGACGCGGTCCGGGCGGCGGTGGCGCTCGATCCGGACGACGCCGGCGGCTGGCTGGCCTTCGCCCGGGATCACGGCGAGGACCGCGAGCAGGCCGGCGAGCTGTGCGCGCTGCTGGCGCTCTGGCTGCGCGACGTGCTGGCCCTGCAGGCCGGCGGCGCGGCGCTGGCGCTGGCCGACCTGGCGCCGGAGTCCCGCCGGGCCGCCGCGGCGCTCACGGCGGCCGAGGTGGTCCGGCGCCGCGGGCTGGTGGAGGAGACGGCGGCCGGGCTCCGCCAGAACGCCTCGCCGGTGCTGGCGCTGGAGGGGCTCTTCATCGGGTGGTTCCATGGCCGGGCCGCGTAGCGGGGGCAGGGGCGCCGCGGGCGCCGGAGCGCGGGCGGGCGCCGCGGGCGCCACGCTCGACACCTGCCTGGCCGACGTGCAGGCGGGCTCGCCGCAGCCGGTCTACCTCTTCGACGGCGACGCCTTCCTGGCGCTGCGCGCGGCGCGGGCGCTGGCCCACGCCATGGTCCCCGAGGCGGCGCGCGCGCTCAACCTGGTGGAGCTGGACGCGGCGGCCACGCCGGCCGAGGTGGCCGCGGAGGTGGCCACCGGCGGCCTGTTCGGCGGCGGCAAGGTGGTGCTGGTCCAGGAGCCGGCCTTCCTGGCGTCCAAGGAGGACGCGCAGGACGCCTTCGACCGCGCCCGGGCCATGTGGGCGGAGGGGCGGCAGCGGGAGGCGGCGCGACGCCTGCTGGCGCTGGCCGCCAAGGCCGGCTGGTCGGCCGCCGACCTGGACCCCAAGGCCGACCCGGCGCCGGACCTGGACGCCTTCGCGAAGGAGCTCGGGGTGACGCTGGGTGAAGGCGCGGCCTTCGTCGGCCAGGCCGCCCGCTTCGCCATCGAGCGCGAGCTGAAGGTCGCCAAGGGCGACGACTCGGCCGCGCTCGACCTGGCGCTGGCGCGCGGCTTCCCGCGCGGCCACGTGCTGGTGATCGCCGCCGGCAAGGTGGACGGCCGGCTGCCGGTGGTGAAGAAGCTGGCCGCGGCCGGGCGGCGGGTCACCACCGCGCTGGAGAAGGAAGGGCAGTGGGACGCGCAGCGCCTGGTGCTGGCGCCGGTGCTCTCGGCGCTGCTGGCCGGCACCGGCAAGCGGGTGGACGCCGGCGGCGAGGCCCGGCTGGCGGCGCTGGTGGGCGAGGACGCCCGCGTGCTCGCCTCCGAGGTGCAGAAGCTGGCTGCCTACGTGGGCGACCGGAAGGTGATCGGCGCGGCCGACGTGGACGCGGTGGTCACGCGCGTCGCCTCCGACCCGTTCTTCGCGCTGGGCAACGCCGTCGAGGCGCGCGACCTGCCGGGCGCGCTGGCGGTGCTGGACCGGTCCATCGCCGACGGCGGCAGCCCCTTCATGCTGCTGGGGTCGCTGGCCGGCACGGTGCGCCGGCTCATCGCCGAGCGGGAGCGCGCGCGCCGCGCCGCCGGGGACCGGCGCATCGGCAGCTTCAACGACTGGCAGGCCCAGGTGCTCCCCTCCATCCCGGAGGAGGAGCTGGGGTCGAAGAAGCCGTACGGCTTCTGGATGAAGTACCAGGCGTCGCTGCGGTTCTCGAGGGGAGAGCTGCTGGACGCCCTCGCCGGCCTGGCCCAGGCCGACGTCGCCATGAAGAGCGGGCAGGACGGGCGGCTCCGCCTGGAGCGGGTGCTGCTGGGCCTCCTCGCCGAAGACCGTCGTGAAAGGAGCAGGTCGTGAGTCAGCGGATCCTGGTCACCAGCGCACTGCCGTACGCCAACGGCTCGATCCACCTCGGCCACCTGGTCGAGTACATCCAGACCGACGTCTACGTCAGGTTCCGCCGCTCCACCGGCGACCAGGTGGCGTACGTCTGCGCGGCCGACTCGCACGGCACGCCCATCGAGGTGAACGCCGCCAAGGCCGGCGTCACCCCCAAGGCCTTCGTGGAGGCCTACCGGTCCGAGCAGCACGAGGACTTCAAGCGCTTCGGGGTGGAGTTCTCGACCTACTACACCACCGACTCGGAGGAGAACCGGCGCTGGGCGTACCGCATCTACGATGCGCTCAAGCAGAAGGGGCTCATCTACAAGAAGTCGGTCGAGCAGCTCTACTGCGAGACCGACAAGCGCTTCCTGCCCGACCGGTTCGTGAAGGGCACCTGCCCGAAGTGCGGCACGCCCGACCAGTACGGTGACGTCTGCGAGAAGTGCGGCACCACCTACGACCCGCGCGACCTCAAGGGCCCGTACTGCGCCATCTGCCGCTCGGCGCCGGTGGTCCGGACCAGCGACCACGCCTACGTCAACCTGCGCGAGCCGGAGGTGAAGGCCATCATCGACGGCTGGGTCGCCGCCGAGGGGCACCTCGAGCCGGCCGTGCGCGAGCAGGTGAAGGGCTGGCTGGCCGACCTGCAGGACTGGTGCATCACCCGCGACGCGCCCTACTTCGGCTTCCCGGTCAACGACCCCGAGTTCCCGGGCAAGTTCCTCTACGTCTGGATGGACGCGCCCATCGGCTACCTCTCCAGCGCCGAGCACTACTTCGCGCACCAGGCCGAGCCACGGCTCGCGCCGGCCGCCTACGAGCAGCAGTACCTCTCCGCCCAGAACCCTCAGGCGGCGCGGCTCGAGCACTTCATCGGCAAGGACATCCTGCGCTTCCACGCCGTCTTCTGGCCGGCCATGCTCTGGGCCGCCGGCTTCAAGCGCCCGGACCGGATGGCGGTGCACGGCCACCTGACCGTCAACGGCGAGAAGATGTCGAAGTCGCGCGGGACCTTCATCACCGGCAGGACCTACCTGGACGCCGGCCTGGATCCCGAGCTGCTGCGCTACTTCTACTGCGCCAACCTGGGGCCGGGCGTGGCCGACCTGGACCTCTCCATCGACGAGTTCCGCAACCGCATCAACGCCGACCTGGCCAACAACATCGCCAACCTGGCCTCGCGCGTGGCGGCGCTGGTGGCCCGCGCCGGGGCGCCGCTGGCCGAGGCGCCCGAGGAGCCCATCGTCGAGGCCACCCGCTCGGCGCTGCACCTGGGGCGCGCCGCCTACCAGGCGCTGGAGCTGCGCGAGGTGGTGCGGCTGGCCAACCAGGTGGCCGACCGCTGCAACAAGCGGCTGCAGGAGGCCAAGCCCTGGGAGGACCCGCAGGGCCCGCAGAGCCGCGCGCTGCTCTTCACGGTCGCCAAGTCGCTGCGGGGCCTCGCCACGCTGCTCTGGCCGGTGCTGCCGCGCTTCTGCGACGCGCTGGTGGCCGCGTTCGGCCAGGCGCGGCCGGCGGTCTGGGAGAAGGACTTCGACCCGTTCGCCGGCGCGCCGGTGACCGCGGCCGCCAAGCCGCCGCAGATCGCCCGGCTCGACGCCAAGCAGGTGGAGAAGCTGATCGTGGCGGCGCCGGCCGAGGCGCCTGCGCCCGCGCCGGCGGCCAAGGTCGCCAAGGCGGCCAGCCCGGCCGAGACGGCCAGCAAGGCCAGCGCCAAGGCCGCGCCGCCGCCCCCGCCCGGCGTCATCACCTACGACGACTTCGCCAAGGTGGAGCTGCGCGTGGGCGTGGTGAAGGCGGCGGAGAAGGTGGAGAAGGCCGACAAGCTGCTCAAGCTGGCGGTGGACGTGGGCGAGCCCGAGCCGCGCACCATCGTGGCCGGCATCGCCCAGGCCTACCCCGAGCCGCAAGCGCTGGTGGGCAAGCGCATCGTGGTGGTGGCCAACCTGGCGCCGCGCCCGCTGCGCGGCATCACCTCGCACGGCATGCTGCTGGCGGCCGGCGAGGTGCCCAACCTCCAGGTCGTCACGGTGGGCGATTCCATCGCGGCGGGCACGCGGGTGAAGTAGGTCCGGGCATGACCCTGATCGACTCCCACGCCCACCTCGACGGCGAGGACTACGAGGGCGACCTGCAGGCGGTGATCGACCGCGCGCGGGCCGCCGGGCTGTCGCGGGTGGTGCTGGTCGGGCTCTGGCGCAAGCCGGGCGACTTCGGCAACGCGCTGGCGCTGGCCACCCGCGACCCGGGCTTCTTCGCCGCCACCGTGGGGGTCCACCCGCACGACTGCGCCCGGGTGCCGGAGGAGGACTGGGCGGCCTGCGAGGTCATGGCCCGCGACCCGCGGGTGGTGGCGGTGGGGGAGGCGGGGCTGGACTTCCACTACGATCTGTCCCCGCGCGACGTGCAGGAGCAGGCCTTCCGCCGCTCCATCCGCCTGGCCCACGCGGCGGGCAAGCCGCTGGTGGTCCACGTGCGCGAGGCGGACGAGGTCTGCGCGCGGGTGCTGCGCGAGGAGGGGGTCCCGCCGGCCGGCGCCGTCATCCACTGCTTCACCGGCGACGTGGCCGCGGCGCGGGCCTTCCTCGAGCTGGGGCTGCTCATCTCGGTGGCGGGGATCGTCACCTTCAAGACCGCCGGCGCCATCCGCGACGCGGTGGCCATCGTGCCGCGGGACCGGCTGCTGGTGGAGACCGACAGCCCGTACCTGGCCCCCATCCCGCACCGGGGCAAGCGCAACGAGCCGGCGCACGTGGTGGAGACGGCGCGCAAGGTGGCCGAGGTCTGGGGCACCACGCTGGAGGAGGTGGCGCGGGTCACCTCCGAGAACACGCGGCGGTTCTTCCGGCTGTAATCCGGACACCCTGGAGCTGGCGCGGCTGCTGCGGGCGCGGCGCGAGCGGATGCACGGACCCCAGCTAGATTTGGGCGCATATGGTCAGGGAGCCGCTCCCGTCTGTAGGCCATCCGCCCACCGCGTCCCAGGAACGCACTTCCCGCACGCCGCGCGGTCCCGTAGGCTCGTCGCCGCGCGCCCTCCGGCGCGGAGGAGCGAGATGGAGCAGCAGCCGCTTCGGAGCACGCGGGCCCGCCTGGCGCCGGTGTTGGGTTGACCGCATGGGGCCGGGAGATCCGCGCGCCCCGCTGGGCCCACTGATCCGACCGGCGCTGGGCATCTGGCTCCGGAACCTGCACCGGTTCGGCGTCATGGGCGCGGTGGCGCAACTGCCGCTGCTCGGGTTCCTGGCCTGGTTCTTCACCGTCCTGGGCCAGGAAGACGGCGGCCCGTCCGGAACGTCGGCGCTGATCATGTTCCTCGCCACCGGTGCGGTCGGGCTGCTGGTCGGCGCGCTGGGACTCGTGGCCGTGACGGCAGGGGCGGCTGCCGCGCTCCGCGGCGAGCGGCTGCCGCTCCGCCGCGCGCTCGGGCCGGCCTGGCGGCGCGTGCTGCCCGTGATGGCCGGCTGCGCCGTGGGAGGCGCCGTCGTGGCCGGTATCGCGCTGATCATCGCGCTGGCCGCGAACGGAAACCTCCAGTGGAGCTCCTGGCCGCCCCTCCTGGCCATCGCCGGGGCCGCCGCCGCCCCGGTCCTGGCGGTGCGCTGGTGGTTGGCCCTTCCGCTCATCGCGCTCGAGGGGGAGGGGATCCTCTCCTCCCTGCGGCGCAGCGCCCAGCTGACCCGCGGCCGCCGCTGGGCGCTCCTCGGCGCGCTCGCGGTCCAGGCGCTGCTGGCCCTGCTCGCGCTGGGCGCGGTCGTGATCGCGGGGGTGCTGGTGGTGGGCGCCCTCTCGGCCCCGAGGGCCTCCGGCGAGGTCGTCTTCGCGTTCTTCGGCGTGATCCTGCCGGCGACCGGCGCCGCCGGTGCGGCCGGCCCCGTGTCGGCCGCCGTCGTGTACCACCGGCTGAAGGCCGCACCCGACGCCGCCGCCCAGGTGGAGCTGGCGGCGGTGTTCGAGTGAGCTGATTCAGCCTGTCGTCCTTCGACGCGCGGCGCCTGGCGAGGAGCAGCCGCCGCGCCAGCCGGCCGCGCAGCGCGGCGTAGAAGGCCTCCAGGAAGGCGGCTGGACGTCGTGACGCGCTGCTACGTCGGCGACTCCGCCGGAGCCCGATGGTTCCGATTGCTTTCCTCGAACCACCTCACGTCTGTCGCCTTCGCCACGCGGAGCGCGCGATCGACCTCGCCCACCAGGGCGGCGAGGGCCGCTCGTCCCCCTGGGCTGAGGCGCTGGAGCCAGGCGAGCGAGTGGTGGTGGACATGGGCCATCGACTCGTGCTGGCCCAGCCCGCTCAAGCCGATCCAGAACCGACACCCGGCTCGGCTGGCGCGGGCCACCACGCCCCAGTCCTCCTGCGTGACCTCGTGATCGAGGTCGAGGCCGCTGATCGTCCGGAGCAGCTCGAGGAACCATCCGGCGCCCGCGATGCTGAGGACGCCGTCCTCTTCGGAGACGAAGACCAGAGGCGCTGGGTGGTGGAAGGTGACGGTGTTGCGCATGAGCTACCTGCAGCGACGATGAGGCGTCGCTCTCCTCGCAGCCTAGCGCGGGCTGCGCTTATCGGACCCTCGCGCCGTCGCTGCAGCGCCGCGGACCTCGCTTCAGCCCTCCCAGCTCCCCCACTCATCCGCCATGTCCGGCTCGCCGGGGCGGTTGCGCTCCTTCCACTGCACCACCTCCCAGCCGCGCTGGTCGGCGACGGCGCGGAAGGGCGCCTTGGGGTTCACCACCACCGGGTTGCCGACCGCCTCGAAGAGCGGCGCGTCGGCGGCCGAGTCGGAGTACAGGTAGGCGCGCGAGAGGTCGAGGTCGTAGCGGGCCGCCAGCGCCTCTACCGCGGCCCGCTTCCCGTCGCGGAACACCACCGGCGGCACGATCTGCCCGGTGATCCGGCCGTCCACGATGCGCGCCCGGGTGCCGATGGCCGCGTGCACGCGCAGGTGGGCCGCCACCTCGTCGATGATGTACTGCGAGGAGCCGGAGGCGATGGCCACGAAGTGGCCGGAGAGCAGGTGCTTGCGGATCTGCCGGATGGCGCCGCTGGTGATCCGCTTGCGCAGGTAGCGCTCGAAGCAGAGGTGGGCGTGGGCCTTCACCACGTCCGCGTAGAGCCCCTCCTGGCACCGCGAGCCGGCCTCCACCATGTCCTGCTCGGTGAGCCGGTTGCGGGCGTACTCGTAGATGATGCGCGGGATGCGCGAGCGCACCTCGGGCTTCATCACGCGCTCGCTGTACAGGTACCAGGTGAAGATGGTCCCGGCGTTCCCGTCCAGGAGCGAGTCGTCGACGTCGAAGAAGGCGGCCGTGCGGCCGAACGGCACCATGCCGCGATTGTACGCGGCCGGGCAGCGGGCGCAAAAGCGAGCGGCCGGTCGGGTCCCTGGCCTTCGACTTCGGGCCGCTGCGCGGCCCTACGCTCAGGCCGAACGGGCGGAGGGCACGCGCCGGCGAACGGCCTATCGGACCGTTCGCCCTGAGCGTAGCGACCCGGGACAGCGCAGGGTGCGCTGAATCCCGGGTCGCGGCGGCCCTACGCTGGCCCTATGCTCAGGCCGAACGGGCGGAGGGCACGCGCCAGCGAACGGCCTATCGGACCGTTCGCCCTGAGCGTAGCCCCGCCAGCGGCGGGGCGGAGTCGAAGGGCAGGCGGCAGGCCGCTGACCTCGCAGCAGGACAAGGCCTGCTCGGGCCTACTCGGCCGGCTTCTCGGCCACCTCGGCGGGGGCCGGGGCCTCCGCGGGCGGGGTGGGCTCGGGGGCCTGCTCGACCGGGGCGGCCTCGACGGCGGCCTCGGCGGGCTTCTCCTCCTTGCCGGCGTCCTCCAGCTTCTGCGCCAGCGCGGCGAAGGGGTTGTGGGTCAGGGACTTCTTCTCGGCAGGGCGGTGCGGGCCCTTGTCCCCGGGGAGCCGCGGGCCGGTGTAGCCGCGCTTGCGATCGCCGCCGGGGCCGCCGAAGCCGCGGTGCTCACCGCCGCCCCGGTGCTCGCCGGCGCCGCGCTCCGGGCGCGGGCCGCGGTCCGGCCGCTCGGCGCGCTCGGGCCGCTGGTGCTCGGCGCGGGCCTCGGCCGGCGCGCCGCCCTCGGCGGGCTTGCCCTCGCCAGCCGCCGCCGGGGCCGCGTGCTGCGGGCGCTCCGGACGCTCGGGGCGCGGCTTGCGCGGCGCGTTCTGCTGCTGCTGGGGCTGCGGCTTGCGCTTCTGCCCCTCGCGCGGCACGTAGATGACCGGCGTCATCAGCTCCGGCGCCGGCCCCTTCTTCTCGGCCTGCACCGTGGGCAGGGCGCCCCGCCAGATCTGCTGCTCGTAGACGTTGTTGGAGTCCGTCCAGCGGCGGTTGCCGCCCTCGCGCCCCATCAGGTTGAGCCAGGAGTTCACGCGGCTGTCGATCTCGTCGATCTCGTGCGTGATCAGGGCCTCGAGGGTCATCGGGACCTTGGGCGAGCCGTAGTCGAGCTGCCCGTGGTGCGCCAGCACCAGGTGCACGATGTGGTGCTCCAGCTCCCTCGACGCGCCCACGCGGCGGGCCTTGTCGTGGACCCACTGCGCGGTCATCACCAGGTGGCCGATGAGCCGGCCCTCGTCGGTGTACTCGGTGCTCCGCTCGCCGGACAGCTCGCGGATCTTGCCCAGGTCGTGGAAGAAGGCGCCCGCCACCAGCAGGTCGCGATCGACCTGCGGGTAGTGGTCGGCGATCCGGTGCGCCAGCTTGATGCAGGAGACGGTGTGCTCCAGCAGGCCGCCCGGGTAGGCGTGGTGCACGGTCTTGGCGGCGGGGGAGCGGCGCAGGCGGGCGGCCACGTCCTCGTCGTCGAGGAAGGCGTGGATGAGCTCCTTCACCTTGGGGTCGACCACCACGTCGACCAGCCCGAGCAGCTCCTTCCAGTGGGTGTCGTCGGCCTCGGCGGCCGCGGGCTTCTCCACCTTCTCCGGCTTCCTCGGCTCGGGCGGCGCCACCCAGGCGAACTCGGCCGCGTCGAGCGTGGCCGGGTCCACCTTGGTCGCGGTCTCGATGCGGAGCTGCGGCTTGCCCTGGAAGGCGCCGATGCTACCCTCGACCTCGACCAGGTCCTTCTCCTCGAACGTGCCGCCGAGCTCCTCGACGCGCTCGAACGCGCGCGCCTCCAGCTCGCCGGTCTTGTCGTGGAAGGTGACCGACAGGTACGTCTTGCCGCTCTTGGCGGTGGGGACGGCCTTGCGGGCGACGAGGAAGACGCTCTTGACGCGCTCGCCTTCCTTCACGTCCTTCACCCAGATCTTGTCCATGGGGGCGCAAGCTAGCTCAGGCCAGGGCCCGA
This sequence comes from Anaeromyxobacter sp., assembly GCA_049840735.1. Classification (GTDB taxonomy): domain Bacteria; phylum Myxococcota; class Myxococcia; order Myxococcales; family Anaeromyxobacteraceae; genus Anaeromyxobacter. The sequence continues at coordinate 566,755 of JASGJN010000017.1, read as the reverse complement.
GACAACACGGAATGCCTTGGTTTCCGGCGCTTCGCGGCGGAATCCCGCCCGCCCGGTCGCGCCGCGGCCGGGCCCGGCAGGGGGCCGTCCGCGCCGCCGGGTGCGGATGGGCCGCGGCGGCCGGCTTATGATCCCGCCCATGCCCATCGACCGCGCGCGCGATGCCCTGATCGTGGTGGACCTGCAGCACGACTTCCTGCCCGGCGGGGCGCTCGCGGTGGCCGGCGGCGACGCGGTGGTGGCGCCCATCGCGCGGCTGGCGCCGCGCTTCACGACCGTGGTGGCGACGCAGGACTGGCACCCCCGCGGCCACGTCTCCTTCGCGTCCTCCCACGCCGGACGCCAGCCGTTCCAGACCGCGCAGCTGCCGCAGGGGCCCCAGGAGCTCTGGCCCGACCACTGCGTCCAGGGCACCCCCGGCGCGGCCCTCCACCCCGGCTTCCCCGACACGGCGGCCACGCTCATCCTGCGCAAGGGGACGCGGCCGGACGTGGACTCGTACAGCGGCCTCCGCGAGAACGTCGGGCCGGACGGGCGGCGCCCGACCACCGGGCTCGGCGCCTGGCTGCGCGCCCGCGGCGTGGAGCGGGTCTTCGTGTGCGGCCTGGCGCGCGACTTCTGCGTCCGCGCCACCGCGGTGGATGCCGCCGCCGAGGGGTTCCGGGCGGTGGTGCTGGACGACCTGACCCGCGCCGTCTTCCCGGATCGCCAGGGAGAGGTGGACGCGGTCCTGGCCGGCGCCGGCGTGACCGTGGCGCGCAGCAGCGCGCTGGAAGGGGAGGAGTAGCGGCCCCTCAGAAGAGGCTGCCCTGCCGCGGAGGCTCGGGTGGCCCGAGGCAGCCCTCGTCGTCGTTCCCGACCGCGTTGACCCGGCTCGAGACCGGCCGGGCGGCCAGCGCGCCGTCGCGGGGCGGCCGCAGGGCAGGGGGAGGGCCGGAGAGCCAGGCGTCCAGCGCCTCCGGCGGCAGGATCACCGGCATCCGGTCGTGCAGCCGGCTCACCGGCGGGCAGGCGGCGGTGGTCACGATGGCGAAGCCGTCGCCCCCTCCAGGCGCCGGTCCCAGCAGCGCCGCCAGCAGCAGCGGCCCGCCGTCTGGTGCGTGGAACCAGGTGGGCCGGCGGGCCGTGGGCGGCCCCTCCCACTCGAAGAACCCGTCGGCCGGGACCACGGCGCGCCGGCCCTGCCAGGCCTCGCGGAAGGTGGGGCGGGTGGCCGCCGTCTCCGCGCGGGCATTGATGACCAGTCCGGCCGGCCCGGTGAGCCCGAAGGCGGCCGGGACCAGGCGCCGGCGGCCCGCCTCGGCGCGGAGCACGGGGTGGGGATCGCCCGGGGCCACGTTGAAGCGGGGGCGCCAGCCGGCGGCCAGGGCGGCGTCCACCTCGGCGGCCCAGGTGCGCGCCAGCTCGGCCAGATCACGGGTGGTGAGGGTGAACCGTCCGCACATGGGCGCAGAGCGTAGCGCATCCTGCGCCCGCGTCCCGAGAGCCCCTCACTTGACGCCGGTCGTCCCCCGGTGTGGACTCGCTCCACGATGGCCGAGGCGCCGCGCCCGCAGTCCCCCGCCGCTGAGACCGAGGCTCCCTCACCGCTGCTGCGCGGCTCCCCCCGGGCCCAGGCGGCCGCGGCGCTGATGTCCGCGCTGGGCAAGGCCGCCCGGGCCTTCACGCTCTACGACCCGGCCAACACCATCGTCCGCAAGTTCATCGAGGACTACCGGGCGGCGGCCGAGGCGGCCACCGCCATGGGCCCGGTGGCCGTGGACGTGAAGCCCTTCGAGCTGATGGTGGCCGAGGAGGTCATCTACCGCGAGGAGGACCGCGAGCGCTCGCTGGCGTTCAAGCTGTTCCGCGACGGCGTGCGGAAGGTCACCTACCTGCCCGGCGTGGACTTCCGCGAGCTGCTGATGCTGCTGCAGATCCTGGCCATCCGCTACGCCGGCGTCCGGCAGTCCGAGGACGACGTGGTCACGCTCCTCAAGAAGGCGGAGATGCGGACCATCCTGGTCACGGCGGTGGAGGGCTACGCGCCGGACGAGGAGGAGCCGGAGGAGGGCATCCGCCCGCGCGGCGGGGAGCCGCCGCCGGACTTCGACCAGCCCTTCCCCAAGCTCCCGCCGCCGGGCCCGGTCGCCTACCGGCCCGTGCCGGACGAGGCGCTGGCGCCGCTGCGCGCCGAGACCACCGACGAGGCGCTGGCGCGGAGCGCGCTGCAGCTGGCCGCGGAGCTGATGGCCTGGGCGGCGCGCTCGGCGCTGCCGGTGGAGGACGCGGCCCAGTACTGCTCCGAGCTGCGCGACTTCCTGGTGGCGGAGCACGACCTGAACGCGCTGGCCCAGCTCGCCGACCTGGTGCAGCGCCAGCCGCCCGGCCCGCTGCGCGACGGCGTGCTGCGCGGGCTGGCCGACGCGCGGCTGGTGGAGGCGGTGCTGGCGGCGGCCGAGGTGGGCGGCGGCGAGCTGCCGCCGGCGGCGGCGCGCCTGGTCCCGTTCGTGCCCGCCGCGGCGCTGCTGGACCGGATCCCGAAGGAGGAGGACCCGGCCCGGCTGAAGGTCCTGCTCCGCCTGGCCGGGGCGCGCCTGCCCGCCGACGCCGAGGCGATCGCCCGGGGCCTGGCCGGGATGCCGGCCGAGCCCGCCCGGGCGCTCTTCCGGGCCATCGCCGCGAGCGCGCCGGAGCACGCCGATCGCGCCGCGAATCTCGCTCCTGGAGCACCGGGACCGGGCGGTGCAGACCGAGGCGCTGGGGGCGCTGGCGGCCTCGCCGCACAAGGTGCCGCCCGGGCCGCTGCTGGCGCTGCTCTCCTCGCCCAGCGAGCCGCTCCGGATCGCCGCCGCGGGGGCCTTGGAGAAGCACGGCGACGCCGCCTCGGCCCGCGCCGTGGCGGAGGCGCTCTCCTCGCGCAAGGACTACTCCCGGGACGAGGCCGCCGCGCTGGGCCGGCTGCTGGCCTCGCTCAACGCCGGCGCGGCGCTGCGCCTCTTCGACGGCTGGCTGGAGCAGAAGAAGCGGCTGCTGGGGGCCATCCGGCTCAGCGACCACGAGGTCCTGCTGCAGTGGGCGGCGGTGGCCGGGCTGGGGGTCATCCCCGGGCCGGAGGCCGAGCAGCGGCTGGAGGAGGTGGTGAAGCGCGCGGACGAGGCGCTGCGCCGCCACTGCCACGCCACGGTCGCCCGCCGCCGGGCCGAGGGGCGCCGCCATGGATGAGCTGGTCCGCGCGCAGGCGGAGATGGCCCGGGCGCTGGGGCGCGCCCGCGCCGGCGAGGACAAGGACCTGGCGCAGCGGGTGCGCGACCGCGGCGAGCAGGTGGTCCACCTGCTCACCGGCCTGCTGAAGCTGACCCGCGTCCACGCCCCCGAGAACAAGGCCTTCGACGCGCCGGTGATCGAGTTCGGCAAGGCGCTGGCCGAGCTGGTGGAGCTGCTCGGCACCGTCCACGTGGTGACGGTCGAGGACCAAATCTACGTCAACGACGTCCGCATCCGGAACGACGGCAAGGGCTCGCGCGACCTGGGCGGCGACCTGCGCCGCCACAACACCGGCGGGCTCTCCTTCCACGCGGCGCTCGACGACGCCGCCACCCGGGCGCTCACCCGTGCCCTCTCCGCGCCCCCGGCCGAGCACGGCGCCCGGCAGGCGCTCTCGCAGCGGCTGCGCGAGGAGGGCGTCACGACGGTGGAGCCGGCCGGCATCTTCCGCTTCCGCACCGACGAGGGCGAGGACCGCCGCCCGCCGGAGGAGGTGGTGCGGCGCATGCTGATGCTGGTCACCGAGACCAGCGCCAACCTCGAGGCCGGCCGGCTGCTCAACCCCCTGCCGCTCCGCCGTGCCGTGCTGGAGGCGCTCGACATCGGCCTGGGGGCGCCCGCCTTCTGGGGCGGCTTCCCGTCCGACGCGCCGCCGCACGCCGTGCACGCGCTGGAGGTGGCCACCGTGGCGCTCGCCACCGGCCGCGTGGCCGGCTTCAGCCCCAGCTTCCTGCAGGACCTGGGCATCGCCGCGCTGATCCACGACGCCGGCTACTTCGGCGCCCGCACCGGCGGCGGCCAGGCCGGGCTTCTCCGTCACCCGCTGGAGGGCGCGCGGGTGGTGCTGCGCCAGCGCGGCTTCCACGAGGCCAAGGTGCGCCGCCTGCGCGCCGTGCTGGAACACCACCGCGACGCCGCCACGCCGCGCGCCGCGCCTTCGCCCGGCGGCGCGCTGCTCCGGCTGGCCGAGGACTACGTCAACGTGGTCCGCCTCTACGGGGCTCGCGTGCTGCGGTCCGACGCGCTGGGCGCCATGCTGCGCGGCGGGGGGACGGCGTATCACCCGGTCCTGGCGCAGGTGCTGGTCAACACGCTGGGGCGCCATCCGCCGGGCACGCTGGTGGAGCTGGAGGACGGTCGCTTCGGCCGCGTGGCGGTGCCGGCCCGCTCGCCCGAGCTCTGGGAGGCGCCGCTGCTGCGGCTGCTCGATCCGCGCACGCGCCAGCTCGGCAACCAGTACGCCGACGTGGCCAGCGGGCTGCGCATCCGCCGCGCGATGCCGGGGTAGGCGGGCGCGCGTCGATCGACAGGTGGGTCCCCGCCAGCGTTGCACCCTTCTGCAGCGGTATTGCGCCGAAGTCGCGAGCCCGCCTGGCTTGGGTTGCCGGCTTTCCGGGCTCCGCTGAACCGGGCACGCTCCTTCCATGTCCTCACGCCTCGGGCTCCAGGCCCGGCGGACCGGGCAGCCGGAGGCAGCGGTGGCGATCAAGGTCGGCGACATCATGGACCGGGCGCCGGTCAGCGTGGCGCCCGACCTGCCGGTCATCAAGGCGCTGGCGCTGGTGCGGGCCGCGGGGGTGGAGCACCTGCTGGTGGTCGACGAGGATGGGCTGGTGGGCGTGCTCTGCTCCTGCGATCTCGCGCCCGGCGACGACCTGGCGGAGCCGGTCTCCGACCGGATGAGCGTGCCGGTGCTCACGGTCGGGCCCTGGGCCGAGGTGGCCGAGGCGGCGCTCACGCTGGGTGACTGCGGGGTGGGCTGCCTCCCGGTCGTGGAGGAGGGGCGGGTGCTCGGCGTGATCACCGCCGAGGTGCTCGACCGGCTCGGCCTGGCGGCCGAGGGGTGGCGGCACGGGGCGGGGCACCGGCACCACCCGCACTGACGCCGGCGGGCGCGCGCGCCGGGCGGGCAGCTTGGCGCCACCTGGGCTGCCCTCCGCGGCGCAAGGCGTGCGCCGCTTGATCCGGCCCACGCAACTCTGGCGGGCGGTGTGGCAGTTTACGGCGTGTTCACGCGGGGTTGGATGCGGGCACGCCCCGTGAAACGGCCGCCCGCGCATGAGCCGGATCGAGGCGGAGGCGCGCGAGGTGCTGCTCCGCCGCCGCCGTACGCTGAGCCAGAGCACGAGGCGCCCCGACCCCGGCCTGGAGGCCTGGGAGGCGGAGGACTCCGCGCGTTCGGACAGCGTGGCGCGCGAGCTGGCCGACATCGACGCGGCGCTGGCCCGGATCCAGGAGGGGCGCTACGGGATGTGCCAGAGCTGCGGTGGCCCCATGGGCCTGCAGCGGCTGCGGGCCATCCCCGAGGCCCGCTACTGCCTCTCCTGCAGCGGCCACCGGCCGGAGCAGTAGGACCGGGTAAAGCGGGCCGCCTCCGCTCGCCTGCCCCGCCGTGGCGCTCCGGCCCCCGCCTGCTACAGAACCGGTCCGTGGAGACCGCCACCGCCCACCACCCCGTGCTCGCCTACCCGCTGGGCGACGCCCTCTACCTCAACGTCACCAGCGCCTGCACGCTGGCGTGCGTCTTCTGCCCCAAGATCCGCGACGGCGACTTCACCGTGGGTGGCTACGACCTGAGGCTCGCCCGCAACCCCGCCGCGGAAGAGGTCTGGGCCGCGGCGCAGGCGGCCGGGCTGGCGGGGCGGAGCGAGGTGGTCTTCACCGGGTTCGGCGAGCCGACGCGCCGCCTGGACGTGGTCCTGGAGCTCGTCCGCCGGCTCAAGGCGGCGGGCGTGGCCCGCGTCCGGCTGGACACCGACGGCCTGGCCAGCCTGCGCGAGGGGCGCGACGTGGTGCCGGAGCTGGCGGCGGCAGGGCTGGACGCGGCCTCCGTCTCGCTCAACGCGGCCGACGCCCGCACCTACGCGGAGGTCTGCCCCAGCCGCCACGGCGAGGCGGCCTATCCGGCGGTGCAGGCCTTCATCCGCAGCGCCGTGGCCCACCTGCCGGACGTGGCCGCCAGCGCCGTGGCGCTCCCGGGCCTCTCGGAGGCCGCCTGCCGTGCGGTGGCCGAGGGGCTGGGGGCCCGCTTCAGGTGGCGCCCGTACGACCGTGTGGGCCGCCTGGAGGCCTCCCAGCCGGTGCCGGGCGGCCCGTCCGACGACACCCCCGCGGCGGGATGATCCTCGTCGGCTAGGCCGGTTGCGCGCGCGCGGCCGCAGCCCCCGCGACCGCTTTGACATTCCCGCGTGGGCGCGCGGGTTTGCGGTGCCAGAAGGGCTGGATTTCTGGACCGAGATCATGCATAAACTGCGGGTCCCGCAGCGTTTGCGTCACCAGGAGTCGCATGAACAGCCCGACCTCAACCCTCCGCCCAGGGAGCAAGGAGCGGATCCTCGTGGTGGACGACGAGCAGAACGCTCGCGTCGCGCTGCGGACCATCCTCTCGGAGGAGGGGTACGAGCTGGCCGAGGCCGCGGACGGCGAGGAGGCGCTGGCCCTCATCCCCGGGTTCGCGCCGGCCGTGGTGCTGGCCGACGTGCGCATGCCGCGCCTGGACGGCATCACGCTGCTCAAGCGGGCGCGCGAGGCCGGCTCGGACGCGGTCTTCGTGATGATGACCGCCTTCGCCAGCGTGGAGGCCGCCGTCGAGGCCATGCGGGCCGGCGCCGAGAACTACCTGGTCAAGCCGCTCGACGTGAACGCGGTGCTGGTGATCCTCGAGAAGGCGCTCGAGAAGCTCCGGCTCCAGCGCGACACGGCCAACCTGCGCGAGCGGGTGCGCGAGCGGTACCGGTTCCACAACATCGTCGGCGACGCGCCCGAGCTGCAGGCGGTCTACGAGGTGGTCAAGCGGGCGGCGCCCACCCGCGCCACCGTCCTCATCCTGGGCGAGTCCGGCACCGGCAAGGAGCTGATCGCCCAGGCGCTGCACGAGGAGTCGCCCCGCTCCGGCAAGCCGTTCATCAAGGTGAACTGCGCCGCGCTCTCCGAGACGCTGCTCGAGTCCGAGCTGTTCGGTCACGAGAAGGGCTCCTTCACCGGCGCCATCGGGCGCAAGGAGGGGCGCTTCGAGCTGGCGGACGGCGGCACGCTCTTCCTGGACGAGATCGGCGACATCTCCCCGGCGCTGCAAATCAAGCTGCTGCGCGTGCTGCAGCAGAAGGAGTTCGAGCGGGTGGGGGGCACCCAGACCATCAAGGTGGACGTGCGCCTGGTGGCGGCCACCAACCGCGACCTCTCCGCCGAGGTGAAGAGCGGCAAGTTCCGCGAGGACCTCTACTACCGGCTCAACGTGGTGGCGGTCACGCTGCCGCCGCTGCGGCAGCGCAAGGGGGACATCCCGGCGCTGGTCTCGCACTTCATCGACAAGTACGCCCGCTCCTACGGCAAGGAGATCCGCGGGCTGGCCCCCGGCACGCTCAACGCGCTCCTCTCCCACGACTGGCCGGGCAACGTCCGCGAGCTGGAGAACGTGATCGAGCGGGCGGTGGTGCTGGCCAAGGCGGCCGAGCTGACCGCCGACGACCTGCCGCCCACGCTGCGCGGGCCGCGGCCCCGCGAGCGGGCCCCGGGCGCGCTCATCCCGGGCGCCACGCTCTACGAGATCGAGCGCGAGGCCATCCTGCGCACGCTCGAGATGGTGGGCGGCTCCACCTCGCGCGCGGCCGAGATCCTCGGGATCAGCGTGCGCAAGATCCAGTACCGGCTGAAGGAGTACGCCGCCGGCGGGCGCGACGCGCGCCGCGGCGGGCTGGACGACGAGGAGAAGGCCGGCGCGCCGGAGTAGGCGGGGGAACCACACCACCCGGCGTTGAAACGTCCGTTTGCCAGGTCATCCCCGAACAAGTCGGGAGAGCGGCGAACCGCCCCGGCCTCCCCACGGCTGACCGGCTGTCCGTCAATCTGGTAGACACGTCCCCGGGCGGGAGCACCGGAGCAAGGCAGTGCTGACGCAGGTCCAGAACGGCGAGCCTGGTCCGGACGGCGTCGCGCTGGACCCGCGCTCGCGCCAGCTCACCGACCTGCTGGCCGAGCTGGTCCGCACCGAGGAGCGGGCCGTCCCGGAGGCGTGGTCGGGGCTCGAGCCCGGCGCGCGCGTGGGCCGCTTCGAGCTGGTCCGCGAGCTGGGGCGGGGCGGCTTCGGCGTGGTCTGGGAGGCCCGCGACGCGGAGCTGGGGCGCGCCGTGGCGCTCAAGGTGGTCCGCCCCGGCGCCCGGCTCGGCGCGCACGGCCCGGACTCGCTGCGGCGCGAGGCGGAGGCGGTGGCGCGGCTCAACCACCCGGGCATCGTCACGCTGCACGACGTGGGGCAGGGGCCGGGCGGGGTCCACCTGGTGTTCGAGCTGCTGCGCGGCGAGACGCTGGCGGAGCGGCTGAAGCGGGGGCCGCTGCAGGCGGCGGAGGCGGCGCGGCTCGGCGCGGCCGTGGCGGCGGCGCTGCGGCACGCGCACGCCGCCGGCGTCCTCCACCGCGACCTCACCCCGGGCAACGTGCACCTGGGCGAGGACGGGCAGGTCAAGGTGCTCGACTTCGGCCTCTCGCACCTGTTCGGCCGCGAGGGGGCGAGCGACGGCGGCACCGCTGCGTACATGGCCCCGGAGCAGTGGCGGGCCGAGGCGGGCGACGCGCGGACCGACCTGTTCGCGCTGGGCGTCATCCTCTTCGAGGCGCTGGGCGGCCGGACGCCTTACGAGGCCCGCTCCGGACGCCGCGAGGTGCTGGAGCAGGGCCGCACCCCGGCGCTGCCGCGCGCCGCGGCGCCGGGCGCGCTGCGCTCGCTGGTGCGGCGGCTGCTCGAGCGCGAGCCGGACCGGCGCCCGGCCAGCGCGGCCGACGTGGTGGAGGCGCTGGCGCGGCTCGGGGCCCGCGGCCGCCGGCTCCGGCGCTGGCTCTTCGCCTCCGCCCTCGCTGCCTGTGCGCTGGCCGGCGGCGCCGGCCTCCGCTGGTGGACCGCGCGGCCGCCGCCCCCCACGGTCATCCCGGAGGCCGCCCGCGCGTACGAGGAGGGGATGGACTGCCTGCGCCGCGCGCCCGGGATCGCTGGCGCCTCGGAGGCCTGCATCCCGGCCTTCGAGCGGGCGCTGGCGCACGACCCTGGCTTCGGGCTGGCCGCCTACCAGCGGCTGGTGATCGGCTCGCTCGAGGGTGCGTCCGAGGACCTGTGGGGCCCGCTCCTCGCGACCGCGCTGGCGACCGCCGACCGGCTGCCACCCCTGGAGGCGCGGCTGCTCAAGGCCCGCGCGGCCATGCTCCACGAGCGCTGGGACGAGGCGGCGCAGCTCTACGGCGAGGCCCTGGCCCTGGCGCCGGACGACGCCGAGGCGGTGGCGTCGGCCGACGAGGTGGCGCAGCGGCGCGGCGACTGGGTCGGGGTGGCCCGGCTGTCCCGCAAGCGGCTGCAGCTGAGGCCCAGCGACGACGACGCCCTGCAGGCGCTGACCGAGGCGCTGGGCCGGCTGGGGAGGCACGAGGAGCTCCGGGCGCTGGTGGCGGAGCTGGGGGCCACGCCGGACACGGTGGGGCGCGCCGTGGGGCAGGTCCGGGCGCTGGTCTGGTACGATCCGCTGCAGGCGGTGGCGGTGGGGCGCCAGGCGGTGGTCAGCCACGGCGACGCGGGGCTGACCGCGCTGCGGATGGCGCTGGGCACCGCCGGGCTGTACGCCGAGATGGAGGACGTCGCCCGGCGCGACGCGGCCGCGCATCCAGAGGACCCATGGAAGGGGACGCTGGTCGCCATCGCGCAGGCCACCCAGGGGCGGCTCGCCGACGCGCTGGCCACCTCCCAGGTGGTGGCGGACGCGGTCCGCGAGCCCGCCGATCGCCACAGCCGCGACGCGATGCTGACGGTGGTGAGCTGGGACCCGCGGCGGGTCCGTCGGTCCGCCGAGCAGACCGCGGCCGTGGACCCGCTGTGGGGCGTCGATCTGGCGCTGCCGCTCGGGCTCCTGGGCGACGTGGAGGGCGCGCGTCACCTGGGGGCCGCCGCCCCGCCGGGCTCGGTCGTCGAGCAGGAGCTCCAGGCCCTGCTGGCCTGGCGCGAAGGAGACGTCAATCTGGCGCTGGCGATGCTGGCCGCGGCGGAGGAGCGCGACTCGCGGCCGGTCCACGGCGTCTCCCCGGCCTACCTCCTGGCCGAGGTGGCCTCCGCGGCGGGCGAACACCGCACCGCCCTGGCCGCCGCGCGGCGCTTCCTGGAGCTCCCGTCCCGCGGGATGTGGCGCTGCTGGGCCTACCCGCGGGCCCTGCTGCTGCGGGCCCGCGCCGAGGCGGCCACGGGCCAGCCCCAGGCGGCGCGCGGGACCGCGGCGCAGCTGCGGGCGCTCTGGGCCCGCGCGGATCCCGGGCTGCCGCTGCTTCGCGAGCTGGACGCGCTCGAGGCGGCGCTGGAGCGGGGAGGCGCGCGGTGAAGCGGGAGGGCACGCCCAGCGTCGCGCCCCGGGACCAGCCGGACGCGGAGCGCTTCTCCCGGCAGCTCACCGACCTGTTGGCGGAGATGGTGCGCACCGAGGCGCGGGCGGTCCCGGAGCAGTGGTCGGGCATGGCGCCCGGCGCGCGCCTGGGGCGGTTCGAGCTGGTGCGCGAGCTGGGGCGGGGCGGGTTCGGCGTTGTCTGGGAGGCGCGCGACCTGGAGCTGGGGCGGGCCGTGGCCATCAAGCTGATCCGGCCCGGCGCGCGCGTGGCGGCGCACGGCTCGGAGTGGCTGCGGCGGGAGGCGGTGGCGGTGGCGCGCCTCAACCACCCGGGCATCGTCACGCTCTTCGACGTGGGGCAGGGGCCGGGCGGCCTCTACCTGGTGCTGGAGCTGCTGCGCGGCGAGACCCTGGCCGAGCGGCTGCGGCGCGGGCCCCTCTCGCGCGATGAGGTGCTGCGGGTCGGCGCGGGCGTGGCCCGGGCGCTGGAGCACGCCCACGCCGCCGGCGTCACCCACCGCGATCTCACGCCTGGGAACGTCCACCTGGGCCAGGACGGGCGCGTCAAGGTGCTCGACTTCGGCCTCTCCAGCCTGCTCGGCCGCACCGCCGCCAGCAGCGGCGGCACCGGGCCCTACATGGCGCCGGAGCAGTGGCGCGGCGAGCCGGGGGACGGCCGCACCGACCTGTTCGCGCTCGGCGCCATCCTCCACCAGGCGCTCTGCGGGCGTCCCCCGTACCGCGCGGAAGGGGAGGACCGCGAGGTCCTGCAGCCCGGGCCCACGCCGGAGCTGCCGCTGGGCGCGGCGCAGCCGGCGCTGCGCGGGCTGGTGCGCCGCCTGGTGGAGCGCGATCCGGCGCGGCGGCCCGGCAGCGCGGCCCAGGTCCGGCAGACGCTGGAGCGGCTGCGTCGCTGGCATGGGCGCGTCGGCGTGCGCGCCGGCGCGGGGCTGCTGCTGCTGGCGGCGCTGGCGGCCCTCGGGTGGGCGGCCTGGTGGCGGCTGCGCCCCGAGCCGCTCTCGACCGTGCCGGGCGCGGAGGAGCGCTACCGGGAGGCGATGGACTGCTGGCTGCGCCTGAGCGCAGGGGGTGGTGGCGGCGCCCGCTGCGCGGAAGGGTTCCGGGCCGCGCTGGCGCTCGATCCGGGGCTGCCGCAGGCGCACCTGCGCCTGGCGATGGCCCTGGCCATCCCGGGGCACGAGCGGGAGAAGTGGGCGCCGCACCTGGAGGCGGCGCTGGCGGCTGCACCTCGGATGTCGCCGCGCGACGCCGAGCTGGCCCGGGCGCTCGACGCGAGGCTGGCCGGGCGCGTGGACGAGGCCAGGCGGCAGTACCAGGCGCTGCTGGATGAGGATCCGGCCGATCTGGACGCCCTGGACGGTGCGGCGGCGCTGGCCGTGCAGCGCGATGACTGGGAGGGCGTCGAGCCGCTCGTGCGCAAGCAGCTGGCCCTGGGCCGGAACAGCGCCGACCTGCGCGACACGCTGGTGGAGTCGCTGGGTCGCCGGGCGCGGCTCGACCAGGTCCGGGCTGAGCTGGAGCGGCTCTGGCCGCTGCGCACCTCGGCCGAGCTGGCGCCGGTGGTGGTCAATGCGACGGCCTGGTGCGGCGAGCCCGGGCGCGGGATCGAGGCGGCGCAGGACGCCGTGGCTGCCAACGGGGAGCGATCGCTGCTGACGCTTGCGACCGCCTTCAGCAGCGCCGGCCGCTTCGCGGAGGTGGAGGCCACCTGGCGGCGCTACCTGGCCCAGCACCCGGAGCTGGCCGCGTCGGCGCCGCTAGCGACGTCGATCGCGGCGCAGGGGCGGGTGCGCGAGGCGCAGCGGGCGCTCGACGAGGCCGCGGCCGCCCGCGGCGCGGCGCCGAACTGGAACCTCCAGGAGGCGCTGATCAGCGCGGCCAGCTGGGACGCGCGCCAGGTGCGCCGTCCGGCCGAGCAGTGCGCCGAGGTGGATCCGGTCTACTGCGTCATGCTGGCCCTGCCCCTGCGGCTGCTGGGGGACGACGCCGCCGCGGACCGCGTCGCCGCCGCCATCCCGCCCGGCACCATCACCGCGCTGGAGGACCAGGCGCTGCGCGAGTGGCGGGCCGGCGACATGGACCGGGCGCTGGCCACGCTGGCGGTGGCGGAGGCGAAGGACGTCTGGCCGGTGGAGGGGCTCCCGCCCGCCTGGCTCACGGCCGTGGTGGCCTCCTCCGCCGGGGATCACCGGGCGGCGCTGGCGGCGGTGAAGCGCTACCAGCGGCTGCCGCCGCGCGGCTATCACCGGGCGTGGACCTGGCCCCGGGCGCTGCTCGTCCAAGCCCGGGCCGAGGCGGCCCTGGGGCGGCCGGATGAGGCCCGCGCCACCCTCTCGCGCTTGCTTTCGCTCTGGGCGAAAGCCGACCCGGACCTGCCCGGCCTGGGCGAGGCCCGGGCCCTGCGGGCCACCCTGCGCCCGTAGCCCACCACATGGCAGGGTTATCCCCTGCACCGGAGCCTCGGGTTCTGGTAGAACCGGCACATCCACGGAGGCGAGGTTGGAGCCGGTGCGCAAGGGAGAGAGCGGCGACGCGCCGGTCGAGCCGCCGGAGTTCGAGCACCTCTCGACCCAGCTGTCGGCGCTGCTGCTCGAGCTGGTCAAGACCCAGGAGGCGCCGTCGGCCAAGGAGTGGTCGCCGGAGGTCCGGCCCGGCGGCCACATCGGCCGCTTCGAGCTGGTGCGCGAGCTGGGCCGGGGCGGCTTCGGCCTGGTCTACGAGGCCGAGGACCGCGACCTGGGGCGCACCGTGGCCCTCAAGGTCATCAAGCCGGGCACCCGCATCGCCTCGCGCGGCCACGAGTGGCTGCAGCGCGAGGCCGAGGCGGTGGCCCGCCTCAACCACCCCAACATCGTCACCCTGCACGACTTCGGTCAGGGCCCGTCCGGCCCGTACCTCGTGTTCGAGCTGCTCCGCGGCCGGTCGCTGGGCGAGCGGCTCCGCCACGGTCCGCTGCCCTTCGACGACCTGCTGGAGGTGGCCATCGCGGTGGCCCGCGCGCTGGTCCACGCGCACGACGCCGGCGTGATCCACCGCGACCTCACGCCGGGCAACGTGCACCTGGGCGAGGACGCCTCGGTCAAGGTGCTCGACTTCGGCCTGGCCCACCTGTTCGGGCGCGACGGCGCCAGCGACGGCGGCACCCCCGCCTACATGGCGCCGGAGCAGTGGGAGGGGGACAGGAGCGACGCGCGCACCGACCTGTTCGCCTTCGGCGTGATCCTGCACCAGGCGCTGGCCGGGAAGATCCCGTACCTGGTGGAGAAGGGCTGGAGCGAGGCGCTGGAGCCGGGGGAGACGCCGGCGCTGGCCCGCAAGCTGGCCCCGGCTGCCTTCCGCCGGCTCGTCCGGCGCTGCCTGGAGCGCGATCCGGCCAGGCGCCCAGCGTCGGCGCGGGAGGTGCGGGACGCGCTGCTGGCGGTGCGCAACGCACGAAAGGGGCGGGCGCGTCGCTGGTCGGTGGCGGCGCTCACGGCCGTGGCCGTGGGGGCGGTGGGGACGGCCGCGTGGCTGTCGGTCACCCGGGAGCCGCCCGCGGGCGAGCAGGTGAAGGTAGTGCTGGCCGGGATCGAGAACGGGGCCGCCGACCCGGCGCTGCAGGCCGTGCCGGGATTACTGGACGTCGCGCTCTCGCCCTCGGCGCGCGTGCGGGTGGTGCCGAAGACCCGGCTGGCGGTGGTGGCGCGCGAGGCCGGCCTCGCCGAGCTGGCGGGCGTGGACGCGCGGCGCGGCCGCGACCTGGCCCGGCTGGCCGGCGCGGCGGTGCTGCTGGTGCCGTCCTCCTGGCAGGAGGATGGCGCCACCACGCTGGCGGTTCGCGCCATCGAGGCGGAGAGCGGCAAGGTCCTGTTCACGGCCCGCGAGCGCCTGGGGGACATGAAGGAGCTGACGCTGACCGTGGATTGGCTCTCCGATCGGATCCGCGAGGAGCTGCGGGAGCGCAGCGCCGACCGCCGGCTCCGGACCCCGGTCGCGCAGGCCGTCACCCGCAGCCCGGACGCGGCGCGGCTCTACTACGAGGGCGTGGACTGCATCGCGCGCGTCCAGGCGCAGCCTGGGGCGGCCGACCGGTGCGTCCCGTCGTTCGAGCGGGCGCTGGCCGAGGATCCGGGGTTCGCCCTGGCCCACTACCAGCTGGCCGCCATCCGCTCCCCGCGGGGCGCCACCCCCGACATGTACCAGGCGCACCTGCGTGCCGCCCTGGGGGCCGCGGAGCGACTCCCGGTGCAGCAGGCCCTCGCGGTGCGCGCCCTCGCGGCGCGGCTGGAGGGGAAGACCGCCGAGGCCAGCCGCCTCTACGAGGAGATGCTGTCCCGCGATCCCGACGACGCGGAGGCGCTGTCCGGGCTCGTGTCCGTGCACATCGATCAGCAGGACTGGGCCGGGGTGGAGCCCTTCGCGGAGAAGCTGACCCGGCTCTTCCCGGCGACGGAGGAGCACTACCTGATCCTGGTGGAGGCGCTGGGCAGGAGCGACCGGCGCCAGGCGCTGCGGGCCCTGGTCCAGCGCATGGACGAGGCTGGATCGCCGCTGGACAGCGCGATGGTGTCTGCGTACTGCTGGCTGGGTGACGCGGCCGGGGCGCAGGAGGCCGCGCGCCGGGCGCATGAGCGCCGCGGGGACGCCGCGCTCGACGCGCTCCGGGACGCGGCCAGCTTCGCCGGTGACTTCCGGGAGGTCGAGGCCGTGGCGCGTCGGCAGATCGCGCTGTCGCCGGACAACTCCTGGCGGCGGTCCTACGTGGCCTCCGGGCTGGCTGGCCAGGGCCGGCTGGCGCAGGCCCTCCGGCTGGGCGACGCCATCCGCGCCGAGGCGCCCCGCGGCGACACCTCGCGGGGGCTCTACCGCGATGCCATGCTGGCCGCTGGCTCGGGGAATCCGACGCGGGTGGCTCGCAGCGCCGTGACCCTGGCCGGCTCCAATCCGGCCTACGCCGCTGACCTGGCCATCGTGCTCCTGCTCCTGGGCGACGAGAAGACCGCCGCCGAGGTGGGAAAGGCCATCCCGCCCGGCACCAACCAGGCCCTGCAGTTCCAGGCGCTCCGGGCCTGGCGCGCCGGGGACCTGCAGGTGGCCCTGGCCAAGCTGGCCCAGGCCGAGGCACAGGACCCGTTCCCCGTCCGCGGCCTCTCGCCGGCCTACCTCACCGCCGAGGTGAGCGCCGCGGCCGGGGACGATGGGGCCACGCTCGCGGCCATCGCCCGGTTCCGGCGGCTGCCGCCCCGAGGCTTCTGGCGGTCATGGGCCTACCCGCGCAGCATCCTCCTCGCCGCCCAGGCCCACCAGCGGCTCGGCGAGCGCGCGCAGGCGAGGGCCGAGCTGGATCGGCTCCTGGCGCTCTTCTCCGGGGCAGACCAGGACCTCCCCTTGCTCAAGGCGGCCCGGGCTCTCGAGCGCCGGCTCTAGCCGGGCTGCGCGTCCTGCGATCAGGGGACCGTCACAACCTGCGGCGAGCGGAGTTCAACGTTGCACCGGGAGGGTCCAGGTCATGGCGAGGAACAACAACACGGAAACGGGAACGGACGTCACCTCCTTCGGCGCGCTCTATCAGCGCGTCTCGGCCACGGGGGTCTCGCGTCCCTGGGGTGCGCCGGAGGGGATCACGGGCTCCGGCGCAGCGCACCGCGCCCAGCTGGTGGGGCAGCTGCTCAAGCTGATCACCCCGGTGCTGGACCTGCTCCAGAGCGAGCACCGCGACGGGCACCTGGACCCCGACGACATCGAGACGCTGAACGAGCTCCAGCACTGGTACTCCAAGCTCCACGCCGAGGTGGAGCACGCCCACCTGCCGCCCGACGGCGGCACGCCCGGCACCATCACGACGTGATCCTGGCCGTCACCCACGCGGGCGACGGCCACGCTGCGCCGCTGCTGGCTGCGCTGCGCCACCGGGGGGCGCGGGCGGCGGTGATCGACCTGGCCGACCTGCCTCGCCGCGGCCAGCTGGCCCTCTCCTACGGCGGTGGCGGGAGCGAGGCCCGCACCCTGCGCGTCGACGGCCAGGAGGCGCTCGACGCCCGCCAGGTCACCGCGCTCTGGTGGCGCCGGCCGCTCCCGCTGCGGGCCGCGACCGGGCTGTCCAGCGCCGACGCCGCGCACGCCGTCGCGCAGACCGGCGAGGCGGTGATGGGCCTCCTGGCTTCCCTCGAGCCCGGGGCGCTGCTCGTGAACCAGCCCTGGCGAGACGAGGCCGCCGGCCACAAGCCCAACCAGCTGGCCCGCGCCGGGCGGCACGGGCTGCGCGTGCCCGCCACGCTCATCACCAGCGACCCGGCGGCGGCCAGCGCGTTCCTGGCCGAGCAGGGCGAGGGCAGGGCGGTGGCGAAGCTCTTGCGCCCCAACCAGACCCACTGGACCACCCGCCGCGTGGGGCTCCAGGACCTGGCCCGGCTGGACGACCTGCGGCTCGCGCCGGTGATCTTCCAGGAGTGGGTGCCGGGCGTGGACGTGCGGGTGACCGCCGTCGGGGAGGCGCTCTTTGCCGCCGAGATCGACCCGCGCAGCACCCGGTCCCCGCACGACTTCCGCGAGGTCTACGACGACTGCAAGGTCGCCCCCTGTACGCTGCCCCCCGCGGTGGCGGCAGGCCTGCGGGGGCTGCTCCGCGAGCTGGGGCTGCTCTACGCGGCGGTCGACCTGCGCCGGCGCGACGACGGGGCCTGGTTCTTCCTGGAAGTGAACCCATCCGGTCAGTGGCTCTTCGTCGAGGAGCGGACCGGCCTGCCCATCACCGACACCCTGGCCGGGCTGCTGGCGACGGCGCCAGGCTGAACGCAAGCCGCGGTAACTCCGGGTCTTTCCCGGTTGGTCGAGGATCCAGGCGACCCCGGCCGCGCGACTGCCCGGGAGCGGGCGACACCCTGCCCGAGACCTGGGCAAGTGCCCGCGCACCCGCGCCCGCTCGACCGCGGGGTGGGGGCCGTCGTAGGTTGCGGGGATGGACGTCGAGGCGCGGGTCACGGAGCTGATGGCGGCGGGCCAGCATCGCGAGGCCGCCACCGAGATTATCCGTGGCCACGGACCCCGCATCCTGGGCTACCTGCACAAGCTGCTGGGCAACGACGCCGACGCGTCCGACGCGTTCTCGCTCTTCGCCGAGCAGGTCTGGCGCGGCGTCCCTCGCTTCGAGGGGCGCTCCACCTCGCGCACCTGGGCCTTCAAGGCGGCCTGGAGCGCGGCCATGAAGGTGCGCGACGACGGCTGGCGGCGGCTGCACCAGCGGCTGGAGTCGAGCGAGGCCTCGCGGCTGGCCGACGAGGTGCGGACCCGCACCGGCCTGCGCGTGGAGCGGCAGCGGCGCGAGCTGGAGGAGCTGCGGGCCGAGCTGTCCGACGAGGACCAGACGCTGCTGGTGCTCCGGCTGGACCAGCAGCTGGCCTGGGAGGACGTGGCCGAGGTGCTCTCCACCGACACCGCCCCGGTCGACCCGGCCACGCTGCGCAAGCGCTACGAGCGGATCAAGGCGCGGCTGGCGGCGCTGGTGAAGGAGCGGCACGGCGACGGCTGAAGAAACGAAGGCCCTGCCCGCGCTAGCAGGCAGGGCCCCCGGGACATCCCCCCCGCGGGATGATTGGACGGCCGCGTCGCCTGTGCAGCCCGTCTGATTCTTTGAACCCCCCTCGCGAGGGGTTGTGACTGCGCGGCCTCGGGAAATCAGCAGTGTCCGGGAAAGGCCCCCGGGAACAGGTGGTTGCCGGCGCGGTCAGGCCCGCGGCAGCTGCAGGACCATGCGGGCGCCGCCCATGGGGCTCTCGTCGGCCGTGATGTTGCCGCCGTGCTGCGTGACGATGGCGTGCACGATGGACAGGCCCAGGCCGGAGCCCTTGGCCTTGGTGGTGAAGAAGGGCTCGAAGATGCGGCTGCGGGTGGTCTCGGGGATGCCCGGGCCGTCGTCGTCGATCCGGATCTCCACCGGCGCGCCGGCCTCCTCGCCCTCGGCCTCGGTCACGGCCGCCAGGCCGCAGGAGACCCGCACCAGCCCGCCGTCGTGGACCGCCTCCAGCGCGTTCAGCCCCAGGTTCACCAGCACCTGGCGCAGCCGCTCCTCGTCGCCGGCCACGTCCGGCACCGGCTCCAGCGCCCGCTCAAGCCGGATGGCGCGCCGCTCGGCCTCCACGTCCAGCAGGTCGAGCACCTTGGTGATGACCGGGACCACCGCCACCGGCCGGGCGTCGAAGTCCCGCGGCCGGGCGAAGGAGAGGAAGTCCTCCAGGATGTGATCCAGGCGCCGGATCTCGTCCTTGACCAGCGTGAGCGGCTCGAGCAGCGGCGGCCGGTCGCCCGGCGCCAGCTTGGCGACGCGCCGCTCCAGCACGTTGAGCTGCAGCGCGGCGGCGTTGAGCGGGTTGCGGATCTCGTGCGAGAGGCCGGCCGTCATGGTCCCCACCGCGGCCAGCTTCTCGGCGGTCTGGGCGCGGCGGGCCAGCTCGCGCTTCTCCTCGTGCAGCCGCACCTGGCGCAGCGCCTGCTCGACCGTGAGCAGGAGCTCGTGGGTGGCGCAGGGCTTCACCAGGTAGGCGCAGGCTCCGGCCCGCACCGCCGCCATGGCCGACTCCAGGGTGGCGAAGCCGGTCAGCAGCACCACCTGCCCGTCGGGCGACAGCTCCTTGAGGCGCGGCGCCAGCGCGGTGCCGTCGCCGTCGGGCAGCTTGAGGTCCACCAGCGCGACGTCGAACCCGTCCTCGGCCGCGTCCAGCGCCCGCGCGCAGGTGGCGGCGCCGGCCACCCCGTAGCCGGCGGTCTCCGAGGATCTCGGTGAGGTTGTCCACCAGGCCGGCGTTGTCGTCCACCACCAGCACGCGCGGCCGGCTCGCCGGCTCGCTCATCGCGCCGGGGCCCGCGACTGGTGGAGCCGCTCCACCGCGGAGAGCAGGGCGGGGGTGTCGAAGGGCTTCCGGAAGTAGCCCTGGTGCGGCAGCGGCGGATGCGAGGTGTCGTGCGCCGTCACCACGATCATGGGCAGGCCGGGGTACTTGGCCGCCACCTGGCGCATGGCCTCGCCGTCCGGGCCGCCGGGCACGCGCAGGTCCACCAGCGCGCAGAAGGGCTGGACCGGGCCGAGCCGCTCGGTCTCCAGCACCGAGGCGGCGGTGACGGCCGCGAACCCGCGCGAGCGCAGCGCCTCGCAGAGGTTGTCGCTCATCCGGTCGTCGTCCTCGATCACCACCACCAGGCCGTCGCGGCGGGCCGAGGCCAGGAGCTCCAGGACGCGCACCGGGGGGACCGGCTTCTGCAGCACGGCCAGCAGCCCCTCGCGGCGGGCCGACTCCAGGTCGTGGTCGCCGGCGTGGGCGGTGATGACCATGGCCGCGGCGCCTGGGTCCACGCGGCGCAGCTCGTGGACCAGCTCGGCGCCGCCCATGAGCGGCATCCGCATGTCGGTGAGGATGGCGTCGAAGCGGCGGCCGCGGACCAGCTCCAGCGCCGCCTTGCCGTCCCCGGCGATGGTGACCTCGTCCCCCTCGTCCCGCAGGATCTCGGCCAGGTTCTCGGCGAAGTCCAGGTTGTCGTCCACGATGAGGTACTGGCGCATGCGGATCACTCCACCTTCGCGGGCAGCCGGACCGTGAAGCAGGCGCCGCCGCCGGGCCTGTCGGAATAATCGACCCCACCCCCGTGGCGCTCGGCGATCCGCTTCACCAGCGCCAGCCCCAGGCCGATTCCCCGGTCCTTGGTGGTGATGAGCGGCTCGAAGAGGCGGCGCCGGGTGGCCGGATCGACCCCCGGACCGGTGTCCTCCACCGCCACGGCCACCGCGCCGTCCGCCTGCAGGCCGCGGATGGTGACCGTCCCCTCCGGCGAGGCGGCGAAGACCGCGT
Organism: Anaeromyxobacter sp.; assembly: GCA_049840735.1. Taxonomy (GTDB): domain Bacteria; phylum Myxococcota; class Myxococcia; order Myxococcales; family Anaeromyxobacteraceae; genus Anaeromyxobacter. Next base: position 546,318 of record JASGJN010000017.1, on the reverse strand, counting down.
TCTCGATCAGGTTGGCGAAGACCTGGCGGAGCTGGACCGGATCGCCCTCCACGCCCGGCAGCGCCGCCAGCTCCTCCAGCCGGATGGCCACGCCGGGCGGGTGCTTCACCACCTCGGCCACGCCGCCGAGCACCTCGGCCAGGACCACCGGCTCCTTCACCAGCGGCCGGTTGCGGATCATGTCGAGCAGGTTGGTGATGATCCCGTTCGCGATGCCCAGCTGCTCGCCGATCCGGTCCACGTGCTTGCGCGCCCGCTCGTCCTCGCCCACGCGGCCGCGCAGGATGTAGAGCGAGGTCTCGATCACGCCCAGCGGGTTGCGCAGGTCGTGGCCGATCGAGCCCACCAGCTGGCCGAAGGTGGAGAGCCGCTCCACCCGCGCCTGCTGGGCCAGCAGGTCGTCGCGGTAGGTGTGGAGCATGATGGCCAGCTCCAGGTCGAGGATTCTTGCTGAGCGCCTCGCGCGCCGTCCGCAGCGCCTCCGGATCGGCCTGGAAGTGCTGCCAGGCGAGCTGGAGGAGCTGCTCGCGGATCACGTTCATGGCCCCGAACATGTAGTGCTGGGGCAGGGCGATGCGGACGTGGACGCGGCCGATCTTGTAGCGCTCGTCCCAGTAGGCCTCGTCCCAGGGACCGGTCAGCAGCTTGTCCATCCAGGCCACCAGCGTGACCTTCAGGTGGCCGACCTGGCTCTCGCCGCCCACCAGCGCCTTGCGGGCCTCCTCGTGCCCCAGGATCCGGTCGTAGAAGACCTCCGAGATGCGCTGGAAGTGCGGGGCGGCCAGCGGGTGGAAGGCGCGCAGCGCCGCCTCATCGCCCGCCTCGAACAGCACGTAGCGCTTGAGCTCCGCGAACACGGTCTCGGACATGCGCTCCCTATAGGGGGGAAGCACCGGCGGGTCAACGGACGGGGCCTCGGCCGGGCCCACAGCGCCAGGAGGGGCGTGCCTCGAGGGACCTGGCGGGTGGCGGAGCCGCTACGCGGCGGGCCCGCTGGCGGTGGCGTGCACCGCCTCGGACACCAGGTCGAGATCGTGGACCACGTCGGCCGCGAAGCGGACGAAGTCGGCCTCGGTCAGGATCCCCACCAGGTCTCCGCCGGGCTCGCACACCGGCAGGCACCCGTACTTCTGGTCCAGCATGGTCCGGGCCGCCGAGACCAGGCTGGCCCGCGGCGCGACCGTGACCGGGTCGCGGGTCATGATCTCCGCCAGGTGGACGCCGCGCGCGGCGGGCCGGCCGGCCAGCCCGGCCCTCAGGATGTCACGCGCGGTGACCAGCCCCACCACCTGCCCGTCGCGCACCACCGGCAGGTGGCGGAACCGGCCCATCTTGAGGAGCGACTCGGCCAGCGCCACGTCGTCGGTCTCCTGCACCGTGACCAGGTCACGCGTCATGACGTCGCCGACCGAGATCATGGGCACCTCCTTGTAACGGGGGCTGCGCCCCCGCCCCGCCGGCGGAGCCGTCGGGGCCCCACCCCTGCTGCGCGGGGCCCTGGGCCGTGCTCACCGCTTCGCGGCTCCGCGCGGCTGCCCCGCGGCGAGGGGCTACGCCCCTCCCCCTGCTTCGCAGGGGCCCCCACCCTGTACATCTTCGCGTGCGTTCATCGATCGGCACTCGGCGGTGCTCAGCTAGTGCACGACCAGGACCGGCTTCGAGCTGATGTGGACCAGCCGGTCGGAGACGCTGCCCAGGAACACCCGCGCCACCGCGCCGTGGCCGCGGCTGCCCACCACCAGCAGCCCCACGTCCACCGCGGCCGCCTCCTCGGCGATGGCCTCGGCCGGCGAGCCGAACAGCACCGTGGTGCCGATCTCGAGCCCCTCCGCCTCGATCGTGGCGGCGGCCTTCTCCAGCACCTTCTCGGCGTAGGCGCGGTGCTCCTTCTCGACCGCCGCGATGGTGAGGCCGTAGACGTCCGGCGGCAGGAGCAGCTTCGGGACCACGTGCACCAGCGTGAGCTTCGCCCCCAGCTTGCCGGCCAGCTCGGCCGCCATCCGCGCCGCCTTCAGCGCCGCCTCCGAGCCGTCCACCGCGACCAGGATACGCTTGATCATGGCTCAACCCTCGCGATCAGCCTGGATCGTCTGGGTTCAAGGGGGATGCCCGCAACAGGGGCTCCGGAGGGGGCGGGGCGGAACGAAGCCCCCAAGGACATCAGGACGCGGGCCACCGGCGGGTCCGGCGAGCGGCGGCCTCCCACTCCCGGTCTGGCCGCGTGCTCCAGGCGGCTCCGCGGCCCTCGGGCGGCGGGGCAGCCTACGCGGACGACCTCAGGCCGCTCTGTCCGTCCCGTCAGGACGGTGCTCGAGCGCGGGCTCCGGCGCGGTGGTCTGCGTCCCGGCGGTGGCTACAGCAAGGGTCGAGCCCAGGGGGAGTCCAGGTGCGGGCGGGTAAGCGTGGATGATTCCCCGCGCGGGTGCCGAGTGCGGACCGGCCCCGAGGCGACGAGGGGTTGCGGAGCGCCGGCGTCCCCACAGGGGAGCGGAGAAGGCGAGCGCCTGCCCGGCCGCACGCTCTGGTGCGGTCGGGGAGGGGTGCGTTTCGTGCGGGGATGCTGCTCCGGGGCGCCAACCCTGCGCGCCAGGCCCACCTCGGGCGGCGCGGCGCGGGGGCGCCCCGGCGGCAGGGCTACGACTTCGGCGTCTGGTCGGGGCCAGGCGCGGGCTTCTCGTCGTCGCCGCTCATCGCCTTCTTGAACGAGCGGATGCTCTGGCCCAGGCCAGCGCCGAGCTGCGGCAGCTTGGTCGACCCGAAGAGCAGCAGGACGATCGCCAGGAGGATCAGCAACTCCGGAACACCAAGACGCATGTTCACCCTTTCCCGCCGGAGGGCGGCGGTCCTTCTTTAACAGCCTCAGGCGGCGTTGTCTTCCATCGCGATGGCTGCCAGCCGCCGCTGGTCCAGCACGCGCACACCGCGCGACGCGTCCACCACCCCGTCCTTCTCCAGCCGGGTGAGGCAGCGCGAAAGGGTCTCCGGCCTCATCCCGAGCAGCCGCGCCACCACCTGCTTGCGCACGGCGTTCGGGCGATCGGCCAGGAAGCGGGCGTGGGCGAGCGCGAAGCGGGCCACGCGCGAGAGGCAGTCCCCCTGCCGCCAGTTGACCTCGTCGCGCTGCTGCCGGCCCTCGGTGAGCAGCAGGTCCAGCACCACGCGGGCGGCGCTGCGCTCCGGGCCGATCCACTGGACCATCGCGTCGCTGGAGATGCCGCACACCTTGACGCGCGAGAGCGCCCGGACTTCGTAGGGCGAGGGCTGGTCCTGGAGCGCCTCGGTGCAGAGCAGCGAGGCGGGGCCGCGCAGCGAGAGCAGCAGCTCGGAGCCGCGGGGCGAGATGGCGGAGAGGGCGACGAACCCCTCCTTGATGAAGTAGACGGTCCGCGGCCGCTCGCCCTGGGCGCAGATGGTGGCGCCGGACTCGCGCGAGGAGGGCGTCAGGCGGCAGCGCCCCTGCGAGGCGAGGCCGAGGGTGCAGGTGCCGCAGTCCGAGACAGGGGTGTTGGACAGCACGGGCGTGGCCTCCAGGGCAGGGCTTCTTGATCCCCGTCGGTTTGCATCAGCCAGGCCCGCGAAAAACAAGGACTTTGATCGATCAAGTCTGCAAGTTCTTCGCTTTGGTCGAGATCAACTCTGAGAAGGCGCACCTTTTGCGGTGAGGCGGGCGCGCCAGCGGCCGCCGTGGCATCATCCGGCGGTGGAGAAGCTCCTCGAGATCCGCGACCAGGTCCTGACAGCCGTGCATCCCGTGGGCGCGGAGCGCTGTCCGCTGGAGGCGGCGCAGGGGCGCTGGCTGGCTGGGTCGCCCCTGGCCGCACGTCCTGCACCTCCGCACACCTGCTCCGCCATGGACGGCTGGGCGGTGCGGGCCGCCGACGCGCCCGCGGAGGTGGAGCTCCGCGCTGGTCCCGCGCTCTACGCCGGCGACGCCCCCGGCCGCGCGCTGGTCCCGGGCGAGGCCATGCGGATCTTCACCGGCGCGCCGCTGCCGCCGGGAGCCGACGCGGTGGTCCGGCAGGAGGCGGCCCGGGCCGCGGACGGGCGGGTGAGGCTGGGGCCGGTCCGGCCCGGCGAGAACGTGCGCCAGGCCGGCGAGGACGTGGAGGCCGGGCAGGTGGCGCTGCCCGCCGGGACGCGGCTGGGCGCGCGGCAGCGGGCGCTGCTGGCGGCGGTGGGGGTCGCGGACGTGGCGGTGCACCGGCGGCCGCGGGTGCGGGTGCTCTCGACCGGCGACGAGCTGGTGGCGGGGCGGACGCCGGACTCGAACGGCGTGGCGGTGGCCGGGCTGGCCGAGGCGGCGGGGCTGCTCGTGGAGCGGCGGCGGGTGGGCGACGCGCCGGAGGCGGTCGAGGCGGCGCTGCGCGAGGCGCTGGCCGGGGCCGACGCGCTCATCACCATCGGCGGCGTGTCGGTGGGCGAGCGCGACGCGGTGCCGGCGGCGCTGGCGCGGCTCGGCGCCGAGGTGCGGGTGCACGGCGTGCCCATGAAGCCCGGCAAGCCGTTCCTGTTCGCGCTGGCCGGGGCGGTGCCGGTGCTGGGGCTGCCGGGGAGCCCCTCGGCCTGCCTGGCCGCGTACGAGGTCTTCGCGCGGCCGGCGCTGCGCCGCCTCGCGGGCGCCCCGGTCGCGGCGCGCCCGCTGGTGCCGCTGCGGCTGGCCGCGCCGGCCGAGGGGCGGCCCGGGCGCGCCCGGCTGGTCTGGGCGGCGCTGGAGCCGGACGGGGCGGGCGCGGCCGCTGGGGCGCGACGCGGCCCAGGTGCGGGGACCGGCGCTGGCCGACGTGCTGCTGCTCCTGCCGGCCGAGGCCGGCGCGCTGCCGGAGGGGACGGAGGTGGGCGCGTGGCTGCTGGACGACGCCGGGCAGGGGTGACGCCGGTGGTCTCGGTGGCCGGACCGAGCGGGGTGGGGAAGACCACCCTGCTGGTGGCGCTGGTGCGGGCGCTGACCGCGCGCGGCCTGCAGGTGGCCGTGGTGAAGCACACCCGCCACGCCCACCGGCTGGACGCGCCGGGCAAGGACACCGCGCGGATCCGGCGGGCCGGGGCGAGCGCGACGGCGCTGGCCGCGCCGGCGGGGACGGTGGTGATCGGGCCACCCGCCGCGGGGCCGCGCGCGCTGCTGGCCGGGCTGCCGGCGGTGGACCTGGTGCTGGTGGAGGGCTGGCGTGCGGCCGCGGTGCCGCGCGTGGAGGTGCGCCGGCGCGCGATCTCTCCCGCCTTCCTGTGCGAGTCGGACCGCCGCGTCCTGGCGGTGGTGGCGGACGAGCCGCCGCCGCGCGCGCTGCCCTGGCTCCGCGCCGGCGCACGCAGCACCCCCGCGGCGCTGGCGGCGCTGCTCTGTGACCGCTTCGGGCTGGGAGGCGCCGCTGCGGGTCGGTTGCCTCGGCCCACCCCCGTGCGCAGCCTTCCCCCCGGGATGGAAGGCGGGCGCACGTCTGCGCCCGGGAAGCGAGATCGCATGGCCAGGACCACGACGCAGCAGCGCGGCGCGCGCACCGGCGCGCGACGGACCCAGTCGAGCGGCGGGCGGCGGCGCAAGGCGGCGGCTGGCACCCGCTCGCGCAGCGAGGCGGGCCGCAAGGGCGGCCAGGCCACCCTGCGGCGGCGCGGGCCGGAGTTCTTCTCCGAGATCGGCCGCAAGGGTGGCCGGCGGCGCGGCGCCCGGGCCCGGGCGGCGGGCGCGGCCAAGTCGGGCGGGCGGCGCGCGTCCCGCAGCGGCAGCGCCCGCGCCGGCACCGCGCGGCGCACCGGCGGCGCCAAGTCGGGCGGAGGCGCGCGGCGCGGGCGCTGAGCGAGGGGTTCGCCGGGATGTAGGCCGAGGCGCGGTTCCGGGCCGGGCGGCCCTACCAGCTGCTGCCCATCCCCGGCGCCACCCACGGCATCCCGGATCCGCTGGCGCGGGCGCGCGAGCTTCAGGCGAGCGTCCGGTTCCCCACCGGGTCGCTGGGCGCGGTCCGGCCGGGGCCGGCGCTGCCGTCCACGCCGCGGAGCGCGCCGCGCCGGGGGCGGCGCCGAGGCTCCGCGCCGGTCCCCGTGTACAATCGGCGCCATGTCCAAGCGCCCCAGGCTCAGCCTCTGCATGATCGCCCGGAACGAGGAGCGCTTCCTGCCGGGCTGCCTGGCCTCGGTCCGAGGGGTGGTGGACGAGAATCGTCCTGGTCGACACCGGCTCGACCGACCGGTCCCGCGCGCTGGCCGCCGAGGCCGGGGCGCTGGTGCTGGAGCGCCCCTGGGACGACGACTTCGCGGCCCCTCGCAACCTGGCGGCGGAGCGGGCCAGCGGCGAGTGGATCCTGCAGCTCGACGCCGACGAGCGGCTGGCGGCGGGAGCGGGGAAGGCCATCCGCGAGGCCATCCGCCAGGGCGGCTTCGACGTGGGGCTGGTCCGCCTGCACAACGCCACCCGGCTGGACGCGCCCGAGGCCGAGGTGCTCTCCGGCGCCCTGCGGCTGGGCTCGCCCAACCTCCTGCCGCGGGTGATCCGGCGCGCGCCCGACCTGCGCTACGAGGGAGCGGTCCACGAGGACGTCTCGGAGTGGGCGGCGCGGCACGGCAACAAGCTGCGCAAGCTGCCGGCGGACGTGGTGCACCTGGGCTACGTGGACGGCGTCCAGGACGACCGGAACAAGCGGGCGCGCAACGAGGCGCTGCTGCGGCGGCGCATGGCGCAGGAGCCGGACAGCATCGTCCCCATCGCCTACCTGGCCATCGAGCTGGCCGGCACGCGGCGCTTCGCCGATGCCGCCGAGGTGGCGGAGCAGGGGTGGGCGCTCCTGCCCTCCCAGCCGCCCCACCGCTCCATCCGCCGGCTGGCGGTGGGCCGCGCGCTGGCCGCGGTCAACCAGGGCGCGCCGGCCCGGGCCCGCGAGTCGGTGGACCGGGCCGAGGCGCACGAGGGGCCCAACCCGGACTACGACTTCCTCCGCGGCTGCGCGTGGGAGCTGGAGGCCACCGCGGCCCCCGCCGGCGCGGCGGACCGCGCCGCGCTGCTGGAGCGGGCCACCGCCGCCTACCGCAAGACCCTGGACGCGCTGGCCCGGGGCGGCTTCCCCCAGGTCCTGCTGGTGACCGAGGCCGAGGCCCTGGCCCGGCTGGGCACGGCGCTCCTGCTGGCCGGGGATGCGGCGCAGGCGCGCCAGGTCTTCGTGCGCGCGCGGCAGGCCGGGGCCGGCGACAAGGTGGTGCTCGGCGAGGCCGAGGCCTGCCTCGTGGGCAGTGACCCGGGCGGCGCGCTGGCGCTGCTGCAGCCGCTGATGGTGGCCGGCGTGGCCGCGGCCTGGGCGCTCGCCGCGCGGGCCGCGCACGACCTGGGGGCCGAGGCGGACGCGCGCCTCTTCCTGGAGCGGGCGAAGGCGCTGGGGTAGGGGGCGGGTCAGGCCTGACGCCCGAGGCCCAGCGCCGAACGCACATAAAGAAAGCGGCCCCTCGCGGAGCCGCTTCCCGACGATGGGCCTGAGGTGCTCCGGCTTACCTCGAGGCGCTCGCGTTCAGCGAGGCCACCGCGGACTCGAACGCTTCCGCGATGGGGGCGAACACCCGCTCGGCCTCCCGGGCGGCCTTCACGTCGCGGGAGAGCGCCGCGGCGCTGAGACGGCCGGTGACGAAGCGGTAGATCTCGCCGAGCTGGTCGCACAGCTCAGGGGCCTTGGTCCGGTCGAGGGTGGCGTGCAGCTCCACCACGATGTCCGAGGCCTTGGTGAACGCGCGGCCGGCCTCCAGGTGCTGATGGGACTCGAGCGCTGCGGTCCCGGTGCGGATGTTCCGGAGGGCTGCCTGGAACAGGAGCACCATCAGGCGCTCGGGGGAGGCGGTTCTCGCGTGCGGCCTGGGCGTAGCGGCGTGCGGCGGGGTTCATCGGCTCACCTCATCCTGTCGTCGTTCTGGTTCGGGGGCCGCCCCCCGCTCATCGCTGGGGGCGGCCTTCCGGAAGCTGCGCCTTACCCGCCGAGGAGCTTGAGGGCGAGCTGCGGCTGCTGGTTGGCCTGGGCCAACACGCTGACGCCGGCCTGCTGCAGGATGTTGGCGCGGGCCATGCGGCTGGTCTCCTCGGCCACGTCCACGTCCTTGATGCGCGCGTTGGCGGCGGAGATGGCCTCGGTGAAGGACTGGATGTTGTTGATCGCGCTCGTGAACCGGTTGCCGGCGGCGCCCAGGGTGGAGCGGGCGGTGGAGACGACCGAGAGGGCGGAGTCGATGGTGGTCAGCGCGCTGGAGGCGTTGTTGATGTTGGCCAGCGACATGGCGCCCAGGCCCAGCGCGGTGGTGGTGGCGTTGACCGTCGCGAACGAGATCTGGTCGTTGACCGTGTCCTCGACGCCGACCTTGAAGGTCAGGGTGGTCGCGCCGTTCAGCAGCGAGGTGCCGTTGAACTTGGTGGTGTTGGCGATGCGGTCGATTCCCAGGTCAGCTGCGTCGCCTCGGTGACGATGTAGTTGCGCTCCGAGTTGCCGATGCCGTCGGAGGCCGACTGCATGGCCAGCTCGCGCAGGCGGGTGAGGATGTTCGCCGTCTCGTTCAGCGAGGCCTCGGTGGTCTGCAGCACCGACATGCCGTCGTTGGCGTTGCGCTGCGCCTGGTTGTAGCTGCGGATTCTGCGCCTCGAGCTTGGTGCTGATGCCGAGGCCGGCGGCGTCGTCGCCCGCCTTGGTGATGCGGTAGCCCGAGGACAGCCGCGACATCGACGAGTCGAGGGTGCTCGAGGTCTGGGACAGGTTCCGCTGCGCGTTCAGCGAGGCGACGTTGGTACGGATTGACAGGGCCATGACTTCCTCCGAGTGTTAGGGCGATGCTCTCGTTCGCCCTTCAACCCAGGATTCGTCACGTCCCTGCGGCCACTTAAGTGGGCAGGAACGGCCGGGTCACCGCTCGTAGGCGGAGATGGCCCGCCGCGTCACCGAGAGGCGGCCCAGATCGCCCGCCAGGCCGGCCCGCAGCCCGTCCGCGGCGGCCAGCGCGCGGGCGTGGGCCACCAGCAGCTCGCGCAGGGGCTCGGGCGCCGGCCGCTCGCCGCGCGCCGACATCGCCGCACACAGCCCCTCCAGCTGCGCCGCCGCCGCCGCCGCCGCCGGCGCGTCGCCGGCCGCCAGCGCGGCCTCGACCGAGGCGAGCAGCTGCTGCAGGGTGGGGGTCCCGCCGGCCTGGCCCATCGCGCTCACTTGGAGGAGCTCGAGCTCTGGTTGGCCCAGTTGGTGAGGAAGGTGCCGGTGCTCTTGAGGCTGCTCACCGTGGTCTCCATGGCCGTGAACTGCTTGACCAGGTTCTCCTGGAAGGCGGTGAGCCGGCGCTGCTTGACGGCGATGTCGTCGTCGATGTCCTTGATGCGCCGGTTGAGCGAGTCCTGCCGCGAGACCAGGATGCCGTCGCCGGAGCGGGTCTGCACCTTGACCAGCTGATCGACCACCGCGGCCAGGCCGGTGGACTGGGTGTTGAAGAGCGCGTTGACCGCGGCCGGGTCCCGATCCAGCGCCGCCTTCATCAGCGTGGTGTCGATGGACAGGCTGCCGTCGCGGGCGGTCTTGAGCCCCAGGTCGGCCAGCGTCCGCACCGTGGCGCTGCCCACCTGCGTGGTGATCACGCGCTGCAGCGAGCTCTGCAGCGCCCGCACCGCGCCGTCGCCGGCCAGCGTCGCGGCGCGGTCGGTGTCCTTGTTGACCGCCAGCTGGCGCTGCACCAGCTTCATGGCGCCGTTGTAGGCGCTGACGAACTTGTCGAGCCGGGCCTTGGTGCCGTCGGCGTCCTGGCCGATGATCAGGTCCTCCGCCGCGCCGCCCTCCTTCGAGAGGGTCAGGGTCGTGCCGGGCACCGCGTCGGACACCGTGTTGCTGGTGCGCGTGAACTGGAGGCTGTCCACCGTGAAGGTGGCGTTGGTGGCCGCCTCGGCCTGGTAGAGGCCGAGCGAGCGCCCGGTGGCCCCGTTGGCCGGCGTGAAGGCGACGCCCAGCGCGGTGGAGGGGTCCTGGCCGATGGGGTGGCCGGTGTCGCGGGCGGTGAGCGAGAGGTAGGAGCGGGTCCCGTCGGAGAGCACCACGGCGGACACCGGCGCGCCGCTGTTGCGGATGGCGTAGGCCACGTCCGCCAGGGAGGCGCCGTCGGTGATGGTGATGGGATCGTAGGTCTTGCCCTGCACCGAGAGCGTCAGCTGCCCGCCCTGCACCACGTCGGTGCTGGCGAAGCCGGTGGCGTCCGAGCGCCACTTGGCCGCCTTGGCCAGCGTGCCGACCTGGACGCTGTAGCGCCCGGCCACGGCCTCGCTGCCTGCGGCGGCGGAGAAGGCGGTGTTGGTGGAGGTGGTCTTGTTCGCGAAGACGCCGTTGGTCTTTCAGGTCCTGGACCGCGGTGTTGAGCGCGGTCAGCGCGGACATGATGTCGGCGAGCGCGGAGATCTGCGTCTTGATGCCGGACTGCTGCGTCTGCAGCAGGGTGATGGGGCGCTTCTCGAGGGTGACCAGCTGCTCGATGATCGAGTTCGTGTCCATGCCGGTCGCGAGACCGCTGGCACGGAAGGTGGCGTCTGCCATGGTGACCCTCTCGAGCTCCGTGCCGCCCCCCGGCGGTGTGCCGGGGGACGGCGCGGAGGGAACTCCGGACTAGCTTACCCCAGGAGCTTCAGGGCGAGCTGCGGCTGCTGGTTGGCCTGGGCCAACACGCTGACGCCGGCCTGCTGCAGGATGTTGGCGCGGGCCATGCGGCTGGTCTCCTCGGCCACGTCCACGTCCTTGATGCGGCTGTTGGCGGCCGAGATGGCCTCCGTGTAGGACTGGATGTTGTTGATCGCGCTCTGGAACCGGTTGCCGGCGGCGCCCAGGGTGGAGCGGGCGGTCGAGACGGTCGAGATGGCGGAGTCGATCGTGGTCAGCGCCGAGGAGGCGCCGTTGATCGTGCCCAGGTTGAGCGCGTTCACGCCCAGCGAGGTGGTGGTGGCGTTGATGGTCGCGAACGAGATCTGGTCGTTCGTGGTGTCCTCGACGCCGACCTTGAAGCTCAGGGTGCTCGCGCCGCTGAGCAGGTTGGTGCCGTTGAACTTGGTGGTCTGCGCGATGCGGTCGATCTCCGAGGTCAGCTGCGTCGCCTCGGTGGTGATGTAGGCGCGCTCGGAGGCGCCGATGCCGTCGGAGGCCGACTGCATGGCCAGCTCGCGGAGGCGGGTGAGGATGTTCGCCGTCTCGTTCAGCGAGGCCTCGGTGGTCTGCAGCACCGACATGCCGTCGTTGGCGTTGCGCTGCGCCTGGTTGTAGCTCTTGATCTGCGCCTCGAGCTTGGTGCTGATGCCGAGGCCGGCGGCGTCGTCACCGGCCCGCGTGATGCGGTAGCCGGAGGACAGGCGGGACATCGACGAGTCGAGGGTGCTCGACGTCTGGGACAGGTTGCGCTGCGCGTTGAGCGACGCAACGTTCGTCCGGATTGACAGTGCCATTGCTTCTCCCTTGGTTGGTGGGGGCGAACGGTCTGGTCGCCCTCACCCTCCGCTTCGGCGCGGCCGGGGAGCTTGATAAGCCCGTAACGTCCGGACGAGGTGGGTGCGCAGGCGTCGGATGGCCAGCGCGCGGGTATACAGGGCGAGCAGGCCGCCCTGACGGCGGCCCCGCGCCACGGCGTTGACGCCCGCGACCGAGATGCGGGCCTCGGCCCCGCGGGGCCAGCGCCCCAGGAACGCCAGCGACGCGGCGCGCCAGCTCCGCCCGGTCGACCCGCCGTACCACTCGCCGCCCACCTCGATCTGCAGGTCGAAGGGCAGGCGCGCGCGGACCGACAGCGGGAGCGGGGTCCCCGGCGGCCCGGCGCGGCGGATGGCCAGCTCCAGCTCGTCGGCCAGGTGGATGGCCAGGATGGCGCGCGGATCGGCGGCCTGCAGCAGGTCGCGCCCCTCGCGCAGGTGCGCCTCCAGGTCGGAGAGGAAGACCACCTCGCGCAGGTACGCGCCGGCCTGGTCGGCGTAGACCACCGCGGCGCGGCTGGCGTCCAGCGCGTGCGCGCGGCAGGTGACGACCGCGCTGCCGCCGAGGCCGGAGGGGCGGCGCTCGCCGGGGGCCAGCACCAGGTCCGGCGCGTCCGGATCCGGCCGGAAGCGGCGCGGGCGCGAGGCCAGCCGGTCGAGGGTGAGCCGGCGCACGCGCGGCCCCTCCACCAGCAGCACCCGGCCGCCGGCCTCCAGCGCCACCGGGGAGTCGCCGGCCTCGCGCAGCAGCGCCGCGAACTGCGCCAGCCGCGCCGCGACCGGCTGGGCCTCGCTGCGGGCGCCCAGCACCTCGACCCGCGTCTGCCGCGCCTCGGTGACCAGCCGCTCGATCACCTCCGGCGCCGTCAGCACCCGCGCCGTGGGGCGGCGGCCCGGGGCCAGCCGGACCGCCAGCGCGCCGGGGAAGGCCAGCGCGCGCTCCGGCCCGCGGTTGAGCGGGTCGTAGGGCGGCCCCGCCGGCGTGGCCGGCTCGACCACCAGCAGGAGCGAGCGTCCCTCCCGCGCCTGCACCAGCCGCGAGGCGACCGCGTCCCAGGGCGGCTCGGCGTGGGCCAGGAGCGGCTCCAGCGCCGCGCCGGCCAGCACCGAGAGCGCTCGGACCCGCGCCTGGACCGGCGTGCCGCCGCGCCCCAGCGCCGGCCCGCCGGCCAGCCTCACCTCGGTCTGCCGGCCCACGCTGTGCAGCCCGGTCTCGAGCCGCTCCCCGCCCGCGAGGCAGGCGGCCAGCGCCGGGGCCAGCGCGCGCGGCAGGTCCGGCCCCAGCCGCTCGCGCCAGGCCGCGCGGGCGCGGGCGTCCAGCCCCTCGCCCCGGCTGCGCACCGCGCGCGCCAGCGGGACCGACAGCGCGGCCGCCAGCCCCAGCACCTCGGCCAGCTGGGCCGTGCCCGGCTCCTCGGCCAGCGCCAGCACCCGGCCCAGCGCCGCGGCGTGGGCGGGCGCGGCCGTGCCCGCCCACTGCACCGCCAGGAAGCCCGGCTCGGCCAGCCGCGGCACCGGGGTGCCGGTCCGGAGCAGCCGGTGGGTCGCCTCGAGCGGCGGCGGGGCCGGGTGCTCGGGCAGCAGCGTCAGCGCCAGGGCGCAGAGCGGGGTCGGCGCGCCCGCCGCCAGGGCCACGGCGTGGGCCGGCAGCACCGGCCGCCGCCCGCCCGCCTCCAGCGCGCTCCAGGCGGTCCCGCCCAGGCGGCCGCCGGCCACGGCGCCCCAGAGCACCAGCCGGTGGGCCAGCATGGGGGCGCGCTCCAGCTCGGCGGGCTCGATCACGTGCAGCGCCACGCCGGCGCCGGCCAGCACCGATTCGGCCAGCGCCGCGCGCTCCTCAACCCAGCCCAGGTCGCCGCGGGCCAGGCCGGGGCTGGTGACGGCGTAGAGGTCCAGGCCGGGGCCGCCGGGCACCGCCAGCACCGCCTCGACCATGGGCGGGTTGCGCTGGGCGCGCCAGGGCGGCGGCAGCTCGAAGGCCCGCGCCAGGCTGGCCCAGCGGCGCCGGTAGCGCAGGCCGGCCACGCCCGGCGCCTCGGCCCGCAGCGTGCCCTGCTGGAAGGAGGCGTGCAGCAGCACCGGCGCGAAGTGGGCCGCGTCGATGGCGCGCGCCGGGACCAGCCCGGGCAGCACGCGCCGCAGCCGCCAGCGCAGCACGGCCGAGAGCCCGCGCCGCGCCAGCGAGGCGGCGGAGCCCTGCGGCGTGAGCGTGGGCGAGGCGAGCGGCACGGGGCGCCTAGAGCTTGTTCAGCAGGGACAGCTGGAAGCTCTTGGCCGAGGCGGTCAGGGCCGCGTCCAGCGCCCGCTGCGCCAGGGCCAGCTCGCTGGCGGCCTGGATGGTGTCGGCGTCGGCCAGGTTGCCGATGCGCACCTTGGCGTCGTCGCGCGCCGTCTTGTTGGCCGCGGCGGCCGCGTCCAGCGCCGCCATGCTCGCGCCGGCCTGGCCGCGCGCGCTGGCCAGCTGGGTGGTCCCGGCCGTCAGGTTGGTGAGCGTGGCGGAGGTGGCGACCGGGTCGTTGGCGGAGAGGGCGTTGGCCAGCGCGGCCAGGGTGGCGAGCACGTCCACGCCGCCGCCGGCGCCCTTCATGGCCACGTCGGCCCGCACGCTGGCGTCCTGCAGCACGCCGGGGGCGATCTCCACCTGCCGCACGCCGGCGTCGCCGGCGTAGGCGCCGGTGGCCACCGGGTCCACGTTGCCCAGCGCGTCGAAGGTCACCGGCGCGAACGGGGGCGCGCCGTCGGCGTTGCCGGCCAGCACGTAGCGGTTGCCCACCTTCACGTTCAGGCTGGCCACCACCGACTGGATGATCCCCTGGACCTCCTTGGCCCCGGCGGCGCGATCGGCCGCGTCGTAGGTGGAGGTGGAGAGCTGCACCGCCAGCTCGCGGGCGCGGGAGATGAGGTTGCCCACCTCGTCCAGCGCGCCGTCCGCCGCGGCCAGCTCGTCGGAGGCGCGGCCGGTGGCGGTGGCGATGGCGTCGAGCCGGGTCACCCGGCCCCGCTCGGCCGAGACCAGGGCCGCGGCGGCCGGGTCGTCGCCCGGGTGCACCACCCGGACGCCGGTGGTGGCCACCTGCGTGGCCTGCTGCGCCCGCTCCTGGGCGCGCCCGGAGTTGAGGGTGGCGGCGTCGAAGATCATCCGGTCGGTGACGCGCATGGTCGCCTCGCTACTTGAGCTGGAGGAGGGTGTCGAACATGTCGCTCGACGTCTGGATCACCTTGCTGATCGCCTGGTAGGCGCGCTGCGCCTTCTGCATCTCGATCAGCTCCTCGTCGATGGACACGCCCGAGGTGGACTCGCGCATGGCCTGGAGGTTCTCCTTCATCGACGCGTCCGCGTCGGCGGAGGCCTGCAGGGTGCGGGTGGCGGAGCCGAAGGCGGCGGTGAGCTGCGAGAGGGAGGCGCCGGCGTCGAGGCCGCCGGTCAGGGCGGTGGCCTCGGTCCCCACCAGCAGCAGGGCGTTGCGTGCGTCGCCGCTTCCGCCGCCCACCGCGGCGGTGGCCAGCGCGCGCGAGTCGGCCAGCACCGCGGCCGAGACCACCAGCCGGCCGGCCGCGCCGGCCACGGCCGCGCCGCGGTCGAACAGGGCGTTGCCGGTGGAGCCGTCCAGCCCCTGGCCGCCCTGGTGCACGGCGTTGAGCGCGCCGGCCAGGTCCCAGGCCAGCTGGTCCACCGAGGTCACCGCGTCCCGGAGGGCGCCGTCGCGGGCGTCGAGCAGCCCGCCGATGTCGCCGCCGGGCGAGACGGCCTGGGTGACGGTGCCGTTCACCACCGCCAGCGCCAGGTGCCCGCCGTTGGTGATGTCGGCGGTGGCGGTCAGCGTCGAGGCGTGGACGCCGGTCACCAGCGCCGCGCCGCCGGCCAGGAAGACCGACTGGTCGCCCTCGCTGGTGGTGACGGGCGTGGCGCCGGTCAGCTCGGCCAGCCGGTCCACCGCCTTCTGCCGGGCGTCGAGCAGGTCGTTGGGCTCGGCGCCGCTGGCGCGGCCGGCCCGCACCTGCGCGTTGAGCGAGGCGACGCTCCTGGCCAGATCGTTGACCTCGCTGACGTCCGCCGCGATGCGGGCGTCGGTGCCGCTGCGGGCGTCCTCCAGCTCCTGCCGCGTGCGGTTGAAGGCCATGGCCAGGCTGCGCGCCGAGCCCACCGCGGCCTGCCGCAGGCTGGGGTCGGAGGCGTTCTGCGAGAGCTGGCGCAGCGAGGCGTAGAAGCTGGAGAGGGCGTCGCCCAGGCCGCCGGAGACCTCCGGGTCGAGCGTGTGCACCGACTGGAGCACCGAGGCGCCGGTGCTGGAGCGGGTGGCCTGGCCCCAGGCGGCCGGGATCTGCGCCTCCAGGAACCGGTCCCGCGCCTGCGAGAACCGTGCCCAGCAGGGCGCCGCGGCCGATGTAGGCGCCGCCCAGCAGCTCGGCGGGCAGGACCGCCTGGAGGTTGGCGCGCTGCCGCGCGTACCCGGGGGTGTTGGCGTTCTGGAGGTTGTGGGAAGCGGTGGCGGTCGCCGCCGTCTGCGCCGAGAGGCTCGACGCGCTCGACGAGAGGATCCGCAGCAAATCTGTCATGACGCAAAGTCCTCCTACGCTACACCTTGCTCCAGTGCGTTCCGCGCGAGGGCGCGGTGCTGGCGCGCGCGCCCCGCCTGTCGTAGGCGGTGGGCGGCGGCTGGAGGGCGGTGAGGTAGGACTGGACGCAGGCGAGGGCGCGGCCGGCGAGCAGCAGGTTCAGCCGGTCCAGCTCCGCCAGGGCCGCTGCGAGCGCGCGGACGTCCGCCAGCGCGCGGGACAGGGCCGCGGTCTGGGCGGGTGCGCGCTCGGCCAGGCGGGCCAGCGTCACCTCGGTGAGGCCGAGCGTACCGGCGGCCCGCCCGAGATCGGCGGCGAGCCGTCCTTCCAGCTCCGCGACCCGGGCGTTGAAGCCTGCCCGGGCGGCGGCGCCGGCGAAGAGCCGGTCCGAGTCGAGGGTGCGCAGCACCTCGCGCTCCGCCCGCGCCCGCTCCACCTCGGACTCGAGCACGCTCCTGAGCGCGATGGTGGTGGCGAGGGCTTCCTCGAGCATCGGTCCGTTCCCCGGTTACCCGTCCTGCTTGAGCATGGCCTGGAGCATCGCGGACAGCTCCGCGTCGTCGAGGATCTCTGCGCGATCCGCTGGGGATCGGGCTTGAAGGTGCCCTGGCGAACGGCGGCCTCGATGGCCTCCAGCCTCACGTTCCTGCTGCTGCCGAGCGCCGTCCGCGCCGCCGAAGTGGCGGCGTCGAGCTGCGCCTTGGAGTCGGTCGACACCTTGTCCGTCGTGCTGGGGGCGCTGCCTTCCCGGGTCTTCTTCGACTCGGTCGGCTTGTTCGCGTCCAGGCGGCGAACCTCACTGGCGTCCTTGACCTTCATGTTGTCCTCCTTGGTCAGGGTCCGCTCCTGGTGACGTCTTCGGCACGCCGCACGTAAGCCTTAAGGACTCGGGCCGGATCCACCGGCCGACCTCCCTCACGAACCTCGAAGTGGACGTGGGGGCCGGTCGAGCGACCGGTCGAGCCCACGGTGGCGATCTCCTGCCCCGCCTCGACCCTTTCTCCAGGGGAGACGAGCAGTTGCGCCGCATGGCCGTACAGCGTGGTGACCCCGTTGCCGTGGTCGATCTCCACCGCGTTGCCGTAGCCGCCGCGCTCGCCGGCGGTCCGGACCACGCCGGCGGCGGTGGCGACGATGGGCGTGCCCTCCGGCGCCCCCACGTCCACGCCGTGGTGGTCCGCGTGTGCGCCGGTGAAGGGATCGGTGCGCCCGCCGAACGGGCTGGTCACCCGTCCGGCCACGGGCAGCAGGGCCGCCAGGGTGGAGTCCCCTGCGGGCGGCATCGAGGCCGGGCGGCGGGGGGTGACGGCCAGGGCCGGGTGGGTCGAAGGGGAGGGCGCAGGACCGGCCTGGCCGGTGAACGAGCGCACCAGCCCGTCGGCGAGGCCCAGCCCGCCGGCGTCCTCCACCGCCTCGGCCAGCGTGTCCACGAACAGGTCGGCGCGGACGGCGCTGCCGGGGCTATCACCACCGGTGAACGCTCCGCTGGACTTGAGGACCTGCTTGAGCAGCAGCCCCTCCAGGTCGCGGGCGGCCTGGCGCAGCCGCGGGTCGGCCGCGCCGTCGGCGGAGGGGGAGGGCCCCGCGCTGGCGCGGTCCAGCCTCACTCCAGCACCTCGAGCTCGGCGTCGAGCGCGCCGGCCGCCTTGATGGCCTCCAGCACCGCCACCAGGTCGCGCGGGCTGACGCCCAGCAGGTTGAGCGCCTTGGCCAGGTCCTCGACCGTGGAGGTGGCGGGCAGCGCCACCGCGCCGGCGCCGTAGACCTCGGTGGTCTCGGTGGTGTCCTGCGAGGCCCGGACCGTCCGGCCGTTGTAGCTGAACGGCGCCGGCTGCGAGATGACCGGGTCGCGCTGGATGCGCACCTCGAGCCCGCCGTGCGCCACCACCACCGGGCGGAGCCGCACGCCCTCGCCGGCCACCAGCGTGCCGGTGCGCTCGGAGACCACCACGCGGGCGCGCTGGTCGGCCTGGACCTCCAGCACCTCCACCTCGGCCAGGAAGCCGACCAGGTCGGCCTTGCGGGCCTCGGGGGTGGTGAGCGTCACGGCGGCCGGGTCCACCGCCTTGGCGGTGCCGGCGCCCAGCTTGGCGTTCACGGCGGAGGCGATGCGGCTGGCCGTGGTCAGGTCGGGCGAGCGCAGCGCCAGCGTGAGCGGGGTGGCGCCCAGGTCCAGCTCCACGCCCCGCTCCACCACCGCGCCGCCGGCGATGCGGCCGGAGGTGGGGGTGTTCTTGGTGGTCCGCGCGTTGAACGTGCCCGCGTCGAAGCCGGCCACCTGGACCGGCCCCTGGCTGACGGCGTAGACGCGGCCGTCGCCGCCGGTGAGCGGGGTGACCAGCAGCACGCCGCCGGCCAGCGACCGGGCGTTGCCCATGGAGGCCACCGCCACGTCGATCTTGGTGCCGGGGCGGGCGAAGGGGGGCAGCTTGGCCGTGACCATCACCGCGGCCACGTTGCGCGAGCGGACGTCGTTGGGGTCCACCCGGATGCCGAGGCGACCCAGCAGGCTGGCGATGGACTGCTGGGTGAAGAGCACGCGCTGCGTGTCGCCGGTGCCGGCCAGGCCGACCACCAGGCCGTAGCCGACCAGCGCGTTCTCGCGCACGCCCACCACGTCGGCCAGCTCCTTGACGCGGGCGGCGCGCGCCGGCGCGGGCGCGGCGAGCGCCAGGGCGGCCAGCAGGGCGGTGAAGGGGGAGCGGGTCATGGCGCGCCTCAGAACGGCCAGAGCCAGCCCAGGTAGCGGGAGGCCCAGCCCTTCTTCTGGTTGTCCGAGAGGATGCCGCGGCCGGTGAACTCAATCTCGGCGTCCGCCACCATGCTGGAGCGGATGGAGTTCTGGCCGTCGATGTCGATGGGGCGGACCACGCCGGAGATGTAGAAGTGCTGCTCCTCGTTGTTCACCAGCACCACGCGGTGCCCCTCGACGAACAGGTTGCCGTTGGGCAGCACCTTGCGGACCACGGCCGGCACGGTGGCGATGAGCCGCTCGGTGCGGCCCGTCGAGCCCAGCCCCCTGAACGTGGTGTCGGTGGTGGCCTTGCCGTCGATGACCGGGATGGCCGGCTTGCCGTCCATGCTGAAGTTGATGGTCCCGGCGGCGCCCTGCTGGCGGGAGAGGTCGGTGTCGGAGGAGCGCTTGGCGTCGGCAATCTCCTCCACCTTGATGACCACCAGGTCGTTCTCGCGGAAGGCGCGGGCGTCGGTGAAGAGCAGCGACTGCGGGGCGCCGTCGCGCCAGAGCGAGCCGGGCGCGGCCGACTCGTTCCCGGCGGCCGCGGCGGCCGGGACCTCGTACTGGCGCTGGCGCGGCTTGTACTCGCCCACGTGCGGCACGGTCGAGGCGCAGGCGGAGAGGAGCAGGGCGGCCGCGGCGAGCGGCAGGGGGCGCGCGGCGCTCATGGAGCCTCCACGATCAGGGTGTCGCCCGCGAGCCGGCCCTCGACGCGGCGGCCGCTGGGCAGGAGGGCGCAGGCGCGGCCGCGGGGACAGGCCACGGCGCGGCCGGTGGTGGTGAGCTGGATCTCGCCCGAGACCACGCGCACCGCGATGGGCTCCCCGGGCGCCGGGCCCAGGCGGACGTCGCCGGCCCGGAGCACGGCGCCGGCGGCCAGCGCGTGCGAGGCGCGGGCGCCGTCCTGGAGCGTGGCCAGCGGGGCGCGCGCCGGGAGCACCTCGGCCTCGCCCGGCGCCACCGCGCCGTCCAGCGGCTCGCCGGCGGGCAGGTCGCGGGAGAGGACCAGCGCCGGCGCCAGCACGCGGACCCGGGCCCAGGCGAAGGCCTCGCAGGGCTGGCCGGCCGCGTCGGCGCCGGAGAGGCGCAGCGTGATCTCGCCGGAGGCCGCCACCGGGCGGAGCGCCTCGGCGCGGCGGGCCTCGCAGCGGCCGCCGCTGGTGCGGCGCACCCCCAGCAGCTCGGCCCGCCCGTCCACGGCCAGCGCCGCGGCCACGGCCTGCCCGGCCAGGGCGGCGTCGGGGCCGTCCGCGGGCGCGAGGCCCGGGGCGGCGGCGGCGAGGGTGAGGGCGAGCAGGGCGGACATGGTGGCTAGCGGAGCTGGGTGAGCTTCTGCAGCATCTGGTCGGCGGTGGTGATGACGCGCGAGTTGAGCTCGTAGGCGCGCTGGGTGGAGATCATGTCGATCATCTCCTCCACCGCCTTCACGTTGGAGCCCTCGAGCATCCCCTGGGCGAGCGTGCCCGCGCCCTGCTCGCCGGGCCTCAGCAGCTGGGCCTCGCCGCTGGCGGCGGTCTGCACCAGCAGGTTGCCGCCGATGGCCTCGAGGCCGGCCGGGTTGGTAAACGTGGCCAGCTCGAGCTGGCCCACCTCGCGCGGCTCCTCCTCGCTGGCCACCTTGGCCAGGACGGTGCCGTCGGCGCGGATGCTCACCTGCATGGTGTCGGGGGGGAAGGTGATCTCGGGATCGAGCAGGTCGCCGCGCACCGTCACCAGCCGCCCGTTCTCGTCCACGCGCAGGTTGCCGGCGCGGGTGTAGGCCGGCTCGCCCCCGGGGCGGGTGACGCGCAGGAAGCCCTGGCCCTCGATGGCGACGTCGAGCGGGTTGTTGGTGGTGACCATGTCGCCCTGCCCGAAGTTCCGGGTGGTGGCGCCGTTGCGAACGCCCAGGCCCACCTGCAGCGGCGTGGGGCTGGTCCCGCCGCGCGGGTCCGGCGCCTCGGCCCCCTTGAGCGTCTCGCTCAGGAGATCCTCGAACTCGGCCCGCACCTTCTTGAAGCCGGTGGTGCTGGTGTTGGAGAGGTTGTTGGCGATGACGTCCATCCGGAGCTGCTGGGCTTCCATCCCGGTGGCGGCGGTGTAGAGCGAGCGGAGCATCGGTCGTTCCTTCCTGGCTAGCGGACCCGCGCCACCTCGACGGCGCGCTGGTCGAGCTTCTGGTACGTCTGGATCGCCGTCATCGAGGCGTCGTAGTTGCGCTGCGCGGTGACCATCTGGACGGTGGCCTCGAGCGCCGAGGCGTTGCCCAGCTCGATCTCGCCGATGCGCACCGAGCCCTGCGTGCAGGGCAGGACGCGGCCGCCGGTGCCCGGGGCCAGCAGGGCAGGGCCGACCCGGTCCACCGGACCCGCGAGACCCGCCAGACCCAGCTCCGCGACCTCTTCCTCCCCGGCCAGCACCTTGCCGGTGGAGTCGATCCGGATGGGCTGATCGGGGGGGACGACGATGGGCTGCCCGGTCCGGTCCAGGACCGGCCGGCCGCCGGTGGTCAGGCGGCCGTCGGCGTCGAGCGTCAGGCGGCCGTCGCGCGTGTAGGCGGTCGCCCCACCGGCGGTCCGCACCGTCAGGAAGAGGCCGTCGCCGGGGATCACGTCGAGCGGGTTCCCGGTCTGCGAGGTGGGGCCGGGGCGGAGGTCGAAGCCGGTGGCCACGGCGGCCGGATAATGCTTGTCCTGCGCGGCTTCCAGCCCCTTGCCCATGAAGCTCTCGAACGCCGGCCGCGCGGCCTTGAAGCCGGGGGTCTGGGCGTTGGCGAGGTTGTCGGCGATGGCGTCGAGCTGCTCCGCCCTCGCCACCGCGCCGCACATGCTCACGTAGATGCCGTCTGCCATGGATCTGTCTCCGGGCGGCCTAAGAGCAGGGGGCATGCCACCGTCAATCGGCCGACGCGGCGCGGGCCGTGCAACGGCTCACTGCGCGCAGGCCGCGCGGCGCGGTGGGCAGGAATGGCCGGGCCCCCGGGTCCGCCGGCACGGCGCGTGTAAGTGCTCAGGCGTGCCGGCCCGGCGTGCCGAAGAGGAAGAGGACATGGCGCCCCCCAAGACCCGCCTCGATCGACTGGTGACCGTCCGCGAGCGCACCGAGGAGAGCGCGCTCGAGACGCTGGCCCGCGCGCAGACCGGGCGCGACCACGCCGCCCAGCGGCTGGCCGGGGCGCAGCAGAGCGCCCGCGTGGACGCCCGGGCGCCGGGCGCGGCCGAGCTGTGGCTGCTGGAGGAGCACGCCCACGTCCGCGCCCTGCAGCAGGTGGCGCGGGCCCGCGAGCAGCTGGCGCAGGCGGAGACGCACGAGGCCACGGCCCGGGCCGGCTACACCGCCGCCCACCGCCAGGCCGAGGTGGCCCGGCGCGCCCAGGAGAAGAAGCGCGCGGAGATCGTCAGCGACCGCGAGAAGCGCGAGCGCAAGGCGCTCGACGAGCTGGCGACGCTCCGTTTCAACAGTAGGTAGAGGGGACTGCGTCCCCTCCGCCGGCCACGTGCCGGGGCCCCCACCCCCGTGGCTCCCCGCCGTTCCGCCCACGCCGCCGTTCCCTCCACTCCCGCCCGGGCGTTTGTCGCGACAGCGCCTCAGCACGCTGCGCCTGGCACCTGAGGCCTGACGCCTGAGGCCTGGGGCCCACGCCCTGGGCCCACCGGCCTATCGGGGCGGCCCCGCGTTATCACGCGGGCCATGAACACTCCGGGCGTACAAAGGGAGCGGCCTCAGCAGGGGGAACCACATGCCCGAACCCATGCGCAGGGTGGACGCGGCCTGGCTGCACATGGATTGGCCGCGCAACACCGCCGACATCGTCTCGCTGCTCGGGTTCGGCCGCGGAGTCCCGTACGACCGCGTCCGCGGGCTGGTCGAGGACCGGCTGCTGGCCAACGAGCGGTTCCGCCAGCGCATCCACGAGTCCGCCGCCGGCCCGGCCTGGGAGCCGGATCCGTCCTTCTCGCTCGACCGCCACCTGGACCAGGCGAGCGTCGAAGGGGACGAGGCGCTGCGCGACCTGCTCTCCGGCCTGGCCACCACGCCGCTCGAGCCGGGCCGGCCGCCCTGGCGCATGCGGCTGGTGGACACCGGCGCGGGCGCCGCGCTGGCGGTGAAGCTGCACCACTGCATGGGCGACGGCCAGGCGCTGGTGGCGCTGCTCCGGTCGCTGGCGGATGAGCCGGTGGCGGAGCTGGCGCCGGCGCCGCTGGCCTTCCGCGACCTGGCCTTCACGCACGACGGCTGGACGGGGCTGGTCAAGGCGGTCACCGAGCCGGCCGCGGCGATCCGGCTGGCGCGCGACGCCGGCGCCTTCGCCACCTCGCTGGCCCGGATGGCCACGCTCCCGTTCGACCGCGAGAGCGTTCTCAACCGGCCGCTCTCCGGCACCCGCCGCGTGGCCTGGACCCGCGGCCTGCCGCTGCCGGCGGTGCGCGACGCGGCCCACCGCGGCGGCGCCAGCGTCAACGAGCTGCTGCTGGCGGCGCTGGCCGGCGCGTTGCGTGCGGTGCTGGACCGGGCCGGCGATCCGGTGGACGTGCTCGAGCCCCGCGCGCTGGTGCCGGTCAACACGCGCTCCGGCCCGGCCGGCGCGGGGCTGGGCAACGCCTTCGGCCTGGTCTTCATCGACCTGCCGGTCCGGCTCCCCACCGCGGCGGGCCGGCTGGCGGCCATCCACGCCCGCTTCGAGGCCATCAAGCACGGGCCGGACGCGCTGGTGGCCCTGACGCTGCTGGGGGCCTTCGGCCTGCTCCCCTCCGCGCTGGAGCGGCTCGGCACCTCGTTCTTCTCCCGCAAGGCCTCGCTGGTGGTGACCAACGTGGCCGGCCCGCCGGTGCCGCTCAAGCTGGCCGGCGAGGCGCTGGACCGGATGATGTTCTGGGTCCCGCACCCGGCCACGCTGGGCCTGGGCGTGAGCATCCTGTCCTACGCCGGCGAGGTGCGGATCGGCGTCCGCGCCGACGTGGCGGCGCTGGAGGAGCCCGGCGTGCTGGTGACGGCGCTGGAGGAGGAGGTGGCGCGCCTGGGCGTGCCGGTGCCTGGCCAGCGGCCGGCGGCGGTGGCCCGGGTCGTCGCGGAGCAGGCGCTCCGCCCCGCGGCGGTGGCCCCCGTCGCCGGCGTCGAGGTGGCTCAGCCGGCCGCCGCGCTCAGCGCGGCTGCGGCGGCGGGCGGGCCGCCAGCGGAGCGCCCGGCGCGCAAGGGGCGGGCCGCCGCCCGCGCCACGGCGCCAGCCGAGGAGCGGAAGGGGAGCACCGCCGCGCCCACCCGGCGCTCGGGCCGGTCGGGATCGAAGAGCAGCCAGGGGGCGCGCCGCTCGTCCGGACCGGGCGCGCCGCGCGCCAGCCGGACCACGGCCGCCGACCAGCCCTTGTCGCCGCGCGGCACCAGGGCCAGGGGCGCGTCCGACGGGCGCATGAAGCCGAACCCCAGGCGCTCGTAGACGGCCAGGCTGCGCGGGTTCTCGGCCTGCAGCGCCACGCGCCCGCCGGCGCCGGCGGCGCGGGCCAGGGCCGAGGCGTGCTGCACCAGGGCGCGCCCGGCGCCGCGGACCGCCCGCCGGTCGGGCGGGTCGCCGGGGCCGAGCAGGTTCCAGGGCGCGGTGGCCAGCAGCTCGATGAAGGCCGCCCGCGGGCAGAGGAAGACGGTGGTGAAGGCCTGGATCTCGCCGCCGGAGACGGCGGCGCGCACCAGCCGCTCCTCCGCGACGCCCTCGCCGTCCTCGTCGCCGGTCAGGACCTGCACCAGCTCGTCCACGATGCGGCGGGAGTCCTCCAGCCGGGCGCGGGTGTCGGCCGAGGCGGCCTGGGCCAGCAGCCGCCGGGTGGTCAGCTGCCAGCCGCGCAGCGTGGCCAGCAGGGTGGGGTCATCGGGGGAGAAGGAACGGATCCTGAAGCCCGCCGGCGAAGGCTGGCGGGCGCTGCGTTCGAAGGGGTCGTCCACGTGTGAGGCAGGCATCGGTCCACCGTCCAGGAGCCCCGGCCGGAGCCGGGACGCGCCCGCAGGAGCGCGGGCGGCCGCGCGAGCCTTTCGCTTGGCGCGGTGCCAGGGACGAGAGCACCGGGCCGGTCGGCCGGCAACGGGTTCTGGAAACCGCCGTGATTTCGGGGAAGACTGCGTGTGGGAGGACGGGGTGGGTCCCCGGATCACTCCTCGGGGGGACTCACTGCCGCACCCGAAAGGGACCCGCGCAGCCGCTTCATCGCGTCGGAGTGGAGCTGGCAGACGCGGGGCTCGGAGACGCCCAGCATCTTGGCGATCTCCCGGTAGGTGAGCTCCTCGTCGTAGTAGAGCGCCAGCAGCACCTGGAGCCGCTCGGGCAGGGTCCCGATGGCCTTCGCGAGCGCCCCGGTCAGCTGCGCCTTGCCCAGCGCCTCGTCCGGCTCGGGCAGCTGGGCGGCGGCGATATCGTCCTCGACCGGGAGGGGCGGGGCCATGAGCTGCAGCAGCTCGGCCACGTCGGCCGGCTCGGCCCCCAGCGCCTCGGCCAGCTCGTCGGCCCCGGGGTCGCGCCCCAGGGACTGGGCCAGCTTGTTGCGGGCCAGCTCCACCTTCTCCACGTCGGCGCGGAGCCGGCGGGGCAGGTGGTCCATGCGCCGCATCTCGTCCAGCATGGCGCCGCGGATGCGGTGCTCGGCGAAGGTCTCGAACTTCACGTCCCGCGCGCCGTCGAAGCGGCGCTGCGCGTCGATGAGCCCCATGGCGCCGGCCGACCACAGGTCCTCGGCGGCCACGGTGTGGCCGGAGCGGGCCGACAGGCGGCGGGCGCACCGGTCGATCAGCGGCCCGTAGCGCGAGACCAGCTCGGCCTCGGGGCCGCCTCCGGCGGTGCCGTATCGGGCGTAGGCGCGGTGCACGGCTCGGGCGCCCTCCTCAGGCGCGCGTCTCCTTGCTGCGCAGGATCTGCTGCCAGAACAGCTTCACGCCCCCGGGCAGCGCCTGCGGCGGCTCGGAGGAGAGCAGCGTATCGCAGAGGGTGCCCAGGGCGCGACTGGCCGGGGAGCGGGGGTAGAGCTCGACCAGCGGCTGCTGCACCCGCACCGCCCGCGGCAGAATCCTCGTCGCGGGGCACGTTGCCCAGGTACTTGAGCCGCGCGTCGAGGAAGCGGTCGGTCACCTGCGTCAGCCGCCGGAAGACGTCGCGCCCCTGGAAGTCGGCCGCCTGGTTGGCCACCACCGAGAAGTGGCTCACGCCCGCGTCCTGCGAGAGCACCTTGACCGTGGCGTAGGCGTCGGAGAGCGAGGTGGGCTCTGGCGAGACCACCAGCAGCGCCTCCTGCGCCGCGCCGGCGAAGAAGAGCACGTTGTCGCCGATGCCGGCGCCGCAGTCCACGATGACCAGGTCGAAGCGGTCGTCGAGCGGCTCGAAGGCCGAGACCAGCGTCAGCTTCTGCTCGTCGGTGAGCGCGGTCAGGGACTGGATGCCGGA
Organism: Anaeromyxobacter sp.; assembly: GCA_049840735.1. GTDB lineage: Bacteria > Myxococcota > Myxococcia > Myxococcales > Anaeromyxobacteraceae > Anaeromyxobacter. Next base: position 520,191 of record JASGJN010000017.1, on the reverse strand, counting down.
CGAGGCGCCCAGCACGCGGATGCCGCGCGGCCCCTCGGTCAGCACCTCCTCGGCGCTGGCGCTGCCGTCGAGCAGGTGGCCCAGGTGGCGGGTCGGGCAGATGCCCAGCACGATGTCGGCGTTGGCGAGGCCGAGGTCGGCGTCGATGAGCAGCACGCGCCGCCCGGCCTTGGCGGCGAGCACCGCCAGGTTGGCCGAGATGTGCGTCTTGCCGACGCCGCCCTTGCCGCTGGTGACCGCCACCACGCGCATGGGGAAGCCGCCGCTCCCGCGGCGGGTCCCGACGTGCTCGCGAAGGCTCTGGGCCTGATCCACGGTGCCTCCCTGCTGCTACGGCTCACGGCCGGCGACGAGGTCGACCAGCTCGGGTCCGGTGTAGGCGTGAATGTCCTCCGGCACGCGCTGGCCGTCGGTCACGCAGCTGATGGGACGGCAGATCCGGACGGCGGCGGAGAGCACGCCGCCGGGCCCGGCCGACTCGTCCACCTTGGTCACGATCAGCCGGTCGGGCGCAAGGGTCCGGTACCGGTCCGCCACCGCCGCCAGCTCCAGCGCGCCGGCGGCGGCGGAGATGGCCAGGTGCAGCTGGACGCGGGGGACGCTGCGGACCAGCGCGGCCTGGCGGGCCACGTCGTCGGCGGACGAGCGCCCGGCCGTGTCGACCAGGATCAGGTCGGCGTCGGAGAGCCGCTCCATGGCCTGCCCCAGCTCGCCGCGGTCGCGGGCCACCAGCACCGGCACGCCCATGATCTCGCCGTAGCGGGCCAGCTGCTCGGTGCCGCCGATGCGGTAGGTGTCGAGCGTCACGAAGGCGACGCGCTTCTGGGTCTCGAGCAGCGCGCGCGCCGCCATCTTGGCGAGGGTGGTGGTCTTGCCCACCCCGGTCGGCCCCACCACGGCGATGACGTGGCGGCCGTCGTGGAGCCAGGGGGCGCGGCACGGGACCATCCGCTCGCCCACCAGGTCCTTCACGGTGGAGAGCAGGCGGTGCGCCTCCGGCGGGACCAGCGTCAGGGCGGAGCGGACGAAGCTCTCCGCCAGCGCCGGCTCGACGCCGCGCCCGGCCAGCCGGGCGAAGACCTCGGCGCCGGCGGGCGGGAGCTGCAGGTCGCGGCCGGCCTTGGCCTCCAGCGTCACCGAGGCCAGGGCCCGGCGCGCCTCCTCGACCGACCGCCGCAGCAGCCGGATCTCGTCCTGGAGCGGGTCGTCGGCGGGGCGGGGCAGGGGGGTGGCGAGGGCCGCCGGGGCGGGGGTCGGCGCAGGGGCGGGCGGGGCCGCGAAGGCGGCCTCGGCTCGCCGGGCGCGGGCAGGGGCGGGGGCAGGCGGCGGCTCCAGGGCGGCGGTGATCTCCACCTCGGGCCGGCGGAACAGCCCGCCGTCGACGCTCCGGGTGGACAGGATCACCGCCTCGGGGCCGAGCGCGGACTTGACGGCGGCCAGCGCGGCGCTGGCGTCGGGGGCTCGGAAGGTGCGGACCATCGGCGTCATCGGAGTGGCTCCTGGCCCTTCACCCTGCAACGCCCGTTCCGCCGGCCAGGCGTCAGGCCGGCGCCGGGGCGCGTCACGCCGCCCCCATCAGCCGGCCGGGAGCCTGGAGTGTGCCCGCCGGCTCCACGGTGGTCCCGGGTACGAGCTCGCGGGCGGCCACGACGGTGACGTCCGGCACGAAGCGGCTGGCGAAGTCGAAGAGCGGCCGGCGCAGGTCGGGCGGGGCCAGGACCACCACCGGGTGGCCGGCGCTGGCCAGGCGCGTGGCCTGGGCCTCCAGGGAGGAGACCAGCAGCCGGGCGGTGGAGACGTCCGGCGCCAGGGCGATCTCCGCCGTCCGAGGCGCCCAGCGTGGCGCGGAGGGTCTCCTCGGTGGAGCGGTCCAGCGTCAGGGCGTGGACCACGCCGTCCGGGCCGGCCACGCGGGCGGTGATTTGCCGGGCCAGGCGGCGGCGCGCCGCCTCGACCAGGTAGGCCGGGTCCTTGGAGCGCGGCGCCGCGTCGGCCACCGCCTCGAGGACGGTGCGCAGGTCGCGAACCGAGACGCCCTCGCGGAGCAGGCCGCGGAGCACGCGCACCAGGTCGCCCAGCGAGATGGTCCCGGGCACCACGTCCTCGACCAGCTTGGGCGCGTCGCGGGCCACGATGCCGATCAGCTCCTGCACCTCCTGGCGGCCGACGATCTCGTGGGCGTTGCGGCGCAGCAGCTCGGAGAGGTGGGTGGTGATCACCGAGGCGGCGTCCACCAGCGTCAGCCCCATGCCCTCGGCGCGGGGGCGCTCGGCCTGGGCGATCCAGACCGCCCGCAGCCCGAAGGCCGGGTCCACGCCGTGGATGCCGTCCAGCGACGGCACGCCGCCGGAGGGGTCGAGCGCCATGAGCCGGTCGAGGTGGGCCTCGCCCTTGCCGATCTCCATGCCGCGCAGCAGCACGCGGTAGGCGTTGGCCTCCAGCCGCAGGTTGTCGCGCAGGTGGACCGAGGGGAGCACGATGCCCAGCTCGGTGGCCAGCTGCTTGCGCAGCGAGGTGACGCGGCCGGGCAGCTCGCCGCCCTTGTCCAGGTCGATGAGCTGGACCAGCCCGTAGCCGACCTCCAGCTCCAGGGCGTCCAGCGCCAGCAGGTCCTGCACCCGCTCCGGCCCGGCCTTCTCCTCGGCCTTGGGGCGGGGCGCGGCGCCCTCGGCCGCGCGCGCGGCCTCGGCGCGGCGGGAGAGGAGCAGCAGGGAGCCGCCCACGGCCCCGAAGGCCAGGAGCGGCATCCCGGGGAGGAGCCCGATCACGCCCAGCACCGCGGCGGCGGTCTTGAGCACCACCGGCTTGCCGAACAGCTGGGTGTTCATCTGCGTGCCCAGGTCGGTGCCGGCGGCGCGGGTGACCACCATGCCGGCCGCGGTGGAGATGAGCAGGGCCGGCATCTGCGACACCAGGCCGTCGCCCACCGTCAGGAGCGTGAAGGTCTCGGCGGCCTGCGCCAGGGAGAGGTGGTCGCGCAGCACGCCGGCGAGCAGGCCGCCCACGATGTTGATGCCGGTGATGGCCAGGCCGGCCACGGCGTCGCCGCGGACGAACTTGGAGGCGCCGTCCATGGCGCCGAAGAACTCGGCCTCGCGCTCCAGGTCGCGCCGGCGCGTGCGCGCCTCGCGGTCGTCGATGATGCCGGCCGACAGGTCGGCGTCGATCGACATCTGCTTGCCGGGCATGGCGTCCAGGGTGAACCGGGCCGCCACCTCGGAGACGCGGTTGGAGCCCTTGGTGATGACGGTGAAGTTCACCACCAGGAGGATGAGGAAGATCGACCAGGCCGACCACCAGGCTGGACCCGATGGCGAAGCGGCCGAAGGTCTCGATCAGGTGGCCGGCCGCGCCCGGCCCCTCGCCGCCGTGGAGCAGGATCAGCCGGGTGGTGGCGACGTTGAGCGCCAGGCGGAAGAGGGTGACGATCAGCAGCAGCGAGGGGAAGACGGAGAACTCGACGGCGCGGGTCAGCCCCAGGGCGATGAGCAGCATCAGCACCGAGGTGCCGATGGAGAGCGCCAGGAAGACGTCCAGCAGCGCCGCGGGGACCGGGATGATCAGGATGGAGATGACGCCCAGCACGGCCACGGCCACGATGGCCTCGGCGCGGGTCGAACCCTGGGCAGGCTTGTCGGCGCTCATGCACGCACCCCGGCGTCACGGCGGCCCGTGACGCGGTAGACGAAGGCCAGGATGGCGGCCACGGCCTTGTAGGTCTGGGAAGGGATCTCCGCGGCCCACCTTGACCTTCCGATACAAGAGGCGGGCCAGCGGCACGTCCTGGACGATGGGAACGCCGTTCTCGCGGGCCAGGTTGCGCATGTACTCCGCCAGCTCACCCTTGCCCTTGGCGGTGACGCGCGGCGCCCGGCCCTCGTCCTTGCGGTAGCGGATGGCGATGGCGATGTGGGTGGGGTTGACCACCAGCGCGTCGGCCCGCGGCACCTCGGCCCGGGCCTGGTTCTTCACCAGCTCGCGGTGCTTGCGCTTGCGCTTGCCCTTGATGAGCGGGTCGCCCTCCTCCTCCTTGAACTCGCGCTTCGTCTCCTCCTTGGTCATCCGCATCTTCTTGAAGAAGCGCCAGCGGGAGAGGGCGTACTCGGCGCCGGCCAGCACCAGCGCGGCCACCAGCACCGGCTTGCCCAGCGCCAGGAGCATGCGGAAGGCGGTCTCCAGCTGCGCGGCCGGCTCGGCGGTCACCAGGGCCGGCATGCGCGACATCTCGCGCTGGAAGGTGGACCAGGCCGCGGCGGTCACGGCCGCCACCTTGGCCAGCGCCAGCAGGAGGTCGAAGGCGAAGTCCTTCTCGAACAGGCGCCCCAGCCGGCTGGGCTGGAAGAGCTTGGTGAAGTCGGGCAGGGCCAGGTGGCCCCAGAACCCGCCGCCGGTCTGGATCACCGTGGCCAGCGCCGTGGCCAGGCCGGCGGCGGCGCAGACCGCCAGCGCCGCGGCGGCGGGCCGGACCGCCAGCCCGCCCACGTCGCGGAAGGGCGTGTGGTCCACGCTGGAGACCGACTGGGAGATCAGGTCCACCAGGCCGTTGCGCAGCGGGCCGGCCAGGAACGCCAGGGCCGCGGCGCCGGCGACCAGGCCGGCCGCCATGACGATGTCGTGCCCGATGGGCACGCGCCCCTCCTCGCGCGCCTCGCTGATGCGCTTGCCTGAGGGGGCCTCTGTCCTGCTCTCCTGGTCGGCGTCGTCGGACATCGATCACCCCTGGAAGGCGGCGATGGCCGCGCGCGCCGCCAGCTCGGCCACGGTGGGGGCGGTGGCGTACAGGGCCAGGCCGCCGGCCAGGATGGCCACCGAGAAGCCCAGGCTCTGCGGCGAGAGCTGCGGCGCCATGCGCCCCAGCACGCCCATGAGCAGGTGGCCCAGCATGACGGCGCCGGCCACCGGGAAGGCCAGCCGGATTGCCAGGGCGATGGAGAGGGCCGCCTCGCCCACCACGCGGGTGGCCAGCGCCGAGAGGTCGGCGGGGGCGCCCGGCGGCCAGGTCTGGATGGAGCGGACGAGCCAGGTGAGGGCCTCGCGATGCACGCCCAGCGCCACCGCCGCGCCCTGGGCGGTGACGAAGAAGGTCTGGGAGACGGCGGTGGACTCGGCGCCGGTGGCCGGGTCGATGAGGGCGGAGAAGCCCAGGCCGGCGGAGAGGCCGGCCACGTGCCCGGCGCCCAGCGCGGCCTCCAGCGCCCAGCGCGCGGCCAGGCCGGCCAGGAGGCCGGTCAGGGTCTCGCTGGCGGCGGCGCCGGCCAGCCCGGCCAGGCCGGCCGGCGGCGCCACGGCCGGCGCGCCCGCGCCGGTGAAGACCGCGAACGCCACCACCAGCGCCACGGCCATGCGGATGCGGGCCGGCACCAGCCGGGCGCCCAGCACCGGCGCGGCCGAGCAGAGCGCGGCCGTCCGGAGGAGCACCAGGCCGAAGCCGTAGGCGGTGGCGAGCGGGGCGTCCACGTCACCTCCCGGCCATGGCCGCGATGGCGTGGACCAGGAAGGCGGCCAGGCGCTCCATCATCCAGCCGCCCAGCATCCAGACGGTGAGCCCGGCCGCCACGGCGCGGGGCAGGAAGCCCACCGCGTTGTCGTTGATCTGGGTGGCCGCCTGGAGGATGCCGATCACCAGGCCGACCGCCAGCATGATGCCGAAGATGGGGCCGCCCACCGAGGCCAGCATCAGGAGCGCGTCGTGGATGAGCGCGCCGGGCAGCTCGGAGGTCATGCGCCGAAGCTCCGCGCCAGCGAGGCCACCACCAGGCGCCAGCCGTCGGCCATCACGAACAGGCCCACCTTCACCGGCAGCGAGATGAGGTTGGGCGGGACCATCATCATGCCCATCGACATGAGGAGGGCCGAGACCAGCAGGTCCACCAGCAGCAGCGGGATGTACAGGAACAGCCCCATGCGGAAGGCGGTGGTCAGCTCGGAGATCATGAAGGCCGGGACCACGATGGTCATGGGGATGGGCTCACCGGCGGTGGGCCGCTCCTTCCCGGCGATCTCGTAGAACACCGCCAGGTCCTGGTCGCGGGTCTGCCGCAGCATGAACTCGCGCATGGGGACGCTGGCCCGGTCGAAGGCCTCCTGCGGCCCGATCTTCTCCTCGAGGTAGGGCCCCAGCGCCTCGCCGTAGACCCGGCTGGCGGTGGGCGACATGACGAAGAAGGACAGGCACAGCGCCAGCCCCACCAGCACCTGGTTGGGCGGCAGCTGCGTGGTGCCGAGCGCCTGGCGCAGGAACGACAGCACGATCACGATCCGCGTGAAGCTGGTGACCGAGACCAGCAGCGCGCCGGCGAAGGAGAGCGCGGTGAAGAGCAGGAACAGCTTCACCGGCGCGGAGCCGCCGCCGTTCATGCTGATCTGGAGCGCGGAGTCGGTGGTCGCGCCGGCCAGGGCGAGGGGGATCACCGGACGCTCCCGGCCTGGCCGCGGGCCAGCTTGCGGCGCAGCTCCTGGTCCTCGGCGCTCTCCGCCAGCAGTGCGTCGAAGGCGGCGGCGGGGGCGGGCGCGGCGGCGGGCCGGCGGGCGGTGCGCAGGCGCGCCACCAGGCCGGCCACGGCCGCGGGCGGCTCGGCGGGCGCGGCCTGCAGGGCCGGGCGGGCCGGGGCGGGCTCGGCGGCGGCCTCGGGCGCGGGCTGCGAGCGGAGCAGGGTGATGCCGGACTCGCTGGAGCCGAGCAGGAGCAGCTCGTCGCCCATCCGCGCCACCACCAGGCTGCGCTTGGGGCCGATGCCGGTGGTCTCGAGCACCTGCACCATCCGCGCGGGCAGGCGGCGCCGCTTCGAGAAGAAGAGGGCGGCGCCGGCCAAGGCCAGCAGCACCAGGGCCGGGCCGATCAGGGAGCCGAGCCCGGGGCCGGCGCTGGTGGGCAGCTCCAGCGGCCGGGCGGCGGCCGGGGCCGGCGCGGCGGGCGCCGGCGCCGGGGCTGGCGCGGCCTCGGGCAGCGCGGCGGCCTCCGCGGCGGGCGCGGGCGGCGCCTGATCGCCGGGGGCGGGCAGGGCGGGCGAGGCGGAGAGCAGGGCGGCCGCGAGGAGGGCGTGCACGGAGGGCTCCTAGCGGAGGCGCTGGATGCGTTCCTGCGGGGAGACGATGTCGGTGATGCGGATGCCGAACTTGTCGTTCACCACCACCGCCTCGCCGCGGGCCACCAGCCGGCCGTTGACGAGGATGTCCAGCGGCTCGCCGGCCACCTTGTCCAGCTCGATGACCGAGCCCGGGCCGAGCTGCAGCAGGTCCTGGATGGTCATGCGGGTGCGGCCCAGCTCGACGTTCACCTCGAGCGGCACGTCGAGCAGCATGTCCAGCCGGCGTCCGTCGTTCCCGTTCTTGGGGGTCTGCGCTTCCATGGTCCGGTGCTCCTAGTGAACGATGAGGGCGGGGGTCTGGGCCGGGGCGCGGAGCGGCTGCTCCACCACCACGGCGAGGTTGCCACCGGTGACGGTGGGGGTGCCGCGCAGCTTCTCGCGCCCCTGCACCACGACGGGGATGGGCTTGGTCTCGTCGGTGTCGAGCAGCAGCACGTCGCCCTCGGCCAGGTCGAGCAGCCGGGCGAAGGGGATGCGGGTGCGGCCGTACAGGCCGCGCAGCTCCACCATCACCTGCTCCACCTCGGCGGCCAGCGCCGTGGCGAACCGCTCGTCGGCGCGCTGCGAGAGGCGGCGCGGCGAGGAGAGCTTCTGCTTGGCGCTCTCCACGGCGGCGTAGGGGATGACCAGCTGCAGCCGCCCCTCGATGCCGCCCTTCATCTCGAAGCCGGAGACGATGCCGACGTCGGTGGGCGGCGCGATGGTGGCCATGCGCGGGTCGAGCTCGAAGCGGAGCACCTCGGGCTGGAAGGGCAGCACCGGAGCCCAGGCGTGCGCCATGGCGTCGGTGAGGATCAGCAGCAGCCGGCGCAGCACCAGCTGCTCCACGCTGGTCAGGTCGCGGCGCGACTCGGCGGCGCCCTCCGGCTGGCGGACGCGGCGGTCGCCCAGCGCGGCCGCGAGCAGCGCCTCGGCCAGGCCGGCCTCGAGGACCGCCAGGGCGAAGCCGTGGGAGGCGCCCAGGCCCAGCACGCAGACCGACGCCGGCGGCGCCAGCAGCGGGACCAGGTCGGCGAACTTGAGCAGGGTGGCCGGGGAGGAGGTGACGCGCAGGGACACGCGGGTGCGGCCGGCCAGGCCGATGCCGAGCATGGACGCGACCTGCTCGTTGATGGCGTCCAGCGTGGGCATCTGGCCGCGGATGATCCGGTCCTGGCTGGTCAGGTCGTAGGGGACGACCTGCGACTTCTCCCCAGCGGCGGCCTCGGTGCTGACGCGGCCGTCCTGGATGGCGCTCATGAGCGCCCTGATCTCGTCGGGGCTGAGGGTGGCGGGCATGGCGGGGCCTACTGGATGACGAGGTCGGTGACGTAGAGGGCGTGGATCTTCACGCCGGGGGCGAGCTGGATGAGGCGGTCGGTCAGCGCCTGCTTGGTGCGCGCGATCGACTCGCTGCCGCGCAGCTCCTCCAGCGTCCGGTCGGAGAGGTAGGAGATGAAGGCGTCGCGGACCTTGGGCATGTAGGCCGTGAACCGCTCCTTGTCCTGCTCGGTGGCGACCTCGATCTCGAAGGAGACGCGCGCGTAGCGGTCGGCCTCGGGGTCGCGGAGGTGGATGACGAAGTCGGCCAGCTTGGTGGTGGGGCCGGGCTTCTCCCCGCCCTTGCCGCCGCCCTCGCCGTGCTCGCCCTCGCCCGCCTCGTGCCCCTCGCCGGCCTTGGCCTCGGCCGCCGGGGCCGGGGCGCCGGCGCCGCGCATCAGGAACACCCCCAGCACCGCAGCGACCAGCACCAGGTTGAGCGCGAGCAGGATGGGCACCAGCTTGGAGCCGCCGCCCTTCACCACCGCCACGTCGTTGTCTGCATCGGCCATGTCGTCTCCCGGACCGGCGGAAGAGCAAGGCCTGTGCCTCTCGCGAAGCCCGGCAATTTCGGCAGCTTGGGCGGCGTCAGGGGGACGTCACGCCGACGGCGGCGGGGGCCGTGTCAGGGGCGTGACGGCGCGGAGGAGGTGCAGGTGGGAGGCCAGGCCGGCGGGGGCGGCGAGGACGAGGTGGGCAGGGTGGGGGCCCCAGCGAAGCTGGGGGAGGGGCGCCCTTCGACTCCGCGGCGCTGAGCGCCGCTACGCTCAGGGCGAACGGCCGGGTTCGGCCCGGGCGCCGCAGCGCCAGGGCGCAGCCCCCGCCTAATCGTACAGGCCCGACACCCGCTCGCGGAGCCCCTTGGTCAGGGTCCGCAGGATGTCGTCGGAGATGCCGATGACCGAGCGGCCGATCATGATGATCGCGTCGTTGTCCTCGGCGTCGATGGCGCCGTTGTAGATGCCGGACTTCTTGGCCAGCGCGTTGCCGAAGCAGACCGCGTTGGCGAGCGAGTGGCGCTCGGCCTTCTCGTACTCCGCCGCGTCGCGCACGCAGGCCACGATGGTGCCGGGCAGCTGCCACTTCTCCACCAGCGCCACGCCCACCTTGCGGTGCACGCGGCCGACCACGGTCATCCACTCGCCGGAGTCGATCCAGCCCTTCTGGTAGACCTCGCTCACCTGCCGCTCCAGCTCCAGCAGGACCGTGGCCACGATGGGCTTGCCCACGTCGTGGAGCAGGCCCGCCAGGTAGGCGGGCTCGGACTCCGGCGCGCCGGTGAGCGCCAGGACGTCGCGGGCCAGGATGCCCACCGCCACCGAGTGCTCCCACAGCCCGCGGAGCTGCTCGTTGATCTGCGGGTTGCGCGAGACGAAGAGCTTCTGGGCGGAGGCCTCCACCAGCAGCGTCTTGAGCGCCTTGGTGCCGATGCGCGCCAGCGCCTCCTGCAGCGTGACCTTCTTGCCGCCCGCGGCGAAGGCCGCGCTGGTGGCCATGCGGAGGGCCCGGGCCGCGATCACCGGGTCCTTCTCCAGCACCTGCGAGACCTCCTTCATGCCTGCGTCGGGGTCGCGCAGCACCTCGAGGACGCGGGTGGCCACCGCGGGCATGGTCGGGAGCACGAGCTGATCCGACTGGATCCGCTTGACGAGGATGGCCTCGAGCTCGCTGGACAGCTTGTCTACGCTCATGGGGTCCTACGCAGCCGCTCCGGAGCGGGCCTCCTGGATGGTGCCGAAGAACCGGATGTCCTTGGTCTCGGTGTAGCCGGCCAGGATCTTGTGGACCTCCGGCGGCCCCACCAGCGAGAGCGACATGCCGAACTCCTGCGACTTGGCCACCACCGCCAGCACCAGCTTGGGCAGGCGGTCGCCCTCCACCGGCGGGCTGCCCAATCCAGCACCACCTCGTCGTAGCAGGCCGCCGCCACCTTCTCCAGCGCGTCCGGGAAGACGCCGTGCAGGCGCCCGTAGAACCGCTCGACCCGGTCGGCGCGGCCGGTGAAGGGGGCCACCTTGAGGACGTTGTCCTCGACCTGCAGGAAGTCCTGGTTGTCGAAGTAGCGGAGGAGGAAGTCGTCGATCACCTCCGGCCGGAACGGCTTGAAGAGCACGTCGTCGAACCCCTGCTCCTTGACCTCCTTGGTGACGTCGTTGGAGGTGCGGAGGGCCAGCGCCACGACCGCCGCGTGCGGCTGCAGCACCCGCAGCTGCTGGGCCAGCACGGCGCTGTTGACGTCGGGGATCTCGGTGTCCACCAGCACCACGCGGTAGACGCGCTCGCGGCAGGCGGTGAGCGCCTGCTGCGCGCTGGTGTAGGCGTTGAGGCTGACGTGGCCGGGGAGCATGGAGCGCAGCTTCTTGTGCACGTTCTCCATGTCGTCCACCACGATGATGTCCACGAACCGGCCGCCGGCGCCGCCGGCGGTGGGGCCCGGGCCGTCGGGGACGGCGGTCATGCCGCCGCCGGCGGGCGCCGCGACGGCGGCGGGCGGCGGGGCGGCGTCGGCCACCGCGTCGGCGCCGCTCTCGCCCTGCAGCACCGCCAGCACCTTGGAGCGCAGCTCCTCCGGCTTGAAGGGCTTGAGGATGTAGTCCGAGATGCCGACCTTCATGGCTCCGGCCACGATGGAGCGCTTGGACTCGGAGGTCAGCATGATCACCGGCGTCTGGTTCCCACCCTCCCGCATCTTCTGGAGCATGGTGGGACCGTCCATGTTCGGCATGGTGACGTCGAGCAGGACCAGGTCGACCTGGGCGTTGGCCAGCTGCTCGAGCCCCTGGATGCCGTCCTCGGCCTCCAGCACCTCGAAGCCGAGCTCCTTCACCTGCTTGCCGACGATGGTGCGGACGGCGCGGCTGTCGTCCACGGTCAGGATGGCGGGCATTGCAGACTCCGGTTCAGACGAGACCTTCGAAGACCCACAGCACCAGGCCGAGGTGTTCGGCCCGCAGCACCACGCTGTTGGTGTCGGGGGGAGGGCCGGGCACGGGCGGCTGGCCCTCGGGGACGACCTTGGGGAGGCCCAGCGCCTGCTCGAGCTTGAGCTGGGTCTTGAGCATCCCGGCGGTCATGTTGACGAGCTCGCAGAGGGAGTCGGAGAGCATCTCGTCCGACACCTCGTCCACCGGGACCTGGAACATCGCCGCGCCGAGCGCGTGGCAGCCAGGCCGGTCCGAGGAGAGGCCCACCGTGAGCGGACGGGCCCCGGGGATGGGGAGCACCGCAGCGCGCCACACGTAGTCGTTCCAGGGCTTGCCTTCCTTGTCCGGGACGAACGTGAGGCCGAGCATGGTCTGGGTCACGCCGGACACGACGGCAGCCATGGTCTCGGGGGGCGGGAGGGTCGGCATTGAGGTGACTTGTGCCTCTCTTCGCGCGGCGTGCGCGAACTCGGACGCGGGCTGGTGCAAGCGGCTTGCCTCCGCCCAGGACCGGGTCGGCCGCACCCGCAGGGCCAGCCCGCGGCCGGGAGGCCCCTGTTTATCGGCCCTTCCGTCCCCGGGTCACGGGGGGCGGACGGTGGGACGGCGGGTGCGGCCCGGGTGTCGCCCGTGACCCAGGTTGCCGGGGGCCCCGGTGCCCCGGGGGCGTCCGGAGGGGTGGGTGCACGCGCCGATGGGCTGACCGACGGGGGAAACCCGCCCTGCGGCCGGATGGGCCGCTGGGCACGCCGCTCGCAGGAGACCCTGGGCCGGACGCTCAGCGCGAGGGACACATGCAAATCTTGGTGGTCGACGACTCGAAGGCCATGCGCAGCATCGTGATGCGGGCCGTACGCCAGGCCGGGTACGAGGTGACCTTCGTCGAGGCGTCCAACGGCGCCGAGGCCTTGAAGGCCATCCGGGCCACCCCGCCCACGCTGGTGATGGCGGACTGGAACATGCCGGAGATGAGCGGCATCGAGCTCCTCCAGGCGCTCCGGGCCGAGGGCAACCAGGTGAAGATGGGGTTCGTCACCTCGGAGAGCGACCCCTCCATGCGCGACCTGGCCTTCCAGTCCGGCGCCCTGTTCATGCTCACCAAGCCGTTCACCCCCGAGGCCATCAAGGCGGCGCTCGCCCCGGTGCTCTCGTGAACTTCGCCGACCTGCAGCCCGAGCTCGAGGCGGCCTTCGAAGAGGTGGCCCGCAACGCGCTGGGCCAGGCCGACGTGAAGGTGGGCGCCCGGCACGTCGAGCCCAGGCCCACCTACCAGGGCGCCTACCTGGCGCTGGTGTCGCCGGCCGGCGCCGTCCAGATCGGCGTCGCCGCCGAGGAGCCCGGCGCGCAGCGCCTGGCCAAGGCGCTGATGATGATGGATTCCGTCCGAACCGGACCTGGATCCCGCCGAGATGGCCGACGCCGTCAACGAGATCGTCAACATCGTGGCCGGCGGCGTCAAGGGCCGGCTGCTGGACCGGCTCAACCCGCTGCAGATGGGGTTGCCGGTCTACTTCCGCGGCCCCGCGCAGCCCACCGAGCACACCGCCGTGGTGGTGAGCGACGTGAAGATGGGCGACGTGGAGCTCTCGCTCATGCTGGTGTTCCCACGCGGACGCTAGAGGTCGAGCCATGCGCGTCGTCCCGCTCCCACCCAACCCGGATCTCGAGAAGATGCTGAGCGGGCTCGTGATGCGCGAGCTGAAGGTGAAGCCGGCCGAGGGGCTGCCGCCGGATCCGGTGGCCATCGGCCTCTACCGGACCGAGGAGCCGGTGCAGGAGGTGGCGCTGCTGGTGGAGCTGCCCCTGGCCGCCTCGCTGGCCGCGGCGCTGTCGGTGGTGCCGCCCGGCGCGGTCAAGGACGCGGTGGCCGCCCAGGGGCTGGAGCCCTCGCTGCAGCAGAACCTGGCCGAGGTCATGAACGTGCTGGCCCGCTTCGTCTCGATGAGCGGGCGGCGCTTCGGCCTGGCGGCCACGTGGTTCCCGCCGGGCGAGCTGGATCCCAAGGTGCTCGCCGCCGCGCGGGAGTCGGACGAGACGCGCGTGGTCGCGGTCGAGGTCCCCGGCTACATGCCCGGGCGCCTCGCGTTCAACACGCTCTAGGAGGACGGGGAATGTCGGCACGGACGACGGCGGACCTGCTGGCCGCGCTGGGGGCGGCGGTGGTCGAGGCTGACCCCTCCGACCCGGTGGCGGTGGGCGAGGTGGCGCGTGCGCTGGCGGACGCGGCGGCGGCCGGGGCGCTCCCGGCGCCGCTGGCGGCCGAGGCGGAGCGGCTGCGGGGCGAGCTGGGCGTCGACGCCGCCGAGCCGCTGCGCCGGATCGCGGCGCTGCTGGCCGACGACGGCGCGGCGCCCCGCGCCGAGCCGGAGACGGTGGTCTCCACGGCGGCCAGCGCCAGGCGCGACGCCGAGACCATCGAGCTGATCGGCGACTTCCTGGAGGAGAGCGGGGAGGGGCTCAACCGCGCCGACGAGATGCTGCTGGCGGTGGAGAAGAACGGGCCCGAGCCGGACAAGGTCCACGCGCTCTTCCGCGTCTTCCACACCATCAAGGGCGTGGCCGGCTTCCTGGAGCTGGCCGAGATCGTCTCGCTGGCCCACACCACCGAGAACCTGCTCAACCACATCCGCGACGGCCGCCTGGAGCTGCGCGGCGACGCCTTCGACGTGACCTTCGAGGCCACCGCGGTGCTGCGCCGGCTGCTGGAGCGGCTGCGCGCGGCGGTGGACGCCGGCATCGAGCTGGCCTCCGACCCGGGCGTGCCGGCCCTGGTGGCCCGCATCGCCGCCGTGGCCTCCCGCGCCGCCGAGGAGGAGGCCGCCCCTGCGCCGGCCCCTCCCGCCCCTGCGCCGGCCCTGACGCTCACGCCGGTGGCGGCCCCCGCCGCGCCCGCGGCCCCGGCCCCCGAGGCGGCCGCGCCCGCTGCGCCTCCGGCGCCGGCGGCAGCGGCCGAGCCCTCCACGGCGCCCGAGTACGTGGTGCGCGGCCCGCCCGCCTCCCCGCCGCCTCCGCAGGCGGAGGGCGCCGGCGAGGCGGCCCGCGCCGGCTCGCAGCTGCGCGAGACCGTCAAGGTGGACCTGGAGCGCGTGGACTCGATGGTCGAGATGATCGGCGAGCTGATCATCGTCGAGGCCATGGTGGTCCACGCTCCGGAGCTGCAGCGCGTCAGCTCCCTCAAGCTGCGCAACTACCTCAACCAGCTCACCAAGATCAGCCGCGACCTGCAGAACGTGGCCATGCGCATGCGCATGGTGCCGGTGCGCGGCGTCTTCCAGAAGATGGCCCGCCTGGTCCGCGACCTGTCGCGCAAGACCGGCAAGGACGTGATCCTGGAGGTCGCCGGCGAGGACACCGAGATCGACCGCTCCATGGTGGAGCGGATCGAGGACCCGCTGGTCCACCTGGTGCGCAACGCGGTGGACCACGGCGTCGAGCCGGCCGCCGAGCGCATCAAGCAGGGCAAGCCCGGGCGCGCGGTGATGCGGCTCAGCGCCTACCACGAGGGCGGCTCCATCGTGGTGGAGCTGGCCGACGACGGGCGCGGCCTCAACCGCGAGAGGATCCTGGCCAAGGCCCGCGAGAAGCGGCTCGTCGGCGACGGGCAGGAGCTGAACGACCAGGAGGTCCACGCCATCATCTTCCTGCCCGGCTTCTCCACGGCCGCCAAGGTGACCGAGATCTCCGGCCGCGGCGTGGGCATGGACGTGGTGAAGCGGAACATCGAGGGCATGCGCGGGCGCGTCTCGGTCCACTCCAGGTACGGCGAGGGGACCACCTTCCGGATGGTGCTGCCGCTCACGCTGGCCATCATCGACGGCATGCTGATCAGCTGCGGCCCGGAGAAGTACATCGTCCCCAGCCTCTCCATCGTCGAGTCGCTGCGCCCCACCGAGGACATGATCTCGCGCGCCGCCGGGCGCGGCGAGGTCATCAACGTGCGCGGCGAGATCCTCCCGCTGCTCCGCCTCCACCGCCTGCTGGAGATGCAGGGCGAGGAGCGGATCGTCACCGAGGGGCACGTGGTGGTGGTGGAGGGGATGGGGCGCAAGGTCGGCCTGGTGGTGGACGACGTGCTCACCCAGCAGCAGGTGGTCATCAAGCCGCTCGGCAGCGGCATCGGCGACACCGACTTCCTCTCCGGCGCCGCCATCCTCTCCGACGGGCGGGTGGGGCTGATCCTCAACGTGGACAAGCTCGCCAGCCTGGCCACCGGGGGCAGCCGCGCCCACAAGGTGGCGGGGGCGCCCTAGATGGAGAAGGAGACGTTCCAGGCCTTCCAGGAGATTGCCCACACCAAGGCGGGCATCTTCCTGCGCCCGGGCAAGGCGGCGCTGGTGCAGGCGCGCCTGGCGCGCCGGCTGCGCGAGCTGGGGCTCTCGTCCGAGCGCGAGTACCTGGACAAGCTCCGCACCGAGGGCGAGGACGAGCTGGTCCTCTTCCTGGACGCCATCTCCACCAACTTCACCAAGTTCTTCCGCGAGCCGGATCACTTCGACACGCTCGCGCAGTCGGTGCAGGCGGCGCTGGCCGCCGGCCAGGAGCGGTTCCGGTTCTGGTGCGCGGGCTGCTCGTCCGGCGAGGAGCCGTACACCGCCGCGATGGTCCTGGAGCCGCTGCTGCGCAACCGGGACTGGCGCATCCTGGCCACCGACATCTCGACGCGGGTGCTGGCCCGCGCGGCCGAGGGGGTCTACGCCGACGAGGAGGTCGAGCCCATCCCGGCGGCGCTGCGCTCCAGGTACCTGGAGGCGGCGCCGTCAGACGAGGGCGGGGCCCGCTGGACCATCTCGCGCAAGCTGCGCGAGCGCATCGTCTACCACCGGCTCAACCTGGCCGCCCGGCCGTACCCCATGTCAGGCCCGCTCGACGCGGTCTTCTGCCGGAACGTGATGATCTACTTCGACCGCCCCATGCGCGCCGGGCTGGTCGGCGAGATCGCCCGCCTGCTTCGCCCCGGGTGCCACCTCTTCATCGGCCACTCGGAGACCCTCAACGGCATCGAGACGCGGCTGCGCAGCGAGCGCCCCTCGGTGTACCGCCTGCCCGCGGAGGTCCGGTGAACCTGGTCACGGTCGGGATCGGTGGTCTCGAGGTGACGGCGGACGCCGGCTCCGTGCTAATCACGCACGGGCTGGGGTCGTGCATCGCCGTCATCGTGTACGACCCCCGGCGCAAGATCGGTGGCATGCTCCACTTCCAGCTCCCCACCTCCACGCTGTCGCCGGAGCGGGCCCTGCAGTCCCCGGGTACCTTTGCCGACACCGGCATACCCTTGCTGTTCGAGAAGATGTACGCGCTCGGAAGCAAGAAAGGCGACATCGTGGTCAAGGCGGCTGGTGGCGGAAACTTCCACAATGACGGTGGAACCTTCGACATCGGGAAACGCAACCACACCATGATGCGGAAGATCTTCTGGAAGGCGCAGGTGCTCGTCGCGGCGGAGGACGTGGGGGGAAGTCGCTCCCGCACCGCCCGGCTGTTCGTGGACACGGGTCAGGTGACGATCCAGTCGGGGGCAGAGGTCGCGCCGCTGTGACGAGCGGGCGCTGGAGCGCCCGGGAGGTTTGCGTCGTGGGACTCGAGATGCTGGTGGTGGACGACTCGCCGGTGACGCGCAAGATGGTGCGCCGCGCCCTGGGTCTGTGCGGGATACAGGTCACGGAGGTGCACGAGGCCGCCGACGGCGCCGAGGCGCTGGAGAAGCTCCAGGCGCACCGGGTCGACCTGGTGCTGGCCGACATCAACATGCCGGTCATGAACGGGGTGGAGCTGGTGGAGCGGATGTCGGCCGACCCCGACCTGGCCGGGGTGCCGGTGGTGATCGTGGCCACCCCCATGAGCCAGGAGAAGATCGAGCACCTGCTCGACAAGGGCGCCCGGGCCTACCTGGCCAAGCCATTCCGCCCGGAGGCGCTGCGGGACGTGGTGGTCCAGATCCTGGGAACGACGGGAGCCTAGCATGCTCGAGCCGACCCCCGACCTGCTGACCGACATCCTGGGGAGCATCCTCCAGGACACTGCCTTCATCTTCGCCGAGCCCAGCGACGAGCCGGAGGGCTGGACCCCGCCGGTGCTGGTGGCCCGGATCGCCTTCGAGTCCACCCGCGGCGGCACCCTGCGGCTCGCGACCTCCATGCCGGCGGCGGTGGAGATCGCCGCCAACATGCTGGGGCTGGACATGGCCGACGCCGAGGCCGAGGAGTACGGCCGGGCCGCCGTCTCCGAGCTGCTCAACGTGATCGGCGGCTCCTTCCTGACCCGCTACTTCGGCACCGAGGTGCCCAGCCAGCTGGGCCTGCCCAGCACCGATCTGACCGACGAGCCGCTGCCGGGGCCGCGCACCTGCGCCGCCACCGTCCGGCTGGAGAGCGGTGAGCCGCTGCACCTGGTGCTGGACCTGGAGGCGCGGGAGTAGACCGTTGGGGCCGGCGAAGCCGGCCCGGACCGCCACCGGCGCCGACCCTGCTGATCCGGCGCCGTCCCTACTCCTCCTTCGACGCGTCCTCGGCCGCGCGCAGCATCTCCGGCGCGATCCGGTCGAGCGGGAGCACGCGGTCCACGGCGCCCAGGTCGATGGCCACCTTGGGCATGCCGAAGACCACCGAGGTGCTCTCGTCCTGGGCCAGCGTCTGGGCGCCGGCCTCCTTCATGGCCAGGAGCCCCTGCGCGCCGTCGCCGCCCATTCCGGTGAGCAGCACGCCCACCGCGTTCCGGCCGGCGGAGCGGGCCACCGAGCGGAACATGACGTCCACCGAGGGGCGGTGGCGGTTCACGCGCGGGCCGTCCTTCACCTCGACCACGTAGCGCGCGCCGGAGCGGCGCAGCAGCATGTGCTTGTTGCCCGGCGCCACCAGGACCACGCCCGGCACCACCGACTCGCCGCCCTGCGCCTCGCGCGCGTCGAGCTGGCTGGCCTCCTTGAGGCGGGAGGCGAAGTAGCGGGTGAAGAGCTCCGGCATGTGCTGCGTGATGACGATGCCGGGGGAGTTGGCGGGCAGCGCCTTCAGGATGCGCTCGATGGCCACCGTGCCGCCGGTGGACGCCCCGATGGCGATCACCTGGTTCGTGGTGCGGGTGAGGGCCTTGAGCGGCTCCGGCGCGGCCAGCGGCGGCGCGTCGGGGGAGGGGCGGCGGACGCCGGCGGTGGCCACCTCCTTCACCTTGAGCACCAGCTCGGCGGTCATGTCGCCGACCGAGTAGGCCGCGCCCGGCTTGCACATCACGTCGCAGGCGCCCGCCGCCAGGGCCTCCAGCGCCAGGGCGCCGCCGGACGGGGTCAGGGAGGAGACCACGATCACCGGGGTGGGGCGGTACTTCATGATCCGGTGGAGGAAGGTGATGCCGTCCATGCGCGGCATCTCGACGTCGAGCGTGATGACGTCGGGCTCCTTCTCCAGGATCAGGTCGCGGGCCGCGTACGGATCCGGCGCGGTGCCCACCACCTCCAGCCCGGGGTCCTTGCCCAGCTCCTGCTGGAAGACGTTCCGCACCACGGCGGAGTCGTCCACCACCAGGACCCGGATCCTGCGAGGCTCCTTGTCGCCGCTCTTCATCGGCCTGACCTCGTCGCAGGGGGGCAGGGGGCGCGCGGGCGCCGGGGCAAGGGGGCGGGGCCGGAGCAGGGCCCGCCCGCCTTCACCGGAGGCCGGGCGCGGCCGGTGGTCACGTCACTCCGCGCGGGGCTCGCCGGCGGTGCGGGTCAGCTCCCGCATCTCGTCGGTGGAGAGGATGCGGGCGATGTCGAGCAGGAAGACGATCCGCTTGTCGTGCTTGCCCACGCCAAGGATGAAGCCGTCGTCGAGGGCCGCGTGGCCGAGCGAGGGGGTCGGCTCGATGTGGTCGGCGTCGAAGGGCAGCACCTCGAGCACCTGGTCCACCAGCAGCCCCATGGTCAGCGCGCGGCCGTCCACCTGGCACTGGACCACGATGATGACGGTCTGGTCGGTGGGCTCGCTCCGCTCCATGCCGAACTTCAGCCGGAGGTCGATGACCGGGATGACCTTGCCGCGCAGGTTGATGACGCCGCGGATGAAGTCGCGGGTGCGTGGCACGCGCGTGATCTCGAGCAGGCCGATGATCTCGCGGACCTTCAGGATCTCCAGCCCGTACTCCTCGCGGGCCAGCTGGAAGGTCATGTACTTGCCTGCGAGCCGCTTGCCGAGCTCGGCGCTCTGGCTGCCGCGCGCGCTGCCCTGGGTGGTGTCAGCTTCCACGTCATCCTCCGGACGGCGGCGCGGTCTCACGGTGCGCCGGGTGGTGGGGAGACCGAGAGCACCGAATGTGCCAGCCGGGCGCGGGGCGGGGCGCCGCGGCCACCGGAAAATCCCAGGGATATCCTGGTCCTGGAAGAGAGGCCGGCGACGCGATGTCGGCCCCAGGGGGTGTTTCGTGACCCGGGTCGGAGCATGAGCCCCATCGCGACCCGACCTTCCGGGGCCTGGAGACGGCGACGCCGGCGCTGCCGGGGAGGGCAGGCCGGCGCCAGGGCGGCTCCGGAGGTGGGCGCGCCTCGCTCAGAAGTCGCGGATCTCGGCCTCGTCCTCCATGGGGAAGAGCTGGTCCGGCGCCGACGCCGCCTGCGCCGCTGCCGGGAACGGATCCGGGGCCAGCAGGGCTGGCGCGGCCGGGCGGCGCACGGTCCGCAGCTCGGGCCGGTCCATGTGGAACGAGCCGATCATCGCCGCCAGCTCCTCCGACTGGCCGGAGAGCTCGGCCGCCGCGGAGGAGGACTCCTCGGCGCTGGCCGCGTTCTGCTGGGTGACGCGGTCCATGTCGCCGATGGCGCTGGTCACCTTGGTGATGCCGCCGGCCTGGTCCTTGGCCGAGGCGGCGATCTCCGAGACGATGTCGGTGACGCTGGCGATGCCCTTGGTGATCTCACCCAGCTTGCCCGCCACCTGCCTGGCCGCGACCTCGCCCTCGCCGGCCTGCTTCACCGACTGGCGGATCAGGGCCTCGGTCTTGGTGGCGGCCTCCTTGGCGCGCAGGGCCAGGGAGCGGACCTCCTCGGCCACCACCGCGAAGCCGCGGCCGGCCTCGCCGGCGCGGGCGGCCTCGACCGCGGCGTTGAGGGCCAGCAGGTTGGTCTGGAAGGCGATGTCCGAGACGTCGCGGATGATTCTGCGAGGTCCCCTCCGCCGACTGCCTGATCTTGACCATGGTGCCCTGCAGCTGGTCCACGGCCTGGGCGCCCTCGCCCGCGGCGCCGCGGGCGGACAGGGCCAGGTGGTTGGCGCGCTGGGCGTGGTCGGCCGCCTGCTTCACCATGGCCGCCACCGACTCGATGGAGGAGGTGGTGTCGGCCAGCGAGCTGGCCTGGACCGAGGCGCCGTCGGCCACCGCGTGCGACGACGAGGCGATCTGCGTGGCGGCCGAGGAGACCTGCTCCACGGCCGAGGCCACCTGGGCCATGGCGTCGTGGAGGGCGCCGGCGGTGGCGTTGAGGGCGGTCTTGATGCGGGCGTGATCGCCCACGAAGTCGCCGGTGACGCGCGCCCGCAGGTCGCGCTCCGCCAGCTGCTCCAGCACCCGCGAGGCCTCGGTGACCGGGGCGATGACCGCGTCCAGCGTCCGGTTGACGCCGTCCACGATCTTGCGGAAGTCACCCTGGTGGCCGGACGCGTCCACCCGGGTCGAGAGCCGGCCCTCCAGCGCCTCGCCCACCAGGTGGTTGGCGTCCTTGACCAGCCGGTTCACCGCGTCGATGCAGGTGTTGATGCTGTCCCGCAGGTGGCCGTAGTCGCCGGCGTAGGCGGCGTCGATGCGGGGGGGATCTCGCCGCGGGAGATCTGCTCGACGTGGCGGGCCGCCATCTGCAGCGGCGCGATGACGGCGTCCAGGGTGGCGTTGACGCCCACGACGATGGTGCGGAAGTCGCCCTGGTGGCGGCCGGCGTCGGCCCGCACGCCCAGCTTGCCCTGCACCGCGGCCTCGGCCAGCTGCCGGGCGTCGGCGATGAGCGCGTTGATGGCGTCGATGCAGGTGTTGAGGTTGCGCTTCAGCAGGTCGAAGTCGCCGCGGTACTCGGCGGTGATCTTCTCCGGCACGTCGCCGCGGGCGATCCGGTCCACGTAGGAGGCGGCCACCTTGAGCGGCTGGGTGAGCGCGTCCAGCATCCTGTTCATGCCGTCGATGACGCGGGCGTTGCCGCCCTCGTAGCGGCTGGCGTCGGCCCGGTAGTCGAGCCGCCCCTCCAGCGCCGCCGCGATCAGCCGGTCGATGTCCTCGCCGCGCCGGCGCACGATCTCGGTCAGGTCGTTGAGGCTCTCCTTGATGACGTTGAAGTCGCCCTGGAACTCCTCGACGATGGGCGGCGGCGCCTCGCCGGTGGCGATGCGGCGCACGTACTCGGAGGTGAGGGCCACCGGGCGCGCGTACGCGTCCATGATCTCGTTCATGCCGGTGAGGACGGGCCGGAACTCGGCCCCGGCCAGATCGGCGTGGACCCGCTCGCCGAGCCGCCCCGCCGCCACCGCGTCGGTCAGGGTCCGGGCCTCGGCCGCCAGCCGGCGCACCGTGCCGCCCACGTTGCGGGCCAGGACGATCACCGCCGCGATGGCCAGCAGGAGCGCCACCAGCGTCACCACGAGGGTGCCCCAGGTGGCCAGCCTGGCGCCCTGCTCCGCCGCGGCGCTCTTCTCCTCCAGCTGGCTCCGCTCGGCGTCCACGAACTCGCGCGCGATCTTGCGCAGCTCCAGCAGGATGGGACGCCCGGTGCTGGTCTTCACCGCCCAGCCCACGTCCTCCATGGTGGCGTCGCCGCGGTTCATCTCGCGCCGCTTCTCGATCTCCTTGTCCGCGGCCTCCTTCAGGAAGCGGTCGGCCAGCGCCTGGATCTTGTCCAGCCGGGCAATCTGCTCGGCGTTCCCGGCCACGGCCTTGCGCGCGCCCTCCATGGCCTCGGCGAAGGACTTCTGCCCGCCCTTGTAGCCGGAGAGGAACTGCTCCGAGCCGGTGAGCAGGAAGGTGCGCTGGCCGGACTCCTGGTCGGCCATCGAGGTGACGAGGCGCTCGCCGTACCCCACCGCCTCCTGGCTCTTGCGCACCCAGGTGGTGGTCTCGACCAGGCGCGTGATGTTGAACATGGCGAACAGCGCCAGCGCCACGAAGAGGATGAGCGGGAGGGCGAACCCGAGCCCGATCTTCGTGGCGGTCTTCATGTCCCTCAGCATCGCTCTGACTCCGGGAGCGCATGTATGCGTCCGCCACGCTTCAGGAGGACGGGGGCCCGCGCGCGCAGGGCACCGCGAACCCGCGTGAGCGAAGCCCGTGCCAGGTCGCCGGCCTGCGCGGGCTCATGACGTGGCGTGAATCGGCCTGCGGCAACTTACGCCGTTTGTGGGGATTTTCCTGGCTCGCGTGCGACAGGGTCCCTCGCCGGCGGGCTGGATCGTGAGGGTGACGTCCAACCCAGGGGTTGACCGGGAGGGTGGCGTGGGGGAAGGGGCCGCTGACCCTGTCCCAAGGACCGGTGCCAGGGCCTCCGGTGACCAGGCAGGCGCGGCGCGAGCTCCGGCGGGAGCCGGGACGCGAGCACGGCGGGCGCGCCGGGGGACGGGCGCATCCCGCGGCTCGGCCCGGGTCGCTACTCCAGCCCGGTGCCGAGCATCTCGTCCTTGGGGTCGAGCTCGATCACCATCTCGACGCGCCGGTTGAGCTCGTGCGCCTCGGGCGTGCCGGCGGTGGAGAGCGGGTGGGACGAGCCCAGCCCGACCGCGGCCAGCAGCTCGGGCCTGGCCTGGTGCGCCGCCTCCAGGTAGGTCACCACCGTGGCGGCGCGGGCGGACGAGAGCTCCCAGTTGTTGCGCCAGCGGTCGTTCCCGATGGGCGTCTCGTCGGTGTGCCCCTCGCAGCGCAGCAGCCGCCGCAGCGGGATCAGCTCGCCGGCGATGGCGTCCAGCACCGGCAGCGACTGCGGCCGCAGCGCGGCCTGGCCGGGGTCGAAGAACTCGGTGGCGGCGAGCCGCACCGTCAGCTTGCGCCCCTCCACCAGCACCGTGACGGCGGGGGTCTGCGGGCGCTCCACCACCAGGGCCCGCACGCGCTTCTCCAGCCGCTTGCGGAGCATCTCGATGGCCTTCTTCTCCTGCTCGACGTTCTGCGTGCCGCTGCGGAGGGCCGGGCCGCCGCCCTCGCTGGGCGGGCCGTCGAAGATGGGCAGGGCGCCGGTGCCGCCGGTGCCCGAGAAGTGCATGGCCCAGCGGATGGACTCGGCGGCCTGGACGATCCGCTTGTTGTCCACGCGCAGACCGCGTACATGACCACGAAGAACGCCATCAGCAGCGTCATGAAGTCGGCGTACGAGACCAGCCAGCGCTCGTGGTTCTCGTGCTCTTCGTGCTTGTGCTTCTTCGCCACGTTGGTCTCCCGGGGCGCTGCCTAGGCCGCCTTCTTCTCGGCCTCGGCAGGGGCGGCCTCCTCGCCGGTGTAGGCCCGCAGCTTCTCCTCCAGCACGCGCGGGTTGAGCCCCTCCTGGATGGAGAGCACGCCCTGGGCGATCAGGTTCTTGCGCTCCTTCTCGGCGTTGAGCTTGAGCTTGATCTTGTTGGCGAAGGGCAGGAAGAAGATGTTGGCCGAGCCCACGCCGTACACCGTGGCCACGAAGGCGGTCGCGATGCCGCCGCCCAGCTTGGACGGGTCGGAGAGGTTCTCCATCACGTGGATCAGGCCGAGCACGGCCCCCAGGATGCCGATGGTGGGGGCGAAGCCGCCGGCCGACTCCCAGACCTTCGCGCCCACGATGTGCTCCTCGAAGTCGGCCTCGATGGCCGTCTCCAGGGTGTCGCGGGTCACGCTGGCGTCCACGCCGTCCACCACGAACTGCAGGGCCCGGCGCAGGAAGGGGTCGTTCACCTCCGAGAGCTTGCCCTCCAGGGCCAGCACGCCGTCGCGGCGGGCCACCCCGGCGAACTCCACGATCTGCCGGGCCAGGCCGCCCAGGTCGGCCTTGCTGTCGCCGAACGCGAGCTTCACCATCTTCATGCCCATCATGAACTGCTTCTTCGGGAACGCGACCATCACCGCGCCCAGCGTGCCGCCGAAGATGATGAGGGCCGCCGTGAGCTGGAGCAGCGAGCCGATGTGGCCGCCCTCGAGCGCCTGGCCGAGCAGGATGAAGCCGATGGCCGCGACGATGCCGCCGATGGTGGTGATGTCCATGGGCTAGTCCTCGGAGGCGCTGGGGCGCAGCGGCACCAGGCGGCCGCGCGGCTCGGGGCCGGCCGCGACCCGGTGCCGGTAGGCGATGGCGCGCGAGACCACCTCGTCGGGCGGCTCCTTCACCATGAGGTGCATGCCGTTCGAGAGCAGGAGCACGGTGTCGGGGGTGGCCTCGACGGTCAGATCTGATCCGCGTTGACCACCAGCTCCTTTCCGTCCAGGCGTGTGAGCACGATCATGGGCACTCCCCGCAACCGGGTCTTCGTCACGCCGCGGCGAACCGTTAAGCGGCTCGCCGCGGCGCGGGGTGGGCGGTGGGCCTACCGCTTCATGGCGATCAGCTCGGAGAGGAGCTGGTCGGCCGTGGTGATGGTCTTGGAGTTGGCCTGGAACGCGCGCTGCGCGGCGATGAGCCGGACGAACTGCTCGGCCAGGTCCACGTTGGACTGCTCCAGCGAGCCGGAGACCACCGAGGCGCGGCCGCCGGTGCCCGGCGAGCCGACCACCGGCTGGCCCGACTCCTGGCTCTGCGCGTACAGGTTGCCGCCGATGCGCTCCAGCTTGTCCGGGCCGGCGAAGCTGGCCACGGCCACCTGGCCCAGCACGCGGGTCTGGCCGTTCGTGAAGATGCCGGCGATGTTGCCCTGCGTGTCCACGCGGATGGCGGAGAGCTGGCCGGAGCCGAAGCCGTCCTGCCCGATGAAGGTCGAGGCGGAGGGGGCGGCGAACTGGGTGATGCCCCCCAGGCCGGTGCCGCCGGCGCCGGTGGGGTCGCCGAAGTTGAAGGTGAGCGGCTGGGCGGCGGCGGAGCCGGCCGGCGCGAAGCTGGACGCCTGCGTGACGCCGGTGAGGAGGCCGGTGGAGTCGAAGGTGAGGGTGCCGCCGGCAATCTCCTGCAGCCCGGTGGCGGTGGGGTTGAGCGTGGCGCCGTCGGTCATGGCGTGCCACTCCCAGTTGCCGCCGCCGTTGTTGCGGAAGAAGACCTGCGTCTGGTGCGCCAGGCCCAGGCCGTCGTAGACGGTCATGCTGGTGGAGAAGTTGCTGGTGGCGGTCGGGTCGGCCGGATCCCAGGGCAGCGCGGGCGTGACCGAGTCCGACTGCAGGTTGGCCTTGACCGTGATGGCCTGGGTGGCGCGCGGCTGCGCCGAGGCGGTGCCGACCAGCAGGTCGCCCGGCATGCCGGAGACGTTGCCGGCGGAGTCGGCGGCGAAGCCCTGCACGCGCAGCCCCTCCAGGTTGACGAAGTAGCCGTCCTTGTCGACGGTGAACTGGCCGGCGCGCGTGTAGAAGTTGGAGGTCTGGCCGTTGTGGTTGCCGTGGACCACGTAGTAGCCGTTGCCCTGCAGCGCCAGGTCGGTCGCGATGCCGGTGGAGGTGAGGGCGCCCTGGGTGAGGATCTTCTGCACCGCCTGCAGGCGCGACCCGAGGCCAATCTCGCCGGACCCGCCGATCACGGCCTGGGTGAGGGAGTCCTGGAAGGCGGCGCGGCCGGCCTTGAACCCGACCGTGTTGGCGTTGGCGATGTTGTCGCCGACGACGGACAGCTCCATCGAGGCGGACTCGAGGCCGGTGGTGCCGGAGGAGAGGGCGGAGAGGAGGGACATGGCGCTTCCTTTCGGTGTGGCTCCGGCTTACGCGCCGGTGGTGGAGGTGGTGCTGGTGGAGGATGGGGCGATGGAGAATCTCCCCGACCTCGGAGAGGGTGACGGTGCGGCCGTTGACGACCAGCCGGGCCACGCCGCCGTCGAAGTTCACGCCGCTGACCAGGCCGCGGATGCTGGTGATGGCCGCCACCTTGTCGCCGGCGGTGGTGGTGCCGGCCGCGGTGAGGCCGTACTCGCCGGCGGGGAGCCGGTTGCCCTGCTCGTCGAGGCCGTCCCAGGTGGCCTGGAAGGTCCCGGCGTCGTGCGCGCCGAGCTGGAGCGTGCGGACCACGCGCCCGTTGGCGTCGGTGATCACCACGCTGGTCTGATCGGCGGCCCCGGCCAGGGAGATCTCCATGGGCGACCCGCCGCTGGCGGTGAGGCCGATCTGCTGGAGGTGAAGCGGACCTCCTTGCCCACCAGCGAGGCGGTCTGCATCTGGTTGGACGAGGCGGTGGCGAGCAGCAGCGTGTCGAGCTTGTTGCCGACGTTCTGCATCTGCTCCACCGACGAGAACTGGGCCAGCTGCGCGATGAACTGCTGGTTGTCCATCGGGCTGAGCGGGTCCTGGTACCGCATCTGCGTGGTGAGCAGCTTCAGGAACTCGTTCTTCCCCAGCTCGTTGGACGCGCCGCTGGTGCTGCTGCTGGTGAGGCCGCTCCCCACGCTGGGGAGGTCGGAGAGGCTGGTGCTGACGGTGGACATGGCGGTCCTCAGGCGGTGACGTCGTGGCCGCTGCGGCGCGGCCGGGCGGCGCGGGCGGTGGGGGAGGCGCTGCGGGCAGCGGGGGCCTCGTCCGGCGCGGGCTGCTGCTGCTCCTGCCGGCGCCCGTCGGCGCTGGCCTGCTGGCGGTCGCCGGGACGGGCGTCGGCGTGCGGGGCGACGGGGGCCTGGCGCGGCTCGACCTCGACGCGCGCCAGCCCGAATCCCCTCGGCGGCCAGCGCCCGGGTCAGCTCCGGCACCCTGGCCTCGACGGCGGCGCGGGCGTCGGTCTCGACCCGGACGTGGGCCGCGCCGTCCTGGAGCCGCAGGTGCAGGGCGATCTCGCCCAGCGACTCGGTGGACAGGCGCAGGTGCGCGGCGGCCGGGAGCACCGAGCCCGAGACGACCGGATCCTCCGGGTCGTGGTCGGGCGGGGCGGCCCGCGCGGCGGGAGCGGCCGGCGCGGCCGGCGCGGCGGAGGCCACCGGCGCGGCGGGCTGGGCGGCGGCCGGCGCGAAGGCGGGAGCGGAAGCGGCTGAGGCCTCGGCCTTGCGCCCGTCGCGGTGCGCGGAGGGCTCGCCCTCGCCGCGGCGCTGCGCGCTGGCGATCGGGGCGGCGGCAGCGGGCAGCGGCGGGAGGTGGGCGGCCGCCGTGGGGTGCAGGGCGGGCTGCCGCGGCGCCGGCGCGTCCAGCTGGGCAGGGTGGTTGCCGGGAGCGGCGGCCGGCTCGGTCGGGCCACGCGCCGGGGCGGGGCGCGCCTCTGCGACGGGCTCCTGGGCGGCGCGCGCGGAGGTCCGGGTGCGGGCGGTGACGGGCGGCGGCTGGGCCGGCGCGGGCGCGGCGTCCTGGGCGTGGGCGCGCTCGGGAGCGGCGCGGGCGGAGCGGGGGCCGGCGGCGGCCGGGTCCACCGCCTGCGCGGCGGCCGCCGCCGCGGCAGGAGCTGCTGCGGCGGCTGGAGCGGGCGCGGCCGCGGCCCGAGCCGCCCGAGCGGTGGCCTGGGACGGCGCGTGGGCCGCAGGCTGCGCGGCCGGGGTCAGCGCGGGAGTGGCCGCGGCCGGGACCTCGGGGCGGCGCGCCGGCACGGCGCTCACCGGCCGGGCGCCGTCGGGACGCGGCGCGGCGCGCGTGGCGGCAGGCGGCTGGGCTGCGGGGGCCGCCGGGGCCGGCGGGCGCACCTGCTGGGCCTGGAGCTGCTGCGCCTGGAGCTGCTGCGCCTGCGCCAGCGCGCTGGCGGGGGCCGGCTGCGGCGCGCCCTCGTCCGGCGGCGGCTGGGCCGAGCCGGCCTTGGCCTCGCGCCGGGGCGCAGGGGCAGGGGCGGCCGAGGTGGACGCGTGAGCGACCTTGGGGGGCATGGGCGCGGTGGGCGCGCGGACGGCCCCGGTGGCCCCGGGCGCGGGGGCCGCAGGCGCCGCAGGCACGGGCGCAGCGCCGGTGGCCGCCTCGGCGGGCTCGCGCTGGAGCTGGACCCGGGGCAGGACCTCGGCCCGGGGCTGTGCCTGGGCCTGGAGCGCGGGCCTCGTGGCTGCGGCGCTGCCCGTCGGCGTGCGCGCGCCGGCTTCCGTGGCGCGGGTGGTCCTCGGGGCGCCGGGCGTCAGCGGCCTGGCGGCCGCGGCGGTGGAGGGGGCGACGGGAGCGGCCTCGGCCTGCGCCTGCTCCAGGCCGGCGGCGTGGGCCAGGACGGCCTCGAAGGCCGCCAGGGCGCCGGTCGCCGCGGCCCCGGCCTCGGGGCGGGCGGAGTGACCGTCGGTGCGGCCGCGGCTGGCGGCGTTCAGCAAGCGCTGGAGCGCCTTCATGACCGGTTCCTCCCCGCGAGGAGCGCCATCAGCTCCGCGCCCGTGCCCGCGTCCATCTTCTCGACGACCAGCGCGGCGTCGGCCGGGCGCATGCGCCCGAGCACTGCGGCGGCCAGGCCGCGGTCGAGCTTGGCCATCACCGCCGCCGCCTGGTCCGGCTTCATTCCCTTGAAGGTCTGCGCCAGCGTGCCGATCCCGTCCTGCTCAGGGATGGGCTTGCCGCCGGGGCCCTTCTTCACCGGCCGGCTGCCCTGTCCGGACGCGCCGACCGCGGCGACCAGCTCCTGGAGCCGGGCCGTCTCGTCCTTCAGCGCGGCGCGTGCCCTGGCGATCTCGTCCCGCAGCACCTCGAGCCGCTTGCGCTCGGCCTCGATCGCCTCCTGCTGCGCGTCGCGATCCTTGCCGCGCCGCCTGAGCTCCTCCGCCAGCGAGCGGCTGGTGAGCGACGGGGGCAGGGGGCCGGCGGCGTTGCCGGAGTGCGACGCCGCCTCGGCGCGGCCCAGCGCGGAGGCCGTCTGGGCCCGCGTGGGCGGCGCGTCGGCGGCGGGGCCTGGGGCCGGCGTCGCAGCCGAGGCCTTGGGAGGCTCGGGGACGGGCGCGGCCGGGGCCGCCGGCGCCTGCGCTTCCGGCGGAGCAGGTGCGTGCGTGTCCTCCACGACCGGCGCGGCCGGCGGGGCGCTGGCGCCCGGCGCGGCCGGAACCGACGGTCCGGTGGCGGCGAGCAGCACGGCGACCAGCAGCGCGTCAGGCATGTGGCTTCTCCTTCTCCTGCACGGCCAGCAGTTGCGTGAGGCGTGCCAGCGTCTCGATCAGCACGGTCCGCTCCGCGGGCTCCTGCCGGAGGAAGGCGCGGAGCCCCTCGATGCAGCGAAGCGCGCGATCCACCTTGGGATTCGAGCCGGCCGCGTAGGCGCCTACCTCGATGAGGTCAGCGGCCTCGCGGTAGGCGGACAGCACCTCGCGCGCCTCGCGGGCCAGCTCGCGGTGGGCCGGCGGGACGATGTCGGTCATGACGCGGGAACCGAGGCCAGCACGTCGATGGCCGGGAAGTGGCCCGACTCGGCCAGCTTGCGCGACAGGACGATGTGGCCGTCGAGCGTGGCCCGGGCGGCGTCGGCGATGGGGTCGCCGGTGTGGTCGTCCCCCTCCGCCAGCACCGTGTAGAAGGCGGTGATGGAGCCGCGGCCGCTGTCGTTGCCGGCCCGCTCCACCAGCCGCGGCAGGATGGCGAAGGCGGACGGCGGGTAGCCCTTGGTGGTGGGCGGCTCGCCGGCGGCCAGGCCGATCTCGCGCTGGGCCATGCAGACGCGGGAGAGCGAGTCCACCAGCAGCAGCACCTTCTTGCCCTGGGCGCGGAAGTGCTCCGCCGCGGCGGTGGCGGACATGGCGGCGCGCAGCCGCTTCACCGGAGACTCGTCGCTGGTGGCCACCACCACCACCGAGCGGGCCAGGCCGTCGCCCAGGTCGCGCTCGATGAACTCGCGGACCTCGCGGCCTCGCTCGCCCACCAGCCCGACCACCACCACGTCGGCCTTGGCCGACCGGGCCAGCATGCCCAGCAGGACGCTCTTGCCCACGCCCGGGCCGGCCATGATGGCCATCCGCTGCCCCTCGCCCACGGTGAGGCAGGCGTCGATGGCCCGGATGCCCAGCGAGATGGGGTCCGCCACGCGCCGGCGCTGCAGGGCAGGCGGCGGCACGGCGTGGAGGGCGGTGCGGTTGCGCAGGATGGGGAGCGGCCCGCCGTCCACCGGCCGGAGCGAGGCGTCCACCACGCGCCCGAGCAGCGCGTCGCCCACCGCGATGCGGTCGGCGGCGGCGCGGGGGACCACGTCGCAGCCCTCCGACACGCCGTGGATCTCCGAGAGCGGCATGAGCTGCGCGGTGCCGCCCTGGAACCCCACCACCTCGGCCTGCACCAGCGCGCCGTCGTTGGAGCGGATCTCGCACGCGGTGCCCACCGGCACCCGCGGCAGCAGCGCCTCGACCAGCAGGCCGGTGGCGCGGATCACGGTCCCGGTGAGCGGGGTCGGGTCCGCGTCCGCCAGCGTGCGCGAGAGCGCCTCGAGATCCACCAGGGCCATCTACGCGACCCCTTCCTCGGCGGTGGCCGCGCGGTACAGCTCCTCGAAGCGGGTGCGGAGGCGGCCGTCGACCTTGCCGAAGTCGGTGTCCACCACCACGTCGCCCGGCTCCAGGGAGGGGATCCCCCGCCACCTCGACCAGCGCGGCGGAGAGCCCGGTCCCCTCGGCGGCGGTGATCGGGGTCACCAGCCCGGCGTCCTCCGGGTGGAGGCGGACCACGATCCTGCGCGAGTCGCCGGCGCGCTTGAGCGCCGAGCGGACCAGGGCGAAGAGCGCCTGGGGCGAGGTGGTCAGCTCGGCCTCCAGGATGCGGCGCGCCACCTGGAACCCGATCTCGATGGCGTCGCTGCGGGCCTGCTCGGCCAGCCGCTCCGCCTGCAGCCGCAGCACCTCCACGCCGTGGGCCACCTGCTGCATGGCCTCGGCGCGGATGGCGGCGAGCTCCTCGGCGGTCGGGCCGGGGGGCGGCTCCGGGGGCTGCTGGACCTGGCCGTGCGGCAGCCGCTGCGGCGGCCGCGGCGGCGCCGGGGTGCCGGCGGGGACGAAGGCAGGGCGGACGGTGGCGCCGGGGCCGGCGAGGGCGGCGAGGAAGCTGGGGGGGCGGGGCGTGCCGATCATGGTGGCTCAGGCTCCTGAACGTCAGTTCGCGTTTCGCGAGCACCTGTCGGTGTCGCGAATCGCGACAGCCGTTCAGGATGATCACACGGGGGCTGCGCCCCCGCCCCGCCGGCAAAGCCGTCGGGGCCCCACCCCTGCTGCGCGGGGCCCTGCGCCGTGCTCGCCGCTTCGCGGCTCCGCGCGGCTGCCCCGCGTCGAGGGGCTGCGCCCCTCCCCCCTGCTTCGCAGGGGGCCCCCCACCCCGTACCTCCGTGACGATCCAGTTCACGCGGCATGGTCGATCGCTCAGAGCATCTTCTCGGACGGCCCGACGATGGTGATCCGGCCGGCCTGCGCCAGCTCCTGGGCGGTCTTGGCGATGTCCTGCTGCGCCGCCTCGACGCTGGAGAGCTTGACGGGCCCCATGGCGGCGAGGTCGTCGGAGAGCATCTCGGCCGCGCGGGAGGAGAGGTTCTGGAGGAACTTCTGGCGGATGTCGGCGGCGGCGCCCTTGAGGGCGACGGTGAGCCGCTGGGCGTCGATCTCGCGGAGCAGCGTCTGCAGGTCGCGGTCGGCCAGGTTGACCAGGTCGCCGAAGGTGAAGAGCTTGCCGCGCAGGTCGGTGGCCAGCTGGGCGTCGTCCTTCTCGATCTCGGCCAGCACCACGCCCTGGGCCTGCGGCGCGGTGCGGCGCAGGATCTCCAGCGCGGTGGACTTGCCGTCCACCTTGCGCATGCCGCCCGCCACCAGCGCCTTGAGCTCGGTGGAGAGGGCCTGGCCCACCTCGCGGAGGACCTCCGGCGCCACCGACTCGATGGTGGCCATGCGCCGGAGCACGTCCGGGCGGAGCTTCTCCGGCAGGCGATCCATGACCCCCGCCGCGCGCCAGGAGTCGAGGGAGGAGAGCACCAGCGCGATGGTCTGCGACTGCTCGCGCTGCAGCACCATGGCCAGCGCCTCGGGGTCGGCCTGCGAGACCGGGCCCAGCACCTCGTCCGGCGGCGGGGGCGGGACCACGCCGTCGAAGGCGCGCCGGGCGATGTCCGGGCCGAGCGCCTTCTCCGCCACCTCGCGCAGCAGGTCGTCGCCGGCGGCGGCGTCGCCGCCCACCGTCTCCATGTTGGAGCAGAAGACCTCCAGCGCGTCGGAGATGGCGGCCGACCCGCGGGCGCGCAGCTCCTTGGCGCCGAGCGCGATGCGCCGGAGCTCCTGCTCGCCGAACATCTTGAAGACCGTGGCGGCGACCTCGGGGCCGATGCCCAGGAGGACGGCCGCGGCGCGCTGGCTGCCGACGCCGGGGATGGGGTCGAGGACCATGGGCGCGGGGGCGGCAGCGGCGGGTGCGGCGGCGGCGGCGTCAGCCATTGTTGGAGCTCCGGTTGACGGTGGAGTTCTGCTCCTGCGCCATCCACGCCTTCAGGATGTGGGCGGCGCGGGTGGGGTCCTTGGTGGCCAGCTCGCGGGCGCGCTCGCGCAGCGAGGCGGCGGGGTCGGCCAGGGCCGGGCGGGCGGCGCCGGGCGGCAGGCCGGCCTCGCGGGCCAGCGCGGCCTCGAATCTCGGCCACGCGGGCGCCCGGGGTGAGCGGCAGCTCCTCGCGGCGGGCCGGGCCGCCGCGGCCGCGCAGCGCGAAGGCCACGATCAGCAGCGCCAGCAGGGCGCCCACGCCGATCAGCGCGGTGCGGACGATGGGCTTGTCCATCCAGGAGGGCGCGGGGGCCTCGGCCGCCGGCCCCTCCTCGGCCTTCACGAAGGGGGAGGAGGAGATCTCGAAGGTGTCGCCGCGCTCGGCGTCGAAGCCGACCGCGCGCTTGGCCAGCTCGCCCAGGCGGGCCAGCTCGGCCTCCGGCCGCGGCTTGCCGCCGGCGCCGTCCACCAGCACGGCCACCGAGATCCGCTGCAGCCGGGGGATTCCGGGCCACGGTGGTGGTGGTGGTGGTGGAGATCTCGTAGTTGCGGGTCTGGTCGTCGGTGGTGGACTGGCTGCGGCCGCGGCTGGAGCTGCTGGTGGCCGCGGTCTGGAGCGGCTGGTTCGCCGCCGCGCCGGCCACGCCGCCGCCGCCGCCGCCGTCGGCCGAGGTCTGCTGGGCCAGCTTCCGCTCGCTGCGGACCGTGGCCGACTCCGGATCCACCACCTGCGCGCTGGTCTGGACCTCGGAGGCGTCCACGGCCGCGGTGATGCGGGCCACCACCGAGCCGTGGCCGACGGCCTGCTCGAGCAGGTCCACCACGCGCGACTCCAGGTCGGCCTCCAGCCGCTTCTGGTAGGAGACGGCCTCGCCCAGGCCGCCCTCGCTGGTGAGCACCTCGCCGCGGCCGTCGAGGATCGAGACCGCGGCCGGGGCCAGGCCGGGCACGGCGGAGGCGACCAGGTGGCGGATGCCGGCAATCTCGCGCTCGCCCAGCGTGCGCCCGGACTGCAGGTTCACCACCACCGCCGCGGCCGCGTTCTTGTCCTGGTCGCGGTACAGGCCCTTCTCGGAGAGCGTGAGGTGGACGCGGGCGGTGCGGACCTGCGCCAGGCGGGAGATGGTGCGCGCCAGCTCGCCCTCGGTGGCCCGGCGGAGGTTCACCTTCTGCGTGAACTCGGAGACGCCCAGGTCGCCGCGGTCGAAGATCTCGAAGCCCACCCCGCCGCCGCGCGGCAGGCCGGCGCCGGCCAGCAGGAGCCGCGCGTCGTAGACCTTGGTGCCCGGGACGGCCAGGGCCGAGCCGCCGGCCTCGAGCCGGAAGGGGACGCCGGCGTTCTTGAGCGCGGCGGCCGCCTCGGCCGAGTCCTCGGGGGTCAGGTTCGTGAAGGCGTACTGGTAGGCCTCGGCGGACGAGACCGCGCTCCAGGCGCCCACCCCGATGGCCGCCAGCGCGCCCACCACCAGCACCAGCTTGAGGCCGGCGGGGAGGGCGCCCAGGAGGCGGGGCAGCTCGCGAAGTTGCTTCAGCAGGGGCTCCATCGAAGGCTCCGGTGGCTCGCGCTCAGACGTTCATCCGCATGACTTCCTGGTACGCCTCGACGATCTTGTTGCGGACCTTGGTCAGGACCCGCAGCGAGACGTCGGCCTTCTCCAGCGCCAGCGCCACCTCGTGGAGGTTGCCCTCGCCCATGGCCACCTTCTGCGCCTCGCCGTCGGCCTGCAGCTGCAGCCCGTCCACGCGGGAGATGGCCTGGCCGAGCGTGTCGGCGAACGACGTGGCCGGCCGCGCTGCGCCCGCGCCGCCGGCCGCGCCGGTGCCGGGCTCGATGGGGCGATCTCGGCCGCCGATGCCGCGGATCCCGTCCATGGTTCACCTCACCGCGTGATGTCGAGGGCGCGCTGCGCCATCGTCTTGAGGGTCTCGACCGCCGTCGCGTTGGCGTCGTAGGACTTCTGCGCCGACATCAGGTTCACGATCTCGTGGACCGGGTTGACGTTGGGCAGCGTCACGAACCCGTCGGCGTCGGCGTCGGGGTGGGTGGGCATGTAGACGCGCCGGCCCGGCCCCTCGTCGCGCGACAGCTCGGTCACGCGCACGGTGGCGGCGGCGGCGTCCTCCGGCCCGGCCGCGCCCAGCGCGGCGTCGAAGGGGACGGCCTCCAGCACCGGGTCGATCCGCTGGTAGGGCTTGCCGTCCGGGCCGCGGGTGGTCTCGGCGTTGGCCAGGTTGCTGGCCGCCGCGTTGACGCGCACGCGCTCGGCGGAGAGGCCGGTCGAGCTGATGCGGAGGGCGGAGAGGAAGTCCATGGTCGCTCCCGGCGCTAGGCGGCGGTGCCGTCGGAGGCGGCGTACTTGAGGATGGCCAGCTTCTTGGCGGCGGCCTTGGCGGCGGCGCCGTACTGCAGGCCGTTCTCGGCGATGGCGGAGGCCACCTGGTCCAGGTCCACGGCGTTGCCGTCGAGGCCGGGGGCGGCGCCGGGGGCGGCGGTGATGAAGGCCTCGGGGGAGCCGGGGGCGGCCGCGGCGGCGCCCAGCGGCAGATCCCCCGGCCGCGCGACCGCGGCCGGATCCGGCACGGCCGGGTCCAGCGCCGCGGCCATCGCGGCGGAGAAGTCGAGCTCACGGGGGACGTAGTCGGGCGTGTTGGCGTTGGCCAGGTTGCCGGCCAGGACCGACTGACGGGAGAGGCGGACGTCGAGGCTGCGCTGGAGCGTCGAGAGCGTGGCGTCGAAGAGCTTCATGCCCGACGTTCTTGCGAACGCCGTGCCCAGGACCGCGCCAGGATCTCGGCGGTCGTGTCGGCCCCAGGGTCCGCGCGCGCCGGCAGTTCCGGCCGGGTGCGCGGGGCCGGGACGACCTCGCCCGCGGCGCGCCACGCCGCCAGCTTGTTGCGCAGGGTGCGCAGGCCGATGTTGAGCAGCTTCGCGGCCTGGGTGCGGTTGCCGCCCACGCGCCGCAGCGCCTCCTCGATGGCCAGCCGCTCCAGCTCGGCCAGATTCGAGCGGGAGGTGGTCGGGGAACGTCGCCGCGCCCGGGGGGAGGCCGAGGTGGGAGGGGAGGAGCGGCTCGCCGCGGGCCCGGGCCACGGCCCTCGCCAGCACGTCGCGGAGCTCGCGCACGTTCCCGGGGAACGGGTGCGCGGCGATCGCCGCCAGGGCGGCCGGGGTGAGCGCGGGTGCGCGATCGTCGCCGCGGGCCGCGGCGGCCTCCGCCACGAAGGCGGCGGCGAGCGGCTCGAGGTCGGCGGTGCGAGCCCGCAGCGGCGGCAGGGTGATGGCCAGCACGTTGAGCCGGTAGTAGAGGTCGGAGCGGAACAGCCCCTCCCTCACCGCCTCGGCCAGGTCGGTGGTGGCGGTGGCCACGATCCGCGCCGGGCTCCGGTCGCCGCGGGCGTCGCGCTCCTGGAGCGCGCGCACCAGGCGGGCCTGCGCGGCCGGGTGGAGCGCCCCCACCTCGCGCAGCACCAGCGTGCCGCCGGCCGCGGCGGCCAGCCGATCGCCGGGGAGGTCGTCCTCGAGCGGGTCCTCGCCGGTGTCGCAGCGCAGGATCACGCAGGGGCCGGTGCGCCCGGAGCGGAGGTGGAGCAGCCGGGCCAGGTGGGTGCGGCCGGTGCCGGGCTCGCCCAGCAGCAGCACGGTGGTGGGGGTGGAGGCCACCTCGCGGAGGGCGCGCAGCGCGTCCTGCATCGCGGCGCAGGCGGCGACGGGCTCTGCGGGCGGGTGGGTCGGGCGGGCGTACGTGCTCACGGCTTCGCTCCTCGGTCCTGCTGGAGGGTCTTCGCGGCGTCCAGGGCGGCGCGCGCGGCGACGAGATCGGGATCCTGGGTGGGCGCGGGCGTCTCGGGCCCGGCGCCGGCGGCGGGGGAGGCCAGGGCGGCGCGGAGCGGGACCCAGCCGCCCTTCCGCAGCGCGGGCTCGCCCAGGCGGGCGCGGGCGAACCGGGCGATCTCGTCCGCGCGCGCCGCGTCGTCGCCGGCCAGGAACAGCTCGGCGGTCTTGAGCAGGTGGGCCTCCAGCTCCGGCCCGGGCACGTCGCCGGTGGCGGCCGCCAGCAGGTTGGCGGCGAAGGCCGGCGCGCCGGCGCGCTCCGCCTGCCGCGCCGCGGCGCGGACCAGCTCCAGCGCCAGCGGGCCGCCGCGGCGGCCGGGCAGGTCCAGATAGGCCTCCAGGGCGCGCGTGCCGCGGGGCGGCGGGAGCTTCAGCGCGGCCAGCAGGATGTGGCGGCACCAGGCCTCGGCCTGCAAGGCAGGCCCCGCCCGCGAGTCTTCCTCCTCACCAGCGCGACCGCGGCGCCGACCAGGTCGTCGTCGAAGGCGCGCAGCCTGGCCCGGCGCAGCACCATATTGGCCCGGAACGCCTGCTCCACGTTGACCGGGTTGAACACCGCCGGCATCTCCATGGAGCGCAGGCAGCGGGCGTCCAGCTCGCACAGGCGCGAGGCGGCCGGCGGCCCAGGGGACCTCGTTGCGGGCCCGGTGCCAGTGGTCCTTGGCCTTGTCCGGCTCGTCGTCGCGCAGCGCCAGGTTGCCCAGGCGCAGCTCGGCCAGCGCGTCGCGCCCGGCGGCCGCGGCCTCGGGGCCGGTCTCCGCCCGCGCCGTCTCCAGGTCGCCGGCGCGCAGCGCGCACTCGCCCTGGATGGCGGGGGTGGTGCCGGGGCAGGCGCCCAGCCGCGCGGCCGCAGGGTCGAAGGGGACGATGGGCGGCCCCTCCTCCTCGGGGCGCCAGGGCGGGATGGTGATCGGGAGAGGTCGAGGGCCCAGCCGGCCGGGGTGCGGACCAGCGTGGCGCGGATGCGGGCGGTGGTGCAGCGCAGCACCACCTCGCCCGGGCCGGAGAGGACGATGGCCGGGCAGAGCTTGGACGCGCCGGTGAGCTGCCGCGCCAGGGTGGGGGCGCCGCCCGCCGGCACCAGGATGGTCCACTCGCGGACGAACGGGTTCGCCACCAGCCGCACCTGGCCGGTGAGCCGGAGGTCGAGCCGCTCCGACTCCTGGAGCAGGGCCAGGGGGCCGGGGGCGGCGAGGGCGAGCGCCAGAATGGCGGCGGAAGACATCACGCCGGGGCACCAGTGCAACGGGCGTGCACACGGTGGCGCCTGGGGAATTGACGGGGGGCCGAGGGGGGCGGTTCTACGGGTGAAAGGTGGTGTCGGGAGGGCCGATTGAGCCGAGGCGTCCGGGCTCGCGGAACGCAGGCGCGACGCCCGCGAGGGTCCAGGGACGTGGGTGTGAGGCGATGGCGCCCTGCCCGCGCGGGCGGCTGGAGCGTCTCGGGCAGTCGGGCTGGCAGGCTCTCGGCCGCTGCGCGGCCTCGACAGTGGGCTACTCCTTGCTCTTCCGCCGGAGCTTCTCCACCAGCGTCGTGCGCTGCAGGCCGAGCAGGTCGGCGGCGGCCTTCTTGTTCCCGCCGGTCCGCGCCAGGGCGGCGGCGATGTAGGCCTCCTCCAGGCGGCGCAGCAGCCGGGGCAGGTCCACCGGGCGACCGGCCACCAGGGCCGGATTCCACCAGCGGCGGCGCGTCCTCGGCGGTGAGGGCCCGGAGGATGGAAGGTGGTCGATCCCCTCGTCCAGCACGGCGCCGGAGGGGGCAGCCGGAGCAGGCGGGACGGCGGCCACGGGCGCGACGGCGGCCGGCGCGGCGGCGCTGGGGACGATGGTGCTCGGCGAAGGCCGGCACGGGGCGTGGGCGCGGCCTCGGCGGCCGGCCCGGCGGGGGCCGCCTCCACCACGGCCAGCGTGGCGCCGTTCACCCGGCGTGCACGCAGCGCGACCGGCAGGTCGGTGAGGCGGATGGACGTCCCCTCGGCGCAGACCGAGAGCCGCTCCACCAGGTTCTCCAGCTCGCGGACGTTGCCCGGCCAGTCGTAGCCCTGCAGCGCCTCGAGGACGGCCGGCTCGAGCGGGCGGCGCTCGCCGCGGGCGGCCCAGAAGTGCTGGAAGAGGCGGACCGCGTCGCCGCCGCGCGCGCGCAGGGGGCGGGATTCCATGGGGCACACCAGCAGCCGGTAGTAGAGGTCCCGGCGGAAGCGGCCCGCGGCCACCTCGGCGGCCAGGTCGCGGTTGGTGGCGGCGATCAGGCGGAAGTCGGCGGGGATGGGCCTCGGTGGAGCCGACCGGCTCGTAGGTCCGCTCCTGCAGGACGCGGAGCAGCTTGACCTGGAGCGCCAGCGGCAGCTCGCCCACCTCGTCCAGGAAGAGGGTGCCGCCGTCGGCGGCCGCCAGCCGGCCGCGCCGGGACTGGTGCGCGCCGGTGAAGGCGCCGCGGACGTGGCCGAAGAGCTCGGACTCGAGCAGCGCCTCGGGGATGGCGCCGCAGTTGACCGGCACCAGCGGCCGGCCGGCGCGCGCGCTGTTGTCGTGGATGGTGCGGGCGAAGACCTCCTTGCCGGTGCCGGTTCCGCCGGTCAGGAGGACGGTGGCGTCGCTCTGGGCGATGCGGTGGCAGGTGCGCACCAGCGCGCCGAGGGGGCTCTCGGGGCCGAACACCAGCTGCGGACCGTTCATGGCGATGTTCGTCCCCTCGGGTGCAGTCGTCGTCATTCGGTGGCTCGCTCCGTGTCGCCGGGTCGCTGGCGTCGTCGGTCTGGCGCCAAGAGCAAGGCGAGGGCCAATTTGACGCCGGGTGCCCTGCGCCAGATTCCGGGCACTTCCGCGATTGACTCAGCGCGCCCTCCAGGGGTCTCCTCGTACCCAAGCGCCAGGACAACCCGCTACCATGAACCCGGGACGGAATCGGTTCACCGCACGTGAATGCTGGCGCAGCCGGCGCCAGCGCGCTGGCGGGGCGGCGCGGCGCGGCAGCCGCCTTGACCCCGGGATCTCGCGCAGTTACGCTCCGCGGCCCATGGCTTCCGACCAGGACCCACAGGGCGGGCCGTCCGCCCGCCCGCCGCGCGGTGCCCCATCGCTCCCCGGGGAGCCTGGGGTGCGGGCGGGTGGGGGCCTGGGTCGGGAGCGCCAGGCGGCCCGCGACGCCTTCGTGTCGCCCGACACGCTCGCCTACCTCCACCCAGGCCCCTTCGCGCTGGAGTCCGGTGGGACGCTGCAGTCGCTCCGCGTCGCCTATCGCACCTGGGGGACGCTGGCTCCCGACGGCGGCAACGCGGTGGTGGTGTGCCACGCGCTCACCGGCTCGGCCGACGCCGACCGCTGGTGGACGCGGATGTTCGGGCCCGGCCGCGCCTTCGACCCGGAGCGCGACTTCATCGTCTGCTCCAACATCCTGGGCAGCTGCTACGGCACCACCGGCCCCACCTCCGTCGATCCGGCCACCGGCGAGCCGTACCTGGGCCGCTTCCCGGACGTCAGCATCCGCGACATGGTCCGGGCCCAGCAGGCGCTGGTGACGGCCCTGGGCGTGCGCCGGGTGCGGATGGTGATCGGCGGCTCGCTGGGCGGCATGCAGGCGCTGGAGTGGGCGCTCCTGTATCCGGAGCTGGTGGAGTCGCTGGTCTTCATCGCCTCCACCTCCCGCCACTCGGCCTGGGCCATCGGCACCTCCGAGGCGCAGCGGCAGGCCATCTACGCCGACCCGCGCTGGGCCGACGGCCGCTACAGCCTGGATGCCCCGCCCGACGCCGGCCTGGGCGCGGCCCGCATGATGGCCATGCTGAGCTATCGCAGCGCGCCCTCCTTCGAGGAGCGCTTCGGGCGCCGCCCCCAGGCCGAGGACCAGTTCGCGGTGGAGAGCTACCTCCGCTACCAGGGGCGGCAGCTGGTGGAGCGCTTCGACGCTGCCACCTACATCACGCTCACCCGGGCCATGGACACCCAGGACGTGACCCGCGGCCGGGGCGGGGACCTGGAGGACGTCCTCCGGACCCTCCGCGTGCCCACCCTGGTGGTCTCCATCGACTCCGACGTCATCTACTGGCCGGAGGAGCAGCGGCAGGTGGCCCGGGGCGTCCCCGGCGCCCGCCTGGCGGTGCTCGACTCGCCGCACGGCCATGACGCCTTCCTCATCGACGTGGACCGGCTCTCCGACATGGTGGCCGGCTTCCGCGGCGAGGAGCGGCCGCGCCCGGTGGAGGGGGAGCCGCTGGCGCGCGGCTTCCGCGAGCGCGGGCTGTCCCTGCTGGTGGCGGGGAAGGGGAAGGTCGGGACCGAGCTGCTGGAGCAGATCCGCGTCCAGCGCACCGAGCTGGAGCGCGACTACGACGTGGTGCTGCGGGTGGTGGGCCTGGCGGACCGGCGCGGCGCGGTGCTGGACGGAGACGGCATCGACCTCGAGGGCTGGCGCGACCGGCTGGCCGGCGCCCCCGCCAGCGGCGCGCTCGACGCCCGCAGCGCCCCGGCGCTGCTGGACCGGCTGGCGGCGCTGCCCAACCCGGTGCTGGTGGACGTGACCGCGGCGGCCGGCATGGAGGAGGTCTACGCGCAGGCCTTCCGCCGCGGCATCGACGTGGTCGGCTCCAACAAGCTGCCGCTGGCCGCCGGGAGCCGCGCGCTGGACCTGGCCCGCGAGTCGCGCCGCCAGCACGGCCGGCAGTGGCTCTACGACGGCGCGGTGGGCGCCAGCCTGCCGGTGATCGGCACGCTGCGGCGGCTGCTGGAGAGCGGCGACCGGGTGGTCCGGGTGGAGGGCTCGCTCTCCGGCACGCTGGGGTTCCTGGTGAGCGAGGTGCAGCGCGGGACGGCGCTGTCGCTGGCGCTCCGCTGGGCCATGGGGCTGGGCTACGCCGAGGCCGACCCGCGCGACGACCTCTCCGGCCTGGACTCGGCCCGCAAGGCGGTGATCCTGGCCCGCGAGCTGGGGGCGCAGGTGGAGCTGGAGGACGTGGCCCTCGAGCCGCTGGTCCCCCCGGCGCTGCTGGCCCCGGGCACCCCCGACGCGCTCATCGCCCAGCTGCGGACCCACGACGAGGCCATGGCCGCGCGCGCCGAGGAGCTGCGCCGCGACGGGCAGGTGCTCCGCTACGTGGCGCGGCTCGGCCCGGCCGGGAACGGCCGGCTCTCGCTGCAGGTGGGGCCGGTGGCGGTCTCGGCCGATCACCCCGCCGGCCGGCTCTCCGGCGTGGAGGCCTACGTGGCCTTCACCACCGCCCGCCACGCCGACCGCCCGCTGCTGGTGGCCGGCGCGGGCGTGGGCGCGGCCTCCACCGCGGGCGTGCTGCTGGCCGACATCTTCCGGCTGCACGCCGGGCGCGGGGCGCGGTAGTCAGCGCTTCGCCCCGCGCGCCCCCGGGGCGATCCCGTACTTCCGCATCTTCCCCTGCAGCGTGGTGGGCGCCAGCCCCAGCGCCGCGGCGGCGCCGTCCGGGCCGTAGACCTTGCCCGCGGCGCGCTCCAGGGCCCGCTCGATGAGGGCCCTGACCTCCTCCTCGAAGGTGCCGGGCGGCAGGGCCTCGGCGGGCGCGGAGGCCGGCGCGGCGCGGGCCGGGGTAGCCGGCAGGTCGGGCAGGACCAGGTCCGGCCCGGGGAGAGGATCAGGGCCCGCTGCAGCAGGTTCTCCAGCTCGCGGACGTTGCCGGGCCAGGGGTGGGCCGTGAGCGCCCGCCAGACCTCCTCGCCCACCCGTGGCGGGCGCCGGTGCATGGCGGCGGCGTGCCGGGCCAGGAGGTGCGTCGCGAGCGGGCGCAGCTCCTCCGGTCGCTCGCGCAGCGGAGGCAGCTCCACCGGGAAGACCGCCAGCCGGTAGTAGAGGTCGGCCCGGAAGGTGCCGCGGGCCACCAGCTCTTCCAAGTTGCGATTGGTGGCGGCCACCACCCGGACGTCCACCTTCACCGGCTCGGTGCCGCCCACCCGCTCCACCACGCGCTCCTGCAGCACCCGGAGCAGCCGCACCTGGACGCTGGGCGGTGCGTCGCCCACCTCGTCCAGGAAGAGCGTCCCGCCCTCGGCCTGCTCGAACCGGCCGGCGCGGCGGCGGGCGGCGCCGGTGAAGGCCCCCTTCTCGTGGCCGAAGAGCTCGCTCTCGATCAGCCCCTCGGGGATGGCGCCCAGGTTGACCGGGACGAAGGGCGCGCCGAAGCGCGGGCTGAACTCGTGGACCATCCGCGCCAGCCCCTCCTTGCCGGTGCCGGTCTCGCCGCGGATCAGGACGGTGGTGGCGGCCGGCGCCACCAGGCGGACCCGCTCCACCACCCGCTTCATGGCCGGGCTCTCGGCCACGTAGCGCGCGTCGCGCTTGAACTGGCGGATCTCCTCCTTGAGCAGCGCGTTCTCGCGCCCCAGGAGCCGGTTGAGCCGCTGGACCTCCACGACCATCAGGCTGTTGTGAAGGGCGATGGCCACCAGGTGGGCCACCTGCCGCGCCACCTCGAAGCAGCAGGCCAGCAGGTTCTCCGCCGGCGGGTGGGCGATGTCGAGGATGCCCAGCACCTCGTCCTCGAACACCAGCGGGAACGCCACCAGCGACCCGTAGCCCAGGGCCGCCAGCGGCGCCTCCTCGCGGTAGCGCGACGCGTCCGGGCGGAGCGGGTCCACGATGCAGGGCTTCCGCTGCGCGATGGCCTGGCCCGCGGCGGAGCCGGCGAGCGGGAAGCTCGAGCCCAGCTCGGCCGCCGGATGGCGCGGGTCGGAGACCAGCACCACCTCGGCCCGGTCCGGCGCCTCGGGCCGGACGCGGTGGATGGCCACCCGCGTCACGCCGAAGTGGCGCCGCAGCAGGGCGCCGGTGCGCTCCAGCACCGCCTGCATGTCCACGGTCGAGAGGACCGCCTCGAGCGCCTCCTCGACGATGCGCCGGTGGACGTCGTCCTGCCCCGGCTGCGCCGGACTCTGGTGGATCACTGGGAGGCCAACCATCCCAAGGTGGATACCCACAGGACGGTGCCGGGCACAACCAACCTTGGGTGCGCGGCCCGCCCGGAGCGCGCCGGATCCCTGTGATGACGGCCACTTGTGCAGTCGGCAGGCTCCTTGCTCTAGGTGGGGCGCGGAACGACGCCGGCCCCCGCCGGAGAGAGGAACACGATGGACGCCATCGAGCTGCTGATGGAGGAACACCGGACGATCGAGCGCGCGCTCGACGCCCTGGAGGCGTTCGCCGACGAGGTGTGCCGCCGCGGCGTGACCGAGCGCGAGGAGCTGGGCAGGTTCGTCGCCTTCCTGCGCGACTTCGCCGACGAGGCGCACCACGGCAAGGAGGAGGCCATCCTCTTCGCCGCCATGGTGGAGCACGGCTTCCCTTCGCAGGGCGGCCCGCTGGCGGTGATGCTCCACGAGCACGACCTGGGCCGCACCCTGGTCCGGTCGCTGCGCGCGCGCGCCGAGCAGGCCACGCCGTGGACCGACGCCGACCGGCAGGCCATCGCCGAGGACGCGCACGGCTTCGCCGCGCTGCTCCACGCCCACATCCACAAGGAGGACGCCATCCTCTACCCGATGGCGGAGCAGCACCTGCCCGCCGAGGTCCTCGCCGCGGTGGGCGAGGCCTGCGCCCGCCGCGAGGCCGAGCGCGCGGCGCCGCAGGCGCGGCTCCAGGCGCTGGCCGAGGAGCTGGTGGCCAGGTACGCGCCGGTGGCCCACCCCCGTCCGCAGCGCTTCGGCTGCGGCGCCTGAACGAGAACGCTGGCAACGAGGCCGGGAGCCCCCCGGCCGCTGCAGTGCCCTGCACCAGGAGAGTCAACCCGTGAGCGGAAAGTCCAGAGCCGTACTCCTCTTCGTCATCGTGGCCGCGTTCACCGTCCTGATCTTCGGCGGCGCGCAGATCAGCGCGCACAAGCCGCCCATCCCCGGCCGCGTGGTGTCGCCCTCCGGCGAGGTGCTGTTCACCGCCGCCGACGTCGCGCTGGGCCAGCGGCAGTACCTCTCCCGCGGCGGCCAGCAGACCGGCTCGATCTGGGGCCACGGCGCCTACCTGGCGCCGGACTGGTCGGCCGACGCGCTGCACCGGATCGGCCTCACCACCGCCGGCCTGCGCCGCG
This sequence comes from Anaeromyxobacter sp., assembly GCA_049840735.1. GTDB lineage: Bacteria > Myxococcota > Myxococcia > Myxococcales > Anaeromyxobacteraceae > Anaeromyxobacter. The sequence continues at coordinate 475,626 of JASGJN010000017.1, read as the reverse complement.
GGCTGGCGCCGGTCGAGGCGGCCGCGTTCACCCAGGGTGACCTCAAGGCGCTGCCCGCCGGCGAACGCGGGCGGGTCGAGGCGGAGGTGGCGGAGGAGCTGCGCCAGAACCGCTACGACCCGGCCACCGACACGCTGACCCTCTCGCCCGGCCAGGCCGCCGCCTTCCCGGCGCTGGTGGCCTACTACACCCAGCTCTTCCACGACGGCTCGGACGCCATGTCCATCCCGGCCGGCTTCGTGGCCGACCCGGACGACGCGCGGGCCCTGACCACCTTCTTCTACTGGACCGCCTGGGCCGCCGGCACCGACCGCCCCGGCGAGACCTACAGCTACACCGCGAACTTCCCGCACGACCCGCTGGTCGGGAACGTGCCGCTGCCCTCCTCGCTGGTCTGGTCCATCGTCTCGGTGGTGCTGCTCATCCTGGGCACCGCCATCGCCATCTTCGCCTACCTCCGCATGCGCGCGGCCGACCCCGAGGAGCCGGCCCGCATCGCGGCGTTCAAGGAGCCGAACCCGACGCCCAGCCAGCGCGCCGCGCTGCCCTACTTCGCCGTGGCCATCCTGCTCTTCATCCTGCAGGCCCTGCTCGGCTCGGTGACCGGCCACTACGCGGTGGAGGGCAACAAGCTCTTCGGCGTCGAGGTGGGGGCGCTGCTGCCCTACGCCGCCACCCGCGGCTGGCACCTGCAGCTGGCCGTCTTCTGGATCGCCACCTGCTGGCTCGCCACCGGCCTCTTCATCGGGCCGCTGGTCACCGGCGGCCACGAGCCGAAGGGCCAGAAGGCGCTGGTCTACGTGCTGCTGGGCGCGCTGGTGGTGGTGGTGGTGGGCGCGCTGGCGGGCACCTACCTGGGCGTGGCCGGCAAGCTCTCCGGCCCCGACGGCTGGCTGGTCGGCCACCAGGGCTACGAGTACATCGAGCTCGGGCGCGTCTGGCAGGTGGCCCTGATCGCCGGGATGCTGCTCTGGCTGGGGCTGGTCTACCGCGCCATCAAGCCGGCCCTGGCGGCCGAGCAGGACAAGGGCGGCCTCACCCACCTGCTGCTCTACGCCTCGGTCTCCATCCCGCTCTTCTACGCGGTCGGCCTGCTCTACACCCCCGGCTCGCACATCGCCGTCGCCGACTACTGGCGCTGGTGGGTGGTGCACCTGTGGGTGGAGAACTTCTTCGAGGTCTTCGCCACCGTCGCCCTGGCCTTCATCCTCTCCCGCATCGGCGCGGTCGGTGTGAAGGCGGCCCAGCGGGCCACCCACTTCTCCATCCTGCTCTACCTGGGCGCCGGCATCATCGGCACCTTCCACCACCTCTACTTCACCGGCTCGCCGCTCTTCATCACCGCGCTGGGCGCCACCTTCTCGGCGCTGGAGATCGTCCCGCTCACGCTGCTGGGCTTCGAGGTGTTCGAGAACCTGAAGCTGGCCCGCTCCGGCGGGAACGCCACCCCCTGGCGCTGGCCGCTCTACTTCTTCGTGGCGGTGGCCTTCTGGAACGCGGTGGGCGCCGGCGTGCTGGGCTTCCTCATCAACCCGCCCATCGTCCTCTACTACGCGCAGGGGCTCAACACGACGCCCATCCACTCGCACGGCGCGCTCTTCGGCGTGTACGGCTTCCTGGCCATCGCGCTGATGCTCTTCTCGATGCGCAACATCGTGCGGACCGCGGCCTGGAGCGACCGGCTCCTGAAGGTGGCGTTCTGGGGGCTCAACGGCGGCCTGGCCGGCATGATCGTCTTCTCGCTGCTGCCGGCGGGCATCTACCAGCTGGCCATCGGCGTGAAGGAGGGGCTCTGGTACGCCCGCAGCCCGGAGGTCACCGGGAGCGCGGTGATGCACGCCTTCACCTGGGCGCGCGTGGTGCCCGACCTGGTCTTCGACGTGGGCGCGGTGGCGCTGCTGGTCTTCGTGCTGCGCGCCATCGTGATCGACCTCCGCCTCCGCCGCGCGGAGCCGGACGTCGCCCAGGAGATCAAGCGGGCGGCCTGACGCCCGGGCCGTGGCCGGTGCGCCGGAGGCCCGCGCGGTTCCCGGCGCGCCAGCATGTACGGGAAACGACGGGGCCGGGGGTCCGCGGGCGAGCTGCCCGGGGGCGTCCGGCCCCGCCCGCGTCCAGTGCCTAGCCTCCGGGAAAGGGAGGAGACGCCGTGAACGCGATTGAGTTGCTGAAGCAGCAGCATCAGGAGGTGAACGAGCTGTTCGAGGAGTTCGAGGGGACGGGCGAGGGCGCGCGCAAGACGCGCGAGCGGCTCTGCCAGCAGATCGGCGACGCGCTGGCCGTCCACGCCACCATCGAGGAGAAGCTCTTCTACCCGGAGTCGAAGCAGGAGAACACCGAGGAGCTCCTGCGCGAGTCGGTGGAGGAGCACCTGGCCATGAAGAAGCTGCTGGCCGACATCATGGGGTCGGACCTGGACGACCCGCAGTTCCAGGCCAAGGTGAAGGTCCTGCAGGAGCAGGTCGAGCACCACGTCGAGGAGGAGGAGCAGGAGCTCTTCCCGCTGGTGCAGGAGAACTGCTCGAAGGAGGAGCTGGAGGACCTGGGCGGCCGCATGCAGCAGCTGGCCGAGGAGCTGGAGGAGGAGGGGCAGCCGAGGGCGTCCATCCCCGGCCAGACCGACTCGCCCGCGCAGATTCGATCACGCCGCCCATTCGGCTCGAGCCTGCGTGATGGGGGGTACGGGGGGAGGGGGCCCGCGCCGGGCCCCGACCCGCCCTTCCGCAGGCGCGAGATTGCCCGGACCGGCCATTCCCCTTAGAACGGGGGGGATGAACCACGTCGCCCTGGCGCGGGAGGACCGCGCGTGACCACCTCCCAGCCCACCGTGCGCTCCCGGCCCGGCCGGAACGACCCCTGCCACTGCGGGAGCGGCCAGAAGTACAAGAAGTGCCACGGCCCGGCCGACGACGCCGCGGCCGCGACCGGCGTCGCCGCTCCGGTGCGCCGCCGCCGGCCGCTCGCGCCCGGGGTGGTCTCGCCGCGGCGCGCCGTCCCGCCGCACATCGTGCGTCCGGACTACGCCGCCACGGGGCGCCCGCGCGCCCAGGGGAAGGACGTCAAGACGCCGGAGGAGCTGGAGCGGCTGCGCCACGCCTGCCGCGCGGCGGCGCGGGTGCTCCGGGTCGCCGGCGAGGCGGTCCGGCCGGGCATCACCACCGACGCGCTGGACGACCTGGCCCACCAGGAGACCATCCGCCTGGGCGGCTACCCCAGCCCGCTCAACTACCGCGGCTTCCCCAAGTCGATCTGCACCTCGGTGAACGAGGTCATCTGCCACGGTATCCCGGACAGCCGGCCGCTGGAGGACGGGGACATCGTCAACCTCGACATCACCGTCTTCCTGGAGGGGATGCACGGCGACTGCTCCGCCACCTTCCTGGTGGGCGAGGTGGACGCCGAAGGGCGCAAGCTGGTGCAGGTGGCCCGCGAGTGCCTGCAGCAGGGGATTGCGGCGGTCCAGCCCGGCAAGCCCATCTCGGAGATTGGCAAGGCCATCGAGGCCCACGCCTCGCGCCACCGCTACGGCGTGGTGCGGGCCTACTGCGGCCACGGCATCGGCGAGACCTTCCACACCACCATCCAGATCCCCCACCACTACGACCCTGGCATGCGCCGCATCATGCAGCCCGGGATGACCTTCACGGTCGAGCCCATGATCACCGAGGGCGACTGGCAGGACGCGCTCTGGGACGACGGCTGGACGGCCGTGACCCACGACGGCAAGCGCTCGGCGCAGTTCGAGCACACGCTGGCCGTCACCGAGGACGGGGCGGAGATCCTGACGGTGGAGGGCTCGACTACACCTCCAGCCCCACCGCCCGCATCAGCGCCAGCGCGTTGGAGTGGGCCACCACCCCTGGCCGCAGCCGGTAGTCGAAGGCGATGGCGCCGTCGCGGACCTGGTCCTCGAAGTGTGCGTTGTCGAGCGCGGCCCCGGCGCCGCCGGCCAGCTCGGTCAGCGCCAGGTCGTGGGTGGTGACCAGCCCGATGGCCCCGCGCGCCAGCAGCGTGCGGACCAGCGCCGCCGCGCCGATGCGCCGGTCGTGGCTGTTGGTGCCGTGGAGGATCTCGTCGAGCAGGAACAGGAGCGGCAGCGGGCCGGCGGTCAGGTCCACCAGCTCCTTCAGCCGGCTGATCTCGGCGTAGAAGCGCGAGCGGCCCGCCTGCAGCGAGTCCTGGATGCGCAGCGTGGCGCCCGGGTGGAGCGGCGTGAGGCGGAGCCGGGCGGCGCGCACCGGCGCCCCCACCAGCGCCAGCACCACGTTGACGCCCACCGTGCGCAGGTAGGTGCTCTTGCCGGACATGTTGGAGCCGGAGACCAGCAGGGCGCGCGGCCCGGTCCCGCCCAGGCGCAGGTCGTTGGCGACCGCCTCGGCCAGCAGCGGGTGCCGGACCGCCTCGCCCTCCAGCACCGGCAGCGCGCCGGGGGCGGGATCGAGCACCTCCGGCACCACGTGGCCGGGGTGCTCGTGCGCGTAGCCCGCCACCGAGGCCAGCGCCTCCAGCTCGGCCGAGGCCGCCAGCCACTCGCCGATGGCCGGCCCGGAGCTGCGGCGCCAGCGCTCCACCGCGGCCCCCAGCAGCACGCTCCAGTGCAGCAGGAACCCGATGGGCGCGAAGAGCTGGTTGCGCTCCCACTCCAGCCGCGTCGCCAGCCGCTCCAGCCGGGCGATGCGCTGCGAGGCCAGCCCCTCCGGCCCCCGCAGCCGCGCCTGGAGGGCCACCAGCCGCTCGTCCCGGAGCGGCTCCGCCTCCAGCCGCGCCAGCAAGAGGGCCAGCACGCGCAGCTCCGCCGCCGGGCGGTCCAGCCCGCCCAGCACGCCCTGCAGCGAGGGCGCCACCAGCCGCCGGAAGCCCCAGGCGATCAGCGCCATGACCAGCAGCGGCAGCCAGGAGTGGCCGGTGAGCCAGTACCCGAGCGCCCCCGCGCCGGCGACCGCCAGCACCGCCCCCGCGGGCGCCGCCCAGGCCGGCAGCGACGGGCGCGCCGCGCCCCAGGCGGCGAGCGAGGCCGGGTCCACCGCGGCGCGCACGTCCTCGCCCACGACCGCCAGGTCCTCGCGCAGGTCGAGGCGGGGGAGCAGCTCCGCCACCGCCCGCTGGCGCGCGCGCACCTCGGCCGCCGCCGCGGGCGTGAGCAGCCAGCGCGCCAGCAGCTCCTCGCCCGGGCGCGTCCGCGCCGTGCAGAGCAGCTCGAAGAGCGCGCCGGAGCCGAACAGGTCCAGGTCGGCGGCGTAGGGGTGCCCCGGCTCGGCGAACCGCTCGCCCTGGACCCCCTTGCCGGCGAAGGTGCCGTCCAGGCGCGAGAGCGCGCCCTCGTGGAAGGCCACCGCCCGCCGCGCCCGCTCCCGGGCGCGCAGCACGCGGTCGTGCGTGACCACCAGGGCCACGAAGGCGGCGGCGGGGGCGGCCAGCCAGGCCCAGGGCACCTGGCCGCGCCAGGCGATCACGGCGGTGGCGGCCGCGACCAGGAAGATCACCAGGCGGGCGCGGGCCACGGCGGCGTCGGAGCGGTCCAGCTGGGCCACGCGGGCGCGGCGCGCCTGCAGGCGGGTGTCGAGCTCGATGCGGGCATCCATTCGTACGCGAGAGTACCGCGGGGGCTGTCCGGACGCTCGCATGACCGCGACGCAGGGCGTCCAGGCGCGGCCCGGCCGGGCTCACCCCGGCGCTGGGCACCCCCGCTGGGCGGCGCCGGGAGGGGGCGATCCGCGTTGACGGTCGGGGGAAGGGTGCGGAGCTTGAACGCGTGCCGCCGCCGCCAGCCCGCCGCAACGGAGGGGAAGACGACGGGCCTGCCCGCGCGCGCCGGGCCGGGCTCCGGGCGCGCTTCCTCGAGGTCCGGGCCGCCACCGCCGCGCTGGCCGCCCCGCTCTCGCCGGAGGACGCGCAGGTCCAGTCGATGCCCGACGCCAGCCCGGCCAAGTGGCACCTCGGGCACACCACCTGGTTCTTCGAGGCCTTCGTGCTGCGCCCGGGCCGAGCCGTCGCGCCCCCCGTTCCACCCCGCCTTCGCCTTCCTGTTCAACTCCTACTACGAGGCGGCCGGCCCGCGGCAGCCGCGGCCGGAGCGCGGCCTCCTGACCCGGCCGTCGCTGGAGGAGGTGCGCCGCTACCGGAGCGAGGTGGAGGCGCGGCTGCTGGAGCAGCTCGAGGCCGGGCTCGACGCGGTGCTGCTGGACGTGGTGGAGCTGGGGCTGGCGCACGAGGAGCAGCACCAGGAGCTCCTCCTCACCGATCTCAAGCACGCGCTCTCGCGAAACCCGCTCCGCCCCGGTTACCACCCCGCGCCCCCGCCGCCGGCCGGAGCGCCGGCGCCGTCGCTGGCCTGGCTGGAGCGGGATGGGGCGGGCCGAGCTGGGCGCGCCGCCCCAGGGCTTCGCCTTCGACAACGAGCGGCCGCGCCACCCGGTGCTGCTGGCCCCGCACGCCCTGGCCTCCCGCCCGGCCACCTGCGGCGAGTGGCTGGCCTTCATGGCCGACGGCGGGTACCGGCGGCCGGAGCTGTGGATGTCCGACGGCTGGGCGGCGGCGCAGCGGCAGGGCTGGGCGGCGCCGCTCCACTGGGAGCGCGACGGCGGCGGGTGGCAGCAGTTCACGCTGGGCGGCCTCCGGCCGCTCGATCCCGCCGAGCCGGTGGCGCACGTCTCCTGGTTCGAGGCGGACGCCTTCGCGCGCTGGAGCGGGGCGCGGCTGCCCACCGAGGCGGAGTGGGAGGCGCTGGCGGCGGCCAGCCCGGGCGGCGACGGCGGCTTCGCCGAGACCGGGCGCCACCACCCGGCCGCGGCCGCGCCCGGGCCCGGCGCGCGCCAGCTGGCGGGCGAGGTCTGGCAGTGGACCGCCAGCGGCTACGCCCCGTACCCCGGCTTCCGGCCGCTGGCCGGCGCGCTGGGCGAGTACAACGGCAAGTTCATGGTGAGCCAGCTGGTGCTGCGCGGCGCCTCGTGCGTCACGCCGCGGCGCCACGCGCGCCCCAGCTACCGCAACTTCTTCTACCCGGACGCCCGGTGGCAGCTCACCGGCGTGCGGCTGGCGAGGGACCCATGATGCAGGCGGGCGAGGCGGAGCGCGGCGCGGGGCTGGCCGCGGGGGCGGGCGGCCTCCTGGACGAGGTGCTGCGGGGGCTCTCGGCGCCGCGCAAGGCGCTCTCGCCCAAGTGGCTCTACGACGCGCGCGGCTCGGCGCTGTACGAGCTGATCTGCGAGCAGCCGGAGTACTACCCGGCGCGCACGGAGCGGGCCATCCTCGAGGCCCACGTGCAGGAGATTGCCGCGGCGGTCGGCCCGCGCGTGGAGGTGTTCGAGTTCGGCGCCGGCTCGGCCCGCAAGACCGCGCGCCTGCTGGCCGCGCTGGAGGCGCCCGCCGCCTACCTGCCGGTGGACATCTCCCCGGAGGCGGTGCTGGCCGCGGCCGAGGCGCTGCGGGCCCGCTTCCCCCGCCTGCCGGTGCGGCCGGTGGTGGGGGACTTCACCAACGGCGTCGAGCTGCCGGCCACCCCCGGCGATCCCTCGCGCCGGCTGGCCTTCTTCCCCGGCTCCACCATCGGCAACTTCGACCCGCCGGAGGCGGTGGCGCTCCTGCGCAAGATGGCCGTGGAGGCCGGCCCGGACGGCGGGCTCCTGATCGGCGTGGATCACCCCAAGGACCGGGTCACGCTGGAGGCGGCCTACGACGACGCGCGCGGGGTCACCGCCGCCTTCGACCTCAACCTGCTGGCGCGCCTGAACCGCGAGCTGGGCGCGGACTTCAGGCTCTCCGGCTTCCGCCACCGGTCCCTCTGGAACGAGCGCTGCGGCCGCGTGGAGATGCACCTCGAGAGCCTGGAGCCGCAGGCGGTGACCGTGGGCGGGCTGCGCTTCGCCTTCCGGCAGGGCGAGACCCTCCACACCGAGAGCGCGTACAAGTGGGAGCCGCGCGCCTTCGACGCGCTGGCGGCCATCGGCGGGTGGCGCCCGGAGCGGAGCTGGAGCGACGCCCGCGCCTGGTTCTCGCTGCGACTCTACCGGCGCGCCGGCTGAATCCGGATCGGGCCTGCGTGATGGGGGGTCACGGGAGCTGCGGCGGCGGCCCCTCCGCGGCGCGCGGCAGCGCCTCGGCGATCCGCGCCAGGGCCTCGAGGTCGAGCGGCTTGTAGAGCAGCGGGCGGCGGTCCCCGGCCAGGAAGGCGCGGGCCGCGGCGCTGGTGGCGCCGCCGGTGAAGAGCACCATGCGCCGCCCGGCGTCGGGCGCCTCGCGGTCCAGCGCCGCCGCCATCCGCTCCGCCCCGCCGTCCCGCATCATCACGTCGCAGAGGACCAGGTCGAAGCGGCCGGTGCGCGCCAGCGCGATCCCCTCGTCCGTGCCGGCGGCCAGGGTGACCGCGTAGCGCTCGGCGAGGACCCGCGCCAGCGCGGTGCGCACGCCGGGGTCGTCGTCCACCACCAGCAGCGAGCGGGGCGGGCCGCGGGGCCGGTCCGGCTCCGGCGAGGGGGGCAGGGCGGTCTCGCCGCTGGCGGCCGGGAGCTCCACCACCGCCCGCGTGCCCAGCCCGGGGGCGCTCTCCAGCCGGAGGTCGCCGCCCATGGCCTGCACCAGGCCGCGCGACACGGCCAGCCCCAGCCCGGTGCCGACGCCCGGCGGCTTGGTGCTGAAGAACGGCTCGAAGACGCGCCGCAGGACGTCCGGGTCCATGCCGGTGCCGTCGTCCTCCACCAGCACCCGCAGCACGTCGCCCGAGCGCGCGGCGTCGATGGTCACGTGGCCGGTCCGGCCGGGAGGCACGGCCTGCGCGCCGTTCACCGCCAGGTTGATCAGCACCTGCACCACCATCGGCTCGTGCGCCAGCGCCACCAGCCCCGCCGGCACCTGGCTGGTGAGGGTGACCTGGGCCGGCGCGCGGGCCCGGGCGATGCGCAAGGCCTCCCTGGCGGCGTGGCCCAGCTCGACCGGGTGGGCCGGCTTCTCGGCGGCCGCGGCCATCCGGCTGGCGTCGAGCAGCTGCCGCACCATGTGGGCGATCCGCTCCACCGCGCCCTGCGCCTCCCGCACGCACTCCAGCGCCTCGGCCCCGGCCGGCTGCCCCTCGCCCAGCGCCTCGCGCAGGTAGCGCAGGTTGGCGGCCAGCACGGCGGCGGGGTTGTTCACCTCGTGGGCCACGCCGGCCGAGAGCTGGCCCAGGGCGGCCAGCTTCTCCATCCGCAGCCGGGCCTCCTCGCTCCGCGCCAGCGCCGCGGTCCGCTCCTGGACCTGCAGCTCCAGGCCCTGGCGCAGCCCGGCCAGCGCGCGGGCGTCCTCCACCACCTGCGCCCCCAGCGCGTAGGCGCCGGCGGCGATGGGGAAGAGCATGCCCATGTCGAGCAGGTAGGGGCCGTGGTAGGCGCCGGAGAAGACCAGCGCGTCGTGCGCGCCCATGGCCAGGAGCAGCCCGACCGAGATGGCCAGCACCCGCGCATGGCGCACGCCGCGCCGCCAGGCCAGCGCCAGCCGGACGCCCACCCACGCCAGGCCGGCGTGGAAGGCCACCAGGCAGACCAGGCCCAGCCAGGTGACGTCGCCGCCGTGGTAGGTCGAGCCGAACGGCTCGAACCGGTAGGTGACGACCCGCTCGCCCACCGCCAGGCCGGGGACGAGCGCGGCCAGCCCCAGCGCCCGGAGCGTCAGCGTGGCCGGGCGGTCGAGCCGCGAGGCGCGGTGCGTGTGATCGCCGACGTAGCGGATCCAGGCCGCCACGTGGAACCCGGCCAGCACGAACTGGACCCGGGAGAAGACCGCCACCCACAGGTCCGGGGCGGCGGGGGAGGTGGTCACCACGTTGCACGCCGCGTAGCCGGCCGCGGTCAGGGCGATGCGCGCGAACCAGCCCTGATCTGCCAGCGACGGGGCCCGGCTGAACCGGTGCGCCAGCAGGGCGACGTAGGCGGCCAGCGCGGCGGCGACCAGGGAGAGGAGCGAGGCGAGCATCCGGGGCGAGTGTACCCGGCCCGCCGGCCTGGCGAGAGCCACGCAGCGTGGGACGGCCCCTCGCCGCCACGGGGGCGGGAGGGGCCGCGGGTGCAGCCGGACCGGGGCCCGACGTGGCTCAGGCCACCGGGGCGGTGCGGGGCGCCGGGGCGCGCTCCTCCACCGGCGCCGGGCGCGGCGGCAGCTTGGGCCGCAGGTCGTCGATGGTGACGCCCAGCGGGATGCCGCCCTGCTCCAGCCACTCGTGCCGGCCGGCCAGGACGTCCCGGCCGGCGGCGTAGGCGGCGGTGTCGTCGTTGGCCCACAGCGCCTTGAAGAGGCCGTTGACCTTGCGGCGCGTCACGACCGAGAAGGCCTCCGCCAGCGCCACGGCGCTGGCCGCCTCGGGCTTGCCGGCCTGCTGCAGGGCGGCGGCGCGGGACAGGCTGGCGGCCATGGCCATCAGCTCGTTGGCGACGTCCACCACGCGGAACAGGAAGGCCTGGCGCCGCTCGGTGGCGGGGCCGAAGCGGACCATGGCGTGGAAGATCTGCCGGGCCAGCTTGCGGGAGGAGCGCTCCACGAAGCGGAGGTGCCTCGCGAGGCGGCCGAAGCCGCCGTAGCGCGGCGCGAAGATCCCGCGCAGCCAGAGCCCCGGGTACCAGGTGGCGTAGAAGGCCGCGACCTTGGGGAGCGCCGCCAGCTTCTTGCCCACCGGCACCTTGGGATCGATGAGCGCCCCGGCCACCTTGAGGTGCTTGTCCACCGCCTCGCGGGCCATGAACAGGTGCATGATCTCCGAGGAGCCCTCGAAGATGGTGTTGATGCGGCAGTCGCGCATCCAGCGCTCGACGCCCACGCCGGCCTCGCCGCGCGCCTCGGCCGAGGTCTCGCGCTCGTAGCCGCGGCCGCCGCGGATCTGCATGGTCTCGTCGAGGATGTGCCAGGTGCGGGTGGTGTTCCACTCCTTGGCCGCGGCCGCCTCGAGCCGGATGTCGTAGCCCTTGCGATCCGCCATCCACTGGGCCAGGTCGGAGACCGACTCCATCGCGTAGACGGTGGTGGCGATCTCGGCCAGCTTGTGGGTGATGGCCTCGTGCTTGCCGATCTCCTGGCCCCACTGCGAGCGGGCGTTGGACCACTTGCGCACCAGCTCCAGCGCGTTCTTGGAGCCGCCCACCACCGCCGCCGGGATGGAGAGCCGGCCGGCGTTGAGGGTGGTGAGGGCGATCTTGAGGCCGCGCCCCTCCTGGCCGATCAGGTTCTCGGCCGGGACCTTCACGTCGGTGAAGCGGAGCACGGCGTTGGAGATGGCGCGCAGGCCCATGAACCGGCAGTGGTGCACCACCTCGACGCCCGGCCAGCTGGTCTCGACCACGAAGGCGCTGATGCCGTTGGTCTTGGGGTTGCGGGCCATGACCACCAGCAGCTCGGCGATGGTGCCGTTGGTGCACCAGAGCTTGCTGCCGTTGAGCAGGTAGTGCTTGCCGTCGGGCGTGAGCTCGGCGGTGGTGGAGACGCGGGCGGGGTCCGAGCCCACCACCACCTCGGTGAGCGCGAAGGCGCTGATGGCGCCCTTGGCGAGGCGGGGCAGGTACTTCTTCTTCTGCTCCTCGGTGCCGAAGATCTTGAGCGGCTGGGGGACGCCGATCGACTGGTGCGCGGAGAGCAGGGCGGTGAGGTTCGCGTCGTAGGAGCCGAGCAGCTGCATCACCTTGCCGTACTCGACCTGGCTGAAGCCGAGGCCGCCGTACTCGGTGCCGATCTTCATCCCGAAGGCGCCCAGCTTGCGCAGGCCGTCGAGCACGTCGTCGCCGTACTCGCCGGTCTGGTCGATCTTGACCGGGTCCACCTTCTCGCGCAGGAACGCCTCGAACTCGCGGTACCAGCGGGTGAACTCGGGCCGCTCGGCGGTGGTGAGCGGGAAGGGGTGGATGAGGTTCAGGCGGAACCTCCCCAGGAACAGGTCCCTGAGGAAGCCAGCGCCCTGCCACTCGGCCTCACGCGCGGCCTCCGCCACCTCGCGCGAACGCTGGATCTCGTCGGTGTGCTGCACGGCATCGGTCATGGCGCCCTCGCTCCCGGCCGCACGCTCTCTTGGGCTGCGGCGACGTGTCGGCCGATTCTCTAATCAATGCAACGCGCTGCGTCTTGCCAACTAGAATGCCCCAGAGGGTACGCGGACTTGGAGGGGCACACCGGAGGAGGGAGCGCACAGCGGGCTGGAGCGCGCGCAACGCTGCGACATTGCACCGCATTCGGGGAGTGAGGCGCTCGAGCAGAGGCCCCTGGGATGCCCTGGTCAGCGAACGCTTGCTGCCCACCAGGGACGCCAACCGAGGGGAGCCGCGAAGGCCCAGCCCGCTGGGCGAAGGGGCAGCGAGGGGCGCTCGCCCGGGCGCACGGCCGGCGGCCGGCGCCGGCCCGGAGCGCATGGCTCGTGACGTTGGGTGAATGCCCCGGCCCGCCTCTCCGCTCGGGGCGGCGACGGAACTTGTCGTTGCCCCGCCCCGCACCCCGCGCGCATTCTCCCTGCTTCGCCTGACACGCCTGGAGCGAGCACATGGCCCACCCGACCGACGATCGGACCTTCCGCCTCAGCCCGGCCATCCGCCCGGCCGCCTACGACGCCGAGCTGTCCATAGACCTGGACGGGAAGCAGTTCAGCGGCCGGATCCGGATCGACCTGACGCTGGCGGAGCCGGCGGCGGAGCTGGTGCTGCACGCCGCCGAGCTGCAGATCGAGGCGGTCTCGGTGCGGAACGGGCGCGGCCCGGTGGGCGTGGCCGGCTTCCGCGCGGTCGCGGCCAGCGAGACCGTGGTGGTGTCCCTGGACGCGCCGCTACCGCCCGGGCGCGGCGCCATCGAGCTGGCCTTCCGCGCTCCCTTCTGCCAGGGGCTGCGCGGCCTCTACGACGCGCACGGCGGGATCGCCGCCACGCAGTTCGAGGCGGCGGACGCCCGCCGGGTCTTCCCCTGCTTCGACGAGCCCGGCTTCAAGGCCCCCTGGCGCGTGGCGGTGGAGGCGCCGGACGGCGTGACGGTGCTGGGGAACGGGACGCCGGCCGCGCCCGAGGCGCGCGCCGGGGGCCGCCGGCGGGTGGCCTTCTCCGAGACGCCGCCGCTGCCCAGCTACCTCGTCGCGCTGGCGCTGGGCCCCCTGGCCGCCCACCCGCCCGTCACGGTGCGCGGCGTGCCGGTCCGCACCTGGACCACGCCGGAGAAGCTGCCCCTGACCGGGTTCGGCCAGGGCGTGGCGGTGGAGGTGCTGCCGCGGCTGGAGGACTACTTCGGCGTCCCGTACGCGTTCGGCAAGCTCGACCAGGTGGGCCTGCCCGAGTTCGAGGCCGGCGCCATGGAGAACGCCGGCCTGGTGACCTACCGCGAGGTCGCGCTGCTGCTCGACCCCGCCACCGCGTCGCTGGCGCAGAAGAAGCGGGTGGCCGAGGTGATCACGCACGAGCTGGCCCACCAGTGGTTCGGCAACTGGGTCACCATGTCCTGGTGGGACGACCTCTGGCTCAACGAGGCCTTCGCCACCTGGATGGCGTTCAAGATCGTGGACCAGTGGAACCCGGCCTGGCGGGTCTGGCTGGAGTTCGACCAGGGCAAGGCGGGGGCGCTGCAGCTGGACGCGCTCCGCTCCACGCACCCCATCCGCGCCGAGATCCGCAGCGTGGCCGAGGCGGGCGAGGCCTTCGACCTCATCACCTACGAGAAGGGCGGCGCCGTCCTCCGCATGATCGAGGGCTACCTGGGCGAGGAGCGGTTCCGCGAGGGCATCCGCCTCTACATGCGCCGCCACGCCCGCGCCAACGCCGTGGCCGACGACCTGTGGGGCGCGCTGGGCGACAGCTCGCAGGAGCCGGTGCTGGAGCTGGCCAACGCCTGGATCCGCCAGCCCGGCTTCCCGCTGGTGAGCGTGGCCCGCATCGGCGGGATGCTGCGCCTGGAGCAGCGCCGCTTCTTCTCCGACCCGGCCGACGCGGCGACCCAGGACGCCGCCACCTGGCCGGTCCCCATGGTGCTGCGCTACGGCCTGGGCGGGCGGATCGTGGAGCAGCGCGTGCTGCTGCGCGATCGCGTCACCGAGGTGCCCATCGTCGGGGAGGGTGACCCGGACTTCCTCTGCGCCAACGCCGGGGCCACCGGCTTCTACCGGGTGGCCTACGACGCCAGCGGCCGCGAGGCGCTGCTGCGCCACCTGCCGGCGCTGGCGCCGGCCGAGCGGATCGCGCTCCTCTCCGACGAGTGGGCGCTGGTCCGCTGCGGGGCGCGCGGGATCGGCCCCTTCCTCGATCTCTGCGCCGCCTTCGCCGGCGAGGAGGACCACGCCGTGCTGGACGAGCTGCTCTCGCGCCTGGCGGTGGTGGACCACCGGCTGGTCGCGGAGGCCGACCGCCCGGCGCTGCAGCGCCTGGTGGCGAGCCTGTTCGCGCCGTCGCTGGCCGCCACCGGCTGGGACGCGGCGGCGGGCGAGCCTGACGCGGTGCGGCTGCGCCGGGCCGCGGCGGTGCGCGCCCTGGCCCTGGTGGCGCGCGATCCGGCTACGGTGGCCGAGGCGTCGGGGCGCCTCGACCGGTGGCTGGCCGGCGACCGCGCCGCGCTCGAGCCCAACCTGCAGGACGCGGCGGTGACGGCGGTGGCGCGCGGCGGCGACGCCACCCGCTTCGAGGCCCTGCGCGAGCGGTTCAAGGCCGAGACCGACCCGGCCTTCCGCCGCCGCTACCTGCTGGCGCTGGCGGCCTTCGAGGACCCCGGCCTGGCGGCGCGCGGCATCGACCTGGTCTGGGCGGGCGAGGCGCTGCCGCTGCAGGACGTGGCCTCCTTCGTGGCGGCGCTGCTGGGCAACCGGACGGCGCGCGCGGCCTCCTGGTCGCGCCTGCGCGCCGACTGGGAGCCGCTCCACGCCCGCATCAAGGGGGCGCCCATGCTGCTCCGCCGGGTGGTGGAGGCGCTGGGGGCGCTGGTGGAGCGGCGGCAGCTGGAGGAGGTGGAGGCCTTCCTGGCGGCCCACCCGCTGGAGGAGGCCAAGGCCGCCATCGCGCAGACGCTGGAGCGGCTGCGCCAGGACGTGGCGCTGCGCGAGCGCACCCTGGCGGCCGTCTCGGCCTGGCTGCAGCGGCGTGGCTAGCGCCGCCCAGGTCCCGGCGGCGCCGGCGGTCCCCACGCCGCCGTGGATGTTCCTCTTCCTGGACGTGCCCTTCGGCGCGGCGGTGGGGTTCTACTCCATCGTGATGCCGTTCTGGCTCAGCCGGAGCGGCCTGGACGTCACCCAGATCGCCACCGTGGTGGCCGCGTCGGGCTCGCCGCACGCGCTCAAGCTGCTCTGGATCCCGCTGCTCGACATCGTGGGGACGCGCCGGGGCTGGTACCTGGCCACCGCCGCCGCGACCGCGGCGCTCTTCCTGGTGCTGGCCTCCTGGCCCGGCGTGCTCGGCAACGTGGCGCTCTTCGGCTGGCTGGCCACCGCCCTGCAGGCCGTCGGCACCACCTGCCACGCCGCCAACAACGCGCTCATGGCCACCACCACCCGCCCCGAGGACAAGGGCAAGGTGGGCGGGTTCGCCATGGCCTCCAACGTGGGCTTCACCGGGCTGATGGCGGCGCTCATGCTGCTCGCCACCAGCGGCGTGGCGGTCGGCGGCCGGACGGTGGGGGCCCTGGGGGTGCGCGGCGCGGCGCTGCTGGTGGCGGCGTTGGTGGCGGGGAGCGCGCTGCTGGCGCTCCGCATCGTGGAGCCGGCCCGGCTGGCCCGCGCCGGCGGCGCGCGGCTGCAGGCGGCGCTGCAGCACCTGGGGCACATGCTGCGCGACCTGTGGCGGACGGTGGTGAGCCGCGAGGGGGCCACCGGCATCGTCATCTGCCTGGCCCCGGTCGGCTGCCAGGTGCTCTCCAACCTCTTCTCGGCGCTGGCGCCCGACTACGGCGCCGGCGAGGAGCTGGTCTCGCTGGCCAACGGCGCGGCCGGCGGGGTGGCCGGGGCGCTGGGCGCGCTGGCGGGCGGCGTGCTCGCCGACCGCATCAACCGGCGGGTGGCCTACGCCACCTCGGGTGGGCTGACCGCGCTCTGCGCGCTGGCCATGCTGGCGGCGCCCATGACCCCGCTCACCTACCTGTGGGGCACGTTCACGTACCTCTTCGCCGGCGGGCTGGCCTTCGCCACCTGGGCCGGGATGGTGCTGGAGCTGGTGGGCCACTCGCCCGCGACCGCCACCAAGTACGCCCTCTTCAACGCCTCGCTCAACGTGGCCATCACCTACGACACCTACGTGGTGGGGCAGCTCGGCCGCCGGCTGGACGGGGCGTGGGGGCTGGGCTCGGCGCGCGGGCTGCTGGCGGCCGACGCCGCCATGACCGGGCTGGGGATCCTGCTGCTGCTGGGGATGGTGGCGCTGACGCGCCCGTCCCGCGCCTCCGCCGCGGCCGGTCGCTGAGGGCTCCTCGCCAGCCGGGGCTTGCCCGCCGGGGTGGGCGGTGCGGATCGTCCAGCGCAGGGTGGACGGGTCCGCCGCACAGCGGGCGGGGGGGATGCCGGCGACCGCGCCCCCGCTCTTCTTCAGGTCGGTCCGCGACTTCCTGCGGGTCCTGCCCGGCGCTGCGCAGCGCTTCTGGTTCCTGGTGATCGCCACCGGGGCGCTCTCCGGGCTCGGATCGGGCGCGCTCCTGCTGGTGCTCCGCCTGGTCCAGCGGCTGGCCTGGCCGGAGGCGGACAGCTTCGTGGCCTCGGTGGAGGCCTCGTCCCCGCTGCGGCGGGTGCTGGTCCCGGCCGGCGCAGGGGTCCTGGTGGGCCTGGTGGCGCTGCTCTGGCGCAAGCCGCTGGGCGGGCACGGCACGGCCCGCATCATCGAGGCCATCTGGCACCGCGGCCGCGGGCTGATCCTGGGCCGGACCCTGCTGCGCGGCCTGCTCTCGATCGTCGCGGTGGGCGCCGGCGCGTCGCTGGGGCGGGAGGGGGCGCTGGTGCAGACCGGCGCGGCGGCGGGCTCCTGGCTGGCGGAGCGGCTGGGGATCTCCGACCAGCAGGCGCGCGTGCTGGTGGCCTGCGGCGCTGCCTCCGGGATCTCCGCCGCCTACGACGTCCCCATCGGCGGCGCGCTCTTCGGGCTGGAGGTGCTGCTCGGCTCCTTCGCCCTGGAGCTGCTCGGCCCCATCGTCGTCTCCTGCGTGGTGGCCACCGCGGTGGCGCGCACGCTCCCGGTGCCGCACCAGGGCTACGACATCCCGGCCTACGCGCTGCTCGACCCCAAGGAGCTGCTGCTGGGGCTGGCGCTGGCGCCGCTGCTGGGGCTGGCCTCGGCCATCTTCGTGCGGGTGATGGGCTGGGTGGAGGTGCGCTTCGACCGGCTGCCGCGCTGGAGCGCGCCGCTCCTGCCGGTGCTGGGGCTGGGGGCGGTGGGCGGCATCTCGGTGGCCTTCCCGCAGGTGCTGGGCAACGGCTTCGACACCGTCCACCAGATGCTGCTCGGCTCGGTGCCGCTCCGGCTGCTGCTGGTCCTGCCGGTGCTCAAGCTCCTCTCCACCGCCCTCTGCGCCGGCTCCGGGGTCCCGGGCGGCCTCTTCACCCCCTCGCTCTTCTTCGGGGCCGCGCTGGGCGGGCTGGCGGGGGAGGCGCTGGCCCGCCTCGCCCCGGGCCTGGCGCCGCCCGGCGCGCTGGCGCTGGTGGGCATGGCCGGGGTGCTGGCCGGCACCACCCACGCCGCGGTCTCCTCGGTGCTGATCCTCTTCGAGATGACCGGCGACTACGGCGTGATCCTGCCGCTGATGCTGTCGGCCGCGGTGGCCGCCGCCACCAGCCGGGCCATCGAGCCGGACTCGCTCTACACCGCGGCGCTGCGCCGGCGGGGCGTGTCGCTCCCGGAGCTGCCGCGGCCGGAGTGGCTGCGCCACACGCCGGCGGCGGTGCTGATCGAACCGGGGGCGGAGCGCATCCCGCCCACCACGCCCTTCGAGGCGGTGGTGAAGAGGCTGCTGGTGCTCCCCGCCGGCCACGACCTGTACGTCACCGACGGTGACGGCGTGCTGCTGGGCGTGATCCGGCTGGACGCGCTCAAGGGGACCATCCCGGATCAGGCGGACCTGGGGATGATCGTGGCGGCGGACGTGCTGGACCGGGAGGTGCCGCAGCTCTCCGCTGCGCTGCCGCTGGCGGAGGTGGCGGCCCGCTTCGCCGAGACCGAGCTGGAGCGGCTGCCGGTGGTGGATGGGCACCGCCGGCTGGTCGGCACCATCGCCATGCGCGACCTGGTGGCGCGCGGCCGGTACTGAGCCGCCTCAGCCCCCGACGACGTGCTGCGTGACGGTCTGCGCCCGCCCGGCCTCGCCGCGCGCCGCGGCCCGGGCGTTCTCGCGCCAGAGCAGCCCGCCCATCAGCATCAGCGCCGCGGCCAGGAGCAGCGCCACGGCGCCGGCCAGGCGCGACCCCTCGACCTCGGGCGGGTGGACGCGGGCGGGGGGCGGCTGGACGTGCTGGGCGATGAGGGCGTTCCGCATGCGGGATCACCTGAGCAAGGCGCGTGCCGGCGGGGCCGATCGCGCAGGTGCGCGAGATCGCGGGGCTCGCGAGCTCCGGAGGACGCGGCTGTGCGTGGCGCGCGGGACACACTGCCGACCCCCCGGGACACACCAAACCCGCCGGGCGCTCCGCGCGCTCCGGTTGCGGCCGGGGCGCCCCCGCTGGCAGGCTCCGGCGGTGGTCGAGCTGATCCTGCACTACCGCCGCACCGCGCGCCTGGCGCTGGACGTCCTCTGGGGCGCGGTGGAGGCCGATCCGCGCACGGCGGCCGTCCCTGTCCGGCAGGCCAGCGGAGGTGCCGGGCTGGCGGCCGCGGTGGCGGCGTCGCTGCAGGACGGCCGCCGGCCGGTGGTGGGCTGGTCGTTCTACACGGCCAGCTTCGCCGAGGCGGCGGCGGAGCTGCAGGCGGTGCGCTCCGCCGCGCCGGGGGCGCTGCACCTGGCCGGCGGACCCCACGCCAGCGCGGCGGCGGAGGAGGTCCTGCGGGCCGGGTTCGACCTGGTGGCGGTGGGGGAGGGGGAGGAGACGCTCCCGGCGCTGCTGGCCCGGCTCGCGGCCGGGGAGGACGGGCGCGCCGGACCGGGGCTGGCCTGGCTGGAGGACGGCGCCGTGCGCAGCAGCGGGCGCGCGCCGCCGGTGGACCTGGAGGCCTTCCCGCCCTGCGCGCCCGGCGCCGGGCGCATCGGCCCCATCGAGATCACCCGCGGCTGCGTCTGGGGCTGCCGCTTCTGCCAGACGCCGTTCCAGTTCAAGGCCCGCTTCCGCCACCGTTCGCTGGAGAGCGTCCGCCGCTGGGTGGCGCACCACGCCCGCCTCGAGGCGCGCGACATCCGCTTCCTCACCCCCAGCGCGCTCTCCTGGGGCTCGGCCGACGGCGCCTGCGACGAGGCCGCGGTGGAGGCGCTGCTGGCCACGGCGCGCGAGGCGGCCGGTCCGGACCGGCGGCTGTTCCTGGGCTCCTTCCCGTCCGAGCTGCGCCCCGAGCACGTCTCGGTCCGCGCGCTGGCGGCCATCCGCCGCCGCTGCGACAACCGGACGGTGATCGTGGGGGCGCAGTCCGGCTCGGCGCGGCTGCTCGAGGCCATGGGGCGCGGCCACGGCGTGGAGGAGGTGCGCCGGGCCGTGGCGCTGGCGGTCGAGGCCGGGTTCGTCCCCAGCGTCGATTCTGGTGTTCGGGCTTCCCGGGGAGGAGGAGCCCGACCGCCAGGCCTCGCGGGCGCTGGCGCAGGAGCTGGCCGACCGCGGGGCGCGCATCCACGCCCACGCCTTCATGCCGCTCCCCGGCACGCCGTGGGCGCGCGCGCCGGCGGGTGCCATCGACCCCGCCACCGCGGCGCTGCTGGAGCGGCTGGCCTCCCGCGGGGCCGCCCACGGCCAGTGGAAGCGGCAGGAGCAGCTGGCCGGCCTCCGGGGCTCACCCCCAAACGGGCAAGAGGTGGCTTGACCACCGTCAACTGACCGCGGTCAAGCCGGGGGTACGGTGCGCGGCACAGGAGGGGTGCATGCTCACCAGGATTCTGGGTCGCCCTGGCCGCGCTGGGGCTGGCGACGGCCGCTGCGGCCGCCGGGGCCAAGCCGGCCGCCGAGGCCAAGCCGGCAGGGACGAAGGCCGCGGCCCCCGCGCCGCTGGTGCAGGCGCAGACGCCGCCCTTCAGCGAAGGGATCTTCCCCTGCTCGCAGTGCCACGGGAAGGACCAGCCGCCCAACCCGGAGCGGCGCGAGCTGGTCTTCCACGACGAGCAGCAGTCGGTCTTCGCGCACGACGCCGAGCACCGCTGGTGCCTGGACTGCCACGACGCGAAGAACCGCGACGTGCTGCGGCTGGCCAGCGGGGAGGCCGTGCCCTTCACCGAGTCCTACCGGCTGTGCGGCCAGTGCCACGGCGACAAGTACCGCGACTGGCGGGCCGGCGTGCACGGCAAGCGGGTGGGGTGCTGGGACGGCGAGAAGACCTATTTCCTGTGCGTGAACTGCCACAACCCCCACACCCCGCGCTTCAAGGGCATCCAGGAGGTGGTGGTGGACGGCAAGAAGACCGTCGCGCCCACGCTCACCTACCTCAAGCCGGAGCCGCGCCCGGTGCGGCCCGAGGAGCAGCGCCGATGAGCCGCCTGCCCGTCGTCCAGGACGCGCCCGACGCCGGGGCGTCGCCCCGTCCCGACCCCGCCGCCGAGGCGCCGCTCGATCCGGCCCGCCGCGCCTTCCTCCGCACCGCCGCCGCCGGCGCCGCCCTGGCCGGCCTCACGGCCTGCGATCTCGACATGGAGGACTTCCTCCGCAAGCACTTCAAGGAGCTCTCCAGGGAGGAGCTGGGGCGCGTCCTGGCCAAGGTCGAGCAGCGCAACCAGGAGCGGTTCGCGAAGGCCACCACGGTGTCCGCGACCGGCCCGCGCCCCGGCGTCGAGTTCGGCTACGGGCTGGACATCTCGCGCTGCGTGGGCTGCCGGCGCTGCGTCTACGCCTGCGTGAAGGAGAACAACCAGAGCCGCGAGCACCCGCAGGTCCACTGGATCCAGGTGCTGGAGATGGAGAAGGAGCACGGCGTGGACCTGGCCCACGCGGACCTCTACTACGAGGCCGACGCGGTGCCGCGGCCGGGCAAGTTCTACTTCCCGGTCCAGTGCCAGCAGTGCCGCAACCCGCCCTGCGTGAAGGCCTGCCCGACCCAGGCCACCTGGAAGGAGCCGGACGGCATCGTGGTCATCGACTACGACTGGTGCATCGGCTGCCGCTGCTGCATGTCGGCCTGCCCCTACGGCGCCCGCCACTTCAACTGGGCGGAGCCCAACCTCCCGGCCGACCAGCTCAACCCGGTGCAGCACTACCTGGGCAACCGCCCGCGCCCCAAGGGCGTGGTGGAGAAGTGCACCTTCTGCATCCAGCGCACGCGGGAGGGGCGCTACCCGGCCTGCCTCGAGGCCTGCCCGGTGGGCGCCCGGAAGTTCGGGAACCTCCTCGATCCGGAGAGCGAGATCCGGAGGGTGATGGAGACGAAGCGGGTCTTCGTCTTCAAGGAGGAGCTCGCCACGCACCCGCAGTTCTACTACTTCTACGCGACCTGAGGCTTCTGTGACCGCGATCCTCGACTTCCTCAAGGGCTGCGTCCGCCAGGTGCTCACCGGCGGCAAGGCCTACTGGGCCTGGGTGGCCCTGCTGCTGGTCGCCATCGCCGTGGGCGTCGCCTCCTACGTGCACCAGATGACCGCCGGCCTCATCGCCACCAACATGCGCGATGACGTGTCGTGGGCCTTCTACATCGGCAACTTCACCTTCCTGGTCGGCGTGGCCGCCGCGGCCGTGCTGCTGGTGATCCCGGCGTACATCTACGCCTGGAAGCCCATCAAGGAGGTGGTGGTGCTGGGGGAGCTGCTCGCCATCAGCGCGCTCACCATGTGCCTCCTGTTCATCCTGGTGGACATGGGGCACCCGGACCGCTTCCTCCACATCATGCCCTTCATCGGCACGCCCAACTGGCCGCGCTCGATGCTGACCTGGGACGCGCTGGTCCTCCACACCTACCTGTTCCTCAACCTGGCGCTGGTCCTGTACCTGCTCTTCAAGACCTACCGCGGCCAGCCCTACGACAAGCGCATCTTCCTGCCGCTGGTGCTGCTCTCCATCCCGGTGTCCATCTCCACGCACACCGTGACCGCGTTCCTCTACAACGGCATGGCGGCGCGCCCGTACTGGAACGCCTCCATCCTGGCGCCGCGCTTCATCGCCTCGGCCTTCTGCTCCGGGCCGGCGGTGATGATCATCCTCTTCCAGGTGCTGCGGCGCGCCTTCCGCTTCGAGATCAAGGACGAGGCCATCTGGAAGATCGCCGAGCTGATGGCGTACGCGATGTTCCTGAACCTGTTCCTGCTCGGCGCGGAGCTGTTCAAGGAGTACTACTCGGCCACCGAGCACCTCCAGTACACGCAGTACTTCTGGCAGGGGCTGGGCGAGCACAAGGCGCTGGTGCCCTACGCCTGGCTCTCGCTGGGCTGCAGCGTGGTCGCGTTCGTCCTCTTCCTGGTGCCGCGGACGCGCCGGCACTTCGTGACGCTCAACCTGGGCTGCGTGCTGATCTGGGCCGGCTGCTACATCGAGAAGGGCATGGGGCTCATCATCCCGGGCTTCACGCCCTCCACGCTGGGGCAGATCTACGCCTATACGCCCACGCCCATGGAGTGGGGCATCGCGGCCGGCGTCTTCGGCATCGGCTTCCTGGTCTTCACCGTGCTGGTGAAGATCGCGGTCCCCATCCTGGTGGGCAGCTTCCGGTCGCCGCTGGCGGCCAAGGACGAGGCCTCCCAGCCCACCGAGCACGCCGCCGCGTAGCCCCACGGGGACGCTGGCCCGTCCGGGCCGGACAGGTGAAGATGTCCGGCCCGGCGTGCGTCCTTTCGTCTGCAGGGGCCCGGCTCGGCCGGGCCGCCCGCCGCCACCCTCTTCCCAACCCGCAAGGAGCACACCGATGAAGCGTCTCGTCGTCGCCCTGGTCCTGGTCCTCTCCGCTGCCGCCGCCCGCGCCGACGGCGACGGCGCCGCCGTCTACGCCTCCAAGTGCAAGGCCTGCCACGGCCCGGACGGCAAGGGCACGCCCATGGGGATCAAGATGGGCGCGAAGGATCTCGCCGCCACCAAGCTGAGCGAGAAGGAGATCGTGACGGTCATCGAGAACGGCCGCGGCAAGATGCCGAAGCAGGCGAGCATCGGCCACGAGGCGGCCGAGGACGTGGCCGAGTACGTGAAGAAGGGGCTCAAGTAGCCCGCCTACCGCCTGGCCGCCCCCGCGGCGGCCAGGCGGGCCTGCTGTTGCTTCTGGCAGGGAGGGGGCGACCGCGCAGCGCCTCCCGTGCTATACGCGGCGGGTTGTCCACCGCCGCCTCTCCCCAGCCCGTGGCCGCCACACCCCGCCGCCCGCGCATCGCCGCGCTCGACGCCGCGCGCGCCCTGGCGGTGCTGGCCATGGTCTTCGGCCACACGCTGGACGCGGTGCTCGCGAAGCCGTTCTGGGAGTCCCCCGGCTTCGCCCAGTACTGGAAGGCCCGCGGGCTGACCGCGCCGCTGTTCATGATCATCTCCGGCTGGGCGGTGACCCTGGCCATCTCGCGCAGCGGGGCCACCGGGTGGGACGTGCCTCGCGCCCGCTGGCGGCGGGTGGCGCTGCTCCTGTTCATCGGCTACCTGCTCCACTGGCCGGGCTGGGCGCTCGAGCGCCTGCTGGCCGGTGATCGCGAGATCTGGGCCGGCTTCCTGGCCTTCGACGCCCTGCACGTGATCGGCCTCTCGCTGGGCGCGGCCTCGCTGGTCCTGGCGCTCCCCTGGGCGCGCTGGCGGCAGGGGGTGGCGTTCCTCTGGCTGCTCGCGCTCTGCGTGGTGCTGGGGCGGAGCGCGCCGCTGCCGGACTACGTGCAGGTGGCCTCCCTGCCGGACCTGCCCTGGCTGGCGGTGGTCCAGGTGGTGGGCGGCAGCTCGCGCTTCCCGGTCGTCCCATGGGCCGGCTACTTCTTCGCCGGCGCGGCCGTGGGGCTGCTCATCCCGCAGGACCGGCGCGGCGCGCTCCTCGAGGCGGGGCTGGGCGCGGCGCTGGTGGCCGCGACCGCGCCCTTCGGCGTGGGCGACCGGTTCCCCGGCGACCCGCTGCTGATCGCGTTCCGCATCGGCGCGGTGCTGCTGGTGCTGGCCGCGCTCTCGGTCGTGCCGGAGCGGGTGGCCCGCCTGGCGGCGCCGCTCGGCAAGGCCTCGCTGGGCGTCTACGCCCTCCACCTGCCGCTGGTGTACGGCTGGTCCGTCTTCCCGGGCCTGTGGCAGCGGGTGGGGCCGACGCTGGGCGCCGGCGCCGCCTTCGCCACCGCGGTGGGCGTGCTGCTCGCCAGCTTCGCGCTGCTCTGGCTGGGCAAGGCGCTCTGGCGCTGGGCGCGCGGGCTCTGGCCGAAGGCCGGGGCCGGGCCGGTGGCCAGCGCGGACAGCTAGGCCCGCCGCGCCGCCTCCACCACGTCGCCCAGGAAGCCCACGGCCCGCGCCTCCGCCCAGAAGCTGGGCCAGAACGGCGCGCCGGCCACGAAGGCCACGTGGCCGCCGGCGTCGGTGGTGACCAGGGTGACGAACGGGTTCTGCCTGGCGGCCTCCAGCGGCAGGGAGCCGGGCGGGACCATGGGATCGTCCAGCGCGGCCACCGCCAGCAGCGGCCGGCGCACGCCGCCGATGAAGCGCCCGGCCGAGCACTGGGTCCAGTAGTCGAGGGCCGAGGCGAAGCCGTGGATGCGCGAGGTGACCACCTGGTCATAGGCGGAGAAGGTGCGGGCCGCGCGGACGGCCGGCACGTCGAAGACCTCCGGGTAGCGCCGCGCCTTGTGCAGCGCCTTGCGCCGCAGCCGGCGCAGGAACCGCTCGCGGTAGACCCAGTTCCAGAAGCCGGGGCCGTCGATGGCGGCCGCCGAGCGGGCCAGGTCGAAGGGGACCGAGATGACGGCGCCGCCCAGCAGCTCCGGCGGCAGGTCCTCGCCGCGCTCGCCCAGGTACTTGGCCACCACGTTGCCGCCCAGCGAGAAGCCCGAGACCAGCACCGGGCGGCCGGGGCGCTCCGCCACCAGGCGATCCACGGCGAAGGCCACGTCGCCGGTCTCGCCGGAGTGGTAGAAGCGCGCCAGCCGGTTCTCCTCGCCGGAGCAGCCGCGGAAGTTGAGCGCCAGCGCCCCCATGCCGCGCTCGCGGGCCAGCGCCACCAGGCCGCGCACGTAGGGGGCGCGCGACGAGCCCTCCAGGCCGTGCAGCACCACCAGCACCGGCGCGTCCGGCGACGGCCCCGCGAAGCGGTCCACGTCGAGGAAGTCGCCGTCCGGCAGCTCCCAGCGCTCGCGGCGGGGGGCCGGCCGCGGCCAGGGGCGGGCCACGCTGGCGAAAACGGTCATGGCGTGGGCGCCGGGGAGCCAGCGGGCGGGGCGGTAGTCCATGCGGCTCACCTGAACTGTGGGTGGGCGGAGATCCGCTCCAGCGCGTCGGGCGGCGCGTCGGGCGGGAAGGGGGCCGAGGAGCGGGCCAGGCGCGCCAGCCAGCGCGCGTCCAGCGGGCGCTCCAGCAGCGCCGGGTCGGTGGCGGCGGCGGTGGTCTGCTCCTTGGGGCCGGAGGCGTCGCCCACGCCCACGAAGAAGCCGGCCAGCAGCAGCGCGGCCCGGATGGCGGTGGCGGTGCTGTAGGTGAGCAGCAGCGCCCGCGGGCCGCAGCGGGCCCGCGCCGCCTCGAAGGCGGCCTGGGTCCAGAGCGCCGGGTTGGCCTTGGGGCTGAACGGATCCCAGAAGACCAGCTCGGCCTCCACCGCCTGCGCCGGCAGCGTCTCCAGCAGATCCCCCTCCACCAGCCGCCAGCGGGCGCGGGGCTCCTCGTGCCGGCCGGTGACCAGCAGGGCGCGGAGCGCCGCGGCGTCCTCGGCCGAGAGCCCCAGCGCGGCCACGCCGGCCTCGGAGGCGGCCAGCTCGGCCGCGCCGCGCTCGCGCTCGAAGCTGACCAGCTCCAGCGCCCGCCCGTCCGCCGGCGCGGCCCGGGCCGCCCGCAGCGCGGCCAGCGCGTTGGACCCGGCCCCCAGCCCAACGTCCAGCAGCACCAGCGGCGGGCCGGGCTGGGCCAGCCGCTCGCGCAGCCGCCCCTGGGCCACGTAGAGCCGCTCCGACTCCACCGCCGGGCCGATCACCGGGTGCATCACCTCGCCGGCCTCGGCGTCGCGCACCGCGGCCGCGCCCTGCGAGGTCCGCACCAGCTCGAAGCGCGCGCCGGCGCTGGCCGCGGCGGGATCGAGCGGCTGGACCACCTCGCGGACCGGCGCCGGCGCGACCGTCTCGACGCGCCGCCCCGGTGGCCGCGCCGAGCGGTCGTGCTCGTGGCGGTCGAGCGCCTCCAGCGTGGCCCGGGCGAAGGCGGCGTAGGTGCCGGCCTCGATGGCGGCGCGGACGCGGCGCATCAGCTCCAGGTAGTGGTGCAGGTTGTGGATCGAGACCAGGCGCGGCCCCAGCGGCTCGCGGCACTTGAACAGGTGGTGCAGGTAGGCGCGCGAGTGGTCGCGGCAGGTGGGGCAGGGGCAGCTCGGGTCGAGCGGCACGTCGGCCAGGCGCAGCTCGGTGCGGGTCAGGCGGACGCGGCCGGAGAAGGTGAAGGCGGTCCCCTGCCAGGCCATGGTGGTGGGGATGATGCAGTCGAACATGTCGACGCCGTGGGCCACGGCCTCGAGCAGGTCCGGCGGCGTCCCCACGCCCATCAGGTAGCGCGGCCGGTCGCGCGGGAGCAGCTCGGCTGCCCGGGCGATGACCTCGGCGCGCTGCTCGCGCGTGTCCCCCACCGCCACGCCGCCGATGGCGAAGCCGTCGAAGGGGTGCTCGCGCAGGAAGCGGGCCGAGGCGTCGCGCAGCTCGGGATCGAGGCCGCCCTGCACGATGGCGAAGAGCGCCTGCTCGGGATCGGTCCGCGCCGCCAGGCTGCGCAGCGCCCAGCGGTGGGTCCGGTCCATGGCGGCGCGCAGCTCGGGGCGCGGCGAGGTGGAGGGCAGGCAGACGTCCAGCACCATCATCACGTCCGAGCCGAGCGCGGTCTGCATGGCGATCGACGACTCGGGGGAGAGGACGTGGCGCCGCTGGTCGATGTAGCTGCGGAAGGTGGCGCCCTCCTCCGTGATGGTCCGGTCCTCGGAGAGCGAGAAGATCTGGAAGCCGCCCGAGTCGGTGAGGATGGGCCGGTCCCAGTGCATGAACCGGTGCAGCCCGCCCAGCTCGCGGAAGGCCTCCGGGCCGGGCCGGAGCAGCAGGTGGTAGGTGTTGCCCAGGATGATCTGGGCGTCGAGCGCCACCAGGTCGCCGGGGGTGAGGCCGGTGACGGTGGCGCGGGTGCCGACCGGCATGAAGGCCGGGGTCTCGACGCGGCCGTGACGGGTGGTGAAGACGCCGCGGCGGGCCCGGGTGGTCGGGTCCTCGGCGCCGGGCTGGAAGCGGAAGGGCATTCGTGTCTCTCGGGTGTTCAGCGCCGGGCGGCCACGGCCCAGGGCTCGTCCCAGTTGCCCTTGAGGCGCATGACGCGCTCGACGGCGCGGGCGTGGAGCTGGAGCAGCGCCTCGGCCTGGTCCGGCCGGCCCAGCGCGGCCAGCGCGCCGGCCATGGCCTCCAGCGTGGACATGCCGTCGGCGCGGTGCGGCCGGCGGAGGCGGAGGCCGGCGGGCGGCCCGGCCAGGGGCAGGCGGGGGAGGGTGCGCAGCGCAGGCACGCGCTGGATCATCCGGCGCGCCTGGGTCCAGGTGCCGTCGGGCACGATCACCCGCGACGGCAAGGTCGTCAGCGGCGGGGCCCCCGGCGCCGGGAAGAGCAGCACGCTGCCCGGCACCGCCAGCGCCTCCCCGTCCACCGCGCCGCTGGGGTTGCCGTGCTCCACCACCTGCGTGCCCGCCAGCGCCAGGGCGCCCCAGCGGGCGGTGTTGGTGAGCCGCTCGCGCTCGCTCATGTGGCGCAGGATGACGAACGGGCAGGGCGGGGTGAGGGCCGGCACCTCCGCGCACAGGCACAGCTCGGGCGGGAAGCAGCAGCGGGGACAGCGGTGGGAGCGATGGCAGCGGACCGGCAAGGGGGTGGAGATTTATCACGCCGGCGGCGTCGGTTCAGCCCGGGCGCGGCGGGAGGCCGCGGCGGGTGAGCGAAGGTGGTGCGGGGGGCACCGGCGGGTTAACTCACCGCCGTGCCCGCGCGCCTCCGGCTCTACTCCGACCTCATCTGCCCGTTCTGCTTCGTCGCCGAGCGGAGCAGCCTGGTCCGGCTGGTGGAGGAGTTCGAGCTGCCGGTGGAGTGGATTGGCTACGAGCTCCACCCCGGCACGCCGCGCGGCGGGGTCCCGCTGGCCCAGGTCTTCCCCCAGGCCGGGGCCATGCTGGGCTACGTGAAGGGGTTCGCAGAGGGGTTCGGCATCGACGACCTTCGCCCCCCCGCCCACCTGGCCTCCACCCGGCGGGCGCTGGCCGCGGCCGAGCACGCCCGCGATCAGGGCCGGCTGGAGCCCTTCCGCGCCCTGGCCTTCGACGCCTACTGGCGGCGCGGCTGGGGCATCGAGGAGGACGAGGACCTGCGCTGGCTGGCGCGCGAGGTGGGGCTGGATCCCGAGGCCGCGGTCCAGGCCGCCGCCGAGCCGGCGCTGCTGGCCCGCGTCGACCAGGCGCGCGCGCAGGCGCTGGCCGCCGGCGTGCGCGGCGTCCCGACGTTCGACTTCGTGGCGGATGGCGCGGACGACCCGGTCCGCGTGGTGGGATGCCAGCGCTACGAGAACCTGGCCGAGGCCGCCAGGAAGGTGGGGGCGGGGCGCAGGCGGTGAGCCGCCCCTTCTCGTGCTTCGACTCCGGGCCGGCCCACTGTTCCGGGTGTCGAGATCGCCGGCCCTACGCTCAGCACGAACGGGAGGAAGCCGTGGCGGTCCCGGGAGGCTCCGTTCGCGCGGCGCAGCCGCCGGGCCCTACGCTCAGCACGGACGGGAGGAAGCCGTGGCGGTCCCCGGGAGGCTCCGTTCGCGCGGCGCAGCCGCCGGCGCTACGCTCAACACGAACGGGAGGAAGCCGTGGCGGTCCCGGGAGGCTCCGTTCGCGCGGCGCAGCCGCCGGCGCCCTACGCTCAGCACGAGCGGGTTTCCAGCCTGCGCAAGCGTCCGCATGGGCGAGCCGGCCGCGGCCCCCGTTCGCATGAACGGGCCTCCGGCCTGCGCGGCCCCCGTTCGCCCTGAGCGTAGCGCCCGCGCAGCGGGCGCGGAGTCGAAG
Organism: Anaeromyxobacter sp.; assembly: GCA_049840735.1. Taxonomy (GTDB): domain Bacteria; phylum Myxococcota; class Myxococcia; order Myxococcales; family Anaeromyxobacteraceae; genus Anaeromyxobacter. The sequence continues at coordinate 446,434 of JASGJN010000017.1, read as the reverse complement.
GGCAGGGGCCTGACGCCCCCGCATCACACCCGGTAGCTCTGCAGCGTCGCCGCCAGCTGCTCGGAGACCGAGGCCAGCGAGGCCGAGTTCTGCTCGATGGACCGGGTGCGCTCGGCGCTCTCGTTGATCACCGTCGAGAGCTCGGAGATGGCCGAGACGATCTGCTCGACGCCGATGGTCTGCTGCCGGGTGTTGGCGGCGATCTGGCGCGCGGCCAGGGCCGACTCCTTGATCACCGACGCGAGCCCCTCGATGGCGTCGCCCGCGCTGCGGGAGAGCGTCACGGCCGCGCCGGCGCGCTTGGCGCCCTCGTCGGTGGCCGCCGCCGCCTCGCGGGCGCCGCGCTGGATCTCCTGCAGGATGGCGCGGATCTGGACCGCGGCCTGCTTGGACTGCTCGGCCAGGTTCCGCATCTCCATGGCCACCACGGAGAAGCCGCGGCCGTGCTCGCCGGCCTTGGAGGCCTCGATGGAGGCGTTGAGGGCCAGCAGGTTGGACTGCTCGGCCAGGTCCTTCACCGAGGCGATGATCTCGCCCACCTGCTGGGTCCGCTCGGAGAGCTCGGACATCACCGCGGCGATCTTGTTCACCTGGTCGCCCAGGCTGGCGCTGGCCTTGACCGCCTCCTCGACGGTGCTGAGGCCCTCGCGCGAGAGGTCGTCCGACCGCTGCGTCATCTCGATCACCGAGTCGGCGTGGGCGGTGGCGGCCTTGGACGTCTGGGCGATCTCGGAGGCGGTGGTGGTGGTCTCGTTGACCGCCGCGGCCTGCTGGGCGCTCATCGCGGCCAGGTGGGCCACGCTCTCCTGGATGCCGCCGGCGCCGGTCCGGGTGGAGAGCGCCGCCTGGCGCAGCTCGCCCAGCGTGGCCTGCAGGCGCGTGGTCATGTTGCTCATGCCGTTGGCCAGCTCGCCCAGCTCGGCGGTCCCGCGGCTGTCCACCTTGGCGGAGAGGTCGCCGCGGCTGATGGCGCGGGCCGCCGCCCCCAGCGTGCGGAGCGGCGAGAGCAGCCGGGTCAGCGCCAGGAAGGAGAGCGCCGACGAGATCAGCGCCACCACCAAGCCCCCCACCAGCGCGCTGCGGGTCGCCCCCTGCGAGGAGATGACCAGCCACTGCACCAGCGCGGTGGCCACGGCGCCCGCCGCGACCAGCCCGGTGATCCAGAACCGCAAGGAGATCCTGTCCAGCACCTGCGCCACTCGAGCCATGGGCGCATTTTTACCAGGGTCTGGCGGTTGCAGGCCATTCCCGAGCGGCGGATTCGGGTGGGACGGTGCCCGACATCGGCCCGGGGGCCCGGACAGGCGCCCCCGGAGCCGGCCCGGCTCAGGGCAGGACCCGCAGCGCGGCCGCTCCCCCGGCGGTGGAGACGTGGAGCGTGGGCGGGTCGGGCATGGTGTCCACCTCGAGGTTCAGGATCACGTCGCTGGGCAGCTCCCGCCCGCCGCGCAGGGTCCTCGAGGCGCCGGTGCCGGGGTCCCAGATCACCGCGCCGCTGTAGGACGAGGCCAGCACCAGCCGGCCGTCCGGCAGGCACACCAGGTCCTTCACCGCCTGCTCCGGCAGGCCGGTCGCGCCGGCGTTGAAGTACTGGAAGGTCCGGCCGTCCCAGGCGGCCAGGGTGTACGGGACGCCGTCGTCCGGCCCCAGGCTGCCGAACCAGACCCGGCCGTCCGGGCAGACCGCCACCGAGGTCAGCCAGACCGAGTGTCCCTCCTTGGCGACCGGGAAGACCGGCACGCTGCCCGAGCCCGGGCCGTCGTACGGGTCGCCGAAGGCGGCCTTGAAGGCGGCGCCGTTGCGCGCCACCCAGTTCGAGGGATCCGGGTCCCAGGTGATGGCGCCCGCCGCCCACCGCCCGGCGAGCCAGAGGTCGCCCTCCGCGTCGATGGCCAGGCCGTACCAGTCGCCCATGCGCTGGCCGCCGGTGCCGTCGCATGCGCGCTCGAAGCAGACCTGGGCGTGGAGGTGGTCGCCCATCCACTCCTTGTAGGCGTCGTTGAACCACTCGCCGTCGTTGGGGAGCCGGAACCTGTCCGGGAAGAGCAAGGTGACGCCGTGCTCGGTGCCGGCGTAGAGCGTGTGCGGGTGGATGTGGTGGTCGTAGACGAGGCGCAGGATCCAGCGGTCGTGCCAGTACTTGCCGCCGTGGTTGATGGCCACCAGGTCCATGCGGTCGACCAGCAGCGTGCCGTCGGGCTGCAGCCGGACCCGGTCGATCTTCCCGGTGTGCTTGTACGGATCGCACCAGTCCTCGCCGTTGCCGTTGCCGCCGCAGTCGTTCTCGTCCGGGTGGGTGGCGGCGTAGCCGACGAACACCTCGCCCGGCCCGCCGCCCACGATGGCGGTGATCCCGGGAGGCGCGGCGGAGCCCCAGCCCTCGATGCCGGTGCAGACCCTGTTCGTCGCGATCTGCCGGCCGTTGCAGTAGTGGACGCGGTTGCCGCCCATGTGAAGGCCGTCCGTCTCGTCGTAGCGGTGGAGCGCCGTGTCACCGGGGCGGAGGAGGTAGAGGGCGCCGTGGGTGGCGATCCAGCGATTCTGATCCTCGTCGGTGGTGAAGCCGACCACCGGCGACTCGCGCAGCCCGTCGGCGGGGCCGTAGGAGGTGTTGGCCACCGGCCAGGGGCCGGGGGTGCCGAACTCGAAGCCGGCCGGGCCGGTGGGCCCGGTGGGACCCGTCGGTCCAGTGGGGCCGGTCGGGCCGGTCGGCCCCGTGGGCCCCGTGGGCCCGGTCGGTCCGGTTGGACCTGTCGGCCCGGTCGGGCCCGTCGGCCCGGTGTTGCCGGTGGAGCCTTCCGGCCCGCCCGAGTTGACCCCGCAGCCCATGCCGACCACCGCCACCGCGAGCGCCAGCGCGCCCGCCCAGGTGATGCCCCGGATCATCGATCCTCCCCGGGCGGTCGCCTGCAGGGCGGCCGTCCCCGGCGCGCTCGCCTTGCGACCTCCGGGCCAGCGCGCGTCCCGAGGTCTTGCGCGGGCCGGACGCCGCCGGGCAGGGCCTGGCCGTCACCAACCGTGGAACGCGCCTTCCGCTCCGGACCGCCGGCGCTCCTCGGCAGGCCGGTCGGTGCCCGGGCGCACGCACCCACCCCAGGCGGCGCCGGGGCAGCCGCGCCGAGGTGCTAGGCTCCGCGTCCATGCTCCCCCCGCGCGTGAACCTGCCGCCGCGCGCGCCGCTGGCGCGCCTGCCCACGCCCCTCGAGCCGTCCGCGCGGATGGGGGCCGCGCTCGGGATCGACCTGCTCTACAAGCGCGACGACCTGACCGGCCTGGAGCTCTCGGGCAACAAGGCCCGCAAGCTGGAGTACCTGCTGGCCGAGGCGGAGCGGCAGGGGGCCGACACGGTCGTGACCTGCGGCGGGATCCAGTCCAACCACTGCCGGGCCACCGCCTTCGCCGCCGCGCGGCGCGGGCTCGAGACGGTGCTGCTGCTCCGCACGGCCGACCCGGCCCACCCGCCGCCGCCCGAGGCCAACGTGCTGCTGGACCGGCTGGCGGGGGCGCAGCTGCGCTTCATCGGGCCGGCGCAGTACGAGCGGCGCGACGCGCTCATGGAGGACGTGTCCGCCGAGCTGCGCGCCGGCGGGCGGCGCCCCTACGTCATCCCCGAGGGCGGCTCCTCCGCGCTGGGCTGCCTGGGCTACGTGCTGGCGGTGGCCGAGCTCCGGGCCCAGCTGCCGGACGCCTGGCGCGACGGCCCGCTCACGCTGGCCTACGCGGTCGGCTCGGGCGGCACCGGCGCCGGGATCGAGCTGGGCGTGCGGCTGCTGGGGTGGCGCTCGGCGCGGCCGCTCGGGTTCGCGGTCTGGCGCGACGCGGCCCACTTCCGCGGCGTGATCGCCGGGCTCTGCGCGGAGGCCCGCCGCCGCTGGCCGGCGCTGCCGGAGGTGCCGCCTGCCGAGGTGGCAGTGGACGACGGCTTCGTCGGCCCGGGCTACGCGCAGCCCACGGCGGAGGGGCTGGCGCTGATCGCGCGGGCGGCGCGCGAGGACGGGGTGCTGCTCGATCCGGTCTACACCGGGAAGGCCATGCTGGGCGTGGCCACCCGCGCGCAGCAACCCGGCGGGCTTCCGTCGCCGCGGGTGGTGTTCTTCCATACGGGGGGCGCGTTCGGACTCTTCCCGTTCGCCTCGCAGCTGGTCGGCTGAGGCCTCGGCACGCCGGAGGGGTCTGGGTTCACGTCTCTGTAGGGTTGTTTCTGCGCTCCCCTGTCGCGCTGCGTTGGGTCCTGTGGCGCGGACGCGCGCCCCAGTTTAGGAGCAAAGGGTTGCTCACCTGCTCGTCGCGAGGGAGGACGCGTGCCCCGCTCCGCCTCCGCTGGGTCGTTGGCCAGCGCTAAGCCCGTTCACCCCAGCTCCGCCGCCACCGGCGCCGGTCGAGGAACGGGTCTCCGTCCTCGGCAGCATGCCGCAGCGCGGCGGACGGGCTAGGTTGCAGTCGATGGGCCACTACGGCCTCGTCCTGACGGGCGGCGGCGCCCGCTCCGCATACCAGGTGGGCGCGATCCGCGCCCTCTCGGAGATATTGCCCGCGGGGCCGCTGCCATTCTCGGTGCTGGCGGGGATCAGCGCCGGCGCCATCAACAGCGTGGTGCTGGCCTGCGGCGCCGATGACTTCCGCGGCATGGCCGCCCGGCTGCACGCCACCTGGGCCCAGCTCACGCCCGACCGCGTCTACAAGACGGGGACGCTGGGGCTGGCGCGCATCGGCTCGCGCTGGATCCGCGACCTCTCCGCGGGCGGGCTGATCGGCAAGAGCGGCATCAACTACCTCCTCGACCCGGCGCCGCTGCGCGAGCTCATCACGCGCGGGATCCCCATGGGCCGGATGCGCCACCACCTGCGGGCGAGGCGGATCCGCGGCGTGGCGGTCTCGGCCACCAGCTACCTCACCGGCCACGGCGTCACCTTCTTCGAGGGCGCCGCCGACATCGAGCCCTGGGCCCGGTCCACCCGCATCGGCGTCCGGGCCCGGCTCAACGTCGATCACGTCATGGCCTCGGCCGCCATCCCCATCTTCTTCCCGCCGGTGAAGATCGACCGGACCTACTTCGGCGACGGGGTGGTCCGCATGAACTACCCGATGAGCCCGGCCATCCACCTGGGCGCCGACCGCGTGGTGGCCATCAGCGTCCGACACCTGCGGGCGCCGGTGGAGGTGGCGCGGCAGGAGGCGGAGGCCAAGGCCGACCTCCTGCCCATCTCGGAGATCGTGGGCGTGCTGCTCAACGCGGTCTTCCTCGACTCGCTCGACTCCGACCTGGAGCGGTTGCAGCGCATCAACCGGACGCTGGCGCTGGTGCCGCCGGAGAAGCTGGGGCAGGGCGGGACGGACGTGCGTCCCATCCCGGCGCTGGTGCTGCGCCCGTCCCAGGACCTGGGGCTGCTGGCGGCGGACGAGTACAGCCGCTTCCCGGCCATGCTCCGCTACCTGCTCAAGGGGATTCGGCGCCACCGGCCACGCCGGCGAGGATCTGCTCAGCTACCTGGCCTTCGAGCCGGTCTACCTGCGCCGCGCCATGGAGCTGGGCTACGCCGACACGCTGGCCCGGCGCGACGAGGTGGAGGCCTTCTTCCGCGAGGAGCGGCCGCCGGAGGCGCGCCCGGAGCCGCCGCACGGGCGGCCCGAGCCGGCGGAGCCGCCGCCGATCCCGGCGCCCCGTGCCGGCGAGAAGCGCGGCCTGGCCGTCCGCTGAGCCGCCCACCTCCAGGCGTCCCACTTCCTGAGCCCACCATGCCCGACGCGCCCCCGGCCTCCGAGCCGCAGCTCGCTCCCGACGAGCTGGCCACCACCGAGCTGCACCTCGCCACCTGGCGCGCCCGCGCGCTGGACACGCTCTTGCGCATCCAGTCGGTCATCACCTTCGCCTGCATGGTGGCGCTGACCGGCGCGGTGCTGGAGGTGAGCCCGCCGGTGGTGGCCTTCGGCTGGGCGCTGGTGGTGCCGGTGGTGGCGGTGACGCTGGCGCGGCGCATCCCCTACGCCGTGCGGGCCTGGGTCTACGTGCTGGGCGGCCTGGGCGTGTTCGCGGTCTCGGCGCTGCTCTTCGGCCTGCGCATCGTGCCGGTGGCCAACGGCCTGGTGGCGGTGGTCTTCGCGGCGCTGCTGCTGGGGCCGCTCTCCGGCGTCCTGGCCGCGGTGATGCTGCTCTTCACGCTGGCCATGCTGGCGGGGCTGCCGGAGGAGGTGCTGGGGAAGGGGCTGCTGGCCTTCCCGCGGCACGAGCAGATCGAGGCGGTGGTGACCGCGGTGGCGCTCTTCCCGCTGCTGGCCCAGATCATCGCCGGCGTGACGCTGGTGCTGCGGGGCGTGCAGCACGCGTTCGCGGAGTCGCTGGCGGTGATCGAGGCGGACCGGGCGCGGCGGGGCGGGGCGGCGCCGGGGGAGGAACCCTGCGCGCGTGAGCCAGGGCGCCCCGGCCACGCTGCCGGAGGCGGCGGCCAGATGGTCCGAACGTACCACGGCCCCGGGGCCGCTCACCCCCGGCCAGCGTCCCCGGCGCCCGCAGGACGGATCCGGGTGGCCAGGGCCGGGCCGACGGTCCGCCAGACCGTGGCCCCCAGCACCACCGCGCCGCCGGCCAGCGCCCAGGGGCCCGGCACCTCGCCGGTGAAGAGGAAGGTCCAGATGGGATTGAGCACCGGCTCGAGCAGCACCAGCAGCGAGGCCTCCAGCGCCGTCACGCCGGACACGCCGCGCGCGAAGAGCAGGTAGGAGAGGCCCAGCTGGAAGACGCCCAGGAACAGCAGCAGCCCCAGGTCGAGCGGGCGGGCTGCCGGCCCGGTGGTCCAGAGCGGCAGGGCGATGGCCGCGGCGATCAGGTTGCCCCACACCAGCGCGGCCGCGCCGTGGAAGTGCACCTTGCGCAGCCCCAGGATGCAGAAGGCGAAGGCCACGCCGGAGGCGAGCGCCACCAGGTTGCCGTTGAGCTGGCCCGGGGAGAGCTCGTCGAGGAAGAACATGGCCAGGCCGATGCCGAAGACCGGCACCGCCAAGAGCTCGCCCCGGGCCGGCCGCTCGCCCAGCACCAGCGGCGAGAGGAGCAGCACCCACAGCGGCGCGGTGTCCTGGATGAAGATGGCGTTGGCGGCGGTGGTGAGCTTGTTCGAGATCGCGAACAGGATCACCGTGCCCGCGTAGGCCAGCGCCGTGAGCAGCACCGGCCAGGTGGGCCGGCGCCGCGACTCCGGCACCAACGCCAGCAGGAACAGCCCCGCGATGAGCGAGCGCCCCCCGGCGATTTGCCAGCCGGAGAGGTGGCACAGCTTCATGGCCGCCCCGGCGGTGGACCAGAGCGCGGCGGCGGCGAGGAGCTGGAGGCGGCTCTTGAGCATGCGGGCGGAGGAGTCTAGCAGGGGCGGCCGGCGCCAGGCTGCGGCGAGGTGCCGGCGGGCTTGCGCCCGGTCCGCCGCCCTGGTCTGCTGGAGGCCATGGGCCTCTTCGACCTGTTCAAGCGCGGAAAGGCCGCGCCTTCCACCAAGCTCGAGGAGGTCCCGCCCGCCGCCGGCCTGGACGCCATCGAGCTCTGCCTGGCCGCGTTCCACGCCGGCGTCTCGCCCCGCATCACCGCGCCGCAGGGGCTGAGCCGGCACGAGGACAAGCGCGTCCCGCCGGAGAACCCCCTCGACCAGCTCTGGACCTTCGACGCCGACACCCACTGGCACTACGTCGGCCTGGGCCTGTCCGACCTCTTCGAGAAGACCACCCCCGGCCCGGACAGCGGCCTCGGCCACGAGCTGACCCTGCGCGTGGCCAAGCGCCCCGGCGAGGCGGAGCCGCCCCGGTGGCCCATCACCGTGCTGGTGAACGCGGCGCGCGCCGAGCTGGCGGGGGAGCGGCTCGCCGTGGGCCAGACGCTCGGTTCCGGGCCCATCGACGGTGATCCCCGCCAACCCGCTGACCGCGTTCCTGGTGGTGGACGCCCCGGGGCTGCCGCCGCTGCGGACCAAGCACGGCCGGGTGGCGTTCCTGCTGCTGGTGGGCGTCGAGGGCGCCGTGCGCGAGCGGATCCTGAGGGAAGGGGAGGCGGGGTTCCTGGCGGCGTTGGAGGCGCTGCAGCAGGGGAGTCCGATGCTGGTGACGAAGGGGTGAAGGGGCGGAGCCCGCCAGCCCTGTCCGGGCGAACAGGATCCGACGGCGGCGCCTTCTGAGCCACCCGGTCATGGTGAGCGTAGGGCGCGCTGGTGGAGGTCATCAGCCCCCTGGGCGCGCCCGGAGTCGAACCATGGCCGGGCGCGGCCCCTGGGCTTCGACTCCGCCTGCCCTGAGCCTGTCGAAGGGCTCAGCCCGAACGGAGGGTGAAACGGCACCGAGGTGACTGGTAGCCTGTTACGCCGTCACCCACTCCCGCAGCACCCGGTCGATCTGCTCCTCGGACAGCTCGCCGGCGTCGGCCAGCTCCTTGATGCGGCGGGTGATGGCCTTGAGCTCGCTCTCGCCGAAGGTGATGCCCATCTCGCGGGCGCGGTAGGCGATGGCGTGGCGGCCGGTGAGGCGGCTGCCGACGATCAGGCGGCGCGAGAGGCCGAAGGCCTCCGGCGGGATGATCTCGTAGGAGCCGGGGTTGGTGGTCATGGCCTTGAGGTGCATGCCGGCCTTGTGCGAGTAGGCCGTCTCGCCGGTGACGAAGTTGTTGAAGGGGACCTCGACCCCGGCGATGCGCGCCACGAGCCGCTCCACCTCGCGCAGCTGGCCCAGGCGGTAGCGCTCCGAGACCGGCTGCGGCTCCAGGGCAAACATGCGGGCGATGAACCCGCCCAGCGGCGTGATGCCCACCCGCTCGCCGATGCCCAGGACCGAGACGTCCACGTGGGTGGCCCCCGCGCTCACCGCCTCGTAGGCGTTGGCGATGGCGCAGCCGGTGTCGTTGTGGCCGTGGAAGCCGATGTCGCAGCGGACCGCGCGCCGGACCTCGCGCACCAGGGCGTAGACCTGGCGCGGCGTGGCGATGCCCACCGTGTCGGTCACGCCCACCCGGTGCACGCCCAGGTGCTCCGCCGCCCGGTAGACCGAGAGGACGTCGTTCACCTCGCTGCGGAAGGCGTCCTCGGCGGAGAAGCGGACCTCCAGCCCGGCCCGCACCGCCAGCTCCACCGGCGGGCCCATCAGGTCGATGATCTGCTGGATTCGACTTGCCGTGGGAGGAGTCGCGCAGGATGCGGCTGGTGGCGAAGAGCAGCCCCAGCCCGCGCACCCCGCTGTCGATGGCCGCCTGCACGTCGTCCACCACGCAGCGGGTGTGGGTGATGACCCGCGCGCCCAGGCCCAGCTTGGCCACCTGGGCCGCGTCGCGCTGCGACTGCGGCGAGGCGGCCGGGCTGGTGACCTCGACGTACTCGACGCCGAAGGTGTCGAGGGCGCGGGCGATTCTCGAGCTTGTCCTCGGTGCGGAAGGAGGCCTTGGCGAACTGCTCGCCCTCGCGCAGGGTGGAGTCGATGAGCTTCCAGGTGGGCGGGATCATGGTGCAGGCTCAGTAGGGGAAGACGTCCGCTTGCAGATTGCGGACCAGGCCGCCGGAGGTCGGGTCGGTGCGGAAGCCGAAGCGACGCAGGTACTCCGGCTGGAAGAAGCCCGTCTCCAGCCGCTTCACGCCGCGGGCGCGCAGGCGGCGGATGAAGACGCGCATCAGGCCGTCGGAGACCCCCTTGCCGCGGTGCTTCCGGCCCACCATCACCTTCTCCATGTAGACGCGCTCCGGGCTCATCTGCCTGTAGAACAGGCCGCCGATGACGGCGTCGCGGGCATCCAGGCAGAGCAGGTACTCGTGCTCCGCCGCGAAGGAGACCTGGAGGTTGGACTCGAGGAAGAGCTGGAGCAGCCGCGCCACCTCGCGCGGCGAGACCGGTCCGCGCACCGTGTAGCGGTCCCCCGCCTCGTCGGCCAGCGCCACCACCACCTCGGTGACGTAGTGGCCGCCCGAGGGCATGGAGATGAGGGCCACCTCGTCGGTCGGCGCCAGGTAGCGGTAGGTCATGCGCGCCAGGTGGTAGTCCTCCTCGGCCGTGGGCTGCACCGCGGCGCGCACCGACGCCACCTGCTCCTCCAGGTCCAGGCCGCCGGCCGGGAGCGTGCGGGCGCGGTTCATGAGCCGGTCCAGCGCCGCGCCCAGCGCCGGGCGCGCGGCGATGAAGACCGTCTCGCGGAAGAAGCGGACCCGCGTGTCCGGCCAGGCCGTCTCCACCTCGGAGAGGTGGTAGGTGGTCCAGAGCTCGGCCAGCATCTTGCCCTGGGCCTCCACCGTGGCCTTGGGGTTCACGTCGATTCAGCGCCGGTAGCGGCGGGCCGCGAACCAGAGCCGGTGCGGCGCGAAGCCGTGCTCGCGCAGCCGCTGCAGGAAGGTCTCGATGGCCAGCGCCCGCGGCGAGGCCGGCGCCATGGCCTCCAGCGCCGCCACGCCGCGCTCGAACCCCAGCGCCTCCACCACCGCCGAGAGGCGGATGCCGTCGTCCACGTCGCCCTTCAGCTCGGGCCGGATCCCCTCGATGCGCCCGATGAAGGAGCGCTCGAACCGGTCCAGCACCTCGTCCAGCGAGGTGCAGGGCGAGCGGTCGGAGATCGAGACCAGCCGGGCGCCGGTCTGGTAGTCGTGCGAGGGCACGATGAAGGCCGACGGGGTCGGCTCGTGCAGCGCCAGCCGCCGGTTGGTCCGGTCCCAGAAGCGGACGTGCAGCTCCAGCGCGCACCAGGCCAGGAACGGCCAGAGCGAGCGCAGCCGGGCCGTGTCGGCGGTGCGCACCAGCCGCGCCACCTGCCGCTCCACGTCGTCGCCGGGGATGAACTCCTCGGTGAACATGCCCCACTCGGCGAAGTAGCCGCCGAACTGCTCCACCAGCGCCGCCGGCGCGCCCGCCGCCAGCAGCCAGGAGACCTCCTGGCGCAGGGCCGCGTAGTTCATCTGCTCGGCCACGTTGATGGCCAGATCGAAGACCTCCTTGGCCCGGGTGTGGACCGAGACCCGGTAGACCGCCTTGCCGTGCTGCCGCCCCAGCAGCGAGCAGTGCGCGCCGCCGGGCGGGATGTCCGCCAGCGAGAGCAGCACGCCGCGGCCCAGCAGGAAGACCGAGGCGCGCACGATGGTGTTGTCCGCCAGCGCCTGGAGCAGGTGCGTGCGGGCCTCCGGCGGGACCGTCTCGTCGAAGGCCAGCACCTCCTTCCAGCCGTACTCGGCCCCGGTCTGCGGGTCGATGGCCAGGCGCAGGTTGGGCCCCACCCAGTTGGAGAACCCGCGCCGCAGCCGGTCCAGCTCCTCGCTGGCGCGGGCCGCGATCTCCGCGTCGTCGTGCAGCGCCAGGCGGGCCAGCGGCACGCGGGTGCGCGCGAAGTAGACCGGGTGGGCGATGGCGCAGGCCGTGAGCAGCCGCATCGCGCCCACCAGCAGCCGGCGCTCGGAGGGATCCTCCACCGCGCGGTTGGCCCGCTCGGAGGCGAGGTGGGCCAGCAGCACCTGCACCTGGCCGTCGGTCAGGCCGCGCTCGCCCAGGTCGGCCAGGTCCTCGTCGCGCAGCGCCATGGCGCCCAGCCTGTCGAGGAAGAGCGAGAGCGTCCCCAGCGTCTCCGAGGGCTCCTCGTTGGCCAGGATCACGCGGAAGGCGCGGCGGCGGACGTCCTCGTCCGGCGCGTCGGCGGCCCGGCGCAGCAGGGCGCGGCAGAGCGCGGCCTGCTCGCTCTGCGCCACCGCCATGCCGATGTGGAGGTGGCTGATGGCGCGGCGCGCCTCCGGGCGCTCGGCCCGCAGCAGCTCGCCGGCCACGTGGATGGAGTCGAAGTTGACGTCGCCGCGATCCACCACGTCCAGCATGGCCGGGATTCGGTCCGGGCTGGGCGCCGGCCAGCACCGCGGGTCCAGGTGCAGCTCGCCCGAGCCCTTGCGCCGGCGGCCCACCAGCGCCGCGAAGGCCTCGTCGCCCAGGAAGCGGCGGAAGGGATTGTTGCCCAGCCAGAGCGCCGGGCGGGAGAGGAGGGCGCCCAGGTCCACCAGCGTGCCGTCGGCGCGGTAGGCCAGGTCGCCGATGCGGAGCGAGCCCGGGGCGGCCGGGTCGGTCGAGACCGGCACCGAGCGCGGGCCGGCGCGCAGCAGGTGATCCTCCAGCCCCACCTCGTGCTGCAGCACCCCCAGCTCGCGCAGCACCCAGTTCGGGATGCGCAGCAGCATCCCGTCCACCGGCAGCGCCAGGTGCTTCTGCTCGTACATCCGCGCGATGACGTCCTTCCAGTTCTCCTCCACCACCTCGCGCTTGTAGCTGCCCTTGTGCGTGAGCTCGCCGTGCTCGGCGTCCAGCGCGCGCGGCAGCACCTGGAACGCCACCACCCGCTCGAACGGCGCCAGGAACCGGTTGGCGCTGGCCACCAGCGAGGAGAGCAGCTCCTTGAGCGCCTCCGGCGAGTGACCGGCGGTGCGGGCCGGGTTGGGCCACACCAGCAGCGTGTTGTACTCGCGGTGATTGCCCACCAGGAAGGACTGGGACACGTCCTCGAAGTCGCGGAACAGGTTCTCCACGCGCGCCGGCGCGATGGTCTGCCCCTGGCGGTTCTTGTAGATCTCCTTCTTGCGGCCGGTGATGGACCAGTGGCCGGCCGGATCCACCTGGAAGATGTCGCCGGTGGCGAGCCAGCCCTCCGCGTCGACGCCCCGGTCGCCGGCCTCCGGGCGGTGGTAGCCGGGCGAGACGTAGGGGCCGCGGATCAGCAGCTCGCCGTCCTCGGCGCGCCGGCACTCGATCCCGGGCAGCGGCAGGCCCACCGACCCGTCCACGTACTGGCCGGGCGGCGTCATGGTGATGCCGCCGGTGGCCTCGGTCATGCCGTAGCCGGAGCAGAGCTCGGTGCCGGCGTGCTGGAAGGCCCGGAACACCACCGGGTCGAGGTAGCCGGCGGCGGACAGGCCGGTGCGCAGCCGCCCGCCGGTGATGGCGCGCAGGTGCGCCGCCAGGTCGTCCGGGTCGTCCGAGGCCGCCTCCCAGACCGCGGCCTCGTGCAGCTCCATCCACTTCTTCGGCACCGAGATGAAGACCGTGGGCTTCACCTGCCGGAAGTCCTCCAGGAGCGAGGCCTGCACGGTGGAGCGGGCGAAGACGTAGGTGGCCCCCCACCACAGGGTCCCCAGGAGCTCCAGCCAGCGGCCGAACGTGTGGTAGAGCGGCAGGTAGCAGAGGAAGACGTCGCCCTCGCCCACCTCGCGCAGCGCGAAGCCGCGGCAGAGCCGCTTGGAGACGAGGTTCTGGTGGGTGAACTCGATGCCCTTGGGGCGCCCGGTGGTGCCGGAGGTGTACATCACCGTGGCCACGTCGCCGGCGCGCAGCGCGCGGGCGCGAGCCAGCCGGGCGTCCTCGTCGAAGTCGGCGCCCTGGTCCACCAGCTGCTCCAGCGAGAGCAGCCCATGGCGCTCGGCGGTGCTTCGCGAGAAGACCACCACCTCCCGCAGCTCGGGCAGGAGCGGCAGGGAGGGGAGCACCTTCGCCACCTGCTCCTCGTCGGAGGCCAGCAGCACCTGCGCCCCGGAGTGCTTGAGCATGTAGACGACCTGCTCCGCCACCGCGTTGGCCGGGAGCGGGAAGTCGAGGATGCCGCTCGACAGGCAGGCCAGGTCGCACAGCGCCGACTCGAGCGAGTTCTCCGAGAGGATGGCCACCCGCGCGCCGGGGACGTCCCCGGTCACGGCCAGCAGGCCGCGGGCGATGGCGCGCGTCCGGCGGGCCACGTCGGCCACGGTCAGCTCGCAGGCGTCGGTCCCCAGCACGCGGATGGCCACGCTCTTCGGGTCGCTCTCCTCGCGCGAGCGGAGCACGTCCGCCACCGTGACCTCGGCGCGCTCGAGCACCGGCAGGAGGATCGCCAGCCAGGGATCGATCTGCTCGAGCGGGAGCAGGCGGGTGAAGAAGCGGCGGCGCACGCCGTCCAGCAGCGCCAGCAGCGCGCGGCGGGCGGGCTCGCGGGAGGGGCCGTCCAGGCGGGCCAGCAGCGCCTCCACCACCGGCCCCGCCTGCGCCAGGTCGTCCGGGCGGACGCCGGCCAGCGCCTCCCGGGTCTGCTCGAAGAGCTCGGTGGCCTCGGCCGCCGCGGAGGTGGAGGCCTCCGCCCATCGGGCGGCGATGCGGGGGAGCGCCGACTCCTGCTTCACCTGGAACATGGCAGCCGAGAGGAAACCACGGATGGGGTCCACATCATAGTGGCGGAAGGCCTCGGATTCTGCGGCGGGCGTGGCCGGGGTCCAACCCGCCAGGGCCCCCCGGCGGGCTGCGCCTTCCAGTAGTGAGAGGGGATGCGCGTCGCCGTGGCTGCCGATCACGCAGGGCTCGGGCTGAAGGAGCACCTGGCCGGCCAGCTCCGTGCGGCCGGCCACGAGGTGCTGGACCTCGGCACCCACGACACCACGCCCAGCGACTACCCGGTGCACGCCGAGGCGCTGGCCCGGGCGCTGCTGGCCGGGCAGGCCGAGCGCGGGGTGCTGGTGTGCGGCTCGGGCGTGGGCGCGGCCATGGCCGCGAACAAGGTGCGCGGCATCTACGCCGGCCTCTGCCACGACACCTACTCGGCGCACCAGGGCGTCGAGCACGATCGAATGAACGTGCTGGCGCTGGGCTCCCGGGTGGTGGGGACGGCGCTGGCGCTGGAGATCACGCTGGCGTTCCTGGCGGCCCGGCCCAGCGACGAGGAGCGGCACGTGCGGCGGTTCGGCCTGGTGCAGGCGCTCGAGGCGCGCGCCGGCTGAGGACGATTGGGCGCGCGGAGCGCCCGGAGGACCACATGGACATCGGGATGGTGGGGCTGGGTCGCATGGGCGGGAACATGGCCCGGCGGCTCTTGCGCGGCGGTCACCGGGTGGTGGGCTGGGCGCGCAGCGAGCAGGACGTCCGCGCGCTGGTGGCCGACGGCGGCGTGGGGGCCGGCTCGCTGGCCGACCTGGTCGCGAAGCTGGAGCCGCCGCGGGCGATCTCGGCTGATGGTGCCGGCCGGCGCCGCCACCGAGGAGGCGGTGCGCTCGCTCTCGGAGCTGCTGGGGCAGGGCGACGTGGTGATCGATGGCGGCAACTCCTTCTACAAGGACGACGTCCGGCGCTCGCAGCTCCTGGCCCCGCGCGGCGTCTCGCTGGTCGACGCGGGCACCAGCGGCGGCGTCTTCGGGCTGGAGCGCGGCTACTGCCTGATGATCGGCGGCGCGCCGGCGGCCGTGGCGCGCCTCGCGCCCATCTTCCAGACCCTGGCGCCCGGGCGCGGCGCCGCCCCGCCCACCCCGGGCCGGACCCGCACCGGACCGGCCGAGGAGGGCTGGCTGCACTGCGGGCCCAGCGGCGCCGGCCACTTCGTGAAGATGATCGACAACGGCATCGAGTACGGGATGATGCAGGCCTACGCCGAGGGGCTGGACATCCTGCGCGGCGCCGGCGCGGCGGATTGGCCGGAGGGGCTGCGCTACCCGCTCGACCTGGCGGAGATCACCGAGCTGTGGCGGCGCGGGAGCGTGGTCTCCTCCTGGCTCTTGGACCTGACCGCCGGGGCCATGGCGCGCGATCCGGAGCTGGCCGGCTTCTCCGGCGCGGTGGCCGACTCGGGCGAGGGGCGCTGGACGGTCGAGGCGGCGGTGGAGGAGGCGGTGCCGGCGCCGGTGCTGACCACCGCGCTCTTCGCCCGCTTCCGCTCGCGGGTGGAGGCGACCTTCGGCGACAAGGTGCTCTCCGCCATGCGGCGGGCCTTCGGCGGCCACGCCGAGGCGGCGCGCGGGGAGGGACCGTGAGCGGCCCCCGCCCCGCCGGCCCTTGCGCCTTCGTGGTCTTCGGGGCCATGGGCGACCTCACGCAGCGCAAGCTGCTCCCGTCGCTCTACAACCTGCGCGCCAACCAGCTGCTGCCGCGCGACGTGGCCATCGTGGGCGTGGCGCGCCGGCCCATGGACACGCAGGGCTACCGCGCCCACGCCGACGCCGCGCTGCGCGAGTTCGCCACCCGGCCGGTGGAGGACGCGGTCTGGAAGGACTACCTCGACAAGATCCATTACCTGCAGGGCGACTTCGAGGACCCGGCCACCTACGAGGGCGTGAAGAGCGCGCTGGCGCACGCCGCCGAGCGCCACGGCACCTCGGGCAACGCGCTCTTCTACCTGGCCACGCCGCCCAGCGAGTTCGGCACCATCGTGCGCGGGCTGGGGGCGGCGGGCCTGCTGGAGGAGGCCGCCGGCTGGCGGCGGGTGGTGATCGAGAAGCCGTTCGGCCGCGACCTGGACTCCGCGGTGGCGCTCACCCGCGAGCTGACCGCCATCGCGCGGGAGGACCAGCTCTTCCGCATCGACCACTACCTCGGCAAGGAGACGGTCCAGAACCTGCTGGTCTTCCGCTTCGCCAACGGGATCTTCGAGCCCATCTGGAACCGCCGCTACGTGGACAGCGTGCAGATCACCGTGGCCGAGGAGCTGGGCGTGGAGGGGCGCGGCGCCTACTACGAGCAGGCCGGCGTGCTGCGGGACATGGTCCAGAACCACATGTTCCAGCTGCTCACCCTGGTGGCCATGGAGCCGCCCTCGTCGCTGGCGGCCGAGGCGGTGCGCAACGAGAAGGTGAAGGTGCTGGACGCCATCCGCCCCATGACGCCGGAGGAGGTGATCCGGAACACCGTGCGCGGCCAGTACGCGGAGGGCGCCGTGGACGGGAAGCGGGTGCCGGGCTACCGGCAGGAGCCGAAGGTCTCGCCCACCTCGCAGACCGAGACCTACGCCGCGCTCAAGCTGCAGGTGGAGAACTGGCGCTGGGCGGGCGTGCCCTTCTACCTGCGCTCCGGCAAGCGGCTCGACCGGCGCGACACGCAGATCTCGATCCAGTTCCGGCGGCCTCCGCTGCTCCTGTTCCAGGGGGAGGGGATCGGGGACGTGGATCCCAACCGGCTCGACATCCTGATCCAGCCGGAGGAGGCCATCTGCGTCCGCATGTGGGCCAAGCGCCCCGGCGCCGCCATCCAGCTCCAGCCGGTGCGGCTCGACTTCAGCTACGCCGACTTCGGCGCGGTCCCGGCGTCCACCGGCTACGAGCGGCTGCTCCACGACGCCATGACCGGCGACGCCACGCTCTTCCACCGCGCCGACATGGTCGAGGCGGCCTGGCGGATCGCCACGCCCATCCTGGACGTGTGGGCCACGCTGCCGGCCCGCGACTTCCCCAACTACGACTCCGGCTCCCGCGGGCCTCGCGCCGGCGACGAGCTGCTGTCGCGCGACGGGCGGCGCTGGGCGGACGGGGGCTGACGTGGCGCCGCCCGCGCTCGAGGTCCACTCCGATCCCGCGGCGGTGGCCCAGGCGGCGGCCGCGGAGGTCGCGCGCCGGATGGCTGAGGCGGTGGCCGCGCGCGGCCGGTTCACGCTGGCGCTGGCCGGTGGGTCCACGCCGCGCGCGCTGTACGAGCGCCTGGCCGATCCCGCGGGCCCCTACCGCACCCGGCTCCCCTGGGGCCAGGTGACGGTCTGGTTCGGCGACGAGCGCTGCGTGCCGCCCGACCACCCGGACTCCAACTACCGGATGGCGCACCAGGCGCTGCTGCGGCACGTGGCGGCCGGCGCGGTGCACCGGCTGGAGGGGGAGCGCCCGCCGCCGGAGGCCGCCAATCGCTACGAGGCGCACCTCCGGCGGGAGCTGGGCGAGGATCCGGCGCTGGACCTGGTCCTGCTCGGCCTGGGGCCGGACGGTCACACCGCCTCGCTCTTCCCCGGAAGCCCGGCGCTGGAGGAGCGGCAGCGCTGGGTGGCCGCGCCCTTCGTGCCGCACCTGGGCGCGCAGCGGCTGACGCTCACCTACCCGGTGCTCGACGCCGCCCGGGCGGTGCTGTTCGTGGTCTCCGGAGCGGAGAAGGCCCCCGCGCTGGCGCAGCTGCTCTCGCCGGCGGCGGGCGCGCCGCTCATCCCTGCGGCGCGGATCCGCGCGAGCGGCGAGCAGCGCGTCCTCGCCGACGAGGCGGCGGCGGGGAGGCGCGCGGGCTGATCATGCGGGAAGGCGTGGATCGTGGACACGAACCAGGCCAGACTCCCGCGCACGATGCCCGCCCGCTCCTCGCTGCTCCGCCGCCTCCCGCTGCTGGTCCTGGCCCTCGCGGTGCTCCCTGGGCTCGCGCTCGGCCAGGACGGCGCACCCCACGGCGAGGACCTCGGCCTGGTGCTGCTCGACCTGGCCGTCATCCTGCTGGCGGCCAAGCTGGGCGGGGAGGTGGTGACGCGGATCGGCCAGCCCGCCGTGCTGGGCGAGCTTGTCGTCGGCATCCTGCTGGGCAACGCGCACCACGTCGGCCTCCCCGTCTTCCACGCCATCCCCGGCGATCCGGTGGTGGGCGCGCTGGCCGGGCTGGGCGTGATCCTGCTGCTCTTCGAGGTGGGGCTGGAGTCCACCGTCGCCGACATGCTCAAGGTCGGCGCGCCCTCCTTCGCGGTCGCCACGGTGGGCGTGGTCTTCCCCATGCTGCTGGGCTGGCTGGTGGGCCGGCTCCTGCTGCCGGAGGCGAGCGTCTACGTGCACGTCTTCCTCGGCGCCGCGCTGAGCGCCACCAGCGTGGGCATCACCGCCCGCGTCCTGCAGGATCTGGGGCGCGCGCAGACGCGGGAGGCCCGCATCGTCCTGGGCGCGGCGGTGATCGACGACGTGCTGGGGCTGGTGGTGCTGGCGGTGGTGACCGGGCTGGTGGCAGCCGCCGACGCCGGGAGGGCCCTCTCGCTCCTCGCGGTGGGCGGGATGGTGGCCAAGGCCAGCCTCTTCCTGGTGGGCGCGCTGGTGCTGGGCGTCTGGCTCTCGCCGCGCATGTTCCGGGTGGCCTCGAAGCTGCAGACCCGCGGCGTGCTGCTGGCGCTGGGGCTGGCCTTCTGCTTCCTCATGAGCTGGCTCTCCGGCGCGATCGGGCTCGCCCCCATCGTGGGCGCGTTCGCGGCCGGGCTGATCCTGGAGCAGCTCCACTACCGCGACTTCACCCGGCGCGGCGAACATGGGCTGGAGGAGCTGGTGAAGCCCATCGCATCCTTCCTGGTGCCGGTCTTCTTCGTGGTCATGGGCATGCGCACCGACCTGACCGCGTTCCTGGACCTGCGGGTGCTGGGGCTGGCGGCTGGGCTGATCGCGGCCGCCATCGCCGGCAAGCAGGCCTGCGGCGGCGCGGTGTGGGGCGGCGTGGACCGGCTCACCGTCGGGCTGGGCATGATCCCGCGCGGCGAGGTGGGGCTCATCTTCGCCAACATCGGGCTCACGCTCCGGATCGGCGGGCGGCCGCTGCTGGACGCCGCCACCTACTCGGCGGTGGTGCTGGTGGTGGTGGTCACCACGCTGGTGACGCCGCCCGCGCTGCGCTGGAGCCTGCGCAGGCTGGACCGCGCCGCGGACCAGGACGCGAAGGCGGCGGCCGCGTCGCGCACGTGACCGGGCGCTCCCCGTGGCCTCACCTTCACGGGTAGTACCGGTCGGGCAGGGCCCCGATCGTACGGTCGCCTCGCCTGCCTGGTGCCGTAGCGTGCATGGGTGCGCGCGGCCGTGGCCCTCCTGCTGCCCCTGCTCGTGGTGCTGGGCGCGATCGCCTGGGGCGCCACCGAGCTGGTCCAGGGCACCCACCGGGCCTGGTTCGATCGGGACACCCGCCTCCGGGCGGAGCTGGTCATCGCCGGCTCGCGCCAGGCGCTGGGGGCCGCGCTGCGCGCCCGCGACGCGGGGCGGGCGCGGCGCGCGCTGCAGGACCTGGCGGGCGACGAGCGGGTGGTCAGCGTGGTGGCCTGCGATGCCGCCGGCGCGCTCCTGGCCAGCGCCCCGCGCCAGCCGCTGCCGGTGACCTGCGGCGCGCTGCAGGCGCGCGCGCCGCCCGAGCCGGTGGTCTCCCCATGGCACTTCGAGCTGCCCGGCTCCGCGCGACTGCTGGTCACCGCGGTGCCGCTCGGTGACGCGGAGGGGGCGCTCGGGACGGTGGCGCTGGTCCACGACATGGCCTGGATCGACCGGCGCGACGCCGAGGTCCGGCGCTCGCTGGGCGTGGCCTTCGGGATCGTTGCGCTGGCCGCGGCCATCGCCACCATGCTGGCGGCGCGCTTCTCCTGGCGCACCTGGAACGAGGAGGTGCGCAGGCTCCTGCGCAGCCTGCGCTTCCCGGGCCGGCACGGGCTGGCGCCGCCGCGCGCCGGGGCCCGCTTCCAGCCGCTCATCAGCGACGTGCGCGCGCTGGTGGCGCAGCTGGCGGCGGAGCAGGCCGAGGGGCACTCCGGCGTCTGGAGCCCGGACCGGCTGCGCGACGCGCTGGCCCGCCACCTGCCCGGCAGCGAGGTGATCGTGGTGGCCAACCGCGAGCCCTTCCTGCACGAGCGTCGCCCCGACGGCGCGCTGCGGGTGCTCCGGCCGGCCAGCGGGCTGGTGACCGCGCTGGAGCCGGTGATGGAGGCCTGCAGCGGCACCTGGATCGCCCACGGCAGCGGCTCGGCGGATCGCGCGGTGGTGGACCGGGATGACCGCATCCTGGTGCCGCCGGAGGATCCCACCTACACCCTGCGCCGCGTCTGGCTCACGCCGGAGGAGGAGCAGGGCTACTACTACGGCCTCTCCAACGAGGGGCTGTGGGCCCTCTGCCACGTGGCGCACACCCGCCCGGCGTTCCGCAGCGAGGACTGGCGCCGCTACCGCGAGGTGAACGAGCGGTTCGCCGACGCCGTGGCCGAGGAGGCGCGCGGTCCGGACCCGGTGGTGCTGGTGCAGGACTACCACTTCGCGCTCCTGCCCAGGCTGATCCGCTCGCGCCTGCCGGACGCCACCGTCATCACCTTCTGGCACATCCCCTGGCCCAGCGCGGAGCGGTTCGCCATCTGCCCCTACGGCCCGGAGCTGCTGGAGGGCCTGCTCGGCTCGAGCATCCTCGGCTTCCACGTCCAGGCGCACTGCAACAACTTCCTGGAGGCGGTGGACCGCTTCCTGGAGGCGCGCATCGACCGCGAGCGCCAGAGCGTGGTGCTGGGCGGCGAGGAGGCGCTGGTGCGCGCCTACCCGATCTCGGTGGAGTGGCCCTCGCGCTGGGCCGAGGAGGCGCCGCCGGTGGAGGCCTGCCGGGCCGAGGTGCGCCGCAGCCTGGGGCTGGCGCCGGACGCGCTCCTGGGGGTGGGGATCGACCGGCTCGACTACACCAAGGGCATCGAGGAGCGGCTGGGAGCGGTGGAGCGGCTGCTGGAGCGGTACCCGCGGTTCCGCGGCCGGTTCACCTTCGCGCAGCTGGCCGCGCCCAGCCGGACCCGCATCGCGCGCTACCAGGAGCTGGACCGGAGCGTGGAGGCGCTGGCAGAGCGCATCAACGCCCGCTTCGCTTCCGGCGGCTGGCGCCCCATCGTGCTGCTGCGCGAGCACCACGAGCAGCCGAAGGTGTTCGCCTACTACCGGGCCGCCGACCTCTGCTACGTCTCGTCGCTCCACGACGGCATGAACCTGGTGGCCAAGGAGTTCGTGGCGGCGCGGGACGACGCGGCGGGCGTGCTGGTGCTCTCGCGCTTCACCGGGGCGGCCCGCGAGCTCTCCGAGGCGCTGCTGGTCAACCCGTACGATCTGGACGAGGCCAGCGCCGCGCTGGCCACGGCGCTGGTCATGCCGGCCGAGGAGCAGCGGGCGCGGATGCGGGCCCTGCGGGGCATGGTGGCGGAGTTCAACGTGTACCGGTGGGCGGGCCGGATGCTGGTGGACGGGGGGCGGCTGCGCCGCCGCGGCGCCGTCGCCGGCCGGCTGGCCGTGCCGCTGCGGTCGGTGCAGGAGCCGGCCGCCCGGAGGTGACCATGGAGCCGATCCTCACCGCCGAGGCCGCGCCGGTGCTGCGCGCCCTGGCGCGCCGCCGCGCGCTCTTGGCCTTTGATCTGGACGGCACGCTGGCCCCGCTGGTGGCCGACCCGGCCGCCGCCGGGCTGCGGCCCGAGACGCGCCGGCTGCTGCGCGTGCTGGCCCTGCTGGCGCCGTGCGCGGTGCTCTCCGGCCGGCGGCGGGCCGACGCGGCCCGGCGGCTGGAGGGGATCCCGCTGGTGGCGGTGGTGGGCGGGCACGGCAGCGAGCCCGGGTTCGGCCCGCTCGACGCGGGGCTGCGGGCGCAGGTGGCGGGCTGGCGGGAGCGGGTCGCCGCCGTCCTGGCCGCGCTGCCCGGCGTGCGGCTGGAGGACAAGGGGCTCTCGCTGGCGCTCCACCACCGCGGCGCCGGCGCGCCCCACGCGCTGCGCCGGCGGCTGGTCGGGCTGGCCTCGGCGCTGCCCGGTGCGCGCGTGCTGCTGGGGCGCGACGTGGTCCAGGTGCTGCCCGAGGAGGCGCCGGACAAGGGGCGGGCGCTGGAGGCGCTGCTGCGCCGCGAGGAGCTGGAGACCGCGCTGTACGTGGGCGACGATCCCTCGGACGAGGACGCCTTCCGCGCCGAGGGCGTCGCGGTGGGCGTGAGGGTGGGGCGGAGCGCGCGCTCGGCTGCCCGCTGGTACCTGGCCAGCCAGGCGGACGTGGACGCGCTGCTGCGGGCGCTCATCGCGGCGCGCGCGGCGGAGGACGGCCGGGCCGACCGCGCGGCAGCGCTCGAGGCGGCGCTGCGCTAGCCCATTGTTCGCGCTCACGTGGAGTCTTGACGCGCAGTCCCGGTCGGCCGTCCGCCGGTCTGCTCGGCTCACCCGGCCTCAGCGTGGAATTCCTGGACAGCGTCAAGGATCGACCGGCAGGCCCGGGTCCAGCCGTCTTGTGGGGTGCCCTCCACTCGAGCGCCAGGTGGGGGGTTGTGTCCTGGCGGGCCGTGCCTAACGTGACGCCACCACCAGGCGGGCGACCGAAGGGGAAGCCAGGCGGTTGGGTGGGGACGGTCGTCCGAAGCCGGCGCCATGTGCGCCGCAGGAGAGAGAAGCCCTATGCCGCACATCGATGTCGAGATCCTCGCGCCCTTCACGGCCAAGTTCCTCGAGGGGACCAACCTCACGCCCGCGGAGCGGTCGGAGGTCCTCCGCCTCGCCCAGGGCTTCGCCTGCAAGGACTCTGCTGCCGCCGCCAACGTCTCGCCGGAGACCATCCGCGCGCGCCGCAAGCGGATCTACCGGAAGCTGGACGTGCCGGGCTCGGGCGAGCTCGATCTCGTCTCTGCTGGCGCTCTCGCTTCGCATGCTCGCCGCCGGCGAGCGGATCGAGCCCCGCCCTCAGGCTCCGGCGCAGCCGCAGCCGCAGGCCGGCGCCTCCCCGGTCGCGCTGGCGCGCTGACCGCTTCGGCGGGCAGGGTGAGCGATCCTTCGGCAAGCTCAGGATGAGCGGTCAGGCGGGGTCTGACCGCTCACCGCCCGAGGCCGGACGGCAGGAGCAGCAAGGCACCCGGGGTGAATGCTGGCGGATGGCTCGCCGGGTTCGATCGCCCCGGGTGTTCCATTTCCAGGGGTTGACCCCTGGTTGCTTGGCGACGCGCCGCTCGGGATGCATCGGGCGAGCCAGCCAAACGTGATCCAGCGCAGGAAACCCGCTGCTTTGGGCTGCATCAGGTCGCCGCAGCCACGCACGGGCAGGAAAGGGCGTTTGCCCTTTGGTGTGGAACGTCCCCTCCGGGGACTCCGGTCCGAGGTACACGCGGTGTTACAAGCGGGGCCTCCGGGGAAGTGCGCATCCGCGCGCCGGCTGGTCCGCGGGCCGATTCGAACCGCGGCAACTCCACACCAGGAGATTCCATGCACGTCTCATCGCGTCTGTTCCTCGCGGCCGCCGTCGCTGGCGCGCTGCTCATGGCCCGTCCCGCTGCTGCCTCGACCGTCTCGGTTGCCTGCGGGTCGGTGGGCGCCGAGTTCGACCTCTGCAAGTCCGCTGCGGAGGCCTGGGCACAGAAGACCGGCAACCAGGTCAACATCGTCTCGGTCCCGAAGGACTCGAACGAGCAGTTGCAGCTGTTCCAGAACCTGCTCGCCCAGAAGTCGAACAAGATCGACGTCATCCGCATCGACGTGGTCTGGCCGGCGCTGCTGGCGCAGCACCTGGTCGACATGAACAAGGCCGTCTCGAAGGACGTCATCGCCCAGCACTTCCCGTCGATCGTCCAGGCCAACACCGTGGGCGGCAAGCTGGTCGCCCTGCCGGCCTTCACCGACGCCGGCCTGCTCTACTACCGCAAGGACCTGCTCGAGAAGTACGGGCGCAAGGTCCCGACGACCTGGGAGGAGCTGACCGAGACCGCCAAGATCGTCCAGGACGGTGAGCGCAAGGCCGGCAACGACAAGATTCTGGGGCTTCGTGTTCCAGGGCCGCGCCTACGAAGGCCTGACCTGCGACGGCGTCGAGTGGATCGACAGCTACGGCGGCGGCGCCATCGTGGACGGCAACGGCAAGGTCACCGTCAACAACCCGAAGGCCGTGCAGGCCCTCAAGATGGCCGCCTCCTGGGTGAAGACCATCTCCCCCGAGGGCGTGCTCAACTACGCCGAGGAGGAGGCCCGCGGCGCCTTCCAGTCCGGCAACGCGGTCTTCATGCGCAACTGGCCGTACGCCTGGGCGCTCTCCCAGTCCGATGACAGCCCGGTCAAGGGCAAGGTCGGCGTGGGGCCGTTGCCCAAGGGCGGCGCTGCCGGCAAGAACACCGGCTCGCTCGGTGGCTGGCAGTGGGCCGTCTCGAAGTACGCGGCCGACCAGAAGGCCGCCGTCGACCTGGCCGTCTACATGACCAGCCCGGCCGAGCAGAAGCGCGCCGCCCTGCAGAACTCCTTCAACCCGACCATCCCGGCGCTCTACAAGGACCCGGAGATCCTCGCCAAGAGCGCGTTCATGGGCGAGCTGCTCCCGACCTTCACCAACGCCGTCGCCCGTCCTTCGCGCGCCACCGGCCCGAAGTACAACCAGGTGTCGAGCGAGTTCTGGAACGCCGTGCACAGCGTCCTCACCGGCGAGGCCACCGCCGAGCAGGCCCTGGGCGACCTGGAGAAGAAGCTGAACCGCATCAGCAACAACGGCAAGAAGTGGTAGGGAGCGCGTGATGGAGCAGGCCCGCGGATCGGAAGTGGAAGTCTCCTCGCCTCCGTCCGCGGGCCCGTTCCCCGCGCCGGGCGCGGCGTCGCAGCTCACGAGGCAGCGGCGCCGCGCCGCCTGGTTGTTCGTCATCCCCATGCTGCTGGTGCTCGCGACGGTGGCCGGGTGGCCGCTGCTCCGCACCATTTACTTTGCGTTCACGGATGCCACCCGGGCCTCGGATACGTGGGCGTGGACGGGGCTCGAGAACTTCCGCGAGCTCTGGGACGACTCGGGCTGGTGGCGCGCGGTCCGGAACACCGTTGGCTTCGCGCTCGTGTCGGTGAGCATCGAGAACCGTGCTCGGGCTGGGAATCGCGCTGGTGCTGAACGCGCACATCCCGGGCCGCGGCCTGGTCCGGGCCGCCGTGCTCATCCCCTGGGCCATCCCGACGGTGGTCTCTGCCCAGATGTGGAACTGGATGTACAACGACATCTACGGCGTCCTGAACTTCCTGCTGATGAGGGTGGGACTCATCGACGGCCCCATGGCGTGGACCGCTTCTCGTGACCTGGTGTTCTGGTCGATCGTCATCGTCGACGTCTGGAAGACCACGCCCTTCATGACGCTGCTGATCCTGGCGGCGCTGCAGCTGGTTCCCACCGAGATCTACGAGGCCACGCGCATCGATGGCATCCACCCGGTGAAGGTGTTCTGGAAGATCACGCTGCCGCTCATCAAGCCGGGGCTGATGGTGGCCATCATCTTCCGAACCCTGGATGCGCTGCGGATCTTCGACCTGCCATACGTCCTCACGGGCGGGAGCCGCGGGGCCACCTCCATGGCGGTCTATGCGCAGCAAGAGCTCGCGGGCAACGGGCGGGTCGGCTACGGCTCGGCGGCCTCGACGTTCCTGTTCGCGGTCGTGGCCGTGTTCACGGTCCTGTACATCGTCGTGGCACGTGTCCGGCTCGATTCGGGAGGGCGCTAGCCCATGCGCGCGCGCAGAATCATCGGCCGGACCATCTTCTACGCCCTCGTGGCGGTGATCATCGTCTACACCGTCTTCCCCTTCTACTGGGCGGTGGTCTCCTCGTTGAAGGAGGGAAGCGAGCTCTACAAGGTGGAGTTCCTGCCCAGCCGGCCGGCCTGGGGCAACTACGCGGCGGTGTTCCGCGAACAGCCATTCGGGAAGAACATCCGCAACTCGGTGATGGTCGCCGGCGGCGTGGTGGCGGTCTCGCTGGCGCTCTCGGTCACCGCGGCCTACGCGCTGGGCCGGATCGACTTTCGCGGCCGCGCGCTCCTGCTTCTGACCGTGCTGTCGGTCTCGATGTTCCCGCAGATCGCCGTGCTCTCCGGGATGTTCGAACTGGTCTTCAAGTTTGGCCTCTACGACACCCTGTGGAGCCTGGCGCTCTCCTACCTCATCTTGACGCTGCCCTTCACTACCTGGGTGCTCACCACGTTCGTGCGTGAGCTGCCCAAGGAGTTGGAAGAGGCGGCGCTGGTGGACGGGGCCGGCCCCCTCACCATCATCCTGCGCGTGTTCATGCCGCTGATGTGGCCCGCGCTCGCCACCACCGGCCTGCTGGCCTTCATCACGGCCTGGAACGAGTTCATGTTCGCCATCACCTTCACGCTCTCGAACGAGAACCGGACGGTTCCCGCCGCCATCGGCCTGATCAGCGGCGCGTCGCGGTTCGAGCTGCCGTGGGGGCGCATCATGGCGGCCTCGGTGATCGTCACCGTGCCGCTGGTGGTCCTGGTCCTCATCTTCCAGCGCCGCATCGTCTCGGGCCTCACGGCCGGAGCAGTGAAGGGTTAGGAGGCAAGCCGTGGCCGAGGTCGTCCTTCGCGGTGTGCACAAGACGTTCGGGAAGGTGAAGGTCATCCAGGGCGTGGACCTGGACATCGCCCACGGCGAGTTCGTGGTCTTCGTCGGCCCCTCCGGCTGCGGGAAGTCGACGCTGCTCCGGCTCATCGCCGGCCTGGAAGACATCACCGCCGGCAAGCTCTTCATCGACGGCAAGCAGGTGAACGACGCGCTGCCCTCGCAGCGCGGCATCGCCATGGTGTTCCAGTCCTACGCGCTCTACCCGCACATGACGGTCTACGAGAACATGGCCTTCGGCCTGAAGCTCGCCAAGGCCGACAAGGCGACCGTCGACACGCGGGTGCGTGAGGCGGCTCGCGTGCTCCAGATCGAGCCGCTGCTGGAGCGCAAGCCCAGGGAGCTCTCCGGCGGCCAGCGCCAGCGCGTGGCCATCGGCCGCGCCATCACGCGCAACCCCAAGGTCTTCCTCTTCGACGAGCCGCTCTCGAACCTGGACGCCGCGCTGCGTGTCCAGACCCGGCTCGAGATTGCCCGGCTCAAGGACAAGCTGGACGCCACCATGATCTACGTGACCCACGACCAGGTGGAGGCCATGACCCTGGCCGACCGGATCGTGGTGCTCAACGCCGGTCGCGTGGAGCAGGTGGGCACGCCGCTGGAGCTCTACGAGCACCCTCAGAACCTGTTCGTGGCCGGCTTCCTCGGCTCGCCCAAGATGAACTTCCTCAAGACCACCGTGGTCCAGGTGGCGGCCGACGGCGTCACCGTGCGGGCCCCCAGCGGCCGCACCGTGACCATCCCGGTGGCGAGCAAGGTGGACCTCGCGCCCGGCGCCGAGGTGACCGTCGGCGTCCGCCCCGAGGACGTGTCCTCGAACGGCGGCGGGGACGTGCAAATCCCGGCCAAGGTGATGGTGGTGGAGCAGCTGGGCTCGGAGACCTACGTCTACGTCCGGACCGACGACGGCGGGCAGACGGCGGTGGCCCGCGCCGAGCCCACCACGCGCCTCGCGACCGACGCCCCCGTGTTGCTGGGCGTCCCGGCCGCGCGCTGCCACCTGTTCGACGCCAACGGCCTCGCCGTCGGCCGCCCGCGCGTCCGCGCCGCGGCGCAAGCTGGCGTGCAGCCGGCGGCGCCGGCGTAGGCGCCGGAGGCGCGTTCCCGGCGCTCATCCGCCGGGGTCCGCGCCGTCCATGGGCGGTGTCCCACTCCCGTGGGCCACGAAGATCCCTCGATCTTCCTGCAGGCCGAACCCTTTCCGCCCGGGTAGGCTCGTACCCCAGGAGCCGCCCAGGAACGGGGCGGGAGGGGCTCGAGAGATGGCACCGAGGAAGCTGGTCATCGTGGGCGGAGTGGCGGCCGGGGCGACGGCCGCGGCGCGGGCGCGCCGGCTGGACGAGACGGCCGAGATCACGCTGCTGGAGCGCGGGCCGTACGTCTCCTACGCCAACTGCGGGCTGCCCTACTTCATCTCCGGCGACATCCAGGAGCGCGGCAAGCTGCTGCTCCAGACGCCCCAGGGCTTCAAGAACCGCTACCGGGTGGACGCCCACGTCGAGACCGAGGCGCTGGAGCTGGACCGGGCCGGCCACCGGGTCCGCGTCCGCGGTCCGCAGGGTGAGCGCTGGCTGGCCTACGACAAGCTGATCCTGGCGCAGGGCGGGACGCCGGTGCGGCCGCCGCTCCCAGGCGCCGACGCGCCGCACGTGTTCACGCTCTGGTCGGTGCCGGACATGGACCGGCTGCACCAGGCGCTGGAGCAGGGGAAGCCGAGGTCCGCGGTGGTGGTGGGCGGCGGCTTCATCGGCCTGGAGATGGCCGAGGCGTTCCGCAAGCGCGGGCTCGAGACCACGGTGGTAGAGCTCTTGCCGGACGTGATGGCGGTGATGGACCACCCGTTCTCGATGCAGGTCCGCCGCGAGCTGGAGGCGGCCGGGGTGAAGGTGCTCACCGGCGTGGGCGTCCAGGCGGTCGATGGGCAGGCGCGGACGGTGGTCCTGGCCGACGGGCGGCAGGTGCCGGCCGACGTGGTGCTCTTCTCGGTGGGCGTCCGGCCGGAGCTGGCCCTGGCCCGCGCCGCGGGGCTGGAGCTGGGCGCCTCGGGCGCCGTCAAGGTCGACGACCGGCTGCGCACCAGCGACCCGGACATCCTGGCCGCCGGCGACATGGTCGAGGTGGAGCACAAGGTCTCCGGCCGCCGGGTGCGCGTGCCGCTGGCCGGCCCGGCCAACCGGCAGGGTCGCATCGCCGCCACCAACGCGCTGGGCGGCGAGCTGCGCTACCGCGGCGCGCTCGGCACCAGCGTGGTGAAGATCTTCGAGGCCACCGCGGCCTCCACCGGCCTCACCGAGCGGGCGGCGCGCGAGGCCGGCTTCGACGCCGGCGTGGCGGTGATCCACAAGGACCACCACGCCGGCTACTACCCCGGCGCGCAGGAGCTGTCGCTGGCGCTGGTCTACGACCGCAAGACCTCGCGCGTGCTGGGCGCGCAGGCCTTCGGGCGGGCCGGCGTGGAGAAGCGGATCGACGTGGTGGCCACGGCGCTGCAGGGGAAGCTCACCCTGGAGGACCTGGCCGAGCTGGACCTGGCCTACGCGCCGCCGTACTCCTCGGCCAACGACCCGCTCAACCTGGTGGCCTTCGTGGCCCAGAACGACGTCTCCGGCGCGAGCCCGCTCCTCACCGCCGCGGCGCTCAAGCAGGAGCTGGCCTCTGGCAGCCCGCCGCTGGTGCTGGACGTGCGCACGCAGGGAGAGTGGGACCGCGGCCACCTCAGGGGCGCGGTGCACGTGCCGATCGACGCGCTGCGCGCCGGCTGGGAGACGCTGCCGCGCGGGCGCCGCGTGGTGGTCCACTGCAAGTCCGGGTTCCGGGCCCACCTGGCGGTGAGGATCCTGAAGGCGCACGGCTTCACCGAAGTGGTGAACCTCACCGGCGGCTGGACCAGCCTGCAGGCCGAGGGCGGCTTCGACGTGGAGGGTGCATGAGCTCGATGGTCTGGCTGGGGCTGGGTGCCCTGGCGGTGCTGTTCGTCCTGTTCCGGCTCAAGGGAGGTCTGAAGGTGTCGAGCGAGATCGTGAAGCAGAAGCTGGCCGCTGGTGCGCTGATCCTGGACGTGCGGACCCCGGGCGAGTTTGCCGGCGGGGCCTATCCCGGCGCGAAGAACATCCCGGTGCAGGAGCTCGGGGCGCGCCTCTCCGAGGTGCCGAAGGGCAAGCCCATCGTCGTGTACTGCGCGTCCGGCATGCGCAGCGCCTCGGCGGCGGCGTTGCTGCAGCGGTCCGGCTATGCCGACGTGGTGAACGCCGGCGGCCTCGGCGACATGCCGCGGTAGGGCAGCGGCTGGGCTTCGACTCCGCGAGCCCTGCGGGCTCGCTACGCTCAGCCCGAACGGGGAGCGGCGGCATGCATGGCCTCTCCGCTCGTCCTGAGCGTAGCGGCCCGGGGAGGGGCTGGGCTTCGACTTCGCGAGCCCTGCGGGCTCGCTACGCTCAGCCCGAACGGGGAGCGGCGGCATGCATGGCCCTCTCCGTTCGTCCTGGGCGTAGCGGCCCGGGCAGGGGACGGGCGCCCTGAACACCGGGCCGCGGAGTCGATCTACCGCGCCCGCGCCCGCGGCCGCGCCGGCCCGTCCACCGCGGCGGTCGAGCCGCGCGGCACCAGCGTGCCGCGCAGCACCACCCGGCGGACCGGCTTCTGCGGCGAGGCGATGCGCTGCAGGAGCAGCTCGGTGGCGGTCCGGCCCATCTCGTAGGTGGGCTGGGCCACCACGGTCACGCCCGGCTCCACCAGGCGCGTCCAGGGCAGGTCGTCGAACCCGGCGACGGCGACGTCCTGCGGGACGGCGCGGCGGGTCTCGCGCAGCGCCTCCACCGCGCCCAGCAGCACCAGGCCGGAGCTGGCCAGGATGGCCTCGGGCAGGGCAGGGCCGCGGAGCAGGGCCAGGGCCGCCTCGCGGGCGGCCTCGATGACCGGCTGCACGCCCACCGCCTGCGGGCGCAGGCCGCTGGCCTTCATGGCCGCGCTGTAGCCTTCGAGCCGCTGGCGCCCGGTGGCGCTGGTGGCGCCGTAGAGGCAGGCCACCTTGCGGCGGCCGCTGGCCAGCACGTGGTCGGTGAGCTCGTGGGCGGCCGCCTGGTTGTCGATCACCACCGCGTCGGCGGCCGTGCCGCGCTCGCAGCGATCCACCAGCACCAGCGGATAGCCGTAGGCCGTGGCGTCCAGGCTGGAGAGGAGCTTGAGCGTGGGCGAGAGGATCACCCCGCTCACGTTCTCCTCGCGCATCAGCGCCAGGCAGGCGGCCTCCTTGCGCGGGTCCTCGTCGGTGTTGCAGAGGATGAGCCGCATCTTGTGGGCCGACGCCAGGTCCTCGACCGCCCGGCTCACGTCGGTGAAGAACGGGTTGCGGATGTCCGAGACGACCAGGCCGATGGTGTCGGTGCGCCGGGAGCGCAGGCGGCGGGCGGCCATGTCCGGCCGGTAGTCCAGCGCCCTGACGGCCTCCATCACCCGGCGGCGGACCTCGTCGCTCACCTGGTCGTGGCCGGCCAGCACGCGTGACACGGAGGCCACCGACACCTTCGCGCGCTCTGCCACGTCCCGGATCCGTGCCACGTCTCGCCCTCCAAGGCCGCGGGACCATAGCCCGGGCTCCGCCGGCCGCCAAGCCGCTAGGCGCCGGCGGTCTGCCCCAGCGCGGCGTCCAGCCGCGCCAGGAACGTGTCCAGCACCAGCTTGGCCGGCTCGCCCATCACGCCGAAGAGGAGCTTCTTGCCGATGGGGTCGATGGGCCAGCAACCGGCCGAAAGCGAGGCCTGCTCGCCCGAGGCGGCGACGTCAAGCACCAGCTGGCAGCGGTTCATGAAGGCCTTGCCCGCCACCTCCTTGTTGAAGATGGCCTCCAGGTGCCCGTCGGCCGGCCGTGAGGTCTTGGCCGCCTTGCCGCCGAGGGCCGCCAGTACCTCTGCCGCGGCCGCGGCCACCGCCGCAGCGGGCTTCGCGTAGCTCCTCGTGCCCTTCACCTCGTAGCCCATGACGCCCTCCACCTGCGCCGCTCAGAGCGGCGCGATCTCCACCCGGCGCGTGAGCGCCTCCACCGCCTCGCGCGACCCGGCCGCCGTGCCGTCCATGGCCGCGGCGGCCGCGCCGCTGGCCACGCCCCAGCGCAGCGCCTCCTCCGGCGCCAGGCTCCGCGACAGGGCCCAGACCAGCCCCGCCACCATGGCGTCGCCCGCGCCGATGGGGTTCCGCTCCTCGATGGCCGGCGGCCGCGCCCGCCAGCGGTTCGTGCCGTCGGAGAGGACCGCCCCGCGCTTGCCCAGCGAGACGAGCACCGTGCTCACCCCGCCGGCGTGGATGGCGTCGAGGGCGGGCCCCACGTCGTCGGCCGACTCGACGCGGTGACCGGTCAGCTCGGTCGCCTCGGCCGCGTTGGGCTTGGCCAGGAACGGCCCCGCGGCGCAGGCGTGGCGCAGGGCCGGGCCGCTGGTGTCGAGCACGGCGCGCGCGCCGGCCGCCTTCAGGATGGCGATCAGGTCGGCGTAGAGCCGGTCCGGCGCCCCGGGGGGCAGGCTGCCGGAGAGGACCCACCAGTCGCCGGCGCGGGCCGTGGCCTTCACCGCCGACACCAGCCGCGCCAGCTCCTCCGGGCGGATGGTGGGGCCGGCCTCGTTCACCTTGATGTGGTGCCCGGGCCCGACGATGGTCACGTTGGTGCGGGTCTCGCCGGCGATGGAGACGAAGTCGGTGGGGATGCCGAGCGCGGCCAGCCCGGCCGTCAGCTGCTGGCCGGCGAAGCCGCCCACCAGCCCCAGCGCCACGCTCTCCGCGCCCAGCCCGGCCAGCGCGCGGGAGACGTTGAAGCCCTTGCCGCCGCAGTCGACGCGCTGCGAGCTGGCGCGCAGCACGGCGTCGAAGGCGATCTCCGGCACCTGGAGCTCCCGGTCCAGGGCCGGGTTGAGCGTGAGCGTGTAGATCACGGCGCCCAGAACCTCTCGATGAGGGCCTTCTCGGCCTCCGGCGTCCACCCGCCGCTGGCGTCGAGCTTGCCGCCGACCTCCGGGTAGCGCTGCGCCAGCTCCGGGAGCGAGAGCAGCGGCAGGTCCGGCAGCTGCGGGAAGATCAGGATCTTGCCCGGGAAGCGCCCCTCCATCATGGCGCGCGCGCCCTCCACCGCGGCGTGCAGGCCGCCCACCGCGCCCACCGAGCGCTGCGGCGACAGCGTGTGGTCCAGCGCCTTGCGGATCACCAGCCGCTGGTCGTCCAGGGTGGAGCCGGAGGTGCCGGTGTACTGGGCGTTGTGCAGGTAGACCGCGGACAGGTCCAGCGGGGCGTAGGTGCCGTTGGGCACGCCGGCGAAGAGCACCAGCATGCCGTCCGGTGCCATCAGCCTCGCCGCGTCGGCCATCACCTCGCCCACCGGCACCGAGACGATCACGTCGTCGGCGCCGCGCCCGCCGGAGAGCCGGTCCACCACCTCGCGCAGCGGCTCGGCGCCGGGCGCCTGGTGGAACAGGACCAGCTCCTTGCCGCGCTCGCGGGCCAGGGAGGCGAAGGCCTTGCCCACCACCGCCAGCCGCTCGCCGTTGACGTCGCTGGCCAGCAGCGTGCGCGGGCCACCGGGCAGCTCCAGCGCGCGCTGCACGTGCATCTGGCCCATGGGGCCGCCGGCGCCGACGTAGACCGCCAGGCCGCCGTCGCGCAGCTCGGCCCGGTTGCGCGCCTCGCCGTAGGAGGCGGCCAGGTCCGGCCCGGGGCTGCCGACGTAGGCGGTGTAGTCGTAGTGGATGCGCCCCACGTCCACCTGCACCGGGCCGTCGAGCGGCGTCCGGCCCACCAGGTTGAGCGTGCCGCGGCGGGCCACCACCCGGCCCGCGGCGCCCACGGCCTCGGCCGAGCGCGGCTCGAGCAGCACCACGTCGTCGAAGCCGGCGCCGCCGGTCAGCTCGGTGGAGAGCGCCGCAAAGCCCGCAGGCGCCACGCCGTCGCGGCGGATCACCTTCGCGCCGCGGCGAGCAGCCTCCTTCTCGACCAGCGCGGCCACGGCGGGCGGCGCGTCGGTCAGCACGAAGGTGGCCGGCGCCTCCAGCCCGCGCGAGCAGGTGTAGGCGGTGGCGTCGCCGGGGCGGCCCACCAGCCACATCACGCCGCCGGGCCTGGGCTCGAGCCGCCGGCGCTGCCGGTAGGCCCCCTCCACGCAGGCCCAGGGCTCTGTGAGCGCGGTGGCGGCGTAGCCCAGGTCGCCCTCGAGCGGCAGCACGAAGCAGGCGCCCTCGGCGTCCAGCACCTCCGGGCCGAGGAGGTGGAACTGGGTCAGGCCGCCGGGGATGGTGTACCCGTAGGCCGTGGACCGGCCGCCCTGGTAGATGTCCGGCTGCAGCCCGAGCCGCTGGCCCGGGCGGAAGCGGCCGCGCAGCTTCTCGCCCGCCTCCACCACCGTCAGCGCCACCTCGTGCCCGAGCCGGGTGGGCTCGTGCGACAGGTCGCGGTCGTAGAGCTTGGGGTGCTTGCCGCCCTGCTTGATGAGCTTCACGTCGGAGAAGCACATGCCCACCGCGTCCACGCGGACCAGCAGCTGGTCGGGGCCGGGGGAGGGGACCGGGAAGGTCTCGGGCCGTCCGGCGCGGCCGACGTTCTCCAGGCCGGCGCCGTACATGTTCCAGGTGAGCGTCCGCGCCGGAACGGGCACCGGCGTGGCGCGGTACTGCGTGAACTTGTCCGTCATGGGAGCCTCGCCTTCTGCCTGACCTCGGCCGCGGTGCTGCACGCCAGCGCCACCTCGGCCACCTTCTTCGCGTCATCGAAGCCGAGCCCCCGGACCTGCGCCTTGACCGCCGCGATGGCGGGCACGCTGACCGAGAGCTCGTCCACGCCCAGCCCGACCAGGATGGGCACCGCCACCGGGTCCGAGCCCAGCTCGCCGCAGATCCCCACCCACTTCTTCTCGCGGTGGGCGCCCTCCACGGTGCGGGCGATCAGCGCCAGCACCGCCGGGTGCAGGCCGTCGGCCTGCGCGGCCAGGCCGGGGTGGCCGCGGTCCATGGCCAGGGTGTACTGGGTGAGGTCGTTGGAGCCGATGGAGAAGAAGTCCACCTCGCGGGCGAAGGCCCCGGCCAGCAGGGCGGCGGAGGGGACCTCCACCATGATGCCCACCTCGACCTCCTGCACCTTGAGCGAGGTGGCCACCTCCCGCACCAGGGCGCGGGCGGCCCGCCATTCGCGCAGGTCGGCGATCATGGGGAACATGATGCGGATGCGCCCGGCGGTGGTGGCCCGCAGGATGGCGCGCAGCTGCTCGCGGAAGAGCGCGGGACGGGCCAGGCAGAGCCGGATGCCGCGCTCACCCAGGAACGGATTGGCCTCGGGGCGCAGGTCCAGGTAGGGCAGCGGCTTGTCGCCACCCACGTCGAGCGTGCGGATGATCACCGGCTGCCCGCGCAGCGCGCTGGCCACGTTGGCGTAGACCCGGTGCTGCTCGTCCTCGCCGGGCGGCTGGGTGCGCTCCAGGAACAGGAACTCGGTGCGCAGGAGCCCCACGCCCTCGGCGCCGGCCGCCTGGGCCCGGACCGCCTCCTCGGCGCTGCCCACGTTGGCCACCACCTCCACCCGGTGGCCGTCTCGGGTCACGGCCGGATCGCTGGCGGTGCGCTCGGCCTCGCGCCGGCGCGCCGCGGCGGCAGCCTGCGCCTCCTGGGCCCGGGCCACCCGGGCCGGGTCGGGATCGCGCTCGATGACGCCCGCCTCGCCGTCCAGCACCACCGTGGTCCCGTTGGGCCAGGTGAGCACCTCCGGCCCGGCGTTGACCACCGAGGGGAGGGCCAGGGCGCGGGCCAGGATGGCGGCGTGCGAGGTGGGCCCGCCGGCGGCCGTGCACAGCCCCAGGATGCGGGTCCGATCGAGCGAGGCGGTCTCGGAGGGCGAGAGGTCGCTCGCCACCAGGATCACCGGCCGGTCGGGGAGGGCGGCCAGGGCGTCCTCGACCACGCCGGTGAGGATGCGCACCACCCGGGCGGCCACGTCGCGCAGGTCGGCGGCGCGGGCCGCCAGCAGCGCGTCCTCCAGCACCGCCACCTGGACCGCGCGCTCCTCCAGCGCGGACTGCCAGCTCCGCACCGCGCCCTCGCCGCGCGTCACGCGGGCAGCGGCGGCGGCCAGCAGGTCCGGGTCCTCCAGGATCTCCAGGTGCACGTCGAAGATGGCCGCGTCGGCGGCGGTGGCCTGCCCGGCCAGCCGCTCGCGGATGGCCGCGACCTGGTGGCGGGCGGTGGCGATGGCCTCGCGCAGCTTGCCCGCCTCGGCGTAGGGATCGTCCAGCTGCTCATCGCGGCGGATCGGCTCCGCGGCGCGCACCAGCTGGTGCAGCGGCCCGATGGCCACGCCGGGCGCGGCCGGGATGCCGCGCAGCGCCCCCGCCGCCAGCGGCGCCTGGGCCTCCGGTGAGGGGAGGGGGACGGGCGCTTGAGCCGGAGGCGCGGCGGCGGCGGCCGGCTCGTCGTTGAGGCCGCTCGCGACCGCTGCCGTGAGCGCGTCCAGCGCCGCCTCGGCGTCCGGGCCGTCCACCTCGATGCGGATGGCGGCGCCCTGCTTCGCGCCCAGCGTGAGGAGCGACACCAGGCTCTTGCCGTTGGCCTTGCGGCCGCCGTGCAGCACCCGCACGTCGGCCTGGAACTTCTTGGCCAGGTTGACGAACTCGCGGGCCGGCCTGGCGTGGAGCCCGGTCCGGTTCTGGATCACCAGCTCGATCCCGGCTTGCATGCTCACCTCGGTGCGTCGATGTCCGCTTCGCCTCGGCCCGCGCGCCCCGACCCGCCGCGCCGCGCGCGGGCCGGGGCCGCCGGTGCCGTCCGCCCTACGCCGCGGGCTGGTCGAGGCACGCCACGACCGCCGCGGGATCGGTCGCCGACCGCAGGCTCCCGATCAGCGCCTCGTCCTCGACCACCTCGGCCAGCCGCTGGAGCACGTCCACGTGCTCGTCGTGCTGGGCGGCGATGCCGATGACCAGGTAGACCTGCTCCCCCGGCTCCCACTCCACGCCGCCGGGGACCTGCAGCACCGAGATGCCGGTGCGGTGGACCAGCTCCTTGTCGCCGAACTGGCCGTGGGGGATGGCCACCCCGGAGCCCAGGAAGGTGGACATGGTCTGCTCGCGGGCGAGCATCCCGTCCACGTAGGCCGGCGCCACGCAGCCGGCCTTCACCAGCAGCTCGCCCGCCAGCCGGATGGCCTCGGCCTTGTCGGCGGCCCGGGCGGAGAGCCGGACCAGCTCAGTGGTGAGGATCGCCATGGCCGTCACCCGACCTCGACCACGTCGCCGCCCGCCGCCAGCGTCTTCACGACGGTGTCGAAGACGGGGTCGTTCATGAAGTGGTCGAAGGCCACCACCACCGCGCCCGGCGCCGTCTTGCGCGCCGTGGCGAGGAGCCCGCGGTGGACCAGCACCAGCTTGGCGCTGGCCGTCAGGGCCCGCACCGGCGAGTGGACCACCTTCACGTCCAGGCCGGCGGCCTTGAGCTTCTTCTTCATCGCGCTGACGCACATCACGCTCGAGCCCATGCCGGCCTCGCACGCGACGATGACGGTGTCCACCTGCTTCGCTGGGATGGATGTGGCCATGGCGTCCTCCGGGGACTGGACCGCGCGCTAGGCCGCGGCGGTGGCGGACGGGGTGCCCGCAGCCTCTTCTTCACCTGCGAGCTTGCGGACCGGGAAGACCTTCAGGATGAAGGACCCCACCAGGAACGAGGCGATGGTCCCGATCAGCACGCCGCCCAGCACCGCGACGTGCGAGCCCTTCGGGATGACCGCCAGGTACGCGAAGATCGAGCCCGGGGCGGGGGTGGCCACCAGGCCGGCGTTGGTGATCACGAACCAGAGGTCGGCGCACATGCCGCCGGCCCACATGGCGAGCAGCATGATCGGGTGGGCCAGGACGAACGGGAAGTAGATCTCGTGGATGCCGCCCAGGAAGTGGACGATGGCGGCGCCGGGCGCGTTCTCCTTGAGCAGGCCCTTGCCCGCCACCCAGTACGCCAGCAGCATGCCCAGGCCGGGGCCGGGGTTGGTCTCGAGCAGGAAGTGGATGGCCTTGCCGGACTGCTGCACCTCGGCGACGCCGGCCGGGGCCAGGATGCCGTGGTTGATGGCGTTGTTGAGGAAGAGGATCTTGGCCGGCTCGATCACCAGGTCGGCCAGCGGCAGCATGCGGTTGTCGACCATCACCCGCACGGCGTGGCCGAAGCCGTTCGTGACGCCCTGCACCGCTGGGCCGATGAGCACGTTGGCGATCAGGATCAGGCCCACCGCCAGGAAGCCGCCGGTGAAGACGTTCACCAGCATCTCGAAGCCGACCGGGATATGGTCCTCGAGGGCCTCGTCGACCTTCTTCATCAGCCAGCCGCCGAGCGGGCCCATGATCATCGCGCCCATGAACATCGGGACGCCGGCGCCGACCACCACGCCCATGGTGGCTGCAGCGCCGATGACGCCGCCGCGCACGTCGTGGATGAGCTTGCCGCCGGTGTAGCCGATCAGCAGCGGGAGCAGGTAGGTGATCATCGGCCCGACCAGGGCCGCGAACCGCTCGTTGGGCCACCAGCCGACCGGGATGAAGAGGGCGGTGATGAGCCCCCAGGCCAGGAAGGCGGAGATGTTCGGGATGACCATGGCGGCCAGGAAGCCGCCGAACTTCTGAAGGCGCTCTCGGATCATCGCAGCTGCTCCTCGATGGTTGGTCCTGCGTGCAGTCCCCGATTCGTCAGTAATCGATTACAGGGATGGCCCGCGTTCTCGGGCCCAACCTGCCAGCTGCGTCCCGGTCAGGTTGAAATCACCTGGCCCGCATCGCTGTAAACGATTACAGCGCGCATCGTGCTCACTTCGAGCGGACCTGTCACCTGGAAAATGGACGACGCGGCTCGCCAGACCCACCGGAGCACCTGCCGGTGGCCGCGCCGGCCCGCCGGCAAGGGCGAGGAAGGCCCGTCCGCTCGCAGGGTTGGCCTGCGGGGAGCAGGGCCTGGGCTTCGACTCCGCGAGCCCTGCGGGCTCGCTACGCTCAGCCCGAACGGATGAAGGCTCCGCTTGCCCGTGGCTAGGCTCAGCCCGGACGGATGAAGGCTCCGCTCGCCCGTGGCTACGCTCAGCCGGGCGGATGAAGGCTCCGTTTGCCCGTGGCCACGCTCAGCCCGAACGGATGAAGGCTCCGTTCGCCCGTGGCTACGCTGTGGCTACGCTCAGCCTCCGTTCGCCCTGAGCGTAGCCGCGGCGAAGCCGCGGCGGAGTCGAAGGGCAGGGCCCCCCGCTCAGCTGGCCGGCACCGCCTGCAGCACGGCGTGGCTGGCGGGCGCCTTCGCGGCCGCCTCGGTGGCGGGCGGGATGAAGCTCATGGCCCGCTCGGCCAGCGCGGTGATGGTGAGCGAGGGATTGACGCCCGGGTTGGCGGAGACCGCCGAGCCGTCCACCACGTAGAGCCCCTCGTAGCCGAAGACCCGATGGCGGTGGTCGATGACCCCATCCTCGGCGCTCCTGCCCATGCAGGCGCCGCCCAGGATGTGCGCGGTGGTCGGCGTCCCCAGCAGCGTCTCGGTGGCCAGCGTGCCGGCCACGCCGTCGATCTTCTCCTCCACCCGCCGCGCCAGGTCGAAGGCCTCGGGCATCGACGCGGAGGGCGCCGGCCCACCCGCCAGCGAGGTGGTGAGGCGGCCGCCGGCGGCGCGGCGAAGCCGCAGCGTCCCCTCCAGCGTGCGCATGTAGAGCAGGATGGTGGTGGCGCGGGCGAAGTCCGGCACCAGCCGGATGCGCAGCTGCCGGAAGGGGTGGCGCAGGAACGTGATGAAGGTCCGGAGCACGCGGATGGGCGCGCTCTCGCCCGCCACCAGCGGCGCGATCAGCGGCCGGAAGAAGCCCGAGCCGGCCGGGTAGCGCACCGGCTCGAGGTGGGAGTGCTCGTCGGTGTGGAGGATGCTGGTGATGGCCAGCCCCTTCGACAGGTCGAGGTCCTTGCGCAGGGTGGTGACGCCGATGAGCGCCTCCGAGTTGGTCCGGACCCGCTCGCCCAGGCGCCGCGAGAGGAGCGGCAGGCCGTTGGGGCTGGCGCGCACCTTGAGCAGCAGCGGCACGGTGCCGAGCACGCCGCCGGAGAAGATCACCTGGCGCGCGGTGAAGCGGACCCTCTTGCGCAAGAGGCGCGAGCGCCCCTGCCTGGCCTCGAGCTCGTAGCCGCCGCCGGGGAGCGGCCGCACCCAGGTCACCTCGGTGTCGGCCTCGATGCGCAGGCCGCGCCGCTCGGCCAGCCAGAGGTAGTTCTTGTCGAGCGTGTTCTTGCCGCCCGGGCGGCAGCCCACCATGCACCCACCACAGAGCGTGCAGCCGATCCGGTCCGGCCCCTCGCCGCCGAAGTACGGGTCCTTCGCGGTCACGCCCGGCTGGCCGAAGTAGACCGCCACCCGGACCGGCTGGAAGCCGTCCTCGCGTCCCAGGTCCCGCCCGATGGCGCGGATCACCTCGTCCGCCGGGCCGAGGTGCGGGTTCTGGGTCGCGCCCAGCATGCGCAGCGCGGTCTCGTAGTGCGGCGCGAGCTCGCGCTTCCAGTCGGCCAGCTCGCGCCAGGTGGGCGCCTGGAAGAAGGCGTCCTTGGGCGTGGGGAGGGTGTTGGCGTAGACGAGCGAGCCGCCGCCCACGCCCACGCCGGAGAGCGCGGTGAGGTGGCGGAGGAAGGTCATCTTGAAGATGCCGTGGAACCCGAGCGCCGGCATCCAGAGCCAGCGCCGCAGGTTCCAGTTGGAACGGGGGAAGTCCTCCGGCGCCCAGCGCCGGCCCTTCTCCAGCATCGCGACCCGGTAGCCCTTCTCCACCAGCCGGAGCGCGCTGACGCTGCCGCCGAAGCCGGAGCCGATGATCAGGTAGTCGAGCTGCTGCATCGAGGCCTCCGCCGCTGCCAGGTGCCTGCCCGTGGACCGAAGAGATACCAGGGTGCGCGTGCTCGCGCAGCCCCGCCGCGGGCACGCGGGGTGGCCTTGCGGGGGTAGGCGCGGGGCGGGTCGGGCCGTGCACGCGTGCAGGGTGTTGCCCGGATACCGGGCGAGCACCATGAAGGCGCGACGCCGGAGGCAGGCGAAATTCCTCCGTCCCGAAGGGAGTCTCCATTACGCTTGCCCGCGGGGTGGCTGGAGGACGGATGGCGGACGAAGGGCGAGCGGCCACGGGCGTGGGCGCGGGGGAGGGGGCCGTGCAAGGGGAACCGGCGCGTCCACCCTACCGGACACGCAAGGGCTCGCGGTTCCCACCGGGCGCGAGCGTGCGCTCCGGCGGCGTGAACTTCTGCGTCTTCAGCCGCCACGCCACGCGGATGGAGCTCCTGCTGTACGGCGCCAGCGACAGCCCGGCCCCGTTCCAGGTGGTCGAGCTCTCGCCCGACAACCACCGCACCTTCTTCTTCTGGCACGTCTTCGTCGAGGGGCTGCCGCCCGGCACGCACTACACCTGGCGGGCGGACGGACCGAACGACACCGCGATCTCCGGGCGCCGCTTCAACCCGCGCAAGGAGCTGGTGGACCCCTGGGCGCAGGCGGTGACCGACGCGGGCTACGATCGGAAGCTGGCGTCCGACCCGGCCCACGACGGCCACGCGGGCATCCGCGGGGTGGTGGTGGAGTCGGTCGAGCCGCGCCACGTCTCCTTCCGCGGGCTGGAGGGGGCGGTCATCTACGAGCTGCACGTGGGCGGCTTCACCCGCCACGCGTCCAGCGGGGTGGAGCACCCGGGCACCTTCGCCGGGCTGATCGAGAAGGTCCCCTACCTCAAGGACCTGGGCGTCACCCACGTCGAGCTGATGCCGGTGATGGCCTTCGACGAGCAGGATGTCCCGCCCGGCGTGGGCTCCCGCGGCCTGCGCAACTACTGGGGCTACACCACCCACAGCTTCCACGCGCCGCACCCGCGCTACTGCGTGGACCCGGCGCGCGGCGATCGCGAGTTCCGCGCGCTGGTGGACGCGCTCCACGCGGCCGGCATCGGCGTGCTGCTGGACGTGGTCTTCAACCACACCGCCGAGGGCGGCGCGCTCGGGCCCATGCTCAGCTTCCGGGGGCTGGCCAACGAGGTCTTCTACCACCTCGATCCGGCCGACCGGTCGCGCTACCGCGACTTCACCGGCTGCGGCAACACCGTCAACTGCAACCACCCCATCGTCACCAGCTTCATCGTCCGCTGCCTGGAGTACTGGGCGGAGGAGATGGGCG
Organism: Anaeromyxobacter sp.; assembly: GCA_049840735.1. Lineage (GTDB taxonomy): Bacteria > Myxococcota > Myxococcia > Myxococcales > Anaeromyxobacteraceae > Anaeromyxobacter. Next base: position 404,455 of record JASGJN010000017.1, on the reverse strand, counting down.
TGGACGGGTTCCGCTTCGACCTGGCCAGCGTCTTCGCCCGCGACGCGCACGGCGAGATGATGACCGACCCGCCGGTGCCCTGGGCCATCGAGTCCTCGCGCATCCTCTCGCGCCTGCCGCTCATCGCCGAGGCCTGGGACGCGGGCGGCCTCTACCACGTGGGCGCCTTCCCGGGCATGGGCTGGGCCGAGTGGAACGGCCGCTACCGCGACGCGGTCCGCCGCTTCGTGAAGGGCGACGGCGGGCTGGTGAGCGAGAATCGCCACCCGCGTGGCCGGCAGCGCCGACCTCTACGGCGACGACGGCCGGCTCCCCGCCAACAGCGTCAACTTCGTCACCTGCCACGACGGCTTCACGCTCTGGGACCTGGTCAGCTACGACCGCAAGCGCAACCTCGCCAACGGCGAGGAGGGGCGCGACGGCAGCGACGACAACGCCAGCTGGAACTGCGGGGCCGAGGGGCCCAGCGCCGACCGCGACGTGCTGGCGCTCCGGCGCCGGCAGGCCCGCAACCACCAGGCCATCCTGATGCTCTCGCGCGGCGTGCCCATGCTGCTGGCGGGCGACGAGGTGCTGCGCAGCCAGGGCGGCAACAACAACGCCTGGTGCCAGGACAACGAGATCTCCTGGCTCGACTGGCGCGCCGGCGACGCGCAGCAGGAGATGCGCCGCTTCACCCGCGAGCTGATCTCGCTGCGGCGCCGGCACCAGAGCCTGATGGTGAACCGGTTCTTCGACGGCAAGCCGGTGCCCGGCCGCGGCGGGCTGCCGGACGTGAGCTGGCACGGCGCGCGCCTGTCGGACCCGCCCTGGCGCGAGACCGACGCCAAGCTGCTCCGCTTCACGCTGGCGGGCCTGGCGCGGGACGAGGAGGACCTGCACGTCATCCTCAACATGTCCGACCGCGCGCTCGAGCTGGAGCTGCCGCTGGTGGCCGGCCGCCGCTGGCACCTGGCGGTGGACACCTTCCGCCCCTCGCCGGACGACGTGGTGCCGCGCGAGCGCCAGCGGCCGCTCAGCGGGATGACCTGCCGCGTGGGACCGCGGAGCGTGGTGGTGCTGGAGGCGCGGGCCGGGCAGCCGTGAAGGCCGCGGCGCTCCGAGGCGGGACCGTTCGCGGCGAAGAAGACCGTTCGCGGTGAGCCTGTCGAACCGCGAACGGGACTGAGCGGAGGCACGCATGGCGCGGGTGGAGCTGGAGCTGCCGGATCGCTGGGACTTCACCACCGAGCTGCCGGTCCGCATCCAGGACCTGAACTACGGCGGCCACGTCGGGCATGACAAGCTGCTGGGCTACACCCACGAGGCCCGGGCCCAGCTCTTCGCCTCGCAGGGCTGGTCCGAGCTGGACGTGGCGGGCGGGATCGGCATCGCCATCGTGGACACCGCCGCGGTCTACGCCCGCGAGGTGAAGTACGGCATGTCGCTGCTGGTGGAGGTGGCGGTGACGGCGCTGCGCTCGCGCGGCTGCGAGCTCTACTACCGGATCACCGATCGCGCCAGCGGGACCGAGATGGTGCGCGCCAAGACCGGCATCGTCTTCTTCGACTACCGGACCGGCAAGGTAGGGCACATGCCGGAGGTGTTCAGGGCAGCGTTCCAGCGGTAGCGATTGAGCCCCGGCCGACCCTCGGGTATGACGCTGGCCATGGAGAGCGACGACCAGCTCGTGGAGGCTGCCCGTGGCGGCGATCGCCAGGCGCTGGAGCGGCTGCTGGTGCGCCACCAGGCCCGGGTGTTCCGGTTCGGCATGAAGATGTGCCGCGCGGAGGAGGACGCGAAGGACGTGCTCCAGGAGACGCTGCTGGCCGCGGCCCGCAGCCTCCCCGAGTTCCGCGGCGCCTCGTCGATTTCCACCTGGCTCTTCACCATCGCCCGCAGCTTCTGCATCAAGCACCGGCGCCGGTCCAGGTTCGCGCCGGAGGTGGTGGAGTCGCTGGATCAGGGCGAGCCGGCCCGCGCAGCGCTCGAGCTCGCCGATCCCGCCCGCGGCCCAGACGAGCACCTCGAGGGCCGCCGCCTGGAGACGGCGCTGGACGATGCCATCGGCTCGCTCGAGCCGATGTACCGGGAGGTGCTGGTGCTCCGGGACGTGGAGGGGCTGACCGCGCCCGAGGTGGCGGAGATCCTGGGCCTCACCGTGGAGGCGGTGAAGAGCCGCCTGCACCGCGCCCGGGTGGCGGTCCGGGAGCGGATGGCCCCGGTGCTCGAGGCCGGGCTGCCCGAGCTGGTCCCCGCCCGGGCTGGTCCCGTCGACACCGTTCGCGGTGAGCCTGTCGAACCGCGAACGGATGCGGGCTGCCGCGACGTGGTGGAGGCGTTCTCCCGCCGGCTGGAGGGAGAGATCGCGCCCAGCCTGTGCGCCGAGCTGGAGGAGCACCTCAAAGGCTGCCAGGCCTGCCAGCGCCGCTGCGACAGCCTGCGCTCCACGCTCAAGCTCTGCCGCACGGCCGGCGAGGCGCCGGTGCCCGCCACGGTCGCCCGCACGGTGCGCAAGGCGCTGCAGCAGCTCCTGCGGTGAGGAGGGCGGGGTGAGTGGAGTTCCCGGTCATCCTGAGCGTAGCCCCGCCGCAGGCGGGGCGGAGTCGAAGGCCGACCGGGGACGGCCCGCTCAGCCGATGACCAGCAGCCCCACCGTGTCCGGCTCGACCGCCGCGATGGCGCGCTGGAGGAAGCCGACGCCCTCGAGCATGGGGCGGCCGGAGTCCGGCTCCTCGCACTCGTTGAAGTCATTGAAGTACGCGCACAGCTCCTGCTCGGTGAAGCGCGCCGGCTCCAGCTCGGGCAGCCACCTGCGGTGCTCGGGGGTGAGGAAGATGAACGAGGCGTTCTGCTTCTCGGCCAGCCCGAGCGCCAGGTCGTCCAGGTCCGAGTCGAGCGTGATGGCGCGCAGCTCCTCCAGGCAGGCGAGGAGGGTGGCGAGCACATAACCAGCCCAGCCATATGCCGCGACCGGGCGTCCGTGCTGGGCGACCGTCCGTCGCAAGGTGCCCTGCGCCGCGCCCGGCTGGCGCTGCTCCGCGGCTTCGCGGAGCGCCGGCAAGGCGGCCACCGGGAAGAGCGTCACCGTGGCTGTGGCGGGCATCGAATCATCATGCTGGTCCGGGCTCGTTTCGCAAGCGCGCAGTGCCGGCGCGCCACGCGGCGGCGAGGGCTCTTCGCTTGCATGGGCCTGACGAACGTGATGCCGGACGGCTAGGACTTCCGGTTCGAGCCGTCCAACACACGCTCCTCGCCCTCCAGGCCCGGGATCATGCGCGGCCAGGGGGAGGGCTGGCCGCCGGGGCGCCTTCGCGCAATTCTGGCGGACTGGAGGAACGGGACGGCGCTGCAAGGCGCGACCGAGGGGTGTGCGCTCCCGCCCCCGTGGAGCCGAACTGCGGTCCGAGTGTGGCGCTCCGCAGCGTCTGGCACGCCAAGTGCTGCGCCGCGGATCGGCGCCGCAGCGCGCAGGACTTGCCGTCGCGAGGCAGTCGCGCGCCCGGCGCGCCAGGAGGAGCGGGTCATGACCAGGCATGCGTGGTTCGTGGCGGTGCTGGTGGCGGCAGGGTGCGGGTCCGGGGGTGGCTCGGGCGCCACGGCGGAGCAGCGCATGGCCGCGTACCAGGCCCTCGGGCAGCAAGTGAGCGGGGAGCTGACCACCTACGCCGGCGAGACTGCGTCGCTGCCGGACACCGCCACCTGCGAGGACGCGGAGCAGCGGCATGAGAGCGCCATGGACGGCATGCTCACGCGGATGGAAGGCATGAGCGGCTGGATGGACGCGCACATGCCCGCCGCCACGCCGGCCGACCTGGAGTGCATGGTGGCAGCGATGCAGGCGCAGATGGCCTACCACCACACGCACGCGTGCACCGCCGCGGATCCGGCCGGTCAGGAGGCGGAGGCCGCCGGGCACCACTGCATCATGTCCGCCTTCATGGACCACCAGCGGGTCCGCTACGAGCAGTGCGGCGAGCACCTCGGGATGATGGGCGGCGCCTCCGGCGAGACCTTCACCTGCGTGGACGACGGCGACGGCACCTTCACCATCAACGGCCAGCCGTGGACGCCCGGAACGACGCCCAGCGGCGTGACCTGCGAGGACCACCCGGATGACTGGCCGATGCCCTGCACCGACGGCGGGATGATGGGCTGCGACGACCACCACGGCGGCATGGGCGGTGGCGGGATGGGCGGGATGCCCTGAGGAGGCCCCGGGGGGCGAGCTCAGGGGCTCGCCGTCCTCAGCAGCGCCTCGCCGGCCTTCTGGATGGCAGCCTGGAGCTGCGGCTCCCCTTCCATGGTCTCCAGCACCCGGTCCACCAGCTGCTGGAAGTCGGGCGCCCCGTCGTCCTCGATGCCGCACTCGCGGGCCAGCAGCGCCTGCAGGTAGCAGCGGAAGGCCTTGCGCTGGCGGTTCGGGTCCTCGCGGTCGATCGCCGCCACCGAGGTGGCGACGTGCCCCAGCCAGTCTCCCGGTGCCCGGGGCGTCCCGCGCCTGGCCCCGGCCTGCTGTCCGGGCCGCTCCTTGCCCTGGGCCTGCCGCGCCCAGGCGACGGCCTGGGCGCGGATCTGCGCCAGCAGGGGACTGGTGGGATCGATGGGGCTCATCGGGCTGCTGGGTCAGCGTCCGGAGCGGTAGCCGGAGATGAGCACGTGCTCCTGGCCGCCCTCGGCCGGCGGCGCGGCCGCAGGGGGCTGCGCAGGAGGCGCCCCGGCGCCCAGGCCGGCGGAGGCCATGCGGTCGAGCACCATCTGCATGTCGCGATTGAGCGGCAGGTTCACGCTGTTGTGCGCGATGCCCTCGAGGATCCACCGGCGCGCGTCCTCGAACTGGTCCTGGGCGAGCGCCGTGAGCCCCTGCTTGAAGAGGCGCAGCGGCTCCGCCGGGTCGAGCGCGTCGAGCGGCGCCCAGGTGGCGATTGCCGCGGCGGGCCGGCCGCTGGTCCACTGGAGCAGTCCGAGCTGGAAGCGGGCGATGGCGAAGTCCGGCGCCCGGTGCAGGGCGAAGACGTAGGCCGCCTCGGCGCGGTCCACCTGCCCCTCGTGCATGAACTCGGCGGCGAGCAGCAGCAGCGGCCGCGGGTCGCGGGGATACTCGTCCGCCGCCTGCGCCAGGAGCTGCTGGGCCGGCGCGCCGGCCTGGATGCGCTGCATGAGCGCGGGGAAATAGTCGGTGTTCGTCTCGTTCACGTGACCTCCTGCTGCGTCGGGGCTTCGAAGCTCGATGGTCAGCTGGCGTCCGCCGTGGTCGCGGGCGCCTGCTCGGGCAGCGGCTCAGGCAGGGAAGCTCCCCGTCGCTCCAGCAGCGCGGGGATCATGGCCCGGTAGACCAGCGGGTGCACGGCGAAGACGCTGTTCATCCCCAGGAACCAGGGGCGGCCCTCCTCGTCGAGGACGATGTCGGCGGTGAAGAGCGCGTCGCCGCGCTGCGCCTCCGGGAGCGCTTCGAGCAGCAGCGGGCCCGCCTTGCGGATCTCGGCGAACCAGCCCTCGTCCGGCGCGGAGAGGAAGTCGATGTGCTGCCGGTCGGAGGGGTGGGCCAGCTCGGAGCCGTGGTGCAGGTCGACGATCTGCCGCTGGCCGGCGGGGAGCACGGCGCTCGGGGTGGTGCGGAAGAACTGGAGCACGGTCTCGACCCGGGCGAGCAGCAGCTGCGCTTCGCGGTCGGTGCGCGGGCCGGTGAAGCTGGCGCGGTGGATGACCAGGTCGCGCAGCGACGACGCGCCGTCGCCCAGGACCGAGGGGAGCCGGTCCAACTCGGCGCAGACCGCCTGCCCGCACCAGAACCAGACCTTGAGCCGGTCGCCGATCACCAGCGGCTCGTAGTACTCACCGTCGGCCTCGGAGAGCGGCTGCTCGAAGGCGGAGCGGTAGGGGCCCCGGGGCGGGTGGTCGGCCGAGGGCTGGGGGCGCTTCACCACCACGTCCGCCGGCGCTCCCTTGGCCTCGGTGAAGGTCCCCGGCACGCGCAGCCCCACCTTCTGCGCGTGCGCCTTGAAGGCCAGCCGGTCGGCGGCCGCGTCCCAGCGGCGGGGCGGGTAGGGCAGCCAGCCCATGAACCGATCCGCCTGCGGGTGGAGCTGCGGCGTGAAGAGCGTCTGCCCGTCGACGTTGCCCTTGAACAGCGGCTCCAGCGCCAGGACCGCCGGCTCGCGGCGGATCAGCGCCTGGACCGAGTGGCCCGCCACGATCAGCTCGGCGCTTGCGCCGAGGACCGCCTCGCGCAGCCAGCGGAGGTGCTCCAGGAGGTCGTTCTTGTATTCCAGCACGTCCGGCTCCAGTCCGCCCTGGCCCAGATCCGCCCGTTCGGCACGGGCGGCGCGGTCAGGCGATGGAAGGATCGCGCCACCGGTGCCGGGCACCGGGGACCATCAGACAGGGATGTTCGGGGGTGATGGAGAGTTATCCTCCGGCCGCGGCCACAGTTTAGCGACCAGGCGCAGAATCGCCTCCGGGCCGGCCGCGACGGGTTCCTAGTGACCCATCTTGAGGAACATGATCTGGTAGAGCGGCAGGTCAGAAACCAGAGCGATCTTCGCCCGGTAGATGTTGGTGAACATGTCGATGGCCAGCTTCGGCGACTCCAGGATGTCCGTGCTGCGGCTCCACAGGTAGTCGTCGCAGATCATCACCCCGCCCAGCTTGAGCACCCGGAACCCCAGGACCAGATCGGACAGGACGCCCGGCGCGGTGTGGTCCCCGTCCACGTACACCATGTCAGCGCAGCCCGCCGGAAGCCGGACCAGCGCCTCGGACGACGGCCCCTGGTGCATGACGATCTGCTCGGGCCGGTGGAAGCGGGCCACGTTGGCCTGGAAGTTTGCCAGGGCGACCGGCTGGTCCCAGATGTCGATGCAGTGGATGCGGCTGTCGGGGTGCTGCATCCCCGGGACATGCTCCAGCGTCCAGAGCGCTGAGCGCCCCTCGTGCGAGCCGATCTCCACCGCCAGACGCGGCTCATGGGCGCTCCAGCTCATGAGGCTGAAGAGCGCCCGCCAGGCGGGGATGACGCGGGTGAACCAGTCCGAGGTGAAGTGGTAGCGCTCGTCGGTCATGCGGCGGAGGGCGGGCGCGCGGCGCGCGAGCTACGGGTCTCGGAGGCCAGCTCCTCGCAGCGGGCCGCGACCGCCTCTGCCACGTGGTTCCCCTGCGGGCTGGCATGGCGCCGGGCAAAGGCCCGGGCCGCCTCGCCGAAGGCCGGGTCGGTCACCACGCGCTGCAGCGCCGGGCCGACCCGGTCGATGGCGTCCTCCAGCACGTAGAGCCCCGCGCCCATCGACCGGACGCGGCGGGCCACCAGCGCCTGCTCCACGTGCATGGGCAGCATCACCAGCGGCTTGCCGGCGAGCAGCCCCGTGGCGACCGTGGACGAGCCGGACTGGCAGAGGATGGCATCGGCGGTCCGGGCCACCTCGGACATGTCCACCGGGTCGGTCACGATGCGGGTCCGGTCCGAGCAAAGCTCGGCTGCGGCCTGCGCCGACATGCCGGCCACGTAGGCCAGCACGCGGAAGGGGCTGGCCTGCAACGCGGCGATCACCTTGCGGACCGGCTCGTACTCCGCCTTGAGGTAGGCGAAGACGGCCGGGGCCGTGCCCCGCGGCCACTCGGCCGCCTGGCCCTGCGTCGCCGCGGGCAGGATGCCGTAGTAGCTCTGCGAGGGCTCGCGCCCCCGGGCCTCGAAGTGGTCCAGCTCGGGGACGGTGATCAGGAACCGCTCGTCCACCTGGTAGAGCTCGCTCAGCTGCCGGAACGGCGCCAGGCTGCGCGCCCGGAGCAGCGTGTTGCAGGTCTCCAGCGCGCGCGCCTCGGCCTGCTCCAGCCGCTCCCGGGCCACCGGCTCCCACTCGCGGAAGCTGGGCATGGGCGCGCCGTCCATGGGCAGGAAGAAGCCGGTGCCCACCATGGCGGTCTTGAAGGCGTGGCCGCGCGCGGCGAGCATCGCCGTGGGCGCGTTGTCGGCCACCAGCAGGTCCGGCTGCAGCAGCCGGAAAAGGCTGTCCCAGCCGTCGGCCAGCCCGGCGATGCGCCGGGCGTCGAGGAAGCCGGCGTGGAACAGGAGCTCGGCGTGGCAGGCCGGATCGGGCAGGCCGCTCAGCTTGGCCGGCCAGCACGGCGCCTGCCAGAGGTGCAGCCGGGGGTGGCCGGCCAGCTTGCCCAGGGCAGCGCGGGTGGAGCTGAAATCCAGCAGCGCCATGTGGACTTCGTGGCCGGCCTCGAGAAGCGGCCGGGCGATCTGGGAGAGCGGCACGGTGTGGCCCAGGCCACCGCCCAGCTCCCAGGCGAAGAGGATGCGCAGGGAAGGGCTGCCCGCTGGGCGGGACTGGCCGAGGCGGGCTGGGCCCGGGACCAGCCGGGACCGGCTCGGCTCGCCTGCAGGGGCCGGCGGCGCCGCATCGGGCGGCGGCTCGAAGCTCTTGGGATCCCGCCGCGCCAGCCAGTCCAGGTACTCGAGCGCCGGAACGTGCTTGTCCAGCACCGACACGGCGAGGTCGTGTTCGGCGCCGCGGGCGTGGAAGGTGGCCTGGCCGAAGAGCCGCTCCAGCTGCTCCGGCGTGGAGGTGTTCCCGCCCCAGGCCACGTAGGTGTACAGGTTGGGATCGTCCACCGCGACGATCGGGTGCTCCTCCAGGAGCCGCGCCATCAGGCCAGCGTCCTCGGCCTGATCCACGTCGTCGAAGCGGCCCATCACCGCCTTGCGGGCGATGACCGTCTTCTCCCAGTGGCGCCGCGCAGACACCGCCAGGTGCTTGCGGCCCGGCCACCAGAGGTGGATCCGCTCCAGGAAGGCCGCCGCGGCCGCGCCTGTTGCGAGCGCGGTGACGCCGGCCGCCAGCCGGTCCGCGCCGGAGAGATCGTCGTCGTCCCAGGTGCAGACGAAGTCGCCCTTGGCGTGATCCAGCGCCACGTTGCGCTGCGTGCCCACCGGCGTGCCCGGCGGCAGGACGCCCACCACGCGGATGCGCGGGTCGTTCAGCTCGCGGATGTGCGAAGGCAGGTCGCCCTCGCCGTGGGTGGTGACGATGAGGAGCTCGCGGTCCTCGTAGGTCTGGTTGAGGAAGCACTGGATGGCCCAGCGCGCTGGCATGGCCCGGCCGCGGCTCACCATGATGCAGCTCACCAGTGGCCCCTTCTGCAGGAGCTGGCCGGGGCGCTGCGCGTGCAGCCTGGGGTGGCGGTACTTGACCGGCAGGCCCTCGAGGTATGGACGGAGCGCCGGCAGGTCCTTGGCGCCGGGGCGGTTCCAGGTGCTGGCCCAGTGGTGGACCGCGTAGGAGTGGGCGGTCTGCTTCACCCAGTACTCGACGTCGTAGGCCGCGCCGGTCTGGCACTCGCCGCCGTGCACCGGGTAGATGGTGTCGGGCGGCGCCAGCGCGATGGCGGTGCGATCCGGGTCGCGCTCGTAGCAGCGGGTGATGACGAACGGGCCGGTGCTGTCCATCACGCCGGGCAGGTGCGTGGAGCGCTTGAACTCCTCGATCACCGCGCGCCAGAAGGGGTGGCGAGCCTGCGAGGCCATGAAGGCGGTGGAGAGCACGTGGCGGTGATCGTAGCCGCGCTTCCGCCAGCCCTCCGCGTGCACCGGCGGCTCTGCCGGGATGACCAGCCGCTGGCCGGCGAGCAGCGGGTCCACAGGGCGCAGGCACTCGACGTCCAGGTCGACGTAGAGGCCGCCGAAGTGCGCGAGCAGCAGCACGCGCAGCGTGTCCACGCGCTTGATGGGGTCGTCGTAGCCGTCGTAGGTGGGCAGGAAGTCCGGGAAGTGCGTCGCCACGAAGCGACGGCTCTCGTCGATGCCCCGAATCCGGTGCTCGTACGCAGGGTGTTGCCGCTTCCAGCTGCGCGAGAAGCGCTGCCAGTCGCGCGGCATCTCCTTCGAGGTGAAGGGATGCCAAATCTGGTGGATGACCCGCTCGATCATGCTGCGCCGCCCCCGCTGGTGAGGAGGGGCAGGGTGGCACGCGCGCTGTGAGGGTCGCAACGGTCGCAGCGCGCTGCGACAGAACGCCTCGAACGGGCGCTTCTCCGGCGCCGAGCGCTCCCGGGCCTCGGGTTTCCCCTCGTCGTCAAGATTTCTGCCAGGCCGCCCTAAACATCTGCGCGCGGCTGCGGATAACCCATCCGCCAGCTGCGATCGGCCAGAGGGGCAGGTGCTCCGGGGGGCAAATCGCGGCATGACGACGGGGTCTGCACACCATGGTCGCGATCTTCAGTGGGAACTCGCTGGGCCTGAACCTCAGCTCGCTCACCAACCTCGGCGGTCGCGGGGTGCTCGGCTCGGCGACCCAGGGCCGCAGCGGCGAGCGGGCGTACGTCAACATCGCGACCGGCAACCTGGTGCTGCAGGACGTGGACTCGGTCCTGGCGGGCCGCGGGCCGGATGGCTCGACCATCCGCACCTACAACAGCCAGGGCGGCTACGACTTCGACGGCAACGGCGACAACTGGCAGGGCACGCAGACGCGGGCCATCCAGGACCTGGGCGGCGGGACGCTGCGCCGGTACGACTACGACGGCTCGTTCGTCGACTACTCCAACGTCGGCACCGGCGACCCCAATCGCTACGTGGCGCTGGCGACCTACGGTTCGGCGCAGGACGTCATCGTCCTCAACGGCGACGGCACCTACACGTGGACCGACGGCGCGACGGGCGCGCGCGAGAACTACGACGCCGGGACCTTCGGGCGGATCCGTTCGGCCGTCGACACGGCCGGGAACACGCTCGCGTTCAACTACACGAACGGGCTGCTCACCGAGATCCTCAGCTCGAGCGGCGAGTCCATCACCTACACCTACTCGGGAAGCACGCTCACCAGCGTGAGCACCGTCCTGTCGAATCGGTGGGGCGCTGACGGTGGTGGACGTCAGCTACACCTACGACGCGCAGAACCGGCTGAGCACGGTGAGCGTCAAGCTCAACCCGAAGAACGACGCGCAGGTGGCGGCGGGGCTGGCGCAGTCCACCTACACCACGACCTACACCTACGACGGGACCAGCACGCGGGTCGCGAAGATCACGCAGTCCGACGGGACCTCGCTCTCCTTCGAGTACACGCTGGTCGACGGCAGCTACCGCGTCAGCAAGGTGACCGACGCGCTCGACCAGGTCACCACCTTCGCCTACGACACGGCGGCGAAGCGGACGGCGGTCACCGACGCGCTGGGACTGGTCACGGTCTGCGACTACGACGCGGCCGGGAACTTCAAGTCGATCCAGTCTGCCGCTGGCAAGACGCGGGTCGACTACAGCTACGACGCCACCCAGGACGTCCAGACTGCCACCGACGGCATGGGCCGGACGGTCACCACCACGTTCGTGAAGGGCAACCTGACCGAGCAGGTGGACAGCGCCGGGAACCGCCTGGTCCGCACCTACGACGCCCAGAACCAGCTGCTGTCCGAGACCATCTACTCGGGCGCCAGCAGCACGGACCCGCTCACCACCCGCTACGTCTACGACGCGCTCGGGAAGAACCAGCTCCGCTTCGTCATCTCGGCGGAGGGGAGGGTGACCGAGCAGCGCTACGACGCGAACGGGCAGCGCGTCGCTTCCATCGAGTATCGCGCGGGGACCTACAGCGGCAGCGCGGCCGAGAGCGACCTGGTCGCGTGGACGGCCGCAGCGGATCGGACCCAGACGGTCCGGACCGACTACGCCTTCGATCTGCGCGGCCAGCTCAGCGCGCAGACCAGCTACACCGCCGTGGACGCAGCCGGCGTGGGCGTGGGTTCGGGCGCGACCACGGTCTTCGTGTACGACGAGCGCGGCCGGCTGGTGAAGACGGTCTCGGCCGACACCAAGGCCGAGGTGGACTGCTGGTACGACGGCTTCGGCCGGCTGATCGGCAAGCTGGAGCTGTCGAGCGAGTTCGGGGTCGCGAACCAGAGCGCCACGCTCTACGACGACGCCGCGAACCGCACCACGACGACCCTGGCGAATGGCCTCGTCACGCTGTCCACGTATGACGCCGCTGGCCGGCTGGTGAGCGTGGTCCAGTCCAACGCAGGGACCGAGCTAGGGACCACGCGCTACTTCTACGACCGGGACGATCGGCTGGTGATGACGCAGGACCCCACCGGTCAGCGGTCATGGGTCCTCTACGATGCGGCCGGTCGCAAGGTGGCGGACATCGACCCCGCCGGCGGGCTCACCGAGTACATCCATGACGCCAGCAACCGGGTCACCCAGCAGATCCGGTACGCAAACCCGGTCGACACGGCCCGGCTGGTCGACTCGTCGGGCAATCCGACCATCGCGTTCAACGGGAATCCAGGCGCCTCGGCTTCTGCCGTCACGCTGGACGCCCTCCGCCCGAGCGCCGCCCCCGAACGGCCGGCGCTCGACGGCGTCGAGGCCGCCAAGGTGCAGGCCGATCTCGCGGCGCTGGCAGCGCGGTCCAACTACCTGCCGGCGCTCTCCGAAAACTACCTGAACGAAGGCGAGATCCTGACCGTCCTCAACGACGGCCAGAATGCGGTGCCCAGCGTCCAGGTTTCCGGACTCCCGTCCAAGTACCAGGTCTCAGGCGGCTACTATCAGAACCTGAAGCTCCAGTACGTCCTGGTGGCAGACATCGAGTACGTCCAGCAGGAGCTGGCGATCGCGGCCGATGGCCGTGTCGACTTCACGGTTCCGCTGCACGCCGGAGTCAAGCTCGTCCGGCTCATCGATACGTCCACGGGCGCGACGAAGGCCATCTACTCCGAGAACACGGGGAGGATCCGCTCCTACGAGGTCGCCACGACGGATCCTGCCTACGGGAGCCTCCGTAACCGGACCTACACCTACGATCAGGCGGTCTACATCTGCGCCCTCGTGGAAGCAAAGGAGGGCGCGGCGCTGGACCGTGCCGTGATGGGGCTGGTGGGGACGCAGCTCGCCGACGGCTCGTTCCCGTTCTCGGTGAACATGCTGTCCGGGGAGGGGGACGCCTACGTCCGGAACGGCTCCGTCGCCTGGTGTCTCTATTCCCTGACCCGGTATCTGGCGCTCCGCGGCTCGGCTGCGCCTGAGGCCGTGCGTGTCGCGGCGCAGAAGGCGGCGGACTACCTGCTGACCCAGCAGGCGACGACCGGGATCCAGGCCGGTAGCATCACGGCCGGCCGAGGGCGGTACGTGAACGGCGAGCTGGACGCCGGCTACGTGCTCCCCTGGGCGTCCACCGAGCACAACATCGACGCGTTCTTCGCGCTCCGGTGGGCCTATGAGGTGTTCAAGGACGACCGCTACGCGCGGGCGGCAGAAGGCATCGACAAGAACCTGATGCGGTCGCACTTCAATGTGGCGGGCGGCTACTTCTACCAGGGGCTCGCCGACGCCAGCACCGTGGACACGGGAAGCGCGCTGGACTGCCTGACGTGGGGGGCCTACTTCCTCGCTGCCACTGGCCGGATGGCCGAGGCCAGGAGCTCCCTCCAGCGTGCGGTCGCGGTCTATGGAACGACCGTCAACGGGGTCGAGGGCTTCATGCCCTACTCGGCTCAGGACGAGTATCCGGGGGCCGCAAGCACCGTGTGGTCGGAGGGCACGCTCGGGGCAGCGGTCGCGTTCTACAAACTCGGGGACAAGGCGAACTGGCTCAAATACCTGGGCGAGGTTGAGCAGCTCCGGACGGCCGGTGGCTACTTCCAGTACGCCAACGTCGCGGACAGCACGTATGAGATCTCGACCATGCCGTCCGCCATCGGGACGGCGTGGGACGCCATCGCGCGGCTCTCGCCCGAGAGCATCATGGCGCTCCCGGATGTGGCGGCGGGCGCCCAGGACGTCAAGTCCTGGAGCTTCTACGACGCGGCCGGTCGCCTGGCCTGGCAGGTGGATGGCCTGGGGTACGTGACGCAGACGCAGTACGATGGCGCCTCCCGGGTGCTCTCGGTCACGAAGCTTGCCACCCCGGTCGATACGTCCAAGCTCGGCAACGGCATCGGGGTCACGCTGACGCTGGCCGGGACGGCGACGTCCACGCGGCTCGAGATGGTCTCCGGCAGCACCGGGCAGTACGCAACCCGCCTGCTGACGGCCACCGTGCTGGGGGCCGATGGGCTTCCGAACCTGGGCGCGACCGGGACCATCAGCTTCTTCGCCGGCCAGACCTGCGTGGGCGCGGCCGAGGTCGTGAACGGCGTGGCCACGCTGACCGTGACCAGCCTGCCGGTGGGCAGCCAGCAGCTCACCGCCGTCTACGGCGGCGACAGCGCCTACGCCGGGAGCGCCTCGGCAGTGGTGGCGGCCACGGTAGACGCGGCCCCCAACACCACCACCGAGCTGCGCGTCTCGACGGCCCGGATCGCGCCAGGCGGGAGCGTGACGCTCACGGCCATCGTGGCCGGGGCGAACCCCGGGAGCACGGTCAAGTTCTTCCGGGGCTCGGTGGAGCTGGCGACGGTGGCGGTGGTGAACGGTGTGGCCAGCTACGTGGCCAGCGGTCTCCCTGCCGGCGTGTCGACCGTCAAGGCCGTCTACCAGGGTGACGGGTCGAACCAGGCCAGCACCTCGGCGCTGATCGACGTGACCCAGCTGACGGCGGTGACGGCCACGCTGGCGGTCTCCTCCGGCTCGGTGGTGGCGGGCGCGCCGGTGACCCTCACGGCGACCATCAGCTCCAGCACGGCCAGCGGCACGGTCAGCTTCTTCCGCGACAGCACGCTGCTTGGCAGCGCGGCGGTGACGGGCGGCGTGGCCACCTTCATCACCGATGACCTTGCCTCCGGGACCGCTAGCCTCACGGCGGTTTACTCCGGTGACAGCGTCAACACCGGCGCGATCTCGGCCGCCGCCTCGACCACGGTCTCTCCCGCCACCAGCACCACCGTTCTGGCCGTGACCCGCGCCGCCGACGGCCTCGGTGCCGCCCGGACCCTGACCGCGACCGTGAGCGGCGTAAACAACCCGGCCGGCACGGTCTCGTTCTACAGCGGCGGCACGCTGCTGGGGACGGCGACGCTGACCGGCGGCGTGGCCACGCTCAGCGTGACCAACCTCACGGTGGGCACCGCCAGCCTCAAGGCGACCTATGTCGGCGACACCCGGAACGCCACCAGCACGTCGGCCGTGGTGGCGGAGACGGTGGCCACGGCGCCGACCACCACCACCCTCAGCGCCCCAGCCAGCATCATCCACGGCAACTCGGTGACGCTGACGGCAACCGTGGTGGGCACGAACGGTGTGGTGCCGACCGGCACCGTGACCTTCTTCACCGGCACCACGGTGCTGGGCCGGGCGACCATCAGCAACGGCCTGGCCACGCTGACCGTCTCGAGCCTGCCTGGCGGCAGCAACGCCCTGTCGGCCACCTACACCGGCAGCACCAACTGCGCCACGAGCGCCACCAGCACGGCGCTCAACAGGACGGTGACCACCGCGCCGGTGACGGTCACGCTATCGTCTTCGGCCACGGCGGCGGCGCAGGGCTCGGCCATCACCTTCACGGCCAAGCTGGCGCAGGCCACGGGCGCGACGCTGGCCACGGGCAAGGTGGCGTTCTACTCGGGCGCCACCGAGCTCGCGCAAGTGGACGTGGTGGACGGGGTGGCGGCCCTGACGGTCACGTCGCTCGCGGTGGGGGCTCCGCGAATCACCGCCAAGTACCTGGGCGACACCAACAACGCCCAGGCGACCTCCAACATCGTCACGCCCACCATCTCGCGGACCACCACGACGGCTCTCACGGCGGTTGCGGGAGGACCCTACACCAACAACGTCACGCTCACGGCAACCATCACCGGCAGCTCCCCGACCGGCCTGGTGACCTTCTTTGCCGGGTTGCGTGCGCTCGGTACCGCAACGGTGAGCGGTGGGCGCGCCTCGCTGGTGGTGTACCCCCCCGTCGGCACCGCCGTCTCCTACACGGCGGTCTACGCAGGTGACGCGAACAACGCCACCAGCGTCTCCAGCGCGGCCTCTGCCACCTCACCCGGCCCGGGAAACACCAGCTGGCCGACCTCCTCGCTTGCCGCCAGCACCACCGTCCTGACGTTCTCCAGCGCGACCACCGCCCGCGGGACAGCGGTCGTGCTCACCGGTACGGTCTCGGGCGGATCGGGCACGACCCGGACTGGGACGGTCTCCTTCTTCAAGGGCACCACGCTGCTCGGCAGCGCAACTGTCGGGACCGGCAACAAGGCCTCGCTCACGCTTTCGGACCTGCCGGTGGGAGCCAACGCCATCACGGCGGTCTACTCCGGCGACGCCTCGGCGGCATACAGCACCTCAGCCGCCGTCACGGAGACCGTGACGACAGCTGCGACCGCGACGACGCTCTTCATTCCGGGCGCGACCATCCCGGCGGGCTCGGCCACCTTCGTGGCCCAGGTCACTGGCGCAACGCCCGGCGGGACGGTGACCTTCTACGACGGAGCGACGGCCCTCGGGACCGGCACCATCGTCAACGGGCTGGCCACCTTCACCACCGCCTCCCTGGCGGCGGGCAGCCACTCGATCAAGGCGACCTACGGGGGCGACTCGAACAACGGGCCCTCCACCTCCACCGTCGCGGCCGTGACGGTCTCGGCGGCGCGCACCACCACCACGACCGGCCTGTCCGTGTCCAGCAGCACGCCGGCCTTCGGGACCCCGGTGACACTCACCGCCACGGTGACCGGTGGATCGCCCACGGGGACCGTTAGCTTCTTCAACGGCTCGACCCTCCTTGGAAGTGTCACGCTGAGCGGCTCCACCGCCGCCCTGGTGGTGAAGTCACTTCCGGTGGGAGCCGCCTCGCTGCGCGCTGTCTTCTCCGGCGACACCAGCACGACCTCGAGCGCGGGAACCGCGTCGGTCACCGTGCAGCAGGTCACGACCACCGCCAGCCTGACGATCTCCAGTCTGGTGTTCAGCGAGGAGGCAACCCTCACGGCTTCGGTCGCCGGGGTGAACGCGAGCGGTGTGGTCACGTTCTACGCTGGGGCCATCTCGCTCGGGACCGCATCGGTCGTGAACGGCCAGGCGACCCTGGTCACCTCCGCCTTGCCGGCCGGAGCGGTCACCCTCAAGGCGTCCTACGCCGGCGACACGAAGAACAAGGCCTGTGAGGTCACCCAGGTGACCACCGTGGCGCCGCACGCTACGTCGCTGGTGGTGACGAGCTCCACGCCTCCAGCGGGAATGGTGGTCGGCGCGAACGTGCTGCTCACCGCGACGGTGAGCGGACGGGAGAATTTCGAGCCGGTCGGGACCGTCACGTTCCTGTCCGGCACGCGGGTGATCGGGACTGCCGCGCTGTCCTACGGCAAGGCCACGCTTGCCACGGAGCTGACCGCGAGCGATGGGACCATCACGGCGGTCTACGGCGGGAGCGCCGAGGACGCGGCCTCGATCGGCAAGCTCGAGGGCACGGTGAAGCCCGCGCCGACCAGCCTGGTGCTCACCTCCGCTGCGACCACCAGCACGGCGGCGCTCCCCCTGCGGCTCACCGCCCGGGTGACGGGAGCGGGGATCCTCGCGCCCAGCGGGACGGTCCGCTTCTGGAACGGGAGCACCCAGATTGGCACGGGTACGCTGAACGGCGGCGTGGCCACGCTGACCGTCGGCTCGCTCACGCCATCGGCCAGCGCGGTGGTGGGTGCGGACGGCTTCACCACCGACGCTGGCACGAGCAGCCTCTGGGCGGAGTACCTGGGGGACACCGGCAACGCGGCCAGCAAGTCCGACCTGCCGGTGATCTCGGCCACCACCCTCACCGCGCCGGCCACGGCGTCCATGGGCGCCAGCGTGACGCTCACAGCGCGCGTGGCGGGGAAGTTGCCCCAGGGGACGGTGACCTTCCTCACCGGCAGCACGGTCCTGGGGACGGCGGCGGTCGTGAACGGGGTCGCCACCCTGGCGGTCAAGTTCGGGAACACCGGGCCGATCACGGTCCGGGCCAGCTACGCCGGTGACCTGGGCAACGTCGGGAGCTTCTCGACCACCTCCACCATAACGGTGAGCGGCGGCACCGCTCCCGGGGCCGGTCCTACGCTTGGGGTCACTCGTACCGAGGTGACGCTGACGGCGGGCGGGGTCGAGGGGGCCCCCTCGAAGCTGACGGCCATGGTGATTCCCGGCGCGCTGCTGACCGTGGTCGATGCCGACCGGGTGGTCACCGGCACGGTCAGCTTCTTCGACAACATGCAGCTCATCGGCACCGCCGAGGTGATCAACGGCAAGGCCGAGCTGGCCGTCACCAACACCGGCCTTGGCAACCTCCTGGCGGTCTACTCGGGCGACAAGCTCAGCGCTGGCAGCACGGGTGCGCTTGACACCGGACTCAAGACGCCGACCCGCGTGCAGGTGGGCGCCTCGAAGCTGAAGCTGGACCAGGGGGCCTCCGTGACCCTGGTCGCGCAGGTGACGGGGTTCGAGCCCTCCGGAACGGTCACGTTCTACCGGGATGGTGCCTCCATCGGGACCGGTACCATCTCGGGTGGCGTGGCGACGCTCACCACCAGCTCGCTCGCGGCGGGCACGTTCAAGCTGACTGCCAAGTACGCGGGCAACACCGTCAACGCCTCGAGCACCTCGGCCGAGGTGTCCGTCACGGTCAACGCGGTCCTGCCGGCCAGCACCACCACGCTGACCGTCAGCGCGACCTCGGTCCAGGCCGGCAACCCCGTGACCCTGACGGCCGCCGTGGCCGGGACCACCCCCACCGGCACCGTGACCTTCTTTACCGGCGGCGTGGCCATCGGCAGCGCCGACCTGGTCAGCGGCCAGGCGGTGCTGACCGTCTCGACCCTCACCAAGGGCACGCAATCCATCACGGCGGTCTACTCCGGAGACACGGCCAACAAGACCAGCGCGGCCGCCGCCAAGACGGTCACCGTGCAGGCCGCCACCCCCACGACCACGCTGACCGCCTCGACGCGGAACGCGCTGGTCGGCGCCCAGGTCACCCTGACCGCGCGCGTGTCCGGCGCCGTCAACCCCACCGGCAAGGTGACCTTCTACGCCGGGGGCAACGCGATCGGCACGGTGGACACGGTCAACGGAGTGGCCACGCTCACCACGACGCAGCTCGGCGCGGGCAGCCTGTCGCTCACGGCCACCTACCAGGCTGACGATCGGGATAACGCGTCGGCGGCGTCCGGCGCGGTCACCGTCTTCATGGAGCGGCCGGCCAGCAGCGTCACTGCGCTGGCAACGGGCGATGTCTCCTGCTGCGGGCCGCTCGAGGTCCAGGTCCAGGGCACCAAGCCCACCGGCACGGTCACGTTCCTCCTGGGCTCGACCGTGCTTGGGACGGTGCAGGTGGTGGACGGGATCGCCAGCCTGACGGGCGTGACGCTGCCCACGGGTGCCGGCACCTTCACGGCCGCCTACTCCGGCGACGGGCAGAACGCGGCCAGCGCGGTCACCTTCTCGCGCAACGTCACCAAGGCCGGCCCTGAGACCAAGCTCACGGTCTCGCCGGCCGGCTCGGTGGCGGTCGGAACGCCGGTGGTCCTGACTGCGCAGGTCGCGAACCCGGATGCCACCGGCACCATTCTCTTCTGGGATGGCAACTCGCCGTTCGCGAGCGCGAGCCTGGTGAACGGGGTCGCGTCGGTCACGGTCAGCAACCTGTCGGCGATGGGCCATGCGCTCAAGGCTGTGTACGGAGGCGATGCGACCAACCTGGGCAGCTCCTCGGCCACCACCGTGCTCAAGGTGATGGCTGCCCCGGTGTCGGTGACGCTCAGCCGCTCGGCGGCGTCTGTTGCCCAGGGCGAGGCGCTCACGCTGACCGCGAGCGTGACCGGGACTTCGCCGACCGGCAAGGTGACCTTCCTGAGCGGCACGACCGTGCTCGGAACGGCCAGCCTGGTGAGCGGTGTGGCCACGCTGACCGTGAGCCAGGTGTCCCTGGCGACCGGCTCGCAGAGCCTCTCCGCCGTGTACGCGGGCGACTCGAGCAACGCCACTGCGGTCTCGGGCGCTCTGGTGGAGACCGTGACCGCCGGCACCATGGCGGTGCAGGTGGTGCAGGACGCCACCGATCGCGCCGCGGTCCGCATCCTGGACCGGGACGGGCTGCTGCGCGCCTCCATCGATGGCGAGGGCTACCTGACGGAGTTCGTCTACGACGCCTCCGGACGCCAGGTGCAGTCGACCGCCTACGCCACCAAGGTGTCCGGTTTCATCAACGCGGCCAGCATCGCCGCCCAGGTCGCCACAGCCCGGTCCACGGGCGATCTGACTGGCCTTCGCCCTGCGTCCGTCGCTACGGACGATCTGGTCACGTTCACCTACTACGACGCGCGCGGTCAGAAGGTGGCCGAGGTCGATCCCAAGCGCTACCTGACCGAGCTCGCCTACGACGCGAACGGCAAGCTGGTGCAGACCACGCGCTACGCCAGCGCCGTGGCGGCCAACGTGACCATCACGGCCACGACCAGCCTGGCCACCCTCAAGACCGGCTTCAGCGGGGAGGTGCAGACCTCCACCGCCGACTGGGATGGCCTCGGTCACCTGCGCAGCGAGGTCAACGTCGAGGGGACCTCCACCACCTACGACTACGACCAGGCCTGGAACCTGGTCCGCAAGACGGTGGCCGCGAGCACGGCCGACCAGCGGGTCCTCCGGACGCAGTACGACGCCCTGGGCCGGGTGACCGCGGAGCTGCTGCCCGAGGGCGCCGCCAAGGTCGTGTCGGGTGAGCTGACCGAGGCCGCTGCCTGGGCCCTGTACGCCGTGCGGCACACCTACGACGCCGCCGGCCGCAAGGTCGCGACCACCGACGTCTTCAGCCATCGGACCGTCTTCTTCTACGACGAGGCCGGGCGGCTCCGGTTCACGGTGGACGCTGCCGGTGAGGTGGCCGAGACCACCTACGCCGCCCTGGGCCACGCGCTCAGCACCAACCGCTTCGCCAAGGCGATCCTGGCCAGCGATCTCGGCTCGCTGGCGGGCGGGGTGCTCACCAGCGACGCGCTGGCCAAGCTGGACAGCGCGCGCGGCGACGCGTCCGAGCAGGTCCTCAACCAGCGCACCACCTTCCAGTACGACGCCCGCGGCAGCCAGAACGCAGCCATCGACGCCTACGGGGGCGGGGTCCGCACCAGCTACGACGCCTTCGGGCAGGCCGTCCGCACCGTGCAGAAGCTCGATCTCGCCGGGAAGGAGGTCGTGAGCGCGATCTTCTACGACCGGCGCGGTCAGCAGACCTCGACGGTCGCCGACGTGGGCGGTCTCGCGGTCAAGACCGCCAAGCAGTACGACGCGTTCGGCCGACTGATTCGCACCGTCGATGCGAACGGTGGAGAGTGGAAGCAGACCTACGACCAGCTCGGGCGGGTGGTCGAGAGCATCGACCCGCTGACCAACAGGCGGGTCACCGAGTACGACGCGTTCAGCCGCGTGCTCAAGCAGTTCGACGCGGCCGGCCACCCGGCCACCGTGTACACCTACGACACGGCGGGCCGGTCGGTGACCATGACCACGCCCGAGAACGTGGCCATCAAGACCACCCACGACCGCTTCGGCGCGACCGTCGAGGTGTCGACCAGCAAGGGGGGCGTGCAGGAGCTGCTGCGGACGTCGCAGTACGACGTCAACGGCAACCTGACCAAGTCCTTCGCCGGCGGCACGCTGGTGGAGGAGCGGACCTACGATCACGGCCGGCTGCTCCGGACCTATGATCTCAATCGGAACGTGGTCGAGTACGGCTATGACGCCGTCAACCGTGTCTGCACCCGCACCGTGGATCCGGGGACCGGCGGCCTCAACCTCGTCACGACGTACGGCTTCGACGCCAAGGGGCAGACCACCTGCGTCACCGGCCCCGGCGAGAACACCAGCACCAAGTACGACGCCAAGGGGCAGGTGACGGAGGTCACCCAGAACGGCATCACCACGCGCTACAGCTACGACCTGGCTGGCCGCACGCTGCGCGTGACGGTCGTCGGCGGGACCACCACCGAGCACCAGTACGATGCCCTGGGCCGGCGAGTCGCGACGGTGGTGGATCCGGACGGGCTCAAGCTCACCCAGGCCTTCGCCTACGACAAGAATGGAAACGTGGTCCGCCGGACCGACGGCAACGGCAACGTCACGCGGATGGCGTACGACGAGGCCAACCGGCTGGCCTTCACCGTCGATCCGGCGGGCGGCGTGCAGCAGACGGCCTACGACAAGGATGGCCGGGTCACCCAGGTCACCACCTACGCCACGCCCATCGAAACCAAGGGGCTTGATGCGATCACGGACGGCGCGGCGAAGCGGACCGAGATCACCAATCGGCTGAAGCCGGGTACCGCGGCCCTGCCCAACATGGTGGAGAGCCGCTTCTACAACTCGGACGGGCAGCTGCAGTACACCATCGATGCCCTGGGCGGCATCACCGAGCTGACCTACGACGGCTCAGGCAACGTCGTGGATCGCCGCACCTACGCCAAGAAGCAGCCGACCTGGGCTCCGGATCCGCTTCACCCGCTTGCCAGGCCCGAGGGCACCGACGTCGACCAGCGTGTCCGTACCGTCTATGACGCGCTCAACCGGGTGATCTACACGGTAGACGGCACGAATGCGGTGGTGAAGTTCATCTACGACGCTAACGTGAACGCCACCGTCGGCAGCGTGACCACGAACGTGGCTTACAAGGAGCGTCCGGAAGGCCTTTCGCCCACGGCCACCGGAGCGGCGCTCAAGACCGACCTGGACACCTGGCTCAACACGACGCGCGCCGGCGTGACCACCCGCCAGGTGGGCGACCGCGCGGGCCGCGTGCGCCGCACCATCGACGGCGCCGGCGGAGTCATCGACCGGACCTTCGGCGCGAATGGCGCCGTGATCAAGCAGGTGGCCTATGCCACCGCGCTGCTGTCCACCGACGCGGTGGACAAGGTGCTCTCGTTCACCGCGGATGACCGCGTCACGCTTTTCGCCTACGACACGGCCAACCGGCTCGTGTACCAGCTGAACGCCGCAGGCGGCATCACCAAGCAGGAGTACGACGCCGCCGGGAACGTCATCCGGAGCATCGCCTACGCCTATGCCCAGGATCCGCTGTCCGTGGTCAGCGGATGGACCGGCGTGGCCTCCGGGTTCACGCCGGTGGTGACCGCTGGCAGCGACCGGATCACTCGCGCCGTCTATGACAGCGCCAACAGGCTGGTCTTCAGCGTCGACGGGATCGGGGCGGTGGTCGAGCGGACCTACGACGGCGCGGGCCACGTGATCGGCACCACGGCATATGCCAACAGGATCACGCCCGACACCGCGCCGACCATCAGCGCGCTCGGGGTGCGCAGCGGACTGCCGGCAGCGGATGCGAACAACGATCGGATCACGTTGGTCGCGTACGACGCCGCGGGCCGTCAGCGCTACACGGTGGATGCCCAGGGCGGCGTGAAGGGGACCGAGTACGACGGCGCCGGCCGGGTCACGCGGACCACGTCCTACGCCACGCCGGTCCTCTCCGGCCTGTCCATCGGCGCGGGCGCGGTCCAGATCTGGCGCGCGGTGGTGGAGTCGCCGGCTGCCGACCGGACCGACAGCTACGAGTACGACGCCTCGGGGCGCGTGGTGCTCTCCAGGGATGCGCTGCTCCAGACCGAGAAGTTCGAGTACGACGCGGTCGGCAGCAAGATCCGGTACACGAACAAGAACAACGTCGTCTGGGACTACACGTACGACGCGGCCGGGCGGCTCACGGAGCAGCTCGATCCCGCCGTGCAGCTGACGTACGTCGACGCCCAGCTGAACGTGGAGCAGAAGAACGAGCGCCTGGCCACGCGGATGACCTACGACGGGCTGGGCAACGTGCTCACCCGGACCGAGGCGGCCGACCGCAGCGACCAGCGGATCACGAGCTACCAGTACGACTCCATGGGCCGGCAGGTCCGGACCAGCCTGCCCACCGACGACGGGACCGAGACCTTTACGCAGGTCTGGTACGACGTGTTCGGCAACGCCGTCGCCAACCGCGACGTGCTCGGGAACAAGGCGTTCAAGGCCTACGACAAGGCCGGGCGGGTCCGTTACGAGGTGGACGCGGCCGGGTACGTCACCGGCTACGAGCGGAACGCCTTCGGCGAAGCGCTGAAGCTCACCCGCTACGCGGCCGACATCAAGAGCGGGCTTCCGATCGCGGACGGCACCTGGCCGACCACGACGACGGTAAGGGACCTGATCACCCCCAAGTCCCACACCGACGACCGCGTGGTCGAGACCGACTACGACCGGCTCGGCCGGGCGACCGAGGTGCGCCAGCCTTCGGCCTGGGTGAGCGACACCTATGGTCACGTGAGCGCGCGGGCGAAGACGCAGACCACCTACGACGCCTTCGGGCAGGTCTCCGAGGTCCGCGCCCTCAAGAGCGTCAACAACTCGGGCGTGGAGCAGGTCTGGGTCACGACCAGCCACCTCTACGACCGGCTCGGGCGCGAGGTGCGGACGCTCGATCCGGGGAAGTACCTCACCGTGCAGGAGTACGACGCGCTCGGCAACCTGACCAAGCGGGCCGAGTACGCCACACCGAACCAGACCCTCACGTCCACCACGACCTCGGCCGACGATCGGGTCGTGGCGTACGAGTACGACCTCCTCAACCGCAAGGTGGCCGAGACGCTCAAGGACGTGGTGCTGAGCGTTGATCCCAAGCTAGGGGTCAAGAAAGACCTCACCACCCGCTACGCCTACGATGGCGTTGGGAACCTGACCCTCACCACCGACGCCCTGGGGAAGGTGACCCGGTCCATCTACGACGCGCTGGGCCGGACCCAGGCGGTGGTGGCCCCGACGCGCACCAGCACGGCGGACAACTCGGCCCTCGCCCCGCTGACCACGTATGAGCGCGACGCGTTCGGCAATGTCACCGTGCAGCACGAGTGGGCAGGCGGCGCCTCGAATCTCGAGACCGGCGAGGCCGTCGCTGGCGAGGAGCGGAAGACCATCACCCGGTACAACCGGGCCGGAAACGCCGTCCAGGTCAAGGACGCCATGGGGTACTCGCACTCCATGACCTACGACAAGGCTGGCCACGCGCTCAGCCAGTCGCAGACCGTGACCGGCAACGACCACATCAACCGGACGCTCTTCACGCGGTTCGAGTACGACGCCCTCGGCCAGCAGAAGCGCATCATCACGCCGGGGCTGGCCACCAAGCTCGGGGTCAACCAGTACGGTGGAGCGATCGTCGATCCCGTGACCTCGCCGGTCGAGGTCGTCTGCACGATGGTCTACAACGCCTTCGGGGAGATGACCTCCCGCACGACGGCGTCGGAGGTCGAGACCTTCGACTACGACGGGGCCGGGCGCCAGTGGCGGACCAGCTCGGGTGAGGGGACCATCAAGGTCACGCTGTACGACCTGCTGGGCAACAAGACCGCCGAGATCTCCAGCGCAGGCGCGCTGGATCTGTCCCTGTCGGCCTACAGCACCGCAGCGGCCGTGGACACGCTCGATGCCAAGACGGGCGGCGTCCGGCGCACCGAGTTCGTGGTGGACGCGCTGGGGCGGGCGACCAAGCAGCTGCTCCCGTGGCGGCAGGACTCGACCGACGCCCAGGCGATCCGGCCGGAGGTGAACCAGGTCTTCGACCGCTGGGGCAACATCACCAGCCAGAGCGACGCCCGGAACAGCGGCTGGCTCACGCTGTTCCAGTACAACGCGCAGAACAAGCTGCTGAAGCGGACCCAGCCGGATCTGAACGGCGGGGCGAGCGGACCGACGTCGTTCAGCTCCTACGATGAGCTGGGGCGCGAGATCGGCAACCGGGACGCCAACGGCAACCTCAACCAGCAGGTCTGGGACGAGGGTGGCCAGTTGACGCGCGAGATCCACGCCGACGGCGGCGAGATCACCCGCTCCTTCGACGCCTTCGGTAACCAAGTCCAGGTCGAGGACGCCGAGGGTCACACCACCCGGTACGGCTTCGACAAACTGGGGCGGAACATCAGCATCAAGAGCGACGGCGTGGCTGCCTACACAGTCAGCGACCAGTACGCCGTCACGCTGGTTCCGGAGGCCGTCGCCGGCAAGGTCGAGCTCACGACCACCATGGAGTACGACCAGGCCGGGCGGAAGATCGCCCAGGTGAACCCGAACGCCGAGCGCGTCGAGTACACCTACGACCTCCGCGGAAACCTGATCGCCACCGAGCAGCCCGGGGGCCAGAAGAGCGAGCAGGTTTACGACGAGGCCGGCCGCCAGGTGGGGGACAAGGACGCCAACGGCGCCGTTGCCACCTGGACCTTCGTGAAGGGCCAGCTCAAGTCCCACAAGGATATCGGCGGCACCGAGACCTTCTTCGCCTACGACAAGGCCAACCAGCTCGTTGCCAAGTGGAGCAGCGCCACGACCGAGCGCTCCGCCCAGAACCTCGGCTACGCCTACGACGCGGCCGGTCAGCTGGTCGAATCCGCGACCGGGCCATCGGCCAGCGCACCGTCTACGCCTGCAACTACGGCGGAAAGCGGATCCTCGAGCAGACCACCCAGGGCACGCCGGTCAGCGGCTTGGCCTCGGGTGTCGGCATCCAGGCCAACGAGGCGCTACCCACCGACGCCGTCACCTACCAGAACCAGCGGCTCGGCTACGACACGCTGGGCCGACTCGCGACCGTGGAGGCCATGGACGGCGTCTCGGTGCTGTTCGAGTACGACGCCGTCGGCAACCGCATCCACCAGCTGACCACCTACCAGGCGCAGACCCGGCGGGTGGTCACCGACTACGGCCCGGTCGGCGCCTACGGCGCGCCGGTCATCGGCACCCACACCGTCTACGACACCAAGGCGAGCACCAAGAACCAGTTCTTCGCCTTCGACGCCATGAACCGCCAGATCCTGGTGGACGGCGCGGTCAACGGCGACGCCGGCGACCTGGCCAACATCACCAAGGACCAGGGCCACATCCTCGCCTACGACAAGAACGGTAACCGCATCAAGGACGTGTCCTGGGGCAAGCAGGTCACGACGAGCCTGGTTGGCCCGTTCTACGGCTCGGACATGACCTACGTGACCTACTCCGCGCGCGAGGGCGTCAACTACGAGTACTACACCTACGACGCCCTGAACCGGCTCTCCTCGGTGAAGACCGGTGTCTTCGACGAGAACTGGAATGCACTCAGCGAGGATCTTGCGCTCAAGCTGGACGAGCGGCTCTACGACCGCGCCTCGCGGGTGGTGAAGGTTGGCACCAGCGACGATGTTGCGCCCGGCTACCGCACGGCCCTGGTGGCAAACGACGCCGAGGCGAATGGCGCCCGCAACCGCGTGACCCGCTACGACGAGAACGGGCGCGTCAAGTCGATGAAGGTGATGAAGGCCAACGGGGCCTTCGACAACGAGACGCGCTACGAGGCCAAGGTCAATGGCGTCTGGACCGACGGGGCCGGCTACGACGCCGCCGGCAACGTCAAGAACTACACCAGCAAGGGCTCGAGCGGCGCCAAGCAGGTCTTCGAGGTCAGCTTCGCGAAGCTGGAGGGCTACAAGGAAGCCAAGGTCGTCGCCTACCGCGAGGACGACGCCGGCAACAAGGGCACCACCACCGAGACCTATGACGGGAACGGCTTCCTGATCGGCCTCGACGACTCGACCAAGAACGCCTACGACCGCAGCTTCATCAACGACGCCGATGGCCACGTCCTGCAGAAGGTCCAGGAGGAGCGCATCCTCCGCGAGCTGGTGGTCAACGGCAACGTGATGGGCGTGTACGGGGAGGGCACCGATCCGAACAAGCAGAACAAGGACAACGGCGACCCGAATTACGTCGCGCAGGGCAACTTCGGCCTCACCTACCGGCCCATCACCAACGCCTACCCATCCGCCGCCGTGGGCCAGTACCCCGTGCGCGCGGGCGACACGCTCAAGTCCATCGCCCAGTCGTCCTACGGCGACTCGAGCCTCTGGTACCTGATCGCCGACGCCAACGGCCTGCGCACCGACGCAGACCTGCGCGTCGGCCAGACCCTGGTCATCCCGAACGGCGCGATCGGCTCCAAGAACACCGCCGACACGTACCAACCCTACGACCAGTCCCGGATCGTCGGCAGCACCACGCCGAACATCCCGATGCCCGCCAACAAGGGGTGCGGCGTCATCGGGATGATCATGGTGATCGTGGTCACCGCGGTGGCCGCGTACTTCACCGCCGGGGCTGCACTGGCGGTGCTCGGACCGGCGATGGGGGCCCTCAGCGTGGGCTTCGCGGCTAGCACGGTCGCAGGTGCCATCGGTGCCGCTGTGGGATCCGCTGCCGGTCAGCTCGTCGGAATGGCCATGGGCATGCAGGAGAGCTTCAGCTGGAAGCAGGTTGCTGTCGCCGCCGCCACGTCTGTGCTTGGAGCGGGCAGTGGAGCTATCTCCGGCATCCAGAACACCGCATTGCGGGTTGGGGCAGCAGCCTTGAATGCTGCGGCTCAGAACGCCGCGTCGCAGGGCATTGCTATCCTGGTGGGCACGCAGGACAAGTTCAGCTGGAAATCGATGGCGATGGCCAGTTTGTCTGCGGGGCTTAACACTGCAGCGGACAAGGTGTTCTATGGCGGGGCGCTGTCAAACCTCGGGCACTCGGACAATTCGCTCATTCGCGGGAACCAGTTGGTGGGCGCGGGGGAGACGGTGCTCCGTGAGGCCATGAACGGCGTCATTCGTCAGAGCGCTGTTTCAATGGTCGTAAATGGCCGCGTGAACATCAAGCAGGTCGCGACCGATTCGTTCGGAAACGCGCTCGCCAGCGCTACCGTCAACGCGCTGCAGCACTCCGGAGGGCCGGAGTGGCTATTCAACAAACTCGGCGGCTTCGTACAGAATGCCATTCACGGCCAGAAGCCTTTGCCAGGGCCTGGGGGGGCTCCGGGTGTAGGGAGAAGTCCCGCGTATGGCGGGCAAGTTGTCGACGCTCCAGGCGGCGCTGAGGAGTCCGACTACTATGCCGATGGTGACATCCGGGGGTTCTATGGTGGTGCCCTGGTAGACTCCCGGGGCAGCCTCATGTCTGGGATGCCCAGAGCAGGGGCGGCGGGCGTCGTGTCTCCAGCCGTTCTGGCCGGGCCGGTGGCCCCGGGGTTGCTGCAGGTCGCGGGTGGAGTTCCTCCCAGCAATCTCACCCTAGACGAGATCTTTGCGCGCGCAAAAGCTCTCGGCATCGATCCGTACGACTTTGGTGAGCCGGGGATGAGCGCTGAGCAGCTTTGGCTTGGCCTCGCCGCACACGAGATTATCGGAATCACCTATGCGGCGGACTTGGGTAGAATCGGAGAGAAGATCTATGCCAATCATTACCGCATTCCCTATATTCTAGAGCGCTCTCGAACCGGCGATCCTGATTCGTTGTTGGACTTTGAGAAGGACATGAAACCCGACATTACTAACAGCTCTGAGATGGACGGCATGGAGATTAAGCCGGCCGGCAATACTCCTGAGCGGTCGGCGTACTATCGGGAGCTCGCCAAGCGGGAGGAGCGCATCTATCTCCGTGGGCTAAATAGGGGCGCCTATGAGGGAATCGAGTATCGCGGTGCTCCCGTGGGGTCATTCGATGGTGACAAGCTAATTCCGGATCCCCGGGACCCGAAATCCTTCTTGCTCCTCACGTGGCGCACCACCGACGAGGGGGCTGCGCAGTACGCTTGGCTAAGGGCGGATCTCAGGAAGCAGGCGGCGGGGGACCATGCGGCCGGCTGGTCTTGGGATAAGGTGGCGCCTGGCCGGGATCTAGCGCCGCTGCCCAGGTACGGCGGCAAGCCGGTCGCATGGCACTTCGTTACTTCCACCGAAGCGAGGCCGTGGGCGGCGGAGGTGGCGAAGGAGGCGACGTTTGGGGCTGAGGCGCGATGGGCGTCGATGGGGTATAGAGATGCTGCGAGCACCGCGATCGATTTGGTGGCCCAGATATACAACTTGCTTACCGCCTGGCGTGGCGTTCAGGATCTCAAGACCCCAATTCCCAGGGCTCCTAGTGCGCCGCGAGATGATTCAAATGTGATTCCGCTCCGGCCGCGGCCCTCCCCAGTGCCTGGCCCTTCTGGTCCCCAGCCGCGGCTTCCTGTCCCGCCGCCCCCGCGGCGTCTTCCCCTTCCCAGGGTAGCGTTTGCTGACGATGAGACTAGAGGTGAAAGCTAGGGCGTGGAGAGTGCTCATGACGGATGTTGCGGAGTTGAGGCTGCCGACATTTCTTCGGGGTGGCTCTGAGGGCGTCTTGCGTCTCTGTGAGCTTGCCGGCGCTGCTTGGAGCCGAGATTGGGTGAGCGGGGGGGCGGTTACGCCGCCGCCGCTCTCGCCCGTTTCTGCTGGGGATGTGTTGTGCGTTGATGATGGGGCCTTGGAGACCCGTGAAGGCGGGGAGGTGTGGCATCTTTGGCTCGGGGATCGTATTCGATTTGAGGCTTGGTCGAAAATGGGGGAGCAGTATCGTCGCTTCTTTGAAGAGGCCCTAAGGGGCTTTGAAATGCAGAATCTCTGGTGGACACTGATTGAGGCGGCATGCGAGGCGCCGCCCAACTCGTCCACGCGAGTCGCGGCTCGCATAGAGATGCTGTTGCGGAATTCGGTTGTGCTGGCGCGTTTTCGTTACGCGACGTCTGAGGGGGTCGTTTCGTTTGTTCGGTTTGTTGAACTCAGGTTTGCTCACGTTGTAGACGTGTGGGATCCGGACGGCGAGGGGGACGCCATCGAGAGGAATCCGGCTCGCGGCGGCGCGGATGGCCTCCGCTTCTGACGGGGAAGTTCAGGACCGTCTTGTTAGGCGTCTCTTGTCACTTGCCAGCGCGCGCGGCGAGTTCGGACCGTGGGCGAGTGCATGGAATTCAGCCGCGATGCGGGACGCGTTAGGACGCCTACATCCGAAGACCTATGAGGACACGACCAGTGGCCACATCGGCGGGTTGCTTCGGGTGCTTCACATGCTGAAGCGGCGCGCCTGAGCCATCCCCTCATATCAGGCCGAAGACCTCCCGGAAGATCCGGTGTTCGCGGAGCAGCTCACCGAACTTCGCCATGAGCGCCTCGGCACGCTCCTCCTTCATCCTCGGCAGCGCCGCGTAGTGAAAGAGGCCCTGGTTCAGCAGCGAGAGCGTCCGAACGTATGGGGTAGGGGTCGCGTCATCCTACATTACACTTTCGGATATTCAGGCCGCGGGCGGGCCAGACCTGATTCCCGCTGACCCGATCTCGCTGGTGCCGCCGAAGTACTCGAAGGCCCGGGGGTGGCAGCCCACCCACGTCGGCAGGTCCTGGTGGAGCACCGACTCGGCGTAGGTCAGGTTCGACGCGCCCAGCACCGCGACGAAGAGCACCGCCTTGCTCCGGTCGCCGGTGATCGGGTCCACGACATCCAGGCCGCTGCCGCTGAAGTCGATGAAGGTCTTCTCGCCGGCGTGGTGGGCCTGCCGCAGCGTTGCCGAGAGCGGCCGCGCCCACTCCAGATAGCGCGCGCAGAACTGCCTGTACTCTGACCGATCCCCCCATCCCTGACTGGAAGCTCGGTGCGTTCAAGTTGGATGCTAAGTGGGCGAGCCAGATGACGAAGCGGGGGTGGACGCCGGAGCAGATCGGCGAGGCGATGCGGAGCGGTCAGGCGTTCGCCGCAGAGAATCTCGTGAATCCCGGCAACGCGGCCACAAGGTACGTGCACCCGCAGACGTTGCGGTCCGTGGTGGTTGACAACGTCACCAAGGAGGTCATCCATGCCGGCGGCGATGGATTCAAGTACTGATACGACGCGCGTCTACGTGCGCCTTCTCGGCGAAGGGATCGAAGTCTACCGGCCCGCACCCGCCACGCCTGTCGGTGCGGACGCGGTACTGCTCTTGGAGCCGGAAGGGTACGACGCTGCCGACGAGGAGTGGGAGTTCACACCGGGGACGCTTGTTCGCGTGGAGCGCCGAGTGCTCGGTGGCTCTGATACTCTCGTCGCAGTAGCCGCGGTTCCTCGGACGCCCTGAACGTCCCTCCGTCATGGGATGGGCGCCGTTGTAGACGGTCGGTGGACCTGGAATCATGGTGCGGGGCCCATGCGCACCCAAGCCATTCGCCCCCACCGCGTGCACGACTTCGTGTCCTCGATCCTCGACTGCGACCTCCACGCCAAGCGCGTGGCCTCGCTCGCCAACGCCACCGTCGGGGCGCTACAGGGAGCGAGTTGGGCTTGATCCGGTTCGGTGGACACCAGCTGAAAGGAGGCCCGGCGGTCCGGGGCCACGCCCTCGCGGATCTTCCCGCTGCCGCCGGGGTCGCGCTCCAGGTCTTGGTTCATGATCTGCTGCAGGGTCGCGAGGTCGTCGCTGAGCGGCGGCTTACCCAGCTCAGTCGCGAGCAGCCTGTCTTTGCTCTGGCCTGGAGGGCCCAGGCAGCAGCCGCGCTCGCGGGTGCCCGGGCCGTGATCTGCCTCCGACCCGCCGGGCGGGCTCATGGGCACCGGTGATACCGGTGGAACCGGTGCCCTTGGACGCCGGTGGCGACAGTGTAGATTGTCGTTGTGGCGGGCATGCGCAAATGGCATGCCGGCGATTATGTGAATGCGGCTTTGATCTCATCTGGGGGCTGTGATGACCACGTTTGCTGCGGTGATGAGTGCATGGGTACTGTCTCAGGCGGTTAGCGGGGACGTGTCTGAATCTTGGGCGCGGGCGACCGGCTCGACAACCGCGCGGTACATTGCCGACAGGTTCGCCACTCGAGTTGATGTCATGGACTTTGGGGCATCAGGGGTCGGAAACGCAACGGCCGACACCCGAGGAATCGTGGCGGCTGTTGCTGCGGCTCCGGATAACGCCATCATCATCTTTCCGGCGGGAACGTATCGCCTCAATGCTGCTGCCTTCCGGGAGTACGATGCTCATTGGGTTGACTACAAAGATCTGGGCGCCCCGTACGGAAGGAGAATGACGATCGTCCAGGTTCGCGGGAAGAAGAATCTGATTCTGCGGGGCGAAGGGGCAGACCTGATTCCCGCTGACCCGTCGCCTCGCGGTTCTCGCGCCTGGGGCGCTTGAGACTCCACTTCGCCCCGAGACGAGGGTGAGTTTCGTGGCTCGGGCCGGCTCCGCCCGCCATCGCCTCGAACTCCTGATCGGCAAGATCGACGCCGGGTTCCTCCTCGGCGATCATCCGTTCGCGCGTAGTGAAAGAGGGGTGGAGGCTTCGCGGGCCCCCACCCCCCAAGAACGGCCGGAACCTCGCGCGTAATGAAGTGAGGAAGGCCGAGAGGAAGAAGATCATGCCGATCACCGAAGCACAAGCCCGACGTGCCCTGCGGCACGCCGACATCCCCTGGGACCGGGAGGTCGAGGATCCTCGAGAGGACGCCTGGGTGGTCCACGACCACCTCGGCCTGCTGGGAGGCCTGGCCGCCGCCTTCTCCGTGGGCTGTCGGAGCCTGCGTCGCGCCGAAGACTTCTTCGCCGACCTCGGCCTCGGCGCCCGTCGAACGCTGGGGCTCTCGGTCGTGGGGAAACCATGCGACACCACCCTCTACCGCCTGCTCGCCCAGCAGTCGCCTGCCGGCCTGGAGCAGACGGTCCTGGCGCAGGCGAAGGATCTTCTTCGCCCGCAAGGTGGTGAGGCACGACCGCTTCCCCGTCGGCGTGATGAGCTTCGACGGCAAGGGGACCTGGTCCCGGGTCGACGGCGAGCAGCTGCCGGGCGCCCTGCAGTCCGCCTACGACGCCGAGGGCTCGTCGGTGCAGACCTTCGGCACCCTCCGCGCCGCGCTGACCTCGTCCGCGGCCTGTCCCTGCGTAGGGCAGCGGATCATCGGCTCCAAGGAGGGCGAGTCCCCGGCGTTCCGGGAACTGCTCCCCAAGGTCCACGACGCGCTGGGCGCGCATTTCCGCATCGTCACCGGCGACGCCGGTCTCTGCGCCCGTGAGAACGCGGAGCTCGTGAGCTCGCTCGGCTGCTGGTACCTGTTCGGCCTCAAGGGCAACCAGCCGTACCTGCACGCCTTCGCCCGCGAGCACGGCGAGTACACGATTGGTGACCCGGTCGCCCGGACCGCCGAGCGGTACAGGGGCCACACCATCGTGCGCGAGCTGTACGTCCGCGACGTCGCCGGCAGCCCATCCGTCGTCATGGAGGGCGCCCAGCAGCTCTGGTACGTCTGCCAGACCACGACCGACCGGCGCGGCGAGATCGTGGCGGTCGAGCAGCGGTACTTCGTCACCTCGATCCCGGCTGGGAACCTGACCCACAACCAGGAGCTGGCGCTCGTCCGTCTGCACTGGGGCATCGAGAACCGCTGCCACTGGACCCTGGACGTGGTGCTGGGCGAGGACGATGGCCACCCCTGCCAGGCGAACCGCGCCGCCATCGAGACTGTCAGCTGGCTGCGGATCATCGGCTACAACGCGCTGAGCTCCTGGCGGGCCCTGGCGCCTCGCAAGGACGGCAGCCCCATCGCCTGGGCCCGCGCCGCGGAGACCCTCCGCGACGCGCTGCTCGTCACCCGGGTCGCCGATCAGCACGGGCCCGCCGCCGTCACCTGAATCACCGGCCCGCAGGCCGCCCCTTCTTCATTGCGCGCTGACAACCTGACCCGTCCCGCGGCCGACGCCGCTGGGCGACCTGCGTCCCGCCGCTGCGAGAGCGGCGCCGAGATGCCGGCGAAGATCATCCCGCGTCAGCGCGGATCGGGTCTGGGGGCGAAGGGGTGGTCAATATCGTGGTGGAGGGGGTGGAGGAAGAGCGCGTCGCCTTCTTCTTTTCCGGCTGCAGCAGTGTGAAGGTCGAGAACCTCGGGTTTGGCCTCTCGAATACCCAGACCTCCCACGGGGGAACGACCTATCTGCCGACCGAGAACTGGTATCCGCTTGCGCTGGAGGGCAATGTCGGTGTGGAGGTCGTGGGGTGCAAGTTTGTCACGCCTCGGACCGCGGTGTTTGCGGATGCCTACCATGGTGCGGCCAATAGAAACATCAATGTTCACGACAATGAGTTTGGGGGGGTAGCGAACTACTCGATTCTTGCGCGGAATGCTGACGGGGTTCGGTTCGCCGGCAATCATTGCGAGGGCACTGGCCGCAGCTGGCATACGTTTGGCGAAGATGTTGCGCTTTCGGACGGGACGGCGAACGCAGTGGTTGAGGGGAACAGGTTCATCAACCCGCTTGGCGTTCAGTCTCGCATCACGCCGACGCGTAATGTCGGGCCCACGACCATCTCCGCCAATGTCAAGACGGGCGGGGGCAGGTTCGTGGAGATATGTGACGCATCGAACATCACTATTACTGGAAACGCATCCACGTCGACCGATTTGACCGAGCACGTTCTGTTCACGAGCGAGATCAACGCGAACAACGAGCATGTGACGATCGCCGGCAACGTGTTCGTCAATGGCGGTCACTGCGTTGGGGACTATTACGCGGGAGGCCGGCTCAAGGATGGACTGGTCTTCGCCAACAATGTGTGCTCCAACACGTTCGGGCCGCAGGCTTGGAATTCCCGGGCGGGCGTCATCTTCGAAGGAAACCGCTTCGATCTGAGCTCCGCTGGCCGGGAGATCCGCGTCGGTGGCTATGGGCTGGTGTTCAAGGGCAACTCCATCCGCAATGGGTATGTGTCGCTGGTGGACAACGGGGCGGCCATTGTTGAGGGGAACTTTTTCCTTGGAAGTGCGACTTCTCCGGTGCCGTATGCGCTGAACGTGTCAGGTACGGTCGGGCACCAAGTGCGCGGCAATTGGATCGAGCCAGGATCGTATTTGAGCTACATAAATCAATCGCCCGCGTTGCCGGTCGGGTTTCGGTACTTGGATGCGGGTGTTGATGCGAGTCCCGACGTGGCGTTCGCTGGAAAGATCAGGTGCAACGTGGGTGACACCATCGAGAACGGCGTCCCCGTGGAGTTGGGGGCTATTCTTGAGAAGTATGTGATTACGGGCTGGAAGTGTACTCGCGCAGGCACGCCTGGAACCTGGCTGCCCTTGCGCGCGCTGACGGGGCACTGATCTGTCGCGCGGCGGGTTCTGCGGGGCAGACCTGATTCCCGCTGACCTCTCGCGCCACCGCGCTCCTGCCTGGGGCGCTTGAAGATCCGACACGCGCCGAGTTTCGGGGTCGGTTTCGTGGTGAGGGCGCGCCCTGCCCGCTGATGACGGCGATTTCTGATCGCCGAAGATCGACGCCGCGATCCTCCTCGGCGATCATCCGCCCCGCGCAAATGAAGAAGGGGTGGAGCTTGCGGGCCCCACCCCCAGAACGGCCGAACTCGCGCAAACGAGAAGGAGGCCGAGAGGCAGGAGATCAGTAACCGCTGCACGGACCCCGGTTAGCGGCGCGGGGCGGCCCACCGCACACTGGCCGGCATGTCGAGTCGGGAGATCTGGGCGAAGCGGGTGGCAGAGTGGAGGGCGAGCGGGCTCAGCTCCCCCCGGTTCTGCGAGGGCAAGGGGTTCACGGCGGGCGGCCTGCGGCACTGGTCGCATCGGCTGAGGCACGGCGGCAAATCGCCGGCGCGGATCCGCGTGGCGAAGGTGGGTAACCGCTGCACGAACCCCGTCTGGCGACAGGGGCGGCGGGGAGGCAGGCTGGGCGCCAGAGTTCGGACCTGGCCGTGTCCCGCCCGAGCAGACCGATCGAGTTCCGCGGGGTTGCGCGAGCGACGCACAGTCAACTCGCGTGAGCGGGATTCGGCGGGGATGAACGGCCCGAAGATCCAGGTGGGGATGGGACAAGCCCGGAGCTATGGGCGAAGGGCCGTCGGCGGGACGATGGTAGTCGATGATCGCGACGGCGAGCGGTGCGATGCTGGCGGGCGTGGTCGGAGACGGAGCCGAGGCGGATCTGGTTCGGTCGAGGCGGGTGCGTCGAGCAGCATGACGACGGCACCTACGCGGTGTTCGTGCGCGGCGAGCTCCTGGGCGTGTACGCCGCGGAGGACGTGGGGACCCGGGACGTCTTCATCGCGGTGGTGAGGGATCAGGCCGAGCGAGAGGAGCTGGCGCGGGCGTTCCGGGTGTCGCCGGCGACGGTGGGCCGGGTGGTCACGCGGTTCAACGAAGGCGGGCTACGCGCGGTGGCCGACCACGGGAGGCACGGCGGGAGGCGGGTCTCGGACGCCAGCGCTGGAGAAGCGGCTGGGGGAGCTTGTTCGATAAAGGGCTTGGGGCGCGCGCGGGCGCACCAGGCGATGGCGAAGAAGGCGAGCTACGGCACGGTGTACGCGGTTCACGCAGGACTGGCAGCGGGCAGCGCCTTGGGGAAGGGGATGCTTTCGGTGGTCCCTGAGCCGGCGGCGAGCCAGTCGGCGCTCGCGTTCGGCGGGTGCGTGGCAGAGACGGCGCGGGACGAGGCGGCGAGCGCTGCCGCGCCTGCGCCGGCCGCGGTGCCGGAGGAGTCGGAGGCGGAGGCCGCGGAGCCGACGCTGGAGGCGGTGGCGCCTGCCCGCGGCGCGGTGGTGCAGCACGTCGGGTCGTGGCTCCTGCTCGGCATGCTGGAGCGGATGGGGTTCTACGACGTGGCGGCGGGAGAGCGAGGGGACGTGCCGCTGACCTCGCTGCGGCCGGCGCTCGACGCCGTTCGCCATCTCGCTGGCGCTGGGAGAGGGCTCGGTCGAGGGCATCCGGCGGCTGGAGACGCCGAGCGTGGGCACGCTGCTGCGCCACCGCCGACGGCCTCTCGGCGAGCTGGGCGCGGAGGGTGCTGCACGACTTCGCCGATCTCTGCAAACGAGACGTTCCCTGGGCTCATGGCGACGCGCCTCTTGGCCCGGACTGGCGAGGGCGAGGACCGGGTCTGGCTGTACGTGGACAACCACCTGCGGCCGTACACGGGGAAGCACGTCATCCGCAAGGGCTGGCGGATGCAGGACAAGTGCGCGGTGCCGGGGGACGACGGACTACTACGTGCACGACGAGGAGGGCTGCCGCGCTGTTCCGGCTGCTCGACCACCTCGCACGACTCGCTCTGCGCGTGGCTCATGCCGGTGGTGGAGTTTCGCGGACCTGGCGCTGGGCGAGGAGGTGAAGCCGGCGCTGGTGTTCGACACGCGGCGGTTCCTACCCGGACATGATGGGCGGGGCTGCGCGACGCAGGGGCCGAGTTCGTCACCTACGAGCGGAAGCCGTACTCGCGAGATCGGCGCCCACCGAGTTCCCGGGAGTCGCTCACCATCACGCTGGCCAGCGACCCGCGGCGCCCGATCCGGATCTCCTACGTGGAGGCGCCGCAGAAGAACCTGGGTCGCGAGCGTGGCCGGGTGCGGCGCATCGCGATGCTCACCGAGGACGGGGCGCAGGTGAACGTGCTCGCCGTCTCCGAGCTCCCGGCAGCGACCCTCATCCGCGGCCTGGTGGCGCGCTGGGGTCGGCAGGGAGAGCCAGCTTCCAAGTACGAAGTCGAGCGGTGGGGCATCAACCACCTCGATGGCCGCAGGGTGGAGGAGTATCCGCCGACGGACACGCTGATCCCCCAAACCCGGCGCGGCGTCGGCTCGATCGGCTCCTCAAGCTCTCGCACACCGCCGAAGGCGAGGCGTGGCCGGCGGTGGGTCCGGGCGCCCGAGGACGATCCGGAGCGCGGCCACGCGAGGCAGGACGCCGACCGGGCCACATGGACCGGCCAGCGGGACCTGATGGCCGCAGCGCGCCAGCGTGCCCAGGCGTGGCGAAGGTGAGCGACACGCCGCCGGCCGGCAAGCTCCGCCGCCACGACCAGGGCTACAAGAACGGTCCTGGACACGCTGCGCAATCGCCCTGGCCAACGCGGAAGCCGACCTCGCGGTGAAGCCCGCGCCAGAGCTCAACCCGGCCCCGCGAGGTGAAGAAGCTGCTCGCCACCCTGTTCAGCGCACCCTGTTCAGCGCACCGGGTACCGTTCGCATCTCCCCGAGGGCGGCCACCGTGACGCTCATGCCGGCGGCCAACGACTCCGAGCGCGACGCGCTCCGCGTCTTCCTCCGCGATGTTACCCGCATGCGCCTCTCCCTGCCAGGCGATCCAGACCGCCGCCGCCTACGCTGGGTGCTCAAGTGACTGACCAGCTACGTACGAACTCTGGGGCAATGTAAAGTATAGGGTGGCGTCAATCGATCGGGGTGTTATGCAGGTAAATAGTCGCAATCTGCCGCCCCCGGGGCTCGTTGACAAGGATGCGTTGGCGAAATACAATATCGTGGCCCCCAACGGCAAACTGTTCACGCCGGTGGCGGCCGATGTTGAGGGAAACTGGGAAAGGAATGTGGATTTTGGGGTAGCCATGGTTGTGCGCGCGTACCGTCAAGCGATCGCGGATATGCCGGGGCTTCGGCCGAAACGATAGCGCAACGGACGTGTTCCGGATATAACGCTGGTTCAAATAGCCGGGCCCGATACCCGATATGAGGCGCATGCACCCAGGCGAACAGG
The DNA here is from genome assembly GCA_049840735.1 of Anaeromyxobacter sp. Classification (GTDB taxonomy): domain Bacteria; phylum Myxococcota; class Myxococcia; order Myxococcales; family Anaeromyxobacteraceae; genus Anaeromyxobacter. The sequence continues at coordinate 365,232 of JASGJN010000017.1, read as the reverse complement.
GTTCTCGAGAAGGGGGATTGTGGTGGTGTGGGGGAGAAGCCGCCGGGCAATAAGTATGACTATCGCATGGGCCGAAGAGAGGGTGGCTACAACGATAATCGCGACTACCATTTCTTGCATTGGTACAGGACTGAAGTGATTCGGTCGGCAATGAAGACGAAGGGGGGCGCAGTGTGAATGGCGCTCGGAGAGTCGCCTTTGCGGTTCTCTGTCTCGTGTGTGGTGACGTGGTCTTGGCAGACCAGGGGCCGCTGCAGCCTCCGATCGTGTTGTCCGGAGGAAATGCTTCTGTCGCGTTGAGTGGCGAGGCGGTGACGCTGTACGCAGGTACGGTGGCGTTTTGGCGTAATTCGGCAAAAGAGGCCGGTAGGCCTCACGGCAGCGTTATTTCGATCCGGTGGAGAAATGGTGAGTGGCTGAAGGACTTCGATCACCACTTGCCTCGCGGCTCAGCGCTCCCGCCTCCTCGTTGTGATTTCGGGAACGCAGTTGATCACTCTGGTGAAGAAGCCGAGCTGGCGGCCATCCTGCCTCGCGGGGGGCGCATTAAGTCTGTTCGTACGCGCGGTGAGCGGGAGGCTTTGGTCGTTTATGCGACGTCGAACACGATTGGTAGCTATGCTCTTCGTGTGGCAGTTGTGGTGTCGGACAATGGGAGGCGTTGGGTGTCGCAGGATGTTGCGGTCTCGGATGATGCATGCTTCTGCGGAATCCATATGTTGGGACAGCGAGCATTGCTTGTGTTGACCGAGGACTTCGATGGACAGGAGGCTGCGCTCAATGTGTGGCTTTTTGGCTTGCGGAGTGGATCCTGAACGGATTCGAATCCGGTTCGGATGTCGGGAGGGCGGTCGACAGGCGTCTGCGAACTACTCTTCAAGCCGAGCCTCGAACGCGGGCGGTAGCTACTCCAGGCACGTTGTATTCGTAGCCCACTCGATTCTGCCGAGGGCATGTTCCCGGCCTTCCGCCGCCATGAGCACGAGCAAGTCTTTAGGCGTCCTGCAAGGTCGGGGCACCTCGCCCAGTCGAAGCGGGTGACCTGATCCTCGGCCGAAATCATCCCCGCCGGCTGGCGAAAGCGCCCGGCTATGTCGGCAGTTTGTGTCTCGCGAGTGTTCGTGTGGGGTAGTGGGGTAGGGGTCGCGTCATCCTACATTACACTTTCGGATATTCAGGCCGCGGGCGGGCCTAGACCTGATTCCCGCTGACCCTTCGCGCCGCCGGTCTCGCGCCTGCGGCGCTTGAAGATCCTGTGCGCGCCGAGATCTGGGTCCGTTTCGTGGAGCGAGCGCGCCTCGCCCGTCCGCCGCGCCGATTTCTGATCGCCGATGATCGACGCCGCGATCCTCCTCGGTGATCATCCGCCCGCGCAAAGAGAGAAGGGGTGGAGCCGGCGAGGCCCCACCCCCAAGAACGGCGTACTCGCGCAAAGAGAGGCAGGCCGAGGAGCAGGAGATCAGTAACCGCTGCACGAACCCCGTCTGGCGGCGGGTAGGCCGAGGCGGCAAGCTGGGTGCGTGGACGCGAACCACGCGCGAGCGCCAGGGGCGGCCCGGTCAGCCCGGCGACACCTGCTCACCCGCCACCGGGAGCGGCGGCGGGACGGTGAGCGTGCCGATCTCGTTCGCTGTTAGCGCGCGAGCCCGTTGAGGGTCGGAGGCCGGATTTCGCGCAGGCTGGCTGACGGGCGGGCCGGCAGCGCCATGTAGGTGCCCGCCGCCCAGCATGCAAACTGGCGGTCACTCACGGTGATGGTAGTCGGTTTAGGTGTAGGCGGGGCGCTGGCGCGTCGCTGACCACAAAAAGGTGACGGGGGCGTGCCGCAAACACGCACCCCGTCGTGCCCTGACTTACTTGCTTGGAGGAAGCCAGAGCAGTTCTCGAATCGTCTACTTCCGCATCGACGTCAAGTCCTGGGCGGCCAAGCTCCCCACCGTGGACGAGGCGCGTCCGGGTCTCCGTGGCGCGGGCCCAGGCGACGGGTTTCCCGTCCTTGCGAGGCGCCAGGGCCCGCCAGGCGCTCAGCGCGTTGTAGCCGATGATCCGCAGCCAGCTGACCGTCTCGATGGCGTCGCGGTTCGCCTGGCAGGGGTGGCCATCGTCCTCGCCCAGCACCACGTCCATCGCGTCCCCGCCCGTCGCCGCGGCCCCCGCGCCCGGCGGTCGGGCGGCCCGCGACCTCCATCACGCCACTGCGCGCGCCGCGCTCACGCCGCGATGGCCAGCAGCGAGGCTGTTCGCGTCTCCATCAACCAGCGTGAGCGGCAACAATGAGCCCACCCGGTGGGGTGGAGGCATATCGGCGCCTGGGCACCGGCGAGCGCCGGCCCCTGCTGCCTGGGCCGAACAGAATCCCTCCAGGTCAGGGCAGAGACGGGCTGGTGGGCTCGTTCAAGGTCCTCCGCGAACACCAAGGTCAAGGCAGTTGACCACCGGTGAATGGCTCCGACGAGGAAGAACGCCAGATCGAAGAGGCGATCCACCATCTCAGGTGGGAACCGGGTGCTCGGTGGGACCGGTGGAACTGGGCTCACCCGAGACCGGTGGCGACAGCATGATTCCTGCTCCTCGGCCTGCCTCTCTTTGCGCGAGTAGGCCGTTCTTGGGGGTGGGGCCTCGCCGGCTCCACCCCTTCTCTCTTTGCGCGGGCGGATGATCACCGAGGAGGATCGCGGCGTCGATCATCGGCGATCAGAAATCGGCGCGGCGGACGGGCGAGGCGCGCTCGCTCCACGAAACGGACCCAGATCTCGGCGCGCACAGGATCTTCAAGCGCCGCAGGCGCGAGACCGGCGGCGCGAAGGGTCAGCGGGAATCAGGTCTGGGCCCGCCCGCGGCCTGAATATCCGAAAGTGTAATGTAGGATGACGCGACCCCTACCCCCAAGGGTGCACCCGATGCCTGATGGGCGGCACCCCCGACCACTACGGAGCCGCGAAGAGCACAGAGCAGGGTGCTCGGGAGCCGTCTTTCCCAGCCGAGGAGCAATACGCAAACACAGGTCGGCCCTCAATAATTGCACCCGCCGTCAAGTACACGGACTCCCGAGGATGTCCGATTTCAACAACAATCCGCTGGCACTCAGTCGCAACACCACCAAGGGTGCATTTCACAATGCCACGCTCCACAACAACTCCGGCAGCGCGGCTGAAGCTATTGAACACGATATCTGCGAGTTCGTTAGAGCGGCGAACGCCCTCCTCCTCACTTGGAGCCACCCCCCACTCAGCGCGATAATCAGTCCCGCACTCGATTCTGCCTCCGTCCCAGCGCGACGACCACCGACAGCCCTTTGGCTCAGCGATCAGCCGCCCCGCGACATTTAGCGGCACCTCACCCCATTGGCGATTCACAACACTGCTAAACGCCGCCTCGCAGACACGAATTTGTTCTGCAGCCCGACACCCCAGAATCCGAGTCCCTTCGCGCCGCTTGACCTCTAGAAGATACGCTTCGCGACCCTTTCCCTGGTAGGCGATACGCGTCACTTCCCGATCAACCCCGGCGACACTCAACTTCTGCTTCCCCACCACGGCAGCGCCTTGAGCTTCCCGGCGAAGCGCAGCAACAACTTCGCTTACGCGTTGGCGAGCCGACTCGGCCGTGGGGTAATCCTCGATAGAGACCACGTAAGAGTCGCAAACATACTGCGCACCCGACTGAACCTGATGCACCACGCACCCAGACAAGGGATCGAGCCGACCATAAGGAACCGCGAGCACGGCCGCCGCCGCAATCACTCCCGCCAGAATCACAGCCCCTCCTGACTTCACGTACGAACAAGCGAGGCCCATGAAAAGCCGGGCACATCGAGCGCCCGATCCACCTATCCCCTTCTATACCCTTTCCGTCGCCGCACGTCATCCAGCCGCAATGACCTCGGCACCGGCGGCGCCCCTCAAGCAACTGGATGCTCTCGTGCGTAAGCGGTGTCTGCGTCGCCGAGCGCCCAGTCGAAGAAGCGCTGCATCTGATCGTCGATCCACCCGCCTGATAGCTTGCGTGCAGCGTACCCGATGCCCACCCCCGCGGCACCAGCCACCACCACTGCACCAACCACGGTCGCCGCGGACAGCTCGGCGACAGGCGTCAACAGTAGAGCCGTACGGTGTTCCCCTCGCCGAGGTTGACAGTCCTCGGGTCGGTAAACCTGGAGCGGATCGGGTAGAAGGCTGGCTGTGAAGAAGGACGAGAAGACTGCGGAGAAGACGGAGGCGGCGAAGGCCGCGGCGGCCCCGGAGAACGTGCGGGGACGGCCGGGCCGGCGCAGCGCCGAGGATCGGCGCAGGGCCGTGCTGGAGCTGCTGGGCGGCAAGGCCACCGTGGACCAGGTGGCGATGCGGTTCGGAGTCCTGCCGGAGACGGTGGAGGGCTGGCGGGCGGACGCGCTGGCCGGCATCGACGCTGCGTTGCGGCAGGGCACGGGGAAGTCGGCCCGGGAGACCGAGCTGGAGGCGGAGCTCGAGGTCATGCGGGAGACGGCCCTGAACGCGACGGTGCAGGTGACGCTGCTGCAGAAGGCGATGGGCATCAAGCCCCGCCCTTCTCGGCCCGCGAGGTCGCGGAAATGAGCAGGGAGACCTCGGCGGGCGTCGCTACTGTGACCCAGCTCTGTGAGGCGTTCAACATCTCGAGGGCGGCGTACTACGCCGCGAAGAGGCCCCGGCCAGCGGCCCGGGTGGGTGACGCTGCGGCGGGCGCCGCGGCACACCTCCAACGAGGTGGTGCTGGAGGCGATCCGCCAGATCATCCAGGCGGAGCCGGCCTGGGGCGTCCGGAAGGTCTGGGCGACGCTGAAGCGCCAGGGGCTCAAGGTTTCCAAGAAGCGGGTCCACGCGCTGATGCGGGCCCACGGCCTCGTGCTGGCCCGTGATCGCGAGCCGGGTGAGACCACCCGCGGCCACGTGGTGGTCCCGGAGCCGAACCGCCGCATGGCCACCGACTTCACGACGACCTGGACGAAGCAGGACGGGTGGGTGGCGGTGGTCCCCACCATCGACTGCGGCTGCCGCAGCGTGCTGGGGCCTGCAGGTGACCAAGGACCAGCACGGCCCGGCGGTCCTGGAATCGGTCCAGGAGGCCCTGCGAGCGGCGTTTGGAATGCCGCGGGGCGTGCCGCCCGGCGTCGAACTGCGCTCCGACCACGGGCCGCAGTACACCGGCGCTGACTGCGCCGCCCTGGTGGCGGCCTGGGGCCTGACCCACACCTTCGCCCCGGTGGGTCGGCCCACCGGCAACGCGGTCGCGGAGCGGGTGATCCGGACGATGAAGGAGGAGGTCATCTGGCTGCGCGACTGGGACACCGCCGAGCAGCTCCGTGAGGCGGTGCTGGCCTGGCAGCACCGCTACAACACCCAGCGGCCGCACCAGGCGCTGGGCTGGAAGACGCCTGCGGAGTACCGGGCCGAGAAGCTCGGGGACGTCGTCGTGACGGCTGCGTAGCAACCAGGGACCGTGCCGCTCAACCCGCCCGATTACCGCCGGCGGCACTGTCTTGACACAGGGTGGACACTACAGGGTACTCCGGCTACATCCAGGCAGACGCCAAGAGCGTCTACGACGTGCTCTTCCGCGAGCCGGACAAGCCGCCCGAGGACGGCGAGGTGGACACCCGCGTCGAGGTCGGCTGCTGGTCCCACGCGCGACGCAAGTTCTGGGAGGCGACCTGCACGAAGAGCGAGGTCGCCCGCGAGGGATTGGCGCGCATCGGGTACGTGTTCGCGCTCGATGACTTCTGGCGAAATGATCCGCCCGAGACCATCCTGCGCCAGCGTAGTCAGCACCTGCGCGTGCACCTGGTCGACTTCTTCGCCTGGGCCGAGGCGGAGTACGAGCGCGTCCGCGATCAGCGCGGGCTCGTCCGCCTCGGCGCTCGGCTACGCCGTCCGGCAGAAGGACGCGCTCATGCGCGTGCTCGAGGACGGGCGGCTCCAACTCGAGAACAACCGCTCGGAGCGCGAGCTGCGCAGGGTCGCCGTCGGCAGGAAGAGCTGGCTCTTCGTCGGCAGCCACGACCACGGCGAGGACTCGCCGGCCTCACATCCTGTCCCTCGTCGCCTCGGCCCGGCTGCACCGGCTCGACCCCGAGGCCTACCTGCGCGACCTCTTCCGCGTCCTCGCGCACTGGCCGCGCGACCGCTACCTCGAGCTCGCACCCAGGTACTGGGCCCAGACCCGCGCGCGCCTCGACCCCGCCGAGCTCGCCAACGAGATCGGCACGCTCACCGTCCCGCCGCCGCTCCCGGTGGCGGGTGAGCAGGTGTCGCCGGGCTGACCGGGCCGCTCCTGGCGCTCGCGCGTGGTTCCAGTCCACGCGCCCAGCCTGCCTCCCCGGCCCGCCCGCCGCCAGACGGGGTTCGTGCAGCGCTTACGTGATAGCAGCCGGTTCCACCTCCGGAGCTGGGCAGCATCGGGGACGTCGCCCAGGAGCGCGCCAACGAGATCGCCGGCGATCGTGGCGAGCGCGTCGGTGACACGCCGCTCCGAGACGCGCCGGGCTGCGTCGGCGCGAGCGCGCAGGGAGCGCCAGATTCGAGCGGCTGACGGCGAGGCCGATCAGCGCCGCGTAGACGAGGCTCTCGACGACGGCGCGCTTGCCGGAGGCGAGCTGTAACCGGCCGGCGAACCCCGTCTGGCGGACGTAGCCCGGGCCCCTGGGGTAGGGGTCGCGTGGGTAGGGGTCGCGTCATCCTACATTACACTTTCGGATATTCAGGCCGCGGGCGGGCCCAGACCTGATTCCCGCTGACCCTTCGCGCCGCCGGTCTCGCGCCTGCGGCGCTTGAAGATCCTGTGCGCGCCGAGATCTGGGTCCGTTTCGTGGAGCGAGCGCGCCTCGCCTGTCCGCCGCGCCGATTTCTGATCGCCGATGATCGACGCCGCGATCCTCCTCGGTGATCATCCGCCCGCGCAAAGAGAGAAGGGGTGGAGCCGGCGAGGCCCCACCCCCAAGAACGACCGTCTTCTCTGCCTCCGGACTGACCTGGAGACGCGGCGTTCCCGGCGCTACGGTTGGCTTGCGCTTCTCCTTCGGCTCGGCGCCGTCCTCGCCGCCTGCCTTCGGCGGCAAGCCACCCCCCGAGCCGGTTCAGCTCGGCCAGCTTCGCGGCGAACTCCATTCTCGAGCTGCGCGGTGGTCCACCCGCTCAACCTTGGCCACGAAGATGCGGCGCTTCCAGCAGCTCCAGCTCGAACCGCAGCCGCTCGTGCGAGGCGCGGAGCAGATCACGCTCCTGCGTCACCTTCGCCAGCTCCGCCTCGGTGGCGGCCAGGGCGGCATCGCGGGCAGCGAGCGCCGCCTCGAGCTCCTTGATCCGATCCTCCACCGTCGTCGCCGCCATCGCGACCACGTTGGTAGTCAAACGCCGGCGCGATCTGTCAAAGGGTGCGGACCACCGCGACCTTCGCTTTACTTCTCCTGCACTTCGATCCCCGTCGGAGCAGGTCGTCCCAGCGCCCGCTCGTCGATGGCGATGCTCGTCGCACCCTCCGGCGCGTCCGGCAGCCTGCAGTGTGCCGCGGTCGAGGCGCTTGTAGAAGAGTGCACATCTCCCGTCCCATCGCAGAAAGAGCGACCTTCATCGCGTCACGCCGCTTCCCGAAGAAGACGAAGGAGCGCGCCGCGCACCCGGGGCCTCCCGGCCGGATCCGCTCCGTCACCGATGCCGGCGAGCCGGTCGAAGCTCCACCGCAGGTCGATCCGGGTCGAGCCCCACGAACACATCCACGCCCGTGCGGGATCATCGCGGTGCCCTCCGCACGCGCGGCCAGCGTCTCGAGCACGGCGGCGAAGGTCGCCCGGTCGAACCCCGGACGAACCACGATGCGCGCCATGCCGACCTCGACCACCAGGTCCGGGGCCGCGGGCGCGCTCGGGACTGCCGGCAGGCGCACCACCTTCGCCACGCGGATCCGCGCCGGCCGACTTGCCGCCGTGCCTCAGCCGATGCGACCAGTGCCGCAGGCCGCCCGCCGTGAACCCCTTGCCCTCGCAGAACCGGGGGGAGCTGAGCCCGCTCGCCCTCCACTCTGCCACCCGCTCCGCCCAGATCTCCCGACTCGACATGCCGGCCAGCGTGCGGTGGGCCGCCCCGCGCCGCTAACCGGGGTCCGTGCAGCGGTTACAGATCGGCAACCGGGACGCCAACGGCAATCTCAACCAGCAGGTCTGGGACGAGGGTGGCCAGTTGACGCGCGAGATCCACGCCGACGGCGGCGAGATCACCCGCTCCTTCGACGCCTTCGGCAACCAGGTCCAGGTCGAGGACGGCGAAGGCCACCTCACCCGCTACGGCTTCGACAAGCTGGGCCGGAACACCAGCATCAAGAGCGAGGGCGTGGGGGCGTACACGGTCAGCGACACGTACGCCGTCTCGCTGGTCGCCGAGGCCGTCGCCGGCAAGGTCGAGCTCACCACGACCATGGAGTACGACCAGGCCGGGCGGAAGATCGCCCAGGTGAATCCCAACGCCGAGCGCGTCGAGTACACCTACGATCTCCGCGGCAACCTGATCGCCACCAAGCAGCCGGGCGGCCAGATCAGCCAGCAGGTGTACGACGAGGCCGGTCGCCAGGTGGGGGACAAGGACGCGAACGGCGCCGTTGCCACCTGGACCTTCGACAAGGGCCAGCTCAAGTCGCACAAGGACATCGGCGGTACGGAGACGCTCTTCGCCTACGACAAGGCCAACCAGCTCGTGGCCAAGTGGAGCACGGCGACGACCGAGCGCTCGGCCCAGAACCTCGGCTACGCCTATGATGCCGCCGGTCAGCTGATCGAGATCCGCGACCGGGCCATCGGCCAGCGCACCGTCTACGCCTACAATTACGGCGGAAAGCGGATCCTCGAGCAGACCACCCAGGGCACGCCGGTCAGCGGCTTGGCCTCGGGTGTCGGCATCCAGGCCAACGAGGCGCTACCCACCGACGCCGTCACCTACCAGAACCAGCGGCTCGGCTACGACACGCTGGGCCGACTCGCGACCGTGGAGGCCATGGACGGCGTCTCGGTGCTCTTCGAGTACGACGCCGTCGGCAACCGCATCCACCAGCTGACCACCTACCAGGCGCAGACCCGGCGGGTGGTCACCGACTACGGCCCGGTCGGCGCCTACGGCGCGCCGGTGATCGGCACCCACACCGTCTACGACACCAAGGCGAGCACCAAGAACCAGTTCTTCGCCTTCGACGCCATGAACCGCCAGATCCTGGTGGACGGCGCGGTCAACGGCGACGCCGGCGACCTGGCCAACATCACCAAGGACCAGGGTCACATCCTCGCCTACGACAAGAACGGCAACCGCATCAAGGACGTGTCCTGGGGCAAGCAGGTGGTGGCGCGCGCCCAGGGCTCGGACTACGCGGGGCCCACGACCTGGACCGTGTTCGAGTCGCGCGATGGCGTGAACTACGAGTACTACACCTACGACGCCCTGAACCGCCTCGAGTCGGTGAAGACCGGCGTGTTCGACCAGAACTGGAACGCGCTCGATCCGAAGTACGCGCTCAAGCTGGATGAACGCCTGTACGACCGCGCCTCGCGCGTGGTGAAGGTCGGCACCACCGACGACGTCGATCCGGGCTACCGCGCCAAGCTGGTGGAGAACGACGCAGAGGCCAACGGCGCCCGCAACCGCGTGACCCGCTACGACCAGAACGGGCGCGTGAAGTCGATGAAGGTGATGAACGCCAACGGGGCCTTCGACAACGAGACCCGCTACGAGGCCAAGGTCTCCGGGGTGTGGACGGACGGCGCCGGCTACGACGACGCCGGCAACGTCAAGAACTACACCAGCAAGGGCTCGAGCGGCGCCAAGCAGGTCTTCGAGGTCAGCTTCGCGAAGCTGGAGGGCTACAAGGAAGCCAAGGTGGTCGCTTATCGCGAGGACGACGCCGGCAACAAGGGCACCACCACCGAGACCTACGACGGGAACGGCTTCCTGATCGGTCTCGACGACTCCTCCAAGAACGCCTACGACCGCAGCTTCATCAACGACGCCGACGGCCACGTCCTGCAGAAGCTGCAGGAGGAGCGCATCCTCCGCGAGCTGGTGGTCAACGGCAACGTGATGGGCGTGTACGGGGAGGGGACCGACCCGCACAAGCAGAACAAGGACAACGGCGACCCGAACTACGTCGCGCAGGGCAACTTCGGCCTCACCTACCAGCCCATCACCAACGCCTACCCCTCCGCCGCCGTGGGCCAGTACCCGGTCCGCGCGGGCGACACGCTCAAGTCCATCGCCCAGTCGTCCTACGGCGACTCGAGCCTCTGGTACCTGATCGCCGACGCCAACGGCCTGCGCACCGACGCAGACCTGCGCGTCGGCCAGACCCTGGTCATCCCGAACGGAGCGATCGGCTCCAAGAACACCGCCGACACGTACCAGCCCTACGACCAGTCCCGGATCGTCGGCAGCACCACGCCGAACATCCCGATGCCCGCCAACAAGGGGTGCGGCGTCATCGGGATGATCATGGTGATCGTGGTCACCGCGGTGGCCGCGTACTTCACCGCCGGGGCTGCACTGGCGGTGCTCGGACCGGCGATGGGGGCCCTCAGCGTGGGCTTCGCGGCTAGCACGGTCGCAGGTGCCATCGGTGCCGCTGTGGGATCCGCTGCCGGTCAGCTCGTCGGAATGGCCATGGGCATGCAGGAGAGCTTCAGCTGGAAGCAGGTTGCTGTCGCCGCCGCCACGTCTGTGCTTGGAGCGGGCAGTGGAGCTATCTCCGGCATCCAGAACACCGCATTGCGGGTTGGGGCAGCAGCCTTGAATGCTGCGGCTCAGAACGCCGCGTCGCAGGGCATTGCTATCCTGGTGGGCACGCAGGACAAGTTCAGTTGGAAGTCGATGGCGATGGCCAGTTTGTCTGCGGGGCTTAACACTGCAGCGGACAAGGTGTTCTATGGCGGGGCGCTTTCGAACCTTGGGCATTCTGATAATTCGCTCATTCGCGGGAACCAGTTGGTCGGCGCTGGGGAGACGGTGCTCCGCGAGACTACGGTGTTCCCCTCGCCGAGGTTGACAGTCCTCGGGTCGGTAAACCCGGAGCGGATCGGGTAGAAGGCTGGCTGTGAAGAAGGACGAGAAGACTGCGGAGAAGACGGAGGCGGCGAAGGCCGCGGCGGCCCCGGAGAACGTGCGGGGACGGCCGGGCCGGCGCAGCGCCGAGGATCGGCGCAGGGCCGTGCTGGAGCTGCTGGGCGGCAAGGCCACCGTGGACCAGGTGGCGATGCGGTTCGGAGTCCTGCCGGAGACGGTGGAGGGCTGGCGGGCGGACGCGCTGGCCGGCATCGACGCTGCGTTGCGGCAGGGCACGGGGGAAGTCGGCCCGGGAGACCGAGCTGGAGGCGGAGCTCGAGGTCATGCGGGAGACGGCCCTGAACGCGACGGTGCAGTGACGCTGCTGCAGAAGGCGATGGGGCATCAAGCCCCGCCCTTCTCGGCCCGCGAGGTCGCGGAAATGAGCAGGGAGAACCTCGGGCGGGCGTCGCTACTGTGACCCAGCTCTGTGAGGCGTTCAACATCTCGAGGGCGGCGTACTACGCCGCGAAGAGGCCCCGGCCAGCGGCCCGGGTGGTGACGCTGCGGCGGGCGCCGCGGCACACCTCCAACGAGGTGGTGCTGGAGGCGATCCGCCAGATCATCCAGGCGGAGCCGGCCTGGGGCGTCCGGAAGGTCTGGGCGACGCTGAAGCGCCAGGGGCTCAAGGTTTCCAAGAAGCGGGTCCACGCGCTGATGCGGGCCCACGGCCTCGTGCTGGCCCGTGATCGCGAGCCGGGTGAGACCCACCCGCGGCCACGTGGTGGTCCCGGAGCCGAACCGCCGCATCGCCACCGACTTCACGACGACCTGGACGAAGCAGGACGGGTGGGTGGCGGTGGTCCCCACCATCGACTGCGGCTGCCGCAGCGTGCTGGGGCTGCAGGTGACCAAGGACCAGCACGGCCCGGCGGTCCTGGAATCGGTCCAGGAGGCCCTGCGAGCGGCGTTTGGAATGCCGCGGGGCGTGCCGCCCGGCGTCGAACTGCGCTCCGACCACGGGCCGCAGTACACCGGCGCTGACTGCGCCGCCCTGGTGGCGGCCTGGGGCCTGACCCACACCTTCGCCCCGGTGGGTCGGCCCACCGGCAACGCGGTCGCGGAGCGGGTGATCCGGACGATGAAGGAGGAGGTCATCTGGCTGCGCGACTGGGACACCGCCGAGCAGCTCCGTGAGGCGGTGCTGGCCTGGCAGCACCGCTACAACACCCAGCGGCCGCACCAGGCGCTGGGCTGGAAGACGCCTGCGGAGTACCGGGCCGAGAAGCTCGGGGACGTCGTCGTGACGGCTGCGTAGCAACCAGGGACCGTGCCGCTCAACCCGCCCGATTACCGCCGGCGGCACTGTCTTGACAGAGGGTGGACACTACAGGTGCTCCGCGAGACCATGAACGGCATCATTCGTCAAAGCGCCGTTTCTATTGTCGTCAACGGCCGCGTGGACATTAAGCAGGTGGCCACGGATTCATTCGGAAACGCTCTGGGTGGTGCAATTGTGCAGGCATTGGATAACGGTTTCGGCAGAGACGCGTTCAATCGATTGAGGCATGCGACCGAGGCACTTGTGTCTGGTCCGCCTCCGGCCAAGGCGAATGCGGGCGCTTCTGTGACGGCGACGGCCGCCTCGGCTGGGGACGGCCCGTCGTCGACTAGCGATGGGGCGGATGCGGAAGGTATGGATCGGTTGGTGCTGTCAGCCTCGGGCGCGGCCAAGGACCAGCCGGATGAATCGGGGGATGCGTCGCCTCCTGCGGCTCTGGATGACGAGTCAGCCCGCGCCGGCGCCGAGAGCGTATCGCCCGGAGATTCGACGGGCTTGGGAGCGACCTCGAATGCTGGCCCTGGCGACTCGGGTACAGGTACCTCGCCGAGTCTCCGTGAAGCTGCATTGGGAGGATCACCAGGTGGGGGCGGTTTTGGCTTCAGTGGTGGGCTGGCGCTTCTACAGTCCATGCTCCTTGGTGCGACTCCCTCCGAGCCAAATGCGATCCCCAATCCACGAAGCAAGGGAGACGCGGACGCCGGTTCCCGCTATCGTGTCGAAACGGGGGAGTTGGAAATGGCTCCGCCACCCGGAGAGTGGGGACAACTAGAGGGGAAGTGTCCGACTGTGTCCCGCTTCGATCCGGAGAAGTCCCTCGGGCTACATTACAAGGGTTCCACGGGGACGCTTATGAGCATTGGGGGGTGGGTGCCTACCCCTGGAACGGTTGCTGCCGCGCTCGCAAATGAGGCGGGAGTTTCCCAGTTCAATGATGATGCAAAATGGAAATTGATTACGTATGCTCAGCAGTGCGGCCGGCCCGGTGAGGCGGGCGCGCGTTCGCAGGTTATGGATGCACTCGGGGGCCAGCCGGCCGGAGATTTGGCGCTGAAAGTAGGCCAGGTCTCGGCCGGCATTCAGATGTCGTTCGTCGCCCTCGAGGCTGGCGGCGGGGCCTTCTTCCGTGGGGCTTGGAACCGCTTGCCAACGGGGGTCCAGCGCTTCTTCTATGATCCGCGCTCCTACGGTAGGATCAGTAGAGAGTACTGGGCGGAAAACGGTCCAGCATTGGGTAGAAGCCTTGATCATTGGCTGTTCCCACAAAGGTGGACCTGGGTTCCGCAGGGAATCCGGAATGCTGGGTTCAACTTGTGGAATCAGCCGGCGCTGAGGGGGGTCTTTCATCGCACCCTCAGCCTGAATTACTGGAAAGGAATGGCCCCGGAATGGGGAATTCCTTCGACCGCGCTGTATGCGAGGACGGTGGATTGGGCGTGCAGAGTAGTTCCGCCTGCCGCGGCGTCGGTGGCAGGATACCTGGGGGTCAAGGTAGGGCAAGGCTTGGATGCGCTGATACATGCTCCGACTCGGACGCCCCCGCCGAGGGCCCATGGTATCGGGGATAGCTGGAGGAGGTGAGGGGGCCGACCCTGCGGGTGATGGACTGTCCTGCTTCTCGTCCCCGTTCCAGTTCAGTCCATGCGTGCGAGTAATTTGGAGACCAGCGCAACGATCTCGATCCTCGGGAGTGGTAAATGCGGCGTGCTGTAACGCAGAATGCTGTTTTTGTCGGAGACGTGGCTCCAGACGATGAGTATGACAGGCCAGCGGGTCTGCCGGTGCTGAGGTTCTTCATGGCGGTTCTGGTCGGCAAGGGCTGGCAGTTCAGTGAGTTCGAGAATTGGCGAGACTGCGGCTGGTTCGTTACCGCGGAGAAAGGTGCGAGCAGTATTCAAGTGATAGTGGGGGCGCCGAGTGGGGTAGCGGGCGAGTGGCTCGTCACCATAGCGCCCACACGCAACGTTGGTTTATTGAGTTCGCTCATGCGTCGAGCTCCATCGGCCAGTTCTGCGTGCTGCTATGAGGTGGCGATTCAGTTACACGCCGCCCTGTTGGAACGGTTCAGTTCCATTCGTTGGTGCTGTGATGGATATCCGACCGATAAGGACTCCGCCCCATACCCAGCGATCCCGCCGGGGAGACGGGAGGCATCCCGCTAGATATTGCGGCCTCCGCCCTGACTGATCCCCTCATTCAGGACGCAGCAGCCACCCGGGTCCCCCGAGTCTTCACCTCCAAGGATCCACTCGTTGGAGACCTCGCCACGCGGATCGACGCTGCCGCGCCGGGCAGGGGGGGAGGGGTCGCGTCATTCTACATTAAGGGGGGAGGGGTCGCGTCATTCTACATTACACTTTCGGATATGCAGGCCGCGGGCGAGCCCGGCAGGCTTGCTGTGTCGCCACCGGTCTCGTGGGGTAGGGGTCGCGTGATCCTACATTACACTTTCGGATATGCAGGCCGCGGGCGGGCCCAGCAGGCTTCCTGGGGCAAGGCGACGCCCCACGCGCAACTGTTCCCCCGCCTCGCGCGAGAACTTTCCGGTAGCCGGTCGTGACGCCCCTGATGGGTCTTTCGCTTAACTCCCTCTCCTCCCCGTGGAAAACCCCATACCACCCGTGACCGCCCGCCAGACCTGACCTGGCGGACCCGTCCGCGCGCGGTGGCTACGGGGGGGGGCGCGTCATTCTACATTACGGTTTCGGATATGCAGGCCGCGGGCGAGCCCGGCAGGCTTGCTGTGTCGCCACCGGTTCTCGGGTGAGCCCACTTCCACCGGCATCACCGCTGCCCGGGCCCCGGCGGTGCGTGGGCTGGGAGTGTCGGAACCAGGGTGGGCTCCATCGGACCTGGCGGTCACCGTGCCGGAGCCGCCGACTAGTCCTTTTGGCATTGAGATGCCGCCGCCAATTTCGAAATCCATGCAGTGATAGACGACTGCCCGACGGAGTTGCGGGAGGGCCAGATGAATCGGCATAAATGGCGGCGTACTGTTGTTGTCTCTGGGTTAGTGTTTGGGCTCTTGGCCTTCCTGTATTGGGTCAACTATGTAGGTATTCCATATCAGGACCCAACGCCGGAGCAGTACGCTGAGTATTCAATCCATGTGAGGAACGCGGCCATCCTTGCGTACTCCGCGCTTGCGCTCCTGGTCGTGGGTGTTCTTTGGACCGTCGCCGAGGTCCTTGCCGCGGTGCTGCGGCGATTGACTCGAAGGCAGAAATGAGCGTGACGTCTCGCCACGCCGGTTGATGCGGCAGGAGGCCAGTCACTGGTCGGCGATCTCTTTCGAGAACGGCGGCTCCTGCAGCCCGAAGGCGGTCAGGTACGAGTCCCTCATCGGTCGTTCTCCTTGCGGCGGCGGCCGGTGGCCGCGTCGAGCAGCGTCTGGGTGGGGTCAAAGTCGGTGCTGGTGGCCGGAGCCTCGCCAGGCCTGCGGGGCAGGCGTTTGCGGCGGGCGTTGGCGACCGGGTCCACCGGGTGCAGTTCGAGGCGGCGGCCCTCGTGCTCGATCCCGCAACGATCGATCAAGCTCTGGTCGAGTGCGCCGCGGCCAGCGGACTCGCCGAAGTTCGTGCCGATGGCGGTAGAGCACACCGCGAGGATGGTGTCGGAGCGTAAGCCCCCGGTGAACCGCATCTGCCGAGCGTGAGGGCGCCGAGGCAGGCTTCGCGTAAGCGCCCGGTGAACCGCATCTGTAAGCGCCCGGTGAACCGCATCTGACGAGCCTGGCGGCAGTTCGGCAGGCTTCGCCACGGAGGTGACCGTGGCGACGACGAAGAGGATCAGCGGGGTGGATCGGGCGCAACTGCGCAGGCTCGCCGCCGGGCGGTACTGGGGCGAAGCCGATGGGCGAGCGGCGCTGGCGGCGTTCGAGGCGAGCGGCCTCACGTTCGTGGCGTTCCGAGAGGCGACGGGAATCGCGCCACAGCGGCTGAAGTGGGGGGGGAGGGGTCGCGTCATCCTACATTACAGGCCGCGGGCGGGCCCAGCAGGCTTCCTGGGACAAGGCGACGCCCCACGCGCAACTGTCCCCCGCCTCGGGCGAGAACTTTCCGGTAGCCAGCCGTGACGCCCCTGATGGGGCTTTCGCTTAACTCCCTCTCCTCCCCGCGGATAACCCCATACCACCCGTGACCGCCCGCCAGACCTGACCTGGCGGACCCGTCCGCGCGCGGTGGCTACGGGTGACGCATGGTCGCAGTCTTTTCGGGGAATTCGCTCGGCCTCAACCTCAGCTCGCTCTCCGCGCTCGGTCTGCGGGGGCAGTCGGGCTCGGCGGCGCAGGGGCAGGGCGGCGAGCGGGCCTACGTCAACGCCTTCACCGGCAATCTGGTCCTGCAGCGCGCGGACGTGCTGCTGGCGGGGCGGGGGCCGGATGCGACGGCGCTGCGCACCTACAACAGCCAGGGCGGCTACGACTTCGACGGCAACGGCGACGGCTGGCAGGGCGCGCCTACGCGGGCCATCGAGGACCTGGGCGGCGGGAAGCTGCGGCGGCATGACGCGGACGGCTCGTTCTGCGACTACCTCTGGGACGCGACCCGGCAGGCCTACCTGGCCTCGGTGACGGCGGGCTCGGCGCGCGACGCCATCGTCGTCAACGCCGACGGCACCTACACTTGGACGGACGGCGCCTTGGGCGGGCGCGAGACCTATCAGGCGGGGAGCTTCGGGCGGATCCTGACCTCGGTGGACGCGAGCGGGAACGCGCTCACCTACGGCTACGACGCCTCCAACCTGCTCACGCGCATCAGCAGCGCCAGCGGGGAGTCGATCACCTTCACCTACGGTGGGCCGAGCGGGCGCAACCTGCTCGAGGTCCGCACGGTGCTCTCGATCGATGGCGCGCTCACGGTCCTGGACGTCTCCTACGGCTACGACGCGCTCAACCGGCTCGAGTCGGTCAGCGTGGTCCTGAACCCGCGCAGCCAGGCCGCGGTGGCGGCGGGCGAGACGGGGACGGTCTTCAAGACGACCTACGCCTACGACGGGACCAGCAACCGCATCGCCTCCCTCACCCAGGGCGACGGCACAACGCTCAGCTTCACCTACGTGCTGCTGGACGGCCTCTACAAGGTCGCCTCGGTCACCGACGGCGAAGAGAAGGTGACGCAGTTCGCCTACGACGCCGCGGCGGGCAAGACCACGGTCACCGACCCGCTGGGCGTCGCCACGGTCTACCAGCACGACGCCAAGGGGCAGCTGACGCAGGTCCGCAGCGGGGTCACGGTGGGCAACCCGGCCGGCCTCACGCGGCTCGACTACGCCTACACGGCGCTGGGCGACGTCGCCTCCATCGTCGACGGCCTGGGCCGCACGGTGGCCATGACCTACGATGCCAGCGGCAACCTGCTCCGGCAGGTCGACGCGGCCGGGAACACGCTGGAGCGCACCTACGACGCGCGCAACCAGCTCCTCACCGAGTCGGCCCAGGCCGGCGCCGGGGCCACGCAGCCGCTCACCACCCGCTACGTCCGCGACGCCGCCCAGCGCGGCCTGCTCCGCTTCGTCCTCAGCGCCGAGGGGCGGGTGACGGAGTACCGGTACGACGCGGCCGGGCAGCGGACGGCCGCCATCGAGTACCGCGGCGCGGTCTACGACGTCTCCGCACTGGCCGAGACGGCGGTGCCGACCGAGGCCCAGCTGCAGGCCTGGGCGGCGGCGCAGGACCTGACCCGCACCACCCGCACCGATTACGCCTACGACCTGCGCGGCCAGCTGAAGCTCTCCACGGTCTACGCCGAGGTGGACGCGACCGGGGTGGGCAAGGCGGGCACGGGGGCCAGCACGCAGTACGTGTACGACGACCGCGGCCAGCTGCTGCAGACCGTCACGCCGGACGGGAAGGGGCTCACCCAGACCGTCTACGACGGGCTGGGCCGGGTGGTCTCCTCGCTTAGCCGCTCCTCCGACGGGACGCTGTCGCTGCCGACGGTGGTGCTCTACGACGACGCCGGCGGGAAGATCTCGGTCACGCTGGCCGGCGGGCTGGTCCGGACCTCGACCTTCGACGGCGCGGGCCGGCTGGTGAGCCTGGTCGAGTCCTCCGCTGGAACCACCCTGGGGACCACCCGCTACAGCTACGACGCCGACGGCCGGCTGCTCATGACGCAGGGCCCCACCGGCCAGCGGAGCTGGGTGCTGTACGACGCCGCCGGGCGCAAGGTGGCCGAGGTGGGGTCGGCGGGCGCGCTGACCGAGTTCGCCTACGACGCGGCCGGCCAGCTCACGCAGACCATCGCCTACGCCACCCCGGTCGACGTCTCGAAGCTGGTGGACGGGGCTGGAGCGCCGACCTGCCCGGCGCTGGCCACGCTCCGGCCGGCCATCACCGCGCAGGACGCCAAGGCCTGGTACCTGTACGACGCCGCCGGGCGGCTGGCTTGGCAGGTGGACGCGCTCGGCTACGTGACCCGCACCGAGTACGACGCGGCCTCGCGCGTGCTCTCCACCACGCGCTACGCGACCGCCGTCCCGACCAGCGCGCTGGGCAACGGCATCGGCGTGACCCTGGCGCTGGCCCCGACGGCGGGGACGGTGCAGGTCACGGCCAGCGCGGCGGACCGCGTCATCAGCCAGATATTCGACCGCGACGGCCGGCTGCGCGGCACCATCGACGGCGAGGGGTACCTGACCGAGCTGCGCTACGACGGCTCGGGCCGGCTGGTGCAGACCATCGCCTACGCCACCAAGGTGCGCGGCTTCACCGACGCTGCCGGCATCGCCGCGGCGGTGGCGGCGGCCCGGACCAGCGGCAACGTGGCTGCCCTGGTGGACCCCGACGCGGCCCGGGACGTCTCGACCTTCGCGTACTACGACGCCCGCGGCCAGAGGGTGGCCGAGGTGGACGGCGAGGGCTACCTCACCGAGCTGGCCTACGACCTGGACGGTCAGCTGGTCCAGTCGCGGCGCTACGCCGGGAAGGTCACGGCCGCGCCCACCACCGCCGCAACGCTGGCGTCGCTGCGTCCGGCCACCCAGGCTGCCGATGGGGTCTCGACCGCCACCTGGGACGCCCTGGGCCGGCTCTCCCGGCAGACCAACGCCGAAGGGACCGTCACCGAGTACCAGTACGACGGCAGCGGTAACCTGGTCCGCACCACCGTGGCGCTCGGCACGACCGAGCAGCGCACACTGCTGCAGCGCTTCGACGTGCAGGGGAGGGTGACGGCCGAGCTCTCCGCCACCGGCGCGGCGCTGATCGTGGCGGGCCTGACCCAGGCCCAGATCGACGCGGTGTGGGCGGAGCACGGGGTGAAGCACGCCTACGACGCCGCGGGGCGGCGCATCAGCACCACCGACGCCTCCGGCAGCCGCACCGCCTTCTTCCACGACGACGCCGGCCGGCTCCGCTTCACGGTCAACGCGCTTGGGGAGGTCTCCGAGACCACCTACGACGCCCTGGGCCACGTCAAGTCCACCAGCGCCTTCGCCACCCGCCTGTCCGCCTCCACGGTGGCGGCCCTGGTCGGTGGCGTGCTGTCCAGCTCGGCCAACACGGCCGCCGCGGCCGCACTGGCGGCGGCCCGCAGCGCCTCCAGCAGCAACTCCACTCAGCGAAGCGAGTATGACGCCCGCGGTGCCCGCATCGCGAGCATCGACGCGCTGGGGGCGCGCACCGACGCCGAGGTCAACGCGTTCGGCGAGGTGAGCCGGACCACCCAGCAGGTGGACGCACGCACGCTGGTCGAGACCGCCCTCTTCGATCGCCGCGGCCTGGTCACCCGCACCATCGACGACCCCGCCGGCCTGGCCCTCACCCGCAGCTTCGCCTTCGACGCCTTCGGCCGGGTGGTCCGCATCACCGACCCGAACGGCGTGGACCGCGAGCTCTCCACCTACGACCGGCTGGGCCGGGTGGTGCAGACCGTCGATGCGCTGGGCGGGACGCGGGTCACCACCTACGACGCCTTCGGCGGCAGGCTCACGCAGCGGGACGCGCTGGGCAACGTCACCAGCTACCGCTACGACCTGGCCGCGCGGAGCGTGACGGTGACCACGCCGGAGGGCGTGACCCTGGTCACCGAGCGCACCCGGCATGGCCAGGTCCTGCGCGTCACCGACGGTCGCGGCAATGTCACCGCCCATGCCTACGACGCCGACGGGCACCTGACGCAGACCACCGCCGCCGACGGCACCATTTCCCGGCGCACCTACGACGGCGACGAGCTGGTCGAGGAGACCGACGCCCGCGGCACGGTCACCCGCTACACCTACGACGCGGCCGGTCGGGTCCTCACCCGCGCGGTCGATCCCTCCGGCCTGAACCTGGTCACGCGCTACGCCTACGACGCCAAGGGGCAGCGGATCCGGGTCACCGATCCGCGCGGCGTGATCACCGACACCGCCTTCGACCTGGCCGGCAATGTCCTCACGCAGACGGTCGATCCGGGCGGCCTGAACCTGGTCACCCGCTACGCCTACGACCTGGGCGGCCGGCTCCTGACCGTCACCCAGCCCGGCGGTGCCGTCACCCAGCACGCCTACGACGCGGCGGGCCGGCGCACGTCCACCACCGTGGATCCGGGCGGCCTCGTCCTCACCGACACCTTCACCTACGACGCCAACGGCCAGCTGGTCGCGCGGACGGATCCGCGCGGCGCCGTCACGCGCTTCGTCCACGACGCGGGCGGGCGCCTGGTCTACACGGTCGACGCGACCGGCAGCGTCCACAAGACCGATTACGACGCGGAGGGGCGCGTCACCGCCTACATTCGCTACGGCAAGGTCATCTCGCTGACCTCGCTGCCCGTCGCCTGCACCGCGGCGGACGTTGCGGGCCGGCTCCAGCCGGCCGCGGCGGGCCAGCCGGACCTGGTGGAGCGGCGCGTGCTCGATCGCGACGGCCGGCTGGTCTGGTCGGTGGACGGCGCCGGAGGCGTGACGCGCTACCAGTACGACGGCGCCGGCAACGTGATCGAGCGGCGGGTCTACGCGACGCGCATCGTGCTGGCCTCCTGGACCCCGGGCACCGCTCCGCCAGCCGCGGCCGATGGGGCCCGCGACGAGGTGGTCCGGACGGTCTACGACAAGGCCAACCGGGTCCGGTTCACGCTGGACGCCCTGGGCGCGGTGGTGGAGCAGAAGTACGACGCCTGCGGCAACGTGGTGGAGCGGGTGGCCTACGCCAGGTACATCCCGGCCAGCACCGCGGCCACCGAGGCGGCCCTCTCCGCCAACGTGGCGCTGGTCAAGGATCCCGCGCTGGACGTGCGCGTCCGCTCCGTCTACGACGCCGCCCAGCGGCTCACCTTCACCGCCGACGCCCTGGGCGGCGTGACCCAGCGGGTCTACGACGCGGGCGGCAACGTGGTGAAGGTGATCGCCTACGCCACGGCGGTGGCCTCCACGGCCTCGCCCAGCAGCGCGGCGGCCAGCGCCGCTGACCGGGTGACGCTGTTCGGCTACGATCGCGCGGGCCGCCAGACGACCTCGGTCGATGCACTGGGAAGCGTCCGGCAGCTCGTCTACAACGCGGGCGGCAGCGTGGTGCGGCAGGTGGCCTACGCGACCCGCATCGCCGCGCCGACGACTGCCACCGATGCCTCGGCCCTGGCCGCTGCCGTGGCGCCGGTGGTCGCCGGTACCGGCGAAAAGCGCGTCTCGAGCGCCGCCTACGACGCCGCCGGCCGGCGCATCTACGAGGTGGACGCGAGCGGCGCGGTGACCCGCCGCTGGTACGACGGGGCGGGCAACGTGGTGGGCACCCGCGCCTACGCGGCCCGCATCGCTGCCGGTGGCGCGCTCACGGTGGAGGCGGACGGGGATCTGACCGGGTTGGTCGAGACGGCGGGGGCCGACCGGACCACGGTGGCGGCCTACGATGCCGCCGGGCGGCTGGCCTACACGGTGGACGCGCTCGGGTACGTGACCCGCACGTCCTATGACGGCGTGGGCCGGGTGGCCTCCACGCGGCTCTACGCCACCGCCACGGTCGGGCTGGCGCCCGGCGCGAGCGGAGCGGCCATCGCGGCCGCGCTGATCTCGGACGCGGCGCGCGACCAGGTCACGACCTCCGCCTACGACGGCGCCAGCCAGCTCTCGGCCCGCACCGACGCGCTGGGGCAGGTCGAGTCCAGCACCTACGACGGCGCCGGACGGAGGCTCTCGACCACCAACGCCAAGGGCGTCACCTGGACCTACGCCTACGACGCTGCGGGACGGCTGGTGCAGCAGACCGACCCGGCCGTGGACGTCACCACGGTGGACGACTCCACCGGCAAGGTGGTGGTCGGGACCACGGTCAGCACCGCGGTGGTCACGCGCTTCGAGTACGACGCGCTCGGCAACCTGACCCGTCGCATCGAGGCGGCGGGGCTGGCCGGGCAGGAGCGGGCCACCGCCTACGCCTACGACGCCCGCGGGCGGCAGGTGAAGACCACCTATCCGCCGGTGGCCGTGTACAGCGAGGCCGAGGCCAGTCTGGCCTCGAACGGCGCGACGGCGCTGGCGGCCCGGGTCGAGACCACGGTCACGCTCACCAGCCAGGTGGTCTACGACGTCTTCGGCGACGCGGTGGTGAACATCGACGTGGCGGGCAACCGGACCTGCCGCGCCCACGACGCCCTGGGGCGCGTGCGGTTCGAGGTGGACGCGCTGGGGTTCGTCACCGGGTACGAGCGCAACACCTTCGGCGAGGTGACGCGGCTCACCCGCTACGCCGCTGCGCCGACGCTCGCCGCCACCGGCACCACCGCCCCGACGGCCGCAGAGGTGGGCGCAGCCCTGGCCGCGCTCACCGCCGCCCAGCATCAGGCCGATCGCGCCATCGTCACCGATCGGGACGCGATGGGTCGGGCCGTCCGCGTGACGCAGCCACAGGCCTGGATGAGCGATGGCACCGGCTCCGAGGGCTTCTCCGCGTCGGCGGTGGTCGAGACCACCTATGACGCCTTCGGCCAGGCCGTCGAGGTCTGGGCGCTCACCGGCCGCGGGCTCTCCTGGGCGGGCATCCGGCACGTCTTCGACCAGCGCGGCCAGGAGGTGAAGACGGTCGATGCGCTCGGGTTCCTCACCGAGCAGGCCTACGACGCCTCGGGCGACCTGGTCCGCCGCCGGGAGTACGCCACGGCGCTCGACGGCACCACGGTCGCGGGGCGGACCACCTATGACCTGGCGTCGCTGGTGGAGAGCGCCACGCTGGATTGCGAGCTGACCTACCAGTACGACCGTCTCAACCGCCGCGTGGCCGAGACCCGCAAGGCCGTCGAGTGCACCGACGCGGCCGGCGTCACGGCCCGGCGGGACCTCACGACCACCTACGGCTACGACGCGGTCGGCAACCGGACCTCCGTCACCGATGCGCTCGGGGGCACCACCTACACGGTCTACGACGCGCGCGGGCAGATCCGCGCCGTCGTCGCGCCGACCCGGAGCAGCACCACCGGCGGCACCGCGCTCACCCCCCTCACCACCTACCTCCGCGACGCCCTCGGCAACGCGGTGGTGAAGACCGAGTACGCGAACGGCGCCAGCGCCGCGGCCACCGGCACCGCGGCGGCGCCCAGCGCCACGCTGGATCGGACCACCCTGACCCGCTACGACGCTCGCGGCCTGGCCCGGGCGGTCACCGACGCCGGAGGCTTCACCCACTACCGGTCCTACGATCGCGCCGGGCACGTGGCCAAGGAGTGGCAAGGCGTCACCGGCAACGACGGCGTGACCCGCACGCTCTACACGGCCTACCAGTACGACGCGCTGGGCCGCCAGACGGCGGTCCTGACGCCGGCCTCCACCAGCGTGGTGGGCGGCAGCACCATCACCACGGTCTCCCAGGCCACCGCCGGCTCGGTCCGCGTGGCGGCGACCTACGACGCCTTCGGCGAGCTGGTGCAGCGCAGCACCACCGGCCAGGGCATCGAGACCTTCGAGTACGACGGCGCCGGGCGCCTCTGGCGCACCAACAGCGGCGACGGCCGGGTGAAGATCTACCTGTACGACCTGCTGGGCCACCAGGCGGCCGAGCTCACCAGCCTGGGCGCTGTGGACGCGGCGACCTACGCCAGCGCCGCGGCGGCGGACCAGTCGTCCATGCGCCGCACCGACTTCCAGTACGACGCCCTCGGGCGCCTGGTCCGGCAGCTCCTCCCGCAGCGCAAGGACGCGACCGACGCCGCCGCCTACCGGGTGGTGGTGGACCAGGAGTTCGACCGCTGGGGCAACATCACCGCCCAGGCCGCGCCCCGCAGCCTCGGCTCGGCAGGCGCGCTCTGGACCCGGTTCAGCTACTCCGCCCTGGACCGGATGGTGATGCGGACCGATCCGCCGGCCAACGGCACCACCGGCACCGGCCCGGTCACCCGGCTGTCCTACGACGCGCTGGGACGGCAGGTGGCCATCCAGGACGCCAGGGGGAACGTCAACCGGCAGGAGTGGGACTCGGTCGGACAGCTGGCGCGCGAAGTCCACGCGGACGGCGGCGTGATCAGCCGCGCCTACGACGCGTTCGGGAACCAGGTCCGGGTCACCGACGCCATGGGCCACGTGACCGGCTATGGCTTCGACAAGCTGGGCCGGAACACGGCCATCACCACCGAGGCGGTGTCGGTCTACACCGCCAGCGACGCGTACGTCGTCTCCAAGGTGGCCGACCGGGCCCTGGTCACGGCGACGGTGTTCGACGAGGCGGGCCGCAAGCTCCGCGTGACCAACGGGGACGGCGAAGCCACCTCCTACGCCTACGATTCTCCGCGGCAACCTGGTGGAGACCAAGCAGCCCATGGGCCAGGTGAGCAAGGCCGCCTTCGACGCGGCTGGCCGGCAGCTGGGCAGCCTGGACGCGAACGGGACCCTGGCCAGCTGGAGCTACGACGGCTTCGGGCTCCTCCAGGGCCACACCGACCTGGGCGGTGCGACCTACCAGTTCACCTACGACGCCGCGCGACAGCTCCTCTCCCAGCGCAGCTCGCGCGGTCAGTCCCTGTCCTACGCCTACGACGGCGCGGGCCAGCTGGTGCAGATCGCCGACGGCGCGCTGGGGCAGACCTCCACCTTCGCCTACAACGCGGGCGGCAAGAAGGTGCTGGAGCGGACCGTCCAGTACGGTGGTGCGCCCACCAACTACGGCATCGACTCCAGCTACGGCGGCCTGGTCACCTACCAGGATCAGCGGCTCTCCTACGACAACCTGGGCCGGCTGGCCAACGTGGAGGCGTCCGACGGCGTGACGCTCAGCTTCGAGTACGACGCCGTCGGCAACCGCATCCACCAGCACACGAGTTACCGGGTGCAGACCTACCGGACGGTGGACTCGAGCGCGGTCTACGACGCGACGGGCAAGAGCCAGGACCTCTGGTACGCGTACGACGCGATGAACCGCCAGATCCTGGTGGAGGGGGCCAAGAACGGGGACGCCGGCGACCTGGCCAACGTCACGCAGGCCCAGGGGCACATCCTCGGCTACGACAAGAACGGCAACCGCATCAAGGACGTGTCCTGGGGCAAGCAGGTGGTGTCACAGGTCGCCTACGGCTCCACCGCCGGCGTGGCCCTCTACCAGGCGCGCGACGGCATCGCCTACGAGTACTACACCTACGACGCGCTGAACCGGCTCATCGCGGTGAAGGCGGGCGGCTTCGACGAGAACTGGACCGCGCTCGGTGCCGGTTCGGCGCTCACGGTGGACGAGCGGCTCTACGACGGCGCCTCGCGGGTGGTGAAGGTGGGGATCGCCAGCGGTACCGCTGCGTCCTTCATCGCGGCCGTGGCCGGCGGTGACGACGAGGCCAACGGCGCGCGGGTCCGCGTCTCGCGCTACGACGAGAACGGGCGCCTGCGCTCCGTGAAGGTCACGAAGGCCAACGGCTCGCTGGACAGCGAGACCCGGTACGAGGAGCGCGTCCAGACCGGTACCACCCCCATCTACAGCACCACCAGCAGCTCCTCGTCCTACGGGTACGGGGGCTCGACCACCTCCATCATCGGCTACTCGCCGGTCTACGAGTGGCGCAGCGGCTACGACTCCGCCGGCAACGTGGTGCACTACACCTCGCTGGGCTCCGAGGGCATCCGGCTGTTCTACGACGTGTCCTTCGCGAAGCTGGAGGGCTACCGCGAGAGCAAGGTGGTGGGGTACCGCGAGGACAACGCCTCGAACAAGGGGACCACCACCGACAGCTACGACGTCAACGGCTTCCTGGTCGGGGTGGACGACACCAGCAAGAACGCCTTCGACCGCCGCTTCGTGAACGACTCGGCGGGCCACGTGCTGATGAAGGTGCAGGAGGGACGGGTCCTGCGCCAGCTGGTGGTGGACGGGAACGTGCTCGGCGTCTACGGCCAGGGGACGGATCCCAACGATCCGACCAAGGACGGGAACCCCAACTACACCGTCCAGGGCAGCTTCGGCCTCACCTACCAGGCCATCACCAACGCCTACCCCTCGGCGGCGGTCGGCACCTACGCCGTGCGGGCGGGCGACTCGCTGCGCTCGGTGGCGCTGGCGGCGTACGGCGACGCCAGCCTCTGGTACGTGATCGGCGACGCCAACGGCGTGCGCAGCGACGCTGAGCTCCGGGTCGGGCAGACGCTCATCATCCCCAGCAGCGCCGCGGGGTCGCGGAACAACTCGGGCACCTTCCAGCCCTACGACCCGTCCAAGGTGGTGGGCAACACCTCGCCCAACCTGCCGGCGCCGGCCGCGACCTCCCAGTCCAACGCCTGCGGCGTGATCGGCATCATCCTGGCGGTGGTGGTCACCATCGTGGCGACGGTGGTCACGGCCGGCGCGGCGGCCATCGCCATGGGTGCGGTCAGCGCCAGCGCCGGGGTCTTCGGGGCCGGCGCAGCCGTGGTGGGCGGCAGCGCCATCGCGGGGGCGGCGTCGCTCACCACCGCCGCGATGCTGGTGGGCGCCGCGGCGCTGGGCGGGGCGGTGGGCTCGGCGGCGGGCCAGCTCACCGGGATGGCCTTCGGCCTGCAAAAGGAGTTCGACTGGGGCGCCGTGGCCATGGGGGCCATCGGCAGCTCGGTGTCGGCAGTCACGGGGGCGGCGTTCTCGATCGTGAAGACCGCCGACGTGGTCACGACCTCGGCCCTGGCGGCGCTCCGCGCGTCCGTCGCGAACGCCGGCACGCAGGGCATCGCTTGCCTGGCGCACCTGCAGGAGAACTTCGACTGGTGGAATGTCGCCGCTGCTTCGGTGGGCGGCGCGGTGGGTTCAGCCACCGCGGCGGGCATGGACTGGGCGCAGGGCTACGATGCGTCGAAGGGCTATGACTTCGGCAAGGCCTTCCTGACCGCGTCCGTGTCCGGCGTGGTCGCGGGGACGGCCACCTCGCTGGCGCGTCAGGGCAAGGTCGAGTTCGTGCAGGTGGCCGCCGATGCCTTCGGCAACGCGCTCGCGAACGGCCTGGTGACGGCCGTCAAGGAGGCGTGGCAGGCGCCCTGGGAACCCCAGACCGAGGCGCAGAAGGCGGCCTACGAGGACGCGCGCGACCAGCTGCTGGCCGCGGGCACTGCGGCCGACAAGGCGGACGACGACGCCCGCAAGATCGCCCAGATGGTCGCCGTGCGCGAGCAGCTGGAGGCGCTCGAGAGGGAGCTCGCCGCGCACCCCGATCCCAAGCTGCAGGCCAAGCTGGACGCCTTCAAGCCCGTCTTCGAGCGGGCTCTGCTCTGCACGGACGTCTACTTCGACGAGGCGGTCGAGGCCCTGTTGCCCGAGGGATACCAGCGCCTGGGAGACCGCGAGCTGGCGAACCTGAACCTTAGCAACGAGGACCTCCGGAACGACGGCTCCGGCTATGCGGCCGCGGTCTATCGTGCCCCCGGCGGGCGCCTGATCATGACCGACCGGGGCACCGAGAGCGGTGTCGACTGGTGGAACAACCTGACCCAGGGAGCGGGCCTGTCGGCGGAGCAGTACGACCGGGCCATCGTGGCCGGCCGCAAGCTGGTTGCGGCGGTGGGCGTGGAGAACGTGAGCTTCACCGGCCACTCGCTGGGCGGCGGGCTGGCCTCTGCGCAGGCGCTCGCCACCGGGGCCACCGCGGTGACGTTCAACGCAGCGGGGGTCCACGAGGCGACCCTCGCGCCCTACGGCGTGAACCGGGATCGGGCCGGCGAGCTGGTGGACGCCTACTTCGTGAAGGGTGAGGTGCTCTCCACGGGGCAGGACGTGATCGAGTGGGGACTGGCCGCCGGGGTGGCGGGCGGCCTCCTGGCGGCCACCGGGGGACTGGGCGGGTTTGGCCTCCCGCTGGTCTACTCGGGGGGCTCGCTGTTCGGGGGCATCCCAACCGCGGCTGGAGAGCGGTTTGGCTTCGAAGCTGTCCGCCCGCCGACGCTCGGCAGCGACGGCGGCCTCGCGCTGGGGCAGCCCGTCAGCTGGTTCGACATGCTCAGCCCTCTCGAGATGGTGAACCAGCACATGATGGACAACGTGGTGTTCGGGATGTGGTCCGCCTTCTCCCAGGGGACCTGGGGCAATTGATGCGGCCGGCCGGCGGAAGCTGTCGGGCCGCAGCCGTGTTGCTGGCGGCCGCGCTCGCGTCCGTCGCGTCGGCTGGGGAGCGCGGAGTGAAGGAACGGGATGCGGCAGCCGTGTTCGAGGTGCCTGCGCAGGCAGCGCTGGCGCGCGCAGCCTGCGCGGGGGACCGCCAGGCGCTCCAGGCCGCGCTGGCCTCCGGGGCCGACCTGGAGGGTGAGGGGGCCGAGCGGACGACCCCGCTGCTCTGGGCCGTCGGATGCGGTAGCGAGGCGGGCGTCGAGGCGCTGCTCGAGGCCGGTGCCGACCCCAACCACGACAACGGCCGGTTCTCGCCGGTGTTCGCGGCGGCCACCCGCCACGACCCGGCCTGCCTGCGCGTGCTGCTGGCGCGGGGAGGCGATGCCAACGCCCTGGACCGAAAGTCCGGCAAGACGGCCATCGCCGCCGCGCTTGCGCTCGGCGTGCACGGCCGGGGATGGGCCGGGTACGAGCTCCTGCTGGACAGGGCCGACCTGGAACGCGCCGACTCGTCCGGCTGGACCATCGCGTTCCAGGCCGCGGCGCTGAACCAGTACGACCGCGTGGCCGAGCTGCTCGAGCGAGGATACTCGCGCGATCTCGAATACCTGGGCCGGCTGGTCTCCACCGGCCGGGTGGACCTGGAGCCGCAGCGCTCCTGGCAGGCCAAGGTCATCGCCATGCTGGAGGCGCGGGGCGTGCGTTTTCCGGTAGCTCCGCGCCATCCGGCTCGCTGAGCCGACACTGTCAGGTCCTACAAACGTTTGCGCGCACACCGGGCGGCCGCCGGGCGCGCCTGCGCGGCGCGCGTTGCACCCGCGCCCGCCACGAGTTGAGGTGGTGCGACGACAGATCGCATGAGCACGCGGGGTGAATGAGGAAATCCCCATGTTCGCCACACCAACTCCCGGTCCTGCTTGACGGTTTCTGTCGCACCCGTCGGCCGACTTGACGCCAAGTCTGAATGCGGTCTCACCCGGCGTGAAGGCGTGGGACTTGTTTGGCTCGCGGCAGCCGTAGTACCCGGAACGGACAACGTCACGCAGGTGGCGGTCGGCAGGTGAGCGGCTGATCCGGGCTGGGAAGCCCCGAACCAGAGCGCGACCTGGGCAGTGCACCGCCAAGTGCGGGGGCGGCGCGCCGGGGGGCGCGCAGACGAAACGGCTGGGGAACTGGCGCCGCCTCCACGCGGGGCAGCGCAAGGGGGGAACCATGCGCGCTGACCTTGCGCTGCAGCTGATGAGCGAGCTGTTCTGGACGGCCATCGTGGTCTCGGCGCCGGTGCTGGCGCTGACCATGCTGGTCGGGCTCATCGTCAGCGTCCTGCAGGTGGTCACGCAGGTCCAGGAGATGTCGCTGGCGTTCGTGCCGAAGCTGCTGGCGGCCACCCTGGGGCTCATCGCCTTCGGCTCCTGGATGCTCAGGAGCGTGGGCCACTACTGGACGCAGCTCTGGTCGTCCATCCCGTCGCTGTTCTAGGGCCGGCCGGCGTGCACGCTGCCATCTCCATCGACGCGGGCTGGCTGGTGACGGTCGTCCTGCTCTCGCTCCGGCTGGGCGCGGCCTTCATCGCCACCCCGCTGCTCGGCTCGCAGAGCGTCCCGCTCACCATCCGGGCGCTGATCGTGCTGGGGCTGGCGGCGGTCCTGTCGCTGGGGCTCCCGGGCGCGGAGGTCGCCGCGCGGGCGCCGGGGGGCGCGATGGGCGGCGGCGGAGCGCTGCTGCAGGCGGGCTTCTGCGAGCTGGCCCTGGGCGCGACCCTGGGGCTGGGGATCCTGGTGGCCTTCGCGTCCATCTCCATGGCGGGGCAGCTCCTGGGCGTGCAGATGGGGTTCGGGCTGGGGCAGGTGATCGACCCCGCCACCCGGCGCCAGGTGCCCATCGTCGCCGCGGCCTTCGACCAGCTGGCCGTGCTGGCCTTCTTCCTCGTCAACGGCCACCACGCGCTGCTGCGCGGGCTGGCGTACAGCCTGGAGCGCTTCCCCCTCGGTCAGCCCTGGCCGCTCGAGCGGGCGGTGGAGCCGGTGCTGCAGCAGGTGGGCGGGCTCTTCACGCTCGGCTTCGCCCTGGCGGCGCCGGTGGTGTTCTGCGTGCTGATGGTCGAGGTGGCGCTGGGCGTGGTCGCCCGGAACATGCCGCAGATCAACATGCTGACCATGGGCATCCCGGTGAAGATCATCGTCGGGATCATCGCGCTGTCGGTCTGGCTCGGCGGCGTGGGCCCCACGCTGGACCGCGTCTACGCCAGCATCTACCGGACCTGGGACGCCATCTTCCCGGTCGCGGCGGCGGTGGACCTCACCGCGCCGCCGGCTCGCCTGGCCGCGCTCCTCGCCGGTCGCCCGGGAGGTGCGTGATGGCCGAGCAGGAGCTGGACCGCAACGAGGCGGCCACCCCGTACAAGCTGCAGAAGGCGCGCGAGAAGGGGCAGGTCGCGAAGAGCCCCGAGGTGGTCTCGGCGATGGTCTTCATCGCGGCCATGGTCTTCCTGGCGTGGCGCGGCTGGGGCGCTTGGCGAGAGGTCTTCCGCTTCGACCGGGCGCTGCTCATCCAGGCCGGGCGCGCCGACGGGGCCGGGGCGCTCTGGTCGCTCCTCTCCCGCACGCTCTCGACGGCGGTTCTCGCTCTCCATCCCGTTCTTCCTGACCCTGATGCTGGCGGCGGTGGCCGGCAACCTGCTCCAGACCGGCCCGCTCATCACCTTAGAGCCGCTCAAGGCGGACTGGACCCGCCTCAACCCGGTGACCGGGTTCAAGCGGATCTCTCGCTCCGGACGCTCTTCGTGGCGGTGCGGTCGCTGCTCAAGCTGGTGGTGCTGAGCTGGGTGGTCTTCCTGGCGCTCCGCAACCTGGTGCCACACTTCTACCTGATCTCCACGCTCCCGCCGCTCGGGGTGGTGCGGACCCTGCTCGACGACATCGGCGCGCTGGGGCTGCAGCTGGGGCTGGCGCTCGCGGTCATCGCGGTGCTGGACCTGGCCTACACGCGGCGCGAGTTCGCGAAGCAGATGCGGATGAGCCGGCGGGAGCTCAAGGACGAGCACAAGCACCGCGAGGGCGATCCGCGCATCCGGGCCCGGCTGCGCGAGCTGCGGCGCGAGATGCTGAAGCGCATCCTGGCGCTCAAGAAGGCCCGCCAGGCGGACGTGGTGATCACCAACCCGACCCACTACGCCGTGGCGCTGCGCTACGTCCACGGCGAGATGCCCTCGCCCCAGCTGGTGGCCAAGGGCTCGGGCCACCTGGCGGCGGTGATCCGCTCCATCGCCGCCAAGCACCGCATCCCGGTGGTCCAGAACCCGACCCTGGCGCGGCGCCTCTACCGCGACCTGCCGGTCGACCAGCACGTGCCGCCCGAGCTCTTCGCCCAGGTGGCGCGCATCATCGTCTGGGTGTTCGCCATGCGCGAGCGGGCCCAGCAGCAGGCCGCCCCGGCCACGGGAGGTGCTCCGTGGAGTCGCTGAAGCGGATCGTCGGCCGGCACCGCGACGTGGCCATGGTCGCCCTGGTGCTGGGCGTCCTGGTGGTGCTGTTCGCGCCCATCCCCTCGGGGATGCTCGACTTCCTGATCCTCACCAACTTCAACTTCGCCTTCCTGATCCTGCTGCTGACGTTCTACATGGCGCGGCCGGTCGAGTTCTCGACCTTCCCCTCGCTGCTGCTCATCGCCACGCTGTTCCGGCTCTCGCTCAACGTGGCGGCCACCCGGTTGATCCTGTCCGACGGCAACGCCGGCCGGGTCATCGCGGCGGTGGGCGCCTTCGTGGTGGGCGGCAACTACGTCATCGGCCTGATCGTCTTCCTGATCCTGATCGTCGTGCAGTACGTGGTCGTCACCAACGGCGCGCAGCGCGTGTCCGAGGTGGCGGCGCGGTTCACGCTCGACTCGATGCCCGGCCAGCAGATGAGCATCGACGCCGACCTGAACATGGGGTTCATCGACCAGGCCGAGGCGCAGCGCCGGCGGAAGAACCTCGAGAAGGAGGCCGCGTTCTACGGCGCCATGGACGGCGCCTCCAAGTTCGTGAAGGGCGACGCCATCGCCGGCATCATCATCCTGCTCATCAACATCGTGGGCGGCCTGATCATCGGCGTGATGCAGCACGGCCTGGCCTGGGGCGAGGCGCTCCAGCGGTACACGCTCCTCACCATCGGCGACGGCATCGTCACGCAGGTGCCGGCGCTGGTGATCGCGGTCGGCACCGGCATCATCGTCACCCGGTCGGCCTCCGACTCCAACCTGAGCGCCGAGGTGCTGCGCCAGGTGACGTCCTTCCCCAAGGCGCTGCTCATCGTGGCGGCGGCCCTGGGCGGCTTGCTGCTGCTGCCTGGGATCCCGGCGCTGCCGACGTTGGTGCTGGAGGGGTGCGTCCTCTCCGTGGCCTTCCTGGTCTACAAGCTGGGCAAGGGGCGGGAGGCGCAGGTCGGGCAGGGGGGGCAGCCGGCTGCGGCCGGGGCTGGCGCCGGGGCGGCGGCGGCCGGAGGCGCGGCGGGGGCGGGCGCCCCGACGGCGGAGCCGGGCGGCGAGGATCCGTACGCCGCGCTCACGCTGGAGCCGATCGAGGTCGGGCTGGGCGCGCACTGGATCCCCGTCGTCAAGACGCCCAACAGCCCGTTCATGGCCCGGATCTCCGCCTTCCGGCACTCGTTCGCCATGGACCACGGCATGGTCCTGCCGCGGGTCCGGTTCCGCGACGACGCGCGGCTCGCACCCGACCGCTACGAGATCGTCATCGACGGTGTCCCGTGTGCCCGGGGAGAGGCCCGCTTCGATCGCTTCCTGGCCATCCACCCGAACGGCGACGTGCGGTCGATCCCGGGAGAGGTGACGCGGGACCCGACCTACGGCCTGCCGGCGCTCTGGATCGAGGACCACCAGCGCGCCAGCGCCGCCGCGGCCAAGTACACGCTGGTGGACGCGCCCACGGTGTTCCTCACCCACCTCACCGAGGTGCTGCACCGCGAGGCCGCGACGCTGCTCACCCGGGCCGAGACCGAGCGGCTGCTGGGACGGATCCGCCAGACGCAGGCCAGCCTGGTGGAGGAGCTCATCCCCACGGTGCTGGGCGTCAGCGACGTGCAGCGGGTGCTGCAGGGGCTCCTGCGCGAGAAGGTCTCCATCCGGCACATGGAGGCGATCCTCGAGACGCTCGCGGACGCCGGGCGCCACACCAAGGACACCCTGCAGCTCACCGAGGCCGTCCGCCAGCGGCTGGGACGCGCCATCTGCCAGGGGCTCCTGGGCGACGCCACGGCGCTGCAGGTGATGACGCTGGACCCTTCCATCGAGAGCGAGCTGCTCCACAGCCTGGCCGCGGCCCGGGATCCCGAGGGCGCGCCGCGCCCGTTCGTGATCGAGCCGGCGCTGGCGGAGAAGGTGATGGGCCGCATGGCGCAGCAGGCCGAGCGGATGATGAAGAGCAACCTGTTGCCGGTGCTGCTCTGCTCCCCCGAGCTGCGCCGGCACCTCCGGGCGCTGTCGGAGCGGGTGATGCCGCACCTGCGCGTCCTGTCGATGGCCGAGGTCCCCCAGAACATCGAGCTGAAGTCCTGGGGCGTGGTGTCGCCGTGAGGCGAGGAGAGGAGGAGCGGTGGGCATGAAGGACGTCTTCGGCGTGACGCTGGTGAGCCTGCAGCAGGACATGGGCCGGGTGGACCGGATCGCCCAGAACCTGGCCAACGCCAGCACGCCCGGCTACAAGCGCGAGGTCGCCACGGTGCGGCCGTTCGCGGAGGCGGTGGACGCGGCCCGGGCCGCGGGCGAGCGCGCGCCGGTGGGGCTCGCGGGCGCGGTGGACGCGACGGCCGGGCTGCAGGTCCTGACCGACGCCCGCCCCGGCACGCTCCGGATGACGGGGCAGCCGCTGGACGTGGCGCTGGAGGGGGACGGCTTCTTCGAGGTGGAGACGCCGGCCGGCCCGGCCTATACGCGCCAGGGCGACTTCCGCGTGGACGCGAGCGGCCGCCTGGTCACCGCGGCGGGCAACCCGGTGATGGGGCTGAACGGTCCCATCCAGCTCACCACCACCACCCCGGTCATCGACGCCGCCGGAAGGATCACCGAGCCCAGGGCCACCTCCACGCTCACGGCCGCCGGCCAACCGGTCGGCCAGCTCAAGGTGGTCCGGTTCGAGCACCCCGGCGCGCTGCCGCGGCTCGGCGCGGGGCTGCTGGCGGGCGGTCCCGGGATGACGGTGGTCCCGGAGGGCGGCGCGCAGGTCCGCCAGGGCGCGCTCGAGAACTCAAACGTCAGCGCCATGCACGAGTTGGTCGAGCTGATGCAGGCCATGCGGCACTTCGAGTCGATGACGCGGGTGGCGCAGGGCTACGACGAGCTGCTGGGCAACGCCATCCGGAAGCTGGGCGATCTCTCTTGAGCGGGCGCCCGCCGCGGGCGGGCCACAGGTGCGAGGAGGAAGAGGCATGTTCGAGGGGCTCTACATCGCGGCGACCGGCATGCAGGCGCAGCAGCTGTCGGTGGACACGGTGGCCAACAACCTGGCCAACGTGAACACCCCGGCCTTCAAGCGCGGCCGGGTCACCTTCACCGATCTGATGCTGCAGGACGCCGCCGCCCGGCAGGTGGCCGGCACGGGCGAGGCGGGGCTCCTGGCCAGCGCGCCGCCGCTGGGCGCCGGCGTGGGCATCGCCTCGGTGGGCAAGGTCTTCGAGGCCGGCGAGATGCGCCAGACCGGGTCGCCGCTCGACCTGGCCATCCGGGGGGACGGGTTCCTGGCCGTGACGCTCCCCGACGGCACCACCGGCTACACCCGCAGCGGCTCGCTGCGGGTCAACGCCGACGGGCTGCTGGTCACCGAGGCTGGGTACCCGCTGCAGCCGGGGATCACCGTCCCGGCGGATGCGACCGGCATCGCCATCGACGCCGAGGGCACGGTGCAGCTGACCCTGCCGAACCAGCAGCAGCCGCTGACGGCCGGGCGGCTGGAGCTGGTCCGCTTCACCAACCCGGCCGGCCTCACGGCGCTGGGCAACAACGTCTACACGGCCAGCGAGACCTCGGGTGAGGCCATCGCGGCGCGGCCGGGCGAGGACGGGGTGGGCGGGCTGGCCCAGGGCTACCTGGAGGGCTCGAACGTCAAGCTGGTGGACGAGATGGTGAACCTGATGGTGGCGCAGCGGGCGTACGAGGCCAACGTCAAGGTCATCCAGGCGGCCGACGAGATGCTCGGCCTGGTGAACGGGCTGCGCAAGTGAGCCGACCGCTGCGCCACCTCGCGGCGCGCCTGCGCTCCGGCCTGCTCGCCGGGGCGCTGGCCGCGCTGCCCTGCGTCGCCGCTGCGGCCCAGCCGTCGGTCGCGGCCGGGGCTGCGCGCGTCCGCATCGAGCTGCGCCCGGAGGTCGAGGTGAACCACCGCGCGCTGACGCTGGGGGACGTGGCGGTGATCACCACCCGCGAGCTCCCGCTGCTGGAGCGGCTCGCCGCGCTGCCGCTGGGCGCGCTGGTCCGCGCCGGCGTCCCGGTCCGGGTGGATCGGGATCACCTGGGCCGCTGGGTGGCGGTGCGCGGGGGCGTCCGCCCCGACGAGATGGAGTGGGCCGGGGCCGCGGTGGCGAAGGTGTCGCTGGCCAGCCAGCAGGTGCCGGGGCCGGCGGTGGCCGAGGTGGCCCGGGGCGCGCTGGTGGCCGCGGCGCAGCGTGCGGGGCTCCGGGCGGAGATCCAGGAGGCGCAGGCGCCACGCGACCTGGTGGCGCCGGCCGGGCCGCTCGAGCTCAACCCGCGGGCCATCGGCGAGGCGGAGCTCCGGTCGCGCCGCCCCACGGTCTGGGTCGAGGTCTGGTCGGCCGGCACCTTCGTCCGCCTCGCGCCGGTCCGCTTCGACCTGACCGTCTACGGGCCCGCCTACGTGATCGCCCGCCGGGCTGCGCCCGGGGAGCGGCTGGAGCCGGGGGAGCTCGAGGTCAAGGAGACGCGGTGGACCGGGTTGGACGTCCTGCCGGTCGACCGGGACGTGGTCCGGCCGGTCCGGGTG
This sequence comes from Anaeromyxobacter sp., assembly GCA_049840735.1. Classification (GTDB taxonomy): domain Bacteria; phylum Myxococcota; class Myxococcia; order Myxococcales; family Anaeromyxobacteraceae; genus Anaeromyxobacter. Next base: position 328,423 of record JASGJN010000017.1, on the reverse strand, counting down.
AAGGCGCCGGTGGCCCCCGGGGCCCCGCTCACGCGCGCCCAGGTCGAGCCGGCGCCGGACGTGGCGCGCGGCAGCCTGGCCACGCTCCGGTCGGTGCAGGGGCGCGTCGCGCTGGAAGGGCAGGTCGAGGTCCTGGAGGACGGGCACGTCGGCCAGTCCGTCCGCGTGAAGCTGCCGTCTTCGAAGGCTGCCCTCCTGGCCCGGGTCACCGGTCCGGGGGCGGTGGAGGTGGAGCCATGAGAGTGGTCGCAGCGCTGCTGCTGGCGGTGGCCGGGGCAGGGGGCGTCGCGCGCGCCGACAGCCTGTACCCGGGGACGGCCTACCGGTCGCTGGCGGGCGATGCCAAGGCCTTCCAGGTCGGGGACGCCATCACCGTCCAGGTCATCGAGAACTCCTCGGCGGCCACCAGCGCCGAGACCTCCACGCAGCGCAACAACGGCATCGACGCCTCGCTGGGGCTCGCCGCCAACGACACGCGCAAGGCCTACGGCGGCTCGGTCAACGTCCGCGGGACCTTCGACGGCGGCGGGAGCACGCAGCGCGCCAACCGCGTCCTGGCCGCGCTCACCGTCACGGTGCAGGAGGTGCTGCCGAACGGCGAGCTCAGGCTCGGCGGCGAGCAGTCGCTGACCGTCAACGGCGAGGCGCAGCACGTCAAGCTGGAGGGGCGGGTCCGGCCGCAGGACGTGACCGCCGGGAACATCGTGCTCTCGACCCGGCTCGCCGACGCCCGCATCAGCTACACCGGCGCGGGCGACGTGGCCGAGCGCAACAAGCGCGGCTGGTGGCGCCAGCTGCTGGACGCCCTGGGGCTGTGATGCGCACCGACCTCCGTCGATCGATCCTCCTCTGCGCCGCGCTGCTGGCCGGCGTGCTCGCTGCGCCGACGGCGCGCGGCGCCGAGGCCGTGCGGGTGAAGGACCTGGGGAAGCTGCGCGGCTGGCGCGAGAACGCGCTGGTCGGGTACGGCATCGTGACCGGCCTGGCCGGCACCGGGGACTCGCCCAACAACCGGACCACGCGCCAGACGCTCTCCAACGTGCTCTCGCAGTTCAACCTCACCGTCCCCGCCGACCAGATCCAGAGCCGGAACGTGGCCGTGGTGATGGTGTCCGCCTCGCTGCCGCCCTTCTCCCGCGAGGGCGACACGCTGGACGTGACCGTCACCTCGGCCGGCGACGCCCGGAGCCTGCTGGGCGGCAGCCTGCTCCTCACCCCGCTCAAGGGGCCCGACGGCGTGGTGCACGCCCTGGCCCAGGGGCCGCTCTCGGTGGGCGGCTACCGCTACGACGCCAACGGGAACGTGGTGCAGAAGAACCACCCCACGGTGGGCTCCGTGCCGGGCGGCGCCACGGTGGAGGTCGGGGTCAGCGCCCAGGTGATGAGCGAGGACCGGCACATCACCTTCCTGCTGGCGGATCCTGACTACACCACCGCCGACCGGATCGCCGCGGCCCTCAACAGCGAGCTGGGCGGGACCTTCGCCGAGGCCACCGACGCGTCGGCCGTGTCGATCAAGGTCCCGGACGACCAGCCGCAGCTGGTCCGGTTCGTGGCCCGGCTGGAGGCGGTCACCGTCGATCCGGACCGCCGCGCGCGCGTGGTGGTGAACGAGCGGACCGGGACGGTGGTGGCCGGCGGGGACGTCCGGATCTCGCCGGTGGCCATCACCCACGGCGACCTGAAGGTCTCCATCGTCGAGGAGAACTACGCCTCGCAGCCCGGCATCGCCTGGCGCAGCGGGCCGGGCGTCCGGACCGAGATCGTGACCAACACCTACGTGAACGTGCACGAGGGCAAGGACACGGGCGTGGTCACCACCTCGGACAACAACACGGTGGCGGACCTGGTGCAGTCGCTGGCCCGGCTCAAGACCAACTCGCGCGACATCATCTCCATCCTGCAGGCCATCAAGACGGCCGGCGCGCTCCGCGCCGAGCTGGTCATCCAGTAGAGGAGGCGCCGTGACCGAGGGAATCGAGGCGATCACCATGGCCGCGCTGGGCAAGGCGCTCGACGCGGCGGCGCTCCGGCAGCAGGCGGCAGCCGCCAACATCGCGAACGCCAGCGTGGAGGGCTACGTGCCCGTCACGGTCAGCTTCGAGGGACAGCTCGAGGACGCCCGGTCGGCGCTGGGGGCCCAGGGCTACCTGGACGCCACTTCGCTGGAGGGCGTGGAGGCCCGGCTGGTGCCGGTCTCCACCGCCGGCGGTGTGCCGGCCAAGGTGCAGCTGGACCTGGAGGTCGCGGGCATGGCCCAGAACGCCACCCAGTACCAGGCGCTGCTGAAGGCGATGTCGAAGCACCTGGCGGTGCTCTCGGCGGCCGTCAGCGACGGGAAGAAGTGACGCCCTCGGGCGCGAACGGACAGGGAGACACGTCGATGGACTTCTCGAAGACCTTCGCCATCAGCGCCGCCGGCATGTCGGTGGAGCGCGCGCGGGTGGAGGCTGCGGCCTCCAACCTGGCCAACGCCAACACCGTGCAGGGCGCCGACGGCGCCGCCTACCAGCCTGTCCGGGTGCTGGCCCGCACCGCGCACCTGGGCGCCGCCGCCCCCTCCTTCGCCGATCAGGTCGAGACCGGGCTGGACCGTTCGGCCCAGGCGCTGGGCGTGCCGGAGGCGATCGTGGAGACGACCGGCGCCGCGCCGCGCCGGGTGTACGAGCCGGGCCACCCGCTGGCCGACGCCCAGGGCTTCATCAGCTACCCCGGCGTCGACAGCGCCACCGAGATGATCGAGCTGTCGAGCGCGCTGCGCTCGTACGAGGCCAACCTGGCGGCGATGAACACCGCCCGCACGCTGGCGCTCCGCACGCTGGAGATCGGGAGCGGCCAGTGAACTGGGACGCGATCCAGGGGCTGACGGCGGTGCAGGGCGCGTCCGCGCAGGCGGCCGCCTCGACCGACAACGGACTCCACGGCGGCGTGGTCGCGCCGGAGGCCGCCCGCGGCGCCAGCTTCGGCGAGCTGGTGGCCCAGGGGCTCGACAAGGTGAACACGCAGCTCATGGCCTCGCAGGCCGACATGCAGCGGCTGGCGGTCGGGGACGTCCAGAACCTGCACCAGGTGATGATCCGGATGGAGGAGAGCCGGCTCTCCTTCCAGCTGGTGATGCAGGTCCGGAACCGCCTGCTCGAGGCGTACCAGGACCTGATGAAGATGCAGGTCTGATCGGGCGCGGCAAGAGCTCGTCGAGGTGCAGGGCAGCGGACGTGAGCGGCCGGCAGGGACGCCGGCGGAGAGGTCGCGGAGATGATGGAGTTCTGGAGACGGCTGGGGCGAGCGGCCCGCATCGGGCTGGTCGGGGGCGTGGTGGTCATCTGCGCGATGACCGCGGTCCTCGGCTACTGGCTCATGCGCACCGACTACCAGATCCTCTTCGCCGACCTCTCGGCGCAGGACGCGGCGGCCATGAGCGAGGAGCTGGAGCGGCTCAAGGTCCCGTTCAAGGTGGAGGCGTCGGGCGAGGAGGGGGCGACCGCGCTCCTGGTGGACCGGAAGGACGTCTACAACACGCGCCTCAAGCTGATGGGGCGCGACCTCCCGCTCCACGGCGCGGTCGGCTTCGAGCTCTTCAACAACAGCGACTTCGGCATGACCGAGTTCGCGCAGCGCATCAACTACCAGCGGGCGCTGCAGGGTGAGCTCACCCGCACCATCCTGTCCCTGTCCGAGGTCCGCGAGGCCCGGGTGCTCCTGGCCCTCCCGGAGCAGGGGCTCTTCAAGGCGTCCCACCAGAAGTCCACGGCCTCCATCACCCTCACGCTCAAGCAGGGCCGCGCGCTGGCGCCGGCGCAGGTGGCCGGGATCCAGCGGCTGGTCTCGGCGGCCGTCCCGGGCATCGCCACCCAGGACGTGACCATCGTGGACCAGAGCGGGGTCGCGCTCACCCGCAGCGCCGGGGAGGGCGCGGCGGAGGGCGGGGGCGGGCGGCTCGATCTCAAGAAGGACACCGAGTCCTACCTGGCCCGCAAGGTGGCGGAGATCCTCGACCGCACGCTGGGCGCCGGGCAGGCGCTCGCCACGGTGGACGTCACGCTCGACATGGACCGGGTGCAGACCACGACCGAGGACGTCATGGCGCCCCCCGGCGCCCAGGGCCGGAACCCGACGGGCGTGGTGGTGCACGAGCGCGCGACGCTCCGGGACGTGGGGGGGCCGGTGCAGGCGGCGGCGAGCGGCGAGGCGCCGAGCGCAGGGAGCTCGCAGCGCGAAGTGGAGTACGCGGTGGGACGGCGCGTGGAGCAGGTCATCAGCCAGCCCGGCACCATCCGGCGCATCCAGGCCGTGGCCGTGGTGAAGGTGCCGCTGGACCCCCAGCGCGAGGAGCAGCTCCGGCGCGTGGTGGCGGCCAGCATCGGGGCCAACCTGGAGCGCGGCGACACGGTGGTCGTGCAGTCGATCGACGCGCTGAGCGGACCGCTGCAGCCCAAGCCGGAGGTGCCGGTCGCGGCCTCCTGGGGTGAGCCCCCGGCCAAGGCAGCGACGGAGGCCACCGCGACGGTGCGCGAGGTGCCGGTCGGGCCGCTCGCAGTGGCCGCCGGGGTCGCGGGGCTCCTGGCCCTGATCGCGCTCGCCTGGCGGATGGCGGGGCGGCGCGGCGACGGCCAGGGCCGGGCGCGCAAGCCGCTCACCGACCTGGAGCGCCAGGCAGCCCTGGAGCAGGTCAGGGCCTGGATGCGCGGGACCAACAGCCGCGCCCAGGGGGAGTGGCGATGAGGCCCGTCGAGCAGCTCGGCCCCACCACCGCGGAGCCCGCGCCAGGGCTTCGCCAGGCTGCCCTGACCCTGCACGCGCTCGCTCCGGACGATCGCGGGTGGATCCTGGAGCGCCTCTCCGAGTCGGAGCGGCGCGGCGTGGAGACGCTGCTCGGCGAGCTGGCGCAGCTCGGCATCCCCGCCGAGGCCCGGTTCGTGGAGGAGGCGCTGGCCGGATCGGCACCGGCGCCTTCGCTCCAGCCGGAGCAGCCCGTCCCGACCGCGGCCGAGCTGCCGGAGGACCGGCTCGACGCCCTGGGGGCGGCGCACCCCCGGCTGCTGGCGGAGCTGCTGGAGTCCGAGCCCGCGGGCCTGCGGGTGCGGGTGCTCGGCATCCGCGCGTGGCGGTGGAAGGAGGAGGTGCTCCGCCGCCTCGAGGGCTCGGAGCAGCTGACGGTCGACCTGCTGGGCTCGGCCTCCCCGGTCCGGCGGGCGCCGGCGCTCGAGGCGGCGCTGGTGGAGGCCCTGCTCTCGAGGCTAGAGGAGGTCGTGACCACCGCTGAGCCCGTGCGCACGAAGCGCGGGTGGCTGGCGCGCTGGGGGCTGTGGCGCGGAGGGAGGCGATGACGCGCCGTCCGCCGCCAGGCCCTGCGCAGGGGCCGACGGCGCCCGCCGCCGGCGGCGCCGTGCTCCGGGAGGTGACGCTGGCTGAGCAGCCCCGTTCGCTGCGGCGGCCGGGGGCCGCGCGCGCACGCCACGCCGCGCCCGCCGCGACGGAGGCGCCGACGGCGCCGGTGCCGCAGGCGCCGGCGCAGGAGCCTGCCAGGACCCGCGAGGCCGAGCTGCGCGCGGCCTACGAGGAGGGCGTGCGGGCCGCGCGCCACCAGGGCGAGTCGCAGCAGCAGCAGGCGGAGCAGCGGGCGGCGGAGGCGGGGTTCGCCCGCGGCCTGGAGGAGGGGCGGGCGCAGGGGTCGGCGGAGGGGCGGAGCGCGGCCCAGCGGACGGTGGACCAGGAGGCGCGGGCAGGGCGCGAGGAGGTCGTGCGCCGGCTGCAGCTGCTCGACCGCGTCCTGGCTGGCGCCCAGCAGGCGTTCATGGCGCGGCTCGAGGCGGCGGAGGACGAGATGGTGGCGCTCTGCCACTCCGCCGTCGCGAAGCTGGTGGGGGAGCAGCTGGTCACGCGCGCGGGCGTCGAGGCCGCGGTGCGCCGTGCCGTGCACGAGGCCACCGGCCGGGCGGGTGCCGGCAGCGGGGGGCCGCTCCTGTCAATCCACCTGCACCCGGTTGACCGCGCGCTGCTGGAGGGCGACGCGCAGCTCGTCGAGTGGATCGACCGTCACCGGGCGGGGAGCGCCGAGTCGGTGGCGCTGGTCGCGGACGAGCGGCTCGAGGCGGGCGGGTGCGTGGTCCGCACCACCGAGGGGACGCTCGACGCCAGGCTCGAGACGCAGCTGCGGGCGCTGACCCGGGCGCTGCAGTCCGCGCACGGGGTGGCGACCGGCGAGGCCGCGGTCGAGGTGGCGCCCCCAGCAGCGGCGCGCCCGGTCATCGCCGGGCCGGCGGCGGCGGCGCCGCCGCCCGAGCCCCTCCCCAGGCCGGTCCCGTTCGACACGGAGGACTTCTTCCGATGAGCCGCCTGGCCAGGCTCACGGGCGCGATCCGGCGCACCGAGCTCGACCGGCGCGTGGGCGTCGTGCGCAAGCTGCACGGCCTGGCCATCGAGGCCGAGGGGCCGCGCAGCCGCGTCGGTGAGCTCTGCGCCGTCGTCCCGCCGGGCGTGGATGCGGTGGCCGACTCGGACGGCCTGGTGGCGCGGCTGATCGGGGGGGCCATCGCCTCTGGCGAGGACGCCTGCTCGCCGGCGGTGCTGGCCGAGGTGGTGGGCGTCCAGCCGGGCGTGGTGACGCTCATGCCCTACGGGACGGCCAAGGGGCTGGCGGTGGGCAGCACGGTCCTGGCGCTGGGCGACGCCTCTGACATCGGGGTGGGGCAGGAGCTGATCGGCCGCGTGGTGGACGGCTTCGGGCGGCCGCTCGACGCCCTGGCGGCGCCGCGCCCCGCGCGAACCCGGCCGCTGCGCGGCTCGCCCATCAACCCGATGACCCGGCCCCGCATCCAGCACGTGCTGGAGACCGGCATCCGGACCATCGACTCGCTGCTCACGCTGGGGCAGGGGCAGCGCACCGGCATCTTCGCCGGCAGCGGCGTGGGCAAGAGCACGCTGCTCGGGATGATCGCCCGCCACGTGCGGGCCGACGTGAACGTCATCGCGCTCATCGGCGAACGCGGGCGCGAGGTCCGGGAGTTCATCGAGAAGCACCTGGGGGCCGAGGGGCTCCGGCGCTCGGTGGTGGTGGTGGCCACCGCGGACCAGCCGGCGCTGGCCCGCATCCGCGCCGCCCACGCCGCGCTCTCCATCGCCGAGCACTTCCGCGAGGAGGGCAAGCACGTCCTGCTGATGATGGACTCCATCACCCGCTTCGCCATGGCGCGCCGCGAGGTGGGGCTCTCCGCCGGCGAGCCGCCCACCGCCCGCGGCTACACGCCCTCGGTCTTCGCCGAGCTGCCGGAGCTGTGCGAGCGGTGCGGCACGGCCGCCTCGGGCGGCTCCATCACCGCGCTGCTCACGGTGCTGGTCGAGGGAGACGACCTGAACGAGCCGGTCTCCGACGCGCTCAGGGCCATCCTGGACGGGCACATCGTCCTCTCCCGATCGATCGCGCACCAGGGGTTGTACCCGGCCATCGACCTGCTCAAGTCGGCGAGCCGCCTGCTCCCGGATCTCACCAGCGACCTGGAGCGGCTGCTGGTGACCGAGGCGGTGAAGCTGCTGGCGCTGCTCGAGCGCAGCCGCCAGATGGTGGAGCTGGGCGCCTACGAGGCCGGGACCAACCCGGAGCTGGACGCCGCCCTGGCCTGCCAGGCGCGGCTGCAGGCCTGGCTGCGGCAGTCGGAGGGTGGGGTCCGCCGGGCTGACGCGCTGAAGGGGCTGGCCGAGGTGCTGCAGCTCAAGGCCCAGCACGCGAGCCAGCAGGCGGCGCAGCCGGCGGCGCCGCAGCGGGCGGACTACGGCGGCAACGCCCGGCGGCCAGCGGCGCCTGCCGCGCCCACGCCGCAGCGCGCCGGCGCCGCTGCGCCGGCCCGTCCGCCCGGCCCGCCGGCCCAGCCCAGGAGCGGCCGATGACCGTGGACCTGCGGGGGTTCGAGTACGAGCTGGAGCCGGTGCGCAAGCAGCGGCAGTGGCAGCTCGAGGCCGTCCAGGCGGAGCTGGGGAGGGTCCAGCGCGCGCTGGAGCAGGCCGTCCGGCGGGTGGAGGAGCTGCGCGCGCAGCACGAGGAGCAGGGCCGCTGCGCGGCGCGCGCCCTCCAGGCCAAGGTGGATCCTGGGGCCTACGCCACCTGCCTCCGCTGGCTCGCGCAGCTGCGCGACGGCATCGCCGGCGCCTCGGTGACCGTGGCGGAGCTGGAGGCAGAGCGCACCCAGGTCCTCCGCTCGGTCCTGGAGCATCAGCAGCGGGTGGACGTGATCGAGAAGCACCGGGACGAGCGGCAGGCGGAGTTCGTGCGCGACGCGCTGGCGCGCAGCGCCCGGGAGAACGACCAGGAGTGGCTCTCGCGCCGGCACGCTTCGCGCGGGGGCCGGGGCGCAGGGCCCGGGGAGCGGCAGGGATGAGCCTCTGGATCCAGCTCACGTCGGCGCTGCTGCCGGGGCGTGCGAGTGCGGCGAGCCCGGACGCGGCGGCGCGCGACCGCGAGACCGACGGACGCCGCCGGGCCTGGCAGCAGGCGCTGGAGGGGGCCATCCAGCGCGACTGGTTCGGGAGGCCGCTCGGCGCGGGGCGTGACGAGGATCGGCGGGAGGCTCCGCAGCGCGTCGCGGCCGCCGCCGGGGTGATGCCGGCTGCGGCGGTCGTCTCGCCGCGGCCGCCGGAGGCCCTGCTGGCCGAGGCAGGCTCGCCGGCCCAGCCAGGGCATGCCGCCGGTGCGGCTGGCGGGGCCGTTTCCCGAGCGGCGCCGGCCCGTGCTCGCGAGCTGGAGCTGCGCATGGCCTCCGGATCTGGCCAGGAGTCGCGCCCGGAGCGAACGGGCTGCGAGGTGGAGCGCGTGGCCTGCCAGGAGCGCCCGGCCTTCGCGCCTGGGGCCCAGGCGTCCGCCGAGGGGCAGCGGAAGCTGGAGGGCGCTGCCCTTTCCGGCGAGCCGCTCGCGCTTCCGACCGGGACGGGCGGCGCGCTGGACCAGGGCGCGGCAGCGCCGGCGAGGTGGCCGGTCCAGCCGTGGCCCGCCCAGCAGGTCGGCGCCCCGGCCAGCTCACCTCCGAGCTCCGCGGCCCCGGCCAGGCCCGTGCTCGCGGCCATCGTTCCCCCCGTACTCCCGAGGGCAATGCCCACGCTTCCGGTGGACACGGCGGTCGAGGCGGCCGCGGGCGCGACCGGTCCGGCGCAGCCCCAGCAGGGCGGCGAGAAGGCCGAGCCCATCCGCTGGCACGCCGAGTGGACCGAGGAGGGCGTCCGCGTCTGGGTCGGCGCCGACCGTGACGCCGGCGCGCCGCTCGAGCAGCTCACCGCGCAGCTCCTCACCGCGCTGCAGCGCTGGGCCCAGGCCCAGGGCACCCGGCTCCTCTCGCTGGTCTGCAACGGCCGCGAGGTCCACGCCGACCTGCGCGCGCGGGAGCAGCCGCGCCCCGCGCGCCAGGGCGAGCGCCGTGCGGCGCCGCCCGAGATCCCGTCCATCCGCTTCATCCCTTTCCAGGAGGAGGTCCTGTGAGCATCAGCGCAATCGGCAGCACGACCACCACGGCGTCCAACAGCCTGAGCATGCAGGACTTCCTCAAGGTGCTGCTGACGCAGCTCAGCTACCAGGATCCGCTCAAACCCATGGACAACGAGCAGTTCATGGCGCAGATGGCCCAGTTCACCACCCTGCAGCAGACGCAGGAGCTGAACACCAAGCTGACCCAGCTCCTGACCAACCAGGCCTCGCTCCAGTCGGTGGGGCTGATCGGCCGGACGGTGGACCTGACCACGGCCTCCGGCCCCATGACGGGCACCGTGACCGGGCTGGTCCTGTCCGGCCAGAGCCCGCAGGTGAGCGTCCGCACCAGCACCGGCGAGGTGCTCTCCAACATCGAGCTGAGCCAGAATCACCGCCGTCCGCTGAGCCCCTTCAACCGAGCAACAGGGAGTCCAGGATGATCGACACCATCTTCATCGCCATGTCCGGCCTGCAGGGCTACCAGCGCGGCCTGCGCGTCATCGCCAACAACACCGCCAACCTGAACACCCCGGGCTTCAAGGGATCGGCGCTGCAGTTCGCCGACATGTTCTACGCCAACAACGGCTACGGCCTCGGCTCCTACCAGTCGGGCCAGTACGGGTTCGGCCTCAACACCCTGGGCACGACCATCAACTTCAAGCCCGGGCAGCTGCAGAACACCGGCAACGCGCTGGACCTGGCGGTGGACGGGCAGGGGCTCTTCGTCCTGCGCGACAGCGCCGGGAACATCCACTTCACCCGGGCCGGGCAGTTCGAGTTCAACGCGGACGGCGTGCTGGTCTCGAGCGCCACCGGCGAGCAGGTGATGGCGCTGGACGCGCAGGGGAACCTCACCCCCATCGACCTCACCACCCAGCGAACCCAGGCGGCGACCGCCACCACCAACGTCACCTTCCGCGGCAACCTGACCACCGGCGCCGCCACCAGCACGGTGGGTTCGGTGAGGGTCTACGACGCGGCCGGGAGCGCCCACACGCTCTCGGTGCGGTTCGATCAGGTCACCGGCACGCCCGGCAGCTGGACCGTGACGCTGCTGGATGGCACCACCGAGGTCGGCTCGGGGCAGATCGCCTTCCTGAACGGTCGGACCGACCCGGCCCACGCCACCGTCGCGCTGACCTATGCGCCCGCCGGGCAGACGCCCACCACGCTGACGCTGGACTTCACCAACAACGTGACGTCCTCGGACGGCGGTACCTCCAGCACCCTGGTGATGGACACCGCCAACGGTTACCCGCCCGGCTCGCTGGTCGGCACCGCGTTCGACACCGCCGGCACGCTGGTGCTCTCCTACTCGAACGGCCAGAAGGTCAACAGCTCGCGCCTGGCGCTGGGCAACTTCAGCTCCCAGGACGCCGTCGAGTCGCTCGGCAACAACGAGTTCGCCGCCAAGGACGGCCTCGGCTGGCTCATCGGCCGGCCCGAGCAGGCCGGCTTCGGCCCGGTCCGCTCCGGCATGCTGGAGCTCTCCAACGTGGACCTCTCGCAGCAGTTCAGCGACCTGGTGATCATGCAGCGGGGCTACCAGGCCTCCTCGCAGGTCGTGTCCACCGCCAGCGAGATGATCAACGAGCTGTTCGGGATGAGGAGCAAGTGAGCCCTACCGCAGCACAGGCGGGCCCCTTGCCCTCCGGCCTGCTCACGCCCGCCGACTCGGCGCGCGCCCGGCCGTTCCGGTGCTACACGGCCGCAGAGCGGGCCGAGGTGGCGCGGGTCGCGGGCGTGGCGCTGGGCGACTGGGCGTCGGCCTGGGGCCTCGACGAGCCCAGCTGCGGCGCGGAGGCCGAGGCCGTGTTCGCCGCGCGCGAGCGGGGCCTGGGCGCCGCCGGCCGCTGGACGCGGCTGGAGGGCGCGGCAGGGCTGTGGTGGCAGGTCGAGGGCGGCGCAGCCGAGGCCGGCAGCCGGCTGGAGGCAGCCCTGTTCGGCGCGGCCGCGAGCCCGTCCGCCACGCGATGGGACAGCCCGCCGGCGGCGTCGGCCGAGGCCGCGCAGGGCGCCTGGGGTGATCTCCAGGCCCGGCTGCGCGTCGGGCTGGGGGCGGAGAAGTCGGACGCCATGTACGCCGCCAGCGTGCCGGCCGCGGGGGTCCTGGGCGGCTTCAGCGGGTCGCTGGTCCTCCGGCTGCGCATCCCAGGCCTGGAGCTCGCCGTGCTGGTGGCGCCGGAGGTGGTGGGCCGGCTGGTCCCTCTCCACCGCGCCCCGGCCGCCCCCGCACGCCCGCTGGCCCCGGTCTTCCGTGCCCTGGCTTCGCGGCGCGCCAGCCTTCACGTCCAGCTCTCCGCGTTCGAGCTGGATCTGGGCGCGCTGGCCGCGCTCAGGGTCGGCGACGTGGTGCGGACCACCCACCGCCTGGATGTCCCGGCGACCGTGCTCGCGGACGGAGCCTGCAGCGGGCATGGCGAGCCGCTCGCCCACTGCTACCTGGGCCGGCTCGGCGCCCACCGCGCCATCGAGCTGGCCGCCGCTGGTCACCCCAACCCTTCCCACGAGATCCGATGATGTCCGATCAGCACCCGACGCCTGTCCCCGGCGGCAACGCCCCCACCGTCCACACGCTGGCGATGCCCGAGCTGGAGCCGGCCCCGGCCGGCGCCCTCGGGGCACCGCTCCTGGGGAACGAGGGCGGCCGCCCCAACCCGCTGCGCAACGTGAAGGTGCGCCTGGCGGTCCACGTGGGCTCCGTGTCGCTGACGGTGGGCGAGCTGCTCGCCGCCCAGGCGCACCAGGTGCTCAAGCTGGACCGCGCCGTGGAGCAGCCTGTGGACCTGCTGCTCGACGGCGAGGTGGTGGCGCGCGGCACGCTCCTCGCCGTGGACGATCAGTTCGCGGTCCGCATCACCGAGCTGCCGGTGGCGCTCCACGCCCCCCTGGCCGGGACGCCTGATGCGGCTCCGTAGCCTGTCCGTGGCGGCCGCGCTCCTGCTGGTGCCGGTCGCAGGCGCGGCGCGCGCCGACCAGCCGGCGCAGTCGGGCGGGGTCCACTTCCCAGCCGAGATCCCGCTGCGCCGCGATCCGGAAGGCCCGGTGGGCGCCGGCCGTGGAACGCTGGGCTGGCTGGTGATCGCCGGCGTGCTGGCCGTGGCGCTGGCGGTGGTGCTGCGGCAGCGCTCGCGCGGGTCGGCCGGGAAGGGCGGCGCCGCTGGGCTCCCCATGGCCTGGCTGGGCGGGGGCGGGAGGTCGGATCGCCTGCGCGTGCTCAGATCGGCGCGCCTCACCCCGCGGGCCAGCGTGCACGTGGTCTCGTGGGAGGGGAAGGAGCTGCTCCTGGGCGCCACCGACGGCTCCATCACGGTGCTCGGTCAGCGGGACGGTGCGGAGCCGGAGCCTGGGAAGGCCGAGCCGGCGGAGGCAAGGCCGTGAGGCGCTTCCTGTCGCGGGCGCTGCTCTGCGTAGCCCTGTCCGGTGGCGTCCTCGGCTCGATGCCTGCAGCCGCGCAGGCGGCGGACCCCGCGCCGGTGCCCAGCGCGCCCGCGCCGCGCCGCGCCTCGTCTCCCACGCCGCCCAGCGCGCCCTCGGCGCCATCCGGCAGGCCCATCGTGCTCGGCGAGAGCGAGACGGCCCAGTCGCTGCGGATCATGCTGGGGCTGACGGTGCTGGCCATCCTGCCGGCGCTGGTCATCTGCCTCACGCCGTTCCTGCGCAGCATCATCGTGCTCTCCATCCTGCGCCACGCGCTGGGGATGAACGAGACGCCGCCGAACCCGGTGCTGATCGGGCTGTCGCTCTTCCTGACGCTCTTCACCATGGCGCCCGTGATCCAGAAGGTGAACGTCGACGCCTTCCAGCCCTTCATGGAAGGGAAGGTGTCGATGGAGGCGGGCTTCCAGAAGGGAATGGCACCGCTCCGCGAGTTCATGGTCCGCCAGACGCGTGAGGAGGATCTGGCCTTGATGGTGGAGCTGTCCAAGGCCGAGGCGCCGCGGACCATGGACGACATCAGCAACGTCCAGCTGATCCCCGCCTACATGCTGTCGGAGCTGCGGGCCGCCTTCCAGATCGGCTTCGTGGTCTTCCTGCCCTTCCTGCTCATCGACCTGGTCATCTCCAGCATCCTGATGGCGCTGGGCATGATGATGATGCCACCCACCACGGTGAGCCTGCCGCTCAAGATCCTGATGTTCGTGCTGGTCGACGGCTGGGGCCTGCTGGTGCGGGCGCTGGTCGGGTCCTTCCACTGACAGGGCCACGTGGACTCGTCCCGCCGCCAGCGCTGGATGCGCTATCCGGAGATGGAGGCCCAGGAGGCCGCCGGCCCGGGCGTGCGCGGCGAGGAGGAGCAGCAGGGCGGGGTGCCGGTCCGGCGCGACGCGGCGCTGTGGGCCCGCTGGCGCGGCGCCGGGGACGAGCGGGCGCGGACCGAGCTCATCGATCGCTATCGTCCGTTCGCCGCGCGCCTGGCGCTGCGGGTGTTCCGCCGGCGGTTCCTGCCCGGCATCGAGTTCGAGGAATACCGGCAGTTCGCGGTGGTGGGCCTGCTCGAGGCGGTCGAGCGCTACGAGCCGTCCAGCGCAGCCCGGTTCACCACCTACGCAACCCCGCGGATCGTGGGCGCCGTCCACGACGGCATCGACCACCTGACCGAGCAGCAGGAGCAGTCCTCCTGCCGGCGGAGGATGGCGATGGACCGGCTGGGCTCGCTCGCGCCGGAGCGCATCACGCCCGACCAGGCGAGCCGGCTGCTGGAGGAGCTGGGGGACATCGGCGTGGGCCTGGCCATCGGCTACATCCTCGAAGGGATCGGAGTCATCCCGGAGCCGCTGGACCCCCTGCCGGACGATGCCTACAAGCAGCTGGAGCTCCGCCAGACGCGCGAGCTGATCTGGCGCATGGTGGACAGGTTGCCGGACAACGAGCGGACGATCCTGAAGCTCCACTACGGCGAGGCCAAGCTGTTCGAGGAGATCGCGCGAGGCCTGGAGCTGACCAAGGGGCGCATCTCCCAGCTGCACCGCCAGGCGCTCGAACGTCTCCGGAAGCTGGTCAGCAAGGCCGAGTCGTGCGACGTCACTTACTAGGACGGGTTGAGGGCTGCCCGGCAGGAGAGCGAGATGAGCGGGACGGGTGAGAGCGTGCTGGAGCGGCTGCTGCGCTATCTGGAGCTGGATCCGGGCAACTGGAACCTGCGGGCCGACGTCTTCGACGCCGCGCTCGCGGCAGGGCGCTTCGAGCTGGCCGAGCACCACGCGGAGGCTGCGCTGCGGGAGAAGCCCACCGACGGTGCCTGGGTGAACCGCCGGGCCAACCTGCTCCTGGCCACCTCTCGTTTCGCCGAGGCGCAGCTCGCGCTGGAGGCGCTGCTGTCGGCAGGGCAGGACAACCCGGTGGTGCGGTACAACCTGGCCTACGCGCTGTTCGGGCAGGGGAAGTACGCCGAGGCGGCTGCGCTGGCTGCTCCGCTCCGTGCCGCGCTGCCCATCGCCTGGGTGCTCTGGCTGCGCTGCCAGCACCAGCTCGACCAGCTGGACGTCCTGCTCCCCGAGTTCCGTGCGGCCATCCCGGGCGGTGCGCTGCCTGCCGAGGCCTTCGGGGTGGCCAGCCTGGCCGCCGCCGATGCTGGCGCGCTCTCCGAGGCTGCCGCCTGGGCGGACCGCGGCCTGGCCGGCCGGGCGGACCTGCTGGAGGCCTTGGCGGCCAGGGGAACCGTGTCGCTGGCCGCCACCGACGCGGAGGGGGCGCTGGGCTGGTTCGGCCGGGCCTTGGACGCCAACCCGAACGACGGCCGGAGCTGGTCGGGGCTCGCCATGGGGAGGATGCTGAAGGCCGACCTGCAGGGCGCCACCGAGGCGTTCCTCAAGGCGATCGTCACCATGCCGCGCCACATCGGGACCTGGATCGGCCTGGGCTGGTGCCGGTTCTTCCTGCAGGACCTGCCGGGCGCGCGCGAGGCGTTCGAGTCCGCCCTGCGGCTCGACCACAACTTCGGGGAGAGCCATGGCGCGCTGGCCGTGGTGCTCGCGAAGGAAGGTCGGATGGAGGAGGCGCGCCGCGAGATCGAGCTGGCGCGGCGGCTCGATCCGAACGGTGCGTCGGCCCAGTACGCGATGGCGGTCGTGGCCGGTCGGGCCGAAGATCCGGATGCCGTGCGGCGACTCGCAGGTCAAATCCTGCGCAGGCAGCAGGCGGCCATCGCTGCGGGAGATGCGGCCGCGCCCGGCCATCCGGTCCACTGACCACTCCGGGGAGTCCCTTCATGCAACACCATGCGAACCGCTGGGCAGCACTGCTCCTGATCATTCTCGCCGGCTGCGCCAGCCGTGCCAGCGGTCCGCGGCTCTCCAGCCTCCCCGCGCTGGAGCCAGCGCCAGGAAAGACGTTGCTCTACGTCTACCGCCAGCGCGCCGAGCCGGTCGGCTCCGTCCCCACGGTACGACTCGATGGCCAGGCCCTGGTCGAGCTGCGGGACGGGGGCTTCACGCGCGTCTTGGTCGCACCAGGCGAGCGAAGGCTCACGGTCCAGTGGCCCAGCGGGTCCGGACAGAAGGACATCGCGACCACCGTCGAGTTGGTGGCTGGCCAGACCGTCTTCGTGGACGTCTCCGGCACGGTCCGGGTCACGGGCACCGAACGCACCGAGGTCTACATGCTGGTGGACAACGGATCGCGGTGGGCGCCGCGGTACCAGTACACTCCCCAGATGACCGCCTCCTCCTCGGCGAAGGTGGTCAATCCTGCCGATGCCGAAGCGATCGTGACGGCCTGTTGCCGTTTCCAGGCGCCCCTGGCAGACGCCTTCTAGCCCCGGTCGGCGGACGTGCTCGAGAGGGAAGGGCTCGGCCCGCGTCCCGCGACGGAAGGTGTGATATACCGCCGGCCGCCCTCGCCCTGCCCTGGATGCGCCTTCCGGGCCGCACCTTTGGGCTGGCAAGAGGTTCGATGTTTCGGTAGAGGGTTCCAGTACTTGGCCCCGTAGCTCAGCCGGATAGAGCGGCGGTTTCCTAAACCGCAGGTCGCGTGTTCGAGTCACGCCGGGGTCACTTCCAGCAGCGATGAAGGCGAAGGGGTCGGGCGGCAGGGCGCCTGAAGCACCGAGGCCGGTCCGGGAGTTCCGGGCCGGCCTCGACGCTCGTCAGGCAGGAGCTGCGCCGTGCGGATGCTGCCGAGGCTACTCCTCCTCCTCCTCGGACACGGCCGACTCGTCCAGGCACTGCATCCCCTTCTTCTGCTCCTCGTTGAAGACGCGGATGCCGATGCAGTCCTTCAGGGCCCCGTCGCGGCAGACGAGCTGGAGGGTGAGCCCCTTGTCTTCGTCGTAGGCCTCGACGTAGTGGCCCTGACCTTCGCGGCCCCTCGAGCCGCCCTCGAACAGCCAGGCCTCGTCGGTAGGGAGGTGAATGACGCAGGTCCACTCATCGTCCTCGCCCTCCTTGCAGACGGTGGTCGCCTTCTCCTGCCAGGGCTCCTTGGCCAGGTCCTCCGATCTCCAGCTCCCCTCGTACTCGGCGCAGAGGGTGGTCCGCGTGGAGGCCTTCGACTGCGCGGCGGCCGGGACGGCGACGGCGAGGGCGGCGAGGGAGAGGATCAGCTTCTTCATGTCGGGCGCTCCTGGCGGCGCTGGGGTCCGCTGCCGACGACTGTAGCAGCCTGCGCGGCCAGACCGCATCGTCCCGCGCTCGCGGGACGAGCCGGCGCGACCAGGGTGCCCCGGGGCTCCAGGCCATCCTACACGTTGCGTGACGTGGATCATTCCGCGCCCTTGACCGACCGTGGATATCGCGTCCCCGGGTCGAGGGCTCGCAGGGGCTCGCGCACTCCGATACGGTGCGTCCGGCTAGTACGAAGAGTGGATGTACCCGTAGTGCGTGTGACCCCAAGGAGAACCATGCGACCCATCGCCGCGACGACGCTCCTCGCCGGGCTGGCGCTGCTGGCCGGCTGCTCGAAGCAGGTCCACGACGTCTCGGTCGGTGGCACGGTGGCTGGCCTCGAGGGCACGGGGCTGCAGCTGTCCCTGGGCGCAGGCGCGCCGCTCTCCGTCGAGCCCGGCGCCGGCACCTTCCAGTTTCCGCGCAAGGTCCGCGCCGGCCGGGAGGTGACGGTGAGCGTGGTCCGGCAGCCCAGCTCGCCCTGGCAGGCCTGCGCGGTGGTGGGCGGCACCTTCACGCCGGAGGCGGACGTCACCGAGCTGCAGGTGATCTGCGCCACCTCCGAGTTCAGGGTGGGCGGCACGGTGGCGGGCCTGCGGGGAGCGGGGCTCGTCCTGCAGAACGCCGGGGGGGACGACCTGGCGGTCGGGGCCGACGGGGCCTTCACCTTCCCGCACGCGGTGCCCAGCGGCGCGACCTTCACCGTGTCGGTGGCCAGCCAGCCCTCGAGCCCCAGCCAGACCTGCGCGGTCAGCGGCGGCTCGGGCACCATCGGCAACGGCGACGTCGCCAGCGTGCTGGTCAACTGCTCGACCGACCGTTTCACCCTGGGCGGTACGGTGACCGGCCTGGCCGGAGCTGGCCTGGTGCTCCGCAGCGGCGCCGGCAGCGAGATCGCGGTCGGCGCCAACGGCAGCTTCGCCTTCCCGGAGCCGCTGCTGAGCGGCACCGACTTCGACGTGACGGTGGCGGCCCAGCCCATCGGCCCCTGGCAGACCTGCGCCGTGGCCATGGGGCAGGGGACGGTCGCCTCGTCCCCGGTGACCAGCGTGACCGTCACCTGCGCCAGCGACGCGTTCGCCCTGGGCGGCGTGGTCAGCGGCCTCGACGGCGAGGGGCTGGTCCTGGTGGACCAGCGCGGCAACCGGGTCCCGGTCGCGGCCGACGGGCTGTTCAGCTTCCCGGCGCTGGAGAGCGGCGCGGACTACGCCATCACGGTGGCGGCCCAGCCGACCCATCGCTGGCAGGCCTGCACGGTGGAGGACGGCACCGGCACCATGGCCGGCGGCCCGGTGAGCGCGGTGACCGTCACCTGCGCCACCCAGGCCTACTCGGTGGGAGGCATCGCCTACGGCGTGGACGGCCTGGGGCTGGTGCTCCGCTCCGCCGACGGGCAGGAGCTGCCCATCCTCTCGGACGGGAGCTTCGCCTTCCCGACCGCCTTCAGGAGCGGTGACGCCTTCGACGTCTGGGTCTCGCAGCAGCCCACCGGCCCCTGGCAGACCTGCACGCTGGTGGGCGGGCAGGGGCTGGTGGGCGGCGGCGCGGTCACCACCCTCACCGTCAACTGCACCACCGATCAGCACACCGTGGGCGGCGTCGTGAACGGCCTGGCCGGCTCGGGCCTGCAGCTCTCGCTGGGCGGGCTCCCGCCGGTGACGGTCGGAGCGGACGGAGGCTTCTCCTTCCCGACGCTGGTGCCGAGCGGCGCGGCCTACGAGGTGAGCATCGTCTCGCAGCCGACCTCGCCCTGGCAGACCTGCGCCGTCACCCGCGGCAGCGGCGCAGTGGCCGGCAGCGACGTCACCGACGTGGCCATCGACTGCACCACCGACCGCTTCACGGTCGGCGGCACGGTCAGCGGGCTGGCGGGCGCCGGCCTGGTGCTCCGGAACGGGGAGGGTGACGACCTGGTGGTCGGGGCTGATGGAGCCTTCACCTTCGCCTCGCCGGTGGACAGCGGCCAGCCTTTCGCCATCTCGGTGGCCACCCAGCCCACGCACCCCTGGCAGACCTGCACGGTCAGCGGCGGCAGCGGCATCGTGGGCGGCGAGGGCGTGACCGGCGTGGCGGTCCACTGCACC
Organism: Anaeromyxobacter sp.; assembly: GCA_049840735.1. Classification (GTDB taxonomy): domain Bacteria; phylum Myxococcota; class Myxococcia; order Myxococcales; family Anaeromyxobacteraceae; genus Anaeromyxobacter. The sequence goes on along the minus strand of JASGJN010000017.1, from coordinate 309,284 downwards.
ACCAACACCTATGCGGTGAGCGGCACGATCAGCGGCCTGGCCGCGCCGGTGGTGCTGCAGAACGGCGGCGGAGACGACCTGACGCTCACCGCCAGCGGCGCGTTCAGGTTCCCGGCGGCGGTGGCGAGCGGCGGGACCTACGACGTGACGGTCCTGACCCAGCCCACCAACCCCTGGCAGACCTGCACCGTCAGCGGCGGCAGCGGCCCCGTGACCAGCGCCGAGGTGGCCGACGTCGCCGTCACTTGCGTCACCCACCGCTACGCCGTGGGAGGCACGGTCAGCGGCCTGTCCGGGAGCGGCCTGGTGCTGCAGGGCGCCGGCGGGGAGACCCTCCCCGTGCCCGCCGACGGCGGCTTCACCTTCCCGACCACGCTGGAGAGCGGCAGCGCCTTCGAGGTCACCGTGGCGCAGCAGCCGACCTACCCGTGGCAACACTGCGCCGTGAGCGGCGGCACGGGCACCGTGGGTGGCGCCGACGTGGGCTCCATCACCGTCAACTGCCAGCTGGACGCCTACGCGGTGGGGGGACGGTCACCGGCCTCGCAGGCCAGGGGCTGACCCTGCTCAACGGCGGTGGGGATCCTGTCGCGCTGTCCGGCGACGGCAGCTTCGCCTTCCCCACGCCGGTGGCCTCCGGAGGCGCCTACGACGTCAGCGTGGCGTCGCAGCCGCAGAACCCCTGGCAGACCTGCGCGGTCAGCCAGGGGAGCGGCACCGTCCACGGTGGCGCCGTGACCGCGGTGGCGGTCGCCTGCACCACGAACACCTACGACCTCTCCGTGGATGTGCAAGGGTTGGCCGGCAGCGGCCTGGTGCTGCAGCTCGACGGCGGGAACAACCTGGCCGTGTCCGCCGACGGCCTCGCGACGTTCCCGGCCCAGGTGGCGAGCGGCGCCCCCTACACGGTCTCGGTCCTGACCCAGCCGACCGCTCCCTGGCAGACCTGCACCGTGGCTGCCCCCACCGGCACCGCGGGCGGAACGGCGGTCACGCTGGCGGTGGACTGCGTCACCCGCACCTACCCGGTGGGTGGCTCGGTGGCGGGGCTCACCGGCACGGGCCTCGTCCTCCAGAACAACGGCGGCGACGCCATCAGCGTCACCCAGGACGGTGTTTTCAGCTTCCCGGCCAGCGTGGCGAGCGGCGCCCCCTACGCGGTGACCGTCGCCACCCAGCCCACGCTGCAGATCTGCTCCGTCACCGGCGGCTCGGGGATCATGGCCGGCGCGGCGGTGACCGGCGTGGCGGTGACCTGCGTGGCCCCTCCGTCCTGCGCCGCCATCCATGCCATGGCGCCCGCGGCGCCCACCGGCTGGTATGCAGTGGACAGCGACGGCACCGGCCCGGCGGCGCAGCTCTCCGCCTATTGCGACATGACCACCGCAGGCGGCGGCTGGACCAACGTGGACTTCGCCAACAACCGGCTCCTGCTGGCCAACGGCATCTACGTCAGCTGCACCCGCGGAATCCTCACCACCGCCACCACGCTCAGCTGCGAGATGCCGTACTTCAACGGCAACACCTCCATGCCGCTGTACCACTACCGGTGCGACGGCCAGGACGCGAGCGCCAACTACATCCTCGAGCACATGGGGCCCCTGCTCGGACATCCAGGCCGGGCCACCGTGGGCTGGAGCGCGCTGGAGCAGGCCTACGGGAGGTACGGCGCCAACGGCTACGGGAACGAGTACTGCTACGTGAACGGCCAGGTGGTCCACTGGAGCGACGCCCGCTGCCTGCCGTACGCCGCCCCTGGCAACGGCAGCTGCATCCCGAACTACTTCGTGCTGACGCGCTAGGCGCCGGCCGCGCGGCGGGGAGCAACTCCCCGTCGCGCGAGCGCGGGACGAGAGGATCGCCTTCCCCGCCAGGGACCCGATCGACCGGGCGGCGTGGAGTAGATCTGCCCTCTGCACTGAGAGGGAGCATCACCATGTCCAGCGCCATCGATCTCCGCGGTCGGCTCCGCCGCCACCGCCGGCTCCTCGTCACCCTCGCCTCCGCCCTGCTCCTCTACACGCTGGCCGGCTTCTTGATCGTGCCGGCCATCGCTCGCGGGCAGCTGGAGAAGCGGCTCTCGGCGCTCCTGCGACGGGAGGTGGCGGTGGAGCGGGTGCGGCTCAACCCCTACACGCTGGCGGTCACGGTCGAGCACCTGCGGGTGAAGGCCGTGGACGGCGCGGAGCTGATGGGCTTCGACCGGCTGCTGGTGGACGCCAAGCTCTGGCCGGTGGTGCGCCGGGAGATCGGCCTGGACGCGGTGGAGCTCACCAACTTCCGCTTCCGCCTCCTGATGCTCCCCGACGGCTCGCTCAACATCGAGGACATCATCAAGAACCTGACGGCCGGGGATCCGGCCGCGCCGGCGCAGCCGGAGGAGCCGTCCGAGCCGTGGGTGTTCGGCGTGGACCGCCTGGCCATCGAGCGGGCCAGCGTGGCCTTCGAGGATCTCTCCCGCGGCCGGCCCTTCAGCACCACCGTCGGTCCCCTCACCATCCGCCTGGCCGACTTCCGCACCCGGCCCGGCACCAACGGCACCTACGCCTTCGACGGCGCCACCGAGGCGGGGGAGAAGTTCGCCTGGAGCGGCACGGTGGGCATCGGCCCGCTCCAGTCGGCGGGGACGCTCTCGCTGCAGGAGCTGCAGCTCCCCAAGTACTCGCCCTACTACGAGCGCGACGTGGGGTTCGACCTGCGCGGCGGCACGCTGGGGGTCAGCGGCAGCTACGAGGCGGAGTGGAGCGCGCAGCGGCGCGTCTTCCGCGTGAAGGACGGCGCGGTGGGGCTGCGCGGCCTGGCGCTGGCGCTCCGCGGCGCGCAGCAGCCTTCGCTGGAGCTGCCGCAGGTGGACGTGGGCGGCATCCAGGCCGACGTGCTGGCGCAGCAGTTCGAGGTGGGCGAGGTGGCGCTCAAGGGCGGGGTGATCCGCGCCCGGCGCGGGGCGGACGGGAGGATCGACCTGGTGGCGATGGGGGCCGCGCCGGGGGCCGGCGCCAGTCCCGCTCGCCCTTCCACCGGCGCGGCGCCGGCGCAGAAGACCGGCGCGGCGGGGACGGAGAAGGCCGCCGCCCCGAAGCTCCGCTGGCTCGTGAAGCGCGTCGGAGTGGAGGGCCTGGACGTGCGCTTCGAGGACGCGCTCCCGGCGCGCCCGGTCTCGATCTCGCTGGCGCCGCTCTCCGTGGCGCTGACCGGGCTCAGCAGCGATCGGTCGCAGCAGGCCCGGCTGGAGGCGAGCGCGGGCTGGAACGGCGCCGGGAAGCTGACCCTCAACGGCCCGGTCAATCCGTGGACGGCGAGGGCGGAGCTGGACCTGCACGTCGAGGGGCTGGAGCTGCCGGTGCTGGATCCCTACCTGCTCCTCTACGGCGACCTGGAGGCGCGCCTCCCCTCCGGCCGCTTCGGCCTGGACGGCCACGCCACCGTGGACGCGCTGGCGGAGCCGCTGGCGTACCACTTCACCGGCGACGTCCGGCTGGACGACCTGGCGGTGGCCGACGCGCTCCGGGGAGAGGAGCTGCTCCGCTGGAAGAGCCTGGAGCTGCTGGGCATGGACGTGGCGCAGGCGCCGGCGCCCTACGTGCTCAAGACCATCCGCTGGACGGAGCCGCAGGTCCGGGTGCGGATGGGCGAGGACGGCTCCTCCAACCTGGCGCGCATCCTCAAGACGCCGCCGGCGAAGCCGGAGCAGCGGCCGGACGAGGTGCCGGCGGCGGAGCCGGTGGCGGCGTCCAGCTCGGCGCCGCCCTTCGACTCCGCTCGCCCTGAGCGTAGCGCCGGCGAAGCCGGCGCGGAGTCGAAGGGCCAGGGCGAACGGGCAGCAGCCCAGCCCGCCGCGAAGGCGCCACCTGCCCCCGCCGTCCAGTACGCCATCGGCGCCTTCCGCCTGCAGCGCGGCAGCGTCGGCTTCGTGGACCGCTCGGTGAAGCCGGCGGCGGTGCTCACGGTCTCGGACCTGGACGTCTCGGTGAAGAACCTCTCCAGCCAGCTGACCGCCCGCTCCGACGTGGCGGTCCGCGGCCGGATAGGGGGCGCGCCGCTCGAGGTGACCGGCACGCTCAGCCCCCGCATGGTGAACGACGCCACCAACCTGACCATCAAGTCGAAGGGGGTGGACCTGACGCCGCTCGGCCCATACTGCGGCAAGTACGTGGGCTACGAGCTGGCCAAGGGCAAGCTGGACCTCGACCTCTCCATCAAGGTCGCGCGCCGCAACCTCAAGGGGCAGAACGTCATCCAGGTGGACCAGCTCACGCTGGGCGACGGGACCAGCAGCCCGGACGCCACCAAGCTCCCGGTCAAGCTGGGCCTGGCCATCCTGCAGGACAAGGACGGCCTGATCGTGCTGGACGTGCCGGTGGAGGGGAACGTGGACGACCCCAGCTTCCGGCTGGGCCGCGTCATCTGGCGCGCCATCGTCAACGTCTTCGTGAAGATGGCCACCCAGCCCTTCGCCGCGCTGGGCGCGCTCTTCGGCGGCGGCGAGGCCAAGCTGGACGTGGTGGAGTTCCAGCCCGGCCTGGCCACGGTCGCGCCGGCCTCGGAGAAGTCGATGGAGACGCTGATCAAGGCGCTCACCTCGCGCCCGGGCCTGCGCCTCGACATCGAGGGCGTCGCCACCGAGGCGGCCGACCTGACGGCGCTGCGCCGGCTGGCGGTGGAGCAGCGCGCCCGCGAGGCCAAGTGGAAGGCCCTGCCGACGCGCGCCGGCCTGGCCGGCCCGGCCGACGTGATGCTGCTCGATCACGAGTACCGCGCCTTCGTGGAGGCGGAGTATCGCGCCGCGCTCCCGAAGCCTGCGCCGCCGGTGGCCGGCGCCAAGCCGCAGGCGGCGCAGCCGGTCCCGCCGCCGGAGGAGATGGAGGAGGCGGTGCTGGCCAGGGTGGAGATCGCGCCGGAGGCGCTCCGCGCGCTCGCCCAGCAGCGGAGCGAGGCCGCGCGCGAGCGGCTGGCCGCCGCGGGCGTCAATCCGGCGAGACTCTTCCTCACCTCGGGAGGCGAGCGGGCCTCCCGCGAAGGGGGCGCGCGCGCCTACTTCACGCTGAAATGACTGGGGGTGACCGTCGGCGCGAGCGATAGCGGCGGAGGCGCTATCGCGCCGGCGTGTCCTCTGGCCGGGGCGTAGCCTGTTCGCGGCAACCCCTCGCCGGCTCCGTCCGTGGTAGGGTCCGCGCGTTCCTGGGGGCTGTGTCCGATGCGGGCGCGAGGGCGTCCGGAGCGCACGGCCGCGACGCGTCAGGGGGCGTGGAAGGGATGCTGGAAAAGCTCGTGTCGCTGGCGCCCGGCCGCCTCTCGGTGATCCTCGACGAGGGTCTCCGCGGACACCATCCGCTCTTCGAGTCGGAGGAGATCCGCGACGCGTTCGCCGCCCCCGAGGACGTGCTCACCGCCGACGACGCCAACGAGGTGGGCGAGGCGCTCCTCACCATCTGCCGCGACCCGGCCCACGTGGCCCGCGGCGCCATCGACGCGCTGGGCCCCTGCGCCCGCGTGGCGCTCATCCGGCTCTACTTCCGGCTGCTCGACCGCGCCGAGCAGGAGCGCCGGCTCTCGCACTGATGCCGGTCCCTCCCGCGCTCGCCCGCGCGACCTTCCCCGCGCCGCTGCTGGGCGTGCTCAGGCGCCTGGGCGAGGCCGGCCACCGCTCCTGGCTGGTGGGCGGCGCGGTCCGCGACCTGCTCCTCCACCGCCCGCGCCTCGCCACCGACTTCGACGTGGCCACGCCGGCCACGCCGGCGCAGGTGACGGCGCTCTTCCCCAAGGTCATCCCCACCGGCGTCGAGCACGGCACGGTGACGGTGCTGGCGCAGGGGGAGGCCATCGAGGTCACCACCTTCCGCGGCGAGGGCGACTACCTCGACGGACGCCGCCCGGCCACCGTGACCTTCCACACCGACCTCGAGGCCGACCTGGCCCGGCGCGACTTCACCATGAACGCGCTGGCCTACGACCCGCTGGCGCACGACTTCCGCGACTACTTCGGCGGCCGGGAGGACATGCGCCGCCGGCGCGTGCGCGCGGTGGGCGAGCCGGCGGAGCGCTTCGGGGAGGACGGCCTGCGCCCGGTGCGCGCCGTCCGCTTCGCGGCCCAGCTCGGCTTCACGCTCGACCCGGCCACGCGGCGCGCCATCCCGGCCACGCTGGAGGTGGTGCGGAAGGTGGCGGTGGAGCGGATCACCGAGGAGCTGTCGCGCCTCCTCCTGGCGCCGCACGCCGCGGCGGGGCTGCGCCTGCTGCGCACCACCGGCCTCCTGGCGCTGGTCCTCCCGCCGCTGGCCGCGCTGCCGGCCGCGCGCCTCACCCACGCCGGCGCGGTGGTGCGGCGGTCGCCCTCCGACCTGCCGTCGCGCCTCGCGGCCTGTCTGCACGGGCTGGGGGCGCAGGCTGCGGTGGCGGTGCTGGCGCACCTGCGGCTCTCGCGCAAGGTGTCGGACGAGACCCGCGGCGCTCCTGCGTGCGCACGCCTGCCTCTTGGACGACGCGGGCCCCTTGCCCGGGACGGCGGAGGCGGTGCGGCGCTGGCTGGCCGGGGTCGGCCCGGAGCGCGCCGGCGCGGTGCTGGTGCTGCTGGCGGCGGATGCGCGCTCGCTGCCGCCGCGAGACTCCAGGCGTCTCCAGGGCGAGGTGAAGAAACTGAAGGAACGGGTCGAGGCGGTGCTGGCGCAGCAGCCCCCCCTCTCCATCCAGGCGCTGGCCCTGGACGGTCGAGGGGTGATCCAGGCGCTCGGGGCGGGGCCGGGGCCCATGTCGGAGAGGCGCTCCGGCACCTGCTCGATCGGGTGCTGGAGGATCCGACCCGCAACACCCCGGCCAATTTGGTGGATGATCTCCGCCGCTGGTGGGCCGCACGGCCCGGCGGCTTATAATTCAGGCGAGGTCGTTGCATGTCGCCCCGCGTGCTCTGCATCGAGGAGAACGAGGCCCTGCGGGCCCGCGTGAAGTCCCTGCTGGAGGCAGGCGGCTTCGCCGTGGATACGTCCACGTCCGGGCTGGACGGGATCTCCCGCGCGCTCACCTCGCCGCCCGACCTGATCGTGGCCGACGTGCACCTGCCGGACATCGAGGGGCACGAGCTGGCGGCCCGCCTCAAGCGCGAGCGGGCGCTGGCCCACGTGCCCATCGTGGCGGTGGGCGAGTCGCGCGAGGAGCACGACGCGGCCCTGGCGGCCGGCGCCGACGGCTTCCTGCCGCGGACGCTGGGAGAGCACCTGGCGGACGACGTGCGCGCGTTCCTGGACGGCAAGCGCGAGCGGCTGCCGGAGGAGGGCGAGCGCGAGGCCTTGAAGGCGCTCTCCGGCGCCATGGCGGCGCGGCTCGAGACCCGCGCTCTCCTCGGAGCGGCGGGCCAGCGCCCAGCTGGTGGAGACCGACAAGCTCAAGAGCGCCTTCATGCACAACCTGGCGCACGAGCTCTCCACCCCGCTCACGCCCATCGCCGGCTACCTGCGCATCCTGCAGTCGGAGAAGCTGGGCGCGCTGCCCCCGCAGCAGAAGCGGATCGTGGACGCGATGCTGCAGTCGGTGGGGCGCCTCACCCGCATCGTGGACAACCTCTCCGACTTCGCCAGCCTGCAGGCCGGCCACGCCCCCATCGTCGAGGGGGCGGTCAGCCCGGACCAGCTGGCGGACGACGTGGTGGCCGAGCTCCGGCCGGCGGCCAGGGACGCGCGCTTGCACGTCGCCGTCGTGCACGGCGGCGGCGGGCCGGTGAAGGCGGACCTGCGCAAGCTGCGCCAGGCGCTGCTGAACCTGGTGGGCAACGCCGTGAAGTTCTCGCCGCACGGCGGTGAGGTGCTGGTGGAGGTGGCGCGGGATCACGGGCTGCTCCGCTTCACCATCTACGACCAGGGGCCGGGCATCCCGGCCGGCGAGGCGGAGCGCATCTTCGAGCCGCTCCATCACGCCGCCGCCCGCGGCACCGAGGAGACGCGGCCGCCCGGCTCCGGGCTGGGGCTGCCGGTGGCGCGGCGCATCGCGGTGGCCCACGGCGGGCGGGTCTGGGCGGAGAGCCCACCCCGCACCCAGCCGGTGGGGGCCACCCACCACTTCACCGGCGCCAGGTTCACGCTGGAGATCCCCGACCGGCCGGCCGAGCAGCCTGCGGCCCCCGCGGGCGGCGGTACCACCGTCGCGGCGGGTTGATCCGCGGGGCCGGTCGAGGCTACACACCGGGCCGTGTCCAAGCAGCGCATCCTGGTCGCCATGTCCGGCGGCGTCGACTCCTCCGCGGCGGCCGCGCTCCTCGTCTCGCAGGGGCACGAGGTGCTGGGCGTCACGCTGCGCGTGGCCGACTACTCCGACGCCGCGCGGGGCCGCTCCTGCTGCGCCCCGGACGACGTGGAGGACGCGCGCGCCGCGGCCCGCCGGCTGGGCATCCCGTTCTACGTGGCCAACGTGGAGGCCGCCTTCCGGGCGCGGGTCATCGATCGCTTCGTGGACGACTACGTGGAGGGGCGCACGCCCAACCCCTGCGTCCGCTGCAACACCGAGGTGAAGTTCGACTGGCTGCTGGCCCGGGCCCGCGCGCTGGGGGCGCGCCTCGCCACCGGCCACTACGCGCGGGTGGAGGACCGAGGGGGCCGGCGGGCGCTGCTCACCGCCGCCGATCCGGCCAAGGACCAGAGCTACTTCCTCTACGGCCTGGGCCAGGAGGCGCTGCGGGAGGTGCTCTTCCCGGTGGGCGAGCTGCCCAAGCCGCTGGTGCGGGCCGAGGCCGCCCGGGCCGGGCTGGCCAACGCGGCCAAGCCGGACTCGCAGGAGATCTGCTTCGTGACCCGGGGCGACGCCGGCGACTTCGTGTCCCTGCGCGCGCCGGGGCGGGTCAGGGCCGGGGAGTTCGTCTCCACCGCCGGCGAGGTGCTGGGCCGCCACGCCGGCGTGCACCACTTCACGGTCGGTCAGCGCCGCGGCCTGGGGCTGCCGGGGCCGGAGCCGCGCTACGTGGTGGCCATCGACGCGGCGCGCGCCCAGGTGGTGGTGGGGACGGCGGCCGAGGCCTCGCGCTCCAGCTTCGAGGTGGGCGAGGTCTCCTGGGTCGCCGGCGCACCGCCCGCCGGGCCGGTGAGGGCGCGGGTCAGGGTGCGCCACCGGCACGAGGGCGAGGAGGCGGAGGTCCGGCCGCTGCCGGGCGGACGGGCGGCGGTGGCGCTGGCCCGGCCGGTGCGAGGCGTGGCCCCGGGCCAGGCGGCGGTCTTCTACGACGCGGACGAGGTGCTGGGCGGGGGCCGCATCGCGTGAGCGAAGGGAGCCGCGGCCCGGGCCTCCGCATTTCTGCTGGGGGCCCGGGAGGAAGCTTGCCCTTCTGGTCCCTTGGGCCTAATGCATGCCGGCATGGAGCTCCCCGACGGCCGCGTCGTCCCGAATCTGCGCCTCGACCGGACCCTGGTCGAGCACTGCCGCGCCCTCGCCGACCAGGTCACGGCGCAGGTGCTGGAGTTCGTGCAGCGGCACACCACCGTCTCCATCGAGCGGACCGTGCTGCGGCTCTACGGCCTGCACGACGCCGGCCCGCGGGGCGTGCCGCTGGTGAACCTGGCGGTGGACGCGCTGCACGAGCGCGGGCTGCTGGGCCGCGGGGCCGCCTACTGGATGGGCTACGTGCTGCGCCGGGGGGCCAGCGATCCGGTGGCCGTGGTCGAGCGGCTCACGGCGCTGCCGCCCAACCCGGAGCCGCTGCCGGAGTCGGAGGAGCGCGCGCTCCAGGCCGACCTGCGCCGCGACGCCCGCGCCGCGGTGGAGGAGCTGCGCGCCCGGGTGAAGCGGCGCAACGCGCTCAAGGCCGAGCTGGGGACCGGGCCGCGGCCGCACAAGTACCTGATCGTCGCCACCGGCAACATCCACGACGACGTGGAGCAGGCCCGGGCCGCCGCGCAGGCCGGCGCCGACATCATCGCGGTGATCCGCTCCACCGCGCAGTCGCTGCTCGACTACGTCCCCCACGGCGCCACCACCGAGGGCTACGGCGGCACCTACGCCACCCAGGAGAACTTCCGCATCATGCGCGAGGCGCTCGACGACGAGTCGCGCCGGCTGCGCCGCTACATCCACCTCACCAACTACTCCTCCGGCCTGTGCATGCCGGAGATCGCCTTCTCGGCGGCGTGGGAGCGGCTGGACATGCTCCTCAACGACGCCATGTACGGGATCCTCTTCCGCGACATCAACATGAAGCGGACCCTGTGCGACCAGTACTTCTCCCGCCGCATCTGCGCGCTGGCCGACGTGATCATCAACACCGGCGAGGACAACTACATCACCACGGCCGACGCCGACGAGGCGGCCCACACCGTCATCGCCAGCCAGTTCATCAACGAGAGCTTCGCCCACCGGGCCGGCCTGCCCGACCGGCTCATCGGCCTGGGTCACTCCTTCGAGATCGACCCCGCCCGCGAGGACACCGTGGCCCGCGAGTTCGCGCAGGCGCTGCTGGTGAGGACGCTCTTCCCCGAGGCGCCCATCAAGTACATGCCGCCCACCAAGCACAAGCAGGGCGACATCTTCTTCAGCCACGCCTACGACGTGATGTCCGACGTGGTGTCCTGGGTGACGGGGCAGGGGATCCAGCTGCTGGGCATGATGACCGAGGCCATGCACAACCCCTTCCTGATGGACCGGTACGTGGCGCTCAAGAGCGCCGACTACGTCTACCGGGCCTGGCGGTCGATGGGGGCGGAGATCACCTTCAAGGCGGACGGCGTGGTGCAGCGGCGGGCGGCCGAGACGCTGGGGCGCGCGCACGAGCTGCTCCAGGAGGTGGCGCAGGACGGGCTCATGAAGGCCATCGGCAAGGCCCGCTTCGGCGACGTGGCCCGCGGCGAGGAGGGCGGCAAGGGGCTCCTCGGCGTGGTCCAGCGGAGCGACCGCTACTTCAACCCGTTCCTGGAGCTGATGGAGGCCGGCCAGTGAGCGCGGGGGCCGCCCGCCGCTCCGCGCTGCTGGCGCTCCTGCTCGCGCTGGGCGGCTGCGCCGGCGTGCGCGAGGCCCTGGCGCCCGCGCCGCAGGGCGAGCCGTCCAGCCGCGAGGGCTGGGTCTTCTACACCGTGGGCGCGCTCCGCTTCGAGGCGCCCGCCGCCTGGGGCGCCTCGGGCGGCCCGCGCCACCTGAAGCTGGTCTCGGCGGACGAGGGCGCGCGGCTGGAGGTCTCCACGCCGGAGGAGCCCTTCGCCAGCAGCGAGGCCTGCCTGGCGGACGCGCAGGCGCTCATGAAGAAGGGCGACGCCATGGAGCGCGCCCGGCGCCACCCCACGCGGCTGGCGGGCCTTCCGGCGCAGACGCTGGAGGGCGACCAGGGCGCCTGGCACGTCTGGGCCTGGGCCGCCTGCGACGGGGGCACCCAGTACCAGCTCTTCCTCACCGCCCGCTCCCCCGCGCCGCGCGAGGTCATCGACGCGGTGCGGGCGCTGGAGGGGGCGAGGATCCAGAGGCCGGTGGCGCTGGCCCACCGGGGAGACCGGACATGACCGCACGTGAATGGGAGGCCGGGCAGGTCATCCGGCCCTACGGCGACCGCCGCGACGACGGCGTGGTGCAGCTCTCCTTCGTGTTGCCGGTGCCCGCCGGCGAGCGCGGCCGCGAGGCCGCGGCCGAGGTGGCGCGCAAGATGGGGATGGAGGGGGTGCACGTGGCGGCCATGGAGCCGGCCGCCGACCGCTACACGTTCTTCGTGGTCTACGGCCGGACCTCCGTGGCGGTGGACTACGGCAAGATCCAAATCCCGAGATCGTGGTCCGCAAGAAGGGCTTCGACGAGCTGAACGAGTACGCGCTGCGCGAGGTGGGGCGGCGCATCGTGGTGCTGGGCGCCTGCACCGGCGCCGACGCGCACACCGTGGGCATCGACGCCATCATGAACATGAAGGGGTTCGCCGGGGACTACGGCCTGGAGCGGTACGCCTGCTTCGAGGCCGCCAACCTGGGCGCGCAGGTCGAGAACGCGGCCCTGGCGCGGCGCTGCCAGGAGCGCAAGGCCGACGCGGTGCTGGTCTCGCAGGTGGTGACCCAGCGCGACAGCCACAAGGAGAACGCGCGGCAGCTCCTCGAGGAGCTGACGCGGCTGGGGCTGCGCCAGGGGCTGACCGCCATCCTGGGCGGGCCGCGCATCGACCACAAGCTGGCGGTCGAGCTGGGCTACGACGCCGGCTTCGGCCCGGGCACCAAGCCGTCCGAGGTGGCGAACTTCATCGTGGGCGCCGTCCTGAAGCGCATGGGCAAGGAGATGCACTGATGCCGCTCGGCGAGAAGGTCCTGCTCCGGCTCCGGCTCAGCCAGGCCGACGCCCACTACGGCGGCAACCTGGTGGACGGCGCGCGCATGCTGGCGCTCTTCGGCGACGTGGCCACCGAGCTGCTCATCCGCCACGACGGCGACGAGGGGCTGTTCCGGGCCTACGACGCGGTGGAGTTCCTGGCCCCGGTCTTCGCCGGCGACTACGTCGAGGCGGAGGGGGAGATCGTCAAGGCGGGCGCCACCTCGCGCACCATGCGCTTCGAGGCCCGCAAGGTGATCGCGCCGCGCCCGGACCTCTCCGGCTCGGCCGCCGAGGTGCTGGCCGCGCCGGTGGTGGTCTGCCGGGCCAGCGGCACCTGCGTGGTGCCCAAGGACAAGCAGCGGCTGGCGCGCTGAGGCGCCGGGAGGAACCCATGGCCGAGCCCGTCGTCATCACCGCCGCCGTGGTGGGCGCCGAGGTCACCCGCGCGCAGAGCCCGGCCGTGCCGTACACGCCGGAGGAGATCGCCCGCGCCGCCGTCGAGGCGGGCCGGGCCGGGGCCGCGGTGGTCCACCTGCACGCGCGCTGGCCGGACGGTCGGCCCTCGCAGGAGGCGGCCCACTTCCGCGAGATCGTGGCGCGCGTCCGCGACGCCGGCAGCGACGTGGTGCTCCAGTGCTCCACCGGCGGGGCGGTGGGCATGACCGTGGACGAGCGGCTGGGGTCGCTGGTGGACGGCGCCGAGATGGGCACGCTCAACCTCGGCACCATGAACTTCGGCGACGAGGTCTTCCAGAACACGCGCCCGGACATCGTTCGCATCGCCGCGCGGCTGCGCGAGCGGCGGCTGGTGCCGGAGTGCGAGCTCTACGACGCCGGGATGCTCGACACGCTCCGCTGGCTGCTGGAGAAAGGGCACCTGGCGGCGCCGTACCAGGTGCAGTTCGTGCTGGGCGTACCCGGCGGCATGGGCGCGACCGAGCGCAACCTGCGCTTCCTCGTCGAGGGGCTGCCCGAGGCGGTCCACTGGTCGGTGGCCGGGGTGGGGCGGCACCAGCTGCCCATGGCCGAGCTGGCCCTGGCCCTGGGCGGCCACGTGCGGGTGGGGCTGGAGGACAACCTGTACGCGCGCAAGGGCGTGCTGGCCCGCGGCTCGGACGAGCTGGTGGCGCTGGCGGTGGAGCGGGCGGCGGCGGCGGGCCGTCCGGTGGCCACCCCGGCCCAGGCGCGCGCGGTGCTGGGGATCGCCCCGCGCGCGGCCTAGGGCTGTCCCACGATCCCCTCCTTCGCTTGACCTCGCGGGAGAGCGGGCGCTAGGGTCGCCGGGTACCCAGCCGGGCACGAGCGCCGCCAGGCGCGCCCGTCGAGGAGCCTCATGAGCCCGCCTCCCGCCACCAGCTCCAGCCTCGCCGACTGGCTCCGGTCTTTCCGCCAGCTCCACGAGCGCGCCCGCCGCGGCCAGCTCTCGCCGGCCGAGGCCGAGACCTACCGCGGCGGCCGGGACGAGCTGGCGCGGGCGCTGCTCGCCGCACAGCGCCTCACCGTGAAGCCCGGCGAGACGCCGCGACAGGCGCTGCGCGTCGCGCGGGCGCTGCAGGTGGACCTGGACATGCTCACCTCCACCGCGCGGGCCATCACCATCGACATCTCCACCGGCGGCTTCTCCTGCCTGCTCGCCAAGGCGCCGCCCATGGGCGACGAGGTGAGCGTGGCGCTGCGGGTCCCGGGGGCCGAGCCGCTCAAGGGGAAGGCGCGCGTGGTGGACGTGAAGCCGCAGGCGGGGAACGTGCGGGTCTGCTTCTCCTACGTCGGGCTCGAGCAGGCCGACCGGGAGCGGATTGAGCTGTTCGTGTTCGACTCCGTCCTGGCCCAGCTGAGCGGCTAGGGGGCCGTCGAAGGATGTAGGCAACCTGATCCGGTCAGCCTGAGCGTAGCCCCGCCGGGAGGCGGGGCGGAGTCGAAGGCCGGCGGCCTGTGCCCGACCGAAGGACGACGCCCGCCCCCGCGGCTGCGGGAGCGGGCGTCCGTGCGTCCAGGCTGCGAAGCGGGCTACGCCGTGGCGGTCCCGGGCCTGGTGACCGCGGCGGCGCCGCTGGTGGCGTGGCCGCCGCTGAACGCGCCGGGGGCGGAGTCCAGGTCGTTGGTGATGTAGCCGCGCTCGCCGGTCTCGGCCTCGTCGAGGCCGGACCACTCGTCCTGCTCCGCGGCGCGGAGCGGGGTGATGGCGTTGACCAGCTTGAGCAGGCCGAAGGAGACCGCGCCGGACCAGGCCAGCGTGACCACCACGCCCAGCGCCTGCTTGCCGAGGAGCAGCAGGCTGGCGTCGGCGCCGGCCGGGTTGATGGAGGTGGTGGCGAAGACGCCGGTCGCCAGCGCGCCCAGCGTGGCGGCCACGCCGTGGACGGCGAAGACGTCGAGGGAGTCGTCCAGGCCGAGCCGGGGGCGGACGCGGACGGCGGCGAAGGAGGCGCAGGCCGCCAGCCCGCCGATGAGCAGGCTCGCGCCCGGGGTGACGTAGCCGGCCGCCGGGGTGATGGCGACCATCCCGGCCACCGCGCCAGAGGCCAGGCCCACGCCGGACATCTTGCCGTGGAGCCAGAGCTCGATGAGGCCCCAGGCCAGCGCCGCCGCCGCCGGCGCGAAGAAGGTGTTCACGAAGGCGGCCGAGGCCAGGCCGTCGGCCTTGAGGGCGCTGCCGCCGTTGAAGCCCAGCCAGCCGAACCAGAGCAGCCCCATGCCCAGGATGGCGAAGGGCACGCTGTGCGGGAGGACGGTGGGGGTGCGCAGGCCGCGGCGCTTGCCCAGCAGGATGGCCGCCACCAGCGCGGCCGCGGCGGCGTTGATGTGCACCACGGTGCCGCCGGCGAAGTCGAGCACCCCGAGCTGCGCCAGCCACCCGCCGCCCCAGACCCAGTGCGCCACCGGCGTGTAGACGACCACCGCCCAGAGCGCCACGAAGAGCAGGTACGGCTTGATGCGGACGCGCTCCACGATGGCGCCGGAGATGAGCGCGGGGGTGATGACCGCGAACATGCCCTGGAACAGCATGAACGCGGAGTGCGGGATGGTGGGCTGCAGGGGGGCGGGCTCCGCGCCCACGCCGGACAGGCCCAGGTAGCCCAGGCCGCCCAGCACGTCGTTGAGCGCGCCGCCGTTCGCGAAGGAGAGGGAGTATCCGACCAGCGCCCAGAGGACGCCGGCCACGCCCATCACCGCGATCGACAGGTTCATGGTGTGGACGACGTTCTTGGAGCGGACCAGGCCGCCGTAGAAGAACGCCAGGCCGGGGGTCATCAGCATCACCAGGCCGGCGCTCACCAGCACCAGCGCGGTGTCGCCGGCGCTGATGGAGGAGCCATCCGACGCCGCCGCGAGGGTGGGGAGCGCCAGGGCCAGCGCGAGGAGCAGCTTTCTCAAGGGTGCCTCCGGGAAGGTTGGTGATCCCATCCGGCCCCAGTGCAGCCCGCATGCCGGGCCTGCCCCGCGTGTTTCCCGGGCGAAGCAGGGGTCAGGATCGAGCCGTTGCCCGCCTCGCGGGCAAGGTGCTGCCTCGCGCCCGGGCAACGTGCCCTGTCGTCAGGGGAGTGGGAGCGCACGGGGCTGCGACGGCGGGCAGCCAGCGCCCAGGGCGCGTGCAGCCCCGGTCCCTGCGCGGGACGTCCGTGCGGCCAAGGAGGGACCTGTTGCACGCGCCGCGGGCAGCGCGCTCGACGATCCCTGCTGCTGCGGACACAGGCAGGACGCGCCCCTGGACGGGGCGGCGCCGCGGGCCGTGGGCCGCCTTAGCGGGTGGTCTTCCGGACCTTCTTCGTCGTGGTCCTGGTCGAGGCCGCCTTGGCCGACTTCGTCGAGGTCTTGCTCGTCGTCTTGCCCGCCGTGGCCTTGCTGGTGCTCTTGCGGGCCGGCGCCTTGGCGGTGGCCTTCTTCACCGGCTGCTCCTCGACGACAGGCGGCGGCCTGGGCGGCTCCGGGACCAGCGGCTTGATGGCTGGCTGGTCGTCGTCCACGGCGCTCTCCAGCGAGAGCGGCGCGCCGGTGACGGCGCGGTACGGCCCGCGGTTGGCGGCCATGGCGGCGGCGGCGCGCTCGGCCCAGGTGCGGGCGTCGCCCTGCAGCCCGGCGGCCTCGATGGCGGCCACGGCGTTCTCCCGCGACCCGGCCCGCAGCTGCAGCGCGGCGAGGTAGATGGCCGCGCGCGACCGCTCGGGCTGAGGGGTCTCCGCGTCGCGCGAGAGGTCCACCAGGTGACGGGCGGCCTCCTCGGCGGACCCGCCGCCGGAGAGCGCCACCTTGGCCAGGCCGAAGATGGCGCGCGGCTGGCGCGGCGCCGGGCGCTTGTCGCCGCGCCACGCCTCGGAGGCCTCCAGCGCCTCGCGGTAGGACGCCGCCGCGCCGGCCAGGTCGCCGCTCCGGCGGAGCGTGTCGCCATGGAGCGCGAGGCCGGGAGGGAAGGGCGGCTGGCCGGCATCCGCCTGCGCGGCCAGCGCCGCCGGTCCGCGGGCCGAGCTCGCCTCCAGCCCGTGCAGCGCCGTGCGCGCCGCGAGGAGCTCGGCCCAGCGCGCATCGGTGCCGCCCTCGCTGACGTCGTCGCGGGCCTGGGTCACGTACTGCGTGGCGTCGCCCAGCTTCCGGTCGGCCAGGGCCAGCGCCGCCTTGGCCAGGGCCGTGCGGCGCAGCAGCACCTCGGCCCGCTCCGGCACGACCAGCAGCACGTTCGCCTGCTGCTCCGCCCGGTCGTCGCGGTAGTCGGCGGCGAGCATCGCCAGCGCGAACGCGCGCGCGCTGCCGGCCTCCAGCGGATCCACCTCCGCCAGCGGCTCGAGCAGCCGGGCCGCCTCGCGGTAGCTGGCGGCGGTGTCGTCGCGCAGCAGCTGCTCGGCGCGCTCCAGGCCCGCCCTCAGCATGAGCGTCTTCTGGTGCGCGCGGTAGGCGAAGACGCCCAGCGCGGCCAGCGCCACCACGCCGACGATCACGAAGGCCGTGAGCTTGCGGGAGAGCGGGCTGCGGCTCGCCAGCGCCTCGCGGCCGTCCTCGTCCTCGGGCGAGGACGCCTCGTCTGCCGGCAGCTCGTCCGGCCCGTCCAGCTCGGCCGGAACCTCGTAGAAGTCTTCCTCCACGGAGTCGTTCGGCTCCGCGGCGCGGTCGGGGACGGGGGGTTTGGCCATCGTTCCGGGGGGTTGAGGGGTTCGCACGGAGCGTACAGCCCCTCAGGCTCCCACGTCAAAAGGCGAACGCCCGAGCCGCAGCGCGGCCCGGGCGCACACGAAAGGTGGGATGTGACGTCGAGGAAGGGCTAGGTGCCCTTCTCCTCGCGCTCGTCCTCGCGGGCGACGCCGGACAGCACGTCGTTCACGCTCGGGAAGCGCATGATCTCGCCGCGCGCGATCCGCCAGGCCTGCTGGACAATCCAGGAGAGCGACCGGTCCTGCCGGTTGGCCTCGGCCTGGATCTCGTTCAGCATGTCCTCGGGGAAGTACAGCGACTGCTTACGCTTGTCGGTGCCGGGCATCACAGCTCCGTGGTGTGGGAAATCCGAGGGCTTTGTACGCTGGGAACGTTCCCGCGGTCAAGATGACTTGCGACCGAAGGGTGAGGCTTCTTCTTCGCCCCCAGTGAAAGGCCGATCGATCCGGGGCGTGTTGGGTCACCTGCGCCCGCGGGAAAAAGAGGAGAGCCGGCATTGCTGCCGGCTCTCCGTGGGCCCAGAGGGGGAGGGGGGGGACCCCTAGGCCCAGCGCTTCAAAGTTGTCGTGACACCTGCCAGCGTCAACAAGGGAACCCAAGTGCTCATTCCCTTTCGGGTTACCCCACAATGCTGAGCCGGGCCCTCCCGTCCTTCGCCTCTGCCAACCCCCGCGGATCGGTCTCCATTCCCACCGGAGCGACCGTGCACCGCGCGCGGCTAGTATAAAGGCCGCCCTCCGGCGCCGCTTGCCCGTGCGAACTCCCACCCTTGGCCCATATCCGGCCGCCGTCCTGGCCACCCTCCGGCGCCGCCGGCTGGCCGGGCCAGGCCAGGGGGTGCTGGTGGCGCTCTCCGGTGGCGCCGACTCCACCGCGCTGCTGGCCGCGCTGGCGGCGCTCCGCGACGCCGGGGAGCTGGGCGCGCTGCGGGCGCTCCACGTGGACCACGGGCTCCGCCCCGCCGCCGCCGACCGCGCGGCGGCCGAGGCGGCGTGCGCGCGGCTGGGCGTGCCGCTGGAGGTGATCGCGGTGCGGGTCGCGCCGGGCAACGTGCAGGCGCAGGCCAGGCGCGCGCGGTACGCGGCGCTGCGCGAGGCGGCGCTGCGCCACGGGCTCGCGCGCATCGCCACCGGTCACACGCGCAGCGACCAGGCGGAGACGGTGCTGCTGCGCCTGCTGCGCGGCGCGGGGGCGCGCGGCCTGGCCGGCATTCCGCCGCGGCGCGGGGCCATCATCCGGCCGCTCATCGATCGCTCCCGCGCCGAGGGGCTCGCCTGGCTGCAATCCCTCGGGCTCGGCTGGTGCGAGGACCCGTCCAACGCCACCCCGCGCTTCGCGCGCAACCGGCTTCGCCAGCGGCTGCTGCCGCTGCTGGCCGAGCTGGCGCCGGCGCACGAGCGCGCGCTGGCCCGCGCCGCCAATCTGCTCCGCGACGACGAGCGGGCGCTGGCCCGCGCCGGGCGGGTGGCGGGCGGCGCGGTGGCGGTGGAGGCGGTGCGGGCCCAGCCGGTGGCGGTGCGGCGCCGCACGGTGCGGGCGCTCTGGCGCCGCGCACGCCGCGGGGGCGAGCTGTCGGCGGAGCACGTCGAGCGCGTGCTGAGGCTGCTCCGCAGCCGCCGGCCGCGCGCGCTCGCGCTTCCGGGCGGCGTGGTGGCGCGCTGCCGCTACGGCCTGCTGGAGCTTGCGCCGGAGGCGCCGGGTGCCGCGCCGCTGCCGCCCACCGGGGTCCCGGGGCCAGGGCGCTACCCCCTGGCTGGCCGCGGCGAGGTGGCGCGCGTGCAGGCCGAGCACCCCGATCGGGTAGCGTGGCCGCTGGAGCTGCGGAGCCGGCGGCCGGGCGATCGGATCCGTCCCGAAGGGGGAAATGGCTCAAAGCCCCTCAAGGCCTGGCTCATCGACCGCAAGGTCCCGCGGGAGCGGCGGGACGGGCTGGTGCTGCTGACCTGCGGCGCGGAGGTGCTCGCCATCCCTGAGCTGGGCGTGCGCGGCGTGGCGGGCGCGGCGGGGGGGCTGGAGGTCCGGCTGGAGCCGGCCGAGGGCCGCTGAACCCCTGCTGGCGGGGCGGCGGCAATCACTGCAAAGGGGGGCGGGTGCTGTTATAAGCCGGCATTGGCGCGGGCGTTCGTCCGGCCGCCCGGGGTCGGAGGTGGAACACACCGACGCTCCCGGCGGTTGGGTTCGATCGACGCACCAACGGAAGGGGATATCGAGCCTTGCGACAGTCCTACAAGACCGCCCTGATGTGGGTCTTCTTGATCGTGATGTTCCTCGCGCTGTGGAAGCTGTTCCAGTCGCACAACGCGGACGGGCCGAAGACCTACAAGTGGAGCGAGTTCCAGAAGGCGGTGGACGACGGCAAGGTCGCCAGCGTCAAGGTCAAGGACCAGGAGTACACGGCCACCCTCAAGGACGACCCGAAGACGCAGGTCACGACCACCGCCCCCATCGACCTCTCGGCCAGCCTGGCCGGGAAGCTCACCGAGAAGGGGATCGAGGTCGAGTACGAGAAGCCGGAGCAGAACTCGCTCTGGGCCACGGTGCTGCTGCAGGGGCTGCCGCTCGTCTTCGTCTTCCTGCTGATCATCTTCTTCATGCGCCAGCTGCAGTCCGGCGGCGGCAAGGCCATGAGCTTCGGCAAGTCGCGCGCGAAGCTGATGACCGAGCACCACAACAAGGTCACCTTCGCCGACGTGGCGGGCATCGACGAGTCCAAGGACGAGCTGGAGGAGATCATCTCCTTCCTCAAGGACCCGAAGAAGTTCACGCGCCTCGGCGGCCGCATCCCCAAGGGCGTGCTGCTCATGGGGCCGCCCGGCACCGGCAAGACGCTGCTGGCCCGCGCCGTCGCGGGCGAGGCGGGCGTGCCGTTCTTCTCCATCTCCGGCTCGGACTTCGTCGAGATGTTCGTCGGCGTCGGCGCCAGCCGCGTCCGCGACCTGTTCGAGCAGGGCAAGAAGAACGCCCCCTGCATCATCTTCATCGACGAGATCGACGCCGTCGGCCGCCACCGCGGCGCCGGCCTGGGCGGCGGCCACGACGAGCGCGAGCAGACCCTCAACCAGCTGCTGGTGGAGATGGACGGCTTCGAGGCCAACGAGGGCGTGATCCTCGTGGCCGCCACCAACCGGCCGGACGTGCTCGACCCGGCGCTGCTGCGCCCGGGCCGCTTCGACCGCCGCATCACCGTCCCGCGCCCGGACCTCAACGGCCGGCTGGGGATCCTCAAGGTCCACACCAAGAAGACCCCGCTCGACGGCACGGTCGACCTCACGCAGATCGCCCGCGGCACCCCGGGCTTCGCCGGCGCCGACCTCGAGAACCTGGTCAACGAGGCCGCCCTCTACGCCGCCCGCCGCAACAAGGAGAAGGTGGCCATCGAGGACTTCGAGTTCGCCAAGGACAAGGTGCTGATGGGCACCGAGCGGCGCTCGATGATCATCTCCGAGAAGGAGAAGCGGAACACCGCGGTCCACGAGGCCGGCCACGCCCTGGTGGCCAAGGTGCTCCCCGGCACCGACCCGGTCCACAAGGTGACCATCATCCCCCGCGGCCGCGCCCTGGGCCTGACCCAGCAGCTGCCCGAGGAGGACCGGCTCAGCCTCTACCAGCAGTTCGCGCTCAACCAAATCGCGATCCTGATGGGCGGCCGCCTGGCCGAGGAGATCACCTTCAACGAGCGGTCCACCGGCGCCGGCAACGACATCGAGCGCGCCACCGACCTGGCCCGCGCCATGGTCTGCGAGTGGGGCATGAGCGACAGGATGGGCCCGCTCGCGTTCGGCAAGAAGGAGGGCGAGGTCTTCCTGGGCCGCGAGATGAACACGCAGCAGGGCTACTCGGAGCAGACGGCGCAGGAGATCGACGCCGAGATCCGGCGCATCGTCACCGAGCAGTACGATCGCGCCAAGCAGGTGCTGATCGAGCACCGGCCCCTGCTGGAGAAGATCGCCGAGGCGCTCATCGAGTACGAGACCCTCGACGCGGCCGACATCGACCTGCTCATGTCCGGCGGGACGCTCAACCGCCCGCCGCCGCCCAAGCCGGTCGCGCCGAGCGCGCCGGAGAAGAACAAGCGCGGTGGCCTGCTCGACGCCGTCGGCGGCCTGCCGGCGACCAGCAAGGCCTGATCGATGCGTCTCCGGATCGGGGCCAGGCTCTTCGAGGGGCCTGGCCCCTTCCTCATGGGCGTCGTGAACGCGACGCCGGACTCCTTCTCCGACGGCGGCCGCTTCCTGGCCACCGAGGCGGCGGCGGACCACGCCCGCCGGCTGGTGGAGGAGGGGGCCGACCTGGTCGACCTGGGCGGCGAGTCCACGCGCCCGGGCTCGGCGCCGGTGCCGGTGGAGGAGGAGCTGCGCCGCGTGGTGCCGGTGGTCGAGCGGCTGCGCGCCACCGGCTTCACCGCGCCCATCTCGGTGGACACCACCAAGCCGGCGGTGGCGCGGGCGGCGCTGGCGGCCGGCGCCGACCTGGTGAACGACGTCAGCGGGCTGGCCGACCTGGCCCTGGCGGAGGTGATCGCCGACGCGGGAGCGCCGGCCGTCCTGATGCACACCCGCGGGACGCCGGCCGAGATGGCGCAGCGGGCCGTCTACGGCGACGTGGTGGGGGAGGTGGCGGCCGAGCTGGCCGGCGTGGTGGCGCGCGCGGTCTCGGCCGGGATCCCGGTGGATCGGGTGATCCTCGATCCGGGCATCGGCTTCGCCAAGACCCCGGCCCAGAGCGTGGCGCTGCTGGCCCACCTCGACGCCCTGCGCGCACCGGGTTGCCCGCTGCTGGTCGGCCCGTCGCGCAAGAGCTTCATCGGCGCGCTCACGGGCGCACCCGTGGAGGATCGGCTGCCCGGCACGCTCGCGGCAGTGGCGGCCTGCGTGCTGGCGGGTGTAGAGGTGCTCCGCGTCCACGACGTGGGTCCCGCGCGGCAGGCCGCCCGGGTCGCCGCCGCGATCCGGGACGCGGCCACCGGGCGCGGCGCGCCCTAGACTGCGAAGGGCCTCGGCGTGCATCGCGTCCTCGTCTACCTGCTCGGTCCGGACACCTCGCCCGGCGACGCGTTCCTGGCGCTGCTGGACGTGGCGCTGGTGGGCTTCCTCTGCTACCGCGTGCTCCGCCTCATCCGCGGCACCCGCGCGGTGGCGGTGCTGCTGGGGCTCTTGCTGGTCGGGGTGGGCTACCTGGGCGCGCAGTGGGCCGGGCTCGAGACCCTCACCTGGCTGCTCGGCCACTTCCTGACCTACTCCTTCTTCTTCGGCGTGATCGTGCTGTTCCAGGCCGACATCCGCCGCGCCCTGGCCGAGCTGGGGCGCAGCTCGCGGCTGCTGGCGCTGCTGGCGCGCGACGACCGGGCGGCCATCCTGGGGCAGGTCGAGCCGGTGGTGCAGGCCGCCTCGGCGCTGGCCGCGCGCCACCACGGGGCGCTGGTGGTGATCGAGCGCACCGCCGACCTCACCGAGGTGGTCGAGTCCGGGCTGCGCCTGGACGCGGCGCTGAGCCCCGAGCTCTTGCTGGCGCTGTTCCAGCCCCAGGGGCCGCTGCACGACGGCGCGGCGGTGGTGCGGGCCGGGCGGGTGCGGGCGGCCGGCTGCGTGCTGCCGCTCTCGTCGGCCGTGCCGCACGGCCTGGGCACCCGCCACCGCGCCGCGCTGGGGCTGTGCGAGGAGCTGGACGCCGCGGTGGTGGTGGTGTCGGAGGAGCGCGGCGAGATTCAGCGTGGCGCTGGACGGGGAGCTGCACCGGCACCTGGATCCGGCCGCGCTGCGCGCGCTGCTGCGCGGGGCGCTGGGCCGTCCGGGCACGGCGGCGCCGGCCGCGCCTCCCCGGGAGGAGCCCCATGCCGCGGTCTGACCTGGCCCTGCGCGCCATCTCCCTGGCCGCGGCGGTGGCGCTGGTGGTGGTGGTCCACGGCGAGAAGCGGACCACCCTGACCTACCAGGTGCCGCTGGCCGCCGGAGCGTCGGCCGGCCGGCTGCCGTCGGTGGTGAACGTGACCGTCTCCGGCCCCTGGGCCCGGCTGCGCCGGCTCGACGCCGCGGCGCTCGGGACGGCCGAGGTGGCCCTCTCACCCGGGGCGCGCGGGACCGCCACGTGGTACGTTCTGGCCGAGAAGCTCAGCGTCCCGCACGGCCTCCGGATCGACTCGATCCACCCGGCGCAGGGGACCCTCGAGCTCCGCGCCACCGCCCGTCCTTCCGGGACGCCTTCACAGCCAGAGCAGGGGGAGCAGCCATGACCAGCCGCGCGACCAGGGGCCAGGACCACATGAACGGGGCCGCCCGCCCCGCCGCCGCCCGAAACACCGCGGTGGCGCCCCCGGCGGCCGCGCCGGCGCGGCGTCTCTTCGGCACCGACGGCGTGCGCGGCGTGGCCAACGTCCACCCCATGACCGCCGAGATGGCGCTGCAGCTTGGGCGCGCGCTGGCCTACCTGATGCGCAACGGCCCGCACCGCCACCGCATCGTCATCGGCAAGGACACGCGGCTCTCCGGCTACATGCTCGAGCAGGCCATCGCCTCGGGCATCTGCTCCATGGGCGTCGACGTGATGCTCTGCGGGCCGCTGCCCACGCCGGGCATCGCCTTCGTGACCGAGTCCATGCGGGCCGACGCCGGCGTCGTGATCAGCGCCAGCCACAACCCGTACCAGGACAACGGCATCAAGTTCTTCTCGCGCGACGGCTTCAAGCTGCCGGACGACGTCGAGGCCCAGATCGAGCGGCTGGTGCTGGGCGGCGCGGAGGACGACGCCGGGGCCGAGGACTTCCGCGCGCTGCGCCCCACCGCCACGCGCATCGGCAAGGCCAAGCGCATCGACGACGCCATCGGCCGCTACGCCCAGTTCCTGAAGAGCCTCTTCCCGCGCGAGCTCACGCTGGATGGGCTCACGGTGGTGGTGGACTGCGCCCACGGCGCCGCCTACCACGTCGCCCCGGCGGTCTTCGAGGAGCTGGGCGCCAAGGTGGTGCCCATGGCGTGAAGCCCGACGGCACCAACATCAACGACGGCTGCGGCGCGGTCCACCCCGAGGCCATGGCCAAGGCCATCAAGAAGCACGGCGCGCACCTGGGGCTGGCGCTGGACGGCGACGCCGACCGGGTGATCCTGGCCGACGAGACCGGCCGCATCGTGGACGGCGACGCCATCATGGCGCTGGTGGGCGGCGACATGCTGCGGCGCAAGGCGCTCAACAAGAAGACGGTGGTGGCCACCGTGATGTCCAACCTGGGGCTGGAGAAGGCGCTGGCGAGCCAGGGGGGCAAGGTGGTCCGGACCGCCGTGGGCGACCGGTACGTGGTCGAGGAGATGCGCCGCAATGGCTACAACTTCGGCGGCGAGCAGTCCGGCCACCTGATCTTCCTGGATCACGTCACCACCGGCGACGGGGCGGCGGCGGCGCTCAACGTGCTGGCGGTGATGCGGCGGACGGGGCGCCCGCTCTCCGAGCTGGCCCGCTGCTTCGACGCCTTCCCGCAGGCGCTGATCAACGTGGACGTGAAGCAGAAGCGCCCCATCGCCGAGCTCCCCGCGGTGGGCAAGGCCATCGGGGCCGCCGAGAAGGCGCTGGGCAAGGAGGGGCGGGTGCTGGTCCGCTTCTCCGGGACGGAGAACAAGGTCCGGGTGCTGGTGGAAGGGCCGGACGACAAGCGGATCCGGGCGCACGCCGGCGAGATTGCCGAGGCGCTGCGGAAGGCGCTGGCGTAGGCGGCCGCGCACCCTCTTTCCGGCGCCGCGCGGGCCGATCCGGGTTAGATTCTCCCGGACATGCCTCCTTCACGCCTCGGAGTGAACGTCGATCACGTGGCCACGCTGCGCCAGTCGCGGCGCACCGTGTACCCGGACCCGGTCGCGGCCGCCATGCTGGCCGAGATGGCCGGCGCCGACCAGATCACCATCCACCTGCGCGAGGATCGCCGGCACATCCAGGACCGCGACCTGCAGGTGATGCGCAAGACCGTCACCACGCGGCTCAACCTCGAGATGGCGGCCACCCAGGAGATGGTCCGGATCGCCTACGAGGCCAAGCCGGACATGGTCACCCTGGTGCCGGAGCGGCGCGAGGAGCTGACCACCGAGGGCGGCCTGGACGTGGTGGGCGGGCGCGAGGCGGTGCGCAAGGCGGTCAAGACGCTGCGCGACGCCGAGATCGACGTCTCGCTCTTCATCGACCCGGACCTCGACCAGGTGAAGGCGGCGCACCGCGCCGAGGCGGGCACGGTGGAGTTCCACACCGGCCGCTACTGCGACGCGCGCCTGGCCAGCGACCGCCGGCGCGAGCTGGGGCGGCTGGTGGACGCCTGCAAGGCGGCGGCGAAGCTGGGCCTGACGGTCGCGGGCGGCCACGGGCTCAACTACCAGAACGTGCTGCCGGTGGCCGCCATCCCGGAGATGGAGGAGCTGAACATCGGCCACGCCATCGTGGGCCGCGCCGTGCTGGTGGGGTTCGAGCGCGCCGTCCGCGAGATGAAGGAGCTGCTGCGCCAGGCGCGGCCGTGAGGCGCGGCCGGGCGGCCCGCGCGGTCGCCTGACGGCCAGCCGCCTCGCGCCGACGGAGGGAGCCATGAGGCTGGTGGGTGCTGCGGACATGCGGGCCATCGACCGGGCCGCCATCGCCGGCGGGATCCCCTCGCTGGTCCTGATGGAGCGGGCGGGCGGGGCGGTGGCCGCGGCGGCGGCGGCGCTGGCCGGTCCGGACGGCCGGATCCGCGTGGTCTGCGGCGGCGGCAACAACGGCGGGGACGGCTACGTCGCGGCCCGCCTGCTGCGCCAGTCCGGGCGGGACGTGGCGGTGCTGGCGCTGGTCCCGGCCGAGCGGCTGACGGGCGACGCCGGCGTGGTCCGGTCCCAGGCGGTCGCGTCCGGGGTTCCGGTGGAGGACGCGGCGGCGGCGCCGGAGGAGCCCTCCCCGCTGGCGCTGGGCGCGGCGCCGGGCGACGTGGTGGTGGACGCCATCTTCGGCACCGGCCTGTCGCGCGCGCCGGAGGGGCTCTTCGAGCGGGCCATCGCCGCCATCGACGGCGCCCGTCGCTCCGGCGCGAAGGTGCTGGCGGTGGACGTGCCCTCCGGGCTCTCCGCCGACACCGGCCGGCCCATGGGGCGCTGCGTGCAGGCCGACCGTACGGTCACCTTCGCCTTCCAGAAGCGCGGCCTGGTGATCCAGCCCGGCGCGGCGCTGGCCGGCGAGGTGAGCGTGGCCGACATCGGCATCCCGCCGGCGGCCGCGGCGGTGGTGGCGGTGGAGGCCGAGCTGCTCACCGCCGAGCTGGCGCGGGCGCTGGTGCCGCCGCGCCGGCCGGACGCGCACAAGGGGGACGCGGGGCGGCTGCTGGTGGTGGCCGGCTCGCCCGGCAAGACCGGCGCGGCCCACCTGGCGCTCACCGGCGCGCTGCGCGGCGGCGCCGGGCTCGTGACGCTGGCGGCGCGGCCGGAGGTGCTGCCGCTGGCGCTGGCCGGCCGGCCGGAGGCCATGAGCGTGGCGCTGGAGGGGCAGGGGCCCATCGGCCCGCCCGACCTGGCGGCGCTGCTGGCCGCGGCGCGCGGCCAGGACGCGCTGGTCATCGGCCCGGGCATCCCGCGCGGCCCGGCCACCGGCGCGGTGCTGCGCGAGCTGCTGGCGCGCGCCGGCATCCCCGCGGTACTGGACGCCGACGCGCTCAACGCGCTGGCCGAGCACCCGTCCGGCGCGGTCTGGCTGGGGCCGCCGGTGGTGGTCACCCCGCACCCCGGCGAGATGGCGCGGCTCTGCCAGACCGACGTGGCGGGCGTGGAGGCCGACCGCATCGGCCTGGCGGTCGCCAAGGCGCGCGCCTGGGGCGTGACCGTGGTCCTGAAGGGCGCGCGGACCGTGGTGGCCGGCGCGACCGGCCCGGCCGCGGTGATCCCCACCGGCAACCCCGGGCTGGCCACCGGCGGCACCGGCGACGTGCTGGCCGGGCTGTGCGGCGCGCTGCTGGCGAGCGGCCTGGAGGCGCCGGCGGCTGCGCGGGTGGCGGCCTGGGTGCATGGCCGCGCCGGCGACCTGGTGGCGGCGCGGTTGGGGCAGCGCGGCCTGGTGGCCGGCGACCTGGGCCAGGCCATCGGCGAGGTCTGGGCGGAGTGGGGCCGCTGATGGAGCGGGTCGAGGGGCGCCGGACCACGCGGTCGGCCGCGGCCACCCGCGCGCTGGGCCGGCGGCTGGGCGCGCTGCTCCGCCCCGGCGACGTGGTGGCGCTGGTGGGCGACCTGGGCGCGGGCAAGACCGAGCTGGTGCGGGGAATCTGCGCCGGGGCGGAGGTGCCCGCGGCGGAGGTCTCCAGCCCGACCTTCGCCATCGTGGCGACCTACGGCGGGCGGCTGCCCGTCCACCACGCCGACCTGTACCGCATCGGCGACGAGGACGAGCTCTACGCCACCGGGTTCGACGACCTGGTGGGCGGCGACGGCGCGGCGCTGGTGGAGTGGGCCGATCGCGCGCCCGGGGCGTTGCCGGTGGAGCGGCTGACGCTCAGGCTGGAGCACGATCCCGTGAAGCCGTCGGTCCGGCACCTGGCGGTCGAGGGGACGGGCGAGCGCCACGCGGCGCTGGCGCGGGCGCTGCTGGGGCGGTGACCCGCGGGCCAGGCCGGTCTCAGGCCTCCAGCAGGTCCTCCACGATGCGCGTCCCGTCCTCGGTGCCGACGAAGCCGCCCTCCGGCACCTCGCCCCAGCCGGCCCGGCCGATGCGCTCGCTGGCCACCACGAACGCGTGGCGCGGGCCGGTGTCGGCGGCGGCGTGGAGCGTCCGCCCGCGGCGGCAGGCGGCCAGCAGCCGGCCGTCGGAGACCAGGAAGTTGAGCGACGACGGCTTGGGCACCGGGACCGCATCGGCGATCCCCAGCACCGCCGCGGTGGTCTCGCGCAGCGCCCGCCGGACGTCGGCAAGCGTGGCGGCGGCGAGGCTGGCGTGGGCGCGCAGCCGGGTGAGGAAGAGGAAGAAGCAGCGCTCGCTGTCGGTGTCGCCGCGGATGGAGAGGCGGAGGTCGGGGTCGATCTCGGCCTGGATGGCGGCGCGGACCTCGGGGTGATCCTTGAAGCGGGCCACGGTGCCGTTGTGCGCGAAGAGCCAGCGGTCGTGGGAGAAGGGGTGGGTGTTCTCGTGCAGCACCGGGCCGACGCTGGCCTCGCGCACGTGGGCCAGCACCACCGTGGAGCGGAGGGCGCGCCCGGCCTCGGCGAAGGCGTCGTCGGCGTGGGCGGGGAGGATGCCGCGCCGGACGTGCGGCGCGCCGCCGACGTACCAGCCGATCCCCCAGCCGTGCGGGTGCTTGTGCGACTGGAACCGGAGCGCGTTCTCCGCCGTGCAGAGCGGCTCGGTGGCGTCGAAGCCGGCGTGGGCGTGCTGGCCGAAGAGGCGGCACATCGAGGCTTCGATTGTAACCGGGCGCGGCCGGGACGCCAGGTGGCGCCCCGTCTAGAACGCCTCGCGCACCGGCTTGCCGAAGGGGCGGGGCCGCTGTCCGGAGAGGTCGTAGAAGCGCAGCTCCACCTGGCGCTGCTCGACCTCCAGCAGCGCGGCGGTGCGGGGCAGCGAGAACCGGCGCGGGCCGGCGCTGCCTGGGTTGACGTAGAGGGTCCCGTCGAGCCGCACCGCCTCCGGCCGGTGCGAGTGGCCGTGGATCACCAGCTGCGGCCGCTGCGCGGCGATCATGCCGCGGGCGAGCGGGTGGGGCTTGCCGCGATCGCCCAGGTCGTGGATGACGAGCGCCCTGAGCGCGCCCAGCTCCACCACCGCCGTCTCCGGCAGGCTCCAGAAGGACGGCGCGTGGTCGTTGTTGCCGCGCACCGCGGTCACCGGCGCGATGGCGGCCAGCACGTCCAGGATGGCGGCTTGACGATGTCGCCCGCGTGGAGCACTCGCTCGCAGCCGTGGAAGAGCCCCTCCAGCAGGGGGTCGACCAGGCCGTGGGTGTCGGAGACGAGGGCGACGCGCACGGGGGAAGTGTAACGCGGGGACCACCGGATGCCCGACGGAGCCCGGAGCCGAACCACGAGAGGGGGGCGCGAGAGGGCCGGCGAGGATCCCTGTCCTTCGACTCCGCGCCCGCGGGGCGGGCGCTACGCTCAGGACGAACGGACCGTCGGAGGTGCGGAGCGATCCTCCATCGACTCGACACCGCCCGCGCGCACGAGGAGCCGGACGCAGGAGCCTGCCGGGTCGGTGGTTCACTCTCCGTCCGTGATGAGCATAGGGCCGCGCTCACGTCCGGGTCGATGGTTCACTCTCCGTTCGTGGTGAGCGTAGGGCCGGGCTCGCGCCGAGCGGCCCGCTGGCCGGCCCGGAGTCGAACCACGAGAGGGGGGCGCGAGAGGGCCGGCGAGGATCCCTGTCCTTCGACTCCGCGCCCGCCGGGCGGGCGCTACGCTCAGGACGAACGGACCGTTGGAGGGGCGGAGCGATCCTCCATCGACTCGACACCGCCCGCGCGCACGAGGAGCCGGACGCAGGAGCCTGCCGGGTCGGTGGTTCACTCTCCGTCCGTGATGAGCATAGGGCCGGGCTCGCGCCGAGCGGCCCGCTGGCCGGCCCGGAGTCGAACCACGAGAGCGAGGCGCGAGAGGGCCGGCGAGGATCCCGTCCTTCGACTCCGCGCCCGCGGAGCGGGCGCTACGCTCAGGACGAACGGACGCGCGCACGAGGAGCCGGACGCAGGAGCCTGCCGGGTCGGGGGTTCACTCTCCGTTCGTGGTGAGCGTAGGGCCGGGCTCGCGCCGAGCGGCCCGCTGGCCGGCCCGGAGTCGAACCACGAGAGCGGACCGCGCGAGGGCCGGCGAGAGCGCTACTCCCTGCAGTCCACCGCCTCCGGCCCGGCCCGGTGCACCACCCGGCCGCGCCGCACCACCACCTGCGCGTGGTTCATGCCCAGGTGCCAGGCCAGGTGCTCGGGCGTGGCGGCGCCCCAGACCACCAGGTCAGCGTCCGCCCCCGGCGCGAGCCTGCCGGCCGAGGGTCGCCGCAGCGCCAGCGCGCTCCCGGCGGTGAAGGCCACCAGCGCTTCGGCGGCGGTGAGGCCCAGCTTCAGGCAGGCAAGAGAGAGCGTCAGCCCCACGTTCTCGGTCATGGCGCTGCCGGGGTTGAGGTTGGTGGCCAGGGCCACGGTGGCGCCGGCGTCGAGGAGGCGGCGCCCCGGCGCGTAGCGCTCCAGCCCGAGGAAGAAGGTGGCGGTGGGCAGGAGCCCGGCCACCACGCCGGCCCGGGCCAGGGCCTGGATGCCTTCCTCGTCGATCGCCTCCAGATGATCGGCAGAGGCGCAGCCCAGCTCCGCGGCCAGCTGCGCGCCGCGGCCGGGGGTGAGCTGGTCCACGTGCACGCGGGTGGTGAGGCCGGCGGCGCGGGCCGCCCCCAGGATGGCCCGCGCCTCCTCCGGCGTGAACGCGCCCTGCTCCACGAACACGTCGCAGGCCTGGGCCAGGCCGCCCAGCGCGGCGGCCGGCACCAGCTGCCCGGCCAGCTCCGCCACATGGGCCTCGCGGCTGGCGGCGCGCGCGGGCGGGACGGCGTGGGCGAGCAGGGTGGGGACCACCGTCAGCTCGTCGCGCAGCGCGTGGCCGAGCTGATGGATGAGCCCCAGCAGGCGCAGCTCGGCCTCGGGCTCGAGGCCGTAGCCGGACTTCACCTCGACGGTGGTCACGCCCTGCGCCAGCAGGCGCCTGGCGCGGGCCACCGCGGCCTCGAGCAGCGCCTCGTCGCTGGCTGCGGCGGTGGCGCGGGTGGTGGCGCCGATGCCGCCGCCGGCGGCGGCGATCTCCAGGTAGCTCTTCCCGGCGCAGCGCAGCGCGAACTCTCCGGAGCGATCTCCCGCGAACAGGAGGTGCGTGTGCGCGTCCACGAGCCCCGGGGTGACCAGCCCGCCGCGGGCGTCCACCACCTCGGCGCCGGCCAGGTCCACCGCGCGCTCGAGCTCGGCGTCCGGCCCGGTCCAGGCGACGGTCTCCCCGGCCAGCGCGACCGCGCCCCCGGGGAGGAGCCCGGGGTCCGACGGGCCGCGGTCGCAGGTGGCCAGCTGGGCCCGGCGGACGGCCAGGGTGGCGCGGGGCTTCGCGGCGCTCACGGGATCTTCACGCCGCGCTCCGCTGCCACGGCGCGCGCCTCGTCGTAGCCGGCGTCGGCGTGGCGGAGCACGCCCATGGCCGGGTCGCTGCGCAGCACGCGCTCCAGCCGGCGGTCCGCCTCGGCGGTCCCGTCGGCCACGATGACCTGGCCGGCGTGGAGCGACCAGCCGATGCCCACGCCGCCGCCGTGGTGGAAGCTCACCCAGGAGGCGCCGTTCACGGCGTTGACCAGCGCGTTCAGGATGGGCCAGTCCCCCACCGCGTCCGAGCCGTCCTTCATGGCCTCGGTCTCGCGGTTGGGCGAGGCCACCGAGCCGCAGTCGAGGTGATCGCGGCCGATCACGATGGGCGCCTTCACCTCGCCCCGCCGCACCAGCTCGTTGAAGGCCAGCCCGGCGCGGTCGCGCTCGCCGTAGCCTAGCCAGC
Organism: Anaeromyxobacter sp.; assembly: GCA_049840735.1. Lineage (GTDB taxonomy): Bacteria > Myxococcota > Myxococcia > Myxococcales > Anaeromyxobacteraceae > Anaeromyxobacter. Next base: position 277,410 of record JASGJN010000017.1, on the reverse strand, counting down.
AGATGCGCGCCGGCAGCCCCTGGAAGTGGACCTTGCGGGCGGCCAGGTCCAGCCAGCGGCGCAGCGCGGCCTTCTCCGGGAACAGCTCGGCCACGGCCCGGTCGGTGCGGGCGATGTCGGCCGGATCGCCGGAGAGCGCCACCCAGCGGAACGGCCCCTGGCCCTCGCAGAAGAGCGGGCGGACGTAGGCGGGCACGAAGCCGGGGTAGGCGTAGGCCTCGGCCACGCCCGCCTCCTTGGCGCCGGCGCGCAGGTTGTTGCCGTAGTCGAAGACGTGGCTCCCGGCCTGGCGCATGGCCAGCATGGCCTCCACCTGCCGCGCCATCGACTGCTTGGCGCGGCGGACCACGCCGCCGGGGTCGCGCTTGCGGAGCGCGGGCAGGTCGGCCAGCGTCACGTCGGCGGGCACGTAGCCATTGAGCGGGTCGTGCGCGCTGGTCTGATCGGTCACCAGATCGGGCGCCAGGCCGCGCCGCGCCAGCTCGGCGTAGACGTCGGCGGCGTTCCCCACCACCGCCACCGACAGCGGCCGTCGCTCGCGCCGCGCCGCCTCCACCCGCCGGAGCGCGTCGTCCAGATCGTCCGCCACCTCGTCGAGGTAGCCGGTGGCGCGCCGCTTCGCGATCCGCTCCGGGTCGACGTCCACGCCCAGGAAGGCCGCGCCCAGCATGGTGGCCGCCAGCGGCTGCGCGCCGCCCATCCCGCCCAGCCCGCCGGAGAGGATCCAGCGGCCGGAGAGATCGTCCGAGCCGAAGTGGGTCCGGCCGGCCTGGGCGAAGGTCTCGTAGGTGCCCTGCAGGATCCCCTGCGTGCCGATGTAGATCCACGACCCGGCGGTCATCTGCCCGTACATCATCAGGCCGCGGGCCTCGAGGTCCCAGAACGTCTCCCAGGTGGCGAAGCGCGGCACCAGGTTGGAGTTGGCGATGAGCACGCGCGGCGCGTCCGGGTGCGTGCCCAGCACGCCCACCGGCTTCCCGCTCTGCACCAGCAAGGTCTCGTCGTCGCGCAGCGCGCGCAGCGCCGCCACGATGCGGTGGTAGCTCTCCCAGTCGCGCGCCGCCTTGCCGGTCCCGCCGTAGACCACCAGGTCGGCGGGCCGCTCGGCCACCTCGGGATCGAGGTTGTTCATCAGCATGCGGAGCGCCGCTTCCTGCACCCAGCCCTTGCACGAGCGGGCGGTGCCGCGCGGCGCGCGGATGGCTTCCATGGTGGCCTCCTGGGCGCGCAGCCTCCCGCTTCGGCGGGTGGCATGCACGGCAAAAACCGAGGCCCGGGCGGGTGTTCTGCTAGACTCGACCACTCGCATGAACGACCGGCTCTTCATCGGCGCCCTCCGCCTCGTCCCCAAGAACGCCGTCTCCCGCCTGGTCGGCGCGCTGACCCGCTGGCGCGCCCCGGCCCCCGTCCGCCACGCCGCCATGCGCGGCTTCGCGAGGCGCTACGGGATCGACCTGGGGGAGTGCCCGGAGCTGACCGCGTATGCCAGCTTCGGCGAGTTCTTCGCCCGGCCGCTCCGCCCCGGGCTCCGCCCCATCGCGCCGGGTGCGGAGGTGGTGGTCTCGCCGGTGGACGGCACGGTCTCCGAGGCCGGCCGCTGCACCGCCGGCAAGCTGGTGCAGGCGAAGGGGATCGACTACACCGCCGCGGCGCTGCTGGGCGACGAGGCGCTGGCGCGCCGGCTCGAGGGCGGGGCCTGGACCACCATCTACCTGTCGCCCCGCGACTACCACCGGATCCACTTCCCGCTGGGCGGGCAGGTGACGGGCTACCGCTACGTGCCGGGCCGGCTCTGGCCGGTGAACCCGGCCTCGGTCCGGACCGTGCCCGGGCTCTTCACCGTCAACGAGCGGCTGGTGACGGTGATGGAGACACCGCTGGGCGCGTGCGCGGTGGTGGCGGTGGGCGCGACCGTGGTCGGCCGCGTGAAGGCCTACTACGATCCCTCCGCGCCGCCGACCAACCTGTCCGGCGCCAGGGCCCGCATCCGCGACTACGAGGCGGCCATCCCGGTGGAGAAGGGGCAGGAGCTGGGCGCCTTCGAGATGGGCTCCACCGTGATCCTGCTCTTCGAGCCCGGCCGCGTGTCGCTCGACGCGCGGCTGGTGCCAGGCGCCAAGCTGCGCGTGGGCGAGGCCATCGGGTCGAGATAGCGGGGAGCCCTCCCGTTGCGAACGGAAAGTGAACAACGCGGATCAACGGTACGTCCGTCTATTCGGGGAGTTACGCCACGCCGTCGCGCCGCCCGCCATGCGCGGAGGTGGGTCCGGCTGCGTGACTGTGGGTGATTCGCTTACGTTTCCTGTGGTGGTTTCGTAGATCCAAATAGTCCCAGGTGTGTGTCCCTGGCGGGTTCCCGCTCCAAGGTGCGCACGCCTCGCCATACTGCGCCGGCTCACCGATCGAGGCTTCCAGGTCAGCGGTGACGGCGAGTCCCGGCACGTCGTCGGCGGGGCCGCTCCTGGAGTGAAAGGTCGCCGGGCGGTGTGCGTCTGGGGAGAGACGCATGAAGCACGATGGTCGCGCAGCACGGGGGCTGTGGACGTCAGTCGTGGGTCTGGCAGCGGCGGCGCTGTTGCTGCTGCCGGGCTGCGGTGGCCCGGAGCTGGATGAAGGGCAGGGCCTCGCGGAGGCGGACATCCCGATGGCCTCGTCGGCGTCGGGCAAGTCCGGCGTGATGATGCAGGGCTTCTACTGGGACGTCCCAGCGGGAGGCACCTGGTACAACACCATGAAGGGCAAGGCCGGGGAGCTGGCGAACATGGCCGGCGGCTACGGCGTGGACGTCATCTGGTTCCCGCCGGTGTCGAAGGCCGACAACGGCTGCTACTCGATGGGCTACGACCCGTTCGACTACTACGACGTCGGCCAGTACAACCAGAAGGGCTGCACCGAGACGCGCTTCGGCAGCCAGGCCGAGCTGAAGAGCGCCATCGCCACGTTCAAGGGCTACGGCATCGCCTCGATGGCCGACATCGTCCTGAACCACCGCTCCGGCGGCGCCAGCGAGTGGAACCAGTGGGCCAACGCCAACACCTGGACCAACTTCGACGGCGTGGCCTCCGGCAAGAACAAGTGGCACGCGAGCTCGTTCCACCCCAACGCCTACGAGGCCAGCGACTCGGGCACGTTCGGCGGCTTCCCCGACGTGAACATGAACAACTCGCCGGCCTACGGCGACACCAAGACCTGGATGAACTGGCTGAAGGACGCGAACAACGCCGGGTTCACCCAGTGGCGCTTCGACTACGTGAAGGGGATCTGGCCCTGGGTGGTGAAGGACATGAAGGCGGCCACCGGCGGCGCCTTCTCGGTGGGCGAGTACTGGGACTCCAACACCGGCACGCTCGACTGGTGGGCGAACGCGGCCAACGCCAGCGCGTTCGACTTCGCCTCGTATTACACGCTGCGTGACATCTGCACCAACACCGGAGGCGGCGGCTACCTGCCCAACCTGGTCGATCCCAGCAAGTCCTTCGCGGCCAAGAACCCGTACCGCGCGGTGACCTTCGTCGGGAACCACGACACCGACGAGATCAGCACCGACAAGATGATCGCCTACGCCTACATCCTCACCTACCAGGGCTACCCGATGATCTGGTGGAAGGACTACTTCGACTACGGCCTCAAGGGCCTGGGCGGGCAGTGGGGCAACGGCATCAAGCAGCTGGTCTGGGTGCGCGGCAAGCTGGGCGGCGCCGGCCCGCAGATCGAGCTGCTCAAGACCAACGACGGCGACGTGCTCATCTACGGGTCGAAGGGCTACAGCAGCACCTCGCCCGGCTACATCGTGGTCCTGAACGACAACGCCAGCGCCTGGAAGGGCGCCTGGGTCCAGACCGGCAACGGCTACCTGAAGAACAAGACGCTCAAGGCCTACGCCTGGTACTCGCCCAAGAGCGGGCAGAACTACCAGCCCGCCAGCAAGTACGCCGACGCCAACGGCTCGGTGGAGGTGTACGCGCCGCCGCGCGGGTACGCCGTCTACTCGGTGGACGGCCTCTAGGGCCGCAGCGGTCCGCAGCAACCGGCGCCCGGGGCCTCGCGGCTCCGGGCGCCGCCGTCTGCGCAAACAAGACCGCCCGCCGCGAGGTCGCGACGGGCGGGGTGCTCATCGGTCTCGGCCGAGGGAAACGGGGGGAGAAGAACCCGCGACCGCGCCCGACGGTGCACCTGGGGAAGCTGGTCTCAGGGCATGCCGGCGCCGGGGCCCATGCCGCCGTCCATGCCGCCGCCGTGGTGGTGGCCGTCCGGCTGGTGGCAGGCGAAGGGGCCGCCGAGCGTGCCGCAGCCGGGGACGCAGACCGCGTCGCCGCCGGCCGCCGGCACCACGCAGGTGCCGTCCACCGCGTGGCGGCCGCCCAGCGTGCAGGCGTCGCCGCCGGCCAGGCCGGCGCAGGCCTCGGTGGCGCCGGGGCGGATCTGCTGCGCGGGGACGCAGGCCAGCACGCCGCTCTCGCCGGGGCCGAGCGCGCAGACGCCGCTGATGGTCTGGGCGCCGTCGTGGCCGCCGGTGAAGCTGCAGGCGTCGCCGGCCGCGGCGCTGGCGCAGGCGTCGACGGCGGCCTGGGGCGGGGTGTGCTGGCGGCCGCAGATCACCGTGGCGCCGTCGCGGGCCGTGACGCAGACGCCCTCGCGCGTGTCGCCGTCCGGCTCGGTCACCGTGCAGGCGTCGGAGAGCGCCTTGTCGGCGCAGGCCTCGACGAGCTCCTGCGGCGGCGCCGGCGGAGTCGGGGAGCAGGCGACGGCGGTGCCGTCGAGCGTGGCGCGGCAGGTGCCGTCGATGGACGTGGTGCCGTCGGTGCCGGTGAGCGTGCAGGCGTCGCCCGCGGCCAGGCCGGCGCAGGCGTCGAGCTGGGCCTGCTGTGGCGAGCACAGCAGGGTGCCGCTCGAGGCGGTCGAGGACGCGTAGGCGGTGGCCAGCACGCTGGTGGTGGTGGTGGTGCTGGTGCCGGAGGTGCTGATGCCCTTGCCGCAGGCCGCGGCGAGGACGATGCCCACGACCGCGAGGAGAGTGCGCTGACGGGTCATTTCGGGTGCTCCGGCGGCCTCGAGGGCCGCGTCGTGCCGGGGGCCGGCGTTCCTGAGCGTGGGAAGGAACGAGTGCTCGGATTGTTCCCGGCCTCGTGCGATATGTTGCGGGCGTGAGCCTGGACGACCTCGACGAGCTGGTGGCGCGTGCCCAGACGGGCGACGTGCGTGCCTTCGAGGCGCTCGTGTCGGGGCAGCTCCCACGCGTCAGGCGGCTCGCCCGGGCCTTCGCCCGCTCGGAGAGCGACGCCGACGACCTGGCGCAGGAGGCGCTCCTCCGCGTCTACCGCAACCTGCGCTCCTTCAGGTGGCAGTCGGCCTTCACCACCTGGCTCTTCGCCGTGGTCCGCAGCGCCTGCCTCGACGCGAGCAAGGGCCGGGAGGGCACGCGCCGCGCGCGCGAGGAGCCGCTGGACGAGCGCAGCGACGACCGCGAGGGCGGCGAGCGGCCGGACGAGGCGCTGGCGGCGGCCCAGGACCGGGCCCGGGTGTGGGCGGCCCTGCGGGAGATTCCCACCGAGTACCGCTCGGCGCTGGTGCTGTTCGACGTCGAAGGGCTCACCTACGACGAGGTGGCGGCGGTGGAGGACGTGGCGGTGGGGACCATCAAGTCCCGGCTCCACCGCGGGAGGGCCGCGCTGCGCGCCGTGCTGGAGCGGCCCGAGGTGCCCGGCACCCGCGCGGCGGACTCCCCGGGAACATCCGCTTGCGACCCTTCGTCCAACCGATCGAGGAAGCCATGACGGCGCGCGAACCAGACGACCGCGAGCTCCGGGACCGGCTCCGCGCGCTGCGCGTGGACCAGGGCGCCGAGGACTTCACCCTGGCGCTCCGTCGCAAGCTGGTCGCGGCCGGCCCGCCGGCGCCGCCCTCGCGCTGGGCCGCGCTCGTGGAGTCCTTCCACGACCGCCGCGTGCGGTGGGCCGCCGGCGCCGCTGCGCTCGGCGCGGCCGCCGCGCTGCTCCTGGTGGTGGTCATGGGCGGTACCTCGCTGCTGCGCCCGGCTCGTCCCTCCGCCGTCCTCTCCGCCACGCAGGTGGCGGTGGTCCGGCTCAACCTCTCGGCGGACGTGCCGGTCGAGGCCGCCCTCATCCGCGTCACGCTCCCCCCCGAGCTGTCCTTCTGGGCCAGCGGGGAGTCGCTCCCCCAGCGCAGCTTCGAGTGGACCCAGCCGCTGTCGAGGGGCGACAATGAGATCCCCATCGCCGTGCGCGGGCAGCGGCCGGGCCGCTACCGCATCCACGTCGACGCAGAGGTGGGTGGCGCACGGGTGCGGGACGAGGTCGTGATCGAGGTGGTGGACGGATGACGAGCCACGCTGCACGCCTGCTGGTCGCGCTGGCCGTCCTGGCCGCGGCGGGGGTGGCGCACGCCCAGTCGCCGCCGGCCACCTCCACCCCGGCGCCCGAGCCGGCGGCCAGCGCCGCCGGCCAGGCCGAGGCCACGCCACGCGTCCGCGCCTCGCACCGCGTCGACGTCATCGCCCCCGGCGAGCGCGTCGACACCATCATCGACCGGCTTCGGGCCGGCCAGCCCGCACCCGCGGGCGGTGCCCGGCCCGCCGACGGGGCCCGCCCCGCCCAGCAGCAGGGCGGCACGGCCCCGCGGATGGAGGGGAGCCAGACCGGCGCCCCTCCGCCGCCTCCGCCCGGCACCACCGCCCCGTCCCCGACCACCATGCCGGGGCCAGGAGGGACCATGCCGGAGCGGCACCGCAGATGACGGCGGCGGTGCTGGCGCTGGTCCTGGCGACCGCGCCCGACCCGCTCGCTGAGGCCCGCGCCGCCTTCGCCGCGGGCGACTACGCACGCGCCGAGGCGCTGGCGCTCGACGCCGCCGGGGCGGAGGCGCCCTCGTCCGCGCTCTACCTGGCCGCCCTGGCCCGCTTCCGCGCCGGCAAGCCCGCCGAGGCGCTGGACGCGCTGGACCGGTCGCGCGGCGGCGCCGACTCGGTCGGCGCCTGGTGGTTCAACCGCGGCGCCTGCCTCTACGCGCTGGGGCGCTGGGGCGAGGCCCAGGTGGCCTTCCTGGAGGCGGCCCGCAGCCCGGAGCTGGCCGCGGTGGCGCTCTGCAACGCGGGCTTCGCCGCCCTGGACGGCGGCGACCGCGGGGCCGCGGTGGCGCTGGCCGCGCGCGCCCGGGCCGTGGCGAGCGGGTCGGCGCTGCAGCTGGTCGAGGATCTCGAGCGCCAGCTGGGGCCCGCGACGCCGCCCCGGCCCGCGCAGCCGCCGCCGGAGCGGTGGCTCGTGCGCGGGCGGCTGGCCGGCGGCTACGACAGCGACGCGCTCCTCGCCGGCCTGGGGCCGGTCGAGCGGCCGGGCTCGGGCACCACCACCGCGCCCAGCGCGCTGCTGCTGGCCGACGGCGACGCCACGCTGCGCCTGCGGCTGGGCAAGCCGGCCGAGCTGGAGGCCGCCTACACCTTCTCCCAGCTGCTCTACGCGGACGCCGACGCCGAGGACCAAAGCACCCAGACGCACGACCTGACCTTCGCCCTCCGCTTCACGCCGGCGCGGCGGATTCGAGCTGGGCCTGGCCGCCGACGGGCAGCTGGCCTTCGCCGGGCGCACCGACTTCCGCCCGCTGCAGCGCGCGGTCGCCGGCCGCGGCTGGGTGGCGCTGGAGGAGGGCGGGCGCGGCTTCACCCGGCTCGACCTGGGCGTGACAGGGAAGCAGGGCCAGGGGGACGAGTTCGCCGTCCTCACCGGCCGCCGGCTCGAGGCCGGGCTCTGGCAGGAGCTGCGCTGGACGGCGGTCACGCTGCGGCTGGGCTACCGTTTCCAGCGCGAGGACATCGGCGAGGTGGCCTCCGCGCCGCAGCCGCTGCCGCCCAACCCCGAGTGCCCGGACGGCTGCACCGCGGTGGACGTGCAGCCCTACGGCTACGACAGCCACCTGGCCTGGGGCTGGGCGCAGGCCCGGCCCGGACGCTTCTCGCTGGAGCTGGGCGTGGCGCGGGAGTGGCGCCAGGGGCTGGAGGAGACCCGCCGCGTGCTGAGCCGGCCCGACGGCTCCACGCTGGTCCAGGGGCAGGGGCGGGGAGAGGACCGGCGCTGGTTCACCTCGGCGGGCGTCACCTTCCGCGTCACCCGCAACCTGGCGCTGGTGGCGCGCCACGAGTGGCTGCAGCGCGACGCCTCCGGGTCCGCCGGCCCGCTGCCCTGGGGCGGCGGCGGCATGATGGAGCCGATGCCCGGGCCGGGCGAGGGCGGCTCGGTCCGCAAGAAGCAGGTCTTCCTGCTCGGCACCACCGTCAGCTGGTAGCGGCGCGGGCGGTGCGCCCCGGCCCGTTCCCTGGTATCCATGCCGCCGTGTCGGACGACCTCGACAGGAGCGGCGCACCGCGCCAGCGGCTGCTGGTGATTGCCGGCCCCACCGCCTCGGGCAAGACGGCCTTGGCCGTCGCCCTGGCCCGGCGGCTGGGGGGCGAGATTGTCAACGCCGACTCGCAGCAGGTCTACCGCGGCCTGGACGTGGGAACCGCCAAGCCCACCGCGGCCGAGCGCGCGGCCGTGCCCCACCACCTGCTCGACCTGGTCGAGCCCGGGGAGGGAATGGACGCGGCCCGCTTCGCCGCGCTGGCCGACCAGGCCATCGCAGACATCGCCGCGCGCGGCCGCTTCCCGGTGGTGGCCGGCGGCACCGGCCTCTACGTCCGCACGCTGCTGCACGGCGTGGTGGCGGCGCCGGGGCGCGATCCGGCGCTGCGCGCGCGGCTGGAGGCCGAGGCCGCGGCGCTGGGACGGCCCGCCCTGCACGCGCGCCTCGCCGCCCTCGACCCGGCCGCGGCCGCCCGCATCCGCGAGAACGACCTGGTGCGCATCGTCCGCGCGCTGGAGATCGCGGCGGGCGGCACGCTGCCCTCCGACCTGCACGCCGCCCACGCCTTCCAGCCGGACCGCTACGACGCCACGCTGCTGGCGCTCGACCCGCCGCGCGAGGCGCTGCACGCCCGGATCGACGGGCGCGTGGTGGAGATGTTCCGCGGCGGGCTGCTCGAGGAGGCGCGGGGGCTCCTGGCCCGGACCGGCGGCGCGCTGCCGGAGCGGCTGCCCATCGGCTACGCCGAGGCGGCGGCCTGCGTGCAGGGGGCGCTGCCCGAGGCGGAGGCCGTCCGCAGGGTGCAGGTGGCCCACCGCCGCTACGCGCGGCGGCAGGTGATTCGGCTGCGCAAGGAGCGCGGGGTGGTGTGGGTGGCGCCGCCCCGGGGGCCGGAGGAGCTGGAGGCCCTGGCGCGGCGCGTCGTCGCGCGCTGAGGAGCCCCGCGGCGGCCCGCCGTGCGGCGGGCGGCCCGTGCTATAAGCGCCCGGTGCAGAAGCCCGCCTACGCCCTCGACTTCGAGCGCCCGCTGCTCGCCCTCGAGGCCAAGATCGCCGAGCTGAAGGAGCTGTCCGGAGGCTCGTCCAAGGTCGACTACCACGAGGAGATCGCCAGCCTGGAGCGGAAGGCGCGGCGGCTCCAGGACGAGATCTTCAGCGATCTCGGCCGCTGGCAGACGGTGCAGCTGGCCCGCCACCCCAGCCGGCCGTACACCACCGACTACCTGCAGGCCTGCTTCACCGACTTCTTCGAGATCGAGGGCGATCGCCGCTTCGCCGCCGACCGCTCCATCGTGGGCGGGTTCGCGCGCTTCGACGGCGAGCCGGTGGTGGTGATGGGCCACCAGAAGGGCCGGAGCACCAAGGAGAACATGCTCCGGAACTTCGGGATGCCGCGGCCGGAGGGCTACCGCAAGGCGCGGCGCCTCTTCGACCTCGCCCACCGGTTCCGCCGTCCCATCATCACCTTCATCGACACCCCCGGCGCCTACCCGGGCATCGGCGCCGAGGAGCGCGGCCAGGCCGAGGCCATCGCGGTCAACCTCGAGGTGATGGCGTCGCTCGAGGTCCCGGTGATCGCCGTGGTCATCGGCGAGGGCGGCTCGGGCGGCGCGCTGGCCCTGGGCGTCGCCAACCGCGTCCTCATGCTCGAGTACTCGGTCTACTCGGTCATCTCGCCGGAGAGCTGCAGCGCCATCCTCCACCGCGATCCCAGCAAGGCGCAGAAGTCCGCCGAGGCGCTGCGGCTCACGGCCCGCGACCTGGCCGGCTTCGGCATCACCGACGAGCTGATCCGGGAGGCGCCCGGCGGCGCGCACCGCGATCCGGAGCTGACCGCCCGCAACGTGGCCGAGGCGGTGCGCCGCCACCTGGGAGAGCTCAAGCAGCTCTCGCCGCAGGGGCTGGTCGAGGACCGCTACCGCAAGTTCCGGTCGATGGGCGTCTTCACCGTCGAGGAGTAGCGCCCATCCCCCGGTGGCAGGGAGGGCGCCTGCGACCGACAGGGGCAGCCCCAGGGTACGCACGGGGGTGAGGGTGTGTCGCGCGGCGTTCCGCGCCACACGCCGGACGGGGCTCTGACGTCGCGCGCCGTCGGAGGGCCGGGGTATAAAGGGCGTCCTCATGGCCCTCGTCCCGCCCAACGTCGCCTCGCTCACCCCGTACGTCCCCGGCAAGCCCATCGAGGAGGTGGAGCGCGAGTACGGCGTGTCCAACGTCGCCAAGCTGGCCTCCAACGAGAACCCCCTCGGCCCCTCGCCGCTGGCCCTGGCGGCCGCCCGGCAGGCGCTCGAGAAGGTGCACCTCTACCCGGACGGCGCCGCCTTCCACCTGCGCAATGCCCTGGCGGCCCGCTACGGCGTGACGCCGGGCGAGGTCTTCGTCGGCAACGGCTCCAACGAGCTGATCGAGCTCCTGGTCCGCACCTTCGTGCTGGACGGCGAGGAGGTGCTCACCTCCGCCCAGACCTTCATCGCCTACAAGCTCGCGTCCAACGCCCAGGGGCGCACGCTGATGGAGGCGCCCATGAAGGCGCGCTTCCACTACGACCTGGACGCGCTCAAGAAGCTCATGTCCCGGCGGACCAAGCTGGTCTTCATCGCCAACCCGGACAACCCCACGGGCACCTGCTTCACCGAGAAGGAGCTCATCCCCTTCCTCGACGCCGCCCCCAAGGACACGCTGGTGGTGCTGGACGAGGCCTACGTCGAGTTCGTGGACCTGCCCGGCTACCAGGATGCGCTGGCGCTCCGGAAGAAGTATCCGAACCTGGTGGTGCTGCGGACCTTCTCCAGATTTACGGGCTGGCCGGCCTGCGGCTGGGCTACGGCCTGGCGCGCCCGGAGCTGGTGGACTTCATCGACCGCGTGCGCGCCCCGTTCAACGTGAACCACGTGGCGCAGGCGGCCGGCGTGGCGGCCCTGGGGGACGAGGCGCACCTGGCCCGCAGCCGCGCGCTGGTGCTGGAGGAGCGGCCGTTCCTGGCCGCCGGCCTGGCCGACCTGGGCGCCACGGTGGTGCCGTCGCAGGGCAACTTCATCCTGGCCGACTTCCCCGGGAAGCCGGGCAAGCAGCTCTTCGAGGACCTGCTGCGCGAGGGCGTCGTGGTCCGGCCCATGGGCGGCTACGGCTTCCCCAGCGCGCAGCGGATCACCGTCGGCCTGCGGCCGGAGAACGAGAAGTGCCTGGCCGCGCTGCGGAAGGTGCTGGCGGCGTCGTGAGCCCGCGCCCGTTCATCGTGGCCATCGACGGCCCCGCCGGCGCCGGCAAGTCCACCGCCTCGCGGCGGGTGGCGGCCCGGCTCGGCTTCGCCATGGTGGACACCGGCGCCATCTACCGGACCGTGGCGCTGGCGGCCACCCGCGCCGGCCTGGCGCTGGACGACGACGCGGCGCTGGGCGCGCTGCTGCCGCGGCTCGAGATCCGCTTCGCCCCGCCGGCCGGGCAGGGCGACGGGCAGCGGGTGCTGCTGGGCGGCGAGGACGTCTCGCAGGAGATCCGCACCCCGCCCATGTCGCTCGGGGCCAGCAAGGTCTCGGCGCGGCCGGTGGTGCGCGCCGGGCTGCTGGAGCTGCAGCGCCGGCTGGCGCTGGCGCCGGAGAACCGCGGCGCGGTGCTGGAGGGGCGCGACATCGGGACGGTGGTCTTCCCCGACGCAGACGCCAAGTTCTTCCTGGTGGCCAGCCCGGAGGAGCGGGCCCGCCGGCGGCACGCCGAGCTGCAGGGCAAGGGCGATCCGGCCACCTTCGAGCAGGTGCTGGCCGACCAGCTCCAGCGCGACCGCAACGACTCGGAGCGCGAGATCGCGCCGCTCAAGCCGGCCTCGGACGCGGTGGTGGTGGACACCAGCGGCAGCCCGCTGGAGGCGGTGGTCGAGGCCCTGGCCGGCGAGGTCGAGGCGCGGCTGGCGGAGCGCGGCGCGTGAGCGAGGAGCGCACCTACGGGCCGAAGGAGTGCGGGACCTGCCGGCTCTGGCGGCCCATCCTCGAGGACGAGCGTGGCCCCATCGGCCCGTGCCGCCTCGCGGTCCGCACCGGCCACTTCCCCGGCACCGCCCCCCGCTGCGAGCGCTACCTCTCCCGCGACCAGGCCGTGCCCTCGGCGCCGCCGGCCGAGGTCGAGCGCCGGCGCAACCCGCGCCCCACGTCCCCGCTGCATCCACCGCCCCGGCGAGCCCGAGACCGCCCGCCCCGGGCCTGTCGAGGGCCACGCCCCGCGCGCCCCCAGCGCGCCGCTGCCCGAGGAGCTGACCGACATGACGCGCGAGGAGTTCGCCCAGGCCATCCGCGAGGCGTTGCGCGAGGAGGGGACCCCGGTCCGCCTCTCGCCCAGGTGGGAAGGCGGCACGGTGGTGCTCAAGCCGGGCGACGCCGCCACGGCGGCCAAGGAGATCCCGCTCGACAGCCTGTTCCACAAGATCGTGATGATCCGCGACCGGCTCCGCGTGCTGGAGCAGAAGCTCAACGGCCACGACAAGCTCTCCGACGCGGACAAGGTGGAGCTGCAGCAGTACGTCACCCGCTGCTACGGTTCGCTCACCACCTTCAACCTCCTGTTCAAGGACGAGCGCGAGAAGTTCGTGGGCGAGAAGACCTGATGAGCCCCGGGCCGGCCGGAGCTCCCCTCCGTTCGGCCTGGGCGTAGGGCCCGCCGCCAGGCGGGCCCGGAGTCGAAGGCCACGCGCAGCTCACTCCACCGGCCCGCCCAGCCGCTCGAAGTGCTGCTTGTAGACGGGCGTGGCCGGGTCCCCCAGCTGCTCGCCGGCGTGCCAGGCCGCCCGGTACTCCCGCCGCGCGTCCTGCAGCTGCCCCGCCTTCTCGAACGCCTCGCCCAGCGAGTCGTGGGCGTTGGCGCTGTCGGGGTACCAGAGGAGCTCCTGCTGGAAGGTGGCGATGGCCGCCGCGGCGTTGCCGTCCCGCAGCTGCTGGTAGCCGGCCAGGTTCACCATCAGCTCCGGCGGCGTGACCGGCCAGCCCAGCCGCTTCGAGAGCGCGTCGTAGTGGGCCTTGAGCGCCGGCAGGCCGCCCTTCGGGCCGGTGTCGCTGGACGGGAAGGGCATGCGCCAGCCGTCGAACACGAACTTGAGCCCCTGGTAGAAGCCGCCGAAGGGCGTGGTGGCGTGGTCCTCACCGGGCTGCTGGAGGGCGGCGAAGCGCAGATCCGGTCCCGCCTGCTTCATCGCCTCCCGCACCGCCTCCAGCTGCCGGGCCAGGGCCGGGCCCTCGTCGCCCAGCGTCACCACCACCGTCGCCTTGAGCGCCGGCTGGGCGGCCACCAGCGCGCGGAGCTTGCGGGCCGGCTCGTCCTCGTTCCAGCTGAGGGTTGGCGAGACGGCCAGGACGGCCTGGAACAGCCCCGGGCGCGCCGCGAGCGCGTGGAGCGCGAAGAGGCCGCCCATGGAGTGCCCGGCCAGGATTTTGAACGGGCCGGTGCGGTAGCGCGCCGCCACCCAGGGGATGAGCTCGGTCTCGATGAAGGAGAGGAACGCGGGGGCGCCGGCCTCGTCCACCTTGAACCCCTCGGCGCCGCCCGGAGAGGGTGCGAGCTCGCGGGTCCGGTCGCCCGGCGCGATGCCCACGATGATCAGGTCCGGGATCCGGCCATGCCGGGCCAGGAAGTCCACCGTGGTCGCGACCAGCGGCAGCTGGGCCGGGCCGTCGGTCAGGTAGAGCACCGGGTAGCCGCGCACGTTCCGCTCGTAGCCCGGCGGCGTCCAGATCATGATCTTCCGCTCCTGGCCGAGCACCTTGGAGCGGAGCACGAAGCCCTGCAGGGGGATGTCCTGCGCGGCAGCCGAGGTGGACCCGGCCAGGCAGGCCAGGGCGAGCAGGGGCGCGGCGAGCGTGGCGCGCATGCGACCTCCGGGATCTCGGCGGCCTTGACCTGGGAGGGCGGGGGCGCGGCTTCGTGACCGGCGCCCTCAGGGGCTCCCCGGGTGGCCCGCCGGACGGTTCACGTTATATACGAGCGCCGTGGACGTGAAGATCGCGAGGACGGCCGGGTTCTGCTGGGGCGTGCGGCGGACCGTGGACAAGGTCATGGAGGTCGCCGACCAGGCGAAGGGGCCAGTGGTCACGCTGGGGCCCATCATCCACAACCCGCAGGTCGTGGCGCGGTTCCAGGAGAAGGGGATTCGCACCGTCTCCGACATCGACGAGGTGGAGCAGGGGACCACCGTGGTGGTCCGCACCCATGGCGCGGTGCGCGACCAGTTCGCCCGCGCCAAGACGCGCGATCTGGACCTGGTGGACGGCACCTGCCCCTACGTCATCTTCCCCCAGGCCATGGCGCGGCGGCTCTCCGCCGACGGCTACCACCTGGTCATCGTGGGCGACGCCAACCACGCAGAGATCAAGGGCGTCATCTCCCACGCCGAGGGGCCGGTCACGGTGGTGAAGCCGGGCGAGCCGGTGCCTGATTTCAAGGCCAAGAAGGTGGCCGTGCTGGCCCAGACCACCTGCATCGGGGCGGAGTTCGAGCGCGTGGTCGGCGCCCTGGCCCTCCGCCACATGGAGGTCCGGGCCGTGAACACCATCTGCGACGACACCGAGCAGCGCCAGGCGGACGCCCGCGCGCTCGCCCGGGAGGTGGACGCGGTGGTGGTCGTGGGGGGCAAGAACAGCGCAAACACCCGACATCTCGCCGAGATTCGCCGCGAGATCCAGCCCCGGACCCTGCACGTGGAGACCGAGGAGGAGCTGGAGACTGCCTGGTTCGGCGGATGCCAGGTGGTGGGGGTGTCCGCGGGCGCCTCGACGCCCGACTGGGTGATCGAAGGGGTGGCCGCCTGGCTGCGCCGGCTCCCCTGATCTGAGCGCCTTGACCACCTCGGATCGGACGTGTAGCTTGCGCGTCCTCCGTATTCTAGGAGCGTTGTCGGGGGCTTCTCCCTGACGCGTGCCTCGCCCTCGTTCCCCGGGGCGCCGCACGGAAAACCAGACCAGGGGGTTGCAGTGGCAACGCCGTCGCTCCCCGCACGTCCCTCCGGACGGTCCCGCCTCGAGCGCTGGCGCTTCCCGAAGAAAAGGTTGGCCTGACCGAATGGAGAACCAGACTACCCGCACGCCCGACGCCGAGATCGAGGACTTCGCCACGCTGTTCGCCCAGAGCGAGGCGCAGGCCGGTCCGATCGAGGAGGGCAAGGTCGTCAGCGGCACCGTGATCCAGCTGACCAAGGACTACGCCGTCATCGACATCGGCTACAAGTCCGAGGGCCAGGTCGCGATCAACGAGTTCGTCCCCGCGCCCGGCGGTGAGCCGGCGGTGAAGGTGGGCGACAAGGTCGAGGTGCTGGTCGAGTCCCGCGAGAACGACACGGGGATGGTCGTCCTCTCCAAGGAGAAGGCCGACAAGATGCGCATCTGGGACGAGATCTCCGCCGCGTGTGAGCGCGACGAGCTCGTCGAGGGCATCATCGTCGGTCGCGTGAAGGGCGGCCTCTCCGTCGACATCGGCGTGAAGGCCTTCCTGCCCGGCTCCCAGGTCGACATCCGCCCGGTGCGGAACCTGGACAAGCTGATCGGCGAGAAGTTCAAGTTCAAGGTCATCAAGTTCAACAAGAAGCGGGGCAACATCGTCCTGTCGCGCCGGGTCCTCCTCGAGAAGGAGCGCGAGGAGCTCAAGAAGGAGACCCTCAAGAACCTCAAGGAGGGCGCGATCCTCAAGGGCGTGGTCAAGAACCTCACCGACTACGGCGCGTTCATCGACCTGGGCGGCATCGACGGCCTGCTGCACGTCACCGACATGAGCTGGGGCCGCATCGGCCACCCGTCGGAGATGTTCGAGGTCGGCCAGGAGGTCCGCGTCGTCGTCCTCAAGTTCGACCCGGCCTCCGAGCGCGTCAGCCTGGGCCTCAAGCAGATCCAGGAGGACCCGTGGCACCGCGCCGACGAGAAGTACCCGGTCGGCACCCGCGTCAAGGGCAAGGTGGTCTCGCTCACCGACTACGGCGCGTTCATCGAGCTGGAGCAGGGCGTCGAGGGTCTGGTCCACGTCTCCGAGATGAGCTGGACCAAGCGCGTGAAGCACCCCTCGAAGCTGGTCAACCAGGGTGATCAGGTCGAGGCCGTCGTCCTCGACATCGACCCGAAGGCCAAGCGCATCAGCCTCGGCATGAAGCAGATCGAGGCCAACCCCTGGACGCTGCTCGAGGACAAGTATCCGATCGGCACGACGATCCGCGGCGAGGTCCGCAACGTCACCGACTTCGGCATCTTCGTCGGCGTCGAGGAGGGCATCGACGGCCTGGTGCACGTGTCCGACATCAGCTGGACCGAGCGCATCAAGCACCCGGGCGAGAAGTTCAAGAAGGGCGACGTGGTCGAGGCCGTGGTGCTCAACATCGACGTCGAGAACGAGCGCTTCTCCCTCGGCATCAAGCAGGCCCACGTCGATCCCTGGACCACGCTCCCCGAGCGTCACCCGGTGGGCGCCCGCGCCAAGGGCAAGGTCACCAAGGTCACCGACTTCGGCGCCTTCGTGGAGATCGAGCCCGGCATCGAGGGCCTGGTCCACGTGTCCGAGATGAAGGACGAGCGCGTGGAGAACCCGCGCGACGTCGTGACCGAGGGCCAGGAGATCGAGGTCAAGGTCATCGACATGGACCTGCAGGACCGCAAGGTCGCGCTGTCCATCAAGCAGCTGAACCGCGACGGTGGCGAGGAGGACTACCGCGAGTACCTCCGCCGCCAGGGCGACGGCCGCGCCCGCCTGGGCGACCTGATGGAGAAGTTCAACCGGCGGAAGTAGCGCCGGCCGCGCGCTCCGTTCGGCCTGAGCGTAGGGCGCGCCTCCAGCGCGCCCGGAGTCGAAGGCCAGGAATCGCGAAGCTGTTCCAGCGGGCGGTCCGCGCGAGCGGGCCGCCCGTTTCTTCTGGTCACTCCCTCGGCGCCCCCCGCACCGGCGCCTCCCTCCGCGGCGGCGTCTCCTCTCCCATCGCCAGCGGCCGCACCGTCGCCCAGACCAGCATCGCGGCCGCCTCCAGCGACTCCCGCGGCACGCGCTCCGCCGTGTCGCTGGGCTGGTGGTAGTGGGCGCGGCCATCCGGGTTCCCCGGCGACGTGATCATGAACGCCGGGACCCCCTGCGTCCGGAAGCAGGCCTGGTCCGACCGGTCCTCTCCCGGCAGCGAGGTGATCGGCCAGCGGAGCCCGTTCTCCGCCGCCTCCCGCCCGGCCAGCCTCATGAACCAGGGGTGGTCGTAGCCACCCCACAGGTCCATGCCGGGCGCGTCGCCGCCCACCATGTCCAGGTTGAAGACCGCGGTGATGGCGTCGAGTGGGAGCTGCCGCCCGCTGAGCACGAAGTCGCAGGAGCCGGCCATGCCGCGCTCTTCGCCGTTCCAGAGGGCAAAGAGCAGGGTCCGCCGCGGCCGGGTGGGGCTCGCCGCGACCGCGCGCATCAGCTCCAGCACCACCGCCGTCCCGGAGGCATCGTCATCGGCGGAGGGCAGGAGGCGCCCATCGGCGGTCCGGCCCTGGCCGTCCAGGTGCGCGGAGAGGATCAGCACCTGGTCGCGCAGCGCGGGATCGCTGCCCGGGAGGACGCCCACCAGGTTGTCGTAGGACACCACCTGGAACTGGCCCTCCCTCCAGCGGCCGTCCTCCGAGGTGAAGCGGTAGCCGGGCAGGCCCGGTACCGGCGCGAGCACGGCCCGGAGGCGCTGCTCCAGCATCGTCACCGCGGCCTCGTTCTCCGGCGTCCCGGCGGCGCGGCCGGCGAGGCGCGGGGAGGCGAGCTCGGCCACGTCGGCCTTCATCCGCGCTGCGTCGAAGCAGGCCAGCGTGTGGAAGGCGTCGCAGCGGGCCCGCTCGGCCGGCGGCGCCACGCGGGGCAGGGCCAGGGCGGTGAGGGTCGCGGCGAGGAGCGCGCCGGCGGCCAGGCCGACGACGGTGGTGTGCCAGGTGCGGTGCATGGTGGATCCCCGAGGTGGCGAGGATCCTACCGCAGGAAGGTGACCCGGCGTTCGGGCGCGGCCAGGGTCCGGCGGTGACCCGCCGGACCCTGCGGGCTGGTGACTACGGGTACGTCTGCACGGTGACCCAGACGCTCCCGGCGCGCGTGTACGCGACGGCCACGCCCTGGCTGTTGGGGAGCGGGGCCAGGGTAGGGTTGATGGCGTCCGAAGGCAGCAGGCGGGGCGCATCGAACGCGCTCGCGCCCGCAGGCAGCCGGAGCAGCTGCGTCACGCCCTCGTCGGTCGTGGTGAGGATGTAGACGTTCCCCCTCCGGTCGGCGACCACGTGCCGGCCCTTGACCGCGGGGACGGCGGGCATGGTCAGGCCTGGCAGCCCGGGGACGGTCGTCCACTGATCGGGAGCGGCGATCGGGACCCGGAACAGGGAGCTGCCTGGGTTGGTGCCGGCCACGGTGAGCATCCCGGCGCTCGCGGCGAAGCCCGAGTGGACGGTGGGCGGGATCCCGAGGGCCGGCGCGAAGGTCGCCGCGCGGTCCGAGCTGGTCCGCATCATCCCGCCGTCGGCCGCCAGCACCAGGGTGTCGTTGCGCGCGTCGAGCGCCAGGCCGAAGGCCCCGGCCTGGAGGTCCGCCGCGGTCCTGGTCCAGCTCGTGAACGCGCTCCGGCCCCCGCGGCCGATCTCGACGATGTCGGGAGCGGTGCGGTAGCCCACGTAGAAGGTGTCGCCGAAGGCCACGACGGGCGCGCCAGCGGCCGGGTCGGTGGTGGTCGCGACCGGCCCCAGGCAGAGGGCCGCGCCGCCAGCGCTTGCCGCCAGCTGGATCGGGTAGAGGCCGCCATCGGCCGTGACGTAGACCCCGTAGGCGTAGCCGCTGCGCCCGCCGCCCACGCCTGCCTGGACCACCGCTCCCCCGGGGAGCGTCCCGGTCCATCTCCACCCGGTGACCGACCTGCCCCTGTCGTTGCTGGTGGCGAACCCGGGCTGGGTGCCGCAGGCCATGAGCAGGGCGATCGCACCGTTGTCGCTCACTCCGATGGACTCCGCGGCGCCCAGGCCCATGGTGGAGCAGCCTGCGCTGTTGGTCGCCGCGACCGGCGCCGTGGTCTGGAAGGGCTCGGCGCGGCAGGTGGCGTCGCAGCCGTCGCCGGTGGCCGCGTTCCCGTCCTCGCACTCCTCGCCCAGCGCGAGCTCCACCGTCCCGTCGCCGCACCGCTCGGAGAGGCAGGCGGGGCTGCAGCCGTCGCCGGAGGTGCCGTTGCCGTCGTCGCACTGCTCGCTGGTCTGGACGATGCCGTCGCTGCAGAACTCGACGTGGCAGGTGGCGCCGCAGCCGTCGTTGGCCGCGGCGTTGCCGTCGTCGCACTGCTCGCCGAGGGCGGGCTGGATCACGCCGTCGCCGCACACCTCGGCGATGCATGTGCGGGTGCAGCCGTCGCCGAGGATGGCGTTGCCGTCGTCGCACTGCTCGCCGATCCCGGGCTGCACGACGCCGTCGCCGCAGACCTCGGCCTGGCAGGTGGCGTTGCAGCCGTCGTTCGCGACCGTGTTGCCGTCATCGCAGGCCTCGCCGGCGTCGACGCTGCCGTCGCCGCAGAAGGGCGCGGGGCGGACGGTGAGCGTGAGGCCGGTGGCGGTGCTGCCGCCGGAGTTGGTGGCCGTGACGGTGTAGGTGGCCTGGGCGGCCTCGGCCTCCGGGGTGCCGGAGAGGACGCCGGTGGCTGCGTCGAGGGTCAGGCCGGCCGGCAGCGGGGGCTCGACCGACCAGGAGGTGACCGGGCCGCCGCTGACGGTGGGGGTGTTGTCGCCGATGGCGATGGTGGCCTGGTAGGTGGCCGGGTTGAGGGCGTAGGTGAGGCCGGAGGGCGGGACGTCGTTCACCGTCAGGCTCAGGTCGACCGAGGCGGTGCCGCCGGTGTTGGTGGCGGTGACGGTGTACGCGGCCTGCGGAGCGAGCGCGGTGGGCGTGCCGGAGATGGCGCCGGTGGCGGTGTCGAAGGCCAGGCCGGCCGGCAGCGTAGGCGCGATGGCCCACGAGAGGACCGCGCCACCGCCGGCCGTGACGGTGTTGGGGGCGATGGCCGCGCCGAGGGTGTGGACGGCCGGGTTCACGGCGTAGGCGAGGCCGGTGGGGGCCTGGTCGTTGACCGTGATGCTCACCGCGGCGGAGGTCTGGCCGCCGGTATTGGTGGCGGTCACGGTGTAGGTGGCCGCGGCGGTGATGGCGGTCGGGGTGCCGGTGATGGCGCCGGTGCCGGTGTCGAGGGAGAGGCCCGCGGGCAGGGCGGGCGAGACGGCGTAGGAGACCACCGCGCCACCGGCGTGGCTGGGCGTGTTGGCCGCGATGGCGACGCCGCGGGTGTAGGTGGCCGGGTTCTGGGCGTAGACCAGCGCCGAGGGGGGGACGTCGTTGACCGTCAGGCCGAGATCGACCGAGGCCGCGCCGCCGGAGTTGGAGGCGACCACGGTGTAGACGCCGGCCGGGGTGATGGCCGTGGGCGTGCCGCGGACCTCGCCGGTGAGCGCGTCGACCGAGAGGCCGGCGGGGAGCGCGGAGAGGGCCGTCCAGGTGAGGACCGGGCCGCCCTGGGCGCTGGCCAGGTCGGAGACGGCCTGGCCCACCGTGGCGACCAGCGGGTTCACTGCGTAGGCGAGCTGCGAAGGCGGCACGTCGTTCACCGTGAGGCCCAGCTCGGCCGTGGTGGACCCGCCGGAGTTGGAGGCGGTGACGAGGTAGGTGCCGGCCGGGGTGACGGTGGTGGGGGTGCCGGAGACGACGCCGGTGACCGGATCGAGGGCGAGCCCGTCGGGCAGCGGCGGGAAGACCTCGTAGCCGGTGACCGCGCCGCCCTCGGAGGCGGGGGCGTTGGCCACGATGGCGCTGCCGACCGTGTAGACCGCCGGGTTCAGGGCGTAGGCCAGGTTGGCCGGGGCCTGGTCGTTGACCGCCAGGACCAGCTCGACGGAGGCCTCACCGCCGGAGTTGTGGGCGGTGACCGTGTAGGTGGCGGCCGGGCTGATGACCGTGGGGGTGCCGGAGATGGTGCCGGTGGCCGGGTCGAGGGTGAGGCCGGGCGGCAGCTCGGGCGAAACCGACACCGAGAGCGCGGCGCCGCCCTGCTGGATCAGCGCGTTGGGTTCGATGGCCAGGCCGGCGGTGTAGCGGGCCGGGTTCTGGGCGTAGGCCAGGTGGCGGGGCGGGGAGTCGACCACCGTGACGACCAGCGTGGTGGAGGTACTGCCGCCGGGCCCGCGGGCCGTCACGACGTAGCTGGCCCGGGCAGCCGCGACAGTGGGCGTGCCGGAGAGCACGCCGGTGCGGGCGTCGAGCGTGATGCCGGCGGGGAGCGCCGGCGTGACGGTGTAGGCGTCGGCCGAGCCGCCGAGGTGGGTGGGCGCGCTCTCGCCGATCTCGACGCCCACGGTGTAGGTGACCGGGTTCGCGGCGTAGGTCAGCGCGGAGGGGGCCGAGGGGTCACCGCCGCAGGCCAGGGAACCGGCCAGGGCGAGCAGGGGCAGGGCGAGGCGGGAGCGTGCGGCGGAGGGCTGGCGCATGGTGTCCTTGCGGCGGGGCGTGGATTCACCCACGGTGCTCGGGCATCGTGCCCGACCCAGGGTCCGGCCGCCAGTCGCCGGACCCTGGGGCAAGGTCACTGTATGTGAACGCGGTTTGCGGCGGTGCGCCGCTGCGCGCTGCCCCGACTCCGGGCAGCGCGCGCGGGCGTGCGTCAGTACGTCTGGATCGTGACGTACACCGCGTCCCCGCTGCCATAGGTGACGGCGACGCCCTCGTCGTCCGGGAGCGCGGCGCAGCTCGGATACTGGCTGTCGGCGGCCAGCGTCCGCGGGGGGTCGAAGGCGTCGGCTCCGGCGGGCAGCCTGTCGAGCTGGACCTCGTCGGTGGTGAGCTGGGAGGTGACGTAGGCGTTCCCGGCCCGGTCGGCGGCGACGGCCCGGAAGTTCCCCGGGGCGGTGTTCGCCGGCAGGCCCGCGATCGCCGTGGACGTGCCGAGCGCGGTCACCGGGATCCGGTGGAGCGACGTGCTGCCGTACGAGCCGACGACGAAGATGGTCCCGTTGCCGAGGGCCCAGTCCGAGTAGTACTGCTGGCCGGGTGGCATTTCCACGGCGGCGAAGGTGGCCCCCTGGTCGGTGCTGGCCCGCACTCGCAGCACGGGCGTGTCCGAGACGGCGAACACCTGCCGCGTGTCGGGATCCAGCAGGACGTCGTGGTAGGTCAGGGCCATCGCGACCGGGGTCAAGCTGAAGGCGCCCTGGCCGCGCGCGTGGTTGTGGGCCACCGTCATCGTGCCGCCGTTCGCGTACCAGGCGACGTAGACGTCCTCGCCGGAGGCGGCGATGGACACGCTCACGTTCGGAGCAGGGACTTGGCTCAGCTGCAGCGGCGCGCTCCAGGTCGCGCCGGCGTCATGGGTGGTGCGCAGGAAGACGTGGCCGCTGCTGGCCTGGAAGACGGCGTAGGCCACGCCGGCGGGGCCGCCGGCGACCGCCGCCTGGCTCACGGGCGCGACCGCGCCGGTGCTCAGGTCCTCCGGGGGCGAGTAGGCGGCCCCGCGGTCGCGGCTCACCGCGACGTGGACCGCGCCGCAGTTCATGAGGACGTAGACGTTCTGCCCCTCGTCCACGCCCACCATGCGGGAGCTGTTGGACCCGACGGACGAGCAGGCCAGCGCACCGCTCACGACCTGCGGCGGCCGGGTCTGGAACAGCTCCGTCTGGCAGACGGCGTCGCAGTGGTCTCCGCTCACGGTGTTGCCGTCGTCGCACTGCTCGCCGATCCCGGGCTGCACGACGCCGTCGCCGCAGACCTCGGCCTGGCAGGTGGCGTTGCAGCCGTCGTTCGCGACCGTGTTGCCGTCATCGCAGGCCTCGCCGGCGTCGACGCTGCCGTCGCCGCAGAAGGGCGCGGGGCGGACGGTGAGCGTGAGGCCGGTGGCGGTGCTGCCGCCGGAGTTGGTGGCCGTGACGGTGTAGGTGGCCTGGGCGGCCTCGGCCTCCGGGGTGCCGGAGAGGACGCCGGTGGCTGCGTCGAGGGTCAGGCCGGCCGGCAGCGGGGGCTCGACCGACCAGGAGGTGACCGGGCCGCCGCTGACGGTGGGGGTGTTGTCGCCGATGGCGATGGTGGCCTGGTAGGTGGCCGGGTTGAGGGCGTAGGTGAGGCCGGAGGGCGGGACGTCGTTCACCGTCAGGCTCAGGTCGACCGAGGCGGTGCCGCCGGTGTTGGTGGCGGTGACGGTGTACGCGGCCTGCGGAGCGAGCGCGGTGGGCGTGCCGGAGATGGCGCCGGTGGCGGTGTCGAAGGCCAGGCCGGCCGGCAGCGTAGGCGCGATGGCCCACGAGAGGACCGCGCCACCGCCGGCCGTGACGGTGTTGGGGGCGATGGCCGCGCCGAGGGTGTGGACGGCCGGGTTCACGGCGTAGGCGAGGCCGGTGGGGGCCTGGTCGTTGACCGTGATGCTCACCGCGGCGGAGGTCTGGCCGCCGGTATTGGTGGCGGTCACGGTGTAGGTGGCCGCGGCGGTGATGGCGGTCGGGGTGCCGGTGATGGCGCCGGTGCCAGCGTCGAGGGAGAGCCCAGCGGGCAGGGCGGGCGAGACGGCGTAGGAGACCACCGCGCCGCCGGCGTGGCTGGGCGTGTTGGCCGCGATGGCGACGCCGCGGGTGTAGGTGGCCGGGTCCTGGGCGTAGACCAGCGCCGACGGGGGCACGTCGTTCACGGTGATGGAGAGGTCCACCGAGCCCTGGCCGCCGGAGTTGGACGCGACCACGGTGTAGACGCCGGCGGGGGTGACGGCCGTGGGCGTGCCGCGGACCTCGCCGCTGAGCGCGTCGACCGAGAGGCCGGCTGGGAGCGCGGAGAGGGCCGTCCAGGTGAGGACCGGGCCGCCCTGGGCGCTGGCCAGGTCGGAGACGGCCTGGCCCACCGTTGCGACGAGCGGGTTGACGGCGTACGCGAGCGCCGAGGGCGGCACGTCGTTCACCGTGAGGCCCAGCTCGGCCGTGGTGGACCCGCCGGAGTTGGAGGCGGTGACGAGGTAGGTGCCGGCCGGGGTGACGGTGGTGGGGGTGCCGGAGACGACGCCGGTGACCGGATCGAGGGCGAGCCCGTCGGGCAGCGGCGGGAAGACCTCGTAGCCGGTGACCGCGCCGCCCTCGGAGGCGGGGGCGTTGGCCGCGATGGCGCTGCCGACCGTGTAGACCGCCGGGTTCAAGGCGTAGGCGAGCGCCTCGGGGGCCTGGTCGTTGACCGCCAGGACCAGCTCGACGGAGGCCTCACCGCCGGAGTTGTGGGCGGTGACCGTGTAGGTGGCGGCCGGGCTGATGACCGTGGGGGTGCCGGAGATGGTGCCGGTGATGGGGTCGAGCGCGAGTCCGGGCGGCAGCTCCGGAGTGACAGTGACCGAGAGCGCCGCGCCGCCCTGCTGCACGAGCGCGTTGGGCGCGGCGTCCTGGCCGACGGTGTAGGTGGCAGGGTTGACGGCATAGGCCAGGTGGCGGGGCGGGGAGTCGACCACCGTGACGACCAGCGTGGTGGAGGCGCTGCCGCCCGGGCCGTGCGCCGTCACGGCGTAGCTGGCCTGGGGCGCCGCGGCAGTGGGCGTGCCGGAGATCACGCCGGTGCGGGCGTCCAGGGCGAGGCCCGCCGGGAGGGCCGGGGAGACGCTGTAGCGGTCGACCGGGCCGCCGAGGTGGGCGGGCGCGTTCTCGGCGATCTCGACACCGACGGTGTAGGTGACCGGGTTGGCAGCGTAGGTCAGCGCGGCCGGGGCCGAGGGGTCGTTGGAGCAGCCCAGCGCGGCGGTCAGCGCGAGCAGGGGCAGGGCGAGGCGGGGCAGGGCGGCGGAGCGCTGGCGCATGGGGTCCTCGGGGAGGTCGGGTTCGCGCACGGTGGAGGCGCCATGCTGCCCGACCCTGGTGTCGGGCGCGAGTCGCCGAACCCTGGGATGCAGTCACCCAACGTGAATAAGGGTGCGGCCGTCCGTCGCGGGTCAGGGCTGCGCGGCCAACGCCACGACGCCGGCCGGCGAGTCCGTCACCTCGACCCGCAGCTCGGCCGAGGCGGCGCCGCTGGCGCCGCGGGCGGTGACGACGTAGGTGGCCTCGAGCGCGGCCAGCGTGGGCGTGCCGCGGATGGCGCCCGTGCGCCGGTCCAGCTCCAGCCCGGGCGGGAGCGCCGGCGCGACGCTCCAGGCCAGCGCGCGCCCGCCCACCGCGGCCGGGAGGTTGGCCCGGATGCGGGCGCCGCGCGCGTAGCTGGCGCGCCCCTCGGCGTACCGGAGCGCGGCCGGCGGCGGCTCGGCCACGGTCAGGTAGAGGATGGTCGACGCCGCCCCGGCGGCGTTGCGCGCCGTCACCGTGTGGCGGCTGGCGCCTGGCGCGCGCGGCGTGCCGGCGATGGCGCCGGTGACGGGGTCGAGGTGCAGCCCCGGCGGCAGCGGCGGCGAGATGGTGTAGCCGGTCACCTGGCCGCCCTCGTGGCTGGGCAGGTCCTCGCGCATGGAGCGCCCCAGCGTGCAGATCACCGGGCTCTCGGCGTAGGCGAGGTGGCGCGGCGCGGACGAGGTGGTCGCGGCGGGCTCAGCGGGCGCGGGCGGCGGCGCACCGGCGCAGCCCGCCAGCGCCAGCGCCGCCAGCGCGAGCGCGCGGGGGGCAGGAGGCGGGAGGCGGCTGGGGGAGCGGCGCTGCAGCACGAGGCGATCGTGCCGGACCGCGCGCCATCCGGCGAGTCACGGGACCGGGGGGCACTCGAAGGCCGGAGGCCACGGCAGGGCCCCTGTCCCGAACCGTTGCGAGCCGCCCCGTCGCGTGGTTACCTGCCCACAATGGATCCCAACGACCCCGGCCAGCCCCCGCTGCCCACCACCCCCGTCACCTCCTCCGAGCCGGTCCAGCCGCCCCCGCGGCCCGAGCCGGCGCGCTGGGGCGCGCCGCCGCCGCCGCCCGCCGGGTGGGGCCCGCCGGCCGGCGTGATGCCGCCGCCGCAGCCGCCGCGGCGCGACCGCCTGGCCACGGTGCTGGTGCTGACCGTCTTCGGCGGCCTGTTCCTGGTCTTCTTCGCCTTCCTGCTGCTGGCCTTCGGCGCCGTGAAGGGCGACGGGGCGGCGCTCGGCGGCGGACCGCGCGTGGCGGTCGTCGAGGTGAAGGGCGGCATCGGCATGGACGGCGGCGTGGACGCCGACAAGGTGCTCAAGCAGCTGCGCAAGCTCGAGAACGACACCGACCTCAAGGCGGTGGTGATCCGGAATCGACTCCCCCGGCGGCGCCGTGGGCCCGAGCCAGGAGATCCACGACGAGGTGAAGCGGCTGGCCGCGAAGAAGACGGTCGTCTGCTCGCTCGGCAACCTGGCCGCCTCGGGAGGCTTCTACATCGCCGTGGCCTGCCCCAGGATCGTGGCCGCCCCCGGCACGCTCACCGCCTCCATCGGCGTGATCAGCCAGTTCCCCAACGTGAAGGGGCTGGTCGAGCGCTGGGACATCAAGGTGGAGACGGTCAAGAGCGGCAAGCTCAAGGACGCGGGCAACCCGTTCCGCGACATGCCGCCGGAGGATCGCGCCTACTGGCAGTCGCTCATCGACGGCGTCTACGACCAGTTCCTCACCGCCGTGGCCGAGGGCCGCCACCTCGACAAGGAAGCCGTGCGTCCCATCGCCGACGGCCGCGTCATCACCGGCGCCGAGGCCAAGGAGCGCAAGCTGGTGGACCAGCTGGGCAACTTCTACGACGCGGTGGACCTGGCCATGGCCGAGGCCGGCCTCGAGGGCGAGCCGGTGCTGGTCTACCCGCCGGAGGAGAAGGGCAAGCTGCTGGAGCAGCTCATGGGCCAGGCGGCCGGCGCGGCCGCCGACGCGGTCAAGGCGCGCGTGGCGCAGGGCGCCCGCGCGGCGCAGGACCCGGGCATCTACTTCCTGTCGCGGTGAGGGAGTCGAAAGTGCAGCAGCCACTCTGGGCCCCCTGGCGGATGGCCTTCATCCGCTCCGAGAAGCCGAAGGGGTGCATCTTCTGCCAGTTCCCGGCCGCCCCCGAGGCGGAGGATCGCCAGAACCTGGTGGTCCACCGCACCGAGCACGCCTTCACCTGCCTGAACCGCTTCCCCTACAACTCCGGCCACGTGATGGTGATCCCGCGCCAGCACGGGGCCGACCTCGACGCGCTGCCCCCGGCGATTCTGGGCCGACCTGCAGGACGAGCTCCGGCGCGCCGCCGCCGTGGTGCGGGCGGTCTACCGGCCGGAGGGGCTCAACGTGGGGATGAACCTGGGCCACGTGGCCGGGGCCGGCATCGCCGAGCACCTGCACTGGCACATCGTCCCGCGCTGGGGCGGGGACAACAACTTCATGCCGGTGCTGGCCGACCAGCGCGTGGTGGTGGAGGCGCTGGACGAGGCCTGGGCGCGGCTCAGCGCCGGCTTCGCCGGGCTCGGAGGGACGTGAGCGCGCTCTGGCTCGCCATCGCGGCTGCCGCCTTCGCCGCCGCCGCGCTGCTCCTGGCCGACCGGCTGCGCAAGCGCCGGGACGAGGCGCAGGCCTACCTCAAGGGCGTCCGGTCGGTCATCTCCGGCGACCCGGACGCCGCCATCGAGGCGCTCTCCGACGCCGCGCGGCTGGGCCACCCCGAGGCGGTCGAGACCTACCTGGCCCTGGGCGCGCTCTTCCGGCGCGAGGGCGATTTCGCGCGGGCGGTGCGGCTGCACCGCAACATGCTGCTCGGGCCGGCCCTGCCGCAGGCGCGCCGGCCGGAGGTGGAGCGCGAGCTGGCCGAGGACTACCGGCGCAGTGGCATGCTGGTCGAGGCGGCCGAGATCTACGAGCGGCTGGCGCCGCAGGACCGCTCCGCCGCCGAGGGGCTGCGCGACGTCCGGGTGGAGCAGGGAGATCTGGCGGGGGCCGCCGGGATCCAGCGCCGCCTGGGCGAGCCGGGGCAGGACCCGGTGCTGGCCCATCTGCTGTCGGCGTGGGCCCGCACCGCGCTCCCGGCCGATCCGGCCGGCGCCACCGATCTGGCCCAGCAGGCGCTGGCCGCATACCCGGAGAGCGCCGACGGCTGGATGGCGCTGGCCGAGGCGCGCACCGCCGCCGGCGACGTGGACGGGACGCTGGCGGCCGCCGCCCGCGCGCTGGACGCCGACGCGCGGGCCGCGGCGCTGGCCTGGCCGGCGCTGGGGGCGCTCTCCGACGCGGCCGCCGCCGCCGCCTTCGTGGCCCGGCGGCTGGAGACGCGCCCCGCGGACGCCGCGCTCCACCTGCTGCACGGACGGGCGCTGCACCGGGCCGGCGACACCCCCGGCGCGCTGCGGGCCCTGCGCCGTGCCCTGGAGCACGACGGCACCGGCGAGGTCACCCTGGCCATGCGCGAGCTCCTGCGCGAGGCGGAGGCGCCGGGCCCGGAGGACCTGGCCGCGCGCCACGACCTGCTGGTCACGGCGCTGCTGCGGAAGGGGCGCGCCCCCCGCTGCCAGCGCTGCGGCGGGGACGCCGTGGCCCGGGCCTGGCGCTGCCGCCGCTGCGGCGCCTTCGACGCGTACGCCTGAGCGGTCCGACCCGCCCGGAACCCGAGCCGTTCCGCGCGCCTGGCCGCGGCCACCGGCGCCCTTGCTTCCCGGCCCTGCGCCCGGTAGACAGGCCCTCCCATGGTCAGAGACCGCGTCATCGAGATCTTCCGCCGGGCGATCGAGCAGGGGGCCGCCCAGGGGCGCTGGCCCGCCGTCGAGGCCGGCTTCGCCGTCGAGGCTCCGCGCGACCCGAAGCACGGTGACTTCGCCGTGAACGCCGCCATGGTGCTGGCCAAGCCCGCCGGCAAGCCGCCGCGCGAGCTGGCCGCCGCCATCGTCGAGGCGGTCCGCGCCGCCGACGCCGCGGGCGAGATCACCGGCCTGGAGATTGCCGGCCCCGGCTTCATCAACGTGCGGGTCGCCCCCGATCTCCTGGTTCCGCTCGCTGGAGCGGGCCGTGGCGCAGGGCGCCGACTACGGCCGCACGCAGGTGGGCCAGGGCAAGAAGGTCATCGTCGAGTACGTCTCGGCCAACCCGACCGGCCCCATGCACGTCGGCCACGGCCGCGGCGCGGTGGTGGGCGACGGCGCGCAGAGCCTGCTGCGCTGGGCCGGCTTCGACGTGACGCGCGAGTACTACGTCAACGACTACGGCGCCCAGGTGCAGACGCTGGCCCGGTCCATCCACCTGCGCTACCAGGAGCTGCACGGCCGGACCGTCACCATGCCGCCCAAGAGCTACCCGGGCGACTACGTGAAGGACATCGCCGCCGGCCTCCAGGCCGACTTCGGCGGCAAGTACCTGGACGCGCCCGAGGCGGAGTGGCTGGACCTCTTCCGCGATCGCGGCGTGGCCCACGTGCTGGAGCTGATCAAGGGCGACCTGGGCGCCATCAACATCCAGTTCGACGTCTGGTCCTCGGAGAAGGCGCTCTACCAGTCCAGCACCGTCGACCGCTTCCTGAAGATGCTGCAGGAGAAGGACCTCATCTACGTCGGCAAGCTGCCGCCGCCCAAGTCCAAGAAGGGCCAGCCGCCGCCCCAGCCGCAGACCGACGAGGAGGGCGTCTCCGCCGCCGACGACCTGACGCTCTTCCGCTCCTCGCAGTTCGGCGACGAGGTGGACCGCCCGGTCAAGAAGGCCGACGGCACGCCCACTTACTTCTGCGCCGACATCGCCTACCACTGGCAGAAGAAGCAGCGCGCCGACATCCTCGTGGACGTGCTGGGCGCCGACCACGGCGGCTACATCCCGCGGCTCGAGGCCGCGCTGGAGGCGCTGGGCGGCGATCGCAAGGACCTGCACGTCATCGTCATCCAGATGGTCAACCTGCTCAGGAGCGGGGAGGCCGTGAAGATGTCGAAGCGCGCCGGCACGCTGGTCAACCTGCGCGAGGTGGTGGACGACGTGGGCCGCGACGCCGCCCGCTTCATCTTCCTGACCCGCCGCGCCGACGCGCCGCTCGACTTCGACCTCGACCTGGCCAAGCAGCAGACGCTGGACAACCCGGTGTTCTACGTGCAGTACGGCCACGCCCGGCTGTCGTCGATCTTCGCCAAGGCGC
Organism: Anaeromyxobacter sp.; assembly: GCA_049840735.1. Lineage (GTDB taxonomy): Bacteria > Myxococcota > Myxococcia > Myxococcales > Anaeromyxobacteraceae > Anaeromyxobacter. The sequence goes on along the minus strand of JASGJN010000017.1, from coordinate 247,072 downwards.
AGTCGGAGGGCGTGGCGCGGCCCGGGTTCGACCTGGAGGCGGTCCGCACGCTCACCTCCCCGGCGGAGCAGGACCTGATCCGGCGCATCGCCGCCTTCCCGGACATGCTGGCCGGGGCGGCGCTGGCCTACGAGCCGCACCGGGTCGCGTTCTACCTGCAGGAGACCATCGCGGCCTTCCACAGCTACTACACGCAGGGCAAGAAGAGCCCCGAGCTGAGGGTCATCAGCCCCGACGCGCGCACCACCGCGGGCCGCCTGTTCCTCTGCCGCGCCCTCCAGCAGGTGCTGGCCAACGGCCTGGCGGTGCTGGGGGTCTCTGCCCCCGAGCGCATGGACAGTCCGGAAACTCGCGATAGCGCCGACGAGGTCTAGAATCCGTCCTGCCGCGCCGCCGCCCGCCCATCGCGGGCGCCACGGCGCGGCGGAGCGGGTGATTCCATGAGGAACTCCAGGGTCCGCGAGCGGTTCGAGCTGGCGCTCGACGGCCGCCAGATCGCCGGCCTGGTGGTGGGAGCGCTGGTGGTGGTCGGCGTGGCCTTCGGGCTGGGAGTCAACGTCGGCAAGCACCTGACGGCGGCCGAGGTCGCGGCGGCGCGCAGCGGCGATCTGCAGCGGCTGGACGCCGGCGCGACCGCGCGCCCCGTGGCGGCCACCCCGCGCCCCGGCGAGATCACCTTCGTGACCGCGCTGCCGGCGCAGAAGCCGCAGACGCCGCCCCCGGCCGAGAAGAAGCCCATCCCGCCGCCGCTGGCCGCCGGCACGGGGCCGTCCGCGCCCGCGGCGCCGGCCGCGCCCTTCACCGCCCCGGCCCCGGTCCAGGCCACGCCTCCTCCCGACGTTGTCGCACCCCGCTCGGAGGAGGCCGCGGCCGTCGCCGCGCAGGCCCCGCCCTCCGAAGTCATCCCCGGGCGCGCCGCGCTGCCCTCCGTCGCGTCGGCTGCCCGTGGATCATGGTCCGTGCAGGTCGCCTCGGTGCAGGGTAAGGCAGAGGCCGACAAGATCGCCGACAGGTACCGCCGGCTCTCCCCCTGGGTCGAAGTCGCGGATATCCCGGGCAAGGGCCGTTACTATCGGGTTCGCACCGGCCGCTTCGCCACGCGCGAGGACGCCGAGCGGTACCGCCAGGACGTGGCGCGAGAGACCGGGCTGAAGGCGATCGTCACCAGCGCGCCGTGACCAGCATGAGGGAACGATGATCTTCCAGCAGCCGAAGCGGGTGGAGAAGCCCTGGGGCCACGAGCTGTGGTGGGCCCAGACCGACCGGTACGTCGGCAAGCTCCTCCACGTGAAGGCGGGCAGCCAGCTCTCGCTGCAGTACCACGTGAAGAAGGACGAGACGATCCACCTGTGGAGCGGCGAGATGGTGCTCGTGCTCCAGGTGGACGGCAAGCTGGTCGACCACCCGATGAAGCCGGGCGACAGCTTCCACGTGCGCCCCGGCACGGTGCACCGGATGCGGGCCGTCACCGACATCGACGTGCTCGAGGTCTCCACGCCCGAGGTCGAGGACGTGGTCCGCGTGCAGGACGACTACGGCCGCGGCCAGTAGGCCCCGGGCGGCTCACCGCCCGAACAGCAGCCCCAGCGCCAACGCCACCAGCACCAGCGCGCCGAGGACGAGCAGCACCTTGCGCGCGCTGGGCGGGCGCGTCTCCCGCGCCCCGTCCAGCCCCCGGTAGTCGCGCACCGTCTCCCAGCGCTGGCTCCGCTCCGGCCGCACCTGGTCGTCGTCGGACAGGAAGCCGTGCAGGTACAGGTGGTGGAGCGTCGCCAGCGTGGGGACGATCAGCTCGTGCCCCTCGCGGTCCCGCACCACGTAGCGCGTGGCGACCCGCCGCCTCATGCCGGCTCCAGCTCGGCGCAGATCACCTCCGCCACCTTGAGGCCGTCCACCGCCGAGGAGACGATCCCGCCCGCGTAGCCGGCCCCCTCGCCGGCCGGGTAGAGGCCGCGCAGCCCCGGGGACTGGAGATCGTCGCCGCGCACCAGCCGGCAGGGGGCGCTGGTGCGGGACTCGATGCCGATGAGGATGGCGTCGTCGGTCACGTAGCCCTTCATCCGCTGGCCGAACGTGCGCAGCCCGCGCGCCAGCGCCTCCTGCACCTGCGCCGGGTAGAGCGCGCGGAGGTCGGCGCGGGTCAGGCCGGGCCGGTAGGAGCTCTTCGGCAGCTCGGCCCCTGGGCGGCCAGCCAGGTAGGCGGAGAGGCGCTGGGCCGGGGCCCGGAAGCCGCCGCCGCCCAGCTGGTAGGCGGCCCGCTCCCACTTGCGCTGCCAGGCCAGGCCGGCCAGCGGCCCCTCGAACCCCTCGCGCGCGAAGTCGGCAGGCGAGACCGCCACCACCACGCCGGCGTTGGCCAGCGGCGAGGAGCGGTGCGAGTTGGACATGCCGTTGGTGCACTGCATGTCCGGCTCGGTGGGCGTGGGCACCACCACGCCGCCCGGGCACATGCAGAAGGAGAAGACGCCGCGCGCCTCGCCGCCGACCTTCGGGTTGTCGGCCAGCTTGTAGTCGGCCGGCGGGAGCTTGGGGTGGCGCTGCTCCATCCCGTACTGGATCCGGTCGATGAGCGGCTGCGGGTGCTCGGCGCGGTAGCCGACCGCGAACGGCTTCGCCTCGATGGGCCAGCCGCGCTCGGCGAACAGCTCGTAGAGCTCGCGGGCGCTGTTGCCCGGGGCCAGGATCACGCGGTCCGAGGCCAGCCGCTCGCCGCTGGCCAGCGTGAGCCCGCGCACCTGCCCGCCGGCGACGTCCAGGTCCACCGCCCGCGACTCCCACAGGAAGCGGCAGCCCCCGCGCTCCAGCTCCTCGCGCATGGCGGAGATGGCGCCGGGGAGGAGGTCGGAGCCGACGTGCGGCTTCCCCTCGGCCAGGATCCGGGCCACACCGCCGAAGCGGGCGAAGAGCTCCACCACCTTGCGCACGGCCGGGTGGTGGATGCGCGTGCCCAGCTTGCCGTCGGTGTACGCGCCGGCGCCGCCCTCGCCGAAGTTCATGTTGGACTCGGGGTCCAGCGCGCCGCGCCGCATCAGCTCGGCCACGTCGCGCCGGCGCGGGCTCACCGTCCGCCCGCGATCGACCACGATCGAGGGGACGCCGCGCTCCAGCAGCCCCCAGGCGCAGAAGAGGCCCGCCGGCCCGGCGCCCAGGATGATGGGCGGCCGCTCCGGGCGGCGCACCGGGCCCGGCGCAGCCTCGGGCTCCGGGACGGCGGTGACGTCGGAGGGGAGGGCGCGCAGCTCACCCTCGACCGAGAGCTCCAGGTTCACCAGCCAGCGCGGGTGCCCGCGCTTGCGGGCGTCGAGCGACCGCCGGACGACCTGCACCTCGCGCAGGTGCTCGCTCGAGAGCCCCAGCTTCTCCGCGGCGCGGCGCGTCAAGAGCGCGTCGTCCTCGTCGAGCCAGAGGGGAATGTTCGAGACTCGGTAACGCACGATCCAGCTCCGGGACGCGAAGACGGCTACGCAGGGCGCCCGTCCTCTGGATGTGGGATGCGTAGTTCCCTACGCACCTGGGCCTGGCTCCATCCAGGCACTTCCATGCAGCAAGTACATGAAAAGCTTGGCCTGGTCACTCCTCCATGGCTGTTGGCTTGCCCCTTGCTCATGGTCCGGCCATCGGCAGCCACGGAGGCGGGGCGGCGGGCCGGGGGAGAGTGCTCAATGATGCCAGGGACGCTGGACGTCAAGGGAACCAAGAATCCTCGCGAAGTCGCTCTTCAAGGAGCTGCGCGGGAACGGCTACTCGACCAACCAGAATCCTCAGCCTCTCCACCGAGCTGATCGACCTCGTCACCCAGGATCTGCGCTGCGAGCACGAGGTGGCCACCGGCGAGGCCGAGGCCGCGCCCATGCCGCCGCCGGTCGAGGAGGCGGGTGGCTGGAGGGCTGCGCTCTAGGCCTGCGCCCATCGGCGCACTGCGACACGGCGACGGTGCCAGCTAAGCTGGCGCCGTCGTTCGTATTTTGGGGCCCTGCTGGCCCATGGTTTCCGTTGACGCCCCATGGCGCGAAAAGTAGGTTCTCGCCCCGATTTCAAGCCCCTCCTGGTAGTTCACAAAAGGTCAAACGACGATGGCACTGAAGACGATCGACAGCCTCGACCTCGCAGGCAAGCGCGTGTTCGTGCGCGTGGACTTCAACGTCCCGCTCGACGAGCAGGGCAAGGTCACCGACGACGCCCGCATCCGCGCGGCGCTCCCGACCATCCAGCACGCCCTCAAGGCCAAGGCCAAGGTCATCCTCGGCTCCCACCTCGGCCGCCCCAAGGGCAAGCCGGAGGACAGGAAGAAGTTCACGCTGGAGCCGGCCGCGGCCCGCCTCTCCGAGCTGCTGGGCCAGGACGTGATCCTCGCCGACGACTGCGTCGGCGACGGCGTGAAGAAGCTGGTGAAGGATCTCAAGGACGGCCAGGTGCTGCTCCTCGAGAACCTCCGCTTCCACCCGGAGGAGGAGAAGAACGACGAGGCCTTCGCGCGCGAGCTGGCCAGCCTGGCCGACGTGTGGGTCAACGACGCCTTCGGCACCGCGCACCGCGCCCACGCCTCCACCGCCGGCATGGCGGCCTTCGTGAAGGAGAAGGCGGCCGGCTACCTCATCAAGAAGGAGGTCGAGTACCTGGGCAACGCGCTCGGGACCCCGGCCCGTCCCTTCGTCGCCATCGTGGGCGGCGCCAAGGTCTCGGACAAGATCAAGGTCCTCGAGAACCTGATGGCCAAGGCCGACACCATCCTCATCGGCGGCGCCATGGCCTTCACCTTCCTCAAGGCCCAGGGGGTCGAGGTGGGCAAGAGCCTGGTCGAGGCCGACAAGCTCGAGCTGGCCCGCACCATCCTGGAGAAGGCCGCCGCCAGGAAGGTCGACCTGCTCCTGCCGGTCGATCACGTCTGCGGTGACGCGCCCAAGGAAACCGCCGCGCGCGTGGTCGTGAACGACCGCGCCATCCCGGCCGACCTGATGGGCCTCGACATCGGCCCCAAGACGCTCGACGTCTACCGGCAGCGGATCCTCGCGGCCAAGACGGTCTTCTGGAACGGCCCCATGGGCCTGTTCGAGCAGAAGCCGTGGGCCGAGGGCACGTTCGGCGTGGCCAAGGCCATGGCCGAGTGCCAGGGCATCACCATCGTGGGCGGCGGCGACAGCGCCGCGGCGGTGGAGGAGGCCGGCATGGTCCCGAAGATGAAGCACGTCTCCACCGGCGGCGGCGCCAGCCTCGAGTTCATCGAGGGCAAGGTGCTCCCCGGCGTCGCGGTCCTGGAGGAGTAGAACGATGGCTCGCACCAAGTTCGTCTGCGGCAACTGGAAGCTCCACAAGACCGTCGGCGAGGCCGCCGCGCTGGTGAAGGAAATCGCGGCCGGCCTCGGCGAGGCCGCCGGCCAGGTCCAGGTGGCGGTCGCCCCGCCCTTCACCGCCATCCACGCGGCCGCCCAGGCGGCGGCGGGCACGGCGGTCGAGGTCTCGTCCCAGGACATCTACTGGGAGGAGAAGGGCGCCTTCACCGGCGAGGTCGCGCCGGCCATGCTGAAGGACGCCGGCGCCAGGCACGCCATCATCGGCCACAGCGAGCGCCGCCAGTTCTTCGGCGGAACCGACGAGACGGTCCGCAAGAAGACGGTGGCGGCGCTGGCCGCCGGGCTGTCGCCATCGTGTGTGTGGGTGAGACCCTGGCCGAGCGCGAGGCCAGCAAGACCATCGAGGTGGTCAATCGCCAGGTCCGCCAGGGGCTGGCTGGCCTCACCGCCGAGCAGCTGGGCAAGGTGACCATCGCCTACGAGCCGGTGTGGGCCATCGGCACCGGCAAGACCGCCACCACCGCCCAGGCGCAGGAGGTCCACGCCGCCATCCGCAAGATCCTGCGGGACATGGGCGGAGCAGTGGCGGAGACCATCCGGATCCAGTACGGTGGCTCGGTCAAGCCGGACAACGCCAAGGAGCTGATGTCCCAGCCCGACGTGGACGGCGCGCTCGTGGGTGGGGCCAGCCTCAAGGCGAGCGACTTCCTGGCCATCGTGAAAGGTGCACTCCGTTGATCACCCTCGTCACCGTCCTGCACGTCATCGTCTGCGTCTTCCTGATCCTCGTGATCCTCCTCCAGGCCGGTAAGGGCGGCGGGATGGGCGCGGGGCTGGGCGGCGGCTCGCAGACCGTCTTCGGGGGCCGCGGCTCCCAGACGTTCCTCGGCAAGGTCACCAGCGGCACGGCCATCGTGTTCATGTGCACGTCGCTGTTCCTGGCCTATCAGTCGTCGCGCAACGCGTCGGTGATGGACACGCAGGCCCCGGCGCCGGTCCAGCCGGCTCCTGCCACCGCGCCTGCGCAGCAGCAGCCCGCGCCGGTGGTCCCGGCCCAGCCGGAAGCGCCGGCGCCCGCCAAGTAGGGCGGCGACCAGCCAGGCGGCCCGCTCCTCGAGCGGGCGCGATTACGGGGGGATCCGCGAGCGCGGGTCCCCCTCGTCGCGTCTTGCTGGCAGGGGAGCGCCTCGACGTCTGCGGACCAACAAAAAAGGGACCTGCTTTCGCAGGTCCCTTCCTTGTGCCCAGGGCGAGATTCGAACTCGCACGCCTTACGGCGCCACCCCCTCAAGATGGTGTGTCTACCAGTTCCACCACCTGGGCGATTCGAGGCGGACGGTTTCTAGCAAAGGGCCGTTCCGGGCGCAAGCGGCTCGAAGGCGCCGACAGGCGGTCGCCAGCCGATTCTGGCCGGCGCCGCCCGCACACCTGCGCAATCCTGCCCAGGTGGCTCAGACCTGGAGGTCCTTCCGCTTGTCCTCGACGTCCTTGAACGCGTCGGCGTCGGGCAGCGGGTCCTTCTTCTCCGTGATGTTGGGCCACTTCTTCGAGAGGTCGGAGTTGAGCGCCACGTACTCCGTCCACTTCGAGGGCAGGCTCTCCTCCGGGAAGATCGCCTTGGTCGGGCAGGCCGGTTCGCAGGCGCCGCAGTCGATGCACTCGTCCGGATGGATCACGAGGAAGTTGGCCCCCTCGTAGAAGCAGTCCACGGGGCAGACCTCGACACAGTCGGTGTACTTGCACTTGATGCAGGGCTCGGCGACGACGTAGGCCATGAATTCTCCTCGGATGGGAGGGCCGAGGCGGCCACCCCAGCCCGGGGCTTAACTCATTTTTCGTAGTAGTCCAGCCCGAGGTGGGTGATCAACTCCTCGCCCGCCAGATGACGCAGCGTGTTCTTCAGCTTGGTGAGCTGGATGAACAGGTCGTGCTCCGGGTAGAGCCCCTCAGCGACCATGGGGTTCTTGAAGTAGAAGGAGAGCCACTCTTGGATGCCGGAGAGGCCGGCCCGCTGCGCCAGGTCCAGGAAGAGGGCGATGTCCAGCGCCACCGGCGCGGCCAGGATCGAGTCCCGGCAGAGGAAGTTGACCTTGATCTGCATCGGGTAGCCGAGCCACCCGAAGAAGTCGATGTTGTCCCAGCCCTCCTTGTTGTCGCCGCGGGGCCGGTAGTAGTCGATCTGCACCTTGTGGTCGAAGTGGCCGTAGAGGTCCGGGTAGACCTCCGGCTGCAGGATGTGCTCCAGGGCGGAGAGCTTGGAGATCTCCTTGGTCTTGAACGAGCCGGGATCGTCCAGCACCTCGCCGTCGCGGTTGCCCAGGATGTTGGTGGAGAACCAGCCCTCCAGCCCCAGCAGGCGCGCCTTGAGCATGGGGGCGAGCACGGTCTTCATCAGCGTCTGGCCGGTCTTGAAGTCCTTGCCCGCGATGGCGACGCCCTGCTTCTTCGCCAGCTGCTGGAGCGCCGGGATGTCCACGGTGAGGTTGGGAGCGCCGTTGCCGAAGGGCACGCCCTCCTTGAGCGCGGCCCAGGCGTAGATCATGGAGGGCGTGATGGCCGGGTCGCTCGCGGCCATGGCCTTCTCGAACCGGCCGAGCTCCCCGTGGACCGCGGAGGGCGCGAGCCAGGTCTCGGTGGAGGCGCACCAGAGCACCACCGCCCGCTCGCACTCGTGCTGCTGCATGAAGCGGCGGATGTCCTCCCGCACCGCCTCACCCAGCTCCAGCTTGCTCTTGCCCTTCTTCACGTTGGGGCCGTCGAGCTTCCGGACGTACTCGGGCGAGAAGACCGCCGGCATGGGCCGGATGGCCGAGAGCGAGGTGCGCAGGCTCTCCACCAGGTCGTGATCGAGCACGTGCGCGTGGAGCGCCGAGGCGTAGGCGTCGTCCGGGAACGGGTCCCAGGCGCCGAAGCGGACGTCGTCCAGCGCCGCCATCGGCAGGAGCTCGCGGATGAGCGGGCTGCGCTTCTCGGTCCGCTTGCCCAGGCGCACGGTGCCCATCTGCGTGAGCGAGCCGATGGGCTTGGCCAGGCCGCGCCGCACCGCCTCGACGCCGGCGATGAGCGTGGTGGCCACCGCGCCCAGCCCGGGGAGCAGCACGGCCAGGCGCCCCCTGGCAGGCGCGATCGTCGGGGTCTTCTTCACGGCGGTTACCTCCGGAACGTCGGGGCCTTCCACGGCAAGGTTCGGGGGCGGGGGGGCCGGCGCAAGGCCTGCTCGCAGGGCCTGCCGGCGGTCCGGGCGTGCGGTGGGCTGGCCACCCGGCCCAGGGGGGGTAGAATCTCCCGGTGCCCCAGCCACCCCGACGCGAACCTCGGACCCCCGTCGAGCTGAAGCTCCGGCTCGCCTACGGCTCGATGGATGCCTTCGTCGAGCGGTACGCCCTCAACGTGTCGCGGGGGGGCATGTTCATCCGCACGCTCGACCCGCAGCCGCCGGGCACCGAGGTGCTGCTCGACATCACGCTCGAGAGCGGCGACCAGGTCATCACCGGCAAGGGCGTGGTGCGCTGGACCGCGACCGCCTCCGCGCCCGGCGAGCCGCACCGCGAGCCCGGCATGGGCGTCAAGTTCACCGACCTCTCCCGCGAGAGCCGGGCCCTGGTGGATCTGCTGGCGGCCACGCGGGGCCCGGAGGGGAAGAGCGAGGAGCCGCCCACGCCCGTCGCCGGCGAGGACGGGGAGGGCGAGGAGGAGGAGCTGGAGATCTCGCTCGACGACGTGGATGACCTCCCGCCGGAGGCGCCCGCGGCCGCGCCCCCGGCGCGCCCGGCCGCCGCCGCACCTCCGCCGGCCCCCGCGCCCGCCGCGCCGCGCCCGCCCGCCCCGCGCAAGCCGCAGGGGCGCGTCATCGGCATCGACCTGGGCACCACCAACTCCTGCGCGGCCATCGTGCGCGACGGCCGCCCGGAGGTGATCGCCTCGAAGCAGGGCTACCGGACCATCCCGTCCATCGTGGCCTACGACGCGCAGGGGCGGCTCCTGGTGGGGCAGGCAGCCAAGGCGCAGATGATCGTCAACCCGCGCCACACCGTGTACGGCTCCAAGCGGCTGGTGGGCCGCCCGTTCGCCTCGCCCACCGTGCAGGCCTGCCGCGACCGGTTCCACTACGAGATCGTGGAGGGGGCGGGCGGCGAGGCCGCCGTCCGCTTCGCGAACCGCGACTTCTCCCTGCAGCAGGTGGCGGCGCTGCTGCTGCGCGAGATCCGCGACATGGCCGCCCAGGCGCTGGGCGAGCCGGTGGAGCGGGCCATCATCACCGTCCCGGCCTACTACAACGACCACCAGCGCGCCGCGGTGCGCGAGGCGGGCGCGCTGGCGGGGCTGACGGTGGAGCGGATCGTCAACGAGCCCACGGCGGCGGCGCTGGCCTTCGGGTACGGCAAGGGGCTGGAGAAGCGGATCCTGGTCTACGACCTGGGGGGCGGCACCTTCGACGCCTCGGTGCTGGAGATCCAGGGGGACGTCTACGAGGTGGTCTCGACCGGCGGCGACACCTTCCTCGGCGGCGTGGACTTCGACGCCCAGCTGGTGGACCACCTGGTCTGGCGCTTCATGGAGACGCACGGCTTCACCCCGCCCGACGACCGCGTGGTGTGGCAGCGGATCCGCGACGCCGCGGAGGAGACCAAGGTGGCGCTCTCCGGCGCGGAGCGGGCCGTGGCCCGCGCGCCGTACCTGTGCCGCTCGCCCTCCGGCCAGGAGGTCTCGCTGGAGGTGGAGGTCACGCGGGCGGAGCTGGAGGAGCTGACCGCGCGGCTGGTGGACCGCTCGCTGGAGACCTGCCGCGAGGTGCTGGCCGAGAAGGGCATCGCGCCGTCCGAGCTGGACGAGGTGCTGCTGGTGGGCGGCCAGAGCCGCATGCCGCTGGTGTGGCAGCGCATCCGCGAGGAGCTGGGGCGCGAGCCCAACAAGAGCGTCCACCCCGACGAGGCGGTGGCGCTGGGGGCGGCGCTGCTGGCCGACAGCGCCGGCCGGATCGACTCGGTGGTGCTGATCGACGTGCTGGCCATGGGGATCGGGGTGGGGCTGCCCGGCGGCCGGATGGCCCCGGTGCTGCCGCGCAACACCCGGCTGCCGGCCAAGAAGGCCCACGAGCACGCCACCACCCGCGACGGCCAGACCGAGCTCGAGCTGCAGGTCTTCCAGGGCGACTCGCCCCGGGTCTCCGAGTGCGAGTACCTGGGCACGGTGCGGGTGTCCCACCTGCCGGCCCGCCCGCGCGGCGAGGTGAAGGTCTCGGTGGAGTTCGCCGTGGGCGCGGAGGGGATCCTCACCGTCACCGCGCGCGAGCTCTCCACCGGCCAGGTCACCGCCGCCCAGTTCGCCACGCTGGACACGCCGGAGTCGATCCGCGCCAAGCTGCAGGTGCCGGACCCGCAGGCCGCCCCGCGCGGCGCCCGGCCCATCGACGCGCTCCCGCCGCCGGCCGCCGCCGGCGCCTCGGCCCAGAAGCGCGGGCTCTTCGGCAAGCTGTTCGGCAAGGGGAAGGCGTGAGCGCAGCGCCGGTGGTGATCTTCCTGCAGGGGCAGGGCTGGGAGGCGCGCTACCAGGCGGTGACGGTGGGGATCACCGCCGCGGCCTTCGGCGACCCGGTCACGGTGGCGCTCTTCTTCGACCCGCTCCGCCGCTGGGCGGCGGGGACCTTCGACGAGGGGGCGCCGCCGGAGGCCGGCCCGGCGCGGGTGGCCCCGCTGGCCGCCACGCTGCAGGAGGCCCGCCGGGACCTGGGGCTCCGGGTGGTGGCGTGCGACACCGCCCTCCGGCTGGCCGGGCTGGACCCCGCCACCGCCGCCGCCGCGCTGGACGGCGTGGAGAGCCTCCCGGCGCTCTGGAAGGCCGGGCGGGCCGGGCGGCTGCTGGTGTTTTGACGGGGGCTGCTCCCCGGCTTGCCGGCGCCCCGGCCGCGGGCTATGACCGGCCAGCCCATGAGCCCTTCCCAGAAGAGCGCCCTCGTGATCGGAGCCGGTGGCCTGGGCGGCCCGGCCCTGCTGACGCTCGCCCAGGGCGGCGTCGCGCGGGTCGCGCTGGTCGAGTGCGACGCGGTCGAGACCTCCAACCTGAACCGCCAGCCGCTGTTCGGCGAGGCCGACCTGGGCAGCCGCAAGGCGGCCGCGGCCGCGGCCCGGCTGCGCGCGCTCTTCCCGGCGCTGCAGGTGGACGTCCACGACGAGCGCTTCTCCGCGGCCAACGCGCTGCCGCTGCTGTCCGGCGTGGGCGTGGTGGTGGACGGCTCGGACAGCTTCGCCACCAAGTTCCTGGCCAACGACGCGGCCCGTCGCGCCGGCGTCCCGCTGGTCCACGGCGGCGTGCTCCGCACCACCGCGCAGGTGCTGACCGTGGCCCCCGGCGGCCTGGGCGGCTGCCTGCGCTGCCTCTTCGAGGCGCCGCCGCCGGAGGGGAGCGTGCCGTCCTGCTCGCAGGCCGGGATCCTGGGGCCGGTGGCGGGCTTCGCCGGCGCGCTGATGGGCGCCGAGGCGCTGCGGCTGCTGGCCGGCGAGCGCGGCGCCTACGACGGTCGCCTGCTCACCTACGAGGCCCGCAGCGGCAAGTCGCGCCTGGTGCTGGTGCGCAAGCGGCCCGGCTGCCCCGCCTGCGCAGGCACCCAGCCGCTGGAGGACGCGCCGGCCCCCGCCTGCGCCACCGCCAGCGGAGGCGGTGCGTGATGCCGGTGGACGTGCGCGCCTTCGCCTGCCCGCTCACCTGGGTTAAGGCGCGCCTCGCGCTCGAGCGGGTGGCGGCGGGCGAGCGGGTGGAGGTCTGGTTGCGCGAGGGCGAGCCGCTGGACAGCGTGCCGCGGAGCGCCCAGGAGGACGGCCACCGGGTGCTCCTGGTGGAGCCGCTGGCCGGGGACGAGGGCTGGCGGGTGGTGCTGGAGAAGGGCCAGGGCGCGCCGGCCGAGCTGCCCTGAGGCGAGCGAGAGGAGCCCACCGTGGCGTTGAGCGAGGATCGGATCGCGCGGTACGCGCGGCAGCTGCTGGTGCCGGGGCTGGGTGAGGCGGCGCAGGAGCTGCTGCTGGGCTCGCGCGTCCGCGCGGTGGGCGCGAGCGCCGTGGCCGGGCCGGGGCTGGTCTACCTGGTCCAGGCCGGGGTGGGGCGGCTCTGGCTCGACGACCACGAGGATGTGGGCCCGGCCGACGCGCCCAGCTGGCTCTATCCGCCGTCCGCGGTGGGCCGGTCCCGGGTGGAGGCCGCCCGCCAGGCGCTGGGGCCGCTGTCGGAGTTCGTGCTGGTGGACCGCTACCCGGTGGGCGGTGTCCCCAGCGGCGCCTTCATCTGCGCCGCATCCACCACGCAGGCGCTCCAGGCTGCAGAGGAGGCCCGGCGCGCCGGGATCCCGCACGTGGTGGTGGAGGCGGACGGGGAGGGTGGCTCGGTGGTCAGCGTCCCGCCTGGGGCGCCATGCTTTGCCTGCGCCCGTTCGGTGACCGGGGCGGGGCGCCCACCCCTGCCAGGAGCCGGAGCGCTGGCCGCGGTGGCCGCCTCCGAGCTGATCCTCATGCTCACGGGCCTTCCCGGGGTGACGGGGCGCCGGATCGAGCTGATCCGCGGGGCGGCCATGGTCCGGCCCACCCAGCGCCTGGCAGGGTGCGTCTGCGCGGGCGAGCCGGCGAAGGCGCCGGAGGCGTAAGCGCTCCGATATCGCGCAAGCCACCTCGATCTCACCAGAAATCCGACCGGCGATCCGGCACCCGGGTGGAAATGGGGGTGCGCCAAAGGGTATACTTTTTCGACTTTGGCCGTGGCGCCGCCCGGGCCGGGGGGTCGCACCTGGGCGCACCGGAGGATCGCATGGACATCCAGGCGCAGGGGAACGGCTTCATCATCTGGCTGACGGGCATGCACCGGTCGGGCAAGAGCACGCTGGCCACGCTGGTGGCACAGCGGCTGTCCACGGTGGGGCTGCCGGCGCAGCTGCTCGACGAGGACGGCGAGGCGAAGGTCCTCATCGACGGGCTCGGCCCGGCCAAGGAGGAGCAGGCCAGGATCGTCGCGCGGCTGGGCTACGCGGCCCGCGGCATCATGAAGGCCGGCGGCATCGCGGTGGTCTCGGCGCTCTCGCCCTATCGCGACGCCCGCGAGCAGGTCCGGCGCGAGGCGCGCCGCTTCCTGGAGGTCTTCGTGGACTGCTCCATGGAGGCGCTGCAGGGGCGCGAGGGCGGCTCGCTCTACAAGAAGGCGCTGGCGGGCGAGGTGAAGAACGTCTTCGGCGTGGACGTGCCCTACGAGCCCCCGGCGCGCGCCGAGCTGACGCTCCACACCGAGCAGCTCGAGGTCCAGGACGCGGTCCACCAGATCTTCCAGGCCATGGTGGACGCCCGCTACCTGCCCCCGGCCGAGTTCACCCGGCTCACCGGCGGGCTCCGCGCGCGGCGCGCCAAGCCGGCGCCCGCGGCGCGCTCGGGCGGCCGGCAGAAGCTGGCGGCCAAGGCGGCGGCCCGCAAGGCGCCGCGCAAGGTGCCGCGCAAGGTGCCGGCGCGCGGCGCCAAGGCGGCCAAGCGCAGGCGGTAGCAGCCGCAGGCGGCCGCCCGTGCTATGCATGCCGCCGCCATGAGCACCCCGTCGCTCGAGTCCGTCCGCGCCGCCTCGGCGCCGAAGCTGGCGCGCCTGCGCGAGGCGCTGGGGGGCTGCGGCAGCGCCCTGGTCGCGTTCTCCGCCGGCGTGGACTCCACCTTCCTGCTGGCCGTGGCGCGCGAAGCGCTGGGCGATCGCGCGCTGGCGCTCATCGCCCACTCCGCCTCGGTGCCGGCTGCGGAGCGGGCCGAGGCGCGCGCCCTGGCGGCGCGGCTGGGGGCGCGGCTGGTCGAGGTCGAGAGCCGCGAGGGCGACGACCCGCGCTACGTCGCGAACGGCTCCGACCGCTGCTACTTCTGCAAGTCCGAGCTCTACCGGCTCTGCCAGGAGACCGCGGCGCGGGAGGGGCTCGCCGCCATCCTCGACGGCTTCAACGCGGACGATCGCCGCGACCACCGGCCGGGTCACCGCGCCGCCGGCGAGCGCGGGGTCCGCTCGCTGCTGGCGGAGGTCGGGCTGACCAAGGACGAGGTCCGGGCCTGGAGCGAGGCGCTGGGGCTGCCGACCTGGGACAAGCCGCAGCTGGCCTGCCTGGCCTCGCGCATCCCCTATGGCACGCCGGTCACCCCGGAGCGGCTGGCGCAGGTGGAGCGCGCCGAGGCCGGGCTGCGCGCGCTCGGGCTCAGGGAGCTGCGCGTCCGGCACCACGGCGACATCGGCCGCGTCGAGGTCTCCGAGGCCGAGCTGGAGCAGGCCTTCGGCCGCCGCGCGGAGCTGGTGGCCGCGGTGAAGGCGGCCGGGTTCAAGCTGGCGGTGCTGGAATCTGGAGCCGTTCCGCTCGGGCCGGATGAACGCCCTGGCCGGCATCCCCCTCCCGGTCGTGCCTTGAAGGCACGAGAACGCCCCCCGCGCCCCGAGCCGGAGCCTCCCGTGACCCAAGCCAGGAAGACCGTTCGCCGCGCCGCGCTCCTCGCCTTCCTGCTCGCGCCTGCGCTGGGGGCCGCGCTCGAGCCGCGCTACGACCACCGCGACCTGCAGGGCCCCGTGGTCGAGGCGCTGGTGGCCCACGACACCGTGGCCATCTCCGGCAAGGCGTCGGCCTCGTCCTGGCGCCCGGCGCTGCGGCTGGGCTACGGCTGGGACGTGCTGGGGGAGGGGAACGAGCTGATGGTGGGCCTGACCGGCACGCTCGCCTCCTGGGACAATCCGGCCCAGGAGAATGTCCTGCTCACCGCCGACCTGCGCTACCGCGCCTACTTCGGCACCGAGGAGTGGAAGACCTTCTTCGACGTGGGGCTCTGGGCCCCGCTCAAGTCTCGCGTGGGCGTCGGCCCGATGGTGGGGCTGGGCGTTATCTATGACTGGTCGCGCAGCGGCGGTGTCTTCGTGAGCGGCGGGTTCTCGTCCAGCTTCGGCGAGGCCCGCATCGCCAGCTTCTACGCTTCGACCGGGTTGCAGCTCAGGTTCTAGCGCGCGGCTCATGGGCCCGAGGCCTCAGGCTTCGGGCCTCAGGTAGAGGCGCTTCTCCCGAGTCCTGATGCCTGAGGTCTGAGGCCCTGGAAGGCCTCTGCGCGAGCCGTTTCCACGCACCGTGCGGCCCTCTTCGGCGGCGCCCCGTTCCGCTCGCTTCCCGTCAAGTTTTCGGATTTTTCGACGCTTTCTTGCGACCCGCATATCGGGTGGTAGCGTGTAGGTGTAAGTCATCCCATGTCGCAAGGAGCGCACATGCACCCCGACGATATCGCCGTCCAGCTCAACGCCGCC
This sequence comes from Anaeromyxobacter sp., assembly GCA_049840735.1. Taxonomy (GTDB): domain Bacteria; phylum Myxococcota; class Myxococcia; order Myxococcales; family Anaeromyxobacteraceae; genus Anaeromyxobacter. The sequence goes on along the minus strand of JASGJN010000017.1, from coordinate 231,503 downwards.
GACCACGCCGCCGCCGTCGCCACGACCCGCCTGGAGCCCATGCTGATCCGGCTCCCGCCGCAGCTGGCCACCGAGCTGCGCAACCTGGCGCGTCGCACCCGCGTGCGTCAGTCGGACTACCTGCGCGAGGCCGTGGCGGACCTCCTCGCCAAGTACGGCCAGCACCCCGAGCAGCAGAGGGCGATGTGAGCGGTACCCCGGGATCGGGCGACCGTCCGGTGCCGCCGCCTCCGCCGCGCCTGCCGGCGCGCCGCGTGCGGGTGACGCCGGGCGGCCGCTCCCCGGTGTTCGAGGTGTTCAGCGAGCTGTACCGGGCGGCGCTGGAAGCTGCCCCGGCGGATAGGCGACCGCGGCCAGCGTGAGGCCCCACCCGGGCGCGCGCACGCCGCGGTACCGCCCGCGCGCCGCGATCAGCTCGGCGACCCGCTCCACCGGAGCGAGCCCCACGCCGACGGTGGCCGCGGTGCCGACCAGGTTGCGGACCATGGCGCGCAGGAACCCCTTGCCCTCCAGCACCACCGCGTGAAGCGGGGTCCACTCCGCCGTGATCACCTCGGCCCGGAGCAGGGTGCGCACGGTCCCGCGCTGCTCGCCGGGCCGGGCGAAGCCGGTGAAGTCGTGCTCGCCCACGGCTGCTTGCAGCGCGGCCCGCATCGCCGCCGGGTCGATGACCGGCGCCGCCAGCTCCGGGAACGCCCGCGCGTCTGGCAACGCCCAGGCGTATGGTCGCACCGCTTCGGGCACGTCCACGCCCAGCAGGTAGACGTAGGTGCGCGAGCGCGCCGAGTTGCGGGCGTGGAAGCACGCCGGCGCCGCCCAGACCTCGAGCGCCATCAGCCCCTCGGGCAGGTCGGCGTTGACGCGCTGCCGCAACGCCTCGGGATCCAGCGCCGCGCGGGCGGAGAAGCTGACCACCTGCGCCAGCGCGTGTACGCCGGCGTCGGTCCGCGCCGCCACCGCCAGCGGCGCACGGATCCCCACCTTGGCCAGCGCGTCCTCCACCGCCTCCTGGACGGTGGGCAGCCCGGGCTGGCGCTGGAACCCGCGAAAGCGGGCACCATCGTAGAGGAGGCGGAGAGCGTAGGTGCGCCGTTCCAAGGTCGTGCTAAGTTCACCACGCCCGCCGCAACGGCGCGAGCCTTCTCGACGAGCCCCCACCGCATGACTGGACCCGAAGCGCCGTTCCTCCCGGACGATCCTGCCCTCGACGCCGGCGAGTGGCTCTTCCGGCGCCGCGGCGAGGTGTTCGGCCCGGTCGCCTCGCGCGCGCTGGCGGCGATGCTCTACCGCGGGGAGCTGGACGCCTCCACGCCGGTCTCCTCCGGCGACGGCCGCTGGGCGCCGCTGGGCGAGGTGCCGCTGTTCCAGCTCCACGCGCGCAAGGCCGAGGCCGCGCTGCGCATCGAGGCCGAGGTCACCGGCGCGCGCAAGCTCCGGGCGCGGCGCTCGCGGGCCAAGCTGGTGCTGGCCGCGGTGGGCGTGGCGGTGCTGGCGGTGGTGGGCGTGGCGCTCTCGCCCCCGTTCCGGCCGCTGCTGGACCGGCTGCTGGGGCACGGCGCGGAGAGCCCGCTGCTGGAGGACTTCGGCCAGGGCATCCGCATCGCCGGTCCCACGCGCATCGGCGTGTCCGGCCGCTCCGGCGGCGGCGCCGACGAGATCGAGGTCGCCTTCGAGCCGGCTGCCCCGGACGCGCCTGCGGCCCGCGCGCCGGTGCGGCACAAGCCGGCCGCCGCGCAGGCCGCACCGCCGGCCGGCGGCGACCTGGTGGTGGCCCAGTTCGACGTGGGGCGCATCCAGGCGGTGGTCAACCGGCAGCAGCGCACGCTGGCCCCCTGCTTCAAGGAGGAGGCGGCCCGCTGGCCGGAGCTGCGCGGCGACGTGCCGCTGGAGTTCGCCATCGGCAACGACGGCCGGGTGGTGGCGCTCTGGATCGACGATCCGCGCTTCCGCGAGGGGCCGCTGCGCGAGTGCCTGACCCGCGCGCTGGCGGCCTGGCGCTTCGATCCGTTCCCCGGCCAGCGCCCCACCGTGCAGCTCGCCTTCAGCATCGGACGCTGACATGAGCCCGACGAGCACCGCTGAGAAGCTGGCGGCCCGCGCCGAGGACCTCCCGGAGGGCTCGATGCGCCGCCGCGTCATGGAGGGCGCGCAGCGCTTCAAGTCGGCCTGGGTCGAGTTCGGCCGGCTGCTGGCCGAGGTGCGACGCAAGGAGCTGTGGCGCGAGTGGGGCCACCCCAGCTTCGAGCGCTACTGCTCGAAGGAGCTCTTCATCCGCGGCGCCACCGCGGACAAGCTCACCGCCTCGTACCACTTCCTCGAGAAGCACGAGCCGGGCCTGGCCCGCGCGCGCGGCGGCGACGAGAAGGCGCCGCCGTTCGAGGTGATCGAGGTCCTCTCGCGGGCCGAGGCCTCGGGCCGCCTCACCGACTCGGGGTGGCGCGAGCTGCGCGACGAGGTCCTGGAGCGGCCCCCCACGCCTGCGGCCATGAACCGCAAGCTGTCGGAGAAGTTCGGACCACCCCCGGCGCCGCCCAGTCCGCCGAAGGGCGAGCGGCTCGCCCGCCTGGCCGCGGCCGCGCGCCGCCTGGCCGAGGCCTGCAAGGGCGAGAATGGTGTGCCGCGGCCCCTCGCGCAGAAGGCCGAGGGGCTGGCGGAGGAGCTGGAAGACCTCCTCGAAGGGTAGCCCTGACCCCTGGTCGAGGGGCCTTGCGAGACCCCCGTCGCGCCCACCATGGAGTTGGGAAGGCGATATGGTGGAGGCCTGGCTATATTCGGCCAGGGCCGGTTGCTGGGCGGGCCGGGTTTTGGTGGTAACATCAGGCGGGAAGAGGAAACGCGTGAGCCGGAAAGAGCCCCACCACGGCGGAAATCTCTCCTGTTCCTTCTGCGGGAAGGGACAGCGGGAGGTCCGCAAGCTCATCGCCGGGCCGACCGTCTACATCTGCGACGAGTGCATCCGGCTCTGCAATGACATCATCGCCGAGGAGGCCGAGCGCGACGAGGGCCGCCCGGCCGTGTCGCTGCCGACCCCGGCGGAGATCAAGAGCTTCCTCGACGACTACGTCGTCGGCCAGGACAGGGCCAAGAAGGTCCTGTCCGTCGCCGTCTACAACCACTACAAGCGCGTCTACTCGCGCAAGCCCGCCCGGCCCGCGCGCCCGGGGCAGGCCCGCCCGGCGTCCGAGGACGTCGAGCTCCAGAAGTCCAACATCCTCCTCATCGGCCCCACCGGCTCGGGGAAGACGCTGCTGGCCCAGTCGCTGGCCCGCTTCCTCAACGTCCCCTTCACCATCGCCGACGCCACCAGCCTGACCGAGGCCGGCTACGTGGGCGAGGACGTCGAGAACATCATCCAGAACCTGCTCCACAACGCCGACTACGACGTGGAGAAGGCGGCGCGCGGCATCGTCTACATCGACGAGATCGACAAGATCGCGCGCAAGGGCGACCAGCCCAGCCCCACCCGCGACGTGGGCGGCGAGGGCGTGCAGCAGGCGCTCCTCAAGATCATCGAGGGCACCCGCGCCAACGTCACGCCGCGCGGAGGCAAGAAGTACAACCAGCAGGAGTACATCCAGGTCGACACCTCGAACATCCTCTTCATCGTCGGCGGCGCGTTCTGCGGCCTGGAGCAGGCCATCCGGCGCCGCGTGGGCGTGAAGGGGCTGGGGTTCGGGGCCAAGATCGACAAGAAGGAGGACGTCTCCCTGGGCGAGATCCTCGCGCAGGTGGAGCCCTCCGACCTGATCAAGTTCGGCATGATCCCGGAGTTCGTGGGCCGCCTGCCGATCGTCGCGACGCTCTCGGATTCTGGCGGAGGACGACCTCGTCACCATCCTCACCGCGCCCAAGAACGCCCTGGTGAAGCAGTACGTGAAGCTGTTCGAACTGGAGAAGGTGAAGCTCTCCTTCACCAAGGAGGCGCTGCGCGCCACGGCCCGCGAGGCCATGCGCCGCAAGTCGGGCGCCCGCGGCCTGCGCGCCATCCTCGAGCAGGCCATGCTCGACATCATGTACGACGTGCCGTACCGGGAAGGCGTGAAGGAGTGCAAGATCACCGAGGGCGTGATCCTCGCCAAGGAGCCGCCGCTCCTCTCCTTCGAGAAGGAGAAGAAGCTCGCCTGAGGCCGTCCCTGGCCGGGCACCGAGCGGGCGGCCTCCTGGCCGCCCGTCGCGCTTCAGGGGCCGTCCGGTGTGGGTCCGGGTAGGCGGCACCCGTGCCGCCGGGCCCGGGCCGGTGAACAGGTGGCACACTGTGCCGCCTCCGCCGGTCCGGCTACACGGAAATCCCCGTTGCAACCGGGCTTTCTTCGCGGCACGCTCGTTGCTGTGCGATGGGTCGTCGTGCCGCGTGCTCACCTCGCACCGTTCCCGGCGAGGTCGCCCGCAAGGAGATACGCCATGCTGCCCCGCGCGCTCACCTTCGCCCTGCTCGGTGCCCTCGTCCTGCCGGGGGTCGCCCGCGCACAGGATCGGGAGTGGGAGGAGGACTACTCCCAGGAGTGGGGTGACGCCGGCCAGCCGCAGCCGCAGGGCGACGGCTACGACGTCTCGGTGGACCTGAACGGCGACGCCGGCCAGGTGAACCTGGACACCTTCCAGGGCTCGCTGGCGCCTTATGGCCAGTGGGTTAACGTGGCCGGCTACGGGATGGTCTGGCGCCCCCACGTGGCTGCTGGCTGGCGGCCGTACTACTACGGCCGCTGGGAGTGGACCAACGAAGGCTGGCTGTGGGTCTCGGACGAGCCCTTCGGCTGGGCCGCGTACCACTACGGCCGCTGGACCTACGACGGCTACTACGGCTGGGTCTGGGTGCCGGGCTACCAGTGGGCGCCGGCCTGGGTGACCTGGCGCTACTCCGGTGACGTGGTCGGCTGGGCGCCGCTCGGCCCGGGCGTGTCGGTCTACGTGAACGCCTACCCGTACGTGGATTTCTGGTGGACCTTCGTCCCCTGCACGCACTTCGTGGCCTACCCGGTCTACTCGGTGGCGTACGCCCCGACCTACGGCCGGCGCTACTTCTACGCCACCGCGCCCGCGCCGCCGGTCGCCGGCGGTCGCCCGGTGCCGGGCCGTCCGGTCCCTGCGCCGGCCTGGGGCGGCCCTCCGCCGCGCGCCATCGAGCAGCGCGTGGGGCGCGCCATCACCCCGGTGCGGGTGGTGCCTGCCGCGACCCCTGGCCAGTCGCGCACCGTCCGGCCCGGTGAGGTGTCCATCTACCGGCCCGGCCGCGGCGTCCCGGCGGCGCGCAGCGGCGCCCCCGAGTCGCGCCCGGTCCACGGCTCGCCGCGCGGCTTCCGCCGCGACGAGGGCTCGGTGCCGCGCAACCAGCAGGCCTTCCCGCAGGCGGAGCGCGGCGGCCCGGTCTACGGCCAGCAGCCCCGGGCGCAGTCTCCGTCCGAGCGCGGAGCCGGCGGAGCCGTCCAGGGCTACGACGCCCCGCGTGGCGGCGACAACGGTCCCCCTCGGCGCGGCGGAGCCAGCGGTGCCGTCCAGGGCTACGACGCCCCGCGTGGCGGCGACAACGGTCCCCCTCGGCGCGGCGGAGCCGGCGGTGCCGTCCAGGGCTACGACGCCCCCCGTGGCGGCGACAACGGCCCCCCTCGTCGCGGCGACGCCAGCGCTCCCGTCCAGGGCTACGACGCCCCGCGCGGCGGCGGCAACGCGGCCACTCCCGCGCCGGTCTACCAGGCCCCGCGAAGCGGCGGCAACGCGGCCACCCCCGCGCCGGTCTACCAGGCTCCGCGCGGCGGCGGCAGCAACGCCGGCAGCTTCTCCGTGCCGCACGGCGGTGGTGGGGGCGGCGGTGCCCGTCCGGCCCCCTCCGGCGGCGCGCGCGGCGGCGGCCGCGGCCACTGAGCCGAAGGCCAGCTGGAAGCACCACGGCCCCCGCGCGCGAGCGTCGGGGGCCGTTCCATGTCCAGGGAGGGGAGGGCGGAGGGAGGCTACCCAGCGCTGACGCGCACGGTCGTCTTCATCTGCCGCCCGGTGTCCAGGTCCCGCGCGCTCATGGTGAGGATCCCCTCGATGTTCACCTCGAAGAGGATCTCCAGGCGCACCTCGCCGGCCCTGGCGGCGCGCGCCCCGGAGAAGGTGAACTCGCCGAGGAGCTCGTTGTGCACGCACTCCGCCGAGTCGCCCTGGTGGATGCGGACCACCAGGTCGGTCTGGTTGTCGAGCGAGCTGGTGGCGGCCACGGTCCGGGCGTTGGGGATGGCGGCGTTGCGCGGGAAGACCACGTGCATCTTGCCGCCCGCCTGCTCAATCCCGATGGCCATGGGGATGACGTCGAGCAGCTGGACCTTGAGGTCCGAGTTCTCCTGCAGCGACCAGCCGTAGAGCGCCGCGCCGATGGCGACCGCCTCGTCGGGGTGGACGCCCTTGGACGGCGGGCGGCCGAAGTACCTGGTCAGCCGCTCCTGGATGATGGGCATGCGGGTCTGCCCGCCCACCAGCATCACCTCGTCGATGTCCTTGGCTGTGAGGCCGGCGTCCACCATCACGCCGCCCATGATCTTGAGCGAGCGGTCCACCAGGTGCTGCGTGAGCGCCTCGAGCAGCTTCCGGTCGAAGCGGACGTCCAGGTTGAGCGGCTGGCCCTGGGGCGTCATGGTGATGAAGGGGATGGAGAACGGGGCCTCGGTCCGCGCCGACAGGTCGATCTTGGTCCGCTCGGCCAGGTCCTTGATGCGCTGCATGGCCACCGGATCCGAGGACAGGTCGATGCCGTGCTTCTTGCGGAACTCGTCCAGCACGTGGGCGATCATCGCGTTGTCGAAGTCGATGCCGCCCAGGAAGATGTCACCCCCGGTGGCCTTCACCTCGAAGACGCGATCGCGGATCTCGATGATGGAGACGTCGAACGTGCCGCCGCCCAGGTCGTAGACCAGCACCCGCTCGTTGAGCTTCTTCCCGATGCCGTAGGCCAGCGCGGCGGCGGTGGGCTCGTTGATGATCCGGACCACGTCCAGGTCGATGAGCTTCCCTGCCTCCTTCACGGCCTGGCGCTGCCGGTCGGTGAAGTAGGCCGGCACGGTCACCACCGCGCGGCAGACCTTGAAGCCCAGGTGGTCGGAGGAGACGTCGCGGATCTTGGCCAGGATCTTGGCGCTGATCTCAGGGACGTGGAACGAGCGCCCGTGGCAGTCCAGCTCCACGTCGTTCTGTCCGCCGGGGTGGACGCGGTACTGGACCGAGCGCTGTACGCTCTCCACCACGTCATCCTTGGGGGCGCGGCCGATCAGCCGCTTGGTCGCGTAGAGCGTGTTCTTGGGGTTGAGCTGCCACTGGCGCTTGGCCTCGTGGCCGATCAGCTCGTTCCCCTTGTCGTCGATCGCGAAGATCGACGGGATGGTGTAGTCGCCACCCTTGTACGGGATGAGCTTGACCTGGCCGTCGCCATAGGCGACCGCGCCACACGAGTTGGTGGTCCCCAGGTCGATCCCGATGATGGTGTCGGGCGAGAGCTTCTCCATGCGTCCCGGCAGCCTACTACGGGCAGGGGGGCTGGGTGGAATTCCCGGCCCCCGGGGTGCCCCCCAGGCGCCCGCCTGGCCGTCCGTTGGAAGGGCGGTCCCTCCGTGCCACGGTTATCAGGGAACTGACGGAGGTGCCGGATGGAAGCGCGGCGGCTGCTGGGCGGGCTGGGGTCGCGGGTCAAGGGGGCGTTCGTCGAGAACCGCTCCCTCCTGTCCTTCGAGGAGTACCTGCAGGCCTTCCTGGAGGCCCCCAGGCAGCAGGCGCGCTCGGCGGCGCAGTACCTCCGGGACGTGATGGACCACTACGGCGCCGAGGACCGCGAGACGCCGGTGGGGCCGGTGCGCCGCTGGAAGCTCTTCGACCTGGGGTTCGATCCGGAGGCCCGGGCCAGCCGCGTGGCCGGCCAGGAGGAGGTCCAGGGGGCCATCTACCGCGCCCTGGGGTCCTTCGTCCGGAGCGGGCGCGTCAACAAGCTGATCCTCCTCCACGGCCCCAACGGCTCGGCCAAGTCGTCCATCGTCGCGGCGCTGATCCGGGCCACCGAGGCCTACTCGCGCCTCCCGCAGGGGGCGCTCTACCGGTTCCACTGGGTCTTCCCCAGCGAGCGGAAGCTCAAGGGGGCCGGCCTGGGGTTCGGCCGGGGCGAGGGGGAGGGAGGCCAGGAGCTGCCGTCCTTCGCCCACCTGGACGGCGAGGCGCTGGACGCCCGGCTCTCCTGCCCGATGCGCGACCACCCCCTGCTGCTCCTGCCGCCGGCGGAGCGGCGCCGGCTGCTGGAGGAGAGCTGCCGCCCCAGCGCGCGGGACGGGGCGAAGGAGGACGACTTCGTCCTCTCCGACGCGCTGGTCGAGGGCGATCTCTGCCACTCCTGCCGGCAGATCCACGACGCGCTGCTGGGGAGCTACCGGGGCGACTGGCTCAAGGTGCTGCGCCACGTCCAGGTGGAGCGGTTCTACGTCTCGGCCCGCTACCAGCAGGCGGCGGTGACGGTGGAGCCGCAGCTCTCGGTGGACGCCGGGGTCCGCCAGGTGACCGCCGACCGGACCACCGCCGCGCTGCCCCCGGCCCTGCACGCGCTCACGCTGCTCGAGCCGCACGGCCCGCTGGTGGCCGGCAACCGCGGGCTGGTCGAGTACTCCGACCTGCTGAAGCGGCCGCTGGAGGCGTTCCGGTACCTGCTCGGCACCAGCGAGTCGGCCCGCGTCTCGCTCGACCACTTCCTGCTCCACCTGGACGAGGTGCTGCTGGCCTCGGCCAACGAGAAGCAGCTCGCGGCCTTCAAGGACTCGCCCGAGTTCGGCTCGTTCAAGGGGCGGCTGGAGCTGATCCGCGTCCCGTACCTGCGCCGTCACTCGGTGGAGCAGGAGATCTACGACCAGCAGATCACCACCGCCGCGGTGGGCAGGCACGTGGCGCCCCACGCGACGTGGGTGGCCGCGCTCTGGGCGGTGCTGACCCGGCTGAAGCGGCCGCTGCCGGAGCGGTACGAGGGGGAGCTGCGCGAGCTGGTGGAGGAGCTGGCGCCGCTGGAGAAGCTGCGCCTTTACGATCGCGGCGCGGCCCCGGACCGGCTCTCGCTCGCGCAGGGCAAGGTGCTGCGCAAGCACGCCCCGGACCTGTTCCGCGAGTCGGAGGTCTACCCCAACTACGAGGGGCGGGCCGGCGCCTCGGCGCGCGAGATCAAGACCGTGCTGCTCAACGCGGCGCAGGCCCGCGGGGCCCCCTGCCTGACGCCCCGGGCGGTGCTGGAGGAGCTGGAGCAGCTCTGCCGCGACAAGAGCGTCCACGACTTCCTGCAGCAGGAGGTGGTGGACGGCTACCACGACCACGCCGCCTTCGTCCGCGTGGCGGAGGCGGAGTACCTGGACCGGATCGACGAGGAGCTGCGGGACGCCATGGGGCTGGTCTCCGAGGCGCAGTACCGCGAGATCTTCGAGCGCTACGTCACGCTGGTGTCGCACTGGGTCAAGGGGGAGAAGGTCCGCAACCGCGTGACCGGCGAGCTCACGCCGCCGGAGGAGGGGCGGATGGTGGACTTCGAGAAGCTGGTCATGCCGACCGGCGACGATCGCGGCACCTTCCGGCGCGGGCTCATCTCGGCGGTGGGCGCCTTCCGGCTCGACCACCCGGACGCCGCCGAGCTGGACTACCCCGGCATCTTCCCCGACCTGTTCCGCCGGCTGCGCGACCACACCCACGAGGAGCGCAAGCGGCAGCTCCATCGCTGGAAGGAGAACGTGCTCCGGTATCTCTCCGGCGACCGCGGCCAGCTGGACGACAAGGCGCGGCGGCAGGTGGAGGAGACGCTGGAGGCGCTCCGCGCGCGCCACGGCTACTGCGAGCACTGCGCCCGCGACGCCATCCTGTTCCTGATGCGTCGGCGGTACGAGGGGCAGGCGTAGGGGCGGCTGCCCGCCCGCCGGGAGCCGTGGCGGAATGCCCGCGCTCCGGCGGCCGTTCGTCACACGTGCCCACCTCACGCCTCCAGCGCCTCGGCGGCGCCGCCCTCGGCGCCGGCCTCCTGATCCTCCTCGCCTCCACGCTCGGCGCCTTCCCGGCCCGCGCCGGCAACGCCCGCGCCGAGACCGTGCACAAGGTCTTCCCCAGCGCCGTCCGCATCCAGCTGGCGCCGGTGGGCGGCGAGGTGCTGCGCTCCGCCTCCGGCATCGCCTTCGCGGCCGACGGGGGCCACACCTACCTGCTCACCAACGCCCACGTGGTCGAGCGCGGCAAGGGCTGGCCCGCCAAGGTGGAGATCCGGGTGCTGCCCTCCGGCGGCGGCGCCGCCCTGACCGCCAGCGTGGTGGCCCGCGGGAAGGTCCCGGACGCCGACCTGGCGGTGCTGGAGGTCCAGGCCGAGCTGCCGGTGACGCCGCTGGCGCCGGACGACGCGCTGGAGCTGGGGGACGACCTGGTGGTGATCGGCGCGCCCTTCGGCAAGGGGCTCTCCGTGGCGGCCGGGATCGTCTCGCAGGTGGAGTACGCGCTCTCGGAGAACGCCGCCCTCCCGCGCGCCGCCACCTCGCTCAAGACCGACGCCGCCATCGGCTACGGCAGCTCCGGCGGCGGCGTCTTCGACGTCCCCGGCGGCCGGCTCATCGGCCTGGTGGAGGGCTACCGCACCGCCCGCGTGGCCTTCGGCAAGGACGCCGACCAGTACGCCTTCGACGTGCCCATGCCCGGCGAGACCTTCGTCGCCCCGGCCGCGAAGATCCGGCGCTTCCTGCAGGCGAAGGGGCTCGCGCGCCTGGCCCCGCCTGCGGAGGCGGCGCCGTCGGCGGCCGCGGGGACGCCGTCGGCGAGACCGGCTGCGCTGTAGCGCCCCTCAGGCGGCGCTCGCCTCCGAGGCCTGCGCGTCGGTGATCACGGGCAGCTGGCCCTGCCACCGCGCCCAGGTGGCGGGGTCCGTCACCAGCTGGCACATGAAGGTCGCGACGTTGGCCATGCGGGTCCGGCCGGGAGCGAAGAGCCCGTCCACCAGCTCCGCGTGCAACGCGTAGGGCGTGCCCTCTCCCTCCAGCAGCGTGTCCGGCCGCACGATGGCCCACTCCACGCTGGGGTGGCCCTGGCCGACGTCGCGGAGCAGGACCTCGGCGGCGCGCTGGTTGTCGCGGGCCGGCGGAAGCACGGCGCAGAGCAGCCGGAGGAAAGCCCGCTCGAACGAGCCGCGCCGGGCGTCCAGGCCATTCGAGCGGTGGACCGAGACGCTGCTCATGAGGATGACCTTCACCGGCGCCGCGGGGCGGAGCGCCTCGATGGCCCGGCACAGGCGCCGGGTGGCCTGGGTCACCAGGTCGCGCGGGGAGCCGAAGACGCCCTTCAGATCGAGCACGTGCCCCAGGCAGGAGATGACCGCGTCGCAGCCGCGGAGGTGCTGCCGGAGCGCCTCGTCGCCCAGCGAGAGCAGGCTGGCCTCGATCACCGTCAGGCGCGGGTGACCGGCCACCTCCGGCGGGAGCTTGCCGGGTGATCGCACGACGGCGCGGACGGAGACGCCGCGGTCGAGCAGCTGCTGCAGGACGCGGCGACCGGTGCGGCCGGTGCCGCCGGCGAGCAGGACGGTGTGGGGGGCGGGGGTGGTCATGGGCCTGGCCCTCAGGGCATCGTCCCGCCCGTCCCGCCGCCCGGCGTCGAGGTCCCCGGCCCCGGGCCGCCGCTGGGGGCGGAGCCAGCGCCGCCGGGCGTGCCGCCCGGGCCGGCGGTGCCTGCGTCCGGGCTGGTGGTCCCCTCGGCCGGCGGAGCGGCGCCGCCGCCGGGGCCGGTGCCCTGACCGGGCGTGGGCTGCGGCTGCCCGCCCTCGCTGGGCGGCAGGGTGCCGATCATCACCCAGTAGGCCACCGAGTCGCCGTTGCGTGCCGCCCGGACCTGGGCGCCCGTGCGGAGCGCCCTGACCGTGGACAGGCCGGTCGGCAGGTAGACCAGCGTGTTGCGGTCCAGCCCCAGCGTCACCGGCCCGCCCTCCGCCTCCAGCACCAGCTCGTGCTGCTCCAGGTCCACCGAGGTGATGGTCCCGTTGACCGGCTCCAGCACGGTGTAGGGCGAGGCGTCGGTGGGCTGCTGGAGCGGCTTGTCCCTGGCCTCCGGGGCCGGCGCAGGCGCGGTGCCGGCCGGGGGTGAGGCCGGGCTGCGCGTGCTGTTGGCGGGGCCGGCGCAGGCCATGCCCAGGGCGAGCAGCAGCAGGGCGGGCAGGGCAGGGCGCATCCTGGAGAGGTTTACCTCGCCGGCGCGCTGGAGCGTCGGTCCCTTGGGGTAGGATGCCCGGCCACCGGAGGAGGCGCCATGGACAACCGCGTCAGCTGGGACGAGTACTTCATGAACATCGCGCGGGTAGCCGCCACCCGCGCCACCTGCGACCGCAAGCACGTCGGGGCGGTGCTGGTCCGCGACAAGACCATCCTCTCCACCGGCTACAACGGCTCCATCCGTGGGCTGCCCCACTGCACCGAGGCCGGCCACATGATGGAGGACGGCCACTGCGTGGCCACCGTCCACGCCGAGGCCAACGCCATCATCCAGGCGGCCAAGAACGGCGTGGCCATCGACGGCGCCACCATCTACACCACCGCCTCGCCCTGCTGGCCCTGCTTCAAGCTCATCGCCAACGCCGGCTGCCGGCGCATCGTCTTCGGCGAGTTCTACCGCGACGCGCGCATCTTCGAGTATGCGCCAGCGGCTGGGCATCGAGCTGGTGGAGCTGCACGTGCCGGCCAAGCCGGACGTCCAGCCCACCGACACCGGCGCGCCGCGCGCCATCACGGGTGTACGGACGGAGTAGCGACAGGCGCGGAGCTGCCCTTCGACTTCGCCCGCCCTGAGCGTAGCGCCCGCGACGCGGGCGCGAAGTCGAAGGGCTCAGGGCGAACGGGGGACGGCTGTCCCGGCGACGTCTGACGCGGCGCCTGGCCCCGCCAGCTCGGCCGGCGTGAACGGGCGCAGCAGGTCCTCGGCCATGAGCGCGCCCACCGCGCCGCGGCGCGACGTACGAGCGCCTCGCGCTGGCGCAGCCTCACCCAGCGCGGCTGGTCGGCTGGCGGCACCGGGTCTGGGAAGGCGGCCAGCTCGGCCCGCACCACAGCCAGGCCCGGTCCACCGAGACCACGCGGATGGCCGGCCGGCGCTTCGGCTCCTTGCGCGCGTCGATCTCCGGCGTGTCGGTTCTCGGTCCAGAGCGGCGCCAGGTCGGCGCCCCCCACCTCCACCTGCACCACCCCGCGGCCGTAGTCGCGGCGCGCCAGCGTCACGCGCAGCAGCGCGCCGTCGCGGGTGGCCGCCACCGGCGCGGGCGTCACGCCCAGCACGTAGTTGCGCGACTGGTTGGAGACGAAGTTCCCAGCGAGTAGGCGATGACCGCGGTCCGCCCGTCGGCGCGCCGGTACAGCTCCACCGGCTGCAGCACGTGCGGGTGGTGGCCCAGCACCACCAGCGCCCCGGCCTCGGCCAGCCGCCGCGCCAGCGCCACGTCCGGCTCGCGCGGCTGCTGCTCGTACTCGATGCCCCAGTGCAGCGAGACGATCGCCGCGTCGGCCTGCGCCGCCGCGGCCCGCACCTGCCCCTCCACCGCCTGGCAATCCAGCTCCGCGGCCTGCAGGCACTGCGCGGCCCCGGCCTTCGGCGGCGGGCAGTCATTGCCGGTCTGGTTGAGGCCATCGGTGTAGCCGAGGAAGGCCAGCTCGAGGCCGTTGCGCTCGATGAAGACCGGCCCCATGGCCGACGGCGCCGGGCCGCCGCCGAGGATGGCAGCAGGCCGGCGATGGCCAGCTCGTGCAGCGTCTCCTCGAAGCCGGGCCGCCCCTGGTCGAAGGCGTGGTTGTTGGCCACCGAGACCAGGTCCACGCCGGCGCGCTGCAGCGCCAGATGACCACCGGTGGCGCGTTGAAGACGAAGGCGCGCGCGCCCTGCGAGGTCTTCGGGGCGATGGGCGTCTCGAGGTTGGCGAAGGTCAGGTCGGCTGCGAGAGCAGGTCGGCGATGGGGGCGAACAGCCAGCTGTAGCCAGCGTCGGGCGCGCCGGCGCCGTGGACCGCGGCGCTCTCCTTGACCGCGCCATGCATCAGCACGTCGCCCACCGCCCCGATGGTGACGGTCGCGAGGGTCCGAACGGGTTGCTCGGCCGCCGGCCCCGGCTCGACCTGGCCGCCCTGCGTCGGGAGGGTGGGCTCGGGCGCGGCCGCTGCGGGCTGCGGCGGGGACGCGCTGGCCGGTGGACGCGGGGTGGCGCATCCTGCGAGGAATCCCGAGGGTTAGGCACAGGCTGGCGCGGCGGAGCTGGCTCGACAGGTTCACGCTTCCTCCCACTGCCGTCCATCTTCGCCGGACGCTTGAAAAAAAGGGAGGGAGGACGCATCTCACCCCCTGGGCTCTCCCCCAGGCAGGCAAGCGAAAATGACCATCCACCTCGCCACCGGCGCGGCCTTCCTGGATCGGACCGGCGCGATCCTCTCCGCCAATCCCGGGTTCATCTCGCAGCTCGGGCTGCCCCCGGCCGGCGCCACCGCCGCGCTGCGGGCCCGTGCCGAGGTGGAGCCCGCCGCTGCGCGCGTTCCTCGCCGGGGAGGGGCCCGAGGTGCTGCTGGTCCCGGGCGCGGCCGGGCCGGTCGAGCTGGCGCGCGTCGCGGGGGAGGGCGGGGCGCTGGTGCTGGCGCGCCCGCCGCGCTCCGCCGAGTGGCTGGAGCACGTGGGCCGGTCGCAGGGGCTGCCGCGGCTGGTGGCCGGCGTGGCCCACGACATCAAGAACCCGCTCAACGCCATGGCGCTGCAGCTGGCGCTGCTGACCGAGAAGCTCTCCGGCGCCGGCGAGGCGGCCGCGCAGTCCGGCAGCCACCTGGGCGCGATCCGCGGCAGAATCGGCCGCGTCAACGAGGTGGTGCGCCGCTTCCTGGACGTCACCGATCCCGCCGCCCCGCTCGGCTACACCAATCTGGGTGGACTGGCGGCCGACGCGGCCGGGCTCTGCGGCCATGACGCCCGCCGCCGGCAAATCGAGCTCACGGTGGAGGCGCCGCGCGGCGCGGTGCGCACGCGCTGCGAGCCGGGGCGCGTTGGCCCGCCTGGTGCTCTCGCTGCTGACCGGCGCGATGGCGCAGCAGCCGGACGGCGGCCGCCTGGCCGTGCGCGCCGCGGCGGAGGGGGAGCACGCCGAGCTGTCAATCGAGCACGGCGTGGGTGACCCCGAGGGCGGGACCCGGATATGACCTGGCCGTGGCCGCAGGCACGGCGGAGGCCATGGGGGGCTCGGCTCGGGGTGGAGCGGGCGGCCGGCAGGGTCCGCCTCACGCTGCGGCTGCCCAGGAACGAGCGCGCATGAAATACCGGGTGTTGATCGTCGACGACGAAGCCGACAGCCGCGAGGCGCTCGCCGAGCTCACGGCGCGCTGGGGCTACGACGTCCAGACCGCCAGCGACGGGGCCGAGGCGCTGCGGCGGGCCATCGAGGGCCACCCGGACGTGATCCTCACCGACCTGGTGATGCCCAACATGGACGGGCTGTGGCTGCTCCGGGCGCTGCGGGCCGAGCTGCCGGACTGCCCGGTGGTGCTGCTGACCGGCCGGGGCACCATCCAGACCGCCGTGCAGGCCATCCGCGAGGGGGCCTTCGACTTCATCGAGAAGCCGCTGGAGGTGCCGCGGCTGCGCATCGTGCTGGAGCGCGCGCTGGAGAAGAAGGAGACCATGCGCGAGGTCCAGCTGCTGCGGCGCCGGCTGGCCGCGCTGGCCCCCGGGACCGACATGATCGGCTCCGGGCCGGCCATGCAGAAGGTCTTCGAGCTGGTGAAGAAGGTCTCGCCGTCCACGGCCAGCGTGGTGATCAGCGGCGAGAGCGGGACGGGCAAGGAGGTGGTGGCGCGCGCCATCCACAACCTCTCGCCGCGCAAGGACAAGGCGTTCATCGCGCTCAACTGCTCCGCCATCCCGGGCACGCTCATCGAGTCCGAGCTGTTCGGCTACGAGCGCGGCGCCTTCACCGGCGCCGACCAGCGCCGGATGGGCAACTTCGAGCTGGCCCACACCGGCACGCTCTTCCTGGACGAAATCGGCGAGCTGCCGCTGGAGCTGCAGGCCAAGTTCCTGCGCGTGCTGGAGGAGCGGAAGATCCGCCGGCTGGGCGGGCGGTCGGAGGTCGAGGTCGACGTGCGCGTCATCTGCGCCACCAACCGCGACCTCAAGGAGGAGATCCGGCGCGGCCGCTTCCGCGAGGACCTCTACTTCCGCCTCCACGTCTTCACCATCCAGCTGCCGCAGCTCAAGGAGCGGCGGGAGGACATCCCGCTCTTGGTCCACCACTTCATCGAGAAGTTCAACGGCGAGACCGGCAAGCACGTGCAGGGCGTCTCGCCCAGCGCCATGGCGGTGCTGCAGGGCTACGCCTGGCCGGGGAACATCCGCGAGCTCCGCAACACCGTCGAGCGCGCCATGATCCTGGTGGACGGCGAGGTGATCGGCGAGGAGCAGCTGCCCCCCGACATGCAGGCCACGCGGCCCGAGGCCGCCACCCTGCGCGTCCCGCTGGGCATCCCCATCGACAAGGTGGAGAAGGAGTACATCCTGGCCTCGCTGCAGCGGAACGGCGGCAACAAGGCCCGGACCGCCGAGATCCTCGGCATCAGCGAGAAGACGCTCTACAACAAGCTCAACCGGTACGCGGCCGAGGCCCGCTCGCGGGCCGGCGAGGGCGAGCCGCCCGACGCGTCCGGGCCGGAGCCGCTCAAGGCCTGAGGCTCAGGCGTCCGCGCCGTCCGGCGCGCCGGCCGGGCGCGGGGCCGCCGCCACGCGGCCGCGCCCGTCCCGCTTGGCGGCGTAGAGCGCCGCGTCGGCCGCGTGCATCAGCGCCTCGGCCGCGTCGTCGCCCGCCTCCGGGGCCAGCCAGGCCACGCCGAAGGACGCGCCCAGCCGCACGCGCCGGCCGGCGATCTCCAGCTCCGTGTCCTTGAGGCGGGCGCAGGCGCGCTCGGCGAAGACGCGCCCCTCCTCGCCGGAGGTGTGCGGGAGCAGCACCACGAACTCGTCGCCGCCGTAGCGGGCGCCGAAGTCGGTCTCGCGCAGCTCCTCGCGGATGACCGCCGCCACCGCGGCGATGGCGCGGTCGCCGGCGGCGTGCCCCAGCCCGTCGTTGATGGGCTTCAGGTTGTCCATGTCGGCCATCACGCAGGTGAGGGGCGTGCGGTAGCGCCGGGCCCGCTTGACCTCCTCGTCGATGCGGGCGCGGAAGGCGCGGAAGTTGGCCAGGCCGGTGAGCGCGTCGGTCTGGGCCAGCTCGCGCAGCGCGCTCTGGCTGCGCACCAGCCGCAGCGTGCGCTCCACGCGGGCGCGCAGCTCGCGCTCGCTGAAGGGCTTCTGCAGGTAGTCCACCGCGCCCAGGTCGAGGCTGCGGACCTTGACCGCGTCGTCGCTGCGGGCCGAGACGAAGATCACCGGGATGTCGAGCGTGGCCGGATCGGCGCGCAGGCGCTCCAGGGCCTGGAAGCCGTCCAGCCGCGGCATGTTCAGGTCCAGCAGGATCACGTCCGGACGCTCGGCGCGGGCCAGGTCCACCGCCTCCTGCCCGTCGGCGGCGGCCACGACCTCGTAGTCGGGGTGGAGCACCTGGGCCAGCACGTCCCGCGCGTCGGCCTCGTCGTCCGCCACCAGCAGGCGCGGCCGGTCGCCCTGGACGCGGCGCGCCGGGGTCCGCGGCTCAGGCGCGCCGGGGTGGATGGCGCGCTCCGAATCGAGCGCCAGCCGGCGCAGGCGGCGCGCGCCCTCGGCGTGGGCGAGCTCGTCGGCGCTCCCCTCCAGCAGCTGCGCGGCCCCGTGCAGCTCGGCGGCGGCGGTGAGGAGCAGCCCCTCGCGTCGCCCCGCCGCCTCGCGCAGCCGCTCGTTCTGCGAGACCAGCTGCGAGAGCACGCCCGGAAGGATCTCGTGCAGGCGGTCGAAAAGCTCCGCGCGCGACAGCCCGGCCGCCGAGGCCAGCGCCTCGATCAGCGGCGCGAGCACCTCGCGGATGCCGTCCGACGCGCCGCCAGCGCTGATCGTGGTCTCGCTCAACAGAGCCTTCCGGGGGAACCGTTGGTCAGCCAAATGTAGTGGGGGCGGCGCGGACCGACAGTGGTCCTTTTCGACGAGCAGCCACCCGCTGGCAGCCCCCCGCCAGCGTTGCTCGGCGCGCCTCGATTGGCGCTGAGTGGAGAGCGTACTGCGGCCTGATTCGAAGGCCCATCAGGGGCCCAAGAAGGTTCCAACCAGGTTGGTGGGTTGATCTGCTCATGCGCTCCTGACGGCACCGAGCCAAGCGACGTGGGAGCAAGGTACGATCGCTCGGGACGTCGCCCCTCTCTTCCCCAGCACGGCCCGCTCCGGTCCAGGGCCCTCTCCTCAGCAGCAAGCGGGATGCCGCCTGCTGGTCACCGGAAGACGGCGAGCATCCGCTGCCTCGCCTGGAGCTCCACGGTAAATATGGGATGCTTGGCCGGCTGGGCCACGGAATATCCTGCCGTTCACGGGGCCGCGGCGGCCGAGCGAATTGAAGAGGAGCAGATGAAGGTCCAGATCTACGGCAAGGACACGTGCGGCTACACCTCGGCCGCCCGGGAGGAGTACGCGGCCCGCGGCCTCGAGGTGGAGTACTTCAACGTGAAGAAGGACCCGGAGGCGATGCGCCGCTTCCTGGAGCTGTCCGGCGGCGAACGCCGCGTCCCGCTCATCGTGGAGAAGGGGCGGGTGACCGTCGGCTACGGCGGCACTTGAAGCGTCTGACACGCTCCCGGTCGGGAGCGAAGACATCGGGCCCCGTGCCCTGCCGGAGGCTGCCCGCGGCTCGCGGGGTGGGGGCCCCAGCGCAGCTGGGGAGGGGCGCAGCCCCCGAGCTCTGCCAGGAGCGCTGCCCGCGGCTCGCAGGGTGGGGGCCCCAGCGCAGCTGGGGGAGGGGCGCAGCCCCTCGACGCTGGGTGCCGCGCAAGGGCCAATTCCACTGTCTGGATGATCCGGGCCCGCAGCGCGGCGGGACCCAGCGCAGCAGGGGTGGGGCCCCGACGGCTCTGCCGGCGGGGCGGGGGCGCAGCCCCCGCTTCAGCGATACAGCGCGCGCTTGCCGCCGCGGAAGCCCGGGCCCGCGAACTGCGGCGGAGGGGCCTCCAGCATGAACTGGAACCACTGCTCCTGGTAGAGCTTGCCCAGCTTGAGCTTCTTGTCGTTCTGGAGCGACTGCAGCGCGGCCTTGAGCTTCTCGTCGCCCGGGCTGGCGGCGGTGCCGCGGCCCAGGACCGCGATGGCCTCGTCGTGCTGGCCTTCCTTCTCCAGCAGCCAGGCGTAGGTGGCCCAGACCAGCCCTTCCTTCTTGTTGTCGCGGGCCGTGGCCTCCAGCACCTTGCGCGCGCCGGCCAGGTCCTTCCGCTTGTAGTGCGTGGCCGCCAGCATCACGCGCGAGACCCAGTTGCGCGAGAAGCTCTTCTCGAGGTGGGGCAGGGCGCCGTCGAGGTCCTGCTGCGTGTAGAGCAGGAAGCCGATGTACGAGTGGAGCTGCGAGCCCACCAGGAACTGCCAGCGCGCCAGGCCGAAGCTGGTCCGCAGCGTGGCGATGGCCTTCTCGATCCGGCGCGCCTGGATGTCCTTCTGCACCGAGTCGAAGACCGCCTGCAGCTGCTTGCTGGTCCGGCGCAGCAGCACGATGTAGGTCGCGACAAGCGCGACCAGGCCCGGGAAGATGGCCGCCGCCCAGCCGAACTCGGTGCCGAGCAGGATGCCGGCGGTCACGACGGCACCGACGGCGAGGCTGATGAGCAGGTTCAACATGGCGGCGCGTCCGGGGTGGGGGTGGGGGAGGCCGCGTACCGATACACGCGCGCGGCGCCCCGCCGCAAGGAAAAAGGCCGTGCGGACGGGGGGTCAGGCTGGATTGGCCCTCCCCGGACTCGAACCGGGACGGGGGGTCGCCCCACTCGATTTTGAGTCGAGCGCGTTTACCGTTTCGCCAGAGGGCCTCGGCGGCGGACCGTACCAGAAAACCGCCGCGGGCGCATGGCTGCGCGATCTATAGTCGCGGGGAAAGCCGGTCGTTCCAATCCCGATTGACCCAGTTTGCGCCAGGACACCACATGCCCCGCACCGCCTCCGCCTCCAGCAGCATCGACGAACTGGTCCGCAGCGCCATGGACGAGGTGGTCAAGCGCGCCTCGGCCGAGCATCGCCCGAGCCATCGCCGAGCTTGCGGCGGAGCGGCTGGCGGCGCAGCTCGAGGCCGGCGTGAAGGCGCCGGGCCGCCGGGCGCGCCCCGCGGGAGGGGGGCGCCGCAGCGCCCGCGCCGAGCTGACCCGGTGGGCCGCCGACCGCCGCGCGCGGCGCGTGCCGACGTTCGTGATCGAGCTGACCGGCCTCGACACCAAGAAGGCCATCGTCGCCAGGTACGGCGACGGCGCCACGTTCGAGAAGGGCAAGCCCGCGCCGAAGGCGAAGGGCTGAGGCCGGCTCAGCGCCGCGGGGGCCGGCGCCCCGGCCCGCCGCGCGGCGGCGGCCGCGAGCCACCCGGCCGCGGCCCACCCGGCCGCGCACCCGCCGGCCGCCCCGGGCCCGTGCGCGGGCCACCTGGCCTCGCACCCATCGGCCGCCCGGGGCCCGTGCGCGGGCCGCCGGGCCTCGCGCCCATCGGCCGCCCGGGGCCCGACCGCGGCCCCGCGGGCCGCGCGTCGCCGCCCATGCGCTGAGCGCCCCCGCCTTCCGTGCGGCGCCGCGGCGTGCGCTCGCCGCCCACCGGGCGCGGAGCGGCGCCCTCGCGGCGCGCACCGGACGCAGGGCGAGCAGCGAAGGGACGCGCGCCGCGATCCGCCCGCGGCGGGCGCTCGCCAGCGCCCGTGCGCTCGCGCGGCGGCCGCTCCCGGCGGTCCGGCCGCTCGCCGCGCTCGGGTCGCTCCCGGCGCGGCGGCCGGCCCTCGCCCCGCGGGCCGCCCGCCTGGCGCGGCGCGGTCGCCGCACCGCCCAGCGCGGTCAGGTCGACCCCCAGCGCGGCGATCAACGCCTGGGCGCCCTCGAGCCCGATCGACAGGCTACGCCCAAGGGCCGGCAGCAGCGGCAGCCCGCCGGCCAGCAGCGCCTTCATGTGCTCCGGCAGCCGCTCCCGCAGATCCTGCTCCAGCTCGCCCGCCAGCTCCAGAATCCTCCAGCCTGGGCCGGTCCTCCAGCAGGAGCCGCGCCCGCTCCGAGAGCAGCGCCCGGCTGCGCAGCTCGGCCCGCCGCTCCTCGCGGATCCGCTCGGCCTCGCCCGCCGCGCCCAGGCGCTCCAGCGCCGCCCGGTAGGCCTCGGGCGTCACGCCCTCCGCCTCCGCGGCGCGCGCCAGCACGCCGCCCGCGGCGCGCAGGGCGTGGAGCAGCTCGTCCTTCTCGCGCCGCTCGAAGCCGCGCGCCAGGCCGTGCTCCTCCAGCAGGTCGGCCAGCTCCTCCTCGCCAGGCGGCGTGCCGTCGCCGCGCAGCCAGCCGGCCGCGACGGCGGTGACCAGGTGCGCGCGCCGCGCGCCGTGGGTCCCGATCAGCCCCTCCAGCACGGCGCGGCCCTCCGGCTGGAACAGCTCCTCCAGCCGGGGCAGCCGCGGCGCCGACGCCTCGGCGGTGGGCACGCGGTCGCGGGCGCGCCGGATCACCAGCGCCGCACCCTTCTTGGCGCGGGGCGGCTTCTTGCGGGGGGCGGCCGTGGCGGGGGCCTGCTCCGCCTCCGCCGCGTCGTCGTCCTCGCGCCGGTACTGCCCGGCCCGCTCGCGCTCGGCCGCCACGTCGGCGGGGACGCCGCGCGCCAGGTCCACCAGGGCGTGCGGCCCCAGGGGCTGGGCCGGGGGCGCATCTGCCAGCAGGGCCCGGACCCGCAGCTGCTCGTCCCAGGCCAGCGGTGCCAGCGCGCGCCGGATCTCCTCCAGCCCGGCCTGGCGGCCCGCCTCCGCGCACCAGCGCGCCACCCGCTCCAGGATCTCCGCGTCGACCTCGGCCATGGCGCCGGAACCTTGCCGACCCATGCGCACGAGTCAAGAGGGCGTTGCTCCGCGACACTCCGCGTGCTTCACTCCAGGCATGTCGGACGTGAGCATCGAGGGGCCCGCGACGCGGATCCCCACCTGGATCCGGGCGCTGCGCTGGTCGCTGCTGGGCCTGCTGCTGGTGTCGGCCGCGCTGACCCTGGCCGGACTCCCCGAGCTGAGGGAGGCGGTGGCGGAGGGGCGGTGGCCCCACGCGGCCCTGGCCGTGCCCCCCGGCCTGCTGGTGATCTTCGTCTTCGGGTACGCCGTCTACCGGTTCGCGCTGGTGCGGGCCGGGCGCTACCCCGCCGGCAAGGCGCTGGTGCAGGTCGCGCTCATGGCGGTGGTGGTGGGGGTGGTGGCCGGGCTGGTGCTGGATCGCCCGACGCCCAGGCGCCCGGCCCCGGACCTGGAGCGCGCGCTGCTGTCGGACGACCCGCAGCTGCGCGGCCTGGCCGCCGAGCTGGTGCGCCACCGGCCCAAGGTGGAAGGCCAGCGGCTGGCCCCGCGCCTGGTCGGGATGCTGGGAAATCCGGATCCGGTCGTCCGCAGCGAGGCGCACGCCTCGCTGGTGGCGCTGACCGGTCGCGATCTGGGCGGCCCGGAGGCCGCCGCCCGCTGGCGCGAGCGCTGGCCGGACGCTCGGTAGCAGGCGCACCCCCGCCCAACCGCTGGGCTTTCCCCTGTCTCGCTGGCCCGGGATCGTGGGGATTGCCTGCGTGAGCGGATCCTGATACTGAGAATCGTTATCAGTCATGGCGACGACCATCCGGAACAGGGCGGGGCAGGGCGAGCGTTCCCAAGCGGGGCGCGGGACGCCCCCGGTCCGCCGCCTGGCGGCGTACCTCGAGGCGCGGGGCCTCAAGCACTCGCGGCAGCGCGAGCAAGTGGCCGAGGTCTTCTTCGGGATGACCGGCCACGTGAGCGTGGACGACCTGGTGGCGCGGGTGCGTGAGGAGGATGCGCGGGTGAGCGTGGCGACGGTGTACCGGACCATGAAGCTGCTGGCCGAGGGCGGGCTGGCGGTGGCGCGCCAGTTCGGCGACGGGCAGACGCGCTACGAGGTGGCGGCCGGGCGAGCCCACCACGACCACCTCATCTGCACCGCCTGCGCCGCCATCGTGGAGTTCGCCGACGACGAGATCGAGGCGCTCCAGGCCGCGGTGGCGCGCCGCCACGGGTTCCTGGTGGAGCGCCACCGGCTCGAGCTCTACGGCCGGTGCGCGCAGTGCAGCGCCCCTGGCAGCGAGGTCCGCTCGTGAGCCCTCCCGCCTCCGCCGCCTGCCACCGCGAGGGCGATCTCGACCGCAAGAAGGTCGTGGCCGCCTCGCGCTCGGTGATCCTGGTCGGCAACCCCAACGTCGGCAAGAGCGTGCTCTTCGGCGCGCTCACCGGCACCTACGTCACGGTCTCGAACTACCCCGGCACCACCGTCGAGGTGACGCGCGGCTCGGCCACCATCGAGGGCGAGACCTGGCACGTGATGGACACGCCGGGCACCAACAACCTGCTCCCCATGTCCGAGGACGAGCAGGTGACCCGGGACATCCTGCTCTCCGAGCGCGGCTACGCCTGCCTGCAGGTCTGCGACGCCAAGAACCTGCGCCGCGGCCTGCTGCTGGCGGCGCAGCTGGCCGAGGCCGAGGTGCCGTTCGTGCTGGCCCTCAACATGGCCGACGAGGCGGAGAGCCGCGGCATCCGCATCGACGAGGCGGCGCTGGCCGCCGCGCTGCAGATCGACGTGGTCCGGACCGTGGCGGTGGAGCGGCGGGGCCTGCCCCAGCTCCAGGCGCGGCTCGCGGCGGCCCGCGCCTCGCCCTGGCGCCCGCGCTACGACGCCGCCATCGAGGGCGCGCTGGCCGAGGTGACGCCGCTCATGCCGGAGGGCGGCATCGGCCGGCGCGCGCTGGCGCTGATGGCGCTGGTCGGGGACGAGTCGCTGCGGGCCCACCTGGCGGCCCGCCTCTCCGCGGCCGACCTGGCCCGGGTGGACGTCGTCCGGCGCGAGCTGGCGTCCCGCTACCCCGAGTCGCTGCGGTTCGTGGTGGCGCGCCAGCGCCTGGCCACGGTGGACCGGCTCCACGACGAGGTGCTGAGCCGGGGCGCGGCCTCCGCCACCAGCGGCTTCGCCCGCCGGCTGGGCGGCTGGAGCACCCACCCGCTGTGGGGCGTCCCGCTGCTGGGGCTGGTGCTCTACGTGGCCTACCAGTTCGTGGGCGTGCTGGGCGCGGGCACGCTGGTGGACTTCCTCGAGAACACCGTCTTCGCCGAGTACCTCATCCCCTGGACCGACGCGGCGGTCCGCTTCGTGACCCCGGCCGGCGCCATCCAGGAGTTCCTGGTGGGCCCGGCGGGCGTGCCGCACGAGGAGACCGCCGGGTTCCTGGTCGGCAAGTACGGGCTGGTGTCGATGGGGCTCTCCTACGGCATCGCCATCGTGCTCCCCATCGTCACCACCTTCTTCATCGCCTTCAGCGTGCTGGAGGACTCCGGCTACCTGCCGCGCCTGGCGGTGATGGTGAACAAGCTCTTCAAGCGGATGGGGCTCAACGGCAAGGCCGTGCTCCCCATGGTGCTGGGGCTGGGCTGCGACACCATGGCCACCATGACCGCCCGGATCATGGAGACGCGGAAGGAGCGGGTGATCGTCACGCTGCTGCTGGCGCTGGGCGTCCCCTGCTCGGCGCAGCTGGCGGTGATCCTGGCCATGACCGCCAACCTGTCGCTGGCCGCCAACCTCTGGTTCGTGGGCTCGCTGCTGTTCGTCATCTTCCTGGTGGGCTGGCTGGCGGCCAAGGTCATCCCCGGGCGCGGCTCGGACTTCATCCTCGAGCTGCCGCCGCTCCGCGTCCCCCAGGCCGGCAACGTGCTGGTCAAGACCACCTCGCGCATCGAGTGGTACCTGCGCGAGGCGCTGCCGCTGTTCGTGCTCGGCACGCTCATCCTCTGGGTGCTGGACCGCGTCCACGGGCTGGCGGTGCTGGAGAAGGCCCTCTCGCCGGTGGTGGTCGGGCTGCTGGGCCTGCCCTCCGACGCGGCCAGCGCCTTCATCCTGGGCTTCCTGCGGCGCGACTACGCCGCGGCCGGCCTGTTCGCCCACTTCAAGCCGTACATGGACGCGGGCACGCTCACCTGGTCGATGGAGATCCAGGTGGTGGTGGCGCTGGTGACCATCACGCTCTTCATCCCCTGCATCGCCAACTTCTTCATGATCCTGAAGGAGCGCGGCTGGAAGACCGGCGTGGGCATGCTGGCCTTCATCCTGCCCTTCGCCTTCGGCGTCGGCGCCGGCGTGAACCAGCTCATGCGGCTGGTCCACTAGGAACGGAGCGGTCATGTCTGCGCTGGAACGCAACGAGCAGTGCCCGCTCTGCGGGACCACCTTCGACGCCTCGGGGCAGGGCTGCCGGCCCAGCTGCCCGATGTCGAAGGGCTGCCACGTCGTCTGCTGCCCGTCCTGCGGCTACTCGTTCCCGCAGGAGGCCGGCGTGGCGGCCGGCCTGCGCAAGCTGCTGGACCGGCTCCACCGGCGCCCCGCGCCGCGGCCGGAGAACCCCGAGGAGAGGAGCACCGTCGCGTGAGCGTCAACGGGCAGCAGCGGCAGGAGGAGATCCTCGAGGCCGTGTTCACCGAGCGTGAGGCGGGGCGCGATCGCGCCGAGGCCGTGCTGGCGGCCACCGGCGCGGACCACGCGCCCGGCGCCGGGGTGGGGGACCTGGACGCGCTCGCCTCGGCGGGGCTGCTGCGCCGCTCCGGCGAGCGCGTGGAGCTGACCGAGGAGGGCGAGCGGCGGGCCCGCGACGTGGTGCGCCGCCACCGGCTCACCGAGCGGCTCTTCCGCGACCTCCTGGCGCTGGGCGAGCAGACCATGGAGGCGCAGGCCTGCGCCTTCGAACACATCCTCTCGCCCGAGGCCACCGACTCGGTCTGCACGCTGCTGGGCCACCCGCCCACCTGCCCGCACGGCAAGCCCATCCCCCCCGGCGCCTGCTGCGGCACCTTCCAGCGCACCCTCCGGCCGCTGGTGACCGGCCTGCCCAGCTTCGACCTGGGCGCCACCGGCCGCATCGTCTTCATCGCGCCCAAGTTCCACGACCGGATGGACCGCCTGGCGGCGCTGGGGGTCATCCCCGGCTCCACGCTCCGGCTCCACCAGCGCTCGCCGTCCTACGTGATCGAGGTGGGGGAGACGACCATCGCGCTCGATCCGGAGATCGCCGGCGAGATCTACGTGAAGCGGGTCGAGGCGGCGTAGGGCGCCATGCGCTTCCTGGTCCAGGCCACGCCGGAGCGGCTGGCGCGGGCCCGCCCGCCGGTGCGCGCCTTCCTGCTCTTCGCAGGGCTGGCGCTGGCCGGCGTGGTGGCCGCGCGCGTCACTGCCGGCGGCCTCACCGCCGCCGGCGTCGAGGCGGCCTACCTGGGCGACGGGCAGCCCCTGCCGCTGGCGGCGCTCTGGGAGGAGGTCCACATGGGCGCCTTCCTGCAGGGGTTCACGCTCCTCATGCTCGGCTCCATCGTGGCCGTGTGCCCGGGGCCGGCGCGCTGGCGCAACGCGCTCTTCGCGCTGGCGGTGGCGGCCACGCTGGCCGACCTGTTCGCGCCCTTCGCCGTGGTCGCGCTGCGCGGCGCCGGCGGGCTGCGCGTGGCCACCTTCGCCGTGGCCACGCTGGCCCAGGCCGGGCTGCTGACCTGGGGCGCGCTCGGCTTCGGGCGGGGGCGCGCGTGACCGACCCCCGCCTCGCGCCCTTCCGCGGGCCGGCGCTGGCCTTCGCGCTCTTCCTGGCCCTGAGCGCGGTCAGCGCGGCGGTGCTGTTCGCGCTCAAGCTCGGCACCGCCCCGGCGCAGGTGCAGGCCTACTACCTGGGCTCGGAGGCAGCGTTCACCGAGCCGCGCACGCTCCAGCAGCTCCTGCTGGTGGCGGTGCCCCACCTCCTCGCCATGCCGCTGGCCCTGTTCGCGGTGGCGCACGTGGTGGGCTTCGCCCGCGTGGTCGGGGAGCGGGCGCAGGCGGCGCTGGTGCGGCTCTCGTTCGGCAGCGCCGGGCTGGGCATCCTGGCCGGCTTCGGCGTGCGCTCGGATCTGGCCCGGCCTGGCCTGGGCCAAGCTGGCGGCCTTCCTGGCGCTGGAGGCCTCGCTGCTCACGTGGGCGGGGCTGCTGGTGGTCCTCTTCTGGCCCGCCCGGCAGTCGCGAGCCGGGGAAGAACGCCCCGAAGCTGCCCGGCCGCCAGTCTCCCGCCCCAGCCGCGCCGTGTAGGCCGCCGGCGATCGCGAGGTACCTGAAATCACGCGATCTTGTGCCGGGTTGCGGCGCAGCTCCGCGACTGCGTCGCAACAGCGGTTGACGAATGGGTTCATGAGCCGCATATAGGGCTCAAGTCATGAATCCAGATTCATCAAGCGATGGGAAGGCCCTCCAGTCGCCCACGCGCCTGCGCGATCGACTCCGCGAGGAGACCTACCGGGCCATCCTGGGCTCGGCCGAGGAGATCTTCGGCGAGGAGGGGATGGGCGCGCGCATGGAGCGGATCGCCGCCCGGGCCGGCGTCGCCGTGGGCACCCTCTACAACCACTTCGAGGACCGCGACGCGCTGGTGCGGGCGCTCTCCTGCTCGCGCCGCGAGGCGCTGATGGCCCGCCTCGACGCGGCGCTGGCCGCCTCGGCCGGCCAGCCAATCGAGGCGCGCCTGCGCGCGCTGCTGGGCGCGCTCGCAGAGCACGGCCAAGCGCACGGGCGCTACCTCACGGCGCTGGTGCAGTCCGGCGAGGGGCCGGCGCGGCTCCATCCCTCCGGCTCGCTCCACGACGAGCTGGTGCGGCGGGTCCAGGCGGTGCTGGAGGAGGGCCTGGCCAGCGGCCAGCTCACGCCGGGCGACGCCGCCCTGCGGGCTGCCGCGCTGGTGGGGATGGCGCGAGCCGTGCTGGTGCGCGCGGTCCAGGGCGCCGGCGGGTGGGAGGCGCTGCCGGGCGCCGTGGTGGACCTCTTCCTCCACGGGGTGGCGCGATGAGCCAGGCCGCCGGGCTCCCGGTGCCGGCGCTGTCCGCGCCGCGCCCCGCCACCAACAAGTGGCTGGTCACCGTCTCGGTCACCTTCGGCACGCTGATGGGGGCCATCGACACGTCGATCGTCAACGTGGCGCTGCCGCAGATCCGCGGCGCGGTGGGCGCCACCGTCCAGGAGATCACCTGGATCTCCACCGGCTTCGCCATCGCCACGGTGATCGTGATGCCGCTGACGGCGTTCCTGGGCCGGCTCTTCGGCCAGAAGCGCGTCTACATGGCCAGCCTGTTCCTTTTCCTGATCGGCTCCGCGCTCTGCGGCGTCGCCTCCAGCCTCTTCCAGGTGGTGCTGTTCCGGGCGCTGCAGGGGTTCGGCGCCGGCGCGCTGCAGCCCACCGAGCAGGCCATCCTGCGCCAGACCTTCCCGCCCAGGGAGCAGGGCATGGCCATGGCGCTGTTCGGCATGGCCGTGATGATCGGCCCGGCCATCGGCCCGACGCTGGGCGGCTACATCGTCGACAACTACCACTGGTCCTGGATCTTCTTCATCAACCTGCCGGTAGGCGCGCTGGGCCTGTTCATGGTCTGGCGGTTCGTCCACGAGCCGGACGACATCCGCCACGCCAACGCCGCCGCGGCCGCGCACCAGCGGCGCAACATGGACTGGATCGGCATCGCGCTCATGGCCATGGGGCTGGCCACGCTGCAGTTCTTCCTCGAGGAGGGGCAGCAGAAGGACTGGTTCCAGTCGCGGGTGATCGTGGCCTGCGCCCTCACCGCGCTGGTCACGCTGCTGCTCTTCGTGTGGCGGGAGCTGACCGCGCCGGTCCCGGCGGTCAACCTGCGCCTCTTCAAGGACCCGGTCTTCACCTCCGGCACGCTCATCGGCGCGGTGATGTTCGCCATCCTCATCGCCGGCATGTTCCTGCTGCCGCTCTTCATGCAGGAGCTGCTGGGCTTCACCGCCATGCAGTCCGGCCTGGCCCTCATGCCGCGCGTGCTGGTGATGATGGCGGTGACGCCGTTCGTGGGGCGGCTCTACGGCCGGGTCTCCACCCGCGTGCTGGTGGGCATCGGCATCACCTTCATCGCCATCGGCGCCTGGCTGGTCTCCCACGTGACCCTGGCCAGCACCTCGTCCGGCATCGTGCACGCCATCCTGATCCAGGGCGTGGGGTTCAGCTTCCTGTTCGTCCCGCTCACCACCGCGGCGCTCTCCAACGTGCCCCGCGAGAAGCTGGCCGACGCCACGGGCCTCAACTCGCTGCTGCGCCAGGTCGGCGCGTCGGTGGGGCTGGCGGTCTTCGCAACGCTGCTCTCCCGCCACGCCACGACGGCGCGGGCGGCGGTGGCGGCCCACGTCTCGCCGGAGCGGCCGGAGGTGCAGGCGCGCCTGGCCCAGTACACCGCCTTCTTCTCCGGCAAGGGGTTCGACCCGGCGGCCGCCAGGAGCGCCGCCCTCGAGACCCTGGGCGGCACCGTCACGCGGCAGGGCATGGTCCTGGCCTTCGAGCATGTGCTGCTGCTCACCGGCATCGCCATCGTGGCGGTGCTGCCGCTGCTCTTCTTCCTCAAGACCAGGCGCGATCCTTCGCAGAAGATCCAGATGGAGCACTGACATGACGCCCCCCGTCAATCCCAGCAGCAGCCCCGTCCACCCGGTGCCCCCGGTGGCGGCCGAGCCCAGGAACGAGCCCACCGCCCCGCCGCGCCGCCGCCGCTTCGCCGTCTGGGGCGTGCTGCTGGCGCTGGCCGTGGCCGCCGGCCTGTCCGGCCACCGCCTGTGGGCCACGCGCTTCGACGAGAACACCGACGACGCGCAGGTCGAGGCCGACGTGGTGGCCATCGCCCCGCGGGTGGGCGGCCGAATCGCCGAGGTGCTGGTGGCCGAGGACGCCGAGGTGAAGGCCGGACAGCCGGTGCTCCGCCTGGACGACGCCGACCAGGCCGTGAAGGTCCGCCAGGCCGAGGCCGAGCTGGCCACCGCGCGCGCCCAGGCCAGCGTGGCCCGGGCGCAGGTGACGGCGGCCCGCTCCAGCGTGACGAAGGCCGAGGCCGAGGCCGAGAAGGCGGCGCTCGACCTGCGCCGGGCCCAGGCCCTGAAGCAGGGCGACGCCATCGCCGACGAGCGGTTCGACGCCACCCGCATCCAGGACCAGGCCGCCAGCGCCGGGGCCGGCACCAACCGCGCCCAGTATGCGGCGGCGCTGGCCAGCGTGGAGCTGGCCGACGCCCGGGTGAAGGCCGCCCAGGCCGCGCTCGACGCCGCCCACCTGCAGCTCGGCTACACCCTGGTGCGCGCCCCGGCCGACGGGCAGCTGTCGCGCTTCGCCGCCCGGGTCGGGCAGCTGGTCCAGGCCGGCCAGACGCTGGGGCAGCTGGTGCCGGACCAGGTCTACGTGGTGGCCAACTTCAAGGAGACGCAGACCGGGACCATCCGGCCCGGCCAGCCGGTGGACCTGACCGTGGACGCCTACGGCGACCGCGTGCTGCACGGGCGCGTGCAGAGCCTCTCCGGCGGCACCGGCGCCCGCTTCGCGCTCCTGCCGCCGGACAACGCCTCCGGCAACTTCGTGAAGGTGGTGGAGCGCGTGCCGGTCCGGGTGGCCCTTGACGCGCCGCCGACCGACATGCCGCTCCGGGCCGGGCTGTCGGCCGACGTGACGGTGCACACGCGCTGAAGGCAGGGGCGGTGAGGCCTCGGGCGTAAGGCCCGGGCCTACCTGTCCCCACCCCGATAGCGGCGGATTACTGGACGGGGCCCGGGTGGCTGGTAGCGTCCGGCCGGGAGCCATGGCCGGCAAGCGCGCGCGCAGGTGGATCGTCTTCCTCGGGGTGGTGGCCACGCTGGCCGTCGCCTCGGCGGTCCACCCGTCCGGCCTGAGCCGGGCGCGCACGCTCACGCGCAACGTGGCCAAGATGCAGGAGGAGAACGCGCGCCTGGCGACGGAGAACGCCGAGCTGGCGCGCGAGGTGCGGGCGCTCAACACCGACCCGGCCGCGCTGGAGCGCGCCGCGCGCGAGGAGCTCAAGTACGTCCGCCCGGGCGAGAAGGTCTTCCTGGTGGGCGAGCCGCGGGAGGGCCAGTCGCCGTGACCCCTCCCGCCGAGCGCCCGGCCATCCGCGCGCCGGTCGGCGCCACGCCCACGGTGCAGGCGCGCATCGCGCGCCAGCGGCTCCGCCCGCGGCCGCTGCTGGTGCGGCTCTACGCGGCGCTGCTGAGCGACGGCGGGCTGGTGGGCGCGCCGGCCCGGCGGCGCGGGCTCAGGTTCCTGTGGCGCAGCCTGCCGGTGGCGGTGGCGGTCGGGATCGGCGCGCTGCTGGCGCTGCACGCCTTCGCGCCCCCTGCGCAGGGGCTGCCGCAGCTGGTGGCCGCCGGCGCGCTGGCGCTGGCGCTGGCCGGGGCGGTGTGGCGCCGCCTGGCGGCCTCGGCGCGCGGCGAGGTGACCAGCTACCGCGCGCAGCTCGAGCTGGGCGCGCTCTTCATCCTGGCCGCCGCCGCGGTGGTGCAGGCCGCCGGCGGCGAGGCGGGCGAGTCGCCGCTCCAGCCGCTCACCTACCTGGTGGTCGCCTTCCTGGTGGCCTTCCACCCGCGCCGGGTGGGCGCGGCGCTGGTGGCGCTGGCGGTGGGGCTCGAGCTCCTGCGCTGGCAGGCGGCGGGCGCGACCGGCTGGGGCCTCTTGGACCTGGCCGTCCACGCCGGCTTCCTGGTCCTCTTCGCGGTGCTCTACCACGGCGTGCTGGCCGCGCAGGTGGCGGCGGCCCGGCGCTCGCGGCAGGAGGCGGAGGATCGCCAGCGGCGCGAGTTCGAGGCGGCGGCGCGACAGTTCCGGCTCACCTCCGCGGCCGGGGAGGGGACCGAGGATCCGGCCGAGCGCGAGCGGCGCTGGACCGAGGGGGCGGTGGTGGAGATCGCCGCGGCGGTGGGCGGGGCGCTGGAGGTGGCGGAGGCGGCCCTGCGCAGCGACACCTGCGCGCTCTACTGGCTCTCCGACGACGGCAAGGAGCTGTGGCTCAAGGACTGCCGCACGCGCAGCGAGGCCATCGCCCAGGGACCGCTGCCCTCCGGCGAGGGGGCCGTGGGCGGCGCGGTGAAGCGCGTCTCGCCGGTGCGGCTGCAGGGCGACGTGAAGCCGCCCAGCTACTACCTCGACGGCACCCGCCCGGCCTCGCTGCTGGCGGTGCCGGTGGTGGAGCGGCGCGGCGGCCACGTGCGCGGCGTGCTGGTGGCGGACCGGCTGGCGGGGGAGCCCTTCGGCGAGGCCGAGGAGCAGCTGCTGGTGACGCTCGGCGCCGAGATCCTGCGCGCCGTGGACGCCGAGCGGCTGATGCGCGACGTGCGCGAGACGCGGGCCCAGAGCGATCGGTTCTACCAGGCCATCCAGCGGCTCAACCGGGCCAAGAAGCTGTCCGAGGTGCTGGACGAGCTGCTGGGCGTGGCGCGGGAGATGGTGCCCGCGGAGCTGGCGGCGGTGGCGCTGGTGGACGAGGACGACCCGGCGCTGGTGCGGGTGGCGCGGGTCTGGGGGGCCGAGGGCGTGCGCGCGGCGCCGCTGGATGGCCTCAGCTTCCCCATCGAGCAGGGGCTGGTGGGCTCGGCCATCGTGCACCAGGCGGTCCTGCCGCATGCCGCGGTCGATCCGGCCAAGGTGCCCATCTTCGGCGAGGTGGCGCTCAAGGGGCTCCACGCGCTGCGCGTGGTGCCCATCAAGGCGGGCGAGAAGGTGGTCGGGGCGCTGGTGGTCGGCTCGCACAAGGCCAGCGCCTACGGCCGCGGCGACCTGGTGCAGCAGCTCGAGGTGGTGGCCATGCAGGCCGGCCAGTCCATCGAGCGGGCGCGGCTGTTCGACCGGACCGAGCGGCTGGCCACCACCGACGGCCTGACCGGCCTCACCAACCACCGGACCTTCCAGGAGCGGCTTGACGCCCATCTGGCCCAGGCCCAGCGCTACGGCAAGCGGCTCTCGCTCATCCTGTGCGACGTGGACCACTTCAAGTCGGTCAACGACACGTACGGCCACCCGGTGGGCGACCTGGTGCTCAAGGGCGTCGCCCGCACCCTGCTCAAGGAGGCGCGCAACACCGACGTGGTCGCGCGCTACGGCGGCGAGGAGTTCGCCGTGGTGATGCCGGAGACCGACACCGCCGGGGCCATGGTCATCGCGGAGCGCATCCGCGAGAAGGTCGGCCAGGTGGTGTTCGACACGCCGCAGGGCCCCCTGCGGGTCACGAATCTCGCTCGGCGTGGCCACCTTCCCGGACGACGGGCAGCCCAAGGCGGCCCTGGTCGAGCGCGCGGACGGGTGCCTCTACCAGGCCAAGCGCAGCGGACGCAACCGGAGTGTCTCGGCGGCCAGCCTGCGCGCCCCACGCCGCGCCGCCGGGTGACCCCGCCATCGCGAACCGTGGACCACGCCCGGCGCCCCGATGCTACACTGGGCTCGCTTCGGCAGGCGTGGTGGACCCCGGAACGCGGAGCCGACCCGGCTTGAAAAAGAACTTCGTCCTCGACACCAACGTCCTCCTCCACGACCCCCGCTCCATCTTCGGGTTCGACGACAACGACGTGATCGTCCCGATCTACGTCATCGAGGAGATCGACACCTTCAAGCGGGACCTCTCCTCGCTGGGCCGGAACGCCCGCGCGGTGGCCCGCTCGCTCGACGAGTTCCGCACCCAGGGCAAGCTGCGGGACGGCGTGACCATCAGCCCGGACCATGGGAAGATCCGGGTGCTGGTGGCGGAGAAGAAGCTGCCGCACGGCAGCGGCGACGGCCACACCACCGACGACAAGATCCTGGCGGTGGCGCTGGAGCTGTCCGAGCGCGAGAAGAGCGTCCCCTGCGTCTTCGTCACCAAGGACACCAACCTCCGCATCCGCGCCGACGCCCTGGGGCTCAAGGCCGAGGACTACGACGTCGAGGGCGTGGTCCTGGACGAGCTCTGGAGCGGCATCTCCGAGCGCGAGGTGTCGCCCGAGCAGGTGAACGAGTTCTACTCGTCCGGCTCGCTGGCCCTGCAGGACGGCGAGCCGCCGCCGCCCAACGCCTTCGTGGTGCTGCGCGACCGGACCCACCCGCAGCACTCGGCGGTGGGCAAGTACAGCGCCGCGCGCCAGTCCTTCGTGCAGCTCATCAAGACGCCGAAGGAGGGCGTCTGGGGCATCCGGCCGCGCAACAAGGAGCAGTCCTTCGCGCTCGACCTCCTGCTCAACGACGAGGTCCGGCTGGTCACCATCGTCGGCAAGGCCGGCACCGGCAAGACGCTGCTGGCCATCGCCGCCGGCCTGCAGAAGACCATGGAGGAGGGCGTCTACCAGAAGCTGCTGGTCTCCCGCCCGATCTTCCCGCTGGGCCGCGACATCGGCTACCTGCCGGGCTCGGTGGAGGAGAAGCTCAACCCCTGGATGCAGCCGATCTTCGACAACGTCGAGTACCTGATGAACCTGTCGCGCTCGGAGAAGAAGGCCGGGCGCGGGTACCACGAGCTGCTGGACCTGGGCATCCTGGAGATCGAGCCGCTCACCTACATCCGCGGCCGCTCCATCCCCAACCAGTTCATCATCGTGGACGAGGCCCAGAACCTCACGCCGCACGAGGTGAAGACCATCATCACCCGCGTGGGCGACGGCACCAAGATCGTCCTGACCGGCGACCCGTACCAGATCGACAACCCCTACGTGGACCAGACCAACAACGGCCTCATCCACGTGGTGAACCGGTTCAAGAACGAGCGGCTGGCCGGGCACATCACCATGCAGAAGGGCGAGCGGAGCCCGCTGGCCGAGCTGGCAGCGAACCTGCTGTGAGGCCAGCCGCTCGTCGCGCCGCAGGCGCGCGCCGGGGGCCTCGCGCGCACCCGCCCTGCGGGCGCGCGAGGCCAGGGACCCGGCCAGCAGGGGTGGGGCCCCGGCGGCTTTGCCGACGGGGCGGGGCCGCAGGCCCCGTGAGATCACCCGGCTGGCCGGGCACATCACCATGCAGAAGGGCGAGCGGAGCCCGCTGGCCGAGCTGGCAGCGAACCTGCTCTAGGCGGGTTACGATCCGGCGATGAAGAACGAGGCCACGGGCCCGGCGCTCATCGAGTACCCGGTCCGCTACACCTTCAAGATCATGGGGCTGGCCGGCGACGACTTCGCCGAGCACGCGCGACGCCTGGTGGCGCGGGTGGTGGGCGAGGCGCCGGCCGAGGACGTGTCCGTCCGGCAGAGCGCCGGGGGAAAGTACCACTCGGTCTCGGTGGCGGTGCAGCTGGCGTCGGAGGAGCAGCGGCGGGCCATCTACCAGCAGCTGCACGACGACAAGCGGGTCGTGTACTACCTCTGAGGCGGCCGAGGGGCGCGCCGTCCATCCGTTCGCGGTGAGCCTGTCGAACCGCGGACAGAGGGCGCTACGCCGCCACCGCCGGCGCGCCGAAGTCCACCATCTCGACCGGGTTCGCGGCCATCCCGAAGGTGAGCGCGTCGCGCCAGCCCTCGGCGTCGCCGCCGACCTGCAGCGGCATCGGGCGCTCGAAGCTCACGGCCACGCGGTCGGCGTGGAAGTCGAGCAGCCCCTCGTGCGCGAACGTGCCGTCCCAGACGCGGGGCAGGTTCAGCAGGATCGAGGCCAGGCTGATGGTGGTGGCCACGCGGACCTGCATCATCCCCGGCGCCTTCTCGGCGAACGGGAAGACCCGCAGCCCCAGGCCGTAGTACGGCACCGTGCTGGCGGCGGCCATCATGGCCGGGCCGGCGTAGAGCAGCTCGCCGTGGCCGATGGGCCGGCCGATGCGCTGGCCGCGGGCGTCCAGGCGCCAGGCCGGGCGGCCGGTGTTGACGATCTCGCAGTAGGCGGGGCGCCGCTCCATCAGGAAGCGGGGGGCGGAGCGGAGGGCCACGGCCAGGCCGTAGCCGGCGGCGCCCAGGCCCAGGCGGCGCAGGGGCGTGTCGCACAGCTGCCCCTTCACCCAGTTGTAGTCGTTGAGCACCGCCGCATCGATGCCGACGCCGGCGAAGGGCGTGCGCCGCCCCTGGCAGGTCAGCAGGTCGAGCCGGCGGGTGCGGCTCACCTCGCCGCGGAGGTAGCGGGCCAGGTCCTGCACGTGGCGGCGCGAGTCGGCCCCCACCATCTCGGCCACGGCGTTCCCGGTGCCCAGGGCCAGCACACCGAAGCGGGGCGGGCGGGCCGAGCGCCGCTCGGCGGCCTCAAGGAATCCGGTTCACCCAGGACACGAAGGTCCCGTCACCGCCCCCGGTGAAGACCGTGCCGTAACGCCGCGCCACGACCTCTTCGGCGATGGCCTCGGCCTCGTCCGGGCTCCTGGAGAGGAACAGGTGCTCGGCCGGGACCACCGAGGACAGGGCCCGGCGGACCCCCGCGTTCACCTGCTTCGCGTTGGCGTTGAGCAGCACGGCCACCTCGGCCGCCGGGGCTGGCACGGGCCACTCCGGGCGGAGGCTGCGCTGCGCATGGACCATTCGAAGCATGGGATCCTCAGGGACACCGTGACGCCGCTGCCCCGGTTTTTGAGCAAGCCCGGTGCCACGCCGCGTCGAGGTGTCGTTCCTGTGTGATATCGGTGACTTGCCAGCGTGCCGCACCCAGGGGACGGGGATCGTGGGACGCGGCGCGCGCGTGGCAGTGCGTAGTGCGCTACGCACCTCGGCCGCCCTGCGAGGAAGCGGACAACGACGTTTGACAGGCTGCGACGCGGACTTACGTTCGCGCTCGTCCAGGAGGACTTTCACACAATGGCCAAGATCATCGGCATCGACCTCGGCACGACGAACTCCGTCGTCGCGGTGATGGAGGGGAAGGACCCCGTCGTCATCACCAACGAGGAAGGCTCCCGGCTCACGCCGAGCGTGGTGGCCTACACCAAGGACGGCGAGCGGCTGGTCGGGCAGGTGGCCAAGCGTCAGGCCATCACCAACCCCGAGAAGACCATCTACTCCATCAAGCGGTTCATGGGCCGCCGGCACAGCGAGGTGCAGGACGAGATGAAGCGCGTCCCGTACCACGTGGCGGAGGGCGCGAACGGCGACGCCCGCATCGACGTGGACGGCAAGCAGTACTCGGCGCCCGAGAATCAGCGCCCAGGTGCTGCTCAAGCTGAAGCGGGCGGCGGAGAACTACCTCGGCGAGAAGGTGACCGACGCCGTCATCACCGTCCCCGCCTACTTCAACGACGCCCAGCGCCAGGCCACCAAGGACGCCGGCGAGATCGCCGGCCTGAACGTCCGGCGCATCGTCAACGAGCCCACCGCGGCCGCGCTGGCCTACGGCCTGGACCGGAAGAAGAACGAGAAGATCGTCGTCTACGACTTCGGCGGCGGCACCTTCGACATCTCCATCCTCGAGGTGGGCGAGAACGTGGTGGAGGTGCTGGCCACCAACGGCGACACGCACCTCGGCGGCGACAACATCGACCAGCGGATCATCGACTGGCTCATCGCCGAGTTCAAGAAGGAGAGCGGCATCGACATCTCGCGGGACAAGATGGTCCTGCAGCGCCTCAAGGAGGCGGCGGAGAAGGCCAAGATCGAGCTCTCGTCGATGTCCGAGACCGAGATCAACCTGCCGTTCCTCACGGCCGACCAGACCGGCCCGAAGCACCTGTCCATCAAGCTCTCCCGCGCCAAGCTGGAGCAGCTGGTGGAGGACCTGATCGAGCGGTCCATCGAGCCGACCCGCAAGTGCCTGGCCGACGCCAAGCTCCAGCCCGCGCAGATCGACGAGGTGGTGCTGGTCGGCGGCCAGACCCGCATGCCGAAGATCATCGAGACGGTGAAGAAGTTCTTCGGCAAGGAGCCGAACCGGACCGTCAACCCGGACGAGGTGGTGGCCGTCGGCGCCGCCGTCCAGGCCGGCGTGCTCTCCGGCGAGGTGAAGGACATCCTGCTCCTCGACGTCACCCCGCTCTCGCTGGGCGTGGAGACGCTGGGCGGCGTCATGACCCGGCTCATCGAGCGGAACACCACCATCCCGGCCAAGCGCTCGGAGACCTTCTCCACGGCCGCGGACAGCCAGACCTCGGTGGAGATCCACGTGCTCCAGGGTGAGCGCGAGATGTCCCGGGACAACAAGAGCCTGGGCCGTTTCCACCTGGAGGGCCTGCCCCCCGCCCCCCGCGGCGTGCCGCAAATCGAGGTGACGTTCGACATCGACGCGAACGGCATCCTCAACGTCTCGGCCAAGGACAAGGGCACCGGCAAGGAGACCAAGATCACCATCACCCACTCGTCCGGCCTGGCCAAGGACGAGGTGGAGAAGATGGTCGCCGACGCCCGGAGCCACGAGAGCGAGGACAAGGCGCGGCGCGAGGAGGTCGAGCTGCGGAACCGGGCCGAGAACCTCGCCTACCAGATGGAGAAGGTGGTCCGGGAGAACAAGGAGAAGCTCCCGGCCGCGACCGTGAAGGAGAATCGAGGACGCGGTGGCCGAGGTCCACAAGGTGCGCGAGAAGGGCACCGCGGACGAGGTCAAGGCGGCCACCGAGAAGCTCGAGAAGGCCAGCCACAAGGCGGCCGAGGAGCTCTACAAGGCGGCCGGCCCCGGCGGCCGGGCGCGCCCGGCGCCGGCCCGGAGCAGGCCCCGCCGGCCCCGGAGAAGAAGGACGACGTGGTCGACGCGGAGTTCAAGCAGGTCTGACGGACCGCAGGCGGCCGTTCGTCCTAGCCAGCGTAGCTCCCCGGCCGCAGGCCGGGGAGCGGAGTCGAAGGACAGGCCTCAGGGGGCGGGTTCCGGCGCGTGCGCGCGGGGCCCGCCCCGCTGCCTTCCGGCCCCTCGCCTTTCCCTCCCGGCCGCCTTACCATCTGGGCCACCTTGCACCTGACCATCCTCTCCAGGTCCGCCGGGATCTACACCACGCGGCGCATCGTCGAGGCGGCGCGCGCCCGCGGCCTCAGGACCCGCGTGCTCGACCCGCTGGAGGTGGAGCTGGGGCTGGGGGAGGGGCCGCCGCGCGCCTTCCACCGCGGCCGCAAGCTGCCGCGCACCGACGTGGTGGTGCCGCGGATCGGCCTGTCCATCCACCAGTACGGGCTGGCCGTGGTGAACCAGCTGGAGCTCATGGGCGTGCCGGTCCTGAACGGCGCCTACGGCATCGCCGCCAGCCGCAACAAGATGCGGGTGCTGCAGATGCTCTCCGCCGCCGGCGTGCCGGTCCCGCGCTCGGTCATGGCCAGCCGCCCGGCCCGCCTGCGCGAGATGGTGAAGGTGGTGGGGGGCGTGCCGGTGCTGGTGAAGCTCCTCTCCGTGAACGAGAAGAGCGGGGTGATGATCTCGCGAGAGCCTCCAGTCGCTGGAGGCGGCCCTGGAGGCCATCCTGGGGCTGGGGCAGAACATCGTGGTGCAGCAGTACCTGCGCGGCGCGCGCGGGCGCGACCTGCGGGCGCTGGTGGTGGGCGGGCAGGTGATCGCCGCCATGCGCCGCAGCGCCCCGCTGGGCCGCTTCGCCCGCAACCTCCGGCGCTTCGCCCAGTTCGAGGCCGTCGAGCTGCCGCCCAGCTATGCGCGCCTGGCGGTGGAGGCGGCGCGCGTGCTGCAGCTGGAGATCTGCGCGGTGGACATGCTCGACGTGAAGGGCGGCCCGCGCATCTTCGAGGTGAACGGCTCGCCCTCCATCCGCGAGGCCGAGACGGCCTGCGGGGTGGACGCGGCCGGCGCCATCGTGGACCGCGCCGTGGCCCTGGTGGGCGCGCGCGGGCCGGCCTCGCGCCGCAGGGCGCGCGAGCCTGCGGCGGCCCCCGCCCGCCCGTGAATGCGTGGCCGCCCCAGGCCGTCCCTGGTATAGAGGCGCCCCGGAGGTCACCTGCATGCGCGTCGCCCTCACGCTCCTCGCCCTGCTGCTCCCGCCGCTGGCCCTGGCCGTCGATGCGGGCGCCGAGGCCGCCGCAAGCTACCGCCTCGAGACGGAGGGGACCACCCGCTCGCTGGCCCCCGGCGCCGCCGGGAAGCTGGTGCTGGCCATCGTGCC
The DNA here is from genome assembly GCA_049840735.1 of Anaeromyxobacter sp. Taxonomy (GTDB): domain Bacteria; phylum Myxococcota; class Myxococcia; order Myxococcales; family Anaeromyxobacteraceae; genus Anaeromyxobacter. The sequence goes on along the minus strand of JASGJN010000017.1, from coordinate 191,602 downwards.
GGTGAAGGGCACCCACGTGCACCCGCAGGCGCCGCTCGAGATCACGCTCGAGGCCACCCCGGGCCTCTCCCTGGCGCGGAACACGCTGGGCCACAAGGACGCCGTGGACCCGGGCGCCGAGGGGCCGCGCTTCGAGGTGCCGTTCGCCGCCGCCGGCGCCGGCGCCGGCGCCCAGGAGCTGCGGGCCCGGGTGGACTTCTTCATCTGCTCAGACGCCTGGTGCGTGAAGCAGGTGAAGGACGTGACCGTCGCGGTCCAGGTGAAGTAGCGGATGCGCGTCATCTACGGCATGAACCCGGTGCGCGAGCTGCTCCGGGCCGGCGGGGAGGGCGTGGCCGAGCTCTGGCTCGCCGAGGGCTCCACCCGCGAGCGGGACTTCGCCGAGCTGGAGCGGCTGGCCCGCGAGCGGAAGGCCAAGATCCGCGCCGCGCCCCGCGCCAAGCTGCTGAAGCTCTGCGGCACCGACCGGCACCAGGGCGTGGTGGCGGTGGTGGCGGACTACCGCTACGCGGAGCTGGAGGAGCTGCTGGCGCGCGCCGAGGCCAGCGGGAAGCCGCCGCTGGTGGTGGTGCTCGACGGCGTGGAGGATCCGCACAACCTGGGCGCCATCATCCGCTCGGCGCACGCGCTGGGCGCGAACGGGGTGGTCATCCCCAGGGACCGGGCCGTCGGCATCACGCCGGCGGCGGCCAAGGCCTCGGCCGGCGCGGTGGAGCGCTGCCCCGTGGCGCGGGTCACCAACGTCGCCAAGACGGTCGAGGCGCTCAAGGAGGCCAACGTCTGGTCCGTCGCGCTGGCGGCAGACGGCGAGCGCACGCTGGCGGAGCTGGACCTCAGGGGCCCCACGGCCCTCGTCCTGGGTAGCGAAGGGGAGGGGATCCGGCCGCTGGTGCGGAAGTCGTGCGACCTGGTGGCCCGCATCCCGATGCCCGGCGAGCTGGACAGCCTGTCGGTCTCCGCCTCGGCCGCCATCGCCCTGTACGAGGTCGCCCGCCAGCGCGGCATGTAGGGCTCGGGGAGCCACCCGGGATCGGGGCTGGAACGGCGGGCGGATTCTCCTTCTTGACACGACCCTCCACGACGTACTAAAGACGCGCCTCCACTGAGGACGGCGGCGGTCGGTTGGTGGGCCGCATGGCATTCGAATCCGAAGGGAAATGGCTGGCGTAGCTCAGTCGGTAGAGCAGCTGCCTTGTAAGCAGCAGGTCGCGGGTTCGATTCCCACCGCCAGCTCCAGCATGGAGTGGGGCTCGGAGGAGAGGGTAGCGGAAGACATCTGGAGGGGTTCCCGAGCGGCCAAAGGGAGCAGACTGTAAATCTGCCGGCTTACGCCTTCGGTGGTTCGAATCCACCCCCCTCCACTGCAGCAAAGATGGTAAAGAAGTCGGCCCGCTGGGCGACGCTGTTGGAAACGGTCGTAGAGGTCCGGGAAAGCTTGCGGGAATAGCTCAGTTGGTAGAGCGTCAGCCTTCCAAGCTGAATGTCGCGGGTTCGAATCCCGTTTCCCGCTCCAGTGAGGTCGAAGCAGCAGAGAAAGGTCTGCCCTCGTAGCTCAGTCGGTAGAGCGCGTCCTTGGTAAGGACGAGGTCTCCAGTTCAATCCTGGACGAGGGCTCAGTCTTCAATGCGGTCGCAGCAGTGGCAGGCTGTCTGCGCCAACACCAGGGAGTGAATCCATGGGCAAGGAGAAGTTCGAGCGTAACAAGCCGCACGTGAACGTCGGGACCATCGGTCACGTCGACCACGGCAAGACCACGCTCACCGCGGCGATCACCAAGGTGCTGGCGCAGACGGGCGGGGCCACGTTCATGGCCTACGACCAGATCGACAAGGCCCCCGAGGAGCGCGAGCGCGGCATCACGATCGCGACGGCGCACGTCGAGTACCAGACCGCGAAGCGCCACTACGCGCACGTGGACTGCCCTGGCCACGCCGACTACGTGAAGAACATGATCACCGGCGCGGCGCAGATGGACGGCGCCATCCTGGTGGTGTCCGCGGCCGACGGCCCGATGCCGCAGACCCGCGAGCACATCCTGCTGGCCCGCCAGGTCGGCGTGCCCTACATCGTGGTCTACCTGAACAAGGTGGACATGGTGGACGACAAGGAGCTGCTGGACCTGGTGGAGCTCGAGGTCCGCGAGCTGCTGTCCGAGTACGACTTCCCGGGCAACGACATCCCCATCGTCAAGGGCTCGGCGCTCAAGGCGCTCGAGGGCGACAAGGGCGACCTGGGCGAGCCTTCGATCGACCGCCTGATGGAGGCGGTCGACAGCTACATCCCGACCCCGCAGCGCGCGACGGACAAGCCGTTCCTGATGCCGGTCGAGGACGTGTTCTCGATCTCCGGCCGCGGCACGGTGGCGACCGGCCGCGTGGAGCGCGGCATCGTGAAGGTGGGCGAGGAGATCGAGGTGGTCGGCCTGAAGGCGACCGCGAAGACCGTCGTCACCGGCGTCGAGATGTTCCGCAAGCTCCTGGACGAGGGCCGGGCCGGTGACAACATCGGCGCGCTGCTCCGCGGCCTGAAGCGCGAGGAGGTCGAGCGCGGCCAGGTGCTGGCGAAGCCGGGCTCGATCACGCCGCACACCAAGTTCAAGGCCGAGGTCTACGTCCTGACGAAGGAGGAGGGTGGTCGTCACACCCCGTTCTTCAACGGGTACCGGCCCCAGTTCTACTTCCGGACCACGGACGTGACCGGCTCGGTGCAGCTGCCGGCCGGCGTCGAGATGGTGATGCCGGGTGACAACATCACGATGGAGGTGGAGCTGATCACCCCCATCGCGATGGAGAAGGAGCTTCGGTTCGCGATCCGCGAGGGCGGCCGTACGGTCGGCGCGGGCGTCGTGGCCGAGGTGGTCCAGTAAGGAAGGGACTCCGATGGCCGGCAATCGCAGCATCATCACGCTCGAGTGCAAGACCTGCAAAGAGCGGAACTACACGACCACGAAGAACAAGAAGAAGACGCAGGACAAGCTCACGCTCTCCAAGTACTGCCCCCGCTGCCGCAAGCACGTGGAGCACAAGGAGACGAAGTAGCCGGCGTGAGCAGGGTTGAAGGCCAGTAGCTCGAACGGCTAGAGCAGCGGTCTCCAAAACCGCGGGTTGGGGGTTCGAATCCCTCCTGGCCTGCCAGTACGCCGGAAGGGACCGCTGCTCGCAGCGGGTCTCGGCTTCGAAAGCCAAGCCGGAAGAACAGGGGCGGGGTCGTCTAACTGGCGACCCCGCCTTGCCACCGAAGGGCCCTGGACGGTTCCATGGACAACGCAGCCGGCGTCGAACAGCCCAAGCGCATCGTCGTGATCTTCTACGTTCTCGCGGCGCTCGCCATCGGCGTGTTCCTCGAGAAGGTGATCGGGAAGGTGATGGCCGGGCTCTCCTGGAACGACCCCGTGGTCGTGCCGGGCTTCGGCTACAGCCTGTCCACGGCGCTGGGCTACGGGCTGGCCGCGATCGCGGCCGTGGTGCTGTGGCGCATCCCCAAGACCCAGAGCGTCTCGATGGAGATCGCCCTGGAGCTGCGGCGGGTCACCTGGCCCACCATGCGCGAGACCCGCGCCGCCACCATCGCGGTGATCGTCGCGTCCTTCATCGCGGCCATCATCCTGGGGGTCTTCGACTGGGTCTGGGGCACTGCGAGCAACGCCCTGCTCCACTAGCAGGGGAAGGCCCCCCGCACAGGCGGGGGTTTCCGGGAGCCGCGGTGGCGCTGCCACCGAGACGGCTCCCGAGACGTTTCCGAGGGGAAGGCGCAGCGTCGAGGCGCGCGGCGGCTTAACGGAGAGGCCATGGCCAAGAAGTGGTACGCGGTGCACACCTACTCGGGCTTCGAGAACAAGGTGAAGAAGTCCCTGGAGGAGCGCATCCGGCAGCAGGAGCTGGCGGACCGCTTCGGGGAAGTCCTCATCCCGATGGAAGTCGTGCAGGAGATGGTCAAGGGCGAGAAGAAGACCTCCAAGCGGAAGGTCTTCCCCGGCTACATCCTCGTCAACATGGAGATGAACCTCGAGACCTGGCACCTCGTGAAGGGGACGGCCAAGGTCACCGGGTTCGTCGGCAACGCCAAGACGCCGGACCAGGTCCCGGCCGTGTCGGACGTCGAGGTCCAGCGGATCACCACCCAGATCTCCGAGGGCTCCCTCAAGCCGAAGCCGAAGGTGCAGTTCGAGGAGGGCGACCAGGTCCGCGTGACCGACGGCCCGTTCTCGAACTTCAACGGCACGGTCGAGGAGGTCAAGCCGGACAAGGGCAAGGTCCGCGTCCTGGTGTCGATCTTCGGCCGCGCCACCCCGGTCGAGCTGGACTTCATGCAGGTGGAGAAGACGTAGCGCAGCACCAGCAGTGAACGTGGGAGGGCCGCGTCAACGGCCCGATGAACCACGCCGGAGCAGCGCGGCCCGCCTCTCGTGGCGCGCCTCGAGGTCTCCGGGAGGAGTCGAGATGAAGAAGGTCACTGGACAGATCAAGCTGCAGCTCCCCGCCGGCAAGGCGAACCCGGCCCCGCCCGTGGGCCCGGCGCTCGGCCAGCACGGCGTCAACATCATGGAGTTCTGCAAGCAGTTCAACGCGGCGACGCAGGCTCAGGCGAAGGAAGCGCTGATCATCCCGGTCATCATCACGGTGTACCAGGACCGCTCCTTCAGCTTCCAGCTCAAGACCCCGCCCGCGGCCATCCTCCTGAAGAAGGCGGCCGGCCTCCACACGGAGAAGAAGAAGGGCTCCGGCGCGCACAAGCCTGGCAAGGAGAAGGTCGGCCAGGTGTCGCGCAAGAAGGTGGAGGAGATCGCGAAGCTCAAGATGCAGGACATGACGGCGGGCACGCTCGAGGCCGCGATGCGGACCATCGAGGGCACCGCCCGGTCCATGGGCATCGAGATCACCGGTTAAGGCCGCTAGGAGGACACGGACATGGCTCTCACGAAGAAGTACAAGGCGGCTGCGGCGAAGGTCGATCGCAACAAGCGCTACAAGGTCGACGAGGCGATGAGCCTCGTGAAGCAGACCGCCACCAAGAAGTTCGACGAGACGGTGGACGCGGCCATCAACCTGGGCGTGGACCCGAAGCACGCCGACCAGGTGGTCCGCGGCGCCGTGGTGCTGCCGCACGGGATGGGCAAGGCCATCAAGCTGGCGGTCTTCGCCAAGGGCGACAAGGCCCGCGAGGCCCAGGAGAACGGCGCGGACATCGTCGGCGCCGAGGACCTGGCCGAGAAGATCCAGGGCGGCTTCATGGACTTCGACAAGGTGATCGCGACCCCGGACATGATGGGCGTCGTCGGCCGCCTCGGCAAGGTCCTCGGGCCCCGCGGCCTGATGCCGAACCCGAAGGTCGGCACCGTCACCATGGACCTGGCCCGCGCCATCAAGGAGCAGAAGGCCGGCAAGGTCGAGTTCCGCGTGGAGAAGGCCGGCATCGTGCACGTGCCGTTCGGCAAGGCGTCCTTCGATCCGGAGAAGCTGAAGGCGAACTTCACCGCGATCATGGAGATCATCTACAAGGCCAAGCCGCAGACGGCCAAGGGCGTGTACGTCAAGAACGTCACCGTCAGCACCACCATGGGCCCGGGCATCAAGCTCGACCTGGCGGAGCTGGCCTCGGTCCACGCGTAAGCGAGTTTGGAAGGATCCCGGCGGCCACGTGGCCGCCGGGGGTTTCTGGTCCAAGACAGCGGGCCCACCGCTCCCCGAGTGCGAGAGGTCGTAGGGGAGGGGTGGCCAAGCGGATTGAAGCCGATCCGACCCGCCGAGACGGGAACTGCGAGACACCGCAGCGTCCCCTGCTTGGCCAGGGGGTTCCGTACCGGACGTCCGGTCCGTAGCCCGAACAACTCAGCCGCCCGGCAGAACTCGGTGCCGGCGGTCGGAAGGGTGGTGAATTCAACTTGAACCGGACGGAAAAAGAGCAGGTCATCGGCGAGCTGCACGAGAAGATGGCGAAGGCGAAGGTGGCCATCCTCGCGGAGCCCAAGGGCCTCACGGTCGCGGTCGTCACCGATCTCCGCAAGAAGCTGCGTGACGCGAAGGTCGACTACCGCATCGTGAAGAACACCCTCGCCGCGCGTGCCGCCAAGGGCACGTCGGTGGAGGCGCTGGCGGAGAAGTTCGTGGGCCCGACGGCCCTCGTGATGTCCTACGAGGACGTCGTCACCCCGGCGAAGCTCCTCGCGGAGTTTGCGAAGGACCGCGAGAACTTCGTGATCCGCACGGCCGTGGTCGAGGGCAAGGTCATCGACGCCAAGGGCGTCCAGGCCCTGGCGAAGATGCCGGGTCTCCAGGAGCTGCGCGGCACCATCGCAGCCATGATCAACCAGCCCGCCACGCGCCTCGCGCGCATCATCGGCACCCCGGGCACGCAGGTCGCCCAGGTGCTCGGTCAGCGCCACGGGCAGCTCGAGAAGCAGGCTTAAACGGTACGTGAACCGCCCGGGCGCAGGGTGCGCCGGGGCACTGACGATTGGGCCGGCGGAGCCGGCCCGCGGGAAAGAAGGAAGAAGGAAAATGGCTGATCTGAACGCGATCGTTGACCAGCTCTCGGGCCTGACCGTGATGGAGGCCGCTGAGCTTGTGAAGCAGCTCGAGACCAAGTGGGGCGTCTCCGCCGCCGCTGCCGTGGCCGTCGCCGGCCCGGCCGCTGCTGCCGGCCCCGCCGCCGCCGCCGAGGAGAAGACCGAGTTCACGGTCGTCCTCGCCGACGCCGGCGCCAACAAGATCAACGTGATCAAGGAAGTCCGCGCGATCACGGGCCTGGGCCTCAAGGAGGCCAAGGATCTGGTCGAGGGCGCGCCCAAGGAGGTCAAGGCGGGCGTGGCCAAGGCCGAGGCCGAGGAGCTCAAGAAGAAGCTCGAGGCCGCTGGCGCCAAGGTCGAGGTCAAGTAGCTCGTTGTTGCGGTTCGGGGGAGGCGGGGCAGGCTTGCAGGCTGCCCCGCCTTACCCCACGTTGGATTCTTTGACGGGCGAGGGCGAAGCCGTTACAAACCCGCATCCCATCATCGATTCCGTGCATTCCGGCCGAGCGGCCGGGCGACGCTGAGTAGCCGGCCGCCAGGTCGGCTAGACCCTTTTGTACGGGCGCCAGACCCTGTTCCTTCACGGGTCTTGTTGGGAAAGAGGACCGAGCTCGATGGCGACGACGATCCAGAACAATTTCCGCATCCGGCGAAACTTCGGGAAGATCAACAAGATCGCCGAGATCCCCAACCTCATCGCCATTCAGAAGTACAGCTACGACAAGTTCCTCCAGGCTGACGTGGCCCCGGAGAAGCGTGACGACACCGGCCTGCAGGGGGTGTTCAAGTCCGTCTTCCCCATCAAGGACTTCAACGAGACCTCCTCGCTGGAGTTCGTGAGCTACCACCTCGAGAAGCCCAAGTACGACGTGGACGAGTGCCACCAGCGGGGCATGACGTACTCTGCCCCGATCAAGGTGGTCGTCCGCCTGGTCGTCTGGGACAAGGACGAGGAGACCGGCGCGCAGTCCATCCGCGACGTCAAGGAGCAGGAGGTCTACTTCGGCGAGATCCCGCTCATGACGGAGAACGGGACCTTCATCATCAACGGGACCGAGCGCGTGGTGGTGAGCCAGCTGCACCGCTCCCCGGGCGCGTTCTTCGATCACGACAAGGGCAAGAGCCACGCCTCCGGCAAGCTGCTCTACAACGCCCGGATCATCCCGTACCGCGGGTCCTGGATCGACTTCGAGTTCGACCACAAGGACATCCTCTACGTCCGCATCGACCGCCGCCGGAAGCTGCCGGCCACGGTCCTGCTGCGCGCGCTGGGCGCCGTGCCCGACACCTCCAAGAAGGAGCCGGTCGAGTTCGCCGGGAGCGCCGAGGAGATCCTCAAGTACTACTACGACACCGAGACCATCCGGATTCGAGGGCAAGGGCCGGTTCGAGAAGGACCTGAACCCGGACCTGCTGAAGGGCCAGCGCGCGACGCGCGACATCCGCGATCCCAAGTCGAACGAGGTGATCGTCAAGAAGAACCGGAAGTTCACCGAGAGCGCGATCAAGAAGCTGGTGGCGGCGAAGATGAAGTCGCTGCCGGTCGAGCCGGAGGAGGTCTACACCAAGATCTCCGCCGAGGACGTGGTGGACGCCGAGACGGGCGAGGTCCTCCTGGAGGTGAACGAGGAGGTCTCCGAGGTCAAGCTCGAGGAGCTGCGCAAGCGCGGGCTCAACGACTTCAAGGTCCTCTTCATCGACAACCTGAACGTGCTGCCGTCGCTGCGCGACACGCTCATGCAGGACAAGATCTCCACGCCCGAGGAGGCGATCATGGAGATCTACCGGCGCCTGCGCCCGGGCGACCCGCCGACCCCGGAGACGGCCACCAACCTCTTCGTCAACCTGTTCTTCAATGCCGAGCGCTACGACCTCTCCAAGGTCGGCCGCCTGAAGCTGAACTACAAGTTCGGCATCGACGAGCCGCTGGAGAACAGCGTGCTCACCAAGCGCGACATCCTCGAGGTGGTGCGCTTCCTCATCGACCTCAAGAACGGCTCGCCGAACAAGGACGTCGACGACATCGACCACCTCGGAAACCGCCGCGTCCGCGCGGTGGGCGAGCTGCTCGAGAACCAGTACCGCATCGGCCTGGTCCGCATGGAGCGCGCGATCAAGGAGCGCATGAGCCTGCAGGAGATCGAGACGCTCATGCCGCACGACCTGATCAACGCGAAGCCGGTGACCGCGGTGATCAAGGAGTTCTTCGGGTCCAGCCAGCTGTCGCAGTTCATGGACCAGACGAACCCGCTCTCCGAGGTCACGCACAAGCGGCGCCTCTCGGCCCTCGGGCCGGGCGGCCTCACCCGCGAGCGCGCCGGCTTCGAGGTGCGCGACGTCCACTCCACGCACTACGGCCGCATCTGCCCCATCGAGACGCCCGAAGGCCCGAACATCGGCCTCATCGCCTCGCTCTCCACCTACGCCCGGGTCAACGAGTACGGCTTCGTCGAGACCCCGTACCGCAAGGTGGAGAAGGGCCGGGTGACCGACGAGGTGAACTTCTACTCCGCGCTCGAGGAGGAGAAGCACATCATCGCCCAGGCCAACGCGCCGGTGGACCGCAAGGGCACGTTCCAGGGGACCAACGTCTCGTGCCGCAAGGAGGGTGAGTACATCCTCGCGCGGCCCGAGGAGGTGGACCTGATGGACGTGAGCCCGAACCAGCTCGTGTCCGTGGCTGCCTCGCTGGTGCCGTTCCTCGAGAACGACGACGCGAACCGCGCGCTGATGGGCTCCAACATGCAGCGCCAGGCGGTGCCGCTGCTCCGCACCGCGGCGCCGCTGGTCGGCACCGGCATCGAGGGCATCGTGGCCCGCGACTCCGGCGTGACCGTGGTGGCGAAGCGCGACGGCGTGATCCAGTCCGTGGACGCCGCCCGCATCGTGGTGAAGGCCGACGTGGCCTCGTCCACCACCGACGTGGCCAACGAGGTCGACATCTACAACCTCGTGAAGTACCAGCGCTCGAACCAGAACACCTGCATCAACCAGAAGCCCATCGTGAAGCCGGGCGAGCGGGTGAAGAAGGGCGACGTCATCGCCGACGGTCCCGCGACCGAGATGGGCGAGCTGGCGCTTGGCCAGAACGTGGTGGTCGCGTTCATGCCGTGGCAGGGCTACAACTTCGAGGACTCGATCCTCCTCTCCGAGCGCTTCCTCAAGGAAGACATCTTCACGTCGGTGCACATCGAGGAGTTCGAGTGCGTCGCGCGTGACACCAAGCTCGGCAAGGAGGAGATCACCCGCGACATCCCGAACGTCGGCGAGGAGGCCCTCAAGGACCTCGACGAGTCCGGCATCGTGCGGATCGGCGCCGAGGTGAAGCCCGGCGACATCCTGGTCGGCAAGATCACGCCCAAGGGCGAGACCCAGCTCTCCCCCGAGGAGAAGCTGCTCCGCGCCATCTTCGGCGAGAAGGCCGGCGACGTCCGCGACTCGTCGCTGCGCGTCCCGCCCGGCGTGACCGGCACCGTCATCAACGCCAAGGTCTTCAGCCGCAAGGGCGTCGAGAAGGACGAGCGCGCCAAGGCCATCGAGGAGATGGAGGAGGCGAAGCTCCTCAAGGACCAGAACGACGAGATCCGCATCATCCAGGACTCGGCGTTCCAGAAGATCCGCCGGCTGCTGCAGGGCAAGGAGGTCGGCGGCCGCCTGGTCGACGACAAGGGCAACCAGCTGCTCAAGAAGGGCGACGTCCTCGACGACGCGCTGCTCGACTCCGTCCCGCAGCGCTACTGGGGTGAGATCGCCGTCGAGAGCGACGTCCAGGACCTGGTCCGAAAGATTGCCGAGAACTTCGAGGAGCAGAAGGAGCTGGTGAAGCTGCTCTTCGGGGAGAAGATCGGCCGCCTGAAGAAGGGCGACGAGCTCCCGCCGGGCGTCATCAAGATGGTGAAGGTGTACGTCGCCATCAAGCGCAAGCTGGCCGTGGGCGACAAGATGGCCGGCCGCCACGGCAACAAGGGCGTCGTCTCCCGCGTGCTCCCCGAGGAGGACCTGCCGTACCTCGAGGACGGCACCCCGGTCGACATCGTCCTGAACCCGCTGGGCGTGCCCTCGCGCATGAACGTCGGGCAGATCCTGGAGACGCACCTCGGCTGGGCGGCCCGCAACGTCGGCCTCCGCCTGCAGGAGATGCTGGAGAAGAACTTCGGGCCCGACCAGCTCCGCAAGAAGCTGAAGAAGGTCTTCGAGGGCCAGGACGGCGACGGCAAGCTGGGCAAGCTCATCGAGGAGGTGCCCGAGGAGGAGCTGCCGAAGCTGGCGCAGAAGCTCCGCAAGGGCATGCACGTGGCGACGCCGGTGTTCGACGGCGCCCGTGAGACCGAGATGCGCGACCTGCTGGGCGAGGGCGGCGCCACCATGCAGTCCATCCTCTTCGACGGCCGCACCGGCGAGCCGTTCGACCAGGACGTGACGGTGGGCGTCATGTACATGCTCAAGCTGCACCACCTCGTGGACGAGAAGATCCACGCCCGGTCCATCGGGCCGTACTCGCTGGTCACGCAGCAGCCCCTGGGCGGCAAGGCCCAGTTCGGCGGCCAGCGCCTGGGCGAGATGGAGGTCTGGGCGATGGAGGCCTACGGCGCGGCCTACTCGCTCCAGGAGTTCCTCACCGTGAAGTCCGACGACGTGGTCGGCCGCACGCGCATGTACGAGGCCATCGTCAAGGGCGAGAACACGCTCGAGTCCGGCCTGCCGGAGTCGTTCAACGTGCTCATCAAGGAGCTCCAGAGCCTCGCGCTCGACGTGGAGCTGCTCGAGTCGCCCGAGGCGCAGGCGGCCCGCGAGGCCGCGGAGCGCGAGCTGGGCGGCCCCCTGGGCGCCCCGCGCGGCGCGGCGGCCGAGAAGAGCACCGGGTAGCAGCGGGTGGCGGCGGGGCCGCCGTCGCGCCTGGCGCGGCGCGCGGCCCTCCTCGAGTCTTCGATAGAAACCTTCAGCAGGACGAGGTCACGACGTGAAGGACATCTTCAATTTCTTCGAGAAGCCGAAGGACCCGCTCTCGTTCTCCGCCATCCGGATCTCGCTGGCGAGCCCGGACAAGATCCGGCAGTGGTCGCACGGCGAGGTGAAGAAGCCGGAGACCATCAACTACCGGACCTTCAAGCCGGAGCGCGACGGCCTCTTCTGCGCCAAGATCTTCGGCCCGGTGAAGGACTACGAGTGCAACTGCGGCAAGTACAAGCGCATGAAGCACCGGGGCGTGGTCTGCGAGAAGTGCGGCGTCGAGGTCATCCAGTCCAAGGTCCGCCGCGAGCGGCTCGGCCACATCACGCTGGCCACGCCGGTGGCGCACATCTGGTTCCTCAAGTCGCTGCCCAGCCGCATCGGCAACCTGCTCGACATCACGCTGAAGGACCTGGAGAAGGTCCTCTACTGCGAGTCGTACATCGTCATCGACCCCAAGGAGACGGACTTCGCCCGCTGCGAGCTCCTCTCCGAGGACCGCTACCAGAAGGCGCTGGAGGAGAAGGGTGACGACGCCTTCTCCGCCGGCATGGGCGGCGAGGCGGTGCTGGAGCTGCTCCGCCAGGTGGGCCCGGCCGACAAGAAGTACGGCGAGGGCATCCCCGGCCTGGGCAACGAGCTGCGCGCCGAGATGAAGGAGGCGACCAGCGACGCCAAGCGGAAGAAGATCGCCAAGCGGCTGAAGGTGGTCGAGTCCTTCGTCCAGTCCGGCAACAAGCCGGAGTGGATGATGCTCGAGGTCATCCCGGTCATCCCGCCCGACCTCCGCCCGCTGGTCCCCCTGGACGGCGGCCGCTTCGCCACCTCCGACCTGAACGACCTCTACCGGCGCGTCATCAACCGGAACAACCGCCTCAAGCGGCTCCAGGAGCTGAACGCCCCCGACATCATCATCCGCAACGAGAAGCGGATGCTGCAGGAGGCGGTGGACGCGCTCTTCGACAACGGCCGGCGCGGCAAGACCATCACCGGCCCGAACAAGCGCCCGCTCAAGTCGCTGTCCGACATGCTGAAGGGCAAGCAGGGCCGGTTCCGCCAGAACCTGCTCGGCAAGCGCGTGGACTACTCCGGCCGCTCGGTGATCGTGGTCGGCCCGGAGCTCAAGCTCCACCAGTGCGGCCTGCCCAAGATCATGGCGCTCGAGCTGTTCAAGCCGTTCATCTACAACAAGCTCGAGGAGAAGGGGTACGTCACCACCATCAAGTCGGCCAAGAAGATGGTGGAGAAGGAGCGCCCCGAGGTCTGGGACATCCTGGACGAGGTGATCCGCGAGCACCCGGTGCTCCTGAACCGCGCCCCCACGCTGCACCGCCTCGGCATCCAGGCCTTCGAGCCGGTCCTCATCGAGGGCAAGGCCATCCAGCTGCACCCGCTGGTCTGCACCGCCTTCAACGCCGACTTCGACGGCGACCAGATGGCCGTGCACGTGCCGCTCTCCATCGAGGCGCAGATGGAGGCCCGCGTGCTCATGATGAGCACGAACAACATCCTCTCGCCGGCGCACGGCAAGCCGATCATCGTGCCGTCGCAGGACATCGTCCTCGGCATCTACTACATGACCCGCGAGCGGGCCTTCGCGCGCGGTGAGGACAAGAAGTTCGCCAGCCCCGAGGAGGCGCGCGCCGCCTACGACCAGGGCGAGGTGGACCTGCAGGCCAAGGTCTGGGTGCGCATGGACGGCAAGCGCGTCCAGACCACCGTCGGCCGGGTCATGCTGTACGACATCGTGCCGAAGCGGCTCTCCTTCGACTCCGTCAACAAGGTGATGGACAAGAAGCAGCTGCAGAGCCTGATCGACCTGACCTACCGCCTCTGCGGCGAGAAGGAGACGGTGCTGCTGGCCGACCGCGTGCGGTCGCTGGGCTACGGCAACGCCACCAAGGCCGGCATCTCGATCGCGCTCGAGAACATGGTGATCCCGAAGCGGAAGGTGGACGTGCTCGAGCGCGCCACCCGCGACGTGGACGACATCCAGACCCAGTACTCCGAGGGTCTCATCACCATCGGCGAGCGGTACAACAAGGTCATCGACATCTGGGCGCAGGCCACCGAGGAGGTGGCCGGCGAGATGATGGGCGAGATCAGCCAGGAGACGGCGGTCGGGACCAAGGACGGCAAGCGCGAGGAGCGCAAGCAGCCGTCGTTCAACCCGATCTACATCATGGCCGACTCCGGCGCCCGCGGCTCTGCCCAGCAGATCCGCCAGCTGGCCGGCATGCGCGGCCTGATGGCCAAGCCGTCGGGCGAGATCATCGAGACGCCGATCACCGCGAACTTCCGCGAGGGTCTGAACGTCCTCCAGTACTTCATCTCCACCCATGGCGCCCGCAAGGGCCTCGCCGACACGGCGCTCAAGACCGCCAACTCCGGCTACCTGACCCGCCGCCTCGTCGACGTGGCCCAGGACGCCATCATCACCGAGTACGACTGCGGCGCCATGGACGGCATCACCCTGGGCGCGCTGGTCGAGGGCGGCGAGATCATCGAGCCGATGGGTGAGCGCATCCTCGGCCGCGTGGCGCTCGACGACATCCACGACCCGTTCTCCACCTCGGTGCTGGTCTCGGCCAACGAGGAGATCGACGAGGGCAAGGTCAAGCTCATCGAGAACGCCGGCATCGACAAGGTGAAGATCCGGTCGGTGCTGACCTGCCAGGCCCGGCGCGGCATCTGCGTCGAGTGCTACGGCCGTGACCTGGCCCGCGGCCGCAAGGTGAACATCGGCGAGGCGGTCGGCGTCATCGCCGCCCAGTCCATCGGCGAGCCGGGCACCCAGCTGACGATGCGGACCTTCCACATCGGCGGCGCGGCCTCGCGGCGGGCGGAGCAGTCCACCATCGAGAACCGCAACCCCGGCCTGGTGAAGTTCCACCAGGTGAGCGTGGCCCGAAGAAGGACGGCACGCTCATCGTCATGAACCGGAACGGCGAGCTGATCGTCACCGACGAGCAGGGGCGCGAGCGCGAGCGGTACGGCGTGGTCTACGGCGCCAAGCTGCTGGTCCGCGACGGCGACAAGATCGAGCCCAACACGCTGCTGGCCGAGTGGGACCCCTACTCGATGCCGATCATCACGGAGGTGGCCGGCCGCATCAAGTACGGCGACCTCATCGACGGCGTCACCATCAGCGAGCAGGTGGACGAGATCACCGGCCTGGCCCGCAAGGTGGTCATCGCCTCCAAGGATCCGGACGCGCGCCCGCGCATCTCAATCAAGGACGCGGACGACAAGACCCGCAAGCTGGCCAACTCCGAGGCTGACGCCCGCTACATGCTGCCCGAGGGCGCCAACCTGGTCGTCAACGACGGGGACGAGGCGGACGCCGGCGACGTCATCGCCAAGATGCCGCGCGAGACCACCAAGACCAAGGACATCACCGGCGGTCTCCCGCGCGTCGCCGAGCTCTTCGAGGCCCGCAAGCCCAAGGAGCACGCGGTCATCTCCGAGATCGACGGCGTGGTCGCCTTCGGCAAGGACACCAAGGGCAAGCGCAAGGTGGTCATCACGCCCGAGGTGGACGGCAAGCTGCGCCCCGACCTGGCCAAGGAGTACCTGATCGGCAAGGGCAAGCACATCTCGGTCCACACCGGCGACCGCGTCCGCGCGGGCGAGGCGCTGATGGACGGCGCGGCCAACCCGCACGACATCCTGCGGGTGCTGGGCGAGAAGGAGCTGGCCCGCTGGCTGGTGGACGAGGTGCAGGAGGTCTACCGGCTGCAGGGCGTGAAGATCAACGACAAGCACATCGAGACCATCGTCCGCCAGATGCTGCGGCGCGTGCGGATCGTCGACGTGGGCGACACGACCTTCCTGGCCGACGAGCAGGTCGAGAAGTTCGTGTTCGAGGGCGAGAACGATCGGGTGATCAACGACGGCGGCCGTCCGGCCCAGGGTGAGCCGCTGCTGCTCGGCATCACCAAGGCCTCGCTCTCCACCGAGTCGTTCATCTCGGCGTCGTCCTTCCAGGAGACCACCAAGGTGCTGACCGAGGCCGCCATCAGCGGCAAGGTCGACTACCTGCGCGGCCTCAAGGAGAACGTCATCATGGGCCGGCTCATCCCCGCCGGCACGGGCCTGCCGGCCTACAAGCACCTCGACATCGAGGTGGAGACGCCGGTGGACGCCGTCGAGGAGGCCGAGGAGGCCCTCGCCGTCGGCGCCGACGAGTAGCGCTCGAAGCCGAGACATCGATTCACAAAGGGTCCGGTCCCTTCTGGGGCCGGGCCCTTTTCGTTTTGGCGGTGCGGAAGGAAATCAGGCCGGAAGGGCGGTTGGTTGCACGTCTGGCCGGTTGTTCAGGGGTCGGACACCCGCCAGGGAAACGCGATCGTGCTTGATCTCGCGCAACCACAGTGATTTGACGTAAATCACGCAGCGCAGCAAAGCAGGGGGAGGGCGGACGGCCAGGGCGTGTTCATATTGGGGCCGTCACCCTCATGAGGCAGTCGCTGAGCGCTGTAACCCTTCGGGAATTTGTGGTCCACCGGGGTGCCAACCGGTTCATCTTGACTCGATAAGTCCACAATTCTAAACTCACGTTACGTAACCTGACCGTGACGGCCTGATGCAGGACAGGTGGAGAGGCAAAGGATGAGGACCGCGAGCACGCAGAGGGGCAGCAAGGAGTTCGAGGAGCTGGCGCCGTATCTCAAGGCCGTGAGGGATTTTCCGCCCCTCAGCCGCGAGGACGAGCACGCGCTGGCCGTTCGGGCCCGCAAGGGTGAGGTCTCCGCGAAGCAGAAGCTGGTGCGCCACAACCTGGCCTTCGTCGTCGCGATCGCCCGCAAGCAGCGTCGCGGCACCGTCCGGCTGGACGACCTGATCCAGGAGGGCAACGTCGGCCTGATGCGCGCGGTGGAGAAGTTCGACCCGCACGCCGGGACGCGGTTCTCCACCTACGCCGTCTGGTGGATTCGCGCCTACATCGGGAAGTACCTCAAGGAGGCCCGCTCGACCGTGCGCCCGCAGAGCGGCACGGTGGCCCAGCCTGACCTCTCGCTCGACAGCGCCATCGACGAGGAGGGTGACGCCACGCACCTCGAGCGGATCGAGGACGACGGCCCCGGCCCGGAGGACACCTTCCTCCAGGGCGAGGGCGACAACGAGGTCCGCGACGCGCTCGGCAAGGTGCGCAAGCGGATCGGCGAGCTGGGCTGGGACATCGTCCACAACCGGCTCGAGCAGGACCAGCCGCGCACGCTGGAGGAGATCGGCAAGCGCTGGGGCGTGTCGCGCGAGCGCGTCCGCCAGGTGGAGCTGAAGACGAAGCAGTTCCTCCACCGCTACCTGCAGCCGGTCGAGCGCGACGCCGCCTAGCGCGCGGTCGGTCGGCAGCATCTTCGAGGCCCGCTTCCCTGGTGGAAGCGGGCCTCGCTGTCTTCAGGCTGCCGCCCGGTGTCAGGCTCAACCATCCTGGCGTGGCCCGTGGTGGGGGGGCTCGCGCTGGCCGGCGTGCCGGAGTCGAAGGGCGACCGGCGCAGCGGCGGGCAACGTAACGGCCCCCGGTCCCCCTGAGCGTAGGCCTAGCGTAGGCCCGTGGTGGGCGGCTCGCGCTGATCGGCGGGCCGGGGTCGAAGGGCGACCGGCGCGGCGGCGGGCAACGTAACGGCCCCCGGTCCCCCTGAGCGTAGGCCCGTGGTGGGCGGCTCACGCTGATCGGCGGGCCGGAGTCGAAGGGCGACCGGCGCGGCGGCGGGCAACGCAAAGGCCCCCGGTCCCCCAGAGCGTAGGCCCGTGGTGGGGGCTCGCGCTGATCGGCGGGCCGGGGTCGAAGGGCGACCGGCGCGGCGGCGGGCAACGTAACGGCCCCCGGTCCCCCTGGGCGTAGGCCGAGCGTAGGCCCGTGGTGGGCGGCTCGCGCTGATCGGCGGCCCGGAGTCGAAGGGCGACCGGCGCAGCGGCGGGCAACGCAAAGGCCCCCGGTCCCCCTGAGCGTAGGCCCGTGGTGGGCGGCTCGCGCTGATCGGCGGGCCGGAGTCGAAGGGCGACCGGGGGCGGCGGCGGGCAACGTAACGGCCCCCGGTCCCCCTGAGCGTAGGCCCGTGGTGGGCGGCCCGCGCTGATCGGTGGGCCGGGGTCGAAGGGCGACCGGGGGCGGACGGGTCCGGGACCAATCTCCTCGAGCGGAGAGGTCCGCGCCGCGACCGCACGGTCCGCGCCGCGGACCTTTCGCGCTGGTCCTCGACCGCGACACCGCCGTGGATCCGCCGGCTTGCGCCTGCAGGCCGCCTGGCCCGCGCGCTGCAGTACCAGACCGCGTGGCGACCATCCTGAGAGGCGAGGGGCCGGCGCCGCGCCGGCTGGAGGCGGCGCACGTCGTCGCGGCGGCGCGGGCGCGCGAGGCGCTGGCGTCGGCCGATGCGGAGGCTGCGGCCCTGCGGAGCGCGGCCGCCGCCGACGCGGCGCGGGTGCGGGCGGAGGCCGAGGCCGCGGGCTGGGCCGCCGGCCAGGCGCGCGCCGCGGCGCTGCTGGTGGAGGTGACGGCCGCGCGGCGCAGGCTGGAGTCGGGGCGGGCCGCGGAGGTGGCCGCGCTGGCGCTGCAGCTGGCGCGGCGGGTGCTGGGGGAGGCGCTGGCGGCCGAGCCGGGCGCGCTGGTGACCCTGGCCGAGCGGGCGCTGGCGCAGGCCCGCGGGCTGGGGGAGGTGGTGGTGCGGGTGAGCCCGGGCGACCTGCCTGCGCTGCGTGAGGCCCTGCCGCGGCTCGCCTCCACGCTCGAGCTCGGCGGGGTCACGCCGGTGGCGGACCCGACCCTGGGACCCGGGGCGGTGGTGGTGGAGGGGGCCGCCGGGCGCATCGACGCCCGGGTGGAGGCGCAACTGGAGCTGCTCGAGCGCGCGCTGGCGGAGGTGGAGGGGTGACGGCGGCGCTGCTGGCGGCGGTGGCGGGCGCCCAGCCGCTGCCGGTCCGCGGCCGCGTCACGCGGCTCTTGGGGCCGGTGCTGGAGGCCACCGCGGCCGGCGGGGTGCGGGTCGGCGACGAGGTGGAGGTCCGGACGCCGGGGCGCCCGCCGCTGACCGGCGAGGTGGTGGGGTTCAGGGACGGCCGGGTGGTGGTCCTGCCGCTGGGCGAGCCGGTCGGGGTGGGGCCGGAAGCCGAGGTGCTGCCGCGCGGGGCGCCCCCTGCGCTCCGGGTGGGCGAGGCGCTGGTGGGGCGCGTGCTGGACGGGCTGGGCGCGCCGGCCGACGGGCGGCCGCTGCCGGCCGGGCTGGTGCGCTGGGCGGTGGACCGGCCCGCGCCGCCGCCCCTGGAGCGGCCGCCGGTGCGCGAGCCGCTGGCGCTCGGCGTGCGGGTGCTGGACGCGCTGGCGCCGGCGGGGCAGGGGCAGCGGCTCGGGCTCTTCGCCGGCGCGGGCGTGGGCAAGTCGGTGCTGCTGGGGCAGATCGCGCGCGGCACGCACGCCGACCGGGTGGTGGTCTGCCTGGTGGGGGAGCGCGGCCGCGAGGTGCGCGAGTTCCTGGAAGGGCCGCTCGGCGCGGAGGGGCTGGCGCGGGCGGTGGTGGTGGTCGCCACCAGCGACGCGCCGCCGCTGGTCCGGCTGCGGGCCGCCCACGTGGCCACCGCGGTGGCCGAGTGGTTCGCCGGGGCCGGACACCGCGTGCTGCTGCTGGTCGACTCGGTCACGCGCTACGCGCGGGCGCTGCGCGAGGTGGGGCTGGCCGCGGGCGAGCCGCCCGCGCGGCAGGGCTATCCCCCCTCGGTCTTCGCCGCGCTGCCCCGGCTGCTGGAGCGCGCCGGCCCCCGTGCGCGCGGCTCCATCACCGCCGTCTACACCGTGCTGGTGGCGGGCGGCGACTTGGAGGAGCCCATCGCCGACGAGGTCCGCTCCATCCTCGACGGGCACGTGGTGCTGGACCGGGCGCTTGCCGAGGCGGGGCGCTTCCCGGCGGTGGACCCGCTGGCCAGCCTGTCGCGGGTGATGCCGGCGGTGGCCGCGCCGGCGCACCAGGCGGCGGCGGCGCGGCTCAGGGCGCTCCTGGCGGCGCACGCGCGCGTCCGCGAGCTGGTGGCGCTGGGGGCCTACCAGCCCGGCGCCGATCCCGAGGCCGATCAGGCCCTGGCGCGGCTCCCCGCCATCGAGGCCTTCCTGCGGCAGCCGGCGGACGAGCGGGCAGACCGGGCGGAGACGCTGGCGCGGCTCCAGGAGCTGGTCTGGTGAGCGCCCTGCTGGAGCGGCTGGAGGCGCTGCGCCGGCGGGCGCTGGACCGGGCCCGAGCGGAGGCGGACGAGGCCGTGCGGGCGGTCGAGCCCATCCTGCAGGAGGTGGCGCGGAGGCGCGGGGCGTTCGAGGAGGCGCTGCTGCGGCTGGAGGTGCCCGCGGCCGGGCCGGGGGCGCCGGCGGCGCTGCACGGGCAGGCCCACGCGCTGCGCGCCAGGCGGCGGGAGGAGGCGCTGGAGGCGCGCCGGGGGCTGGAGCAGGCGCTGGCCAGGGCCGTGCGCGGCCGGGAGCGGGTGGACGCCGCGCGCGGCGCGCTGCTCACCGCGCGGGCCCGGCTGGACGTGGTGGAGGCGCTGCTGGCGGCGCAGCGCGCCCGCGCGCTGCGGGAGCGGGAGCGGCGCAGGGAGGCGGCGCTGGACGACCTGGCGACGGCGCGGCGCCGCCCGGGGGAGGGCGCGTGAGGGCGGCGGCCTCAGGCGACCGGCGCGAGCAGCGCGTGCAGCCGCGCCACCAGCTCGGCGTTCTCGAAGGGCTTGCGCACGAAGCCGTCGGCGCCGGCCTCGGCGGCCTTGTGCGGCAGGTCGGGGCCGGGCCGGGCCGAGACCACCAGCACCGGGCCGCGGAACCCGGCGGCGCGCATCCGGCGGCACAGCTCCAGCCCGTCCACGCCGGGCATGGCCACGTCCAGCAGCACCGCCGCGGCGTCGCCCAGCAGCGCCAGCGCCCGGTCGGCGGTCTGCGCCACCACCGGCTGCAGCCCCTCGAGCTCCAGGAGCACGGCCAGGAAGTCGCAGATCTCCGCGTCGTCGTCGACCAGCAGGATGCGGTGGGACACGGCGGTCACCTCCGCCCGACGGGCGTGCGCACGGTCCCCTCGGAGCAGGAGACGGTGATGGTCCGGGGCTTCAGCTCCTGCGGCGGGTGGGCGCCGCTGCGCTGGAACTTCTCCAGCGCCACCACCACGTGCTCCCCGCCACGCACGGTGGTGATGGCGTGGGACCAGTCGTCGTCCACGGTGATCACCACGTCGCGCCAGATGGTGTCGGTGGTGTTGACCACCACGATCTGCGTGCCGACGCCGGCGCCCTCGGACAGCCGGATCTCGGCGCCGAGCGAGTTGCCGGGACCGGTGGAGGGGCAGGCCGCCCAGACGGTCACGAGCGACAGCGCCACCCAGGTGCCGATCACGGCCGCGCGCAGCTTGAAGTAGCGGGTGGACTTCCGGTAGCCCTCGGCCAGCTCACCGGCCAGGTCCCGCGCCAGGTCCTTCACCTTGTGCGCCGCGGCGCGCGCGTCGAGCGGGGAGCCTTCCTTCATGGCCACGGATCGTACCCTCCGCGCGGAGTGAGCCACAAGTCGTTCAACGTCCCACCTGGTCCCGCCCGCCTTCCCCGCGCGCCACGCCCTGCGACTCGTCGCCGCCCAGGCCGCCCAGCTCGCGGTGCAGCGCGATGATCCGGCGCCGCACCTCCAGCAGGAGCTCGTTGCGCCCGGGGTGGTCGCGCGGGTCGATCGGGGCGCCGACTGCCACGTCGATCGGCCCCGGCCAGATGGCGACCACCTTGCTGGGCGTGACCGCGCCCGAACCGGAGATGGCCACCGGCACGATGGGCACGCCCGCCTCCATCGCCAGCACGAACGGCCCCTTCTTGAACGGCAGGATGCGCCGGTCGAGCGAGCGGGTCCCCTCCGGGAAGACGATCAGCGAGGTGCCGGCCCTGACCAGCTCGCCGGCGTGCCGGAGCGAGGCCACGGCCTGGGTGCGGTTGGCCCGCTCCACCGGCACGTGGCCGCCCAGCCGCATGTACCAGCCGAAGATGGGGATCCGGAACAGCTCCGCCTTGGCCACGAAGCGGATGGGGCGGGGCAGGTGGGCCAGGAGGATCCAGATGTCGAGCGCGCTCTCGTGGTTGGAGGCGAAGATCACCGGCCCGTCCGGCAGCGGGGGCAGCGGGCGCAGCCGGACCGGCGAGCGGCTGAGCCACATGGCCGAGGGGGACCAGGCGAAGCGGGCCAGCCAGATGGGGAGGTCGCCGGACCGGGTGAGGACCATCACCGGGAGGCTGATCGCGAAGAACAGCGCCATGGTGATGGCGCCGTAGACCAGCACGAAGAGGCCGCGGAGTCGGGCGAGCAGCATGCAGGGTCCTCGGGGCCCTCGGTCGGGCGGCGTCTGCATACCACGCGCGCCGGGCGCCCGTCCCTGGCTAGACTGCCCGCAATGACGCCCGTGATCGAGGTCGCCGAGGAGGTCCGCAACGCGCTGGCGCGGGGCGGGCCGGTGGTGGCGCTGGAGACCAGCGTGGTGGCCCAGGGGCTCCCCCCGCCGGAGAACCTGGAGGCGGCCCTGCGCTGCGCCGACGCGGTGCGGGCGGCGGGGGCGCTGCCGGCCGCCATCGGGCTGCTGGGCGGCAAGGTGGTGGTGGGGCTGGACCGGGCGGGGTTGGAGCGGCTGGCGGACCCGGCCCGGCGCCCGGCCAAGGCGGCAGCGCGCGATCTGGCCCCGCTGATCGCCGCCGGGCGGGACGCCGGCACCACCGTGTCGGCCACCGCTGCGCTGGCCGCGCGGGTCGGGATCAGGCTCTTCGCCACCGGGGGCATCGGCGGGGTCCACCGCGTGGGCGGCGCGCCGCCGGCCTGGGCCGGCGACGTCTCGGCCAATCTCCCCGAGCTGGCGAGGGCCCCGGTGTGCGTGGTGTGCGCAGGCCCCAAGGTGATCCTGGACCTGCCCGCCACGGCCGAGGCGCTGGAGACCCTGGGCGTGCCGGTGCTGGGGCTCGGGACCTCCGAGCTGCCGGCGTTCTACGCGTCCGGCAGCGGCGTGGCCCTGGAGCACCGGGTGGAGGACGCGGCCGGCGCGGCGCGCGTGCTCCAGCTGCACTGGGACGGCCTGGGGCGGCGCGAGGGGGTGCTGCTGGTGGTGCCGCCGCCGGAGCCGGTGGACCGCGAGCAGGTGGAGGCGGCGGTGGAGCAGGGGCTGGCCGAGGCCCGGCGCCAGGGGGTGCGCGGGAAGGCCGCCACGCCCTTCCTGCTCGGGGCGGTGGCGCAGGCCACCGGCGGGCGCTCCCGGCGCGCCAACCTGGCGCTGCTGGAGCGGAACGCCGCGGTGGCCGGGGCGGTCGCGGTGGCGCTCGCCGGCCCGGGGTCGCGGTAGTATGGCCGCGATGTCCGACACCCCGCCCCCCCAGCTCGTCGCCACCCCAGAGGCCCTGGCCAGCCTGGTCGAGCGGCTGCGCGCCGAGCCGGTGGTGGCGCTCGACACCGAGTCCAACAGCTTCCACGTGTACCGGGAGCGGGTCTGCCTGATCCAGCTCTCCACGCCGCACTCCGACCACGTGGTGGACCCGCTGGCGGTGGACGTGCGCCCGCTGGGCGAGGTGCTCTGCGGCGGCCGCGAGACGGTGCTGCACGGCGCCGACTACGACGTCCGCTGCCTCAAGCGCGAGTACGGCTGGCGCCTGCCGCGCCTGTTCGACACCATGGCCGCGGCGCGGCGGCTGGGCCGCCCCGGGCTCGGGCTCTCGGCGCTGGTCGAGGCGCAGTTCGGCGTGCGCCTCTCCAAGTCGTTCCAGCGCTCGGACTGGGGGCGCCGGCCGCTGACCCGGGAGCAGCTGGCCTACGCGGCGCTGGACACGCACTTCCTCCTGCCGCTCCACGCCGCGCTGGCGGGGGAGCTGGCCGCCCGCGGCCTGGCCGCGGAGGCGCAGCAGGAGTTCGAGAAGATCGCCGCCGTCGAGCCGCGCGAGCGGGTCTTCGACCCGGACGGCTGGCGCCGCATCAAGGGCGGGCGCGAGCTGGACGCGCCGGGGAAGGCCATCCTGCGCGCGCTCTACCTGGCGCGGGAGCAGCGGGCCCAGGCCGCGGACCGCCCGCCGTTCAAGGTGCTGGCGGACCTGACCATGCTGGAGATCGCCCGCCGCCGCCCCGCCGCCGAGGCGGAGCTGGCGCGGCTGCCGGGAGTCACGCCCTCGGTGCTGCGGCGCATGGGCGACGCCATCCTCGCCGCCGTCGCGGCGGCGGCATCTCACGGGGGCTGACGCCCTCGCCCCGCCGCGCCTCAGAACCCCACGCCCTGCGCCGGCGCCGTCACGGCGCGGGCGGGGTCGAGCGGGGCGGGCGGCTCGCCCCGCAGGCCGCGGTACACGTCCCAGTCCGCCAGCACGATTCTTGAGGTACTGGCGCGTCTCGCGGAACGGGACGCACTCCACCCACTCGTCGAGCGGCATGCCGGCGCGCGCCCGGGCCCAGCCCGCGGCCGGGACCGGCCCGGCGTTGTAGGCCGCCAGGGTGGCGGCGGGATCGCCGAAGCGGGAGCCGAGCAGGCCGAGGTAGTGGATGCCCAGCGCCAGGTTGAGCTCCGGATCGCCCAGCCGCGCGCCGGCCCCCTCCGCCAGCCCCAGCACCGAGGCCACGCGCTCGGCGGTGGCCGGCCGCAGCTGCATCAGCCCCTCGGCGCCGGCGCCGCTGCGGATGTGCCGGCGGAAGTTGCTCTCGCGCCGCATCACCGCGTAGGCCAGCGCGGGATCCACGCCCGCCCCGGCGCTGGCCTTCGCCACCAGCGCAGCCTCGGGCTCGGGGTGGCTCCAGCGGACCGTGCGGCGGGTGGCGCCCAGGTGGTCGCGGCTGATGCGGAAGGGGATCTCCGCGTCGCCCGCGAAGGCGGCCAGCTGCGCCACCAGCGCCGCCGAGGCGCGCACGCGCGGCGCGCCGGCCAGGGCCCTCAGCTCGGCCAGCCCGTCGTCCTCCAGCCCCAGGCCCAGGCACTCTGCGGCCACCGCCAGCGGCCCGGCGAGCTCGGGCGTGGCCGCGTCCGGGAGGGGCTTGCCCGGCGCCGCCTCGGGCCGGGCCACCTGCTCGCCCAGCGCGGCGAGCCGGGCGCGGGCCAGCAGGCCGTACCAGCCGTCGCCGCCCAGCGCCGCCGCGCGCCGCAGGAGCGGGCGGGCCCGCGCGCCGCCCAGGGCCCGGGCCTGCCAGTAGAGGGCGGCGTCGCCGATGGGCGTCGCGGTGAGGCGCGCGAAGGTGCGGGCCGCCTCGGCCCTGCGGCCCAAGAGGTAGCGCGACCAGCCGGCGAACCAGAGCGCGTCGTCGGCGCGGCGCGAGCGCGGGTGGGCCCGGGCGAACCCCTCCAGCGTGCCCACCGCGCGGGCCAGGTCGCCGGCGTCGTAGGGCAGCCAGGCGGCCAGGTAGGCCGCCTCGTCGCCCAGCTCGCGCTGGCGCCAGCCGGGCAGGCCCGGCACCAGCGCCTGCGAGCGCGCCACCGCCTCGTAGCCCGCCACCGCGTCCTGCAGCCGTCCCGTCCGCGCCGCCACGCGCGCCAGCACCAGGGTGGCCGCGCGGCGGACCTCCTGGTCGGCCGCCCCGTCCAGCGGCGCGGCCGTCCGCTCGGCCTCGTCCAGCCGCCCCAGCGCCACCAGCGCCGAGGCCCGCAGGGCGTCGCCCAGCTCGGGCCGGGAGGCCGGGCTCTCGGCGCGGCGCGCCGCCTCCAGCTCGCGCAGCGCCTCCTCCGGCCGGCCGTCCTCCAGGAAGCGCGTCGCGCGCGCCAGGTGGTCGTCGGCGGCCGGGGGCGGCAGCGGGCCGCCCGCCGCGCGCCAGGCCTGCAGCCGCGCGCCGGCCGTCTCTGCCTCGGGGGTGCCGGCGGCCAGCCAGGCCTCGCGCAGCCGGGCCAGGGCCGCGGCGTCGTCGCCCAGCGCGCGCCGCGCCGCGGCCAGGTCGAGCCGCGCCCCCTGCGCCAGCGGGTCGTCCGGCGCGCGCCGCAGCGCCTCCTCCAGGCGGTCGGCCGCGTCGCCCGGCAGCCCCGCCGCCAGCAGCGCCCGGCCCTCCAGGAAGCCGGCCCGGCGCGCCACCCAGAGCGCGCCCGCCGCGCTGGAGGCCTCCGCCATCACCCGCGCCGCCTCCGGCGCCCGGCCGGCCGCGGCCAGGGCCTGCGCGCGCGCCAGGGTGAGGTGGGCGCGCGCGCCGACGGCCGGCGCGGCCAGCGCCACCTCCAGCGCGTCGGCGGCCGGACCGGGCTGGCTCGCCGCCGCCAGCGCCAGCCCCAGCGCCGCAGAGGCGCGGGCCCCGGCGGCGGCGTGCGGCCGGGCCTCGAGCGCCCGGCGCGCCGCCGCGGCCGAGGCTTCGGGCCGGCCGTCCGTCAGCGCCTGCGCCGCGTCCCCGATCCCCGAGAGCCAGTCGCACAGCGGGGTGTCGGAGGCCCTCGCCGCCGTGCAGGAAGCGGCCAGGAGCCCCGCGAGCAGCGCGCGGGCCGCCCGCGGCGCCGGCGTGCAAACCCTCGCGCCGGCGCAGGGTTTCCGGGTGTGCGGCGCGCTCACCTGGGCGGGGGAGGGGGTGGCCTTGACTCGCTGCATGTGGGGTTGCGATATAGCGCCGGCGTCCGGCCGTCCAGACGAGCGACCGCACGCCAGTCGAAGTCTCGATAGCGCTGGGCGGATCGCCGGTGCCTCGCGGAGGGGGCCGGCGGCGACGGAGGGGGGCCGGTGATGCACCGTCGCGCCGCATCGGAGGATGGCCAGGCCATCCGTGAGGAGTCCACCGTGTTCGACAAGCCGAGCCCGACGGAGCTGACCGCGCCCATCAACCCGGACCGCGGCGTCGAGGGGCACCGGAACCTCTTCTGCAACCACTACGACGCCTGCCTGGACGAGGCCGTCACCAAGGGCTGGAACAGCTGGACCTGCCAGCGCTGCTCGCTCCACGACCTGCAGCCCAAGGTCGAGGGCGGGCTCGAGAGCTACGCCACGCAGCGGCGGCTGGCCTAGGCAGGTCTTCACGTCCGGTCAATCCGAGTAGACCACGGAGATGAACAGCCGTCCCCGTCCCAGGCGGCGGCTGTCTCCCTCCCGCACCCCGACGCCCACCCGGCGCAGCCCCGGCTGCCGCAGGTTGGCCGAGCGCACGGCGTCGGTCGGCGATTCGACCACGAAGCGGTCCACCGCCGCCAGCGCGCGCGGCAGGTCCAGCGCGCGCCGGGCCGCCCCGCCGTCGTCCTCCCCGTCGCTGGCCAGGAGCCGCGCCGCCGCCTCGTCCGCCAGCGCGTCCAGCTCCAGGTCGGCGGTGAGCGGCGGCAGTCCCAGCCTGGCCCGCTCGGCCCACAGCGCCTCGCGCACCCGCGCCGCAGGCGTGAGCCGGCTCCCGCGCCGGGCCTCGTCCGGCGCCCGCAGCAGCACCTCGCACAGGTAGGTGGTCGGGTCGCCGTTGGGCAGCTGGCCGCGCGCCACGCCCACGCCGGCCCGCGTGAGCTGCGGGTCGAGCAGGTTCGCCAGGTGGGCCGGGCTCTCCTCGATGGTCGCGTGCGCCTGCAGCGCCGTGCGCGCCTGGGCCACGTTCTCCCGCACCGCCGCGAAGGGCAGCCCCGCGGCCCGGAGCCGGGCGTCCGGGCCCGGGCTGCCGGGCAGCACGTGCGCCACCAGCCCGGCCGCGCGCATGGCCTCCGCGTGGCGGCGGGCCACCGC
Organism: Anaeromyxobacter sp.; assembly: GCA_049840735.1. Taxonomy (GTDB): domain Bacteria; phylum Myxococcota; class Myxococcia; order Myxococcales; family Anaeromyxobacteraceae; genus Anaeromyxobacter. The sequence continues at coordinate 164,523 of JASGJN010000017.1, read as the reverse complement.
GGCCACCGCCGGATCGGCCCGGAGCGGCGGCAGCCGCTGGCGCGAGCGGGTGGCGTTGAGCGCGCGCAGCACCGCCGCCTCGGCCGCCTCGAGCGAGGCCGGGTCGGCGGCGGGGGCGGGTCCCGGCGCGTCGAGCGCGGCGCCGCCCGCCGAGATCACCAGCAGCGCCGTGACCTCCGGCCCGGCGGCCCCCTCCGCCACCACCTCCAGCAGGTAGCGCCCCTGCGCCGGGAGCTGCACCTGCGCTTGGAAGGCCTGCCCGGTGCCGCGGACCTCCAGCTCGCGCGCCTGGCCCGAGGGCAGGGTGAGGAAGGCGCGCGGGTGGACCAGCTCGCGGTGCAGCCGCCCGGCCAGGCGGGCGCTGCCGCCGGGCGCCACCGCGCGCGGGAAGGGGTCGAGCAGGACGCGCCGGTCGGCCTTGAGCAGCACCGCCACCACGCGCCCGTCCTGCTCCACCGCGCCCACGCCCAGGTGCGTGGCCGGGCCGCCGGAGACGAGGCGGGTCAGCGCGTCGGGGATGCCGCTGGCCGCGCCGGAGACGAGGTAGATCTCCGGCCCGGGGTCGTAGCTTTGGCCGCGGGCCAGCGCGCCGCGGAGCGCGGCCGGGTCGAGCGCGGACCGCTCGCCGCGGGCGGCGCGCGCCGCCAGCTCGCGCGCGGCGCGGACCAGCGCGCCGCTCATGCGGAGCGCGGCGCCGCCGGGCGCGGCGCGGAGCGCGTCCAGCGCGGCCTTCTCCACCGGCGCGAGCTCCACCTCCGGATCGCGGCCGTAGTCGGCCGGCGCCGCCGCGGCCGGCGGAGGGGCCCGGCCGGCCTGGACCGAGGCCGGCAGCAGGGCCGGCTCGGCGGGCGCGGCCGGTGGATGCGACAGGCAGCCGGCGAGGGCAGCCAGCAGCGCTGCGGCCCAGGCGCGCGCCGGGCCTGGCTGCGGGAGGGCGGCGCGGGTCCCCCGCACGTCAGCGCTCCGGAGCCAGCCGGATCTCGAGGCCGCGCGCGACCTCTCGCCCCATGCGCGCGTTGACGCGGGCGCAGATCTCGACCTCGAGCGCGGCCAGCTGATCGGCCCATGCGGCGGAACGGACCAGCACCAGCAGCCGACCGTCGCGCAGCGGGCCGCGCAGCGACGCTTCCTGCGCCAGGCGCGGCCCGCAGGCCTCGGCGAAGGCCACGGCCAGCGCCACCGCGCCGGCCTCGGGGCGATGCGCCAGGGCGTCCGCCAGGACGCTGGCCACGGTGCGGCGACGGCCTCTCATCGAAGGGGGGAGGCTACGGACCGACCTGTCATGCGTCAAGGCAGTTGGGGACGTGGGGCGGGACATACTTCGGCTCCCCGTTTGTGGTAGTTTGTCACGGTTCCATGCGCGGGTGAGGTCAGTGGTTCGACTACAGTTCCCGGTGACCGACGAAGCCGCTGGCGCGGCTGCGCCTGACGGCGGCTCCACGCCCGCCGCCCGGGCGCTGTCGGCGCGCGAGGCGCGCGGCCGCCACAACCTGTCCTGGCTGGTCCAGCTTCACTGGTGGGCGATCCTCGGGCAGGCGGTGATCATCGCCGGGGCGCAGGCCTGGACCCACATCGGGCTGCCGGTCGCCATGCTGGGCGTCCTCTTTGCGGCCGAGGTGGCGGGCAACCTGGCGCTGGGTGCGGTGGCCCGCCGCGCCCGTGTCACCGACGGCGTGATCGCCGCGGTGATGGTGGTGGACGCGGCCGTCCTGACCGTCCTGCTCGACCTCACCGGCGGGGCCGCCAACCCGTTCTCCGCGCTCTACCTCGTCAACGTGGCGCTGGCCGCGGTGCTGCTGCCGCCGCGCTGGTCCTGGCTCCTGCTGCTCGCCTCGATGGGCGGCTTCGGCTGGCTCTTCGTCCACGACGCCGCGAACGGCGGGCGCCACGCGCACCCGGCGCTGGGGCAGGCCGAGCTGATCCAGGCGCACCTGCAGGGCATGTGGATCGCCCTCGGGCTGGCCTCGGTCTTCGTGGTCTTCTTCGTCCACCGCGTGACCTACGCGCTGGCCATCCGCGAGCGCGAGCTGCGCGAGCACAAGGCGCGGGCGGAGAAGCGCGAGAAGCTGGCCTCGCTGGCGACGCTGGCGGCCGGCGCGGCGCACGAACTCTCCACGCCGCTCTCCACCATCGCCATCGTGACCAAGGAGCTGCAGCGCTCGCTGGCCAGCTCGGTCTCCGCCGAGGTGCGGGGCGACCTGCAGCTGGTGCGGGACCAGAATCGCCCGCTGCCGCGGAATCCTCGACCGCATGTCGGCGCACGCCGGCGCCAACATGGGCGAGCCGTTCCGGAGCTTCCCCATCCGCACCTGGATCGACAGCGCGCTCGACGGCCTGCCGCCGCGCGACCGCGTGAAGGTGAAGGTCAATCCGGGGGCCGAGGGGCTCTCCATCGCCGGGCCGCCCAAGGCGCTCGCCGAGACGCTCCGGAACCTCATGAAGAACGCCTTCCAGGCCTCGCCCGCCGGGGCCACGGTCGACCTGCACATGGCGGCCACCAACGGGCGCGTGCGGGCCACGGTCACCGACCGCGGCCGCGGCATGCCGCCGGACGTGCTCGCGCGCGTGGGCGAGCCGTTCTTCACCACCAAGGTCCCGGGGGAGGGAATGGGGCTGGGCCTGTTCCTGACCCGCGCGCTCGCCGAGCAGCTGGGCGGCGAGCTTCACATCGCCTCGACGCCAGGCCAGGGGTCGAAGGTGACGATCGAGCTGCCGGCCGTGGAGGCCGGCGAGAGGAGCAGCGCATGAACAGCGAAGCGACGAGCCGCGAGAACCTCCGAGCATCCTCCTGGTGGACGATGACGAGGTGCTCCGGGAGCGGCTCGCCACGGCCATCCGCGACCGCGGGTACGAGGTGCGCACCGCAGGGTCTCCCGAGGAGGCGCTGCGCGAGGCGGCCAAGGACTCGCCGGAGATGGCGGTGGTCGACCTCAAGATGCCGGGCGGCTCGGGCATCGAGGTGCTGAAGGAGCTCCGCCGCGTCGACCCGTCGACCCGCGTGCTGATGCTGACCGGCTACGGCAGCATCTCCACCGCCGTCGAGGCGGTGCGCGAGGGGGCCGTGGGCTACCTGCCCAAGCCGGCCGACGCGGACGAATCCTGGCCGCGCTCCACGGCACCAACACGGCCAAGGAGAAGGGGATCGAGACCCCCTCGCTGGCCCGTGCGGAGTGGGAGCACATCCAGCGCGTGCTGACCGACTGCGGCGGCAACATCTCCGAGGCCGCTCGCCGGCTCGGCATCCACCGCCGCTCGCTGCAGCGCAAGCTGCACAAGTACCCGCCCTCGCGGTAGGTCGGCGCCTCGCGCCTGCGCGGGCCCCGCAGCCCTCCGTCCCGCCGCCCCAGCGCGGCAAGGGGGCGGAGGGCTGTCCGCGCTTCCTGCCCGCGGTGCCCAGCGGCGCTCGCCCCGTCGGGGCCGAATCCTTTCGGCCCGGGCGGGATCACATCTGAGGGGTGAGAGATCCCGGGCTGTCCGGGACGACCCCACATGAGCGCCGCCGCTGGCCGAACCGAGGTCAGGGCGTGGAAGGGATGAGGAAAATGGTCGAGGCCACCGTCGCCGTCACGTCGGAGAACTTCAAGAGCATCGCGGAGAAGGACGGCATCGTCCTGCTGGACTGGTGGGCGTCCTGGTGCGGGCCGTGCCGCATCTTCGCTCCCACCTTCGAGAAGGTGGCCCGGGCCCACCCGGACATCACCTTCGGCAAGGTGAACACCGAGGAGCAGCAGGAGCTGGCGGCCGAGTTCCAGATCATGTCGATCCCGACGCTGATGATCCTGCGCGACCGGGTGATGCTCTTCCAGCAGCCGGGCGCGCTGCCGGAGGAGGCGCTGGAGGACCTCATCCGCCAGGTCCGCGCCATCGACATGGACAAGGTCCGCGCCGACATCGCGGCGCACGAGGCTGGCCACGCGCAGGAGCAGGGCGGGCCCGACTCGTCGGCGCGCTGAGCGCGCACGCCGCGCGGCGGCGCTCTGATGCAGGGAGGGCGGGCGCCGGATGGCACCCGCCCTCGCCTTGCTGCTGATCGTCGCTGGCTGCCTACGGGGTGGTGCCGCCGCTGCTGGAGCCGGTGCCGGAGGTGCCGGAGCCGGAGGTGGAGCCGGCGTCCGGCGAGCCCGCGCCGGAGCTGTCCGAGCCCGAGCTGCCGGAGTCCGGGGTGGTGCTGGAGCCGCTGCCGGAGCTGGAGCTGCCGCCGGTGGTGTCGCCGGTGCTGCTGGAGCCCGAGCCGGTGGTCGAGCTGCCGGTGGAGCCGGAGCTGCCGGAGCCGGAGCTGGTGACCTCGATCTTGGTCACCTGCATCGCCGAGCCGCTGCCGGAGTAGCTGGCGCGGATCGAATCGCCCTCCTTGATGTCGCTGATGGACGCCGTCTGGCCGTCCTTGGTCACCTGCGTGCTGTCCGACAGGTGCAGCTTCTTGCTGGAGTTGGAGAGCGTGATCTCGCGGGCGGTCGGGTCGTACTTCGGAGACCGTGCCGCTCAGGTGGTGGCTCTTGCCGGCGCTCGAGCTGGAGCTGGAGCCCATGCCGCTGCTGGCCGAGGACCCGGTGCCGGTGTCCGAGGACGAGCCGGCGCCGGAGGAGCTGCTGCCGGACGTGCCGCTCATGTCGGACGAGGACGAGCCGGTGCCGCCGGTGGAGCTGCTGGTGTCGGATGACGACGAGCCGGTGCCGGAGGAGCTGCTGCCGGACGTGCCGCCCATGTCGGACGAGGACGAGCCGGTGCCGCCGGTGGAGCTGCTGGTGTCGGATGACGACGAGCCGGTGCCGGAGGAGCCGCTCATCCCGGAGGACGAGGAGCCCGTGCCGCTCGAGCTGCTGGTGTCGGACGAGGACGACCCGGTGCCCGTGTCGGAGGCGCTCGACCCGGTGCTGCTGCTGCCGGCGCCGGACGAGCCGGTGGTGTCGGAGGAGGACGAGCCGGTGCTGGTCTGGTCGCTCGCGGTGGACTGCGCGAACGCGGCCGGCGCGCCCGCGAGCAACCCCGCGAGCCCCAGCGACGCCATCTTTCCCCATCCATAGAGCTTCAGCTTCATGTGGTGTTCCCTCCCTCGAGGTTCGGTGGTCGGAGCCCGGCCCGCGCCGGGCTCGTCAGGAGGAAGGGTAGGAACGGCCCGGAACCGGAGCGGGGTGACCCCACGGGCGCGCTCCTGGGCCCTCGCTCCCTGGGACGCCCCCTGAAATCGCGGCCCTGTCAGACCGACTTGCTACCTGAACACCCGAGCAGCTAGCTTGTCCCCGGGGAGCGCGTGGTCCATGGAGCAGGAACAGCACCTCGTCATCGCGCAGCTGCGCGACGCCATCCGGAAGATCGAGCACCGGCCGGCGCGGCGCGACGGCTACGTCCCGAGCGGCGTGCCGGAGGTGGACGGCGCGCTGCCCGGCGGCGGCTTCCCGCGCGGCGCGCTCTCCGAGCTGACGGGCGGCCCGGCCAGCGGGAAGACCGGCGTGGCGCTGCGCCTCCTGGCCGGCCTGCCGCCCGACGCGCTGGCGGCATGGGTGGACGCGCGCGGCGAGCTCTATCCGCCCGCGGCCGAGGCCATGGGGGTGGACCTGGCGCGGCTGCTCATCGTCCGGCCGTGGTTCGACTCCGGCGCCGCCGCCGGTCCTGCGCCCACCACGGACGGACGGCGCACGGCGAGTGAGGCCCCAGGGCCGGCGCGGGCGCTCTGGGCTGCGGAGGCGCTGCTGGCCTCGGGTGCGTTCGCGGCGGTGGTCATCGACGCGCCGCAGGCCGAGGTGGCGCGCGGCTGGGACGCGGCGGCCCGGCGGCTGCAGGCCGCGGCGGAGAAGGGCGGCGCGGTGGGCGTGTGGCTGTCGCGGCCGGGCGGGCGGCTGCGCGTCCCGGCCGCGGCGCGGGTGGAGCTGGGGCCGGAGCGGCGGCTGGGCCACCTGGTCCCGGTGGCGTCGAGGAGGGCGGGCCATGCGGCCTGAGCGGACGCCGCGCGTGCTGGCCCTGCACCTGCCCGACCTGGCGCTGCAGCGGCTGCTGCGTGGCCGGGCGCGCGAGGAGGCGCCGGGCGAGGGGCTGGCGGTGCTGGAGGACGGCCGCGTGCTCTGCTGCGACGCCGCCGCCCGGGCGGCGGGGGTGCGGCGCGGCATGAGCGCGGCGGAGGCGCACGCGGCCTGTGGCCGGCTCGCCACCGTGCAGGCCGACCGGCAGGCCGACCGCGCGGCGCTCCGGGCGCTGGCGGAGGTGCTGCTCGGGCTGGCGCCGGCGGTGGAGGTCGCCTTGCCGGACGCGCTGCTGCTGGACGCCGGCGCGGCCCACGTGCTGGCGGGTCGCCGGGCGGAGGGCGGGGCCGACGCCCGGGCGGCGGGGGAGCAGCTGCTGGCGGAGCGGGCGCTGGCCGCGGTGGCGGAGATGGGCTACGCGGCCGTCGCGGCGCTGGCCGATGGGCGGGCGCCGGCGCGGGCGCTGGCGGGGCAGGTGGCGCTGGCTCCGTCCGGCCCGGCAACCCCAGGGCAGGCGGAGTCGAAGGCCAGGGGGAGCGGTGGCGGGCGGATCCTGCGGGTGGCGCCGGGCGGCACCGCGGCGGCGCTGGCCGCGCTGCCGCCCGCGGCGCTGGGGCTCCCGCCGGCGGTGGTGGCCCGGCTGGCGGCGCTCGGGCTCGATGACGCGGGCGCGCTGGCGCGGCTGCCGGAGGGGACGCTGGCCCACCGCTTCGGCCAGGAGGGCGTGGCGGCGGCGCGGCTGGCGCGCGCGGAGGATCCCTCGCCGCTGGTGCCCTACGTCCCGCAGACGCTGCCGGAGGAGGCCCTCGAGCTGGAGGGGCCGGCCGAGGCGGCGGAGCCGCTGCTGTTCGCGCTCAAGCGGCTGGCGGACCGCGTGGCCTCGCGGCTGGCCGGGCGCGGGCTGGGCGCGAGCCGGCTGCGGCTGGTGCTGAAGCTCGATCCGCGCGGCGAGGAGCGGATCGACCTGCCGCTGGCGGCGCCCACGGCCGCGGCGGCGCGCTGGCTGGCGCCGCTCAAGGAGCACCTCTTCTCGCTGCGCCTGCCGGCGGCGGTGGTGGGCCTGCGGCTCCTGGCGGTCGAGGTGGCGGTGGTGGGGGTCGAGCAGCTGGCCTTCGGCGATCGGCCGGAGGCGCTGGCCGCGCTCGAGGGCGTGCTGGCCCGGCTCTCGGCGCGGCTGGGCGACGGGGCGCTCTTCGCGGCCGAGCCGGTGGAGCGCTACCGGCCGGAGGGCGCCTACCGGCCGGTGGCTTTCCGGCCGCCGGGGCGGAGCGCGGGGCGCGACGGGGCGCGAGCGCCAGGGCCCGGCGTGCTGCCGGGGCTGGGGCCGCGGCGCGAGGGCGGGGCGGGAGGCGCTGCCGCCCTCGCGTCCGCGGGCCGTCCCACGCGCCTGCTGCAGGCGCCGGAGCCGGTGGTGGCGGAGGGGGAGGGCGGCCGGCTCACCGCGCTGCGCGTGGGCGGGCGCGATCGCGCCGTGCTCCGCTTCGAGGGGCCGGAGCGGCTCTCCGGCGAGTGGTGGTCGGAGCGGTTCGATTGCGACTACTACCGGATCCTGCTGGACGGGCTGGGCGACTGCTGGGTGTTCCGCGACGCGGCCGACGGCCGCCTCTACCTCCACGGGTTCTTCGACTGATGCCGGGGCCGGGCCGCCAGGGCGGGCCGCGCTACGCCGAGCTCCGCTGCCGCTCCTGCTACTCCTTCCTGGAGGGGGCGAGCCAGCCGGAGGAGCTGGTAGCGCGCGCCGCGGAGCTGGGGCTCGCCGCGCTGGCGCTGGCCGACGTGAACGGCCTCTACGGCGTCGTGAAGGCCCACGCCGAGGCGCGGCGGCTCGGGTTCCCGCTCATCGTGGGGACGGAGCTGGTGGTGGACGGGCTCGAGCCCGGGCCGGCGCGGCTCACGCTGCTGGCGCAGGATCGCGAGGGCTACGCGCGGCTGTGCCGGGTCCTGACCCGCGCCGCCTGCGGGCGCGCGTTCGACTCGCCCGGGTCCGGGCCGCCGGACATGCCGCCGGCGCGGCGCGAGAAGGCGGACGTGAAGGTCCCGGCGGCCGAGCTGGAGGGGTTGGAGGGGCTGTTCGCGCTCTACGCGGGCCTGGACGAGCCGGCGGCCGCGCGGCTCAGGGCGCTCTTCGGGCCGCGGCTGGCGCTGGCGGTGGCGCGCCACCGGGTGGGCGGCGAGGAGGCGCGGGTGCTGGCGGCGCGCGCGCTGGGGCGTCAGCTGGACGTGCCGCTGGTGGCGGTGAACGACGTCCACACGCACGTACGAACCCGGCAGCCGCTGCAGGACGTGCTCACCTGCGTCCGGCTCGGCACCTCGGTCGAGCAGGCCGGCCGGCAGCTCTTCCCCAACGCCGAGCGGACGCTCAAGGGGCCGGAGGAGATGGCCCGGCTCTGGAGCGACGACCTGGCCGCGGTGGAGCGCGCCGCGGAGATTGCCGCTGCGTGCCGCTTCCGCCTGGACGAGATCCGCGGCGAGCACCCGCTGCCGCCGGTCTGCGTCGAGCGCCAGGCGCTGGTGCCGGAGGCGGCCGTGGCCACCTCCAGCCCGGCCCAGGCCGCCCGCGAGGACGCGGTGGCCGCCACCCCGCACCTCGCCCTGCGGACCACCACCGCGAGCGGGCCGGCCGCGGCGGCCTGGCCTTCGACTCCGGGCCCGCAGGGAGCGGGCCCTACGCTCAGGCCGAACGGATCCGCTGTGGGCGGGACCGGAGCCGCGGAGGTAGAGGAGTGCCGCGGTCCCGGAGCCGAAAGCGGAGCCGGAGCCGGAGCTGGAGCTGGAGCTGGTGCCGGAGCTGGTGCTGGAGCTGGTGCCGGAGCTGGAGCTGGTGCCGGAGCTGGAGCTGGAGCTGGAACTGGAGCTGGAGCTGGAGCTGGAGCTGGAGCTGGAACTGGAGCTGGAACTGGAGCTGGTGCTGGAGCTGGTGCTGGAGCTGGTGCTGGTGCTGGTGCTGGTGCTGGAGCTGGTGCTGGAGCTGGTGCTGGTGCTGGAGCTGGTGCCGCCGAGGTAGCGGAGCGCCGCGGTCCCGGACCATCCGTTCGTCCTGAGCGTAGCGCCCCGTCGACCGAAGAGGGCTGTTGTACGCCGGGGCGCGGAGTCGAAGGACGAACGGGGACCGAAGGCCCGCAGGACCACCAGGCTGCGATCGCCGCCGACCAGCTCACCGGCATGACGCTGCTGCGCGAGCTGGTCCGCGAGGGTGCGCGCTGGCGCTACCGCGGCGAGCCCCCGGACGACGTGGCCCGGCAGCTGGCGCGCGAGCTGGAGCTGGTGGAGTCGCTCGGCTACGCCAGCTACTTCCTCACCGTCTGGGACGTGGTCCGGTTCGCCCGCTCGCGCGGCATCCTCTGCCAGGGACGCGGCAGCGCCGCCAACTCCGCGGTCTGCTTCGTGCTGGGCATCACCTCCATCGACCCGGTGCGGATGGGGCTGCTCTTCGAGCGGTTCATCTCGGCCGAGCGCGGCGAGCCGCCGGACATCGACGTCGACTTCGAGCACGAGCGGCGCGAGGAGGTGCTCCAGTACGTCTACGCGCGGTACGGCCGCGACCGGGCCGGGATGGTCTGCGAGGTCATCACCTACCGGGCCAAGTCGGCGCTGCGCGACGTGGGCAAGGCGCTGGGGCTCTCGCTGGCCCAGGTCGACCGGCTGGCCAAGCTGGTGGGCACCTACGAGGACCTGGGGCAGGTGGGGCCGGAGCTGGTGGCCCAGGCCGGCCTGGACGCAGCCGACTCCGACCGCGTCCGGCTCACCCTGCAGCTCGCCCGCGAGCTGCAGGGCTTCCCGCGCCACCTCTCCATCCACGTCGGCGGCTTCGTCATCACCCGGCGGCCGCTCTGCGAGACCGTCTCCATCGAGCCGGCCGCCATGCCCGGCCGCACCATCGTGCAGTGGGACAAGGACGACCTGGCCGAGCTCAACCTGCTCAAGGTCGACCTGCTGGCGCTGGGCATGCTCACCGCGCTGTCGCGGGCGCTGGGGCTCCTGGCCCGCCACCAGCCGGCGCCGGCCCTGCCCACGCCGGCGCCGCACCCGGACTCGCTGGCCACCATCCCGGCCGAGGACCCGGCCACCTACCGCATGCTGCAGCAGGCCGACTCCATCGGCGTGTTCCAGGTCGAGTCGCGCGCGCAGATGGGGCTCGCGCCGCGCCTCAAGCCGCGGACCTTCTACGACCTGGTCATCTCGGTGGCCATCATCCGCCCCGGGCCCATCCAGGGCGGCATGATCCACCCCTACCTGCGCCGGCGCGACGGCAAGGAGCAGGTCCACTACCCGTACCCGCCGCTCGAGCCGGTCCTCTCGCGCACCCTGGGCGTGCCGCTCTTCCAGGAGCAGGCCATGCGCCTGGCGGTGGTGGCGGCGGGGTTCACCCCGGGTGAGGCAGACGAGCTGCGCCGGGTCATGACCCACCGCCGCTCGCACGAGCGCCTGGCGGCCATGAAGGCGCGGCTGGTGGCCGGGATGGCCGAGCGGCGCATCTCCGGAGAGGACGCCGAGAAGATCTTCACCCAGCTGCTCGGGTTCGCCGGCTACGGCTTCCCCGAGTCGCACGCCGCCTCCTTCGCGCTGCTGGTGTACGCCTCGGCCTGGATCAAGCGCTACCACCCGGCCGTCTTCGCCTGCGCGTTGATCAACGCGCAGCCCATGGGGTTCTACGCGCCGCACACGCTCATCGAGGACGCCAAGCGCCACGGCATCGAGGTGCGCGGGGCCGACGTGACCGCCAGCGGCTGGGAGACCTCGCTGGAGGGCGAGGCCCCGGGCGCCCCGCCCGCGCCCGCGGAGCGGCCGGCGCTCCGGCTCGGCCTGCACACCGTCCGCGGCCTGCCGCGGGCGGTGGGGGACGCCGTGGTGACGGCCCGCGGCGCCGCCCCGTTCGCCTCCTTCACCGACCTGATCCGCCGGGCCGGCCTCTCGCGCGCCTGGCTGGTGCGGCTGGCCGAGGCCGGCGTGCTCGGGCCGCTCGCCCCCGACCGGCGCAGCGCCGTCTGGCGCAGCCTGGCCGTGGCCTCCGGCGCCGACACGGGCGATCTCTTCGCCGGCCTGGCGCCGCCCGAGCCCGAGGCCCAGCTGCCGCTGGCCACCGCCGCCGAGGAGATCGCCGCCGACTTCGCCACCGCCGGGCTCTCGGCGCGCGCCCACCCCATGGCGCTGGTCCGCCCCGGGCTGCAGAGCGGCGTGGTCCGCACCGCCCGCGAGCTCTCCCGCCTGCCCGACCGGGCGCCGGTGGAGGTGGCCGGCCTGGTCATCGTCCGCCAGCGCCCCGAGACCGCCCACGGCATCGTCTTCGTCAGCCTGGAGGACGAGACCGGCATCGCCAACCTGGTGGTGCTGCCCGAGGTCTACGAGCGCTTCCGCCCGCTCATCCGCGGCTCGCCCTTCCTCTTGGCCCGCGGCCGCCTGGAGCGGAGCGGCCCGGTGGTGAACGTGCGGGTGGAGTCGGTGGCCCCGCTGGCCCTGGCGCCGCCGGTGGGGGATCGCTCGAGGGATTTCCACTGAGTCGCGGCGCGGGAAGGCGGAGGAGGGTGGGCCGACGCTCCCGGATTCCGCCTGGCTCGGGCTGGAGGCCCGCGTCGCCGGCGCTGGCTGGCCGAGTTGAAGCTGGGCCTGGGGCGGCTGCCGCCGGAGAACGAGGTGGATGAGGAGGTGGTCGCGGCGGCTCGCGGCGACCGAAGCCATCGGCTTCGTCCGGCCGGAGGCGCCGGGATTTGCTGCAGTTCGCTGTGCCGGGCGAAGTGGCTGCTGTCCCCTCCTTTCGTGGCGACCCGGGTTCACTCTCGCCGGCGATAGTCCAAGAGGGGTGCGCTGCGCTCGTGGTTGACTAGGTGTGACGATGTCTCTTCGGGGGGCCTGGCGGTCTCCGGATCAGCCGGCCAACCGGAGCACCGCGGTCGCCGCCAGCAGGACGGCCAGCAGCACGGCGAACACGGACAGCAGCCCCAGGAGCAGCACCTTCAGCCAGGTCGGCGCGGGGCTCGCGGCCAGTCCGGCGCCTGCGGCCGCGATGAGCGTGAGCAACAGCACGGCGGGCAGGTCGCGCAGCGAGAGGGCGGTGAGGCAGAGGAGCGCGGCGGCCGCGAGGCCGGCCCAGAGGAGCCGGACGGCGGTGTGGGACGGGCGCGCTGTGGAGGGGGTGGGGGCGGAGTCGGGCGCGGCGGTCGCCTCGGGTCCGTCGTCCTCGTCCGTCTCGTCGATGAGGTCGTCGTCCTCTTCGACCGCGGCCACATCGCCAGGCGGCGGCTCGTCCCCCTGCAGCCGCGGCTCGAAGCCGGGCGGCGGCTCGGTGGGCAGCTCGAAGGCGGACGGCTCCGGCGCCGGGTCCGGGATCTCGGGCTCGCGGCTGGGGGGCCGGCTCTCGCCTGGAGGCGACATGCCTGGATGTTAGCAGGCCGGCCCGGATCGCCGAAGAGACGGAGGGCCGGGCGGGGTGGGAGGGCGCCTGTCAGAAGGCGCCGCGGCGCTTCACAGGTACCGCAGCCAGGGGTCGAGCAGGGCGCGCAGGAGGGCGATCGCCACCCACGTGGCCGCGACCACTCCGGCCGCGACGTACCAGCACCACTTCGCGGCGCGGGAGAGCCGGGTGAGGTGGATCGCGCAGATGAACGCCAGCGCCAGCGTGGCCGGGAGCGAGAGGAGGTAGCCGTGCAGGGACTCGACCGTGGGGGACAGTGGCGCGATGAGCCCGATCGCCGTCCAGAGCGCGAGCGCGGTCAGGCCGCGCCCGCGCGGTTCCCGCTCGAAGGTGGGCTCGGCCGCGTCCTGCGGGGACGCCGGCATGATCGGCTCCATGTCTCGAGGATACCCTGGCGGCGGCCGGCGCGAGCGCCGGATGCACGACGCCCGGAGCGATCGCTCGCCCCGGGCGCCGGGACCTTCATCCTGTGCGGCCTCGACCGGCCCAGGCCGGGCGGGGAGGAGCCCGCGTCGGACCTGGGCCGTCGAAGCCGGCCTCGCGGCCTGCGGCCGCGAGGCGAACTAGCTGCAGCCCGTGGTGGAGCCGCAGTTGACGCACTTGTAGCAGGCGCCGTTGCGCACGGTGATCGACCCGCAGGTGGGGCAGGGCGGGGCGTCGGTCTCGCGCGTGTGGGTGGCGCCGCCGGCCTGGGAGGCCGCGGGCTTCACCTCGACGGTCTGGCTGGCGGAGGCGGCCCTGGACGGCGCCTGGCCGGGCGTGAGCAGGGCCGGGGCGGCGATGGGGGTCGCGCCATCCTCGCTGGGCAGGAACTTCAGCGCCAGCCAGCGGAAGATGTAGTCGGTGATGGACTTGGCGATCGGGATCTCCGGGTTGCCGGTGAAGCCGGACGGCTCGAAGCGCGTGTGGCTGAACTTCTCGCAGAGCACGCGCAGCGGCACGCCGTACTGCAGCGCCATGGAGATGGCGGTGGCGTAGCTGTCCATGAGGCCGGAGACGACCGAGCCCTCCTTGGCCATGGTGATGAAGAGCTCACCCGGCGAGCCGTCGTCGTACATGCCGACGGTCATGTAGCCCTCGTGCCCGCCGATGGAGAACTTGTGCGTGATCGACCGGCGCTCGTCGGGCAGGCGGCGGCGGGCCAGGCGCGGCTCGGCCTGGAGGACGTCCTTCGGGTCGGCCTCCTTCTCCTTGCCGGTGTTGAGCGGCTGGCTCCGCTTGCAGCCGTCGCGGTAGATGGCGACGGCCTTCAGGCCCAGCTTCCAGGACTCGACGTACGCGTTCTCGATCTCCTGGGGCGTGGCGCTGGTCGGCATGTTGACGGTCTTGGAGATGGCGCCGGACAGGAACGGCTGCGTCGCGCCCATCATCCGGATGTGGCCCATGTAGTGGATGGACCGCTGACCGTTGCGGGGCTTGAAGGCGCAGTCGAAGACCGACAGGTGCTCCGGCTTGAGCTCGGGCGCGCCCTCGATGGTCTCCATCTCGTCGATGAACTGCAGGATCGACGTGATGGTGGACGAGGAGTAGCCCAGCTTCTGGAGCGCCAGCGGGACCGTGTTGTTCACGATCTTGAGCATCCCGCCGCCCACCAGCTTCTTGTACTTCACGAGCGCGATGTCGGGCTCGATGCCGGTGGTGTCGCAGTCCATCATGAAGCCGATGGTGCCGGTGGGCGCGAGCACGGACACCTGCGCGTTGCGGTAGCCGCTCCCGGTGCCCTGGCGGAGCGCGTCCGCCCAGGCGTCACGCGCCGCCGAGAGGAGCTTGCCCTCGGCCAGCGTCGGGTCGATCCGGTCCACGTGCTGCGCGTGCTTGCGGATCACGCCCAGGAACGGGTCGTGGTTCTTCGCGTACCCGTTGAACGGCCCCATCTTCTCGGCGATCCGCGCGCTCATGGCGTAGGCCTCGCCGGTCATGAGGGCGGTGATGGCCCCGGCGGTGGCGCGGCCGGCGTCGGAGTCGTAGGCGCAGCCGCTCGCCATCAGGAACGCGCCCAGGTTGGCGTAGCCGAGCCCCAGCGGGCGATAGTCCTCGCTGTTCTTGCCGATGTTGGGGGTGGGGTACTTGGCGTTGGAGACCAGGATCTCCTGCGCCAGGATGGTGAGGTCCACCGCCTTCTTGAAGGACTCGGTGTCGAACCCGCCGTCGATCGACCTGAAGTGCATCAGGTTGAGCGAGGCCAGGTTGCAGGCCGAGTCGTCCAGGAACATGTACTCGGAGCACGGATTGGACGCGTTGATCCGGTCCGTGTTCGGGCAGGTGTGCCAGGCGTTGACGGTGGTGTCGAACTGCATGCCGGGGTCGCCGCACAGCCAGGCGGCCGCGGTGATCTTGTCCATCAGCTCGCGGGCCTTGATGGTCTCCAGCGGCCGCCGGTCGGTGCGGGCCGTGAGCGCCCACTCGCGGTCCTCGAGCACGGCGCGCATGAAGGCGTCGGTGACGCGGACCGAGTGGTTGGCGTTCTGGAAGTAGACCGAGTCGTAGGCGCCGCCGCGGACGTTGAAGCCGCCGTCGTAGCCGGCCTCGATCAGCGCCCAGGCCTTCTTCTCCTCGTCGGCCTTGCAGCTGGCGAACTCCATGACGTCCGGGTGGTCGGCGTCGAGGATCACCATCTTGGCGGCCCGGCGGGTCTTGCCGCCGGACTTGATGACGCCGGCGAAGGCGTCGAAGCCGCGCATGAAGGAGACCGGGCCCGAGGCCTCGCCGCCACCGGAGAGCAGCTCCTTGGAGGAGCGGATCTTGGAGAGGTTGGAGCCGGCGCCGGAGCCGTACTTG
Organism: Anaeromyxobacter sp.; assembly: GCA_049840735.1. Lineage (GTDB taxonomy): Bacteria > Myxococcota > Myxococcia > Myxococcales > Anaeromyxobacteraceae > Anaeromyxobacter. The sequence goes on along the minus strand of JASGJN010000017.1, from coordinate 149,379 downwards.
AAGAGCATGCCCTCGGTGTGGGCGAGCTTGAGGATCGAGTCCATCGAGTCGCCGACCGAGTTGATGAAGCAGGCGGAGCACTGCGGGTGCTCCTCCACGCCCACGTTGAACCAGACCGGCGAGTTGAAGGACATCTTCTGCCGGTAGATGAGGTGCGCGAGCTCGGCCTGGAAGGCCGCCGCGTCCTGCTCGCTGGCGAAGTACCCGTCCTTGCGGCCCCAGTCGGCGATGGTGTTGACGACGCGCGAGACCAGCTGCCGGACCGAGCGCTCGCGGGTGGGGTGGCCCATGGGGCCGCGGAAGTACTTGGAGGCGACGACGTTGGTCGCGAGCAGCGACCAGCTCTTCGGGACCTCCACGTCCTTCTGCTCGAAGATCACCGCGCCGCCCTCGCCGGTGATCGCGGCCGTCCGGACCTCCCAGGCCACCTCGTCGGCGGGATCGACGCCGGGGGTGGTGAAGAACCGCCCCACGGACAGCCCCTTCCACTGCTTCTTCGAGGCCTTGGCTGCCCGCGCCTTCTGACCCGTGATCTCACGCTCCATCATGCACCCCGTCCTGCGCGCATCCTTCCAAGGGAATGCGCGAGCAAATGACTACCCCTGCCGAGCGCGATGAGACTCGCGCTCAACCATGAACGTGCCTCCGGCCGGCCCGCGTTCAGTGCCGGAGGATTACCGAGCGGATCTGACAGTGAGCCGACGCGTGACCCGCGTCGGCGAGAGACTTCCCCGTGCTGCTGCTACCCCGGATGTCGCAATTCTCCCGTACATCCCGCCACCTCCCGCCGCCCAAGACCTCCACCCGAAAGCGAGGTCGCACTCTACCAAGCGGCCGTGCGGTGTCAACAGTGCAACCACAACGTATTGTGGGGCGCACCCAGTGGCCACACAACCTGCTGATAATCTTGGGGTGCGGACAATCGGGGGCCTGCTTGACAGTCACGCCCGCATGCGTGAGGCCCGGCCGGCCATACTGAGAGTCGTTCGCATGCCAGGCGAGATATCACTCGCAAGAAGAGGCGCGGCAGGGCGGGCATGGCTGCACCGGTTCGCGCGTGTTAAAAGCCCCGAGCCCGAATGGCCGAAAACAACTCGCACATCCGCAACTTCTCGATCATCGCCCACATCGATCACGGCAAGTCCACGCTCGCCGATCGACTGCTCGAGCACACCGGGACGGTGAGCAAGCGGGAGGCGCAGGCCCAGTTCCTCGACAACATGGAGCTGGAGCGCGAGCGCGGGATCACCATCAAGGCCCAGACGGTGCGGATGAGCTACCGCGCCAAGGACGGCAGGGACTACGAGCTCAACCTGATCGACACCCCCGGGCACGTGGACTTCGCCTACGAGGTCTCGCGCTCGCTGGCCGCCTGCGAAGGGGCCGTCCTGGTGGTCGACGCCACCCAGGGCGTCGAGGCGCAGACGCTGGCCAACGTCTACCAGGCGCTCGATCACGACCTCGAGATCGTCCCGGTCATCAACAAGATCGACCTGCCCAGCGCCGACGTGCCGGCGGTGCGCAAGGAGATCGAGGAGGTCATCGGGCTGCCGGCCGACGACGCCGTCCCCGCGTCCGCCAAGGAGGGGATCGGCATCGGCGACATCCTCGAGCAGATCGTGGCCAAGGTGCCGCCGCCGTCCGGCGACCCTGCCGCCCCGCTCAAGGCCATCGTCTTCGACTCGTGGTACGACTCGTACCGCGGCGTGGTGATGCTGGTCCGCGTCTTCGAGGGCACGCTCAAGCCCAGGCGCAAGATCATGCTCTGGTCCAACCGGCGCGAGTTCGAGGTCCAGGAGCTGGGCGTGTTCGCGCCCTTCGCCAAGGGCGTGTCCGAGCTGCAGGCCGGCGAGGTGGGCGTGGTCATCGCCAACGTGAAGGACGTCCACGACGCCAAGGTGGGCGACACCATCACCGAGGCCGACCGCCCCACGCCCGAGCCGTTCCCCGGCTTCAAGGTCGTGAAGCCCATGGTCTTCTCCGGCGTCTTCCCCATCGAGGCCAAGGACTACGACCAGCTCCGCGACGCGCTGGAGAAGCTGTCGCTCAACGACTCCGCCTTCACCTACGAGCCGGAGACCTCCCAGGCCCTGGGCTTCGGCTTCCGCTGCGGCTACCTGGGGCTCCTGCACATGGAGATCGTCCAGGAGCGGCTGGAGCGCGAGTACGGGCTGGCGCTCATCACCACGGCGCCCTCGGTGGTCTACCGGATCACCGACACCAGCGGGAGCGTGGAGGAGATCGACAACCCGGCCAAGCTGCCGCCGGTGCAGAAGATCGCCAAGCTGGAGGAGCCGCACCTCACCTGCCACATCCACGCGCGCACCGAGGACGTGGGCGCCATCCTGAAGCTCTGCCAGGAGCGGCGCGGCATCCAGAAGGACCTGAAGTACACCGGCACGACCCGGGTCCAGATCACCTACGACATCCCGCTGGCCGAGGTGGTGTTCGACTTCTTCGACCGGCTGAAGAGCGTCTCCCGCGGCTACGCCTCGCTCGACTACGAGCTCAAGGGCTACGAGGAGGCGGACCTGGTCAAGCTGGACATCCTCATCAACGGCGAGCCGGTGGACGCGCTGTCGGTGATCGTCCACCGCGAGCGCGCGTACCAGCGCGGCCGCGACCTCTGCGCCAAGCTGCGCGAGGTGATCCCGAAGCAGATGTACGAGGTGGCCATCCAGGCGGCCATCGGCGCCAAGATCATCTCCCGCGAGACGGTCAAGGCCTTCCGCAAGAACGTGCTCGCCAAGTGCTACGGCGGCGACATCAGCCGCAAGCGCAAGCTCCTCGAGAAGCAGAAGGAGGGCAAGAAGCGCATGAAGCAGGTGGGCTCGGTGGAGATCCCGCAGGAGGCGTTCCTGGCCGTCCTCAAGGTGGAGGAGTAGGCGGGTGGGGCGCGGCGGCCTGGACCGCTCGCGGCGCGACGCGCTGCGGTTCGCCCGGCAGGCGCGCCGCATGGCGCGCCGCCACCGCCGCGCGCTCGGCCCCGACCGCGAGGCCATCGACCGGGCCGCCGAGGAGGTCGAGGCGGCGGCGGAGGCGGCCGACGGGCCGAAGCTGGCCGGCGCGGTGGAGCGGCTGGACGCGCTCTGGGACGAGCACCTGACCCGGCGCGAGAAGCCGGCCTGGCGCGAGATCCTGGAGCTGACGCTCTCCGCTGCCCTGCTGGCGCTGCTGGTCCGCGGCTTCGTGCTGGAGGGCTTCCACATCCCCTCCGGCTCCATGGCCCCGACCCTGGTCCCCGGCGACCTGATCCTGGTCTACAAACCGGCCTACACGCTGCGCGTGCCGTTCACGCGCCTGACGCTGGCCGACACCGGCGCGCCGCGCCGCGGGGACGTGGTCGTCTTCGACGGCCCGCGCGACCCGGGCAACGACTACGTCAAGCGCGTGGTGGGCGTGCCAGGCGACGTGATCGAGCTGCGCGAGCAGGTGCTGCTGGTCAACGGCGTGCCGCAGCCGCGCACCCCCGGGCCGGAGTACGCGTACGCCGAGCGCAACGAGGAGACCGGCGCCGAGCTCTCCGAGCGCTGCCGCCGCTACCACGAGGCGCTGGCCCGCGGCCCGCTGGCCCCGCCCTCCGGGGACCTGCCCGGGGACGCCGAGGCGAGCTGGCGCTCCGGCGCGCGCGCCGGGGTGGCCAGCTACGAGGTCCTCCAGTGTCGCAGGGCCCGGCTGGCCTCCCGGGAGGGGCCCTTCGAGGTCGTCAAGGAAGGGCACGTCTTCGTCATGGGGGACAACCGCGACCTCTCGGCCGACAGCCGCGGCCTGGGCGGCTGGCAGGTGCCGGTCGAGCTGATCCGGGGCCGCGCCACCGTGGTCTTCTGGAGCTGGGGCACGGGCGGATGGCCGCAGGTGTCCGGCGGCGGGCTCCGCTTCGACCGGCTTTTCAAACCGATCGACTAGCGATAGAACCCAGCCGATGCCCCCCGCCACGTCGACGTCCCGCCGGGCCCGCGCGCGCGGGCAGGTCTCCTGGGTCACGCTCCTCATCCTGGGCGTGCTGGTGGGGGGCGGCTACCTGGGCGTGGTCTGGATCCCGGTCTACCTGGTCCACGCCACGGTGAAGCAGACCGTCCACATGTACATGAACGAGGCGGTCAAGAACACCAACGACGCCGAGCTGGTGCGGAACATGACGCACAAGCTCCGCGTGCTCGCCGAGGAGGAGGTCGTGGGCGAGGACGGCGGCGTCGAGCTGGTGCCGGCGGTCGACGTGAGCCCCGAGGACGTGACCTGGGAGGCCGACCGCGAGTCCGAGCACCGCACGCTCCACGTGGCCTTCGAGTACACGCGCCAGGTGAAGTATCCCCTCCTGGACAAGGTCACCGAGAAGACCTTCTCGATCGACATGACCGAGAACATCGACGTGCCGGACTGGGGACCGGCCCGCTGACGGAGGGAGCGCCATGAACGCTGCCGAGCTCGAACGGGCGGTCCACCGCCTGGCGCGCGAGATCGCGGACCGCGCCCGCGCGGCCGGCGCGGCGCGCGACCTGGCCATCGTCGGCATCCGCCGCGGCGGCGTCCACCTGGCGGGCCGGCTGCAGGCCGCGCTGGGTGCGCTGCTCGGCGCCCAGCCGCCGGTCGGCACGCTCGACATCGCGCTCTATCGCGACGACCTGGCGCAGAAGGGCGTGGCCCCCGTGGTCGGCCCGACCGACGTCCGCTTCCCGGTGGCGGGCAAGACCATCGTGCTGGTGGACGACGTCCTCTACACCGGCCGCACGGTCCGGGCCGCGCTGGACGAGCTGGTGGACTTCGGCCGCCCGCGCCGCGTCTGGCTGGCGGTGCTGGTGGACCGTGGCGGGCGCGAGCTGCCCATCGCCGCCGACTTCGTGGGCGCGCGGGTGGAGGCGGCGGACGCCGACGACGTGCAGGTCCGCCTGACCGAGGCGGGCGCCGGCGAGGACGCGGTGGTGGTCACGCCGAGGAGGACGCCGTGATCGGGCGCCACAAGCACTGCCTGGGGCTGGCCGACTACTCCCGCGAGGAGATCCTCGAGGTCCTGGACCTGGCGGTCTCCATGAAGGAGGTCCTGCAGCGGCCCATCAAGAAGGTGCCCAGCCTGCGCGGCCGCTCGGTGGTGAACCTCTTCTTCGAGGCCTCCACGCGGACCCGCAGCTCCTTCGAGATCGCCGCCAAGGTCCTCTCCGCCGACGCCCTCAACTGGACCGCCAGCGCCTCCTCGGTCTCCAAGGGCGAGACGCTGATCGACACCGCCAGGAACCTCGAGGCCATGCGCCCGGACGTGCTGGTCATCCGCCACGCGGCGGGCGGCGCGCCGCGGCTGGTGGCCGAGCACGTCGGCTGCGCGGTGATCTCGGCCGGCGACGGCGCGCACGAGCACCCGAGCCAGGGGCTCCTGGACTGCTTCACGCTGCGCGAGAAGCTGGGCACGCTCGACGGGAAGACCATCGCGGTGGTGGGCGACATCACCCACTCGCGCGTGGCCCGCTCGGACGTCTACGGGATGACCCGGCTCGGCGCCACGGTGCGGCTGTGCGGGCCCCCCACCATGATCCCGCCCGGCATCGAGGCGCTCGGCGCGACGGTCCACTTCGACCTGCGCGAGGCGGTCGAGGGCGCGGACGCGGTGGTGATGCTGCGCATCCAGCACGAGCGCATCGGCGACCCGCTCATCCCGGGCACGCGCGAGTACTCGAAGCTCTGGGGGCTCAGCGCGCGCAAGGCGGACGCCTGGCTCAAGCCGGACTGCCTGATCCTGCACCCTGGCCCCATCAACCGCGGCGTGGAGCTGGAGCCGGAGGTGGCGGACGGGAGGCGCTCCGTGATCCTCGACCAGGTCCAGAACGGCGTGGCGGTGCGGATGGCGCTGCTCTACCTGCTGGCGGGCGGCCCGGAGCTCACCGGCGAGGCCAAGGCGTGAAGCGGACCGAGGGAGGCGAGCCCATGGCCGAGCTGCTCTTCATCGAGGGGGGCCGGGTGATCGACCCGGCCACCGGCACCGACGCGGTCCGGACGGTCGTGATCCGCGACGGGCGGGTGGCCGAGGTGGCGGAGCGGGTGGAGCGCCCGCGCGAGGCCCGGTCCATCGACGCCCGCGGGCGCTGGGTGACGCCGGGCTTCATCGACCTGCACGTGCACCTGCGCGAGCCGGGGCAGGAGTACAAGGAGACGGTCGCCACCGGCGCGAGGGCCGCGGTGGCGGGCGGGTTCACCGCCGTGTGCCCCATGCCCAACACCAGGCCGGTCAACGACAACGCGGCCGTGACCGAGCTGATGCTGGCCCGGGCCGCCGCCGCCGGCCTGGCGCGCGTCTACCCGGTGGGCGCCATCTCGCGCGGCTCGGCCGGCGAGGAGCTGGCCGAGTACGGCGAGCTCAAGGCGGCCGGCTGCGTCGCGCTCTCCGACGACGGCAAGCCGGTCATGTCGCCCGCCCTGATGCGGCGCGCGCTGGAGTACGCCCGGGCCTTCGGCCTGCCGCTCACGGTCCACGAGGAGGACCTGGCGCTGGCCGGCAAGGGCGTCATGCACGAGGGGGCGGTCTCGACGCGCCTGGGCCTGCGCGGCATCCCAGGCCAGGCCGAGGACGTGATGGTGGTCCGCGACCTGGCGCTGGCCGAGCTGACCGGCGGCCGCCTGCACGTGGCCCACCTCTCCACCCGCGGCGCGGTGCGCGCGGTGCGCGAGGCGCGCCGGCGCGGGCTCCACGTCACCGCGGAGGTGACGCCGCACCACCTGGCCCTCACCGACGAGGATCTGGCCGCGGCGGGCTACTCCACCGACTACAAGATGAGCCCCCCGCTGCGCTCGGCCGAGGACGTGGCCGCCTGCATCGAGGGGCTGGCCGACGGCACCATCGACGCCATCGCCACCGACCACGCGCCGCACTCGGCCGTGGAGAAGGACGTCGAGTTCGACGCGGCCGCCAACGGCATCATCGGCCTGGAGACGGCCTTCCCGGTCTGCCTGGCGCTGGTGCGCAGCGGGCGACTGGCCGAGCGCCGGCTGGTCGAGGCGCTCACCGCAGGGCCGGCCCGCACCTTCGGGCTGCCGGGCGGCACGCTGGCGCGCGGTGCGCCGGCGGACGTGGCCATCCTGGACCCGGGCGCGGAGTGGGTGGTCGATCCGGCGCGGCTCCACTCGAAGAGCAGGAACACGCCGTGGAAGGGAAAGCGGCTCGTCGGACGTTGCACCCACACGATCGTGGACGGACGCGTGGTCCACGAGGAGGGCAGGGCAGATCGATGAAGCGGGCGATCCTGGCGCTGGCGGACGGAACCACCTTCGAAGGGCACTCCCTGGGCGCGGCCGGTGAGGGCACGGGCGAGGTGGTCTTCAACACCTCGATGACCGGGTATCAGGAGATCCTGACCGACCCGTCGTACGTCGGGCAGATGGTCTGCATGACGTACCCGGAGCAGGGGAACTACGGCGTGAACGAGGCCGACGCGGAGTCGGCGCGGCCGCACGCCACCGGCTACATCGTGCGCCACCACGCCGAGGAGCCCTCCTCCTTCCGGTCCGAGGGGGGCATCGACGCCTACCTCAAGGCCCACGGCATCGTCGGCATCACCGGGATCGACACCCGGCGGCTGACCCGCCACCTGCGCACCGCGGGCGCGCAGATGGGCGTCATCTCCACCGACGTGAGCGCGCAGGCGCTGGTGGAGCGGGCGCGCGCGCTCCCGGGCATGGAGGGGCAGGACCTGGCCAACCGCATCTCCACCGCCACGGCGTACGAGTGGCGGGAGGGCGGCGCCGACGCCTGGACCGGCGCCGAGCGCAAGGCCGGCGACGGGCGGCTGCACGTGGTCGCCTACGACTGGGGGCTCAAGCGCGCCATGCTGCGGCTGCTGGCCGAGGCGGGCTGCCGGATCACGGTGGTGCCGTCGCGCACCACCGCCGAGCAGGCGCTGGCCCTGAAGCCGGACGGCGTCTTCCTCACCAACGGCCCCGGCGATCCGGCGGCGGTGGTGGGCGCGCGCGAGGCCGTGTCCGGGCTGCTGGGCAAGGTCCCGGTGTTCGGCATCTGCCTGGGCCACCAGATCCTGGCGCTGGCCATCGGCGCGAGGACCTACAAGCTCAAGTTCGGCCACCGCGGCGCGAACCAGCCGGTGCAGGAGGTGGACTCGGGCAAGGTGGACATCACCTCGCAGAACCACGGCTTCGCGGTGGACGACAAGAGCCTGGGGAAGCGTGCCCGGGTCACCCACGTCAACCTGAACGACGGCACCGTGGAGGGCATCGAGGTGCTCGACGCCCAGGCCTACAGCGTCCAGTACCACCCGGAGTCCTCTCCGGGCCCGCACGACGCCCGGCAGCTGTTCAGCCGGTTCGTGCAGATGATGGAGCGGTCGCGATGAACCTGCAGCAGCTCCACGAGAGGCTGCTCTCGTGGGCCACGGCCGAGCCGCGCAAGGACGACCTCCTGGCCGCGCGGCGCGAGCACTTCGCGGCCTACGGCGAGCCTCACGAGGAGGATCGCAGCTACGAGGTCCGCGTCAACGGGATGCTGGACTTCTACCTGTACGACTGGCGGCCGCCCGAGGGCGCCCAGCGGACCATCGAGCGGTTCATCGAGGCCGAGGGCGCGGGGCTGGAGCCGGACGACCTGGCCGCCTACCGCGGCCTGGCCGGCAACGTCCACGGCCTGTTCGAGGTCCGGAAGATCTCCGACGGCAAGGTCCGCCTGCGCGACCTGTTCACCGGCGGTGACCACGACGTCACCGAGCGGCGCGCGGTGCTGGGGCTGGAGAAGGGGGACGTGCTGGAGGCCCGGCTGCTCCCCTTCGGCACCTACGTCTTCTTCTCCGGGGCGTTCCTGTACCACCCCCGGGAGGCGCGCAAGGCCATCCTGGCCGAGGTGAAGCGGCTCAAGAAGGCGGCCGGCAAGGGCAACCTGCCCGACGTGGGCTCCTTCCTGGCGCTGCTCTCGCGCATGGCCTTCAAGATGGAGCGCTACCGGAACGTCCGGCTCGAGTCGATCTACGACTTCGCCGGCGAGGCCCAGCGCGCGGCCATCACGCCGCGGCTGACCCCGCCTCCCGGCGGCGGCACGCCCGCGGACTAGGGCTTCGCGGGGGCGTCCCGCCGGCCAGCCGGCCCAGCCCGAGCCGGGCGGACGCCGGGCAGGCGGGTCCTGCCGGTCCTGCCCGCTCGTCCGTGACGCCGCGCAGCCCACCGGCCGCGGTATCCTCGCAGCCGGAGGTCCCGCGCCGCGGCGGTGCCGCGGGCGGGAGGCGCTCTCGTCCGGATGGCCGGAGGGAGTCATGGCTCCTCGCTGGCACGCGCTGCCGCTCGACGAGGTCCTGGCGGCGCTGGACTCGCGGGCCGACGGGCTGACCGCGGCGGAGGCCGCGCGGCGGCTCGCGCACGACGGGCCGAACGAGCTGGCGCGAGCCAGGCGCGCCGGGGCCCTGGCGCTGCTCGGAGCGCAGCTGCGCAACACGCTGGTCCTGGTCCTGCTGGTCGCGATCGCGCTCTCGGCGGCGGTCGGGCACGGGGTGGAGGCGACCGCGATCGCCGTTATCGTCGCCTTCGCGGTGGGGCTCGGGTTCGCGCAGGAGTACCGGGCCGAGCACGCCCTCGAGGCGCTCCGGCGGATGGCCGCGCCGGAGGCGACGGTGCTCCGCGGCGGCGCGGAGGCGAGGATCGCGGCCCGGGAGGTCGTGCCCGGCGATGTCGTCCTCCTGCGCGCGGGCGACAAGGTGCCCGCCGACGCGCGCCTGCTCGAGGCAGTGAGCCTCCAGGCCGATGAGGCGCCGCTCACGGGGGAGTCGGTCCCGGTGGAGAAGCGGGTGGGGGACCTGCCCGACGCCGAGGTCCCGGTCCCGGATCGCCTGAACACGGTCCACGGCGGCACGGCCATCACGCACGGGCGCGGCCGGGCGGTCGTGGTGGCCACCGGGATGGCGACCGAGTTCGGGCACGTCGCGCAGCTCCTGGCCTCGGTCGAGGGGAGCCGGACGCCGCTCCAGGCGAGCCTGGACCGGGTGGGCAGGATCCTGGCGCGCGGCGCGGTGCTGATCGTGGCGGTGGTCGTGCTGCTGGGGCTCGCGCGGGGGCAGCCGCTGGTCGAGATGCTGGTGTTCGGGATCGCGCTGGCCGTGGCGGTGGTCCCGGAGGCGCTCCCGGCGGTGATCACCATCTCGCTCGCGATGGGGGTCCAGCGCCTGGTGCGCCGGAACGCGCTGGTGCGCCGGCTCGCCGCCGCCGAGACGCTGGGCAGCACCAGCGTGATCTGCACCGACAAGACCGGCACGCTGACGAAGGACCAGATGACGGTGCGCCTGCTCCACGCGGGCGGCGAGACGGTGACCGTCACGGGGGCGGGCTACGACCCGTCCGGCGAGCTGCAGCTGGAGGGGCGGGCCGTCGCGCCGGGGACGACCGTGCGGGAGCTCCTGCTCGCCGCCTCGCTCGCCTCGGACGCGCAGCTCACGCACACGCCGGGCGAGGGGTGGGCGGTGCGCGGCGATCCGACCGAGGGCGCGCTGCTGGTGGCGGCCCGGAAGGCCGGCCTGGCGGAGAAGGCGGCGCTCGACCGGCGCCACCCCCGCCTCGGCGAGCTCCCGTTCACCCCCGAGACCAAGCGGATGACCACGCTCCACCGCCTGGGCGGGCCGACGGTGGCGTTCGTGAAGGGGGCGCCCGAGGTGGTGCTGCCGGCGTGTGCGCGCGTGGCGGGTGCGGACGGGGATCGCGCGCTGGACATGGACGAGCGGGCCCGGCTGCAGGGGCTGGTGGAGGCTTGGGCGCGCGGGGCGCTGCGGGTGCTGGCGGTGGCGCGCAAGGAGACCGCGCGGGCCGAGGGGGCGGAGCGGGACCTGACGCTGCTCGGGCTGGCCGGGCTGCTCGATCCACCGCGCCCGGACGCGGCCGCCGCGCTCAGGCGCTGCGCCGACGCCGGGGTGAAGGTCGTCATGATCACGGGGGACCACCCCCTCACCGCGCGCGCCATCGCGGCCGAGCTCGGGCTCGGGGGCGGCGAGGTGGTCACGGGGCCCGAGCTGGCGCGGTGCACGGAGGAGGAGCTGGAGCGGCGCGCGCCCGGCATCGGCGTCTTCGCGCGCGTCTCGCCCGCCGACAAGCTCCGGATCGTCTCGGCCTACCAGCGGCTCGGCCACGTGGTCGCGATGACCGGGGACGGGGTCAACGACGCGCCGGCGCTGAAGAAGGCGGACCTGGGCATCGCCATGGGGCTGACCGGCACCGACGTCAGCAAGGAGGCGGCCGGGATGACGCTCACCGACGACAGCTTCGCCTCGATCGTCGGCGCGGTCGAGGAGGGCCGCCGCATCTTCGCCAACGTCAGGAAGTACCTGACCTACCTGCTGGCCTCGAACGCCGGCGAGATGGGGCTCATGGCGGGCGCGGCCGTGGCGGGCCTGCCGCTGCCGCTCTCGGCGGTCCAGATCCTGTACGTGAACCTGGCGACGGATGGGCTCCCGGCGCTGGCCCTGGCGCTCGACCCGCCCGACGAGGACCTGATGCAGCAGCCGCCCCGGGACGCCCGGGCCGGGATCTTCACCCGGCCGGTGGTGGCGGCGATCCTGGCCGGCGGCGCCTGGTCCGCGCTGGCCAACCTCGCCGTCTTCGCCTGGGCCATCGGCGCCGGGCGCGGGACGGCGGAGGCGATGACGCTCTGCTTCGTCACGCTGGTGCTGATCCAGTTCGTCAACGCGTTCTGCTTCCGCGCGGAGAGCCGCTCCATCCTGCGGCGGCCCCTGGCGAACCGCTGGCTGGACCTGGCGGTGGCGTGGGAGCTGGCGCTGCTCCTCCTGGTCGTCCACCTCCCGGCCCTGCACCGCGCCTTCGGCACCGTCGCCCTGACGGCGTCCGGCTGGGGCATCGCCTGGGGGGCCGCGCTGACCATGGCGCCGGTGCTCGAGGGGGTGAGGCGCTGGTCGCGCCGCGGCCCGCGGCCTGCCCTGGCGCGGCCGTGACCGGGGGCCGGCGCGCCGGCCGGCCCTCGGGCCTACAGCTTCACCGGCTCCCGCTCCGGCCCGTCCAGCTTCTGCTTGGCCTTGTGCAGGTCCTCCGGCTCCAGGCCGGACTCGAGCAGCAGGCGGCGCGTGGTGACGATGGGCGCCCCGGCCGCCACCGCCAGCAGCACCGACTCGCCGGGCCGGGCACGCACGTCCACGTGCCGCCCGCCCTGCGCCAGGCGCACGCGGGCGCCGTCGCGCGAGTCGTCGGCGCTGGCGAGCTCCACCTCCTGCACCTTGGCCCCCAGTCGCAGCAGCGCCTCGACGGCCAGCCCCTGGGGCGCGTGGCCCCTCAGCTGATCCCGCAGCTCCTCCGGGTCCTGCCGCGCCAGGACCAGCGGCAGGAGCGTGGAGCGCCCGCGCTCGCGCAGGACCAGGATGCAGCTCTGCCCCTCCGGCAGCGGCAGCACGCCCGCCACCTCCAGCTCGACGCGCCCCTCCGGCGGTGGGCCGGCGCTGGCGCGCACCACCAGGCCGCCCAGCGCCGCCGCCAGCGCCAGCGGCAGGGCCAGGGTGCCGGCGGCGGCGGGGAGGGCGCGGAGCATGCTCCAATCTGGGGCCGCCTCCGCGCGGCGCGCAGCGGGCGCCAGGCCGGCCGCGCCGTCCTTCCCCGTCCGGTGGCGGGGCCCCAGCTTGCAGGAGTGGACTTCGCGATCCTCGAGGCGATGCCCGACGCCCTGGTCATCGCCGACGAGGCGGGGACCATCCTGTACGTGAACGAGAGCGGCGAGGCGCTGTTCGGCTACCCGCGCGAGCGGCTGCTCGGGCGGCCGGTGGAGGTGCTGCTGCCCGCTCGCTTCAGGGCCATGCACCAGGTGCACCGCTCCGGCTACCAGGGCGCGCCGCGCCGCCGGCCCATGGGGCTGGGGCTGGAGCTGTCCGGGCTGCGCCAGGACGGCTCCGAGTTCCCGGCCGAGATCAGCCTGGCGCCCCTGCGGGTGGACGGGCGCCCCTGCACCGTGGCGGCCGTCCGCGACGTGACCGAGCGGCGCAAGGTCGAGGCGCAGGCGCGCCTCACGCGGCGCGCGCAGGAGGAGGTGCGCGAGCGGGACGAGTTCCTCTCCATCGCCTCCCACGAGCTGCGCACCCCCATCACCGCGCTGCAGCTGCAGCTGCAGCTCCTCCTGCGCGGCGCCCAGCGCGCCGCCCCGGCGCTGCCGGGGCAGCTGGAGCACAAGGTGGACCTGCTCGGCCGGCAGACGCGGCGCATCGCCGAGCTGGTCAACGAGCTGCTGGACGTGTCCCGCATGCGGCTGGGGCACCTGGAGCTGCGCCGGGAGCCGGTGGACCTGGCCGAGGTGGCCCGCGAGTCGGCGCAGCACGCCGAGGGGGAGCTGCGGCGGGCCGGGTCGGAGCTGCGGCTGGGGCTCATGCCGGTGCCGGGGCTGTTCGACCGGATCCGGCTGGGGCAGGTGATCACCAACCTGCTCGTCAACGCCGCCAAGTTCGGGGAGGGGAAGCCCATCACGCTGGAGGTGGCGGCCGACGGGGATCACGCGCTGGTGGTGGTGCGCGACCTGGGGATCGGCATCGCCGAGGAGCACCAGGCCCGCGTCTTCGAGCGGTTCGAGCGGGCGGTGCCGGTGGACCACTTCGGCGGCTTCGGGCTGGGGCTCTACATCGCGCGGCAGATCGTGGAGCGGCACGGCGGCTCGCTGGGCGTGGACAGCCAGCCGGGGGCCGGCTCCGTCTTCACCGCCCGCCTCCCGCGGACGCCGCCGGCCATCGCGGCGGCGGACACGGACGCGCAGCCCGATTCGCCGCACGTCCACTGACTTGACCGCCGGTGGCCGAGGCGCGATACCTCGGCCGCCGGCTCGCCGGCGCCCCGCCATGCCTCGCCGACTGATCGTGAACGCGGACGACCTCGGGTACGACCCGGCGATCGACCGCGGCATCCTGGAGGCGCACGCCCGCGGGATCGTCACCAGCGCCACCGCCATGGTGGAGACCCCGTTCGCGGCCGTCGCCATGCGCGACGCGCCCCGGACGCTGGGGCTGGGGCTGCACCTGGTGCTGGAGGAGGGGCTGGGCGGGGCCGCGCTCGAGGGGGCGATCCGCCGGCAGCTGGACCGCTTCCAGGCCCTGCGCGGCGCCGCGCCCACCCACCTCGACGGCCACAAGCACCGCCACGCCCGCCCCGAGGCGCTGCCGGCGGTGATCCGTGTGGCCCGCGAGGCGGGCCTGCCGGTGCGGGCCATGGACGCCGCGCTGCGGGCGCGGCTGCGCGCCGAGGGGGTCCCCACCGCCGATCGCTTCCTGGGCGACGCCGACCGGCGGCCGGCCTGGACCGCGGAGGGGCTCCTCGCCGCCCTGGCGTCGCTGGAGGACGGGGTGACCGAGCTGATGGCCCACCCCGGCTACCGCCCCAGCCACGCCCGGACCTCCTTCGGCGTGGAGCGCGAGGCCGAGCTCGCCGCGCTCTGCGACCCCCGCGCCCGCGCCGCGCTGGCCGCTTCCGGAACCATCCTGACCAGTTATGCGGAGCTCCGGCCGTCCCCGGGGCGAGGCGGTGGCGCCTGACCTGCCGCCGGCCCGCTGCCCTGGCAGATATGTGCCCGGAATCCGGGCTCTTGGCCCCAGGGATTTGATTTACGCCACGGCGCGGCAGTGGTAAGAGCCGTGCTCTCTTCCCCCCCTCTCTGCGCGCGAGGTTCGAGATGGCCGACGCGAAGCCCGTTGTCCCCAAGGACGGCGAGAAGATCACCCTGGCTGACGGAAGGCTGCACGTGCCCGACCGGCCCATCGTGCCGTTCATCGAGGGCGACGGCACCGGCCGCGACATCTGGCGGGCCAGCGTGCGCGTGATGGACGCCGCGGTCGAGAAGGCCTACGGCGGCAAGCGCCGCATCGCCTGGACCGAGGTGTACGCCGGCGAGAAGGCCTTCACGAAGTTCAACAACTGGCTGCCGGACGAGACCATCGAGGCCTTCCGCGAGTACGTCATCGGCATCAAGGGGCCGCTCACCACGCCCATCGGCGGCGGCATCCGCTCGCTCAACGTGGCCCTGCGCCAGCTGCTCGACCTCTACGTCTGCCTGCGCCCGGTGCGCTGGTTCAAGGGCGTCCCCTCGCCGGTGAAGCGGCCGGACAAGGTGGACATGGTGATCTTCCGGGAGAACACCGAGGACATCTACGCCGGCATCGAGTGGGAGTCCGGGAGCGAGGCGGCCAGGAAGGTGCTGGCCTTCCTCGAGAAGGAGTTCCCCAAGGAGTACAAGAAGATCCGCTTCCCGGCCACCACCGGCGTGGGCGTGAAGCCGGTCTCGAAGGACGGCACCGAGCGGCTCGTGCGGGCGGCCATCGAGTACGCGGTCCGCAACAAGCGCAAGAGCGTCACCCTGGTGCACAAGGGCAACATCATGAAGTTCACCGAGGGTGCGTTCCGGAACTGGGGCTACGCGCTCGCGGAGCGCGAGTTCGGCGGCCAGGTCTACACCTGGGAGCAGTGGGAGCGGACCAAGGCCGCGAAGGGCGAGGCCGAGGCCAACGCCGAGCAGAAGGCCGCGCTGGCCGGCGGCAGGGTGCTGGTCAAGGACGCCATCGCCGACATCACGCTGCAGCAGGTGCTGACGCGGCCGGACGAGTTCGACGTCATCGCCACGCTCAACCTGAACGGCGACTACCTCTCCGACGCGCTGGCCGCGCAGGTGGGCGGCATCGGCATCGCCCCGGGCGGCAACGCCAACTACGTGACCGGCAACGCCATCTTCGAGGCCACCCACGGCACCGCGCCCAAGTACGCGGACCAGGACAAGGTCAACCCCGGCTCGGTCATCCTCTCCGGCGAGATGATGCTGCGGCACATGGGCTGGGGCGAGGCGGCCGACCTGATCATCAAGGGCATGGACGGCGCCATCGCCGGCCACCGCGTCACCTATGACTTCGCGCGCCTGATGAAGACCGAGGGCGTGGCCGACGCGGTCGAGGTGAAGTGCTCCGAGTTCGGCGACGAGATCATCAAGCACATGGCGTAGTGCCACGTCCCCGCTGCTGCGGGGAGACATCAAAGGGAAGGGAGCAGCACAATGGCTCGGAAGAAGATCGCGCTCATCGGCGCGGGGCAGATCGGCGGCACGCTCGCGCTCCTGTGCGGTCAGAAGGAGCTGGGCGACGTGGTCCTGGTGGATCTGTTCGAGGGCGTCGCCAAGGGCAAGGCGCTCGACCTCCAGGAGACCCGGGGCGTCACCAAGTTCGATGTGGACCTGTCCGGCGGCGGCACCACCGACTACTCGGTGATCAAGGACGCCGACGTCTGCATCGTCACCGCCGGCGTGCCCCGCAAGGACGGCATGTCCCGCGAGGACCTGCTGAAGGTGAACCTGGAGGCCATCAGCAAGGTGGCGGAGGGGATCAAGGCGCACGCGCCCAACGCGTTCGTCATCGTGATCACCAACCCGCTCGATTCGATGGTCTATGCCATGTACAAGGTCACCGGGTTCCCCAAGCACCGGGTGGTCGGCATGGCCGGCGTGCTGGACACGGCCCGCTTCCAGTACTTCGTGGGCGAGGCGCTGGGCCTGTCCCCGCAGGACGTCAGCGCGCTGGTGCTGGGCGGGCACGGCGACGACATGGTCCCGCTGCTCCGCTACGCGTCCGTGGGCGGCATCCCGCTCACCAAGCTGCTCTCCAAGGAGAAGCTGGACGCGATCGTCAACCGCACCCGCAAGGGCGGCGGCGAGATCGTGGCGCTGCTCAAGACCGGCTCGGCGTTCTACGCCCCGGCCATCTCGGCCATCGCCATGGCCGAGGCCTACCTCAAGGACAAGAAGCGCGTCCTGCCGTGCTCGGCCCTCCTCGAGGGGGAGTACGGCGTGCAGGGCGTGTTCGTCGGCGTCCCGGTGGTGATCGGGGCCAAGGGCGTGGAGAAGGTGCTCGAGGTGGAGCTGGACGCCGAGGAGAAGGCAGCCCTCCAGAAGTCCATCGAGAGCGTCAAGAAGTCCGTCGCCGAGACCAAGCTGTAGTGTAGTAGGTTTCCGGGCCGGCCCGCCCCGCCCTGGGGCAGGGCCGGCCCTCGTCTAACCGGGAGACGCGATGTCCGAGTCCGCCGCCGTCGCCGCCGCACCTGCGAGCGACCGTTCGTTCCTCCTCCGGAAGCTGCACTCGCTGACCGGCATCGTCCCGGTGGGCGCGTTCCTGCTCTTCCACCTGTTCGAGAACACCAAGCTCTGGACGTCCCCGGCGGCCTACGAGACGTCAATCCGGCACCTCTGGGACATCGCGCCCCGGCCGCTCTTCTACGCCATCGAGGTCGGGCTCCTGGCGGTGCCCATCCTCTTCCACGCGCTGTACGGCTTCTGGATCTGGTACCAGGGCGAGTCCAACACCGGCAGCTACGGCTACCTGCGCAACTGGATGTACACGGCGCAGCGCTGGAGCGGCCTCATCGCCTTCGCGTACATGGCGTTCCACGTCTGGCAGCTGCGCATCATGCCGGACGGCGCGCTGGCGCTGGCCCGCCCCGACGAGGCCTCGCTGACGACCTTCGGGCAGGTGGCCCGGGCCATCACGCCCATCGGCTCGACGCTCTTCTACCTGGTGGGCGGCATCGCCGCGGCCTTCCACTTCGGCAACGGCCTGTTCGGCTTCGCGTACTCCTGGGGGCTCGCCGTCGGGCGCAAGGCCCAGCAGCGCGTCGAGACGCTGGGCCTGATCGTCTTCGTGGTCCTCGCCGCCGCCGTGATCGCGACCGTCTTCATGGTCCACGTCCACGCCACGGCGGACACGCTGCGCGCCGTCCTCCCCCACTAGCCCCCGGAGCCGCACACCATGGCTGAAGGTCGCTACATCGTCGTCGGCGGCGGGCTCGCCGGCCTGATGACCGTCATCAAGCTCGCCGAGGCGGGCAAGCACGTCGACGTCTTCTCGATCGTCCCGGTCAAGCGCTCGCACTCGGTCTGCGCCCAGGGCGGCATCAACGGCGCGGTGAACACCAAGGGCGAGGGCGACAGCCCCGACATCCACGTCAAGGACACGCTCAAGGGCGGCGACTTCCTCGCCGAGCAGGCGCCGGTCAAGGGCATGTGCCACGCCGCCCCCGGCATCATCTACCTGCTGGACCGCATGGGCGTGACCTTCAACCGGACGCCGGAGGGGTTCATCGACTTCCGGCGCTTCGGCGGCACGCTCCACCACCGCACCGCCTTCGCCGGCGCCACCACCGGCCAGCAGCTGCTCTACGCGCTGGACGAGCAGGTGCGCCGCTACGAGGTCGAGGGGCTGGTCCAGAAGCACGAGTACTGGGAGTACATGGGCAACGTCCTCGACGACGACGGCGCCTGCCGCGGCATCGTCGCCATGGACTGCCGCACCATGGAGCTCAAGGCCTTCCCGGCCGAGGCCGTGTGCCTCGCCACCGGCGGCCCGGGCGTGGTCTTCGGCCGCTCCACCAACTCGGTCATCAACACCGGGTCGGCGGCGGCCCGCGCCTACGTCGAGGGCGCGGTCTACGCCAACGGCGAGTTCATCCAGGTCCACCCCTCGGCCATCCCGGGCGACGACAAGCTCCGCCTCATGAGCGAGTCGCTGCGCGGCGAGGGCGGGCGCGTGTGGGTGCCGTCGGATGGGCGCGCCAGCGACCCGGTCACCGGCAAGGCCATGCCGCCCAAGGGCGAGCCCTGGTACTTCCTGGAGGAGCGCTACCCGAAGTTCGGGAACCTCGTCCCCCGCGACGTCGGCACCCGCGAGATCTTCCAGGTCTGCCGCGAGATGCGGATGGGCGTGGACGGCCGCGACGCCGTCTACCTCGACATGACCCACATCCCGCCCGACGTGCTGACGCGCAAGCTGGGCGGCGTGCTGGAGATCTACGAGAAGTTCCGCGGCGTGGATCCGCGCTTCGTGCCCATGGAGATCTTCCCGGGCATGCACTACTCGATGGGCGGCCTGTGGGTCGACTACGAGGCCGACGGGCGCGCCAACATCGTGCCGTCGCCGCGCAACCACTCCACCAACATCCCCGGCCTCTACGCGGCCGGTGAGTGCGAGTACCAGTACCACGGCGCCAACCGCCTGGGCGCCAACTCGCTGCTCTCCTGCATCTACGCCGGCCAGATCACCGGCCCGGCCATGGCCCTCTACTCGAAGAACGCGCAGAAGGGCGCGGGCGCCGTCCCGCAGCAGGTGCTCGACCGCGCGCTGGGCTTCTGGAAGGACCGCTTCGAGAAGATCAAGTCCATGAGCGGCAAGCAGAACCCGTGGGGCATCGCCCGCGAGCTCGGCGACGTCATGACCGAGAACTGCACGGTGGTGCGCGAGAACGGGAAGCTGCGCGCCACCCTGGAGAAGATCGACGAGCTCCAGGCCCGCACCGCCGACGTCAACGTGCTCGACACCGGCCGGACCATGAACCAGTCCATGGCCTTCGTGAACCAGCTCTGGAACATGATCGAGCTGGCCAAGGTCATCGCCAAGGGCGCGCTGCAGCGGGACGAGTTCCGCGGCTCGCACTTCAAGCCCGAGTTCGCGCTGCCGCGCCCCAAGACCGGCAGCCCGAAGGACGACCCGGAGTTCATGGCCCTGTGGAAGGCCAACACGGAGAAGTGGCGCAAGACCACCATGGCCCGCTACACGGAGAAGGGGCCGGACATCACCTACCGCGACATCCCCGCGCCCGTGCTGGAGCCGGAGCCCCGGCACTACGACTAGGACGGAGGACGCCATGACCACGCACACGAACGGCAAGCCCGGCGCGGCCAAGCCCGCCCCCGCCCACATCGAGATCCAGGTGAAGCGCCAGGACGCCCCCGGGCAGCCGGCGCGCACCGAGGTGTTCAGGCTGCCGTACCGGCCCAACACCAACGTCATCGCCTGCCTGCAGGACATCCAGCGCAACCCGGTGACCGCCGACGGCACCAGGACCACCCCGGTGGTCTGGGACTGCAGCTGCCTGGAGGAGGTCTGCGGCGCCTGCACCATGGTGATCAACGGACGGGTCCGGCAGGCCTGCACCGCGCTCATCGACCAGCTGGAGCAGCCGGTGGTGCTCGAGCCCATGACCAAGTTCCCGCTGGTCCGGGACCTGATGGTGGACCGCCAGCGGATGTTCGAGGCGCTGAAGAAGGTCCGGGCCTGGGTGCCGATCGACGGCAGCCACGACCTGGGCCCCGGCCCCAAGCAGTCGCCCAAGGCGCAGGAGTGGATGTACACGCTCTCCACCTGCATGACCTGCGGGTGCTGCCTGGAGGCCTGCCCGCAGGTGAACGAGAACAGCGCGTTCATCGGCGCGGCCGCCATCAACCAGGTCCGGCTCTTCAACAACCACCCCACCGGCGCGATGCACAAGGAGGAGCGGCTGCGGGCGCTCACCGCCGAGGGCGGCATCCAGGACTGCGGCAAGAGCCAGAACTGCGTCGAGGTCTGCCCCAGAAGATCCCCCTGACGACCTCGATCTCGGAGATGTTCCGGGAGACCACGGTCCAGGCGATCAAGGACTGGATCCGCAAGGAGTGACAGCCTCCAGGGGTGATCCGTGAAGATCCACGAGTACCAGGCCAAGGAGATCCTGCGGGCGCACGGCGTGGCCGTGCCCCGCGGGCTGCTCGCCACCACGCCGGGGGAGGCCGCCGAGGCCGCCCGTGAGCTGGGGGGCGAGGTCTGCGTCGTGAAGGCGCAGATCCACGCGGGCGGGCGCGGCAAGGGCGGCGGCGTGAAGCTGGCGCGCTCGCCGGACGAGGCGCGGCACCACGCCGAGGCCATGCTCGGGATGATGCTCAAGACCCCGCAGACCGGCCCCGAGGGGCAGAAGGTCCGCAAGGTCTACGTGGAGGAGGGCTGCCGCATCGCCCGGGAGCTGTACCTGGGCATGACGCTCGACCGCGAGGCCGGGCGCGTGGCGGTGATGGCCTCCACCGAGGGCGGCGTGGACATCGAGGAGGTGGCCGCGCACCAGCCGGAGAAGATCCTCCGCGAGTCGATCGACCCCATCACCGGCCTCTCCGCCTTCCAGGCGCGGCGGCTGGCCTTCGGGCTGGGCCTCCACGGGGACCAGGTGGGCGCGTTCGTGCGGTTCGCGACCGGGCTCTTCCAGGCCTACCTGGCCACCGACGCGTCGCTGGCGGAGATCAACCCGCTGGTGGTCACGGCCGAGGGCGGGATCATCGCCCTCGACGCCAAGATGAACTTCGACGACAACGCGCTCTTCCGCCACAAGGACGTGGTGGCGCTGCGCGATCCGGACGAGGAGGATCGCGGGAGACGGAGGCCAAGGCCTACGATTCTCTCGTACATCGCCCTCGACGGCGACATCGGCTGCATGGTCAACGGCGCCGGCCTGGCCATGGCCACCATGGACGTGATCCAGCTGGCCGGCGGCCGGCCCGCCAACTTCCTCGACGTGGGCGGCGGCGCCGACGAGGCCAAGGTCACCGCGGCCTTCAAGATCATCCTGGCCGACCCGTCGGTGAAGGCGGTGCTGGTCAACATCTTCGGCGGCATCATGAAGTGTGACGTGATCGCCAACGGCATCGTGGCGGCGGCCCGGCAGGTGGGGCTGCGCATCCCGCTGGTGGTCCGGCTGGAAGGCACCAACGTCGAGCTGGGCAAGCAGATCCTGGCCGGCAGCACCCTGGCCATCATCGCCGCCGACGATCTGGGCGACGCCGCGCGCAAGGCGGTCGAGGCGGCCCGCGGCACCAGCGGAGGTCAGCCGTGAGCATCCTGGTCGACGCCAAGACGCGCGTGCTGGTGCAGGGCATCACCGGCTCCGCCGGCAGCTTCCACGCCCGGCAGATGCTGGAGTACGGGACGCAGGTGGTGGCGGGCGTGACGCCCAACCGCGGCGGCACCCGCTTCCAGGAGAAGGTCCCGGTCTTCGACACCGTCGCGAGGGCGGTGGCCGAGACCGGCGCCGACGCCGCGGCCATCTTCGTGCCGCCGCCGGGCGCGGCCGACGCCATCCTCGAGGCCGCCGACGCCGGCGTCCGGCTCATCGTGGCCATCACCGAGGGCATCCCGGTGCTGGACATGGTCCGGGTGCGCCGGGCGCTGGAGGCGCGCCCCGGCGTGCGGCTCATCGGGCCCAACTGCCCCGGCGTGATCACGCCCGGGGCCTGCAAGATCGGCATCATGCCCGGCCACATCCACCGGCCCGGCCGCGTGGGCGTGGTCTCCCGCTCCGGCACGCTCACCTACGAGGCGGTGAAGCAGCTCACCGACCTCGGCCTGGGCCAGTCCACGGCGGTCGGCATCGGCGGCGACCCGGTCCACGGGACCGACTTCGTCGACGTGCTGCGCATGTTCCAGGACGATCCGGCCACCGAGGCCGTGATCGACGATCGGCGAGATCGGCGGCAGCGAGGAGGAGAAGGGCGCTGCCTTCGTCCGCGACCACCTGACCAAGCCGGTGGTCGGCTTCATCGCCGGTCGCACCGCCCCGCCCGGCAAGCGGATGGGGCACGCCGGCGCGGTCATCTCGGGCGGCTCCGGCACGGCCGACGCCAAGATGAAGGCCATGCGGGAGGCGGGCATCCGGGTGGTGGACGGGCCGCACCTGCTGGGCCAGGCCATGAAGGAGATGCTGGCCAGCCGGCCGGCGGCGAAGAAGAAGAAGCTGGCGCCGGCCCCCAGGAAGGCGGCCAAGCCGGCCAAGGCGGCGGCGCGCGTGAAGCCGGCGCCCGCCCGGAAGTCGAAGCAGGCGGCCCCGGCCAGCCGGGGCGGCGCGAAGGCGAAGAAGAAGGCGGCCGGCGGCCGCAGGTAACGGCCTCGTGGTTCGACTCCGCCTGCCCTGAGCGGAGCGCCCGCGCAGCGGGCGCGGAGTCGAAGGGCTCACCACGAGCGGACGCAAACGGAGCTCCAACGGAGGTTCAAACCATGGCAGTCGAGCGCACGCTTTCCATCATCAAGCCCGACGGCGTCGAGAAGAACGTCATCGGCAAGGTCATCGCCAAGTTCGAGGAGCAGGGGCTCAAGCCGGTCGCGGTCCGCCGGCAGCGCCTCTCCAGGGCGGAGGCCGAGGGCTTCTACGCGGTCCACAAGGCCCGCCCCTTCTTCGGCAGCCTGGTGGAGTTCATGACCAGCGGCCCGGTGGTGCTGATGGTGCTCGAGGGTGAGAACGCCATCCTCAAGAACCGCGAGATCATGGGCGCGACCGACCCGGCCAAGGCGGCCCCCGGGACCATCCGCAAGGAGTTCGCGACCAACATCGAGAAGAACACGGTCCACGGTTCGGACTCCCCGGAGAACGCCAAGATCGAGGTCGCGTACTTCTTCCGCGAGACCGAGATCGGCTGAGCCGGGTCGGGGAATCGCCAGTCAGGACGGCGGGTTGCGTCCTGGTGCGGCGGTCCATCCCCCGGCCGGACGTCCGCTTCGGCCGTCCTTCAGGCTAAGATGGCGGAGCCCGTCCCCTCCCGGGGGCGGGCTTCGCATTTTCCGGAGAGGAGCTTCGCGGCTTGGGCGTGTCGGGCTGGTACTGGGTCCTGGCGGTGGTCTTCACGATCGCCTCCGCCTTCTGCTCGGGGACGGAGACGGCGCTGACCGCGCTGGGCGACGCCCGGGCGCGGCAGCTGCGCGACGCCGGCGGCCGGCGCGCCCGGCTGCTCACGCTGTGGGTCGATCACCCGGAGCGGGTGCTCTCGACGCTCCTCATCGGCAACACCCTGGTGAACGTCGGGGCGGGCGCCCTGGCCGCGGCCATGGGCACCGACATGGCGCTGGCCGCCGGGTGGAGCGAGGCCACGGCGGTGGCCACCGCCACCGCCGTCACCACGGCGGTGATCCTCTTCTTCGGCGAGATCATCCCCAAGACCGTGGGCAAGCGCCACCCGGTGCGCGTGGCCGTGGCGGTCATCCCGGTGGTGCAGGCCGTGACCCTGCTGCTCTGGCCGGTCACGGTGGCGGTCACCCACGTCAGCGGCTGGTTCGTGGGGCGCTTCGGCGGCAAGCAGGCCTCGCCGGCGGTGACCAGCGAGGAGATCGAGTACCTGATCGAGATGGGCACGCGCGAGGGCGTGCTCGACGAGGTCAAGGAGGAGCTGCTCAACAGCGTCCTCGAGTTCGCCGACCGCGTGGCGCGCGAGATCATGGTGCCGCGCACGCGCATGGTGGCCATCGACCGGGCCCTGAGCCCCGCGGCGCTCCTCAAGATCATCACCGAGAACCCCTTCAGCCGCATGCCGGTCTACGAGGGGTCGATCGACAACGTCACCGGGATCCTGCTGGTGCGGGAGCTCCTGCCGGAGGTCGTGGCCGGGCGGCCGGTGGTGCTGGACCGGCACGTGAAGCCGGCCTTCTTCGTGCCGGAGGGGATGAAGGTCTCGCGGCTGCTGAAGGAGATGCAGCGGCGGCGCACGCACCTCGCCATCGTGGTGGACGAGTTCGGCGGCACCAGCGGCCTGGTGACGCTGGAGGACGCCATCGAGGAGATCGTGGGCGAGATCCAGGACGAGGCCGACGTGGAGGCCGCGCCGATCAAGGCGGTGCCCGGGGGCGCCTGGCTGGCCGACGCCGCCGTCCCCCTGCACGACCTGGAGGCCTACCTGAACGAGCGGCTGGACGAGGCCGCGCCGGAGGGGACGCCGGCCGCCGAGGTGCACTTCCCCGAGGGCGACTTCGAGACCCTGGGCGGCTTCGTCACCGCCACCGCCGGCCGGGTGCCGGCCGTCGGCGAGCTGCTGACCTGGGACGGCCTGACCTTCACGGTGCGGGCCGGGGACGAGCGGCGCGTGACGCGGGTGGAGATCGCCCGCCGCGCCGGCGCCCCGGAAGAGCCCGGGGTCGCGCGGCCGGCCCCGGCGCCTTAAAGGAACCGCCACATGGAGACGCTGGACCCGAAGCACGACGAGGTCATCGACCTGCGCTCGCTCCCGCAGGAGCGGCTGGAGGCGCTGGTGGCCAGCCTGGGGGAGCGGCCGTTCCGCGCCCGCCAGCTGTTCCGCTGGCTCCACCGCAAGGGCGCCGCCTCGCTGGACGAGATGACCGACCTGTCGCGGCCCCTGCGCGCCGCGCTGGCGGCCCGCACCGGCCTGACCACGCTCACCCGCAACACCGAGCAGCGCTCGACCGACGGCACCATCAAGTGGACCTGGCGGACGGCCGACGGGAAGCTGATCGAGTCGGTCTACATGCCGGAGACCGACCGCAAGACCCTCTGCGTCTCCACGCAGGTGGGCTGCGCGGTGGGCTGCACCTTCTGCATGACCGGCACCATGGGGCTGGCGCGCAACCTGACGCCGGGTGAGATCGTGGACCAGATCCACCGCGCCAACCGGCGGATCGTGGAGCTGGGGGACGGGGAGGGGGACCGCCCGCTCACCAACCTGGTCTTCATGGGCATGGGCGAGCCGCTCGCCAACTACCGCAGCCTGAAGGCGGCGCTGGACGTGCTCCTCTCCGAGGACGGGCCCAACTTCTCGCACCGGCACATCACGGTCTCCACCTCCGGGCTGGTGCCGGTGATGAAGCGGCTGGGCGAGGAGACCCCGGTGAAGCTGGCGGTGTCGCTCAACGCCACCACCGACGCGCAGCGCGACGCCATCATGCCCATCAACAAGCGCTACCCGCTGGCGCAGCTGCTCCAGGCCTGCCGCGAGTTCCCCATCCGCAACGGGCGCCGGATCACCTTCGAGTACGTGCTGCTGGGCGGCGTGAACGACAGCCTGGAGGACGCCGAGCGGCTGGTGAAGCTCACCCGCGGCATCCCGACCAAGGTGAACCTCATCCCCTACAACGAGAACCCGGGGCTGGGCTTCGCCGCGCCGGCGCCGGAGCGGGTGCAGGCCTTCCTCGACCTGCTGGTCTCGCGCAACCTGACCGCGGTGGTCCGCAAGAACCGCGGGCGCGACATCGCCGCCGCCTGCGGCCAGCTGGCCGCCGAGGGCGGCCCGGGCGATCCGCGCCGCAGGCCCGCTGCAGCGTTGACCGGCCCGCAGCCGGCGCGCTAGACGTCAACGCTCCAAGGCCGCCCCGCGGCGCGCGGGGCCATCCGCCCCGCCCAGGAAAGGTGGACATGTCCCTCCTCGTCGTCGGCTCCGTGGCCCTGGACTCGCTCGAGACCCCGTTCGGCCGCCGCGAGGACGTGCTGGGCGGCTCGGCCTCCTACTTCTCCACCTGCGCCAGCTTCTTCGGCCCCACCCGCGTGGTGGCGGTGGTGGGCGAGGACTTTCCGCAGGCCCACGTCGACTTCCTGGGCTCCCGCGGCATCGACCTGGGCGGCCTGGTGCGCCAGCCCGGCCAGACCTTCCGCTGGAAGGGGCGCTACGAGTTCGACCTCAACACCGCCCATACGCTCGACACGCAGCTCAACGTGTTCGCGAGCTTCAGGCCGGACCTGCCGGCCCACTACCGCGACTCGGAGTTCGTGTTCCTGGGGAACATCGACCCGGACCTCCAGCGGGCGGTGCTGGACCAGGTGAAGAGCCCGCGCTTCGTCGGCTGCGACACCATGAACTTCTGGATCACCTCCAAGCGCGAGAGCCTGCTCCAGACGCTCAAGCGCGTGGACATGCTCTTCGTGAACGACGCCGAGGCCCGCCAGCTGGCCGGGGAGCACAACGTCATCAAGGCGGCGCGGAAGATCCTCACCTTCGGCCCGCGGGCCGTGGTGGTGAAGCGGGGGGAGTACGGCGCCCTGTTCTTCTCCGGCGACGAGGTCTTCGCGGCGGCCGCCATGCCGCTGGCCTCGGTCTTCGACCCCACCGGCGCCGGGGACTCCTTCGCCGGCGGGTTCATGGGGTACCTGGCCTCCCGGGGTGGGAGGCTGGACCACGGCACCATGCGCCGCGCCATCGTCCTGGGCGGGGTGCTGGCCAGCTTCACGGTCGAGCAGTTCTCGCTGGATCGGCTCCGCACGCTCACGCCCGGTGAGATCAGGGCCCGGTTCGCCGACGCCCGGCGCCTGGCGCACTTCGACGACCTCGAGGCGGACGTCCTGGCGGCCGCCGGGGCGTGAGAGGGCAGCCGCCGGCGGCGGCCCCCGTGGCCGTCGGCGGTTGACCTGGCGTACCGGCGGTGGCTACCATCGCCGCCCAGGCCCCGCATGCGCATCGGGATCATCTCGGACATCCACTCGAACATCGAGGCGCTGACCGAGGTGCTGGCCGCCTTGGAGCGGCACCGCCCGGACACCATCGTGTGCCTGGGTGACGTGGTCGGCTACGGCGCCAGCGTCAACGAGTGCTGCGCGCTGATCCGGAAGACCTGCGCCTTCACGCTGCTGGGCAACCACGACGCCGCCGTGTCGGGGCGGATGGACTACAGCTTCTACTACGACGCCGCCCGGCACGCGCTGGACTGGACCGCCTCGCGCATCGAGCCGGACCACCTGGAGTGGCTGCGCTCGCTGCCCTACGCCCGGGCGCTGGACGGGGCGGGGTTCAGCCACGGCAGCCCCGTCGATCCGGAGGCCTACGAGTACGTCTTCGCGCTGGAGCAGGCGCGCGAGCTGGTGCCCCACGCCCGGCGGCTCCCGGAGATCAGCTTCCTGGGCCACTCCCACCTCTGCAAGTCATTCGCGATCCACCCGGACGGCGAGGTGGCGGAGGTGCTGGCCACCCGCTTCACGCTGCGCAAGGGCTACCGCTACGTCGTGTCGGTCGGCTCGGTGGGCCAGCCGCGCGACTGCGACAACCGCGCCGGCTTCGTCATCTACGACAGCGCCGCCAAGACCGTCGAGTTCCACCGCGTCCCCTATGACGTGGAGTCCTCGGCGCAGAAGATCTTCGACGCCGACCTGGCGCTGAACTTCGGCAAGCGGCTGTTCCTGGGCGTGTAGGCCCGGATCACCCGACCACGCTCAGGTGCAGCCCCAGCCGCCAGGCGGTCACCTGGCCGTCCAGATCCAGCGCGGCGATGCCCAGCTCCGGATCGACCACCAGCCGGGCGGCGGCGGCGGCGGGGAGGGCGCCCACGATCTCGCCGGTGGCGGCGTCCAGGCAGGTCACCCCTTCGCCCCCCAGCACGACGGTGCCGCGCGCCGCCCGCAGCGGCCCGCTGGCGTGGCTGGCGTGGCCCGCCGGCCGCGCCCAGCGGGTCGCGCCGGTCGCGTCCAGGGCCACCAGCGCGCCGGTCCGGTCCTGCACCACCAGCAGCCCGGCGCCGCTGGCGGGCCGCTCCGGGCCGGCCGGCAGCGCCCCGGTGGCAGCCAGCGCGGGCGCGCCGCCCAGGGCCGGCTGGGCGGTCCAGGCCACCGCGCCGGAGCGCTCCACCAGCGCCACCGCCGCGTCGCCGCCGATGGTCCCCGGGACGGCCAGGCGCGCGCCCCATGGCATCACCGGCCCTGCCGGCGCCAGCTCCAGCGCCGCCTGCCACCGCCGGACGCCGGTGGCCGGGTCCAGCGCCAGGAGCGCCGCGGCCGTCCCGGCCTCGCAGGCCACCAGGCAGCTGCCGGCCCCCGGCTGCGGCCCCACCAGCGCCGGACCGGGCGCGCGCACGCGCCAGACCAGCCGCCCCTCGGCGTCCAGGCCATGGACGAAGCCGGTGTCGCCGGCCACCACCAGCACCCCGCCGAACGCGCAGGCGCAAAGCCGCGAGGCGCCCGGCGCCGCGAACCGCCAGAGCGTGGCCCCGGTGCGCGGGTCCAGGCCGGTGACGGCCCCGGGCTCCACCAGCGCCCAGGGGCCGCGCCGCAGCCCCGCCGCGCCCCGGGGCTCGGCGCCCGGCGCCGGCCGCTCCCAGCGGAGCCGGCCGGTGGAGAGCGAGACGGCCCGCAGCCGGCCGTCGCCGGCGGTCAGGACCGCGCCAGGCAGGAAGGCCGCCAGCCGCCCGCCCTGCGCCTGCCAGGCCCGGGCGCCGGTGGCCAGGTCGAGCGCGGCCACCGCCTGCTGCCCGGCCGCCACCACGCGCCCGCGGGTCAGCAAGAGCCCCTCGCCCACCGGCGGCCCGACCTCCAGCAGCCCCACGCGCTTGAAGGAGAGCCGGCGCAGGCGGCCTGGCCCGAGCGGCGCGCTGGCCACCGCCGCCGCCGGCGGCACGGCCGCGTCCGGCGCCGGCCCGGGCGCGGGCATGTCCCCGCCCACCAGCTCCTCCAGCTCCGCCATCCGCTCCGCCGCCGCCGCCTCCAGCTCGGTGAGGTAGACGTTCTCGGCCTGGCGCGGGTTGCGGGAGCGGGCCAGCCGCCCCAGATCCAGCGCCGCCTCGCAGACCGCCCGGAGGAGCGCGCGCGGCGCGCAGGCGAGCGGCCGGCCGTCCGCGGTGGTCCGCGCCGCCGCCAGGTCCAGGCGCAGCACCAGCACGGCGCCGCGGCGCGGCCGGGCCAGCCGCAGCTCCACCGCCGGCTCGCCGCGCCGCTCCGCCGCCAGGGCGCGGTCCGTCCCAGCCACCAGGTCGCGCAGCGCCAGGAAAGGGAACCCGGCGAGCTCCAGGCCTTCACGGCCGTCCTGCCCGTGCAGCACCAGCCGGCCCGGCAGCAGCAGCGAGCCCAGGTCCGGCCGCCCGCCCTCGTAGCCCTGGAGCACCCCATCCGGGTCATCCACCTCGATCGAGAAGGCGACCCGACCCAGCGCCGGAGCTGGCCCGCGCCGGGTAGCCACGGCGGGTAGGGGCCGGGCCGGGGCGGCCTCGGTGCGGCGCAGGTCGCGGGCGGCGGCGCGGAGGTGGCGCGCGTCGTGGGCTCCACCCGGGACGGCCTCGGCCAGCTCCCGGCACAGCTGCGCGGCGGCCTCCAGCGCGGCGGCCGCCAGGGCCTCCAGCTCCACCTCGACGTCGCGGGCCAGGACGTGCGAGGGGCGCCCGAGCTGGACCACGGTCAGGAGCGCGCTTGCCCCGCGGCGGCGGATGATCAGCTCCAGGCCGCCGTCGCCCAGCGCCACCGCGCCGCTGGGCTCCCCGGAGAGCACCCGGGAGACGGCCCGCAGGAGCCCCTCCAGCGACGGGAGCAGCGGGGCCTCGGCCTGGCCCGCCGCCAGGTCCACGCCGTCCACCTCGATGGCCACGGCGTCGGCCACGGCCCGGGCGGCCGCCCCGGTGTGGCCGGAGGACCACCCGGCCCTGGGGTCGTCGCGCCAGCTCGTGCCCGTCCGGATCCGGATTCATGTGATGGGAAGAATCATCAGGGAATCAGGTACTTTCAAGATTGACAGGGCAGGGGACCGGCCCGAAGATGGCAGAGCCGTGGCAGGCCGCCCGCAGACGGCGGCGCCCGACACCTTCCGACACCTTTCACCTTCAAGGACGTACATGACCTTCACCGAGGCCGCGATCGAGGTGCTGCGGCGCGAAGGGAAACCCCTCCACTTCACCAAGATCGCCGAGATCGCCGTCCGCGAGAACCTGCTCGACCACGTCGGCAAGATCGCCGACGACACCATGGCCGACCAGCTGGTGGCGCACTGCCGCCTGCCGCACGCAGACCGCCGGCTCATCCCGGTGCAGCTGGGCACGTTCGCGCTGGTCGAGTGGGGGCTGGACGAGGACGCGACCGGGCTCGAGAACCTGATCGAGCAGCCGCCCGAGCTGGACCTGCTCTACCGCGGGCGCGAGCGCCACCCGGTGCCGTCGCGCGAGATGTCGCGCGGGGCCGGCCGCGGCGCCGAGGGGCGCCCCGGGCGCCGCCGCGAGGAGGAGGGCCGGCAGCGCCGGTTCCCGCCGCCGTCGGAGGTGGCGTACGAGATCCTGGCCGGCGCCGGCCGCGCGCTGTCCCTGGCCGAGATCGCGGCGCAGGGTGCCGAGCGGCTGCTCATGCCGGACGCCTTCGTGCGCGACGTGGGCTCGCTGCAGGCCGCGCTGCTGGAGGACAACCGCCGGCGCGAGGGCAACGGGCGCCGGGCGCTGTTCCAGCTCGACGGGGACCAGGTGACGCTGGTGGCCCAGCCCGAGCCGGGCGAGCGCGCGGCGGCCCCCGTGGTCGCGCGGGCGCCGGTGGGCGCCGGAGAGGCGCGCCGCGCCGGGCTGGCGGCGCTGCGGCGCCGGCTGCGCGAGTGCGACGGCCCCACGGTGGAGCACCTGGCGGGCCAGCTGCTGGAGCGGCTGGGCTTCACGGAGCTCAAGGTCGCCAAGCGCGGCCGCGAGCACGTGGTCTACACCGGCCGCCGCAAGATGGGGCTGGGCGAGGTGCGGCACGGCATCCGGATCGTCCGGGGCGGCGCCGACGCCGCCCGCCGCGACGTCTCCGACCTGCGCCGGGACCTGGCCCACTACGGGGCGCAGATCGGCGTGGTGCTGACGGCCGGTGAGGCCGCCCGCGAGGCGCGCGGCGAGGCCAGCGCGGCCGGGCAGCTGCCGGTGATCCTGCTCTGCGGCGAGGCGCTGGCCGAGGCCTTCGCCGACGCCGGCGTGGGCTGCGTGCCGGTGGTGGTGCCGGAGATCGACGAGGCCTTCTTCAAGGCCGCCACCGAGGCGGCGGAGAAGGAGGAGGCCGCCCGCCGCGCCCGCCGCGAGGAGCGCGACCGGCGGGAGGGGCGCGAGCCGCGGGAAGGGCGCGAGGGACGCGAGGGGCGGGAACCACGGGAAGGGCGCGAGGGGCGGGAAGGGCGGCGGGAGAAGCGCGAGCCGCGCGAGCCCAGGCCCTCCGCCGAGGCGCCGGCCGAGGGCGGTCCGGTCATCCACGAGGTGCTGGCCGAGATCCCCGAGGCGCTGCCTGGCAGCGAGGAGGCGGTGGTGGTCGTGGCCGCCACCCTCCAGGCCGACGCGGGTGACGCCGACGACGGCGACGATCTGGAAGGCGACGACGAGGGCGCCGAGGGCGACGAGGCGGAGTCCGCCGGCGGCGCCGCGCCGGCCGGTGCGCCGGGCGAGGCGGGGGCGGGCGGTGAGCGCCGCCGCCGCCGACGCCGCCGACGCCGCCGCGGTGGCCGTGGCCGCGGGAAGGAAGGCGCCGCCGGCGAGCGTCCGGCCGAGGGGGCGCCGCAGGCCTCCGCCGAGGGCGCGCCGGGGCCTGCCGAGGGAGCGCCCGCCGCCGCCCCCGAGCCCCCGCCTCCACCGCCTCCCGAGCCAGCCTCCGGCGGCGAGCAGGGGTAGGCTGTCGAGATGCTCCGCGCCGTCTCCGTCCTCGCGCTGGCCGCGGTCGTCGCCACCTCCGGTGGCTGCGACCGCAAGCCGGCCCCCATCCACGTGGCCTCCGTGCGCGTGGAGCCGGACTCGGGAATGGCGGGCCTCCGCGAGGCCGGGCTCGAGCCGGCCGCGGTCGAGGCGGCCGCCCGGGCAGCCCTGGGCAGGGCCGGCTTCCCGCTGGGCGAGGGGGAGCGGACCTACCGCGGGCGGGTGCGCCTGCTCTCCCTGCGCGTGCTGCCGCCCGCGCCGGGCAGCCGCCAGCCGCGAGCCGAGGTGGTGGCCGAGCTGGAGCTGGCGCCCACGGTCCAGGCGCCGGAGAGCCTGACCTACGCCGAGCCGGGCACCGGCGCCGCGCCGCTGGGCGGCGACGAGGTCGCGGCCTGGGCCGTCGCGCTGGACGGGGCGCTGGCGGAGGCGGCCCGCAACGTCGCCCGCGCCAACGCCCAGGGGCGGAAGCCCGGCGGCAGCCCGCTGGCCGAGCTCGACTCCAGCGATCCGGACGTCCGCGAGCGGGCGGTCCGCAAGCTGGGCGAGGAGGGGAACGCGGCCGCCGTGCCGGCGCTGATCCGCCGCCTCGAGGATCCGGACCCGCGGGTGGTGCAGCGGGCGGTGGGCGCCCTGGCGCAGCTCCGCGACCCGCGGGCGGTGAAGCCGCTGGCGGAGCTCGCGGCGGGGCAGGACCCGGCCTTCGTGGCCCGGCTGGCCCGCATCGTGGGGGACATCGGCGGCTACGACGCGCGCGCCTTCCTGTTCACGCTGCGGACCGGCCACCCCGACCCGCGCGTCCAGGGCGCGGCGGCCGAGGCCATGCGCGAGCTGGACGCCCGGGAGGGCGACGCGGCCCGGGTGGCCGACGGGAAGTAGCGCGGGCCCCGCGACGCCCCGGTTTTCCGCTAGGATGCCCTGACATGCGTGCACCGATCCTGCTCGTCCCCGTGACCCTCGCGCTCGCCTGCGCCGGGGTCCAGACGCCGGCCCCGCCGCCGCCCACCTCCGCCCCGGCCCCTCGCGCCGAGGCCACGCCCCCTGCCGGCGCCAAGGCGCCCGCGCCGGCCGCCCAGCCGGGCGCGCCGGGCAAGGCCGCCGCCGCGCCCGCGCCCAGGCCGCCGGCCAGGGGCGACGGGCTGGGCCCGGCCGAGTTCTGGCCGCTGGCGGTGGGCAACGAGTGGAGCTACGTGGACCAGTCGCCGGCCATCCCCGCCGCGCGCGGCAAGGTGCACACGGTCCGCGTGATCGAGCGGATGGCCGACGGCTACTACCGCGACGACCAGCGGGCCGAGCTGCGCGTGGACGGCGACTGCGTCCACGACCGCCAGCGCCGGCTGCTCTGCCGCCCCCTGGCCGAGGGGAACGCCTGGTCCTCCGTGGTCTCGGTCAGCTCGGTGGAGCGGTTCGAGATCGCCGCCGTGAACGAGACGGTGGAGGTCCCGGCCGGCCGGTTCGAGGGCTGCGTGCGGGTCCGGTCGCACAACCGGGCCAGCCCCACCACCGACCACATCCTCGAGATCACCTACGCCCCGCTGGTCGGGCCGGTGCGGATCGAGACCTTCGTGGTGGTGGACGGGCGGGTCACCCCCCAGTCCAGGAACCTGCTGCAGTCGTACAAGGTGGCGCCCGTCGGGAGGATGTGAGCATGCGTGAGGTGGAGATCGGCATCGCCGGGCTCGGCGTGGTGGGCGGAGGGGTCCTCTCGATCCTGCGCAGCCACGGGGCCGACATCGAGGCCCGGCTGGGCGCCCGCATCGTCGTGAAGCGGGTGGCCGTGCGCAGCCGCGAGAAGGCGCGCGCGGTGGAGCTCGATCGCGCCGTGCTCACCACGCGGACCCAGGACCTGCTCGACGATCCCTCCATCGCCGTGGTGGTGGAGCTGATGGGCGGCGTGGACCAGGCCTTCGAGCTGGTGCGCGGCGCGCTGGAGCGCGGCAAGCACGTGGTCACCGCCAACAAGGCGCTGCTGGCCGCGCGCGGCGAGGAGATCTTCCGCCTGGCCCGGGAGAAGGGCGTCGACGTCTACTACGAGGCCGCGGTCTGCGGCGGCGTGCCCATCATCCGCACGCTGCGCGAGGCGCTGGCCTCGGACCGGATCACCGCCCTGCACGGCATCGTCAACGGCACCACCAACTTCATCCTGACCGCCATGGCGGAGCAGGGGCAGCCCATCGACGTCGCCCTGGCCGAGGCGCAGCGGCTGGGCTACGCCGAGGCCGACCCCACGCTGGACGTCTCCGGCGGGGACGCCGCGCAGAAGCTCTGCGTGCTGTCGCAGCTGGCCTTCGGCGCCCGGATCGGCCCGCAGGACGTGCTGACCGAGGGCATCATGGGGCTGCGCCCGGAGGACTTCCGCTGGGGCAAGGAGTTCGGCTACGCGCTCAAGCTGCTGGCGGTGGCCCGGCGCTGCGGCGCGGCGGAGGAGGGCGGGCAGGACCAGCTGGAGGCGCGGGTGCACCCGGCCTTCATCCCGGCCGGCTCGCTGCTGGCCGGCGTGCGCGGGGCCATGAACGCGGTGGTGCTCCGCTCCGAGGCGCTGGGCGCGTCCATGCTCTACGGGCAGGGCGCCGGCGCGATGCCCACCGGCAGCGCGGTGGTCTCGGACATCATCGACCTGACCCGCAACATCCTGGCCGGCAGCCCGGGGCGCGTGCCGCTGCCGCCGGCCCGGCCGCAGGTGGCGCTGCGCGGCCACGACGAGATCCGCTGCGGCTACTACCTGAACTTCTCGGTCAAGGACACGCCGGGCGTGCTGGCGCGCATCGCCACCCAGCTGGCGCGGCGCAACATCTCGGTGGCCGCGGTCCAGCAGCGCGAGCAGAACGACCAGGGCAAGCCGGTGCCGCTGGTGATCGTCAGCCACCAGGCGCGCGAGGCGGACGTGCAGGCGGCGGTGGCCGAGATCAATCGCGATCCCACCACGCTCGCCCCCACGCGCCTCATCCGCATCGAGAGCGCCTAGGCGTCCTTCGACTCCGCTCGCCCTGCGGGCGAGCTACGCTCGGGATGAGCGGAGGTGGCGGTCCATGATCAGGCACCAAATCCGGGTCATCTACGGGGACACGGACCAGATGGGCGTCGTCTACTACGGGAACTACCTCCGCTTCTTCGAGGCCTCCCGCAACGAGTTCATCCGTGCCAAGGGGCTGCGCTACCGCGACTTCGAGGCCAGCTTCGGCCTGCGCCTGCCGGTGGTGGAGGCGGGCGTGAGCTACAAGCAGCCCGCCCGCTACGACGACCTGCTCACGGTGGAGATCGCGCTCTCGGAGGCGAGGCGCGCCTCGGCCCGCTTCGACTACCCGGATCCTGCGCGAGGACGGGGTGCTGCTCGCCACCGGCTTCACGGTGCACGCCTGCGTGGACCTGGAGGGCCGCGTGCAGCGCATGCCCAGGGAGCTCCTGGCCCGGCTCTCCGACGGCGAGGCGCAGGCCGCGCAGGAGCCCTGAGGCGATGGACCGGAACCTGGCGCTGGAGCTGGTGCGGGTCACCGAGGCGGCGGCGCTGGCCTCGGCCCGGCTCATGGGGCGCGGCAATCGCAGCTCGGCGGTGCAGGCCGCGCGCGACGCCACCCGCAGGGCGCTCAACGACATGGCCGTCTCCGCCGAGAATCGCGGTGGGGGAGGGCGGCTCCGCCGGCGCCGACCCGGCCGCGCTGCCGGCCGGCGAGCGGCTGGGGCGGCGGCGCGAGGAGCCCGTCGAGCTCGAGGTGGCGGTCAAGCCCCTGGAGGGCGCGCACCTGTGCGCCACCGGCGCGGCCAACGCGGTGAGCGCGGTGGCCATGGGCGACCTGGGCGCCCTGCTGCGGGTCCCGCCCGGCGCCTACATGGAGAAGCTCGCCGTGGGGCCGGCGGCCCAGGGCGCGATCGACCTCCGCCGCCCGCCGGTGGAGAACCTGCGCCGCGTGGCCGACGCGCTGGGCAAGTACGTCGAGGACCTGACGGTGGTGATCCTCGATCGGCCGCGTCACCAGGGGCTGCTCGCCGCGGTGCGGGAGACGGGCGCCCGCATCAAGCTGCTCACCGACGGCGACCTGGCCGGCGCGCTGGCCACCTGCTTCCCGGAGACGGGCGTGGACATGCTGCTCGGCACCGGCGGCGCGGCCGAGGGCGTGATCGCCGCGGCGGCCGTGCGCTGCGCCGGCGGTGAGCTGCAGGGCCGGCTGGTCTTCAAGGGCGAGGTCGAGCGGGAGCGGGCCCGCGCCTCCGGGCTGGCCGAGCCGGACCGGATCCGCACCGCCGAGGAGCTGGCCGGCGGCAGCGTGATGTTCGCGGCCACGGGCGTGACGAGCGGCGACCTGCTGCGCGGCGTGGTCTTCACCGGCGACGGCGGCCGGACCCACTCGGTGGTGATGCGCTCGCGCACCGCCACGCTGCGCTTCATCGACTCCATCCACCACTTCACCCGCAGCCCCAACTACGGCTGGTGAGCCGCAGGCGGCCGCGCTAGGACCGACGGATGGCAGACCGGCACAGCCAGGAGATCGTCATCGCTGCCCCGCTGGAGCACGTGTTCCAGGTCATCGTGGACTATGCGCGCTACCCGGAGTTCGTCCCGGGCATCAAGGCGTGCCGGGTGATCCGCGAGGGGCCGGAGCGCCAAGTCCAGTACGACCTGGACCTGGGCATCAAGCGCATCACCTACGTGCTCAGGCACCAGGAGGAGCGGCCGCACCGCGTGACCTGGTCGCTCGTCTCGGGCGACATGATGAAGGTCTCGAACGGCTCCTGGGATCTCGCCGCGGAAGGCAACGCCACGCGCGCGCGCTACGCCGTCGAGATCCAGGTGACCAAGCCGCCGCTCGTCCCGCAGTCGCTGATCGACCGCGTGAGCGACGAGATGACCCGCGTCTCGCTCCCCCGCAACCTGCAGGCCTTCAAGGCCCGCGCGGAGAAGAAGCGCGCCTGACGCGCCGCGTTCCCGTCGCCGGAACTCCACGGCACCGTGGCGCCGGCGCCCCGGTCTCCCAGCGGGCGTGCGCGCTTGGCCGCGGGTCGACAGGGTCCCCTCCGTCCCTACCTTGACCCGCCCATGGGTGGGTGTTACGTCAAAATGGGCGGGCCCGTTCAGGGGTTTGGGCCACTGGAAGGTGCGGGAAGAGGCCGTTAAGAGAGAATCAGGGTTGCTCCACGGTCGTCAGGAGGGAAGGACCGGCAGGGGAACGCGGTTTGCACCCCGAGGAGAAGGCGGCGAAGACGAGGCCAGGAGAGAGCGATGCTGGACGCCTACGTCATCGAGGAGATCAAGCGGCGGGAGCGCGACAAGGGTCGCGACGACCGCCCGGCGATCGAGCTGCCGCTTCCCGTCGGCCCGGCGCGCCCGACCGACCGGTCGGATGACCGCGGCGACGACAACGATCGCGGCGTGGTGATCATCGACTACGGCAGCTAGCTCGCCGCGCAGCACGCCCCCCAGGTCGTCCCTCGAACGCGCGCCAGGGCGCATCCCCGGCGCGCGAATTTCTTATGGCGCCACGCACGTCTTGCGGCGCTCCGAGCGGCGATCCGCCGCCCAGGAAAAGCGTTGACCGGGTGGGTCCCGGCGGGCAGATTCGCGCGCAAACCAGACACGGGTGAGCGCCGCGCGCCGCCTCGGAGGAATGTCAGTGACCGAGATCATCAATGTGACCGCCCGGGAGATCCTCGACTCCCGCGGCAATCCGACCGTCGAGGTCGAGGTCGCGGTGGGCACCGGCGACGTGGGCCGCGCCGCGGTTCCGTCGGGCGCGTCCACCGGCGAGCACGAGGCGCTCGAGCTCCGCGACGGCGACAAGGGCCGTTACCTGGGCAAGGGCGTCCGCAAGGCCGTCGCCAACGTCATCGAGGCCATCGGGCCGGCCGTGATCGGCCTCGACGCCTCCAATCAGGCCACCCTCGACCAGCGGATGCTGGACCTCGACGGGACGCCGACCAAGGCCAAGCTGGGCGCGAACGCCATCCTGGGCGTCTCGATGGCCGCCGCCAAGGCCGCCGCCAAGGCCCACGACCTGCCGCTGTACCGCTACGTCGGCGGCGCCGGCGCCCGCACGCTGCCCGTCCCGCTGATGAACATCGTCAACGGCGGCGCGCACGCCGACTCCAACGTGGACTTCCAGGAGT
Source organism: Anaeromyxobacter sp. (assembly GCA_049840735.1). Taxonomy (GTDB): domain Bacteria; phylum Myxococcota; class Myxococcia; order Myxococcales; family Anaeromyxobacteraceae; genus Anaeromyxobacter. The sequence continues at coordinate 111,418 of JASGJN010000017.1, read as the reverse complement.
TCATGGTCGTCCCGCTGGGCGCCCCGACCTTCGCCGAGGGCCTGCGCTACGGCGCCGAGGTCTTCCACGCGCTGAAGAAGGTGCTCAAGGGCAAGGGCGCCAACACCGGCGTCGGCGACGAGGGCGGCTATGCCCCCAACCTCGCCTCCAACGAGGAGGCGCTGGCCCTGATCATGGAGGCCATCAAGCAGGCCGGCCTCAAGGCGGGCGAGCAGGTCGCCCTGGCGCTCGACGTCGCCTCCTCCGAGTTCTATGACCCGGAGACCAAGAAGTACAAGCTGGACGGCGAGGGCAAGAGCTTCGACGGCCCGGGGCTGGTCGACTTCTACGCCAACCTCTGCGCCAAGTACCCCATCGTCTCGATCGAGGACGGCTGCGACGAGAACGACTGGGAGACCTGGAAGCTGCTGACCGACAAGCTGGGCAGCAAGGTCCAGCTGGTCGGTGACGACCTCTTCGTCACCAACGTCACCCGCCTCGCCAAGGGCATCCAAGGCGGCGTCGGCAACTCAATCCTGGTGAAGGTGAACCAGATCGGCTCGCTGACCGAGACCCTCGAGGCCGTCCGCATGGCCCACCGCGCCGGCTACACCAGCGTGATGAGCCACCGCTCGGGCGGAACCGAGGACACCACCATCGCCGACCTGGCGGTGGCCTGCGACTGCGGGCAGATCAAGACCGGGTCCGCGTCCCGGTCCGACCGCATCGCCAAGTACAACCAGCTGCTCCGGATCGAGGAGGAGCTGGGCAAGACGGCCCGGTACGCGGGGCGGTCGGCGTTCAAGGCGCTGCGGTAGCGAAGAGCGGAGTCGTTCAAGTCGGCCGTCGATCGCGGAATCGGCGGCCGATTTGCGTTTGGGGGGGCGTGCTGGGGGGCGGGGGCGCAGGGATCCTGCCGTGGGGACAGGGCGCAGGGGAGCCCCTGCCCCTGCGCCGTGGGCGGCGCTGTGCTGAGGGGAGTTGGGTGGGGCTGGGGAGCGCGATGGGGTGCGTGGTGGGGTGCGTGGTGGGGTGCGTGGTGGGGTGCGTGGTGGGGTGCGTGGTGGGGAGCGCGGTGGGGTGCGTGGTGGGGTGCGTGGTGGGGTGCGTGGTGGGGAGCGTGGTGGGGAGCGTGGTGGGGAGCGTGGTGGGGGGCGTGGTGGGGGGCGTGGTGGGGAGCGTGGTGGGGAGCGTGGTGGGGAGCGCGGTGGGGGGCGTGGTGGGGGGCGTGGTGGGGGGCGTGGTGGGGGGGGTGGTGGGGGGGGTCAGGTCATGCGTGTTCACGCTCACTTACTCCAGCGAATGCGCCCAAGGAGGGGGACGATGCGAGTCGGGTGGGGGCAGGGTGGGGGCAGGTCATTCTTGTTCACGCTCACTTACTCCAGCGCGTGCGCCCAAGGAGTGAGCAGGACGGGGACTGGGTCAGGTCATTGCAGGGAGGGTCGAGGCGTCCGTTCGGGCTGAGCGTAGCGAGCCCGCAGGGCTCGCGGAGTCGAAGCCCAGGCACCGGAAGTCAGTCGCCCGCGCTGGAGCAAGCGCAAGTGGGGCGTAGCGATTCTTCGCTTGACGCGATTTGGCCGCTGCACGGACCCCGCGGTGCGCTGTGGCAGGAAATGGTTCTCCTGCAGGCCTCCGCGTGATCGCTGCGGCGCGCCCGGAGGCGCGTGAGGGAGCGGAGATGGGCTCTCGAGATCTCGCCTCTGGCGAGGCGCCAGGGGCCTCGGCAAGCGCCTCGAAATCCGCGGTTAGCATGGCTGCATCTGCCGGAGGTGCACGCCATGGTCGTTCGATTCGATGCGCTGGACAACAGCTCCCTCATCGCCCACGTGAAGTCGCTCGCAGCGGACGAGCGGGGCATCAAGGTCGAGTCCCTGCTTGCGCTGGCGGAGGTGGAGCGGCGGAAGTTCTACCTGGACCTGGGCTATCCCTCCCTCTGGGCGTTTTGCCGTGAGGTGCTGCACCTTCCGGAAGGCGGCGCGTACCGCCGCATCGCGGCCATGCGGCTCCTCTCCCGGTTCCCCTCCCTCGAGGCGCCGCTGCGGGAGGGCCGGCTCTCCCTGACCACCCTGGGGATGCTCCGCGAGGTGATGACCGAGGAGAACCTGGACGAGCTGGTAGGGCAGGCGACCTTCAAGTCCAAGTCCGAGGTGGAGCGGCTGGTCGTGACCATCAGGCCGCGCGAGGCGGCCAAGGACGGTCTGCGCCGGCTCCCTTCCTCGCCCCCGCTCCCCCAGCCCCGCCAGGTGGATCCGAAGGGTGCGACTGCACCGGCGATGGGGCCGGCCGGAGTGGCCCCTGCGCAGCCTCAGGAACCGGGCGTCTTCTCGGAGCCCGCATTCGCGCTCACTGCGCCCACCCCCGTTCCCGGCCGCCCTGAGCTTCACCCGATCAACGCGGAGCAGTGGTCGATGCGCGTCACGCTCGACGAGGCTGCGCACGCGGACCTCGAGACGCTTCGCGAGCTCCTCTCGCACAAGGTGCCCGACGGCAACCTGGCGGACGTCCTCAAGGAGGCGCTTCGCTGCGCGGTCGAGAAGCATGCCAAGCGAAAGGGTGCGGTGGAGCTGGCCAGGGCGGCGGCTCCCGCTGATCCCTCGCCCGAGGCCTCGATCCCGGCGGCGGCCCCCCAGGTAGCGCCGGTTCCAGCTCCCTCCGGCGACCCGCTCCCGGTCTTTGCCACGGCCTACCGCTTCGACCCTCGCACCGTGACCGCCGGGGTCCGCCGCGCTGTCTGGGCGCGCGATGGCGGCTGCTGCTCCTACATCTCGCCCGAAGGCCACCGCTGCTGCAGCCGCTGGCAGCTGGAGCTGGACCACATCGACCCTGAGGCGATGGGCGGGCCGCCCACCGCCCTCAACCTTCGCCTTCGCTGCCGCGGGCACAACCTCTGGGCAGCGGTGCAGGCTTTCGGGCGCGAGAAGATGGCCGCCTTCGTTCCGTCCCTTTCACTTGCTCCAGCGAATGCGCCCTTGGGGTGCGACCTGCGGCGCGGCGGGTGAGCGGGGTTCGGCGGCCGGGACCCGGTTCCCAGGCGCCACTCCTCAGCGCTGCGCCGCCGCCCGCTTCCCCTCCAGCGGCGCCACCAGCAGCGTCGCGAGCGCCGCGACCACGAACGATGTGATCGACGCCGACAGCCAGCTGGGCGGGGCGACGTGCAGCGCGCCCTGGGCGCGCTGCCAGACCTCCGACCACCAGGGCACGCTGCCGGGGTTGAGGAGCTGGTAGGCCACGAAGCCCGCCAGCCACGGGAGCATCATCAGGGGGCGCGGCGGCGCCTGGTCGCCCACGTCCCAGCGGCGGCGACGCAGCAGGAAGTAGTCCACCAGCAGCACCGCGTAGAGCGGCACGAAGACCGAGCCCAGCAGGAACAGGAACCCCTCGTACTGGACGATCTCGGTGCCCAGGGCGAGCAGCGTGGCGAGCACGCCCACCGCCACGGCCACCGCCCGGCGGTCCAGCGACGGTCGGAAGTTCTGGGCCGAGACGGCGGTCGAGTACAGGTTGGCGAAGGCCTCGTCGATCTCGTCCACCACCAGGATGGCCAGCGCCACCGCGCCGGCCGGCAGCGCCAGCAGCGCGGCCATGGGATCGGCGCCGGCCTCCGGCGAGGCGGTGATTGCGAAGACGCCCAGCAGGAAGTAGGCCGCCGCCGCCAGCGAGAAGCCTCCCATCGCGCCGCCGAAGGCCGCCCCGGGCGTGCGGGAGTGGCGGGCGTAGTCGGCCGCCAGCGGCGCCCAGGAGATGGGGAGCGCCACCACCACGTCCACCGCCAGCCAGAACTGGCGCCAGGAACCGCCCTGCGGCGCCACCACGCCCCGGCGCAGCACCTCCACGAACAGCACCGCCGTGGCCGCCAGCACCAGCCAGACCGCGTAGCGCCGCAGCCGGCGCACGAACCCCAGCGGCCAGAGCGCCAGCAGCGTCGCCACCGCGCCGGCCGCCAGCACGAAGATGGGCCGAGGCACGCCTGGCAGGAGCCGCGAGGCGCCCTGGGCGATCACGAAGACCTCCACCGCGGCCCACCCCACGCACTGCGCGAGATTGAGCGCCGTCGGCACCCAGGAGCCGCGGGCGCCCACCAGGCCGCGCAGCAGCACCATCGCCGGCGCGCCCGTCTCCGCGCCCGGCACCGCCGCGAGCGCCAGCACCAGCGTGCCCAGCCCCACGCCCACCAGCACCGCCGTCACCGCCGCAGCCAGGGTGAGCGGCTCGGCGCCGGCCACCGGCTGCAGCACGAAGGCCGCCGCCACCGGGATGGTGAGCGTGATGCCCAGGTTGCCCCAGAGCACGGCCTGGTCGGCCAGCCCCAGCGGCCGCGGCGGCTGCTCCAGCAGCGTCAGCGGCGCTTCGGCGGTGGGGACGGCGGTGGCTTCGGTGGTCATGGGGCTCCTGTGCGCGCGCGAGTGCCCGACGTTCTTCCACCGACGGGGCGCCGCGAGCAAGGACCTTTCACGCCGCGCCGCAGCGCGCGATCCCGGCGGGGTGCGGGAACGCCGCGTCCCGTTGCCCCAGCAAATTGACAGCCTGGGGTGCCCTCACTAGCTTGCCGTTCCCTCCAGCGGCGGGCAGGTGAGCGCACATGCGTGAGCAGTGGATCGCGAAGCGGAACGGCCGGGTGAACCAGACGCAGCTCCACCTGGCGCGCCAGGGCGTCGTCTCCGAGGAGATGGCGCACGTGGCCGAGCGGGAGCGGCTCCTGCCCGAGCTCGTCCGCGCCGAGGTGGCCCGCGGCCGGATGATCATCCCGGCCAACATCCGCCACCCCGAGCTCCACCCCATGGCCATCGGCGTCGCGGCCACCTGCAAGATCAACGCGAACATCGGCAACAGCGCCGTCACCTCGGAGATCGCGGACGAGCTGGCCAAGCTGCAGGTGTGCCTGCGCCACGGCGCCGACACCGTCATGGACCTCTCCACCGGCGGTGACATCCCGCACATCCGCGAGGCCATCCTGCGGGCCTGCCCGCTCCCGGTCGGCACCGTGCCCATCTACGAGTGCCTGGCGCACGTGAAGGACGTGGCCGACCTGACGCCGCGGCTGATGCTGGAGATCATCGAGGCCCAGGCCGCCCAGGGCGTGGACTACATGACCATCCACGCCGGGCTGCTGCGCGCCTTCCTGCCCCTGGCCGCCCACCGCATCACCGGCATCGTCTCTCGCGGCGGCGCCCTGATGGCGCAGTGGATGCTCGCCAACCAGGCCGAGAACCCGCTGTACACGCACATCGACGACATCTGCGAGATCTTCAAGCGCTACGACGTCAGCTTCTCGCTGGGCGACGGGCTGCGCCCGGGCTGCCTGGCCGACGCGTCGGACGAGGCGCAGTTCGCAGAGCTGAAGGTGCTGGGCGAGCTGACCCGCCAGGCCTGGAAGCACGACGTGCAGGTGATGGTGGAGGGGCCCGGGCACGTGCCGCTCGACCAGATCCCCATGAACATGGAGAAGGAGCGCGAGCTCTGCGACGAGGCCCCGTTCTACGTGCTGGGGCCGCTCGTGACCGACATCGCGCCCGGCTACGACCACATCACCAGCGCCATCGGCGCGGCCGTCGCCGCCCAGCACGGCGCCGCCATGCTCTGCTACGTCACCCCCGCCGAGCACCTCGGGCTGCCCGACGCCGAGGACGTGCGCCAGGGGATCGTGGCCTACAAGAATCGCCGCCCACGCCGCCGACGTGGCTCGCAAGCGCCCCGGCGCCCGCGACCGCGACGACCAGCTCTCCCGCGCCCGCTACGCCTTCGACTGGAACCGGCAGTTCGCGCTCTCGCTCGACCCCGAGGCGGCCCGGGCCAAGCACGACGAGACGCTCCCGCACGACGCCTTCAAGTCGGCCGAGTTCTGCTCCATGTGCGGCCCCAAGTTCTGCTCCATGAAGATCCACACCCACCTGGCCGACGCGGCCGAGAAGGCGGAGAAGCGGGGCAAGGGGCTGCAGGTCGTCCCCTGAGCGGGCGCCGGGCGGCCCACCCGGGAGGTCGGTCGTGGCGGGGTGCGGCATTATGATCCGGCCCGATGCCGCCCAGGATCACGGTCTACGAGGTGGGCCCGCGCGATGGCCTGCAGAACGAGGCCACCGCGCTCGCCACGTCGGAAAAGCTGGCGCTGATCCAGGCGCTTTCGGCGTCCGGGCTGCCGCGCATCGAGGCCACCAGCTTCGTCTCGCCCAGGTGGATTCCGCAGCTGGCCGACGCCGCCGAGGTGACGGCCGCGCTGCCGGCGCGCCCGGGCCTCTCGTACGTGGTGCTGGTCCCGAACACCCGCGGCCTGGAGCGGCTGCAGGGGGCGCTGGCGCAGGCCGGTCCTGGCCATCCGCCGGTCGCCGCGGCCGTCTTCCTCTCCGCGTCCGAGACGCACTGCCGCAAGAACGTCAACAGGGGGATCGACGAGACGCTGGCCGAGCTGGCCACGGTGGTGCCGGCGGCGCTCGCCGCCGGGCTGGAGGTCCGCGGCTACGTCTCCACGGTCTGGGGCTGCCCCTACGAGGGGCGCGTGGACGAGGGGCGGGCGGTGGAGATCGCTGCGCGGCTGCTGTCGCTGGGCTGCCACCAGGTGTCGCTGGGCGACACCATCGGCGTGGGCACCCCCAACCAGACCCGCCGCATCGTGGCGGCCGCCCTGCAACGGGCCAGGCCGGAGCAGCTGGCGCTCCACCTCCACGACACCCGCGGGACCGCGCTCGCCAACGTAGTGGTGGCGCTGGAGGCCGGGATCACCACCTTCGACTCGGCAGTGGGCGGCCTGGGCGGCTGCCCCTATGCGCCGGGCGCCTCCGGCAACCTGGCCACCGAGGACCTGGTCTACCTGCTCCACGGCATGGGGCTCGAGACCGGCGTGGACTGGGACCGGCTGGTGGCGGCCGGCGCGCTGGCGCAGCGGCTGGTGGCGCGGCGGCTGCCGGGCAAGGCGCTGCAGGCCGCGCTGGCAGGGCAGGCCGCTGCGGCGGCGACCTAGGAGAGCACGCATGGCCGAGTTCAGGGTGGAGCGGCAGGGCAACGTCGAGCTCTGGACCATCGACGGCGAGGACCGGCGCAACGCCATCTCGCAGGCCATGCTGCGCGAGCTGGACGAGCTCATGGCGCGGGCCGCCGGCGACCGCGACCTGCGCTGCGTGGTGATCACCGGCGCGGGCGACAAGGCCTTCTGCGCCGGGGCCGACCTCAAGGAGCGGGCGCGGATGGCCGAGGCGGAGGTGCACGCCTTCCACCGCGGGCTGCGCGACGCGCTGCGGGCCATCGAGCAGGCGCCGCAGGTCTTCGTGGCCGCGCTCAACGGGGCGGCGCTGGGGGGCGGGCTGGAGCTGGCGCTGGCCTGCGACCTGCGCATCGCCTCCGACGCGGCCCAGCTCGGGCTGCCGGAGGTCTCGCTGGGCATCATCCCCGGCGGCGGCGGCACCGTGCGGCTGGCGCGGCTGGTGGGCGTGGCCCAAGCCAAGGCGCTGATCCTGACCGCGCGCCGCGCCGGCGCCGCCGAGGCGCTGGCCATGGGGCTGGTGACCCAGCTGGCCCCGCCGCAGCGGCTGGTGCCCGACGCGCTGGCGCTGGCCGAGCGGATCGCCCGCAACGCCCCCATCTCGCTGCGCCAGGCCAAGCGGGCCGTGGACGGCGCCTTCCACCTGCCGCTGGAGGAGGCGCTGGCGCTGGAGCACCAGCTGTACCAGGCGTGCCTGGGCACGCGCGATCGGACCGAGGCGCTGCGCGCCTTCGCGGAGAAGCGGCCGCCGGTCTTCACCGGAGAGTGAGGCTCGAGTGACCACCACCAGGGAGGCCGGCCCCGGCGCCGGCGGCGACCGCGCGGCCGAGGCTTCGCCCGACCAGCGCTTCGACGAGGCGCTGCGCCGGGTCGAGCAGGGCGGCGCGCCGCGCTACCACGCCAAGAACGCCGAGAGCGGCAAGCTGTTCGCGCGCGAGCGGCTGGCCCGGCTGCTCGACCCCGGCTCGTTCGTGGAGGACGGGGCGCTGGCCAACGCCGTCGACCCGGAGCTGCCCGCCGACGGCGTGATCACCGGCGTGGGGCGGATCGACGGGCGCGCCGTGGCGGTGATGGCCAACGACTCGACCGTCAAGGCCGGGAGCTGGGGCGCGCGGACGGTGGAGAAGATCCTGCGCATCCAGGAGGTGGCCGCGGCGCAGCGGCTGCCGCTCTTCTACCTGGTGGACTCGGCCGGCGCGCGCATCACCGACCAGGTGGAAATGTTCCCGGGCCGGCGCGGCGCCGGGCGCATCTTCCACAACGAGGTGCACCTCTCCGGCCGCGTGCCGCAGATCTGCCTGCTCTTCGGCCCGTCCGCCGCCGGCGGGGCGTACATCCCGGCCTTCTGCGACGTGGTCGTCATGGTGGAGGGCAACGCCTCCATGTACCTGGGCTCGCCGCGCATGGCCGAGATGGTCATCGGCGAGAAGGTCACGCTGGAGGAGCTGGGGGGCGCCCGCATGCACTGCGCCGTCTCCGGCTGCGGCGACTTCCTGGTCGCCACCGAGGACGAGGCCCTGCAGCTGGCCCGCCGCTGGTTCTCCTACCTGCCGCGGAGCCACCGCGAGCTGCCGCCCGCGGCCCCGGCCCGCCCGCCGCGCCCCGGACGCCCCGTGGCCGAGATCGTGCCGCGCGACCAGAACAAGCCCTTCGACGTGCAGGAGCTGATCGAGGCGGTGGTGGACGAGGGCTCGTTCCTGGAGGTGAAGAAGCTGTGGGCCGGCGAGCTGGTCACCGGCCTGGCCCGCATCGACGGCCGGGTGGTGGGGATCGTCGCCAACCAGCCCAAGGTGAAGGGCGGCGTGCTCTTCGTGGACTCGGCCGACAAGGCCGCCCGCTTCATCTGGCTCTGCGACGCCTTCAACGTGCCGCTGCTCTACCTGGCCGACGTGCCCGGCTTCATGATCGGGACCAAGGTGGAGCGGGCGGGGATCATCCGCTCCGGCGCCAAGATGATCAGCGCCGTCTCCGAGGCCACCGTGCCGCGGATGTGCGTGGTGGTCCGCAAGGCCTACGGCGCCGGGCTCTACGCCATGGACGGCCCCGGCTTCGCCCCCAGCGCCACGCTGGCGCTGCCGCAGGCCATGATCGCGGTGATGGGGCCGGAGGCGGCGGTGAACGCCGTCTACTTCAACAAGATCCAGGAGAGGCCGGAGGCCGAGCGGGCCGCCTACGTGGCCGCGCTGCGGGAGGAGTACCGCCAGGACATCGACCTGCTGAAGCTGGCCAGCGAGCTGGTGGTGGACGCGGTGGTGCCCGGCCACGCGCTGCGCGAGGAGCTCACCCGCCGCCTCGCCGTGGCGGCGGAGGGCTACGAGCCGCCCCGCGAGCGCAAGCGCGCCATCACCCCGGTCTGACCCGGAGGACCCCATGAACTTCGAGCTGCCCGAGGAGCTGCGCGAGATCCAGCGGACCGTCCGGGCCTTCTGCGAGGCCGAGGTGAAGCCGCACGCCCGGGCCTGGGACGAGGGCGGCACCTTCCCGCACCAGGTGGTGCGCCAGCTGGGCGAGATGGGGCTCCTGGGCATCACGGTCCCGGAGGCCTGGGGCGGCGCCGGCATGGGCGCGCTGGCCGCCGCCGTGGTGGTGGAGGAGGTGGCCCGCTTCGACGGCTCGCTGGCCCTGACGGTGGCCAGCCACAACGGGCTGGGCACCGGCCACATCCTCCGCTTCGGCAGCGACGCCCAGCGCGAGCGCTGGCTGCCGGGGCTGGCCAGCGGGCAGCGGCTCGCCGCATGGGCGCTGACCGAGCCCGGCAGCGGCTCGGACGCGGCCGGCATGCAGACCACCGCGGTCCGGCGCGGCGACGGCTGGGTGCTGAACGGCGCCAAGACCTTCATCACGCAGGGCACCGTGGGGGACACCTTCGTGGTGCTGGCCCGGAGCGACCCGGAGCGGAAGCAGCGCGGCATCACCGCGTTCGTGCTGGAGAAGGGGATGCCCGGGTTCACGCAGCGGGCCATCCACGCCAAGCTGGGGATGCGCAGCTCCGATACCGCCGAGCTGGTGCTCGAGGAGGTGGAGGTCGGGGACGACCGGCGGCTGGGCGCGGTCGGGGAGGGGTTCCTGGACACGCTCCGGATCCTCGATCGGGGCCGGATCTCGATCGGCGCCCTGGCCGTGGGGCTTGGCCGGGGGGCGCTGGAGGAGGCGCGCGCCTACGCGCGGGAGCGCAAGGCGTTCGGGCAGCCCATCGCCGGGTTCCAGGCCATCCAGTTCATGCTGGCCGACATGGCCACCGAGGTGGACGCCGCCCGGCTGCTGGTACACCGCGCCGCAGCCCTGTGCGACGCAGGCGCACCCTTCGGGAAGGAGGCCTCCATGGCGAAGCTCTACGCCAGCGAGGCGGCCATGCGCGCCACGTCGCGGGCCATCCAGGTCCACGGCGGCTACGGGTACACGCGCGACTTCCCCGTGGAGCGGTACTTTCGTGACGCCAAGCTGACCGAGATCGGCGAAGGGACCAGCGAGGTGCAGCGGATGGTCATCTCCCGGGAGATTCTGCGGTAGATTCTCCGCCGGATGTCCGAAGGCGAACACACCATCATCGGCCGCATCCCGCGGGAGCGGCTCAACCAGATCGCGTCGCGGAAGCTGTCCGCGCTGGGCGTGCCGGTGCGGCTGGGCGCCGACCGGGAGACGCTGGAGGGCGAGCTGGCCTTCACCCAGCGGCCCGTCAACCCGCTCGGCGGGCAGCCGGTCACGCGCGGCCGCTTCGTGGTGGACGGCCACGACCGGCTCCGCTTCACCGACCCGCCGCTCTCCGCGCTCGGCCCGCTCAACTTCTACGAGCACGAGCGGCTGGGCGCGCTCGAGGCCGCGGTGGGGCAGGCCCTGACCCGCCTGGCGGCGGCGCTGGGCGACGTGGCCATGCGCATGCGGGCGCTGCGGCTGGAGGTCGCGGTCGATCCCGACCGGCTGGTCGCGCGCGCGGTGGTGAAGACCGCCACCCACGCCTTCGAGATCATGGGCGGCGTGGACGGCGTCCGGGTCTCGCGCGTGGCGCCGGTGGGCGGCAAGCCCTTCGAGGTGGCGGCCGAGTTCCCGGCGCTCCAGCTGGCCGAGTACCCGAGCCCCACCGACCTCGAGATCTACCTGGTCAACGCCGTGCCGCGCATGTCGGTGGGGAGCCCCGCCGGCGCCCCGGCCGCGCGCGGGGCCGAGGGGCCCCCCGGGCACCACCTCGAGGCCACGCCGCCGCCGCGCAACGCGCTCACGCTGGCCACGCTGGCCAAGGTCTTCGGCGAGGAGTCCATCCTGGCCCCCAACGCCATGCTCGAGCTCCTGCAGGAGTTCGTGCACGGCGACACCCGCTACCGCTTCGTGGCCTCGCGCGAGATGGGCACGCGGTTCAAGGGGCGGCTCATCGGCCCCAGCGGCGACGTTTGGTCCGACCGCTTCGACCTGGCGTCGTTCCCCGGGACGCGCGCCGTGGTGGCCCTGGCGCTGGGCGTCTCGCCCGACGCCCCGGAGGTCTCGCTGGCGCCCGACGACGGCGGCGCCCCGGCCGGCGAGGTGCCCAGCCACCTGCTGCCCCACCCGAGCGAGGTCTGGGTGATGAACGTGGTGCTGGAGCAGGCGGGGCCGGACGAGGTGCGCTATGTCGGGACCGACATCGACGGCCGCCCCTACGGCGCCGCCCGCGTGCTGAAGCGGGCCGACTTCGAGGCGGTCTTCACGCAGGAGCGGGGCGGCTGGCGCCTCCTCGTCCAGATCGACCAGGTGCAGGAAGGACACGTGATCTACCGGCAGCTCGACAGGCAGCGCCAGCCCATGGGCGCGCCGCGGAAGATGTCCGCGGCCATCCTGGTCGCCAACTTCGTGCCGGAGGCGGCGGCGTACTGATGGCCACCAACGGTCTCGCCGCGCGCGTCCGCGCCGGCGACGTGCGGGCCGCCGCCCGCCTGATGCGCGACCTCGACGACCGGCTCCCCGGCGCCGAGGCCGTGCTGCGCGAGCTCTTTCCCCACACCGGCAAGGCCTGGGTGATCGGCCTGACCGGCGCCCCCGGCGCCGGCAAGTCGTCGCTCACCGACCGGCTCATCGCCCACCTGCGCAGGCAGGGGAAGACGGTGGGCGTGATCGCCGTGGACCCGTCCAGCCCGTTCACCGGCGGCGCCATCCTGGGCGACCGGATCCGCATGCAGGAGCACGCCACCGACGAGGGCGTGTTCATCCGCTCGCTGGGCACCCGCGGCCACCTGGGCGGCCTGTCGCGCTCCACCGCCGAGCTGGTCGCGGTGATGGACGCCATGGGCAAGGACGTGGTGCTGGTCGAGACGGTGGGCGTCGGCCAGGACGAGATTGAGATCGCCTCGCTGGCGCAGACCACCGTGGTGGTCACCGTGCCCGGCCTGGGCGACGACGTGCAGGCCATCAAGGCCGGCGTGCTGGAGATCGCCGACGTCTTCGCCGTCAACAAGGCCGACCGCGACGGCGCCGACCGGACCGTGCGCGACCTGCAGGTCATGCTGGAGCTGCGCCGGCAGGTGCTGGGCCGACCGCTCGAGCACGACGCGGACCACCGCATGGACGGGGAGGGCGAGGGCGCCCCGCCGCCCGGCGAGTGGGAGCCGCCCATCGTGCGGACGGTGGCGGTCAGGGACCAGGGCGTGGACGACCTGGTGGCCGCGCTCGAGCGGCACCGCGATCTCCTGGCCTCCACGGCCGAGGGGCAGCGGCGGGCGGTGGAGCGGGCCCGGGCCGTCTTCGTGACCGTGCTGCGCGAGCGGCTGCTGGCCGGCGCGCTGGCGCGGCTGGAGGAGGAGATGGGACGGCTCGACGCGGTGGCCGCGCGCATCGCGGCGCGCGAGGCCGACCCCTACGGCCTGGCGGAGGAGCTGGCCTCGCGCCTGCGCGCCCACGCGGAGTCCAGATGAGCGGCGAGGGCGCGTCACCTGGCGCGGGCGGCGGTCGCCTGGCGGGCGGCCCGGTCGATCCGGTCGTGGCGCTGGAGCAGCGGCTGGCCATGCCGGTCGTGGCGCGGGGCATGGCGCTCGCGGCGCTGACGCACAAGTCCTACGTCAACGAGCACAAGGACGACCCCGGCCTGCAGGACAACGAGCGGCTGGAGTTCCTGGGCGACGCGGTCATCGACCTGGCCGTCTCGCACCGCCTGATGGAGCAGTTCCCGGCCGCGCGCGAGGGCGAGCTCTCCAAGATGCGCGCCGCGGTGGTGGATGAGCAGGGGCTCTGCGAGATGGCCCGCGCGCTCGACCTGGGGCCGCTGCTCCGGCTCGGGCGCGGCGAGGAGCTGACCGGTGGGCGGGAGAAGCCCTCGCTGCTGGCCGACGCCATGGAGGCGGTGATCGCCTCGCTGTTCCTCGGCGCCGGGCTGCCGCCGGTCTTCGCGCTCATCGACCGCTTCCTGGGCGAGGCCTGCGCCCGCGCCGCCGCCGGCACGCTGGACCGCGACTTCAAGACCCAGCTCCAGGAGCTGGCGCAGAGCCGGATGCGGGCCTCCCCGCGCTACCGCGTGGTGGCCGAGCACGGCCCGGACCACTCCAAGACCTTCGAGGTGGAGGTCGATCTCCGCGGCGAGGTGCTGGGGCGCGGCGTGGGCCGCTCGAAGAAGGACGCCGAGCAGGCCGCCGCGAAGCTGGCCATCGAGGCCCTGGGGCGCCGCTTCGCCGAGGCCGCGCCGCCCCCCGCCGAGCCCTTCCCGCTGCCCGCCGCCTCGCTGGCGCCGCCGCCTGCCCCCGCGCCATCCCCCGCGCCATCCGTCGCGGCGCCGGCCGAGGCGCCGCGCGTCGAGGCGCCGGTCGCCGCCGACCCGGCGCCCAGCGCGGCTGCCCAGGAGGCGCCCGCCGGGGAGCCGGAGCAGGCCGCCGCCCCGCGGCCCAAGCGCACCCGCAAGCCGGCGGCGCGCACCAAGCCGGCGCGGGCACATCCCGCCAAGGCCCGGTCCAAGGCGGCCCCCGCGGGGCGGCGCCGCAAGCGCTGAGCCGTTTCCATTTGCCGCCCCGGGGGGGCCCGACTAGCATCCCGCCGCATGACGAGACCGGCCATCCTGCTCACCGCAGCGCTTTGCCTCGCCGCCCCCGCCGCCGCCTTCGCCGCGGACGGCAAGCCCGTGTACGCCGTCTTCAAGACGTCCAAGGGGACCATCGGCGTGCAGCTCCTCCCGCAGGAGGCCCCCAAGACCGTGGCCAACTTCGTGGAGCTGGCCACCGGCAAGAAGGCCTACCGCGACCCGCTCACCGGCGAGCAGAAGAAGGGCGCCTACTTCGACGGCACGCTCTTCCACCGCGTGATCATGGGCTTCATGATCCAGGGCGGCGACCCGGTCACCCGCAGCCAGCCGCTGGGGTCCAGCGCCGCCGGCGGCGTGACGTACGGCATGTCCGGGCCCGGCTACAAGTTCGCCGACGAGCTGCCCAAGCCCGGCACGATCCTGTTCGACAAGCCCTGTGTGCTGGCCATGGCCAACTCCGGCCCCAACACCAACGGCTCGCAGTTCTTCATCACCGAGGGGGCCGGCAACCAGGTCCCCCAGCTCGAGCCGCGCCCCTGCAACTCGCCCAGCGGCGCGTGCGGTTACACGCGGTTCGGCAAGGGCGTCTGCGGCTGCGACCTGGTCCACCTGATCGCCAAGGGCGGGAACGCCCAGACCCGCCTGGAGAAGGTGACCATCCAGTCGGAGCCGCCCACCTGCAAGTAGTCCCACCCGCTCGCGAGCCGAGCGGAACGCCGGGCCGCAGCGCCCGCACCAGGAGCACCCCATGGCCGAGAACATCACCGCCACCTTCCAGACCTCGCTCGGCGAGATCGTCGTGAACCTCTTGCCCGAGAAGGCCCCGAAGACGGTCGAGAACTTCGTCGGCCTGGCCGAGGGCACCAAGGAGTGGCGCGACCCGCGCGACGGGTCGGCCAGGAAGGGCGTGCCGCTCTACGACGGCACCCTCTTCCACCGCGTCATCCCGGAGTTCATGATCCAGGGCGGCGATCCCACCGGCACCGGCACCGGCAGCCCCGGCTACCGCTTCGCCGACGAGATCGGCCCGGACAACCAGTTCAACCGGCCCGGCCTGCTCGCCATGGCCAACTCCGGCCCCAACACCAACGGCTCGCAGTTCTTCATCACCGAGGTGCCGACGCCGCACCTCAACCGCGGCCACACCATCTTCGGCGAGGTCGTGAAGGGGCTGGAGCTGATCGCCAAGATCGCCCGGACCGGAAACGCCAAGGTCAAGCTGGACAAGGTCGTCATCACCCGCGGCTAGCCCCTCGAGGGCCCGCCGCCGAACCCAGGCGCCCGCCCGGCCACGGCCGGAGCGGGCGCGATCACCTCCATGGCACGCAAGAAGAAGCTCCCAATCCGCGCCGGCTTCGTGGCGCTGGTGGGACGGCCCAACGTGGGCAAGTCCACGCTGCTCAACCGGATCCTCGGCGAGCACGTGGCCATCGTCTCGCCCCGTCCCCAGACCACCCGCACCCGCATCCTGGGCGTCCACAACGCCCCGGGCGCGCAGCTGGCGTTCTTCGACACCCCCGGGCTGCACAAGGCCAAGGGCGCCCTCAACAAGCGCATGGTCGAGACCGCGCTCTCCACGCTGGGCGAGGTGGACGTGGTGCTGATGCTGGTCGAGGCCGGCACCGGCCCCGAGGGGCGGGTGGAGATCGGCGAGAGCACGCGCTGGGTGGCCGAGGAGGTGAAGCGCTCCGGCAAGCCGTCGGTGCTGGGCGTGAACAAGATGGACCGCGCCCCGCGGGCCACGCTCCTCCCGGTCATCGACGCGTACAAGGACCTGCACGCCTGGACCGGGATCGTGCCGTTCTCGGCCCTGGACGGCGAGAACGTGGACCGGCTGCTGGAGACGCTGGCCGGGCTCCTGCCCGAGTCCGAGGCGCCGCTCTTCCCGCCCGACGTGATGACCGACCAGGCCGAGCGGACGCTGGCGGCCGAGTACGTGCGCGAGCAGGTGATGCTGCAGACGCGGCAGGAGATCCCCTACGCCGCGGCGGTGGAGATCGAGGAGTTCGACGAGGCCGACCGGCGCGATCAGGGCGGCCTGGTGCGCATCTCCGCCCGGATCCACCTCGAGCGCGAGTCGCAGAAGGCCATCGTCATCGGCAAGGGCGGGGCCATGCTCAAGGCCATCGGCACCCAGGCCCGCAAGAACCTGGAGCGCCTCCTGGGCTGCAAGGTGTTCCTGGCCCTCAACGTCAAGGTGGACGAGCGCTGGAGCGAGCGCGACGCCGCCCTCAAGAGGTTCGGCCTGTGACCGCCCCCCGTCCCGCCCCCCGCCCGCTGGTCGCCCTCGTGGGCCGGCCCAACGTCGGCAAGTCGACGCTGTTCAACCGGCTCAGCGGCCGGCGCAACGCCATCGTCGAGGACGTGCCCGGCGTCACGCGCGACCGCAACTACGCCGACTTCGAGTGGGACAACCGCCAGATGTCGGTGGTGGACACCGGCGGCTTCGAGCCCGAGTCCCGCGACCGGCTCATGACCCTGGTCCGCCAGCAGGCGCAGCTGGCCGTGGACGAGGCCGCCGCGGTGGTGCTGGTGGTGGACGGCCGCGAGGGGCTCTCCAGCGTCGATCGCGCCGTGGCCGAGCTGCTGCGGCGCGCCGGCAAGCCGCTCTTCGTGGCGGTGAACAAGGTGGACACCGCCCGCACCGAGGAGGAGATCCCGCTGGCGGAGTTCTACCAGCTGGGGTTCGGCGAGGTGCACGCCGTGTCGGCCGAGCACGGCCGCGGCATGTCGGACCTGGTCGAGGCCATCATCGCCAGGCTGGCGCTCCCCGAGGCGCCGCCGGCGCCGGAGGAGGCGGACGAGCCGGTCGAGGTGGACGAGGCCGACCGGCCGGTGGGCGACATCCGGCTCGCCATCGTGGGCCGGCCCAACGTCGGCAAGAGCACGTTCGTGAACGCGCTGCTGGGCGAGGAGCGGTTCGTGGTCTCGGACGTGCCGGGCACCACCCGCGACGCCATCGACTCGGTGGTCACGCACCGGGGCAAGCGGTTCGTGGTCACCGACACCGCCGGCATCCGGCGCAAGCGCTCCATCGCGCAGAAGGTCGAGGCCTACTCGGTGGTCCGGTCGATGAAGGCCATCGACCAGGCCGAGGTGGTGGCCTGCCTGCTGGACGCCACCGAGGCCGGCGTCGAGCAGGACGCCCGGCTGCTCGGGCTGGTGGCGGAGAAGGGCAAGGCGCTGGTGGTGGTGGTGAACAAGTGGGACATCGCCGAGCGCGAGGGCGCCACCCAGGACTGGTACAAGAAGGAGCTCATCAAGCGGCTGCCGTTCGTGGGCTTCGCGCCCTTCGTCTTCGTCTCGGCGAAGGAGGGGCGGGGGGTCTTCAAGGTGCTGGAGCGGGCGCTCAAGCTCATCGAGCAGTACCGGGCGCGCTTCCCGACCCCGCAGCTCAACGAGCTGCTGGAGTCGATCCAGGAGGAGCACCCGGCGCCGCGGGCCAGGGGGCTGCCGGTCAAGCTCTTCTACGTCGCCCAGGTGGCGTACGCCCCGCCGACCTTCGTCATCCAGTGCAGCCGCCCTGAGGCCATCGGCGACCCCTACCGGCGCTACGTCGAGAACCGCTTCCGCGACGTGTTCGGGCTGGAGGTGCCGATGCGGATCGTGTTCAAGGAGCGGAAGCGCCGGTCCCGGCCGCCGCCGGGGGCCCGCAGGCGGGACGACGAGTAGCCGCTCCGCCGGACCGGCCGCCTGCCCGGCTTTCGCTTGACGGTTCGGGGGCACCCGCCTAGATTGGCGCGACTTTTTCCCTCGGGATTCACGGCGCTTATCGCGCCGGAGAGGTGCCATGTCGAAGACGACCGTGGTCAGCCGCAAGGACATCAAGGACCCCGACAAGTTCCAGGCCGCAGCGGGGCAGGCCGCGACGTGGCTGGCCGCGCGCAAGCGCCACGTGGCCATCGCCGGCGGCGTCGCCGTCGGCGCGCTGGCCATCATCCTGGTGCTGGTCGCGATCCACGACTCCCGCGCCGCCGCGGCGAGCGCCGCCACCAGCGAGCTGCTCCGCACGGTGGCCGGCACCGTGTCGGCCGTGCCGCTGCCCGGCCGCCCCGGCCCCTTCTTCACCACCGAGGAGGCCAAGCAGCGCGCCATCGTCGCCGAGGCCGACAAGGTCCTCGCCGCCCACGGCGGCGACGCGGCCGGCGCCATGGCGCAGCTGATGAAGGGCGACGCCAGCTTCCACCTGGGCGAGTGGGACGCGGCGGCGCAGGCCTACCAGGCGTTCCTGGCGCAGTCCGGGAGCGCCGAGACGCTGCGGTTCAGCGCGCTGGAGGGGCTGGCGCTGGTGGCCGAGGGCAAGAAGGACCTGGCCGCCGCCGCCGACGCCTACGCCAAGCTGGCGGCCGAGGCGCCGCGCTACGCCGATCGCGCCGACATGGAGCGGGCCCGCGTGCTGGCCGCGGCCGGCAAGAAGGACGAGGCCGTGGCGCTGCTCAAGGCCTTCGACCAGAACCACAAGGACTCGGAGCTGTCCGGCCTCGCGGCCCAGCAGCTCACGGCGCTCGGGGCGAAGTAGATGATGCTCGTCCCGCTGGTGCTCGGGCTGGCGGTCGGGGCGACCGACCAGGGGGCGCTGCTCTCGCGGCTCCCCCCGGCGCCGCTGGCGGTCTACGGCGTGGCCTGGCACAAGCGGCTGGTGCTCCCGGGCCTGCTGGAGGCCTATCCCATGGAGCCGGGCGGCGTGGCCGTCGATCCGGCCAGCGGCGTGGCCGTCTTCGGCACGCGCGACGGGTGGCTGCACGCCATGCGGCCGGACGGGACCCTGGTCTGGGAGAAGCGCGGCGACAACGCGTACATCGCGCCGCCCCTGGTGGACGGCAACGTGGTGTACGCCGCCACCGCCGCCGGGCAGGTGCGGGCCCTGGAGCTCGCCACCGGCGAGGTGCGCTGGAGCTACGACTCGAAGGAGGAGGTGGCGGCGCAGCCGGTGCTGTCCGGCGGGCGCCTCTTCCTCGCCACCGCGCAGGATCGGCTCTTCGCCCTGGACGCGAAGACCGGCACCTGGCTCTGGAACCACCGCCGCGAGGGCAAGGCCTCCGGGTTCTCCATCCACGGCATCTCCACGCCGGTGGTGACCGGCGGCCGCGTCTACACCTCCTACTCCGACGGCTACGTTGCGGCGCTCGACGCCGCCGGCGGCCAGGTGGTCTGGGAGCGCCAGGTGGCGCCCGCGGGCGACTACATCGACGTGGACGGCCTGGCCACCGACGGCCGCCGCCTCTACGCGGCCGCCTACTCCGGCGCGGTGCTGGCGCTGGACCTGGACAGCGGCTCGCCGCTCTGGGCCCACCGGACCCAGGGCGCCTCACGCGTGGTGGTGGCGGGGGCCCTGCTCGTGGCCGTCACCGCCACGCAGGTGCACGGCCTGGATCTCAAGACCGGTGAGCTGCGCTGGACGCAGCCGTTCGAGGGCAACCCGGGCGGCCTCCCGCTGCTGGCGGGGCGCTGGCTGGCCGTCCCTGCCGGCGCGGGCGGGCTGCGCTTCCTCGAGCTGGGGCGCGGCCGGACGGTGCGGGTCTTCGATCCGGGGTCGGGCATCTCCGCCGCCCCTGGGCTCCGCGACGACCGGCTGTACGTGCTCTCCAACGGCGGCGACCTCTTCGCCCTCGACCTCAAGTGAGGCGCATCCGCGTCGTGGCCGCGGTGGTGCGGCGGGGCGGGACCCTGCTCATCACCCGGCGTGCGGATCGCGAGGGCCTCCGGGGCCAGTGGGAGTTCCCGGGCGGGAAGGTTGAGCCGGGCGAGGCCGAGCCGGAGGCCCTGCGCCGCGAGATCCTCGAGGAGCTGGGCTGCGCGGTGGAGGTGGGGGCGCTGCTGCTCCGCCACGCGCACCGCTACCCCGAGCTGGAGGTGGAGCTGGCGTTCTACGCGGCCCGCTTCCCGCCCGGCGCCGAGCCGGCCGCGCTGGACGTGGCGGAGCTGGCCTGGGCGCCCGACGGCGCGCTGACCGGCTACGACTTCCTCGAGGCCGATCGTGCCGTGCTGGGCGAGCTGGCGGCCCGCAGCGCGGCGCTGCCGGGCTGAGCGCGCGCTCCGGTGGCGGTGAGCCGGGCGAACCGCGCCCGGGGCTGAGCGGCCGCTGCCGCTACCGCCGCTTCTTCTTGCCCGTCTTCGGCGGAGGAGGCAGGGGCTGCCCCGCCACCAGGACCTGCCAGGAGGCGGGCTGGTAGGCCGCGCCGTCGCCGTCGTGCAGCTCGCGGGTGGCCGCGCCGTCGAGCCGGAGCTGGTACTTGCCGGCCGGCGTCAGCGGGGCGGTGGGCACCAGGGTCAGGGTGGTGCGGCTGCCCAGCTCGCGCGTGGCGCTGGCCTCGACCGCGGCGTCGGCCCCGTCGAGCAGCGAGAGACGGGCGTCGTGGAAGCCGCCGGCCAGCACCAGCTCGAAGCGCGTGCCGGGGTCGACCACCAGCTCCTCCCCCGCCTTGATGGGCGAGCGCAGGCCCGACGGCTCGATGGCCGTGGCCTGCTCCACCCGCGGCAGGACCGGGACCGGGCCGGCCGGCGCTGGCGGCGGGGTCGGCGCCGGTGCCGCCTCCGCCGGCGGCGCCGGGGCGGGCGCGGGAGGGGGCGCGGAGGGCTCGGGCGCGGCCGTGCAGGCCAGCAGGCAGAGCAGGGGGAGGCCGCGTCGGATCGGCATGCCGGCCAGGTTACCACGGCAGGGCGAGGCGCCCGGCGGAGGCGCCCACCTCCGCCCACCCGGGCGGCGAGTTTCCCCGCCTGGGCGCCGGTGCTATGCCTGTCCCCATGAGCCCTGCGCCCACGCCCCTGCCACCCGAGGCCGCCTACGCCGCCGCGCTGGAGGTCAATCCGGCCGCGCTGACCGCCGCCCCGGCCGCGCCCAGCGAGGATGAGGCCCGCGCCATCGAGGTGGTCCGCGCCCACCTGGCCGGCGCGCACATGGGACCGGCGGCCTTCCCGTCGATCGCCATGACCATCCTCGACCTGGTCCAGTTCCCGGACGTGGACCTGAACGAGCTCTCCAAGTACATCCGCGTGGACGGGGCGCTGGCCGGCGGCGTGCTGGCCCTGGCCAACTCGGCCATCTACCGCGCCGTGCGCCGCATCGACACGGTGAAGGAGGCGGTGTCGCGCATCGGCATGTCCGACGTGGCCCGCCTGGCCGCGGCCATCGCCATGCGCTCGGTGTACGGCCCCGACGCCGGCCGCACGCACGAGCGGTACACGCCGGCCTGGAGCCGGACCTTCCTGCACGCGGTGACGGTGGGGCGCTGCGCCTCCGACCTGGCCAAGGCCAAGCTGGCCCCCACGCCCGGCAGCGAGCAGGCCTTCATGGCCGGCCTGCTGCACGACGTCGGGCGCGCCGGCGCGCTGCGGGCGCTGGCCGAGCTGACCGCGTTCGAGAAGATCCCGGCGCTGGAGGACGCGGCGGTGGGCCGGGTGGTTCAGGCGGTGCATCTCGAGGCCGGCGTGGACCTGCACCGGATCTGGCGGCTGCCGCCCACGCTGGCGGAGGTGGCGGGCCACCACCACGACGCGGCGCCCGCCGGCCCGTCGGCGCCGTTCATCCACCTGGTCCGGATGGTCTCGGCGCTCGACCTGCACCGGCGCGAGCCGCTCTCGCACGTGGGTGCGGTCGCGGAGGTGGTGAGCTCGGCGCGCGCGCTGGGGCTGCCTCCGGAGCGGGTCAAGGACCTGGGCAAGGACCTCGAGAACGCCGAGGCCTGGGTGAAGACGGCCATCCCGGGGTAGGGCCCTGGCGACCGGGCCAGCGCGCTCAGCGCTGCCGCTCCACGTCGATGGCGAAGCGGGAGATCCCCGCGCTCCGCACCAGGTCGATGACCCGGACCACCGCGCCGTGCCGCGCGCCTTGATCGGCGCTGATCACCGCGCGGGCCTCCCGGTCGCGCCCGGCCAGCTCGCGGGCCTGCGCCTCGAGGTCCACCTCGCTGCGCAGCTTGCCGTCCACGTAGAGCGCGCCGTCGGCGGTGAGCACCACCGAGAGCGTCGCGCCCAGCCCCTCGCCGGCGTGGGCCACCCGCGGCAGGTCCACCGCGATGGCCTGCCGCACGATGGCGGTGGCGGTCACCATGAAGATGATCAGCAGCACCAGCACGACGTCCACCAGCGGCGTGACGTTGATGCCGCTGATCAGCTCGTCGTCCCCGCCGTTGCCGAAGGAGCCGCCGGCCATGGCCTAGCTCCTCCCGGCGCGGAGCCAGGCCACCACCGCGTGGCCGAGCACCGAGGCGCGCTGCGCCGAGCGGCGGACCCAGCGCTGGTAGAGGTTGAACATCACCACCGCCGGGAGGGCCACGAACAGGCCTACCGCGGTGGCCACCAGCGCGTCGGAGATGCCGGCCATCACCGTCCCGGCGCCGGCGGCGGCCGGGTCCGCGGCCAGGTCGGCGAAGGCGCGGATGATGCCCAGCACGGTGCCGAACAGGCCGATGAAGGGGGCGTTGTTGCCGAGCGTGCCCAGCACCGCCAGGCGGGCCTCGTAGTCCAGCCGCGCCCGCTCGATGCGCGCGTTGACCACCTCGGCCACCGCGTCCGGCCCCTTGCCGGCGTGCTCGACGGTGGCGCGGACCACGTCGGCCTCCAGGCCGCGCCTGCCCTCCACCGCCTGCACCGCGCCGGCCAGGTCGCCGTCCAGCAGCAGCCGGGCCACGCCGTCGGGGTCCCCCAGGCGGCGGCGGAGGAAGAAGACCGCGCGCTCGATCATGATCGCGACCGAGAGGACGGAGAGGGCGAGGAGGAGCCAGAGCACCCACTCGGCGCCGAGGTGCGTGATGGAGAGGAGCCTGCTGGTCAGCATGGGGGTCTCGCTGCGACGCTGGGGTGCTGCGCGGCCGCCCGTCGCGGCGCGCCGCGCGGGGGAGTCAGGGGCAGACGGGGATGGTCTTCCGCTTGCGGATCGGGCGCTCGTGGCGCGGGTCGTCCATGGCGAAGGACTCCTCGTTGTACTTCGTGATCTGGGTCTCGACCACGTCGGCCCATTTCACGCACGGTGGAGTCCGGTAGTCCTTGGTCGAGTCCCACTTCACGCACTTGTGGGCCACGTAGGTGGCCGGGGCCTCCACCACGCGCGTGTCCACGCGCTCGGTGTGGGACCGGAGGCAGCGGAAGGTGGGCTTGCGGTAGTCGGTGACCGAGTCCCAGACCCCCTCGTCGCAGATGGTCTCGTCGAAGGATCCCAGGGTGGTGCGGTAGGCCGAGCCGTCCGCGGTCAGGCACACCTTGTCGGCCGTGACCTCGCCCACGCCGGGCAGCACGATGGTGTCCTCCACCCGCTTGCGGACGCTGGAGGGGATCAGGGCCGCCTTCTTGCCGGCCTTGAACTCCCGGGCCAGGGCCTGGACCACCTCGTCCGAAATCCCGGGGCCGGCGCCGCGTTCCCCCAGCCGGATCACCGGGGGGATGGCGGCGCGTCCGGCCGCGACCGTGCCGGTGCCGCCGGCGCCCATGGTCGGCCAGCGCTCGCCGGCCGCCACCGCCGCGGCCAGCGTGCCGCTGAGCGGATCGCCCGGCTCGCCGACGGGGCCATCCTCGCCGCCAGGCGCGGCCTGCGCCGCGGCCTCCGGCGGCAGCGCCTGCAGCAGCGCGGCGGCGCTCACCGCCTGCTGGACCGGGGCGCTGCGCAGCGCGGGGGCGGCGGGCTGCGCCGGCGGACCGGGCGGCAGCGCCTGCTCCTGGGCGGGCTCGGGCGCCGGCGCGGGGACCTCCACGGGCGGCGGAGGCGGCGGATCGACGGCGATCCAGCGCCCGGCCTGCTGCGGCGCCGGGGGCGCCAGCGGCGGCCGGGTCAGGAGCCAGCCGGCCAGCAGGGCGTGCAGGAGCACGGAGGTTGCCAGCGCCGCGAGGAGCTCATGTCTGGACATGGTTGATGCGCCGGCGGGGCCGGCCTCTGGGCTGCGCAGGAGCGGGGTGCCTGGGTCGTGCGCGCCTCGCCACGGGGCCTTCGCCACCGCTGCAGTCTGGACGATCAGGGGGCCGGGATGTGACCCCGGTCAGGCGTCCCTCAGGCGCGCGACAGGGCGCCGGCCAATGGACCAGCGGCCAGGGGCGGCGCGGTCAGTGCAGCGCGCGCTGCAGCGCGCTGATGTCCACACCCAGCCGCGCCAGCGCGGCCAGCCTGTGGGGGCCCAGCCCGTGCAGCTCCACCGTGGCGCGGGAGCGGTTGAGCGCCTCGGCCAGCACGGCGATGACGAAGTCGTTGGCCTCGACGGTCAGCGAGAGGTCGATGCGGATCCGCTCTCCCGGGCTGGCGCCGAGGATCAGCGTCTCCAGCCTGCGGGCCACCAGCCCGTCCAGCGGCCCCTCCACGTGGATGGTGTGCTCCAGTGCCTGGAAGCCTTGCTGCTCGGCGCGTCCGCCCATGTCCGCCTCCCCGTCCGCAGGGCCGCTTTGGAAGAAGCGTGCCGGTGCGGCGGGGCGCCGCGGAGGCGGTCGAAAAGCTCGTGCTTCCAATGGGTTCACTCGGTCAGGCGATCGCCTGGCAGTGATCCCGGAGCAGGGCCGCCCGTTCTCCGTTCACCGGGCTGCCGCCAATCCGCGCTGCCGCCGACGCGAGGCGGGTTCAGCGCCGGGGTGGCGGCAGCTCGCCCGGAGCACCGCGCGCGTCCGCATGAGCGCGAAGCCGAGCAGGTTCTGGCCACGCCAGGTGGCCGGGTCCTGGGCCGCCGGCGAGGCGGCCTCCAGCCCGAATCCCCGAGATCTGGTCGAAGGGCGAGGCCTCGACCAGCACGTCGTCGCCGGTCGAGAGCAGGTAGGCGCGCAGGGCCGGGTCCTGCTCGAACTTGGCGAGATTGCCGGTCGTGACCAGGTCGAACCGGACGGCCGCCCAGCGGGCCTCGTCGAACCCCTTCACCTGGCGCCCCAGCTTCTTGGACCGGGCCGGCTCGGGCGCCTCCAGGATGGCGGCGCGGGTGGCCTCGTCGCCGGAGAGCCGCGCCTTCTCCGCCATCATCCACTGCTCGGCGGTGCGGTAGACGTGCCCCTCCAGCTCGAAGGTGGCGGGCCACCACTGGCTGAACACCGCGTCCGAGAGCGCTCCGTCCTCGCCGGGCGTGTGGCCCCAGAAGAAGCGGTAGCGGAAGGACTGGCCGGCGCGGAGCGCGGCGCGGAGGGCCTCGAGGTCGAGCGGGAGGGCCATGGCCGCAGTGTACTGCGCCGCGCCGAGGTGAGGGCGAGGGGGGTCAGGGGAGGGTGTGCAGCGCCACCCGGGCCCGCCGGACCACGCGGTCCATCAGCCCCCGGTGCGCCGGCTGGAGCGCCAGCCCGATGGTCTCCAGCGCCCGCAAAGTGCGCCCGTCGGCGCCCAGCTGGGCGTGGGCCACCCGGCCGCCCGCGTCCACGCGCGCCACGTAGCCCCTGGCGCCCGAGGGCGGCTCGCCGTCCTCCCAGTCGAAGCCGTTCCGCTCCACCGCGGCCAGCGCCCCCTGGTACTCACCCGGCGTCACCACAGCGGTACCCCAGGACGGGTCCAGGCCGTTCCGCGCCGCCTCGCGCGACGGCGAGACCAGCAAGGCGCGGTAGAGCGGTTCGCCCTCGTGCCCGGCGCGCCAGTCGAGCGCCAGGCTGTGGTCGGCGGGAGCGGCGAGCACGCTCAGCGGGACCGGGGTGCTCACGAGGCGACCACGCCCTGCAGGAAGAGGTTGCGTCGCGGAGGGGCCGCCGAGTCGTCGAGGTCGATGTCCAGCGGGGAGGTCATCGCCTGGGTCCCTCAGGGCCTGTATGCGAGGCTCCAGCGTCGCGGGCGGGAAAAGCTGGGGGTCCCCGAGCGGGAGCCCCTACAATGGAGTGCATGTCATCCGCTCCCGAGGACGTCGCCGCCGAGCTGTTCGCGCAGGGCTTCACCTGCAGCCAGGCCGTCCTGGCCGCCTTCGCCGAGCGCGGCGGGCTGGAGCGGCCCGCGGCGCTCAAGGTCGCCTGCGCGTTCGGCGGCGGCATCGCGCGCTCCGGCTCGACCTGCGGCGCGGTCACCGGTGGCCTGATGGCGCTCGGGCTCATGCACGGGCGGAGCCGGAATCGAGGACGAGGCGGCCCGGGAGCGGACCTACGCCGAGACGCACGCGCTCCTGGCGCGGTTCCGGGCCGAGCATGGCTCGGACGTCTGCCGCGAGCTGCTGGGCGTAGATCTGGGCACGCCAGGTGGGCGCGAGGCTGCCTCGAAGCAGGGGCTCTTCCAGACCCGCTGCCCGGCGCTGGTCCGCAGCGCGGCCCGCATGGTGGACGGGCTCACGCGCGAGGGGTGACGCTCAGGAGCTGCGGCCGAGGCCGAGGTGGACGGTGGGCAGCGCCTGCAGGAGCACGAAGCCGCCGGCCATGAGTCACTTCATCCAGTCGCCGCGCGCCGTGGCGGTCCAGCCGGTGGCGGTGCGGCGCAGGATGTAGCTGCCGCCGCTCGATCTGCCGAAGTAGCGGACCAGCGCCGAGCGGCCGTCCGCGGCCACGTGCACCGGCGACAGCGCCACCCGCTCGAACCAGCCCAGCTTCTGCCGGGCCTGCTCCAGCTCGTCCACCTGCAGCACGAGGGCGCGGGACGGGGGGCTGACGCCGCGCCAGGCGGAGCGGTCGCCCTGGACGGCGCCGAGCCGCAGCGCCCCCTTGAAGACCAGCGGCAGGGCCGCCGTGACCGCCTCGCCCGAGGGCGTCTGCGCCGCCGAGGGGACCTGGGGCAGCAGATCGGCGCCGTCCGGGACCCCGTCGCGATCGGTGTCGCGGTCCTCGGGATCGGTCACAAGGTAGGCCTCGGCGAGATCGGTGAGCCCGTCGCCGTCGGTGTCACGCCGCAGCTCGTCCAGCGAGGCCTCCAGCACCACCGGCCCGCCGCGGACGCGCACCGGCGAGGGGCCCTCCTCTCCGGCGGGCCGATCGTCGATCTGCTCGATGGTGGCCTGGATGCGCAGGAGCCCGCCGGTCAGCTCGGGCGTGGCGTCCGGCGCGATCACGTACGGCTTCCCGGGACGCAGGCCGAGGAAGGTCCGGACCGGCTGGCCCGAGGCGCCCCGCTCCACCAGGTGGTAGCCGTCCAGCAGCGGGTCGCCGGAGAGCTCCAGCGCGAAGCGCGGCCTGGCCCCGCGCGGCGGCCGCGGAGGCTCGGCCCGGAGCCACTCGCGCGACACCACCAGCGTGCGGGGCGAGGCCCCGGGCACGGGGCGGGCCGTGAACGGGGCGGGCAGCGGCGCCCGCAGCAGCCGCGCCACCGTGGCGGTCACGCGCTGCTCCGCGGGCGTGGCCGCCGCCAGCGGCGCCCTGGCCTTCTCCACGCGACGGTCCTGCGCCTGCTCCAGCGCGGCCAGCGCCCGCCGTGCGTCCGGGAGGAGGCGCGCTACCGTGGAGGGCTCGGCGGGCTCGGGCGGGATCACCACCACGCCGCGGTCGCCGCCGGGATCGTCCAGCAGCGTGCGCGCCAGCCCAGGATCGTCCTTCAGCAGCGGCAGCGCCGCCAGCGCGGTGGCGGGCGGGAGGAGCGGCTCCGGCCCGAACCCCTCCCGGCCCAGCGCGGCCACCAGCTCGGTGGTGTCGCCCGCGCCGGGCAGGGTGGTCAGGTCGAGCCGGCGATCCTCGACCCGGGCTCGCACCACCGCCGCCGCCAGCAGGCGGCGCGCGTCCTTGGTGCCCTCCGCGGCGGCCAGGTAGGCCTCCCAGGGCGCCCGCGCGTCGGCCGGCGCCCCGAAGGCCAGCAGCGCCGCGGCAAGGTCCAGGTTGTCGGCGCCCAGGGGCGCCAGGGCCTGGGGCCGCTCCGCCGGGCGGAGGCGCCCCCAGATGTCCGCCGCCGCCAGCGGCCAGCCGGGCAGGGCAGCCCGCAGTGCCCGCGCGGCGGTGGCGGCGATCTCCTCCGCGCCGGCGCCTGCGCGGCGCTGGCGATCGAGCAGCGTGAGCTCCACCGCCACGGCGTCCAGCTCCGTCCCCTGGGCCCAGCCGTAGGCCGAGCGCTGGTCGGGCAGGTCGGGCGAGGCCACGGCGCCGGCGACCGCCCCCTTGCGCCGGACCAGCAGCTCGGCGCGCAGCGCGTTGACCCAGCCGAAGCCTGCCTCCTGCAGGTCGGGCAGCGCCGCGGTGAGCAGCTGATCCGCCAGCCCGGCCGGATCCGGGGCCAGCTCCAGCGCGTCGAGGTAGGTGCCGCGGTCCGGCAGGCCGCTGGCCATGAACTCGGCCAGCACGGCGGGGTTGCCCGGGCAGCCCCGGGCCGCCTCGACGAAGGCGCGCGAGGCGAGCAGGTCGTTCTCGGTGTGAGCCACCACCCAGCCCAGCTGCGTGGCGGCCAGGACGCGGCGCGCGCACTCGCTGGAGAGCCGGTTTCGGCTGGCCAGCGTGGCGATCAAATCCTGCGCGGTGGCGTTGCCGGGCGCCTGCAGGAGGATCGAGCAGACGGAGCTGACCTTGAGCCGCTCCCAGGCCACCGCGTCCGCCTTCCGGACCGGCGCCTGGCACCAGCGGGCCGCCGCCACCATGCTGGGGATGCCATCGAGGCGCGGCACCGCCGGCGGCTCGGCGCGGACGGGCGCGGGCTCGGCGGGGCGCCGGGGAGGAGCAGGGGCGGCGAGGCTGAGGGCGGCCAGCAAGGGGAGCCAGGACACGGCCCAAGCCTACACCGGCGCCGTGACGGGTGCGCGCTGGCGTCGCCTGCCCCCACCTCGCGGCGCGGCGCGGCGGAGGCCAACCCGGGACGGGGCCGCACGCAGCGTGATAGGTTCGCGCCATGCGACTGCCCGTGATGCTCCTGGCCACGTTCCTGGGCGCGATCGTGGCCGGCTGCGCCGGCGTGGACGGCGGCGACGGCCTGCCGCCCATCCCGCCCGACCCCGGTCCCTCGTCGGCGCGGCAGCAGGCGCGTCCGCTGGGCAGCACCAGCGCCCCCAGCGGCTTCCTGGAGTACCTGCCGCCCGGCTACGACGCCGGCGGGCGCTGGCCGCTGCTGGTCTTCCTGCACGGCATCGGCGAGAACGGCGACGGCACCACCGCGCTCGCGAACGTGGCGCGCAACGGGCCGCCGAAGCTGATCGCGCGCGACGCCTGGCCGCCGGAGCGGCGCATGGTGGTGCTCTCGCCGCAGCACGTCGGCAGCGGCTGCCCCACGGCGGCCGAGGTGGACGCCTTCCTGGCCTGGGCGGTGGACGCCTACCGGATCGACCCGCGCAAGGTGCTGCTCACCGGCCTCTCCTGCGGCGCCATCGGCGGCTGGGGCTACCTGGGTCAGCACCGCGGGGAGCGGGTGGCCGCGGCGCTGCTCATCGCCGGCGATCCCGGCCCGGTCGCGTCGAGCTGGAGCGCCTGGGGGCGGTCGGGGTGCGGGCTGGGCGAGGTGGCGGTCTGGTCGCTGCACGGCGACGCCGACACGGTGGTCGGCATCGGCAACGACCGCGACACGCTCGCGCAGCTGCAGGGCTGCAGCGCGCCGGCGCCGCGCGCCGCCGAGTGGACCGAGTTCCCCGGCGCCGGCCACGACGTCTGGACCCGCGTCTACGACGGCTCGGCGGTCGGGGACGTCTACGCCTGGCTGCTGGCCCACCCGAAGCGCTGAACCGGGCCCGCGCGGAGCACAGCCCCGGAGACGAGGGAGACCGGGTCGTGTGACCGCCCGTGAGGGCGGCAAGGCGCGCCATGTGAAGGATGCCTGGCCCGCGCTAGCCTGGCGCCATGTCCGATCCAGCTGACTCGCCTCCGGCCGCCTCCATCCCTCCGGCGCGCGCGTCGCGCCACTTCACCCGGGAGCAGCTGCCGCTCCGCCCGGACGTGCCCGGCGCGGCGATGTGGGGCGTGGCCCTCCAGCGGGCCATGCTGACGTACTACGAGCTGGCGGCGCGGGCGCGCTTCCCGGCGCACCAGCACGAGGCCGAGCAGAATCACGCTGGTGCTGGAGGGAGAGCTCTTCTTCGAGGTGGAGGATGGCTCGGTGCTGCGGGTCGGCCCGGGGGAGGTGCTGGCGTTGCCCGCCAACGCGCCCCACGCGGCGTGGACGGAGGCGCTGCCGGCCAGGGCCGTCGATGCCTGGTCGCCGCCGCGGGGGGACCTGCTGCGTTGACTGGGGCGCGCGCCAACCGGCAGGGGGCTATACTCCGCGCCGCACATGGCGACCAAGATCGAGGCGGTGGAGGAGCCGGGCGCGGCCGGCCGCGCGGACGCGGCGGTAGGGGTCTCCTTCGCCTGCCTCGGCTACCTGCTGGGCGGGCTGGGCGGGTGCCTGATCCTGCTCTCGCGCGACCTGGCGGTGCCCCGCGGCGAGCTGGCCTGGCTCTCGGCCGGCTTCGGCGTGGCGCTGCTGGTGGTGGGCGGTGGCGGGCGGGCGGTGCTGCACCTGGGGGCGGCTCGGCTGCTGGTGGTCGGCTGCCTGGGGCTGGCCGCCGGCTCGGCGCTGCTGGCGCTGGCGCCCGCCGTGCTGCCGGCGCAGGCCGGCGCGCTGCTGATCGGCGTGGGCGGCGCGGGGGTGGTGCTGGCCGCGCCGGCGCTCATCACCGGCGCGGGGGTGGCCGCGCGGCTCACCCGCGTCAACGCCGCCAGCAGCCTGGCCGGCGTGGGAGCGCCGGTGCTGCTGGGGGCCATCGATCGGCTCACCGGCCACGGGCGCCTGGCCCTGCTGGCCCCGGTGCCGGCCCTGCTCTGGCTGCTGCTCCGGCTGCGGCGCGCGCCGCTGCATCCCTTGCCGCCCGAGCTCCCGGTCTCGCCCGGCGTCCACGAGCACGTCCCGCCGTTCCAGGTCGCGGTCCGCTGGCTGGCCATCGTGGCCGCCGTCTGCCCGGAGTTCGCCTTCCTGGTGTGGGGCGCGGCGCGGCTCAAGGACAGCGGCCTGAGCGAGGCCGGCGCCGCGGCGGCGGCGGTTGCCTTCCCCATCGGCATGGGGCTGGGGCGGCTGGCCGGGCCGCGTTCGCTGGGGCGGCTCTCGGCGGTGGGGGTGGGCGTGACGCTGGCGGTGGCCGGGACGCTGCTGGTGACCGCGCCGGTGGGGCCGGCCCTGGTGGCGGTGGGCATGACCGCCGCGGGGCTGGGCATCTCCGCGCTCTACCCGGTGGCGCAGGCGCGCCTGGTGGAGACGCCCGGGCTGGGCCTGCGGCGCGGCTCTGCGCTGGCCACGGTGGCCTCGGGCGTGGCGGTGCTGGGCGCGCCCCTGGCCCTGGAGCAGAATCGCCGCCGGGATGGAGCTGCGCACGGCCTACCTGGCCGCCATCCCGGCGCTGCTGGTGGTGGCCCTGGCGCAGCCGCTGGGGAAGGGGCGGCGGCGCCAGGAGGGCGTCACTTCTTCCTCGGCCTAGCGCCGCCTCTCTTCCAGTCCCGGTACCAGCCGCACTCACCGAGGACCTCCTTCTCGTAGGCCGTGCCGGCCAGGCCGCGCAGCGCGGGGTACCAGGTCTTCGACGCCTGCGCCTCCTCGTCCCGCGCCAGCTCGCACTTGGCCGCCATGGTGGCGGCCCTGGCCTTGAGCTCGGGGTTCGAGGAGCGCTCGTAGGCGCGCTTGAACCAGGCCTCGGCCGCGGTCGTGTCCGGGCGGTCGAGGTGGGCGCCGTCGAACGCCGCGCGGGCGTTGCCGTTCCAGGTGAGGTTGTAGAGCCCGCTCCCCAGCTCGTAGGCCGCCTTGGCCGCCTCCTCGCCCGGGCCGTTTGCGGCCTGCTCCAGCGTGGCCAGCCGCGCCGCGTAGCTCGGCAACGTCCAGGGCGCGTCGGCGTACTTCTCCTGGTCGCAGTCGTGGCAGTCCACGATGTGCATCACGAAAAGGATGGGCGCCGAGCTTCGGCGCCTGGGCGAGGCTGGCCAGCGCCTGCTTCGCGGCCGCGTAGTCCCCGTGCACCAGGTGCAGCCGCCCCAGCTCGGCGCGCAGGCCGTCCTGGGTGAACCCGGAGCCCTTCACCATGTACTGCTCGAAGGGCGTCCTGGGCGTCGCGTGGCGCTTCATCAGCGCCTCCACGAAGGCCTGCTCGCCCCAGTGCGCCTTGTCCGGACCCACCGAGGAGAAGGGGTAGAACAGCTCGGCATCGACACGGTTCCCGGCCCTGGCACAGGCCTTGGCGAGGCTCTTGCGCACCTCCGTCTCCGCGGTCGAGAGCGCGCTCCAGCCGTGTTCGCCGAGCGGCGGGAGCACTTGCACCAGCTCCGCCCCCAGCTTGTCGTCGCCCGGCTTCCAGGAGCGGGCGATGGCCAGCGCCAGGCTGGCGCGGACCTGCTCCTGCAGCAGCGCATTGCCGGCAGGGGCGTGGTGGGCGGCGCTGGCCAGGCGGGCGCGCGCGGCCGGGAGATCGCCTCTCAAGGCGGCCGCGTGACCGGCCACGGCCTCGAACACCCAGGGGCGGTCAACGCCCTTCCGTGAGGCGAGGTCCAGGCAGCGCCTTTCGAGTCCGGCCAGGTCCTTCTGCCCGGCCTCGAGCCGATTCACCTCGCGCAGGGCGAGGAGCGGGAGCCAGCGCGAGCCCGGATCCAGCTTCACGATCTCGTCGATGGCCGCGGCGCCGTCCTGCGTGATCCCCACCAGCGCCCAGAGCCAAGCCTTCTCCTGCGGGGTGGTCGCCCTGGCGAGCGTGGCCTGCCAGTCGGCCTCCTCCATGGGGGTGGAAGTCACGGACGGCGCTGCCGGCCAGGCGAGGCGCGTTGGCCGCCACGCGGGCCAGCTCCAGGTTCGCGTCGGCGTACTTCTTCATGCGCCAGGACGCGCCGGCCAGGTAATGGCTTGCGCGCCACTTCAGGCTGTCCGACGGCCCCTCCAGCGCCGCGGTGTTGGCCTTGTGGAACGCCGCCACGCCGGCCCAGTCCTGGCGATAGAAGCGGAGCCGCAGCAGCAGGAAGCCGTAGCGCTGGCGCAGGAAGGGGTCGGTCGCCGCGGCGAAGGCCTTCTCACCGCTCCGCTGCAGCTTCTCCGCCTCGCCAGACCGCTTGCTGCGCCTCTGCCAGGCCACCGCGCTGTCGTCGGACCAGTCGAGGTCCTGCTCGCCCGAGAGCGGCTCGACGCGGCGAGCGAAGCCGGCCAGGAAGAGCGCCTTCACGGCCCGGGCACGGCCGTCGGGCGGCAGCGCGGTGAGCGAGCTCTTCTCCCAGCCGGCAGGCGGCTTGGGCTGCTTGCCCTGCAGGTGGAAGATGAGGCTGTCGATGGTCTGGAGATCGGCGTCGAACAGCGCCTTCGCCCAGTCCTTGGGGTCCACGCCTGCCAGGTACGGCGCCCAGTCCGCCAGCAGCTCCTGGCGCGCGCAGTCCCCGGAGCAGGGCTCGCCCCAGCCCTCGGTGTAGGGATTGTAGAAGAGCCCGGCCAGCTGGGCGTCTCCGAGCACCGCCGGGTCGAAGGTGGTCTCCTCGCGGATGTCACCCTCGCCGCCACCGCAGGCCCGCGCTGGAGCCGGGGGGAGGGCCGTGAGGACCGCAGCCAGGGCGGCGACCGCGGCGAAGCTACTGGAAGAGCGGAAAGAGCTGGTCGAGGCTGGGCTGGCCATGGCGTGCGAGGTTCCTCTCGGACAGATTGAACAGGGCGACGGCGCGGGGGTGGTCGCCCGCGGCAGGGGGTGGGAGGGCGCCGGCCACCAGCTCGGCGGCTGCCCGGGCTTCGGCGGGGCCGATCCGCTCGGCCTTGAGGACGTCGCCCTCGCGGATTAGCGCGCCGTGCAGGAAGGTGGTCTTGCTGGCGGTGAAGCGGCCCGGGCCGGCGGGGACCAGCCAGGGGATGGCCTGCAGCTCGTCGGGATTGGTGGCCTGCAGCAGCCCCACCACCGCGTCGCCGCGGAGCTGCACGGTCCAGGCCCAGAGCGGCAGGGCCACGTCGAGCGGCAGCGGGTACTCGCGCAGCCGCGCGGTGTAGCGGGCGGCCGCCTGCGGGTCGAAGATGTAGCCGCCGTCCGCATCCGCCGACAGGCGGCCCATGTTGTAGAACATCAGCATGCCGCGCCCGACCGGTGGCACGCCGGTGCGCTCGCGGGGCATCACCTGGTGGAGGCGGATGGACGCCCCCAGCGCCACCCCGGCCGCCCGCGCCTCCTTGTCGAGCTGCTCGAGGAAGGCGAAGTAGGCGCCGCGGGTAGACTCGGTCCAGTCGCAGTCGAGCTGCAGCTCGCGGAAGGAGAGTCCGCCCGCCCGGGCGAGCGATCCCACCTGGCGCCAGGTCCGCGCCGCGAGCGCTGCCAGCTCCGACGGCCGGGTGCGCTCGAAGACCTGCGCGCGCAGGAAGACCACCGGGACCACCTCCACGCCGGCCGGGGAGCGCGCCGGGCTTGGCCGCGAGCGGCGCCACCGGCTGACCTCCGGCGCCCTCGGCGTCACTCCACGTCGAAGAAGCGGACGTAGAGCCGGGTGGCGTGGAGCTTCTCGAGGGCATCCCGCTCCGCCGGCGAGAGCTCCAGCCGCGTCCGCCAGAGTAGAAGGCGCGCGCAGGAGGAGACGGTGGGCGCGGGGAGTCGCAGCCGGGTGCGGCGGCGAGCAGGAGCAGCAGGTAGACGGGGGCGAGGCTGCGACCAGGGCGCACGTGCGTTTCTCGGGCCGGGAGGTGCGGTCACCAGGCGCGCCCCCAACCGCAAGCGCCCGGCGTCCAGGTGCCGCGCGGCTTGCCACAGTCGCGCCGCGGCCGGTAGCGCTACGGCGCCGGCACCGGCCAGCGGATCCCCAGCCCGGCGTGCGGCGAGTCCGCGGTCAGGCGCACGTCATCGGCGGGCAGGGCGAGCTGGCGCCACGTCGCCGGATGGGCGGCCGGCTCCGTCTCCTGGTTCTCGACCAGCGCCTCCCAGATGAGGCCGCCCTGCAGCACCCGGGCGCCGGCCGGATACACCACCACCCGCTGGTCCGGGCTGAGCGTGGCGCGGGGCGTCCACCACTCCAGGCGGCGGTAGTCGGCGTCCAGCTCCGGGCCCATGAAGTCCCGGAACCGCACCTGCGCGACGGCGGCGGACAGGTTGTTCTCGGCCTGGACCACCGATGAGCTCCAGGCCAGGAAGCGGTAGGGCCCATCCACCACGTTGTCGCGGAGCACGTGCGGGTTGGGAGACCCGGAGCCGACCGAGAAGATGCCGGCGGGCTCGGCGGCGGTGGGGTAGACCTCGTCGTAGTTGAAGCGGAAGCCGCGGAAGCTGTTGCGCTCGAAGC
Source organism: Anaeromyxobacter sp. (assembly GCA_049840735.1). Classification (GTDB taxonomy): domain Bacteria; phylum Myxococcota; class Myxococcia; order Myxococcales; family Anaeromyxobacteraceae; genus Anaeromyxobacter. Next base: position 76,487 of record JASGJN010000017.1, on the reverse strand, counting down.
GGATGGTCACCCCCGTGTCCACGGCGTGGGTGTAGACGCCGGAGGAGGACGTGTCGGCGAAGTAGTTGTCGCTGAACGTCACCGCGTCGGCGGCGCGCCGGGGGTCGCCGTCCACCCGCGTCGGGAACAGCTCCACGAACAGGTCCCCGGCGCCGATGACCACGTTGTGGTGGAACGAGGAGCTGCCGTAGCGCTGCCCGTACTGCACGTTGCCGTCCTGCCACTGCTGGAAGGCGGAGCGCCAGCGCACCGCGCCCGGGCCGAGCACGTTGTGGTGGATTCTCGCAGCCGCTCCCCAGCTGGCCTACCTGGAGCGCCTCGGTGCCGGTGCGCAGGATCCGGTTGTCGTGGATGCGCAGCCCCTCGAAGGCGTGCTGGGGCTGGGCCTGCGTGCTGCCCAGGTAGATCCCCTCCGAGCCCACGTCGTGGACGTAGAGGTCGTGGAGGTGGACGTTGCGCATGGTCGCGGTGCCGTCGTTGTCGGTCTTGATCACGAGCCCGGCGAACTCGGCCCGCGTCACCTCCAGCATGTCCAGCTCGAAGTCCGAGGCGCCGCCGCCCACCGCCAGGCCGCTCAGGCCGGCCTTGCTGAACGCGTCGTCGACGAGGAAGCCGTAGGTGCCCTGGCTGTGGGCGAAGCCGCCCTGGCCGTGGCCCGGGTAGGCCGCGTCGCCGGTGCCGGCCACGGCGTCGTGGCGGCCGGTGAGCACCCAGTTCTTCCCGCCGCGCAGCACGAAGACGTAGTTCGAGGCCAGCCCGCCCACCTTCACCTGGCCGCCCAGGTTGGTGATCACCAGCGGCCGGCTGGGGCTGCGCGCCGGCAGTCCGCCCAGCAGGATGGTCCGGTACTCGCCCGCCGGGATGTAGAGCCGGTCGAGGTGGGACCAGTCGACGTCCGGGTACTCGGAGACCAGGTCGGGGTGATAGAGCGCCGGCGTCGAGCCGGAGGGGCGGGGGAGCGTGAAGGCGGATCTCGGGCGTGCCCCACCCGCCGCCGCCCGCGCCGGAGCCGGAGCCGGCCGAGCCGGTGCAGGCCAGGCAGAGGGCGAGAGGTGCGAGGAGGTGGGCAGGGTGGCGGAGCATCCCGCGACCTTACCGCACCCGGGGTGAGGGGCGGCAGGCGGAACGTCGGGCGCAGGCGTGGGGCCCGCGCGCCCAGCAGGTTCAGGTAGACTGCCCGGCGTGCGCTCCTCCTGGCTCTGCCCGTCGCTCCGCTTCGGCCTGCTCTGCCTGTTCCCAGTGGTGGCACAGGCCGGCGGCTTCTCCGAGCGCCAGGTGCAGCTGCTGATCGTCCTCTGCGCCGGCGCATCGGTCATCCTGCTCGGCATGCTCCGCGCCGGGACGTTGGAGCCCATGATTGCAGGGTTGTGGCACCAGCTCCGGCCGCCCCGGCCGGCTCCGACGGGCGACTCCCCGGACGACTTCATCCGGGCGCGCCACGCCGCCGAGCTGGAGCAGCGGACGGCCACGTACTCCTGCCTGGCCTGCGGCGGGCGAACGCATCCGCCGGGCGATCCGGCGGAGTACTTCCGCCACCGGGGCCGGGACCTCTCGGTGCACGTCATGCGGTGCCGCCGATGCGGCACGGACCGCCGCATCTACGCGCTGCTGGGGTGAGCTCAGGTTCGCGCGGCGAGTCACACCACCACGTCGTCAGGTGGGGTTCACGATCGCGCCAGCTCGCCCGCGACCGGCTGGTCCTGGATGCCCAGGTGCATCTCCAGCTGCTGCTCCAGGAAGATCGCCTGCTCGGGCTGCTCGAGGCCGGACAGCAGCTTGAGGGGCTTCCCCTGGTGACGTTCGGCCTGCAGCTCGTAGGTCACCGAGGTCCCGTTCTTGCCCCGCGAGATCCGCTCGCGCACCCAGAGCTGCTTGAGCGTGTGGCCCGGGAGCTGGCGGCTGCCGGGCCAGGGGAGGGGGCGGTGGCGGACGCAGAGCTGCCCCGACTCCACCGTGACCTCGGTCCGGTTGAGGAACGAGGCGAGCGTGCGGTAGGTCATGAACAGGCCGACGGCGAGGTGCAGGGAGAGGAAGAGCAGCACGCCGTAGCTGTGGCTGGTCACGATCTGGACCAGGAAGACGGAGAGGATCCCGTTCCAGAACAGGGTGAAGAAGAGGAAGAAGAAGGCCGCCGGGGAGAACCAGCGGAAGGCGATCCGGAGCGGGGGGCCCGAGACCTTGAAGCGCTTCGGCAGCGGGACGGCCGGGCGGGTGCGTGAGCCGCGGAGCGCGCCAGGCACCTGGTCGGCGAAGCCGAAGACGTCGCCGCAGGCCGGACAGCGCGCGATGGCGCGGTCCATGTTCACGTTCGAGTCGGGGATGTCGGCCCGGCAGACCGGACAGGCGAGGCGCATGCCGTCATCGAACCAGGCGCGCCCTGCCGAGGCAAGCGGGAACGGGAATCGCCGGCCGGCCTTCGACTCCGCCCCGCCTGGTGGCGGGGCTACGCTCAGGCTGACCGGATCCGGGTTGGCGGCAGCGCTTCGACACCCAGCTAGGCGCGCCCATCCCCATCCACCGGCTCCACCTCGTGGAACTGGCGCAGGTCCAGCACCAGGTTCCGGGCGGGCTCACGGGCTGGGCCAGGCTCCGCTCCCGCCACGATCCCACCGACCGCTTGGGGCCCCGGTCACCATCTGCGGCTCCCGGGCGCTTCGCCGGTTACACGGAGGCGCCTGGAGAGGACATGAAGAAGACCTCGTCGAGCGCAGGGAAGCCCTCGGAGCTCATCGACGCCCGGATCGCGGAGCTGGACGACTGGCGCGGCAAGCTGCTGGCCCGCGTGCGCGCGGTCATCAAGCAGGCCGATCCGGGGGTGGTCGAGGAGTGGAAGTGGCGAGGCGTCCCGGTCTGGTCCCACGGCGGGATCATCTGCACCGGGGAGACGTACAAGAGCGTCGTGAAGCTCACCTTCTTCAAGGGCGCGGCGCTCGCGGACCCGGGCCGCCTGTTCAACTCCAGCCTGGACGGCAACGCCCGGCGCGCCATCGACCTTCGCGAGGGCGAGAAGCTGGATGAGAAGGCGCTCGAGGCGCTGGTGCGCGAGGCGGTCGAGCTGAACCAGGGCGCGAAGCCGGGCTGACGGTCTACATGAGCGGAGGGACGACAGCTCGCGCCGTCGTCCCTCCGGACCTGCGTGATGAACCCTTGATCGCGGTCAGCGCGCCGTGAGCGAGAGCGTGTAGTCCCCGCCCTCCGCCGAGCTCTCGCCGTCGAGCTCCAGGTAGAGCTCGCCGGACTCGCCCGCGGTGGCGTCGCAGGCGTCGTCGGACGTCCCGCTGACGAAGGACTCGCACAGCGAGTCGTACTTGTAGCGGTCGGCGTAGACCTCCAGGTCCACGTCGGCGGTCAGCCCGGAGAGCCGCACCTCGTAGGCGGCGCCGGGCGCGAGCCCGGTCACCTTGACCACCTGGCGGTTGGAGCCGATCGCGCCGGCGTAGGGCACCTCGGCCAGGCCGAGCGTCAGCGCCGCGGCGACCTCGGGGGCGGCGGGCACGTCCAGGTCGAAGCTGGCCCCGTGGCCCGTCCACTGCCCGTCCACCGTCACCCACAGCTCGCCGGTCCCGGTGGCCGGCGCGATGCACCAGTCGTCGAAGCGGCCGACCGAGAAGGAGGCGCAGAGCTCGGTGCCGCGGGTCATGGAGATGTCCGGGTAGACCAGCAGGTCCACGTCGTCGGTCATCCCGAACGCGGCGGGGACGTACATCATGCCGGGGGTGAGGCCGGAGACGTGGAAGTACGCGGCCCCGGTGTCCACCTGGCCGGAGACGAGCGCCGCGTCCGCGGGCACGGCGGTGAAACGGCGCGTGACCACCTCGGCCGTGGCGGTGAGGCCGGTGGCGGTGTGCGTGGCGGTGATCTGGACGGTGCCGTCGGTCCAGGGGGACATGACGCCGTTCGCGTCCACGGCCGCAAGCGACGGGTCCGACGAGGTCCAGGTGACGCCCCCGGTGATCGGCTTGCTCGCTCCATCCGAGAACTGGCCGGTGAGGGGGAGCTGCTTCAGCACCCCGACCTCGGCGTAGCTCGTGCCGTCGCCGATGGCGAGGGACTGCAGGGTGGGGTCGCTGCTGCCGGCGCACGCTGCCAGCGTCAGGGCGAGCAGGGCCGCCGCGTGGTGCGGCTTCAGGTCATGGAAGGCCATCTTTGGCTCCAGTGGAAACGATGTCTGGGAGGTGCCAGGAACCGCCCAGGGCCTCCCGGCCCTGGGCGGAACCTGAATCACGTCACGGGATGGTGAGCTCCGCCGTGGACCGGGCAGTGACGGTCGGGAACCCGCCCGACACGATCTCGTTGAGGCCTGGGTCGGCGTAGTTCCAGGTGTCACCGACCGTGTTCTCGGCCACCACCCGGTAGCGCTCCCCGCTCACGAACGGCCCGGCGTAGCTCAGCAGCTCACCGGTGTCGTTCGGGCTGGCCAGGTCGCGGTTGGTGCGCCACACCTCGACCCAGGCGCCGTCCACCCACTGCTCCACCGCGTAGGCCGTCTCCGCCACGGACGCGTCGGTCCAGGCGATGGCCGCGCCGTCGTAGGCCGGCGTGGCCGCGAGCGGCGGGTAGGCCAGGAGCACCGGCCGCATCATGTCCATCTCCTCGTGGCTGAGGATGTGGCAGTGGTAGACGTACTCGCCGCCGAAGTTGACCAGGTGGTTGCTCACGTCGATGGGCTCACCGGTGGGGCTGGCGAGGATGGGCAGGCCCAGCGGGTCGGCGATGGTGGCGCTGGTCATGACCGCGCCGTCCGGGCGGCTCGGGTCGAGGAGCCGGACGCTGTTGGGCAGCTCCCAGGGTAGCACCGGGATGATGGGCCGCAGCGCCACGATGGTGTCCTCCAGCGGGCTGACGCGGACCGTGTCCTTCCAGCCCAGCTCGTTGGGATCAGGCGGCATCACGATGTTGTCCCAGGTGACGCGGTTCAGGACCTGGACGTCGAAGGCGTGGAAGTGGATGGGGTGCGTGTCCACGCCGTTGTGGGTGATCTTCCAGATCTGCGTCCCGTCGCTGGCCACCGCGATCGGCGTCACGTGGCTGGTGCGCGGCAGGTCGGTGGTGTCGATGAGCTCGGTCGGCGGCATCACGTACGGGAACAGGTTCACGTTCTGCAGGCCGGGCGTGGCCGGGACGGCCTCGACGCCCAGGTTGGCCTGCATGCGCCCGTACTCGTCGAAGCTGGTCGCGTTCATCTCGTCGTGGATGGCCTTCGGCTGGAAGGGGATGGAGAGCTTGGCCCCGCGCAGCGTGTCGAAGGTGAAGGGATCGGTGCCCTGCTGCGAGATGCGGGCGTACCCGTCGCACTTGTTGGTGGAGGTGGGCGAGCTGCACCAGCCGGCCGCGGCGAAGCTCGTGCCGTAGGTCTGGTTGTAGGCCGCCTGGCCGACGATGATGGGGTGCTGGCCGGACTCGAAGACGCCCGAGCCGTCGGCGTGGTGGCGGAAGGCCGCCTGGAGCGCGCCCAGGTTGAACGGCGTGGTGGCGCCGGTGCCGATCCTCACCTGCATGATGGTCCGGGTGTTCGGGCCGTAGCCGGGGAGATCTTGGGCGCGCCCACCGGGCTCAGGTCAGGGGCGCCGGTGTAGTAGTCGTAGCTGGGCACGCGGGCCGGGAAGGCGGCCGGCGCGTCGTTGTAGAGGATGAGGGTCCTCCCGGCGAACTGGGAGAAGTCCACCACCACGTCGGCGCGCTCGGCGGGCGCCAGCAGCAGCGAATGCAGGTCCACGTTGCCGACGTCGAAGCGGGTCGGATCGGTGATCCAGGTGATGGGCTGGTTGGGGATGACGACCGGCGCTGGGAGGAAGCCGCCCTCGGTGCCGACCTGGATCCAGCTCGGGCCGACCGGGCTGAGCGTGGTGTCGGGCGTGGGGAAGACCACCGGATCGAGCTGCGCGGCGGCCAGCTCGGCAGCGTTGAGCGCCACCTCGGTGCCGGTGGCGTCGGCCACGTACCACTGCAGGTTGAAGAAGCGGTCGTTGGCCGCGTTCAGGATCCGCAGGCGGTAGGCCTTGGGCTGCAGCGTGACGGTGGGGTAGGCCGTGCCGTTGACGATCGGCGTGTCGTTGAACTGCTCCATGCCCGCCGAGATGTTGGGCGTGCCGGGGATGAGCTCGGGCTCGCAGAACGGGTCGGTGGCGTACTGCCAGGTGGCCGGGTCGTCCAGGCGGCAGTTGGGATCGAAGTAGGGGTTGGCGATGGGCCCGTACTTCACGTCCGTCGCAGGCGGCCAGAACCAGGCGCCGTACATCCAGCGCCCGTACGCGCTCATGCCGCTCGGGTCGCCCGGGTTCTGCGCCGGCATGTAGACGTGGTGGTACCAGAGGCTGCCCCAGCCGCCCCAGCGCGCCGCGTCCCAGGTCGGGTCCTGCTCTGCGAGCTGCGGGGCCTGCGGGACGAAGGTCCGGTCCTGGATGATGAGCGGGAGCTGGTCGGCCGGCAGGACGCCCCTCGAGACCAGCGACTGCTCGGTGGAGTCCTGGATCAGGTAGCCCGCGGCCTCACCGCCGTAGACGTTGAGCCGGGTGATGCCCCACGAGTGGTCGTGGTAGAACATGAGCCGGGCGCTCTGCTGGTTCGTGTAGTAGAAGCTCATGCAGCCGTCGTTGGGCCCGGAGCAGTCGGGCACGCCGGCGGGCCGCGTGTCGCCCACCATGTCCGGCACGCTCTTCACCGCCACGCCCTCCGGCCACGGCGTCATCTCGTCGGCCGGCGTGATCCACTGGTGCGGGGTGCCGTCGCTGATCCAGGGCGTGTTGCCGCCGTGGAGGTGCAGCGTGGCGCGGTTGTCGGCGAAGCAGTGCTCCGTCATCTTGGGCATGGTCATCCACATGCCCATGTCGGCGTCGTAGCTCTGCCCGGTGCACATCGGGTTGCGGATCTCGTCCAGCACCGTGCCGCCGGTGGTCGGGGTCGGATCCCAGGGCATCATCATCTGGCCCTCGCCTGAGCCCATCATGCTGGAGTCCACCGGGAGGAACAGGTCGCCCTGCGCGCCGGTGGGCAGCAGGTTGAAGAAGGTGATGCGGACCGGGCGATCCTTCTGCGCGACGATCGTCGGCCCCAGGTAGTGCGGGCGGTCCACGCCGAAGCGGCCGCCCGGCAGCGGGTAGTGCGCGCCGGTGATCTGGGCAGTTTCGAGCTGCACGTAGCCGCGCAGCTTGGTGGGCGGCAGGTCGCTGTGCATCTTCTCCGTGTATTCGACCACCGCGATCTCGTAGTAGTCGGCGTTCGGGAAGGTGGCCACGTCCGGCTGCGCGACCGGGATGTACTGGCCCAGGTTGTTGGCCGCGCTCGGCCCCAGGCCGGCCAGCGTGTCCACGAACTTGCGGATGCCGCCGGGGGTCACGTATCCGGACCCGCCGTTGCGGACCGTGATGGAGACGACGCCGCCGCGCTGGACGGTGGCGGTGGCCAGCGCGCCGCTGCCGGTGCCGGCCGTGTCGCTGATGGTGACCAGGGGGGCCTTGTTGTAGCTGGTGCCGAAGCTGTCGAGGGTGATGGCGTCCACGCGCAGCGTGGACGTGGCCGTCGCGGCGGCGAAGGTGGCGCCCTCGGCGGGCAGGGCAGGATCGTAGATCGTGCCGTTGCGGATCACGACGTTCGGCGCCCGCGAGTACCCGGAGCCGGGGCTGTCGATGATCACCGCGGTGATGGTGCCGGTCGCGTCCATCTCGGCGTGCGCCACCGCCGCGACGCCGTCCGGCCCGTCGGGCAGGTCGAAGTCCACGGTGGGGAAGGTGTAGCCGCTGCCGCCGGAGACCAGCTGGACGGCGTCCACGCCCCCGAACGCGCTGGCGGTGGCGCCGTTGCCGCGGCCGCCCGTGATGGCCACGGCCGGCGCGGTGTAGCCCGCGCCCGCGGCCGTCACCGCGATCGACTTCACGTAGCCGTTCTCGTTGATGCGGGGGCGGGCGGTCGCCCCGGTGCCCGCGCCGGTGATGGTGATGGTGGCGTTCGAGTAGCCGTTGCCGGGGTCGGTCACGGTGATGGCCGTGACGGCGCCGCCGGCGCCCACGGTCGCGGTGGCGGTCGCGCCGGTGCCGTCACCGGTGATGACGACCTGCGCGTCGGGGAGGGTGTACGGGCTGTTGGCCCAGTTCGGGAACGGGCCGAAGTAGTGCGGGACGTGGCGCTCGGTGTCGGTCAGCGCCTGCGCCGCCGCCGTGAGCGCCGCCTTCCGCTCCGCCTTGGACGTGCCGCCCACCCTGGGACCGCTGGGGCGCGTCGTCTGCTTCTCCGACGGCCCTCCACATCCCGCCGCGACCAGCGCCGCCAGGACCATCACTGTGAGTCGCTTCATCTGGACCCTCCTCCTCGGTTCGTGGCCCCCGCCGTCCCTGCTCCCGGCGCCGTCACGGCGCGCGGCACTTCCCTTCGGCGGGCGCATCGCGGGCGACGGTTTTGTCGAGCCCGAGGGGAGGCATGTCGGTGGGGAGCGGTACACCGGCGCCGCGGGTGGTTGACCGTCCGTTGATGGGCGTCAAAAACCCGACAAGGTGACGCCGGCTTGGACGTGGAGATGGTCACCAATCGTGAGAGATTGAATCGTGGGCCCTCGCCCCAAGAAGGACGTGTAACCACCGGAAAACTGGTCCGTTCTCTTAAACGGCGCTGAGAAGCTCTCAGGCCGCTTCACGGAACGTGACGACGGGCCGCGAGACCTCGCTGCAATCAGGTCACATTCGGCAGCTGGCCCTGAGCGCGGGTCTCAGGATGCACCACCGGATTCACAGGGAGTGACGCGGCTCAAGTCCCCGCGGCGCCGAGGAGGGGAGGGGCTTGCTCGGCCCGGAGGCGAAGGTGGCAGCCTGCTAGACTGCGCTCCCCATGCGCACCCGCCGCATCTTCCAGCTGGCCGCCCCCTTCGGCGCCGCGCTGGCCGCCCAGCTGGCGCATCCGCGCGGCTGGTTTGGCCGGGTCGTGATGACGCGCTTCCTGAACCGGGGGAACCGGGCGCTCATCGAGGCCACGCTCGAGGGCATCCCGCTCTCCGGGGCGGTGCGCCTCCTCGACGTCGGCTTCGGAGGCGGCCGCCTCCTCACGCTGGCCGCGGGCCGCGGGGTCCTGGACCTGACCGGGGTCGATCCCTCAGAGGCGGCCGTGGCGTGGCTCCGCCCGCGCACAGGGCGGCTGGCTCCGGCGCGAGTGCGCCTCGAGCGCGGTCCGGTGGAGGCGCTGCCGCTCCCGGACGCTGTCTTCGACGTGGTCGCCTCCACCAACACCGTCTACTTCTGGCCCGACCTCGCCCACGCGTTCGGCGAGCTGCACCGGGTCACCGCGCCCGGGGGCCTGCTCACGCTCGGCTTCTCGTCGGCCGACAAGCTGCGCCGCTTCGGCCAGATCACCCGGCACGGGTTCCAGCTCCACGCCACCGAGGATATCTCCCGGGCCGCGGCAGCGGCGGGGTTTGGTGGGGTCGAGTGCCGCGAGCTTCGCGGTGGGGCGACCGAGGGCGACGTGGTGCTGCGGGGACGGCGGCGGGCGTGAGCGGTGCGGGGCCGCGGACCGCCCCGGTGCTGGCGCGAGCCGGTGCAGGGTAGACGGCACTCCGATCGCGGTGAGCTCGTCGAACCGCGATCGGATGCGCCCCTTGGTCTGAGGGGGCCGCGCCGTCGCCGCACGTCATGGCTGCTGCTGCGGTTGCTGCGGCTGCTCCTGCTGCTGGCCCTGCTGCTCACCGCTCCCGGATCCGGTCCCCTGATGCATGAGCTCGGCCGGCTTGAGGTCGATGGTCAGGACCTCCTGGTTGGCGGGCGTGAGGACGATCTCGACCCGCCGGTTCTGGGCCCGGGTCGCCAGCGTGTCGTTGGAGGCGACCGGGCGCGCCTGGCCGAAGCCCGCCACCGAGATCATGGTCGGGTCCACCCCGCGGCCGGCCAGGTACTTGGCCACGGTGAGGGCCCGGTTGGCCGAGAGCTGCCAGCGGTTCGCGTCGGCGCTCTTCCCCGGCGCCTCCGCGCCGTCGGTGAAGCCGGAGACCAGGATCGCGCGGTCCTTGCTCCCCGCGAGCGCATCGGCGATGGAGTCCAGCGATCGCTTGCCCTCCGTCGTGAGCTTGGAGGAGTTCTCCTTGAAGAGCACGGGCTGGTTGATCTTCACCGGCCGCTTGCCCTGGAGGTCCGCCGCCGTCGCGCTGGTGGCGTGGAGCTGGCTCTGGAGGCTCTCGGTCTGCGACCCGAGGGCCTGGGACTTGTTCTGGAGTTCCTTGTTCTGCTGCTCGAGTGACGTCACCTGCTGCTGCAGCGTCGCGATCTGGTCCGTCTGCTCCTGCGCCGATTGCTTGTATTTCGCCGCCTCCATTTCCTTGGCCTTGTACTGGTCCTTGCTGACGCCCGCGCAACCAAGCAGGACCGCCAGCGTTCCGATCACGAACGGCTTGCTTCGCATTGCTTCCTCCGGGGCTCGAACGGGCCGAGGCGGCAGGCTACGCTCCGCGGCCCCTGTGAGATGTTAGAGCGTCGTCGCTGCCTGGGACGGAATCCTGCGGGTTCACATTCAGCCGGCTCAGCGGTAGCCCGGGCGGCACCTGGTCGAGGGACCAGCTGCGCTTCGCTGGCCGGGTCCTCCCCGGTAGCCTGTATGCTCGCCTGCCAGGAGGCAGCTGCGATGTCGACGGTCCTCGTGACAGGCGGTTCCGGGTTCATCGGGAGCCACACCATCCTCAGGCTGCTCGCGGACGGCCACCGGGTGCGCGCCACGGTCCGGAGCGCCCGGCGCGAGGCGGAGCTCCGGGCGCTGCTCCGCGCCGCCGGCGTCGATCCGGCAGACCGGCTCAGCTTCGCGCTGGCCGACCTCAACACGGACGTGGGGTGGGCGGAGGCCGCCGCGGGATGCGAGCGCGTCCTGCACCTGGCCTCGCCGTTCCCGCCCACGCTGCCGAAGGATGCTGACGAGCTGGTGGTTCCTGCGCGCGAGGGGGCGCTGCGCGTCCTCCGCGCCGCCCGGGACGCCGGCGTGAGGCGGGTGGTGCTCACGTCGTCGTTCGCGGCCGTCGGGTACGGCCACGCGCCGCGGACGGCGCCCTTCGACGAGACCACCTGGACGGACGTGGACGGGCCGGGGGTGCAGCCCTATCCGCGGTCCAAGACCCTGGCTGAGCGCGCCGCGTGGGACTTCATCACGCGCGAGGGGCGGGGGCTGGAGCTCGCGACCGTCAACCCGGTGGTGGTGCTCGGCCCGGTGCTCGGGACCGAGTACTCCACGTCCATCCTGATCGTGAAGCGGCTGCTCGACGGCGCGGTGCCGGGGTGTCCGAAGGTCAGCTTCGGCGTGGTGGACGTCCGCGACGTGGCCGACCTGCACGTCCGGGCCATGACGCACCCCTCAGCCAGCGGCGAACGGTTCCTGGCCGTGGCCGGCGACTTCCTGACCATGCTGGGGATCGCCAGGGTGCTGAAGGGCCGGATGGGCGCCGCGGCGCGGCGCGTGCCGTCGCTCCAGGTGCCGGACTGGATCTTGCGCCTGGCCTCGCTCCGCGACGCAGCGGCGCGGCAGGTGCTGCCGGAGCTCGGGAACCCGAAGAACGCCACCAGCGCGAAGGCGCAGCGCCTCCTGGGCTGGTGCCCCCGGCCGGCGGAGGAGGCGATTGTGGCGACCGGGGAGAGCCTGGTCCGGCTCGGGCTGGTGAGGGGAGCGGAGCGGTAGGATGGTGGCGCGGTTTCCCTTCAGCTCTTAGCCTCCCCAGCCCGGCACGCTGGCCGCCTGGCGGATCCAGCTCGCCAGCTGGGCTTCGTCCTTCGGCTCGCCCTCGTGGAGGTCGAGGTACCGCGTCTCGGCGACCTTGGACTCGCCGGGCGGGAGCGGCTGCAGCGAGCTACCCTTGAAGAAGGTCACCTTCACGTAGCGCGTGAAGACATGGGCCAGAGGAACCAGCCCTGCCCTTCGACGCCGTAGAAGGGCGAGTTCCACTTCACCGCCTTGCGCACGCCGGGGACGGTGCGGGTGATGAGCGCGTCGAGGCGGCGCCCGACCTCGCGCTTCCAGCCGGGCATGGCCGCGATGTACGCCTGCACCGGGGCGTCGCCGTCCCCCTTGGCGATCTGCGGGTTGCCGCCGCTCAGCAGCCGCGGCTTGGGGGGCTGCCGCGAGGGCGCTCTCCTGGCCGGGGAGGCCGCGGCCTTGGCCTTCGCCGCGGGACTTCTGGCCTTGCGGGCGTTCGTGGCGCGGCGAGGCGCTTGGCGCTTCGTCTTGGTGGGCACGGCCTCTCCTGGACGCTGGGGTCAGGCCTGCTCAATTACCCGGAGGCCCGCGCAGCGGCCATGCCCCGAACGTGTTCAAGCGGCTGAGCAGGGCTGCAGCGACCGAACAGGTCCTGCTCATGGGCCAGCGGGCAGACGCGACGGCGCCTCGGGGCGCCGCGAGAGCACCACCATGATCGCGACCGCCAGGGGGAGCTCGAAGAGGAGGCCGCAGACGATCAGCGGCATGACGACCAGCCCGAACGCGTCGCTGACCGACACCATCGGCGCGATCCCCTCGACCGGAGCCAGCGCCAGCGGGAGCGTGTTGGGCAGCACCATCCAGTAGGCGAACGCGACGCCGGCGTAGAGCAGGGCCGTGGCGACCCCCGCGACGCGGAGGGCCAGCCCCCGGTGTCCCCGGTGCTCCACGGGCGCGAGCAGCTGCCAGAGCTGCCACAGCACCCAGGGCGTGGCCAGGAGGACGGCCCCGAACAGCGGGCCCTTCACGACCATCAGGCTGAGCGGATCGAGCAAATGCAGGTAGACGATGCGCTGGTGACCGGGAGGGAGCGCGGCGCGCACCGGCGACAGCAGGAACGCGATGATGAGCGAACCGAACGGCAGCGAGACCAGCCAGCCGGCGGCCACGCCGCCGAGCGCGAGCAGGAGACGCCGCGCGGCTGTCTTCTCGTGGGTCTTGGCCATGGTGGAATCCCCCGGTGATCGGCCCTGGCGAGGAAGGACAGCAGGGCGCGAAGCCCACGCCTGGACTGCAAGACGCTTAGCACGGTGAGTGGGCGAGGGGGTGGCCGTACCGGGGAGGGACCGTTCCCGGTATGCACGCGATTGCGGTGAAGGCGCTCGGGCCGGTGCGCTAGGCGGTCCAGTCTCCAGGCAGCTGCCCCGGGTGGTGCCTCGCCTGCCGGCGGCGCCCGTGAGGCGTCGGCGCTAGATGGCCACCATGCCCTGGCGCTTCGGAGCGTACGAGCTGGACCTGGCCCGCCGCGAGCTGCGCGTGGCCGGGAAGGCGCGGCCGCTCCAGCCCCAGGTGCTGGCGGTGCTGGCCTATCTGCTCCGCCACCACGAGCGCGTCGTCCCGAAGGAGGAGCTCCTGCGCGAGCTCTGGCCGGACGCGGTCGTGACCGACGCCTCGCTGCAGCGCGCGGTGAGCCTGGCGCGGCGGGCGCTCCGCCCGGCCGACCGCGGGCTGCTGCGCACCCATGCCCGCCGGGGCTACCGGTTCGTGGGCGAGCTCGCCGAGGAGGAGCCGGAGCCGGCCGGGGGAGCGCTGGCCGCGCCGCCCAGCTACGTCCGCTGCGGTGACGTGCACGTGGCCTACCGGATCGTCGGGCAGGGCCCGCTCAACGTGGCCCTGGTGCTGGGCTGGTCGCTCGGGATGCACGCGGCGCTCGAGCTGCCGGGGGTCGCGGCCGTGGTCCGCGCGCTGTCGCGGCGCGCCCGGGTGATCCTGTTCGACAAGCGCGGCACGGGGGCGAGCGACCGCGTCAAGGCGCTGCCTGGGCTCGGCGAGCGGGTGGCGGACCTGGAGGTCGTCCTCGACGCTGCGCGGGCGCCGCGGGCGGTGCTGGTCGGCTTCTCCGAGGGCGGCCCGCTGGCGCTCACCTTCGCCGTGACGAGACCGCACCGGGTGCGAGGCCTGGCCCTGGTGGGCGCCTTCGCGCGGATGGTGGCCGCGCCGGATCACCCGGCCGGCTGGAGCGAGGCGGAGCTCGCCGGGCTGCGCGCCTACATCGCGCGGGGCTGGGGCACCGGCGCTACCCTGCGCGCCGTCATCCCGGCCCGCCACCTCACCCCCGCGCTCCGCGCCTGGACGGCCCGGGCCGAGCAGGCGGGCGCGAGCCCCGGCGCCGCGCTCGAGCTGCTGGAGATGAACGTCGGCCTGGACGTGCGAGCGCTGCTGCCGCGCGTGTCTGCACCGACGGTCGTGCTGCACGCGACCGAGGACCACGTGGTCCGCGTGGGGAACGGGCGCGGGCTCGCCACGGCCATCCCGGAGGCCCGCCTGGTGGAGCTCCCGGGGGACGACCACGCCTTCCTGTTCGGCGGGCGCCCGACGCTGGAGCGGGAGCTCCTGCAGCTCCTGGAGCGAGCGGTCGCGCAGCCAGGGGCGTCGCTCACCTGACCGCGACCGCGGCGATCTGCGAGCGGATGGGCAGGAAGACGGTGCGGAGCGTGAAGGGCGTGATCTCGACCGAGGCGAAGCCGGCCTCCCGGAGGAAGCGGACCAGGTCGCGCCCGGTGTCGCAGCCTTCGAAGCACCAGCCCCAGGGGCGCTTCAGGAGCCGCTGGGCGCGCGCCGTCCAGGTGTTCGCCGGCGCCGCGACGTGCTCGATGCACCAGAGCCGGCCGCCGGGGCGGAGGACGCGCCGGACCTCGGCCAGGGCGCGGCCCGGGTCGGTCACCGAGCAGAGGACCAGGCTCGAGATCACCGCGTCCACGCTGGCGTCCGGGAGCGGCAGCCGCTCGGCGAACGCCGCGCGAACGTCCGCGCTGACCCCGCTCCGCGCCGCCGCCGCGCGCAGGCTGGCGTGCATGTGCAGGTTCGGCTCCACGGCGATGACGTGCGTCCCGGGCGAGAGGTAGCGGAAGTTGGCGCCGTCCCCGGCGCCGAGCTCGAGCACCGTGTGCGGGAGACCTCCGAAGAGCTCGCGCTTGATGTCCCGGTACTTGCGGTGGACGTAGCCGTCCAGCGCGCGGAAGATCCAGGCGTTGAACCGCGCGCGCAGCGGGTGCTCGGACCACCCGCCGGTGTCCTTCCCGTCCTCCAGGCAACCGCTCCGACCAAGCTCCATGTCCATGGGCGACCTCCCTCGTGCGCACCTCGGCGTCACGGCAGTGAGGCTATCGGCCCACCAGGATGACGTCCTGACCGAACCCTAATCTCTCGCCCGGTGACGGGCGACATGGCCGCCGGAGCGGCTGACGTCCCGTGGTCAGTGTGCCAGCCCCGCGCCCTGGCCAGTGTCGGCCGCCTGCCGAGGCGCCTCCGACTCCGAGCGAGTCAGTCCGAGCTGCTCCAGCATCTCGAGCCGATCGAACATGAGGTGGAACGCGGCCACCTTTTCGCCCCGGTAGCGGGCGATCTGGATGTAGGCGACGCGCACCCGGCGGCCGGTGGCGGGGATGTCCCCGCCTGGCCCGCGGAGCGTGCCGCGGTGGGTACCCGTGAACACACCTTCCTCGATCGCCTGGTCGTCCGTGCACGTCACCCGATCGACCTCGACGCGTGCGTCGGGGAAGGCGTCGATCCAGCCGCGGTAGAACGCCTTGACCGCCTGCTGGCCCTGGACCTCGAAGCCCGGCGAGTTCACCTCGCAGTCGTCGTGCAGCAACTCCCCCATCGCCTCGATGTCGTGCGTGTTGAACGCGCGGGTGCCCTTCTCGAACATCTCCCGGATCCTGGCGGCTGCCATGGCGTACCTCCGTGCTTGTGATCAGGTGTTGCGCACCGGCGATTAGCGAGCCGCAGGACGGGCACGCAATGCTCGTCGGGGGCGACCGCGAGCCCCGAGGTTCACCCGCCATGCAGGAGAGCGCCCGGATGATCAGCTGCGGAAGATCGGCCGCGCGGCTGCTGCGGTGCTGGCTTCGGCGCCGATCGGCGAAGGGGAGGGGGCCGTCGCCGCGCACCGCGCCGCCATCCCGCCCAGCAGCGGAGAGCATGCAGGCCTGCCGGCGAGGCAGGGCCTTGGTCGTGACCGGGCGCCAGCCCGGTGCGTAGATTTGGGCCACCTATGGACATGAAGCTCGAGCTCGTTCCCGTTCCCGTCGCGGACGTCGACCGCGCCAAGGCCTTCTACACAGAGAAGCTCGGCTTCCACGCCGACATCAATCGAACCATCCCGGACGGCCGGAGGTTCGTGCAGCTGACACCGCCGGGCTCGGGTTGCTCGATCGCCGTCGGGAAGGGCATCACCGACATGGCCCCCGGGTCGCTCCACTCGCTGTTGCTCGTGGTGCCGGACGTCAGGGCGGCCTGCGAGGCGCTGCGAAGGAGGAGCGTCCAGGTGACCGAACCGGAGCGTCAGCCCTGGGGCGCGATCCACGCCGAGCTCGCAGATCCCGATGGCAACAGGTGGACCCTCCAGCAGCTCCTCCGGGACCAGCCGGCCGCGAGCCACTCCTGACTCATTGAGGCTGGCGTGCCCTGGCCAGCAGCGCCTCCAGCCCGGCCTGATCCGCACGGGCGAGCAGCGCCTCCGCCTGCAGGCTCTCCCGGTCGCGATGGACGCTGGCCACCGCGGAGATCCGTCCACCGTCCCGGTAAGCCACCAGACAGCTCAGCTCGGCGATGCTTCCCGCAACATCCACGCGGTCCCAGGTCTCGGCGTGTCCGACGTAGTTGATGGGCACGTCGTAGTGCTGGGACCAGAAGAACGGCACGGCCTGGAACGGCTCGTGCGCGCCCAGGATGTTCCGCGCTGCCACCTGACCCTGCCGCTCCGCCACGACCCAGTGCTCGATCCGGAGGGTCCTGCCTGTCAGCGGGTCCGACCAGCGCGCGATGTCGCCGGCCGCGTACACGCCCGGCGCGCTCGTCTCGAGGTACGCGTCGACGACGACGCCGCGGTCGAGGCGAAGCCCAGCCTGCTCGGCCAGGCCCACCGCGGGCCGGACGCCGATCCCGGCCACCACCATGTTGGCGGGGAGCGCCGTCCCGTCGTCCAGGACCACGGAGCGGTCGCCGGCCATCGCGACGGTCCGCTCCAGGTGAAAGTGGACGCCGTGCGCCTCGTGGATCGTCCGGACGAGATCGCCCAGCTCCGCCCCCAGGACGCGCGCCAGCGGCTGCGCCTCCGGCGCAACCACGTGCACCTCCAGCCCCCGGGTGCGAAGCGCTGCCGCTACCTCCATGCCGATGAAGCTCGCGCCGACGATCACTGCGCGGCCGGCACCCGCGGCGGCGGCGGCGATGATCGCCCGGCTGTCGGCGAGCGAGCGCAGGGTATGGACGAGGGGCCCGTCCCCGCCTGGCACCGTGAGCTTCACCGGCTCCGCGCCGGTGGCCAGGAGCAGCGCGCCATAGCTGCGACTGGAACCGTCGGCGAACCGGACGCGCCGGCCACCTGGATCGAGCCCGATTACCCGGGTGCCCTGCAGGAGTTCGATCTGCAGCGACGCGTAGAACTCGGCTCCTCGCAGCGGAACCCACTCCTCTGGCGCCGTGCCGGCCAGGTAGTCCTTGGAGAGGTTGGGCCGGTCCACCGGCACGTTCGGCTCGGCGCCGATCAGGGTCACCGGCCCGCGATACCCCTCACGCCGAAGCGTCTCGGCCGCGGCGTTACCCGCCGCGCCTGCGCCCACGATGAGGACGCTCTCGAGCGCGCTGGAGGAAGTCCTGGAGGGGCTCGGCGGGAGCGGGGGGCCGACGAAGCAACGCGCCTCGCGGCGCTCCACCGCCCAGCGGCGCAGCGGGTTCAGGGCTGGCGGCCCGACGGCTTCTCCCGTCCGCAGGTCGAAGCAGGCGTGATGCCACGGGCAGCGCACCTGCCCGTCGGTCACGAGCCCTTCGGCGAGCGGCCCACCGTAGTGAGTGCAGGTAGTGCTGACCGCATGCACCTCGCCCCGATGCCGGACGAGGAGGACAGCCTCCCCATGCGCATGCCCCAGCAGCGAGCCATCGTCCGGGATGTCGGACTCGGCGCAACCCTGCGTGAGATCGGGGCCAGCGAGTGGCGCCTGGGACTCCTCCATGGGCGAGGTATTGGGCCGGTGAGCACCTGGCGCACGACGTAGCGTGCGAAGACCCCGGCAGGGCAAGGCTCAAGGCCCTTCAGGAGCAGGCGCTCCCTGCGAAGCCCGCCGAGCAGGGCCCGCGACGTGCTCGCTCGCGAAGCGTGCTTGCGCGGCGCAGGTCAGCTCCGGGAAATCCGCGCATGACGCGCCGTCTAGCTTCCGACGTGACCTTCGCCACAGCACGGGTTTCGCTCTTCGTGACTACCAGTGACGCGTGCGAACCTGCCGGCTGCGCGACTCACCCCGCCGAGATCGATATCACCTCGTCAGGGCCAGCCGCCGCGCCGCGCGCCGGAGCATCGCTGGGACGATGACCCGGTGGAACGGCTTCACCGCGGCGAAGTAGGCGCTCCCCAGCCAGCGGTTGAGCCGGACGTAGGTGGCCACGACGCCCAGGGGCGGCTGGCCGGCCTGGGCGACCACGCGGACCGAGACGCGGAAATCGAGGTGGCGGTCGTCGAGGCCGAGGAGGACCTCGCCGGTGGAGCGAGCCAGGACGGGGAAGGCGCCGACGAGCTCGCCAGCCAGGTTCTGGGCAACGGCGGCGCGCCGGAGCGCGCCCGGGGTGGCGATGAGGCCGAGCGGCGCGACCACCATGTGGCGGACGGCCATGAGCGCGACGACCCAGGGCGGCGCTGAGGCGAACACGGCGGCGGCCAGCGCGGAAGCATCGACCCCGGGCGGCAGCTCGACGGCGTACGCGTCGGAGAAGTCGAGGCGCGAGAGCGCGTTCGCGGCGAAGCCGTCGAGCGGGGCGGGGACGGAGCGGACCTGAGGAGCGGTCATCGTCGTGAGCTTAACGGCGATCGGGACCACGGCCTTCGACAGGCTCAGGCCGCGCGGGGTTGGGTGGCGGAATGGGGGTTGGCCGAGGCAGAGACCGGGGCGACTCCGGCGGCTTCCAGCCACATCCAGGCCTTGGATCCAGCCCTTCCCCTCGCCCACCCGGTACGTCCGAATCTGGGCCGTTTCGGGCGGTGATGCGCCTCGATGCAACTCAACAGAATAGGCCCCGGCCCTTACAAACCAAGCATGGAAGAGGCTGCGCGGTAGAGGGGCCTGTTGCTGTTCACCTAGGGTGCGCAGTGTTGCGTTTACGCGCTACCCAATAGGGCGGGGGTCCGCAGGTCCCCGAGCAGCCGTTGCGGCTACGGCTGCCCCACGAACATTCGGACGTCGTCCAGCGCGTCGTTCGCATAGGGACGCACGTCCGCATCCTCCTGCAGCTTCAGCAGCACAGGCCAGACGACGGCAAGGTCCAAGGCCCTGTGGATCCGGGCAAGATGCCCTAGGCACGTTGCGGCCACCGCACGGATTCGCCAGTCCTCATCCTTGGCGAACCGCAAGCACTTGTCCTGAACCCAGGCGCGATCAGGTTCATGAAAGGCGAGCGCGACCAGCGTCTCCGCCACCGATTCCGTCGAGCCGCTCGACAGTCGCGCCTCGGCTGCCTCCTTCGATACGGGCTGGGGCTGAGCAAAGCGCACGGATTACTCCTTCGTGAGGTCTGCGCTCCCAGAGTAGCGCAGAAACTGTGCGCCCTGGTCAGCGGCTCAGGCAGCCACCGCATACACGCGCCACGGAACTCCGCAGCGCACTGCGCGAGCTCCGGCGCCCTCGAGGTGATGCTTGAGTACGAGGGGATCCTCGGAAGCGAGAACGGTGTCGACGCGCTCGTCTAGGCGGGTACATCTTCCCGCCAATGAGGGGCTACCAACCGCGCGCCTGCCCCCCGGCACAGCTCCTGCCCGCATCTCTGCGGCGGCCCTTCGCCCGCACGTCGGGGACCACTGCCGCCGCTGCACCCTCAATGCTCCAGCAGAGCACACCCCAGGTTTGAGCCCGTCACCCGGCCGACGGGACAGCGGAGCCTTCACTTCCGCTCTGCTTCGCCAGCGCCCGACAGGCGAACGGCCGCCGCACGGCTTGCTATCTGCTCGTCCTGCGGGGCCAGCAGATGGAGAAGGCTAAAGATCCGGATCGCTTCGGTCGAGCGGCCTTCCTGATGCGCAGTCCAGCCGAGTGCGTTGAGCTTCGCAACGATCCCAGGATAGAGCACGGCGCCTCGCCTGGAGGTCGGCTCACATCGCAGCGCGAAGAGGAGGTCTCGGCCAGCGTCCTCCCATCGATTCGCATCGGCAAGCGCCCAGGCCCGGACTGCAAGCGTGGATGGGATTCCGGGACGAGCAGCGACCGCACGATCCAGATCAGTCAGCCTGCCTGCGTTGTCCCCGAGCCGCCGCTTGATGCCGGCTCGCTCTCTCAAGAACCGCCAGTCGTCACCCACGGCGCAGGCACGCTCGATGGCCTTGAGCGCGGCCGGATCGTCCTTGATTTGCAGCACGACGGCTCGGTCGTAATCCGCGAAGCCGGCCAGGAGGCGGTGGCGTCGCTCTGCTGGATTGGCATGTTTCGCGACGAAGTCCTCGATCTCTTCTGGCGAGCCTCCCCACTTGTCGTCGAGTACCCAGCCGGCCCACTCGGCGCGGATCTCGTAGCAGGTCGGGCATTGGTGTTGCCGCGCAGCCTGATTGGTGGGAATCCCGTCAGCATGGTTGGTGGGCACCACCTGCCTGACAGGGGCGCGCGCAGCTAAGCCGAGGGCCATCGCTGGCTTGGCAGGGTCGCGTGCACGCAGGGTGATGGCTACACCGCGTCAGAGGAGCGGAAGCTGCCGGGCCGGCATCGCCGGCGTGAGAGGGCGCAGATGTGCGCGCCAGGCCGGGACGATCCGCAGGCGGGCCAGCAGGGCCGCAGCGCGGACCGGGTCGCGGATGCCGGCGGCGGCCAGGAGCGCTGCTGCGAGCTGGTCGTCCAAGATCCAGACGGCGATGCCGCGGCGAGCGGCCTGGGCGAGGAGCGGATCGGCCTGGGCCAGCGCGGCGGTGGCGACCAGCTCGGCGCCGGCGTGGGCGAGGTACTCCAGCAGGCCGAATCGGGCGTCGTCGGTGCCCGCGGCGCGGACCGTGCGGCGGGGCTCGCCCCGGTCGCCGACCAGGACGGCCACGAGGTGCCGGCGGGCCGCCCACAGCCCGCAGACGATCACGTGTCGCGCTCGAGGCGGTCGCGGTCCAAGACCCGGGGCAGGATGTCCCGCTCGACCAACTTCCGCTTCCGCCGGGCGGCCTCGCGGAGGCAGCCGGTGGCGAGGCGGTCGAGATCCCGCATGCCGCCGGAGGCGGCCTCGTGGAGCAGGGCGACGGCGTCACCGGCGAAGATTCTCGCGGTCCACGCCAGCCCGCTTGAGCCGGTAGCGGAGGTACTCCGCGGTGTCCTCCGGCGTGAGGGCGTCCACGTGCAGCCGGACGTGCAGGCGGGAGTACAGCGAGCGGTAGCGCCGCATCTGGAGCAGGTCGTTCAGTTCGGGCAGTCCCACCAGCATCAGCGACAGCAGCGCCCGGGAATCCCACTCGTAGTTGAGGAGGATGTGGAGGTGGCCCAGCATCTGCTCGTGGAGCAGGTGGGCCTCGTCGATGAGGAAGACGGGATGGACGCGCTCCTTGGCCAGCTCCTCCACGTTGGTGGAGACCGCGTAGAAAACGGCGGCCGCGGTGGCGTGGGGCGACAGCCCCAGCGCCAGGCAGAGCTGGCGGTAGAAGTCGCGGCGGCCGAGGGTCGCGTTGTGGCAGTAGGTGAGCCGGAACCCGGCGGCCGGCAGCCTGGCCCGCAGGGCGCGAAGCACGCAGGTCTTGCCGACGCCCGGTTCGCCGGTGAGGAGCACCGACGCCCGGTCCTCGACGGCGTCCACCAGCTCCTCCACCACGGCGGCCTTGGACGTCGGCAGCCAGAAGATCCTGATCGGCGATCTCCTTCGAGAACGGCGGCTCCTGCAGCCCGAAGGCGGTCAGGTACGAGTCCTTCATCGGTCGTCATCCTTGCGACGGCGGCCGGTGGCCGCGTCGAGCAGCGTCTGGGTGGGGTCGAAGTCGGTGGTGGTGGTCGGAGCCTCGCCAGGCCTGCGGGGCAGGCGTTTGCGGCGCGCGTTGGCGACCGGATCCACGGGGTGGAGATCGAGGCGCCGGCCCTCGTGCTCGATCCAGGGCGCGCCGTCGAGGAGCGAGTAGGCGAGCGTCACCACGCGGCCGGTGAGGAAGCCCTGGTCGAGCTCCCAGTCCTTGCCCATCACTGAGACGGTGGTGTCGCGGCGGACCCGGCGGCGTTCACGCACCGTCAGCGCCTCCCGCAGCTTGGCTTCGTCGAGGGTGTCCGCGAGGCGGGTCCGGGCGGCGTAGACCGTCCCCGGCGACCGTCCCATCAACGAGGCGTGCGGGGCCACGTGGTAGTGGCGGTCCACGAACGCGAGGAGCCGCACCTCGACGTCGTGGAGCGAGGCCATGGGCGGCAGGTGGTCGAGACAGCCCTCCCGCAGCGTGCGCCAGAACCGCTCCATCTTCCCGCGGGCGGGCGCGTCGTACGGCTGGGCGTGGACGAGAGCGATCCCGAGCCGCGGGCACGCCGTCCGCAGCACCTCGCCGGTGTAGGTGGAGCCGTTGTCGAGGTAGAGGACGTCGGGCGCACCGTGCCGGCGCAGGGCCTTCACCAGCAGCTGCAGCATGTCGGCCTCGCGCTCGGTGTGGCGGGCCTCGATGGCCAGGATGTACCGGCTGGCGTCGTCCAAGAGCGCGTGGATCCGCAGCGGCCGGGACTGGCCGCCGATGGTCAGCGCCGGGCCGTGGCAGACGTCGGCGTGCCAGAGCGCGCCCGGCTCGGCCGCCTGCCAGCGGAGCCGGACCCGCTCGCCGGCGCCGTCGCGCAGTGGCACGCGGTCGAGGCCGTTGGCCTGGTAGAGGCGGCGGATGGTGGACTCCGACACGGCGTCCCGCTGCAGGCGCCCGTCGGCCACCAGGGTGCGCAGGATCAGGGGAACGGAGGCGGACGGGTGTTCGCGCCGGATGTCGAGAAGCAGGGTCCGCTGGTCGGGCGAGAGCTCGCGGCCGTGGCCGCGATCCCCTCGAGGCGCCGGGCGCAGGGCGTCCAGGCCGCCGCGCTTGTAGGCGTAGAACCACCGCTCCAGCGTGGTGAACGAGATCGTCTTCGTGACCTCGGCCCCCGGCGGCCGGAAGCGCTCGGCGGATAGCGCCCTCAGCACTGCGCGCAGCTGTCCGTGGTCGAGATCGCGGCGGGTGAGCGCGCCAACCAGCTCCGCCCGGAACCTGGCCACCGCCTCTGCGTGGTCCCTCGGCGCGAGCTTGGGCGACTTCGGGGACGACTTCGTCATCGGGCTCCTCCTCGGCCGGCCGCTGATCACCGCGCCCGCCGAGCGTGAGCCCTCCCACGTGGCCGCCGACGGGGGCAGGGATCGCGGATGGTGGGCGCGAGATCCCCAGCGCCGTCGCGGCGATGGCCCTCAGCTCACATGCGCGGCTCCGAGGAAGGCTCGTGTCGCGAGCGGGAGGCCGTCAGCAACCGACGGGGCCAGGGCCGCCAGCGTGGTCGCGGCGCGGGCGGCTATGGCGCGGAGGCAGGCTCCATCCGGCGCGGCGCGGACTTCCGGGAAGAGCTGCCCGGCGCGGATGGCCTTGGCCCAGCGCCGCAGCGAGGTCCAGCGTGTCGCCGCCGCCGCCCCGACGATCCGCCAAGGGCTGACGCGGGCCCGGACCGCGGCCGGCGTCTGCTGCTCCAGGCTCCAGACCGCGAGCGCCAGCGCGACCGCCGGCGCCGAGTAGAGCCGGCGCCGCTGGACGCCGCTGGGCACGACCAGGAGCACCGCTCCGCAGACCTGGCAGGCATACCGGCGGGCGATCACCTCGGTGACCTGGGGCGGCGCGGTCGCGTCGGGCGGGCCCCACTGATCCCGGCGCCGGACCCCGTGGCCGTGCAGCACCAGGCGACCACCGGCCGGCCGGCTACCAGCGCCGCAGCCGGTGCAGAGACCCGGACGCGCCTCGTCCACGGTGGGGAGCTTGGCCGCCCAGGACTTGACGTCGATGCGGAAGTAGACGATTCGAGAACTGCTCTGGCTTCCTCCAAGCAAGTAAGTCAGGGCACGACGGGGTGCGTGTTTGCGGCACGCCCCCGTCACCTATTTGTGGTCAGCGACGCGCCAGCGCCCCGCCTCCACCTAAACCGACTACCATCACCGTGAGTGACCGCCAGTTTGCAGGCTGGGCGGCGGGCACCTACATGGCGCTGCCGGCCCGCCCGTCAGCCAGCCTGCGCGAAATCCGGCCTCCGACCCTCAACAGGCTCGCGCGCTAACAATTGGCGCAGGCCCTCAGCCACCCACCTGGTTGCATCAGCCCGATCGCCGCGCGCGATGGCTGCCTTCATCATGAAGCTCCGGACCTCGATGAGTCGCGGCCTGAGCTCGAGCGCCTTCCTTGCGTCACGCTCCGCATTTGCGAACGACCGCTTCATAGCAGCGAACTCGGCTGCGGAGGTGTCCTTGGCCAACCGGTCTCCGCGGTAGAGGAATCCAAGCTCGAAACCGTAGCGAGCGCGGGCCAGATAGGGAGCGAATGATCGAGGCGTCGTCTTGATCCACTCCTCGATCAGCCCGAGCTCCACCGGATGCGGCATGCCGACCGTCGTGGTCGCATCGCTCATCCAGACCTCGCGGTGCGGGTCACGCTCGAACTCGGCCTGGAAGTACTCGAACGCGGCCGTGAGCTCCGCGAACTGTCGATTGCGCAGCAGACTCCTCAGC
This sequence comes from Anaeromyxobacter sp., assembly GCA_049840735.1. GTDB lineage: Bacteria > Myxococcota > Myxococcia > Myxococcales > Anaeromyxobacteraceae > Anaeromyxobacter. The sequence goes on along the minus strand of JASGJN010000017.1, from coordinate 51,914 downwards.
GCCGGCCGATCCACGAACTGGGTCGGATAACCATCGGCGTCCGTTCCCACGACACCAGCCAGCGGCACGCCGGCGGGTAGAGCGACCGGGATGGTCTCGATCCAGGTACTCCTCCGGATCTCCTCGACCTGCTCGGTCGGCTTGCCCTGCGCTCGCACCATCGCGCCCGGTGACATGACGCCAACGACGACCAGGGCCAGCAACTTCACTCGAAACATGGTTCCCCCTTACCCCTGTTCATACACCGAACAGGCGCTCCTGATCGTTGTCGGTGGACAGGTGGAGCGCGCACTGGCGCGTCCCGATGTGCCGCCCAGGAGGAAGGGAAGGGCAGGGGAGCTGGGTCCCCTCCCCGCTCAACATCCCTTGCGGAAGGGGAGCGGTCCCCGTGAGCGCGGCGTGGCGGACCGCGCTCGACCGGCGCTCCCTGTCCCGCGACCCCGGAGGCCCGTGACAACATCCTCCCGAATCAAGATCGCCTTGCCCGTGAGCGGCGAGGCTCGGCGCGCCCTCCCGGACCCCGTCGATATCGATATCACCTGGGCCGGTCCACCCCACGGGCGGCGCGCCGGAGCATGGCCCGGACGATGATCCGGTGGAGAAGCTTCACCACGCCGAAGTAGGCCCGGCCGAGCGGGCCGTTGAGCTGCACCAGCATCGTGACCACGCCGAACTGGCCGGCATCGCAAGTCGAGGCGCCGATCGTCGAGGCCGAGCAGCAGTTCGCCGCGCGCACGCCTGGGCGGGGAAGGCTCCGACGCGATCGCCGGTCCGGTTCTGGGCCACGGCGGCGCGACTGAGCGCGCCGGGGCTGGCGATGAGGCCGAGCGGCGCGACCACCAGGTGGCGGACGGCCATGGGCGCAAGGACCCAGGGCGGCGCCGAGGCGGCGTCGGCGCCGGGCGGCAGCTCGACGGCGTAGGCGTCGGAGAAGTCGAGGCGGTCGAGCGCGCGCGCGGCGCGTCCGTCGAGCGGGACGGGGACGGGATGGACGTGTGGGGCGCTCATGGTCGGGAGCCTAACGGCGATCGGGACCGCGGCCTTCGACAGGCTCAGGCCGCGCGGGGATGGAAGGCGAGCCGAAGGCGTAACGGGGCCACCGGGATAGAGGCCGGGGCCCGATTCCGGCGGCTTCCAGCCGCATCCGGGCCCGGATCCAGCCCGTTCCCCTCGCCCACCCAGTACGTCCGATAATATGGATTATGGTAACTAGGCGCGCGAACGGGCCGGAGGGGCTGGATCCCCTGCGGCCCAGCGCTTTCGGGCTTTTCGCTCCGACGCGGCTCCGCTCGTGTTGGGATTACGGGCGACGGCGAACCACCCGCCCCGGCCCGGCGCTAGAGCCGGTGCACGCGCCGGGCGTCACGCGCTTCCGCGGCGCTGCCCATGCCGTCGTCGGCCAGCAGCTGCGCGCCGCCCGCCTCCGGCTGATGCGCGTGCTCGTGCCCAGCGTGCTCGTGCCGGGCCTCGCAGGTGCAGCCCTGCTGCCGCGCCAGCACGCGGACGATGCGCGGCACGCCGTCGGCCTCGGCCACCGCGCACGGGCACTGCTCGGTGCCCTGCGACGAGAGCCGGTCCTGGATGGCCTCGAGCGCGTCGACCATCTCGCGCTTCATCCGGCGCAGGCACTCCAGCCGTCGCTGCGCCTGCTCCAGGTGGCCGCCCAGCACCTGCTGGATCCGGATGGCGAACTCGGCGGCCGTGCGGCAGCCGCTGCGCAGCTCGAGGATCGACCGGATCTCGCAGAGCGACAGGCCCAGCTCGCGCAGATCGGTGATGAGGCGCAGCCGCTCGAGGTCGTCCTCGGTGTAGCGCCGGTGCCCGCCGTCGCTCACCACGGCCGGCTTCAGCAGCCCTTCCTCCTCGTAGAAACGGATCGTCCGGACCGTGCTGCCGGTGGCCCGGGCGAGATCTCCTGAGGAAAGGTCGGCGCGCATCCGCCCGTCACCTAACCGCCGGAAACTGCGGTGTCAACGCGCACTCGCGCGCAGGTCCCCCTTCAACCCGCGATGGCCTTGACCCCGGTCAGTGGGGCTCATTAGTTCTCCTGCGCACACATCGAAGAGCCAAGCGACGAGACGGCGAGGAGCATCGCGGCATGCGCAACCTGAGAGCTGTCCCTGGCCCTGGCGAGAGCGCCGAGGCACGCGGCAACGTCGAGCTGTACGCCGAGGCCCCGCTCCCCACCGAGCGCGGCGAGTTCCGCGCCATCGTCTTCAAGGACCGGCGCACCGGCGCCGAGCACGTGGCCATGGTGAAGGGCGACGTGTCCGGTGAAGGCGTACACGTCCGCGTCCACTCCGAGTGCCTCACCAGCGAGGTGCTGGGCTCGCTCAAGTGCGACTGCCGCGCGCAGCTCGACCGCGCGCTGGATCACGTCGCCGCCCAGGGGCGCGGCGTCGTCCTCTACCTGCGCCAGGAAGGCCGCGGCATCGGCCTCGGCAACAAGATCCGCGCCTACGCGCTCCAGGCCCAGGGCCACGACACCTACGAGGCCAACCGGCTGCTGGGGTTCCCGGACGACCTGCGCCGCTACGACGTCGCCGCCGAGATGCTGCGCCTCCTGGGCGTCCGCTCGGTGGAGCTCATCACCAACAACCCGCTGAAGGTCTCGGGGCTGGTGGACGCCGGCATCACCATCCGCGGCCGGATCCCGCTGCCCTCCCCCACCAACCCGCACAACGTGAACTATCTCAAGGTGAAGCGCGAGCAGACCGGCCACCTCATCACCACCGACGACGAGGTCAAGGCCGCGGGCTGAGCCAGCGCGCGCGCCTCGCCAGCGAGCCGGTCCGGGTACGCCCGGCCGGCTCGCTGCGCTTCAGGCTACGACTGGGCGCCCTTCAGCAGCTCCCGCGCGATCACCAGCCGCTGGATCTCGCTGGTCCCCTCGTAGATGGTCTGCACCCGCGCGTCGCGGAACAGCTTCGCCACCGGGAAGTCGTCGGTGTAGCCGTAGCCGCCGTGGATCTGCACGGCCTGGCTGACCACCTTCTGCGACGCCTCGGAGGCCCAGACCTTGGCCATGGCGGCCTCGCGGGTGAACGGCCGCCCGGCCTCCTTGAGGCTGGCCGCCCGCAGGCAGAGCAGCCTGGCGGTGTCGCGCGCGGTGGCCATGTCGGCCAGCATGAACTGGATGGCCTGGTGGTCGGCGATGGGCACGCCGAAGCTGCGCCGGTCCTTCGCGTACCGGACGCTGGCCTCCAGCGCGGCCGTCATGGTCCCGGCGGCCTGGGCGGAGATCCCGATGCGGCCGCCGTCCAGGGCCGAGAGGGCGATCCGGAACCCCTCCCCCACGCCGCCCAGCCGCGCCTCGTCGGGAACCGCGCAGCCGTCGAACGTGAGCGAGACGGTGGAGCTGGCGCGCAGCCCCAGCTTGTCCTCGTGCCGCCCCACCTCCAGCCCCGGCGTCCCGGCCTCGACCAGGAAGGCGGTGACGCCCTTGTGGCCGGCGGCCGGGTCGGTCTTGGCCCAGACCACCATCACCCCGGCCACGTCGCCGGAGGTGATCCACTGCTTGGCGCCGTCCAGCACCCAGCCGTCGCCGCGCCGCGTGGCCCGGGTGGTCATGCTGGCCGCGTCGCTGCCTGACTGCGGCTCGGAGAGGCCGAACGCGCCGGCCAGGTGCTCCGCGCTGGCCAGCTTCGGCAGGTGGCGGGCGCGCTGCGCCTCGGTGCCCCAGCGCGCGATGGTCTCCGCCACCATGTTGGTGACGGCCATGGTGGTGGACACCGCCGGGTCCGCGGCGGCGATCTCCATCAGCGCGAGCGCGTAGGCCACCGCGCCGGCCTCGGAGCCGCCGTGCTCGGCCGGCACGTTGACGGCCAGCAGTCCCAGCTCGCCCAGCCCGCGGACGAGCTCGACCGGGAAGCGGCCGGCCTGATCGTTGGCGGCCGCGGCCGGGGCGATCCGCTCGCGGGCGTACGCGCGGGCGGTCTCCTGGACCGCCCGCTGGGTTTCGCTCAGGTCGAAGTCCACGGCGCCGGATCTAACCCTTGAGCACGCCGGCCGCGATCACCATCCGCTGGATCTCGCTGGTCCCCTCGTAGATCTCGGTGATGCGGCTGTCCCGCCAGTGCCGCTCCACGTCGTAGTCCTTCACGTAGCCGTAGCCGCCGTGGATCTGCAGCGCCTTGGAGGTGACGCGCTCCGACATCTCCGAGGCGAACAGCTTGGCCATGGCGCTCTCGGTGGAGTGGCGCACGCCCTGGCTCTTCAGCGAGGCCGCCCGCCAGACCAGCAGCCGGGCGGCGTCCAGCTCGGTGGCCATGTCGGCCAGCATGAACTGGATGGCCTGGAACTGGGCGATGGGCTGGCCGAAGGCGCGCCGCTCCTTGGCGTAGGCGGTGGCCTCCTCCAGCGCCGCGCGGGCGATGCCCAGCGCCTGCGCCGCGATGCCGATGCGGCCGCCGTCCAGGGTGCCCATGGCCACCTTGAAGCCGTCCCCCTCGCCGCCCAGCCGGTAGCGGGCCGGGATGGTGCAGCCCTCGAAGAAGATCGAGCAGGAGCCGGAGGCCCGGATGCCCACCTTGTCGTCCGGCTTGCCGCGCACGAACCCGCGGGCGTCCGCCGGCACCAGGAACGCGCTGATCCCCTTGTGCCGCTTCTCGCGGTCGGTCATGGCGAAGACCAGCACCACGTCGGCCTGCGGCCCGTTGGTGATGAAGTTCTTGGTGCCGTCGAGGACGTAGTCGTCGCCCTTGCGCACCGCCACCGTGCGCATCTCGGCCGCGTCCGAGCCGCTCATGGGCTCGGTCAGGGCGAAGCAGCCCAGCCGCTCGCCCTTCGCGAACGGCGCCAGGAACTCCTTCTTCTGCTCGTCGGTGCCGTGCTTGAGCAGCGGGTCGCAGTAGAGCGAGTTGTTGACGCTCATGATCACGCCCGTGCCGGCGCAGCCGCGGCTGATCTCCTCCATCGCCACCGCGTAGGCCACGGCGTCCATGCCGGCGCCGCCCCACTCCGGCGGGACGGCCACGCCCATGAGCCCCATCTCCGCCAGCTTCTTCACCGCCTCGCGCGGGAAGTGGTGCTCCTCGTCCCACCTGCGCGCGTTGGGCTTGAGCTCCTGGTCGGCGAACTCCCGGCACAGATCCCGGACCTGCTGCTGCTCCTCGGTGAGCTGGACGTCCATGTCGATCCTCGCTTGGTGAAGTGTCTAGCGTCCCTGGAACTGCGCGGGCCGCTTCTCCAGGAAGGCCCGCATCCCCTCGCGCGCGTCCTCGGTGGCGAACACCGCCGAGAACGCCTGCCGCTCCAGCTCGTTGCCGGTCGAGAGCGGCCCGTCCAGCCCCACCCTGACCAGCCGCTTGGCCTGCGCCACCGCCACCGGCCCGCGGGAGGCGATCTTCCGGGCCTGCCCCAGCACGTGCGGCAGGAGCTGCTCCGGCGGCAGCACCGCCAGCACCAGCCCCAGCTCGCGCGCCCGCGCGGCGTCGATGGGATCGCCGGTCAGCACCAGCTCCATGGCCGCCATGCTGCCGACCCGGCGCGCCAGCCGCTGCGAGCCGCCGAACCCCGGCACCAGCCCCAGGTTCACCTCCGGCTGCCCGAAGCGCGCCCGCTCGCCGGCGTAGACCAGGTCGCAGGCCAGCGCCACCTCGCACCCGCCGCCCAGCGCGAAGCCGTTCACCGCCGCCAGCGTGGGCACCGCCAGCGCCTCCATGCGGTCCAGCACGCGGTGCATCCGCTCGGCGAAGGCGCGCGCCTCGGTGGCGGTCATGGTGGACATGGCGGCGATGTCCGCGCCCGCCACGAAGGCCTTCTCGCCGCCGCCGGTCAGCACCAGGGCCCGCGCCGCGCCCGCCTCCACCTCGGCCACCACCGCCGAGAGCTCGTCCACCGTGCGCGCGTCGAGCGCGTTGAGGACCTTGGGCCGGTTGAAGGTGGCGACGCCGACCCCGTCCTCGACCTTCCAGAGGATGTTCTCGAGCGTCATGGCTCAGCCCTCGTACGTGTAGAACCCGCGCCCCGCCTTCTTGCCGTACCAGCCCGCGGCCACGTACTGGCGCAGGAGCGGCGCCGGCCGGTACTTGGGATCGCCCAGCTCGCGGTGCAGCACCTCGGCGATGGCCAGGCAGGTGTCGAGCCCCACGAAGTCGGCCAGCGTCAAGGGGCCCATCGGGTGGTTCAGCCCCAGCTTCACCGCCGCGTCGATGTCCTCCGCCGAGGCCAGCCCCTCCTGCAGCGCGAAGCAGGCCTCGTTGAGCAGCGGGATCAGGATCCGGTTCACGATGAAGCCGGGCGAGTCCTTGGAGGTGACCACCGTCTTGCCCAGCCGCTTCCCCAGCTCCACCGCGGCCTGGTAGGTGGCGTCGGAGGTCTGCAGCCCGCGGATCACCTCCAGGAGCCCCATCAGCGGCACCGGGTTGAAGAAGTGCATCCCGATCACCTGGCCCGGCCGGCGCGTGGCCGCGGCCAGGGTGGTGATGGAGATGGACGAGGTGTTGGAGGCCAGCACCGCGTGCGCCGGGAGGATGCCGTCGAGCTTCCCGAACAGCTCCTTCTTCACCTGCGGGTTCTCGACGATGGCCTCCACGGCCAGGTCGGCCGCCTCGCACGCGGCCAGGTGGGCCACCGGCTTGATGCGGCCCAGGATGGCGTCGCGCTCGGCGCCGGGCAGCTTCCCCTTCTCCACCAGCTTGGCCAGCGTCACGCCCAGCTTGTCGTGCGAGCGCCGCGACAGCTCCGGCGACGCATCCGCCAGGATCACCTCCAGCCCGGCCTGGGCCGCCACCTGCGCGATGCCGGTGCCCATCTGCCCTGCGCCGATGACCGCCACCCGCTCGATGCCCATCGAAAGCCTCCTGGGGCGTCCCGACAGTGCCCCGCTGGGGACTGCAGCCGACCTGGAACCGCGACGATCCGCCCGGCTTGTAAGGAACGGCTGACTCGCTTGTCAACGAGCGTCAGAGCATGGGACCATCCATGAGTGGATGCGCGACCTCGCTAGGGGCGTGCTCGTGCTCCCTCCAGATGCTTCGAATCCACCGCGAGATCGCCCGCGACGCGGCCCGGGTCACGGCCTCCCCACTGGTGCAGCTGCTGGTGGTGCGGAGCCGCGCCGGCGAAGTGACGGCGGAGACGCTGGCCGTGGACGGCCTGGCCCTCCTGTCCGGCCCCGCCCGGAACCGGGTCACCGAGAAGCTCCTGGCGGAACCCGGACACGCCCCAGCCGTGACGCTGCTGGCGGAGAACGGGCCGGCGCGCGTCACCTCGGCCTGCGAGCAGGACCTGGTGGATCTCCTCTGGCTGGGGCTCGAGCCGGGCGCCACCCACCTCCAGTCGGCCTTCCTGCGCCTCACCTTCGCGCCGGAGGAGATCACCGTGCTCCGGGTGGTCCTCTCCGGTCGCCAGCGCGGCGTGGCGGAGCGCGGCCTGGACGCGGTGGCCCGGCTGGCGGCGGCGCGGCTCGAGGCGGAGGGGTTCCGGCAGGAGATTGCCGGCCGCAACGCCATGTACCGCGCGCTGCAGGAGGGCGCGGGCGAGGCCATCCTGGTGGTGGACGCGCAGTCCGGCCGGATCCTCGACGGCAACCAGAAGGTGCTGGAGGTGACCGGCCAGACCCGGGCCGAGCTGCGCCGGCTCTCGCTGGGCAAGCTCATCGAGCACCCGCTGCTCGACCCGCCCACCCTGCTGGCGCGCCTCTCCAGCGGCGCGGTGGTGCGCGAGGACGAGGCCGTGCTCAAGCGGCGGCGCGGCGGGCCGGTGCCGGTGGCGGTCACGTCCTCGCACATCGAGGTGGACGGCCGGCCGGTGCTCCACGTCATCGCCCGCGACACCACCCGCGAGCGCAAGGCGCTGGCCGACCTGCGGCAGGCCAAGGAGACGCTGGCCGCGCTCCACCTGGCCGGCGCCCACCTGATGGTGGAGACCGACGAGACCGCCATGTACGGCGTGCTGGGGCGCGAGCTGGCGCGGCTCGGCTTCCACTGCGGCGTGCTGGGCCCCACGCTGGACGGCACCTCCGGCCTGGCCTGGCGCTTCCTCTCCTTCGCCCCCGGCCTGCGCACCGCCATCGACCGCGCGCTGGGGAGGCCGCTGGGCGCGGTCCGGATCGACCCGCTGGAGGCCCCGCTGGTCCGGCGCTGCCTGACCGAGCGGCGCACCGTCCACACCGACGAGCCGCGCCGCGCGGTGCAGGAGCTGCTGGGCGGGGCCGGCGAGCGCGAGCTGCGCCGGCTCTACCGGCTGCTCAAGGTGCGGCGGGTGATCCTGGCGCCGCTGCGGCGCGAGGGGCGCCCGGTGGGCGTGCTGGCGGTGGCCGCGCCGCAGGCCCGCAAGAGCGATCCCGAGGCCATCGACGCCTTCGCGCTGCAGGCCTCCATCGCGCTGGAGAAGGCCCGCCTCTTCGGCGCCCTGCGCGAGGAGCGCGCCCGCCTGGAGACCGAGGTGGCCCGGCGCACCCAGGAGCTGACGCGCGCCGTGACCGAGCTGCAGGCCGCCCACCAGCAGAAGGACAACTTCGTCGCCAACGTCTCGCACGAGCTGCGCACGCCGCTGGTCACCATCCTCGGCTACACCGATCTCATGCTGGGCGAGAAGCTGGGCGAGCTGGTCCCGCGCCAGCGCTCGGCGCTGCAGGTGGTGGCCCAGAGCGGCCGCCGGCTCAAGGCCTTCATCGACGAGCTGCTGGAGCTGTCGCGCCACGCCCTCTCGCGCGAGTCCTACGCCTTCGAGGCGGTGGAGGTGGCCGAGGTGCTGCGCCAGGCCGTGCTGGCCCTGGCCCCGCGCTTCGCCGAGCGCGGCCTCACCATCCGCGCCCGCGTCCGCCGCGGCACCCCGCGCGTGTGGGCCGACCGCGACCGCGTGCAGCAGGTGCTGGTCAACCTGATCGCCAACGCCGAGCGGTACAGCCCGGAGAACGGCGCGGTGCACGTGGCCGCCGCCGAGACCCGCGCCCGGCCTGGTCGAGGTGGCGGTGAGCGACCAGGGCGCCGGCATCGCGCCCGAGCACCTGGGCCACATCTTCGATCGGCTCTACCAGGTGCGCGACGACCAGTCCGGCCGCAAGGGCGGCGCGCTGGGGATCGGGCTCGCCATCGTGAAGGAGATCGTCGAGGCGCACGGCGGCGAGGTGAAGGTCCGCTCCCGCCCCGGCCGCGGCACCACCTTCCGCTTCAGCCTGCGGGCCGACCCGGTGGCGGCGGCCGCCGCGCAGGCGCCCGCGGCGCCTCCGCCCCCGGCCGGCGGCTAGGCCTGCTTCTCCGGCAGCTCGAACTGCCCCACCATGGCCGCCAGCGTGTCGGCCTGGCCGGACAGCTCGTTGACCGCGGCGCTGGTCTCCTCGGCGCTGGCGGCGTTGCCCTGGGTGACCCGGTCCATCTCGCCCACCGCGCGGGTCACGCCATCCACGGCCGAGGCCTGGCGGCCGGCGGCCTGCCGGATGCCGGCCACCACCTCCACCGCCTGCGCCACCGTGCTGCCGATGGCCTGCAGCCGGCCGGCCAGCGCCGCGCCGGCGGCCGCGCCGCCCTCGGTCTCCTTGACCGTCTCGGCGATGATCTTCTCGGTGCGGGCCGCCGCCTGCTTGGAGCGGAGGGCCAGCGAGCGGACCTCCTCGGCCACCACCGCGAAGCCGCGCCCGGCGTCGCCGGCCCGGGCCGCCTCCACCGCGGCGTTGAGGGCCAGCAGGTTGGTCTGGAAGGCGATGTCGCTCATGTCGCGGAGGATCACGGCCGTGCCCTGCGCCGCGGCCCGGATCTTCTCCAGCGCCGCCGACATGGCCTGCGCCGCGGCCGCGCCGTCGCTGGCCGAGACCTGCGCCCCGCCCACGATGCGGGCCGCCTGGTCCGCGCGCTGGACCGTCTGGCCGGCCTCGGAGGCGATCACCTCCACCTTCTGCGAGATCTCGGCGGTCGAGCGGGCCTGCTCGGAGGCGCCGGAGGCCACCGCCTGGCTGGAGCTGGCGATTCTGGGTGGCCGCGCCGGAGACCTGGCTGGCCGCCTCGGAGACCGAGGCCAGCGCCTCCGCGAGCGCCTCCGCCGAGGCGTTCACCGCCTCCTTCAGCCGCGCGTGGTCGCCGGCGTAGGCGCCCTCCACGCGGGCGCGCAGGTCGCGCGCCGCCATCCGCTCCAGCACCTGGGTGGCGTCGTCCACCGGCGCCACCGCGGCGTCCAGGGTGCGGTTGAACCCCTCCACGATGCGCCGGTAGTCGCCCTGGTGGCGCGCCGGATCGGCGCGGACCGACAGGTGCCCCTCCACCGCCTCCCGCGCCAGCGCGTCCACGTCGGCCACCAGCGCCGAGACCGCGCCGGCGGCGCGGGCCAGGCTGTCGCGCACCGCCGCGAAGTCGCCCGGGAAGCTCCCCTCGATCCGCTCCGGCAGCTGGCCGCGCGAGACCCGATCCAGCTCGGCGGCCGCGGTCGAGAGCGGGCCGGTGACCGCGTCGAGCGCGCCGTTCACGCCCTCCACGATGCGGCGGAACTCGCCGCCGTGGCGCCCGGCGTCGGCCCGGGTGGCCAGCTGCCCGGCCACCGCCGCGGCGGCCAGCGCCTGGGTGTCCTCGGAGAGCGCCCGGATGGCCGCGCTGCAGCGATCGAGGCTGCTCTCCACGCCGGCGAAGTCGCCCTGCCAGCCCACCCCGAGCGGCGGCGGGATGTCGCCGCCGGCCAGCCGCTCCACCTGCGCCGCGGCCACGCCCAGCGGCATGATCAGCGCGTCCAGCGTGTCGTTCATGCCCCGCACCACCTCCCGGTAGGCGCCGGCGAACGACTCCGCGTCGCCCCGCTCGCCCAGCCGTCCCTCCACCGCCGCGGCGGAGAGGTGGGTGGTGACCTCGCGCAGGCGGCGCAGCTCCGCCTGGGCCCGGGCCAGGCTGCGGGTGAGCGCGTCGGCCTCGGAGCGAGGCGTGAGCGCGATGTCCAGGTCGCCGGCGGCGATCCCCTCCGCGGCGCGCGTGCTGTCGCGGACGTAGTCGATGAGCCCGCGGAAGGCGTCGGCCAGCCGGCCCACCTCGTCCGCTCCGCGGTGCTCGACCTCCAGCGTGGTGTCACCCGCGGCGATGGCCTCGCCCGCGCGCGCCATCTCCTCCACCGGGGCGGCCAGCCGGCGCGCGCTGCGCATGGCCAGCACGGTCGAGCCAGCCAGCAGCGCCGCCGCGGCCAGGATCGCGAGCAGCGCGGCCAGGCGGAGCGTCCGCCCCAGGCCGTCGGCGACCTCCACCGCCTCCGCCGCGTCCATCTGGGCCACGACGATCCAGTCCCATGGCTCGAAGTAGGAGACCGAGGCCACCTGGGCGCGCCCGTCCACCGACGCCGGCGCGTGACGGGCCAGCGCCTCGCCTTCCAGCGCCGTGGCGCTCGCGATCAGCGCCTCGGCTGAGGCCTTCGCCTCGGGCGGGCTCTCCAGCAGCGCCGCCCCGGCCTCCTGGCCGGCCGGCGCGATCACCACCTTGCCGCGCTGGCTCCCCTTGCCGCCGACCACGCGCACCGAGCCCGTCCGGCCGATGCGCATCTCCTGGATGGCCGTGCGCAGCGCCTCCACGCCGTCCTGCCGCTGGCCGACGAAGAGCATCCCCACCACGCCGCCGCTGGCGTCCCTGAGCGGCGCGTAGACCGTCAGGTACCAGGCGTCCACCACGAAGGCGCGGCCGCGGTAGGTGCGCCCGGCCAGCACCTCGGCGACGACCGGCGTGGGCTGGCCGTCGGCCCCCGCCGCCGGGATGAAGGTGCCCACCGCGCGCTGCCCTTCCTTGCGCACGGTGGTGGCCACGCGGAGCATGTCGCCGGCCGGGTTCATGCGCTGGAAGACCGTGACGGCGGCGCCGCTCAGGCGGGCCGCGTCGTCCACCACCGGCACCGGCTGGTCGAGGGCCTCCACCTGCCCCAGCCACGCCTTCCCGGCCAGCATGCGCGGCAGCGCGATCTCGATGGTGCGCCCGTCCACCTGGCTCACCGCGGTCCAGCGGATGGGCTGGCCCCTCGCCTCCGGCGAGATCCCGCCGGCGCGGTCGGCGGCGTCGCGGACCACCCGCAGGCTGGCGTCGAGGTGGCGGGTCAGCTCGGCGTGGGCCGTGTCGCAGAGCAGCCGCACGTCGCGCGCCGCCCGATCCAGGTTGCCCTCCGCCAGCTCCGCCACGGTGCTCGAGACGCGGCGGCTGGCCACGAGGTTGGCCGTGAAGAGGACGGCCAGGAACACCAGCGTCAGCACGGCTGGCGGGAGGATGCCGAGGTAGACCAGCTTGTGGCGAAGCGAGGTGGCGCGGAGGGTCACGTGGTCTGCTCCAGCCGCCGCGTCCCCGGATCAGGGGATCGGGCGGGCAGGACCCTGGGATGCCAGAACCTGGCCTGGACGTGACCGTTTGCGTGCGAACGCCGAACCGGCGCAAGCGACTGTGATCACGCGGGAAGCACCGGATTTCAGCAGCGTGGAAGTCCTCCACGGGCAGGGGTTCTTGTCCACCCTGGGTAATCCCGTAGCCGCCGAGGTGGGTATCCGGACGGGTTTTAGCCTGCCTGTGTGGCACCGGCCGCGGCCGTCTCCAGATCCACCACGCCCTCTCCGTCGCGCAGGTGGCGCCACGCGATGGCGCCCAGCTCCTCGAGCGTGGGGACTGGCCAGGTGGCTCCTCGCTCGGCCCGCAGCCGTCCGCTGAACGCCATGAAGGCCTCCAGCTGCTCCGGGCTGGGAGACACCACCGGGCGCGCGCGCTTGAGCTCCTCCAGCGCCTGGAGCGGCGCTCCGCCCCGGGCCACCAGCACGCACAGCGTGAGCAGCGCGCTGCGGCCGATGCCGTACTGGCAATGGATGAAGACCCCCTCCCCGCGCTCCAGCCCCTCCAGCGCGAAGGCGACGCCGTCCCGCAGGCGCCGCTGGGACACGGCGCGGCAGTCCTCGGTGGGCAGGTGCAGCAGGCGGATGCCGTGCACCCGCAGCAGGACCTCGTCGTCGCAGGCCTCGACGCGGACGTCGATCACCCGGGCGATCCGGTGCTCCCGCGCCAGCCGGGCGGCGGCCTCCATGGGATAGCGCGCCCCCACCGCCAGCCCGGGGGCCACGAAGTGCAGGTCGATCACCGGCCAACGTTGCTGCCGCAGCCGCCGCGGTGCATGGCGCGCGACCGCCCGCCTGGCCGCTCAGGGGGCGAGCGAGAAGACCTGCGTCCCCGCCTCGCGCACCTCGACGGTCCGCTCCCCCTGGGCCGCGGCGGCTCCGCGCGTGGCCCAGCGCAGCCGGTAGTCGCCGTCGGGGAGCTTGACGGCGTGGCGCACCTGCTGGCTCCCGGCGTCGAGGTGGAACTCGGCGTGGCGCACCAGCTCCGGGCCGCGCAGCAGGTCCACGGTCAGGTCGGCCGGGCCGAGGTGGCCCAGGTCGTAGACCAGCACCAGCTCGCGGGGGCCCTCGGCGAAGAGCAGCCAGCCCACGCCCAGCGCACCCAGCACGAGGAGCAGCTTGGCCGCCCGCTTCACCCGCGCCTCTTCTTGGCGCGCCGGCGAGGCTGCACGCGCGCCTTCACCTCCGGGCGCGGCGCCTCGCCGTCCACCGGACGGAAGCGGATCTCGGCGTTCACCTCGATGGCCATGCCCGCCAGCTGCTTGCCGAGCTCCCGCCGGACCACCTCGGACTCGAGGAAGCGGCGGATCTCCTCCGAGAGGACCCGGAGGATCTCCTCCTTCGCCCCCTGCGCCTGCTGCCCGACGAAGCCGATCACGTCCTTGGGCAGCTTCCAGTCGCGGGCCAGGCGGCGCGCGCCCTCCTCGGTCATGAAGAGCGCGCCCACGCCGGCCAGCAGCGCCTTCTTCACGCCGTCCGGGATGAGCCCGCTGCGCCCTGCGCCGGCTGCGCCGCCCGGCTCGCCGGTCACGTCCTCCGCCGAGGGCGGCGCCGGCTGGTCCGCATCGTCGTCGAACGGGTTGGGCGCCATGTGCGCTCCCCTCAGGCGCGCGGCTGCGCGCCGATCACCGGCAGGCGCGGCGCCTTCATGACCTGCTTGCTGACGGCCCCGGCCACCTGCCGCGCCACCGCCAGGAAGGCCTCCGCCTGCGGGCTCTCCGGCTTGCCGGCGACCACCGGCACGCCCTGATCGCCGCCCTCGCGGATGGCGAGGTCGATGGGCACCTCGCCCAGGAACGGGATGCCCATCCGCTCGGCCGCGGTGCGGGCCCCGCCCTTGTCGAAGATGGCGGTCTCGTGCCGGCAGTGCGGGCAGACGAAGGCGGACATGTTCTCCACCAGCCCCAGCACCGGGATGGAGACCTTGTCGAACATGAGCTTGGCGCGGATGACGTCGGCCAGCGCCACGTCCTGCGGAGTGGAGACCAGCACCACGCCGGCGGCGCGGACGTTCTGGGCCAGGGTCAGCGGGATGTCGCCGGTGCCGGGCGGCAGGTCCAGCACCAGGTAGTCCAGCTCGCCCCAGTTCACGTCGCGCAGCAGCTGGATGAGCGCGCCGGTGACCATGGGGCCGCGCCATACCAGCGCCTGGTCCGGCTCGATCAGGAAGCCGATGGACATGACCTTGATGCCGTGGGCCGTGAACGGGTCGAGCCGCTGGCCGTCGCTCGACGAGGGCTTCTCGGTGATGCCGGTGAGGATGGGCACCGAGGGGCCGTAGATGTCGGCGTCGAGGATGCCGACCTTGGCGCCGAGCCTGGCCAGCCCGACCGCCACGTTGATGGCCACGGTGCTCTTGCCCACGCCGCCCTTGCCGGCGCCGACCAGCACGATGTTCTTCACGCCCGGCGTGAGCTGCCCCTGCGCCGCGCCGGGCGCGGCCCGGACCTGCGCGCCCCAGCTGATCTCGACCTTGGTGAACCCGGCGCCGCGGAGCGCGGCCTCGACGTCCTTGCCGATGGTGTCCTTGAGCGGACAGGCCGGCGTGGTCAGCTCCACCTTGAGCTTCACGGCCTCACCGGAGACGGCCAGGTCCTTGATCATCCCGAGGGAGACGAGATCCCGGTGCAGCTCGGGATCCATGACCTTCTTCAGGGCTTCGAGCGCGTGCTGGTTGTCGAGTGGCATGGCCGCGCCTTTATAGCGGGCGACCGGGGGGTTCTCAACGCCGCTCGCGCCTCACTCCAGCGCGTCGACCCGCCAGCCCTGCCCCTCCGCCACCACCACCGCCGCCCGCCCCGGGCCGACGTCCAGCGAGGCGCGCCCGGGCCGGGCCATCGAGAACCGGCGCCCCCGCGGCCAGCGCCGCCTTGACCCGGGCCGCGGCCTCCCGGGCCACCGGCCCGGCCCCGGCCTGGTCCTGGGCCAGCCGCCCCGGGGTGTAGACCGCGCGCCAGCGCGCGGAGAGCAGCGCGCAGGCCTCGTCCCAGCGCCCGGCCTCGCCGGCGTCCACGAAGCGGGCCAGCACCTGCCGCGCCTGGGCTTCCCCCAGCCCCAGCGGCGGCGGCACGGGGCGCTCCGCCGGAGGCCCTGGCGGCAGGGAAGCGCAGCCCAGGGCCAGGGCGGTGGCGAGGGTCGGCAGGAACCGGCGCATGACGGCTCGATTACACCATCCCCCGCCCGACCGCACGCGGTACTCTGCGGGCGCATGCGGGTGCTCCGGTTCCAGGACGGGAAGGTGCAGCAGGGCGGGCAGGAGTTCGCCGCGCCCGGCGCGCTGCTCTGGGTGGACATGCAGCCCACCCCCGAGAACCTGGCCTTCCTGGCCGAGCGGTTCCACTTCCACCCCCTGGCGCTGGAGGACTGCGCCCACGAGGACCAGCGGGTGAAGTGGGAGCAGTACGGCGATCACCTGTTCCTGGTGGTCCACCGGGTCATGCCGGCGCCGGACGACTCCGAGCTGATGGCGTTCGAGCTGCACGCCTTCCTCACGCCGGAGGCGCTGGTCACGGTCCACTCCGCGCCCATCGGCGAGGTGGACCGGATCTTCGCCCGCTGCGCGCACGAGCCTGAGCTGCTGGGGCGCGGCGCCGACTTCGCGCTCTACCTCGTGTACGACGCGCTGGCCGACGTGCACTACGCGCTGGTGGACGCGCTCTCGCAGGACGTGGAGGAGCTGGCCGACGAGGTCCTCACGCGCCCCGAGAGCAACCGCGACCAGGAGCTGCTGGACCGGATCATCCTGGGGCGCCGGGGGCACGCCATGCTGCGCAAGCGGCTGGGGCCGCAGCGCGAGGTCTTCGCCGCGCTGGCCCGGCCCGGGCTCGGGCTGGTGACGCCGCAGGCCTCGGTCTACTTCCGCGACGTGGTGGACCACGCGGTCCGCCTCACCGAGGAGGTGGACATGGGGCGCGAGCTCCTGGCCTCCGCCATGGACGCGTACCTCTCGCACACCAACAACCGGCTCTCGACGGTGATGGCGCGGCTCACCCTCATCTCCACCATCTTCCTCCCCCTCAACTTCCTGGCCGGCTTCTTCGGGATGAACCTGGAGATCGTCCACCCGCACGTGGCCATCCCGCTGGTGCTGGTGGCCATGGTGGTGCTGCCGGCGGCGATGTACCTGATCTTTCAAGAAGAAGAGCTGGCTCTAGACGGACGAGCTCGAGTCGGAAACGGCTCAGCGCGGCAGCGGCACGACCTGCCCGTTGCTGGCCGGTCCCACCACCCGCACCTCGCCCGGCTCGCCCTCGGCGCCGTCGACGTGGATCTCCACGTCCAGGAAGCGCCGGATCACCTCGGCGTTGGTGGTGAGGTGGGGCGTGACCTGGCTGACGGTGAAGCGGACCAGCGGCGCCAGCCCGGCGGCCGCGGGGACCCGCCCAGCGGCCACCAGGGCGGCCGGGACCAGCAGCTGATCGCCGAGGTGCCGGTCCACCGCCGCGCCGCCGGAGAGGTAGGCGCGGAAGGCCCCGACGGCCTGATCGGCCGTCTCCTCCGGCCCGCGCTCCCGGCCCCCCACCGCGCCGTGGCCGGCGCGGGTCCGCTCGAAGCTGGAGACGATCAGGACGTGCCCGCCTCGCGAGGTGCGGCAGGGCACCGGCACGCGCTCCGCCTCGGCGGCGATGCCCATGTCGCGCAGCGCCTTGAGGGCCCGCTCCGCCTGGCGCTCGGCGACCTCGTACCCGAGGCCGCCCACCATCGACACGACCTCCACCTCGCGCAGCGTGCCGCGGTGGCGCAGGTCGAGCGGCGGCATGGCGTGGGGCGGCTCGACGCGGGCGGTGAACTCGCCGCCGCCCTCCGGGTAGAAGCCGGCCGCCTGCAGCTCCACGGCAAAGCGGAACCCCAGGCGCGCCACCGCCGGCCCCCAGACCAGCGCCAGGTAGTGGAAGCTGGGCGCGTGGTCCTGGTGCGTGCCGCCGCGCAGCGTGAGCGACGACGCTCCGCCGGCCAGCGCCAGCGGCCAGCAGACGGTCTGGAACAGCAGCGGCGTCGAGCCGGCCGTGCCGATGTCCAGCGCCCACTCGCCCGCCCGCGCCGGCGCGCGCGGCCGGAAGGAGAGCGCCATCGAGCCGACCTCGTCGCCCTCCAGCTCGGCGTCGGTCAGCCGCGCCACGGCGCGGGCCGCCTCCTGGTGCTGGGGCCGCAGGCCGGGCTTGATCCGCCCGGCGCGCACCTGGGCGATGGTGAAGGGGCGCCCCGTCACCGCCGACAGCGAGAGCGCGGTTCGGAGGATCTGGCCGCCGCCCTCGCCCGCGCTCCCGTCCAGCGTCACCGCCCGTTCGTCCGGCACCGGGGCAATCTAGTGCGGTCCGGTCCCGGCGTTAAGCGCGGCGCGGGGGCCAAGCCCGCCTCAGCCGCCCTCGCCCCGGCCGGGGCGTGATAGAGAGGTCCCGTGCTCGTCGCCGTGCTCCTCTTCGCGCTGACGTACCTGGCCGTCGCCGCTGGACGTTTCCCGCTGCTCTCGGTGGACCGGCCGGCCGCGGCGCTGCTGGGCGCGGTGCTGATGGTGGCGGCGGGCGTGCTCAGCCCGGCGCAGGCCGGCGCGGCGGTGAACGGGGACACGCTCGGGCTCCTGCTCGGGATGATGATCCTGAACGCCTACCTGGCCGAGGCCGGGTTCTTCCGCTGGGCCAGCGCGCGGGTGATCCGGGCGGCCGGCACGCCGCGCACGCTGCTGTGGGGGCTGGTGTTCACGTGCGGTGCGCTCTCGGCCGTGCTGGTGAACGACACCGTCTGCGTGATGGTCACGCCGCTCGTGATCAGGATCGTGGACGACGCCGACCTGCCCGCCCTGCCCTACCTGCTGGCGGTCTGCTTCGGCGCCAACGCCGGCTCGGCCGCCACGCTCACCGGCAACCCGCAGAACATGATCGCCGGCACGCTCTCCGGCATCTCCTACGCGTCGTTCGCCGCGGCGCTGGCGCTGCCGGCGCTGGCCTCGCTGCTGGTGGTGGCCGTGCTGCTGCACCTGCTCTTCCGGCGGCGGCTGCCCCCCGGGCGGCTGGCGGAGGGGCACGGGGCGCCGGCGGAGGTGGACCGGGTGCTGCTGGCCAAGGCGCTGGGGGCGCTGGCGCTGGCCGTGGCGGGCTTCCTGGCGGGCTTCGCGCTCTCCTGGACCGCGCTCTTCACCGCGGCGCTGCTGATGGCCGTCGCCGGCCGGGCGCCGCGCGAGGCGCTGCAGCAGGTGGACTGGCCGCTGCTGGTCTTCTTCGCGGCGCTCTTCGTGGTGGTGGCCGGCATCGGCCACGCCGGGGTGACCGAGCGCATGTACGCGGCGGTGGCGCCGGCGCTGGGCAGCGACCCGGCCGGCCAGGCGGTGGGGTTCGGCCTGTTCTCGGTCCTCGGCTCGCAGGTGGTCTCCAACGTGCCGTTCGTGGTGCTGGCGGGCGAGTCGATCCCGCGCCTAGCCTCGGCGCGCCTGGCCTGGCTCGCCACCGCGCTCTGCGCCACGCTGGCCGGCAACCTGACGGTGGTGGGCTCGGTGGCCAACCTGATCGTGCTGGAGCTGGCCGGCTCGCGCGCCCAGAATCTCCTTCTGGCGCTTCCTGAAAATCGGCGCCCTGATCACCGCCGCCACGCTGGTGGCCGGCCTGGGGCTGCTCCTGCTCGAGCACCAGCTCGGCTGGATCTGAGCGGCTTACGCCGCCGCCAGCCCCGCCGCAGGTCGCTCGCGCACGGCTCAAGCTGCCGTACTGTATAGGTATTCACCTGCTGCCTCCCCGGCCAGGTCGCCGGGTCGGCCGCACCCGGGACGATCGGCCCGGCAACTGAAATAGAACCCGAGGAGCGCCGTAGGGTTGGGCATGGTCGTTGCCGCCGTCGCCGCTCTCGATTTCGGGCTACTGTCCCTCCGCACGGAGGAACGCGGGGTGGCGCAACCGGTCACCGGGGAGGCCGCCTGGGCCCAGGCCGCCGCCCGGGGGGACAAGCAGGCCTTCTCTCGGCTGGTGGACCTGCACAAGCGGTCCGTCTTTGGCCTGTGCTTCCGCCTGCTGCGCGACCAGGAGGAGGCCCGCGACGCCGCCCAGGAGGCGTTCGTCCGCGCCTACGCCGCCGTCGGCACCTTCGACCCCGCGCAGCCCTTCGCGCCCTGGGTGCTCCGCATCGCCCGCAACCACTGCCTCGACGTGATCCGCCGGCGCATGCCGGAAGCGCAGCAGGTCGCGCTCGACGCCGAGCCCGAGGAGGGCGCGGCGCCGCGCGAGCTGGCCGACCCCGACGCGCCCCGCGGCGACGAGCTCTTGGAGCGGCGGCAGGTGGCCGGCGCGCTCGAGCAGGCGGTCGCGGCCCTGCCGCCCAACTACCGCGAGGTGGTCCACCTCTTCCACGTCGAGCAGCTCTCCTACAAGGAGATCGCCGCCACGCTCGACGTCCCCATCGGCACCGTCATGACCTGGCTGCACCGCGCCCGCGCCAAGCTGCGCGACGCGCTCTCGCAGCCCGGCCAGGAGCTCGCGCCATGACCACGCCCACCCCACACCTGTCCGACGCGCAGGCGCAGCTGCTGGTCGACGGCGCGCTGCTGCCCTTCGAGGCCACCGCGCACGAGGCCCACGCCGCCGGCTGCCCCGACTGCCGGGCCCTGATCCTCTCCTACCGCCTGCTGGGCGAGGCCCTGGGCGACCTGGAGGTCCCGGAGATCCCGCTCGACTTCACCGAGGGCGTGATGGCCAGCATCGAGCTCCGGCAGCACCGCGTGGCTCGCGAGCGCCGCTGGGCCATCGGCATCCTGGCCGCGGTGAGCGCCGCCCTGGTGACGGTGGCGGTCCTCTCCGGCGGCACCGCCTGGCTCCCGGCCACCCAGCGGCTGACCAGCAGCCTCACCTCCACGCTCAGCGCCTTCCACGCCGGCGCCGACCTGCTCGGGCCGGTGGTCTCGGCGTTGCGCGTCCAGATCGCGGCGCTCTGCGCCGCCGTCGCCCTGCCCTTCCTCTTCCTTCTCTCCCGACTGATGCCTGCCCCGCGGACCGAGATCGCCTGATCCGGAGACCGACCTCATGCTCGCCCTGCTCCTCGCCGCGCTCAGCTTCACCGACCCCACCAGCCAGGGCACCGGCCCGCTGCTCGCCCAGGCCACGCCGCCCGCGCCGCCGGCCGTCGAGGCGCCCCGCGCGCCCCGCGCCGCGCCCGCCGCGAAGGCGCCGCCGGCCGCCCCTGCGCCCCCGGCGCCGCCCGCCCCGCTGCGCGCGATGGGCGTGCTGCGCGGCGACTGGCCGGACCAGCCCTCGGGCAAGGACGTCACCATCGAGGACCAGCTCTCGATCGACGACGCGCTGGAGCAGATCGCCGACGCGGCCGGCTGGGACATCTCGCTCAACACCGGCCGGACCGGAAACCGGCTGCTGGTGCTCAAGCTGCGCAACGCGCCGGTCGAGGACGCGCTCCGCGTGGTGCTGAACGGCACGGGGCTGGCGGCCACGCGCCACGGCAGGATCGTCACCGTGGCGGACGACGAGGCGCTGCCCGTCGCGCCCGCCGCGCCGGTGCCCACCCTGACCGGCTTCGACAAGCCCACCGGGAAGACCTTCTCCGGCGACTTCGACGCGACCCCGGCGCCCGAGGCGCTCCGGCAGATCGCCAAGGCCGGTGGCCTGTCCATCGTGCTCCCGCCGGACGAGGACCAGGAGATCAGCGCCAGCTTCAAGGACACGCCGGTGGAGGACGCCCTCCGCGCCGTGCTGATGCAGGCCGACCTGGTGGCGGAGCGCCAGGGCACGCTGGTGGTGGTGAAGCGCGGGTCGGCGGGCGGCATGCCGTTCCCGTTCATCCCCCCGGGCCTGCCGGAGAAGGCGCGGCGCGAGGTCGAGCGGGCCATGCGCGAGCACGGCCGCGACGCCGAGCGCGCCATGCGCGACGCCGAGCGCGCGTCCCGGGAGGCGGGGCGGGAGGCCTCGAGCAACGGCCGTGATCGCGAGGTGACCAACCAGGACCTCACCATCCCGCCCGGCGACAACGTCCGCGACGTCAACGTGGTGAAGGGCAGCCTCACCGTGGGGGCTGGCGCCGAGACCCGCAACATCAACGTGGTCAAGGGCTCGGCGGTGCTGCAGACCGGCGCCTCCGCGCGCGACGTCTCGGTGGTGTTCGGCTCGGCGCGGCTCGAGAGCGGCGCCACGGCGCGCAAGGTGGTGGCCATCGGCGGAGACGTGGACGTCGCGGCCGGGGCCACCGTGGAGGACGAGGCGGTCAGCATCGGCGGGCGCGTCCTGGTGGACCCCGACGCCGAGGTGGGGAACACGCAGACGGTCTCCATCCCCAGCCTGCCGGGGGTGGTGGGCGGAGTGTTCGGGCTGTTCGGCGGCGAGTCCTCGCCCCTGGCGACGCTCTTCACCGGCCTGTCCCTCTTCGTGCTGCTCTTCCTGGTCGGGCTGCTGGTGGTCTCGGTCTTCCAGCGCCGGGTGGACGCGGTGGCGGCCACGCTCACGAACGCCCCCCTGCGCACCACGGTGGCCGGGCTGCTGGCCTGGATCGCCCTGATCGTCCTCACGCCCATCGCCTTCCTGCTCTTCTTCACCGTGCTCGGCACCCCCGTGACGTTCTTCCTGGTGGTGGCCGTGACGGCGGCGCTGGTGCTGGGCCTGACCACCTTCCTGCAGATGATCGGCCGCGCGCTGCCGGTGCCGGAGGCCCGGCGCACCGTGGTGGTCCAGCTGGCCCTGGGCACCCTGCTCTTCACGCTGGTGACGATGATCCCGCTGCTCGGCTTCGCCGTCTGGGTGGTCACCTCCGTGGTGATGCTGGGCGCGGTGATCCGCAGCCGCTTCGGCCAGCCGCCGACGGTGCTGCCCACCACCGTGGTGCCTCCGCCCGTGGAGCCCTGAGCAGGGGCCCAGGCGGGGGTGCATCGGGCCGGCGTGCCCCCGGCGTGGTCCAGCCGGGCGTGCGCGCCGGCCCTTCGCCGTCCTGGAACCGGGGCAAGAGGCGTGAGGGCCCGTGCCGGTCAGTACATCGCGTGCACGTGGTAGCTGACCGGCGTCTGCAGCCACTGCGAGTACGGGTAGCACAGCACGCCCAGGCCCGAGCCCCACTGGATCGGGGTCCACGAGTCGGCGCCGCCCTGCCCCGAGTCGTAGGCGGGGTCGCGGGCGAAGAGCGAGGTCTCGTCGGTGGTCTGCCAGCCGCTCGCGTCGTGGTAGCCGGAGAGCGCCACGCGCCCGCCGCCGCTCCCGAAGGTCTGCCGCTCCCAGTACAGGTAGACCTGCGAGTCGTCGGCGCCGACCGAGATGGCCGTCCACCAGAAGCCGTTGGCAGTGGTGTCGGGCGAGGCCACCGCGTCATGGGTCCACCCGCTGCCGGACTCGCTCCGGTCCACGTGCAGCCCGTCCGGCGCGCCGTAGACCACCCAGACGTGCGCGCTGGTCCCGTAGGCCGAGCCCAGCGTGGCGCGGTAGCTGGCGTTCCCGGTGGCCAGCACCAGCCCGTTCACGCCGGCGTCGAGGGTCCAGTTGGTGCCGCTCGCGGCCAGCCGCCAGCGGCGGATGTCGCCGGGGTTCGAGCTGGACCACGTGTCGTTGTAGTAGAACGGACCGTCGAACAGGTGGAGGCTGCGGTCGCCGCCCGCCTGGGCGAAGGCGAAGTCGGCGGTGTGCTCGCGCATCCAGTCGGTGGACTGGTTGGTCAGGCGGAGGAAGGCGCCGGCGTCGGCCGCGTCGGCGGTGGCGCCGGAGTTGTACGCGGCCACCACGTCGCAGCCGGCCGACGTCGCGTCGGTGGCCTTCTTCCAGTCGGCGGTCGCGGCCGGGGCCAGCGCGCTCGCGCCGGTGGTCCGGCAGAGGAGCAGCCGCTGGATGCGGGTGTCGGAGGGCTGGTCCATGCCGACCACGGCCAGCACGTGCGCGCCGTTGCCGTCCAGCACCTCCTTGATGTCCACCTTGGCGAACCCGTTCCAGGAGGAGGCCGTGTTGAAGGTCGGGCCGGGGACGTTCTCGGCCTCCCAGCTCCAGCCGCTCACGTGGCCGGCGCCGTCGCGGGTGAGCGCGATCCGCGCGTAGCGGGAGGTGGTGCCGTACTGCGCGTGCCAGAGCACGTGGACCTTGTGGGTGACGGTGTCCTGGGTGATGCCGGAGCTCCAGATCCGGGCGGCGTCCGCGGGGCTGGGCTCGGCGTTGGAGGCGGTGAGGTACTGGAAGCTGGCGCCGCCGTCGGAGGAGCGCAGCAGGTACCAGGCGGCCGGGCCCTCGGTGCGGAACAGGCCCAGCAGATCGCCGGCGGCGCCGGGCGCGGCGTCGCGGATCATCACCGCGCGCGACCCGGTGTCGTTGGGCCAGATGGTCCCGCCGTTGGGCGGACCGGCCAGCGGGTCGATGGCGGTGTGGTGCGTGGGCGCGCCGCCCCCGCCTGCGCTGGTGATGGTCACGTCCGCGGCCTGCGTGGCGGTGAGCGCGCGGGCGGTGGCGGTCACGCGCACGGAGCAGGTGCCGGCCGAGGCGGCGGTGAAGGTGGTGGCCGCCGCCGCGGGCGCGGCGAAGGTGCCGCAGCCCGCCGGCGTGGCGGTCCAGGCCAGGGTGACGCCGTCGCCGTCGGGATCGGTGGCGCTCGCGCTCACCGCGAAGCTGTCGCCGACCCGCGCAGCGGACTGGGCCACGGAGAACGCCGTCACCTTGGGAGGGTGGTCGGTGGGCGGGACGGTGGACACCTGCACCTGCGCCGTCTGCTGGGCCGAGCCACCGGCCGAGCTGGCCGTCAGCGTGACCGTGCAGGTCCCCGCCACCGCGGCGGTGAAGGTGGTGGCGGACGCCGCGGCGTCCGCGAAGGTCCCGCAGCCGGCCGGGGCGGCCGTCCAGGCGTAGCGGACGGCGCTCTCGGCGTCGCTGGCCGCGGCGCTGACCGCGAGCGTGTCGCCGACCCCGGCCGAGCTGGCGGCCACCGAGAAGGCCGTGATGGCGGGCGGCGTGGTGTCGGCGACGCCCCCGGTGGACCCGCCGGAGCCCTGGCAGGCCGCGCAGAGCGCGAGCGCCAGGAAGGAGAGCGTGCGGGTGGTGGGGGGCAAGGGGCGTGCGGGCATGGCCAAGCAGAATCGCACCCCCCCTTCGCCCTGCCAATCGCATGGCTGGCCGAACCCCGCGCGGTGCGCGGGCCCACCCTGACGGGGGACTCACCAGCCTCCGTCGGTTCGGGCCCGCCGATCGTGGCTCCCGTGGCGTGAGGCTGGTGGGCTGGCCAGGCTCGAACCGGGCGCGCATCATGCCTGCGCGGAGGCCCGGATCGCCCGCCCGGGGGGACGTCATGCCGCTCGCCCGTGAACTGCCCCAGGACATGCACGCCCGGCTCGACCAGAGCCTGGCGGAGGTCCGGATGCACGATCACGTCTGCCTGATCTTCGACTCCGACGAGGAGCAGCTCCGGGCCAACGCGGCCTTCATCCGGCACGGCATGCAGGCCCACGACAGCTGCCTCTGCGTGGCCGACACCGGCAACGTGCACGAGATTCGAGCGGGGACTCCGCGAGGGCGGCGTGGACGTGGACGGCTGGAGCGCGCGCGGCGCGCTGCACGTCACCACCGAGCGGAGCACCTACCTGGCCGGCGGTCCGTTCGATCCCGACGTGATGTGCGGGGTGCTCACGCGGTCGGCCGACCAGGCCGTCGCGGAGGGGTTCCGCGCGCTGCGGGTGGCCGGCGAGGTCACCTGGGCGCTGGGCGGGGACCTGGGCGCGGATCGCATCATGGAGTACGAGGTCAAGGTCAACGCGCTGCTGCCCCGCATCCCCTGCCTGGCCCTCTGCCACTACGACCGGCGCCGGTTCTCCTCGCAGGTGATCCGGGACGTGATCCGGACCCACCCGCTGGCGCTGGTCCGGGGGCGCATCTGCCGCAACTTCTACTACGTCCCGCCGGGCGAGATGGTCGGCCCGGACCGGCTCGCCCTCGAGGTGGACCGGCTGCTGGAGAACATCCTGGAGCGCGAGGAGGCCGACGCCGCGCTCCGCGCCAGCGAGCGGCGCCTGGAGCTGGTGCTGGAGGGGGCCCAGGCCGCCTACTGGGACTGGGACATCCCCGCCGACAGCATCACGCTGGACGAGCGCTGGGGCGCGCTGGTGGGGCTGCCCACCGGCGACGGCCAGCGCACCGCCGCCGCCTGGCGGGGGCGGATCCACCCGGACGACCGCACCCAGGCCGTGGCCGCCGTGCAGGCCCACCTGGGCGGCCGGTCCAGCGCCTACGTCGCCGAGTACCGGGTCCGCTTCGCCGACGGCAGCTGGCACTGGGTCGCCGCCCGCTCGCGCGTGGTGACCCGCGACGCGGCCGGCCGGCCGGTGCGCATGGCCGGCACCTGGACCGACGTCACCGAGCGGCGGGCCCTGCAGGATCGGCTCGAGCTCTCCAGCCGGCTGGCCTCGGTGGGCACGCTGGCGGCGGGCGTGGCCCACGAGATCAACAACCCGCTCACCTTCGTGGACGCGAACCTGCGCTGGGCGCTGGAGCAGCTGGAGGGCGGCGCGCCGGCCAGCCCGGAGGCCCTGCGGGGCGCGCTGCGCGACGCGCTGGACGGGGCCGTCCGCGTGCGCGAGATCGTCCAGACCATGCGGCGCCTGGCGCGACCGATCGCCGGCGGACGGGGCACCGCGGACGTGTCCGCCGAGATCTCCCAGGCGGCGGACATCGCCCGCCGCCAGGTGGAGGCGCGGGCCCGCCTCCGGCTGGACGTCGGGTCGGAGCTGCCGGCCGTGCGGGTGAGCCGCCACGAGCTGGGACAGGTGCTGGTCAACCTGCTCGTGAACGCGGCGCAGGCCCTCCCCGAGGGCCACGCCACCGAGCACGAGGTGCGGGTCACGGCCCGGCGCGAGGGCGAGGGGCTGCTGCTGGAGGTGGCCGACACCGGGCCCGGCATCCCGCCGGAGGTCCTCCCGCACGTCTTCGACCCCTTCTTCACCACCAAGCAGGTGGACGCCGGCACCGGCCTGGGCCTGGCCATCTGCCACCGCATCGTCGAGGCAGGCGGCGGCACCATCACCGTGACCAGCGAGCCCGGCTGCGGCGCCACCTTCCGCATCCGCCTCCCGGCCGCGCCGGCGCCCGCCTCCCCTGCCGAGGCGGCCGACCGCGGGCAGCCCGCGCGCGCCCCCCTGCGCCGCCGCGTGCTGGTGATCGACGACGAGCCGCTGGTGGGCCGGGCCGTGGCCCGGGCGCTGGGGGCCGAGCACGAGGTGCTGGCCCTCACCTCCGCGCGCGAGGCGCTGCGGCGGCTCCAGGCGGGTGAGCGCTGGGACCTGGTCCTGTGCGACATGCTCATGCCGGAGCTGACCGGGCCGCAGCTCGCGCGGCTGCTGGAGGAGGCCGCGCCCGAGGTGCTCCCGCGCCTGGTCTTCATGACCGGCGCCTCCTCCCTCGGGGCCGGCCCCGCCCCCGCCGACGAGCGGCGCTGCCTGGAGAAGCCGCTGGACGTGGCGGCGCTGCGGGCGCTGGTGGCGGGGGCGTGAGCGGGAGCAGCGCCGGGTGGCGGCGAGGCCGGCGAACAGCGCCTGGCGGGCGTCCGTTACGGCCCCCGCCCGCGCGCGCCGGCGGTGGGCAGCTTGGAGAGCGCCTCCACCGCGGCCCGGCGGACGCGGCCGTAGTAGTCGCTCCGCAGCGCCTCCAGGCGCGCCGAGGCGCCCTCGTAACGGAGCTTGCCCAGCGCGCGGGCCGCGGCGGCGCGCACGTCGGGGCGGTCGGCGCAGAGCTGATCGGTGAGCGGGGCGGCCGCCTCGGCGGCGCCGAGCTGCGCCAGGGCGTCGATGATCTCCACCTGCGCGCCGGGGCCGGCCCGGCCCAGCGCGGCCACCAGCGGCGCGGCCGGCGCGCCCAGGTGGCCCAGCGCGGCGGCGGCTGGGGCCGCGGCGGGGCCGTCCAGCAGCGCGGTCAGGGCCGGGACGGCCTCGGGCGCCGCGGTCCCGCCCAGCGCCCGCGCCAGGGCCACCAGCCACTCCGGATCGTCGGCCGAGCGCGCCGCGGCGGCGGCCAGGGCGGGGACGCCCCGGGGCCCCAGTCGCGAGAGGCCATGGGCCGCCGCGGTCCGCACCGCACGGTCGGGATTGGCCAGCGCCGGGGCCAGCCGCTCGGCCACGCCCTCGCCGCCCAGCAGCGCCAGGCCGGCCAGCGCCCCGGCCCGGATGGCCGGCGCAGGATCCGTCACGAGCGGCGCCAGCCAGGGGCCGGCCTCGCCGATCCTCAGCGCCCCGGCGGCCTCTGCGAGCGCGCCCACCTCGTCGGCGTCCGGGCCGCCGGGCGGCACGAACGGCCCGACCGCCGGCTCGGCCGCGCTGCCGCCGGCCCGGGGTCCGGCGGGGCGCGACACCACCGCGGCCACGCGCCCCGCCGGCGCGCCCTCGAAGCCGGGCGCCGGCTGGCCCGGGAGCGAGCCCGGGACCCAGCGCGCCCGCGCCTCCTGCAGCCTGGTCCGCAGCGCCGAGAGCCGATCGCGCACCGGCCCCACCGCGGCGGGTGGCTTGAGCCGGGCCAGGGCCCGCGCAGCGGCGGCGCGGACCGCCGCCTCCGGCGTGCGGGCGGGATTCGAGCGCCCCCACCAGCCGCTGCACCGCCGCGTCGGCCTCGGGCCCGGGGTCCTGCGCCAGCTCCGACAGGGCCGCCGCGGCTGCGGGGCCGCTGGGGCCCGAGAGCCGGTTGAGCAGCGGCCGCTGCGGGCACTCCTGCTCCCGCAGCCGGACCGCTCGCGCGGCCTGCGCCGCCAGCTGGCCGTCGCTGGTCCGCAGCGCCACGTCGCAGAGCGCCACGCCCACCTCCGACGCCTCGGGCAGCGCCTCCAGCGCGGCCACCGCCGCGACGGCGATGCGGCCGGGCGAGTCCTCCACCGCCGCCGCCAGCGCGTCGGCCGCCGCCGGGTCGCCCAGCCGCGCCAGGGCGGCCGCGGCCGCCTCGGCCAGCGGTGCGTCCCCCTCGCCCAGCAGCGCCTCCAGGTGCTTGCGCGCGCTCCAGTCGCCCGCCTCGCCCAGGCCGCGCGAGGCGGCGGCGGCCAGGATCGGGTCGGGGTTGCGCGCCGGGTCCACCAGCGGCAGGAGCCGCGTGACCGCCTCGGCGCGCGCGCTGGCGCCGATCTCCTCCGCCGCGCCGGCCCGCGCCGGCGGCTCGCCCACCGCCAGCGCCGCCAGGTTGGCCTCCCACTGCGCCCGCGCCTCGCGCTCCACCGCCTCGCGCAGCGAGGTGCCGACCTCCTCGAGCGCCCGCGCGATGGCCAGGCGCCCCGCCGGCGGCGCGCCGGCGTAGGCCACCAGCAGCGCGTCGCGGGCCCTGGCCTCGGTGGGGCGGGCCGCGAGGCCGCGCGCCGCGGTGGCGGCCACCTCGGGATCCAGGTCGGTGACCAGCGCCGCCAGCGCGTCCACGGCGGCGGGCCCCTCGCGCGCCGCGAAGGCCTCCGCGGCGGCCTGGCGGACCACCGCGCTGCCGTCGCGCTGCGCCACCAGCAGGATGGCCAGGTCCGACCGGCCGCCCGCCACGCCGCGCCGGACCGCCTCGGCGCGGAGCTCGGGGTCGGGCGAGGAGGAGATCGGCGCCGCGGCTGCACGCCAGGCTGGCGGCGAGCGTCGCGGCGAGGAGCGTCAGGGACAGGCGCACGGGGGCGCCCATGGTCGCCGCAAGGCGACGGCCTGCGCAAGGGGCGCGGGCGGGCGCGAACATGCGCCGCTACCGGCCTCGGCCGCCGCGGCCGGACGGGCGCGACGGGCGCCCGGGGCGTCCCTGGCCCGCGGGACGCCCGCCCGGCCCGGCGCGCTGCGCGCCCGGTCCGCGCGGACCGCGGGGCTCGGGGCGGCCCGCCCGCTCCGGCTGGCGTCCGGCGCGCTCCGGGGCGCGCCCGGGCCGGTCCTCGCGCCCCGGCGGCTCGTCGCGCTCCTCGCCGTCCTCGCGCGGCTCCATCCCGGGCGGAGGCGGCGGCCCATGGCCATGGCGGCGGGCGGCGCGCGGGAGGTCGGCCGGGCGGGGCGGCGCCTCGGGCGTGCCCGAGGCAAGCCCCACGCGCTGCTTCATGGTCTTCACCTCGGCCGGCGTGAGCGGGCGGAACCTGCCGGCCCGCAGGCCGTCCACGGTGACGCCGCCGAACTCGGGCCTGAAGAGCCGCTGCACCTGCAGCCCCACCGCCTCGCAGAGCCGCTTCACCAGGTGGTAGCGCCCCTCCCCCACCACCACGCGGATCCAGACGTTCTTCTCGGCGTGCTCGTGCACCGAGGCGTCGATGGCGCGGGCCGGCCCGTCCTCCAGCCGCACCCCGGCGCGCATCCGCTCCAGCGCCTCGGCCGGCGGATCACCCTTCACCTTCACCAGGTAGACGCGGGCGTGGCCGTAGCGCGGGTGGGCCAGCCGGTTGGCCAGCTCGCCGTCGTCGGTGAGGAGCACCGCCCCCTCGGCGTCGTAGTCGAGCCGCCCCACCGGGAAGACGCGCGCCTTCACGCCGTGCAGGTACTGCAGCGCGGTGGGCCGCCCCTCGGGATCCGAGGCGGTCGTGACGCAGCCGGAGGGCTTGTAGAGCAGGTAGTAGCTCCGCTCCTCCGCGCGCGAGATGAGCTTGCCGTCCACCGTGACCAGGTCGGTGACCGGGTCGATCTTGGTGCCGAGCTCGGTGACCACCTTCTGGTTCACCTTCACGCGGCCCGCCGTGATCAGCTCCTCGGCCTTGCGCCGCGAGGCCACGCCGGCCGCGGCCAGGTACTTCTGCAGCCGCTCGTCGCTCACGCGCCACCCTCCGCCTCGGGACCCGGCTCCTCGTCCTTGCGCTTCTTGTCTCCCAGCGCCTCCGAGGCGGCGCGCGCCTTGGTGTCGGCCTCCTCCATGGCGCGCTCCAGCTCCTCCAGGGCGGCGTCGGCCTCGGCCCGCTTGGCCTCCAGGTCGACGCGGAGCTTCTCGTCGGAGAGCTCCTCGACGATGCCGGCGATCCCGGGCTGGACCGGCTCGGGGGTCTCGGTCTCGACGATTTGCGGTGCTCCTGCGAGAGCTCGTGGAACTCGCGCAGCGTGGGCAGCGAGGCCAGGTCCTTGAGCGAGAAGAACTCCAGGAACTCGCGGGTGGTCCCGTACAGCATGGGACGCCCCGGCTCCTCCTTCTTGCCCAGGATCTTCACCAGCCGGCGCTCCAGCAGGGCCTTCATCACCGCGCCGCAGTCCACGCCGCGGATGTCCTCGATCTCCGGCCGCGTCACCGGCTGCCGGTAGGCCACGATGGCCAGGGTCTCCAGCGCGGCGCGGGTCAGCCGCTGCGGCTTCACCTTGAGGAAGCGGCGCGCGAAGTCGGCGTTGACCGGCGAGCTGCGCAGCTGCCACCCGCCGGCCACCTCGTGCAGCACGATGCCGGAGAGCCCGTCGCGGTACGTGCCGGAGAGCTGGTCCAGCGCCTTGTCGATCCGCTCCACCTCCAGCCCGGTGGCCTGGCGCAGCTCCTCCGGCGTGAGCGGGCGGTCGGACAGGAAGAGCAGCGTCTCCAGCACGGTCCGGACGCGCCCCTCGCCCAGCCGCTTGGCGGCCGCGGCCAGCTTCTCGAAGGGCTCCTCCTTCTCGTCGGCGACGTCGATGTCCGCCGACTCCACCTCGTCCAGGCCCGGGTCGCCCTCCTTGGCCTCCTCGGCCACCTGCAGCGCCTCCAGCTCCTCCTGCGAGACGGACGGCCTGGGAGGCGGCGCCTCGGGCGCGGCCGCACCCCCGGCGCCGTCGGCGGCCGCCTGCAGGGGCTCGCCGGGCGCCTGCTCCGGCTCGGGCGTTCCGGGCTCCTCCACCGGCGGCGCCGCCGGCGGCTGGTCGCCCTCCGGCGCGGGCGCCGGCGCGGGCACCGGGTCCGGCGTGGGCGCGGGGTGCTCCCCCGCCGCGGCGCCCTCCTCGCCGGGCGCGCGCTCCGAATCGTCGGGGTGCCCCGTCATCGATAGTCCTCCTGCCCCTCGGGCACGGGCTCGTCGCCGAGGGTGTCCTTCGCCTCGACGAGGATTCTCCGCCCCGGGTCCGGCCTCGTCCAGCGCGGCCTGGTAGATGCGGATCGGCTTCAGCTTCGCCATCTCCAGGATGGCGAGGAACGTGGCGATCACGTTGGTCTTGGTGTGGCGCCGCTCGGGCGGGCCGGCCAGCAGCTCCTCGAAGGTGGCGCGCCGCTGCAGGCGCAGCACCTCCGCCACCGCCGAGATGGCGTCGGTGATGGAGAGCCGGTCGGTGATCACCTCGTGCGCGTGCTCGGGCGCGGCGCTGGCCATCACCTTGTCCAGCGCCTCGATGAGCTTGAACACCGAGACGTCCGCCAGCCCCTCCGGCCCGTCCGGCGCCGCCGGGCGCTCCACGCGCACCTTGCGGGTGAAGACGCTGCGCTCGAGGATGTCGCGGTTCCCCAGCTCCTCGCCGGCCGCCTTGTACTTCTGGTACTCGAGCAGCCGGCGCACCAGCTCGGCGCGCGGGTCCACGCCCAGGTCCTCGGGGCCGGGCGCGTCCTCCGCCACCTCGGTCCGCGGCAGGAGCAGCTTGCTCTTCATGAGCATGAGCTGCGCCGCCATGTGCAGGAACTCGCCGGCGATGTCGATGTCCAGCTCGCGCATCGCCTCGAGCGTCTCGAGGTAGCTCTCGGTGATCTTCGCGATGGGGATGTCGAAGAGATCGACCTCGTGCTCCTTCACGAGGTGGAGGATCAGGTCGAGCGGCCCCTCGAAGGGCGGCTCCCCGCGCTTGAGCGGGGGCAGCGAGACGCGGAACGCCGCGGCCGCGGCGCGCACGTCGCCACCGTCGCCGCCGTTCGCGGACGCGCCTGCGTCGGTCTCGCTCTCGCTCGCCATCCCGGCGATCGTCCTCGCTGTGTAGGGAGAAGCTGCCCGACTCTACCCGAGCTTCATCGCCTGGCGGACCTGCCCCATGGTGGCCTGGGCGATGGTCCGCGCCTTGCGGGTCCCCAGCTGCACCAGCTCATCGAGGTCCCCCGGCCTGGCCAGGAGCGCCTCGCGGCGGGCCCGCATCTCCTCCTGCTGCGGCAGGAGCCGCTCCAGGAGCTTCTTCTTGCAGTCCACGCAGCCGATCCCGGCGGTCCGGCAGTTCGTGTCCACCCAGGCCACGGTCTCGTCGGTGCTGGTCACCTTGTGCAGGTCAGAAATCCCGCAGACCTCTGGGTTGCCCGGGTCCTGGCGACGCTTGCGGGCCGGGTCGGTCACGGCGCCCATGACCTTCTTGGTGGTGCTCTCGGCGCTCTCGCCCAGGTCGATGGTGTTGCCGTAGCTCTTGGACATCTTGCGGCCGTCGGTGCCCAGGATCTTCGGCGCGGCGGTGAGCAGCGGCTTCGGCTCGGGGAAGACCTCGCCGTAGTGGAAGTTGAACTTGCGGACGATCTCGCGCGCCAATTCCAGATGGGGGACCTGGTCGATGCCCACCGGGACGCGATCGGCCTTGTACAGGATGATGTCGGCGGTCTGCAGCACCGGGTAGCCGAGGAAGCCGTACAGGGCCAGCTCGCGGTCGGTGATGTTCTCGCGCATCTCCTTGTACGAAGGCGAGCGCTCCAGCCAGCCCACCGGCGTGATCATGCCCAGCAGCAGGAACAGCTCGGCGTGCTCCTTCACCTCGCTCTGGATGAAGAGCGTGACCTTCTGCGGGTCCACGCCGGCGGCGATGAAGTCCACGAACATCTCCCGCTCCGACGCCTTGATGATGCCGGGGTCGTGGTAGTTCGTGGTGAGCGCGTGCCAGTCGGCGCTGAAGAAGTAGCAGTCGGCCTCGTCCTGCAGGCGGACCCAGTTGGCCAGGGCGCCGTGGAGGTGGCCGAGGTGGAGGCGGCCGGTGGGCCGCATGCCGCTGACGACGGTGGGACGCTTGGGCGTGGTCATGGTGGAGGTGTGCGTCAGGCCCCGAAGAGCATGAGGGAAGCGCCGCGGAGCAGCGCGGCCAGGCCGATGATCGGTCCCCGGAGGAATGAGGCGCCGGTGATGACCAGGGCCATGAGCACGAAGGGCGCGAAGGTGGCGAAGGTGTTCCAGGCGCCGCGCCAGCGCTCCGGGATCAGGTTCCCGACCACGTGCCCGCCATCCAGCGGCGGGACGGGCAGCAGGTTGAACACGGCCAGCATCGCGTTGGCGACGATCAGCGTGAGGAGCAGCTCGCCCAGCCCGGCCCCGTTCGCCACCGCCGCCGGCGCGACGCGCGACAGCAGGCCGTAGAGGAGCGAGGCCACCAACCCGAGGATGACGTTGGAGATGGGCCCTGCCACGCTCACCAGGATGTCCCCGGTGGCCATGCTGACCCCGCGCCGGAAGCGCGCGGGGTTGACCGGCGTGGGCTTGGCCCAGGCGAAGGGCGCCATCAGCAGGGGCAGGATGACCGTGCCGATCAGGTCGGCGTGCGCGATGGGGTTGAGCGTGAGCCGGCCCTGGCGCGCGGCGGTGTCATCGCCGAGCCGCCACGCCGCCCAGGCGTGCGCGAACTCGTGCACCGCGCACGACAGCATGAAGACCACGAGCCAGAGAACCCGCTCCGTGATGGGGGTGTCGAGCAACCCAAGCCCTCGCAGGAAAAGGGGTTCTTTAGCCCAGCAGACGCCCCCGGTCAACGCGCCAGGCGTGCGTGCGCCCGGGGGTCGCGGCGGCCCCGCTCAGGCGCGCGGGTGATAGCGCTGGTGCAGCTTGCGGACGTGGGTCCGGTCCACGTGGGTGTAGAATCTGGGTCGTCGAGACGTCAGCGTGACCCAGCATGGACTGGACCGCGCGCAGGTCCGCGCCCCCTTCCAGCAGGTGGGTGGCGAAGGAGTGGCGCAGCTTGTGCGGCGAGATGCGGCGGCGGATCCCGGCCGCCCGGGCGTACCGGCCCAGCAGCTTGGCGAAGCCCTGGCGCGTCATCCGGCCGCCGCGCGGGGTGACGAAGAGGTCCTTCGAGCGGCGGCCGTGCAGGAGCCGCTCGCGCGCCACCGCCAGGTACGCCTTGACCGCGTCGGCGGCCGGGGCGCCCACCGGGACCAGCCGCTCCTTGTTCCCCTTGCCGCGGGCCACCAGCACCCGCGCCTCCAGGTCCACGTCGTTCAGCCCCAGCCCCACCAGCTCGGAGACCCGCAGCCCGGTGGCATAGAGCAGCTCCAGCATGGCCTTGTCGCGCAGCCCGGCGGCGCTGCGCCGGTCCGGCGCGGCCAGCAGCTCGTCCACCTCCTGGTGCGAGAGCAGCCCCGGCAGCGGCCGGCCCGGGCGCGGCGCGTCAATCTCGTCGGTGGCGTCCACCTCCACCAGCCGCTCGGCCAGGAGCAGCCGGTGCAGCCCGCGCACGGCCGAGAGGGCGCGCGCCTGGGAGCGGCCGGACAGGCCGTCGCCGGTCAGCGCGGCCAGGTGGGCCTGCACGTCGGCGCGCGAGACCTCGCGCCAGGAGGTGCGCCCCAGCGCCTGGAGGTGGTCCAGGTAGCGCCGCACGTCGCGCCCGTACCCCTCGACCGTGTTCTCGGAGAGCCCCTTCTCCACCCGCAGGTGGGCGGCGAAGAGGTCCAGGGCGGGCTCCAGCGGCGACATGCCCGGACGATATCGCCCGGTGGCCGGCCGTCCAGTTCGCGGCCGCTCGCCGCCGCCCGTGGTTCGACAGGCTCACCACGAGCGGAAGGGCGGCGGCGCTAGACCACCAGGTCCGACACGTCGCCCTTGCCCACCCGGACCACCACCGGCTCCGGCCCGGACAGGTCGATGACCGAGGACGGCTCGTTGGGCTTGTAGCCGCCGTCTAGGATCAGGTCGAGGCCGTGCCCCAGCCGATCCTTGATGTCCCGGGCGTCGATCAGCACCTCGCCCTCCGGCGTGGCCGCCGAGGTGGAGATGAGCGGGTGGCCCAGCAGGCGCACGATCTCCAGCGCGATGGGGCTGTCCGGGATGCGGATGCCGACCGTCTTCTGCCGGCGCAGCAAGAGGTCGGGGACCAGCCGGGTGGCCGGCAGGATGAACGTGAACGGCCCCGGCACCTTGCGCCGGAGCACGCGGTAGGCGGCGTTGTCCACGATGGCGTAGCGCGAGATCTCCGCCAGGTCCTGGCACACGAACGAGAGCTCGTGCGACTTGGGCAGCCCCTTGAGCTGGTAGATCCGCTCGATGGCGCGCTTGTCGAACAGGTCGCACCCGATGCCGTAGTACGTGTCGGTCGGGTAGGCCAGCAGTCCCCCGGACGAGAGCGCGGACACCGCGCGCTCGACGAGGCGGGGCTGCGGGTGGAGCGGGTCGATCTCGACGATGGGGGCAGCCGACATGAGCCCGTCATCTAGCAGCTTTCGGCCGCTCCCCCAAGCGCGCGAATGGCCCGGCCGCCCGCGCGCAGCCCCACCCGGTGCCTGGAATGGGGTCGCGGCGGCGGCCGGGGGCCGTCAGGTGCGGCTCTTCCCGCGCTCGATCAGCTCGCGGACCTTCTGCCCGCCCTTCTTGCCAATCTCCTCGTAGAAGGCGTGGCCGCGCTCGTCCCGGACGGCGATGCCGCCCTTGCGTCCAGCCTCCGACACCGTCATCCCCCGGCGCCCCTCGTCAGGCTCGGCCCGGGCCGCGCTCTTCTCCTCGTGGTCCGCCATCCCGTCCCCCCCTCGTCGTCATACGGCTACTCGCCGCGGTTCGTCTTGCTGGCGGCGTCCTCGTCCACTCCGGCCTTCCCCTTCTCGATCAGCTCGCGGACCTTGTGTCCGCCCTTGCGGCCGATCTCCTCGTAGAAGGGCGTACCGCGCTCGGCCTTGATGGTCTCGCCGCCCTTCTTGCCAATCTCCTCGTAGAAGCGCGGCCCGCGCTCGGCCTTGACGGTGTCGCCGCCCTTCTTGCCAATCTCCTCGTAGAACTTGCGGCCCCGCTCGGCCTTGACGGTCTCACCGCCCTTCTTGCCAATCTCCTCGTAGAACTTCCGCCCCCGCGTCTCCCGGACGCGGACGCCACCCTTGCGACCGGCCTCCGAGAACCGTCATCGCCCCCTTGCTGCCGCCCTTCTTCTCTTCAGCCATGTGTCGCCCCCGTCCGTTCACGCACAATGTGGTCGCTGGCCATCCGGCGGCGCAGGGCCCGACCGAGCACGTGGTCGGCGATCGCTTCGGCCATGTCGAGGCCGGTCGCCTCGAGGATCCCCTGCCAGCTGGGGTTCCCGTTCACCTCGATGATGGCCGCCGCGCCGCCCGCGACGACCAGATCCACGCCGGCGTAGTCGAGCTCCAGCGCCGCCGCGGCAGCCACCGCTGCGGCCTGGATCTCCGCCGGACACTCCAACGCCGCCGCCTGCCCGCCCCCGGCCAGGTTGGTCCGCCACTCGCCCGGGGGCGCGTGTCTCTCGATGGCGGCGCGGGCAACGCCGCCCACCACGAAGACGCGCAGGTCGCGGCCGGGGTGAGGCACGTATTCCTGAAGGTAGACCGCGCCGTCGCGCGCGGCCCGCTCCCTGATCGCCTGTCGCCCCGCCGCGTCGGGGCGTAAACGCTCGACTCCATCCCCGAGCGAGCCGGCCAGCGGCTTCGCCACCACCTCGCCCATCCGGACCAGCAGCGCCTCGGCGTCGTCGGCGCCCTGCGCCACGGCCGCCGCCGGCGTCGGAACGCCGGCGCGCGCCAGCAGCCAGGAGGTGCGGAACTTGTCCTGCGCGGCCAGCAGCGGCTCCAGCCGGTTCACCACCACCGCGCCGCTCCCCTCGAGGGCGCGGTAGACCTCGAACTGCACGTCGGCATCGCCCCTGCGTCCCAGGCCGCGCACCAGCAGGTAGGCGTCGAGCGTCGCCAGCGGTGCGCCGTCGGCCCAGACCGACAGGCCCGAGGCCTCGCAGACGGCGCGCAGCGAGGCGGGGTCGATGGCGGTCGCCTCGCTGCGGCGATTGCAGGCAGCGAGCAGCCGCCTGCTGTGCCAGTCGTCCTCCGGCCAGGCGGTCACGACCCCGATCCGGATGAAGCGCTCCATGCCAGGCTAGCTTTCCTTCCCCTGCCCCGTTCGCCCGGGTAGATGGTGTCCACGGCCTGGCGAGTGGACAAGGGCGCGCCATCCGGGAGCTTTTGCGGAGCGCCCCGCCAGGGATTGGCCGCCCCTCCCCGGAGGGGCGGCGCGTGGCAGCGCGGGCTGGGCGAGCGCGGGCTGCGCCGGACCCTGGGGCGGGCTCGGCGTCAGGGTTGGGCTGGCGGGGTCGAAGGCCCGGCGACCGGCTACTCCGCCCTGGACAGCGCCTCGTCCAGCGCGGCCACCACGGCGCCGGCCTGCTCGCCCTCCAGGCGGTCGCCCGAGGCGGTGCGCACGTAGAAGGCGTCCGAGGCGCGGTGGCCCTCGGTGAAGATGCGGGCCAGGTCCACCGACAGCCCCAGCTCGAAGAAGGTCTTGGCGAGCGTGTGCAGCAGGCCGACCCGGTCGGCGGCGAAGACGTCAACCACGCTGTGGTGCCGCGAGCTGTCGTTGTCGATGATGATCCGCACCGGCACCCGCGGCAGCGGCTTCTGCGGCAGCGCCGAGCTGCGCAGCCGCCGGGCCATCAGCGCGTCGAGCGACTCCTCGCCCGCCAGCACGCGGGCCAGGTCCCGCCGGGCCGCCCGCCAGCGCGCCGGGTCGACGATCGAGTCCTCGGGCCCGCGCAGCTCGAACACGTCCAGCGCGCGGCCGGACAGGGCCCCGAGCGCCGGGTCGTCCGGCGTGGAGAAGACCTCGGCGTGGTGGATGTCGATCCGGTGCGCCGCCAGCACGCCGGCGATGGTGGCCAGCAGGCCGGGCCGGTCGGCCGCGGCGACGGCGCAGAGCGAGGTGCGCAGCTCCGGCTGGTGCCTGATCAGCGCGGCCAGCGGGCGGTTGCGCGCCAGCTCCAGCAGCTTGAGGTGGCGGGGAGCCTCCTCCGGCGAGACGGTCACGAAGTAGCGCGCCGGCATCGCCGCCAGGAACCGCTGCTGCTCGGCCGGCGGCGCGGCCACCTTGCGGGCGGCCAGGGCCGCCGCCACCGCCTGGCGCCCGCCCGCCTCGGCGGTCCCGGGCTCCGGGCGGCGCTCCCCCTTCTCCAGCACGGCGCGGGTCTTCTCGTAGAGCTCGCGCAGCAGGCGCGACTTCCACTCGGTCCAGGTGCGCGGCCCCACCGTGGCGATGTCCGCGTAGGTGAGCAGGTAGAGCTTCTCCAGGCGGTCGATGGTCCCGACCTCCTCGGCGAAGGCGTGGATCAGGTCGGGGTCGGAGAGATCGCGCCGCTGGGCGATGGCCGACATGCGCAGGTGCTTGAGCACCAGCCACTCGATGTCCGCCGAGTCGGCCGGGTCCACCCCCATGCGCGCGCAGGCCTCGGCGGAGATTCTCGGCCCCGCGCATGGAGTGATCCTTGCCGCTGCCCTTCCCGATGTCGTGGAACAGGGCGCCCAGGTAGAGCGCCAGCGGGCGCCGCTGCCCCTGGGCGATGGCCGTGAGCGCCGGCTCATGCGCGGCCAGGTCGCCGCAGCGGAGCGCGAACAGGCGCCGGACCGCGAAGAGCGTGTGAACGTCCACCGTGTACACGTGGTAGACGTCGATCTGGCGCCGCGCCGTGACGCGCGCGAACTCCGGCAGCACGTGCGGCAGCACGCCGATCTCGTGCATCAGCTGCAGGAAGCGGCCGCGGGTGCCCGGCCGCATGAAGGCGGCCACCAGCTCCTGGTTCAGCTCCGGGTCGTCCGCGGCCTCGGCCGGCAGCTCGGCCGCGGCCTGGGCGGCCAGGTCGCGCGCGTAGGGATACAGGTCCAGGTTCTCCCGGTCGGCCGCGGAGAAGAGGCGCACCAGCGCGGCCGGGGAGCGGCGCAGCAGGTCCTTGTCGCGCACCGTGAGCCGGCCGCGGAAGACCTTCAGCTCGTCGCCTGGCAGGAAGCGATCCGCCGAGCGCGTGGGCTGGCCGCGCAGCACCGGGACCGGCACCTCGGCCCCCACCGTGGCGGCCGGGGGCGGCACCATCCGCCACCCGACCGCGCTCTGCGACTCCAGGCAGCGGTCCACGATGGCGTCGCACGCCACCAGGACCGTCTTGGCCGCCAGGTAGTAGTGGCGCATGAACTCCTCGACCGCGGAGTGGCTCTCCGTGTCCTGGTAGCCCATGGCCGCCGCCACCTGCGGCTGGACGTCGAAGGTGAGCTGGTCCCACTTGCGCTGGGCCAGGTAGTGCATCTCGTTGCGGACCCGCCAGACGAAGTCCCGCGCGCGGCGCATCTCGCGGATCTCCCGCTCCGGCAGGAGCGCGCGAGAGAGCAGCTCGGTGATGCCGGCCACCTTGAAGCGGACGCGGGCCAGCCAGAGCGCCGACTGCAGGTCGCGCAGGCCGCCCTCCGACTCCTTGACGTTCGGCTCGAGCAGGTAGAGCGAGTCCCCGAACCGCTCGCGCCGCGAGCGCATCTCGTCCATCTTGTCCGACAGGAACTTGTCCACCTTGGCGGCGGAGAGGCCGTGCAGCTCCTCCCGCTCCAGCTCGCGGTACAGGTCGCGATCGCCGGCCAGATAGCGCAGGTCGAGGAGCGCGGTGCGGGCGGTGTGGTCCTCGGAGGCCAGCTGGTCGCAGGTCTTGAGGTCCCGCACCGAGTAGCCCACCTCCAGGCGCAGGTCCCAGAGCGCGTAGACCAGCCGCTCGGCGGCGGTCTTCACGAAGGCGTCCGGCTTGCCCGGCCCGTGCAGCACCAGCAGGTCCACGTCGCTGTACGGGTTCAGGTCGCGCCGCCCGTAGCCGCCGATGGCGATCAGCCGAGACCGGGCTCTGGCTCCCGTGCGCCTGGGCCGACTGCTCCACGGCCCGCTCCCACAGCAGCCGCACCGTCCGGTCCATCACCGCGCTCTGCAGCCGGACCACGGTGTGGCCGCTGGCGCCGGCGCGGTGGACCTCCTCCACGAAGCGGCGGCCGGCGGTGAAGTCCGCCTTGAGATCGCCGGTGGGAGCCGGGAGCTCCTGGACCTTGGTCTCGAACTCGAAGGGCGGGTAAGTCGGGAGGCTGGTGAGCGCGTCCGGAGGAGGGGCCATCGGGCCCCGAGTATAACGGCCAGGCCCCTCCACTGCCGAGCCGCCTCCGGCGGCGAGGCCCTTTTTGACTGCGGATCCGGAGGTCGGCGGGGCCGCGCCGCTGCAGAGGCCTCGAGGCCTACCGGTCGCCAGGTCAGTTGGTGGCGATGCGCGGCGCGCTGCGCGCGAAGCTGACCACCGCGCGCGTGACGCCGCTCGCCACCCGCTCCTGGTACTCGGCCGAGGCCAGCCGCTTCTCCTCGACCTTGTTGGAGATGAACCCGGTCTCCACCAGCACCGCCGGCATCCGCGCGCCCAGCAGCACGTAGAAGAGCGCGTTCTTGACGCCCAGGTCCTTCACGTCCCCCACGCCGGCGCGCACCCCGCTGCAGACCTCGCGCTGGACCTGCCGCGCCAGCTGCTGGCTGGCGTCGGCGCTGGCCTTGGCGTCCAGGTCGGTGAGGATGCGGGCCACCTCGCCCTGGGCGCCCATGTCCACGCCGTTCTCGCGGGCGGCCAGCCGGCGGGCGTAGCGGTCGTCGGTGACGTTGAGGAAGTAGGTCTCCACGCCGCTCATGGTGCGCCGCGGGTGGGCGTTGGCGTGGATGGAGACGAAGAGGTCGCCGCGGGCGGTGTTGGCGAGCGCGGTCCGCTCCTCCAGCGCCAGGTACCGATCGCCGTCGCGGGTCAGCACCACCTCGAAGCCGGCCGCGC
Source organism: Anaeromyxobacter sp. (assembly GCA_049840735.1). Taxonomy (GTDB): domain Bacteria; phylum Myxococcota; class Myxococcia; order Myxococcales; family Anaeromyxobacteraceae; genus Anaeromyxobacter. The sequence goes on along the minus strand of JASGJN010000017.1, from coordinate 11,094 downwards.
GCAGCTTGCGCGCCAGCCGGCGGGCGATGGCCAGCGTCACGTCCTTCTCACGCACGCGGCTGGGGCCGATGGCGCCGGGATCGTGGCCGCCGTGGCCGGCGTCCACCACCACGCGCCGGATGGTCCGCTCGCCCTCCAGGGCCGGCGGCGACACCTCCAGCGCGGCCGGCTCGGGCTGCGCCGCGGCGGCTGGCGCCGGGCCGGGCACATCGGCCAGGGCGGCCAGCACGCGCGGCGGGAGCGTCACCACCGTGTCGGTCCCGCCCGCGGTCAGCGCGGGGGTCGGGGCCGGCACCTCGGCCGCCGGCACCGGCCCGCTGGCGGCGGTCACGCCCGCGACGGCGGCGCCGCTCCCGTCCGCCGGCGCAGCCGCGCCGGGCGCGGCGGGGGCCGCGGCCAGGGCCGGCGGCTCGCGGGGCACCGGAGCGCCCACGTCCAGCACCAGCCGCGGCGGGTCGTCGAGCTGGAAGGCCGTCACCTTGTCCCGGCCGGCCAGGTCGAGCACCACGCGGACGGTGTCGCGATCGTTCTGCGCCGCGCGCACCCGCGCCACCTGATCGCCGCCCACGTCGCGCTGCAGCGTGCGCCCCACCAGCACCGCCGGGCGCAGATCCAGGGCCAGCCGGCGCGGGCGGTCGCCGCCGGCGGCCAGCTCGTGCTTCTGCCAGCCCACCCAGTGCGAGAGGTAGATGGCGACGCGCGTGTACCCGGGGCTCGACCAGGCCCGGACCTCGGTCACCGTGGCCGACCCCTCGCCGCTGGAGAGGCCCATGGCCAGCGGCTCCACCTCGACGTCGGGCGCCTGGAGCGCGGCCAGCAGCGCCGGGTCCTCCTCGGCGGCGTCCGGCTCCGGCTCGGGGGCCGCCGCGGGCGGCGGGCTGGGCGCGGGGGCGTGGGCGACGGCGGAGCGCGACGGAGGAGGCCTGCGCGCGGGCGGCGGGGGCGCGGGGCGGTCGTCGCCGGCCTCGCGGCGGATGGCGGCGGCCAGCGCGCGCCCCTCCTGCGCGCCGTGCTTGGCCGCCCGGTTGGCCAGGCGGAGGGCCTGATCGCGATCGGCCTCGTCGGCCGACCAGCGGTAGAGCGCGTAGCGCGCCCGGGCCGCCTCCAGCAGCGCCGGCCCGGTGTCGCTGCCGCGGGCCGCCCGCTCGAAGGCCGCGATGGCCCGCTCCCAGTTGTGCCGGTAGCGGCGCTTGGTCTTGTCGCGCAGCAGCGCGGCGTAGGCCGTCTTGGCCTGGGAGAGCGCCGACCTGGAGCGGGCGGGCGGAGGGCGCGCCGGAGCCGCGGCGTGGGCGCTCGAGCGCGCCTGACGCGACGCGGCGACCGCGGGCTGGGGAGCCAGCGCGAGCAGGAGCAGCAACACGGCGGACTTCGCGCGGCCCATGGGATCTGGACTCTCCCCGAGCTCGATATCGCGGTCCAATTTTCGGCGGCGGATTGCGACTTTGTCCCGCGAAGCAGCCGATCGGGACGCGGGTGCGGCGAGATTGCCCGACCCTGAATATCGGCTAGAGTGTCGCGTCACTCCACCGGGCGGGCTGGTCCGCCCCAGATTCAGGAGCACGCACGTGACCAAGTACTCTGCGCTGTTCGCCGCCGTGGCCGTCGCCTTCGCCGGCGTCGCCTACGCCGCCGCCCCCGCCGCCCCGATCGTCCTCCCGGCCAAGCCCGGCAACATCACCTTCAAGCACGACGTCCACAAGGCGGTGAAGTGTGAGACCTGCCACGCCGGCAAGCCCGAGGGCAGCAAGCTCGGCCTGACCAAGGACACGGGCCACGCGCTCTGCCTCGAGTGCCACAAGAAGGAGGGCGGCAAGGCCCCCCAGAAGTGCGCCGAGTGCCACAAGAAGGCGTAACCGCCTTCCAGCGTGAAGCCGTGTGGGAGGGGCCGGGCGACCGGCCCCTCTGCTTTTTGGGGCCTGCGCTCCCCCTCACTCCCCCGCCCGCGTCTTCCAGCCCGCCAGCAGGTTGAGCGCGTCGAGCGGCCGGAGCGCGTCCAGGTCCAGCCCGCGCAGCTCCTCCAGCAGCCTGGCCGCGGCCGGCGCGGGCGGCGGCGCGAACAGGCCGAGCTGGGCGGCGGGATCGGGGCGCTTCTGCGGGCGGGCGCGCGCCAGCGTGGCGTGGCCGCCCTCGTCCACCTCCTGCGCCTCCAGGTTCTTCAGGATCTCCCGCGCCCGCGCGAGCACCTCGGCCGGCAGGCCGGCCAGCTTGGCCACCTCGATGCCGTAGCTGCGCGAGGCGCCGCCCTGCACCAGCTTGCGCAGGAAGACCACCTTGTCGCCCACCTCGCGCACGGCCACGGTGAGGTTGCGCACCGCCGGCCGCTCGCGGGCCAGGTCCTGCAGCTCGTGGTAGTGCGTGGCGAACAGCGTCCGGCAGCCGGCCCGGTCGTGCAGGTGCTCCGCCACCGCCCAGGCGATGGAGACGCCGTCGAAGGTCGAGGTGCCGCGGCCGATCTCGTCCAGCACCACCAGCGAGCGGCGGGTGGCGTTGTGCAGGATGGCGGCGGTCTCGGTCATCTCGACCATGAAGGTGGAGCGGCCGCGGGCCAGGTCGTCCGAGGCCCCCACCCGCGTGAAGATCCGGTCCACCAGGCCAATCCGGGCCCGCTTGGCGGGCACGTAGGAGCCCATCTGCGCCAGCAGCGCGATCAGCGCCGCCTGGCGCATGACGGTGCTCTTGCCGGCCATGTTGGGGCCGGTGATGACCTGGAGCGCGCCGAAGGCCTCGCACTCGGCGGCGTCGCGCGAGGCCACCCGGACGTCGTTGGGCACGTAGGCGGCCGGGCCGTCCGGCAGCACCGACTCCACCACCGGGTGGCGCCCGTCGACGATCTCCAGCGCCTCCGAGCCGTCCACCTCCGGGCGCGTGTAGCCGCGCTCGGCCGCCACCCGCGCCAGCGAGAGGAGCGCGTCGGCGGTGGCCACCGCGTCGGCGGCGGTGCGGATGCGCGGCGCCTCGGCGATGACCCGCTGGCGCAGCGCCTCGAAGAGCTGCGCCTCGAGCGCCAGCCGGCGCTCCTCGGCCGTCAGCACCTTCTCCTCGAACTCCTTCAGCTCGGCGGTGACGAACCGCTCGCCGCCCACCGTGGTCTGCCGCCGCTCCCAGCCCTCCGGCACCAGGTGGAGGTTGGCCTTGGTGACCTCGAGGTAGTAGCCGAAGACCTTGTTGAAGCGGACCTTGAGCGAGCCGATGCCGGTCCGCTCCTTCTCGCGCGACTCCAGGGCGGCGATGTAGCCCTTGCCGTCCTCGGAGATGGCCACGATCTGGTCCAGCTCGGCCGAGTGGCCGCGCCGGATCAGCCCCACGTCGCGCAGCGTGGCCGGCGGCTCCTCCGCCACCGCGGCGTCGAGGTGGGCCGCCAGCGGCTCCAGCCCGCGCAGCCGCCCGCCGGCCTCGCGCAGCAGCGCCGCGCCGCGGGCCTCCAGCTGATCCGCCAGCCCCGGCAGCGCCAGCAGGGCGCCGGTCAGCGCCCGCAGGTCGCGGGCCGTCCCCTGCCCCAGCACCAGCCGGGAGAGGAGCCGCTCGGCGTCGGCCACCGGCTTGAGCGCCGCCGCCAGGTCCTCGCGCGCCACCGCCGCGTCGGCCAGCTCGCCCACCGCGTCGAGCCGCGCCTGGATCCGCGCCAGGTCGAGCAGCGGGTAGCGCAGCCACTCGGCCAGCCGCCGGCCGCCGGGGGCGGTGGCGGTCCGGTCCAGCAGCGCCAGCAGCGTGCCGCGCTTGCGGTTGCCGGAGAGGGTCCGCTCCAGCTCGAGGTTGGTGCGGGTGGCCTCGTCCAGCAGCAGCACCTCGTCCGTCGCCAGCCGCGAGATCCGGTCCACGTGGCGCGGCGCCGCCCGCTGCGTGTCGGAGAGGTAGGCCAGCGCGGCGGCCGCGGCGGAGAGCCCCAGCGGCAGCCCGGCCACGCCGAAGCCCTCCAGGCTGGGGACGCCCAGCTGCCGCCTGAGCTTCTCCTCGGCCCGCTCGAAGTCGGCGTCGTCCCGCCGCGCCGCGGGCGCGCCCACGGCGCGGGCCAGCGCCTCCACCCGCGCCGCGTCGGCGCCGGCCGGGAAGACCAGCTCGCGCACGCCGGCGCGCCGCAGCTCGTCCACCAGCCGCGCGTCGTCCGGCACCTCGCCGCACTGGAGCTGGCCGGTGGAGGCGTCGAGCAGCGCCAGGCCGCCGCCGGCCGCGGCCGGGCAGACCGCGCCCAGCCAGCTGGCCTCCCGCGGGTCGAGCACCTGGTCGTCCAGCACCATGCCCGGCGTGACCACGCGCGTGACCTCGCGCTTCACGATGGCGCTCTTGCCCGGCTCCTCCACCTGGTCGCAGATGGCGACCTTGAACCCCTTCTCCAGCAGCTTGGCCACGTAGCCGCGGGCCGCGTGGTGGGGCACGCCGCACATCGGGACCTTGTCGTCCCCCTTGGCCCGGGCGGTGAGCGTGATCTGCAGCGCCTCGGCGGCCTGGACGGCGTCCTCGAAGAAGAGCTCGTAGAAGTCGCCCAGCCGGAAGAAGAGCAGCGCGTCCGGGTACCTCGCCTTGGTCTCGAGGTACTGCCGCATCATCGGGGTCAGGGCCTGGGCGATCTCCGGCATGTCGGTGCGGGCTCCTCCCGAGGCCTGCCCTGGGACCGGGGCGGGGGCCCCGGCCGGCCGTGGGGCTGGCGCGATGGGCGAACGTTCTACCGCAGCCCGGCCCCGCCTTGCACGCGCGCGTGGCCACCCCCGAACCGTCGATGCTACAGTCCGGGCCTCATGCTCGGTCGCGCCTTCCAGGACCTCAACCGGTTCCGACAGATCGCGTCCGCCATGGTGCGCCACGGGTTCGGGGCGTACCTGGAGCGGATGCGGCTGCGGGACGTGCTGGGGCGCGAGGCGCCGCCCCCGGGCCAGCCGCTGCCGCCGCCCGACGGCAAGACCGCCGCCCGCTTCCGCACCATGCTGGCCGAGCTGGGGCCGACCTTCATCAAGCTGGGCCAGCTCCTCTCTTCCCGGCCGGACGTGCTGCCGGCCCACTGGGTGGAGGAGCTGGAGTCGCTCCAGGACGACTGCCCGCCCATGCCCCTGGCCCAGATCCGGCGCGAGAATCGAGCGCGGGCTGGGGCAGCCGGTCTCCGAGCTGTTCGCGTCGCTGGACGAGACGCCGCTGGCCAGCGCCTCCATCGCGCAGGTGCACCGGGCGGTCACCCACGCCGGCGAGCAGGTGGTCGTGAAGGTCCAGCGCCCGGACATCCAGGACCAGATCGAGTCCGACCTGGGGCTGCTCTACGACTTCGCCAAGCTGCTGGAGGCGGTGGTGGAGGAGACCGGCATCACCACCCCCACCGGCCTGATCGAGGAGTTCGACCGGACCATCCACGAGGAGCTCGACTTCGGCCACGAGGCGCGCAACGCCCAGCTGATGGCCGACGCCTCGCACGGGCGGACCTTCCTGCTCATCCCGCGCGTGCACGCCGCCCTCTCCTGCGCCACCGTCCTCACGCTCGACTACGTGGAGGGCGTGAAGGTCTCGGACATCACCGCCGAGGCCGGCTACGACTGCGAGAAGGTGGCCCGCCACGTGATCGAGGCCGCCTTCCGGCAGCTCTTCGAGGACGGGCTCTTTCACGGCGATCCGCACCCGGGGAACATCCTGGTCCTGCCGGACAACCGGATCGCCCTGCTCGACTTCGGCCTGGTGGGCCGGATCAGCCGGGTGCAGCAGGAGGCGCTGGTCACCATGATCGTGGCGGTGGCGCTGCGCGACCCGGAGACGGTGGCGCGCGTGCTCCACCGGGTGGGCGTGCCCGAGTCGCACACGCCCATCGCCGAGCTGCGCGAGGACGTGCGCGGCATCCTCGATCGCTACCTGGGGCTCAAGCTGGACGAGATTCCGGACCGCCACGCTGCTGCGCGACCTGCTCGACCTGGCCGTCCGCCACCGCATCCGCGTGCCCAAGGAGTACGCGGTGCTGGCCAGGGCCTCCATCGCCATCGAGGGGATCGTGCGCCGGCTGCACCCGAAGCTCGACGTGCTGGAGGTGGGGCTGCCCTACGCCAAGGAGCTGCTCCTCTCGCGCTTCAACCCGGGCGACGCGTCCAGCGTGCTCATGAAGTCGCTGCTCAAGCTGCAGGGGCTGGCCGAGGACGTGCCCAGCCAGCTCTCGCAGATCCTGCTCGACCTGGAGGGCGGCAAGTTCCGGGTCAACGTCGCCTCCGACGCCATCGACCGGCTGGCCGGCCAGGTGCGCGCGCTGGCGGCGCTGCTCTTCCTGGGCATGCTCTCCTCCGGCCTGGTGGTGGGCGGGCTGGTGGTGCTGGCCTCGGGCGGCCACGCCGTGATCGCCTGGGCGGCCCTGGGCGCGGGCGCGCTGCTGGCCGGCGCCGCGGCCGTCTTCCACGCGGCCACGCAGCGGCTCCGGAAGATCTCGGTGCGGCGGTTCCTGCGGCGCTGAGCGGCCGTCCGGCGACCTGCTGGGCGGGCTGCGCCGCGCGCCCTCAGCCCCGGTCCTGCCCGCAGGCCAGCGCCGCCACCGTGCCGAGCCAGGCCAGCTCCACGGCCGCCCCCACCACCAGCGCCGCCGTGGCCAGCATCAGCTTCGGCCCCAGCGCCACGGCGGTCGGGAGGCCCGGGCCAGCCAGCCCGCCCATCGACTCGACCAGGGCCGGGAGCAGCAGGGCCACCGCGCCGAAGCCGAGCCCGCCCAGCAGGAACGTGCCGGGGCGCAGCAGGAAGCGGCGCGTGGCGGCCGCCAGCGCGGCGGCGGGCCACTCGCCCAGCACCGCCGCCCGGGAGACCGCCGCGTCGGCCAGCGTCGAGAGCGCCGCCGGCACGGCCAGCGCCAGCGTGAGCGCCAGGGCCACCGCCGCGGCCAGGCCCGGCGCCCCGCCGCCGCCAGCCGCCTCGCCGATGATCCGCGCCGCGCCCCAGAGCAGCGCCAGCGCGAAGCCCCCGCCGGCCAGCTCCATCACGAACGCCAGCAGCGCGCTGGCCAGCACCCGCGGGAACCCGCCGGTCATGGCCCCGGCGAACCCGGCCGCGCCGGTGGGCTGTCCGGCCATGCGCGCGCCCAGCACCGGCAGCGCGCCGGCGATCCAGGCCACCCGCAGCGCGCCGGCGGTGGCGAGCCCGGCCAGCCAGAGGCCGCCCACCAGGCCGATGAAGCGCGGCGCGGTCAGGGCCGCCGCGGCCGCCTCCAGCGGCGCCAGGAGATCGAGCGGCGCGGCCCGCGCGCCATCGACCGCGGCGCGCATCACCAGCGCCACCGCGACCGCCAGCGCCGGCCAGCGCAGCGCGCGCCGCAGCCAGGCCACCAGCAGGCCGGGCGCGGCCAGCCAGGCCTCGCCGCGCAGCGCGGAGAGGGAGAGCGAGAGGGCGGAGCCGAGGCTGGGGGGCACGGGCCGACCCTAGCGGTCGTTCCTGCGTGCAGCAACCGTTTCCCCCACCGCGAGGCCCCTCCTGGCCAAGGTCGGATCCTTGCGCTCTGAACATCGTCACAGTATACCGATGTTCAGGAGGCTTCCATGGACGCCCTGACCGACCGCCAGCTCGAGGTGCTGCGCTTCATCGCCCGGCAGATCGAGGACAACGGCTACCCGCCCACCATCCGCGAGATCGGCGAGGCGCTGGACATCCGGTCCACCAACGGCGTCAACGATCACCTGAAGGCGCTGGAGCGCAAGGGCTTCCTCTCGCGCGATCCGGTCAAGTCCCGCGCGCTCATCCCCACCTCCGCCGCGCGCGAGGTGCTGGGTGACGCGCCGTCCAACGTGGTCCCCATCCTCCGCGGCGCGGGCAAGTCCGGCGCGCGCATGGTGGAGATCCCCATCATCGGCCGCGTGGCCGCCGGCCAGCCCATCCTGGCGCAGGAGCGGGTCGAGGACACCGTGCAGGTGGACTCGTTCCTGCTCGGCACCAACAAGAAGGTCTACGGCCTGCGCGTGCAGGGCGACTCGATGATCGGGGACGGCATCCTCCCCGGCGACTACGTCTTCGTGAAGAAGCAGCTCCACGCCCAGGACGGCGAGATCGTGGTCGCGATGATCGACGAGGAGGCCACGGTGAAGCGGGTCTACTTCGAGGGCGACCGCGTGCGGTTCCAGCCCTCCAACCCGCGCATGGCGCCCATCTACGTGCGGGAGTCCGACTTCCGCAGCACCATGATCCTGGGCGTGGTGGTGGGCGTGTACCGCAAGCTCGCCTGAGCGGCGGCCGCTCCCCTCCCCGTCCTCCGGCCGATCTCCCGGTCGACCCTTCACCCTCCGGCATGCCCGCCCGGGCGCTCGTGGAGCGAGTGGGTCCTACCCCTCGCGACAGGTCGGCGCTCGGCTTACCTCCGCAGCCATCGGCGCCTATCTTGCTTCCCGGGTCCTGACGGAATCCGCGGACACCCGGAGGCTGTCCATGGCGAAGGTCGATACACGGCTCGAGGCAGCGCGCGTCGCGTACCGCGCGGCGCTCGAGGCGGCGCGCAGCAGCCCCACGCCCGAAGCGTGGTCGCGCCTGCTCGCCGCAGGGAAGGAGCTGTCGCTGGCCGAGCAGCGTCCGCCGCGCAGCCGGCGGGGGCGCAAGCCGGCCGCACCGGCAGGTGAGGCCCAGCCGGGAGGGGCAGATCGACCTGAACGAGGTCGAGTAGCGAGGGGGGGGCTGGTCTCGGGGTGGGCCGCAGCCTCTCCCGAGGCCCGAGGCCCGAGGCCCGAAGCCTGAGGCCAGCAGCAGGGCGTCGAGGTGGGAGCGGGGGGGGATGGCGCGGCCCGCGCACCTGGCTTCGGCCGGGGCGCGGGCCGCGTGTCGTTCACTGGCGCGTCTTGGCCTGCCGGACGTAGCGGTCCAGGTCCTCGCGGTCGATCAGGGACAGGATCTCGACCGTGTTCTGCCGCTCGCTCCGCCGGTAGAGCAGCCGGACGTCGGTCGCGACCCGCACGCGGTAGTAGCCGGGCAGCCCCTCGAGCGGCAGCGCACGCAGGCTGGGGTGCCGGTGATCCTGCGCCAGGAGGTGGGCCTGCTTGAAGGCCGCGCGCTGGATGCGCCGGTCCCACCCGTCCAGCGAGTCGTAGAACTCGCGGGTGTAGACCGGCATGAGCCAGGAGGCCGGCGCCTCCTCGGGCTCGTCCCCCTCCGGCGCCGGCGCGGCGGCGCGCTCGGGCGCGTCGCGCTCCCCGCGGGCCGCCGCCTCCCGGAGGGCCGCCTCCAGCTCGGCCTCGCGCTCCTGCAGGCGCGCCAGCCGGGCCTCCAGCGACCCCGCCCGCGCCTCCTGCTCGCGCGCCTCCGCCCGGGCCCGCTGCGCCTCCGCGGCCGCGTCGGTGGCCCGCGGCGCCGCCAGGGCCTCCTCGGCCCGCTGCCGCGCCCGCCCGGCCTCCTCGGCCGCCTCGCGCGCCCGCGCCGCCTCGTCCACCGCCTGCGCGGCCCGCGCCCTCGCCTCGTGCAGCCACTCCTGCAGCTTCTGCTTCCCCTCCTCGCCCTTCCTGCGCGCCGAGGCCACCCGCTCCTCGGCTCGCGCCAGCTCCCGCTCCAGCTCGGTGACGCGGGCCTGCGCGGCCGCCAGGGCCACGGCCTGCTCGCGCGCCGGCTCCGGCGCGGCCGCCGCGCCCCCCGCCGGCGGCGGCGCGTAGTACTGCTTCACCAGGTCGTCCAGCACCGGCAGCGCCCGGGCGCGGACGGCCGGGTCCGGATCCCCCAGCACGCGCCAGAGCGCCAGCTCCATCCCGTGGTCCAGCGTGCCCACCGCCAGGAGGTCGTCGGCGCCGACCGGGTCGAGCGGCGTCTCGATCAGCGCCGGCCGCAGGAAGGCCTTGGCCCACCGCTCCAGCACGCGGCCGCGCAGCGCCGGGGAGGCGCGGAGCTCGTCCGCCAGCACGTCGCAGCGCTCGACGTCGGAGAGCGCCTCGGTGCGGAAGCCCGGCACCGAGACGCCCAGCTCCTTCACGATGGCCCGGGTCTCGTCCGGCAGCAGGCTGACGTAGAGCAGCGCCGAGAGCGGAATCGCGCGCCAGCTCGTGCAGCGGCGCGTCGCCGTCCGGCGAGGGCAGCGCCCGCGACGGCGGGAGCTCCCTGGCCAGCAGAGCCAGCTCGGCCGCGCGCCGCGCGCTGGGCCGGCGCGGTGCCTTCGTCGCAGCGAGCGCCTTCTTCTTCGCTGCCGGCCCCTTCTTCGCCGCGGCCTCGGGCTGGCCCTCCGGCGCCCCCTTCGCGGCGGCCTTCTTCGCGCGGGCCTTCCCGCCCTTGCCCGCCCCGCCCGCCGGCTTGCGCGGAGCCACGCTCAGCGCCCCGCCGGGCCGGCCGCCTCGGTGCCCGGCGGCGCCCGCCACCCCTCCTGCACCGGGAGCGTGACGGTGAAGACGGCCGGGCGGTTGCCGCCGGAGGCCCCGCGGACGTCGGCGTCCACGGTCAGCTCCACCTTCTCGGCGTCGCGGGGCAGGAGCGGCAGCCACCAGGTCCCCACCAGCAGCCCCGGCGGGAAGTCCTGCACGAACCGCTCCGGGTCTGCCAGCTTGATGTACGGCTCGCCGGGCCCGTCCATCCGCGCGAACTCGGTGCCGTCCGCCTTGAGGAAGCGCATCGCCAGGGTCGGCGAGCGAGACCGCGACGCAGACCCAGGTCGTTGCGTCCCCTCGCCCGAGGCCTCGCGGTTCACCAGGCGCGGCGCGCGCCAGAGCGCGAAGTCAACCCGCAGCCCGGGGTGGCCAGCCGGGGAGACCCCGGTCTGCAGCGGCGAGAGGTCGAGGCGGAGCCCGCCCGCAACGGCCGAGGCCTGCGGGGCGTACTTGCCGTCGCGAGCGGCGCGAACCGCTCGTCGGCGTAGGCCTGGGCGATCTCCAGCTCCTCCTTTACCTTGGGATCGAGCTTGCCCGTTTCGCTCGGCCGCGGTCGCCTCCACCGCGCCCAGCGGCGCCGGCTGGCCCGGGGTGCGGGCGCGCAGCTCCTCCAGCGCCGCCAGGTGGCCGCGCACCAGCGCGTTGGCCTCGTCGGCCCAGGCCGTCCCCGCGTCGGCGGGCATGGCCCGCGACAGCGCGGCGCGCTCGGTGAACTCCCGCACCAGCCGGTCGCGCTCCGCCTGGTAGCGCAGCGCCCTGTCCCGCGTGTTGAGGACGCGGAGACGGGGTCTCCAATAAGGGCGAAGAGCGCGAGCCCGAGCAGGCC
>JASGJN010000016.1:0-75597 GCA_049840735.1 Anaeromyxobacter sp. | reverse complement strand
TCGCCAGAAGTTAATAGGGAAACACGATAGAATCCGAACAGCACCTGGGGGCGGGTCTGGATTCGGATGAGTGAGCCCAGCAGCGCGCTCCGCCGGACTTTCCTTGCCGTGTGCGTGCCGGGCTGCGAGGCTGCGGTCGTACAGCGCGCGAGGTGACGCCATGACGCCCGAGCCGCAGCTCTCTACAGGCTTCCCGGGCTCGACACGGCCCGGTTCCTGGGCCTCCTGCTCATGTATGACGGCCACGTCGTGGAGCGGGTGATGTACCTGCAGAACGCGGCCGCTGCCGCGCAGTACAAGCTCATCTACTCCTTCCACATGCCGCTCTTCTTCGTGCTGGCGGGCGTCGTGGCGAAGGCCGGCACGCAGCCGCTGGGGGCCTTCCTGCGCTCGCGTCTGGCCTCGCGGGTGGTGCCGCTGCTCTTCTTCAACCTGCTGCTGGCCGCCCTGAGCCTGGCCCACACCCCCGACTTCCCGCCCATCCCGCTGGCGACCGCGGCGGACTACGGGCGTGCGGCCCTCGCCTCGGTCACGGTGCTCACGCTCTTCAACGTGCCGACCTGGTTCCTGATGTGCCTGGTCTCGGTCGAGCTCCTGCACTTCGCCAGCTCGCGGTTCCTCCGCGGCTCCGTCCGCCGCATCGCGGCGGCGGCGCTCATCGCTTACGTCGGCGGGTACCTCCTGAACGCGAAATACGACCTGTTCGGCGCGGGCCGGAACGTCTGGTTCTGGAACGAGGCCATCACCATGTACGCCTTCTACCTGGTGGGCGTGCTGATCCGTCGGCTCGGGTGGCTGGACAGGCCGCTCGCCGCGCCGGTGGCCTGGCTGGGGGCGGCGGCCGCCTTCGCGGTGGTCCTCCTCACCTATGACCTGAACCAGGGGCCGTTCCGCCTCCTCCCGGCGGTCATCATCCTGGCCGCCAGCCATGGGCACTGGCTGCTCTTCCCGCTGACCGCGCTGGCGGGGACGGCCGGCGTCCTGCTCGCAGCCCGCGGGCTCCCGCGCTGGCGCTGGATGGAGGCCCTGGGGCGGAACGGGCTCATCCTGCTGGCCTTCAACGGTGTGGTCTACCACCACTTGAACGGGCCGCTGGCGGCCTGGTTCGCAGCGCACCTCCCGGGCGCGGCCTGGTCGGTGGCTGCCTTCGCTGCCGGCCTCACCGCGCTGAGCGTCGCGGCGAGCGTGCCGGTCATCGAGGCGCTGACTCGGTGGGTGCCGCAGCTGGTGGGCCGCCCGGCGGTCCGTGGGCCGCTGCTCCCTGCGCTGCTGGCGCCACCCGGCCCGGCGGGCACGTCGCCGGAGGCGCGAACGAGCCCCTGGAGCTCGCGGCCTCGGTGAAGGCCGTGCGTCCTGGCGCTCGTGGGGGGCCGATCACGGAATCCGGGGCTCGGGAGCGCGCCCGGCCCCGGTCGCAACGTGCCAGCGGGCGAGGCCGAGCCGGGCGCCGCAGAGGACGCACGGCAGCGCCGTGACCATGAGCGCCACCGGATACCAGTGCGGCCCGAGCCCGGCGTTCCAGGTCGCGATGGCCGAGGCGAGCGCGACGAGCGTGCCGACTCCGCCGAGCCAGAGCCCGTGCCGCATCGGCGCACGCGGCGCGAGGCGAGCCGTGGCGTAGCCGCCGAGCACGGTGAAGCCGAGGCGGTAAGCCGTCGCAACCAGGAAGAGCCCGTCGCTCATGCGCTCGCCCCAGGGCGGGTAGAGGCCGGCCGCGTGAAGGGCGATGTCCGTGCCGAGCGACAGGAGCGCGGTGAGCAGAAAGCCGGCAGCGACGGCGAGGAAGCTGCGGCGCATCACTTCACCCTCCGGCCGGCGAGCACCTCGCCGAGGAAGCCGAGCTCCATCTCCCACCCCATGACGGCGCGCTTCGTCCACTCCTCGTCGTGCATGCGGTCGATGGTCAAGGTGAGCTTGACGGTGTCGCCCTGCACCGCGAGATCGATCTGGTGCGCGACGTCGTAGGGCGGGACCCCCGGCACGAAGTCGGCGACGTGCAGGTAGGCGAGGCGGCGCTTCGGCACGACGTCCGTGAAGGTGACGCGCGACTCGGTGGTCGTGGGCATCCCGTTGCGCTGCATGAACGCCACCGTCTCCGGGGCCACGGCGTGCATCGCGTAGCGCATGACTCCGCGCGGCCTCAGGTCGAGGCTGTGGACGGTGACACGGAAGCCCTCCGGTCCCCACCAGGACTCGATCCCCTCCTTGGTGGTCCAAAGCTCCCAGACGTCCTCGAGGTCGGCCTCGTAGACGCGCATCAGGACGATGCGTTCGTTGCGGGACATCAGGCGTTCTCCTTCCTGGCGCGGCGCGCCCTGGACTTCTGGGCGAGGGCCTTCTCGAAGCTGTCGAGGCGGCGCTCCCAGAGGCTGCGGTACGAGGCGAGCCAGTGATCGAGCTCGCGAAAGGGCTCCGGGCGGAGCGAGTACAGGCGCCGGGGGCCGTCCGGGCGCATCTGCACGAAGCCGGCGCCCTGCAGCACGCGCAGGTGACGTGACACGCCGGACTGGTGCAGGGCGACCTGCTCGACGAGGTCGTTCACTGGCTGCTCACCCGCGCGCAGGAGCTCGATGAGGCGCAGGCGCGTCGGGTCGGCGAGGGCCTGGAAGGCTGAGGTATGCATGACGTCGCATATGCATATATGCGCATGCGTGAAGATGCAAGGGGGTGGAAGGCGGATGGCCAGGTCCTGGGCGGAGCGTGCGGGCCGCCTCCGCAGTGCAACGCCTGGTGTCGGGGGCGAGCGGAGGGTCTCGTTGCAGCGATCCAAGGAAGAAGGCCCCGGGGTGACCGGGGCTTCTGAGTGGAGGCGCCGGGAATCGAACCCGGGTCCGAAAGACTTCCAGTGAATGGCCCTACGCGCGTATCCCGGAGAAGATACGTGGGCGGCAACCTCCGGGCCTGCAACCGCTCACGTTCTCGCCCTTTGATCTCGACCTCGGCAAGGCGGCTCGCTTCCCGCCAAGGTCCAGCCGGAGCTGACGTTCACACCCGGTACCCGGCGCTTCCGGGGGAACGCACGGCCTTTAGTTAGGCCGCGAGAGCCATGGGCTCGTTCGCGTTTCTGCTTGGTCGGCTTTTTACGTGGCCTGCTGACCAACCACGGCGCGCACCATACGCCTTCCGTCCTCCGTCGAAACCAGTTCGCCCCCAAAGCTGCGAACCTGCTGCATTTCTGTAAGACCGCTGCTGCCTTCGTCAAGCGGCGAGGGCATCCTAGCACGGGGGCGGACCTGGGAGCGGCCCCTTCGGTGCTAGGGCCGGGGATGGGCGAGCAGCCAGTCGATCAGCCGCAGCCCGGCGCCGTACGCGAGGGTAGGGGCGTGCGAGCCGCCCTGGATGGTCCAGAGCTCCACCGCAACGCCGGCCGGGCAGCCGGTGGCGAGGTGCGGCAGCGTCTCCTCCCCGGCCACGTCGTGGGCCAGGTCGATGGCGCTCCCAGCGGTCGCATCCCCGTCGCAGGCGTCGTAGCCGGCCCAGGTGAGCGCCGAGGCGGCCGCGCCGGGGTAGTCGAGGTCGGGCCCGAGGCTGCCGCCCTCATACAGGACCACGGCATCCTCATCGCCGTGCACGTGCAGCACGCTCACCGGGCGCGCCGGTTCGCAGGCCACGTGCCCGGAGACGTCGGCGCCGGCCAGGCCGCCGATGGCGGTGACCACGTCGGCGCGATCGCAGGCCAGCCGGTAGGCCATGAACGCCCCGTTGGAGTGGCCCAGCACCACCACGCGCGCCGGGTCGATGGGCCAGTCGGCCATGACCTGATCGAGCAGGCCGCCCAGGTACGCCACGTCGTCCACCGCCGAGCCCTGCTCCGGCACCATGTTCCAGAAGCGGAGCCCCAGCGCGTCGCGGGTGCCGTCCGGCGCCAGCACGAAAGCCTGCCGCAGCGCGGGCAGCTGGAACACCTGGAAGTAGAGCTGGTGCCCGGCCCCGCTCGACCCGTGGCCGTGCAGGATCAGCACCAGCGGGTAGCGCTGGCCGTCCTGGAGGTCGGGCGGCACCTGCAGCGTCACCGGGCGATCGCCGCCGTAGGTACGCGCCGGCCCGCCGTCGCCGTCGCCGCTGCTGGCGCAGGCGAGGGAGAGCCCGGCGACGAGGAAGGTGGCGAGGGCGCGCAGGGCCATGGAGGGAGCCTACCTCGGACTGACGACGCCGGGTGACGGGAGGCGCGACTTCTGGAAAGCTCCCGGCCCATGACGGCCCAGGACTTCACCGATCCGGCGCGTCCGCCGGTGGAAGACGGCCTCCTCGCCGCGCTCGGTCCCTCGGCGGCGGCCTGGACCGCGCTCTTCTCGGCCTTGCGGGAGGCGCACCCGGAGCTGCACGAGCGCTGGCGCTTCTACGCGGACGGAAAGCGCTGGCTCCTCAACGTCTCGCGCAGGTCGAAGACCGTCTGCTGGGTGGCGGCCGAGCGCGGCAGGTTCCGGGTCACGTTCTACTTCCCGGTCCGGCTGACCGCGTCCCTCCTGGCGAGCGAGCTCTCGGCGCGGTGCAGGGCCGGGATAGGTGAGTCCGCGTCGGTGGGGAAGCTCCGCCCGGTCTCGGTGGCCTTCGGCCCTCGGCGAGGCGTGCGGGACGTGCTGCGGCTGGTCGAGCTGAAGCAGACGCTCAGGTAGCTGGGCCGACGGCCGCGCTCACCCGTGGGGCACCGTGCGCTTGGCCATCGAGCGGGACCACGCCGAGATCATGCTCCATCGGGGCCGGACCGGCACGCGACTCGTCCCCGCGATAGGATCGACCCACCATGCCCGACCCCGTCCCCGCCGACCTGTTCCGCGTCGAGGAGCGCCTGCCGGAGGAGGCCCGCCTGGTGCGGCGGGCGGTGGCGCGCTTCGTGGACGAGCGCTGCCTGCCGGTGATCGTGCGCCACTTCCGCGCCGGGACCTTCCCGCTGGAGCTGGTGCCGGAGATGGCGGCGCTGGGGCTGTTCGGCATCACGCTGCAGGGCTACGGCTGCGCCGGCCTGCCGGCCATCGCCTACGGCGCCGCCATGCAGGAGCTGGAGCGGGGCGACTCCGCCCTCCGCTCCTTCGTGTCGGTCCAGGGCGCGCTCTGCATGTACCCCATCCACGCCTGGGGCACGCCGGCGCAGCGGGAGCGCTGGCTGCCGCGGATGGCGCGGGGCGAGGCCATCGGCTGCTTCGGCCTGACCGAGCCGGAGTCGGGCTCCGATCCCGCCTCGCTGCGCACCTGGGCCGAGGCGGACGGGGACGGCTGGCGGCTCTCGGGCAGCAAGGCCTGGATCACCAACGGCTCGCTGGCGGACGTGGCGCTGATCTGGGCGCGCACCGGTGACGATCCGCGCTCCATCCGCGGCTTCCTGGTGGAGCGCGGGGCGCCGGGGTTCACGGTGCGTGACGTGGAGGGCAAGCTGGCGCTCCGGGCCTCGATCACCTCCGAGCTCCACCTGGACGGCGTGCGGGTGGGGCCGGAGGCGCTCCTGCCCGGGACCGCGCCGCTGGGGCTGCGGGCCCCGCTCGGCTGCCTCAACAAGGCGCGGCTGGGGATCGCCTGGGGCGCGGTGGGCGCGGCGCTGGCGTGCTTCGAGTCGGCGCGGGCCTACGCCCGCACCCGGGTCCAGTTCGGCAAGCCCATCGGCGCCTTCCAGCTGGTGCAGGAGAAGCTGGTCGAGGTCTGGCAGGGGATCGTGCAGGCGCAGCTGGTGGCGCTGCGGCTGGCGGAGCTGGAGGACGCGGGCGGCGCCAGCCCGGCGCAGGTCTCGATGGCGAAGCGGGCCAACGTGGCCATGGCGCGCGACGCGGCCCGCACCTGCCGCGAGCTCCTGGGGGCGAACGGCGTGGTGGACGATCACCCGCCCATGCGCCACCTGGCCAACCTCGAGGCGGTCTACACCTACGAAGGCACGCACGAGGTGCACACGCTCGCGCTGGGGCGGGCGGCCACCGGGCTGGACGCGTTCACCTGAGCGGTGGAGCCGACGTGCGCCGGCGCGGCTCAGAGCTCCTGCAGCCCGGTGGGCAGGGGCTCCTTGGCGGTGCAGGCCGCGATGTTGTCGAACTCGTAGCTGACGATCACCACGGCCTCGCCCTCGGCCACCGACTCGACGCGCAGCACGATCGACTGGAGCCGGTCCGGCATGTGATCGCCGCCGCGCTCCGACCAGAGGTGGGCCAGGTGGGCGTCCCCCTCGGCCAGCGCCCGGGCCCACTGGCCCGCGGCCCTCCAGCGCGACCCCTTCACCACCTTGTCCACGGCCTCGCCGGCGCCGTACTTGCCGGTCAGGGTCCGCTCCAGCTTCTCGTAGCTCGCCCGCGCCTGGGTGCCGGAGCCGTCGATCTCGATCTCCCGGCTGGCCGCGCTGATCTTGCAGAGGCCGTGCTCCGGGTGGATCAGGAGGAGGTAGGCGTCGAAGGCCTGGTGCGGGCGCGGGGCGGTGTGCGCGCGCCACCAGTGGTCCCCGTCGGCCTCCAGCTCGACGCCGGCCGCGCGGAGCTCGGCCACCGTCATGCCCTTCTCCAGGCCGAACGGGCCCGCCAGGGCGGGCAGCGCAAGCGTCAGGACGAGGCAGGCGAGCAGCGCTCTCATGGGCATCCCCCGGGAGCGAGCGTACCGCGGGGAGGGCGTGTGGGGGCGTCACCGGGGAGCGGCACAGGCGTCCCGCCGCAGGGGCAGGGCGCGCCGCTCCCTCCGCGGCGGACGCCTCGAAGCGCGGACGCGCGGCGTGGGCCCAGGGTGGTTCAGCGCCCCACCTGGCCGAACCCGTCGGCCAGCGCGCGCGCCTGCTCGCGCGCGGCGGGGAGCGCGGCCTCGACCTCGGCCGAGAGCGCCTCCCCGAAGCCGAACTCCCGGCCGGCGATGGTGACCATGCCCGCCGGCGGCGCGCAGCCGTACAGGCTCTGGGCCAGCCCCAGGATCTCCTCCGGCATGAGCGCGTGCAGGATGGCGGCGCGGGCCACGCGCGGCGCGAGGCGCGTGGCCTGGACCTCGCCCGGCGCGCCGGAGATGGAGGCGTCGAGGAAGAGCACGCCGTCGGCCTGCGCGACGGCCTCGGCGTGCTCGGGCAACAGCTCGCTGGTCTCGATCACCTCGAGCCCCGGCAGCAGCGCCGCCAGGCCGCGGGCCATGGCCGCCCCGGCGCCGTCGTCGCCCCGGAGCGGCGTCCCAAGGGCCAGCGCCAGGAGGGCCATGCGCGCGCCTACCGCTCGGCGTGGTCGAGCAGCTCGCCGTCCGGCGAGACCAGCTCCACCCGCATCGGCATCTTGCCTGCCGCGTGCGTCGAGCAGGAGAGGCAGGGGTCGAAGCAGCGGATCCCGGCCTCGACGCGGTTGAGCATGCCCTCCTTGAGCTTGCGGCCGTCCACGAAGTGGCGGGCGATCTGGGCCACCGTCTTGTTCATGGCCAGGTTGTTCTGGCCGGTGGCGATCACCAGGTTGACGCGGGTGAGGAGGCCGCCCGGCTGCACCTCGTAGTCGTGGAAGAGGGTGCCGCGCGGCGCCTCGCTGGCCCCCACGCCGCGGGTCCGGTTGCGCATGGCCTGCGCGCACACGTCGGTGGAGAGGATGTCCGAGCCGTCGAGCAGCGCGCCGATCATCTCCACGCCGTAGAGGATTCTCGATCAGCCGGGCGTAGTGGTAGTGGAACGACGAGAGCACCGCGCCGCGCCCCAGCTGCCGGAACTCGGCCAGCTCGGTGTCCGCCAGCGGCGTGCCGCAGCGCTTGGCCACGTTGAGGCGGGCCAGCGGGCCGACCCGGTACATGCCGTTGGGGTAGCCCTGCTTCAGGAAGTAGGGGGACTTGAGGTACGAGTCCGGCTCCACCGCCTCGCCGATCCACTTGTCGTAGTCGACCGGGTCGATCTGGTCGGCCACGATCTCGCCGCCCTCGTCCACGAAGCGGAGCTTGCCGTAGGTGTGGTCGAGCGCGCCCTCCTCGTCCACCATGCCCATGAAGAGCGAGGGGAAGTTGCCGAAGGTGCGGGCCTCCTCCTGGTGCGCGTCGAGCACCCGCTTCCAGGCGGCCAGCGTGCGCTGCGCGATGGCCAGCGCCTCGGCGTAGCCGTCCATGATCTTCTGCCGGCCCTCCTCGCTGAGCGGGCGGGCCACGCCGCCGGGCACCGCCCAGGCCGGGTGGATGCGCTTGCCGGCCACGGTCTCGATGATCTCCTGCCCCCACTTGCGGAGCCGGATGCCGTCGAGCGCGATCTGCGGGTGGGTCTCGGCCAGCGCCAGGATGTTGCGGCGGGAGGGCTCGGCGTCGTAGCTGAGCAGGAAGTCGGGCGAGGAGAGGTGGAAGAAGGAGAGCGCGTGCGACTGGACCAGCTGGCCCAGGTTGACCAGCTTGCGCAGCTTCTTGGCCGTCTCCGGGATCTCGACCGCCAGCAGGTTGTCGGTGGCCTTGGCGGAGGCCATCAGGTGCGAGATGGGGCAGATGCCGCAGATGCGCGCGGTGATGACCGGCATCTCGCGGAAGCTCCGCCCCTCGCAGAACTTCTCGAAGCCGCGGAACTCGGTGACGTGGAACCGGGCGTCCTTGACCGCCCCCTGGTCGTCCAGGTGGATGGTGATCTTGGCGTGCCCCTCGATCCGCGTGACCGGGTCGATGACGATGCGTTCGCTCATGGTTTCACCCGAAGATGACGCGGCCGGCGAAGTCCGGGACCTTGCCGCCGATGGCGTCGGAGAGGGCCGCGAAGATGAGGTCGGGGTGCGGAGGGCAGCCCGGCAGGAAGGCGTCCACCTTGACCTCGTGGTGGAGCGGGACCACCCGGTCGAGCAGCTTGGGCACGATGCCGGCCGCGTCGGGGATGCGCGGGGGGTTCAGGTTCATCGGGTCGAGGTACGCCCGCTGCAGCACCGGGAGCGCCGGGCCGAGCACGTTGCGGAGGGCGGTCACGTTGCCGGTCACCGCGCAGTCGCCGAAGGCCACCAGTATCCTGGTCTTCTTGCGGATCTCG
This sequence comes from Anaeromyxobacter sp., assembly GCA_049840735.1. Taxonomy (GTDB): domain Bacteria; phylum Myxococcota; class Myxococcia; order Myxococcales; family Anaeromyxobacteraceae; genus Anaeromyxobacter. The sequence continues at coordinate 66,683 of JASGJN010000016.1, read as the reverse complement.
TGGATGAGCTCCACGTGCTCCTCGTTGCAGATGGCCCCCTCGACGAGCGTGACGTCCACGTCGTCGGGGAAGCGCTTCCGGTCGGCGATGGGGCTGTAGACCAGCTCGATCTTGCCGGCCAGCTCCACCAGCCGCTCGTCCATGTCCAGGAAGGACATGTGGCAGCCGGAGCAGCCGCCATCCAGACCGTGGCAATCCTCGGGCGCGTCATCGGGCGTTCTCCTGGCGGCGAGGGCGGTGGCTCAGCGGAACCACTGCTTCTTCTCGCGGGCGTTCTTGATGTAGACGAGGAACTCCTTGTTCTTCTTGGTCCCGGTGGCGGCGAAGGCCTTCTCGAAGAGGGCGCCGGTCGGGCAGATGCGCACGCACTTGCCGCAGCCGGTGCAGCTGTCCGAGTCGCCCCAGGGCTGCGCCATGTCGGTGATGACGCGGGCGGCGATGCCGCGGTGGGCCACGTCCCAGGTGTGCGCGCCCTCGATCTCGTCGCAGACCCGCACGCACCGGGTGCAGAGGATGCAGCGGGCGTGGTCGAGGATGAAGCGCGGGTGGGTGGCGTCGAGCTGCGTGTGCGGGTGCTGGTAGTCGAAGCGGACGTGGTCCATCCCCACCGACATGGCGGTGGCCTGCAGCTCGCAGGTGCCGTTGGCCACGCAGACCGCGCAGACGTGGTTCCGCTCTGCGAAGAGCAGCTCCATGATCTGCCTGCGGTAGCGCTGGAGCCGGTCGGAGTCGGTGGTGACGTCCATGCCCTCGTCGGCCTTGGTGGTGCAGGCCGGGAGCAGCTTGTTCGAGCCCTTCACCTCCACCAGGCACAGCCGGCACGCGCCCACGTCGGTGAGGCCGTCGACGTGGCAGAGGGTCGGCAGCTTCACCCCGTTCTCGCGGCAGAGGTCCAGGATGGTCTGGTCCTCGGCGGCGGAGACCGGCTTTCCGTTCAGGAGCAGGGTCTTGACGGTCATGGCCTATCCGTTGGCCTCCAGGGTGACGGCTTCCTTCGGGGCGGCCACGCCGCTCATGTTGCAGACGCCGGCCGGGCAGCGGTGCTCGACGACGTGCGCGAGGTACTCCTCGCGGAAGTAGCGGATGGTCGAGACCACCGGGTTGGGGGCGGTCTGGCCCAGGCCGCAGAGGCTGGTGTTGCGCAGCAGGTCGGCCAGCCCCTCCAGCTTCTCCAGGTCCTCGACGGTCCCCAGGCCGCGGGTGATCCGCTCCAGGATGCCGAAGATGTGCACGGTCCCGGCGCGGCAGGGGATGCACTTGCCGCAGGACTCCTCGCGGCAGAACTCGATGAAGAACTTGGCCACATCGACCATGCAGCTCGACTCGTCCATCACGATCAGGCCGCCCGAGCCCATGATCGTGCCCACCTGCTGCAGCGACTCGTAGTCGACCGGGAGGTCGAGGTACTGGGCCGGGATGCAGCCGCCGGAGGGGCCGCCGGTCTGGGCGGCCTTGAACTGCTTGCCGCCCGGGATGCCGCCGCCGATGTCGTAGATGATCTGGCGGAGCGTCATGCCCATCGGGACCTCGATGAGCCCGGTGTTCTGGATCTTGCCGGCCAGGGCGAAGACCTTGGTGCCCTTGGACTTGGCCGTGCCGATGGACGAGAACCAGGCCCCGCCCTTGCGCACGATGGCCGGGACGTTGGCCAGCGTCTCCACGTTGTTGATGAGGGTGGGCGCGCCCCACAGGCCGGCGACGGCCGGGTAGGGCGGGCGCGGGCGCGGCGTGCCGCGCCGCCCCTCGATGGAGGCGATGAGCGCGGTCTCCTCGCCGCAGACGAACGCGCCGGCGCCGGTGCGCACGTCCACGCGGAAGTTGAAGGCGGTGTCGAAGATCCGGTTGCCCAGGAGCTGCAGCTTCTCCGCCTGCTTGATGGCGGCCCGCAGCCGCTTGATGGCCAGCGGGTACTCGGCGCGGACGTAGACGTAGCCCTGGTCGGCCCCCACGGCGTAGGCGGCCAGCGCCATCCCCTCCAGCACCTGGTGCGGATCGCCCTCCAGCACCGAGCGGTCCATGAACGCGCCCGGGTCGCCCTCGTCGCCGTTGCAGACCACGTACTTCTTGGCGTCGGGCCGCCTTGGCGACGGTGCTCCACTTGAGGCCGGTGGGGTAGCCGGCGCCCCCGCGGCCGCGCAGCCCGCTCTCGGTGATCTGGGTGATCACCTCCTGCGGCGTCATCTCGGTCAGCGCCTTCTCCAGCGCGCCGTACGCGCCGTTCGCGATGCAGCTCTCGATGTCCTCGGGGTCGATCTCGCCCGCGTTGGCCAGGACGATCTTGGTCTGCTTGGTGAAGAACGGGTCGCCCGAGTGCGAGGGCAGGTCGGCCGGCGGCTTGCCGGTCGAGGCGTGGGAGAGCGCGATGCGGTCGGCGGTGGCCTCGTCCACGTCCAGGTAGAGGTGGCGCTGCCGCTGCTCCGCCGGCCCCCACTCCGCCTCGACGATGGGGCCGCGCTGGCACAGCCCGCGGCAGCCGGTCAGGTGCACCTCGGCCGCGTCCAGCCCCTGCAGCCGCATGCGGGCGCGGATGCGCTCCAGCACGCCCTCGCCGCCCACCGAGTCGCAGCCCAGGCCGCCGCACACCGAGATGCGGCAGGGGGCCTTCTCGCGCGCCTCGCGGCGGCGCTCCGCCAGCTGCTCCAGCTCCTCCCGGTTCATCGCGTCCACCCCCTCACGCGCGTCACGGCTGCGTCCGGCTGCTGGCCACCGACGATCTCCTGGTCGTAGACCACCGCCGGCGCGATGCCGCACGCGCCCACGCAGCGGGCCACCACCACCGAGACCTTGCCGTCGGGCGTGGTGCCGCCCTTGGGCAGCCCCAGGTCCTTCTTCAAGGTCTCGAGGATCTCGCCCGCGCCCTTCACGTAGCAGGCGGTCCCCATGCACACGGTGCAGGTGTGCTCGCCCTTCGGCTTGAGCGAGAAGTGGTTGTAGAAGGTGGCGACCCCGAACACGCGCGAGGGCGGGACCCTCAGGCTTCGCCCGATGTGCCTGAGCACCTCGGGCGAGAGGAACCCGTAGAGCTCCTGCGCGGAGTGCAGCACCTCGAGCAGCGCGTCCGGCTGGTACTGCTGGCGCCGCATGGCCGCGTCCAGCATCTTCAGCCGCTTGTCGCCGCCCTTGTCGCCCTTCGGGGAGGGAATGGTCTGCGCGGTGGCCGTCATGGACCGAAATCATCGACCTCTCGTTCGAGAAGGTCACGCGCAGAAAACACGTAGGGATGCACGCAGCGTGTGCGCGGCGCCCCGCGCGCCGGCGCCGCGGTCGTTGACGTCCGTCAAGGAGTTCACGCTCCGGTCGGGGGCGAGCCGGGCCACCGAGGGTGAAACGAAGGCGCAAGAAGGACGGGCGAGCGCCGCGCGGCTCCTGGTTCCGCGGCGACGGCGGGCGCCTCAGCGCCAGGCGCCGGGGCGCGCGTAGACGAAGGCCAGCGGCACGTCGTCCAGGAAGGCGGCCGCGGCGGGCGTGGCGGTCTGGAGCGCCGACCACGCCTGGTACTCGGCGTCGCGGGAGCGACCGTCCAGCGCCGCCAGCACGAGATCCGCCTCCTCCGGGCGCTCCACCAGCGCCAGGTCCGGGCGCAGCCGGCCGTCCAGCGCGTAGAGCCGCGCGGCGGCGGGGGCCACGCCGGCCAGCGCCACGCGCGCGCCGGGGCGGGCGCGTGCGGCCAGCTCCGGCAGCAGCGCCACGGCCGCCTCGCCGCCCTCCTGCCGCGGCCGCCCCGCCGAGGCGGCGCCGGGCGCGCCGCCGGCCAGCTCGCCCCAGGCCGAGCCGCCGTGCGGCCAGGCATGCACCGCGGCGACCAGCGAGGGCAGCAGCAGCCCCGCGGTCAGCGCGGCCGTGAGCGCGCCCGCCCGCCGCGGCCAGGCGTGGTGGGCGGCCGAGACGGTGGCGCGCGCGGCCAGCACGGCCAGGAACGGGAAGGACAGGAGCCAGGGGCGGAGCCCGGGGCCGGGCGGCGACAGCCCCAGCTGCGCCGACGCCAGCGGCGCCAGCGCGGCGATGAGCAGCAGCAGCTCGTCGCTCACCCCGGGCGCGCCGCGCACCGCGCGGACCAGCCGGAAGAGGGCGTGCACGAGGCCCGCGGCGAAGGCCAGCCCCAGCGCGGCGGGGAGCGCCAGCGCGGTCTCCAGCGCGGGCGCGCCCCAGGCCCGCGGGTGCGGGAGCAGGGCGGCCAGCCCGGCGCCGGCGGGGAGGCCGCGCAGCGCGGCGACCGCCGCCAGCGGGCGCTGCAGCGGGTGGAGCGGCGCGCCCAGCAGCCAGGGCCAGGCCAGCGCCACCACCAGCGGGCCGGCCACCACCATCCCGGCCAGCGCGAAGGGGATGCCGCGCAGCCCGGCCTCCAGCACCTCGGGGCGCGTCACGGCCCGCAGCGCCTCCACCGGCGTGTGCTGCGGCTCGGTCCGCGGCGGGTGCGGGCCCCAGGCGGAGGGACGGGCCGGCGGCGGGGGCGGCTCGCCCCGGTTCACGGCGCGACGGCGGCGGAGCGCCGGCGCCAGCAGCGCGTGGAGCGCCAGCGCCGGCAGCAGGAGCGCGGCGTCGAGCCGGGCCGCCACGGCCAGGCCGAAGAGCACGCCGGTGGCCACGCCGGCCTGCAGCCGCCGGAGCGCCGTGGGCGCGGCCGCCGAGCGGCGGTAGGCGATCACCGTGGCCAGCCCCAGCGCGGCGGCCAGCGCGTCCTGCGGCGCGGTGAGCGCGGCGTGCAGCAGGCGCGGGGCCAGCAGGGCCAGCCCCGGCGCCAGCAGCGCGGCGCTGCGCCCGGCCAGCCGGTGGGCCAGGAAGGCCACGCCGGCGGCGAGGAGCGCGGCCGCGGCGGCGGCGGGCAGGCGCAGCGCGTGGAGGTGGGAGAGGCCGCCCAGCGCGGCGTGGGACAGCCGGGCCAGCAGGGCCGGCAGCGGCGCAAGCTCCGGCGCGGCGGCGCCGCCGCCCAGCGCAGGCACGGCCGCCGAGAAGGTGGCGGCCTCGTCCGCGGAGATCCCGGGCCCGCCCCCCAGCGCGGCGGCCAGCGCGAAGACCAGCGCCGCCCAGAGGAGCGCCAGGCGGCGCGGACCCGCGCCGAGCACGGCCAGGCGCTGGCGCAGGGCGCCGGGGAGGGGGTCGATCATGGGAGCGTCACCGCCTCGACGCAGAGCGGCTGGGCCGGGCTCAGCCGGAGCTGCAGCCGGTGCGTCCCGTCCGCGAACCGGCTGGTGTCGAGCCGGAAGGTGCGCCAGCCGTCCGGCTGCAGCTCGGCCGCGCCCAGCGCCTCGCCGTCGGCGAGCAGCTCGAGCCGGGTGGTCCCCCCGGCGCTCCAGGCCGGGCCCAGCGGTCCGGCGTGGCCGCGGAGCACCTTCCCGACCGGCACGTCGGGCAGCTCCACGGTCACCTCGCCCGCGCCGGGCCCCTCCACCACCAGGCAGGGGCGGGGCACGCCCTCCACCTCGCGCATGGCACGCCAGACGCTCCAGCCCGGCCCCTGGCCCGGCGCCGCGCCGCAGCGGAAGCGCCCGGCGGCGTCGGCCGGGCAGGGCTCGCCGCCGGTGGTCACCACGGCGCCGGCCAGCCGGTCGGGGAGGAACGCCAGCGGGCGCTCGGGGAAGGACAGGTCGTAGCGGGTGAGCTGCAGCGCGCCCAGCTGCAGCGGCGGGGCGCTCCGGGCCGCGCGCTCCAGCAGGTCGAGCTCGGGGTCCCAGCTGAAGCCGGGGGCGTCCGGGAGCGAGACCAGCCAGACGCGGCGCACGCCGGCCAGCGCCTCGCCGGCGTAGCGGGGCTGGCTCAGCGCCGGCAGCGCGGCGGGCGCCTCCAGGCGGATCCGCTCAGCCCAGGGGGGCGAGACCACCACCACGTCGCCGGGGCGGCCGTCGCGGGCCAGCAGCGCGCCGGCGCCGTCCCAGTCCAGCGCGGAGGGGAGCAGGCTCCGCAGCACCAGCGGGAAGAGCGTGCCGAGGAGCCCCAGCGCCAGGACCAGGCCGGCGAACCCGCAGGCCAGCCCGCGCGCCGCCGGCGGGCGGTGGCGCCACGGCCAGGCGGCGAGCGCCGCCAGCGCGCGGGCCAGGGCGAGGAGCGGCCGCGCCAGGAGCCGCAGCAGCGCGCGGGGGCCTGGCGGGGTCGGCGGGTCGGACGGCTCGGGGCTCGTCACGGGGCGGCTAGGTCTTGGCCAGCCGGATCCGGCGCTCGCTCTTGTCGCGGCAGAACGTGCACAGGTCCATCTCCGGCTGCGCCGGCAGGGCAGGGGACCACGAGGGATGCATGGCGCAGCGCGCGTCGTAGCAGTGGTGCAGGTCCCAGAGGTGCCCGATGGCGTGGGTGGCCTCGCGCGCCAGCCGGCGCTGCCAGGCCTCGACGGAGGACTCGGTCACCCCGCGCGCCGGGAAGCGGGCCGTGGAGATGACCGCGCGCTCCTTGCCGTAGTCGGCGAAGCCCCAGCACGGCGGCTCGCCCAGCGGCCCCTCCGGCAGCGCCAGCGGCGCGGCCGTGATGTAGAGGACGCGGTCGTCGGCGTAGGTGCGGATGCCCTCCACCTCGCGCAGCAGCTTGACCGCGTCGAGCCGGCCGTCCTTGCGCTCGACGCCGGCCGGCGCGGCCTTCTCGCCCGCGAACTCGGTGCCCAGGCCGAAGGCCTGGTAGAGCGTCCGGGTGAGGAACGCCATGTCGGCGGGGTCGATCCTGTCGAGGGTGACGATCCGGATCACTTCTTCTTCCCCTTGGCCTTGGCCGCCGGCTTGGCCGCGGGCTTCTTCGCGGCGGGCTTCTCCTTCTTCGGCTTCTCGGCGGCCGCCTTCTTCGCGGGCGCCTTCTCCTTCTTGGGCTTCTCCGCCGGCGCCTTCTTCGCGGCGGCCCTGGGCGCCTTCTCCGCCGCCTTGGCGGCCTTGGGCGCCGGCTTCTCGGCCTTCGCGCGCGCGGCGCGGGGGCCTCGTCGCCGTCGTCCTCCGGCGCCTCCTCGGCCTCGTCGGCGCGCTCGGCCCCTTCACCCTCGGCGGGCGCGGCCTCGGCCCCCTCGGCGCTGCCCTCTGCGGCCTCCGCGCCCTCGCCGGCCTCGGCGGCTGCCGGGTCGCCCGGCTCGCCCTCCAGCGCACCGGCCAGGTCGATGTCGATGCCGAGATCGCCCAGCCCAAGATCGCCCAGCCCGCCGTCCTCCTCGTCCGCCACCACCTTGCGCTTCTTCGGGCGGGAGGGGAGCAGCACGGGCGGCGGCGGGGGCTTGAGGTCGAACTTCACCCCGGCCGGCGGCATGAGCGCGTAGTCGATGTAGTCCTCGGCCACGCCGGCCGGGACCTGCAGCGAGACCGCCACCTCGTGCACCAGCAGGTGGCGCGCGTTGTCGTACTGCTCGCGCTCCTTGGCCGGCAGCGGGCGGATGCGCGAGAGCGAGTGGAGCCCCTTCACCACCTCAGCCACGCCCAGGATGCCGCCCGCGATGAGCCGGTCGGCGTTGTCGCGGTGGCGCACCTTCCAGTCCAGCTCGGGGTCGTCGAAGACGGCGCCCAGGTAGTGGAAGACGCCCTCGATCTGGTCGCCCGAGGCCACCTTGCGCAGCCCGATGGACGGCACCTTGTTGCGCGGCACCATCACCGTCGCGCCGTCCTCCTCGCGCGTCATGCGGACCAGCTGCAGCTTCTGGCCGGCGATGTCCTTCTCCTCGAGCCCGATGACGGCGCAGACGCCCTGGTTCGGGTAGACCACCCGCACTCCGGGTTTCAGCTCGGCGGCATCGGCGATGAAGCCTTCGACGGCGGGGAGCTGCTCGCGGGGCTCGTCGGGGTGGCGCGGGGGAGGGCCTCTCACGCACCCCCCTTACCATGCGATCCAGGGGGCGGCAACGAACGCCGGAGGCGCGCGGCGGTCCCCGGGGCGTTCCCCCTGGCGCACGTCCCTTCCGGGAGGTCGGCGCCTACCGCACGACCTTCCGGCGGGGCTCCAGGCGGAAGACGTCGGCGAGCCTGAAGGGCGGGCGGGCGGCGGGCGCGGGGTCGGCGCCGCGCAGGCTCCGGTAGATGACCCAGGTCCGGCGGGCGGCGGTGAAGGCTGCGAAGACGGCCAGGGCGGTCAGCGCCGTGCCCACCAGCCCCCGTCCGCTCCCCGGTCCCCAGGCGGCCTCGGCCAGGGGCGAGAGGGCGAGGGAGACCCCGGTCACCACCACCCGCTCCGGCCGCTGCATCCCGCCCACCTTGGCCGCCTCCCCGGCGCCCAGCGCCTCGCCGCGGGCCCGGGCGTAGGAGACCAGCACCGACGCGCCGGCGGCGCCCAGCGCCGCGAACAGCACCGGGGTGCCGCGGAACGCCACCGCCAGGCCGCCGAACACCAGCAGCTCGCCCACGCGATCGAGCGTCGAGTCGAGGAAGGCGCCGGCCCGGCTGACCCGGCCCGTGGCCCGGGCCACCCGGCCGTCGATGAAGTCGAACGAGGACGCGAACAGGAAGACCCAGCCGCCCAGCGAGAGCCACCCGAAGCCGATCAGCACCGCCGAGCCGGCGGTGACCACGGTGCTCGCCAGGGTGATGGCGTCGGGCGAGATCCGCAGGCGCAGGCAGGCCCGCTCCGCCGGCGTGTAGAGCCAGATCCACCACTCCTGGAAGAACTTGGCCAGGAAGGAGCGCTGCCGCTTCTCGATGTCCGGCGTGTGCGGCCGTCCCACCAGCACCGCGCGCGCGGCGAAGATCGCCAGCGTGGAGAGGAGGAACGCGACCAGGCCGATGAGGGGGAGCAGCGCCTCTGCGGCCGTGGGGGTCACGGTCGGGAATGTAGCCACCGCCCCGGTGCCCGGGCAGGGACCGGGGCGGGGCGGGCGCCCGCCTGCTGCCGGGAGCGGCGGCGGGTGCTGGGGCACTCGGGCGCGACGCGCAGGGCCGCGTCCGCCCGCGCCGTGCTTCCGGTTGCTCCCTGGCGGCCAGGTTCGATAACATCCAGGCCCGTGCGCTGGCTGCTCGTCCTCGCCCTGATCAACGGCCTCGCCCCCGACCTCGCCGAGGCCGTGGAGGCGGTGGTCCATGTGGCCGTGGAGGGGCACCTTCCGCACACCGCCGGCGATCCTTGCGATGACGGCCAGGGTCCCGAGCACGGCTGCGGCCCGGTCTGGCACCACTGCGCCTGCTGCACCAACCTCGCCATGGCCTCGTCCGCGGTGGTCCTCCCGCTGGTCGAGGCGCCGCCCGCGGCGCACGGGCTCACCCCCGTGACCGAGCCCGACCCCGACGGCGCTGCGTCCCGGCCGTTCAGGCCGCCGATCGCCTGATCCCGTGAAGGTGCTCCCGGGCTGACCGCGACCCTCCGGTCGCGCGTCGCCCTGCCCGTGCCGCCGCGCCGTGCGCGGCGTCCGCCACACCCTTTCCCGGAGTCGGACGTGAAGAACCTGAAGGTCCTGGCGGGCGCCATCGCGCTCGCCAGCGGCGCCGTGGCCGGCGCAGCAGAGGTCGCACCCGAGCACCCCCTGGCCTGGTCGGAGATCGAGGCCGCCCTGGAGCGCGACCCCCGCGTCTCGGCGGCCCAGGCCCGCGCCTCGGCCGCCGACGCCTCGGTGTCCGCGGCCGGGGCCATCCCCAACCCGGAGCTGGAGCTGGCCGCAGGCCATGCCCAGGCGCGCGAGGGCGGCGACGCGGGCGGCGAGTGGGAGCTGGCCGTCACGCTCCCGCTGGACTGGCTGGCGCGGCGAGGGCCGGCGGTGGACGCCGCCCGGGCCGGCGCCGACGAGGCGCGGGCGGGACGCGAGGCGCTGCGCGCCGAGGTGCGCGTGGCGCTGTGGACGCTGTTCGTCGAGGCGGGGCACGCCCAGACCGAGCTCTCGACGCTGGTGGCGACCGCGCAGCAGGTGGAGGCGCTGGCCGGGCTGGTGCGGCGCCGCGTGGAGGCAGGAGAGGGGCGCCCCATCGAGATCACCCGCACCGAGGCGGAGCTGGAGCGGGTGCGGGCCGAGGTGGCGGCCGCCCAGGCCAGCCAGGACCAGGCGCTGGCCGCGCTCGGCGCCTGGCTGGGGGGCCCGGTCGGCTCGGTCGCGCCCGCCCCGTCGCTGCCGGAGCTCCCGCCGGCCGAGGCCGACGGGCTGGCGCGCCACCCGCGCGTCCGGGCCGCGCTCGCCCGCGCCGCCGGGGCGCAGGCCGACGCGGTGGGGGCGCACCGCGCGCGGCTGCCCGCGTTCAGCGTGGGCGCGTACCGGGCCAGCGAGCTCGACCGCGACGCGGTCGGCGGCCGGCTCACCCTGGAGCTGCCGCTGTGGAACTGGAAGGGCGGGGAGGTCCGGCGCGCGGAGGCGCTGGCGCAGGCCGCCGCCGCGGAGGCCGAGGCCGAGCGGCGCGCCGTGGAGGCGGAGCGCGCCTCCGCCGCCGCGGCCTGCAGGCGGGCGCGCGACAGCGCCGGGCGGCAGGAGAAGAGCGTGCTGCCGCTGGCCGAGTCCGCGGCCCGCACCCTGGAGCGCACCTTCCAGCTGGGCGAGGTGGGCCTGCTCGACGTCCTCGACGCCCGCCGCGTGCTGCTCGACGCCCGCCGTGAAGCCCTCTCCAGCGCCCGCGAGCGGGATCTCGTGTGCGGCGCGCTCCACCTCCTCGCCGGTCAGGATCTGCCATGAACCGCCTCCAGCCCGCCGTCATCCCCTTCATCGTCGCCGCCGCCCTCCTCACCGCCTGCGCGCAGGGTGAAGCCCCGCCGGCCCCGGCCGCGCCCACCCCCACCCCCGCCGTCCAGGGTGGCGAGGAGGAGCACGACCACGGCTCGGAGGAGGGCGAGACCTCCGACCTGGACCGTCCCGTGGACGAGCTGCTGGCCGCCCGCTGCGAGCACGACCGGCTCACCCACACCTGCGAGGAGTGCCGGTACGAGGTGGGCGTGGTCCGGGTCCCCGTGAAGCTCCTCGACGCCGGGCTCGTGCGCTCTGCCACCGCCGCGCGGCGGCGGGTCGAGGCGCCCGTGCGGCTCACCGGCGAGGTCCGGCTGGACGAGCGCCGCGTGGCCCACGTCGCGCCGCGCGTCGAGGGCGTGGTGCGCCGCGTCCACGCCACGCTGGGCGAGCGCGTCCGCCGCGGCCAGGCGCTGCTGGAGCTGGAGAGCGTGCAGCTGGGCGAGGCCGAGAGCGAGCTCCTGTCCGCCCGGGCGGCCCTGCAGCTGGCCGAGGCCGCCGCCGACCGGCAGACCCGGCTGCGCGCCGAGCAGATCACCTCCGAGAAGGAGTACCTGGCCGCACGCCAGGAGCTGGAGGAGGCCAGCATCCGCGCCCGCGGCGCGGAGGAGCGGCTGCGGCGGCTCGGCGCCTCGCCGGCCCAGCTCGCGGCGGGACGCGAGGCCGCCGGCGCCGGCGGGCTGGTGGTCCGCGCACCGGTGGACGGCGTCGTGCTGGAGCTGCACGCGGTCCCGGGCGAGCTGGTCAAGCCGGAGGAGAGCATCGCCACCGTGGGAGACGTCGGCTCGGTGTGGGTCTGGGCCGATCTGCACGAGGACCAGCTCGGGCGCGTGCTGGAGGCCAGGCGTGCGGGCGCGCTCCGCGCCGAGGTGGAGGTGCGGGCCTTCCCGGGCACCACGTTCCCTGGGAAGGTCGACCTGGTGGGCCCGAGCATGGACGAGCGCACCCGCACCGTGAAGCTCCGCGTCGCCGTGGCGGACGGGGAGGCGCGCCTGCGGGCCGGCATGTTCGCCGGCGTGAGGGTCTTCGTGCCCGGCGCGGAGGAGGCGCTGGCGGTCCCGGCCAGCGCCGTCCTCTCCGACGAGGGGCGGTCCTTCGTGTTCCTCCGGCACCACGGCGAGTACTGGATCCGCCGCCCGGTGACCCCTGGCCGGCGATGGGGCGAGTGGGTCGAGATCGCGGGCCTGGCCGGCGGCGAGACCCTCGCCGCCGACGGCGCCTTCCTCCTCAAGTCGGACGTCCTGCGCTCCAAGATGGGCGCGGGCTGCGCGGACTAGGTGCCCCCATGCCCTTCATCGACTGGTTGCTGAAGAACCGCCTGCTGGTGCTGGGCGTCACCGCGGCCCTGGCCGTCGCGGGCGGCGTCGCCTGGCAGCGGCTCCCCATCGACGCCTTCCCGGACGTGACCAACACGCAGGTCATGGTCCTGACCAAGGCGCCCGGGCTGGCCGCGGTGGACGTGGAGCAGCGGGTCAGCTTCCCCATCGAGCAGGCGATGCGCGGCCTGCCCCGGGTCCTGCAGGTCCGGTCCCTCTCCAAGGCCGAGCTCTCGCAGGTGGTGGTGGTGTTCGAGGACGGCGCCGACACCTACTGGACGCGGCAGGTGGTCTTCGAGCGCCTGGCGGGCGCGCGAGAGCACCTCCCGCCCGGCATGGAGCCGGAGCTGGGCCCCACCTCCACCGGCCTGGGCGAGATCTTCCAGTACACCCTGACCGGCGACGGGCTCTCCGCCATGGAGCTCCGCACGCTGCAGGACTGGGTGCTGGCGCCGCAGCTCCGCCCCATCCCCGGCGTCAACGAGGTGAACAGCTTCGGCGGCCAGGCGAAGCAGTACCAGGTCCTGGTCGATCCGGATTGGCTGCTCAAGTTCCACCTCACGGTCCGCGAGGTGGCCGAGGCCATCGAGCGGTCCAACGGGAACGCCGCCGGCGGCGTGGTGGTGGCCGGCTGGGAGCAGACCTACCTGCGAGGGGTCGGGCTCCTGCGCGACATCCCGGACATCGAGCGGATCGTGCTCGGCGCCCACGACGGCTCCCCGGTCTACCTGCGCGACGTGGCCGACGTGGTGGTGGGCGCCGAGCCGCGCCAGGGCGCCGTCACGCGGGACGGCCGCGGCGAGGTCGTGGCCGGCATGGTCATCATGCTGAAGGGCGCGAACGCGCGCGAGGTGGTGGGGCGGGTGAAGGGCGCCATCGCCCAGGCCCAGGGCACCCTGCCGCCGGGCGCGCGCATCGACGTGTTCTACGACCGCACCTCGCTCATCGAGGCCTGCGTCGAGACCGTGGTGGACGCGCTGCTCGAGGGCGGCCTGCTGGTGATCGTGGTGCTGTTCCTGTTCGTGGCCGAGCTGCGCACCGCCGTGGTGGTCCTCTTCTCCCTCCCGTTCACGTTCCTGGTCTCCTTCATCGTGATGGGCTGGGCGGGCCTCACCTCCAACCTCATGTCGCTGGGCGGCCTGGCCTTCTCGGTCGGCATGGTGGTGGACGCGTCCATCGTGGTGGTCGAGAACGTGCGCCGGCACCTGGCCGAGGACCGCGAGCGCAGCCGCCACGACGTCATCGCCATGGCGGTCCGGGAGGTGGCCCGCCCGGTGGCCTTCTCGGTGCTGGTGATCGCGGTGATCCTGGTGCCGCTCTACGCCCTGGAGGGGGTGGAGGGGAAGATGTTCGCCCCGCTCGCCAGCACCATGCTCATCGCCCTGCTGGTCTCCCTGGTCGTGGCGCTCACCTGCGTGCCGGTCCTCTCCGCCTCGCTGCTCCGCCAGGCCCCGGAGCGCGAGTTCCGGCCGGTCCGCCGGCTGCACCAGGGCTACCTCCGGCTGCTCGCCTCCGCCGTGGCGCACCCGCGCATCACCCTGGGCGCGAGCGCCGCCGCGCTCTTGGGCTCGGCCGCGCTAATCCCGCTGGTGGGGACCGAGTTCATGCCGCCGCTGGACGAGGGGGCCATCGCCGTCAACGTGGTCCGGCTCCCCAGCGCCTCGCTGGCCGGCTCGGTCGAGGTGGCCACCTACTTCGAGCAGCGGCTGCGGACCTTCCCCGAGGTCGAGGCGGTCGTGTCGAAGACCGGCCGCGCCGAGATCTCCGAGGACCCCATGGGCCCCGAGCAGACCGACCTGCTCGTCATGCTCCGGCCGCGCAAGGCCTGGAGCACGGGGCGCAGCAAGGCGGAGCTGGTGGAGGCCATCCGGGCCGAGCTCGGCGAGGTCCCCGGGCTGCGGCTCTCCTTCTCGCAGCCCATCGCGCTCCGGGTGAACGAGCTCATCTCCGGCGTGAAGAGCGACCTGGCGGTGAAGGTGTTCGGCCCGGACCTCGGGGTCCTCAAGGGGTTCGCCGACCGCATCGGCGCGGCCGTGACCGGGGTGCCCGGCGCCGGGGACGTCAAGGTGGAGCAGGTCTCGGGGCTGCCCCAGCACGATCTCGCCATCGACCGCGAGGCCGCCGCGCGTTTCGGCATCCGCGTCGGCGACGTCAACGACACCGTCGGAACCGCCGTCGGCGGCCGCCAGGCCACCACGCTCATCGAGGGCGAGCGGCGCTTCGCGGTCACGGTCCGGTTCCCGGAGGACCGCCGGGCCGACCTGGAGCGAGATCGGCCACCTCCTGGTGCCGGGGCCCGACGGCGAGCGCGTGCCGCTGCGGCAGCTGGCGCGGTTCGACCTGGTGGAGGCGCCCGCGCAGGTCAGCCGCGAGGACGGCATGCGCCGGGTGGTGGTGGAGGCCAACGTCCGCGGCCGCGACCTGGGCGGCTTCGTCGAGGACGTCCGCGCCCGGCTCCGCCCCATCGAGCAGGAGCTGCCGCCCGGCTACTTCCTGCGCCTGGGCGGCCAGTTCGAGAACCAGCAGCGGGCCATGCAGCGACTGGCGGTGGTGGTGCCGGTTGCGCTGGCGCTGGTGTTCCTGCTGCTCTACCTGGCGCTCGGCTCGGTCCCGCACGCGGGGCTGGTGCTGCTCAACCTCCCGTTCGCGCTGGTGGGCGGGGTGGTGGCGGTGGTGGCGTTCGGCCTGCCGCTCTCCGTCTCGGCCGCCGTCGCCTTCATCGTGCTGCTCGGGGTGGCGGTGCAGAACGGGGTGGTGCTGGTGGCCTTCTTCCAGCAGCTCCGGGCCCGGGGCTGCTCGGTCGCCGACACCGTGACCGAGGGCTGCAGCCTGCGCTTCCGGCCGCTGCTCATGACGGCGCTCACCAGCTTCATCGGCCACCTGCCCATGCTCTACGCCACCGGCTCCGGCGCGGACATCCAGAAGCCGCTGGCGGTGGTGGTCATGGGCGGCCTGGTCAGCTCCACCCTGCTCACGCTGCTGGTGGTGCCCTCGCTCTACGCGCTGCTGGCGGGCCGGCGCGAGCGGGCCGCCGCGGCGGCGGCGCCTGGTGCTCCGGGGAGCTCGGCCTCATGAGAGGGCTTCCCTCGAAAGCCAAGGCGCCCCGCGGTTCGATGAGCTGCCGCTCGCGCAGTCCACCGCCTCCCAGCACCTCAAGGTGCTGAAGGACGCCGGGCTGATCCGAGGGGACATCGACGGGCCTCGCGTCTGCTGCTACATCGAATCGCGGACGCTCCGCCGGCTCGAGTCCCTCGTCGGAAGCCTCCAGGAGACGACATCCACATGTCCCAGCCCGGAACCGCAGCCCCTCCGCCCGCCGCCGGTGTCGCTCGGCGCCTCTCGTTCCTGGACCGGTACCTGACGCTCTGGATCTTCCTGGCCATGGGCGCAGGCATCCTGCTCGGCTGGGCCGTCCCGGGCGTGGTCCCCGCGCTGGATCGCCTGAGCGTCGGGACGACGTCCGTTCCGATCGCCGTCGGGCTCATCCTCATGATGTACCCGCCGCTCGCCAAGGTCCGGTACGAGGAGCTGCCCCAGGTCTTCCGCAACGCGAGGGTGCTCTCGCTGTCACTCGTCCAGAACTGGATCGTCGGACCGCTCCTGATGTTTGCGCTGGCGGTCCTCTTCCTGCGTGACAAGCCGGAGTACATGGTCGGCCTGATCATGATCGGCCTGGCCCGCTGCATCGCCATGGTGATCGTCTGGAACGACCTGGCGAAGGGGGACACGGAGTACTGCGCCGGCCTCGTCGCCTTCAACTCGATCTTCCAGGTGCTCTTCTTCTCCGTGTACGCGTGGCTGTTCATCACCGTGCTGCCGGGCTGGCTCGGCCTCCAGGGGGCCGAGGTGAACATCACCATCGGCCAGATCGCCCGGAGCGTCTTCGTCTACTTGGGGATTCCGTTCCTTGCGGGCATGGCCAGCCGCTTCGGGCTGCGGGCATGGAAGGGTGAGGAGTGGTATCGCAGGGTCTTCATCCCGAGGATCTCGCCCATCACCCTCATCGCGCTGCTGCTCACGATCGTGGTGATGTTCTCGCTCAAGGGCGAGACCATCGTGCAGGTGCCGTTCGACGTGGTCCGGATCGCCATCCCGCTCCTCGTCTACTTCCTGCTCATGTTCTTCGCCTCCTTCTGGATGAGCCGGAGAGCCGGCGCGCCCTACGGGCAGACGGCGACGCTCTCGTTCACCGCGGCGTCCAACAACTTCGAGCTGGCCATCGCGGTCGCGGTCGCGACCTTCGGGATGGCTCACGGTGCGGCGTTCGCGGCGGTCATCGGGCCGCTCGTCGAGGTGCCGGTGCTGATCGGGCTCGTGAACGTCGCCCTCAAGCTTCGCGACCGCTGGTTCCCCGGGGAGACGGGGGAGATCGCCAAGGTCGCGAACTGCGCGGTGGCCGTCGAGGGCCCCGCGGCCGGGAGGATGCCTTGACCGCTGCCTGGGAGCAGGACGCCGCACGGATTCGCGAGTCCAGGCCCCGCCACATCCTGTTCCTCTGCGTTGCGAACTCCGCGCGCAGTCAGCTGGGGGAGGGGATCGCCCGCTCGCTGGCCCCATCGTCCGTGAGGATTCTCCTCGGCGGGCTCACAGCCGTCCAAGCTCAACCCCCTCGCGGTGAAGGCCATGGCCGAGATCGGGATCGACGCCTCGGGGCAGTATTCGAAGAGCGTCAACGACATCCCCCCGGCCGACGTCGACGTGGTGATCACCCTCTGCGCCGAGGAGGTGTGCCCGGTCTTCCTTGGCAAGGCGCTCCGCGTCCACTGGGGGCTGCCCGATCCCGCCGGGGCCGGGGAGAACGAGGAGCAGCGACTCGGCGCCTTCCGCGCGGTGAGGGACGAGCTGCGGAGCCGCCTGGCCAAGGTGTTCGAGGGTTGAGCAGGAGCGCCGCGTGAGCGAATCCGGGAGGGGCCGGTGCGCGAGCCAGGGAGGCGTGTCGATCGAGCAGGGCCTATTCCGGCGCGATCTCGGCCGTGCGCAGGCGGCGCGCGGCCAGGTCCACGTAGGCCGGGTCCTGCTCCATCCCGAGGAAGCGGCACCCGGCCTGGAGCGCGGCCACGCCGGTGGTGGCCGAGCCGGAGAACGGATCCAGCACCAGGTCGCCGGGCGAGGTGCTCGCGGCCAGCACGCGCTGGAGCAGCGCCAGCGGCTTCTGCGTGGGGTGGCGGCCGTGGACCTTCTCGCGCGGGCCGGGCGTGGGGAGGCTCCAGACCACCTGCTCTCCGCCGGGCTCGGGGCGCTCGGTGATCTCCCACAGGTCGCGCATCTGCTTGCCGCCGTTCTCCGCCTTCATGGCCTTGTAGTTGAAGCGGTGGGCCAGGGGGCGCGACTTCGACGGGCTCGCCCAGAGCAGGATCTCGGTCGAGTGCGTGAACATCCGGCAGGCCAGGTTGGGCGAGGCGTTGGGCTTGTACCAGGTGACGGTGTTGAGCAGGTGGAAGCCCAGCTCCTGCATGGCGAAGCCGATGGAGAAGATCACGTGCTGCGTGCCGGAGACCCAGATCGTGCCGCTGGGCTTCAGCACCCGGCGCACGGCGGCGAGCCAGCGGGCCTGGAAGGCGTGGTCCTCGGCGACGCCGTGGGAGGCGTCCCAGCCGCCCTTGTTGACGCTGACGCGCCTCCCGGCCTGGCAGGTGGTCCCGCCGTTGGACAGGTGGTAGGGCGGGTCGGCGAACGCCACGTCCACCGAGTGCGGCGGCAGCCGCTCCAGGGCCTCCAGGCAGTCACCCTGGACGATGGCCCAGCTGCGCCCCTGCTGCGCC
This sequence comes from Anaeromyxobacter sp., assembly GCA_049840735.1. Lineage (GTDB taxonomy): Bacteria > Myxococcota > Myxococcia > Myxococcales > Anaeromyxobacteraceae > Anaeromyxobacter. Next base: position 49,020 of record JASGJN010000016.1, on the reverse strand, counting down.
GTGTTCGGCAGCTGATTCCACGCGTGCAGCTCGAGCCTTCTCGCCATGGAGATCGGTATGATCCGATATCGGATCGCCGTCAAAATTTCAGCCGCCGGACGATCCGGGAGGGGCGGAAACGGGGCGGCCGGGAGCCTCTCCCGCGTTAGAAAGCGCGCATGCCGCTCGACGCCGCCCAGGTGAAGGAGGCCGCCCGCCAGGCCGGGTTCTGGAAGGCCGGCGTGGCCAGGGCCGAGCCGCTCGATCCCGGCCCCCTCGACCGGATGCTGGCGCGCGGCTTCGAGGCGGACATGAGCTGGCTGCGGAGCCAGCGCGCGGAGCGGCTGGACCCGGCGCGGGTCCTCCCCGGCGCGCGCAGCGTGGTGGCGCTGGCGCTGCCGTACCACGCCGGCGCGTCCGCCCCGCCGCCGCCGGGCACCGGCGAGGTGGCCCGCTACGCGCGCGGCCGGGACTACCACGGCGTGATGAAGAAGCGGCTCAAGCTGCTGGTGGCCGCGCTCCGGGCGCTCGACCCCGGCGTCCAGCTCTGGGCCGGGGCGGACATCGGGCCGGTGATGGAGAAGGTCTGGGCGCAGCGGGCCGGCCTGGGCTGGGTGGGGAAGAACGGCTGCCTCATCACGCCGGAGTGGGGCAGCTGGGTGCTGCTGGCGCTGGTGCTCACCGACCGCGAGCTCGACCCGGACGCGCCGTTCCCGGAGCGCTGCGGCCGCTGCGCCGCCTGCCTGTCGGCGTGCCCCACCGGCGCCATCCCCGAGCCCGGGCTGGTGGACGCCCGGCGCTGCATCTCCTTCTGGACCATCGAGCGGCGGGGGGAGATCCCGCCGGAGATGGCCGGACGGCTCGGGCGCTGGGTGTTCGGCTGCGACGACTGCCAGACCGTCTGCCCGTGGAACCAGGGGCTCCCCGAGGCCAGCGACCCGGAGCTCCTGCCCCGCGTCGGGCAGGCGGCGCTGCCGCTCTCCGCGCTCCTCTCGCTCGACCCCGAGCGCTACGCGGCCTGGGCGCACGGCACGGCGCTGGCCCGCGCCCGGCGCGACGGGCTGGTCCGCAACGCGCTCCTGCAGGTGGGGCTGCAGGGCGCGCGGGAGCACCTCGAGGCGGTGCGCGCGCACCTCGACTCACCGCACGACGGGATCCGCGCCGCGGCGCGGTGGGCGCTGGCGCAGCTCGACGCCTGAGCGCGCCTCCGGCGCCGCGCGCGGACCCTCCGTTCGGCCGGAGCGTAGGGCCCGCCTCGGCGGGCCCGGAGTCGAAGGCCAGGGTTCGCGCCGCGGGTTGCGCCGCGCCGGGAATCGTCTACATTCCCGCCGCCTCCGACGGAACCCCACCCGTGATCCAACTCGTCATGCTGATCCACTCGGCCATCTCGGCCGGAACCTACATCGCCGCCAAGCGGGCGCTGGACGAGCTCCCGCCCTTCGAGGTGGCGCTGTTCCGCTTCTGCGTGGCCGGCCTGGTCTTCGGCGCGCTGCTCCTGCACCGCCGCGCGCGCATCGCGCCCCGCGACCTCGTGGGCCTCACCGCCCTGGGCGCGCTGGCCGTGCCGCTCAACCAGGGCTTCTTCCTGGCCGGGCTGGCCCGCTCCACGCCCGGCCACGCCGCGCTGCTCTACGCGCTCACGCCCATCTTCGTGTTCCTGCTGGCGCGCCTGCGCCTGGGCGAGCAGGCCACGCCGCGGAAGCTCCTCGGCATCGCGCTGGCGTTCGCCGGGGTGGTGGTGGTGCTGGGCGCGCGCGGGCTGGTGGCGCTGGGCGGCTCGCCGGATCAGCTCGTCGGCGACCTGATGATCCTGCTGGCGGTGGTGGCCTGGGCGCTCTTCGCGGTGGGCGGCAAGGTCTACGCGCAGCGCTACGGCCCGGTGGTCTCCACCAGCGCCGCCATCGTGATCGGCACCCTCATCTACCTGCCGGTGGGCCTCTGGAGGAGCGACCTGCACCGCTTCGCCGCGCTCTCCGGGACGGCCTGGACCAGCCTGGGCTACCTGGTGGCGATGACCAGCGTGGTGGCCTACCTGCTCTACTACTGGGCGCTCTCCCGCGCCGACGCGAGCCGGGTGGCCATCTGGTCCAACCTCCAGCCGGTGCTGACCGCGCTCCTGGCCTGGGCGGTGTACGGCGAGCGGCTCACCGGGCCGTTCGTGGCGGGCGGGGCGCTGGTGCTGGCCGGCGTGATCCTGACCGAGCGCGGGTAGCGCCGCTCGCGGCGCTTGAGCCGCGGCCGCCGGGCGGTTAATTCCTGGGCGTGACGACGCTCTCCGAACAGCTGGCCGCTGCGCGCGCCGGCGCGGCCGTGGGGCCGGTGCTGGCGCCGGGCTTCCTGCGCGCCACCGGCAAGGACGCCCGGGACTACCTGCACCGCATGTCCACCCAGGACCTGGCCCGGCTCGCCCCGGGGCAGGCCGCGCACGCCGCCTTCCTCACGGCCAGGGGGCACCTGGTGGGCGAGGGGATCGTGCGCGTGGAGGAGGACGGCGCGCTGCTGGCGCTCGACCCGGCCGCGCGCCCCGGCACCCAGGCGCTGCTGGAGAAGCTGGTGGTGATGGACGAGGTGGCGCTGGCCGACGCCTCGGCCACGCTGCGCGCGGTGCCGCTGCTGGGGCCGCAGGCGCGGGAGCGGCTGGGCGCGCGCGGCGGCCCGCGCCGGGTGGAGACCGCCCGCCACGGCGCGCCCGGGCTGGAGGCCTGGCTGCCGCCGGCCGAGGCGGAGGCGCTCCGCGCCGAGCTGGTGGCGGAGGGCTGGCCGGCGCTGGACGGGGCGGCGCTGGAGGCGCTGCGCGTGCTGGGCGGCCAGCCGCGCTGGGGCGCCGAGCTGGACGAGGGCCGGCTCCCCATGGAGGCGGGGCTGACCCGCTCCGCCATCTCCTTCACCAAGGGGTGCTACATCGGCCAGGAGGTGGTGGTGCGGGCCACCGCCCGCGGCCACCTGCAGCGCGGGCTGGTGCAGCTGGCGCTGCCGGAGGGGGCCGGCCCGGGCACGCCGCTCCTCGCCCCGGGCGGCGCCGAGGTGGGGCGGGTGACCAGCGCGGCGGCCACGCCGGACGGCCGGGTGGGGCTGGGCTACCTGCGCCGCGCGCACTGGCGCGAGGGCGAGCGGCTCGTTGCCGGGGCGGGCGAGGCGGTGGTGCGGCGGGTGATCGTGGAGGATGGGATCCCGGGCTGAGGCTGCTGGCCTTCGACTCCGCGAGCCCTGCGGGTTCGCTACGCTCAGGCCGAATGGGGCCAGGTGCGGGGCGGGACCTCTCAGGCCTCGGCGACCGGGATCTCCGGCCCGCGTGTGCGGTCCTGGCGGGACGGGAGCGCGTCCAGCTCGCGGCGCAGCTGGGCGAGCTCCTCCTTCAGCTCCGCGCGCACCGCGCGCAGCTCGCCACGGACGTCCTCGAAGGTGAAGCGGATCTCCTCCGGCGAGATGCCCAGCAGCTTGCGGCGGAGCGTGGCCACCAGCGTGTCGGCGAGGCTCATGGCGAGCCTCCGGCCTTGCGCAGCGGGCACATCGAGATGGCGGACGAGGGGTCGATGGCGTCGCTCCCCTCGACCAGCCCGGTCACCTTGCCGTCCTGGCCGATGATCACGTTGGCCCGGTTGGCGCGCCCGACCACCGGGATGGTGCCCACGTACGCGTTCACCACCTTGGCCTCCGGATCGGCGAGGAGCGGGTAGGGGAGCTTCAGCTCGGCCCTGAACCTGCGCTGGGTCTCCACGTCGTCGGTGGAGATGCCCACCACCTGGGCGCCCTTCTTCTCCACCTCGGCGAACCTGTCGCGGAAGGCCTCGTTCTGCTTGGTGCAGCCGGAGGTGAAGGCCTTGGGGTAGAAGGCCAGCATCACCGGGCCGCGCTGGAGCAGCGCCGAGAGCTGGACCGGCTTGCCGTCGGTGTCGGGGAGCGTGAAGTCCGGGGCCTTGTCGCCCACCTTGAGCGGCGCGGTCAGCGCGAGGGCCAGCAGCGGTGCGAGCATGGTCGTTGCCTCCGGCCGCTTTACTAGCGCCGGAGGGGCGGGGCGGCAACGGCCGGCGGGGGCCCGCGCGGGAGAGGACTCAGGCCGCGTCCTGCGCCTGCGCCGCGCGGTTGAGCCGGCGGGCGAAGTCCTCGGCGCGTGCGATGGCGTGGGCAGCGGTGGCCGCGGCGGGCACCACCAGCAGCTGCGGCACCGGGCCGGCGCCCTCGGCCAGGCGCAGCGCCAGCACCCGGCCCGGCTGCGGCAGGCGGGCCAGGTCGGCGGGCGGCGCGTCCACGGTGGCCAGCGGCGAGCTGGCGCGCGTCACCACCGTGAGCCGCGCCAGCCGCTCGGCCGCGCCTTCGCCGCCCGCGTCCAGCACCAGGTCGGCGGCGATGACCGCCTCGTCGAGATCGGTGGTGAAGAGGACGCCGTCGAGGATGCGCTGCCGGTCGCGGGGCGTGAACATGCCGGCGGCCCCGGCCGCCTCGACCAGCTGCCGCACCGCCTCGAAGCCGCGCTCCAGGGCGCCCGGGGACGTGTCGTGGACGCGGACGGAGCAGCCGGCGAGCGCCGCCAGCACGGCGAAGCGGGTGCCCGCCTCGCCCGCGCCCACCACCGCCACCGTCTCGATCGACAGCACGCGACCTCCGTTCACCCCACCAGGGAGTCGTAGCTGCCCCGACGCAGCCCTGGCAAGGCCCGGAAGCGCAGGATAATCCTGTAGGAATGAGGCTCCGGTGTGGACAGGTGGCGGCGCTCCTGCTCCTGCTCGTCGCCGCCTGCGGCAAGAGCGAGGAGCACAAGGTCTTCGACAGGTTCGCGAGCGAGTGCTCCGCGCTGGCGGGGGACGGCGCCACCATCGATGACGCGCTGATCATGATGGCTGCGTATCAGGGCGCCTACGTCGGCCAGCAGACCGAGTGCCGGCCGGACTATGTAGATCTCCAGCAATGTCCTCACGCGTCCGCTGACGCGCCCTACTGCAGGAGCGAGTACTTCTTCCTGCCCGGCGATCCGGCCGCCTGTAATCAGGGGCGCTGCGTCTGCATGATCGAGTTTGCCCAGGCGGACCTCGACACCCAGGGCAACGCCGCCCCGCTCTGCGCCTCCCGCTTCCTCCGCGGCCAGTAGGGGTGAATGCAGGGTGGACCCCGGCCGTCCCACCTTTCGACCCACGCCCGGCGCACGAATGCTTGCCCCGGCCCCCCAGTTCGGGATGATCTGCCGGTTCCGTCGAGGAGGACCGCACATGACCACCACCCGCCGCGCAGCGCTCGCTGCCTTGCTCGCCTCTTCTGCGCTCGTCGTCACGAGCTGTGGGGAGGAGGATTGCGCCTCGGCGCCGCCGGACGTGCAGGCGGTGGCGAGCTGCTCCGCCCACCCTGGCGAGGCGGTCAACCTGCCCGTCCGCCTCTGCCCGGATTGCCACCAGAGCGGCGCCACCTGCGCGGTCATCGTGGACGAGGCGGAGCATGTCATCCAGCTCGACACCCGGGTCCAGGCTTGCGAGACCGGGAGCTGCGACGCTGCCTGCGATGTGCAGCCGTTCGCCTGCAGCTTCACCGCGCCGAGCACGGAGGGCTCCTACGACGTGCTCATCATCGACGGCGGGACCAGCGAGCCGTTCAATGCGCCGGACTTCGTGGTGACGAGCGGCGCCACCAGCTGCGGGCTGGCGCTGCGGCAGTAGCGTCCGGCCGTTCCGTCCCTGCCCTTCGACTCCGCCGGGGCCGCGGGCCCCGGCTACGCTCAGGGCGAACGGGGGGGGGAGGGCCGTTCGCGGCGCTGGCCTTGGCTGGGCTGGCTCCGCTCGCGGTGAGCGGCCTCAGGTCGCGGTGAGCTGCCTCCGTTCGCGGTGCACGCCTCCGTTCGCGGTGAGCTTGTCGAACCGCGAACGGGAGCGACCGCGCGCTCCCACCCGCAACCACCCGCCGACAGGCTCGAAACCAGGCGCCCCACCGCCTGCCGCTTTCTCGCGCCCACCGCCCGCTCGTGTTACACGGGCGATGGCGGCAGATATCGCGAGGTTACGGCTCATGGCGGCTCGGAAGAGCGCAGCGGCGGCGAAGGCGGCGAAGGGCGGGAAGGTGAAGCCGGCGGGCAGGGCGCCGAGCCAGCTCGAGCTGGTGGTGCCGGCGACGCCGGCGCGCGGGCGTGGCGCCAAGGCGGCCGCGCCACCTCCGGGCAGGCGCGCGGCGCCGCCCCCACCGCCGCCGGCCAAGGGCAAGGGAAAGGGCAAGGCCGCGGCCAGGGGCAGGGCGGCGCCGCCCGTCGCGGAGGCGCCCGCGCCCGAGCCGGTGGAGGCCGAGCCGGCCGCGCCCGTCGAGAAGGCGCCGCGCCGGCGGGCCACCGCCGAGCAGATGGCCGCCAAGCAGCGCGAGATCTCCATCTCGGAGTTCTTCACCAAGAACCGGCACCTGCTCGGCTTCGACAACGCCTCCAAGGCCCTCCTCACCACCATCAAGGAGGCCGTGGACAACTCGCTCGACGCCTGCGAGGAGGCCGGCATCCTCCCCGAGATCACCATCGAGGTCCGCGACCTGGCGCTCAAGCCCAGCGGCGAGGGCGACCTGACCAAGGGCGAGGGGCGCTTCGTGGTGGTGATCGAGGACAACGGGCCCGGCATCGTGAAGGCCCAGGCGCCCAAGATCTTCGGCAAGCTGCTCTACGGCTCCAAGTTCCACCGGCTCAAGCAGAGCCGCGGCCAGCAGGGCATCGGCATCAGCGCCGCCGCCATGTACGGCCAGCTGACCACCGGCCAGCCCATCCGCGTCACCTCGCGGATCGCGAAGAGCAAGCCGGCCCACTGGTTCGAGATCCAGATCGACACCCGCAAGAACAACCCGGTCGTCACCGCCGACCGGGAGCTGGCCGAGTGGCACCAGGAACACGGCACGCGGGTGGAGCTGGAGATCGTCGCCAACTGGCAGCAGGGGCAGCGGTTCGTGAACCGCTACGTCGAGCACACCGCCCTCTCCAACCCGCACGCCACCTTCCACTACGTGCGGCCGCGCCAGGAGCGGCTCAGCTTCCCGCGCGCCACCGAGGAGCTGCCCAAGGAGGCGCAGGAGATCAAGCCCCACCCGCACGGCGTCGAGCTGGGCGCCCTGATGGTGATGGCGGCCGACTCCAAGAGCCACGACGTGAAGGGGTTCCTGCAGACCGCCTTCTCGCGCGTGTCGGGGCCGGTGGCGGAGGAGATCGTCAAGGCCGCCGGGTTCAAGGCCAGGGTCCGCCCCCGCGACCTGGCCGAGGATCGCGACCTGGCCGACCGGCTGCACAAGGCCATCGCCGCCACGAAGATCATGGCGCCGCCGACGCAGGTGCTCTCGCCCATCGGCGACGAGCTCATGAAGAAGGGGCTCATCTCCTTCCTCAACGTGATCGAGACCGAGGGGCCGGAGGCGGACGAGCAGCTCGACCTCGACCAGGCCAGGAAGAAGAAGTCGTCGAAGAAGGAGAAGGAGGCCAAGGCCGCCGCGCCCGAGGTGCCCGACGCGCCGCCCGAGGAGGGCGTCGAGAAGATCAAGGGGCACAACTACTTCATCTCCACCGTCACGCGGCCGCCCAAGGTCTACCGCGGGAACCCCTTCCAGGTGGAGGTCGGGCTCGCGTACGGCGGCTCCTGGCCCGCCGACAAGCCCATCGAGCTGTTCCGCTTCGCGAACCGCGTGCCGCTGCTCTTCCAGCGCGGCGCCTGCGGCATGACCGAGGCCATCGTCAAGACCGACTGGCGCAACTACCTGCTCAGCCAGCCCAAGGGCTCGCTGCCGGTCGGCCCCATGGCGCTGCTGGTCCACATCGCCTCGGTCTGGGTGCCGTTCACCAGCGAGGCCAAGGAGGCCGTGGCCCACTACCCGGAGATCATGCGCGAGATCCAGCTGGCCGCGCAGGAGTGCGGGCGCAAGCTGGCCGCGCACATCCGGAAGAAGAAGCACCTGGACTACCAGGCCCAGCGCCGCAGCCTCTTCGAGCTGTACATCCAGGAGGTGGCGCAGTCGATCGGCCGGATCACGAAGCGGAGCGCCGATCCCATCAAGCGCGAGTTCCTGCGCCTGGCGGACAAGGTGACCGAGCAGGAGCTGGCCGAGCAGGACGCGGCCCTGCAGGAGCAGTCGGAGAAGATCACTCGGCGGCCGCGCCGGTCGGAAGAGGAGCAGGAGTAGGCCATGCCCAGGCTCGACCAGATCGACAAGCAGACCGTCCAGAAGATCGAGAAGCTGGCGGACAGCGTCCTCAAGAGCGTGAAGGGCGGGAAGAACCCGTTCCTCGAGATCCCCATCCGCTCGCTGGCCAACGTCCGCTTCAACGAGAAGAAGCGGCTCATCGAGCTGGGGAACCAGCGCCAGAAGCGCTACTTCTTCAACGTCAGCATGGCCAAGAAGTTCATGCAGACGTTCCTGGTCTCGGAGGCCTGCAAGGAGCTCATCGACGCCGGCAAGACGACGAGCATCCGCGACCTCTACTACATGACCAAGCACGGCCTCGGGGACACCAAGCAGAACACCTTCGAGGAGCAGGAGGAGTCGGATCCCATCATCGAGGACCTGGAGGTGTCCATCGACGCCCTGCGCGAGGAGCTGCACCTCTTCGCCACCGGGCGCGGCTCGATGGTCGGCCCGCTCACCATCCGCGACACCGGGGACACCATCGACCTGCGCCGCATGGGCTCGGGCGGCTGGTCGGTGCCCTCCATCGTCGAGGAGCACGTGGTCCAGTTCGGCAAGAGCGAGGCGAAGTACATCCTGCTCATCGAGAAGGACGCCGTCTGGAAGCGCTTCAACGAGGACAAGTTCTGGCAGCGCGAGAAGTGCATCATCGTGACCGGCCAGGGGCAGCCGCCCCGCGGCGTGCGCCGGGTGGTGCAGCGGCTGCACACCGAGCTGAAGCTGCCGGTGTACGTGCTGGTCGACAACGATCCCTGGGGCTTCTACATCTACTCGGTGCTCAAGCAGGGCTCGATCAACCTGGCCTACGAGTCGATGCGCATGGCCGTGCCCGGGGCGCGCTTCGTGGGCCTGTCGTCGTTCGACAAGACCAAGTACAAGCTGCCCAGCAACGTCTCCATCCCCATGAACGACCAGGACCAGTCGCGCGCCAAGCAGATGCTGGCGTACCCCTGGTTCCAGGCGCCCAAGTGGCAGAAGGAGATCCAGGAGATGGTCCGCTCCGGCGAGAAGTACGAGCTGGAGGCCCTCTCCCGGCGCGGCATCAGCTTCATCACCGAGGAGTACCTGCCGAGGAAGCTGCGGGACCGGGACTGGCTGGAGTGAGCCGCCCTTGACGGATGCCCACGGGGCGGCGAGACTCGCGCCCTTTTTTGGAAGCCCCACCCGGCGGCGAGCCGCCGCCCTCGCGAACGAAGGAGAGTCGAATGCCCGCCCAGCGCAGCAACCGCTCCAAGCGGAAGGTGTCCAACCGGTCCAAGGTGAAGCGCGTGCAGGCGAAGCGGAAGCGCGTGCTCAGCAACTCCCGCAAGCGCAAGGCCAAGAAGACCGTCTAAGAGTTGTCCCACAATTCGCCAATTGGCGAAGCGTGGGCCAGGTCGGTTCGCCATCGGGCCCGCTCGGGCGTGGTCTGGCCGGAGCCAGCCTCATCCCGGGTTGGGCCCGTGGCCGTGCCGACGATTCGCCGAGCCACCGGTTTGCTTGCCGGTGTGGACGTCCGCCATGCGAAGGACGGCTCGCGGGCGAAGAGGTCGGTTGACTCGGACCGGGCGTCTTGCCGCCCGCGACAGCGAGGATCGAGAAGGTTACCGATGGCGGCGCGGGCTTGCCGGGTGGCGTCGTAGTCGACGCGCGCCGTGGCTGGCTCGCTGGGCCGATCGAGGACGAGGAAGGCGCCGAGGACCGCGGAGACGGCGTCCCTGTCCCCTTCCAGCCCGCAGCGAGGGCAGCGGTGGACCCGGTCGGCGAGCGACTTCTCCACCCGGTTGCCGCAGGGGCAGTGCTGGGAGAGGGCGGTGGTCTGCGTGGGGATCCTGACCACGCCGCCAACGCCTCCGACGACGGCTGCGGTGGCACGTGCCTCCCGGTCGATGGCCGCGAGCAGCGTCCCCGGGGTGAAGGCGGCCACCCCGCGCCCCCAGGTGCGCGCCCAGGCGGTGATGGTCACGTCCTCGACGGCGAGCTGATAGCCGTGAGTGCGTACCACCTCGGCGGCGACCTGCCGGGCCCGGTCGCGCCGGGCCTGCGTCCACGACGATGCAGCGGCAGCCTGCTCAGCCCGGAGGAGGCGGTAGCGCTTCGAGAGCGTGTCCCGCCGGTAGGCCTGGAGCGGGACGCCGTCCGACCGCGCCAGCCGCGGGCCTCCAGGGATCACCTCGACCGGCGTGAGGCCTGCTGCGGCCCGCCGGCGGGCGCGCTTCTCCTGGCGCCTCGAGAGCCGGTACTGGGCCTGGTTCGCCGCCCGGCGCGACCGCTCCAGGGCCCGCTGTCGACGTCGCTCACGGCGCTTGCGACCCCGGACCCGCTCCTTGGCCTGACCGTCCAGCTCCACCCTGGTGAGCCGCCCGCCTACGATTCCGCGCCGTCCGCTGGAGCGCGCGCCGGACTTGGTAGGCCCCGGAGAAGATCCCCTCGAGCCGACGTCGCTGCACCGGGTCGTGGACGTCCAGCGCGAGCCGCAGCACCGAGATCCCGTCCTCGGGCCGGCGGGTCCAGGGCCGCTGCCGGTTCGGACCACGGGTTCGCTTGGCAGACGCGCTCACCCGCTCATCGTGAACCCAGACCCTGACATCTTGTTCAGTGAGGGTTGGCTTCCGCCGGTGGCCCGGGCAACGAGGCCACCGTGTCGTCCTCGCCGATGGCGGATACCGGGGAGTCCTGGGCCTCCGTATCCCGGTCTTCCGTCACAACCGGATCGTCCCCGACGCCGCCTGGCGCCGTCACCGCAAACAGCGCGCCCGGGTCGAGCACGTCCTCGCTCGCCTCAAAGACTGGCGCGTCCTCCGGGACCACCGGCGGCGGGGGCGACACCTCGGATCCACGGTCGCCGCCGTGGCCTTCCTCTACAACCTCAAGCTCGAATTTCGGGACAGCTCCTAGGCGCTGTCCCGCCCTTCGCCCGTCGGCGAAGGGTGGGTCAGGTCGGTTCGCTCGAGGATCGGCGCGTCCTCCGGGACCAGCGCCGCCAGGAATCGCAGCCAACGGGGCGGCTCCGCGACGCGGGAACCGCCCCGCGCGCTTGTGGGGGCAGCGGAGGGCGTCGCGGCCGAATGCCGTGGGCGGGCAAGGTACTCATTCGGGCACAGTGCCGTGACCCCAGGGAGGGGGTTCAGCCATGGAGAGCAAGGGGAAGCGGCTCGGCGCCGTCGCAGCGCTCGCGGTGGTGCTGACGGCTTGCGGAGGCGGGGGCGGCGGGGGCGGCGGGCCAATCGAGGCCACGTTCTCGCCCGACTCCATCACCCGCGAGTTCTACGAGGATGACGGCTCGAAGGGCTTCGGGACGCGCGTGACGCTGTCGCCGAACCCCGGCTCGGCGGCGGGCGTCCTCATCGAGGACCCGGCCAACGTCCTCGAGAACAACACCTACGTGAACGACCTCGGCTTCGGCCACTACTACCTGGCCATGAACCTGCGTTACGGGATCCCGGACGGCCACTACGTGGGGGCCCTCACGTTCCACATCTGCCGGAACGAGAGCTGCTCCAGCGAGTATGAGCTCTCTGCCTCGACCATGAGCTACGACTTCCTGGTGAAGCCCGTGCCCGACGACCTCGCGCTTCTCGAGGCGGACTTCACCTCCGACGGCGTGCAGATCCAGCCGACCCGCGTCGCGGGGTACGGGAGCCGGCGCATCTACGAGGTGGCCGTGGGCTCCGGCGACGTGCTGGAGATCATCCCGGAGCTGCCGTTCGAGCGCTTCCAATGGTCGCCGGACTGGAGCTGCGACGTGGACGTCACCGCGCCGCAGCCCGACCGCCTGCGCGTGGTGACGACCGTCCCCGCCAGCGAAACGAGCTGCACGTCGGACGTGAGCGCCTGGACCGCCGACGGGCGGCACATCGAGCTCACGGTCGTGGTCACGCCGTAGGGCGGTCGGAGCCGTCCGGCCCATCCGCCTGCCCTGCGCCCCGCGCGCGCGGTCCGGTCGGGCCGCGCCCGCGGTGGTGCAGTCGCGCCTCAGCCCTCCCGCTCCGGCGCGCCGGCGTGGTGCAGCTCGCGGCAGAGCGGGCAATAACCGAAGCGCGCCTCCCGCGGCGTCACCGCCACCAGCGCCGGCACGAAGTCCCACTCGGCCGGATCGTCCGGGCGGCGGGTGCGCCGGCAGCAGCTGCACTGCTCGATGGCCTCGTCCGGTCCGTGGTAGTCGCGCCCCTCGACCACCGGGTAGACGTCCGCGGCGGGGAGCTGGCGGACCACCCGGTGCACCAGCACCAGCCCCAGCACCTCCGTCCCGGCCATCACCGGCTCGAGCTGCAGCGCCACCAGGCGCGCGCTGTCCGGGCTGTTGCACTCCGAGGTGGCGACCGCGCGGTGGGGCCCGGCCTGGGCCGCCTGGCGGAGCACGCGCTCCACCAGCATGCGCAGCATCCGGCGCGGCTCCTCGCCGGCGACGTGGTCGTAGATGCGCGAGCCGGTCAGCGCCGCGGCGCAGCAGGACGGGCCGCCGCCGTTCTCGAGCGCGAAGCGGTCCCAGGCGTCGTTCGCGAAGAGCAGCGTGCCCTCGCGATCGATGAGGCAGCCCGGATCGGAGCGGCTGGCCAGGGCGTGGATCGCCGAGGAGAAGGGCCTGGAGCGGGAGGTCGTGGCGCGAGCCGCCATATGGCCCGCTGCAGTGCAGCGGGAATGCCAGCCCCAAGCGCGCGACTCCCCGACGGTTTCCGCGGCGCGGCTGCGGGGCCCGGCGCACCCAAGGTGACGGGCGCCGCAGGTGGCTCCGTGAAGGCGCACCGCGGCGGCGCCTTGCGCCCAAGGTGCGCGCAGGACAGGATCCCGGCGTGCCGCTCGCACCTGGATCGCCGGCCCCGGACGCCGTGGTGGAGGACGCGCAGGCGCGCGCCCCCGTGGCGCTGGGCGGGCTGTGGGCGAGCGGCCCCGCGCTGCTCTTCGTCTACAAGGCGGACTGCGCGGCCAGCGAGCTGGCCGCCGCGGCGCTGCCGCACCTGGCGGCGCTCCCCGGCCTCACCGTGGCGGCCCTCGCGCAGGAGGACGCGGCCACGGCCGCCGCCTTCGGGGCGGCGCACGGCTGGCCGGGCCGGGTCAAGGCGCTGCTCGACGCGGAGCCCTGGACGGCGTCCGACCGGCTGCAGGTGCTGGTGACGCCCACCTGGCTCCTGCTGGAGCGCGGCGGGCGCGTGGCCAAGGTGTGCGAGGGCTGGAGCCGGGCCGACGCGGAGGCGCTGGCCGCGCAGGCGGCGGAGCTGTGCGGCGCGCCCCCGCCGGCCTTGCCGGAGGGCGGGGCCGGCTTCCGCCCCGGTTGAAGCGCGCGCAACGCGCCGTAGGTTGCGGCGAAGGACGACCGTGCGCGATGCGGGGTCAGCTCACAGCGCCTGGCGGACCGGCTCGGCGGCGGGCGCGAAGAACGGCGCGCACCGGTCGAGGAAGCCTTCCAGCGGCCCGCGCTCGCCGGCGCGGAGCCGGCGGGCGAAGAGGCGCGGCAGGGCCTCGCGCGCCTGCTCGACGCTGTCGGCGTAGCCGTCCGGCGTGAGGGCGCCCTCCACCAGCCGCAGCCGCAGGAAGAGCAGGTAGGTCTGGACCACGTCGGTCATGCAGTAGGCGGCGATGCGATCCAGCGCGCCGGCCGCGTAGAGCGCCTGCACGTCCTCGCCGGCCACGTCCTCCTTGCCCGGCAGCCCCACCAGCTTGGCGTAGAGGTCGAGCGGCGCCGCCGCGTTGGGGCCGGCCAGGAGCTCGCGCAGGTCGAAGTGCTCGCCGCCGGCCCGCCCCGGCGGCGCGAACCAGGCCGGCGTCCGTACGCCGTGCTTGAGCGAGCGCAGCTGCAGCACGGGGAGGTCGAACCCCTTGCCGTGGAACGAGACCAGCGCGGCGCCGTCGAGCCGGCTCCAGGCATCCTCGAGGAAGCAGGCCTCCGGCTCGCGCCGATCGGTCCAGACCAGCGCGTCGGTGAGGTGGATGAGGCCGCCGTCCACCTCGGCCTCGAGGAGGCAGCCCGCCACGGGCCGGTGGTAGGGCAGGGGGAGGAAGTCGCTGCGCCCCCCCGTGCGGGCCCGCCGCTCGGCCATGAGCCGGCGCAGCTGCTCCGGGTAGGGGCGTCCGGGCTCGCCGTCCACCGCCGCCACGAGCGCCTCGTCGGGCACCGTCTCGAGGTCGAAGGTCACGAGCCTTGGCACGGGGACAGTGTCGCAGCGCCGTCTGACACCGTGCTGCTCGCCTGGCAGGCAGGTGCCTGCTTGCTCCGGAAGGGGGGTAAGGCCCGGAAAATACTCCCATAAGGAGGTCAGCCTTCTTTGAGACATACCCGTATGGACGCACCGCGTCAAAACATGGAAAGCTTACGCTCCCGATTGTCAGCGAGCATCACCGCTCCGCTCTCTGGACGCTCACGACGGTGATCCACGGAGGCTCCCATGGCTGAGGTCGCGATCAAGAATGGCAACACGCACCGGAACCCGATGATGGTCCTGGCCGAGCGCTTCGACGCGCTCGAGTCCGAGGCGCGTGGCCGGCTGCTCAAGGTGATCGGCGCGGGCAACGACGCGCTGCACGGCATCGACGAGAAGCTCGCCAAGGTCAGCAAGGACGACTGGACCGTGGACGGGCTGCGCAAGCGGCTCGACGGGCTGCGCGCCCGCGCCGAGGAGCTGCGGACCACGGCCGTGCGCCGCATGTCCGAGATGCCCGCCACCGCGGTGACCCGCCTGGCCTCCACCACGCGCGTGCCGGTCCAGAACCTCTCCCGCGAGCTGGACAGGCTCGCCAAGATGATCGAGCCGCCGAAGGAGATCCCGGCGGCCGTGGCGGCCGCGGCCGCGCCGGTGGTCGAGGCGGCCAAGAAGGCGAAGAAGGCCATCGAGGCCTGACCCGCCGGTCCGTCATCCGCTTGTCGGGCGCGGCGCTCGCCGGCGCAGGCGAGGGCCTTCGCGCCCCGCACGACCCGCTCGCGGTCCCCCACGGGCCGCGGGCGGGCCGATCCTGCCCGCGACCTGAATCCCTCCGGGCGCGGCCTGGCTCCCACGGCTGACCTCCGGCTTCGCCCGCCTGGCGGGCACGCCAGGCCAGACGGACTCCAGCCCCATGCCCACCGCCCGCGCCCTGCTCCGCCGCCACCGCCGCACGCTCCTCGCCGCCCTGATCGGCGCGCTGGCCGGCGCGGCCTACGCCCACTTCGTCGGCTGCCGCACCGGCACCTGCCCCATCACCTCCAGCGTCTGGACGGCGGCGCTCTACTTCGGCGTCACGGGGGCGCTGGTGGGAGCGCCCGGCCCGTCCCGCCGGAGCGTGCCGGCGGAGCGCGGAGACCCGCCCGCGCCGGCGTGAGCGCGGCCCGCAGCCACCGGCGCGCCGGCCGCTCCAGCAGCCGCGAGACCGCGAGCGACACCGCCGCGGCCGCCGCGGCGAAGGCGAGCACGAACCCGGGCCCGACCGGGTCGGGCGGCGCGTCGGCCAGCACGCGGGCCCAGTGCCAGAGCGGGAACTGCAGCGCGTAGAGCGCGAAGCTGGCGTCGCCCAGCGCGGCCAGCGGGCGGCTCCCCAGCGCCCGCGCCAGCCGGCCGCCCTGCGCCAGGCCCACCACCGTCACGGCGTAGAGCGGCACCAGGAGCCCGTTGTGGAGCAGCAGGTACGGGGCGGCGCCGCCGGCCAGGATCCCGGCCGCCGCGAGCAGCGCGACGACCGCCGCGCCGCTGCCCACCCGCCGCAGCTGCCCGCGCTGCTGGAGCAGCCCCAGCACCACGCCCGCGCCGAACTCGCCGGCGCGCGCCAGCGGGTGGAACTTGAGCGCCTCCAGCCAGCGCGGCTCGCGCGCCAGCAGCTCGGCCCCCGGCCCCTCCGGCTGCAGCCACAGATAGAGCAGCGGCAGCGCCAGCGAGGCGCCCCAGGCCGCGCCCAGCGCCAGGGCCAGCCCGCGCCGGCGCAGGCGCGAGAGGCGCGCCACCAGCGCCGGAAAGGCCACGTAGAAGCTGGCCACCACCGAGGTGGACCAGCCGGGCGGGTTCCAGAGCCGCGCGATGGGCAGCCAGGCCTGGACCAGCAGCAGGGCCGCGCCGGCCACCACGGCGGCCCGCAGCGCGCCGGGCGCTCCCAGGCCGTCCCACCTGGCGAGCGTCGCCGGCGCGGAGAGCAGGAAGGCCAGGAGGTAGGCCGGGTAGAGCCGGGCCAGGCGCGCCACCAGGAAGGCGCGCCGCTCCGGCGCGGTCATGGGCGCGGGGTGGGCCTGGGCCAGCACGAAGCCGGAGAGCAGGTAGAAGAGCCCGACCCAGGCGTGGCCGCCCTCCCGCAGCCGCTCCACCCAGGCCGGGGCGCCCGCCGTGAGCGGCCCACCGAAGTGGAACAGGAGGATGCCCGCGGCGGCGACGAAGCGCAGCCCCGCGAGCGCCTGGAGGCGCGGCGGGTCCCGGGGGCCCATGCGCCAGACAAGCTGCGGCCGGCCCGGCCCGGCGGCGAGCGGGCGACCCCGACCGGCCGTCCGCGCCGCTCACGCCAGCGGCGATCCCCCGGTCACGCCCAGCACCTCGCCGCTCACGTAGCGCGCCTCGTCCGAGGCCAGGAAGACGAAGACGGGCGCCACCTCGGCCGGCTGCCCGGCGCGCTCCATGGGGCGTTCTGGCCGTGCTGCTCGACCTTCTGCTCCGGGAAGGACTGCACGATGAGCGGCGTCCAGATCGGCCCCGGCGCGACCGCGTTGACGCGGATCCCGGCGCCCGGTCAGCTCCTGGGCCAGCCCCTGCGTGAAGGTGCGGATGGCGCCCTTGGTGGCGGCGTAGTCCAGGATCTGCGGGTTGGGGTGGTAGGCCTGCACCGAGCTGGTGTTGATGATGGAGGCCCCGGGGCGCAGGTGCGGGAGCGCGTGCCGGACCAGCGAGAACATGGCGACGATGTTGACGCGGAAGGTCCGCTCCACGCGCTCCGGATCCAGGTCCTCGAACCGCTCCACCGCCCGGCCCTGGAAGGCGGCGTTGTTCACCAGTACGTCCAGCCGGCTGTACCGCTCCACCGTCTCGCGCACCGCGCGGGCGCGCAGGGCCTCCTCGGCCAGGTCGCCGGCCACGAGCAGCGCCTTGCGATCCGCCGCCTCCACCAGCCGCTTCGTCTCCTCGGCGTCCTCGTGCTCGTCGAGGTAGGCGATGGCGACGTGCGCGCCCTCGCGGGCGAAGGCCAGCGCCACCGCCCGGCCGATGCCGCTGTCACCGCCGGTGATGAGGGCCACCCGGTCCTGCAGCCGCCCGTGGCCGCGATAGCTCGCCTCGCCGAAGTCCGGGCGCGGCGACATGCGGGCCTCGGAGCCGGGCGTGGACTGCTGCTGCCTGGGGAACTCCTGCTTCGGCTCGGCGTGGCGCGGGTCCTGCGGCATGGGGGCTTCCTCCCGCCCGTCGCGGGCGCGGGGGCGTTCCTGGGAAGCCTAGGTCCTGGCGCCGCGCGCGGCCGGTGGAGGCCTCAGGCCGGCAGCACGTACCACTGCCCCTTCGCCCCCTGCTCGCGGCGCAGGAGCCCCTCGGTCTCCATGGCCTCCAGCAGGCGGCTGAAGGAGGAGTACCCGTGCTCGCGCTCGTCGAAGTCCGGCTCGCGCCGGACGATGGCGGCCTTGATGGCGGACGGGTTCACCGGGCCGGCGGCGCGAGCCAGGATGGCGGCCGCGGCGTCGCGGGCCACCTCGGGGATGCCCTTGGGCGTGGGCGCCTTCTCCGGCTTCTCCTTCTCGCCGCGCGAGGACTCCTTCCTCCGCCCGCTGCCGGGGCGCAGGTAGATGAACTCGTCGCAGGCCTTCACGAAGAGCGGGCTGGTGGCCTCCTTGACCGCCATGCCGATGACCGTCCGGTCGTTCTCGCGCAGCTTGTAGGCGAGGGGGCAGAAGTCGGAGTCGCCCGACGCGATCACGAAGGTGTCGATGTGCTCGCGCAGGTAGGCCAGCTCCAGCGCGTCGATCACCAGCCGCATGTCGGCGCCGTTCTTGCCGGCGCGGGTGGAGGGCGGCACGTCCACCAGCTCCACGCCCTTGTCGTGCAGCCGCTGGGTGGCGGCCGAGAACCGGGTCCAGTCGGCGTAGGCCCGGCGGAAGACCACCTTGCCCTTCTCGAGCAGGGTGTCGAGGGCCGGCTGGAGGTCGAACGTCTCGGGGGAGAGGCCGGTCCGGGTGACCAGGTTCTCGAAGTCGATGAACAGGGCGATCCGTTGGTCGTTGGCGTCGCGCTCGCGCTTCATGGGCGCGAAGGTGTCAGGGTGGCCCACCGGGCGCAACGGGAATCGGCGGGCGGGCCCGGAGCAGGCCCAGGCCGCCCAGGTCTCCGGCCAGGCCCGAAACGGCGGAACCCGCCGGCCGGCGCGAGGCCGGCGGGCGGGCTCCGGGTGAGACGCGCAGCCTGGGCTACGGGACCGGGATGCCGAGGTGCGTGTGGCAGTCGGCGCACTGCGCCTCGCCCCAGTGCCGGTCGGCGTTGTTCTCGGAGGGGATGACGTGGCCGTCGGCGGTGACCACGTCGGCGTTGCCGTTGACGTGCAGCGCCTTCACGATCCGCTGGTCCTGCTCGTAGCCCTGGTGGCAGGTGCCGCAGTCCTGGTGACGGCTGGTCACGTGGAAGGCGTGCAGGCCGGAGCTGGGCACCGCGCCGTGGCAGCCGGCGCAGGTCAGGCCGGCGGTGTCGGACCAGGCCGGCGAGGTGCCGGCGGCGAAGACCACCGTGGAGGTGGCGCTGTCGGCGGTGAGGCTCTTGCCGTGGCAGTAGGTGGTGCAGGTGGCCGAGCCGGCGTCGAAGCTGGGCGTCACGCCCTGCGCGGCGGCCAGGCCGCCCAGCACCGGCACGGCGGAGCCGTCCACGTGGTCGAGCGAGGCCGGGTAGGCGGCCGGCGGGACCGAGTGGCAGCTGGCGCAGGCCTGCGCGTCGGCGAGCGGGCCGCCGAAGACGTGGCTGTGGTGCGCGCCGATGGCCGGATCCTCGGCGGCCTGGCTCACCGCCACCGGGGGCGAGGCGAAGGGGAGCTGCGTCTCGTAGTCGAACGCCGCCTGCGGCTGGCCGTGGCAGAAGGTGCAGTTCTCCGACCAGGCCTGCGCGCCGTTGGGGAAGCGGCCGCTGTGCGGGGCCGAGTGGCAGGCGCCGCAGTCCACCTGCGCGCCGCCGCCGTCGAGGTTCTCGCCGTGGCAGGAGGCGCACTGCGGGACCTCGGCGCTGCCCGCGAGCCACTGCAGCGCGGCCGGGCCGTGCTGGCTGGCCTGGGCGAAGCCGGCCGGGTGCTGGAACACGTCCACGTGGCCGTTGGCGTGCGTGCCGCCGGCGACGATGGTCTGGTTGTCGCCCTCGACCGACGTCGGATGGCAGGCCGAGCAGCTCGTGTTCTGCGGGTGCCCAGGGTTGCCGGTCGCGGCCGACGGCGGGTAGCCGTGGCAGCGCGTGCACGACTCCTGGACGCTGCTCGAGACCGGAACCTCGCGCGCGGAGTCGCAGCCCCCGAAGGTTGCGACCGCCAGCACGCCCAGCACCGCCCAGCTCAGATTGCGGATCATTCGAAGTTCCTCGGCCATCAGAAGAGCCACCCGCCCGATACGTGGGGCGATTCGTGCGCGAGTTTGCCGCCATCCGAGGAGGGAAAGCTTGATCAATCTCAAGCAGGGGCACTGATCGTCGCGGGAATGCATCCTACCTGAGCCCACAGGTCGGGCCACGAAGGGCCTCAAATGGGCCGCTTGGGGGCCGGGAGGCCTGCACCGGCCGCGCGCGAAGCGCTGGGCCGCAGCGCCCCCGCGGCGGACAGGGGCCGCCGGCTCACCAGGTCTCGGAGCCGTGACAGCTGCTGGTGCAGGTACGGGTGGCGGTGTTGAAGCTCGTGATCCGGTTGCCGACCTCGGCGGTGCCGTCGCGGTGCGTGGTCGCGTTCACCGCACTGGCGGTGTAGCCCGGGTGGCAGTCGCCGCAGGAGCGGGACACATGCTCGCTCCGCCGGTGGCGGCTGGTGAGCGCGGCGGTGGCGTGGCAGCCCTGGCAGGTGGTCGCGGACTGGAGCGCCCCGTCCACGTGCGTGGTCAGGTTGGTGGTGCTGCCGGTGTAGCCGGCGTGGCAGGTGCCGCAGTCCGTCCGGCTGTTGCACCAGGACCACGACGCCGTCTTGCAGACGTGCGGCGCCGGGGGCGGCGCGCCGTGGCAGGTGCCGCAGGCGGCCTGGGCGGCGCCGCCGGTCCAGGCGGGCGCGTGGTTCGTGCCGCCGGCGCCGAGCGTGGCGCCGTGGCAGTAGTTGGCGCAGGTGGTGCCGTTCCAGCTTGGCGCCACGCCGCCGCCGCGGGCCAGCGTGCCCCAGGACATGTCCACCGCGCCGCTGGAGTGGCTGGGGGAGCTGGGGACGGCGTGGCACTCGGTGCAGGCCACGGCCCTGGCGATGGCGTTGCCGGCGAGGTGCGCCTGGTGGGCGCCGACGGCGCGGGCGGTGGTGGCGGTCTCCCCGTGCGTGCCGCGCGGCGGGGCGGCCGGGTTGCTGGTGCGGGTGGCGTCGCCGTGGCAGGAGGTGCAGGAGAGCGCGCTCACGTCGAGGTGGCCGTCGATGTGCGTGGCCGCGTTGACGCTGGTCGCGGTGTAGCCGGTGTGGCAGCTGCCGCAGCTGGTGTCCTGCGCGTGCGGCGCAGGAGGCGGCGCGCCGTGGCAGGTGCCGCAGGCGGCCTGGGCGGCGCCGCCGGTCCAGGCGGGCGCGTGGTTCGTGCCGCCGGCGCCGAGCGTGGCGCCGTGGCAGTAGTTGGCGCAGGAGGTGCCGTTCCAGCTGGGCGCCGCGCCGCCGCCGCGGGCCAGCGTGCCCCAGGACAGCGTGGTGGCCCCGTCCACGTGGGCCAGGCTGGTGGGCACGCTGGCGTGGCACTCGGCGCACGCGACTGCCCGCGAGAGCACGCCCGCCACGAGGTGGGCCTGGTGGGCGCCCACCGCGCGCGCGCTGCCGTCGGTCTCGCCGCCGGCGCCGCGGGGCGGCGCGGCCTTCGCCAGATCGCCGGCGGTGTAGGTGGCGAGCTTGGCGCCGTGGCAGAAGGTGCAGTTGGACTGCCAGGCGGTGCCGCCGTGGCAGGCGTTGCAGGAGACGCCGCTGGTGCCGCCGTCGAGGTCGGCGCCGTGGCAGGCCTGGCAGCCGGGGAGATCCTGCTTGGCGGCCGGCCCGTGCTGGGCGGGATTGGCCCAGCCGTCCGGGTGCTGGCTGCTCACCTCCAGCTTGCCGTCGATGTGCATCCCATTGGCGAGGTCGATGGTGCCGTCCGCCTTGACCGTGCCGGGGTGGCAGGTGGCGCAGCGGGTGGAGGCGGGATCGTGCGAGGGCGGCGGCGCCCCGTGGCAGCTGCCGCAGTCGAGCGCGCCGCCGTCCCAGCGCGGCGTGGTGCTGGCGCCGCTCGCGCCCAGCGTGGCGCCGTGGCAGTAGACGGTGCAGGTGTCGCCGCTCCAGCTTGGCGTGGTGTCGCCGGCCTTGGCCAGCGCGCCGAAGCGGACCTCGATGGCGCCGTCGGCGTGTCCGGTGGACTGGGGGACCACGTGGCAGTCGGCGCAGGCCAGGGCGTTGCGGAAGGTGCCGCCGTGCAGGTGCGCCAGGTGGGCGCCCGCGCTGGCCCCGCTCACCGTCGCCGGTGGCGCGGCCTTTACGAGCAGCTCGACCTCGTCGCGGCTGGCGTCGCCGTGGCAGGAGGTGCAGCGCGCGCTCACGCCGCCTGGATCGGCCGGGTCCACCCCGGCGATCGGGCGGGCCTGGTCGCAGCCGGCCAGGAGGGCCAGGATCGCGGCAGGGAGGGCCAGGCGGCGGATGGAGGACATGGAGGCTCCGGCGGAGCAGGGGTGGAGGTGTGCTCCCGCCGTCCGCGGCGGTGTCCAGCGGTCGAGGCTGAGGCCTTGAGCAACGGCCGTGCCCGTCCCTCCCGAACGGGTGCGGCGCGCCATGGAAATGCCGCGCAGTTTGCGGCCGACTACCGAGAGGACGGGGGAGGGCAGGGCGCCGGTGATGGCTTGTCCCCTGTGCAAGGGACGCGCGGGGCATGTCTGCGGCTGCATTTCTTGCGCGGCGCAGGGGGCCATCTGCTAAGACACCCCACCCCCGCCCTCGAGAGGACACGACGCACATGGCCACGCTCTCCCCGTTCCGCGCGCTCCGCCCGCCTGCCGCCATCGCCGCCCGCGTGGCCTCGCCGCCCTACGACGTCATCAACACGCGCGAGGCCCGCGCGCTCGCGGCCGGGAACGCGGACTCCTTCCTGCGCGTCTCGCGCCCGGAGATCGACCTGGCGGAGGGCGTGGACGAGCACACCGAGCCGGTCTACCAGCAGGGCCGCAAGAACCTCGAGGAGCTGATCGCGCGCGGCGTGCTGCGCGCCGACCCCGAGCCGCGCCTCTACGTCTACGCGCAGAAGATGGGGGACCACCGCCAGACCGGCCTGGTGGCCTGCGCCTCGGTGGACGAGTACGACCGCGACGTCATCAAGAAGCACGAGAAGACGCGGGCCGACAAGGAGGACGACCGGGTCCGGCACATCGACGTCCTCTCGGCCCACGACGAGCCGGTGTTCCTGACCTACCGCGCGGTGGCGGAGATCGACCGCGCCGTCGAGGCGGTGAAGGCCGCGCCGCCGGAGTACGACCTGGTTACGCCCGACGGCGTCGGTCACCAGCTCTGGGTGGTTCCGGCCGCCGCCGGCGAGGCCATCGCCGCGCTCTTCCGCGCCGTGCCGGCGCTCTACGTGGCCGACGGCCACCACCGCTCCGCCGCCGCCAGCCGCGTCCACGCCGCGCGGCGCGGCCAGCCGGGCGATCACGGCGCCTTCCTGGCGGTGGTCTTCCCGCACGACCAGATGCAGATCCTGGCCTACAACCGGCTGGTGCGCGACCCGCGCCGCCGCTCGCCCGAGCAGCTGCTGGCCGCCATCGGCGAGGTGATGGACCTCGAGCCCGCCGCGCAGCCGCAGCCCGGCTCCTCGCTGGCCTTCGGGCTCTACCTGGGCGGCCGCTGGTGGAAGGCCAAGGCGCGCCCGGGCAGCTACCAGGCGAACGATCCGGTGGCCGCGCTCGACTGCTCCATCGTGCAGGACCAGCTCCTGGCGCCGCTGTTCGGCATCCTGGACCCGCGCACCTCCAAGGACGTGGACTTCGTCGGCGGCATCCGCGGCGCGGCCGAGCTGGAGAAGCGCGTGAACGAGGAGGGCTGGTCGCTCGCCATCCACCTCCACCCGACGCGGATCGACCAGCTCATCTCGGTCTCCGACGCCGGCAAGCTCATGCCGCCCAAGAGCACCTGGTTCGAGCCGAAGCTGCGGTCGGGGCTGTTCGTGCACGCGTTCTAGCTTCCGGCCCAGGGCAATCGTACGAGCGGAGCTGCGCCTGACCGGGAGCAGCTCCGTCCGTCCTTTGACGGCCCCGCCGAGGGCGCCGGCGGGGCACCTACACGTTCGTCCGGGCGCGGTCCCGGGCATCAGGCCCTCCTCGTGGAGGACCGGGGCGCCCTCTCCCTTTCGCGTCGACACGTGTTGACATGCGGCGTGCAAGTTGTCACGATGTCGCCAGATGCCGGCCGCGGGGTCACCCCGCCTCGACCCGGGCCTGGCGCAAGGAGCACTGCATGCCCGTCGCGCTCACCGAACAGGATGCCGCCGAGCGCCGGTCGAAGGTCTTGCAGGCCGCGCGCTGGTGCTTCCTCAACTTCGGCTTCTCGAAGACGTCCCTCGAGGACATCGCGAAGCGCGCAGGGATCTCGCGCACGCTGCTCTACCGGACCTTCAAGGACAAGGAAGACATCTTCACGGCCGTGTTCGCGCACTGGCTCGTGGCGCGGCACCCGGAGGCGCAGGAGGCCGCGAACGGGCAGGGGGATCCCCTGGAGCGCCTGCTGACGGTGTGCCGGGTCATGGTGCTCGAGCCCTGGTCCGACATGTCCGCCGCGCCGATGGGGTCCGAGTTCTTCGACGTCTGCGCGCGGATCGACCCCGGGATCGACGCTCGCCATCGCAAGGTGGCGCTGCAGTGCGTGGAGGCGATCCTGGGCAGCCAGGCGCACGCAGAGGTCTTCCTGCTCGCCCTGGACGGTCTTCTGGGAGACCAGCCCAAGGTGCAGGTGCTCGAGCGTCGCCTCCGCGTCCTCGCGGAGCGGTTCGTGCCGTCGAAGGCCTCCGGCCGTGGAGGGTCGCGCCGATGAAGCTCATCCTCCTCGGCGCCTCGGGCATGGTCGGGACCGGCGCGCTGCGCGAGGCGCTCGCGGCGCCGGAGGTCGAGGCCGTGCTGTCCATCGGCCGGCGCCCGGGCGGCGTCTCGCACCCGAAGCTCCGGGAGCTGCTCCTGCCGGACCTGTTCGACCTCGCGGCGGTCGAGGACCAGCTTGTCGGCTACGACGCCTGCATCTGGGCGGTGGGCGTGAGCTCCGTCGGGCTCGACGAGGCGGCCTACGCCCGGGTGACGGAGGAGCTGACCCTCACGTGGGCTCAAGCGCTCCTGCGCCTGAACCCGGGGCTCTCCTTCTGCTACTGCTCCGCCGGCGGCGCAGGCGGCCGGTCGATGTGGGCGCGCGTGCGCCAGCGCGTCGAAGGCGCGCTCCGGGCGATGCCGTTCCGCCACGCCGGCGCGGTGCGGCCCGGCTTCATCCGGCCCGGCCCCGGCATCCGGAGTCGCACGCGGGGTTACCAGGTCGGGATCGTCCTGCTGAGGCCGCTGTTCCTGTTCACGCCGCTCCTCGTGCGCGCGTTCCCGTTCCTGTTCACCACGTCCGAGCTCCTCGGCCGCGCCATGCTCCGCGTGGTCGAAGGGCGCGCGGACCGGTTCATCCTGGAGTCTGCCGACATCAACCGGGTCGGCGCCCGCTGACCGTCTGGACGGCGGCCGCAGCCCCTCGACGAATGGAACCGCACATGGCACAGGACCTGGCAGGAAAGGTGTTTCTCGTCACGGGCGCGACGGACGGCATCGGCAAGGCGGCCGCCACCGGGTTCGCGAGGCGCGGCGCGACGCTGACCATCGTCGGCCGCAACAGGCAGAAGACCGAGCAGGTGCTCGCGGAGCTGAAGGCCGGGAGCGGGAACCCGAACATCGAACTCCTGCTCTGCGACCTCTCGCGGATGGCCGACGTGAAGCGCGCCGCCGAGGAGTTCAGGGCCAGCCACGACAGGCTCGACGTCCTCGTGAATAACGCCGGCGCCACCTTCAAGAAGCCGACCATGGGGCCCGACGGGTACGAGCTGACGTTCGCCCTCAACCACCTCGCGTACTTCCAGCTCACGACGTCCCTGCTCGACCTGCTCCGGAAGACGCCCGGCGCGCGCGTCGTCTCGACCTCGAGCTCGATGCAGGCGCGCGGGAAGCTGGATCTCGCGAGGACGCCGACGTCGCTGGAGGGGTCGGGACCGAACGCCTACGCGACCTCGAAGCTCGCCAACATCCTCTTCACGAAGGAGCTCCAGCGCCGGCTCGGCGGCACCGGCGTGTCGGCAAACTGCTTCGAGCCCGGCATGGTCCGCACCCGGTTCGGCGGGTTCGGATCCGACCAGGGACTCCTGCTGAACCTCGTCTACGCCCTCGCGAAGCCCTTCTCGGTCACGCCGGAGCAGGGCGCCGACTCGCTCATCTGGCTCGCGACCTCGCCGGAGGCGGCGTCGCTCCAGGGCGAGTACGTCTCGAAGCGGCGGCCGGTCACGCCGCAGAGGCAGGCGCTGGACCCGAAGCTCGCGGCGGACCTCTGGGCGCTGAGCGAGCGGCTCTGCGCCGAGGCCGTTGCGCGGTCGGCGCGCTGAAAGCGCCGGACGGAGATCCTCATGAAGAAGATCATCCTTGGTGTCCTGGCTGTCCTGCTGGTGGTCCTGGCGGTCCCCATCGGCGCACGGCACTGGAAGGACATCCGGAAGAAGCTCGCCTACCAGAACACCTACGCCATCCAGAACGTGCAGAGCGGCAAGGATCTGCGGCCGCTCGACGCTGGCATCGAGGATGGGACCGGCGTCATCCTCTACGACCACCACGACTGGGAGTGCATGACGTGGCAGCTCATCCAGCTGGAGGGCGACACCTACCTCGTCAAGAACCTGTTCACCCAGAAGGCGTTCCAGCCCGGCAGCCTGGATGCCTCGGATGGTGCCCTCCTGCAGCAGACGATGGGGGGGACCCGCCTACAGCACTGGGAGTTCCTGAAGCAGCCCGACGAGACCTATCTCATCCGCCTGCGGGGTTCCGAGCTCTACCTCACGGCGCCCGGCCAGGACACCAACTCGCCTGCGCGGCTGCTGCCGAGGCGGGACTCTCGAAACCAGGCGTGGCGGCTCGTGCGGCAGACGCCCTGGATCTGACGGTCTGGCCATGGTCCGCTCGTCCGAGAGGCGCGGGCTGCGACCCCAGAACGGGAACGCCGTTCAGCGGCTTCCAGGCGCTCGGAGAAGGCGGCCGGCCTGCTCCGACGCGCGCCGGAGCGTCCACCCGGTCAGGCTGGAGCAGGGCGGCGACCCGGTCGCACGCGAGTCGCTGGCAGCTCCCGCACAGATGGTCGAGTGGCCCCGTGAGGGGGCGCGGGCTCCGCGAGGCGCATGCCATACCGTCTGGAGCGGAATGCGTTCCGAACGTCCGTCCAGAAAGAAGCCGCCGCCCGATCGGCGCCGCCCGGTTGCCGACAGCGGGCGAGCCAGATCGCGGGGCCAAGCGGCCGAAAGGAAGCGTCAGGGAGCCGAGCGCCAGCGGATTGCCGCCGAATCGAAGAGGGTCTCCGCCGAGAGCGTGCGAGTCCAGGCAGAGCGGGCCGCCCAGCACGCCGAGGCGGCGCGGCAGGCAGCCGAGGAGGCCCGGCGCCTCCACGACGAGGTCGCGCGGAAGGCGGAGGACCTCGTGCGGGCCCTGGAGAGGGATCGCGTCCTCGCCGAGCAGCTCCGCGGAGCAGGTGAGCTTCTTCGAATGGTGGCCGAGGAGCAGCGCCGTCACTCGGAGACCCAGCGGGCGCGCACCGAGCGCGTGCGCGCCGACTCCGAGGCGGGGCGGCAGCTGCGCGAGGAGACGCGCCAGCAAAGGGAGACGCTGCGCCGGGTGTCGGAGAGTGAGCGCGCGCTCGCGGGCGCGGAGCGCGGGGCGCAGGGGCTCGATCCAGCCGTCCGCCGGGCGATCCAGGAAGAGGTCCGGATCGCGCTGGAGCAACTGCGGCGCGACCACGACAAGCGGTGAACCGGCAGCGCGCACCTGGAGGGCCGCCCGGTCCGGGGTGGCCTCGGCCTGGACCGACCAGGCCTTCCACCCGTCCCCCGGTCCACCGCTCACCGCTCCGGCACCTCGGCGAGGCCTCGCCGACACGGATCGGGCTTTTCCCAGGGCGCCCCGGTCCGGCGCCTCTCGCGCGCTGCGGCATGGGACCTTGGTCCCAACGCCGGTCTGGGCGCCCTGTCGTACCATCGCGCACTCACCCGACTTGCCTCTCGAGAGGCCAGGAGTTTCCCGTGCGCTTCCCGCTCGTCCTCTCCGCCGCCGCGCTCGCCGCGGCCTGCGCGACCAGCTCCTCCCAGACCGACTCCGCCGCGCCCGCCATGGTCGAGAACACCGGCGTGGTCGGCCAGGCCGCCGCGGCTCGCCACGCCAAGCTCACCGTCAAGGTGAAGTCCATCGACAAGGCCACCCGGCACATGACGGTCGAGGGCGAGGGCGGCGCCACCGAGTCCTTCGCCGTGCCGCCCGAGGTGAAGCGGTTCGACGAGATCGCCGTCGGCGACACCATCGTGGTCGAGGCCGAGCAGGGCCTGTTGCTCGAGTACCAGCCGCCGGGCTCTGCCACCGTGGAGCCCACCGCGGTGGCTGCGGGCGCCAAGGCCGGCGCCACCGCGCCGCCGGCCGGTGCCGTGGTGGGCGGTGTGCAGTCCACCGTGACGGTCACCGCCATCGACACGCAGAAGCGCCTGGTGACCTTCCAGGGCCCTGCCGGCAACAGCTACCAGGTCGCCGCCGGTCCGAAGGTCCAGCTCGACAAGCTGAAGGTCGGCGACAAGCTGCTCGCGACCTACGTCGAGTCGCTCGCCATCGGCATCGAGAAGCCGAAGCTGTAGCTGCCAAGCCCGTTCCCGCGCCCATTGCGCGGGGGCGGGGCCCCCTGGTGCCCGCCGCGGCGACCGGACCCGGTCCAGCCGCCCGCTCGAACGGGATCCCGCAGGGAGGATGAGGGCAGGCCCCCCTGCCGGGACCTCCCCCACATTGGCCCACAAAGCTAAAACCGACGACGGCACCCGAAACGGGCGCGTCGCCTACCGCCGGATCAACGAGGTTCCCATGTCCCGCCGCCTTCGCCTGCTCCCGGCTCTCGCAGCCAGCTTCACCCTGTTCGCCTGCACCAAGGCGGCCGGGCCGGCGGCCCCTCCGCCCGCCAGCGTGGTGGTGGCGCCGGTGGTCCAGAAGGACATCGACGTGGCCTCGGAGCTGGTCGGCCAGCTCCGCGGCCTGCAGGACATCGAGATCCGCGCCCGCGTGGAGGGGTTCCTGGCCTCCATCGACTACGTCGAGGGCGGAGAGGTCAAGGCGGGCCAGCTCCTCTTCACCATCGACCCGCGCGAGCTGACCTCCAAGGTCGCCTCGGCCAGGGCCGACGTGGCGCGCGCCGAGTCGAACCTGTCCAAGGCCGAGATGGACGTGAAGCGGTACGGGCCGCTGGTCGCGCAGCGGGCCGTCGCCCAGGCCGAGCTCGACAACGCGCAGGCGGCGCAGCGGGCGGCCGTGGCGCAGCTCGAGGCGGCGCGGGCGACGCTGGAGAAGTCCCAGCTCGACCTCTCCTACGCGCGCGTGGTCTCGCCGGTCTCCGGCCTGGCCTCCAAGGCCGAGAAGCAGGTGGGCAGCCTGGTGGGCCGCGGCGAGTCCACCCTGCTGGCCACGGTCAGCTCCCTCGACCCCATCCGCGTCTCGGTGGCGCTGCCCGAGACCGACTACCTGCGCCTGGTGCGCCAGGTGGGCGAGCGAGGGACGGCCAACCGCAATCCCAAGGCCCCGGCCCCCGAGGACGGCCCCGAGCTGATCCTGGCCGACGGCCGGGTGCACACGGCCCGCGGCAAGGTCATCCTGGTCGACAACGCCGTGGACCCCACCACCGGCACCATCCGCGTGGACCTGGCGTTCGCCAACCCGGACCGCACGCTCCGCCCCGGCCTCTACGGCAAGGTCCGCTTCCGCTCCGAGCGCCGCGCCGGGGCGCTGCTGGTCCCGCAGCGCGCCGTCACCGAGCTGCAGGGCACGTTCAGCGTCGCCGTGGTCACCGCCGAGAACGCCGTCGAGATGCGCAAGACGAAGATGGGCCCGCGCATGGGCGAGGACTGGGTGGTCGAGGAGGGGCTGAAGCCGGGGGAGCGGGTCGTCGTGGAGGGCATCCAGAAGGTCCGCAACGGCTCGCAGGTGGCGGTGCGCGAGGCCGGCGCGCCGGCCGTGGTCCCGGCTGCGGCCGAGGGGAAGTAGGTCATGGGCAACTTCTTCATCCGCCGCCCCATCGTCGCGATGGTGATCTCCATCGTGACGGTGCTGGTGGGCGTGGTGGCCCTCAAGGGCCTCCCCATCGCCCAGTACCCCGAGATCGTCCCGCCGCTGATCCAGATCAGCACCACCTACTACGGCGCCTCCGCCGTCGAGGTGGAGCAGTCGGTCTCCACGCCCATCGAGCAGCAGGTGAACGGCGTCGAGCGCATGATCTACATGCGCTCCACCAACGCGAACGACGGCACCGCCAACGTGCAGGTGTCCTTCGAGGTCGGCTCCGACCTCGACATGTCGAACGTGCTGACGCAGAACCGCGTCTCGCAGGCCAACGCGCAGATGCCGCAGGCGGTGAAGGCCCAGGGCGTCAACGTCAAGAAGTCGCTCTCCTTCCCGCTGATGGTGCTGGCCCTGACCTCGCCCTCGGGGCAGTACGACACCGAGTTCCTCTCCAACTACTGCGCCATCAACATCAACGACGCGCTGGCGCGCATCTCCGGCGTGGGCCAGGTGACGCTCTTCGGCGGCTCCGACTACGCCATGCGCGTCTGGATCCGGCCGGACGTCCTGAAGCGCTACAACCTGACGGTCTCCGACCTCTCCAGCGCGCTCCAGCAGCAGAACACCATCACCCCGGCCGGCCAGGTCGGCGGCCCGCCGGCGCCCCCCGGCACCTCCTTCACCTACGTGGTCCGCACCCAGGGCCGCCTCCTCAACGAGGAGGACTTCGGGAACGTGATCGTGAAGGCCGCGCCGGACGGCTCGGTGATCCGGCTGAAGGACGTGGCCCGGATCCAGCTCGGCTCGCTCCTCTACAACGCCGCCGGCCGCCTCAACGGCAAGCCGGCGGCCGCCATCGCCGTCTACCAGAGCCCGGGGTCGAACGCCCTCGAGGTGGCGCAGAAGATCCAGGCCACCATGGAGCAGCTGTCCGGCAAGTTCCCGGGCGACGTGAACTACAAGGTCACGCTCGACACCACCAAGCCCATCTCCGAGGGCATCAACGAGATCGTCCACACGCTCTTCGAGGCGGTGGTGCTGGTGATCCTGGTGGTGTTCATCTTCCTGCAGAACTGGCGCGCCACGCTCATCCCGCTCATGACCGTGCCGGTGTCGCTCATCGGCACCTTCATCGCCTTCCCGCTGCTGGGCTTCAGCGTCAACGTGCTCTCGCTGCTGGGCCTGGTGCTGGCCATCGGCATCGTGGTGGACGACGCCATCGTGGTGGTCGAGGCCGTGATGCACCACATCGAGCACGGCAAGACACCGAAGGAGGCCACCGAGCTCGCCATGAAGGAGGTCTCCGGGCCGGTGATCGCCATCGGCCTCGTGCTCACGGCGGTGTTCGTCCCGGTGGCCTTCATGGGCGGCCTGACCGGCCGGCTCTACCAGCAGTTCGCGCTGACCATCGCCATCTCGGTCATCTTCTCGGTCATCAACGCGCTGACGCTCTCCCCCGCGCTCTCGGCCCTGCTGCTCAAGCCGGCCCACGGCAAGAAGAGCCTGCTCACGCCGTTCTACAACTGGTTCAACAAGGTCTTCGGCAGGTTCACCGACGGCTACGTGGGGCTGACCCGCGTGCTGGTCGGCAAGGCGGTCCGCAGCCTGGTGCTGGTGCTGGCCGTGATGGTGGGCGCGGCGCTGGTGGCCATGCGCGTGCCGGGCGGCTTCCTCCCGGACGAGGACAACGGCTACGTGCTCGTCAACGTGATGCTGCCCGACGCGGCCTCGCTGCAGCGCACCACCGAGGTGGCCAAGCGCGCCGAGCAGATCGTCTCCGCCGAGGAGGGCGTCGAGTACGTCACCGCGGTGGACGGCTTCTCGATCATCACCGGCGCCTACGCCTCCAACAACTCCTTCTTCTTCGTCTCGCTGAAGGACTGGGGCGAGCGCGGCAAGCACAACACCGCCGCCGACATCCTCAAGCGGCTCAACCGCAAGCTCTCGGCCGAGATCCCCGAGGCGGTGGCGCTGGCCTTCGGCCCGCCCCCCATCCCCGGCCTGGGCACCGGCTCCGGCTTCACCTTCATGCTCCAGGACCGCACCGGCAACTCCCCGGCCGACCTGCAGGCGGAGGCCGAGAAGTTCATCGCCGCCGCCCGCAAGCGGCCGGAGATCGGCGGCATCAACACCCTGTACCGCGCCTCCGTCCCGCAAATCATGGCCTCGGTGGATCGCGAGAAGGCGCTCAAGATGGGCGTGCCGCTGGCCGAGCTGAACGGCACGCTGGGGCCGCTCCTCGGCTCCTCCTACGTCAACGACTTCAACCGCTTCGGCCGCGTCTACAAGGTGTTCCTGCAGGCCGAGCCCGAGTACCGCGCCGACATCCGCTCGCTCTCGCAGTTCTACACGCGCTCGGCCGGCGGCGACATGGTCCCGCTCGACACGCTGGTGAAGGTGGGCCCGGCCTCCGGCCCGGAGTTCACCAACCGCTTCAACCTGTTCCGCGCGGCGGAGATCTCCGGCGTCCCGGCGCCGGGCTACTCCTCGACCCAGGCGCTCGAGGCGCTGGAGCAGGTCGCGAACGAGACCCTGGACGCGGGCTACGGCTACGACTGGTCCAACGTGTCGTACCAGGAGAAGAAGGCGGCCGGCTCCGGCGCGGTGGTGTTCGTGCTGGCCATGGTGCTGGTCTTCCTGATCCTGGCGGCCCAGTACGAGAGCTGGGCGCTCCCGTTCTCGGTCGTGCTGGGCACCCCCTTCGCCGCCTTCGGCGCGTTCCTGGGGCTGTGGCTGGCGCGCCTCGGCGCCGAGCGGTACGTCAACAACGTCTTCGCGCAGATCGGCCTGGTGATGCTGATCGGCCTGGCCGCCAAGAACGCCATCCTGATCGTCGAGTTCGCCAAGGAGGAGATGGAGAAGAAGGGGGCCACGCCCTTCGACGCGGCCCTCACCGCGGCCAAGCTCCGCTTCCGCCCCATCCTCATGACGGCCTTCGCCTTCATCCTGGGCGTGGTGCCGCTCATGACCGCCTCCGGCGCCGGCGCCGAGGCGCGCGTGGTGATGGGCGTCACCGTCTTCTCCGGCATGCTGGTGGCCACCATCCTGGGCGTGCTGCTGGTGCCCGTCCTCTTCGTGGTGGTCGAGAACCTCAAGCTCAGGACCGCCGGCAAGCCCAAGACCGCGGCGCCGCCGGCCCCCGCCTCCCACCCCGTCCCGTGACCCGGAGCGCACCCGTGAACCGCCTCCTCGCCCTCGCCGCGCTCGCCGGACTGGCCGGCTGCGTGGTCGGTCCGGCGTACAAGCGCCCGGACCTCCAGCTCCCCGAGACGCACCGCTTCGGCGAGCAGTCGCAGCAGGCCCCCGAGGCCTCGCTGGCCGATCTCAAGTGGTGGGAGATCGTCCGCGACCCGGTGCTGCAGCAGCTCATCCGCGAGGCGCTGGCCGGCAACCCCGACCTCAAGGTCGCCTCCACCCGCGTGGTGCAGTCCGCCGCCCTGGCGCGCGCCGCCGGCGCCGAGCTGTGGCCCCGCCTCGACGCCTTCGGCAACGTCAGCTACGGCCGCGAGTCGCTGCAGGTGAACCCGCTGGCCGAGACCGGCGATCGCTATGGCCTGGGCGTGGGGCTCTCCTGGGAGCTCGACCTCTGGGGCAAGGTGCGCAGCGCCAGGGAGGCCTCGCTGGCCGACCTGCGCGCCAGCGAGGGCTTCCGCGACGCCGCCCGCGCATCCCTGGTCGCGGCCGTCGCGCAGGCCTACATCGAGCTGCGGGCGCTCGACCTGCAGCTGGACATCACCCGGGCCGCCGCCGAGGCGCGCCGCGGGTCGCTCGAGCTGGTCGAGAACCGCGCCAGGGGCGGCGTGGGCAACGACCTGGAGATGAACCAGGCCCGCGCCGACTGGGCCAACGCCGAGGCGGCCATCCCGGCCACCGAGCGCGCCATCGCGCTGCAGGAGCACCGGCTCTGCATCCTGCTGGGCCGCACCCCGGGCCCATCGAGCGCGGCCAGGCCCTGCTGGGCCAGGCCGTCCCGCAGGCGCTGCCGAGCGGCGTGCCCACCGCGCTGCTGCGGCGCCGGCCCGACGTGGCCGCCGCCGAGGAGGCGGTGGTGGCCGCCGCCGCCCGCGCCCGGGTGGCGCGCGCCAACCGGCTGCCCTCGCTCACCCTGACCGGCACCCTCGCCCTGGACGCGCTCGATCCGTCCAAGATCTTCACCGGCGACGCGGTGGCCACGTCGATCGGCGCCGGCATCCTGGCGCCCATCTTCGACGGCGGCCGGCTCTCGGCCTTCGAGGACTTCGCCCGCGCCGACATCGAGGCCACCGGCGAGCAGTGGCGCAACACGGTCTTCGGCGCGCTGCGCGAGGTGGCGGACGCCAGCTGGAGCCACCGCACGCTGGCCCGGGTCCGGCAGGCGCAGGAGATCGAGGTCGCCTCCAGCAAGGAGGCGGAGCGCCTGGCCCGGCTCCGCTTCGAGGGCGGCGTGACCAACTTCCTCGAGGTCCTCGACGCCCAGCGCCAGTCCTTCGCCGCCGAGACGGCCCTGGTGCAGACGGAGCGGGACGAGATCGTCACCATCATCCAGCTCTACCGCGCGCTGGGCGGCGGCTGGGAGCTCCCGCCGGAGCAGCCGGCCGGCCAGCCGGCCCAGGGCGCGCCGGCGGCCCTGCCCGCGGCGTCCCAGCCGTAGCCGCTCAGGCGGCGGCGCGCGCCTCCGGGTGCGCGCCGGCCCAGCGGTCGCGTCCCCTGGACCGGGGGCACCGGGGCCGGGGTCACTCCTGACGTGCGACCTGGCCTGGCCCGGCGGCCGGCGCGTGATACGCTCCCTCCAGGGAGCCTGCGCGTGAAACCGATCCGGACGCTCGACGAGCCGCAGGGCCAGGCCATGCTGGCCCTGATGAGCGCGCTCAGGCACGGCGTGATGGTCCACGCCGCCGACGGCACCGTCCTGGCCATGAACGCGGCCGCCGAGGCCGCCCTGGGCCAGGCCGAGGCCGAGCTCGTCGGCCACGCGCCCGGCCCCGGTGGCTGCCGCCTCTGGTCCGAGGACGGCGCCGAGCTGACCGCGGCCGAGCTGCCCATCGCCCGGGCCATCGCCACCGGCGCGCCGGTGGAGCCGCGGCTGCTGCGGCTGCAGCGCCCGGACGGCACGGCCGGCTGGCTGGAGCTGGGCGCGGCCCCGCTGCCGGCGCTGGCCGGCGACGCGCCGCTCTTCGCCTGCACCCTGGTGGACCGGACCGTCGAGGTGACCGCCCGGCGCATGGACGAGCAGCTGCGCCAGGCGCAGCGGCTGGAGAGCGTGGGCCGGCTGGCGGGCGGCGTGGCGCACGACTTCAACAACGCGCTGACCGTCATCCTCTCCGCGGCCGAGCTGGTCCGCTCCGACCTGGCCGAGGGGCGCACCCCGGCGGCGCAGGACCTGGAGGAGATCACCCGCGCCGGCGCCCGGGCGCGCGAGCTGACCAAGCAGCTGCTGGCCTTCGCGCGCAAGCAGGTGGTCTCGCCGGTGGTGCTGGACCTGAACCAGGCGGTGCAGGCCAACGAGATGATGCTGGCCCGGCTGCTGGGCGAGGACGTGCACCTGGCCCTGCGGCTGGAGGAGGGGCTCTGGCCGGTGCGGCTCGATCCCGCGCAGGTGGACCAGGCGCTGCTGCAGCTGGCCGCCAACGCCCGCGACGCGCTGCCCAGCGGCGGCCACGTGGTGATCGCCACCCGCAACGTGCGGCTGGGGCGCGAGGCGGATCTCTTCCTGGCGGCCGGCGACTGGGTGGCGCTGTCGGTCTCGGACGACGGCGTGGGGATGGCGCCGGAGGTGAAGGCCAGGGCCTTCGAGCCGTTCTTCACCACCAAGGAGGTCGGCCGCGGGGCCGGGCTGGGGCTGGCGACGCTCCACGGCACGGTCAGCCAGGCCGGCGGCTGCGTGCGGGTGGAGAGCGAGCCCGGGCGCGGGACCCGCTTCGAGATCTTCTTCCCGCGGACCGAGCCGGTGGACGAGGCCCGCGCGGCCCCGCCGGCCCCCGCCGCGCCGCAGGGCGGCCGCGAGCTGGTGCTGCTGGTGGAGGACGATCCGGCGGTGCGGGCGCTGGCGGTGCGCGCCCTGGCCGGCGAGGGCTACCGGGTGGTGGCCGCCTCCTCCGGCCCGGAGGCGGTGGAGGCGGCGCGCAAGCTGGAGCGCGCCCCGGACCTGCTCCTCACCGACGTGATCATGCCGCGCTTCGACGGCCGGCGCCTGGCCGAGATCCTGCGCGCCAGCTGGCCGGGGCTGAGGGTGCTCTTCACCTCCGGCTACGCCGGCGATCGCCGCGAGATGGCCTCGGCCAGCGGCGAGCCGGCGCCGGAGGAGCTCCTGCAGAAGCCCTTCACCGGCACGGAGCTGCTGGCCCGGGTCCGGCGCGTGATCGCCGGCCCGGGGCGCTAGGCGACCGCGGCTCCCTCACCCCCTCAGCACCGCCCCCGCCCGCGCCGGGAGCCCCACGCGCCAGCGCCCGCCGCCCTCGGCCGCCAGCGCCGGCTGGCCGAAGCGCAGCGCGGGCTCCGGGCCCAGCTCGACGACGGCCGACGCCGCGGCGTCGCCTGCGTTGGCCAGCACCACCAGCCGCTCCCCCTCGGCCGCGCGCTCGAAGGCCAGGAGCCCGCCCGACGCGTGCAGCGTCCGGTAGCCGCCGCGGCGCAGCGCCGGGTGCGCGCGGCGCAGCGCCGCCAGGGCGCGGTGGTGGTCGCGGAGCTCCAGGTCCCACCGCTCGCGCGGCCAGAACCCGCCGCGGCTGGCCGGCGGCGGGCCGCCGGTCATGCCCACCTCGTCCCCCGCCCACAGGCAGGGCACGCCCGGCACCGTGAACAGGAGCAGCGCCCCCAGCCGCAGGCTGGCGCGGTCGCCGCCGGCGGCGGTGAGGAAGCGCCCCACGTCGTGGGTGGAGAGGAAGGTCAGGTGGGCGAGCGGCGTGGGCCAGCGGTCGCGCCGGAGCAGCCCCTCCAGCGCGGCGGCGAAGCCGGCGGCGTCGAGCGGCGGCTGCGGGCCGGAGGAGGGGAGCAGGCCCGCCGGATCGAGCCGCGCGCCGGCCGCGAAGCGGTACAGGGCGTAGAGCAGCGGGTAGTGGGTCGTGCCGTGCCACTGCGCGCCGTCCAGCCAGGGGGAGGCGTCGCCCCAGCTCTCGCCCACCAGGTAGGCCCCGGGGCGCGCCGCCTCGGCCTGGCGCCGCACCTCGCGCCAGAAGGCGTGATCGCGCAGCCGCTCCGGCGCGTCGAAGCGCCAGCCATCCACCCCGCGGCGCAGCCAGTGGGTGATCACCTGCAGCACGTAGGCCTGCACCGCCGGGTTCGCGTGGTCCAGCTCCGGCATGGAGCGGTTGCCGCTCCAGCAGGCGTAGTTGGCGGGGTGGGCCTGGTCGAAGGGGTTCACGGGCCAGCGCTCGAATCCGGAACCAGCGCCGCCAGGGGGAGCGCTCGCCGTACTCCAGCAGGTCCTGGAACGGCGCGAACCCCAGCCCGACGTGGTTGAAGACGCCGTCCAGCACCACCCGCAGCCCGCGGGCGTGCGCCGCCGCCAGCAGCGCGTCCAGCGCCGCGTCGCCGCCCAGGAGCGGATCCACCCGCAGGTGGTCGATGGTCTTGTAGCGGTGGTGGCTCACCCCCAGGAACACCGGCGTGAGCAGCAGCGCGGTCACGCCCAGCTCGACCAGGTCGTCCAGCGCGGCGGTGAGGCCCCACAGGTTGCCGCCCTTGTAGGCGCGGTGCGCCGGCGCGGCGTCCCAGGGCTCGAAGGCGGTCGGGTCCCAGCCCTCGGGCGCAGGCCCGGGCGCGCGGGCGAAGCGGTCGGGGTTGAGCGCGTAGAAGACGGCGTCGTGGAACCAGGGGTGGGTCATGGCGCGAGGTCCCGGGGAGGCCGCGCCGAAAGGGCGCGCGCCCGGACCACCGCCTCGGCCCGCGAGCGGATGCCGAGCTTGGCGTAGAGGCGGTTGAGGTGGGTCTTCACGGTGGCGAGCGAGACCGAGAGGCGCGCCGCGATCTGCTCGTTGGTGAGCTGGCCGCCCACCAGCTGGAGCACCTCCCACTCGCGCAGGGTCAGGTCGGCGGGTGGCGCCGCGGCGGGCGGGCACGGGCTGGCGGGCGCGGCCGGGGCGGCCAGCAGCCGCTGCACCAGGCCGCGCAGGAAGGTGCGGGTCTGCTCGTCGTGGGCCAGGCCGGCATGGCCGAGCAGCGCCTCCAGGGGCCCCACGCAGCGCGGCGCCAGCCAGAGGTAGGGCAGCGCCGTGCCCTGCGCCGCGCCCTCGCGGACCTGCGCCAGCAGCGCGCCCTGATCCCCGGCGGCCAGGGCCGAGAGGAGCGCGGCCTGCCGCGCCAGCGCCAGCGCCCCCGCGGCGCGCCAGCCGCGGCCCTGCTCCGCCAGCGCGGCCGCGTCCAGCGCCTCGCCGGCCAGGAGCCGCGCCCCCGCCAGCGTCAGCCAGGCGTGATCGCGCCGCAGCCCGGCGGGCCAGGCCCGCGCCTCCTCGGCGGCCACCAGCCGCGAGAGCCCGGCCGCGTCGGAGCGGCGCGCGCGCAGCGCCACCCGCGGCAGCAGGGCCTCGGCGCGCCACTTGAGGCAGAGGAAGCGCTG
Source organism: Anaeromyxobacter sp. (assembly GCA_049840735.1). GTDB lineage: Bacteria > Myxococcota > Myxococcia > Myxococcales > Anaeromyxobacteraceae > Anaeromyxobacter. The sequence goes on along the minus strand of JASGJN010000016.1, from coordinate 11,034 downwards.
GCCCAGCGCCTGCTCCAGCGCCGCCACGTGCGCCTCCAGGCCGGCCAGGTCCCCCTCCACCAGCGCCAGCAGCGCCCGCAGCGTCCGGTGCGGGAAGGACTCGTCGGCGCCGTAGGTGGAGCGATCCGGGTCGCCGCGCGCCAGCGCGGCGCGCGCGGCGCCGGCGTCGAGCCGGGCCAGCGCGGCGGCCGCCTCCAGCCGGGCCAGCGCGTCCAGATCGGGGGCGTCGGCCAGCCCGTGCCGCGCGGCCAGCGCGCGCACCGCGCCCGCAGCCGCGGCCAGGCCGGCGGCGTCCTCCCGCTCCCACGCCAGGAGGGCCAGGCGGTGCCAGGCGTCCAGCTGCAGCCGCGGGAGCTGGTCGCGGGTGGCCGCCCCCAGCGCCTCGCGCAGCGCGACCTCGGCCGGCGCCAGGGCCCCCTGCTCCAGCAGGGCGGCGCCCAGGACGCAGCGGGCGAGGACGGCCGCGGGGTGCGGGGCCGGGGAGCGCTGCAGCGCCGCGGCGGCCGCCTCGGCGGCCTGGGCGTGGTCGTCGTACTGCGCGCAGATCGAGCCCTCCAGCGCCAGCGCCTGGGCCCGCGGCCCCTCCTCGGCGCCCCCCACCAGCGCCGCCACCCCGGCCTGGGCCAGGTGCGGCATCCGCGCCGCCTCCACCTCCCAGGCCAGCGCCAGCACCTCGTCGCCGGCCCCCTCGCGGCGCCGGCGGTCGAGCAGCGCGCGCAGCCGCCCGCGGCCGGCCGAGAAGAGCAGCGTCCACCCCGCCGACGCCAGGACCCGCTCCTGCGCCGCGGGCAGCCCCGAGGCCAGCGCGACCTCGGCCGCGGCGGTCGCGTCCAGGCCCGGGAAGGCGTCCACCGCCAGCCGGACGAACCGCTCGAAGCCCGACGGATCGCGCGCGCGCAGCGCTTCGCGCAGCGGCCCGGCCAGGCGCGGCGGGAGGAGCGGCGGCAGCGGCGCGAGCGGGCCGGGGGCGGCCGCCGCGGCCCGCAGCTGCGCCCCGGCCTCGGCGCCGGAGCAGCCCAGCAGCGCGCCCAGCTGCCCGGGGCTCGCGCCCGGGAGGAGCGCCGCGGCCAGCGCCAGCTCGCGCTGCCACGGCTCCAGCAGCGGGGCCCAGGCCTCGCGCAGCCAGGCGGCCAGCTCCGGGTCCTCCGGCGCGCCGTCGCGGGCCGCCGCCAGCCGTGCCCCCCACCAGCCACCCCAGTCGGCGGCCTCGCCCGGCAGCCCCGCCGCGGCCCACTCCGCGCCGTCCAGCGCCAGCGCCGCGGCGTCGAGCGCCTGCAGCGCGCCCGCGCCGCGCCAGGCCGCCAGCGGCAGGGCGCGGGCGTGGCGACCGGACAGGATGGTCCGCCCCATCCCGCGCGCGAGCAGCGCGCCTGCCAGCCGCGCCGCCCCCTCGCCCTCCAGCCGCTCGGTGCCGTCCACCACCAGCCATCCGTCGCCGGCCGCCTGGCAGGCCTCACCCACCGCCTGCGCCGTCGGCTGGCCGTCCGGCGGCACCGCCAGCCAGGCCCTCGCGGCCGGCTGTCCCGCCCACCAGGCGCGCAGGGCGCAGGTCTTCCCGTAGCCACCGGGCGCCAGCAAGAGCAGGAGCCGGGCGCCGGCCGGTCCGGCCAGCTGGCGCTCCAGCCGCTCGCGGCGGAGCGGGGGCGAGGCAGGGGAGGGAGGCTGCGGCGCGCCGGGCACGGGACGATCCTAGCAGGCCTCCTGGCGGGGGCGGGCGGCCGGTTCGGCGGCCGGAGGGGCTCGGCCGGCGAGAATCCAACCCCCCGGTTGACGCGCGCCGCCCGGGGCTGGGCCAGGATGGCGCCGTCGCGGTCCACCGGAGGGCGCAGCCGATGACCCAGGAGCAGGCGAGGCAGGCGGCGCAGCTGGCGTTCGTGGCGAGCGGGGCGGAGCTCGAGGTGGGGCGGCCGGAGGCCAGCCCCATCGACCCGGACGCGCTCGCGCGGATCGAGCCGGGCTCGCCGCTGGTGGTGGAGGCCATGCCCGGCGGGCTCACCGCCCGCGTCTTCCGGCTGCGCGCCGGAGGGCGCGACTGGACCTTGAAGCGCGCCCGCGTGCCCTGCCTGGTCAAGAACGTGGACGGCCAGACCTCGTTCCTGAACGAGCTGCAGCGCCGCGCCGATCTGGCCCGGCTCCAGGCCGCGCCCGGCGGGGACCGCCGCTTCGCCGCCATCGTCGAGACCGCCTACGGCAGCCTCCGGCGCGGCGTGCTGCTCTCGCCCTGGATCGAGGGCGAGACGGTGGCCTCCTGGGACGAGCGGCGCATCACCCAGCTGCTGGATGTGCTGGTGGAGCTCTCGCTGGAGGGGCTCTTCGAGTGGGACCTCTGCCCCGGCAACGTGCTCGACGACGGGCGGCAGCTCCGCCTCTTCGACTTCGGCTACATGTACCGCTACGACCCGCTCACCCAGCCGCACTCCGGCGGCTGGGGCGCGCCGGTGTTCCACCCGGCGGAGCGGTTCGAGACCCGCAACTTCTCCGCCCAGCTGCTGGCGCTGGAGCAGTCGCAGGGGCTCTCGGCCGCGCTGGCCGCCTACCGGCTGGAGAAGGGGCTGGCGGTCCAGGCCTATGAGCGGCTCCGCGCGGCGCTGCGGGCGCGCGGGGCCTCGGCGCAGGTGCTGGAGTGGCTGGAGGGGATCCTGGCCCGCTGGCGGTCGGGCCTCCGCGGCGACCTGGGGGCGCTCTACCTGGCCGAGGGGTGGCGCTCGCACCGGCTGGACGTGCTCGATGACCTGCACGGCCAGACCTGCACCCCCCGCACGCTGCAGCGGCTGGAGTGGCTGTCGCGCACGCTGCGCGAGCACGCCTCCGCGCTCACCGCGCTGGGCGCGTTCTTCTTCGGGGACGCCGAGCTGCCGCTGGGCGCGCTCGCTGCGCGGCTGGAGGAGGACGCCGTCAGGGCCCGCGGGTGGCAGGTGGCCTGAGTCGTGCGCCCCCCCAGGCGGGCCTCGGTAAGACCCGGTATCCGCCCGGGCCGGCGGCGGCGGTAGGCTCTCTCCCGTCACCTGCCGGAGGGAGTCTCATGAAGATCCTGGTCGCGGATGCCTTCCCGGCCGAGCGGCTCGCCGATTCTGGCTGCGCTCGGCGTCACCGTCGATCACCGCCCGGACGTCTCCGTGGCCGAGCTGCCGGAGGCCGCCCGCGAGGCCACCGTGCTGATCGTCCGCGGCAAGCAGGTGACCGCGGACGTGTTCGAGCGGGCCTCGGCCCTCTCGCTGGTGATCCGCGCCGGCGCCGGCGTGAACACCATCGACGTGGCCGCCGCGTCCCGCCGCGGCGTCTACGTGGCCAACTGCCCCGGCCAGAACTCGATCGCGGTGGCCGAGCTGGCCATCGGGCTCTTGCTGGCGCTCGACCGGCGCATCCCGGACAACGTGGCCCAGCTGCGGGCCGGCAAGTGGGACAAGAAGACCTTCTCCGAGGCCGCGGGGGTCTTCGGCCGCACGCTGGGCGTGGTGGGCACCGGCTCCATCGGCAAGGAGGTGGTGCGGCGCGCCCTGGCGCTGGGCCTGCGCGTGGTGGCCTGGTCGCGCTCGCTCACCGACGAGGAGGCGAAGCGCCTGGGCGTGGAGCGCTCCCCGGACCTGCTGGGCGTGGCCCGCGCCGCCGACTTCCTGACGCTCCACGTGGCGCTCAACAAGGAGACCCGCGGCCTCGTCTCGCGCGAGGTGCTTGCCGCCATGAAGCCCGGCGCCGCGCTCATCAACACCGCGCGGGCCGAGGTGGTGGACCAGGAGGCGCTGCTCGAGGCGGCGCAGGCCGGCCGGCTGCGGGTCGCCACCGACGTGTTCGCCGGCGAGCCGGAGAAGGGGCGGGCCGACTTCGCCCCGCCGCTGGCCCAGCTGGCCAACGTCTACGGCACCCACCACATCGGCGCGTCCACCGCGCAGGCACAGGACGCCATCGCCCGCGAGACGGTCCGGATGGTGGCCCAGTTCCTGCGCGCCGGCGAGGTGGCCAGCTGCGTGAACCTGGCCCGCAAGACGCCGGCCAAGGCGCGGCTGCTGGTGCGCCACCAGGACAAGGTGGGCGTGCTGGCGGCGGTGCTGGGGCTGGTCCGGGAGGCGGGGCTGAACGTGGAGGGGATGCAGAACGTGGTCTTCGACCAGGCCCAGGCCGCCTCCGCCTCCATCGACCTCTCCGCCCGCCCGCCCCAGGAGCTGCTGGAGCAGATCCGCGGGCGCGTGGCCGAGGTGCTCTTCGTGGACTGCGTGGATCTGTAGAACGGGGGCTGCGCCAAATGCCGGGGCCCCCACCCCGCGGATCAGCGCGTCCTGCTCAGCCGGCGGACGGCGGCGACAGCCGCCGGATGGCCGCCAGCAGCTCGGCCACGCCGAACGGCTTGGGCAGGACCTCGTCCACCTCGGCCACGCCGCGCGGGCGGAGCTCGGCGCCGGTGATGAGCGCCAGCCGGACCCCGGCCCAGCGCGGCTCGGCCCGGATGGCCGCGGCCAGCGCCCGCCCGTCCATCCCCGGCATGAGCAGGTCCATCAGCACCACGTCCGGCCGGGGCGCCCGCTCCAGGCGCGCCAGCGCGGCCGCGCCGTCGGCCACCGCGTCCGCGGCGTAGCCCTCCTGCTCCAGGCACTCGAGCAGGTTGTCGCGCATGGCCTCGTTGTCGTCGACCACGAGGATGTGGGGCCGCTTGCTCATCAGGCAGGAGAGTCTCCAGGGATCGTGCCCGCCGGGGCAAGCGGGGAGTGTCGAAATTTCCTGGCCCCGGCCGGCGTAGGGGAGGGCATGGTCGCCTTCCTGCTGTGGGCCCTGCTGCTGGTGGTGTGCTGGCCGCTCGCCCTGGCCGCGCTCCTGCTCTACCCGCTGGTCTGGCTGCTGCTCCTGCCGTTCCGGCTCCTGGGCGTCGCGGTGGACGGCGTGCTGGCCACGCTGCGGGCCGCGCTGCTGCTGCCGGCGCGGCTGCTGGCGGGCGGGCGTCCAGCCACCGGGCGTTGAAACGCACGGTGCCCGGGCGGGAGCACCAGGAGGGGAGGGTGCTTCCACCTGGGGTTCTGCCCACGCCCCTAGGTGAACGCTCGCCCCGGGTTCCCTCCCGCTAGACTCGGAAGCAGCCTGAGCGTCGCGCCCGGCCTTCCGCCGGACCCTCGCTCGAAGGGGTCCGAGTGACGACTTCGGTGACGCCGCTGCGGGGCAGCGGGCCCGGCTCCGCCGCGGACCTGTTCAAGCGGCTCTGGGACGAGCTGGTGGCGCTCATCAGCACGCCCGCCACCGCCGCGCTGATGCGCAGGGCGCTCAAGCGCGCCGTGCCCCGGATCCCCGAGCTGCAGGGCGTCGCGGTGAACCGGGAAGGGCTGGAGTACGCCTTCGTGCTCCCCGCGCACTGGCGCGATCCTGCCCGGGCGGACGCCGTCCAGGCGCTGCGCAGGCTGGTGCGCGAGGAGCTGGAGCCGCTGTTCCGGGAGCTGACCGGGCCGGTGGTCTCGCGCCACCTGGCGCGCGTGGCGGAGCTGGTCGAGGCCGGCCTGGCGGGCGAGGAGGACGCGGGATGAGCGGCGAGAGGGAGGGGCTCCGGCTCGAGCGGGTCAGCACCGGCGACGCGGCCCTGGACACGGTGCTCGAGGGCGGCATCCCCGCCCGCTCCATCACGCTCCTGTCGGGCGAGCCCGGCTCCGGCAAGACCGTGCTGGCGCTGCAGATGCTCTTCCACGCCGCGCGGCGAGGGCAGCGCTCGATCTACTTCACCACGCTCTCCGAGCCCTCGCTGAAGCTCGTCCGGCACATGCAGGGGTTCCGGTTCTTCGAGGCCGCGCTGCTCGAGGACCGGATCCAGGTGGTGGACCTGGGGAGCGCGCTCCGCGGGCAGACGCCCGAGGCCGCGGTCGAGACCATCGCGCAGCGGGTGGAGGCGGACGAGCCCGCGCTGGTGGTCATCGACAGCTACAAGGCGCTGCACGATCTCTCCGGAGATGCGCTCCGGACCCGGACGCTCACCTTCGACCTGGCCGTGCACATGGCGAGCTGGGGGGCCACCACGCTGCTGGTGGGCGAGTACTCGGCGGAGGACCAGGGCCGGCTCCCCGAGTTCGCCATCGCCGACGGGATCATCCGGATGGGCAGCGCCACCCAGGACCTGATGCGCATCCGCGAGATCGAGGTGCAGAAGCTCCGGGGCTCGGGGTTCGTGCCCGGAGTCCACTTCTTCGAGCTCGACGCGGGCGGCCTGCGGGTCATCCCGCGCGTCAGCGCGCCGCCGGCCGCGGAGCGGCCGCCGCCGCGCGGTGACCCGGTGCCCACCGGGATCACGCAGCTGGACCAGCTCCTGCGCGGCGGGCTCCCGGCGGCCAGCAGCACGGTGCTGATGGGCGGGACCGGGACCGGCAAGACGCTCCTCGGCCTGCACTTCCTCGTCGAGGGGGCCCGCCGGGGCGAGCCGGGCCTCCTCTTCACGCTGGAGGAGACGCCGGATCAGATCCGGAGCATCGCCGCCGGCTTCTCCTTCGACCTGCCCGCGCTCGAGGAGCAGGGGCTGATCCGGATCCGCTACGCCGCGCCCATCGAGCTCTCGACCGATCGCTTCCTGCAGCAGGTCCGCGACGAGATCGGGAACGCCGGGGTGAAGCGGGTGGTCCTCGACAGCCTCACCAGCCTGGCCCTGGGGGCCATCTCCGAGCGCCGGTACAAGGAGTTCGTCTACGCCCTCGCGAAGCACCTCCGCCGCGCCGGGGTGACGCTGGTGGTCACCATGGAGATCCCCGAGCTGCTGGGGACGGGGCAGCTGTCCGGGCACGGCGTCTCCTTCGCCTGCGACAACGTCATCCAGCTCCGCTACGTCGAGCTCGGCGGCCGGCTGGAGCGCGCCATCTCCATCATCAAGGCGCGCGGCGTGGACGTGGACACCGAGGTGCGGGGCATGACCATCGGCCCCCAGGGGCTGCAGGTGTCGGAGCGGTCCCCCTTCCGGGAGCTGCGCGGGGTGCTGACGGGCGTCCCCAGCTCAGCCGGGAAGCCGACATGACGGCCCCCTCGCGCGTCACCTCCTGGCTGGCGGACCTCGCGCACGCGCTCGAGTCGGGCGTGGACGCCGAGGCGCGGGCCCGGCGCGCGCTCCACACGCTGCGCAACCTGGTCCCCTACGACCGCTGCACGCTCCTGCCCGCGCCCGGCGGGGCGGTCCCGGCCGCGCTGCATGAGCCGCCGGGCCGGGAGGAGGACCGCCGGCGGATGGAGCGGAGCGCGCTGGCGCTGCTGGAGCTGCTGGTGGATCGCAGCGCGGGGGAGGATTCGGGCGGTCGCCCCGGAGGGAGGGCAGGCCCGCCTGGCGGTGCCGCTCATCTCGTTCGAGCAGGTCGTCGGCGTGCTGCTGGTGGAGCGGGACGACGGGGCCTACGGCGAGGAGGACCTGCAGCTGCTCGCGGTGGTGGCGTCGCAGCTCGGCGCCTACTTCACGGCCCTGCGCCTGGAGCATAAGCAGCGCCGGGTGGCTGAGTCGCTGAGCCAGGCGCTGGCGCGGCAGACGCACTTCCTGGGGCTGCTCTCCCACGAGCTGCGCAACCCGCTGGCGCCCATGGGCAACGCCCTGTTCCTGCTGGAGCGGGTGGACCCTGCCAGCGAGCAGGGGCAGCGCGCCTTGGGCGTGCTGGCGCGCCAGTTCCAGCACCTCTCCCGCCTGGTGGACGACCTGCTGGACGCGACGCGGGTGACGAGCGGGAAGATCCGGCTCAGGCGCAGCCGGGTGGACCTGGCGCAGGTGCTCCAGTCCACCGTGGAGGACCACCGCTCGGTCTTCGCCCGGGCCCAGGTCGAGCTCGGGCTCAGCCTCGACCCCGCGCCGCTCTGGGTGGACGGCGACGCGGTCCGCCTCGCGCAGGTGCTGGGCAACCTGCTCGGCAACGCGGTCAAGTTCAACCGGCCGGGTGGCCGCGTCGAGGTGAGCGTCGCCACCGGGCCCGGCGCCCAGGCGGTGGTCCGGATCAGCGACGACGGCGCCGGCATCTCCGCCGACATGCTGGAGCGCATCTTCCAGCCCTTCGCGCAGGGGGACCAGACGCTGGACCGGAGCCGGGGCGGGCTGGGGCTGGGGCTCGCGCTCGCCAAGGGGCTGGTGGAGCTGCACGGCGGGTCCATCGAGGCCCGCAGCGACGGCCCGGGGCACGGCGCGGAGTTCGCCGTCCGGCTCCCGCTGCTGCTGGACGCGCAGCCGGCGGCCGGCCGGCCGGCCCGGTCCGGCGCCGTCGCGGGGGCGCGGCGGATCCTGGTGGTGGAGGACAACGCGGACGCGGCCCAGACGCTCCGCGACCTGCTGGCGCTGTCCGGCCACGCCGTGGAGGTGGCGCGGGACGGCCGGGCGGCGATGGAGGCGGTCGCGGCGTTCCGGCCGGACCTGGTGCTGTGCAATCTCGGGCTGCCCGGGATGACCGGCCACGAGCTGGCCCGGGCCCTGCGGGCCGGGCCGGGCGGCGCCTCGCTGCAGCTGGTCGCGCTGACCGGCTACGGCGCGGAGGAGGACCGGCGCCGGGCGCGGGCGTCCGGCTTCGACGCGCTGCTGGTGAAGCCGGTGGCGCCGGACGCGCTGGAGGAGCTGCTCCTGTCCGGCCCGCGCCCGGCCGCGGACGACTGGCAAGGGTCGCCGCCGCCGGCGTGAGCCGCGCTCGGGCCACGCGCGGGGGCGGAGCGGGAGGCGCGGAGGTCCATGCCTACAGGGTGCGCACCCCCTCCGCCGGCGGCGGTCCCGAGGCGGGGCTTGCGGGCGCCGCGCGGAGCCGGTACACGAGGCGCCGCACCGTCCGCGGTGCGCCCCATGGCCTAGCTCCTGGAAAGACCGGCCCGCCCCACGTCATCCACGCCGCCCGGCGCGCCCTTCGCGCGCCCGCCCTCGCGCCCGGCGCGAGCGGCCCCAGGAGCCCTCCATGCCCGCCGTCTCGCTCGAGCGCGTCTCGTTCGCGCACGCCGACACCGTCCCTCTCCTCGAGGAGATCACCCTCCGCCTGCCCGCCGGCTGGACCGCCGTGGTGGGCGAGAACGGCGCCGGGAAGACCACGCTGCTCCGGCTCCTGTCCGGCCAGCTCGCGCCGGCCGGCGGGCGGATCCGCCTGGAGCCGCCCGGCGCGCGCGTGCTCCTCTGCCCGCAGGGCGTGGACGCGCCGGGCGAGGCCGAGGCGGCGCTGGCCGCAGGCGAGGGGGGCGAGGCGCGCCGGCTGCTGGGCGTGCTCCAGCTCTCCCCGGCGGACCTGGAGCGCTGGCCGACGCTCTCGCCCGGGCAGCGCCGCCGCTGGCAGCTGGGCGGCGCGCTCCTGGCCGAGCCCGGGCTGCTGCTGCTCGACGAGCCCACCAACCACGCCGACGCCGCCACCCGCGCGCTGGCGCTGGAGGCGCTGCGTCGCTTCCGCGGCGTGGGGCTGGTGGTGTCGCACGACCGCGCGCTGATGGAGGCGCTCTGCCCTCGGACGCTGCGCCTCCACGCCGGCCGCGCGCGCCTGCACGAGGCGCCGTACGGCGCGGCGCGGGCGGTCTGGGAGGCGGAGGCGGCGGCGGCCCGCGACCGCAGGGCCGCGGCCCAGGCCGAGGTGGCGCGCGCCGGCCAGCGGCTGGCCGAGGCGCGCCGGGCCCAGGGGGCCGCCGATCGCGCCCGCAGCGGCCGCCACCGCGATCCGGCGGACAGCGACGCCCGCACGCTGGGCGCCAAGACCCGGCGCGCCTGGGCCGAGGACCGGCTGGGCGCCGACGTCGGTCGGCTGCGCGCGGCGGCCGAGCGCGCGCGGGAGGCGGTCCCGGAGGCGCCCCCCGAGGCCGAGCTGGGCCGGAGCGTGTTCCTGGGGTTCGAGCGGGCACCGCGCCCGGTGCTGCTCTCGCTCGACGCGGACGAGGTGCGGGCCGGGCCGCACCCCGTGCTGCGCGACGTCCACGTGCGGCTCGGGCGCCAGGACCGGATTCTGGGTGGAGGGGCCGAACGGCGCCGGGAAGACCACGCTGCTGGGGGCGCTGCTGGCCCGGGCGGCGCTGCCGCCGGAGCGGCTGCTGGTGCTGCCGCAGGAGCTGCCGGCCGGCGAGGGGCGGCGGCTCCTCGCCCAGGTGAGGGCGCTGCCGGCCGACGTGCGCGGGCGCGTGCTGCAGCTGGTGGCCGCGCTGGGGACCGACCCGGCGCGGCTGCTGGCCTCGCAGGACCCGTCGCCGGGGGAGGCGCGCAAGCTGGTGCTGGCGGCCGGGCTGGGCCGGCACGCCTGGGGGCTCTTCGCTGGACGAGCCCACCAACCACCTCGACCTCCCCACCATCGAGCGGCTAGAGCGGGCGCTGGAGGCCTACCCCGGCGCCCTCCTGCTGGTCTCGCACGACGCCGGCTTCGCCGCCCGGTGCACCGCGTCGCGCTGGCGCGTCGCGTCGGGGCGGGTGGAGCCGGACGGGCCCCACGCGGCCGGGCCGGGAGGGGCTGGCGGACCGGGGCGCGGCCGTTAGAGAGAGGCGCGGCGCGCGGCCGCCGGCGCCAGATTGACTTCCGGGAGGTGGAGCCATGCCGCCGTCGCCGACCGACCAGGCCATCGCCGGGCTGCCGCCACACCTGCGCCGCTACGTGGTGGCGCAGGACTACGCGGCCTACACCCCGCGCGACCACGCCGTCTGGCGCCACGTGCTGCGCCGGCTGACCGCCCACCTGCGGGAGCGCGCCCACCCGCGCTACCTGGCCGGCCTGGCGGCGACCGGCATCGAGGTGAAGCGGATCCCCAGCCTGGACGAGATGAACCTAAGCTCTCGCGGGTGGGCTGGTCGGCGGTGGCGGTGCGCGGGTTCATCCCGCCGGCGGTCTTCACCGAGCTGCAGGGCCGGCGGGTGCTGGCCATCGCCGCCGACATCCGGACCCACCAGCACATCGCCTACACGCCTGCGCCGGACATCGTCCACGAGAGCGCCGGCCATGCCCCCTTCATCGCCGACGCCACCTACGCGGCCTACCTCCAGGCGGCCGGCGAGGCCGGCTTAGGGCCATCGCCTCGGCGGAGGACCAGGCGGTCTTCGAGGCCATCCGGCACCTCTCGGTGGTGAAGGAGGACCCGGCCGCGGGCGCCGACGAGGTGGCCCACGCCGAG
>JASGJN010000015.1:0-16339 GCA_049840735.1 Anaeromyxobacter sp. | reverse complement strand
ACGTATTGCTAAGGTTAATAGGGAAACACGATAGAATCCGAACAGCACCTGGGCAGTGCGCCATCGACGCGACCGAGGCCACCTTGCGCAGCATCTCCACGTCCTGCGCGCCGGGGCCGAAGTCGTAGTTGAGGTTCATCACGCCGAACGGCTGGCCGCCGAAGACGCCGTACTCGTTGGAGTAGACGATCTTGTAGAAGCCGGACTTGGTCAGGTCGGGCGAGTCGTCGAGGTCGGCCTGGAGGTCCTCCTTGGGCAGCGAGAGGATCTCCATCTTGATGTTCTCGCGGAAGTTCGTCCGCTCCACCACGAAGCGGAGCGACCGCCACGCGGACTCGAGCTTCTGGAACTCCGGCGCGTGCAGGATCTCGTTCACCTGCGCGCTGAGCCGCTGGTCGATCTCGGCGATCATCGCGTCCACCGCGCCGCGGTCCACCTTCTCGGCCGACTTGCCCGGCGCGAGCAGCTCCTGCATGAACGCCGCCATGCCGCGGCGGGCAATCTCGTAGCCCTCGTCGGAGGGCTTCATCTTGGACTCGGCGAGGATCTCGTCGAGCAGCGACGCGCCGCCCTCCGCTGCCGCCGCGCCCTGGGTCTCGGTCTGCTTCTCGGTCGCCATGGATCTCTCCGAAAGGTGAAGGTCGCGGCTAGTCGCCGAGCCCCAGCTCCTTCATCAGCTGCTTCTTGGCCTCGTCGTCGCCGAGGAGCGCCTGGATCTTCTTGCGGAAGGCGGGCACGTTGCCCAGGGGACCCTTGAGCGCGGTGAGCGCGGTGCGGAGCTCGAGCAGCTTGCGCAGCTCGGGCACCTGGTTGACCACGCCCTCGGGGCCGAAGTCCTCGAGCCGCTTGAACTCGAGCTTCACGTCCAGCTGCGCGTCCTTCTCGCCGCTGAGCTTGTCCGGCACCTGCACGGCCACGTTCAGGTTCTGCTTGGCCATGACCTCGTTGAAGTTGCCGCCGTCGATGCTGATCGGCTTGCGCTCGTCGAGCGGGGTGTCGTCGCTGCGGCCGGTGTAGTCGCCGACCATCAGGATCTTGAGCGGCAGCTCGGCCTCGGACTGCTGGTCCCCGGTCTGCGACTTGTAGACGATGTTGACGCGCTCCTTGGGAGCGACCGACTGGTCCTTCGTGCTCATGCGACACCTCCTGCGGGTTCGAGGTTCTCGGTCAAGGCTGGATCTCGTGCGCGGCGGCCGGATCGAGACGGCAGAGGCGCTGGTACTGGCGGTTCAGGTCTGGGCCTGCCGCGCCCGGCGCGGCGGCGCGTGCGGCGGTGATGAGCCCCTTGAGGCACTCGGCCACCAGGGCCGGCTCCCAGGCGTCGAGCTGGTGCTGGTCCGCCTCGGCGGCCAGCGACTCGTAGGTGCCGCGCGCCACGCCGGAGAGCCCGGCGGCGGCGGCGGCGCGCGCCAGCAGCAGCCGGGCGCGGAAGCGGGCGCGGCCGGAGGGCTGGGCGGAGACCAGGGCCCCGAGCGCGGCCAGCCCCTCGCCGACGCGGCCGGCGCCGAGCAGCGCGCGGGCCTCGGCCACGCGGTCCTCCGGCAGCGCCTCCTCGGCGGGGCCGGCGCCGGCGCTGCCCCCGCCCTTCGCGGCCGGGTTCACCACCTCGTCGAGCCAGCTGCGGGTCTGCGCGTCCGCCACCGGCGTGCCGTTCGCGAAGGTGAAGGTGGCGAGCCCCGGCATGCGCGCCAGGAAGCTGCGCAGCTCCACCACCACCGCGTCGGCCGCGGCGGCGTGCGAGGGGCCCAGCCCGAGCAGCGCCTGGGCCGAGAGCCGGTGCAGGTCGAGCCAGTAGCGGTGCTGCTGCAGCGCCGCCTCGGCCTCCTCCAGCAGGGCGGCCCAGCGCTGGTGCTGGACCATGAGCCCCAGCGCGTTGACCAGGTTCTCCGGCGGCGGCGGCACGCCCAGCTTGCCGCCAGGGGCCGGCGGCGGGCGACCCAGGTGCAGCCACAGCCCGGTGCGGAGCAGCCGGTAGCCGAGCGGATCGGCGGGCACGCTGGCGCGCAGGGCGGCGGCCGCGGTGACCAGCCCGGCACCCACGCCGCGCAGGTACTCGACGGCGTCCTCGGCCGAGGCGAACCCCTGGGTGGGCGGGGGAGACGCGACCGGGCCATCGGCCTGCGGCGGGGCCGCGGCGGGCGCCGGCGCGGTCGCCGGCGCGGGCTGCGCCGGGCCGGGCTCGGGCTGGGGGGGCGGCGCGGCCGCCTCGGCGGTGATGATGGCCCGCTGCAGCGTCTCCAGCAGCGGCCCCACCGCCGGCGCGGCGTCGGCCATGCGGGTGCGGAGCACCTCGGCGAAGCGCCGGGCGGCCTCGTCCACCGCGCGCAGCGTCTCCAGGTCGGTGCCGCCGGGCCCGCCCTCGCCGAGCGCCGCGCAGGCGCGCTCCACCAGCCACTGGGCCGAGTTGGCCCGGCCGCGGAGCCGCTTCAGCTCCGGGAAGCCGGTCTCCCAGTAGCGGTCGCAGACGCCGGCGAACACCTGCAGCCCCACGCCCAGGCCGCCGATGCCCTCGGCCGCCAGCAGCGCGCGGGCCAGGTAGGCGGCCAGGGTGAAGTCCTTGGTGCGGGTGCGCAGCAGCTCGTCGGTGCCGGCCGCCACGGCCTTCCAGTCCACCTGGCCGCCGGTCGGCGCGTCCAGCTTGGCGACCTCCTGGGCCACGCGCTCGTAGGCCGGCTCGAGCTTGGCGGCGACGCCGCCGGGGGCGCCCCCGGGGATCTCGGCCAGCCAGCGCTCCGCGCGCGCGGAGAGGATCTCTGCAGGCGTGCTCATCGCGTCGCTCCCAGGCGCTCAAGCAGCGTGGCCGCGGTCCCGGTCTCGAGCGCGGCCCGGGCGGCGGCGGGCAGGCCGGCCAGGGCCGCCTGCAGCGCGGCGGCCGCGCTGGTCCGCAGCGGCCAGACGTCGCTCGGCGGACGGGGGGCGTCGGCCAGCGCGGCCAGGGCCCCGGGGCCGGGCAGGCCGGGGGCGACGAGCACGCGCCCGGCGGTCCAGAGGCAGGAGGGCACCACGCCAGCGGCGCGGCGGGCCAGCTCCAGCCAGAACCAGCGCGCGCACGCGTCCGGCGCCGGGCAGTCGGCCATCACGCGCGGCGCGCGCACGGCGCGCTGCAGGGTGCCGAGCGCGTAGGCCACGGCCGGCAGCTCCGGGAAGAGCGCCCCGGGCAGCTCGGCGGCGGGCCGGCGGCCGGCCTCGGCGGCCAGCGCGGCCGCGGCGGCGGTGGCATCGGCGAGCGGCGCCAGCCCCCGCAGCCCGGCGGTGAGCGCCGGCGCGTCCTGCGTCGCGGCGCCGGCCAGCAGCGCCTCGGCCGAGGCCGCGAAGGCGTCGCAGGCGGCGTGCAGGCCGGGCGAGACCGGCGCGCCGGTAAAGGCGCAGAGCGGGAAGGTGCGGCCGACCTTGTCGCGGCTCGGCATCAGCACGCCCACCAGCGCCTGCGGCGCGGCCCCGCCGGCCAGCACGAAGCGGATGGGCCCGGCCGGCAGCGCGCCGCCGGCGCGCGCCAGCGCGTCCTGCGCCGCGTGGAGCCACTCGACCAGGGCGGGCGCGGGCGCCGCGGCGGCGTTCACGCGCAGGAAATCCCCGAGGGCGGGGATCTTGCCGAACAGGCCGGTGGAGGCGCTCAGGGGCACTCGCCGCCTCCCCTGCCCAGGCTGGCCGGCGGCAGCGCGCCGGAGCGGAACGGCCCCAGGAAGCGGCCGCCGCGCGCGCTGAGGAACGGCGAGTCGGTCCGGTCCGGGCGGAAGTCGATCACCACGCTGGTGTTGAGCGTGGGGAGCGGCCAGCTGGTGGTGAAGGCGCTGCCGCTGCCCTGGGGCTTGACGGCGCCCGCCTCCAGCAGCCGGAACAGGCCCCACTCCCCCTCCTGCTGGAACGACTCCTCCTGGCCGGAGGCGGTGCGGACGCGCAGGAACGCGCCGGCGCCGCGGTTCGGGCCGGGCCAGGCCAGCCGGTGCCACTCCTCCGGCCCGTTGCGGTAGTCGAACCGCTGGCCGTCCACCTCCAGCCAGACCACCGCCACGCCGGGCGTGGGGCGGATGCGGACCGAGAACTGCACCCGCGGCTCGGCGCTGCCGGCGGGGAAGAGCGCGTCGGTGATCTCCTGCGCGTGCTCCAGGAAGCCGATCAGCTCCGGGCGGAAGGGCGCGTCGCGCCCCAGGCTCTTCGCGAACTGGAAGCTGCGCCCGGCCCGCGGCAGGTCGGCCTTGAGCTTCTCGTCGTAGAAGCCCCACAGCGCGCCGGCGGGGCGGAACAGCTCGGCCACGTCGGCCAGCGCCGCGTCGTCGCCGTCGGCGCGGAACGGGTAGCGGCCGGACAGCTTGGGCTGGAAGGGGCGGTAGACCACCGAGCACCAGGCCTCGCTGGCGGCCGAGACGCCGGCCGAGCGGAGCGAGCCGGTGGCGGCGTCGATGGGCGGCGCCAGCATGCGGAGCAGGAGCGGGCGCCAGCCCACGTCGGCCGCCTCCACCAGCACCGTCAGCCGGCTGCGGGCGCTGGCGGCGCGCTCGCGCAGCTGGGCCGCGTCAGCCACGTCGCCGGAGGTGAGCAGCGCGTCGCGCAGGAAGGCCAGCTGCTCCTGGTAGATGTCGACGGGGAGCGTGCGCGGCGGGGCGTTGGGGTTGGCCGCCTTGGTGGGGTCGACCAGCGGGCGCGCGCCGAAGGAGGCGAAGCCGGCCATGGCCCGCTCCACGTCGTTGGCGGTGAGGTCGCGGTTGGCGAGCCGGGCGCCGGCCAGGTCCACCGCGGCCGCGCCCTGCCCGCCGATCTTCTGCTTGAGCTTGGCGACCGCGGAGGTGGTGACGCCCTGCACGGCCGTGGACCGATCGCCGATGCGGGTCTGGTCGGCCACGGCCTCGAAGAGCTGCGCGAACGGGGCCGGCTGGCCGCGGGTCAGCTCCTGCAGCGTGGCCAGCGCGCCGCCGCTTGCCTCCGGGTCCACCTGCGTGGCCTCCAGGAACTGGCGCCACTCGTCGATGAAGGCGCCGTAGTAGCGGGAGCGCAGGTGCCGCGCGGCCTCGGAGAGCGCGCCGTCCTTGCCGGCGTCGCGCCCCACCACCCAGGTCTCGAGCAGCGAGGAGGGGTCGTCCAGCCTGGCCCGGACGATTCTGCTCGTAGCCCTGGCGCGTGAAGGCGCCGCGGACGCGGGCCGGGTTCCTCAGGCAGGAGACGGTGTCGTTGAGCAGCGTGGGGAGCGTCACCTCGAGCCCGGCGCCGTCGGCGGTGGCGATCAGCTTCTGCAGCGCCAGCGTGGTGTAGGGGACGCGCACCAGCACCGAGCGGGCGTCGCGGATCAGCTTGCCGTCGTCGCCTTCCAGGGCCAGGGCGGGGTCCTCGGCCACCAGCTTCACGTAGAGCAGCGCGTGGGCCTCCACGCGGGCCTGCTCGTCGGCGGGGCGGGACGGGTTCTTCTCCGCCCAGCGCTTCACCAGCTGCTGCGCCTCCCAGGCCAGGTCCTCCTCGCCGTGCGGCACCTCGCCGGCGCTGATCTTCGACAGCATCAGCAGGAGCTTCAGCCGGTCGTAGGCGGCGGCGTACTCGCCCTCGGTGGGCGCGTCGGTGGTGGCCGCGTAGCGCTCGGTGAAGCTGGCCAGCCGCAGCCGCTCGCCGGCCAGCACCGGCTCGGCCAGCAGCTTGCGGACGGCGGCGGCGTAGAGGGTCTGCGTGCCCGGCAGCAGCGCCTCGCCCTGGTACATGCCGAAGCGCATGCCCAGGGTGGGGCCGGCGCGCAGCGCCTCCAGGTGCTCGCGCAGCGGCTCCAGCACGTCCAGGCGCGGGGTCTTGCCGCGCGTGTCGATGGCGGCGCTGGCCTTGGTGACGAGGTCGTCGGTGCGCGCCACCAGTTCGCGGTTCTCGACGTAGGCGCGGAGCGGGAGCAGGAAGATGAGCAGCGCCGCCACCGCCGCGCCGGCCGCCAGCGCCCAGCGCTGGAGGGACTGGCGCCGGACCGCCTTGGCGTTGCGGACGGCCAGGTGCTGGTCGGGGAAGAGCACCTTCTTGAAGACGTCGCGCAGGAAGTAGCTGCGCGGCTCGAGCCGCGGGGCCTCGTCGCCCAGGTGCGGGCGGATGCCGAAGGCGTCGGCCATGGCGCCCATGAGCCGGTCGAGGGTGCGCCCCTCCTGCGTGCCGGAGGTGAAGTAGACCCCGCGGAACATGGGGCTGTCCTGGAACACGTTCTCCTGGAAGAGTGTGTCCACGAAGGCGGCCAGGTTGCCGCCCAGCGCCTGCAGCTGCTGCGGGAACTGCCAGATCTTCTCGCGCGCCGGGACGGTGCGCTCCTCGCCCAGGCGCGCCAGCGCGCGGCCGCGGAGGACCTCCATGAGCTCGCCGAACCGCTCGCGGAAGAGCTCGCCTGGAGCGGCCCCCTCGCCCACCGGGACGGTGAAGCCCCAGAGCTGGCCGCGCTCCTGCTTGCGCAGGTCGTTGAAGGTCTCGACGAAGCCGGGGACGAGGTCGCACTTGGTGAAGAGGACGTAGGCCGGCAGCACGATTTGCAGCCGGGCCATCACCTCGTCCACGCGCTCGCGGATGGTCTGCGCCAGCGCCGCGGCGCCCTCCTCGGTTTCGGCGCCCAGGTCGGCCATGCTCACCGCGATGAGCAGGCCGTTGATGGGCTTCCGGGGCCGGGTCCGGGCCAGCATGTCGAGGAAGCCGAGCCACTCCTCGCGGTCCTCGTCCTGGGTGGTGTAGCGGCCGGCGGTGTCGAGCAGCACCGCCTCGTTGCAGAGCCACCACTCGCAGTTGCGCGTGCCGCCCACGCCGCGCACGCCGCCGCCGCGCGCCGACAGGTAGGGGAACTGCAGCCCGGAGGCGCGCAGCGCGGTGCTCTTGCCGGCGCCCGGGGGGCCGATGATCACGTACCAGGGGAGCAGCGCCAGCGCGTCCTTGCCGCCGCGGGCCAGCTTGGACGACTTGAGCGCCGCCACCGCCTTCTGGAACTCGGCCCGCAGGGCGTCGAGCTCGGCCTGCTGGTCGGGGCGGACGGCCGCGTCCTGCGCGTCGGCCTGCTGGTTGAGCGTCTGCTCGATCTGGCGGGCCGAGCGGCGGGCGCGCAGCACGCGCCAGAGCACCAGCCCCAGCCAGGAGAGCAGCGTGAGCGCGGTGACGAGGACCGCCAGCCAGGTGGGCACGAGCCCGGCGAAGACCAGCGCCCAGAGGGCGCCGAGCAGCGGGACGGTGATGAGCAGCGCGAAGATCATGGGCGGATCACCGGGCCGCCAGGGCGGCGATGCGGCTCACCACCTCGGAGGCGCTCGAGGAGAGCGCGAGGCGGAGGACCAGCCAGGTCAGGACGGAGAGGCCCAGGAGCCCCAGCGCGCCCCACAGGAAGAGGCCGCGCTGCCCCGCGCCGGGGCCGCGGTCGTCGGGCCGCTCGCCGCTGGGCGAGAGCGCGTCGGTGTCGGCCTCCGGGTCGGTCAGCTCGCGGGCCAGCGACTCGGTCAGGCCCAGCAGCTCCAGCTCGCCGCCGCGCACGCGGTAGCGCCCCTGGAAGCCGAAGGCCAGGGCCAGGTAGTAGGCCTGCACCGCCTCGGAGCGGCGCTTGTCGCGGCGGAGCCGCTCCAGCCGCGTGAAGAAGGCCTCGCCGGCCACGTTCTCGCCGAAGAAGTGGAGCTGCAGCGGCTGCGCCGTCCAGAAGGCGCTGAGCTGATCCGACTCCTTGCCCTGCATGATCTCGTCGGCCAGGGCCACCACCGGGTAGGCGATGTCATTGGCCTCCTCGCGGCCGTAGCCGGCCGCGGCGGCCTTGCGGCGCAGCTCCTCGACGTAGGAGACCAGCTGGGCGTGCAGCCGCGCCGGCGCGGGCAGGGACAGGGCGTCCGCCGCGCGCAGCTGCGCGATGGCGTTGAAGCACTCGCTGGTGAGCTCGGTGATGCGATCCACGGCCGCCTCCTGGAGATCCTGCGCCCCCGCCCCGCCGGTCCGCCCCCGGACCTTCCCGTCGCTCTCCGCCCGCTAGGCTCCGCCGCCGCGCGGGATCGACAACAGCTCCACCTTGGTGCGGCTGGGGTCGAACGGCGGCGGCAGGTGGAAGGCCAGGCTGTGCTCGGCCACCACCGCGCGCCAGAGGCGATCGCCCTGGCCCAGCTCGAAGTAGACGGTCCCGGCCTTGACCGGGATCTCCGACGGCGGCCGGTGCAGCACCAGGAGCGGGATGCCCGGCGCGGCGGCCTGCACCAGCCCCTGCACCTCGGTCGGCGTGGCGATTCTGCAGAGGCGCGGCAGCTGCTCGGCCACGTGCACCTCGGCCAGGTCGCTCTTCACCGCCAGGACCAGCTGCGCGCCGTGCAGCGCCTTCTCGTCCACGTCGCGCGCCACGTGCAGGAACCCGCGCTGCTCCAGCGGGATGCGCGTGTAGCGCTCCATGCCGAGCGCGCCCAGGTAGGCGTTGACGGCGGCCAGGAGCGGGTCGAAGGTGGCGCGCAGGTCGTCGTGCAGGTAGCGCGGGAGCCCGGCCACCTCGGCGGCGGTGGAGAACCCGGCCAGCTGCCCGGCCAGGCCGGCCAGGGCCAGGAAGGCCTCGCGCGGCGAGGCGGCGGTGTTCTCGGCCAGGTGCGAGAGCACCGGGACGGCGCCGCCCAGCACCACCAGCTGGGCCACGCGCGAGACGTCGGCGCCGGAGACCTCGCCGGTGCCGGCCTCGCGCTGCTTGCGGCCGGCCGCGAGGTCGCGGTGGCGGGACACCAGCCGGCCCACCAGGCCGCGCAGCAGGTCGGGGAGGCGCGGGGTGCCGTCGAGGCGCAGCAGCGGCGGCAGGTAGGTGTCCACCAGGGCCAGCGCGCCGGCGGGCGTGCGCCCCACCTCGGCGATTCTGATGGCGTCGAAGTCGTCGCGCGACTCGGCCCCCAGCAGCAGGCGCGTGGCCGGGGCGCCGAAGGGCACCGGCACCGGCGCGCCGGGCGCCATGGCGTCCGGCACCGGGCGTGCACCCAGCGTGTAGCGGGCCGGCGGCCCTTCCCCGCCCGGCGCCGCGGCGGCCGGCACGCCGTCGCGCTCGCGGGCCACGCCCAGCCAGACGTCCAGCGTCTTCGCGGCCGGCGGGAAGGCCTCGGCCAGCGCGCGGGGCGGGGGCGCCTCGGGATCGCCCTCGTCGAACCCGACCCACAGGCCGTCCGGCAGCGCGCCGGCGAAGCGCTGGACCCGCAGCTGCCCGGCGGCCAGGGCGGCCGGGTCGAGCTGCAGCTCGGCCACGCCCCAGGCGAACGGCGTCAGCGCCGCGAGCCGGGCAGCCAGCAGGGCCTCATGGTACCGGTCCTGCGACTGCAGGTGCTGGGGGGACAGGAACATCCCCTCCGTCCAGATCACGCGCTGCGGGGCTCGCATCGGTGGCCTCTCTCCTTCAGCGCCTGCTCAGCCGGTACTCCTCGACCAGGTACGCGAGCGGCGGGCTCTTGCTGGCCGGCAGCTCCACCACGTCCTTCCAGGACTCGCCGGCGGGGCGCCGCACCACCGCCGCGATCAGCACCGCGCGCGCGGTCTGCTCCCGCGGCAGCGTCCGGTCCAGCTTGGCGCCGGGCGTGAGCTGCAGCTCCTCGACCGAGAGCAGGTCCTCCGCCAGCACGGCCTTGGGATCGCGCAGCAGGTCGCCCAGCTCGGCGGACCGCGCGCGGGCGGGGCTGGCCAGCTGGTAGACGCGCACCAGCGTGGGCAGCGCGTTGCCCTCGTCGTCCGGGTTGAGCCGGCTCGAGGCGGTGATGGACACCTTGAGCGGCGGCGGGGCGCCCTTGGCGCCGAACAGGCCGCACCCGGACAGGATGACTGCAGAAGCTGCGATGGCCACTGCGATCAGGCGTGTCATGTCCCTGCCCGTTGGCTGGGGTGTCGTCACACGGGCGGTGCTACAGCACCGCGAGTCACTCTGGTGCTTTCCGGGTAGCGCATCCTACACCGGCTGTCCAGAACGGCGACCCCGGGCGCACAGGTGCGGCGGCATGGCGGAATGACTGCGGATCCTTGCATTGGAGGTGGGCGCACGCGGCGGGGCGGACGCGGCAGCGGACCGACGGGGGTTCCCGCGCGACGGATTGCCGCACCGTTCACGCCTTGGCGGGAGACTGTTCGGGGCGCAGAGGATGGGGTCGGACCGTTACCGATTGCACCCGGAGCGAACCCAAGGTGCCCGCGCCCGCTCGCGGTTCGACAAGCTCACCGCGAACGGCCGATCAGGACGGAGGCGCTGCCTGCGCTACCCGCCCAGCACTCGCAGCGCGGGGGGCGCGGCGGTGGCGCGGCGCGGGAACTCGATCAGGTACTCGCCGGAGAAGCAGGCGTCACAGAACCCGGTCCGCTTCTCGCCCATGGCCTCGTAGAGGCCGTCGATCGAGAGGTAGCCGAGCGAATCGGCCGTGACGTAGGTGGCGATCTCGCCCACGGTGTGGCTGGAGGCGATCAGCTCCTGCCGCGTGGGCGTGTCGATGCCGTAGTAGCAGGGCCAGGCGGTGGGCGGCGAGCTGATGCGCAGGTGCACCTCGCTCGCGCCGGCGGCGCGGATCATCTTCACGATCTTGCGGCTGGTGGTGCCGCGCACCACCGAGTCGTCCACCACCACGACGCGCTTGCCCTTGAGCACGTCGCGCAGGGCGTTCAGCTTCAGCTTCACGCCGAAGTGGCGGATGGACTGCTGCGGCTCGATGAAGGTGCGGCCGACGTAGTGCGAGCGGACCAGCCCCATGGCGAAGGGGATGCCGCTGGCCTCGGCGTAGCCGATGGCGGCCGGCACGCCGGAGTCCGGCACCGGGATGACCAGGTCCGCCGCGATGGGGTGCTCCTTGGCCAGCCGCCGCCCGAAGGCCTGGCGCACGGCGTAGACGGAGCGGCCGAAGAGGACCGAGTCCGGGCGGGCGAAGTAGATCTGCTCGAACACGCAGCGGGCCAGCCGCTTCGAGGGCGCCTGGTCCGGGAAGAGCCGCTCGCTGCGCAGGCCGTTGGCGTCCAGCACCACCAGCTCGCCCGGCTCCACCTCGCGGACGTACTCGGCCTCGATCAGGTCGAGCGCGGTGGTCTCGCTGGCCAGCACCCAGCTGCCCTTGAGCTTGCCCAGCACCAGCGGGCGGAAGCCCATGGGGTCGCGCGCGCCCACGATGGCCTTGGGCGTCATGAAGAGGATGGAGTAC
The DNA here is from genome assembly GCA_049840735.1 of Anaeromyxobacter sp. GTDB lineage: Bacteria > Myxococcota > Myxococcia > Myxococcales > Anaeromyxobacteraceae > Anaeromyxobacter. The sequence continues at coordinate 5,240 of JASGJN010000015.1, read as the reverse complement.
GCGCCGGCCACGCGCCCCAGCGCCTGGCGGATGGAGCCGAGCAGCGCCTCCAGCGAGCCGGGGGGGCCGACCGGGCGGGAGCGGGCGATGAGGTGGACGATCACCTCGGTGTCGGTGGAGGCGGAGAAGATCGAGCCCTGCTCCTCCAGCTCGGCCTTGAGCGCCTCGGCGTTGACCAGGTTGCCGTTGTGGGCCACGGCGACGGCGCCGCCGGCGTACTGGACGGCGAGCGGCTGGGCGTTGCGGACGTGCGAGGCGCCGGTGGTGGAGTAGCGGACGTGGCCGATGGCGGCGCCGCCCTTGAGCCGGGAGAGGACCTCGGCGTTGAAGATGTCGGCCACCAGCCCCATGTCGCGGTGGACGTGGAGGGTGTCGCCGTCGGTGGCCACGATGCCGGCCGACTCCTGCCCGCGGTGCTGCAGGGCGTGGAGCCCGAGGTAGGTGAAGTTGGCGGCCTCCTCGGACTGGCCGACGGCCCAGATCCCGAAGACCCCGCACTCATCCTTCATCTTGTCGTAGACGGCGTCGTAGCCCATGGAGCGCGGGAGTATAACGATGGGCGCTTGAAAAAACTGCCGGCCAGGCTCCTCCTCGTCGTCGCGGTCCTGTGCGGCCTCGTCGCAGCCGCCGTGGCCCTGCTCTCCCTCCCCTGGGTCAAAATGCCCGCCCTCACGCCGCCCCGCGTCGAGGCCAAGGCGGGGGATGGGGACGGGTTCCTGGCCGGCGCCGGCGTGGCCCCCATCGAGCTGCCAGCAGATGCGCCCATCGGCGGCTTCGGGCGCTGGTCCTACACCGCGCAGGGCGTGCGAGACCCGGTCACGGCGCGGGCGGTGGTGCTCACCTCCCCGGGCCACCTGCGGATCGGGCTGGTCTCGGCCGAGATCCTGCTCGTCCCGGAGGCACTGGAAGCAGCCGTGCAGGCGAGGGTGCGCGGGTTGGCGCTCGACGGGCTGATCGTCGCCGCCACGCACACCCACGCCTCCCCGGGCGGCTACTGGGAGAACCTGGCCGGCGAGCGGATCGCGCTCGGACCGTACCGCGCCGAGCTGCGCGACCGGATCGCGAACGCCATGGCGCAGGCGCTCCGGAAGGCGGCCGCGGAGGAGGGGCCGGCGGCGCTATCGGTGGGCCGGGCCGAGGGGGTGGCGCTCTCGCGCAACCGCGACGGCGGCGAGGTGGACCAGCGGCTCACGGTGGTGCGGCTGACCCGGCCCGACGGCGCGCCGGTGGCGGAGCTTGCGCTCTTCGCGGCCCACCCGACCACGCTGGGCAAGCGCAACCGGCAAATCTCGGGCGACTGGCCGGGCCGCTTCCTGGCGGGCGAGGGGCAGGGCGTCCGCCTCTTCTTCCAGGGCTCGCTGGGCGACCAGTCGGTGCAGCTGCCGCCCGGCCAGCCGCCGGCCACGCCGGAGTCCTACGCGGCGGCGCTGGAGGCGGCGGTGGCCCAGCTGGCCTTCTCGCCGCCGGACGCCGAGCCGGAGCTGGGCTACGCGCGCGCCACCGAGAACCTGCCCCTGCCGGCGCCGGCGGCGGTGCCCGCGCTGGCCCGGCGGGCGGCGACCACGGTGGCCGCGCCGCTCATGCCCACCGACGCCGAGGTGAGCGCGCTGCGGCTGGGGCCGGTGCTGCTCCTGGCGGTGCCGGCCGAGCCGACCGCGGCCGTGGGCGCGGCCTGGCGCGCCGCGGCCGGGCCGGGGGCGGAGGTGCTGTCGCTGGCCGACGGCTACGTGGGCTATGTGGAGACGGCCGAGCGCGTGCGCGAGGGCGAGGGCGAGGCGCACCGGCAGTACTTCGGGCCGGAGCTGGCGGAGCGGCTGCAGGAGGCGGTGGCGCTGGCGTCACGTACAGTGAACGGCGCGGTGGCGCAGGCGGAGGCCGAGCGGCGCGTGGAGCGGCAGCAGCGGGCCGCCGCGGAGGCGCGGGCGCGCGAGGCGGCGACTGCTCAGGCCGCGGCGGCGGCGGCGCAGGCCAAGCCGGCGGCGGGCGCGAAGCCGGCGCAGAGGGGCGCGGCGGGCGGGAAGGCCAAGCCGGCGCCGGCGCGCAAGCCGGGGTCGAAGGGTGGCGCGGCGGCCAGCCGTCCGCGGTGAGCGTGAGCCGGATGCGGTGAGCGTGATCCGTTCGCGGTCAGCCTGATCCGTTCGCGGTGAGCCTGTCGAACCGCGAACTGGACTCCCGTGGCCGGCGCGGTGCTAGCATGCGCCCGCTCATGCGCACCACCGCTCTGCTCCCGCTGCTCGCCGCCCTGCTCGCCCCGTCACTGCCCAGCGCCGCGCCCGTCGCCGTGGGCCCGGTGACCTTCGACCTGCCCGAGGGGCTCATCCCCGGCCAGACCGGCCCCATGCCGCTGCTCGCCTCCTGGACGGACCCGAAGACCGGCGTCGGCATCCTGGTGCTGGAGACGCGGATGGTGGACCCGGTGGCCGCGGCCAGCGAGCTCGAGAGCGGTGAGACGCTGCAGCGCCGGCTGATCCGCGGCTTCGGCGAGGCGCAGGTGCGGGAGGCCGCCAACGCGCTCCGGGTGCCGTGCCGCTACACCGGCACGCCCATCCGCGATGACCTCGACCGGCTCGCGGCCCAGGTCACGGTGGACATGACCTGCGAGACGCCGCCCCGCCCCAGGGAGCAGCGCACGCAGCTCCTGTCGATCCTCACCCGGAGCGGCAACGTGGTGGTCCGGATCGACGCCGGCCCGGAGGCTCGCGAGGCGGCCCGGCTGATCGCGAACCGAATCTGGCCGACGCTGACGGTGGTGGAGGCGCAGCGGCTGGAGGCGCCGGGGATCGTGCAGCGGTTCTGGGTCGAGGGGCTGCTGGGGTTGCTGCTCCTGGCCGTGGCAGCGGTCGCGGTGCGCTGGTGGCGGCGCCGGGCCGCGCGGCCCGCGGCCACGTCGCAGCGCTGACCGATCGCGAGCGGGGGGCCTGCGCGCGCTCCCGGCCTCCGGTGCGTGTGCTAGCCTCGTCCCGTGCGCACGCTCCCCGCCCTGCTGCTGCTCGGCCTGGCCCCGTCCCTCGCGCTCGCCGAGCGCGTCACGGTGGGTCCGCTCTCCTTCGATCTGCCCGAGGGCTACGTCAGGTACGCCAGCGCGCCGCCGCCGAACATCGCCGCCTGGAAGCACGCCTCCGGGGCGCCGCTCCTCGGGGTCTCCGCCGCTGGCGACCAGCCCGGGGATCTGGACGCGCTCGCGCGCGTCCTCGGCGAGGCGGAGCACGCGCGCGGCATCGTGAACAGCCTGGGCTCGAGCGTGCGCCGGGCCCTGACCCAGGCGCTGGGCCTGGAGTGCCGCACGGCGGGCGAGACGGTGGAATACGATCGCGAGCGCTCCGCCCTGTGGATCCGCTCGGACGCGACCTGCGGGATCTCGGGGAAACAACTTCTCTTCCGCTCGCAGGTGCTGACCTTCGTTACGAAGGACGACATCTTCATGCTGCGCGTCGATGGGGCGAACGAGCAGGTGCCGCTGGTCGATGAGCTCTCGGCCCGGCTCTGGAAGACCTGCGAGGTCGCCCCGGCGCAGCGCCGCGCTCCGACCCCGGCGGTCCCCACGCCGGCGAAGCAGGCACCCGACCTGCTCCCGAAGGACCCTGCCCCCACCTCCGCCCCGGGCACCGAGGGCGCACGGATCACGGAGCCGGCCGGGGAGCACTGAACACGCCGGCAGCCGCCGCGCCCAGGACCTCGCACGCACGCTCAACCGGTCTTGAGCGGCGGCAGCTCCTCCAGCGGCTCGGCCATGGGGGCCGCGAACATGGCGGCCTTCAGCTCCGGCGGGGGCAGCACCAGCTTGCGGGCGCGCAGGTCCATCCAGCCGCCGCTCACCACCAGGCGGGCCGACTGCTTGGCGCCCGGGCGCCAGAACTCGTGGCCGATCTTGAAGCGTGCGCCGTCGGGGGATACGCCGACGCAGGTCATGTCCACCTCGACCGTCTCGCCGATGTGGAGCTCGCGCTTGAAGTCGATCTCCTCCCGGCGCAGCACCGGGCCGATGCCGAGCTGGGCGAAGCGGGCCACCGGGAAGCCCCGCTCGGCGAAGTACGAGAGGCGCGTCTCGATGGCGTACTCGCTGTACGCCGTGTTGCGCATGTGGCCGTTGGCGTCGCAATCGGCCCAGCGGACCACGAAGACCTTCGCGTAGCGCATCCTTCGGCTCCTCCGCGGCCCGGCCGCCCATCCTCTGTATCCGGCCGTTTGCGCTCCGCGAGGGTTCGGTTGGGGCGGTCCGGTCGCCGCCCGACATCACCGGCGGCGGCCGGCCTGCCTCAGAAGTGCACCGCCACGGCCGCGTCCGGCGGCGCGTCGTGGAGCGCCTGCCAGCCCAGCACGCCGGCGGCGACGCCGGCCACCAGGGCAACGCTGGCCGAGACGTAGGCGCCGGTCTGGGCCGAGTCGGCCTCTGCGCGCAGGCCGTAGTAGACCTTCGGATCGAGCCCCTGCTTGACCGCGCCGTTCTGCAGCATGCTCTCGGCCTGGTCGCCGGTCTCGCTGGCCTGGTGCCACTGGTAGGCCGCGTAGCCGGTCGCGCCGAGCGCGACCGCGCCCAGGCCGATCGCCACCGGTCCCTTCCAGCCGCCGGCGCGCTTCGCGGTCGTGGTCGGCGCGTCCTTCTTCAGCGCGCGCTGGACCGCGTCGTTCGGCTCGGCGCGCGCGATGGGCGCCTGCTCGGGCAGCAGCGACGCAGGGGGCGCCGCGGCGGGCGCCGGAGCGGGTGCAGGCGGCGCGGCCTTCACCGCAGGAGCGGCCGCCGCGAGCTGCGGCTGGGCCGCTGCTGCAGGGGGAGGCGCCGCGGCCGGGGTGGGCTTGTCGGGCTTCGCCGGCTGGACCGGCGGAGCCGCGGACGGCGAGGGCGCCGCAGGCGCCTCGACGGCGGCGGCGACCGGCGCGGACGAGCTGCCCTTGAAGGCCTTCCTCTGCTTCGCGCTCACGGCGGGGGCCGCGGTCGGGGCGGCGGGTGACGCCGCAGCCGCGGCGGCGACCACCGGAGGCTCGGGCGGGTTGGGCGCCAGGATGGGCGGCGGCAGCGAGTAGCCCGGGTACTGCCGTGGCAGCGGCGCCGCCGGCGCGACCAGCGTGGTGGCGACGCCGGGGGGCGCAGCCAGCGGGGCCACGTTGGGCGCCGCCACCGCTGGAGCCGGGGCGGCTTCGCTCACTTCGCCGGGCACGGTGGGCGCGGGCGAGAGCGCCACGGCCGGCGGCACCACCCGCTTCGGCGCGTCCGGGCTGGTGCCCTTCACCTCGCGCGACGA
>JASGJN010000014.1:0-269945 GCA_049840735.1 Anaeromyxobacter sp. | reverse complement strand
TGACAATAGGGAAACACGATAGAATCCGAACAGCACCTGGTGCTCTGGATGGAGTCCGACCGGATGGGCCACCTGGTCGGCGCCATCGACCAAGCCAAGCTGGACGAGCAGCGCGGCGTGGTCCAGAACGAGAAGCGGCAGGGCGAGAACGAGCCCTACGGCCTGGTGGACGAGGTGATGGCCCCCTCAATCTACCCGCGCAACCACCCCTACTCCTGGACCACCATCGGCTCCATGGAGGACCTCGAGGCCGCCTCCCTGGACGACGTGAAGGAGTGGTTCAAGACCTACTACGGCGCCGCCAACGCCACGGTGGTGGTGGCCGGCGACGTGAAGCCGGCCGAGGTGCTGAAGAAGGTCCTGCACTACTTCGGCGACATCCCGGCCGGCCCGCCGGTGGCGCGCCAGCAGGCCTGGGTGGCGAGGGCGCAGCGGCGAGCAGCGGCAGGTCCTGCAGGACCGGGTGCCGGCGGCGCGCCTGTTCCTGGTCTGGAACACGCCGGAGTGGGGCAACGCCGACGACGACCTGCTCTCGCTGGCGGCCGGCGTCCTCTCCGAGGGGAAGAGCTCGCGGCTCTACAAGCGGCTGGTCTACGACACGCAGCTCTGCACCGCGGTCAACGCCAGCCCCGGCACCGCCGAGGAATGGGCTCCACCTTCTACCTCGACGTGACCGCGCGGCCGGGCGGTGACCTGGCGCCGGTGGAGGCGGCGGTGCGCGAGGAGCTGAAGCGGTTCCTGGCCTCGGGCCCGACCGACGCGGAGCTGCAGCGCGCCAAGACGGCGCGGCTGGGCCGCTTCGTGCGCGGCGTGGAGCAGATCGGCGGCTTCGGCGGCACCTCCGACGTGCTTGCCGAGCACCAGGTCTACGGAGGCTCGCCGGACTTCTACAAGGTCCGGCTCGGGCGCGTGCGCGACGCCACCGCGGCCCAGGTGCGTGACGCGGCCCGGCGCTGGCTCTCCGACGGCGCCTACGTCCTCTCGGTGCTGCCCTACGGCGAGCACACCGCCGCCAGCGCCGGGGCCGATCGCGCCCAGCGCCCCGCCCCCGGGCCGGCCCCGGCGCCGGCCTTCCCGGCCTTCACCCGCCACAAGCTCGGGAACGGCCTCACCGTGATCGTGGCGGAGCGCCACGCCGTCCCGGCGGTGCAGCTCGACCTGCTGGTGGACGCCGGCTACGCCTCGGACCAGTTCGGCACGCCCGGCGCGGCCCGCCTGGCCTCGGCCATGCTGGACGAGGGCACCCGCTCCCGGTCGGCCCGCTGCACGATTCTCCGACGCGCTGCAGTCGCTGGGCGCGCAGCTCGACACCCGCTCCGACCTCGACACCAGCGTGGTGACCATGTCCGCGCGCTCGGGGCCAACCTCGAGCCGTCGCTGGGGCTGCTGGCCGAGGTGGTGATGGCGCCCACCTTCCCGGCCGCCGACTTCGAGCGGCTCAAGCAGCAGCAGCTGGCGGCCATCGCGCAGGAGCAGTCCGAGCCCCAATGACCTCGGCGCTGCGGATCCTGCCGCGGCTGGTCTACGGGCAGGGGCACGCCTACGCCAACCCGCTCACCGGCTCCGGCACCACCGCCTCGGTCGCGAAGCTCACCCGCGACGACGTGGTGCGCTGGCACAGGACCTGGGTGCGCCCGAACAACGCCACGCTGGTGGTGGTGGGGGACACCACCGCGGCCGAGATCGTGCCGAAGCTGGAGAAGCTCTTCGCCGGCTGGCAGCCAGGCGAGGTGCCAAAGAAGAACCTGGCGCCGGTGGCCCTGCCCAGCGCGCCGCGGGTCTTCGTGGTGGACCGCCCCGGCTCCATCCAGAGCGTGGTCATCGCCGGCCTGGCCGCGCCGCCGCGCGCCAACCCGGACGAGATCCCGCAGACGGCGCTCAACACCATCCTGGGCGGCGTGTTCATCTCGCGCCTCAACATGAACCTGCGCGAGGACAAGCACTGGTCCTACGGCGCCCGCACCACCTTCGTGGACGCCCGGGGGCCGCGCACCTTCTTCGCCTACGCGCCGGTGCAGGCCGACAAGACCGCCGAGGCGGTCACCGAGGTGCGCAGCGAGCTGACCGGGATCCGCGGCGCCAAGCCGCCCACGCCGGACGAGCTGGTCATGGCCAAGTCGGCCTTGACCCTGCCGCTCCCCGGGCGCTGGGAGACGTCGCGGGCGGTGGTGAGCTCCATCACCTCCATCGTCCGCTTCGGCTTCGACGACCGCTACTGGGACGCGCTGCCGGACAAGGTGCAGGCGCTCACCGCGGCCGACCTGACCCGCGCCGCCGGGATCATCGACCCCGCCAGGCTGACCTGGGTGATCGTGGGCGACCGGGCGAAGGTCGAGCCCGGGCTGCGCGCGCTGGGGCTGGGGAGCATCCAGGCGGTGGACGCCGACGGCAACGTGGTGCCCGGCCCCTCGGCGGGCCGGTGACGCGCGAGGCGGTGACCGTCCCGCGGTCGGCGGCGGGTGAGCGGCTCGACCGGTGGCTGGCGCGCGCGCTGGCCCTGCCGGTGGAGCGCGCCCGCGCGCTGATCGAGGGCGGGCAGGTGCGCATCCGCGGCAAGACCTGCTCGCCGGTCCGCAAGCTGTTCGGCGGCGAGGAGGTGGTGGTGGAGCGGCCGGCGGCGCCGGCCGAGGAGGCGGTGGGGCCCCGGCTGCAGGCGCTCTACGACGACGCCGACTGCCTGGTGGTGCAGAAGCCGCCCGGGCTGGCGGTGGAGGCGAGCGGCCCCGGCCAACCCTCGGTGCTCTCCGCCGCCAGCCGGCTGGGCGCCTCGAGGTGGACGGCCGGGCGCTCCCGGGGCTGCCGCACCGGCTGGACCGGGACACCAGCGGCGCGCTGCTGCTGGCCCGCCACGGCCGCGCCCTGGCCGCGCTCAAGGCGGCCTTCGAGGCCGGGCAGGTGGAGAAGGACTACTGGGTGCTGGTGAAGGGGGAGCCGCCGGACGAGGGGCGGCTCGACACGCCCTACGGCCGCGACCCGGACAATCCGCGCCGCTTCACCACCCGCTACCCGTCGCCGCGCCGGGCGCGCCTGGCCTTCACGGTCGAGGCGCGGCTCCCCGGCGCCGCGGCGCTGGCGGTCCGGCTGGAGACCGGGCGGACGCACAGATCCGCGTGCAGCTGGCGGAGGCCGGCTGGCCGGTGCTGGGCGACGCCACCTACGGCGTCCGCGCCGAGGCCATCGCCCGCCAGGCGCTCCACGCCCGGCGCCTGCGGTTCCCGCGCCCGTCCGACGGCGCGCCGGTGGAGGTGCAGGCGCCGCTGCCCGAGGACCTGGCGGCCGCGCTGGAGCGGCTGCGCCACCGCCCGGGCTGAGCCTGCCTGCGCCCGGCCGGACCGGCGCCCGCGCTGGCGGCCCCGGCTCGCGCTGGCGCCGCCCGCGGCTCGTCCCCACCGTGATCCCCGACCACGAGGGAGGATCACATGCAGCTGCGAGAGGTGATGAGCCAGGCGCAGGGCTGCCGCGAGGACGACACCGCCCAGTCCTGCGCGCGCTTCATGAAGGAGCAGAACGTGGGCTTCGCGCCCATCTGCAACCAGGCCGGCGAGCCGGTGGGGGCGATCACCGATCGCGACCTGGCCATCCGCGTCCTGGCGGACGGGCGGCCGGCCGGAACGCCCATCTCCCAGGTGATGACCCGGGACGTGGTGAGCTGCCGGCTGGACGACGATCTGGAGGAGGCCAAGCGGCTCATGCGCGAGCGCCGGCTGTCGCGGATCATGGTCTGCGACGAGCAGGGCCGGCTGCAGGGCGTGGTGGCCCTGGCCGACCTGACCGACCTCGACAGCGAGGAGGAGATCGGCCAGACGCTGCAGGAGGTGAAGAGCGACTCCGAGCAGCAGCCCACGGCGCACTGACCGGCAGGCCGCGATTCGCTCACCTTCGGTGAGGCGAATCGCGGCAGCCGTTCAGTGCAGATCGAACGGGGGCTGACGCCCCCGCCCCGCCGGCGGAGCCGTCGGGGCCCCACCCCCGCTGCGCTGGGTCCCGCCGCGCTGCGGGCCCAGATCAGCTCGACAGCGGACTGGGCCCTTGCGCGGCACCCAGCGAGGAGGGGCGCTGCCCCTCCCCCACGCGGTCGCGTGGGGCCCCCGCCCCGCCGACGTCCTTCGCTCTGCACCCGCCGACGGCGTTCGTTCACGGCAGGTTGATGGACGGCGGCAGCGCATGTTCCGCCCCCACCCGCCGCGGGCGCGGTAGGCTGGTCGTCGGGAGGGCTTCCGATGACCAGGGACGAGGCGCAGGCGCGGGCGGATCGGGTCCGCGCCTTCCAGGACGAGCTGGGCGCGCTGGAGCAGGAGGGGGCGCTGGCGCTCGCGGCCGACCAGCGCGCGCGGGTGGCGGCGCACCACGCGGCGCTGCTGGCCGCGCTGACGGCCGAGCACGACATCGACGCCACCGGCGGCCAGAAGCAGCTGTCCTGGGGGATGCGGATCGTCGCCTTCCTGGGCGCGGTGGCGTTCTCGGCGGCGGTCTGGTTCCTCTTCTACCGGTACTGGGGCTACCTGGGCGTGCCGGTCCAGGTGGCGGTGCTGGCCGCCGCGCCGCTCGTGGGGGTGGGCGCGACGGAGCTGGCCGCCCGGCGGGATCGCTCCGGCACCTTCGCCACCATCACCGCGCTGGTGGCCCTGGCCGCCTTCGTGCTCGACCTCTCCATGCTGGGGCAGATCTTCGACGTCACGCCCAGCCAGCACGCCTTCCTGGTCTGGGCGGCCTTCGCGCTCTTCCTGGCCTACGCCCACGGGCTCCGGCTCTTGCTGGTGGCCGGGCTCTGCTGCCTGCTGGCCTGGCTCTCCGCCTCCGCCGGGACCTTCGGCGGCATCTACTGGATCTCGGCCGGCGAACGGCCGGAGACGGTGATCGCCGGCGGCCTGGTGCTGTTCGGGCTCTCCTTCGTCCCGCACCGGGTCCGCACCGCCTTCCCTGCGGCCTACCGGATCACCGGGCTGCTGGCCGTGCTGGTCGCGATCCTGATCCTGGCCGACTGGGGCAACGCCAGCGCGCTGCCGCTCTCGCGCGTGGCGGCGGAGCACCTCTACCAGGTGGCGGGCTTCGCGGCGTCCGCAGCGGTGATCCTGCTGGGCGTGCGCCGCGGCTGGCCGGGCACCGCCAACCTGGGGAGCACCGCCTTCACCATCTTCCTCTACACGAAGCTCTACGACTGGTGGTGGGAGTGGATGCCCCGCTACCTGTTCTTCCTGGTGCTGGGGCTGGTGGCCACCCTGCTGCTGCTGGTGCTGCGCCGGCTGCGCGCGGCGTCGCAGGCGGTCCGGGCCGCGGCGGAGGTGGCGCCATGAGGCGGCACGGGTGGAAGCTGGCGGTGGCGCTGGTGCTGCTGGTCACCGGCTGGGTGCTGGCGGGCGCGGCCTGGAACCGGAGCGCGACCGAGGCCGAGGTGGTGCTGACCGAGCGCGAGCTGCCGCTGGCGCCGGTCTTCCTGCGGGCCGAGAGCTCGGGGGTGGCGCTGAGGATCGAGACCACCGCCGTGGCTCCCCGGCCTGCTCCACGACGCCTGGCGGGTGACCATCGACGCGCCGCAGCTGCAGGCCATCGGCTTCGACGTGTCGCTCCCACATGACCTCCAGGCGGCCCGGGACAAGGTGGGCCGGCAGGTGAGCCGCGCCGCCTACGTGGCGCTGGAGCAGGACGGCCCGGCCTGGGCCGAGCGCGAGGCGCAGGCCCGCGCCGCCGCGACCGAGCAGCAGGAGCAGCGGCTGGAGCGCGAGGCGAACCTGGAGGAGGCGCTCTCCGGCGCCTCCCGGCTGGTCCCGCTGGAGGCCGGTCCAGACCCCGCGGCCCTCCGCGCCCGCCACCCCGACCGGAGCCGGGTGATCATCCTCCCGGCGGTGGTGCGCACCACGCTGGAGGTCTCCGACGGTGCCACCCGCTGCGACGCGCCGGACTGCCGCGTCGAGGGCTGGGTGGAGGTGCGCGTCGACGAGGTCAACGTGCCGCGCTCGCTGCAGGCTGCGCTCCCGCGGGCGGCGCTGCAGGAGCACCGCCCGCGCTGGAGCACCAACCTCACCCACCCGCCGCGCTACCGAATCGTCCTGAGGGTGGGGCGCCGGCTCAAGCCCTACATCAGCCGAGATCCGGCCGGCGCCGCCGAGGAGTGAGCTGCGTCGGTCCGTGGTTCGTCCTTCGGCTCCGGGCCCGGCGGCGTGCCGGGCCCTACGCCCGCGCCACCGCCCCCGCCGGCGCGCCCGCGCCGCGGCGCAGCGCGCGCGCCAGCACGCGGTCCAGCGACCAGGCGCCGCCGCCGGAGACGACCACCGGGATGGCCAGCGCCAGCGCCAGCAGGTGGTACTCGAACCCCTCGCCGGCCTGGGCGCCCGACCAGTTCATGAAGAAGCCGGCCTGCCAGTGGACCGTGGCCACCGCGCCGATCATCACCGCGGCGATGCCGGCGGCGGTGGGCGGGAGAGGAGGCCGGCGGCGAGCGCGACGGCGCCCAGCGACTCGGCCAGCACCACCAGCAGCGCCACCGCCCAGGGCAGCCCGGCCTTCTGCGTGAGGAGGCCCATGGTGCCTTCGAAGCCGTCGCCCGCCGAACCAGCCGAAGAGCTTCTGGGCGCCGTGGGGGAAAATCACGGCGGCGAGGAGGAGGCGCTGGGCGAGGCGGCGGGTGCGGGAGGCGTCGGTGTCGAGGAACGAGGTCATGTCGGTGAGTCCTTTCTTGTCCCCAGAGGTACCGCCGCCGCGGCGGTTGCGGGAGGGCGGAGGAGCGGTCACACTGTTCGCGCCGGTGGACAATCGCCCGGGCCCGCGCGGGCCAGGAGGTGGCCGTGGCCGCACCGCTCGACACGCTGGTCTCGATGGCGCTCTTCGTCCGCGTGGTGGAGGACCGCTCCTTCACCGCCGCCGCCCGCTCGCTGGGCATCTCCAAGTCGGCGGTGAGCGCCCGGGTGGCGCGGCTGGAGGACCAGCTGGGCGTGCGGCTGCTGGAGCGGACCACGCGCAAGGTGGCCGCCACCGCCGCCGGCCAGGAGGTGTACGAGCGGGCGGCGCGGATGGTGGCCGCGGCCGAGGAGGCGGCGCAGGCGGTGGAGGGGGCCGACGCGGCGCCGCGCGGCACGGTCCGGATCACCGCCCCGGTCACCTTCACCAATCTCTACCTGGCCGCCCCCATCGCCGGGTTCGTGGCCCGCCACCCGCACGTGCGGGTGGAGCTCATCACCAGCGATCGGCTGGTGGACCTGGTGGAGGACGGCTTCGACCTGGCCATCCGCATCTCGCGCCTGGCCGACTCCAGCCTGGTGGCGCGGAAGCTGGCCAGCGACCGGCTGGTGGTGGTGGCCGCGCCGGCCTACCTGGCCCGGGCCGGCGCGCCGCGCACGCCCGCCGACCTGGTCCAGCACGAGTGCCTGCGCTCGGCCCACATCCCGGCCAGCGGTGAGTGGGGGTTCCGCGGCCTGGGCACCGGGCAGCGGGTGGGCGGCGGCGGCCGCTTCGTGGCCAGCGACGCGGCCGTGCTCCGCTCGGCGGCGGTGGCCGGGCTGGGGCTGGCGGTGCTCCCGCTGGCCATGGTCGCGCACGAGCTGGCCGCCGGCCGGCTCACGACGGTGCTGGAGGGACACGCCCGGCGCGAGCTGGGCATCTACGCCGTCCACACCCACCGCCGCCACGTGCCGCCCAAGGTGCGCGCGCTCATCGACCACCTGGCGGCGAGCTTCGCGAAGCCGCCCTGGCTGGCGCTCGTCCCGCGGGGTGCTCGCGCGGGGAAGGCGGCGGCGCTAGACCCCACCGCATGATCGTCATCGCCGTCCGCGACCTCATGTTCCGCTCCAGGATCGTCGCCGCCGCAGAGCGGCTGGGCGTCCCGGTGAAGCTCGCGCCGCGCGGCGCGCCGCTGGCCGAGGCCGTGCGCGACCTCCCCGGCGCCACCGTGCTGGCCGACCTGGGCGAGCCGGGGCTGCTGGACCAGCTCCCGGCGGCCCGCGAGGGCAGCGGCGTGCGGGTGATCGGGTTCTTGGGCCACCTGCAGGAGGACCTGATGGCCCGCGCCCAGGAGGCCGGGGTGGACGAGGTGTTCACCCGCGGGCAGTTCGTGGCGCGGCTGGACGGGCTGCTCAAGGCGGCGGCGAGCGAAGCGCCGCGCTCGCCCTGACGCCCGGCTACTGCATCGCCAGCGAGAGCGCCGCCCGCACCACCGCGATGCCGGGGTGCTCGGGGGCGATCTGCTCGGCGGCGAGGATCCAGGGCAGGGCGCGGGCGGGCCGGCCGGCCTCGAATCTCCGAGCGGGCCACGCCAATCAGCGCCTCGGCGCGGCTCAGCCGCTCCAGGGCGCTGGGCGCCGAGGGCGGCGGGACCACGGCGGGCGGCTCCGGGGCGCGCAGCGGCGGCGGCTCCTCGCGCTCGATCCGCTCCACCCGCTCCACCGCCTTGGCGTGCGCCCGGGCGAGGCCGTAGGGCGGCGCCAGGGACCGGAACCCGGGGCGGCTCTCCTCCCCCGCGGCGCGCGGCAGCACCGCCTTGACCGCCTCCACGAAGCGGCGCGCGGCCGCCTCCTGCCCCTTCGCGAACGCCACGCCGGTGCGCCAGGGCGCGGTGCGCGCGGTCCAGGCCACCGTGGCGGCCACGTCCAGCTGGAACGGCACGCCGGCGAAGCGGAGCGAGAGCTGCACCGCCTCGCCCGGCCGCAGCGCCAGCCGGGAGACGAAGCGGCACCCCAGGGCGCCCGAATCCTCGGTCTCGCCCTCCCACCGCCCGGCGCCGAAGCCGACCGAGGCGGCACACCTCGCGGGAAGGCGCGGGACGCGCCGGGTCTGGACGGGGATGGCTGCCACTGTGCCGCACTTATGGCGCGTTCGGGGTCCCCTTGCCAGCCGGACTAGGAGGGGCCCCATATCGGCGGAGGGGGCACGTTGTCGCACCGAGACGCATCGTCCGGATGGGGGGCGGTCGAGCGCATGGCGCGCGGGGACGCGGGCCGCTCGCAGGTCCCCCTCCGGCGGGAAAATCAAGTCTTGTCCTGGCGCTTCGCCGGTGCCACATAGCCCGGGCTCCATGCTCGACCTCTCCACGCTCAACCCGCCGCAGCGCGAGGCGGTGATGACCACCGAGGGGCCGCTCCTCGTCCTGGCCGGCGCCGGCTCCGGCAAGACGCGGGTCATCTCCCACCGCGTGGCCTACCTGCTGCTCCAGGGCGTGGACCCGGAGGCCGTGCTGGCCGTCACCTTCACCAACAAGGCGGCGGGCGAGATGCGCGAGCGGGTCACGGCCCTGGCCGGCCCGGCGGGCGTGGACGTCTTCGTCTCCACCTTCCACAGCTTCGGCCTGTGGCTGCTGCAGCAGGAGCACGCGCTGGCCGAGCTGCCCAAGCGCTTCGCCATCTGCGACGCCGGCGACCAGCAGGCGCTGGTGAAGCGCTGCATGCGCGAGGTGAGCATCGACGACCGGGCCTTCGACGCCGGCCGGGTGCTCTCGCTCATCTCGCGCGCCAAGAACGCCGGCAAGAAGCGGATCTTGCCGCGCGAGGCAGGGCAGGGAGACGACTACGACCTGATCGCCGCCGAGGTCTTCCCGCGCTACGAGAAGGCGCTGAAGGCCATGCGCGCGGTCGACTTCGACGACCTGATCGCCGCGCCCGGTGGCGCTGCTGGCGAAGCACGAGGAGCTGCGGGAGAAGTACCAGGCCCAGTTCCGCTACCTGCTGGTGGACGAGTACCAGGACACCAACCTCGCCCAGCTGGACATGCTCAAGCACCTGGCCGGCGAGCGGCGGAACGTCTGCGCCGTGGGTGACGACGACCAGGCCATCTACGGCTGGCGCGGCGCCGAGGTGAAGAACATCCTCCGCTACGATCGGCACTTCCCCGGCGCCAGGGAGATCCGGCTGGAGCAGAACTACCGCTCCACCGGCCACATCCTGGACTGCGCCAACGCCGTCATCGCGAAGAACGCGGCGCGCAAGGTCAAGGCCCTCTTCACCTCCGCCGGCGCGGGCGAGCCGGTGCGGGTGGTGGCGCTGCCCGAGGAGGAGGACGAGGCGCGCTTCGTGGCCGAGGAGATCGCGCGGCAGCGCGGCGAGGGGCGCCCCTGGAGCCACTTCGCGGTGCTGTTCCGGCTCAACGCGCTCTCGCGCCCGTTCGAGGAGGCCTTCCGCGAGGCCTCCATGCCCTACGACATGCGCGGGGGCCCGGCCTTCTTCGACCGCTCCGAGGTGCGCGACCTGCTCGCCTACCTCAAGCTCTGCGTCCAGCCGGAGGACGACGTCTCGCTCTCGCGCATCGTCAACGTGCCGGCGCGCGGCATCGGCGACACCTCGCTGGAGCGGGTGCACGACTGGGCCATCGCCCACAAGCAGCCGCTCTTCGAGGCGCTGCGCCGCGCCGCGGAGGTGCCCGACCTGCCGCGCGGCGCGCCGGAGAAGATCGCCGAGTTCGTGGCGCTGATCGAGCGGTACCAGGCCCGCTTCCGCGAGCGCACGGTGAACCCGGTGGAGGCGGCGCGGGCGCTGGTGACCGAGGTGGACCTCTACTCGCACGCGCGCGGCAGCGTGAAGTCGCTGGAGGCCGGCGCGCGCAAGGTGGACGCCATCGACGGCCTGCTCCGCTCGCTGGAGGGCTACTGCGGGCGCAACGCGCGGCCGCGCCTCGCCACCTGGCTGCAGCGGCTGGCGCTCGACACGCGCGAGGAGGAGGACCCGGCGCAGGAGGGGAACATCGCCATGATGACCCTCCACGCGGCGAAGGGGCTGGAGTTCCCGGTGGTCTTCCTGGTCGGCGTGGAGGAGGACTACCTGCCCTGCGCAGGCATCCAGGGCGAGGCGCGCGACCTCGACGAGGAGCGGCGGCTGGCCTACGTGGGCATCACCCGGGCCCGCGAGCGGCTCTACCTCACGCACGTCGCCCACCGCAGCAAGCGCGGCAAGCTGCTCCCGCGCACCCCCTCGCGCTTCCTCGACGACCTGCCGGCCGCCGCCCACGAGAAGGTGGACCCGGCCGCCCTCACGGCGCCGCCGCAGGAGGTGGCGGCGCACACCGAGAACGTGATGGCCGCGCTGCGCGCCCGGCTGGGCGGGGCCAAGTAGGACCGGGGTGAGGCCCCTTCGCGTCGGCTGCCCTCGACGCATGCGGCCGCCGAAGCTGGTCACAACGGGCCGGACGGGCTTTCATGGGGAGGAGCCCGCGGTCCCTACGGCCGGCGGCCTCACGCACATGACCACAGCCGAGAGCGCTCCCAGCGCCGTCCCCCAGCAGCCGCTGGCCCTCGTCTCCCCCGTCGCCACCTTCTGGATCTCCCTGGCCGGCGGCCCCCTGGCCGCGCTCTGGGTCGGGGGCGTGAACCTGGCTCGCGCCGGCCGGCTGCGCCGGGACGCGGCCGCGCTGGTGGTGGTGGGGCTGCTGGCCCTGGTCGCCTACGGGGCGCTCTTCGCGGCGCTCGGCTGGCCGCTGCTCTTCCCCGATCCCGACCGCGCCTACTGGTTCGCGGCCCGCGTCTGGTACCCGCTGGGCGCCGCCGCCTACGGCGTCCTGTGGCTCCGGCTGCGCGGCCCCTGGGCGGACCAGGCGGCCGACCCGGAGCCCTGGGCCGACCCCTGGAACCAGGGGATCCTCGTCGTGATCGCGGCCTGGGTGCTGCGGCTCTTGCCCTCGCTGAATCCTGATCGCCCCGCGCTGATCCGCCCGGATCCCCGGGACGGCCTGCGCCGATCCGCCCCGATCGCCGCAATCCACGCCTTGCCCCTTGTACCCGAGCCTCCGACCCGCTAGATTCCGCCCGCTTTTCGCACCCCTCCCCGGAGGACGGCTCGTCTCGAGTCTGCCGGGACCGGAGCGGGGGGCGTTCGCCCTTGACAGGCGCCCGCGCTTCCTCTAGAAGGCGCGTTTCCAATTTCGGGATTCCGCAGGTCTATTTATGTCCAAAGGCACCACGCACAGCGCCACCCGCGACGAGGCCCTCACCGGCAAGAAGTGGTGGCTGGTCGACGCGACGGATCTCACGGTCGGCCGCACCGCGACCCGCATCGCCTCGATCCTCAAGGGCAAGCACAAGCCGTCCTACACCCCGTCGATCGACACGGGCGACTTCGTGGTCGTCGTGAACGCCGGCAAGGTGAAGTTCACGGGGAAGAAGGAGACGGACAAGACCTTCTTCACGCACACGATGCACCCGGGCGGCGAGAAGCTGACGCCGATGAACAAGCTGCGCCAGCGGCACCCCGAGGACATCCTGCTCAACGCCGTTCGCCGCATGCTGCCCCGCAGCGCGCTCGGCCGGCAGATGATGACGAAGCTGAAGGTCTACGCGGGCGACACCCACCCGCACGCCGCCCAGAAGCCCGAGGCGCTGAAGCTCGCGCAGTAAAGGACACGAGACGATGGCCACCCAGATGACCCAGACCGTCGGGCGCCGCAAGGAAGCCGTTGCGCGCGTGCGGATCGCCGCCGGCACCGGCAACATCACCATCAACGGCCGGACCATGGACGAGTACTTCGGGCGCGAGACCTCGAAGATGATCCTGGTCGAGCCGCTCAAGCTCGTCGACCAGATGGGCAAGCTCGACGTCTTCGTGCTCGCGAACGGCGGCGGCCTCTCCGGCCAGGCCGGCGCGATCCGCCACGGCATCAGCCGCGCGCTGTGCGAGCTGAACCCGGAGTACCGGCCGGTCCTCAAGAAGGCCGGCTTCATGACCCGCGACGCCCGCGCGGTCGAGCGCAAGAAGTACGGTCGCCCCGGCGCCCGCAAGCGCTTCCAGTTCTCCAAGCGCTAGGCGCTGCTCGCGCCCAGGCGCGATCGTACGGCCGGCCCGCGCAAGCGGCGCCGGCCGTCGTGCTTTCCGGGGACACCGACCGACCGTTGCAGGCGGGCGCCCTCTGGTACCCTCGGTGGGGTTCGTCGCGCCACCCCCCGGAGGCTCCATGAACGTCGTCCGCCGCGCAGCGCTCGCCGCCACACTCCTCCTGGCCGCCTGCGGGCCCGCGCCGCTCTCGCCCCCGGACGCGACCGGGCCAGGAGACCAGCGCGCGAGCGCGGTGGCCTCGTGCGTGGGCCAGCCCAACGGCACGGCCTGTGACGACGGCAACGCCTGCACGACGACCGACACCTGCCAGGCGGGCGTCTGTGTCGGCGCCAACCCGGTCACCTGCACCGCGCTCGACCCGTGCCACTCCGCCGGCACCTGCGACCCGGCCACCGGCCTGTGCTCCAACCCGTCGAGGATCGACGGGAGCGCCTGCGACGACGGCAACGGCTGTACGCAGACCGACACCTGCCAGGACGGCGTCTGCGCTGGCGCGAACCCGGTCACCTGCACCGCGCTCGATTCGTGCCACACCGCCGGCACCTGCAACCCCGCCACCGGCACCTGCACCAGCCCGTCGGCGCCCAACGGCACGGCCTGCAACGACGGCAACAGCTGCACGCAGACCGACACCTGCCAGAACGGCACCTGCGCCGGCGCGAACCCGGTCACCTGCACCGCGCTCGACCCGTGCCACACCGCCGGCACCTGCAACCCCGCCACCGGCACCTGCACCAGCCCGTCCGCGCCCAACGGCACGGCCTGCAACGACGGCAACAGCTGCACGCAGGCCGACACCTGCCAGGCCGGCGCCTGCACCGGCGCGAACCCGGTCACCTGCACCGCGCTCGACCCGTGCCACACGGCGGGCAGCTGCGACCCCATGACCGGGATGTGCTCCAACCCGTCGAAGGCGGAGGGCACCGCCTGCGACGACGGGAACGCCTGCACGCAGACCGACACCTGCCAGGGCGGCACCTGCACCGGCGCGAACCCGGTCACCTGCACGGCGCTCGACCAGTGCCACACCGCCGGCACGTGCAACCCGTACAGCGGCTGCTCCAACCCCGCCAGGCCGGACGGCTCGGCCTGCAGCGACGGCAACGCGTGCACCCGCACCGACACCTGCCAGACCGGAAGCTGCACCGGCGCCAACCCGGTCGCTTGCACCGCGCCCGACGCGTGCCACGCGGCCGGCACCTGCAACCCCGCCGACGGCACCTGCAGCAACCCGGCCCAGCCGGACGGCACCGCCTGCACCGACGGCAACGTCTGCACCGCCACCGACGCCTGCCAGGGCGGCGCGTGCCAGGGCAGCGCCCCGGTCACCTGCGGCCCGCCGCCCCCGTGCCACGGTCCCGCCGCCGCGTGCGATCCGGTGGAGGGCTGCTACTACCCGCCGCTCGCCGACGGGACCGGCTGCGACGACGGCGACGCCTGCACCCAGACCGACGCCTGCCAGGCGGGCAGCTGCGTGGGGGTGTCCCCGGTCACCTGCGTGGCCGTGGATCAGTGCCACGCCGCCGGCACCTGCGATCCGGCCACCGGCGCCTGCTCGAGCCCGCTCCTCCCGGAGGACACGGCCTGCGACGACGGGCGGAGCTGCACCAGCGGGGACGCCTGCCGCTCCGGAGCCTGCGCACCGGCGACCGACGCGTGCGCCTGCGCCACCGACGCGGACTGCCCGGCGCTGGACGCCTGCCACCGCCCGCGCAGCTGCGACCTCGCCTCCGGCTCCTGCTCGGCGTCGCTGCCGGTCGACGACGGCACCGCCTGCGACGACGGCAACGCCTGCACCAGCGGGGAGACCTGCCAGGCCGGCGCGTGCGGCAGCCCCGGCGAGCAGGTCTCCTGTGCCGCGGCGGACGCCTGCCACGCGCCGGGTACCTGCGATCCCGCCACCGGGGCCTGCAGCCAGCCCCTGGCGGCCGACGGCACGCGCTGCCCCGGCGGCGTCTGCGCGGCCGGGACCTGCGTGGCCGCGCCGGCGTCCAGCGGCGGCGGCTGCAGCGGTGGCCCGGCGGGCGCCGGGGCCCTGGCCGCGGTGGTGCTGCTGCTCGCCCGGCTCAGGCGGCGGCGCGGGTGAGCCGGCGCGGCCAGCGCCCCGCTGCGCAGCGCAGCGGGGCGGCTGGCTCCCGGCGCTGGCCCGCGTCGCCGATCCGGCGGCGGGGGTCACCTGGCGCTCTTGACCTCCTTCACCGGCGCCGCCCCCTCCAGGAACCGCGAGGCCTCCTCCAGCACGGGCTCGGTCACGCTGCGCCAGTACTCCCAGTCGTGGGCGCCGCGCGCGGTGACGTAGGTGAACTCCGTGCCGTGGTTGCGCAGGATGCGGACCGCGCGCTCCACCCAGGGCAGCACCAGGTCGTCGCTCTTGCCGCAGCGGATGGTGAGCGGCACCGGGTAGGGCGCCTTCGCCAGCGCCGCGTCCAGCCGGGGCAGCGAGCCCTGGTCCATGCTCCCCGGGCTGAGGGCGTCGGCGTGGCCGAAGACGTCCGGGTGGGCCTGGGCCAGGTGCAGGGCGCCGTAGCCGCCCATCGACATGCCCGCGATGGCCGCCGGGCCCGCGCGCAGCCCGAACCGCTTCCGGATGGCCGGCACCAGCTCCGCCACGATGTCCTGCTCCACCTCCCCCTCGTAGAAGCTCTCCCCGCCGCCGTCCGGGAACAGCACCACCATCGGCCGGATGCGCCCCTGGGCCAGCAGGTTGTCGAGGTAGTTGGCCAGGCCGCCGTCCAGCCACTGCGACGGCCCCATGTTCATGCCGTGGAGCATGACCAGCAGCGGCAGCTCCTGCCCCGGCTGGAAGCCGGGCGGCAGCCAGACCGCGAACGGCACCGTCTCGCCGCGCGCCGCGCTCCTGCGCTTCTCCCGCAGCACCTGGCCGTGCGGCACCGCCGGGTCCGGCCGGGCGTTGCGCCCGTCGCGCACCACCACCACCGAGCGGCGCGCGCCGTCCGGCCCGCGCTCCTCCGCGTCGGAGGTCGGGTCCAGCCGCCGCTCGCCGTCCACCTGGAAGGCGTAGGCGAAGCGGCCCGGCTGCAGCCGGACCACCACCCAGAACCGCCAGTCGTCGCCCCGCTTCATGGGCTGGGCCGGACCTTCGGCCGGGAGGAGCTGGACGTCCTTGGCCCCCGGCGCGCGCACCTCGAGCCGCACCGGGCGGCCCGGCGCGTCATCCGCGCGGGAAGGCAGGGGAAGGGCGAGGGCGCAGGCGAGGAGCGCAGCAGCGGTGGGCGAGCGGTGCACGGTGGGTGTCCTCCGGGCGCGGATGGTAGCCGCCCCGCCGCGCGCCGGGGGCCACCGGAGGGGGTGCCGCGGGGTCGCGGACCCACGCCCGCCTACATGACGCCGGACGGCCAGGGGGTCGCCTGGATCGGTCCCCATGGCGGTGTTACGCTCGGGACGGCATGGAACTCAACGAGATCCTGCAGGTCGCGCTGCGCGCTGGCGCCTCGGACATCCACCTCAAGGCGGGGCTCCCGCCCATGTTCCGGGTCGACGGCGCGCTGGTCCCGCTCAAGGACGCGCGGCGGCTCCCGCCCGAGGAGATCGCCCGCATGGGCCTCGGGATCATGAACGACTACCAGAAGGAGAAGTTCAAGCAGACCAACGAGGTCGACCTCGCGTACGGGGTCCCCGGCCTGGGCCGCTTCCGCGTGAACGTGTTCCAGCAGCGCGGGACCGTGGGCGTCGTGCTCCGCGTCATCCCCTTCAAGATCCAGTCGATCGAGCAGCTGATGCTGCCCAAGATCCTGGAGAAGGTGGCCGGCGAGCAGCGCGGCCTGGTGCTCGTCACCGGCACCACCGGCTCCGGCAAGTCCACCACGCTCGCGGCGATGATCGATCACATCAACGCCACCGAGACCTGCCACATCATGACGATCGAGGATCCCATCGAGTTCCTCATCCGCGACAAGCGGTCGATCGTGAACCAGCGCGAGGTGGGCGTCGACACGATGAGCTTCGGCCAGGCGCTGAAGAGCGCCCTCCGCCAGGACCCCGACGTGATCCTGGTGGGCGAGATGCGCGACCTCGAGACCATCGAGACCGCGCTCACCGCCGCCGAGACCGGCCACCTGGTCTTCTCGACCCTCCACACCCTCGACGCCACCGAGACCATCAACCGCATCATCTCCGCCTTCCCGCCCTACCAGCAGAAGCAGGTCCGCCTGCAGCTCGGCTCGGTGCTGCGCGCCGTCATCAGCCAGCGGCTCGTGCCGCGCGCCGACGGCAAGGGGCGCGTGCCCGCCATCGAGGTGCTGCTGGCCACCGCCCGCGTCCGCGAGCTCATCGAGGACAAGGACCGGACCAAGGAGATCTCCGACGCCATCTCCCAGGGCCACACCACGTACGGCATGCAGACCTTCGACCAGTCGCTGATGTTCCTGCTCCGGTCGAGCCTCGTGACCTACGACGAGGCGCTCCGGCAGGCCACCAACCCGGACGACTTCGCGCTGCGCGTCTCCGGCATCAGCGGCACCTCCGACTCGAAGTGGGACAGCTTCGAGAAGTCCCCCGAGGCGCCGGCCCCGGCGCCGCGCGCCGCCGCCCCGCAGGCCCCGCCGCGCCCGCCGCCCGGCACCGGCTCCGCCCCCACGCCGGTGGGCCGCGTCGCGCCCGCCAAGGCGCCCGCCGGCGGCAAGGGTCCGGGCGGCGACGACGACTTCCAGATCGAGCGGTTCTGAGGCGCTCGGGGCGCCGCAGCCCGGACCATGCCGACCGACCAGACCCCGCTGGCCCGCGCCCAGGCCGTCGTGCTGCGGCAGCTCGCGTCGCGCGCCCGCACCGAGGCGCAGCTGCGCGCCCGGCTCGCGCGCGAGGACCTGTCGGAGGTGGCCGACCAGGTGATGGCCTGGCTGCGCCGGCTCGGCTACCTCGACGACGCCGCCTACGCCCGGGCCCGCGCGCGCGCGCTGGTGGCGCCCGGCCGGCTCGGGCCCCGGGCGGCCGAGCGCAAGCTGGTGGCCGAGGGGATCGGCGCCGCCGCGGCGCGCGCGGCCGTCCAGGCGGCGCTGGCCGGCGAGGACGGGCAGGGCGGGGGCCGGCAGGAGGAGGCGCTCTGCCGCGCGCTGGCCGAGCGCCGGGCCCGGGGCACCCCGCTCTCCGCCCTGGACGCCCGCGGCCGGGCGCGGCTGGGCCGCTTCCTGGCCGGGCGCGGCTTCTCCGGGTCGATCATCGCGCGGGTGCTGGGGATTTTCGAGGACGGGGAGGCGTAGCGGGCCCTGCACGCCGCCACTGCACACCGCCCGGCGGTCTGTTATCCTCCCGCCCCCTATGCGCCGCCTCGCCCTCGTCTTCCTGCTCGTGCTGGCCGCTCCCGCGTGCCGGTCGAAGTACACGACCATCACCGGCGAGCTGAAGCTCGGGCAGACGCCCGAGGACAACTACAAGCGCGGCGTGGCCGAGCTGGACTCCAAGAACTGGCCGGAGGCCATCCGCTTCTTCGAGTACGTGAAGGCCAAGTACCCGTACTCGAAGTTCGCCGCCCTCTCCGACCTGCGGCTGGCGGATCTCAAGTACAAGCAGGAGCTCTACCCGGAGGCGGCCGCGGCCTACGAGGAGTTCAGCAAGCTCCACCCCACCTCCGAGGAGCTGGACTTCGCCGAGTACCGGGCCGGCCTGAGCCACTTCCTCTCGGCGCCCGGCGACTGGTTCATCTTCCCGCCGGCCTTCGAGAAGGACCAGCGCGAGACGGAGAAGGCGGTGCAGCTGCTCACCGACTTCGTCCAGACCCGCACCGGCTCCAAGTACCTGCCCGAGGCCCAGAAGACGCTGGCCGAGGCGCGGCGCCGGCTGGAGGACCGGGAGTGGTACGTGGCCGGGTACTACTACAAGCGCGAGCGCTGGGCCGGCGCGGCCCTGCGCTACGAGGGGCTGATCAAGAACTACCCCGGCTCGAAGTACGAGACCGAGGCCATGCTGCGGCTGGCCCAGTCGCTGGCCAACCAGGACGAGAAGTTCCGCGCCCGGCAGGCGCTGCAGCAGCTCCTGAGCAAGCACCCCGACGCGAAGGAGAAGGGTGAGGCGGAGAAGCTCCTTGAGTCGCTCCGCTGACGGACCCTCCGGCCCGGGCCGCGCCCCCTTCGACCCCGGCGCCCGCGCCGCGCGCAAGGCGCGCGCCGCGCCGGTGGGCGCGCCCTACCTCTTCCCGCTGGGCCTGGTGCTGGTGGCGCTCGCGGTGGGCTGGGCGCTCAGGGACCGGATCTCGCTCGATCGCTTCTCCAGCGCGGCGCTGAGCCCGGAGGGGCAGGTGCGCGAGGCGCTCTCCCGCCAGCGCCGCGCCAGCCTCCCGGACGTGTACGGCTTCGCCTCCGGCGGCGTGGTGGAGCTGGACACGCTCAGGTACGTGGACCCGGCGGTGATGGTGGACGGCGACAAGGCGCAGGTGATCGCGCTGCTCGACGGCGACGGCCGGGTGGCCTGGCGCGCCTCGCGCGCCACCGTGGCCTACGTCGGGCGCGAGGCCTTCGGCATGAGCCGCTGCAGCGTGGCCGGCTGGTGCGCCGACGGGCGCCAGTTCGACGGGCTGCGCGGCGTGCTGGCGGTCCTGTTCCGCCGCCAGGACGCGCTGGCCGCCGGCGACGCCCGGGCGCTCCTGGCGCTGGTCTCGGAGCGCTACGCCGGGGAGGGCGGCAAGGCGGCCCTGGCGGCGCGGCTGCGCGGCGCGCTGGCCGCCCCGGCGCCGGTCAGCGTCGACGCCTGGCAGATCCGCGTGGACCGGGACGAGGCCATCGTGGGCGAGGACGTGCAGGCCCCGCTGCCCGGCGGGGGCCAGGAGCCCCGGCGCGCCCGGTTCACCCTGGCCCGCGAGGCGGACCGCTGGAGGTTCGTGGACGGGCTCTGAACACGCGGTAGACTCCCCGCAGGCGAACGGAGGATCGCACCATGGACGAGACGCTCAAGCAGGCCTTCGCGCTGGGCCGCGGCTACTACCTCAAGAAGGAGTACGGCCTCGCGGAGCAGTACCTGACGGAGGTGGTCGAGCGTAACCAGTCGTTCGCCGACGTCTACAACATGCTGGGCGTCATCTACCACGACCAGGGGCAGTACCAGAAGGCGCTCCGGGCCTTCGAGGCCGCGCTGCGGATCAACCCCGGGTACACCGACGCCGCGCTCAACCTGGCCGTCACGTACAACGACACCGGCAAGTACAAGGAGGCGCAGGAGACCTACCGCCACGCGATGGCGAAGTCCGGCGCCAACCACGGCAAGCTCGACCGCTACGTGCAGGGCAAGCTGGCCAACATGTACGCCGACATCGGCGACGTGTACCTCTCCTCCGGCCTCTACCCCGAGGCCGTGGCCGAGTACCGCCGCGCCCTCTCGCTCGGCCCCGCGTTCGTGGACATCCGCGCCAAGCTGGCCGGCGCGCTGCGCGACGGCGGCGAGCGCGACGCCGCCATCGCCGAGTACGAGGAGGTCGTGAAGCAGAGCCCGTCCTTCGTGCCGGCGCGGCTCAACCTGGGCCTGGTGCTCTTCGCGGCCGGCCGCAAGGAGGAGGCCATCAAGCACTGGCAGACCGTGCTCGAGATCTCCCCCGGCAACCGCAACGCGGAGATGTACCTGCAGCTGAATGCAGGGGGATGACGGGGGTTGCACCCCCGCCCCGCCGGCCAAGCCGTCGGGGCCCCACCCCCGCCACGGCGGAGCCGAGCGCGCTGCGGCCTGCGGCCTTGCGCGCTATCCGCCGCCGAGGGGGCTTCGCCCCCTCCCCCAGCTTCGCTGGGGCCCCCGCCCCCGGAGACATCTCACCCGCGTAGACAAGGCGTTATCCCTTCCGCATGTCCGAACAGGAGAAGACCGTCCGGCTGACGCAGCTCAGCCACGGCGCGGGTTGAGCCTGCAAGCTCCGCCCCGCGGACCTGGCGCACGTGCTGCGCCGCCTCCCCGCCGTGCAGGACCCCAACGCGCTGGTCGGCCACGACACGCGCGACGACGCCGCCGTGTACGCGCTCGACGCCGAGCGGGCGGTGGTGGAGACGGTGGACTTCTTCACGCCGGTGGTGGACGACGCCTACTGGTTCGGGCGCATCGCGGCGGCCAACGCCTTCTCCGACATCTGGGCCATGGGGGCGCGCCCGCTCTTCGCGCTCAACCTGGTCGGCTGGCCGGCGCGGACTCTCCCCATGGAGCTGCTGGGCGAGGTGCTGCGCGGCGGGGCCGAGAACCGCCCGGCTGGCCGGCGCGCCCATCCTGGGCGGCCACAGCATCGACGACCCAGAGCCCAAGTACGGGCTGGCCGTGACCGGGGAGGTCCACCCGGCCCGCGTGCTGCGCAACGTGGGGGCGCGGCCGGGCGACCGGCTGCTGCTCACCAAGCCGCTCGGCTCCGGCATCGCCACCACCGCCCTGAAGCGCGACCTGGCGCCGGCCGGGCTCCTCGACCGCGCGGTGGAGGTGATGTCCACGCTCAACCGCGCCGCCGGCGAGGTGCTGGCCGCGGCCGGTCCGGCGCAGGTGCACGCGCTGACCGACGTGACCGGCTTCGGCCTGCTGGGCCACGGCTGGGAGATGGCCGAGGGCTCCGGCGTGACGCTGCGGCTCCGGACGAGCGCGGTGCCGGTGCTGGACGGCGTCCGCGACCTGGCCGTGCGCGACGTGGTGCCCGGCGGCTCGAAGGCCAACCTGGCGTGGGTGCGGGCGCATGTCGTGGCGCCGCCCGGCTTCGCAGAGGACCTGCTGCAGGTGCTGGCCGACGCCCAGACCAACGGCGGCCTGCTGGCCGCGGTGGACGCGGCCTTGGCGGCGGCGCTGCTGGAGCGGCTGCGCGCCGCCGGCGTCGCCGCGGTGGAGGTGGGCGAGGTGCTGCCCGGAGACCCGCCCCGGCTCGAGCTCGCGTAGCGGGGCCCGCGCTGGCGCGTGCGGGTCGGCGCGGCGGGTCGTCCGGACCCGCCGGGTTCGCGGCGCGCCACGGCGGCCGGCCTCGGGGGGCGACGGCCTGGCGCAGGCATGTCCAAGCCGGCGAGGCTCCAGGTGGTTTTCCGGCGATGACGCGAGGCGTCCACCGGAGCCAGCCGAACCCGGGGGATCGTCCCTTGCACCGGCCGGTCGCACTCGGGCCCCCAACGCCCACGGAGCGACCGCCATGACCCTCTCCACCGACGCGCTGGCCCGGCGCCTCACCCTCCGCCGCGAGCTGCGGGTGACCGCGGTCGCCGTCCCCTTCGCCGTCTACTTCGTCGCCTTCTCCAGCGGCCTCGAGCGCGCGCAGATCTGGGCGCTGGCGATCGGGGCCCTGGTCGCGGTCGCGGTCACCTCGGTGTGGGGCGCCGTGCTGCTCAAGGGGCGGCTGGCCGCCATCGGCGCCGGCATCGCCGAGGGCACGCCGGCCTCGCTCAAGCGCGCCAGGCTGGGCGCCATCGCGCTGCCGCGCCAGGAGGCGATCCAGAGCGCGACCCGCTGGATCCTGGGCGTGGCGGGCGTGGTGCTGGCCATCTGGCTCACCGCGGGGATCTCCGCGCTCCAGGTCCTGGCCTTCGCCCTGCTGCTGCTCATCGTCATCCCCTACTCGACCTTCCAGACCTACCTGACGGCCGAGAACGTCTTCGCGCCGCTGCTGGACGGCCCGGAGCTCGGGTCGGTGCGGCTCTCGCGCCAGGAGGCGGTGGCGCTCCCGGAGAGCGCGCGACGCCTCTGGCTGGCGCTGGGCGTGGCCACCATGCCGGTGCTCACCCTGGCCTTCCTCTTCGCCCGCTCCGCCTCCGGCGTGGCCTACACCGACCTGGGCCTGCACCTGCTGGCGATCGGCGGCCTGAGCTCGCTGGGCATGGCCTTCATGCTGCGCGAGTCGGGCCTGGGCTCCCGGCGCAGCTTCGAGGCGCTGGTGAGCAGCCTGGACGGCGTGGCGCGCGGCGAGTTCACCGGGCGCACCGAGGTCGGCTCCACCAGCGAGCTGGCCTACGTGGCCCAGTGCGTGGAGACGCTCTCCGCCAACGTGCAGGGCGTGCTGGGCGAGCTGGCGCGCATGAGCCGCGAGCAGGAGGCCGGCGACTTCGACGCCGCCGTGGACGCGAGGCGGTTCGCCGGGGCGTACCGGGAGATCGGGCTGGGCGTGAACGCCATGGTGCAGAGCCACGTGACCATGATCGGCCGCGCCATGCAGACGGTGGCCGAGTACGCGCGCGGCAACTTCGACGCCACGCTGCCGCCGCTGCCGGGCAAGAAGCGCCAGGTGAACGGGATCCTCGACCAGGTCCGGGGCAACCTGCGCGGCCTGGTGGAGGAGCTGACCCGCGTCACCCAGGCCCAGGCCGCGGGCGACACCGACGCCGCCATCGACGCCGGCCGCTTCGCCGGCGGGTTCGGCGCCATCGCCCAGGGCGTGAACGGCATGGCCGCCGACCAGCTGGCGCTGACCCGCAAGCTGCTCGAGTGCGTGGACCAGTTCGGGAAGGGCAACTTCGAGGCGGCGCTGGAGCGGTTCCCCGGCAAGCGCGCGGTGGTGAACGAGAACCGTGGAGCGGGTGCGGGCGCGGCTCAAGGCCGTCATCGCCGACGTGGACCAGCTCTCCCGCGCCGCCCTGGCCGGCCACACCGGCCAGCGCGCCGACCCGGGCCGCCACGAGGGCGACTACCGCCGCATCGTCCAGGGCGTGAACCAGACGCTGGACGCGCTGCAGCGCCCGGTGGCGGACGTCCAGGCCATGCTGGCCGCGCTGGCCGGGGGCCACCTCTCCGCCCGCGTGGACGCCTCGGCCTACCAGCACGACGCGCGGCAGCTGGCCGAGCGCGTGAACGCCACGGTCACCTCGCTGCTGGCGCCGGTGGGCGAGGCCACGCGCGTGCTGGAGGAGCTGTCGCGCCGCGACCTGCGGGTGCGCATGACCGGCGCCTACCCGGGCGACCACGCCCGGCTCAAGGACGCGCTCAACGCCACCGCCGCCGCGCTGCACGACGCCATCGCCCAGGTGGCGGCGGCCGCCGAGCAGGTGAGCAGCGCCTCGCAGCAGATCGCCTCCTCCAGCCAGGCCGTGGCCAGCGGCGCCAGCCAGCAGGCCAGCTCGCTGCAGGAGACCTCCTCCAGCCTGGAGTCGGTGCTCTCCATCACCCGCCACGCCACCGACAACGCGCAGCAGGCCAACGCGCTGGCGCGCACCGCCCGCGGCGCGGCCACCGAGGGCGCCGCCGCGGTGGAGCAGATGCAGGGCGCCATGGGGAAGATCAAGCAGAGCGCCGAGGGCACCTCGCAGATCATCAGGGACATCAACGACATCGCCTTCCAGACCAACCTGCTCGCGCTCAACGCGGCGGTGGAGGCGGCCCGGGCCGGCGAGGCCGGGCGCGGCTTCGCGGTGGTGGCCGAGGAGGTGCGCAGCCTGGCCCTGCGGGCCAAGGAGGCGGCCACCAAGACCGAGGAGCTGATCCGCCAGTCGGTGAAGGAGGCCGGGGAGGGGCAGGTGACGGCGCAGCACGTCGGCGCCAAGCTGGGCGAGATCGTGGGCGGCATCACCAAGGTCGGCGACATCGTGTCGGAGATGGCCGAGGCCTCGAAGGCGCAGGTGGCCGGCATCGACCAGGTGAACCGCGCCGTGAACGAGATGGACAAGGTCACGCAGCAGAACGCCGCCTCGGCGGAGGAGTCCTCCTCCGCGGCCAGCGAGCTCAACGGCCAGGCCGAGGAGCTGGCGGGGATGGTGGGCGCGTTCCGGCTGGACCGCGCCGCGCCGGCGCACGCCCCGCGTCGGCTGCCCTCGGGGGTCTGAGCAGGCGCGCCCACCGCCGCGTACACGGGGTGGGCCGCCCGGCTCTGCTACTATCGGTGCCCGCATGCTCGCCTCCCTCGCCGCCGCGCTCCTCGCGCTCGCCAGCGCCGCCGGCAAGGCGCCGCCCGCGCCGGCCTTCGTGGTGGTGATCGACCCCGGCCACGGCGGACCCCAGGACGGCGCCGTGGCGCCGGACGGCGTCACCTGCGAGAAGGACCTCACGCTGGAGATCGCCCGCCGGGTGGCCGCCGCGCTCAAGAAGCAGGGCGGGCGGGTGATCCTCACCCGCACCGGCGACATCGAGGTGCCGCTGGCCAACCGGGCCGCCATCGCGAACGCCATCCGCGCCGACCTCTTCGTCTCCATCCACCTCAACTCCATGCCCACCGCGGAGGCGCGCGAGCGGACCAGCGGCGTGGAGACCTACTTCCTCTCCGCCGACGCCAGCGACGGCCACGCCAACGCCGTGGCCGCCCGCGAGAACGCCGACCGGATCGCCGGCGAGCCCGAGCCGGACCCGGCCGACCCGGTGGGCGCCATCCTCGACGACCTGGAGGACGCCGAGAGCCTCTCCGGCTCCTCGCGCCTGGCCTACGCCGTCCACGAGCGGCTGGTGGCGACGCTGGGGACCGAGGACCGGGGCGTGAAGCAGGCCCCCTTCTACGTGCTGGCGGGGGCGCGGATGCCGGCGGTGCTGCTGGAGGTGGGGTTCATCTCCCACCAGGCCGACGCGGCGCGGCTGCGGACGCCGGAGTACCAGGAGCAGATCGCCGGGGCCATCGCCGACGGCGTCAAGGCCTTCCGGGTCGAGGGGCGCCGGGCCAGCAAGTAGGAGGCCTGGGGCCTTCGGGGCAGGCTCGGAGCGCCGGCTCCATCGTCCGGGCCGGGCAGGGGCGCAGGGCCGCACTTCAAGCCATGGCGCGGCCCGCTGCGCCGTGCTAGTTCAGCCGGCCATGCGCACCAACGGCCGCGGCGACCGCGAGCTCCGAAAGATCGTCCTCGAGGCCGGCGTCAGCCGGCACGCCGAGGGCTCCTGCCTGGCCCGCTTCGGCGACACCCACGTCCTCTGCACCGCCTCGGTGGACGACAAGGTGCCGCCCCACGTCTACGGCACCGGCGCCGGCTGGGTGACGGCGGAGTACGGCATGCTGCCCCGCTCCACCCACGAGCGCATGCAGCGCGAGGCGGCCCGCGGCAAGCAGGGCGGCCGCACGCTGGAGATCCAGCGGCTCATCGGCCGGGCCCTCCGGGCGGCGGTGGACCTGCGCGCGCTGGGGCCGCGGACCGTGACCCTGGACTGCGACGTCATCCAGGCCGACGGCGGCACGCGGACGGCGGCCATCACCGGCGCCTACGTGGCGCTGGTGTTCGCCATCCGCTCCATCCAGAAGCGGAAGCCCCTGGCCTCCGACCCGGTGAAGCGGAGCGTGGCCGCGGTCTCGGTGGGCATGGTGGAGGGGCGCGTCTGCCTCGACCTCGACTACGGCGAGGACTCCACCGCCGAGGTGGACATGAACGTGGTCGCCACCGGCGAGGGCTCGCTGGTGGAGGTGCAGGGCACGGCCGAGGGGAAGGCCTTCCCGCGCGCCGACCTGGACCGGATGCTGGACGCCGCGCTGGAGGGGATCTCCACGCTGGGCGAGCTGCAGAAGGCCGCCCTCGGGGGCCGCTAGACGCATGCTGACGCTCCTCTTCGGCACCACCAACCCCGGCAAGCTCCGCGAGCTGCGGCGGCTCGTGGCGGGGCTGGAGGTGCGGGTGGTCTCGCCGGAGGAGCTGGGGCGGCCGGTCCCGGAGGTGGAGGAGGACGGCGCCACCTTCCGCGAGAACGCCGACAAGAAGGCGCGCGAGTGGGCCGCCTGGTCCGGGCTGCACGCGCTGGCCGACGACTCCGGCCTGTGCGTGGACGCCCTGGGCGGCGCGCCCGGGGTGCACTCCGCGCGCTGGTCCGACCTGGGGGCGGGGCTGGGGCCGCAGAGCCCGGTGTGCCAGCTGGCCGAGGCCGCCGAGGCGGAGCTGGGGCCGGTGGCCGGGCGGGCCGCGCGCGACGAGCGGAACAACGACAAGCTGCTGCGCCTGCTGGCCGGCGTGCCGGACCCTGAGCGCGGCGCCGGCTACCAGGCCGTGCTCTCCATCTCGGCTCCGGACGGCACCATCCTGGACAGCGTGACCGGCACCTGCCGGGGCCGGATCGGCCACGAGCGGCGGGGCAGCGAGGGGTTCGGGTACGACCCGCTCTTCATCCCCGAGGCGCAGCCGGGCGGCGGGGCAGGGGAGCGGCCGCGGACCATGGCGGAGCTGGGCGCGGAAGAGAAGGACGCCCTCTCCCACCGCGGCGAGGCGTTTCGCCGCCTCGTCCCGGTGCTGGCCAGGCTCGCAAACGCTCGCAACCCTTGACGGGACGCCGCTGGTTCGGCTGAGATCCCCGCGCTCTCGGGGACCGCCGGTGGTATTCGGTACCACTCACGCTTTTCCGGGGCGTAGCGCAGCCTGGTAGCGCGCCTGCCTTGGGCGCAGGAGGTCGCCGGTCCGAATCCGGCCGCCCCGATTCTTTGACAGCACTGGTTGGATGGTGAGGCGCCCGAGGAGGCCACGACGCGGGCGTCGTCGCACGATGCGCCCGTAGCTCAGTCGGATAGAGCGTCGGCCTTCGAAGCCGCAGGTCGGGGGTTCGATTCCCTCCGGGCGCGCTGGACGAGGAGGACGGGGAGCGCTGGACAGATTTTACGGTGAGTATAGCTCAATCGGTAGAGCACTGGACTGTGGATCCGGGGGTTAAGGGTTCGAGCCCCTTTACTCACCCACCTTTTTCCCGAGGCCTGAGGCCTGAAGCCTGAGGCCCAGCAAGGCCCGGTCGAGACCCTCTGCGCCCGTAGCTCAGCTGGACAGAGCAGCGGCCTTCTAAGCCGCGGGTCGGGGGTTCGAGTCCCTCCGGGCGTGCTCCTCCGCCGCATCTTCCATCCACCCACCGCCGGGCGCCTGTGCAGGTGCCAGAGGTCGTTGACAGGTCCGGCGGACGTTGCTACATACGCGGCCCCTCGACGTACCGAGGGGAGTCCTTGGGCGCGTAGCTCAACTGGCAGAGCAATGGACTCTTAATCCATAGGTTGAAGGTTCGATTCCTTCCGCGCTCACATGAAGGCCCTCCGGGAAACCGGAGGGCCTTTTTGCTTCGACGGTGAGGGCCGCGGCGCCGCTCCACCGTTCGTCCTGAGCGTAGCCGCGGCCGTGCCGCGGCGGAGTCGAAGGACGAGACCGGGCCGCGGGCGGACCGCCCGCCCGCTAATCCTTCTTCCCGCCCTGGATCACGCCGAACCGCGGCCGCTTCCGCTCGGGGGCGCGCAGGATGCCGGCCAGCACCGAGGGCCAGGGGAAGGCGCAGTCGTGCCGCCGGCCGCGGAAGGTGAGGTTGCAGCGGATCCCCCATTCGTCCAGCAGCACCTCGGGCGTGTCGCGGCCCACCACCAGGTTCACCCGGACCAGCTCCTCGTCCTGCAGGTACTCCGGGACCACCACTGCGGGCGCGGCCGGCGCCACGATGACGCACTCGATCGAGGCTGCCGCCCGGCAGGCCTCCAGCATCTCGGCGTAGCGGCGCTGCAGCGCAAACAGCTCCAGCGCGCCCTGCGACCAGGCGGGGCAGGTGGGGGCGCACGCGCCCTCGGGGGGATGGTCGTGGGGGTTCTCCACGGGCCCCTCTTACTACAGGAGCGGGGCGGGCGTCGCGGGGGGCGCCGCCGCACCGGGCACCGGCCCGAGGGCTGTGCCCACGGTGTGGGATGGGTGCGCGCAGGGGCGCTCCAGCCGAAGGCCGGGGTCGTGGTAAAGACCCGGTGACCCTGGGCGGGTGGCGGAACTGGCAGACGCGCTGGACTTAGGATCCAGTGCCGCAAGGCGTGAGGGTTCGACCCCCTCCCCGCCCACTCTCCCCTTGACCCTGCCCCCCGCGCACCGTAGCACTACGCCCTTTCACGCCCTATTCCTGCAAAGGTCGAAGGAAACATGAAGATCCAGGTCGAGACGGTCTCCCCGGTCGAGCGCAAGGTCACCATCGAGGTGGATCCGGAGCGCGTCGCGAAGGAGCTCGAGCAAGCGTACTCGGGCCTCTCGCGGCGGGTGAAGCTGCGCGGGTTCCGGCCCGGCAAGGCGCCGCGCAAGGTGCTGGAGCGCCAGTTCCGCGCCGAGGTCGAGAGCGAGGTCGCCGAGCGGATCGTCACCGACACCTTCGCCGAGGCCGTCCGGGTCGAGGCGCTGCCCATCGTGGCCGCCCCCAGCGTCTCCATCGCCGAGGGCATCGCGGAGGGCAAGGCGTTCTCCTACTCGGCCCGCGTCGAGGTGAAGCCCAAGCTCGAGCCGAAGGACTACCGCGGCCTCGAGGTCACGCGGAAGCCGCCCGAGGTGACCGACGACATGGTCGCCGGCGAGCTGACCCGCCTGCAGCAGTCCTTCTCCCAGCTGGTCGACGCCGAGGGGCGGTTCGAGGCGCAGGAGGGCGACTGGGCGGTGATCGACCACGAGGGGACCATCGACGGCCAGCCGTTCGAGGGCAGCAAGGCCGAGGGCGTCACCGTCAAGGTCGCGCCGGGCGAGATCGCCGCCGGCAACCTCGAGCAGCTCAAGGGCAAGAAGCTGGGCGAGACCGTCGAGTTCGACCAGCCGTTCCCGGCCGACCACCGCGACCCCGCCGTGGCCGGCAAGACCGCCCGCGTGAAGGTGACGCTCAAGTCGCTCAAGGTGCAGCAGCTCCCCGCCCTGGACGACGCCTTCGCCAAGGAGGTCGGCATCGAGGGCGTGGAGACGCTGGACGCCCTGCGCGCCCGGATCCGCACCGACCTGGAGAAGCGCGAGCAGCGCCGCGCCGAGTCCGAGCTGAAGGACGGCCTGGTGAAGGCGGCGCTCGAGAAGAACGACTTCGAGGTCCCGCCGGCCCTGGTGGAGCGCGCCATCGACCAGATGATCGAGGGGGCGGCCGAGCGGTTCGCCCGCCAGGGGATCGACCTGCGCCGGCTCCAGCTGGACCTCTCCCGGATGCGGGCCGACCTGCGTGAGCAGGCGCTCCTGCAGGTGCGCGGCGCCCTCCTGCTGGAGGCCATCGCCGACACCGAGAAGGTGGAGGTCACGGAGGAGGACCTGCAGGCGGAGGCCGCCCGCATCGCGGACGAGCTGGGGCTGCCCCTGGCGAAGGTCCAGCAGCAGACGCGCAGCGCCGAGGCGCGCGACGCACTAAAGAACCGGATCAGGGAGGAGAAGGCGCTGTCGCTGCTCTCCTCCGCCGCCAACATCAAGCCGCAGTAGCGGCAGGACGAGAGGGACCGCGGAATGCCATACGTGCCGATGCCGATCGTGGTCGAGCAGACCCACCGCGGCGAGCGCAGCTACGACATCTACTCCCGGCTCCTGAAGGACCGGATCGTCTTCCTGGGCACGCCCATCGACGACGACGTGGCCAACATCATCATCGCGCAGCTGCTGTTCCTCGAGTCCGAGGACCCGGACAAGGACATCAACCTCTACATCAACAGCCCGGGCGGTTCGGTGACCTCCGGGCTCGCCATCTACGACACCATGCAGTACGTGAAGCCCCAGGTGTCCACCATCTGCCTCGGGCAGGCGGCGAGCATGGGGGCGTTCCTGCTGGCCGGCGGCGCGCCGGGCAAGCGGTTCGCGGTGCCCAACGCCCGGATCATGATCCACCAGCTCTCGGGTGGGTATTCGGGGCAGGCATCCGACATCGAGATCCAGGCCAAGGAGGCGCTCCGCCTCAAGGCCAAGCTCAACGAGATCATGGCTCGCCACACCAAGCAGCCGATCGAGCGGATCGAGAAGGACACCGATCGCGACAACTTCATGGGTCCCGGAGAAGCCAAGGAGTACGGGATCATCGACGACGTGATCGTGCACAAGAAGGCGACGGAGAAGAAGCCGCAGTAGAATTCAGGGAGAGGCGCGGCGCGGGAGGGCACCCTTGGAGGGACCCTCCGCTCCGGCTCGCTGCTGGAACATGGAGGAGAGCTTGGAGAAGCGCGAGACCCTGAGCTGCAGCTTCTGCGGCAAGTCGCAGAAGGAAGTGAAGAAGCTCATCGCCGGGCCGACCGTCTACATCTGCGACGAGTGCATCGGCCTGTGCAACGACATCATCGCCGAGGAGATCGCCGGCGAGGAGAAGCGGGAGCAGAAGCTGCGCGTCCCGCGCCCCTCCGAGATCAAGACCATCCTCGACGAGTACGTGGTGGGGCAGGAGCGGGCCAAGAAGACGCTCGCGGTCGCCGTCCACAACCACTACAAGCGCATCGAGAGCCGCGTCTCCATCGACGACGTCGAGCTGCAGAAGTCCAACATCCTGCTGCTCGGCCCCACCGGCTCCGGCAAGACGCTGCTGGCCCAGACGCTGGCCAAGATCCTCAACGTCCCCTTCACCATCGCCGACGCCACCACGCTCACCGAGGCGGGCTACGTCGGCGAGGACGTCGAGAACATCATCGTCAACCTGCTGCAGGCCGCCGACCACGACATCGAGCGGGCGCAGAAGGGCATCGTCTACATCGACGAGATCGACAAGATCGCCCGCAAGAGCGAGAACCCGTCCATCACCCGCGACGTGTCCGGCGAGGGCGTGCAGCAGGCGCTCCTCAGAGATCATCGAGGGCACGGTCGCGAACGTCCCGCCCAAGGGCGGCCGGAAGCACCCGCAGCAGGAGTTCCTGCAGGTCGACACCACCAACATCCTCTTCATCTGCGGCGGCGCCTTCTGCGGGCTGGAGGGCATCATCGAGCGCCGCTCCGGCGGCCGCAGCCTGGGCTTCGGCACGGACGTGAAGTCCAAGACCGAGAAGAACATCGGCGAGCTCTTGGCGCTGGTGGAGCCGGACGACCTGCTCAAGTTCGGGATGATCCCCGAGTTCGTGGGCCGCCTGCCGGTCATCACCAGCCTGGAGGAGCTCGACGAGCCGGCGATGATCGACATCCTCACCAAGCCGCGCAACGCGCTGGTGAAGCAGTACAAGAAGCTGCTCGAGATGGACGGGGTGAACCTCAAGTTCACCGACGGCGCGCTCCAGGCCATCGCCCGGGCGGCCATGAAGAACAAGGCCGGCGCCCGCGGTCTGCGCGCCATCCTCGAGAACGCGATGCTGGACATCATGTACGACGTGCCCAGCCGCCGGAACGTCCGCGAGATCGTCATCTCGGAGGACGTGGTCGACAAGCACGAGCCGCCGCTGGTGGTGATGCAGAAGGAAGCGGAGAGCGCGTAGCGCCCGTCGCTCTTGCTGATCGACGCCGCGGTCTGCGCCTGCCCTTCGACTCCGCCCGCCCTGAGCCTGTCGAAGGGCTCAGGGCGAACGGGTCCGCATGGCCCGTTCGCCTCGAGCCGAACCCGTTCGTGGTGAGCGGAGGGCCGGCGCTCGCGCAGGCCGAACCGGCGGGCCGGCCCGGAGTCGAACCACGGACGGGCGCTGAGGGCGGCTAGCTCCCGCTGCACACCGCGCAACCCTGCCCCTGCGGCGGCGCCGTCACGTCCCCCTCGGCGTGCACGTACCTGAACCAGACCAGCCGGTCCACGAAGGGATCGCCGGTGGGCGGGTTCCAGCGCGGCGGCGCCTCGGACTGCTTCGCGCGCAGCGCCGCCGCCAGCCGGCGCGCCTCCTCCAGGTACCCGCGCCGGAGCGCGTCGGCCTCGGCGTCGGGGAGCGCCGCTTCGGCGGCCGCCGGGGGCCGGGCGGAGAGCGCCTCCCGCACCGCCTCCAGCGTCACCTGCACCGGCGCGGGATCGGGCGGCGTGCCGGCCAGCGGCCGCCAGATGCCGTCGCGCCAGCCCAGCGCGTAGAGCGGCAGGAAGGCCTCGCCGTGGTCCGCCACCAGCTCGATGGCGGAGAGCAGGAAGTCCACCTCCGCCTCGGTGGCGTGGTGCGGCAGCGAGAGGCGCACCCAGCCCGGCTTGAGCGCCAGCACGCCGCGCCCGATGGCCTGGCGCAGCTCGGCGGAGCGCTCCGGCCCCACGCCCAGCAGCCGGTGGCCGTAGGGGCCGGCGCAGGAGCAGCCGGCGCGGTTCTGGATGCCCAGCAACTGGTCCAGCAGCGCCGCCACGAAGTCGTGGTGCAGCCCCTCCACGTTGAAGGAGAGGATGGGCAGGCGCGGCCCCTGGGCCGGGCCGTAGAGCGTGAGCCGCGGGTGGGCGCGCAGCCGCGCCATGGCCCGCTCCGCCAGCGCCGTCTCGTGCGCCAGCAGGCGGTCCGGGCCGAGCAGCTCCTTCACCAGGAACGCGAAGCCGGCCCGCACGTCGCCCAGCACGTCCGGCGTGCCGCCCTCCTCGCGCTCGGCCAGGTGCGGGGAGTAGTCCACGGAGAGGTGGTCGAAGGCCGCCACGTACTCGACCGTGCCGCCGCCCGGCCGCTCCGGGGTGCGGCTGCGGAAGAGCTCGCGGTGCGCCACCAGCACGCCCGAGCCCTCCGGGCCGCCCAGGAACTTGTGCGTCGAGATCACCACCGCGTCGAGCCGCGCCGCCGGATCGGCCGGGTGCATGTCGATGGGCACGTAGGGGCCGGCGGCGGCGTAGTCGGCGCAGGCCATGAAGCCGTGGCGGTGGAGCACGCGCGCCACCGCCTGCACGTCGGTGAGCGCGCCGGTGACGTTGGAGCCGGCGGAGAAGGCGCCCACCCGCACCGGCCGACCGGCGTGGGCGCGCGCCTTGACCTCGAGGTCCTCGAGGTCGATGCCGCCCCGGGCGTCCAGCCCGACCTCCACCACCTCGGCCACCGACTCCAGCCACGGCAGCTCGTTCGAGTGGTGCTCGTAGGGCGAGACCAGCACCACCGGCCGCTCGGCCGCCGGGATGGCGCCGGAGAGCCGGTAGCGCCGCTCCAGCGGCTCGGCGATGCGCAGCCCCAGCAGGCCGACCAGCTTGTTCACCGCGGCGGTGGCCCCGCTGCCCACGAACAGCACCACGTCCTCCGCCGAGGCGTTCACCGCGCGGCCGATGGCGGCGCGCGCCTGCTCGCGCAGCGCGGTGGTGACGCGACCGGTGGTGGAGATCGCGGTGTGGGTGTTCGCGTAGAGTGGGCGAGCCCTGGCTACCAGCGCTTCCACGAACGATAGCGCCCGTCCGGTAGCCGTCAGATCGGCGTAGGTCACGAGCCGGCGCCCGAACGGGGTGTCAACGAAAGTGCGCCGGCCAATCTCGGCCTGGCGCAGCGCGCTGCTCAGCTCGGAGAGCTCGTCCACCAGGGCGTTCTACCGGCCCCGGAGCGGGTGGACAAGCGGGGCGTCGCCCGTCCTCCGCAGGTCAGGTGCAACGCCCGAAGAAGACGGGCCGCCCCGGTGTTAGATGGTAGTGTCTGCGAGGGCCCCCGCTGCAGGGGTGCCCGGTCCCACCGAACCACCAGGAGTGTCGAACCGTGCCCATCTTCTCGCGCAACGACGACGGCAAGAAGGACGGGAAGCGCAGCCGCGCGCTGCCGCTGCTCCCCCTGCGCGACATCATCGTGTTCCCGCACATGGTGGTGCCGCTGTTCGTGGGCCGGCAGAAGTCGATCGCCGCGCTCGAGGAGGCCATGGCCCATGACAAGGCCGTGCTCCTCTGCGCCCAGCGCAAGGCCAAGACCAACGAGCCCGGCGCGGACGACATCTTCGCGGTCGGGACCATCGGCTCCATCATCCAGCTGCTGCGGCTCCCCGACGGCACGGTGAAGGTGCTGGTCGAGGGCAAGCTGCGCGCCCGCATCGACCGCTTCCTCGACTCGGAGAAGTTCCTGCTGGTCGAGGCCACCGAGATCGAGGAGCAGAGCGACCGGACCGTGGAGCTGGAGGCGCTGATGCGCTCCGTGCACTCCACCTTCGAGGCCTACGTCAAGCTCAACAAGCGCATCCCGCCGGAGATGCTGACCTCGGTCGCCTCCATCGACGACCCGGCGCGCCTGGCCGACACCATCGTCGCCCACCTGTCGCTCAAGCTGAACGACAAGCAGTCGATCCTGGAGACCGAGTCCCCCGCCAAGCGGCTCGAGAAGCTCTACGAGCTGATGCAGGGCGAGATCGAGATCCTGCAGGTGGAGAAGAAGATCCGGACGCGCGTCAAGAAGCAGATGGAGAAGACGCAGAAGGAGTACTACCTCAACGAGCAGATGCAGGCGATCCAGAAGGAGCTCGGCGAGCGGGACGAGTTCAAGAACGAGATCCAGGAGCTGGAAGACAAGATCAAGAACAAGAAGATGTCGAAGGAGGCCACCCTCAAGGCCAAGAAGGAGCTCAAGAAGCTCAAGATGATGAGCCCGATGAGCGCCGAGGCCACGGTGGTCCGCAACTACATCGACTGGATCCTGTCGCTCCCCTGGTACGAGTACACCGAGGACAAGCTGGAGATCCCCGAGGCCGAGCAGGATCCTCGACGAGGATCACTACGGGCTCAAGAAGCCCAAGGAGCGCATCCTCGAGTACCTGGCCGTGCAGAAGCTGGTGGACCGCATCCGCGGCCCCATCCTCTGCTTCGTCGGCCCTCCCGGCGTGGGCAAGACCTCGCTGGCCCGCTCCATCGCGCGCGCCATGAACCGCCGCTTCGTCCGCATCAGCCTGGGCGGCGTGCGCGACGAGGCCGAGATCCGCGGCCACCGGCGGACGTACATCGGCGCGCTGCCCGGCAGAATCATCCAGTCGCTGAAGAAGGCCGGCTCCGGCAACCCGGTCTTCCTGCTCGACGAGGTGGACAAGATGTCCACCGACTTCCGCGGCGACCCCTCGGCGGCGCTGCTGGAGGTGCTGGACCCGGAGCAGAACCACACCTTCAGCGACCACTACCTGGACCTGGACTACGACCTCTCCAAGGTCATGTTCATCTGCACGGCCAACACCATGTCCGGCATCCCCGGGCCGCTGCAGGACCGCATGGAGGTCATCCGGCTGGCCGGCTACACCGACCTGGAGAAGCTCTCCATCGCCCAGCGCTACCTCATCCCCAAGCAGAAGGAGATGAACGGCCTGGAGCAGGTCCCGGTGGACTTCCGGCGCAGCGCGCTCCGGGCGCTGATCCACAAGTACACCAAGGAGTCCGGCGTCCGCTCGCTGGAGCGCGAGGTCGGCTCGGTGTGCCGCAAGATCGCCAAGCGCGTGCTCA
Source organism: Anaeromyxobacter sp. (assembly GCA_049840735.1). Taxonomy (GTDB): domain Bacteria; phylum Myxococcota; class Myxococcia; order Myxococcales; family Anaeromyxobacteraceae; genus Anaeromyxobacter. The sequence goes on along the minus strand of JASGJN010000014.1, from coordinate 234,396 downwards.
AGTTCGGCCAGGTGGACGGCAAGACCTACGTGGTCTCGGAGAAGACGGTCCAGAAGTACCTGGGCCCGCCGCGCTTCCGCTACGGCACGGTGGAGGAGCAGGACCAGATCGGCCTCACCACCGGCCTGGCCTGGACCGAGCTGGGCGGCGAGCTGCTCACCGTCGAGGTGCAGGTGATGCCCGGCAAGGGCAAGCTGATGATCACCGGCAAGCTGGGCGAGGTGATGCAGGAGTCGGCGCAGGCGGCCATGAGCTACGTCCGCTCCCGCGCCGAGCTGCTCGGCCTGGACAAGCGCTTCCTAGAGAACAACGACATCCACGTCCACGTCCCCGAGGGCGCCATCCCCAAGGACGGCCCCTCGGCGGGCATCACCATGGCCACCACGCTGGTGTCGGCGCTCTGCCGCATCCCGGTCCGCAAGGACGTGGCCATGACCGGGGAGATCACGCTCCGCGGCCGCGTGCTGCCCATCGGCGGCCTCAAGGAGAAGGTCCTGGCCGCCCACCGCGGCGGCATCAAGCGCATCCTGATCCCGAAGGAGAACCAGAAGGACGTGCGCGAGATCCCGAAGAAGGTCCGGGACGCGCTGACCATCATCCCGGTCGACCACGCCGACGAGGTGCTCCGCGAGGCCCTGGTGCTGGAGCGGCCGGCCGAGTTCCTGGTCAAGCCGCAGCCCAAGGCCGAGGTGGCGTCGTCCGAGGCGACCGCGCAGGCGTAGCGGCGGGGATGCCCACCGCCCGTGCGGACCACGGGCGGTCGCAGCGAGGAGGCCGGTCGCGTCCGCGCGGCCGGCCTTCGTGCGTCCGGGCGCACCGACGTCGCACGCACCGCTTCGCCGGCCCGCGCGCGTGTGCGAGGATCGCCGGGATGATCCTCCTTCCCGTCCTGGCGGCCGCGCTGATGGGCGCGGCGCCGGGAGCGACCTCGAGCGCAACCTTGGCCAATCACGCGCAGCCGCTCTACACGCCCTACGCGGACTCGGCCGCGGACTTCATGTACAACCTGGCGTTCTGCGAGCCCCGGGACGACTTCCGGACGCGGAAGGGACAGGCGCCGACGCCCACGCAGGTCGCGCTCTTCTCCGAGCCCCCGGACAAGCCGGCGCTGGCGAAGCTGGCAGGCGACGCCTCCGAGCAAGGAAGGTATCGCTACCTGGCCTACGCCCGGCTCCGCGAGGCCGGTGTGAAGGTCGAGCCCAAGGTCCTGCTCGGCGTCGTCATCGAGGTGGGGCTCGACCAAGGCCTGGACACGCTCGCCGCCTACTCGGACGGCAGCGTGCGCTACATCAACCGGACCGGGAAGATCACCGTGGTCGAAGGCGTGGACCGCTTCCAGCCGCTGGTGAAGCGGCTGTTCGACGCGTCCTCGGCCGTGGTCGCCCGCATCGGTCCGTGGGACCAGCCCCGCCGACCGCCGCCGGGCCGGGGCATGCTGCGGCTCTCGTTCCTGGTCTCCGACGGGCTCTACTTCGGCGAGGGGCCCATGAAGGTCCTGGAGCGAGACCCCATGGCTGGACCGGTCTTCACGGCTGGAGTGGAGTTGCTGCAGGCGGTGGTCGCGACCGCCGCGAAGTAGGATCAGGCCTCGCCCAGGGCATGAGCAGGTCCGGTCCTGGCGCGACTCCGCTGGGGAGGTCGTCGCGATGAGGGGCATACCGAGCCGGACCGTGAAGGTGATCGTCGCCCTGGCCGTGGCCGCAGCGGTGGTCTACTGGGGCTGGCGCTTCCTGCGCGTCGACAGGTGCCTGGACGGCGGCGGCGCCTGGGACTCCCGGAACAGCGTCTGCGATCGAGAGGCGGAGCCGTGATTGGAGCGCTGCGCTTGATGCAAGGCAAGCGCATCGGGGTGCGGTGACGTGCAGCGACTCCGATCCGGCACCCGCACTCGCAGGTCGCTAGACTGCAACGCCATGAGCCGTCGAGCCTTGACGTTCGGTCGAAGCGCCGCCGTCACGCTCTGCCTCGCGCTGGGCTGCCATCCGGCGGCAGGTGGCCGGCAGGTGTCGCAGGGGCCCGGCTCACAGGGGCCCAGCGCGCCAGCCCTGCAGGTGGCCGCCGGCGCCGCCGCCGAACGCGACGGGGCCATCCTGGCGCTCCGGCCCATCCTCGTGACGGAGCGGTCGGAGTACTACGCGATCACCTATCGCTCCTCCGGGCTCCGCGTGAACGGGTTCCTGGGACGGCCGCGTGGGGCCGGCCAGCACCCAGCCGTCATCTTCAACCGTGGAGGGAACCGTCAGTTCGGGCTGCTCGACCCCCGCGTGCTGAGCGAGTACGTGGAGGCCGGCTACGTCGCGGTTGGCTCGCAGTACCGCGGCAATGGGGGGAGCGAGGGGCGGGAGGCGATGGGCGGGGCGGACGTCGAGGACGTCCTGAGCCTGGTGCCGCTGCTCCGGGCGCTGCCGGACGTGGACGCCGCGAGGGTCGCCATGGTGGGCTACTCGCGCGGCGGCATGATGACCTATCTGGCGCTGCGCGAGGAGGCGCGCAGCGGGCGCCACGCGATCCGCGCGGCCGCCACGGTGGGCGGCGTGGCTGATCAGGCGGCCATGCTCGAGCGCAGGCCGGAGATGCTACCGGTGTTCCTGGCGACCATCGGCTGCGAGCCGAGCGAATGCCCGGAGGACTACCGCGCCAGGTCAGCCGTGTACTGGGCGGGAGAGCTCGACGTGCCGCTGCTGCTCCTTCACGGCGAGGCGGACGACCGGGTACCGGTGGAGCAGGCGCGCCGGGTCGCCCAGGTCATGGCGGCAGCGGGCCGCGAGGTGAAGCTCGTCACCTACCCGGGAGACGATCACGGCCTCTCGGCGCACCGCTTCGGGCGGCCGGACATCCTGCGCTTCTTCGGGGAGCGCCTGGGCATGTCCCCGGAGACGTACGCAGAGGAGACGCTCGCGCCGGCCCTCCGGGACGTGATCCAGCGGTGGCCCGCGCCGGCCGAGTAGCCCGAGCCACTCCTATCCCCCCGTCTCCCGCGGCCAGGCCGTGCCGCAGTTGAGGCAGATCCACCGCTCCGCCGCGCCCACGCCCTGGACGCGGAAGCGGCGCTCGGGGCGCACGCCGTAGCGGCGGCCGCAGCCCGGGCACGGCGGGGCGCGCGGGCGGGTGGGGCGCCGGGAGCGCTGGGCGGCCGCGTCGGGCGCGCAGTCCGAGGCGGGGGCGGCGGCACCGGCGCACCAGACCGTGGCGCCCTGCTCCAGCGCGGGGAGCTCCAGCGCCCCACCCGCGACGACCGCCTCGTGCCCGGAGAAGTGCTCCACGAAGCGGGTGCCGTCGGGGACGCCGCCGTGCTCCACCCGCAGCGGATCCGGCGAGCGCGGCTGCGCCCCGCGGTGGGCGACCACGATCACGCGCTCGGTGTCGCCCTCGCGCTGGTAGGCGAGCGTGTCCGGCTCGGCGGCCAGCACCTGGAACCCGCCGGCCTGCAGCGCCTGCGACGACCGGCGCAGCGCCACCAGCCGCTGGTAGAAGGCCAGCAGCGCGCCGTCCCAGCGCGCCTCGTCCCAGGGCATGCAGCCGCGCGAGCGGAGCGCGGGCGAGTCCTCCAGCCCGACCTCGTCGCCGTAGTAGATCACCGGGACGCCGGGGTAGGTGAGCTGCACCACGGCGGCCAGCCGCTCCAGGGCGCGGTTCCCGGCCACCATGGTGCGGATGCGCGGCAGGTCGTGGCTGGCCAGCTCGACGCAGCGCTGCATCGAGGTGCTCCAGGGGACGGGGCCGCGGCCCTGCTGCCAGGCGGCCACCAGCGCCTCGGTGGCGATGGGCGGGCCCTGGACCGCGTCCCCGAACGGCTGCGTGGCGCGGCTGTACCCGGCCAGCCAGGCCCAGAACGGCACCGTGAACAGCGAGTAGTCGGTGACCACGTCGAACTGATCGCTGACCACGTGGCCGCCGCGATCCAGGCAGGTGCGGGTGACGATGTACGCGTCGCGGCGGGTCTTCCGGACCGCCCGGCGGATGGTCTCCACCACCGAGCCGGTGGACAGGGCCCCGCCGCGGCGCGGCGGCACCTCTGGCAGGCTGAACCGCCAGCCGTCGGCGCCGAACGGCGGCGCGATGAAGCGGCGCAGCACGGAGGAAGGGCCCGAGACCAGCCGGTTCACCAGGCGTGCGCGCGAGAAGTCGAGCCGCGGCAGCGAGGCCAGGCCGAAGTAGCCGTCCCAGGTGCCGCTCGCGGCGCGGTACATGAAGTAGGAGGCTTCGGCGGCGCGGCGGTTGGCGCGGGCGGCCTGGAACCAGCGGTGCTGCTCGTGCACGTAGCGGAGCTCGAGCGTCAGCACGTAGCGCATGGCGCGGCGGGTGAGCTCGGTCCGGAGCCGCTGCAGCGCCTGATCGCCGCCCAGCGCCGGGTCCACCTGCTCGTGGTCGGTGGCGTCGAACCGGTGGCTGGACGGGGAGGGGCAGACCGGGCTGAGCAGGAGGGCGTTCGCGCCCAGCGCCGCCACGTGATCGAGCCGCGCCTGCAGGCCCGGAAGGTCTCCGCCGTGGAACGTCTGCGCCGGATCCGCGCCGTCGGGCGGCGGCGCGCCCCAGGAGACGAGCGCGCGCTCCGGGGGAGGACCGGGGGGCGCGTCCGCGCCGTCCAGGGCCGGGCCGCGGGCGAACCGGTCCAGGAAGACCGAGTACAGCACGGCCGACTCGACCCACGGCGGCGGCGCGCTCTCGGTCACGATCCGGAAGTCGAGCGTGTCGCTGGGCGAGAAGCCGAAGGCGCCGCCCGCCGAGTACCAGAAGACGCCGTCCCCGGTCTCGAGCACGAAGCGGTAGGGCGTGACGCGGTGGACGACGGGGAGCCGGGCCGAGAACCAGCGCGCGGGCGCGGCGGACGGCTCCTCCTGCAGCTCGGTGAGGCGCTGGTACTGGTCCTGGCGCGTGCGGAGCAGGATGCGCTGGACGGGCACGCGCGGGCCGGCGCGCAGCCGGACCGCGACCACCTGCCCCTGCCGCGGAGATGGGTCGGAGAGGTACAGCCGCGAGCCGTCGTGATGGACCGAGTCCAGCCAGGAAGGGAGCATTGGGGATTTGGTGGACACCATCGCTCAGGTCGGAGCATCAGGACAGTTCAAACGTGAAGACCCGTCGCCGGACGCAACAAAACGAAACACCCTCTTCGAACTAACGGGTTCACCCATAAGAGGTATAAATTCAACCCTGAATCGGGCCCTGGTCCCGAGCTGGATCAAAAAATACCTGTGAAATACAGAGCTATTACGCTCGTCATGCCGTTTGATGTCGGGCGATGTATGCGCTCATGGAAAACGCTCGCCAGCGGCCGCACCACAGCAACCAAACGAAAGCCTGTTACGGTCCCGCGACGATGTGGCTGCGGGGGTTTCCCTGGGGTTCAGGGAGGCAAGCAGCCTCAAGACGGGAGACCACATGAGCAACAGGGCTTCAAGGCTGGACGGGTGGGCGCTGGCGTGCGTCGCGCTCGCCGCGAGCGGGCTACTGGCCTGCAACGGCTCGAAGAAGAAGACGGAGGAGCCGGTCGATCCGGACGCCTGCGTGACCAGCCCGTACGGTGACACCGCGCTCTTCCTGCGCGGCACCATGAACAGCTGGGCGGCGCCGGACGACCAGAAGTTCACCTACGTGTGCAACCATTACGAGCTGGTGACCCAGCTCGACGGGAGCCACGACTTCAAGATCGCCGACGCGGACTGGAGCGCCGGCACCAACTTCGGCGGCCCCGGCCCGGTGGCGCTCGACACCGACCTCCCGCTGGTGGGCGCGGGCGCGAACCTCAGCTACGCCTTCGCCGGCGAGTACCGCTTCGTGCTCGACCCGCGGGCGTCCGCCACCGCCCCGACGCTGCGCCTCCAGGTGTGCCCGGCGGCGCCGCTGGCGGTCCCGGTCTACATGAAGGGCGAGATGAACGGCTGGGCGGCGAGCCCGGAGTATCAGTTCGCCTACAGCTGCGACGCCTACTATGTGAACTTCAGCGCCACCGGCACGCTCGGGTTCAAGGTGGCCGACGCGAACTGGTCGGCGCCCACGACCTGGGGCTCGCCCACGGGCGCCTCCAACGTCCTCGCCTCCGGGGTCCCCTACGCGCTCGTCAGCGACGAGGCGCAGGGCAGCTCGGCGGGCAACCTGTCCTTCGCCTTCACCGGTGATCACACGGCCAAGCTGGCCTTCGACGCCGAGGGGAGCGCGACCCTGACCATCGGCCCGCAGGAGGCCGGCCACGGCGTCCAGGAGCCGACCGATCCCATCGCGCTGGCGGTGAGGTTCGACTCCCGCCAGCTGAAGCACAAGACGCCCTTCGGCGCCGTCACCGGCGGCACGCCCGGGACGACCGTGACCTTCGCGCTGGAGGCGCCGGCGGGCGTCGAGAGCGCCACGCTGGTGCTCGAGAAGCGGACCTTGGAGGGGAACCAGAACACCAGCTACGCGGCCTACCAGCAGGTCGAGCTGAGCAAGGCGGCGGGGGTGGACGGCGCCCCGGACACCTGGAGCGCCTCCTACGCCTTCACCGACGTGGACGTGTACGGCTACTACTTCCGCCTCACCATCGGCGGCACCAGCTACGTTTACGGCAACAACGCCGACCAGGTGTACTGGACCTCGGAGCGCGGCTCGGCGGGCCTGGGCCAGATCACCTTCGTGCCGGCCAACCCCAGCGCCATCCGGCGCTACCGGCTGACCGTCTACGCGCCCGACTTCACCGTGCCCGCGTGGGCGCAGGACGCGGTCTACTACTACATCTTCCCGGAGCGCTTCCGGAACGGCGACCCCTCCAACGATCCGCGGGAGAACGCGGACCTGTACCAGGGCGTGCCGGTCGAGTTCCACGAGGCCTGGACCGAGAACCCGTACCTCCCCGGCGACGGGCACTCGGACAGCACCTACAACAACGACTTCTTCGGCGGTGACCTGCAGGGCGTCATCGACGAGCTCCCCTACATCAAGTCGCTGGGCGCCAACACCATCTACATGACGCCCATCTTCCAGGCCGTCAGCAACCACAAGTACGACCACGGCGACTTCTCGGTGGTGGACCCGCACTTCGGCGACAACGCGCTCTTCGCGCAGCTCACCCAGCAGGCGGCGGCGCAGGGCATCCGGGTCATCCTGGACGCCTCGTTCGACCACACCGGGAGCGACTCGCTCTACTTCAACCGCTACGGTGAGTGGAGCATGCCGCAGGGCGTGGTCGGCGCCTATCAAGGCGGGACCATCCACCCCGAGTCGCCCTTCTACGACTGGTTCACGTTCAACGACGACGGCTCCTACCTGAACTGGGGCGGGCCGGACATGCCGCGCATCGACACCACCAAGCAGTCGTTCAAGGACTACACGCTCTACGACGACGGGGCCATCGCGCTGGCGTGGCTGGATCGCGGGGCCGCCGGCTGGCGCATGGACGTGGCGCCGTGGGTGACGGACGAGTACTGGCGCGAGTTCCGCACGGTGACGAAGGGGCACGATCCGGAGTCCCTGGCCATCGCCGAGACCTGGTTCGACTCCTCCAAGTTCTTCCTGGGGGACGAGTTCGACACCACCATGAACTACATCTTCAAGGACGTGGCCACCGCCTACGCGAACGGCGGCGACCTCCAGGAGATCTACGCGAACATCGAGCTCATGCGCGAGAACTACCCGCCCCAGGCGTTCTACGCGCTCATGAACCTCATCTCCAGCCACGACGTGCCGCGCATCCTGTTCCAGTTCGGCGACACCGGTCCCTCCGCCGGCGCCGCGGCCATCGCCGAGGCCAAGAAGCGCATGGTCCTCGCGACGCTGTTCCAGGTGACCATGCCCGGCGCCCCGGCCATCTACTACGGCGACGAGGTGGGCGTGACAGGCGGCGCGGATCCCTACAACCGCGCCACCTATCCCTGGGCCGACGAGGGCGGCGCCCCGGACACGACGCTGCTCGAGACGGTGAAGGCGCTCGTCAAGGTGCGCAACGACCACCCCATCCTGCGCCGCGGCAGCTTCGCCGCGCCGGCCTACCTCGACGCGTCGGTCCTCGTGCACGTGCGCCAGCTGGGCGACCAGTGGGCGGTCACCGCGCTCAACAGCGCGGCCACGGCCAGGACCGTCACCATCGACCTCCCGGCCGGTGCGGCGGGCGTGACCTTCACCGACGCGCTGGGTGGGGCCGGCGCGACCGCCTCCGGTGGGCAGCTGACGATCACGGTCCCCGCGCAGTACGGGACCGTGCTCCTCGCAGAGTAGTGGTGGGGGCGACCGCCCGTCCCTGCGCCTCCGGGCGCGGGGGCGGGCGGTCCTTTCTTCAGGGGCCCAGGTCTGCCCCGGGCGCCGCTGGCCCAGCCTTCGCAAGAGGGGCGCCTGTGGCCCCGCGCAGCTACAGCAAGGCGGACATCCTGGACCGCGCCCGGGCGGCGTTCCTGGGCCTGGCGCTGGGGGACGCGCTGGGGGCCACGGTCGAGTTCATGACCGTCGGTGAAATCCGCGCGGCGTACGGGGTGCACCGGGAGCTGGCAGGCGGCGGCTGGCTCCGCCTGCGTCGTGGGCAGGTCACCGACGACACCGAGCTGGCCCTCTGCCTGGCCCGCAGCCTGGTGGCGCGCGGCGGGCTCGAGCTGCGCGACCTGGCGGAGCGGTTCGCGGCCTGGCTCAAGGGCGGCCCGGTGGACGCCGGCAACACCGTCCGGCGGGGGATCCGACGGTACCTGAACGAGGGCACGCTGGAGGCGCCGCCCAGCTCCGGCGACGCGGGCAACGGGGCCCTGATGCGCCTGCTGCCGGTGGCGCTGGCCACGCTGGGAGACACCGGGGCGATGGCCCAGGGCGCGCTGGCCCAGGCCCGCCTCACGCACCATCACCCGCTCTCCGACGCGGCCTGCCTGCACCTGGGCGAGCTCATCCACCTGGCCTGCCTGGGCGGCTCGCTGAGGCAGCTGCGCCGCGCCTCGGACGTGCTGGTCCTGGAGCAGCCCACCTTCCGCTTCGCGCCCTACCGCGGGCTGGCCACCGGCTACGTGGTGGACACGCTGCAGACCGTGCTCCACTGGTTCTTCGCCACCGCGACGCAGGCGGGCGGCTTCGAGGCCTGCCTGGTGGCCACCGTCAACCAGGGCGGCGACGCCGACACCACCGGGGCCGTGGCCGGGGCGCTGGCGGGCGCCTACCACGGCCCGGAGGCGCTGCCGGCACGCTGGCTGCGCCGGCTCGACCCGGCAGTGAAGGAGGAGATCGACGCGCTGGTGGAGCCGCTGGTGGCGCTCTCGCCGGTCTGGCGCTCGCCGCACGCGCGGTGAGCGGCGCCTGCCCTTCGACTTCGCCGCGGCGTTGCCGCGGCTACGCTCAGGGCGAACGGGCCCTTCGGTCCGTTCAGGCTGAGCGTAGCGAGCCCGCAGGGCTCGCGGAGCCGAAGCCCAGGCCACTCACGCCATCACCCTCCTCACCCGCAGCGCCCCGCCGATCACCAGGTGCTCGCGCTCGCCCTTCAGGATCGACCGTGGCAGCAGGTGGCCGGCGAAGAAGACGCGGGCCAGCGAGAGGCGCGCCTCCAGCACGAAGTCCCCGAACTCCCAGGCCCGCTCGCGGTCGTCGGTGAAGGAGAGCAGGTTGTTCACCCGCAGCACCAGCTCGCGCGGGCCGGGCCGCTCCAGCACGTCCGCCGGGGCCGGCGCCTCCTGGCCACGCCAGAGCGTCACCCAGCGCTGGCCAGGCAGCCGCCGGCCCAGCTCGTACTGGGTGAACTCGTAGACCAGGTCCAGCTGCGCCTCCACCGCGCTGGTGTACGCGTGGCCGCGGGTGCGGTCGGCCAGGTAGCGGTCCCAGCCCGCCTCGCCGCCGCCGGCCGGCAGCGGCGCGTGGTGGAACGTGGGCGGGATGCCCATCCGGCTCTCCACCCAGCCCTTCAGCACGGCCCCCTCCACCGAGCTCGAGTCCATGCCCCAGCCGCGCAGGAAGCGCAGGTAGGAGTTGCGCAGGCTGCGCTGCGCGCTCCGGCTCTCCTGCTCCTGCCAGTGGTGCAGCTGGAAGCGGACCGACATCCAGTCGTCGAACCGCCGGGCCCGCTCGGTCGGGTCCTCCAGCCGGTCCAGCGCCGCAAAGAGCGCCCGGTTCTCCTGCCGCACCCCCTGGATCTCCAGCGGCCCCGGGTGCTCGTCGAAGCCCGGCGAGGCGATCACCCACGGCGGCAGGTTGCAGCGGTTGAACGAGGTGGGCGCCATTCCCCATGTCCTCCTGCTCGCCGGGCGCGCAGCAGACCCGGCGCCGCTGTCCGGAAACCGGTCACCGCGGCGGGCCTGCCCCGGCGCCGGCGTCCGTCCGACCGGGCGCTGCAAGGACCGGGTCAGCGGTGGCACCGCCCTTGCTCGACCGGGGAGCGTGTCCGCCCGCGAAGCCCACCAGCTGGAGGCCCTGCACGAGAATCGGGCGGCTCCTCTCGCTCGCCACCGATCCCTCCAAGGCCTACACCTCCGCGCTGCAGGTGCTCCGGTCGCACGTCGGCCTGGAGAACGGGACCGTGTCGCTGTTCGACACGGTGACCGGGGACGTCTTCATCGAGGCGGCGCCGGAGATGGCGGACGCCGAGCGGAATCCAGGGGCGGCTGCGCCCGGGGGAGGGGGTCATCGGGCGCGTCTTCCAGGCCGGCCTGCCCATGGTCCTGCCCGACCTGGCGACCGAGCCGGTCTTCCGCAACCGGACCGGCACCTGGCGCCACCTCGACACCGATCCCCGCGCGCTCTACGCGGTGCCCATCCGCGAGGGGCGGGCCACGCTGGGCGTGCTCACCGCGGACCGCCGCTGGGGGGCCGGGACCTTCTCCTTCGACGCCGACCTGCGGCTCCTGACCATCGTGGCCGGCATGCTGGCGGTCCGGATCCGGCTCCACCAGGCGGAGGGGCCTGCGCACCGCCGGGCCTCGGTGCAGACCGTGCTCACCGCCGAGCCGGCCCGCTTCGAGGGCGCGGTGGGGGTGAGCCCGCCCTGGCGCGCGGTGCTGGACGTGGTCTCGCAGGTGGCCCCCAGCCGCGCCACGGTGCTGCTGCGCGGGGAGAGCGGGACGGGCAAGGAGGTGATCGCCCGGGCCCTGCACGACGCCTCCACGCGCGCGGAGCGCCCGTTCGTGGCGGTGAGCTGCGCGGCCCTGCCCGAGACGCTGCTGGAGAGCGCGCTCTTCGGCCACGAGCGCGGGGCCTTCACCGGCGCGCACCAGGCCCAGGCCGGCCGCTTCGAGGCGGCAGACGGCGGCACGCTCTTCCTGGACGAGATCGGGGAGCTGCCGCTCTCGGCCCAGGTGAAGCTGCTGCGCGCCATCCAGGAGCGCCAGTTCGAGCGGGTGGGCGGGCACCGCACCGTCACCGTGGACGTGCGGCTGGTGGCCGCCACCAACCGCGACCTGGAGGCCGCGGTCCGGGCCGGCCAGTTCCGGCTCGACCTCTACCACCGGCTGCAGGTGGTGGAGCTGGTGCTGCCCCCGCTGCGGCAGCGGCCGGAGGACGTCCCGCTGCTGGTCTCGCACTTCCTGTCGGCGCTGGCCGACGAGCACGGGAGGGCGCTGGTCTTCGAGCCAGGGGCCATCGAGGCCTTGGCCCGCGCCCCCTGGCCGGGCAACGTGCGCCAGCTGCGCAACGTGCTGGAGCGGCTGGTGGTCTCGCACCCGGGCGCGCGGGTGACCTGCCACGACCTGGCCCAGCTGCTGGAGGCGCAGGGGCCCGAGCCGGTGGGCTGCGGGCCGGTGCTGGGGACGGCGCTGGCGCCGGCGTCCGACGGGCCAGCCGGGGTGGCCGACGACGAGCGAACGCGGGTGGTGCAGGCGCTGGTGCGGGCCGGCTGGGTGCAGGCCCGCGCGGCGCGGCTGCTCGGGATGACGGTGCGCCAGCTGCGCTACCGCATCGCCAAGTTCGCCATTCCGCTGGAGCGGTTCTGAGCCGCGCCCGGCTGATCATCCGCCGGGCCCGGCAGCGCGACCTGGACGCGCTGGTGGGGCTGCTCCACGCGCTCTTCACGCTCGAGGCCGACTTCCGCCCCGAGGCGGTGCGCCAGCGCCGAGGCCTGCGCCGCATGCTCCAGGCGCCGCGCCAGCGCACCGTGCTGGTGGCCGAGCGGGGCGGGCAGATCGTGGGGATGGTGACCGCGCAGCTGGTGATCTCCACCGCCGAGGGCGCCCCGTCCGCTTGGATCGAGGATCTCATCGTGGCCGCGCCGGAGCGCGGCGCGGGCGTGGGGCGCCGGCTGCTGGCCGCCGTGCAGGCCTGGGCCGCGGCGCGCGGCGCCACCCGCTGCCAGCTGCTGGCCGACGCGGCCAACGCGCCCGCGCTGGGCTTCTACGCGCGGCTGGCCTGGGCGCGCACGCAGCTGGTCTGCCTGCGCGGGCCACCCAGGGCTCGACGCGGCTGACCTCGCCCGTGCGTGGTTCGACTCCGGGCCGGACGCGTGACCCGGGCCAGCTCGGCCCCGGCCCTACGCTCACCCCGAACGGGCTCGTGGGGCATGGGCATGGTCCTGGATCCGTTCGGCCTGAGCGTAGCCGCCGCAGGCGGCGGAGTCGAAGGCGAGGGGCCTCCCGCCGCGCCGTCCTTGCGCCGATTGTCCGCTTCCGTACAGCCGCGCTGGCAGCTTCGGGACGGTCGGGATGGTGCCCGGACGGTGAGCCCGGGTCCCGCGAGCGCCGAACCCCGCGTACACGCACCGTGATCGCCTTCGCGCGGAGGCGGCGCCCGCCGGCGGTACGGCCCTTGCTCTAGCGCCTCCCGTCAGGCTCACAGACGCACCGGAGGAGAACCGATGAGGCAGATCGCGATTTACGGCAAGGGTGGCATCGGCAAGTCCACGACCACGCAGAACACCGTGGCGGGCCTGGCCTCCCTCGGCAAGAAGGTGATGATCGTCGGCTGCGATCCCAAGGCAGACTCGACCCGGCTCATCCTGCACGCCAAGGCCCAGTCCACCGTGATGGACCTGGTGCGCGAGCGCGGGACCGTCGAGGACCTCGAGCTCTCCGACGTGCTCAAGGTCGGGTACGGCGACGTCAAGTGCGTCGAGTCCGGCGGCCCGGAGCCGGGGGTGGGCTGCGCCGGCCGCGGCGTCATCACGGCCATCAACTTCCTGGAGGAGAACGGGGCCTACACACCCGACACCGACTTCGTCTTCTACGACGTGCTGGGCGACGTGGTGTGCGGCGGCTTCGCCATGCCCATCCGCGAGAACAAGGCGGAGGAGATCTACATCGTCTGCTCCGGCGAGATGATGGCCATGTACGCCGCCAACAACATCGCCCGCGGCATCCTCAAGTACGCCACCTCCGGGCGCGTGCGGCTGGCGGGCCTGATCTGCAACTCCCGCAACACCGACCGGGAGGCGGACCTCATCGAGGCGCTGGCCAAGAAGCTCGGGACGCAGATGATCCACTTCGTCCCGCGCGACAACCAGGTGCAGCGCGCCGAGCTGCGCCGGATGACCGTGATCGAGTACTCGCCGGAGCACAAGCAGGCGGAGGAGTACCGCCAGCTGGCGCGGAAGATCGCCGACAACGACATGCTGGTGGTGCCGAAGCCGCTCTCCATGGATGACCTGGAGGAGCTGCTGATGGAGTTCGGCATCGTCCCCAGCGAGGACGAGTCGAAGGTGGGCGTGGCCGAGGCGGCCAGCGCGGCCTAGCCGCGGGTGACCAGGAAGGAGCGCGTCGTGTCCGACACCGTGAAGAAGGTCGATGGGATCACCCGCGAGTCGACCCAGCAGATGATCGACGAGGCCCTCGAGGCCTACCCGGAGAAGGGGAAGAAGAAGCGGGCGCCGCACCTGGCGCCCAACGACCCCAGCGCAGGCAGCGCCTGCGTGAAGTCGAACCGGAAGACGGTGCCGGGCGTGATGAGCGCGCGCGGCTGCGCCTACGCGGGCGCCAAGGGCGTGGTGTGGGGCCCGATCCGCGACATGGTGCACGTGTCCCACGGGCCGGTCGGCTGCGGCTGGTACTCGTGGGGCACCCGCCGCAACCTCATGTCCGGCAAGAACGGCGTGTCGAGCTTCGGCATGCAGTTCACCTCCGACTTCCAGGAGAAGGACATCGTCTACGGCGGGGACAAGAAGCTGGCCGTGCTGCTGCGGGAGGCCAAGGAGCTCTTCCCGCTGGCCAAGGGCATCTCGGTCCTGTCCGAGTGCCCGGTGGGTCTCATCGGCGACGACATCAACGCCGTCGCCAAGGCCATGTCGAAGGAGCTGGACCTGCCGGTCATCCCCTGCAACTGCGAGGGCTTCCGCGGCGTCTCGCAGTCGCTGGGGCACCACATCTCCAACGACACCATCCGCGATCACATCATCGGGACCCGCGAGTTCACGGAGCCGGCCGGGCCGTACGACATCGCCCTGATCGGCGACTACAACATCGGCGGCGACGTCTGGTCGGTGAAGCCGCTGCTGGAGGCGTGCGGCCTCAACGTGAAGGCCACCTGGACCGGCGACGGCGAGCTGGATCGCATCGCCGCCACCCACCAGGTGAAGCTCAACGTCATCCACTGCTACCGGTCCATGAACTACATGTGCAAGGTCATGGAGGAGAAGTACGGGATCCCGTGGATCGAGCTGAACTTCTTCGGTCCAACCAGAATCAAGCAGAGCCTCCGGGCCCTGGCGGCGAAGTTCGACGACCGGATCAAGCAGAACGTCGAGCGGGTGATCGCCGCCTGGGAGCCGAAGATGCAGGCCATCCTCGACGAGTACCGCCCGAGGCTCGAGGGCAAGAGGGTGATGCTGTACGTGGGCGGCCTCCGCCCGCGCCACACCGTGGGCGCGTACGAGGATCTGGGCATGCAGGTGGTCGGCTCCGGCTACGAGTTCGCCCACGCCGACGACTACGAGCGGACCAGCCCGGAGATGCCGGACGCGACCGTCATCTACGACGACGCCTCCGAGCACGAGCTGGAGCACTTCGTGGAGACGCTCAAGCCCGACCTGGTCGGCTCCGGCATCAAGGAGAAGTACCTGTTCCAGAAGATGGGCCTGCCGTTCCGGCAGATGCACAGCTGGGACTACTCCGGCCCGTACCACGGCTACGAGGGCTTCGGCGTCTTCGCCCGCGACATCGACATGGCCGTGAACAGCCCGACCTGGAAGCTGGTCAAGAGCCCGTTCTAGATCCCGGGGCCACCGCGGCCCCACCACCCGGAAACGCAGCACCTGGCGCCGTGGGGCGGATGAGCCCCCGGCGAGAGGAGAGAGCCATGTCCGAGACGCCTGCGGTCGCCGTGAAGCCGGTCACCTCGATCACCCCCGAGGACGAGGCGCGGGTCGCCCGGTGGGTCGACACCCCCGAGTACCGGGAGAAGAACTTCGCACGCCAGGCGCTGGTGGTGAACCCGGCCCACGCCTGCCAGCCGCTGGGGGCCGAGCTGGCTGCCCACGGCTTCGAGGGGTCGCTGCCGTTCGTGCACGGCGCCCAGGGGTGCGCCTCCTACTACCGCTCCACGCTCAACCGCCACTTCCGCGAGCCGGCGGCGGCCGTCTCCTCGGCCATGACCGAGGACGGCGCGGTCTTCGGCGGCCAGAACAACCTGCACGAGGGGCTCGAGAACGCCGTCGCGCTCTACAAGCCCAAGCTGATCTCCATCTTCACCTCCTGCATGCCGGAGGTGATCGGCGACGACCTGACCGCCTTCATCAGGAACGCCCGGCAGAAGGGGTTCGTGCCGGCCGACCTGCCAGTGGCCTACGCCAACACGCCCTCCTTCAACGGCTCCCACGTCACCGGCTACGACTCCATGCTGGCCGCCATCCTCCAGACCCTCACCGAGGGGAAGAAGGTGGAGGGGCGCTGCACCGGCAAGCTCAACTTCATCGCCGGCTTCGACACCAACACCGGCAACTACCGCGAGTACAAGCGGATCCTGGAGGCGTTCGGCATCCCGTACACCTTCCTGGCCGACCTCTCCGAGTCCTTCGACTCGCCCAACGACGGCACCTACCGGACCTACCCCGGCGGCACGCCGCTGGCCGAGGCGGCCGACTCCATCAACGGCAAGGCCACGCTCTCGGTGGGCCCGTACGCGACCACCAAGACCATGACCTGGGTGAAGGAGGCCTATGCCGGCTCCCACTCGGCCATGCCGCTGCCCATGGGCATCGCCCGGACCGACGCCTTCCTCATGAAGCTGGCCGAGCTGTTCGACAGGCCCGTCCCGGCGGCGCTCAAGGCCGAGCGCGGCCGCGCCGTGGACGCCATGACCGACGCCCAGCAGTACATGCACGGCAAGCGGTTCGCGGTGTACGGCGACCCGGACCTGCTGCTCGGGTACGTGGCGTTCCTGCTGGAGATGGGCGCGGTGCCGGCCCACATCCTCTGCAGCAAGGGGTCCAAGAAGCTGGAGAAGGAGCTGCAGGCGCTGCTCGACGGCTCGCCGTACGGCAAGGGCTGCAAGGTCTACATGAACCGCGACCTGTGGCACCTGCGCAGCCTGCTGGTGACCGAGCCGGTCGACGCGCTCATCGGCGACACGCACGGCAAGTTCGCCGCCCGCGACGCGAAGATCCCGCTCTTCCGCTTCGGCTTCCCCATCTTCGACCGCGTCCACAAGCACCGCGTGCCGCTCGTCGGCTACCAGGGCGTCATCCACATGGTCACCGAGATCTGCAACACGTTCCTCGACCGCGTGGACGACCAGGCCGACGACCGTCACTTCGAGATGATGCGGTAGCCCGCGGCACCACCCGCAGCCCCCGAGCCCCGTCATGGCGCGCCCCGACTACTACGAAGCCCCGGAGTGCGAGACCCAGGAGAAGGGCGCGCCGAAGCTCTGCAAGCGCTCGGAGCCCGGGGAGGGGACGGAGCGGAGCTGCGCCTTCGACGGGGCGCGGGTGGTGCTGATGCCCATCACCGACGCCATCCACCTGGTGCACGGGCCCATCGCCTGCGCCGGCAACAGCTGGGACAACCGCGGGGCACGGTCCAGCGGCTCGCAGCTGTACCGGCGCGGCTTCACCACCGAGCTCTTGGAGAACGACGTCGTCTTCGGCGGCGAGAAGAAGCTGCGCCAGGCCATCCTGGACCTGGCGGTGCGCTACCGCGCCCAGGCGCGGGCCATCTTCGTCTACGCCACATGCGTCAGCGCCATGACCGGCGACGACGTGGAGGCGGTGTGCCGGTCGGTGGCCGGCGAGGTGGAGATCCCGGTCATCCCGGTCAACACGCCCGGCTTCGTGGGCGACAAGAACATCGGCAACCGGCTGGCGGGCGAGCTCTTGCTCGAGCACGTCATCGGCACGGCCGAGCCGGAGACGCGCACCCCCTACGACGTCAACCTGATCGGCGAGTACAACATCGCCGGCGACCTGTGGGGCATGGAGCCGCTCTTCGCGCGGCTGGGCATCCGCATCCTCTCCTGCATCAGCGGCGACGCCCGCTTCGACGACCTGCGCCACGCGCACCGGGCCAGGCTGAACGTCATCATCTGCTCCAAGAGCCTCACCAACCTCGCGAAGAAGCTGCGCAAGCGGTACGGCATCCCCTTCCTCGAGGAGTCCTTCTACGGGATGACCGACACCGCCAAGGCGCTGCGCGACATGGCGGCGGTCCTGGACGAGGTGAACGGCGGCGCCTCGACGATGCGCGACCGGGTGGAGGCGCTCCTGGCCGAGGAGGAGCCCCGCTGCCGCGCCCGGCTGGAGCCGCACCGGGCCCGGCTCGCGGGGAAGCGCGCCGTGCTCTTCACCGGCGGCGTGAAGACCTGGTCGATGGTCAACGCGCTGCGCGAGCTGGGGGTCGAGGTGCTGGCGGCCGGCACCCAGAACTCCACCCTCGAGGACTTCCACCGGATGAAGGCGCTGATGCACCGGGACGCGGAGAATCATCGAGGACACCTCCACCGCCGGCCTGCTGGGCATCGTCCGCGAGAAGCGACCGGAGCTGATCGTGGCCGGCGGCAAGACCAAGTTCCTGGCGCTCAAGACCCGCACGCCGTTCCTGGACATCAACCACGGGCGCTCGCACCCCTACGCCGGCTACGAGGGGATGGTCACCTTCGCGCGCCAGCTGGACCTGACCGTCAACAGCCCCATCTGGCCGGCGCTCTCGCGCAGGGCGCCGTGGGAGGAGGCCCCGGAGGCCGCCGCAGCGGCGCTGGAGGCCGCCCGCGGCCACGGCGCGGCGCTCCAGGCGGAGGACCTGGCCGCCTCGCGCGTGGCGGTGCCGTCCAAGCCGGCCACCGTCAACCCGCAGAAGAACTCGCCCGCGCTGGGCGCCACCCTGGCCTACCTGGGCGTGGACCGGCTGCTGGGGCTGCTCCACGGCGCCCAGGGTTGCTCCACCTTCATCCGCCTGCAGCTCTCCCGCCACTTCAAGGAGTCCATCCCGCTCAACTCCACCGCCATGAGCGAGGACGCCGCCATCTTCGGCGGCTGGGAGAACCTCAAGCGCGGCCTCACCCGGGTGATCGAGAAGTTCCACCCCGGCGTGGTGGGCGTCATGACCTCGGGCCTCACCGAGACCATGGGCGACGACGTGCGGAGCGCCATCGTCCACTTCCGCGAGGAGCACCCGGCACTGGCCCACGTGCCGGTGGTGTGGGCCTCCACCCCGGACTACTGCGGCTCGCTGCAGGAGGGGTACGCCGCCGCGGTGGACGCCATCCTCGAGTCGCTGGCCGAGGGGGGCGAGCGGCTCAGCGGGCAGGTCAACCTGCTGCCCGGCGCGCACCTCACGCCCGGTGACGTCGAGGAGCTGCAGCGGCTCGTCGAGGCCTTCGGCCTCACGGCGCTGGTGGTGCCGGATCTGGGGCGGGCCCTGGACGGCTCCATCGACGCCGAGGTCTCGCCGCTGGCCACCGGCGGCACGCCGGTGGAGCGGATCCGGACCGCGGGGCGCTCGCTGGCGACCCTCTACGTGGGCGACTCGCTGGCCCGCGCGGCGCGGCGGCTGGAGGAGCGGCACGGCGTGCCGGCCCTGGGCTTCACCTCTGCCACCGGCCTGGCCGAGTGCGACGCCCTGGTGTCGGCCCTCTCGACCCTGACCGGACGTCCGGTGCCGGCCGACCTGCGCCGCTGGCGCGGGCGGCTCATGGACGCCATGGCGGACAGCCACTACCAGTTCGGCGACCGCCGGGTGGCCCTGGCGCTGGAGGCGGATCACCTGAAGGGCCTGACCCGCTTCCTGGCCGGGATGGGCTGCCGGATCCAGGCGGCGGTGGCGGCCACCCGCACGCGCGGGCTGGACGGCCTGCCGGCGGAGCGGGTCTTCGTCGGCGACCTGGAGGACCTGGAGGAGGCGGCGCGCGGCGCCGACCTGCTGGTGGCCAACTCCAACGGCCGACAGGCCGCGGGGCGGCTCGGCATCAAGGCCCACCTGCGCACAGGCCTCCCGGTCTTCGACCGGCTGGGCGCGCACCAGCAGGTCTGGGTGGGCTACCGCGGGACCATGAACCTGGTCTTCGAGGTGGCCAACCTGCTCCAGGCCAGCGCCCCCGAGGCGCAGCGGCTGGCCCACAACTGACAGCGAGGCGGAGGACGGCATGAAGGTCGCGTTCACGAGCAGCGACGGGATGAGGATCGACGAGCACTTCGGCATGGCCACGCACTTCCACGTCTGGGAGGTGAGCCGCGACTCGGCCGCCTTCCTGGAGCGGGTCAGCGCCATCACCACCGCCGGCGACGAGGAGGACCGGATCGCGGCCCGCGCCAGCGCCGTGGCCGGGTGCGCCATCGTCTACACGGTCCGGATCGGCGGCCCGGCGGCGGCCAAGCTGGTGGCCCGGCGCATCCACCCGCTCAAGACCGGCGCCGAGCTGCCCATCAGCGACGCCATCGCGCGCCTGCAGGAGGTGCTGCGCGGCGCGCCGCCGCCCTGGCTGCGCAAGGCGCTGGCCGGGGGCGCAGGGACGGCCGGCGAGGCCTGACCCGAAGGACGACCCATCGCCCGTTCGCCCCGAGCGTAGCGCCCCGGACCGCGCAGCAGGCCGCAGCAGCCGGGGCGCGGAGTCGAAGGGCTACGGGCACTGAACACCAGGAGGAGCAGACATGGCGTACGTGACCGGTCTCACCCGCGGCAAGAAGGAGTGGACCCCGCGCTTCGTGAAGCGCGTGGACGACGAGAAGTGCATCGGCTGCGGCCGCTGCATCAGGATCTGCGCCCACGGCGTGCTGGCGCCGAAGGAGGTGGACGAGGAGGACTCGGCCAAGATGTTCGCGGCGGTCGAGAACCCCGACGACTGCATCGGCTGCGAGGCCTGCGGCCGGACCTGCAAGAAGGACGCGTTCGCGTTCGAGCCCATCGTGGCCTGAGCCTGGAGCCCCCATGCCCCCCGACGACCGCCTGCCCGTGCTCTCCCCAGCCAGGACCCCGCCCGCCGCCAACTGCGGCTTCGGCAAGGGCTGCGGCCAGGGCCAGGCGCCGTCGGCGCCGCCGGAGTCCGGGGAGCTGGTCAAGAACCACCCCTGCTACAGCGAGGAGGCCCACCACCACTTCGCGCGGCTGCACGTGGCGGTGGCGCCGGCGTGCAACATCCAGTGCCACTACTGCAACCGCAAGTTCGACTGCGCCAACGAGAGCCGGCCCGGCGTGGTGAGCGAGAAGCTCACGCCCGCCGGGGCGGTGGAGAAGGTGCGGGCAGTGGCGGCCGAGGTGCCGTCGCTCTCGGTGGTGGGCATCGCCGGTCCGGGCGACGCGCTGGCGCGCCCGGAGCTGACCTTCGCGGCGCTGGAGGGGATCAAGCGCGCCGCGCCGGACCTGACGCTCTGCCTCTCCACCAACGGCCTGGCCCTGCCCGACCACGTGGACCGGCTGGTGGACCTGGGCGTGAGGCACGTCACGGTCACCATCAACATGATCGACCCGGCCATCGGGGAGCAGAATCTACCCCTGGGTGCTCTGGGAGGGGCGCAAGGTGCGCGGCCGCGAGGGGGCGCGCATCCTCTCCGAGCGGCAGCTGGAGGGGCTCTCGCGCCTGGCGGGCCGCGGCGTGCTCTGCAAGGTCAACGCGGTGGTGATCCCCGGCGTCAACGACCGCCACCTGCCCGAGGTGGTGCGCGAGGTGCGCCGGCGCGGGGCCTTCCTGGTCAACCTGCTGCCGCTCATCTCCGCCCCGGAGCACGGCACGCACTACGGCCTGACGGGCCAGCGCGGGCCCACGCCGGAGGAGCTGGAGCGGCTGCAGGCGACCTGCGAGCTGGACACGAAGCTCATGCGCCACTGCCGGCAGTGCCGGGCCGACGCGGTGGGCAAGCTGGGCCAGGACCGGTTCGCCGAGTTCACGCGGGCCCGGTTGCCGCCCGGGCCGGTGCGCGAGGCGGCCGAGCTGCGGGCCGAGCACCGCGAGGCGGTGGAGCGGGTGCGGGCCCGCGCCGAGCTGGCGCGCCAGGCCGCGCTGGCCCGGGCCGCGGCCGCGCCCCAGGCGCGGAGGGCCCGGGTGGCGGTGGCGACGAAGGGCGGCGGCCAGGTGGACCAGCACTTCGGCCACGCCACCGAGTTCCTGATCTACGAGGTGGGGCGCGAGGGCGCGCGGCTCCTCGGCCTGCGCAAGGTGGAGACCTACTGCCAGGGCGGGGAGGGCGAGGACGACGCCCTGGCCGCCACCCTGCGCGCGCTGGAGGGGTGCCAGGCGGTGCTGGTGGCCCGGGTCGGCCGCTGCCCGTCGAGCCAGCTCGAGGCGGCCGGGATGGAGCCGGTTACCGCCTTCGCCTTCCAGCCCATCGAGGCCTCCTGCATCGCCTGGTGGGAGGGCTGGGCCGCGAAGCAGGCCACGCCGGCGCTCGCACCGGTCGCGGCCGCGGAGGTGGCATGATGCCGGCGCCCATCCCCGAGCTGGCCCAGGCCGAGGTGGCCGAGGACTTCTTCGAGCGGCTCGACGTGCCGTACGACGCCGAGGTGCTGGCCGCCTACCGGGTTCCCATCCTGCGCCGCTTCTCGGCTGCTGCCATGGCCGTCGGGCGCGAGCGGGGCCTGGACCAGGGGGCGGTCCGCCGCCGGCTGCGCGAGGCGCTGCTGGCGGCGCACGCCGAGGCGGCCGGGGCCGGCGGCGCGGTGCTGCCGCCGGTGGTGCCGCTGGTGCGGCTGGGGGGCAAGGGCCGCTAGCTCAGGCCGCCGGCGGCGCCCGCAGGAGCTCCGCCAGCACCGGCCAGCGCTCGTGTGGGTGGAGGTGCAACGCGCCGTGCGTCCCCTGGGCGCGCGACCGGCAGGGCGGGCGGCGCGGCGGAACGCCGCCGGGGCGCCCCCGGGCTGGCAGGGATCAAGCGTCCGCCAGGAAGGGCAGGGTACGCTGCCGCCTCCACCGAGGTCGGCAGCCAGGCCTCCTGATCGATCACGATCGCACCGCCGATCCCATCCGCCACGAGGTCGCCATGCTTCACGGCCGCGCAGAACTCCTCGCCCGCATCCCCGAGCTGGAGCGGCTCCTCTCCGACGAGGCCATCCGCAGGGCGGTGGAGACCGGCGACAGCTTCAAGGTCTACGGCGCGCTGGTCCGGGGGCGCGGGCGGCTGGCCGCCCATCAGCGGACGGTGGACGGGCTCTTGCACAACCGGCGCGCCTTCGCGCGGCCCTTGGGCGCCAAGCCGTCGCTCACCACCGTCAACGGCTTCGGCACCACCTTCCTCGGCCACGGCGAGGACGCGCCCGACGGCACCTACATCACCACGCAGTGCTTCGTGGCGCTGTTCGCGATCCCGCTCATCCCGCTGGGCGCCTACGTGGTGGCCAAGGCCGAGGGCAGGGGCTGGCACATCCTGGCGGAGGTGCCGCTCGGGCTCGGCGTGCGCCGCGCCGCCAAGGGCGCGGTGGCCTGCGCGGCGGCCGCTGCGCTCGCCATCGCGGCCCTGGCCTGGCACGCCGGCGGAAGGCACGACGTGCACGTGGTGAACGGGCTGACCAGGCCGGTCCGCGTCGCCCTGGGCAGCGCCGAGGCCACCGTGGCGCCCGGCGGGCACCTGCTGCTCCCCGACGTGCCGGTGGGCGTCCAGCCGGCCCGGGCCACGGCCGGGGACGAGGTGGTGGACGAGGGGCCGTTCGAGGTCCGGCGCGGCGGGGCGGTGGAGATCTGGAACGTGGCCGGGGCGGCGCCGGTCTACGACGAGGCGGTGATCTACACCTCGGAGGACCAGCCCGAAGCGGCAGCGCCGTCCGTGGAGCCCAAGGTCCACTGCGCCGAGCGCCAGGTCGAGGTGAACGCCGACTACGTGTTCGTGGAGCCGCCGAAGACCGTCTCGATGTCCAAGCACGACCGCCAGCTCGTGAAGCACCGGGTGGACGTCGGGCGCGAGGAGGGCGTCGACGGCGCCCAGCTCTGCGGCTGGGTGCTCGAGTCGCAGCGGCGGACCAAGGACCGGGCGGCGGTGCTGGAGGTGCGGGCTCGCGCCGCGGGGTGGGCGCAGGACGAGCTGACCATGGCGCTGCTCGCCGCCCGGGAGCTCGGCCCGGAGGAGGGGGTGCGCGTGGCCCGGGCGGCGATGGCCGCACACCCCGAGGACACCGGGCTGAACCGCGTCTACCAGAACGCGGTCCTGCAGGCGGGCCACCAGGCCGAGCTGCTCGCGGAGTACCGGGAGCGCGCCGAGGCGGCCCCCGACTCCGCCAGCGCGCAGTACCTGTACGTCCGCCTCCTCGACGGAGAGGCCCAGTGGCAGCAGGTGCAGGCGCTGAGGAGCAGGTTCCCGGAGGACGTCAACCTGCTCCGGGTCGCCATCGGGCTCCAGTGGGAGCGCGGGGAATGGAGCGGCGCCGTCGCCTGCTATCGCAAGCTGCTGGCGACCTCGCCCGTGAGCGCAGCGGAGGTGCTGCGCGAAGCCACGGAGGCGCTGGTGGCCAGCGGGCACGGCGCGGAGGCGCTCCAGCTGCTCGATCAGGCCTGGGACAAGCTGCCGCCCGGCGCCAGGGCCGAGGAGGCGGTGCTGTACGGGCTGGTGGCGCACCGGCTGGACGCCCCCGAGGCGGACGCCCTCATCAGGCGGGTCGAGGCGAAGGAAGGTCCTGCGCCCATCCAGCGGGCCCAGGCGGGGTTCGAGGTCTCGGGTGAGGACCTCCCGGCTGCGGTGGGCGTCATGGCCGCCGCGCGGCGCGATCCCGGTGCAGCGCTGGGTGGCGCTGCGCAGCTCCGCCCCGTGGAGACCGCCTTGCTCGACAACGCCACCTGGGCGCTGCTCTATGCGGAGGCGCTGCGGACGAACCACGCCGAGGCGGTGCAGGCGCTGGCCGTGTACCCGCGGTTCACCCCCCAGGACGAGGCGCGGTTCAGGGCCTTCCTGATCGAAGGGACGGATCCCGGCCCTGCGCTGGGGCCCACCATTCGCGCCGCGGCCGCCCTGGCGCGCTCGCGCGACCGGTCGCTCCCGGCGGCCGAGCGGGCCCGCCTGTCGGCCCGCGCGCTGGCCGAGGATCACCTCGGCACCACCATCAGCGCCGCCGCCAGGGCCTGGCCCGCCATCTGAGCGCGCGCGACTTCGCGAGCCCTGCGGGCACGCTACGCTCAGGCCGAACGGAGCGTGAACATGGCTGGAGCCATGTCCAGGCGCTGTCCCAGGAAGCGCAGGAGGTCTGGCCGTCCGGAGCAGTGGGCCGAGCGACCGTGATCGTGCGAGCGGCGGCCCGGCTCCGACCTGAGCAGCCGGTGCGGCTGAGGCCCCCGATCGACCCAGGCCCGTCAGCGCCCTGGCGTGACGGCCGGCACCCGCGCGTAGTACCGGTGCGCCCCCCGCGCGCTGGGCATGGGGGTGAGGCCGAGCCGCGTCAGGTCCCAGCCCGGCGCGCCGTCCTTCACCAGCACCCAGCGGCGGGCCACCCGGCGGGCCTGCTCCAGCGCCTCCCTCGTGAGCGGGCGCGGGTCGGCGAAGCGGCGGACCACGTCGAAGCCGCCGGGCTCGGCGCGGGCGTGGCGGAACATGGGGTCGAACAGGACCACGTCGAAGCTGCGGTCCGGGGCGGCGGCCAGGAAGGCCGCGTGCTCGGCGTGCTTCACCTCGATGCGCCGCGCCGCCTCCTCGGGGAAGCGCTGCAGCCCCTCGCCGGTCCAGGCGGCCAGCGGCAGCGAGGACTCGAGCCCCACCACCCGGCCGGTGGGGCCGGCCGCGGCCGCGGCCACCAGGGCGTCGGCGGCCAGCCCCAGCGTGCAGTCGAGGATGGCGTCGCCGCGCTGGATGCCGGCGGCGTCGAGGAAGGGATCGTGCGCGGTGGGGTCGGGCGCCTTGCCCCGGGAGGAGACCAGCCGGTGCAGCCGCAGCGCGCCCATGCCCGGCGACCAGGCCTGCTCCACGCCGCCGGCAGCCAGCACCACCTTGGCGGTGGCGATCACCAGCGCGCCGTCCGCCTGGGCGGCCGCCACGGTGCGGGTGATGGCCCGCCCGCCGCGCCCGGCGTAGGGCAGCCCCCAGCGCCCGGAGGCCTCCAGCGCCGCGGCCTCCTCGGCCGGGGTGGGGCGCAGCGTGGTGGTGACGATGATCTTCACCCCACCAGCCATGCCCGGTCCGGCGCGCTGCGGCAAGGCCGCCCGAGGGCCCGCGGCGGAACGCCGCCCCGCCCCTGGCCTCGACAACGTTTATATAAGAATTGTGACCGCCCGGAATGGCACCCCGACCCCGGCCCGCCCCCGCCGCCTGCGCGCAGCGGCCCCGGCCCCCGACGCCCGCGAGCTGGGCCCGCCCCCGCACCGCGGGCCCGCCCGCGGCGCCCAGCCCCGCACCGTCCGCTCCTGGTCGGCGACCGACGAGGACATCGCCATGCTGGAGGCGGTCGCCCGCTACCACGGCTTCTCCCGCTCGGCCACGCTGTCCGGCCTCGTGCGCCGCGAGTTCTGGCGCCTGTTCCCCGCCGGCACGGAGGGCATCAAGCCCGCCCGCGGCGCCCGGGTGAGACCATGAGCCTGCCCGTCCTCCCCATCCACGATCCCGTCGCCCACCCGCAGGCCGGCGCCGAGCTGGCGCCCGCCGAGGTGGAGGCGCTGGAGGCGGAGATCCGCCAGCTGGCGCGCGAGCAGGACGCGGTGATCCTGGCCCACAACTACCAGCTGCCGGAGATCCAGCGCATCGCCGACCACACCGGCGACTCGCTGCAGCTGGCCATCGTGGGGCGCGAGGTCCCGCAGCGGACCATCCTCTTCTGCGGCGTGCACTTCATGGCCGAGTCGGCCAAGGTGCTGGCGCCGGAGAAGCGGGTGCTCTTGCCCAACCTCTCGGCCGGCTGCTCGCTGGCCGACTCCATCACCGCCGAGTCGCTGGAGGACTGGAAGGAGCGCTACCCCGACCACGCGGTGGTGACCTACGTGAACTCCACCGCCGAGGTGAAGGCGCTCTCCGACATCTGCTGCACCAGCGCCAACGCCGCTTCGGTGGTCCGGTCGCTGCCGCAGCGGAAGGTGCTCTTCACGCCCGACCGCAACCTGGGGAACTGGGTGAAGGGACAGGTGCCCGAGAAGGAGATCGTGGTCTACGACGGCTGCTGCCCCGTCCACGACGTGCTCCGCTCCTCCAGCGTCACCCGCGTGAAGTCGGACCGGCCGGAGGCGGTGGTGATCGCCCACCCGGAGTGCCGGGCGGACGTGGTGGCCATGGCCGACGAGGTCTGCTCCACCACCGCCATGCTGAAGGCGGTCGAGCGCCACCCTGCGGCCAGGACCTTCATCGTCGCCACCGAGCACGGCATCGTCTACCAGCTCAAGAAGCAGTACCCGGACCGCGAGTTCATCGTGGCGGACGGGTGCATCGGCTGCCGGATGCACTGTCCGTACATGAAGATGATCGACCTGGTGATGGTGCGCGACGCGCTCCGCCGCGGGAAGCACGAAATCAAGGTCCCCGCCGACGTGGCCGAGGGCGCGCGCCGGGCGCTGGAGCGGATGATCGCGGTGCCGCGGGACTGAGGAGCAGAGCGGATCGACGGTGGCTGTCCGGATCCGTTCGTCCTGAGCGTAGCCCCGCCATCGGCGGGGCGGAGTCGAAGGACAGGCGCTGCCAGGCGCCCCGCTACGCGCTCGCGCCCGTGCCCGTCTGCGCCACGCGCCGGACCTGGGCCTCCATCTCCTCCGGGAAGCCCAGCTCGCGCGCCAGCGCCTGGGCGCGCGCGGCGTCGGCCCGGCCCAGGCGGTAGCTGCCGGCGAAGGCGGCCACCGACATCACGGCCAGCGCGATGCCGGAGACGGCCAGGGAGGGATCGTCCAGCGCGCCCAGGCCGAAGATCGCGGCCAGGAGCGACACCGCCATCAGCCCGGCGCGGAGCCACGCCATGGCCACCGAGCGCCAGGCGATGCGGCCCAGCCGCGCCCCCTGCCACTGGCTGGAGGTGAGGCTGGACTCGTGCGAGCCGTCGTCCAGCACCACCCACGAGCTGGTGGGGAACAGCGGCAGGAAGTAGAGGTGGGCGAAGCGGGTGGCGACGTAGAAGTGGCCCGGGACGTGGTCCACCTTGCCGAACAGCCGTGAGCCGAAGACGATCATCCTGAAGCATCCCCCGATGCCATGACGTGCAGCGAGAAAGGGGGCACTTAACCGCGGCGGCGCAAACGTTTCAACCGGGCCTGGGAGCGCGCGCTGAAATGGCGCGGGCCCGGGGGAGGTGGAGGTCCCCGGGCCCGCGACGAGGCCGCGCAGCGTGGGTGCTGGCCGCACCTGGACAGGGCCAGGCGCAGGTGTGTGTCTACTTCGCGCTGCGCGCGCTGGCCGCGCCCGCGGCCCCGCCCCTGGCGCCCTTCAGCTCGGCCACCACCCGGCTGGCGCCGTCAATCCGGTCGAGCGCCACCATCAGCGCCCGCGAGTGGACCGCCACGGCGCGGTTGGAGGCCGCGTCGAAGCCGTAGTCGCCGCCCAGCGACGGCAGGTTGCCGTCGAAGATCAGGCCGACGATCTGCAGGTCCCTGTTGAAGACCGGCGAGCCGGAGTTGCCGCCGATGATGTCGTTGGTGGTGACGAAGTTGAACGGCGTGTCCAGGTCGAGCTGGGCCTTCTTCTCCAGCCAGCTGGGCGGCAGGGCGAACGGGTCGCGGCCGGTGTGGCGCTCGAAGCCGCCGGCGAAGGTGGTGAACGGGGGGATGGCCTTGCCGTCCTCCGTCCACCCCTGCACCTGCCCGTAGGAGAGGCGCGCCGTGAAGGTGGCGTCGGGGTAGGTGGTCGAGCCGTACACCTTGAAGCGGGCCTCGGCGACGAGCGTCTGGTTGCGCTGCTCCACCGCCTCGACCTCGTCCTCCCAGGCCTTGCGCGCCGCGCGGCCGTCGGCGTCGAGCAGGCGGGCGAGCGCGATCATCGGGTCCGCGCTGGCGTCCACCGCCGCGGCGCCGCCCTCCCAGAGCGCCTTGCGGGCGGCCACGTCGCGCAGCCTGGTGCCGGCGACGGCGGCGCGGGCGACCTCCTCGGGGGAGCGCTGGCCCAGCAGCTTCTTCACGGCCGGGTGGTCGGCCCCCAGGCGCTCACGCACCTGCGTCAGCCAGTGGCCCAGGCGCAGCTCGTCGAAGGCCAGGTCGATGGGCGCAGGGCTGAACAGGTCGTTGGTCATCACCGGCAGCGCCGCGTCCTGGAACTCCTTCAGCCGCTCGCCGTCCGGCCGGGCCCGCTCCGCCGGCGCGCGCTGCAGGTCCACCGCGAAGGCCAGGAGGTCGCCGGCCACGCCGCGGCCGGGCAGGTACTCCAGCCAGGAGTAGGCCGGGCGCAGCTGGTGCGCGCGAAGCTGGGCGCGCGCGATGGCGTCCCAGGCCGGCAGGTACCTGGCGGCGGTGGCCGGGTCGCGGGCCACCGCGGCGCGGAGCGCGTTCTCCTCCTGCACCTTCTGGCCGAAGAAGGCCGGGTCGCGCAGGGCCTCCAGGCCGCCGCGGCGGGCCTTGATGGAGTTCTCCAGGTAGAAGAGGTGGGCGGTGGAGACGCGCTTCTGCTCGGCGCCCAGCAGCTGGAAGCCGGTGATGAGCCCGCGCTCCTCGGCCATGCGCTCCAGGCCCTGCGGGATGACCTCGTCGCGCTGCGTCTCGAGCTGCGCCACGGTCAGCAGGCGCTCGGTGCGCCCCGGGTTGCCGGAGACGAAGGTCAGCTCACCGGCCCTGGGGCCGGCGGGGGACCAGCTGAAGTGGTCGGGGGTGACGGCGGGCTTGCCGCCGTCGTAGACGCGCACGAACGAGACGTCCAGGTCGTAGCGCGGGAACATGAAGTTGTCTGGGTCGCCGCCGAAGAAGGCGATGGCGAACTCGGGCGCGAAGACCAGGCGCACGTCCTGGTAGCGGCGGTAGCGGTACAGGACGTACTGGCCGCCGTGGTAGAGCTTCACCAGCTCGCAGCGCAGCTCGGCGCCCGTCTGGCACTCGCGCTGGAGCGAGGCCTTCTCCGCCTTGTACTTCGCCGCGTAGGCCGCGCCCTCCAGCCCCTCGGTGGCCTTCTTCACGCGCGCGGTGACGTCGGTCAGCGCCAGCAGCTGGTTGACCTCCATCGTCGGGCACTTCACCTCGTCCGCCTGCGCCTTCGCGTAGAAGCCCTCCTTCACGAGGTCGCGCTGCGCGGTGGAGAGCTGCTCGATGCACTCGTGGGCGCAGTGGTGGTTCGTCATCACCAGGCCGTTCGGGCTCACGAACGCGGCCGAGCAGCCGCCGGCCAGGCGCACCGAGGCCAGCCGCGCCTTGTCCAGCCAGGCGGGGGTGGGGATCGAAGCCGTAGGCGGACTTCACCTTGGCCGAGGGGAAGTTGTCGTAGGTCCACATGCCCTCGTCGGCGCGGGACGCGAGCGGCGCGAGCGCCAGCGCGAGGGCGAGCAGCGAAAGGAGACGCTTCATGGCGGGTGGCTCCAGGGAGGGCGGCAGGGACGGGCCGACAGCAGTGGTATCCCGACGGGTACTGAGCCGGGTGAGCGCAGGACGTGACAGGCGGGTGGCCGGATTCCTGCCGCGTGTGGTGAAAGGAGGGACCAGCTGATACGCGGTCGCACAGTCCGTGCCCCGGATCGCCGCGCAGGCGAGCCCGCGGCGCCGCGGGGGCGCCTGCCGCTTCACGGTCGGTGGAGGCGCTTCCCGGGGCCGGGGAGGGAAGGGGCGGCGGCGGCGCCCGGCGCCGGCGCGGTCTCGCGGCGCGGGCCTTCACCGCCGGGCCGGGCAGGGCGGAGGCGCGCCCGCGCGGTGGCGGCTGACCGGGCAGTCGGGCACAGGCCCGAAGCGCGCGGATCTGCGGGAGAAACCGCCAGGAAAGACCGCGGTCGCTGGTTTGACACCCCCTCGATGCGCGCCTATAACGGCCGACGATGAACCGGCTCAAGCTCTGGCTCTTCGCGCTGGTCGTCGTCGGCCTGGCGCTCGCGTCGCTCTATCCACTGTCCGTGGAGCTCCGCGGGCCAGCCCTGTCGGGCCTGGACCTCCGGATCGACGCGGCCATCGCCGCCGCGCGCGGCGCGGAGCGCTCCACCTCCGCCCGGCTGGCCGGCGTGGCGCAGGCCGCCGCGCGTGACCCGCGCCTGGCCGCCGCCCTGGCCGGCCCGCAGCAGGCCGAGCCCGAGGACGCCGGCAAGAGGCGCCGCGCCCCGCCGCCGCCCCCGCCGCAGGACCCGGCCGCGCTCGACGCCGCCGTGTCCGAGGCCGCGCAGGCCGCGGTCGCCGAGGCCGAGCGGCTGCTCCTGCCGGTCAACGAGCCGCTGCGCGCGCCCACCCCCAACGGCACCGCCGCCGTGGTGACCCCGGAGCGGCTGGTGATCGCCGGCACGCGCGAGGGGCTGGACCGCCGCCCGGCCGCGCCGGCCGAGGCGGCCGCGGTGGAGCTGGTCAAGGCCGCCCTGGACGGCAAGGTCCAGCAGGGCTGGCGCGTGCTGGGCGACCGGCTGGCCTACGGCGTGGCGGTGCCGGCCGGTGACGGTGCGGCCCTGGGCGTGTTCGCGCTGGTGGACGAGCGCTGGGTCGCCACCGCGGTGGCCGACACCGGCGCCGCCGGCGTGCTGACCGCGCCGGGCGTGAAGCCCATCGCCAGCGACAAGACCGTGCAGGTGCCGGCGCTGCTCGACGCCGTGAAGAAGGGCACGCGCGACGTGGGCGAGCTGCCGGCGGTGCGGCTCGAGCTCTACGGGGTCAAGCTGCCGCCGCTGCCGTCGCTCACCGGCAAGCTCCCGGCGCTGCGCGTGAAGCGCGCGCCGCTGCTGGGGCTGGCCGGCGGCGCGCTGCTGGTGGCGGTGCCCACGGGCGGCGCGCTCGACCCGGTGGGCCGGGCCCAGGCGCTGGTGATCTGGGGCGCCGCGCTGATCGCGCTCCTGGCGCTGCTCTTCTCGGTGCTGGTCAAGCCCACCGAGGTCGCCGCCCCGGTGCCGCCCGAGCTGGTGGAGGTGGCCAGCAAGATGGAGCGGGGCGACTTCTCGGTCCGCGCGCCCGTGATGGCGGGCAAGGTCGGGACCGTCGCCTCTGCCCTCAACAAGGCGGCCGAGGCCGCCGAGGGCGCCGGCCGCATGGCGACGGCCTCCGCCTCCTCCCCGTCCGTCACCCAGGAGTTCTTCCAGCGCAACGAGCCGGCCCCCGAGCCGGAGGGCGACCCCTTCGCCCTGCCCATCCGCGGCCCGCGCACCGCCCCGGCGCCGCTCGAGACGCCGCCCCCGGTCGAGGCCCCCACGCTCACCGGGACCGCCTTCGAGGCCGCCCCGGTGGCCGCGCCCCGCCCCTCGGCGCCCCCGCCCGCGCCGCCGCCGGCCCCGGTCTCCGCGCCCACCCCAGCGCCGGTCGCCGCCGCGCCGGCCGAGGAGGACTCCGAGCAGCAGCACTGGCGCGAGGTGTTCCGCGAGTTCGTCCGCGTGCGCACCGAGTGCGGCGAGCCGGCCGAGGGGCTCACCTTCGACCGCTTCCGCCAGAAGCTCGAGGCCAACAAGGCCGCGCTGGTCGCCAAGTACGCCTGCAAGACGGTGCGGTTCGCCGTCTACGTGAAGGAAGGCAAGGCGGCGCTGAAGGCCACCCCGGTGCGGTAGGCGATCAGCGCCCGTTCCTCCTTCGACTCCGCGAGCCGGCCTGGAAACGGGCCGGCTCGCTGCGCTCAGGAAGAACGGGATCCTGGCTGGACCTTGCCAGCGCGGCAAGTGGCCGGTCCTCTCCGCTCGCCTGGGCCTGTCGCAGGGCGAGCGGGTCCGCCTCAGGCGGGCCGGCTCTGCGCCGGCTCGCCCGCCACCGGCAGCGCCAGCTCGAAGGTCGCCCCGCGCCCCGGCTCGGAGCGCGCCTCCAGCCGGCCGCCGTGCTCCTCGGCGATCCGCTGCGCGATGGCCAGGCCCAGGCCGGTGCCGCCCTCCTTGGTCGTGAAGTAGGGCTCGAAGACCCGCGCCAGGTCCTCCGGCGGGATGCCGGGGCCGGTGTCGGCCACCGAGAAGATCACCTCGCCGCCGGCGCGGCGCGCGCCCAGCGTCAGGCGGCCGCCGGCGCCGGCCATGGCGTCGAGGGCGTTGCGCACCAGGTTGAGCAGCACCTGCAGGACCTGGTCGCGGTCCGCCAGCACCGGCGGGAGCTCCGGCGCCACGTCGGCGGTGAGCGCCACGCCCTCCGGCGCCGCCGGGAAGAGCGCCCGCACCGAGCCGACCAGCTCGTCCGGCGCCACCGGCGTCCGCTCCGGCGCCGGCAGCCGGGCGAAGCGGCTGAACTCGTCGACGATCCGCTTCAGCCGGCGCACCTCCTCGCCGATGGCGCGGGTGCCCTCGTCGAAGATCTCCGGGAAGTCCTTCCGCCCCGCCGCCTGCGCGTCGCGCAGCGTCTCGACGCTCATGGCGATGGGCGTGAGCGGGTTCTTGATCTCGTGGGCCAGCCGGCGCGCCACCTCGCGCCAGGCCGCCACGCGCTCGGCCTGGGCCAGCCGCGAGCGCCCCAGCGCCAGGTCCTCGGTCATGGCGTTGAAGGCGCGCACCAGCTCGCCCACCTCGCCGGAGGCCCTGGCCCCCACCCGCGCGCCCAGGTCGCCGCCGGCCACCTGCGCCGCCGCCTCGCGCAGCGCCTCCACCGGCCGCGTGAAGCGCGAGGCCACCACCGCCCCGACCGCCGCCGCCGCCAGCCCGCCCACCAGCAGCGCGCCCAGGAAGGCCAAGAGCACCGTCCCGGCCGTCCGCGCCAGCCCGGCCGAGGCCACCATCACCTCCACCGTCCCGGCCGGCGCGCCCGCCGGCCCGAGCGCCAGCTCGCGCCGGGCGCCGCCGCCCAGCCCCATCCCCAGCCGCGCCCCCAGGCGCGCCACCAGCGGCTGCCCCGCCGCCGCCGGCGCGCTGGCCTCGGCCAGCGTCTCGCCCTGCGGGCCGCGGATGACCACCGCCGCGCCGGTCAGCGCCGCCAGCCGCCGGGCCTGCTCCTCGTCCAGCGCCAGGCCGCCGGCCACGCGCAGCGGCGGCTCGCCGGGCACCGGCTGCCAGGCCACCAGCGCCAGCACCCGCTGCAGCCCGGCCGTGCCCGCGCGCGAGAGGACTCGCGGCGTGGCGCGCCCCGCGGGCACCGCCCGCAAGAGGTCGCGCAGCTCCGGGTCCACGTCGCCGGCGCGGCCGGGGAGGTGGCCGGCGCTGATCACCTGACCCTCCGGCGAGGTCACCGCCAGCAGGTCCAGGCCGCGCGCCGGCATCCACTCGCCGGCCCGCTCCGCCGCCTCCGCCGGGCCCACCAGCCCGGCCTCCAGGTCGCGCGCGAACCCCTCGGCGTCGGGGCTGCGGGCCAGCTCGGCCACGTGGGCCGCCGCCTCCTCGGCGAGGCGGGCCAGCTCGCCCTCCACCGCGTGGGCGGCGCCGTCCAGGCGCGCCGCGTGCTCGTGGTCGAGCGCCAGGGAGAGGGCGCGGGTCACCGGGGCGAGCGCCGCCGCCAGCGGGATGACCGCGAAGAGCGCGAACAGGATCGCCAGCTGCGTGCGGAGCCTCACCGGCCGCCTCCCAGCCGCCACAGATCGCCCGGGTCCACCGTGCCGTCGGCCCGGGGCGACCAGCCCTGCAGCGCCGGGGCCGCCGTGGCGCGCAGCCCGGACGCGTGGAGCGGGACCACCTGCAGCGCGGCCGAGAGCCCGGCGGCGCGGGGCTGCGCCGCGCCCGCGTCCAGCCCGGCCAGGCCGGCCATGGCCTGGCGCGCCGCCGCCGGCCCGCGCACCGCCAGCGCCACGGCGCCCGCCGCCAGCGAGGGCTGCAGCGCCACCGGCGGCCCGGCCACCAGCGCCAGGTCGTAGTCGCCGGCGGCCAGGCGCGCCGCGTAGCGCTCGGGCGGCTCGGCCTGCACCGCCAGCCGGACGCCGCGGTCGGAGAGCTGCACCTGGAGCCGGTCGGCCACGGCCCGGCCGTCCGGCGCGGTCGCCAGCACCAGCAGCGCGGCCTGGGCCGGCGCCGCGGCGGCGGTCGGGGCAGGGGCCGGCAACGGCGGCGCGGGCAGGAGCCCCGGCGGCACCACCGTCTCCAGCGGGGCCGACGGGCCGCGCACGAAGCGGCGCGCCAGCTCGGCCCGGTCCAGCGCCAGCAGGGCCCGGCGCACCGGCTCGGCGGCCGCGCCTAGCCGCCCGGGGTTCTGCGCGACCACCGTGGCGGTGAGCGCCGGCCCGGCCACCGCGTCGGGGCTGGCCGCCTCCGGCCGGAGCACGCCGTCCACCTCGCCCCGCTCCAGCGCGCGGGCCGCGGCGCGCGCGTCGGCGGCGCCCAGCCAGAGCGCGTCGGCGAAGGGGCGCCCGCGGTGGTGCTCGGGGTTCTGCGCCAGCCGCGCGCCGCCCGCGTCGAGGCTCACCAGCCGGAAGGGACCGGCCCCGGCGCCGCGCGGCGAGGTGACGGCCGCGGCCGGCGCCGCCAGGGCCCAGGGCCACTCCGGCAAGGGGAAGGCCAGCGTGACCAGGAGCTCGCGGTCGGACAGCACCTGCACGCCCGCCAGCGCGGCGGCGCGGCCGTCCAGCAGGGCGTCGGCGCCGAGGATGGGCAGGGCCACCCAGGCGCCGGGCACGTCGCGGCGGAGCAGGCGGGCCAGGCTCGCGGCCACGTCCTGTGCCCCGAGCGGCGTGCCGTCGGAGAAGCGCAGGCCGGGGCGGAGCCGCAGCCGGAAGGCGCGGCCGCCCACCTGCGGCGCCGGCACCTCCTCCAGCAGCCCGGGCACCAGGCGGCCGTCCGCGTCCAGCTCCAGCGGCGTGGCGTGGAGCGCGCGCATCAGCAGCACGTCGGCCGGCTCCACGGCGCGCCCGGGCTCCACCGCGCGCGGGACGGCGGGCAGCAGCAGGCGCAGCTCGCCGCCGTAGGCGGGGCGGGCCACGGCCAGCGCCGTCGGCGCGGGGAGGAGCAGGGCCAGGGCCAGCGCCAGCGCGGCCAGCAGGGCGCATCTCACGGCAGCTCCCGGGGGTCGGCGGTGACGAGCACCAGGTCGGTGAAGGGGGCGCCGTCGGCGCCGCGGCCCACCACCGCCAGCACCGCGTCGTCCACGCCGTCGCCGGTCAGGTCGCCGGCGGCGGCCGCCTGGATCAGGCCGTCGAAGGGCGGCGACTCCAGCAGCGGGGGCGCGTCCGGCCGCGTCGCCAGCACGCGGAGGCGGTCGGGGGCGGTCGGCGCGGGGGACGAGGCCACCACCTCGGCGGCGCCGTCGCCGTCCAGGTCGGCCAGCGCGAACCCGGCGCCCACGCCAGGCAGCGGTGGGCCCACCGGGCGGAGGGCGGCGTCGAGCAGCTCCAGCCGGCCGTCCTGCGCCAGCGCCGCGAAGGCGGGCGCGCCGCCGCGCGGGGCGGCCGCCACGCCGGCCAGGAGCCGCGGGGAGCGCGGCGGGGTGCCGGGATCGGCGGTGGGCGAGAGCGCGTCCAGCAGCGCGCCGGCGCCGGGGGCGTACTGGCCGAACAGCCGGCCCGCCTCGCCGGCGCAGAGGGCCGGGGACGCCAGCGCGGCCACCGCCTCCAGCCGGTCGCCGCGGCGCACCAGCACCTCGGCGCGGGGCGCGCCGGCGCGGGTAACCGCCAGCCGGCCGCCGCCGAACGGTCCCATCACCACCGCCGCGGCGGGCGCACGCACCGGGCGCCAGCCGGCGGGATCGAGCTCGCGCCGGGCCAGCTCGCCGCCCTGCGCGGTGAGGAGCAGGTCGGTGGCGGGGAGCGCCGCGGCGATGGCGAGGCCGCCGCCGCCCGGATCGCCGACCGCCAGCGCCAGCACCGGGCCGTGCACGCGCCCCAGGGTGCGGAGCGTGGCGAAGGGGGCGCCGGCGGGCCGGTGCTCGCGCGCCAGGAGCAGCGTCTCCGGATCCACCGCGACGCGCGCCTGCAGCACCTTGGGCGGCACCGGGCGCACCCCGGGGTGGCGCTGCAGGAAGAAGGAGGCCCAGGCCGGGATGGCCTCGCCCACCAGGGCCAGCTCGGGCCGGCCCGGCACCAGCCCGCCCTGCACGTGCAGCAGCCAGTCCTGGCCGGCGGCGCGGGCCGCGCCCTCGGGGTCGTCCTGCCCGCGCGGCGGGCGCGTCACGGCGTAGCCCTGCTGCGCCAGCGCGGCCTCCAGCGCGGCGGCCAGCGGGCTGGCCAGCGCCGGGGCGCGGGTCTCCACGCTCAGCGCCAGGGCGCGGCGCCCCTCGGCGGGTGGACCGAGCGCCGCGGCCAGGCGGCCGGCGGCGTCGGCGAGGGCGGCGGGGGGCGGGGCGGCCGGCGGGGCGGCGAGGGCGGCGGCCAGGAGCAGCGCGACGGGGGACACGGAGGTCTCCTACCACGGCTGGGAGGGGACTAGGCCTGGGCCGTCCCGCTCACCGGTCGTCCATGAAGAAGTTCTCCGGGGCCGCCCCCGGGTGGCGCTGCGCGGTCTGGGTGGGCGCGGTCCCGGTCACGAAGGGCAGGAAGGGCGCCGCCGGCGCCTCCGGCCCGGCCAGCTGGCCGCTGGTCGGATTCGATGCGCACCAGCTCCACGCCCGGCACCAGCGGGAAGTCGGCCGGCGGCCGGCCGCCCAGCGCGGCCTGCATGAAGGCGAGCCAGGGCGGCAGGGCGGCCATGGCGCCGGTCTCGCGCGGGCCGAGCGGCGAGTGGTCGTCGAACCCGACCCAGACGCCGGCCACCAGCTCCGGCGTGTAGCCCACGAACCAGGCGTCGCGGTGATCCTGCGTGGTGCCGGTCTTGCCGGCGGCGGGGCGCCCCAGCGCCCGGGCGGCCACGCCGGTGCCGTTGTCGATCACCTGCCGCAGCATGGCGGTGGTCACGAAGGCCACGTCCGGCCGCGTCCCGTGCTCGGGGAGCGGGAAGGGCGGCAGCGGGGCCGGCGCGGCCTCCGCGGCCACCGGCACGGCCGGGGCCGCCGAGCCGCCCTGGGTGGGCGCGGCCTCGACGCCGCCGTCGGTGGCGGCGGCGGCGGGCACCGGCTCGGCCGTGACCGGCGCCGGGGCGACGGGCTGGGCGGGCACCAGCGGCGGCGCCTCCTCCAGCACCTGCCCGGTGCGGTCGCGGACGCCCAGCACCAGGCGCGGCTCCGCCACGTAGCCCTGCGCGGCCAGGCTGGCGTAGGCGTTGACCAGCTCCAGCGGGAAGACCTCGCCGGTCCCCAGCGCCAGCGTCAGGTTGCGCGGCAGGTCGGAGCCCACGCCCATCCGGTGGGAGAAGTCGATCACCGCGTCCACGCCCAGCGCGTCCACCAGCTTCACCGAGACGGTGTTCTTGGAGTGGGCCAGCGCCGTGCCCAGCAGGATGGGGCCGTCGAACTGGTCCTTCTCGAAGTTGCGCGGCTTCCACTCCTTGCCGGTCCAGGGATCGCGGTAGAGGTCCGGGGTGTCGTAGACCAGGGTGGAGGGCGTGAACCGGCGCGACTCGACCGCGGCGCCCCAGACCAGGGCCTTCATGGCCGAGCCCGGCTGCCGCTTGGCCTGCAGCGCGCGGTTGAACTGCGAGGTGCCGAAGTCGTAGCCGCCCACCAGCGCGCGCACGCCGCGCGTCTCCGGGTCGATGGCCACCAGGGCGCCCTGCACCGCCGGCGTCTGCTCCAGCGACAGCGGCAGCGGCTTGCCCTCCCGCACCGCGCGCTCCGGCGGCACCTTGCCGTTCATGACCCGGACCAGCACCACGTCGCCCTCGGCCACCACCGCCGAGAGCTTGCGCGGCGCCGCGGTGGCGGCCACGGGGTTCCACTTGCGGGCCCAGCCCACGTCGGAGATCGGGATCTCGCCGCGCGCGTTGCCCAGGTCCACGGTGGCGACCTTGTCCTCCACCGCCACCACCAGCCCGGCGTAGACCTCGCCGGTGGCCAGCGGGCGGGCGCGGGCCATGCGGGCCACGTCCTGCTCGCGCTCCTCGTCCGGCGCGATGTCCTCCGGGTTCACCTTGCCCAGGTCCCAGACCAGCACCTGGCCCGGCGCCGGGTCGATCGACTCCAGCCGCGCGCGCCAGAGCGGCAGCGCCGCCTGCAGGCGCGCCGGCTCCAGGTGCAGCACCGGCCCGCGCCAGCCCTGCCGCTTGTCCACCGCGCGCAGCCCGGCCTCCAGCGCCTCCTCGGCGTAGCGCTGCAGCAGCGGGTCCATGGCCACGTCCACCTGGAACCCCTGCGTCTCTACCGCCTCGGCGCCGTACCGCTCGTCCAGGTACTTGCGGACCGCGTCGGCGTACCAGGCGCCCGGCGGGTTGGGCTCCGGCGGGCGGGTGTGGATGGGGCGGGCCAGCTCGGCCTTGAGCTGCGCGTCGGTGATGAACCCCTCCTCGCGCATGCGGCGCAGCACGTACTCCTGGCGCCGCTTGGCGGCGGCGGGGTGGTTCACCGGCGAGAGGCGCATGGGCGACTGGATGGTGCCGGCCAGCGTGGCCGCCTCGCCCAGCGTCAGGTCCTTCACGCCCTTGCCGAAGTAGAACCGGCTCGCCTCCTCCACGCCGTAGCGCAGGTGGCCGAGGTAGATCTCGGTTCAGGTAGAGATAGAGGATCTCGTCCTTCTTCAGGTTTTGCTCGAGGCGCGGCGCGAGGACCAGCTCCTTCACCTTGCGCTTGGGCTTCCACTCGGTCGAGAGCAGGAAGGTCTTCACCACCTGCTGGGTGATGGTGGAGCCGCCGCAGGTGACGTGGCCGCCCCGCAGCACGCCGCGGGCGGCGCAGCGGAAGATGGCGAGGTAGTTCACGCCCTCGTGCTGGTAGAAGCGCGCGTCCTCGGAGGCGATGACCGCCTTCTTGAGCACGTCGGGGATCTCGCCGATGGGGACCACGGTCCGGCGCTCGCGCGCGAACTGGAAGAGCTCCTCGCCCCTCGGGCCGAAGACGCGGGTGGAGACCAGCGGCCGGTAGTCCTTGAGCCCGTCGAAGGCGGGCAGCTCGCGCGTCCAGGCGAAGACCACGCCGGCGGCGACGAGCACCAGGCCCACGAGCGAGAGGGCGATGTACCGGAGCACCTTGCGGGTCCGGGGCTTGAGGCGAAGGCGCACGCGCGGCTCCTGCCCGCTGGCCGCGGCCGGTGAGGCAGCCGGGCGGGCGGGGCTTTCTGCGGAGGTTGCCAAGGCGAGGGGCCGAACGATAGCGCCCGTCCCGGTTTCGGGCAAAGCGGTGCTGGGGCGGTGGGCCATGTGCCCCACAGGAGCACCTGGCGTGCCAGCGCCCCGGACCAGGGCCCCCCGGGACGGGCCGGCGCTGGAAACGGCTGATGCGGCGCGGGACCACCCCGGTGCGCGCCTGCGCGCCGGGGGGGCGGCGGCGCGGCAGCGTGTCACGGGCGACACGCGCTGCGGGCGGACGGACGCGGGGGCAGGCGGGCGCTACTCCCCCCGCTTGATCCCCAGCGCCTTCATCTTCTTGTAGAGGTGGCTCCGCTCCAGCCCCAGCGTGCGGGCCGTGTCCGACACGTTGCCGTCGTGGCCGTCCAGCGCGCCCAGGATGATCTCGCGCTCCGCGTCCTCCACCAGCTCGTGGAAGCTCGCGCCGGCGCGGAAGCGGTCGGTCCGCGGCTTGCGGGCGCCGGGGAGCACCGCGGCCACGTCGTCCGGGGAGATCTCCGGGCCGTCGCTCAGGATCACCAGCCGCTCGATCAGGTTGCGCAGCTCGCGCACGTTGCCCGGCCACTCGTGCGACTGGAGGGCCAGCAGCGCCTCGCGGGCCAGCGTCATGGGGCGGCGGCCGTTCCGCTCGCAGGCCTCGGCCAGGAAGCGGGTCGACAGCTCGGGCAGGTCCTCCTTCCGCTCGCGCAGCGGCGGCGTGTGGATGGGGACCACGTTGAGCCGGTAGTAGAGGTCCTCGCGGAACCGCCCGGCCTCCACCTCGGCGGGCAGATCCTTGTTGGTCGCGGCCAGCACGCGGACGTCGCAGCGCAGCGTCTGGTGGCCGCCCACGCGCTCGAACTCGCCCTCCTGCAGCACGCGCAGCACCTTGGCCTGCATGGCCGCGGGCATGTCGCCCACCTCGTCCAGGAAGAGCGTGCCGCCGTCGGACAGCTCGAACTTGCCGCGCCTGGCCGCCACCGCGCCGGTGAAGGCGCCGCGCTCGTGGCCGAAGAGCTCGCTCTCGATCAGCTCGGCCGGCACCGCCGCGCAGTTGAGCTTCACGAAGGGCCCGGCCTGCCGGCGCGAGGCCTCGTGGATGGCGCGGGCCACCAGCTCCTTGCCGGTCCCGTTCTCGCCGGTGACCAGCACCCGGCCCTCCGACGGCGCGGCGCGCCGGATCACGTCGCGCAGCCGCTGCATGGCGGCGCCGCTGCCCACCATCTCGCCCGGGCCGGCCTCGCGCCGCAGGGCCGCGTTCTCGGCCCGCAGGCTCTGCATCGCCAGGGCGTTCTTGACCGCCACCAGCAGCTTGTCCTTCTCGGTGATGGGCTTCTCGAGGTAGTCGAAGGCCCCCAGCTTGAAGGCGCTGCGCACGGTCTCCAGGGAGCCGTGGCCGGACATGATCACCACCGGCAGATCGGGGCGGGTGGCGCGCGCCTTCTCCAGGACGGACAACCCATCGAGGTCAGGCATCCGGACGTCCATCACCACGACGTCCACGGGGAGCGCGGCCAGCTTCTCCAGCGCCTCGCGGCCTCCTGCCGCGGTCTCCACCGCGTAACCGGCCATGGACAGGGCGCGGGAGAGGGTGAGCTGGATGTTCTTCTCGTCGTCGACGACGAGCACGGTCACGGGCATGCGGCAAATGCTAACCCGGTTGGTCCCGGCAGACCGAAAAGCTTTGACTTCGACGCGGGTAGGGGGAAATAAGGGGCTCTCTCAACTGACCGGAACGCTCACACCCGAGCCCTCGGAGGCAA
The DNA here is from genome assembly GCA_049840735.1 of Anaeromyxobacter sp. GTDB lineage: Bacteria > Myxococcota > Myxococcia > Myxococcales > Anaeromyxobacteraceae > Anaeromyxobacter. The sequence goes on along the minus strand of JASGJN010000014.1, from coordinate 193,430 downwards.
CATGCATCGCGTTCATCTTCTCGCACTCTGCGTCGTCGGCGCCCTCGCCCTGACCGGCTGTCCCAAGAAGCCCGCCAACGGCGAGTGCAAGTCCTCCGCCGACTGCGCCGAGCAGGCCGGCTACGGCAAGGTCTGCGTCGAGGGGCGCTGCCAGGAGTGCTCCACGAACTCCGACTGCAAGGCCGGGTTCGCCTGCGAGTCCAACAAGTGCGTGCCGCCGGCCGCCCCGGCCAAGGCCACCTGCGACGACGCCACCTGCCCCGCCGGCCAGGGCTGCGTGAACGGCGCCTGCGCCGCGCTGCCCGAGGGCACCTGCCGCAAGAACGCCGACTGCGGCGACGGCGAGTGCGTCAACGGCGCCTGCAAGGCGAGCGTCTCGGCCGACTGCGCCGACGCCGCGGCCTTCACGGTCGTCTTCGGCTTCGACCAGTCCACCCTGACCTCCGACGCCCAGGGCTCGCTGCAGAAGCTCTCGCAGTGCCTCAAGGCCGCCCCGGCCAAGCGCGTGGTCTGCGCCGGCTACGCCGACGAGCGCGGCACCGCGCAGTACAACATCGCGCTGGGCAGCCGCCGCGCCGAGTCCGCCAAGAAGTACCTGGCCGACCTGGGCGCCGCCGGGACGGTCGACACCGTCAGCTACGGCGAGGAGAACCCGGTCTGCACCGAGGCGACGGAGGCCTGCTGGGCCCGGAACCGCCGCGTCGAGTTCAAGATCGAGCGCTGATGCTCCGTCACGCGTCTCGAGTCCTCCTGTTCCTGCTCCTGGCACCCAGCGCCTGCTGGGTGCCGCTGGAGCAGGGGCAGGTGATGGAATCCCGCCTCGACAAGCTCGAGGCGGACGCCTCGGATCAGGCGCGCCGGCTCCAGGAGCAGGAGCGCCTGGTCCGCGATCGGGTCGAGAAGGTCGACCGCAAGATCGTCGAGGTGCAGGCCAAGCTGGACGAGCTCAACTCGGTCTCGCGCCGCAGCGGCGCCGACCTGGGCGTGCAGGTCCAGCGGCTCACCGACGACCTGGCCCGCGCCAAGGGTGACCTGGAGGCGGAGCAGCACAACCTCAAGCAGGTCCAGGATCAGCTGGCCGACCTCGACGCCCGCACCGAGCGCCGCTTCATCGCGCTCAAGGGGCGCGGCGCGCTGGACGAGGCGGAGGCCAAGCAGAAGATCCAGGGGCTGGCCAGGCCGGACGATCGCCCGGGCTTCCTGGCCCTGGCCCGGCAGGAGGAGTCGGCCGGCAACCTGGGCGTGGCCCGCGAGAATCTACAGCGAGTACGTGGTCCGCTTCCCCACCGATCCGCAGGCGGCGGACGCGGCCAAGCACGCCGGCGACCTGGCCTACACGCAGAAGCGCTGGCGCGAGGCCTTCATCGCCTACGGCTTCATCTACAAGAACGCCATCAAGTCCGACCTGGCGCCGGACGCGATGCTGGGCATGGGCAACGCCATGCTGGAGCAGGACGACCTCAAGGCCGACGCGCCCGAGGTCTACCAGGAGCTCATCCAGAAGTTCCCCAAGAGCAAGGCGGCGGGCCAGGCCAGGACCAAGCTGGCCGAGCTGGGCATCAAGGTCCGCAAGCCGCAGCCGTCGAAGAAGAAGTAGGCCGGGGGGCACACCCCAGGGTCTCGAGCGGGGGCGCCGGCTGGCGCCCCCGGCTCGCTTCAGCGCCCCCACGGACCGGACCGAGCGTCGCGCGTCCCCTGGCGCAGGGACAGATCCCGGGTCGCAGAGGGTGGGTAACCGGCCACAGCGGCGTGCCGAAAACCCACCCTGTCAAGTTCTGTTGCCGGCGCTCGCACTCCCGACCACATCCAGTCAATATCGCTGCTTGGGCGCCCTCACCGCACATGTGCGCGCGGGTGCCCGGTCGGCACGTCCTTCGCACTGCAGCGCGGGTGCGGGAGGGGACGAATGATGGCGCGTCAGCGGATCGGCGAGATGTTGGTGCAGGAAGGCGTGCTGGACCCGGTGCAGCTGGAGAGCGCGCTGGCGCACCAGCGCCGCTGGGGCGGCCGGCTCGGCCGCGCCATCGTGCACCTGGGCTTCCTGGACGAGGCGGCGTTCCTCTCCACGCTGGGGCGGCAGCTGGGCGTCCCGGTGGCCAACGTCCGCGAGGCGGCGGTGCCCTCCGAGGTGATCGGGCTCGTGCCGCAGAAGCTGATGCGGCTCCGCAAGGTGCTGCCGCTGGCGCAGGCGCTGGAGAACCGGCGCGGCTCGGTGGTGGTGGCGGTGACCGACCCGGCCGACCTGGCGCTGCTGGACGAGCTGGCCTTCGCCACGGGGCTGCGGGTGCGGCCGGTGCTGGCCTCCGAGGAGGACCTCGACGACGCCATCTCCCGCCACCTGGACGGCGACCACCGCGTGGCCCACGACTACCGCAGCCGCCCGGACGCCATCGACCTGCCCGAGGACACCAACCCGCTCACGCAGCTCCGCCGCGGCGAGGACGGGAAGTTCACGCTGCATTGAGCGGTGCGGCAGGCGGACTTCCTTCCCCACGCCCCCGGGGCCCAACGCCGCCCAGGTGTCCTGGGCTTCGACTCCGCGAGCCCTGCGGGCTCGCTACGCTCAGCCCGAACGGTGCGGAAGGACCGTTCGCCCTGAGCGTAGCCGCGGCGCCGCCGCGGCGGAGTCGAAGGGCAGCGTGAGGCCGGCCCGCCGGTCCGCTCACCCGTCCTCGTCCTCCTCCTCGCACACCTGGTCGGCCGGGCGCCCCTCGCCGTGCAGCTGCCACTGGCCAATCCGCTTGAGCACGGTGCTCTTCGCGATCTGCAGCTCCTTCACCACCGCGGCGCGCTTGCCGCCGTGGCGGCGGAGCGAGAGGCGGATGGCCTCGCGCTCGATGTCCTCCAGCGTGAGGCCGCGCACGTAGAGCAGGTCGTCGTCCGGGCTGGCGCGGGTGGCGGGGGCGCGGGTGTCCTCGAAGGCGATGGCGCCGGGCCCCACCTCCAGCCCCTCGCCGCGGAAGAGCAGCGCGCGCAGCACCACGTTCTTGAGCTGCCGGACGTTGCCGGGCCAGTCGTAGGCCTCCAGCTGCGCCAGCGCCTCGGCGGTGAAGCGCAGCGGCAGGCCGCGCGGCGCGGCGCGGGCCAGGAAGGTCTCGGCCAGCAGCCGCACGTCGCCGGGCCGCCGGCGCAGCGGGGGGATGGTCACGGGGACCACGCAGAGCCGGTAGAAGAGGTCCTCGCGGAAGCGGCCGACGCGGGCCTGGGCGTGCAGGTCGCGGTGGGTCGCGGCCAGGATGCGGACGTCCACGCGGATGGGGCGCGAGGAGCCCACCCGCTTCACCTCGCCCAGCTCCAGCGCGCGCAGCAGCTTGGGCTGCAGGTCGAGCGGCAGCTCGCCGATCTCGTCCAGGAAGAGCGTGCCGCCGTGCGCCTCCTCGAAGGCGCCGCGCCGCTGCCGGTCGGCGCCGGAGAAGGCGCCCTTCTCGTGCCCGAACAGCTCGGACTCGATCAGCGTCTCGGCGATGGCGGAGCAGTTGACGGGGATGAAGGGGGCGTCGCGGCGGGGCGAGCAGGCGTGGAGCGCGCGGGCCACCAGCTCCTTGCCGGTGCCGGTCTCGCCCAGGATGGTGACGGCGGCGTCGGAGGCGCCCACCCGCTGCACCAGCTCGAAGACCTGGCGCAGGCCGGGGTCCTGCGTGGTCATGCCCTCGAAGGTCTCGGGGCGGGGCGGCTCGGGGTCCACCCGCCGCTCCAGCGTGAGCTGCGCGTCACCCACCGTGAAGGTGACGCCCAGCGGCAGCTCGGCCCGGCCCACCCGCGCGCCGGCGATGTAGGTGCCGTTGGTGGAGCCCAGGTCCACCAGCTGCCAGCGCCCCTCGCGCGCCTCGATGCGCAGGTGCTGGGCCGAGACGAAGGGGTCGTCCAGCGGCACGTCGCAGCTGGCGGGATCCTTGCCCACCCGCAGGCCGCCCTCCGGGACCAGGTAGCTGCGCTCGCGGCCCCCCTCGCGCACGCGCAGCCGCGCCGGCGGCGCCGCGCCCGGCGCGCCGGTGGTCCGCAGCTGCGTGGCCCCGGCGCGCAGCGTGTCGTCCACCGGCTCGCCGCCCGCGGCGCGGAAGAGCGCGCGCCAGGTGCCGAGCGCGAGCTCGCAGCCGTCGCGCAGGGCCAGCTCGTGCACGTCGCGCTGGCCGACCCGCGTGCCGTGGCCGGAGCGATCGACCAGGTGGTAGCCGTCGGCGCGGCGCTCGATCACGGCCTGCAGCCGGGAGATGGCTGGATCCGGCAGCGACACGTCGCAGTCGGCGGCGCGGCCGATCAGCGTCCGGTCCCCCAGCGCCACCCGGAGCAGCTCCTCTCCGTGGCGGAACAGCGCGAGCTCGGGCATGCGCCGAGGCTACAGAAACGGCCGGGCGCAGCGAAACGCACATCTCGCCGCGGGTGGAACTCCCGGGGTGACCGCACGCTCCGCAAGGGCTGTGACGCGGCGTCGTGACGGCGTGCGTCGTGGGCGAGGGAGGCCGGGATGGAGCGCGGGAGCGCTACCCGCCCAGCAGGGCCTCGAACTCGGCGTGCTGCTTGAGCCCGTCGAACATCGGGTCGGACTGCAGCCAGCCGCGCACCTTGGCGGCGTCGGCGGCCAGCGCCTTGCGGAGCGCGGCCAGCGCCTCGGGCGGACGCGCCCAGAGCGCGTAGAGCGCCGCCACGTTGTAGTTGAGCAGCAGGTCCTCCGGCTGCAGCTCGGCGGCGCGGGCGTAGGCGCGCTCGGCCTCGGCGAAGAAGCCCTTCTGCGCGTAGCAGATGCCCAGGTCCAGGTGGCCCTCGAAGTTGGCCGGCTCGAGCCGGACCACCTCCTTGAGCTGGCCGATGGCGCTGCGGTAGTCGCCCTCGTCCATCTGCAGCGCGGCCAGCTCGTGGCGCGGGAACGGGTCCTTGGGCTCCTGCGCGATGGCCGCCTCCAGCTCGCGCCGGGCCTCGTCGTCCTTGCCTTGATCCGCCAGCGTCAGCCCCAGGTTCAGGTGGGCGTCCGGGTACTCCGGTTCGAGCGCCAGCGCGTCGCGGTACTCGGCGGCCGCCATGTCCGCCCCGTGGCTGGCGAGGAAGCAGGCCAGGTTGTAGTGGGCGGTGGCGCTGTCGGGCTCCAGCTGCAGCGCGGTGAGGTACTCGCGCAGCGCCTCGCGGTAGCGCTTCTTCTCGGAGAAGACGGTGGCGAGGTTGTCGTGCGCGTGCGCCGAGCCGGGATCCAGCTCGATGGCCTTCTGGAACTCGTTGATGGCCTCGTCGAGCCAGCCGCGATCGGCCAGCTCGATCCCCCGCGAGTTGTGCTCGTCGGAGAGCGCGATGTGGTCCTTCTTGTCCCGGCTCACGGCCTGCAGTCTACTTTCGTTCTCCCCCGCTGGGGGCGGCGCACGGCGCGCTCCGGAATCTAACCGGCGGGCCGGAGCGCGGGCCAGCCGAAGGCCACCGGGCGACGGGTCGCACGCCCGGCGGGGAGTGGAGGCGCGATGCGCGGAATGAAGCTGGTCCTGGGAGGGCTGTTGCTGGCGGGGGCGTGCTACGGCTTGTGGCGGCTGACCGCGCCTGCGCCGAGCGAGGAGGAGCGGATCCGGGCCGCCTTCGCGGCCGCGGCCACCGCTGCGGAGGAGCGCCGGCCGGCCGGGGTGGTGGAGCTGCTCTCGGCCGGCTTCCGCGGGCAGCGCGGTCTCGATCGCGAGCAGGCCCGCGGCATCGTGACGCTGGAGGTGCTCCGCGCCGGCTGGGTCTCGGTGACCATCGCCGGCGCGGAGGTGCAGGTGGACGGGGAGCGCGCCCGGGCCAACGTGGACGCCGTGCTCTCCCGCGCGCCCGCCGGGACCGGCCTTGCGCGGCTGGTGCCGTCCGAGGCCTCGGCCCACCGCTTCTCCTGCGACCTGCGGCTGGAGGACGGGGAGTGGCGGGTGGTCTCGGCGGAGTGGCGGCCCATCGAGCTGGCCGACGCGCTGCAGGGGCCGCCGGCGCCGGAGCCCCTGGACGCGCCGGCCGAAGCGCCCTGAGGCCAGGAACCGCTTTGGAGGGCCGACCTTCCCGCGTATCCTCTGGGCTCCCGGCGCGCGCCGGCTGAGCGTGGCGAGCCCCCGGCTCGCGGAGTCGAAGCCTTCCATGGCCCTGTACACCGACCTGTCCGCCGACGAGATCGCCGACGCCCTGCGCCGGTTCGGGCTGCCCGCGCCCACCGAGGTGCGCCCCGAGCCGAAGGGGAGCGTCAACACCAACTACCACGTGTGGACCGGCGCCCAGCGCTGGTTCCTGCGGCTCAACGAGGGCAAGGACGAGGCCGACGTCCGCTTCGAGGCCGAGGTGCAGCGCTACCTGCACGCGGCCATGTACCCGGTGCCGGCGCTGCGCGACGCCGAGGACGGCCGGCCCTTCGTGATGGTGCGCGGCAAGCCGGCGTCGCTCTTCGCCTACGCGCCCGGCGAGGAGCTGCCCGCCGCCGACGTGGGGCCGGAGCGCTGCCGGCGCGTGGGCGAGCAGCTGGGCCGGATGCACGAGCTGGCCTCCGGCTTCTCGGCCGAGCGCCCCAACCCCTACGGCCCGGCGCGCGTGGAGCGCTGGGTGGCGGCGCTGCGGCCGGACGGCGACGGCGACCCCGAGGTGGCGGCGGCCCTCCCGGTGCTGGAGGACGAGCTGTCCCTTGCGCCCCGGCTGCCCGGCGCGCCGCGCGGCCTGGTGCACGGCGACCTGTTCGTCGACAACGTGCTCTGGATCGGCGACCGCGTGGGCGCGGTGCTGGACTGGGAGATGAGCTGCGTCGACCCGTTCGCCTACGACCTGGGCGTCACCATCAACGCCTGGTGCTACTCCGACCGCTACGAGCCGCAGCGGGTGGCGGCGCTGGTGGGCGGCTACCGCTCGCGCCACCGGATCGAGCCGGAGACGGCGGACGCGCTCTACCCCTGGGCGCGCTACGCCGCGCTGCGCTTCACCGCCTCGCGCATCCACGCCTTCCACCGCGCCGGGCTGGGCGCGGACCGGCTGGCGTGGAAGGACTGGAAGCGCTACCGCGACCGGCTGCTGGCCCTGCGGGCCATGGGCGAGGGCGGGTACCGGGCGCTGGTGGGGGTCTGAGCCCCCGCCCTCACAGCCCCGAGGTGATCCGCCAGGCGTTCTCCACCCGGCGCAGCGCCAGCCGGTGCATGTCGGCGTCGCGGTGCGGGACGGTGGCGCCGCTGGGCGTCTTCACCCGGTAGTTGCTCTCGAAGTAGACCTCGGCGGTGGCGCGATCGCCCTGGACGTCGATCTTCCGCAGCGTGAAGTCGAGCTGCATCGAGTCGATGGCGGCCAGGTCGGCCGGGAGCCGCTGCTGCAGCCGGGTGTAGTCCACGTCGTCGCTCGGGTCCGGGGTGCCGGCGATGTCGTAGTAGTCCGGCGCGGCCAGGGCCAGCACGCCCGGGGCGTCCAGCTTCTCCAGCGCGGTCCGGTACGCGGCCAGCAGCTGGGCGATGGCCACCGTGTCCGGGCTCTCGGGGATCTCGGTCCCGGGGATGTTCCGCGGGGTGCAGGCGGCCAGGGCCAGGAGGAGCGCGAGCGGGGCGAGGCGGAGGTTCATCCGCGGACTGTGGCCCGGACGCCCCCCACGGTCAACGGATTCGCGCCGGCGGCGGCGCCGCCTCCCTCGGGGGCTCACGCGGGACGGCGGCTGGACTACATTTGGCCCTGGATGCCGAGCGAGAGCTTCGAGGCCCTGAGGCGCTTCTTCGAGAACCGCCCCCGCCGCCCGCAAGGCGACCCGCCCGCTGGGCAAGGGGGCGCGGGTGAACCTGGCCCTGGACGCGGGCCCGGCCCGCTTCACGATGGCGTCCGGGAGTCCGCACCTGGAGGAGGGCGCCGACCCGGATCCCGACTTCACCCTGCAGCTCCCGGACGGCGCGGTCCGGCGCATCACCAGCCTCGAGTCGGACGATCTGGGCGAGTTCGGGGTGGCCTTCTTCCAGCTCATCCGCGACCGCGATCCGGCCCACAAGGTGCGGGTGCGGATCGGCGCCTCCACCGGCCGGCTCATCACGCACGGCTACCTGGGCGTGCTGGCGGCCGGCGGGGCCAAGGTGGCCTGGTGGCTGCTGCGGAACGGGGTGCGCAACCCCAAGGCGGCCATCGACCGGATCCGCGGGCATGGGTGATCGCACGGGGGCTGCACCCCCGCCGCGCCCCGCCGCTCAGCGCCCCGCCGCCTCGAACGCGCAGCGGCGCGCGGCCGCGTCCAGCCGGGCCCGGTCACCCGCGGTGAATGCCGCGCCGGCCAGGTCCGGCCCCTCCGCCGGGCAGCGGGTCTCGGCCAGCAGGAGCCGCGCCTCCACCGCCAGCGCGGGCGGGAGCGGGCCGGCCACCGCGCGCGCCAGCTCGGCGGCGGCCGCGGCCCGCTCGCCGCGGGCGGCCAGCGCCCGGCCCAGCAGGTAGGCCGGGAGCGGCCGGTCCAGGCGCGCCACCCGCGCCAGCGCCAGCTCGCCCCCGCCCAGCAGGTAGTCCCGGGCGGCCGGCTCCAGCGCCGGATCCGCGGCGGCCGCCAGCCGCGCCTCCAGCGCCCGGGCGTCGGGCCGGTCCGGGCCCTGGGCCTGCGCGCGGCGCCAGGCGGCCGCCGCCGCCTCGCGATCCCCGGCGCGCCAGGCCAGGTCCCCCTCGGCGGTGGCCAGCGCGCCGCTCGCGGAGGGCTCGTCCCCGGCCAGCGCCTGCGCCTCGGCCCAGGCGGCCCGCGCCCCGGCGGCGTCGCCGGCCCTGGCCAGCACGTCGCCGCGGGCCTTCACCGCCCAGGGCGAGCCGGTCAGCGCCGCCTCGCGGTCGTAGAGCGCGCAGGCCTCGGCCGTGCGCCCGGCCCCGGCGGCGGCCGCCGCCGCCGCGCCCACCGCCGCCGCCTCGCGCACGCAGCGGCGCTCGAAGAGGCTGGCGCGCGAGAGGCGCGCCCGGGCGGTGGCCCGCAGCGCCTCCGGCGCCGGCACGCCGTCCAGGAAGGCCTGCCACTCGGCCACCAGCGCCGGCAGCGGGCGGCCCAGCGCGCCGGCCAAATCGCCGGTCCGGTAGGCCTCGGCCACCGGCCCCGGCCCGTACCGCTGCAGCGCCCAGGCCAGGAAGCTGCCGGCCGCGGTGTAGGCGCGGGCCGGCGCCACCGACCAGAAGCCGGTCGGCCCCAGCGCGCGGGTCAGGTCGGGCAGGTAGCCCAGGTCGCGCGCGGTGCGCGACCACTCGTGGACCGTCCAGGCGCCGCGCGGCGTCTCCAGCGCCACCGCCAGCCCCTCCACCAGCACCATGGCCGGCCAGACCCGCGCGCGCGCCGGCACGTGCAGCGGGCCGGGCGGCAGCGCCGCCGCCACCGCGTGGACCACCTCGTGGCGCAGCACGGGGTGGGGGACCGGGGCGTCGCGGAGGTGCAGCTCGTGCAGCCAGGGCTTGGCGTAGTCGGTGTCCGACGCGCCCACCCAGGTCCGCTTCTCGGCCGCGCTGCGGTGGACCCAGACCGTCACGCGCGGCGGCGAGGCGATCCCCAGCCGCGCCGCCACGTCGGCCACGTGGAACTCGCACTCGGCCAGCAGCGCGTCGGCCGCGGCGTCGGGCTTCTCGGCCGGGAAGTGGACGGTGCAGCGCGGCCCCTCGCGCAGCCCGCCCAGCGCCGCCGCCAGGGCCGCGCGGCGGTCCTGCCCCGGCAGCGCGCGCGCCGGGAGGCTCAGCAGCGCGCCGGCGCAGAGCCCCATGAGCGCCAGGAGCGCGGCGCGCCGCCGGGCCGCGCCGGCGCCCTGCAGCGCCGCGGCCGCCCCGGCCCAGGCCAGCGCCCAGCCCACCGCCGCGGCGCGCGCCGCCAGGAGCGGCGCGTCGAGCGGCACGCCCTCGTCGTAGAGCGGCCCGGGCCAGTAGCCCAGCAGCGGATCCAGCGCCGAGGCGGCCGGCCCCCACCACGCCTCGGCCGCGCGCCCCGCCAGCGCGAGCAGCACCACCAGCGCGTAGCCGGCCGCGGCGCGCCCGGTCCGGCCCCGGGCCGCGAAGCCCAGCGCCACCGCCAGCGCGGTGCCGAGCAGCGCGGAGGGGAGGGCCAGCGCCGGGAAGAAGCCGACGGAGAGGAACGGATCGCAGGGGCCCCCCATCGCGCGCGCCGCGGCCCCGGCCAGCAGCGCCAGCAGCAGCGCCGCGCTGACCGCGGCGGCGGCCCCCCAGGCGGCCCAGGGCGAAGGGCGCGCCGGCGCGGGGCGCGCCAGCTCCAGCCGCGCCGCGGCCAGGCCGAGCCAGGGCGAGAGCACCAGGGCCGACAGCAGCGCGCCCAGCTCGGCCAGCTCGAAGCCGGGGACCTCCAGCAAGGGCAGCCCGCCCGCCGCCAGCCCCGCCACGACCAGCGCCGCGGCGGCGACCCGGACGGCGCGGCGGCGGGCGAGCGAGCGGGCGGTCTCGAGCAAGGTGGGGCGCCTCGGGCGATATCGGAAACCGGGGGGAACTACCCGCTGCCGAGGGCGACGGGATAACATGCCCGCCGATGCCGGAGAACCGGGAGCACGGCCGCGCGCCCATCAACCTGAAGGTCGACTACAAGAAGCTCAACAGCTTCTTCGCCGACTACACGAAGAACATCTCGAAGGGCGGCACCTTCATCAAGTCGAAGAAGACGCTGCCCATCGGCACGCGCTTCCTGTTCAGGCTCACCGTGCCGGGGCGCCCCACGCCGTTCGAGCTGAACGGCGAGGTGGTGCACGCCAGCGCCGGCCCGGACGAGGCCGGCATGGGCATCCGCTTCGTCTGGAGCGACGAGGCGAGCCGGGCCGAGTTCGAGTCCACCGTGGAGGCCCTGATGCAGGAGAGCCTGGGGCCGCTGGTGGCGAGGAAGCTGCTCAGGAAGGGCTGAGGCCCTCGACCCGAGCCCTGGGCTTCGACTCCGCGAGCCCTGCGGGCTCGCTGCGCTCAGCCCGAACGGGTGAATGCACCGCGGAGTCGAAGGCGTGCTCGTCGCGGCCTCGGTGGCCGAGCACCCGAGCCATGTGGCCGCCAGCCCCCTGCTCGCCGCAGACGGTCGCGCTGTCCGCCGGGGCAGCGCAGCGCGCAGCCTTGTCAGCTCAGAACAGCACGCCCTCGAACCTCGCCCGGTCCCCGACGCCGACGCCGCTGGCCTTGCACCAGCCGCCGTTCACCTCGAGCACGTAGCGGCTGTCCACGCCCCCATCGCGGGCGGTGAGCGACCCCGGCTCGGCCTTCTCGACGATGGCCAGGATGTGGCCGTCCTCGGACAGGTAGACCAGGTCGAGCGGGATGAGGGTGTTCTTCATCCAGAATCCGTGCGGCTCGCTGGCCTCGAAGAGGAAGATCATGCCCGCGTCCCGTTCCAGCCGGGTGCGGAACATGAGGCCGCGGGCGCGCTGGGCGGGGGTGCGCGCGATCTCGACGGAGACGGTGTGGACCTGGCCGGCCGCGGTGGTGATGGTCACCTTGCCGCGTTGCAGCGGCTCCACCGGCTCGGCCGGACCCGAGCTGGCGCAGGAGGCGAGGAGCAGCAGGACCGCAGCGGCGCCGCGGCGCGGCGCGATCACCGCGGCACGACGCAGTAGCGGGTGGCCTCGATGTCGGCCAGGTACCGGGCCCGCGTCTCCTCGTCCAGCCCCGCCACGAAGGCCGGGTCGGGCAGGATGTAGTCGCAGACCAGGCCCGTCTCGGACTTGTAGCAGTCCTTGTCCGAGACGCACGGCTTGGAGCAGTAGCCGCAGCTGTCGCCGGAGCAGTCGCCGTACTTGGAGCCGGCCTCGGCGGGCGAGACGATGCAGACCAGGTCGTCACAGCCGATGTTGCCGGACTCGAAGTAGTCCCCGGCGGCGGTGGTGGGCGTGGGGGGCGGGAGCGTGCCTTCCTGCTCCCAGTTCTGGTTCCACGCGAGCTTGCAGCGAGCGCCGACGTCCGGCTTCTGGCAGGCTGCGGCCAGCAGAAGGGGGGCGAGCGCGAGGGCCAGCTTGATCCGGATCGCACGTACCATGGTCCAACTGCATGGTTAGCACGCGGCCGGCGGCGCGACAAGGAACGCTCCAGGTGAAGTCACATCACCCTACAGCCGCGCCATCACGTCCATTTTGGCGCGGGGCGGTCCGTTGCTCCTCCGCCGGGCTTTGGCTACGATGCCCCAAAGACGCGGGACGCGACGAATGAGAATACTGCTCTCCATGACCTTGCTGCTCGCCGTGACCCCGCTTGCGGGCGTCGCCCAGGAGCTGCCAGGCATCGATCTGACACAGCCGGCCACCCCGGAGTCGAAGCCTGCAGGGGAAGGTGGGGAGCTTGCGCCCATCGACCTCTCCCAGCCCAAGACGGCCCAGCCGGCTCCGGAGCAGAAGGCCCCCGCCGCGGGCGGGCAGCCCTTCTCCGAGCAGGACGTGGCCCTGGGCGACAAGGTGAAGGCGGTCCAGCGCAAGGGCTTCATCAAGCGCGGCCGCTTCGAGGTCGCGCCGCAGCTGTCCGTGTCGGTGAACGACGCCTTCTACCAGAAGTTCGGCGGCGGCCTGCGGCTGGCCTACAGCCTCCAGGACAGCTTCGCGCTGGCGGTCCGGGGCACGTACTTCACGCCCTACCGCACCGACAACGTCCGCGAGGGCAAGCTGGCGTTCCAGAGCCAGCTGCTCAACTCGCAGATCGACCAGCTGGTGATGCTGGACGGCGTCTGGTCCCCCATCTACGGCAAGGCGTCCTTCCTCGGGAAGAACATCATCCACTTCGACCTGTACCTGTCGGCCGGCTTCGGCGCGGTCTGGACCGCCACCAGCGGCTCGCCCCGGAACGAGGGGCCCCACATCGCAACCGACCTGGGCGGCGGCGTCCGCTTCTACCCGAAGGAGTGGCTGGCCTTCGAGCTCGGGCTCAACGCCACGCTCTACCCGGACCAGCCCATCGAGTCGGTGCCGGGCACGGTGCAGAAGGTCTTCTGCGCCAACGTGGGCTTCTCGTTCTTCTTCCCCACGACCTTCGAGTACGTCCACCCATGACGCGACCCGCTCCCGCGCCCGCCGCGCGCCCCTGGCGCCGCCCGGCCTCGCGCTCCGCCTCCCTGGTCCTGGCCGCGTCCGCGCTCCTTGCCGCGCTGGCCTTCGCCCCGCGCCCGGCCGCCGCCCAGAGCAAGTCCGACGCCTTCGCCGGCAAGATCCCGCCGGTCTCGGCCGCGCTCTTCCGCAAGGCGGGGCGCTGGGAGACCTCGCTCACCGGCAACCTGTCGCTGAACGACGCCTTCTACAACAAGTACTTCGGCGGCCTGAAGGTCGGCTACCACTTCACCGAGTACCTGTCGCTCCACGGCACGGCGGCGGGCGGCATGACCAGCACCACCGGCTCCACCACCGTCTGCCCGTCCAACGGCGGCTGCGAGCCGGCCAGCAAGGAGCAGCTCTGGCAGGTGCCGGGCGAGATCGACCTCATGAGCGGCCTCGAGGTCGCCTGGTCGCCGGTCTACGGCAAGCTCAACATGTTCTCGGAGAAGGTCGGCCACTTCGACCTCTCGCTGCTGGCCGGCGCCGACTGGATCTCCTACCGGCGCGTGGTCTCGGCCAGCGAAGCCGAGGCCCTGGCGGCCTCCGGCGGCTCGCCCGGCAGCACCAGCACCTTCGGCGGCCACGTGGGCGTGGGCGCCCGCTTCTGGTTCTCGGAGTGGGGCGCCGTCCGGGCCGAGTTCAAGGACTACATCTACCAGGTCGAGGTGCCCAACTGGCAGGACGGCGGCGGCGCCTACAAGGACCTGCAGAACCAGCTCTTCCTCGAGCTGGGCGTGTCCTTCTTCTTCCCGTTCAACAACCGACCGGTGCAGTGACCATGGCGCGCGCGCACGACCCCTCGCCGTCCACCCCGCTCCGGCGCCTCCCGCTGCTGGCCGTGGCGGCCGCCGTCCTCCTGGCTGCGCCGGCCGCCCAGGCGCAGCTCGGCATCGACCTGACCCCGCCGCCGCAGCAGCAGCCGGCGGCCAAGCCGGCGCCGAAGAAGGCCCCGGCGAAGAAGGCCCCGGCCAAGAAGCAGCCGGCCCCGGCGCCCTCGGCGCAGACGCCCCCGGCCGCGCCGGCCACCCCGGCCCCGCAGGCCGCGCCGCCGCCGCCCCCGCCGCCGGCCACCGCGGCCCCCGCGCCGCGCAAGCCGCCGCGCGACGACGCCGCCGTCATGCCCGGCCTCGATCTCGGCAAGGCCAGCGGCGCCGCCAAGGAGCGGCTCGACGCGGCCAAGAAGCTGATGGACGAGAAGGCCTGGGAGACGGCCGCCATGGCCTTCGACGAGATCCTGCGGGATCCGTCGCTCACCACCGCGCACGACGAGGCCCGCTACCAGCTGGGCAAGGCGCTGGCGCAGCTGGGCCTCAAGCACTCGGCGCTGGCCGCCTTCGATCAGGTGCTCGACCGCGGCCCGCAGGGCTCGCGCTACTACGGCTCCTCGCTGGAGTGGATCTTCTCGGTCGGCTCGCGGCTCCGGAACGAGCAGCCGCTGCTGGCGCGCATCGCGCGCCACGGCGCCTCCGCCTTCCCGCCCGGCTACGAGGACCGCTTCCACTTCCTGCTGGCCAAGTACGAGTTCGAGCGCGGCCGGGCGCTCTTCGACGCCGGCCGCGGCGGCGAGGCCCGCAGCGCCTGGGCGGAGGCCCAGCGGCTGGCCTCGCTGGTGCGCGACGGCGGCACCCCGGCCCCGGGCAGCGGGGACCGCGCCCCCGCCGCCCACGGCGATCCCTACGCCAAGGCCCGCTTCCTGGACGGCCTGGTCCGCTACGCCGAGGGGGACGACGCCGGCGCCACCGAGCAGTTCAAGGAGGTGGTGCGGCTCACCAACCCGAAGCGCGGGCGGCCCGCCGACCCGGAGCTGCGCGAGCTGGCCTTCCTGCAGCTGGCCCGCATCCACTACCAGAACCGGCAGAACCGCTACGCCATCTTCTACTACGGGAAGATGCCCTGGGGCGGCGAGAGCTGGCTGGAGGGGCTGTGGGAGGCGTCCTACGCCTACTACCGCGTGGGCGACTACGAGAAGACGCTGGGCAACCTGCTCACGCTGCAGTCGCCCTACTTCAAGGACGAGTACTTCCCGGAGTCCTACGTCCTCAAGGCCATCGTCTACTACGAGAACTGCCGCTACCCCGAGGCGCGGCTGGTGCTGGAGACCTTCTCCGGCCTCTACGAGCCGGTCTACGACGAGCTGACCCGCATCACCGCCTCGCCGCGGCCGCCGGCCAGCTACCACGAGCTGCTGGCCGCCGCCGCCCAGGGGAGCGCGCTGGAGCGGAAGATCCGCAAGCTGGCCTTCACCGACCAGAACGTCCGGCTGCTCTCCGAGTCCATCGCCGAGGTGGAGCAGGAGATGGACGAGGGCATCGGCGGGCGGCGCAAGGAGTTCCGCGACAGCCTGCTGGCGCGCCGGCTCCAGGGGGAGCTGGCCGCCGAGAAGGCCGGGATGGTCGAGGAGGCCGGCGCCCGCGCCCGCGCCACGCTGGAGTACCAGCGCGACGCGCTGCGCACGCTCCTGGCCCAGGCCCTGCGCATCCAGATCGAGGTCTCGCGCAAGGAGCGCGAGGCCCTGGAGGGCTCGCTCGCCACCGGCAGCCAGGTGGAGGTGGTGCGCGACCTCAAGTACTCGCACGCGGTGTCCGACGAGCACCTCTACTGGCCCTACGAGGGCGAGTTCTGGCGCGACGAGCTCGGGACCTACTCGTACACCCTCACGCGCGGTTGCAAGGATTGCCTGCCCAGGTCGCAGCAGGCGCCGTCGGCGTCCCGCTAGCGCGGGCGCCTAGAGAGGATTCACAGCATGTGTCGTGTCGTCTCGCTCGGCGCCGTCCTCCTGGCGCTCGCGGCCGCACCGGCGCGCGGCGCGGCCCCTGCGCCGGCCCGGCCGGCCCCCCAGGCGGCAGGCCTGGGTGAGAAGCGCTCGGTGGCCCCCGACGCGGCCCTGGGCGGCTCGCTGCAGGCGGCCAGGAAGCCGGCCGCGGCGGGCGGCCCGGCGCTCGACTTCGAGTCCTTCCGGCGCAACGTCGAGTTCGACATCTCGGGCAAGCGGCGCGAGGAGATCGCCAGCCTGCAGAAGCTGATCCAGCTGGGCGGCGGCTCCGCGGAGGAGACGCCGCAGTGGTACTACCGGCTGGCCGAGCTGCAGTGGGAGGAGTCGCAGTACTTCTTCTTCGAGGCCAACCGGCGCGACGACAAGCTCATCGAGCTGGGCACCCGCGGCGACCCGCGGGAGATCGACCGGCTCCAGGCGGAGAAGCGGCAGCTGGAGGGCGAGCAGAAGCGGCTGCAGGACCAGGCCATCGCGCTCTACAAGGCCATCATCCAGCGCTTCCCCAAGTACCCGCGCATGGACGAGGTGCTGTTCTTCCTCGGCCAGAACCTGGGCAAGCGCGACCGGAACGACCCCGAGTCGCTGCAGGCCTTCCGCGCGCTCATCAAGCGCTACCCGGCCTCGCCCTACGTCCCGGACTCCTGGATGGCGTTCGGCGAGTACTACTTCGAGCGGGCC
This sequence comes from Anaeromyxobacter sp., assembly GCA_049840735.1. Lineage (GTDB taxonomy): Bacteria > Myxococcota > Myxococcia > Myxococcales > Anaeromyxobacteraceae > Anaeromyxobacter. The sequence goes on along the minus strand of JASGJN010000014.1, from coordinate 177,026 downwards.
AACAAGCACGAGCGGACCGAGAACCTGGGTCGGGCGCTGGAGTCGTACCGCCAGGCGGCGGAGCACCAGGAGAGCTCGGTCTACGGCTACGCGCTCTACAAGCAGGGCTGGGTCCACTACAACCTCGGCAACTGGAGCGAGGCGCTGGAGCTGTTCCGCTCGGTGATCTTCCTGGGCGAGAACCCCAACTCCACCGTGCCCAAGGAGAAGAAGCTGGCCCTGGTGAAGGAGGCGCGGAAGGACTACGTCCGCACCTACAGCCACGTGGGCCAGGCCGAGCAGGCCTACGACGAGTTCAAGCGCGTGGGCGGCGAGACCGGCTGGTGGGAGATGCTGAAGACCCTGGCCGGCCTCTACTTCGAGGAGGGCAAGGATCGCGACGCGGTGCTGGTCTACGCGCGGCTGATCCGCGAGAAGCCGCTCTCGGTCGAGGCGCCCTTCTTCCAGTCGCGCATCGTGACCTGCGCCGGCCGCATGGGGCGCAAGGACGCGGCGGTGGCCCAGGCGCACGTCTTCGTCCGCATGCTCCGGCAGATTCGAGGAGTCGGCCGAGGGCAAGGATCCGAAGAACGCCAAGGCCATCGCGGACGCGCGCGCCGACGCCGAGCGCACGCTGCGCATCCTGGCGGTGCAGTACCACAACGAGTGGAAGAAGACGCGCGACGAGCCGGTGGCCGGGTACGCCGCCGCCGTCTACCAGGACTACCTGGAGGTCTTCCCCAACGAGCCGCCCGCCTACGAGCTGCGGTTCTTCCACGCCGAGCTGCTCTACGCCCTGGGCCAGTTCCAGGCCGCCGGCGCCGAGTACGACCGGGTGGCGCTGGTGGACACCGACGCCCCGGCGCCGAAGCCGGGCGAGCCGGCGCGCAAGCCGGGCAAGTTCTTCAAGGACGCGCTGGAGAACGCCGTCTTCGCCTACGACGTGGTGGCCAAGAAGCTGCCCGTCCCGGCCGCCGGCGATCCGCAGAAGCGCGTCCCCATGGCGCCGGAGCGGCAGAAGCTGGTCGAGGCCTGCGAGCGCTACCTCAAGTGGCAGCCGGCCGGGGACAAGTGGGTCGAGGTGGCCTACATGGCCGCCGACCTCTACTACCGGCACAACGACTTCGCGAAGGCCACCGACCTCTACACCCGCATCGCGCTCGACCACCCCGAGCACCGGCTGGCCGGCTACGCCACCAACCTGGTGCTGGACGCCTACAACCTGCTGGGCGACTGGCGCAACGTGAACGGCTGGGCCAAGCGGTTCTACGGCAACCGCGCGCTCCTGGCCGCCCACCCCGAGCTGAAGGACGACCTGACCCGCATCATCGAGGGCAGCGCGTTCAAGGTGATCGAGGAGCGCGAGCGCGCCAAGGACTGGGACGCGGCCACCGACGAGTACCTGGCCTTCGCCCGCGACTGGCCGCAGTCGGCGCTGGCGCCCACCGCGCTCTACAACGCGTCGGTGGACCAGGTGCGGGCCGGCCGGCTCGACCGCGCCATGGACATCCGCGACCAGTTCATGCAGCGCTACCCGCGCGAGCCGCTGGCCGCCCAGTGCGTCTACGACAACGCCGAGGCCTACGAGACCATCGGCGACTTCGGCGAGGCCGCCGAGCGCTACGAGCGGTACTTCCAGGAGTGGCGCCGCGCCACGGCCCCGGCCGCCAAGGCCGCGCCCGCCAGGGGCAAGAAGGGCAAGGCGGCCGCCGCCGCGCCCGCCCCGGCCGCCGGCAAGCCGACCTGGGACGAGAAGAAGGCCCGCGACGCCATCATCAACGCGGCGCTGTTCCGCGCCGGGCTGCGCGAGTGGGCCAAGGCCGAGGCCGACAGCGAGGCCTACCTGGACGCCTGGCCCGGCGGCGAGGAGGCCCCGCGGCTCTTCCTCGGGCTGGCCGACGTCTACGCGAAGCGCGGCCAGGCCTCGAAGGAGCTGAAGCAGCTGGCCGACTACCAGCAGAAGTACGCCCGGGATCCGGACGAGTGGCTGGCCATCCAGGACCGGATCGCCCGCCGCCAGGAGAAGGCCGGCAACGGCCCGGCGGCCCGCCGCGCCTACGCCGAGGCGCTGGCCACCTACCGGCGCGCGCCGGGCAAGGTGAAGGACCGCGGCCTGGCCCCGGTGGCCCAGGCCATGTACGAGGAGCTGGAGCCCGACTTCGCGGCCTGGGACAGGATCTCGCTCGACGTGCGGCCGCAGGACATGAAGTGGGTGCTGCAGAACAAGGGCAAGAAGTGGGTGAGGCTGGAGGGCGCCTACCGCGAGGTCACCAAGCTCAAGCAGGCCGAGCCGTCGATCTGCGCGCTCTACCGGATCGGCTTCGGCTACCGGCGCTTCGCCCAGTCGCTCTACGACGCGCCCATCCCCAAGGAGATCCGGAAGAACCAGGCCTACGTGGAGGAGTACCGGAACCAGCTGGCCCAGCTGGCCGACCCGCTGGAGCAGAAGGCGGTCGAGGGCTTCGAGCTGGCGGTGCGCGCCTCGCGCGACTACGGCGTCTCGAACGCCTGCTCCAAGCAGGCCACCGCGCTCCTGGTGAAGGTGAAGCCGGAGGCCTACGGCCCCTCGCCCGAGGTGATCCCGCCGCTCAAGGCGCCGGCCCAGGTCTCGGCCCCGGTGGGCTACGGCCTGCTGGCCGCGGTCCAGCCGGTGCCGCCGCCGCGCAAGGCCGCCTCGGCCGCCGCCCCCAACCTGCCGCCGCTGCGGGTGAAGCCCGCGGCCGGCACCGCGCCCGCCGGCCCGCAGCAGGAGAACGGCGCGGTCAACGACCCGCAGCGCCGGACCCCCGACGCCGATCAGCCGCTGCCCGCCCGCAAGAAGGGCGGCGGCGAGGACGAGGACCTGCTCCCGTGACCACGCGCCGGATCTCCATCTCCACGCTGCTGCTGGCGGCCACCCTGGCCTGCGCCGGCGGCGGCGCCGCGCCCAGGGGTCAGGCCACCGCCGCGGCCAGGCCCGGCGCCAAGGCGGGCGCCGCCCCCGCGCCGGCCGCCGCCCCCGAGGTCGTCTCGGCCCGCGCCGAGCGGCTCTTCGCCGAGGCGGTCCAGGCCGAGGCCGACCAGCGCAAGCTCAAGGTCCCCACCGACTGGGTCCTGCTGGAGCGCAAGTGGCGCGCCGTGCTGGACGCCAGCGAGATCCCCGAGGCCCGCTTCAACCTGGGCGTGACGCTCGAGGGGCAGGGGCGGCTGGCCGAGGCCCGCGCCGAGTACGAGCGGGCCCGGCAGGTGAAGCCCTCGCTGCGCCAGGCCTCGCTCAACCTGGCGGTGCTCACCGAGAAGACCGGCGACGCGCACCTGGCCCAGGCCGCCTACGCCGGCGTGGTGCGCGACTTCCCCGAGGACGGCCGCGCGCGCGAGCGGCTGGCCGCGCTCTACCTCGAGTCCGGCCAGCTGGACGAGGCCTGGCGCCTCTCCCGCGAGGCGCTGCTCCGCGACGCCCGGGCCACCGGCGCGTACCGGGTCATGGCCCGCGTGGCGCTGCGGCGCGACCAGGGCGACCTGGCCCGCCTGCTGGTGCTCCGCGCGCAGAAGGTCGAGGCGAACGATCCCGAGCTGGCCTTCCTGATGGGCCAGGCGCTGGACAAGGGCGGCGACGACGCGGGCGCGGCGGCGCAGTGGAACAAGGCGCTGGCGCTCGATCCCCACCACCTGCCCGCCCGCTACGCGCTGCTCTCCGCGGCGCTGCAGGCGCAGCGCTGGAGCGCGGTGGTGGAGCAGGGGCAGGCGCTGCAGAAGGACGCGCCGGACGACGCCGCCGTGCAGCTGGCGCTGGGCGTGGCCTACCGCCACCTGGGCGAGGCCGACCCGGCGCTGGCCGCGCTGGCCAGGGCCGAGCAGGCGGGCGCCGGCCGGCTGCCCGAGGTGAACCTGGCGCGCGGCGTCCTCTTCATGCGGGTGAAGGAGGAGTGCGAGCCCGCGCTGGTGGAGTTCCGCAAGTACCGCCAGGCCGCCGGCCCCATGGCCACCACCGACTCCCAGGTGCTCAAGCTGGAGCGGGAGTGCGAGGGCATCCTGGCGGAGAACCGGAAGGCGCTGGAGGCGGCCAGGCAGCTGCAGCAGCAGGCCGACCAGAAGAAGGCCGCCGCGCCGGGCGCAGCGGCCAGGCCGGCGCCCGCCGCCGAGGAGGACCCGCTGGCGCTGCCGCCGGCGGTGCCGCTGCCCACCGAGCCGGACGCGCCCGCCGCGCCGCAGGGGAAGAAGCCATGATCCCGGGCGCGGCGAGGGGCCGGCTCACGGGGCTGGCGGGGCGGGTGGTAAGCTCACCGGAGGACGAGGGCTCGACGATGCGAAAGATCCTGCTCATGGCCGCCCTGGCGCTGCCGCTCGGCGCCGCTGCGCAGACGCCCCCGCCGGCGCCGCCGGCGGACGCGCCGCCCGCCAAGGTCGAGTACGAGAAGAAGACCGTCATCAACTTCGAGGACGACACCATCGAGGGCGACCTGAAGCGCCCGGACGGCGAGTACGTCGAGGCCCGCCGCAAGGTGGACCACTCCAACCTCATCAAGATCCGCGAGAACTGGCGGGACAAGGTGATGCAGTCGTCGGGCGATCTGTAAGCCCCGCGCGAAAGAGCCATGCCCACGCCGATCACCCTCAAGGTCTTCCGCGGCACCGAGCTGCTCCGGACGGAGCAGTTCACCCGCGACATCATCAAGATCGGCCGCCTCGCCTCCGCGGCCCACCTGGTGCTGGACGACGAGCGGATCTCCCGCCTCCACTCGGTCATCGAGGTCTCGCCCGACGGCGCCATCTCGATCATCGACATGGCGAGCAAGGAGGGCACGTTCGTCAACGGCAAGAAGGTCAGCCGCGGGCCGCTCCGCCCCGGCGACCAGATCACGCTGGGCGGGCTGCGCCTGGTGCTGGAGGGGCCCGAGAACGTGGTGGCGCCGGCCGGCGAGCCGGTCAACCGCGCCGTCGCCGTCCCCGAGATCGCGCCGCGGCCGGCCAAGGTGAACGGCAACGGCCACGCCCACCCGGCGCCGGTCGCTGCGCCCGCCGCCGCCCCGGCCTCCGTGGCCCCCGCCGCCCCGGCCCCGCGCGCGGCCACCCCGGCGCCGGCCGCCGCTCCGGCCCCCGCTGCGCCTGCCGCCCCGCGCGCCGCCAAGGCCGCACCCCGCGCCGTGGCCCGCCGCGCCGCGCGCCGCCTGCCGCGCGCCGAGCGCACCGTCGAGGATTCTGACCGCCGCCGCCGACCTGGGCGTGGAGCTGCGCCTGCTGTGGGGCGACACGCTGCTGGAGGCCGCCACCTTCGTCCGCCCCCCGGCGCCGGTGCTGGTGGGGTCCGGCGCCGGCGTCGGCCTGCAGGTCGAGGGCATGCCGCAGGAGCAGTTCCCCATGCTCCGCTGGGCCGGCGGCGACTACCAGTTCGCCTTCGGGCAGGGCATGACCGGCGTGCTGGACGAGCGCGGCGCCCGCACCGCCTTCGGCGACCTGGTCCGCAGCCGCAAGGCGGCGGTGGACGAGAAGCTGCCGGGCGCGTTCTGGATCCCGGTCCCGCGCGCCGGCGCCGTGCGCGCCGAGATCGGCGCGCAGCTGGCCATCGAGGCCCGCCCCAAGCAGCCGGAGAAGATCCACTCCGCGCCGTGGTGGGAGCGGATCGAGTACCGGTTCCTCAACCTGGCCATCCTGATCGCCTTCCTGGCGCTCTTCTTCCTGGTGGGCGCGCAGCTCTCCGGCGACATCCCCGACACGCGGGCCGACGACCTGACCCGCACGCTGGGCGAGTACCGGGTGCAGTTCCAGACCGAGCCGCCCAAGCCGGTGCAGAAGGACCTCTCCAAGGGCGACAAGAAGGACGATCCGGGCGAGGCCGCCGAGAAGCACAAGGGCGAGGAAGGCCAGATGGGCAAGAAGGACGCGCCCAAGACCGGCAACCGCTCCGCCCCCAAGGCCATCGACCCGAGCGCCAAGGACGTGGTGAAGAACACCGGCCTGGTGGGCGCCATCGGCCGCGGCGGCGGCGGGCTCTCCACCGTCTTCGGCCAGGGCGGCCTGGGCGGCGACCTGCACGGCGCCGTCGGCAACATGTTCGGCCCGGCGGTGGGCGACAGCCAGGGCCTGGGCGGCCTGGGCATGCGCGGCTCCGGCTCGGGCGGCGGCGGCTCCGGCGAGACCATCGGCATCGGCGCGGTGGGCACGCACGGCCGCGGCGGCGGGCAGGGCACCTACGGCACCGGCGTGGGCGGCCTGGGCAAGAAGTCCGACCGCGACGTCAACGTCTCGACCGGCAACGCGGTGGTGATGGTCCGATCGACAAGGAGCTCATCCGCAAGGTGATCCAGGATCACGCCGCGCAGATCCGCTACTGCTACGAGAACCAGCTGGCCCTGAACCCGCGGCTGCAGGGCAAGGTCTCGATCAAGTGGGTCATCAACGCCGACGGCTCTGCCTCCAGCCCGCAGGTGGACGGCAGCGCCACCACGCTCGAGGACGCCAAGGTCCACGAGTGCATGATGAGCCGCATCGTCAGCTGGCAGTTCCCCAAGCCGAAGGGCGGCGGCATCGCCGTGATCACCTACCCCTGGATCCTCCGCTCCTCCGGGGCGGGGGGCGAGTAGAGGCGCACCGTGAACCGCTCGTCCAAGCTCGCCTTCGCCGCCGCGCTGCTCCTGCCGGCCCTCGCCGCCGCCCAGGACGCGGCGCCCCAGCTGCAGGAGGACCCGCGCGTCGCCCGCTTCAACGACGTGGAGCGCGGCTGGTTCCTCGGCTTCGAGGCCGGGTACCTGCACCTGCTCGACACGCCCACCGACGATCCCGCCAGCTTCCCCTACGCCGGCGAGAGCGGCGGGCCGGCCAACGGCATGGTGGTGGGCGCCCAGTTCGGCCGCGACCTGGGCTCGCGGGTCTCGCTGGCCCTGTTCGCCCAGGGCGGCAACGCCCACGCCAGCGCCGACTACGGCGCGTTCAGCCTCTACAGCTTCGGCCTGGACGCGCGGGTGGCGCTGTTCGGGGCGCGCGACCGGAACGACTGGGAGCGGTTCTTCTTCTACCTGCACGCCCGGGGCGGCTACGCGCTGACCTATCCCGAGGGGCTCTTCGGGACCAACGACATCGTGGTCCAGGGCGGGCCGGGCATCGAGTACTACACCAAGCTGCGCCACTTCTCGGTCGGCCTGGCCGCCGACTACGTCCGGGCGCTCACCGCCGGCGCGAACGGGTTCTCGGTATATCCGACCGTTCGCTACACGTTCTGAGGCGGAGGGCTCGAGGCGTCAGGCTTCATGCCTCAGGAAGGCGGCGGTGCTGGCGGGCGACGGCTCGCGGGCGCCGCCGCTCCTGCTTCTTGCGTTTGCAGGGCTCTTTCGGTCGCCTCGGCTACCCGTGGACCGGGTTTCCCGGGGCTTCCTGCCCCGATCCGCCCGGCCACGCACCCCCGAGGCCAGAAGCCTGGGGCCTGAGGTCCTTTCCCTACACTCGCAGTCACTCTCCCCCGGGTTGCGCCGCGCGGGTCCGCGGCTCCCGCCGGTCCCTTCAAACGCCCGTAAGGGCTCGGAATTTGGCCGGTCGCAAGATTGACCCCCCGGCGGATCGGGACCTATACTCCCGTGGTCTGGTGGCAGCGCGCCGGACCTGTCCCCGCGACCCCGCGAACCGAACTTGACCGCTCCCTCTCTGGACGAGCAGATCCGCCAGCACCTCGACACCCTCGAGGCAGCTCCCGGCGACGTGCAGGCGTTCGACGCCCTCGTCGGGCTGTACCGCACCGACTCGCGCTGGGAGGAGCTGATCGCGCTCTACGAGGGGCGCGCGCGGCTGGCGGCTGCGCCGGGCGCGCCGCTCCTGGCCGAGGCGGCGCGGCTGGCCCACGCGCAGCTGCGCAACGTGGCGCGCGCCGAGGAGCTCTACCGCCAGCTGCTGCAGGCGGATCCGGCCAACGCCGCCGCGCTCCAGTCGCTGGCGGCGCTGCTGGAGGAGAAGGGCGACTGGGCGGCGCTGGCGGCCGCGCTGGAGGCGCAGGCCATCCACGCGCCCGACGCGCGCGCCGCGGCGGCGGTGACGCTGCGGCTGGGGCGGCTGCAGGAGGAGCGGCTGGCCCGGCGCGATCGCGCGGCCCTGCTCTACGCCCGCGCGCTCCGCCTCGACCCGGCGCTGGACGAGGCGCGCACGCGCGCCCTGGCCTGCTTCACGGCGCTGCGCCGCTACGGCCAGGCCCGCCGGCTGCTCGACGGCGCCCGCGACGCCGGGGCCGAGCCGAAGGCGCTGGCGGCCGAGTACGCCGCGCTGGGCGCGACGCTGGTGGACGAGCCGCTCGAGCACGGGCCGGCCATGGACGCGCTCATCGAGGCGCTCACGCTCGACCGCGCCGCCCCGGGCGCGCAGGAGGCCCGCGAGCGGCTCAAGGCCTACCCCCGCGCCTGGCGCGAGGAGGCGGCCCGGCTGGAGGCGGCCGCCGCCGCGGCGCCGGACCGGCGCGAGGCGGCCCGCGTGCAGCTGCGGCTGGCGCAGGTCCACGCCGCCTACGATCCCGACGGCGCCGCGCGGGCGCTGGAGCGGGTGGAGCGCGCCTGGGCGCTGCACCCGGGGAGCGCCGGCGCGCTGGCGCTGCTGGAGCGGCTCTTCGCCGAGCGGGCCGACCACCGCGGCCACGCCGACGCGCTGGCCCGGCTGGCCGCCACCACCCGCGACCGCGCCGCGCTGCTGACGCTGCACCTGGAGATGGCGCGGGTGGACCTGGTCCGCTTCGGCGACGTCGAGAGCGCCGTGGGCGCGCTGCGCCGTGCGCTGGAGCTGGACCCGGCCAGCGAGACCGCCGCGCTGCAGGTGTTCGAGCTGGAGGTGGACGCCGGCCGCTTCGCCGAGGCGCTGGCCGCGCTGGAGCGCCACCTGGCCGCTGCGCCGGCCAAGCCGGCCCACGCGCCGCTCCGCACCCGCGCCGCGGCGCTGGCCCGCGACCGGCTGGCCGACCCGGCCCGCGCGCGCCGCCACCTCGAGGCGGCGCTGCGCATCGACCCCAGCCACGGCGCGGCCGCGCAGGCGCTGGCCGCCATCCTGGCCGACGCCGGCGAGTGGCCGCGGCTGGCCGAGGTGCTGGAGCTGACCGCCCGCTGGGAGCGCGATCCGGGGGAGCGGGTCAAGCTGCTGGAGCGGCTGGCCGAGGTGCAGCAGGAGCGGCTGGACCGGCCGCGCGACGCGCTGCGCACCCTGGGGCGCGCGCTGCAGCTCGACCCGGGCCGCGCCGCGGTCCGCAAGGCCATGGAGGGCGCCGCCGCCCGCGCCGACGCCTGGGCCGAGCTGGCCCGCGTCTACCGCGCCGCGGCCCAGTCCGCCGGGGCCGACCTCAAGGCCCGCAAGACGCTGCTGCGCCGGCTGGCCGAGGTGCTGGACCGCGACCTGGCGCAGCCGGAGGAGGCGGTCCGCGCCTGGCGGAGCCTCTGCGAGCTGGACCCGGAGGACCGCGGCGCCGCCGGCGCGCTGGAGGCCTGCCTGGCCCGCGCCGGCCAGGTGGAGGAGCTGGCCCGCACGCTGGAGGAGCGGCGGTCGCGCGCCTCGGGCGAGGAGCGGTACGCGCTCTCGGTGAAGCTGGCCCGCCACTGGGCCGAGGCCGGCGAGCCGGAGCGGGCCGCCGCGGTCTGGCGCGGGCTCCTGGTGGGCCGCCCCGACGACGAGGAGGGGCTGCGCGGGCTGCTGGCCGCGCTGGAGGACCTGCCCGGCCCCCGCAGCGCCGAGGAGCGCGTGTCCGCGCTGGCCAGGCTGGTGGAGCGCGTGCAGACGCCGGCCGAGCGGGCCGAGCTGGCCCAGGCCCGGGCCGAGCTGCTGGCCGAGCCGCTGGGGCGGCTGGCCGAGGCGGCCGGGGTGGCGCTGGGGCTGCTCCAGGCGCCGGGCCTGCCCGCCGCGGCCCGCGGCGGCGCGGTGGCGCTGCTGGAGCGGCTGCTGGCCCGCGGGGTCGAGCCGCTGCGCATCCCGCAGGCGCTGGCGCCGCTGCACGCCGCGGCCGGCGATCACGCCCGGCAGGCGGCCATGCTGGAGCTCTGGGCCGAGCGGCTGCCGCAGGGCACCGCGCCCACCGAGCGCGCGCGCCACCTGCTGGACGCGGCCGCGCTCCGGGCCGACAAGCTGGGCGACGCCCGCGGCGCGCTCTCCGCCGCCGTCGCGGCGCTGCGCGCCTGCCCGGACCACGCCGAGGCGCGGGCCCGCTGCGAGGCGCTGGCCCGCCAGGTGGGGGCGCTGCGGGAGCTGTTCGCGGTGCTGGTGGCCGCCTCGGCGCAGCTCGCCGGCCGCCCGGAGGACGAGGCGGCGCTGCGCCTGCGCGCGGCCGCCGTGGCCGAGGAGGACCTGGGCGCGTTCGAGGACGCGGCCACGCAGCTGGCGCGCGTGCTGGCGCTCCGCCCCGGCGACGCGGCGGCGCTGCCGGCGCTGACCCGCGTGGCCATGGCCGCCGGGCGCTGGGAGGAGGCCGACCGGCTCCTGGCCGAGCGCGCCGGCCGCGCCGAGGGCGCCGAGCGGGCCATGCTGCTGGCCCAGCGCGCCGAGGTGCTGCAGGAGCGGCGGCAGGACCCGGCCGCCGCCGCCGCGCTCTACCGCGAGGCGCTGGCCTGCGCCGCGGCCGAGGCGCGCCCGCGGCTCCTGGCCGGCCTGGCCGACGCGCTGGGCGCCGCGGGCGACCTGGCCGGCCGCGCCGACGTCCTGGCCGAGCGGGCCGCGGCCGGCGGCGACGCGGCCGAGGTGGCCCGGGCGGCGGTGGAGAGCGCGCGGGTGCGCGCCAGCCTGGGGCAGGGGGCCGCCGCGGTGGAGCGGCTGGCGGCCGCGCTGGCGGCCCGCCCGGACGATCCGGCCGCGCTGTCCGGCCTGGAGGAGCAGCTGGGCGGCGCCGACGAGGACGGGGCCCGGGCCGCGGCGGCCGCGCTGGCGCGCCACCCCGACCCGCGCCGGCGGCTGCGGGCGCTGGAGACCGAGGCCCGGCTGGCGGCCGACGCGCCCTCGCGCGCCGCGGCGCGCCGGTCGGCGGCGCGGATTCTGCGAGGAGGAGCTGGGGCAGCGCGCGCTGGCCTTCGCCGCGGTGGCGGAGGCCGCCCGCGAGCTGCCGGCCGACGCCGGCCTGCGGGCCGACCTGCGCCGGCTGGCCGGCGAGACGCAGGAGTGGGAGGCGTGCGCCCGGGTCCACGACGAGCTGCTGGAGAAGGCGCTCCCGGAGCACCGGCTCCCCATCGCCCGCGAGCGGGCCGAGCTGGTGGAGCGGCGGCTGGATCGCGACCGCGCCGCCGAGGCCTGGGCGCGGGTGCTGCAGATGGCCCCCGGCGACGCCGACGCGCTGGCGGCGCTGCGCCGCCTGCACCGCGCGCGCGAGCGCTGGGGCGAGCTGGCCGGGATTCTGCGCCGAGCTGGCGCGGCGCGCCCCCTCCGCCGCCGGGCGCGAGGACGCGCTGCGCGAGGAGGCGGCGGTGGCCGAGGCCCGGCTGGGCGATCCGGCCCGCGCCGCGGCGGCCTGGGAGGCCGTGCGCGCCTCGGCCCCGCAGGACGGCGAGGCGGCGGCGGCCCTGGAGCGGCTCTACGAGCGGCTGGACCGCCCGGAGGCGCTGGCGGCCGGGCTGGAGGCGCGCCTGGCGCGGGCCTTCGACCCGGAGGTGGCGGCGCGGCTGGCCGAGCTGCGCCGGACGCGCCTGGCCGACCCGGCCGGCGCGCTGCCGCTGCACGCCGAGCTGGTGCGGCGCGACCCGCGCCGCGAGGCCTCGCTGGAGGCGCTGGTGGCCCTGGCGGCCACGCCCGGCCCGGTGGGGCGCGAGGCGCTGGAGGCCGCCGACGCGGCGCTGCGCACCACCGGCGCCCACGCGCGCCGGGTGGCCGCCCGCGAGGCGCGCCTGGCGGCGCTGGAGGATCCGGTGGAGCGGGCCCGGCTGCACGCCGAGGCGCGCACGCTCCTCGAGGCCGAGCTGAAGGAGCCGTCGCTGGCCTTCCTGGCCGCCTGCCGCGCCTTCGCCGAGGGCGGGCCGGCCCGCGCCGGCGCCGCCGACGACCTGGTCCGGCTGGCCCGCCTGAGCGAGAACGAGGAGGAGCTGCCCGGCGTCTACGAGCAGGCCGCCGCCGGCGCCGAGCCGGAGGAGGCGCTGGCGCTGCGCCGGACCGCGGCGCGGCTGCGCACCGGCCCGGCCGCGGTGGAGGCCTGGCAGGCGGTGCTGGCCGCGGCGCCGGAGGACACCGAGGCGCTGGAGGCCCTGGAGGCGCTCCACGCCGCGGCCCGCTCGGTGGGCGAGCTGGTGGCGGTGGCCCGCCGCCGCGCCGCGCTGGCCGAGGGCGAGGCCCGCGTGGCGCACCTGCTCCGCGCGGCCGAGCTGGCCGAGGGGCTGGGCGATCCGGCCGCCGCCGCCGAGGCCTACCGCGCCGCGCGGGTCGAGGAGCCGGGGCGGCTGGAGGCGCTGGAGGGGCTGGAGCGGATCCTGGCCCGCGAGGCGCCCGGCCCGGAGCGGCTGGACGTGCTCTCCGCGCTGGCGGCGGCGCTGCGCCCCGAGCCGGCGCGCCGGACCGAGGTCCTGCTGCGCCGCGCCGCGCTGCTGGAGGCCGACCCGGCGCCGCGCGCGCCGGTGGATGCCTACGCCGAGGTGCTGGCCGAGGCGCCGCGCGAGCCCGGCGCGGTGGCCGGGCTGCAGCGGCTGCTGGACCGGCCCGACGCGCGCGAGCTGGCGGCCCGCGTGCTGGAGGACGTGCTGCGGGCCTCCGGCGACGCCCGCGGGCTGGCCGACCTGCTGGAGGTGCGGCTCTCCTCCGCCGACGACGCCGAGCGCAGCCCGCTGCTGGCCGAGCTGGCGGCGCTGCACGAGCGGCTGGGCGACCTGCCGCGCGCCTTCCGGGCCCGGCTGCGCGAGCTGGGCGAGGCGGTGAAGCGCGGGCTGGACGCCCCCGGCGCCCGCGCCGACCTGGAGCGGCTGGCCGGGGCGGCCAACCTGTGGGACGAGGTGGTGGGCGCCTTCCAGGACGCGCTGGAGGGGCCGCTGCCCGCCCCGGTGGCGCTGGAGCTGCGGCGCCGCCTCGCCGTCATCCACGCCGAGCGGCTGGGGCGACCCGACCTGGCCGCGCGCTGGTACGAGGAGGTCGTCGCCGCGGCGCCCTCCCCGGAGGCGCTGGGCGCGCTGGCCCGGGTCTACCGGCGGCTGGGCGCCGCCCGCGAGCTGGCGGCCACGCTGGACCGGCTCGCCGTCGTGGCCCCCGCGCCCGCGGCCCGCAAGGAACTCCTGCTCGAGGTGGCGAAGATCATGGCCGAACAGCTCTCCGACCGCGACGGCGCCGCCCAGGCGTACCGCAAGATCCTCTCCGTCGATCCGGAGGACCCGCAGGCGCTGCGGCTCCTGGGGCAGCTCCTGGGCTCGGGCGAGCGCTGGGACGAGCTCTGCGACGTGCTGGCCCGCCAGGTGGACGCGGCCGACCGGCAGCCCAACCTGGTGGCCGAGGCGGCCGAGCTGCGCTACCGCCTCGGGCGCATCCGCCACCAGCGGCTCTCCGACGCCGGCGGCGCGCTGGCGCTCTACCGCGGCGTGCTGGAGAAGGTGCCCCGCCACCCGGCGGCCCTGACCGCGCTGGAGGAGCTGGCCCGGGGCAGCGGCCCGGCCGCGCTGGAGGCGGCGCTGCTGCTCGAGCCCATCTACACGCGCGAGGGCGAGCACCAGAAGCTGGTGGAGACGCTGGAGGCGCGCGCCGCCAACGAGACCGACCCGGCCGCCCGCGCCGGGCTGCTGCGCCGCGTGGCCGAGGTCTACTCGCGCCCGCTGCGCAACCCCGACATGGCCTTCCTGGCCGCCAGCCGCGCGCTGGCCGCCGACCCCGACGCGCCCGAGTCGCTCGAGCTGGGCGTGCACCTGGCCGAGGCGGCCGGGCTGACCGACGAGCTGGCGGCGGTGCTGGCGGAGAACGCCGACCGCGCCCGGACCCCGGCGGCGCGCGCCGAGTACCAGCGCCACCTGGCCCGGCTGGCGCGGCGCGAGCCGGCCCGCGCGGCCGAGGCCTGGCAGCGGCTGCTGGACCTGGTCCCGGACGATCGCGAGGCGCTGGTCGGGCTCATCGACGCGCTCAAGGGCGGCGCCGACCCCGAGGCGCACGCCCAGGCGCTGCGCCGGGCGCTGGCGCTGGAGGAGTCGCCGGGCGGCCGCGCCCACCTGCTGCGCGAGCTGGCGGCGGTGCTGGACGAGCGCCTGGGCGATCCCGCCGGCGCCGCCCAGGCCACGCGCAAGCTGCTGGAGGTGGCCCCGGACGACCGCGAGGCGCTGGCCCGGCTGGACCGGCTCTGCGTCAAGACCGAGCGCTGGGTGGACCTGGGCGAGGTGCTGGCCCGCGAGATTGCCGGGGCCGACGCTGCCGAGGACGCCGCCGCGGCGCTGGGCTTCCGCCAGCGGTTGGCCGAGCTGCGCGAGGCGCGGCTGCTGGACCGCGAGGGGGCGCTGGAGCTCTACGAGCAGGTGCTGGCCGCCCGCCCTGACCACCCCGAGGCCATCGCGCGGGTGGAGGGGCTCCTGCAGCGCGACCCGACCAGCGCCCGCGCGGCCCTGGCTCTGGAGCGGGCCTACGCCGCCCAGGGCGACGTGAAGCGGCAGGCCGCGGTGCTGGAGACGCGGGCCGGCGAGCGGCCGGATCCGGCCGAGCGGCGCGCGCTCTACGTGGCGCTGGCGGACCTGCGCGAGAAGGCGCTGGGCGAGCCGGAGCTGGCCTTCCTGGCGCTCTGCAAGGCCTTCCGCGAGGACCCGGTGGACGCCGGGGTGCGGGCGCGCCTGGACCAGCTGGCGGTGCAGAGCGGCCACGAGGAGGAGCTGGCCGCCATCCTGGAGGACGAGATCGACCGGCTGCCGCCGGCCGACACGGCGCAGGTGGCGCTGCGGCTGGGCGGGCTCTTGGAGGAGAAGACCGGCGAGCCGGCCCGGGCCGCCTCCTTCCTGCGCCGCGCGCTGGCGCTCGACCCGGGCACCGCGCCCGCCGCGCTGCCGGCCCTGGAGCGGCTCTACGGCAAGCTGGAGAGCTGGCCGGAGCTGGCCGACGTGCTCTCGGCGCGGGCCTCCGCGGCCCAGGGCGCCGACAAGGTGGGCTTCCTGTTCCGGCTGGGGCAGCTCTGCGAGGAGCGGCTGGCCTCGCCCGACCGCGCCGCCGAGGCCTACGAGCTGGCGGTGGCGGCCGACCCGCGCCACGCGGGCGCGCTGCGCGCGCTGGAGGCGCTCTACGAGGGCGCCGGGCGGCGCGAGGACCTGCTCCGCAACCTGTCCATGCAGCGGGCCGCCACCACCGAGCCGGCCGGCCGCGAGCGCGTGCTGGCGCGGATGGGCGCGCTGGCGGCCGAGCTGGGCCGGCCGGACGAGGCGGTGGTGCTCTGGAAGGAGCTGCTCGCGCTCCGCCCGCGCCACGAGGCGGCGCTGGCGGCGCTGGAGGACCTCTACGACCGGCTGGAGCGCTGGCAGGACCTGGCCCAGCACCTGCGGGTGCGCATCCAGGCCACGGTGGACCGGCGCGAGATTGCCCGGCTCAACGACAAGCTGGGGCAGGTGATGGCCACGCGGCTGGGCGACCCGGCCCAGGCCGTGGCCTCCTACAAGGCGGTGCTCGACTCCGACCCGCGCAACGTGCGGGCGCTGGAGCAGCTGCGCGACATCTACGCGGCCCAGGGCGACCACGACGGGCTGGTCTCGATCTACCGCCGGCTGGTGCCGGTGCAGGCCGACGCCGCCGGCGTGAAGCGGGTCCGGCTGGAGCTGGCCGAGGTGCTGCTGCGCGCCGGCCAGAAGCGCGACGCGGTGGAGCAGGCCAAGCTGGCCTTCGACATCGAGCCGCACCAGATCGACGAGCTGGTCCGGGTGGAGGAGATCTTCAGGCAGGCCGGCGCGGCGGCGGAGGGCGTGCGCGCCGCCGAGGCCCGCGCCGCGCTGCTGGCGGCCCAGGGCGGGCCGGCCGAGGCGGTCCCGGCCTGGCTGGCCATCGCCGACCTGTGGCGGGCGCAGAAGCGGCCGGACGCGGCGGCCGCGGCGCTGGAGAAGGTGCTGGAGCTGGAGCCGGCCAACCGGAGCGCCTACGAGGGGCTGCGGACCGTCCACTCCGAGGCCGGCAACTGGCGCGCCTTCGCGCGGACCTGCGACCTGTTCGCCCCGCACCTGGCCGATCCGGCCGAGCGGCTGGCGCTGATCAAGGAGGTCGCCGGGATCCACGAGAAGCGGCTGGGCCAGAAGGAGATGAGCTTCCTGGCCTGGTGCCGCGCCCTGGCCGTCGCCCCCGGCGACGCCGAGGTGCTGGCCGCCTGCGAGCGGCTCGCCGCCCAGACCGAGGCCTGGGACGAGCTGGCCGCGGTGTTCGAGAGCGTGGCCGAGGACGCCAAGGGCATGGTGCGCGCCCGCCTCCTCATCCACCTCGGCACGCTGAAGGACGAGCGGCTGGACGACGCCGACGAGGCCGAGGCGTCCTACCGCCGGGCGCTGGAGGCCGACCCGGCCAGCCCGGAGGCGCTGGACGCGCTGACCGGCCTGTTCAAGCGGCGCGGCCGCATCCGCGAGCTGGCCATCACGCTGGAGCAGAAGCTCGAGGCGGCGGCCGGGCTGGAGGAGAAGAAGGCCACGCTGATGGAGCTCTGCCGCATCTACGACGGCGAGCTCAAGGACGTGGAGGAGGCCATCGGCGCCCTGCGCCGGGTGCTGGAGCTGGACGGCGCCGACGCGCCCGCGCTGGAGGGGCTCTCCGCCCTCTACCGGCGCGAGGGGCGCTGGGCCGACCTGGTGGGCGTGCTGGCCCGCGCCCGCGACCTGGCGCCCAGCGAGGACGCCCGCATCGCCTGGCAGCTGCAGATCGCGGCGGTGCACGAGGAGGAGACCGGCGACGACGAGGCCGCGGTCGAGGGCTACCGGACGGTGCTGGGGCTGGACGACCGCTCGGCCGAGGCGCTGGCCGGCCTGGAGCGGCTCTACACCAAGCTGGACCGGTTCGCCGAGCTGAACCGCGTCTACGAGCGGCAGATCGCGCTGGCCGAGGATCCGCGCGAGAAGATCCGGGTGCTGGCCCGCAGCGCGGCCATCCACGAGGAGAAGCTCGCCGATCCGCGCCCGGCCATCGAGAAGAACGAGGCCATCCTGCGGCTGGACGGCGCCAACCAGGCCGCGGTGCGCAGCCTGGAGCGGCTCTACCGCGGCGAGAAGCTGTGGGACCGGCTCATCGCCGTGATGCAGCACCACCTCTCGCTCCTCACCGACCGGCGCGAGCAGGTGTCGCTGGAGGTGGCCATCGGCGAGGTCTTCTACAAGGAGATGGCCCGCGTGGACCGGGCCGAGGCCATCTTCAACCACGCGCTGCAGCTCGACCCCGACTCGCGCCAGGCCGTCTCGGCCCTGGGGCAGCTCTACGAGCGGAGCGGCAACTGGAACCTGGCGCTGGACATGCTGCGCCGCGAGGCGCGCGTGGCCGGCGGCGCCAAGGACGCGGTGGACCTGCACGTCCGGATGGGCGCCATCCACGAGGACATGCTGATGGACACCGGCAGCGCCAAGGAGGCCTACGGGCGCGCCCTGCAGCTCGACCCGGGCCACCTGGGCGCGCTGCGCGCCCTCAAGGCCATCGCGCTGCGCGACCGGGATCGCGACCGCTACCTGGAGCTGCTGGTCGACGAGGCCCGCTACGCCACCGACGTCCAGGAGAAGACCGAGCGCTACACCGAGGCGGCCGGCATCTACCAGGAGGAGCGCGACGACAAGGAGGCGGCGGCGCGCTACTACGAGGAGGCGCTGAAGCGCACCCCGGGCCACCTGCCCGCGGCCCGCCCGCTCTCGGACATCTACGTGGGCCAGGCGCGCTGGCCCGACGCCGAGCGCGTGCTGGACGCCATCGTGGCGGCGCTGGCCGGCAGCGGCGACGCCAAGGAGCTGTGCCGCCAGTCCTACCGGGTGGGCTACGTCTCCGAGAAGCTGGGCCGGAAGGACAAGGCGCTGCAGAGCTACCGCCGCGCCTACGAGCTGGACGCCACCTACCTGCCGGCGCTGGAGGGGCTGGGCAACCTGCTGGTCCGCGAGGAGCAGTGGGAGGAGGCGCTCCGGATCTTCACCACCATCATCATCCACCACCACGACGGCCTGACCGACCTGGAGGTGGTGGAGACGCACTGGCAGATTGGCGAGATTGCCGAGAAGCTGGCGCAGCCCGAGCGGGCGGTGAACGCCTTCCGCAAGGCGCTGGAGATCGACGCCAACCACGAGCCGTCGCGCCGCAGCCTGGTCCGGCTGCTGGAGGCGGCCGGGAGCTGGGAGGAGGCGGTCGAGCAGCGGCAGCGGCTCCTGCCGCTGCTGGACGAGGGCCCGGCCAGGTTCGAGAACCTGGTGGCCATCGGCGACGCCTGCCGGGCCAAGCTCCAGGACCCGTACCAGGCCATCGACGCCTACCTGGCCGCCTCGCGCATCGACCCCACCTCGCTGCAGGTGACCGAGGCGCTGCTGGGGCTCTACCGCGAGACGCGGCAGGCCCAGAAGGCCGCCGACGTGCTGGCGCAGATCATCACCCGGCCCGAGGTGCAGGCCGACCAGGCCCGCTGCGCCCGGCTGCGCCTCTCCCTGGCCGAGACGCTGCGCGACGAGGTGAAGGACGAGGCGGCCGCGCTGCTGGAGCTGGAGCGGGCCCTCGACGCCAGCCCGCGGCTGGTGCAGGCCTTCGCCGCCATCGAGGAGATCCTCACGCGCCAGAAGCGGTGGCGCGACCTGGAGCAGGCCTACGTGCGGATGATCGCGCGCCTGCCCAAGACGCCGGACGCGGCCCAGGCCCGGCTGGCGCTCTGGAAGACGCTGGGCGAGCTCTACCGCGCGGTGCTGAAGGACGACGACGGGGCCCGGACCGCCTACCAGGTGGTCTCCCGCGCCGACCCGGAGGACGCGGTGGCGGTGGAGCTCTACGCCGAGCTGGCCGCGAAGAAGCCGGGCGAGGAGGCCGAGGCCGTCGGCGCCTACCGGCAGCTGCTCAAGCTGGGCGTGAAGGTGCCGCGCGCCGCCGGCGCGCTGGTGAAGCTGCACGCCTCCCGGCGCGAGTACGACAAGGCCTACTCGGCCGCGCAGGTGCTGGTGAACCTGATGGGCGAGGCGGCGGGCGAGGAGGTGCAGGTGGTGAGCCGCCTGCGCAAGTTCGCGCGCGACCAGGCCAGCCGTCCGCTGGACGACGAGCTCTGGAGCCTGCTCATGCACGAGCGGCTGAAGGGGCCGCTGGCCGACATCATGACGCTGCTGGCGCTCCACGCGCGCCCGATGTTCCTGCAGCGCGAGAAGGACCTGGGGCTCAACCCGAAGAAGGACGAGCTGGACGTGCAGGGCTCGATGCTCTTCTTCGCCAACATGTTCAAGTACGTGGAGCGGACGCTGGGCTTCCGTGCCCTGCGGCTGTTCCGCCGCGGCGGCGCCCAGGCCACCGGCCTGCAGCTGCTGCCCACCGATCCGCCGGGGCTGCTGGCGGGCGACGACCTCTTCGAGGAGCGCCCGAAGAAGGAGCTCTGGTTCGCCATCGGCAAGGCCATGGCGTTCGCGCGCCCGGAGCTGTTCCTGGCGCGCCTCATGCCGCACGACCAGCTCGACCTGGTGTTCCAGGCCGCCTGCGCCGTGGGCACCTCGCGCTTCGTGGTGACGGCCGATCCGCACCTGGTGGAGAAGCTGAAGCGCGAGCTGGAGCGGACCCTGCCGGAGCCGGTCCGCCGCAACACGCTCAAGCTGCTGGCGCGCGCCTACTGCGACGTGCAGCACCCGGGCGACGTGCGCTCGTTCCTCGACGGCGCCGAGCTGACCTCGAACCGCGTGGCGACGCTGCTCGCCGGCGACCTCGAGATCGCCGGGCGCGGCGTGCGCGCCGAGCGGCCCCAGGTCTCGAAGCTGCGCGAGGAGACGCGGCTCAAGGACCTGGCCACCTTCTGCGTCTCCGAGGACTACGCGCGGCTGCGGGAGAGCCTGGGGCTCTCCTGCGTGGTGCCGCCGTGACCGGGGCGCACCCCTTGGCGGGTCGCCCAGCGACTCCGCACGCCGGTTGACGTGGCGTCCGACGCAAACCTACCGATCCACAGCGGGCACGAGAACCATGAAATTCACCTGCGACCAGTGCGACGCGCAGTACATGATCTCCGACGAGAAGGTCGGGCCGGCCGGCGTGAAGGTGCGCTGCAAGAAGTGCGGCCACGTCATCCTCGTCCGGCGCGTCCCCGAGAACGGCGCCGCGGCCCCGCAGGCCGCCGCCCCCGCCCCCGCCCCCGCCCCGGCGCCCGCGCCCCGGCCGGCCGGCCTGGACGACGAGCTGGGCCAGGCCTTCGACAACGCCTTCGGCGGCGCGCCGCCCGCCGGCGCTGCGGCGCCGGATCCGGACGCCACCCAGGCCGTCTCGCCGGAGGAGGCCGCCCGCATCGCCGAGCGCTCGGCGGCGGCCCCCGCCGCGGCGGCGCCCGGTGAGCCGCCCGCCACCGAGTGGTACGTGGCCATCGGCCAGGCGCAGGTAGGCCCGCTGCCGCTGGTCGAGGTGCGGCGCAAGTGGGAGGCCGGCGACGTCGGCCCCGACTCGCTGGTCTGGCGCCCGGGCATGGGCGACTGGTGCGCGCTCACCACCGTGACCGACCTGGCCGCCTACCTGTCCCCGGTGCCGCGCGGCCCGCGCCCGCGCCCCGCCGCCTCCCCGGTCGCCGCCGCCTCGCGCGTGGTGGCCGCCCCCGCGCCGGCCCCGGCCGTCGAGCCGGGCGCCGACGTGGCCTGGAAGCCGGCCGGCGCCAGCGCGCTGGCCGCGCTGGCCAGCGAGGAGATCGGGCAGGGCGCCCCGGCCGCGCGCGCCGAGCCGCGCGCCGCCCCGGCCGGCATCAGGTCGCTGGTGGACGCGCTCCCCGACGGCGGCGGCGTCGACCCCACCGGCGCGGTGCCGCTGCCCCTCAGGGCGCTGGAGAAGACCGACGAGCAGAAGATCGAGCGCCGCTCGGTGGTGGCCGGGCGCGCCGAGCAGCTGCGCCAGCAGCGCTCCTCGCGCACGCTGGTGTGGGTCGTCGTGGCGCTGGTGGCGATCGCCGGCGCCGCCGGCGGCACCTGGTTCGTGATGCGTCCGTCCGCGCCGCCGCCCGCTCCGCCTGCGCCGGCCCCGGTGGCCCAGCCCGCGCCCCCGCCGCCGGCCCCGGTCACGCCGCCGCCCGCCGAGACCACCCCCACGCCCACGCCCGCCGTGGCGCAGGCGCCGTCCACCGAGCCCGCCGCGCCCACGCCGCCGCCGGCCAAGGCCGAGCCCGCGCCGGCGCCCAGGCCGGAGCCGGTGGCCAAGGCCGAGCCGCCGCCCGCGCCGGCCAGGAAGGAGCCGGCGCCCAGGGCCACCTCGAAGAAGGGCGCCACCGCGGCGGCCAAGGCCAGCCCGGCGTCGCAGCCCGTGGCCGAGGCGCCGAAGAAGTCCTCCTCGAAGAAGGGCGACCTGCTCGAGTTCGAGTCCAACGACGCGGCGCTCGATGACGCGCTCGGCACCGGGGGGAGCGGCCGCTCGGTCTATGTCCCGCCGGCTCCCGGCTCGGCCAGCGCCGGCGCGCTGCCGGAGCGGGTGACCGACTCCCAGGTGAACGAGACCATCCTGACCCGCGTCCCGGCGCTCCAGACCTGCGTCCAGGAGCAGAAGGGGCGCGATCCCACCGCCAGCGGCGTGGTGAAGATGCGCTGGACCATTGCCCCCGACGGGTCCACGCAGAGCGTGAAGTGCGTGACCCCGGAGTACGACAAGAGCCCGCTGGCCCAGTGCCTGACGGGGGTGGTCCGCGGGACCCGGTTCCCGAAGTCGGCGCAGGGCCGGCAGGACGTCACCTTCCCGTTCAAGTTCTAGCCGGTCGTCTCGCAGGGGCCTCAGGCCTCAGGCCCGGTCTGCCGGCCCGCTGCCCTTGACCCGGCCGACCCGCGCTGACATCTTCTCGCCGCCGGCGGGGGGCCGCCGGCATGCTCCTGCCGGCTTCCCGCCGGTGGGCTCCCCTGGACCGAGGCGAAGGTGTCGACCGAGCCCAAGCGCGTCCCCGCGGCGCCAGCCTTCCGGCCGTTCGAGGAGATGGGCGTCGCCGAGCTGGAGCAGCTCCGGCTGGTGCTGCGCGGCGGCTCGGTCATCGACTGGCGCCGGCTCGACTTCCGGGACCTGGAGGAGGTCGAGACCTTCCTCCGGCTGAGCCTCTTCGACCTGGACGACTCCAAGGACGAGAAGCGGCTGCGCTCTATCCTGGCGCAGGCGGTGGAGTACCTGCGCGGCGCCTTCGGCTACCGCGTGGCGGTGCCGGTGGCGGAGCCGGAGGACCTGCGCACGCTCTTCCTCCTGGCCTCGGGGAGCGCCGAGCCGCGCAAGTACCGCCGCATCGCCTGCGTGGTGCTCAAGGTGATGCACGTCATCCACCACCTGGAGGCGCGCGAGCTGCTCTTCCGCACGCCCATCCGCGAGGCCGACCTGGCCGAGCGGGTGCACCGGCGGGTGATGGCCGAGGGCGAGCGCATGCGCGCCGCCGGCCTGCCCATCGTGGAGTTCGGCGGCAACGTGAAGAGCCAGGTCTCGCTGGTGACCAAGCTGCTCGCCAAGAAGGAGAGCGTGGCGGCGCAGGTCTTCGACCGGGTCCGCTACCGGATCGTCACCGAGCGGATCGACCAGGTGGTGCCGGTGGTGCACCACCTCATGAAGCACCTCTTCCCCTTCAACTACGCGGTGCCAGGCCAGACCCAGAACAGCCTGGTCCGCTTCGCCGACCTGGTGGCCCGCCACCCGCGCGGCGAGGAGCTGGCCGGCCAGCTGCAGCTGCCGCCCGACCTCGAGAAGCGGGATCCGTCCGAGCCGCGCAACGAGTTCAGCGGCCGCGGCTTCCGCGTGCTCAACTTCGTGGTGGACGTGCCGGTCCGGATCGACGACCTGCTCCCGCCCCTCGACCCCATGGCCGACGAGCGCGGCCGCGTGGTCTTCTCGCTGGTGGAGTTCCAGGTGCTGGACCGCGAGACCGCCTCCCGCAACGAGGAAGGCGAGAGCTCGCACGAGCGGTACAAGCGCCGCCAGCTGCAGCGCGTGCTGCGGCGCCTCTCGCGCGGGCTGGTGGTGCCCAAGCGGAGGAGGTGAGGGGACGGTCCGGCCTGCTCACCGCGCCTGCCCGGTCAGCGCCGCGGTGGTGGTGATCGCGATCCCCTGGCCCGCCAGGCGCTCCAGGGCGCCGGCGGACAGCGCCGGGTTGCGCGCCGCGGTGGCGTCGCGCACGACCACGGGATGAAGCCCGCGGGCGTCGGCCTCCTCGGCCGTGGCCTGCACGCAGACGTTGGTCTGCATGCCGGCGATGATCACCCGCGCCGCCCCGAGCCGCTCCAGCAGCTCGCCCAGCCCGGTCCCGGCGAACGCGCTGGGCTTGCCCTTCACCACCACCGGCTCGCCCGGCGCCGGCTTCACCAGGTCGTGGATCCGCTGCCCCGGCGTGCCCTCCAGGAACGGCTCCCACTCCTCGTGGCTGGCGTGCTGGACGTGGATCACCGGCTGGTGGCGGGCCCGGAACAGGGTGATCAGCGCGGCGGCGTTGCGGGCCGCGGCCTCGGGCGCCTGCAGCGGCAGCTTCCCGCCGGCGAAGTAGTCGCCCTGGACGTCGATGACCAGCAGCGCCGTGACCGGCTCGGCGGCGCGGGCGCCGGCGCCGGGCAGGAAGGAGAGGGCGAGGGCGAGGGCGGCGAGGGTGCGCACGGGGGCTCCTGGGCTCAGGGGTGGGGTGGGCCTGCCCGGCAGGGACGAGGCGCGGCCGGGGACGTGACCTGGAGGGCTACCCGGCCGCGGCGGCGTAGGAGACGAGGTCCGTGCCGTCGGTCCAGGTGCCGTGGTGGAGCAGCCGCGCGCCGGTCCGGCTGGCCCGCAGCGCCGCGTAGATGGGGGCCACGCCGCAGATGCGCCGGCGGTCGCCGTCCCGCAGCGCGTCCCGGTGGAACCCCTCGGCGTCGCCGCGGGCCAGGTACCCGAGGGTGCGCAGGTCGGCCTCGGCCAGCGCGGCCCGCTCGGCCGGGGTGGCCGGGCGGTCGTCGCCGTACAGGGGGCCGACGTGGGCCAGGTCGGCCCCGGCCACGAAGCAGGCGCGGCGCCCCGCCAGCGCCCGGTCCAGCGCGTCGAGGAAGGGCGCGGTGGCGCCGGCCGGGTCATCGAGGTGCGCGAGGCTGGAGCAGAGCACCGGCAAGACGGTGAAGGGGCGGCGCACCAGATGGCGCAGCAGGACCACCTGCAGCTCCACCGAGTGCTCGTCGCGGTGGCAGAGCTCGTCCTCGAAGCACTCCGCCTCGCCCAGCGCCGCCGCCAGCGCCTCCACCGCCGGCCGGTCGGTCGGGACCGGGCCGAGCGGCGTGTCGTGGTCGAGCCGGGTGAGCGTGAAGAGCCGGCGCGGGGAGGCGTGGGCGGTCCCGAAGACCACGAACAGCTCGGCGTCGGCGCCGGCCAGCGCGCGGTAGGCGTGGGCGTAGCCGACCGCGCCGCGCCGGTAGTCGATGTGCGGCGCCACCAGCAGCCGCAGCGGGGCCGGCGGCGGGGTGCCCGGGGGTGGGCCGCCGGGCGCGGCCAGCCAGCGGTCCAGCGCCGCCCGCAGGGCGTCCGGCTGGCCCGGGTAGACGCCCCCGGCGCAGGAGGGCGGGCGCAGCCCGCTGGCCCGGAAGGCGGCCAGGGCCTCCCCGCGGAGCGCCCGGCGGCGCGGCCCCTCGACGAAGCCGGCGGCGTCCAGCCCGTCCACCAGCGCCGACACCTCGTCCGGCGCGAAGGTCACCCCCTGGCCGGTGGCCAGCGCCACCACGTCCTCGACGGTGCGCGTGCCGTCCAGCTGCGCGGCGATCCAGAAGGCGGCGCGGCTGAGCCCCAGCCCGTCGCGGGCGATCCCGGCCGGATCGCGCAGGACCACCAGCTCCTCACCGTCGCCATCGGCGGAGCGCTGCGGGTCCACGGGGACCAGCCGGGGGCGGGGCGGTGCGGCCATGGAGGAGAGTCTAGTGCGCACCGGCCCCACCAAACCACCGGTTCTCCCTGGTACGCTGCCGCCCCGTGTCCCGCGCCCGCCTCCGCTCCCCGCCCGCCCATCCCTCCCCCGCCGCGGCCTGGTTGCGCGCGCTGGACTGGCTGGCGGCGCGGCCCCGGCGCGCGGTGGCGCTGGCGGCCGCCGTCCCGTTCCTCGTCACGCTGGTGAACCCGCCCATCCTGGACGACGGCTGGGCGGCGCTGGACAACCCGCTCACCTGGTCGCTCTCCAACGTCGGCCGCATCTTCGGCGAGCTGTACGGCTACGCCGGCAACCCCACCGTGCGCGGGCCGTACCGGCCCATCACCACGCTCAGCTACGCGCTCAACCACGCCCTCCACGGACCGCTCACGCCCGGGTTCCACGCCGTCAACGTGGCGCTGCACGTGGCCGCCAGCCTGCTGGTGCTGGCGCTGGCGCGGCGGCTGGCGCTGGCGGCCGCCCCGGCGCAGGCGCCGCGGCTGGCGCTGCTGGCCGGGCTGCTCTTCGCGCTCCACCCCGCCCACGTCGAGGCGGTGGCGACCATCTTCGGCCGGACCGAGCCGCTGGCGGCCTGCTTCTCGGTCGGGGCGCTCCTGCTGGCGCTGGACTGGCGGCGGGCCTGGTGGCGGCTCCCGGCGGCGCTGGCCGTGCTCACGCTGGGCGTGCTCTCCAAGGAGACCGCCATCGTCACGCCGGTGCTGTTCGCCATCCTGGCCTGGGCGGCGCCGGCGGCGGCCGGGCTGGAGGCGGCCCCCGGGCTGCGCGGCCGGGCGGCGCTGCGGAGCCTGGCGGTGGTGGCCGGCCTCTCGCTGGCGCTGCTCCTGGCGGCGCTGCCGTACTTCCTGCTGCGAGGCGGCTTCGA
Source organism: Anaeromyxobacter sp. (assembly GCA_049840735.1). Classification (GTDB taxonomy): domain Bacteria; phylum Myxococcota; class Myxococcia; order Myxococcales; family Anaeromyxobacteraceae; genus Anaeromyxobacter. The sequence goes on along the minus strand of JASGJN010000014.1, from coordinate 151,293 downwards.
CGTGGCGGTGGCGCCGGAGGCGCGCTGGTTCCCGGTGGGCACGCCGGGGCGGCACGTGGCCATGACCATGAGCCGCGTGCTGGGCGAGTACCTGCGCATCCTGGCCTGGCCCGGCTTCCTGGGCGGCGACTTCGCCTACGCGGCGCGCATCCGCACGCTGGAGGCGCCCACCGCCGGGTTCGCGGTGGCCACCGCCGGCTGGGCGCTCACGCTGGCGGCCGGGCTCTGGCTGTGGTGGACCCGCCGGGCGCCGCTCCTGGGGGCCGGGCTGCTCTGCATCTTCGTGCCGCTCCTGCCGGTGCTGCAGCTCGTGCCGGTGGGGGTGCTGCTGGCCGAGCGGCTGCTCTACCTGCCGTCGCTGGGGGTCTGCCTGGCCGGGGCGGCGCTGCTCACCGCCGGGCTCGCGGGGGCCCCGCCGTTCGCCCCTTCGACTCCGCCGCCGCCGCGGGCGGCGGCCACGCTCAGGGCGAACGGAAGCTGGCTGACCGTGGCCGCGGTGCTGGCGCTGGCCGTGCCCGGCGCGCTGGCGGTCCGGACCGTGGTGCGGACGCTGGACTGGGTCACCGCCATCCGCTTCTGGGAGTCGGAGCTCGAGAAGGCGCCGCGGGAGGTGGTGGTGAACAACAACCTCGCCGTGGCGTACACCTCGCTGGCCGGGCGGGACCCCGCCCAGGCGCCGGAGGCGCTGCGGAAGGCGGCGGAGCGGCTGGAGGTGGCGCTGCAGGTGGCGCCCTGGTACTGGCGGGCCCACGTGAACCTCGGCATCGCGCGCGACCGGCAGGGCGATCTGCAGGGCGCGCTGCGGGCCTTCGCCGCCGCCCGCAGGATCGCGCCCAGGGAGCCCAGCCCGTGGATGTTCACCGGCCAGGCGCTGGAGCACGCCGGCCGGAACGAGGAGGCGCTGGCGGCCTATCTGGAGTCCGAGCGCCGCTCGCCGGAGGACGTCCAGGCGCCGCTGCAGCGCGGGCGGCTGCTGGAGAGGCTGGGCCGGCGCGACGAGGCCCGCGCCGAGCTGGAGCGGGCCCTGGAGCGCGCGCCGCGAAACCTGGAGCTGCGCCGGGCGCTGGACGAGCTGGGCAGGCCCTGAACCGCGTGCGCGTCGCGATCGCCATCCGCAACCTGTCGCGCCACACCGGCGCCTCCGGCACGGTGCTCAAGCACACCGCGCTCCTGGCCGGTCTGGGCCACGCCGTGGAGGTCTTCGGCCTGACCGTGCGCCGCGAGCTGGTGGAGGCGGCCGGCGGGCTGGTGGTGTCGCTGCGCCGGCCCTGGGGCAGCTCGCGGGCCGCCTACGCGCGCCGCTTCGAGCGCGTGCGGCGGCGGGGCGCCCACGGGCTGGTGCTGGGGCACGGGGACGTGGAGCGGCAGGACGTGCTCTTCCTGCACAACCTGGTGCGGCGCGCCCACCGCGAGACCCACGGCGCGCCGCCGCCGGCCGGCTCCGACCTGGCCGAGGTGGCCGCCAACCACGCCCGCATCCTGGCCGGCGGCGGCTACCGGGTGCTGGTGGCCAACTCGCGGCTGATGGCGGACGAGCTCGTGGCCATGGGGGTGCCCGCGGCCAAGGTGGAGGTGGTCTGGCCCACCTGCGATCCGGCCCGCTTCCACCCGGTGGACGGGGAGCGCCGCGCCGCGCTGCGCGCGCGCTGGGGCGTGCCGCCCGAGGCCTTCCTGGTGGGCCTGGTGACCTCCGGCGACTTCACCAAGCGCGGCGTGGACCTGCTGCTGGAGGCGGCCGCCGCGCTCCCGCCGGCCGTGGCGCGGCGGGCCTGGTACCTGGTGGTGGGGCGGAGCAAGGACTTCGCCGCGCGGGTGGCCCGGCTGCCCGCGCCGCTGCGCGCGCGGCTGGTCCAGGCCCCGCCGGTGGACGAGGTGGAGGAGGTCCACCAGGCGCTGGACGTGCTGGTGCACCCGGCCCGCTTCGAGGAGTTCGGGCAGGTGGTGGCCGAGGCCATGGCCTGCGGCGTCCCGGTGATCACCTCGCGCCGGGTGGGCGCGAGCGAGCTGTTGCCGCACAGCCCGCTGCTGCTGGAGGAGCCCACGGTGGAGGGGCTGGTGGACCGGCTGGTGCGGGTCCACGACGCGCCCGCCCTGGCCGCGGAGGTCGGGGCCGCCTCGCGCAGCGCCGCGCTGGCGCACGGGCTGCCGGTGCGGGTGGCCCGCACGCTGGAGCTGCTCCACGCCTGCGGGCTGCCGCGGCCGGCCGGGCCCTGACGGTTCCGCTCGCCCTGGGCCGCCCGGATCGACCGGGCGTGACGCTACCGCTTGCCCTTCCGCGCCTTCTTGCGGGCCTGGCGCTCCGCCTTGCGCTTCTTGTTGCGGGCGTCGCGGTCCTTCTTCGACTCGGGGGCGGCGATGGGCTCGGGCGCGTAGCCCATCATCCGGGCGCGGGCCATGGCGCCCTGGCTCATGGGCGGGGTGTAGCCCTTGGGCAGGCCGGCCATCTGCGCCGCCATCCGCGGGTCCATCATGCCGCCCTGCATGGCCTGCTCGACCGCGTGGGCGTCGGCGCCCAGCACGTCCTCCATGCCCTTGCCCTGGAGCTTGCGCAGGTTCATGAGCTGCTTCACGCCGGGCAGGCGGCCCAGCAGCCCCGGGGCGGAGCCAATCTGCCTCATCACCCCGCGCATGGCGTTGTACTGCTTGAGGAGGTCCTTGACCTCCTTCTCGCCGCGGCCGGAGCCCTTCGCGATCCGCTTGATGCGCGTGTCGGTGATGACGTCCGGCCGCTGCCGCTCGGCCCGGGTCATCGAGTCCACCATGGCGACGATCTTCGTCAGCGCCGTGTCGTCGAACTGGAACCCCTCGGGCAGGTCGCCGAAGAGCGGGAACTTCTCCATCAGCTCGCCCAGCGGCCCCATCTTGCGGACCAGCTTGATCTGGCTGACGAAGTCCTCGAGCGTGAAGTCGCCGGAGAGGATCTTCTCGGCGTCGGCCTCCGCCTGCTCCTTGTCGACGTGCTCCTCGAAGTCCTTGACCAGGCCGACGATGTCGCCGAACCCGAGGATGCGCGAGGCCAGCCCCTCGGGGCGGAACTCCTCCAGCTTGTCCAGCGACTCGCCCATGCCGAGGAACTTGATGGGCTTGCCGGTGACCTCCTTGATGGAGAGGGCCGCGCCGCCGCGGGCGTCGCCGTCCAGCTTGGTGAGGATGAAGCCGTCGATGGCCAGCCGCCGGTCGAACTCGGCCGCGGTCTTGACCGCGTCCTGGCCGATCATGGCGTCGGCGACGAGGAGGATGTTCTCCGGCGCGACCTGGCCCTTGATCTGCTCCAGCTCCGCCATCAGCTCCTCGTCGATGGCGAGGCGGCCGGCGGTGTCGTAGATGACGACGGTGGCCTTCTCCCGCTGCGCCGCCTCGAAGGCGTGGCGGCACATCTCGGGCGGCTTCATCCCCGGCTCGTGGAACACCGGGACGCCCAGCCGCTCGCCCAGCACCTTGAGCTGATCGACGGCGGCGGGGCGGTAGATGTCCGCGGCCACCAGCATGGGCCGCTTCCCCTCCTTGAGCAGCTTGCTGGCGATCTTGCCGGCGGTGGTGGTCTTGCCCGAGCCCTGGAGGCCCACCATCATCACGCCCGTCGGCCGGCCCTTGTCCGCGAAGCGGAGCGAGGTGTCGACCGGCCCCATGAGCCCCTCGAGCTCGTCGTGGCAGATCTTGATGAAGTGGTCCTGCGGCGTGACCCGCAGGAGCCCCTTCTCCGTGCGGAGCTTGACGTCCACCACCTCGCCGACCGCCTTCTCGCGGACGCGGCTGACGAAGCGCTTCACCACGTCGAAGGAGACGTCGGCCTCGAGGAGGGAGACGCGGATGTCGCGCAGCGCGTCGTCCACCACCTCGGCGGTGATCTCGCTCTTGCCCTGGAGCTTGTTCCGGGCGGCCTTGAATCCTCTGGAAACGGGTCTCGAGCACGGTGCGAAGATCCTCTGGTTCCGGGGGCCGCGGACGGGCGGCCCGGCGCGGGCCGGGTCCGCGCTTATAACACGGCGATGGAGAGGTTTCCGCTCATGGACGAGGCCCCGCGGTACTTCACGGTCGAGGAGGCCAACGGCCTGGTCTCGGCCCTCGAAATCGAGTTCGGCCGGGTGGCGCAAATCCGCGCGGAGCTGGCGGCCCTGGTGGAGGCGCTGGGGGGCGTGGACGTGGCCATGGGGCTCCTGCAGGAGGAGGCCGAACCCCCCGTCGGGCGAGCGGGGGAGGCGCGGTGGCTGGTCGCCCTGGCAGGCGAGCTGACCGCGGCCGTGGAGCGCATCAACGGGATGGGCTGCCTGGTGAAGGACCTGGAGGCGGGCCTGGTGGACTTCCACGCCCTGCGGGAAGGGGAGCCCATCCTGCTCTGCTGGCAGTTCGGCGAGCCGGCCGTGACCCACTGGCACGGGCTGGACGAGGGCTTCGCCGGTCGGCAGGCCATCGAGGGCATCGAGGTCAGCCCGCCGGCCTTCCTGAACTGAGGCGGCGCGGGCCGGGACCATGCCGTTCGCCTACTACGCGCGCCTGTCGCGCCCGGACCAGGCCACCTACCGCCGCAGCGACGCCGTGACGGCCCTGCCGGTGCCGGGGGTGAGCGCGCTCTGGCCGGAGGTGGAGCGGCTGCGGGCGGCGCTCGGGGCCGGGGACGGCGCGGCGGTGGCGCACGCCGCCTTCGCGGTGTGCGCCGGGGTGTGCAGGGCGCTCCAGGCGGCCCCGCCCAGGCTGGAGATCCACGCCGTCCGGCCGCGCGGCGACGCCCACGAGCTGCACGGGCTGTACGTGCCCGAGCCGGGCGAGGGCGAGCGGCCGGTGATCAGGGTCTGGATGCGCACCGCGCGGCAGGGGCGGGTGGTGGCGTTCAAGACCTTCCTGCGCACGCTCCTGCACGAGCTCCTGCACCACCTCGACTTCGAGGTGCTGGGGCTGGCCCAGTCGTTCCACACGCAGGGCTTCTTCCAGCGCGAGTCGAGCCTGTTCCACCAGCTGGTGCCCGAGGCGCCGGCGCGGCCGGGCGCGCGGGGGCGGAGGCCGGGGCCGGGCTGAGGCGCGTGGCGGATTTGTGGCGCGAGGCGCAAGGAATCCGTTCGGCCTGAGCGTAGCGAGCCCGCAGGGCTCGCGGAGTCGAAGGCCAGGGGCGCGCTGGGGTCAGGGCGAAGCGTGGCGGCCGGCGTCCGCCGCGCGTGATTCACTGAACGTGATGAGCGCCCGCAGCCGGGCCAGGAGCCGCTCCGGCGAGCAGGGCTTGCCCAGGCCGCCCAGCGGCAGCCCCTCCTCCACGTGCGAGGAGAGGACCAGCACCGGCACCGCGGCCAGGGCCGGATTGCGCAGCTGCGCCTCCCGGAACTCGCGGCCGTCCATGAGCGGCATGTCCAGGTCGAGCACCACCACGTCCGGCGGGCGCGGCGCGCTGCGCAGGTGCAGCAGCGCGTCGAGGCCGTTCTCCGCCTGCTCCACCTCGAACCCCTCCAGCATCAGCACGTCCGCCAGGGCCTCGCGCAGCTCGCGGTCGTCCTCGACCAGCAGCACCCGCGCGGCGCGCCCCAGCGCCGCTCGCTCGAGCGGGGGACCAGCGATCGAACCTGACGGGGCTGGCATGGTGCGACTCCTCGTGAAGCGTGCGGGCGGTGGCGCGCCCGGTCCCCCGTTGGCCTTTACGCGGTGCGGCGAACGTCAGGCCCATATGCAAGGGGGACGCCGATCAACGCTGGCGCGCATTCGAAGGCAGACCTGGCGCGGAAACCGTGATCCGCACGCCCCGGTCGTCGCCGGGCGACCACACCGCCGTGGCGCGCGTAACTTGCGGCCGGGCGGGCGAGCGGGAGGAGGTACGCGTGGTCGCGGCCCCACCCGAGGACCGCCCGCAGGAGGCGGGCCCAACCGGTCATCCTGGAGCGGGGGGAGCGGTTAGGGCCGCCCGGGATCCAACCGGGATGCCGCTCGCGCGGCGAGGGATTTTAAGTCCCCTGCGTCTGCCAGTTCCGCCACGGCCCCGCGGGCGAAACTAGTACGAAACCGGCGCCAGCGGGGAGCAGAGCATCGAGGAGGATTCTGCGGCCCGCGGAGCCCGCCGCCGCGGCGGTCCCACGCGCCGGGCCGCTACTGCACGCCCCTCGCGTTCAGGAACTTGCCGTACTGGGCGTCCTCACCCTGGATGTGCGTGGAGAGCCAGTCGCGGAGGAAGTGCATCACCTCGACCGAGATCATCGTGTTTCCGGACTTGTGCTTCTGCTGCAGCGCGCCGACCTGGTCCAGCAGCTTGCGGTGCTCGATCTTGTGGACCGCCAGGCCTGGGTAGCCGTGCTTCGCGAGGAGCTGCTCCTCCTCGGCGAAGTGCGTCTGCGTGTACTCGGCGAGGCCGGTGAGGATGGGCCCCATGACGTCGTTGCCCTTGCCGCCCGCGAGCGCGGCGTGGAGGTCGTTGATCATCCCGATCAGCACCTTGTGCTGGTCGTCGAACAGCTTCACGCCGACGCTGAGCTGCGGCTTCCAGTTGATGAGTGCCATGGGTCCTCCGGGACGGGCGGACCGAGCCTACCATCCCGGGAGCATGGCCAGGAATCCAGCAACCTGCCGCCGCGTCAGGACGAGAGGCGCTGCCCTGGGTCCGTCCGCTGCGCGAGCCAGTGTCGGGCCGGACCCGGGTCGATCCCGCCGGCCTCCAGGCCAGGGAGGACCACGTCCAGCGTGGTGCGGACGAACACCTCCCGCCGCAGCCGCTGCGGGAGCAGCCCCAGCTCGAGCAGGCCGTCGTCGTCGTCCCCCGGCGCGGCGGCGCCGAACAGGCCGGCGTCGATGCTGCCGGCCAGCATGGCCGGCACCCAGGGTGAAAGGAGCGAGGCCTGGCTGCGCTCCCCCTCCGCCGCCAGCACCGCCCAGCCGAGCTGGGCGTGGCGGACCTCGTCGCGGGCCAGCTCGCGGAGCGTGCGCCGCAGGCTGCCGCCCTTCACCTCGCCCAGGAGCGTGGCCAGCACCCCCACGCTGCCGGTCTCGGTCACGCAGCAGGCGGCGACCGCCTCGTAGAGCATGCGGGTCCGCGCCGGCAGGTCGGGCGGCGCCAGCAGGGCCGGCTCCGGCGGCGGCAGGTCGTCCACCCCGGCGCCGAAGGCCCGCGCCAGGTCGGCGCACCGCAGCGCATGCCGCGCCTCGTCCGAGGACGAGCGCCGGGCCAGGGCCACCAGCCGCCCGGCTGCGCCCTGCGCCTCCAGCCAGCCTGCGAGGCGCGCGAAGCGCACCTCTGCCTCGCGCTCGACGCCGCAGCGGAAGCGCCAGGCCCGCGCCGCCAGCGACCGCCGCCTCGCCTCGCCGGCGTCGCTCACCAACCGGAAGCGCCCCCGCCGTCGCCGGACTTGCCGTCGCTCGAGTGGTCGCTCCCCGGCGACGGGGAGGCCGGCTTCTGCGTGCCGGCGCAGGCCAGCGCCAGCGCTGCGCCCCCGGCCACCAGCACGCGCCAGAGCTTCGCGCTCCGGCGCGCCACCTCCACGTGCTGCTCCTGGACCTGCTTCATCGCGCTCCTCCTTGGGCGAAGCCACGGGGAGTGGATGCTGGCCAGCCGCCAGGGTTACCCAGCCCATGCGGAGCACGGCCCGGGGGGAGCGTCGCGCGAGCGGGCGCGGACCTCAGGCGCCGTACCGCGCCTGGAACAGCGCCCGCAGCCGCGGGTGGCGGCGCAAGAGGTCGAGCGTCAGGTCGGCGTGGCCGGGGACGTAGCCGTTGCCGATGACGAGCGTGGCGTCCTTGCCCACGCCCTCGGCGCCCAGCGCCGCGGCGGTGAAGCTGGTGGCCATGGAGAAGAAGATCACCGTGCCGCCCTCGCGCGCCGCCAGGATGGCGGCCATCTCGGTGCCGGGGACGCTGGCGCAGTTGACCACCACGTCGAAGCGGCCGCCGGCCGCCTCGACGGCCGAGAGCACGCCCAGCGGGTCGGTGGCGTCCACCTGCAGCCGCGCGTCGGAGACCTCCAGCCCGGCCAGCGCCTCCAGCGCCGGCGGCGAGCGGTCGGCCAGCGCCAGGAACCCCTCCGGCCCCAGCGACTCGCGCGCCTGCACCGCCACCAGCGCGCCCGACTTTCCGGCGCCCAGCACCAGCACGCGCTGCCCGCGCGAGAGGTGGCGGGCCACCAGGGCCGGCGCCCCGCAGACGTCCAGCGCCGCCAGGACCAGCGTCTCGGGCAGATCGTCCGGCAAGCGGGCCCACAGCCCGGTGGCGAAGAGGATGGCCTCGCCCTGGCACTCGATGCGGTCGATGGCCGGCCGGACCGCGCGGACGGCGTCGAGGCGCAGCGGCGTGAGGGTGAGCGAGACCAGGGTGGCGAGCCGGTCGCCGGGCCGGAGCGTGGCGGCGGCCGGGTGGCGCGGGCCCACCGCCTTGACGCGCCCGATGAGCATGCCGCCCGAGCCGGTGACCGGGTTGTGCATCTTCCCGCGGGCCTGGACGATGCGCTGCACCTCGGCGGCGATGGCCTCCGGCGTCTTGCCCACCGCGCCCTCGATCTGCCGGAAGCTGGCCGCGTCGATGTTGAGCGCCTCCACCTCGATTCGAGAGCTCGTCCTCGCCCAGCGGCAGGGACGGGTCGAGCACGTCGGCGCGCTGCGGGAGGAGGCCCTTGGGGGAGACGACGCGGCGGAGGCCGTAGGGGTCCATGGGCGGGCAGCCTACCAGGCTGTCGAAGAGCGGGGCCAACCCGAATCCGGTCAGCCTGGGCGGCAGGCGGGGCGGAGTCAGGCTGTTGAAGCGCGGGGCCAACCCGGATCCGGTCAGCCTGGGCGTCGCCTCGCCGGCAGGCGGGGCGGAGTCGGGCTGTTGAAGATCGGGGCCAACCCGAATCCGGTCAGCCTGGGCGTCGCCCCGCCGGCAGGCGGGGCGGAGTCGGGCTGTTGAAGGGCGGGGCCAACCCGAATCCGGTAAGCCTGGGCGTAGCCCCGCCGGCAGGCGGGCGGAGTCGGGCTGCTGAAGAGCGGGGCCAACCCGAATCCGGTCAGCCTGGGCGTCGCCCCGCCGGCAGGCGGGGCGGAGTCGGGCTGTCGAAGATCGGGGCCAACCCGAATCCGGTCAGCCTGAGCGTAGCCCCGCCGGCAGGCGGGGCGGAGTCGAAGGCCGGCCGGCGCCTGCTGCCCCCGCCCGCCCTGAGCCTGTCGAAGGCCGGGCGGTCAGGTCGGATCACGCGTCGGCGTCGATCCGCACCAGCACGTCCAGCGCGGCCCAGGCCTCCGGCAGGCTCCCGCGCAGCCGGGCCTCCAGCCGGACCGCGCGCGCGGCCTCGTAGCGCTGGCCCGAGGCCAGGAACCCGGCCCGCGCCTGGGCCAGGGACACCAGCGCGTCCTCCGGCCGGCCGGCCGCGGCCAGCACGCGGGCCCGCGCCTGGCGCGCCAGGGCGGTGAAGCCGCGGCCGCCGTGGCGGCGGGCCAGGTCCTCCAGCGCGGAGGTCTCGGCCTCGGCCACGTCGAGCCGCCCGCGGGCCAGGGCGGTGCGGACCGCCTCCGGGCGGAAGGCGGCGTCGCAGGCGGTGCAGCCCCCGTGGCGCGCGGCCGCCTCGCTGGCGGCGCGCATGGCCACGTCGGCGGCGCCGGGCAGCCCGGAGGCCAGGCGGTGGCGGGCCTCGGCGGCGTGGAGCAGCGTGAGCGCGTGCTGCCGGAGCGTGCCGCGCTCGGCCACCACCACCGCCTCGTCCAGCAGCGCGCCCGCCTCCTCCAGGCTCCCGGCCATCACCAGCAGCGAGGCCAGCCGCTCCATGGCCAGCGCCTCGCCCAGCGCCAGGCCCGCGGCGCGGAAGCCCTGCCGGGCGGCGCGCAGGGCCAGCTCGGCGGCCTCCAGCTGCGCCGCCTCCAGCGCCGCGATCCCCTCGCCCAGCCGCCCCGCCGCCTCGGCCGCCGGGGCCTGCCGCTGCCGGGCCCGCTCCACCAGCACGCCCGCCGCGCGCGCCAGGTCGGGCGCGCCGCGCTCGCCCAGCAGGTCGTGGCTCCAGAGCACCACGTGCAGGTCGAGCGGGTGCTCGGGCGTGAGGTCCTGCGGCCCGGCCGGCGCCGGCGTCACCGGCGGCAGCGGCTCGCCGCGAAGCCCGCGCGCCAGCGCCCGCAGGTCCTCGGCCCGCGCCGCGAGCTCGCCGTCGCCCGCCTGCGCCGCCGCCGCGCCGCAGGCCGCCGCGGCCGCCTCGGCCCGGTCCGCCGCGCCGGCGTGCCACTCCAGCTGCGCCGAGAGGTGGTGCAGCGCCGCCACCTCGGCCGGCTCGGCCTCGCCCGCGGCCGCCAGCCCCTCGCCCAGCGCCAGGCGCGCCGCCGGCAGGTCGCCCGCCGCGGCGTGGGCCATGGCCGCCAGCCGGTGCACCCGGGCCAGCCGGGCCGGATCGGCCTCGAACCCTTCCGCCCCGGCCAGCCGCGCCGCCTGCCCGAAGGCGCGGACCGCCGCGTCCAGCTCGCCCAGCCCCAGCTGCACCCGCGCCGCCGCCTCGTGCAGCTCGAAGCGGGCGCGGCCGTCGAGGCCGGCGCGCGGCGCCAGCTCCAGCGCCTCGGTGTAGAAGGTGAGCGCCTCGCGCAGCCCGGCCCGCGCCGCGGCGCGGTGGCCGGCCGCCACCAGGTGGCGCACCGCCCGGTCCTCCTGGCCGGCCAGCCGGCGGTGCCGCGCCAGCGCCTCGGCCGGCGCCGGGCGGGCCACGTCGGCCTCCAGCGCGTCGGCCACCGCGGCGTGCAGCGCCGCGCGGCGGCTGCCCGGCAGCCCCTGGTAGACCGCCTCGCGGATCAGGTCGTGGTGGAACCGGTAGCCGGTGCCGTCCTCGTCGAGCAGCCCTGCCTCCAGGCAGGCCTCGAGCGCCTTCACCGTCTCCTGACCCCCCAGCCCCGAGACCGGCCGCACCAGGTCGAACTCGAAGTGCCGCCCCACCACCGCGGCGGCCCCCAGCAGCGCCTCGGCGCGCGGCCCCAGCCGGCCCACCCGGGCGCGCAGCCCGGCGCCCGGATCCTGCGGCACCTGCCCGGTGGCGGCGTAGGCCCGCAGCGCCTCCTCCACCAGGAAGGGTGCACCGTCGGTGACGCGGTAGACCAGCTGCACCAGCGCCTCCGGCGGCGGGCCGCCGGCCAGGTCGGTCAGCTGCTCGCGCGTGCCGGCCAGCCCCAGGCGCGGCAGCCGCACGCCGCGCGCCAGCCGGCCCGCGTCGAGGTGGGCCAGCGCCGTCTGCAGCGGCGTGCCGGCGTGGATGGCCTCCTCGCGGCAGGTGGCCACCACCATCAGGCGCAGCTCGGCGGCGCGGCGCGCCAGCGCGTGCAGCAGCTGCAGCGAGGACTCGTCGGCCGCGTGCAGGTCGTCGAGCAGCAGGAACAGCGGGCGGCCCTCGCCGGCGGCGCGAAGCTCGGCCGCGACGGCGTCCTGCAGCTCGGCCAGCACCGCCTCCGGCGCGCGGCCCGAGGGCGGGGCGGCCAGCGGGTCGTGGCTGCCGGCTCGCCCCTCCTGTCCGAAGAGATCGACGAACAGGCCGAAGGGCTCGCCGGGCCGGGCGCTGCCCACCCCGCCCAGCACCACCGCGCCGCGCGCCTGCGCGATGCGGGCGCCCTCGACCGCCAGGCGCGTCTTGCCCACGCCGCGCTCGCCCAGCAGCACCAGCATGCCCGAGCCGCGCTCCACCAGCGCCTCGAGCAGCAGCAGGATGGCGCCGCGGCCGCGGACCGGCGACGGCTCGGCCGCGCCCAGCAGGCGGCGGGCCAGGCGGCGGGCCCCGTCCAGCGCCGCAGCGCCAGGGGCCGGGCCCAGCTCGCCGCGCTGGATGGCGTCGCGCAGGGCGCGGGTCTCCTCGGCCGGCGCGCGCCCCACCGCGCGCAGCGCGCCCTCGCAGGCGTCGTACTGGCGCAGGGCCTCGGCGCGGCGGCCGGCGGTGGCCAGGAGCTGCATGAGCAGCCGGTGGGCCTCCTCGCCGGCCGGATCCACGTCCAGCAGCCGCCGGAGCAGGGGCACCGCCGCGCCCACGTCGGCGGCCTCGGCCGCGGCCCGGGCCAGCGGGTGGGCCGCCTCGACGAAGCGGCTGCGCAGCTGCAGCCGGCGGGCGTGCAGCCAGTCCACCTCGCCGTCCTCCGGCGCGAGGTCGCCGCGGTAGAGCGCCACCGCCTCCTGGAAGCGCTCCGCCCCGCCCGCCTCGACCGCGCGCTCGAAGGCATCCACGTCCACCCAGACGTCCGGGCGCATGCGGATGACGCCGCGCTCGATGTCCACCCAGCGGCCGCCCAGGATCTGGCGCAGGTCGTAGAGGGCGCGGTGAAGGTTGTTGGCGCCGCTGGCCGGGTCCTTGTCCGGCCAGAGCGCGTCGATGGTCTGGTCGCGGGTCAGCTCGCGGCCGGGGGAGAGGGCGATGAGCTTCAGGAGGTCGGCCGGGCGGCGGCGGCGCCAGGCGTGGGACGGGATGGGCGCGTCCTCACGGACGACCTCGAACCGCCCCAGCAGGTAGAGCCGGAGGAGGGGCGACGTGGGCGCTGGAACACCCGACTGGATCGTTCGCTCCAAGACCCCTCCGTGAATGCGCAAAGGCTAGCAGAACTCTCCGGACCGCAGGTTGATCCCGGGCTAGAGTCGAAGGGACATGCGCTATCGCCTCTCCCTTCCTGAGCCGCAGACGCACCTGTTCCACGTCGAGGCCATCCTTGACCAGCCAGGCGAGGTGGCCGAGCTGGCCTTCCCGGTCTGGACGCCCGGGTCCTATCTGGTCCGGGAGTACGCGCGCCATGTGGAGGCTCTCAGCGCCGAGGACGGGCAGGGCCGGGCGCTGGCCGTCGAGCGGCTGGACAAGCACCGGATCCGGGTCCGGGCCGGCGGCGCGGCGCGGCTGGTCCTCCGGTACCGGGTCTACGCCAACGAGCTGACCGTCCGGACCTGCCACCTGGACGACACCCACGGCTACCTGAACGGCGCCGCCGTCTTCCCCTACGTCCCGGGCCGGACCGGCCGGCCGCACGTGCTGGAGGTGGCGCCGCCGCCCGGCTGGTCGGTGGCGACGGCCCTGGAGCCGGCCGGCGCGCCCAACACCTTCACCGCCCCGGACTACGACGCCCTGGCCGACGCGCCGGTGGAGATCGGCACCCATCGGCTGCTCTCGTTCACGGCCCTGGGGAAGCCGCACCAGCTGGCGCTGTGGGGGCGCGCCCGCATCGACGAGGCGCAGCTCCTGGCCGACGTGCAGCGCATCGTGGAGGGGTTCGGGGAGCAGATGGGCGGGCTCCCCTACGAGCGCTACCTGTTCATCGTGCACCTCTCGGACAAGCGGCGCGGCGGGCTGGAGCACGCCGGCTCCACCACGCTCAACGTGGGCCGCAACAGCTTCTGGCCGCGCGAGGCCTACGAGGAGACGCTCTCGCTCTTCGCGCACGAGTTCTTCCACCTCTGGAACGTGAAGCGGCTCCGCCCGGCCGCGTTCACGCCCTACGACTACGATCGCGAGCAGTACACGCGGCTGCTGTGGTGGTTCGAGGGCGTGACCTCCTACTACGACCAGCTGGCGCTGGCGCGGGCCGGGCTGGTCGAGCCCGCCCGCCACCTCAAGCGGCTGGGGCAGGCCTTCACCACGCTCTTCCGCACCCCCGGCGCCGCCAAGATGAGCGCCGAGGAGTCGAGCTTCCTGGCCTGGGTGAAGCTCTACCGGCCGGACGAGAACACCGTGAACAGCACGGTCTCGTACTACCTGAAGGGCGAGCTGGTGGCCTTCGCGCTGGACCTGGCGCTGCGCCGGGCCGGGAGCTCGCTGGACGCGCTGCTGCGGACGCTCTACTCGCGCCACGCCGGGCGCGGCCTGCCGGAGGACGGGGTGGAGCCGGCCGTGGCCGAGCTGCTGGGAGTGGAGGCGGCGCGCAGCTTCTTCGACCGCTGGGTCCGCGGGACCGCGCCGCTCGAGCCCGACCTGGCGGCCATCGGCCTGCGCATGGGCCGGCGGGCCGCGGCCGGGCTGGACGACAAGGGCGGGACGCCGCCGCGAGCCGACGAGGACCGCGGCGCGCCCGGCTGGCTCGGTGCCGACCTGGCCTCCGGGCCGAAGCTGACCGTGCAGGCCGTGCGGGAGGGGAGCCCAGCCTGGCGGGCCGGGCTCAGCGCCGAGGACGAGCTCTTGGCCGAGGGCGGGTTCCGGCTGGACCGCGGCGGGCTGTGGGACCGGCTCTGCCAGGAGGGGCCGGCGGGCCGGCTCCGGCTGACCGTGTTCCGGCGCGACGAGCTGCGGGAGGTGGAGGTGCCGCTGGCCCAACCGCCCGAGGACACCGTCTGGCTGGAGCCCCTGCCCGACGCCAGCCCCGAGGCCCGGGCCGCCTTCCAGGCCTGGTGCGGCGCCGCCTTCCCAGGGTAGGGCAGGCGCCCACCGGGTCGGCGCAGAAGGCCCCTCACCGCGGCCCCCCGCGCCGCCGGGGCGCGCGCTATATAGCCAGGCCATGACCTTCGAACCCACCGTCCACGCCGCGCGCCGCGCCCGCATCTTCGAGGAGATGGAGCGGCGCGGCGGCGGGGTGCTGCTCCTGCCCGCCGCCGACGAGAAGGCCCGCAACGCCGACGCCGAGTACCTGTTCCGGCAGGACTCCGACTACGCCTGGGCCATCGGCCTGGACGAGCCGCAGGGCTGCGCCGTGCTCTCCTCGCGCGGCGGCGAGCGGAAGGTGGTGCTCTTCGTCCGGCCCAAGGATCGCGAGAAGGAGATCTGGACCGGGCGGCGGGCCGGCGTGGAGGGCGCGCGAGAGCAGTACGGCGCCGACGAGGCCTTCACCGTGGCGGAGCTGGAGGACAAGCTCCCCGACCTGGTGGAGGGGGCGAAGACGCTCTGGTTCCGCATCGGCGCCGAGGCCGGCTGGGACGCGCGGCTGGCCCGGATCCTCAACGCCCTCCGCGGCGGCGCGCGGCTGGGCAAGAAGCCGCCCGAGGCCGTGGTGGACCACGGGCGAATCCTGCACGAGCTGCGGCTGGTGAAGGGGCCCGAGGAGCTGGAGCGGCTGCGCAAGGCCGCCGAGGCCACCGCCGAGGCCCACCTGGCCGCCATGCGCGAGGGCTACCCCGGCCGGCGCGAGTACCAGGTGCAGGCCGAGATCGAGTTCGCCTTCAGGCGGCGCGGCTGCAGCGGCCCCGGCTACGGGACCATCGTGGCCGCCGGCGCCAACTCGACCATCCTGCACTACCGCGCCAGCGACGAGGTGCTGAAGGACGGCGACGTGTGCCTGGTGGACGCCGGCGGCGAGTACGGCTGGTACACCGCCGACGTGACGCGGACCTTCCCCGCCTCCGGCGAGTTCACCCCCGCGCAGCGCGACCTGTACACGCTGTGCCTGTCGGTGCAGAAGGCCGCCATCGAGTCCGTGCGCCCCGGGACGACCATCGACGCCATCCACGACGGCGTGGTGCGCGGCCTGACCGAGGGGCTCATCCGGCTCGGGCTCTTGAAGGGGAGCGTGGACGAGCGGATCGCCGACAAGGCCTTCCGGAGGTACTACATGCACCGGACCAGCCACTGGCTCGGCATGGACGTGCATGACGTCGGCGACTACACCATCGACGGCGCCGCGCGCCCGCTCGTGCCCGGGATGGTGCTCACCATCGAGCCCGGCATCTACGTCGCCGCCGACGACGAGGCCGCGCCGCCGGAGATGCGCGGCGTCGGGATCCGGATCGAGGACGACGTGCTGGTGACCGAGGGCGGCTTCGCGAACCTGACCGAGGCGGTGCCGAAGGAGATCGGCGAGCTCGAGGCGGTCTGCGTGAGGTGAGGGAGGGGAGGGCGGGGAGGGCGGTTGCCTCCCTGAGCCGGTCCACTCCGTTCGCCCTGAGCCTGTCGAAGGGCGAACGGGAGCGAGGGCGGCACGCAGCTGCGCTGGAAGAGCCCCCTGCCCGAGCCCTCGATCGGACCCGGACAGCCTGAGCCGCGAGGATCCGGTCAGGCTGATGCGGGAGGATCCGGTCAGGCTGATGCGGGAGGATCCGGTCAGGCTGAGCGTAGCGGGCCCGCAGGGCCCGCGGAGTCGAAGCCAGGCCCCGCTTCGCCGGCACGCAGCTGCCCGCGCCCCCCGTGCCGAGCCCTTCCTACCCAATCCGGTCAGCCTGATGCGGGAGGATCCGGTCAGGCTGATGCGGGAGGATCCGGTCAGGCTGAGCGTAGCGGGCCCGCAGGGCCCGCGGAGTCGAAGCCAGCCCCCGCTTCGCCGGCACGCAGCTGCACCGCGCCCCCCGTGCCGAGCCCCTTCCTACCCGATCCGGTCAGCCTGATGCGGGATGATCCGGTCAGGCTGAGCGTAGCGGGCCCGCAGGGCCCGCGGAGTCGAAGCCAGGCCCCGCTTCGCCGGCACGCAGCTGCACCGCGCCCCCCGTGCCGAGCCCTTCCTACCGGATCCGGTCAGCCCTGAGCGTAGCCGCCGCGGAGCGGCGGCGGAGTCGAAGGCCGGGATCCCCGCCGTCCCCGATCGCGCTGGAATTGCCCGCATTCCAGCCCTTCCACCCCCGCGACGGATTCGCGAGAGACGGCGCTTGACACCCCGGGGGTCCTTGAGTAGAAACGCGGCCTTGCGTTGGACCGCGGCGCTTCCCGGGCCCGTGGTGATGCTCCAGCGCGACGCAGCACCGGGGAGTGGCTCAGCCTGGTAGAGCACTTGGTTCGGGACCAAGGGGTCGCAGGTTCAAATCCTGTCTCCCCGACTCAGACACCGTCATTTCTGCCCCGCAAAGCCCTTGGTTTTGCGGGGTTTTTCTTTGTCTGCCGGCGCACAGTGCTCGGTGCACGCCCCTGGCGGTTTGTGGTTCGGTGCGCTCTTCGGTGCGCTTGCGCCGAGATCAGCGTTTTCGATGACGGAGCCGAGCGGTATGTCACTGGCTCCATGGTCACGAATGCCACATCGTTCGAGTGCGCGGCGTGCGGGGCTACCCAGGCCCACGACGCGGCCCGAGGCCACGTGCCTCGGGGCTGGCGTATGCGGAAAATCGGCGACCGGGTGTTCCTCCTGTGCGAGGGCTGCGGAGGGGAAGCGAACTTCATCGGTGGGCTCTCGCCGAATCTCTGCGGGAGACTTCAGGCCAGGGGTCACAAAGTCGAGGAGTCGTAAGAAAACGGGCCGCAGCTGAGCGGCCCGCCTGGATCCCTGGTCGCGCTGCGCTAGCGCTTCTGTTTACTCCACGCCTCCAGGGCCTCGCGGACCACCTCTGAAGCGTCGGCCCGAACGACTCCGCGCTCCTGGGCTCGATCCTGGGCCTCGGTTACTACGGCCGCAAGCTGCTCGGGGAGAAGCGAGAAGGTGGCCTTAACGAAGCCCGATCGAGGGCCGACCTTGCCGCTCGCCTTGATCGCCTTCGCCATGTCCGCCCCCACCCTCTTCCTTGCCATGCGCCCGCCCCTTGGTGAACTGGATGACCAGTGTACCGGATCCGGCCTAACGCGACCTGCAGCGCCAAGGGGCGGGCGTTTTGACGAGCCCCAGCCGGATCACGCCCGCTTGAGCGGGTCGGTGAAGGCGAGGATCTCTCGGGCCAACTCCCGGAGCTTGGGGACGGCCGCCTCGGGGTCCCGGTTGGTCCTGAGCGCCTCGCTGGCAGCGAGCATGGCGGACCAGCTGGCCGGGAACAGTTGCTTCAGCTGCTGCTCACGGGAACGCTTGTTCTGGCGGCTCATGCGGCCCTCCGGGCGGACCTGCGTGCGGCGATGTCCTTCTCGGCCAGGTCGAGCTCGGCCGTGAGCGCCTCGACCAGGTGCTCCGCGTAGACCGCCACCTGGGCGAAGTAGACGGCCGGGAACTCAGGCTCCACATGGCCCTGGAGCGCGGGAACGCCCCTCTCCGCCTTCGCGCCGATGCCCACCAGGCTGGCGCAGTGGAGCAGGCCGCCGATCAGCGTTCCGCCGGCGGCCGGCCCCTGCGTCATGAGAGCCGCGCGGATGGCGCTCCGCGCCCGCTCGAGGCCCGGTCCGTCCTTGAGATTCAACAGCCGCTCCGTGCGCGCCAACAGCGCGCTCGCGTTGGTCCCTGACCTCTTCGTCCTGGTCATTCAGGCGTCTCCCTTGGTTGGGTTCAGCTATCTAGTCAACTAGTTGACCATCTCTAGTGTGTCAACCAGGAGGAAGGCCCTGTATCGCTAGGTTCGCGAAGTGGCTACTGAATCCCCACGTTCGAGCGGCGCTTGGACTTGCCTATACGCGTTCGCGTAAGTGCCGCTCGCCGTCCTCGCTCTGCTCGAAGAGCTCGTCCAGCGTCTCATTGGGAACGGCGATAGTCGGTGGGCGCCTCTCCGGCGCTCGCTGCCGATCGATCATCTGCCGGGCCACCGTAGCGAGGTAGCGGAATGCGTCGGCGCCGTGCGACGCCCAGTCATGCCGGGGGCGCAGGGAGAAAATGCGCCGGTCCTCATCGAACTCGTACGAGTACGCCCGGAGCGCCTCTAGCCCCTCGGCGCACTGATCCGGGTGGATGCGAATGGCCGTCTGGAGAAGCCATCGCGCCGCCTCAATCCCCTGTTCAACGGGCATCAGCGGAACGACCGCAACAGCCTTCAGGCGCTCCTGGGCGAGCTGAATCGTGGTGACGTTCGTCTGGAAGTTCCGGGCGCGAGCGTCGTGCGGAAAGAAGTGGCGCTCGTACTTGTACGGCCACCGCTCCACGTGCTCGAAGTAATGGGAGAGCGGCTTCCCGTTGGCCTCGTAGTAGTTGACGACCTCGAGGCGGCCATCCACCACCTGGAAGGCCCAGATGGCGGTAGAGTCCGACATCCCGAGATCCCAGACCGTGTACACGGGCGCTTCGATGGACACGGGGAACTTGTCCAGGCCGCCTTTCTTCCCGAGTGCCTCCAGCAGATCGCCGTACACCGCGCCAACCTGCGCGGCGTCGAAACTCACGAGATACTCGGACTTGATCAGCGCGTCCGGCATGCCGGCCGCTCGTTCCTCCTCGAGCGTAGACGGGGGGAGGGCGCCCGTATCGAAGATGGAGAGCTGTTGGCGGAACCAGCCAGGAGCGTTCCCGGCGACCTCCCAAAGCTTCCAGAGAGCGTTACGGCCTCGGGGGGTCGAGATGAAGCAGGCCCATCCTCCGTTCTCAGCGAGAATCGGGCGGATGTACTCCCAGGCCTGGGGCTTGGAGAGCGCGAACTCGGAGAAGGTGACGCCAATCGGGTTCGAGCCAACGAGACGGTCATAGCCATCAGAGCCCACGAGTTGGACGATGGAACCGTTCTCGAGCTCGAGCACCATCTCCGTCTCGTTCTTCCGCTTCACAATTGACGGCGGAAAGACGGCGTCGATGATGCGACGACCATCGCGCAGGAATCCGTTCCAGATGGCCTTGCGTGCCTGCCGAGAGGAGGGCAGAAGGTGCCAGTAAAGGCCGACCCGGTCCTCTGCTGCCTCGCTCATCCAGTGCAGCAGTGTTAGGTCCTTGCCCGCGCGGCGGTGCCAGACGCAGACGGCGCGCTTTCCGCCGCTCCGCAGGTATGCGAGGAGCTCCCGCTGATAGGGGCGGGCCACGAAGACCGGGCAGGTTTCGAGAGGCGCAGCCTCGAGTTGAGCCTCAAGAGCCGAAAGCTGACGACCGAGGTCACGAAGGTCAATCATCACGCGCTACTCGGATGAGACGGCCTCGTCGGTGATCGGGAGCTGCCCAGCCCGGCGGAGTGCGTCGAGCCTCGAAACAGCCTCGTCGGTGAGCGGCAACTGCCCCGACCTGCGGAGCGCATCAATGAGGAGGGCCTGCATCCGCGCCTGCTCCTCAGTGCGGGCGAGCGTCCCGAACACCGCCTTCTGCACCGAGGGGTGCTGCGCCATCCGGAACAGGGCGCGGACCGTGGGCCTCGAATCCGGCGCCGGCCAAGGCTCCGACCGCCGCGCCCACCGGGCCGCCCATGGCCGTGCCGATGATGGATCCAGCGACCGGCATGCCGTAGCGCTTCACGCGGTCGCCAATCTGCTGCTTTAGCATCTGCCCGGAGAGCTGACGGGCCGTCTCCTTGGCGACGTTCTGCTCGGCGTTCTGGGCGCTCTGCTGCATGGCCGACTTCGCAGCCTGGACGGCCGGGGTCCGCTGCCCCATGAACTCAAGGTTGTTGGCGGCGGCCTCGTTGAGCGCCTCGGCCACACGGCCGGAGGCCCTGAGCTCAGCCAGCTTTGCAGCGTTCTCCGGATTCAGCATCCCGGACTCCTCCAGGCTGAGGAGGGCCTGGATCGCCTTGTTCTCGGTCTGCCGGAGGCCGCCGTACTTGCCGACCAGCGAGGCGTGCTCCTCGGTCTGCTTCGCCAGGGCCGCCTCGAGCGCCTTCGCCTCGGCCGCAGCAACGCGGCCGGCAGCGAACTTGCCCACGGCCTTGACCGGCGCAGCGGCCGCGGCCGTGAGGTACGGAGCAGCAAAGCCGAACCCTGCCCCCAGCGCACCGCCCATCAGCGTGTCGCGAATCTGTCCGCCTGCCGAGTCGGACTCCGAGGCGCCATAGCCGTAGGCTGCCCCCGGAGCGACGCCTGCCTTCGCGGCCTGCAGAGCGCGCGTCAGAAGCGGGACTCCCTTCCCGCCAGCAGCCCCGCCACCGAGGGCCGCGAAGGGAAGGCTTCCGACCACGTTCCCGGCGATGAACGCGCCGGGGCGGTCCGCCATCGCCTTGTCGCTGGACGCGCGGATGTTGTCCCGTAGGGCCTTGCCGGCCTCGGCGCTCTTGGGATCCAGGTACGCCTTCACGCCGGCGTCCGACCGTTCCTGCTCGGACTTGAACCCCTGCGCAGCCAGGGTGTCCGCCTTGAACTTGGTCAGCGCCTGCAGGTACGGAACGCCCGGGTACAGTTTCCGGAGTCGCCCAGGGGTCGGCGCCATGCCGTCGCCGATGCGAGGCTCAGCGCTATACGCGGCCTTGATCGCCGCGTCTCGCTGTTCCTGGGTCGCGTCCTTGGGGATGTCGTTGAGCGCCCTCGGAACAAGGCCGGCAGGCTCAGAGAACTGGCGCTGAGCATCCAGGCGAGAACCCACCTCTGCGTTCTTGCCGGACAGCTCGTCGAACTGGTTGAACGTCAGGCCCTGGGCAGCGCCGAGGCCGAACGCCTGGGAGGCGGAGGTGGGCATGGCGGCAGCGAGGGCCTCAGGCGACAGCACCGGCGCGCCCTTCCATCCCGGCTCCTGGGCCGCCGCTGGCTTCTGCTGAACAACGGGAGCGTCTCGCCAGCCCATGACTGCCTCCTACGGCTTGCGCCGCACGTTTCCCTCTGGATCAACGAACTCAGCACCGGACGGGAGCGCCTCGTACTCAGCGTCATTGCTGATGCGCTTGGGTCCGCCGAGGCTCAGTGCATCGGACGAGAACCCGCCGCGCGCCCGGTAGGCCTTCACCACGTCGGGGTGGTACTTGGCCTCACTTCGCCGGGCTGCTGCCTCCGCGTCGCGAACAAGGGACGCCACGCCCTGGCTGAACTGCGCTGGGGTCGCCGTCTCGCCGAGGCCTCGGGAGGCCAGAAGCCGGTCGACTTCCTTTTCCGAGGCCGCCGTACCTGACTGCATCTTGATGATCCCAGCCATGATGCGTCGGGCCGCCTGCCGGGTGGCCACGCCCTCGTTGCTGGTCAGGAAGTCGGGAAGGTGACCGGCGACGGGACCGAAGCCCGACTGGTCTGGGCCTGCCGCAGCGGCGTTGAGCGTGCGCAAATCGTTGAACATCGCCGCGAGGGGCTCCAGGTCCTTGCCGAGTGCCTGTGCATCGTTCTCGAGGTCCTTGGGCTTGGGCACAACGGACCCGGGGCTCGGAGCCCCGCCGCCAGGACCGAGCGGACGAACCTCTCCGGTCTTGCGGTTGAACATGACGATCCCGCCGGTGACGGGATCGGCCTGCGCGCTCCACCCGTCCTGGGACAGCCGTTCGCGGTCCAGGCCGAGCTGGGTGGTCCGGTAGGCCTGGGTTGCGGCCTGCTCCTGCGCCCGCTGGTCCTGCTCCGCCTGCCAGCGAGACTGTCCCTGTGCCATGCGCTGGGCCTCGAGGGCGCGCTGTAGGCGCGTGGAGGCAGCTTCGCCCAAGGCCGCCTGCTGGCGACCAGCATCGCCGTAGGTCATTTGGCCAAGGCCAGCCAGCACCTTGTCGCCAGAGAGCATCCCGAGGAGGCCGATTTGGCGCTGCCGGGCGATCGCCTGCGCGTACTGGGTCGAGAGCCGCTGCGCCTCGGCGTCGTTGGCCGTGAGCAGCGCGAACGGATCGGTCGGAGTACCGTCGCCCATGAGCTTCGTCAGCTCAGCGCGTCCAGCGTCCTTCTTCTGCAGAAGGTCGGCCTGCTCCTTCCGGATGGCGGCCGTCTGCTGGCGGGAGTTGTATGCGTTGACCATGTCACCGAGGCCGCCGAGCGCGGCGCCGATGCCGGTGCCGTACCGCTTGCCGGAGCCCATCCGGAGCGACTGGGCCATGGCCAACTGATCCTGGAGTTGCTGCCCGCGCTCATCCAGGGTCCCGAGTTCCATGAGCCGCGCGAGGGCGTCCGGCGGAAGCCCGGTGTCGGGCTGCTGCAGCCTCACCAGGCCCGTGTCCTGGCTTGCTTCCGGGGCGCTACGTCCCGCGTAGCGCGAATCTTCCAGTGGGTATCGAGCCACCATGTCCTCACCTCCCGAGCGGCCACTCGCCGAGCAGGGCCGTGATGCTCGCCTTGGCAGCCTGGTACGCCTGCACCGCGCCCCTGGTCGTGCCCTCTTCGCTGCCGCCGTAGAGGACCGTCTGGAAGTTCAGGGTGAGCCCCCGGCCCTCGAGCGTCCGAAGCAGGCCGGAGGACGGAACGAGGACCTTCATCCACTCCTGCCCGACGAGAGGCTTGAGCGGCTCGAAGGACGTGCGGAGGTGGTTGCAGGCCCCGATGGCCGCGTGCAGCTCGCCCAACCGCTGGGCCGCCTCGAGGTACGCGGCGGCCGCACGCTCAGCGGCCAGGGGGAAGAGGTCGAAGACCTTCGTCCGCAGCTTGCCGTGCAGCTCCGCCACCCGCTCTTCGGCCTGCTTCTGCTTCTCCTCCAGGCCCATCAGCGCGAGTTCGAGGTCGGAGAGCGAGGCGCCGGGCGGGGGCGGGGGCTCAGGCGGTAGCGGCTTGCCGTCGAGTGCGGCCTGAACGAGGATCGCCTGGCGATGCACCGGCCCCTCATTGTGGCGCCGGAGGTCGATCTTGTCCTGGATGGTTGCAGCGGCGGAGGCGATCTTCCGGGCCTCGGCATCCGCTGCGTCGCGCTGGGCCTTGAGCTTCGGGAGTTCAGCGAGCTCGTCCTGGACGAAGTCGAGCAGTGTCACGGGTGCTTCAGCCTTCGGCATGGTCGGTGTCTCCAGAGCTGGTCGGGTTGCCGCCGACGGACTGCGCGGCAGCCTCAAGGGCCGCGCGCCTCTCGTCCTTCGGCGCCTCACGGTTCATGTCCCGCTCGATCTGCTTGGCGGCATCAGGGGTGAAGCGGACGTTGAGCTCCCGGCCCTCAAGGTGAGCCGCGGCCGCAGCCAGGTACCCGCTCATGGCGGAATCCGAGCTCTGTCGGCTCCTCCTTGAATCCAACGTCCCTGCCGGCCCGCTCAATCGCCTCCCGGCGGTCGGTCTGCTCCTGGGCTCGCCGCTTCATGTCCGCACTGGGCTCGCGCTTCGGCTCCGCCAAATCTGAGGCCCTCAGCTTGTGCAGGTACCGGATCTCATGGGCTGCCCGCTGGAGATTCTCCAGGCTGGCCGCAATCTCCTGCGCGTTGCCGAGATCGGGGAATCGCTCAGCCAACTGCTCGGCGACGGGGCGCCCCGGCTTGAACAGCTCTCGCCCCTTGAGCGGCTCGGGTGTCTCCCCATGGCAACCTTGGCCGCGAACGCGAACAGGGCGGCCGATGGGCTCGGGTAGCCCTGCCAACTGATACGGTTCTGCTCGAGAAAGCGAGCCGTGGTCGCCTGATGCTCTGGGTCGCGGAGGCCGCGGGCGATGGGGTTGGTCCCCGCCCAGATGCCGGAAGGGTCATCGGTCGCCATGTCCTGGTGGCGCTTCGCGACCTCCTCCGCGTACGTGTGTCGCAGGGTGGACTCACGGAAGCGCTGCTCGGTGGCCAGGGCCGACTGCAGCGAGGGGAGAAAGCCAGGATCCCTGGCGGCGATGGCCTGCAGCTGCGCCGGCGAGAGCATGCGGGCCTTGGCGGCAATCTCCAGGTCAGCCTCGAACGCCTGGACCTCTTCCCGCGCAGGCTGGGGCCGCTGGGAGGGGCGCCGCGCGGTTCGAGCCTGCCGGATGGCCTCGCGGCGGGAGAGTTCCTTGTTCATGCATGCACCGGGAGTTTGGAACTGGGCTCCGACCGGACCCGTGGCGCGGAGGGGGTCGCAGGACGCCACGGGGCCGGCCGGTGAGCCCCACCGCCGAGGTCCGGAAACATCGCGCTCCGGTGGCCCCGGAACGCACCGAGGGCCGCACCGAGGTGGCGCAAGTCCGCAGAAACGCCTGGCGTGAGAGCGGCCGCATTCTCGGGGAGAAAGGGGTCAGTTGCTTTCAAGGCGGCCCTCCTCGACCTCGATGACCTGACGACGAGCCGGGAGAGAGGCCCTCTGCGCCTCTCGGGCGGCCGCTTCGGCGAGCTCGAGCCGCCTCCGGAACTCCTCGGCAGCGACGACCGTGCTCCGGATCTTGAGCAGGTCCACCGCGATCCGGGCGTCGGCGGCCGAGAGACGGCCCTCGTCGAACGCCCGAGCGATCCGCTCGTAGGCCTCACCGGCGCTCGCGGCACCGGCCAGGTCGAGCCCAAGGGGCCTGGGGGCGGACGGCGCTGGCTCTCGCTTGGTTCGCGGCATGCTTCGAAGACTAGCGAACGCAGCGCTTCCTTCGTACCCGTGCAACCTATGCAACGAGGGTAGAGGGGGTCAGCAATGGAATCGGTTCCCGTTCGGTTCCCAATCGGTTCCCGGAACCGATGACCCGGACCGCGGTTCGGATCGGAATCGGTTCCCGGCCTTTAGGCCGGGAACCAATCCGAACGCAGCGGGGCACGGGCCTGAGCGTGTCACCGGGAGTCACAATCGGTTCCCGTGAGTCTGAGAGTGGGGGCGCGATAGGTACCTCCCCGAATCAGGGCATGCTCCCGCTCAAGTTCGTGGATGGCGGCGGACACGTCCTCCTTGCGGGCGTCCAGACGCGCCCTGAGGACGTTCACTCCGCCGGTTACGATGCCTCCCTCCTCCTTGAGTAACTCGAGGATGCGGCGCTTGAGCTCGACGAAGGCCTTCGGAGCAGGCGGGTTGTCGGCGTTGGCGAGCGCGGTCACGCGAAGGCCGGCGTTGGGGTCCCCGGCAATCTCCACGTCCACGATGTGGAGTCGGAAGGCATCGTGGGTGCGGCCGCTGATGCGGGCCTTCTCGTGCTCCACGGTGATGGGTTCGCCCTTCTCGGCGGCGAAGACCAGGACGGACCCGCAGGCGTCGTACATGGCGCCGGAGCCGCGGATCGACATGCGGGCACCGCCCTGGGCGTCCCTGGTCGGCTTCCGGGCATGATGGATGACGACAGGGGTGGCGCCGGTTCGTTCGGCGATGCGGTTCAGGCGGTCGAGGGGGATCCGGGCGTCCGACGAGTTCTCGTCCGTCCCAGGGCAGGCGGCGCGGAACGAGTCCACCACCAGGAGGTCGAAGCCTTCGGCAAGGCGGGCTAGACGGTCCTGGGCGTCGTTGTCGAGGTACCAGGACGGCAGCGGGGCAAGGACGAGGCTACCCTCCAAATCGGCTGCGCTGAGGCCTCTGGCGCGCGCCAGGCGCTGATAGCGGGTGCGGGTGAGATAGGCGCCCTGCTCGTAGTCGAGGTGCAGGACGCGACCCTTGCGGACGTTGAACATGCCCCAGACGCGGCCGCCTGTTGCTACGGCGAGGGCGAGGTCTTGGGCAGACACCGTCTTGCCGCTGAACCCGTATCCGGCGAAGAGGACGGGGGCGCCGGCGGCCATGTCGAGGGGCTGGCAGAGCCAGTCGACTGGGGGGAGCGGAGCGAAGATCTCGTTGACGGACAGGAGACCTTCGCGGCGCATCGCGATCGCTGCCTCGTGCTTCTGAATCGCGGCGTCAGCATGCGACCGAACCTCTTCGAGCATGTCGCCGCAGCCAACGAATCTCTCGGCGGTGGCCTCGGTCATGCTGTTCCCTCGAAGCAAGTCCCGGCGTGGCACGGCAACGAAGACGCCAACACCTTGAGCGCTGCAGGGACGGAGTCGGGAAGGGCGAGCTTGCGACGGCTGAGCGCTATTTCGGCGGTGCGCGCAAGGGCTGCGAGGGAGGCGAGAGTTCGGAGCGGTGAACCGCAGCGCGGACATCGTTCCTGGAGTTCGAGCTGGCCAGAACTCATCATGGACGCCTCCCGGGGTCGGGATCGGCAGCAATCGAGCGCAGCCCAGGCGTTCCACCCTGCATCACGTGGCCAAGGTGACCCTCGTCGTCCACTCGGAGGGTGGTTCCATCTGCGAGGATGAAGACGCGGCGAGCACGGATGATGGTCGGTAGGTCGCTGCAGGCGCGACGCCAGCCCGCGGGCAGTCCGAGGATGCGTTCCGTCATGACTGCACCTCGACCCCGTGGGACCTGAGCAGGCTCATCAACGACACGCGCGCCATGGCGTAGAGCCCGTTCTCTGCGCACGCTCTAGCGATCTGGGCGATGTCCGCGGCTTCGCGCCGACGCTCGTTGTGCCGCTCCCGACCGTTGCTCACCCGCTCGTCGATCTCCTTCTTGGTCGCGGAGCGGCGGACGTGCGCGGCGATACTCGCTGCCATGCGCGGCACCTGGTCGGTGGTCCACACACAGCACTCACCGCGGTAGCCGCGGGGGCGGCGGGCGAAGGGCTCGGCGACCCAGCCCTGCTTCCTCCAGTAGGCGAACGTCCTCGCCGAAATTCTACGGCCGAGGAGGTCCTCGAGCCGGAGACGCAGCTCCTTCGGTGTGAGCTCGACAGGACGCGAGAAGTCGATAGGGAAGGGGCTACGCATTGGAGCACCCGTCGCGGTCCTCGACCAGGCGCTGCAGGAAGGAGTCGAATCTCGGCGCGAAGCCAACGGGGTCGGCCAGCGATGCGGACGGGCCGAGGGGCGTAGCCTGCCTTGACCCAGCGGCTCCAGGTGGCGGGGCTGACCCCGAAGGCGGCGCAGCACTCAGGGCCAGTGAGGACGCGAGAGGCGGGGGCGGTCAATGGCGCACCCCCTTCTCCTCGTTCGCGAGATACGACGCGATGGCGTCAGCAACTGCGCGGCGCAGGAAGCAACCACGCCGCCGCGCGAACGCGACGATGCGGTCCTTGATCTCCGCGTCGATCAGGATGTTGAGCTGCTTGCTTGGCTGTGAACTGGGCTTGTTGCCGGGCATAGCGGGGCCTTTTCGATAAGATCCTCCCCGGGTGGCCGGCTCACCCTGGGCGTCGAAAAGGTCCAACTATGTGGGCCGCACAATCAGTGCGGCGGGCGATATGAGCGCGCTCCCTGACGAGGGGTGGGCGCGTTCTAGCAGGACAATCCGCCAAGGTGGGCGAGTTTCTTGGTACCGGCTCGCTCGATGGCACTCTGCGTTAGTCCACCTAAGACCATTATACACCCCTCCTACGGCCGTGGTCTTTCCGCGCGCGAACGGGCGGCCATGGGAACCACGGAAGCATTCTGGCCCAGCCGAATCCGGTCGAATGCGGCAGCCACGAGGTTGGCCGAGTCCGCACGCTGCTCGACGAGTTCGGCCTTGGCGTAAGTATCGGCGACGCCAGGCAGCGCGTGGGCGAGGCTCTTCTCGGCGACCTCGAAGGAAACGCCGAGTTCCCGGCCCATCGGCGCCAGGTGCGCCGGGCGTCGTGGATGGTCAGTCGGGATCCGAAGGAAAGTCGCCCGCTCTCCTGGAGGCGCGCCAGGGCTCGAACGAGCACCTTGGCCCCGACGTGCTTCTTGGGGTCCTTGGGGCTGGCCAGCACCCAGCGGCTACCGCCCGCCTGTTCCTGGAGGCGCTTCAGGATGGCGATGGCCGTGGGCGGCAGTGGCACGACGAACGGTCGAGCCTCGGCGCGGTCATCGCGGTGGAGCTTCATCCTTGCGACAGGGATGGTCCACCGGCAGGCCTCAAGGTCGAACTCCCTCCACTCAGCCGCCACAAGGCTGTGTGTGCGCACGGGCACGTAATGCAGGAACGCGATACCGAGTCGAACCGTCTTGGAGAGCTTCTGGTCCTTGGCCGTCCCGTCAAGTAGCGCGTTCAGGTCTAGAGCCTCGAACAGTGCAGCGAGTTCGTTGCTGTCCAGGAAGCGTCCCCGCTTCGTTCCCTTGAGGCCGAGCGCGCTCGCCTGGAGGACCGCTGCGGGGCTCATCTCGAGGGAGCCGGAGCCTACAGCAGCGGCGAACATGGCCTTGACCTCGCGGAGGGCGGCGCGAGCGGCGGCGGCCCCGCCCAGCTTCCGCGCAACCGTACCGCCATCCTCGGTTCTGACCTCGACCGTGCGCTCCATCTTGGCGGCGCGAATGACGGCTGCGATGTCGGGGGCGCGGACGGTGCGGGCCGGCCACTCCCGGAACTCCGGTCCCCTGGGATCGGGTCTCGCCGCGAGGACGTGGGTCCGGATGATGCCCCAGGACCAGGCGAGGGAAGCGGGCTCGCGCTGGGCGAGGATGTCGCGGCGGTACGCTTCTGCGACCTGGGCGACAGAGAGGTCGGGAGAGCCGGGCCTCTCCGCCTTGAGGGTCTCGCGGGCGTCGTGGACGGCCTTCCGGGCCTCGGAGAGAGACAGAGCCGGCCAGCGTCCGAGCTTCACGCGCCGGCGCCGGACCTTGCCGGTGGCGGTGTCGCGAACGTCGGACCACCGGTAGAAGGTCCGGCCGCCAGCTGGGCCGCCCCGGATCACGAGCCCCTTGCAGCCCCGGTCGGAGACCTCCGTCTCCTTGATTGGCGCCCAGTTGCCCAGCCACTCGGTGGTCAGCTCGATCCGCTTCATGGCGCCCTCCGGCTCGGTGCGTTCTCGGTGCGTCGGTGCGTTCTCGGTGCGGTGTCATGATAGGAAATGCTGCCCCGTGATGCAAGGTGAGCGTCTTCGCAGAAGCGCTGGGCCGCAAGCATTGACGGCGAATTCGGAGTGTCTGAAGGGGGTTGGGGTGGTTCTGTAGACTTTCTTCGGGACCAAGGGGTCGCAGGTTCAAATCCTGTCTCCCCGACTCAGAAGGCCGCGACTTCGCACGGGAAACCGTCGGGTCGCGGCCTTCGACTTTTCCAGGCATGAGGCTCTGTGCCTGGATTGTGCCTGGGGCGGCATCGGTCGCGCTGGGCAGCCCCGGGAACACCAGCTTCGTGTCCAGCGCCGCCCTGGCATCGTTCGTGTCCAGGTGCAGGTAGTGCTCCCTCGTCACCCGGATATCGGCGTGCCCGAGGATGCGCTGGATGATGTGGATGGGCACCCCGGCCTTGGCGAGCAGCGTGCCCGTGGTGTGCCGGAGCTTGTGGATGGTGATGGGCCGCGGGACCGGCGACACCCACAGGGTGAAGTTGCAGGTCGGGCACTTCGTCAGCTTGCTCGAGCTCCTGCGTTCCCTGAACCCGCAGCCCGGGCGCCGACACTTGTGGTCGAAGCCGATGATCAGGCCCGCCGCCTTCAGCCCGACCGCGATGCGCCGGTTGATGTCGACCTCGTCGTTGTGCATGCGCCCGTCCCGCCGTGGGAAGACGAGCACCGAGTCGGACGAGTCCACCGCGGCGCGGAGGTAGGGCACCAGGTCTCGCGCGATGGGGATCACCAGGTCCTTGCGGGACTTGGTGGTCTCCTTGTCCCAGCTCCGCCGAAGCGTGATCTCGAGCTGGGTCCAGTTGAGGTCGGACTTGAGCAGGCCGAAGAGCTCGCCTTCGCGAAGTCCGGTGAAGAGGGCGGTGGCAACGACCCAGCGCCACTGACCATGCATGGCCTGCAGCAGCGGCCCGACCTCATCCAGGTTCAGGTGATCCGCCGTACGCTGAACCCTCGGGGCGCGCTCGACCTCCTCGACGGGGTTCTGTCCTGACCAGAGGCCAACGCCGCGCTTGCTGGCGCGCTTGAACATCGTCCCCACGTTCCCGCGGAGGTGGTTCCGGCTGGACGGTTTCAGAACGTCGGCGAGGTCGTCGAGCGTCTCCTGCAGGAGCGCAGGCGTGATGGCCGAGAGGGGCAGATGTCCAAGCTTCGGCACGAGGTGCTTGCGGACCGATCCCTCGAGCGAGGTTGATTCGAGCTTCTTGCCGTGTCGCTTCCAGTACCAGTCCACGAGGTCGGCAAACGTCGTCCGCTTCCCGGCGTCCGGATCCGGAAGACCTCCCCGCGCGAAGGCGACTCCGTTGCGCTTGGCGCGCTCCAGGATGTCGGCTTGGGCCTTGCGGACGAACCCGGTGCTCTCGCGGACGCGTCGCCCGGAGTGGTCGACGTAGGAGATCCAGAAATACGGTGACCCCTTGCGGCGGTAGCTCACGCGATACCTCGAGGCTCCGCACGCTGCGTTGGAGCGTCAGCGCTCCTTCGGAAGCGTTCGGAGCCGATTCAGAAACGTGACCACGTCCGAGTAGTGGAACCTGAGGCTGGTGCCCAGGCGCACGCAGGGGATCTCGCCTCGGCTGGCTGCTGCGTAGATGTAGTCCGTCGAGACCTGCAGCCGCTCGGCCACCTCCTTCACCGTCCAGAGCGGCTGGGGTCGCGAGAGCGTCACGAACTCCGGGAACGCGAGAGGATCGGCCTTCGAATCCTTGGGGTCGGACACACCTCCCTGAGTAGCCCATCCGTGCTGCCGTTGCAAGCGGTGAGACCAAATTTCATTTGACGAACGAGAAGAAACGATCGTACGGTAACCGTCATACGGAAACAGCTGCGGCGCAGCGGTTTCCGCGTAGCAATTGCCGTAGCATGTCACGTACATCACGCGTGACATTGTCATGCTTGTGGTTGTTCGTGGGCAATTTCTGATTGTGTGAATCGTCTGCCACTGCTGAAGGGGCTCCCGGTCCGTTCTGCGCGCGAAGTGAGTCGCTGGAGGAGGCACGTTGATGAGCACCACATCGGGGCGGAAGCGAAGGACCGGGCGGTCGGCCTTCACTGCGGTCGAGGAAGAGGTTCGAAAGGGGCTGCGAGCCGGCAGGACGCTGATCTGGATCTACGACGCCCTCGCTGGCCAGCTCGACCTCTCGTATTCGCAGTTCGTTCGCTACGCCCGAACCCTCCGCTCCCCGCGCCCGCCGCCTGCCGCGCGGGCACCCGTCACGGGAGCGAGGCAGGACCCGCCGACCGCCGGGAAGCGCAGCTCGCCCGCAAGCACCACTCCGCACCCCAGGCGCTCCAAGGAGCCCATCCCGAAGGTCGACATGGATTCATTCGCAGTGAAGGCGCTGGAGAAGAAGGACCACATCTAGAATCGGAGAACGGGCATGACATTCAAGGTGAGCGCTGTGCTCCAGGGGAAGGGGGGCGTCGGAAAGTCGCTCGTAGCAGCGCTGCTGGCCGAGTACTACGCCTCAGGCGTGCGAGGCCCGACCGTGAACGTGGACACGGATCCGGTGAACGCCACGCTCTCGCGGTACCCGCAGTTCAACGTCCGTCGCTTGGAGCTCCTCCGCGACGGCGCCATCGACTCCGGGATGTTCGACGAGCTCATCACGATGATCGAGCGCGAGCCTGCCAACGTCGTGATCGACAACGGTGCGGCCACCTTCGTTCCGTTCGCGAAGTACATGGCCGAGTCGAACCCGATCGAAGTGATCCGCAGGTTGGGTCGAGAGGTGGCCATCCACACGGTCCTCACCGGCGGCTACGGGATGATGGACACCTTCGCCGGCCTTGAGTGGCTCGCCGAGAACCTGCCGGAGCACGCAGAGATCTACGTGTGGCTGAACGAGTACTTCGGGAAGGTCGAGGCCGAGGGGAAGACCTTCGAGCAGATGAAGATCTACGAAAGGTACAAGGACCGCATCACGGCCGTGCTGCGGATTCCCGCACAGAACCCGCAGACGTACGGGCGCGACCTGCAGAAGATGCTGGATCAGCGACTCACGTTTGCGGAGGCCAAGGTGAGCCCAGCCTTCAGCATCATGTCCAGGGAGCGCATCGTGCTCATGGAGCGCCAACTCTTCGGGCAGATCGCGGAAGTGCTGTGAACGAGAAGGGGCGCGACGAGGCCGTCCAAGCCCTCATCGGCGAGGTCGCGCGGCGGCACAATATCCTCGTCGACCCCAACGGATCCCATCCTCATCACGGTGACGCTGAAATCAGGCGCTGAATGGCCGAACACCTTTTCGGAAGGTCCAGGCCGCCGTCGCCGTGGTCGAGGCGACGGCGGAACGGGCCGCCCAGCAGCACATCGAAGCTGCGAAACGTGCCGTGGCTCGTCTTCTCTGACGAAGCCGCCAAGCGGGTGGCGGGCCAGATGAAGGCCACCGGGAGCATTCTGAGGGGGCAGCTCGAGGACGTTCTCAGCCACGCGCTCAAGACGGCGCTCGAAGCGGCAAATCGCTCCGTGCAGTCCCGGAAGGTCAGCGAGCCGTGCGTGTATCATCGCGGCGGCGTGCGCGTGCCTCGTTGGCGCGCTCGCCGCCGTGCTGCTGGTTCGGGAGCGGTGAAGTTGGCAAGAAGTTGGGGAGCCCAGCGACGCCAAGCAGCGCGAGGTCAGTGCCAGATGCATACTTCTCTACTTGAATGAGCGGAGCGCAGGCGCCACGGTTGCAGGTCTTCTCCGACCTGCACCTCGAGTTCTTCCAGCATCGAGAGCAGGTCACGACTACTCTCGAGCGGTCGATCCGGTGCGGATGACAGCGGGACCGCGTGCGTCCTCGCCGGTAATATCGCGGTGCCGACCGGGCGTCGCCGCCGCTGGATGAATCTCGCGCTCGAGTTCTTCTCGGCGAGGTTCGCGACTGTCTTCTTCGTCCCGGAGAACCACGAGTTCTACCGAGCTCCAGCGCCTCTGGCGCTCGACCGTCTTCGAAAGCTCGCGTCGGCGCATCCGAAGGTCACCCTCCTGGAGCCCGGGGTCATCGCCAAGTGGGGCGACCACAGAGTCGTGGGCGCGACGCTCTGGTTCCGCGACGGCCCGAACAACCCGAGGCTGGCGGGCATGCTCTCGGACTTCGCGGCGATCGGCGGCTTCGTGCCGTGGGTCTACGACCAGAATCGCCAGCACCTGGCCTGGCTCGAAGAGGTGGTTCGGGAGGGGGACATCGTCGTCACGCACCACCTCCCCTCGCGGCGAAGCGTGGCGCCCAGGTACGAGGGCGACCCGCTGAACGCCTTCTTCGTCTGCGACCAGACCAGCCTCATCGAGGCGCGGCGGCCAGCGCTCTGGGGTCACGGCCACACGCACGACTCGTTCCGTTACACACTCGGCGCGACCACGATCCTCTGCAACCCGCGTGGCTACCCCGGCTCGGAGAACGCTGCGTTCGACGAGGGATGGTGGCCTTAGGGGCGGCCGCACCATGCGTGCGTTCCGCTTGCCCCGGCGTCGGATGTGGGGCGCGAATCAGAGCGACTCGATCAGCTGCACGAGCGAATCGGTCTGGTGCTCCCAAGTCCCTGCCCGGAAGGTGGGCTTTCTCTTCTGCCAATCTGGGGGTGGGCTCCAGCCGAGCTCCCTTGCGAGGCCGACGAGCCCCTCGGCCGCTTCGTAACCGGCCGAGGAGAGACGTCTTGACCGAGTCTGTTGCTCTCGTGCGTGTTGCTCTCGTGCGGGGCGCGACGGTACCCTTTCCTCACCATGTCTGCCTTTCGGGACGAGCCCGGCGAGTACGAGCGCCTCGATTTCAGGGACTTCAGAATGGGCCGGTCGTGATGTACTTCGACCACCGCATCCTTGAGGCCGACATCAAGTGGCTACGGGAGAACGCTTACAGGGTCGATCTCTGCGGCGCGTGCGAGTGGAACACGCCGGACGGCGCGGTTGCGGCCATTGCCCGGCTACTAGAGTTTCCAGAGTACTTCGGAGGCAACCTCGCCGCTCCTGCCGACTGTCTCGATGACGTACCAGTGGCCGACGGCTCAGGGCGCGCGGTCGTTTTGGAGGAATACGATAGAGCTGTGGCGCGCTTGGGCCCGTTCGCATCGGGTCTGCTCGACGTCTTTGCGACAGCGAGCCGGCGCCACCTTCTTCACGGGCGAAGGCTCATCCTGCTTGTCCAGTCGGATGATCCCCGGCTTTCCCTGGAGCCAGTGGGCGCGTGTCCAGTCTTCTGGAAGACTCGCGAATGGCTCAACAAGTCGCGGGGCGTATAGTGCCTAAGACGTGTCAGCCAGTCTCGTCGGCGCCCAGTTGTGCGGCAGCAGTTTGTCAATCTGGGACGCGGGCTGCGTCTGGACGCGGAGCAAGACGTCGGCGAGGTAGGTGACCGGGTTGATGCCGTTCACCTCGCAGGTCGCGATGAGCGAGTAGAGGCCTGCGAGGTTCTCGCCAGCCTCGTCGCTTTCCACGAACAGGAAGTTCTTCCGGCCGAGGGCGAGTCCCCGTTCATTCTGCCCATGTCGGCGAACGCGCGGTGGTGCACTACCGATGGCACCCGCAGTTCGGCAGCGAGGTTCGCGTCGCGTATCGCGAGCATCGTCGAGGAGAGGACGTTGTCATCTTCGAGGCGCGGGACGGGACGCGCACCGTGCTGCCGGCGTGGATGCTCGACGCGGGTGCTTGGGCGGAGATGACGGTCGGGCCGCCGCGCGTGCCGTTCTCAGCGCTGGTCGAACTTCTGTCCGTGCTGGCTGCGTTGGGCTTTGATCGGGGCGCATCCCCCGCCGGGGAGCAGGAGCGTTCCGATGAAGGCGCTGCCGCCAGCACCGTCCCAGTGCGAGCTGTTGCCCCGCGACGAGCTCGCCCTTTCCGTAGTCGAGCCGAACGTGCGGAACGAGGTCCTGCGCGCGCTGGCCGAAATCCTGCTCGCGGCCGCGGAGAGCGTCGGGGCAAGGGAGGAGCGCGATGATGAGCCGCGGTGACCTCCCCAGCAGCGTCCTGGAGCGACGGGCGATCGTCTACGTTCGCCAATCGACACTGATCCAGGTCGAGGAGAATCTCGAGAGCCAGCGGCGCCAGTACGAGCTTGCAGATCGAGCGCGCGAGTTCGGGTTCCACGACATCGCCGCCCGACGCGGCCGAAGTCGATCCCGTCGAGCAGCATCGCGAGCTGCGTGGCGTCGATCTCGACGGCCATCGTGGAGGGGTCCATGTGCGGCAGCTTGAACTGGCCGCGCTCGAGCCGCTTGTAGACCAGGACGAAGCCGCCCTTGTCCCACGCGAGGATCTTCGCCCGATCGCGCCGCCTCGACACGAAGATGAAGAGGTGGCCCGAGTAGGCGTCCTCCTTCATCTCCTGCTGCACGATGGCGGTGAGGCCGTCGATGGACTTCCGCATGTCGATGGGCGTGGTGGCGATCAGGATGCGGACCGACTGCGGGATCCCGATCACGGCTACAGCGCCGCCGCCAGTGAGCGCACGTACCGGGGATCGGTGCCGACGGGGAAGCGGACCCGGACGCCGGAGGGGAGCGCGATCTCGACCATCTCGCCCCGGCTCACCGCCACCACCGAGGTCCGCGGCTTCGCCGCGGACGCTACCACGAGGACCGGCACCAGACGCGAGCCCTCCGGCGCCGCCGCCCGCTCAGGGGCTTGACCAGACACCTTGGGCGGCTCCGGCTGCAGCGGCCGGGACTCCTTGCGAAGCTTGTACAGCCAGTTGCGCAGGTTGCTGAACGAGACCCCGCGCTCCTTGGCGAACTCCCGCTGCGTGGAATCGCTTGCCTCGAAGTCTGCGACCAGCCTCGTCCACCGCGTCCGCTCCTGCTCGGTCATGTCGTCCTCCGTCGTGAGCGGAGGAGCATCGACCGGCCGGATCACCCTCGCCAGACGGCGTTCCCCGGGTGGTTACCGTGGACCCGCTTCTTGGAGACCTTGAGCCCCTGGCGCTTCAGCGTCGCCCAGACCTTCCGGACGCCCCAGGCCGGCTCGGCCTTGATGACCTCGCGGATCGCCTCCAGCACCACCCTCGCTGGAGGTGTGCCGCGGCGCCCGCCGCAGCGTCACCACCCGGGCCGCTGGCGGGGGCCTCTTCGCGGCGTAGTACGCCGCCCGGGAGATCCCGAACGCCTCGCAGAGCTGGGTCACGGTAGCGACGCCCGCCGAGGTCTCCCTGCTCATTTCCGCGACCTCGCGGGCCGAGAAGGGCGGGGCTTGATGCCCATCGCCTTCTGCAGCAGCGTCACCTGCACCGTCGCGTTCAGGGCGGTCTCCCGCATGACCTCGAGCTCGGCCTCCAACTCGAGTTCCCTGGCCGACTTCCCGGTGCCCTGCTTCAACGCAGCGTCGATGCCGGCCAGCGCGTCCGCCCGCCAGCTCTCCACCGTCTCCGGCAGGACCCCGAACCGCATCGCCACCTGGTCCACGGTGGCCTTGCCGCCCAGCAGCTCCAGCACGGCCCTGCGCCGATCCTCGGCACTGCGCCGGCCCGGCCGTCCCCGCACGTTCTCCGGGACCGCCGCGGCCTTCGCCGCCTCCGTCTTCTCCGCGATCTCTCTCGTCCTTCTTCACGACCAACCTTCTACCCGAACCGCTCCCGGTCTATCGACCCGAGGAGTGTCAACCTCGGCGAGGGGAACACCGTAGTCTCCGGCCGACGCGGGTAGGAGTCGACGCTCAGGCGCTGGCCCAGGCGCCGGGCTCCTCATCCTGCTCCAGCGGGAGGGCTGGCACGCAAAACATCAGGCGTGTGTAGTGTCTGTACAAGCTGGAGGGGCTGGAGCTCCGCACGAAGAAGCGCCGGAAGCGGGCGAACCACCTCCGCGTGGTCCCGAATGCGTCAATGGCACCGAATCAGCGGTGGAGCATGAACTTCATGCGGAAACTTCTGCGAAAGCGGGCCCTTCGTATCCGGTCCGAAACCGTTCGGGATTTGGTGGGGCAGGTCAGAACTCCCAGCTAGAGCCCCGCCTGCCACGGCCTCTACGGAAGAGGAAGGTGGTCGCGCATGATGCCCACAATAATCTTTCCGCCCGACCCAGACGTCCCTTCATGCACATGGATTCGATCCACGTGAGGCAGCAACTTCGTGTGCCACACGAACTGCACCCGCTCTCCACGAAACAGCCGAGTCCGGGCCACCATGCATTTAGCGTTGGAAAGCGTCTTCCCGTTTTCCGGGGAAATTGCTATGCCAAGTGACCCAAACCTCGATGCGATCTCCGTACGAGGTCCAGCGAAGATGTCCCGGCCGTGATCAGACAGCACGCTCAAGTGGCGGACCACCTCCCCGCGCACGGCAATATAGGGTCGGCTAAAATCCCGCAAGCCCTGCCATACCCCTTCCACCCATGCAAGGTTCGGGAATGCCGAAGGGGCGATGCGCTCTAGTGCAGCCTCATCGCACCTTTCGACATCGATGGCGTCGCGAAAGAACGCCACGTGGTCCGCGTCGTCCGTGACAAACCATAGCTTGTTCGGGACACCATCCACCGTGACGTCGCATAGCCCTTGGCGGCCCGCGCACTTGAGCGGCAAGCATGCCGTGGCGACTCCAGAGAGGCACCTGAAGTGTGTCCATCTGATAGAGGGAGCGGGGGACACGATCATGCCATTCACCACAGCTCCCTGCCCTTCAAGGTCGCTCGACTCCTGGTCAGCATCCCAATTCGGGATCCGGGTTAACGCGGCGAGCAACTGCACCCTGAGGTCCCGCTGGTCCCGCGTCCACCCGTTCGGATCGAACAGAACCTCAGTTACAAGCTCGCCCTCAAAGAAGGTCGCAGCTTTCGCAACCGGCTCGTCCCGTTCCCTGGCCACCTCGAGTCGATCCGCGAAGTCGACCAACGCACTTAGCAGATCGGCTTCCGCCACTGGCTTCTGCCAAGAACTCTCGTCGATTGCGAAACGCATTACCGGCGGCGACCGATCCTAGCGAGGGCAGCCAGGTCAATTTCTATCTGATCGAAGAACCCCTTCGGCCACCCGGATATTTGGCCCGAGTCCGCGATATCGAGAGTCTCCGGGCGGTCCTTCCCGCCGCGGAAGAAGTGCACCACGACATCCGGTGCCTCGACAAGTCGGAACTCAGCGATTCCGCGCCTGATCCCGCTTATCACGTGGTCGCTGTGCGTCTCCAAGATCACTTGAACGCCATCACCCGCGACACGCGCAAGAAAGGCTCCCATTGCGGACTGACCCGCAGGATGCAGATGAGCCTCAGGGTTCTCGACTACGAGAAGCCCTCCTCGGGGAGCCAAGAGCCCCGCGACGACAATAGGGAGGGTGTATGTAAGGCCAAATCCGGTGTTCGCAGGGCGAGTCCATTCGGACCTGAAACCGAGGCCACGAAACCGCAGCCCCACCATGTTCGTACCACTATACCACTCGGTTTCGATTTCCACGTCCCTGACAATCTCTCCAATCCACCATTCCACCTGATGGTGCAAGTCAGTCAAGCGTCGGCTGGCGTTGCGCTGATTCCTGCGCTTCTCCGGAACTGGGTCCTTGGCGCACACGTTCAGGATCTGCGCGGTGAATTGACCCGCGTAACCCACTTCGAGCTCGCTCGACGCCTCTGAACTCGCTTCCACAACGTCACGGGGACCCAGTCGCTCCGCCGCCAAGTACGTGAAACGCCTGCCCGCTGCCGCGACAGTGGGCGGGAGAGTGCCGGGACGGGTCTCGACCGTCAGATAAGGCCGGCGAAGCCCAGGGTCCCCAACGCCGAAGCGCCAACGGTACTCAACACCTGAATCGTACAGACCAATGGCGATACCCTCCGCGGGATCTGCGTCAAAGGTTAGCACATCAACCGCCTCCCCTAACGCGAGACCGAAGGGGCCGTTTAACGGGATATGGGTGGATCCGTCTACGGCCAAGCGCGACAGTAGCAACGCCTGAATGGCGGATGACTTGCCGGCCCCATTAAGGCCAGTCAACACAGTCAAGCCCTTCACCAGGAGACGCACATCGTCGAAACACTTGAATCTTGAAATGAATAGCGACTCAATCACGGCGCACTCCCATCGAGAATTTCGCCGGCGATTCGTATGCGCGTCTGAATGCGCTTGAGGTCGGTAGTGGCAACGGTGGCGGATGCTAAGTAATCTTCGTCGTGAGCGATGCGTCGCTTGAACTCTACGAGAATCTTATCTTTTCGCTGCGCGACAGAGGGCCAGTTCACATCGGCGAGCACAACCGCCCA
The DNA here is from genome assembly GCA_049840735.1 of Anaeromyxobacter sp. Taxonomy (GTDB): domain Bacteria; phylum Myxococcota; class Myxococcia; order Myxococcales; family Anaeromyxobacteraceae; genus Anaeromyxobacter. The sequence continues at coordinate 112,250 of JASGJN010000014.1, read as the reverse complement.
GCTCTCAAACAGGGATTTGTTGATCGGACCTTTGCGTCCATCCCTATTCCATCTGCGGAAAGCATCGCCCTCGAACAAGAGAGCGGCATTCTTCATCGCCTGCGTAAATGACTCCACATACGGGGTCAGGTCCTGCGCATTCATGCCGTCTATGCGCTGTGTCATCTCGACAAGGAACTCGTCATAGCTGGACTTCGCTCTGTATACCGCCTCCCAGTCTGATTGGCGCAAAGCGAAGAACCTGAGGGCCAGTTCGCGGTCGGCCATCCTGGTAGTCTCCTTGTCCCGGAACGCGTTGCCGGTCGCAGCGTGAAACTCCGCCACGGACACGCACGTCTTCAGAAACTCGCGAGACACATTCGAGCTAATGCAGTGTCTTATCTCTTGGGCGTTGAGCGGCGTTCCGCCGGTATTCAGACGAACAAAGACATCGAACTTAACCTTTGGAGGGGTTTGCGGGTCGATGACGTTCACGAAGATTTGCGTCCCGTCGAACCTCCGTCGCAGTGTGGGGTCGAGTTCCTTGTACGCTTTGTGGTCGAGACTCTCGAGGTAGCGAAGGTCCGAGAGCTTCATGGATTTCCGCGCAAACTCGAAAATCGCGGTGAGACGCTGCACGCCGTCGACGACATGCAGCCGACCTTCCACGTCTTCGTCAAAGTAAAAGGAGGGCAAAGGAATGCGCAAAAGGATGGACTCGATGAGTCTGGCCTTCTGGGGGGCCTTCCAGACGTCTCTTCGCTGAAAGTCTGGGGCGAGGTCCAGATCTCCATCAGAGATCATGTCGCATATATGGCGAAGTGAGTAGGGCTTGGTCGTTATCCGGATGTCGTCTGGATTCCACGGCCCGCCCTCAGCTGGCGCCGATGGCGCATTATCCTCTGGCTCCACGCTGGCGACCTGAGTAGTGGGCTGGAAGCCGAGATCTCCTTGAGTTGGCTGCATCCGTTCCTACCTTTGCGAGCGGTATTTTGTTCTGCGCAGCTCTGGACAGGCATCACGATGTCGGGTTGGCGACGGCACCGCTAAGCCGTCCTGGTTCCGATTTGTGAACACGGTGGGTTCGTGAGGGCGCCCTTCAAGCAGGGGGACTCTTGGCCGTCGCTCGTGTGAATGCACCTGCTGGCCCTCTCGGGGCCCCACGTGGCCGAGTTTGAGCATCACGGCCTGTAGCATCCCCTGTTCGCAGGTAAGGTACCGCCCTTCGACGCCGCCGTGCCCGTGCTGCACATGCCACTCCCAGGGAGATCCACCCGCCCATTCTATGTTGGGAAGTTCGCTAAGGCCAGGAATCCCTTGGAGTTGTCACTGCTTCATGCACGCGGTGCTGTGCCACTTCGTGTCGTCTTGGGCTTGGCGACGGCAGGCAGCCCTGTGATCTCTGGAAGCGACGGGATGGGACGCGGCGCGCGCGCGTGCAGGTTTCGCGATGAAGGGGATCCCCACTCCTCTTCCCCGCCGCCTTCGTGAACCGGCGCTCGAGCGCCATGTGCTTCACCAGGAGCTCGAGGCCGTAGGCGTCCGCCTGGGAGAGCACGACGCGCCAGGCCTCGTTGGCTGCACCGCTTCTGCCAGTCCTCCAACTCGATGAGCAGGCCAGCCCACTCGCCCTTTCAGTGGCGACAGTATGTCTCGATAGACTCGATGACCCGCTCGCCGGGCCTGCTTGGCCTTGGGGTCGTCCTTCTGCTTCCCGCCGCCGGGCACTACGAATGCGGTACCAATCCCCGAGGGCGCCCTCCTTCGCCGGGCTCGAATGGCTCGCCGAGAACTTGCCCGAGCAGGTTCAGATCTACGTGTGGCTGAACGAGTACTTCGGGAAGATCGAGGCGCAAGGCAAGACCTTCGAGCAGATGAAGATCTACGAGCGGTACAAGGACCGCATCACGGCCGTGCTGCGCATCCCAGCGCAGAACCCGCAGACGTATGGACGCGATCTGCAGAAGATGCTCGATCAGCGGCTCACGTTCGCCGAGGCCAAGGTGAGCCCAGAGTTCAGCATCATGTCCCGGGAGCGCATCGCGATCATGGAGCGCCAGCTCTTCAGCCAGCTCGCGGAAGTGCTGTGACCGAGAAGGGCGCCGACGAGGCCCTGCAGAACCTCATCGGTGAGGTCGCGCGAGACGGCACAACGTCCTCGGTCGACCCCGACGATCCCATCCTCATCACGGTGACGCTGAATCAGGAGCTGATGGCCGATCACCTTCGGAAAGGTCCCAGGCCGCCGTCGCCGAGGTCGAGGCGACGGCGGAACGGGCCGCCCAGCAGCACATCGAAGCTGCGAAACGTGCCGTGGCTCGTCTCTCCGACGAAGCCGCCAAGCGGGTGGCGGGCCAGATGAAGGCCACCGGGAGCATTCTGAGGGGGCAGCTCGAGGATGTTCTCAGCGAGGCGCTCAAGACGGCGCTTGAAGCGGCCAATCCGCTCCGCGCAGTCCCGGCGGGTCAGCGAGCGTGCGTGCATCATCGCGGCGGCGTGCGCGTGCCTCGTTGGCGCGCTCACCGCCCGTGCTGCTGGTTCGGTGGCTGGTAACCTCGGCAAAGAAGGGGCAGCCCAGCGACCCCAAGCAGCGCGAGGCCAGCGCCAGATGCATAGTTCTCTACCCAAGTGACCGAAACGCAGGCGCCACGGCTGCAGGTCTTCTCCGACCTGCACCTCGAGTTCTTCCAGCATCGTGAGCAGGTCACGACTGCGCTCGAACGGTCTATGGGTGCGGCCACCAGCGGGACCGCGTGCGTCCTAGCCGGTGACATCGCGGTGCCGACCGGGCGTCGCCGCCGCTGGTTGGACCTGGCGGTCGAGTTCTTCTCGGCGAGGTTCGAGGCGGTCTTCTTCGTCCCGGGGAACCACGAGTTCTACCGAGCTCCCGCGCCTGTGGCGCTCGAGCGGCTTCGGAAGCTCGCGGCGGCGCATCCGAAGGTCACGCTCCTGGAGCCCGGCGTCATCGCCAAGTGGGGCGACCACAGGGTCGTGGGCGCGACGCTCTGGTTCCGCGACGGCCCGAACAACCCGAGGCTCGCGGGCGGGCTCTCGGACTTCGCTGAGATCGAGGGCTTCGTGCCGTGGGTCTACGACCAGAACCGCCAGCACGTGGCCTGGCTCGACGAGATGGTTAGGGAGGGGGACATCGTCGTCACGCACCACCTCCCGTCGCGGCGGAGCGTGGCGCACAGGTACGAGGGCGACCCGCTGAACGCCTTCTTCGTGTGCGACCAGACCGGCCTCATCGAGACCCGGCGGCCGGCGCTCTGGGTTCACGGCCACACGCACGACTCGTTCCGCTACACGCTTGGCGCCACCACGATCCTCTGCAACCCGCGTGGCTACCCCGGGGAGGAGAATCCCGCGTTCGATGAAGGTGGGTGGTCGTAGCGGCACCTCGCCTGACGCGCCGCCGCCGGGGTCGGCGGCGGCGGTCTGGCGAGGACCGATCAGCGGTTCCGCAGGACCTGTGAGGAATCGGGTGTGAGGGCGCGCCCGACGGGGTCGTGCTCCTGAACCCATGCTTGATCGGCTCTGAGGCGGCGCGTGTCCGGCGCGAGGGCGGTCCTGGGCCGTCAGAGACGCCCGGGAGCCTGCCTGCTACCACAGTCGCTTGGCGCTCTTGAGGTCGACCCGCAAGCGGAGACCGTAAAAAAGGTTGTTCCTGCGGTTCACCTCTTCAACTGACCTCCGCCCCGACGCCACGTCCTGCTGATCGCGGTCTCGCGCGGCCTGCTTCTCGCGCTGGATCTCCTGGAAGAGCGGGTCGTTCTCCAGCTCGTCCGGCTTGTGGCCCTTCTTGCCCATCTTCAAATAGTAGCCTACTGCAGCGGTGCATCGCGACCGAGCCCAGGAACCATGGCGGACCCGGGCATAGGACCCGGGGCCGAGAGGGGATCCCCAACGCTCTCGGTAGGCAGCGACCAGGCGGCGAACGACCGTGCGTCCGTGTCCAAGTGCGCCAAGGTTGGTAGCGCGAACGCGGCGGTCTGGCAGCCTCGGCTCGTGGTGCCGGACGGTACCCGCACGGTCGTACTCATCGTCCCGCTCCTGGTCTGCGAGGAGCACAGGGACCCTCAGCTGGTTCATCAACTCGCCGGAGCCGTCGGGCCGAGACTCGACGAGCTGGCCGAGCAGCACGGTGTCGCGCACCTCAGGTGGCGCGAGGCACGGATGGAGTTCGTGCGGGTAGCGTAACTGTGTGTACCTGGGGTTTCCCCTGGCGTTCGTTGTATTCGCTCCTGCCCGCCCCGGGGCAGGAGCCGGGCATCCCGCCAGGCTTGTGGCAGGTGCGCTACGGCGGCGGGCTCAGTCGTGCGGGCGCAACGACCAGGTGAGAGGCGCCGACGCCTTGCGCGATCCGCCGGGGGTAGGTGGCGCGCCGGCCGAGTGCTGCGGGGCGCTGCGTCCCTACGGTTGCCGCGCGGCCTGATGGGTGGGGACCCCGTCAGCCTGGTTGGTGGCCACCACCCTCCTGACCGGGGCGCGCGCAGCCGAGCCGGTGGCCATAACCGGCTTGACAGGCCCGCGTTCGCGGAAGGTGATGGCGTTGCTGCGCGAGCTACCGGGCCCGCAGTCCTGGTGGAGCATGGGTTCGGCGTAGGTCAGGTCCGACGCGCCCAGCACCGCGACCAAGAGCACCGCCTTCATCGGATCGCCGGTCATCGCGTCCCCGGCGTCCAGACCGCTGCCACTGATCTCGATAAGGGTGTTCTCGCCGGCGTGGTGTGCCTGCCGCAGCGTCGCTGAGACTGGCCGCGCCACCGGACGGGGCCGGCCGTCAGCACTGCCGCGGAAAGCAGCCTCAGATGCCGCCGCGTTCAGCGATCGGCTTGCCCCGGAACCCGGGATCGGCATGGGCCGGTGCACGAACCCGGGGGCGCCACGCACACGCAGGGCCGTCTCCAGCAATCGCCGAGCCCGCTTAACCGCGCCCTTCGGCGCGGAGGCTACCACGCGCCTCGGAACGTGACGCAAGACTCCTGCGCGGCACGGGTACTGGGAACGACCGGACCGCTCCGCGGCCCAAGAGGACGCCGGCGTGACTCCGAGCCGAGGCTGGCAGCCCCGCCATTCGAGGAGTGCGCAGCAGGTCCTCTCAGTTCGCGTTAAGCCCGAACGCTCGGGCGCCGAGCTTCTCCTTCATGCAGGACTCGGCCGCGACGACTTCGTCCTTGCTGGATCCGCTCGGGAGCGTCTGGAGGATCGAGAACACCAAGTCGTCCGCGAAACCGGCCACGGTCTCACTGCGCGACTGCAGAAGCACGTTCCCGCCGTGAACGGTCGAAGCGTACGTTCGCCAGCGCCCCCACAGTCCCTCCTTGCCGCAGGCCGCGCCGATGTAGAGCTCCCCGGTTCTCGTGTGGAGGATACAGTAAACGCCGGCGACGGAGCTCAGGCGGCGGACCCACTCGCGGTTCGCTGCCTCGTTCGCGGCGATGGCCCGCAAGTCTTGGAAGGCGAGCCGAACCTGGTGATAGCCCGGCCAGTCCATCACGTACCCGGCCGGAAGAACCTCGACGATTTCGCGGTCCTTGTACCACTGGGCCCATGAGAGCGGGGCGTCGCCCCAGTCGATCACCACCCGATCCTCAAGCGCCTCGAAGCCGGACAGCTCCCTGAGTTCGTAAAGGAGCGTGGCTCCCTCAAGGAGCTCCACAGGGAAACCGGGTGGAACCTTGAGACGGGCTCCGGGCTCGATCTGCCGCTTTCCATCGACCCCGAAAATGCCGCAGAAGATCGCGCGTCGGTTCTCGTCCCCGATGAACGACACGATCTGGTCGCAGTTGAAGACGTCCTTGGCCTGCGTGCGCTGGTAGAACTCGAAAAGCCCGCGCCTCCGCAGCATCCGCATGTCGACCCGATGATCCTGGTGACGGACGATCTTCGTGCGTTCGAGGTTGCGGAACCCCCGGGATGACAGCAGCTCGGTCAGCGAGATCATCGGACACCTTCCTGTTGGGAGTTCATTCAACTCTGGATACGGACGTGCCGCGGCCAGACGTCGCCAACGACTTCCAAAGCGCCCTGTTCCACCGGTGATCCGGGAGACCCGGTCCCCTCAGTCGTCGGTCATGGGCGCGGGCTCCATGGGCCCCTCGGCCCACTCGGTGCCCTGCCAGCCTGAGATGATCGCCTCGGTGTTTCTGCAGAACATGCAGAAGGCCTGGATGCGATCGTCGCTGCGCTTCATCACCCACATCAGGCCGAGGCATGGCTTGCGCCGTGGGCGCTGCTTGCAGGGCACCATCGTCTCGCGGCCCTCGAGCTGCGGGACTGTCCCGCCGTACTCGATGAAAGTAGCGATGCGCAGCGCGCTGCTGCGGAGTCGAGGCGGAGCCAGCGGGAGAGAGCCGCGCTCGTCCAGCCAGTCTCGGATGTCGACGATGAGTGTCACGGGCAGGGAGGTGGCTGTTTGCGAGGGCGGTGGAGTCAGCCGGGGTCTAGCCCGGTGCTGGTGCATCCCACCGCATGATTGTGCGCCGGGCGTCCGAAAGGATGCGCGTGAATCCTGCGCGCTGGTACATCCGCAGGGCGGTCGGGTTCGCCAGGCTGACGGTCAAAGAAGCTGATGCGTGGCCAGCAGCCCGGAGTGCGCGGATCCATGCCTCCAGGAGAGCGCCCCCGACACCCCAGACCCGATCCGCGCTGACGCGGGATGATCTTGGCCGGCATCACGGCGCCGCTCTCGCAGCGGCGGGACGCACGTCGCCCAAGCGGCGTCGACCGCGGGACGGGTCATGCTGTCTGCGCGCAATGAAGAAGGGGCGGCCCAGCGGGCCGGTGGTTCAGGTGACGGCGGCGGCCGCCATGCCGCGGTGGTCGGCGACGCGGGCGGCGAGCAGCGCGTCGCGGAGGGTCTCGGCCGCGCGCGCCCAGGCGGTGGGACGGCCGTCCTTGCGAGGCGCCAGGGCCCGCCAGGCCGTCAGGGCGTTGTAGCCGATGATCCGTAGCCAGCTGACGGTCTCGATGGCGGCCCGGTTCGCCTGGCAGGGGTGGCCATCGTCCTCGCCCAGCACCACGTCCAGGGTCCAGTGGCAGCCGTTCTCGATCCCCCAGTGCAAGCGGACGAGCGCCAGTTCGTCGTCACGGGTCAGGGTCCCGGCGGGGATCGAGGTGACGAAGTACCGCTGCTCGACCCCCACGATCTCGCCGCGCCGGTCGGTCGTCGTCTGGCAGACGTACCAGAGCTGCTGGGCGCCCACCATGCCGACCGACGGGCCGCCGGCGACGTCGCGGACATACAGCTCGCGCACGATGGTGTGGCCCCTGTACCGTTCGGTGGTCCGGGCGACCGGGTCACCGATCGTGTACTCACCGTGCTCGCGGGCGAAGGCGTGCAGGTACGGCTGGTTGCCCTTGAGGCCGAACAGGTACCAGCAGCCGAGCGAGTTCACGAGCTGGGCGTTCTCCCGGGCGCAGAGACCAGCGTCTCCGGTGACGATGCGGAAATGCGCGCCCAGCTGCTCGCAGAGCTTGGGGAGCAGCTCCCGGAAGGCGGGGGACTCGCCCTCCTTGGAGCCGATGATCCTCTGGCCGACGCAGGGGCAGGCCGCGGAGGAAGTCAGCGCGGCGCGGAGGGCGCCGAACGTCTGCACCGACGAGCCGGCGGCGTCGTAGGCGGACTGCAGGGCGCCCGGCAGTTCCTCGCCGTCGACCCGGGACCAGGTCCCCTTGCCGTCGAAGCTCATCACGCCGATGGGGAAGCGGTCGTGCCTCACCACCTTGCGGGCGACCAGCGCCTTCGCCTGCGCGAAGACCGTCTCTTCCAGGCCGGCCGGCGACTGCTGGGCGAGCAGGCGGTAGAGGGTGGTGTCGCACGGCTTCCCCGCGACCGGGAGGCCCAGCGCTCGGCGCGCGCCCAGGCCCAGGTCAGCGAAGAAGTCCTCTGCGCGGCGCAGGGTCCGGCAGCCCACGGAGAACGCGGCCGCCAGACCGCCCAGCAGGCCCAGGTGGTCGTGGACCACCCAGGCCTCCTCGCGCGGGTCCTCGACCCCGTGGTCCCAGGGGATGTCGGCGTGCCGCAGGGCACGTCGGGCTTGTGTTTCGGTGATCGGCATGATCTCCTGCTCCTCGGCCTGCTTCTCGTTTTGCGCGAGTTCGGCCGTCTTTGGGGTGGGGGCCCGCATAGCCTCCACCCCTTCTCCATTTTGCGCGGGCGGGATGATCAACCGAGGAGCATCGCGCCGTCGATCTTCGGCGATCAGAAATCGACGCGGCGGGCGGGCGGGGCGCGCTCGCTCTACGAAACCGACCCCGATCTCGGCGCGCGCAGGAATTTCAAGCGCCGCAGGCGCGAGCGCGGTGGCGCGAGGAGTCAGCGCGAATCAGGTCTGGGCTGCAGGGGCCGGGACTCCTTGCGAAGCTTGTACAGCCAGTTGCGCAGGTTGCTGAACGAGACCCCGCGCTCCGTCGCGAACTCCCGCTGCGTGAGGTCGCTTGCCTCGAAGTCTGCGACCAGCCTCGTCCAACGCGTCCGCTCCTGCTCCGTCATGTCGTCCTCCGTTGTGAGCGGAGGAGCATCGACCGACTGGATCAGCCCCGCCAGACGGCGTTCGCCGGGCGGTTACTTCTCGGGAGAGAAGCGGGACTCGACGCCGCGGATGTCACCCTGCGCGAACCGCGTGTTGGCGTCGATCGCTCCCGTGAGGAACCCGACGCCGAGCGGGCTCCACGGCACGAAGCCGATGCCAAGCTCCTCGCAAGTCGGAATGACTTCCTGCTCGGGCCCGCGCCAGAGCATCGAGTACTCGTTCTGGACGGCTGTGACCGGCAGCGTCGCATGAGCCCGGCGCAGCGTCTCGAGTTATGCGCAGACCTGCCCTATGTGCTGCGGGGGCTGGCGCTTCGCGTTTGGCATAGCGTTCCCGCTGCAGTACCTGAGCATAACGAGGTCAGCCGAAGCAGCCGTTGCGCATCCGCGCCAGCCCTCGGCCGGCGCAAGGGACCACGCCGTGTGAGTTCCCGCTGACTAACGTTGGCTGCCCGACGAGGCGTCGCCTACAGGACGGAGCGACCTGCAGCGGGAGCATGGAGCCCCGAGGCCGTCATTCTTACTCGGGAGGCAGAAGACCGCCGCACTTCCCCTCGGAACCGCACCCGGGCGGCAGTAGGTCCGAAGACAGGCTTCCTTAGGAGAGTCGGTTCCGCACGCCCCTGCGGTCGCCAGCAACGCCAAGCACCTTAACCCGTTTCATTCATGGTAGCCCCGTCCCGGAGGCGCTCTATCCTTTCGCGGTTGAGCTCTCTAGCGGCGCGTTCAAGGCGGAAGGAGGCCAAAGCAGCCGGTGTCCCTGCACTCCGGCGGCATCGTGTGCGCTGGCGGGCACCAGCATCCTTTGTACTGACAGTTCTCCGCCTCGAACTCGGCCAGTAGGTGGTCGAGCTCAGCGACCCGATTCGGATTCACTGCGCCGTAGCAGGGCGGAAGGCAGAGCCCCTCCAGCTCGATCGAGCCGTCAGGGTTTTCTTGCCCCATGACGAGCGGACGCCCCGTGCTGCACGCCTCCGAGGAAAGCTCGCAGGTGAGCGCGTCGGGTAGGCTGGCCTGGTATTCCGCTACGATCGTCAGGCACCGCGAAGAGCTCGAGCCATCGCACGCCGCAGCTGCGACGGCGAGGAGCACGATCAACAGGAGAGACTGCCGGTTCATGCGCGCCCCCGATCCACTTCTTATCCCGCGACCAGCTGCGCACGCCTGAGTGCGCACGCGGCCGGCGCGCAACACCGACACCTCACTCTTACGAACCGTGAAGCACTTGCTAGACTGCCGCATCGAGCCGCGGCGCTCTTGATGCGCGTCCGATCACAGGCGGCTGAGTTGGGCTCCCTCTCGCGCGCTACGGAACATCCCTCAAGCCGGGCGTGGCCGGGCAGCAGCGCGAGGCTGAAAACCGAACTCCTCAATTCGCCTGCCTCCCCGTGGGACATTCACTAGTTGCCCGCCTTGGGGAGGACCTGCGGCTCCGGGGCTCTCCCCGTTCATACAGACACACTCGCGGCGGTTTCTGTGAACAGGGACGCCCCGCCACTCCAGGTGCGATAACGCCGAGAGCAGCGGGAGGTGCGTGGGGCATACGTGCGGGCGGATGACGCTGGACGTTCTCTCGAATGAGTGCTGCGTACGCCGAAGGGCCCAGCGATCCCCGGATTTGCTTCGTTGCTCAACACCAGGTCACGCAGGCACCGTGAGCTGGGTTCCGGCGCGGCCACTGGACTACCCGCGCCGGAGCCGATTTTGGGTGGCCGGCCTGGAGAAGCCGGCTGGTGTCTCACGTGCTTGCTGGGCTGCCGATCGGGCGAGCCTGCGCTTCGCATGTCGAGATGATCGGGTCGATCCCGATTTGGGGAGGGCCGCGCACGCCGGAAACCCCTCAACCTTTGTGCGTGCTCACGCTCAGGAACGCAGAACTGCCAACCCTGCTCATCAGTGCATGGCTGGCCGGGTGCAGCGCCGGTAACACCACGGAGACTTCTCCAGGCGACCCGTCAGGCGGGGGAGAACCGGCCTGTCTCCCCTCAGCTCCCGCCGTCAACGCGCATCCTCTGCCGGCCGCGACGGAGGGATCATGCGCGGCCAGAACGATGGCGTTCCCGCTGGCGAGAGCAGTGACGAGTGGCGACATCCCGTGCATCAGCGGCTTCTGCGTCGAGAATGCCTCGGCGGCCAGCGGATCCCTTGGAAGCGGCGCCCTGGCCGCTGCACCTGGTGGCGAGCTCTGGATGGTTAACGCCTACGGCGGCGCTGCGCGCTGGGATGTGTTAGCGCGCGAGCCTGTTGAGGGTCGGAGGCCGGATTTCGCGCAGGCTGGCTGACGGGCGGGCCGGCAGCGCCATGTAGGTGCCCGCCGCCCAGCCTGCAAACTGGCGGTCACTCACGGTGATGGTAGTCGGTTTAGGTGGAGGCGGGGCGCTGGCGCGTCGCTGACCACAAATAGGTGACGGGGGCGTGCCGCAAACACGCACCCCGTCGTGCCCTGACTTACTTGCTTGGAGGAAGCCAGAGCAGTTCTCGAATCGTCTACTTCCGCATCGACGTCAAGTCCTGGGCGGCCAAGCTCCCCACCGTGGACGAGGCGCGTCCGGGTCTCTGCACCGGCTGCGGCGCTGGTAGCCGGCCGGCCGGTGGTCGCCTGGTGCTGCACGGCCACGGGGTCCGGCGCCGGGATCGAGTGGGGCCCGCCCGACGCGACCGCGCCGCCCCAGGTCACCGAGGTGATCGCCCGCCGGTATGCCTGCCAGGTCTGCGGAGCGGTGCTCCTGGTCGTGCCCAGCGGCGTCCAGCGGCGCCGGCTCTACTCGGCGCCGGCGGTCGCGCTGGCGCTCGCGGTCTGGAGCCTGGAGCAGCAGACGCCGGCCGCGGTCCGGGCCCGCGTCAGCCCTTGGCGGATTGTCGGGGCGGCGGCGGCGACACGCTGGACCTCGCTGCGGCGCTGGGCCAAGGCCATCCGCGCCGGGCAGCTCTTCCCGGAAGTCCGCGCCGCGCCGGATGGAGCCTGCCTCCGCGCCATAGCCGCCCGCGCCGCGACCACGCTGGCGGCCCTGGCCCCGTCGGTTGCTGACGGCCTCCCGCTCGCGACACGAGCCTTCCTCGGAGCCGCGCATGTGAGCTGAGGGCCATCGCCGCGACGGCGCTGGGGATCTCGCGCCCACCATCCGCGATCCCTGCCCCCGTCGGCGGCCACGTGGGAGGGCTCACGCTCGGCGGGCGCGGTGATCAGCGGCCGGCCGAGGAGGAGCCCGATGACGAAGTCGTCCCCGAAGTCGCCCAAGCTCGCGCCGAGGGACCACGCAGAGGCGGTGGCCAGGTTCCGGGCGGAGCTGGTTGGCGCGCTCACCCGCCGCGATCTCGACCACGGACAGCTGCGCGCAGTGCTGAGGGCGCTATCCGCCGAGCGCTTCCGGCCGCCGGGGGCCGAGGTCACGAAGACGATTTCGTTCACCACGCTGGAGCGGTGGTTCTACGCCTACAAGCGCGGCGGCCTGGACGCCCTGCGCCCGGCGCCTCGAGGGGATCGCGGCCACGGCCGCGAGCTCTCGCCCGACCAGCGGACCCTGCTTCTCGACATCCGGCGCGAACACCCGTCCGCCTCCGTTCCCCTGATCCTGCGCACCCTGGTGGCCGACGGGCGCCTGCAGCGGGACGCCGTGTCGGAGTCCACCATCCGCCGCCTCTACCAGGCCAACGGCCTCGACCGCGTGCCACTGCGCGACGGCGCCGGCGAGCGGGTCCGGCTCCGCTGGCAGGCGGCCGAGCCGGGCGCGCTCTGGCACGCCGACGTCTGCCACGGCCCGGCGCTGACCATCGGCGGCCAGTCCCGGCCGCTGCGGATCCACGCGCTCTTGGACGACGCCAGCCGGTACATCCTGGCCATCGAGGCCCGCCACACCGAGCGCGAGGCCGACATGCTGCAGCTGCTGGTGAAGGCCCTGCGCCGGCACGGTGCGCCCGACGTCCTCTACCTCGACAACGGCTCCACCTACACCGGCGAGGTGCTGCGGACGGCGTGCCCGCGGCTCGGGATTGCTCTCGTCCACGCCCAGCCGTACGACGCGCCCGCCCGCGGGAAGATGGAGCGGTTCTGGCGCACGCTGCGGGAGGGCTGTCTCGACCACCTGCCGCCCATGGCCTCGCTCCACGACGTCGAGGTGCGGCTCCTCGCGTTCGTGGACCGCCACTACCACGTGGCCCCGCACGCCTCGTTGATGGGACGGTCGCCGGGGACGGTCTACGCCGCCCGGACCCGCCTCGCGGACACCCTCGACGAAGCCAAGCTGCGGGAGGCGCTGACGGTGCGTGAACGCCGCCGGGTCCGCCGCGACACCACCGTCTCAGTGATGGGCAAGGACTGGGAGCTCGACCAGGGCTTCCTCACCGGCCGCGTGGTGACGCTCGCCTACTCGCTCCTCGACGGCGCGCCCTGGATCGAGCACGAGGGCCGGCGCCTCGATCTCCACCCCGTGGATCCGGTCGCCAACGCGCGCCGCAAACGCCTGCCCCGCAGGCCTGGCGAGGCTCCGACCACCACCACCGACTTCGACCCCACCCAGACGCTGCTCGACGCGGCCACCGGCCGCCGTCGCAAGGATGACGACCGATGAAGGACTCGTACCTGACCGCCTTCGGGCTGCAGGAGCCGCCGTTCTCGAAGGAGATCGCCGATCAGGATCTCTGGCTGCCGACGTCCAAGGCCGCCGTGGTGGAGGAGCTGGTGGACGCCGTCGAGGACCGGGCGTCGGTGCTCCTCACCGGCGAACCGGGCGTCGGCAAGACCTGCGTGCTTCGCGCCCTGCGGGCCAGGCTGCCGGCCGCCGGGTTCCGGCTCACCTACTGCCACAACGCGACCCTCGGCCGCCGCGACTTCTACCGCCAGCTCTGCCTGGCGCTGGGGCTGTCGCCCCACGCCACCGCGGCCGCCGTTTTCTACGCGGTCTCCACCAACGTGGAGGAGCTGGCCAAGGAGCGCGTCCATCCCGTCTTCCTCATCGACGAGGCCCACCTGCTCCACGAGCAGATGCTGGGCCACCTCCACATCCTCCTCAACTACGAGTGGGATTCCCGGGCGCTGCTGTCGCTGATGCTGGTGGGACTGCCCGAACTGAACGACCTGCTCCAGATGCGGCGCTACCGCTCGCTGTACTCCCGCCTGCACGTCCGGCTGCACGTGGACGCCCTCACGCCGGAGGACACCGCGGAGTACCTCCGCTACCGGCTCAAGCGGGCTGGCGTGGACCGCGAGATCTTCGCCGGTGACGCCGTCGCCCTGCTCCACGAGGCCGCCTCCGGCGGCATGCGGGATCTCGACCGCCTCGCCACCGGCTGCCTCCGCGAGGCCGCCCGGCGGAAGCGGAAGTTGGTCGAGCGGGACATCCTGCCCCGGGTCTTGGACCGCGACCGCCTCGAGCGCGACACGTGATCGTCTGCGGGCTGTGGGCGGCCCGCCGGCACCTCGTGGCCGTCCTGGTCGGCGACCGGGGCGAGCCCCGCCGCACGGTCCGCGCCGCGGGCACCGACGACGCCCGATTCGGCCTGCTGGAGTACCTCGCCCACGCCGGCGCCGAGCTGGTCGCCACCGCCGCGCTGGCCCAGGCCAATCCGCTCCTCGCCCAGGCCGCTCGCCGCGGCATCGCCGTCTGGATCTTGGACGACCAGCTCGCAGCAGCGCTCCTGGCCGCCGCCGGCATCCGCGACCCGGTCCGCGCTGCGGCCCTGCTGGCCCGCCTGCGGATCGTCCCGGCCTGGCGCGCACATCTGCGCCCTCTCACGCCGGCGATGCCGGCCCGGCAGCTTCCGCTCCTCTGACGCGGTGTAGCCATCACCCTGCGTGCACGCGACCCTGCCAAGCCAGCGATGGCCCTCGGCTTAGCTGCGCGCGCCCCTGTCAGGCAGGTGGTGCCCACCAACCATGCTGACGGGATTCCCACCAATCAGGCTGCGCGGCAACAGTTGGCGAAGTAGAGTTCAGGATAGGTTTGGACGGCTTCCCTAACGAACTTCGCAGCTTCTTCCTGACCCACTGGAAGTGTGATGCCTCTGACCCGAGAAGTGCGAGTCGTGGCGTCCAATCGGAAGTACCGAACTTCACTCGCATCGACACGAGCGAGAATGCTTGCCGAATGGCTCGATATGATCGCCTGGGCTCGAGAGCCAGATGTCAAGTCGAGGATCTGGTGGATGATGCGCGACAGGAAGAACGGAGACAGGGTGTTCTCGGGCTCTTCAACCGTCAGGATCGTCAATGCAGGAAGAGACACCCCGCCCGGCTGAAAGCCCTTTGCTGCACCGGCAGCGAGGTCTGCCTCGACGTCAAGCGTGGCCGCCGTCATCGCAACGTGGAACAGTGATCGCTGGCCGTCGCTCAGATCCTCGAGGCTCCTGTCGCGTCCGGCCTCGTCTGGCGTGAAGACGACGTCAACCTTTCTGATGAACTCAGGCAGGCGCACGTCGACAGGGCGGAATGTCGGGATTGCGTCCGTTGCTGCCGTGTGCACTTCTCGCCATCTCGTTTCAAGGCGCTTGGCGATGAGGCCCACCGCAGGCTCGTCCGCGAAAGCATCGTTGAGTTGCTCTCCCGCGTCACCGAGCGCCGTGCGAACCGGTTCCGACCACGCGATGGCTCGCCACAGACGACCTCGAAGGAATGCTGAGAGATGCGACGCGGCATCACGTACCGCGGGCACGTAGATGACCTGGATGCGGGCTCGATCGTGAGCTCTGATGTCGACGCAGTCTTCTTCCTTGAAGTTGGGTTCGAAGGTCTTAACCGCGAAAAGCCGCGTTTCGACAACTCCATCGACCGAGTTGTCGTCTGTCCACGTAGCCTCAAGCCTCAGCCGAGCGCGCAGAGTCCCCTGATCGTCGGCCGCCATCTGGTTGAAGAACTCGGGCACGGCCTGCGTCTGCTTCCCCGCGGCGAGCTCTGGAAATGCAAGCACCGTCTCGATGCTCAGCTTGCGTTGGTGCGGTGCATCCGCTTCGTCCGCGGGAACGTGGAAGTCGTGCCTTCGCACCCGGCGTTGGTCGGCCGTTACGCCGAACATGCGAAGAAGAGCATGCATCAGCGCTGTCTTGCCTGATCCGTTTCCTCCGACGCAGGCAGTAACGTTCGACGATAGCGCGATCGATTCTTCGGTCGGACCAAAAGAACGGAAGTTCGTAAGCGATATGCGCTCAATGTACATAGGACCTCAGGCGATCGGGCTAACGGCAGCGTATCCTTGCTGGAGCCTCGATGGCGACCACGATCAGGTGCCCCTCACGTCCTGCACTCGGAACACGTTCCTCCGATGGAATGACAAGTACTCCAGGTGCGCTGGCTCAACGCGTTGAAGCTTTAGCGGGAGCTGCAGGCCCAGCACGGCTTGCTCGGCCATGCCCAGCGCCGACGAAACGATCACAGCACCATCGTCCGCGAATGTGACGAAGCCTGCATCGAATGCTGCATCGACGTGCGGCGCGAGCAGCAATCCGTTGAAGACATCGAGCCGCTCGGCGTCCGTTTCGCAGTCGGCCCAAGGCTTGATGTGGCTCGCGCGGAGGAGCTCCGGTACCGCGAGGCCAGTGATAGCGCACCTGCCCTCCCAGTACTCGAGTAGTCCATTGCGAAACACGTCCTGGCCAACGCGCTGGATGACCAGCCGCTCGGCTTCGGTCCGCCTCGGCATCCCGGCTATCTTCTGCTCGAACTCGTGCAGAAGTCCCTGCGGAAGGGTTCGGGCGAACTGGTACGCGCGCCGCAGCAGCCGGTTCAGCGCAGGGAAGTCGCTGACTATTCGCGCTGCGGCGGCCCCGGCAGGAAGCGGTGTACTGATAGCGTTGCCGTGTTCGGCCAGCGCGTACGCGACGTCGGCCCGGGATAACGCGGCTACGAGACGGCCGGCTGTGTCGGCCATGAGCCAGACGTTGAGGGCCGCGTGTGTGCTGCCGTACGCCAGCCAATCACCGGAGCGCCCGAGCTCCCGGTCAAACCCATTGTCGAAGGCCGCCTTCTCGAGGCGGGTACGAGTACCTGGCGCTGCGGCCGCGGCGCTCACGCCCAGAGTCCCCGCACCGCAGCCGCGTGCTTCGGCGCGAGGCGCCCGGAGCGCTGCAGGCGCTTCAAGGTAGCCCGCGGTAGCCGCTTCCTCACAACCCCCATCTTCCGCTTGTACTTCGGCGGCAACTCGATCTGGACGATGGACAGGTTCGAACGGCCCACCTTCTTGGCCGCGAGGACGCGGCCGGGCGGGTCTAACGTGATGTGGTGAGGGCTGCGCTTCACCATCATGACGATCTCTTCGTCGAGGCCGTCGTGTGCCCACCGCTTCCACCCGAAGCTATCGAGCTTGAACCCCCGGGTCTTGCGCTTCTCCGCGATCTTGCGCCCGGCTTCGTCCGCCCGAAACTCGGACTCACCCCAGTCAGCCGGCACAAGGTGGATCAGGCGCAGCGGCTTGGCCTCGGCGAGGAGTTCCTCCCTCGTGACACCGCGTCTGCGGCGCTGCCGGCCCGCGACGGGGACACGAGGAGGACGGTAAATCTTCACCAGCTTCTTGAGGAACTCCTCGCCCATCGGCGACTTCGCCACGTCCAGCACGAAGCGTCGGGCCTGGGCGACGGCAGCCGTCGTGCGCAGGGCGACAGCCGCCTCGACGAGAACGTTCGCCGAATGGCTCGAAACGTTGTTCGAGCCCACGAACGCGACCTTCGAGAAGACGAATACCTTGGCGTGCAGCCTGGGCTGCGAGAAGACGTCGACGCCCTTGCGAAAGAACTTCAGCAACTCCCGGGGATCGGTCTGGCCGGAGCGAACGGCCGCCTCACTCGCATCGACGACCAGCTTGCTGCCGGCGCGAAGCGGGAGCAGCCGCGTCGCGCCCTTGCCGATGTAGGCCACGGCGGCGTAGGCGCGGCTCGTCCTGCACGCGGAGCCGATCCGAGACCACGGGTCGTCGAGAACTAACGCGTTTGGCATTGAGCGCTCCCTAGAATCGATCACCGAACTCCGTTAGCAATGCTCCCCGGCGCGCCTCCCCGAGGTGCGGCAACTCGGTGCGAGGATCAGGCTTCCGGTTGGTTGCTCCGCTTCGGATGAAGACATCGTTGGCGTGGGTCGAGTACGGCGGCGAGGTACCCGCGGCGATCGACACGAGGATGACCGCCTCGCCGGACACGCGAATGACCTGTACTTCTAGGTCCGGGTCTGGCTTGACCTTTTCGGCGGCCAGGCTCCTTACCCAGTCGACGAGCTTCTTGATCGCGGCTTCTCCGTCGGCCTTAGCGACGCGGCGAAGGGCTGCATCTCCTTCCGGCACTCCGTCCTTCGTAACCCCGATGTAGAGGCGACCACCCTCTGTGTTTGAGAAGGCCACGATCGACTTGACGACTTCGTGCTCCTTCTGATGCTTGGGCTCTATGAATGGCTTGAACTCCACGTGCTGACCCTCTCCCCGCAGGTCAGCGCGTGCCTGCTCCTCAACGGTGGGGCGTCCGGGATTCGCCTCGAACTCCTCGCCCGCCGAGTGCAAAACGACGTGGCTGGCCAACTCCCCGGAAGAGCGAACAAGGTACAACTCCACCCTCTCGGTTTCCGAGGGGACCGCAACTTCCAAGGTCTCGCCGCGCGGCAGCTCTGTCAGTGGGGAGCTTGGAGAATGGCCGCCGCTCGCGTAAGCGAGAACCTGAAGCTCAAGAGCCTCCTCCGGTCCCTCGACGACAGCCAGGACCCTTCCCCGCCGCCACTCGGCTGATTTGATCCGGCACCGGTAGTCGGGTACCACGACGACAAGCGAGTTCTCGTGCGGCAGGTGGTTCTCGCTACCGCCTCGGCCCCAGACCCAGTCGAGAACGGCCTGGACTCCGGAGGCGTACGGACGCATCCCCTTGCCAACTACAGGCTCCGAAGGCGGGATGGGGCGCCCGCTGTTCGGCCGCTCCACCGGAAATGTCACGACCCACTCTGGCCACCCGGAGAACTCGGTGCGCTCGTTGTTCCATCGTCCCAGAACCTTCGTTACAGAGGGCGTGGAGAGCTTCGGCAGGGAAATGCCCCGCGACTCGATTGGCCCGGCCACGAGCTGCCCGATCATGCTGATGGCCTCGGGCGTTGCAAGGGACCGATCATCCAGCTGAAGGTTGCTGTACTCCGATCGCCTCGGCTCGACTGAGCTCTGTGCGAATTGCCAGAGCCCGCTTAGGAACTCCGGATTGCCTTCCCGAGACGGGGCGAAGGCCGTCTTTAGCCTCGCCGAAGCATCGTGAGGAACTGCACCGCCCACCGTCTTGAGCAGGTGCTCCAGGCAGGGCACTACATCATCTGGCTTGCTGAGCTTCGGCGTGTTCATTCCTACCCCCTTCCCGACGACCTACCAGCGCTGGCCGGCCTCGATCCCGACCTCGCCGGATGCGCCACCCTCGGATCGGACGGTGGCGGGTCGAGCCGCGTCTGGTACGGCTTCCTCGTCCGGATCGCCTCTGCTATCGCCTCGTAGATCTCGAGGATGACGCGCTTGGTCCGGTACTCGCCGTGAGCCTTCTCGTCGTTCTTCTTTACGATCGGGAAGGTCTCGAGGATGTAGTCGGCGTCGTCGCGCGAGATACCGTAGAGGTGGAAGAAGGCGGCGTCGAGTTCGGCGCGGAGCAGGAAGCGGCGCTCCGGAGCCCAGCGGAAGGGCGGGCCGTCGTATCCGATGTCCTTCGCAAAGGGTTCAAGGCTCCAAGCTGTGTACGTCAGCTCTAGGATTCGCTGTAGTGCCCAGTCCCGGACCGTATCCGCTACTCCCCACGTGCACGATGCTGCGTAGATGTCGGGGTGGAGGACAGGCAGTTGCTTTAGGATGAAGTAGTTAAGATGTGTTCCGCCGGCCTTCTGGCGCACGCAGTAGTCGAAGGCAGCCGCAGACAAGTTGGCGTATAGGCAGGCGACGAGCTTGGGCTCAGCGTCGGTCAGTGCGAGAGGGAAGTTGTTGGCGACCGCCACCCGGGGAAGAAGTGAAGCGACGCAGGTCCGCTCGTTCTGCGTCTTGCTGATGTCGCGCCAACCCAGAAGCCATCCGCGCTGCCAACCTTCCAGCCGCTGCTCGCATTCGTGCTCGAGTACCCAGTAGCGTGGCTGCGGTGCGTATGCGGGATCGACGAGCCGGTCCAAAGTAACGTCTGGAAGACTTAGATTCTCGCTACCCTCTGGCTGGTCTTTGTAGTCGCCGTAGCGATGGTCGAACTGGTGGACCATCTTCGCTTCGAGTAGCGGGATCACGCGCTGACCTTGAACCGCCTTCGACGAAAGTGCGCGCGAGTCGAGGAACATCCCTGCGTCGTTCGTCATGTCGAACATCCGCAGGAAGCGAAGGCGCCAGAAGTTGCCGGCGTCCGCTTCCTCGTCCCAAAGAACGCCTGTTCGCCTGTAGATCAGCAGGTTAAGCACCGCGTCTCGGTGCGACCTGAAGGTCGGACACGTTCTTGTGTTTGGGTTTAGGGCTTCGATGTCCTCTGAGGCCAGGGAGAACACCTTCTCGGACGAGAGCGCCTCACGCACCGATCGCGCATAGAACGATAGGCTCGCTGGCGTCGGATCCGAATCTGCTGATACCGTCACCAGCGAGAACTTGAACGTTCCATGCCCGATTTCGCCGAACAGACCCGGGCCGCTCTGGAAGTCATAGAGCGACCGCAGGCGGCGGGTTTCGACAAGCATCTGGAAGTAAGCCTTTGTCGTATCGTCGGTGGCGATTCCGGTCGGAGCGATGAACCCTGCACGGGCACCCGAGCGAAGCACGGAAATGTTGTGCTCAGCGAATAGGGCATACAGGTTCACGTCCCCCTTACCGCATAGTGGATACCTGTCTGATTCGCGAACGAAGTGACTCAGTCCCACCGCTGTTCTGCTTGCGGACGACCATTCGCGCCAAAGAGTCGGGTCCTCGCTCGGAAGCGCAGCGATCAACTTCTTACGTTGCGCGGCGTTCGACGCAAGGGCGATGGCGTCGCTTCGCGACGCGAAGAACTCCTGTTCTGACAACTTGACTCGTTCCCAAGGCGGATTCCCGAGGACCACATCGAACCCGCCGCGCGCGAAGACCTGCGGGAAAGACAAGTGCCAGTGGAAGAAGTGGTACTGGCTCGTGAGCTCCGCGACGGTCTTCACAGTCTCTGCCGGCGGCTTCCCCTGGCCGTCCCTGATCTGCCGCCAGAGGTCGTTGGTGGGCGCCGCCGAGACGACCGGATCCGACTTCTTGGGGTCCGTGGGCGGCTTGGGCCACACGAACGCGGCACACCAGGCGTCAGCGATGAACTTCTGGTGGGTAAAGGCGAAGGAGCGCTGGAGCCCCTCCCACTGCGCTTCTTTGCCCGCGACCTCCTCGAGGCTGGCGTCTGGCGCGGCCTCCAAGGCAGCGACCGCCTTCGAGACCTCCGCCGACTCGGCCTCTGCCGGCTTCGACCAGAGCGCATCCAGCCCGCGCTGCCCTTCCGCCGCAGCCTTGTTCTTCTTCTTGAGAAGGCTCGCCGTCTTCTTGTCGTCCCCCTCGATCGCCTCGAACGCCTCGTCGGGGATCCCCTTTGCCATCAACTCTGGCGTCGCGCCGAGGAGCGCGTTGCCACGCTGGATGTGCGCGTCGAGGAACGACAGCGGCCTCCCGGGCTCGACGGCCTCCATCCAGAGGCCCACTCGACACAGCTCCACTGCCATGGGGTTCAGGTCCACGCCGAAAAGGCAGCGGCTCGCCACCTGGCGCAGCGCGTGGCGGTACTCGGCCGCCGAGGGCGTACCGTTGGCCTGGAGCCGCGCCACGTGGATAGCGAGCCGCCGCGCGGCCGCCAGCAGGAAGTGGCCGCTGCCGCAGGCTGGGTCTACGACGGTGAGTTGGAGCAGCGCCTCCGCCGGATTCCCCGGGTTTTTAGCGATGGTCTCCTTCACCACCGGCTCGAGAGCGCTGTCGAGCAGCACCTGCACCAGGCTGTCCGGTGTGTAGTAGCTGCCGGTGGTCTTGCGCGCGTTCCCCTTGGTGTCGTCCCCGGTGGCGAAGGAGAAGCCTCGGTAGTCGGGCGGGATGACCGGAACCAGCTCGAGGAGACTCTCGTAGACGCTCCCCAGCTCTTCGGGTCCCATGTCGCGCCAGTTCACGCGCGTCAGCCCAGCCTCGCCCTTGAGCCAGGAGAGCCGGAAGACGGCGGTCAGGAGCGCCCGGTTCTCGAGCCGAGCGGCGTCGAGATGCGGGCATTGGTCAGGAGCAAAGAGTCCGCCGAGCGCTGGAAGGCCGAGGCGCGGCTCGCCGGCACCCGCGCCCCGGAGGACGATGTTCAGCCCCTCCCACAGGTCACCGAACCGGTCGTGGGCGCTCCGCTTCACCGAGCGGTCGCGCAGGCGGCGCACCGAGTAGCCGTGCGCGTAGCGAGCCTTCACGGCGTCCGACACGCCCTCAGGGTGGAGCAGCTCGCGCTCCTCGGCGGTGAGCAGGAAGATGAGTCGGTAGGCGAGCCGGAGCAGCTCCTGGAAGAAGCCGATTTGCGAGAGCGTGCCGTCGTGGAGCGCAGTCCGGAGCGCCTGATTCTCGGGGTTCGCGAGGAAACCCTTGCCGAGCGCCTTGAGCGCCTCCTCCACGCCGTCACGCAGGAACTCGCGCGCACGCGTCCCCTCTTCGCGGCCTGCGCTACGCCAGGCCTCCAGGTGACAAGCGGATGCCGGCTGGCCAGCGGCGCCGAAGCGGGACTCGTGAGCCAGGAGCCAGAGAGCGGCGAAGTCGGCGTAGCGCTCCTCGGTGAAGAGGCGCGCCAGGTCCGCCTCGACCCAAGCCGGGCGAGTGAGCGAGGCGTTGTCGCGGCAGATCCGCAGGGTCAGGCCGTCGCAAGCGATGGCCCAGAGCGCATCGTCCTCGGCGTTGAGGTACTCCTGCGCCAGGCCGAACGCGCTGCGGCGGCGGCCCTCGTCGCCCAGGTCGGGTGAGAGATCGTCGAGGGCGCTCCTGCGGGCGGTGGCCGGGTCGCCCGGCGGGCGCGGCGCCACGATGACCACAGGCACGCGCCCTTCCAGCGCGGTCCAGCCGATCGGATGAATCCGCTCGCCCTTCGCAACGGGCTCCTTGGCCACCAGCGACCCGAAGGCGAAGCAGTCCCTCAGGAGCGCGGTCACGAACTGCTCCGCGACAGGCTTCCCGGCGGTTCCTACCGACCAGGCGCGGGCGAAGTCGGCCCAGTGGGCCTGTGCCATGCGCCAGTACCGGCCGATCTCGTCGCGGAGGTTGAGCCCCTTGGGGATGCGGTAGTCGGCCTCGGCCTGGTGGCCGGCGCCGAGCTGCGCTACCTTGGCCAGCCACTCCGGCGAGATCAGGCTCCCTTCGATGGAGAGGGCCTCGAAGGCGAGCTGGGCCTCGCGCTGACGCAGCTTCTTTCGCGGGGCCATGTTCAGCGCTCCTTGGGCAGCAGGACGAAGAGGCCGATGACGTCAGCCGGGAGGAGGGCCTTGACCGTCCAGGAGCCGCGGGCGTCGGAGGCCTCGCGGACGCGGCGGTGATCCTCGAGCAGAGCCTGGGCCCGCCGCTTTGCAAAGGCCTTCAGGTCGGCGGTACGGGTGCCGAGGAGCGCGACCGCCTCTTCGATCCGGAGCTTGGGGGTGTTGCCCTTGGGATCGCCGGCCGCGTCGTTCCAGAGGAGCGCCAGCGCCTCGCTCCCCTCCAGCAGGCCTGGTGATAACGCTCCAACCCAGGCCAGCGCTACCGCCTCTTCCACGAGAATGGTGGACTGCCCAGCGCCGCGGCCGGAAGCGAGCTGGTGGCGGAGGCGCAGGAGCGCCACGGTGGTCTGCTCGGTGACGCCGGCGCTGATCCAGCAGCCAACGCGCCCCAGCACGGCTGGGTCGAACTTGTCCTCTTCCGGCGCCACGCCCGCGGCGGCCAGGGTCCGCTCGAGGAGAGTCTCGGCCAGGATGGAGACCAGCGGATGGCTGCGCATCACCGGGCGGCAGCGGGCGGCGGGCGGGTAGACGAAGTCGAGGAGTGGTGTGCCGCTGAGCCCTTCCGCCTCGAGCCGCTCTCGCAAATCCTCGGGAAGACCGTCGAGCGGGGCTTTGAAGCCACGCTTCCCGAGCGACTGCAGACCCGAGTTGAAACGGGCCAGCGCCCGATCGGCGAAGCGTTGCACGTCGCGGGCGTCCCCCAGGGCAGCGCGCGTCCGCTCCCATTCGGGCAGCACGTCGGCCGGCTTCAGCCGCCGCTGGGCGAACATCGTCTTGTTCTCCTTGGCGCGCTGGGCCGCGTCGGTCCAGCTCTGGTCGATGACCTTGGCCTCCGGCGTATCGCTGAAGTCGAGGAGCCGTTGCTTCCCGCCCTTGGTGTGGCGCAGCAGCACGGCCTTCATGAGTGCCTGGGTCAGCGTGTGGCCCTCGTCCGGCAGCGGCACCGGGACGCCCAGCTCCTCGCGGATCTTGGCGGCCTTGCGGAGGATGACCTCCAGCACCGCGCCGTCCACCGGGTTGTTGCCGCCGTACATGAGCGTGGCGCGCACCGGGTTCGACTTTTGGCCGTAGCGATCGACGCGCCCCTCGCGCTGCTCGTGGCGTGTGGGGTTCCAGGAGAGGTCGTAGTGGACCACTGCGTCGAAGGCGTCCTGCAGGTTGATGCCTTCGGAGAGGCAGTCGGTGGCGACGAGCAGCCGGCGCTCGGCGTCGCCCAGCAGCTCCACCTTCTCCTTGCGCTCGTCCGAGGTGAGCTCGCCGGTGACCACGTCCACTGAAACGCCCTTGAGCTTCCCTTGCAGGTGGCGGCCGAGGTAGTGGGCGGTGGCGATGTAGCGGCAGAAGACCACCGGACTGAAGCCCTCCGCGACCAGCTGCTCGAGGTGCGTGGTGAGGAGCTTCAGCTTCGGGTCGCCGGACTGCCCCGCCAGGGATTCGGCCTGCTGGATCAGCTTTGCCAGCGCGCCGTCCTCGGCGGTGGCGGGGGGCTCCACGTCGTCCTCGCTCAGAGCGTCGGCGCCGCCATCGAAGAGCCGGTCGCGAAGGGCCTCCTCCTCCTCGGGCCTATTCTCCAGGCCAGCACGGGTGCGAAGCGCCTGCGCGGCGGCGGCGGGGCTGGAGGCCACGCAGCGCATGAGCGCCAGCGTTCCCCAGAAGTTGAGCCGCTGGCGCCGCTCGTCGCCGCCGGCCGCCTCGACCACGCCGGCGCAGTAATCGAGCACCGCCTCGAAGAACCGCTCCCACTCGCCGCTGAGCTGGTAGGTCAGCTCCTTCACCTGACGCCTTGGAAACAGGCTGCCGTCCTTCCACTCGTCGATGTCCGGCCGGCGACGCTGGACGAAGTGATTCGACAGCTGGTCGCGCAGCGCCTTCTGCTCCTCCCCTTGTGCGGTGGCGAGCGCCTCGAACTTCGTGTCGAGCAAACCGAGCAGCTTGTAGAAGGCGTCCTCGTCGCCGCTGTGCGGGGTAGCGGTGAGCATGACGAGGCTTCGCGTCGGCGAGGCCGTTAGCCCCTTGAGCAGCTCGTAGCGCAGGTGGCGCATGGCGCCCGTCGGCGCGCAGGTATGGGCCTCGTCCACGATGACGAGGTCCGGGCAGGCGCGCAGGAAGTCGTCCCGCCGGCGCGGGTTCTTGATGTAGTCGAGGCTGACCACCGTGAACGGGTGGGCATGGAAGATGGAGTCGCCGATTGGAATCGTCCGCTCGAGGCGGCTGGCGCTGGCCGCGGTGACCGCGACGGCCCGCAGGTTGAAGCGGTGCTCCAGCTCCGTGATCCACTCGATCCACGAGGTGCGGCGGGCAGAGCACGGTGAAGCGGTCGGCCTCGCCCCGGTCATGGAGCTCTCGGGCGATGAGGGCCGCCTCAATGGTCTTGCCGATGCCGACGTCGTCGGCGATGAGCAGCCGCACCGGGTCCTGCTTGAGGGCCATCAGGAGCGGCACCAACTGGTAGGCGCGCGGCTCGACGGCGATCTCGGCCGATGCTGCGGAAAGGTCCAGCCCCGCGCCGAAGCGAGAGGAGCAGGGCATCTCGCAGAAGGAGCGCCGCGTCCTGGCCGCCGCGTTGCCCGGCCGTCGGTGCCGGGAAGGTGGCGTCGGTGACCGGCTCGGCCTCGAGCGGGACGTGGATGAACGCCACGTCCTCCTCCGAACCCAAGACGGGGCGGAGCCGGAGCGTCTCCTCGTCGCTGCCGGAGAGGACGATCAACTCACGGCCCCGGGCTCGAACAAGGCTGCCGGGGGAGAACTGGGAGGTAGGCATGGTCAGTTGGCGAGCGCCTGCGAGAGCGTCTCAAACGTTTGGGGCCAGGTGGCGGGATCGCCGAAGTGGTGGAGCTGGTAGCCCTTGTCGGCGAGGCGGCCGATCACGGCGGGATCGGTCGGTTCGATGATGGCGGCCACGAAGTAGTCACGCCAGACGAGGTGACCGCCCCCGTCCGCGTGCTGGGCATCCGGGCGAGGGAGGCCGCGTGCCGCGGCCTCCACCAGCCAGCGTTGGAGCACGGCGCTGGTGGCCTGCCCCTGTGCTGCCGGCGGGCCTGACGGGCCAGCGGCCGCGGCGGTGGGCGCAGGCGCGTCCTCCTCCATGAGGCCGCTCGTGAAGGCGCCGGCCAGGCGGAGGAGGATCTCCTTCACCTTGGGATCGCGGCGGTCCAGCCCCTCGTGGTCGGGCTGGTTGAAGTAGGACATGAGGCAGCGGTAGCAAGCGGCCACGCAGCTGGTCCCGGGCTTGTCGGAGAGCGCCGTCGGCTCGGCCGGGAGCCCGTTCGACACGTCGAAGTGCATGATCGACAGGGCCGCGTTGGCGATGTCCTGGATGACCGTGGTGTCCGACACCAGCCGGGTCAGCACGCCGGCGCCGCCCTCGGTGGCTTCATAGAGGAGGAAGCCGTTCCGGTCGTCCTTGGTCGGCATGGGCCTCGGCCATGATTTCGCCCTCCTCCAGCTGGAAGACGGCCTCGATGCCGCGCAGGAAGGCGTGCTGCAGGGTGATGAGCGTAACCTCGTCGAGGTCGGCCTCGGCCGGCTGGACGAGAAGCGCGTTCTTGCGATCCTCCACGCTCGGAACGATCGACTGGCGTGCCGCCTTGGTCGGATTGGCGATTCTCGTCGTCCTCGTCCTCGTTCTTTGCCCAGTAACCGGAGACCGGATCGATGCGGAAGCCGAGCTGCTTCTTGTTGGCGCGGCGGCGGAGCCCCTTGTTGACGCGGGTGATGGTGGCGCCCGGGCCGTAGCCGATCCGCAGGATTTCTCCGTCAGAGTCGGCCGCCACGCCCTTGCGGACGTCCACGTCACCGTCGCGCTCGGCCCACTGGAAGGTGGTCTGCAGCTCGAATCCCTGGCGCTGGCGCTCCTCGTCGTTGGCCGTGATCCGCTCGGCCTGCTGCGTGGCCACGTTCTCGATGCGGAAGACGTGGTTCACCAGCTCAGCGTCGCCGAGCGACACGCCGCATCCGTGACAGGTGGAGCGCTCCGGCGTGAAGTGGCCGGCGCCGCAGCTCCGGCAGATGCGCACCGACTTCGTGGGCAGCTCGGCATTGGGCGTGGTGGCATCGAGCCCGGAGAGCGAAAGGAGGGCCCGAACCACGCGGTAAGCGCGCCCCTCGTGGTAGACGAGGCTGCGCGGACCGAACTCGGAGAGCGCCAGGAAGCGCGGCCGCTGCAGGAAGGTCTGCTTGCCACCGCTGCCGTCGGTTGAGGCCGGCACGTAGGCCATGAGCGGCAGGCGGGGGAAGTTGTAGCCGGGGAGGAACCCCTCGGTGGCGAGATACCGGTACGTGTAGAAGTCACTCGAGAGGTTGTTGGTCCCCTGCTTCAGCAGGTTCATCTGGTCGAGGCCCTGCAGGTAGCGGCTCTTGGCAGCCTTCTTCTCCTCGGGGCGCGCGGTGTGGCTGATGTTGATTGCGTTGGCGGAGGCCATCTGGCTCTCGGCCGCGAGAAGCAGGTCCCGCCACCGGCTGAAGGCCTGCTCGAAGGCCGCGAGTGCTCCCGCCGCGACCCTAGATGCAAACGCCTCCTTCCCCGGATACCAGGGAGCGCGCCTCTCGGTGAGCTCGCTTTCGAGCATCTCGAGCACGCGCCGGATGCGCCGCGTCGCCTCGGCGGTGATCTCCCGGCTTGGCCATCTGCTCCCGAAGCTCGGGCCGGAGTGGGCGCTTCGGGTCGTCGAGTACCAGCAGGTGCGAGATGGCCGGATTCGAGCGGCTCGCGTGTGCAGGCCAGCCAGATGGCCTGGAGGTGGCTCTCGACCAGCTCCTGGTTCGCGAGATCGAGGAGCGGTGGGCGTACCTCGCCGTGGACCATCAGCTTGGGCTCGCGGAAAAAGTACTGGTCATGGGGGCTGAGCGCGGCGCAGTAGGTCAGCACCAGCGCCGCTTGCCCGCTGCGGCCGGCGCGGCCGCTCCGCTGGGCGTAGTTGGCCGGCGTCGGCGGGATGTTGCGCAGGTAGACGGCGTTGAGCGCCGAGATATCGACGCCCAGCTCCATCGTCGGTGAGCAGAACAGGGCCGGCAGGAATCGGGGCACCTCACCGATCTCGCGGAGCTGCTCCTTCCGGGCCTCCAGGTCCTCCTGCTCCTTCTTGCCGTAGCGGAAGCGCTGCTCTCGCACCTCGCGCTTCTCGCTCTCCACCTGCGCGGTGTGCTCACGGGCCTCGAATCCGAAGAGCGGGTGACCGGGGAGCGCGAGGAGGTCGGCAAGGCCAGCGTAGAGAGCGCGGAAGAAGGCGTTGGCCGGTTTGCGAAGCCTGGCCTCCTCCTCCGGCGTGGACCGCCGGAAGACGACGGCGCCGTCCACCAGCCGCCAGCCGAGCTGGTCGTCAAAGGAGGTCACGTCCTGCGTGACGATGCCAATCTCCTTGGCTGCCACCAGTAGCGCTGAGACCAGGGACTCGAAGTCCTTGGTCTTGAGGGTCCGAACCGAGCCGTTGCCGCCCCAGAGCTTGCTGTCCCGCAACGTCTTGCCGAGGGCCGAGCGGGCGCCGCCGCGGGCGATGAGGTCCTCGTCCCGCAGCGAGATCCGGCCGCGCGCTGGGGGCGTCACGAAGAGCCACCGCGCCCTCCGCGGCTGCTCGCCCTGCGCGAACCCCCAGGGCGCCCGCAGGCGCGAATGGGAGCGCGAGATGAGCTGCTCGATGGCGCTCTGCTCCAGCACCTGGCTCCGGATGGCCATGAGACGACGAAGGTGGTCGAAGAGCTCCTTGTAGACGGCCCTGCGAACCTCAGGCTTGGCGAACTTGAGAGGGTCGGGCGCGCTGGCGAAGAGCGTCTCGTCGTTCACCAGTTCGTCGATGCCGCGGTAGTCCACGGAGAGCAGCCCGAGCTGCTCCAGATTGGGGTTCGTGTACCGCCAGCCGTGGCGCTGATCGAACCAGGTCCGGTAGGCAAGGACGTCGCGCAGCGTCTTTTCGGCGTCCTCCAGGTTGATGCCCCGGAGCGTCGGCTCGAGGAGCCACTCCGCCCTGATCTCGGGCGAGCGGGCGTCGAAGCCGAGTGCCTTCTGCTGCGCAAGGCCGAGCTGATCCGCGCGCAAACCATCGGGACCGGCCGCCTCGAGGGCGCGCAGGAAGCCGGCGCGCAGGAGGCTCACGAAAAGGAAGTCGTTGAAGTGGCCGGACTGGAGCGCGGCGTCCTGCCGGTTGTCGGTGAAGCCGAGAAGCTTGCGGGTGTACCGCTCCAGGCCCGACTTCCCGTTGTGCATCCACCGCAGCGCGCTGGCCGTGAGCACGGTAGTGGCGGAGCTGCGCCCCTCGGCGGAGAGTGACGCGAGACGGTTGCGGTCGCGCGCGGCGGAGCTCTGGGTGTCGCCGCAGCGGAGGCAGAAGCGGAACTTGCCTGGGAGGAACCAGGCCTTGAGCCCCGAGCCGGCCTTGCCGTCGGGCTCCACCAGGAACTCCCGCGCGCGGAGGTCGCGGTAGTTGCGCTTGAGGCGGAGGGTGCCTCGGGGATCAGGCTCGAGCCAGGCCTCCGGGTAGTCCTCGTCCTCGTTGGAGAACTCGAAGCCCTCGTCAGACGGGTGGAGCGTGAGGAATCCGAACTCCACCGGATCGTCCGGCGCTTCCTCGGCGGTCACCGGCGCGGGCGTGGGGGCGGCGCCCTCATCCGCATCACGCTTGATGGGCGCGTCGTCGATGTCACGCGCGTAGAAGCGGCGCTCGCCAGCGTCCGATTCCAGGCGGACCGGGTGGTACTCCTGCCCGCAGACCCGGCAGAAGTGAACCGGGTAGAGACGCTTCTTCTCGTCGTTCGGCTTGAAGACTTGGCCGTCCACGGTGACGAAGCGCTGGCCCGGCTTTTCGAGCGTGGCGTAGGCATAGCCCGCGCCCGAGATGAACTGGTGGAGCTTGAAGGCGAAGAAGCTCCGCTCGCTGGCACCCGGGGCCTTGGTGCGGGCCGACTCCGGCACGCTGCTCACGAGGAGCAGCTGGCGAAGCGCCTTGCCACAGGCCGCCTTGTCCCGCCCGCTCTCCTCCGAGAGGAGGTCCACCGCCTGCGAGACAGTCCGCGGGCGCGCCCGCTGCCACCGCTGGTCGGCCTCGACCCACTCGATGCCGAGGCGGGTCTCCACCCAGGTGGCAAGCGCGTTCTTGCGCAGCTCGGCGTCGGAGACGTTGGACCTGACGCCTGCGTCGATGGCGGCGCCGAGGCCGGCCTTCACCTGCGCCTCGGTGAGGCTCTCGGTGCTTCGGTCAAGCGTCTCGCCGATGACGTTTGCGGCGGGGATGTTGGCGGCGAAGAGCTTGGAGGCCACCTCGGCGACGACCTGGTTGCGGTCGACCGCCGTGCCACCGCTCGCCATGGTCGCCGAGGTACCGACGCATTGGAGCCGCTCGGGGGCGAGCTGCTCGCGCACCCGGCGGACGAGCAGGGCCACGTCCGCGCCCTGTCGGCCGCGATAGGTGTGAAGCTCGTCGAGCACCAGGAACTGGAGGCCCTGGCAGTTGCCGATGACCTTCTGGTCGAGCGCGTCCTGACGGGTCATCAGGAGCTCAAGCATCACGAAGTTGGTGAGGAGAATGTCGGGCGGGTCGTCGGCGATGGCCTTGCGGCGGTCGTTGTCGTCCTGGCCGGTGTAGCGGGCGAAGGTGACCGGCGGCGGCCCCTCCACGTTCCCGAGGTACTTCTTGAGCTCCTCTTGCTGGCTGTTGGCCAGCGCGTTCATCGGGTAGATGACGATGGCGCGCGTCCGCTTGGTGCCTTCGCTCCGCTTCGCCCGGAGGACCGCGTCCACGATGGGGATGAAGAAGCTGAGCGACTTGCCGGAGCCGGTGCCCGTGGTGACAACGTAGCTCTCGCCCGCCCGCGCGAGGGCGATCGCCTCCTGCTGGTGGCGATACAGCGAGAGCGGCTCGCCGCGCGGCTTCTCCTGAGAGTGGTTGCCCCGGAAGATCTCGGCGCAGCCCGGGTCGAGGAGGCCGTCGTCCACCTGCTTCTGGATGGTGGTGACGGTACGGTAACGGGGGTTGATTTGAATGAGCGGCTCGGGCCAGTACCGCTCCTCGGCGTAGATCGACTCGAATCTTCTGACGGAGGTCCTCCGCGCAGATTGTCGTGAACGACGTGGCGAACTGGCGGTACTCGTCGACGACCGCATCGCGAAGCGAGAAGACGTCCATGGTCGGTCCGCTGGCCGGATGTAGGTGTACAGCGACCCTGCCCAGCTGAGGTACGGATGGTACACCCGGGACGGACAAGGACCACAGGGGATGAAACCCTAGGGTTGAACCGTGGGTGCGGGACGTCACAACGCCGCTGTTCGGCGTTCAGCACGCAAGGCGACCCGCCGAACGATCTGCTCGTCTTTTCACCAGGCCGCCCCTTGACGTTGGGATCGAGCCCGCCATGAGTGAGATTCGCCAGTTCTGGTGCCCTGACTGTAAGGCGCACATGCAGCTTGTCGTAGATGGCACCCACGCCACCTCGCCCGGCGAGGGTGAGCTAGTCGAGATCTACTTCTTCGGTCACTGCATAAGGTGCCGGCGTCCCGGCTTAACCGGTGAGTACGAAACCGGACCGGAGCCCTGGGACCGTGAGTCGATGCCGCAGTTGTTTCCGGCCCCGCGGAGTCTGACGGCCCCCTTGCCCCCAGACCCGATCCGCGCTGACGCGGGATGATCTTCGCCGCCATCTCGGCGCCGCTCTCGCAGCGGCGGGACGCAGGTCGCCCAGCGGCGTCGGCCGCGGGACGGGTCAGGTTGTCAGCGCGCAATGAAGAAGGGGCGGCCTGCGGGCCGGTGATTCAGGTGACGGCGGCGGGCCCGTGCTGATCGGCGACCCGGGTGACGAGCAGCGCGTCGCGGAGGGTCTCCGCGGCGCGGGCCCAGGCGATGGGGCTGCCGTCCTTGCGAGGCGCCAGGGCCCGCCAGGCGCTCAGCGCGTTGTAGCCGATGATCCGCAGCCAGCTGACAGTCTCGATGGCGGCGCGGTTCGCCTGGCAGGGGTGGCCATCGTCCTCGCCCAGCACCACGTCCAGGGTCCAGTGGCAGCGGTTCTCGATGCCCCAGTGCAGACGGACGAGCGCCAGCTCCTGGTTGTGGGTCAGGTTCCCAGCCGGGATCGAGGTGACGAAGTACCGCTGCTCGACCGCCACGATCTCGCCGCGCCGGTCGGTCGTGGTCTGGCAGACGTACCAGAGCTGCTGGGCGCCCTCCATGACGACGGATGGGCCGCCGGCGACGTCGCGGACGTACAGCTCGCGCACGATGGTGTGGCCCCTGTACCGCTCGGCGGTCCGGGCGACCGGGTCACCAATCGTGTACTCGCCGTGCTCGCGGGCGAAGGCGTGCAGGTACGGCTGGTTGCCCTTGAGGCCGAACAGGTACCAGCAGCCGAGCGAGCTCACGAGCTCCGCGTTCTCACGGGCGCAGAGACCGGCGTCGCCGGTGACGATGCGGAAATGCGCGCCCAGCGCGTAGTGGAGCTTGGGGAGCAGTTCCCGGAACGCCGGGGACTCGCCCTCCTTGGAGCCGATGATCCGCTGCCCTACGCAGGGACAGGCCGCGGACGAGGTCAGCGCGGCGCGGAGGGCGCCGAAGGTCTGCACCGACGAGCCCTCGGCGTCGTAGGCGGACTGCAGGGCGCCCGGCAGCTGCTCGCCGTCGACCCGGGACCAGGTCCCCTTGCCGTCGAAGCTCATCACGCCGACGGGGAAGCGGTCGTGCCTCACCACCTTGCGGGCGAAGAGATCCTTCGCCTGCGCCAGGACCGTCTGCTCCAGGCCGGCAGGCGACTGCTGGGCGAGCAGGCGGTAGAGGGTGGTGTCGCATGGTTTCCCCACGACCGAGAGCCCCAGCGCTCGACGGGCGCCGAGGCCGAGGTCGGCGAAGAAGTCTTCGGCGCGACGCAGGCTCCGACAGCCCACGGAGAAGGCGGCGGCCAGGCCTCCCAGCAGGCCGAGGTGGTCGTGGACCACCCAGGCGTCCTCTCGAGGATCCTCGACCTCCCGGTCCCAGGGGATGTCGGCGTGCCGCAGGGCACGTCGGGCTTGTGCTTCGGTGATCGGCATGATCTTCTTCCTCTCGGCCTTCCTCACTTCATTACGCGCGAGGTTCCGGCCGTTCTTGGGGGGTGGGGGCCCGCGAAGCCTCCACCCCTCTTTCACTACGCGCGAACGGATGATCGCCGAGGAGGAACCCGGCGTCGATCTTGCCGATCAGGAGTTCGAGGCGATGGCGGGCGGAGCCGGCCCGAGCCACGAAACTCACCCTCGTCTCGGGGCGAAGTGGAGTCTCAAGCGCCCCAGGCGCGAGAACCGCGAGGCGACGGGTCAGCGGGAATCAGGTCTGCCCCTTGCCCCCGAGGGTTGAAGAGTCATTCAGAGAGGCGACTCGGTGCGAAGTTGCTGGCGCCCCCCTCGCGACCGCGGTCATGGTTCGCCGCACGCTGGAGGCCATCGGGAAGGAGTTCGCGCCCGACGCGAAGCCTCTCTTTCGTGCCCTCCACGTGATGAAGGACAAGGGGCTTATCAGCGACGAACTCGCTCAATGGGGCGACGCTCTCCGGTTCATCGGAAACATCGGAGCGCACCCTACTGACGACGTTGTTACTTCGCAGGACGCACGCGAAGCGCTCGACTTTCTCGTCGCCATCGTCGAGACGATATACGTCCTTCGGCCCAAATTCCAGGCGATGAAGGTACGTAGAGAGAAGACTGCTGCTCACGAGCCGCCGGAGGAGTCGCCGCGCGAGGACGGCTAATCCCGCGCCCCCACCTCGATTGCGCAACTCGGGCCAGTCTATCGTCTTGCCGACTCCGCATGGCCCGGCATTAGGGTGCGAACGACGGCTCGAGCCCGTGGGCGCTTCGGGCCGTCAAGATGAGATCAATCTTCCTTATGGCCCAGGAAGTCTTTTCTGCACGGCCGCTTGCATTCCCATCACCAGTTTCTCAACCGAGTCTACCAGTCGGCTCACGTCCGAGGATGTCACAACGATGCGCTGGCCCAGCGAGTACTCGCCATCCTGCGTCTGGGCCAAGTAGCGGGAGTCGACAAGTCCTTCTCGATGCGCCAGTAGGTGCCTTCGTTCGAACAAGACCTTAAGCGCCCTGAGCTCAGCCGGATCCAGCCACTGCGCATAGCCAAGACCGACAGCGGACAGCCAGAGCGCGCTCCCCTGTTCCAAGCGCTGGAACGCATTAAATGGAGGCGCAGTGGTCCCCGGCAGCTGACTGAAGAGCCATTCAGCCATCCGCTGGAACGCAACCACGCCGTCCAGAAGAGCCGACTCCAGAAGCGACCGACAAAGCATTTCGGCGGCGTCACGACCCGAGTCGTCCGCCACTGCACGCCGGACGACTTCCAACTTTTCGACCTTGGTGCGGACCTTTTCAAGAGACCCGAGAAACGTTCTCTCCACCGAATTGTGTCCGCAGCAGGGACAGAAGAAGGCAGCCCCGAGAACGCCGTAGCGTGCCCCGCACTTTTCACATGTTAACAGCTGCTCCAGGATGTCAGCTGCCGCTAAAGGCACAATGACGGGGGCCGGCCTAGCTCCGGTCGTTCTCATGGAGAATCGAACAAAGCCGGAACGCGGCTGTCGGGCATTGAACTCGCTAGCGCCGGCGTCGAGAGCTCGACCGATCTTCGCCTCTAAGTGGGCGACCGCCTGCCGCTGCGCTTCTTCGACCTGCTCGGTCGTCAACCATTGGTCCGAAGGAGCGCTGCGCCCGCACATCGGGCAGTACACTGCCTCATCCTGGAACTTCGCCACCCAGTCTTCTTCGAGCACCTTGAACTGGTACTTACAGGAGTCCCCGGGACACTCCTTGTCGAGGTATCCGCGCTCATCGGCCAAGAGCGGGAAAGTGAGGGTCATCCCGCCTTTGAGACGTTCAAGCTCCCGCAGAAGTGGCCCGAACATGGTGCCTCCCAGCCCCGGAGGGCGGAACACGACCAGCATATTCAGTGTCCACCAAGCGTCTGACATCACCGCGACAGAGCATCGGCTACCAGATCCTGCCGCAGGCGGAGGTATACGAGGCTACGGGCGCAACCAGACCACCGCTAGAGCACCGATCGGCTTGAACCGCCCATGATTCCCATCGCTTACGCGCCGAGGATCGACAGGCCCCATGCGGCCGTGATCTCTTCGCGCCGCGCGGGCCGTCGCCCGCGCGGGAGGCGGTGGCGATGGAGCGGTGGCAGCCGGATCGAGAGCCGACGAAACAGGAGCAGTTCATCCTCAAGCGGCTCGAGACCAAGCGAAAGCTCTTCGGGTTCCTGCGCCGCCACCGGGACGAGCTGTTTGACGATCAGTTCCAGGGCGAGCTGGAGACGATGTACCGGGACACGGGCGCCGGGTCGGATCCAAGGCCGCCAGCCCAACTCGCGATGGCACTGCTGCTCCAGGGATACCTGGGCCTGTCCGACGCGGACGCGGTCGAGGCGGCGGTCATGGACCTGCGCTGGCAGATGGTGCTCGGCTGCCTGGGCGCCACGGAGCCGCCCTTCTCCCAGGGCGCCCTGCAGGCGTTCCGAGAGCGGCTCATCGCGCACGACATGGATCGGCGGCTGCTCGACCGCACGGTCGAGCTGGCGAGGGCCACGAAGGAGTTCGACTGGAAGAAGCTGCCTAAGACCTTGCGGGTGGCGATCGACTCGGCGCCGCTGGAGGGAGCGGGCCGGGTCGAGGACACGCTCAACCTGCTCGCGCACGCGGCCCGCAGGGTGGTGGACTGCGCCGCAGACCTCCTGCGTTGGACGCCGGAGCAGGTGTGCCGCGAGGCGCGCGCCCCGCTGCTGCTGGCGCCCAGCGTCAAGGCAGCGCTCGACCGCGACTGGAGCGACCCGGTCCAGAAGTCCTCGGCGGTGAAGGCGCTGGTGATCGAGCTGGAGAACCTGCAGGACTGGCTGGCCGCGAATCTCGCGACAGAGCTGGCAAAGCCGCCGCTCAGCGACGACCTCGCGACGCTGCAGCAGATCATGAACCAGGACCTGGAGCCCGACCCGGGTGGCGGCGGGAAGAAGGTCCGCGAGGGCGTGGCCCCGGACCGCCGCGTCTCGGTGACGGACCCGGACATGCGGCACGGGCGCAAGAGCAAGGCCAAGCGCTTCAACGGCTAAAGCGCCACATCGCCACCGACCTCGACTCCGGGATCATCCTCTCCGGCGCGATCACGCCCGCCAACCGCCCGGAGGAGGAAGCGGCTGCCGGCCTGGCCGGTGACATCGAGCAGCAGGGCGTCGAGATCGGTGAGCTCCACATCGACCGCGGCTACGTGAAGGCGGCACTGGTGGACGAGGTGCTCGGCCGCGGCGGCGAGGTGATCTGCCGGCCCTGGATCTCGCGGAACAAGCGGGCCTTCCCCAAGGCCGCCTTCAAGATCAATGTGCGCGACCTCACCATCACCTGCCCGGCCGGCGAGGTGGAGCGGATTGAGTTCGGGTCGGTGACGGAGTTCGACCCCGAGGCCTGCGATCACTGCAAGCTGCGCGCGCAGTGCACCGCCGCGGCTCCGGGCGCAGGACGGACCGTGAACATCGCCGATGACGAGCGGCTGCAGCAGCGCCTCCGCAAGTACCTCATCACGCCGCGCGGACGGGCGCGCCTGCGCGAGCGCGTCGGGGTCGAGCACCGCCTCGCTCACCTCGTCCGGCGCCAGGGCCGGCGGGCCCGCTACCGCGGCGTGCGGCGGAACCTCTTCGACCTACGCCGCGCCTCGGCCATCCAGAACCTCGAAGCGATCCAGCGCAAGGTGGCGTGATGAGATCCCTTTCAACCTATTCGGTGTTCTAGGCCTCCCTAGCGGCGCGACGAAGGCCGGGTAGACTCGCCTGCATGGCACTCACGCGGGAGGAGCTGTACGACGCGGTTTGGTCGCAGCCGATGGAGGCTGTCGCCGCGAAGCACGGGGTTTCCGGTAGCTTCCTCACGCGTGTCTGCGAGACCCTCAACGTCCCGCGTCCCCAGAGAGGGCACTGGGCCAAGCTCAAGGCCGGCAAGCTTTCGCCGAAACCACTACTCCCACCGCCCAGCCCCGGAGCTCCGCTCGAATGGCGCCGTGACTCGGCACCCGTGGCACGCGCCTCAGCGGTGGCTCCGACCCTGCCGGCGGGCCCCGGTGAACCTCGTGGTCGAGTTCAGGTTCCGCAGACACATCCCCTCCTCTCGCGAGTCCAGCCGCTGTTTGAGAAATCTCGGCCCGGGCGGTCCTTCATCGAGGGGGCCGAATACCTGCGCCCCTACAAGAAGGCCCTGCCCGACATCTTCGTGAGCAAGGAACTGCTGCCGCGCGCGCTCGAGCTCGCGAACGGCCTGTACCGTTCGTTGACCGCCGGCGGCTACCGCGTCGTTTTCGGCCCCGAGGACGGGCACCACTACACTAGGCCGTTCCTCGCCTACGCCGGGAAGCAGCGCGAGGACTGGCAGAACACGCCGTGGGAGCCGAGCGTACCTACGGTCGTGTTCATCGGGAGCGTCGCCATCGGCCTGACCGTGTACGAGCCCGCCGAAGAAGCAGAGGCTCGCTACATCGACGGCAAGTACGTTCGAGTCTCCGAGCTACCGGCCCCACGCAGGCGGAACCCCAACCAGTGGACGAGCAAGCACATGTTCCCGAGCCGGCGCCTGGCGATCCGGGCCTACTCCCCGTACGTCGGCACCTCCTGGGAGAAGACCTGGACCGAGTCCAGCCCTGGGGGACGGGGCATCGACCTCAAGCGACTTCGCAAGGAGCTGGTCAAGGCGGCGTCCGCGATCGCGTCCATGGCCGTCGACGCCGAACGCCGCCGCCAAGAGGAGACCACGCGGCTCGAAGCGGAGCAGAGGCGGTGGCGCATCAAGGAGGCGCGCAGGCTCTACTCGGAGGCGCTTGCGACCAGCCGCGCCGACCTGATGTCCACGGTAGAGGCATGGTCAGTCGCGAGGCGGGTTGAGCAGTTCTTCGAGGACATCGAGCGCAGGACGGCGGACCTCGGCACCGACGAGAAGGAGGCGCTGGCGGCCCGGATCTCGCTAGCGCGTGAGCTTCTCGGTGGCACGGACGCCCTGCAACGACTCCGCAAGTGGCGGGCGCCTGCCGAACGACTTGGGCACGAGGACATCGAGCTCTTGAAGACCGAGGGCGGCGGGCCAGACGGGAAGCTGTAGCGTCAGCGCCCGCCAGCCCTTGCAGAGAGCGCTACTGCACGGGTCGGCGAGCCTGCTACCCGGGCGTGAAGGGCTCCCTCCACGTGACGATCTCTCGATCCGTGAAGATCGTTTCGAGGGTCGCTGGTTCGTATCGCAGGTCCGTGTTCCGGTGGAGCAACTCAAGCAGGAGTTCCGTTCGATAGAGCTGAAGGTACTCGAACAACTCGCCGAACCCGACCTGCACCGAGGGCGTGTTGTGCTTCCCCGAAAGGAGACAGAGCGCAGCGGCCAGAGCAATGGCGTTCGCGTCGTCCGGCATCTCGTCCGACTCGTTCTCTAGAACGTACTTCGCCGCGTCGGCCACTTTCGTCAGCCACCTGTTTGACAGGTTTCGTGGGAGACAGGCCTCGGCTCCACGGTCGATCACGTCGGCACGAAAACGATCCAGCACTCTCATCGGGACCTCACACGGAAAGCGCGAGTGCGCGCGCTAAACAGTAACACAGCCGTTCCTACCGTGTTATCGCGAGCAGCCTGGGGGTACCCGCTGAGGCGTGGCCGCGTCCGCCTTTCAGCCCCTACTCGACTCCGTTGCGGGGAACGTCCGCCGACTGCGGAAGAGCCTCGGTCTGACGCAGGAAGCGCTGGCCGAGCGAGCTGGGCTCGACGCGCGCTACATCCAGCGAATCGAGAGAGCCAGCGTCAACATGAGGCTCGAAACCTTGGCGCACCTGGCGGACTCGCTCGGCGTGACTCCCGCTAGGCTGCTGCGGCCCGCCGCGCGGCCAGCTCGGACCCCAGGGCGTCCGCGCAGGCTGGCCACCTCGCCGCGCACGTCCAGGCAGTAGCTGCGCTCACGGCAAGCTGCGCGGTTCCGCGACAGCGGTCGAGGCGTACTCCCCCGATCCGACGAGAAGCACGCCGGACCGCAGGTCTCACGCACTCCCCGCGGCAACAGGGGTTTGCCCTGCCTCCTTCGCGCCGCTCCGCGGTCCTGCGGCGGCGTAGCCCCGCAGGATGCTGGCAAGAGCTACAGTTCGCGGTGCTGCATGGTCCGATGACACGCTACCGTCCCAGGGGATGCCGATCGCCCTCGGCCAGAACGTGTCCGCAGGGGAGCTACCATCGCTGGTGCGGATCGGGAGGGGCCGATGCTCGTCGTCATTCAGTGCGCTTCCACCAAGCAGCCAAACGCGGGCTGCCTGTCGATGACCAGCGGGGCGCCTGTCATATTCGTTGCGCGCCCCGAATCCGCCCCCACGGGCATGGGCGTCGTGTGGGCTCGGCCTGACGACCCTTCGGATGTCGCTGGAGCGACCTGGCGCCGCCAGCTGGAGGAGGCCAACTCCTCGCGGGAGAATGAAAGGCTCTGCCGCGCCTTCGAGCTCTACCAGCCGCTAGCCTTCTCTCGCTTGGCCAGGCGTTTCGGCGTCGAGCGCATGTTCATACTCTCCGCCGGCTGGGGCCTTGTTCGCTCCGACTACCGACTTCCTCGGTACGACATCACGTTCTCGAAGCAGGCCGAGCCGTACAAGAGACGCCTGCCGGGCGACCACTACGCCGACTTCAACCAGCTTCCCGCCGTTCCCGACGGTCCCGTGGTGTTCCTCGGTGGGAGAGACTACTTGCCTCTCTTCACAACGCTCGTGCGTTCGGTGAAGGGGCCGGTGATCGTTCCGTTCCGCTGTGAGCCCAGCGACCGCGTCACGCGCGCGAGCGAATCCGGCCCAGTCCGGCTCGTCCCCTACCGAACCACCGCGAAGACGAACTGGCACTACGGATGCGCCGAGCGCCTGTGCGAAGACTCCGCATTCCTCGAAAGGCTTGGGTGACCCACCATGGACCAGACCTGCGCGGAGCTGCACGCCATCGTGAGGGACCTCGCCCGCTTCGAGTTCCCACCGCCTGACAGGAAGGTGCCGGCCAACGGCCTGTACTTCATCTTCGAGCGGGGTGAGCAGGGCCATGGCGGCGACCGCATCGTAAGGATTGGCAGCCACACCGGGCGCGGGAACCTGTTGGCGCGGCTGCGCGAGCACGTGAATCCCAACAAGGACCGAAGCATCTTCCGGAAGAACATCGGGCGCGCACTGCTGGCGAAGGCTGGCGACCCGTTCCTCGCCGACTGGGATCTCGACCTGACCAGCCACGACGCCCGGGCGCAGCACGAAGCCCGGATCGACATGGCCAAGCAGTCCAGCGTGGAAGACGCGGTAACGAAGCACATCCGCACGAACCTCACATTCTGCGTCGTGGGCGCACCCGATCCCGAAACCGCTCTCCGGCTGGAGAAGCCGTCCATCGCGACCGTAGCAACCTGCGCCGGCTGCCACGCCTCCGCGGATTGGCTCGGACGCCACTCACCGCTGGCCGGCATCAGGGAGAGCGGCCTCTGGCAGGTGCAGCATCTGCGCGGCCGGACGCTGGAAAAGCCTTCTATCAACGTCCTGGCGCTGTATGCCCGGGAGCCGTGACCGTGTCGGCCGCAGGGCCGTGTCGGAATTCCGCGCTGGGCAGAAGTTCGCCTCGAAGCGGGAGCGGAGCAGAAGCAGGGCCGCACCGGCGCCGTCCTGGCACGCTGCGAGGACCTATGGAAACGCTGACGATGAACATCGAGCGGCAGTACTTCGCCGCGATCGTGGCTGGCACCAAGCGAATCGAGTACCGCGAACTGAAGCCGTACTGGGCACGGCGCATCGAACCTCTGACGACGCCCTTCCGACTTCGCCTTCTCAACGGGATGACGCCCCCCGTCCCTGAAGCTGTGGTTCTGGTAACGCGGGTGACTCGACACGCTCGTGCGGGCGAGTACCGACTTCACCTTGGTCGGGTGCTCTCGGTGCGGCGCTGGGACAGGCGGGCAGGAAAGCCGCGGTGACGACCGCCTTGGTGCACGCAGGCTGTTGGCGCTCGCGAAGAACCGCGGATTTCTGAACTTGCCGACGGCCGTATCGGACCGAGATGGCTAGGTCGCGATCTGCCTCTATCGGCGAACTGCGAACCGAGGGAGGACGGAACGGACCCACTCGATGACTTCAGCGGCGCTTCTCGTTTCGAGGCGCTCCGCGGGGTTATCCCAGGTGCCGTCCTCAACGACGAGGCACACGAACTGGCCCGAGGCTTCGAACTCTGGGTACCACCCGACGTCCACCGAACAGCGCCCATCCGCGCTGCTGGCCTGCCAGATATCTTCCTTCAGTGACCAGCGCTGGTCCGGTGTCGCCGCGGAGAGAGCGGGGTCGTACTCGGGGAGAGATCCGACGCTCGTCCACCCATCTGGAAGTATGACGTTGCGGTCCATAGTTGCCCTGGACGTCTGTGTCGCGGGAGTCGCTCGGGCGAACGATGCCACATCTGGCCAGGGTACGCCCTGTTCGCGTCACGGCCGCTTCTTGCGCCGCCGGGTCGCCGTCGCTTCCTTGGCCTCCGCCGCCTCGCGTTTGCGGTAGCTCTCGCCCTCGATGCTGATGATTCTCGGAGTGGTGGACGAGACGGTCGATGAGGGCGGTGGTGCAGGCGGCGTTGGGGAAGATGGTCGGCCAGTCGGAGAAGGCGAGATTGGTGGTGAGTACGATGCTCTTACGCTCGTAGCGGCGAGAGACGACTTGGAAGAGCAGGTCGGCGTTCCGGTTGTCGTAGGAGAGGTAGCCGATC
The DNA here is from genome assembly GCA_049840735.1 of Anaeromyxobacter sp. Classification (GTDB taxonomy): domain Bacteria; phylum Myxococcota; class Myxococcia; order Myxococcales; family Anaeromyxobacteraceae; genus Anaeromyxobacter. Next base: position 70,620 of record JASGJN010000014.1, on the reverse strand, counting down.
TCGTCGATGACGAGCAGGCCGGTGCGGGTGCAGTAGTGGCGCAGCCGCTGGTCGAGGGCGCGGGCGGAGTCCTGGGCTCCGAGGTCGAGCAGCATCTGAGCGGCGGTCGTGAAGAGCACGGAGTGGCCAGTCAGCACGGCGGCATGCGCGATGTTCTGGGCGATCATCGTCTTGCCGAGGCCCTGGGGCGCGACGAGAACGACGTTGTGGGCCTTCTCGAGGAAGTCGAGGCGGACGGCGGCCTCGACGGCGTCCCGGTCGATCTGCTTGGGCCAGGACCAGTCGAAGTCGGCCATGATCTTGAAGCGGCCCAGCTTGGAGCGGCCGAGGCGACGCTCGAGGCCGCGCCGCGCGCGGTCCTCGGCCTCGATGCGGGCGACGTGCTCGAAGAGCTGCTGGGCGCCCCAGCGCCTCTTCGTGGCGAGGGCGATGACGTCGTCGAGGGTGTCGGCCGTGTGCCGCAGGCCGAGCGAGCGGAGCTGGTCCTTGATGTCGGTGGTCACGGCTTCTCCTTGGTGGGCTTGGCGAGGGCGTCGTACGTGTCGAGGGCGTGGGGGGTGACGCGCAGGTCGCGCACGCGGGGATCGTCGGGGAGGACGACGTCGAGGGCGGGCGCCGCCTTCCGCGCTCGTGCCCGCTGGTCGAGGACGTGGGCGACGGAGGCGGCGCCGACCGCCCCGCGGGCGAGCGCGTCCTTGAGGGCGATCTCCAGCTCGGCGGGACCGACCCGGTCGAGGAGCTTGAGCAGCCGTGAGACCTGGCCGCCGAGGTGCTCTCCGCGCTGGGCCAGCGCCTCGACGAAGGCATCCGCGCTCGGGCACGAGGCCCGCAGTCGGTCCCGGCCACGCAGCTCGTGGGCGCGCCGCTTCTCGCGGGCGAGCTCCTCGATGTGCGCCGGGTCCTCGATCACCTGCTTCTCGTCGTAGCTGCGCGCGTGGGAGGCGAAGACGTACGAGCCGTTGGTGATCCGGACCTCCTCCTCGGTGGCGGTGAGGACGAGCGGCTTGCCGACGAGGTAGTGCGGGATCGAGTAGTCGTTGCGGTCGAAGCGGATGTAGGGCTGCTTGCCGGAGACGACCGACCGGACGACGCGGCACTCCCAGGGATGCTCGGGGAGCGGCAGCAAGCGCGGGCGCTCCTCCTCGAGCGCGTCGCTGACGAGCCGGCCCTCGGGATCGCCAGGGACCTTGCGCGCGTGGGCGGTTCGGTCGATCCAGGCGCGGAGCTGCGCGTTGAGGTCCTGGACCGAGGAGTACCGCCGGGCAGCGAAGAAGCCGTCGCGGAGGTACTGGATGGTGCGCTCGACCTTGCCCTTCTCGTTGCCGCGGTAAGGCGCGCAGGGCTTGGGGGCGAAGTGATAGTGGCCGGCGAAGAACAGCATCGGCTCATGGAAGCGGATGTGATCGCCGGCCCGCTCCAGGACGACGCTCTTCAGGTTGTCGTAGAGGATCGCCCTCGGCACGCCGCCGAGCGCGGTGAACGCCTCGACGTGGCCGCGCAGGAACGTCTCCAGCGTCTGGTCGAGGCCGAACCGGGCGAACATCGCCCTGGACCACGAGAGGACCATCACGAAGCACGACAGGCTCCGCTTGGCGTGGCCGATCCGGATCGATCCGAAGTGCCCCCAGTCCACCTGGGCCTGCTCGCCCGGCAGGGTCTGCAGGCGAAGGTACGCCTCGCTCCGCGGCGCGGGCCGGATGGTGGCCACGTACCGGCGGAGTTGCACGGCCGAGCCCTGGTAGCCGCGGTCCCGGATCATCTCGAAGAGCCGCGTGGCCCGCAGTCGCGGATGCTGCTCCAGCGTGTCGGTGACGAACGCGCGTAGGGATCGAGCAGGGACCGCCGCACGAGTGCGTCCGGGCGGACGAACCGGTCAGCCTCGATGGCGCGCATCACCGTCTCGTGGTGGACGCCCAGCTCGGCGGCGATGGTGCCCACCTTCCAGTGCTCGGCGAAGAAGAGGCGCCGGATCCGCGCGCGCAGCTCCGGCGGGATCACGGACGCACCTCACCGCGGCGCCCGGGACCGGAAGCGCCGCTGGTGCTGGGGGTGGCCGACGCGGGCGAGGGTGTCGTGGCGGACGTAGCGGCCCTGGACGCCGCAGCGTACGCAGCAGAGCCGCTGCGCCCGCGACGGAGCGTGCGAACGAGCATGAGCGGTGACCTCGGAGCCGGCCGGTCGTGGCGCCACCGTGGCGCTGACCGCCGGCGAGGGGCGCACCATCGCGGAGGAGGTCCGCCCCTCGCGACCGTGATGCGTCACCTTCTCGCACCGCTCTCGATATCGACGCTGCCGCTCGGCATGGCCGAGCCGACCCTCACGGCTCGCCTGGTAGCGGCGCCCGGCCGCGAGCAAGCTCACCCGGCGCGCCGCCGCCGCGCAGGCCGACCCGCAGTAGCGGTGCCCGTGATCACAGTGCCGGCAGAGGAAGAAGACCTGACCGCACGCCGGCCGCGCGCAGGCCACGAACCGCAAGGATTCCAGGCGCCCTCAACGAGGGCGGGGACTGGACCGGCAACCTGGCACGTGCGATCACGGTGCTGCTGGATCACAGGCGCCCTGCCTGAACCGGCCGAGGGCTCGGAGCGCTAACTCCGGGCCCTCACTCCTTCGCCCTGCTGCTGCCTGGCTACCCGCGCCTGACCGTCACTGCCAGTTTCCGGCTGATCCTCCGACGGCGGGGAGTCCAGAAATGCGCGGATCCTGGTGAGCATCAACACGCAGGCCGCCCGTTCCAACACCGCTCCTTGGCGCGCACCTCTACGACTCTTTCGTCGCCGCCTCGCTGACACGGTTGACCAACCAAGCGACCAGCTCCTCCTCAGTGCTCTTCCCGCACAGGCACAAGAGGACCTGCTCACGCTCTTCGCCGGTCAGCTGGAGCCCATCGATCGCCAGACTTCCCTCGGCCCTTCTCAGCGCCTCCTCGGCCTCCGCCCTCGTCATGGGGTCCTCCCAACGTCACAGTGTCGGCCCGTTCGAGCCCGGCTCTGCTCTCCCGGCGTCTCCCGCTTCGTGGTGCTCGAACAACGCTACTCCTTCGCCTCCTTTCCTCGCGCGGACGACCTGCATCTGGTCCTCTGGTCTGTTTCTGAACTTCTACCCTGTCCCCTTGTTTCCGATTTCCAGTCTCACTCCTGACTCAACTTCCTCTCCTTCAATTCTCAGCCTTGGGTCCCTTCCTCTGGCTTCTGAAAATCTCCGGCCGCCCCTGCCTCTTCTTCCTGGAAGAAGCAAAGTTCCCCCTCCCTCCCACTGTCGTTGAGGGGGAGGGAGGGGGAAATTTGCGACCCGTTTCCCACCCTCGCGTTCCCGTCTGGGCGGCCGGCGTTTGACGTGTGATACCAACAGTCTACCCACCATCCGGCCTCCTGCTGTTTCACAGTTGGTCCTATTCGAAACCGGTCGGAGCTGATCAGGGATTCGCGAGGCGTCACTTTCAGAGCTAGCGCACGTCTCCCATCCGCGTTGGGAAGCGTTGCGAAGCACTGCGAAGCGTTGGGGCGCGTTCCGGAGCACTGGGAAGCACTGGGACGCATTGCGGAGCTTTGGGACGCGTTACGACCTTCCAGAACCCCGGGCCGGTGCGATCAACGCCGCTGCGGCGTGCGCTTCTAACTTCGGCCGCTGGGACAGGGTCCCGGTTCCGCGGCGACTGGGTTCACCGCTCCAGGCGCCGTACTCGACCCGTCCCGCCGCGGACGAGTCGTGAAGACGCTGTCGTTCGTCATGGGAATGCGTGACTCGGTAGCCTACAGTCAGGCGGCTCCTCCTACTCGAGGAGCCGCCGATCACGCGCCTGCGACCATGTCCACGTTGCCCCCGTCACCCGGACAGGACCCCCGTTTTCGCCACGCCGCGGAAGCCATCGCGGCTGAGCTCGCGGCGCACGACGACGTGATCGGGCTCCTGTACTTCGGCTCCTCCCAACGCGGAGAAGCAAGGCCTCTCTCGGACGTGGACGTCTACGCCATCACGAGCCGCGAGAGCACGCGGCACCTCGGGCGCGTCGTCGACCAGGTGTTGGTCGAGGTGTCCTTCGGCTCGGTCGGCCAGATGAAGGGCCGGATTCGAAGCTGAACTCGCGCCTGTCGTGCACGCCTTCGCAACAGGTGAGGTCCTTCTCGATTGTACCGAGCAGGTACGAGCGCTCTGCGAACTCGCGTCAACGGCCTGGAGGCGCGGACCGACGAAGCTGTCCCCGGAAGCGGAGCTCACCTGGAGATTTCGCCTTACGAATCTCGTTCGAGACCTTACCGACCTGGACGCGAGCGATGTCGCGACCCAGCTTGTCGGTTCTGAGTGCGTTCGCGCCAGCCTCGAAGCAGCGTGTGCTCTTCAGAGAGTCTGGCAGCCGCCAACTCGCGACGTACTTCGCCTTGTCGAACGAATCGACGCTCCGCTTGCTTCCCAAGTGGCTGCGTGCGTGAGGGTCGGTTTCCCTCGCGACCTCGTGGTGGGGCTCACGGATGCTGTGCTGGCGCGATTCGGTGGCCGCCTGGACGAGTACGATGTCCGCCTAGAGACTCCGCGAAGACCGGCGCTATCCTCCGGCATGGCGTTCGACCCTCGTGACCTCGTGTTCGGGCCTGCGCGGGCGGGGGATGAGGGGTTCGTGACCGAGATGCTGATCGCCGCCTGCTTCCCGCCCGGGCGCACCCTTCCAACTCTTGCGGAGGCACTCTCGTTTCCGCACGCTGCCCGCTGGGTACAACCTCCCGTCGGACGCGGCGACGTGGCGCTCGTAGCGTTCTGGTCGGGCCGTCCAGTCGGGGCCGCGATCGGCAGGTGCTTCCCAGCGGCAGATCCTTCCTGGGGAGCGATTGCGCCGGATGTGCCCGAGCTGGCGATGGCGGTCGCCGAGGAGCGACGCAGCCAGGGTGTCGGGGCAGACCTGATTCGCGCTGACTCCTCGCGCCACCGCGCTCGCGCCTGCGGCGCTTGAAATTCCTGCGCGCGCCGAGATCGGGGTCGGTTTCGTAGAGCGAGCGCGCCCCGCCCGCCCGCCGCGTCGATTTCTGATCGCCGAAGATCGACGGCGCGATGCTCCTCGGTTGATCATCCCGCCCGCGCAAAATGGAGAAGGGGTGGAGGCTATGCGGGCCCCCACCCCAAAGACGGCCGAACTCGCGCAAAACGAGAAGCAGGCCGAGGAGCAGGAGATCATGCCGATCACCGAAACACAAGCCCGACGTGCCCTGCGGCACGCCGACATCCCCTGGGACCACGGGGTCGAGGACCCGCGCGAGGAGGCCTGGGTGGTCCACGACCACCTGGGCCTGCTGGGCGGTCTGGCGGCCGCGTTCTCCGTGGGCTGCCGGACCCTGCGCCGCGCAGAGGACTTCTTCGCTGACCTGGGCCTGGGCGCGCGCCGAGCGCTGGGCCTCCCGGTCGCGGGGAAGCCGTGCGACACCACCCTCTACCGCCTGCTCGCCCAGCAGTCGCCGGCCGGCCTGGAAGAGACGGTCTTCGCGCAGGCGAAGGCGCTGGTCGCCCGCAAGGTGGTGAGGCACGACCGCTTCCCCATCGGCGTGATGAGCTTCGACGGCAAGGGGACCTGGTCCCGGGTCGACGGCGAGGAACTGCCGGGCGCCCTGCAGTCCGCCTACGACGCCGCCGGCTCGTCGGTGCAGACGTTCGGCGCCCTCCGCGCCGCGCTGACTTCCTCCGCGGCCTGCCCCTGCGTCGGCCAGAGGATCATCGGCTCCAAGGAGGGCGAGTCCCCCGCCTTCCGGGAGCTGCTCCCCAAGCTCTGCGAGCAGCTGGGCGCGCATTTCCGCATCGTCACCGGAGACGCTGGTCTCTGCGCCCGGGAGAACGCCCAGCTCGTGAACTCGCTCGGCTGCTGGTACCTGTTCGGCCTCAAGGGCAACCAGCCGTACCTGCACGCCTTCGCCCGCGAGCACGGTGAGTACACGATCGGTGACCCGGTCGCCCGGACCACCGAACGGTACAGGGGCCACACCATCGTGCGCGAGCTGTATGTCCGCGACGTCGCCGGCGGCCCGTCGGTCGGCATGGTGGGCGCCCAGCAGCTCTGGTACGTCTGCCAGACGACGACCGACCGGCGCGGCGAGATCGTGGGGGTCGAGCAGCGGTACTTCGTCACCTCGATCCCCGCCGGGACCCTGACCCGTGACGACGAACTGGCGCTCGTCCGCTTGCACTGGGGGATCGAGAACGGCTGCCACTGGACCCTGGACGTGGTGCTGGGCGAGGACGATGGCCACCCCTGCCAGGCGAACCGGGCCGCCATCGAGACCGTCAGCTGGCTACGGATCATCGGCTACAACGCCCTGACGGCCTGGCGGGCCCTGGCGCCTCGCAAGGACGGCCGTCCCACCGCCTGGGCGCGCGCGGCCGAGACCCTCCGCGACGCGCTGCTCGCCGCCCGCGTCGCCGACCACCGCGGCATGGCGGCCGCCGCCGTCACCTGAACCACCGGCCCGCTGGGCCGCCCCTTCTTCATTGCGCGCAGACAGCATGACCCGTCCCGCGGTCGACGCCGCTTGGGCGACGTGCGTCCCGCCGCTGCGAGAGCGGCGCCGTGATGCCGGCCAAGATCATCCCGCGTCAGCGCGGATCGGGTCTGCCCCTGCAGCCGGAGCCGCCCAAGGTGCCTGGTCAAGCCCCTGAGCGGGCGCCCGCGCCCGACGGGCTCGCGTCTGGTGCCGGTTCCGTGTGGTAGCGTCCGCGGGGCGAAGCGCGCGGACCTCGGTGGTGGCGGGTGAGCCTGGGGCGAGATGGTCGAGGATCGCGCTCCTCTCCGGCGTCCGGGTGCGCTTCCCCGTCGGCACCGATCCCAGGTACGTGCGCTCGCTGGCGGCGGCGCTGTAGGCCGTGATCGGGATCCCGCAGTCGGTCCGCATCCTGATCGGCACCACGCCCCATCGACATGCGGAAGTCGATCGACGGCCTCACCGCCATCGTGCAGCAGGAGATGAAGGAGGATGCCTACTCGGGCCACCTCTTCATCTTTGTGTCCGCGGCGGCGCCGACCGGGTGAAGATCCTGGCGTGGGACAAGGGGCGGCTTCGTGCTCGTCTACAAGCGACTGCGAGCGCGGCCAGTTCAAGCTGCCGCACATGGACCCGTCCACGATGGCCGTCGGAGATCGACGCCACGCAGCTCGCGATGCTGCTCGACGGGATCGACTTCGGCCGCGTCGGGCGCCCCAATCACTGGAAAGCCCCCATCCCAGATGGATCTTCCGGGTCGTCGTCCCAAATGGACAAGCCCGCCGCGCCGTGGATCTACCGTCGTCAGTGAGCGGCGACGATCATCACTGTGCGTGGCGCGAGCGGGCGGAGGCCCTCGAGGGCGAGCTCGCCGCGCTTCGTGCCGAGCACGCCGAGACCGTCGAGCAGCTCGCCGCCGTCCAGGCCACCATCGAGAAGCTGCAGCGCCACGTCTTCGGGAAGCGGTCGGAGGAAGATTGCCGTCCGTCGACCAAGGCGATCCAACCGCGATCCGCGCCCGCGCCGAGGCGGAGCGGCTCGCGGCGCTGGCAGACCCGGCGCGAGAACGCGAAGAAGAAGCGCCAGCTCGTCACCCGCACCGTCGAGCACAAGGTGCCCGAGGAGAAGAAGGCCTGCCCGAAGTGCGGCGGCCGCGAGTTCACCACGCTCGGCGACGGCAGGGAGACGGTGATCTACGAGCTCGTCCCCGCCATGGTGGAGCGCCAGCTCCACGTCCAGGAGAAGTGCCGCTGCCGGTGCGGGGAGACGATGCGGGGCCAGGGGCCGCCTCTGGTTGCTCTGCAGCGCGCATCACGGCGGAGGGGCCGGCCAAGGTCTTCGACAAGACGCGCTTCGGCCCCACCTTCATGGCCCAGGTCGCCGTCTCGAAGTGCGCCGACTCGCTGCCGCTCTACCGGCAGGCGAAGGCGTACCGCCGCGTCGGCGTCCAGGTGGACGACTCGACGCTGGGCGATCTCTTCCACCGAACCGCCGAGATCTTGAACCCGCTCTATGAGCGGCTGCTGAAGCTCGTCTCCGAGAAGGAGATCGTGCTCGCAGACGAGACGACCCTCAGCGCGTGCAGGCGAAGGGGAAGACGCGGACGGCCTGAGCTTGTGGAGCGCTTCATCGGCCGCGACGAGCTCGAGAGCGAGCTCCATCCGCCTACGTCTTCGCCAAAACAGCCGATCCGGCGAGACGCCGGTGAAGGTGCTCGGGGAGACCGAAGGCAAGCTCCGTCGCCGACGCGTACAGCGGCTACAACAAGGTGAGCAAGCCGGGCCAGCGCGAGCGCGCGGGGTGCCTCGCCCACGTCCGGCGCTACTTCTTCGACGCGCAGTCGGTCCGGCGCCCGAGGCGGCAAAGCCAGGCGATGGGGGGACTTCATCCTGGAATGTCTACCGGGTGGAGCGCGCCGGCGCTCGACGCCGATCCTCGCTCGGCACCCCCGAGCATCTCGGAGATGCGCCAGACGAAGAGCAAGGCGATCATGGACGCCTTCCACGCCTGGCTGCTCACCGAACAGGGCCGGCACCTGCCCCGTGGCGCGATGGGCGAGGCCATCAACTACACCCTCGGCCAGTGGGACGAGCTCAACCTCTTCCTCACGGACCCGCACCTCCCCATCGACAACAATGCCTCCGAGCGCGCCCTGCGGGTCGCCGCGCTCGGGCGCAAGAACTTCCTCTTCGTGGGTCACGGATCACGCCGGCGAGAACCTGGCCGGCCTCTACTCGCTCATCGCCACCTGCCGAGGTGAACGGAGCGTCAACCGCCGTCGCCTACCTCGCCGACGTGCTCCTCCGCGTCCAGACTCACCCGGCCTCGCAAATCGACGAGCTGCTCCCGCACCGCTGGAAGCCGCCCCCGAAGCCCAGCCGTCGGCCTGAAGCTGGTCGGCGGCGAACACGAACACCATCAAGGAGAGCCACGGGCCCGCGGTCGCGCGGGCTGCCTGGAGTGCTACGTCAAGACGTCCATGCCCGGGCGGTTACCCCGAGAACCTCCCGCAGAACCTGGCGCTCGTCGCATTGCTCAAACGCTGGGCCGAGCGGAAGCGTGCGACGCCGGCACAGGTCGCGCTCGCCTGGCTCATGGCGCAGAAGCCGTGGATCGTGCCGATCCCCGGAACGACGCAGATGGCGCACCTGCTCGAGAACGTCGGGGCGGCAGACCTGCGCTTCACGTCGAGCGAGCTCGCCGAGCTGGATGGAGCCCTGTCGGCTGTCCAGACTCGCGGCGCCCGCCTCCCGGATCAGGTGCTGGTCTTCTCGGGGGTCGAGGCGCCTCCGAAGAAGTGAGCCGGGAGTACCTCGTGCCAGACCGGAGATACGAATGAACAAGCGTGCGTTGGGAGAGAGTGGACTCGAGGTGTCGTCGATCGGCTACGGCGCCATGGGCCTCAGCCACGGCTATGGGCCGGCCACCGACAAGCAGCAGGCCATCGCGCTCGTCCGCGCGGCGTTCGATCGTGGCGTCACGTTCTTCGACACCGCGCAGATCTACGGCCCCTTCACCAACGAGGAGCTCGTGGGCCAGGCGCTCGCGCCGCTTCGCGACAGGGTGGTGATCGCGACGAAGTTCGGCTTCGCCTTCGACGCCGGCGGGAAGCCGACCGGCGCGCTCGACAGCCGGCCCGAGTCCATCCGCCGGACGACGGAAGGCTCGCTGAAGCGCCTCGGGGTCGAGACGATCAATCTGCTCTACCAGCACCGCGTCGATCCGAACGTCGCGATCGAGGACGTCGCGGGGACCGTGAAGGACCTGATCTCCGAGGGCAAGGTTCGGCACTTCGGGCTCTCCGAGGCCGGCGTCGAGACGATCCGGCGCGCGCACGCGGTGCAGCCTGTCGCCGCTGTCCAGAGCGAGTACTCGCTGTGGTGGCGTGAACCGGAGGAGGCAGTGCTGCCGGCGTGCGAGGAGCTCGGCGTCGGCTTCGTCCCGTTCAGCCCCCTCGGGAAGGGGTTCCTCACCGGGAAGATCACCGACGCCACGAAGTTCGAGGCCGGCGACCTGCGCGGCACGACGTTCCCGCGCTTCACGTCCGAGAACATCAAGGCAAACCAGGCGTTCGTCGAGTTCGTCAAGGAGGTCGCTGAGCGGAAGCAGTGCACACCGGCGCAGCTCGCGCTCGCCTGGGTGCTCGCACAGAAGCCCTGGATCGTGCCGATCCCCGGGACGACGAAGCTGCACCGCCTCGAGGAGAACCTTGGCGCGGTGAATGTCGAGCTCTCACCCGCCGACCTGCGCGAGATCCACGACGCGGCGTCCCGGATCACCGTTCAGGGCGTCCGGTATCCCGCGCGAATGCAGGCGATGATCGACCGCTGACGCGTTCGCCGAGGCCACCGGCACGAAGGACAAGGAACTCCGCGAGATCGACGGTGCCAGGCACATCGAGACGTACTGGCTCCCCAGGTGCGCGGACGCCGCCATGACCAGGCTGAGGGAGTTCCTCGGAAGGATTCTCAGGAAGTGATGCGTTTCCCGCTCGCAGTGGATGGAGGCCCCAGGATGAAGCCACCTGATGCAGCAGCTTCGAATGACCCCGCAAGCAACATGAGCAGGCGCGATGCGCTGAAGCTCGTCGGTTCGACCGGAGTGGCCGCGGCCGCCCTGTTCGCGACCGGCACCGTCGAGGCGGGGCAAGCAAGCGCCCGTGGGACCAGGAGCGCTCCGCGCATCATGCGTGCTGCGCAGATGTCGAGCTTTCGCGGGCCCATCGAAGTGGTCGATCAGGCCGTCTTGCCGCTGCCCCCCGACGGCGCGATCATACGCGTGGAAGCCAGCGGCATCTGCCGGAGCGATTGGCATTTTTGGAATCACGACCTCACCTGGTTCGGCTTCGAGCTGAAACTGCCGACCAATACCGGGCACGAGGTGGGCGGCATCGTCGAGGAGGTCGGACCTGCCGTGCGCGCGATCAAGGTCGGCGATCGCGTCACCATCCCGTTCCATTCCGCCGACGGCACGTGTCCGTCGTGCCGCGGCGGGTATCAGAACCTGTGCGACAACCCCGTCCCGAGAGACCAGCGGATCGGCGGCTGGGCGCAGTACGCGACGGTGCGAGCGGCCGACCTCAACTGCATCAAGCTGCCTGAAGGCGTTAGCGCGCTCTCGGCCGCCGCACTGGGTTGTCGCTTCATGACGGCCTACCGGGCTGTCACCGGCCGAGGGCAGGCCAGGCCCGGCGAATGGCTGGCGGTTCAGGGATGCGGTGGGGTCGGGCTGTCGGCCGTCCAGATCGCGGCAGCCTCCGAGGCGTTGGTCGTCGCCGTCGACGTCGATGACCGCAAGCTCGCCAAGGCGCGCGAAGAAGGCGCGGTCGCCACCATCAACGCCGGCGCGCTCACGCCGGCTCAGGTCGGCGATGCCGTCAAGGAGCTGACGGGCGGCGGCGCGCACGTCTCGATCGACGCACTGGGCCGCGCGTTCACCTTCGAGCAGTCGTTCCGGTCGCTGCGCAAGCGGGGCCGTCACGTGCAGGTCGGCATCACCTCGCAGGAAGAGCGTGGTCAGGTCTCACTCCCGCTCGACATGTTGACCATGTTGGAGCTGGAGGTCGTCGGATCGCTGGGAAATCCCCATCCCCAATATGCCGAGCTGCTCTCCCTGGTGGCCCGCAGAAAGCTCGATCCCGCAAGGCTGGTGACCCGCCAGGTCGCTCTTGGCGACATCACCGACACGCTCCGGCGGATGACCACCTTCGACACCGTGGGCTTCGAGGTCATCACCCGGTTCACCTGATCCGCAGGAACGGGGCCGAAGCCCTCCTCGCGCTAGAGCGGGTCCGAGTGCGCAGGTGATGGACTCGAGGAGGACCTTATGGTGGTCGGGGTGCCCGGGGTCATCGACGATGGACTTCCAGGCGAGGTAGTGGCGGGGTTGAGCGGGTCGAGGAAGGTCTGGGATTCGTCCTCGTGCGGTGGTCCGGGAGGCGCTGGCGTTCGGCGAGCTCCGGGAAGAGGTCGTGGAACGGGCGCATCGTCATCGGCGGGCCTTCCTCGCTGCTCGAGCGAGCGGTCGTCTTGGACGCTGGTGACCCTCGCCCTTTGGTTTCACCGCCGGTCTTGCGGCCTTCGCTGTCGGACGACGGGACCTTCGAGACGGCCTGCCGTCCTCGCGCACGCCCTTCTCCTGGAAGGGCGCGGCGAGCTCGATCCCGAACAGCTCCGAGAGCTGGTCGGAGGCGAGGACCTTCGCCTGCGCAGGTGCGGCCTTCGACAGCGAAGCGCTGCCGCCGGCCGTGGCGAGCAGGTCCTTCTCGTCCACCCCCCGCAACCGGAAGAGCAACTCTGGCTCGTGGTCGAGGCGGGCGCCGATGCCGTAGAGGACGGCCGCGACGTGCTTGCACAGGTCGGCCCAGTCCGGGCAGCTGCAGGAGAGCTCGATCTGCCCCGGCGCCGGGAAGAGCCCGGTGTCCTGTCGGCTGATCCGCTCCATGACGCCGGTCGAGAAGCGCCCCTGGAGCAGCTCGACCACCGAGTCGATGGCGCCGGCGCAGTCCCGGCAAATCGCCGTCCACCGCGGCCCGGGGACGGGAGCGATCTTCACCGCGACCTCGTAGAGCTCCGACCCCGAGACGAAGGCGGCGACGAGGCCGGGAGAGATTCTGGAGGTCCACCACGGAGCCGTTCCGCACGTACGTGCGCCCCCGGGGCAGGCGGTTGGCGAAGTCGCTGTAGCGCTCGAGGTTGTCGCACCACGCCTTTCCCCAGAAGGTCCGCGCGATGGTCCGTCCCTCGACCACGACGGGCGACACGGGGTGGCCCTTCTTGCGGCGCCGCTGCATCTCCCGCTCGGCCCTGCGGCGGCGCTCCGCGACCGGTACGTAGGGGCGCCAGTCGTCGAACACGTTGTCACTCCTTCAGGGCCGCGCCCAGGTCGAGGGCGACGAGGCGGAGCAGCTCCTCGTCCTCCAGCTCGGTCAGGTTCAGCTCCGCGCCCCCTTCTAGCAGATCCCGCGTCAGCCGCTTCTTCGATTCGATGAGCGCGTCGATGCGCTCCTCCACGGTCCCCTTGCAGACGAGCTTGTGGACGAGCACGTTCCGCCGCTGGCCGATGCGGAAGGCGCGGTCGCTCGCCTGGTCCTCGACCGCCGGGTTCCACCATCGGTCGAAGTGCACCACGTGCGAGGCGGCGGTGAGGTTGAGCCCCGAGCCGCCCGCCTTGAGCGACAGCACGAAGAAGGGACCGACTCGTCCTCCTGGAACCGCCGCACCAGCTCCCTTCGCTCCTTCACCTCGGTCTGGCCGTGGAGCATCAGCCCCGGCCGGCCGAAGACGCCGCCGAGGAATGCGGAGAGCGGACCGACCACCTCGCGGAACTGGGTGAAGACCAGCGCCTTCTCCTGCCGGGAGGCGAGCACCTCGGCGATCTCCCGCAGCCGGGCCCACTTCCCGCTGTCGTCCTCGGCCCAGGCGCCGTCGCCGAGCCACTGGGAAGGGTGGTTGCAGATCTGCTTGAGGCGCGTGAGGCTCGCGAGGACGACCCCGCGGCGCCGGATCCCGTCCGTGCGCTCGAGCTCCCGGCCTAGCTCCTCGACGGCCTGCTGGTAGAGCGCCGCCTGCTTGCGGCTGAGCGGGCAGAAGGCCTTCACCTCCGTCTTCCCCGGCAGATCGGAGATGACGGCCTTGTCGGTCTTGAGCCGCCGCAGGACGTACGGCCGGACGAGCTTTCGCAGCGGTCCATAGGCCGTGCCCTCCGCGGCCGCGAGGCGCTTCGCGTAGGCGGTGAACTCCTTCGCCGAGCCGAGGAGCCCGGGGTTCGTGAAGTCGAAGATGGACCAGAGATCGCCCAGCCGGTTCTCGATGGGGGTCCCGGTGAGCGCGATCCGGCTCCGGGCGGAGAGCTTCTTGGCCGCCCGGGTCTGCTTGGCGCCGGGGTTCTTGATGGCCTGGGCCTCGTCGAGGATCACGAGGTCCCAGGCGGTGGAGGCGGTCCACGGTAGCCGGAGCAGCGAGCCGTAGCTGGTGATGACGAGGTCCGTCGCCGAGAGCCTCCGCGCGTCCATGGCCGCGAGCTCGCTGGCCGGCATGGCCGAGGGATGGGCGACCACCGCCCTGAGCCCCGGCGCGAACCGCTCGATCTCTCCCATCCAGTTGGCGAGGAGGGAGGCCGGCGCCACCAGCAAGCTGGGGAGGTGCTTCGTGCGGGCAGCCCGTCTCACGAGCAGGAGCGACAACACCTGGATGGTCTTGCCGAGCCCCATGTCGTCGGCAAGGCATGCGCCGAGCCCCAGGCTGGTGAGGAGGTGCAGCCATCGAAGGCCGACCTCCTGGTAGGGGCGGAGCGTGCCGCGAAGCTCACGCCCGGGCGTCACCTGTGCGAGCCCCTCCGGTGAGCGCAAGCCCTTCAGCACGTCGGCGAGCCACGGGCCGGCCACGATCTGCGACCACTGCACGTCCGGGCTCGACCCCGTGCCCTCGCCCGTGACGTCGGCCCCCGCGAGCGCGCGCATCGCCTCGGCGAAGGTGATTCCGCGCTCGTCTGCCAGCGCCTGGACCTCCTGGAGGCGCTGCATCGTCCGGGAGATCCGCCCGCGGTCGACCTCGACCCACCGGCCACGGATGAGGGCCAGGCCGCTGGTGGTCGCCAGGAGCGCCTTCGCCTCCGCAGGGCTCAGCGCCTCTCCGTCGAGCGTCAGGCTCACGCGGAAATCCAACAGCGCGTCCTTGCCGAGCTGGGGGGGCGCAGCGGCGCCGACGGTCGCGGTCACCAGCGGGCGGGCAGGGCGACCGGAACGCCAGCTCGCCGGCATCCGCACCACCACGCCGGCCGCCTCCAGCTCCGGCGCGTCGCCCAGGAGCCGGCAGGCCTCCTTCGGCGACCAGCGGAGCGGATGGAAGACCTCGCCAGCGTCCACCATCTCCCGGAGCCAGCCGCAGCGCTCTGCGGCGCGCTGCACGGGCACGAGCAGCGAGAGCAGGCGCGGCCTGTCGGCTGCGCCGGCGTACTCTCGCAGGGCCTCGCCGAGGGGGAGGTGCTGCGCCTTGCCGTGGGCCGACAGCTTGCTGGTGTAGGTCGCCAGGAAGGCGAAGGGCGCCTCCTCGTCGCGGCGGTTCTCGGCGAGGTTGAAGTGGACGCGCCCGACGAGGTTCCAGGCAGGGTTGAGGCTCGTCAGGAACGCCTGGAGCGTGGCCCGCGAGGCACGGTGCTCCTCGGCGAAGGCCTCGCCCAGGTCGGTCCAGAGCGTCGTCAGGACCTCCGCGTCGAGGTACTCGGCTCCGGACATCGGCGGAGCCGCGGTCGCGAGCTCCTCGAGCACCTCGGTGGGCGGCGGTCGCGGAACCAGCAGCACGTCAGGGTCATCCGCGGCCTGGCTCGTGCACAGGGCAGACACGAAGCGGGTGGCGAAGTCTCGCCAGTAGCCGAGGACCGGCGGCAGGAAGGTCCCAACCTCGGCGGCCCCGAGGTGGAGGAGCCCGTGGCCTGGCCCGCGCGCGAAGGAGCGCTCGATGCGCTGCGCACGCGAAGGTTCGAGCGCGGAGACGTCGTCGTCGACCGTGGTCACGACGTGGCCGTGGGGAGTCAGGCCCAGCGTGAGGTTGCCGTCGCTCATCTCTCTCCCAGGCGGGCGCGCCGAGTGGTCCGAGCCCGAGCGCACGGGTGACCTTCATACCAACCTTGGTGACAGATGGGGCGACACAAGCAGCGCCGTGTCTTCTCGCGAAGAGCCCGGCCCGCAGGCAGGTGAGGCCGGAAGCCGTCGGTCGCGGCCTTCGTCGTTCGCGTGGCCGCCTCGGCGTGAAGCCTACTCCCCGACCACCCCGTACTCCGGCTTCCCGGCGGGCTCCAGTCGCTTGTACGTCACACCTTTACCGGTGGTAACCGACTCCACCTGCTTGAACGCGGCCGGCACGGTGCCGCTGCCGAAGAGCCGCTTCCCGGTGCCGAGCACCAGCGGGTAGATGAACAGCCGGTACTCGTCGATGAGGTCGTTCTTCTGCAGCGTCTGCAGCAGCTCGGCGCTGCCCCAGGTCTGTACCGTCCGGCCGGGCTGTTGCCGCAGGGCCTGGAGCCCCGCCACCACGTCGCCCTTGATCAGGCTGGAGTTGTTCCAGGTGACGCGCTGGAGGCTGCGCGAGACTACGTACTTGGGCCGCGAGTTGAGCGCGGTCGCGATGGGGTTGGCGGGGTCGGTGACCTTGGGCCAGTAGCCGGCGAAGATGTCGTAGGTCTTGCGCCCGAGCAGGAACCCGTCGGCGTCGGCGATCCCCTCGGTCACCAGCCGTCCCATGGCCTCCTCGGAGTAGGGAGCCTGCCAGCCTCCGTGGGCGAAGCCGCCCTCGCGGTCCTCGTCAGGGCCGCCAGGAGCCTGCATGACGCCGTCCAGGGTCAGGAATGCGTTCACGACGATCTTGGGCATGTGCACGTCTCCGTCTGGTCGACCTGCGCTCGAGCCCGGTTCGACCGGTCGGCGAGAAGAGATGGCCGGTCGAGGTCCGATCGACAACCTGGGATGGCGGCGGCCACCCATTCGACCTGCGCCTCGGAGCGTCATCCCCCAGGCGGCGTCCGCTGTCCGACCAGGCCGGTAGGCGGCGCGCCGCTGAGGCTTGCCACTGAACAAGCGATCAGTTATCGTCCGGCCATGGGCCAGGCGTCGGAACTCGCGCGTGAACAGCCGCTCCAGGCGCCGCGCATCTGCTGCCTGGACCTCGACACCTTCTTCGTCTCGGTGGAGCGGCTCCTCGACCCGACGCTCGAGGGCAAGCCGGTGGTGGTGGGCGGCAAGCCCGGGAGCCGCGGCGTGGTCACCGCCGCCAGCTACGAGGTGCGGCGCCTGGGCGTGAAGTCGGGCATGTCGCTGGTCGAGGCGGGGCGGCTGGCGCCGCAGGCGATCTACCTGCCCACACGCCACGAGCTGTACGGCACCTACGCCGAGCGCGTGCGCGAGCTGGCCCGCCGGTTCACGCCCAGGGTGCGGGTCGCCAGCATCGACGAGATGTACCTCGACTTCTCCGGTTGCGAGCGGCTCCACGGCGCTGGGGACCTGGCCAGCTCGCCGGCGGGCGCGGAGCGGGCCGGGGACGGCGTCATCGAGCGGGCGGTGCTCCGGCTCACCGGCGCCATCCACGACGAGGTCGGCCTGCCCTCGAGCGCCGGGATCGCCACCAGCCTGGTGGTGGCCAAGGTCGCGTCGGCGCTGGCCAAGCCCCGCGGCGTGATGCTGGTCCCCGCGGGCGTCGAGCGCGAGGTGCTCGCGCCGCTGCCGGTGCGGTCCTTCCCGGGCATCGGTCCGGTCGGGGAGGCCAAGCTGAACGCCGCCGGCTACCGGACCCTGGGCCAGGTGGCCGAGGCCCCGCTCGTGGACCTCCAGGAGATCTTCGGCGCCTGGGCGGCGTCGATCTCGCGCGGCGTCCGGGGGCTGGGCTCGGGCCAGCTCGGCCGCGAACGCCCCGCGTTCACGGAGCACGACCCGGAGGGCGAGGCGGTCGGCAGCATCTCCAACGAGCGCACCTTCGCCGAGGACGTCGACGACCCTGCGTCCATCGAGGCGGTCCTGTGCGGCCTCTGCGAGCGGGTCTGCTGGCGCGCGCGCCGGCGCCACGTGAAGGCCCGGACGGTGACCCTCAAGCTGCGCTACGCGGACTTCCACACGCTGACGCGTTCGCAGACCACGTCGGCGACCAGCTCGGAGCTCGAGCTCTTCCCGGTCGTGAAGGCCATGTTCGTCGCGGCGCGCACCCGGCGGCTGCCCATCCGGCTGCTCGGGCTGCAGCTCTCGAACCTGGGGGCGTTCGAGCAGCTCCCCCTGTTCGATCGCAACGAGCGGGTCGGAGCGGTCGTGGACAGCCTCAGGGCGCGCTTCGGCTTCGGAGCGGTCTCGCTCGCGACGGCGCAGGGCCGGCCCGGCCGAGGCGCGGGCCGGGGTGACGGCCTCCGGACCGGCGCCGCGGGGCCGTCACGCGGACGGCGCTGAGCTCGGCTGGTCACCCAGGGCGCCTGCGATTCACCCGATGGATCCGGTGGCCCCGGGGAAGGAGACCTCGGAGAGCCGCCCGGTGTCGACGTCGTAGATGAAGCCGCGCACCGTGACGGCGTCCGGGCCCGCGGTCGGGATCCAGGGGTGGCTGACGATGGCGGAGATGCCCCGGCGGACGTCCCACTCCAGGCGACGCTGGGCCTCCGGGCTGTGGGGATTGTCGAGCGGCTCGATCGGCCCCCGGAAGGCGAAGAACGAGGCGGGGGAGCTGGAGGCGCGCTCCGTGGGCTTGAAGGCGCGGCCGGTCGCCTTGGCCAGGAGGTCGCCGGCGGGCTTGTCACCCTCCAGGCCGGCCTTCAGCAGGTCGTCCGTGAAGGCCAGCATCCCGCAGCGCGTGTGGTGGACGAGGACGATCTCGCGCGTGTCGAGCAGGTGGTGGGAGATGACGAGCGAGCGGATGGTGTCCTCGGTCACGACGCCCCCCGCGTTCCGGATCACGTGGGCCTCGCCGGTCTGGAGCCCGAGCAGGTCCTCCACCGCCAGGCGGGCGTCCATGCAGGCGACCACCGCCACCTGGCGCGCCGGGCGGATGGGCTGTGGCCCCGGGTGCTGAGGGCGGTGGAGGGGCTTCCCTGCTGCGTACTGCTGGTTGTTCTCGAGCAGGGTGTCGGTGAAGGTCTTCGACATGACGGGGTTCCTCGTGAGGCCGCGGTCCGGGCCGGCGTGAGCTGACAACTCATCCGTTATTACGGATGGACGCGCACATCGGCCAGTGAAGCGCAGCGCGGTACCCGTCGGGGCTGGAAGGCTGAGTGCGTCGCTCCGTGCCGCCTCCGATGCTTCGAAGCAGACCGCTGCACCCAGCTCCCACGCCCGTTACCGCTGCCCCATGTCCTTCGCCCTCCCCGCTGAAGCGTACGACCAGGTCGTGGGCCGCTTCTCGCGTCAGCTCGCGCCGCGCTTCGTGGACTTCGCCGGCGTGACGCAGGGCCCGGTCCTCGACGTGGGCAGCGGCCCCGGCGCGCTCACGGCCGAGCTGGCGGCGCGCCTGGGGCCGGGTGCGGTCGCGGCGGTGGAGCCGTCGGTCTCCTTCGCCGAGGCCTGCCGGGCCCGCGTCCCGGGCGCAGATGTGCGTGCGGGGACCGCCGAGGCGCTGCCCTTCGCCGACGGGACGTTCGCGGCCGCGCTGGCCCAGCTGGTCTTCGCGTTCGTGGGGGACGCGCCGCGCGCTGCGCGCGAGCTGGCGCGGGTGGTCCGGCCCGGCGGAGCGGTGGCGGCCTGCATGTGGGAGGCGAACGGGCTCCAGTCGGCCCGCATCTTCTGGGAAGCGGCCCACGCGCTCGACCCGGCGGCGCCGGACGAGGGCGGGCTCCCGTTCCGGCGCAGCGGCGAGCTGGAAGCGCTCTGGTCGGCGGCTGGCCTGCGCGAGGTGGAGGGCGGGGCCATTGACGTCGAGGCGACAATCCCTTCCTTCGACGCGTTCTGGGGCTTCTTCGCCCAGGGCGTGGGCCCCACCGGCGACTATCTCCTGCGGCAGCCGCCGGCGCGCCAGGCAGAGCTCCGCGAGCGCTGCCGCACCCTGCTCGGCGACCCGCCGGGCCCATTCACGCTCTCGGGGCGCGCGCTGGCGGTGCGCGGGCGGGTGTAGGCGGCGGGGCGGTCCTGTGGTCGCGCGGCATGATCCGTCCGGAATCTGCTAGGACATGCGCCCCATGCCAGAGACCCATCCCGCTCGACCGCGCGCCGTCCTCGTCGGCGTCCAAGTCCCGGAGGTCTCCGACCTCGAGCACGCCACGCACCTGGCCGAGCTCCGGCGGCTGGTGAACACGCTGGGCTACGAGACGGTCGCCACGGTCAGCCAGCGCCGCGCCGGGACCGGGGCGGGCACGGTGCTCGGCTCGGGGAAGCTGAAGGAGCTGGCGGACCTCACCGGCGGGCCGGGCGTGGTGGCCTCGGGGGCCGCCGACCGGACCTCCAAGGCCAGGGAGCGCTGGGAGGCGGAAGCGGCGGAGGAGGACGAGCCGGCCGAGGCCGCGGAGGAGGAGGGCGGGGCGCCCGCGGTGATGGCCGGAGAGCGGGCCACGGTGGTGGTCGTCGCCCACGAGCTCTCGCCGAGCCAGCTGCGCAACCTCGAGAAGGCCACCGGCGCGCTAGTGCTCGATCGCACCGGCGTCATCGTCGACATCTTCCACCGCCACGCCCGCAGCCGCGAGGCGCGCATGCAGGTGGAGATCGCGCGGCTCAAGTACCTGGCGCCGCGGCTGCGCGAGTCGGCGGGGCGCTCCGAGCGCCAGGCGGGACGGGGGGCGGGCGACTCCGCGGTGGAGCTGGACCGGCGCAAGATCCGCGACCGGATCGCCGAGCTGAACGCCGGCATCGCCGCGGTCCAGCAGGAGCAGGACCACCGCCGCCACGCGCGGCGCGACCAGCTCCGGGTGGCGCTGGTGGGCTACACCAACGCGGGCAAGTCGTCGCTGATGCGGGCGCTCACCGGCAGCGAGGTGCTGGTGGCGGACAAGCTCTTCGCCACGCTGGACACGACGGTGCGGGCGCTCCAGCCCGAGTCCCGCCCCCGGGTGCTGGTCTCGGACACGGTGGGCTTCCTGCGCCAGCTGCCGCACGACCTGGTGGCCTCCTTCCGCTCCACGCTGGACGAGGCGCTGGAGGCCTCGCTGCTGCTCTACGTGGTGGACGCCTCCGACCCGACCTGCGAGGCGCAGCTCGAGGTCACCCGGTCCGTCCTCCGCGACATCGGCGCGACCGACGTGCCCTCGCTGCTCCTGCTCAACAAGGTGGACCGCCTCGACGAGGCGGCGCGGCGCGAGCTGAAGACGCGCTTCCCGGGGGCCATCCAGCTCTCGGCGCATGCGCCCGGCGACGTGGCGTCGCTCCGGCAGGCCATCCTGGACTTCTTCGAGGCCCAGATGGTGGAGGCCGAGCTGCGGATCCCGTACGCCAGCCAGGGGCGCATCGGCGAGGTGTACGAGGCCGCGCGCGTCCTGTCCGAGAACTACGACGAGACGGGCCGCTCGGTGCGCGTGCGCTCGACGCCCGGCGCCATCGCCCGGCTGGTGCGGGCGTTCCCGGGGTGAGGGAGATGACGCGTAGCGGTCGGCGGCGCGGGGAGGCGTTCGGCGCGGAGCGTCAAGCCTCGTGCGCCCGCTCCTGGTGTCGCGAGCGCCAGCGGGCGCGCAGCGCCTGGAACTCCTTTTCGAACTGACGCAGCTCCTCCTCGCTCGCGTCCTCCAGGTCGGCGAACGCGTTGCGCGCGGAGCGCTGGGAACGGATGAGCTCGTCCAGCTTCAGCTGGAGGGCCTTCCCGTCGCGGTTCTGGGTGGCCTGGATCAGGAACACCATCAGGAAGGTGACGACGGTGGTGCTGGTATTGATGACGAGCTGCCAGGTGTCCGAGTAGTGGAACAGCGGCCCGGTGACCGCCCAGCCGAGCACCACGCCCAGCGCGCCCAGGAACGCCCAGTGCGTCCCGCTCACCGCCGCGAAGCGGTAGGAGAGGTCGCGAAACCAGCTGTCTCGACGCGCTCGGGCCACCCGAGAAACGTAGGCAGCCGGGTGGGCCTCCACAAGGCTGCGTCCTGGCCAGTCGCACGTCGACCGAACTGGTTGCGGTCCGCGGGGCGCAGCGACGAGGATGCCGAAGGGGACCTGGCCGCCGGCCGCCTGGAGGTTGCCACACCGGTGGGATAGTGTTCCTCCCCGCTCCATGACCGGCCCCATCTTCCAGTTCCTGGCCCAGGACCACGCCCGCCTCGAGGCGCTGCTGGCCCGCGCCTTCCGCGGGCCCGACGTGGACCTGGCGAGCTTCGGCGAGTTCCGCGAAGGGCTCCTGCGCCACATCGCGCTGGAGGAGAAGCTGCTGGTCCCGGCCCTCACGGCCGCGCGCGGTGGCGAGCCGCTTCCCTTCGCGCGCCGGCTGCGCGTGGATCACGGGGCGCTGGCCGCGCTCCTCGTCCCCACGCCGCTGCAGTCCACCGCCGACGAGCTGCGGACCATCCTCGTCCCCCACAACGCCCTGGAGGAGGGGCCGGGCGGGCTGTACGAGGCGTGCGCCGCCCTCCTCTCGCCAAACGACGAGCAGGGCCTCCTCGACCGCATGCGGGCCTACCCGCCGGTGCGGGTCGCGCGCTACCACGATGGCCCGCGCGCGTGCCGGACGGCAGCGGAGGCGCTCCGTGTGTCGGGGCTCCAGTCGGACGCGCGCCCGGTCAAGGACTGACGTTCGTCCGGCTGTGCGTGCTCAGGCCGGGCCCGTGGCGGCCTCGGACGCTCCGTCGGAGTAGAGCCGCGCCCGGACGTCCCGCCGCTGGGCCGTCTGCGCATGTCCGTCGCTCCCCTCGCCGGCGGTCATGGCCTCCACCAGCGCCACCCCGACCTCGGCCTCGCCGGCGGCGACCACGGCGGCGCCGGCGCGCTCGAGCGCGGGCGCGTCGCGCAGGTGCGCGCAGCGGGCGAGCACGCGCAGCTCCGGGTTGAGCATCCGCGCCTGCCGGATGACCTCGGCGGCGTCCTCGAGATCCGCGCTCAGGACCAGGCTCCCGGCGCTGGCGATGCCGGCGTCCTCGAGCGTCCCCGGCCGGAGCACGTCGCCGTACACGGTGGTCAGCCCGTCGGCCTTGGCCCGGCGGATGGTGTCGAGGTTGAGATCGACCAGGGTGACCGCGACGCCGCGGTCGGTGAGCAGGCGGTGGACGATCCGTCCCACCGGGCCATGGCCGACCAGGATGCAGCGCTGCGGGTCGACCACGGGCCGGGCGACAGGCGCGGCCGGCTCGCGCCGAGGCGTCGGGGACGAGATCCGGCGCACCCACCGGTAGAGGACGGGGTTGAGCGAGATTCGAGATGATGGAGCTGGCCACCAGCGCGTTCCAGCCTGCGTCGCCCAGCAGCCCGAGCTGCCGCGCCACCGTCCCCAGGATGAAGCTGAACTCCCCCACCTGCGAGAACGCGGCGCCGACGGGCGCGGCCGTCGCCAGCGGGACCCCCAGGAGCCGCACGGCGGCCAGCGCGGCCAGCGGCTTGCCGACCAGCACCACGGCGAGCACGACCAGCACCAGGAGCGGCACCTCCAGGATGCTCCGCGGGTCGAAGAGCATCCCCACCGAGACGAAGAAGAGCACGGCGAAGGCGTCGCGCATCGGCACCGCGTCGCCGGCGGCGCGGGCGGCGAACTCGGAGCGGCCCACCGCCAGCCCGGCCAGGAAGGCCCCCAGCGCCATGGACACGCCGAAGACCTTCGCCGATCCGACCGCGATGCCCACCGCGAGGACCAGCACGGCGAGGGTGAAGAGCTCCCGGACCCGGGTCCGCTCGATCCGCTCCAGCGCCCAGGGGATGGCCCATCGACCGAGGACGACGACGGCCGCGACCAGGCCGAGGAGCTTCAGCCCGGCGAGCCCGAGGACGGCCGCCGTTCCCTGTCCCTCGCCCTGGTCCGGGCCGAAGAGGATGGGGAGCACCAGGAGCAGCACGACCGTGAGCAGGTCCTCCACGACGGTCCAGCCGATGGCGATGTGGCCGATGGGCGCGTGCAGGTCGTGCCGCTCGGCGAGCACCAGGGCCATGACCACCGTGCTCGCGACCGAGATGCCCATCCCCAGGACCAGCCCGGAGGCCCAGCTCCAGCCGAACGGCCGCAGCAGCGCCGCCAGCAGCAGGGTGGAGACCGTGCTCTGGATGAGCGCCCCCGGGACGGCCACGCGCCAGACCGCGATGAGCTCGCGCAGGTGGAACCGGAGCCCCACGCCGAAGAGGAGCAGGATGACGCCGATCTCGGCGAACTGATCGGCGACGGCCCGGTCGGCCACGTAACCAGGCGTGAACGGGCCGACGAGCACCCCTGCCAGGAGGTAGCCGACGATGGGTGACAGCTTGAGGCGGTGAGCGACGAAGCCCAGGACCAGCGCCCCCGTGAGGCCGCCGGCGAAGGTGAGGAGGATGTCGAGCTCGTGCATGCCTTCCTGATAGCGGATTGGCGCTCCGGCCGCGAGGCCGACGCGCGCCGGCCGCGCGACGTCCGCTCGCCCGGGGAGCGTCGTCCCGCGGCCGCTAGAACTCGATGCCGGCCCGGAGCGTCGCGCCGATGGTCGTGCCGCCGAGCTTCACCTCGCCCTGCGCGTCGCCGGAGTCCACCGAGAGCTTCTTGTCGGTCACGTCCCAGCGGGCGAAGCCCCACACCCCCACCACGAGCCCCAGGCCCTCGGACGGGCCGAACCTGTAGGCGATGCCCGGCCTGAGCCCGAGGTACATGAGCCACTGGTCGGAGGTGCTCTCGGTCACCACGTCGGTGTTCTCGAAGACGTTGCCGTAGCGCTGGCCGCCGATCTCGCCGAGCAGGTCGAAGCGCAGCTTGTCGCCGAAGCGCAGCCCGGCCAGCCCGCCGATCGCGGTCTGGTCGGGCCCCTGGTCCGGGCTGGTGGTGTCCACGATGGCCCCGATGTCCAGGAGCCCGAAGTTCAGGAGCAGCGTCCCGCCGTAGATCTGCGAGGTGTCCTCCGAGAGGTGGTCGGTGTTGACGCCGCCGACGGCCGAGTCGAAGTCGGTCGCGGGAGGCCACGCGACGCCGTACAGCGCCTCGATGCCGACACCCCCTGCGTTCGCGGCGACGGGAGCGAGGAGAGCGAGTGCAGCGAGCAGGATCATGCGCTTGGGGTTCATGGGGCTCCCTCGGGGCGAAGGTGCAGCGAGCGGGTGTTCCTTTCGGGATCACACCATACGCATCCTGCGTCCGTGGGGCACGCGCTCGTGGGTGCTCTGGAGGGGCAGCCGCACGCACGTCCAGCGCTCGCCAGGGAGGGCGGGACCAGGGCGCTCCTATCGCTGCCAGGCGGGCTCGGGCCCTCAGCCCTTCAGCCCCGTCATCACGATGCCCTCCATCAGGTAGCGCTGCGCGACCGCGAACAGCGCCAGCGAGGGCAGCACGATGATGCAGGTGGCGGCCATGAGGTAGTTCCACTGGGCCGTGTAGCTCCCCAGGAACAGGTTCAGGCCCAGCATCAGCGTGTACTTGTCCTCCGAGGTGATGAAGATGATGGGGGCCAGGTAGTCGTTCCAGCTGGCCAGGAAGGTCAGGAGCCCCACCACGATCAGCGCCGGCTTGGAGAGCGGCACGATGATGTGCAGGAAGACCTGCAGCGGCGTGGCGCCTTCCAGGAGCGCCGCCTCGTCCAGCTCGCGCGGGATGCCGAGGAAGAACTGGCGGAGCAGGAAGATGTTGAACACGCCGCCGCCGAACCAGGCCGGCGCGATGAGCGGCGTCAGCGAGTCGGTGAGCCCGAGCCACCGCCACATGACGAAGTGCGGGATCATCACGACGAAGAAGGGCAGCATCATGCCGGTGAGGACCGTGGAGAAGACCCAGTCGCGCCCCTTCCAGCGCAGCCGGGAGAAGCCGAACGCGCACAGCGAGGCGGACAGGAGCGTCCCCGCCACCGTGAGCACGGCCACGACCAGGCTGTTCAGGAAGAACCGCCCGAACGGGAACATGGTGAGGGCGGTGGCGTAGTTGTCCGCGCTGGGCCGGCGCGGGAGCAGGCTGGGCGAGGGCTCGAAGATGCTGCCCAGGTCCACCAGCGAGC
Source organism: Anaeromyxobacter sp. (assembly GCA_049840735.1). Lineage (GTDB taxonomy): Bacteria > Myxococcota > Myxococcia > Myxococcales > Anaeromyxobacteraceae > Anaeromyxobacter. The sequence goes on along the minus strand of JASGJN010000014.1, from coordinate 45,142 downwards.
TGCGCACCATCCAGTAGTAGGGGAAGAGGAACACCAGGGCGAGCGCGACCAGGGCCGCGTAGGTGGCCGTCCGTCCCAGGCCCCGCCGCCGGCCGCGCACCGCGGTCATGCGCGCTCCCCCTCGTAGTAGATGAGCGACCGGGAGAGCTTGAAGAAGGCCCAGGTGAGCGCGGCGATGACCGCGAAGAGGAGCACCGCCGCGGCCGAGGCGCTCCCCAGCCGCGAGAAGCGGAACGCCTCCCGGTAGATGAAGAGCACGTAGAGGAGGCTGGCGTTGTTCGGCCCGCCTTGGTGGTAGGCGTCCGACGTCATGATGGCGGGCTGCACGAAGGCCTGCAGCGCCGTGATGAACCCGGTGATGGCGTTGAAGAAGAGGGTGGGGGACACCATCGGCAGCGTGACGTGCCGCAGCTTGTGCCAGGCGTTGCCCCCGTCCACCTCCACCGCCTCGTAGAGGTGGCGCGGCACGTTCTGCAGCGCGGCCAGGAAGATCAGGGTCGAGTTTCCGGTCAGCCAGACGTTCATGAGGACCATGGTCGGGATGACCGTGGTCTCGGAGGCGAGCCACGCCGGCGAGCCCAGCCCGAGCGCGCGCGACACGACGTTGACCAGCCCGAAGTCCGGCTGGAAGAGCCACATCCAGATGACGGAGCTGGCGGCCAGCGGGATCACCACCGGCAGGAAGAGCGCCGCGCGGAAGAAGGCGCGGAAGCGGATCTGCAGGTTGAGCAGGCTGGCGAGCCCGAAGGAGGCCAGCAGGCACACCGGCACGCTCAGGAAGGCGTAGAGCGCGGTGGCCCGCACCGAGTCGAAGAAGGAGGGATCGGTGCTGGTGAACAGGTCGCGGTAGTTGCGCAGGCCGACGAGGGTCGGGGCGCCGCCCACCACGTAGTCGGTGAACGAGAGGAGGAGCGTGGCCAGGACCGGCACGGCCACGAAGACGAGCCAGCCGGCGATGACCGGGGCCGTGAAGAGCCAGCCGGCCGGCGACGCGCGGTGCCGGGTGCGCGGCGCGGCGGCGAGCGGGGACTCCCGCTGCCGCGCCGCCGCGATCACCTTGAGGGCCTCGGCCACGCTCCTCATTCTCTCACCGCAGCTGGTACTTGCCCTGGATCTCCGGGGTGATCTTGGGTGCCAGCTCGGTCATGGCCTGCTCGGCGGTCATCTTGCCCTGCCAGACCGGGTCCAGCGCCGCCGAGACCATCGAGTCCAGCTTCCCGAAGTTCCTGACGTAGTAGGTGATGCTGGGCCGGGAGTGGTTCAGGACCATGTCCAGCATGGAGTCCTTGAAGCCGGCCGGGTGGGCGGCGTCGGGCCCCGCCCACTTCGCGAGCAGCGCCGGGTCGGTGTAGTAGCGCTTCATGGTCGGCATCCACAGGCCGTTCTGGTACAGCGGCAGCGCGCCGTCGCTGGCCAGGTACTTGCTGAGCGCCCACGCCTCCTCGGGATGCTTGGTGGCCTTGAAGATGACGCTCACGCCGGAGATGAGGATGGTGCCGCTGCGCTGGTCCATGCGCGGCAGGACGCCGATGCCGTAGTTGGCCCGGGCGGCGCCGAGGTCGAGGTTGATCCACTGGCCGTGCATGGACATGGCCGCGAGGCGCGCCTGGATGGCGGCGGCCTGGCTGGGGATGGCCTTGAACTGAATGGGGTTGGGGGCCACGTGGTAGACGTTGATGAGGTCCGCCAGCCGCTGGATGGCGCGCGTGGCGGCGGGGTCGGTCAGCCCCAGCCCCTTGCCGTCGGCGGTCAGGTAGTCGCCGCCGTTGTTGAGGACGTGCACGGACCAGGGCCCCCACCAGCTCTCGAAGGTGACCCCGAACTGCTTGATGGCGGTGGGGTCGAACCCGGGCTGGGTGGCGTTCTTGCCGTTGCGGTCGATGGTGAGCTTCCGCGCGACCTCCACGAACTGCTCCCAGGTCCAGGCCTGGTCGAAGCGCGTGGGCGGCTCGGGCAGGCCCGCGTCCTTGAACGCGGCCTTGTTGTAGAAGAGCCCGAACGCCTCCACCGCGGTGCTGATCCCGTAGGCGTTGGTCGGGCTGTCCTGGAACCAGATCCCGTCCACGAAGTCCGACCTGTCGAGCGCCGGATCCTTGTCCAGCATCTCGAACCAGTTCACGAACTTGCCCTGGGTGCTCCAGATCGAGGCCAGCTGCGCCGTGCAGTAGCCCGCGTCCGGCGTGTCGCCGGCGGCGGCCATGGCGGTGACCTTGGCATCGAAATCCTGCTCGGGGATGTAGACCGGCACCACCGTGACGTAGCCGCTCTTCTTCGAGAACTCGGCGCAGGCCTTCTCGACGGCGAGCTTCTCCTGGGGGCTTCCCCAGTAGACGTATTTGATGGTGACCGGCTCCTTCTTCGCCTGGGCAGCTGCGGGCTGCACGATTCCGACCACGAGCAGCAGCGCCAGCGCCGACAGCAACGGCCTCGTCGTGTGCATCGCGCCCTCCTGGGAACGGTGTCAGCATTCTCCGGCGCAGGTGCGGCACCGTCCAGACGACCGGAACGTAGAAAAGCGGGAGGATTCCGACCTTCCGGCGCCGCAGCGGGCCCCGCTCAGGAAGTGTTCACGTGGACCCGGACGTAGAGCCGCCGGTAGGCGTGGGGGGTCATCCCCTGCATGCGCTTGAAGAGCCTGCGGAAGTAGCCTGCGTCCTCGAAGCCGCACTGGCGGGCCACCTCGTCGATGGTCTCCCGCCCCTCGGCCAGCAGGCGCGTGGCGTGGCGGATGCGCCGGTCGTGGATGGCCTCGGTGAGCGTTCGACCGTGGGTGGAGCGGTAGACGCGGCCCAGGTAGTCGGGGTTGCAGCCCAGGTCGGCGGCGATGCTGGAGGCCGAGAGCAGCTCGTTGAAGCGGGAGAGGATCAGCGTGTCCGCCCTCGCCGCCAGCAGCTGGGCGGCGCCGTCGGAGCGCGCGGAGGCGGGCCTCGACGCGGTGACCTCGCAGAGCATGAGCAGGATGAGGAGGGAGGCCGGGAGCGGGCGGACGCCGAACGCCTCCTGGTCGTCCAGCAGGCGGCGGAACAGGTTGGTGAGGTGGTCCGGCCGCTCGATCCGGGCGTGCTGGGGCACGCTCAGCGGCAGCCCGCCTGCGGGCGGGCCATCCGGCGCCAGGGTGAAGTGGACCCAGAAGAAGCGCAGGTCGGGCGGGTAGGGCACGGTGCCCCCGTGCTTGCGCCCGGGCCAGAGGATGAGGGTCTCGTCCTGCTGCACCGCGAACCCGGTCTCGCCCTCGCGGATCTCCAGCACCCCGCGCTTCACGAAGATGAGCTCGAACGAGCCGATCACGCGGGTGGGATGGGTCCCCACGCCGCGCGAGAGGAAGAGCCCACCGTTGCTGGCCTGCAGCTCGAGCCCGATTGAGAGCTCCAGCCCGTCGCTCGACATGGCCGCCCCCCGGGTCGGAATCGTCCCGGTTTTGCCGGTTCTCGCATCTTGTGACCCGCGGATCGTCCGTGTCAACGTCACGCTGGCGACGGCCGCGAACCGCGCCGCCGGCTGCGAGGGGAGAGGCTATGACGATGCGTGAATCGGCGCCTGGACGCCCCGTCGTGGACACCTCGAGGAGCCCCTACGCCCGGGTGCGTCCGGTCCCGGTGAACGCCGTCCGGCTCGATCCGGGGCCCTGGGGGGAGCGCTACCGGCTGGCGGTGGAGGTGTCCCTCCCCGCGCTGCACGGCGAGCTGGAGCGGCACGGGCGGCTCGACGGCTTCCGCAGGGCGGCCGGTCAGCTGGACACGCCGCGCAGCGGGCTGTTCTTCGACGACAGCGACGTCTACAAGTGGCTGGAGGCCGCCGCCTGGGCCCTGGCGGCGCGGCGCGATCCCGCGCTGGAGCGGCTGGTCGGGGAGACCATCGCGCTGGTGGAGCGGGCGCAGGAGCCGGACGGCTACCTGGACACCTTCTACGCCGGGGATCGGGCCGGCCAGCGCTGGTCGGACCTGCGCGACATGCACGAGCTCTACTGCGGCGGCCACCTGGTCCAGGCGGCCATCGCGCACCACCGCGCCACCGGCGACGGGCGGCTCCTGGCCGTGGCCGTGCGCTGGGCCGAGCACATCTGGGCCCAGTTCGCGCCGGAGGGCGCGATCCGGCGGAGCGGCATCGACGGACACCAGGAGGTGGAGCTGGCGCTGGTCGAGCTCACCCGCGAGACCGGCGACCCGCGCTGGCTGCGCCTGGCTCGGCACTTCCTGGAGGCGCGCGGCCACGGGCTCCTCGACGGCGGCCGCTACGGGCGCGAGTACTACCAGGACCACCTCCCGTTCCGGGAGCTGCCGCGGCTGGCCGGGCACGCGGTGCGGGCGCTGTACTACTGCTGCGGGGTGACGGATCTCCACCTCGAGACCGGCGACGCCTCGCTGCGCGACGCGCTCACCCGGCTCTGGGAGCAGCTGGTCTCCCGCCAGCTCTACGTGTCGGGCGGCGCCGGCTCGCGTCACGAGGGCGAGTCGCTGGGCGACGACCACGAGCTGCCGAACGCGCGGGCCTACACCGAGACCTGCGCCGCCATCGCCAGCGTGATGTGGAACCAGCGCATGCTCGCGGCGACCGGCGAGGCGCGCCACGCCGACCTGCTGGAGTGGACGCTCCTGAACGGCGTCCTGCCGGGCTGGTCGCTCGACGGCCTGCGCTACTTCTACGTGAACCCGCTCCAGGCGGACGGCTCGCACCAGCGGAAGCCCTGGTACACCTGCGCCTGCTGCCCGCCCAACGTGGCCCGCACGCTCACCGCGCTCCCCGGCTACCTCTACGGCACCCGGGACGACGGCGCCGTGCTGGTCCACCAGTACGCCGCCAGCGAGGTCCGGCTCCAGGCGGGCGGTGCCCCGGTGACGCTGGTGCAGCGCACCGCCTATCCCTGGGACGGGCGCATCTCGGTGGAGGTGCGAGGGGCCGGGACGTTCGCGCTCCACCTGCGCATCCCGGGCTGGTGCGAGGCCGGAGCCCGGCTCACCGTGAACGGCCAACCGGAGGCGCAGCCGGTCCCCGGCACCTACGCCGTGATCCACCGCAGCTGGACGCCCGGGGATCGCGTGGAGCTGGAGCTCCCCATGCCCGTCCGGCTGATCGAGGCGCACCCGCACGCGCTCGAGGACGCCGGCCGCGTCGCGCTGGCCCGCGGCCCGCTGCTGTACTGCGTCGAGGGGCTCGACCACCCCGGCGTGGACCTGCGCGACCTCGCGGTCGATCCGCGGTCCCTCCCGGCGCCCGGGTGGCGGCCGGAGCTGCTGGGCGGCGTGGTCGCGCTGCAGGGCGCGGGCGCGGTGGCCGAGCCCGGGGCGAGCTGGAGCGACCGGCTCTACCGGACCGTGGGTGCGACCGCTGCGGCGCCGCCGCGGCCCGTCCAGCTCCAGGCCATCCCCTACTTCGCCTGGGCGAACCGCGCGCCGGGGCAGCTCCAGGTCTGGCTCCGCAGGGGAGGCTGATGTGCGCCGAACGGGGAGGCGGTATCCTCCTCCCCGCATGGCTCCGCCCACCGACGAACCCTGCCCCTGCGGCGGCGCACGCTACGTCGCCTGCTGCGGCCCGCGCCATGATGGCTCGCGGCCAGCCGAGACGGCCGAGGCGCTCATGCGCTCGCGCTACTCGGCCTTCGCCCGCTGCCTCCCCGACTACCTCCTCTCCACCCACGACGCGCCGGCCACCGCGGCGGAGCGGCAGGCGATCGAGGCCGCCGCGCGCTCGGTGACCTGGCTCGGCCTCACCGTCCACCGGACCGAGGCGGGCGGCCCGGGCGACGACCAGGGCGTGGTGGAGTTCACGGCCCGGTCCCGGGACTCCCGGTACCGCTACACGCTCCGCGAGCGGTCGCGCTTCCGGAAGGTGGGCGGGCGCTGGCTGTATGTCGATGGCGAGTGCGACGTGCAGCGCTCGCCGGCGGGGTGAGCGGCGGGCGCGTCAGGACGCAGCCGCCCGCTCCGCCTGCCCGGGCGCCGCGGCGGCCGCGGGCTGGACGACGCGCAGGATCCTGAGCTGGGCGACGCGTCCGTCCGGCAGCGGCCACTCGATCCCATCGCCCTGCCGCAGCCCCAGGAGCGCGGCGCCGACGGGCGCCAGCACGGAGATGCGGCGGGTGTTCGCGTCCGCCGCCGCCGGGAACACGACGGTCACCTCGCGCACCACCCCGGTGCGCTCGTCCACGTAGGAGACGCTGGAGTCGAGGGTGACGACGTCGGGCGGGAGCTCGGCGGGATCGCGCACCAGCGCGCGGTCCAGCTCCGCGCCGAGCCGCTCGGCCGCGGCGCCGTCGCGCCCGTCCAGGTGCTGGTCCACCAGCGACTTCAGCCGCTCCAGCTCGGTCTCGACGATGTAGATGGGTCCGGCCATGGGAGTACCTCGCTCTCTGGATCGTGCTGCGGGAACGCGCGCTCGCGCCCGCCAGCGGACGCGCTGGCGCGCCACGCGGGCGTGCACGGGTGTGTGTGTGGGGGAGGCGCCTCGAGCCGCTAGCGAGCCGGGGTCGGGGCGCGAACCGTGAGACAGGCCGTGTCGCAGACGTGTGCGAGCAGCACGGCCGTTCCGCACGGCAGCTGGCGCATCGTCGATCTGGAGGCACGGTCGATCACGTCATTCCTAGCCTAACCAGGCCCGTCGCCGAACGCAACGAGCGAGCCACTCCGCGGCGAATAGGCCAGCGCCGCGAGCGGTTCCTTCTTCGACGTCCCACCTCCTCTGAGCCGAGCCGGCCGACGGGCGTGGGCCCTGCTCGAGCAGGAGTGGACGGTCCCTGCTGCATGAGGCGCTGCCCGGCCGCCTGCTCACCCACCCGGCCGCCTGTGCCCGCGGCGTAACCCGCGCACGCTCCGCAGATCCAATGAAGGAGGGCACGGCGACGCGCGCCGGGCCGCAGGGGGTTCGGGTGGAGCGGGTCCACGATCACGCGATCATCGGCGACGGCCGCTCGGCCGCGCTGGTCTCGCTCGGCGGCGCCATCGACTGGCTGTGCTGGCCGCGGTTCGACAGCCCGAGCCTGTTCGGCGCCCTGCTCGACGACGGCGCCGGCCGCTTCACGGTCGCGCCGGCGGCGCCGTCCCGCCCGCGGCAGCGCTACCTCGGGGACACCAACGTGCTCGAGACGCGGTTCGAGACGGACGCCGGCGCCCTCTCGGTCACCGACTTCATGCCGGTGGCCTCCGAGGCGGAGCGGCGTCGCCTGCTGGAGCCGGAGCACGCCCTCCTCCGGCTGGCGCGCTGCGAGCGCGGCGAGGTCGAGCTGGAGGCGGTCTTCGAGCCGAGGCCGGACTACGGGCGGGAGCGGCCCCGCCTGGTCGAGGCGCGAGGCCTGGGTTTGCGCGTCGAGACCCGCGCCGGGCTGCTCACGCTCCGCGCCGGGCTCCCCCTCCGGCTGGAAGGCGAGGGACGCGCCGAGGGAAGGCTCAGGCTGCGCGCCGGAGAGACCTGCTCCTTCGCGCTCACCTTCGCGAGCGAGTGGCCGGCCGTCCTGGCGCCGCTCGCGGCCGCGCCGGAGGCCCTGGAGCGGACCCTGCGCTGGTGGAGCCGCTGGGCGGCGCGGATCCGCTACGGCGGGCCGGCCCGTGGCGCGGTGGTGAGGAGCGCGCTCGCGCTGCGGCTCCTGGTCCACGCGCCCTCCGGCGCGGTCATCGCCGCGCCCACCACCTCGCTCCCGGAGCGGGTGGGCGGCGGGCTGAACTGGGACTACCGGTACTGCTGGCTGCGCGACGCCTCGCTCACCTTCCGCGCGCTCGCCGGGCTGGGCTTCGACGAGGAGGCGGACGCGTTCGTGAGCTGGCTCCTCCACTCGACCCGGCTCACCCAGCCGGAGCTGCGGGTGCTCTACGACGTCCACGGCAACCCGCCGGCGCCCGAGCGCACGCTGGACCACCTCTCCGGCCACCGCGGGTCGCGCCCGGTGCGCACCGGCAACGGGGCCGCCGGCCAGCTGCAGCTGGACGTCTACGGCGAGGTGATCGACGCGGTGGCGCACTTCGTCCGCGGCGGCGGGACGCTGGATCGCGAGACGGAGCGGATGCTGTGCAGGGTCGGGGAGCACGTGTGCCGGACCTGGCGGCAGCCGGACGAGGGGATTCTGGGAGCCCCGCTCCGGCGCGGCCCACCACACGCACTCGCGGGTGCTCTGCTGGGCCGCCCTGGACCGGCTCCTCGAGCTCCACGCCCGGGGTCACCTCCGCGGCGCGCCGGTCGAGCACTTCCAGCGGAACCGGACCGCCATCCGCGGCGAGGTCGAGGCCCAGGGGTGGAACGCGGCCCTGGGGAGCTACGCCTCGCGGCTCGGCGGCGCGGAGCTGGACGCGGCGCTGCTGCTCCTGCCTTGGTACGGCTTCGAGGAGGCGGGCTCGGCCAGGATGCGGGCCACGCTGGCGCGGATCCGGGCCCAGCTCGGCGCTCGCGACGGCCTCCTGTTCCGCTACCGCGGGGACGAGTCGCCGGGCGAAGGCGCGTTCGGGATCTGCAGCTTCTGGGGCGCAGAGGCCCTGGCGCTGGGGGGCGGGAGCGCGGCCGAGGCGCAGGCCACCTTCGAGCGGCTGTGCGGCTTCGCGAACGACGTGGGGCTGTTCGCCGAGGAGATCGACCCGGAGACGGGCGAGGCGGTCGGGAACTTCCCGCAGGCCTTCACGCACGTGGGGCTCATCAACGCGGCCCTCTCGCTCGAGCAGCGGCTCCGCCGCGAGCCGCCCGGCGCGGGGACGGCGCGGCGGGCGGTGCCGGCGCCGCGGGAGGAGGCCAGATGAGCGTGGGGAGCTGGCTCTTGTGGGGCTTCGTGGCGACGGTGGCCCTCACCACCACCCTGGCGGCGGGGCAGGGGCTCCGGCTCACGCGCATGAGCCTGCCCTACATGCTCGGGACGCTGTTCACGCCCAGCCGGGACCGCGCCAAGCTGGTCGGGTTCGCCGCCCACCTGCTGAACGGCTGGCTGTTCTCGCTCCTCTACGTCGCCGCCTTCGAGGCCTGGGGGCGGGCCTCCCCCTGGCTCGGCGCGGCCATCGGGACGGTGCACGCCGCCTTCGTCCTGACCGCGGGGATGCGGCTCCTGCCCGGCCTGCACCCGCGCATGGCGAGCGAGGAGCGCGGCCCGGACGTCACCCGCCAGCTCGAGCCGCCGGGGTTCCTGGCCCTCAACTACGGCGCGCAGACGCCCCTCACCACGCTCCTGGCGCACGTCGTCTTCGGCGCCGTCCTGGGGGCGTTCTACCGCGTGGTGCCGGGCTGAGCCGCGGCGCTAACGCCGCTTCAGCCACCCCGGCCTGAGCTCGACGGTGGCCTCGCCGTCGAAGGTGCGCCGCGCCAGGAAGGCGTCGGTGGTCCTCACCGTGTAGACATCGCCGCCGGAGGTGAACGCGACCATCCGGCCGTCCGGCGACCAGGCCGGGCGGGCCTGGATCCCGGGGACGCCGACCAGGCTCCGCTGGACGGCGCCGGTGGCCGGGGAGACGAAGAAGAGGTCGCCGAAGAGTGCCGCGCCGGAGCGCTGGAAGACGATCGAGGTGCCGTCGGGCGACCACGCGGGGTCGGCGTCGGCGCCGCCGGTGGTGAGGCGGGTCAGGTTGGTGCCCACGGCGTCCATTGTCCAGATGTCCTGCACGCCGCCCACCGCGCGCGTGAAGGCCAGCTTGCCCACGGGGCCGGGGGCCCAGGTCGGCTGGGTCTCGTCGCTGGTCCCCAGGATGGCGGTCACGTTCACCGGGCCGGTGCCGTCGGCGCGGATGGTCCAGACGTCGTAGCCGGTCTCGTCCGAGCTGAGCGCGAAGGCGAGCCGGTCGCCCTCCCAGGACCAGGCGACGTCGACGACCATCCCCGGCAGCGCCACGAACCAGACGGTCTGCCGCTGCAGGTCCACCACCCGGAGCTGGTTCTGCGGCGACAGCGGGGAGGAGATGGCGAAGGCGATCCGGTCGCCTGACGGGGAAGGCACGGGGGCGCCCGAGACGGTGCTCCCGGCCATCAGGTAGGCGTTCCCGGCGGCGGGGTCGCGCAGGTCGCGCGTGATCCAGCGGAAGCGCGCCGCCTCCTCCGACCAGGCCTCGAAGAACAAATCCCAGGCGCTCTCCAGCGTGACGGTGACCACGGCGGTGGCGGTGACGCCGTGCACGGTGGCGGTCACCTCGGCGCTGCCGGCCCGCACGGCGCGCAGCTCGCCGCCGGCGGTCACGTAGACCACGCCCTCGTCGCTGGTGCGCCAGCCCACCGGCAGGCCGTCGAGGGCGCCGCCCTGGGCGTCGCGCGGCGTGGCGACGAGCGCGCGCGCCGCCCCCTCCTCGAGCGTCACCGCCGTCTCGGAGAGCTCCACGGACGCGACCCGGCCCGGCTCGACGTCCGGCTCGCGGACGGTGACCAGGGCCTGGCCGGTGATCCCGCCGGCCGTGGCGGTGACGCGGGCGGTGCCCGGGGCGAGGGCGAGCACGGTCCCGTCCGCGGCCACGGTGGCCACCGCGGTGGAGAGCGACGCCCACTCGACGTCGGTGAGGGCCGCCCGGGCCGGCTCGGTGGTGCTGGTGGTGACGAGCGCGGCCAGCGTGAGCTGCTCGCCCACGTCGAGCGTCACGGCCGCCGGGTCGATCTGGACGTCCACCACCTCCTCCGGCGGCGCCCGGTCCGGCCCCTGCTCGCTCCCACAGGCGGCGGCCAGCAGGGCCAGCAGGACGAGGGCGCGGCGGTTCGGGGCGGGCTTCGCGTGCGGGCGGGGCATGACGGTCTCCTTCGGGCGCGGGCGGCATGGCCCGGGTTCGAGAGAGAGACCGGCCTGCGCGCCGGGAGTGGGAACAGGCCCGGATGGGGCCGCGGCTCATGGAGTGGACGCCGGCTCCGCTGGCCCGGCAGCGAGCGTCAGCCGCGGATGGCGGCCTCTATGGTCGCGACGATGATCTTCTTCATCGGCATCATGGCCTCGAAGGCGCGCGCCGCCTTGTCGCCGCCCGCCGAGAGCGCCTCGGTGAGGACGCGGGGCGTGATCTGCCAGGAGACGCCCCAGCGGTCCTTGCACCAGCCGCACGCGCTCTCCTGGCCGCCGTTGCCGACGATGGCGTTCCAGTAGCGATCGGTCTCGGCCTGGTCCTCGGTCGCGATCGAGAACGAGAAGGCCTCGCAGTGCTTGAACTCGGGGCCGCCGTTCAGGCCGACGCAGGGCAGGCCGGCCACGGTGAACTCGACCACCAGCACGTCGCCCTTCTTGCCGCTGGGGTAGTCGCCCGGCGCACGGACCACGCGCTCCATGGCGCTGTCAGGGAAGGTGCTGGTGTAGAAGCGGGCGGCCGCCTCGGCGTCCTTGTCGTACCAGAGGCAGATCGTGTTCTTGGCCATGTGCGTTCCTCGGGAGGGAGAGCCAGTGATATGGCCGCCGGTGGGGCGCCCGGCAACTCCACTCACCTGGTCCGCAGCGGCTGCACGCGCACCTTCTGGAGGTTCGCGCCGGTGAGGTCGACCCGCTCCCGGATCCTCACCCGGGCCAGGTCCGCACCAGCTCCTCGAGCGCCGCTCGCGTCACCGCGCTCACTCCTCCACCATCAGGCGCGCGTGATCGCCCGGATCGTAGCGGACGCGGAGCGACCGTAGCCGATGATGATCGGCCAGGCGAACCGGAGCAGGTGCGGGAGAACCATTGTTGGACCTCGCCGGGAGCCGGCTTCGCTCATCCGATGAAGGTCGACTTCACGGCCTGCAACATCCACACGAAGCCCAATCGACGTGCAGAGGTCAGCCGCGCAGGTGCTTCCCCAGGAACGCCAGGGTCCGCTTCCAGGCCAGGTCGGCGGCGGCCTGGTCGTAGCGAGGCGTGGTGTCGTTGTTGAAGCCGTGCTGCGTGCCCGGATAGACGAACAGCTGGTAGCGCACGTGGCTCGCCTCGAGCGCCTGCTCGAAGGCGGGGATGCCGGCGTTGATGCGGTCGTCCTTCTCCGCGTACTGGATGAGGAGCGGGGCCTTGATCCTCGCGACCTCCTCCGGCGGAGGCTGGCCGCCGTAGAAGGGCACGCCCGCGGCCAGCTCCGGCGCGCGGGTGGCGAGGAAGTTCACCATCCCCCCGCCCCAGCAGAACCCCACCGCGCCCACCTTGCCGGTGCACTCCGGGCGCTTCTCCAGGAAGGCGAGCGCGGCCAGGAAGTCCTCGCGGGTCTTCTCCTGGTCGAGCTTCGCGAACAGCTCCCGCGCCTTGTCCTCGTCGCCCGGATAGCCGCCCAGCGGGGTGAGCGCGTCGGGCGCGAAGGCCAGGTAGCCCTCCAGCGCGACGCGGCGGGCGATGTCCTCGATGTGGGGGTTGAGGCCGCGGTTCTCGTGGATGACCAGCACGCCGGGGAGCTTGCCCTGCGCCTTGGCGGGCCGCGCCAGGTAGCCGCGCAGCTTCCCCGAGCCGCGGGGCGAGTCGAGCTCGACCGTGCCGGCCTGGAGCCGCGGGTCGTCCCTGGCCACCTGCTGCGCCTCGGCGAACCGCGGGCTGAGCGCGTCGAGGAGCGCGCTGGCGGTCATGGCGCCCACCGCGAACCTCGCCGCCCCGGCCAGGAAGGCGCGGCGGTCGATCAGCCCGTGGACATACCGATCGAAGAGGCTCAGCACCTCGGGGTGGAAGTCGGAGGCCTTCATCCGCGGCATGCGGGCTCCCAGGGCGGGGGTTGCGACGCCGCTGGTACGTAACGCCCTGGATGGCTCGCGCCAATCCCAGGTGTCCGTGGAGCCCCCGGTCAACCCTCCCTGTGGCGCCCGCGCGGCAGCGGGGCGCACCCGCGGGGGATGGTGACGCGGTGGTCCCTTCCCCCGGCGTCCCCTCACCGCAACGCGCCCGTCGGATCGTGCAGCTAACCTGCGCCCGTGTTCGACCAGCCCATCCACGTCCTCCTCAACCGCGAGCTCGACGTCCGGCAGCTCGGCCGCCACGTGGACCAGGCGGTGGAGCAGCTGCGCGCCGGTGACTTCCGCGCCGCGGACGCCCGCAAGCTGAAGGGGACCGGGCTCTATCGGGCCCGGCTGGACGAGCGGAACCGGCTGCTCTTCAAGTTCGGCCAGCACGAGGGGCGCCGGGCGCTGCTGATCCTCGAGGTGGTGCACAACCACGACTACGCGCGCTCGCGGTTCCTGGGCGGCGGCGAGGTGCGGGAGGAGGACTTCGAGCCGGCGGCGGGGAGGGCGACCGCGGAGGCGTGGGACGGCCTTGAGCGGGAGCGGCTCGCGTACCTCCACCCGACCTCGAGCGTCTTCCACCTGCTCGACAAGCCGCTCTCCTTCGACGACGCGCAGTCGGCCGTCTTCGGCACGCCGCTCCCGCTCATCGTGATCGGCTCGGCCGGCTCCGGCAAGACGGCGCTCACCCTGGAGAAGCTCAAGACCCTCCCCGGGCACGGGCTCTACCTGACCCGCTCCTCCTTCCTGGTCGAGAACGCGCGCTCGCTCTACTACGCGCACCGCTACGCGAACGACGGCCAGGAGGTGGACTTCCTCTCGCTCTCCGAGCTGGTCGAGACCATCCAGGTGCCCTCGGGACGCGAGGCGCGCTGGCCGGACTTCGCCGCCTGGTTCAGCCGTCACCAGGGGACGTTCAAGCTGCGGGAGCCGCACCGGATCTTCGAGGAGGTGACCGGGGTGCTCACCGGCTCGGCCGAGAAGGGGCCGCACCTCTCGGAGGCCGAGTACCTGGCGCTGGGGATCAGGCAGTCCATCTTCCTCGGGGAGGAGCGGCGGACGGTGTACCGGCTCTTCGAGCGCTGGCTGGCTCACCTGCGCGAGCGCGGCCTGTTCGACGCCAACGTGGCCGCCTGGGAGCGGCGCGCGCTGGCGGCGGAGCGCTACGACTTCCTGGTCATCGACGAGGTGCAGGACGTCACGCCGGTCGAGCTCAGGCTGGCGCTGGCCACGCTCAAGGACAAGTCGGCCTTCCTGCTCTGCGGCGACGCCAACCGAATCGTCCACCCCAACCTCTTCTCCTGGGCGCGGGTGAAGTCCATCTTCCACCGCCCCGGCGGGCGGGAGGGCGCCGCGTCGCCGCTGGACCGGATCCACATCCTCTCCGCCAACTACCGGAACACCCGGGCCGTGACCGCGCTCGCCAACCGGCTGCTGCTGATCAAGCAGCGCCGCTTCGGCTCGGTGGATCGGGAGAGCAACTACCTGGTCGAGTGCGTGAGCGGCGAGGAGGGGCGGGTCGAGCTCCTGACCGACGGCCCGCGGGTGCGCGGCGAGCTGGAGGCGCGCACCCGCCGCTCGGCGCGGACGGCGGTGGTGGTGCTCCGGGACGAGGACAAGGCGGCGGCGCGGGCCGCGTTCTCCACGCCGCTGGTGTTCGCGGTCCAGGAGGCGAAGGGGCTGGAGTACGACAACGTGGTCCTCTTTAACCTGGTGGGCAGCGCGGCCCGGGAGTACCGCGAGTGCGCCGCCGGGGTCGAGGCGGCGGAGCTCGAGGGCGGGCTGGACTACGCCCGGGCGCGCGACAAGTCGGACAAGAGCCTCGACGCCTACAAGTTCTACGTGAACGCGCTGTACGTCGCGATGACGCGGGCCGTGAAGTCGCTGGTGGTGGTCGAGGCGGACCCGGCCCACCCGCTCCTGGCGCTCCTGGCGGTGGGGCAGGCGGGAGAGGCGGTCGCGCTCGCGGCCGAGGAGTCGTCTCGCGAGGAGTGGCAGCGGGAGGCCCGGCGGCTGGAGCTGCAGGGCAAGGCCGAGCAGGCGGAGCGCATCCGGCGCGACATCCTCGAGGTGCGGCCGGTGCCCTGGGCCGTGGCCAATCCGGCCTCCCTGGCCGGGCTGCGGTCCCGCGCGCTCGGCCCGGGGCCGGTGGACAAGGCGGCGCAGCAGCTCCTGTTCGAGTTCGCGGTCACCTACGACGTCCCGGCGCTGCTCCCGCGGCTGGTGGCCGCCGGCTTCCGCCACGCCCGCAAGGCGGAGTCCGGGCGCGCGTACATCGAGGGCACGCACTACGCCGAGTACCGGCAGCGCCGCTCGCCCCGCCTGCAGGACCAGCTCCGCGCCCACGGCGTGGACTTCCGCAACCCGCTCAACGAGACCCCGCTGATGGTCGCCGCGCGGCTGGGGCGGCCGGACCTGGTGGCCGAGCTGCTGGCGCTGGGCGCCGATCCGGAGGCCATCGACACCGCCGGCCGGAGCGCGCTGCGCGTGGCGCTGGCGGGCTTCCTCGAGCAGCGCGGCGTCAAGGCGGCCGCCTTCCAGCAGGTCTGGGAGCAGCTCGCGGCCGTGCCGCTCAAGGTGAAGCTCGGCGACCGCATGACCAAGCTCGACCCGAGCACCGGGGAGTGGTTCCTGCTGCAGCTCCTGCTGGTGAAGTCGAGGGGGCTCTTGGCCCAGGCCGCAGCGGAGGGCCTGGCGCCGGTCTTCGACGCGCCCACGCTGGCCAGGTGGGTGGCCGAGCTCCCGCCCGGCGTCCTCGCGCCCTACCGGCGCCGCCGGGAATACCTGTCCTCGCTGCTGGTCAAGAACGAGCTCGGCTCCAGCGGCCCATGCTGCCGCCGCCTCTTCCAGCGACTGCGGCGCGGCGCCTATGCGCTCTGCCCTGCGCTGGAGCTGCAGGTGGAGGGCGGGTGGGTGCCGCTGGGCGAGCTCCTGGGGCTGCCGGACCTCATCGACGCGATCGGCCCGGCGGCGGAGGGCCTGTCGCGGTGGATGACGCAGGTGCGGGCGGAGTACGCGCCGCCGGCGGCCACGGAGCCCTCGCCGGACCCGGACGCGGCAGGGGAGGCGCCCCGGCGCTTGTCGTCCTGATCCGGCGCCGGTCGCGCCGGCAGCGCGCCTGGGCGCGCTACGCCTGCTGCTGCCGCTCCACCTCCGCCCGGATCCGCTCCTCCTGCTCGCGCAGCTCGGGCGTGTACTCCTTGCCGAAGTCGTCGGCCTCGAACACCTGCCGCAGCTCGACCTCCACGCCGTCGTCGAACGGCGCCCGCTTGAGCCAGTCGACCGCGTCCTCCATCGACTGCACCTGCCAGAGCCAGAAGCCCGCCACGCGATCGCTGGTCTGCGTGCTGGTGAACGGGCCGTCGATCACGGTCCGCTGGCGGCCGGAGAAGCGCACGCGCTTCCCGCGCGAGGTCGGGTGCAGCCCCTCTCCGGCGAGCATCACGCCCGCCCTGACCAGCTCCTCGTTGTACTGCCCCATGGCCGCCATCAGCTCCGTCTTCGGCATCTGGCCGGCCTCGGATTCGATGCTGGCCTTCACGATCACCATCACGCGCATGGCGCTCTCCTCGTTGGGGGGGAAGGGAACGCCTTCATTAACGGGGGCCGCGAGCGGAGGCAGCGAAGACGTGCGCGCGCGGCGAGATGCATGTTGGCTCGTGCGCCACCTCGGCGCTGCGCTGTGCCTTCCGGGGCGCAAGCGGCCGGTGACCAGGCGGAGAGTCGTTGGGGACGCCTCCCCGCGGCCTCAACGCTGCCTGGAGCGCCCCAGTGACGCGCCGTAGGCGCCACCTGTGAGCCGCCGCACGACCTCGCGAAGCCGCTCCATGGACTCCCGCGCGTCCAGCGCGGATTGCAGGGTGGCCAGGTCGTCTTCCTGGGCCGGCGAGGAGGCCGAGCGGCTGCGCGGCCCGGTTGCCGGAGGCTCCCAGCCCGAGAGCGCGGCAAGGGCCTGGTCGATGGTCGACGCGACTTTCTGCCGGACGATCTTGAACCAGTAGGCGTGCTGGTGCCAGAAGGCCGCCGCGACCTGTGGCGGACAGGACTGGAGCAGCGCGTCCAGGGCGCTGCAGAAGACCAGGAACTCGCGGAAGCCGTGGACGGCGAGCCCAAGGCGGCTCGCCTTCTTGGCAGGGGTTTGGAGGGCCTTCACCATCTCCTCCGGATCCCGCAGCAACTCGAGGAAGGCGGTGATGTCCACCGTGCCCCACGAGCCGGCGTCCAGCAGCCAGAGAAACGTCTCAATCTCGTCGGACTGTGAGGGCGAATCCAGGATGGCGTTGACGTCCAGGAACCGGGCGAACAGGACAGGCGCCTCGGCGCCATCCACCGGGAGCTGGCGGCTCCAGCTCCCCTCGAGCCGGCATCGCAGCAGCTCAGGCAGGAGGAGCGGATAGTACCGCGTGTAGTAGCGATGGACTCCGGGGGTCTCCAGCACCCCCCGGGCGGATCGGACGAGATCGTCCGGCAGCTTGGGCGGGAGGACGCCGAGCTGTGCGCCGATCTCCGATCAGCCCGTAGAACGCGAGCAGGTCATCGAAGGCATCACGGAGGCGGATCTCGGTCTTGTCCACGACCTCCTCGTCATCGTGGTGGCGAAGGAGGAAGTCGAGGTCGACCGACCCAGGGGATCGCCGCGCCGCCGCCACCTTCGACAGTGCGGCCGGGGCGAGCGAGCCGTGCAGATACCGGCGTTCCAGGGCGCGGAGGTTCGCGAGGGCGACATCCATCACAGCGCTCCCATCACGTAGTCGATCGGGTTGGTGTAGTGGGCGTCCGGCTTGCAGAGGGCCACGTGGTTCTTCGGCTCGAACTTCGCGAGCGGGTCGGCGCAGAACTGCTGCTGCGCGACGATGCGGTCCTTGTACCCATGGACGACGACGCGGGCTATGTGGGGCGACGGCGGGGTTGCGGTGAGCTTCTGCGTTTCGGCCATGAGCTGCTGCAGCACCGGCGAGGGCCTCGGGTCGAGATCGCGCAAGGCGCGGTAGGACCACGAGGCCAGGGCAGCGATCGGGACCAACCGGATGACTCCCAGCGCCTCGCGGGCCAGCGGCAGGATGTCGGCGCCCAGGTGGGCTGGCGCAAACAGCACCAGGCGGACGCGATCGAGGCCTGGCGTATCCAGCTGTGCCAGATCGAGCAGCGCGCGCCGCGCCACGACCGCGCCGAGCGAGTGTGCGACGACGATGACCTTCTTGTACTGGAAGCCCTTCGGGCGCCGTCCGAAGTCGATGGTCGGGTTGATCGCGTCGCTCGGTGACTCGAGGACCACCTGGAGGAACTCGCGGAACCTCGTAGCCAGCGCGATCACGCCGGACCTGAGGCTGTCGTAGCCGTAGAAGACGACGTCCGTCGAACGGCACTTCGGCTCTCGCGGGAGCATGGCCGGGAAGGCGTGCCACGTGGTCTCCGAGGCTCCACCGAAGCCATGGACGAACAGGATGACGCTTCCGTCTCCCTGCAGCGCCCAGTGCGCGCGGCTGCGTTTCCCCCATGGGAGGTCGCACGGCAAGTGATGGCTCTGCTCGGCGGGAGCGTCAGCGTTCGAGGTCACGTGGAACATGTGACCAGGTGAGCAGGCGCACACCGGGCGCTCAAGACGCCCGGTTGGGGCGAGCACCTTTCCTCTTGGTGCAAACGGACTAGGAGAAATAGTTGCGCTGCGGGAGCGCGCTCAGTCCTTCCGACCGCCCGTCTCGCGCGTCAGCTCCACCATGGTCCGGCGGAACCCGGCGCGCTCGAACAGCCGCTGCGCGGCCTGGTTGCGCGCGGCGGTGGAGAGCACGGTCCGCGGCGCGCCGCGCGCTTCCAGCGCGGCGATGACGGCCTCGAGCAGGCGGCGGCCGGTCCCGCGCCCGCGGTGCGCCGGGTCCACCACCAGGTCGTGCACCACGCCGGCCGGGCCGCGCAGCGCCATCCAGTCCATGCCTTCCAGGCCGGCGTAGGCGTAGCCCACCACGCCGTCGGCGCCCTCGGCCACGAGGACGATGGCGTCGGCGTCGTCGAGCTGCGAGGCGAGCTAGGACGCGTACCCGGGCTCGGTCCGCGGCGTCGCGGCGATGAAGCGGGCCGGGTCGAAGCCGTGGTGGGTCCGGACCAGCAGGGCGCCCAGCCGCCCGAGCGCAGGGGCGTCCTGGCGGGCGGCGGGGCGGATGGTGATCGCGGGCGGGCTCATGCGCGAGATGATAGCCCCTGCTGCGCCGGGTCCACCACGGGCGGCGGCGCGCGTGGTGGGCGCGGCCCTCACGGCCGCAGCAGCGCCTTGATGGCGCGCCGCTCGTCCATGGCCCGGTAGCCCTCGGCCACCTCCGCCAGCGGGAGCGTGAGGTCGAAGACCTTGCCCGGGTCGATCTTCCCGTCGAGCACCAGGTCCATCAGCTCCGGCAGGTAGCGCCGGACCGGCGCGGGGCCGCCGAAGAGCCGCACGTGCGAGAAGAAGAGCGCCTGCGCGTCCAGCTCGACGCCGTGCGGGACGCCCACGTAGCCCACCGTGCCGCCGGGGCGGGTGGAGCGGATGGCGAGCTTCATGGCGTCGGCGGTGCCCACGCACTCGAGCACGGCGTCGGCGCCGACCCCGCGGGTGAGCTCCTTGATCCGGTCGATGGCCTCGTCGCCTCGCTCGGGGACGATGTCGGTGGCGCCGAACTCGCGCGCCAGCGCCTGCCGCGGCGCGTGGCGGCTGACGGCGATGATGCGCCCGGCGCCCCGCTGGCGGGCCGAGAGCACGCCCAGCAGGCCGACCGCGCCGTCGCCCACCACGGCCACGGTCATGCCCGGCTTCACCTCGGCCGCGTCGGCGGCGAACCAGCCGGTGCCCAGCACGTCCGACGCCGCGAGCAGGCCCGGCACGGCCTCGGCCGGCGGCGCCTCGCGCGTCGCGACCAGCGTGCCGTCGGCCAGCGGGACGCGCAGGTAGGGCGCCTGCGCGCCGCCGACCAGCTCGCGGTGCTGGCAGGAGGTGTGGTAGCCGGCCTTGCAGTGCGGGCAGGTGCCGTCCGACGCGAAGAAGGAGCCGACCACGAACTGGCCCTTCCGCACGCGCGTCACCTCCTTCCCGACCTCCTCGACCACGCCGCAGTACTCGTGCCCCATGGGCGTCGGCTGGGTGACGGCGTTGATCCCGCGGTAGGGCCACAGGTCGGAGCCGCAGACGCAGGCGGCCGTGATGCGGAGGATGGCGTCGGTGGGCGCCTGGAGCTTCGGCTCGGGGACCTCCTCGAACCGGACGTCGCGCGCGCCGTGGATGACGGCGCCTCTCATGCTGGCCATGGCTGCTCGCTCACTTTCCGTACTGCTCGTCGGTGACCTTCTCCATCCACTCCACCAGCTTCCCGTCCAGCGCCTCCTGGATCGCCAGGTGCGACATGGCGGTGGCCGGCGCGGCGCCGTGCCAGTGCTTCACGCCCGGCGGGGTCCAGACCACGTCGCCGGGCCGCAGCTCCTGCACCGGCCCGCCCCACTCCTGCACGCGGCCCAGCCCCGAGACGACGATCAGCGTCTGGCCCAGCGGGTGGGTGTGCCAGTCCGTGCGGGCGCACGGCTCGAAGGTCACCAGGGCGCCGGCGGCTCGCCCGGGCGCCTCCGAGTGGAACAGGGGGTCGATCCGGACCGTGCCGGTGAACCACTCGGCCGGTCCCTTCTGCGAGGGGTGCGTGCCTGCCCGTGTGATCTGCATCTTCTCCGGACCTCCGTCCGCCGGGGTCCGGGGAGCGCTGGGCGCGCGGGACGCCGGGGCCTGGCCGGCAGCGGAAGCGGCCGGGAGCAGCAGGAGCAGGGCAGCGGCGGCGAGCGGGTTCATGCGGTGGACCTCGTGGACGGATCTAGGCCCCTGCGCGCCGTCCCACCAGCCCGCAGGCCGCGATGACCTGTCCACCTTGCCTTGACAATCAGCCGGGCCGGGTCGCAGGCTGGCGCTGCTCCGGGAGGCCTCCATGCACGCCGCCGCACCGTTCCCCCAGCTCCAGGCCTTCCTGGCGGTGGCACGGCACCGCAGCTTCACCGCGGCGGCCCGCGACCTGGGCGTCACCCGCTCCGCGGTCAGCCAGGCGGTGCAGCAGCTCGAGGCGCAGCTGGGCGTGGTGCTGCTCACCCGCACCACGCGCAGCGTCTCGGTGACGGACGCCGGCCGCCGGCTGGTGGAGGGCGCGGCGCCGTCGCTGGGCCAGCTTGCGGCGGCGCTCACCGAGGTCTCGGCCCGGCCCGGCGAGGCGGTGGGGCGCCTCCGGCTCTCGGTGCCGCGCACGGCCGTGCCCTTCGTGATCGACCCGGTGCTGCCGGCCTTCCGCGAGCGGCACCCTCGGGTCGAGGTCGAGGTGGTGGTCGAGGAGCGGCTGGTGGACCTGGTAGGCGAGGGGTACGACGCGGGCGTGCGCCTCTCCGAGTCCATCGAGCGCGACATGGTGCAGGTGCGGCTCACGGGCCCGTTCCGCTTCGTGGTGGTGGGCGCGCCCGGCTACCTGGCCAGCCACGGGACGCCGCAGACGCCGCAGGAGCTGCTGCGCCACGAGTGCATCACGTTCCGCTCGCAGACCACCGGCGCGCGCTACGCCTGGGAGCTGGAGCGCGGCCGCAGGAGCTGGCGGGTGCCGGTGCGCGGCGGCGTGATCACCAACGACCACCTGGTGAGCGTGTCGCTGGCGGCGCAGGGCCTGGGGCTGGCCTACGCCTTCGAGCCGGCGGCGGCGGCGCACCTCCGCGCCGGCACGCTGGTGCCGGTGCTCGAGCCGTACGCGCCGGTGGTCCCGGGCTACTTCCTGTACTTCCCCAGCCGGTCGCAGCGCTCGGCGCCGCTGCGCCTCTTCATCGAGACGGCGAAGGAGCTGGCGGTGCGGGCGGTGCGCTGAGCCGCTCCCGCAGCTCCGCCACCCGCGCCAGCCGCCCATTGCCCGCCGCCGCCCTCGCGAGCGCGGCGCCGGCGCCGGCGCGGTCGCCGGAGGCCAGCAGCACCAGCCCGTCGAGCGCGTGCAGCCGCGGATCCGCGGGGGTGAGCTGCAGCGCGCGCTCGATCGACGCGCGCGCCCGCCGGAGCTCGGCGGGCGTGGGGGAGGGCGCGGCCAGGAGGGCCTCGGTCTCGAGCCGCCAGCCGTCCGGCGAGGCGGGCTCGACGGCCTTCATGAGCCCGGCCTGGCGGAGGGCCTCGGCCAGCGCCGGGCGAAGGTCCTGGCCGCGCCGGTCCAGCCAGGCGGCGCGGACCAGCTCCGCCTCGCCGCGCCGCGCGTGGATGGCCGGGAAGATCCCGGCGCGGATGGTCCGGTCCAGGCGCGGGACGGCGCGGGCCAGCTCGGGCGATGGATCGCGCCCCTCCAGCACCGCGCCTCCGGCCAGGATCACGTCCAGCTCGCCCAGCTGCCCGGCGGCGACGTCGTCGCGCTCGGCCCTGGCCTGGAGGGCGCTGATCCACGCGCCGCCCACCTCGACCGGCCGGCGCGGCGGGCGCCCCTCGAGCAGCTCCACCTCGGCCCAGAGCGAGACCAGGTACACGCCGTGCGCCGCCAGGTCGGTCTGCCCCTTCGAGATGGCCAGCGCCTCGGCCATGATCCGCCCGGCCTCCTCGAACGGCGCGCTGGAGGGCTCGCCGCGCGCGGCGCGGGCGGTGGCGTCCTGCCGGAGCGCCTGGGCCAGCAGCACGCGCGAGACCACCGGGCGATCGCCGATCTCGACCACGCGGCGGGCGGCGGCCAGGGCCGCCTCGACGTCGGCGCGCCCGTCCTGCCTGCGGACCGCGGCCGCCTCGGCGCGGTCGGCGTGGAGCTGCGACAGCAGCGAGGGCGGAACGCTCGACCCGGGCTCCAGCGCCTGGCCCCGGCGGGCGGCGGCGATCCCCTTGTCCAGCGCCCAGTCCACCTGGTAGCCGACGTCGCGCAGCTCGCGCGCGTAGTTGCTGCACGCCCAGGCCAGCCGGTCCCAGGCGCGGCGGCTGCCCGGGGCGGCGCGCGTGGCGGCGTCGGCCATCCGCACCGCGTCGGCCAGCGGCGGGCCGGGGTCGCGCCCCACGCGCCGCGCGACGCGCCCCACGTCGGCCTGGATCTCGGAGCGGGCCAGGAGCAGCTCCGGGTCGTCCGGATCCAGCGCCAGCGCCTCCTGCGCCACCGCCAGCGCCTCCTCGAAGCGGCTCTTCACGCCCGACTCCAGCTCCTCGCGCGCCGTGTCCACCCCCTGGAGCGCGCGGGCCAGGAGCAGCCGCGGGCGGGGCGCGCTCCGGCCGATCCCGGCGGCGCGCCGGAGCGGCGAGGTCGCGGCCTCCATGGCGGCCAGCGAGCCCGGGATGTCGCGCCGCTCGAAAGCCTCCTGCCCCTGGCCGAGCAGGGCCTCGCCCTCGAGCAGGCCGGCGTCGAGCGGGTCGGCGCCGGCCCCGGCGGCGAGGCGCGCCCGGGCCGCCGCCTCGGCCCAGCGGCGCTCCACCAGCGCGATGCGCGCGTCCAGGAGGGCGCGGTCGCCGGCGGTCGCGGCCGGCACCAGCCGCAGCCGCGCCAGCGCCGGCTCGCCGAAGCGGGCCCGCAGCCCGGCCACCAGCGCGGCCTTCCGCGCGGCGTCGTCGATGCGCGGGAGCTGGGCCAGCTCGCGGGCGTAGCGCTCGGCGTCGAGCACGCCCAGCGCCAGCGCCGCCTCCGGCGGCCGGTAGCCCAGCGCCCAGCCCTCCTCCAGCGCGGCCCGGGCCTCCTCCTCCCGCCGGAGCAGCTGCAGGCCGCGGCCGACGGCGAAGGCGCGCGGGGCGGCGCCCACGCCGCCCCTGACCGCCCGCAGCGCCTCCACGGCGCGGGCGATGGCGGCGTAGGTGGGGGCGAGGCGATGCGCCGGCTGCAGGTGGGCGAGGCGCAGCGCGTTCTCCATCCGCTGGGCCTCCGCGCCCAGGCGCGCCGCCTCCAGCGCCTCCAGCCCGGCCCGCCGCTGGACCAGCGCCGCCCAGCCGGCGCCGGCCAGCACCGCGACCAGCGCGGCCAGGAGCGCGCGGGCGGCGGCCGGGTTCCGGCGCGCCCACTTGATGGCGCGCTCCAGCCGCGAGGGCGGCCGCGCCAGGATGGGCTCGCCGCGCTGGAAGCGCGCCAGGTCCTCGGCCAGCGCCAGCGCCGAGCCGTAGCGCGCGCTGGCCTCCTTCTCCAGCGCGTGGGCCGCGATGCGCGCCAGCTCGCGCGGCACGCCGGGCCCCAGGGGCGGAGGGTGATCGTCCAGCACGCGGCGCAGGAGGCTGGCCGCGTCGGGCGCGGCGCCGCCGGGCGGCTCGCCGAAGGGAGGGTGCCCGGCCAGCAGCGCGTAGAGCGTCGCCCCCAGGCCGTAGACGTCGGCCCGGAAGTCCACCACGCCGGCCCCGGAGAGCTGCTCGGGGGCCATGAAGGGCAGGGTGCCGGCCAGCAGGCCGGTGCGGGTGAGCCCGCCCTCCTCGCCGCGCGCCAGGCCGAAGTCGCCCAGGCGCGCCGACCGCGGGCCCGGGCCGTCCTCCACCAGCACGTTCCCGGGCTTCACGTCGCGGTGCACCAGCCCCTGGCGATGGGCCGCGTCCACCCCCAGCGCCGCCTGCCGGACCAGCTCCACCTTCTCGGCCAGCGTCAGGGCGGGCGCCAGGTCGGCCAGCGTGCGGCCCTCCACCAGCTGCAGCACGATGCAGGGGCGGCCGCCGTGGGTCCCGACCGCCAGCACCCGCACCACGTTCTCGTGCTCGACCCGCGCCTGGAGGCGCGCCTCCAGCACCAGCCGCTCGGTCTCGCGCGGGTCGTCGCCGCGCAGGAACTTCACCGCCACGGCCCGCTCCAGCACGGTGTCGAAGGCCCGGTGCACCTGCCCCATGCCGCCGGCGCCGAGCAGCCCCCTCAGCTCCAGCCGGCGGTCGAGCGGCTCCAGCTGCATCACGCGACCTCCGGGGCGGTCTCCGCCCATGCGCCGCGCCACCTCGGCCAGCTCCTCCTCGGCGTGGCCGGAGAAGCCGATCCGCAGCGCCTGCACGGGCCGTCCGTCGAAGGCGAACTGCCGCCCGGCGTGGAAGGAGACGCCGCGCTCCAGCGCGCGGCGGGTCCAGGCGTCCACGTCCACGCCCTCGCGCACCCGCGCCCAGAGCGCCAGCCCGCCGGTGGGCGGCGCGAAGGCGAGCGCGTGGCCGGCGTGGCGGGCCAGCGCGGTCGAGAGCGCGTCGCGCCGGTGGCGGTAGATGGGGTGCATCCGGTTCAGGTGGCGGGCGATCTCGCCCTCCTCGAGCAGCTCGGCCATGGCCCGCTCCAGCACCGGGTCCCCGTGGCGGTCGAGGACGTCGCGCGCGGCGCGCAGCTCGGGGACGAGCGCCGCCGGGGCCAGCACGTAGCCCAGGCGCAGCCCGGGGCTGAAGATCTTGGAGAGCGAGCCGACCAGGATCACCACGCCGGCCCGGTCCTCCGCGGCCAGGGGGAGCGGCGCGCCGCCGTCGTACTGGAACTCGGCGTCGTGGTCGGTCTCCAGCACCGCGATGCGGAGGCGGGCCGCCAGCGAGAGCAGCCGCGCCCGCCGGGCCGGCGCCAGCGTCGCGGTGGTGGGGTACTGGCGCACCGGCGAGACCAGCACCGCCCGCAGCCGCTCGCCCTGTGCCAGCCGCTCCAGCGCGTCGAGGTCGAGCCCGTCGCCGTCCACCGGCACGGCCAGGCAGCGCGCGCCGGCCCGGGCGATGGCGTCCCAGGCGTCGCGCGGGCCCAGCGCCTCCACCGCCACGGCCTCCCCCGGGGCGAGCAGGGCCTGGGCCACCAGCGCCAGCGGGAGCTGGCCGCCGCGCGTCACGACCAGCTGCCCGGGCGCCGCAGCCACGCCGCGCCCCGCGCGCAGGTGGGCGGCCAGCGCCTCGCGCAGGGCCGGGTGGCCCTGGGGATCGTCCACCGCCAGCGTGCCCCGCGGGTTGACGGTGAGCGCACGGCGGTAGGCGCGGGCCAGGGCGGCGCCCGGGAGCAGGCGGGGGTCGGGGTTCCCGGTGGCGACGCGCAGCAGGCTGCGGGCCGCGTCGGCGGGGCCGGGGGTGGTGCCGGGGCGCAGGTCGAAGCCGGCGGTGGGCCGGGGCGCCGCGGCCGGCTCGGGGGTGGCCGGGCCGGGCAGGCGCGTCGGCGGGGCCGGCGCCACGGTGCTGCCCTCGCCCTGGGCCGCCAGGATCCAGCCCTCCGCGGCCAGCTCGCGGTAGGCGGTGAGCACGGTGTTGCGCGAGACGCCCAGCTCGGCCGCCAGGGTCCGGTACCCGGGGAGCGCGTCCCCGGGCTGGAAGCGGCCGCGGTGGATCTCGGCCATCAGCGCGTGGGCAATCTGCAGGTAGACGGGCCGCCCGGGGTGCGGGTCGAGGCGGATGGTCGGGGTGCCTGCGGCCACTCCACCCAACGTAACGGACCCGGTCACATGGCGCCGCGCGGCGGTGTCCCCTGCGCGCGGGGCATGCCGGGGCCCCGCCGTCCGTCGCCGCGGGCGACCACCCGTCGCCCCGGGGCGCCAGCCGTCGCACGCGGCCCCCGCTGCCTCCGGGCGGCCCTACGGTCCCGGCCCAGGAGGAAGCACACATGGCATCCGAGACCCCCGTCGTCCCGCGTGGCCTGGCCCTGGGCCTGGCCCTGATCCTCGCAACCCCCGGCACCGCTCGCGCCGAGGGTCGCTCCCGCGCCGAGGCGGCCCAGGCCTTCCAGGCGGCGCTCGCAGGCGACGCCGGCGCCGCGGCCCGCGCCAGCGAGCTCTACGATGCGCTCTCGGCCGCCGCCCCGGGCGACCCGGTGCTGCTGGCCTACGCCGGCGCCGCGCAGACGCTGGTGGCGCGGGGCGCACGCTCGCCGCTCGACGCCCTCCGCCTGGCGGAGACCGGCCTGGCCCGGATCGACGACGCCGTGGCCCGCCTCGGACCCGCCCACGAAGAGGCCGCGCCGGGCCAGCTGCCGGCGAGCTTCGAGACCTGCCTCGTGGCGGCCAGCACGTTCCTGAGGGTCCCCGACCAGCTCTTCCACCGGCTCGGAGACGGCGAGGTGGTGCTGGCCCGGGCCGTGGCCCACCCGGCCGTGCCGCACCTGCCCGCCTCCCTCAGGGCCCAGCTGGCGCGCCTGGAGGCGGGCGTGGCCCGCGCCCGCTACGAGCCCGAAGCGGAGCTGGCCGCGCTGCGCAGGGCCATCGCCCTCGACCCCACCGGCCCGGAGACCCGGGCCGCCCAGGCCCGCGCGGCGGAGCTCGCGCCGTGAGCGCGCCCGCGCACAAGCTCGCCCCGTCCCCGGCGGCGCGGCTCATCGAGCTCGAGGACGTGACCCGGACCTACCGCACCGGCGCCACCGCGGTCCCGGCCCTGCGCGGCGTGTCGCTGACCGTCCACACCGGCGAGTTCCTGGCGCTGGTGGGGCCTTCCGGGAGCGGCAAGAGCACGCTCCTCCACGTCTGCGGGCTCATCGACCGGCCCGACTCCGGACGCTACCTGCTGGAGGGGCGTCCCACCGCCGGGCTCCGCCCCGCCGAGCTGGCGCGGCTCCGCCGGGAGCGGATCGGGTTCGTGTTCCAGGGCTTCAACCTGGTCCCGGTGCTCACGGCCTTCGAGAACGTCGAGGTGCCGCTCCTGCTCCTGGGCGCCCCGCGCGCCGGGCGCGCGCGCCGGGTCATGGCCGCGCTGGAGGCGGTCGGCCTGGCCGGCGAGGCCGGCCGCCGCCCGGACGCGCTGTCGGGCGGCCAGCGGCAGCGGGTGGCCATCGCCCGGGCGCTCGTCAAGGACCCGGCCCTGGTGGTCGCGGACGAGCCCACCGCCAACCTGGACGGCGCCACGGCCGCGCAGGTGATCGACCTCATGCGCTCGCTGGGCCGGGAGCGCGGCGTGACCTTCCTGCTGGCGACGCACGACGGGCGGCTCGAGGCCCGCTGCGATCGCGCCGTGTTCCTCGAGGACGGGGTGCTCTCATGAGCTGGCTCTGGTTCGCGGTCAAGAACCTCCGACGCAACGCGCGCCGGGCGGTCGTCACCTTCCTCATCGCCGGCGTGGGCACGACCGCCTTGCTGGTCTTCGGCGGGTACGGCCTCTACACCTACGCCGGGCTGCGCGAGGCGTCGGCGCGCGACACCGGCCACCTCGTGCTCGCGCACCAGGCCTTCTTCGACGGGGACGAGGACCTGCCCCTGCAGCACGGGCTCGACGGCGCGCCGCGCCTGGCCGCGGCGCTCCAGGCCGACGCGCGGGTGCAGGCCGTCCTGCCCCGCCTCCAGCTCACCGGCCTCGTCAGCAACGGGGAGAAGTCAGCGGTGTTCGTGGGGTCGGGCGTTGACGCGGGGGGCGAGTTCAAGGTGCGCGGCCCGTTCCTCGAGGTCACCGAGGGGACGACCCTCTCCCCGCGGCCCGGCCCTGGCGCGCTCCCCGAGGTCATGCTCGGCACCGGCCTGGCGCGGACGCTCCACGCAGCGCCGGGCGCCACCCTCACGCTGCTCTCCACCACCACCGAGGGCGCGCTCAACGCGCAGGACGTCCGGGTGCGGGGCATCTACACGCAGGGGGTGGCCGACCTCGACCAGCGCGCGGTGCTGGTCCACCTCTCCACGGCGCAGAAGCTCCTGCTCACCGACCGTGTCAGCACGCTCTCCGTCTACCTGCGCCGGATGGAGGACGTGGAGGCGGTGCGCGCGGCGGTGGCGGCCGGCCACCCGGACCTGGCGCTCCGCACCTGGCTCGAGCAGGCCAGCTACTACGTGGCGGTGAAGGCGCTGTACGACCGGATCTTCGGGCTCCTCGGCCTGGTGATCGTCGTCATCGTCCTCTTCGCCATCTCCAACACCATCGGCATGGCCGTGGTCGAGCGGACGCGCGAGATCGGGACCTTCCGCGCGCTGGGGGCGGTCCCAGGCCTGATCACCCGGACCTTCGTGCTGGAGGGGACGCTGGTCGGGGCCGGAGGTGCGCTCCTGGGCAGCGGCGTGGCCTGGGGCCTGGCGCTCCTCATCGACGCCTTCCACGTCCAGATGCCCCCGCCTCCCGGGCGGTCGGTGGGGTACCCGCTCCACCTCACGCTCGACCCCCCGCTCTTCCTCACCGCCTGCGCCGCGGTCGTCCTGGCCGCGGCGGTGGCCGCCTGGGCGGCGAGCCGCAGGGCCGCGGCCCGGCCCATCACGGAGGCCCTCGCCCATGTCTAGCCCGCTCGTCGCCGTCCTCCTGGCCGGATTCGCCGCCGGCGCCGCCGAGGCCCCCGCGCCCGACGCGCACGCGCTCCTGGTCCGCGCCGACGCCTACCGCCAGCCGGCCGAGGCCCTGGCGGTGCTCACCGAGGTGCAGGTCCTCAAGCACGGGGCGCCGGACAAGGACCGCACCTACCTGGTCTACGTGAAGCCCGGGCGCCGCTCCCTCGTGCTGGCGCGCTCCGCCGCGGAGGAAGGGCAGAAGGTGCTGATGGTGCAGGACGACTTCTGGATCGTCCTGCCCAGCTCGCAGCGCCCCATCCGCATCACGCCGGCGCAGAAGCTCCTGGGCGACGCGTCCACCGGCGACGTGGCCACGCTCGCCTGGGCCGACGACTACGACGGCGCGGTGGCGGGCGAGGCGGAGGTGGAGGGGGTCGCCTGCCACCGGCTGGAGCTGACGGCCCGCCGCCGCGGCGCCACCTACCAGCGGATCACGCTCTTCCTGGACCGCGGCGACGCCCACCCCGTGGCGGCGGACCTCTACGTCGCCTCGGAGCGGCTCGCCAAGCGCGCCACCTTCGAGATGGGCGCGCTCGAGGGCCAGCGCGCGGTCGTGGCCATGCGGATCCACGACGAAATCCAGCCTGGCCGCGAGACGATCATCCGGTACCGCTCGCGGTCACCCCGGGTGATCGCCGACGAGTACTACAACCCCTGGTTCCTCACCCGCCACGCGCCGGAGTGACCTGTGTCCCTCCGCGCCGCCGGGCCCACGCCGGCCCTGGTCCTCCTGCTCGCGGCCTCCACCGCGGCGGCGCAGGAGGCGCTCCCGCTCCCCGCGCCCGCCCCCCTCCTGCCGCCGGGGCTCGACGCGTCCGCCCGCCTCTGGGTCGCGCCGGAGGCGGCCTGGTTCCGGGACGACAGCCCATACGCCCCCGCGGCGTCGCGAGCGGGGATCGGCCAGGGCTGGGGGCGCACCGAGGTGGTCCTGCGCGCCCGCCGCGAGGGGACGGTCGGGGAGCTCTCGCTGCGGCTCGAGGACCGCGGGGAGCTCGGAACGGTCTCCGCGGCGGTCGTGACGGAGCTCTACCAGGAGCTCTACCTGGGCGCCGCAGGGCACCTCACCGTGGGGAAGAAGGTCACCCCCTGGGACGTCTCCTTCGGCTACCGGCCGCTGGACGTGGTCCAGCAGGAGCGGCGGCTGGCCTTCGTCCCCTATGCGCTCGAGGGCATCCCCCAGCTGACGTGGGAGCTGTTCGGCGAGGCCTGGGCCGTCTCAATCCTGTGGACGAACCCGCTGAGCGGCCGCCAGGCGGTGCCGGTCCACGACGAGGCGGGCGCCCTGCACCTCTTCGCGCGCGCCGGGGACGCCGACGTGCACGGCGTGTCGCGGTGGTCCGAGCGGACGGGGCTGCAGGCCGGGGCCGGCGTCGCCCTGGTCGCGGGCGAGACCCTGGAGCTGCACGGCTCGGCGCGCTGGCAGGCCCGCGGCGAGCACCTGGCGCCGCCGGCGCGCGGCCCCGGCGGCGGGCCGATCACGACCACGCCGCCCGGCCAGGTGCCCACGCAGCACGAGCTGTCCGCCGTGGCCGGGCTCACGCTCACGCCCGGAGCCGGCCTGTCGTTCATCGCCGAGGGGTGGCTCGAATCCCGGCGGGGACTCCGCGGCCACCTGGCGCCAGCGCGGCGCGCTCGCGGCGGAGCAGCGCTCGCTCCTGGACGCAGGAGGGGGCGGGTTCCGCCGGCGGCGGTGATCGGCAACCTCGCCTGGGGGCTCGGGGCCTTCGACCGGCCGAGCCTGCTCCGGCAGAACCTGTTCCTGCACGCCTCGCGCCCCACGGGACGGCTCGAGCCGGCCGTGGACCTGCTCTTCACGCCGGAGGACCGGGGGTGGGCGGTGACGGGGACGGCGGCGTGGCAGGGGGAGCGGCTGCGGGCCGAGGGCGGGGTGCGGTTGACGGGGGGCCCGCCAGGTGCCGCTCACCGGCTCTTCCCTGCCTGGGCTATGGTCTACGTGGCCGCGCAGCTCTCGCTGTGAGCGGCTGGAGGGGCGCCATGGGGTGGTTGAGGCGAGAGGGGGAAGGGCCTGCGGGTGCCTGGGCGGTGGTGCGCGCGGCGGGGCGGCTGCTCCCCGTGGTCGTGATCCTCAACGCCGGGATCGCCGTCTTCATCTGGCTGCTGACCGGGTGGCAGCTCCGCTCCACCCTGGTCCACTCCGAGGCGGTGGGCCTCTCCATCTTCCTCCTGCAGGTGGTCGGCCACGACTTCGCCCTGCGCAACACGCGCCCGTGGTTGGTCACCGCCGCCTCGCTGCCCCTGGGCGCGGCGCTGGGGACCGCGGTCGGCGCCGTCTACGACGGGCACGCGCCGCTCGCGTACTTCCTGGACGAGGGACGGGTCGTCGCGGGCTCGCTGGCGGCCGCCCTGGTGTTCGGGTTGACGATCTCCGCGTTCTTCGACGGCCGCGCGCGCCTGGCCGACGGGCGGGCGCGCCTCCGCCAGGAGCAGCTCAGGCGCGAGGCGGCCGCGCGGGCGCTGGCGGAGGCGGAGCTGAAGCTGCTCCAGGCCCAATCGAGCCGCACTTCCTCTTCAACACCCTGTCCCACGTCCTGCAGCTGGTGGAGGAGGACCCCGGGCGCGCCCGGCGCATGCTCCTGAACCTGACGGGCTACCTGCGCGGCTCGCTGCGGCGCACCCGGTCCGGCGCCACCACCCTGGGCGAGGAACTGGATCTCGTGCGCGCATACCTGGAGATCCAGGAGGTGCGGATGGGCGAGCGCCTGGCCTTCGACATCCGCTGCCCAGAGCCGCTGCGGGATCGGCCGCTGCCGCCGCTGCTCCTGCAGCCGCTGGTCGAGAACGCGCTCCGCCACGGCCTCGAGCCGAGGGTCGAGGGCGGCCGGGTGACCGTGAGCGCCGTGCGCGCCGGCGACGCGCTGGTGCTCGAGGTGCAGGACGACGGCGCGGGCATCGATCTGCACCGCCCGCCGGGCGTCGGGCTCGCCAACGTCCGGGAGCGCGTGCGCGCCATCTCGGGCGGTGCGGGGAGCCTCACGCTGCAGCCGGTGGTCCCCTCCGGCCTGTGCGCCCGGATCGTGATCCCCTGGGACATGCCGGGGCCAGCGGCCACCGGGGCGGGCGCGGCCGGGGGCGACGCGGCCGGAGTCACCACGGGAGGGCGCGCGTGAGCCGGCCCACGGCCCTCCTGGTGGACGACGAGGCTGGCCTCCTGGCCTTCCTGCGCCGCGCCCTCGCGGCCTGCTGGCCCGAGCTGGAGGTCGTGGGCGAGGCCCGTGACGGAGCCACGGCGCTGGCGCGCTTCGAGGCGCTCCGGCCCGACGTCGTCTTCCTGGACGTGCAGATGCCCGGGGTGGGCGGGCTGGAGGTGGCCCGGGCGCTGGCCGGGCGGTGCCACGTCGTGTTCGTCACCGCCCACGAGCAGTACGCCCTGCAGGCGTTCGAGCACGCGGCGGTGGACTACCTGCTCAAGCCGGTGGAGGAGGCGCGGCTCGCGGCGACGGTGGCGCGGCTCAGGGCCCGGCTGACGGCGCCCCCGCCGGACCTGGCGGCCGTGCTGGCGGAGCTGGCGCGGCGGATGCGGCCCGCGGGGCGAACCCTGGAGTGGCTCCAGGTCCAGGTCCACCAGGATCTCGTGCTGGTCGCGGTGGACGAGGTGGACCTCTTCCAGTCCTCCGAGAAGTACACCCTGGCGCTGGCCGGCCCCGAGGAGTGGGTGATCCGGACGCCGCTCAAGGAGCTGGAGGAGCAGCTCGATCCCGACCGGTTCTGGCGCGTCCACCGGAGCGCCATCGTGCGGGTCGCGGCCATCGCGCGCGTGTCGCGCGACGCCGGCGGGCAGCCGGTGATCCACCTGCGGCGGGGCGATCGGGTGGTCTCCGTGAGCCGGGCGTACGCGCACCGGTTCAAGCAGATGTAGCGGGAGGCAGCAGGCATCAGACCAAGGTCCCGTCGATCCTGCGGTCGCCGATGGGTGACACTCCCGTGCCGCAAGCCAACCGGCGGATCCTGCCGCCGTCCCCTTCTCGCCCGAGGTCCACGTGACGCGACGAATCCTGCTGCTCCTGGCGGCGCTCCTCCCCGTGCTCGCCTCCGCCGAGCCGGCCGACAAGACCTTCGACCGCATCCGCTCCAGCAAGACCATCCGCCTCGCCTACCGGACCGACGCCCCGCCCTTCTCCTTCGAGAAGGAGGGCCAGCCGGCCGGGTACAGCGTCGACCTCTGCAAGCGGGTGGTGGCCAGCCTGGAGCAGCAGCTCAAGGTCGCCTCGCTCAAGGTGAAGTGGGTGCCGGCCGATGTCCGGACCCGGCTCAATCTGGTCCGCAAGGGCGAGGTCGACCTCGAGTGCGGCACCACCACCGCGAGCCTCTCGCGCATGGGCGAGGTGGACTTCTCGAACCCGATCTGGGTCGACGTCACCGGCATCATCTCGCGCAAGTCGGTGGGCGCCCGCGCCCTGAGCGATCTGGCCGGCAAGAACATCGCCGCGGTGGAGGGGACGCCCAACCAGCAGGCGCTGATGGACGCGCTGAGGAAGGGGCTGGTCAGCGCGACGGTCGTGCCGGCCAGGAGCTACGAGGACGCCATCGCGCTGCTCGAGGACGGCAAGGCGGACGCCATCGCGGCCGGGAAGACCATGCTCATGGGCATGGGGCCCAAGCTCAAGGACCCCAGCATCTACGAGCTGATGGACGCCGACATCGGCTACGTGCCCTATGCCCTCGTGATGCCCCTGGGGTCCACCCGACTCCGCCAGGCGGTGAACCGTGCGCTCTCCCAGATCTACGCCAGCGACGCGCTGGTGGAGGTCTTCCGCGGCACCTTCGGCCCCACGTCCAAGCCGGCCGGCGCGCTGATGCTGATGTACCAGCTGAACATCTACCCGGAGTAACGGCCGGGAATGGCGACCGGAGCCTCGTGGCCCCGGTCGCCTGCCTTTCCGGGGCCAGGGCAATCCCGGTCGGCCCCGGTGGGACCAGGACTCAGGGTCCGTGTTTCGGGCCACTCCCTTGCGGCATCGTTCCGGGGAGGCCCGCTGGCCCCGCCGCGACGTGAGGTTGAGCCCACCATGACCTCGGCTCCGCGCCCCGACCCGTTCGACGGCCCCGGCGAGGCCCGCCGGCTGGCGCGCGGCATCGACTGGAGCGCCACCTCGGTCGGTCCGCCGGAAGTGTGGCCGGAGACGCTGCGCAGCGTGGTGTCCGTCTCCATGGCCTCGCCCACGCCCATGGCGCTCTGGGCCGGCGAGGACTTCACGCTCATCCACAACGACGCCTACGCCGAGGTGCTCGGCGGCAAGCGCAGCTGGGCCATGGGGCGCCCGGGGCGCGAGGTCTGGGCCGAGGTCTGGTCCGCCGTCGAGCAGGAGTTCACCGCCGTCCTCCGGGAGGCCCGGAGCTTCCGCCACGTGGACACGCCCTACCGCATCGTCCGGGGCCGGCGGGAGGAAGAGGCCTTCTTCACCTACTCGCTCTCGCCCCTCGTCGGCGCGGACGGGCGGGTGGTCGCCGTCCTGAACGTCACCGAGGAGACCACCCACGCCGTCCAGGTGCAGTCCCGGACCGAGGCCAGGTACCGGACGCTCTTCGACTCGATCGACGAGGGGTTCTGCATCATCGAGGTCCTCTTCGACGGCGAACGGGCCTGCGACTACCGGTTCCTGGAGGTGAACCGGGCCTTCCAGCAGCAGACCGGGCTGGACCAGGCGGTGGGCCGACGGGTCCGGGAGCTGGTGCCGGTCCAGGAGGAGCGCTGGTTCGAGGTCTACGGCCGGGTGGCGGTGACCGGGGAGCCCACCCGCTTCGAGCTGCCCTCGCGCAGCCTGGGGCGCACCTACGACGTCTACGCCTTCCGCGCCGGGGAGCCGGAGCAGCGCCAGGTGGCGGTGCTCTTCAACGACGTGACGCTGCGGCGCCAGGCGGAGGACGCGCTGCGCCTGGCCGATCAGCGCAAGAGCGACTTCCTGGGCGTGCTCTCGCACGAGCTGCGCAACCCGCTCACGCCCATCCGCAACGGCATCCACGTGCTGCAGCAGGCCGCGCCCGGCTCGCCCCGCGCCGCCCGCGCCCTGGAGGTGCTCGACCGCCAGAGCGGGCACCTGTCCCGCCTGGTGGACGACCTGCTGGACGTGACCCGGATCTCCTCCGGCAAGGTGACGCTGCAGCGCGAGCGGCTGGAGCTGCGCGAGGTGGCGCGCGACACCGCCGAGGATCTGGCCTCGCTCTTCGCGGACGCGGGGGTGGAGCTGCGCCTCTCGGGCGCGGCCGGGCCGGTCTGGATCGACGGCGACCGGACGCGCATCGCGCAGGTGCTGGGCAACCTGTTCCAGAACGCGGCGAAGTTCACGCCGCCCGGGGGCCGCGTCGCGGTGACGATCCGGGCCCACGAGGGCAGCGCCGAGCTCCGCGTGCAGGACACCGGCGAAGGCATGGCGCCCGGCTCGGTGGCGGGCATGTTCGAGCCGTTCGTGCAGGCGGCGCAGCCGCTGGCCCGCTCGAAGGGCGGGCTGGGGCTCGGCCTGGCCCTGGTGAAGGGGCTGGTGGAGCTGCACGGCGGGTCGGTGGAAGGCCGGAGCGACGGGGCCGGGCAGGGCGCGGAGTTCGTGCTGCGGCTGCCGCTCGCCGAGGCGGCGGGGCCGCGCGCGGACGCGCCGGCCGAGGCGGCGGCGGCGCTCTCGGTCCTGGTGATCGAGGACAACGTGGACGCCGCCGAGAGCCTGGCCGAGATCCTGGAGCTGGCGGGGCACCGCGTGCAGCTCGCCCATGACGGGCGCTCGGGCCTGGATCGCGCCCTGGAGCTGCGCCCGCAGGTGGTGCTGTGCGACCTCGGGCTGCCGGACATCGACGGCTACGAGGTGGCGCGCACCCTGCGGGCCGAGGCGCGCCTCCCGCGGGCCAGGCTCATCGCGGTCAGCGGCTACGCGCGGCCGGAGGACCGGGCGCGGGCGCGCGAGGCGGGGTTCGACGCGCACGTGCCCAAGCCGCCCGACGTCAAGCTGCTCCTCGGCCTCATCGCCGCGAGCGCGCCGGCGTGAGCGGCGGCGCGCCGGTCCGGCGGGCCCCGGTCGCTGGTCCCGCGCCGGGCCGCGTGCGATAACGCCCTCCCGCCCGCGCCCGCCGCTGCAGGCGCGGGGCGGACACGCCGATGCGCCTCCACCGGATCTCCCGCCTCCTGGCCCTCCTGCTCCCGCTGACGATCCCGGCCGCCGCCGCGGCCCAGACGCCCACCTTCACCTTCTCCGAGCGCCCAGCGGACGACACGCCGCGCTGGAAGGGCTCCGCGCAGCTGGGCTTCACCGCCGCCTCCGGCAACTCCAGCGCGCTCGGGACCAGCTTCACCGGCGACGTCTCCCGGCGCGAGGGCGCCTGGCGCTTCCTGGCGGAGCTGCGCGGGGCCTACGCGCGCTCGCGCGTGCGCGTGGCGGAGGAGTCGGACGGGCTCCCCGGGATCGGCGCGGGCGAGGTCCGCACCCTCAGCCAGGCCACCACGCAGGCCTGGGGCGCCAGGCTCCGCGCCGACCGCTACCTGGGGGAGAAGAACTCGCTCTACGCCTCGCTGGCGGGCGGCGGCGACCGCCCCGCCGGCACCCGGTTCCTGGGAGCGGCGCAGGTCGGCTACGGCCGGGCGCTGCTGCTCGACGAGGTCCAGTCGCTGACGCTCGAGCTCGGCTACGACCTGGCGCACCAGACCTTCGTGTCCGGCGCCGACCCCTCCACCTTCCACTCTGCGCGCGCCTTCCTCGGCTACGAGCTCGCGCCCTGGGACAAGATCGTCTTCCGGATCTCCGGGGACGGCCTGCTCAACCTGGCGCCGGAGACCGTCCCCGCCGGCCACCTGCAGGCCTTCGAGCACCTGCGGCTGATCGGGCGCGCCGAGGCGGACGTGAAGGTCACGGCGCTGCTGGCCCTCGGGCTGCATGTGTCCACCCGCTTCGACTCCGCCCCCGCGCCGCTGCCGCCGCCCGCCGGCCAGTCCTGGGAGACCGGCTACCGGCCGCTGGCCGAGGAGACCGACACCAAGGCCGAGCTGGTGCTGCTGTACGCGTTCCCCTGAGCCGACGCCCGCGCCCTGCGGTCCGCGGCACGGGGATGTCCCTGCGGCCGGACGCGCCGCGCCCGGCGGCCGTCACGAACGGCGGGCAGCCTCGTCCGGGGCGTGATGGCCCACGTGCACCCACCGTCATCCAGCGTTCTCGAGAGGGGGATCCGATGAGCAGCCACCTGCACCGCCGCACCTTCCTGAAGCACGGCGCCCTGGCTGTCGGCGCGGTCGCCGCCGCGGAGCTGGGCGTGGGCTGCGGCGGCTCCTCCTCCTCGGAGGAGCCGGATCCCGGCGAGCCGTCGCCAGTCTTCTTCACCAGCGACCTGAGCGTGGCCGGGCTGCTCCGGATCTACGCGCAGATCGGCGCCAGCCTGACCGGCAGGGTGGCCATCAAGCTGCACAGCGGCGAGCCGCTGGGGCCCAACCTGCTCCCCATCTCGCTCATCAAGGGGCTGCAGGCCACCATCCCGGACAGCACCATCGTGGAGTGCAACGTCCTCTACCCGAGCCCGCGGCAGGGCACCTCCGGCCACCTGGAGGTCTTGCGGGTGAACGGGTTCGACTTCTGCCCGGTGGACATCGCCGACGCCGAGGGTGACGCCGTGCTGCCCATCCCCGGCATGCAGGCGCTGATCGCCTCGGGCCGGGGGCTCACGCCGGGCCGCCACCTGACCGAGGTGGCGGTGGGCAGCCACCTCCTCGACTACGACTCGCTCCTCGTCTACACGCACTTCAAGGGGCACCAGATGGGCGGCTTCGGCGGCTCGCTCAAGAACATCGGCATCGGCTGCGCCTCGGGGCAGGTCGGGAAGCTGCAGGTCCACGGCCCGGACTGGGAGCTGGGCTCGCTCTTCCTGGAGCGCATGGTGGAGTCGGGCAAGGCCATCACCTCGCACTTCGCCCCGCGCATCGCCTTCATCAACGTGCTGAAGAACATCTCGGTGGACTGCGACTGTGACGCCGCCGGCCGCCAGCCCACCTGCCCGGACATCGGGATCCTGGGCTCCACCGACATCCTGGCCATCGACCAGGCCTCGGTGGACCTGGTCTACGCGTTGCCGCCGGACCAGCGCCGCGACATGGTGGAGCGGATCGAGTCCCGCGGCGGGCTCCGCCAGCTCGAGCACATGCGCACGCTGCAGATGGGCAGCCGGCGCTACGAGCTGGTCACGGTCTGAGCCGCGCGCCCGGGCGCGTCCGGGGCATTGACGCACCGTGAGGCCACCCGCGGGACCTTCCAGCCTGTCGCGCCCGACTCGAGGTGCCGCCGGGGTGCCGGTCGCCCGCCCCTCTGCGCACGCAGCCCGAATGGTCCGCGCAGTGCCGTTCGTGATCGCGTATCCCCGTCTGGCTGCGGCTCGCGCCAGCCGGCAGGGCGCGGGCTTCGACCAGGGAGCACGCGATGCACAGCGAGGCGGAGCGCCTGCGGATCCTGCGGGACTACGGGATCCTCGACACCGTGCCGGAGGAGTCGTTCGACGGGGTGGTCCGCCTGGCCTCGCGGTTCTTCTCCGTACCCATCGTGCTGGTCTCGCTGGTGGAAGAGTCGCGCCAGTGGTTCAAGGCGCGGGTCGGCCTGGCGGCCGCGGAGACGCCCAGGGAGTGGTCCTTCTGCGCCCACGCCATCGCGGCCGACGCGCCGCTGGTGGTCGCCGACGCCCGCCAGGACCCGCGCTTCGCCGCCAACCCGCTGGTCACGGGCGACCCCTGGATCCGCTTCTACTGCGGCGTGCCCATCCGCTCGCCGGAGGGGGCCGGGCTCGGGACGCTGTGCCTCATCGACCGGGCGCCGCGCCAGCTGCCGGAGGACGCGCTGGGCGCCCTGCTCACGCTGGGGCGCCTCGTGGAGAGCGAGCTCGAGCTCCGGCGGGGACAGCGGCGGCTGCAGGGCGGCCTCGAGGAGGCCCGGTCGCACCAGCGCGATCAGGAGCTCCTCGCGGCCATGGTGGTCCACGATCTGCGCGGGCCGCTCACCGCCATCGAGCTGGCGGCCTCGGTGATCGAGCCGGCGGACGCCGGATCCCGGGAGCTGCTGCTCGACGTGACGGCGGCCTCCACCCGCATGCGGCACCTGTTGGCGGACCTGCTCGACCTCACGCTCAGCCGGTCGCGCGAGCTCCCGCTGCGGATCGAGCCGGTGGACCTGGCCGGGGTGGCGAACGGCGCCGGCGCCCGGCTGGCGCGCCTGGCCGGTCAGCGCGGCCAGGTGATCGCCTGCACCGCGCCGGAGGGGCCGGCGGTGGTGATGGCCGACCGGCAGCTCCTGGACCGCGTCCTCGAGAACCTGATCGGCAACGCCATGAAGCACGGTCCGAGCGGCCAGCCCATCGAGATCTCGGTCGAGCCCTCCAGCGCCGGCGGCGCCTTCTGCGCCGTGCGCGACCACGGGCGCACCATCGAGCCCGGCCAGCGCGAGCGGATCTTCGAGGCCTTCGAGCGGGGCCCGGCCGGCGCGCCGTCCGAGGGCCACGGCCTGGGGCTGGCCTTCTGCCAGCTGGTGGTCCGGGCCCTCGGCGGCGCCATCGAGGTGGTGCCGGCGCCTGGCGGCGGAAACGTGTTCCGGTTCGAGCTGCCGCACGACCGCGCGGGGCTGCGGCGCGGACCGAGCCACTGAGGCGCCGGGCCGGCCGGGTCAGCGCAGCGCCGGCCTGGTCTTGACGAACGTTCCCTGGCGCAGGTCCAGCAGCGCCTGCCGGATCTCGTCCTCGGTGTTCATCACGAACGGTCCGTAGCGGACGGCGGGCTCCTCCAGCGGCTGCGCCGAGAGCAGCAGGAAGCGGGCCTCCCCGGCGGGCGCGCGCACGCGCACCGCGTCGCCGTCGCCCAGGATGGCGAGGCGCGGGGAGGGGATGGTCCTTCCGGCCACCTCGGCCTCGCCGCGGAACACGTACAGGAGCGCGGTGTGGCCGCGGGTCACCGGCTGCTCGAAGCTGGCGCCTGCGGGCAGCTCGACGTCCAGGTAGGAGGGGCCGGCGAAGATTCGCGCACCGCCCCCTCCACCCCGTCCACCTGCCCGGCCACCAGCTTCACGCGGGCGCCGCCGGCCGCCGTGACCACCGGGATGCTCGCGCCCGGGACGTCCTGGTAGCGGGGCGTGGTCATCTTGAGCTTGCGCGGGAGGTTCACCCAGATCTGGAAGCCCTCCAGCCGGCGCGGGCCGGCGTGCGGCATCTCCTCGTGCATGATGCCGCTGCCGGCGGTCATCCACTGCACGTCGCCGCCCTGGATGGTCCCCTGGTTGCCGAGGCTGTCCCGGTGGCTGACGCTGCCGTCCAGCATGTAGGTGACGGGTCTCGATGCCGCGGTGCGGGTGCATGGGGAAGCCGGCGATGTAGTCGTCGGGGTTCTCCGAGCCGAAGTTGTCGAACAGGAAGAACGGGTCCAGCCGGTCGAGCTGGGGCGTGGCGATGCTCCGCTGGAGGCGGACGCCGGCGCCGTCGCTCGCCGCCATGGGCACGATCACGTCCTTCACGACACGCTCTGCCATCTGCGCCTCCGGGCTGCGGGAGGGCTGGATATAGCCGCCGCCCGGGTCCCCGCGCACGGGCGGACGGGCGCCCCACGCGTGGCCGCCCGGCTGCCCGGCCGACCGGAGCGGGCGCCGCGCCGGGGCGCCGGCTATGTCGCCCTCCCCGTCGATTCGGGGCGGAGGAACCATGTGCAAGCACCTGGAGGCCGCGCAGCACCGGACGGTCCCCGTCCAGCCGAGCTCCCGTGGCTGCAAGGAGTGCCTGGCGTCCGGCAGCGCCTGGGTGCACCTGCGCCTGTGCCTCACCTGCGGCCACGTGGGCTGCTGCGACAGCTCCCCCAACCGCCACGCCACCCGCCACTTCCACGGCGCCCAGCACCCGGTGATCCGCTCGTACGAGCCCGGGGAGGCGTGGGGCTGGTGCTACGCGGACGAGGAGGCGGCGGAGACGCTGCCGGCCTTCCACGGGGAGTCTCCGCCCGCGCACGTCGCGCCGCCCAGCGCCCCGGGGCCCTGAGGCCGCTCCCGGTCAGTGGCGCTGGGGCGCCTCCCCGGCGCCGTTCCCGCCGTCCGGTGGCGGCGCCGGCAGCATCGCCTCCTCCCCGCCGGCGGAGGGCGGCGCCGGCAGCAGCGCCTCGTTCCTTCCGGCGGCCGGACGGGCGGGGGCGGTGACCTCCGCGCGCTGCGCCGCCGCCTCGGCCGCGGCCTGGCGATCGAGGTGGGTGCGCACGCGCGCCAGGAAGGCCTCGAACCCGTCGAGCGGCGCCTCGCCGATCACCGTCGCCACCAGGTGCTCGCCCAGCGCGCGGTAGCTCTCGAACTGCGACTCGGAGAACCACTGGTCGGCGGTGGACTCGTGGGGGAACCGCACCTCGCGGCGGGCGTAGGCCAGCACGTCCGGGGGCAGTGGGCACTGGCCCCACGGCGCCAGGGTGGGCTTGAAGTAGACCAGCACGCCGTCGCGCTCGGGCGGCGTGCCGTCCACCCGGCTGTACAGGACGCGCGCCTGGGCGCAGTAGTAGCCGGTGGTGGGCAGCTCGCCCGCCGGTCCGCGCGGCGCGATCTGCCACTCGCGCTCGACCACGATGGGCACGCCGAAGTCCACCCGGATGCGGCGGATGACGCTGCCCAGGTCGCCGTAGCCGGCGGCGGGATCGCAGCCGGCGTCGCTCACCACCACGTGCCGGCAGCGGCGCAGCACCACCTCGTACAGGCCCAGGTTGTCGAAGTGGCCGCCGTCGGAGAGGTTCACGAAGGGTGACTTGCGGTCGGTCAGGCCCAGCAGCTCCCGCAGCAGGTGCGCGGTGGCGTGGCTGGGGCCGCGCTTGTGGGCCACGTGGTCGCCGCGCTCGTTGGGGTTCGCGAGCCAGACCCCGAGCCGGGCGTTGAGCAGCGCCAGC
This sequence comes from Anaeromyxobacter sp., assembly GCA_049840735.1. Classification (GTDB taxonomy): domain Bacteria; phylum Myxococcota; class Myxococcia; order Myxococcales; family Anaeromyxobacteraceae; genus Anaeromyxobacter. The sequence goes on along the minus strand of JASGJN010000014.1, from coordinate 3,561 downwards.
AGGAAGGTGAGGGCCGGGCTGGAGACATAGCCCATGTTCGGGTTGGCGGCGGCGCCGGAGATGGCCATGGCGCTGCCCAGGCTGATGCCGCCGCGCGGCGAGCCGTAGTGGGCGGTGGCCCGGTACCCCTCGTAGAAGTTCCCGCAGTAGAGCGGGGTCATCGAGAAGGACTCGGCCTGCCGCTCCTGCCAGCCCAGCTTCCCGCCGCGCAGCAGGTTGAGCGTGCAGTTCACGATGGGCAAGAGGCGCGTGCGGCCGTCCACGCGGGGGCGGCAGTCCTTGAGCAGCACGCTGCCGTCGGCGTGGTCGAACCCGCTCACCGGGTCGGGCCGCCGCTCCACGTTGGAGGCGCCCAGGTAGGCCCGCACCAGGCGGTTCCGGTACATGCGGTGGAGCGAGAAGCGGTTCACGTCCACGAAGAACCCGGACACGAGGCTCACCGCCACCAGGAAGCCGGCCGCGGCCAGGAACCCCCACAGCTGCGGGGCCAGCGGCTGGGTCATGCCGAAGCGCAGCCGCAGCCACTCGGCCAGGAAGCCGGTGAGCGCCTGGGTCGCCCCGGCGAGCAGGGCCAGGACGCAGGCCACCGCCACCCCGGCCACCACCTTCATGACCAGCTCGCGGCGGCGCGAGCCAGGCGAGCCGCGGCCGGAGCCGGTCTCCTCGCCCTTGCCGAGGAGGGCGGTGGCCACCGCGCTCGCCCCTCCGGCGCCCAGCACCACCAGCCGCGACCACCCCTCCTGCAGGAGGTCCATCCCGTACAGGACGACCACGCCCAGCACCGCCCAGACGGCCGCGGCGGCCAGCACGCGGCCGATGATCCGCGCCCACCACTCCCGGTCGCCGTCGTCGCCGACGGTGGTCCCGCGCACCCAGTCCTCGTTGAGGCTGTCGATGGCGCCGAAGAGCGCTCGCCCGATGGCGTAGGCCACCAGCAGCGCGGGCACGGCCAGGATGGCGACGCCACGCGGCTGGAGCAGGGCCTGGCTGTGCAGGTTGGCGCCCAGGAGGCCCCCCAGCATCAGCGCGATCACGGCGCCGGAGAGGACGAGCCCCAGCGCGTCGATCACCGGCGCCATCCACGGGCCGAACGGCCGCGTGTCGGCGGCGGGCGGGCTCGCAGGAGGCGGCAGCGGGCTGGCCAGGCGGGCTCGCCGGCGCGCCAGCCCGGCCCGGACCACGGAGCCGATGGCCCAGCCCACCAGCGGGATGCCGATGGTCCAGGCCGCGACCTCCTGCACCCGGCCCCAGTAGTGGCTGGGCGGCGCGAGCAAGGAGGCCGGGACCACGCTGTCGGTGGGCTGGAACCAGGGGAGCGCGCCGGAGGGGGTGTCCGCCCAGGCCGCCGCCATCACGAAGGCGATCGCCGCCGGGACGAACAGGCCGAACGTCGCGACGAACAATGCCAGCTGGCCGGCGTCGCCCCGGCGCTCCACCGGCTTCAGCCTGTCGCAGGGCGGTGCGGTCGGGCCGGGCCGGGCCGCGGCGGCCGCGTCGCCGGTGGCCTGGGCCAGGGTGGCGCCCGGGCCGTGGCTGCGGAGCGTGTGCGTGATGACGCTGGCGGCCAGCGCCAGGCCGATGGCGAACCAGGCCGAGGTGCGCGCCCAGTCCGGGCGCGGCGCCCAGCCGGCGTCGTCGACCACCGCGGCCAGGAGCTGCGGCCCCATCAGCAGGGCGGCGATGATGGGGCGATCACCAGCCAGTTGAGGAGCAGGTTCCGGAAGAAGATGGCGGCCACGGCCCAGGTGTCGCCGGAGCCGACGCCCTTGCGCGGCGTGAAGGAAAGTGCCGAACTCGCGCAGCCGGTCCACCGGCCGCGGCTCGGGGCGGAGCGGGTTGCGCGGGCCGGCGTGATCGTCGACGCCGCGCGTCAGCCGCGCCGCCACCGGGGCCGCCGCGTCCAGCCCCGAGGGCGTCCCGGGGGTCACGCCGGGCGCGGGGCAGGGGAGCCGGCGCGGTGTTGCGGTCCACCGGCACGCCGCAGGAGGTCCGCTGAATCCAGGCCTCAGCCAGCTGCCGATGTAGCCGCCGCCGGAGACGGTGAGAGGTAGTCGAAGCGGAGCAGGAGCCCGGAGCGCGCCAGCGCCTGCACCAGGCCCAGGTTGAAGGTGGCGCTGCGGATCCGCCGCCGGACAGGCACAGCGCCGAGAGCGGCTCGGCCTGGGCGGCCACGCGGGCGAAGTGGGCGGCCAGCGGGTCGGCCGGCGACCGGGCGGAGGCCTCGCCGTCCGGGGTCCCGCCCGCCGGGGCCTGCTCCGCGCGCGGGCCGCGGAGCTGCTCCAGCTCCGCGGCGAGGACCGAGTGCAGCGGCACGCGTGCGGACTCCGGCCTGGGCAGGGACATCGACGGCCCCCTGTCGTCGGGTTTTGCCCAGGGTATGGGGCCGGGTTCGCTCTCGGTCAATGCGCAGCGCGGCGCAAAGGCGTGCCAGGAGGGGCGGGGCCCCTTCCTGGCTGCGGCCGGCGGAGGGCCTCCGCCGGGGACGCCGGCCCGCGCGCCCCTCGCTACGGGCGCGACGCCGCCGGCCCGGCCCCGCCCGCGGCCGGGGGTCTGGGCTGGCCTGGCGCGCCGGCGGGGGCCCGCTCGTGCAGCTGGGCCAGCTGCGCCAGCGCCGCGGCCGCGACCGCCATCACCGCGTCGCGCGCGGCCACGTCGAGGAAGTGGCCGGTGGTGATGAGGTTGAGCGCGATGGCGCCCAGCCAGGGCCATGGCCACCCAGCCGAACACGCGGGCGTGCCCGATCAGGATGGCCACGCCCACCGCCACCTCCACCACGCCGGCCAGGTGCATGAAGGTGCTTCCGCTTGAAGGGCAGCAGCCGGACGGCCAGCGGGCTGAGGTAGCCCTGCCAGTCGGCCAGCAGGTTCGTGAACTTTCCAGCCCGGCCACGATGGGGACCACCCCCAGCGCGAGGCACCGGGGCCGGGTGGCCGCGCCGTGTCGCGCCGATGCGGCCGCAATTCCTCCCACAGCGCGCGCAGCCGGTCCCCGGCGCGGTCGAGCGCGTCGCGTTCGTCAAGCGCGAGGATCGGGTGAGCCGCGACGGCCTTGGTGTGACGATCTCGATGCCTGGCCAGGGCCAGGAACTCGAAGGCGCGGCCGAAGCTCAAGCCGGTGTGCCGGACACGCTGGCGGGCGGGAAGCCGGGCATGGCCACTTCCGCCCCGAACGCCACCAGGCCGGGCGCGTCGGCGCAGGGGATGGTGGATCTCCTGGCGAAACCCGCGGCGGCGCGCAGCGAGCGTCGCGGTGGCCCGCGCTCGCCGCGGCGCCGTGGATCGCCGAGCTGCCGGAGCAGGCCGCCAGCGCGTAGCTCGGCCCCCGTGGGCCCGTCAGCAGCGCGGCGGCGGCGCCCGGAACAAATTCGGGACGCCGGGGGCCGCGCGAACCTCCTGCCAGGTCATGCCGCCTCCTGTTCGATACGGTCTGTCGCAGCCAACGGTTTCGCCGGGCCGCAGCCCCGTCGATCGGAGCAATCATGATGCCGCCCGACATCGCCCCGCCGCCTGCCCCGGTCCCGCCGCACCCAGTTTCGTCGTGGCGATGCGGGTGTGGAGGCAA
>JASGJN010000013.1:660000-825896 GCA_049840735.1 Anaeromyxobacter sp. | reverse complement strand
GAGCTCCGGCGCGAGGCGCTGGAGGCGCTGATCGCGCCGGTGGTGGCGCGTACCGCCGCCCCCTGCCGGCAGGCGCTGCGCGACGCCGGGGTGGAGCGGCTGGACGGCGTGGTGCTGGTGGGCGGCGCCACCCGCACGCCGCTGGTGCGCGCCCACGTGCGCGCGCTGTTCGGGCAGGAGCCGCTCTGCGACCTCGACCCCGACGCGGTGGTGGCGCTGGGCGCGGCGGTGCAGGCCGACGCGCTGGACCGCGGCGGGCGCGAGGACCTGCTGCTGCTGGACGTGCTGCCGCTCACGCTGGGCGTGGAGATGATGGGCGGGGTGGTGGAGCCGCTCATCGAGCGCAACAGCACGCTCCCCGCCAGCGCCACCCAGGCGTTCACCACCCACGCCGACGGGCAGACCGGGCTGGTGGTGCACGTGGTCCAGGGCGAGCGCGAGCTGGCCCGCGACTGCCGCTCGCTGGCGCGCTTCACCCTGCACGGCATCCCGCCGCTGCCGGCCGGGCTGGCCCGCGTGGCCATCACCTGCGCGGTGGACGCCGACGGCCTGCTGCACGTCACCGCTCGCGAGGCGCTCACCGGCGTGGAGCAGCGGGTGCAGGTGAAGGCCACCTACGGCCTCTCCGAGGAGGAGGTCGAGCGCATGCTCGAGGAGGGCCTGGTCCACGCCGAGGCCGACGTGGCCGAGCGCTTCCTGCGCGAGGCGGCCGTGGAGGGCGAGCGGCTGACCGCGGCGCTGGAGGCGGCGCTGGCCGAGGACGGCGCGCTCGTCGAGGGCGAGGAGCGAGCCGGGCTGGAGGCGCGCATGGGCGGGCTGCGCCGGGCGCTGGCGGCCGGCGACGTCTCCGCCGCCCGCGCCTGGATCTCGTCGCTGGACGAGGCCAGCCGCCCCTTCATGGAGCGCCGGATGAACGCGCACGTGGCGAAGGTGATCGCCGGGCGGACGGTGGAGGAGCTGGAGCGCGGGGAGCTGCCGCGGTCCGCGGATTGGACGGCAGGTCCGCCGCGCGGACCATCCCGGCCGTGACCGGCGCTGGGGCGCAGCGACTTCCGGCTGGCCCGCCAGGTGCTTCGTCCCCGGCCCATGTCCCCGCTCATCCTCCTCCGGTGCGCGCTCCTGGCCGCCGGCCAGGCCGGGCCCGCCGCGCACGCCGACCCGGCTCCGCCGGCCGCCGCCGACCTCACCCCGGAGGCCGCGGAGCGGCTGGCGCTCCGGGCCATCGCCATCATCGCCGCCGACGAGCCGGAGGTCCGCCGGGTGCAGGAGGCGGCGGCGCGCCAGTTCGACCGGTCGGCGCCGGACCCGCGCGACGTCCCGGGGCGCGTGCGGGCCGCGGCGCTGCTGCCGCGCGTCACCGCCGAGTACCGGCACGACGAGCAGTCCTACCGGACGGTGGGGCTGCAGGGCTCGGGCGAGGTGGACTACCAGCACCTGGCCCCCGGCACCACCTGGATGGTGCGGGCCACCTGGGACCTCGGGGCGCTGGTGGCGCCCTCGGGCGAGCTGGCCGCTGCGGCGGCGGCGCAGCTGCGGGCGCGCCGGCGGGCCGAGGCCGTGCTGCGCGCCACCGCCCTGCACCACCAGCGGCTGCGGCTGCGGGTGGAGCTCTTGCTGGCCCCGCCCGGCGACCCGGTGGCGCGGGCGCGCGCCGAGCTGGAGGTGGCGCGGCTGGGGGCGGAGCTGGACGTGCTCACCGGCGGGAGCAGCGCGGGGGAGGCGGGGCCGTGAGCGCGCGGCGGGGCCGGGCCCTGGCCACGCTGGGCGCGCTGCTGCTGGGCTGCGGCGGGCTCCCGGAGCCGGGGCCGCTGGTGCGGGTGCAGGAGGCGCTGCCGACCGGCGAGGGGGTGGCGCCGCAGCTGCCGGAGGCGGCGATTGCGTTCACCGGCGCGGTCGCGCCGGAGGGGCTGGCCGACGGCCTGCGGCTGGTGCTGGTGCCGGAGGCCGCGGTCCGCGAGGCGGTGGAGGCGGTGGAGTCGGAGCAGGGGGCGGCGGGGCTGGCGGCGGCGGTGGCGGCCCGGCCCGCGCTGGAGGACGGCGGGCGGCGCGCGGTGCTGCGGCCGCAGGCGGCGCTGCGCGCCCGGTCCGGCTACGCGCTCGTGCTCTCCAGCCAGCTGCGCTCCGTGGGCGGCGGGCCGGTGCTGGACGCGGAGGGGCGGCGCCGGCCCTCCGTCTTCCGCTTCACCACCGGCGGCGTGCCCGGTCCGCCGCCGCGCCCCATCCTCACCGAGGTCCGCGCGCGCGCCGCCACCCCGCAGGCCGGCGGCGAGTACGTCGAACTCTGGAACGCCGGGGAGGGCGCGCTCGAGCTCTTCGGGTGGCGGCTGGGCAAGCGCACCTCGGCCGGCGGTGTGACCTCGTGTGCCATCTCCGACGGCGAGGTCCCACCCGGCGGCGTGGCGCTGCTCACCGGCGGCGCGTGGGACGACCGATATCGCGTGCCCGCCTCGACCGTGCGCCTGACCTGCGGGGCCGCCGCGCTGGACGGCGGCCTGGCCGACGACCGGCCGCCGGAGCTGCTCCTGCTGGATTCCAGGGAGGCGACCGCGGCCACTTTCGGCCTGGGTGGAGGGGCGCCGGTGTGCGATGGACCGGTGGTGAAGCTGGAGCCGCTGGGGCCGGACGAGCCCGCGAACCTAGGCTGCGCCGAGGGGGAAGGGACGCCGGGATGGCTCTTGAGGATCGACGGGAGGCGTACGAGAGGCGCCTCCCCCGAGGCCCGAGGCCTGAAGCCTGAGGCCCGCCGCCCACGATTGGTCAGTTCGTGTTGTCCACGATCCACTGCCCCAGCAGCTCGCCCTTCGAGATGTAGCCGTCCGCGCCACACTCGGCGACCAGCCGCTCGACGCGGGCCCGATCCTCCCCGGAGCAGAAGAGGACCTTGATTCGACCTGAACATCTCGTTCTTCTTCACGAACCGGCAGAACTGGGCCCCGTCCACCTTGGGCATGTTGATGTCCAGGAGGATCAGGTCCGGCCGCGTCTGGCGCTTCAAGATGATGGAGGTGGCCTTCTCGGCGTCGGGCGCGTACTGGATGTCGAACCCCTTGGCCTCCAGCTCCTCCTGGAGCAGGCGGGCCACGATTCCGAGTCGTCCACGATCAGCACCTTGCGGCGCGACTCCAGGGCCGCCAGGAAGCGGCGCGGGAAGTCCTCCTCCCAGGGGTCGGCCACCGCCCCGTCCAGCTTCAGCTCGGCGGCGAGCTTGGGCAGCTCCGCGCTGGCGGACTCCCCCACCAGCAGGGCCCGCCCGGAGAAGCCGCGATCGCGCAGCAGGGCCGCAGCCTGCCGGCCCAGGGCCTGGTCGACGACCAGGGCCGCCGACCCCGGCACCTCGGGTACGAGCGCGTGTGCATTCCGCTCCAGCACCACCTGGTGGCCCGCCGATTCCAGGGCCATGCCAGCCAGCTGAAGCAGGATCTCGCTCTCGCAGCAGATGAGGACCTTCAAGTCGCGCCTCTCGATACCGATAAATAGCACCGTCCGGTCGGGCGCGCGACTTGCCCCCCTGTCCCGTGCTCGCGGATAATCCTCCCGCGCATGTGGGATCCGATGGCCGGAAGATTCGAGGCGAGGCGACGCGGCCCAGCGCGGGCCGGAGGCGTGGTTCTTCTGCCTCCGCATGCTGGGCGGGCGGTACGCGTTCGAGGCGGCGCTGGTCACCGAGGTGGTGCGCATCGGCCCCCTCACCCGGCTGCCCGCGGCGCCGGCGTTCCTCCCCGGCGTGTTCACCCACCGTGGTGAGGTGCTGCCGGTGCTCGACATCGGGCAGCTGGTCGGCCACGGCCCCATCCCCATCCGCTCCTCCAGCCGCGCGGCCATCGTGCACTGCGGCCCGTGGAAGGTGGCGGTGGTGAGCGACGCGGTGGAGGGGCTGGTGGGCATCCCGCGCCGCGCGCTGGAGCCGCCGCCGGCCGAGTTCACCGGCGTGGCCGAGTTCCTCTCCGGCGTGGCGCAGGATCCGCGCGGCGCCGTCGCCATCCTGGACATGCCGCGGCTGGTCGAGGCGGCGCGCGCGCGGGCGGTGCCCGCGGGGGCGGCCCGGCTTGAGCGAGGCGGCCGCACAGCTGCTGGTCTTCCAGGTGGGCATGGGCGTCTACGCCGCCCAGGTCCGCGACGCGTTCGAGATCGGCGCCGTGCGCGACCAGCCCGAGGAGGAGCTGGTCCGCGAGACGGCGCTGGGCCTGCCCTTCACGCACCTGCGCGGCATCGTGGTGCAGACCGGCGCCGACGAGTACCGCACGCTGGTGGTGGACGCGGTGCTGGGCGTGCGCGCGGTCGAGGACGAGGACCTGCAGCCGCTCCCCGCCTTCGCGGCCGCCGTGGTCCGCTCGCAGGCCGTCACCGGCGTGGTGCTGCTGGACGAGGCCCCCATGCCGCTCGTCGATCTCCCCGAGCTGCTGCGCGAGCGCCCCGGCGACGCGCGGCCCAACCCCTCCTGAACCGAGAGGCCCTCCGATGTCCGACACGTTCGACCTCGACGAAGCGTCCCCTGCCCAGCCGAACAAGGGCCGCGCCCCCAAGGGCGAGGCCGCCAAGCTCGTCGCCTTCCTGGAGGCGCTCACGCAGGGCAGGTTCGAGGAGCGCGTCGAGGTGGCCAACTTCGCCGACCCGGCGCTCCGCGCCGTGGCCGAGCAGGCCAACCTGGCGGCCGGCAAGGCCCAGGCCGAGCTGCGGGACGCGCGCCAGCGCGTGCAGCTCGTCACCGCCGGCGTGGACGAGGCCATCGAGGCCATGGTCCGCCTGGTGATCCAGGGCGACCTCTCCGGCAGCCTGCGGCTGGCGGTGGGCGACGCGGCCCTCACGCCGCTGGTGGCCGGCATCGGCCAGGTGATGGAGACGCTGAAGAAGTTCGTGCACGAGATCCGCGAGGCGGCGCTCCAGCTCTCCACCTCCTCGGCCGAGGTGCTGGCCGCGGCCACGCAGAACGAGTCCTCCACCAGCGCGCAGGCCACGGCCATCCACGAGACCACCGCCACCATGGAGGAGCTGAAGGGCGCCTCCCACCAGATCTGCGGAGAACGCGCAGATGGTGGCGGCCATCGCCGAGCAGACGCTCTCCGGCGCGCGCCAGGGCGAGGGCGCCATCAAGTCCTTCATGACCTCGATGGAGAAGGTCCGCCACAACGCGGTCGAGGTGGACGACGCCATCGCCAAGCTTTCCAAGCGCGTGGAGCGGATTGGCACGGTGGTCGAGGTCATCGACGAGATCGCCGACCGCTCCGACCTGCTGGCGCTCAACGCGGCGCTGGAGGGCGCCAAGGCAGGCGAGGCCGGGCGCGGCTTCTCCATCGTGGCGGCCGAGATGCGTCGGCTGGCCGAGAACGTGATGGAGTCCACCAAGGAGATCAAGAACCTCATCACCGAGATCCGCGAGGCCACCCACGCCGCCAAGGAGGCGTCGGACGGCAACAAGCGCGAGGCCAGCGAGGGCGAGAAGCTGGGCTCCAACGCCATGTCCAGCGTGTCCGGCATCCTCTCCGGCATCCAGGAGACCAGCGACGCCGCCCGGGTCATCCACCTGGCCACGCAGCAGCAGCGGACCGCCACCGAGCAGGTCGTGCAGTCCATGTCGGAGATCGAGGAGGTCACCCGCCAGGCGCAGACCGGGTCGAAGCAGGCCACGGGCGCGGCCGCCGAGCTGACCAAGCTGGCGGAGCGGCTGGCGGACCTGGTGAAGCGGTTCAAGGTCGAGTAGGCGAAGAGGCCCTCCAGCGCCGCGCCCCCGCCCGCCATGGCCAACGAAGAGATCCGCAAGAAGCTGCTCCCCCGGTTCCGGGAGACATGCGCGGATCGCGTCGAGAAGATGTCGTCCGCCCTGCTCGAGCTGGAGCGCGGCACCGCCTCGCCCGAGGTCCGGCTGGAGCTGACCCGCGAGCTCCACACGCTCAAGGGCGAGGCGCGGATGATGGGGTTCGCCGGCATCTCCACCGTGGTCCACGCGGCGGAGGACCTCTTCAAGAGCCTGCCCGAGACCGCGGTGGGTGACCGGGTCCAGCCGCTCCTGGAGATGTGCGACGCCATCGTGCCGCTCATCGACGCGCCGCTCGACGGCGGCGAGGTCGCGCAGCGGCTGACCGAGCGGCTGCGGGGCCTGCTCGCCGGCGACGCCTCCGGCGCGGCCACCGCCCCGGCCGTCCCCGCGCCGGCTGCCGCGGCCCCGGCCCCTGCCCCGGCCCCGCCTGCGGCCCGCGCCGCGCCCGCCCCGGCCCTGACGCCCGCGCCCTCCGCCGCGGCCCGGCCGGCCGGCGCCGGCGCCCGGGCCGCGCTGCAGGTGAAGGGCGACCGGCCGACCGCGTCCATCCGCGTGGACGTGGACCGGCTGGACGAGATCGCCACCCTGGCCGGCGACGTGCTGGTGGAGGGCGCACGCGCCATCCGCCGGACCAAGGACCTGAACGGCCTGTTCGGCCGCTGGGCCAGCCTCTCCGACCGGATCATCGCGCTGGCGGAGCGGCTGCGCGACGGCAAGAACGGCCGGCTGGTGGAGCAGATTGAGGGCGACGTCCACCTGCTCCGCTCCGACACCTTCCGCTACGCCCGCATGCAGAGCGAGGCGGCCTCCACCGCCCACTCGCAGTTCGCGCAGCTGGCCGAGCGGGTCAACGACGCGCGGCTGATCCCGCTCTCCGGCGTGCTGGCCGCCTTCCCGCGCGCCGCGCGCGACCTGGCCCGCGAGGAGGGCAAGGAGGTCGAGTGCGTGGCCCGGGGCGGCGAGACCGGGGTGGACAAGGCCATCCTGCTCTCGCTCAACGATCCGCTGGTGCACCTGGTCCGCAACTCGATCCACCACGGCATCGAGGCGCCCGCCGAGCGCGAGGCCGCCGGCAAGCCGCGCGCCGGCGTCATCAGCATCTCCGCCCGGACCGACGGTGACCAGCTCGCCATCACGGTCGAGGACGACGGCCGCGGCATCGACCCGGCCGCGGTCCGCGCGGCCGCGCTGCGCAAGGGGATCATCGGCGAGCAGCAGGCCGCCGGCCTCTCCACCCGCGCCGCCAACGACCTGATCTTCCTGCCAGGCTTCTCCACCCGCACCTCCGCCGACGAGGGCAGCGGGCGCGGGGTGGGGCTGGACGTGGTCCGCAAGCGCGTCACCGCGCTGGGCGGCTCGGTGACGGTGGAGTCCGAGCCGGGCAAGGGCTCGCGCTTCACGCTGCGCATGCCGCAGTCGCTGTCCCTGATGAAGGTGCTCCTGGTCCGGATCGACGAGGACATCTACGGGCTGCCGGCGGTGGACGTGGACAGCGTGGGGCGGCTCGAGCCCAAGGACATCACCGAGGTGGCCGGCATCCGCGCCGTCCGCTACCGCAACCGGCTCATGCCGGTGGTGGCGCTGGGGCCGCTCCTCTCGCTCAACGGCGGCCCCCGCACCAAGCGGCCGCTGGTGGCCTACGTCTGGCACGGCTCCGAGGGGGCCGCGGTGGTGGTGGACGGCCTGTCCGGCGAGCGCGAGGTGGCGGTCAAGGCGCCGGGCGCGTTCCTCAAGGGGTTCCGCTTCGTCACCGGCGCCGCGGCGCTGGAGGACGGGCGGGTGGCCCTGCTGCTCTCCACGCCGGACATCGTCTCGGCCGCGCGGCGGCTGGCCTCGCCGGCCCTGGTGCGCGGGAGCGATCACCGCCGCCTCAAGATCCTGCTGGTGGACGACAGCGCCATCGCCCGCGAGGCCGAGGCGGCGCTGCTCCGCTCTTTGGGCCACGAGGTGGAGGAGGCGGTGGACGGCGAGGACGGCTGGGAGAAGCTGCAGAAGGGCGCCTACAACCTGCTGGTCACCGACGTGCAGATGCCCGTCCTGGACGGCATCGACCTCACCCGCCGCGTGAAGGGGACCGGCCGGTTCGTGAAGCTGCCCATCGTGATCCTCTCCTCGCTCTCCGCCCCCGAGGAGCGCCGCCGCGGCGTGGACGCCGGCGCGGACGCCTATCTCGTGAAGGGCGAGCTGGACGCGGACCGGCTCGCCACGACGCTGGAGCGGCTGTGCGGGACCCCGGCCTGAGCGCGCCCGAGCGGCCGGTCCGGGTCCTCGTCGCCGACGACTCCGAGCTGTTCCGCGAGCTGCTCTCGACGGTGGTGGCCGGCGACCCCGGCTACGAGGTCGTGGCGGTGGCCCGCGACGGCGACCAGGCCGCGTCCCTGGCCCAGCGCCTCCGGCCGGACGTCATCACCATGGACCTCAACATGCCCGACGCGGACGGCTTCGCGGGCATCGCGCGGATCATGGCGGAGACCCCCACGCCCATCCTGGTCCTCACCGCCAACCCCACCGAGGCGGTCGGGTTCCGCGCCCTCTCGCTGGGCGCGCTGGACATCCTGGAGAAGCCGCGCGCCGACGCCGACCTGGAGGAGTACGGGCACCTGCTGCGCAGCCGGCTGCGGCTCTTGGCCGGCGTGAAGGTGATCCGCCACCCGCGCGGCCTGCGCGAGCGGCGGGCCGCCGGGCCGCGACCGCCGGCGCCGCTGGAGCTGGTGGTGGTGGGCGCCTCGCTGGGCGGGCCGCGGGCGCTGGCCGCGCTGCTGCGCGGGCTGCCGCCCACCTTCCCGGTGCCGGTGGCGGTGGTGCAGCACATCGCCGACGGCTTCACCGGCGGCCTGGCAGGCTGGCTGGCGCAGGAGTGCTCGCTGCAGGTGGTGGAGGCGCGCGACGGCCAGACGCTGCGCCCGGGGCGCGTGGTGCTGGCGCCCAGCGGCACGCACCTGGTGGTCACCCGCGGCGCGGCCCACTTCTCCGACGCCCCGCCGGTCGACACCTTCAAGCCCTCGGTGACCCCGCTCTTCACCTCCGCGGCGCGCCACTACGGCCGCCGCTGCTGCGGCGTGCTCCTCACCGGCATGGGCCGGGACGGCGCCGACGGCCTCAAGCTGATCAAGGACGCCGGCGGCACCACGCTGGTGCAGGACGAGGCCACCAGCGCCGTCTTCGGCATGCCCCGCGCCGCCATCGAGCTGGGCGCGGCCGACCGCGTGCTGCCCCTCGACGAGATCCCCCGGGCGCTGCTGGAGCTGGTGCGATGAGGCCCGTCTCCGCCGAGCAGCTGGCCGAGGTCGCCGCCGTGCTGAAGGAGCGGGTGGGGCTCAACATCCGCCCCGACGGCTTCACCGCCCTGCGCATCGCCATCGCGGCGCGGCTGGAGGAGCGCGGCGGCGAGGTGACCCGCTACCTGGCCCTGCTCCGCTCCGCGGCCGGCGACGACGAGCTGCGCCTGCTGCTGCCGCTGGTGACGGTGGGCAAGACCTCCTTCTTCCGCGACGACCGCCAGTTCCAGGCGCTCTCGGCGCTCCTGCCCGGCCTGCTGGAGCGCGCGCAGGGCGGCGGGCGGCGGGTCGCCATCTGGTCGGCCGGGTGCGCCACCGGCGAGGAGCCGTACTCGATCGCCATGTCGGCCGTCGAGGCTGGCGCGCGCCCGGAGGACCTGGAGCTGCTGGCCACCGACGTCAACCCGGAGGCGGTGGCCTTCGCCGCCCGCGGCTCCTACGAGGCTCGCCGCGTGCGCGAGATCCCGGCCGCGCTGCTGGGGCGCCACTTCGACCGGGAGGACGTGGCGGGGGAGGGCGCCCGCTTCCACGTGCGCGCCTCGCTCAGGCGGCTCATCACCGCCATCCGGCCGCACAACCTGGTCTCGGCCTCCGTCCCGCGCGCCGCCGACGGCCCCTGGGACCTCATCTTCTGCCGCAACGTCATCATCTACTTCGACACGCCCACCACGCAGCAGGTGCTCTCGGCCTTCCACGAGGCGCTGGCGCCCGGGGGCTACCTGTTCCTGGGCTACTCCGAGTCGCTCTTCCGGATCTTCGAGGGCTTCGAGCTGACCGAGGTGGCCGGCGCGTTCCTCTACCGCCGGCCCGAGGGGCCGGGCGCCGCCCGCTCCATCCCCGCCGCCCAGGCGCGCCCGCGCATGGTCCCGGTCCCGGCGGCACCGCCGGCGGTGAAGCACGTGACCCTGCCGCCCGCGCCGCCGCCCATGCCTGCGCCGCGCAGCGTCCCGGCGCCGCGCGTGGACCCGCCGCTGGCGCCGCAGGAGTTCCTGGACGGCGCGGTGGCGCTCTTCTCCGACGGCCGCTTCGGCGCCGCGCGGGAGCTGCTGGAGCGGCAGCTGGAGAAGGGCGGGGAGGACCTGGCGGTGCGGCTGACGCTGGCCAACCTGTACGGCGTGCTCCGGCAGCCGGACCAGGCGAAGGCCAGCTACCAGGCCGCGCTGGCGCTGGAGCCGCTCTGCGCCGAGGCCCACCTGTTCTACGGCATCCACCTGCTCAGCTCCGAGGAGGTGGAGGCGGCCGCCCAGGAGCTCTCCCGCGCCCTCTTCCTCGACCCGGACCTCGCGCTGGGTCACTATTACCTTGGGCGCTGCCGGGAGGCCCAGAAGGACCTCGACCGGGCCCGCCTGGCCTACCGGAACGCCATCGACGCCCACCAGCGTCGTCCGGACGGGAAACGGCAGGCCTTCCTCGGTTACTATCCGGACATCCCCGAGGACGGCGGCGCGTTCGCCCGGGCCGCCGAGTACGCACTGAGGGCGCTGTGAGCGGGATCATGCCAGAGCAGAAGCGCATCCTGCTGCTCGACGACTCGGCCATCACGCTCGAGATGGAGAAGGCCGTGCTCGAGGAGCGCGGCTACGCCGTCTCGGTGGCCGGGAACCTCCTGGAGTTCGAGGCGCAGCTCGCGGCCTTCCAGCCCGACGTGATCCTCACCGACCTGATGATGCCGGACGTCTCGGGCAAGGACATCGTCCGCACGCTCAAGCAGGACTTCCACACCGAGAAGATCCCCATCATCCTGTTCAGCTCCAAGCCGGACGAGGAGCTGGCGACGGTGGCCGAGCAGGCCGGGGCCGACGGGTACCTCTCCAAGTCCCACGGCATCGACCGCCTGGGCGACCTCATCGACGAGCTGGTCGAGTCGATCATCTGGTGATCGCGCTGCCCATGAGACGCCCCACCCCGCGCCTTGAGGCCCTCCCCCGGGCGTGCTAACCCGGCACGAGAGGCGGCCGCGCGGCGCCGCCCCGGGAGGCCACCCGCCATGTCCGGCCACAACCGCTGGTCCAAGATCAAGCACAAGAAGGAGGCGATGGGCGCCTCCAAGGGCAAGCTCTTCACCAAGCTGATCAAGGAGATCACCGTCGCGGCCAGGATGGGCGGCGGCGATCCCGCCGGCAACGCCCGCCTCCGCGCCGCCATGGACGCGGCCAAGGAGGCCAACATGCCCGCCGACAACATCGCGCGGGCGGTGAAGAAGGGGACCGGCGAGCTGGAGGGCGTGCACTACGACGAGGTGCACTACGAGGGCTACGGCCCCGCCGGCGTGGCCCTGATCGTCGAGTGCCTCACCGACAACACCAACCGGACCGCCACCGAGATCCGCACCGCCTTCTCCAAGGGCGGCGGCCACCTGGCGGCCGTGGGGGCGGTGGCCTGGAAGTTCGAGCGGCGCGGCGTCATCGAGGTGCGGGCCGGGCCGACCGAGGACCAGGTGACCGAGGCCGCCATCGACGCCGGCGCCGAGGAGGTGGTGGACCACGGCGCGGACGGCTTCGAGGTGGACACCCACCCCGAGGACCTGCACGGCGTGGCCACCGGCCTGGAGCAGCGCGGCCTCCGGCTGGGCGCGCGCAAGCTCACCTTCGTCCCGCGCGACACCGTGAAGGTCACCGATCCGGAGCAGGCGGCCCACCTGCTGCGCCTGCTGGCGCTGCTCGACGACCAGGACGACGTGCAGGCGGTTCACGCCGACGCCGAGATCGAGGACCAGCTCCTGGAGCGGCTGGGCTGAGAGGGGAACCGTGCGCGCCTACGAGGTCATCCACCGCAAACGCGACGGCCACGCCGTCCCGGCCGCCGCCATCGCGGAGCTCGTCGACGGGTTCACCCGGGGAGAGATCCCCGAGTACCAGATGTCGGCCTTCTGCATGGCGGTGTTCTTCCGCGGCATGGATGGGGACGAGGTCCGGGCGCTGACCGAGGCCATGCTCCGCTCCGGCGACGTGCTCGACCTGTCCGACATCCCCGGCCCCAAGATCGACAAGCACTCGACCGGCGGCGTGGGCGACAAGGTCTCCCTGGCCCTGGCGCCGCTGGCCGCCGCCTGCGGCCTGAAGGTGCCCATGATCTCCGGGCGCGGCCTGGGCCACACCGGCGGCACGCTCGACAAGCTGGAGGCCATCCCCGGCTTCCGGGTGGACCTGCCGGTGGACACCTTCCGGGCGCTGGTGCGCGACGTGGGCGCCTGCCTGATCGGCCAGACCGCGCGGCTGGCCCCCGCCGACCGCCGGCTCTACGCCCTGCGCGACGTCACCGCCACGGTCGAGTCCATCCCGCTCATCTCCGCCTCGATCATGTCCAAGAAGCTGGCCGAGGGGATCGACGGGCTGGTGCTGGACGTGAAGGTCGGCTCCGGCGCCTTCATGAAGCGGGAGGCCGACGCGCGCGCGCTGGCGGAGACGCTGGCCGGCATCGGCCGGGCCATGGGCAAGCGGGTCACCGCGCTCCTGACCGGCATGGACCAGCCGCTCGGGCGCGCCGTGGGCAACGCGCTGGAGGTGGCCGAGATCCTCGACCTGCTGGAGGGCGGGGGCCCGGAGGACCTGCGGCTGCTGACGGTGGAGCTGACCGCCGAGATGCTGCTCCTGGGCGGCGCGGCGGTGGACCTGCCCGCCGCGCGGGCGGCGGTGGAGGAGGCCATCCGCAGCGGGCGCGGGCTGGCCAAGCTGGAGGAGATCGTCCGCGCGCAGGGGGGCGACGCCGCCGCGCTGCGCGACCGCGGGCGGCTCCCGCGCGCCCCGCGCGGCTACGACGTGCCCGCGCCGGCCGCCGGGCGGCTGGTGGCCGTCGACACCGAGGCGGTGGGGCTGGCGGCGGTGGCGCTGGGCGCCGGCCGCGCGCGGGTGGAGGACCGGGTGGACCCGGGCGTGGGGCTGGTGGTGCACAAGCGGCTCGGCGATCCGGTCGAGCGCGGCGAGCCGCTGTGCCGGGTGCACGCCGGCGAGCGGAGCGAGCCGGAGGCCGCGGTGGTGGCCCGGCTGCAGCGCGCCTTCACGGTGGGTGCGGAGGCCCCGCGGCCTGCGCCGCTCCTGCGGGAGCGGCTGGCATGACCCGGCGCGCCGACCTGCACACGCGGCTCTCCTACGCGCTGGCCTGGGTGCGCGGCCAGCTGGACCGCGCGCCGGACGTGGGCGTGATCCTGGGCTCCGGCCTCTTCGGCTTCGCCGACCGGCTGCAGGAGCCCACCGTCGTGTCCTACGAGCGGATCCCCGGCTTCCCGGTGTCGCGCGTCCCCGGCCACCCCGGCCGGCTGGCGGTCGGGACCCTGCCCGGCGAGGGCGGCCCCGTCCTGGTGGCGGCGCTGCAGGGGCGGGTGCACGGGTACGAGGGGTGGTCGGCCGAGGAGGTGGCCTTCGGCGCGCGGCTCCTCTGCGCGCTGGGGGTGAAGGCGCTGCTGGTCACCAACGCCGCCGGCGGCATCCACCCGTCCTACGCGCCCGGCGACCTGGTCAGGATCTCCGACCACCTCAACCTGTCCGGGCAGAACCCGCTGGTGGGCGAGAACGACGACCGGCTCGGGCCGCGCTTCCCCGACCTCTCCGAGGCCTACGACGCGCGCCTGGGCGCGCTGCTCGACCAGACCGCCCAGGAGCTGGGGCAGCCGCTCCGGTCCGGGGTGTACGCCTGCCTGCTCGGCCCCTCCTACGAGACCCCCGCCGAGATCCGGATGCTGCGGGCCCTGGGGGCGGACCTGGTCGGCATGTCCACCGTGCCCGAGGTCATCGCCGCACGGCACATGGGCGTGCCGGTGGCCGGCCTCTCGGTCGTGACCAACCCGGCCGCCGGCCTCTCGCGCCGGAAGCTCTCCCACGAGGAGGTCTCGGAGGTGGCCGAGCGGGTCCGCGAGCGGCTTGGGGCGCTGGTGGCGGCGTTCCTGCCGAAGGCGGGGCGTTGAAGCGGCGCGGCGCGCGCTGGTAGCCTCGCACGCGGGGCAGGAGGTCGGACATGGCCGAGCGGAGCGGAACGGCGAAGGTGCAGGGGCACGAGGGGGCGGACGACCGTCGCGACAGCGGCCGGGTCCCGGTGACGCTCCATGTCCGGGAGTCCGCCCTGGGCGGCTCCTTCGAGCAGCACCAGGGCAACCTGGCGCTGGGCGGCGCCTACTTCGAGGCCCACCACCCGCCCGCCGGCCAGCGGCTGGAGCTGCGCTTCCTGCTGCCCGGCGTGCGCGAGGAGATCCGCACCGCCGCCGAGGTGCTGCGCGTGACGCGCGAGGGCGAGCGGTTCGGCGCCCACCTGCGCTTCGTGGACATCCCGCTCGAGGCCGAGCTGGCCATCGCCCGGTTCCTGCAGCGATGAGCGTCCGCGACGCCGCCGCGCTCGTCCGGGCCGCCCGGGCCGTCCGCCGCCGGGCCTACGCCCCGTACTCGGACTTCCAGGTGGGCGCCGCGGTGCGCGCCGGCGGCGCCGTTCACGCCGGGTGCAACGTGGAGAACGCCTCCTACGGCCTGACCGTCTGCGCCGAGCGGTCGGCCGTGGCCGCCGCCGTGGCGGCCGGGGCGCGCCGGCTGGAGGCGGTGGTGGTGGCCAGCGGGACCGCGCCGCCCACCCCGCCCTGCGGGATGTGCCTGCAGACCCTGGCCGAGTTCGGCGGCCCGGACCTGCCGGTGCTGCTGGTCGGCGCCCGGGGCGCGAAGCACGAGACCACGCTGGGAGCGCTGCTGCCGCAGGCGTTCACGAAGCGGTATCTGTAGGGGTTTGACGCAGGCGCCGGCGCGGCCTATGGATGCCCGCATGCGCGTCCTCCGCTCGCTCGACGAGGCCGCCGCCGCCGGGACGCTCCGCGGCGGAGCGGTCGCCATCGGCAACCTCGACGGCGTCCACCTCGGCCACCAGCGGCTGGTGGAGGTGGCGCGCGCCTGGGGCGCCTCCGCCGCCGGCCGGGCGGGCGTGCTCACCTTCGATCCGCACCCGGCCCGCGTGCTGCGCCCGCAGCTGGCGCCGCCCCTCCTCACCGAGCTCCCGCGCAAGCTCGAGCTGCTGGCCGCGCTGGGGCTGGACGCCGCCGTGGTGCAGCCCTTCGACCGCGCCTACGCCGGCCGCAGCGCCGCCGAGTTCGTGGGGGAGGACCTGGCCGGCCGCCTGGGCGTGCGCCACGTGGTGGTCGGCTACGACTTCACGGCGGGCCGCGAGCGCGCGCGGGTGGACACGCTGCGGCCGCTGGCCGAGCGCCACGGGATCACGCTCCACGTGGTCGAGCCCGTCGCCGCCGAGGGGCTGGTCGTCTCCTCCACCAAGATCCGCGAGTTCCTGCTGGAGGGGAACGTCGAGGCCGCCGCGCTGCTCCTGACCCGGCCGCACGACGTGGACGGCGTGGTGGCGCGCGGGGCAGGGCGCGGGCGCGGCTTCGGCTTCGCCACCGCCAACCTGGCCACCGCGGGGCTGCTCCCGGCCCAGGGGGTCTACGCCGTGGAGGCGTGGGTCGGACGTCCGGGGGAGGCGCCCGGCGCCGGCGCGCGCCCGCTGGGCGGGGTCTGCAACGTGGGCGTGAAGCCCACCGTGCAGGAGACGGGGCAGGTCGTGGCCGAGACGCACCTGTTCGACTTCGGCGGAGCGGATCTCTACGACGCGCCGCTCCGCCTGGCGTTCCTGGCCCGCCTGCGCGACGAGCGCCGCTTCCCCTCCCTCGAGGCGCTGCGGGCCCAGATCGCGCGCGACGCCGAGGCGGCCAGGGCCGTGCTCGCGGCGCGGCGCGCCGGCGGCGCCCCCGCCTGATCCTCGCGGGCGGCGGGCGCTGTCACCGGATGTAGGCAGCTCGCGCCTGTTCCCCAGCGATTCCAGGGGTTTTACGCCGGCCCCTTCCTTGACCCTCCGGCGAGGCCGCTGCTAAGGTCGAAGCCCTCCGGGCGCGTGTGCGCCCGGCCCATCCTCGCGCACGCGAAGGGGACAGCGCACATGTCCGGACGGCTCGGCGAGCTCCTGGTGCGGGAGAACCTGAATCTCCCTGCAGCAGCTCCAGAAGGCGCAGGAGGAGCAGCGCAAGACCGGCGGCCGCATCGGCTCCCTGCTGGTGAAGCAGGGCGCCATCGCGGAGGCCGATCTGACCGGCTTCCTCTCGAAGCAGTACGGGGTCCCGGCCATCTCGCTGAAGGACTTCGACATCGACGAGGAGGTCCTGAAGCTCATCCCCAAGGCCACGGCGGAGAAGCACCAGGTCATCCCCGTCAACCGGGCCGGCTCCTCGCTGATCGTGGCGATGAGCGATCCGTCCAACATCTTCGCCATCGACGACGTCAAGTTCCTCACCGGCTACAACGTCGAGGTGGTGGTCGCCTCCGAGCAGGCCATCAAGGAGGCCATCGAGAAGTACTACGCGGAGAAGGGGCCCGACCTCGACGAGGTCATGCAGGGCTTCGACGACTCCGAGGTCTCGATCGTCGAGGACTCCGGCGACGACACCAACGTCCTCGACCTGGAGAAGAGCGCGGAGGAGGCGCCGGTCGTCAAGCTGGTGAACCTGATCCTGCTCGACGCCATCAAGAAGGGCGCGTCCGACATCCACGTCGAACCCTACGAGAAGGACTTCCGGGTCCGCTTCCGCATCGACGGCGTGATGTACGAGGTGATGAAGCCGCCCATGAAGCTGCGGAACGCCATCATCTCGCGCCTCAAGATCATGTCGTCGCTCGACATTTCCGAGCGCCGGCTGCCGCAGGACGGCCGCATCAAGCTGAAGCTGGGCAAGGGCAAGGAGATGGACTTCCGCGTCTCCATCTGCCCGACCCTCTTCGGCGAGAAGGTCGTGATGCGACTCCTCGACAAGTCCAACCTGCAGCTGGACATGACCAGGCTGGGCTTCGAGGAGCAGCAGCTCAAGGACTTCATGGAGGCGATCGACCGCCCCTACGGCATGGTCCTGGTCACCGGCCCCACCGGCTCGGGCAAGACCACCACGCTCTACTCGGCGCTCTCCAAGCTGAACGAGGTGGCCTGGAACATCTCCACCGCCGAGGACCCGGTCGAGTTCAACTTCTTCGGCATCAACCAGGTGCAGATGCACGAGGACATCGGCCTCAACTTCGCGGCCGCCCTGCGCAGCTTCCTGCGGCAGGACCCCGACATCATCATGGTCGGCGAGATCCGCGACTTCGAGACCGCCGAGATCGGCGTGAAGGCCGCCCTCACCGGCCACCTGGTGCTCTCGACCCTCCACACCAACGACGCGCCGGGCACCGTCAGCCGCCTCCTGAACATGGGCATCGAGCCCTTCCTGGTGACCGCCTCCCTCAACGCCATCGTGGCCCAGCGGCTCTGCCGCAAGCTCTGCCAGGAGTGCAAGAAGCCGGCGGCGCCGGACGACCAGGCGCTGCTGGACGCCGGCTTCCCGGCCGAGGAGATCGGCAGCTTCCAGGCCTTCGAGCCGGGCGGCTGCCGCAACTGCAACGACCGCGGCTACAAGGGGCGCGTGGCGGTGTACGAGGTGATGCCGCTCTGGGACGGGCTCAAGGAGCTGATCATCCAGGGCTGCTCCGCCGCCGAGCTCAAGCAGGAGGCGATCCGGCTCGGCTTCCGGACGCTGCGCATGAGCGCCCTGCACAAGGTCAAGATCGGCATGACCAGCCTGGCCGAGGCGGTCGGCAACACCGCGCCGGACAAGTTCTAGAGGCGACCCCGTGGCGAACCTGCACCAGCTGCTCAAGGCGATGGTCGAGAAGGGGTCGTCCGACCTCCACGTCACGACCGGCTCGCCGCCCCAGCTCCGCATCGACGGCAAGCTGGTCCCGCTGAAGACGCCGCCGCTCTCGCCGGTGGACACCAAGCAGCTCTGCTACTCGATCCTCACCGACGCGCAGAAGCACAAGTTCGAGGAGGAGAACGAGCTCGACCTCTCCTTCGGCGTGAAGGGGCTGTCGCGCTTCCGCGCCAACATCTTCATGCAGCGCGGCGCCGTGGCCGGCGCGTTCCGCACCATCCCGTTCAAGATCCTGACCTTCAGCGAGCTGGGGCTCCCGCCCATCGTGGCGGAGCTGGCCCGCAAGCCTCGCGGCCTGGTGCTGGTGACCGGCCCCACCGGCTCGGGCAAGTCCACCACGCTCGCGTCGATCATCGACAAGATCAACACCGACCGGCACGAGCACATCCTCACCATCGAGGATCCCATCGAGTACCTGCACCCGCACAAGAACTGCGTGGTGAACCAGCGCGAGGTGGGGGCCGACACCCAGTCCTTCAAGAAGGCACTCAAGTACGTGCTCCGGCAGGACCCGGACGTCGTGCTCATCGGCGAGATGCGCGACCTCGAGACCGTCGAGGCGGCGCTGGTGATCTCCGAGACCGGCCACCTGGCCTTCGCCACCCTGCACACCAACAGCGCCGTCCAGACCATCAACCGCATCCTGGACGTGTTCCCGCCCTACCAGCAGCCGCAGGTCCGGGCCCAGCTCTCCTTCGTGCTGGAGGGCGTGCTCACCCAGAACCTGCTGCCGCGGGCCGGCGCGCCCGGGCGCGCCATGATCGTCGAGGTGATGGTCCCGAACCCCGCCATCCGGAACCTGATCCGCGAGGACAAGATCCACCAGGTGTACTCGCAGATGCAGGTGGGCCAGGCCAAGTTCGGCATGCAGACCTTCAACCAGAGCCTGGCCATGGCCGTCGCGAAGCGGCTCATCACCGTCGAGGAGGCCATGAACCGCTCCTCCGACCAGGACGAGCTCAAGAACCTGCTCTCCAGCGGCGCCGCCATGCGGGCCCCGGGGCCGCCGGCCAGGGGGCCGTGACCCGATTCGACCGAGGGGCGCCCCTGGGGTAGGATGTCCGGGCGCTTCACTCCGCGGCGCCCCACGCCGCCCGTGAAGAGGACGAGGACCGCATGGCCCAGGCCGCAGCCGCCAACCTCAAGACCAAGCCCGCCGCGCAGCAGCGCACCGCGGTGGTGTGGAAGTGGTCCGGCAAGACCAAGACCGGCGAGGTCCGGTCCGGCGAGATGGAGGCCGTGGAGGCCACCTCGGTCGAGGCCCGCCTCAAGCAGATGGGCATCGAGCCCACGCGGGTGAAGCGCAAGCCCAAGGAGCTCAGCCTCTCCTTCGGCTCCGGCGTCACCACCAAGGACATCCTGATCTTCACCCGCCAGTTCTCGGTGATGATCGACGCCGGTCTCCCGCTGGTGCAGGCGCTGGAGATCATCGGCACCCAGTCCGAGAACCCCTCCTTCCGCAAGGTGCTGCTCACCATCAAGGGCAAGGTGGAGGCAGGCTCGACCTTCGCCGACGCGCTGGCGGAGCACCCCAAGGTCTTCGACGAGCTGTTCGTGCAGCTGGTCCGCGCCGGCGAGATCGGCGGCATCCTCGACACCATCCTGCAGCGCCTCGGCGCCTACATCGAGAAGAACGAGAAGCTGAAGCGGCGCGTCAAGGGCGCCATGACCTACCCGGCCATCGTGCTGGTGATCGCCGTCGGCGTGGTGGGCGCCCTGATCGGCTTCGTGGTCCCGACCTTCGAGAAGATGTTCAAGGACTTCGGCGGCGCGCTCCCCGCGCCCACGCAGTTCCTGGTCGACATCTCCCACAGCTTCCGGAGCACCTGGTACTGGTACTTCATCGTGCCGATCACCATCGGCGTGGCCTTCAAGCTCGCGACCAAGGACGGCAAGGGCAGGGACATCTGGCACGACACCCTGCTCAAGATGCCGGTGTTCGGCCCGCTGATTCGCAAGGTGGCGGTGGCGCGCTTCACCCGCACGCTGGGCACCATGATCTCCTCCGGCGTGCCCATCCTGGACGCGCTGGAGATCGTGGCCAAGTCGTCCGGCAACCGCACCGTCGAGCGCGCCATCCTCTACGTCCGCGCCAAGATCTCCGAGGGCAAGAACATCGCCGGCCCGCTGGCCGACACCAAGGTGTTCCCTTCCATGGTGGTGCAGATGATCGGCGTCGGCGAGGCCACCGGCGCCATGGACACCATGCTGTCCAAGATCGCCGACTTCTACGACGACGAGGTGGACGTGGCGGTCGCCTCGCTGACCAGCATGCTCGAGCCGGTCATGATGGTCTTCCTGGGCGGCACGGTCGGCTACTTCATGATCGCCATGTACCTGCCCATCTTCAACCTGGCCGGCGCCATCAAGTAGGCGGGGACGCCCGGGAGCCATGGCCCGCGCGCTCCGCGACCCCGGGCTCTACCAGAAGCTGCTGTGGCTCACGCTCTTCCGCGCGGTGACGGTCACCGTGCTGCTGGGCGGCACGGCCGTGGTCGGCTGGCAGACGCAGGGTCAGGCCGAGCACGCGCTGGCGCCGATCTACGCGATCGTCATCGCCAGCTACGCGGCCACCATCGCCTTCGGGGTGCTGCTCCGCCAGCGCGTGGCGCTGGTGGCCACCGCCTACGGGCAGATCGTCCTGGACGTTGCCGTGGCCGCGGTGGTGGTGGCCATCACCGGCCGCAGCGAGAGCCTCTTCGTCCTGATGTTCTCGCTGGCGGTGGTCAACGCCGCCATCCTGCTCCACCGGCGCGGCGCGCTGGTGGGGCTGGTCCTCTCCATCGCCGCCTACCTCTGGGTGGTGGGGACGGAGCACCCCTTGCAGCCGGCTCGCGTCTTCGCCCACGTGGCGGCCTTCGTGGCCACCGCGGTGCTGGCGGCCTACCTGTCCGAGCAGCTGCGGCGCACCGGCGAGCGGCTGGCCGCGAGCGAGAGCGACCTGGCGGCCATCACCGCGCTGCACGAGACCATCGTGCAGTCGATGAACGGCGGCCTGCTCACCCTCGACCCGCAGCGGCGGGTCACCTTCCTCAACCGGGCCGGCGAGGCGTTGACCGGCCAGCGCCTGGACGCCATCCGCGGCCAGCCCGCGGCGCGCACCTTCCCCATGTTCGCCGAGCGGGTGGCCCGCGACGAGCTGGAGTACGTCAACGCCCGGGGCGAGCGCCTGGACCTGGGCTACTCCAGCTTCCCGCTCCAGGACCGGACCGGCGACGAGGTGGGGACGGCGGTGATCTTCCAGGACCTGACCCACCTGCGCGCCATGGAGGAGGCGGTGCAGCGGGCCGAGCGGCTGGCCGACCTGGGCCGGGTGGCCGCCGGGCTGGCCCACGAGCTGCGCAACCCGCTGGGCGCCATGTCCGGCTCCATCGAGCTGCTCCGGGCCGACGCCAGCGACGACCAGCGCCGGCTCATGGACATCGTCCTGCGCGAGGCCTCGCGGCTGGACGGCCTGGTGACCCAGTTCCTGCGCTTCGCCCGCCCGCCGCCGGTGATGCGGTCCCGCGTGGACCTGGCCACGCTCCTGGGGGAGACGCTGGACGTCTTCTCCCAGCACCCGGCGGCGGCGAAGGTGACCCTGGAGCGCGGCCTGGCGCCGGCGGAGGTGGCCGGCGATCCCGAGCAGCTCCGGCAGGTGGCCTGGAACCTGCTCATCAACGCCGCCGAGGCGCTTGAGGGCCGGGAGGGCGGGCGCATCGTCGTCCGCTGCCAGCGCGAGCCGGAGGGTGGCGCCAGCTTCGAGGTGGCCGACGACGGCCCCGGCATCGCGCGCGAGGAGCTGGACCGGATCTTCCTCCCCTTCCACACCACCAAGGCGCGCGGGACCGGGCTGGGGCTGGCCACCGTGCAGCGGGTGGTGGACGCCCACGGCGGCGCCATCACGCTCGACACGGCCTCCGGCGCCGGGGCGCGCTTCACCGTCCGGCTGCCTCCCGGCGAGGACGGACCGCCGGCGCGGGCCGAGCCAGGTTAGGATCCGCCCATGGCCCACATCCTGGTGGTGGACGACGAGCCCTCGATGCGCGAGCTGCTGGAGATCATGCTCCGCAAGCAGGGGCACGTGGTCGCCACCGCCGCCGGCCTGGCCGCCGCCCGGGCGGTGGTGGCCGAGCAGGACCTGGACCTGGTCGTCACCGACCTGCGGCTGGGGCCGGACTCCGGCCTGGACCTGCTCAGGCTGGTGAAGGAGCGGACCCCGGCCACCGAGGTGGTGATGATCACCGCCTTCGCCACCACCGAGAACGCCATCCAGGCCATGAAGCTGGGGGCGTACGACTACGTCCTCAAGCCGTTCAAGGTGGACGAGCTCTCGCTGGTGGTGGAGAAGGCGCTGGAGCACCGGCACCTCCTGGCCGAGAACCGCGTGCTGCGCCACCGGGTGGGCGACCGCGGGGCGGCCCCGGAGCCCATCCTGGGCGCCGCGCCGGAGATCCAGGCGGTTCGCGAGCTGGTCGAGCGGGTGGGGCCCACCCGCTCCACGGTGCTCGTCACTGGCGAGAGCGGGACCGGCAAGGAGGTGGTGGCGCGGGCCATCCACGCCGCCGGGGCCCGCCGCGACCTCCCCTTCGTGGCGGTCAACTGCGGCGCCATCCCGGACGGCCTGATCGAGAGCGAGTTCTTCGGCCACGAGCGCGGCGCCTTCACCGGCGCGGGCGATCGGCGGGCCGGCCTCTTCGAGGTGGCCGGGAGCGGGACGCTCTTCCTGGACGAGGTGGGCGAGCTGCCGCCGCCGGTGCAGGTGAAGCTCTTGCGCGCGCTGCAGGAGCGGTGCATCCGCCGGGTGGGCGGCACCGCCGACATCGCCATCTCGGCGCGCATCGTCGCCGCCACCAACCGCGACCTGGCCGAGGACGTCCGGGCCGGCCGGTTCCGCGAGGACCTCTACTACCGCCTCAACGTGATCCAGCTGCGCATGCCGCCGCTGCGCGAGCGGCGCCAGGACATCCCGCTGTTCATCACCCACTTCGTGGCCCGCATCGCGGCCGAGCAGGGGCGGCCGGTCCCGCAGCTCTCGCCCGAGGCGCTGGCGCTGCTCCAGGCCTACGACTTCCCCGGCAACCTGCGCGAGCTGGCCAACGTGGTCGAGCGCGCCGTGACGCTCACCGCCGGGACGCTCATCGGCCCCGAGGCGCTCCCCGCCAGCGTGCGCGGCCGGGCGCTGGGGGCCGCGCCGGAGGAGGTGTCGCTGCCGCCGGAGGGGCTCGACCTGCAGGCCCACCTGGACGCCGTGGAGCGGCGCATCCTGGAGCAGGCGCTGGCGCGGACAGGCGGCGTGAAGACGGAGGCGGCGCGGCTGCTCAGCCTGACGTTCCGCTCGCTCCGCTACCGCCTGGCCAAGTTCGGGATCGGCGGGGACTGACCGGGACCGCCCTGGGAGCGCTTCGGGGGTGGGGGCCCCGCCATGTGGGCGGGGGAGGGGGCGAAGCCCCCTCGGCGCTGGGTGCCGCGCAAGGGCCCAGTCCTCTATCTTGATGATCTGGGCCCGCAGCGCGGCGGGACCCAGCGCAGCAGGGGTGGGGCCCCGACGTCCTTCGACAGGCTCAGGACGGCGGGGCGGGGACGCAGTCCCCGTACAAACAAACGGGGCCGGCCCGGAGGCCAGCCCCGCCTGGATCCTCCGCCTACGTCACTTGCAGGACGACGAGGTGGTCTCCGAATCATGCCGGCAGGAGTGCAGCTCGCGCGGCACCTCCAGCCAGTAGACCATCTCGGCGAAGTCGCTGCGCTCGCCGGTGGTGGTGTTGGTCGGCGCGCCGCCCGGATCCATCTGGAGGCCGCCGTACCGCACGCCGCCGCCCGCGCCGGCGGTGATGCGCAGCAGCGGGGCGCTCGGCGGAGAGAGCGCGCCGCGCTGCTGGGCGCGGTAGAGGGTGGTGTCCGAGGCCGCCGTGTACCCGCAGCTCGCCATGGGCGTGCCGGTGATGTAGTCCGACACGTAGCCGTAGGTGAGCGGCGTGCCGGTGTCGCCGGAGCACGGATCCGAGCCGCCCTGCGCACCCAGCGGCTGGAAGCCGTTCCAGAGCACGCAGCCGAACGTCACCAGCGCGCCAGAGCCGGTCTTCTCCGGCGAGCAGGTGCCGTAGTCCGGGCAGCTGCCGGTGGGGCAGACGGTGCCGTACTCGTAGAACCAGCCCGGGTCCTTGGTGTTGGCGTAGCAGCGGCCGCTCGGGCAGGTGGCGGTGGCGCTGCTCACCGTCATCTTGGCCCGGGTGGTGTCCACCAGCGAGCAGCTCTTGCCTGGCGCGCTGGCGCAGGCGCTGCTGGTGAAGCCGGCGCTGTCGGTGTAGCGCGAGCTGTCGAACGCCTTCGCCTCGTCCTGCGTCTTGAACATCTTCTCCGGGTAGTGGCCGTAGGCCAGCACGCCGTAGAAGCGGGCCTTGGTGCAGGTGGTGGAGAACTGGGCCGGGTCGCCCGCCGAGACGTCACCCACCCCCGACACGGTGGAGCACACGCCGTTGGCGTCGCAGCTGGCGGTGCCGCTGTAGCTGGCGGCGGTCGTGCCCGGGCAGGTGAAGTCCAGCGTCATCTTGGAGCTGAACGCGCCGCAGGCCGCGGTGGCGCCGCAGCTGGTGGTGGTGGCCGCGTTGTTGAGCTGGCCGCTGGTGCAGGTGAAGCCGCTGGTCTGGGCGCAGGCGCCGTAGTCGTCGGTGGTGGTCGTGGAGATGGACGAGCAGCCCGCCTTGCAGCAGGAGAGCAGGTTGTCCGCGCCGCAGGCCAGCTTCTGCTGCATCATCTTCTCGCGGTTGCCCGAGCCGAAGTAGGCGTGCAGCGCCTTCTCGGTCGGCTCGTAGGCGAGCTCGGCCATCTGGAACAGCTCGGAGCGGCCGGTGGCGTACTGCAGGTCGTCCGAGCGGCGCTGCTCCTCGAAGGTGCGGGCCGCGAACCAGTTGTTCACCAGGCCGGTGTTGGCGACCGTGCCGATTCTCGTGGAAGCGCGCCACGAACTGGTTGCCGCCCAGGTCACCCCAGCTGGCGGTGTCGAAGAACCCGTCGTTGTCGAACTGGGCCTGGGTGGTGTCGCCCACGTCGGCCAGGGCCACCGCGCCCGGCACCGGGAACATGCTGGTGCCGACGCCGAAGCCGAGGTTCTTCTTGAAGTCGTCGTTGGTGAAGCGCCAGACCGCCTTGCCGGTCCACACGTCCACCATCCAGACCGCCGCGCCCTGGCTCATGGCCGGGTCGTAGCCGCCGTTGATCATCACCACCCAGCGCTCGTCGAAGCCGCGGCCGAGCGGATCGGGGCCGCCGCCCTTGATGCGCACCGGCCCGATGGGCGCGGGACGCGGGGCGAACTCGGCCCAGGACTGGCCCTTGTACTTCTGGTCGTCCGAGCAGGGGGGCGGGAACTCCCACAGGAAGGTGGGGTTGGCCGGGTCGGTGATGTCGAGGGCGGTGAACTGCGAGCCGCCGGCCCGCTCGGAGACGACCGCGACGGTGCGGAACTCGTCCCGCTGCTTCTTGCCGTCGGCCGAGCTCTTGCCGATGCCGTCCACCCACACGTCGCGGACCATGGGCGAGCCGTCCACCATGTACTGGTGGCTGGAGGGCAGGTCCTTGAGCCGGGGCAGCAGGTCGGGGGGGACGAAGGCCCAGAGCTCCTCGCCGGTGCCGCGGTCATAGGTGTGGTTGCAGTCCGAGTCGGCCTTGGAGGTCTTGTCCGCCTGGCCGGCCAGGAAGGCGTGCAGCATGCCGTCGTTGGCGCCCACCAGCAGGATCTGGTCGCGGGTGCGGTGGTCGTAGCGGTAGGCCTCGTAGGCGTCCGACCCCTTCTTGCAGACGTCGTCGTACTTCTCGATGGGCGTCTGCGGGGTCTTGGCCGAGAACTCGCCCGGGCTCCACAGCGTGGCCAGGCACTGGTTGTCGTAGCCGGTGGCGCAGGTGGTCTCGACCACCGGCGGCTTGACCAGCACCGGGGCCGAGTGGAACACGTCGCCCAGCTTCCAGAAGACCGGCTCGGCCCGCCCGTCGTTCTTCCGGTCGCGCTCCTCGCCGTCGGTCCCGGCGGTGCAGCCGGTCTTCACGCCCGGCCCGCCGCAGTTGTCGTTGTCGGCGTCGAACACGTCATAGCCGCGGACGTAGTTGATCACCGCCGTGGCGCAGGTGGTCATCTGGGCGGCGGTGATGGTCGCGGTGGTGGGGCAGGTCACGCCGGTGGTGCCGCCGCACAGCTTGGCGCTGGGCCAGAGGTTGACGCAGTACTCCTTGGTGAGGCTCATGAACGGGGCCAGCGTGGCCGCGTTGGCCGGCTCGACCGAGACCTTGCCGCCGTTCACGTAGGTCCAGATCTTCCGGCTGTTGGTCGCGCCGGTGACGGCGCTGCGGTAGCCCGTCTTGGCGGGGTTCGACAGCACCTCGCCGGCGTCCCAGATCAGGTTGGCGGAGGTCTTGGTGACGGCGCCCTTCTTCAGGAACTCGCCGGTCTTCACGTCCTCCACCACCTCGTCGCAGTCCTGGTCCACCAGGAAGACGTCCGAGCAGATGTTGAAGCCGTCCTTGTCGGAGTTGCCGTTGAAGTTGGGCTGGACGGTCTTGCCCTGGCACTTGACCGGGGTCTGGCTGCCCGGCGTCTTGGTGGGGTCACAGCCGTTCAGGAACTCGTCGAAGAGCAGCCCCTGGAAGACGTGGCCTTCCCAGGCGGCCGTGTCGTTGGGCTTGAACCGGGTGATGAAGGCCTCGGACGCGGCCGTGTGGATGGTGGAGAGCGAGCTGGCGGCCGGGGCGGAGAAGGAGTTGGACCGCTCCACCACGTCGTTCACGGCCTGGGTGAGCTGGTCCGAGAGGTCCTTGGGCGTGGTGGCGTCATAGGCCTTGCCGCCGCCCAGCGCCGCGGTGGCGGTGAGGATCTTCCAGAGCGTGGGGTAGGAGGCGTCGAAGTTGGACTTGATGCCGAAGCCGATGAGGCTGGTGGTGACGCTCTGCGGATCGCTCACCGCCAGGTCGGTCCGGAGGTCCGTGTCCTTCAGCCAGGCGGCCACGCGCGGGAGGTAGGTGGCCGCGCCGAGCGAGGGGGACCTGCAGTTGGGATAGCCGGAGGCCTTGGCGCCGCAGACGTTGGCGTATGCCGCCTCGGCGTAGGTCCGCATCGCGGTGGGGGTGTCACCCTCGGTGTTGGGCGAGCCGTCGGTCAGGATCACCACGGCGCTGTTCTGGCAGCCCCAGCAGACGGAGCACTGGGCGGTGGTCCCGGCCCAGGAGGCCTTCATGATGCCGGCGGTGCTCTCCACGAACTGCGTGAGCTCGTAGCTGGCGCCGAGCAGCGTGGTGTAGCGGCCGCCGTTGGTGAAGTACTGGCCCACCTGCGCCAGGGCCGGCGCCAACGGGGTGCTGCCGCTGTTCAGGGCCGGCACCGTCACGCCGGTCGGCCAGACGCGGTTCAGCGCGTCCAGGATCACCTGGCGGGCCTTGACCATGGCCGAGACGTTGACCGGGTAGGAGTCGGTCTTGCCCGGCCCCAGGGGCACCACGATGCGCCGGCTGCTGGAGTCCGGCGTCAGCAGCGACAACCCCATGCGCGCCCGGTACATGTTGGGCAGGTTGTTCGCGTCGGCGATCGGGTCCATCCAGGCGATGTCCTTGATGGCCTTGCGGGCGGTCATGAACTTGGGCGGGTTGGCGTTCATCCACCACCCGGCGAAGACCACGCGCTGGCCGGTGTTGTAGACGACGCGGCCGCGGCTATCGAGGGTCTCGTAGGTGTACCGGTAGAAGTAGAAGCCCTTGGAGTCGAGGCAGGTCTTGCAGGCGGTGGCGTCCGGGCCCACGGTGACGTTGTTGCGGTCCCTGACCACCGTGGTCGAGGTGGCGCTCGACTTGAGGTTGCAGTCGCCGGAGTCGGTGGCGCCGGTCTGGGTCCACGAGCCGTCGAAGTAGTAGCCGGTCTTCTTGAAGAGGCAGCCGTTGCCGGTGCAGCCGGTGCCCCAGGCCGGGCTGTCGGTGAGGGCGGACGCGCCGTAGACGCTGACCGTGCCGTGGCCCGGGTCCACCAGGTCCGGCGCGGAGGCCGACGTCACCGCCATGCCGGTCGTGGAGTCCTTGAGGTACATCCAGGCCAGGGCGCTGGTGGCGGCGTTGAAGGTGCAGGTGCCGTTCACCTTCATGCCGCCGTTGCTGGGCGTGGCCAGCTCGGCGCTGGTGGGCCAGGAACACTTGGAGCCGTTGCTGAGGTCCCCCCAGCCGTTGTCGTCGGTGCACTGGACGAAGTTGTCCATGGACCCCGACGTGTCCAGCAGGAACATGATGTTGGTGGGGCCGTTGGGCAGCTTGAAGAACACCTCGTCGCCGGCGGTCGGGTTGTTGACCATGCTGGCGGTGGAGGTGGTGACGTTGCAGCACTCGCCGGCGCCGTCCGAGCGGAGCGGCAGCGAGGCGAGGACGACCAGCGTGAGCAGCGCGATGGACAGGTGATGGGGGCGAAGGCGCATGGAGGTCCTCCCTAGATGCCGAACCGCAGGCCGTACTCGATCTCGAGCTGGCGGCCCGACCCGGGCGTGCCGTCACCGCCCACCTGGCAGTGGACGATGGCCTTGATCGGCTTGGAGCCGAGGCCGGAGACGGTGATGCGGTTGGTGAGCGTCTGGACGCTGCCGCGGTCCACGCCGAAGGCGGCGTCGGGCAGGTAGGTCACCTGCGAGATCTGGACGTCGTCGGTGTCGAAGTGCCCGCCGATCACCTGGACCGAGCCGCCCTGGTCCAGCTTCACGTTGAGCACGGGCAGCGAGGTGGGCGAGGTGCCCACGGCGCGGAACTTGGACATGATGACCTGGCGCCCCGCCTCGGCGCAGGCGTCGAGCGCCTCGGTGCGGGCCGCGGCGGTGGCGCCGGCCACCTCGCGGGCGGCGAAGCGGAGCATGCCGGCGCCGATGACGGCGATCACCAGCAGGACGACGATGGCGAGGATGAGCGCGCTGCCGCGCGGATGGCGCATCATGGGGGTTATCCTCCACCGACGTTGAGCTGGTTGTCCGGGTCCTTCGGATCGCCCCAGGCCGGGAAGACCGGGCCGCGGGACTCGAGGTTGGGGACGCCGATGCTGGTCTGGAACAGGGACCTGCGGTAGCCGCGCCGGCTGTCCACGGCCGGCCGGTTGCCCGAGGCCGGGACCACGCCGGCGTCGGCGGGGTCGAGGGCCTCGGCGGAGCGGATCACCACCGCCACCCGCACCGCGCGCACGTTGGAGGGGTGGCCGGAGGTGCGGGCCACCGCCAGCCGCTCGGTGCTGTACAGCGGGATGGAAGGGATGGTGGACGGGGCCAGGTCGATCCCCGCCGCCGTGTTGGTGAGCTGCGTGTTCTCGGTTGCGCCGCGGACCTGGGCGGCCGCGGCGGCCAGCGGGTACACGTAGGCGAGCTGCAGGTCCTCGACGTCGGCCGCGATGGGCGTGTGGATGGGCGTCCCGGCCGCGTCCACCAGCCCCTGGTCGAGCATCAGGTAGGGGCGGGCACCGGCCGCATTCCAGGCCACCTCCGCGCCGCCCTCGGTGTAGCCCGCCACGTAGTAGCGGTACCGGTCGATTCTTGAAGACCCGCGCCGTGCCGGTGAAGCAGGAGTTGGCCAGGAAGTCGTTCTGGAGGCCGAAGCGCGTCCCGTCCCCGTTGCGCAGCGGGATCTTCACGCTGGGGTCCTCCGTCGCGTCCACCCGGGCACCCACCGTGACGTAGGCCCAGACCATGTCGTCGCCGTAGCACATGGCCTGCAGCAGCTGCCCGGCCTCCAGCGGCGAGGTGAGCGGCCCGGTCATCACCAGCGTGTCGGTGCTGGCCGAGGTGAGCGAGTGGCCGAAGCCCGGATCGCGGGAGTGGAAGACCACCTCGTCCGGCCCGTCCACCTTGTCGCGGCACTCCACCGGCGTCCTGCACTGGTAGCCGCCGAACGTCACCGCCGTCTCGCCGGCCGCCAGCGGGGCCCGGTCCTGCGGGGAGGTGGCCTCGCCGAAGTCGAAGGCCTCCCCCGGATCGAGGCCGTAGCCGGCCAGCTGCAGGTTGCCGGTGATCTCCCCAAGCGCCACCCGGGCTGCCTCCTGCATGGCGCGCTCGTCGGCGGTGGAGCGGAAGGTCTTCTGCTGCGTCACCAGGATGGTCAGCGCGCCGGCGATCACCACCGCAGAGACGGCGGAGGCGACCAGCAGCTCGATCAGCGAGAAGCCGTGGGCGCGGCGGGTCACAGGCGCTCCGCCGGGTCGGGGTTGATCTTCGCGGTGTGGAGGACGATGCGGCGGAAGCCGTTCCCCTGCCTCCACCGCACCACCACCGCGATGCGCATGCCGTCCGGGGTGCCGTTGGCGTTGTCGTCGTCCGGCGTGGAGATGTTCCAGTAGCGCTCGAACTCCGTCCCCAGCTGGCTCTGCGGGATCCCGTTGAAGACCAGGCCGCCGTCGGTCAGGTCGGCCTCGGCGTGGTCGTAGGGGAGGGTGTTCGTGCCCTCGAAGGCCAGGGCCGAGTCGGCGATGTCGGCGTCGTTGGTGGTGTTCGAGTTGGACAGGCGCGCGTCGGCGTACTCCCAGAGCTGGATCTGGGAGAGCATGTCCTGCGCGATGGCGGTGGCGCGGGTGACGCGCCGGCCGTCCTGGTTGAGGCGCACGGCCTGGGTGCTCATGCCGATCAGGCCGAGCGCTCCCAGCATCAGGACCGCGAGGGCGACCATGTTCTCGATCAGCGTGACGCCGCGGGGGGAAGGGATGGGCGCATGGCGGGGCCTCAGCCTCGGGTGACGGTGCGGAGCGAGCCGGATGCGGCCCGGATCACCAGGCCGGTGGCCGGCCCGGCCTCGACGGCCTGGGTGGCCTCGTCCACGATGGTGGCCAGGTCGGTGGAGGTGACGGAGAGGGTGCCGCCCGCCACGTCCAGCGCGGCGCCGTTGTCGGAGTAGAAGCGGGCGCGCCCCCGCCCGTCGAAGACGATGGCGCCGCGATGGTCGCCGCTGGTGCTGCAGAAGGTGCAGGCGGTGTCGTCGGGGATGGAGGCGTCCGGCGCGGGCAGCGCGGCCCCCAGCCCACCGACCGGGCCGACCACCACCCCGTGCGGCAGGTCCATGGTCTGGAAGAGCTCGCCGCCGTCGGGCGCGGCCGGGGTGGCCGGGTCGTAGGTGTCGCCGAAGTTGAGCGGGGCCGAGTCCAGGAACAGCTGCGCGCGCGGGTCCTCCACCACGATGACCCGACCCTTGCCGTCCTCGGGGTTGGCGTGGTCCGGGAAGATCAGCACCGCCACCGAGCGCCCGCTCAGGAGCGCCTGCTGGCGCGCGCCGGCCACCAGCGACCGCAGCTCCACGGCGGTGCGGAGGAGGTCGGCGCGCGGGCGCGACCGCCGCAGCGACGTGTAGGCAAGCGTGGCCAGCACCACCGCTATCGCCAGGACGGTGGCCACCTCGATCAGCGTGAAGCCGCGTTTCGTTCGCACGGTCTCCTCCCGAAGCAAGCGGCGCGCCCGCGCCTGGAGCGGGCAAGTGCCCGTCTTCCGGAGGGTTCGCTGCCGCGTGAGCGGCCCTTGCACGCTGGGCCTTGCGCAGTCCGCAACGGCTTGCATGTCGGCGCGGGTGGGCGCCTGCCGCCGCCCCGGCCGCCGGGGCGGCTCAGCGCAGGTCGCGGCGGGTGAAGATCGCGCACCCCAGCAGCACCACCGCCGCCGAGTAGAGCAGGCCGTAGCCGAGGCCGGTCAGGGCGAAGTCGGGCGGGATGGCGTCCTTGTAGACCATGGCCTCCTTGAGGTTGAGCGCCTCGAGGTTCGGCACCAGCACGTACACCGCCTTCCCGGCCAGGCCGCTCCAGGCCCCCTCGCGCGGCCAGTAGCGGATCAGGTCGGTGGCCACGTGGCCGGCCACCACCAGGCTGAGCGTGAAGATGGCGGACAGCGTGGAGGTCGTGAAGCAGGAGAAGAAGGTGGCCACCGCCGCCACCATGGCGAACTGGACCGCCATGGCGAGCAGCACGACCAGGAAGGGCGAGTCGCCCAGGAAGTCCAGGTTGCGCACGTACATCGCCAGCACGGCGGCGAACACCACCGCCATCACCGCCAGGTTGAGCGTGGTGGTGGTCACCAGCCCGGCGTACCGGCCCAGCACGTAGCCGGCGCGGGACACCGGCTTGCTGATGATGGGGTAGACGGTGCGGCGCTCGACCTCGCGGGCGATCAGCCCGGCGCCCAGGAACGCGGCGATCAGCGTCCCGAACACCTCCATGGCGCTGAGAGCGATGTCGACGATGATCCGGTACTGCTCGCCGAAGGTGAGCTGCGAGAGCGTGAGCGACGCGATCACCAGGGCCAGCGCGAAGATCAGCAGGTTCACCGCCAGCTTCTGGCGGAGGGCCTCGCGGAGGGTGACGGCTGCGATGGCGGCGATCTTCTTCACTTGGGCATCCTCGCCAGGTCGCGCTGGCTGGGCTGGTAGTGGAACGCGGGGGCGCGGGCCGCCTCGCGCAAGGTGAAGCGGAACGGGTTGGCGGTGGAGTGGACCCTGCGGTCCTTCGGATCCCACACGTAGGCGCCGCCGAAGGGATCCGTGGGCATGCTCGTGATGGCCCCGCCCACGATCAGCTCCTCCAGGCCGAAGGGATCGCGGCCGTGGCGCTCCCGGAACCGCTCGACGGCGGCCTCCAGGCCCTGGGCGTCGGCCTCCAGCGTGGCCAGCTTGAGCTGCTCGTCCAGCCGCTCCGCCGTGGCCTCGTCCTTGACGGTGGCGCGCAGCTCGGTGAGCAGCGTGATGGCCTGCTCGGGCGTGCCGCTCTTGGATGACAGCGAGAGCGCCAGGTGGCTGATGTTGGGCGACGCGCCCGGGCGGCGGGCGGCGATCCCGGCGTAGTAGGCGCCGGTGGCGTAGTCGCCCATGTAGAACCACGAGTTGAAGGACAGGTAGTAGGGGAAGGACCACCAGTCCGGGCCGAGTTCCATCCCCTTGGCCAGGATCCGGTTGCTCTCGTCGAGGCGGCCGGCGGCGGACAGCACGATGCCGGCGGTCTGGTAGGCGTAGCCGTGGCGGGGGTCGAGATCGGTGACCAGGTCGACCAGCGGCAGGAGCTTGTCCCAGCCCCGCGCGTCGGCCCGCGGCTCGCCGATGTACTGCACCGTGTCCAGCCAGTACAGGTCGGACAGGAAGGTGCGGTGGCCGAGCGCCGCCACCCGCATCACCTTGCCCGAGGGCACGTGCAGGACGTCGTAGGGGCGGCTCCGCACCGTGGCCGCGAGCTTGAAGCTCAGGGCGGCGGCGAGGGCGAGGAGCAGGAGGCCGGCGGCGAGCGGGGCGAACAGGGCGCGCATGGGGGCTCTGAAGACGGTGAGGGCCGCCCGGTCTCCCGGGCGGCCCTCATCCTAACCGCAAGTCCGGCGGACTAGAAGATGTTGTCAGCCGAGCAGTTGGTCACCTGGCCAGCGCCGATCGTGCGGGTGTTCGCGCCGCCCGGCATCGCCGTGCCGCCGCACACCGTGGTGTCGCCGCCGCCCGGGCAGGCCGGGACGTTGCCGACCTCGGTGCCGTCGGAGGCCAGCTGGGGCTGCCAGGCGCAGACCTGCGCGAGGTTCGCGTCGCCGTCGATGTCGGAGATGGCGCCGATGGCGAGCGCGTAGCCGAAGGCCGGCACGTCCGGGGCCGCGCAGAGGGCCACGGTGCCGACGGCGGCGTTGTCGGTGTCGGTGGTGTACTGGCCGAAGGTCGCGCCCTGGACGTTCCAGTCGATGGCGGAGGCGAGCTCGGTGTCGGCCGGGATCCACACGTTCTTCTGGGCGGCGGGGGCGGCCGCGGGGACCGGGCCCAGCTCGGCGTAGGCGCCCGTCGGGGCGCCGGCGCAGAGCACGCGCTCGGACTGACGGAGGGCCTCCTCCGACTTGTAGATGGCCTCCACGTTGGTCTTCAGCTCGGAGAACTTGGAGCGGAGCTGGTAGCGGAGGAAGTTCGGGATCGCGATGGCGGCGAGGATGCCGATGATCGCAACGACGATCATGAGCTCGACCAGCGTGAAGCCCTTGGCAGTCTTCTTCATTTGTTGCCTCCAGGTGCGGTGACCGGCGACGCGGCCCGCCGCTTGTGCGCTGCAGTGCGCCGGTGCTTGGGGGGACCGGACGATGAACGGACTCCTAGCAGGAGCGATGCCAGGTCCCGGGATCGCGCAAGTGCCCGGATGGCGAGGGACCGAGCAGGCGACGCCCCCCCGGTAGCGTGACGGCAAACGTCAGCCCGGGTCAGCCCGGGTGACGCGTTTGGTCACCACGCGGCGCGGCGGTCGAGGGGCTGCGGGGCCGCCCAAGTCTTGCCAGCCGATCGGCGCCGGACGATGATGCGCCGCGATGATCCTGCGCACTGAAGGTCTGACCAAGGTCTTCGAGACCGGCCTCCGCAAGAAGGTGAACGCGGTAGAGGATCTCGATCTGGCGGTGGACGCCAACGAGATCTTCGGCTTCGTGGGCCCCAACGGCGCAGGCAAGACCACCACCATCAAGATGCTGATGGGGCTGATCTTCCCCACGCGCGGGAAGGCCTACATCTTCGACGCGCCCATCCCGAGTGAGGCCGCCAAGGCGCGCCTGGGCTACCTGCCGGAGAACCCCGCCTACCCCGACTTCCTCACCGGCATCGAGGCGCTCCGCTTCTTCGCCACGCTGGCGGGTGTGCCCGGCTCGGAGCAGGCGAAGCGGTGCGAGGAGCTGCTCGGGCTGGTGGGGCTGTCCGACGCCGCCGGCCGCCAGATCCGGAAGTACTCGAAGGGCATGCAGCAGCGGCTGGGCATCGCCCAGGCGCTGGTCTCCGACCCGGCGCTGGTGGTGCTGGACGAGCCCATGAGCGGCCTCGACCCCATCGGCCGGCGCGAGATGCGCGACCTCATGCTGGAGCTGAAGCGGCGCGGGAAGACCGTCTTCTTCTCGACCCACATCCTGCCCGACGTGGAGACCCTCTGCGATCGCGTCGGCCTGATCGTGCGCGGGCGGATGCGCGACACCGGCCGGATCGGCGAGATGCTCTCGGCACGCGTGAAGAGCGTGGAGCTCACCGCGCTCCTCCCCGGCGGCCGCCGCGAGGCGCTGGGCGGCGCGCGGGTCCTCTCGGCCGACGGCGACCGGGTGACGGCGGTGTTCGAGGACGAGGCCAGCGCCGACGCCGGCGTGAAGGCGGTGCTGGGGGCGGGCGGCCGGATCGTCTCGCTCTCGCCCAACCGCGAGACGCTGGAGGACTTCTTCCTTCGCCGGCTGGAGGAGGCGGCGCCCGCCGCCGCGGCCAGCGCCGGCTGATCCGCGCGCTTGCCAGGCCGGGGGGCGGGGCCGCATCATCCTGGCCCACATGGCCCCCGATCCCTCCCTGGAGCTTCCCGCCGCGCTGGCCGCGACCTGGGCCGCCGTGGTCGGGGCCTGCGTGGGCTCCTTCCTCAACGTGGTGATCGCCCGCGTCCCGGCGGGCCTCTCCATCGTCCGCCCCGGGTCGCGCTGCCCGCGCTGCCAGAAGGCCATCCGCTGGTACGACAACGTGC
Source organism: Anaeromyxobacter sp. (assembly GCA_049840735.1). Taxonomy (GTDB): domain Bacteria; phylum Myxococcota; class Myxococcia; order Myxococcales; family Anaeromyxobacteraceae; genus Anaeromyxobacter. The sequence continues at coordinate 790,719 of JASGJN010000013.1, read as the reverse complement.
CGGTGCTGGCCTGGCTCTGGCTCCGGGCCCGCTGCCGCGACTGCGGCGCCCCCATCTCCGCCCGCTACCCGGCCGTCGAGCTGCTGGGGCTCCTCGCCGGCCTGGGGGCCTGGGCGCGCCACGGCCTCACGCTGGCCGCGCTGGCGGAGTTCGTGCTGGTGATGCTGCTCCTGGCGCTCTCCGCCATCGACCTCGACACCTGGTCGCTGCCCCACGAGCTCACCGTCCCGCTGCTGGGGCTGGGGCTCCTGGCCGGCGCGGCTGGGCTGCCGCCGGTCCCGCCGCTGGCGCGCGAGCTGGTGCCGGCGTGGCTGCCGGGCTGGGTGCCCGCCACCGCGGTCTCGGCCGCGCTGGGCGCGGCGGTGGGGGCCGGCCTGTTCTGGCTGGTGCGGGTCGTGGGCGGGCGCCTGGCCAGGAAGGAGGCGCTGGGGCTCGGCGACGTGGTGCTGCTGGGCGCCATCGGCGCGTGGCTCGGGCTGGCCGGGCTCCTGCCGGTGATCCTGCTGGCGTCCACGCAGGGGGCGGTGGCCGGGATCCTGCTGCTGGCGCTGGGCAGGGGCCAGACCGGTGAGGGCGAGCCGCAGGGCGACGACGGCTGGGTGCCGCCGCGGAACTCGGTCCCCTTCGGCCCGTTCCTGGCGCTGGCCGCGCTGGAGTGGCTCTACCTGGCCCCCTGGCTGGCCCGCCACGTGGCGCTCTTCGAGGTCTTCGGCGGATGAGGCGGACCGCGGTCCGCCCCTACCTGGCCCTGGCCGCGCTGGCCATCGCGGCGGTGACCGCCGCGATCCTGCTCGGCCTGGAGCTGCCGCTGGCGGCCCGGCGCCAGCTCGGGCCGGCGCACCTGGCGCTGGCGGCGCTGGCGGCCGGCGCGACCGCCGGCCTGCTGGGCACCTGGCTGCTCTGGCGGACGGTGGCGAGGCCGGTGCAGCGCGTGCTGGACGCGGCCGGGCGGCTGGCCGGCGAGGCCGGGCTGCCGGTGCTGGGCGACGGGGGCGGGCCCGGGCTCACGCGCGCCTCCATCGCCTTCGAGCGGCTGGCGGCGGCGCTGGAAGAGGAGCGGCGGGCGCTGGCGGCCAAGGTGGCCGACCTGACGCGCGCCGACCGGGCGCTGGGCGACGCCCAGGCGCGGCTGGCCCGCTCCGAGCAGCTGGCCACGCTGGGGCGGCTCGCCGCGGGGCTGGCGCACGAGCTGGGCAACCCGCTGGGCGCCGTCTCCGGCTACGTGGCGCTGGCGCGCTCCCGGCTGCCGTCCGACGCCGATCCGGACCTGGCCGACGCGCTGGTCCGGATCACCGACGCCGCCGATCGCATCGACGCCACGCTGCGCAGCCTGCTGGACCTGGCCCGCCCAGCCCCGGAGCGAGATCGGGCCGGTGGACCTGGCCGCGGCGGTGGAGGCCGCGGTGCGGCTGGCCCGGGTCCAGCCGCGCTTCCGCGGCGTGGCGGTGACGCTGGAGCTGCCCGCGGACCTGCCGCCGGTGCTGGGCGACGCCCACCAGCTGGGCCAGGTGCTGCTCAACCTGCTGCTCAACGCCGGCGACGCCATGGGCGGCGCCGGGGCGGTCCGGATCGGCGCCGTGTCCGCGGCGGGCGGCGTGGAGCTGGCCGTGGCCGACGGCGGTCCGGGCATCGCGCCCGGAGCACCTGCCGCGCCTGTTCAATCCCTTCTTCACCACCAAGGCGCCCGGCGAGGGCACCGGGCTGGGCCTGGCCATCAGCCACCGCATCGTGGAGGCGCTGGGCGGCGCGCTGACCGCCGAGAACGCGCCCGGCGGCGGCGCGGTGTTCCGGGTGAGGCTGCCGGCGGGCGGGCGGGGGGACTGAGCGGGCCTCTTTTGCGTAAGCTCCGGCTTCGTCTAGAGTCATCGGCGCATGGCGTACCGCACCGTCCTGGTGGTCGACGACGAGGAGCCCCTGCGCCACCTCCTCACCGTGATCCTGCGGGATCGCGGCTACGAGGTGCGGGCGGTGGGGTCGGGCGAGGACGCGCTCAAGGAGCTGGGCGCGCGCGACTACGACCTGATGCTCACCGACGTGCGCATGCCCGGCATGGACGGGCTGACGCTGGTCCGTGAGGCGCGCCGGCTGCAGCCGGAGCTGACGGTGGTGGTGATGACCGCCTATGGCTCGCACGCGCTGGCGGTCGAGGCCATGAAGGCCGGCGCCTACGACTACCTGGGCAAGCCCTTCAAGCCGGACGACGTGGTGCTGCTGCTGCGCAAGGCGGAGGAGCGCGAGCGGCTGGCGCGCGAGAACCGCCGGCTGCGCACCGAGCTGGCCTCCGCCTACGGCGTGTCGCGGCTGGTGGTGGCCTCGCCGGCCATGCAGGAGGTGCTGCGGCAGGTGCAGAAGGTGGCGCCGCAGAAGACCACCGTGCTGCTCGAGGGCGAGTCCGGCACCGGCAAGGAGCTGGTGGCGCGCGCCCTCCACGAGCTGTCGCCCCGGGCCAGCTTCCCCTTCGTGGCGGTCAACTGCGGGGCCATCCCGGCCGAGCTGCTGGAGTCGGAGCTGTTCGGCCACGTGAAGGGCGCCTTCACCGACGCGCGGCGCGACCACGCCGGGCTGGCGGCGGAGGCGGACGGCGGGACGCTGCTGCTGGACGAGATCGGCGAGCTGCCGCTGGGGCTCCAGGTCAAGCTGCTCCGCTTCCTGCAGGAGGAGGAGATCCGGCCGGTGGGCGGCACGCGCGCGCGCCGCGTGGACGTGCGGGTGGTGGCGGCCACCGGGCGCGACCTGGGCAAGGCGGTGGCCGCCGGGCAGTTCCGCGAGGACCTCTACTGGCGGCTCAACGTGGTGGCGGTGCGGCTGCCCCCGCTGCGCGAGCGGCCCGAGGACGTGGCAGCGCTGGCGGACCACTTCCTGGCCCGCTGCGCGCGCCTGCGCCCCGAGCTGGGCGGCCTCGCCTTCTCGGCCGAGGCCCGCGAGGCGCTGCAGGGCCACCGCTGGCCCGGCAACGTGCGCGAGCTGGAGCACGCGGTGGAGCGGGCGGTGGTGCTGGCGGAGGGGGCCGAGATCCGCGAGGAGGACCTGCCGGACACCGTCCGCGCGGCGGCGGCCCCGGAGGCGGCGGCCCCGGGGCTGGACGCGGATCTGTCGTTGAAGAACGGGGTCCGCGAGGTGGAGGCCCGGCTGATCCGGGCGGCCCTGGAGCGGACCGGCGGCAACCGGACCCGCGCCACCGAGCTCTTGGGCATCTCCTACCGCGCCCTGCTCTACAAGCTGAAGGAGTACGGCATCTCGTGACCACCATGGCTAGCGCCTGCTGGCGCTGCCGTCGCCGTGCGCCGCGCCGCGTCCGGAACATAACTTGGCATCACTCTCGCTCACGGACGCATCGTTCACCTACAGCGACCGATATCGTAGCCGGCCCCTTTCTTGATCCGATCGGGGCCGATCGCTTAGCGTGATTCCCGCATGCCCGCCCGATCGCCATCCAGGCCTACGAAGAACGTGGTGCGGCGACCGCCCAACAACGTGCAGCGGCTGAGGGAGGAGCAGCTCCTCACCAAGGCCGAGCTGGCGCGGAAGGCCGGCGTCTCCGCGCTGACGGTCGCGCGCATCGAGGGCGGGAGCGAGTGCCGCATGGACACGCAGCGCAAGAATCATCCTGGCGCTGGGCCTCACGCCGTCGGACCGGCGGAAGGTCTTCGGACGCAGCACCGGAGGGCGCGTCTCGTGATCACCTTCCGCACCACCATGAGCCCGCTGCGCGGGCTCGAGACGGGGCTCGGGCGCGCGCGCCCGGGCCTCGCGTGAGGGACCGCCCATGGCGAAGAGCAAGCTCGCCGTCGGCCTCGACATCGGCTCCTCCAGCGTGAAGCTCGTCCAGCTGAAGGAGAAGCGGGGCGGCTTCGCGCTGCAGGCCTTCGGGTCGGCGCCGCTCCCGCCCGAGGCCATCGTCGACGGCGCACTGATGAACTCCTCGGCCATCGTGGACGCGATCCAGGAGGTGGCCGCCCGGCAGAAGCTGAAGGTGAAGGAGGTGGCCATCGGCGTCCGCGGGCACTCCGTCATCATCAAGAAGATCTCGCTCCCGCGGATGACGCAGGAGGAGCTGGACGAGTCGATCCAGTGGGAGGCGGAGCAGTACATCCCGTTCGACGTCAAGGACGTCAACATCGACACCCAGATCCTCACGCCGGACGGGGACGCCACCGGCCAGATGGACGTGCTGCTGGTGGCCGCCAAGAAGGACATGATCAACGACTACACCTCGGTCTGCGCCGAGGCCGGCCTCACGGCCACGGTCGTGGACGTGGACGCCTTCGCGGTCCAGAACGCGTTCGAGGTGAACTACGACGGGTTCGCCGCCGAGACCCTGGTGCTCATCAACGTGGGCGCCGCGGTTCTCGAACATCAACATCGTCTCGCGCGGCGTGACCACCTTCACCCGCGACATCACCATGGGCGGCAACGCCTTCACGGAGGAGATCCAGAAGCAGCTCAACATCTCCTACGACGAGGCCGAGGCGCTCAAGGTGGGCGGGCAGGGCGAGTCGGACGCGGTGGTCCCGCAGGAGGTCGAGCGGGTCATCCAGGGCGTGGCCGACCAGATGGGCGGCGAGAATCCAGCGCTCCCTCGACTTCTACGCTTCCACCGCGCCGGACGGCGCCATCACCCGCGTCTACCTCTCGGGCGGCACCGCCCGGATCCCCGCGCTCTTCAAGGTCATCGAGGCGCGCGCCGGGGTGCCGGTCGAGGTGCTCAACCCCTTCAAGAACATCGAGATCGACAACCGGCGGTTCGACCCGGCGGTGATCCTCGGCGCGGCGCCCTCGGCGGCCGTGTCGGTCGGCCTCGCGCTCCGGCGCCCGGGCGACAAGGAGGGCCGCTAGCCATGGTCAGGATCAACCTCCTCCCGGTCCGCGTCTCCAAGAAGAAGGAAGCCGGCCTCCAGCAGCTGGTGCTGCTGGCGCTGATCCTGGTCCTGGGCGTGCTGGGCAACTGGTACGCCCACTCCACGCGCGACGCCGAGCTGGTCACCAAGCAGAAGAAGATCGCCTCGACCAAGAAGGACATCGAGGCGCTCGACCGCACCATCGGCCAGGTGAAGTCCCTGGCGGCCGACAAGGCGGATTTGAAGAAGAAGCTGGACACGCTCGAGGTCCTGAAGAAGGGGCGGAGCGGCCCGGTCCGGATGCTCGACGATCTCGCCACCATCACGCCCAAGCGGCTCTGGCTGACCAAGCTGGACGAGAAGGGCGGCAAGATCACCTTCGAGGGGACGGGCGGCACCATCGACGACGTCTCGGAGCTGATGAAGAAGCTGAAGGACTCGAAGTACTTCGCCGACGTCGAGCTGAAGAAGACCGAGACCAAGGTGGTGTCGGGCATGAAGGTGGTCCACTTCACGCTCACGGCCACGCCCAAGTACGCGCCCGCCGTCGAGCCCGCGGCTGCCGCGGGCAAGGGCGGCGCCAGCCCGCGGCCAGGCCGGCCGGCGAGCCGAAGGCGGGGGGGTAGGCGATGGATCTCATGGAGCGCATCGCGAAGGCCCCCACCGGACTCAAGGTCGGCGGGGTGCTCGGGCTGGTGGCCGTCATCACCGTCCTCAACCTGTTCGTGATCGGCATCGACGTGCCGCCCGGGGACTCGATCAACGAGATCGAGAACAAGCTGAAGAAGGCCGCCGTCGACCAGAAGGCGCTGGACAAGCAGCGGGACGAGAAGAACGCCATCGCCAACGACCTGAACCGCTTCACCAAGGAGAAGGAGATCCTGGAGCAGCAGGTCGACGCGGCCAAGGCCGAGCTGCCGCAGGAGAAGAAGCTCGACGACCTGCTGGCCGACTTCCAGGAGAAGGCGCAGCGGTCGGGGCTCGAGATCGTCAGCATCGAGCCCAAGGGCGAGGTCCAGGAGGCCGACTACACGCGCCTCCCGGTGCAGGTCGCGGTGGAGGGGTCCTTCCACGAGATCGCCACCTTCTTCGACGCCCTCAGCCGGCTGCGCCGCATCGTGAACGTGAGCGAGATCACGCTCAGCGATCCCAAGGACCTGAACGGCAAGGTGGTGGTGAAGGGCTCGTTCAAGGTCACCGCCTTCATGCTGAACGACTCCAAGGCGCCCGCTCCCAAGAGGGCGCCGAGGGGGCCTCGAAATGACCACCCGTCTCCTCGCGCTCGCCGCCCTCGCGGCGCTGGTGGCCTGCGGCGGCTCCACGCCCCCGCCCGCTGCCGCGCCGAAGAAGGGCGCCCCCGCGGACAAGGCCAAGACCGAGAAGGTCGAGGCCGCCCCCACGGCCGAGGCCCCGGCCGCCGCCAAGCCCGCCGAGCCGGACTGGAGCTACAGCTCCGCCGGCAAGCGCGACCCCTTCCGCAGCTTCCTGTCCGAGGTCTCGACGCAGAGCAACGTGCTGGCCACCCGCTGCACCACGCCGCTGGGCCGGTACGAGGTCGAGCAGCTGAAGCTGGTGGCCATCATCACCGGCCTCGAGGACCCCGTGGCCATGGTCCAGGCGCCCAACGGCGTCGGCTACACCGTCCGCCGCGGCGCTTGCATCGGCAAGAACGGCGGCATCGTGGCCGCCGTCCGGTCCGGCGAAGATCCTGATCTCGGAGTGGGTGGTCCGCGCCGACGGCACCCGCGACGCAACGCAGACCCCGCTCCGCCTCCCCAAGGAAGCGGTCCCCTCGCTCGAGGAGTAGCTCCATGACTTCCCGATTCATGCCCCTCGTCGGCTTGCTCCTCTGGGGTGCCCTGTCGGGCCCGGCCCGCGCTGGCGACGCCAACCAGATCCGCGCCATCGACGTCGCGGAGCGCGACGGCGCCGTCGAGCTGACCATCCAGGGCTCGCGCCCGCCCTCGTACTCGGTCTTCAAGCTCCAGGATCCGCAGCGCCTGGTGGTGGACCTGGCCGGCGCCGACGTGGCCGGCGTGGCCTCCCCGGCGCAGGTGGGCAAGGCCGGCGTGGTCTCGGTCTCGACCGCGCAGTACCAGGACGAGCGGAGCGCGGTGGGCCGCGTGATCGTCACGCTGGACGGCCCGCGCCGCTACGAGGTGGAGCCCCGCGGCGACGCCGTGGTGGTCCGCGTCCTCTCCGGCGACGCCCCCGCGCCGGCCGCAGCGGCCGTCACCGCGTCCGCCGCGCAGGCCCCCGTTCGCCCTGAGCGCAGCGAGCCCGCAGGGCTCGCGGAGTCGAAGGGCGAGGCGGCCGATCCGCACCTCGTCTCCCAGCGCGTCGACGACGCCACCCCGTCCGGTCGCCCGGCCCGGGCGGTCACCGCCATCCGCCCGTCGGCGGGCCGCGTGGTGGTCGCCACCGACGGCGAGGTCGGCCGGATGGAGATCATCGAGCTGGCCGATCCGCCCCGCCTCGCCATCGACCTGGCCGGCGTCTCGAAGGCGCCCAGGGGCACCGTGAAGCTGGACGGCCCCTTCGCCCAGGCCCGCTTCGGCCGTGACCAGGGCAAGGTCCGCGTGGTGCTGGACGCCCAGGGCGCCATGCCCGCCTACGAGGTGCAGCGCGTGAAGGGCGGCGTGGCCGTGGTGCTGGCCGCCGCCGCCAAGGCCGCCCCCGCCGCCGCGCCGGTTGCCGCGGTTGCCGCGGCTGTCGCTCCGCAGACCGAGGCCGTTCGCCCTGAGCGTAGCGAGCCCGCAGGGCTCGCGGAGTCGAAGGGCGCGCCGAAGCTGGCCAGCATCTCCGCCGTCCGCTTCACCGGCGACGCCTCCTCCTCCCGCATCGAGATCTCCGGCAAGGCGTCCTTCGCGGTCTCCCGCCCCGACGCGCGGACCATGGTCCTGACGCTCGAGGCCGCCGCGCTGCCGCGCAAGCTGGAGCGCTCGCTCGACACCGCCGCCTTCAAGGGGCCGGTGCAGATGGTCTCCTCCTTCAACCAGCCCACCACCGGCCAGGTGCGGATCGTGGCCACGCTGCGCGGCCCCGCCACCGACCAGCTGGTCGAGACCCCGGCCGGCCTGGCCTGGACGCTGAGCGACGCCTCGGCGGCCCCCGCCGTCGCGGCGGCGGCCACCGTCCGCGCCGCCGCGCCCGCCGCGGCCCCGGCCCAGGCCGAGGCGGCCGTGAACCGCGCCGCCGGCTTCTCCGCCGAGGCGCCGGCCTACGCCGTCTCCGGCGCCCCCCAGGCGCGCGGCTACACCGGCCGCCGCATCACCCTCGACTTCCACGACATCGAGATCCGCAACCTGCTGCGGCTCATCGCCGACGTCTCGAAGAAGAACATCGTGGTGGCCGACGACGTGGAGGGGAAGGTCACCGTCTCGCTGCGCAACATCCCCTGGGACGAGGCGCTCGAGCTGGTGCTCCGCTCCAAGGGGCTCGACCAGGAGCGCCTGGGCGGCGGCGACGTGATCCGCGTGGCCAAGGCCGAGGTGATCGCCAAGGAGGCCCAGGCCCGGGCCCAGGCCCAGAAGGACCTGCTCCCGCTGGTCCCGCTCAAGGTCCGGATGTTCCCGGTCAACTTCGCCCGCGCCGCCGACCTGCAGGGGCGCGTCAAGGACATGCTGACCGAGCGCGGCTCCGTCTCCGTGGACGAGCGCACCAACACGCTCATCGTGAAGGACGTGGCCGAGGCGCTGGTCCGGGCCGAGGGGCTGGTCCGCAACCTCGACACCGAGATCCCGCAGGTGCTGATCGAGAGCCGCATCGTCGAGGCCTCGTCCAACTTCAACCGCGCCCTTGGCGTGCAGTGGGGCGGCAACGCCGCCTTCACCCAGGCCACCGGCAACCCCACCGGCCTGGCCTTCCCGTACAACGCCGGGGCGGCGGGCGGCGCCGGCGGCGGCCCCACCACCGGCACGTCCGGCTCGCCCAACTACGCCGTCAACCTCCCGGCCGCCATCGGCCAGGGCAGCGGCGGCGGCATCGGCTTCAGCTTCGGCTCGCTGGGCGGCGCCTTCAACCTGAACCTGCGCCTCTCGGCCCTGGAGAACTCCGGCCAGATCAAGACCATCTCGGCGCCGAAGATCTCCACCATCGACAACCGCGAGGCGACCATCGGGCAGGGCATCTCCATCCCCTTCTCGCAGACCTCCGCCTCCGGCGTGAACACCACCTTCATCGAGGCCAAGCTGGAGCTGAAGGTCACCCCGCACGTCTCGCCTGACGGGTCGATCCTCCTCAAGATCAAGGCCACCAACAACGCGCCCAACCCGCAGCTCACCGGCGCGAACGGCCAGCCCTCCATCACCAAGCGCGAGGCCGAGACCGAGGTGCTGGTCCGCGACGGCGAGACCACCGTCATCGGCGGCATCTACACCCGGTCCATGTCCGACCGGAAGTCCTCGGTGCCGTGGCTCGGCGACATCCCGATCCTGGGGTTCTTCTTCCGCACCACCACGACCCAGGACGACCACACCGAGCTGCTCATCTTCATCACCCCGCGCATCCTCAACCGCTCGGCGGCCACGCCCGCCGCGGGCCAGTAGGAGTCGACCATGAAGACCTCCAACCTCGCCCGGATCCTGCTGGTGGCCGTGGCCGCCGGCGCTGCGGGCTGCACGGTCGAGAAGGTGGGCACCGTCGATCTGACCGGCGTCTGCACCTGGCCGGACGACGCCACCGCCTGCGCGTTCAGCGACGGCTGCGACGCCTACAACCTGCTCCGCTACCAGGCGTACGTGAACGTCACCGACGGCGTCGACACCTTCTGGAACGAGCTCCTGGTGCCGCTGGAGCTCCGCAACCAGGTCTTCGACAACGCCGACGACACGACCGGCACCAACAGCAACGACGCGTTCGTCGAGAGCTGGGAGCTGTCCTTCTCGTCACCCGACCTCGGGGGTGGGCTGGGCAGCACGACCTACCCCGCGGTCGTGACGCGCGTTCCGGCCGGCGGGAACACGGCGGTGTCGGTCGCCACGGTGGTGCCGTACACGTTCATGGAGACCATCTCCACCGCCATGACCAACGCGGGCGTCTCGGGGGCCATGGTGCGCGTGGACGTCCGCGCCAAGGGGCACTATGGCTCCGGCGGCTCCGGCCGGGCCTACGAGTCGGGCACGATGCAGGTGTGGGTGGAGCTCTTCAACGCCACCTGGAGCGGGTACGGGTGCCCGGTGGCCGGCGAGGTCGTGGTCGCGGTCTGCCCGCCGAACGCCCTCGGCCAGACCGCCACCGTGGCCTGCGAGGCGCCCTGATACGGCGGCGCGCTGCGGCGGGGCGCCCCGGCTGACGCGCCGCGGCGCCCTGCTCCCACCTTGACGGTCCGCGGGGGCCGGGCTAGAACGGGCCCGGTTCCCGCATGCTTATGCTCGGCCCACTCCGGGCCGCCACGTCGCGGGGAGCGACCACCATGGGCTTCCGCGAGCACCTCGAGGACGTCTGCCGCAGCTGCGAGGGAGCCCTCGCCGCCTCGCTCATGGGCGTCGACGGCATCGAGGTGGACAGCCACCAGCAGGGGGCGTCCGACCTCGACCTGAAGGCGCTCCTGGTCGAGTGCTCCGGGCTGGTCAGGAACGCCCGGGAAGCGGCCGAGACGCACCAGGCCGGCGGGGTGTCCGAGTTCTCGCTGGGCACGGAGAAGCTGGTGGCCGTCGCCCGGCTGGTCACCCCCGAGTACTTCATGATCCTGGCGCTGTCCCCGGACGGGAACCTGGGGAAGGCGCGCTACCTCCTCCGCATCACCGCGCCCAAGCTGAGGTCCGAGCTGTAGGGCAGGCGGGCTGAGCGCCCAGGGGCCGCGCGGCGGACGCCGGGCGGCGGCGGAGATCACCTTTCACTTCGGACCGAAGGAGCAGCAAGTCATGGCAGAGACCCTCGACACCTCGGCGTTCCGCCGCGGCCTCAAGATCGAGATCGACAAGGAGCCGTGGGAGATCGTCGAGTTCCAGCACGTGAAGCCGGGCAAGGGCTCGGCCTTCGTGCGGACCCGGATCAAGAACCTCGTGACCGGGCGCACCATCGACAAGACGTTCAAGTCCGGCGACGTGGTGGGCAAGCCCGACATCGAGGAGAAGGAGATGCAGTACCTCTACCTCGACGGCGACCACTACCAGTTCATGGACAACAAGAACTTCGAGCAGACCTTCGTGACCGCCGAGCAGATGGGCGACGCGAAGAACTTCATCAAGGAGAACACCACCACGCACATCCTGTTCTTCAACGGGAAGGCGATTGGGGTGACCCTGCCGAACGCCATGGACCTGAAGGTCGTCACCTGCGACCCCGGCGTGCGCGGCGACACCGTCTCCGGCGCCACCAAGCCGGCCAAGCTCGAGACCGGCTACACGGTGGCCGTGCCGCTCTTCATCAACGAGGGCGACACGCTCCGCATCGACACCCGCACCGGCGAGTACCTGACCCGCGTCGCGGGCTAGGCTCCCCACCCCACCGCCGGACCGCAGCAGGGAGGATGACCGGATGGCGACCCGTTCCCTGAAGCAGCCCTCCGACCGCGCCCCCGAGGCCTCGTCCGCCGGGTTCACGCTCGAGGACGTGAAGAAGCTGGTCCAGCTGGTGGAGAAGAGCGACGTCACGCACCTCGCGTGGCAGCGCGGGGCCGAGAAGGTGGTCATCCGGCGCGGCGCCGCTGCGGCGCCGGCGCCGGCCGTGGCCCCCGCGCCCGCCGCTGCCCCGGCCCCGGCCGCGCCCGCCCCGGCGTCCCCCGCCGCGGCGGCTCCGGCCGCCCCGGCCGCGCCGGCGGCCGCCCCCGCGCCGCGCGAGCAGCCGGGCGTGATCGTCAGCTCGCCCTTCGTGGGCACGTTCTACCGGTCGCCGTCGCCCGAGTCGCCCTCCTTCGTCGAGGTCGGGGCCAAGGTGAAGAAGGGCCAGCCCCTCTGCATCGTCGAGGCGATGAAGCTGATGAACGAGATCGAGTGCGAGGTGGACGGCACCGTCGCCGAGATCCTCGTCCAGAACTCGACGCCGGTGGAGTTCGGCGAGGCCCTGTTCCGGATCATCCCGGGCTGAGGGGGCCTCCATGTTCAAGAAGGTCCTCGTCGCGAACCGGGGCGAGATCGCGCTGCGCGTGATCCGGGCCTGCAAGGAGCTGGGCGTCGCCACCGTGGCGGTCCACTCCACCGCGGACGCCGAGTCGCTGCACGTGCGCTTCGCCGACGAGGCCATCTGCATCGGCCCGCCCCAGTCCAAGCTGAGCTACCTCAACCCGCGCGCGGTGCTGGCGGCCGCCGACGTGACCGGCGCCGACGCCGTGCACCCCGGCTACGGGTTCCTCTCCGAGAACGCCGAGTTCGCGGAGATGGTCCAGAAGATGGGGCTCTCCTTCATCGGCCCGCGGCCCGAGATGATCCGGCTGATGGGCAACAAGGTGCAGGCCCGCGAGGCGGCGGAGAAGGCAGGCCTGCCGCTGCTGCCCGGCGCGCGCGGCACGCTCAAGGACGCCGACGAGGCGGAGAAGATCGCCGCCCAGATCGGCTACCCGGTCATCCTCAAGGCCGCCTCCGGCGGCGGCGGGCGCGGCATGAAGATCTGCCGCGACCCCAGCCAGATCCGCCAGCTGTTCGAGACGGCCTCGGCCGAGGCGGCGGCCGCCTTCAACGACGGCTCGATGTACCTCGAGCGCTACGTGGAGATGCCGCGCCACATCGAGCTGCAGATCGTGGCCGACGAGCACGGGCACGTGCTCCACCTGGGCGAGCGCGAGTGTTCGGTGCAGCGCCGCCACCAGAAGCTCATCGAGGAGTCGCCCAGCCCGGCCGTCACACCGGCGCTGCGCCGCGAGATGGGCGAGGTGGCCATCCAGGCCATGCGGAAGGTCGGCTACAACAACGTGGGGACCATCGAGTTCCTCATGGACGAGCACGGCCGCTACTACTTCATGGAGATGAACACCCGCATCCAGGTCGAGCACCCCGTCACCGAGCAGGTGTACGGCCTCGACCTGCTGCGCGAGCAGATCCGGCTGGCGGCCGGCGAGCGGCTGGAGCGGACGCAGGACTCGGTGGTCCCGCTGGCCCACTCCATCGAGTGCCGGGTCAACGCCGAGGACCCGGTCACGTTCGCCCCGTCCCCCGGCAAGATCACCGGGTACCACCAGCCCGGCGGCTACGGCGTCCGCGTCGACACCATGGCCTACGAGCAGTACAAGGTGCAGCCCTGGTACGACTCGCTGGTGGCCAAGCTGATCGTGACCGGCGCCACCCGGGAGATCGCCCTCCGGCGGGCCATGCGGGCGCTCAACGAGTACGTGATCGAGGGGATCAAGACCAACATCCCCTTCCACAAGCGCGTGCTGACCTTCCCGGCCTTCGCGGAGGGGCGGTACGACACGCGGATCGTCGAGCAGATCCTGAACCCGCCCGCGCCGGAGGAGGCCCCCTCCCGGCGCCCCTCGGGCGGCTGACCCGGAGAGCGGGTACAGCGGGCGCCTGACAGGTCCCTCACGTCGGAAAATCCCGCGAAATTCCCGCATTGTTCGCGGTCCGTCCCCTTGACCGACCAGGGGGCATCCGTTACGCTCGGGCTGCCCCTGGCCCGCTTCGGCGCCGGTGCGCGCCGGCGGGGCGCGAACCGTCACCTCGGCGTCGCCGCCACCCCGAGCCCCAACGGCCGATGGCTGTCGACAAGAACAAGATCATCGCCGAGGCGACCAAGCTGGTGCAGAAGGGGTCGCTCGACAAGGCGATCGCGACGTACCAGAAGATCCTCAACGAGGATCCGAAGGACGTCCGGGTCCTGCTCAAGGTCGGGGAGCTCTACCAGAAGAAGAACGACGAGAAGCTGGCCGCCGACGCCTTCACGCGGGTGGCCGAGACCTACGCCGAGCAGGGCTTCTTCCTGAAGTCGGTCGCCGTCTACAAGCAGATCGTCAAGCTGGCCCCGGACGACGTCCGGGTGAACGAGCGGCTGGCCGGCCTCTACCAGCAGCTGGGCCTCATGAGCGACGCCATGGGGCAGCTGCAGTTCATGGCCGCCGCCTACGAGAAGGCGGGCGACCTCCCCCGGCTCACCGACGTGCTGCAGCGGATGGTGGAGCTGGACCCGGACAACATCGCCTCGTCCATCAAGCTGGGCGAGCTGCAGGCGCGCGCCGGCCAGGCCGGCCCGGCCCTGGACTGCTTCCGCCGCGCCGCCGAGTACCTCAAGAAGCACAACCGCGGCGACGAGTACGTGAAGGTGGCGGAGCGGATCGCCTCGCTCCAGCCCAACGACCACGGGCTCACCCGCGAGCTGGCCCACATCTACCTGGCCAAGGGCGACACCAAGCGCGCGCTGGCCAAGCTCCAGCTCTGCTTCAAGGCCGACCCCAAGGACGTCGAGACGCTGCAGCTCCTGGCCCAGGCCTTCCGCGACCTCGGGCAGACCTCCAAGACGCTCTCGGTCTACAAGGAGCTGGCCCACGTCCACGAGGAGAACGGCCGCGCCTCCGACGCCCGCGCCACCTGGCGCAAGGTGCAGGAGCTGGCGCCGGACGACGACGACGCCGCCACCGCGCTGGGCGGCGCGCGCGCTGCGCCCACGCCCCCGCCTCCTCCGCAACAGCCGGTGGCCACGCCCCGGCCGCCGCCTTCGGGCCCGCCGCCCGGCGTGCAGGCCGCCGCGCCGCGGCCCGGCCCCCTCCCGCCGCCCGGCGGGGCCGACGCGATCCCGAAGCTGCTGACGGAGACCGACGTCTACTTGAAGTACGGGCTGCACGACAAGGCGATCGACCACCTGCGCAAGGTGCTGGCGCTCGATCCGCAGCTGCCCGACGCGCACGAGCGGATGCGCGAGATCCACGCCGCCGCCGGCCGCCGGGGCGAGGCGGGCGAGGCCGGCGCGGCGGTGGTCCGGTCGCTGATGCTGCGCGGCCAGCTGGAGCGGGCCCGCGAGGCGCTGATCCGGCTGCGCGACCTGGACCCCGGGAATCCGCAGATCCCCGAGCTCAACGCCGCCACCGGCGGCACCGAGGAGGTCGCGCTCGGCTCGGCCGAGATCGAGGACCTGGGCGCGGACGTGGTGGTCGAGGGCGCCGACGCGCCGCTCGAGGACGACGCCCTGGCCATCCAGGCGGCCAACGACGCCGACGGCGACATCATCGAGGAGCCGGTGGAGGCCGCCGCCGAGGCGCCGCCCGACGAGGGCGTCACGCTGGAGGTCGAGGAGCCGCTGCCGCAGGTCGACGACGACGCGCTGGCGCTCCACGCCGCCGGCCAGGGCGGCGACGAGGTGGTGGACGAGCCGGTGGCCACGCCGGCGCCGATCGCCCCGCCCGCGCCGGTGATCACGCCGCCGCCGCCGGCCCCGCCCGCCGCCAGGGCGGCGCCGACGCCCACGCCCACGCCGGCGCCGCGGCGCGGGCCGGCGGTCATCGCCCCGCCCCCGCCTCCCCCGCCCGCCGCGATCGAGGAGGAAGAGGAGGAGGCCGACCTCTCCGACGAGCTGGAGGAGGCCGAGTTCTTCCTGCAGCAGAACCTGCTCGACGACGCGCGCGACGCGCTCCGCAACCTGCTCGAGTTCTACCCGGGCCACCGCGGCCTGGAGGGCAAGCTGGCCGAGATCGAGCGGCGCGCGGCGGCCCAGGCGTCGCCGCGCCCGTCCGAGCCCCGGGCGCCGGTCCGCGAGTCGCCCGCCCCGGTGGCCGACGCCGGCGGTGACGAGAGCTTCGACATCGCCCGCGAGCTGGCCGAGGAGCTGGGTGACGCGCCCGCCGCGGCGCCGGCCGAGGAGGAGTTCCAGTACTCGGTCGAGGACGTCTTCAACCAGTTCAAGAAGGGCGTGGAGGCGACCGTCAAGCCGGAGGACAGCGCCACCCACTACGACCTGGGCATCGCCTACAAGGAGATGGGGCTCCTCGACGACGCCATCCAGGAGTTCGAGGTGGCGCTGCGCGGGGCCGACCGCAAGCGCGAGGTGGACTGCCTCTCGATGATCGGCCTCTGCCACCTGGCCCGCAGCGCGCCGCGGGAGGCCATCGCCGCCTTCCGGCGCGCCCTCGGCTCGGAGCACCTCACCCGCGAGTCGGCCAAGGCCCTCCACTACGAGCTGGGCTCGGCCCACGAGGCGGCCGGCGAGCCGGAGGTCGGCCTCTTCCACTTCCAGAAGGTCGCCCGCGCCGACGGCGCCTACCGAGACGTGGCCGCCCGCATCGCGGCGCTGGGCGGCGGGCCCGGCCGCCCGCCGGCCGACGAGCCCCGCCCCGCCGCGCGGCCGGCCAACGGCGCCGCCCCGCGCGCCGCCGCGCCCAACCTGCCCCGCCCCGGCTCCGCCGCGGTCCGTCCCGCGCCGGCAGCGCCACCCCGCCCGACTCCGGCGGCGGCGCCGCCGGGCAAGAAGAACATCGGCTACCTGTAGGACACCCAGCGTGAACTACCTCGAATTCTACGAGCTGTCGCAGGAGCCCTTCTCCAACGCGCCCGTCTCGCGCTTCTACTACTCGTCCGCCCAGCACGCGCAGGCGCTGCTCCGGCTCACGCATGCCGTCTCGGGCATGAAGGGGCTGGCGGTGCTGGTGGGCGACATCGGCGCCGGCAAGACCACGCTGGCCCGCCGCATGCTCGACAGCCTGCCGGAGGAGGAGTACGAGGCCGCGCTGCTCGTCATCGTCCACTCCGGCATCACGGCCAGCTGGCTGCTGCGCCGCATCGCCCTGCAGCTGGGCGTGGAGAGCCCGGCCGACGAGAAGCTGGCGCTCCTCTCGCAGCTCTACCAGCGGCTGGTCCGGATCTACGAGTCGGGCAAGAAGGCCGTGCTGCTCATCGACGAGGCGCAGATGCTGGCCTCGCGGGAGATCATGGAGGAGTTCCGGGGGCTGCTGAACCTGGAGGTCCCGGAGCGCAAGCTCCTCTCCTTCGTCTTCTTCGGCCTGCCGGAGATCGAGGAGAACCTGAAGCTGGACCCGCCGCTGGCCCAGCGCGTGGCGCTCAAGTACAAGCTCGAGCCGCTCAACCTGGAGGCCACCGAGGCCTACGTGCGCCACCGCCTCCGGCTGGCGGGCGCGCCGCGGGTGCCCTTCACCGCCGGCGCGCTGGCCCGCGTGCACCGCCACACCCGCGGCACGCCCCGCCTCATCAACACCCTCTGCGACAACGCGCTCTTCGAGGGCTTCGTGGCCCGGGCCCGCGAGCTGGACGAGGCCTTCGTGGACCGCGTGGCGCGCGACCTCGGCATCGAGGCGGCCCCCCCGGCCGCCGCGCCCGCCGCGGCCGAGGCGGGCCCGGGGCCGGCCCGCATCGACCTGGCGGACATCGACCGGTACCTGGAGTCGCTCGGCAGCAAGTGACGCGGCGGGGCGTTCATTGAACAGGACCCGCCCTGCGGCCGTCCTCCCTCCGGAGGCGGGTCGCCGCCGCAGCCCGTGGCCCGTGCCCTGAGGCCGGGAGAAGCCGTTGAAGAAGCGCACCGCCGCCCTGATCTTCCTCGCGCTGGTGGTGACGGCCGTGGCCGCCACCCTGGTGACCCTGCGCACGGCGTGGGCGGGCGACCGGTTGTGCGCGCTGGCGGCCGAGCGGGTGCGGACCGCCAGCGGCCTCCCGGTCAGCTTCGGCGGCTGCCGCGTGGAGCCCCTCTCCCTCACCGCCGTGATCGAGGGGCTGGCCCTGGGGCCGCCCGAGCGCCCCATCTTCCAGGCCGAGCGGGTCGAGGCGCGGCTCTCCGCGGTCCAGGCGCTGGGGCGGCAGCTGCACCTGGAGCAGCTGCGCGTGGTCCACCCGCAGGTGCGCCTCGCCCTGGCCGGCCGCGGGAGCCCGCCGGACGCCGCCGGCGGGACCTGCCCGCCCGCGCTCCTGTCCCGCTTCGACGTCCGCACGCTCGACCTGGAGCAGGGCGAGGTGGAGGTGGAGACGCCCGAGGTCCGCCTGCGGCTGGAGGGCCTCTCCGTGCGCGCCGCCCCCGCCCCGCGGACGCTGCGCACGCTGGCCCAGGGCGGCGCGCGCCGCAGCCGGCTGGAGCTGTCGGTGGCGCGCACCGCCGCCGAGCTGCGGGGCCGGACCTTCCACGCCAGCGGGCTGGCCGCGGCCGGCGAGCTGGCCATGGACCTCTCCGCCGCCCAGCTGGACCGGGCCTCGGTGGACCTGGACGGCGTGCGGCTGGGCCTCTCCGGGACGGTCGAGGACCTGTGCGACCCGCGCTTCGACCTGACCGCCACGGCCGACGGGCAGGGCGCGGCGCTGCTGGCGCTGGCCGGGGTCCCGGGCGACGTGAGCGGCGAGGTCTCGCTGGCGGCGCACGTGGCCGGCACGGTCGCCTCGCCGGCGCTCTCCGGCACCGCCAGGCTCAAGGGCGTGACGGCCCACGGGTTCGGCCTGGGCGACGCCGAGGCGCAGGTGCGGCTGGCCGGCGACACGCTGCGGGTGGAGCGGCTGGTGCTCCCCACCGACGGCGGGCAGGTGGCCATCCGCGGCGCGGTGCGGCTGGTCCGCGGGCTGCCCACCACCGCCGACGTCGAGCTCGCCGGCGTCGAGCTGGGCGAGGTGCTGCACCGGCTCACCGTGCGCGACCCCTGGATCACGCTCCGGCTGGACGGGAAGGGGCACGTGGAGGGGCCGCTCTGGCCGCCGGCGCTGGAGGGGCGGCTGGAGCTGGGGCTCCGCAACCTCAAGGCGCTCACCCGCTCCTACCGCGAGGGCGGCGCCGATCCCGGCGTGGTGGCCTTCGAGAAGGGGCACATCGCCACCGCCGTGAAGGTGGACGCGGAGGCGCTGGTCTTCACCGGGGCGCAGCTGCAGATGGGCCGCGGGGCGGTGGCGGCCGACGCCGCCATCCACTTCAACCGCGCGGGCGGGTTCCGGGTGGAGGCTCGCGGCGACGTGGACCTGACCGCGCTCGGGCGGGTGGCCTCGCTCCCCATGGCCGGGCTGGCCACCCTGGACGCACGGCTGGGCGCGGCGCCCTACGGCGCGCCGCGCATCGAGGGGCACGGCCGCGCGACGGGGCTGCGCTTCCTGGACGTGGACCTGGGCGCCGCCACCACCGACTTCCTCTACGACGCGGGCAAGCTCCACTTCGCCGGGGTGGACGGGGCGCGCGCCAGCGCCCGCTACCGCGGCGACCTGCTGCTCGACCTCCACCGCACCCCCACGCAGCTGGTGTCCGCCCACGTGCAGGCGCGCGGACGGGTCCACGATCTCTGCGACGCGGTGATGGACTGGCTGCCGCGCACCCGCTACCTGCGCGACGCGCTGGACGGCGAAGTCGAGCTGACCGCCTCGGCGCAGGGGCCGGCCGCCACGCCGGACGCCGACTTCGACGCCACGCTGGGCGCCGGCGCGCTGCTGGGGCGCAGCTTCACCAGCGGCCGGGCGGTGGGGCACATCCGGGCGGCGCAGGAGGTCCGCTTCGAGCGGGCCGAGCTGCGGCGCGAGTCGGGGCTGGTGCGGGCGCAGGGCACCTGGGGGCTGGCGCCGCCGTTCTCCTGGGACCTGCAGCTGGCCGCCTCGGGCCTGCCGCTCGAGGCGCTGGGCCTGCCCGGCAGCTGGGCCGGCCTGGCCAGCGGCACCGCCAGCCTGGCCGGCTCGTTCGAGCAGCCGCGCGTGCGCGGCGCGCTCAGCGCCGACGCGGTGGCGGTCTCGGGCGTGCGGCTGGGCAAGGTGGAGGCCGGCGGGACGCTGACCGGCACGAAGCTGCTGCTGACGGCTGGCGCCGAGGGCGTGGACCTCTCCGCGGAGGCCAGCCTGGAGGGGCGCATGCCCTTCCGCGCGCGCGGCACCGTGGCGGTCGAGGACCTGGCGCGCTGGGTGGACGGGGTGCCCCGCACGCTGCGCGCGCACCTGGCCGGCGAGGCGGCCGCCGAGGGCGAGCTGGCGGACCTGGCGCAGGCCCACCTCAGCGCCACCGCCACGCAGCTGGCGCTCTCCTACGCCGACCTGCGGGTCGAGGCCACCGGGCCGGTGCGGCTCTCGGCCGCCCGCGGCCGCTGGGAGCTGGCGCCGGTGACGCTGCGCGGGCAGAGCACCGAGCTCACCATCTCCGGCGTGCGCGCCGCCACCGGCGCGCTCGACGTGGCCGCCTCCGGGGCCCTCGACCTGCGGCTCCTGGCCGGCGCCGTCCCGCCGGTCCGGCGCGCGCACGGCACGGTGGCGCTCGAGGCGCACCTGGGCGGCACGCTGGACGAGCCGCTGCTGGTGGGCGCCGGGCGCGTGGCGGACGCCGGCTTCCAGGTGCGGGGGCTGGCCGCCACCTTCGCCGACGTGCGCGGCGGGCTGGCGTTCTCGCAGAACCGCGTGCTCTTCGACCGGCTGGACGCGTCGGTGAACGGCGGCCGCGCCACCTTCAAGGGCGCCATCGAGCTGCAGCGGCTCATCCCGGCCCGGCTGGACGTGGAGGGCACGCTGGAGGAGGTGCCGCTGGCGGTGCTGCCGGCGCTCCCGGCCACGTTCAGCGGGCGCATCGCGGCCGCCGGCACGCCCGACGCCACCACCGTCACCGGCAAGCTGCACGTCAACCGCGCCCGCTACACCGCCGACGTGGACCTGGAGGGCAGCCTGCTGGAGCTGCGCCGGCGTCCGGCGCCGGTGGCGCGCGCCTACGACCGCGCCGACGAGTGGCTGCGCTTCGACCTGCAGCTGGCGGTGGACGGCGACGTGCGCGTGGAGAACGACATGGTGCGCGGGCCGCTGGCCGGCGACCTGACCGTGACCGGTACGCTGGCCGCGCCGGGCGTGGTGGGCAGCCTGGCCATGGGGCAGGGCAGCCGGCTGCTCTTCCGCGGCAACGAGTTCAACCTCACCCACGCCATCCTGGACTTCACCGACCGCTCCAGGATCGACATGGGCGTGGACGTGACCGGCGAGTCGGCCGTGCGCGACTACCAGGTGTTCCTGCACGTGCTCGGCCCGGCCGCGCAGCCCAAGGTGACCCTCACCAGCCTGCCCGCCCTGCCCGAGCAGGACATCGTCACGCTCCTCTCGCTGGGCTACACCCGGCGCGACGCCGGCGCCGGCGGCGGCGTGGGCGGCGTGGCCACCGCGGCCGCGGCGCAGGCCCTGTTCTCGGCCTCCGGGCTGGACGCCCAGGTGCGCCGCTTCCTGCCGCGCGGCGGGCCGGTGCGCGACCTGTCGATGCGCATCACCACCGGCTACTCCGAGGAGACCGGCCAGGTGGAGCCGCTGGCCGAGTTCGAGTCCTGGCTCATGAAGGACAAGCTGCGGCTGCGGTTCCAGTCGCCGCTCAGCAACACCCGCGGGCGCAAGGCGCAGGCCGAGCTGCGCCTGGGCGACCACACCGCGCTGCAGTACCAGTGGGACAACGAGAGCCCGGACGTGTCCACCGGCGATCACGGGCTGGATCTGAAGCTCCGCTGGGAATGGTCGGACGACCGGTGATCCGCGCGCTCGCCGCCGTCGCGGCGCTGGCCCTGGTGGCCGGCGGGGCCGCCCAGGAGCCCGGCGGCGCCGCGGGGGCGGCCGGTGACGTGACGGGCGCGCGCGGTGCCGGCGGCGAGGAGGCTGCTGGTCCGGCAGCGACCGCCCAGGCCGCGCCTGCGGACGAACCCGGGGCGGAGGGCCTGGACGCGATCGAGCTGGACGCGGTCGAGCCCGCCCGCGCCGAGGCAGGGCCTGGTGCACCCGCCGCGTCCGGCCCGGCCGCGCGGCCGGTCCCGGCGCCGGAGCCGGTCCGGCCTGCGGAGGCGGTCCGGCCCCCGGGACGCCGGCGGGGGCGGTGGTGCCCGAGCCCTCCGACTGGCCGGCCGGCGCGGCGGCCCCGGACGCGTCCGGCGGGGCGCAGGTGCGCGTCGCCGAGGTGGTGCTGGCGCTGCCCGCGCCGGACGAGGAGGCCGCGGCGCTGGTGGGCATCGGCGCGGGCGATTGGCTCTCGGCCCGCGCCCTCCGGCAGGCGGTGCAGCGGCTGCACCAGACCGGCCGCTACCGCACGATCCGGATCCTCGCCGAGCCGGCGCAGGCGCCGGGCGGGCAGTTGCCGGGCGGGCAGGCGCCGGGTGGGCAGGCGCCGGGTGGGCAGGCGCCGGGTGGGCAGTCGCCGGGTGGGCAGGCAGGGGAGGGGAGCGACGCGGGCGGGTGGGTGCGGCTGCGGGTCGAGGCCACGGCGGTGCGCCGCATCTCGCGTGTCACGCTGCGCGGCGCCGGAGCGGCCGGGCTGGACGAGCCGGCGCTGCGCGGCCTGGTCAGGTTCGCGGCGGGCGACCCCTTCGAGCAGGAGGACGTGCCGGCGGCCGAGGCGCGCCTGCGGGACGCGCTGGCGCGGCGCGGCCACCGCAGCGCGCGCGTGATGGTGACGGCCCGCGGCGAGAACCCCGTGGCCGTCGAGGTGTCGGTGGAGCCCGGGCCGGTCACCCGGGTCACGGCCGTGGCGCTGGCGGGCAACCCGGGCCTGCCGCAGGAGGCGCTGGAGCGGCTGGCCACCAGGCCGGGCGGGGCGCTCGACGAGGACCTGCTGGCCGACGACGCCCGGACCCTCCGCCTCGTGCTGCACCAGGCCGGCTGGCGGCGCGCCACCGTGGGCACGCCGCAGGTCTCGGTGGAGGGCCAGCAGGCCGAGGTGGCGTTCCCGGTCACGGCGGGCCCGCGGGTGACGGTGGGCTTCCGCGGCAACGCGGCCCTGCCCGACGCCACGCTGGAGCGCGAGCTGGCGCTCGACCCCGAGCAGCCGCTGGACGCCGGCGCGCTGGAGACCGCCACGGACCGGCTCCTGGCCGCCTACCGCGTGCGCGGCTACGCGGCCGTGCGGACGGAGGTGGAGGAGGAGGCCCGCGGCGACCGCCTGGCGGTGGTGTTCCGGATTGAGGAGGGGGTCCGCTACCGCGTGCAGGCCATCCGCTTCCCGGGCGTGACCGTCCGGAGCGAGGCCTGGCTGCGCGAGCGGCTGGTGGCGGTGCTGCGCGAGGAGGACCCGCCGCAGCGCTCGCAGGAGGCCGACGCGGCCCGCTCGCTGGCGGTGGCGCTGCCCGGCGAGGCGGATTCCGCCCGGTGGCGCCGGTGCCGCTGCCGGCCGGTGAGTACCTCGACGAGGCCGCATGGGATCGCGCCGCCGAGCAGCTGGTGGACGCCTACCGCGCCGAGGGCTACCTGGACGCAGTCTACCTGGGCAGCGCCGTCGCGCTCGACTCCCGGCTGCGGACGGCCCAGGTGACGCTGCGGCTGCGCGAGGGCGCCCGCACGCGGGTGGAGCGGGTGGAGTTCAGCGGGCAGGAGACGCTGGACGAGGCCGCGCTCGCGAAGCTGATCCGGCTGGAGGCGAGCGACCCGCTGGCCTACCCGCAGGTGGAGGAGGCCCGGCTGGCGCTGCTCCGGGCCTACGTCGCCTCCGGCCACGCCTGGGCGCGCGTGGAGGTCACCGAGGATCTCGACCGGGCGCGCCACACCGGCGTGGTCCGGTTCCAGATCCGCGAGGGGCCGCAGGCCCGCATCAGCCGGGTGCTCATCACCGGCAACCGCCGCACGCGCCCCGAGGTGGTCCGCGAGGCGCTGACGCTGCAGGCGGGGTCGGTGTGGATCTGGAGGCCGCGGCCGCGAGCGAGGCCGCCCTGCTCTCGCTGGGCGTGTTCCGCTCGGTGAACCTCCACCTCAGCGAGCCCGAGGCGCCGCAGCCGGAGAAGGACCTGGTGGTCGACCTCTCCGAGCGCCCCTACGCCACGCTGACCCAGGGCACCGGCTTCTCCATCGCCAACGGCCCGCGCGCCGTGGTCGAGTACGTCCGGCCCAACCTGGCCGGCCGGGCGGTGGAGCTGTCGCTGCGCGGGAAGGTGAACTACCCATTGACGTGCTCGACAACCGCCCCGACCTCGCCGCCAAGAAGCCGCGCGAGCGGATTCGAGGGGCGCGCGGACGCGGGCCTGCGCACCTCCCGGCTCGGCTTCCTGCAGGTGCCGTCCGGCGCGCACCTCGACGTGATCGGCGAAATCCTGCACCGGCGCTCCTACAACCTGGCGAGCGCCTCGGCCGTGGCCGGCGTGGACGCGCGGGTCACCACCCGCACCGTGGCCTCGCTGCAGTACGAGATTGGAGATCGACAACATCGATCGCACCGGCGCCTCCGGCCCCCTGACCCAGGCCGACGTGGAGCGGCTCCGCTTCTCCGAGGGCATCACCACCCTGCACGCGCTCCGCCCCTCGCTCACCCTCGACTTCCGCGACAACCCCGCCCACCCGCGCCGCGGCTGGTACGCCACCGGGTACGGCGAGTACGAGCGCTCCCTCGGCGGCGAGGGCCAGCGCGCCCTGGGCGGACTCCTGCCCGCCTCGGACATCCACACCAACCTGATCAAGGCCGCCGGGACGCTGTCGGCGTACCTGCCCATCGGCCAGGCCAGCACCCTGGCGCTCTCCGCCCGCGGCGGCCGCGTCTGGCCGCTCGACTCCGCCTCCACCACCATCGTGCCCCGCCGCTTCTTCATGGGCGGCGCCACCACCATGCGCGGCTTCGCCGAGGAGCAGATGATCCAGGAGGACATGCGCCCGGTGCTGGCCCGCGAGGCGCAGCTCTGCGCGACCTCCCCGACCAGCGCCGGCTGCACCGACCGCGGCCGCGAGATCGCGCAGGGCAAGACCGCCGTCTCGGAGGGCGGCGAGGCCTTCCTGCTGGGCAAGGCCGAGCTGCGCCTGTCCTTCACGTCGTCGCTCGAGGCCGGCGTGTTCGTCGACGTCGGCAACCTCTGGCTGGATCCCGCGCTGATGGACATGGGCCGCCTGCGCGCCAACGCCGGCTTCGGCCTGCGCTTCGTCACCCCCGTCGGCCCCGCCGCGCTCGACTTCGGCTTCAACCTCTCGCCCGACCAGCGCATCAACGAGCCGAGCTTCGCGCCGCACTTCACCATCGGGTTGTTCTAGCGAGCCGCCCCACCGCTCCCTCGCGGCGGCTCGCCGGCAGCTCACCGACGGCCGGCCCGGGACCTTCGCGGGCGAACGGGCTCCATGCCGCAACTCATCGGCGCTGGTGGGCTCGTCGGGCGCCCCGTCCTCCATCACCCCGGCGCGCCGTCGCTGCCTCGGCGGCGCCGAAACCGGTCCATGTACTCCCGCCCGAAGTCCTCCTCGGCGTGGAAGAAGTTGTGCGTCCTGCAGCGCACCGTGAGGTTCTCCCTCGTGGGCAAGCCGCCCAGCGCCTCTGACAGGAGGTGGTGCAGCTCCAGTTGCCAGCGGGAGGAGCAGCGGTTGCCATCCGAGGAGACGTAGGTGCACTGTCGCCCATCGCGAAGCCAGACATGGCGCCGGACCTCGAGCGGTATGCGGCCCGGCGGAGATGGCACAGTCGGGCAGCTCGGGCGTGGGCGAGCCTTCCGGATCGGTTTGGCCACCTCCGCCCAACCCATCTGCGCTCGGACGGTCACCCGCAGCTGGCGCACCAGGGGTGATGCGCGCACCTTCTGGCTGCGGCGCTCCAGGAGCCCTCGGCTCAGCCGTGGCCGAGGAGGCCGAGAGCGGCGACGCGGGCGAAGGCGCCGATAGGGCCGATGCGGACGAAGGGACCGGCCGGACTTCGGGCGCACCTGAACCGCTCGCTGCGCCGGAGCGGGGCGACACGTCGACGATGGGCGGGGGCCGCAGGTCACCCCCGCCACCTTCGTCCTCCTCGGCGCCGCAAGCGCCGCGCTCCGCGGGCAGCGATGCCCGCGAGACCTCGGGTGGACCGTCAGGACTCGCCGTCGCTGCGGCAGCGGACCGGCGCGTCCGCTTCCGCGTGCGGGCCTTCTCGGGTGTCTTCGCCGCGCGCGCCCGTTCCGGCTGCCGCATCCCGCGGCGCTTCTCGTGGTGTGCCACGGAACAGCGGAGCGCTTCCTTGATGACGGACGCGAGGTCGCCACTCGGGAACTTGTGCGAGAGCAGGGACCGGAGCGTCTCCAGATTCCAGCCGCGCCTCGCCGTCGAGCGTCACGCGCAAGGACCACGAGTCGCCGGTGACGGCCCGGAGCTCGGGGCGTGACGGCGGGGTGGGGAGCGCCTGGGGTGGCGCCAGGCTGGGCGCCGGGGCGGCGGCCAGGTCCGGGCCCGCGGGCGGGCCGAGCGATGCACGGCCTGGTCCGATGGCGAGAGCGCTCGCCACGGGAGCGCCGCCGTCCTGTCGGATCAGGGTGAATCCAGCCGCAGGGGCGCTGGCGACGAAGGTAGCGGCGGGGCATGGGGTTGCGATCGACGGAGCCGTGATCGAGACGTTCGCTGGAGAGCCGGGGACCGGATCGGTGCGCGGATCCGGCCGGCGGCCAGCGGGCGGCTGGATGCGATCAGCTGCGCGGCGCCGGCGGGGCTTGTCACGCCGAGGTGGCTGAGCGCAGGCTCGGGCCAGGCAGCGGCCCCGGGAAGACCAGGGTTGACGCTCTGCGGGAACAGGCTGGACGCGGCAGGCCCGTTTGCGGCTGACAGCCGCCGCAGGCCGTCGGCCGCCACCCGGCGCGGCTGGATGGACGCGACCAGCGCATCGACCTCGGCCCTGGTCTTGTGGGCCGCCCGCTCCAGGACCTCGGCCACGTTCTCCGCGGTGAGGATGGGGCCGAGCAGGGTCAACGAGGTCAGGTTGATGCGGCCATCCCGCAGCGGCGGCTCGACGGCTGGGAAGCGGCGGAGAATGCGCATCGCCCCGATGCGGCGGCCAGCGGATGGCTCGCTGAGGTGAAGTGCTCGGGTGCAGAAGTCCCAGAGCGAAGAGTAGCCCTCGCCCACGTAGCTGCGGCGGGTCTCGATCTCCTCCAGGTGTTGGAGGAACTCGACGATCAGGCGGCGCTCGTCGCCCACCAGCGCGTGAGCGCGTGCGTTCAGCGCCCGGTTGTCGAGCTCGGAGAACGGGTTCAGCATGGTCCACCCCCGGTGATGTCGCGAGCTAACGCTCGACCTCTGACATCGAGCGGCGTGCACCGTGCAGCGGCAGAACCACCAGCGCGCCAGCGGCCGGGCTAGGTGAGCCCGGATGGTTCACGAAAAGGCGATCCGATGCCGCAACCCTCCCGAGCTATCGCCGGCGATAGTTACTCAGGGTTCCATCGGTGGAGGGAGACGCTCGACGCCCGCGGGCGTGACGTGCGGTCGGTGATGTGTTCAGGGCCCAACGCTCGCGGCTCAACCTGCGAACGCCAGCGGTTCGACCTGGGCGAACGAGGAGCCGAACCGCAACCTCACCCCGGAAACCGCTCGATGACCTCGAAGAACGTCTCGAAGCTGTCGTGCGCGAGGCCGGTGGCCTCGCACCAGCGGTCCAGCGAGGAGCCGGCGCGGGCGAAGACGTGATCGGCGGCCTGGGCGGCGTGGCGATCGCCGGAGCCGTCGCCGAGGGCGGCGACGCGGTGGCCGCGCGCCTGGAGCTCCTGCACCACGTGGCCCTTGCAGAAGCCGCAGTGGCCGCAGTCCTGGCCGTGGAACTCGATCGAGAGGCCGGCGACGTTGCAGGTGGCGCGGTTGGCGCGCAGCTGGACGTGGTCGCGCAGCGGGCGCGGGAGGTCTGCGATCACGGGCTCGATGTACGCGTCCAGCCCGGACGAGACGATCAGGAACGGCGCGCCGCCGGCGCGGCACTGCTCCAGGAACGCCTGGAAGCCGGGGCGCCAGGCGGCGCGCGCGCGCGCGAAGGCGGCGATCTCCTCGCGGCTGGCGCGGACGGGGGCGAAGACGTGCTGGAGCAGGTGGCCGAAGGAGAGCTCGCCGGCGGCGTAGCGCGCCTCGGCGTGCTCGAAGGCGATGGGATCGCCGAGCTCGGTGGCCACGGCGTCGCCGAGGTCGAGCGAGAGGGCGGTCCCGTCGAAGTCGCAGACGATGGCCCAGGGGGCGCGCACGGGGGCCAGTTCTAACCCGGACGGGAGGCGGTGGCCATCACGCCGTAGCCGTCCAGCACCGGCCAGGCCCGCGCCTCGCCCAGGCCGGCCTCCTCGAGCAGGGCCCGCAGCTCGGGCTCGGCGAAGCGGCGATGGAGCCGCGACATGGAGCGCCACATCACCATCGAGGCCGCGCAGCGCCCGCCGCGGCGCAGGGCGCTGCGCAGCGACGCCGGGCCGGCGCGCGGCTCGAGCAGCACCAGGCGCCCGCCGGGCCGGAGCACGCGGGCCACCTCCCGCAGCGCGGCGGCGGCGTCCGGGACCAGGTAGAGCAGGCTGTGCGCGGTGGCGCCGTCCACGCTCCCGGTCCGCAGCGGCAGCGCCAGCGCGTCGGCCTGGACCAGCGGCAGCCGGAGGGCGGCGCGGCGGGCGGCGTCGGCGGCCAGGCGGAGCATCCCGCCGGAGCGGTCGAGCCCCACGTGGCGGCGCGCCGGGTCGGCCCGCGCCATCTCCAGCGCGCTGGTCCCGGGGCCCACGCCCAGGTCGAGCACGCGCGGGCCGGTCGCCAGGGCGGCCATGGCGCGGCAGTCGGCGCGCCAGGCGGGGTGATCGGTCAGGAAGCCGTAGACGGCCGCGGCCCGGCCGAAGGCCAGCGCGGCGTAGACGCGCCCCGCCCGCTCACGCAGGGAGGCGGTCGTAGAGCAGCCCCCAGCGGACACCGCAATCCGACACGGTCAGCGCCTCGAACCCGAACCGGCGCATGGCCTCGCTCACCACCACCGCGCCGGCCACGATCACGTCGGCGCGCTTCGGCTCCATCCCCGGCACCTGCGCGCGCTGCGCCAGCGGAAGGGGCGCCAGGCGGTCCACCAGCGCGTCGACCTCCCCGCGCGCCAGCGCGGCGCCGTGCACGCGGCCGGCGTCGTGCCGGGGCAGCGCCTGGGCCACCGCGGCCAGCGTGGTCACGGTCCCGGCCACGCCCACCATCCGCGCGCCCGGCGCCGGCGCCAGCGCCGCCGCGCCTTCCAGCGCCGCGCGCGCCGCGTCACGCAGCGCGGTCACGCCGTCGCGCCCGATGGGGTCCGTCCGCACGTGCCGCTCGGTGAGGCGCACGGCCCCCAGCTGCAGGCTCACCCGCCCGCGCGGTCGCGGCCCCTCGCCCACGATCCACTCGGTGGAGCCGCCGCCGACGTCCAGCACGGCCAGCGGGATGTCCCCACCCGCCACCCCCGCCCCGCCCGCCGCCCCACCCCCGAAGTCCCGCGCCGCGCTGGCGTAGACCAGCCGCGCCTCCTCGTCGCCGGAGATGACCTCCGCCCTGAGCCCGGCCCGGTCGCGCGCCGCCGCGAAGAACTCCGCTCCGTTGGCGGCGTCGCGCGCCGCGCTGGTGGCCACGCAGGCGATCTCCCGCGCCCCGAGCGCGCGCGCGGCAGCGGCGAAGTCCGCCAGCACCGCCACGGTGGCCTCCAGCCGCTCCGGATCCAGCCGCCCGGAGGCGTCCACGCCCTTGCCCAGCCGCGTGATCTCGGCCCGCTCCAGCACCGGGACCAGCTGCCCGCCCCGCTGCTCGGCCACCAGCAGCAGCACGGTGTTGGTGCCGACGTCGATGGCGGCGAGGCGCGGGGCGGTCACGGCCGGCTCCGGGCGGCGGTCACGGGCGCTCCCGGGCGGCGCTACTGCGCCGCCGGTCCCCAGGCCGGCGAGACCAGGTCGGCGCCGCGGGCGCCGGCGATGACGGTCTGGCGATCGCCGCGGGGATCCGCGACGACCAGCTGCCCGGGGCCGTTCCGGTCCGTGCGGAACACCATCAGCCGGCCGGTGGGCGCCCAGGACGGCTCCTCGTTGGTGCGCCCCTGGTCCTGCGTGATGCGCGAGATCCTGGTGGTGTCGGGCGAGACCCAGAACAGGTCGAACATCTTGCGCTCGTCACGCGCCGTGAACGCGATGGCGTCGCCGCGCGGGCTCCAGACCGGCGTCTGGTTGTAGTTGCCCTGGAAGGTGACCCGGCGCACCTCGCTGCCGTCGGCGTTCATGACGTAGACCTGCGGGGTCCCGGCGCGGTCGGAGGTGAAGGCGATGCGGCGGCCGTCGGGCGACCAGGCCGGCGAGACCTCGATGGAGGGCTCGCGGGTGATGCGGCGCGGGGCGGTGCCGTCCGCGTTCATGATCCAGATGTCGGTGTTGGCGCCCTCGGTGATGGTGAAGGCGATGCGGCTGCCGTCGGGCGAGTAGACGCCGCCCATGGCGTTGCCGCGGTTGCCCACCGCGCGGAAGGAGCGGTCGGCGAGGCGCAGGGCCCACAGCTGCGGCCGGCCGGTCCGGTAGCTGGTCAGGAGGAGCTCGCTGCCGTCCGGCTTCCAGGCCGGCGCGAGCAGGATGCTCTGCTCGGAGAGGACGACCTGGGGGTTCTGGCCGTCCACGTCGAACAGCACCAGCTCGTAGCGCCCCGGCGTCTTGCGGACGGCGGCGATTCGGGTCGAGAAGACGCCCGGTTCGCGGGTGTAGTAGCGGACGATCTCGTCGGCGATGCGGTGGCCGAGGGCCCGCGCGTTGCCGGCGCGGACGGTGCGCGCGGCCACCTCGCGGCCGGCGCGGACCTCGTAGAGGTGGAGCTCGCCCTCGAGCGCGCCGCCCACCTCCCGCACCATGGCCTTGGCCAGGCCGTCGGCGCCCACGTCGCTCCAGCGGCTGAAGGAGACGGTCTGCGGGGCCAGCCCCTCGCGCGGATCGGCCAGGAAGCCCTTGGGGTCGAGCACGTCGAAGAGGCCGGAGAGGGCCAGGTCGGCGCGGACCACCGCGGTGGCTTCGCTGGCCGCCGCCCCGCTGGCAGCGTCGGAGAGGAACGGCGCCACGGCGATGGGGAGCGGGCGGAAGTTGGGGGCGGTGATGACGATGGCCGGCCGCTCCTGGGCAGCGGCGGCGGCGGGGACGGCGGCGAAGGCGAGGAGGAGCGCGATGTGGCGAACGGTCATGTCGGGTCTGGCTCGGTCAGCTGTTCGACTTGGCGTCGAAGCGGAAGGGGATGCCGTCGGGGTACTGCTGCCGCACGTTCTGGGGCGGCGGCGGGACCTGCGGGGTCTTGCGGATGGTGCGCTCGACCGCGGCGTCGAAGGTGGGGTTGCCGGAGGAGCGGTCGATCTTCCAGCGGGACACCCGCCCCGCCGCGTCGATCCAGAGCCTCGCCTCGGCGAAGACGAACAGCCGCTCGCGGTCGGAGAGGGTGGTCGGCACCTCGAAGTTGGCCTCGACGGAGCGCTTCAGCAGGGCGAAGTAGGGGTCCCCCTCCGCCTCCTCCGCGTCGCCCATCGGATCGCCGTCCGGGTCCCCCCACTGCTCGCGGTCGAGCTGGGCCTGGACGCGGGCCAGCGCCGAGCTGACGCCGCCGGACTTGCCGCCGCCGGTGGCGGGGCGCGCGGTGGACGGGCGCGGCGCGGCCGGCGCGGCGGGGGAGGGCGTGGGGCGGGGCGCCGCCGCGGTGGCGGGCGCGGCCGGGGCGGGGGCGGGGGCGGCCTCGGGCGCAGGGGCCGGCGCGGGCGCCTGCTGATCCTTCTGCGGCAGGTAGCGGTCGGGCTTCTTGGGCCCGAGCCGCACCAGCCGCGCGGTGATGGGCTTCTGCGGCTGGAGGATGGGCTCCTGGCCGCTCTTCCAGAGCGCCACGCCGATGGCGACGGCGTGGATCGCCACCGACACGGCCACCGCGGGCCAGAGCCGGTCGCGCCCCAGGAGCGCCGTGTGCACCGGGACCGTCATCGACGCCTGGGCTCGCGGTCCGCCGCCTGGGACGGGTTGGTGATCATGCCGACGTTCTCGACGCCGGCCCGCTGGACCGTGGCCATGACCTCCACCACGTAGCCGTAGGGCAGCGCCTGGTCGGCCATGAGGTAGAGCATCTTGTCCTTCTGCGCGCGGGCGTTGGCCCGCAGCTTGTCCTCGAGGTCGTCGAAGGGGATGCGGGTCGCGTTCTCCGAGCTGCCCAGCCAGATGGAGCGGTCGGCCTTCACCGACAGCACCAGCTTCTGCTCCTCGGCCTTGACCGGCGCGGCCTTGGCCTCGGGCAGCTTCACCTCCACGCCCTGCTGGATGAGCGGGGCGGTGACCATGAAGATGATGAGCAGCACCAGCATCACGTCCACGAGCGGCGTGACGTTGATCTCGGTGAGGGACTGGCGGCCGGAGGTGCCGCCCGAGGACATCGCCATCGGGAGCTCCTAGCTGAAGAAGTGCCGCCGGACGATGTTGAGGAAGTCGTTCGAGAAGTTGGTCATCTCGCTGTCGAGGACCCGGATCTTCGCGACGAAGTAGTTGTAGGCCACCGTGGCCGGGATGGCGGCGAAGAGGCCGACGGCCGTGGCGATGAGCGCCTCGGAGATGGGGCGCGCCACCGTGGCCAGGTTGGCGTTGCCCATCTGGTAGATCTCGTGGAACGCCCGCATGATGCCCCACACCGTGCCGAACAGGCCGACGAACGGGGCGGCGCTGGCGGTGGTCCCCAGGAACGGGATCTGCTGCTCGAGCGCGGTCACCTCGGCGGTGGCCGCCCGCTTGAGCGCGCGCTCCACGTTCTCGATCCCGCCCAGCTCGTCGGACATGCCGCGCGACTCGCCCTCCTTGCGCGCGGTGACCTTGGAGAGCTCGACGTAGCCGGCCCGGAAGACGTGCGAGAGCGGCGAGGCGGAGAGCGACTCGGCCGCCTGGTAGATGGCGTCGAGCCGCTTGGACTGCCAGAAGGTCTCGAGGAACTGCAGCGACTGCGCCTGGGCGCGCCGGATCTGCAGGGCCTTCTTGACGATGATGGCCCAGGAGACGGCCGAGGCGGTCAGGAGGAGCAAGAGGACGCCCATCCCGATGACGCCGGAGTTCCTGGCGATCTCGAGGTAGTCGAGGCCGTCGCCGGCGGGCGCGGCCAGGGGCAGGGGAGCAGCGTGTAGGGTCGTGAAGGTCATGGGTCGTTCGGTGGGGCGCTCTCTCTAGCACGGGCCGGCGCAGACAGGCCGTCTCGCCTCCCATCCTCGCCGGAGCGCCCGGGATCTCGAAGAAAACGCGTGGGCTGCCCACTTTCGTCCGGCCGCCTGCTGCCCTCCTGTCGCAGCCCGGCGGCGGGCGCAGTCTTTGTCGCACCTTCCCCGCGACGGCGGGGTGTGAGGGGGCAACACGGGTCGTGCCTGCCCGTCACCCGCGCAGCCCGGCACGCATGCATAATGCGTTGATTTCCCAGGTCCAGCCGAGGTGGCACAGCCGTTGCTCACCTGGGGGACAAGGCCCCGAAAGGCCGAGCGACTCTCTCGGAGGAAGAACCCAATGAAGCGCCTCGCCACCCTGATCGCCGCCACCGTCCTCGGCTCGGGCTGCATCGTCAGCGACACCACGGAGCCTTGCGACTCGAGCATCACCATCCAGTGGCCCAACTTCCGGCTCGCCGAGGGCACCATCACGGGCGGCAGCATGGCCGCGCAGTGCGCGCAGGCCGGCGTGGACTTCGTGAACGTCTACTTCGACGGGGCGCCGGTGCTCGACGGCAACGGCAACCCCTACGACTTCCTCTGCAGCGACGGCGGCGCGTTCATCTACGGCGTCTACCCGGGCACGCACCTCGTGACCGTGGAAGGCATCGACACCACCGGCTGGATCGTGAACCGCGGCGAGTTCAGCTACGGCGCGCCCACCTGCGGCTCGCCCGTCCAGAACGTGCAGCCGGGCGAGGGCTTCGTCTCGGTCGGCTACGCCTTCGCGCCCGACAACGTCTGCTGGAGCGACCACTCGTACATGTGGTTCGCGCTCTACGACGAGACCGTGGGCGCCACCACCGTCTCCATCGACACCAACAACACCGACCTCGAGAAGCGCTCCTACCTGTGCGGCGACCCGGCCGGCATCGTCTTCCGCATGCCCCAGGGCGGCTACACGATGCAGCGGATGGAGGAGTGGGATCGCGTGGGCAGCAACGCCTACACGGTCACCGGGAAGAACTGCACCGACCAGCACTTCGACGTCTACGGCGGCAGCAGCAGCGACGTGAACGTGGTGCTGCAGGACGCCGGCGGGGTGGCCTGCCAGTAGCCAGCGCGACGCCGGACGTTCTTCAGCCGCACCAGCCGCCCGCCCGCCCGTCCTCGCGACGGGTGCGCGGGCGGTCCCGCATCGGGACGGCGCGCCGCGGCGCCCGCCCGCCGGGGCGGCGGCGAACGGAGTGTCCCCACGCCCGCCGCCTGGGAGTAGGATGCGCGCCGTGTCACGCATCGGCATCTTCGACTCCGGCGTCGGCGGCCTGACCGTCCAGCGGGCCATCCTCGACGCGCTCCCCTCGGCCGACACCGTCTACCTGGGCGACACCGCCCGCGTGCCCTACGGCACCAAGTCCGCCGAGACCGTCACCCAGTACTCGCTCCGCAACGCGCGCGTGCTGGCCCGCCGCGGCATCGACCTGCTGGTCGTGGCCTGCAACACCGCCTCGGCGGTGGCCATCCCCGCGCTCCGGGCCGAGCTGCCGGTGCCGGTGCTGGGCGTGGTGGAGCCGGGCGCCCGCGCTGCGGCGCGCGCCTCGCGCACCGGCCGCATCGGCGTCATCGGCACGGCCGGCACGGTGGCCTCCGGCGCCTACCAGGCGGCGCTCCGGCGCGAGCGCCCGGACGCGGTGGTGGTGGCGCGCGCCTGCCCGCTGTTCGTGCCGCTGGCTGAGGAGGGCTGGACCGACCCCGAGGACCCGGTGGTCCAGGGGGTGGTGGCCCGCTACCTGGCGCCCTTCGCCGCCGACGGCGTGGACACGCTGGTGCTGGGCTGCACGCACTACCCGCTGCTCAAGGCCGCCATCGCCCGGGCGCTCCCCGGGATCCGGCTGGTGGACAGCGCAGAGGTCGTCGTCGGCGAGGTCCGGGAGCTGCTCCCGGAGGTGCCCGGACGCTCCGGCGAGCACCACTTCCTGGTGACCGACACGCCGGAGAGGTTCCTGGCCGTGGCCGGCCGGTTCCTGGGGCGCGAGGTCAGCGCCGCCGAGCACGTAGACGTGTAGGCCGCCCGCCTGCTAGGCGCCGATAGGAACGGCGTTTTTCCGGGGGTGCGTCCTTGCTGGCGCCGCACCGCTTCGGTACCATCCTGGGGCGATGGCCGGCCCGAAGAAGATGGTTGTGGGGTTCAACCACAACATCAAGCACAAGGGGAAGATGTACCACATCCAGACCGAGGACTCGGGCCTGGAGAACCCCCACATCATCACGCACCTCTTCGTCGGCGGGAACATCCTCGCGTCGAAGAAGACCTCCTATGCCGACATCGTCGGGGCCGAGAACCTGGCCCAGGTGGTGCGCGAGCTGATGGAGGAGCAGCACAAGGAGATGCTGCGCAACCTCATCAACGGCGTCTACGACGACATCGACGCCGCCGCCGCGCAGGCCTTCCAGCCCGGCCAGCTGGCCGCCGACGGCCACGCCGTCCAGCTGCAGGCCGGCCAGCCGGCGCTGACCCCCGCGCGCCCCATCCCCGCGCCCGCCCCGGCCCCCGCGCCCGCCTCGCGCCAGCTGCCGCCGGAGGTGCTGGCCGCGCGCCAGGGCCCGGCCCCGGTGCTGCGCAACGACGGCGCCGAGACGCTCTTCGGCGAGGACCTGATCAGCGAGAAGAGCCTCGACGAGGTGATCCTCTCCTACCTGGCCGAGGACCTGGGCGACCGCAAGTAGCCAGAGCCCGCGCCCGGCCGTGATCCAGCTCTTCCACGTCACGAAGGAGTACCCCGGCGACGCCCCGGCGCTGCAGGACGTGACGCTGGAGATCCAGAAGGCCGAGTTCGTCTTCCTCACCGGCCCCTCCGGCGCCGGCAAGTCCACGCTGCTCAAGCTCATCTTCTGCGACGAGCCCGCCACCAGCGGGCAGCTGCTGCTGTTCGGGAAGAACGTCGCCAAGATCACCTCGCGCGCCGTCCCCTACCTGCGCCGCAACATCGGCGTGGTCTTCCAGGACTTCAAGCTCCTGCCGCAGCGGACGGTGGCCGAGAACGTGGCCCTCCCGCTCGAGGTGCAGGACTTCCCGGAGCGGGAGATCCGCAAGCGCGTGAAGCACCTGCTCCGCTCGGTGGGGCTGGAGCACCGCGCCGGCAAGTTCCCGCCCTCGCTCTCCGGCGGCGAGCAGCAGCGCGTGGCGGTGGCCCGGGCCCTGGCGCCCGACCCGGCGCTGCTGCTGGCCGACGAGCCCACCGGCAACCTCGATCCGGACCGGACCATCGAGGTGATGGAGCTCCTCCAGAACGCCAACGCCCGCGGCACCACCGTGGTGGTGGCCACCCACGATCGCTCCATCCTGGAGCGCTACAAGCGGCGGGTGGTGCTGCTGGAGCGCGGCCGCCTGATCTCCGACGGGGACACCGTCCGCCGGCGCGCGGGGGACCTCCGGTGAGCTTCCGCCCGGTCTACTTCACGCGCCGTGCGATCGAGGGCATCACCCGCGGCCCCTACGTGGCCGCGGTGGGCACGGCCACGGTCTTCGTGGCCATCTTCGCGGTGGGGCTGGTGGCGGCGGCGCTGGGCGGGGCCGAGCGGCTCCTGGCGGCCTGGGCCGGCGAGGTCCGCATCTCCGCCTACCTGGCGCCGGGCGCGTCGCTGCCGGCGGTCAAGGCGGCGGTGGCCGCGGCGGTGCCGGGGCGCGAGGTGGTGGCGGTCCCCTCGGCGCAGGCGCTCAAGGCGCTGGCCGCGGACCTGGGCGACCAGGCCGGCGTGCTGGAGGGCGTGGGGCCGGGCGTGCTGCCGGACGCGGTGGACGTGCTGGCGCCGGGCATCACGCCGGCCGGGGCGCGGGACCTGGCGGCCCGGCTGCGCCAGGTGGGCGGCGTGGGCGAGGTCTACTACGGCCAGGACGACCTGGAGACGCTGGAGCGGCTGGTGGCGCGGGCGCGGGCGGCCTCCATCGCCGTGTTCGGCGTGCTGGCGCTGGCCACCGCGGTGCTGGTGGCCAACACGCTGCGCCTGGCGGTCTTCGCGCGGCGCGACGAGATGGAATCATGAAGCTGGTGGGCGCCACCGACAGCTTCGTGTCGGCGCCGTTCCTGATCGAGGGCCTGCTGCAGGGCCTGGCCGGCGGGGCGCTGGCGGTGCTGGCGCTGCTGACGGTCCACGCGGCGGTCATGCCGCGGCTGCGCGAGGCGGTGCCGGCGGCCCAGGCGCTGACCCTGGCGGACACGCTCCCGGCCGCGCTGCTGGGGTGGCTGGCGCTGGGCGGGGCGGTGGTGGGGCTGCTCGGCTCGACGCTGGCGGTGGCCCGGACACTGCGGCGGAGCTAGCCGTGCTCACGCCGCTCCTCCTCGCCACCCTGCTCACCGCCCCCGGCGGCTCGCAGCTCGACGCGCTGGAGGCCCGGCGCCGCGCCGAGGAGGCCGCGGTGCGGCTCCTGGCGCAGCAGGAGCGCTCGGTGCTGGACACGCTGGGCGAGGCCGAGGACGCGCTGCGCGAGGCCGAGGCGGCGGCGCGGCAGGCGGAGGCGGCCCGGGCCGACGCGGAGGCGCGGCTCTCGCAGGCGCGCGAGGCCGAGGCGGCCGCGGCGGCCACGCTCAAGGCGCGGCTGGCCGAGCTGCAGCCGCGGCTCCTGGCGCGGGTGCGGATGGGGCGGACCGGCGAGCTGCAGATCCTGCTGGGGAGCCGGTCGCTCTCCGACCTGGTGAAGCGGCGCTACCTGCTGGACCGGATCCTGGGGAACGACCTGCGGCTGCTCACCGAGGCGCAGGCGGCCCGGGCCCTGCGCGAGCAGGCCCGGACCACCCGCCAGATCGAGGCGGTGCGCCTGGCCGAGCAGGCCGAGGCGGCGCGCGACCTGCGCGAGCAGGCTGCGGCGCGGCGCGAGGAGCGCGAGACGCTGCTGGCGGCGCTGCGCAGCGCGCGCGGCTTCCACGAGCGGGCCGCGGCCGAGGCGGCGGAGCAGGGGAAGAAGCTGGCCGAGCTGGTCTCGGCGCTGCCGCCCCGGCCCAGCGAGTCCGGCCGCTTCGCGCAGCTGCGCGGCCGGCTGCCCTCCCCGGCCGCCGGGCCGGTCAAGGTCGGCTTCGGCAAGGTGGTGAACCCGAAGTTCGACACCGTCACGGTCCAGAACGGCGTGGACATCGGCGCGCCCGCCGGCGCGCCGGTCCGGGCCGTGGCGCCGGGCCGGGTGGTGCACGCCGGGTGGTTCAAGGGGTACGGCAACCTGGTGATCCTCGACCACGGCGAGGGCTACCACACGCTGGTGGCCCACCTGGGCGCGATGCAGGTGGCCATGGGCGAGGAGGTCGAGGCCGGGCGCGTGCTGGGCACGGTCGGCGACTCCGGCTCGCTCAAGGGGGCGTACCTGTACTTCGAGGTGCGCGAGCGCGGGAAGCCGGTGGACCCCGCCCAGTGGCTGCAGCGCTGAACGGGGGGCCCGCCCGGCCGCCGCGGGGTCCGCCTTCGGCCCGCGCCCGATCCGGCGGTACAATCCGGGCATGAAGCGCCTCGCCTTCTTCGCCGCCGTGGCCCTGGCCTTCCTGGCCGGCCTCACGGTGGACCACGCCGTCGCCGCGGCCGCCCGCCCCGGCACCTACCGCAGCCTCGACGTCTTCGCCCGCGCCCTGGCGGTGATCCAGGGCGGCTACGTGGACCAGGTGGACGACCGCGAGCTGGTCCAGGGCGCCATCGAGGGGATGGTGGCGCGCCTCGACGCGCACTCGGCCTACCTGCGCCCCGAGGTGTTCAAGGCCATGCGGGAGGAGACGGCCGGCGAGTTCGACGGCGTCGGCGTCGAGGTGGCCCGCGCTCCC
Organism: Anaeromyxobacter sp.; assembly: GCA_049840735.1. GTDB lineage: Bacteria > Myxococcota > Myxococcia > Myxococcales > Anaeromyxobacteraceae > Anaeromyxobacter. The sequence continues at coordinate 752,450 of JASGJN010000013.1, read as the reverse complement.
GGCGGCCTGACGGTGGTCTCGCCGGTGGCGGACTCGCCCGGCGAGCGCGCCGGCCTCAGGCCGGGCGACCGGATCCTCTCCATCGACGGCGCCTCCACCGCCGACATGTCCGTCCCCGAGGCCACCCGGCGCATGAAGGGCGCGGTCGGCTCGCGGGTGGAGCTGGAGCTGATGCGCGACGGCTTCACCGCCCCGCAGCGGCTGGCGCTGGTGCGCGAGCGGGTCCGCACGCGCAGCGTGGAGTGGCGGGTGCTGGACGCCGACCGGAGGCTGCTCTACGTGCGGGTGAAGTCGTTCCAGGACCGGACCGACGCCTACCTGGCCAAGGCGCTGGGCGAGGGGCGCGAGGCGCTCAAGGGCGAGCTGCGCGGGCTGGTGCTGGACCTGCGCAACAACCCTGGCGGCCTGGTGGAGCAGGCGGTGCTGGTGGCCGACCGCTTCCTGCCGCGCGGCGTGATCGTCAGCACCGAGGGGCGGGACCGCGAGTCGGTGGAGGTGCGGCGCGCGCACGAGGGCGGCACCGAGCCGGCCTACCCGATCATCCTGCTGGTCAACCGCGGCACCGCCAGCGCCAGCGAGATCGTGGCCGGCGCGCTGCAGGACCAGGGGCGGGCGGTGATCATGGGCACCCAGACCTTCGGCAAGGGGTCGGTGCAGGAGCTCATCCCGCTCGACGACGGCTCCGGGCTCAAGCTGACCGTGGCCCGCTACTACACGCCTCGCCACCGCTCCATCCAGGAGCTGGGCATCACCCCCGACGTGCGGGTGGGCGAGGCGGCGCCGGCGGCGCGGGCGGACGACCAGCCGGCGGAGCGCGACCTGGACCGGCACCTGCGAAACCCCGAGCCCGCCGTGGCCACCCCCGCCCAGCCGCCGGCCGAGGCGACCGACCACCAGCTTCGGACCGCGCTCGACTACCTGCGCGCCGCCGACATCCTGCGGAACCCGGGTGCCCCGGCCGACGGTGCGGCAACCCGCCGCGACTGACCGGTCCGGAGCTTCACCGGCCCGCGGCCTTTCGAGACTCACCCTGTCACGCATGTCGCGATCCAGCAGGGGCTGACCGCCTGACGGGCAGCCGCCGGGGCGCGCCGCCTGGCTCCACCCGGGCCACCGCCTGGGTGGCCGCGCGCCAAAGCCCGGAGGTGCCGGGCCTTTCCGCGGGCGGCAGGTCCCGCAACGGTTCGCCGCGCGACCCTCGGTAGGGTGGGAGCAGGTCGGCAGGCGGGCTGGCCCGGCAATTGCGAAAGGGCGGCGCTCCGGAGGCGCTTCCAGCGCGAACACTCATGAGCCCCCTCGAGCTTTCCGTCGTCATCGGCTACGCCCTGCTGCTGGTCTGCCTGTCCTTCTTCGGCGTCCATCGCTACGCGATGGTCTACCTGCAGCAGAAGCACAAGTTCCGGCTGCCCACGCCGCGCAACCGCTTCGAGCGGCTGCCGCGGGTCACCGTGCAGCTGCCGATCTTCAACGAGATGTACGTCACCGAGCGGCTCATCGCGGCGGTGGCCAGGATCGAGTACCCGCGCGACCTGCTGGACGTGCAGGTGCTGGACGACTCGACCGACGAGACCCAGGGCATCGCCCGCGCCTGCGTGGAGCGGTACCGGGCCGAGGGGCTGGACATCGCCTACGTGCACCGGACCGACCGGACCGGGTTCAAGGCCGGCGCGCTGGAGAACGGCCTCAAGACCGCCAAGGGCGAGCTGGTGGCCGTCTTCGACGCCGACTTCATCCCGGACCCGCAGTTCCTCCACCGGACGGTCCACTTCTTCACCGACGCCGGCGTGGGCATGGTCCAGACGCGCTGGGGGCACCTCAACCGCGCCTACTCGCAGCTGACCGAGGCGCAGGCCATCTTCCTCGACGGCCACTTCGTCATCGAGCACGTGGCCCGCAACCGCTCCGGCCGCTTCTTCAACTTCAACGGCACCGCCGGCATCTGGCGCCGCCAGGCCATCGAGGAGGGCGGGGGCTGGCAGCACGACACCATCACCGAGGACCTCGACCTGTCCTACCGCGCGCAGCTCAAGGGCTGGCGCTTCGAGTACCTCACCGACATCGTCACCCCGGCCGAGCTGCCAGTGGAGATGAACGCGTTCAAGGCGCAGCAGCACCGCTGGGCCAAGGGCGCCGTCCAGGTGGCCCTGAAGCTCCTGCCGCGGGTCCTCAAGAGCGACCTGCCCAGGCACATGAAGCACGAGGCCATCGTCCACCTCACGGCGAACCTGGCCTACCTGCTCATGATCCCGCTCTCGATCCTGCTGCCCATCACGGTGGTGGTGCGGGTCTCGCACGGCGCCTACGAGGTCCTCTTCATGGACCTGCCCTTCTTCGCGCTGGCCACGCTGAGCGTGGTGGCCTTCTACGTGGCCTCGCAGCGCGAGCAGGGCATCAGCTGGTGGGACTCGCTCAAGCGGATCCCCTTCGTGCTGGCGCTGGGCATCGGCCTCTCGGTGAACAACGCCCGCGCGGTGGTCGAGGCGCTGATGGGCTACCAGACCGCCTTCGTCCGCACCCCCAAGCACGGCGTGAAGCAGGCCGGCGAGTCGGTGGTGCGCAAGAAGTACAAGGCGGCCGTGACGCTGCAGCCCCTGGTCGAGCTGGCCCTGGCGGCCTACATGACCTACGGCGTGGTCTACCTGTACAACCGCGAGGTCTACTACTCGATCCCGTTCCTGGTCCTGTTCCAGGTCGGCTTCGCCTACGTGGGCCTGGCCAGCGTGTTCGAGGGGCTCCGCGGCCGGGTGGTCCGGCTGGCCCGCATCTTCGCGCCGGCGCCCGCGCCGGAGTAGCGGGTCCCGGCCCGAAGCGCGCCGCGCCGTTCGCCCTGAGCCTGTCGAAGGGCGAACGGAGTCGCTGAAGTCCAGAAGGCCCGCCGGGATCCCGGCGGGCCTTCTCGCCTTCCGGGGTGGCGGCTCAGCCGAGCCGCTTCTCCAGCACCGTCACGCCGTCGTCGAGCCGCCCCACGTCGGCGAAGCCGAGGTGGTCCCAGAAGGCGCGGGCGGCGTGGTTGTCGTCGGTGACCGAGAGGCGGAGCGCGTTGAAGCCGGCGCGGAGCAGCCCGCGCTCCAGCGAGGCCACCGTCTCACGGCCGTAGCCCAGCGTCTGGCAGGCCTCGCGGAAGAGCAGGAGGCCGATGTGCGCCACGCCGGGCTCGGGGTGGTGCAGGTAGAGGTCGAGCACGCCCACCGCCGGGCCGCCCACGGACGGCACCAGCGCGAAGACGCGGCGCAGCTCGTCCGCCTCGGCCTCGGAGACCAGCCCCTCGGCCTCGTCCGGCCGCGGCGGGTGGCCCTCGGTCCGCGCGAAGGACTCCGCCGCGCCTTCCAGGCACTCCTGCAGCTGGGGGATGAGCTCGCGCGTTGCCGGCACCGCCCGAAGGCGCGGGCCGTCGAGCGGCAGGCTGGACTCGGAGCTGGTCTCTACGGCTTCCATGGAGGACCCCTGGCGCCGCGCCTGGGCGTGGTGGGACGAGCGAGCGCTGCGGCGTTGCGCCACGCATAGCCCTCCTTTGCGCCCGGTTCAAGTCCGGTGAGCGCGTCACCCACCCAGGATGGCCGCCAGGGCGGCCGGAGCCTCCAGCGACCCGGCCACCGCGTCGGCCCCGCACGCCGCCAGCGCCGCCTGGTCGTAGTGGCCGGTGGCCACGCCCAGGGCCCGGCAGCCCACGGCGTGGGCCGCGGCGACGTCCCGGGGGGTGTCGCCCACCACCAGCACCTCGGCCGGCGCCAGGTCGGGCAGGTGCCGGGTCGCCCGCGCCACCGCGGCGGCGACCAGCCGCTCGCGCGCCTCGCCGTCGTCGGCGAAGCCGCGGATGGCCCGCTCGCCCCAGTCGAACCACACGTCCAGGCCGCCCCGGGCCAGCTTGAGCAGCGCGCCGTCGGCGATGTTGCCGGTGCAGAGGCCGTGGGCCGTGCCGGCCTCGGCCAGGCGCCCCAGCAGCGGCTCCACGCCGGGCAGGACCCGGTAGCCCGGCCCGTGGATCTCGCGCCGGAGGTGGACCAGGTAGGCGGCCAGGACCTCGTCGCAGGCGGTCTCGGTGAAGGGGTGGGCGAGGAGCGCCAGCGCCTCGCGGACGATGAGCCGGTCGGTCATCCCGTCGAGCCGGAGCGAGGCCAGCCGGCCGTCCAGCGGCCCGCAGCGGTCGGCCAAGGCCAGCTCCAGCGAGCGGCGCCCGGCGCCGCCGCAGTGGAGCAGCGTGCCGTCGATGTCGAGGAGGATGACGCGCGGGGCGGGCATGGCGGTGGTGCTAATCGAACAGCGCCTGCACGAACTCCCGCGGCTCGAAGGGCTTGAGGTCGGCCACGGTCTCGCCCACGCCCACGTAGCGGACCGGGATCCGGAGCTCGTCGCAGATGCCGATGATGACGCCGCCCTTGGCGGTGCCGTCCAGCTTGGTGAGCGCGATGCCGGTCACCCCCAGCGCCTCGTGGAACTGCCGGGCCTGGGCGATGGCGTTCTGGCCGTTGGTGGCGTCGAGCACCAGCAGGACCTCGTGCGGCGCGCCGGCGGCGGCCTTGGAGATGACCCGCTTCACCTTCTTCAGCTCCTCCATGAGCGGCGTCTTGGTGTGGAGGCGGCCGGCGGTGTCGCACAGCACCACGTCCAGGCCCTCCTGCGCTCCGCGCTGCACCGCCTCGAAGCAGACCGCGGCCGGATCGCCGCCCTCCTTGCCGCGCACGATGGGCGCGTTCACGCGCCCGGCCCAGACCTCCAGCTGCTCGCCGGCGGCGGCGCGGAAGGTGTCGCCCGCGCCCAGCAGGACCTTGTGGCCGGCGCCCTGGAGCTTGGCGGCCAGCTTGCCCACGGTGGTGGTCTTGCCCGAGCCGTTCACGCCCACCACCATCACCACCCAGGGCCGGTCCGCGCCCACCTGCAGCGGCGCGGCGGCGCCCTCGGCGCCGTCCAGCGCCAGGATGCGGGCGATCTCCTCGCGCAGCGCGCCCTTGAGCTTCTCCGGGTCGGAGAGCTCCTTGCGGCGCACCTTCTCGCGGGCCGTCTCCAGCAGCCGGGTGGCGGTGCGGACGCCGATGTCGGCGGTGAAGAGCACCTCCTCCAGGTCGGCCAGGACCGCGTCGTCCACCAGCTTGCCGCCGGCGAAGAGCGCGTTGAGCCGGGCCATGAAGCCGCCGCGGGTCTTCTCCAGCCCCGCCGCCAGCGTCCGGCCGGCCTCGGCCTCCGCCTTGCGCCGCTCCCCCTCCTGGGCCCGCCGGCGGGCCTCCTCGGCCTCGCGCGCCGCCTGCTCGGCCTCGGCGCGGGCGCGGGCCTCGGCCTCGGCGCGCTCCGCCGCCTTCCGCTCGCGCTCGAGCCGCTCGGCCCCCTTCTGCGCGCGGTAGGCCTCCTTCTTGCGGGCCTCGTCGGCGGCGCGCTCCTCCGCCGTGAGCGGCGCGGCCGGGGGCGGGCGGGGCTCCTTGCGCCGCCTGCGCTCCACCGGCTCGGGCGCGCCCGCCGCGCCGGCCTGCGGCGTGGTCATGGCGGGCGGGGGACGCGCCTCGGGCAGCTGCGGGGGCGGGCGGCGGCGGCGGCGCAGCAGCACCGCCACGAGGACGATGGCGAGCAGCAGGGCCGCGGCCACCGCGCCGTACAGGACGAGGTCGTTCGCGGGCTGGGCGAGCGGGTTCACGCGGGCTCCGGGTGGGGAAAAGGCGTGGGAGCCCGAGCATATAGGAGGCCCCGGACCGGCCTGTCAACGACGGAGGTCGCCGGGACCTCCCCCGGCTACGCCGCGGCCACCTCGCGGGCCCGCTGCGACAGGCGCACGGAGACCAGCTTGGACACGCCCGGCTCCTCCATGGTCACGCCGTAGAGCGTGTCCACCATCTCCATCGTCCGCTTGTTGTGCGTGATGAGGATGAACTGCGAGTTGCGGGACATCTCCTTCACCATCTCGTTGTAGCGGCCGACGTTGGCCTCGTCGAGCGGGGCGTCGACCTCGTCGAGCAGGCAGAACGGCGTCGGCTTGATGAGGAAGATGGCGAAGATCAGCGACACCGCGGTGAGCGCCTTCTCGCCGCCGGAGAGCAGGTTCACGCTCTGCAGCTTCTTGCCCGGGGGCTGCGCGAAGATCTCCACGCCGTGCTCGCCGTCGCCCTCCGGCGTGGTGAGCACCAGGCCGGCCCGGCCGCCGGCGAAGAGGCGCGGGAAGACCGCCTGGAACTTCTCGTTCACGCGGTCGAAGGTCTCCTGGAACCGCTCGCGCGAGGCCCGGTTGATCTTCACGATGGCGGACTTGAGGTCGGCCATGGACCGCTCCAGGTCGCCCTTCTGCTCGCTCATGAAGGCGTGGCGGCGGGCCAGCTCGTCGTACTCCTCGATGGCGGTGAGGTTGATGGCGCCCATCCGGTCGGCCTGGGCCTTCAGCTCCTCGAGCTTCTCGCGCTCCTCCTCGCCCGGCGGCCGCTCCAGGTGGAAGCGGGCCACCTCCCACTTCAGCTCGGCCTGGCAGCGCTCGCGCACCTGCTCCTCGAGGTGGGCCAGCTCCAGGGCCTGCTCGCGGCCGGTGAGGGCCGCCTCGGAGATGGACTGGCGCAGCCCCTCGCTGCGGGCGCGCAGGTCGCGGGCCTCGGCGTCGCGGGAGCGGGCGCCGATGGCCAGCCCCTCGTGCTCGGTCCGGGCCTTCGCCAGCTGCTCGCGGACCTCGGCCAGGTCGGCCGAGACGCGCCCCAGGTCCACCCGCGTCCCCTCCAGCCGGCCCTTCAGCTCGGCGGCGCGGGCGTTGGCCTCGGACAGCGCGGCGAAGATCCGGCCGCGGCGCTCGTCCACCTCGCGGCGGGCGTCCTCGACGCGCCTGAGCGCCGACCCGATGCCCTCGCGGCGCTCGGCGTCGGCGGCCACCTTCACCTTCAGGTTCATCAGCTCGGCGGTGAGCACGTCGCCGCGGGCGCGCCAGCCCTCCAGCCGGGAGACGGCCTCGCGGGCCCGCTCCTCGGCGCGGGACTGCTCCGCCTCGGCGGTGGCGGCGGCCAGGCGGTGCTCCTCCTCCTCGCGGGAGAGGCCGGCCAGCGACTCCTCCAGCGTGCCGCGCTCCACGTCCAGCTGCGCGGTGCGGGTGCCCACCCGCTCCAGCTCCTCGCCCACGCGGGCCAGGTCCTTCTCCTGGTCGAGGAGGGCCAGCTCCTTCTCGCGGCCGTCCTTGTCCAGGCTCTTGAGCGCCGCCTCCAGCTGGAGCAGGCGGGCCTGCAGGGTGCGGTGGCGCTCGGTGGCCAGCGAGAACTCGGCCTCGAAGGCGCGGACCGTCTCCTCCAGCTCCTGCACCTCGCGGCGGCGCTGCAGCGCGCCGTGCCCCTCGCCCTCCAGCGGGCCGCCGGTGACCACGCCGTACGGATCCAGCACCTCGCCGTCCAGCGTGACCAGCGTGCGCTTCACCTCGCTCTGCTGCCAGATCTCCAGCGCGGAGGGGAGGTCGCGGACGATGACCGCGTCGGCCAGGAGGAAGCGGGCCACCTTCTCGTAGGAGGGCTCGAAGCGGACCACGTCCAGGCAGGCCGCCACCACGCCGGGGTGGCTGCGGTCCAGCTCGGCCGCGGCGCCCTGCGCGTCGCGCAGGCGGGCCATGGGGATGAGCGAGGCGCGCCCCTCGGCGGCGGTCTTGAGGTAGTCGATGGCCTCGACGCCCTGCGAGTGGCTCTCGACGATGACGTACTGCAGCCGCTCGCCCAGCACGGCCTCGACCGCGTTCTCGTACTCGGCCGGCGCGGAGATCACGTCCGCCACCAGGCCGAAGACGCCGCGGTCGCGCCCCTCGGCCTCGCCGGCGCGGGTCATCAGGCTGCGCACGCCGCGGCCGTAGCCCTCGTAGTTGCGGACGATCTCGAGGAGGCTCTGCAGGCGGGAGCGCTTCTCGGCCAGCTCCTCGCGCAGGGTGATGAGCTTGGCCTCGTTCTGGATGAACTCGGCGCGGGTGCGCTCCAGCAGCTCCTCCTGCGCGCCGCGCTGCTCGTCCAGGCGGAGCTTGAGCTGCCGGGTCTGGCCCAGCTTCTCCACGTAGGCGGAGCGGGCGCCGTCCAGCTCGGAGAGGCGCGCCGCCAGGCCGTCGGCCTCGGCGCGGTTCTTCTCCAGGCGGCCGCGCACGTCCAGCCGCTGCCGCTCGATCTGCGCCAGCTGGCTGCGGTGGGAGGTGGCCTCGGAGAGGGCCGCCGAGGCGGTCGCGCGGGCCCGGTCGGCCTCGCCCTGCAGCGCGCCCTGCTCGCGGCCGGCCTCGCGCAGCGAGACCTCGGCCTCGCCCAGCCGCCCCTCGTCGGAGGAGACCAGCGACTCGAGGTCGTCGCGCTGGCGGAGCAGCGCCTCGCGCTCGGAGGCCAGCGCCTCGGCCTGGTCCTTGAGCGCCTCGACCTCGGCGGCCTGCGCCCGGGTCCGCTCGGCGATCTGCTCCAGCTCGCGGCCGGCGGCCTCCAGCGAGACCTCCGAGACGCGGGCGGTGCTCTCCAGCGCGTGCTCGCGGGCGGAGAGGTCGGCCAGCAGCGCCTCGCTCTCGCCGGTGCGGGCGCGGTCGGACTCCAGCATGCCGTCCAGCTCCACCAGGCGGGCCGAGAGCTCGGCCTCCTCGGTGCGGAGCGTGGCCTGCCGCTCCTCGGCGGCGCGGCGGGTGGCGGTCAGCTCCAGGTAGCGGGCGGCGGCGGAGCGGAGCTCCAGCTCCTTGATCTGCGCGCGCAGCGCCTTGTACTTCTCGGCCTTGCGGGCCTGGCGGTTGAGCGACTCGAGCTGCTTGCCCAGCTCCTGGACGATGTCCGCCACGCGCATCAGGTTCTGCTGCGTGGCCTCCATCTTCCGCTCGGCCGCCTCGCGGCGCTTCTTGTACTTCGTGATGCCGGCGGCCTCCTCGATGATGGCGCGCCGGTCCTCGGGGCGGGCGGAGACGATCTGGCCGATGCGGCCCTGCTCGATGATCGAGTAGGCGGTGCGGCCGACGCCGGAGCCGAAGAAGATGTCGTTCACGTCCAGCAGGCGGGCCTGGACGCCGTTGACGAGGTACTCGGACTCGCCGGAGCGGTAGAGCCGGCGGCCGACGGTGATCTCGCCGAAGCCCTGGAACGCCGGCGGCAGCTCGCTGGGCCGGTCGTTCTCGAAGGTCAGCATCACCTCCGCCATGGAGAGCGGCGGCTTCGACTCCGAGCCGTTGAAGATCACGTCCTCCATGGAGCGGCCACGGAGGTGGCGGGCCGACTGCTCGCCCAGCACCCAGCGGATGGCGTCGGCCACGTTGGACTTGCCGCAGCCGTTGGGGCCCACGACGCCGGTCACGCCCTCGTCGAAGGCGACGACCACCCTGTCCATGAACGACTTGAAGCCGACGATGTCGAGCCGCCGGATGCGCATAGGCGAAGCCGATATCATGACCCCATGGGCCGGTTCAAGCGAACCCATCGATCAATGGGGGGTTTTCGTGGTGCCCGGCACCTCGCCGGATCGATTTCGCCCATGAGAACGCGGCCTTGCGTGACAACGCATGTATCGCCACCCGGAGGCCCCGTGGGAGGCCCCCGCCGCGCTACACTGCGGAGCACGATGCGGCTCTTCCTCGCGCTCCTCCGGAACACCGCCTTCCCAGTGGGGCTGGCGCTCGCCATCGCGGTCTTCGCCGTCGAGAGCTCGTTCAATCTGCGCCCGGAGCAGATGAACGTGCTGCGGACCGCGGCGGTGCTCGGCTTCCTCGCCCAGCTCGGCCTGGCCGCGGTGGCGTGCTGGGCGCTGCTGCGGCCCATCGAGGCGGCGCTGGACGACCTCGAGGGCATCGACGAGCGGACCGCGCGCCTCGCGGCGGTGGGCTGTCACGCGCTGGCGCTGCGGGTGGCGCTGCTCCTCTTCGTGAGCGGGCTGGTGGTGGTGCTGGCGACCGGCGCGGCCCTCGTGACCTACGCCGAGCTCGGCCTCGACACCGCGCTGGCCGGCGGCGCGGTGGGGCTCGCGGCGGCGCTGCTGCAGGGGCTCCTGGCGTACGCGTTCTGCTCCGCCACCATGACGCAGGTGGTGGTGCCGCTGGCGGAGCGCGTGGAGGTGGTGGTCCGCGGCACGGTCCGCGAGAAGATCCTGGCGCTGGGCTTCGGCATCGCCACGGTGGTGCTGCTGCTCTGCTCGGCGCCGAGCTACGTGCGCTACCGCGCCGACGTGGAGCGCATGTACACCTTCACCGCCGAGCGGGCCGTGGAGGGCGCGCTGCTCGCGCCGGCCAAGACGCCGGAGGAGCGCGTGATGGTCCTGTCGCGCGCCAGCTACTCACCTGCGGTGCTCCTGAACGAGAACGGCGCGGTGGTGGCCCGCTCCGGCGTCTCCGCCATGTACCTGGCCGCCTCCGGGGCCGCCGAGCCGGGGACGGTGCGCGTGGCGAACGGCTGGCTCATCACCCGGCTCACGCCGGAGGGGCTGCTCGCGCGCGTGCTGCTGTCGGAGGGGCCGCTCTCCGACCGGCGCCCCACCTTCTGGAAGCAGCTGGGCTGGCTGGCGCTGATGGTCTACGCCACCACCGCGCTGCTGGTCTGGTTCGCCGCCCGGGCCATCACGCTGCCCTTCCGCCCGCTCAACCGCGCCGCGGGGCTCATCGCCGCCGGCGACCTGACGGTGGCGCCGCCCACGCTCTCGCGCGACGAGATCGGCCGGCTGGCCTCCGACTTCCGCCGCATGGCGCACGGCCTCCAGGGGCTGGTGCGCGACGTCCAGTCGGCCAGCGAGGGCGTCTCGGTTGGGGCCCGCGAGGCGGGCGCCATCGGCGAGCAGGTGAAGCGCGGCGCGCTCGACCAGCACGCCGGCGTCCGCTCGGTGCAGGCCGCGGTCGAGGCCATGGACGGCTCGGTGGGGCAGGTCTCCAAGGGGCTGGGCGGGCTCTCCGAGTACGTGGCCGCCACCAGCCGCGCCGTGGGCGAGATGGCCGAGGCCTTCGACGAGGTGCAGCGCAAGGGCGCCGAGATGGAGCGCGCCATGGCCGCGGCGCTGGGCGAGGTGGAGACGCTGGGCGGCGCCGGGCGGGAGGCCGAGGGGCGGCTGGCCGACCTCGAGTCGCTGGCCGGCCGCGCCGGCGGCTCGCTGGCCGAGGTGAAGGCCTCGGTGTCGGGGCTGGAGCGCGCCGCCGGCGAGACCGAGACCACCGCCGCCGCCGTGGCCGACCTGTCCGACCGGGCCGGGCTGGTGATGGAGGAGACGGTGCACGGGATCGAGGCGCTGCGCACGGCCGTCGGCGATGCCCACACCCGCATCGCCGCGCTGGGCCGCCGCTCCGACGACATCGACCAGGTGGTCGACTTCATCTCCGAGGTGGCGGGCCGCACCAACCTGCTCTCGCTCAACGCCTCCATCATCGCCTCGCAGGCCGGCGAGCACGGCAAGGCCTTCGCCGTGGTGGCCGACCAGAATCCGCGACCTGGCCTCGCAGATCGCCCGCTCCACAAAGTCCATCGGCGACATCATCCACGCCGTCCGCGAGGACGTGGAGGGCACCGCCGCCCTCATCGACCGCGGCGACGCGCTCTCCACCAAGGGCGTGCAGCTGGCGCGCAACTCGCTGCAGGCGCTGGGCGAGATCCGCCGCTCCACCGCGCACGGCCGCCAGACCGCCGCCGCCATCCGCGCCGCCGTCGAGGCGCACGCGCAGTCCTCCCGCGAGGTCTCGGCGCTGGTCGAGTCGGTGGCCGAGGGCTCGCGCGCCGTCGCCGCCGCGGTCCAGCTGGTGGGCCGCTCGGTGACCGCCGTCCACTCGGTGTCGCGCGGCGTGACCGGCATCGCCGACCGCGTGGCCCGCGCGCTGGAGGAGCAGTCCGGCCTGGGGCGCCGCCAGCTCGAGAACCTCTCGCGGCTGGAGAAGATGATCAGCGAGATCACCCGCGCCGTGGAGAGCCACAACGCCGCCACGCGGCGGGTGCGCGAGGCGCTGCAGAACCTCTCCGACACCGCCGGCGCGCACGAGAGCGCCGTGGATGGGCTGGCCGGCGTGGCCAATCAGATGGGGCTGCGGGCGCGGGCGCTCTCCGAGCGGGTGCACCGGTTCAAGGTGTAGCGGGGCGCCTCCGTTGGCGGCGAGGCGTGGCGCTCCGTTCGCGGTGAGGGGCGCTCCGTTCGCGGTGAGGCCCAGCTCACCGTTCGCGGTGAGCTCGTCGAACCGCGACGGCGGCCGTCGCGACGCCGCCCTGCCCCCGGGGGCGCCCAGGCTGGCATCCGCCCGGCGGAGGCCACCGTCCGGGGCTGCGCGGGAGGGCCCTGGCGGATCGCGTCATCCGCTTCAACCTTGAGCCTTGTGCTCGAGTTCCTCGCGCGGCTGCTGGCGTTCCAGTGGCGACGGGATGGAGCGGCCCTCCGCGAGGTGGACCTCTCGGGCTGTCGCGTCTGGTACGCGGAGTTCGCCCCGCGCCCCGAGCGGCCCGCGCCTGGAGCCCGCCGCGGCCGGCCCGCGCGCATCCGCCCCGCCAGCGCAGGCCGGCGCCGCCCGTCCCCCACGCTGGTGCTGCTGCACGGGCTGGGCGCCACCGCCGCGTCGTTCTTCCCCGTGATCCCCGCCCTGAGGCACACCTACCGGGTGATCGTGCCCGACCTGCCCGGCAACGGCTGGTCGCGTCCGCCCGAGGGGCGCGCCTGGCTGACCTTCCCCGAGCTGCTGGAGGTGACCGAGCGGCTGGTGGACCGCGTGGCGCCGGAAGGCGCGTTCCTGGCCGGCAACTCCATGGGCGGCTGGCTGGCGGCCAAGCTGGCCGCGCGTCGGCCGGACCTGGTGCGCGGCCTGGCGCTGCTCAACCCCGGCGGCCCGGCGCTGCACGCCGAGGACTGGGCCGACTTCGGGCAGGCGCTGACCGCCGACCACCGCGCCGCCGTGGCGGAGCTGGTGGCGCGGCTCTTCCACCGGCCGCCGCTCGCGACCCGGCTCTTGGGGCGCGACATCCGCCGGCTGCTGCGCGCGCCGTCGGTGCTGCAGCTGGTGAGCTCGCTGCAGGCCGAGGACTTCGTGACCGCCGAGGAGGCCGCCGGCCTGGCCTGCCCGTCGGTGCTGATCTGGGGAGAGAACGACCGGCTCATCCCCGAGGGCTGCCGCGACTTCTTCCTGGAGCAGCTCCCGCGCGTCCGCTACGAGCCCGTGCCCGACTGCGGCCACTGCCCGCAGCTGGAGTGCCCGCGCCGCACGGCGGAGATCCTGCTGCAGCTGCCGCGGATGCGGCGGCGGGCGGGGGGCGGGGTGGCTGCTGCAGGAGGGGCGGTGGGCGGGGGCAGCGGGGCGGATGGGGCCGACGGGGCGGCTGGGGCGACTGCGGCGACCGCCGCTGGCAGCGCCAGCGTGCGAGTGAGGGGGGCCGGTGGGGATGCGCCGGCTGCGGGCGCGGGCGCCGCGACGGGAAGGTCCGATGCGGACGGCGGTCGTGGCGCGCGGGCCGGTGTCGTGACGAGCGGCGCTGCTGCGAGCGCGAGCCGCCGCCATTAGCGCCGCCCGCGCCCGGCGCTGCGTGCGACGCGGCTCTCCCTTCGAGGGAACCCCGGCTCACGCGTACGAGAGGCAGTTCGAGTCGAGGGCGAGTTCCGAGAGCGACTGGGACATGCAGGACCTCCTACCCCTTCTCCAAGACCCCGAACACCACCGCGTCGAAGCGCCTCCCTGCCTGCTTCGACTCCAAGTTCTTGAGCACGGCGCCGTTCTTTACCACCACCTTTGTTCGGCACCTCGGCCATCGGCACGGCGACCCACATCTGCCCGGCCTCAGTCTCAAGCCGCAGGAACGAGTACGGCGCCATCCATCCCACCTACCGTTCTGGCAACGGTGTCGCGGGCGCCTTCACATCGGGAAGAAGTCCTGGGTCAATCTCGCGGGACTCAACGAGGCGGCGTGTCACCAGATCGAACGCGAAGATCCTGGTGGTGGGAGCTACCCCTCCAGCATGGCCGCTTGCTCGACCAAAAGCGATCCGCCCATCCACGGAAAGTCGCATTTCGGTATCCCCCCGGCTGACCACACGTACCGGGTTGGCGGCGAGCGTGAGAGGCTTCGGCGATTGCGAGGTGTCCGTCCCGCCGGTTGGCGTCAGTGCGCGCCGCTTGACGGCGCGCGACGTCGCGGTGCCGCTCAGCGATAGACGGTGAGGACGTCCTCGAGCTGCTCCGAGAGGCTTTCGAGGAGTTCAGAGCGGCGCGTGCCACGGCGGGCGTGGTTCGCCTCGCCGGCGACCCACCCCGCCAGGCTCGCGAGGTCGGCGCGGCTCCCGTGGAGGGCGATGCCCTCCAGGTCGGGGCTCGCGGTCGCGAGCACCTCCTGCGAGCAGGGGAAGTCGAGCTTCCTCAGGAGCGCGAACTCGGCGCTCGACACGACGATGGTAATCGGGTCCTCGGGCTCGGTCGGCATCGCGCGAGGCTACCGCGCTCCCCGTGCCGCTTTCCAGCGAGCGGGTTCGAGGCGACCGCGAACTTGCGGGCGGCGGCCCCACGCTGGCGGCAGCAGCTCACCGAGGCGCCGATGGGGCCAGCCCTCAGCGAGCTTCTGGAAGACGTCGGCGAGGTAGGCGAGCGGGTCGATGTCGGCCAGCATGCGGTCGAATCACGGTGTACGCGATGGCCGCCCGTTCTCCGCCCTGGTCCGACCCGGCGAACAGGTAGTTGGCCCGACCCACGGCCACCTGGCGCAGCTCGCGCTCCGAGGCCGTGTTGTCAATCGGCAGCCGGCCGTCCTCGAGGAAGCGCTTCAGGCTCTCCCAGCGCGCGATGACGTAGTAGCAGGCCTTCGCGAGCGGGCTCTTCGGCGGCTCGGCCTGGTAGGTGTCGGCCATCCACTTGCCGAGGGCCGCGAGGATCGGCGGCACCTCGCGTTGGCGGCGTTCACGCCTGGCCTCGTGGGCCTCCTCAAGTTCCTTGGCGGCGCGCTCGATGTCGTAGAGCTTCGCGATGAGCTTCACCGGGATGGCGGCGCGGACGTCGCCGGCCTCCAGCGCCTCCACGAAGCCCCGCCGGGCGTGTGCCCAGCACGACACCTCGATCCCGCCGTCGCGCCCTCGCGCTGGAAGAGGTCCTGGTAGCCGCCATAGCCGTCCACCTGGAGCCAGCCCTTGTTCGGGCGGCCAAGGAAGCCCTGCGGCCACTCCCCCTTCCAGTCCGGCGTGTAGACGAAAGCGCTCCACTGCCCGTCGCCCAGGTACACCCACAGGTGCCCGCGCTTGATGCCGTTCGGATGGTCCTTGTCGAGCACCTTGATGCCGGTGTCGTCGCTCTGGAGCAGGTGCGCCTCGATGGCCCTGCGCCAGATCGCCCTCGCGATAGGCGCGAGGCCATCGGTCCCCGCCGCGAACCCAGTCGCCCAGCGTGGAGGAGTTCAGGTTCACGCCGCTCCGCTCGTAGATCCCGGAGAGCCGGTTGAGCGGGGAGGTGATCCTTGTACTTGGAGTACCAGCACGTGGGCGAGGAGCCCCGGGCCAGGGAGCCCTCCGTCGATGGGCTTCGCGGCCGGCGGGGCGGATCACCACGCCCTCGCCGCACTTGCGGCAGGCCCGCTTCTCCCGCGCGTACTCGATCACCTTGAAGGTGGCCGGCACGAACTCGAGCACCTCGCTCCGCTCGTGGCCGATGCACGCCTTCTCCTCACCGCAGCTCGCGCAGACCTTCTCCGCCGCGGGCGGCTCGAGCACGACCTCCTCGCGCGGCAGGTGGTCCGGCAGGCGGTTTCGCCCGTGCCCCCGCAGCGGCCGCGGCTTCGGTGCCGGGACGGGCGCGTCCGGGTTCGAGGTCGCTTCCAGGAGCGCCGCCACGGCCTCGTCGATCCTGCTTCGACTCGGCCTGGGCCTGGGCGATGAAGGAGCGCGAGCTGATTGGGGTCCACCTTCTCGAGGTAGAGGACGTCGGGCGGCCCGTGCTTGCGGAGCGCGCGGACGAGGATCTCGAGCATGTCCGTCTCGCGCTCGGTGTGGCGCGCCTCGATGGCGACGATGAACCGGCTCGCGTCGTCGAGGAGCGCATGGATCCGCAGCGGCTTCGACTTGCCGTCGATGGTGAGCGCCGGTCCGTGGCAGACGTCCGCGTGCCAGAGCGCGCCCGGGCTCGCCGCCTCCCAGCGAAGCCGCGTCTTCTGGCCCCCGCCCTCGCGCATCGGAACGCGGTCGAGGCCCTCGGCCACATTGAGCCGGCGCACCGTCGCCGGCGAGATCGCGCCGGCCTCGAGCTTCTCGTCGGCGACGAGCGTCCGCAGGATGAGCGGCACCGACGCCGAGCGATGCTCGCGCCGGATGTCGAGCAGAAGCTGGCGCTGCTCGGCGGTGAGCTCCTGCGCGTGGCCGCGGTCGCTGCGCGGTGCCGGCCCGGAGCGCCGCGAGCCCGCCGGCGCGATACGCGTAGAACCAGCGCTCGAGCGTCGCGACCGAGAACCGCCGGGTCGTCTCGACGCCTGGCGGGCGGAAGCGCTCCTCCGAGAGCGCGCGGAAGGCGGCGCGCAGCTCGCCGTGGTCGAGGTCTCTTTGCGCGTGAGCGCGCCGACGATCTCGCTGCGGAAGATCGCGACCGCCTCGCCGTGATCCTTCGGCGCGAGCGGGGAGGTCTTGGGGATCGGCGGCGGCGCCGCCGAGGTGGACTCGTCCATTTCTGCTCCTCGTGATCGCCTCGCCGGGAGTGGCGAGGGGCGAACGACGAGCAGTGCCCGGCGGCCGGGGCGACGCGAGAGGATCCTCGATGGTGGGATCGCCTCCGGTCGTGCCGCCGCTCCGATGGACCTCGGGCTACATGCTCGCCCCGATGAACGCGGCCGACTCGACGGCGAGCCCGCCCGAGCTCGGAGCGAAGGCCGCGAGCGTCGTCGCCGCGCGGGCCGCGACCTGGCGGAGCGTCGCCTCCGGCGGCAGCGCGCGCACGGCCGGGAACAGCCGCCTCGCGCGGATCGCGCGGCACCACCGGGCGCAGGCTCGCCCAGCCCGCGACCGCGGTCGGTCCGACGACCCGCAGCGGGCTCACCCGCCGACGGACCTCGGCCGGCGCGAGGCCGGCCACGCCGTGCCAGCGCGAGCGCCAGCGCGATCGCACCTGCCGAGTAAGGCCGGCGACGGACGAGGCCGCGGGGCCCCACCACGATGACCACGCCGCAGGCCATCGGCACAGGTACCGCCGGAGCAGGATCCCGACGAGCGCGGGGCCCCCGCCGACCTCGGCCGGGCCCCACTGATGCCGCTCGCGCAGCCCGTGGCCGTGCAGGCCCAGGGCGCCGCCAGCGGGGCGACTCGGGGCGGCACAAACCGGGCACCTCCCTGGTCGCACCGCATCTACCGTCGGCGGCCGGGCGGTCCAGAGCTTGACGTCGAGCGCTACCTGTACGAATCGAATGTCGCTCCGGTCGCCTGCTGACACAGGCCCGGGGCACGGCGGGGGGCGTGCTGACACACGTTCCCCGCCACCCGTTTCCGGGGCCGATGACGCGCCGGTGCCCCCTCCTCGGCGCCGTCGATACCATCACCCATCGTGACCGCCAGTTTCCGGGCTGCGCGATGACCATCGCCGCCGCGACGCGCCACTCTCCCTCAAGCAGCCTGCGCGAGATCGGGCGCTACGCCGTCATCCTGCGTGAGCGGCAATACCGACAGGTGCGGTTCACCGGGCGCTTACTCTTCACGGTGACCTTCGACTGCTTCGGCACCTCGACCCTTGGCACGGCGACCTACGTCATCCCGTTCTCCGTCTCCAGCCGGAGGAACGGAGGAACGAGTACGGCGCCCCATCGACCCGCTCGACCACGGTCCCGGTGATGGTGGTGTTCGGGCCCGTGGGCGGCGGGGGAGATGCAGGCCAGCAGGACCAGGGCGGGGAGAGGCGCCCTGCGCTGAACGCGACTCATGACATGCGGGTGCTCGCCTCGAATCTGCGTCGGTCGCGCCTACGAAGCCAGGCCGGGAGCACGACGTACCACTGCAATGCCCCCATCGCCACGAAAGCAGCCCAGGTTCCCACAAGTGCAAGGTAGAACTCGGTCGTCCCACTGGGTGCACGAACTCCAACCGCCCCTGCCAACATGGACGCAAGTGCGCCCGCGCCTGCAAGCACGAGCGGGGCGAGGATACTGGCCGGAAACGCTAGGGGACCCAGCGTGAACTTCAGGACTATGTCTAGGTCTCGCAGCGCATCCGGGTGAGAAGGGTCAAAGGCAATCGCGAACAACACCAACTCCACAACCGCTAGGAACAGCCACACCTGCCTAGCTCTATTCAGCCACTCGCGGCTTCCCGCCGCCGCCACGACGATGGCTGCATTGCATGGCAGAGCCGAAACCAGGAATCCAAAAGCAAGCCAACCCCGAATCTCTCCGCTTGCCCACCCCCCCACAAGGCAGCCGAGCAGCACGACAGCCAGGGCGTACCAGAGCCCCACAACGACTTGCGTTCGCACGGTCATGTTACTTGCCCTTGCACTCGGCCCGGCACATGTCGAGCTTCTCGTCCGCCCACTCCTGACAGTCCTCCCCAAAAGGGCCGACGCTGTACCAGGGCCGCTTAGGGTTATCGATTTCTCTTGCGATACAAAGCTCCAAGCATTGATTGTCTGGCGCCACCTTCTCGCAGGTATCCTTGTTGAAGCTGTCCTGGCTCTTCTTGCCGGGGCTGCCTACTTCATACCATTTGCTATTGCCGCTCCGGTCCTGCCCGCCGCACTTTGTCTTGTTTATGCACAGGTATTTGTGATAGAACGGATTTCCCCACGCGTCGGGGCCGGACCTTTTCCCTGTGCCACCGAAAGCATGGAGCGGCGCGGTGCAGACATAGGTGTCTAATCCCCATGGGTCGGTGTAGCGCATGGGGTTCTGGTTCGCGTACCCGTACCAGTCCACCCCGAACTCCCCATTGAACCCACCCCCCAGCGCGATGGGGTCCGGCTCGAGATACCTCCCCAGCCCCGGCAGATACCACCTGTTCCAGTTGTAGTACGGCCCCTGGAGCCCCACGCTCCCGAGCAGCCGCTCGTCGTACTGGCCGGGAAGCCGCAGGTTCGTCACGACCGGCTGGCCGGAGCGCGCGTCCGGGAGTATCGCTTCCACCAACTCTCCGCTTGGCCGCTGACGAGTCGCCCAGACGACAGTTCCGTCGTCTGCTGTGAGCGCCCGCGGCGTTCCCAGGTGATCGACGTGAGTGAAGTAGGTGTACTCGGGACCGGTGCCGGTCTGTGCGTACTCTATCTGAGCCAGTGGCTGGTAATCGAGCCAGATATAGTCTCGGAGCTTCACCCAGGGTCTCGTCTCATCGCTGGTGCGCGCGAACTCGCTCAGCGGATGCCCCGCAGAGTCGAAGACGAAGTAGGTCCAGGCGTTGTCCTTTTGCCGCGCCACTCTGCGATTGCTGGAGTCGTATTGGAATCGACCGAGAGCGGCAGTCACGTCCGCCTCGCTTCGGCAGCCTTCCTCTCCAGGAGTGGATACGGTCCTCCCGAACCCCACCGTGGCAAGGCGGCCCATGGGGTCGTGGATGAGGCACACCCCAGTGATTCGAGCCGCCGGGATCCTGTTGGGAGATCCCGGAAACATTGCCATCGGCATCATAGTCAAAGCTGAGCGCGTCGCCGTCCTCCGCCACCCCGCTCGCGACACGATCGGTATTCGCGACGTAAGCGTATCCGGCGGAAGACGCGCCGCCGGTCGTCCGGGGACAGGTGCCGGCCGTTCCGTCCACGAGGTCCTGCCACGAGGTCAGTCGCTCGCGATAGTCGTAGCCAAACCCGCGAACGAAGCGCTGCTCACAGGAGGGAAGCGCCAGCCGCTCCGTGACCTGGCCGACGTCCCCGGCGGGAGTGGGGGCGAGCGTCAGGGAGAGAGGGCCACTCTTGACCGAAAGGAACTCGTACCTAAGGTTCAGCTGATTCACCAACGTGAGGCCGCTTGCAAACGTGAGCTGCGCCAAGGGGCCGCCCGGATAGTGCATGATCCCGTAAGCGAGGGACGCTCCAGAGCGCGCGTCCTTTACTGCGGTCACGTATCCAGACGCCGGATCACGGTCGTACTGAATCGAGAGGCCGCTTGGGTAGGAGAGGAGCCGAAGGCGTCCCGCGAGATCGTAGTCGTACTGGGTGGTGAAAGGGACTGGAGCTACTGCCTCGTACCGCACTTCCGACGCGACGCGCCCTGCCCAGTCGTACTGCAGGTAGGTGGTCCTGTCTGGTTCGGAAACGGAAGTCAGCCTGCCCTGGAACGGCGCGCGATCATAGCCGTATTGGTAGTGAATCGTCGTTGCGTCGCCATCCCGGGCCACTTGCAGCGAAGTCAGCCGGTCCAGCCCGTCGTACAAGAGGACCCAGGTCGTGCTGCCGTTGCTGCGGCCGACGACATTCCCGCGTGCGTCGTACTCGTACCGCACGGTTCCGGAGGTCTGGGAGGTGACGGATTCCGTCCGCCCGAAGTCGTCGTACTGGTAGGTCGTCGAGTGCCCGGCACCGTCGGTGACCCTTCCAATCTGATCCTGGTGCAGGACGCGCTCATATCCTGCGACCTGGGTGGTTACAGGCGCTCCCTTGCCGTCCAGCCCGCTCTGGGTCACGGCCGCGACCCGTAACAAGCCGTCCGGCTCGAAGGAAACCGCGCGACCTTCCTCATCCACGGTTCCGGTGAGGAATCCGGACCGCGTGAAGGTCCAGGTCCGCACCAACTCCGGAGCGCTGGGGTTTGACTCCCAAATCGCGTGGTGGTGGGCGTCGTAGGCCCGGTCCTGCTGCCAGGTGACCTGCCCGCTGGCGTTGCGCATTTCGGAGTGAATGACGTTCCCTGCGCCGTCGTACACGGACCACTGACTCCAGCCGGTGGTGACCGTCCCGCCCGACGCTTCCGGATCGCCAGACAGGTACTCCACGGAGGCTTCGCGCCCGCGCTCGTCGTAGCCGAAGCGTTGTGCGGAACCGTCGGGAAGGATGATCAGGCGTGGCAGCATCCCGTCGTAGTAGCGGGTTTCGGTGCGGGCTCTCGCTGTGCCGGCGGCATCAGCGTAGGTGATGAACGTGGGGCGCCCGCGGCCATCTCGCGCGATCGTTGCCTTGGTGCCGTTAGGGGCGGTGATCTCCGAGGGCCCAAAGAGATCGTAATCGTATCGCGTCGCGAGGGGCGGGGAAGCTGGGTTGGCGTATCGGCGGATCTCGGCCAGGCGGCCCTGGCGCGCCGCTGTGTCCCCTTCGGACCAGTAGAACCTCTCCTCAACGGGAGCGTCATCAGCTCCATAGGGCGAGTCGATATCAAAGGGGCCGACGGTGCGGGTGAGCCGCCCACGCGAATCGTATGAGTAGAAGGTGCCGTAGCGGCGCAGCGTGACGCCGCCCTGGGTGGTGACATATCCACTGCTGACCGTACGGCAAAGCACACTTCCGGCGGGCAACTGGTCGGGCGCGCAAACGTATCCGATCGGATCCGCCGCCTTGCCTGTCTGGTCGTAGTCGAAGCGCTCCTCGGTGTACTCCCCTGGCATCAGCGTGCTCAGGCGCCAGATGCGGGTCACGGTGTCCAGCGGAACTGTCACGCCTTGAGCGACGGTCCGGCTCAGGCCGTAGGCGCGCCACTCCTCGTAGGAGTCCTGCCCGAGCAGAATGGGGATCCCCGGATATCTTGGAACACCTCCGTGTTCGTCGAAAGTTGGTGCCACCCCACTGAACTCGGCCAGATGCGTTGTCCGGCCAAGAGCATCGACCCCATTGTACGTGTACGTGCCATATGACCGCCCGTCACGTTGGTAGCTCTCATGGTAGGAGACCATCGGATCGCCGTTGGGTAGCCAACTCTCAACTGTCACCGGCGCATAGGTCGCGCCTTCGCGCTCAATCCCAAAAGGTGCGAGCTGGGAGGAATGAAACCAGACGACGGCATTCACTGAGCGTGACGAGGTGGCCTCTTCATCTCCGGCGGGGCCCCTGAACGTCTCGGTGGCCGTGACGGAGGCGCTGCATTTCATCCAGTTTGGGTTGACGGCGTTCCCGCCTTGAGCAACGCACCCAGAGCTATAACGTGCATCCAGCGTGGTCTGGTCATCTACAAGGCCGACCGCCTGCGCGTTCTCGTCGTAGGAGAACTCGGCAATCAAGGCGCCGCTCTCGTTCATGACGCCCTGAATCCGGGGCCAGTACGCCCCCGCGTTCACATAGGCGTACGAGCGCATCACTCGACCATCGGCATCACTGACCTTCGTGAGCTGATTGCCCGCGTTCGAGTAGGTCGCGACGAGCACGTCGTCGTACCGAAGTTCGGTGGCATACGAGCCGCAGGCCGTCGGGGACGTCAGCTTCAGCGCGTGTCCCAGGTCGTCCGCCAGGGCCAGCGGCACCCGCTGCTCGGGCCAGTAGCTGACGGTGATGACGTCGCCGGCGGGGTTGGTGACCTTGACGAGTCGTGCGACGCCGCCCGTCTCTGCTGGCTGGCAGAACTGAGAGCTGGACGAATCGCAGGTCGTGCAGGTGGACCGGAACGTAAAGGTGCGGCCGTCCGGGCTGTGGAGGTCCCAATCCCCTGACGCGTGCCTCACCAATACGTCGTGATGAGCGACGCGCTCAGCGGAAGAGTAGCCGGTGTAGATGGCGAGGGTCTCTGAGCCGTCCAGCGACAGCGCGGTGCTCGACTGGCGGAATCGAAGGTAGCCGAGCGTACCCCGCGCCACCGTGCAGATGCCGTTCACGCAGGAGAGGGTGGCCTCCCAGTCGTGGTGCCAAGCGTTTCCAAAGGAGCCGCCCGCTCCCATCTGGGCCAGATCGCGATCGGCGCTGTTGTACGCCCGGGTGAGCGACAGCTTCGACACCCTGTCCACGGAGAGGTCCGTGAACGGAGCGGTGGCGGCCGCGCGGCCGGAGACGAGGATGGGGTCGGCGCCCAACTCGTTGAATCGGGCTCGACCGCAGACGCCCGCGTGCGGATCGCGCTGCCCGGCGAACGGGAAAGCTGGAGATGCACACCCCATCCCGAGCGTCGCGTCGACGTTGTCATTGTCTTTTGGGGGAGCGCAAACCTGAGGACCAGGGGTGCAGGCGGAGGAATTGACGACGCCGAAATCACACTGACGGACGTAGCCGCAGCCGGGGCCGTTGGCACGGCAGCCGACGTCTCCCAGAGGAATGCCCTCGCAGGTGAAGCCCTGCGCCTCGCAGCAGACGGATGTGCCGTCGCCCGATACGCAGCCATTTCCGCTGTAGACGGTGACGGCAGGCTGTACGGCGTCAGCGTCGCTGGCGGAAAATGCAAGGCATAGGACCAGGGCTCGGGCAACTGCTGATGACGCTCGCGCGCTGCGCTTCGTGCCTGTCGAGAGCGAGCCTGTCATTTCCCCTCCGAAAACCGTCGCATCGGTGCGCACCATGCTGCGGATGTTCATTGGACCACCAGGCTGAGGTCGATGGTCCCGGTCTTGAGTGCGTTCGGGACGACCGCCACCGTGTAGGTCCCGGTGGCGGGCAGCGCTGCAAGGCTCAAGGTCTGGTCGGTTCCGGTCGAGAACTGCGTGTACGCGATGGACGCGCCGCTGGGCTGGTACACCGTCACGGTGGCGCCATAGGTGCCGAAGCCCGAAATCATGGCGGCGCGAAGCGTGAAGCGCTGTCCCGCGGTTCCGGTGAACGTGTAGCGACCCGCCTGTCCCTCCCGGGCAGTCTCATGCCTCGTCACGCCTCCGCTGGTGAGCGCGCCAGTCAGGGCGTTCGACAGCATCACGGAGAACGAGCAGGAGGACGTGCCTGGGGGAGTGACGACGAGCGTATAGATGCCGCTTGACGGAAGCAGCCCGGGTTGCCAAGTGGTGGAGGAGGCCGAGAGGAAGCCGCTCCACAATATGGTCCCGTCCGGATTCCGGATGGAAATGTTGGCGGAACCCGTCGGCGTGATCGTCACGGCGGTGACTGCCATGCCAAGCCAGTCGCCGGCGTTTCCGCTGAACGTATAGCGTCCGTTCTGGGCTGCAGAAATCGTCACGCCCTGTGTTGCGCTTCCGATGGAGAGCGCAGCGGTCGCGCCCTCAATGAGGGACAAGTTGATCGACCCCGTCTGGAGTGACGCCGGCACTACTCCGACTGTGTAGGTGCCGGTGGAGGGCAGGGCTCCGAGATCGAGCTTCTGGTCGATGCCGGTCGAAAACTGTGTGTTCACGATGGCCGTGCCGCTGGGCTGGTAGACCGTGACGACGGCGCCGTTGGTGCTGAAACCGGAGGCGATGGTGGCGCGGAGCGTGAACCGCTGCCCCGCGGTTCCGGTGAATGTATAACGCCCCGCCTGACCAGGGCGGGCGGTCTCGTACCTCGTCACCGCGCCGCTCGGCGCGATGGTGCCGATCAAAGCATTCGACAGCAATGGCGAGAAAGAGAAGGACGATGTGCCGGAGGGAGTGACTGCGAGCGTGTAGGTGCCGCTGGAGGGGAGCTGTCCCGGCTGCCAGCTTGTGGAGGAGGCTGAGAGGGTGCTGCTCCAGAGGGACGATCCGTCCGGCTTCAGGAGCGAAATGTTGGCAGTGCCGGCAGGGGTTATCGCCACGGACGTCACTGCCAGGCCCAGCCAGTCCCCTGCATTGCCGTTGAACGTGTAGCGCCCGCTCTGGGCTGCGGCGAGGCTGAGGGGTTGGGCAGCGCCTCCGATCGAAAGGGTGCCTGTCGCGCCCTCGATCAGCGACAAGTCGATGGCCCCGGTCTGCAGCGCGCTGGGCACCACGGCAACGGTGTAGCTGCCTGTGGCGGTGAGGGCTCCCAGGTTGAGCCGCTGATCAAGGCCGGTCGAGAACTGCGTGGCCACGATGGTCACGCCGTTGGGCTGGTCGACGGTCACGGTGGCGCCGTAGGTGCTGAAGCCCGACGCCACGGTCGCGCGAAGCGCGAAGCGCTGCCCCGCGGTTCCGGTGAAGGTGTACCGCCCGGCTTGCCCAGGTCGCGTGGTCGAGTAGCGCAGCGTTGTCCCGTCCGCCGCGAGCGCTCCAGACATCCCCTTGGATAGGAGAATGTGCGCCGAGACCAGCGCAGCGCCGCTGGGCTGCGCAACCAAGGTGTAGACCCCTGAAGCCGTGAGTGCAGGCAGTTGCCAGCTGCGCCAGACCCGATCCGCGCTGACGCGGGATGAGCTTCGCCGGTATCTCGGCGCCGCACTCTCAGCGGCGGGACGCAGGTCGCCCAGCGGCGTCGGCCGCGGGACGGGTCAGGTTGTCAGCGCGCAATGAAGAAGGGGCGGCCTGCGGGCCGGTGGTTCAGGTGACGACAGCGGGCCCGTGCTGATCGGCGACGCGGGCGGCGAGCAGCGCGTCGCGGAGGGTCTCCGCGGCACGGGCCCAGGCGATGGGGCCGCCGTCCTTGCGAGGCGCCAGGGCCCGCCAGGCGCTCAGCGCGTTGTAGCCGATGATCCGCAGCCAGCTGACGGTCTCGATGGCGGCCCGGTTCGCCTGGCAGGGGTGGCCATCGTCCTCGCCCAGCACCACGTCCAGGGTCCAGTGGCAGCGGTTCTCGATCCCCCAGTGCAGACGGACGAGCGCCAGCTCCTGGTCCCGGGTCAGGGTCCCGGTGGGGATCGAGGTGACGAAGTACCGCTGCTCGACCGCCACGATCTCGCCGCGCCGGTCGGTCGTGGTCTGGCAGACGTACCAAAGCTGCTGGGCGCCCTCCATGACGACGGAGGGGCTGCCGGCGACGTCGCGGACGTAGAGCTCCCGCACCACGACGTTACCTCTGTACCGCTCGGTGGTCCGGGCGACCGGGTCACCAATCGTGTACTCGCCGTGCTCGCGGGCGAAGGCGTGCAGGTACGGCTGGTTGCCCTTGAGGCCGAACAGGTACCAGCAGCCGAGCGAGCTCACGAGCTCCGCGTTCTCGCGGGCGCAGAGGCCTGCGTCGCCGGTGACGATGCGGAACTGCCCGCCCAGCGCCTCGTGGATCTTGGGGAGCAGTTCCCGGAAGGCGGGGGACTCGCCCTCCTTGGAGCCGATGATCCGCTGTCCGACGCAGAGGCAGGCGGAGGAGGAGGTCAGCGCGGCGCGGAGGGCGCCGAAGGTCTGCAGCGAGGATCCCGCGGCGTCGTAGGCCGACTGCAGGGCGCCGGGCAGCTCCTCGCCGTCGATCCGGGACCAGGTCCCCTTGCCGTCGAAGCTCATCACGCCGACCGGGAAACGATCGTTCCTGGCCACCTTGCGGGCGACGAGAATCCTTCGCCTGCGCGAAGACGGTCTCCTCCAGGCCGGCTGGGTCCTGCTGGGCGAGCAGGCGGTAGAGGGTGGTGTCGCACGGCTTCCCCGCGACCGGGAGTCCCAGCGCGCGGCGAGCGCCCAGGCCGAGGTCGGCAAAGAAGTCCTCGGCGCGCCGCAGCGTCCGACAGCCCACGGAGAACGCGGCGGCCAGGCCTCCCAGCAGGCCCAGGTGGTCGTGGACGACCCAGGCCTCCTCGCGAGGGTCCTCGACTCCGTGGTCCCACGGGATGTCGGCGTGCCGCAGGGCACGTCGGGCTTGTGTTTCGGTGATCGGCATGATCTCCTGCCTCTCGGCCTCTTCTCGTTTTGCGCGAGTTCGGCCGTCTTTGGGGGTGGGGGCCCGCATAGCCTCCACCCCTTCTCCTTTTGCGCGGGCGGGATGATCGCCGAGGTGGATCGCGGCGTCGATCTTGCCGATCAGGAATCCGAGGCGACGGCGGGCGGAGTCGGCCCCGCGCCACGAAAATCACCCTCGTCTCGGCGCGAGTTGGACTCTCAAGCGCCCCAGGCGCGAGAATCGCGAGACGACGGGTCAGCGGGAATCAGGTCTGGCCAGCTGCGCACCGTGCTCGCAGACGCGCTCCAGACCTTGGCTCCGCCGGGCGCATACACTGTCAGGCTCAGTGAGCCTGCATCGGGCGAGACGGAGTAGGATGTCAGGGCGAGGCCGAGTACATAGCCGGCGTCCGCGGTGAACATGAACCGCCCTTGCTGGCCGACCGTGTCGTTCTGGAATGCGGTGGCGTCAGCATCCACCACGACCGTCCCGAAGTCCGGCGCAGTGAGCATGCAAGTCACTGAGCCGCCGGCCGTTCCAGATGGCGTGACCGCCATCCGGTAGGTGCCGGTGGACGGGAGCGCCGGAAGAGCTGCCCCGGTGGGCGCAGAGATGGTTCGGCTCCAGAGATTCGCATCGCTCGGCCCGTACAGGGTGAAGGTCAGCGTGCTGTTGGAGGGCGCAGGCGAGACTGAGCTGCAGCCAAGGTTCAGGAGGTCGCCGGCGGAGCCACTGAACGTGTAGTGGCCGTTCTGGCCTGGGGCGAATGAGAGCGGTGGTGCGGCATCCCCTGGAGTGAGGGCGACCACCACATTCGATAGGTGCTGGATGGCCGCCGAACCCGTCGCGTTGGAGGCGGGATCGAGCACCACGGTGTACGCGCCAGTGATCGGCAGAGGTGGCAACGCGTGCTTGGTCGAAGCCGCAGCCGTGACTGTTCCCGAGTAGATCAGGCCACCGCCTGGAACGTATACCTTGATCGCCGTCGAGCCCGGATAGGTGACGTTGCCCACGAACAAGGTGACGTATTCGCCCTTGGTCCCCTCGAACTCGAGCACAGCGACCCGTTGGGCTGTGGAGGTCGTCGCGGTGACAGGCTGGGTTCCGGGAAGTTCTGCCGTGAATTCCACGTCCGAGGATTCGTAGCCATTGGGAAGAAGGAAGAAGAATCCGGAGCTGGTGCCGGAGCCGCGAGTGTTGCTTACGGTGATCCTTCCGGTGGTGGCCGCAATCGAGGGCCGAGTCGTCAGCGAGTTCAGCGAGGCGCTCTGGACCGCAACCTGTCCCGCGCCGATCTGGAGGGTGTTGTTGGTGGTGGTGCGGTCGAAATTGAACCCGGAAACCGTGACCAGGGCGCCAACGGGCGCGGCCTTTGGCCAGAAGTCCGTCACCCTGACGTCCGGGATGACCGTGAAATCGGCTGAGCTGGTGACCGTTCTTTCTCCCGCCTCGACGGTGATCCTGCCACTGGCCGCGCCTTCAGGCACGGCGAACGTGATCATGGAGGCAGTGGTCGCGATCGGCGTGATGCGGGTGTCGCCGAGCATCACGTCGCCCAGGATCGTCGATGGTCCGAAGCCTGACCCATGGACGGTGACGATCTGGCCGAATCCGCCCGCGTGCGGGCTGAAATCGGTCAGGGTGAGGCTCGCGATTGGGCTGGCAGTGACCGTGATGATGTTACCGGCGCCGTCGTACTCGTAGGCCACGGCTTCGCCTGCTTGGGCCCCAACGTCTGAAGCCTGGGGCGTGGCTCGCGGTGGCTCTGTGGCCGGCGGTTCCTGCCCGCATCCGAGAGAGAGCAAGAGCGCGGCAAGATGCGGGATGACGCCCAGCGCGCGCGACGCACACCGGTTCGACCGTCTCGGGACGATGGTGAGCAAGCTTGCCTCCCCGGCACACGCTCCGATCGCTCGGGCGCGGCACGCGCGAACGTTACATGCGGCGTGCTCCAGAATGCCTGGCGAACTTCGCTGTGGGTCGAAACGCCGCGCCGCCGGCGGGGGAAACCCCAGCCCTGGGCGCACGCGAAGGGCCGCTTGGGAGCGCCAAGGCCCGGGAAGCCGTCCGCTAACGCGCGCCAGTCGCGCCGGCATGTGGACGCGGCCTTCGCCAGCGCCGGGGCTCGTTGGCCCGATGGCCCGCTACTGCGGATTCCTCGCCGGCTGCAGGTTCGGGTGCGTGAGCGTCCCCGACAGCTGGAACGCGTAGGTCCCGTCCGGCCCGTGGGGCAGGCTGTTCTCGACCAGGCCGCGGAAGCTGGAGGTCTCGGGCTTGGTCCAGAAGCTGTCCTGCAGCTTGAGCTTCACGTTGCCGTTGAGCAGCACGCCGTCGATCCGCGGCGAGAGCACCGCGTAGGCGCCGTCGGCGGTCAGCTCGGCGTCGCCGCCGCGGGTCTGGAGCTTCTCGGCGGTGGCCTTGCCGTTCTCCATCTTGGCGGCAAGCGTCACGTTCCCGAGCGCCAGCCGCGGCAGCGGGAGGCCGCTGCCCATGCCGGGGATGGGGACCTGCGCGCCGGCCACGTCCACGCCGGCGAGGTCCAGGTTCACCTGGCCGGTGTGCTTCCCGTCCGCGACCAGGACCACGTCCACCTGCCCCCTGGCCACGCCCTTCACCTGCAGGCCGGTGGCCTGGCGGAGGCGCACGGCCTGGCCGAGGTCGAGGTCGGTCAGCTCCAGGTCCACGGGGCGCTCGGCCCCGGAGAGCGCCACGGTCCCCTTCAGCCGCCCGCCGTAGGCCCGCGCGTCGATCCCGGCCACGCGCCGGCCGATCAGGAGCGGCAGGGGGCGCAGCGTCACGGTCATCTCGTCGATGGGGATCTTGAGCCCGGTCCGGTCCTCCAGCTCGAAGCTGGTGGCGTGGAGGCCCAGCATCCCGGCCGGCCCGAGCTCGCCGCCCTGGCCAGCCTGCCAGTTGAGCTGCCAGCCCTGGCGGCCCACCTCGTAGACCAGCCGCTCCTTCACCGCCTCGGAGGGGAAGGTGAGGCGCAGGGAGACGATGAACGCGATCGCCACGAACGCGCCGTAGAGCAGGCGCGGCTTGCGGCCCAGCCAGTGGAGGAGGCGCCAGTCGAGGTGCTTGGGCATGGCGGATCAGCTCCCCTTGAGCCGGTACGTGGAGACGGTGAAGGTGGCGTCCACCAGCTTGGTGTCGTCGGCGCGGGTGGTGAGCCGGATGCGGCGCACGCGCACCACGCCCTGGTCGTGCTCCAGCGACTGGAGGAAGCGCGCCAGCCGCGCCAGCTCCACCTTGGCCAGGTTGATCTCGGCCGACTCCTCCACCAGCCCCTCCACGTCGCCCGGCGTGGTCACCGGCCTGACGTCGCCCACGTCGATGGAGAGGGCCTGGCCCTTGGTCGTGACGAAGGTGAGGAGCTGGACCGGCGGCGCGCGCAGCCGGGCCTCCAGCGCGGCGCGCTCGGCCTTGCGCTGGTGGTAGCCGTCGGCCAGCTTGCCGATCTGCGCCAGGAACTGGGTCTTGTCGCCGATGCGCTGCTCGCGGGCGGTGAGCCCGCGCCCGATCTGCATCGAGACCAGCCAGACCACGAAGAGGGCCACCGCCACGGCGGCGGCGCTGACCATGACCCGCTCGCGCGGGTTGAGCTTGGCGAACCAGGCGGCCAGGTCGGCCTGCAGCTTGCGAAGGCGTTCCATCTCAGCCCCTCCCGCCGGCGCCGCCGTCGACGCCCGTCTCGAGGCAGGACAGGCCTGCGTCCACGGAGAACTCGAACCGGCCATCCGGCCGCTTGTGGGACGCGCCCGATCGGGCGTCCTTGAAGCAGCGCGAGGCCTGCAGCCCGCTCACGATCCGATCCACGCTGGCGGCGTCGGCGGTGGTGCCCTCGAGGTGCAGCTTCTCGCGGGTGATGTCGATCCGGTCGAAGCGGACCTTCACGTCCACCGGCACGCGCTGCGAGGAATCGGCCAGCAGGTCCACCGCGGTGGCCTTGGGCAGCGAGGCGCCCAGGGTCCCCCTGCCGCGCAGCTCCGCCTCCGCCTGCGCGGGGTCGTCGTAGCACTTGCCCAGGATGCTGGTCTCGGCGTCGCAGAGGGCGCGGTCGAGCAGCGCCTCCTGGTGCGAGAGGGCGAAGAGCTTCACCCCGGCGCTGACCACCGCCAGGACCAGGATCAGCCCGCCGAAGACCGCCAGGCGGACCACCCGGCCCTTGAGGTGCTCGAAGTCGCGCGTGAAGGCCAGCGCCCCGCGGCGCAGGTTGAGGCGCGGGCCGCGGGCGCCCTGGTGGCCTCGCAGCGCCAGCGAGAGGGCCAGGGCCAGCGCCGGGGTCTCCTCCGGCGGGAGCGCCACGCCCGGCAGCGGGCCAAGCGCCAGCGGCGCCACCGGCGCGTCCACCTCCGGCGCCAGCAGCTCGGGCAGCCCGGGCAGCCCGGCCAGCGCGCCGGCCAGGTGCACCCGCGCCAGCTTGCCGCCGCTGCGGGCGCGCCAGGCGCGCAGGGTGGCGCGCAGCTCGCGCACCAGCGGGGCCAGGCCCGCCTGCAGGGCCGCCCCGGCGCGCGGATCGCCCAGCCGCTCGGCCAGGGGCTCCGGGAGCGGCTCGCCCTGGGCCTCGGCGGAGAGCGCCAGCTGCGCCTCGGCCTCGGTGATGCCCAGCGCGCGCACCAGGCTGCGGGCCAGCGCGCCGGCGCCGAAGGCGAAGCTGCGGGCCGCCTCGCAGCCGGCCGCGGAGGCGAAGCAGAGGCTGGTCCGCTCCGCGCCCATGTCGATGACGAGCGCGGTGCCCGCCTCCGGCGGCGCGCCCTCCTCGGCCGCGGGCCGGGTGGCGTCCAGCCCGCCCAGCGCCACCAGCGCGGCGTAGGCCGGCGCGGGCGGGATCACCATGCGCGGGTCGAGCCCGGCGGGCTGCAGCGCCGCCAGGAGCGCCGCCAGCTCCTCCTTGCGCGCCACGCCCACCAGCAGGTCGGAGCGCTCGGCGCGGGCCGGCGCCAGCGGCTGCCAGTCCCAGGCCACCGTGTCCAGCTCGAAGGGGAGCTGCCCCTCCACCTCGAAGGCGATGGTCTGCTCGATGCGGCGCTGATCGGTGAAGGGGAGGGAGACCAGGCTCGCGGCCATGCCGGCGCCCGGGACCGCCACCAGCACGTCGTCCGGCCTCCAGCCCTCCGCCGCCAGCAGCGCCTCGACCGCCGCCGCCTGCCGCGCCAAGAGCGGCGGCGCGTCCGGCCCGCCGGCCGCGACGCGGACCTGCGAGCGCCCCGCCACGGCGAAGCCGCGGTAGGTGCTCTCCAGCAGCACCGCCCTCACCGCCGTGGCGCCCAGGTCGAGCCCCAGGATCATCTGCGACATGCGTCTACTCCTCGCGCCAGCGGATGAGCCGCCCGGCCACGGCCTGCCCGGCCGCGGGGTCGGTGATCCGGTTCTGGTTGGGATCGAAGGTGACCACCGCGTCGATGCGCTTGGTGACGGCGCCGGCGGTGCCGGAGGCCCGGATGTGGAACACCATCGAGCGGTCGGTGAAGGCGTTGTTCTGCGTCTGCGCCACGTACTCGTTGCGGACCGTCACGCCCAGCGACTGGACGATGCCGGCGAACTGGACCGGGGTGATGGTCATGAAGCCGCCCATGGTCATGTCGCTGATGGCCTTGGTGAGGCGGGCGGCGAACTCCGGGTCGTTCACGGCGGCCAGCGAGGCCGGGTCGGCCATGGTCTTGGCGATGTTCAGCTGCTGCCGCGGGTCCTTGCTGTTCACGTTCATGCCGGAGTCCCGCGGCATGTAGACGGTCACCTGGTCGCCGAAGGCGGCCATGAAGGCCTCGCTCACGCCGGCCACCAGGTGCAGCTCCTCCAGCGAGTCGAAGCGCGCGTTCTTCACCTTGTAGCGGTCCTGGCCGCGATCGTAGGGGCCGTTCTCGCCACCGAACCCCTGCTCGATGGGGGCCGCCGGGACCTGGAACGAGCAGCCTGCGCTGGGGAAGGAGACCTTGAGCCCCGAGGACCCCTGGTCGTCGTCCACGAAGTCGCGCAGGTGGATGAGCAGGTCGCCCCGGTTCCAGCGCTGGCCGGCCTCGTCCTCGCGGTCGAAGAGCGGGTCCCACTTCGGATCGCAGGTGAGCTGCAGCAGCGCGGTGACCTGCGGCCCGATGGTGTTACCCGACTGGATCAGGCCGTCGAACTGCAGGTTGATCTTCTGCCCCTCGTCCTCGATGGTGGCCTGGTAGCTGCCCTCCTCGCCGGGCTCCGCCGCGCGCACGGCGGGCCCGTCTTCGGGCTCGCGGGCCTGCGCCTCGCTCCCGTCCTCGGGCGGGAAGAGCATGTCGGTGAGCGTCGAGCCGACCGGCACCAGGCTCCAGAGCTGGGGCCGCGGACAGCCCGCGCCGCCGGCCGCGCCCGCGGCCCCGGCGGCCCCCGCGGCGCCGGCCGTTCCGGCGGTCCCGGAGGTGCCGGAGGCGCCGCCCTGCAGCAGGTTGGTGACCTGCCCGAGGGCCTGGCACATGGCCCCGGAGTTCTGGTCCAGCTGGGCTTGCAGCGTCAGCACCAGCCGCGCCATGGCCACGCCGCTCTGCGCCTGCGCGCTGGCCTTGAGCGCGTCGCGCCCGTTGGCCGCGATCTGCAGGCGCACCCGCGTCTCGTAGGCCAGGTTGGCGGCCAGCGCGGTCACCACCGCGATCGCCACCAGGACGATGAGCAGCGCTGCGCCGCGCGGGGTGGGGGAGGAGGCGCGCATCAGAAGTCCAGGGGGCGCGTCAGCGCCACGCGGGTCTCGGTGGAGAGCTTCTCGACCTTGCCGCCGGCCAGCGCCAGCTCCAAGTCGATGCGGATGCGGGAGGGGAGCGCGTTGGTGCGATCGATGGAGCGGGTGGACCACTCGCGCACCCAGTCCTTCTTCTGCGGGTCCCAGTAGCGGAAGCGGATCGAGAGCACGTGCTCGGCCACCAGGTCCTTGCGGCCGCCGCGCTCCAGGTCCTCGTCGAGGCGGATCTTCTCGCGGCGGAAGAGCCCCTGCCCCTGCCCGCTCTCCTGCTGCGGCAGGCTCTCCAGCGTGTACTGCACCACCGCCTGGTCCGACTCGCGGGCGTCGGCCATCAGCCGCTCGTGCGCGAAGGTGGTGAAGAGCACGCCGTCCTCGCGCCCGATGAAGGCGGTGGGGCGCTCGCGCAGCCGCATGTCGAAGTGGTCGGAGATGAAGGCCATCGACAGCTCGCGCGACAGCCGCGTCAGCGCCAGCCGGGCGCCGGCGTAGCGGTCGCCCTGGTCGGCGGTCGTGGCCCGGGCGGTGTCGATCTGCCGGAACACGCCGATGGTCATCCCGCTGATGAGCCCCAGGATCCCGAGGACGATCATCACCTCGAGCAGCGAGAAGCCTCGCGCGGCGCGGCGGGGGGCGGTCACTGGGTCTTCCCCCCCGGCTGGCCGGTGGCGGGCTGGTCCCCGCCCTGCTGCTGGCCCGCCTGCTGCGCGCCGAGGTTGACGATGGGGGCCGCGCCGGGCGGCGCCAGCACCACCAGGTGCGTCACCACCGTGAAGGACTCCTCCTGCTTGCCGTCCTGCCAGGAGATGGTGAGCCGCAGCTCGCGCACGCCGCTCTTGAGCTCCTCGCCGATGGTGGCCAGCTGCGCCTGCAGCCCGGCCGCCATGGCGCCGGCGCCGGGGAAGAGCGTCTCCATCCCGGCGGGCTGGTTCGAGCTGCCGCCCTGCGCCTGGCCCTGCAGCCCCAGCAGCTTGCCCAGGTCGCCGACGCCGCTGGCGCCGCCGCCGGTGAGCGTGGCCAGCAGCTTGTCCGGCGAGAGGTCGATGCGCGGCCTGGCCACGTGCGCCTTCCAGTGCACCTCGGGGTGGCCCTCGTCCTCGAAGGAGCCCTCCTCCTCCTCGTCGAACCCCTTGAAGCCGGTCTGCTCGTAGCCGTCCTGCAGCTCCGCCAGCTTCCCGCGGGCCAGCAGGGTCGCCACCTCCAGCTGGATGGCGCGCCGGTGGTTGCGCAGCGAGGCGGCGGTGATCTGCGAGGCGGTGAGCAGCGCCGCCGCCAGGATGGCGAGCGCGATCATCACCTCCAGCAGCGAGAAGCCGGCAGGGCGGCGGCGGCGGATCACTCGCTCACCTCCACCTTCCCGTTCACCACCTGGGCGCGGCCCGTGAAGGGCTCCAGCACGATGGTGTAGAGGTTCTTGCCGTCCTCCAGCGGCACCCAGGCGCGCTGGGCCTGGCCGCCGGGGAAGAAGTAGACGTAGGCGATCCCGCTGGAGAAGGCGTCGCGCCGCCCCTCCACGTGGACCTCGCCGAACTTCGCGCTGCCCGGGAGCTCGCGCTTCTCCACCAGCCGGTCCTTGAACTGCCCGAACTTGGACCTGGCCAGCAGCTTCCGGATCTCCTCGTCCGGCTCGGCCGGGAAGCAATCCGCCAGGTCCTTCTCGTCGCGGTCGGGGTTGGTCATCACCGCGGCGCCGCCGGGTGCGCACTCCGCCCAGTAGGCCCGGTGCTCCAGGTCGAGGGCGAGGCGGCAGGTGGCGTGCCGCAGCGCGGCCGTGTCGAAGAGGGCCCGCATCGATCCCGCCAGCTCACCCGCTGCCTTGCGCGCGTTCGCGCCGGTGATGGACCCCACGGCCGGCACCACCAGCATGGCCAGGCCGGCCAGGATGACCATCACGACCATCAGCTCCAGGAGCGTGAAGGCGCGGGCGGTGGTGGAGCGGCGGGACAGGGGCCCCTCCTCTAGTAGTTGACGATGTCGGCGTTGTTGCCGTCGCCGCCGGCCTTGCCGTCGGCGCCCAGGCTCTTCACGTCGTAGCTGTCGGGATGGACCGTGCCCGGGAACTCGTAGAGGTACTCGTTGTCCCAGGGGTCCTTGAAGTTCCCGTCCTTGTTGTTGGCCTTCAGGAACTGCTCCTGGATGAGGATCTTGAGCCCCTCCTCGCGCGTCGGGTAGCGGCCGCGCACCGCGCGGAAGGCCTCGACCCCCTGGTTCGCGATGCTCTGGACGTCCTGCTTGGCGCGATCGACGCGGGTCTTGTCGGCGGCGCCCACCATGTTGACGGCCACCGCGGCGGCGATCAGGCCGAGGATCACCATCACGACCATGATCTCGATGAGGGTCATGCCGCGTTCGGATGCGCGGCGGAGCTTGCGCTGGTTCATGGCTAGCCTCCTGCGAGGTTGTTGATCTGGAGAATCGGCATGAGGACGGAGAAGACGACGAACCCGACCACCACGCCCATGCTGACGATCATCACCGGCTCGAGCAGCGAGGTGAGCGCGGCGATGGTGGTCTCGACCTGGTCCTCGTAGGCGTCGGCCACGTTGCCGAGCATCTCCTCGAGGGCGCCGGAGCGCTCACCCACCGAGACCATGTGGTAGACGAGCGGGGGGAACTCGCCCGAGCGCTTGAGCGGGGCGGCGATGGACTCGCCCTCGCGGATCGCGTCGCGCGCCTGGTCGATGACGTCGGAGAGCCTGACGTTCCCGACCACGTTCTTGACGATGTCGAGGGCGGTGAGGAGCGGCACGCCGCTGCGGAGCAGCGTGGAGAGCGTCCGGGCGAAGCGCCCGAGGGCGATCTGGCGGACCACCGGCCCCATCACCGGCGCGGTCAGCTTCAGGCGGTCCCAGCGGGCGCGCCCGGCCGGCGTGGCCTTCCAGCGGAAGAACCCCCAGACCGACGCCACCGCGCCGAGCAGGAGCGCCCACCAGTAGCCCGAGACCACGTGCGAGATGCCCACCGTCACCCGCGTGTACCAGGGCAGGATGGCGCCGGTGTTCTCGAAGATCTTCGTGATCTGCGGCACCACCACCGCGAAGAGCAGCCCCATGATGCCGGTGCCGATCACCATCATGAAGACCGGATAGGCCATGGTGCTGAGGATCTTGGAGCGGAGGCGGGCCTGGCTCTCGGTGAACTCGGCCAGCCGCTCGAGCACCGTCTCCAGCGCGCCGGAGTGCTCGCCGGCGCGGATCATGTTCACGTAGAGGTTGGAGAAGATCTTGGGGTGGCCGGCCATGGCGTCGGCCAGCGAGGCGCCCTCGTTCACCTTCTGCTTCACGTCGCCCAGGATCCGCTTCAGCCGCTCGTGGTCCACCTGGTCCACCAGGGCGGACATGGCCTCCACCAGCGGGATGCCGGCGCGGACCAGCACCGCCAGCTGGCGGGTGGTGACGGCCAGGTCGCGCGCGCCGACGCGGCCCATCACGAACCGCTTCACGTCCACGTCGCGCGAGCCCTGGGCCCGCTGCTGGTCCTTCTGCCCCAGCACCTCGGTCAGGAACACCCCGTCGCGGCGCAGCACGCTGCGCAGGGTCTTGGGCGAGTCGGCCTCGCGCAGCCCCTGGACCGGCTTGCCTGTGGCGTTGAGCGCCTTGTACTCGAAGACCGGCATGGCTAGCGAATGTCCTCGGCCGTGACCGAGAGCACCTCGGCCGCGGTGGTCAGGCCGCGCGCGACCTTGTAGGCGCCGTGCTCCATCAGCGTGACCATCCCGCGCTCCACCGCTGCGCGCTTGATGGTGGTGGCGTCCACCGACTTGAGGATCAGCGGGCGGACGTCGTCGTCCACCAGCATCAGCTCGTAGATGCCGGTGCGCCCCTGGTAGCCGGTGTTCTGGCAGGCCGGGCAGCCCACTGCCTTGTAGAGGTGGGTGGGGCTCCCGGCCTTCTCCAGGATGGCCGGGGTGATGCCGGCCAGCGCCTTCTCCTCCGGCGTGGGCAGGTAGGGCTTCTTGCAGTCCGGGCAGAGCACGCGCACCAGCCGCTGCGCCAGCACGCCCACCAGCGAGGAGGCCACCAGGAACGGCTGCACGCCCATGTCCACCAGGCGCGTGATGGCGCCGGCGGCGTCGTTGGTGTGCACGGTGGACAGCACCAGGTGGCCGGTCAGCGAGGCCTGGATGGCGATCTCCGCCGTCTCCAGGTCGCGGATCTCGCCCACCATGATGACGTCCGGGTCCTGGCGCAGGAAGGAGCGCAGGCCGCCCGCGAAGGTGAGCTCGATCTTCGGGTTGACCTGCACCTGGCCCACGCCCTTGAGCGGGATCTCGACCGGATCCTCGATGGTGAGGATGTTGAGGTCGGGCGAGTTGATCTGCGCCAGCGCGCCGTAGAGCGTGGTGGTCTTGCCGGAGCCGGTGGGGCCGGTGACCAGCACGATGCCGTGGGAGCGGGTGATGAGCCCGTCCATGATCTTGAGCTGCCACTGCTCGAACCCCAGCTGCGACAGGTCCAGCACCACGTTGGACTTGTCGAGGAGGCGCATCACGATCCGCTCGCCGTGCGCGGTGGGCACGGTGGAGAGGCGGATGTCCACGTCCTTTCCGGCGATCTTGATGCGGATGCGGCCGTCCTGCGGCAGGCGCTTCTCGGCGATGTTGAGGCCGCCCATGATCTTGATGCGGCTGGCGATGGAGGCCTGGAACCGCTTGGGAGGGCGGATCACCTCGCGGAGCACGCCGTCGATCCGGTAGCGGACCGAGAGGTCCTTCTCCTCCGGGTTGATGTGGATGTCGCTGGCCCGCTCCTTCACCGCGCGGAACATGAGCGAGTTGACGAGCCGGATGATGGGGGCCTCGTCGTCCGCGTCGAGGAGGTCGGTCGGCTCCTCCAGCTCGTGGGCGACGCGGTCGAGGTCCTCGGTCTCGAGGTCCTCCATCAGCTTCTCGTGCTCGCCCGCCGCCCGGTCGTAGACCTGGTTGATGGCGTCGAGCACCGCCTGCGCGGTGGCCACCTCCGGCGCCACCGGCGCCTGGAGCAGCATGGAGAGCTGATCCTGGGTGGCGGTGTCGAGCGGGTCCACCACCGCCACCCGCACCGCCTCCCCGTCCAGCCCCAGCGGCATCACCCGGGCCGACTTGGCGTAGGCGATGGGCACCTTCGCGGCCAGGTCGGCCGGGATGGTCTCGGCGTCGATCCGCTCCACGAACGGCAGGTCGAGCTGGACCGCCAGCGCGCGCTGCACGTCCTCCTCGGTGACCGCCCGCTGGCGGATCAGGATCTCACCCAGCCGCGCGCCGGCCTGCTCGCCGCGCTGCAGCGCCAGCGCCTCCTCGAGGCGCGCCGCCGGCAGCCCGGCGATGGCGGCCAGGATCTCGCCCAGCGGCCGGCCGCGCAGCGGCGGCAGGTGGCCGGCTTCGGAGAGGAGGTGCGCCTGGGGGTCGGCTTCGGTGCGCATGCGGATCTCGTGCAACGGGCGGCGGGCGCCCGGTCATTCCTGCGGCGGCTGCTCGCCGCCCGCGTCCGGCTCGGCGGGCGCGCCGTCCTGCGGGAGGGCCTCGCCCTGCTCGGGCGGCGGGGCGGCCTCCTGCGGCTCGGTGGGGTTCACGGGCGTGGTGCGCGAGGGCGGGGTGGCGGGGGTGGCCGGGGCCGGCGAGGTGTCGCCGCCGCCCGGCGGGGTGGTCTGCCCCTCGCCCGGCAGCCCCTGGCCGCCGTTCTCGAGCTTGCCGGTCTCCTCGGCCACGTTGCTGCGCAGGTGGGCGTAGGGGCCGGCCTTGCGCGAGAAGTCCACGTCCACGCGGTAGGAGGGCGTGCGGCCGTAGTACTGCTCGATGAAGTCCTGCTGCTCCTTGCGCTTCTTCTCGTAGATGCGCCGGTAGTCCGCCTCGCTGCGGATGATGTAGGGCGTGAGGAAGAGGAGCAGGTTGGTCTTCTGCTTGGAGGAGGTGGTGTCGCGGAAGAGCCAGCCCAGCACCGGCAGGCTGCCCAGCACCGGCACCTTCTTCACCGACTTCACGTTGCGGTCCTGGATCAGGCCGCCGATGACGATGGTGCTCTGGTCGGCCGCCACGATCTGGGTCTTGATGGCGCGCTTGGCGGTGGTGGGGCCGAGGGTGGCGTCCTGGCTGACGATCTCCTCGGTCTGCTCCTCGATGATGAGCCGGACGTTCCCGCCCTCGTTGATCTGCGGCTTGATCTTGAGCCGCAGCTCCACGTTCTGGCGCTGGATGGGGGCGTAGAGGGAGTTGAGCCCGCCGGTGCCGACCAGGCTGCCCAGCGCGGTGCTGGTCCCGCTGTTGCCCAGCGCGGAGGAGAGGCCGGAGGGGGCGTAGCCGGCCTGGAAGGGCACGTTCTGGCCGACGGTGATCTCCGAGTCCTCGTTGTCCATGGCGAGGAGCTGCGGGGTGGAGATCACGTTCACGTCCGAGTTGGACTGCAGCGCCTGGATCAGCACGCCGATGGACGGGATGGAGAGGCCGAAGTCCTTCAGCTCGGCGGTGGTCGGGCCGACGTAGCCGGTGAGGAAGCCGCCCAGGCCGATGGCGCTGGTGGCGTCGAGCGAGTTGACCCGGCCGGGGTTGGAGGAGAACGGGATGATGCCGGTCTCGCCCTTGTACTTGTAGGGCACGGCGGCGTGCATGCCGACGCCGACCTGGTTCTGGTCCTGGAGGTTGACCTCGAGGATCACCGCCTCCACGAACACCTGGCGCCGCGGGCGGTCGAGCCGCTCCACCAGCCGGGAGATGGTGTTGAAGTCGGCGCCGCTGGCCTGCACCAGCAGCGCGTTCTGGGTCTTGTCGGAGGTGATCTTCACGTCGCCGCTGAACAGCTCGGCGGTGGCGGCCTCGCCGCCGCCGGCGCCGGCCGGGCGGGCGGCGTTGACCGCGTTGCCCAGCGGGCCCGGCATGGGGGCGGCCGGGACGGCGCTGGTGCCGGGGCCGCCCGGCTTCTTGGCCTGGCCCTGCGCCAGGTTGGAGAGCGTGGTGGCCAGCTCCTCGGCGTTGGCGTTCTTGAGGAAGATGACGTGGATGCCGCCGTCGGCGCTGGTGGGCACGTCCAGCTGCTCCACCAGCTCCTGCAGCCGCTGGAAGCTCTTCTCGTCGGCGATGACGATCAGCTTGTTGGTCCGGTCGTCGGCCAGGACCTTGGTCAGGTTGATCGCGCCCCCGCCGGCGCCGTCGGTGGTGCCGCCGGGGGCCGCAGGGGCAGCGCCCGGCGGGCTCGGCGCCGGCACGGGCCCGGGCGGACGGCCGGTGGGGCCGGCCGGGGAGGTGGTGGTCACGCCGCGGCGGGCCTTCCCGGCCACCTGCTGGCCGGCGAAGATCTGGTTGAGCTTGTCGGCGATGTCCTTGGCCGAGGCGTAGCGGATCTGCACGATGCGGATGGTGTCGCCGGCGCCGGCCCGGTCGATGGTCTCCAGCATCTTCTCGATGCGCCGGATGTTGAGGCCGATGTCGGTGATGATCAGCGTGTCGGGCGGGATGGACTGGATGTCCGCGCCCTGCGGCGAGATGAAGTTGCCGAGCACGCCGCGCAGCTGGTCGGCGTCGGAGTTCTGCAGCCGGATCACCTTGGTGATGATCTGCTCGGTGGACGGCGTGCCGGTGCCCGGGTCCACGTAGGTGGGGATGGGCAGCTTCTTCCCGTCCGGCGAGCGCGACAGCTTCCAGTACCTGCCGGTGGGGTAGAGCGTCAGGTTGTTGGAGTTGAGGGCGGCCAGGAACGCGGCGTAGGCCTCGTCGGCGGTGACCGGCGTCTTGGAGAGGAGGGTGATCTTCCCGCGCGCGACCTCCTCCGTGTAGATGAAGTTCCGGCAGGTCCAGCGGCTGGCCTGCTCCAGCACGTCCACGATGTCGGCCTTGTTGAAGGAGAGCATGAAGCGCCCCTTCATCGGCTGGCACTTGTCGCCGGTGAGGCGGACGGTGCCCTCGCCGGCCGGCGTGGGGGCCGAGTCGTTGACGGGAGGAGGCGGGGGCGGCTGCTGCGCCTGCGCCCCGGGCGGCGGCGACGCGGGCGCCTGCCCCTCGGCCTGCGCCGGGGGCTCGCGGGTGGGCCGGGTCATCGGGCGCGCCGGCTTGCCTGTGGGCCCGACGCCGGGCGGCGCCTTGGGCGGGCGCATCGGCACCTGGGCCAGGGCCAGCGCGGGGACGAGCAGGAGTGGGACGAGGAGCTTGCGCATGGGTGAGAGCCTGACGGTCCCGGTCACGGGCCGGTGATGGTGAATTCCTTGCGGACGACCTGGCCGCCGCGCTCCAGCTCGAGGGTGACGCGGCCGGCCTCGCGCAGCTTCGTGTAGAGCTCCAGCGCCTTCTCCGGCGAGTTGAGCTCGTAGCCGTTGACCCGCTGGATCACGTCGCCGTTCTCGATGCCGATGGCGGAGTAGAGCGACCCCGGCTGCACCGCGATGAGCTTGAAGCCGTTCGCGACGTTGTTCTTGAAGGACGGGACGATGCGCGCCTGCGTCGCGAACTCGGAGAGGTTGTTCAGCTTCGCGTCCAGGGCGGTCCGGTCGATCTCGTACCGGTCCTTGCCCACGTTGCGGATGCCCTCGACGTTGGCCACGGCCGGCGGGCGCCCGGGCGGCGGCACGGGCGAGTAGCCGAGGTTGGGCCCGCCGGAGGCGAGCACGTCGCCGCCGCCGCCGCCGTCGTCCACGTACTCCTTCGTCCCCTCGTTGCAGAGGATGGCCACCATGCGGAACCCGTTGCCGGTCACGTCGCGCTCGTCGCGCATCCGCTGCAGGCCGATGAGCCGCGCGCCCTGCACCGGATCGCCGATGCCGGCCGAGATGGTCTGGTGGGCGGAGAGGTCGGCCAGCGTGGCCACCGAGTAGCGGGCCGGCTCGGCCAGCGTGCCGGCCACCAGCGACAAGTTGAGCTGCGTCTTGACCGGCTGCGCCGCCGGGTCGGCGCAGTTCTGCGGCCGCACCGGCTTCGCCGGCGCGTCCTCGATCACGATTTGGGCGGGTCCACGCCGATGAGCTTGTAGAGCCGCTCATCGTCGAGCATCGCCGGCGGCGCAGTGCGCACCGGGCCGGTGTGCAGGGCGAGGTCCACCACGGGCTTCGGGCGGATCACCGCCGCGACCAGGGTGTTGACGGTCCTTGCGGCGAGCCAGGCGGCTGCGAACAGCAGCACCAGGTTCGCGGCCCAGGCGTATTTGCGGAAGAAGAGGTCGAGCATGGGGGCGCCCGCGGGGGCGAGAGAGCAACCACCATGCCACCTCGCGGCCCAGTGGTGCCAGTTCAACCTCGCGTAGCCGCTGAGAAATCCCGGCCGCCGCCCGCGCCCTCCCGCCCTGCGGGGGGCTTCGCTGCCAATATGGCAAAGCGGGCCGCTGCGGCGCCGGTGCGGGCGCCATTTTGGCAGCGGCGATCAGGGGGCCGGACGGGCGTGGCGATGCGCCGTCGGCCGGGCTCAGTCGCCCCGCTCGTCGGGCGTCGCGCCCTCCACCAGCCGGCCCTCCGGGTCGCGGTCGAGCTTGCGGTAGATGGTGCGGGCCGCGATGCCCAGGATTTGCGCGGCCAGGTTCTTGTCGCCCTTGGTCTGGCGCAGCGTTTCGCGGATCACCAGCCGCTCCACGTCCTCCATGGTCGTGCCCAGCGGCACCACCAGCGCCGGCGCCGCGCCGGCCGGGGCCGCGGCGGGGGCCGGGGCGGCGCTGCGGATGGCCTCGGGGAGATCGCCCTGGTCCACCTGCTCGCCGCGGGTGAGGATCACCGCCCGCTCGACGGCGTGCAGCAGCTCGCGCACGTTGCCCGGCCACCCGTAGCGCTCCAGCGCCGAGAGCGCGCCGGCGGTGAGGCCGTCCACGCGCTTGCCGTTCTTCTCGGCCACCCGCCGCAGGAAGGCCATGGCCAGCAGCGGCACGTCCTCGCGCCGCTCGCGCAGCGGCGGCAGCCGCACGCCCACCACGTCCAGCCGGTAGAAGAGGTCCTCGCGGAAGCGCCCCTCCTTCACCGCCGCGGCGAGGTCGCGGTTGGTGGCCGCCACCACCCGCACGTCCACGCGCAAGGGCTCGGTGCCGCCCACCCGCTCCAGCACGCCGTCCTGCAGGAAGCGGAGCAGCTTCACCTGCACGCCCAGCGGGATCTCGCTCACCTCGTCGAGGAAGAGCGTGCCGCCGCGGGCGCGCTCGAAGCGCCCCTCCTTGCGCGTGACCGCGCCGGTGAAGGCGCCGCGCTCGTGGCCGAAAAGCTCCGACTCCAGCAGCCCCTCGGGGATGGCCGCGCAGTTGATGGGCACGAAGGGCCCGCCGGCGCGCGGCGAGAGATCGTGGACCAGGCGCGCCGCCAGCTCCTTGCCGGTGCCGCTCTCGCCGGTCAGCAGCACCGTGGCGGAGGAGGGGGCCGCCTGCCGCAGCGTGTCGAGCACGGCGCGGAAGCTGGGGGCGTCGCCGATCAGGCCGCCCACGTCGCCCGGCGAGAGCTCGGCCAGCCGCGCGCGCAGGGCGCGGTTCTCGGCCACCAGCGAGACCTTCTCCATGGCCTGCCGCACCGACTTCACGATGGCGTGGCGCTTCACCGGCTTGGTGATGAAGTCGTAGGCGCCGTCCTTCATGGCGGCGACCGCGGTCTCGACCGTGCCGTAGGCGGTCATCAGCACCACCTCGGTGCCGGGCGAGACGGTGCGCACGGCGCGCAAGAGCTCGTCACCGCCCATGCCCGGCATCATGAGATCCGTGACCACCACCGCCACCGGCTCGCGCCGCAGCACGTCCAGCGCGGCCGGGCCGGAGGCGGCCAGCGCCACGCGCCAGCCCTCGCGCTCGAAGATCTTGCCGAGCGACTCGAGGTTGGGGCTCTCGTCGTCCACCACCAGGACGAGCGGCGAGGTCGGGGGCACGGGGGCAGTGTATGCCGAAGCGCGCGCCGGCCGCTCGCGGTTCGAGAGGGACAGGGCTTCGCGGCCTCAGCGCTGCGGGGCCGCGGGGGTCGGGGGCGGCACGGCGGGGGCAGGCGGCCGAAGCCCCAGCGCCTCGCGGAGCTCCCCGCCGAAGACCGCCACCGCGCCGGCCGCGGCCAGCGCGAGGAAGCAGGCCAGGAGCAGGGCTTCCACCAACCCCTCCTTCGACGGCGTCCGGCGAGCCCTCGGCGGCATGCCTGTCCTCTACACCACGCGGGGTGCGGCCGGGCAAGTGCCGGGCGCAAAAAGAAGAGGGCGCCCGGAGGCGCCCTCGCACACGTCGCGGTTCGACAGGCTGACCGCGAACGGCAGCCGGCCTTACTCGGCCTTGGCCTCGGTGGCCTCGGGAGCAGCGCCCTCGGCCTTCGGCTTGGACTTGCCGGCCTTGGCACGCTTGGCGGCGCGGTTCTCCTTGGAGTCCGCCTTCTTCGGCTCGGCCTTGGGCGCCTCGGCCTTCTTGGGCGGCGGCGACGTGACCGGCGAGGTGCCGTAGCGGTTCTTGAACTTCTCGATGCGGCCCGCCGTGTCCATGATCTTCTGCTTGCCCGTGAAGAACGGGTGGCACTGGGCGCAGATTCTCGATGTGGAAGTCGCCGCGGACGGAGCGGGTGACGATTCTCGTTCCCGCAGGCGCAGAGGACCTTGGCCGGCTTGTAGTCGGGGTGGATGCCTTCCTTCATTGCTCGCCTCTCGGGCCGCTTGCACCGCGCGTCGGCGATGGTCCGGGCCCACGGGGGCGCGCGCGAGGCTCGCCCCTTGGTTGTTGGAACGGCGGGATTCAGTCGGATCGGGCGGTTGCGTCAAGCACGGGCTGGCCGCGGGGGTCCCCGGCTCCCCGCGAGGCGGGAGG
Organism: Anaeromyxobacter sp.; assembly: GCA_049840735.1. GTDB lineage: Bacteria > Myxococcota > Myxococcia > Myxococcales > Anaeromyxobacteraceae > Anaeromyxobacter. The sequence continues at coordinate 707,689 of JASGJN010000013.1, read as the reverse complement.
CCGGGGCCTGGCTGGAAGGCTACTTCCCGCCGCCCACCATCATCTTGAAGAACTCGTCGTGGTTCTTCACCTGGCGGAACTTGTCGAGGATGAACTTCATGGCCTCGACGTTGTCCAGGCCGTTCAGGATGGTCTGGCGCAGGATGTAGATCTTCGAGAGCCAGTCCGGCGCCAGGAGCAGCTCCTCCTTGCGCGTGCCGCTCTTCCCGATGTCCATGCAGGGGAAGATGCGCTTCTCCATCAGCTTGCGGTCGAGGACGATCTCCCAGTTGCCGGTGCCCTTGAACTCCTCGAAGATCACCTCGTCCATGCGGCTGCCGGTGTCCACCAGCGCCGTGCCGATGATGGTGAGCGAGCCGCCCTCCTCGATGTTGCGCGCCGCGCCGAAGAACCGCTTGGGCTTGTGCAGCGCGTTGGAGTCCACGCCGCCGGAGAGGATCTTGCCGGAGGGCGGGACGGTCGAGTTGTAGGCGCGGGCCAGGCGGGTGATCGAGTCGAGCAGGATCACCACGTCCTTCTTGTGCTCGACCAGCCGGCGGGCCTTCTCGATCACCATCTCGGCCACCTGGACGTGGCGGGTGGCCGGCTCGTCGAAGGTGGAGGCCACCACCTCGCCCTTGACGGTCCGCTCCATGTCGGTGACCTCCTCGGGCCGCTCGTCGATGAGCAGCACGATCAGGGTCACCTCGGGGTGGTTGGTCGTGATGGCGTGCGCCATGTTCTGCAGCAGCACGGTCTTGCCGGCGCGCGGGGGCGAGACGATCAGGCAGCGCTGGCCCTTGCCGATGGGCGAGAAGAGGTCCACCACGCGGGTGGTCATCTCGCCGGCCTCGTGCTCGAGCGTGAGCCGCTTGGTCGGGTAGAGCGGGGTCAGGTTGTCGAAGAGGACCTTGGACTGGTTCTCCTCGGGCGGCTCCCCGTTGATCGAGTCCACCTTCAGGAGCGCGAAGTAGCGCTCGCCTTCCTTGGGCTGGCGCACCGTCCCGCGGACCGTGTCGCCGGTGCGCAGGTTGAAGCGCCGGATTTGCGAGGGCGAGACGTAGATGTCGTCCGGGCCGGGCAGGTAGGAGAAGTCGGGGCTGCGCAGGAAGCCGAAGCCGTCGGGCAGCACCTCCAGCGTGCCCTCGCCGCCGACCTCCATCTCCTCCTTGGCCTCCTCGGCCGCCTTCGACTGCGCCTGGAGGATGGCGAAGATCAGGTCCTGCTTCTTCATCGCGCCGGCGGCCTCGATGTTGAGGTCGCGCGCCAGCTTGGCCAGCTCGGCCACCTTCTTGTGCTTGAGCTCGTTCAGATCGGACGCGGCGTGCGTGGCTGTGGGGGCGGCGGCGGGCATGTCGGACTCGGCGGAGGGGAGGCCCGGAAGCGGGCGGCGAGGCGGACTGCAGGGTCTCTGGGAGAGGCCTGGGGAGAGCGAAAAACCTATGCGGTCGGGTAGGTGGTGTCAACGCCGCCCCCCACCCTCCACTTACCGTGTCCTGTGAACGAGGGGGACGGGGCCCCTGCGATCCAGCCTCCGAGGGGAGTACCATGTGGACGGTCGGAGGAATCGCACCCGGCATGTCGCAACCAAACATCGACCTGGTCGTCGCGGGTACCAAGGTATTCGCCGTCGCGCTCCTGGCGCCGCTCACGCAGCGCGTGGGCACGCGCCCGCGCGTCACCTCCGATCCGGCCCAGGCCGTGACCCTGGCGCGCGGCCCGTCGGCCATGGCCGTGGTCGAGTTCCTGGGCGAGGGATCGCTCAACGGGATCAAGGCGCTGGTCCGCGACGGCGGCGGCATGCGGGTGGTGGTCGGCATCCCGCCCGCACACGCCGCGGCCGAGGGCACGCTGCGCGCCATGGGCGTGCAGACGGCGCGCTGGGAGGGCGACGTCGCCGGCGTGATCGCCGCGGTGGAGCAGCTGCTGGGCGCGCCCGCGGCCCCCCCGCCGGCGGTGGACGGCGCCGCGCCTGGCCCCGCCGCGCCCGCTGCTGCGAAGCCGGCCGCTGCGGCCGCCCCGGTCTCCGGCGCGCCCAGGCCTGCCGCGGCGCCGCCTCCTCCGCTCGCGCCCGCCGCGCCGCGCCCGGCGCCGGCCGCTGCTCCGGCAGCGCCCCGGCCCGCGCCCGCCGCTGCTCGCCCCGCGGCTCCGTCCGCGCCTGCCGCGGCCAGGCCGGCCGCGCCGGTGTCCGCGGTGCCGAAGCCGGCGTCCGCGCCCCCTGCTGCCGGGGCCCCGAAGCCGGCCGCCGCTGCGCCCGCGCCCGCCGCACCCAGGGCGCCGCCCGCTGCGTCCGCCGCGCCGAAGCCCGCGCCGGCAGCCGTCGCGCCGCCCGCCGCGCCCCGGCCTGCGCCGGCAGCCGCTGCGCCCGCGCCGAAGCCTCCCCTGGTGCCCGCTCCGCCCGTCGCCGAGCCCGCCGCCGCCGAGCCCGCCGCCGCTGGACCGGAGCCGACCGGGCAGGCCGCGCCTCCGCCCGCCGCCGCCGCGCCGGCGCTGGACCTGTTCGACGACGCCGTGGACGTGGACACGGCCGAGCCGCCCGCCCCCGCCGAGGGGGCAGCGGCCGAGCCGGCGGCCGCCCCGGCCCCCGACTTCCGCGCCCCGGGCGTCTACGTCCCGCCCCCGGCCGCCCCGCGCCTCGCCTGGCCCGCCGGGGTGGCCGACGCGGCCGAGGCCGACGACGCGATCTACCGCGCCATCCGCGGCCTGCGCGGCCCGCCCTCGCCGCTCCAGGCCACGGCCGACGTGGTCGCGGCCGGCCTCTCGGAGGTCGAGCGCTCGGCGCTGCTGGGCAAGCCGCTCCCCTTCGACGCCGCGCCGGTGCACGACGCGGCCGTGGTCCGGCTGCGGGTGGCCGCCGCGCTGGCGGGCGCGCCGGCGCCGGGCAGCCCGGTGGACGGGGCCGCGGTGCAGGCGCTGCTGGCCGAGATCGACGGCCTGCTCTCCAAGGTGAACGCCCTCCACGCCGCCGCCACGTCCGACGTGCAGCCGGGGCTGGGGCTCCTGCGCAACGCGCTGGTGCGCGAGGCCATCGACTTCTCCGAGGCCGCGCAGCGGATCACCCAGCCCGAGGCCGCGCCCGCGGGGCCGGCCAGCGGGTCGGCCCGCCCGGCCCGCGCCCTGGCGGCGCGCGTGCTGGCGGTGGAGGCCGAGGATCCGGAGGCGGCCCCGCGCCGCCGGCGCCAGCTCCTGCTGTGGAGCCTGCTGGCCCTGGTGGCCATCGCCACCGGCGCCTACCACGCCTACCGGATCTCGCTCCGCAAGCAGCCGGTCGCGGGCCTGGCGGTGGAGGGCGCGCCGGCCGGCACCATGGGCGCGTCGCACGCCACCAACAAGGTGGTGGTGCTCGACCCCACCAAGAAGCTGGACGCCAAGCAGCTCCAGGACTGGAAGGCCGCCGAGGCGGCCAAGGGCAACACCATTCGTGAGGTGGCCCCCGGGATGTGGGTGATCGAGCCCGCCGGGGCAGGAGGACGCTAGATGACGACCCGCAACTCGCGCCGGTCCCCGGCTGGTTTCACCCTCGTCGAGCTGATGGTGGTCGTGGCGATCATCGGCCTGCTGGCCTCGGTGGCCATGCCGCAGTTCCAGCGGGCTGCGCTGCGCGCCCGCGCCGCCGAGCGGCTCACCGTCATGCAGGCCATCGCCGGCGGCGTGAACGACGTGATCATGCAGAACCAGGGCGTCCCCGGAGGCATGCTGGTCGGGGCGGCGAACCCCCCAGCTCCCGTCGGCACCACGATGCGCGCGTTCAACTGGACGCTGGCGGGCTGGAACCGCCTGCCCATGGTGGTGATGGGCGGCTCGTACTACTCGTACAACTTCATCGCCCAAGACCCGGGCGGCAACGGCGCCAACCTGACGCTGGACGTGTTCAGCGTCGGCGACCTCGACGGCGACAACGTCACCTCGGGCAAGCACATGGCGTACGCCGGCGTGGGCTACACCTTCTCGCTCGTCGGGGAGACCCCCGCCCGCGGCGAGGAGGACCTGACCACGTTCTGACGGGGCTGCCCCCCGCGTCAGGCGGCGCCTGAGGGTTGCGGTCCGCCCCGGACCCGGCCATGGTTCGCGCCATGGCCTCCCAGCCCTCGCCCGCGGACCAGGCCGCGGCCCTGCGCGACCGGATCCGCGCCGCGGATCACGCCTACTACGTCCTCGACCAGCCCATCCTCGCCGACGCCGAGTACGACCGGCTGATGCGGGAGCTGCAGGCGCTCGAGGCCGAGCACCCCGAGCTCGCCACCTCCGACTCGCCCACCCAGCGCGTGGGCGGCGCCCCGTCGGAGCGGTTCGCGAAGGTGGCCCACCGCGAGCCCATGATTCCGCTGGGCAACATCCAGACCGACGAGGAGCTGCTCGACTTCGACGCCCGCGTGCGCCGCCAGCTGGGGCTGCCGGCGGAGCAGTCCGTGCCCTACGTGGTCGAGCCCAAGCTGGACGGCCTGGCGGTGGAGCTGGTCTACGAGGACGGCCGCTTCGTCTCCGGCTCGACCCGCGGCGACGGCGTCAACGGCGAGGACGTGACCGCCAACCTGAAGGTGGTGGGCGGGCTGGGGGCCAACCGCGGCGTGCCGCACCGGCTCTCCGGCGCGCCGCCGGCCCGGGTCGAGGTGCGCGGCGAGGTGCTGCTCTTCAAGGAGCACTTCGAGGCCATGAACCGGCAGCTCCTGCGGGCCGGCGAGGAGCCCTTCGCCAACCCGCGCAACGCCGCCGCCGGCTCGCTCCGCCAGCTGGACTGGCGCAGCACGGCGCGCCGCCCGCTCTCCTTCATCGCCTACGAGGCGCTCTTCCCGGCCGAGGCGGCCGCCGGCTTCGCCGGCTGGAACACCCACTGGCAGAAGCTCACGGAGCTGGGCGCCTGGGGCTTCGAGGTGAACCGCGAGAACCAGCGCTGCGCCGGGATCGAGGCGGTGGTGGCGTACCGCGACCGGATGGAGCGGCGCCGCTTCGAGCTGCCCTACGACACCGACGGCATCGTGGTGAAGGTGGACGACCTCGACTGGCGCCGCCGGCTGGGGCAGGCGTCGAAGTTCCCGCGCTGGGCGGTGGCCTTCAAGTACCCGCCGCAGGAGGAGGCCACGCAGGTCCGGCGCATCTGGGCCTCGGTGGGTCGCACCGGCATCCTCACGCCGGTGGTGGACTTCGACCCGGTCCGGCTCTCCGGCGCCATGGTCGCGCGCGCCACGCTGCACAACGAGGACGAGATGCGCCGCAAGGACATCCTCGAGGGCGACTGGGTGCTGGTGCGGCGCGCCGGCGAGGTGATCCCGGAGGTGGTGAAGTCGCTGCCCGAGCGGCGCACCGGCGCCGAGCGCCCCTTCGTCTTCCCGGACGGCTGCCCGGTGTGCGGCGCGCGGGTGGTGCGCGAGGAGGGCGAGAAGGTCTACCGCTGCACCGGTGCGGCCTGCCCGGCGCAGCTGGTGGGGCGGCTCCGGCACTTCGCCTCGCGGCGGGCCATGGACGTGGAGGGGCTGGGGGAGAAGCTCTGCGCCGGGCTGGTGGAGCGCGGCCTCTCCGACTTCGCCGGCCTCTACGCCGTGCCCTTCGAGACCTGGCAGCAGCTCTACAGCCGGCCGCGCAAGGAGCAGGACGAGGACTCTCCCCGCGAGCTGCCGGAGAAGTCGGCCCAGAACATGCTCGCGGCGCTGGAGCGCTCCAGGCAGACCACGCTGCGGAGGCTGCTCCACGCGCTGGGCATCCCGCAGGTGGGCGAGGCCACCGCCGCCACGCTGGCGCGCGCCTTCGGGACCGTACAGGCCTTCATGGACGCCGACGAGGAGGCGCTGCTGGGCGTCCGCGACGTGGGGCCGGAGACGGCGCGCGAGATCCGCGCCTGGACGGCCGAGCCGCAGAACCGGCGGGTGGTGGAGCGGCTGCTCGCGGCCGGGGTGGTGCCGGCGCCGGAGGCCGCGGTCTCCGGCGGCGCCTTCGCCGGCAAGACGGTGGTGCTGACCGGCACGCTCGCGAAGCTCTCCCGCGACGACGCCAAGGCCGAGATCGAGCGGCGCGGCGGCAAGGTCTCGGGCAGCGTCTCGCGCAAGACCGACCTGGTGGTGGCGGGCGAGGACGCCGGCTCCAAGCTCAAGAAGGCGCAGGAGCTGGGGGTGAAGGTGATCGACGAGGCCGCCTTCCTGGAGCTCCTGCAGGGGTGAGCGCATGGGCGAGCGCGTGCGGGTCGAGGTGATCGTCAGCGGCCGCGTGCAGGGCGTCGGGTTCCGCTGGAGCACGGTGGACGAGGCCCGGCGGCTGGGGCTCGACGGCTGGGTGCGGAACCTCCCCGACGGGCGGGTGGAGGCCGAGGCGGAGGGGGAGCGCCCGGCGGTCGAGGCGCTGCTCCGCTTCCTGCAACGCGGGCCGCCGGGGGCGCGGGTGGACGACGTGGAGGTGCGCTGGGGCGCGCCGGCCGGGGCCCTGGGCCCCTTCACCACCCGGCGGTGAGCGCCGCCCGCCCCGCTCCGGGGCGCGGTTGTGGCGGACGTGCGCGGTGTGGTATCTCGCGCTTCCCTAGAAGCACCCGCGGAGCCCGCCCGAGGCGCGCCCCGCTCCCTCCCACGGCGGGCAACACGCGGCTCGAACCCGCGGCCCGGCGACCCGATGACGACTCCCCTCGCGCTCAACTCCTCCGCGCTCGACGAGCTCGTGCTCGCCGCGCAGAAGCCCTCCCGTTACGTCGGCGCCGAGTTCGGCGCGGTGGTGAAGGACCTCGGCGCCGTCCGCACGCGCTTCGCGCTGGCGTTCCCGGACACCTACGAGGTGGGGATGTCCAACCTGGGCTTCCGCCTCCTCTACCACCTGCTCAACGACCAGCCGGACGTGGCCTGCGAGCGGGTGTTCCTGCCCTGGCCGGACATGGAGGGGATGCTCAAGAGCCGCGGCCTGCCGCTCTTCACGCTCGAGTCGCGGGTGCCGGTGAAGGACTTCGACGTCCTGGGCATGACGCTGCAGTTCGAGCTGGCCTACACCAGCGCGCTGGCCATGCTCGACCTGGCCGGCATCCCGCTCCTGGCGGCGGATCGCGGCGACCAGGATCCGCTGGTGCTGGGCGGCGGCCCCTGCGCCTTCAACCCCGAGCCGGCGGCCGACTTCTTCGACGCCTTCGCGGTGGGGGAGGGCGAGGAGGTGGCGCTGGAGATCGCCCGGGCGGTGGCCGAGAGCGGCTTCCGGCGCGGCGGCGCCACGCGGCGCGAGCTGCTCACGCGGCTGGCGCGCATCCCCGGCGTCTACGTCCCGTCCTTCTTCGCCCCCCGCTACGACCCGGTCTCGCGGGTGCTGACGGCCATGGAGCCGCTCCGCCCCGGCTACGAGAAGGTGGAGCGGCGGGTGATGCCCGACCTGAACGCGCTGCCGACGACCGCCTACACGCGGCCGCTGGTGCCGTTCATGCAGACCATCCACGACCGGCTGCCCATCGAGATCCAGCGCGGCTGCACGCGCGGCTGCCGCTTCTGCCAGGTGGGCATGATCACCCGCCCCACGCGCCAGCGGGATCCGAAGGAGGTCCTGCGGCTGGCGGAGGTGGGGCTCAAGGCCTCCGGCTACGAGGAGGTGGGGCTGCTCTCGCTCTCCTCCGGCGACTACGCCCCGCTCAACGGGCTCCTGGACGACTTCCTGGCGCGGTGGGAGGGCGAGAAGATCGGCATGAGCCTGCCCTCGCTCCGCACCGAGACCATGAACGACGCGCTGGCGCAGAAGATCGCGCGAATCCGCAAGACCGGGTTCACGCTGGCGCCGGAGGCGGCCACCGAGCGCATGCGCGCGGTGATCAACAAGGGCAACCGCGAGGCGGACCTGCTCCGCGCGGTGGAGTCGGTGTTCCAGAACGGCTGGTCGCTGCTCAAGCTCTACTTCATGATCGGCCTGCCGGAGGAGCGGGACGAGGACGTGGTGGCCATCGCCGAGCTGGCCCAGCGCTGCCTCTCCACGGCGCGCCGCACGCTGCCCAAGGGGCAGGGCTCCGCCGCCATCCACCTGGGCGCCTCCACCTTCGTGCCCAAGCCGTTCACGCCCTTCCAGTGGGAGCCCATGATCGCGCCGGCCGAGACCCGCCGCCGGCAGGGGCTCATCACCGCCGCGCTGGGCGGCCGCAACGGCGCCATCCAGTTCAAGCCGCACGACTCGCGGCAGTCGTCGATCGAGGGCGCGCTGGCGCTGGGCGACCGGCGCGTCGGCACCGCGGTGCTGGCGGCCTACCGGCGCGGGCAGCGGCTCGACGGCTGGAGCGAGTGGTTCGACGAGGGCAACTGGCTCTTGGCCTTCGAGGAGTGCGAGCAGGTCCACGGCGTGGGGCTGGACTGGTACGCCCACCGCCGGCGCCGGCTGGACGAGGTCCTGCCCTGGGACCGGATCGACTGCGGCGTCACCAAGGCCTACCTCCAGAAGCAGCTGGCGGCGGCGCGCAACCTGGCCGAGGTGCCGGACTGCGTGCTCGAGCCCTGCACCGTCTGCGGCGCCTGCGACTACGACGTGGTGAAGAACCGGACCTACGAGGCGAAGGACTACGTCCCGGAGCCGGCCCCGGCGCCGCGCCCACCCGATCCGCCGTTCCACACCCACGTCCGCGTCCGCTACGCCAAGCGCGGCCGGCTGGTGGCGCTCTCGCACCTCGAGACCATGCACACGCTGCTGCGGGTCATCCGGCGCGCCGGCCTCCCGGTCGCCTACTCGCAGGGCTACCACCCCAAGCCCCGGGTCTCCTTCGGGCCGGCGCTGCCCGTGGGCATCGAGAGCCTGTGCGAGCACATGGATCTCGAGCTGATCGGGCCGTCCGACCCGGCTGACGTGATGCGTCGTCTTGCCCAGGAGCTGCCGCCCGGACTGGAGGTCCTGGAGGCCGAGGGCCTCGACCCGAAGGCCGCGTCCATCAGCGAGGCCCAGCGCGCCGTTCATTATCGCGCGGAATTTCCAGTGGATAGCTGGGCCGAGGGCGATCTGACGGGGTGCGTCGAGGCCTTCCAGGAGGCCGGCGAGGCCGTGGTGACGCGGGTGGCGCCCCCCAAGAACAGGGGCCGGGGACGCAACCAGAAGGTCGCGACGCGCAAGCAAAGGGAGATAGACTTGAAGGACATCGTGACCCACCTCGCGGTCGAGGGTCCGGGGGTGGTCGCGTTCAGTCTGAAGGCGGATCCGTCCGGGAGCGCCAAGCCAGCCGAGGTGCTGGCGGCCATCTTCGGGGACGGCTCGCCGCCGCAGGGAGTGAAGGTCTTGAAGGAGGGCGTCAGCTTCGAGCGAAACGGGCAGAGCCGGCGAGACGGCCAGCCCCGCGCACCTCGGTACCTGGACGCCTGAGGACACACACGCGCCCCGCCGTTGCCGCGCTCCGTCGCGGCCGCCCGGCGCGAGGAGAGACGAAGCTTTGAGCGCGAGCTCGACAGCCGATCCGCGACGCCCGGCACCACCGGGTGAGCTGCGATCGTGGCCCGCTTCATGGGGCCTCTCTCTCCCCGTGCCAGGCCGGGGTGAGGGAGGAAAACCATGGCGGGCAACAGCATCCTGGTGATCAACGCGGCTGGCGCGGAGACGCGCGTCGCGCTGGTCGAGAGCGGTACGATCCACGAGTACTACCTCGAGCGGAAGCGCGAGAAGGGGATCGTCGGCAACATCTACAAGGGCCGCGTGGTCCGGGTGCTCCCCGGCATGCAGGCCGCGTTCGTGGACATCGGCCTGGAGAAGGCCGCGTTCCTGTACGTCGGCGACGTCTACGGCGACCCGGACTTCTCCGAGGAGTTCGAGCTCACCGAGGGCGAGCACCGGGCCGAGGTGCCCGAGGTCCCGACCGAGCAGGAGGCGGAGGAGGCCGAGGCGCGCGCGCAGGCGGCCGCCGAGGCGCCGGCGACGGTGGCCGCCGCGGTCCCGGCGGACGCCGAGCTGGCCGCGGCCTCGCCCGAGGCGGGCCACACCGCCGAGACGCTGGCGCCGTCCGAGCCCGCCGCGGCGGTGCCGCGCGAGGGGCCGGCCGACGCGCCGGTCGCGTTCGAGGACGTCCCGCTGGACCACGCGCCCGCGCCCGGGCCCGACGCCGACGGCGCCGCCGCGGAGGCCCAGGCGGCCGGGGCCGAGGTGGACGCGCCGCTGCTGGCCGAGCCGCCGCCGCTGCCGCTCTCGCCCATCTCGCTGTCGCAGGGCGGCGTGGCCATGGCGCCGGTCCCGGCGCTCCCCGGCCTGCCGGTGCCGCCGCTGGCCGACGAGCCGGCCGCGCCCGCGCCCGCCGAGGCGGCCGAGGTCGCCGAGGTCGCCGAGGTCGCCGAGGTCGCCGAGGTCGCCGCGCCGGCCGCTCCGCCGGTGGTCGAGACCGGCTCCGCCGCGGCCGCGCCGGTGGCCGAGGGTGGCGAGGGCGTGCCCGAGCGCGCCCGCATCCAGGCCAAGGGTGGCGACGCCGCCCGCGAGGCCCGCGGCGATCGCGAGGGGCGGGGTGACCGCCGCCGCGAGGAGCGCGGCGATCGCAAGGGGCGCGACGGCGGCCGCGACGGCCACCGCGACCGCAACGGCGGCCGGAACGGCCACCGTGACGAGAAGCGCAAGGAGGGCAAGAACATCCAGGACCTCCTCAAGGAGGGCCAGGAGGTCATCGTCCAGGTCGCCAAGGATCCCATCGGCACCAAGGGCGCCCGCATCACCAGCCACATCTCCCTGCCCGGCCGGCACATGGTCTTCATGCCGACCGTCGATCACATCGGCATCTCGCGCCGCATCGAGAAGGACGGCGAGCGTCGCCGGCTCCGCGAGATCGTGGACCGGATGCGCCCGGAGGGCACCGGCTTCATCGTCCGCACCGTGGCCGAGAGCGTCGAGGCCTCCAAGCTCGAGGCCGACATCCGCTTCCTGATCCAGGTCTGGAACGAGATCATCCGGACCAAGGACAAGGTCTCCGCGCCGGCGCTGCTGCACGGCGACCTCGACCTGATCCTGCGCGCCACCCGCGACCTCTTCACCGCCGACGTCCACAAGCTGGTCATCGACGACCGCGACGAGTACGAGCGGATCCTGCGCTTCGTGCGCGAGCAGGCGCCGCACCTCGAGAGCCAGATCGAGTGCTACGCCGAGAAGGAGCCCATCCTCGACGCCTACGGCATCGAGCAGGAGCTCAAGCGCGCCTCGCAGCGCAAGGTGTGGCTCAAGTCCGGCGGCTACATCATCATCGACCAGGCGGAGGCGCTCACCGCCATCGACGTCAACTCGGGCCGCTACGTCGGCAAGAAGAGCCTCGAGGAGACGATCACCAAGATCAACGTCGAGGCGGCCAAGGAGATCGTCTACCAGCTCCGGCTGCGCAACATCGGCGGCATCATCATCATCGACTTCATCGACATGGACAAACCCCAGAACCGCGACAAGGTCTTCAAGGCCTTGCAGGACGCGCTGGGGCGGGACAAGGCCAAGACCAACGTCCTCAAGATCTCCGAGCTGGGCCTGGTGGAGATGACGCGCAAGCGCGTGCGCGAGTCGGTCACGCGCGTGATGAACGAGCCCTGCGGCTACTGCGACGGCAAGGGGCACATCAAGTCGAAGATCACCGTCGCCTACGAGGTCTTCCGCGAGATCCGGCGCGAGGCGGTGCACTTCCACGAGCCGGTGCTGGTGGTGAACTGCCACCCCGAGGTGGCGCGCATCCTCCAGGGCGCCGAGCGCGAGGAGCTGCGCTACCTGATGGATCGGTTCAACAAGACCATCCAGGTGAAGGTGCAGTCCGGGTACCACCAGGAGCAGTTCGACATCTACGGCCGCCAGGAGCGGCTCGACCTGCCCAACGGCGGCCAGGGCGGCGGGCGCGAGGGCGGCGGGCGTGAAGGCCGCGAGGGTGGCGGCCGCGAGGGTGGTGGGCGCGAGGGTGGTGGCGGCGGCGGACGGGATCGCGATCGCGACCGGAACCGCGGCGGCGGGCGCGACCGCGACCGCGGCAACCGCAACGATCGCGGCGGGCGCGGCGACCGGAACGATCGCGGCGAGCGCGGCGGCGGTGAACGCGGCGGCGGTGAGCGCGGCGGCGGTGAGCGCGGCGGCGGTGAGCGCGGCGGCGGTGAGCGCGGCGACCGCGGCGGCGAGCGGAACGAGCGCGGTGGCGAGCGCGGTGGCGAGCGCGGCGAGCGAAGCGACCGCGGCGATCGCGGCGGTGACCGGAACGACCGCGGCGACCGGAACGACCGCGGCGACCGGAACGACCGGAACGAGCGGCGTGGCGAGCAGCCGGCGGCCGAGGCTCCGGCCAGCGCCGGCCCGGTGGAGGAGAAGCGCTGAACGGCGAGGCGTGGATCCGCCCGGGCCTCCGGGCGGATCAGGACAGGCGAGCGAGGCAGGCCATGACCACGCAGTCGCAGGTCCGGTCTTCGCTGCAGCGGGTGTCGCGCGGGGCGCGGCTGCTGGAGATTGCCGCGCGCGCGGTCGAGGGCGAGTCGGTGCAGGTGAGGGCCATGGCCCTCACCTACATCTCGCTCTTCGCCATGGTGCCGGGGCTGGTGGTGGCCTTCTCGGTGGTCCAGGCCTTCACCGGCATGGCCCGCATCGCCGTCCGGGTCCACGACTTCGTGTTCGAGAACCTGGCCGTCGGCGCCCAGGCCACCATCCAGCCCTATCTGGAGAAGTTCATCCAGAACGCCCAGGCCACCAGCGCCGGGCTGGTCGGCGCGGTGCTGCTGGTCTGGTCGTCGGTCTCGCTCTTCCGCCACGTCGAGGGGGCCATCAACGACGTGTGGGGCATCAGGAAGCGCCGCACGCTGCGGCAGGCCGCGGTGCTCTACTGGGTGGGGCTCACGCTGGGTCCCATCCTGCTGGCGGCCTCGGTCTCGGTCAGCGCCGCCGCCAAGGCCTACCTGGCCAGCGCCGGCCTCAAGGTGCTGGCCAACGGCGCGGCGGTCCTGCTCACCACGCTCTTCTTCGGCACGCTGTACCTGCTCGTCCCCAACACCAAGGTCCGCCTCGGCCCCGCCGCCTCGGCCGGCTTCGCCGCCGCGGTGGTGTGGGAGGCGGCCAAGTGGGCCTACGCGCTGCTCATCGGCACGGCCATCCGCTACAACGCGGTCTACGGCTCGGTGGCGGCGGTGCCGGTCTTCATCCTCTGGCTGTTCGTCTCGTGGTCGATCGTGCTCTTCGGCGCGCGGCTGGCCTACGTGATCCAGTACGCGGCGGTGGTCATCAACGGCAAGCCGGCGGAGCGGTCGGAGTTCGAGCGCGAGGTGCTGGCCAACCGCGTGCTGCTGGCCGTGGCCCGCGCCTTCGACGCCGGGCAGCCCGCCCCCGACGCGCTGGCGATCTCCACCCAGCTCGGCCTGCACGGCGACGAGGTGATCGACGCGCTCTCGCGGCTGCGGGGCGCAGGGCTGGTGGCGTCGCTGGCCGACAACGGCGCGGTGCCGGCGCGGCCGCTCGAGAAGCTCACGCTCCTCGACGTCCGCCGGGCCGCGCTGGGCAAGGAGCCCCCCGCCGGGCACGAGAACGTGCTGGTGGCCTCGATCCTCAAGCAGGTGGACGACCAGGCCGCCGAGCGGCTGGATGAGGTGACCTTCCGCGAGCTCATCGACCGGGAGCTGCCGGACAGTCCTGAGCGGGCTGTGGCGCCAATTTCCCCCGCTTCTGAGGGGAATCCGGCGCCGTCGAAGGCGGCCGGAGCCTGACTCCCGGTCCAGACGCCCGCCACCCCGGTGCGCATACCTGTGGAACCCTTGCTGATTTCAGAGGCTTGGGCTAGGCTTGCCCAATCCGTGCGGCTCACCGATCAGGGGTCGGGCCTGCCTGCGACATCTGGAGCGCCGATGCTGAAGTCGGATCTCATCAACATCCTCGTCGTGAAGCGCGGTGTGACCCAGAAGCAGGCCGAGGCCACCATCGAGACGATCTTCGACTCGATGAAGGACGCCCTGTGCAAGGGAGAAAACATCGAGATTCGCGGGCTTGGCGCGTTCCACGTCAAGCACTACGACGGCTACCAGGGCCGCAATCCCAAGACCGGTGAGGTCATCCCGGTCCGGCCCAAGCGCGGCATCCTGTTCCGGACCGGCAAGGAGCTGCGCGACCGCGTGAACCGGATCGAGGGCGCGCTGCCTCCGGACAACGATCCAGACGACCACGACGACACCGACGACGGTGACGACGGCGAGGGCCAGGGCACGCCGCCCGTGGCCGCCGGCGTCTGAGTCGCTGAGCTGCCGGAATCGTTCGAGCTTTCCGCTCGGCCCAGACTGCACCTGCCCTTCGGCTCCGCGAGCCCGGGCGGGCTCGCTACGCTCAGGGCGGACGGCCTCACGCCGACCGTTCGGTTCCGACAGGTCCCGGGCGGCTACACCGTCAAGCCTCCCTCCACCGCGCCGTCCAGCCGCCCGCTCGCCGCGACCCGCCCCAGTGGACGGACCGGCAGCTCGGGCGGCAGCTCGTCGTAGGCCAGCACCGGCAGCGCCGGGAAGCGCGGCGCCACCAGGCCGCGCAGCGGCCTCCGCACGTCGGGGCTGGTGAGCAGCGCCGCCGGTGCGCCGCCGGCCGATAGCTCGGCCGCCAGCGCGTCGAGGATCCGGACCGCCGCGCGCGGGTCGAGCGCGAGGAGGTCGCCCGCCAGCGCGTCGCGCAGCTCCTGCTCCACCGCCGGATCGAGCAGCAGCACCGCGAGCACGCCGCCGGAGGCGTGCGCGTGGGCCAGGTGGCGCCGCAGCGCCCGTCGGCAGGCCTCGGCCAGCGCGGCCGGACCGCGGCCCGGCCCCGCCTCCAGCACCGCCTCGAGGATCAGCGCCAGCGGGCGGATCGAGACGCCCTCCTCCAGCAGACGCCGGAGCACCTCGGCCAGCACCGGCGCCGGCACCTGCCGGGAGATCTCGCGCACCAGGGCCGGCGCGGCGGGCTCGAGCCCGTCCAGCAGCGCCTGCACCTCCTGGACGCCCACCAGGTGGCGCGCCTGGCGGCGCAGGATGCCGGCGGTGGTGGCCAGCACGCGCTCCAGCGGGTCGCGCACCGGCGCCAGCGCCGCGGCGCGCGCGGCCGCGCCGGCCGGGACCACCGAGACGGTGCGGCCGGAGAGCGGGTCCGCCTCCGGCGCGGCCGGGATGGCGAGGAGGGCCAGCTCGTCCGGCGGGGCCAGCACCACCACCTCCGAGGCCGGCGCCTGGCCGCCACCCGCCGGCACCTCGTCCAGCAGCACCGTGAAGGCGCCCGGCGGCGCCTCCACCGCCCGCACCGCCACCGCCGGCAGCCGCACCCCCAGCGCGCTCCACAGCTCGCGCCGCAGCGCCGCCAGCCCCTCGGTGGTGAACGGGCCGGCCGCGGCCCGGGCGTGCAGGTCGGGGGCGAGCGCGATCACCACCGGCGCGGGCGGGCCCAGCGGCTCCTCGGCCCCGGCGGCCGGCGGGAGCTCGCGGGCGCGCGCCGGCGCCCCCGCGCGCCGGGCCAGCCGGTGCGCGGCGGCGCCGAGCGCGCCGGCCAGCAGCAGGAAGGGCAAGGCCGGCAGCCCCGGCGCCAGCGCCAGCGCCGCCAAGAGCCCGGCCACCACCGCCAGCGCGACCGGGGCCGCGGCCAGCTGCCGGGCCAGCTCGCGCCCCAGGGTCGCGCCCTCCTCCTCGCCCGCCACCCGCGTCACCGCCACGCCCGCCGCCACCGAGATGAGCAGCGCCGGGAGCTGCGAGACCAGCCCGTCGCCGATGGCCAGCAGCGTGTAGCGGCGCGCCGCCTCGGCCAGGGGCAGCCCGCGCACCGCCCCGGCCACCAGCCCGCCCACCACGTTGACGAGGACGATGGCCACGCCTGCCAGGGCGTCCCCCTTCACGAACTTGAGCGCGCCGTCCATGGCGCCGTGCAGCTGCCCCTCGCGCTCCAGCGCCCGCCGCCGGCGGCGGGCCTCGGCCGCGTCGATGGCCCCGGCCCGCAGGTCCGCGTCGATGGAGAGCTGCTTCCCCGGCAGCGCGTCCAGCGTGAACCGGGCGGCCACCTCCGCCACCCGCTCGGCGCCGCGCGCCACCACCAGCAGCTGCACCAGCGTGATGACCGCGTAGACCACCGCGCCCACCACGTGGTCGCCCTGCACCACCACCCGCCCGAAGGCCTCGATGACGCGGCCCGCCTGGCCGTGGGCCAGCACCAGCCGGGTGGAGGAGACGTTGAGCGCCAGCCGGAAGAGCGTGGTGAGCAGCAGGAGCGAGGGGAAGCTGGCCAGCCCCAGCGCGTCGCGCGCCAGCAGCGTGACCACCAGGATGGCCGTCGCCAGGGCCAGGTTGACCGCCAGCAGCGCGTCCAGCGCCGCCGGCGGCAGCGGGGTGACCAGGAGCAGCACCACCCCCACCACCGCCAGCGCGAAGAGCGCGTCGCCGGTGCCGCGCAGGCGTGACAGCGCCCGGTGAAGGGGCGCGGTCACGGGGAGGCCTCCCGCCCGTAGAGGTGGGCCAGCACCGCGGCCGCGCCCTCGTAGAGCTCCTCGGGGATCTCGTCGCCCAGCTCCACCAGCCGGTGGAGCGCCCGCGCCAGCGGCACGTTCTCCACGATGGGCACGCCGGCGCGCCGCGCCGCCGAGCGGAGCCGGGCGGCGTCGCGCCCCGCGCCCTTGGCCACCACCCGCGGCGCCTCGTCCCCGCCGCGCCGGTGCCGGAGCGCCACCGCGAGCCGCGTCGGGTTCACCACCAGCACGGTGGCGCGCGCCACCGGGCCGGCCTCCACCAGCGCCCGGCCCAGCCGGCGGCGCTCGGCGCGGAGCGCCGGGTCACCCTCGTCCTCCCGGTGCTCCCGCCGGACCTCGTCCCTGGTCATGCGCAGCCCGCGCCGGTGCCGCCGCCGCGCCAGGAGCAGGTCCAAAAGCCCCAGGGCCACCAGCGCCGCCGCCAGCCGCGCCAGGAGGCCGGCCAGCGCCGGCAGCCAGCGCCAGGCGGCGTCCGGCTCGAGCCGCGCAAGCGCGAGCACGCCGGGGGCCTCCGCGCGCGCCCAGCGCCACGCCACCGCCAGGAGCAGCGCCGCCTTGAGGAGCCCCAGCGCCACCCCGGCGAGCTGGGCCGGGGTCACCAGCCGGCGCAGCCCCGCCGCGGGCGACAGCCGCGAGAGGCGCGGCCGCAGCGCCCCGGGGCTGAACAGGAACCCGGACTGCGCCGCGCCGGCCAGCGCGCCCGCCACCAGCGCCCCCAGGCAAGGCGCCAGCACCAGCCGCATCACCGCCGCGGCCGCGCCGGTCAGCGCCGGCCCGGGCGCCGTCGGCGCCAGCACCGCGCGGGCCAGCCCCTCGCGCAGCTGCGCCAGCAGCGCAGCGCCCACCCACGGCGCGGTCGCGGCCAGGGCCAGCAGGCCGCCGGCCAGCGCCGCCGCCGCGGTCAGCTCGCGGCTGGCGGCCACCTGGCCGCGGCGCCGGGCCTCGCGCAGCCGGCGCGGGGTGGGCTCCTCGGTGCGGGACGTCACGGCAGCCCTCCCGCCGGGAGCGGCAGCTGCAGCGGCGCCAGCAGGAGCCCCGCCAGCCGGCCTCCGGCGGTGGCCGCCACGCCGGCCAGGGCCAGGAGCCCCAGCGTGGCGCGCAGCGGCTGGGCCGCGTTGACGGCGCCGAGCTGCGGGGCCACGCGGGAGGCGCCGGCCAGGGCCAGGTCGGCGCAGAGCACGCCGGCGGCGGCCGGCAGCGAGAGCGCCACCGCGCTGGAGAGCAGCGCGGCGCTGGAGGCCAGCACCGCCTCGCGCAGCCCCGCGCCCGCGAACGGCGCGCCGGCGGGCAGCGTCGCGAAGGAGCCGAGCAGGCCGCCGACCAGCAGCCGCTCCCCGCCGGCCCACCCGGCCAGCACCAGCACCAGCTGCGCCAGCAGGTCGCCGGCGGCGCTCTCGCGCTGGCGCAGCGGGGCCACGTGCAGCTCGGCCAGCGTGGCGCCGCGGAAGGTGTCCACCAGCCGCCCCGCGCCGCGGGCCGCCTCCAGCGGCGCGGCCGCCAGCACCGCCAGCCCCAGCCCCAGCGCCGCCTCGGTGGCGCACGCGGCCGGCCAGCTGGCCGGGGGCGGCGGCGCGGCGAGCCAGGCCGCGACCCCGCCCAGCCCGAAGGCCAGCCCCAGCCGGCCGGCCGGCGGCAGGAGCGGGCCGCCCAGCAGCGGCGAGGTGAGCGCCAGCGGGAGCAGCCGCAGCGCGTGCAGCAGGGCCGCCCCGGCCAGCGGCCAGAAGCCCTCCAGCCCCGGCGCGGTCACGGCCACCTCCAGGCGGCCGCCTCGAGGCAGGCCACCGCGAAGCGGACCACCTGCGCGGCGATCCAGGGGGCGGCCACCAGCAGCGCCCCGAGCACCGCCGCCAGCCGCGGCACCACCGCCAGCGAAGGCTCCTGCACCGTGGTGGCCGCCTGGAGCACGCCGGTGAGGAGCCCGACCGCCAGCGCGGCGGCGAGCGGCGGCGCCGAGGCCAGCGAGGCGGCCACCAGCGCCTCGCGGGCGAGCTGCAGCAGGGCCGGATCCACGGTCACCCCAGGTAGGAGAGCGCCAGCGCCCGGGCCAGCACGCGCCAGCCGTCCACGGCGACGAAGAGGAGCAGCTTGAAGGGCAGCGAGACCGAGGTGGGCGAGAGCTGGGTGAGCCCCAGCGCCAGCAGGACGTTCGCGACCACCAGGTCCACCACCAGGAAGGGGAGGAAGACCAGGAAGCCGATGGTGAAGGCGCGGCGCAGCTCCGAGACCACGAAGGCCGGCGCCAGCACCGCCAGGTCGGACTCGCCCGGCGGCGCCGCGCCGACCGGCCTGAGGCGCGTGGCCACCTCGGCGAAGGCGGCCCGGTCGTCCGGGCTGGCGAACCGCTGCAGGAAGCCGCGCAGCGGGCCGGAGGCGCGCTCCAGGCGCGCCAGCGCGGCCTCCGCGCCGGCGCCGTCCTCGCGCCCGGCCGCGGCCAGGCACTGCTCCGCCACCGGCGTCATCACCAGGAGCGACAGGACCAGCGAGAGCCCGGTGACCACCGAGGACGGCGGCACCTGCGGCGCGCCCAGCGCCGACCGCGCGATGGAGAGGACCACCGAGATCTTGAGGAAGGAGGTGAGCATCACCAGCGCCGCCGGCACCACGGCCAGGGCGGCCAGGAGCACCAGCAGCTCGGCCGGCCGCGCCGCCACCGGCCCCGCGTCCGGGACGAGGAGGGCGGCGATCACGGCGCGTCCTCCGCGGGCGGGGGCGGCACCTCCCCCAGGACCCGCACGCCGCCCGGGCCGTACCCGACGAGCTGCGGGCGCCCGTGCACCTCCAGCAGCGCCACCCCCGCCTCGCGCGAGAGGGCGGCGCGGGCCAGGACGCGGAGCGGCGCGGGCGCGCCGGCGCGGACGCGCAGGCGCCGGGCCAGCACCGCCAACGCCGTCAGGGCCCCGGCGAGCAGCGAGATGCGCGCGGCGGCGGCGCCGGAGCCCCCGGGCGCGGCCGCCAGCAGGGCCAGGAACCCCAGCGCGAGCGCGCCGCCGAGGACGGGCAGCAGGCGCCGGGCCCAGGGGCCCGCGGCGTGGAGGCGGGCGGCGATCACGGCCCCACCTCCAGCGCGGTGATCCGCACGCCCAGCGCCCCCTCGATCTCGACCAGCTCGCCCTGCGCCACGGCCCGCTCCCCGGCCCGCAGGGTCACGCGGCCGCGGCGGTCCACCGCCAGCGGCACCACCCCGCCCGGCGCCAGCGCCGAGAGCTCCGAGAGCGTCAGCTCCACCCGCGCCAGCTCCACCTCCAGCACCACCGGCAGCTGCGCCGTCCGGCTGGTGCGCCCCGTCTCGTCCACGTGGAAGCCCTCCTCGTCCAGGAACCCGCTGGCCCGCGCGCCGCCGGGCAGCACCAGCACCTCGCCGCGCTCCGCCTCGAGCAGCACCACGTCGCCCGGGAAGAGCGCCTCCAGCTCCTCAGGCAGCAGCTCCGCCCGGCCTTGCCGATACGAGACCGGCAGGGCCAGGCTCCCGCCCGGCAGCGGAGGCGCGCCCGCCAGCGCCCGCACCGCCCCCGCCTCGAGCAGCAGCCGCCCGCGGCCGCGCAGCGGACCGGCGGCCAGCTCCAGCTCGATGCAGAGCGGCGAAGCCGGCGAAGGGCCGGTGCGTGCCAGGCGCGGCCCCAGCGCCGCCTCCAGCTGGGGAACGCGGCAGGCACCGTCCAGCGCGGTCAGCGCGAGCAGCTCCAGCAGGCTGCCCTCCACCGGCGTGAGCGCGGTGGCGCCGGCGACCGCCCCGTCGCCGCCCGCGAGCCGGTCCGCCACCGCTGCCACCAGCGCCGCCTCCACCTCCAGGGCGCCGGCGGCCGGGACCGCCTGCAGCGCCAGCGGGAGGCGTGCCGCGCCCAGCAGCGGCCCGCCCGGCCCCGGCGTGGCCCGGCCGCGGACGCCCACCTCGCAGCCGAGCAGCGCCCCCAGCGCGGCGCCGGCGCCAGCCGCGGCCTCGTCGCCCAGGCGGCGGGCCTCTGGAGCGAGGGCGGCGAACCCGCGCGACAGGCGGGGCAGGTCGAGGAAGAGCACGCTGGCCGGCACTTCACGGCGCGTGCCAGGGGGCGGGACGCCTGGATCCGCGGGCTTGCACGGGCGGGCCCGCGGAGGACGGTCCGCGGCGCGGACCACGGGGTCCGCGTGGCGGACCGTGCGGCGCGGGCGCGCCGCTTCAGGGGGCGAGCAGCAGTACCTTGACCTGGCTCGGGACCAGCCGGACCCCGGGGCAGTTGGTCGAGTTCTGGAGGGCCACGCTGGTGAGGCGCGTGGCCGGCATCCCGCCCACCAGCACCGTGAAGGCGCCGGTGAGGTGGCGGCCCGGTCCCATGACCGTGCCGGACGCGACGCCGGTGAGCACGCCGGCATTGTCACCGTTGGTCAGGGGCACCACCGTGCCCAGGTTGTGGGCGGGCGCCATCCCCAGGAGCACGTGGTAGGCCGCCGGCACGCCCATGGGGCCGGCGGCGAGGTTGGGGTAGGGGATGGGGATGGGGGAGGGGGCCGCGGGCGTGAGGCAGACGTCCGGGAAGCCGACGTCGAGGCCGGAAAGCTGGGTGTTGGCGAACATGGGGGCTCCCTCAGCCGATGTGGACCTGGCCGCCGTCGACCTTCACGAGCTGGTCGGCGGTGACCAGGGCGTTCCTGCCGCGGACATGGGCGCTCTCCTGGGCGGCGTAGTCCAGGTTCCCGGCGCGCACGTGGTCGTCCTCCTGGACGAAGCGGTAGGAGCGGCGCACGCGCTGCCAGAGCCGCTCCAGGGTCTGGTCGAGCGCACCGGCCACCAGCTTCAGCGACTCGACCTGCGCCTGGACGATCCGTCCCAGGAAGGAGAGCCGCTGCACCTGCAACCCCGCCTCGCCCGCGGTGAGGCGCAGCTCCGCGGCCTCGACGCTGGCGCGCGCCGTGGTGGCGAGGTCGAGCCCGCCGCCGGCCGCGACCGAGAACCGCCCCTCGGGCAGGTGCCACGCCACGTCGCCGGCCGCCTCGAGCCGGAGCGGCACCCCGGCCTCGCGGGCCAGCACCGCCGTGACGAAGGCCTCGCCCGCCAGACCATCGAGGAGGAGCACCAGGTCGCCGGGCTCGGGCGCCACCAGGCAGCTCACGGCGCGGCGTGCCCGCCACTCGCCCTGGGCGTTCACGACGGTGATGCGGCCGTCCAGGCAGCTCACCACCGTCCCGATCTCGAGGCAGGGGGCGGCGGGCAGCGAGGGCTTGAGTGCGTGGATCATCGTTCACCTCGGGGGGAGAGAGGGCCGGTACCGCTCGGCCTCGGCCAGCTCGGCGTCGTCGCCCAGGGCCAGGCTGCGTCCGGGGATCAGGGCGCGGGCGGTCCGCGCCAGGTGCAGCCGGGCGCGGAAGACCTTCGCGCCGGTCAGATCGGCCCCGGTGAGATTGGCGTGCGACAGGTCGGCGTAGGTGAGGTCGGCGCCCGCAAGCCGGGCGGCGCTGCAGCGCGCGCGCTGCAGGATGGCCTGCTGCAGGTCGGCGCCCGACGCATCGGCGCCGGTGAGATCCGCGTCGGCCAGGATGGCCTGGCGGAGCCTGGCGCCCACCAGGGAGGCGCCGGCCAGCCGCGCTCCCGGGAAGAGGGCGTTCTCCGCGCGCACCTCGTCGAGGCGGGCGCGCTCGAGGGTGGCCCCCTTGAAGTTCGCGCCGGTGAGGTCCGCGCCCCGGAGGTCGCAGGCGGTCAGGTCCGCCTCCACCAGCTGACAGCGCGGGAAGGCGGCGCCGCCGAGCGACGCGCCGGCGAGCCGGGTCGCGGCGAGCACGGTCAGCTCGAACGTCGCCCCGTCGAGCTTGGCGGTGGTCAGGTCGGCCCCGCCCAGCACGGCCCGCTCCAGGCGGGCGCCGGAGAGGTCGATCCCCGCGGTGTCACAGTCGAGGAGCGAGCTCTCGGTAGCCCGAGCACGGGTGAGGCGCGCGCCGGCGAGGCGGCAGGAGGAGAAGGCGGTCCGGAGGAGCTCCGCCCCGGACGAGATCGCAGCCGGAGAGATTGCACCGGAGCAGGCGGGCGGAGCCGAGCCGGGCCTCGCCGAGGCGGGCGCCCTCGGCCCGGCAGCGGTCGAGCACCACCTGCCGCAGGTCGGCGCCGTCGAGCGCGGCCTGGCCCAGCTCGCACTCGCCCAGGAGCGACCCGCGCAGCGTGGCCCCCTCCAGCCGGGCGCCGCGGAACGAGACGCGCTCGAACACCGCGCCGGACAGGTCGGCGCCCTGCAGGTCGCTGCCGGCGAGATCGAGCGCGGTGATGGGCTGGCCAGAGCGGGCCAGCGCGCGGAGCTCGTCGGCGGTCACCGCACCCTCACCGGGCGAAAGCGCACCTTCTTCACGTTCGCGGACTCCAGCGCGAGCGGCGTCTGGACGACCACGCGCGAGAGGTCCGCGCCGTACAGGCTCGCGCCGTGGAACCGTGCGCCGGAGAGCGTGGCCTTCTGGAGGATGGCCCCCATCAAATCGGCCCCGTCGGCGACGGCGCCCGTCAGATCGGCCCGGACCCACCGTGAGTCGCGGGCGGTGGCGCCGGCGAGCCGGGCGCCGCGCAGGTCGGCGCCGGACAGGTCGGCGGCGCCCAGGCGCGCCCCCTCCAGGCGCGCCCCCGACAGCTTCGCGCCGCGCAGGTTGGCGCCGTCGAGGTCGGCCTCGCGCAGGTCCGCCTCCGCCAGGCTGCTCTCACCCACCACCCGGATGCGCGCGAGCCGGGCCTTCCGCAGGTCGGCGCCGCACGCCTGGGAGGAGAGCAGCGTCGCGCCTTCCATGATCGCGCCGGACAGGTCGGCCCGGTCGAGGCGGCACTCGATGAGCGTCGCCTGCGACAGGTCGGCTCCGGACAGCCGGAGCCCGGTGAGATCGACCTTCTGCAGGACGATCCCGGGAGCGCGCAGGCCGGAGAGGTCGGCGCCGGCCAGCCGCGCCTCGCCCAGCTCTGCCTTCTCGGCGCGGGCCCCGGCCAGCGAGGCCCCGCGGAGTTCGGCCCGGTTCAGGATGGCCGCCGTGAGGTCCGCCTCGGCCAGCCGAGCGTCGCGCAGCGCGGCGCCGCCCAGGTTCGCGCCGGCCAGCCGCGCGCCGCCCAGGTCCGCGCCCGAGAGGTCGGCCCGGGCCAGCACGGCCCGCGAGAGATCGGCGCCGCGGAGGTCGGCCCCGGCCAGCTTCGCCCCCTCCAGGAACGCGCCGGCCAGGTTCGCGCCTGCGAGCGCAGCGCCGGCCAGGTCCGCGCCGGTCAGGTCGCGGCCGTCCATGCTCTCGCCGGCCGCGAGGCCGGCCAGCAGGGCCTCCCGGAGTGCCCGGGCGGCGGCCGCGTCGCGGGGGGCGGCGGGCGCGCCGTGGTGCGCGGTGAGCCGGTACCCTTCACGCATGGCGTTCTCGGCCTCGCGCAGCCGTGGCTCGGTGGACGGATCCCGAGGCCATCCGCGCGAACGCGCCGTCCGGCGCCTCCGCGGCCGCGGCCCGGAGCCCGGCCAGCTCCTCGTCTGCGCTGAAGGTCGGGGGGCCGCCCGGCGGCGGCGCGTCGGGATCGAGCCCCTGCGCGGCCAGCGCTGCGCGCAGCTCCTCCCTGGCCTCTGCCTGCCCCTGCTCGGCCCAGGCCTGCACCGCCTGCGCCTGCGCCACCATCTCCGCCATCGAGCGCTCGGCGCCGGCGCCGGCGCCGCCTCCCGCCGGCGGCGGGCCCGGGGGCTCGGGGATGGCGTAGCCCTCTGCGGCCAGGGTCTCGCGGAGCTCCGCCAGGGCCCGATCGGCGGCGCGGCGCTGGTTCTCGGCCAGCAGGTCCACCTCCGGCTCCGGCGCGTCGCCGGGGTCGAACGGCTCGGCGAGGCCGGGCCAGGGCGGCACCAGCGCCGCCTCGTCCAGCATGGCCAGCGCGCCACGCTGGCGGTCGAGCCGCAGCGCCAGCACCTCCCGGTAGTGGTCCGCGGGGCGGGGCCGTCCAGCCTCCTCCAGCGCCGCGACCAGGTGCAGCACGTCGTCGGCGTCGTCCTCGGCGACCGCGGTCGAGCCGTGGAAGACGAGCACGCCGCGCAGCAGGTGCGGGAAGAACCAGACCGTGTCGAGCCGGGTCGGGATCTCGCGGAACGCCTCTCCCTGCGGCGTGCGGATGGTGGCGAAGCAGCGCGCCACCGCGCCAGGCAGCCGACCCTCGATGCAGCGGCGCTCCGGGTGCAGGTGCTCCAGGCGGAACGGCTCGCCCGGCTGGAACGGGGCGTCCCGCTGCTGGTCCTCGGCGGCGACGTTGAAGAACGTCCAGTCCAGGTCGTCCGGCAGGCCAGGGTAGGTGGTCTCCTGCCAGCGGCAATCGTAGGTGCCGGCCTTGCGCGCGCGCTGCGGCCAGGTGAGGTCGATGGGCCCGAAGCCGGCCGGCGCCGGCCGGTCGCGCAGGGAGCGGATGGGCTGGCGGGGATCCTCGAGGTTGGGGAGCGGGTGGACCTTCCCCTGGCCGTCTGGGCCGGGCATGGGCGCGGCCCCCTTGCCGAGCGGGTTCTGGGGGAACTTCGGCCCGCCGAACCCATGCTCCCAGCCGAGCCGGAGGCGCGTGAAGGGGACGGGCGAGGAGGCGACGCCGTCCACCCAGGTGCGGTCGCCGATGGCGCGGAGCGTCTTCTCCAGCGGTCCGATCGCCGCGCACGGCGCGCATGCGATGGCGGGCGCGCCGCCTGGCGGGAAGGCGAACCCGGTGACCAGGAACTCGGCCCGCGCCTTGGGCATGGCCGCGTCCAGGGCCGCGTCGCGGCCCAGCTCGGGCGGGAGCGTCTTCCAGAGGCTGGCCTCGGTGAGGATGCGGCGCGGGTCCTCCAGATCGAAGAGCACCAGCGCCGCCACCGAGAGGCGGATGGTCCTCCGATGCTCGAAGGTGCGGGAGAGGAGCGAGAGCCGCTGCGGCTTGACGATCTTCATGGCCGGGCGGTCAGTGGGACGACACCATCACGCTCTCCACGGCGATGGTGCCGGGGTCGGCGGGGTCATAGCGCACCGTCGCCGCGGCGCCGGCCTGGACAATCCCCATGGTGACGCGGGAGGGGACGAAGGCGACCTCCGCCTCGAACGGCGCCGCGCCCTCCGGCATCACCCGCAGCTTCACCGTCAGCACCGGGCTCTCGCCGATCGAGATGCCGCGATCGCGAACCTCGAGCACGGTGGCCGGCGCGCTGCGCCCGCTCGCCAGCAGGCGGTCCGTGCGCCGCCCATCCAGGCGCCCCGCCACCACGAAGAGGATCACCGAGAGGATCGGGAACACCCAGCGCAGCGACTGGGCCACGCGGAGCAGGCGGGGGAAGCCCGCCAGGATGCCGGTGTCCGAGAAGGGGAAGATCATGAGCGCAACGCAGGCGAGGATGAACGCCCAGAGGAAGCGGATGAGCTCTGGCATCAGCATGGGGGCTCCGGCGGTGGGGAGATCAGCCCAGGATGGTGAGCGCGTAGTACTTGATGGCGAAGGCTCCGAAGCCGAGCGCCTGGCCCACGTTCTCGAACTTGGCCGGCGTGTTCTGGACCACGCCCGCCGACTGGTCGACCTTGAGGAGGTTGAAGTCCATCTTGGTGCCGTGGAGGTTCGTGACGAGGCTCGCGACGGTGGCCGCGTGCGCCGTCACCGCGTACTTGGTCCAGGTCAGGCTCACCAGCTTCGGCCAGATGTGCTTCGCCTCTGGCGCGGAGAACTGGGCGCTGGTCTTGGAGGTGAGCAGCACCTCGCCGCTGGCGTCGACCTTGAAGGTCCCGGCGGGCACGTTGATGGCCACGTTCCCGGGGTTGACGGTCTGGGTGACCCCGCCCTTCACGGTCTGGGTGATCGGGCCATCGTGCGTGAGCGTCTGCGCACCCTTGATGGTCTGGTCGACGGCGCCCTCGATGGTCTGGGTGCGCGCACCGACCACCTTCTCGGTCTCGCCCCCGGTGACCTCGCGGACCACGCCGCCGCCCAGGACCTTGTGCTCGTGTCCGGCCTCGAAGCGCTCGGTCACCTTCCCCTTGACCGTGTCCTCGCGCGCGCCGTGCACGGTCGTCTGCTGCGCGGCGCGGTAGGTCTCGGTCAGGTCGCCGGTCACGTCGTCGGCGCGGGCGCCGAGGGTCTCGACGGTGAGGTCGCTGCCGGTGTGCACCAGCCCCGTCCCGTCGGTCGAGAGCACCAGGTTCTTGCCCAGGGCCTTCTCGGGCGCGCCCAGGTGCAGGAAGCTCCGGCTGGCGGGCGACTCGCTGCGCACGTACTCTGCGCCCTGGGTGTCCTCCATCACCAGGGCGTTGAGGCCGCCCGTCACGATCACGTTCTGCGTGGCGTTCTTGCGGGTGACCGGGCTGGGCTTGTGGGCGTTCGGGCCCACGCCCACGATGACCGGGCGGTCCGGGTCTCCGCCCACGAAGGCGAGCATCACCTCGGTCCCCTTGCGCAGCGGGAAGTGGAAGCCTTCCTGGCTGCCCCCGTGCGGCTGCAGCATGCGGACGCGGGTGGAGGCCTGGCCGGGGCCGAGATCGCTCTCGTCGAAGCGGATCCGGACGGCGTACCGCCCGTGCTCGTCGAGCTGCGCGTAGCGCTCGTCGGCCTCCCCGTCGATCACCGCCGTCTCGAGGCCGGTGATGCGCGGCGTCGGGGCCAGCCGGGGAGGCCGGTACTGGACGGTGGCGGGGATGGCCACCACCTCCGCCTCGTAGCCATCCGGCAGCGGCTCGCCCGCCGCCTCCTCGATGGCCTCCCGCCCCCACGCCGCCCCCTCGGAGATCGGTGCCGCGGTGGAGCACCTCGACGGCGAGCAGCTCCTTGTCGAAGCGCGGGTGCTCCTCCAGCGAGAAGCTGCTGGCCGGATGGATGCCGTGGACGCAGCCCGTCCCGCGATAGAGCACCTGCCGTGCCCGGAGCTCCTGGGTCCGGATCTGGGTGAGCCACTGGGCCTCGTCGGGCGAGGGGATGTTCTCGCCGAAGAGCGACACCAGCGGTCCCTCGCCGCGCCGCTCCTCGTGGCGCACGGGCAGGTCAGGGTTGAGGTAGTTGTAGTCGGCCAGCCGCACGCCGGCGGGCTGCGCCTGGGCGGCGAAGCGGAAGGTGCGGAAGCCTTCGACGCGGTTGGCCTCGCCGCTGGTGCGGGGGACGAAGCGGTGGGCGCCCGCCGTCCGCTCGCGGTGGTCCTCCGCCGCGTCCACGATCACCAGCTTCTCGTGGGCGTCGGCCTGCTCGAAGTAGTAGTAGATGCCCTCCCGCTCCATCCACCTCGAGAGGAAGTCGAGGTCGCTCTCGCGGTACTGGCACACGTGCTCGAGCGGGCAGTAACCCTTTCCCGGTCGACCGGCCAGGGCCAGCCGGTAGTCGTCGGGGGTCCAGCCAGCCTTGCGCAGCACCTGATTGATGATCGCCGGGACGGAGTCCCCCACGAAGACGCGGCTGTGCCGGTTCTGGGCGAGCCACCAGAGCCGGGGCACGAGGACGGCGCGGCACAGCTCGTGGTCGGACCGGGTGTCCAGCAGCTCGATGGACGAGAGGAATCCCGTGGATGGCGTCCCGGGGCTCCCCGAGCGGACCGTTGAGGCGCAGCGTCGCTGGCTGCCCGACCGCGGCGCCCAGGTCGGCGGCGGCCGAGTCCAGCTCGAGGAACACGTCGAAGGCGTACGGTTGGGAGAGCCGCTCCCGGCCTCTCAGGGCGCGAACGCGTGCCTGGGGGGGGAGGGCATCGGAGTGGAGAGCAAACTGGCGGATCATGGCGGGCCCCGGGGCGGTGCGGGGGCAGACTACCTCACCGGCCAGGTCGCGCGGCGAGTGAAGTGGTTGCGCGGAACCGCGCAGACCCGCGCGCGCGGGGAGGGCCGGCGGGTGCGGCGCCTTGAACGGCGTGGCCCGGGACCCGGCCCGCCCGCGTCCCGTCACCCCAGCCGCTCGCGCAGCAGCCGCACCAGCACCGGAGGCAGCTCCGCCCCGCCGCCGCGCGCCAGCTCCGCCAGCGCGGCGGCCATCCGCGGGCGCTCCAGCGCCGCGGTCGCGGCGGGATCGGCGGCGCCCTCCCGCTCCAGCGCGCGCTCCAGCGCCGCGAGCCGGTCCTGGCGCGGGAGCCCGGCCAGCCGCGCCGCCTCCTGCGCGGCCGCGCCGGGGCCGCGGGCGAGCACGGCCGCGGCGCGCGCGGGGAGCAGCGCCGCCAGCAGCGCGGCCAGGCGCCGGTCCTCCGGGCTCACGCGCGCGGCCTGCGCCGCAGCCGCGCCGCGAACCCCGCGCCCAGCGCTGCGGCGGCCCCCAGCGCAGCCGCAGCGGCCAGCGCCAGGTAGCGCGCCGCCGGGGTGGAGCCCTGGACCGGAGGCGCGGGCGCCTCGGCGGCCGGCGCCAGCACCACCGCCACGTCCGCCGGGTCCAGCCCCTGCGCGGCGCCCGCGACCAGCGCCCGCAGCCCGGGGTCGAGCCCGCGCAGCGCAGCGCAGGCGCCGGGGCGGCAGCGGAGCAGGACCGCGGCGCGGGCGCGCGGGCGGTCCGCGAGCCCCAGCCGGTCGGGCCCGGGCAGCGCCAGGTGGACCCGCGCCCCGACCACGCCGTCCAGCCCCTCCAGCGAGCGGGCCAGCTCGCCGGAGAGCGCGTGGGCGTAGCGGGCCTGCTCCTCCACCGCGGTGGGGACCAGCGAGCCGGCGCCGAAGACCTCGCCCAGCCCGGGCGGGCGCGGGCGCGGCAGGGCGCGCTCGGAGAGGAGCCGCTGCGCCGGCGCCGCCTGGCCGGCCGGGACCTCAATCTGCCAGGTCCCCTCCGCGCCGGCGTCGCGGACCTTCTCGCCGGCGACTCCCGCCTCGCCCAGCGCCACCAGCACCTCGTTGGCCTGGCGCTCGTCGAGGCCGTGCAAGAGCTCGGAGCGGCCGCAGCCGGCCAGGCCGGCCAGCGCCAGCGCCAGGCCGCCCGCGCGCGAGACGGTGGGCATGCGCACCCTCACACCTGCGTGTTGAGCGCCTGCTTCACCGACTGGGCGCCCTGCTCCACCAGCCGCGCGGCCAGGTCGACGGTCTGCGCGGCGC
Source organism: Anaeromyxobacter sp. (assembly GCA_049840735.1). Lineage (GTDB taxonomy): Bacteria > Myxococcota > Myxococcia > Myxococcales > Anaeromyxobacteraceae > Anaeromyxobacter. The sequence goes on along the minus strand of JASGJN010000013.1, from coordinate 678,411 downwards.
GGTAGGCCTCGGACTGCAGGCCCAGCAGCTCCTGCGCGGTGAAGGTGCGGCCGGCGCGGGAGGCCGCGAGCACGCCGTCGAGCCGGGCCTGGGCCCGCTCCACGGCGTGCAGCAGCGCCTTGCCGGGGGGCTGGACGGTGCGCGGGGCGACGGCGGGGAGCGTCCCCTCCAGCAGGGCGGCGAACCGGCCGCGCGCGGTGGGGGCCGGGGTTGGGGCGAGCGCCGGCGAGGCGCCGGCAGGAAGGATGGGCGTCACGGTCACCTCCGTCTCGGCCGGCTCAGTGGATGTTCTGGATGGTGGACCGGGCGGTGTCGTGCTTCACCTTCATGACGTTGGAGAGCGCCGCGAACTCCCGGCTCTCCCGCTGCATGCCCTCCTGCAGCTGCAGGTACTGCAGGTTGAAGGACTGCGACTGCTGCTGCAGCGCGCGCGTGGCCTCGAGCAGGTCGCCCTCGCTGCCGGAGCTGGCCGCGCCGGCGGCGGCGCCGGACGCGGCCCCGGAGGCCGCGGCCGCTGCGGCCGAGCTGGCCGCCGAGGTGGCGCCCCGGACGGCCGCCGAGAGCACCGTGCCGCCGGGGACGTAGGGGGCCGCCAGCTGCAGGCCGGCCGCCGCGCCGGAGACGAACCCGGAGGCGGCGCCGCGCAGGGCCTCCTCGAAGCGGCCCGGCTGGGCGCGCTGCTCGCTGGTGGGGGAGACATGGACGGAGGGGAGGGCGGTGAGGGGAGTGGTCATGGCGGCCGGTTGAGCAACCGGCGTGCCGCGCAGCAGCTCGCGTCCGGACGCGCACTTGCGCGCCGCGTCCCCCCGCCCATGGTCCGCGCCGCGACCGGTGGGGTCCGCGCCGCGGACCTTCCCCCCACCGCTCGACCCGCTCAGCCGCCCAGCGCCACCACGATGGCCGTCAGCGCCACCCCCACCGCCACCATCAGGAACCCGGCGCGCCAGGCGCCGAAGCCGGACTGCCGGCCGATCACCGCGCCGCCGGCCAGCAGCATGGCCAGCGTGAGCACGCGCGACACCAGGAGCCCCAGCTGCAGGTCCTGGAAGAGCACGAAGGGGAGCACCACCGGGAAGGTGGCCACCGTCACCACCGCCAGGATGAGGAGCGAGGCCAGCCAGTCCTTCCCGCGCAGCACCGGCCGGCGCACCACGTCCGGCGAGGCCGCCATGCGCGCGGCGATGGCGGCCAGCGCGTCGTCGCCGACGGCCGGGGAGAGGCCGGCCGGGAGCGCGGCGCGGAGCAGCGGCAGGGCGGCCGGCCCGGGGTCGGCGTGGACGGCGCGGGCCAGCGCGTGGCGGGCGCCGCGGCGGGCCAGGGTGTGGACCAGGTACATCACCCCGTCCACAAGCCCCCAGGCCAGGTTGCACCCCAGCGCGGCCACGAAGATGGTGTGCGGGCTGGCGTCCTCGCCCTCCGCGGCCACGATCGAGCCGACGAAGGTGAGCGCCATGATGAGGCCGAAGCAGGTCTCGGAGACCCGCTCGACCGGATCGAGCACCGGCTCGGCGGCGTCGAGCGCCTCCATGGAGATGGGCTGCCGGACCTGGGCTGGCTGCGGGCTCATGCGTTGCTCCGATCCTGTTCGAGGCCGCGCGCCTGGTAGGCGACCACGGCGTCCTGCACGGTGAAGAACATCCGCTCCCGGCCCAGCCGCTCGCCCAGCGGCGTGCGCCGGACCAGCTTCAAGGCCTCCGGGTTGAGCGCCGCCAGCCAGAGCTGGCAGCCCTGCTCGGAGAGCCGCTGCTCCGCCGCCACCAGCATCTGCAGCGCGGTGTACTCCAGGCCCGGGACGGCGCTGCAGTCGAGCAGCAGCACCCGGGGCAGCGCGGGGCCGACCAGCTCGCGCAGCCGCTCCGAGACGGCGGCGGCGTTGCCGAAGTAGAGCCGCCCCTCGGGCCGGGCCAGGAGCAGCCCGGGGAAGCGCTCGTCCTCGGGGTGCTCGGTGCTCTCCGGGCGGAAGACGGCGGTGCCGGGCTTGCGCACCAGCCGCCGCACCGACGGGTTGGAGGCCAGGTAGAGCAGGCTGCCCATGGAGAGCACCACCGCGGCCAGGATGCCCTGCAGCGTGCCCAGCAGCACCACGCCGGCGCAGGCGGCCAGCGCCCAGCGGAACTCCATGGTGCGGATGCGCCGGATGGCGGCGAAGTCGCCCGGCTGGACGAGCCCCACCGAGTAGGCGATCACCACCGCCGCCAGCGTGGCGCTGGGGAGCGCGCCCATCACCGGCGCCAGGAAGAGCAGGGTGGCCAGCGAGGTGGCGGCGGTGACCAGCTGCGCCGCCTGCGTGCGCGCGCCGGCGCTGGCGTTGACGGCGGTCTGCGAGGTGCCGCCGCCGCCGGGCATGGCGCCGAACAGCCCGCCCACCAGGTTGGCGGCGCCGATGGCCACCAGCTCCTGGTTGGCGTCCGGGCGCGGGTCCTCGCGCGCGGCGAAGGCGCGCGCCGCGGCGATGGTCTCGGTGAAGCTCATGAGCGCGATGCCGGCCGCGGCGGGCCAGAGGCGCAGCACCAGCGGGAGGTCGGGCAGGGAGAGGCGCGGGAGGCCGCCGGGGATCTCGCCCACCACGCCCACGCCGCGGGCCGCGAGCCCCAGCGCGGCCGAGGCCACGATCCCGGCCGCCACCGCCGCCAGCGGCGCCGGCGCCCGGGGCACCAGCCTCTCCAGCGCGATGATCACCGCGAAGGTGCCGGCGGCGACCAGCAGCGTGGCCAGGTGCGTCTCGGGGAGGTGCAGGCCCAGCGAGAGCAGGTCGCGGAAGAACCCGGCCTTGTGCAGGTGGAGCCCGAGCAGCTTGGGCACCTGGTCCACCACGATCACCAGCCCGATGCCGGCCTTGAAGCCGGTCAACACCGGGTCGGAGATGAAGTTGGCCACGAAGCCCAGCCGGAGCAGCCGGGCCGCGAGCAGGATGGCGCCCACCAGCGCCGCCAGCGTGGCCGTCGCGGTGGCCAGCGGGAGCCCGGGCTGGGCGGCGACGGCGTCGCCCAGCGCCGCGGCGGAGAGGATGGCCAGGGTGGTGGTGGAGGAGGTGGAGAGGACGCGCGAGGTGCCGAGCAGCGCGTAGACCACCATGGGCAGGAAGGCGGTGTAGAGGCCCACCTGCGGCGGCAGGCCGGCGATGGTGGCGTAGGCCATCGCCTTGGGGATGACGATGGCGGCGGCGGTCAGCCCCGCCACCACGTCGGCCCGGAGCCAGGGGCGCTCGTAGCTGCGGAGCCAGTCCAGCGCTGGCACGAGGGCCGTGCGTGGGGTGGTCATGGGCGACCTCCGTTCGGGTCAACCGCCACGCTAGCCCCCTCGAGCACGGCGCCGTAATACGACCTTCGCCCCAGGGCCCCATCTCTCCGCCGGCGCTATGGTCGGGTCGCCACCGGAGTCGTTCTCCACCAGAGGGGACCGCGACCATGAGCAAGGACGGCAAGCACGGGAAGCAGGGCAAGGACGGCGGGAAGACCAAGGACGCCGCCAGGCCGCTCAAGAACAAGGCCTACCTGAAGGAGCTCAAGAAGCTCCACGTCGAGCTGGTGAAGCTCCAGGAGTGGGCCAAGCACTCCGGGCTCAAGGTGGTGGTGGTGTTCGAGGGGCGCGACGGCGCCGGCAAGGGCGGCGTGATCAAGGCGCTGACCGAGCGCGTCAGCCCGCGCGTCTTCCGCGTGGTGGCGCTGCCGGCGCCGAGCGAGCGCGAGAAGTCGCAGATGTACGCGCAGCGCTACCTGGCGCACCTGCCGGCGGCGGGCGAGATCGTGATCTTCAATCGCAGCTGGTACAACCGCGCCGGCGTCGAGCGGGTGATGGGCTTCTGCACCGAGGAGCAGTCGCGGGCCTTCCTGAAGGGCGTCCCGCTGGTGGAGAAGGCCATGATCAACTCCGGGATCATCCTGCTCAAGTACTGGCTGGAGGTCTCGATGGACGAGCAGACGCGCCGGCTGCAGGGGCGCATCGAGGACGGGCGGAAGCTCTGGAAGCTCTCCCCCATGGACCTCGCCTCCTACGGCAGGTGGCACGAGTACACCCGCGCCCGGGACGAGATGTTCGCCGCCACCGACACCGACTTCGCGCCCTGGCGCGTGATCCGCTCCGACGACAAGCGGCGCGCCCGGCTCAACTGCATCAGCCACCTCCTCGCCAGCGTCCCGTACAAGGACGTGACCAGGAAGATGAAGAAGGTGGAGCTGCCGAAGCGGAAGGCGCACTCGAAGTACCGGTCGCCGAGCTATCCGTTCAAGTACGTGCCCGAGAAGTACTGAGGGCCTCGGGGCTCGGGAGAGGCCGCGGCGCGAGGACGAGGCCCGGCGCCTGGCGCCCGAGGCCTGGCCAGGCCCGCCCGCGCCCCCGGGCGCGTGCTAGAACTGGCCCGTGCCCCGCGCCTACCTCCGCACCCTCAGCGACGCGATCCTGCACGCGCAGAAGCCCATCCGCGTGCTGCGCGCCATCAACTGGGGGCCGCAGGTCCACGCCCGCTTCTTCAAGGCCGGCGCGCGCGAGCTGCCGCGCCCGGAGTACCCGCCGCTGGGGTTCGAGCCGGAGGCCAAGATCAAGGAGCTGCGGACCCTCCGCCGGCAGATCCGCGGCCGCAACCCGGTGGAGGAGCTGCTCCGCCGCAAGTGCGACGAGTTCGTCCTGGTCACGCAGCTGCTGGCGGCCCGCGGCACGCGGCGCTTCTACGAGCTCTCGCGGCGCATCTACGGCGACCCGCGCGACCGCTTCCCCGATCACAACGCCGACAACCTGGCCATCGCGCGCATGTGGGCCTCGCGCCCGCGGGCGCGGGACGAGGAGGCCAGCTACACGGCCGAGGAGGCGGCGGCCCGGGTGGCGGAGATCTGCAACCCGCTGCTGGGCGGGCACGTGAAGGTCCAGGTCCGGAAGCGGCTCACCGCCAACGCGGCCGCCGGCGCCACCTGGATCACGCTGCGCGCCGGGGCCCGCTTCAGCGAGCGGCAGGTGAACGCGCTGGCCCACCACGAGGGGCTCTGGCACGTCCTCACCTCCATGAACGGCTACCGCCAGCCGGTGCTGCCGGTGCTGGGCGTGGGGCTGCCCCGCCACACCGAGTCGCAGGAGGGCGGCGGCATCGTCACCGAGTTCCTCACCGGCCACATCACCGACGAGCGCTACATCGAGCTGGGCGAGCGGACCATCGCCATCGACATGGCCGCGCGCGGCGCCGACTTCCTCGAGGTCTACCGCTACCTGCTGGCCCGCTACCCGCCCGAGAAGGCGGCGCTCATGAGCGAGCGGGTCTTCCGCGGCGGGCTGCTGGAGGGGGGCGCGCCGTTCACCAAGGACGCCGCCTACCAGCGCGGCTACTGCCGGTTCTTCAACTTCCTGCGCGCGGCGCTGGAGCAGCGCGACCTGGACCTGGTCCGCGCCTTCCTGGCCGGCAAGATGAGCGTGGACGACGCCGAGCTGGTGCGCGACCTGATCGACGACGGCCTGTGCGTGGGGCCGGTCTTCCTGCCGGAGTGGTTCATCGACGTGGACCGGCTCAACGCCATCTGCACGCACAGCGTGACCATGAACCGGTTCAGCCTCCCCTCGGTGACCCGCTACTACGCGCGCCGCCGGACCGGGAAGCAGGCCGGTGAGCTGGTGGGCCGCCTGCGCGAGCAGGACGAGGATCAGCTCGTGCCGCCGGGCGGGGACGAGGGCGACAGGGACGAGTGAGCGGGGCCGGGCCGCCGGCCCCCGCGCCTCAGGGCGCGCCCCCTCGCACCACGGCCACCGGCGTGTACCGGCCGCCGCCGATCTCCACCACCAGCTCACCGATCCGGCGGAGCCCCTCCTCCAGCAGGGCCCGGGGCGTGGCCGGGCTGCCCTGCACGTAGACGGCGAAGGCCTGCGTGTCCTTGGTGATCCGGGTCTCCTGGCACTGCCGGACATCGAGCCGGCAGAGGACCTTCTCCGCGTCGAGCGCCGCGTACTCGCCGGCGGCGATGGGCTCGGGGCCGGGCGCTCCCAGCGGCCAGTACCGCTCGTCCCCGCGGATCAGGCCGAGGCGGACGTCTCCCCGGACCTGCGCCAGGTCGTGCGCGCCCACCGAGAGCCGGGTCAGCGCCGAGACGAGGTTGTAGGCGTCCACCACGGTGTTGATGTTGGGCAGCCGCCCGCTGGCCTGCACCTGCTCGAGGAGCCGCTGCGCCGGCGGGACCACGCCGCCCACGCCGAGCCGCGCGTGCAGCGCCCGGTAGCCCGACAGGACCGGGTCGGTCGCGGCGTCCACCGCCCGCAGCGGCTCGAGCGCCTCCTTCTTCCGGCGCTCCAGCGGGTTGCTCCGGTTGGAGATGCGCACCCCCTCGAAGACGGCCATGCAGGCGTCGATCCCCAGCTGCCCGGCCCCAGGCTCCACGACCAGTCGCATCCCCTGGCTCTTGCCCGGGACCGGGCGGCGGCGCAACCCCGACGCGCTCCTGGCCGCTCCCGAGCTGGTGCGCGGCGGCCTGCCGGTGCGGGTCGAGCGGCGGGCGGCGGTGCAGGGCTGGGCCGGCCGCGGGGCAGCTCGGCCTGCGCCGCCGCGTGCCACCCGGCCCCGGCTGCGGTAGGCTGGCCGCACCGGCCGGGGGGCCGGTGCGCGCTTCGCGGCCGCGTCCGGAGGACAGATGCCGTCAGGGGCCAGGTCAGTCGCCAACCCGCTCGTGCGGAGCATGATGCTCGCCGCCGAGCGGGCCGGCATGTCTGGCGCCGAGTTCGCGCGGCGGACCGGGGTGACGCCGGCGGAGGCCGAGGACCCGGCGGGCCGCACCGGGCGGAGCCGCTACGAGCGCGTCCTGGGCGTGATGGACCTGCTCCAGCCGCCCGCCGTGCCGCCCGGCGACGAGACCGGGCTGTCCTGGTCCGAGGTCCACTTCCCGGCGCTGGTGGCCGCCTGGCTCAACGCGCCCACGCTGCGCGCCGCCATCGACACCTTCATCGCCTACCGGCCCATCCTCGGCGAGTTCGACGTCGTGACCGCCCGCGAGGCCGGCGCGACGCTCAGGGTCGAGTACGCGGCCGAGGGGCCGCAGCGGTACGCGCCGTGGCAGGCGGCCGGGAACCTCTGCGTGGTGGCGCACGTGGTCCGCGCCTACGAGCAGGGGACGCCGGCGCGGCTCTCCGCCGGGCTGGTGGGGCCGCCGCCGCCTCGCGCCCTGCGGGCCGGCCGGGAGCGCCTCCTCTCCGGGCCGGTGGCCTACGAGCAGCAGACCAACTTCCTCGACATCCCCCGCCAGCTCCTGGACGTGCCCTTCTCCGGCCACAACCAGGCGCTGCAGGGGCTGGTGCTGGGCCAGCTGGCGCGCGAGCTGCGGGACCTGGCCCGCGCGCCCTCCTTCGCGGCGAAGGCGGAGCGCGCCCTGCAACGCTCGGTGGCCGCGCCGGCCGCGGGCGGCGGCCCCGAGGCGGTGCTGGAGGCGCTCTGCAACGAGCTGGGCGTGTCGCGCTGGACGCTGGGGCGCCGGCTGGCCGGGGAGGGGGTCTGCTTCAAGGACCTGCTCACCGCGGTGCGGGTGGCGGAGGCGAAGCGGCTGCTGGACGGGTCCGGCCTCTCGCTGGCCGAGGTGAGCGACCGGCTGGGCTTCGCCTCCCAGAGCTCCTTCACCCGCTTCTTCCGCGCCGAGGCGGGGGTCGCCCCCGGCAGCTACCGCGCCGGGCGCCTCGCGCCGGGCCGGCGCGGGCAGCGCTGAGCGGGCCGCGATGCCGGGCGCGGCCCACCGCTCCAAGACCGTCGCGAGCTTCCTGGTCCGCCGCGCCCTGCGCCTGGCCGAGCAGGCCGGGCTGGCGCCGGAGGCGTTCCTGCAGGCCGCCGGGCTCACCGCGGCGGAGGTGGACGATCCCGCGGCCCGGATCGGCCAGGCCAGATACCTGGAATCGCTGGCGCAGCTCCGCGCCGCCGGCGCGGGCGCGGCGGAGCCGCCGGCGGGCGCGCGGCTGGAGGACGCCATGCCCTTGCTGGTGGGGCACTGGCTGAACGCGCCCACGCTGCGCGCGGCGCTGGCCGCCTTCCTGAAGTTCCGCCCGCTGGTGGACGAGACGGGGTCCGTCCGGCTCCACGTGGGCGCTCGGCGGATCCGCGTCGAGCACGTGGCCGAGGGGCCGCTGGCGTGCGCGGCCGACCAGGCCGCCTGGACCTTCTCCGAGCTGGTGTCGGTGGCCCGCGCCTACGACGGGGCCGCGCCGGAGCAGTGCCGGATGGAGCTCCAGGGAGAGCCGCCGCGGTGGCTGGCGGCGCGTCACCCGGGGCGGGTCACCGGCGGTGCGCCGGCCAGCGTCCTGGAGCTGCCGCGGGCGCGACTCGAGGTTCCGTTCCCGCACTACAACGCCGCCGCCGCGGCGGTGCTGGCCCGGCGCCTCTCGCTGGAGCTGGCCGAGCTCGAGCGCAGGGAGTGCCTCTCCCTGCGCGTGGAGCGGGCGCTGCGGCGGGCGGTCCCGGCGGAGCAGCACCGCGGGGGCGCGCCGGAGCGGCTGCTGGAGCGGCTCTGCGCGGAGCTGGGGATGACCCGCTGGACGCTGCGGCGCCGGCTGCAGGAGGAGGAGCAGGTCACCTTCAAGGCGCTCTGGGCCCGGGTGAAGCTGGAGGAGGCCCGGCGCCTGCTGGAGGACACCCCGCTCCCCCTGGGCGAGGTGGGGGCGCGGCTGGGGTTCAGCACGCCCACCGCGTTCTCCCGCTTCTTCCGGCAGGGCGCCGGGGTCGGTCCGGCCGCCTTCCGGGAGCGCTGCGCGGGCGAGGAGCCCGGCCCCGCCTGACGCCGCCCGCGGGGCGCCGGGGAGGCCCGCCGCGGTGGTGGGACCTCGCGCCCGGCCTGCTCTCCCCGGTGCAAACCCTGCCCCCCGGGGCTCGCCGCGCTCCGCTAGCGTGCACCTCGGGCGACCCCGCCATGGCGGGGGTCGCAGGCGGGTGCTTGGCGCGGGTTCGGGGCCCACGCAGCGCTCGCCGGCAGCTGGAGGTGACTTCTGCGCGACACGGACGGCAGCGCGGTGCGGTGCGAGGAGCCGGCGGCCACGGCCTGGGCCGGGCGCAGCCGCGGGGACCACCGGGGAACGAAGGCCGAGCGCGAGGAGCTGCTGCTCCTGCTGCGGCGGGGGCAGCTCATCGCCGAGCGCGCGGCTGAGCTCTCCGGGTACGGCGCGGACCCGCGGCTGCGGGCCGAGGCGGAGGGGTTCGCCGAGCAGGTGGCGAGGCTGCTGGCGACCGGCAGCTGACGGGGGGCTACCCTCCGATTGCCGTCCCGAACAGCCGGCCCACCAGGTAGGTGACGCCGGCGGCCAGCCCCGCCAGCCCCAGCATGCGCCCGCCGGCGCGGACCACGCCGGTGCCGGAGAGGAAGCCCACCAGCCCGCCCACCGTGGCCAGCACCAGCCCGGCCAGCCCGGCGCTCCAGCCGGCCGCGGAGGGGCCGCGGGTGAAGAGGAAGGGGAGGAGCGGCACCGCCGCCCCGACCGCGAACATCAGGAAGGAGGAGTAGGCGGCGGCCCAGGGCGAGCCCAGGTCCTCCGGGTCGAGCCCCAGCTCCTCGCGCACCAGCGTGTCGAGCGCGCTGTCCGGGTTCTTCAGGATCTCGGCGGCGGTCCGGCTGGCCTGCTCCGTCGAGAGCCCCTTCTGCTTGAAGATCAGCGCCAGCTCGGCGGCCTCCTCCTCCGGCGCCTCCTCGATCTCGCGCTTCTCGAGCGCGATTGGCGGGTGAGCAGGTCGCGCTGGCTGGCCACCGAGGTGTACTCGCCCGCGGCCATGGAGAAGGCGCCGGCCAGCAGGCCGGCCATCCCGGTCACCACCACGCCGTGCGGCTCCACCCCGGCGCCGGCCACGCCCAGGATCAGCAGCAGGTTGGAGACCAGGCCGTCGTTCATGCCGAAGATGGCGGCGCGGACCGCGCCGGCCCGGCCGCCGCCGCGGTGCCACCGCTCGCGCTGCGCGATGAGCGGCCGCGCGCCCTCCGGATCGCCGCGGCGCAGGCCGTCCAGCACCCGCCGGTGCGCGCGCTCCTCCTCGGCGATCTCGGTGGCCTCGCCGCCCTGCGCGTCGTACTTGTCGGCGTCGCCGGCCTCGGTCTCGAGGACCATGGGCACCACCGCCGCGCTGCCCAGGCGGCGCGCCAGCCAGACCAGCGCCCGCACCCGCGAGCTGGCCCGGTCCGGCGGCAGGGTCACGCCGGCCTTCACCAGCTTGCGCTCCCAGATGGCGGCGTGGCGGCGCTCGGCCTCGGCCAGCTCGCGGAAGGCCCGCGCCTTCTCGGGCTCGCGCTCGTGGCGCGCCAGCCCCTCGTACAGCGCGGCGCCGTCGCGCTCGTCCACCAGGTTCTGGAGCCAGAGGTCGGTGCGGTCGGGGCGGGGGTCCATGCGGGGGCGAATCTAGCAGGCCGCGGTGGCGGCCGCAGGGCGCCCGCGCAGGGCGCGCGCTCACGCCGCGCGCTCGCTCCAGAAGCGGGCCACCAGCGCCGCGCGCCCGGCGCACGCGGTGCGGGCCAGGATGCCGGTGACGTGCAGCTCCACCGTGCTCTCGGCGCACTCGAGCTGGGCGGCGATGGTCTTGTTGGCCTCGCCCCGCACCACCAGCCGCAGCACGTCGCGCTGGCGGGGCGAGAGCCCGTGCCGCTGCGCGAACCCTTCCAGCCGCTGGTCCAGGTCCAGCGGCCGCGGGTGCGCGACGATCAGGTGATGGTCCGGTCCACCGGCGCCCGGGACGCGGGTGATCTTCAGGTCTCCGCCGCCGCTGCCCGACAGCCCGGCCCGGAGCAGCTGCTCCAGCGCCCGCGGGGCCCGCGCCAGCAGCGCCTGCCCGGCGTGGTTGGCGTGGACCACCACCTCGCCGCGCATCAGGAAGGCCGGCCCGCCCACCGCCTCCAGCGCCGCCTCCAGCGCGCCGGCCGCCACGCCGCTCCGCACCAGCCGGCGGTGCGGCACCAGCCGCTCCCGCAGCGCGTCCACCACCGGCTGCATGGCCCGCTCCTCGGCCTGCGTGAACGGCCGGTCCCGCAGTACGCCCAGCCACGCGACCAGCTCCTCGCCGTCGCAGATCAGCGCGCGCAGCTGGTGCTCGCGCACGAGCCAGGGGTGGCGCGAGAGCACGCCCGCGGCGGCCGGCGACCGCGCGCCCAGCCCCTCGATGATGTCCGGCGCCACGCGCAGCGCGCGGTCCCGGGCCTCCTGCGGCACGTGCTCGTAGTCGAAGGTGCCCCAGCCGCCCGGGTGGTTGGCGATCAACGCCGCGAAGTCCGCGAAGAAGGAGCCGCAGTTGCCGAGCGCGTCCACGAAGTACGACATCCGCGAGCCCTGGCTGGCCCGCTCGACCATGTAGGCGCCGCCGCGCGCTGCGTCGAAGATCTCGACCAGGCCCGCGGCCGCGATGGGGAGCGGTGACACGCCCGGCTCGAGCGCGGCCACGCGCTCCCGGAGCGTCTCCAGCTTGTCGTTCCGCCTGCGTCGCGCCACGGTTTCGACCCTGTGTCCGAGCCCCTGCCTCCCGTTGCGTCATGGTAGCAGGAGCCCGGACACCGGTACACCCATCCAGGGGTATCCCTCGATCGGCGCGCGGCTGCCGGCGGCTCAGCCCGGATCGGTCCAGAAGCTGGCCACCAGCTGCGAGCGGCTGGTGCAGTGGGTCTTGGCCAGCAGCGCGGAGACGTGGAGCTCCACCGTCTTCTCGGAGCAGCCGAGCCGGGCGGCCACGGTGCGGTTGGACTCGCCCTGGGCCACCAGCTCCAGCACCGCGGTCTGGCGCGGGGTGAGCCCCCAGCGCTGCGCCACCACCGCCACCTTGGAGGCCGCGTTCGACTCGAGGTCGGGCAGCACCACCAGGTGGTGATCCGGGCGATCGACCTGGAACACCGCCGGGCCGCGCGCGCCGGGGGCGCCCGTCAGCGCCGCCTGCACGCGGTCGGGATCGGACGCGAGCAGCGCCCGCCCGCGCCGGTTGGCGTAGAGCACCACGTCCGGCTTGCGCACCAGGAACGCCGGAGCCGGGATGGCCTCCAGCGCAGCGGTCAGCGCCGCGGGCGCGATGCGGGCCAGCGCCTCGGGATCCGCTGGTCCGTCCAGGTACCTGTCACGGCCGTCGCTCACCGACTCATCCCGCGCGCTATTTGCGCGCGTGGCATTCCTGTCCATACGCCGGGCCCCCCCCGTGCGAGTGTGGTGGGGAGAGTACTCGTTCGACCGACGCGCGGTATCCGGGGAAACCCCAGATCGCGCAGGGCGCGGACGGGCGCGCGGCGCCCCATCGCTCGCCAAAGGCTGTGGAATCCCTTATAACTTCGCGCTTTCGAGGACTTCGCGTGCTCAGGCTAGAGACCCGACAGCCGGACTTCCCCGCCGCGTGGGCCAAGGTGTGCGCCCGCGGCAGCGACGATGACGAGGCCAGCGTCCGTGAGGCGGCCGCCGCCATCGTCGCCGACGTGCGCAGACGCGGCGACCTGGCCCTGCTGGAGCACACCCGCCGGCTGGACGGCTGGGACCCGGGCACCGCGGCCGGGCTGGCCCTCGGGCCGGACGATTTCCGGAAGGCCTTCAAGGGCCTGCCCGCCGAAGGCCGCCGGTCGCTGACGCTGGCGGCGAAGCGGGTGGAGGCCTTCCACGCGCGCGAGCGCGACGCCGAGGTCCGGCCGTTCAAGGACGCCGCCGGCGCGAAGCTGGCGCAGGTGGTCCGGCCGCTGGCGCGGGTCGGGCTGTACGTGCCGGGTGGCACCGCCCGCTACCCGTCCTCGGTCCTCATGACCGCCATCCCGGCCCGCGTGGCGGGCGTCCCGGAGGTGGTGGTCACGTCGCCGGGCGTGCGCGGCACGGGCCAGATGGACGCATGGACGCTGGCCGCCTGCCACGTGGCCGGCGTCTCCCGGCTCTTCCGCGTGGGCGGCGCGCAGGCCGTGGCGGCGCTGGCCTACGGCACGGCGACGGTGCCGGCGGTGGACAAGATCGGCGGCCCCGGCAACGCCTACGTGGCGGCGGCCAAGCGGCTGGTGTTCGGCCAGGTCGACATCGACATGATCGCCGGCCCCAGCGAGATCCTGGTGGTCGCCGACGGCGCGGCCGATCCGGCCGAGGTGGCCAGCGACCTGCTGGCCCAGGCCGAGCACGACGTGCGCGCGGTGGCGGTGCTGGTCACGCCCTCGGCGCGGCTGGCCGACGCGGTGGCGGCCGAGGTGGAGCGGCAGCTGGCGCTCCTGCCCCGGCGCGAGATCGCGGCGCGGTCCATCGCCGAGCGGGCCGCGACGGTGGTGACGGCCGGGCTGCCCGAGGCGGTCCGCCTGGCGGACGCCTACGCGCCCGAGCACCTGGCGCTGCACGTGAAGGACGCGGCCAGGCTGGTGCCGCGCCTGGCGCGGGCGGGGGCCGTGTTCGTGGGGTCGTCCACGCCCGAGGCGGTGGGCGACTACCTCGCCGGCCCCAGCCACGTGCTCCCCACCGCCGGGACGGCCCGCTTCGCGTCGCCGCTCTCGGTGGCCACCTTCCGGCGGCGGATGAGCGTGCTGGAGCTCTCGCCGCGGGCGCTGGCGGCGGTGGCGCCGGCGGTGGAGCAGCTGGCGCGGGCCGAGGGGCTGGAGGCGCACTGGCGGGCGGTGGAGGTGCGGGTAGCCAAGGGCGGGCGGCCGGCGGGCCGCGCCGCGCGCCGGGTGCGCCGGCGGGGAGCGAAGGCATGAGGAAGCCCAGGGCGGCCGCGGTGCGGGCCGGGAAGATCGCGCGGAAGACCAAGGAGACCGACGTCGCGGTGGAGCTCGCGCTCGCGCCCGGCGCCTCGGAGATCGCCACCGGCGTCCCCTTCTTCGACCACATGCTGGACCAGCTCGGGCGCCACGGCGGCCTGACGCTGAGGGTGAAGGCCGACGGCGACCTGCACGTGGACGCGCACCACACCGTCGAGGACGTGGGCATCGGCCTGGGCGAGGCGCTGCGCCAGGCGGTGGCGGACAAGACCGGCCTGGCCCGCTACGGCCACGCGGTGGTGCCGCTGGACGAGGCGCTGGTGGAGGTGGTGGTGGACCTCTCCGGCCGGCCGCACCTCACCTTCAACGCCGGCCTGCCCAGCGGCAAGCGGTTCATCGGCACCTTCGACGTGGACCTGACGCAGGACTTCCTGCAGGCCCTGGTCAACCACGCCCGCATCTGCCTGCACGTCAACGTGCGCTACGGCCGCAACCTGCACCACGTGGTGGAGGCCATCTTCAAGGCCACCGCCCGGGCGCTGCGGGCCGCCACCGCGCGCGAGGGCGACGCGCTGCCCTCGACCAAGGGGCTGCTCTAGTGGCCGCTCCGGGGACGGTGGCGCTGGTCGACTACGGGGCGGGCAACCTGCGCTCGGTCGAGAACGCGCTGCGCGCGGTGGGGGCCGCCGTGACGGTCACCCGCGACGCCGAGGTGGTGCGCCGCGCCGACCGCGTGGTGGTGCCGGGCCAGGGCTCGATGCCGGAGTGCGCCGAGGCCATGCGCCGGAGCGGCGTGGCCGACGCGCTGCGCGAGGCCATCGCCCGCGGGGCCCCCACGCTGGGCATCTGCGTGGGGCTGCAGATCCTCTTCCAGGAGGGCGAGGAGGCGGGAGGCGCGAAGGGGCTGGGGCTCCTGCCCGGCCGCATCGCCCGGCTGCCGGCGGGCGTGAAGCTGCCGCACATCGGCTGGTCGCGGGTGGAGCGGGCCGGGGAGGGCGCGCCGGACACGCAGCTCTTTGCCCCCATGGCCGGCGCCTACGTCTACTTCGCCCACTCCTACGCCGCCCCCGCCGACGCGCCCGGCACCGCGCTGGTCACCACGCACGGCCGGCCCTACTGCGCCGCGCTGGCCCGGGGCAACCTGCACGCGGTCCAGTTCCACCCGGAGAAGAGCCAGAAGATCGGGCTGGCGCTGCTGGAGCGCTTCGTCGCCCTCTGATCACGCGCCCGGGCTTCGCAGGCCCGCGCCCAACCGGAAGCGAGAGACCGCACCATGCTCGTCATCCCCGCCATCGACCTCATCGGCGGCGAGGTGGTCCGCCTGCAGAAGGGCGACTACGCCACCAAGAAGGTCTACGCCGGCCGCCCCGCCGACAAGGCCGCCGAGTTCGCCCGGGCCGGCGCCACCCTGCTGCACGTGGTGGACCTGGAGGGCGCCAAGGCCGGCTGGCCGGTCAACCTCGACGCGGTCCGGGACATCTGCCAGGTGCCCGGGCTGGAGGTGGAGCTGGGGGGCGGGCTGCGCACGCTGCCGGACATCGAGAAGGTGCTCGCGCTGGGGGTGAAGTACGTGATCCTGGGCACCGCGGCGGTGGAGCGGATGGACCTGGTGGAGCAGGCCTGCAAGGCGTTCCCGGGCCGGGTCCGCGCCGGGATCGACGCGCGCGGCGGCGAGGTGAAGATCGCCGGCTGGCTGGAGGGGACGGGGCTCACCGCGGTGGCGGTGGCGCGCCGGGTCAAGGCGGCCGGCGTCACCGTGGTGGAGCACACCGACGTGGGCCGCGACGGCATGTTCGCCGGCGTGGACGCGGCCGGCTCGGCGCCGATCCAGGCCCAGGCCGGCGTGCCGGTGGTGGCCTCCGGCGGCGTGGCCGGCTTGCAGGACATCGTGGCCTGCCGCGAGGCCGGCCTGTACGGCGTCATCGTGGGCAAGGCCATCTACGAGGGGCGGATCAACCTGGCGGAGGCGGTCCGGACGGCCGCCGCCGCCGCCTGACGAAAGCCGCGACGACGCATGCCTGCCAAGCGCATCATCCCCTGCCTGGACGTGAAGAACGGGCGCGTGGTGAAGGGGATCCACTTCCAGAACCTGCGCGACGCGGGCGATCCGGTGGAGGCCGCCGCCCGCTACGACGCGCAGGGGGCCGACGAGGTCACCTACCTCGACATCGCCGCCACGCAGGAGAACCGGGGCACGCTGGTGGACCTGGTCACGCGCACCGCGGCGCGGGTCTTCGCGCCGCTGACGGTGGGCGGCGGGGTGCGCAGCGAGGAGGACTTCGTCACGCTGCTCCACGCCGGCGCCGACAAGGTGTCGGTCAACTCCTCGGCGGTGAAGGAGCCCGGGCTGGTGGACCGGCTCTCGCGCATCGCCGGCGCGCAGGCGCTGGTGGTGGCCATCGACGTGAAGCGCCGGCCGCGCCAGGCGGGCGAGCCGCAGGCCTGGGAGGTCTACGTGGCCGGGGGGTCGAAGCCCACCGGGGTGGAGGGGATTGCCTGGGCGCGCGAGGTGGCGGCCCGGGGGGCGGGGGAGATCCTGCTCACCTCCATGGACCGCGACGGCACGCAGGCCGGCTACGACCTGGAGCTGCTGGAGCGGGTGTGCGGGGCGGTGAACATCCCGGTCATCGCCTCCGGCGGCGTGGGGACGCTGGAGCACCTGGCCGAGGGGCTCCGCATCGCGGATGCCGCCCTGGCCGCGTCCATCTTCCACGACGGCAAGCACACGGTGCAGGAGGCCAAGGCCTACCTGCAGGCGAAGGGGATCGAGGTGAGGCCGTGAAGAAGGCGGTGGCGAAGCTCCTCGATCGCGTGAAGTTCGACGACCGCGGCCTGGTGCCGGTGGTCGCGCAGGACGAGGACGGGACCGTCCTCATGCTGGCCTGGGCCAACCGCGAGGCGCTGGTGGCCTCGATCGAGGGGGGCCGGGCCACCTACTGGTCGCGCAGCCGCCGGTCGCTCTGGCGGAAGGGCGACACCAGCGGCCACACCCAGGCGCTCCACTCCATCGCGCTGGACTGCGACGGAGATGCCGTGCTCTACGTGGTGCGCCAGACCGGCCCCGCCTGTCACACCGGCACGCGGAGCTGCTTCTCCGAAAGGCAGGACCTCCCATGGCAGACGAGCGGTTCCTCGCCCAGCTCTGGGCCACCATCGAGTCGCGCAAGGCGGACGACGCGACGTCCAAGTCCTACACGCGCCAGCTCCTCGGAAACCCGCCCAAGATCCGGCGCAAGATCATCGAGGAAGCCTACGAGGTGAACGAGGCGCACCAGGGGCTCCTCGCGGGCAAGGACTCCAAGGACCACCTGGCGCACGAGGCGGCCGATTCGCTGTACCACCTGTTCGTGCTGCTCGCTTCGGCGGATGTCACCCCCGCCGAGGTGTACGCGATCCTGGAGCGCAGGCACGCGCTCCCCTCCGGCCCGCGGCCCGGAACCCCTTGACACAGGTGGGGAAATCTTCTAATAGCCGCCGACCAGCCCCGTGGAGAGCCGGGCGTCCGAGGGCGTCCGGCTCGACGCGTTTCTAGGCAACGACAACACCAGCGACTGAGAAGGCCGAGGAACCACGAATGACCGGAGTGCGTGTCAAGGACGGCGAGAGCTTCGAGAACGCGATGAAGCGGTTCAAGAAGCAGTGCGAGAAGGCGGGGATCCTCTCGGAGATCCGCAAGCGCGAGCACTACGAGAAGCCGAGCGTGAAGAAGAAGAAGAAGGCGCTCGCCGCCAAGAAGCGCGCGCTCAAGAAGGCGCGGAAGACCTTCTAGCCCTCGCGGTCCCCCGGGAGCCGTGACCGTGGCCCTCAAGGAACAGCTGGACGCCAATCTCAAGGCCGCCATGCTCGGCAAGGACACGCTCAAGCTGAGCGTGGTCCGGATGCTGAAGAGCGCCATCAAGTACCGCGAGAATCGAGCTCATGAAGCCGCTCGACGACGCGGGGATCCAGGGCGTGATCTCCGGCGAGATCAAGCGGCGCCGCGACTCGGTGGAGCAGTACCGGGCCGGCAACCGGCAGGACCTCGTCGACAAGGAGGAGGCGGAGATCGCCATCCTCCAGGGCTGGCAGCCGGCCCAGCTGACCGCGGCCGAGCTCGCGGCGCTGGTGGACGCCACCATCGCCAAGGTCGGGGCCAAGGGGCCCAAGGACATGGGCGCCGTCATGAAGGCGCTCCAGCCCGAGGTGGCGGGGAAGGCGGAGGGGAAGACGGTCTCGGAGCTGGTGAAGGCGCGCCTCTCCGGGAAGTAGCTCACCCCCGGACAGCCGGGTGGCGGGTGTGGGCGGGGCGCGCCGGTGCGCGACCCCGCTTCGACCGATCTCCCCGCCCGGTGGCGAGGAGGTCGCAGGAGGCGGTCCCCTGATCCCCGACGCGGTCATCGAGGAGATCAAGGCTCGCATCGACATCGTGGCGGTGATCGGCCGCCACATGGAGCTGAAGCGGTCCGGACGGACCTGGAAGGGCAACTGCATCTTCCATGGTGAGAAGACGCCGAGCTTCCACGTCTATCCGGACGACAAGCACTTCCACTGCTACGGCTGCGGCGCGAGAGGCGACGTCTTCAAGTTCCTGCAGCGGCTGGAAGGCAAGGAGTTTCCCGAGGTGGTGAGGGCGCTGGCGCAGGAGGTCGGCGTCGAGATCCCCGAGGCCGCCGAGGTGGACTCCGCCGAGGCGCGGGAGCGGCGGCGGGAGCGGAACGAGGTGCTGGCCGCGTCCGACGCGGCGGCGCGGTACTGGGCGGCGCGGCTGGCGAGCCGGTTCGGCGAGGAGGCGCGGACCTACCTCGACGGGCGCGGCGTG
>JASGJN010000013.1:5000-655000 GCA_049840735.1 Anaeromyxobacter sp. | reverse complement strand
AGGACCTGCCGCGCACGCGCGCGCGCTACCCCGGCTACGATCGCGACACGCTGGGCAAGCTGATCAACGCCGCGGCCGACCGGGTGGACGAGCTGGAGAGCGCCAAGGAGCAGGCCGCCGGCGGCGGCTCCAAGGGCATCAAGGTCCGCAGGCAGAGCGACGTGGAGAAGGCCGCCGCGCGCTCGGCCGCCGAGCTGGACGAGGCCATGGACCTGTCCAAGGCCGAGCGCGACCGGCGCAAGAAGGAGCGCGCCGCCGCCGAGGCCGCCGAGCGGGCCGCCGCCGACGCGGCCGCCGTCGCCCAGGCCTCGAAGCGCACCCGCCTCTACACCGACGGCGCCGCCCGCGGGAACCCCGGCCCGGCCGGCGCCGGGGCGGTGATCGTGAACGCCGACGGCCACATCATGGCCAAGGTCGGCAAGTTCCTGGGCGAGTCCACGAACAACGTGGCCGAGTACATGGGGCTCATCCTGGGCCTCAAGCGCGCCAAGGCCATGGGCATCAAGGAGCTGGAGGTCCTCTCCGACTCCGAGCTGCTGGTGAAGCAGCTGGCCGGCGACTACGCCGTCAAGGCCGAGCACCTGGTGCCGCTGCACCAGGAGGCGCAGCAGCTGATCCAGGCCTTCCAGTGGATCCAGGTCCGCCACATCCCGCGCGAGGAGAACGCGCAGGCGGACGCCATGAGCAACCGCGCCATCGACGAGCGCCTCTAGCGCCGCCGTCCCGCCGGGCCCGCCAGCGGCGGCGCCCGGCGGTCAGCCTGGCCGCACCTGGTCGAGCACCGAACGCACCCGGCCCAGCAGGTCGGCGGCGGTGAACGGCTTGCGGAGGAGGACCACCTCCTCCCCCAGGGCGCCCGAGGAGGCCAGCCGGTCGTCGGTGTAGCCCGACGTGAAGAGCAGCGGGATCCCGGGCCAGCAGCGGCGCAAGGCGTCCGCCAGCCGCGGCCCGTCCAGGCGCGGCATGATGATGTCGGTGACCACCAGGTCGGGCCGCTCCACCTGCCCCGCCAGCTCCAGCGCCTCGGCGCCATGGGCGGCGACGTGGACCCTGTAGCCGGCCCGCGCCAGGGCCCGCGCCGCCACGCGGCGGATGTCCGGCTCATCCTCGACCAGGAGGATGGTCTCGCTGCCGCCCCTGATCCCCGGATCGTGCGCGCGCGCGGTCCAGGCGGCCACGGGGCCTCTCCATGGGAGCAGGACCTGGAACGTGGCGCCCAGGCCCGGGGCGCTCTGGACGCGCACCGCCCCGCCCGCATCCCGGACGATCCGGTGCACGGTGGCCAGCCCCAGGCCCGTGCCCCTCCCCTCCGGCTTGGTGGTGAAGAACGGGTCGAAGACCCGCTCCGCCACCTCCGGCGTCATGCCCTCCCCATCGTCGCTGACCTCCAGGCGGACATAGCGACCGGCGGGCAGGCCTGGCCATGTCCGGTCGCCCTCACCCAGCGTGACCTGCCCGGTGGCGAGCCGCACCTGTCCGCCGCGCGCCAGCGCGTCCCGCGCGTTGGCGACGAGGTTGAGCAGCACCTGGTCCAGGTGGGCGGGATCGCACAGGACCGCGCCCAGCCCCGGCTCCAGCGCCAGCGAGAGCTCCACGTTGTCGCCGAGGAGCCGCGCATGGAGCTTGCGCGAGTCCTCGAGGAAGCGGTTCAGGTCCACCGGCTGCGGGTCGACGCGGTCGCGCCGCGAGAAGGCCAGCAGCTGCCGGGTGATGGCTCGCGCCCGCTCGGCCGCCGAGACGAGGTCCTCCACCTCCTCGCGGTCGGGGACCTTGCCCTGCCGCGCCGCGTCCCGCAGGGTCGCGCTGCAGGAGAGGATCACCGTCAGCACGTTGTTGAAGTCGTGCGCCACCCCCCCGGCCACCCTGCCGATGGCCTCGACCTTCTGGGACTGGCGGAGGTCCTCCTCGAGCCGCCGCCGCTCCGCCTCGGCGTGGCGCCGCTCGGTGATGTCGCGCGCCGCGGCGATCAGCAGCGGATCGTCGCCGGCCGCGAGCAGCGCCACGTGGACCTCCACCGGGAAGGTGGAGCCGTCGCGCCGGCGGTGCACGCCGTCGACGGTGACGCTGGTCCCGTCGCAGACCCGCTCCCAGGCCTCGGCGAGCTCGGCGGGCCGGAGCGACGCCTGGACGTCCGCCACCCCGAGGCGCAGCAGCTCGTCCCGCGTGTAGCCGACGCTCTCGGAGGCTGCCCGGTTCGCGTCCACGATGCGGCCCTGCCGATCGTGGACGAAGACCGCGTCGGCCGCGCCGTCGAAGAGCCGCCGGAAGCGCGCCTCGCTCTCGCGGAGCTGGTCCTCCATGCGCTTGCGTGCGCTGATGTCCCGCACGATGGCGCTCATGCTGGTCGGCGTGCCGTCGGCGTCGCGGACCAGGAAGGTCTTGAGCTCCACCGGCACGGGCTGGCCGTCGCCGCGCAGGTACTCCTTCTCGTAGACCTCCGACCGATCGCGCCGGAGCAGGTCCCCCACCACCGCCGCCTCCATGGCGTGCCACTGGCGCGGGGTGAGGTCCTGGTACGTGAGCCGCAGCAGCTCGTCGGCGGGACGCCCCAGCAGCACGCGGAAGGGCTCGTTGAAGGAGATGATCCGCCCAGCCAAATCCACCGTGACCAGGGCGTCGGTCATGGAGTCGAAGAGCGCCCGGTAGCGGACGCTGCTCTGCCGAGAGGCCTCCAGCCCCGCCGTGAACAGGCGCCGCCCTCGCACCAGCCGCCTCGCCATGTCCGCGGAGACCAGCGCGACCAGCGCCCCCAGCGCGAGGCGGACGCCCAGCTCGCGGGGCCCGAGCCCCCTGCCGTCGATCGACAGGGCGACCAGCGCGAGCGCCATGAGGGCGAGGAGGGCCAGTCCGATCAGGAGGGGGAGCGAGTGCCTGCGCCCCGGCTTGTCGGGCCCGGATTCCATGGACAGACATCCTCCGGTGCCAGTGACCTCTGCGCGAGCCCACCTGGACTGCCTCGCGGCACTTCCCATGAGCGAGAGAGGCACCGCAGCCTGAGACCCATCTGGGCAGTGCGCCGCCGTGCTCGCGGCGCCAGATGTTACGGCGTTAACTGTAACCATGGAGAACACAGATATGGCCGACGGGACGTACGTGGTGTTCGGGGCCACCGGGCACGTGGGCGGGGTGATCGCCGACCGGCTGCTGTCGGCCGGCAAGAAGGTCCGGGTGGTGGCGCGCAGCGCGGGGAAGCTGGCCGCGCTGCAGGCGCGCGGCGCGGAGGTGGCCGCGGGCGAGGTGACCGACGCGGCCTTCGCCACGCGGGCGCTGCAGGGCGCGATCGCGGCCTTCCTGCTCATCCCGCCGCCCAGCCTCCGCCCGTTCCAGGACCAGGTCATCGCCGCGCTGGGCCAGGCGGTGGAGCAGGGCCGCGTTCCGCGCGTGGTCACGCTCTCCTCCATCGGCGCGGATCAGCCCTCCGGCAACGGCCCCATCGGCGGGCTGCACGCCCTGGAGCAGCGGCTGGCGAGGATCCCGGGGCTGAGCGCGCTCCACCTGCGCGCCGGCTACTTCCTCGAGAACTTCCTTGGCTCGCTGGGGATGATCAAGGGCATGGGGCTGAACGGCAGCGCCATCCACGCCGACCTGCCCATGAAGATGGTCGCCGCCGCCGACATCGGCGAGGTGGGCGCGCGCCGGCTGCTGGCGCTGGACTGGCAGGGCACCGAGGTGCAGGAGGTGCAGGGCGAGCGCGACCTCACCATGGCCCAGGCCACCGCCGCGCTGGGCGCGGCCATCGGCAAGCCGGCGCTGCCCTACGTGGCCTTCCCGTACCCAGACGCGGAGCAGGGGATGATCGGCGCCGGCCTGCCGCCGGAGCTGGCCAAGGCCTACGTGGACATGGCGCGCGGCTTCAACGAGGGCATCTGCCGCTCGCTCCAGCCGCGCTCGGCCAGGACCACCACGCCGACCTCGGTCGAGACCTGGGCGAGGCAGGTCTTCGCGCCGGCCCATGGGGCCTGAGGCCCGGCGGGATCACCAGCGGAAGGTGGCGCGCAGGCGGCGGGCCGGCAGGTCGGCGTGCCAGTCCAGCGTCGCGCCCTTCGCCTGCGCCATCTCCGGCAGCGCCTGCAGGAGCCCGTGGAAGAGCGTCGCGTAGGCCGGGTAGCGGGCCACGGCAGGCGCCAGCCGGAGGTCCAGGATGGCGTGGCGGGCGTCCACCTGGATCGGGCGGGCCTCCTCGAAGCAGTCGCGGAAGCCCTGCAGGAAGATGCGCGGCATGAGGTGGACGAATGAGCCGAGGGAGAGGCCGAAGAGGCGCACCGCGCCCTGCACCAGCGCGCGGTAGGCAGGGCGCGACTCCAGCCGCTCCATCGAGTAGCGCTTCCAGGCGCCCGCGGCCGCCTCGGGCCCGAGCCAGCGCACCAGCTCGGTGACGTAGGGCCCGTGCACCGTCTCCACGTCCTGCCAGTCGGTGGGGAGGCAGTCCAGGAGCCCCTTCACCACCTCCGGTGGCAGGGCGGACCTGAGGTGGGCGCGCGTGCCGGGCCGGACCACCTCGTCCATGAAGGCGAGGAAGTCGAGGGTGTTGCTGGCGCGGGTGCGGGCGCGGTCCAAGGCGGTGTTCCCCCGCCGTCACGCTAGCACGCCCTGCGGCCGGGCCGCAGCGGCCCGAGGGTGTGCGGGTCAGCGCTCGTAGGGGCCGATGTCCACCACGCCCACCACCCGCGGCCCGCCGGCGCGGTCCAGCTCGCCCGGCGAGACCACCGCCGCATCGCCGGCGCCGACGGCCGGGGAGCCGGGCTGGACGTGGAAGTCGCCCCCGGCCCCGTTCACGAAGAGCGGGTCGCCGGTGCGGCCGTGGGCCTCGCGTCCGGTGCCGGAGCGGAGCGCGGCCAGGCTGGTGTAGTAGCCCGAGCCCACGTCCCAGTGCGGCGGGCTGGCCCACCAGTACAGGTTGTGGTCGAAGCGGTTGGCGCTGGTGACGCCGGTGTGGTCCGAGACGATGCCGATGCTGCCGGTGGTCCCGGTGGCGGTGGTGACCACCAGGTTGTTCTCGAAGACCAGCCCGGAGACCTGCGGGTTCACGATCACCGTCCCGCGCGAGGAGCGGAAGAGGTTGTTGGTGACGGTGGAGCTGCGGACCGGGCCGTAGGTCGAGGACCAGGCCCCCAGCGCGAAGGCCGGGGCGTCGGCGGCGGCGTTGGCCGCGTTGGTGATGTCGAACACGACGTTGTCGCGCACGGTGTTGCCGGAGGCCGAGGTGGTGGCGGCGCTGGGGCCGGGGGTGCGGGCCCGGATCTCGGCGGCGATCTCGATGCCGGCGGCGCCGCAGGACCGCACGGTGTTCCGCTCCACCAGGTCGTTCCAGGCGCCCTGCAGGTAGATGCCGATGGTCCCGCAGCGCAGCACGGTGTTCCCGTTCACGCTGCCGTTGCGGGCCCGATCGGTGGCCGGGTCGTAGACGTAGCCGGCGGGCGGCGAGGCCGGCACGGTGGCGCCGGTGTTCCCGGCCACGTCGATCCCGATCCCGTTCACGTCGTGGATGAAGTTGCCCTCCAGCCGGAAGCCGTCCACGTTGCCCAGCACCGTCAGCGCCTGCCCGGGGTTGGTGTTGCTGCTCGCGATCTCGCTGCGCCGGACCACGATGTTGCGGGTGGGGCTGGCCGCCTTCGTGCCGAAGACGATCACCGGCAGCGCCGCCATGCCGGCCGCGCCGGAGCTGATGCCGGAGACCTTGAGGCCGTCCAGCTCGACGCTGGAGGAGTCCTGGATGCGGACGCCGTAGGTGACCCGCGTGGTGGCGTAGTCGCGCACCTGCAGCCCCACGAAGCGCAGGTCGTGCTGGCCGTTGACGTAGAGGAGCGGGTTGCCGGCGAAGGCCGGGTCGCCCACGATGGCCACGGTGGCGCCGGCGGCGGGCTGGAAGGTGATGGGGGCGCCGGCCGTGCCGGAGACGGTCACCGTCACGCGCTCGCGGTAGGTGCCGCTCCGGATGTTGACCACGTCGCCGGGCTGCGCGGTGCGGGCGGCCTTGGAGATGGTCTTCCAGGGCGCGGCGGAGGTGCCGGCGTTCGCGTCGTTGCCGGCGGCGGCGTCGACGTGGCGGGCCGTGCCCACGCTGGCGAGCACCGGCCCCGCGCCCTGGCCCTCGATGGACTCCTGCTCGTCCGCCCCGCCGCAGGCGGCGCAAGCCGCCGCCACCGCCAGCACCACGCTCCGTCGCATCCCTCGCCTCCCGGTGAAGGTCCGGGAGAACCCTGGGTGGGCCTGGGCCGCGGCGCAACCCCCCGGGGCCAATGCGGGGAGGGCACGCGCCACCAGGACGCGGGCCCGCTCGCGAGGCTGGGTGGCAGTCGCTACAGCGCCGACTCGTGCCGGGCGGCGGCCTTGATCTCCGCCGCCTGCTCCGCCGCGCGCTCCTGCTTGAGCCGCTTCATGCGCTTCTTGATCAGCTCGCGCTTGAGGCTGGAGAGGTGGTCCACGAAGAGCGTGCCGTTGAGGTGGTCGGTCTCGTGCTGGATGGCGATGGCCAGGAGCCCCTCCGCCTCGAGCTCGAAGGGCTTGCCGTCGCGATCGAGCGCGCGCACCCAGACCTTGGCGGCCCGCTCGACGTCCTCGGCCTCGCCCGGGATTCGACAGGCAGCCCTCGGTGTACCGGGTCTTGCCCTCGGTCTTCACGATCTCCGGGTTCACCAGGTGGATGAGCTTCTGCCCCTCCTCCCGCGGCGAGGTGTCGATGACGATGCAGCGCTTGAGCACCGCGACCTGCGGCGCGGCCAGGCCGACGCCGTCGGCGGCGTACATGGTCTCGGCCATGTCGTCGAGGAGCGTGCGGATCTCGTCGTCCACCCGCTCGACGGGGACGGCGTTCTCCTTCAGCACGGGGTCAGGCCAGATCACGATCTCGCGAACCATTGCGTCATCCCTTGGAAAAATCCGTGGGTATTCTAACCGGTGGGGCTGCCGCGCGCACGGCCGGCCCTGGGGAGGGGACAGATGGCCGCGGTGCGGACCGGTCAGCAGGTGTTCACGGCCCCGCGGCGCCCGCCCGCGGCCAGGCGGCCGGGGCCCGGGGGCCGTCTCCCCCTCAGCCCGGTTGATCCCCCAGCCCGCGCAGGTACTCCTGGCGCAGCCGGTCGTCGGCCAGCACCTCCCGGGCGTCCTGGACCACCTGCAGGATCTCCGCGAGCTTGGCCTCCAGCCCGTCCTCCGTCACCTCGCCGAAGCGGACGGGCGAGAACTCGGCCCCCAGCCGCTCGGCCGACTCGCGCACCTCGTGCGGCGTGCAGAGCCGCCCCACGCCCAGCACGGTGAAGTAGTCGGCCCGGCGCACCTGCTCCAGCTTCTCGCGCACCCGGGCCAGGTCGATGGCGGAGGCGGCGGCCGCCTGCGGCCGGCCGGCCTGGACCAGCCGGACGGTCAGCCCGCCCACCAGCACCAGCGCCGCCAGCACCTGCCGCGTGGTGAGCGCGTCGAGCGGGCTCGCCTCCAGGATCTCGTCCAGCGCCCGCAGGCCGTCAGCCAGGGCCAGCACCCGCCGCTCCTCCGGCGAGAGCCCCAGCTCGTGCAGCGGCGGGCCGCCGTGCGCCGGCGTGAGCAGCGTGGCCGGCCCGCCCAGCAGCGCGTCCAGGCGCGGCGCCAGCCAGCGGCGCCGGACGCCCTCCACCGCCAGCGCCAGGGTGGTCCGCTCCAGCGCGGTCCGCTCCTCCGGCGGCACCTCGCTGCCGCTCCAGCGGAAGTGGGCGGCCGGGTCGGCGAAGACGCCGAAGGCCACCTCCTCGGCCCGGCGGCGGACCAGGCCGGTCAGCTCGGTGGGCTTGAGGAAGCCGCGCTCCAGCAGCAGCAGCGCGGCGCGGCGGGTGGGGAGCGCGGCGGCGGCCTGGGCGATCTGCCGGTGCTGGTCGCGGGTGAGCAATCCCAGCCGCAGCGCCAGCTCCTCGATCCGCTCGGAGGGATCGGCGCTGGAGGCGCCCACCACGCGCCCGTCCTCGAACCAGAGCGCGCGCGCCGCGTCGCCCTGGAACTCCAGCCGGCCGGCGAGCCGGTGGCGGGCGGCCAGCGCCAGCAGGCGCGGGGCCGGGAGCTGGTCCAGGCTCCCCTCGCGCAGCTCCGGCGCCGGGGGCGCGAGCGGCGGGGCGGGCGGCTCCGGCGGCGGCGGCGCGGCCGCGGCGGCGGCCCAGGGGTCCGGGGTGGCCTGGCGCGCGGGCGGCGCCGGCACCACCGCCGGCGGGGCGGTCCAGGCGGGCGCGGCCTGCGGCTGCGGCGGCTCGGCCGGCGCGCCGCGCAGCGCGGCCACGCGGCGCCGGGCGGCCTCCTCGGCGGGCGACGGGGGCGGCGCGGGCGGGAGCGGCGGGGCGGCCGGCTCGGGGAGCGGCGCCGGGAGCGCGGTGATCTCGGTCTGCTCGTCGTCGTCGAACAGGCTGGGCGGCGGCCGCGCGCCCTCGGTGACGCGCTTCAGCGCCGCCTCGGCCTCGGCGCGCCGGCGGGCCTCCTCCTCGCCGCGGCGGCGCAGGGCCTCCATCTCGGCGCGGGCGCTGGTGATGGCGGCGCGGAGCTTGTCCTCCTCCTGCTCGCGGTCGCGGGCGTCCTCCTCGGCGCGCTGGCGGGCCTCGTCCTCGGCCATGCGCCGCAGCTCCTCGGCGGCCTCCTCCTCGGCCTGGGCCCGCTGCATCACCGTGGCGATGCGCTGCTCGGCGCTCTTCCGCTCGCGCTCCAGCTGCTCGCGCAGGCTGGCCAGCTCCTCCTCGGCGCGACGGCGCGCCTCGGCCTCGGCGGCCGCCTTCTGCTCGGCCTCCTCGGCCCGGCGGGCCTCCTCCGCCTCGCGGCGCGCCCGCTCCTCGGCCTCGCGCCGCGCGGCGCCCAGGGCCTCCTCGCGCGCGCGCAGGTCGGCGGCCCGGTGGGCCTCCTGCTCGGCCCGCTCGCGCTCCTCGCGCGCCTGGCGCTCCTCCTCGCGCTGCCGGCGCTCCGCCTCGGCGCGGCGGGCGGCCTCCTCCGCCTCGCGCCGGCCGCGGGCCTCGGCCTCGCTCCGGGCGGCCTCCAGCGCCTCCTCGCGGGCCCGGGCCTCGGCGGCCTCCTGCTGCTCGCGCTCGGCCGAGGCCCGGCGCTGCTGCTCGCGGGCGCGGCGGGCGGCCTGGACGGCGTGGGCGCTGGCCTCCTCCTCCAGCGCCCGCAGCGCCTCCTCCGCGGCGGCGCGGCGCGCGTCCTCGAGCGGCGTGCGGACCGCGTCGAAGGCGTCCGGCGGGGGCGGCGTCAGGATGGGGGCGGGCGCGGCCAGCGCCTCCAGCGCCAGGCCGCCCAATGGCGCGGGCGTGACGATGGGGGTGGGCGTGAGGAGCGGCAGGTCGGCCAGCTCGTCGGGCGCGGCGGCGGGTGCGGGCGGCGCTCCCTCCGGCGGCGGCGCGGCCAGGCTGCGGCGCAGCTCGGCGGCGCGGGCGCGCAGCGCCTCGGCGGCGGCGCGGCGGGCGGCGGCGGCCTCCTCCGACGGCGG
Source organism: Anaeromyxobacter sp. (assembly GCA_049840735.1). Lineage (GTDB taxonomy): Bacteria > Myxococcota > Myxococcia > Myxococcales > Anaeromyxobacteraceae > Anaeromyxobacter. Next base: position 645,570 of record JASGJN010000013.1, on the reverse strand, counting down.
GGCGGCCGGGGGCGGCGTGAGGGCGGGGGCGTCGTCGTCGCCCTCCAGCGAGAGGGAGAGGCCGGGGGCGGAGGCCGGCGCGGCGTCGGCGGGCGCGGCCGGCGGGGGCGGCGCGGTGGGGCGGGCGCGGCCCGCGGGCTGGGGAGGCGGGCGGTTGGTGGCGGCGCGGATGGCGTCGGCCAGCGCGGCGGCGCCGTCCTCGGGCGGCTGGGCCGGGGGCGGCGGCGTGGGGGCGACCAGGGTGGCGGGGCGGACCGTCCTGGCCGCCGGGCGCCCCTGCGCCGGCGGGCGGGCCGCGGGTGGCGGACGGCCGGGCGCGGGCGTGGTGGCGGGCCGGGCGGGCGCGGGCCGGGGCGCCTGCGCCGCGGCCGGGGGCGGCCCCTCCAGCTCGAGCGCGCACTCGCCGCCCAGCAGCGCGCGGACCTCGGCCTGGAGCTGCTCCGGATCGACCGGGCGCGGGACGCTGCGGGCGCCGGGCGGCAGCGGGCCGGCCTCGCCCAGCACCAGCACGGGCGGCGCGTCGCCTCCCGAGGCGAGGCGGGCCGCGAGCGCCAGCGCCTCGCCGCCGTCGCAGGCGGCCGAGACCACCAGCAGGGTGGGACGGGCCTCCGCCAGCATGCGGGCGGCGTCGGACGCGTTGGTGGCGAGCGTGGCCGCGTGGCCGGCGCGCGCGAGCACGCGCTTCACGGCCGAGATCTCGGCGATGTCGTCGTCCACCAGGAGGATGCCAGCCACGCGCCGCGATTATGGATCGCGCCGCCTGGAGGACCAAGCGGACGGGTCCCCCTCGGCGCGGGAAATGCCCGGTCATCCCGCCGCTTTCGCCCGGTATCTGCGCGCGCCGCGCGCCCGGGCGTGCCGTGCGCCGCGGCACCCACCAGCACTTACCACGGGGCAGCGCCTCCGCCGGCCCCCGCCCCACCGTCGGCGGCTACAGCATGGCGTACGGGTCCATGTCGAAGCGGATGCTGGCGCCGCCGGGCGGGCGCTGGGCCACCCGGGCCAGGGCGGCGTGGACGCGGAAGAGGGCGCGGGGCGTGTCGGCGCGGAAGAGCAGGTGCCAGCGCCAGCGGCCGCGCAGCCGCTCGAGCGCCGCCGGGGCCGGCCCGAGCATGGCCACCTCGTTGCCCAGCGTCGGGCGCGCCGCCGCCGCCAGCGCCTCGGCGGCCCGGCGGGCGCCGCCCTCCGGCCCCTCCACGCGGGCCGCCATCATGCGCCCGAACGGCGGGTAGCCGAGCGCCTTGCGCCGCTCCAGCTCCCCCTCGGCGAAGGCCTGGAAGTCGTGGCGGGCGGCGCAGGAGACGGCCGGCGAGCGCGGGTTGAAGGTCTGCACCAGCACCCGCCCGCCCTCGGCGCCGCGGCCGGCCCGGCCCGCCACCTGCGTCAGGAGCTGGAAGGTCCGCTCCGCGGCGCGGAAGTCGGGCAGGGCCAGCGCGGTGTCGGCCAGCACCACGCCCACCAGCGTGACGCCCGGGAAGTCGTGCCCCTTGGTCACCATCTGCGTGCCCACCAGCACGTCCAGCTCGCGGTTGGCGAAGCGGGCCAGCACCGCCGCGGTGTCGTCGGCGGTGGTCACCACGTCGCGGTCGAGCCGCCCCACCCGCGCCTGCGGGAAGGCCTGCCGCACCGCCTCCTCCACCTGCTCGGTGCCGACGCCCACGCCCATGCGCACGCCGTTGCAGGCCGGGCAGCGGCCGCTGACCGGCTCGCTCCGGCCGCAGTAGTGGCAGAGCAGCACGCCGCGGCGGGCGTGGTGGGTGAGCGAGACGGCGCACTCGGTGCAGCGCGCCTCGGCCCCGCAGGCCTCGCAGACGATCAGCGTCTGGTAGCCGCGCCGGTTGAGGAAGAGGATGGCCTGCTGCCCGGCCGCCAGCGTGTCCTCCACCGCCGAGAGCAGCGCCGGGGAGAGCAGGCCGGGCAGCTCGCCCACGCCGTGGCGGCGCAGCTTCACCAGGTCCACCAGCTCCACCGCCGGCATGGGCCGGTCGTCCACGCGGGTCGGCAGGGAGAGGCTCCGGTAGCGGCCGCGTCGGACGTTCTCCAGCGTCTCCAGCGACGGCGTGGCCGAGCCCAGCACCAGCACCGCCTCCTCGCCGCGGGCGCGCACCACCGCCAGGTCGCGGGCGTGATAGGCGGGGCCGTCGTCCTGCTTGAACGAGCCGTCGTGCTCCTCGTCCACCACCAGCACCGCCAGGTCCTGCACCGGCGCGAAGATGGCGCTCCGCACCCCCACGCAGATGTGCGCCTCGCCCGAGCGCAGCCGGCGCCACTCGGCGTGGCGCTCGGCCTCGGAGAGGCCCGAGTGGAGCAGCGCCACGTCGTCGCCGAAGCGGGCGCGGAAGCGGCCGGCCAGCTGCGGGGTGAGCGCGATCTCCGGCACCAGCACCAGCGCGCCCCGCCCGCGGGCCCGGGCCCGCGCGATGAGCTGCAGGTAGACCTCGGTCTTGCCCGAGCCGGTCACGCCGTGGAGCAGGTAGGGTTGGAAGGTGCCGAGCGCGGCCTCCAGCTGCGCCAGCGCCTCCGCCTGCGCGGGGGTGAGGGCCGGGGGCGGCGCGCTGGCCGCCAGCAGCCCGCCGCGCGCCACCGGCGTCTCGCTGGTGAGCAGCACCAGCCCGCGCTTCGAGAGGGCGGTCAGCGCCGCGCGGCCGCGCGGGAAGGCGGCCTTGAGCTCCTCCACCGGGATGCGGCCGCGGGCCACCAGGTAGTCCAGCACGGCGCGCTGGGCCGGCGAGCGCCTGAGGCCGGGCAGCGCCTCGGCCGCGCCCGGCCCCGGGGCGGCGAACTCGACCTCGCGCCGCACCGGCGCCGCCTCGCCCTTGCGCGAGTTGAGGCCGGGCGGCAGGGCGGCGCGGAGCAGCTCGCCGGGCGGGACCAGGTAGTAGTCCTCGGCCCAGCGGATCAGCTCGACCAGCCTGGGCGTGAAGGGCGGCACCCGATCCAGCACCTCGACCACGTCGCGCAGCTCGAACCCCTCCGGCGGCGCGGTGGGGAACCCGACCACGTAGCCGGTGGCGCGCCGGCTCTTGCCGAACGGCACCGCCACCCGCTGGCCCAGCACCACGTCGGGCGCCAGCGCGGTGGGCACGCGGTAGGTGAAGGTGCCGCGGACGGCGGCGGCGACGGCGACCTCGACGAGCACGGGAGGTGGATTGTAGCAGCGAGGACCCACCGCCGGCGCTACACCGGCCAGGATGCCCTGGCTCGACTACCGCCCGCCGCTCGACTGGGACCACCTGCTGGGCTTCCTGGGGGCCCGGGCCATCCCTGGCGTGGAGCGCGTGGAGGGGGGCGCCTACCACCGGACGGTGCGGCTGGAGGGGCGGGAGGGCTGGCTCACCGCCACGCCCGACCCGGCCCGCGCGCGGGTGCACCTGGCCCTCGCCCCGGCGCTCCGCGACCTGGCGCGGCCGCTGGCGGCCCGCGTGCGCTGGCTCTTCGGCCTCGACGCCGACCCGGCCCTGATCGACGCGCACCTGGCCCGCGACCCGCGGCTGCGCGCGGCGGTGGCGGCCCGCCCCGGCCTGCGCGTGCCCGGGTTCTTCGACGGCTTCGAGGGCGCGGCGCGGGCGGTGCTGGGGCAGCAGGTGAGCGTGGCCGCCGCCACCACGCTGGCGGGGCGGCTGGTGGCGGCGCACGGCCGGCCGCTGGCCGCGCCCGGGCCGCACCCGGCGCTCACGCACGTCCCGCCCACGGCCGCCGAGGTGGCCGCGCTGCCGCTGGAGGCCTTGCGCGCGCTGGGGCTGCCGTCGGCCCGGGCGCGCACGCTGCAGGGGCTGGCGCAGGCGCTGGCGTCGGGGGCGGTGGCGCTGGCGCCCCGGGCCGAGCCGGAGGCCGCGACGACGGCGCTGCTGGCGCTGGACGGCGTGGGGCCGTGGACGGCCAGCTACCTGGCCATGCGCGGCCTGGGACACGCCGACGCGTTCCCGGCCGGCGACCTGGGCGTGCGCAAGGCGCTGGGCGGGCTCAGCCCGGCGCAGGCCGAGGCGGCCGCGGAGCGCTGGCGGCCGTGGCGGGCCTACGCGGTGATGCGCCTGTGGGCGCAGCTGGCCGCGGCGAGCGCGCCGCGACCGCAGCCGGTGGACGCTGCGCGGGGCGCGCGGCTCACGCCAGGAAGCGGCGCGCCTGCTCGAAGATCAGCTCGAGCGAGTCGCCCAGCTCGTGGCCGTCGTCCACCTCGATGAGCCGGGCGGTGGGGGTGCGGGCCACGAAGGCGGCCACGTCGGCCAGCGGGATGGTGTCGTCGCGCTTCCCGGCGATGCAGAGCGTGGGCACCCGCACCTCGGGGAAGGCCGGGTACGCGGCGGCGTCCTCGTGGAACTGCCAGCCCAGCCGGCGGTTGCGGTTCGTGGCGAAGTGCCAGGTCTCGCGCCCCTGGGTGCGCCAGGTCTCGCGCTCCGCGGCGGTGAGCTTCGCGCTCCAGCGCTCGAAGAGCCGGAAGGCCGGCGCCATCAGCACCAGCTTCTCGATGGACGGGTCGCGCGAGGCCGCCACGGCGGCCAGGTAGCCGCCCAGCGACGAGCCGATGATGGCGTGCGGAGGCGGGGCGTCCGCCAGCAGCCGCTCCGCCACGGCCAGCATGGAGGAGGGCGAGGAGCGCTCGAAGCCGTCCGGGCCGGGGGTCAGGTCGGGTGCCACCACCTGGACCCCTGCGGCAGCGAACCGCTGGGTCAGGAAGCGCGCCTTGGTGGAGGAAGGGCCGGAGCCGAAGCCGTGCAGGTAGAGGATCACCCGCGAACCCTAACACCGGGACGGGAGGCACGCAGGTTGCTGATGTACCCTGCGCCTTCCAGGGACCTCCGTCATGACGCCACGTTCGCTCACCGTGTCTCTCCTCGCCCTCACCCTGACCGTGGCCGCCCCGACACGGGCGGCCGAGGGCGGTCACGCCACGCCTCCCGCCGCGCCCCTGCGGCCGCGCCCGGTCGCCCCGGCGCTGCGCTCCGGCGACCTGGTCTTCCAGACGTCGGGCTCGGCGCAGTCGATCCCCATCCAGCGCGCCACCGGCAGCCCCTGGTCGCACGTGGGGCTGGTGGAGGTGGCGGCGGACGGGATCTACGTGCTGGAGGCCGAGGCCACCGTGGTCCGCACCCCGTGGGCCACCTTCCGCAACCGCGGCGTGGGGCGGCGGGTGCTGGTGATGCGCGCGCGGCTGGACGAGGCGGCGCGCATCAAGGTCATCGCCGAGGCCACCCGGCACCTGGGGACGCCGTACGACCCGCTCTTCGGCTGGGGCGACGACCGCGTCTACTGCTCCGAGCTGGTGGTGAAGGCCTTCCAGCGCGGCGCCGGGCTGGAGCTGGGCCGCCTGGAGAAGCTGGGCGACCTGAACATCCGCGGTCTCGAGCCGGAGCTGACCGCCCGCTACGGCCGCGTGCCGCGCGAGCTGGAGCTCGTCACGCCGGCCAGCCTGGTGCGGGACAGCCACCTCTCGGTGGTGGTCAACACGCGGGACGAGCGGGCGGGGGCGGCGAAGCGGTAGCGGCCCCGGCCCGCTACTTGTTCCTCAGCGCCACCATCCGCTCCGCCAGCTGCTGCTCCAGGCCGCTCCCGGAGAGCTTCACGATCTCCTCGCCCTGGATGGCCTCGGGCAGGTAGCGCTCGGCCACGTAGTGCCCCTCGAAGTTGTGCGGGTACTTGTAGCCGGCGCCGTAGCCCATCCCCTCCATCAGCTTGGTGGGCGCGTTGCGCAGCTTCATCGGCACCGGCAGCGGGCCGCGCTCGCGCACCAGCCGGCGGGCGGCGCCGTAGGCGGCGATGGCGGTGTTGGACTTGGGCGCCAGCGCCAGGTAGATGACCGCCTGGGTCATGGGGAGCACGCCCTCCGGCAGCCCCACCAGCTCCACCGCCTGCAGCGCCGAGACCGCCACCTGCAGCGCCTGCGGGTCGGCGTTGCCCACGTCCTCGGAGGCGAAGATCACCATCCGGCGCAGCAGGAAGCGCGGGTCCTCGCCGGCCTCCAGCATGCGCACCAGGTAGTAGACGGCGGCGTCCGGGTCCGAGCCGCGCATCGACTTGATGAACGCGGAGACGACGTTGTAGTGCTCCTCGCCCGCCTTGTCGTAGTTGAGCGTGCGGGCCTGCATCGCCTCCTCGGCGTCGGCCTGCGTGACCTCGGTCCGCCCCGCCAGCCGCGCCGTGGCGGACGCGACGTCGAGCGCGTTGAGCGCCCGCCGCGCGTCGCCGTAGCTGTGGCGCGCCAGCGTCTCGCGCGCCTCGGGCGACAGGCTCACCTGCGCGGCCAGCCCCTCCGGCGCGGCCACCGCGCGATCCAGCAGCGCCGCGAGCTCGTCCTCGGTGAGCGCCCGCAGCGTCACCACCCGGCAGCGCGAGACCAGCGCGGCGTTCACCTCGAAGGACGGGTTCTCGGTGGTGGCGCCGATCAGCGTCACCGTGCCGTCCTCGACGTGGGGCAGGAAGGCGTCCTGCTGGGCGCGGGTGAAGCGGTGGATCTCGTCCACGAAGAGGATGGTCCGGCGCCGCTGCATCTTGCGCCGGTCGCGCGCGGCGGCGACGATCTCGCGGATCTCCTTCACGCCGCCCATGACCGCGCTGAAGGGCACGAACTCGGCGCCGGTGCGCTGCGCGACGATGCGGGCCAGGGTGGTCTTCCCGGTGCCCGGCGGCCCCCAGATGATGAGCGACGGCACCTGGTCGGCCTCGATGGCGCGGCGCAGCCCCGTGCCCGGCCCCAGCACGTGCTCCTGGCCGGTGAAGTCCTCCAGACGGCGGGGGCGCATCCGCTCGGCGAGCGGCTTGCCGGACGGGTCCGCGGCCAGCGCGCGATCGAAGAGGTCCATGGGGGTTCCTTATAGACCGGACCGCGGACGGGGGCCCCGGCCATCGCCTGGCCCGGCCGCGCACCCGCGCCCGGGCAGGCCGAGCGGACGGGGGCCCGGCCCCGTACTATGATGCCCGTCCGATGAATGGCCAGCTCTGCCCCGTCCCGAAGCGGATCGGCATCGTCCACAAGGTGTCGAGCCCGGAGGCCGCGGCCGCCGCGCAGCAGGTCGAGACCTACCTGCGCGAGCGGGACGTGGAGCCGCTCACCGACGAGGCGCGCATCGCGGCCGAGGCCGACCTGGTGGTCGTGCTGGGCGGCGACGGCACGCTCATCCACGCCGCCGGCGTGCTGGGCGGCCGGCTCGCTCCCATCCTCGGCGTCAACATGGGCAAGCTCGGCTTCATGACCGAGGTGCCCCAGAGCGAGCTCTACCCGGCGCTGGAGGCGGTGCTGGGCGGGCAGGCGCGGGTCTCTGATCGCATGAAGCTGCGGGTGCACCTGCACCGCGCCGGCTCGCACGAGCGCGTGGTGGACACCGAGGTGCTGAACGACGCGGTGATCGCCAAGGGCGCGCTCTCGCGCATGGTGGAGCTCGAGATCCGCTGCTCCGGCACCTTCGTCTCCACGCTGCGCGGCGACGGCATCATCGTGGCCACGCCCACCGGCTCGACCGCCTACGCCCTGGCCGCGAACGGGCCCATCATGTACCCGACCATGCGCGGCGTGATCCTGGCGCCGATCTGCCCGCACACGCTCACGCAGCGGCCGCTGGTGGTCCCGGACGACCAGAACATCGAGCTCTGGATCCGCAACGACAGCGAGATGTACCTGACGCTGGACGGGCAGAAGGGGCTGAAGCTCGAGCGCGGGGACCGGCTGCAGGTGAAGCAGTCGCAGAACCGGGTGCTGCTGGTGCGCAACCCGCGCATCGACTTCTTCGGCATCCTCCGGGCGAAGCTCCGGTGGGGGGAGCGGTGACCCGATCCGCCGGACCTGAACAGGGCTACCACTGAAAATTTGCGCAGTGTCAGGGGTGCGTGGATCATGGCCCCATGCTCACCTCACTGCGCATCTCGGGCTTCGCGGTGGTCGACGCCGTCGAGGTCCGTTTCGGCCCCGGGCTGAACGTCCTCACCGGCGAGACGGGCGCCGGCAAGTCCATCCTGGTGAACGCCCTGCACCTCGTGCTGGGCGGGCGGATGACGCCGGACGTCCTGCGCGACGGCGCGGACGAGGCGGTGGTGGAGGCGCTCTTCGAGCTGCCGGTCCCCCATCCCATCCTGGGCCGGCTGGAGGCCGCCGGCCTGCCGGTGCTGGAGCCGCCCGCGGCCCGCGCCGACGCCGCCGAGGTGCTGGTGCGGCGCGTGGTGGCGCGCGGCGGGCGCGGCCGCGCCTTCGTGAACGGCGCGCTCTGCACCGTCTCCATGCTGGAGGGGGCGCTCAAGGGCGCCGTCGACATCTCCGGACAGCACGAGCACGTCTCCCTGCTCGACCCCGCCGTCCACCTCGAGCTCCTCGACGCCTTCGCCGCCGGCCTGTCCGGCGACGACCCTGTCGTGCCGCACGGGACCGGTCTCCCCCTCCTCGACCGGTACCGTGCGGTGCACGCGGCGCTCGCCGCCCTCGTCCGTGAGCGGGATTCGCTCGCTGCGGACGAGGGCGAGCGGGCCCGGCGTGCCGACTACCTGGCCTTCCAGCTCAAGGAGCTCGACGCCGCCGATCCCCGCCCCGGCGAGGTGGAGGCGCTCGAGGCCGAGCGCCGGGTGCTGGCGTCGGCGGAGAAGCTGCGCGAGGCCGCCCGCGCCGCGGAGGCGCTGGCCTACGGCGAGGAGGGCTCCGCCTCGGAGCGGGTGGGGCAGGCGGCGCGCGCGCTGGCCGAGGCGTCGCTGCTGGATCGGCGGCTGGAGGCGCCGCTGGGGCTGCTCCGGTCGGCCGCGGTCGAGCTGGACGAGGCCGGGCGCGAGCTGGGCCGGTACGCGGACGGCGTGGGCGGCGATCCGGACCGGCTGGCCCAGCTGGAGGACCGGCTGGAGCTGCTGCGGGCGCTGTCGCGCAAGCACGGCGGGCTCGAGGCGGCGCTGCAGCGGCGCGAGGCCATGCGCGAGGAGCTGTCCCGGCTGTCGGGCGGGGGCGAGCGGCTGGGGGAGCTGGCCCAGGCCATCGAGGCGCGGGGGGCCGAAGCGCGGGCGCTGGCCGACCAGCTCACCGTCCTCCGGACGGACGCCGCCCGGCGGCTGGCCGAGGCGGTCGAGCGCGAGCTCTCGGGGCTGGCCATGGGGCGCTGCAAGCTGGAGGTGGCGCTGCGGCCGCCGGAGGGAGGGCTGGAGGCGGGCGGCCGGCTGCTCGGCCCCGGAGGCGCCGAGGTGGCGGAGATCCTGATCGCCCCCAACCCGGGCGAGGGGCTGCGCCCGCTGGCGCGGATCGCCTCCGGCGGCGAGCTCTCGCGCCTGCTGCTGGCCGTGAAGCGGACGCTGGCGCGGCGCGATCCGGTGGACACCTACGTCTTCGACGAGGTGGACGCCGGCATCGGCGGCGCCGTGGCCGAGGCCATGGGGCGCGTCCTCTCCGACGTCTCGCAGGGCCGGCAGGTCATCTGCATCACGCACCTGCCGCAGGTGGCGGCCTTCGCGGACCGGCACCATCGGGTGGAGAAGGCCATCTCCGGCGGGCGGACGCACACCGCGGTGACGCTGCTCGACGGGGAGGAGGACCGGCGAAGGGAGGTGGCGCGGATGATGGCCGGCATGACCGTGACCGCGTCTGCGCTGGAGCACGCCGCCGCCCTGATCTCGGCGGCGAGGCTGCCGGCGGTGGCGGCCGGTCGCGAGCGGCGGGCGGCAGGCCGTGGGACGCCGCGCCGCATCGCCAAGGCCAGCTGAGCTGGCCGGCCAGGGGGGACGAGCGTGCGGAGGGGCGGCGGCGAACCGCAGGTGGGGCGTGCAGGTAAGCGAAACCACGCGTTGACCCCTCACCGAGGGCGAGGGTACGCTCGACGCGTGGCGGGAGAGGCCTGTTTCAAGATCGAGGCGCGCGGCGCGACGGACGTCGGGCAGCGGCGCGACCACAATGAGGACGCGTTCCTGGTGGACCGCGATCTCGGCCTTTTCATCGTCGCCGACGGAATGGGTGGTCACGCCGGGGGCGGTACCGCTTCGCGGCTGGCCGTGGAGACCATCCAGGGCTCCGTCCGGGCTGCGCGCGAGCGCGATCCGGCCATCTTCACCTCCTCGGCCGGCGTGGAGGACACGGCCCTGGCCGACCTCCTGCGGGTGGCGGTCGAAGAGGCCTGCGCGCGCATCTTCGAGACGGCCCAGGGCGATCCCGGCCTGGCTGGGATGGGCACCACCGTCACGGCGGCCCTGGTCGATGGGCGGGCCGCCTACATCGCCCATGTCGGGGACAGCCGCTGCTACCTCCTGCGGGACGGGCGCATCTACCAGGTCTCCGAGGACCACTCGCTGGTCAATGAGCAGCTGAAGGCGGGGGCGATCAGCGCGGAGGAGGCGAAGCACAGCCGCTTCCGCAACATCATCACCCGCTCGGTGGGGTTCGAGCAGCAGGTCCAGGTCGATCTGATGGGGCTCGAGCTCCAGGCCTCCGACACCCTGGTCATCTGCTGCGACGGCCTCTCCAACCTCGTGGAAGATCCCGAGATTCTCCGTGAGGTGGAGTCCGGGGCGCTGGACGAGGCCCCCGACCGGCTCATCGCCCTGGCCAACGCGCGCGGCGGCGACGACAACATCACGGTGGTCCTGGTGCACGTGGAGCCGGCGGCGGCCTGAGCCGCTCCGGGCCCTGGCGCAGGCCCTCCGAGGCGCGCCCCGCAGCGCGGCGACCTGCCCCTCGGTCAGCGTGGGCAGGCTGGCGTCATTTCTGCGTTTCTTGACAGCCAAGTCGCGGCTCTGCTACCCGTCGTGGTGCCGCTCCCGTCTCATGATCATGTGGGGAGCGCTGTTCATCCCGCCGGCGCCCATCGCTAGCTTTCCAGCGACATGCGTCTGGTCCACGGAGCCCACCGGATGGCCGCACCGCCCAAGAGCCAGGTGTTCACGGTCATCGTGGTCAGCGACCACTCGCAGGCGGTGCGGAAGTTCCGCGTCCGCCGCAGCTGGCTGGCCAACTCGGGGTACGTGGTCGCTGGCGTGGCGCTGATCGGGCTCGTCACCTTCGTGCACTACCTGGCCCTCCTGGGGACCACGGCCGAGAACGCCGCCCTCAAGGAGGAGAACAACCAGCTCCGCTCGCAGATCCTCGTGGTCCAGGAGAAGGTGGCCCACATCTCGGCCACGCTCGACCGGGTGGAGCGGTTCGACGCCAAGCTCCGGACCGCGGTGACCCAGCTGCAGGATCCGGAGCGGAACCTGGCCATCGGACCGGTGGGAAATCCCGAGGCCGACCCGTCCATCCCTGGCCCGGCGCCGGCTGCGGAGGGGAAGCTCACCGCCCTGCCGGGCAAGCTCACCTCGCTCGAGTCGGAGGCCTCTCGCCAGGAGCAGAGCCTCCGCGAGCTGCAGGAGTACTTCGACGACCAGCGCTCGCTGATGGCGTCGACCCCGTCCATCTGGCCGACGCGCGGCTGGGTCACCTCCGACTTCGGCACGCGCATGGACCCTTACACGGCCGAGCGGAAGATGCACCAGGGGCTCGACATCGCCTCGCCGCACGGCCAGCCAGTCTTCGCGCCCTCCGACGGCACCGTGGTCTTCGCCGGGGTCGAGGGCGGCTACGGCAACGTGCTGGTCATCGACCATGGCTACGGCGTGAAGACCCGCTACGGTCACCTGGCCCAGATCCTGGTGCACCTGGGCGACCGCGTGCAGCGCGGCCAGAAGGTGGGCGCCGTCGGCAACACCGGGCGCTCGACCGGCCCCCACCTCCACTACGAGGTGCGGGTGAACGGCATCCCCGAGAACCCGCGGAAGTTCATCCTGGAGTAGCTCCCGAATTCCCGGAGCCCTCAGGCTCCGGCTCCACGTTACAGCCCCTCAGCCTGCTCCGCTCGAACGGGAAGAGGTTCGCGTGAGCTCGCCGTGTCCCCCTGGCTGACTGGCGCAAACGCCCAACCCAAGACGACATCGCGCCCAAGTTGAAAAGGGCGGAAATGGTCACGGGCTCGGAGTCGCTCCGCCCTCCATCACGACCTCCCTCCATCACGACCTCCCTCCTCCAGGCACCCGGTCCCCAGCCCCGTACCCGCTTCCTCATGCCCGCACGCCCGCAGGCGCGGGGCAGGGCCCCCGCGCCTCAGCTCCGCTGGCAGGACCTCCGCGGCCCCCGCGACCCAACTCCGCTGGCAGGCCCACCCCCGCCAAGGCCCCCGACGCGCTTGGCCGCACGGCCGGATTCGCGCTACCACCGCCCACATGAAGCTCCGCCTCCCGCTCGCCGCCGCGCTGCTGGCGCTGTCCGCCGCCTGCGCCCACCTCCCCGCGCCTGCCGCGCCCGACGGGACCCCGACCGCATCCCCCGCGGCCGCGTCCCCGCCCGCCGAACCTGCTCCGGCCCCCGCCGCCGAGCCCGCGCCCGCGGGGACCGCTGCCCCCGCCACGCCGTCCCGGGCGGAGGCGGCCGGCCCCATCACCTTCGCGGCGGTGGGCGACATCATGCTGGGCACCACCTTCCCCGACGAGTCGAAGGGCAAGCTGCTGCCTCCGGACGACGGCGCCAGCATCCTGCGCGAGGTCGCGCCGGTCCTGTCCGCCGCCGACGTCGCGTTCGGCAACCTGGAGGGACCGCTCCTCGACGAGGGCCCCTCGGAGAAGTGCAAGAACGCCAAGCCGGGCCGCTGCTGGGCCTTCCGCGTGCCGGTGCGCTACGCCCGCTGGCTGAAGGAGGCCGGCTTCGACGTGCTGAGCGTGGCCAACAACCACGTGGGCGACTTCGGCGACGCCGGGCGCGCCTCCACCCGCGCCGCGCTGGACTCCCACGGCATCCGCTACTCCGGCGCCATCGGCGAGGTGGCCTACCTGGACGTGCGCGGCGCGCGGTGGCGGTGGTGGCCTTCTCGGTGTCCGGCGGCACCAACGATCTGACCGACCTCACCGCCGCGGCGGCGCTGGTGGCGGAGGCCCGCCGCCGGGCGGACCTGGTGATGGTCTCCTTCCACGGCGGCGCCGAGGGCGCGGACAAGCAGGCAGCGTGCCGCCGGGCGCCGAGGAGTTCTACGGCGAGAGCCGGGGTGACCTGCGGCGCTTCGCGCGGACCGTCATCGACGCCGGGGCCGCGCTGGTCGTCGGCCACGGGCCGCACGTGGTGCGCGGGCTGGAGCTCTACCGCGGCCACCTCATCGCCTACTCGCTGGGCAACTTCGCCACCTACGCCGGCATGAACCTGAACGGCCCCGGCGGCATCACGCTGGTGCTGCAGGTGACGGTGGCGCCGGACGGGAGCTTCCAGGCGGGGAAGGTCTACCCGGCCAAGCAGGAGCGGCCCGGCGGACCGCGCTGGGACCCCGACCGGCAGGTCATCCCCATCCTGCGGACGCTCTCGCGCGAGGACTTCGGACCGGACGCGGTGGACGTCGCGGACGACGGTACGCTCCTCCTCCCGCCGCCGCCGCCGGCCAGCGCCGGGGTCGGCTAGCGGGACGGCACCTTCGCCGCGATTCATCCGCCCGTAGCCGGCGAACAGCTCGCCCGCCAGCGAGGGCCCGCCGCGGACCGCCTTGCCCTTGTCGCGCAGCGGGCTGTTGAGCAGCCGCTCGTCGGTGCGCCAGACGTCGGGCCGGTCGAGCGTCAGCGCCGCCCTCACCACGCCCTTTCCGCTGCGGTGGAGGAACGTGACCGTCCCGTCCAAAACCTCGACCACGATGCCGACGTGGGTGAGCGGGTCGTCCAGCTTGCCGTTCCGGTTCCGGTCGTAGGTGTCGTGGAAGAAGACCAGGTCGCCTGGCGCAGGCCAGGCGCCGCCGCCCCCGTAGACCACGCCGTAGGCGCGGGCGGCCGCCACGGTGGCGGCCACGCCGGACCGCTCCCGCGGCGCGGCCCGGGCCATCAGGGCGCGGAGCGGATCTCCTCCGCCTCGTAGACCGCCGACACGTAGCCGGAGCAGTCGGCAGCGTAGCGGGTGCCGTTCACCTCGAAGGGTCCCTTTTTTTTCCCCCAGAAAGCCTGCGGCACGATCGGCCAGGCGAGCGGCGCGGTCGGGGTCGTACCCCTGCCGGACCGCCGGCATCGCGCCCGCGCACGCGGCCAGGAGGGGGCTAGCAAGAGGGCTGACAGGAGGGGGCGCCGCACCCCCTGATTGTAAAGGAGGGCCGCGGCCCGTCCAGATTCGGGCCAAGTACGCGGCCCGACTCGTGTTTGATTTCATCTGGCGCGTGGTTACCTGAGAGGATAGCCTCGGCGCCCCCCTGGAGCCCCGCTCCTGGGCGCAAGCCCTCCGGCACGACCGGATCCCACCGCGCGGAACGCGCGCGGGGGGATGCCTGTTGGCGGAGGGGGACGCCCGCTTGCAGACAGACAGCCTGCGCGCGAACGGAGACTCGAGCAGACCATGTTCAATTACGTTCTCAAGAAGGTCATCGGCACCAAGAACGAGCGCGAAATCAAGAAGCTGCGCCCGCTGGTGGCCAGGGTCGCCGAGCTCGAGCCGCGCATGAAGGCGCTGGCCCCCGAGGACTTCCCGCGGCTCGTCAACGGGTGGAAGGCGGAGGTCCAGAAGGGCCGGTCGCTCGATGAGCTGATGCCGGAGGTCTTCGCCCTGGTGCGCGAGGCGGGTGTGCGTGCGCTCGGCATGCGTCACTTCGACGTCCAGCTGATCGGCGGCATCGTGCTCCACGCCGGCAAGATCTCCGAGATGAAGACCGGCGAGGGCAAGACGCTCGTCGCCACGCTGCCCTGCGTGCTCAATGCGCTCTCCGGCCGCGGCGTCCACGTCGTGACGGTGAACGACTACCTGGCCAAGCGCGACGCCGAGTGGATGGGCAGGCTCTACCACTACCTGCGGCCTCGGCCGTCGGCGTCATCGTCGCACGACCTCGACCGACCGCGAGCGCCTGGCGGCCTACGCCTCGGACATCACCTACGGCCACCAACAACGAGTTCGGCTTCGACTACCTGCGCGACAACATGAAGTTACGAGCTGCAGGACTGCGTGCAGCGCGAGCTCAACTTCGCCATCGTGGACGAGGTGGACTAAATCCTCATCGACGAGGCGCGCACGCCGCTCATCATCTGCGGCCAGGCCTGAAGAGTCCTGCGACCTCTATTACTCGGCTGAACAAGGTCATGCCCGGCTCGAGGATGCCGGACCGAGAGGTCGACTACTTCGTCGACCAGAAGAGCACGGACCATCATCATGACCGAAGAGGGCATCGAGAGGATCGAGAAGCGGCTGGGCGTCAGAACATCTACGACGCCGGAGAACTGGAGACGCTGGCGCACCACGTCGAGCAGGCGCTGCGCGCCGCACACGCTGTACAAGCGCAACGTGGACTACATCGTCAAGGACGGCGAGATCATCATCGTCGACGAGTTCACCGGCCGCCTGATGCCCGGCCGCCGCTGGTCGGAGGGCCTGCACCAGGCGGTGGAGGCCAAGGAGGGCGTGCGAGATCGCAGACGAGAACCAGACGCTCGCCACGATCACCTTCCAGAACTACTTCCGCATGTACACAAGCTCTCGGGCATGACCGGCACCGCCGATACCGAGCAGGAGGAGTTCGGCAAGATCTACAACCTCGACGTGGTGGTCATCCCCACCAACAGGACCGACGTCCGCAAGGACTCCGAGGACCTGGTCTACCGGACCGAGAACGACAAGTTCGACGCCGCTCATGCGACGAGATCGAGAGATCGCCACAAGAGCGGCCGCCCATGCTCGTGGGCACCATCGTCGACAAGAGCGAGGTGCTCTCGCATGCTCAAGCCAGCGCGGCATCCCGCACGACGTGCTCAACGCCAAGTTCCACCAGCGGAGGCGGAGATCGTCGCCCAGGCCGGCCGCAAGGGCTCGGTCACCATCGCCACCAACATGGCCGGCCGCGGCACGGACATCATGCTGGGCGGCAACGCCGAGATGTGGCCCGCCTCGACGGTGGGCCCACAAGCAGGGCCCCAATGGCGGGCGAGGCGGAGGCCCCGTTCCTGCAGCGCAAGGCGACTGGGCGAAGACCCGAGGAGGCGCGGCGCGCAGACGGCGAAGGAGCACGAGGAGGTGGTGTCCCTGGGTGGCCTCCACATCGTCGGCACCGAGCGCCACGAGTCCCGCCGCATCGACAACCAGCTGCGCGGCCGCGCCGGCCGCCAGGGCGACCCGGGCTCGTCGATCTTCTACCTCTCGCTCGAGGACGAGCTGCTCCGCATCTTCGCGGGCGAGCGGGTCCAGAAGCTGATGGAGTTCCTGGGCATGAAGGAGGGCGAGCAGCTCGTCCACCGCCAGCTCACCAAGCAGATCGCCGGCGCCCAGAAGAAGGTCGAGGCCCACAACTTCGACATCCGGAAGAACCTGCTCGAGTACGACGACGTCATGAACAAGCAGCGCCGGTCCATCTACCGGCTGCGGCGCATGGTGCTGGGCTTCGGCGCGGGCGTGCCGGTGGTCGAGTTCGACGAGGACCCCAAGACCCGCAAGAAGACCCGGCGCGAGAAGGTCTACGCCTGGAGCGACGCGGCCGAGCACATGCTCGACCTGTTCGAGGACCTGGTCGTGGACATGGTGGCGCTCAACTGCCCCAACCGGATCGCCGACTGGAACCTGGACGGCCTGTCGGCCATGGTGAAGGACCAGTTCAGCCTGGACATGAAGTTCGCGCTCCCGACCAACCACGCCGACGACGCGCGCCGCGGGTACGAGGAGCAGATCTTCAACCGGGTGGAGAAGGCCTACCGGGCCAAGGAGGCCGAGCTGGGCAAGGACGCCGAGGGCGTCTCAATCCTGCGCCGGTACGAGCAGTACCTCTACCTGCAGGCCATCGACCAGCAGTGGAAGGACCACCTGCTCTCGATGGACCACCTGCGCCAGGGCATCGGCCTGCGCGGCTACGGCCAGAAGGACCCGAAGCAGGAGTACAAGAAGGAAGGCTACAACATGTTCATCCAGATGACCTGGCGCGTGAAGAGCGCGGTCGTCGGGAACGTGCTGCGGCTGCAGCTGGTCCGGCAGGAGACGGCGGCGGAGATCGAGGCCAAGCGGCTGGCGCTGCAGAAGCGCGCCCTGCAGCAGGCCACCGCCAGCCACGCCGCGGCGGACGCCGGCGACGGCGAGAAGGCCAAGCCCAAGCAGGAGACGGTGGTCCGCAACCAGCCCAAGGTCGGCCGCAACGACCCGTGCCCCTGCGGCTCGGGCAAGAAGTACAAGAAGTGCCACGGGGCGACCGAGGCGGCGGTCTGACGACAGCTCAAGCGCAGCCAACCCGGATCCGGTCGGCCTGAGCGTAGCCCCGCCGCCAGGCGGGGCGGAGTCGAAGGCCGGCCACCGCCTGCGGCCCCGCTTTCCCTGTCCACGGGCGAGCGGGGCCGACGTCGGCCCGATCGCTCAACTCTCAGAACGCTTCCAGCACCAGCGCATAGAACTCCACCCCCTGCGCGCTGGCGGCCACGTCGAGCCGGATGTTCGCGCCCTCGTCGGTGAGCCTGTACCGCAGCCCGGCCCCGGCGCCCCACTTCAGCGAGTCGAGCGTGAGCGCGTCCAGGCCGTGCGCCACGTCCCCCACCGCCGCGAACGTCGTCGCCGAGAAGCGGCCCTTCACCGGGAGGCGGAGCTCGGTCTGGGCGGCCCAGTCGAGCCGATCGCGGTAGCGCCCCTCGCGGATCCCGCGCATGAAGCGGGTGGAGCCGAGCTTGGGCAGCAGCGTGAAGGGCGGATCGCCGTGCACGCCCTCGGCGTAGGCGTCGAAGCCGAGCACGCGCCCGTGCCCGAGGGGGAGGAAGTGCCGGGCCTCCACCACGCCGCGCCCGAACGGCTCGTGCCGCCCCAGCTCGGCCGGCGCGTACACGTACCAGGACTGGAGCAGCGAGCCGCGGGTGGGCCAGAAGGAGCCGTCGCGCGTGTCGTAGGTGATGCTGCCGCCGAGCGAGACGGCGGTGTAGCCGTCCCAGCCGGTCACGGTGCCGGCGTCCAGCGCGCCGCCGGCCTCGCGCTCGCGGATGGCCTCGCCGCGCAGGTCCACGCGCGGGCCGACCCGCAGGCCCGGCACGCCGGGCACCGGCCACTCGAAGGTGGCCACCAGCTCCACCGAGCGGCGCGTGAAGGGCTCCTCGGCCGAGCTGGGCGTGTCCGGGCCCAGGCCGTAGTAGTGGTCCGGGAAGCTGACGGCGCGGGCGCGCGCGGCGAGCACGGCGCCGCCCACCAGGTTGCCCTCCGTGGCCAGGTCGAGCATGCCCTGGCCGCCCAGCGTGTAGGCGACCGAGGCGAAGGCGCTCGAGGGGCGGGGCGCCTGGTCCGGGCCGAAGTGCAGGCCGCTGGTGACGGCCAGGCCGAACCGCGTCTCCGGCGTGTAGAAGGGGATGGGGAGCAGGAACCAGCGGTGCTGCCTGGGCGCGGCCAGCCCCGGCGCCAGCGTCTGCGGCGTCCCCGTGCCCACGCCGAGGGCCGGCTGCGCGTCGGCGGTCCCGCCCTGTCCAGCCTCGACCGCCTCGGGCCCCATGCGCGCCTCGGCCTGGGCGGCCGCCGCGGTGGGGGCGGCTGGGTCGGTGTGGGCGGGGGCTGCGGCGGACCCGGCGGCGGGCGCAGCGACCAGCGCCAGGGCCAGGAGCGGGACGAGCATCCCCCGCAGCGTAGCAAAGGGCGGCGCCGCTTGCAGGCCTGGGGGCGGTGGTGCGCGCTTCCGCCCGGGAGGCAGGCGAGCATGCGAAGATGGCCGGAACGGGGGAGGTCGCATGAACGGCGTCATGGCGGTGCTGGTCGCGCTGTCGCTGGCGGGCGGTGGGGCAGGGAAGGGGAGCCCAGGCGCGGGCGCGGACGCGAAGGCCCCGGCGGGCGCGGGCCAGTGGAAGGCGCCGGACCGGAAGGCGCTGCCGCGCTACGCGGTGCAGCCAATCCCGCACGGGAAGCCGCCGGACGGCGACCGCCTGGTGCTCTACGAGCACCTCGACGGCGAGGAGGGCGACGCCGAGCTGCTCCGCCGGATGTCGGTGATCCTGGCGCAGGTCTTCGGCTCGCGCGACTCGCTGGTCCACGTGCAGTACGACGACGAGCTGCCCTGGTGAACAATCCCTTCGAGGTGCCGGCGCTCCACGCGGGTGACGTCGTCGAGGTGGTCGAGGCGGACGTCTTCGACTACATGCTCGAGCGCGCCGACGGCACCAGGCAGGGCGGCGAGACCAGCAAGCTGCTCGAGAAGAGGCAGCTGTGAGGAGCCACCCGGCGTGCAGATCCCGCAGCCGTTCGACCTCGCCCTGACGGTCCGCAGCCACGGCTGGTACGACCTCGCGCCCTGGTCCTGGGACGAGGCGCGGGCGCTGCTGGCGCGGCCGCTGCGCCTCTCGAGCGGCCGGGTGGTGAGCGCCGAGGTCGCCCCCGCGCCCGGCGGGCTGGGCTTCCGCGCCGCTGCGCAGGGGCGGCTCGGCGCGGCGGAGGCGCGCGAGGCCCGCGCCGCGCTCGCCACCTGCCTCGCGCTGGACGAGGACCTGGAGCCGTTCCGGGGGCTGGCCGCGGCGCTGGAGGCGCGCCGCGCGGCGGGGCAGGGCCGGGACCTCCCCGACCTGCGCTGGGCGCTGGCCCGCGGGGCCGGCCGGCTGCTCCGCTCGCCCACCGTCTTCGAGGACGCGGTCAAGACGCTCTGCACCACCAACTGCTCCTGGGCGCTCACGCGCGCCATGGTGGGCCGCCTCTGCGAGCGGCTGGGCGAGCCCGCGCCGCTGGGCGGCCGGACCTTCCCGACCCCGTCCGCCATGGCGGCGCAGGGGGAGCGGTTCTACCGGGAGGAGATCCGCGCCGGCTACCGCGCCCCGTTCCTGCGGGCGCTGGCGGCGGACGTGGCGGCGGGGCGGCTCGACCTGGAGTCGCTGCGCGGGTCGCCGCTGGGCACCGACGAGGTGGCCGGTCGGCTCTCCGGGCTGATGGGCTTCGGCCCGTACGCGGTCGAGCACCTGCTGCGGCTCCTGGGGCGCCACGGCCACCTGGCGCTCGACTCCTGGACCCGCGCCCGGCTGGCGGAGCTGCGCGGCAAGCGGCGCGTGCCGGCGGACACCACGCTGCGCCGCTGGTTCAAGCCCTACGGAGACTGGGCCGGGCTGGCGATGTGGCTGGAGGTGACGGCGGACTGGCATCCGCCGTCCGCCGGCCCGACCGGCTAGACCGGCTTGAACGCCCTGAACGCCAGCAGCGTCTCCGTGTCACGCACGCCGGGGATCTTCTGCAGGAGGTCCGGGATCAGGTCGCCGAACGCGTCGTAGTCCGGCGCGTAGAGCTTCACCAGCAGGTCCCAGGCGCCGGTGATGGAGTGGACCTCCGAGACCCCCTCCACCTCCATCAGCGCGTTGGCCACCGTCTCCAGCTTCCCCAGGTCGCACTTCACCAGCACGAACGCGGCCTTCATGGCGGGCCTCCCTCGGCGGCCGTTCTACCACGGGGCCGGCGGTCACTGGACGGGCGGGTGGGCCTCGCCGCCGCCGTCCGGGCCGGGGAGGGGCGGCCGGCCCTGCTCGGCCTCCGCGCCGGCCGCCGCCCGGAGGCCCAGCTCGCGCCGGTAGAGGTCGAGCGCGGTGACGAGGAAGGTGAGCACCAGCGGCCCGATCAGGAGCCCGACACCGCCGAACAGCGCCAGCCCGCCCAGCAGCGCGAAGAAGACCACCCCGCCGTGCAGGGACATCCCGCCCTTGAGCAGGAACGGCCGGGCCACGTTGTCCACCAGCGACACCACCACCAGCCCCCAGCCCAGCAGGAAGAGCCCGCCCAGCAGGTGGCCCGTGGCCAGCTGGAGCAGCCCCACCAGCACCACCACCACCGTGGCCCCCAGCGCCGGCACCAGCGCCACCACGAAGGTGGCGAGCGAGAGGAAGAGCGGGTTGGGCGCGCGGGCGATCAGGTACCCCACCAGCGCGGTCAGCGTCTGGATGCCGGCCGTGGCCACGGTGGAGACCAGCACCGAGACGCTGGTCCGGCGGAACTCCTCCACGAAGGCGCGGAACTGGCCGGGGCGGAGCGGCACCCGGGCGTCGATCCAGCCCACCAGGCGGCGCCCGTCGGTCAGCAGGAAGAAGAGCGCGATCAGGAACAGCACCGCCTGGAAGACGGCGCTGCCGGTGGCGGCCAGGAACCCGCCCACCGCCGCCGCGGCCTGGCCGCCCTGGGAGGCCAGCTGCTTCACCTGGGCCTGCGGGTCGGGGACCGCCTCCACCAGCTGCCGGGCCAGCCGCTCCACCGGGTCGGGGAGCCGCCGCAAGAGCCCGCCCACCCCCTCGCCCTCCAGCGTCTCGCGCAGCCACGCCACGCCGTGGAGGACCTCGCGCACCAGCGCCGCCCCCAGCCCGCCCACCGGCAGGAGCACCGCCAGCAGCACGCCCAGCGTGAGCAGGGCCGCCGCCAGCGAGCGGCGCCCGCGCAGCAGGCGGGAGAGCTGCTCCATGGGTGTGCGCAGCGTGGCCGCGAACACGGCGGCGAAGAAGAGCGCCACCCAGAACGGCGACGCCAGCCAGGCGGCCAGGGCCACGGCCGCCACCACCAGGACGACCAGCAGGCGCTGGGCGTGGACCTCGATCTCACCCTCAGAAGTTGGCGTGCACCCGCTCCGGCGGTATCCCCGCCTCGCCCAGCGTCTGGCGGACGTCCTCCACCATGGCCTTCATCCCGCTCACGAAGGCCACCGTCTCCTCCGGCGGCGTCCCGCCGAAGGCGAGCGCGCGGGCGACCTCCTGCACGCGCCCCCGCACCCCCTCCCAGGCGTCGTCGGCCCGGGACGGGCAGAGCACCACCCGCACGCCGCCCCGCTCCCAGGTGACGTGCTCGGCGCGGTATGCGAAGTCCGCGCCGTGGCGCTGGCCGTAGAAGAGCGTGGCGCGCCGGAACCGCTCGCGGTGCCCCACCACGTGCTGGACGAGCGCGCGGATGGGCGCGATGGCGGAGCCGGCCGCGAAGAGGAGCAGGTCCTTGCCCTCGGCCTCGGCCACCGGGAAGCCGTTGCCGAAGGGCTCGCTCACCTCGAGTGCGCTGCCCGCGGCGGCCGCGGCCACGGCGTCGGCCACGCGGTGGCCGCGCTTCACCAGCAGGTCCACCTCGCCGCCCGGCGACGGGCTGGAGGCCAGGGCGAAGAACCCCTCGCCGGCCGGCGTCCGCACCTTGACCACCTGCCCCGGGCGGCGGTGCGCCGAGGCCAGCGCGGCGGGGAGCGCCAGCCGCAGCGCGCGCAGCGCGGCGGTCTCGTCATGGGCGCCGATCACCGGGACGGCCTGGTAGTGGGTGGGACCTGTCATCGTGCCTGCTTCCTGTGGGCGGCCGCGGGCTCGGCCGCGATCGGTCCGGGCCAGCCTACCGCGCCGGAGCGCCGGAGGGTGGTCACGGCGGATTGGCCGGCTCGCCGTCGGGCGGCTCCGGCCGGACGGCGCGGGCCGCGGCGCCGCGGGCCCGGGCGGCCCCGGCGCGGGCGGCCGCGGGGAGATCGGAGAGGTCCAGGGTCCAGCCGTCACGGGCGGCCACCACCGGCACGCCGGTCCGCCCGGAGATGGCCAGCGCGGCCGCGTCCGCCTTGGCCGGGGGCAGCTGCATGCCCAGGTGCGTGAGCACCGCCAGGCGCGGGCGCACCGCCCCCACCAGCAGCTCGGCGTCGTCCAGCCCCAGGTGCAGGTAGCGCCGGTCCCGCCCGCGGAGCCGGGTGGCGTTGACCAGCAGCAGGTCCACGCCGGCGTAGGCCTCCGGGAGCCGGTCCATCCAGAAGGTGTCGATCACGTGACCGGCGGTGAAGCCATCGCAGCGCAGCCGGTAGCCGTAGGTCTCCACGCCGTGGTCATGCGCCAGCGGCGTCTCGAGCTCCGCGCCCGGCCCCAGCGCGTAGCGCCCGCCCTCCACCAGCACCTCGGTCCGCTCCGGGAACCGCTGCGCGTAGCGGAAGACCACCGGCTCCTCCTCCAGCGCGGCGCGGGGCGCCAGCAGGGCGCCGCGCCGGGAGAAGCCGCCCCGGGTCATGGCCTCCACCACCGCGGTGGCGTCGCCGCAGTGATCGAGGTGCGGGTGGGTGATCACCACCGCGTCCATGCCGGCCGGGTCGACCTTGGGGCGGGAGGCGAGCGCCCGCACCAGCGCCCCCGGGCCGGGATCCACCCAGGCCCGCACGCCACCCAGCGTCCAGACCAGGCCGCCGGAGTGGCGCGCCTGCGTCGCCACCGTGAAGCGGGCCCCGGCGGTGCCGAGGAACTTGAGGGTGCCGGAGAAGGACACGGCGGGAAGGATAACGGCGCGGCGGCCGCCGGGCTGCACGGCGTGGAGCCCCGGGGCAGCGTGCCGCGGGCCCCGTTCAATAGCTCAGCAGCGTGTGGACCTTTCCCTCGCCCAGCTTCCGGGCGCCGTGGAGGAAGGTGAGCTCGACCAGGAACGAGTAGGAGACCAGCTCCGCCCCCTGCCGCGCGATGAGCCGGCCCACCGCCTCGGCAGTGCCGCCGGTGGCCAGCACGTCGTCCACCACCAGGACCCGCTCGCCGGGCTTGACCGCGTCCACGTGCAGCTCGAGCGCGTTCTCGCCGTACTCCAGCGCGTAGACCTCGCGGATGGTGTTCCAGGGCAGCTTGCCCGGCTTGCGGACGATGGTGAAGCCGGCGCCCAGCGCGTAGGCGAGCGGCGCGCCGAAGATGAAGCCGCGGGACTCGATCCCCACCACCTTGGAGATCCGCTCGTCCTTCCAGCGGTCCACCAGGGCGTCGATCACCTGCCGGAAGGTCTGGGCGTCGGAGAGGACCGGGGTGATGTCCTTGAAGACGATCCCCTTCTGCGGGAAGTCGGGGATGTCGCGGATCTTGGCGCGGACGGCGTCGAGCATGGCGGCGGAGATTAGCACGGCCGCGGCGGGGCGCAGCGGCGCGCACGCCGGCCGAGGCGCCGGCGGGGCCGCAGCGCGGCGGGACCCAGCGCAGCAGGGGTGGGGCGGGGACGTCAGTCCCCGTGTGAAAGATAGAGCAGCGGGTTCTTCGGCCGGGTCCCCTCGCGCACCTCGAAGTGCAGGTGGGGCCCGGTGGTGCGGCCGGTCTGGCCCACCTTGGCGATGGGCGCGCCGCGCCCCACGCGCGCGCCCTCCTTCACCAGCACGGCGGAGTTGTGGGCGTACACCGTCACCAGCCCGCCGGAGTGGCGCAGGATGACCACCACGCCGTACCCGGTCTGCTCGCCCACGTAGATGACCTCGCCGTCCTCGGCGGCCTTGACCGGCGTACCCTCCGGCGCGGCGATGTCGATGCCGTCGTGGCGGGCCCCGCCGCGCACGCCGAACCGGCCGTAGAGCACGCCCTTGAGCGGCCAGGCCAGGCGCCTCTTGCCCGCGTCGGTCTCGTCCATCGGCGGCGGGCGCGCGGTGACCTTCTCCGGCGGCGGGTCGGCGGCGGCGGCCGGGGCCGGGTGCGCGCGGGCGGGCTCGCGGGGCGGGGCGGTGGCCACCGCCGGCGCCGGCTCGGTCCCGGGGGAGGGCGGCACCTCCACCAGCGCGGTCGCCCCGGGCACGAACAGCTCCGTCCCCACCGCCACCTGGCGCGGGTCGGTGATGCCGTTGGTCTCCATCAGGTCGGCCAGGTCGATGCCATACGCCTTGGCGATCCGGTAGAGCGTCTCGCCCCTGCGCACCGGGTGCATCACGCCGGCGATGGCCGGCTCCTCGTGCGAGGCGGGCGCGGCCGGCGCGCCGCCCTGGGCCCGGGGCGCCACCGGCGCGAGCTCGATGGGTGGCGCGCGCACGGGCGACCGCGGCGGGGCGGGGCAGGCGGTGAAGACCAGGGCCGCGGCGGCGAGCGCCGCGCGGAGCCTCACGGCGCGGGCTCCTTGTCGTAGCCGGGCACGGTCCAGCTGCGGAGCGTCTGCAGCACGGCGTCGTGGGTGGAGTCGAGGTGGAGCGGCGTGACCGCCGCCAGCCCGTCGCGCAGCACCGCGTTGCAGTCCGAGCCGGGGATGTCCTCGCTGCGCGCGCCCCCCTCGCCGCCGATCCAGTAGTAGCTGCGGCCGCGCGGGTCCACCTTGTGGACCACCTCGTTGCCGTAGGTGCGCCGCCCCAGGCGCGCGAAGCGGTACCCCTTCACCTCGCCGGCCGGGACGTTGACGTTGAGCAGCGTGGTGGCCGGGGGACGCCGCTCCACCAGCTGCCGCGCCAGCGCGGCGGCGAAGCGGGCCGCCGGGCCGAAGGTGTGCGGGGGCGGGGCGGCCAGCGACACCGCCACCGCGTGCACGCCCAGCAGCGCCGCCTCCATGGCCGCGGCCACGGTGCCGGAGTAGTGGACGTCGTTGCCCAGGTTGGCGCCGTGGTTCACGCCGGAGATGACCACGTCCGGCGGGTTGTCCTTCAGCACCAGGTTGAGCCCCATGTACACCGCGTCGGTGGGCGTGCCGTCCACCGCGAACCAGCGCGGCGCGACCTCGGCCATGCGCAGCGGCCGGTGGAGCGAGATGGCGTGGGAGGCCGCCGACTGCTCGCGGTCCGGCGCCACCACCCACACCTCGTCGCCGGCCAGGGCCTCGGCCAGCGCGCGCAGGCCGGCCGCCTGGACGCCGTCGTCATTCGAGAGCAGCACGCGCATGGACGCGTGAATCTACCAATCGGGGCGCGCGCTCGCCAGGCGAGACGGCGTGCGCCCCGGCGCTGCCGCGCCGCAGGGCACCCCCGGCCAGGGGGCCGACGTTCCACGGGGATTCGGCCGCGGCGTCGCAGCCCGCGCCAGCGCCTTGTGCGGCGACCCCGGGTCCGGTCTACTCTCGGATCCTGGCATCAGGGGGTCCGCCGATGGCGGCGGCAGTTGAAGAGGTCCAGTCCGGCCCGGTGGGCGGGGCAGCCCTGCGAGAAGCAGAGGCCGCCGCGGCCCGGCTCGCGCGCCTGCAGGCCGCGACGGCGGCCCTCTCACGCGCGCGCACGCCGGACGAGGTGGCCGAGGTGGCCATCGCCGCCGCCTGCGAGGCGCTGGGCGGGAGCGGGGGCGCCCTGCTGGTCCCGGACGCGGTCGGGGTGGGGCTCGACGTGCTGCGCTGCGTCCGCTGGGCGGAGCCGGCCCTGCGGGCCCTGGCGGGCGGCCGCCCGGACAACCCGGTGGACGAGGTCTGGCGGACCGGCGCCTCGGTCACGGTGAAGGACCGCACCGAGCTCTGGTCGCGCTACCCCGGCCTGGCCACGCTCACCGACCCGGTGCCGGGGGCCATCGCCGCGGTGCCCATGGCGGTGGAGGGCCGACCGCTGGGCGTGCTGCTGGTGGCCATGGCCGAGGGGACGCGGGTGCTGCCCG
The DNA here is from genome assembly GCA_049840735.1 of Anaeromyxobacter sp. Classification (GTDB taxonomy): domain Bacteria; phylum Myxococcota; class Myxococcia; order Myxococcales; family Anaeromyxobacteraceae; genus Anaeromyxobacter. Next base: position 619,446 of record JASGJN010000013.1, on the reverse strand, counting down.
AGGACCGCGCCTTCGCCGAGGCGCTGGCCAGCCAGTGCGCCCAGGCCTACGAGCGGGCGCGCCTGTTCGTGGCCGAGCGGGTGGCGCGCGCCGAGGCGGTGGCCGCGCAGCGGCGGCTCTCCTTCCTCGACGGCCTGTCCACGGTGCTGGTGGACACCTTCGACGAGGCCGTGATCCTCGACAGCCTGGTCCGGCTCTCGGTGCCGGCGCTGGGCGCCTGGGCCGCGGTCTACACCCCCGGTGACCAGGGGCCGGTGGTCCGCGCCGAGGCGGGCGATCCCGGCCTGGGCGAGCGGGCCCGCTCCATGCTGCAGCGCGACGCGCGGGCGCGGCTGGCCGGCGCGGTGGGCGGCGGGCCGGCCGGCATCATCGAGGCCGCGCCGCGGGATCCGCGGGCCCCGCTCTCGCTGGCGCTGGTGGGGCTGGGGGCGCGCGGCGAGGGGTACGGCGCGCTGGCGGTGGCCTCCGGCGACGACGGCCGCCGCTACGGCTCGGCCGACCTGGCCCTCTTCTCCGACGCCGCCCGCCGGACCGCCATGGCCATCGAGCACGCCCGGCTCTACCGGGCCGCGCAGCAGGCCGCCCAGGCGCGCGAGGACTTCCTGCACGTCGCCTCGCACGAGCTGCGCGGGCCGCTGGGCACGCTGCGGCTCACCGTGCAGCTCCTGGGGCGCGACCTGCGCGGCGAGGATCGCAGCCGCACCGAGGAGCGGATCCGCATCACCGAGCGGCAGGCGGAGCGGCTGATCCGGCTCTCCGACGCGCTGCTGGACGTCTCGCGCATCACCGCCGGCAAGGTCACGCTGCACAAGGAGCAGGTGGACCTGGCCGAGCTGGGCCGCGAGTGCGCCACCCGCGTCGCCGAGGAGGCCGCCGAGGCCGGCTGCGCGCTGACGCTGGACGTGGCCGGGCCGGCCCCCTGCAAGATCGACCCGGCGCGCATGGACCAGGTGGTCTCCAACCTGCTCTCCAACGCCATCAAGTACGGCCGCGGCTCGCCGGTGGAGGTGCGGGTCCGCGCCGAGCACGACCGGGTCCGGCTCGACGTGGTGGACCACGGCATCGGCATCGCGCCGGAGGATCAGGCGCGCATCTTCGGCCGGTTCGAGCGCGCCGTCTCCCCGCGCAACTTCGGCGGGCTGGGGCTCGGGCTCTGGATCGCCCGCAGCCTGGTCGAGGCCCACGGCGGCCGCATCGGGGTGCTCTCCGCGCCCGGGCACGGCGCCACCTTCACGGTGGACCTACCGGCGCAGGGTTGAGGAGTTGCTAGGAGCTGTCCCGAAAAGACCAGCCAGCATCGGCGTGTGGGCGGCCACGATGCGATGAACGGTCGACTTGGGGGATGCCGGTCACGGCGGCGAGCTCCCGGAAGGTGAGGTTGGTGCGGAGGGCGGCGCAGGCCACCGCCGCGCGCTGCAATGGCGGGCAGGCGAAGGGGCGCCCCCGGCGCCGAGCGGGAATGGGGAGCATGCGTGCCAGGTAAGCCACCTCTCCCTCGGTCAGGCCGGAGAGCTGGAGCAGCGGGTGGGTCGGGAGAGCGTGGGCGAGGAGCGCCGCCATCGGAAACCTTCTTGATCCTCGCTGTCCCGGGCGGCAAGACGCCCGGTCCGAGTCAACCGACCTCTTCGCCCGCGAGCCTTCGTTCGCGTGGCGGACGTCCACACCGGCAAGCAAACCGGTGGCTCGGCGAATCGTCGGCACGGCCACGGGCCCAACCCGCGATGAGGCTGGCTCCGGCCAGACCACGCTCGAGCGGGCCCGATGGCGAACCGACCTGGCCCACGCTTCGCCAATTGGCGAGTTGTGGGACAACTCTTAGACTCAGGGTGCCGGCGTCGCCGGGCGTCGCACAGGAGGGTCCCATGCCGATGACGCTCACCTCGCCCGCGTTTGCCGACGGCGGCGAGATCCCCACCACGTTCACCTGCGAGGGCGCCGACCGCTCGCCGGCCCTGGTCTTCGCCGGCGTGCCGCCGGAGGCGCGCAGCCTCGCGCTGCTGGTGGACGATCCGGACGCGCCCGACCCGAAGGCGCCGCAGCGCATCTACACGCACTGGGTGCTGTACGACATGCCGCCCGACGCGGGCGGGCTGCCGGAGGCGGTGAAGCCGGCCGCGCTGCCGCCCGGCACGCGCCAGGGCACCAACGACTGGCGGCGCACGGGCTGGGGCGGCCCCTGCCCGCCCATCGGCCGGCACCGCTACTACTTCACGCTCTTCGCGCTGGACGCGCCGCTGGGCGACCGCGGGCCGCTGGGCCGCAAGGAGCTGCTGGCGGCGGTGGAGGGGCATGTGGTCGCGCAGGCGCAGCTCCTCGGCACCTACCAGAAGCACATGCAGAGGTGACGGGGGCCTGCTTGCTCGCCGCCTGACGGGGCGGCGGTCGCCATGGCAGGGTCGCTGGCGTGCCTCCTCTCGTGGGGGCGCGGCGTCACCCGGTCGCCGCGCTCCGCCGGCTCCCCTCCGCGCTGCTGTCCGGCCTGGCCCTGCTCGCGGCCGCGCCCGCGCACGGCCTGCTGGCCGCGGCGCCGCTGGTGGGCGGCGGCCGGCTCGACGGCCCGGCCAGCCGGCTGCGCCGCTCGCTGCGCGCCTCCACGCTGGAGGGGATCGGCGCCGAGCTGATCACCGCCTGCGTCGGCCCCACGCTCCTAACCGCCTGGGCCCTGCACCTCGGGTGCACGCCGCTCGAGGTGGGCTCCCTGGCCGCGCTCCCCCAGCTCGCGCAGGTGGTGCAGCTCCCGGCGGCCTGGGTGACGGCGCTCTTCGGCCGTCGGCGGGTGGCGGTGCTCACGGTGGCCGTCGGCCGCGAGTCGTTCCTGCCGCTGGCCCTGCTCCCGTTCCTCGACCTGGCGCCGCAGACCGCCCGCTGGCTGCTGATGGTGGTGGCCGCGTCCTCGGCCGTGGTGGGCGTGCTGGGCAACAACGCCTGGACCGCGTGGATGGGTGAGCTGGTCCCGGAGCGGCTGCGCGGGCGCTACTTCGGGCGGCGCACCGCGCTCTGCACGCTGGGGAGCGTCCTCGCCGGCGTGGGCACGGCCCGGCTCCTCGACCTGCTCACCACCCGCCGCGACGCCGGCTTTGCGCTGGCGGCGCTGGCCGCGCTGGCCTGCCTGACCGGGCTGTTCACCACCGGCTGCATGCTGCGCCAGCACGACCGGCCCACGCCGCGGCAGGTCCCCTCGCTGCGCTCGGCGCTGGCGCCGCTGCGGGATCCCGCCGCGCGCCCGCTGTTCGTGTACCAGCTCTGCTGGAACGCCTCGGTGGGGCTGGCCGGCGCCTTCTTCGTGCTCCACCTGCTGCGGAACCTCCGGCTGGGCTTCACCGTGGTGGCGCTGCAGGCCGCCACCGCCGCGCTGGTGAAGGTGCTGGCCGCGCCGCTGTGGGGGAAGGCCATCGACCGCTTCGGCGCGCGGCCGGTGCTGGCGGCCTGCTCGTTCGGCGCCGCGGTGCTGCCGCTCTGCTGGCTCGCCGCCACGCCGGCCTTCCCCTGGCCCATCGCCGCCGACGCGCTGGTGGGCGGCATCGCCTGGAGCGGCCACGCCCTGGCCAGCTTCGCCATGCCGCTGGCGGTGGCGCCGCGGCGCGACCGGAGCTTCTACCTGGCCACCTTCGCCATGGCCGGCGGCGGCGCCTACGCGCTGGGCACGCTGCTGGGCGGCAGCCTCGCCACCGCGCTCCCGCCGGCGGTGGCCCGGCTCGGCCTCCCCGGCGGCCACGGCCTGGAGCTGCTCTTCGTCCTCTCCACCGCCGGCCGCTTCCTGAGCGGCTTCCTGGCGCTGCGCATCGCCGAGCGCGGCGCCGGCAGCCTCACGCAGCTGCACGACGCGGCCCGCGGCGCAGCGCTGGGCGCGCTGGCCGGGGCGGCGGTGCGGGTGACCGGACGCGGGTCGCGCGCGGCGTAGGCGCGCACCCCGGGTGAGCATCCACGTTCAGTCCTTGTGGCGCTCCCGCCGGGCGTGCGACCTTCGCCGCGCACACCGCCGGGGAGGCCGCCGTGGCAGGGTCCAGGGACCACCTCGAAGCGCTGACCGACGCCGAGTACCACAAGGACGGCGCCTGCGTGGTGCGCCACCAGGGCGCCCGCAACCCGGAGTGCAAGTACGAGCAGAACGGCTACACCGTGACCTCGACCGCCCGGGCCGCCTGGTACAACGCCCCGGCGCGCTTCGATCTCGCGCAGGTGGACTGGGTGCAGTACACGCCCAGGGACCGCAAGGTCGCGAACAAGGTCGTGAAGAGCTTCGTGACCCCGGAGCAGGGGAAGCCGGTCGACCCGACCACCCCTACCTGCACAACTGGCACCACATGATCGCGAACGAGATGCTCTTCTCGTTGCTGCAGGACGAGGACTTCGGGCTCAAGCTGCTGCAGGTGCTGATGGTGGCGAAGTACAACCTGAACCACGCGCGCAACATCGTGCTGCTGCCCGCAGCAGTACCGGGTCGGCCGGGTGGTGAAGTGGCCCTGCCATCCGAACAACCATGGGCCGTACGATGAATACGTGTCGGACAAGCTGAGCGGGTTGAAGGAAGAGCTCAAGCAGGCGCTGGGGTCGCCAGAGGCGCATCCGGTGAACGCCCAGAACGTCGGGAACGTCGCGGAGAGGCTGCACATGATCTCCGACCAGTTACTCAAGCTCCTGGAGCGGATGGGGCGGGAGAACGCTGGCGAGCACATCAACCGGGTCCAGAGATACGGCCAGGCCTTGGAGGCTCGGATCCAGCAGGAGGAGCGCGCGGCGCTCGCCGCCGCTTCGAGGTGACCAGATGAACGACCCGACCTATGCCATCTTCCACCTCTCCAACGCCCAGGGCTTTGCCCTGATCGACGACAGCCCCCGGGGCATGTACCGTCCGATGGATCTGCGGCGCGTGCTTCCGGTGGGGGTCCACTGGCCCGCGACCGCCACCTGCTCCCTCTCCAAGCGAAAGAAGGGGACGAAGCTGGCCGACTTCTTCGGGAACATCATGCGGGCGCTGATCGTCAACGCGAAGGCGCGCGCCGTGCTCGAGGCGGAACCGCACCTGGGATGGGAGTGGTATCCAATCCCCATCCTGGACCAGGAGAAGAACCCGTTCTCCTCGGATTACACGTGGGCGCACCTGCTTGGCAGCCACGCGTGCGTCGATCGTGAGCGGTCCATCTTCACCGTCGACCCCATGCATCCCGCCGAAGTTCACACGTTCGAGAGGTTGGTGCTCGACCCGGAGAAGATCCCGCCCGAGCCCAGCCTCTTCCGCCTGCGGGAGCAGCCCGGCCTGCTGATCATCCGCTCCGACCTGGTGGCCAAGCTCAAGGCCGCCGGCGTGACCGGCTGGGAGACCTGGCCGCTCGACGCGCCCATCCTGCTCTGAGCCATGAACTACCTCGACGTCGCGCGCGACAACCTGGCCTTCCGGCTGGACGAGCTACTCCGGCATCTCGGCACCGTGGCCCGGGTCGAGGTGCGCGCGGCGGCGGTGGACGGAATCGCCGAGCACTACCGCCAGCTGGCCATCGCGGAGCTGCTGGCCGAGGCCGACACCGGCGCGTTCTTTCGCGACCTGTGCGCCAGCGGGCTGGCGCAGGCGGCGGTGCTGGAGGAGGTCCGCTGGGACCAGGTGATGGACTTCCAGTACCTCTGCGCCAGCCGCTGCCGCCCCTTCCACGACGCGGTGGCCGCGGGTGACGAGGAGACCGCAATCCGGATCGCGAGGGCCTCGCGTCCGGGCTGGTCGCGCGAGGACGAGACCGAGCCGGAGTACCTGCGCGCCCAGCTGCTCCTGGCGCTGGTGGCGCCGGATCGTCCGGCGGCACCAGCGGCCGACGCGCTGCTGGTGCGGCTGGAGGAGCTGAGCGACCCGGCCGATGACCCGCGCACCGCCGCCTGCCTGGCGCTCCACCGCCGCGACGCGGACGGCTTCGACCCGAGGATCCGGTCGGGTTCATGCCGGGCGAGGCCGCCGCCTTGCTGGTGGTGGAGCGCCGGCGCGCCGCCGAGCGGCGCCGGGCACCGGTGCTGGCGACGATCTGGGGCCCCACCGTCCAGCGCGAGCCGGAGCACCGGCTGGCCACCAACGCCCCGCCCGCCGTCGCGCTGCGCGCCGCGGTGGAGGCGGCGCTGGCGGCGGCCCCGGTGCCGCCCACCCGGCTCATCGGCTCGCTCAACGGCGACGGTTGGCGGGCGCGCGAGTGGGGGCTGGCGCTGACGCGGCTGCCGGCGCACGTCCGGGAGACGCCGCTGCTCCTCCCCGCCACCTCGCTGGGCGAGCTGGGCACCGCCTTCCCGCTGACCGCGGCCGTGCTCGCGCACCGCGCCATCGCCCGCCGCTACGCGGGCGGCGGCAGCGTGCTGGTCTGGGCCGGCGGCGACGACGGCGCCAAGGGCGCGCTGATCGTCGCCGGGGCGTGAGGCCGATCGGCGCCTGCCCTTCGACTCCGCGGCGCTTCGCGCCGCTACGCTCAGGGCGAACGGGGTCGGGCGTTCTGGCTTGGCGAAGCGAACCTCTCACGGCGAACGGGCTTCGCCCCCGTTCGGGCTGAGCGTAGCGAGCCCGCAGGGCTCGCGGAGTCGAAGCCCAGGGGGTGATCGTCGGGCTACAGGTGGTGCCGCCCCAGCCCCTCCACCACCCGGGCGTCCTCCTGCTCCAGCCACTCGTCGGTGGACATGCGGACCGTGTCCTCGTGCGTGCCGGCGCGCATCACCACCCACGGCTCGCGGGCCAGCGCGGCGTCGACGTACAGCGGCAGGCCGAACATGTTGAGCGGCGGCTCGGCGCCGGGCTCGCAGGGCGCGAAGCGCTCGGCGAACGTCTGCTCGGGCGCCAGCTCGGCGGGGAGACCGCCGCAGACCGCCGAGAGGACCTCCAGGTCGAGCTTGCGGTCGGCGCCGATGACCGCCAGCACCAGCCGCTCCCCGAGCCGGACCACCACCGGCTTCGCCAGGCGCGTGCCGCTGACGTGCTCGGCGGCGGCGACGCGCTGCGCGGTGACCGCGCGCAGGTGGGACGAGTGCTCGCACGACGGGTGGTGGGTGTGCAGGTAGTGGTCCACCGGGTCCGGGATCATGGGAACCTCCCAGCAAACGGGTTTCCCCTTCCATTGTTCACGGACCGGGTGCCGCGGGAGGCCGATCGGAAGGATTCCTCGGGGTGGCTCGGAAGGGGAGCGAAGCCCCCTGCGCATGTCCGCCGGGCGGGGTAGGGTGAGGCATGCCCTCCGCCCGCCTGCGCTTCCTGCAGCTCACGCTCGCCCTCGTCGCAGGCCTGGCGCCGCGCGTCACGCAGGCCTGGGGCAAGGACGGCCACGTGGTGGTGGCGGTCATCGCGGAGGAGCGGCTCTCCCCCGAGGCGCGCCAGATGGTGACCGAGATCCTGGGCGAGGTGCCCATGTCGGATCCGGACGTCGCCAGCTGGGCCGACGCGCAGAAGGACAAGGAGACCAGGCGCTGGCACTACGTGAACATCCCCTTCGGCGCGCAATACCTCTCCTCGCGCGACTGCGCCAAGGGCTGCGCCGTCGAGGCCATCTCGCGGTTCGAGCAGGTGCTGCGGCGCGGCGGGAGCGCCATGGATCGCGCCGACGCGCTGCGCTGGCTCATCCACCTGACCGCCGACCTGCACCAGCCGCTCCACGCCGGCGACGGTCGCGACCGCGGCGGCAACGAGCTGCGGGTGCGCAAGGGCAAGTCGCGCCAGCCGGGCAACTTCCACGAGATCTGGGACCACGACGTGGTCGACGCGCTGGTGAAGCACGGCGGCCGGCGCGAGGTGGGGCGCGCGCTGGGCCAGGCCGTCACCGCGGAGCAGGCCCGCGCCTGGGCCGCGCAGCTCACGCCGGCGCAGTGGGCCGAGGGATCGAACGCCGAGGCGCAGGCCATCTACGCCGAGCTGGACCGCGTGCCCGGGGAGAGAAGCATCCTGCGCCTGGATCGCGGCTATGCCGGGACGCAGCGGGAGCGCACCGCGCTGGCGCTCGAGCGCGCCGGCGTGCGGCTGGCGGCGCTGCTGGACCGGATCGCGCGGGAGCGGGCTATCCCACGCCCATGAGCCGGTAGAGCTGGCGGAAGGTCTCGGCGGGCACGTCCGTGTGCCAGAAGCCGGACAGGCGGGCCACCGCCCAGAAGCCCAGCATGGTGCCCAGCACCAGCGCCGGCACCCACCAGGCCGACCAGCGGCGCTGGCCCTTGCCGGTCACGCCCAGGCAGTCGGCGGTGGTGCAGGCCGCCACGCAGGACATGCAGCCGGTGCACTCGGCGGAGAGCACCCGCAGCCGCGAATGGACCGGGATGGCGGCGGGGCAGGCGCGGGTGCAGGCCCGGCAGTCGTTGCAGGCGTCCGGGTCGCGCCGGATCCGGACCGGCGAGGCCAGGCTCGAGAGGCCCAGCAGCGCGCCGTAGGGGCAGAGCCAGCGGCACCAGGCGTGCTTCACCACCAGCGAGAGCGCCACCAGCCCGCCCATCACCGAGAGCGCGACCGAGGACGGGTGGGTGAAGAAGGCCAGCATCTTCGCGTCGGCCGCCACGTTGTAGGGCGAGCCGAGGAACGCCTCGGCCGCCGGGAGCGGCATCACCACGAAGACGCTCACCGCGAAGAAGGCCAGCAGCAGGTACTTGAGGCCACAGAGCGGCAGGTCCAGCCAGCGCGGCACCACCGGGAAGCCGCGGCGCCGCCACAGGAGCCGCTTCCCCGCCTCCTCTGCCAGGCGCGAGAGCGTGCCCACCGGGCAGACCCAGCTGCAGAACCCCTTGCGCGCCACGAAGGCCGTGGCGAGCGCGGCCAGCAGCAGCGTCAGGCCGGCCGGGTGGACCTGGTCCCAGTAGCGCGTGAGCAGGAAGCGCTTCAGCCCCACCAGCGCGGCGATGGGCAGGAACCCCTCCACCGCCGGCGGCCGCTCCACGTCCAGCGGGCCGCTCGCCAGCGCCGCCGCCACGAAGCGCGAGAACTGCCAGCCCACCAGCAGCGTGAAGCCCAGGTAGGCGAGCTGCACCGCCCAGCGCACGCGCGGGAGGTGGCGCCAGGGGTTGGTCCAGCGGGCGCCAAGGGCCGGTGCGGCGTCGTCGGCGGCGGGCGAGGCGGGGGGCGGGGCGGCGGTATCGGAAGGCATGGAACGCGCGGACCTTACCGCGCCGCCCACCGCGGCGTCGATGTGGGGCGGGGTGGCCGGCGAGCCCTACGGCTCCGGCTCCACCACCAGGACGCGCGTGCGGGCCAGCGCCTCCCAGGTGTAGAGCCCCAGCGCCGACCAGATGCAGCCGAAGGCCAGCGCATGCGCGGCCGTGAACGGCTCGCGGTAGAGCAGGACCGCCAGCAGGAACTGACCGGTGGGGGCCAGGTACTGGACGATCCCCATGGTGGAGAGGCGCAGGTGGCGCACGCCCACCGCGAACCAGACCAGCGGCAGCGCGGTGATCACGCCGGCCGCCGCCAGCAGCGCGCTCACCCCGGCGCCCGAGCCGAACGCGCCGGTGCCGGAGACCGCGCGCCAGCCCAAGAGGCCCAGCGCGAACGGCGCCAGCAGCGCCGTCTCGGCCAGCAGCCCGGCGACCGGGTCGATGCCCGCCCGCTTGCGCACCAGGCCGTAGCTGCCGAAGGAGAGGGCCAGCACCAGCGCCACCCAGGGGAAGGTCCCCTGGCGGATCACCAGCGCCAGCACGCCCGCCGCGGCCAGCCCCACCGCAAAGGCCTGGCGGCGCGTGAGCCGCTCGCCCAGGAACCAGCGCCCGAGCAGCACGTTGACGAGCGGGTTGATGAAGTAGCCGAGGCTCGCCTCCAGCACCCGGCCCGCCTGCACCGCCCAGATGTAGAGCAGCCAGTTGACGGCGATGAGGAGCGTGCTCGCGACCAGCGCGCCGCGCTTGCCCGGCCCCAGCGCCTCGCGCAGCGCGGCCGCCCGGCCCATGGCCACCACCAGCACCGAGAGCAGCAGCATCGACCAGGCCACGCGGTGGGCCAGGATCTCCACCGGCGGCACGCCGTGCAGCGCCTTGAAGTAGATGGGGAGGAACCCCCAGGAGAGATAGGCGGCGACGGCGTAGGGGAGGGCGGCGCGGGGGTTCGACACGCGGGCCTTCTACCACCTCTCACCCCTGCATGGCCCGTGCGAGGCCTGGCCCGCGGTCACGCGGGGGTGGGGCCGCACTCCAGCGCGCCGCCGGCCGCGGGCGGGCGTACCATCGTGGGAGAGGAGGTATCTGGACATGCCCGCCGCCGACTGGAAGCGGATCTGCTGCCCGATCGACTTCTCCGACGCGTCGCGTGCCGCCATGGAGGTGGCCGCCGACCTCGCCCGCCGCTTCGACGCCGACCTGGTGCTGCTCCATGCCTACCCGATCCCCGGCTACACCTTCCCGGACGGCTCGGTGGTGGCGAGCCCCAGGATGCTGCAGGAGCTGGCCGACCAGGCCACCCGCCACGTGGGCGAGTGGCGCGAGGACGCGGCCAAGCTGGGCGCCCCGCGCGTCACCGCCGCCACCGCGGTGGGCGAGCCGGCCGGCGAGATCATCGCCCACGCCGCCGAGAACGGCGTGGACCTGCTGGTGCTGGGCACGCACGGGCGGAGCGGCCTGGAGCACGCGCTGATGGGCTCCATCGCCGAGCGGGTGGTGCGCAAGGCGCGCTGCCCGGTGCTCACCGTGCATCCGGCGCCGGCGAAGCGCTGATCGGCGCGCCCGCGGGCGCGAGCAGCGCCGAGATCCGCGCGGCGCGGTGATCGAAGATGGCGGCCAGCGTGCGCCGCACCAGCAGGGCGTGGGCCAGATCGCCCAGCGGCCCCAGCGGCAGCTGGTACTCGACGCGGTCCTCCACCCGCGTCCCGCCGGGCGCGTCGGCGAAGGCGTGCGTGTGGCGCCAGCGGCGGTAGGGGCCGCGCAGCTGCCGGTCCACGAAGAGCCGCCCCGGCTCCCAGGCGTCGATGCGCGTGCGCCAGCCGAAGGGCAGGCCGAACAGCGCCAGCCGGTACTCGATCAGCGTCCCCTCGGCCATGGGGATGGGCCCGGGGGTGGTGACGCGGAAGCGGAGGAAGCCCGGGGTGATGGCTTCGAGGTTGTGCGCGTCGGCGAAGAACGCGAACACCTCGGCGCGGGGGCGCGGGACGAGCTGCGAGCGCTCGAGGACGTGGGTGCGGGACATGGTGGGCTCCTCCGGCCTGGGATTTAACCGCCCCGTCCCTCGCCGCCCGGTCCGGGCACGCCCGCCGGCCGGCGCTTTTCCGATGGCTTCCCGGCCCCGGGCCCGGTATCCATCGACGGCGGAGGGATACGCCATGGCCGAGCTGGTCACCGATTACATGGGGCTTCCGCTGCCGACGCCGCTCGTGCTGGCCAGCTCCGCGCTGTCCAACCGGCTCGAGAACCTCCAGATGGCCGAGGGCCACGGCGCGGGCGCGGTGGTGCTCCGCTCCCTCTTCGAGGAGCAGATCGAGGCCGCCAACAGCGCGCTGGAGGAGGAGCTGTCGCGCGCCTCCGACGCCCACCCCGAGGCGCGGACCTACTTCCCGCCGCAGCGGATCGGGCCGCACGACTACCTGGCCTTCCTCGAGCGGGCCAAGAAGGCGCTGCAGATCCCGGTCATCGCCAGCCTCAACTGCGTGGCCCCCGGCAGCTGGACCGAGTACGCCCGCGACATCGAGTCGGCCGGCGCCGACGCGCTGGAGCTGAACATCTACGCGGTGGAGGCCGACCCCACCGTCAGCGCCGCCGAGGTGGAGAAGCGCTACCTCGACGCCGTCGCCGCGGTGCGCAAGGCGGTCCGCATCCCCATCGCCGTCAAGCTCTCGCCCTACTTCACCTCGCTGGCCCACTTCGCCGCCCGCCTCGACGCCGCCGGCGTGAACGGCCTGGTGCTGTTCAACCGCTTCCTGCAGCCGGACCTCTCGCTGGAGCGGATGGCGGCGGTGCCCTCCATGACGCTCTCCTCTCCGGCCGAGGCGCTGGTGCCGCTGCGCTGGATCGGCATCCTGCACGGCCGCGTCCGGGCGCACCTGGCGGCCACCACCGGCGTCTACGACACCGCCGGCGTGGTGAAGCAGCTCCTGGCCGGCGCGCAGGTGGTGCAGCTCGCCTCCACGCTGGTGAAGAACGGCGTCCCGCACCTGGGCAAGATCGCCGCCGGCCTGGAGGACTGGCTGGACAAGCGCGGCGTCACCAGCGTGGACGAGATCCGCGGCACGCTCTCCCAGCGCGAGATCCAGGACCCGGGCGCCTTCGAGCGCGCGCAGTACGTCCACCTGATCCTCTCGCAGAACATCTGAGCGGGGCGCGTGCCGCCCGACGCGACCACCCGGCGTCACACGCTGGCCAAGAGCTTCGGCTGGGCCACCCGCGGCCTGTGCGAGGCGGCCCACCGCGAGCGCAACATGCGCCTGCACCTGGCGCTGGGCGTGCCCGCCGCGGCGCTGGCCGCGGTCGGCCCGTTCACCGGCGGCGAGCGGGCCCTGCTGCTCCTGTGCGTGGCGCTGGTGGTGGCCGGCGAGGCCGCCAACTCGGCGCTGGAGGCGGTGGTGGACCTGCTCTCCCCCGGCCCCAGCCCGCGCGCCCGCGTCGCCAAGGACTCCGCCGCCGGCGCGGTGCTGGCGCTGGCCGTGGGCAGCGTGGCCGTGCTGGGGGCGGTGCTGCTGCCGGTCCTGCCGCAGCTGCGGACCCAGCTGCCGGCGCTGTGGCCCGCGGCCGCGGGTGCAGCGCTGGCCGGGGTCTGCGCCGGCCTGCTCCCGGCCCCCGGCGCCCGCCCCGCCGCCGCGGGACCGGCCCTGCTCATCGCCGGGCTCGTGGGAATCGGCCTGGTGGCTCGCTCGGCGGTGGATCCCGCCGGTGTGGTGGCCGCGCTGCTGCTGGTGGCGGTAGGGGCCGGCGGGGCGGTGCTGCGGACCCCGCCCAGCTAGCGCCCTTCAGCCCTCGCCGCCCGGCGGCACCACCGGGATCTGCTCCCTGGACGCCTCCACCGACCGCTTCTCATCATCCCCGTGGACCACCTCGGCCTGCGCCTCGTCCTGGTCCTGCGTCCAGGTGGTCGGGCCGCCCGAGAGCCCCTCGAGCGGGCGCTCGCTGTGGTCCTGCTCGGTCTCGAGGTCCCGCTCCTCCTGCACGCGCCGCCGCTCCAGGTCGCGGGCGCGGTCGATCTCTCCGGGGGTGGGCATGTGCGTCTCCTCCGCTGGGAGGTTGGCCACGATGGGGCACTCCGGCAGCGCAGGGCCAGGTGTGGACGCTGGGTGAACGAACTCCGAGAGGCCCGGATCGCCGCAACGCCCCCACAGGGGCGATGAAACCGGCCCCGCTTGCTCTACCCATTGTCCACCGCGCCGCGTAACGATGCCGGGGCGCGACGCGTAGGGGAGGGGACCGGTCGGCCCCCCGCCCGCGCCAGCACCGAGCGCCCCGGCGCCCGGGCGACATTCACCCACGGCAACACCGCACTGGAGGACACGATGGCCCAGCTGAAGGGAAGCAAGACCGAGCAGAACCTCAAGGACGCCTTCGCGGGCGAGTCGCAGGCCAACCGCCGCTACCTCTACTTCGCGAAGGTCGCGGACGTGGAGGGGTACCCGGAGGTCGCCGCCAACTTCCGCGAGACCGCCGAGGGTGAAACCGGCCACGCGCACGGCCACCTCGACTTCCTCAAGAACGTGGGCGATCCGGCCACCGGCCTGCCCATCGGCGACAGCGTCCTGAACCTCAAGGCCGCCATCGCGGGCGAGACCCACGAGTACACCGACATGTACCCCGGCATGGCCAAGACCGCCCGCGACGAGGGCTTCGCCGAGGTCTCCGACTGGTTCGAGACGCTCGCCAAGGCCGAGAAGTCCCACGCCGGGCGCTTCGACAAGATGCTCAAGACCATCACCTAGCCTCTCGGCAGGTGCGTAATCCGGCCCGGCGTGGGTCCCCGCAAGGGGATGCCCGCCGGGCCATGTCGTCACAGCGGGTGACGGGACGCTCGCGCTCCGGCGCGGGCGGGCGTAGACCGGAGGCTCCCGCCCGACGACGCGAGGTCCGCCATGGCCGACATCGATCCCCAGCACGACAAGCGCATCTCGTACATCCCCACCCCGGGCTTGAGCTACGACCCCGCCGACGCCCGGTACTGGGACCGCGCGGCGCTGGACGGCGAGGTGCTGCGCGGCTTCGAGATCTGTCACGGCTGTCGCATGTGCTTCAAGTACTGCGACACCTTCCCCCAGCTCTTCAAGCTCATCGACGAGCGCCACGACGGCGACGTGCGGAAGCTGTCCGAGGGGGAGATCAGCGGGGTGATGGACACCTGCTTCCAGTGCAAGCTGTGCGAGGTGCAGTGCCCGTACACCCCGCGCGACCAGCACGAGTTCCAGCTCGACATCCCGGCGCTCATCCACCGCTACCGCGCGGTGACGAAGAAGGGCGCCCGCCGCTCGCTGCGCCAGCGCGTGCTCAACGATCCGGACGGCGCCGGCCGAATGGCGCGCCTCTCGCTGGGCATGGCCAACGTGGCCAACCGCACCCGGCCGCTCCGCGTGCTGATGGAGAAGACGCTGGGCGTGCACCGCGACAAGCTGCTGCCCGACTTCGCCAGCCAGTCCTTCGACAGCTGGGCCGCCGGCCAGGGGCTCCTCTCCGCCGGGCCGGGCGGCGAGGCGGTGCTGTTCCAGACCTGCTTCGTGCAGAACAACGAGCCCGGCCTGGGCCAGGACGCGCTCGAGGTCCTGAAGAAGTGCGGCGTGGACGTGCGGGTGGTGAAGGGGCTGGTCTGCTGCGGGATGCCGGCCTGGGAGCACGGTGACCTCTCGGCGGTCCGGGTGCAGGCCCACCGCGACCTCGACCTGCTCATCCCCTACGTGGAGAAGGGGGCCAAGGTCCTGGTGATCAACCCCACCTGCTCCATGATGATGCGCCGCGAGTGGCCTCACCTGCTGGAGGGGCCGGACCGCGCCCGGGCCGAGCAGCTGGCCGCAGCGGTGATGGACGTCTCGGAGTACCTCTGGTCCATCCGCAACGAGCCGCGCTTCAGCCTCGACTTCAAGTCCACGCCGCCGGGCGGCAAGGTGGCCTACCACGCCCCCTGCCACCTGCGGGCGCAGGGCATCGGCTTCAAGGGGCGCGACCTGGCCCGCAAGATCCCGGGCGTCACCGTCTCGGCCACGGTGATGGAGTGCTGCGGGCACGACGGGACCTACGCCATGACGGTGGAGGGCTTCGAGCCCTCGATCCGCATCGGGCAGCGGGCGTTCAACGGCATGAAGGCGGGCGAGGCCGAGGTCTGGATCACCGACTGCCCGCTGGCCGCCATCCAGTTCCAGCAGCACGCCGGGAAGAAGCCGCTCCACCCGGTCTCGCTGCTGGCCAGGGCCTATCGCGAGGACGGGTTCGGGCCGGGGTCGAGCGGCGGCGAGGGGAAGAAGCCATGAGGAAGGTGAGGCGGGACGAGCTCCTGGACCTGGACGCCTACGCGCGCTCGCGCGACGAGATCCGCGGGCCGGTGATCGCGGCCAAGCGGCGCCGGCTGGTCACGGTGGGCGGCGTGCTCGACTTCCTGTTCGAGAACACCGCCACCATCCGCTACCAAATCCAGGAGATGATCCGCGCCGAGCGGCTGCAGAAGGAGGCGGACGTCGTCCACGAGCTGGAGACGTACAACGAGCTCCTGGGCGGGCCGGGGGAGCTGGGCGTCTCGCTCCTGATCGGCCTCCCCGACGCCGCCGAGCGCGACCGCAAGCTGCGCGACTGGCTGGACCTCCCTCGCCACCTCTACGTGAAGCTGGCCGGCGGCGAGAAGGTCCGCGCCCGCTTCGACCCGCGGCAGGTGGGGGAGGACCGGCTCTCCTCGGTGCAGTACCTCAAGTTCGACGTGAAGGGCGAGGCGCCGGTGGCCGTCGGCTCAGACCTCCCGGCGCTCACCGTGGAGACGACGCTCACCGATGAGCAGCGGACCGCGCTGGGCGAGGACCTCCGCAGCGATCTCGCCCGGGCTTGATGGGCGTCACCTGCGTCCGCCGCGCCCGTTCGTGGTTCGACAGGCTCACCACGAACGGGAGAGGGCCTGAGGCCTGAGCTCCCCACCCAGCCCTCCTGTCGGTTGCCTGTCGCCAGTGCAGGTATTAGCTCCTCCCTGTGGGACCCGGTCCCACCGGAGGTCTGACGCCATGCACCGAGCCCCCAGAATCCCCCGCGCCCACGTGATCGCGCTCTCCCAGCCGGATCCGGCCCTGGCCACCTGGCGTCCGTGGCTCGCGGTGGCGCTGGGCGTGGCGCTGCTCCTCGCCGCGCTGGCCAGCTGAGTCGGCGCGCACCTGCCAGTCGGGGTGGGGCGCAGGGTCCGGCCCGCTCACCGGGTCCGATATCGATCACCAGAAGTGAAGCGAGCTACCCCACGGCCATGGTTCAGCGCCAGGCACGCGGCGGGCTGGCAAGCGCTGCTCCACGGTGGCACGAT
Source organism: Anaeromyxobacter sp. (assembly GCA_049840735.1). Taxonomy (GTDB): domain Bacteria; phylum Myxococcota; class Myxococcia; order Myxococcales; family Anaeromyxobacteraceae; genus Anaeromyxobacter. Next base: position 603,071 of record JASGJN010000013.1, on the reverse strand, counting down.
GCGCTCAACCGTTGAGTGGCGGGCGGGGGCCTGCAAGCGCACGAGTCGAGCCGGGTCGCCAGGACCGGCGCGGCTGCGTTGCCGAGGCTGACATGAGCGAACGCGCGCAGCTCAGGCTGGCAGCCGTTCCAGGGACAGGCCACGAACCCGCCCTCGCAGAGGTCGCGGAGCCCGCGCCGTTCGACCTGTTCGCGGGCCACAATCGCCAGACGGCCCACGGCCGCCTCGACCTGCTCGAGGTCCGCGCCATGGTGGACGAGGGGCGCTTCTGGACCGAGTACCAGCCGCTGGTCCACACCCGCAGCGCCCGCACCGCCGCCTTCGAGGCCCTGGCGCGCTTCCGCCGCCGCGACGGCCGCCCGGTGGCGCCGGCCCGCGTCTTCTCCATCCTCCACTCCGACCCGGGCCTCTTCCTCCGCACCGAGCTCACCTTGAAGCTGCACCAGGTGGAGCACGCGCCGCGGGTGCCGCTGTTCGTGAACCTCGACCCGGACTGCTGGGTCCGCGCCGGCGACCGCCACCGCAACCCGTTCCTGGGGCTGTTCTCCTCCGCCACCGTCCGCGTGGTGGTGGAGGTGACCGAGGCGCTGGCCGCGGCCGACGCCGTGCGCGCGCAGCGGATGATCGGCGCGCTGCGCGAGCGGAAGCTGGCGGTGGCGCTCGACGACGTGGGCGCCGCCAACGGGCTGCTCTCCTTCGACGCCATCGCCGAGGCCGAGGTGCTGAAGTTCAATCGCAGCCTGATCGTGCGCCTGAAGCACCCGCGCGTCCGCGCGCTGGTCTCGGCGCTGGTGCGGATGGCGCACGGAACCGGCGCCCGCACCGTGCTGGAGGGCGTCGAGACCACCGGCGAGTTCGTGCTGGCCCGCGAGCTGGGCTTCGACCTGGTCCAGGGCTACCTGTTCCGCGACCGCGCCCGCGTGGCGCAGCGGACCTGATCACCGCGCCTTCCTGCGGCGGCGCCCTCCCGGTGCCCACCGGGGCGGCGCCAGGGTGGGGGCGCCGCCGCCGGAAGAGTGGTAGAGAGCGGGCGATGCCGCTCGCCTTCATCCCGAACTTCGAGTTCCCGTCCCTCCACCTCGGGCCCTTCGTCGTCCAGTCCTTCGGCGTGCTGGCCGGCCTGGGCATCTTCCTGGCGGTCTGGATCGCCTCGCGCACCGCGAAGCGCGACGGCCAGTCCGACCAGGTGATCCTCGACTTCGCGGTGGTGGGCGTGGTCTCCGGCGTGGTGGCCGGGCACCTGGCGCACCTGTTCCTCTACCACCCGGAGGAGCTGCAGGGCTGGGCCATCCTCCGGATCTGGGAGGGGCTCTCCTCCATGGGCGGCCTCTTCGGCGGCATCCTGGCGGCGGTGATCTGGTTCCGCTGGAAGGGCATCCGCTTCGCGCCCTACGCCGACGCGCTGGCGCTGGGGGTGGCGCCGGGCTGGGGCGTGGCGCGGGCGGGCTGCTTCACCGTCCACGATCACCCGGGCGTGCGCACCGACTTCTTCCTGGCCGTGGACTTCCCCTCCGGACCGCGCCACGACCTGGGGCTCTACGAGGCGGTGCTGCTCTTCGCCCTGGGCGCGCTCCTCTGGGCGCTCCACCGGCGCGGCGTGCTGCGCGGCTACCTGCTCTCGCTGCTGGCGCTGCTCTACGGGCTGGGCCGGTTCGGCCTCGACTTCCTGCGCACCCGGGAGCTGGTGGACGTGGGCTCGACGGTCATGAAGCCGGACGCCCGCTACCTCGGCCTCACCCCGGCCCAGTACGCGGCCCTGATGCTGATCGCCTGGGGGACGTGGCGGCTGGCGACCCGCCGCCGGGACGCCGGCCCCTCCACCACCCCGGCCGCCGGGTGATACAACGGGGCGATGCCCCGCCCGGACGCGCTCGCCCCCGCCCAGGCGCTGGTCCGAACCAGCCCCCAAGCCGGGCCTCGCCCGTCGGTCGAGGCCGAGGCCCGGCTGCGCGCGCTGCTGGAGGAGATCGCCGCGCTGGACCTGGAGCTGGAGCAGCGCTCGACGGCGCTGGCCGAGTTCTCGCGCGGCTGGGAGCGCGCGCTGGGCGGGGCCTTCGCCGACCTCTCGGTGGCCGAGCGGCTGGTGCTGCGGCTGCAGCGGCTGGAGGACGCGCTGCTGTCGCTGGCCGTCCGGCTCAAGGCCGGTGAGCCCTCGCCGCCCCGCCCGCGCCGGCGCCGTTCGCGGAAGGCGGCGCGCGGCGGCGCGGCGGGCGCCGCCTGGGCGCGCGACCCGGCAGACGACGCGCAGGACCCGTCGGCAGGTGAGGAGCCGGCCGACCAGCCCGAGCCCGCGGTCGAGGATCTGCCGCCCGAGCTGGAGGCCGAGGAGGTCGCGCTCAAGCGGCTCTACCGCCGGCTGGCGCGCGTGCTCCACCCCGACCTGGCCAGCGATCCCGCCGAGCAGGCCCGGCTCTCCGACCTGATGGCCCGGGTCAACGAGGCCTACGCCCGCGGCGACCGCACCGCGCTCGAGGTGATGGCCGAGCGGGTGGGCGCAGGGGAGCCGCCGGGCGAGCTGACCGAGGAGGCCCGGCTGGCCCACCTCGAGACCCGCATCGCCACGCTCTCGCGCATCGCCGCCTCGCTGGCGCGGGAGCGCGAGCGGCTCCTGCGCTGCGACACGGAGCGGCTGCGGGCCGAGGCCGCGCGGCGCGCCGAGGCGGGCGGCGACATGGTGGCCGAGAACCGCCGCCGAGCTGGCCGAGGAGGCCGCGGCGGCGCGGGGTGACGCGCTCCTGCGGCTGGGAAAGCTGGAGGGCGCGGCGCGGGAGCTGACCCGCGCCAGGAGGAGCGCCATGAAGGAGATCGAGCGGCGCGGGCCGACCGGCGCGCGCCGGGCCTTCGACCCGCTGGGCGAGGGCGAGCTGGTGCGCCGCGGCGCGGCGCGACTGGACCGGCAGCGCGCCACCGCCGAGGCCCGCGCGCTGGCGCGGACGCTGGAGGATGTTGCCGGGACGGCGCCGTGGGAGGTGGGCCTCACCTGCCTGGCCTTCCTGGCCGAGGAGGCTGGAGGGCGCCCGCCCGACACGCTGGCCACCGCCGAGGGCTGGGCCGCTGTCTGGGACCGCGCGGCGGCGCGCTGGCCCGGGGCGCCGGACCTGCCGCGCGCGCTGGCGCGCCTGCCGCGCCACCTGGTGCTGGGCGCGCGCGAGGCGGGCGGGCAGGTGACCGCCGGGCTGCAGCTCTCGGCGGCCGAGCTGCTGGCCGGCGTGCGCATCGCGCTCACGCGGCCGGCGGTGGCGGACGTGGCGCGCGAGGTGCTGGCTGCGCTGGGGCCGGTGCAGGCCTGTCCGGGCTGCGGCCAGGAGGGGCCGGCGCGCCACCTGCACCGGACGCGCGGGCTGGACACGCTGCACGGCCTGGTCTGCGCCGCCTGCGGCGCGGTGCTGCGCAGCTACTGGCGCTACGGCGAGGTGGACGGGCTGGAGGCGCTGGGGCCGCACGCGCTGCGGCTGGGGCTGGTGGCGGAGGTGACGGCCACGCTGGCTGGGACGGCGCTGGGCTTCCAGCTGCTGCCGGCCGAGGCGGAGGCGCTGACCGCCGAGCGGCTGCGCCGCCGCTTCGCCGAGCTCTACCTGGTCCCCTACGAGGTGGAGCTGGAGCCCGGGGCGGTGGAGGTGCTCGGGCCCAAGGGGTCGCTCTCCCCGGGCGCCCACGTGGCCGGCCAGCGCCGGCTGGAGCTGACGGTGGCGGACGGGGCCGGGCTGACCGCCAGCGCGCTGCTGGAGCTGCTGCGCGCCCGGATCGAGCGGCGCTTCCGCCCCTGACCGGTGGCCGGCCGCGCCCCGCATCAGCTGGCCCGCCTGCCCGTCGGGGACGGTCCCGGGCGCGGCAGCGCCGCCGGGCGAGCCTTATGTGATCCCGGTGGCCCTCGGGCTGCGGAGGTCCTGCATGTCGCCGTGTCCGCTCTGCGCCGCACCGCTCCCCGCCCGCGCCGCCGCCTGTTCACGCTGCGGCATCGCCGCCCCGGCCCGCACCCGGCTGCCCGCGCGACGCACCGGCGGCATCGGCTGGCTCACGCGCGCGGCCGGGGCGCTGCTGGGGCTGGCGCTGCTGGGCGCCTTCGCCGCGAGCGGGTGGCGCGCGCTCACCCCGGGCAGCTGCGAGCCGCGCACCCTGTCCGACTGGCGCACCGCGGTGCACCAGGCCTGCGTCACGCCCGACTACGTCTGCCGCAACCTGACCGCGCCCAAGCTCCTCAGCGATCCCGAGCTGCTGGCGCGCTACCACGCGGCGCTGCTGGAGGGGCAGGGCGACGCGGCCCTCGAGCTGGAGGCGCTGGTGGCCCACGTCCGCGCCGCCTACGGCTGCGCGGCGCCGTCCCGCGCGGCCCGACGGTTGCCGCCCGGCCACCCGCCATCGGGTCGGCGCCGGACCAGGGCCCGTCGCCGGCGCCGCTGTTCGAGCCGCCGGCCACGCTCGACATCTGAGTCGCGGGCGCCCGTTCGGGGCGCCGCCAACGCGCGAATCGATGGTATGAGGCCAGGTGGAGAGCGGCTCGTGAGCGCGAACCCCACCATCCTGCTGGTAGAGGACGACTCCGCCATCCGCGAGAGCGTCCGCGAGTGCCTGGAGCTCGAGGGCTACGAGATCGTCTCGGCCCCCAACGGCGCCGAGGGGCTGCGCTGGCTCAAGGACGGCGGGCGCCCGCGGCTGGTCGTGCTCGACCTCGTCATGCCGGTGATGAACGGCACGCAGTTCCTGGAGGCGCTGGCCGCCGACGCCACGCTGCGCGAGCTGCCGGTGGTCCTCATGACCGCGGCCATGCCCACCACCGGCTCGCCGCTGCCCACCGCCACCGCCTACCTGTCGAAGCCCTTCGAGCTGGGCGACCTGCTCGACGCGGTCGAGCGGCTGGCGCGGCGCTGAGCTGGACGCGGGCCACGCGTCCGGGCGTGCGCGCGGGGCCTGGGCTTCGACTCCGCGAGCCCTGCGGGCTCGCTACGCTCAGCCCGAACGGAGCCGGAAAGACCGCTCGCCCTGAGCGTAGCCGCAGCGAAGCTGCGGCGGAGTCGAAGGGCGCCGCTGGTCCGCCTGCCGGTCGGCTTCATGGGCCGAGGTCGTGAAGACCGCTCAGGCCTGCTGCGGCTGGCGCGGCGCTGAGCTGGACGCGGGCCACGCGTCCGGGCGTGCGTGCGGGGCCTGGGCTTCGACTCCGCGAGCCCTGCGGGCTCGCTACGCTCAGCCCGAACGGAGCCGGAAAGACCGCTCGCCCTGAGCCCTTCGGCAGGCTCAGGGCGAGCGGAGTCGAAGGGCGCCGCTGGTCCGCCTGCCGGTCGGCATGGGCTGACGTCGTGAAGACCGGTCAGGCCTGCTGGGGCTGGCGCGTGCGCTGAGCTGGACGCGGGCCACGCGTCCGGGCGTGCGCGCGGGGCCTGGGCTTCGACTCCGCGAGCCCTGCGGGCTCGCGACGCTCAGCCCGAACGGAGCCGGAAAGACCGCTCGCCCTGAGCGTAGCCGCAGCGAAGCTGCGGCGGAGTCGAAGGGCGCCGCTGGTCCGCCTGCCGGTCGGCCATGGGCCCACGGCGTGAAGACCGCTCAGGCCTGCTGCGGCTGGCGCGGCGCTGAGCTGGACGCGGGCCACGCGTCCGGGCGTGCGTGCGGGGCCTGGGCTTCGACTCCGCGAGCCCTGCGGGCTCGCGACGCTCAGCCCGAACGGAGCCGGAAAGACCGCTCGCCCTGAGCCCTTCGGCAGGCTCAGGGCGAGCGGAGTCGAAGGGCGCCGCTGGTCCGCCTGCCGGTCGGCACATGGGCCGACGTGCCGAAGACCGCTCAGGCCTGCTGCGGCTCCGCGGTCCCGGCTGCCGGCGCCGCGTGGATCCGCACCATCCGCACCCGCCGCGCCGAGGCGTCCACCACCTCCAGCACCGCCGCCTCCGTGCGCACGCGGGCGCCGCGCTCCGGCACCGCGCCGGCCAGCCCCACCACCAGCCCGGCCACCGTGCTGTAGTCGTCCCCCTCCGGCAGGGACAGCCCCAGCGCGCGGTTCACCTCGCGCAGCGGCGCCTCCCCCCGCACCAGCGTGGTGCCGTCCGGCTGGGCCGTCCAGAGCGGCGAGGGCTCCTCGCGCTCGCCCAGGATGTCCCCCACCAGCTCCTCGACCAGGTCCTCCAGCGTGAGCAGCCCGGCCACCCCGCCGTGCTCGTCCACCACCACCGCCAGCTGCGTGCGCCGGCGCTGCAGCTCGCGCAGCACCTGCACCGCCCGGGCGGTCTCCGGGACGAAGTGGACCGGCCGCAGGAGGTCGTCCAGCACCAGCAGCGGGCGCTCCCAGGCCATGGCCGCCAGGTCCTTCGCCATCACGTAGCCGAGGATCCCGTCCAGCGAGCCCTCGTAGACCGGCATGCGCGAGCGCCCCTCCTCCAGCAGCCGCCGCCGCAGCTCCTCCTGCGAGGCGTTGCGGGGCAGGGCGCTGATGCGGCTGCGCGGCACCATCACGTCGGCGGCGGTGAGGTCGCGGAAGGCCAGCGCGCGCGAGGTCAGCTCGGCGGTGGGCTGGTCGAGCGCGCCGGCCCGGCCCGCCTCGTCCACCAGCTGCTCCAGCTCGTCGGCGGAGAGCCGGGCCTCGGTGAAGGTGGTGTGGTCGCCGAAGGGCCGGAGCACCAGGTTGGAGGCGCCGGTGAGGAGCCACACCAGCGGGCGCGCCAGCGTCGAGAGCGCCAGCAGCGGCCGCCCCACCCAGAGCGCGTACCGCTCCGCCCCGCGCAGCGCCAGCGACTTGGGCACCAGCTCGCCCAGCACCAGCGAGAGGAACGAGACCAGCGCCACCACGATGGCGAGGGCCGCCGCCTCGGCGTGCGGCGCCACCCAGGGCACGCCGGCCAGGAGCGGCGCCAACCGCGCGGCCAGCGCGGCGCCGCCGAAGGCGGCCGCGGCCGCGCCCACCACCGTCACGCCGATCTGGACGGTGGCCAGGAAGCGCTCCGGGCTCTGGCGGAGCTGGTGGACCGCGCGCGCCCCGGCCCGGCGCTCCTCCACCAGCTGCGCGAGCCGGGTCCTGCGCAGCGAGATGACCGCGATCTCGGCGCCGGAGAAGACCCCGTTCGCCAGCACCAGCAGCAGCACCACCCCGAGCTCGAACGCGATCTCCTGCAGGACTGCCTCCCGGACCCGCTGATCTGGCGGGGATAGGCCTCCACCTTCACCCGTTGCGGTCGGTTCGGGGGCGTCCCTGGCGGGCCGCGGCGGGGACGCCTTGCGCGGCCTGGCCCGGGGGGTGACAATCTGGTGCGCTGGCGGGAGGGCACCGTGGACGAGAACGAGCGTGCCAGGCGACGGTTCACGCGCATCAAGTTCGATCGCCCTGCCGTCCTCGACGTGAGCGGCCGGCGGCACGAGGGGACGCTGGTGGACCTCTCGCTCAAGGGCGCGCTGATCGAGCTGGAAGGCGAGCCGGCGGGGCTCACCGCCGGCGTCACCTGCTCGCTGACGGTCCCCCTCGACGACGTGGGCGAGGCGCGCATCCGCATGGACGGCGAGATCGCCCACCGCCACGAGCGCCGCGTCGGCTTCCGCTGCGACGAGCTGGATCTCGAGTCGGCCGAGCACCTGCGCCGCTTCGTGGAGGTGAACGTGGCGGACGAGGCGGTGCTGCTCCGCGAGCTGTGGGAGCTGGTGGCCGAGCGGGACTGGTGAGGGAAGCGGCCGCGGGGCGCGGCCCTGTTCAGCTCGCCCGTACCAGGCGCAGCAGCCGCGTCACCTCGCGAGAGCGGGCCGCGTGCAGCGGGTCGGCGGCGTCGCGCGCCCGGGGGTGGGTGGGCAGCGTCTCGAGCACGCCGTCCACCTTCAACCCCGCCGCCGCCGCGCGCCGCTCCAGCGCCCCCGCCGCGCGCAGCCCCAGCCGCTCGGCCAGAATCCGAGATCACGATCCAGGCCTCGCCGCCGGGGGCCAGCGCCGCCGGCAGCGCGGCCAGCAGCCGCTCCAGGAAGCGGCCGCCCGGATTGTAGACGGCCCGGTCCAGCAGCGTGTGCGCGTCGGCTGGGAGCCAGGGCGGGTTGCAGACCACCAGGTCCCAGCCCTCGCCGGAGAGGCCGTCCGCCTCCTGCACGTCCACCGCCAGCCCGAGCCGGGCGGCGTTGTCGCGCGCGCAGGCCACCGCGCGCGCCGACAGGTCGGTGGCGGTGACGCGCGCGCCGCGCTGGGCCAGCACCAGGGCCAGCACGCCGGTGCCGGTGCCGACGTCGAGCGCGCGCCGGCCCGCCACCGGCCAGCGCGCCGCGGCCTCGGCCACCAGCCCCACGTACTCGCCGCGGATGGGCGCGTACACGCCGTAGTGCGGGTGGACGCGCGCCCCCAGCGCCGGGACCTCGACGCCGAGGCGCCGCCACTCGTGCGCGCCCACCAGCCCCAGCAGATCGCGCAGCGGCAGCAGCGCCGGCCCATCCGGCGGGGGACCGAGCGCCTCGGCGCAGGCCTCCGCCAGGTCGGGCGCCCGGCGCAGCGCCACGCGGTAGCCCGGGTCGAGCGGCACCAGCAACCGGGAGAGCAGGTCGTGCTCGAGCCGGATTCCGCCGCCGCTCCTCCAGGAACAGCCCGCGCAGCGCCTCGGGGCCGGGCTCTGCTGGCGCTTCCCCGAGGCGGGCCGTATCGCCCCCAACGGGGCGCTCGTCGCGGCGAATGCCCCGATCGGGGCGCTTCCCTTTCCGTCCCGAACGGGGCCCGCGTTCGCCCTCGCGCTCCAGCCGCCGGCCCATGGCGGCCAGGAGCTGGCGGGCGTTCTGGTGATCCCCCGCGTAGATCAGCGCCTCCCCGGCGCGGGCGCGCGCCAGGGCCGCACCGGCGGTGGTCGTGTCACCCGCAGTGCCGAGCCGCGCCGGAGGTGGGCTGCTGGGCGACAGCCAGCGGGCGCGGTGCTCGCCGGCGGCGTCGCGCCAGGCGACCTCCGGGTGCGGCGGGAAGGCGGGCGCGGAGGTCACGGAATCCCGTGCGGAATCAGGGGCCAGGAGCCCCGGTCCGGCGTTAAGAATGGCACCGCATGGCATCCCGGATGGACCTCCCCGCACCCAGCGTCAGCAACCTCGGCTTCGTCGAGGACCTCTACTACACCTGGCTGGCCGACCCCGCCGCCGTGGACGCGCCCTGGCGAGCCTACTTCGAGGGGCTGCCCGGTGTCCCGGGCGCCGCGCCGCCGCCCGGCGCCTTCTCCCGCCGCCGCCCGGACGGCGCGGCGACCGCCGGGAGCGCCGGGGCCGCCACCACCGCCGGCCCGGACGCGGCCTTCCAGGCGCGCGTGGACAACCTGGTGCAGGCCTACCGCGAGTACGGGCACCTGCGCGCCAGGCTGGATCCGCTGGGGCTGATCCGCCCGGCCGAGCCGTTCTCGCTGGACGCGTTCGGCCTCGGCCCGGCCGACCTGGACCGGCCGGTGGCCGACCCGGACGGCCGCGGCGACCGCACGCTGCGCGACCTGGTCGGGCGCCTGGACGAGACCTACTGCCGGAGCCTGGGCATCGAGCTGGCCCACCTGCACGACCCGGACGTGCGCGGCTGGCTGGAGCGGCGGATGGAGCGGACCAGGAACCGCCTTTCGCTGGCCCCCGAGGCCAAGAAGATGCTCCTGGAGAAGATCGTCCAGGCCGAGCTCCTGGAGCAGTTCCTGGGGACCAGGTTCCTCGGCGCCAAGCGGTTCAGCGCGGAGGGGGCGGAGGGGTTCCTGGCGCTGCTGGAGTTCCTGGTGGACCGCGCCACCGCCCACGGCGTCCGCAACGTGGTCTTCGGCATGGCCCACCGCGGCCGGCTCAACGTGCTGGCCAACATCGTGGGCAAGCCGCTGGCCGACATCTTCGCCGAGTTCCGCGACACCGCCGCGGTCAACGCCGGCAGCGGCGACGTGAAGTACCACCTCGGCTACTCCAGCGATCGGCTCTCGCCGGACGGCGTGCCGGTGCACCTCTCGCTGGCCTTCAACCCCAGCCACCTGGAGTGGATCAACACCGTGGTGCAGGGGCGGATCCGGGCCAAGCAGGACCGCTACCGCGACTTCGACCGGCTGCGCAGCATGGCGGTGCTGGTCCACGGCGACGCCGCCTTCGCCGGCCAGGGGATCGTGGCCGAGGCGCTCAACATGTCGGCGCTGGAGGCCTACCACGTGGGCGGCACCATCCACGTGGTGGTCAACAACCAGGTGGGCTTCACCACCTCGCCCAAGGACGCGCGCTCCACCACCTACTGCACCGGCCCTGCCCGCATGCTGCAGATCCCGGTGCTGCACGTGAACGGCGAGGACATCGAGGCGGTGGCGCAGGCCGTGCTGCTGGCCACCGACTGGCGCCAGCGCTTCCACCGCGACGTGGTCATCGACCTGTGGGCCTACCGGCGCCACGGGCACAACGAGGGCGACGAGCCCTCCTTCACGCAGCCGGTCATGTACCGGGCCATCTCCCGGCGCCCCACGCTGCGGCAGGTCTACGCCGAGCAGCTGATGAAGGAAGGCGCGGTCACCTCCGTCGAGGTGGACGCGCTGGCGTCCGCCTACCGCGCGCGGCTGGAGGAGGCGCACGCCACCTCCGCCAGGATCGCTGCCCGGCCCGCGCCGCAGGCGCTGGGCGGGGAGTGGAGCCCCTACCGCGGCGGCGAGCTCACCGGCCCGCAGCCCGCCACCGGGGTCGAGCCGGCCACGCTGCGCGCCGTCTCGGAGGCGCTGGGACAGGTGCCGGGCAACTTCCACGTGCACCCCAAGCTCGTGAAGGTGCTGGAGGCGCGGGCGGAGATGGGGCGCGGCGCGCGCCCGCTGGACTGGGCCACCGCCGAGGCGCTGGCCCTGGGCAGCCTGGCCTGGCAGGGCACGCGGGTGCGGGTGCTGGGGCAGGACAGCCGGCGCGGCACCTTCAGCCACCGCCACGCCGTGCTCTACGACCACGGAACCGGCATGCCCTACTCGCCGCTGGCCAACCTGCGCGAGGGGCAGGGGCCGGTGGAGATCCGCGACAGCCTCCTCTCCGAGGCGGCCGCGCTGGGGTTCGAGTACGGCTACAGCCTGGACATGCCGGAGGGGCTGGTGGTCTGGGAGGCCCAGTTCGGCGACTTCGTCAACTGCGCCCAGGTGCTCATCGACCAGTTCCTCTCCTCGGCCGAGGCCAAGTGGAACCGGCTCTCCGGGCTGGTGCTGCTCCTGCCCCACGGCATGGAGGGGCAGGGGCCGGAGCACTCCTCGGCGCGCCTGGAGCGGTTCCTCGAGCTCTCGGTGGAGGACAACTGGCGCGTGGTGAACCTCACCACGCCGGCGCAGTACTTCCACGCGCTCCGGCGGCAGGTGCTCTCGCCCTACCGCAAGCCGCTGGTGGTGATGGCGCCCAAGAGCCTGCTGCGCCACCCGGCGGCGGTCTCGCCGCTCGGCGAGCTGACCGCGGGCGCGTTCCGGCCGGTGCTGCCGGACGAGTCCGCCGACCCAAGGGAGATCACCCGGGCGGTGCTCTGCTCGGGCAAGCTCTTCTACGACCTCGTCGCGGCCCGTGAGGCGCAGGGGGCCCGCCACGTCGCGCTGGTGCGCGTGGAGGAGCTGTACCCCCTGCACGCGGAGGAAATCCGCGAGGCCATCGCGGCCTACCGGCCCGGGCTGCAGCTGATCTGGGCGCAGGAGGAGCCGGCCAACATGGGCGCCTGGGACTACGTCGATCTCCACCTCTCCCCGCGGCTGCCCTCGCCGCTGCAGCTGGTCTCGCGACCGGCCTCGGCCAGCCCGGCCGCGGGCTCGGCCACGCGCCACAAGCTGGAGCAGGAGCAGCTGGTCCGGCAGGCCCTCGGGGAGCCCGTTTCCCGGCTGCAGCGGCCCGAGACCCGCGCGGCCGTCCAGGAGCGCTAGACACCATGTCCATCCAGCTGAAGGTCCCGTCCCTGGGAGAGTCCGTCACGCAGGCCACCGTCGGCGCCTGGCTCAAGAAGGAAGGCGAGCTGGTCAAGCTCGACGAGCCGCTGGTCGAGGTGGAGAGCGAGAAGGCCACGGTGGCCATCCCCTCGCCGTCGGCCGGCGTGCTCCGCAAGGTGCTGCGCGAGAGCGGCGCCACCGTCAACGTGGGCGAGGTGATCGGCGAGCTCGAGGATGGCGCCGCGGCCCAGGCCGGCGCGCCCACCCCGGCGGCGACCGCTCCCGCCCCGGCGGCTCCCGCGCCGCGCGCCGAGGTCGCACCCGCGGTGAATGGTGTGCCCGCGCCTGCGCCTGCGCCCGCCGCGCCGCCCGCAGCCGGCCCCGCCGCCTGGCGGGCCGCGCCCAGCGCGCGCCGGCTGATGGCCGAGCACGGGGTGCAGGCGGAGCGGATCGCTCCCGCCGACCCGGCCGGCCGGATCCGCAAGGAGGACGTGGTGCGGGCGCTGGAGGCCCCGGTCCCGGTCCCGGTCCCGGTGGCCGGCCCGCGCGAGCGGGTGGTGCCCATGACCCCGCTGCGGCGCACCGTGGCGCGCCGGCTGGTGGAGGCGCAGCACACCGCCGCCATCCTCACCACCTTCAACGAGGTGGACATGTCCCGCGTCCTGGCCCTGCGCGAGGCGCACGGCGAGGCGTTCCTGGCGCGCCACGGCGTGAAGCTGGGCTTCATGTCCTTCTTCGTGAAGGCCGCGGTGGAGGCGCTGCGCCTCTTCCCGCTGGTGAACGCCGAGGTGCGCGGTGACGCCGTGCTCTACAAGGACCACTACGACGTGGGCGTGGCGGTGGGAGGGGGGAAGGGGCTGGTGGTCCCCATCCTCCGCGACGCCGACGCGCTCTCCTTCGCCGAGGTGGAGAAGACCATCGGCGAGCTGGCCAGGAAGGCGCGGGACAACAAGCTCACCCCGGACGACCTGACCGGCGGCACCTTCACCATCTCCAACGGCGGCGTCTACGGCTCGCTGCTCTCCACCCCCATCCTCAACCCGCCGCAGTCCGGCATCCTCGGCCTGCACAAGAATCGAGAAGCGCGCGGTGGTGGTGGACGACCAGATCGTGATCCGGCCGATGATGTACCTGGCCCTCTCCTACGATCACCGGATCATCGACGGGCGGGAGGCGGTCTCGTTCCTGGTGAAGGTGAAGGAGGGGATCGAGACCCCGGAGCGGCTGCTGCTGGAGGTCTGAGACCTCGCCTCACGAATCCGACCTCGCCGCGCGCCGCGGCTCCACGGACCATCCGTACGTGCCCGGGGAAGCCCTGCGGCGCTACGAGCATGCGTGTTCTTCCCCGGAAGAGGCAGATTGCAGCCTCCGTTTCGACACTTCCGACTCACGGGGAAGCTCAATGAACCGAATCGTCCTCGCGGCGCTGCTGCTCACGGCCACCATCGGCACGGGCTGCACGCACGCCATGCGCATCACCAACCTCGACGAGTTCCGGCCGGCGCCGACCGCGCCGCTGCAGCCGGCCCGCACGGTGGGCCTGACCTCGCGCAACCTGTCCGACCCGGCCAGCCGCCGCTACATCGACGCCATCGCCGACGGGCTCCGCCGCGACGCCACCTACGACCGCGTGCTCTATCCGTGCGACGGTGCGCAGCAGAAGGACGTGGATGTCGTCTACGACATCAGCGTCGTCCCGACCTACGGCGCCCAGGGCACCAACTTCTTCGTGAACTGGCCGGGCTTCCTGATCTTCGCGCCCGCCATCTGGGGCTACGGCTACACCGCCGACCTGCAGACCAGCGTCGCCATCCGCACGCGGGACGGGGCCACGCAGCAGCTGCAGCTCCCGGCCAAGTTCACGTTCCGTCAGGCCGAGTTCGACCGGACCTGGACCGAGATCGGCTGGCTGGAGATCGGCATCATCCCGCTCATCGGCGGCATGGCGTTCACCCAGTACGATCCGGACGTGACGCAGGAGTTCCAGACCCGGGTGGCGCCGGACTACGGCAGCTACGTGGCCCAGCGCGCGCGCGAGGCGCTGGCGGCCATGCCGCCCGGCGCGCCGCCGCCGGCTCCTCCCGCCCCGGCCGCTGCAGCTGCTCCGGCCGCTCCGGCCGCGGTGCCGAACTCGTAGCTGGGGGGCCCCGGGCCCAGGCTCCAGGTTGGCGGTCCCGTTCGCGAGGGCCCCGGCGGTTGCCGGGGCCTCGCTGCTTCAGCGGGTCCGCCGGAGGACGCGCGCCTTCAGCGGCGCGGGCCCCGCCGCGCCGGAGCGCTGACGGGGCCCGCAGGTGCGCGCAGGGGCGGCGGCGCTACCTCTTCTTGCCGTCCAGCACGTCGAAGACCTCGGCGTCGTTCCCTTCGCGGTAGGCCACGGCGCGGCCGTCGCCGGCCGGCTTCACGTCGTACACATGGTAGAACTGGTTCTCCCGCTCGTTGCCCGGCGACCAGTCGATGGGCGAGTCGGGGTCGAGGCGCGGCGCCCGGACCAGCCACACCCGCTCGTTGTTGCCGGCGTACTTCACCGCCAGCGAGCGGCAGTGCTTCTCGTCGCCCAGGTAGATCTCCAGCTCGGCGTACGGCTTCCCGCTGCAGGTCAGCGGGATGACCTTCTTCCCCACCTCGCCCAGCGGCGAGACGACCATCGTCCGCGAGCGGCCGAAGGCGAGGTTGCAGCCGGCCGGCGCGGCCGGGACCTTGGCGGCCTGGGTGGTGGCGCAGCCGGCGGTCGCGGCCAGCAGCAGGGCGGCGAGGCGCAGGGGCGCGGGGCACGTGACGTTCAGTCGGGCGCGCATCTCATGTTCTCCAGTTGCGGTTGTGATCGCATTGCAGCACCGCCGCCGGGCGCGTGTAAAGGGATCGAGCCGGTGCGAGCGACGCCCACCCGCGCGCCTCGATATCGGCGCGCTCAGGCGTGTCCCGCGAGCCCGGTACGCGGACTGCGCGTGAGCGTCAGCAGGGTGCGCGCGTCGTGCACCGCGTGGCCGCCCAGGTCGTTGTTGAAGCAGACGATGCGGAGGCTCACGCGCCGGTCTCCGCCGCCAGCGGGTGGGCGCCCACCGCCGCCAGCCGCGCCACGTCCAGCGCCCGGGCGGCGGCCCGGTAGCCGGCCCAGGGGTCGGCGCGCAGGGCCGCCAGCCGGCGCGGCACGCTGCGCACCGTGAAGCGGTCGGGGCGCAGCGCGCGCGTGAGCTCGTCCCAGGCCAGCGGCACCGAGACGGTGGCGTCCGCCCGGACCCGCGCCGAGAAGGCGGCCACCGAGGTGCTGGCGCGGCTGTTCCGGAGGTAGTCGAGCAGGATCTTCCGCTCCCGCCCGCGCCGCGCGAAGGCCACGGTGAAGACCCGCGGCGCGTGGCGCGCGACGGTGGCGCAGAGGCCGCGCGCGAAGGACAGGCAGGCGTCCCAGCCCAGCACCGGCAGGAGCGGCACCACCAGGTGCAGCCCGCTGCCGCCGGTGGTCTTCACGAAGGCGGCCAGCCCCAGCGCGCCCAGCGCCCCGCGCACCAGCCGGGCCGCCGCCATCACCTCGCTGAAGGGGACCTCCGGGCCGGGGTCGAGATCGATCACCAGCCGGTCCGGCAGCTCCAGCCGGTCGGCGGTGGCGTTCCAGGTGTGCAGCTCCACCACGTCCAGCTGCGCCAGCGTCACCAGCGCGGCGGCGCCGTCCACCACCAGGTACTCGCCCATCTTCCGCTTCTCGCGGATCCGGACCCGCCGCACCGGCGCCGGCGCCCAGGCGCGTGCGTGGCGCAGGTAGCGGCACCCGCCGGCCAGGCCGGTCGGGCACTGCACCAGCGTGAGCGGCCGGCCGGCCAGGTGCGGGACCATCGCGCCGGAGACCGCCTCGTAGTAGCGGGCCAGGTCGCGCTTGGTGATCCCCGGTTCGGGGAAGATCACGCGGTCCGGGCTGGAGATGCGCACGCCGGCCACCACCGCCGGCTGCTCCGCGCGGCTGCGCTGGCCGCGCCGCGGTCGGGCCGGCGTCGGCGGCGGTGCGGTCGCCGCCGGGCGCCCCTCGCGCACCACCTCGCCCGCCGGCTTGTCGGTGCGCAGCCCGAGGAACGACGGGTGGCGCACCTTGCCGTCCGCGGTCCACTCGGTGAACTGGACCTCGGCCACCAGCACCGGCTCCACCCAGCGCGCCGCGCGCGCCAGCCCGCCCCGCGGCGCGGGCGCGAAAGGCGGGGCGGGGCGCCGGAGCGGCTCCAGCCGCGCCCGCAGGTCCCGGGCCACCTCGCGGGTGAAGCCGGTGCCGACCTTCCCGGCGAAGCGGAGCGCGCCGTCCTGGTGCAGGCCCACCAGCAGCGCGCCGATCCCCTCGCGCGAGCCGGCCGGCTCGGTGAAGCCTCCGATCACCAGCTCCTGGCGGGCCACGCACTTGGCCTTGGTCCAGGTGGCCCCGCGCCCGGGCTGGTGGCGGCCGTCGGCGCGCTTGGAGACGATCCCCTCCAGCCCGGCGCTGCAGGCGGCCCTCAGCGCCGCCGCGCCGCTCCCGCCGGCGTGGGGGGCATAGCGGAGCACGTCGCCGCCGCGCCGCGCCAGCAGCCGCTCCAGGCGCGCCTTCCGCTCGGTGAGCGGCAGGCCGGCCAGGTCCTCGCCGTCGAGGTGGAGCAGGTCGAAGACGAAGTAGGCCAGCGCGGCGCGGCCGCCCCCCCGCTGCTGGAGCGCCTGGAAGCTGGTCCGCCCGCCGGGCAGGACCATGGCCACCTCTCCGTCGAGCAGCGTCGCGGAGACCGGCAGCTGCTGCGCGGCGCGCGCCACCTCCGGGAAGGCCGCGGTCCAGTCCTTCCCGTTCCGGCTCCAGAGCGTGGCCCGGCCCCGCTCGACGGCGCAGCCGATGCGGTAGCCGTCGTACTTCACCTCGTGCACCCAGCCCGGCCCCTCCGGCGGCACCTCGACCAGCGTCGCCAGCTGGGCGCGATACGGCGGGATGGTTCCGTTGCGGCGGGCCACGCCGGAACGGTCGGCACGCAGGGGCGTGCCGGGCAAGCTGCGGGTGACCGGCTACGGGGCCGGCGCCCTGGGGAAGGTCATGTAGCCCTTCTCCGTCCACCAGGTCAGGACCTCGACCCGGAGCCGTCCTGCGCGGACGGCCGGGTCCTGCTCGGCCAGGGCGCGGGCCTCCTCCACCGAGCCGACGCGGTAGATGCACGCGCCGCGGTACACCGGGTCGCGCTGGTCGTCGAAGGGGCCGGCGACCAGCAGCTTGCCCGCGGCGCCCATCTTCTGGAGGTGCGCGAGGTGCTGCGCCTGGATGGCCTGGGCCTCGGCGTCGGGCAGCGGCTTCCAGCCCTCCGGCCGGAGCAGCAGCACCAGCTGGACCGCCTCCATGCCGGGCGGGGCGGCCGGAGCGGGGGCAGCCGGCGCAGCGGCGGCGCTGGCCGGCGCGAGCGTGGCCGGCGAGGCGCGCGGCTCGAGCGCGAGGGCGAGGCAGGCGGCCAGGGCGAGCAGGGGACGCATGGTCGGGCTCCGGGCAGGTGGCGCCCAGGATCCCTAACGGGCGGGAGGCCGCCTGTCTCGGCTCAGCGCCGCTTCACCGGCGGAGGTTGCGCGGTACGCGGGTCCTCCGGCCAGGCGTGGCGCGGGTAGCGCCGGCACAGCTCGCGGCGGATGGCGGGGTAGTGGCGGTCCCAGAAGCCGGCCAGGTCGGTGGTCACCTGCTGCGCGCGACCGTTGGGCGCCAGCAGGTGCAGCACCAGCGGGACCCGGCCGCCGGCCACGGCCGGCCCCTGCGCCATCCCGAAGAAGTCCTGCAGCCGGCTCTCCAGCCAGGGCGGCCGGCCCGCCTCGTACTCGATGCGCGCGCTGCGGCCGCCCGGCAGCGTGAGCCGCTCCGGGGCCAGCCGCTCCAGCGCGGCGCGCGCCCGCGGGTCGAGCGTGGAGAGCAGCGCGCCGGGGAGGTCGGCGTCGCGCAGCTCGGCGAACGAGCGCCGCCCCTCCGCCGCCGCGCGCAGCGCCGCCGCCAGCGCCGCCTCGCCGGGCGGCTGCAGCCCCAGCTCGGGCGCGTGCTGGGCCACGAAGGCCAGCCGCGCCAGCAGCCGGTCCAGCGCGCCGTCCGGCGCGAAGGCGCGGGCCCCGCGGGCCAGGGCCTCCTCCGCCAGCCGCGCCGAGACCCGCTCCGCGTCCGGCCGGGCCGCGCGGCTCTCCTCCAGCACCAGGTCGCCGTACAGGAGCTGCTCGGTGGCCTCCACCCGCTCGGCGGCGGCGTTCCAGCCCACCGCGGTTCTCGTAGCGCAGCGCCTCCGGGAAGAGGTCGAGCAGCAGCTCCTGCGTCACCTCGCTGGCCAGCCGCACCCGCACCTCGCCGCCGCGGGCGATGGGCGCGCCCGGCGGCCGCCGCTCGCCGCGCCGCTCCTCCGCGTCGAGCGCCACCAGCAGCGGCGCCTCGCGCACCACGCTGGCCGGATTCGAGCCGCGCGCTGCCGCCGCCCACCAGCACCACCTCGTCCAAGCCCGGCGCGCGCCGCCGCGCCACGCGGTCCGGGTAGGCCGCCAGCGTGGCCGCCAGCAGCGCCTGCTCCTCCGCCGCGCCGCCCGCCGCCGCCCGCGCTCCGCGCCCCGCCAGCCGGGCCAGCTGCCGGCGGCTGCGGTCCACCGCCTGCGCCGCGCCCGGGCTCACGCCCATGCGGCGCAGCCGGTCGGCGTCGAAGCGGGCGCGGGAGGCCTCCTGGAACACGTGGGCCAGCTCCAGCAGGTCGGAGGGGCCGGTGGCCGGCAGCGCCGCGCCGTCGAGCGCGCGCCGGTCGCGCAGGTCACGCTCGCCCAGCAGCGCCGCCAGCAGCGCCCCGCCCTCGGCCGCGCCGCGGTCCGCCGCCTCCACCAGCAGCCGCGCCTGGCGCGGGTGGGCCGGGAAGGCCAGCATGCGCCGGCCCACCTTGGTGAGCGCGCCGGCCGGGTCGATGGCGCCCAGCCGCGCCAGCAGGGTCCGGCCGGCCTCCAGCGCCGGCGCCGGCGGCGGCTCGAACCAGCCGAAGCCGTCCAGCACGCCCAGCCCGGCCAGCGCCAGCAGCGCCTCGGAGAGATCCTCGCGCAGCACCTCGGGGGCATCGAACTCGGGGCGCGTGTCGTGGTCATGGCGCGTGTAGAGCCGCAGCGCACGGCCCGGCCCGGTGCGCCCGGCGCGGCCGGCGCGCTGGGCGGCCGAAGCTCGGCTCACCTTCTTCAGCTCCAGCGTGGGCAGGCCGCTCCAGGGCGAGTGGGAGGCCACCCGCGCCAGCCCGGCGTCCACCACCGCCGTCACGCCCTCAATGGTGACCGAGGTCTCGGCCACGTTGGTGGAGAGGATCACCCGGGGGCGCCCGCCCGGGCGGACGGCCCGGTCCTGCTCGTCCGGCGGCAGGTCGCCGTGCAGCGGCAGCACCTCCACGCCGGCCTGCTCGGCCCAGCCCGCCAGCGCCTCGCGCGCGCGCCGGATCTCGGCGGCGCCGGGCAGGAACACCAGCACGTGGCCGGCCGCGCCCGCCGCCTCGCGGTGCACGCGCCGCACCGCGCGCGCCACGCGCTCCTCGAGCCGCACGGCGGCGTCCGCTGCCTCCTCCGGCGAGAGGTGCTCGACCGCCACCTCGAAGCGGCGCCCCTCCGAGCGGAGCGAGGGCGCCTCCAGGAAGCGCGCCACCGGGCCGGCGTCGAGCGTGGCCGACATGGCCACCAGCTTCAGGTCCGGGCGGGCCGTGCGCTGCAGGCGGCGCAGGAAGGCCAGGGCCAGGTCGCCCGCCAGGTGGCGCTCGTGGAACTCGTCCAGCACCACCGCGCCCACGCCGGGCAGGGTGGGCTCGGAGAGCAGCCGCCGCGTGAGCAGCCCCTCGGTCACGTAGCGGATGCGGGTGCGCGGGCCGGCCACCTCCTCGAAGCGCACTTGGTAGCCGACCGTCTCACCGGGGCGCTCCCCCAGCTCCTCGGCCACCCGGCGCGCCGCCAGCCGGGCCGCCAGGCGGCGCGGCTCCAGCACCACCACCTCGCCCGCGACCCCGGCGCGGTGGAGCGCCAGCGGGACGCGGGTGGTCTTGCCGGCGCCTGGGGGCGCCTCGATCACCAGCGAGGAGCCGGTGCGGAGCGCCTCGGTCACCTCGGGGAGGAGCGGGTCGATGGGCAGCTGCTGCACGGGAGCGGTTGTAACCCAGCCGGGAGACGGGAGGGGATTTCCAGTGGGCTCCAGCGTTTGCGCCGCCGCTTGACGGCCTCGATTGACGCCTTACGTAGACGCTGTGGGCAGCAACCGGTGACAGGAGCCCCGCCGGCTGCGCCCGGGCCATCCGCTCGTGGTGAGCCTGTCGAACCACGAGCGGGGACTTCGACAAACCCATGATGGCGCGGCGCACCTGCGTCCGCGCGAAGGAGAGCCACATGCTGACGTTCAGGAACACCGATCGCGCCCTGGCCGCCCTGGGCGCCGAGATGGACCGGATGATGAACGGCCTCGCCGCTGGCCAGGCCGCGTGGAGCGGCGGGCTGGCCCCGGCCGCCGACGTGGTCGAGACCGAGGCCGCCTACCGCGTGGTGCTGGACCTGCCGGGCATCGACCCGGCGGCCATCCGGCTCCAGGTCGAGAAGGACGTGCTCACGGTGCAGGCCGACCGGAAGCAGCCGGTCGCGGTGCAGGGCGAGACCGTGCACCGCAGCGAGCGCGCCTTCGGCACGTTCTTCCGCTCGTTCGCGCTGCCGCGCGGCGTGGACGCCGAGCGGGTGGAGGCGAAGTTCGAGCACGGCGTGCTGACGGTGGAGCTGCCCAAGCGGTCCGAGGTGCGGGCGCGCACCATCAACGTCCAGGTGAAGTAGCGCCGAAATTCCCGTTTACGCTGCGCGCGGGTGCGGTCGAGGCGCCTCCGAGAGGGGGCGCCTCGCTGCGTCATGGACGCAGGGTCGCGGTGATTTCCCAGTCACGCTCCGTGCGGGCGTGCGGCTTGGAGCCGCGCGGGTTCCACTTCACGCACGGTTTGCTACCTTGGCTCCACGGCCGAGCGCGAGTATTCGCTCCCGCAGGTCCAGGAACCCCCGCCGACCAGGGACGGCGGGGGTTCTGTCTTTCGCCCTTCGACTCCGCTCGCCCTGCGGGCGAGCTACGCTCAGGGCGGACGGCCGCGATCCACGCCCAATGGTTGTCCGTGCGCAGCTTCGCTCCCGTCGGCGGAGCCGCCGGGCCCCACCCTGCGAGTGGGCCTCGCTACGCGGGCTCCGGCACCGGCGCAGGCGCAGGCGCGGGGACCACCACCAGCTTCAGCTTCGCGCCATCCGGCTCGACCTCGATGCGGACGGTGCCGCCCTCGTGCAGCTCGCCGAAGAGGATCTTCTCGGCCAGCGGCTTCTTGACGTCGTTCTGGATCAGCCGCGCCATGGGGCGGGCGCCCATCTTCCGGTCGAAGCCGTGCTCGGCCAGCCACTGGCGCCCCTCGGCCGTGAGCTGGATGCGGACCTTCTTCTCCAGGAGCTGCGCCTCCAGCTCCTTCACCATCTTGTCCACCACCTTGAGGATCACCTCGGGCGGCAGCGAGTCGAAGGCCACCCAGGCGTCGAGCCGGTTGCGGAACTCGGGGCTGAAGGTGCGCTCGATGGCGTTGCGGGCGTTGCCCGGGTCGGACTGGTCGGTCCCGAAGCCGACCCGCCGCGCCGAGAGTTCCTGCGCGCCGGCGTTGGTGGTGAGGATCAGCACCACGTGCCGGAAGTCGGCCTTGCGGCCGTTGTTGTCGGTGAGGGTGGCGTGGTCCATCACCTGCAGCAGCAGGTTGTAGATGTCCGGGTGCGCCTTCTCGATCTCGTCCAGCAGCAGGACCGCGTAGGGCGTCTTGCGGATGGCGTCGGTGAGCAGGCCGCCCTGGTCGAACCCCACGTAGCCGGGGGGCGCGCCGATGAGCCGGGAGACGGTGTGCTTCTCCTGGTACTCGGTCATGTCGAAGCGCAGGAACTCGACGCCCAGGATGCGCGCCAGCTGCTTGGCCAGCTCGGTCTTCCCAACGCCGGTGGGGCCGGAGAAGAGGAAGTTGCCGATGGGCCGCTCGGGCGAGGCCAGGCCGGACCGCGACAGCTTGATGGCGCTGGCGATGGCCTCGATGGCCTGGTCCTGGCCGTAGATGACCTTCTTCAGCTCCGGCTCGAGGTTCTTGAGCGCCAGCTCGTCGTCGGCCGAGACGGTCCGCTCCGGGATCTTGGCGATCTTGGCCACCACCCGCTCCACGTCGCGGGCGGTGATGCGGTGGCGCCGCTTCCCCTCCGCGCGCATGCGGTCGCGCGCGCCGGCCTCGTCCAGCACGTCGATGGCCTTGTCCGGGAGCTGCCGGTCGTTGATGTGCTTGGCCGACAGCTCGGCCGCCGCGCGCAGCGCGCGGGCGGTGTAGGTCACGCCGTGGTGCTCCTCGTAGACCTTCTTGAGGCCGTGGAGGATGCGGACGGTGTCCTCGACGCTCGGCTCGTGGACCTCGATCTTCTGGAACCGGCGGGCCAGCGCGTGGTCGCGCTCGAAGGTCTGCTTGTAGTCGTGGAAGGTGGTGGAGCCGATGCAGCGCAGCTCGCCCGAGGCCAGCCCCGGCTTGAGCAGGTTGGAGGCGTCCATCGACGAGCCGGTGGTGGCGCCGGCGCCGACGATGGTGTGGATCTCGTCGATGAAGAGGATGGCGTGCGGCGTCTTCTTCACGCCGGCGATCACGCCCTTGAGCCGCTGCTCGAACTCGCCGCGGAACTTGGTGCCGGCCAGCAGCGCGCCCATGTCGAGCGAGTAGATGGCCGCCTTCTCCAGCACCGCCGGGACCTTCTTCTGGTGGATGCGGAGCGCCAGCCCCTCCACGATGGCGGTCTTGCCCACGCCCGGCTCGCCCACGAAGACCGGGTTGTTCTTCCGGCGACGGCAGAGCACCTGGATGGTCCGCTCGATCTCCATCTCGCGGCCGATGAGCGGGTCGATCAGCCCCTGCGCCGCGCGCTCCACCAGGTTGACGGTGAAGGTGCGGAACGGATCCTTGACCGGCCGGGGCCCGCCCTCCTCGCCCTCGCCCTCGCCCGGGCCGCCCGGCTCCTCGTCCCCGCCGCCGGCGCCCTCCTTGCCGATGCCGTGCGAGATGTACTGCAGGATGTCCAGCCGCCGGACCCCCTGCTTCTCGAGCAGGTAGACGGCGTGCGAGCCGCGCTCGCGCGTGATGGCCACCAGCACGTCGCCGGCGTTCAGCTCGGTGCGGCCGGAGCCCTGGACGTGCCAGGCCGCCCGCTGCAGCACCCGCTGGAACGCCGCGGTCTGCTCCGGGTCCTGCGTCGCGCCCACCGCCTCGAGGGTGCGGTCGAGGTACTCCTCCAGCTCCTTCTCGAGGAGCTTGAGGTCCGCCCCGCAGGCGAGCAGCACCTCGGACGCCACCTTGTCATGCGTCATGGCGTGGAGCAGGTGCTCGAGCGTCACGTACTCGTGGCGCCTCCGGCGGGCCTCGCCCACGGCGGACTGAAGGGTCTGCTGCAGGTCCTTGGAAACCGTCACCATCGCTACTCCGGCTCGATTGTCACCAGGAGCGGGTACTCGGCCTCCTGGGCCAGCTCCATGGTCTTCTTCGCCTTGGTCTCGGCGATCTCGAATGGATAGATACCGGCGACACCGACGCCGTGCATGTGAACGTGCAGCATGATGCGGTGCGCGCTCTCCGGGTCGTGGTTGAAGACGCTGATGAGGACCCAGTCCACGAACTCCTGGGTCGTGAAGTCGTCGTTGTGCAGGAGCACCTTGTAGAGCGGGGGGCGCCTGGTCTCCCGCTCCGACCGCGTCCTGGGGACGGTGACGGCGGTATCGCCGCCTGTGCGGGGACGTTCTGCCATGGAGAGACATTCTAAACGGATGGGGGACGGGTGGCGCATCCGAGGACGCGGTGCGGCGACGCAGCAGGGGCGTGGGCTTCGCCCGTCGACCGGCAGGCGTAGGATTGGGTCCATGCCCGCTCGCCCGTACCTCGTCCTGGCTGCAGTGACGCTGGCCGCCTGCGCCCCCCTCCCGCCCCCGCCGGTGATGGACTTCCAGCCGGAGGGCAGCATCCACGTCAGCACCGATCAGAAGGGTGACAAGGAGGCGGCCTACTCCAGCGACCGCATCGTGGCCAGGGGCGTCAACCTGACCAGGGGTCCGGACGGCCGCTGGACGGGCACCTTCGGGGGCGCGGAGGGCGCCCTCCAGGTGACGGCCGAGCGGATCGCCGGTCCCGGCCTGGACGTGGCGGTGACGCGGCGCCCGGAGCTCGTGTCCATCGAGGGCCAGGTCGCCGGCAAGCCGGTGGAGCTGACCCTCTCGGCGAAGGGCATGGGCGGCTGGAGTGACGGGCGCCGCTGCCAGTTCGACTTCATCCCGGTCGGCGGGGGCGGGTACAAGGGCTTCTGGGGGTGCCCGAACATCCCGGTGATGCCGGGCGGCGGCGCCTCCCCGTCCGCGCCCCGCGCCGAGGTGAAGGTGACCGGTCCGGCCGCCTTCGCCGCCCCCTCGCCACAGCTGGAGCTGGTGCTCCTCTCGGTGCTGCCGCCGTATTGACGTACCAAGCGTGCGTCTTTTGCTCACCCTTTGGCGGCGGGCGGCTGGTCCGGGTATGGTGCTCCACCGTGAACCGTCCGCTCGCCCTGCTGCTCGTCGCCGCCGCCCTCCCGCTCGCTGTCCCGCGCCCCGCCGCCGCCTGCACCAGCCTGATGGTGGCGAAGGGCGCCGGCGCCGAGGGCGCCACCTACCTGACCTACGCCGCCGACTCGCACGAGCTCTACGGCGAGCTGTACCGCACCCCGGCCGGCGTCCACCCGCCCGGCGCCATGCGCCAGATCATCGAGTGGGACACCGGCAAGCGGCTGGGCGAGATCCCGCAGGCGCCGGTCACCTACGCCGTGCTCGGCAACATGAACGAGCACCAGCTGGCCATCGCCGAGAGCACCTTCACCGGCCGGGAGGAGCTGCGCGATCCGCAGGGGCTCATCGACTACGGCAGCCTGATTCTGGATCGCGCTGGAGCGCTCGCGCACCGCCCGCGAGGCGGTGCAGGTGATGACGAAGCTGGTGGCCGAGCACGGCTACGCCTCCACCGGCGAGTCCTTCTCCATCACCGATCCGAACGAGGCCTGGCTGCTGGAGATGATCGGCAAGGGGCCGGGGCGCAAGGGCGCGGTCTGGGTGGCCAGGCGCGTGCCGGACGGCTTCGTCACCGCCCACGCCAACCACGCCCGGATCCGCCAGTTCCCGCTCGACGACGCGAAGACCACCCTCTACGCGCCGGACGTGATCGGCTTCGCGCGCGAGAAGGGCTGGTTCAGCGGCAAGGACGCCGAGTTCAGCTTCTCCGACACCTACAACCCGCTCGACTTCAGCGCGCTCCGCGCCTGCGAGGCCCGCGTCTGGTCGATCTTCCGCCGCGTGGCGCCCGCGCAGGCGCTCCCCGCCTCGATGGTCCGCGGCGAGCCCGACGCGCCGCGCCTGCCGCTCTGGGTCAAGGCGGAGAAGCCGCTGGGCACGCGCGACGTCATGGCGCTGATGCGCGATCACTTCGAGGGGACCGAGTTCGACCTCTCGAAGGGCGTGGGCGCGGGGCCGTTCGCGCTGCCCTACCGCTGGCGCCCCATGACCTGGGATGCGGACGGGAAGAAGTACCTGAACGAGCGGGCCATCTCCACGCAGCAGACCGGCTACTCGCTTGTGGCGCAGGCGCGGGCCGGCCTCCCGTCGCCCATCGGCGGCGTGCTCTGGTTCGGCGTGGACGACACCTTCACCACCGTCTACACGCCGCAGTACTGCGCCAACCTGGCGGTGCCGCGCCCCTACGCCGTGGGCACCGCCGACTTCGAGACCTTCAGCTGGGACTCGGCCTTCTGGACGTTCAACGTGGTCTCCAACTGGACCTACACCCGCTGGGCCGACATGATCGGCGACGTCCAGCAGGCGCAGCGCGAGCTGGAGGGCGATTTCCTGGCCCGCCAGCCGGAGGTGGAGCAGGCGGCGCTGGCGCTCTGGAAGCAGTCGCCGGCGCTGGCCCGCGACTACCTCACCCGCTACTCGGCGGAGCAGGGCGAGCGCACCGTGACCCGGTGGCGCAAGCTCTCCGAGGCGCTGATGGTGAAGTACCTCGACGGCAACGTGCGCGACGCGCAGGGCAAGGTCACGCACCCGCACTACCCGGAGGCCTGGCGCCGCCGCATGGCGGAGGAGGGCGGGGAGGCGCTCCGGGTGAAGCCGCTGCCGGGGGAGAAGGCGGAGTAGCGGGGCGGGTGACCTCGCGCTCCAGCCCCGACCGTCCGATCCCCGCCCTGACGTCACTTGAAGCGGAAGGGCAGGATCGCCCACATCGCGACCTCGTTCCCCTCGGCGTCCTTCCCGGGCAGCCAGGCGCAGCCGGTCACGGCCCGGCGCAGGATGTTGGCCACCGGGGCCGTGACCGGCGAGAGCATCCGGAAACGCGAGACGGTGCCGTCGGTCCCCACCGCGAACCGGACGCCCACCCTGCTGGCGGGTGGGGGCAGGCCTTCCGGGAACCGGATGGAGGAGACCACGCAGCGCGGGTCAGCGAGGCGCGGAGGCACGTAGCCCTCCTTCACCCAGTTCGGCTCGTCCGGAGGGGAGCCCGTCGCGGCGCGGCCGGCGGCCTCCGCCGGCGGAGGCGCCGACCCGGCAGCGGCCGCCGGCGGGCTCGCGTCAGCCGGCGGCTCCGCCTCGACCGGCAGCACGTCGCCCGGCACCACCGGCGCGAGGACCAGGTACTGGCTCCCGGGACGGACCAGGCCGCGCACGTCCCAGCCCTCGGCCGCGGCCCGGAGGCAGGCCTCCACCTCCGGCTGCAGGTCGTCCCCGACCACGCGGAGGCCCTCCACCTCTCCCCCCGGCCCGGCCTTGAAGGAGAGCCAGGCCACGAGGGCCCGCCTCTTGCCCGCCGCGTCGGCGCACCCCGCGAGCCCGCGGTTCCAGGCGGCCAGCGCCAGCTCGGAGACCTTCCACTCGACGGCGCCCGTGGGCTGATAGGCCCAGGCCCGGGGATCCGCGATCCCAAGCGCCGGCCGCAGCTCGGCCGGGACTGCCTGCAGCGCCAGCAGGCGGGAGGCGGCGTAGACGTCGGCGAACACCTTCCCGATCTGGTCGTCGTGGGAGGACGCCTTCGCCGGCGGCCAGGTGCCAGGCGGCGCGCCGGAGGCGTCCAGCGCCAGCGGGTGGCGCGCGGCCCCCTCCGGCGCAGCCGTCCCGAGCGCCTCGCAGGCCTGCGCCACCCCCGCCGCACAGGCGCGCTCCCGCAGGCCCCTGGCCTCGTCGGCGCTCGCCGGCGCGCCCCGCCCCAGCGCCAGCAGCGCCCCCAGGTTGGCGCAGGCGGGGGCCGAGCCTGCCGAACACCCCTCGCGCGCGACCGCCACGGCCCGGGCGTCGTCCTGCGGCAGCTCCCTGCCTGCGGCGTAGATCGCCGCCAGACCGGCGCAGCCATCGGGCGCGCCGCTCTTGCAGGCCAGGAGGAGCTCGGCGGCCGCCGAAGCGTAGAGCCCCTTCGCCGCGTCCTCCTCGCCCCGCTTCGCGCACGCCACACCTCCGGTGCCTGCCGTGCAGCGCTCGTCGGCCGCCCAGGGCACGGCGGGCATCGCCAGGAGAGCGGCCGCGGTCAGCAACGCGAGGAGCAGGATGCGGGGGCGGGGCATGTGACTCCCGGGGTCGGCGGTGTTCGAACGGGCCACGTGAGCCCCGGAGGCCGCACGTCGGCCGTGTCGCAGCGCGGGCCGGGGCGGCGGGGCCTGGAGCCCTGGAGTCTACCCGGCCCACCGGGGTCACGGTGGAACATCGGGTGTGCTGGGGCGCTGCCGGGAGGGAAGGTGGAGCACTCGGGCGCTCAGGGGCGGGGAGCGGACGCCTGCGGGCCGTCCCGCAGCACCTCGCCGCCCTCCACCAGCTCCCGCAGGCGCCGCGCGAAGCGCGCCGCGGGGGCGCCGTCCACCAGGTCGTGGTCGATGCTGGCCGTCACCGCGAGCACCTCCCGCGGCTCGACGCGCACGTCGACCAGGCCCGGCTTGACGGTGATGCCGCCGACCGTGAGGCAGAGGGTGTGGAGCGGGACGATGCCCACCGCCCACCCCGCCCCCATCCCGAACATCCCGACCGAGGTGACGAGGGTGGTCCCGGCCGTCCGCTTCAGCCACTGCGGGCTCCTCCGCAGGGCCCGCAGGAAGAGCCGGCGGAGGAATCCGGGGGTGAAGGCCGAGAGCCGCGCCAGCGCGCCGGACCGCTGGGCGCTGGAGGCGGGCTCGGCCTGGACCCGCCGGATCTCCCGGTGGAGCTCCGCGACGCTCCGCCGGTTGGCCGCCCGGAGCACGTGCGGGATGGCGACCCCGCCGGCCTCGGCCTCGACCAGCGTCACCACGTCCACCTCCTCGAACGGCACCAGCCGCCCGCGCCAGTCGCGGCAGGCGTGCAGGAGCCGGTGCTCGTCGATGGCCCGGGCCAGGCTGGCGACGAGGAACGCCGTGAAGGAGAGCCGCTCCCCCGCGGAGGCCTCCCGGGCGCGGATGAGCCGGCGCGCCTCGGTCACGTCCAGCTCGAGCAGCGCGTGCACCATGTGGCGGCGGACGCCGACCTCGAGCGCGTCCACGATGTCGTGGCGCGAGCGCGGGAAGGGCTTCAGCTGGAACGCGGCCGCCTGCTTCCGCTCGAAGGAAGGGTCCATCGCGGCTCCTCAGCGCGCGCCGCGGAACACCTGCCACGCGTCCCAGGCGATGGCGGGGTCGATGTCGGCGTAGCCGCGGCTGCGCTCCAGCTCGCGCGCGTCGCGTGGATCGAGCGCGATGCTCACGGCCTTGTCCCTGATCCGCTCCACCTCCTCGCGGTTGAGCGGACGTCCCTGGCGCTCTTCGATCGCCTCCAGCATGACCACCAGGGGTGGGTTGGGAGTGATGGCCAGCTCGCCGACCGGCCGGCCGCTGCTCCCCGCGGGGCCGAGCCGCCAGACGCCGAACGGGTTGTTGCAGGCGTGGCCTTCCGGATACCGCGCGTCCGGCCAGCGCTGCAGCGAGCGGCGCGGGGCCTCCGCGTCCGGCGAGAAGGTCTCCCCGCTCCGGAGCAGCGGGTCCTCGGCGAGCTGGTAGACGTTGAACGTGCCCAGCTGCAGGTTGGCCTCGGCCGCGTCGAGGTCTGGCCCGAGCGCGACCTCCGCGTCCGGCAGCGAGAAGGCGTGCATCCCGCAGGTCCCGGCGACACCGTCCGCCTTGAGCATCACCACCACGGCGCGGTAGAGCGCCCAGGCGTCGGTGCCGTCCACGCGCTCGATCCAGCGCGCGATGGGCCAGCCCAGCTTCGACTCTTCCACGCGAACCGCCAGGGCGCCGCAGGCCTCCAGCTGCCGCGCCAGCCCGGCAATGGCCGGCCGCTCGCGGTGCAGGTCCACGGGCAGCTCCAGCACCAGCGCCCCGGGCGCTGCGTCGATGGCCTGCTGCTCCCCCTCACTGGCCGTGCCGAAGGAGAAGGCGTGGCCGAAGGCGCCGTCACGCGGGTTGGGCTCGAAGCGCACGCTGGCGCTGAACGGCAGCCCCTCGCCGTGGAGCCGTCCATCCTCCAGCGTGAGCCCCCGGCCGCGCAGCGCGTCGCTCCACTCGGCCGGGCCGGCGGGGGTTCCCGGGACGAAGAGCGTGCAGCGGAGCGGCTCGTGGCTGGGCTCCGCGGGCGCGACCTGCTTCGCGGGCGCCACCTTCATTCGCTTGAAGAACGAGAACATCGCCCCACCCCTGGCCCCAGCGCTCCGCCGGCCGAGGCCCCGGACTGTACCGGCCCGTGGCAGGCCGCGAAAGGGGCTCGAAGCCTACCGGCGCCGTGCCCGCGCAGGCGCTACGCTCTGCCCATGCCCGAGACCCGCCTCCACACCTGCGTCCTCTGCGAGGCGGTCTGCGGGATCCGCCTCGAGGTGGAGGACAACCGCGTCACCTCGGTGCGCGGCGACCCTGATGACCCCTTCAGCCGCGGCCACCTCTGCCCCAAGGCGGCGGCGCTGCCGGACGTGCTGGAGGACCCGGACCGGATCCGCACGCCGCTGCGGCGCGAGGGGAGCGGCTGGCGCGAGGTGAGCTGGCGCGAGGCGCTGGCCGAGGCGGGCGAGCGGCTGGCGGCGATCGAGGCCCGCCACGGCCGCAGCGCGGTCGGGCTCTACCTGGGCAACCCCACCGTCCATTCCCCCGGGGCGCTGCTCGGGGCGGTGATGCTCTCCCGCGCGCTGGGCTCGCGGAGCCGCTTCTCCGCAACCTCGGTCGATCAGCTCCCGCAGCAGGTGGCGGCCGCGGAGGTGTTCGGGCACGGGCTGCTGCTGGCGGTGCCCGACCTCGACCGGACCGGGCTGCTGGTGCTGCTGGGGGCCAACCCGCTCGCCTCCAACGGCTCGCTCATGACCGCGCCGGGCGTGGCCGGGCGGCTGCGGGCCATCCAGCAGCGCGGGGGGCGGGTGGTGGTGGTGGACCCGCGCCGGACCGAGAACCGCGGCCGCCGCGGACGAGCACCTGGCGGTGCGGCCGGGCGGCGACGCGGCGCTTTTGCTGGGCGTGCTGCACGTGATCCTGGGCGAGGGGCTGGCGCGCCCCGGCCGGCTGGCGGCCTTCGCCGACGGCCTGCCGGCGCTGGCCGAGGCGGCGGCGCGCTTCCCGCCCGAGCGCGTGGCGGGGCGGAGCGGGATCGCGCCGGAGCGGATCCGCGCGCTGGCGCGGGCGATCGCCGCCAGCCCGGCGGCCGCGGTCCACGGCCGCGTGGGCGCCTGCACTCAGCCCTACGGCGGCCTCACCGCCTGGCTGCTCCTGGCGGTGAACGCGGTCACCGGCAACCTCGACCGGCCCGGCGGCCTGATGTTCACCACGCCGGCCGCCGACCTGGTGCGGCTCACCGCGCGCGACGCGGACGCCGCCGCCTTCGGCCGCTGGCACAGCCGCGTGCGTGGCCTGCCCGAGTTCGCCGGCGAGCTGCCGGTGGCGGCGCTGGCGGAGGAGATCGAGACGCCGGGCGACGGGCAGGTCCGCGCGCTGGTCACCGTCGCCGGCAACCCGGTGCGGTCGGCGCCCAACGGCGGACGGCTGGACCAGGCGCTGTCGGGCCTCGAGTTCATGGTCTCGGTGGACGTCTACCGGAACGAGACCACCCGCCACGCGAACCTGATCCTGCCCACCTCGTTCGGGCCCGAGCGCGATCACTACGACCTGGCCCTCTACCTCCTCTCGGTCCGGAACGCCGCCCGGTACGCGCGGGCCGCGGTCCGTCCGCCGCCGGGCGTGCGCGAGGACCTTCGGGTATTGCTCGACCTGGCGCGCGCCCTGCGGGCCCGCGGCGGCGGCCGGCGCTCGCGGGCGCTGGGGCTCGGGCTGGGCGCGGCCCGGCTGCTGGGGACGCGCCGGCTGGTGGACCTGCTGCTCCGGTTCGGCCCGCACCGGCTGTCGGTGGGGCGGCTCCTACGCGCGCCGCACGGCCTCGACCTGGGCGCGCTCGAGCCGCGCCTCCCGGAGCGGCTCCACACGCCCGGCAAGCGGCTGCGGCTGGCCCCGGAGCGTTTTTTGGCCGACCTGCCGCGGCTGGAGGCGGAGCTGGACGCGCCGCCGGCGACCGACGGGACGCTGGCCCTGATCGGCCGGCGCCTGCTCCGCTCCAACAACTCCTGGATGCACAACAGCCGGCGGCTCACGAAGGGGCCCCCGGCCTGCACGCTGCTCCTCCACCCCGACGACGCCGCCGCGCGCGGCCTCGCCGACGGCGCGCTGGCCCGCGTCCGCTCGCGGGTGGGCGAGGTGCAGGTGCCGGTGGAGGTGAGCGAGGAGGTCCCGCCTGGCGTGGCCAGCCTGCCCCACGGCTTCGGCCACGCCGGCGCCGCCCTGCGCGTGGCCTCGGCCCTCCCCGGCGCCAGCCTCAACGACCTGACCGACGAGGCGCGGCTCGATCCGCTCACCGGCACGGCCGCCTTCAACGGCCTGCCGGTGCAGGTGGAGTGAGCCGGTCGGCGCCCTCACGCCAGGGCCACCCGCGGCGCAGCGGACGCGCTAGGCTAAAGCGCATGCCCGTCCACCCCGCAGAGCTCGAGGTCCGCGCCTTCGCCCTCACCTTCCCGGAGACCCACGAGGACTTCCCCTGGGGCCACCGCCTCATCAAGGTCCGCGGCAAGGCGTTCGTCTTCATGAGCAACGACGAGCCGGACCTCTCGGTCTCGGTGAAGCTCCCCTGGAGCAGCGAGGGGGCGCTGCAGTTCCCGTTCTGCGAGCCCACCCACTACGGCATGGGGCAGCACGGCTGGGTCACCGCGTCCTTCCCGGCGGGCATGAAGCGGCCCAAGGTCCGGCCGGCGGGCGAGTGGCCGCCGCTCCCGGCGCTGCGGAGCTGGATCGAGGAGAGCTACCGCGCCGTCGCGCCCAAGAAGCTGGTCAAGGCGCTCGACGAAGCCCAGGCGGAGCGGACCGCGGCGCTGCTGGAGGAGAGGCGGGCGCCGAAGGCGAGGAAGGCTCCTGCGGCGAAGCGTTCTCGCAGCGTGAAAGCCGCGAAGGCCCGGGCGGCGCGACGGGGCTGACCCCACCCGCCGCGCCCTCACAACCTCCACGGCCCCTTCAGCGTCGGCCGCTCCAGCGCCTCCGCCAGCCGCCGCAGGAACTCGGCCCGCGGCACCTCGCGCGCGCCGAAGCGCTGCAGGTGCTCGGTCTTGACCTGGCAGTCGACGAGGCCGATGCCCTGCGCCGCCAGCCACTCCACCGCCGTCACGAAGGCCGCCTTGGACGCGTCCGGCCGGTCGGCGAACATCGACTCCCCGAAGAACGCCGCGCCCAGCGACACGCCGTAGAGGCCGCCCGCCAGCCCCTCGTCGTCCCAGGCCTCGAACGCGTGCGCCGCGCCCAGGGCGTGGAGCTGGTCGTAGGCCTCGACCATCTCGTCGGTGATCCAGGTGCCGTCCTGCCCCGGCCGCTCGCGCGCGGCGCAGCGCCGGATGACCTGGCCGAAGGCCGTGTCCGCCGTGAACCGGAAACGGCCCTGCTTCATGGTCCGCCGCAGCGAGCGCGGCACATGGAGCGCCGCCGGCTCCAGCACCAGGCGCGGATCCGGCGACCACCAGAGGATGGGGCTGTCGCCGGAGTACCAGGGGAAGATGCCCTCTGCGTACGCGGTCAACAGACGTTTCGGCGAGAGATCACCCCCCACCGCCAGCAGCCCGTCCGGATCCGCGTCCGACGGATCCGGGAAGACGGGCTCGCGGGGAAGACGGTAGACGGGCACGGAGGGCAGTCTAGCGCGGACCGCGCCCTGCCCCCGAGGTCGGGCCCACATCGGCGCTGCGCTCGTCCCGTCCCTGTCCCGTGACGGCCTCGGCGCGATGACCGCCCGCATCAACTTTCGTCCGCGCGGGCCGCATCTGCCCCTTCAGAGACCTTCCGGAGAAGGGGAGCGCCGAACAGTTTACGCCCCGGCGCGGGCCCAGATCCCGGATCGGAACGCAGGAGCCAGCTCTCGGGCTGCGCGCCACACGCGATGAGCGCACTCTTCAGTCCGAGATCCAACGCCCTATTCCGCTTCGTGCTCGTATTCCTGGTCGCTGGCGCCGGAGGGACGGTGGCCGGGGCCATGGTGTACTGGCGGACCCCCTACGGCACGGGCCAGCAGGAGCAGGTGGCCCAGCCGGTCCAGTTCGATCACAGGCACCACGTCAAGGACGACCTGATCGACTGCCGGTACTGCCACACCTCCGTCGAGAAGGCGTCCAGCGCCGGCATCCCGGCCACGCAGCTCTGCCTGAACTGCCACTCGCAGGTCTGGAACAAGAGCCCGCTGCTGGACGCGGTGCGCGCCTCCTGGTTCGCGAACCAGCCCATCCAGTGGACGCGCGTCCACAAGCTCCCGGACTTCGTCTACTTCAACCACGCCGCGCACGTGACCAAGGGCGTGGGGTGCGTCACCTGCCACGGGCGCGTCGACGAGATGGCCGCCATCGAGCAGGTCCAGCCGCTGACCATGGGCCGGTGCCTCGACTGCCACCGCAACCCGTACCCGAACCTCCGCCCCCTGGATCAGGTCACGAGCATGACCTGGGCACCCGACGGTGATCCCGTCGAGCTCGGGAAGGCGCTCGCCGTCAAGAACGACGTCAAACCCCGCACCGCGTGCTACACATGCCATCGCTAGGCCTCCCCATCTACGGACAGAAGCGCCCCGATCTCCTCGGCGAGCGGCGCTGGCGCAGCGTCGCGGAGCACGGCGCCAAGCCGGACGCCACCCGCGAGTTCCCGGAGGGCGCCGAGCGCGCCGCCGAGACGCCGGAGGGCTTCGGCCGCCGCAGCTTCCTGCAGATCCTCGGCGCGTCGGCCGCGCTGGCCGGCGTGACCGGCTGCAAGCCGCCGCGCGAGAAGGTCGTCTCCTGGGTCCGGCCCGCCGCCGGCACCACGCCCAGCCTGCCCAACACGTTCGCCACCGCGGCCAGCCGCGACGGCCGCGCGGTGGGGCTGGTGGTGACCGCCTGGGAAGGGCGGCCCACCAAGATCGACGGGAACCCCGAGCACCCCGCGACCCGCGGCGGCACCGATCCCATCCTCCAGGCCTGGATCCTCGACCTCTACGATCCGGCGCGGCTGCGCGGCTTCAAGGTGGGCAACCAGCCGGTCTCCGCCACCGGGCTGTTCGAGGAGCTCTCGACGCTGGCGCGGAAGCACGCGCAGGACGGCGGAGCGCGCCTCCGCTTCCTGGTCGAGCCCACCAGCTCGCCCACGCTGCAGGGGCTGCAGCAGCGGATCCTGGCCCGCCTGCCCAAGGCCAGGTTCGACGCCTGGTCCGCCACCACCGACGACGCGGTGCGGGCCGGCGCCCAGGCCGCCTTCGGCCGCCCGCTCGAGCCGACCTGGAAGCTGGCGGACGCCGACGTGATCCTCTCGCTCGACGCGGACCTGCTGGCCCGCGAGGGCGAACCGCTGCGCCAGGCGCGCGAGTTCGCAGCCCGGCGCACCGGCGACAGGATGAACCGGCTCTACGTCGCCGAGGCGCGCTACAGCGTCACCGGCGGCATGGCCGACCACCGGCTGCGGATGCGCTCCGGCGAGGTGGCCGGGTTCGCCCGCGCCGTGGCCGCCGAGCTGGCCGGGAAGCACGGCCTCTCGGCGCTGGCGCCGCTGGGCGCGCCGGCCTCCGGGCCGCACGCCAAGGCCGCCGCCGCGGTCGCCGCCGACCTGGCCCGCGCCCGCGGGCGGTCGCTGGTGGCGGCGGGGGCGCGGCAGCCGGCGGCGGTGCACGCGCTGGCCGCGGCCCTCAACGACGCGCTCGGCAACGCCGGGCACACGGTCGAGTACCGCCCGCCGGTCCTGCCCGAGGGCGGAGGCCAGGGGCTGGCCACGCTGGCGAAGGAGCTGGACGCGGGCCAGGTGGACACGCTGGTCGTCACCGCCTGGAACCCGCTCCACACCGCGCCGGCCGAGCTGGAGCTCCGCGCGCGCCTGCCCAAGGCCAAGACCGTCATCACGCTCGCGCAGCGCGACGACGAGACCGTCCAGGCCTCCGGCTGGATCCTGGCCGCGTCGCATCCGCTCGAGACCTGGGGCGACCTGCGCAGCCGCGACGGCTCGGTGTCCATCGTGCAGCCGCTGCTGGCGCCGCTGCACGAGAGCGTCTCCGAGGTGGAGCTGCTGGCCGCCTTCCTCGACGAGGGCGACCGCGGGGCCCACCGGATCGTCCAGGACGGCTGGAAGGTCCGGACCGGCGAGGCCGGCTTCGGCGGCCGCTGGGACGGCTGGCTCGCCGCCGGCCTGATCCCGGGCAGCGCCGTGGCCCCGGAGGCGCCGGCGGTGGACGCCGGCCGCGTGGCCGAGGCGCTGCGCGCGCTCAAGGCGCCGGGCGAGGGGCTCGAGGTCTCCTTCGTGGCCGACTACAGCGTCCACGACGGCCGGTTCCTCGAGAACGCCTGGCTGCAGGAGTTCCCGGACCCCATCACCAAGCTCACCTGGGACAACGCCGCGCTCCTCTCGTCCGCCACCGCCAAGCAGCTGGGCGTGGCCGACGGCGAGGTGCTCGAGCTCTCCCTGGGCGGCCGCACCGTCAGCGCCCCGGCGCGCGTGGTGCCCGGCCACGCCGACGGCGCCGTCACGCTGCCGCTCGGCTACGGCCAGCGGGTCGCCGGCGCGGTGGGGAAGGGCGCCGGCTTCGACGCCTACCCGCTGCGCACCGCCGGCACCTGGTTCGCGTCCGGCCTCCAGGCGCGCAAGACCGGCGCCAAGGTCAAGCTGGTCACGACCCAGGAGCACTTCTCCATGGAGGGGCGCGAGATCGCCCTCTCGGTGGACGCC
Source organism: Anaeromyxobacter sp. (assembly GCA_049840735.1). Lineage (GTDB taxonomy): Bacteria > Myxococcota > Myxococcia > Myxococcales > Anaeromyxobacteraceae > Anaeromyxobacter. Next base: position 567,045 of record JASGJN010000013.1, on the reverse strand, counting down.
GCCGAGCTCCAGCACCACCAGGAGCAGCTGGAGGAGCTGCGCGGCGCGCCCATCAGCATCCACGCCCCGGTGGACTACTCGAAGAACGAGTACAAGTGGGGCATGGCCATCGACCTGTCGCGCTGCATCGGCTGCGGCGCGTGCACGGTCGCCTGCCAGGCCGAGAACAACATCCCGGTCGTCGGCAAGGAGATGGTGGCGCGCAGCCGCGAGATGCACTGGCTGCGGGTGGATCGCTACTTCGAGGGTCCGGTCGAGGACCCGCAGAGCGTCACGCAGCCGCTGGCCTGCGTGCACTGCGAGACGGCCCCCTGCGAGTACGTCTGCCCGGTCAACGCGACCGTGCACTCGGAGGAGGGGCTGAACGAGATGGTCTACAACCGGTGCGTCGGTACCCGGTACTGCTCCAACAACTGCCCGTACAAGGTCCGGCGCTTCAACTACCTGGACTGGCGCGGGACCATGGAGCCCGAGCTCAAGATGCTGATGAACCCGGACGTCACCGTCCGGGCCCGCGGCGTGATGGAGAAGTGCACCTACTGCACGCAGCGGATTCAGCGGCACCGCGTCGCCGCCCGGTCGGAGGGGCGCAAGATCGGCGGCGACGAGGTCGTCTCCGCCTGCCAGCAGGCCTGCCCGACCGAGGCCATCGTGTTCGGCAACCTCAATGACCCGGAGTCGGCCGTCTCGAAGCGGCACAGCGACGAGCGCCGGCTACGACCTCCTCCACGAGCTGGGGACGCGGCCGCGCACCGCCTACCTGGTCAAGCTCCGCAACCCGAACCCCGACCTCGCATGAGCACCGCCCAGACCATCGCGGAAAGTGGATCCGCTCGAGACGACGCCGGTCCTGGTGGGCCGGCCCGACGACCGGGCGCTGACGGAGAGCCTGCTCGAAGCCCGTGCTCGGGCCGACGCGCAAGGGCTTCCTCATCCTGCTCGGCGTCCTGATGTGCGGCATGGGCTTCTGGCTCCTGTCGCTCTTCATGACGCTGTTCGTGGGCATCGGCGTGTGGGGCAACAACAACCCCGTCGCCTGGGCCTTCGACATCACCAACTTCGTCTGGTGGATCGGCATCGGCCACGCCGGCACGCTGATCAGCGCCATCCTGCTGCTGTTCCAGCAGAAGTGGCGCACCTCGATCAACCGCTTCGCCGAGGCCATGACGCTCTTCGCGGTGGCCATGGCCGGCATGTACCCGATCATCCACCTGGGCCGCCCCTGGCTCTTCTGGTGGCTGATCCCGTACCCGTCCACGAACCAGCTCTGGCCCAACTTCAAGAGCGCGCTCCCCTGGGACGTGTTCGCGATCTCCACCTACGCCACGGTCTCGTTCCTCTTCTGGTACCTGGGGCTCATCCCCGACCTGGCCACGCTGCGCGACTCGGCCACCAACCGCGTGCAGCGGCTCGTCTACGGCGTGATGTCCTTCGGGTGGCGCGGCTCGGCCCGCCACTGGCAGCACTGGCGCGTCGGCTACCTGCTGCTGGCCGGCCTGTCCACGCCGCTGGTGGTCTCGGTGCACACCATCGTGTCCTTCGACTTCGCCATCTCGCAGCTGCCGGGCTGGCACACCACCATCTTCCCGCCCTACTTCGTGGCCGGCGCCATCTTCTCCGGCTTCGCCATGGTCATCACGCTGATGATCCCGGCGCGGAAGCTGCTCGGCTTCGAGCACGTGGTCACCATGCGCCACCTGGACAACATGGCGAAGGTGATCCTCGCGACCGGCCTGATGGTCTCCTACGGCTACGCGATGGAGTGGTTCATCGCCTGGTACTCCGGCTCCGAGGCGGAGTGGTACGCCTTCTACAACCGGCTCATCGGCCCCTACTGGCCCATCTACGCCATGCAGGTCTTCTGCAACGTGGTGGCGCCGCAGGTGTTCTGGTTCCCGCGCTGGCGCAACAACCTGGTGGTGCTGTTCGCGGTCTCCATCCTGGTCAACATCGGGATGTGGGCCGAGCGGTTCGTGATCATCGCGGTCACGCTCACGCGCGACTTCATCCCCGGCAGCTGGGCCAACTACACGCCGACCTGGGTGGACTGGGGCCTGCTCTTCGGCTCCATGAGCACCTTCGGCGTCCTGTTCCTGCTCTTCCTCCGCTTCCTGCCGGCCATCCCCATCTCCGAGGTCAAGGAGCTGCGGCGCGAGCTGGAGCACAACGACCACCACGCCAGGGGCACGGCCTCGGCCGCGCACGGGGGGCACGCATGAGCACGGTCACCGCGCTCCCGACCACCGCCTACGTCCTGGGCGAGTTCCCCGAGGAGCACGCGCTCCTCGACGCCGCCCGCACCCTGCGCACGCAGGGGAAGGGGACGCTGGACATCCACTCCCCGTACCCGCTGCACGGCGCCGACGAGGCGCTGGGGCTGAAGCGGTCCACCGTGCCGCTGGTCACGCTGTGCGCCGGCGTCACCGGCGCCTGCACCGGCTACTTCATCCAGTGGTTCATGGTCGGGTACGACTGGCCGCTCAACGTGGGCAACCGCCCGCCGCACAGCGCGCCGGCCTTCATCCCGGTCACCTTCGAGCTGGGCGTGCTCTTCGCGTCGCTCAGCATCTTCCTCGGCCTGCTCTTCGCCTACTTCCGGTTCCCGCGCGTCCACCACCCGGTCTTCGAGGTCGAGGCCTTCCGCTCGGCCAGCATCGACGGCCTGTGGCTGTCGGCGGCGGTGCCGGCGGGCGACGCCGAGCCGCTCGCGGCCGAGCTGCGGCGGCTGGGCGCCCGGCAGGTCTCGATCGTCCCGGAGGCGACGACGTGAAGCCCTCGACCCTCCTCCTGCCGCTGGCCGCGCTGGCGGTCCTCACCGGCTGCCCGCGCCTCGACCCGATGCAGCGCCAGCAGAAGTACAAGGCCTACCAGGCCAGCGAGTTCCACTCCGACGGCCTGGCCACGCGCGCGCCGCCGGAGGGGACCGTCCCCTACGGCGTGCCGCTGGAGCCGGCGGTGGCCACCGGGCGCGGCCCGGATGGCAAGCCGGTGGCGCTGTCGCCGGTGCCGGTAGACGAGAAGCTGCTGGCCCGCGGCCGCAGCCGCTTCGACATCCACTGCGCCGTCTGCCACGGCGTGCTCGGCGACGGCGAGAGCCAGCTGGCCATGAACATGTCGCTGCGCCGCCCGCCGTCGCTGCACCTCTACCGCGACGTGCCGGACGGCCACATCTACCAGGTCATCTCGGAGGGATTCGGACTCATGGGCATCGTACGCCCAGGAGCTGTCGGTGCAGGACCGGTGGGCGGTGGTCGCCTACGTCCGCGCGCTGCAGCTGAGCCAGCACGCGCCGGCGGACAAGCTGCCGCCGGCGGCGCGCGAGAAGCTGGATCGGGGGACGCCATGACGCTGACCCCGTTCCAGGGCGGCCGGACGCTCATGGTCCGCGCCGGCGCCGTGGGGGTGGTGGCCCTGGCGCTCACCGCGGTGGGCGGGTTCCTCAGCCCGCAGCGCGCGCTCTACGCCTACCTGGTGGCCTTCGTGTACTGGCTGGGCATCGCGCTGGGCGCGCTGATCCTGCTGGGCGCGTTCCACGCCTCCAACGCCCGCTGGCCGGTGGTGCTGCGCCGCTTCCTCGAGCACCTGCCCGCGGCCGTGCCGCTCTTCGCGGTGCTGTTCATCCCCATCGTGTGGGGCATGAACCACCTCTTCCCCTGGATCCACCCCGAGGCCCTGGCCGGCGAGCTGCGGCACGCGGCGGAGCACAAGGCGCCCTACCTCAACGTGCCGTTCTTCATCGGCCGGGCCGTCTTCTACTTCCTCTGCTGGTTCGTCATCGGCCACCTCCTGCGCGCCTGGTCCATCCGCCAGGACCAGCAGGGCGGCGTGACGCTGACCAAGTGGCAGCGCCGGCTGGGCGCGGGCGCGCTCCCGCTGCTGGCCCTGACCCTCACCTTCGCGGCCTTCGACTGGCTCATGTCGATCGACCCGCGCTTCTTCTCCACCATCTTCGGCGTCTACTGGTTCGCTGGCTCCTTCGTGGCGACCTTCGCGGTGACCATCCTGGCCGGCACCGCCACCCGGAACGACCTGACCCAGTTCGGCGCCCACATGAGCGCCGAGCACTTCCACTCGCTGGGCAAGTTCCTGCTGGCCTTCACCGCCTTCTGGGCCTACGTGGCCTTCTCCCAGTTCCTGCTCATCTGGATCGCCAACGTGCCGGAGGAGGTGCCCTGGTACATCCTCCGCACCAACGGCGGCTGGCTCTGGGTGGCGGTGTTCCTGGCGGCCCTCCACTTCGTGGTGCCGTTCTTCCTGCTCCTCTCCCGCGACCGGAAGCGCGACCCGCGCCGCCTCTCCCGCGTGGCGCTCTGGCTGCTCTTCGTCCACTGGGTCAATCTCCTACTGGCTGGTCATGCCCCACCTCGACGAGGGCGGCCCGCACTTCTCGCTGTGGGACGTGACGGCCTTCGTGGGCGTGGGCGGGGTGGCCATCGCCTTCGTCGTGGCGCGGATGCGCGGGACGGTGGCCGTCCCGGTCCGCGACCCCTACCTCGAGGACTCGCTGAGGTACCTGCCGCAATGAGCACGCACTCCGAACACGACACGCACGGCCACGCCGTACGGGCCGAGCCGGACGTGGTCAACACGACGGCCATCCTGGCGGTGGGCCTCGGCTCGCTGGTGGTCTTCTTCATCGCCTCGCTGGCGGCGGTCGGCTACTACCGCTACAAGGGCGCGGACTACGTGCCGCCGCCCATGCCGGCCGAGATGGGCCAGAGCAAGATCGGCCTGGTCGAGCAGCAGCTCTTCGACCTCACCGTCCGTGGCCAGAACCAGCGCGCCCTCCAGCTGAAGCAGCTGGGCTCCTACGGCTGGGTGGACCGCCAGGCCGGCCTGGCCCACATCCCCATCGAGGACGCCATGGCGCTGGTTGCCGGCGGTGTCCGCCCGGGCGTGGTCCCGCCCGACGCCGCCTCGTCGCCGGGGGCGCAGCCGTGACCCTGCGCCGTCTCCAGGCCGCGGCCGCCGCCGCCGCCCTCCTCGCCGCGGCGCCGGCGCACGCCCAGTTCTGGCGCGCGCCCGACCACGGCGGCACCCCGCCGGACGTGGCGCCGCTGGCGCTGGAGGAGGTCCGGATCGACGAGAAGCTGGGCGCGCAGGTGCCGCTCGACACGCCCTTCACCGACTGGCAGGGGCGGCCGACCACGCTGCGCCAGGCCTTCCAGGGCCACCGGCCGGTGGTGCTGGCGCTGGTCTACTACGACTGCCCCATGCTCTGCGGCCTGATGCTCTCCGGCATGGCCCGCACGCTCCGCGAGAACGGGCTGGAGCTGGGCAAGGACTACCAGCCGCTGACCATCTCCTTCGACCCGGCGGAGCGGCCGGGGCTGGCCGCCGAGCGGCGGCGCGGCTACCTCCAGTCGATGGGGAAGCAGGACGCCGGCGACGCCTGGCCGTTCCTGGTGGGCAGCGCCGAGGCCTCGCGCGCCGTCGCCGACGCGGTGGGCTTCCACTACAAGCTCGACGAGGTCTCCGGCGAGTGGGCGCACGTGGCGGCAATCTTCGTCCTGACGCCGGACGGCCGCGTCTCCCGCTACCTGTACGGCATCGAGTATCCCAACAAGGACTTCAGGCTCGCGGTGGTCGAGGCGGCCGGCGGCAAGGTCGGCACGAGCTTCGATCGCCTGCTGCTGACCTGCTACCGGTACGACCCCGCCTCGCGGAAGTACGAGCCCTACGCGTTCGGCATCGTGCGCGCGGGCGCGCTGGCGGCGCTGCTGGGCCTGACCGGCCTGATCGGCGGGCTGGTGTGGCGTGAGCGGCGGGCCAAGTCGAGGAAGACGGCATGAACGAGCTCCTGCGCAGGCTGCTGTTCCTCCCGGACCAGGCGAGCGAGTACGCCCGCCAGGTGGACCAGCTCCACTTCTTCGTGATCATCACCACGATGATCGCGGCCACCGGCGTGTTCGCGACGGCGCTGTACTTCTTCGTCCGCTACCGGCGCCGCTCCGAGGACGAGACCACCCCGCACGTCACCCCGCGCACCATCCACGAGGTGATCTTCATCGGCGGGCCGCTGGCCATCTTCCTGCTCTGGTTCGCCATCGGCTTCCCGCAGTTCGCGAGCCTGCAGCGGCCGCCCCCCGACGCGATGGACATCTACGTCCAGGGCAAGAAGTGGATGTGGAAGTTCGCCTACCCGGGCGGCCCCAACGCCGTGGACACGCTGCGCGTGCCGGCGGGCCGGCCGGTGCGGCTCCTCATCACCTCGCGCGACGTGATCCACTCGTTCTACGTGCCGGCGCTGCGCATCAAGCAGGACGCGCTGCCGGGCCGCTACACGCAGACGTGGTTCAAGGCCGACAAGCCCGGCCGCTACGAGATCTTCTGCGCCGAGTACTGCGGCCTGGCCCACTCCGGCATGCTGGGCGAGCTGGTGGTGCTGCCGCCGCAGGAATACGACCAGTGGGTGACCGCGCAGCGCCGCGGGCTGGCCTCCGCGCAGGACGCCAACCCGACCGCCGGCGAGGTCATCCCGGCCGCCTCCAACCTCATCCGCGAGGGTGAGCGGGTGGCGGCGGAGCAGGGCTGCCTCAAGTGCCACTCGGTGGACGGCTCCCGCCACATCGGGCCGACCTGGGTGAACCTCTACCAGCGTGAGGAGAAGCTCCAGAACGGCAAGAGCATCGTCGCCGACGAGGCGTACCTCACCAGGTCGATGATGGACCCCGGGGCCGAGCTCGTGGCCGGCTACCAGAACGTGATGCCCACCTACCAGGGGCAGCTCGCGGCGCCGCAGACGGCGGCCATCGTCGAATACATCAAGTCCCTTCGAACCTCGGCGGTCCGCGCTGGACCGTCGGAGGGCCCGGCCTATGAGTCCATCCCCCGCAAGTGAAGCCGTGGCCGTCGCCGCCCCCGGCGCCGACGCCCCGGTCTACAACCCCCGGAACTACCTCAACGCGCCCGCGACCGGGCCGAAGTCCTGGCTCCTCACGCTCGATCACAAGCGGATCGGGGTGATGTTCCTGGTGGCCACCACGGTCTCGCTGTTCATCGGCGGCCTGTTCGCCATGCTGATCCGGATCGAGCTGCTCACGCCCGGTCCGACCATCATGGACGCGATGACCTACAACCGGATGTTCACGCTCCACGGCGTGGTCATGATCTTCCTCTTCATGATCCCGGCCATCCCCAGCGGCTTCGGCAACTTCCTGGTGCCGATCATGCTGGGGGCCAAGGACGTGGCCTTCCCGCGCCTGAACCTGCTCAGCTTCTACGTCTACGTGCTGGGCGCGGTCATCGCGCTCTACGGGATGATCCACGGCGGCGCGGACACCGGCTGGACCTTCTACACGCCGTACTCGACCACCACCGTCACCAAGGTGGTGCCCATCCTGCTGGGCGCCTTCATCCTCGGCTTCTCCTCCATCCTCACCGGCCTCAACTTCATCGTGACCACCCACACGATGCGGGCGCCCGGGATCGGCTGGAACCGCCTGCCGCTCTTCGTCTGGTCCATCTACGCCACGAGCGTCATCCGAATCCTGGCCACGCCGGTGCTGGGCATGACGCTGCTGCTGGTGGCGATCGAGAACGCGTTCAAGTGGGGCATCTTCAATCCCGCCCGCGGCGGCGACCCGGTGCTCTTCCAGCACTTCTTCTGGTTCTACTCGCACCCGGCCGTCTACATCATGATCCTGCCGGCCATGGCGGTGATCTCCGAGGTGGTCTGCGCCTTCGCGCGCAAGAACATCTTCGGCTACAAGGCGGTGGCCTACTCCTCGCTCGGCATCGCCTTCGTGGGCTTCTTCACCTGGGGTCACCACCTCTTCACGTCCGGCCAGTCGGCCTTCGACGCCGGCGTGTTCGGCATCCTCTCGATGTTCGTGGGCATCTTCACGGCCATCAAGGTCTTCAACTGGACGGCCACGCTCTACAAGGGCTCGATCTCGTTCACGACGCCCTTCGCCTACTTCGTGGGCTTCCTCTACTTCCTGGTGTTCGGCGGCATGACGGGCATCGCGCTGGCGACCGTCTCGCTGGACGTCCACTGGCAGGACACCTACTTCGTGGTGGCCCACTTCCACTTCATCATGGTGGGCGGCGTGATGATGGCCTTCCTGGCCGCGCTCCACTACTGGTTCCCCAAGAATCACCGGCCGCAGCTACCCCGAGGGCTGGGGGCTGGTGGCCGCAGTGATCGATCGTCCTGGGCTTCAACTTCACCTTCATCCCCCAGTTCCTGCTGGGCAACGAGGGCATGCCGCGCCGGTACTTCTCGTACCCGGAGCGCTTCTGGCCGCTCAACGTGGCCTCCACCGCCGGCGCCAGCGTGCTGGCGCTGGGGCTCCTGCTCGTGCTGGTCTACATGCTGCTGTCCTTGAAGTGGGGCGCGGTGTCCGGCGCCAACCCGTGGAAGTCGCGCGGCTACGAGTGGGACACCCCCTCGCCCCCGCCGCCGGAGAACTTCGAGGTCACCCCCGTCATCACCCGCGGTCCGCACGAGTACGACGACTCGGCCCTCGAGGCCTCCAAGGCCGCCCCTGAGCACTCTCATGCCCGCTAGCCCGCTCGCGCACCACTTCGACAGCCTGGAGACGCAGACCCACGCCGCGCGCCTGGGCATGTGGCTCTTCCTGGCCACCGAATCCTGCTCTTCACCGCGCTCTTCGCGGCCTACGCGGTCTACCGCTACCTGTACCCGGAGGCCTTCGCCGCCTCCAGCCGCGCCATCGAGACCAGCTACGGCCTCGTCAACACCATCGTGCTGGTGTCGTCGTCCTTCACCGTGGCCATGGGGCTCGACGCGGCCGCGCGCGGCAACAACAAGCGCTGCGCCCAGCTCTTCTTTCTCTCGGTGGCGGCGGGCGTGGTCTTCCTCTGCCTCAAGTACGTGGAGTACGGGCATCACTTCCACGAGCACCAGCTACCGGGCATGTACTACGCCTACGAGGCCGTGCAGGCGCCGGGCGCCCCGCTGTTCTGGGCGCTCTACTTCCTGATCACCGGCCTCCACGGCGTGCACGTGATCATCGGGATGACCGTGCTGGCCGTCATCGGCTTCCGCGCCTGGCGCGGCGCCTACTCGGCCGAGTACCACGTGCCGGTGGAGCTGGCCGGCCTGTACTGGCACCTGGTCGACCTGATTCGGATCTTCGTCTTCCCCCTCATCTACCTCATCTAGGAGAGCGTCAGCCCCATGGCCGAGACCTCGAGCCACTCCGTGGCCCACCCCTCTCACGCCGCCCGCTACGCCACGGTCTGGATCGCCCTCCTGATCCTGACGGTGGTCACCTACTACGCGTCGAGGATCCACGTGGAGGGCGGCTGGCACGTGACCATCGCGCTGGTCATCGCCACCGCCAAGGGGGCGCTGGTGGCCCTCTTCTTCATGCACCTCTACAATCAGAAGGGCGCCAACCGGCTGGTCTTCATCACCTCCCTGGTGTTCGTGGCCCTGCTCATCGGGCTGGTGATCCTGGACAACGCCACCCGCTTCCCGCTGGCCAACCCGCCGGATCGGTCAAGGGCTCGCTGCCCGCGGGCGGCGCGTCCATCGACCCGCCGCCGATCCCGCTGGCGCCCTGATCGGCGCACCGCGGCTTGCTCCGGGCCGGGCCGCTCCTGCGGTCCGGCCCTTCCATCTTAGCTCGGGGCACGGGGCGGCTCCTCGGCGCACGGAATGCGCAGCGGCGCAGGGGGCGCGGAGGGGGCTGCGGGCAGGTGGGAGCCGCCCCCTCCGCCGCGTCACCCGCAGGGACCACCGCTGGGGGTGCCGGGCCTGCCAGACCACCCCGTAGCCCCCTGGAGCGCGCAAAGGGTGCACGGCGCGGTGCTCCAGGACCCGGGTACGGCCCTTGCTTTCCCCCGCCTCTGGATGAAGTCCGAGCGCATCCTCGTCGTGGACGCCGACCGCCGCGCAGGCGGGGCGCTGCGCGCCTTGCTCTGCGAGCGCGGCCTGGACGCGGTGGACGCGGGCGGGCTGGAGGACGCGCTGGCGCTGGTCCCCAGCTTCTCGCCCGGCGTGGTCCTGGCCGGCGTGGCGCTGCCGGGCGCCGCGGACGGTGCGCTGCTCGTGCGGCTGGGCGAGGTGGGCTCGGACGCGGCGCTGGTGGTGACGGCCGGGGCCGAGCAGGTGGAGTTGGCGCTGGCGGCGCTGCGGTCGGGCGCCGACGGCTTCGTGCTCCACCCCATCGACGCCGGGCAGCTGCTGCTCCTGCTGCAGCGCGCGCTGGAGGCCCGCCGCCTCCGCCGCGAGCGCGACGCGCTCCGGGCCCGCGCGCGGGCCCGGGCCCTGGTGGTGGGCGAGACGCCCGCCATGCGCGCGGTGCAGGAGACCATCGCCCGCGCCGGCCCCACCCGCGCCCCGGTCCTGCTCACCGGCGAGCCCGGCACCGGCAAGGCCCACGTGGCCCAGGCGCTGCACGAGGCCTCCCCGCGCAGCGAGCGCCCCTTCCTGCGCCTCTCCTGCGCCGGGCTGTGCGAGCGGCTGCTGGAGGTCGAGCTGTTCGGCGCCGAGCCGGGCGTGCTGCCCGATCTCGAGGGCCGGCAAGAGGGGCGGCTGGAGGCCGCCGACCGCGGCACGCTCTACCTGCAGGAGGTCGGGCAGCTCCCGCCCGCGCTGCAGCTGGCGCTGATGCGCACGCTCCAGACCGGCGAGGTCATCCCGGCCGGCGGCGGCGCGCCCATCCGCGTGGACGTGCGCGTGGTGGCCTCCTCGCAGGTCGATCTGGCCGAGGCGGTGGCCGCAGGACGGTTCCGGCATGACCTCTACTACCGGCTGGCGGTGGTGGCGGCCGAGCTCCCGCCGCTGCGCGCCCGCCGCGACAATCTCCCCGCGCTGGTGGCCCACTTCGCGGCCGCCGAGGCGCGGGCGCTGGGGCGCGCGCCGCCCGGCGTGACCGCCGGCGCGCTCGCGGCGCTCTTCGCCTACGAGTGGCCGGGCAACGTGCGCGAGCTGGCCGCCGCGGTGGCGCACGCGGTGCGGGCCACCGCCGGCCACGACCTGGCGCTCGAGCACCTGCCGCCAGTGGTGCGCGCCGGCGCGGCCGAGGAGGCCGACGCCTGGCCAGCCCCGGGCTCGACGCTGCTGGAGATCGAGCGGGAGGCCATCCTGCGCACGCTCGACCGCTGCGGCGGCTCGACCGCGCGCGCCGCCGAGCTGCTGGGCGTCTCCGTCCGGAAGGTGCAGTACAGGCTCAAGGAGTACCGCGCCGGCGCCCCCGGCCGGCGGCGGCCGGCGGACGAGTACCTGGTGTGATGATGGCCCAGGGAAAGCCCCGCGAAGCAATGCCGCAGTCCGGGCGCTAAACTCCCGCCGCGTCCAGCGGACAACCCTACAGCCAGTCGTGATCGACCAGAGGGGCAGGTGCCCCGGGGGGCAATCGCGGCATGACGACGGGGTCTGCACACCATGGTCGCGATCTTCAGCGGGAACTCGCTGGGCCTGAACCTCAGCTCGCTCACCTCCCTCGGCGGGCGGGGCCTCTTCGGCTCCAGCACCCAGGGGCAGGGCGGGGAGCGCGCCTACGTCAACATCTTCAGCGGCAACCTGGTGCTGCAGCGCGGCGACGCGCTGCTGGTCGGCAACGGCCCGGACACCTCGGCGCTGCGCACGTACAACAGCCAGGGCGCCTACGACTTCGACGGCAGCGGCGACTTCTGGCAGGGCGCGCCGACGAGGGCCATCCAGGACCTCGGCGGCGGGCGGCTCCGCCGGGTCGACACCGACGGCTCGACCTGCGACTACGCCTGGGACGCGGCCAAGGGCGCGTACCTCGCGGAGATCACCGGCAGCTCGGCCCGCGACAGCATCGTCATCAACGGTGACGGCACGTACACCTGGACCGACGGAGCCTCGACCACGCGCGAGACGTACCAGGCCGGCGCGGTCGGCCGGATCCTCACGCAGACCGACGCGGCCGGGAACACGCTCACCTACAGCTACAACGAGTCGAACCAGCTGACGGGCGTGACGAGCGCCAGCGGCGAGTCGATCACCTACGTCTACGGCGGCGCCAACGGCCGGAACCTGCTCCGGGTCGACACGGTGCTGAAGGTCGACGGCGACCTGACGCTCCAGAGCGTCTCGTACACCTACGACGCGCAGAACCGGCTCGAGACGGTGAGCGTTGCGCTCAACCCGAAGACCCTGTCGGCGGTGACGGCCGCTGAGACGGCCACGGTCTTCACGACCACCTACACCTACGACGGGACGAGCAACCGCATCGCCAGCGTGGTCCAGGGCGACGGCACGCGGACTGACTTCACGTACGACCTGGTGGACGGCGTCTACAAGGTGGCGACCGTCGAGGACGGCGCGGGCAACACCACCTCGTTCGCGTACGCCGCTGGCAAGACCACAGTCACGGACCCGCTGAACGTCTCGACGGTCTACCTCTACGACACGAAGGCCCAGCTCACCCGCGTCGTGGGCGGTGTGACGGCCGCTCAGCCCGGCGGACTGACGCTGGTCGAGTACACGTACACGGCCAGCGGCGACGCAGCGACGATCACCTCCTACGTCAAGTACACGCTGGAGGCTCCCGAGGACGTCGTCCGGGATGGGATCAAGCAGACCCTCGACCTGACGTACGAGAATGGAAACCTGACGAAGCAGGTGGACTCGGCCGGCAACACCGTCGAGAGGACCTACGACGGTCACAACCAGATCCTGACCGAGACCGTCCACTCCGGCGGCGCGGCTCTGACCACCCGCTACGTCTACGACGCCGAGGGCAAGAACCAGCTCCGGTTCGTGATCAGCCCCGAAGGTCGCGTCGCCGAGCACCGGTACGGCACCGGGACGCCGACTGACGAGCCGCTGGGCCGGCGGATCGCGACCTTCGAGTACCGGGCCCAGGCGTACGACGTGGCCACCCTGGTGGCGAGCCTTGGCCAGACCGCTGTTCCCACGGAGGCGCAGGTCCAGGCCTGGGTGACCGGACTCGCGGCCGACCGCAGCCTCGCCACCCGGACCAGCTACAAGTACGACCTGCGCGGCGAGCTCAAGCTCTCCGTGGTCTACACCCAGCTCGACGTGTCGGGAGAGGGCGTCTCCGGCACCGGTGCCACTACCCAGTACGTCTACAACGAGCGCGGCGAGCTGCTGCAGACCATCACGCCCGATGGACGTGGCATCACCCAGACCGTCTACGACGGCATGGGGCGTGTGGTCTCCAGCCTGGTGAAGTCAGCGGACGGCACGCTCTCGATCCCCACCGTCTCGCTCTACGACGACGCCGGCGGGAAGATCAGCGTCACCCTCGCCAACAACCTGGTGCGGACGTCCACCTTCGACGGCGCGGGCCGGCTCGTCTCGGTCGTGGAGTCGTCCGCCGGGACCACGCTCGGCACGACGCGCTACTCCTACGACGCGGACAACCGGCTGGTGATGACCCAGGGGCCCACCGGTCAGCGCAGCTGGGTGCTGTACGACGCCGCTGGACGCAAGGTCGCAGACGTGGGGCCGTCGGGCAGCCTCACTGAGCACGTCTACGACGCCGCGAACCAGCTCACCCAGATCATCGGGTACGCCAACCCGGTCACGGTGAGCCTGCTGGTCGATGCCAATGGCAACCCGACCTCACCGGCGCTCTCCGCCATCCGCCCCGCCGCCACCTCGGCGGATGCGAAGACCTGGAACATCTACGACGCGGCTGGCCGGCTCACCCACCAGGTGGACGCGCTGGGCTACGTCACCCAGACCCGGTTCGACGAGGCTGGCCGGGTGCTGTCCACCACGCAGTACGCGAACGCGGTGAGCACCGCCGCGCTCGGGAACGGCGTGGCCGCGACGGTGGCGCCCGTCGGGTCCGCGGCTGACCGCACCATCACCCGGCTGCTGGACAAGGACGGGCTGCTGCGCGGCACCATCGACGGCGAGGGCTACCTCACCGAGCTCCGCTACGACTCGGCGGGCCGCCAGGTCCAGACCATCGGCTACGCGAACAAGGTGCGCGGGTTCACCGATGCCGCCAGCATCGCCGCTGCGGTCGCGACGGTCCGCTCCAGCGGCAACGTGGCCAGCCTGGTGGATACCGACGCTGCGAAGGACATCTCCACCTGGACGTACTACGACGCGCGCGGCCAGAAGGTGGCCGAGGTGGACGCGGAGGGCTACCTCACCGAGCTGACCTACGACTCGAACGGCCGCCTGCTCGAGTCGCGCCGCTACGCCAGCAAGGTGACGGCGACGCTCTCGCCCTTCACCAGCCTCTCCACGCTCCGCCCGGCGGCGGACGCCGAGGACCACTTCGCCCGGAACACCTGGGACGCGCTGGGCCGGCTCCTCCGGCAGGAGACGGCGGACGGGCTCACAACCGACAACGTCTACGACACCGTCGGGAACCTGGTCAGCACCACCATCGCGGCCGGGACCGTTGATCAGCGGATCCTGAACAAGCGCTACGACGTGCAGGGGCGCCTGGTCGCCGAGCTGACCGCGGTGGGCGCCGCGCAGCTCACCTCGGGCCTGACGCCGGCGCAGGTGGAGGATATCTGGGCGCAGTATGGCGTGAAGCACGCCTACGACGCGGCGGGCCGCCGTATCAGCACCACCGACCAGAACGGCAACCGGACCGTCTTCTTCCACGACGACGCCGGGCGGCTCCGCTACACCATCAACGCGCTGGGTGAGGTCACCGAGACCACCTACGACGCGCTGGGGCGCGTCACCTCGACCAACGCGCTGGCCACCCGGCTGGCCCCCTCGGACGTCTCCACGTTCGTCGGGGGAGTCCTGTCCGCCACCGCCAACGCCGGCGCGGCCACGGCCCTCGTGACCGCGGTCGCCGCCTCCACCCAGAACTCGCTCACGCGGTTCGAGTACGACGCCCGCGGCCAGCGGACGGCTACCATTGACGCGCTGAACGTCCGGACCACCGGGACCTACGACGGCTTCGGCGGCCTGATCCAGAGCACCCAGCCGACGAACGTCGGGACGCTCGTCCGCACCAGCACCTTCGATCGGCGCGGCCTGGCCACGCGGATGATGGAGGACCCGAGCGGCCTCGCCATCACCCGCAGCTCGGTCTACGACGCCTTCGGCCGGCTCATCCAGACGACCGACGCGAACGGCGTCACGATCCCGCCGGCCACCTACGACCGGCTGGGCCGGCTGGTGCAGACCGTGGACGCACTGGGGGGATCCGGTCCACCACGTACGACGCCTTCGGCCGCACGCTCACCCAGACGGACGCGCTGGGCAAGACCACCACTTATCGTTACGAGACGGCGAATCGCAAGACGATCGTGACCACGCCGGAGGGCGTGACGGTCACCACCGAGACCACCCGCAACGGCCAGCTGTGCCGGGTGACGGACGGCCGCGGGAACGCCACCACGTACGAGTACGACGCCGACGGCAACCTCCGGTTCACCCGGCGGGCGGACGGCACGTCGCTCGAGTCCACCTACGATCGCGCAGATCGGGTGGTGGACCAGATCGACGCGCGCGGAACCATCACGCGCGTCACCTACGATGCGGCCAATCGCGTCCTGAGCCGGACGGTGGACCCGGGCACGGGCAAGCTCGCGCTCACGACCAGCTACGCTTACGACGCGAAGGGCCAGCAGATCAGCGTCACGGATCCGCGCGGCACCGTCACGGCGATCAGGTTCGACCTGGCCGGCCACGTCCTCACGCAAGCCGTCGACCCCACCGGCCTGAACCTCGTCACGCGCTACGAGTACGACCCGGCCGGCCGCCAGCTCACAGTGACGAGCCCCGGCTGGTTGGCCACGCAGTACACCTACGACGTCGCAGGCCGGCGCCTCTCCACCACGGTCGATCCGGCCGGCCTCAAGGTGGTCGAGAGCTACACCTACGACAAGAACGGGAACGTGGTCGCGCGGACCGACGCGCGCGGGAACGTGACCCGGTTTGCCTACGATGCGGCCAACCGGCTGGTGTTCACCGTGGACGCCGAGGGCGGGGTCCGCAAGAGCACGTACGACGCAGAGGGGCGGGTCATCTCCACGACGGCCTACGGAGCGGTCATCGCCCTGGGCTCGCTCCCCATCGCGGCCACCGTCGATCAGAATCGCCACGCTGATCCAGCCGGGCACGGCGACGCGGCCGGACGTGGTGGAGCACCGGGTCTATGACGGCGACGGCCGTCTGACCTGGAGCGTGGACGGGGAGGGGGGTGTCACGCAATTCCAGTACGACGGCAACGGCAACGTCATCGAGCGGCGGGCCTACGCGACGCGCATCGATGTGTCGACCTGGGACCGGACGATCACGCCCACCCCGCCTGCCATCGCCGACGACGCCCGCGATCTCCGGATTCAGACCGTCTACGACCTCGCCGATCGGGCCAAGTACACCCTCGATGCCACCGGCGGGGTGGTGGAGCTCAAGTACGACGCCAACGGCAACGTCCTCGACCGGATCGCCTACGCGCGCACCATCGCCGCTTCCACCGCGGCCACCGACGCCGCCATCACCAGCGCGCTGGCCTCGGTGAAGAACCCGGTCCTGGATCGGCACGCCTACGCGGTCTACGACGCCGCCAACCGGCGCACCTGGTCGATCGACGGCACCGGCGGAGCCTCCGAGGCGGTCTACGACGGCGACGGCAACGTCGTCGAGCAGCGGACCTACGTCAACCGGGTCGATCTCAGCAGCTGGGACCTGGGGACCGTGCCGGCCGTGGTGGCCGACGACGCCCGCGACCAGCGGGTCCAGGCGGTCTACGACCGGGCCAACCGCGCCCGCTTCACGATCAGCGGTACCGGCGGCGTCGTCGAGCAGAAGTACGACGGGAACGGCAACCTCACCGAGCAGATCAGCTACGCCACGGCCATCTCCGCCTCGACGGCGACGACCGAGTCGGACGTCTCGGCGGCGATCATCAAGAATACCGCGCGGGATCAGCACGTGTACCACGGCTATGACGCCGCCGGCCGGCTGACCTGGACGGTGGATGGCGTGGGCGGCACCACGACCCGTGCTTACGACGCGAACGGCAACCTCATCGAGGAGCGCGTCTACGCGGCCAAGCTCAACCTCTCGACCTGGACGCCCGGCACCACGCCGACCGTGACGGGGACCGCTGCCAACCCCGATCTGCTGGTCCGGAACGTCTACGACAAGGCCAACCGCGTCCGCTTCACCATGAACGGCGTCGGCGCCGTGGTGGAGCAGACCTACGACGGGATCGGGCAGGTGCTCGAGCGCGTGGCCTACGCCACGGTCGTCCTGACCTCGACGGCCCTGACCGAGGGCGATCTCAGGACCGCCGTCGACGCGGTGAAGAACGACGTGAAGGACTCCCGCGTGCGGTCGCGCTACGACGCTGCGGGGCGCGTGGCCTGGACGGCCAACGGCGCCGGCGCGGTCACCGGGCAGATCTACGACGGCGCCGGGCAGCTGGTGAAGCAGGTGGCCTACGCCACGGCCGCCGCGAACACGGTCGAGCCGAGCGCGGTGGCCTCCACGGCGGACGACCGGATCACGCTCTTCGCGTACGACAGGGCCGGCCACCAGGTTTTCGTGGTGAACGCGCTCGGTGGAGTGAGCCAGACCGTCTACGACGGCACAGGCAGCGCGATCCAGCGCATCGCCTACGGCGACACCATCGCGGCGCCGACCGCGGACACGGACCCGGCGGGCGTCGCGGCCGCCGTGAGCCCGGTGGTGAACGGGACCGGTGGGAAGCGGGTGTCGAGCGCCGTGTTCGACGCAGCGGGCCGGCAGGTCTACTCGGTGGACGCAGCGGGCGCGTTCACCCGCAGCTGGTACGACGGCGCCGGGAACCTCATCGCCACCCGCGCCTATGCCCTCGGGATCGCGGCCGGGGGCGCGCCCGTGCTCCTGAGCACCGGGGACCTGCAGGGGCTCCAGAACACCGACGGGTCCGACCGTACCACGCTCTACGCCTACGACCCGGCGGGTCGGCTCGCGTACAGCGTCGACCCTCTCGGCTTCGTGACGAGGACCACCTACGACGGCGTGGGCCGCAAGCTGACGACCACGCTGTTCGAGACCAAGGTGAGTGGTCTCGGCGTGGGCGCTTCGGCCGAGGACATCTACGACGTCCTTGGCACGCAGCATTACGCGACGCCCAACGAGCGGTTCACCTACGACGCGGCTGGCCGACTGGCTTCGACGCGGGACGTGCTGGGATACACCGAGGACTACCTCTACGACGGCGCCGGGCGCAGGACTGACTTCACGAACAAGGCCGGGAAGACCTGGACGTACCTGTACGACGCCGCCGGGCGCATGACGGAGGAGCGGACGCCGATCGTCTCGCTGACCACGCAGCTGCTGGTGGACGGGGCGTGGCTCACGTCCGAGTCGCAGAGCGCGGTGAGGACGGTAATTGGCTACGACGCGCTGGGCAATGTGACGGCGCGGACCGAGGCGGCTGGCCTGACCGAGGAGCGCACCACGGCCTACGCCTACGACGCGGTGGGCCGCCAGGTGAAGACGACCTTCCCCAAGGCGCCAGTGTACATCGCGCTGGCCGACAGCCTCACGAGCAATGGGGCTTCCTCCCTCGCGGAGCGAAGGGAGGTCGAGGTCGAGCTGACGTCCGAGGTGTTCTACGACGTCTTTGGAAACGCGGTCGCCAACCGCGACGTCGCTGGCACGTGGAGCTACAAGGCCTACGACGCGCTCGGGCGGGTTCGCTACGAGGTGGACGCGGCTGGGTACGTCACAGGATATGAGCTCAACAGCCACGGGGAGGTGACCGGGCTGATCCGGTACGCGGAGCAGCCGGCGCTGGCGCTCGGGAGCGCCTCGGCGCCCCGAGTCAGCGGCATTGATTTGGCCTTGGCGTCCATCTCGCACGTCAACGATCGCAGGGTGACGACCGTTCGCGACGTGATGGGACGCGCCTCGATCGTGCAGCAGCCGAAGGCCTGGGTGGATCTCGGTGACGGGCGCGGTGGGTACTACGCCGCGACCGTGGAGCACAGCTACAACGCCTTCGGTGAGCTGGTCCGCAGCGACGCGCTGGTCGATCCCATCCGGCCCCTCTACGCATCGACGACCAACACCTACAACCTGCGAGGCCAGCTGGAGACCACGGTCGATGCGCTCGGCTACGTGACGGAACAGAAGTACGACGCTGCCGGGAACCTGGTGCGGCGCACGGAGTACGCCACGGAGCTCACCGGAGTCACCGTCGAAGGTCGGACGAGCTTCGCCGGGCCCGTGGCGGCCAGCGACGACGATCGGGTGGTGGCGTACGCCTATGACCGCGCCAACCGGAAGGTGAGCGAGACGCGAGAGCTGGTCCTCGTCACCGACGACTACGGCGTTACCGCCCGGCGCAACCTGGTGACCACCTACGCATACGACGCGGTCGGCAACCTGACCCGTACGACCGATGCGCTTGCGAACACGACCCAGACGTCCTACGACGCGCTGGGACGGACGTCGGCGGTCCTGGCTCCGGAGCGGAGGGATGCCATCACCGGCGAGCGGATCCTCCCGCTCACGGTGTTCCAGCGGGATGCGCACGGCAATGTCACCCGGCAGATCGCCTATGCCAAGGGCGCGAGCGCGGGCACCTTCAGACCGCTGGAGGTGCGGCCGGCGGAGGACCGGGTCACGAATACCTGGTACGACCTGAACGGAAACGCGCTCGCTTCCGAGGATGCGGAAGGCTACCTGCACCAGCAGTCGTTCGACGCGGCCGGGCGGTTGGTGAAGCAGTGGCAGTCGGTGACCACCGTCGATGCAGAAGGCGCGCCGGTCCAGCGCACCCTCTACACCGCCTTCGAGTACGACGCGCTCGGGCGGCAGATCGCCATCCGTACCCCCGGCGCAGGAACGGCAGTGGCCGGTGGAACGATCGCCGCGGCTGTCCCTGGCGTGTTCACGGTCGCGATGGCCTACAACGCGTTCGGCGAGCTCATCCGGCGGGGCTCCTTCGAGCCGGGCAAGCCGGTCGTGCTGGACGGCAACCCGCCGCCGGCGGGCATCGAGGTGCTCGAGTACGACGCGGCGGGCCGGCTGTGGCGGAGCAATGCCGAAGACGGCATCGTGAAGATCAACCTCTACGATCTGCTGGGCAACCAGTCGGCGCAGATTGTCAGCGATGGGACCATCGACCTCGGGTCCTTCATCTCGGCAGAGCAGGTCTGCCTGCGCGCGCTCGGGCAGGTCACGGTGCAGTCCTACTTCTCCTCCAATTCCAACGAGGTGGAGGAGATCCGCTTTGCGGACGGCGTGAGCTGGGACGAGGTGACCCTCAAGTCCCGCGTCCTGACGCAGGGGGGGACGGGCGCCGACTCGATCACCGGCTACAACGAGGCGTCGAACCGGATCCTGGGCCTGGGCGGGACGGACACGCTCTACGGCGGGACGCAAGGGGACCTGCTGGAGGGCGGAGCGGCGAACGACGTTCTGTACGGGCGAGCCGGGAACGACCGGCTGCTGGGCGGTGAGGACGCTGACGACCTGAACGGCGAGGCCGGAAACGACGTTCTTGAAGGTGGCGCGGGGGCCGACGCGCTGGACGGCGGCGAAAGCGACGACGTGCTGGACGGCGGGGTGGGGAATGACACCCTGTACGGCGGCACCGGCAGCGATGTGTTCGTGCTGAGGCGCGGGTCGGGGTCGGATACGGTCCGGGCGTCCGACAGTTCAGCAGGAGCCGTGGACCGAATCCGGTTCGAGGACGTGGCCTCGACGGAGGTGACGGTCGAACGGCGGGGCAACCACCTGTACCTTTGGTACGGGTCCGGGGACAGCGTCTGCGTGGAGAGCCACTTCCAGTCGGCGTCCTTCGAACTCGATCGGATCGAGTTCGCAGATGGCGTGGTCTGGGATCGAGCGGCGATCAATGGGCACGTCGCCATTACCATTGGCGGGACGGGCGCCGACACGATCACGGGGTACGACGAGGCGGCCAATTGGATCCTGGGGATGGGGGGGACGGACAAGCTGAACGGTGGCACGCAGGGCGACGTGCTGGAGGGCGGAGCGGCGAATGACATTCTGTACGGGCGGGATGGAGACGATCGGCTGCTGGGCGGCGAAGACGCTGACGACTTGAACGGCGAGGCAGGGAACGACGTTCTTGAAGGCGGCGCGGGAGCCGACACGCTGGACGGCGGAGCAAACGACGACGTGCTGGACGGCGGGGTGGGGAATGACACCCTGTACGGCGGCACGGGTAGCGACGTGTTCGTGCTGAGGCGCGGGTCGGGGTCGGATACGGTCCGGGCGTCCGACAGTTCAGCAGGAGCCGTGGACCGAATCCGGTTCGAGGACGTGGCCTCGACGGAGGTGACGGTCGAACGGCGGGGCAACCACCTGTACCTTTGGTACGGGTCCGGGGACAGCGTCTGCGTGGAGAGCCACTTCCAGTCGGCGTCCTTCGAACTCGATCGGATCGAGTTCGCAGATGGCGTGGTCTGGGATCGAGCGGCGATCAATGGGCACGTCGCCATTACCATTGGCGGGACGGGCGCCGACACGATCACGGGGTACGACGAGGCGGCCAATTGGATCCTGGGGATGGGGGGGACGGACAAGCTGAACGGTGGCACGCAGGGCGACGTGCTGGAGGGCGGAGCGGCGAATGACATTCTGTACGGGCGGGATGGAGACGATCGGCTGCTGGGCGGCGAAGACGCTGACGACTTGAACGGCGAGGCAGGGAACGACGTTCTTGAAGGCGGCGCGGGAGCCGACACGCTGGACGGCGGAGCCAACGACGACGTGCTGGACGGCGGGGTGGGGAATGACACCCTGTACGGCGGCACGGGTAACGACGTGTTCGTGCTGAGGCGCGGGTCGGGGTCGGATACTGTCCAGGCCTCCGACGACAGCTCAGCAGGAGCCGTGGACCGGATCCGGTTCGAGGACGTGGCCTCGACTGAGGTGGCGGTCGAGCGGCGGGGCAACCACCTGTACCTTTGGTACGGGTCCGGGGACAGCGTCTGCGTGGAGAGCCACTTCCAGTCGGCGTCCTTCGAACTCGACCGGATCGAGTTCGCGGATGGCGTGGCCTGGGACGCCGCATCCATTCGTCAGCGCGCCGTCGTGGTCACGCTGCCGCAGGACCTGACACTCACAGGGGGCGCAAGTGCGGATCAGCTCGTGGGCGGGGCGGGCAATGACAAGCTGACGGGTGCCGCGGGAGCGGACGTCCTGGACGGCGGGGCGGGCAATGACGCGCTGGACGGCGGGACGGGGAACGACGTGTACGTGGTCCGCCGGGGAGGCGGGGCGGACACGATCACGGATAGCGACAGCACGAGCGGGAATCTCGACACGCTGCGGTTCGAGGACGTGGCATCGACCGAGGTGATGGCGCTGCAGCGTACCGGAAACGACCTGGTGATCCGCTATGGCCCGGGCCAGGACCGGGTGACGGTCAACAACTACTTCTACCTGTCCAGCCCGAACTACAAGATCGAGAGCATTCAGTTCAGCGATGGGGTGACCTGGAACGACGCGGCCATCAAAGCGCGGGTCGATACCATCGGCACTGGCGCGATCGACTCCATCATCGGCTACACCGACGGCCCGAATCGGATGTGGGGGAACGGCGGTTCGGACACGCTGAGCGGTGGCGATCTGGCCGACATGCTGGACGGCGGCGACGCCAATGACACGCTGAACGGAAACGCCGGAGACGACTTCCTCATCGGTGGCGAAGGGAATGACACGCTGAACGGTGGAGCGGGAGCGGACCAGCTCCTCGGCGGTGCGGACAATGATGGCCTGACGGGTGCAGCGGGCGCGGACGTCCTGGACGGCGGGTCAGGGGACGACACGCTGGACGGCGGAACGGGGAACGACGTGTACGTGGTCCGCCGGGGAGGCGGAGCGGACACGATCACGGATAGCGACAGCACAAGCGGGAACATCGACACGCTGCGGTTCGAGGACGTGGCATCGACCGAAGTGACGGCGCTTCAGCGTATTGGCGACGACCTGGTGATCCGCTATGGGGCGGTCCAGGACCGGGTGACGGTCAATAACTACTTCTACCTGTCGAACTCGAACTACAAGAATCGAGAGCATCCAGTTCAGCGACGGCGTGAGCTGGAACGACGCTGCGATCAAGGTTCGGGTCGATGTGATCGGCACTGGTGCGAGCGAGAACATCAGCGGCTACTCGGGCGGCTCGAACCGGATGTGGGGGAACGGCGGTTCGGACACGCTGAGCGGTGGCGATCTGGCCGACATGCTGGACGGCGGCGACGCCAATGACTTGCTGACCGGAAACGCCGGGGACGATCTCCTGATCGGCGGCGAAGGGAATGACACGCTGAACGGCGGAGCCGGAGCGGACCAGCTCCTCGGCGGTGCGGACAATGATGACCTGACGGGGGCAGCGGGAGCGGACGTCCTGGACGGCGGGTCAGGGGACGACACGCTGGACGGCGGGACGGGGAATGATGTGTTCGTTGTCCGCAGGGGAGGCGGTGCGGATACGATCACGGATAGCGACACCACGAGCGGGAACCTGGACACGCTGCGGTTCGAGGACGTGGCTTCGACCGAGGTGAGCGCCGTACAGCGGGTCGGCAACGATCTGGTGCTTCGGTTCGGCGCGGCGCAGGACCGGGTGACGGTGAAGAACCACTTCTACTCGGCCAGCTGGAGAGTGGAAACCATCCAGTTCAGCGATGGCGTGACATGGAGCGACGGGGTCATCAAGGCGAAGGTCGTTACAATCGGCGATGGCGCGAGCGAGAACATCAGCGGCTACGCGGATGGCTCGAACCGGATGTATGGGAACGGCGGTTCAGACACGCTGAGCGGTGGCAATCTGGCCGATATGCTGGACGGCGGCGACGCCAATGACTCGCTGACCGGAAACACCGGGGACGATCTCCTCGTCGGTGGCGAGGGCAACGACACGCTGAACGGCGGCGCCGGAGCGGACCAGCTCCTCGGCGGTGCAGACACGGATGACCTGACGGGTGGGGCGGGAGCAGACGTCCTGGACGGCGGGTCAGGGGACGACACGCTGGACGGCGGGACGGGGAACGACGTGTACGTGGTCCGCCGAGGCGGCGGTGCGGACACGATCACGGATAGCGATAGCACGACCGGGAACTTGGACACGCTGCGGTTCGAGGATGTGGCCTCGACCGATGTGAGCGCCGTGCAGCGGGTCGGGAACGATTTGGTGATCCGGTACGGCTCGGCGCAGGACCGGGTGACGGTCAAGAACCACTTCTACTCGGCGACCTGGGGCGTGGAGAGCATCCAGTTCAGCGACGGGGTGACCTGGGACCGCGCTGTGATCTCCCGCTCGGTCGGTGGTCACGGCCACGCCCACGGCGCCCGTCATCGCAGGAACCGCCGGGGCCGACCAGCTCACTGGTACCGCGGCAGACGAGGTGTTCAATGCCGGCGCTGGCGATGACGTGGTCATCGGCGGCGGTGGAAACGACACACTGAACGGCGAGGCCGGCGTAGACGTCCTCGAGGGCGCCGGGGGCAACGACACGTTCACCGGCGGGGCCGGGAACGACGTGTACGTGTTCGGCAGCGCCACGGGCGTGGATCGAATCGTCGAGAACGACGCCGCCGCTGGGAACGAGGACGTCATCCGCTTCGACGCCGTCGCCTCTCGTCAGGTGCAGTCCGTCGAGCGCCGGGGCAACGACCTCGTGCTCACCTTCCAGACGGGGGACAACACCGGCCTCAGGAAGACGGAGTACAAGCGGGATCTCCTCGGCCGAGTGACCACCCAGGTCCTGCCGAGCCGCACGGACGCGAACGCCACGACGCTCCAGCCGGTTGTCGAGCAGCGCTATGACCGCTGGGGCAACGTGATCCGGCAGAGCGCGCCGTTTGACCCGAAGACCGGCGCGGCGGCCCTGTACACGGAGTTCAAGTACAACGCCAACAACCAGGTCGTGGAGCAGCGCCAGCCGGACGCGCACGGCACGGGTGCCGGCCCAGTGAGCTCGGTCTACTTCGACGCGCTCGGGCAGCAGGTGGCGACCCGGGACGCGAACGGTCACACCAACTTCCAGGTGTGGGACGCGGGCGGCCAGCTGATCAGGGAGATCCACGCGGACTACGGCGGCCGCACCCCGGATCTCGGCACCCTGGCGCAGGGCGCGGCGCCTGACTACGGGCTTCGCCTCTCGCAGATCGACGGGCCCGGCACGGTGCGACGGTCGTACGACGCGCTCGGCAACCAGCGTCAGGTCAAGGACGCCGAGGGCCACGTCACGACTTACGGGTTCGACCGGCTGGGCCGCAACACGGCCATCACGACCGAGGCCACGCAGGTCTACTCCGTCGCAGCGGACTTCAGCGTGACCGGGGTGACGAAGCCTCTGTCCACGCAGATGGTCTACGACGAAGCCGGCCGCAAGGTGCAGCAGACCAACGGCGCGAGCGAAACGACCCACTACGTCTACGACCTGCGCGGCAACATCGTCGAGACCCGCGCGCCGGGGCAGGTGCGGCGAGCCGCCTTCGACGGCGCCGGCCGGCAGGTGGGCGAGCTCGACGCCAAGAGCAACCTGGCCGCCTGGGGCTTCGACGCGTTCGGCCGGTTGCTGTGGAACGTGGACATCGGCGGTGTCCGGGCCGACTACGCGTACGACAGCGCCAAGCAGCTGGTCTCCAAGACGCGGGCCGGCAACGAGGTGCGCTACACGTACGACAGCGTGGGGCAGCTCATCGGCATCACGGATCCCTCACTCGACCAGGTCACGACCTACGGCTACAACGCGCGCGGCCTGCGCGTGCTTGAGCGGACGACCAAGGGAGGTGTGCTGTACCAGGACAACCGGAACGCCTACGACAACCTGGGCCGGCTCGAGCAGGTGGAGAACGACCTGGGCTCGGAGCGCGCCACGCTCGGGTTCACCTACGACCTCGTCGGCAACCGCGTGCGCCAGGACTCGGCGTCCACGGTCCTCCGGGTGGGGCAGTCCGCCCTCACGACGCAGAAGACGCTCTACTTCGCCTACGACGCGATGAATCGCCAGATCCTGGTGGACGGGGCGGTCAACAACGACGCGCGCGACCTGGCGAACGTGACCAAGGACGGCGGCCACATCCTGGCGTACGACGGGAACGGCAACCGCAGGATGGACATCTCGTGGGGCAAGCAGGTCGTGGCCCGCGAGGCCGGGCCCGCCTACGGCTCCAGCGCGACGTGGATCCAGTACGAGACGCGCGACGGGCAGAACTGGGAGTACTACACCTACGACTCGCTGAACCGCCTGCAGACCGTCCAGACCGGTGTCTTCGACGAGAACTGGAACCCCATCGACGAGCAGTATGCGCTGCTGCTCGACGAGCGGATGTACGATGGCGCCTCCCGCGTGGTGAAGGTCGGCCTGGGTGACGAGCTGCCGTACAGTTACCGGCAGGCGCTCACCGCAGGCGACTCGGACGGGAACGGGGCGCGCACGCGGATCACGAAATACGATGAGGCGGGCCGGGTCGAGGCGACCAGGGTGCTGAAGCCAAATCGTAGCATCGAGAGCGAGACCACCTACCAGCTCCGTGTGCAGACGGGAACCCACGACGTCCTCGGCTACGGGGGCGCGGTGGTGGGAGAGGCGCCCGACTTCGAATTCCAGGCCGGATACGACGAGGCCGGCAACGTGCGCGGTTACTGGACGCACGGCTCCGTGGACCAGTTCTTCGCGGTCAACATCGGCATCTACGGCGGCGCCTACCGGGAAGCCTCCGTCATCGGCGTCACCGGCGAGGATCTGTCCCACCCTGGTCAGACCGTCAGCACGTACGACGCCAGCGGCAACCTGACCAAGGTGGAAGACCTCACCAAGCCGGCCAACACCCGGACCCTGGTGAACGATGCCGACGGCCACGTCCTCTACAAGTACCAGGAGGGAAGACGGCTCCGCGAGCTGGTGGTGAACGGGAACGTGCTCGGCATCTTCGGCGAGGGCACCGACCCCGAGAAGCCCACCAACGGCAGCGGAAACCCCAACTACACGCTGCAGAACAGCTTCGGGCTCACCTACCAGCCGATCACCGGGACGTATCCGGCGGCGGCCATCGGCAGCTACGCGGTCCAGGCCGGTGACACGCTCCGCTCCATCGCGCAGGCGTCGTACGGCGACGCAAGCCTCTGGTACCTGATCGCCGACGCGAACGGCGTGCGCAGCGACTCGGACCTGCGCGTCGGGCAGACGCTGAGCATTCCGAGCGGCGCGGTCGGCTCGAAGAACACCTCGGAGACGTACCAGCCGTACGACCAATCCAGGATCGTCGGGACCACGACGCCGAACATCCCGATGCCCGCCCACAAGGGGTGCGGGATCATCGGGACGATCCTGGTGATCGTGGTGACCGCCGTGGTCAGCGCTTACACGGGTGGGGCGGCCGCAACAGCTCTCGGCCCGTTCATGAGCAGCTTTGCGGCCGGCGCCGTCGGGGGAGCGATCGGCGCCGCGGCCGGATCGGCGGCCGGACAGATCGTTGGCATGGCGGCCGGTATCCAGGAGAGCTTCAGCTGGAAGTCGGTCGCCATGGGCGCGATCGGCGGCGCGGTTGGCGGTGCCTTCCAGGAGGCCTTCAAGGCTGTCAACTGGGGCGCACAGCTTGGCGACAAGATGGGAGGCAGCGTCTGGCAGACCGTGGGCAAGGCCGCTCAGGGAGCCACCCGCGCGGTCCTCACGAACGCCACGACGCAGGGGGTCCAGTGCGCACTCGGCCTCCAGAAGTCCTTCAGCTGGAGCGCGGTCGCAGGAGCGGCCATCGGTGCAACGCTGAATGCAACCCTCGGCGATTGGGCGATGGACGCGACCGCGCCGGCCTACGGTGGTGCATTCCTGACCCACGGCGGAGCCTTGCTTGACGTGGGTAGGCGGCTCGGGGTCGAGACGGCGAACGGCATCGCCTCAGGCGCCGCCGTTTCTGCTGCGCTTCACGGCAAGGTGAATGTGAAGCAGGTGGCGGCCGACGCCTTCGGGAATGCACTTGGGACGGCGGTGGTGGATACGATCAACTGGGTGCAGGCTTGGTCGGATCGCCGCCAGCAGCAGACGATTAGGGAGATGAGCGAGAGATCCGCTCGGGCTGCGGCTGCTGAGCGAAAGGCCATCAACTCCATATACGCGGACCAGAACGATCCAAGCCGGTTCTATGCTGCGCCTCCGAAGAAGGAGAACCCGTACGAGGGGCAGTACGATCCGACCTACAAGTATGCTGCGCCTCCCAGTGCTCGAGGAGACGCCGCTTCGGGAGTTCCATCGGGACCGGGGGACGTCGGCAATGGCAGTGGTGCAGTTGAGGCCCCTGCGGCCAACCAGGCCGCGTATGCGGTCGAGGTAGGCGGCCCAACCGCTCGGTTGGAGGGGGCCCACGACGCCAGGCATGGTGTCTACTTCGGCTCCAACGGCGGGTTGCGTATGATGGCCACCAGCGGCCACGGGCTGTCGCTCGCCGGGCAGCCCGCATCCTCATCGACCGCTCCCGTGCCGTTGGCGGAATTGCGGTGCCTGCTTGGCCTTCCGCAAAACTCGGACGAAGTCGCCGTACAGGAGGCTCTGAAGACCGCCTTCGAGATGGGGCTCAAGGGGTTGATCGACGCGGAACAGGCCCTGCCGTGGCGTGAGCGGTCGACCTTGGATCTGCTCGTGGCTCGCAGAATGCTTGCGGACTATCAGGAGGTGCGTGAGGGCTCCATGCCGGGAGAGCCTATTCACTGGGTCCCGCCGTATATGAGGCCGGGCTACAATCCCGAACTCGTGGAGCCGCCGCATGAATCGCTTCAGTCGATCACGGTGGGGGGCGTTACGCTGCCGACATGGGGAGGGTTCTATGCAGAGTCGCAGCTTGGTGGGCCGTGGAGGATCCTCAGGGATTGGCGCTTCGGGCTTGCTCAGGATGACCTGCGTCGCTTCCGTGAGGTTCCGGAACTCGCGAGTTGCAGCGCGCCCGCCCATGCCGAAGCGGATTACCTCGCTGGATGGCGCCAGATCGATGAGGCCCTAGGAAGATCCCCTGGCGAAGCGCTCCCGGCAGGGCGTGAGCCGGTGCAGCGCAATGGAAATCGAAAGCCGATCGTTCGTCCATATCGGCAGTTTCGCGGCAGGCTAGAAGAGGGATCGAACGCGAACCACCTCAATCAGACTGCGGCATACGGCGAGGTCATCCCGAGGGAAGAGGGCCTTGCCTACCCGGTGAGAGGCAACCCCAATCGGCCCGGTAGCGAGCACTCCATCTTTCACCGTGTGCTGAACGCATTCTTTGCCCAATTTAAGAAGGGGGGCTCTCGTGTGGGCGAGCGTCCTACGGATGCAGAATACAATCGTGGGCTCTACGAGGCCCTTAGGGCGTCTGGTCAGTCAGCCGCGCGTGCTCGGTCCTTGGCGGAAAGGGCTATGAAAGAATTGGAGAGTCGGGGACGAGTGCCCTCGGATCTCGTTCCGCGGTTGCCATATCAGAGAACCCCGCCGGGGAGGCCGGCCCCGGCACCGGTCCGTCCTGTCCCGCCTTCCCGACGCCCACCAAGAACTCGGCGGTAGGCGTTGCCCTATTGCGAGCGCGCGAGGAGCCGCCCGCTACCTGCTCGCGAAGGCTTCTTCCTGCTAGGATATCGATCATGCACCCAGCGACGAGTGCCACCCTTGCGCGTCTCCGCGGGATCGAGTGGTTTCGATCCGTCGGATCAGCCCAGAGCCCCAACATCGTTTCCGTTCATGACTGGGACGCCGCCATGGCTTCGTGCGTCGATCCTCTATGGGAGGAAGCCCAGCAGGCGGCCCGCGGGACGTTGGAAGAGCAACTCATGCTTGTGTCTCCGGAGCTATACGTAGGCTGGAATGACATTGTGAAGGATATCAGGCCGGCCGTGCAGGAACTGGTTCGGGAGAAAACGCGCGTTGCGGGTCCGAGGGCCGTCAAGGACAGCAAACTCTTCCTCGACAATGTTCACTGGGACATCCTGCACCTCGCGTTGGAGGCGGAATTCTCCGAGTTTGTCCAGCCGGCGTTCTACGCAAGACTGGGATACTGGTACCATGCAGGCCATTGGCCCTGTGGATGGGAGGGGGCCTTGGACTCAGGTCGCCTGATTGTGTTCTGACAGCACTCGGCCCCAGAGGTCCCGCCACGGTCTCGGCCTTCTTGCCGAAGAGCGGGCGCTTGAGCCGCTCCCAGCTCGTAGGTGACCAGGACGTAGAGCTTGCGGAACTCGTACCGCTCTTGCTCGGCCACCTCGAGCACCGATCGGCTTGGAACGCCCATGATTCCCATCGCTTACGCGCCGAGGATCGACAGGCCCCATGCGGCCGTGATCTTCTGCGCGCCGCGTGGGCCGTCGCCCGCGCTGGAGGCGGTGGCGATGGAGCGGTGGGAGCCGAATCGGGAGCCGACGAAGCAGGAGCAGTTCATCCTCAAGCGGCTCGAGACCAAGCGAAAGCTCTTCGGGTTCCTGCGCCGGCACCGTCACGAGCTGTTTGACGATCAGTTCCAGGGTGAGCTGGAAGCGATGTACCGGGACACCGGCGCCGGATCGGATCCCAGGCCACCGGCCCAGCTCGCGATGGCGTTGCTGCCTACCTCGGTCTGTCGGACGCCGATGCAGTCGAGGCGGCGGTCATGGACCTGCGGTGGCAGATGGTGCTCGGCTGCCTGGGCGCCACGGAGCCGCCCTTCTCCCAGGGCGCCCTGCAGGCGTTCCGGGAGCGCCTCATCGCGCACGACATGGACCGGCGGCTGCTGGACCGCACGGTCGAGCTGGCGAGGGTCACCAAGGAGTTCGACTGGAAGAAGCTGCCGAAGACCTTGCGGGTGGCGATCGACTCGGCGCCGCTGGAGGGAGCGGGCCGGGTCGAGGACACGCTGAACCTGCTCGCGCACGCGGCCCGCAGGGTGGTGGACTGCGCCGCGGATCTCCTGCGCTGGACGCCGGAGCAGGTATGCCGCGAGGCGCGCGCCCCGCTGCTGCTGGCCCCCAGCGTCAAGGCAGCGCTCGACCGTGACTGGAGTGACCCGGTCCAGAAGTCCTCGGCGGTGAAGGCGCTAGTCATCGAACTGGAAGACCTTCAGGACTGGCTGGCCGCGAACCTCGCGACAGAGCTGGCAAAGCCGCCGCTCAGCGATGACCTCGCGACGCTGCAGCAGATCATGAACCAAGACCTGGAACCCGATCCTGGTGGCGGCGGGAAGAAGATCCGCGAGGGCGTGGCCCCGGACCGCCGGGTCTCGGTGACGGACCCGGACATGCGGCACGGGCGCAAGAGCAAGACCATGCGCTTCAACGGCTACAAGCGTCACATCGCCACCGACCTCGACTCCGGGCTCATCCTCTCCGGCGCGATCACGCCCGCGAACCGGGTACCCGTCCGGTGAACCGCGTCGAGCAGAGCCCTACGCCGCCGCGGTAGTCTCCGGGGCGTGGGACGTGTCGCGACCGAGCAAGCGCTGGGATGCGAGGAGCTGCTGAGTGTGCGGCTTCTCGGAAATCTCCTTCCAGTGCTTGGGGGAGAGCTCGAGGACGCGGGTCGCCGGCCAGGCGGGGAGCAAGGTGAGGACGTCGCGCAGGTAGGCCCACGGCTCGAGACCGTGGAGCTGGCAGCTCGCGATGAGCGAGACGGCGACGGCGTTCCAGTGCGCGCCGTCGTCGCTGCCGCAGAAGAGCCAGTTCTTGCGCCCCACCACCTCGCGGCGGAGCTCGAGCTCGCTGGGGTTGTTGTCGAGCCGCAGGGATCCCGTCGTCGAGGAAGCGCGTGAGCGGGACCCGGTGGTTCACGATGTAGTTCATCGCCTTTGCGATGGGCGCGTCGTCGTCCACCCGCGGCCGCTCGGCGGCCATCCAGGCGTAGAGCTTCTCGATAACCGGCGCCGCATCGGCCCGGCGGCGCGCGCCGTCGGTGATGCCGGTCTTCGGATCCGTCGCGAGGCGGTGCGCGTCGTAGAGCAGGCCGATGAAGCCGATGCCGACCAGGGCGCGGCCCTCGTCGCTCGAGAGCGCGTCGAAGAGCTTGCGGCGCGCGTGCGCCCAGCAGCCGACCTCGGTGACTCCGGGCTCCTGTCGGTACAGCTCGTGGTAGACGGCCGACGCGTCCGCGAGCAGGTAGCCGCGGAAGCCCTCGAAGAGCTTTGCCCGGGACCTGGCCGTCGTGCCCCTTGGTGAAGCGGAAGAGCACGTGATCGCGCTCGGCGACGACCACCCAGAAGTGGTTGCGCCGGCACTGCTCCTTGGCGAACACGAGCGCGCCGGTGGCATCGGTGCCGATCCAGCGAGCCGTCGTTCCCTCGCGTCCTCCCACATCGCATCGACCACCCGGCCGAGCAGCGTGACCGTGCCCTGGACGAAGCCGCAGAGCGTCGATCGCGCCAGACGCAGGCCGGCGCGGCGGTAGATCGACTCCTGCCGATGCAGCGGGAGGTGGTCCGCGAACTTCGAGACGAGGACGTGCGCGAGGAGGCCGGGGCCGGCAATCCCCTTCGGGATGGGCCGGGCGGGCAGCTCCGCGATGACGATGCGCGATCCGTCCTCGCGCGCCGGCGCCTCCTCGGGCAGCCGGTACTTGTTGCGGACCACGCGGACGCGGACCAGCGAGGCGGGCCGGTGGTCGACGTGCTCGCTCACCTCCTCGCCGATCTTCACCAGCGCCTCGCCGCCGGGCACCAGGCGCTCCGGCGGCTCGAGCACGATGGTCTCGACCGGGAGGTCCTCCCGGAGCGAGAGGTCTCGGCGCCCGTGCGGCTTGGGGCCCTTCTTCTCGGCCTTGCGGCGCGCGACCTCGGCGCGGGCGCGTTCGCGGAGGCTCTCGAGCTGGGCCTCGACCTCGGTGCGCTCGGCCTCGCCGCCGGTGCGGGCGCGCTCCAGCGCGTCGAGCACCGGACCGAAGGCGAGCTGGACCTGGGCCGGGTCGACGGTCTCGGCCTTCTTCCCGAAGAGCTGGCGCTTGAGCCGCTCCAGCTCGTAGGTGACGAGCAGGTAGAGCGTTCGGAAAACTCGTTCCGCTCGTGCTCGGCCACCTCGGCGCGAACCTTCAAGCGCCTCCGCCGTTGGCGGTCATCCTCGCGAGCTGCGCCCGCAGGGCTTCGATCTCGGCGTCTCGCGGGTCGCGCTCGCTCACCGGCCCGCTTGATTACTATCCGTGCGTGCCGTCCGCAATGCGGCATCTCGCGCCTTCGCCGCGATGTCGCGCGGCTTCGTCTTGCTCGCCGGCAGCTGCACGCCCTCGAGGATGGCGGCGAGCTCGCGGCCGTCAATCGTGATCGCCTTCTGGCCCGGCGCGGCGTCGGGGATCCGGAAGAACCCGCGGTCGAGCCCCATGTAGAGCAGGCGCCAGCCGGTCCGGTCGTGCCAGAGGAGCTTCAGCTTGTCCCTGCGCTTGTTGAAGAAGACGAAGAGCGCGCCGCCGGCAGGATCGTGGCCAAGCCCATCGCGCGCCGCCTCAGCGAGACCGACGAAGCCGCGGCGCATGTTCCGCCCGGCGCCGTCGCCGCGGAAGATCCGCACGCCTGCCGGGATCACGACAGTGCCCCCTCGAGCACCCGGACCAGCCGCGCGAGCTCGGCACCGTCGAAGCGCGGCGGCACGCGCACCGTGCGGCCGCCAGAGAGCACCAGCTCGAACGCGGGAGCGGCGGCGTCAGGCGCCGCCGCGAGCTCGACGAACCGCACCGGCGCCGCCTCCTTGGCCGGCGCCCGACGGGCGTCCGCGCCCAGCCGCCAGCGCCAGTGGGCGAGCGTGTTCGCGTTGACCCCCGTCTCCGCCGCGAACTCCTTCGCCGACAGCCCGCTGTCCACCCACCGCTCCACCCGCTTCGCCCAGACCTCTCGCCCCTCACGCGCCATGGCCGGTCGAGTACCACCGGCTCCGCCGACCGTCAGGAACGTGGTTCACCGTACGGGTACGCTCGGCCCCCATCGACATGAGGAAGTCGATCGACGGGCTCATGGCCATCGTGCGGGACGAATTGCAGGAGGACGCCTACTCCGGCCACCTCTTCGTCTTCGTGTCCCGCCGGTGCGACCGGGTGAAGATCCTCACCTTCGACCAGGGCGGCTTCGTCCTCTACTGCAAGCGCCTCGAGCGCGGGCAGTTCCGGCTGCCGCACATGAACCCGAGCGCCATGTCCGTCGAGATCGACGCGACGCAGCTCGCGATGCTGCTCGACGGGATCGAGTACGGCCGGGTTCGGCGGCAGGAGCACTGGAAGCCCCCATCCCAGATGGATCCTGCCCGGGCTCGTCCCATGGACAAGCCCATTGCACCGTGATCGTATGCTCGGCGATGGGCGACGATCATCGGTGCGAGTGGCGCGAGAAGGCAGAGCGGCTCGAGAGCGATCTCGGGTACGCGGCCCGCGCAGTCGATGCCGCCGAAAAGATCATCGCAACGCAGCGCGAGGAGATCCGGCTCAAGGACGAGGCGCTCCGCCAACCAGGCTGAGCAGATTACCCGGATCCAGGCCACCGTCGAGAAGCTCCAGCGGCACGTCTTCGGGAAGCGGTCGGAGAAGATGCCGCGCGTCGCGGACGCGATTCGTGACCCGGAGCGTGCCACCGCGGAGCGGATCGCGGCCCAGCGGCTTCGTCGCGAGAACGCCAGAGAAGAAGCGCCAGCTCGTCACGACGCGCATCGAGCACCCGGTCCCGGAGGAGCAGAAGGTCTGCCCGAAGTGCGGGCGGGACACGAGTTCACGAAGCTGGGCGACGGCAAGGTCACGGAGGAGTACGAGCTGGTCCCGGCGAGGGTCGAGCGTCGGCTCCACGTTCAGGAGAAGCTGCGGTGCAGGTGCGGCGAGGCCATCATCACCGCACCGTCGCCGACGAGGGTCTTCGACAAGGCCCGCTTCGGACCGAACTTCATGGCCGAGGTGGCCGTGTCGAAGTGCGCCGACTCGCTTCCGCTGTACCGGCAGGCGAAGGCCTACCGCCGCGCCGGCGTCCAGGTGAACGACTCCACGCTCGGCCGATCTCTTCCGATCGCACGGCCGAGTTGGGTCGAGCCGCTCTACGAACGCCTGCTCAAGCTCATCGCCGGGCAAGGAGATCGTCCTCGCGGACGAAACCACCCAGCGCCCGCAGGACAAGGGGAAGACGCGGACGGCCTGGCTCTGGAGCTTCACCGGCCGCGACGAGGTCGAGCGGGAGCTGATCGCTTACGTCTTCACCAAACAGCCGCTCGGGCGACACGCCGGTCGAGGTGCTCGGAGAGACGCGAGGCAAGCTCGTCGCTGACGCGTACTCGGGTTACAACCGGATCACAGCGCCCGGCCGACGCGAGCGCGCCGGCTGCCTCGCCCACCTCCGGCGCCGCTTCTTTGACGCCCAGTTTCCAACCGCGCCCGGTAACTCGCCAAGAAGGCGATGGACTTCATCCTGGACGTGTACCGGATCGAGCGGGCCGTGCTCGACGGCGACCTCCTTGGCACGCCCGACCACCTCGAGATCCGGCAGACCGAGAGCAAGGCCGTGATGGACGAGTTCAAGGCCTGGCTACTAGCGGAGCACGGACGACATCCGCCGCGCGGACCGCTCGGCGAGGCGATCAGCTACGCGCTCGGCAACTGGGACGCGCTCACGCTGTTCCTCACCGACCCGCACCTGCCCATCGACAACAACGCGTCAGAGCGTGCGCTCCGCGTCGCCGCCCTCGGCCGGAAGAACTTCCTGTTCGTGGGAAGCGACGAGGCTGGCGAGAACCTCGCAGGCCTCTACTCGCTCATCGCGACCTGCGAGGTGAACGGCATCAACCCGGTCACCTACCTCGTCGACGTCTTGCTCCGCGTCCAGACGCAGCCCGCGTCCCAGATTGACGAACTGCTGCCGCACAACTGGGCGCCGACGAGACTGGCTGACACGTCTTAGGCACTATACGCCCCGCGACTTGTTGAGCCATTCGCGAGGATTCCAGAAGACTGGACACGCGCCCACTGGCTCCAGGGAAAGCCGGGGATCATCCGACTGGACAAGCAGGATCAGCCTTCGCCCGTGAAGAAGGTGGCGCCGGCTCGCTGTCGCAAAGACGTCGAGCAGACCCGATGCGAACGGGCCCAAGCGCGCCACAGCTCTATCGTATCCCTCGAAAACGACCGCGCGCCCTGAGCCGTCGGCCACTGGTATGTCACCGAGACAGTCGGCAAGAGCGGCGAGGTTGCCTCCGAAGTACTCTGGAAACTCGAGTAGCCGGGCAATGGCCGCAACCGCGCCGTCCGGCGTGTTCCACTCGC
Source organism: Anaeromyxobacter sp. (assembly GCA_049840735.1). GTDB lineage: Bacteria > Myxococcota > Myxococcia > Myxococcales > Anaeromyxobacteraceae > Anaeromyxobacter. The sequence continues at coordinate 530,979 of JASGJN010000013.1, read as the reverse complement.
ACGCGCCGCAGAGATCGACCCTGTAAGCGTTCTCCCGTAGCCACTTGATGTCGGCCTCAAGGATGCTGTGGTCGAAGTACATCACGACCGGCCCATTCTGAAGCAGCCTGAAATCGAGGCGCTCGTACTCGCCGGGCTCGTCCCGAAAGGCAGACATGGTGAGGAAAGGGTACCGTCGCGCCCCGCACGAGAGCAACAGACTCGGTCAAGACGTCTCTCCTCGGCCGGTTACGCCGCGGCCTCCTCGAGCTCCCGCACGCGGGTGGTCACGCGCGCCCGGAAGTCGTCGGCGGACGCGAAGCCAGCGGGCACGGTGAACACCAGCTCCGCGGCCTCCGGCATGGCGCCCTCCTCGACGAAGTAATGGCCAGGGCGCTTCACGGGCTTGGCGGGACCGCCGATGTCGCGCGGGGCGGTCCAGATGCCGGGCCACTCGCGGCCGTGCTCGACCAGGTCGGCGGCGGCTGCGGGGTTGGCGAGCGTGTAGGCGATCTTCTCGACCACGTCGTCCGGTGAGACGAGCTCGACGGCGCTGTAGCTGTCTGGGGCCCAGAAGTTCTCCCAGCGGCCGTGGAGCGCGTTGAGCGCCTTGGCGACCACGCCGAAAGAAGAGGTGGCTGAACTCGGGCAGGTTGCCCTTGGGGTCGGTGAGGACGATATGCAGGTGGTTGCTCATCACGCAGACCGCGTGGACGAGGATGCCGTAGCGGGTCGCGGCCACGGCGAGCACGAACGGGACGATGAGGTCCGAGAGCTTGGAGGGCCGGAGGAGGAACTCCCGCTGCGTGCAGCGCCGGGAGACCAGGTAGGAGGTGCCGGCGACGATGCGTCGAGGAGGGCTCACGACGGCCGGCATGGCAGGGCGCGTGCCAGCCTGAAACGCAGGCCAGCGAGTGGTCCGGCTCCGTCGATGGTCCGCGGCGCGTACCAATGGCCCGCGCGCGGCGGACCTCTGGGTCGGGCTGGTCGGCTGGTCCCGGCCCACGTGCTCGCGCTGGACGAGGAGGCCGACGAGGACGGTGAGGGCGGCTGACCAACCCTGCCCGGGACCGGTGGCAGGCGCGAGCACGGCGGACTAGAATGGGGGCACCATGCGGGCGCTCAAGGCACATGTCAGGGGTGGACGGCTTGTTCTCGACGAGCCCACCGACCTGCCGGAGGGCAGCGAGGTCGAGCTCGTCACGTCCGACGACGATTTCGACCCCGTGGAGCGCGCCCGGCTCGACGCCGCGCTGGAGCGCAGCATGGCCCAGGGGAAGGCGGGTCAGTTCGTGGACGGGGACGCGGTCATCAGGAAGCTCCTCGCTCGGCGGTGAAGCTTCTCTTCACGCCGGAGGCCGACCGCCAGGCCAGCGAGATGGACGCCTGGTGGCGGGAACGCCGTCCCGGCGTCGCCGACCTCTTCGCCAGAGAGCTTGCCCAGGTCGGGGACCTGATCGCCGCCAACCCCAACGTCGGCGTGACGTACACCACCAGCAGCGGCCGAACCGCGAAGCGCGTGCTCATGCCCAAGACGCGGAACCACGTCTATTTCGAGGTGGACGAGGACCAAGGCCGCGTCGTCGTGCTGGCGGTGTGGGGTGCTCCGCGAGGACGGGGCCCGAACCTGTAGCCGACGAGGACTGGAAGGCGAGTAGCTCGCCACGCTCGGCGTGAAGGGCGGTGCGATGCCGCCGCAGGTTCGACCTGCACCGGGTGCGCCATCGGCAAGCGTGCCGGTGCTCACAGGGTGACCTCGTGGGGTACCGAGCCCACGCAAGCAAGGACGGCCCCCTGGGCCGCCCGCCCACCGGGCGTGAGCAGGGTGGCCCCGCGCCGCTGCTTCCCAGGGCACCTACCTTTTCGTCATGGCATCCGACATCCAGTTCGGGAGCGTGCTCGACCGCTCCGGACCGAGCAAGCTGTGGTGGCTCCTGGTGGTGCCGGTCATCTTCCTGATCGGCGCCGCCATCTGGTGGGGGATGGAGAAGGTCACCGCCGCGGACGCGGTCGCCATCCAGCTCAAGCAAGCCCAGGGGCAGCTGCAGGAGTACGAGAAGACGATCCAGCAGCGGGACCAGCTGCTGGTGAAGGCGCGTGCCAACGAGGACGTGCTGTCCACGGCCGGGCAGGCCACCTCCGTCCTCTACGCGGCGACCCCGGACGCGACCGAGAGCGGGGTGGTGATCGCCAACCCGGCGCAGAAGGCGGTGCGCGTCCACCTCTATGGCCTGGGCACGGCGCCCTCCGGCAAGCAGTACGGGCTGGTGGCCCGCAGCCCGGACGGACTCCACCTGCTGGAGCGCGTGCTGGCGAGCGACCAGGGCGACGCCTTCGTGCTCGCCCGCAACGTGCCGGAGGGCACCACCGCGGTGGAGCTGGCGTACGTGCCGCTGGAGACCCCGACCGCGGTGGCGCAGGCGTCGCAGCAGCAGGGCGAGGCGCCGAAGGAGGGCGCTGCGCCGGGAGCCGTCGCGGCCGCGCAGCCGCAGGGGGCGGCGTCGCAGGGGCAGGGCGCTGGCGCACCGCAGCAAGGCGAAGCCTCGCAGGGGCAGGGGAGCGGCGGGGACGGCGCGCAGGCGGGGGACGCGAAGCCGGCCGAGCAGGCCTCCCCTGTTCTGGCCGAGGCCGACGTGACGCCGCGGGTGGCGGCGCGCTACCCCGCCAGCGCGCAGGAGCGCGGGGTGCTGCTGAAGCCGGTGGAGGAAGGGAAGAAGGGGGCGAAGGCCGCCAAGGGCGCGGGCGCTCCTGCGGAGCGCTGAAGCAGGGCGGCCGGGCGCCTGGAAGGGGCGCCCAGCCGCTGGTCTGCATGACCTTCCCCGGTCCGCTCGCCCTTCGACAAGCTCAGGGCGAGCGGAGCGAACACTGCCCGTGGCTACTCCGCGGGCGGCGTCACGTCGTCGGGCGAGGCGGGCGGCGTGCCGGGGTCGGTGGTGTCGCCGGCCTCGGCGGAGCCGTCGGTCGGATCCGCCACCGGCGCGCCCGCCGGCGGCGCGAACTCGGCGGGCTCGGTCTGCAGCGCGCAGGTGTCCTGCCAGGTGGCGCCGTCGGCGCCGGCCGCCGGCGTGCCCACCCCGCCCTGCGCCAGGACGCAGGCCGCGGGGCCCACGCTGCGGTCGCACAGGAACCACTCCTTGAACGCGGGGGTGGTCTGGCCGGGCGCATAGCAGGCGCGGCCGAACCAGTACTGCGCCTGGCCCTGGTCGCCCGCCGGCACGTCGCCGTGGGCCACGCCATCGACGGTGTAGTTGGTCACCACGGAGAAGGCGCGGCCGCCCAGCGCCGGGTTGTAGGCCACGCGGGCGATGCCGAGCTCCGTGTCCTCACCGCCGACGAGATCCTTCACCCCGGCCACGCGGACGCGGGTGGTGCCGGCCTCGGTCTTGTAGCCGCGGAAGGCGGCGGTGGCGGCCGGCCAGCGCGCCGGGTCGGGCGTGAAGTCCACCAGGCGGTAGTGCAGGTGCTTGGCCACCGGTCCGCTGGAGAACGCGCCGAGCAGGTAGCCCTGTCCGGTGTAGGCCGGCGCGGCGGCGCGGAGGTTCTCGAGGTTCAGCGCCACGCGGCCGGCGCCCCGGCGCACCACGGCGCCCCGATGCATCCAGCCGGCGGCCACCGGCTTCCACTCGTCGCCGACCTGCGCGGTGAGGGTGAAGGCCCAGGTCCGGCCGAAGGCGCGGGCCACCGTCAGCTTGAAGCTGGCCGAGCCCCCGGCGTCGCAGGCGCCCTCGACCACGCAGCGCGTGACCGGCCCGTAGACGGTGACCTGGCCCGGCGCCGGCGCGCCCTCGGTGGCCACGACCGCCGCCACCTGGGCGAAGAGCGAGCGGACGGCGGTGTTGACCGCGGCGAGCTTCTCACGGGCGTCGGCCAGCTCGTCGTTCACGTCGGGCGTGGTGGCGAGCAGGGCCGGCGCGCCGGCCTCCAGGAGCCCCTCGGCGGCGCCGCCCGCCAGCTCGAGCGTGAGCGCGGGCGCGTCCGGGACGTTGTCGGCGGGGTTGCTGGTGTCCTCCTGGCCGCAGGCGGCGAGGACGAGGGCGGCGGCGGCCGCGCAGATCAGGGTCAGGTGGCGCATCGTGTTCCTCCCGGGCCTGGGGATGGGTGGCTTCCGGCCCTCGCTCCCTCCAACACGCGACCGGTCCGGCGGTTGCGGTGGAGGGAGGCGGGCGGCCCGCTTTGCTGCGCGCCAGCGCTCCCGTGCGGCCTGGCGCGGCGCGGGGACCCACGCCGGGTCGTGCGCGCCAGCGCGCGGTCGGCGATCGCCTTGCGCTGGCGGCGGCGCGGCGTCAAAGCGGGTGGAGGAGTGGATCCGGCGGGCCCGTGGCGCGCCCGGTGTCGCAGGGCAGCACACGCCCTTGACGGTTCCGGTCGCGATCCCACAGACTGGCAACTTTCCCGACGGACGAAGGGACAGATGAGCGAGACCGGCTATCCCGCGCGGCAGGGGCTGTACGATCCGCAGAACGAGAAGGACGCTTGCGGCTTCGGCTTCGTAGTCGACATCAAGGGCCGAGCTTCCCACGACATCGTCGAGAAGGCGCTGACGGTGCTCATGAACCTCGAGCACCGCGGGGCCGTGGGCGCCGAGAAGAACACCGGTGACGGCGCCGGCATCCTGATCCAGACGCCCCACGCGTTCCTGGCGGGCGAAGCCGCCAAGCTCGGCTTCACGCTGCCCAAGCCCGGCCACTACGCGGCCGGCATGGTCTTCCTGCCCCCGAACGCGGCCGGGCGCGACGCCTGCACCCGCATCTTCGAGGACGTGGTGAAGGACGAGGGCCAGTCGGTCATCGGCTGGCGCGACGTCCCGACCGACAACGCCAGCCTGGGCCCGACCGCCCAGGGCAGCCAGCCGGTCATCCGCCAGGTCTTCATCGCCCGCGGCGAGAACTGCGCCGACTCGATGAACTTCGAGCGGAAGCTCTACGTCATCCGGCGCCTGGTGGAGAAGAAGGTCTCCCGCTCCGCCATCCCGGGCCGCACGCACTTCTACGTGCCCAGCCTCTCCTTCAAGACCGTCGTCTACAAGGGGATGCTCAACGCCGGGCAGCTGAAGGACTTCTACCTCGACCTCTCGAACCCCGAGGTCGTGTCGGCCATCGGGATGGTGCACTCCCGGTTCTCGACCAACACCTTCCCGTCCTGGTCGCGCGCCCACCCGTACCGCTACATCTCGCACAACGGCGAGATCAACACGCTGCGGGGCAACATCAACTGGATGCACGCGCGCCAGTCGATGATGAAGTCGTCGCTGTTCGGCGAGGACCTGCAGAAGATCCTCACCGTCATCGACACCGAGGGCTCCGACTCGGCCATGTTCGACAACGTGCTGGAGCTCTTGACGCTCTCCGGCCGCGAGCTCCCGCACGCCATGATGATGATGGTGCCGGAGCCCTGGACCCGGCACGAGTCGATGAGCGCCAGCAAGAAGGCGTTCTACGAGTTCCACTCCTGCATCATGGAGCCCTGGGACGGCCCGGCGTCCATCGCCTTCACCGACGGCCTGCGCGTGGGCGCCCTGCTCGACCGCAACGGCCTGCGCCCCTCGCGCTACTACGTCACCGCCGACGACCTGGTGGTGATGGCCTCCGAGGTCGGCGTGGTGGACCTGCCGCCCGAGCGGATCGTCAAGAAGGGCCGCCTGCAGCCGGGCCGCATCTTCCTGGTCGACACCGTCGAGGGGCGCATCGTCGACGACGACGAGCTGAAGGAGCGGATCGCCAAGGCCCACCCGTACCGCGAGTGGATCGACCGGTACACGGTGCGCCTGGACGAGCTGCCCAAGCCGCCGCGGGTGATCGAGCCCGATCACGAGACCGTGCTCCGGCGCCAGGAGGTCTTCGGCTACACCGCCGAGGACGTGAAGATCATCATCACGCCCATGGCCTCCGACGGCGTGGAGCCCAACGGCTCCATGGGCAACGACGCGCCGCTGGCGGTCCTCTCCGAGCGCCCGCAGCCGCTCTTCAACTACTTCAAGCAGCTCTTCGCCCAGGTGACCAACCCCCCGGTCGACGCGATCCGGGAGGAGATCATCATGGCGGTGGAGACCGCGGTCGGCCCGGAGGGCAACCTCCTCGAGCCCGGCCCGGAGTGCTGCCGCCAGCTGGCCCTGCCCACGCCGGTCCTCCGCAACGAGGAGCTGGAGAAGATCCGCGGTCTGGACGGCGGCGCCGCGTCCAAGGGGCTCAAGGCGGTCACGCTGCCCATCCTCTTCAGGGCCGCCGACGGCGGCGCCGGCCTCCGGCGCGCGCTGGAGGACCTGCGCTGGAAGGCCTCGGAGTGCATCGCCGAGGGGACCAACATCATCGTCCTCTCCGACCGCGGCCACGACGCGGGCGACGCCCCCATCCCCTCGCTGCTGGCGGTGGCGGCCGTCCACCACCACCTGATCCGCGAGGGCACCCGCACCCGCATCGGCCTGGTGCTCGAGTCGGGTGAGCCGCGCGAGGTCCACCACTTCGCGCTGCTGGTCGGCTTCGGCGCCTCGGCCATCAACCCCTACCTGACGTTCGAGACCATCCACGATCAGGTGAACCTGGGGCTCATCCCCGGCCCGGCCGAGGCGGCCGAGAAGAAGTTCGTGAAGGCCGTCAGCAAGGGCATCGTGAAGGTGATCTCCAAGATGGGGATTAGCACGATCCAGAGCTACCACGGCGCCCAGGTGTTCGAGGCCATCGGCCTGAACCAGGACTTCATCGACGAGTACTTCACCTGGACCGCCACCCGCGTCGGCGGCGTTGGCATCGACGTGATCGCCAGGGAGGCCCGCCTCCGCAACGAGCGCGGCTACCCGCCCGAGCGGCCCATCTTCCACACCAGCCTCCCCGCGGGCGGCCAGTACAAGTACCGCGCCGGCGGCGAGCACCACCTCTTCAACCCCGAGACCATCCACAAGCTGCAGTACGCCTGCCGCTCCGGGGACTACAAGCTGTTCAAGGAGTACACGGCCCTGGTGGACAACCAGGCGCGGAACCTCAACACGCTCCGCGGCCTGATGGACCTGGTGCCCAACGCGCACCCGGTGCCCATCGACGAGGTCGAGCCGGTCGAGTCGATCATGCGCCGCTTCAAGACCGGCGCCATGAGCTACGGCTCCATCTCCAAGGAGGCGCACGAGGCCCTGGCCGTCGCCATGAACCGGGTGGGCGGCAAGTCCAACACCGGCGAGGGCGGCGAGGACCCGGCGCGCTACGTCAAGGAGCCGAACGGCGACTCCAAGAACTCCGCCATCAAGCAGGTCGCCTCCGGCCGCTTCGGCGTGACCAGCAACTACCTGGTCAACGCCCGCGAGCTGCAGATCAAGATGGCCCAGGGCGCCAAGCCCGGCGAAGGCGGGCAGCTGCCCGGCTCCAAGGTCTACCCCTGGATCGCCAAGACCCGGCACTCCACGCCGGGCGTGGGGCTCATCTCGCCGCCTCCGCACCACGACATCTACTCCATCGAGGACCTGGCGCAGCTCATCCACGACCTGAAGAACGCCAACAGCAAGGCGCGGGTCTCGGTGAAGCTGGTGGCCGAGGTCGGCGTCGGCACCATCGCCGCCGGCGTCGCCAAGGCGCACGCCGACGTGGTGCTGATCTCCGGCCACGACGGCGGCACCGGCGCCTCGCCGCTCACCTCCATCAAGCACGCGGGCATCCCCTGGGAGCTCGGCCTGGCCGAGACGCACCAGGTGCTGGTCATGAACGACCTGCGCTCGCGCATCGTGGTGGAGGTGGACGGCCAGCTGAAGACCGGCCGCGACGTGATCGTCGGCGCGCTGCTCGGCGCCGAGGAGTTCGGCTTCGCCACCGCGCCGCTGGTGGTGCTGGGCTGCATCATGATGCGGGCCTGCCACCTCAACACCTGCCCGGTGGGCGTGGCCACGCAGGACCCGAAGCTCCGCGCCCGCTTCACCGGCGACCCGGCCCACGTGGTCAACTTCATGCGCTTCATCGCGCAGGAGGTCCGCGAGTACATGGCCGCCCTGGGCTTCCGCTCCATCGACGAGATGGTCGGCCGCTCCGAGCGGATCGAGATGCGCCGCGCCGTGGATCACTGGAAGGCGCGCAACCTCGACTTCAGCCGCATCCTCTTCAAGCCCACGGTGCCGCGCCACTACGGCCGCACCTGCCAGATCCCGCAGGACCACGGGCTGGATCGCTCGCTCGACGCCACCACGCTGCTGGACCTGGCGCGGCCGGCCATCGAGGAGGGCAAGCAGGTCCGGGCCACGCTGCCCATCCGCAACATCCACCGCGTGGTGGGCACGCAGGTGGGCTCCGAGGTCACGCGGAAGCACGGCGCCGCCGGCCTGCCGGACGACACCATCCGCTTCCACTTCAAGGGCTCGGCCGGCCAGTCGTTCGGCGCCTTCATCCCCAAGGGCATGACGCTGGTGCTCGAGGGCGACGCCAACGACTACGTGGGCAAGGGGCTCTCGGGCGGCCGGCTGGTGGTGCTGCCGCCGCGCGAGGCCACCTTCGTCCCGGAGGAGAACATCATCATCGGCAACGTGGCGTTCTACGGCGCCACCTCCGGTGAGGCCTTCATCCGCGGCGTCGCCGGCGAGCGGTTCGCCGTCCGCAACTCCGGCGTCCAGGCCGTGGTGGAGGGCGTGGGCGACCACGGCTGCGAGTACATGACCGGCGGCCGCGTGGTGGTGCTGGGGCCGACCGGCCGCAACTTCGCCGCCGGCATGTCGGGCGGCGTGGCCTACGTGCTCGACGGCGACGGCAAGTTCGCCGGCCACTGCAACAAGGAGATGGTCAGCCTCTCGCGGATCGAGGATCCGGCGGAGGCGGCCGCGGTCCGGGCGCTGATCGAGAAGCACGCGGCGCTGACCGAGAGCCAGCACGCGCGCAGGCTCCTGGACCAGTGGACCAGCGTCGTCCCGCGGCTGGTGCGGGTGATGCCGAACGACTACCGCCGCGTGCTCGAGGCGCAGGCCCGGATGCGCGACAAGGGCATGACCCAGGAGCAGGCGGAGCTGGCGGCATTCGAGGAGAACACACGCGACATGGCGCGGGTGGGTGGGAACTAGGACATGGGCAAGCCGACCGGATTCATGGAGTTCCAGCGCGAGCCGAAGCACGACCGGCCGCCCCTCGAGCGCATCAAGGACTGGAAGGAGGACCACCCTCCCTACGACGAGGCCTCGCTGCGCCAGCAGGGCGCCCGCTGCATGGACTGCGGGATCCCCTTCTGCCACACGGGCAAGATCATCGCCGGCATGGCCAGCGGCTGCCCGGTCAACAACCTGATCCCGGAGTGGAACGACCTCGTCTACCGGGGCCAGTGGCAGGAGGCGTACATCCGCCTCGCCAAGACCAACAACTTCCCCGAGTTCACCGGGCGCGTCTGCCCGGCGCCCTGCGAGGGGAGCTGCACGGTCGGCATCAACGATCCGCCGGTCACCATCAAGCTGATCGAGAACGAGATCGCCGACCGCGCCTGGGCGCAGGGCTGGATCAAGCCGCAGACGCCGCCGGCCCGCACCGGCAAGCGCGTGGCGGTGGTGGGCTCCGGCCCGGCCGGCCTGGCCGCGGCCCAGCAGCTCAACAAGGCGGGCCACACCGTCACGGTCTTCGAGCGCTCCGACCGCGTGGGCGGGCTGCTGATGTACGGCATCCCGAACATGAAGCTCGACAAGAAGGTGGTCGAGCGGCGGGTGCAGCTCATCGCCGACGAGGGCGTGCGCTTCGTCACCGAGACCGAGGTCGGCAAGCACGTCCCGGCCGGCCGGCTGCTCAAGGACTACGACGCCGTGGTCCTGGCGGGCGGCGCCACCCAGGCGCGCGACCTGCCGGTGGAGGGGCGCAACCTCCAGGGCATCCACCTGGCCATGGAGTTCCTGCACGCGAACACCAAGTCGCTGCTCGACTCCGACCACGCCGACGGCAAGTACATCTCGGCCAAGGGCAAGCACGTGGTGGTGATCGGCGGCGGCGACACCGGCACCGACTGCGTGGGCACCTCGATCCGCCACGGCGCCAAGGGCGTGATCCAGCTCGAGATCATGCCGCGCCCGCCGGACCAGCGCGCCGCGGACAACCCGTGGCCGCAGTGGCCCAAGGTCCTCAAGGTCGACTACGGCCAGGAGGAGGCCAAGGCGCTCTGGGGCCAGGACCCGCGCACCTTCCAGGTGCTCACCAAGAAGTTCGTGGGCGGGCCGGACGGCCGCGTGAAGGAGCTGCACCTGGTCCAGGTGGAGTGGGCCAAGGGGCCGGACGGCCGCTTCGGGCCGCGCGAGGTCCCGGGGACCGAGAAGGTCATCCCGGCCGATCTGGTGCTGCTGGCGCTGGGCTTCACCGGGCCGGAGAAGCCCATGCTCGAGCAGCTGGGCGTGAAGCTCGACGATCGCGGCAACGTCTGGACCGACGGCAACAAGATGACCAGCGTCCCCGGCGTCTTCGCCGCGGGCGACATGGCCCGCGGCCAGTCGCTGGTGGTCTGGGCCATCCGCGAGGGGCGGCAGGCGGCGCAGCAGGTGGACCGCTACCTCTCGCACGGCGAGACGGTGCTGCCTCCGTAGCGCCGCAGCTGGGCCCTGTCCTTCGACGGCCGCGCTCAGCCCGGCGGCACGACAGCAGCGCGCCCCGCCACCCGGTCAGCCGGGGGCGGGGCGCGGGCGCTTCAGGGAGGGGCTGCGGAGGTCAGCGAACCCCCGTTCGTCCTGAGCGTAGCGCCCGCAGGGCGGGCGCGAAGTCGAAGGACAGGGAGACGGCCGGACGGCGGGCCTACAGGTTCTCCACCCGCCGCCGCTCCGGCCGCGGGATGGCGCGGGCCAGGCCGCGGGGCGGCTCCACGCGGTCGGGCAGGGCCTGGGCCAGGTGCTGCAGCGAGGGGGCCGCGCGCAGCGCCTCGACCACCTCCGGCAGCGGATCCGCCAGCACCTCGCGCGAGTCCCACTCGCCGGGCGAGGTGGGCGTGTAGACCAGCCGCTCGTTCGGAGGGCTGAACCGCGCGCCGGTGCCGCGGAAGCCTCCGCGGGGATCGAGCCGGTACCAGCCCAGCCCGGGCAGCTGCACCGCCGTGAGGCCATGCAGGAAGAAGCGGTCGTTCTCGGTGAGCCGCTGGTAGCAGAAGCCCGCCCGCAGGCCGGAGGCCCGCAGCAGCGCCACCAGCAGGTGGCTCTTGCCGAAGCAGATGGAGGTGCGCCGGGTGGCGACCTCGGAGGCGCTGCAGGTCACCGGCCCGCCGCCGCCCAAATCCATGGTGTGGGTCACGCGATGGCGGACCCACTCGAACAGGCGGCGGACCTGCTCCGCGCGCGCGCCGTCGGCGCGGGGGGTGGCGCTGGCCGAGAGCTCGTTGCCCAGGGCGCGGACGACGGGGTGCTCCCAGTCGATGACGTCAGTGGGGCGAAGGTAAGGATCCACGGGGCGTGAAGCCTACCAAATCTGACAGTGGAGCCAACCGTCTCCACCCGCGGCGCGAGGTCGCGTGTGGCAGGGGTGCAGGGCCCCCCGGGAGCGATGATCGCCCCTGGTGGCAGCACCTGCGGCATGGTTGCGCTAACCATGACACCGGGGGCTGCGCCCCCGCCCCGCCGGCGGAGCCGTCGGGGCCCCACCCCTGCTACGGCGGAGCCGAGCGCGCTGCGGCCTTCGGCCTTGCGCGCTATCCGCCGCCGAGGGGCTGCGCCCCTCCCCCAGCTTCGCTGGGGCCCCCGCCCGCGGCCGCCAGGCGGTTCCAGTTCACGAATCCAAGCGGCTCATTTACCTTTCTGGTCCCCATGACCCGCCTCGGGCCCCACTCGATCGCTCCGCTGCTCGCCCTGGCCCTGGCCTCCTGCCGCACCGCGGCACCGGCGCCGCTCCCGGCCATCCCGCACGCCCCCGCGGACGACCAGCCGCCCCGCGTGGCGCTGGTGCTTGGCGGCGGCGGCGCGCGGGGGTTCGCGCACGTGGGCGTGATCCGCGTCCTGGAAGACGCCGGCGTGCCGGTGGAGCTGGTGGTGGGCACCAGCGTCGGCAGCCTGGTGGGCGCGCTCTACGCCACCGACACCAACAGCGTCGAGCTGGAGCGGACCGCCCGCACGCTGGAGCGGTCGGACTTCTTCGACTTCGGCCTCTCGCCGGCGCTCTTCGGCACCGGGCTGGCCACCGGCCGGCGGCTGGAGAAGTTCGTGCGCCAGCACCTGCCGGAGGCGCGCATCGAGCAGCTGCGCGTCCCCTACGCGGCGGTGGCCACCGACCTCGACACCGGCGAGACCGTGGTGCTGCGCGAGGGGGACGTGGCCCGCGCGGTGCGGGCCTCCTGCGCCATCCCGGGCGTGTTCGAGCCGGTCACCTGGGACGGCCGCCTGCTGGTGGACGGCGGGGTGACGCTCAACCTGCCGGTGAAGGTGGCCCGCGACATGGGGGCGGATGTGATCATCGCCGTGGACCTGTCCGCGGTGGAGCCGCTGCGGCCGCCGGACAACTTCGTCGAGGTGATCATGCGCGCGGTCAACATCCGCGTCCACGGCGAGGTGGAGCAGGCGCGCCAGACCTCGGACGTGCTCATCACGCCGGAGGTGGGCAAGGTGGGCATGATCGACTTCGACCGGAAGGACGAGGCCATCGCCGCCGGGGTGGCCGCCGCCCGCGCCGCGCTGCCGGAGATCCAGCGCGTGCTGCGCGAGGGCTCCCGGCGCCAGGCCGCCGCCGCCCGGTAGCCGCGGGGGCGCGCGTCTGCGAGAATCCTGCGGCCGGCGCTCCCGCCGCCGGGCGCGCCGGACCGTGACGGTTCATGACGGTTCATGACGGCGCGCCGGGCCCGGGAACCCGCGCCGTGCCAGGCTCGTCACACCCATGCAGCAGGCTCGTCCGTCCTGCTGGAACGCACCCCGGAGCCCCACCCCATGCGTAGCCCGACCGCGGTCCTCCTCCTCACCGCGCTGGCCCTGGCGGCCCCCCGCGCCGCCCGCGCCACCGACGGCCAGGTCTGGGGCGAGGTGGGCGGCTCGCTGGAGCTCACCGACGGGCTCCGGCTCGGCGCCGCCGGCGAGGTCCGCCTGGTGGACGACGCCAGCCGCGTGGGGCTGGTGCGCCCCAGCCTCTACCTGGACTGGCGCGCGGCCCGCTGGATCTCCTTCAAGGGCGGCTACCGGCTGGCGCTCCGCTACAAGGACAACAAGCGCGGCGAGTACGTCGACGAGTGGAACGAGCTGTTCGGCGACGCCACCGGCCGGGCCAAGCTGGGGGACCTCAAGCTCAAACTGCGGCTGCGGCTGGTCGAGTCCTGGGGCTGGCCGGAGAAGGAGGACCGGCAGCTGACCCGCGAGCACGTCTTCCGCCAGAAGCTGGTGGCCGACTACGGGCTCCCCAGTGGCTTCTCGGTGCAGGGCTCGGCCGAGCTGTTCGAGCAGTACGCCACGCAGGACGCCGCCGATGCCGGCCCGGAGAAGTGGCGCGCCGGCGGCGGGGTGGGGTGGGAGCGCAAGGGCCACTCCTTCCTGATCGAGGTCCTGCGCGAGCACGACCTGACCGGCGACGGCGAGGACGCCAACATCCTCTCCTTCTCCTACGGCTTCGACCCGTGACCGCCGCCGTCGCCAGCGCGCTGGCCCGCGCCGCGCCGCCCCTGGCGCCCGCGCCGGCACCCGCGGTCGACCCGGTGGCCGCGGCCCTGGCCGGTCACCGGGCGGTGCCGCCGGAGCTGCTCGCCCGCCGGGCCCTGCTCCGCCGGGTAGACACCAAGTTCGCCATGCGGGCGGCCGCGCTGATCCCGCTGCTGGCGCGCCTGGGCGAGGCCTACGGCGTGCTGGAGGCGGGCGAAGCCCGCGTCGCCACCTACGACACGCTCTACCTGGATGCCCCGGGGCTCCCGGGCTACCTCGGGCACCTGCGCGGGCGCCTGCCCCGGGCCAAGATCCGGATCCGCCATTACCCGGATCGCCGGGTGAGCTTCCTGGAGGTGAAGCGCAAGCAGCACCGCGCCCTCACCGACAAGGTGCGCCACCCGCACCCGTTCGGCGAGGACCAGCTCGCCGCGGCGGAGGCCTCCTGGGCGCTCGAGCGGGCGGGGTGGTCCGGCGACCTCGCGCCCCAGGCCCGCACCACCTTCCGCCGCATCACCCTGGTCGGCCTCGCCACCGACGAGCGGATCACCGTCGACCTCGACCTCCGGCTGGCGCTGGGGACCGCCACGGCCGCCCTGGCCGGCCTGGCCGTCGTCGAGGTGAAGCAGTCCCGGCTCGACCACGCCAGCCCGGCCGTCCGCGCGCTGCGCGCGGCCGCCGCCCAGCGGCTCTCGGTCAGCAAGTACGCGGTGGCCATGGCGCTGCTCTCGAGCCAGCGCCGCAACCGCTTCCTCCCCACCCTCCACCGGCTCGCGAGGTTCCAGACATGCTGAAGCTCTTCGGCGTCGATCAGCTCTTCGACGAGGGCGACTTCCTCCGGCTGGCGGTCCGCCTGGCCGCGGACCTGGCGTTCGTGGCGCTGCTGGTGGGCGTCTACCACCGCCGCCACCGCAACCGCGACCACGTCTTCACCTTCGTCACCATCAACCTCGTGACCTTCCTCTTCTGCTTCATGCTGCGGAAGGTGGAGATCGAGCTGGGGTTCGCGCTCGGCCTCTTCGCCGTGTTCGGGATCCTGCGCTACCGGACCGAGCCGGTGAGCACGCGCGACCTGACCTACCTGTTCCTGGCCATCGGCATGGCCATCCTGAACGCGGTCGGCATCAACAAGAAGACCAGCCTGGCCGAGTCGGTCCTGGCCGACCTGGCGATCGTGGGCGTCGCCTGGCTGTTCGAGGTGATGCCCCTCTCCAACCGCGGCGGCAGCCGGCCGGTGCTCTACGACCAGATCGCGCTGCTGGCGCCGGGACGCGAGCCGGAGCTGCACGCCGACCTCGCGGCCCGCACTGGCATGCAGGTCGAGGAGGTGCGGGTGGAGCGGCTCGACCTGCTGCGCGACGCGGCCGAGATCTGGGTGCGCTTCGGGGACCCGGTGGTGGCCCCGAAGGCGGCGCCGGTCCCGCTGGACGCGCCTCAGCCGTAGGAGGCCGGCCCGCTCCGCCGGTCTCAGCCGGCCTTCGCCCGCCGCGCCGGCGGCCGCAGGTGGGCCCAGCGCTGGTCCGGCCCCGCGCCCGGCGCGCGCGTCAGCACCGGCAGCAGCACCGCCGCGGCCAGCATCACCGCGATGACCGGGAGCGCGCCGGCATAGGAGCCGGTCGCGTCCTTCACGGTGGCGGCGAAGATGGGCCCCACCACGCCGCCCACGCCCCAGGCCGTCAGGACCCAGCCGTAGTTGACGCCCAGCGAGCGGGTGCCGAAGTGGTCGGCCACGAAGGACGGCATGACGCCGAAGCCGCCGCCGTAGCCCAGCAGCACCACCGCGAAGAGCACGCCCACCCAGCCCAGCGTGTGCACGCCGCCCACGGCCGCGAAGATCAGCGCCTGCGAGCCGAAGATCAGCACGTAGGCCAGGTTGCGCCCCAGCCGATCCGAGAGGGCCCCCCACACCAGCCGCCCCAGGCCGTTGAACAGCGCCAGCACGCCGTAGACCGCCACCGCCGCGGCCGGCGCCGCGCCGGTCAGCTCGCGCATGATGGGCACGGCCGAGGAGATGAAGAGGATGCCGGCGGTGACGTCCAGGAAGAGCATGCCCCACAGCGCCCAGAAGCGGCCGGTGCGCAGCGCCTGCGAGGGCGGGAGATCCAGCGCGCTGGCCGGCGCGGCGCCCGCGGCGGCGGCCGGGGCGGAGGCCTGGGGTGGCGGGTTGCGCACCAGCAGCGCGCAGGCGATGCCCACCACCGCGTAGACCGCGCCGGACCAGAGGAAGATGGACATGAGCAGCGCCACCGCCTCCGGCGGCAGCGCCGGCGCCGGCTGCCCGGGGGCCAGGTGCGCGCGCGCCGCCACCACCTCGACCGCCTGGTGCGACACGGCCGCGAAGGCGGGCCAGCTCTTGAGGAAGGTGCTGTAGCCGAACGCGCCCAGGCCGAACCCCATCACCACCAGCCCGCTGCCCAGGCCGCGCCGGTCCGGGAACCACTTGGTCACCGCCGAGACCGGCGTGACGTAGCCCAGCCCCAGCCCCAGCCCGCCCATCACGCCGTACGTGGCGTACAGCCAGGGCGCGCCCAGCCGCGCCGTGCCCAGCCCGGCCAGCACGTTGCCGAGCGCCCAGAGCGCGAAGCCGGTGACGGCCACCGGCCGCGGGCCGACCCGGTCCTGCCAGCGCCCGCCCAGCGTGGCCCCCACGCCCAGCGAGAAGATGGCCAGCGAGAAGGCCCAGGTGGCCGTGGCGCTGGACCAGCCGAAGGCGGCGATGAGCGGCTGGGTGAAGAGGCTCCAGGAGTAGACGGTGCCCAGCACGGCCATGCCGAGGGTGCCGGCGGCGGCCACGATCCAGCGGTTCGACGACAGGCGAGTCACGCGACAGGGCTCCTGGGGCTGCGCGCCCCGCCCAGCCTCCGCCGCGGCCTGCGGGCTTCGCGCCCGGGCGCGGGGCTGGGACGGGCGGACGGCTACCCGCCGATCCCGCGCATCGGGGCGAGGAGTACCAGCCCGGACGCAGCCTCGTCCATGTGGTGTCGTGGCGCCTTGCGCGCCAGCGCGCCGCGCACCGCGCGCTCCAGCGCACCGTCCTCGCCGCCGCCGCGCAGCAGCGCCCGCAGGTCGGCCCGGTCCTCGCCGCCCAGGCAGGCCTGGAAGCCGCCGTCCGCGGTGATCCGCGCGCGGTTGCAGGCCTCGCAGAAGTTCTCGGTCATGGCGCCGATGAGCCCGATGCGCCCCTCGCGCCCGTCGCGGTCGCGCGCGTGCCAGTGCTGCGCCGGCCCCCAGCCGCGCCACGCGTCTGGCGTCAGGGCGAGCCCGTCCGTCGTGAGCCGCGCGCGCACCTCCGTCAGCGGCACCGGCGCGCCGCCGCCGAACGGCATCTGCTCGATGAAGCGCGGCAGCGCGCCACGGTCCCAGGCCCAGCGGACCAGCGCCGGGAGCTCGTCCTCGTTGACGCCGCGCATCACCACCGTGTTGAGCTTGAGCGAGCGGAAGCGGCCGGCGCAGGCCTCGATGCCCGCCAGGATCCGCTCCAGCCGCGCGCCGCGGCCGGACACGCCCAGCAGCCGGTCCGGCTGCAGCGTGTCGAGCGAGACGTTGAGCGCGCCCAGCCCGGCCTCGCGCAGCGGCGCCGCCAGCGCCTCCAGGCGGTGGCCGTTGGTGGTGAGCGCGACCTCCTCGACGCCGGGCGTGGCGGCCGCGTCGGCCACGATCTCCACCAGGTCGCGCCGCAGCGTGGGCTCGCCGCCGGTGAGTCGGACCCGGCGCACGCCCAGGCGCGCGAAGACGCGGAACAGGCGGGCCAGCTCGCCGCGGGAGAGCAGCCCGCCCTCCGGCTCGGTCTCCGACGGATCGCAGTAGGTGCAGCGGAAGTTGCAGCGATCGGTGAGCGAGACGCGCAGGTAGCTGATGAGCCGCCCCTGGGCGTCGGCCAGCGGCCCCGCCGCCGGGGTCGGTCCACGCGCGCTGTCGAGCGACGACTCCACCCGCTCAAGGTAGCAGGACTCGCCGCGCACCGCTCGCCCCCCGGGGCGGCTCGCGCGGGCAGGGGCAGGACGCCGCGCAGCGGGGGCGGGAGAGGCTTCTCGCCGACCGCCGCGCGGCGCGACTGCGGGCCGGTCACCGCGCCGTCCGGTGCGCCGGTCCGGGGCCGCCGCCGTGACCCGGCAGCCCGTGTCGGCTTGATAAGCGGAACGCCCGGGCGGCGCCGCACGCACTCGGGATGCCCCGTGGGCGGGTCGCCGGGCGGGACGGCGACCGTTGACGCCCCGCTCCGCCGGCGTGCGGCCGCCCGCGTGGCCGCCGGCCTGGCCGCATCGATTCCTGCGGCAACCCGGGGCGAGGCCGGTTACCATCCGCGCTTTTCCACGCCCGCAGCCCGGGGGCGCAGGTCGCACCGTAGAGGAACCACCTTGCTCCAGCCGCCCACCACCTCCGCCGACGCCACCCTGGCCGAGCTCGCGCCCGACGAGCGCCGCCTGGTCGAGGAGGAGCAGGCCCTGCTGGCGGCCGTGCAGCAGGCGCTCCTGGCACGGCGCGCGGCGCTGCGCGGCGAGGGGGACCTGGTGGGGCGCCTGCGCGAGCTGCGCGAGGAGGCGCTGGAGGCCACCCCCAAGGACCTGCCCACCGTCTTCCAGGAGATGGGGCTGGTCCGCGCGGTGATGGACCGGGTGCGCCCGGACCAGCTGCCCGACCCGGCCGCGCCCTACTTCGCCCACCTGCGCATCCGCGAGGGCGCCGAGGAGCGCGACTACTGCCTGGGCCGGCACACCTTCGTGGACCGGGCCGGCGGCGTGCGGGTGGTGGACTGGCGCTACGCCCCTGTGGCCGGGATCTTCTACCGCTACCGCGAGGGCGAGGAGTACGAGGAGCCGTTCCCGGGGCGGGTGGCGGAGGGGCTGGTGCTGGCCCGGCGCGTGGTGGTGGTGGAGCGCGGCGTGCTCACCCGGGTCAGCGACGGCGCGCGGGCGCTGGTGCGCGCGCCGGACGGCCGCTGGCGCGCGGTGGCGGCCGTCTCGGCGTCCCTGGGCGGCGGCGCCGGGAGCGCGGCGCGGGCCGGGGCCCTGGGGACCGGGGCCGGGACGCGCGGCCAGGCCGCGGCGCCGGAGGTCACGGCGCTGCTCGACCCCGAGCAGTTCGAGGCCGTCTCGGCCCCGCCGGATCGCCCGCTGCTGGTGCTGGGCAGCGCCGGCAGCGGCAAGACCACCGTGGCGCTGCACCGGCTGGCGCGCATCGCCTTCGAGGACCCGAAGCGCTTCCCGCCCGGGCGGCTGCAGGTGGTGGTGCCGGAGCAGGGGCTGGCCCGCCTCGCGGCGCGGCTGCTGGAGCCGCTGGGCCTGGAGAAGCCACCGGTCCGCACCCTCGACCTCTGGGCCCGCGGCGCCTTCCAGAGCGCGTTCGGCGCCCCGCCGCCGCGCCTCTTCACCGACACGCCGCCGCTGGTCGGCCGCCTCAAGCGCCACCCGGCGCTCTTCGAGGTCCTCCGCCGCCGGCCGCACGTGGCGCGCCACCGCCCCACGCTGCTGCAGGCCCGCCGCGAGCTGGGCGACCTCTTCGTGGACCGCGCCTTCCTCGAGCACGTGGTGAAGGGGGCGGCGGGCGACCTGCCCACCACCGCCATCGAGGAGACGGTGCGCCACACGCGGCTGCAGCTCTCCACGCCGCAGGACGAGCTGCTGGCCGGCATCGACCCGGACCGGCGCGAGACGCTGGACGGCAAGGGGCTCGACGAGGACACGCCGGAGGAGGTGGCCGGCACCCTCGACCTGGAGGACCTGCCCATCCTGCTCTTCCTGGCGGCGCTGCGCGGCGGCCCCAGCGGCAGGAAGCTCTCGCACCTGGTGATCGACGAGGCCGAGGACGTCTCGCTCTTCGAGCTCTTCGTGCTGGGCCGCAACCTGGCCGGCACCAGCGTCACCCTGGCCGGCGACGAGAGCCAGCAGACCTTCTCGTCCTACGCCGGCTGGGCCGAGGCGCTGTCGGCGCTGGGCGTGCCCGAGGCCGCCACCGTCCGGCTCGAGACCACCTACCGCTGCCCGCGCCCCATCGCCGAGCTGGCCCACGCCGTGCTCGGCCCCATCGCGCCGCCCCAGCCGCCGCGCGCCGGGCGCGAGGGCGTTCCGGTGGCCCGCTTCGACTTCCCCACCGAGGCCCACGCGCTGCTCTTCATGGCCGGCGCGGTGCGCGACCTGCTCGAGCGCGAGCCGCAGGCCTCGGTGGCGGTGGTCTGCCACACGCCCGAGGTGGCGCGCTCCATCCACCGGCTGCTGGCCGACCTGCCCGAGGCGCGCCTGGCGCTCGACGGCGCGTTCAGCTTCCGGCCCGGCGTGGACGTGACCGACGTGGCCAGCGTGAAGGGGCTCGAGTTCGACTACGTGGTCATCCCGGACGCGTCCTCCCGCGCCTACCCGGACGCCGACGAGGCCCGCCGGCGGCTGCACGTGGCCGTCACCCGCGCCGCGCACCAGCTCTGGATCGCCTGCCCCGGCACGCCTTCGCCGCTGCTGCGCGGCCTCGCGGTGGCCTGAGGGCAATCCGTCCCCTTCGGGGCGCCACCCACCGCATCTGGGTGGCGATGGACTCCTTCCCTGCTTAGATACGCCGGACCTGCAAGGAGACACTTACCTCATGGCCAAGATCACCCTCCGCGGAACCCCCATCAACACCGCCGGCGACCTGCCCAAGGTCGGCTCGTCCGCCCCGGCGTTCACCCTGGCGACGGTCGACCTCAAGGACGTCACCCTGGGTGACTTCAAGGGCAAGAAGAAGATCCTCAACATCGTCCCCAGCCTGGACACCCCGGTCTGCCAGACCTCCACCCGCAAGTTCAACGCCGAGGCCTCGAGCCTCCCGAACACGGTGGTGCTGGTGGTCTCGGCCGACCTGCCCTTCGCCTCCAAGCGCTTCTGCACCACCGAGGGGCTCGCCAACGTCCACCCGCTCTCCACCTTCCGCAGCGCGGACTTCATGAAGAACTACGGCGTGCGGATCGAGGACGGCGCGCTGGCCGGCGTCACCTCCCGCGCGGTGGTGGTGATCGACGAGCAGGACAAGGTCGTCTACACCGAGCAGGTGCCGGAGATCGCGCAGGAGCCGGACTACGCGAAGGCGCTGCACGCGGTGAAGTAGCGGCTCCGGCCGCCGCGCGCGGGGCTGCGCGCCGGCGCGGCCAGGCCTCGGGTGCGGGCCACGCCCGCCGGCCCCGCCAGGTCGGCTGGGGCTGCCGCCCGCCGGCGTCACGCGGGGTTCTGCTCCAGGGGGGCCGGCTGCTGCGGAGGGGCGGGCGCGACACCGGGCCGGGCGCCGCGCGCCGGCCAGGCCAGGGCGGCGTGGGCGGGGACGAAGACCAGCAGGGCGGCGCCGGGGGCCAGGGTGGCGGCCGCGGCGGCGGCCAGCGGGCCGAGGACGAACCCGAGGCCGGCGGCGGCCTGGACGGCCCCGGCCACGCGACCCCGGGCGCCCGGGTGGCGGGCCAGGCCGCACGCGACCAGCACCGGCAGGAGCCCCAGCCCCAGCCCGAGGACGGCGCTCGCCGCGCCCAGCCCGGCGGCGTCACGCGCCAGCGCCGTGCCGGTGAGCCCGGCCACGTTGAGCAGCCCGGCCGCTCGCCGGAGGAGCACGGGGGAGCTGGCCAGCCGGCCGCCGGCGAAGGCGGAGAGCACGAAGGTGGTGCCCTCGATGGCGAGGAGGACCGACGCGGTGGCGGCGTCGCCGCGCAGCGCCTGGACCACCCGCACCACCAGGAAGGCGCTGAACCCGGTGAAGGTGGCGGCGGAGAGCAGCTCGATGCCCAGCAGCGGCCAGAGCGCGCGATCGCCCACCACCCCCGTGATGGCGCGCAGCGCACCTGGGGCGGGCGGGCACCGGGGACCGGCCGGCGGCGCGGCCGGCCCGAGCTGTCCGGCCAGCGCCACGGCGGCGAGGAGCAGCGCCGCTGCGGCGCCGAAGCCGGCCGGCAACCCCGCCGCCTGGGCCAGCAGGCCGCCCGCGAGCGGACCGGCGAAGGTCAGGCCGACGGAGATCGAGCCCTTGAGCCAGCCGGCCCGGCCCGGGCCGAGCGCGGGGAGATGGGCCAGGAACCCGGCGTGGAGCGACGTGAAGCGCAGCGGGCCGGTGCAGCCGTCCAGCGCCGCCAGCGCCATGAGGGCGGCCGGCCCGGGCGCGCGCGCCATCAGCAGGGTCAGCGCCGCGCCTGCCACCAGCCCGGTCCGGAGCACCCGCGGCGGTCCCAGCCGGTCGATGAGCAGGCCGACGGGCAGCACCAGGATCAGCATGCCCGCGCCGCCCAGGGCGCGGAGGAGCCCGACCTGCGCGCCCGTGGCGCCCAGCGCCAGGGCCTGCAGCGGCAGCACCAGCTGGAGGACGCCGGAGGAGGAGCCCACCAGCACGTTGAGCGCCAGCAGCGCCGGCAGCCTGGGCCGCGGGGGGAGGTGCGCGGCCGTCATTGGCGCTCATCCGTTATGACGGACGCGACGTGCGCCCGGCGGGCCGCGACGTTCCGTCCGGCGGGTGCGCGCGCAGCCACTGCGCCGACGGGCCTGCATGGCCGCGCCGTCAGGGGTTTCGCGCCGGGGGAAGCACGCTCCGTCAAGCCCATGTTGTGTCGTCCGTTATAACGGATTAGCATGCGACCTCGATGGATGTACCGTCAGGAACCCGTGCATGACCCGCACCACCGACACCGCCGTGACCACGAACCCCGAACCCGAGGACCAGCCCGGCCCGCCCGAGCGCCCCGCCGGTCCCCGCCAGGCGGCGGGCGGCGCGGAGCGCCCGGTGATCGTCGGCGAGCAGGGCGGCCTGCGCGCCGTGATGGAGCTGGTGATCTGCGCGGCGCCAGCCGACGTCCCGGTGCTGATCCTCGGGGAAACCGGCTCCGGCAAGGAGGTGGTGGCGAGGGCCATCCACGAGCGATCGCCGCGGGCCGCCGGCCCCATCCTGCGCGTCAACTGCGGCGCCATCCCCACGGAGCTGGTCGACTCCGAGCTCTTCGGCCACGAGCGCGGCAGCTTCACCGGGGCGGTGTCCACGCGGAAGGGCTGGTTCGAGCGGGCGCACGGGGGCACGCTCTTCCTGGACGAGGTGGGCGAGCTGCCGCTGGCCGCGCAGGTGCGGCTGCTGCGCGTGCTGCAGGACGGCACCTTCGAGCGGGTGGGCGGGCAGCGGACGCAGGCGGTGGACGTGCGGATCGTCGCCGCCACCCACCGCGACCTCTCCCGCATGGTCGAGGAGGGCAGCTTCCGCAGGGACCTGTGGTACCGCCTGACGGTCTTCCCCATCCGCCTCCCGCCGCTGCGCGAGCGGGTCGGGGACGTGGCCGCGCTGGCGACCCATTTCGCCGAGCTGTCGGGGCGGCGGCTCTTCGGCGCGCCGGTGCGACCGTCCCCGGCCGACGTCGCGCTGCTGCAGGCCCACGCCTGGCCCGGCAACGTGCGCGAGCTGGCCGCGGTCATCGACCGCGCCGTGCTGCTGGGCGGCGGCCGGCAGCTCGACGTGGCCAGGGCGCTGGCGCGCTCGAGCCTCGCCGAGCTCCAGGGGCCCGCAGGGCCCGGCCCCGCCGCGCCGGCTCCGGTCCTGTCGCCGGAGCAGGCGGTGCGGCCGCTGGAGGTGATCGTCAAGGAGCACATCGAGCGCGCGCTGGCCGCCTGCAGCGGCCGGATCGAGGGAGGGCAGGGCGCGGCCGCGCTCCTGGGGGTGAACCCGCACACGCTGCGGGCGCGCATGCGCCGCCTGGGGATCGACTGGGCCCGCCACCGCCCGGGCGGTCAGCGGGGCGGGCAGGACGGCTGAGCCGCTGGCAAGGTCCGGCCGGCCCGCGGGCGCAGGCCGGCCGGCGCCGGGCGGCTGGCGCGGGAGCGCTCACCGCTCCGCGGGGAAGCCACCCACCAGGAAGCCGCCGCCGGACACGTCCAGGCGCGCGCCGGTGACGAACGAGGCCTCCTCCGAGAGCAGCCAGGCGATGGGCCGGGCGACCTCGTCCGCGGTGGCCGGCCGCTGGAGGGGGATGGTGGCGGACACCTGGGCCAGGGCCTGGGGGTCCTCCGTCACGCGCCGGGTCATGGCGGTGACCGTGTAGCCGGGGCGGACCGCGTTGACCCGGATCCCCCGCGCCGCCACCTCCTTGGCCAGCCCCACCGTGAAGGCGTCCACCGCCGCCTTGGAGGCGGCGTAGGCCGAGGCGCCGGGGCGCCCGCCGATGGTGGCGGCCATCGAGGAGACGTTGACGATGGCGCCGCCCGAGGTGCCCTCGAAACGCCGGATGGCCTCCCGGCTGGCCACGATGGTGGCGGTGACGTTGGTGGCCCAGAGCGCCGCCAGCCCGTCCGCGGTGAAGGTCGCGACGGCGCCCTGGGGGTGGCCGACGCCGGCGCTGTTGACCAGGCCGGCCAGCGGCCGGCCGGGGAAGAGCTGGTCGACCGCCTCGAAGAGCCGGACCACGTCGGCCTCGCGGGCCACGTCCGCCTCGACCGCGTGCGCCTCCGCTCCGCCGGCCCGCAGCTCCGTCACCAGCGCCTCGGCCGCCGCGCGCTGGCTCCGGTAGGTCACCACCACAGGCCAGCCGCGGGCGGCCACCTGGCGGGCCGTGGCCGCGCCGATGCCGCTCGAGCCGCCGGTGATCACCACCGGGCCGCGCTGCGAGGCGGCGCTCACGGCGCCACCTCGACCTGCGCCGCAAGCGGGTTGGCGGCGCGCTCGGCCGGCGCGGTGCGCGGCGCCGGCAGGCGGCCCTCCTCGATGCGGTAGATGTCGTGCACCAGCGTGATGGGCGCGGCGTTGGCGTCGTAGATCTGGTCCCAGCTGAAGCCGGCCTTCCGGTAGATGGCGGCGGTCTTGCGCGCCACGTCGAGGTGCCAGGCCGGCTCGGGGGAGCGGTGGCCCTCCAGCGCCGAGCCCGGGTTCGGGAACCAGCCGGGCGAGATGGCGATGACGCCGCGCGAGACCAGCGCCTCAATCCCCTCCAGCGTGGAGGCCTTGGACTCCAGGCCGCCCACCATGTTGGAGCGGACCCGCCCGCGCCCGAAGACCTCGACCGCCTTCTCCAGCGCCTTGATCCAGTGCTTCTGCCCGCCGCACAGCTCCTCCTTGCCGGGGCAGTAGGCGCGGAAGAAGTGCTCGTTCCAGACCTCGATGTTGATGGCCAGCGTGCGGTAGCCCACCTCGCGGTACTTCTCGATGATGGAGAGGTCCTGCGGGGCGCCGATGCAGGCGGTGCCGTTGAAGTCGGCCAGGCCGGTGTGCTGCTTGATGCTCTCGGCCACGTCCAGGTAGTAGTCCACCTCGCGGCGCTCCGGCACGAAGCCGCCGCTGATGGTCACGTGCTTCGCCCCCTCGGCATAGGCGGCCGCCACGGTCTCGCCAATCTGCCCCGGGTACTTCCAGCGCACGCCGTCGGCCTCGCCGTAGGTGTCGCGCGTGGCGTTGATGTTGCAGAAGAGGCAGTCCTTGCCGGTGGACTTGAGCGAGCACTCGTTGGAGTACGCGACGAAGACCACGTCCAGCGTGTTGTGGACCGCCACCGTGCGCATGGGCGTGCCGTCGGAGGTCTTCCGGCCGTAGTAGGCCGGGCGCCTCACGAAGTCGAGCGGGACGGCGTCGCCGTCGCGCCGCACCAGGTAGAAGCGCTTGCCGTCCCGCTCCAGCCGGTTCGGCGACCGCCGGTTGTAGTTGAAGATGGCGGTCAGGCCGTGGGGCAGCACCAGGTAGGGCGGCAGCTCCAGGCCGACGTGGGTGTCGGTGTCGTACTCGAACAGTGTATGGACCTGCTCCTGCAGCTCGCTGCCCACCGGCAGGTGCTGGAAGACGGCGGGGTCGAAGGTGACGCCCTCCTGCGAGAGGTGGGCCTTCTGCTCGAGCTCCTGGTACTGGCGTTCCTTGAGGGTGGACATGGTCTTCTCCTTCACCTGCGGTGGAGCTGCGCGGGGCTGCGCAGCGGGGTGACGGCGCGGGCACCTCGCCCGTGCGGTCGGGGATCGACGCCTCCGGCGGCGGGCCGGAGCGCCTGGGGGCCCGGCGCCCGGCGCGCGCGCCGGACGGCCGGGAGGAGCTGCTCGAGCAGCGCGGCGGCCCCGCCCACGCCGGCGTGGCCGCGGAGCAGGACGGTCCGCTCCCGCAGCGGGGCGGCCAGCTCGACGAAGGCGGCCCCCAGCTCGCGCGCCAGGGGCGCTTCCAGGCCGGAGCCCAGCACCAGCTCGGGCGCGGCCGCGCGGAGGGCGGCCTCAATCTGGGCCAACCCGGCGAGGAACTCGACGCGGGTGGCCGGCCCGGCGGCCTGGCGGACGGCCTCGACCTGGGCGGCCCGCACCGCCTCGGGCGGCTCGTCGGTGAGGATCACCGCCTCGAGCTCCTGGCCCAGGATGCCGGCCAGGAAGCGGGCCAAGCCCACCGCGGCGGCGCTCGGCGCCACCACCGCGCCGCGCAGCTGGACGCCGCCCAGCAGGAGGCTGGGACCGGCGCGCAGCAAGAGCTGGCGCAGGCGGCCGTCGAGCCGCTCGGCGGCGGCCACCACCTGCTCCGGCGGGAGCCGCAGCTCCGCGCCCACCCGCGCCAGCGCCAGGCCGAGATCCCGGCTGCCCACCGGCAGCCAGCCCAGCTCGACCACCGGGACGCCGTGCGCCGCCTCCAGGGCGCGCGCCGGCTCCAGCCCCCAGGGCGACAGGACCAGGCTGGCCCGGGCGCGGGGCGCCGCGCGCCAGGCGTCGAGCCCCTGGTCCAGTCCCACCAGCCGGTTGGCGCGGAGCCCCAGCTCTCCCAGGGCCGCCTCCAGCTCCAGCAGGTCGCCGTCCCAGCCCACGTCATGGCCCGGCACCAGGCCCAGCAGGTTCACGTCAGGTGAATGCGCGGGGTCCGCGGCGGCTGGGGAGAGGAGGCCCGGGAGCTGCTCCAGCAGCGCGCGGGCCGCCAGGGAGTAGCCCGCCCACGCGTGCCCCTTGAAGCCGGGCGCCGCGATCCCGAGCACCGGGAACTGCTGCTCCCGGGCCTCCTTCACCATGGCCGGGACGTCGTCGCCGACGATCTCCGGCACGCAGCCGGACAGCACCACGTACAGCTCGCCGGCCTCCACCTTCAGCGTGTTCTTGATCTGCTCGCGCAGCCGCGAGGTGCCGCCGAACACCACCTGCTTCTCCTGGAGCAGCGTGCTGCTGACCGCGGCGCCGCCGGGGGAGAGCCCGCCCAGGCCGCCGGCCGCGGCCTGCGCCGCCAGGCGGCCGCCCACGCCGCAGCCGGCGCTGGCGTGCAGGATGGGCACGGCGCCCTCCACCGCCTCGAGGAGCTCCAGCGCGCCCTGCAGGGCGCAGCCGTTCCGGTCTTCGCGCGTGGCCACGTCACTTCACCTCGTGCTTGATGAACCAGTGGGTGCTGCGGTCGAGCCAGCCCGGCGCCCAGCGGCCCGGGCCGCCCGTGGCGAGGAAGCGCGCCAGCCCCTGCGAGCGCAGGCGGCGCCGGAGCTCCTCGGCGAAGCGCTGGGCGCCGGCGTAGCCCAGGAGCGGCACGCGGTGCAGGTCCAGCACCGGGATGCCCAGGCGCAGCGCGTGGACCGGCGCCGCGCCGCGCGTCACCAGGACGGCGGGGCGCAGCCGGTGGAGCAGGTTCACCTCCTCGAAGGCCTGGCCCTCGCCGACCAGCAACGGCAGGTCCGGCTGCCCGGCCGTCAGCTCGCGCAGGGCGGGCAGGTGGCGCGGTCCCAGCGCGGGCACCTGCAGCCCGGCCAGCGAGAGCCCCAGCTCGCGCACCAGCGCACCCACCGCCAGGGCCCAGGCCGCAGGCAGGTTGACGAAGACGGGCGCCCCGGCGTGCGGCGCGAGCCGGGCGCGCACCGCCTCCAGCGAGGCGGCGTGCTGCGCGGCCACCTCGGCCGCGCCCTCCTCCTGGCCGGCGGCGGCGGCCACGGCAGCCAGCCAGCGGGTGGTGCCCGAGAGGCCGATGGGGGGCGGCGCGTCCAGGTGGGGGACGCCGCGCAGCTGCCGGAGCGCCTGGGCCGCGTAGGCGGCCTCGTCCGGATCGAGGCTCACCGAGAGGCGGGCGCTGGCCACCGCCTCCAGCTCGTTCACCCGCGCATGGCGCGGGAAGGGGACGGCCCCGATGCCGGCCTCCTGCAGGAGCGCGCGCACCTCGGCCACCTCCTCCGGCCCCTCCTGGCCGGTGAGGATCGTCACGTGGTCGCCGGGGCCGGTGTGGCGGACCGGGAGCAGGTGCTCGAGGAGCCCGTGCACCGCCACGTCGTGGCCGGTCGCCCCCACGCGTGAGCGGAACCCGTCGGTGCGGACCAGCGCGATGGGCAGCCCCAGCTCCTCGCGCAGCTCGGCGGCGACCGCTTCGACGTCGTCGTTGTTGATGGCCACCACCGGCGTGCCCACCACCGCGATGGCCTGGACGTGGTGCGGAGCGTGGAGCTGGCGGATGGCCTCGCGGAGCTTGGCGTCGCCGCCCAGGATCGAGTCCCGCTGCGTCAGGCCGCTCACCACCCAGGGGGCGCCGGGTTCCTCGCCCAGCAGGCTGGCCGCGCAGCCGGCGGGGCCGTGCACCACGACGCCGAGCCCCTCGACGGTCCGGAGCAGCGAGAGCGCCCGCTGCACGTCGCTGGGCCGGTCCTGGGCGAAGGTGCGGGTGCGGGGCGCCAGCCCGCCCTCGCCGGCCTCGGCCAGCAGGGCGCCTGCGGTCCCGGCGTAGGCGGCGATCTCGCCGGCCCGCTTCTCGCGGATGGGGGCGGTTCGCCCGGGCAAGGAGGTCACGGCGCCTCCCCTAGATCCCGGCCTGCTGCGCCACGACGCCCTGCTCGGCGTCCAGCACCAGGCCGCCCCACTTGCGGGCCCAGGCGCGCAGATCGTTCACCGCCAGCGGCCTCGGGATGACCGCGCTCCGATCCTCGATCACCGAGCGGGCCAGCGCCCGGTAGACGTCGGCCTGGGGCGAGCGCGGGCTGGCCTCGATGACGGTCTGGCCGTACAGCTCGGCCTGGGCCACGGCGGTGGAGCGCGGCACGTACTGGACGGCGCGGGTGCCGGTCACCGCGGCGAAGTCGTCGATGAGCGACCGCGCGTACGGGGCGGCCACGCTGTTGGCGATGATGCCGCCCAGCTTGGCGCCGCCGGAGGGGGCGTACTTGTTGATGGCGCGGAACAGGTTGTTCGCGGCGTAGACGGCCATGAAGTCGGAGGAGGTGACCACGTACACGCGATCCGTCAGCCCCTCGCGGATGGGGACCGCGAAGCCGCCGCAGACCACGTCGCCCAGGACGTCGTAGAGCACGACGTCTGGCCTGAACTCCTCGAACAGGTGCAGCTCGTTCAGGAGCTCGATGGCCGCGTTGATGCCGCGCCCGGCGCAGCCCACGCCGGGCACCGGCCCCCCGGCCTCGATGCAGAGCACGCCGCCGAAGCCGACCACCGAGACGTCCTGGAGCTTCACCGGCCCGCCGTCGCGGGTGGCGTCGAGGACGGTGGGCAGGTAGGTCCCGCCGCGCAGGGTGGTGGTGGAGTCGCTCTTGGGGTCGCAGCCGATCTGGATGACGCGCTGGCCGGCCTCGGCCAGCGCCGCCGCCAGGTTGGAGGTGGTGGTGGACTTGCCGATGCCACCCTTTCCGTAGATGGCGAGGTGCTGCGGGCGCGTGCTCATGGCGTGGGGCTCCGGGCGGCGGTGGGGGTCAGATTCTGGTACTCGGGGTGCTGCTCACCGCTGGAGAAGAACTCGCGGTAGATGGTGCGGCGGATGGAGACGAAGGCCTCGCCGCTCCGGTCGCGCGGGCGCGGCAGGTCCACGTCCACGAAGCGGCGGATGGTGCCCGGCCGGCTGGACATGATGGCCACCCGGTCGCCCAGGAAGACCGCCTCGTCGATGTCGTGCGTGACCAGGAGGACCGTGGCCCGCTCCGCCTCCCAGATGCGGAGCAGCTCCAGCTGCATCTGGATCTTGGTGAGGGCGTCGAGCGCGCCGAACGGCTCGTCCAGCAGCAGCACGCGCGGGCGGGTCACCAGCACCCGCGCCAGCGCGGCGCGCTGGGCCATGCCGCCCGAGAGCTGGTGCGGGTAGGCGCGCTCGAAGCCGGTGAGGCCCACCAGCGCGATGGCCTGCTCCACCCGCGCGCGCCGCTCGGCCCGGGGGAGCCGGCCCTCCAGGGCGAAGCCCACGTTGCGCTCCACGCTGAGCCAGGGCAGCAGCCGGCTGTCCTGGAACATGATCCCCCGCTCCAGCGAGGGGCCCGCGACCGGGGCGCCGTCCACCGTGACGGTGCCGCTGGTGGTCTCGTCGAGGCCGGCCACGATCCGGAGCAGCGTGCTCTTGCCGCAGCCGGAGCCGCCGATGACGGAGAGGAACTCGCCGGGCGCGACGTGGACGTCCACGCCCCCCAGCGCCACCACCTCCCCGGCGGCGGAGGTGAAGCGCTTGATGACGGCGCTGGCGGCGATGGGCGGGGCGGCGGAGGCGGCGGGGGCATGGATCAGGGCGGGCATGGGGACTCCAGGGGTGTGGGGATCAGGCGGTGCCGGCCGCGCGGCGCGGCGGGCGCCAGCGCAGCGCCAGGTGCTCGATCGCGAACATCACGGCGTTGAGGCCGGCGCCGACGAGGCCGATCACGGCGATCCCGAACAGGACCAGGTCCATCCGGCCCAGCGCGCGCCCCTCGACGAGGATGGGGCCCACGCCCGGCGCGATCTGCAGGAAGAACTCGGAGCCGAAGGTGGCCAGCCAGGCGGTCACCAGCCCGAGGTGCAGGCCGGTGAGGAGCTGCGGCGCGGCGGCTGGGAGGATCACCTGCGTCACCAGGCGGAGGCGGCCGACCTCCAGCGCGCGGGCCAGCTCCACGTGCTCGCGCGCCACCGCCCGGACCCCCTCCAGCGCGTTGAAGGTGATGGGCGTGACCGCGGCCACGGCGATGAAGGCCACCTTGGTGGACTCGCCCCCTCCGAACCAGGCCGAGATGAGCGGGATCCAGGCGAAGACCGCCACCTGCCGGTAGGCGTGGAAGGTCGGTCCGGCGATGCGCGCGGTCCAGCGTGACATGCCCATGCCGAGCCCCAGCGCCAGCCCGGCCGCCGCGGCCAGCGCGAACCCCAGCACGGTCCGGGTGAGGCTGGCCGCCACCGCGGCCCACAGCCGTCCGCCGTCCAGCTGCTCGGCGCCAGCGCGTCCCACCGCGCCGATGGGCGGGAGGAGCTCGGGAGGCGCCAGGTGACGATGGACCGCCAGCGCCCAGGCGGCCAGGACCAGGGATGGGATGAGCAGCGGGCGCAGCGCGCGGAGGAGTTGGGCGGACATGCGTCACCAGGCCGCGCGCTGCCACAGGTGCAGGCGCCGGTCGAGGGTGGAGAGGACGAGATCGAGGGCCAGGCCGACCGCGCCGATGAGCACGATGGCCACCAGCACCACGTCCAGCTGGAAGAGCTGCCGGCCCCACACCACCATGAAGCCGATGCCCTCGCTGGAGGCGACCAGCTCCACGATCACCAGCGACTGCCAGGCGGCGGCCAGGCCGCCGCGCAGCCCGGTGAACAGCGCCGGCAGCGCGGCCGGGACGACCACCCGGCGGAGCGTGGCCAGCCGCCCCAGCCCGTGGACCCGCGCCAGCTCGAGCCAGCGCTCGGGGATGGCCGCCAGCGCCTGCATGGTGTTGGCGGTGACGGGCAGCAGCGTGGCCAGGGTGATGACGGCCGTCTTGAGCGGCTCGTCGATGCCGAACACCAGGATGAGGAGCGGGAGCCAGGCCATGGCGTTGACCTGGTAGACGGCCATCAGCGTGGGACGGACGTAGGCCCGCAGGGCGGGGCAGGCGCCCAGGGCGCCCCCCAGCAGCAGCCCGGCGCCGGCGCCGTAGCCGAAGCCGCGCATCACCCGGACGCTGCTGACGGCCAGGTGGCCGGAGATGGTCCCGTCGCGCCAGCAATCGAGGAAGGTGGCCAGCACGTCGGCGGGCGGCGGCAGGATCAGCGGCGAGACCCAGCCGTGGGCGGCTGAGAGGTGCCAGGCCCCCAGGAGCGCCAGCGGCAGCGCCAGGCCCGCCGCCGGGACGGTGGCCCGGCGCGCCGACGTCCGGAGGGCGCGCGCGAAGGCCCAGGCGCCAGGGGTGCGCCGCGTGCGCACGGCGGGGGCGGCGGGGGCCGGCACGGCCAGCGCCGCGTGGGACGCCCGCGGCGGCGGCCGCTGCAGGGCCGCCGGGAAGGTGATCTCGGGGGGCATGGCGACCTCGGGGCTACTTCTTCACCACCGGCTGCGGCTTCGGCTTGCCCTCGGCGTCCTGCTCGCGCCAGAAGGTCTCGAGCCCCAGCGCCGCGAGCCCGCGTCGCTGGTAGCTCGCGTCCAGCCAGGCATCAACGTCGAAGTCCTTGCGGATGAGCTTCAGCTCCCGGCCGCGCGCCAGCAGCCGCTTGTACTGGGCGCGGAAGAACTCGTCGAAGAGCGGCGAGGAGCGGTCGGCCAGCACGTACGCGTCCCAGTCGCCCTTCCACGCCGGCAGGCCCAGGCCGCTCTTGGTCCAGATCTGGTACGCCCGGGCGCGGTTCCGCTCGTCCGAGAGCCAGGCGGTGTCGCGCAGCACCACGTTCACCACGCGCTGCACGACGTCCGGGTACCTCTTCTCGAACGGCTCCAGCACCAGCAGGTGCGTGAGGCGTCCGGTCAGGGCGTCGCCCTGCGTGGAGTGGACGACGCGGGCCACGCCGCGCTCCACCAGCGGGAAGATGTCCGGGCCGGTCACCTGGGCGTCGATGTCCTTCGACAGCAGCGCCGCGTTGCCGTCGTAGGTGCTCATGTTGATGATCTTGAAGTCGGTGTCCTTGAGCCCCTTGGACGCCAGCACGCTCCAGAACGCCAGCTGCAGGTTGGTGCCCTTGAAGACCGCGATGCGCTTGCCCTTGAGGTCCTCCAGGCTCCGGGCCGGGGAGTCGGCCGGCACCGCGGTGTAGATGGGGTCGAAGCGGCTGCTGGCCACCAGCAGCTTGGTGGGGAGCCCGCCGCCCCTGGCCACCAGGGCGGGCAGGTCACCCTGAAAGGCGAAGTCGAGCTGGCCGTTGGCCAGCGCCTCGTTGACGGCCGGGCCGGCCCCGGAGAAGTAGGTCCACTTGACCTGGATCCCGTCGGCCTTGAACTCCTGCTCCAGGGAGCCGTTGTCGGCCACCACCGAGACGGAGGACCAGCCGGTGACCGGCCGACCGCCGGTGCCGATGGAGGCCACGCCGATGCGGATGACGGCGGGCTTGTCGGCCGCGGCTGGGCGGGAGAAGGGGGCGAGGGCGAGGGCGAGGGCGATGGTGAGGGCGGTGAGCGGGGTCTTCATGGTTCTCTCTCCGGGGGCGGGTCAGAAGCCGAACTGGAGCTGCGCGAGGACCTCGTCCGAGCTGACGCTGTCGGCGTCGACCACGTGCTGGACGCGGTGGTGCCACTCGAGCTGGGCCTTGGTGGTCTCGGCGAAGAAGACGTTGAAGCCGAGGGTGGCGATGTCGTTGGTGGCCCGGGGCTGGTCCTGGTCGGGGGTCCAGCGATCGAAGCGGATGAAGGGCTGGTAGGTCTTGGGCCACCAGTCGTCGTACTTGGCCTGCGTCTTGATGCTGCGCAGGAACTGCTGACCGAAGGAGTAGAAGACGGTGGCGGTGTGGCCGCTGCGGTCGAACCGGACCTTCTCGAAGGTGGTCGCGCTCCACACGTCGTCCTGCGCCCGCAGGTACTCGTAGGTCACGCCCCAGGGGAAGTGGTTGTAGTAGACGTCCACGCCGTAGCGGTTGCGGACGCCGTTCCCCTGGGCCACCACGCTGCCGCCGGACTCCGACGCGCCGCTCAGCAGGGGCCGGCCGATGTACGCCGACGCCCCCACGCGCAGCTCGCGGAGCCAGGAGTTGTACTCGGCGGGGACGGTGAAGGCGACGCGCGCCACCACGTCCTTGAAGGCGTTCTCGTCGTCGCGGTTGGGCCCGGTGCCGTTGACGATGCCCAGCGCGAAGGCCAGCGCCGCCTGCCGGTAGTTGTAGCCGAAGTCGTACTGCGAGAAGAGCTCGCCGCGCGCGATGAGGCCGATCTGGCGCACGTTGAAGCCGCCGTTGGGCACGAACTGGGCGTTCACGATGGTGGGCTTCAGGTCCTCGGGGGCGCTGGCCTCGGTGCCGAACGGCACGAGCTGCTGCCCGAGCGTGAAGGAGAGCCGGTTGCCGTCGTTCTCGATGGTGGGCAGCGCCTGGTAGGTGACGTTCGCGTCCAGGAGCGTGAGGAAGCTGTTGTAGTTGGCGTTCCCCAGGCCGGCGTTGCTGGAGCCGGGCGAGGCCGCGAAGCCCACGCTGAAGCCCAGGTTCCGGGCCGACTCGTAGTCGCGGTAGAGCAGGCCGTTGAAGGTGACGATGGCGTTGGGGATGTCGAAGGTGGTCTTGCGGTCCTCCAGGATCAGCGGGTTGTTGACCGAGGTGGCCGCCTCCTTCGGGTCGAGCGGGGTGCTGATGTCCGAGGAGAACCAGGCGGCGCGCGTCTGGACCAGGCCGCCGATGGTGAGGTTGCGGCTGCTGAGCGCGGTCTTGGTCTCGCGGTCCCGCTGGACCTGGTACTTGAAGTTCTCCAGGTCGGCCTGCACGCCCTGCACGTCCTGGGGCGTGACGGGGGCCCGCTGGACCTGGGCCTCGAGCGCCTTCACCTGCTGGCGAAGGGCCTCGACCTCCTGGGCCAGCGTCGGGGGAGGCTGGGGCGCCGCGGCGGGCGCGCGCCCCGCGGGCTGCTGCTGGGCGGCGGCCGGGGCGGCGAGCGTGAGGGTGAGCGTTCCGAGGAGAAGCGTTGTCTTCACGTGGTGGGCTCCGTGGGCGGGGTGGACGGCGAGCTGTGCAAGCCACGGGCCCGGGCCGGCGGGGAGCGCGCCCGGAGGCGTCCGTCGCGCGCCGTATCCGTTATAGCGGACGGTGCTTCTGGGCGAGCGAGCGTGCCGAGCAGCGTGTGGCGCCCGCTCAGCCCTGCGCGATGATGACAGCGCCACAGGGGAAACCAGCGCGGGTGGCGGCGCTCCCGTGGCCCGCGACGGGCGCCCTTCAAGGGGCACGGGCCGCCGGAGTGATCGGCATCCGTTATGCGAGACGTGCCGCTGCCGGCCTTCGGCATCGGGCGTGCAGAGGCGCAGGGCATGCCCCAGCACACGCTCTTCACCAGTGAGTCCGTCTCAGAGGGCCACCCGGACAAGGTGGCCGACCGCATCTCCGACGAGATCCTCGACGCCCACCTGCGAGAGGCCCAGCGCGCCCGGGTCGCCATCGAGACGCTCGTCACCACCGATCGCGTGGTGGTGGCCGGCGAGGTCCGCGGGCCTCGCGTGGACCTGGAGGCGCTGGTCCGGCAGGCGGTGCGCGACATCGGCTACGCGGCGCCCGGGTTCTCCTGGGACACCGTCGCCGTCGAGGCGCACGTGCACGAGCAGTCGGCCGAGATCGCCCAGGGCGTGGACCAGGCGAGCGGCGAGGAGGGCGCCGGCGATCAGGGGCTGATGTTCGGCTACGCGGTGCGCGAGACGCCCGAGCTGATGCCGGCGCCGCTCCAGTATGCCCACCGGATCCTGGAGCGCTTCGCGGCGCGCCGGAAGGCGGGCGACACGGACCTGGGCCCGGACGGGAAGTCGCAGCTCACGGTGGAGTACGTGGACGGCCGCCCGGTGCGGGTCCACACGGCGGTCGTCTCGCACCAGCATGACCGCCGGCTCTCGAACGCCGCGCTCCGGGATTTGGTGGAGCAGGTGCTCAGGGACGTCCTGCCGGAGGGCTGGCTGGGGCCGGAGACCCGGATCCTGGTGAACCCCACCGGCTCGTTCGTGCATGGCGGGCCGGCGGCCGACACGGGCCTGACCGGCCGCAAGATCATCGTGGACACCTACGGCGGCCGCGCGCCCCACGGCGGCGGGGCCTTCTCCGGCAAGGACCCGTCCAAGGTGGACCGCTCCGCCGCCTACGCGGCCCGCTACCTGGCCAAGAACGTGGTGGCGGCCGGGCTGGCCGACCGCTGCCTGATCCAGCTGGCGTACGCCATCGGCGTGGCCGAGCCGCTCGCGCTCTACGTGGACACCCGCGGCACCGGCGTCATCCCGGACGCGCGCATCGCCCAGGCGCTGCGGGAGACCGTCTCGCTCACCCCGCGCGCCATCCGCGAGCGCCTGGACCTGGCCCGGCCCATCTACGCCCGCACCGCGGCGTACGGCCACTTCGGCCGCACGCCAGCGGCCGACGGCGGCTTCGTCATGGAGCGCACCGACCTTGCCCCCGCCCTGCAGTCCCGCGTCCGCGCCTGAGCCTTCCGAGGTGTCCACATGACCGCAGCCACCGCCCGCAGCCCCGACCACACCATCGCGCCCTTCTTCCACGAGCGCTGGTCCCCGCGCGCCTTCACCGGCGAGCCGCTCCCCCTGGAGACGCTGCAGGGCCTGTTCGAGGCGGCCCGCTGGGCACCCTCGGCAGCCAACTCCCAGCCCTGGCGCTTCGTGTACGGGCTCCGCGGCACGCCGGCGTTCGAGCGGCTCCACTCGCTGCTCCTGCCGGCGAACCAGCTCTGGGCCGAGCGGGCCTCGGCGCTGGTCGCGCTCACCTCGTTCAAGCTGCTGACGCTCCCCGGCGCGGACGCCCCGGTGCCCTCGCCCTACCACTCCTTCGACGCGGGCGCCGCCTGGGCGCAGCTGGCGCTGCAGGCGCACCTGTGGGGCTGGAGCGCCCACGCGCTGGGCGGCGTGGACAGGGAGCGGGCCCGCACCAGCCTCCAGGTGCCCGACGACCAGCAGGTCGAGGTCTTCATCGCCATCGGCCGCCGGGGCGACGCGGCCGTGCTGCCCGAGGCGGTCCGGCTGCGCGAGCAGCCCAACGGCCGCCGCCCCGTCGCCGAGCTGGTCTTCGAGGGGACGTTCCGCCGCGACGGCGCCCTCACCCCTCCTGCTGCAGCTCCTCCAGCTTGACCTGCGCCGCCTCCCAGGCGGCGTAGCGCTCGGCCAGCTCGGCCTTGGCGGCGGCCTGCTGCTCGATGAGCGGCTTGGCCTTGGCGAAGTCCTGGTAGAGCGCCGGGTCGGCCAGCGCCGCGGTGGACTCGGCCTCCTGCTTCTCCAGCGCCGCGATGCGCGCCTCCAGCCTGGCGATCTCGTCGCGCAGCGGCTTCTCCCGGCGGGCCCGGGCGTTGCGGGCCTCCGCCTCCTGGCGGCGCCGCTCCTTCTCGGTGAGCGGCGCGGCCGGCGCGGCCCCGGGCTTGCCGCCGGCCGCGGGCGCGGCGGCCTCCAGCGCGGAGGTCTCCTCCAGCTGCTTCTGGTGGTAGAGCCAGTCGTCCAGGTTGCCCGGGAACGGCACCACCCCGCCGTCCTGCACCTCCCAGATCACCGTGGCCAGGCCGTTCAGGAAGCTCCGGTTGTGCGACACGAACAGGAGCGTGCCTTCATAGGCCTGCAGCGCCTCGATCAGCGCCTCGGAGGAGTCGAGGTCGAGGTGGTTGGTGGGCTCGTCCAGCACCAGGAGGTTGGCCGGGACCAGCAAAAGCTTGGCCAGCGCCACGCGGGCGCGCTCGCCGCCGGAGAGGACGCCCACCTTCTTGTCGGCGTCGTCGCCGGAGAAGAGGAAGGAGCCGGCGATGGAGCGCACGTAGGCCTCGCCGCGGTCCGGCACCAGGTCCCAGAGCGTGTCCACGATGGTCCGGTCCGGATCCAGCGTGCCGGTGCTGGAGGTGCGGAAGGCGGGGTCGCCCTCGTGCTCCGGCTTGTCGAAGTGGTGCTGCGCGTAGTAGCCGGCCACCACGCCGTGGCCCAGCTTCACCTCGCCGCCGTCGGCCGCCAGCTCGCCGGCCACCAGCTTGAGCAGCGTGGTCTTGCCGGCGCCGTTGGGGCCGATCACCGCCACGCGCTCGCCGCGCTGGATGGTGCCGTCCAGCGAGCGGTAGACCACCTTGGGCCCGAAGGCCTTGCGCACCCCCTCCAGCCGCAGCACCTCGCGGCCGGAGCGCGGCGCCTCGGCGAACTGGAAGCGGAGGGTGTCGCGGTGCTCCAGCACCTGCACCTCCTCCATCTTCTCCAGCTGCTTCTCCTTCGACTTGGCCTGGCGCGCCTTGGTGGCCTTGGCGCCGAACCGCTCGATGAACCGCTCCAGCTGGGCGCGCTTGGCCTCCTGCTTCTCGGCCTGGGCCAGCAGCTGGATCTCCTCCTCGGCCCGCTGCCGGCGGTAGTCGTCGTAGGTGCCGGCGTAGGAGCGGAGCCCCTCCGGCTCCAGCGAGAGCACGCGGTCGATTTGCCGGTTCAGGAAGTCCCGGTCGTGCGAGATGAGCAGCACCGCCTTGTGCGTGCCGCGCAGGAAGGCGTCGAACCAGGTGAGGGTGGGGACGTCCAGGTGGTTGGTGGGCTCGTCCAGCAGCAGCAGGTCGGGGTCCTGCAGCAGCAGCCCGGCCAGCGCGGCGCGCATCTTCCAGCCGCCGGAGAAGTGGGCCGCCGGCCGGGAGAGGTCGTCCGGCCGGAACCCCAGGCCGCCCAGGATCCGCTCCGCCCGGCGCCGGCCGTAGTGCTCCTCGAAGTGATCCAGCTCCTCGTGCAGCTCGGCCAGCGCCCCGGACAGCTCCAGCTGCTCGGCCTCCTCGCGGGCCACCTGCAGCGCCGTCTCGGTGGAGAGCAGCCGGTCCTCCAGCGCCGAGCGGCCCGGCACGGTGGCCAGCACCGCCTCGACCAGCGGCAGGTCGGGGAGGGCGGTCACGTCCTGCGGCAGGTAGCCGACCCGGGCCCCGCGCCGGAAGACCAGCTCGCCGCCGTCGGCGGTGAGCTGGCCGGAGAGGATCTTCATGAGCGAGGACTTGCCGGTGCCGTTCGCGCCCACCAGGCCGATCCGGTCCTGCGGGCCCACGGTGAAGCTGGCCTGGTCGAACAGCACCTTGGGCCCGTAGGCGAGGGAGAGCTGGCTGGCGGAGACGAGGCTCATGGCGAGGGGCGCCCCGGGTGTCCCGGGGTGCGGCCGGGACAGTTAACGTTTCTTCAAGTTCCGGACAAGCCTGCTCCGCGGGCGCCGCGCATCCTGCTCCTGCGCCTGGCCCCCGAATCCTGGCCCGTTCGGCCTGCGCGTAGCCGCCGGAGGCGGCGGAGTCGAAGGCCAGGGAACCCATGCCCGGCCTGGAGCCGGGGAGGAGCAAAGCCATGAAGAAGACCCTCATCGCCACCGGCACCGTCGCCCTGGTGGCCGCCGGATTCCTGGTCCTGACCGGCTTCCGCCACGCCTGCCACCGGGCCCACGACCCGGCCCAGGTGGCCGCCTTCGTGACCGGCCGGGTGGAGGACGCGCTGGACGACGTGGACGCCACCGAGGCGCAGCGGCAGCAGATCCTGGCGGTCAAGGATCGCATGCTGGCCTCCGGCCAGGCGCTGCACGCCGACTCGGCCGCCGTGCACCAGGAGTTCCTGGCGCAGTGGAAGGCCGAGCAGCCGGACAAGGCCCGGCTGCACGCCCTGGTGGACCAGCGGTTCGAGGCCATGCGGGCCCTGGCGCACCAGGCGGTGGACGCCGGCGTGGAGGTGCACGACGTCCTCACCCCCGACCAGCGCGCCAAGCTGACCCGCAAGGTCGAGCGCCACATGGGCGAGTGATGATCCCGCTGCTCTGGCTCATCTGGCCGGGGGCCGCGCTGGCCGCGGCGCCGGTCCCCGTCCCGGCCGCCGCCGCGCCCCCGCGCCGCCGCCGCAAGCCGGTCCGCCCCCGTCCGCGCTAGGATGCACGCCGTGACCGACCCCGCCACCCCGCTGCTCGTGCTGCTGGTCGAGGACGACCAGCGGCTGGCCTCGCTCACCCGCGAGTACCTCGAGAGCCACGGGGTGGCGGTGGTGCACGTGGCTGACGGGCCGCGCGGGCTGGCCGAGGGGGCCTCCGGCCGCTACGACGCGGTGCTGCTCGACCTGATGCTCCCGGGCAAGGACGGGCTGGAGGTCTGCCGCGAGCTGCGGGCACGCTCCGACGTGCCCATCCTGGTCCTCACCGCCCGGGGCGAGGAGGCGGACCGGGTCATGGGGCTGGAGCTGGGGGCCGACGACTACCTGGCCAAGCCCTACTCGCCGCGCGAGCTGCTGGCCCGGCTGCGCGCGGTCACCAGGCGCGCCAAGGGGCGGGCCGGGCCGGCCCGCGGGCTGGTGCGCGTGGGCGGGCTGACGGTGGACCCGGGCGCGCGGAAGGTCACGCTGGCCGGCCGGGAGATCGCCCTCACCGGCTACGAGTTCACGCTGCTGGAGGCGCTGGCCCGCCGGGCCGGGCGGGTGCTGACCCGCGAGCAGCTGATGGAGCTGGCGCGGGGCAGCGCCGAGGACGCCTTCGACCGCTCCATCGACGTCCACGTCTCGCGCCTGCGCCAGAAGCTGGGGGACGATCCCAAGCGGCCGCGGCTCATCAAGACCGTGCGCGGCTCCGGCTACGTGCTGGCCGAGGAGGACGGGTGAGGCTCCACCGGCGCCGGCACCACCCCGGGCACGCGCCCCACGACCACCCACACGGCTGCGCCCCGCACGCCTGGCACCACGGCCACGGCCGCGCCCACGGCTGGATGTTCTGGCGCATCTACGGCCACGGGCTCCTGCTGCTGGTGCTGGTGGCGCTGGCGGTGGGCTTCGTCTCCTGGGCCTTCAACCGCGACGCCTGGTGGCGCGAGCCGGACGCGGTGGCCGGCTACGGCGCCGGGCAGGTGGAGGCGCTGCGCGGGGACCCGGTCCGCCTGCAGGCGGAGCTGGGGCGGGTGGCGCAGGTGTTCGGGATTCGAGGCCAGCGTGTGGGGCGCCGACGGGAGCCTGCTGGCGAGCAGCGCGCGCCCCCCTCTGCGCGCCCCGCCGGACGCGGGCCGCGGCCCGGTGCGGCTGGAGGGGCGCGGGATGGGCTACGCCGTCCCGCTGCCCGAGGGCGGGCGCGTGCTCTTCTCCCGCGCCCCAAGCGACCACCACCCCGAGCGCGCCGCGCTGGCGCTGGGCGCCGTGCTCTTCGCGCTGGCGCTCGGCTCGGTGCCGCTGGCCCGCTCCATCGCCGCGCCGGTGCAGCGGCTCACCGCGGCGGCCCGCGCGCTGGGCGGGGGCGACCTCACGGCCCGCTCGGGCGTGCGCGGGCGCGGCGAGGTGGGGGAGCTGGGGGGCGCCTTCGACGAGATGGCGGAGCGGCTGGAGCGGCTGGTCCGCAGCGAGAAGGAGCTGCTGGCCAACGTCTCGCACGAGCTGCGCACGCCGCTGGCCCGCATCCGCGTGGCGCTGGAGCTGGCAGCCGAAGGGGACCTGGAGCGGGCGCGACGGTTCCTGGGGGAGATTGGGACCGACCTGGCCGAGCTGGACCGGCTGGTGGAGGACGTGCTCTCCACCGCGCGCCTCGACCTGGGGCCGGCCGGCGGCCTGCCGGTGCAGCGCGCGCCGGTGGCGCCGGGCGAGGTGGTGGAGGCGGCCGCGGCGGCCTTCCGCGGGCGCTGGCCGGACCGGGCGCTGGCGCTGGAGGTGCCGGCCGGCCTCCCGGTGATCAGCGGTGACGCGGCGCTGCTGCGCCGGCTGCTGGCCAACCTGCTCGACAACGCCGCCAAGTACTCCGAGCCGCCCGCGCCGGTGCGGCTCTCGGCGCGGGCCGGCGCCGCGGAGCTGGTGCTGGAGGTGCGGGATCAGGGCATCGGCGTCGCGCCGGAGGACCTGCCGCGGCTGTTCACGCCCTTCTTCCGGACCGACCGCAGCCGGGCGCGCAGCGCCGGCGGCGTGGGGCTGGGGCTGGCCCTGGCGCGCCGCATCGCCGAGGCGCACGGCGGCGCCATCCAGGCGGAGAGCGCGCCGGGGCAGGGGACGGTGTTCCGGGTGACGCTGCCCGTCACTTCTCCTTCATGAACGGGTACTCGAACCGCGTCGGCGGGTCGAACGTCTCCTTGACGGAGCGGAGCGAGGTCCAGCGGTAGAGGTTGGCGATGGAGCCGGCCTTGTCGTTGGTGCCCGAGGCCCGCGCCCCGCCGAACGGCTGCTGGCCCACCACCGCGCCGGTGGGCTTGTCGTTGATGTAGAAGTTGCCGGCCGCGTCGGTGAGCCGCCGGGTCAGGTCCGCGATGGCGTCCCGATCGCGGGCGAAGACCGCGCCGGTGAGGCCGTAGGGCGAGGTGGAGCCGCACAGCTCCAGCGCCTCGTCCAGGCGGATGTCGGCGTAGACGAAGACCGTCAGCACCGGGCCGAACAGCTCCTCCTCCATCAGCTTGAAGCGCGGGTTGACCGTCTCGATGATGGTCGGCTCGATGAAGAAGCCGGTGGAGTCGTCGCAGGTGCCGCCGGCGATGATCTTGGCCTGCGAGGAGTCGCGGGCCGAGTTGATGGCCTTCTTGAGCGACTCGAAGCTGCCGCGGTCGATCACCGCGCCCATGAAGTTGGTGAAGTCCTCCACCTCGCCCACCCGGATGGCCTCCACCATGGCCAGCAGCCGCTCGCGGATGGCCGGCCAGAGGCTCTCGGGGATGTAGGCGCGCGAGGCGGCCGAGCACTTCTGCCCCTGGTACTCGAAGGCGCCGCGCACCAGCCCCACGGCGGCGGCGTCCACGTCGGCCGAGGGGTGCACGAAGACGAAGTCCTTGCCGCCGGTCTCGCCCACGATGCGCGGGTAGCCGTGGTAGCGCGGCAGGTTCTCGCCGATGGTCCGCCACATCTGCTGGAACACGCCGGTGGAGCCGGTGAAGTGGATGCCGGCCAGGTCCGGGCTGGCCAGGGCCGGGTCCCCCACCGCGCGCCCGGGGCCAGGGACGAAGTTGATCACGCCCGGCGGCAGCCCGGCCGCCTCCAGCAGCTTGAAGAGGTGCCAGTTGGAGTAGACGGCGGTGGAGGCCGGCTTCCAGACCACGGTGTTGCCCATCAGCGCCGGTGCGGTGGGCAGGTTGGCGGCGATGGCGGTGAAGTTGAAGGGCGTGACCGCGAAGACGAACCCCTCCAGCGGCCGGCACTCCAGCCGGTTCCACTGGCCGGGCGGCGAGTGGGGCTGGTCGGAGAGCAGCCGCTCCATGAAGTGCGGGTTCCAGCGGAAGAAGTCGATGGTCTCGCAGGCCGAGTCGATCTCCGCCTGGTAGGCGGTCTTGGACTGGCCCAGCATGGTGGCGGCGTTGAGCCGCTGCCGCCAGGGGCCGGCCAGCAGGTCGGCCGCGCGCAGCAGGATGGCGGCCCGGTCGTGCGGCTCCAGCGCCGCCCAGGACCTGCGCGCCTCCAGCGCCGCCTCGATGGCGGCCTGCACCTCGGCCGGCCCGGCCTGGTGGTAGCGGGCGATCCGCTGCGCGTGGCGGTGCGGGACCCGGATCTCCGCCATGCGGCCGGTCCGGACCTCGCGGCCGCCGATCACCAGCGGGATCTCCAGCTCGTGGCCACCCTGCTCGGTCAGCGCCGCCTTGAGGGCGGCGCGCTCGGGCGTGCCCGGGGCGTAGGAGAGGACCGGCTCGTTGCGCGGCTCGGGGATGCGGAAGCGGCCGTTGCCCATGTGACCTCCGTTGGGCGCCGAAGATAACCCAGCCCGGGCCGGGGGGCCCGTGCTCAGGTGCGGGCCGGCGGGGGAGGCCGCCTGGCCGGCCAGGCGCAACCTGCTCTCGGGGCAGGGGGGGCGGCCGCGTGAGGGGCGTCCCCTGGCCCC
Source organism: Anaeromyxobacter sp. (assembly GCA_049840735.1). GTDB lineage: Bacteria > Myxococcota > Myxococcia > Myxococcales > Anaeromyxobacteraceae > Anaeromyxobacter. Next base: position 487,986 of record JASGJN010000013.1, on the reverse strand, counting down.
CCGGCTTGTCGGGGCAGGTGGGCCCGGGTACCTTCACGGGGTTGGCCACCACGTACCAGAATCTTCGCTCTCGCGGAGCAGATCGAGCAGCTCTCGGCCGAGGGCTACGGGGTGCTGGCGGCCCGGTTCAGCTCCGACCCGGAGGCGCGCGAGGTGTTCCAGCGCCTGCAGGCGGAGGAGGTCCAGCACGCCAGCCGCGTGCGGCTCCTGGCGTCCCGCTACCGGCACGACCCGAAGATCCTGGGCACGCCCAGCGCGCAGGCCGTGGCCGAGCTGGAGCGGACGGTGGTCGAGGTGCAGGAGGCCATCGCGCAGATGCAGGACGGGCGCTTCGGCCGGACCCTGGCCCAGGTGCTCGAGAACGTGGTCCGGCTGGAGGAGCGGGTCGGCAGCGCCCACGCCGAGGTGATCGCCCGCACGGCCCACCCCGACGTCCGGGCCTTCTTCCAGCTGCTGGCCGGGCAGGACGCCGGGCACGCCCGGCTGCTCCGCAAGCTGGACGGCAAGCGTTAGCCGGGAATCGACCCTGCTATCGGGCAGGTCGGCCCCAGCGCGAACGGGGCTGGGCCGGGCGCTGGGCGCGCCGGGGCGGCGTCCGCCGATGGGCCGGGCGGGCGCTCGCTGGCCAGCCCGCGGTGCCCCGGCCCCCAGTTCAGCCCCAGCGACGTGCCCGGGGCCATCAGCCCCAGCTGCACCGGCACCAGCGCCCAGTACTGCGGCGCGGCCATGTAGGCCACCATCAGCGCCGCCGAGTGGCCCAGGAGCGAGAGCAGGAAGGCCTTCCAGGCGGCGCCGTCGCGCGGGCCGCGGTGGAAGAGCGACCCGCCCAGCGTGGCCCCCAGCGGCGGCAGCAGCAACGCCCCGGCCGCCAGGGTGAGGCCGGCGGCGCGGAAGTTCCCGACGGTGGGGGAGATGACACCCCGGGTGAAGAGCAGGTAGGTGCCGAAGGTCAGCCCCGCCACGGCCGCGTCCCCGGCCATGGTGCCCAGGCTGGCGCCCATCAGGTCACGGCCGCGCAAGAGGCCGCCGCCGTCCAGCCTGGGCCGGCCCAGGCGCGGGGACAGGTCCGGGCCCAGCGCGCCCCCCAGCCCCTCCGACGCCGCCCCGCCCGCGTCCAGCGCCTCCTCCAGCGCCGGGTCGGCCGCCGAGGCCGGGACCGCCAGCGCGGCGGTGGGCGCGGCCGGCGCCGCGGCGGTGGAGGCCGGCTGGGGTGGAGCGCCGGGGGGCGCCGTCGAGCAGAGGAGGGCGACCGCCAGCAGGGCGAGGCTCATCGCCCTCCACGTTCGCGACGGGACGCCGGGCCCGCGTCCCTCCGGTCGGACGGAAAAGCGGGGAGCCTCCGCCCGAGCGGCGGGGAGGCGGGCGAGGCGCAGCTCAGCTCAGCCCTTCTCCTCGTCCTCCGCCGGCCCCAGCCCGTACTTCCTGAGCTTGTCGTGCAGCGTGACCCGGGACATGCCCAGCCTGCGGGCGGCCTCGCTCCGGTTGCCGCGCGCGCCGCGCAGCCCCTCGACGATCAGGGCCCGCTCGTAGGCCTCCACCCGCTGCTTGAGCGGCAGCGCGGCGCCCGCCTCCTCGACCGCCGCGGCGCCCTCCGGGGCGGCGCCAGGCGGTCCACCGGGCAGCAGGGAGAGGTCCAGCCCCTCGGCGGGCGAGAGGGCCACCAGCCCCTCGATCGCGTTCTCCAGCTCCCGCACGTTGCCGGGCCACGGGTGGGTGGCCAGGCGCTCGAACAGCTGCGGGGGGACGTGCAGCGGCGAGACGCCGAACCGGTCGGCGAAGCGCCCCAGGAAGTGGCGCGCCAGCACCGGCAGGTCCTCCGGCCGCTCGCGCAGCGGCGGGATGTGCAGGTGGACCACGTTGAGCCGGTAGTAGAGGTCCTCCCGGAAGAGCCGCTCCTTCACGCGCTCCTCCAGGTCGCGGTGCGTGGCGGCGATGACCCGCACGTCCACCTGGCGGGTCCGCTCCTCGCCCACCGGCCGCACCTCGCCCTCCTGCAGCACGCGCAGCAGCTTGGCCTGCGCGCTGGGGGCCAGCTCGCCCACCTCGTCCAGCAGCAGCGTGCCGCCGTCGGCCTCGCCGAACAGGCCGGGCCGGGCGCGCACCGCGCCGGTGAAGGCGCCCCTGGCGTGGCCGAACAGCTCGGCCTCGGCCAGCTCGGGCGAGAGGGCGGCGCAGTTGAAGCGGATGAAGGGGCGATCGGCCCGGCGCGAGGCGCGCACGATGGCCTCCGCCACCCGCTCCTTGCCGGTGCCGCTCTCGCCGGTGAGGAGCACCGTCACGTCGCGCGGCGCCACCCGCCCCACCAGCACGCCCAGGCGGCGCATGGCCTCGGAGGTGAAGACCATCGAGCGCGACAGGACCAGCTCGCCCTGGAGCCGCTCGTTCTCGTGGGCCAGCCGCACCGCCTCGATGGCGCGGCGGACCACGCCCAGGAGCTCCTCGGTCTCGAACGGCTTCTTGAAGTAGTCGTAGGCGCCGGCCTTGATCGCCTCCACCGCCTGGCGCTCCGAGCCGTGCGCGGTGATCATCACCACCCGCGGCGCCGGCGCGCGCTGCGCCAGCTGCCGGAGCAGCTCCAGCCCGTCCATGTGCGGCATGCGCAGGTCGGTGATGACCAGGGGGACGGGCGCGGCGTCGTAGCGGGCCAGCCCCTCGGCGCCGTCCACGGCCTCCTCCACCTGCAGCCCCTCGGAGGCCAGGATCTCGCGCAGCGTGTAGCGGACGCCGGGGTCGTCGTCCACCACCAGCACCCGGGCCGCCAGCCGCTCGCGCTCCAGCGCGCCGGTCTCGTTCGCGCTCATCCGGTGATCCTCGGCGCCTCGGCGTCGCCGGGTCGGGCCGGCAGGGTCAGCTCCGCCGAGGTCCCGCCCCCGGTGCGCGGGGTCAGGGCCAGGTCGCCGCCGTGCTGCCGCGCCAGCGAGCGGGCGATGGTGAGCCCCAGCCCGGAGCCGCTGCTCTTGGTGGTGACGCCGGGCGAGAAGACCGCCTCGCCCAGCGACGGGTCCACGCCCTGGCCGCGATCGAGCACCCGCACCAGCGCGCCGCCCTCCCGGACCCCGGCCTCCAGCGACACCTCGTCCCCGGGCGCGCTGGCGTCGATGGCGTTCTGCAGGAGGTTGATCAGCACCTGCTTCACCTTGCGTGGATCACAGCGCACCCTGACCGGCCCGCCCTTGACCAGCAGCTCCACCCCGCGCTCCTTGGCCATGCCCTCGTGCAGCGCCGCCACCTCGCGGCAGAGCGCCGCCACGTCGCTGTCCCCCAGCGCCAGCGGCACCAGCGGCCGCGAGAAGTTGAGGAACTCGTCCAGGATGGACTGCATGCGGTCCACCTCGCGCCGCAGCACCCCCAGCCGCTCCGCCCCCTTGCCGTCCGGCAGGTGCTGCGAGAGCAGCCCGGCCAGCCCCTTCACGCTGGCCAGCGGGTTCTTGAGCTCGTGGGCGATCTCCGCCGAGAGCGCGGTCAGCTCCTCGGCCCGCTCCTGGTGGACCCGGAGCGACTCCTGCTGCGCGGCCAGCCGGCGGCGCAGGATGGCCTCGAAGGTCTTGCGCACGCCCCGGCCGATCACCTGCGTGACCACCAGGATGAAGGTCAGGAAGCCGGCGTGCGCCCAGAGGTGGTTCACGTCGGTGCCCACCCGCGGCCCGCCGCCGAACGCGCCCAGGTTGAAGTCCGGGATGGTGCCGCGGGCGCCGATCACGGCCATGACCCAGACCGCGGCGATCTGGAAGAGCGGCACCAGCAGCTGCAGCGGCGGCCGGATCAGCACCGAGGTGAGGACGGCGATGGGCACCGCGGTGACGAGGAACGGGCTCTCGATGCCGCCGCTGGCGAACGAGACCACCATGATCCCCGCCGCCGCGCCGAAGAGGTTGACGCGGATGGCGTGGGGGGTGAGGCCGCTGCGCCGGTAGCGCAGCCACTCGACCAGGAAGAAGGTGAAGATCACCGCCAGCCCGCCGCCCAGCAGGTGGCGGCGCCAGGCCGAGCCGTCCTGCCAGAGGAGCCAGCAGGCCAGCGCGCCGGCCACCGGGATGGCCACGACCCGGGCCCAGGCCAGGTGGCCGAAGAGCCGGCCCATCTCCTCCTGCTCGATGGTCTTCTGCACCGACGGCGTGGGCATCCGTCCTCCGTGGCCCAGGATAGACCGGGGGCGGCGCCGGCGCAGCATGGCTAGGCCTCCCGCCCCAGGGCGCGCAGCAGCGCCAGCCGCGCCGCGGCCAGCCGGGCCCGGGCGCCGGCCAGGCCGGTCTCGGCCTGGAAGAGCCGGTCGTTGGCGTCGATCACGTCCAGGCTGGAGGCGATCCCGGCGTCGAAGGAGCGCTGCGCCGAGGCGCGCGTCTCCGCCGCCAGGTCGCGCTGGGTGCCGGCCAGGCGCAGCCGCTCGCGCGCCACCTCGAGATCGCGGGCCGCGTCCCGCACCTCCTGCACCACCGCCAGCCGCTGCGCCTCGGCGCCGGCCCGGGCCCCGGTCAGCTGCGCCTCCGCCTGGCGGCGCTTGCCGTAGCGGAAGCCGCCGTCGTAGAGCGGCCAGCTCAGGTCCAGCGTGGCGCGCCAGCCGTCGTACTCCTCGGTGATCTGCAGCGTGTCGGAGCGGAACACGGAGGCCGAGGCCGAGAGCTGCGGGGCCAGCCGCGCCCAGGCGGAGCGGACGCCGGCCTGCGCCGCCTCGACCTGCGCCTGCGTGGCGGCCAGCTCCGGGCGGTGGGCCAGGGCCTCCGCCTCCAGCGGCTCCACCTGGGCGGTGGGCGCCGGGTCGGGCTGGGCGCCCACGTCCGGCACGGTGACGCGGACCGGCGCCGGCCGGCCCAGCAGGATCCCCAGCGCCAGCTCGGCCTTGTCCAGCCCGGCGCGCGCGTCGGCCAGGTCGCTCTGCCGCTTCACCAGCTCGGTGCGGGCCCGCAGCGCGTCCAGCGGCGCCGCCGTCCCCGCCGCCACGCGCCGCTCGGCGCTCCGGGTCAGCTCGGCGGCGTTCTCCACCGCGCGCTCCGAGGCCGAGACCAGCTCCTCGGTGGCGGCGGCCTGGTGCGCGGCCTGCGCGAAGCCGGTGCGGAGCGTGAGCCGGGTGGCGCTGGCGCCCAGGTCGGCGGCGCGGGCCGCGTCGCGGGCGGCGGCCAGGTCGAACCAGGCGCTGGGCTCGACCAGCGGCAGGCGCGCCGAGGCCGAGGCGGTGGCGGAGTGGAGCGGCTGGATGGGGATGACCCGCGGCGGCGTGCCGGGGAGGTTCATCACCGCGTCGTCGCTGTTCTGGACCCAGCTCGCGCCCACCGCCAGCGAGGGCAGGAGCGGGGCCAGGGCCTGGCGTGCCAGGCCGCTGGCCTCGGCGGCGCGGCTGCGGGCCTGCACCAGCGAGAGGCTCTGACGGTCCAGCTCCTCCAGCGCCTGCGCCAGCGTGAGCACGGCCGGGCCGGGCGCCCCGGCCCCGGCGGCGGGGGGCGCCGGGGCCTGCGCGGCGGCGGTGAGGGCGAGCAGGGCGGCGAGGCAGGTCAGGTTCACGGTGCTGTTCTCCAGGCGCGGACCGCGCCGCGCGAGTGCACAGCAAGGACGGTGCCGCGTCGCAAGGCGCGCCATCCTGCTGCATTTGCGGCGCCGGGCCGCCGGGCGGCCGTCGGAACCCCTTCCTGGCGTCGGATCTCCCTTACGCCCGGTCCGGGCGCGCCCAGGCCCAACCCCGCGTGGCGCCACGGGGGCGCCCGCGGCACGCGGCTTGCCTGGGGAGAGGGGGCCAGGCGCGCGGCGCCGGGTCGAGCCGCGGAGGGACCGCGGAGGGGAGCACGCGATGCGCAGAGTGGTGGTCATCCTGGGGGTCCTGGTGGTGGTGCTGGGCGGGCTCATCGGTCTGCGGCTCTGGACCCAGGCCCGCGCCCTGGCCGCGCCCTCCGGCGGGACGGGGGAGATCGAGGGGACGGTCGTGGAGCTCGCCTCCCGCGTCGGCGCGCGCATCCTCGAGCAGCCGGTGAAGGAGGGCCAGGCGGTCCAGGCCGGGCAGCTGCTGGTCCGGCTCGACTGCGCCGACCCGCAGGCCATGCTGGCGGAGGCGCTGGCGCGCCAGGCCGCGGCCGAGGCGCAGGCCTCGGCGGCGGGGGCGCAGGTGGAGGTCTCGGGCCGCTCCGAGGTGGCGGCGCAGGCGGCCGAGGAGGCCGCGCGGGCGCAGGCCGCGGCGCTGCTGGCCCAGGCCGAGGCGGCCGAGCGCGACGCGGCGCGGCTGGCCAAGCTCACGCAGGACGTGCCCGCCTCGCGCATCGACCAGACGCAGGCCAGCGCCACCCAGCTCACCAACCAGGCCCGCGCGGCGCGCGCCCAGGCGGCGGCGGCGCAGGAGCAGGCCCGGGCCGCGTCGGTGGGCAAGCACGCCACCGGCGCGCAGGCGCGGGCCGCGCTGGAGCAGGTGCGGGCGGCGCAGGCGGCGGTGGAGCGGGCCAAGCTGATGGTGGCGGAGTGCGAGCTCCGCGCGCCCCGGGCGGCCGAGATCCAGACCCTGCCGCACGAGGCCGGCGAGCTGGTCTCGCCCGGCGCGGTGCTGGTGCGGCTGGTGGACCTCTCCGAGGTGAAGGCCACCTTCTACCTGCCCAACGCCGAGATCGGCGCGGTCAAGCCGGGCGCGAAGGCCGAGGTGGTGGCCGACGCCTGGCCGGGCCAGGTCTTCGCCGGCACGGTCCGCACCGTCTCGCTCGAGGCCGAGTTCACCCCCCGCAACATCCAGACCCGCACCGACCGCGACCGGCTCGTCTATCCGGTGGAGGTGGTGGTGGAGAACCCGGGCGGCAAGCTGCGCGCCGGCATGCCGGTGCAGGTGACGCTGCCCGGGACCGGGAGGTAGCCGTGGCCGCCTCCCCGGAGGCCGCGCAGCCCACCGTCGAGGCGCGCGGGCTCAGCCGCCGCTTCGGCGCCACACAGGCGCTGGCCGGCCTCTCCTTCGACGTCCGCCGCGGCGAGCTGTTCGGGCTGGTGGGGCCGGACGGCGCCGGCAAGACCACCGCCATCCGCGCGCTGGCCGGGCTCATCGGCCTGGACGGCGGCGAGGCGCGGGTGCTGGGGTTCCCGGCCGGGGCCGCCGAGGTGCGCGAGCGGCTGGGGCTCATGCCGCAGCAGTACTCGCTCTACCGCGACCTGACCGTGGCCGAGAACCTGCGTTTCTTCTCGCGCCTCTACGTGCTGCCGCGGGCCGTCTACCGCGAGCGCGCCGAGCGGCTGCTGGCGCTGACGCGGCTGGACCGGTTCACGGAGCGGCGCGCCGACGCGCTCTCCGGCGGCATGTACAAGAAGCTGGCCCTGGCCTGCGCGCTGCTCCACCAGCCCGAGGTGCTGCTGCTCGACGAGCCCACCAACGGCGTGGACCCGGTCTCCCGCCGCGAGCTGTGGGCGCTGCTGCACGAGTTCGTGCACGGCGGCATGACGGTGCTGGTCTCGACGCCGTACATGGACGAGGCCGAGCGCTGCAGCCGGGTGGGGCTGGTGCACCACGGCCGGCTGCTGCTGGAGGGCGAGCCGGGGCGGCTCATCGCCGGCTTCGAGGACGAGGCCTACGAGGTCCGCGGCGGCGACCGCGACCGGCTGGACGCGGTGCTGGCGGCCCACCCGGCCGTGCGCGCCGCCTCGCCGGCCGGCGACCGGCTGCGCATCGTCTCGGCCCGCGGCGCGCGCGCCGAGGTGGAGGCGGCGGTGGCGCCGCTGGGCGCGCGGCTCGAGCCCATCGCCCCCGGCTTCGAGGACCTGTTCCTCTCGCGCCTGCGGGAGGCCGCGTGACCCTTCGACAGGCTCAGGGCAGGCCGGGGCCCGCCATCGAGGCCCGGGACCTCACCCGCCGCTTCGGCGACTTCGTGGCCGTGGACCGCGTCACCTTCGAGGTGGAGCGCGGCGAGATCTTCGGCTACCTGGGCGCCAACGGCGCCGGCAAGTCCACCACCATCCGCATGCTCTGCGGGCTCCTCTCGCCCACCGCCGGCGTGGGGCGGGTGGCGGGGCACGACGTGGGCGAGGACCCGGAGGCGGTCAAGGCCGCCATCGGCTACATGTCGCAGAAGTTCTCGCTCTACCTCGACCTGCCGGTGCGCGAGAACCTGCTCTTCTTCGGCGGCGCCTACGGCCTCTCCGGCAAGGCGCTGCGGGCCCGGGCCGACGAGGTGATGGCCCAGGCCGACCTCTCCGGCCTGGGCGACGCCACCACCGGCGACCTGCCCGGCGGCCTGCGCCAGCGGCTGGCGCTGGCCTGCGCCATCCTGCAACAGCCGGAGGTGCTCTTCCTGGACGAGCCCACCGCCGGCGTGGACCCGGTGGCGCGGCGCACCTTCTGGCGCGTGATCCGCGAGCTGGCGCGCGGGGGGACCACCATCTTCGTCACCACCCACTACCTCGACGAGGCCGAGTACTGCCGCCGCATCGGGCTGATGGTGGACGGCAGGCTGGTGGCGCTGGACACGCCCGCCGGTCTCAAGCGGACCTGGGTGCCGGAGAAGCTGCTGGTGGTGCGCGGCCGGGAGCTGGCCGGGGCGGTGGAGCGGCTGCGCGGCCTGCCCGGCGTGCGCAACGTGATCCGCTTCGGGGCCGCGCTGCACCTGCGCATCGACCCGGCCGGCGCCGGCCCGGAGGACGTGGGGGCGGCGGCGCGCGCGGCGGGCGGGGTGGAGGTGGCGGTGGAGCCGGCCGAGCCGTCGCTGGAGGACGTGTTCCTGGCCGTGGTGGGCGCCGGCGGGCGCGGCGAGGAGGCGGCGTGAACCCGGCCCTGAGGCGGTCGCTGGTGCGGATCGGCGCCATGGCGTCGAAGGAGACGCTGCACGTGCTGCGCGACCCGCGCACGCTCTACCTGGCGCTGGCCATGCCGGTGCTGATGCTGCTCCTCTTCGGCTACGGCGTCTCCTTCGACCTGGACCACGTCCCGCTGGCGGTGGCCGACCGCGACCGCACCCAGGCCTCGCGGGCGCTGGTGCGGGAGCTGACCGCCCCCGGCGAGCTGGCCTTCGCCGGCGAGGCCCGGCCGGAGGACGCCGACCGGCTCTTCCGGCGCCGCCAGGCCTCGGCGGTGCTGGTGGTGCCGGTGGGCTACGCGGAGCAGGTGGCGCGCGGCGAGCGGGTGGAGCTGCAGCTCTTGGTGGACGGGTCGGACGTGACCGTGGCCAACCAGGTGCTCTCCAAGGCCGACGGGCTGGTGCGGGCCGCCAGCCAGGGGCTGCTCCCGGCGCGCGCCGCCGCGGCGCCGCCGCTCTCGGTCAAGGTCTGGACCCGCTACAACCCCGAGGGCCGGACCGCGCTCTTCATGGTGCCCGGGCTGGCGGCCTACATCCTGGCCATCACCGCCGTGCTCCTGACCGCGCTGACCGTGGCCGGCGAGTGGGAGCGCGGCTCGATGGAGCAGCTCTTCGCCTCGCCGGTGGGCCGCCTGGAGATCATCGTGGGCAAGCTCATCCCCTACCTGGTGCTGGGCATGCTCTCGCTCCAGCTGGTGGTGGCGTTCGGCGCGGTGGTCTTCGACGTGCCGGTGCGCGGCAGCGCCGTCCTGCTCTTCACCATCGGCTTCTTCTTCCTGGTGGGCATGCTGGGGCAGGGGCTGCTGGTCTCGGTGGTCACCAAGAACCAGCTGGTGGCCACCCAGGCCGGGGTGCTCTCGGCGCTGCTCCCCTCGCTGCTCCTCTCCGGCATGGTCTTCCCCATCGAGAACATGGCGCTGCCCCTGCAGCTCATCTCGCGCGTGATCCCGGCCCGCTACCTGGTCCACGCGCTGCGCGGGATCCTGCTCAAGGGCGCCGGGCTGGACGTGCTCTGGCCCGACCTCCTGGCCGTGGCCCTCTTCGCCGTGGCCATCGTGGGGCTGGCCACCGCGCGGTTCCAGCGGAGGCTCGCGTGACCGCCGATCCCCACCACGATCCCGTTCGCCCCACTGCCCCCGTTCGCCCTGAGCGTAGCGAGCCCGCAGGGCTCGCGAAGTCGAAGGGCAGGGCCCTGCGCCGCCCCCACTGGCGCGTGCAGCTGGCCGCCGTCTTCCGCAAGGAGGTCCGCCAGACCATCCGCGACCGGCGCATGATGTTCATGCTCATCGCCGCGCCGCTGATCCAGACCGTGGTGCTGGGCTTCTCGGTGGACTTCACCGTGGACCGGGTGCCCACCGTGGTGGTGGACCAGGACCGCACCGACGTCTCGCGCGAGCACACCCGCCGGCTGCTGGCCGACGGCACGCTGCTGCGCGCCGGCGAGCGCCCCGGCGCCGCCGAGGCCGACCAGGCGCTGGACGACGGCGAGGCCGCCGCGGCGGTGATCCTCCCCCCGCGCCTCGCCGCCGACCTGGCCGCCGGGCGTCCGGCCGAGGTGCAGGTGATCCTCGACGGCTCCGACCCCAACCGCTCCACCGTGGCCGCCGCCGCCGCCGCCGGGTACTTCGGCCAGGCCGGCGCGGCGCTGATGCGCGAGCGGCTGGCCGCCCGCGGCCTGGCGCCGCCCGCCCAGCTCGCCGTCGCGCCGCGGCTCCACTACAACCCCGAGCTCAAGACCCCGCCGTACATGATCCCCGGCATCGCCGCCATGCTGCTGCTGGTGGTGACCACCATCGTCACCGCCATGGGCCTGGCCCGCGAGCGCGATACCGGCACGCTGGAGCAGGTGATGGTGACCCCCATCCGCCCGGTCTGGCTGCTGGCCGGGAAGATCCTGCCCTACGTGGTGATCGGCTTCGTGGACGTGATGCTGCTGGTGGCCGCCGGCACCTGGGTCTTCGGCGTGCCCATCCGCGGCTCGCTCCTGGTGCTGGCCTTCGGGACGGTGCTCTACCTGCTCACCACGCTCGGCGTCGGCCTCTTCATCTCCACCGTGTCGAAGACCCAGCAGCAGGCCTTCCTGGGCGGCTTCCTGTTCCTCCTGCCCGCCATCCTGCTCTCCGGCATCATGAGCCCGGTGCACGCCATGCCCGAGTGGCTGCAGTGGGTCACCTGGGTGAACCCCGTCCGCCACTACGCCGAGGTGTCGCGCAGCGTGCTCATGCGCGGCGCCGGCCTGGCCGACCTGGCCGCGCCGCTCCTCGCCCTGGCCGTGATCGGCGCGAGCATCTTCACCGTGGCGGCGAAGCGGTTCCGGATGAACCTGGGGTAGGGTGATGCTGTCGTTCGTGCTCTGGGGGATGCAGCGAGCAGGTCCCTGCCCTTCGACTCCGCGGGCCCTGCCGGGCCCGCTACGCTCAGGGCGAACGGGGCGTGGCGGGGCACGCTCGAACTTGAATCGGGCGGAGATGGTCACGGTCGACCATGTTGCCCAGCGGCCCCAGCAACCCCAGCGGCCCCAGCAACCCCAGCGGCCCCAGCAACCCCAGCGGCCCCAGCAACCCCAGCGGCCCCAGCAACCCCAGCAACCCCAGCGGCCCCAGCAACCCCAGCGGCCCCAGCACCCCCAGCACCCCCAGCAACCCCAGCAACCCCAGCAACCCCAGCAACCCCCGGGCGCCATGAGCCCACCCCCGTTCGGCCTGAGCGTAGCCGCGGCCACGCCGCGGCGGAGTCGAAGGCCAGGGCCTCGCAACGCAGCCGCCGAGGAGCGGAAAGATGCCCATCGAGCTCGACAAGGACCTCCGCCAGCAGGCCATCGCCTCCATCAAGCGGTACGCGGAGGAGGAGCTGGAGCAGGACCTCGGTGACCTGAAGGCCGAGGGGCTGCTCCGCTTCTTCCTCGAGGAGCTCGCGCCCACCGTCTACAACCAGGCCATCCGCGACGCGCAGCGGTACATGCAGGAGCGCGCGCTCGACCTCGACGGCGTCTGCCACGAGGAGGAGTTCGGGTGGTCGGCGGCGGGGAAGGGGCGCAAGCGGAGGTAAGGTCCACGAGCAGGCTTGGTGGGTCAGGCGTCGTGCTGCTCCAGTTGAGTGCGGCGAAGCGACCTCGCGTGCCAGATGCGCCGGAACGCCTTGTCGTGCAGCCACTTGCTCGCCTGTTCGATTAGCTCACGTCGTAGGCGAGGCCACCGCGCTGGCACGTCGCCACGAGCCCGACGCGCGGCAGGTCGGGGTAGTGCACCTCCGTCACCGTGACGGGCTCGCCGACGACGTGCGCGTCCACGGGGAGAGGGGCCTCGCGCCCGCACCATCGCCTCGAAGCCACGGAAGCCAGGCGCGTCATCCTCGCCCGCCGAGGCGTCACGCGGCGTCGCGGAGTCGGACAGCGGCAGGGCGTCGCCTGCGGGAGAGCGCCCCTTCACCTTCGACGGCCTCGGCGCAGCTCGTTCACGGTGTGACCTCGCCGGCGAAGGCCTGTGCTGTCGCGCAGGCGTGGTTCGGGTGCGTCGGCTCCTGCGGGAACGGCGGGCGCGCCCTCGGTTCCAGCTCCTAGTAGCTGTTCGGTCAGTTCGCGTCCGCGCCAGCAGCTCGCCCGCCTGAAGTCTGCGAGGGCACTCGCGCCCAGCGGGGCGGGGCCGGAAGGCGGTGCCCCCCTGCGTGCATCCGGCATGGCAGGTGTACAGGTCGCGGATGGGGTAGGTATGGTGCCCGCCCATGCGCATCCACCTCAAGCCTCCGAAGCGCTCCGTCCAGGATGTCCTCTCCCGCCTGAACGCGCGGCTCGCCGAGCCCGAGCTCCGCGCCCTGTTCATGGGGGCGCAGGCCTCGACCAACCTCAGGATGGGGCCGCAGCATCTGTTCGACGAGATCGTCGGGCCCGGGCGCGACTTCGGGGAGAGCCTGGAGGACGCCAACGAAAACCTCCAGACGCTCATGTGGCTGTGGAACACGCTGGTGCAGGACCACGAGCAGCATCGCGTCTGCCTGACGCCGCGCGCTCTCGCCTCGCCGACCACCGTCGACTGCCTGTGCGCGCTCCTCGCGCTCCGGGCCTCCGAGGTCTCCTGGTTCGTGCGCGGCATCGACGCCGGCGGCGACGATCCCATGGAGTTCGGCGCCGAGGGTGAGCGCCTCCTGAACGGAATCGCCAAGGCGAGCGCGTTCCTGCAGCGCTTCCAGGAGCTCATCTCCCGGACGCCGGCGCCACCAGCGCACGAGCTCCAGGCGACCTTGGAGTCGATCGAGGACCTGACCAGCACGCTGGAGGCGCTGATCGACGACCTGATGTCGGTCGGCGATGGGGTCCGGAAGCAGGCACTCGCCGAGTACGGCGCGCTCCGTGGCCAGGCCACCGATGACGGGGTTGCGCCGGCGCGGTCTCCGCGAACGGGCAGGAACGACCCCTGCCCCTGCGGCAGCGGCAAGAAGTGGAAGCGGTGCTGCGGGGGCGCGGCGCCGGCGCAGCATTGAGGTGTTGGGGGAACTGCTCCGGCGGCGCGCTGGCGAAGGCTCCGGACGCTGGAGTCCAACCCGCGGAGCGATCAGCGCGACCCATCCCCCGTGACGGTCGGCTCACGCGATCCCTCGAGACTCCTCAGCGCCTGGGCCGCGAGCTGCCGCTCCCCGTTCCACTCCGGCTCGAGCCAGCGATGAACGATGGCGCGGCCCCGATCGTCGTCTCCGAAGCGGGCGCGGAAGTGCGCCGTGCCTGCGATCAATCGCTGGGTCGTGGCGGGCCTCTTCGGCCTCCTGAGCGCCAGGCGCGGCGCCGAGTGCCCTCGCAGTCTCGCCTCCGGTCGCAGCGGCCCACGTGATCAGCCTGGGCGCCTCCAGCGCTTGGCGGACGGCGCCAGCCCCCGCGCGGCCAGCCGCTGCCCCCGACCGATCGAGGGCTTCACGGCCGATCCCCTCGGGCGCGGGGGAGCCGAACGGTGCGGAGGGCGCCCGAGTGAACTGGACGGCCGATCCCCGCGGGCGCGGGGGGGCCGCATCGGATCCACCTACAAGATCGACGGCACCGGGCCGATCCCCACGAGCGCGGGGGAGCCACCGTCAACTCGGAGATCGACCGCGAGAGCCAGGGCCGATCCCCGCGGGCGCGGGGGAGCCATGCGGCAGAAGGTTGCCGCCTGCTTCGCCGGGGGCCGATCCCCGCGGGCGCGGGGGAGCCGAGGAGCTCGGGCTGGTGGAGAACGGGGACCAGGGCCGATCCCCGCGGGCGCGGGGGAGCCTCCCACCGCAGGTAGAACTCGGGGCTCATGCCGGGCCGATCCCCGCGGGCGCGGGGGAGCCCGAGCCGCCCGCGATCACGTCGGAGAAGCAGAGGGCCGATCCCCGCGGGCGCAGGGGAGCCTCGTCCACGCCCGTGACCCACGCCGTGGTGTCGGGCCGATCCCCGCGGGCGCGGGGGAGCCGACGACTCGCAGGTCGCCGGCGGCCGAGGACCGGGCCGATCCCCGCGGGCGCGGGGGAGCCGGATCCGCGCCGGAGTACCACCCGCCGTTGCCGGGCCGATCCCCGCGGGCGCGGGGGAGCCGAGGAGATCCCGGTCTCCGCCGAGGCGGATCCAGGGCCGATCCCCGCGGGCGCGGGGGAGCCTTCCGGCGGCTCACCGCGGACGAGGGCGCGCCGGGCCGATCCCCGCGGGCGCGGGGGAGCCCCGGGTCCGTTCGATGAGGCGCGCCCGCTCCTGGGCCGATCCCCGCGGGCGCGGGGGAGCCGCAAACCCACCGATTCCGGCGAGAAGGACAAGGGGCCGATCCCCGCGGGCGCGGGGGAGCCGGCGCGGATCCGCTTCCGGTCTCGCCGCTCGAGGGCCGATCCCCGCGGGCGCGGGGGAGCCAGCGCGGCCGAGGCGTGGCGGCTGGCCGAGTGGGGCCGATCCCCGCGGGCGCGGGGGAGCCATGCACAACCGAACCAAGCGAAATCGCAAGGGGGGCCGATCCCCGCGGGCGCGGGGGAGCCCCGGGACGGACCTCGACGGACGTGCGGCGCACGGGCCGATCCCCGCGGGCGCGGGGGAGCCCCCATCGTGGTCCGCACCGCGTCGCCGCCCGTGGGCCGATCCCCGCGGGCGCGGGGGAGCCGTGGACGGAGGACCAGAGCGCCACCGTGCTGAGGGCCGATCCCCGCGGGCGCGGGGGAGCCGTCAGGATCCCTGGGTTTGCGGCGGTGACCCGGGGCCGATCCCCGCGGGCGCGGGGGAGCCTGGTGCGGGAACGGCGGTGAAGACGATCCGCCGGGCCGATCCCCGCGGGCGCGGGGGAGCCCAGGATGCCGCCCTCTTCCTGCGCGGGGTCCTGGGCCGATCCCCGCGGGCGCGGGGGAGCCTCGGGAAGCGGGGCCGGACCAGCGGTCAGCCCGGGCCGATCCCCGCGGGCGCGGGGGAGCCGTGCCGCCCGAGCCCGGGGTGTAGGAGCTGCCGGGCCGATCCCCGCGGGCGCGGGGGAGCCGGCAGGGTGCGCGCCGAATGCCGACCCGTACACGGCCGATCCCCGCGGGCGCGGGGGAGCCCAGTCCCGGCGCTCCAACGCCAACGCGGCCGAGGGCCGATCCCCGCGGGCGCGGGGGAGCCGGCTTGCGCTTCGCCGGGACCGGGCCGGACAACGGCCGATCCCCGCGGGCGCGGGGGAGCCCCCAGGGCGGCGATCAGGGTGGTCAGGGTCGGGGGCCGATCCCCGCGGGCGCGGGGGAGCCACCCTCCGCCGCATCGCTCGGGGCATGCGGAAGGGCCGATCCCCGCGGGCGCGGGGGAGCCACCCGGGCGGTGAGCCCGTCGCTGCCCGACGAGGGCCGATCCCCGCGGGCGCGGGGGAGCCTGTCGCCGCGCCTGATGCGCCTCCGCACCCGCGGGCCGATCCCCGCGGGCGCGGGGGAGCCCGTAGCGAGCCGCAGGACATCCACCGGATCCGGGGCCGATCCCCGCGGGCGCGGGGGAGCCTGGTGCACGGGCGCCCGGGCTGGTCCGCGCAGGGCCGATCCCCGCGGGCGCGGGGGAGCCCCGGTCGAGAGCCTGCCGACGGACCCGGCCGCGGGCCGATCCCCGCGGGCGCGGGGGAGCCGATGGTGACCGCGCCCCGCCCCCCTCCCTGCCGGGCCGATCCCCGCGGGCGCGGGGGAGCCTGGGGCCGCCGCCCGCCCAGCGACCCGGACGACGGCCGATCCCCGCGGGCGCGGGGGAGCCACGCCCGAGAACCGGGTCACGGCCAAGCGGAAGGGCCGATCCCCGCGGGCGCGGGGGAGCCAACATCACCGGGTGGCCGATTCGAGCAGCTCCTGGGCCGATCCCCGCGGGCGCGGGGGAGCCCGCAGCCGGGACACCTCGGCCTGCAGCGCCGAGGGCCGATCCCCGCGGGCGCGGGGGAGCCTCTTACACAGACGGGTCTAGAGTACCCGGGGAGCACCCGTCTTGGTATTCACTTTTCAGAGTTCGTGCTCGGCTCCGCCGGCAACTCGCGCCGAACGACTACCAAGCCGTCCATCACCCAGAAGTCCTTGGGCGGCTCACCGAGGAACATCATGGACTGGCCACCAGGCGCGCTCGCGTCTGGCCAGGTCATGATGACCACGCCGGTCGCCTCGGCGGCGTGCCAATCTTCGAGGACCTTCCAGACCCGTTCGCGCACTGCGCGTGTCATGTCGGGTGCGGTGTACACGCCCGCTGCCACCTCGAGCATGCAAGAGGCGAGGAACCCACGGTATCGAGCCGCCACGTCACGGGTGACCACCAGCGTCATCGCCATCGAACAGCTCCTTGATCCGATCGATCATCGCCGGGACCAGGTCGCGTTCCCGGATCGCTTCTCCGGCCATTCTTCGGGAGACCTGCTCCAGGGGGCGCCTCGGATCTCGCTGGCATTCCCGGACTGCGGCAAAGGCTGCTGGCAGGGTGATGGACGCTCGATACAGATCGGCGATGTCGAGTGGAAAGGCGTTGCCGGAGTCCTCGTGGATGAAGCCGAGTTGGGGAATCGCACCGGTGGCCGCGACGGCGATCAGGGCCGCGCTCTCGATCGCGCTCGCGGCGTGGTTGATGGCCTGGTTGACGGGATCGTTGCTGGTCGGATCCGTGCGGTCATAACGCCGGCCCTTCCACACCACCCCGAATTGCTCGGCCAGATGCCTGTAGGTCTCGCGCATGCGAGCGCCTTCGATCCCTCGCAAGATGTCGATGCGCTCGTCCGGCAGGACCGAGCCGAAGCGCCAGGCGTACATCCGGCGGGCAACCTTCAGGCGCTCCCCTTCGGCATCGGCCCAGAGCCGTACCTGTCTTCGCGCCAGGGCGGAGGCGTCTGGTCCGAACGGCATGCTCGCGTAGAAGCGGGTGCCGTTCTCGCCGACGGCAACGAGCCCGGTCCCGTGCCGGGCGAGGAGCCGTAGCGCGTCATGGCTCACCGTCGTTCCCGGCTCCAGCAGGATGGCGGTCACCATCTGGAACGGAATGGAATAGTCCCCGGCCTCCCATCGGCCTCCGCCCGCCGTCTTGAAGCGCAGCGTCCCATCCTCCACCGTCAGGTTGCCGCGCCCGAGCCAGACAAGGCCCCGACGATCAGCGTGCGGGATACGCGCCGTTTCGAGTCCGAGCCGCCCCTTGAGCACGGTTGCTCACTCCGGTCGCAACAGGACCATTCCGAACCCGAAACCGCGGTGGCGCCCCACTCCACGGGCCAGGAGCGCGCTGAAGTTGATCCCGTCGGCCACCTCGAGCACCCCGCGGAAGAGGACGTCAGGCCGCTCCGAGGTGCTAGCCCGTCGTTCTGGGGCATGGTCGCGCCGGACCACGCGCTCGCGCTTGAAGGCCTCCACCTCGACGGACACGAGCCGCGCGCCCGTCCTGCGGTCGAGCTCGCGAGCCAGCCACTCCCGGTACACCGCCTCCCGCTCGACTGGCTGCCCCTCCGCCTTCCAGCACCGGGCGAGGAAGGCATCGACCTCCGCCCCCTTCCGCCACTTCGGGCCCTCACTGCTCATCCGGACGATCGGGCAGGCGCGGACCTCGAACCCGAACCGCCGGCCTGATTCCCACTGCGACGGCATGGGGCTTCTCCTGGAGCCCTTCGAAGTCGCACGCAGCGAAGACCGCGGGATCGGCGAAAGCCCGGGCGTGCTCCTCCAGCGCGGCCTTGGGGCATTCCGTATACGCGAGCACGTCCACGTGACGGGCAGTCGAACCGCGGATCGAGAAGGGGCGGGGCGCACGCGCTCCGAACAGCTCACCCAGCTCGCAGTGGAGCAGGTATCCGAGGTCCATGTCGCGCATGGGAAGCCTGCGGCGCTTGCCGAGCTCGAAGAGCTTGCCCACCTCGAAGCGCATCCTGAGCATCCGTAGATCACCGGACATCGCTGGCGTCCTCCTGGATGGTGACGGTCGTCATCTTCAGCACGCGTCGCCCGACGACGATTTGGTTCACCCAGTCCCGCTCGTCCGTGACGGTCAGTTCAGTCCCGGCGCAATCCGCGGAGACCTCGGCAGGAAGCCATGCGCGGAGCGTCCGCCCGGCCGGGATCGGACGCCCAAGCGCGGGGGCATGCGCCAGCGCCTCAACGAGTGAGCCGGCCTGGCTTCGGGCGAGCAGCAGCGGCGACGACGGGAGGCACGGCTTGCGACCGACGAAGAGTGGGCGCTCGGGCTCGTCCAGGGCTCGCGCGACGTGATCCAGGGTGGGGGCTTCGCCCCCGGGCTCCAGCGCCAGCGCGATCGTGTAGGCCGCGTCCGCCAGGAACTCGCGCTCGCGGATGTGCAAGTTGTTGCGCGTTTCCTGGCCGCCGGCCCTACCCTCGGGGGCGCCGCGCGTGGTCCAGCCTTCCGTCATGAAGGGCTGGGTGATGTCGACGGTCTGGAAATCCCGCAGGATCGAGCCGGGTCGGTCGCAGCGGACTCCATACCGGATCCGCTCCTGCAGGCGCGTGAGCGCGCCAGCGTCGCGGTGATCGAGTCCCAGCGCGTTCCCGATGAGCCCCGTGATCATGGAGAGCCCTGGGAACTCCTGTGTCACGCCCCGGTTGTCCACGCGCACCCCCCCGAAGCTCATCAGCGGGGCGGCGAGCCGGAGCAGCAGGAACTCGGCCATCACGCACCCCGGACCTGGGCCGCGGCCCAGGCAGCGACCTCGGCCAATGATTGCGGTGCGGCGACCTTGAGGGCGTCGCAGAGCCCCTCGGTCTTGCCCAGCCCCGCGAGCGCACGGTCGAAGCGACGGCCGTACATCCGGTCCATGTCGGCGGCATGTCTCCCGAGGGCAGCGTAGGCGTTTGCGGCGAGGTTGGGGCGGGCGGCCACCGGCTCCAGGAAGGCGTCGCACA
Source organism: Anaeromyxobacter sp. (assembly GCA_049840735.1). Taxonomy (GTDB): domain Bacteria; phylum Myxococcota; class Myxococcia; order Myxococcales; family Anaeromyxobacteraceae; genus Anaeromyxobacter. Next base: position 468,934 of record JASGJN010000013.1, on the reverse strand, counting down.
GCTGCCGCGGCTGGGCGCTCCCGCTCTCGACCAGTACGAGCTGGGCGTACGCGTAGGGGGCCGTGGAGCCCACCTTCGCCGCAGGCGAAACCGTGGCGATCATCTTGACCAGCCGGTCGACCACGTCTGCCGCGAGCGAGCGGTCCGCGGCCTGCCATTCCGCGCGTGGGCGGCCCTCGAGGTTCGAGACCAGGAGCGGCACGTCGATGGCCACGTAGCCGTAGAACAGGCCGGTCGTCAGCTCGCTCGTCCCGATGTGCCCACTGCCCAGCTCATCATCCCGGATCTCGAGCAGCTCATCGACCGCAGAGAAGTAGTCGCTCTCGGTTGCCTCTCCGTGGACGGTGAAGGCGTGCGCGACGTGCACAGCGGCATCGCCTTGCGCGAGGATGTCGCTGGTCACCATCCGGCCGAAGAGCGCCGCGTCCAGGCCAGCCCCACACCGCATGGCCGCCAGATTCTTGGCTCCATCGCGGCCGAGGTGGGACTTCACCGCTTCGGCGGCCTTGTCGGCCTTCGCCCCCGACTTGCAGATGGTCCGGACGAGCTCCCGCAGGAAGTCCACCTCGGGACGGCCGAGCACGGTGATCTGGCCGGTCTGAAGCGCCGTCTCGGGGGGCGCCGAGGCCTTCTTGCCCTTCTCGGCGTCCTCGCCCTCCTGGGCTGCCTTCTTGGCTGTCTTCGTGCTCTTGCCCAGCACGGTGTCCATCACGGCCCGAGTGACGGCCTCCACGCTCGCGCCGTCGAGCCCCTCCTGGCGGAGCGGCTTGACGATGAGCTCGTCGAAGGTGAACCGCGAGCGAACGGACATGGGCTGACCGAGGTTGCGCAGGCCGTCCTCCCCGTCGAAGGAGCGCCAGTGCTTCTTGAGGCACTGGGAGGAGATGCGGGTGCGGACCGCGCCGCCGAAGGGCACGCGCTTCGCGAAGCCAGCGTCGTCCCTGTTGATGAGGGAGGCGGGATAGGAAGTCAGGGTATGGATCTGAAGGAAGCGATTCATGGGTAGCTCCTGTCAGCGGTCAGCGAGGGATGCCTGGCGGAAGTAGTGGCGGGCGGTGGCGCGGCGGATGGACTCCTCGTGTGGAGCCCCATCGCTCAGGACGAGCTGCGCGAGGTCTGCGGGGTCGAACGGGATTGCCTTCGAGGAGAGGAAGCGGGCCGCCGATCTGACCTCGGAGGGCAAGGCGTCGCCGTGGGCCCTGAGCAGCCGCGTGAACCGCAGCTCGGAATACCCCGCCTCGGCCAGCGCGGCGCCGAACGGGCGACGCGCATCGTGCATGCCCGCGGTGATGGCCAGCGCAGACAGGATCACCGCCCAGCGGCCTTCCAGCTCGAAGCGTTGTTCGCCGCTGCTCAGCTCGTCCGAGAGCATGCTCGCGGCGAGCTTCCAGAAGGCCGGCGCGGTGAGGTCATCAGGGCTCAGCCGGCGCAGCGCTGCCAGATCCCCCGGAGAGACCTGCCGTGCGAGGGCCGCTGCAAGGCGATGAACCAGCGTTCGGAACGTCGGGGCCGGCTGGGGGGAGGCTTCATCGAGCATGTGCGAACTCCTGTTCGTCGCGGAAGGCATCGGGAACGTGGTTCCGGGCGGCCCCGCCAAACACGCGGTCGGCGGCGGCGATGGCGCGGTATCTGCGCGCGGACGGGATGGGGGCCCCGTCGAACGCCGAATCCAGCTGGGCGCGGGCGAGTGCGAGCACGAGCTTCGCCCAGTCGCGAGCGGAGGCGCCTCGGGTCTCGTTCCAGATCGGCCCAGAGGCGTTCGAAGAAGACTCCGTCCACCATGGCGTCATGGGCGTGGACCCAGGCGTCTGGGCGGTCGTCGTCTTGCTTGAGCTTCTCCGGCCCGCCTTGCAGCAGGACCTTCAAGGCGGGCCTGAGCACGCGGTTCTGGACAATCGAAACGAGCTCCACGCGTTCCGCGGCAATCCGCCCAAGCTGGGTATGGTCCCCGGCTCGCCGGAGCAGTCCGGTGACCTGGCCAGGAACGGGCAGGGCGCGATGGTGGAAGCCGCCTGTCTTGCCGTTCCCACGCGCCAGGACCGTTGCCAGGAGGAGTACGTCCTTCTCTCCATGGCGAGGACGCATGGCTGGTGCAAGCGCGAACTCCTCAGAGCTCAGGAGCCGCTGCAGAACGCGATAGGAGAAGCCGGCCTCCGTCGCAGTGAAGGCCTTCGCCTCCTTGTGATTCACCGGCATCCATGGGTCACCGGTGTTGCCCTTCAGCTCGCCGGCCAGGATGCGCTGGCACTTGGTGGTCTTCCGGCGCAGCAGGATGGCGCCACCCTCGCCAACGAGCCGCACCCGCCGGCAGACCTCGATGAAGAGCGGGTCGAGGCGCTTGAGGCCGAGGCTCTTTTCCCCGTCCCAAGGTTCACACCACAGGAGCGGGATGCCTCCACTGCTGGCGTATCCGCGCTCCGCGGCGATGCCATCGCGTGCTTCAAGGAGGACGGAGACGTCCCGCAGGAACCGCTTCCCGAGCGAAGCCGAGGAGGAGAGGCCGATGATGGAGCGGCTGCCGGTTCCGCTGTTCATCCGAGCGATGCCGTAGTTGTCGCGCCCGGAGAACCCCTCCATCGTCTGCAGGGTCACCAGGGCATAGACCCAGTGTTCGGGTCGCGGAGCGACCACTTTGGCGGCCTTGACATCGTGGTTCTTGGACGTCACCAGAACGTCGATCTCGTCGGAGCAGGCCTGAGGGTCGTTGAAGTCGTCGAGCGTGCCCTCCGGCACTGGCGGTTGCATGAAGGCCGGGCGCTTGAGGTGGGGGACCACCAGGAACCAGGCCTCGCGGTGCTCCGTCAGCGACTCGAGGATCTCGCGCCAGGCACCAGCCTTCAGCCGCGGGCTGTCACGTCCGGACCGATGGAGGGCGAGCGCGGCGAGTTGCACCAGGAAGGCGTGCCATCCGTGGTGCTGGTGCGCCTGGAGCGCGGTGAATGACGTGACCTCGTCCTGCGCAAGCAGGGCCAGGGCCTCGGGCAGGGTCACGAAGCGACGCTGGTGTGCGATGGTCTCGATGCCGAGCAGACCATCGGCGAGCAGGTCTCGAGACGGCTCCGCCTCGGCCTTTCGCGCGGCGGCAGCAGGCGCTCGGCGCGCCGACTTCGATTTACGAACCGTCATCGGAATCACCTTTCGCTTCGTCCGGAGCGTCCTTCGAAAGCGCCAACCCGAACCGGTCGTACCGATAGTGTCGAACGCCCAGGCTGAACGTTGTGACCAGGCCTTCGTGAGCCACGTCCCGCGGAGCCTCGTCATCTTCGACTCCGCTCACCATCCAGGCCGGGATCGCCAGGGCGTGCGTTGTGGAGCCCAAGGGCGAGGTGAACGGAGGCGTGAAGAGGGCGATGCGGTCAGACGCACCCAGCCGCGAAGCGATCCGACCATCGTCCCGATCCCATCCCACGGTGCCAAACGGCTCACTCCAGCTTGCCCCGTTGAGGGTCGCCAGTCCGACCTCGCTCAGGAAGCGCCCCTCCAGCCACGCCTGGTGCTGCTCCCACTTGCCACCCCGCGCGACGACGCCCGCCAGCGCTGCGGGGTGGGTGGTGGCCTCGACCAGCTGTCGGTTGTCCTCAGGAATGGCGAGCACCTTTGCTACAGCCAAGGCCGTCCAGGTGGCTTGGAGCACCCGCAGGTCCGGATAGACGAGGCCCCCGATGCCGTGCAGACCATGCGCTTGGCCTTTCGCGCCCAGGTAGCCATCGAGATCGGCGCGATCCGGTACCAGCACGATCGCCGAGGCGTGCTCGAACCCGGCAGGACGCCGGCGGCTGTGGCGGTGAAGGCGACCGATTCGCTGCAGGAGGACGTCCATTGGGCAAAGGTCGGTCAGCAGCATGTCCGCGTCCAGGTCGAGGCTCTGCTGGACCGTCTGTGTCGCCACGGCGACGCAAGGGCGGTCGGCCCCCGGTCCGAACCGCTCCTCAATGGCCTGGTCGAGGCGGAATCCGGTCCTCACGGGCAAACCGGGCGTGGTGGAGCGTTGCTACCGATCCCGCCGTGAAGAGCAGCGCCGCATCGCCAGGCGTGGCGAGTCCTTCGAGGGCGCGCTGGGTCTCGACGGCGCCACGGACCGTGTTCCGGATGACGAGGACGCGCGCACCGTGCCGTGCGGCGTCGAGCGCCCGGGACGCAATCGTGATCGGATCTTCGAGCTCGGGCGCGAGCAGGGCTTTCACCCGCTTGCCGGACCCACCGTGCGGAACCCCTACGAGCGAGCCCTGGTGCCCGCTCATCGTGGAGATGGCGGGGTAGGGGATCGCGCACGCGTCAGCCAGCTTCGGTGGTTCACCGCGGCTCAGGAACCGCTCGCGGGCTGTGGCCCCTAGGGTCGCGGACATGAGCAGGGCATGCCCGCCGGCATCGATGTGACGCTCGAGCACCTTCTCGAGCACGCGGTTCATGTAGGCGTCGGAGGCGTGGACCTCGTCCACGACCAGGAGATGCCGGAGCAGTGCAGTCGCACGCAGATGTGCGTGGTTCACCCGAAGCGCCGAGAGCAGGACCTGGTCGATCGTGCCGACCACGATCTGCCCGGCCAGGTACCGCTTCGCGCTCTCGGCCGCCCAACCACGCCAGCGCATGCGCTCGCCAGCATCGTCGGGCCAAAGCACCTCGAACCGGGAAAGTCTGGGCTCCTTGGAATCGGCGTCGACGCCATCGACCCGCACGTAACCGGGCACCGCGAGGACCACCGCCGGGCGGGAGCCGGCATCCGGGAAGAGGCGGCCCAGGTGCTTCACGATGCGGGCATGGAGCTGGGTCGCGGCCGTCCGAGTGGGGAGCGCGAAGTAGAGGCCGTCCACCTCGCCAGCGTGAAAGAGGGAGACGAAGCGGGCCAGAGCCGCCTCGGTCTTGCCGGAATCCGGTCTCGGCCTCGAGCACCGTCAGGCTGCCGGCCGGCGGCGTCTCCAGCCGCGCGACCGCCTCCTGGGCAGGGCGCGGGTCGAACCCAAAGGCACGGGCGAACCACCCCGGCTCGAGCGCGAGGGCTCCTCGGCTGGTGCTTGCATCGAGCCCCAGCACGCTCATAGCCTGGGCCGCACGCCCTCTCGCGAAGTCGATGCGCGGACCGTCTCCCACCTCCGAGAACGGGAAGAGACGCTTGTCCGAACCAATCCAGTCTGCGAGCGTGACGAGCCCACTGAACGCGTGCTGGAGCGCGGGGGCATCCGGCAAGGATAGGGCAGGGGATGACGCTTCCGGGAACCACGCTCTCGCAGAGCGTGCGAGCCTGGCCACCTCCGACATGACGTCGACGCCGCCGCGAGGTCGCCACAGCGCGGGGTCGGCCTGCGCGGCGTGGGCTCCCGCCGCAAAGGGGCGGCCGTGGTGCGCCAGCGCAGCGAACACGAGCCCCTCAGGGCCCCACGAGAGGAGCTCGTCAGCCCCCAGTGCCGCAACGAAGGCATCCGCCTCTCGGTGTCCTGAAGCGAGCAGGGCAAACAGCGGGCCGACGTGGCCGCCTGGGCCAGCAGTGCCGCCCGCCTTGGCCTGGAAGCCATGGTTCACCTTCCCGGCGTCATGCAGGGCCGCTAGCACGCAGAGTCGAGCGACCTGCCCGGGCGTGAAGTCGCGGAGGCCGCCGAGCCTTGCCAGGCGCGACCGGAGCAGCGTGTGCACGAGCAGCGCTTCCGCGCAGGCCGCCACGTCGGCGCAGTGATCGATCAGGGGATGCCACGCGACCACCTGGCCGTCACTCGCTTGCTCGAGCTTGCCCCAGAAGCCTGTTGCCTGTCCGTGCACGAACTCATGGTAGCAACCGGTCGGACATGGGCCGCGCAACGAGGACTGGCCCTGGGGGACCGAGAGTTATCCCTTGGTCAAAGGCCGTCGCGGCTCCGCAGCCCTTGTCGCAAATCAACATGCGCCCCGGTTCAGCAGTCTCCGTTCAGCCCCAGAAGCACCAGCGCCGGCCCGGGCGTGCCGGGACCGGCGGCGATTCCTGCGGATCCCGTTCATCCTTCGACTCCGCGCCCGGGAAGCGGGGCGGCACGCTCAGGGGGCGGAGTCGAAGGCCAGGGCCCCCGTGGGCGTTCATTGAGTGGGTCAGATGCGATCGAGCTCAACCAGGACATCCAAGCCCAGTTGATTGGCGGCGAGCAAAGGGCGGCGGAAGCGCTGGGGCGCTGGACGCCGAGGGGTATGATAGCCCGGCCTCCAGTCCGGAGCGTTCACCTGCGCGCCTTCAACTCCATCGCGTTCCTGTCGCTGTTGCTCTGCGGTGCCTGCGCCCAAGGCCCGCTGGTCGTCGAGGCCAGGACGCCCATCGTGAGCCCGGACGGCCTCACGACGGAGGCCGTGGGGGTCGAGACCCTGGGTGGCGTGTTCACGCCGCTCATCGAGCGGGGAACCCGGACGCCCTGCTCCATCTCGGAGGGGTTCACCACCGCCGCCGATGGGCAGTCGGAGCTCCTCGTCACCCTGTACCGCGGGAACGATCACCTCGCGGCCCGCAACCATCCCCTGGGCCAGTTCAAGGTCGCCTTTCCGCCCGCCCCACGCGGCGTCCCGCGGATCCAAATCACCTTCGCCATCAAGCGAGGTGCCATCACGCTCGCGGCGCGGGACCTCGCGCGCGGCGTGGCCCTCGAGGTGGTGAAGGTCATGCCGGCTGGCGGGTAGTGGTGGGAAGGAGCTGGCGTGCTCGCGCCAAGGGGACGACCGGGAGCGCAAGTCCCCCGTCTCCAAAAGCCAGGACCGCCGGCCCAGGCGAACCCGGACCGGCGGCGCACTTCCTCGGTACCGTCGCCCTTCGACAGGCTCAGGGCGAGCGGAGGGCCCTACGGCGCCGCCCCCTCCGCCGGCGCCGGCGCAGCGGCGGGCTGGGCGGCGGGGGCGTCGGTCGGGGGCGCGGCCGGCGCAGGGGCCGGCGCGGGCGTGGCGGCGCCTTGCGTGGCCGCGGCCAGCTGGCCGGCGTCCACGTCCTTGTGGAACTGCGGGTGATACGGACCGGACGGGAAGCCGGCGCCTGGGTACGTCAGCGCTTGGGCGTTGGCCTGGTGGGCCAGCGGCATGTAGTTGGGCGCCGCCTTGGCGATGGCCGCGCTCACCGCGCTGGCGATGAGCGAGCCCAGCAGGCCGCCGCCGGAGTTGCCGCTGTTCTGGCTGGACGAGTAGTTCAGCGTCTGGCGCGCGGCCCAGATCTCCTGGCCGGTCTTGGCGTCCTTGAGGACGTAGGAGAACTTCACCACCACGTTGGTGTTGATGAGGACGTACTGCGCAGTCCACTCCTCGATGGTGACGTAGAGCACCGCGTCGGCGCCGAACAGGCTGGCGAGCCGGTCCACCGGGGCCTGGTGGACCAGGCCGGCGTCGGCCAGGCCGTCGTCCTCCAGGACGCGCTTCACCATGTTGACCGGGAACACGTAGTAGCCGCGCTCGGCCACCGGCACCGGGATGGTGGAGAGGAAGTAGTCCGGGGCCTCGACCGCGTTGGTCTTGTTGAGCACCGGCGGGATGAGGATGGACCGCGGCTGGGCTGACAGGAACGTGGTGTAGTCCCCGGTCTTCTGGACCGGCGCGCAGCCCACCGCCACGAGCAGCAGCGCGGACGCTGCCAGCGCACGCTGGAGGGTCTTCACTTGGCCTCCTCCCCGGCGGGCAGCACCGTCTGCCGGTTGGACCGGACCTGCATCCGCTCGGCGTTGGCGATCATCTTCTCCATGAAGTACCGGGACTCCGGCCACAGGTCGCGCTCCTTGCCGAACGCCTTGACCGCCTCGGTGGGCTGGCCGCCCTCGATCAGCGCGTAGCCGTACTCGGCGTAGATGCCCGGCGGCACCTTCCGCCCCTCGGTCTCCGCCTGCTGGATGATGTACTCGAGCTTGCGCACGAACTCGTCGTGGTTCTCGGGGTGCTTGTAGTGGTTGTAGAGGACGCCGTCGTAGCCCTTCCAGTTGTAGAGGGGCTGGTTCATGGCGCAGCCCGAGAGCAGGCCGAGGAGGGCTGCCGTGGGGACCAGCCGCCGGACGAGGCTCACGGCTCGCCCATGATGATGGTCTTCTGCTCGCTCTCCACGAACACCTGCTGGCGGTGCAGCACGGTGCCGTCCGGCGAGCGGACCTCGACGGTGTGCGTCCCGGGCTCGACGCGGATGGCCAGCGGCCCCTCCACGTCGTAGGCGTTGCCGGCGTTGAGGCCGTCCACGAACAGGAAGGCGTTGCGCGGCGCGCCCTGCACCAGGATGCTGGGGCGGGTGTCGGTGGTCTTGACGGTGGTCTGCGGCATGGCGCAGGCCAGCGCCGCGGCCAGGGGGAGGAGGACCAGGCTTCTCATGGCGTACCTCACGGCTGGGGCTCCGAGACGAAGAGCTTGGCCAGCGCGCTCGCGTCCACCGCGCCGCCGGTCAGCTCGCACACCGCGCCCTCGTTGGTCTCGCTCTCGCCGAAGAGCGCCACCACCTTGAGGGTGGCGACCTGCTTCGCGGGCAGCGTGACGTCGAAGCCGGACTGGCGGCTCTTCACGGTCTCGCCGGCCTCCATGACCAGCAGCGGGTCGCCGACGCGGACGCCCTGCCGCTGCCCGCCGGCGATGAAGAGCTGGTTGCCCTTCACCTCCAGGATGTCGGTGCGCCAGGGGCGGTCGCCCAGCTGCGTCACCAGCCGGTCGATCACGTCGGAGATGGCGGCGCCGATGGCGCGGTCGTTGAGCGTCGCGTCGTAGTCGGCCTGGCTGCCGAAGCCGGCCACCTCGCCGGTCTCGGTGGAGGCCTCGCCGGCCCCGATGGCGGAGAAGTAGGCGTGGCCGGTGCGGACGTCCACCAGGCGGATGTCCACCTTGGCCTTCGCGGTCTGGACCTTGGTGGAGGAGAGGAAGCCGGTCTTGCCGCCGACGGAGCGGCCGAACTCGGTCACGGCGCCGGAGATGACGGTGTCCGACCCGACCAGCGTGCCGCCGCTGATGGCCTGCTCGCGCTCCAGCTTCACCACGTCCGGGCGCTCCAGCACCACGAACTTGCCGGACATGACCAGCCGCGAGGCCAGCATGTCGGAGGCCTGCTTGCCGATCCGGTCCAGGTCGGCGTCGTTCAGCAGCGAGCGCCCGTAGTTGGTCTCGTTGCTGAACCGGAGGATGGCGATCTTCTGCTTGTAGCGCTTGGCCACGGGCTGTGCGGCCTGCTGCTGGGCCGCGGTCTGCGCCGGGCGCGGCGCGGCCGACTCGACCACCGGGGCCGGCTGCGACACCGTAGCGCACGCAGCGTGAAGGGCCAGGACGGTGGTCCAGCCCAGGATTCTTCCGTTCATTCGAGCTCCCCCAGGCCGCCCCCTGGCGGCTGAGCGTTGGTGTAGGCACTCTACCTCCCCCTTGGGGGGCGGACCAGGCGCATCTGAGGGCGCCTCGGCCGCCACCGTGACAGGGGGGCGCGGCGGGGGGCGCTGCGCTACATTCGCGCCTCCATGGAAGAACCGGTGGTCCGGATACGTGGTCTGGAGAAGCGCTACGGTGACCTCGTCGCACTCGGCGGGGTGGACCTCGACGTGAGCCCGGGCGAGATCTTCGCCCTGCTGGGCCCCAACGGCGCCGGCAAGACCACCCTCATCTCGGTGGTGGCCGGGCTGCTGCGCGCCACCGCCGGCCAGGTCTCGGTGCTGGGGCGGGACGTGGTGAGGGACTACGCCTTCACCCGCAGGGTGATCGGGCTGGTGCCCCAGGAGATCAACTTCGACCCGTTCTTCACGGTGGAGGAGTCGCTGCGGATCCAGGCCGGCTACTTCGGCGTCCGCCTCACCGAGGCCCGGCTGGCGGAGCTCCTCGAGGCGCTCGACCTCGCCCCGAAGCGCAAGGCCAACACCCGCTCGCTCTCGGGCGGCATGAAGCGGCGCCTGCTCATCGGCAAGGCGCTGGTCCACAATCCGCGCGTCCTGTTCCTGGACGAGCCCACCGCCGGCGTGGACGTGGAGCTGCGCCGCTCGCTCTGGAGCTACGTGCGCACGCTGCGCAGCCGCGGGACCACGGTGGTGCTGACCACGCACTACCTGGAGGAGGCGGAGGAGCTGGCCGACCGCGTGGGCGTCATCGACCGCGGGCGGCTCCTGCTGGTGGAGGAGAAGGGGGCGCTGCTCCGGCGCCACGGGGCCAAGACCCTGCGCCTGCTCACCGCCCGGCCGGTGGGGGCGGTGCCGCCGGCGCTGGAGGCGCTGGGCGCGCGGCTGGAGGAGGGCGGCGCGGCCGTCTCGGTGGAGATCCCGGCGGGCGAGCCGTTCGGGCCCTTCCTGGCGGCGGCCGCCGCCGCGGGCGTGCAGGTAAAGGACGTGGAGACGCGGCGGACCACGCTGGAGGACGTCTTCGTGCGGCTGGTCTCCTCCGGGCAGGCCGTGGGCGGCGCGGTGGCGAGCGCCGCCGCCGCGGCGCAGAAGGAGGGGGCGTGATCTCGCTCGGCCTGAGCACGCTGTTCGTGAAGGAGGTCCGGCGCTTCATGCGGGTGCCGGGGCAGACCCTCCTCTCGCCCATCGTCACCACCACCCTCTACTTCCTGGTCTTCGGCTGGTCGCTGGGCAGCCGGCTGCGCGAGGTGGACGGCGTGCCGTACGCCCACTTCATCGTGCCGGGCCTGGTCACGCTGGGCGTGATCACCAACGCCTACCTCAACACCGCCTCCTCGCTCTTCGTGATGAAGATCCAGGGGACCATCCTCGACCTGCTGGTGTCGCCCCTCTCGCACGGCGAGGTGCTGGCCGGCTTCCTGGGCGCCGGCGTGCTGCGCGGGCTGCTGGTGGGCGGCGTCATGTGGGCGGTGGCGGGCTGCTTCACCAGCTTCCACCTGGCCCACCCGCTGCTCGCGCTGGCCCTGCTGGTGCTGGCGGCGGTGGCCTTCTCCGCCTTCGGGTTCGTGACCGCCGTCTGGGCCCGGACCTTCGAGCAGGTGAACTTCTTCCCCACCTTCCTCATCACGCCGCTCACCTTCCTGGGCGGCGTCTTCTACTCGGTGGCGATGCTGCCGGAGGGGCTGCGGCCCATCATCTACTGGAACCCGGTCTTCTACATGGTGGACGGGGTCCGGTTCGGGGTGCTGGGCATCTCCGACGGCGTGCCCTGGGTCGGCGCGGCGCTGCTGCTGGTGCTGGCCGTCGGGGCCCTCGGGGCGGCCTACGGCGTGCTCCGCTCCGGCTGGCGCCTGCGCGGCTAGCTGGGCTGGCCGTCACCCACCCACACCGCCCCTGTCAACGCTCGTTTGCCCGGAGCGGGGGACCCCGCAGCTGCGACGAACGGGATCGATTTCGGGGCGGCGGGGGTTTATCCTGCGGCGCCCCGCTGACAGGGGCGTCGCGCGCACCGTCGCGAACCCGGAGGTCGATCGTCCATGCGTCGTCTGCTCACCGTTCTCGCCGCGGTCCTGGCCGTGGCTGGCTGCAAGAAGTCCGAGGGTCCCGTGGTCGCGGCCCCCATCACCGCGCCGCAGGAGGCCGGGCAGCCGCCCGCCGGCCTGCAGGGCAGGATCCTCGAGCGGATCGACGCGCCTCCGTACAGCTACCTGCGCCTCGAGACGGCCGCGGGTGAGCGCTGGGCCGCCGTCCAGCAGACCCGGCTGGACAAGGGCGCCACCGTCGCCGTGGGCGGCGGGCTCGAGATGAAGAACTACACCTCGCAGACGCTCAAGCGGACCTTCGAGTCGGTCTACTTCGGCCAGGTCATGGAGGGCGGCGACGCCACGGCGGGCGCGATGCCCCCGGGCCACCCGGACATCTCCGGCAAGCCGCGCCCGGCCACGCCGCCCGGCGGCGGGATGGGCGGGGCCATGGGCGGCGGGATGGACATGGCCTCGCAGCACGCGCAGGCCGCGGCCGGCCCGGCCGACGTGGGCGACGTGAAGGTCGCCAAGGCGTCCGGCGCCGACGGGCGCACCGTGGCCGAGATCCACGCGCAGCGCGCCGCGCTCAAGGAGAAGAAGGTCGTGCTGCAGGGCAAGGTGGTGAAGGCGAACGACGGGATCATGGGGCGCAACTGGCTCCACCTGCGCGACGGCTCCGGCACGGCCGACAAGAAGGACAACGACATCACCGTCACCACGGCCGACTCGGCCGCGGTCGGCGACGTGGTGACGGTCACCGGGACGGTCCGCGTCGACAAGGACTTCGGCATGGGCTACCAGTACCCGGTCATCATCGAGGACGCGAAGGTCGGCAAGTAGGCCGCCACGCGGGCCCGCCGCTGGGCGGGCCCGGAGTCGAAGGCCAGGGTCGGAGCGTCCGGGCGAGCGGGGATTCCCGCTCGCCCGCGCCGTTCGAGGGCAGGTGAAGGGCGGGCGCGGTTGGGCGATCCGAACGACACGCTGGGCGACGACCGGCGGGCGCTGGAGGCCGAGGTGCTGGCGCTGGGCCAGGCCTGGGCCGCCGGCAATCCCGACGACCCGGCGCTGCGCGGCGCCTGCGCCCGACGCCTGCACCGCCTGCGCGCCCGCTGGCGCGAGGCGCCGCTGCTCTTCGGTCCGGAGCTGGTGACGCGGCTGCGCAGCCTGGCCGAGGCGCTGGCGCGCCCGCCGGGGCCGGAGGCGGGGCGCCGCATCCTGCGCGAGGTGTTCGGCCACGCCGCGTTCCGGCCCGGGCAGGAGCCATCATCGAGGCGGTGCTGGCCGGGCGCGACTGCATCGGCGTCATGCCCACCGGCGCCGGCAAGTCGCTCACCTACCAGATCCCGGCCCGGCTGCTGGGCGGCACCACGCTGGTGGTATCGCCGCTCATCGCGCTCATGAAGGACCAGGTGGACGCCATGGCGCGCGCCGGCCTGCGCGCCACCTTCCTCAACTCCTCGCTCGCGCCGGACGAGCGCCGCGACCGCGTGCGCAGGCTGCGCGACGGCGAGCTGGAGCTGCTCTACGCCGCGCCGGAGGGGCTGGAGGCCTCGGTGGGCGGCGCGCTGGAGGGGATCGGCCTGGCGCTCATCGCGGTGGACGAGGCCCACTGCATCAGCCACTGGGGCCACGACTTCCGCCCCGCCTACCGCAACCTGGCCGGCCTCAAGGCCCGCTTCCGCGCCCCGGTGCTGGCGCTCACCGCCACCGCCACCCGCGAGGTGGCGCTCGACATCGCGGCGCAGCTCGGGATGGCCGACCCGCTGCTGGTGCGCGGCTCCTTCCTGCGCCGCAACCTGCACCTGCACGCCATCAAGAAGGGCGAGGGGCTCAAGACGCGCGACGCGCTGGTGCGGCTGGTGCGGGCGCGCCGGGGCCAGAGCGGCATCGTCTACGCGCTCTCGCGCCGCTCGGTGGAGGAGACCGCCGAGACACTGCGCGACCACGGCGTGCGGGCCGAGGCCTACCACGCCGGCCTGGAGCCGGAGGTCCGCACCCGCGTGCAGGACGCCTTCAAGGCCGGCGCGGTGGACGTGGTGGTGGCCACGGTGGCGTTCGGCATGGGGATCGACAAGCCGGACATCCGCTTCGTCATCCACCGCGACCTGCCCCGCTCCATCGAGGCCTACTACCAGGAGATCGGCCGCGCCGGCCGCGACGGCGCCGACAGCGACTGCATCCTCTTCTACTCCTGGGCCGACGTGATGAGCTGGGAGCGGATGCTGGACGAGGCCGAGCCGGAGGTGGCCGAGGGGCAGCGCCGCCAGGTGCGGGCCATGTTCCGCCTGGCCGACGGCGACGGCTGCCGCCACGAGGCGCTGGTCGGCTACTTCGGCGAGGTGACCGGCGCCTGCGGCGACCGCTGCGACCGCTGCGGCGCGGAGGACGTGCTCCACGCTGCGCCCAAGGTGACGGTGAAGCGCGGGCGCGGCGACAGGAAGCGCGACCGCGGCGGCCGGCGCGCGCCGGCGGTCGAGCCCGACGCGGACCCGCCGGACGAGGAGGCGCTGGCGCTGTTCGAGCGGCTCCGCGCCTGGCGCTCCGCCGAGGCGCGGACGCGCGGCGTGCCGGCGTACGTGGTCTTCGCCGACGCGACGCTGCTGGCCATCGCGCAGGAGCGGCCGGCCGACGAGGACGGGCTGGCCGCCGTGAAGGGCGTGGGGCCGCGCAAGCTGGAGGCGCACGGCGAGGCGGTGCTGGCCATCGTGCGGGGGGAGGAGCCGTAGGCAGCTCCCCCGGGCTACATCCCGTCGGTCACGTCCAGCGTGACCTTCATCCCGAAGCAGGCCGTCACCGCGGCCGTCCAGGCCTGCGTCGGCAGCGTGCCGTTCCCGACGATCTGGAACCGGAGCTGCCCGCCCGCGATGTACGGGCGCAGCTCCACCCCCTCGCCGCCGGCGGCCTGGATGGACGTGGGGTGCAGGTCCTCGCCGCGGGCGTAGCTGGCCAGCTCGGCCTCGGGCAGGCCGCTGCCGCCCGGCGGCAGCGCGGAGATGGTCAACGAGGTGATGCCGCCCAGGTCGGTCAGGTGCGAGCTGGAGTCGAGCGCCACCGCGACGTGCTGCACCTGCAGCGCGTAGTCCACGCCCGGCTCGCTCACCAGCGGGAGGTCCTGGCCTAAATCGTAGGAGACCTGGGAGATCAGCGTGCCGCCGGCGGTGGTGCCGGGGAAGGCCTCGGCGTCCTGCGTGACGCAGACGCTCCTGGCCTCCATCCTGGCCTCGATGCCACAGCCGGCGAGCGCGAGGGCGGAGAGGAGCGGGAGGGCGCGGGAGGGCGTCATGGCGGGCTCGCTAGAACCAGAGCTGCAGCCCCAGCTTGACGGCCGGGGAGGTGACGGTGACGGTCGGGTCGGTGATGGAGACGGTGGTGCCGCCGGAGGTGGACGAGCCGGTGCCCCTGGCCTCGGCCCACACCCGCGTCACGCCCGCCCGCAGGAAGAAGGACAGCCGGCGCTGCGAGCCGAACTCCAGCCCGGCCAGCCCGGACGCGTACCAGTAGTCGGAGTGCTGGAGCAGCGGCTCCAGCTCGTCCGGCACATCGTTGCGATCGGCCAGGAAGGACAGAATCGGCGGAGAAGCCGCGCCCCACGTCGGCCTCGAACGACGGCGCCACCGCCCAGCGGAACGGCACCAGCACCAGCCCGCCGTGCGCGCCCCAGCCGACGCCGTTCCAGAGCGGGCCGGCCTCGAGGCGGAGCGCGTCCACCGGCCGGAAGAGCAGCGAGAGCGCGGCGCCGCTCGGCGCCCCGGCGTCGAGCGCCAGCCCGACGCGAGGGAGCGGCGGGCCGTCGGCGAGCGCGGCGGCGGGGGTGGCGAGGAGCAGCAGCGCGGCGAGGACGGGGCGCATCGAGCCTCCAGACGATCGGCTGGAAGGATAGCGACGGGGCCATGTGCGTCGTAAGTGTCCGAACCCCCTTCCGCTCCGTCGTGGGATGAGGGAAACCTGACGCCATGGCCTTGCCGTCCACGCTGCATCACCTCGACCTCCACCTCTCGCACGTCAATCGGGGGATCGACCAGGCGCTCGTCCTCAAGGTCGCCCGCCATCCCTCCGAGACCATGGAGCGGGTGTGGTTGCGGGTGCTGGCGCTCGCCTGGCAGTGGGAGGAGCGGATCGCCTTCGGTCCGGGCCTGTGCGAGCCGGACGCGGCCGACGTCATCGCCAACCGGCTCGACGGGAGCCCGGCCGTGCTCGTGCGGGTGGGGCGCCCCGACCCCGAGCGCGTGGCCCGCGACGTGGCGCAGAACTCCGGCGCGCGGGTGGCGGTCCTGTTCGACGCGCCGCGCTGGCTGGAGGCGTTCGTGGCCGGCGGGCGCGAGCGCGGGCTGGGCAGGCTGGCCAGGGCCGAGCTGGCCGCGGTGGACCCGCCGCTGCTCGCCGCGCTGGCAGCCCTGGACGACAGGCGCGCGAAGGTCGAGCTGACCCTGGTGGCCGATCACCTCTACCTGACCGTTGGGGGGCAGTCCCTGGACGGACCGCTCCACCGCGCCAGCGCCGGCTGAGCCGCCAGAACCCCGAGTCATCAGCGGACCTTGGGCTTCCAACCCGGGCTGCGGTCTTTTTTCCGTGAAAGGCCGAGGGGTTCGGTTAGATAGTGGACTAAACAGACCTGTTCGGTCCACGATGCGCCTTGGCCCGCCGCTTGCGGGAGGGAACGGCCAAAGATGATCCGGGTTTCCAAGCTCACCGACTACGCAATCGTGCTGCTCGCCCACCTGGCGCAGCGCGGCGGCACGCTCACCGGTCAGGAGCTGGCCACCCGCTCGCAGGTCCCCCTGCCCACCGTCTCCAAGCTCTGCAAGGAGCTCACGAAGGCGGGGCTGATCGTCTCCCACCGCGGCCGGCGCGGCGGCTACGGGCTGGCCCGTGCGGCCGACCAAATCTCGGTCGCCGAGAATCGTCGAGGCGCTGGAGGGGCCCATCGCCCTCACGCAGTGCGCCCAGACCGGGCCGCAGGCCTCGTGCGAGCTCGAGTCCACCTGCCCGACCCGCGCCACCTGGGACCCCGTCACGCGGGCCGTCCAGGCCGCCCTCTCCGGCCTCACCCTGGCCGCGCTGGCGGTCCGCGCCGGCGCCGCCGCCGAGCCCGCGCTCGTCACCCTCGGTTCCCGACTCGGAGCACGCCTGTCATGAGCACCACCAGCGATCAGCTCAAGGAGATGACGGAGCAGAAGTACAAGTACGGCTTCGTCACCGACATCGAGGAGGACCGGATCCCCAAGGGCCTCTCCGAGGACGTCATCCGGCTCATCTCGGCCAAGAAGAACGAGCCCGCCTTCATGCTGGAGTGGCGGCTGGCGGCCTACCGGCGCTGGCTGGAGATGGAGGAGCCGGCCTGGGCCAACGTCTCCTACCCGAAGATCGACTACAACCAGAATCGTCTACTACGCCGCGCCCAAGCAGAAGAAGCAGCTGGCCTCGATGGACGAGGTGGACCCGGAGCTCAAGCGGGCCTTCTCCAAGCTGGGCATCCCGCTCGAGGAGCAGATGCGCCTGGCGGGCGTGGCGGTGGACGCGGTCTTCGACTCGGTCTCGGTCGCCACCACCTACAAGAAGAAGCTGGCCGACCTGGGCATCATCTTCTGCTCCTTCTCCGAGGCGGTGCGCGAGCACCCGGCGCTGGTGGAGAAGTGGCTGGGCTCGGTGGTCCCGGTCACCGACAACTACTTCGCGGCGCTCAACAGCGCGGTCTTCTCCGACGGCTCCTTCGTCTACGTGCCGAAGGGCGTGCGCTGCCCCATGGAGCTGTCCACCTACTTCCGCATCAACGCCAAGGACACCGGCCAGTTCGAGCGGACGCTGATCGTCGCCGACGAGGGGGCCTACGTCTCCTACCTCGAGGGCTGCACCGCCCCGCAGCGCGACGAGAACCAGCTGCACGCGGCGGTGGTGGAGCTGGTGGCGCTGGACGGCGCGCACATCAAGTACTCCACCGTCCAGAACTGGTACCCCGGCGACGCCGAGGGCAAGGGCGGCATCTACAACTTCGTCACCAAGCGCGGCAAGGCCCTGCGCCGCTCCAAGATCAGCTGGACGCAGGTGGAGACCGGCTCGGCCATCACCTGGAAGTACCCGTCCTGCATCCTGCAGGGCGACGAGTCGGTGGGCGAGTTCTACTCGGTGGCGCTGGCCAACCACCGGCAGCAGGCCGACACCGGCACCAAGATGATCCACATCGGGAAGAACACCCGCTCGACCATCATCTCCAAGGGCATCAGCGCCGGCCGCGGCCAGAACACCTACCGCGGGCTGGTGAAGATGATGAAGGGGGCGGAGGGCGCCCGCAATTACTCACAGTGCGACTCGCTGCTGATCGGCGACCGCTGCGGCGCCCACACGTTCCCGTACATCGAGGTGCGCAACCCGACCGCCAAGGTCGAGCACGAGGCCACCACCTCCAAGATCAGCGAGGACCAGCTCTTCTACTGCCGGCAGCGCGGCATCTCGGACGAGGACGCCGTCTCGATGATCGTGAACGGCTTCGCCAAGCAGGTGCTCAAGGAGCTGCCCATGGAGTTCGCCGTGGAGGCGCAGAAGCTCCTCGGCATGTCGCTCGAAGGGAGCGTCGGCTAGCGCCGGGATCACACCATGACCACCACGGGAAACGACACCATGCTCGAGATCGCCGGCCTGCGCGCCAAGGTGAACGACCAGGAGATCCTCAAGGGGCTGGACCTCACCATCCGCCCGGGCGAGGTCCACGCCATCATGGGGCCGAACGGCTCCGGCAAGTCCACGCTGGCCGGGGTGCTGGCCGGCCGCGACGCCTACGAGGTGACCGGCGGCCGCGTCGGCTACCTGGGCCAGGACCTGCTGGCGCTGGCGCCGGAGGACCGCGCCGCGGCCGGGCTGTTCCTGGGCTTCCAGTATCCGGTGGAGATCCCCGGCGTCGGCAACCTGTACTTCCTCCGCACCGCGCTCAACGCCGTCCGGCGCGCCCGCGGCGAGGAGGAGCTGGACGCCATGGACTTCCTGGCGCTGGCCAAGGAGAAGATGAAGCTGGTCGAGCTCGACCCGGCCTTCGGCAACCGCTCGGTCAACGAGGGGTTCTCCGGCGGCGAGAAGAAGCGGAACGAGATCTTCCAGATGGCGGTGCTGGAGCCGCGGCTGGCCATCCTGGACGAGATCGACTCCGGCCTGGACATCGACGCGCTGCGCGTGGTCGCACGCGGCGTGAACGCGCTCCGCCGACCGGACCGCGCCATGCTGCTGGTCACCCACTACAAGCGGCTGCTCGAGTACATCAAGCCGGACCGGATCCACGTCATGGCCGCGGGCCGCATCGTCCGCTCCGGCGGGCCGGAGCTGGCCGACGAGCTGGAGCAGACCGGGTACGCCTGGGTGGCCGGCACGAAGCCGGAGCTGGAGCGGGGGGCCACGCCGTGACCCCCGCCGAGCAGAGCCTGGCGCAGCAGCTGGCCGGCGCGGCCGGGCCGGCCTGGGTCCAGGCCGCGCGCGCGGCCGGGCTGGAGGCCTTCCGCGCCGCCGGCCTCCCGGGGCCGCGCCACGAGGACTGGCGCTTCACCTCGCTGGCCGGGCTGGCGCCGCTCACCTTCGCCTCCGGGCGCGGCGAGCCGGGCGGCGCCGAGGCGCAGCTGGCCGCGGCCCCCGCGCCGGCCGGCGCCCGCCTGGTCTTCGAGAACGGCCGCTTCCGCCGCGACCTCTCCACCGGCGGCCAGCTCCCGCCCGGCGCGGTGCTGGCCAGCCTGGCCGAGGCGCTGGAGCACGCGCCGGAGGCGGTCCGCCCGCACCTGGGCCGGCTGGCCCGCCCGGACGGCCTGGCCTTCACCGCCCTCAACGCCGCCCACCTGGCGGCCGGCGCCTTCCTGCAGCTGCCCGCCGGGGCGCGGGTCGAGGCGCCCATCGAGCTGGTGTTCCTGGGCGGGGCCGGCGGCGTCCACGTGGCGCACCACCCGCGCGTGCTGGTGGTGGCGGGGGAGGGGGCCCAGGCCACGCTGGCCGAGCTCTACCTTGGCACCGGCGACGTCTACCTCACCAACGCGGTGACCGAGCTGGTGCTAGGCGACGGCGCCCGCATCGACCACGTCAAGCTGCAGGACGAGGGCGCGCGCGCGTTCCACGTCTCGAGCCTCTTCGCCGAGCAGGGCGCGCAGGCCCGGCTCACCACGCTCTCGCTGGCGCTGGGCGCGCAGCTCTCGCGCGGCGAGGTCCGCGCGCGGCTGACCGGCGAGGAGGGGGCGCTGGAGGTGGCCGGCCTGTACATGGCCGACGGCCACCGCATCACCGACAGCTACTCGGTGATCGAGCACGCCGTGCCGCGCTGCTCCACCACCGAGGCCTTCAAGGGCATCCTGGACGGCCACGCCCGCGGCGTGTTCCACGGCCGGATCCGGGTCCTGCCCGGCGCGCAGAAGACGCAGGCGCGACAGATGAACTCCAACCTGCTCCTCTCCGACGACGCGGTGGTGGACACCAAGCCGCAGCTGGAGATCTTCGCCGACGACGTGAAGTGCGGCCACGGCGGCACGGTGGGCCAGCTGGACGAGGCGGCCCTCTTCTACCTGCGCTCGCGCGGCGTGGCCGAGGCCGAGGCCCGCAGCCTGCTCATCTGGGCCTTCGCGGCCGAGATGGTGGAGCGGATCGCCGCCCCCGCGCTGCGCGCCCGGGCCCGCGCGCTGGTGGCGGGCCGGCTCCCGGCCAGCGTGGGCCAGCTGGAGGCGGCATGAGCTTCGCGTCCCCCGAGCGCCTGGCGCCCCACGGGCCGGTGCGCGCCCCGGCCCGGCCGGGCGCGCCCTACGACGCCGAGGCCATCCGCGCCCAGTTCCCCATCCTGGCGCGGCCGGTGCGCGGCCAGCCGCTCGCCTACCTCGACAACGCGGCCACCACGCAGAAGCCGCAGGCCGTCATCGACGCGGTCCGCCGCTACTACGAGGAGGAGAACGCCAACGTCCACCGCGGCGTGCACTGGCTCTCCGAGGTGGCGACGCGCGCCTACGAGGGGGCGCGGGTCAAGGTGGCCCGCTTCCTGGGCGCGCCGATCCGCACGAGGTGATCTTCACCCGCGGCACCACCGAGGCCATCAACCTGGTGGCCCAGACCTTCGGCCGGCAGCGGCTCGGGCCGGGGGACGAGGTGCTGGTCACCGGGATGGAGCACCACTCCAACATCGTGCCCTGGCAGCTCATCTGCCAGGAGCGCGGGGCCAGGCTGACGGTGCTCCCGCTAACGGACGCCGGCGAGCTGGACCTGGACAGGCTGGACGGCCTGCTGGGCCCGCGGACGAGGCTCCTGGCCATCGCGCAGGTCTCCAACGCGCTCGGCACCGTCAACCCGCTGGCGCAGATCATCCCGCTGGCCCGCGCGCGCGGCGCGGCGGTGCTGGTGGACGGGGCGCAGGGCGCTCCGCACCTGGGCGCCGACGTGGCGGCGCTGGGCGCGGACTTCTACGCCTTCTCCGGCCACAAGCTCTACGGCCCCACCGGCATCGGCGTGCTGTGGGGCCGGCGCGAGCTCCTGGAGGCGCTCCCGCCCTGGCAGGGCGGCGGGGACATGATCCTCTCGGTCAGCTTCGAGAAGACCACCTTCAACGACCTGCCCTACAAGTTCGAGGCCGGCACGCCGCACATCGAGGGGGCCATCGGGCTGGGCGCGGCCGTGGACTGGGTGGGCGGGGTCGGGCTGCAGGCCATCGCCGCCCACGAGCACGCGCTGCTGGAGGAGCTGGTGGCGGCGCTCCGGGCCATGCCGGACGTCCGGCTGGTGGGCACGCCGCGGGCGCGCGCCGGGGCGGTCTCCTTCCTGCTGGGCGACGTCCACCCGCACGACCTCGCCACCATCCTCGACCGGCAGGGCGTGGCCATCCGGGCCGGCCACCACTGCGCGCAGCCGGTCATGCAGCGCTACGGCGTGGCCGCCACCGCGCGGGCCTCGCTGGCCGCCTACACCACGCGCGCGGACCTGGACGCGCTGCTGCGGGCCTTGGACCGCGCACGGGAGCTGTTCGCGTGAGGACGAACCTGGAATGCAGGGTGGGGGAGGGGCGCAGCCCCTCGATCTGACATGTCCGAACTCACGGATCTCTACCAGGAGGTGGTGCTCGACCACGGCAAGCGGCCGCGCAACTTCGGCCCGCTCGCCACCGAGACCCACCGGGCCGAGGGGCTCAACCCGCTCTGCGGCGACCACTTCACCATCCACGCCCGCGTCGAGGGCGGCGTGGTGCAGGAGGTGAAGTTCGAGGGGAGCGGCTGCGCCATCTCCAAGGCCTCCGCCTCGGTCATGACCGGCGCGGTGAAGGGCAAGACCGGCCCGGAGAATCGACGCCCTCTTCGAGAAGTTCCACCAGCTGGTCACCGAGGGGCCGCGCCCGGGCGACGAGGAGACGCTCGGCAAGCTGGCCGTCTTCGGTGGCGTGCACGACTACCCCACCCGCGTGAAGTGCGCGGCGCTGGCCTGGCACGCGCTCAAGCACGCGCTGGCCGGGTCCCAGGCGCCGGTCTCCACGGAGTAGCCCGCCATGAAGCGCACACCTGCCAACACCCTGAGGGACGTCGAGGCCGTGCTGGTCCCGAGCGGCGAGCACGTGCTCATGCCCGCCGGCTCCTGGCTGGTGGTCCAGCAGGCGCTGGGCGGCCAGTTCACGGTGATGACCGAGATGGGCGGCCTGGCCCGCATCGACGGGAAGGACGCCGACGCGCTGGGGCCGGAGTTCGAGGAGGAGGCGCGGAGGTTCCACGAGGCCCACGCGGCGGTGGAGGGGCCGTTCGAGGAGCAGCAGGTCTGGGACGCGCTGGCCACCGTCTACGACCCGGAGATCCCGGCCTCGATCGTGGAGCTGGGGCTGGTCTACCAGGTGGCGGCCGAGCCGGTGGAGGGCGGCCAGAAGGTGCTGGTGGCCATGACGCTCACCGCCCCCGGCTGCGGCATCGGCCCGGTGCTGGTGGACGACGTCCGGCGCAAGGTGCTGGGCGTGCCCGGCGTGAAGGACGCGCAGGTGGAGCTGGTGTTCGACCCGCCCTGGGACCCCTCGCGCATGAGCGAGGCGGCCAAGCTGCAGCTCGGGTTCATGTAGGCCGGCGAGGCCTACCCCTCCACGACGTACTTCAGCACCGTCGAGGCGATGCGGACCACGTCGCCATGGCGGAGCGTCTGCTCCTTCACCAGCTTCGAGTTGAGGAAGGTGCCGTTGGTGGACTCCTGGTCCACCAGCACGTGCGCCCCGCCCGACACGAAGATGCGGGCGTGCCGGCGCGAGGCCTGGTCCGAGGCGATCACCACGGTGTTGGTCGCCTCGCGCCCGAGCGTGAGGTCCTCGTCGCCGAGCGGGTAGCGCCGGCCGGCCTCGGCCTTGTCCGGCGAGTGGACCACCACCAGCGCCGCCTTCACCGTGGCCACGCGCCCGACCGCCTGCGGATCGCCCCCGACCCGGGTCTCGTCGAAGTCCATGGCCGAAACCCGTAGCACAGCCCGGCGTGGGGGGTGAAGGGCCCCGGCGCCGCGGTCCTCGCAAGCTCCCTCGCCGCCCGGGCGGTCCACCGGACGAAGGCGCGGCGGGGGGCCGCATGCGTGTCCCGTGCCGTTGCCCCGCCCGGATCCCACTTTCACGCCGAGCGATGACGGCTCCGGAAAATGGGACGGGGGAACACACATATGAAGAGCCTGGAGCGGTGGGGAATTGCGGCGGCGGTTGCGGCCCTGGCCTTGGCCGGGCCGGCCTGGGGGCAGTCCGGCGGGACGGGGGGCGGGACGGGCGCGGGATCGTCCGGGACGGGCACCGGGACCGGCTCGTCCGGGGCGGCCTCCGGTCGCCAGACCGGCACCCACGGCGCCGAGGCCTCGCCGGGTGACAAGGCCACCGACATGAGCTCGGGCGCGAGCAGCACCGGCAGCTCGAACACCGGCAGCACCTCGGACACCGGCGGCGCCACCACCGGCTCGAGCGCGACCGGCAAGGTGGACAAGAAGCTGAGCGACGGGCTGGCCAAGCTCCACGCGGCCAACCAGGCCGAGGTGCAGATGGGCCAGATGGGCGTCTCGATGGCGCAGGACGAGCAGGTGAAGGCCTTCGCGCAGCAGATGGTGGACGACCACGGGCAGAACGATCAGCAGCTCCAGCAGCTGGCCCAGACGGCCGGCGCCTCGCTGACCGGCAAGGGGTTCGATGACAAGCAGCAGGAGTCGCAGAAGGCCATGCAGAAGGTGCACGGCAAGTCCGGCGCCGAGTTCGACAAGGCCTTCATGTCACACATGGTGAAGGATCACGAGAAGGACACGAAGGAGGTCGGGAAGCTGGCCAAGGCGGCGCAGAAGAGCAACCCGGAGCTGGCCACCTTCCTCCAGACCACCGAGACCACCATGCAGGGCCACCTGGACAAGGCCAGGCAGATCGAGAAGTCGCTGAAGCACGGCGGCGCCCAGGCCACCGGCGCGTCCCACGCCGGCACCGGCTCAAGCTCCGGCGGCCAGGATCAGGAGGGCTACGGGAAGTAGCAGCGCTCCCGCGTCCAGCGGGCGGCCGGGCCGGGGGCGCTCCCCGGCCCGCGCCGCTTCAGCCCCGCACGATCCGGCGCGGCACGCGGAACTCCAGCGTGCGATCACCCCTGCGGACCGAGAGCAGCACGAAGGTCCCCTCCGGGCCGCGGATGGCGTCCACCGCCGCGGTCATCCCCAGGTCGTCCACGCGCTGGCCGTTGACCTCGACGATCAGATCGCCCGGCTGGAGCCCCACCTCCGCCGCGCCGCCGCCCGCCACCACCGAGGCCACGCCCAGCGTGTCGCCGTGCGGGGCGATGACGATCCCGATCCCGGCCAGATCCACCCGCGGCGCCTCGCCCGGCGCGGTGGGCCGGAGCCGCAGCTCCACCGGGCCCACCGGCGCGCCGGGCGGTACGTCCACGCCGCCCAGGATGCGCGCGTGGTGGCCGGCCGCGGCGGCGTAGACCGAGACCCGGCGCGGCAGGCCGGTCAGCGTGAAGCGGCCGTCCGGCCCGGTCACCGCCTCCGAGAGCACCGGGAACGTCGAGGCCGCGGCCAGGTCCCCCTCCACCGAGAGGCGCGCCCCGGCCAGCGGCGCGGAGGTGGCGTCGTCCCGCACCACGCCGGTGAGCACGCCCCCCGCCTCCAGCGCCACGTCCAGCCGCGCCTCGCCCGGCGGCGGCGGGATCTCCACCCGCAGCGCGTCGGAGGGCGCGCGCCCGGGGGCCGAGACGACCACCGAGGCCGGCCCCGGCGTGAGGTCGTCGAGCGCGAAGCAGCCGGCCGGGTCGATCACCGAGCGGCTGCGCTGCTCCACCAGGCGGAGCGCGCTGCGCCGCTCGAAGACCAGCACGGTGAAGGGGGTGACCGGCCCGCCGCTGGCGTCGCGGACGCACCCGGCCAGCCGTCCGCCGTCGTCCAGCGTCAGCACCACCTCCGGCCCGCCCGGCGTCACGCCGTTCGCGCTGGCCTGCGCGTACCCCTCGGCGCGCGCGGTGAGCCGGTAACGGCCCGGCTCCAGCTCCAGCCGGAAGCGCCCATCCTCCCCGGTCAGCGCCTGCGCGGCGGGGGCGTCGGTCAGCCCGAAGCCGCGCTGCCCCTGCGCCACCACCAGCGCCTCGGCCAGGGGCTGCCCGCCGCGCGCCACCACCTGGCCGGTCACCGCCGCGGCCGGCCCCGGCGGCGGACCGCGCCGCGGCTCCAGCCAGAGCTCCAGCTTGCCGTTGACCAGCACCAGCGGCGTCACCGCCTCGCGCGCGGGGAGGAACCCGGCCTTGCGGGCCTCCACCACCGTCCCCTCCGGCGCCGCGAAGCGGAAGGCGCCGGCCGCGTCGCTGGTGAAGCGGTCGGGGATGCGCACCAGCGCCGCCTCGGCGGCCGCGCCCAGCAGCCGGACCTCGGCCCCGGCGACCGGCTGCCCGTCCCCGTCCAGCACGCGCCCCTCCAGCGCCACCTCCGGCGCGAGCTGCAGCTCGATCCCGCGCACGTGGCGGCCGCGCGCGGCGTCCAGCTGCACCGGGCTGTGGCCCCACTCCGGCGCGAAGGGGAAGTGGCCGGGGGCGGTGGCCGAGGCCAATAGCCAGCGCCCCTCCGCCGGCGGCTGGAAGAGGAAGGCGCCGTCGGGCCCGGTCCGCACCGTGGCGGCCGCGCCGGCGCGCGAGAAGGTGAGCTCGGCCCCGCCGATGCCGGCGCCGCTGCCGCTCGACACCACGCGCCCCTCGAACGTGCCCGGCGCGTCGTCGGCCGGGGCGGGCGGGGCGGCCGGCAGCCGGATGGGGAGGCCGGAGGGCGGCGGGGGCGGCGGCGTCGCCGCGGGCGCAGCGGCCGCGGCGCCGGCCAGGGGCGGCGCGGGCGCGGTGGCCGGGGCGGGCGCGCGCCGCAGCAGCGCGGCGCCCAGCAGGAGCAGCGCGACGAGGGAGGCGACGGAGGCGAGCAGCGCGGCGCGGCGGCGGGACATGCCGCCACGATCTACCGCGGCTTGCAGGGCGCGTCAGCCGCCCCGCGCTGCCGCGGGTCGAGCTCGGGCAGCGGCACGCCCTTGGGGAGCAGGGCGGGGTCGCAGCCCAGCCCCGCCAGGAGGTTCCGGCCCACCAGGCGGGACACCGCCGGGAGCTGGGCCGCGTCCAGCGGCAAGGCCCCGTCCACCACCAGCGAGGCCAGCCCGTGCACCGCCGACCAGGCCACCAGCTCCGCCCCGGCGCGCCGCTCGGGCTTGACGACCTTGGCGGCCACCAGCCCGTCCAGCGTGCCGGAGAGGATTCTGGTACGGATCGGCGCCGGTGTCCTCGGCCTGGGCGCTGAAGCACTCCGGCGACAGCGCCGGCCCGAACATCACGCGGAAGTGCGACGGGTGCTTCACCGCGAACTCGACGTAGGCGTCGCCGATGGCGACGAAGGCGGCCACGGCGCGGGCCGCCGGCGTGCCGGCGGCGGGGGCGCGGGCCCTGGCCCTCTCCATGGCGCCGGCCAGCCGGGCGTGCCCCTCCACCGCCAGCGCGGTCAGGAGCGCGGTCTTGTCGGCGAAGTGCCGGTAGGCCGCGGCCGGCGAGACGCCCACGTCGCGGGCCGCCTCGCGGAGGCTGAAGCCCTCCGGACCGTGGCGCGCCACCAGCCGCTCCGCCGCCTCGACCAGGGCGTTCCGCAGATCGCCGTGGTGGTAGCTCTCCCGATGGGGTGCGCCGGCCTTTGTCACGGTTCGCATGTTGACACCGATTACATGGGCGTGCAAGTTAGCGGCGTTCACTTTGTGAGCACCGCTCACATCAGGGGCCCAGCCCCGGGAGCCGTCCATGCCGCACCTCGCCGCCCGCCGCACCGCCGTCCTCACCGCCCTCGCCCTCGCCGCGCTGGCCGCCGCCGGCTGCTCCGCCTCGCGCGCCGACCAGGCCGCCCCGGCCGATCCGGCCATCCCGGTCCGCGCGCTCCCGCTGGCCGGCGGCCCGGTGGACCGCCCGGTCCGCGCCGCCGCCACGGTGGCGCCGCGGGACGAGCGGGCGCTGGCCTTCAAGGTGGGCGGGGTGGTGGCCCGGGTGGACGTGCGCGAGGGGCAGCGCGTCCGCCGCGGGCAGGTGCTGGCGCTGCTGGACGACACCGAGGTGGCGGCCGGGGCCGCCCAGGCCCGCGAGGCGCTGGCCAAGGCCGAGCGCGACCTGGTCCGGGCCCGGGCGCTGGCCGAGGCCGACGTGGTGGCGCGGGCCACGCTGGAGGACGCCGAGACCGGCGCTCGCGTGGCGCGCGCGGCCGCCGACGCGGCGGCCTTCAACCTGCGGCGCGCCGCGCTGGTGGCGCCGGACGACGGCTGGGCGGAGGCGCGCCTGGCCGAGCCGGGCGAGGTGGTCGCCGCCGGCCAGCCCATCGTGCGGGTGAGCGGCCGCGGCCAGGGGTGGGTGGTGCGGGCCAGCCTGCCGGATCGCGACGTGCTGGGGCTCCGCCCGGGCCAGCCGGCCACCGTCACCGTGGACGCCCGGCCCGGCCGGGCCATCGCCGGCACGCTGGCGGAGATCGCCCGCTCCGCCACGCGCGGCACCGGCACCTACGAGGTGGAGGTGCGGCTCGACCCCGCCGCCGCGCCCGACCTGCTGGGCGGCCTGACCGCCAAGCTGGAGATCCCGCGCACCGTGGACGCCCCGGCGGCGGTGCCGCTGGCGGCGCTGGTGGACGCCGACGGGGCGACGGGCGCGGTCTTCACGGTGGAGGGCGGGCGGGCGCGGCGGGTGCCGGTCCGGATCGCCTTCCTGCAGGGGGACCGGGCGGTGCTGGCGGAGCGGCCCAGCGGGATCTCCTCGGTGGTGGTGGAGGGCGCGGCGCGGCTGGCCGACGGCGCCCCGGTGCAGGTGGTCGAGTAACGCCGGGAGCCCGTCATGCACGTCGCCGCCTTCTCCGTCCGCCGCTGGCAGTTCACGCTGGTCCTCTTCGTGGGGGCGCTCCTGCTGGGCCTGGCCGCCCTGCTCGACATCCCCAAGGCCGAGGACCCGACCTTCGACTACCCCAACTTCGCCGTGGTGGCGGTGCTGCCGGGCGCGACCCCGCTCGACCTGGAGCGCCTGGTGGCCCAGCCCATCGAGGATTGGCTCAAGACCATCGCGGATCTCAAGAAGACCCGCACCCGCATCGACGACGGCGTGGCGGTGCTGCAGGTCGAGTTCAGCGCCGGCTCGGACCCGGCCCGCCGGCGCGACGACGTGCTGCGCGAGGTGACGGCGCTGCGCCCCTCGCTGCCGGCGCAGCTGGTCCGGCTCGACGTCCAGGAGTTCAACGCCGCCGAGGTGAACGTCCTGCAGGTCGGGCTGGTCTCGGCGCGCGCCACCGGGCGCGAGCTGGAGCGGCTGGCCCGCGACCTGACCGACCGGCTGCAGGCGGTCCCGGGGGTGAAGGACGTGGCGGTGGACGGGCTGCCGGCGCAGGAGGTCCGCGTGGCGGTCGATCCGGAGCGGACCGCGGCGCTGGGCCTCTCGCCCGGCGAGGTGATCGCGGCGGTGGGCGCCGGGGCGGTGGCCGTGCCGGCCGGCTCCATCGACGCCGGGGCGCGCCAGCTCTCGGTCAAGACGACCGGCGACTACCGCTCGGTGGACGAGATCCGCGACACGGTGGTGCGCCAGGCGGGCGGCCGGACGGTGCGCGTGCGCGACGTGGCCGAGGTGACGGCCGGCGACGCCGAGCCGGTCCACCTGGTGCGGCTGGACGGGGAGCGAGCGGTCAGCGTGGCCGCCAACATGAAGCCGGGCGGCAACATCTTCGCCGTGCGGGAGGCCATGGGCCAGGCGCTGGAGGGGTTCGCGCCGACGCTGCCGCCGGAGGTGCGGCTGGTGACGGCCTTCGACCAGTCGGAGAACGTCGGCCACCGGCTGCGCGGCTTCGTGCGCGACTTCATCATCGCCATCCTGCTGGTGCTGGTGACCCTGCTGCCGCTGGGCACCCGGGCCTCGGCGGTGGTGATGGTCTCCATCCCGCTCTCGCTGGCGCTGGGGGTGGCGCTCCTCCACCTGACCGGCTTCTCCATCAACCAGCTCTCCATCGTGGGCTTCGTGATCGCGCTGGGGCTGCTGGTGGACGACTCGGTGGTGGTGGTCGAGAACATCACCCGCTGGATCCGCCTGGGCCACTCGCCGCGCGAGGCGGCCATCGGCGCCACCCGCCAGATCACCGTCTCGGTGCTGGGGTGCACGGCCACGCTGCTCTTCGCCTTCCTGCCGCTGCTGGCGCTGCCCGGCGCGGCCGGCCTCTTCATCCGCAGCCTGCCGGTGGCCGTGGTCTTCACCATCCTGGCCTCGCTGGCGGTCTCGCTCACGGTGGTGCCCTTCCTCTCCAGCCGGCTGCTCGAGAGCGCCGGCGAGCACGGCAACCTGTTCTTCCGCGCCATGAGCTGGTTCGTGGAGGGCTCCTTCCGGCCGGTGCTGGAGCGGGCGCTGGCGCGCCCCGTCCTGGCGCTGGGCGTGGCCGGGCTGCTGGTGGCCGCCAGCCTGGCGCTGGTCCCGGCCATCGGGTTCAGCCTCTTCCCGCAGGCCGGCCTGCCGCAGTTCCGCATCACGGTGGAGGCGCCGGAGGGGGCCAGCCTCCCGGAGACCGACAGGGCGGTGCGCCACGTGGAGGCGGTGCTGGCGCGCCACCCCGAGGTGAAGCGGGTGGTGGCCAACGTGGGCAAGGGCAACCCGCGCGTCTACTACAACGTGCCCCAGGCCAACGAGAAGTCGAGCGCCGGGGAGCTGCTGGTCGAGCTCACCACCCGCGAGACCGCCCGGATCGAGGCCGTCCAGCGCGCCCTGCGCGACGAGCTGGCCGGCTACCCGGGCGCCAAGCTGCAGGTGATGCCCTTCGAGCAGGGGCCGCCGGTGGACGCGCCCATCGCCATCCGCGTGCTGGGCGACGACCCGGCCGCGCTGGCGGCCGCCTCGGAGCGGGTGGAGGCGGCCCTGGTCGCCACCGAGGGGACGCGCTACGTGCGGAACCCCACCCGCGACCGGAAGAGCGACCTGCGGGTCCGCGTGGACCGCGACCGGGCGGCGCTGGCCGGCGTGGCGGTGCCGGACGTTGACCGGGCGGTGCGGCTGGCGGTGGGCGGCGTGGTGGCCGGGACCTGGCGCGAGGACGGCGCCGACCAGCCGCGCGAGGTGCGCGTGACGCTGCCGCGCGCCGACGGGAGCGCGCTGCCCGGCGGGCCCCGGCCCACGCTGGAGGTGCTGGAGCGGCTGCGCCTCCCCGGCGCCGCCGGCCCGGTGCCGCTGGCGCAGGTGGCGGACCTGTCCCTGGAGCCGTCGCCGGCCAGCGTCTTCCGGACCGACCGGATCCGCAGCGCCACCGTCACCGCCCAGGTGCGCGAGGGGTACAACACCGACCGCGTCACCCGCGCCGTGCTGGAGCGGCTGGCCGGCGAGCGCTGGCCGGACGGGATCCAGGTGGTGCCGGCCGGCGAGCTGGAGAGCCGCGCCGAGAGCTTCGGCGGGCTGGGCACCGCCATCGTGATCGCCGCGGTGGGCGTGCTGGCCGTGCTGGTGCTGGAGTTCCGCACCTTCCGCAGCACGCTGATCGTGGCCTCGGTGATCCCGCTGGGCGTGGCGGGCGGGCTGGCCGGGCTCTGGCTGGCGGGCTACACGCTCTCCTTCACCGCCTCCATCGGCTTCGTGGCGCTGGTGGGCATCGAGGTGAAGAACTCGATCCTGCTGGTGGACTTCACGAACCAGCTGCGCGAGGAGGGCGTGCCGCTGCGGGAGGCGGTGCGCCGGGCCGGCGAGACCCGCTTCGTCCCCATCCTGCTCACCACGCTCACGGCGCTGGGCGGCCTGCTGCCGCTGGCGCTGGAGGCCTCGGCGCTCTACTCGCCGCTGGCGGTGGTGCTGATGGGCGGCCTCGTCAGCTCGACGCTGCTGGCCCGGGTGGTGACGCCGGTGCTCTACCTGCTCCTCCCGCCCGCGCTGGAGCAGCCCGCCGCCGCCGGGCAGCCGGAGCCCGGGGCGATGCCCGCCCCGGCGGCGGCGTGAGGTGGCCGGTGGGGTTCCTGGTCTGGATCGCCATGCTCCCGGCCGCGCCGGCGCCCCGCCCCGTCAGGCGGCGGCGCGCCCGGCGCGCGGCCGGATCGCCAGCGGCCGGCGCACGCCGCCCCGCAGCACGTCGAGCGCGATCTCGGAGGGCGGCGCCAGCACCATGACCCGCTGCAGGTCGTCCAGCGTCTGCACCGGGCTGCCGTTGGCGCCGAAGAGCAGGTCGCCGGTGGCAAGCCCGGCGGCGCGGGCCGGCGAGCCCTCCACCACCTCCAGCACGCGCACGCCGCGGGCCTGGCCCGCCTCCCGCGCCGCGGCCGCGTCCAGCTCCTCGCCGCGCGCGGCGATGCCCAGGAACGGCCGGCGCACCTCGCCCTCGCGGATCAGCACCGAGGCCACCCAGCTGGCGGTGTGGGCCGGCACGGCGAAGCCGATGCCGCGCGCCCAGGGGAGCATGGCGGTGGTGAGCCCCACCACCTCGCCCCGCGCGTCGAGCAGCGGGCCGCCGGAGTTGCCCGGGTTGATGGAGGCGTCCGTCTGCACCAGCCCCTCCAGCAGGCTCCCCTGCGCCGGCAGGTTGCGGTAGAGCGCCGAGACCACGCCCACCGTCACCGACCGCTCGAAGCCGAGCGGGTTGCCGATGGCCACCACCGCCTCGCCCACCCGCAGCCGCCGCTCGGAGAGCGCCAGCACCGGCAGGTCGCGCGCCTCCACCCGCAGCACCGCCAGGTCGGTCCGCTCGTCCCGCCCCACCAGCTCGGCCCGCACCACCCGCGCGCCGGAGAGCCGGACCCGCAGCGCCCCGTCGGCGCCGGCGCCGGCCGCCACGTGGGCGTTGGTGAGCACCCAGCCGTCGCCGGCCAGCACCAGCCCCGAGCCCTGTCCGCGCCGGTGCTCCACCCCCACCACCGCCGGCGCCGCGCGCGCCACCAGGTCGGCCACGTCCTCCGAGTACCGCTCCAGCGCGCTCACCCCCGCCTCCCCTCGCGCACGCCCACCGTCACCTGCACGTCCAGCACCTGCCCGGCCCGCAGGAGCCGCAGCGTGACCACCTCGCCGATCCGCTCCTCCGCCAGCAGCGCGAACAGCTCCCCCGGATCCTGCAGCGCCTCGCCGCCCACCGAGAGAAGCGCGTCGCCCAGCGCCAGGCCGGCTCGCGCCGCCGGGCCGGCCGGGTCCACGTGCGAGACCAGCAGCGCCAGCTCCTCCCCGGTGCGGGCCCGCAGGTCGGGCGGCAGCGGCACCGGGTGCGTGGCGATCCCCAGGTAGCCGCGCCGGACCTCGCCGTGGGCCAGCAGCGACTTCACCACGCGTCGCAGCGTCGACGGAGGCACCGCCATCACCACGCCGCGCACCAGGCCGGCCGTGGCCAGCCCCAGCGCCAGGCCGTCCGCGCCCAGCACCAGGCCCCCCGAGACCCCGGGCTGCAGGTCGAGCGTGGTCTCCAGGAACCGGTCGATGCGCCCGCCGCGCGCGGCCCGGAACTCGCCGGCGGCGCGCGCCACCAGCCCCAGCCCGGCGCGCGGGCTCTTCCCCGGCCGCGAGAGGCCGATGGCCAGCTGCCCGGGCGCCACCTGCGCCTCGTCGGCCCAGGGGGCGGGCGTGAGGCCGCTCGCCTTCACCCGGAGCGCCGCCAGGTCGGTCGAGGGATCGCGCCCCACCACCTCCGCCTCCACCTCCTCGCCGGAGGGCAGCCCCACCAGCGCCTCGTCGCGCGCCAGCCCGTGGTGCGCCGTCACCACCACGCCGTCGCCCGACCAGATCACGCCCGAGGCGGCCTGGCGCCGGCCCGCCTCCACCCGGACCACGTGCGCCGCGCCGCTGGACACCAGGCCGGCCAGGCCGGCGGAGAGCTGCTGCAGGGGGTTCGTCTCCATGCGTCGGAGGGTAGGGGCCGCCGGGCGCGCCCACATCGGCGGGGCGGACAGGGGCGACCTGGCCGGATGGGCAGGGCGACCCGTCAATCCGCGCAGGGGAGCCCCGGGACGGGCGTACGATCCGGCCATGATCGCCGCCTCCCCCCGGGTCGAGCTGGTCGTGCTGGTCGGGCTGCCGCTGTGCGCCGTCCTCCTCGCCGCCGGCTGCGGAGGGGGCTCCGCGCCGCGCAGGGAGCTGTCCCGCACCGAGGCCGCGGTGCCGGAGCGCGATCCCTCCGGCCTGGGGACGCCGCAGGATCGCCTGCCCATGGCCGCCATCCAGGAGGTGGCGGTCCGGGTCCAGCAGACGCCGGAGGGCGGCATCCAGCTGCTGGAGGTGCTCTCGCCGCCGCTCTCCGAGGCGCAGCGCGCCGAGCTTGTCGACGCCATGTCGCGCGGCTCGGCGCGGCCCGCCACCGCCCCGCCGCCCGGCACCACGGTCTGGGTCACCACCATCCCGTTCCCGTCCGGCGGGCGCTGAGAGGCGGCGCGCGGCGGCGCGATGGTCTACCCTGCCGCCCCGTGCCCGCCGGAGACCGCCTCGAGCCAGCGCTGCGCCGCAACGTGCCCGCCCTCGACGGCGTGCGCGGCCTGGCCATCGCCGGGGTGCTGGCCTGCCACTTCCTGAACGCCTGGCCGGGCGCCACCGCGCTCGACCGCGCCGCGGTGGCGGCGCTGGGGCTGGGCTGGGCCGGGGTGGACCTGTTCTTCGTGCTCTCCGGCTTCCTCATCACCGGCATCCTGGTGGACACGGTGGGGCAGCCGGGCTGGTGGTGGTCCTTCCTGGTCCGCCGCGCGCTGCGGATCTTCCCGCTCTACTACCTGGCGCTGGCCGTCTTCGGCCTGGCCGGCCCGGCGCTGGGGCTCATCGACCCGTGGACCTTCGGCCGCTGGGGGGGCTGGTACTGGAGCTACCTGGGGAACTGGGCCTTCCCGGCCCAGCAGGTGATCCCGGCGCTCTCGCACCTCTGGTCGCTGGGCGTGGAGGAGCAGTTCTACCTGTGCTGGCCGCTGGTGGTCCGGGCGGCGCCCGGGCGGCGGCTCCTGGCGGTGGCCGCGGCCCTCTTCCTGGCCGGGCCGGCGGTGCGGGCGGTGATCGTGCTCGCCTCCGGCTGGCCGGCGGGGAGCGCCTTCCGCGTCACCCCGGGGCGGCTCGACACGCTGGCGCTGGGGGCGCTGCTGGCGCTGGCGCTGCGCACGCCGGCCGGGCGGGCCGCGGCGCCGCGCGCCTGGCCCTGGCTGGCGGCGCTGGGAGCGGCCGGGTTCCTGGCCCTGGGGCTGCCGGCCGGCCTGGACATGCACCGGCCGGCGCTGGAGATTCGGAGCCACAGCTTCCTGGCGGTGGCCTTCGCCGGGCTGGTGGCCGGGGCGCTCTGCGCCGATGGCACCGGCAGCGGCCTGGACCGGCTGCTCCGCGCCGCGCCGCTCCGCTCCCTGGGGCGCGTGAGCTACGGGGTCTACGTGCTCCACTACCCGCTGCACGTGGGGGCGCTGCGGGCGCTGCGGGCCCACCCCGCCACCGCCGCGCTGCTGGAGACGCGGGCCGGCTACCTGGCCTACGCGCTGGCCGGCGCCGGGGCCAGCGTGGCGCTGGCCTGGGTGAGCTGGCGCTGCTTCGAGGCGCCGCTCCTGGCGCTCAAGGACCGCTGGGCGCCGCGCCCCCAGGCGCGCGCGCTCGCGCCGACGCTCACGCCGCCTTGAACTTCTTCACGTAGTCCTCGATGGCGTAGACGAAGCCGACGTCCCGGTTCATCTTCTCGGACAGGAGCCACTTGTGCTCGAGCAGCTGGCAGTAGAGCTCGGGCGGCTCGGTGGCGCGGCTCACCTGCGGCTGGAGCTGCTGCAGGGTGGGCTCGTAGCGCTCGGTCAGCCAGTGGTAGGCGGCCACCGAGAGCGGCACGCTGCGCTGGCTGGAGCGGACCATGGTGGCGCGCAGCTCGTGGATCTCGTTGAGCATGAGGCCGGCCTGCCGCTCCTCCGCCACCACGCCGGTCAGGTTCTGCAGCATGTGGCGGTGGTAGTCGCGGTCGGTGACCAGCGTCCGCATCTTGAGCTTGCTGCCGTCGCCCACCGTCTCCAGCTCCACCTCGCCCACCGAGAAGCCGAGCGCGTTGAGGGCCCGGATCCGCTCGTGGATGCGCCAGTTCTCGGCCGGGGAGAGGATCTCCTCGCGCGTGACCTCCTCCCAGAGCCGCTGGTAGCGCTGGCGGATTCTGCGGGCCGGTTCGAACACGTCCAGCGCCGGCGGCAGCTGCACCACCATGGAGAGGTCGGCCAGCTCGCCGGCCACGTTCTCCTCCATGATGTCCAGGTCCAGGCGGCGCTGGCCGTCGGAGAGCGTCTCGTGCATCTCCGAGGTCTCGGCGTCCACCAGGTAGGCGCGCAGCTGCCCGGCGTCGCGGCGGAACAGGCAGTTGGAGAGCGAGTAGTCGCCCCAGTGGAAGCCGGCCAGGTGGAGGCGGACCATCAGCTCGGCCACGGCGTCCAGCAGCCGCTCGCGGTAGCGCTCCAGGCCGGGGCTCTGGAAGAGCTGGCGGTAGGGCAGGGAGGACTCGAGGAAGCGGGTGATCAGCACCGACCCCTCGTCGCCCTCCTCGTTCTTCACCTTGGCGTGGCCGGCCGCCACCACCGCCGGCAGGTCGCGCTCCTCCAGCCAGCGGAGCGCGTCGTACTCGCGCTCGCCCACCCGCACCGGCAGCTCCTTCACCGCGTAGAGCAGCCGCTGGTACTGGACGAAGACCACCTCGTGGCGCGAGATGCCGCGCGGCACGTCCACCACCCGGTTGCAGGCCTCCCGCCACTGGGCCAGCGGCCGCGTCCAGGGCAGGTCGAGGAAGTCCGGGTTGCCGGGGCGGACCTGCAGGGCCAGCAGGCCGGGCGTGGTGTTCACCATCCTGTCCGAGTACCGCGTCCGCCGGGGGTGGGCAAGGGGCGGGGGCGCGCGGCCGCCGGCGGCGTTAGGTGAGGCCAGATGACGCCGCTCGGCATCCTGGTGGTCTCTCCCGATCCGCTGGCGCGCGCGGGGCTGGCCGCGCGCGTGGCGGCGCGGCCGGAGCTGGCGCTGGCCGGCGAGGCCGGGCCGGCCGAGGCGGCGCGGGTGGCGGCGGCGCGCGCGCCGGACGCGGTGCTGTGGGACCTGGGGCCCGGCGCGGCGGGGCCGGCGTCGCTCCCGGCCGGCGCGCCGGTGGTGGCGCTGGCCGCCGACGAGGCGGCGGCAGGCGCGGCGCTGCGGGCGGGGGCGCGCGGCGTGCTCGGGCGCGGCGCGGCGCCGGAGGCGCTCTCGGCGGCCTTGAGGGCGGCGGTGGCCGGGCTGCGGGCGCTCGACCCGGCGCTGACCGATCCCTTCCTGCGCCCGCCGGAGGCCGGCGCCGCCGAGCCGCTCACCCCGCGCGAGCGCGAGGTGCTGGCGCTCCTCGCGGAGGGGCTGGCCAACAAGGTCATCGCGGCGCGGCTCGGCATCTCCCAGCACACCGCCAAGTTCCACGTGAACGCCATCCTGGCCAAGCTGGGGGTGGACTCGCGGGCCGAGGCCATCGTCCGCGCCGCGCGGCTGGGGCTGGTGGTGCTGTAGCCGGCCCGGGCCCTCGACGGAGGGCTCGGCTGGGACGAGCCGCGCCCGGTGAGCTACGGTACGGAAAGGTGGTCGTCCGGCCTCTCGCGCCGCGCGACCAAGGAGGAGGTCAGATGGCGGCAGTCCAGCCGGCGGTGGCGAGCGCGGCCCGCGCGCTGCTCGAGCGCGAGCGGGCCGGCGTGCTCTCCACGCTCTCGGTCCGCCACGGCGGCGCGCCCTTCGGCTCGCTGGCCCCCTACGCGCTGCTGCCGGACGGCCGGCCGGTGCTGCTCCTCTCGGCGTTGGCCCAGCACACCCGCAACGTCCACGCCGACGCGCGCGTCTCGCTGCTGGTGGCCGATCACGCCGCGGTGGGCCGGGACCCGCGCACCGCGCCGCGGCTGATCTGTAGTGGGCAAGGCGGTGCAGCTGGCCGAGGCCGAGCAGCCCACCGCGCGCGAGCGCTACCTGGCCTGGCACCCGGCGGCCCGCCAGCTGCTCGGGCTCGACTTCACCTTCTTCCGGATCGAGCCGGAGGAGGTGCTCTGGGTGGCCGGCCTGGCGCAGGCCGCGTTCCTGCCCGGCGAGGCGATCCTGGGCGAACCGACGGCTCCTCCCGAGGCCCGAGGCCCGTCGCTCAACACTCCGGCAGATTCGACCCCATCCGCACCAGCGCCTCCCCGGCGTGCACCGCCAGGCCGCCGCGCGCGGTCTCCTTGTACTTGGCCTGCATGTCGGCGCCGGTTTCGCGCATGGTCCGGATCACCTCGTCCAGCGAGACCAGGTGGCGCCCGTCGCCGCGCAGCGCGATGCGGGCCGCGTTGATGGCCTTCACCGCCGCCATGGCGTTCCGCTCGATGCAGGGGATCTGCACCAGGCCGCCCACCGGATCGCAGGTGAGCCCCAGGTTGTGCTCCATGCCGATCTCGGCCGCGTTCTCCACCTGCCCGGGCGTGCCGCCCAGGACCTCGGCCAGCGCCCCGGCGGCCATCGAGCAGGCGGTGCCCACCTCGCCCTGGCACCCCACCTCGGCGCCGGAGAGCGAGGCGTTCTCCTTGTAGAGCGCGCCGATGGCGCCGGCGGTGAGCAGGAACCGGATCACGCCGCGTCGCCCGCCCCCGGCACCAGCCAGCGATAGTAGTGGAGCACCGCCGGGATCACGCCTGCCGCGCCGTTGGTGGGGGCGGTGACGACCCGCCCGCCGGCGGCGTTCTCCTCGTTCACCGCCAGCGCCCACAGGTTGACCCAGTCCATGGCGGCCAGCGGGTCGGCCGCGGCCCGCCCGCCGGTGGCCAGGACCCGGTGCAGCGCCGGCGCGCGGCGCGGCACGTCCAGCCCGCCCGGCAGCGTGCCCTCGCTGCGGCAGCCGCGCTCCACGCACGACTCCATGGCCCGCCAGATCCGCAGCAGCCCGGCCTCCACCTCGGCGTGCGGGCGCCGGGAGGCCTCGTTGCGGCGCATGACCTCCGAGACGGCCAGCCCGCCCTCGGCGCACCGGTCCAGGAGCTCCCGGCCGCTGCGGAAGGGCAGCGGCACGGCCGCGGGCGGCGGGGGCGGCGACGCCCCCTCCTCAATCACGAAGCCGCCGCCCACCGAGAACCAGGTCCGGGCCAGCAGCTCCCCGCCGCCTGCGTCACGGGCCGTGAAGGTGAGGCCGTTGGGGTGGAAGGGGAGCGGCCGGGGCAGGTAGCGGAGGTGCCGGTCCTCGGCGAAGGCGATGGGCTGGCGGCCCAGCAGCGCCAGCGCGCCGGCGCCGCGCACGTCCTGCAGGAGCCCCGGCACCGCGTCGGGATCGAGCGTGTCCGGCGCCTCGCCCAGCAGCCCCAGCATCACCGCGGTGCCGGTCCCGTGGCCCCGGCCGGTGGCGCCCAGCGAGCCGTGCAGGTCGGCGGTGACCTCCGCGGTCCGGCCCAGCCCGCCGGTGCCGGCGAGCGCCTGGCCGAACCGGCGCGCGGCCACCATGGGCCCGACCGTGTGGGACGAGCTGGGGCCGATACCGATCTTGAAGAGCTCGAAGACGCTG
Organism: Anaeromyxobacter sp.; assembly: GCA_049840735.1. GTDB lineage: Bacteria > Myxococcota > Myxococcia > Myxococcales > Anaeromyxobacteraceae > Anaeromyxobacter. The sequence goes on along the minus strand of JASGJN010000013.1, from coordinate 430,737 downwards.
GTCACGCGGAGCCGCTGGTCACGCCCTGGGCACGGCGGGGATCATCCCCGTACAACCTTCCGCACCCCGCGCTGTTCCAGCCACTTCGCGACCCGATCCCGCTGATCGCCCTGGACGACCAGGGCCTCGCCCTCCACGCCGCCGCCGCAGCCGAGTGAGCGCTTGAGGGCGTCGGCCCAGGCCGAGAGCTTCGCCGGGGGCAGCTCCAGCTTCTCCACCACGGTGGCCTCCTTCCCGCCGCGCCCCTTCCGCTCCAGGCGGACCACGGCGCGGGCAGGGGCGGGCTCGGCCGGCGTCGGGCCGGCGGGCGCCGGTGCGGGCGCCTCGGGGGCGGGCAGATCCGGCCGCTGCTCGCGCAGCCTGGCGAAGGCGGCGTTGAACGGGCCCGGGGCGGGCGGGGGCGGCGGCTTCCTGCTCATCGCTTCCTCCTCGTGCGGCGGCGCACGCCGGCGGTGGCCAGCCGCGCCGCCTCCTCCACCCAGGCGCCGGAGAGCCGCGCCGAGAGCGCCAGCCCTTCCTCCCATCCCGGGCCGTCCGGCACCACCTGCGCCGCGCGCGCCAGCAGCGCCGCCTCCAGCGCCAGGTCCTCGGCCAGCGCGCGCGCCGCGCCCTCGTCCAGCCCGCAGGCCGACAGGAAGGCCTCGCGGCCGGCGGCGCCCACGCCCAGGCGGCGCAGCCAGGCGCGCTCCGCCCCGGCCACCTCGTCGGCGCCGGGCCTGAGCCCCAGCCCGCGCGCCCAGGCGGCGAGCAGCAGGTGGCGCAGGCCGTCGGCCGCCTCGCGCCCGGCGGTGGGGCGGCGCCCCAGGGCCGCCAGCACCTGGCCGGCCGGCAGCGCCTCGCCCGCCACCTGCACCCCGGCGCGCTGCAGCCGCAGGCGGCGCAGGTGGGTGGAGGCGGGCGGGACCGGTGGGCGCGGCGGCGGCGGCGCGCCGGCGCGGCGGGCGCGGGCGAAGGCCAGCGCGGCCGCGAGGCAGCTCCGGGCGTCCTCCGCCTTCACGTCCGGCACCGCGCGCAGGAACGGCTCCAGCCCCTCGCCCGCGCCGCGCGGCAGCTGGGCGCCCCGCAGCACCGCCGGCCAGGCGCGGGCCGCGTAGGGCAGGGCGGCGGCGGCGCGGAGCAGCTCCGCCGCGCCGCGCGCGGTGAGCCGCCCGGCGGCGCGGGCCGCCTCGGCGGCCGCCCGCACCTGGACCAGCGGCAGCGTCAGCGGGCGGAAGCCCCCCTCTGCGTCGGCGTGGAGCAGCGCCACCTCGCCGTCGTCCACCACCGCGCCGTCGCGGTACCAGCCGAAGACGCGCCCCACGCCCACCACGCCGAACCGCTCCAGCTCGGCGGCGCGCAGCGCCCCCATGCTGCCGCCGCCGAACACCGCCACCCCGGCGTCCAGCGCCGCCAAGAGCTCGCGGTGCCAGACCGAGGGCGTGGTGTCGAAGAGCCCGTCCACCAGCGCGATGGCCAGCGGGCGGGCCGGCAGCGCCGCCAGCACGTCCCCGGCGCGGGCCGGCGGGAGCACGCGGCAGGGGCCCAGCCGCCGCGCCTCGTGAGGCGGCAGCGAGGGGCCGAGGAAGGCGAGCACGTCACCGGGGCGCAGCCGTCCGCGGGTCACAGGAGCTCCGAGAGCAGGAGGCCGGGCACCAGCACCTTCACCACCGCCACGCCGGCCGGCGCCGGCAGGTCCACCGCGACGGCGCGGTCCAGGCCGGCGCGGGAGAGCCCCGCCAGCACCGCGCGCGCCAGGGCGGCCGGACGGGCCGGGCGGAGCGTGGGCAGCCGCGCCGCCTCCCGGCGCGGGCGCGCGGCGGCCAGCAGCCAGGCCAGCGGCGCCGCGGCGTGGCGGTCGCCGCCCACCACGTCCTCGCGCGCGCCGTGGATCTCGGTGGCGCGGGACTGGGCCGCCTCCAGCAGCGCCGCGCAGAGGGCGCCGTCGCGCGTGGTGCGGCAGGCGTAGCCCGCCGCCACCGGCACCGGGCCGCCCGGCGCGTCGCACAGCACCGCCGCGGCGGCGGGCAGCCCCAGGTCGAGCGGCGGCGGGCCGTCGCTGCCGCGCCGGCGCAGGCCGGGGCAGAGGTCGAGCAGGTGGACCCTGAGGCCGCGCGCCGCCAGCGAGGCCGCCAGCGCGGCGGCCCCGGGCGCGGCGGCCGCCAGCGAGGCCGGGTCGAGCAGCCGGCGGGCCACGTCACCTTCGGTGAATCCCTCCGGGAGCGCGCGCGCCAGCTGATCGCGCTCCACGGCCTCCAGGAGGGCGTGGAGGAGGGCCCCGGCGGGATCGGGGTGGGCGCCCATGCCGCTGGAGGTCCAGCGCAGGAAGGCGGGGCGGAGCGGGGCGCCCGGGGGCGGGCAGGCCACCGCGTCGAACGGCACCCAGGCCCGGTCCGGCCCGAGCAGCCCGCGCCCGGCGCACCAGGCCAGCCGCAGCCCCTCCAGCGCGTCGCCCAGCTCCGGCTCCAGCGCCGCCGGGCCCAGCACGCCCTCGCCCTCGCTGCGCCGCAGCGCTTCCGCGGACCACCCCTCCAGCGCCGGCTGGCACCGCTCCGCCGCCCACAGCTCGGCCGCCTCCATCACCGCGCCGCGGGCCGCCTCGGCGAAGCTGAACCCCTTGCCGTTGGTCACCTGCAGCACGTGGCCGTCCGGGCGGACCGCCGAGGCCACCTCCACGCCGGTCCGGTCCAGCCCGGTCAGCCGGGCGATGCGGGTGATCCCCAGGCCGCGGGACAGCGCCCTGTGCCCGCCGTCGCGCGGCGCGGGATCCCCAAGGGGGCGGGAGAGGTCGGGCATGGGCGGGTTTATATCCTGTACCCGGCGCCGTGCGGCGCCGCGAAGGACCCGGCGCCCGGTGGCGCCGCGCGAGAGGAGAGCAGCGATGCCGGAGAGCACCGTCGAGCTGGCGCTGGCCCACTACGAGAAGAACCACGCCATCTACCTCGACGAGCTGAAGCGGCTGGTGCGCATCCCCAGCGTCTCGTTCGCCGGGTTCCCGGAGATCGAGGTCGGCCGCAGCGCCGAGGCCACCGCCGAGCTGCTGCGCCGGCGCGGCTTCGAGAAGGTGGAGGTGCTCAAGGTGGAGGGCGCCCACCCCTACGTCTTCGGAGAGCGGATTGAGGACCCGGCCGCCCCCACGCTGCTCCTCTACGCCCACCACGACGTCCAGCCCGCCGGTGAGGCGGAGGCCTGGAAGTCCCCGCCGTTCGAGCCGACCGAGCGCGAGGGGCGGCTCTACGGCCGCGGCGCGGCGGACGACAAGGCCGGCATCATCGTGCACGCGGCGGCGGTGGACTCCTGGGTGCGCGGCGCCAAGAAGATGCCGCTCAACGTCAAGATCGTCATCGAGGGCGAGGAGGAGATCGGGTCCGAGCACCTGACCCGCTTCCTGGAGAAGTACCGGGCCCGGCTCGACGCCGACGCCATGGTGCTGACCGACACCGGCAACGTGGACGTGGGGGTGCCGTCGGTGACGGTGGCGCTGCGCGGCCTGGTGACGGTGGACGTGGAGGTGCGGGCGCTGGAGCAGAGCGTCCACTCCGGCATGTGGGGCGGCCCTGTGCCGGATTCCGGCCATGGGGCTGGCCAAGATGCTGGCCGGGCTGGTGGACGCCGACGGCCGCATCGCCATCCCCGGCATCTACGACAAGGTGCGCCCGCTGACCCGCGAGCAGCGCGCCGCCATCGAGGCGCTCCCGGTCACGGTGGAGGAGTTCCGCAAGCAGGCCCGGCTGCGCCCGGGCGTGAAGCTGCTGGGCGAGGGCCACCCGCTGGAGGTCAACTGGTGGCAGCCGGCGCTGGCGGTCAACGCGGTGCAGGCCTCCACGCGCCGCGACGCGCGCAACATCATCAACGACGCGGCGTGGGCGCGGGTGGGCATCCGGCTGGTGCCGGACATGGATCCGCTGGAGGTGCGCGAGAAGCTGGTGAAGGCGCTGGAGGCGGCGGTGCCCTGGGGGCTCGAGGTCACCTGCAAGGCGGAGACGGCCGGGCGCGCCTGGATCACCGACGTGGGCCACCCGGCCTTCGGGGCCGCGTTCCGGGCGCTGGAGAAGGGCTTCGGCTCCCAGGCGCTGGCCATCGGCTGCGGCGGCTCCATCGGCTTCGTCGAGCCGTTCGCCAAGGCGCTGGGCGGCGTGCCGGCGCTGCTCATCGGCGTGGAGGACCCGTCCTCCAACGCCCACTCCGAGAACGAGAGTTTGCACCTCGGCGATTTCCAGAAGGCGATCCGCAGCGCCATCCACCTCTACGAGGAGCTGGCCGGCGCCCTGCGGCGCTAGAACCTCCCGTACTTCGGGCACAGCACCCGTCCGAGCGTGCGCCTGATCCGTGGCGCCGCGCCGCAGCGCGGCGTTGACGCTGCACCTTGTCGCTGGCGCCCTGCACCCTCGTGGATATGATGCGCGGCTCCGGACCGGCAGGAACCCATGGGTCCGGCTGGCCGCCCCGCGGCGGCCGATGGAGGAAGCAGGATGGCGGCTACCAAGAAGGGCAGCACCGCGCGTGCAGCCGAGGCGAAGGTGCTCGAGCAGGCCCGCGAGCTCCCCAACTCGCGCACCGCGCAGGACGTGGACACGCTCAAGCGCGCGTTCGCCGACCACCTTCAGTTCTCGCAGGCCAAGGACGAGCACACCGCGACCTCGCTCGACCGCTACTTCGCGGTGGCCAACACGGTCCGCGACCGGATGATGCGCCGCTGGATCCAGACGCAGCAGGCGTACTACCGGGAGGACGCGAAGCGCGTCTACTACCTCTCCCTCGAGTTCCTGATGGGCAAGGCCCTCGAGAACAACCTGCTCAACCTCGGCCTCTACGACGGCATGAAGTCCGGCCTGTCCGACCTGGGGCTGGACCTGTCCGACCTGCTCGCGCAGGAGCCGGACGCCGGCCTGGGCAACGGCGGCCTGGGCCGCCTGGCGGCCTGCTTCCTCGACTCGCTGGCCAGCCTGAGCATCCCGGCCTACGGCTACGGCATCCGGTACGAGTTCGGCATCTTCGACCAGGAGATCCGCAACGGCTACCAGGTGGAGCGGCCGGAGGAGTGGCTGCGCTTCGGCAACGCGTGGGAGATCCCGCGCCCCGAGGCGGTCGTGCCGGTGGCGTTCTACGGCCGGACCGAGCAGTACGTGGACGCGCAGGGGCGCAGCCGCGTCCGCTGGACCGACGCCCGCCACGTCCTGGGCATGCCCTATGACGTGCCCATCGCCGGCTTCCGCAACTCGACCGTCAACACGCTGCGGCTGTGGCGCGCCCGCGCCTCGCAGGAGCTGGACCTCGCCGACTTCAACGCCGGCGACTACCTCTCCGCGGTGGAGGAGAAGGACCTCTCGGAGAGCATCTCCAAGGTCCTCTACCCGAACGACCTCACCGTGATGGGCAAGGAGCTCCGGCTCCAGCAGCAGTACTTCTTCGTCAGCTGCGCCATCCACGACATCATCGCGCGCTACCTGAAGGTGCACGACGGGTTCAAGGAGTTCCCGAACAAGGTCGCGATCCAGATGAACGACACGCACCCGGCCGTCGCCGTGGCCGAGCTGATGCGTGTCCTGGTGGACGAGCACGCCCTGGACTGGGACGAGGCCTGGGACATCTCCAAGGCCACCTTCGGCTACACCAACCACACCCTGCTGCCCGAGGCGCTGGAGAAGTGGTCGGTGGACCTGTTCGGTCGCGTCCTGCCGCGCCACCTCGAGATCATCTTCGAGATCAACCGGCGCTTCCTGGAGGGCATCCGCACCAAGGTGACGGACGAGGCCGCCATCGCGCGCATGAGCCTGATCGAGGAGGGCTCGCCCAAGCACGTCCGCATGGCCAACCTGGCCGTGGTCGGCTCCCACTCGGTGAACGGCGTGGCCGCGCTCCACACCGAGCTGCTGAAGAAGGAGCTGTTCAAGGACTTCGACGACCTGTGGCCGGGGCTCTTCAACAACAAGACCAACGGCGTGACCCCGCGCCGCTGGGTGCTCCAGTCCAACCCCGGCCTGTCGCGGCTCATCACCGACGCCATCGGCCCGGGCTGGGTCACCGACACCCTCCAGCTCCGCAAGCTGGAGAAGTTCGTGGACGACTCGGCGTTCAAGAAGAAGCTCCGTGAGATCAAGCGGGAGAACAAGGCCCGCCTGGCCGAGATCGTCCGCGTGGACAACGGCCTCACGCTCGACGTCGACTCCATCTTCGACGTCCAGGTGAAGCGCATCCACGAGTACAAGCGGCAGCTGCTCGACGTCCTGCGGGTCGCCTCGGAGTACCTCCGCATCAAGGAGGACCGCTCCTACAACCCGCACCCGCGCACGTACCTGTTCGGCGGCAAGGCCGCCCCCGGGTACGCGCTGGCCAAGTGGATCATCAAGCTGGTCAACGCGGTGGGTGACGTCGTCAACCGCGACGTGGACGTGCGCGGCCGGATCTCGGTGGCGTTCCTCAAGAACTACCGGGTCTCGCTGGCCGAGCGGATCTTCCCGGCGGCCGATCTGTCGGAGCAGATCTCGACGGCCGGCAAGGAGGCGTCGGGCACCGGCAACATGAAGTTCCAGATGAACGGCGCGCTGACCATCGGCACGCTGGACGGCGCCAACGTCGAGATCCGCGAGGAGGTCGGGGCCGAGAACTTCTTCCTCTTCGGCCTCACCGTCGAGGGCGTGAACGCGCTCAAGAAGCGCGGGTACGAGCCGTGGGAGTGGTACCGGAACGACCGCCGCATCAAGCAGGTGATCGACGCCATCTCCTCCGGCGTCTTCTCGCCCGGTGAGCCGGCGCTGTTCCGGCCCATCGTCGAGTCGCTGCTCAACGGCGGCGACCCGTACCTGGTGCTGGCCGACTTCGCCGCGTACTGCGCCTGCCAGGACGAGGTCGAGAAGGCCTACCGCGACACCGACCGGTGGAACCGGATGGCCCTCCTGAACATCGCCCGGTCCGGCAAGTTCTCCTCCGACCGCACCATCCAGGAGTACTGCGACGACATCTGGAAGGTCCGGCCGGTGAAGATCGGCGAGTAGCGGACCCAAGCTCCAGCCCGCTTCACGGGAACCCCAGGGCCTCGCGGTCCTGGGGTTTCTTCATGTGTGGGCGCCGGTGCCTCGCGGCGCCTGGGCTTCGACTCCGCGAGCCCTGCGGGCTCGCTACGCTCAGCCCGAACGGATCCTCATCAGCCATGACCTGACCCCATCCCGGTTCTCCCCCCAAGGGCGCACGCGCTGGAGTAGGTAACTCCCAGTTGACCCCAAGGGCGCACGCGCTGGAGTAGGTCACTCCCAGTTGACCCCAAGGGCCCCCGCGCTGGAGCAGGTGACCTTCTGTGGATCCAGGCCGCTCGCGCGCTCGAGCGGGCTCGCAAACAAGGAGGACCTGACTCCGGCTCGCCGCCCCCTCCCCGTCCCCAGCCCCGCGCACCTCCACCCAGCACGGCACCGCCCGCGGCGCTGGGGCAGGGGCCACCCCAGCGCCCCGCCCCGCCGGCAGCGCCCAGAGCCGCCCCGCCGGCAGCGACCCGAAGCCAGCCCCCGCCCGCCCCCTCCCTCCCCCGGCCCCAGGGTTGCCGCCACCCGGCACCCCCCACCACCTTGCCGCCCAGGGGGTTCACCCATGCGTCGCTGGCTCCAGGCCGTCCTCGGCACAGCACTCGTCGCCGCCGGCTTCATCCTGTCCGCCCCCGGCTCCCCCGCGAGGCTCGACCACATCGTCTGCGGCCTGGCCCTGATCGTGATCTGCGCCGCCGCCCGCTCGGGCTCCTCCGACGGCTTCGCCGCGGTCGTGCTGGGCACCTGGCTCATGGTGGCGCCGACGGTGCTTGCCTACGCCACCACCGCCGAGGCGCTGACCGGCGTGCTCAGCGGCTGCGCGGTGGTCGCCGTCGCGCTCCACCCCGCGCCGGGCCGCCGCGGACTGCCCTGGGCTGCGCGCCCTTCGCGGCGCCTCGCTTCCCGCCGCGCGCTGCGGGCGTGAGCCGGCGCGCCCGGGCCCATCCGAACCGCTCCAGCGCGATCCGCCCGCGCTCGTCGAAGGCCACGCCCTCGTCCTCGAGCTTGTGGCGCTGCACCGCGGCGCCCATGGGGTCGAGGATGGTGATGGCGGCGTGGCCCCCCGGCCGGGCGCCCAGCACGCGCTGCCACGGGACGTCGTGGCGCGTGCCCCGCAGCGCCGCCAGCGCGAAGCCGACCTGGCGGGCGGCGCGGGGGCGGCCGAGCAGGGCGGCGACCTGGCCGTAGGTCGCCACGCGCCCGCGGGGGATGCGGCGCACCAGCGCGTAGACTTCGCTCCAGCCGGCGGGGGTCGTGGCCATGGCCGGGGAGTGTACACGGGCGGCCTGCCGGCCGGCGGGCGCCGCGCGTGATAGAACGGCGACATGCCCTGGTCGCGCGTCCTGGCCCTGCTGGCGCTCCTGCCGCTGGCCTCCTGCTTCGAGGCCCAGCCGTGCCCCAGCCCCCTCGAGGCCTGCGGCGGCGTCTGCTACGACCTGGCCTCCGAGCCGCTCCACTGCGGCAGCTGCGGCCGCTCCTGCGCCGCGGGCAACGCCTGCTTCAACGGCAGCTGCATCCCCAATCCGGAGGCGGCCTGCCGCTCGCGCACCGGCGGCGCCTTCATCACCCTGGTCTCGTGCGGGCAGTCGATGAAGCTCTGGGCCATCGACCAGGCGTTCATCGCGCGGGCGCAGGAGCTGGCGGCCGATCCGGCGTCGCCCGGGGCGTCGGTGCCGGACCTGCGGCTGCTCTTCGGGCCGGACTGCGACGACCAGTGGAGCTGGCGCGCGTCCTTCGTCGGCCCGGCCTTCGTGCCGGTGGGCTCGCCCACCTGTGACCGCTGCCCGTCGGCCATCGAGCTGGAGGCGGCCCTCTATGTCCAGGACGTGGGTGAGTGGTGCCCGTCCTCCGCCCGGGTGGCGGCGGTGGACCTCCGCCCGTCGCCGGCCGCACGCACGTCCGGTGAATGAGCCCCAGTCTGGGTGTGCCTGCGAAAAATGATCGTTTTATGAAGGGGCGGCGCGCGCTAGAACATGCGCCATGCGCACCTCCTCCCGCCTCCTCGCGTCCCTGGCCGCCGTCCTGATGCTCGCGGGCTGCGGCGTGCAGTCCATCCCCACCGCCGACAACGGCGTCTCGGCCGCCTGGGCCGAGGTCGAGAACCAGTACCAGCGCCGGGCCGACCTGGTGCCGAACCTGGTGGCCACGGTGAAGGGCTACGCGGCCCATGAGCGCGAGACGCTCGAGGCCGTGGTGGAGGCCCGCGCCCGCGCCACCTCGGTCACGCTCACCGCCGATCAGCTCAGCCCGGAGAACCTGCGCAAGTTCGAGGCGGCCCAGGGCGAGCTGCGCAGCGCGCTGGGGCGGCTGCTGGCGGTGGCCGAGAACTACCCCAACCTGAAGGCCAACGAGAACTTCCGCGACCTGCAGGCGCAGCTGGAGGGGACCGAGAACCGGATCGGCGTCGCCCGCCGGCGCTACATCGAGTCGGTGCAGACGTTCAACAACCTGGTGACCGTGCCGCCCACCAGCTGGACCAACTCGCTCTTCTTCCACAAGCAGCCCAAGGCCCAGTTCCAGGCCACCACGGCCGGCGCCGAGAAGGCGCCGGAGGTGAAGTTCTGATGGGCGGCCGCGCCGGGGCGGCGCTGGCCGCGGCGGCGATCCTCTGGTCCGCCGCCGGGCCGGCCCGCGCCGAGGTGCCGGTCCCGGCGCTGAGCGGGCCGGTGGTGGACCAGGCCGGGGTGCTCGACGACGGCGACGTCCGCCGGCTCTCCAGCCTCTCGCGCGCGGCGCGCCAGGCCAGCGGCGGCGAGGGCCCGCAGCTGCAGTTCCTGGTGATCCGCTCGCTGGACGGCGAGCCCATCGAGGACTTCTCGATGCGGGTCGCCGAGCGCTGGGGGCTCGGCAGCCGTGCCGCCGACAACGGCGTGCTCGTCACCGTCGCCATCCAGGACCGCCAGGCGCGCATCGAGGTGGGCGGCGGCGTGGAGGGCGAGCTCACCGACGTGGCCTCCTCGCGGATCATCCGCGAGGTGATGGGCCCGGCCTTCAGGGAAGGGCGCTACGGCGACGGCCTCTACGACGCCGGGCAGCGCGTGCTCGGCGCGCTGGGCGCGCTGCCCGACGGCATGCAGGTGCAGCGCCGCCCGGCGCGCGGCACGCCCGGCTCCTCGCTGCTGGTGACGCTGTTCATCATCGGGATCGTGGTCTTCAACATCCTCCGCGGCTTCGGCCCGCGCCGGCGCCGCTCGCTCTGGTGGGGCGGCTGGGGGGGCGGCGGGTTCGGCGGCGGCTTCGGCGGCGGAGGCGGCGGCTGGGGCGGCGGCGGCGGCGGCTTCTCCGGCGGCGGCGCCTCGGGGCGCTGGTAGGAGGGGCACGTGAGGATCGAGGCCATGGACGAGGCGGTCCGGGCGCGGGTGGCCGAGGCGGTCCGCGCCGCCGAGGCGGGCTCGCGCGGGCAGCTGGTGCCGGTGGTGGTGGAGAAGAGCGACGCCTACCCGGAGACGCGGGCGCGCGGCGCGCTGCTGCTGGCCGCGCTGGCCACCGCGGCGGTCCTGGGGCTGCGGCTCCCGCTCACGCTGCCGGAGCTGGTGCTGATCCAGGTGCTGGCGGGCGGGCTGGGGGCGCTGCTCTCGCTCTGGGACCCGCTGGAGCGCCGGCTGGCCGGCGCGCGGGCGCTGGACGAGGCGGTGCGGGCCCGGGCCGTGCGCGCCTTCCACGAGCACGGGCTGCACCGGACCGCGGAGGGGACCGGCGTGCTGGTCTTCGCCTCGCTGTTCGAGCGGGAGGCGGTGATCCTGGGCGACCGCGGCATCGACGCCCGCCTGCCGCCGGGCGAGTGGGACCGCGCGGTGGCGGCGCTGGTGGCCGGGCTGCGGGCCGGGGATCCGGGCCGCGGCTTCGTGGAGGCCGTCGGGCTCTGCGGGGCCCGCCTGGCGGAGCACTTCCCGCGCGGGCCGGGCGGCGGGGCGCAGCCCAACGAGCTGGAGGACGGGCTGCGCGCCTCGCGCGACTGAACCCGGCCCCGGCTCACCCCTCCTCGGCCCGGCCGAAGAGCAGCTGCACCAGCCCGCGCTCCGCCGGCGGCGCGAACACGTAGACGTGATCGCCGGGCTTTAGCTCGGTCCGGCCGCGGGCCGCCACCAGCTCGCGGCCGCGCACCACCAGCATCACCGCCGCGCCCTCCGGGAAGGGCAGGTCGCCGATGCGCGACCCGGCCACTGCGCTGGCCGCCTCGACGTAGAAGGAGAGCACCTCCCCCGGAGAGCGGGGTGGAGGAGAGGATCTCCAGCACCGCGCGCGGCGCCGGCGGCTGGGCCACCTCCAGCCCGAGCGCGCGGGCCAGGACGCGGATGGTGGTGCCCTGCACCACCACGCTCACCACCACCACGAAGAAGACCAGGTTGAAGACCTGCTGGCCGCCGGCCACGCCGCTCAGCACCGGGTAGGTGGCCAGCATGATGGGCACCGCGCCGCGCAGCCCGACCCAGGCCACGAAGGCGATCTCGCGCAGCGAGAAGCGGAAGGGCAGGAGCAGCAGCGCCACCACCGCCGGCCGGGCCACCAGCGCCAGGAACAGGCCCAGCAGGAGCCCCGGCCCGGCCACCGCCGCGATCCGGCTGGGGAAGGCCAGGAGGCCCAGCAGCAGGAACATGGCGATCTGGCTCACCCAGGCCATGGCGTCGTGGACGCGGCGCAGCCCGGCGCCGTAGGGGAGCTTGCCGTTCCCCAGCACCATGGCCGCCACGTACACGGCCAGGAAGCCGCTGCCCCAGAGCAGCGTGGGGGCGCCGAAGGCGAACAGCGCCAGCGCCAGCGTCAGCACCGGGTAGAGCCCGGAGGCCGCCAGCCGCACCCGCCCCAGCAGCCAGCGCCCGCCCAGCCCCACCGCGGCGCCGCCGGCCAGGCCCACCAGCAGCTGCAGCCCCGCCTCCAGCGCCATCCGCCCGGGCGAGCCGCCGCCGCCGGCCAGCGCGTGGGTGAGCCCCAGGGTCAGGATCACCGCCACCGGATCGTCGGCCCCGGACTCCAGCTCCAGCAGCGAGCCCAGCTTCGGCCGGACGTGGACCCCGCCGGCCCGCAGCACGCCGAAGACCGCCGCCGCGTCGGTGGAGGAGACGATGGCGCCGAGCAGGGCCGCGGCCGGCCAGTCGAGCCCGAGCAGCGCGTGGCCGCCCACCGCGGTCAGCGCCGCGGTCCCGACCACGCCCAGGGTGGCCAGGAGCAGGCTGGGGGCCAGCACCGGGCGGATGGAGGAGAGCGAGGTGTTGAGCCCGCCGTCGAACAGCACCAGCACCAGCGCCACGGTGCCGACCCGGAAGGTCAGGCCGTAGCTCTCGAAGACGATGCCGCCCACCCCCTCCGAATCCGGCCAGCATGCCGACCGCCAGGAAGAGCAGCGCGAAGGGCACCCCCAGCCGCCCCGAGGCGCGCGAGCCCAGCGCCGCGGAGGTCAGCAGGAGGGCCGCGACGGTGAGCGCCACGGCGGTGGGGATGGGCTCGGGGGACACGGCCGCGAGCGTACCCGAGCCGGGCGCGCCGCGGGGGACGTGCTTGGGGGAGCTCCGTCACGCGCCGCCGGGGCGGCGGAAGGGGCAGCTCCGGCACGGCTCGAGGTCCGGCCAGCGCTCCAGCAGCGACCGGTAGGCGGGCGCGGCCCAGAGCTCGCCCAGCGGCCGCTCCGCCACCGAGCCCAGCTCGCCCAGCGCCCCCCCGGCCGCGGCGGGGTGGGGGCAGGGCGCGAGCCGGCCGTCCCAGTGGATCCAGGCCTCCTGGCCCAGGAACGGGCAGGGCCCGAGCGGCGCCGGCGCGGTGGGGTCGGGCCGGAGCGGCTCGACGTGCTGGAGCCGCACCGGCCGCGGCCCCGCCGCCGCGGCGGCCTGGAGCGCCGGCACGGCCGCGTTCCAGCGCCGGATGGCCTCCGGGCTGCGCCGCAGCGAGCGCGCCGCCAGCGCCGGCCAGCGCACCTGCAGCTGGTTCACCTTGACCCGGTCCACGCCCAGCGCCGCCGCCAGCCGCACCAGCTCCGGCAGCTCGGCCAGGTTGGCCTCCTGCGCCGTGACCTGGAACGAGAGGGTGGGGCGGGGGCCGCCGGCGGCGGCCTGCCGGTCGCGCGCCGCCGCCACCCGGCGCACGCCCTCCACCGCGGCGGCGAAGGAGAGCCCGGGCATGAGGGCCTCAGCGGTGGCGGCGGTGGCGCCGTTCCAGGAGATCTTGACGTCGCAGGCCACCGGGAGCAGCGCCGCGGCCCAGGCGTCCGGGCCGCGGCCGGGCCAGGTGCCGTTGGTGGTCAGGTTGAGGGCCGCCCCGGCCGCCCGGCACCCCTCCAGCAGGTCGTCCAGGCCGCTCCACAGGAGCGGCTCGCCCATGGTCGAGGGGATCACCTGGGACAGCGGGGACCCGCGCCGCTCCCCCAGCACCTCCAGCGCCAGCCCGGGCGCCATCCGGCGGGGCCGGGGCGGGCGCGGCGGCAGCCCGGCGGCCGCGCGGGCCGCCCGATCCAGGCCGCAGGGGCACATGTCGCAGCCCAGGTTGCAGTCGTCCGGGCTGGTGACGAAGGTCACCCGCCACGGACCGCCGGCTCGGGAGTGCGTTGACAACGCCTCCGTTGTAACGGAAACGCTGGGCTCATGAAGAGCGCGCGAGAGAACCGCGGGCGCAGCCGCCGGACGCCCGCCTCCCCGGAGCCGAAGGCCACCCCCGAACCGCGCGAGACCGCCCCCGCCCTGGGGAAGGATCTCACGCCGGTGGTCGGATTCAACCTGCGCCGCCTCCGCGGCCAGCGGCAGCTCTCGCTGGAGCGGCTGTCCAAGCTCTCCGGCGTCTCGCGCGCCATGCTGGGCCAGATCGAGCTGGGGCAGAGCGCGCCCACCATCAACGTGCTCTGGAAGATCTCCTCGGCGCTGGGCGTGCCCTTCTCGGCCCTGATCACGGCCCGCGGCGGCGGCGGGCTGCAGGTGCTGCGCGCCGGCCAGGCCAAGCTCCTCACCAGCCACGACGGCTCCTTCTCGTCGCGCGCGCTCTTCCCGTTCGACGAGCCGCGCCGGGTCGAGTTCTACGAGCTGCGCCTGGCCCCGGGGGGCGTGGAGAAGGCCGACGCGCACAACCCCGGCACCATCGAGAACCTGGTGGTGGCGCAGGGGGAGGTGGAGATCGAGGTCGCCGGGCGCAAGGAGCCGCTCTCCCGCGGCGACGCCATGGTCTTCGAGGCCGACGTGCCCCACGTCTACAGGAACCGGGCCTCGGGCGAGAGCGTCATGTACCTGGTGATGACCTACGCCGACACGGTGGGCTGAGCCGCTCCGGCCGCCCGGCCCCCCGTCCCACGTCCGCGTGGCACCGGCGGGCGGCGCACGTCCGGGGGCGGGGTGGCGGGAACTCCTTGCCCGGACCGGTACCCCGGGTAGGATGAACCGGTCACGAGGCTGGGAGGACTCCCGGTGAACGTCCGGATCGGCGACCTGCTGGTGCAGCGCGGCGTCACCACCGTCGAGGTGGTCGAGCGGGCGGTCCGCACGGCCACCGCCCGGGGCATCCCGCTCCTCTCGCAGCTGCTCCACGAGGGCGTGGACGAGGGGGCCCTGGCGGCCGCCCTGGCCGAGCGCTTCCGGGTGCCGGGCGTGGACCTCTCGCGGACCTGCATCTCGCTGGACGCGGTGGGGATTGTGCCGCGGCCGGTGGCCGAGGCCGACCTGATGCTGCCGCTCTCGCTGGAGGGCGGCCGCGTGCACCTGGCCATGTCCCGGCCGCTGGACGAGCGGGTCATCTCCGAGGTGCGCTTCGTCACCGGCATGGAGGTCTCGCCCTACGCGGCCATCAAGGCGGCGCTCGAGCACGTGGTGGCCGACGCCTACGACCGGCGCGCCCGCGGCGAGCACCGCTGGCGCGGCGCCGCCGGGCCGGCCGAGCCGCACCTGGCCGTGCACCTGCCCGGCGTCCCGGATGACGGCCTGGAGGTGGTGGAGATCGTCGAGGACGAGATCCTGCCGGCCGAGGTGGTGATCGACGTCGAGCCGGAGCCGGACCGCGACCCGGGCCTGCCGCTGGCGCTGGTGGTGGACGACGAGCCGGAGATCCGCCAGCTGGTGCTCAAGGCGCTCACCGGCCACGGCTGGCGGGTCGAGACGGCCGCCGACGGCGAGGAGGGCGTGGCCCGCGCCGAGGCGCTGCGGCCGGACGTGGTGGTGCTGGACGCGATGCTCCCGCGCCTGCACGGGTTCGAGGCCTGCCTGCGGCTCAAGTCCAACCCGCGCACCCGCCACATCCCGGTGGTCATGATGACCGCCATCTACCGCGGCTGGCGCTACGCCGAGGACGCCCGCGAGCAGTTCGGCGCGGTGGACTACATCGAGAAGCCGTTCCGGCTGGACGACCTGGTGCGCCGGGTGGCCGCCGCGCGCGAGGTGGGCGCGTCGCGGCCGCGGGCGGAGGGGCCGGGGCCGGCCGAGCCGCTGGTGAAGCGCGCGCGGGAGCTCTTGGCCGCCGGCGACGTCACCGGCGCGCTGGACCTGCTGGCGGAGGCGGTGCGCTCGGACCCCTACGCGGCCGAGGCGCACCACCAGCTGGGCCGGGCGCTGCGGGCCCGGGGCGACGCCTTCGGCGCCATGACCGCGCTGGAGCGGGCCGCCGATCTGCGCCCGGGCCACCTGGCCGCGCTGCGGGCGCTGGCGGCGCTGTACGAGGAGAAGGGGTTCCGCCGCAACGCGGCCGGCGCGCTGGAGCGGGCCCTGGCGGTCGCCTCGGACGACGCCGCGCGCGCCACGCTGCGGGCCGAGCTGCTCCGGCTGATCCCCTGAGCGTCCGCGCCAGCGCCCGGCCTCCGCTGCCCGCTTCCCCGGCAGCCTCCTGCGCGCCCTGCGCGCCCCCGGAGCCAGGGCGCTCGCGCGGCCCTGCCGAACCCGGCGTTCCGCCTGCCGTCCGAGGCCCGCACCGGGCGGCACGCCGCTCGCATCCTGGCCTGGCACGCGCGCCAGCGACTCCCCGTGCGCTGCGCGCCGCAGGACCCCGGCCGCCCCTCCCATCCCTGGCGGGCGGGGCGGTGGTCTCCGAGCCGCCCCACCGGATCCCTGGCCGGTGGGGCGGCGCTGTTCCACGCCCGGTGCGCCCCCGCCTGGGCGGGGCTCCCGCCGCCCCCCGCCGCCGACCTAGCTTCCATCAGGACGCCCGCCGCGCGGGCGGGGGGCTACGGGTCCCGGGCGGCGGGGGCACATGCGGTTCGTCGTCTTCGGACTGGCGGTCAGCTCCTCCTGGGGAACGGCCACGCCACGCTGTGGCGGGGGCTCGCCACGGCGCTGGCCCGCGCCGGCCACCGGCTCACCTTCTTCGAGCGCGACCAGCCGTGGTACGCAGCCCACCGCGATCTCACCGAGCTGCCCGCCGGCGAGCTGGTGCTGCACCGGGGCCTGGAGACGGTCGCCGGCCGCGTGGAGCGGGCGCTCGGCGGGGCCGACGTGGCCATGGTCACCTCCTTCTGCCCGGACGGCCCGGCCGCCGTCGCGCGGGTCCTGGCCTCCCGCGCCCAGGTGAAGGCCTTCTACGATCTCGATCCCGGCGCGACGCTGGAGCGGCTGGAGCGCGGGCGCCCGGTCGAGTGGCTGGGGCCGGAGGGGCTGGCGGGCTTCGACCTCGTGCTGAGCTACAGCGGAGGGGGCGCGCTGGCGCTGCTGCGCGACCGCCTGGGGGCGCGGCGGGTGGAGGCGCTGCACGGCTGGGTGGATCCGGAGGTGCACCGCCCGGCGGCGCCGCTGGTGGCCTTCACCGGCGACCTCTCCTACCTGGGCACCTGGGCGGCCTCCCGGCAGGCGGCGCTGGAGGCGCTGTTCCTGGCGCCGGCGGCGCGCCGCCCGGACCGCACCTTCGTGCTGGCCGGCGCGCAGTACGGGGCCGACTTCCCCTGGCGCGCCAACGTCCGCTACGTGCGCCACCTCGAGCCGGCGCTCCACCCCGCCTTCTTCTGCTCCTCGCCGCTGACGCTCTCGGTGACGCGGCCGGAGATGGCGGCGCTGGGCGCCTGCCCCTCGGCGCGCCTCTTCGAGGCGGCCGCCTGCGGCGTGCCGGTCCTGACCGACTGGTTCGAGGGCCTCCCGCAGTTCTTCACGCCGGACGAGGAGATCCTGGTGGCGCGCACGACGGAGGACGTCCTGGCGGCGCTGGCCCGGTCGCCGGCGTCGCTGGCGCGGATGGGCGCCCGCGCCCGCGAGCGGACGCTGGCCGAGCACACCGCGGCGGCGCGGGTCGGGCAGCTGGTGACCGCCTGCCAGGCTTCGGCGGGCGCGGCGGAGGCCCCCGCGGCCGGAGGCGCGGCGTGAGGTGGGGCATCGTGCCGGCGGCCGGCGCGGGGAGCCGGATCCAGCCGCTGGCCTTCTCCAAGGAGCTCCTGCCGGTGGGGAGCCGCTGGGTGGACGGCACGGAGCGGCCGCGGGCGGTCTCGGAGTACCTGGTGGAGCGGATGCTGCGGGCCGGCGTGGACCGGCTCTGCTTCGTGATCTCGCCGGGCAAGTCGGACATCGTCGAGTACTACGGCGGGAGCGTGGGCGCGGCGCACATCTGCTACGTGGTGCAGGAGCGGCCGGCCGGGCTGGTGGACGCGCTGCTGCGGGCGCTCCCCTTCATCGCGCCGCAGGACGAGGTGCTGGTGGGGCTGCCGGACACGGTCTGGTTCCCGGTGGACGGCTTCCGCGCGCTGGGGCCGGGCCTCTCCTTCCTGCTCTTCCCGGTGGCGCACCCCGAGCTGTTCGACGCGGTGGAGACCGGGCCGGGCGGCGAGGTGCGCGGCCTCCAGGTCAAGGTGCCCGACCCGTCCACGCGCTGGGTCTGGGGCGGCTTCAAGCTCACGGGGGCCATCCTGGCCGAGTGGCAGGCGCTCCACGCCGCGCGGGGCGGCCAGGACGTCTACGTGGGCACGCTGGTGGACGCCTGGCTGGCGGCGGGCGGCAGCGCCAGCGGCGTCCGGGCGGGGGAGGCGTACGTGGACGTGGGGACGCTGCACGGGTACCACGAGGCGCTGCGGCTCCTGCGGGAGCAGGCCGTGCGCGCCGGCCAGCTCGACGCGCGCGAGCGCGCCGAGGGGGAGGAGGCGCGGTGAGCCTTTCGCGAGAGGAGATCGCCAGCCGGGTGGCGGAGCTGGGCCCCTGGTTCCACGCCATGGAGCTGGGCGGGGTGCCGACCGCGCCCGATCACTTCCTGGGCGACTACCCGGGCATGGTCTGGCGGGCCATCGCGCCGGCGCTGCCGCAGGACCTGCGGGGCCGGACGGTGCTGGACGTGGGGTGCAACGCCGGCTTCTTCTCGCTGGAGCTGAAGCGGCGCGGGGCCGATCGGGTGGTGGGGATCGACTCCGACCCGCGCTACCTGGCCCAGGCGCGGTTGGCGGCGGAGGTGGCCGGCCTGGAGCTGGAGCTGCGGCAGCTCTCGGTCTACGACGTGGCCGCGCTGGGCGAGGCCTTCGACGTGGTGCTGTTCATGGGCGTGCTCTACCACCTGCGCCACCCGCTGCTGGCGCTGGACCTCCTGCGCGCGCACGCGGTCCGCGACCTGCTGGTCTTCCAGAGCATGATCCGCGGCTCGCAGGGGCGGTTCACGCCGGCGCCCGACTATCCCTTCGAGGAGCGCGAGGTCTTCGACCACCCGGCCTGGCCCAAGCTCCACTTCGTCGAGCGGCAGTACGCCCACGACGCCACCAACTGGTGGGTCCCGAACCGCCCCTGCGTGGAGGCCATGCTCCGCTCGGCCGGCTTCTCCCCCGCGCCGCTGCCGCACACCGAGGTCTACCTGTGCCGCGCCTCGGCGCAGGACCCCGCGGCGGCTCCGGTCTTCCCCGCCGCGCCTGCCGGAGGCCGGCCGTGATCGACTCGGTGATGCTCTGGAACGAGCCCAACAACCTCTCGCACTGGGACTTCCAGCTCGACCAGGGCTGGGTCCGCTTCTCCGAGCTGGTGCGTCTGGCCGGCGCGGCGGTGAAGGCGGAGCGCCCCGGCCTGACCCGCGTGCTGGGCGGCACCTCGCCCATCGACGCCTCCTTCATCAAGCTGCTGGAGCAGCAGGGCGCGCTGGCGGCGGTGGACGCGGTGGCGGTCCACGGCTTCCCGCTCGACTGGAACCACTGGCAGATCCACGAGTGGCCGGCGCGCCTGGCCGAGATCACCGCCGCCACCTCGCTGCCGGTCTGGATCAGCGAGGTGGGCGTCTCCAGCTTCGGCGCCGAGGAGGTGCAGGCCTGGGGGCTCGCGCGGACCGCGGAGCTGGTGCTGGGGCGGGCGCCGCGCGTCCACTGGTACAGCCTCTTCGACCTGCCGCGGGCCTGGCCGGCCACCACCCGTCACCAGGAGGCGGAGGGGTCGTCCTACTACCGGCACTTCTACATGGGCTGATCCGCGAGGACGGCACTCCCAAGCCGGCGCTGCGCGAGTTCCCGCGCTTCACGCCCGGGCTGGGCATCTGCCAGTGGTTCCACTTCGAGGACCCGCGCCTCGAGGCCGGCGTGCGCTGGCTGAAGGAGCTGGGCGTGCGCCAGCTGCGGACCGGCCTCTCCTGGGCGGACTCGTTCCGGCCGGGCTGGGAGGCCTGGTTCGACCGGCAGATGCAGGCGCTGGAGCCGTTCCAGGTGACGGTGACCTTCTGCTTCACCCCGGAGCACCGCGGCCTGCGCCCGCACCACACCAGCCCGCCGCAGGACCCGGCGGAGTTCGCCGGGTTCTGCGCGCGGATGGTGCGGCGGTACGGGTGAGGGGCAGGCCTCCGCCTCGGGAGAGGCTGCGGCGCGAGTGAGGTCCCCAGCTCACGACTTGCTGCGGCGGCCCTTGCGGCTGCTGGTCCGGCCGGTGCTCTTGCGGCTGGCGCCCTTGCGGCCGCCGGCGGACGACGCGCTCCGGCCCGCGCTCTTGCGGCCCCGCGCGCTGGTGCCGGCGCGTGAGGTGCTGCCGCGCTTGGCGCTGCTGGTCCGGCTGGTCCGCCCGGCGCGGGTGGTCCGGGCCGCCACCGCGCGCGACGCCTCGCGCCGGCCCGAGCCGCTGCGGGCGGCGGGGCGGGCGCGGCCGGAGCCCGAGCGCAGGGTGCGCCGGCTGGCCTTCACGCCCTGCTCGCGCGCCCTGGCGGTTCTCGCGCCCCACCAGCTTGTTGAAGCTGGAGCGCTCGCCCGCGGCGGTGCTCTCCTCGTAGACCAGCGCCAGCTCCGCGTCGTCGAACTTCTGGAACCACTCGTCCCAGGAGATGGGCCTGCGAGCTTGCCCGCGCCGCTGTAGCCCGGGAAGTCGATGCGGATGATGCCGGCCTTCCCGCCGCGGGCGGTGCTGGCCACCTGGGCCGGCTGGCCGCCGCGCGCCTCGGCCCACTGCCGGATGGTGTCGTGGTCGGTGGTGGTGCTGGAGACCCGATTGGCCATGTGTCGTCCTCCTGAGCGCTACACGCTGCGCACGGGGGGCGCCAGGCGAAAGCCCGGCGCGCGCGGCGCCGCCCGCGGGCGCAACGTGAGCGGCGTGGCGCCTCCCCTCGACCTGGCCCTGCTGGCCGCCCACCCGGACGACGAGGTCATCGGCGCCGCCAGCCTCCTCCTCTCCGGCCGGCGCCTGGCGGTGGTCCAGCTCACCGACGGCGCCCCGCGGGACCCGGGGCTGCGCCCGGCGCTCCCGGGGGATCGGGACGAAGCGGCCGCCGTGCGCCGCGCCGAGGCGCTGGCCGCGCTGGCGGTGGCCGGGCTCGGGCCGGCCGACCGGCTGGAGCTGGGCGGGGTGGACCAGGAGGCCGCCGGCGCGGTGGCGCCGCTGGCCCGCGCGCTGGCGGCGTGGCTCGCCCAGGCCCGGCCGCGCGTGCTGCTCACGCACCCGCTGGAGGGCGGGCACCCCGACCACGACGCCGCGGCGGTGGTGGCCCGGGCCGCGGGCCTCCTGCTGGCGCGCCGGGGGCGGGCGCCGCCGCGGCTGGCCGAGATGGCCTGCTACCACCGGCGCGGCGGCCGGCTGGTCACCCACGCGTTCCTGCCCGGCGGGGGCCGCGCCTGGACCCACCCGCTGGCGCCGGCGGAGCGCGCGGCCAAGCAGCGCATGCTGGCCTGCCACCGCAGCCAGCGGCAGGTGCTGGCAGCCTTCGGGGTGGAGGTGGAGCGGTTCCGGCGGGCCTCGCCGCTCGCGCCGGGGCTGCGGCCCCACCCTGGCCCACTCCACTACGAGGCGCTGGGCTGGCCCGGGTTCGAGCGCTGGTGGGAGCAGGTCGCCGTGGGGCTGGCCGAGCTTGGGCTGGGACCCGCGCCGGGCCGGGCGGGGCCTCCCGGCCCACCGGGCGTGCTAGGGCGAGCCACCGCGGGAGGTCCGGCGGGCGGACGCGGCGGTGGAGGGACGGGTGGACGAGGCGAGCGCACGCGGGGCCGGGCTGGAGGCCGAGCTCGACGAGGCCATGGCCCAGGCCATCGCCGGCGGCGCGCTCGAGCTGCCGCCCTATCCGGCCGTGGCCCTGCGCATCGCCGAGCTGGTCCGGGCCGGCGACTTCGGCCTGGACGAGCTGGGCAAGCTGGTCGCCTCCGACCAGGTGCTGTCGGCCGATCTGCTGCGCGCCGCGCAGGCCGCCGTCTTCGCCCGCTCCGCCCCGGTCAGCTCCATCTCGCAGGCGCTCACGCGCGTGGGGGCCGAGGGGCTGTCGCGGATCGCGCTGGCCTCCGGGCTGGGCGCGGCCGCGCTGGCCGCCGGCCCGCTGGCCCCGCTCCGCCGCCGGACCTGGCAGGACGCGCTGGCCTCGGCGGTGCTCTGCCGCGAGCTGGCCCGCGCCCGCGGCCTCCCCGCCGACGACGCCTTCACCTGCGGGCTCCTCCACGACTTCGGCCGGGTGGTGGCCATCGGCGCCATCGAGCGGATCGCCGCCGGCGCCCGCCGGCCGTCGCGCCCGCTGCCGGCCCGGTTCTGGGAGGCGGTGGTGGACCGGCACCACGTGGCGCTGGGCGTCGTGCTGGCGGTGAAGTGGTCGCTGCCGCGCACCGTCCGCGACGCCATCCAGTTCCACCACGCGCCCACCAGCGAGGGCGCCGAGCACCCGGCCCTGGTGGACGTGGTGCGGGCCGTCGATCCCATCGTGGCCTCGCTCTTCGACCGCGCCCAGCTGGCGGCCGCGGCGGCCTCGGCGCGCGCCCTCTCCGACGCGGCACGCCGAGGCGGTGGGGCGCGCCATCAGCGCGCTGCCCGCCTTCGTGGCCGCCTTCGAGCGCCCGGTCCCGCCGCCCGAGCCCGCGCTGCTGGAGCGCGAGCCGCGCGTCGATCCGCGCTGGAGCGCCCGGGACCGGCTGCGGTTCCGGGTGGGCGAGCACGCCTACGAGGTGGCCGGCTTCGGCCCCAACCAGCTCTTCCTGCGCGGCCCGGCGCCGCTGGCCGAGGGCAGCCTGGTCCACCTCCTGCCGCAGCAGGAGGGCGCCGCGCCCTTCCACGCGCGCGTGCTCCTCTGCTGGCCCGAGGGCGACGGCCACGGCGTCACGCTGGCGCCCTTCGCGCTGAGCGGCCGGGCCCTCCAGCTCTGGCTGGGCATGGTGCCGGGCCAGGCCCAGGCTTGACGGCGGCGACGAACGTGGCTGCCGCTGAGCGCTTGCACACCCCGGCCCCAGGGTGCACCCTGGGTCGAACCCCCTGGAGGAGCTCCATGACCCTGAACGCCGCCCTGGTCCCCGCCGCCCTCGCCCTCGCCCTCGCGCTGGCTCCCGCCGCCGCCCGCCCGGAGTCGCCCTGGGACGTCGCCAAGGGCGTGGCCGGCAAGTCGAGCGTCTCGGTGCTGGAGAAGGAGATCAACAAGCGGCTGCTCGAGGAGAGCCGCAAGAACCAGTGCAGCTTCAAGTCCGACTCGGACGTGCTCGAGCCCGGCTGCGGCCCCAAGGTGCAGCGCCTGGCCTCGGCCCTGGTGGACGCCAAGAAGAAGCTGAGCGGGGCGGGGGTGAAGAACTTCACCTTCGTGGTCTCCGGCCACACCGACAGCTCCGGCTCGGCCGCGCACAACAAGAAGCTCTCCGGCGACCGGGCCGAGGTGATGGTCCGCGAGCTGGTGAAGCAGGGCATCTCGCGGGACGAGATCAAGGCGGTGGGGATGGGCTCCGAGCGCCCGCGGGTGAAGCCGGACGACACCGCCGCCAAGAAGGCCCAGAACCGCCGCTACGAGGTGCAGGTGAAGCTGTAGGGGCAGCCGCGCGGAGCCGCGAAGCAGGGGGAGGGGCGCCCTTCGACTCCGCGGCGCTGCGCGCCGCTACGCTCAGGGCGAACGGCCGTGTTCGGCCCCGGTCCCGTCAGGCCCGATCGTGCTTCGACTCGCGGCGCTTGCCGAAGAGCAGGCGCCGCTCCAGCCGGCCGCGCAGGGCGGCGTAGAACGCCTCCAGGAACGCCTCGTCCGAGCTCGGCGCAGGGCCCTGCCAGCCGATCTTGGCCCGCACCTTCATCGAGACGGTCTGCACCGCGGCCAGGTGGCCGGGCGCGTCGCGGTTGCGCAGCACGTCCTCCAGCACCTGCAGCTCGTAGACGCCGTAGACGTCCAGCTGCTCGTCGGTGAAGGGGACGGCCTCGCGGGCCCGCGCCACCGCGAGGTCCTCCAGCAGCCGCGGCACCGGCGAGCGGATCACCAGCGTGCCCGCCACCAGGTCGCCCACCCGCAGCCGATCCTTGTTGAAGAGCGGCAGGAACCCGAAGATCACCATCCAGACCAGCGACCCCAGCACCAGGAAGCCCGCGGCGCCCGGGATGACCTGGCCGGGCAGGAGCAGCGCGGTGAGCGGGAGGAAGACCTCCACCTCGCGCGTCAGGTTGCGGACCAGCAGCGCCTCGGAGGTGAGCGAGCCGCCGGCGGCGTCCACCACCCGGATCCCCACCTTCCGCTTGCCCGGCGTCTGCCCCTGCCAGGCCAGCTCGAAGAAGGCGAAGTAGGGGATGCGCACCAGGAAGAAGCCCAGCACCAGGATGGCGTAGACCAGGTCGGCGGACAGCTCGGCGCCGGCCGCCGCCGCCAGCAGCATGAGCAGCCCCAGCGCCAGCATGGCCGCCGCGATCAGCAGCGCGTCCAGCGCGAAGGCGCCGACCCGGTCGCCCGCGGCCGCCACGACGAAGCGGAGCGGCACGCCCTCCGGCGTGACCACCTCGCGGGTGCGCTCGGGGCGCTCGCCCGGGGCGGGGGCGCTCACGGCCGGCGCTCCCGCCGCGCGTGCCCGGCCAGCGCGAAGTAGGCCGTCCAGCCCACCAGCGTGACGCCCGCCACCGTGTAGCGCACGGCCATGTCGTGGACCAGCTGCCGGAAGATGCCCTCGATCAGCCCGGCCACCAGGAACAGCGCCACCGCCCCCACCACCAGCACGCCCGCGTCGCGCCCGCGCCGCGCCAGGGCGGCCCGCCGCTCCTCCTGGCCGGGGAAGACCAGCGCCTGCCCGATGGCCAGCCCGGCCGCGCCGCAAAGCGCGATGGCGGTGAACTCGCTCACGCCGTGCGGGAGGATCCAGCCCCAGAAGTCGGGCGAGAGGCCGCGCGAGTGGTACAGCGCCCCCATGGCCCCGAGGATCAGGCCGTTCTGGAAGAGCAGCCAGACCGTGGGGAGCCCGGCGGCGAAGCCGAGGGCGAAGGCGCCCAGCCCCACGCTGGTGTTGTGCGTGAAGAGCGCCATGGCGAAGGTCTTCAGCATCTCCGCCGTCTCGCGCGGCTGGTAGAGCACCTCGCGGAGCGTCTCGGTGCTGGCGGTGGGCGTCCGGCCCTGCGCCAGGCCGGCGCCGACGAAGGCGTAGTAGCGCTCGGGATCGGCGCGCACCAGGGCGAAGCCGGCCCAGGTGCCGGCCAGGAGCAGGCCGAAGGCCAGCGCCAGGTGGGGCCAGTGGGCGCGCACCGCGGCCGGGAAGCGGCGCACGAAGAAGTCCCCCACCGCCTCGCTGAGCCGGCGCCGGGCGCCGTACACCACCAGGTAGGCGCGCCCGCAGAGCGCCTCCAGGTAGTCGAGCACGTTGCGGTCCAGCGAGATGGCCCGCGCCACGGAGAGCGAGGAGAGGGCGGCGCGGTAAAGCACCGGCAGGCGCGCCAGCGCGCGCGGCTCCAGGCTGCGCACGCCGCCGCGCTCCACCTGCGCGAGCAGCCCCTCCAGCTCGCGCCAGGTGCCCTCGCGCTCGGTGCGGAAGGTGGCGCTCTTGAGGGTGACGGTCACGCGATCAGCTCCCGCCGCTTGATGTCCAGGTAACGGTTCACCAGCCGCGCCGAGAGCTGGCCCGGGGCCGCCTCGACGCAGGCAATCCCCATCCGGCGCAGCCGGGCCAGCACCCGCTCGCGCTCGCGCACGAAGTCGGCGGCCACCACCGAGCGGTAGACCTCGCCCAGCCGGCGCGGCCCGGCCAGCGCCAGGCGGTCCAGCGCCGGGTCGCGCAGGGTCACGAACACCACCAGCTGCCGGCGCGCCAGGCGCCCCAGGTTCTCCAGCATCAGCTCGGCGGTGACGGTGTCCACGAAGTCGGTGAAGACCACCACCAGCGAGCGCCGCCGCAGCCTGGTGGAGAGCTCGGTCAGGCCCAGCGTGAAGTTGGTCTCCTCGGTGGAGTAGTCGAGCCCGGCCGAGAGGGCCTGCAGCCGCGGGAAGGCGCCCAGGCCGCCCTGCGGCTCGGCCCAGGCGCGCGCGGTCCGGTCGAAGCCGTAGAAGCCGACCCGGTCGCCCATGCGCAGGCTGACGTAGGAGAGGAGCAGCGCCGAGCTGACGGCGTGGTCGAGGCGCGGGATCCCGTCCAGCGGCTCGGCCATCAGGTGGCCGGTGTCGAGCGCCAGCACCACCTGGTGGTTGCGCTCGGCGCGGAACTCCTGCACCAGCAGCTCGCGGTGGCGGGCCGAGGCCTTCCAGGAGATGGCGCGCGGGTCGAGCCCGGGCACGTACTCCCGCAGGGCGTCGAACTCCGAGCCGTCGCCCAGGAACCGCTCCACCTGGGCCCCCACCTCCACCGTCTGCGAGGCGAAGTAGCGGAAGGCGGCGGCGCGCACCGGCTTCAGGTTGGGCGTCACCGGCACGGCGCGCCCCAGGTGCACGCGGCGGGTCCGGCTGGTCAGCCCCAGCGGCCCGGTCCAGCGCACCCAGAGCGCGTCCACCGTCGGCTTGCCGCGGCGGCGCGCCAGCAGCGGGATGGCCAGGCGCGCCCCCTCGCCGCCCGGCACGTGCACCGCCGCGGCCGGCTGCGGCTCGAGGTCGGGGTGCAGGTCGAGCAGCACCTCGGTGCGCCCCGCGGCCCGCGGCGCGCGCAGCGTCACCACCGCCTCGCCGGGATCGCCCACCGCCAGCCGGTCGGGGAGCGTCACCTCCGCCTGCAGGTGCCGGCCGGGGACGGCCAGCAGGACGTCCAGCCCGATGGCCAGCGCGGTGAGCGAGGCCAGCACCAGCCACGCGCCCCAGAGCGCGGGGAGACGAGCGCCGGCAGGAGCGCCACCGGGAGCCCGGCCGCCGCCAGCACCACCGCGCGAGGGGTGGGAGCGATCACCGCGGGGCCCCCACCTCCTGGACCACCCGCGCCACCGCCGCGTCGGCGGTCAGCCCCTCGATCTCGGCGCCGGGGGCGAGCACCACGCGGTGGCGCAGGACGGGCAGGGCCAGGGCCTTCACGTCGTCCGGGATGACGAAGGCGCGCCCGGCCAGCGCGGCCCGGGCCCGGGCGGCGGTCGCCAGCATGTTGGCGGCGCGCGGCGAGGCCCCGCAGAGCAGGGCCGGGCGGCCGCGGGTGGCGCGGACCAGGTCCACCACGTAGTCCACGATGGGCTCCTCCAGCCGGATGGCGGCCACCGAGCGGCGCATCTCCACCAGGTCCTGCAGCCCGGCCACCGGCTGGATGCCGAAGGTCTCGATGGGCGGGGAGGCGGTGCGGTGGCCGTGCAGGCGCACCATGGCCCGCTCCTCGTCGCGCTGCGGGTAGCCCACGCTCACCTTGAAGAGGAACCGGTCCAGCTGCGCCTCGGGCAGCGGGTAGGTGCCCTCCTGCTCGATGGGGTTCTGGGTGGCGATGACCATGAAGCCGGCCGAGAGCGGGTGCGTGACGCCGTCGATGGTGACGGCCCGCTCCTGCATGGCCTGCAGCAGCGCCGCCTGCGTCTTGGGCGGCGTGCGGTTGATCTCGTCGGCCACCAGCACGTCGGTGAAGATGGGGCCGCGGGTGAGCACGAACCCGTTGGTGCGGAAGTCGAACAGGTTGGTGCCCAGCACGTCGCCCGGCATCAGGTCGGGCGTGAACTGGATGCGGTTGAAGCCCACGCCCAGCGCGGCGCTGAAGGCGCGGGCCAGCAGCGTCTTGGCGGTCCCGGGCACGCCCTCGACCAGCACGTGGCCGTCCGAGAGGAGCGCCACCAGCATCAGCTCGAGCGCGGCGTCCTGGCCCAGGACCACCTTGTGGACCTCGGCCTGCAGCGCCAGCACCCGCGCGCGGATCTCCAGTCAGCTCCATCCGTCAGCTCCTCTCTCCAGCGGTGAATGTCCCTGGCGGTCCGGATCGCCTCGTGCTCCAGCCCGTGGCGGCGGCGCCGCAGCCTCGCGACCCGGGCCTCCAGCGCGGCCAGCGCGCCCTCCTGCCCGCGGGTGGCCTCGACGCGGCGCAGCCAGGCGTCGGGGCTCTCCCCGGGCGGCGGGTGGACGCGGGCCAGCACCTCCTCGCGCGCGGCGCGGAGGTAGGCGGTCAGGGCCTCGGCCACGTGGCCGCCGGCGTGCAGCAGCTCGGCGGTGTTCTCGACCAGGAAGGTCTTGCCCGGCGCCAGCCCGTCGGCCGCGCGGCGCGGGCGGCCGAAGCCGGCCACCGCGGCGCCGCAGAGCAGCAGGGCCGTGCCCAGCGCCTGCAGCGTGGTGAGCACCAGCGGGAAGGCGAAGACCTCGGCGGCGACCGAGGGCTGCGCCTCGTGGCCGTGCAGGATCTCGTCCACCACCACCGCCTCGCCCGGCCGCGCCAGGCGCAGCAGCGCCCCCACGGCGATCTCCGCGTTGCGCCCCTCCCCGAGGCCGTGGTGGGCGATCAGGTCGGGGTCGGCCACCACCAGCACGCGGCGGACGCCGTCGCAGCCGCCCGGCTCGTCCCCGTCGCAGGAGGCGAAGGGCTCGTCCGCGGCGTCGGCCGCGTCGGGCGGCGAGGCCGCCTCGGGCGCCTCGTCCCCCGCGGCCTCCTCCTCGCCGTCCCCGTCCTCGTCGTCCTGGGCGGCGGCGGGGCCGGAGGCGTCCTCGCCCTCGGGGCCCTCGCCGGTCTGCCCCGCGGGCGCGGGCGTCACCAGCAGCTCGGCCTCGCCCACCAGCACGCCCTCGTCGGTCCAGAGCAGCGGGCGCAGCCGGGCGCCGCGGATCAGCTGCGCGTCGTGCAGGGTGGGGGCGGGCAGCTCGCCCTGCCAGGCGCCCAGCTTCGGCGGCCTGATCACGTCGCCCTCCAGCCCGAGCAGCGACAGGATCCGCTCCGCCGGCCGGTTGGAGAGCAGCTCGTGGTCGCGCAGCCAGCCGCGGCGCTGCGGGTCGGCCGCGCCGGACCGCTTGGGCAGGACCACCACCAGCCGGTGCGCCTGCGCGGCGATCCCCTCCAGCGTGGCGTCCGGCAGGCGGTCGCCGGCCTCCAGCTGCCGGGGCTCGAGCAGCGCCACCAGCGCGCCGTCGGCCGCCTTGCGCCCGGTGCCGTGGCGCGAGAGGTGGACCTCGTGCCCCTCCTCGCGCAGGAGCTGGAGCAGCACGCGGTGGCCCAGCGCGGAGCGGCTCCAGGCGTCCGGGGCGGCGGAGAGGGGCTCCGCCAGCTGGTCGCCGACGGTCCCGAGGACGAAGGCTGCCGCGAGCGAGAGCGCGCCGGCCACGGCCAGCGCCACCACCGCCCGCCGGCTGAACGCGCCGCCGCCGCTCACGCCGCGCTCCTGGCGGCCCGGGCCGCCTGGCCGCCGTCGCGGTAGTGGGCCAGGAAGACCTGGAACTGGGCCAGGCAGGCCTGGTACTCGGCCTGGCCCGGCTGCTCACCGCCGAAGCGCGAGATTTCCACCGCCGCGACCAGGCCGGCCAGCGCCTGCCGGGCGGCGTCCGGCAGCGCCACCTGGGCCAGGATCTCGCGCGAGGTGAGCGAGGGCGTGAGCCGCGCCGCGGCCGAGAGGGCCTGCAGCGTCTCCAGCAGCAGCGAGTGGATGGCCTCGTCCCAGCGCCCCTGGGCGGCCAGCGACCGCGCGCTGGCGATGGGGATCTCCACCGGGCCCTGCGCCTCCTCCGGCGCCAGCTCCTCCCGGCGGCGCCGCCCGAGCCGCGCCGCGGCCCGCGCGATGGCCACCACCAGCAGCGCCACCAGGACGGCGGCGCCGGCGATGATCAGCAGCCGGACCAGCAGCGCCAGCGGCTCGACCGAGAAGTCGAAGAGGTCCTCGAGCCAGTCCGGGAGGTGCAGGTCCCAGCTCGACGGGCGCGGGACGTCCGGCGGCTTCGGGGACGGCAGCGCGCGCTGGAGGTCCTCGTCCTCCAGCAGCTGGCGCGCGCGGTCGCCCAGCCGGTCCGGCGAGGACGCGGCGGCGAGCGCGGCAGCCACGATCCCCTCCAGTCGCGGCAGCATGAGGGACCGAGCGTAGACCGCCGCACCCGTCGCCCACAAGCCGATTGGGCGCGGCGCTGCGCCGCTTCGCGGCCCGCGACGCGGTGAGCGGTGGTACCATCACCGCGACAGGGGGAGTCCTACATGGCCTGGTGGCTCTGGGTCGTCGTCTCGTTCGCGCTGCTGGTGCTGGAGCTGGTCACGCCCGGTGGGCTGTTCGCGCTCTTCTTCGGCGTGGGCGCGCTGGCCGGGGCGCTGCTGGCCGCGCTGGACGTGCCGCCCACGGTGCAGTGGCTGGTCGTCACGCTGGTCTCGGTGGTGCTGCTGGTGACGCTGCGCCAGCGGCTGCAGGCCCGGCTGCAGTCCGGTCCCCGGGTCCCGGTGGACTCGCTGGTGGGCCAGGAGGTGGTGATGCTGGAGGATTCTGGCCGCCGGGGGCGAGGCCAGGGCGGAGCTGCGGGGTGCCCCCTGGAGCGCCCGGGAGCCCACGGGCGCGCCGCTGAGGGCCGGGCAGCGCTGCACGGTCGAGCGGGTGGACGGGCTGGTCCTGTGGGTGCGCGCCGCCTGAGGCGCGCGGAAGGGGAGAGACGCAGATGGAGACGCTCAGCATCGGGCTCGTCGTGGCCGTCCTGGTCGCGGTGTTCGCCCTGGTCGTGGTGGTCAAGATCGCGGTGGTGGTCCCGCAGCAGAACGCGTTCGTGGTGGAGCGCCTGGGGCGCTTCAACGCCGTGCTCGACGCCGGGTTCCACATCCTGGTCCCGTTCTTCGACGTGATCCGCTACCGGCACACGCTCAAGGAGCAGGCCATCGACATCCCGGAGCAGATTCTGCATCACCAAGGACAACGTCCAGGTGGCGGTGGACGGGATCCTCTACCTCAAGGTGCTCGACGCGCAGCGCGCGTCCTACGGCATCAACGACTACTACTACGCCATCACGCAGCTGGCGCAGACCGCGCTCCGCTCCGAGATCGGCAAGATCGACCTCGACCGGACCTTCGAGGAGCGCTCGCACGTCAACAGCATGGTGGTGGCCGAGCTGGACAAGGCCACCGGCCCCTGGGGCGTGAAGGTGCTGCGCTACGAGATCAAGAACATCACCCCGCCGCAGGACGTGCTGGCCGCCATGGAGAAGCAGATGCGGGCCGAGCGGGAGAAGCGCGCGGTGATCCTCACCTCCGAGGGCGAGCGCGACGCGGCCATCAACACCGCCGAGGGCAAGAAGCAGCAGGTCATCAAGGAGTCCGAGGCGGCCCGGCAGCGGCAGATCAACGAGGCCGAGGGCCAGGCGCAGGCCATCCTGGCCATCGCCGACGCCACCGCGCAGGGGCTCCACAAGGTGGCCGAGGCCATCAACGCGGAGGGCGGCGTGGAGGCCGTCCAGCTGCGCGTGGCCGAGAAGTACGTGGAGCAGTTCGGCCACCTGGCCAAGGTGAACAACACGGTCATCCTGCCGGCCACGCTCTCCGACGTGGGCTCCATGGTCGCCTCGGCCATGAACGTGCTGCGCGGGGTGGACCCGGCGCGGAACAGCGCGCTGCCCGCGGCGCCCGCCGCGCGCCCGGCGCAGCCGGGCGTCCCCCGGCCGCCCCGACCCACGACCTAGCGGCCATCCCTCGCCTCCTCGCGCCCGCGGTGATGCCCCGGCATCGCCGCGGGCGCATCTTTTGGGCACAGAGGAGGAGAGCGACATGACCGCACAGACGACCTTCCGGCTGGCTGCCTTCGCGGCCGCGCTCCTGGCCTTGGCCGGGAACGCCGCCGCGCAGACGCCGCCCGGCTTCCCCGCGCCGAAGGACCCCGGCTCGCCCACCCCCACGTCGCCCGCGCCGGCGCCTGCCTCGCCCGGCGCGACACCGGGCGGCGGGACCACCGGCGCCATCAGCCTGGAGCTGCGCCACCAGCTCATGTTCCTGCACGCCCGCAACCATGGGCAGCTGGGCGCCGCGCAGCTGGCCATGCAGCAGGCGGTGACCAACGAGGTCCGGCAGCTCTCGCAGAAGGTGAACAACGACCGGACCCAGGTCAGCGTGCAGATGGCGCAGATCGCGAAGGAGCGCGGCATCGACGAGCTGGCGGCGCCCACCGCCGAGGCGCAGGCGCAGTCCAAGGCCGCCGTGGACCAGCTCCGCAGCAAGCAGGGGCGGGACTTCGACAAGGCCTACACGTCGCTGGTGATCCACGACTACGAGCAGGACGAGAACCTGCTCAAGAAGATGCGCGACTCGCAGTCGGGAAAGGACGCGGCGCTCAAGGGCTGGCTCGACAACATCGAGAACGTGATGGAGGACGGGCTCGCCAGCGCCCGCCAGGCCAAGGTGGCGCTCGACTCCGGCTCGGCCACCAACGCCAGCGGCAAGTCCGCCCAGGCCCGCACGCCCGCGCACAAGGTGCCGGCGCCCTGGCCGGGCAGCAAGAAGTAGGCGCCCGCCCCTCAGGCCCGCGTCAGCCGCCGGTAGGTCGCCAGGTGCCGGAGCGCGTCGGCCCGCCGGCCCATGCGCTCCAGCAGCCTGGCCAGGTTGTGGTGGGCCTCGGGGAGCGCCGGGTCGGCCTCGATGGCGCGCGCGTAGGCCAGCAGCGCCTCGTCCTCGAGCCCCTGGTCCTCCAGCGCCACGCCCAGGTTGAAGGCCGCCAGGGCCCGGTGGGCCGGGTCCTCCAGGGCGCGCCGGTAGTGCAGCTCGGCGGCGCGCGGGTCGCCCCCCTCGTGCAGCAGCCGGCCCAGGTTGAGGTGGGCGCCGCCGTGCCTATCGTCCACGGCCAGCGCCTCGCGGTAGGCGGCCACCGCCTCGTCCGGCGCCTCGCCCTCCAGATCGCAGGCCCAGGCGTACCAGCCCTCGGCGTCGAGGGGCGCGGGGGCGCTGGCGGTCGCGGCGGCGCGGACCAGCGGCGCCACCTGCAGCGCCAGGTCGCGGACCTCGAAGTCGAACAGCTGCTGGCCGGTGTCGGGCTTCCAGCGCGCGCCGGCGTCGCGCACCACCACCTGGTCGCCCTCCGCCGCCACCTGCACCGAGGCCAGTGGCCGGCCGGCGGGGAGCTGCGCCCGGAGCCGGCGCAGGGCGCGGCGGACGCGGGCCGGCGGGATGCGCGCCTGCACCAGGCCGGCGGCGGCCCGGAGCAGCACCAGGTCCTGGAACGAGAAGCGCAGGGCGTTGCGAGGCCCGCGGCCGGGCGTGACGAAGCCGGCGCGCGCGAAGCGCCGGACCTCCGCCTCGCGCAGCCCCAGCATGCGGGCCACGTCCTGCGTGCGATACCCCCACGTCACGTGGCGCAGGTTGGCACGGCCGCTCACTTCTTGGAAGTGGCGCGCGCAGGCCGGCCAGGCTCGCGCGCCGGCGCCCGGCGCGGCGGCTTGCGCGCCGGGGCGGGGGGCTCGGCGGCTACGGGCCCGGCGGCGGGCTCGGCGGGACCGGTGGCCGGCGGGGCGCCGCCGGCGGCGGCCAGGCTGGCCTTGAGCGCCTCCATCAGGTCGATCACCTGCGCCGGCGCCCCGGCCGGCGCCGCGGCCTGGATCTCCTGCCCCTCCACCTTGCGCTCGATGGCCTCCAGCACGCGCTTGCGCACCGCGTCCTCGTAGCGCTCCGGGTGGAAGCCGGCCGAGCCGGACTGCTCGATCAGCGCCAGGGCCAGCTGCACCTCGGGCTCCTTCAGCTCCACCTGCTCGACCGGGATCTCCTCCGGCGAGCGGACCTCGTCGGCGTAGAGCAGCTGCTGCATGACCAGCCGGGCCCCGGCGGCCGGGCGGAGCAGCACCAGGTACTGCTTGCCGCGCGCCGCGTAGCGCGCCAGCGCCGCCTTGCCGGAGAGCCGGAGCGCCTCGGCCAGCAGCCGGTAGGCCTTGGCGCCGCCCTTGTCCGGGCCCAGGTGGTAGGCGCGGTCGAAGTAGACCGGGTCCACCTCGCCGGCCGGCACGAACTCGGCGATGTCGATGGTCTGCGTGGCCAGCTCGTCGAGCGCCTTGAGCTCCTCGGTCGTGAAGGTGACGTAGCGGTCCTTGGCGAACTCGTACCCCTTCACCATGTCCTCGCGCTCCACCTTCTCGCCGTCGAGCGCGCAGACGTACTGCTGCTTGAGCCGCGCGCCGTCCTTGGCGTGCAGCAGGTTGAAGGAGACGGCCGCCGAGGGCTGCGTGGCGGCGTAGAGCCGGACCGGGATGGAGACCAGCCCGAAGCTGACGGTGCCGGTGGCGATCGAGCGCGGGGCCATGCGCAGGTTATAGGGAGGGGCAGGCTCCCTGGCAGGCTGACCTTGGTCGATCGGCTGGACCGATATCGCGCCATGCGCGATCCGCAGCGGACCCCCGAGCCGTTCGGCGCGGCGCGTCCAGCCGTCCGACCGGACGCGCGGCTGCGCTCCTTCGTGATCCAGAAGCACGCGGCGCGCCGGCTCCACTGGGATTTCCGGCTGGAGCTGGGCGGCACGCTGCGCAGCTGGGCCGTCCCGAAGGGGCCCTCCTACGACCCCGCCGAGAAGCGGATGGCGGTCGAGGTGGAGGACCACCCGGTCGAGTACGCCAACTTCGAAGGGATCATCCCCGCCGGCAACTACGGCGCCGGCGCGGTGATCGTCTGGGACCGCGGTGCGTGGCTGCCGGTGGGCGATCCGGAGGCGGGGCTGGCCGAGGGCAAGCTGGTGTTCCAGCTGCTGGGCCACAAGCTGCAGGGCGAGTGGACGCTGGTGCGGACGCGGCAGGTGGAGGGCGGGAAGCGGCAGTGGCTGCTGCTCAAGCACCGCGGCGACGCCTGGGCCGGGCGCGCCGGGGCGCTGGACGAGACCTCGGTCCTGTCCGGCCGGACGCTGGAAGAGGTGGCGGCCGGCACCGGGCGCGCCGAGGCCGCGGTCGCGGAGGCGGTGCGGCTGGGGGCGCCGGCGCGGGCGCCCGGCGCGCGCGAGCTCGCGCCCATGCTGGCGGAACGGCGCGACGCCCCCTTCGACGGCCAGGGCTGGCTCTTCGAGCTCAAGTACGACGGCTACCGGCTGCTGGCGCGCCGGTCGGGCGCGGAGGTGTCGCTCCGCTACCGCAGCGGCGCCGACGCCACCGCGCTCTTCCCGGAGGTGGCGCTGGCGCTCTCGCGCCTGCCGGTGGACGCGGCGCTGGACGGCGAGGTGGTGGTGACCGGACCCGACGGCCGCCCGTCCTTCCAGGCCATCCAGGGGCGCGGGCAGCTCTCGCAGCGCGAGGACGTGGCGCGCGCCGCGCTGGAGCGGCCGGCCACCTTCTACGCCTTCGACCTGCCCTGGCTGGGCGGGCGCGACCTGCGCGACCTGCCGCTGGGCGAGCGCAAGCGGCTGCTGGCCGAGGTGGCCCCGCGGCTCGGCCCCATCCGCTTCGCCGACCACGTGCTGGGGCAGGGGAGGGCGCTGTTCGAGGAGGTGGAGCGGCGCGGGCTGGAGGGAATCGTGGCCAAGCGGCTCGACGCGCCCTACCGCGCCGGCCGCTCGCCGGCCTGGCTCAAGGTCCGGGTGGCCTGCACGGCCGACCTGGCGGTGGTGGGGTTCACGCGTCCGGGCGGCGGTCGCAGCCGTTTCGGGGCGCTGCTGCTGGCGGCCGCGGAGCCCGGCGACGGCCCGGGGAAGCCGGCGCTGACCTTCGCCGGCCAGGTGGGCTCGGGCTTCACCGAGGCGCAGCTCACGGCGCTGCACGCCCGGCTCGCGCCGCGGGCCCGCCGCACGCCCCCCTGCGGCGGCCCGGTGCCGCGCACGCGCGGGCTGACCTGGGTGGAGCCGGAGCTGGTGGTGGAGGTGCGGTTCACCGAGTGGACCGCGGACGGGCTGCTGCGCCAGCCGGTCTTCCTGCGGGTGCGCGAAGACAAGCGGGTGGAGGAGACGGCGCGCGAGCCGGCCGGCCGGACCGACCCCGGCCCGGCGCCGCCCGCGCCGCCGCCGGCGAGGGATGAGCCGCGCGAGGTGCGCATCTCCCACCCGGAGAAGGTCTTCTTCCCCGGCGAGGGGATCACCAAGGGGGATTCGGTGGCCTACCACCGGGCCATCGCCCCCTGGATGCTGCCCTTCCTGGCCGACCGGCCGCTGGTGCTGACGCGCTATCCGGACGGCATCGAGGGCAAGAGCTTCTTCCAGAAGGACGCGCCGAAGTGGCGGCCGCCCTGGCTCCGGACGGTCACGCTCCACGCCGGCGAGTCGGACCGCGACCTGGAGCACTTCCTGGTGGACGACGCCGACGGGCTGGCCTGGCTGGTCAACCTGGGCACCATCCCCATCCACGTGCTGGCCGGGCGGGCCGGTGCGCTGGAGCAGCCGGACTGGTGCATCGTGGACCTCGATCCCAAGGAGGCGCCGTTCGCCCACGTGGTGAAGCTGGCCAGGGCGGTGCACGCGCTCTGCGACGAGCTGGGGCTGCCCAGCTTCCCCAAGACCACCGGCCAGCGCGGGCTCCACGTGCTGCTGCCGCTGGGCCGCCAGCTCACCCACGCCCAGGCGCGCACGCTGGGCGAGCTGCTCTGCCGCGTGGTCGAGGCGGAGCACCCGGACATCGCCACCACCGCGCGCGCCCTCCCGGCGCGCGGCGGGCGGGTCTACCTCGATTACCTGCAGAACGGCTTGGGCAAGAGCATCGCCGCCCCCTACACGGTGCGGCCGCGCCCGGGCGCGCCGGTCTCGACGCCGCTGCGCTGGAGCGAGGTGGGGCCGCGGCTCGACCCGGCCCGCTTCACCATCCGCAGCGTCCCGGCGCGCGCGGCGCGGCTGGGCGACGACCCGCTCCGCCCCGTGCTGGCGGAGAAGCCCGATCTCCTGACGGTGCTGGAGCGGCTGCGGGCGCGCCAGGCCGGGGCCGGCGCGCGGCGCTGAGCCGGCTATCCGCGCGCGCGAGCGGCGGCGGCGGGCGGCCGCGGGTGGGCCGGGGCGGGGCGGAGCGTGCGGCGCCGCAGGGCGCGGCCCAGAAGCTCGGTGCGGAGCAGCGAGAGCGCCTCGTCCGCGTCGGCCAGGTCGGGCGGCAGCGACTCGTCCACGGCGGCGGCGAACCAGTCGGCCAGCTGCAGCGCGTCCCCCACCACCTGCGGCGTCCGCGCCGCGCGCGCGAAGTCGCGCCAGGCCTCCAGCCGCGAGAGCTCCGAGGCGTCGTGGCGGCGCGCCGCCAGCCGCCGCACCAGCCGGTCGAGATCCTCCGGGCCCGCGGCCTGCGGCGCCGGCGCCTGCTGCTCCTTCCAGCGCAGCCCCAGCGCGACCAGGTCCAGCGCGTGCTCGCCGGTGGAGCGGGCGCGGCCGGGGGCCGACGACTCCAGATGCGCGCGGTGCAGGTCGATGAGCGGCGCCAGCTCGCGCGCGCGGGCCTCGACGGCGTTGGCCAGGCGGCTCACCGCGGCGGCTGCGGCGCCGGGGCGGAGCGGGATGCGGGCGAAGGGGCGGTGCATGAACGTCGTCTCCTGGACCCGCGCAAAAGCACGCGCCGTGCCAGCCTCGATCGGCTCTGGATCCGGTCGCTTGCGGCCGCAGATATCACCCCGCCGTCACCGGGGTGGCGGCGCGCCGTCCCCGGTCCACGGGGCCCTCCGTCGGGGGCGTGGCGCGGAGGGGCAACGGCGGCGTGGCGGGGGAGGATTGTCCTCCGGCCCCGCCGGAGCTCCCATTCGCAATCACGAACCAATCATGGACATTGCGCGGGCAGGCGTTATGGTGGCGCCCGCCTCCAACCACCGAGGGATCCACACATGCCCAGACCCGCCCGCGAGCAGTCCATCGAGGCCATCATCCGCGAGACCGCCGACCGCGTCGTGGCGCGCGTGTCGGCCGCCATCGCGCGCCAGGTCGGCGACCTGGTGCAGCAGGGGCTGGAGCGCGAGCTGGCCGGGAAGGGCGCCCCGCGCGCCCGCGCCGCCGCCGCCCGCCGCCCGCGCACCGAGATCACGCGCTGGGTGGCCGACGCCCGGGCCCGCCGCGTGCCGACCTTCGTGATCGAGCAGACCGGCCTCGACACCAAGAAGAAGATCGTCGCCAAGTTCGGCGAGAACGCGGCCTTCGAGAAGGGCAAGCCGGTGCCCAAGACCAGGGGCTGAGCGGCGGCAGGGCGCGGCGCCCGCGCGATCTCAGCGCTCCACCAGCCCGGCCACCAGGCGCGCCTGCTCGAGCGCGTCGGCGCAGCGGTCCAGGGCGTCGGTCTCGATCCAGATGCCGACGCCCTTCCGCTCGGAGCCGAACCCGAGCAGGTTGCGCGCGGCGTAGGTCTCCGGCTCCGCCACCCAGGTGGCGCCCAGCTCCTCCAGCACGCGCTCCACCTTCTCCGCCTCGGCCACGCTCCCGGCCAGGTAGACGCGCACCAGCTCGGTGCCCTCGGGGAACGACTCGTCGGTGACGCGCGGCATCCCTGGCTCCTCCGGGCGCCGGCGGAGGCCGCGCCACGGCGGCAATCTAACCCGCCTGGCGCCGGCCGCCCGCGCTATCCTCGCGCGGCCATGAGCCACCACTCCCTGGCCCGCGCGGCCCTGTCACTCGCCCTGCTCCTGCCCTTCGCCCCGGCGCCGGCCGCCGCGGCGCAGGAGCCCGCCGCCGCGGCCGAGACGTCCCGGGCGCGCCAGGCCGAGGCGCTGCAGCGGCTCGGCGTCGAGGCCCGCCCGTTCTTCGAGGAGCACCTGCCGCCGGCCCTGCGCCGGCCCGGCCCGGCCGGCCTGCTCTGGTGGCAGTGGCTGGGGCTGCCGCTGGTGGTGATCGTGGCCTACGTCCTCGGCTCGCTGCTGGGGTGGGCCACCCGGCGCGCGCTGGGCCACCTGGCGGCGCGCACGCGCACGAACTGGGACGACCTGCTGCTCGACCGCGTGGCCGGGCCGCTGACCGCGATGTGGGGCCTGGGCGTGATCACGCTCCTCTCCCCGTGGCTGATGCTCTCCGGCGGCGCCGAGGCCGGGCTGGAGCGGATCCTGCGGGCCCTCACCTACCTGGTGGTCTTCTGGGCCGGGTTCCGGGCGGTGGAGGTGGCCTTCTCGGCGCTGGCGGAGGCGCCCTGGACCCGCACCAACGCCGGGCTGGTCGGGTTGCTGCCGCTGGGGCGCAAGGTCTCCAAGCTGGTGCTGCTGGCCATCGGCGCCGTGGCGGTGCTGAGCGAGCTGGGGTTCCAGGTGGCGAGCCTGCTGGCCGGCCTCGGCATCGGCGGCATCGCGCTGGCCCTGGCCGCGCAGAAGACGGTCGAGAACCTGTTCGGCTCGCTCGCCATCGGCGTGGACCAGCCGTTCCGGGTGGGGGACTTCGTCAAGGTGGAGGACGTGTCGGGGACGGTGGAGGCCATCGGCATGCGCTCCACCCGCATCCGCACGCAGGACCGCACCCTGGTCACCATCCCCAACGGCAAGCTGGCCGACACGCGCACGGAGACCTTCGCGGCGCGCGATCGCTGCCGGCTGTTCGTGAACCTGGGGCTGGCCTACGACACCAGCGCCGCGCAGATGAAGGCGGTGCTGGAGGGGGTGGAGGCGGCGCTGCGGGCCGAGCCGAAGTTCTGGAGCGAGTCCTGCAGCGTGCGCTTCACCGAGTTCAGGGACTCGTCGCTCAACGTGGAGGTGGTGGCCTGGTTCACCACCACCGACTGGGCCGAGTTCACGCGCATCCGCCAGGCGCTCTACCTCCGGTTCATGGAGGTGGTGGAGCAGGCCGGGACCAGCTTCGCCTTCCCCACCCGCACGGTGGAGCTGGTGGACGGCCGCCAGGCCAGCCGCCCGGGCGGGCGACCGCCCCAGGCGCCGGTGTGACGCAAGGTGCGAGCAGGTAGACCAGAAGGAGAAGAGGCCCGGCGTTTCCGCCGGGCCTCTTCGGTACTGGTGGAGCTGAACGGGATCGAACCGATGACCTCTAGAGTGCGATTCTAGCGCTCTCCCAACTGAGCTACAGCCCCACGAAGCTTCCCCCGAGGTCACGAGGGACGCTCTCTCTAACGGTTCGGGCCAGGAGGTGTCAAGCTCCGTTTGGCCCGGCCGGATGCTATGGTGTCCCGTGAGATGGCTACCTCCGGAAGACCGCTCACCCCTGCAGAGATCTCAGCGCTGGAGCACGCCTTCGCCTCCGAGCCCGGCTCGGACGCCTACCGACCGCTGACCGAGGCCTACCTCGGGGCGAACCGCCTCATGGAGGCGATGGTCGTCTGCAAGAAGGGCGTGAAGGCGCACCCGGACGATCCGAGCGCTCGAGTGCTCCTGGCCCGCGTCATCGCGGCGCAGGGCAAGGATCGGAAGGCGCTCGAGGAGGTCGGCGCGGTGCTGGCCGCCTTCCCGGCCTTCGTCGCGGCCAACCTGCTGGCGGCCGAGCTCCACCTGCGGCTGGGCGAGCGCGACGCCGGCGAGGCCGCGCTGCGGCGCGCCGCCGAGGCGGCGCCGGAGGACCCCGAGGTGCGCGCGCTGCTGTCCAGGCACGGCATCGTCTTCGCGGCCCCGCGCCCGCCCGCGCCCGCCGCGCCCGCCGCCGCGCCCGCCGCCGCGCCCGCCGCGGGTGGCCCGCCGGTCGCGCCGCGCGTGGCGGCCGGTGCCGCCGCCGCGCCCGCGCCCTACGTGGCCGAGCCGTCGGTGGACGTGCCCATCCCCACGCCGGTCCCCTCGCGCCGCTCGCAGGACGTGGCCTACGCGGAGGAGCTGGCGCGCAAGTACGGCACCCAGTCCTTCCAGATCCCGCACGGCCAGCGCCACGGCCACGCGCGCAAGGGGCACAAGGCGCTCCTCTCCACGCTGGGGCTGCTGGCGGTGCTGGCGGTGGCGCTGGGCGGCTGGCTGCTCTGGCAGCAGGCGCGCAAGGCGCAGGCCGAGACCGTGGCGCGGCTGCTCAAGGACGTGAAGGACGGGATCGACCGCGACGCCTACCCGGCCTACCTGGACGCGCAGCGCAACTGCGAGCAGATCCTCGAGGCCGACCCGGGCTCGCAGGCCGGCCACGCCTACCTGGCCTACGTGGACGCGCTGCTCTGGGCCGAGCACGGCGGCGGCGACGCCCTCAAGAAGGAGGCGGCGGCCCACCTCGAGGCCGGCGTGCGCGCCGACCCGGGCCACGCCCACTCGCACCTGGTGGCGGCCCAGGCCTACCTGGCGGCCCGCTCCGGCGACGTGGCGGCCGCGCGCGAGGGGCTGGAGCAGGTGCTGCAGGGCGATCAGCAGAGCCCCTTCGTCACCGCGGTGCTGGGCGCGGTGCTGATCCAGCAGGGCGAGCTGGACGCGGCGCGGGACGCGCTCTCCAAGGCGCAGAAGATGAACCCGGGCGACGCCCGCACCGCCTGGCTCATCGCCGAGCAGTACCGCCGGCGCGGCGAGGGGTACGAGCTGCAGGCGTCCGGCTACTACGACTACGCGCTGCGCATCCAGAAGGACCACCTGCCCTCGGTGCTGGGCAAGGCGCTGGTGCTGCTGGGGCGCGGGCAGGCCGACGAGGCCGGCCGCGCCGCGGACCTGGTGCTGGCCGCGCCGGACAAGGCCTCGAAGCCGCAGCAGGCGCTGGCGCACGCCATCCGCGGCGGCGCGCTGGCGGCCCGCGGCAAGGCCTCGGAAGCCGCCGCCGAGGAGGCCGAGGCGGCCAAGCTCGACCCGCAGAACCCGGACCTGCCCTGGCTGGTGGGCGTCCGCAAGCTGCGGGCCGGCGACGCCGCCGCGGCGGTGGAGGCCTTCCAGCGCGCGGTGGCGCTCGACAACCGCCGCGTGTCGCTGCTGGCCGACCTGGTGCGCGCGCAGCTGGCCCGCGACGGCGGCGCGCCGCAGGCGCTGGAGACGCTGAAGCGCGCGGTGACGCGGCTCGGCGACCACCCGCGGCTCTCGCTGCTGCTGGGCGACGCCTACCGCGCGGCCGGCGACGCCGACCTGGCCCGCGGCCAGTACGAGAAGGCCATGCAGCTGCAGAAGCCGTTCCCGGACGCGCGCGTGGCGCTGGCCCGGCTCTTCCGGGCCCAGGGCAACATCCCCGGCGCGCTGGTCGAGCTGACCACCGCCATCGACGAGTACGGCGCCGGCGGCGGCGGCGGGGCGGCGGCGGCCTACGTCGAGATGGCCGACGCCGAGCGCTCGCGCAGCGCCAGGCCGGCCCTGCTCAAGGACCTCTACGAGAAGGCGCTGGAGCGCGACCCGGCCAGCTGCGACGCGCTCTGGGGCGCCGGCAAGCTGGAGGCCGAGGCCGGCCTCACCGACACCGGCAAGCGGCGGCTCGACGCCTACGTGAAGTCCTGCCCGGCCGCACCGCACGTGGCCGAGGCGGCGAAGCTGATCGGGCAGTGACTCAGGGCGCCGCCAGCCGCGGCGCCACCTCGTAGAGCATGGCGTACACCGCCACGCCGGTGACCGAGACGTAGAGCCAGACCGGGAAGGTGACGCGGGCGATGCGCCGGTGCTCGGCGAAGCGCGCGTTCACGGCCAGGAAGAGCGTGCGGAGCACCAGCGGCAGCGCCAGCGCGGCCAGCAGCGTGTGCGAGCCGAGCAGCGCCAGGTAGAAGGTGCGCAGCGCGCCCTGGCCCGGGTACGGGTGCACGCCGGTCAGGGCCACGCGGGTGAGGTAGCTCACCAGGAACAGCGCCGAGCAGGAGAAGGCCGCCAGCATGAGCCGCTGGTGCAGCCCGCGCGCGCCGCTGCGGATGGCCAGCCAGCCGGCCAGGAGCAGCAGGCCGGCCAGGCCGTTCAGGGTGGCGTTGAGGCGGGGGAGCAGCTCGGCGAGGGTCATGGGCGGGGGGCCTTGCGGGCGGCGAGGGCGGCCAGCGCCAGCGCGACGGCGGCGAAGGCGGCGCAGACCAGCAGGTCGCGGGCGGCGCCGCCGGGCAGGGCGCCGGGCGCGTCCGGGCCTCCCATGGCACGCCGCGCCGCCGAGACGGCGTAGGAGACCGGGTTCCAGCGCATCGCGGTGGAGAGGACGCCGCTCCCGGACGGCACCGGGAACATGGCCCCGGAGATGACCCACAGCGGCACCAGCAGGGTCATCTGGATGGCGTGGTAGCCCTGCACGTTGTCCACCGCCCAGGCCACCGCGAACCCGAGCGCGGCCAGCCCCAGCGCGCACAGCCCCAGCGCCGCCACCAGCAGCGGCCAGTCCACCGCGCCATAGGCCACGCCGGCCAGCGGGGCCAGCAGCAGGAAGAGCGCCGCCTGCGAGAGCGCCACCGAGGCCGAGCCCAGCGACTTGCCCAGCACCAGCGCGCCGCGCGAGCCGGGGCCGGCCAGCACCGTCTGGAGGAACCCGCGGTGGCGGTCCTCGATCACCGAGACGGTGGTGAAGATGGCCGCGAACAGGACCACCATCATCACCACGCCCGGGTAGAAGTAGGCCAGGTAGCCGGGCCCGCCGCCGTCCATCCGGAAGGTGCCGGACATGCCCCCGCCGATCACCACCCAGAAGATGACCGGCTGGCCCAGCGCGCCCAGCAGGCGCGAGGGCTGGCGGAAGAAGCGGGTCAGGTCGCGGCGCGCCAGCACCCCCACCGTGGCCAGGTCGTAGGCGAGCGCGCCGGTCACGGGGCCTCCTCCAGCCCCAGGCCGGTGAGGGCCAGGTAGGCGTCGGCCAGCGTGGGCCGGCGCAGCGAGATTGCGCGCAGCCGGCCGTGCGGGAAGGCCTCCACCAGCCGCGGCACCAGCTCGTGGCCGGCCTCGCGCTCCACGTGCACGCCGTCGTCGCGCACGCGGGCCGGCAGCCCCAGCCGCGCGGTGATCTCGGCCGCCACCGCCTCGGGCTGGTCGGCCTCCACCACCACCACGTCGCCCGGGATCCGGGCCCGCAGCGCGTCCGGTGTCTCGCAGGCCACCACCCGCCCGCCGGCCAGGACCGCCAGGCGGTCGCAGCGCTCGGCCTCGTCCGGGCGGTGTGTGGCCAGCACCACCGTCAGCCCCTCCTCGCGCCGCAGCCGCTCCACCTCGGTCCAGAAGGTGCGGAAGGCCCCGGCGTCCAGCCCGGTGGTGGGCTCGTCCATCACCAGCAGCGTCGGCCGGTGGACCAGCGCGCGGGCCAGCTCCACCCGCCGGCGCAGGCCGCCGGAGAGCCGCTCCACCGGCTCGCCGGCCCGGTCGGCCAGGCCGGCCGCCGCCAGCAGCCGGGCGGTGCGCGCCCTGGCGTCGGCGCGGGGGACGCAGTGGAGGGCGGCGGCCAGCCGGAGGTTGGCCTCGGCGCCCAGCTTCCCATCCAGGCCGGGCGCCTGGAAGACGATGCCGGAGGCGGCGCGCAGCGCGCGGGCGCCGGCCGGGATGGGCCTGCCGTCCAGCCGCAGCGTGCCGCTGGCCGGCGCGAGCAGGCCGGCCAGGATGGAGAAGAGCGTCGACTTGCCCGCGCCGTTGGGGCCGAGCAGGCCGAAGATCTCCCCGGGCTGCACCTCCAGCGAGACGCCGCGCAGCACCTCGCGCGGGCCGTAGGCGAAGGTCAGCCCCTCCAGCGCCAGGCGCGGCGCGGCCGCGGGGGCGGCGGCGGGGGTGGCTGCGGCGGGCACGGGCTCACCGGGAGAGGAACAGCGCAATGAACAGCGCCGTCAGGTAGACCAGCGTGGCCAGGAAGAAGCGGCGGGCCCAGGGGCCGCCCTCGCCCCGCAGCCCGGCCAGCGCGTAGGCCGAGAGCGCCGTCCCCAGCACGCCGGCGGTGATCCCGTAGCCGGTGCCCGCCACGCCCAGCGGCACCAGCAGGAGCGAGACCGGCAGGAGCAGCAGGGTGGAGGCGGCGATGGCCCAGCGGGTGCGCCGCTCGCCGTGGACGCGCGCGAAGACCTGGATGCCGCCGCGCGCGTAGTCGTCGCAGAGGTAGAGCGAGACGGCCAGGAAGTGCGGGAGCTGCCAGGCGCAGAGGAGCGCGAAGAGCGCCAGCCCGCCCGCGCCCACGCCGCCGGTGACGGTGGTCCAGCCCATCAGCGGCGGGATGGCCCCCGGCACCGCGCCCACCAGCAGCGCCAGCGAGGAGCGGCGCTTCATGGGCGTGTAGACCAGCACGTAGGTGACGAGGGCCACCAGCGCCAGCGCCGCGGTGACCGGCCCGGCGGAGAGCACCAGCAGCGGCAGCGCGAAGACCGGGACCAGGAGCCCCAGCGCCACCGCCACCACCGGGTCGAGCCGGCCGGCGGGCAGGGGACGGTCGCGGGTCCGGCGCATGCGCGCGTCCACGTCGCGCTCGAGGAAGCAGTTGAGCGCGTTGGCGGCGCCCACCACGGCGGCGGTGGCCAGCACGGCCAGGATGGCGCGGGCCGGGGTGATGTGGCCGGGGGCCAGCCACATGCCCCCGCCGCAGGTGACCATCACCAGCGTCGAGAGGCGCGGCTTGGAGAGCAGGATGACGTCCTTCACCTGCCCCAGCGGCATGCCGATGGCTCGGAGCGCGGAGGTGGTCACGCGACCCCCGCCGGGACCAGGGCAGTCCGATCACGACGGTGGCAAACTGCCCGCATTGGGGGTGCGGGCGGTGCGGCGCTGTGGCCGCCGATGCAGGTCGAGCATGGGCAGCAGCCGAGATAGGCAGTGCCTGCTCGGGGGTCAACGTCGCTTTGGGGGGCTCCGCACAGCCCAGGGGCGACTTCTACTCGTCGCCACCCGCGTCGTCGTCGTCGTCATCATCGTCGTCCTCGTCGTCATCGAGCTCGGTGTCGAGCTCGACCTCCTCGACCTCGGGCTGCACCGGGCGAGG
Organism: Anaeromyxobacter sp.; assembly: GCA_049840735.1. GTDB lineage: Bacteria > Myxococcota > Myxococcia > Myxococcales > Anaeromyxobacteraceae > Anaeromyxobacter. The sequence goes on along the minus strand of JASGJN010000013.1, from coordinate 385,774 downwards.
GGCCGGGCGAGCCCGCTTCTCGGCGGGCTTGAGCGCTGGGCTCTCGCGCTGATCAGCCCCGCATTTCGGGCAAATCGCGGCCGGCTTCTTGAGGTCGTAGAACTTCGTGGAGCACTTGAAGCACGTGTGCTTGGCGCCGAGATCCTTCACTGGCATCGTCTCTGTCCCGTCCGTTCGGAAGGTCGGGGCCTTTATCGCAGCGGCCACGCGGCCGTCAAAGGGAAATCGGTCCCCCCCCGCTCGACCGGGGGCGCCGGGCCCCTTAGTATTCGCGCCTCCCCGGCGGTGCCGCCGGACCGGACCCGGAAAGCGACATGCTGGACACCACCCTCCGCCTGGAGAAGCGGCTGCTGAAGGCCGCCTCGCAGGCCATCCAGGACTTCGACCTCATCGGCCACGGCGACCGCATCATGGTGGCCGTCTCCGGCGGCAAGGACAGCTACACCCTCCTCCACGTCCTGATGCGCCTGCGCGAGCGGGCCCCGGTGGACTTCGACCTGGTGGCCGTCAACCTGGACCAGGGGCAGCCGGACTACCCGGCGCACGTCGTGGAGGGGCACCTCAGGTCGGTGGGCGTCGAGTACCGCATGCTCCAGCGCGACACGTACTCGGTCGTGAAGCGGCTGGTGCCGGAGGGGAAGACCACCTGCCCGGTCTGCTCGCGGCTGCGCCGGGGCGTGCTCTACAACGCGGCGGTGGAGCTGGGGTGCACCAAGATCGCCCTGGGCCACCACCGCGACGACCTCATCGAGACGCTCTTGCTCAGCGCGCTCTACTCCGGCGCCATCAAGAGCATGCCGCCCAGGCTCCGCTCGCAGGACGGGCGCAACGTGGTGATCCGGCCGCTCTGCTACGCCGCCGAGGAGGACATCGCCGCCTTCGCCGAGGCGGTGCGGTTCCCCATCATCCCCTGCGACCTGTGCGGCTCGCAGCCCAACCTGCGGCGCAAGCGGGTGAAGCGGCTGCTGGCGGAGCTGACCGCCGAGCACCCCTCCGTGAAGGGGAACCTGCTCCACGCGCTGGGCAAGGTGGTGCCCTCGCACCTGCTCGACCTCGGGCTGCAGCGGCAGCTCGCCGAGGCGACCGGCCAGGACCCCTGGCTGGACGCGGAGGACGAGGACGCCTGCGCGCCGGAGGAGCTGGTGGCGCTCTCGCTGGGCGGCGCGGGCAAGAGGGGATAGGCTCGCCGGGTCCTCGCACCCGGAGCCGTTCCGTGGCCCTCCGCTCCCCGTCCACCCGCGCCCTGGCGCCGCTCGCGCTCGCCCTGGCGCTGGCGCTGCCCGGCGCGGCCGCCGCGGCCGGGGGGACCGCCAGCCCGCCGGTGACCCTCGGCCCGGCCGAGCCGCCCCCGCCCGTCCCTGCCGCCATCCCGCTCACCGGCCTGATCCACGCGGCGGACGAGGCCTACCGCGGCGTGCAGCGCGCCGAGGCCCGGCTGGAGGAAGCCGGCGTGGCGGCGCCGGTGGCGGAGCGGCTCCCCGCCGCCGAGGCGGACGTGGACCGCGCGGTGAAGGGGCCGGGTCCGCTGGCCGACCTGGACGCGCGCACGCTGGGCGACGTCAAGCAGACCCTGCGCCGGACCCAGGCCCAGCTGGCCGGCTGGGACGAGCGGCTGGACGCCGAGGTGCGCGAGCTGGACAGGGCCGCCAGCTCCCTGACCGCGCAGGCGCGGACCTGGACCCTGACCGAGGAGGCCGGGCGCGCCGCCGGCGCACCGGCGCCGCTGCTGGCGCGCGCCGTGGGGCTGCGCGAGCGGCTCGAGGCGGTGGCCCGGCGGGCGGCGGAGCGGCGGGCCGCCTCGCTGGCGGTGCAGGACCGGGTGGCCACGCTGCGGCAGGAGATCGACGGGGAGCTGGCCCGCGCCGACCGGGTGGAGCGGGCCCGGGCCGAGCAGCTGTTCGAGATCGAGAGCGTGCCGCTGCATCGGCTGCTGCTCCAGCCGGCCCGCCCCGCCAGCCTGCGCGACCAGGCGGTGCGCTCGATCCAGTTCCACTGGGGCACGCTCTCCGCCTTCGCGCGCGACGAGGCCGCCGCGCTGGTGGGGCTGGCGGCGCTGCTGGCCGCCCTGGCGGCGGCCGCCTGGTGGATCGGGAGGCGGCTGGGGGCCGGGGCCGCGGCGGAGCCGGTCTGGGCTGCGCCGGCGCAGGTGCTGGCCCGCCCGGCCGCGGCCGCCGCGCTGATCACCCTGGCGGTGGCGTTCCGCGCCCTCCCGCGCGCCCCGCTCATCGCCGGGGAGCTGCTGCTCCTGGGCATGCTGGTCGCGTTCCTGCGCGCCATGGGGGCGCTCCTGCCGGTCCGCGCCCGCTGGTGGGTCCACGCGCTGGCCATCGGGTTCGCCCTCGACGCGCTGGGCAGCCTGGCCCCGGAGTACTCGCTGCTGGGCCGGCTGGTGCTGCTGGCGGTGGACGGCCTGCTGCTGGGGGCCGCCTGGCGGGCGACCCACCGCCCGGTCTGGGCCGACGAGCTGTCCGCCGGCTGGCGCCGGCCGGCGGTCTGGGCGCTGTGGGGGACGGCCGCGGTGCTGGCCGTGGCCGTCGCGGCCAACGTGATCGGCAACGTGAACCTGGCGCGGCTGCTCACCTCCGGCACGCTGGTCTCGTCCGCGGGCGCGGTGCTCCTGGCCGGGCTGGAGCGGGTGCTCCAGGCGCTGGCGGCCGGGGGGCTGCGGATGCCCGGCGCGCGCCGGGTCGGGGTGGTGGCGCGCCACGGGGAGCTGCTGGCGGATCGCACGCGGGTGGCGGTCCGCTGGGTGGCGGTGGCGGCCTGGCTCTGGTTGACGGCCCGCGCCTACCACGTGGACGGCCACATCGCCGCGGCGGCGGGCGCCGTGCTGGACTGGCGCCTGCGGGTGGGCGGGCTGGATCTGGCCCTGGGCGACCTGCTCCGCTTCGGCGTGACGCTGGCGGCGGCGGTGCTGCTCTCGCGCCTGGTGGCCTTCGTGCTGGAGGAAGGGCTGGAGGGGCGGGGGCTGCCGCGCGGCGTCCCGGCGGCCGTCTCGCGCACCGCGCAGTACGCGGTGGTGGGCGTGGGCGCGGTCTTCGCGCTGATGGCCTCGGGCATGGAGATGACCCGCTTCACGGTGCTGATCGGTACGCTGGGCGTGGGCATCGGCTTCGGCCTGCAGAACGTGGTGAACAACTTCGTGTCGGGGCTGATCCTCATCTACGAGCGGCCCATGCAGGTGGGCGACGTGGTGGAGATCGGCGCGCTCTCCGGCGTGGTCCGGCGCATCGGCATCCGCTCCAGCACGCTGGGCACGTTCCAGGGCGCCGAGGTGGTGGTGCCCAACGCCGACCTCATCTCCGGCCACCTGGTCAACTGGACCCTCTCCGACCGGACCCGCCGGATGGAGATCGACCTGGGCGTGGCGTACGGGACGGATCCGGACCGGGTGGTGGCGCTCCTGCTGGAGCTGGCCATGGCCCACCCCGACGTGCTGGCCGACCCCGCGCCGGCCGCGCTCTTCACGGGCTTCGGGGAGAGCGCGCTCACCTTCCAGCTGCGCGCCTGGACCCGCCGGTGGGACGGCTGGGGGCAGGTGGCGAGCGAGCTGCGGACCGCGATCTGCCGGCGGCTGGCCGCCGAGGGCATCGCCATCCCGTTCCCGCAGCGCGACCTGCACCTGATCGCCGGCCCTGCGCCGGCTGCGGAGGCCGGGGCCGCGCCAGCTGCCGCGCCGCGCAACCAGGCCGTTCCGCCGCTTCCCCCGGGCGGCGGCCCGGAGCGGCGTTAGGCGCAGAGGTGGTCGGGTCACACCCGGGGTAGGGGAAGAGGCGCGCCGCGGATTTGCGTCCCTTGGCCGTGAACCCGTAGGATCTTCGGCCACGTGAACTTCTCCTGCGAGCGCTGCGGCCGACGCTACTCGGTCCCGGACGAGAAGGTCCAGGGCCGGGCGTTCAAGGTCGCGTGCCGCGGCTGCGGCCAGCTCATCGTGGTGCGGCCGGGGGCCCCCGCCGCCACGGCGGCGCCGGTGCGGCCCGCGGCGCCGCCCCCCGTGCCGCCCACCGCGAGTGCGATCACCGCGCCGACGACCACGGAGCTGGCCACGGGGCCTGTGCCGGGGGCCGCGACCGGGTCCGCATCCGGGGCCGGGTCCGCGTCCGGTTCCCGTCCCGCATCCGGTTCCGGTTCGGCCCCCGTTCCGCTCCCGCAGCGGCACGTCCCGTTCGCTCCCACGCCCGCTCCGAAGCACGGCATGACCGACGCGGAGATGGCCTGGCTGGCGGAGCACCCGGAGCAGCCTGCGCCGCTTCCGCCTCCGCCCGAGGTCGTCGCGGCCCCGCCTCCGCCCGCTCCGGAGCCCACGCTTCCGTCGGTCGACGTGGAGCTGCCCGACCTGTTCGACCCGCCTCCGCCCCCGGCTCCACCGCCGGTCGCGGTCGCGCCTCCTCCACCCCCTCCACCGCCCGTCGCGGTGGCGCCTCCGCCTCCCGCTCCCCCGCCGCCTGCCGCGGCACCGCTCGCGGCGGAGGCCGACGCCTTCGCCCCCGAGCCCCCGCTCCCTCCGGAGCCCGGCGCGCCCGACGCGCTGGAGGCCTGGGCGGCCGACGGGGCCGCGGCGGTCGAGGCGGCGGCCACCGTCGCCGCGGACCAGGCCGCGAAGAAGGGGCGCCGCCGCCGGCTCGCGCCGCTGCTGGCCGCCGCGGCCGTGCTGCTGCTGTGCGCGATGGGCGGGCTGGGCTGGTGGCTGCGCCCGGTCCCGCCGCCGCCGGTGGCCGTCGCGCCCCGGCCCGCGCCGAAGCCGCCGCCCCCGGCCCCGCCGCCTCCCGCGCCCGAGCCCGAGCCGGCGCCGGCCGAGCTCGCGCCGGCGGAGGCGGTCCCCGAGCCGACCCAGGTGGCCGTGGCGGAGCCGCCGGCCGCGCCGGCCCGCCCGGCGCGCGCCACCGACCGGCCGGCCCAGCGGCGCCTGGCCGCCCGCGATCGCCGCATGCTCGACCTGCTGGCCGCCAAGGGAGACGAGACCGCGCCGGCCACCCAGGTCGAGCGCCTCGACCTGGACAGCGGCGGCGCGGCGCTGGACCCGGCCGCGGTGGCGCGCGTCATCGACGAGAACCGCGGCGCCTTCTCCGCCTGCATCGCCCGCGCGGGCACCGCCGGCGCCGAGGAGCGGGTGACGCTGCTGCTCACGGTGCGGCCCGACGGGACCGTCTCCGCCGCCCGCCTGGACGAGGCCGAGCGCGAGCGGACCACGCTGGGCCGCTGCGTCCGGAACGCCGGCCGCCGGCTGGTGTTCCCCGCCTTCCAGGGTGAGGCCATCGACGTCACCGTGCCGCTGACGCTCTCCGCCGTGCAGTAGCCGCCGCCTTCACAGCCCGGTCAGGAGCTGCTCCAGCCGGCTGGTGAAGACCGCGATGCGCGACCAGCCCTGCGGGATGATCTGCTGCCCGTGGGCCAGGTTGTTGCGCAGCTCCTCCAGCTCCTTGAGCGCGCGCTCCAGGCCGCGGCGCGACATGCCCAGCGAGGCCTCCAGCTTCGACCCGGTGGCCTTGAGCGCCAGCTGCCCCTTGTCCGAGAACTGCAGGCAGTCCACCAGCCGCGCCGGCGCGCCCCGCCGCTGCCGCTCCTCCTGCAGCGCGCGCGCCTTGGCCAGCCGCCCCGGCGAGATCACCCGCGTCCACCCGTCCTGGGGGAAGGCGCTCTCCAGAAGGCCGGTCAGCGACATCTCCAGCACGGTGATCATGCCGAACAGGAACATGCGCACCGGCGGCTTCTCCAGGTCCTGCAGCGTGACCACCGCCGCCACCTCGCCCAGCACGGTCACGAAGCAGCGCTCGTTCACGGCCAGCGAGGCGATCACCTCCTGCAGCGAGGCGCCCTCGGGCACGAGGTCGTCCGGGCCGAACGGGTGGAGGTGCGCGCCCAGCGGGCCGTCGCGCAGCTCGGCCCGGGCCGCCCACCCGCGCACCCGCCCCTCCACCCGGACGCCCACGCGTTCCTGCCCGCGCGCCTGCAGGAGGGCCCGCACCTCGGCGGCGGGGCGCTCGGCGTCGAACGAGGCCAGCGGCTCGGCCACGTCCAGGGCCAGGAAGCCGTCCAGGAAGACGCGCCGGAGCCGGCGGCGCGGCGCGTCTCCGTGCGGCAGCAGGGGGACGGCGGGGGCCTGGCGGGGGGCGCTCATGCGGTGGACCTCGGGCGTATGGACAGCCTCGCAGCGATGCGCCTACATACCACTGGACACTCCCGGTGCGCCCGCCGTTCGCCCCGGCCGTCCCCCGTCGTCGCGCGGAACCGCCATGCCCCACGCCCCCGCCGCCGCCCGCCGCCTCGCGCTGCTCCCGCTGCTGGCCCTGGCCCTGGCCGCCGGCCCGGCGCGCGCCGACGAGGGCGCCAGCGAGCCGCCGCGCGCCACGCCGGGGGCGCCGCCGGCGGTGATCCGGGTCTGGAACCAGCCGGTGGCCGAGCTGCGCGCCACCGTGGCCGGGGCCACGCCGGAGGAGCGGGCCCGGCGCGCCGAGGGGCGCATCGGCGAGCTGCCGGAGGCGGCCGCCGCCGAGGTCCACTTCGACGTGGCCGAGCTGGCCGGCCGGCGCGCGGCGGTGATCTCGGCCGGCGGCCTGATCGCCTTCGCGCTCTTCGAGGCCGACCTGCCGCCCGAGTCGGGCGGGCTGGAGCCGGCGGCCCGGGACGCGGCGCGCCGGCTGGGGGCGGCGCTGCAGGCGCGCGACGAGGAGCGCCACCTGCCCACGCTGCTCCGCGAGGCCGGCGTGGGGCTCCTGGAGACGCTGGCCTTCGCGCTGGTGCTCTGGCTGCTGGTGCGGGGGCGCCGGGCGGTGCTGCGCCGCGTGCAGGCGTCGGAGGGGCTGCCCTGGCGCGTCCAGCTGTTCGGCGTGGACCTGGCCCCCCTGCTGACGGCGCTGGCGCAGACGCTGATCAAGGCCGCGGCGCTCCTGGTGGCGGTGGCGTTCGGCTACGCCTGGCTCACCGCGGTGCTGGGGCGCTTCGAGTACACCCGCCCCTGGGCGGATGGGCTGGGCAGCTACCTGGCCGGCCTGGCCAGCGGCCTGCTCTCCGGCGCGCTGGGCGCCATCCCGGGGCTGTTCGCAGTGGGCGTGATCCTGGCGCTGACCCGCGCCGTGGCCTCCGCCGCCAGCGGCCTGTTCGAGCGGGTCGAGACCGGCCGGATCCAGATCGGCTGGCTGGAGCGCGAGACCGCCCGCGCCACCCGCCGCATCGTGCTGGGCGTGATCTGGGTCTTCGGCGCGGTGGTGGCCTACCCGTACATCCCGGGCTCGGAGACCGGCGTCTTCAAGGGCGTGAGCGTCTTCGTCGGCATCATGTTCACGCTCGGCTCCTCCAACATCGTGAACCAGCTCATGAGCGGCCTGGTGCTGGTCTACTCCCGCGCGCTCCGCCCCGGCGACTACGTCCGCGTGGGCGAGGTGGAGGGCACGGTCACGCACGTCGGCGTCCTCTCCACCAAGGTCGCGAACCTCCGGCTGGAGGAGGTGACCGTCCCCAACGCCGTGCTGGTGGCGGCCTCGGTCACCAACTACTCGCGCCTCTCCGGCGCCGAGGGCGCCGTGGCGAGCACCACCGTCACCATCGGCTACGACGCGCCCTGGCGGCAGGTCCACGCCCTGCTCACCGGCGCGGCCGCGGCCACCCCCGGCCTGCGCGCCCAGCCGGCGCCGCGGGTGCTGCAGCGCGCGCTCTCCGACTTCTACGTGGAGTACCAGCTGCTGGTGAACCTCGAGGCGTGCGACCAGCGGCTGCAGGTGCTCTCGGATTTGCACGCCGCCATCCAGGACGCGTTCAACCAGGCCGGGGTGCGAATCATGTCCCCGCACTTCATGATGCAGCCGGACGGCAAGGTGTACGTACCGCCCGGACAGTGGGATCCGTCCGGCGGCGATCCCGTCTCGACGGGCCGGCGGGCCAGCCGGTAGAATCGGGCGTGCGCACCCACTCCCGCCCCCTCGCCCCGCCACTGCTCGCGGCGCTGGCGCTGCTGGTGGCCGCGCCGGCGCTGGCCGCCGGCCCCGCCCCCGCGCCCGCCGGCCGGGTCCTGCTCGGGGACACGCCGGTGGTCGACCTCGTGGCCCCCCTCGACGGGCAGGGCGCCGCGATCCGCGCCCGCGAGGCCAGCCAGGCCCTGGCCGCCGGCGTGGCCGCGGGGGACCAGGCGCTCACCGCCGCGCCGGCCGGCGATCGCGTGGAGCTGCGGCTGGGCGCGCGGCGCGTGCTGGTGCTGGGGCCGGAGGACGCGACCGCGGCCGGCCAGCCCGACGCCGCGGCGCTGGCCGCCGCCGTGCTGCCCGCGGCCGAGCGCGCGGTCCGCGCCGAGGGCTGGCGGCGGGCGGCGCAGGAGGCGGTCTTCGCCTGGTCGATGCTGGTCTTCTCCGGGCTGATCGCGGTGCTGCTGGTCCGCCGCCTGGGGGCGGTGGGCGGCGCGCTGGCCGAGCGGGTCGAGGCCGGGGAGCTGACGCTCGGGTCGCTGACGCTGGGCGGCGTGGAGGTGGCGAGCGCGGCCTTCCTGCGCGGGGTGGTCCCGCTGGCGCTGCGCATCCTCCGCTTCGGCGCGGTGCTCGCCGTGGGCTACGCCTGGCTGCTGTTCGCGGCCTCGCTCTTCGAGCGGACGCGCCCGCTGGTGGGCCGCCTCACCAGCGCCCTGCTCGATTCCGGCGGCGGCCCTGGCGGCCGAGGCCGGCCGGCTGGTGCCGCAGCTGCTGGCGGCCGCGGTGCTGATCGCGGTGGTGGCGGGGCTGCTGCGCGCCACCCGCCGCTGGTTCGAGGCGCTGGCCACGAGCCAGGCCTCCTCCAGCTGGTTCTCGGCACGAGCGCGCCCGCCCCTCCGGCGTGCTGGTGCGGGCGGGCCTGGTGGTGCTGGGGCTCCTGCTGGCGCCGGGGGTGCTGGGCACCGGCGAGCGGGGGCTGGGCGGGCTGGGCTGGACGGTCCTCATCGCGCTGGGGCTGGGGCTCACCCCCATCGCCGCCACCGTGCTGCTGGGCGTGCTGGCGGTGTACGGCGGCGCGCTCCACCCCGGGGCCGAGGTCGAGGTGGGCGGCCGCCGCGGGCGGGTGCTGGAGGTGACGCTGCGCGAGGTGGTGCTGCAGGACGAGCAGGGCGGCGTCGTGCGGGTCCCGCACCTGCTCACGCTCCTCCACCCGACGCGCGTGGGGCGGCGCCCGTGACCACGGTCTGGGTGCTGCTGGCGCTGCTGGTGGCCGCCTCCATGGGCGGCGCGCGGGGGCGCAAGCAGGGGTACGTGGGCTTCGCCTCCGGCGCCGGCGTGATCACCGTCGGCTTCCTGCTGGGCCCGGCCGTGCTGGGCACCGTGCCGGTCGAGCTGGTCCGGGCCTTCGCGCCGCTGGGGGCCGCCGCCGGCGCCTGGGTGGCGCTGGTGATCGGCCTGGACTACGGCTTCGTCGACGGCCGGCGCATCCCGCCGGCCCGCGTCGCCGGCGCGGTGCTGCTGACGCTGGTCCCCCTCGCGGCGGTGGCCGCGGCGGTGGGCGCGGTGCTGGCGGCGCAGCAGGGCACCGGCTTCCTCGCGACCCAGGGCCAGCGGATCACGGCGCTGGGGGCGGGCGCGGCCCTGGCCGGCACCACCCGCAACGCCATCCGCTGGGCCGTCGCCCGCCACGGCGCGCGCGGCCCGCTCACCGAGCTGCTCCACGGCCTGTCCGACGCCGGCGACTTGGTGCCGGTGCTGGTGCTGGCCTGGCTGGTGGCGGCCGACGCCTCCCCGCTGGTGCTGGAGCGCGTGGGGGCGGTGGGCGCCGGGGCCGCCCCGCTGGCGCTGGGCGCGGCGCTGGGGCTGGGCGCGGGGCTCCTGATCCGCTTCGACGCGCGGCCGGACGCGATGGTGGCGGTGCTGATGGGCACGGCGCTGGTGGCGCTGGGGGTGGCGGTCCGGGCCGGCGTGTCGCCGGTCCCGGCGGCCTTCGCGCTGGGGCTGGTGGCGGCCGCCGCCGCGCCGCAGCGCGAGCCGCTGCGGGCGCTGGCCCACACGGTGGAGCGGCCGGTGATCGCGCCGGCCCTGCTCATCGCCGGAGCCCTGGTGCAGCCGCAGGCCACCGCCGGGCTGCCGGCGGTGGTCCTCGCGGCGGCGGCGGCGCTGGTGGCCGGCAACGTGGCCACGGCGCTGCTGCTGGCGGGGGCGTCGCCGGCGGCGCGGCGGGGCGGGGCGGCCCTGGCCCCGGCGCTGGCCACGCCCGGCCCGTTCGGCGTGTGCGTGGGGCTGGTGCTGGCGGTCCGCTACCCCGGGCCGGAGGGCGCGACGGTGCTGGCCTGCGCGGCGGCGGGCGCGGTGCTGGGCGAGCTGCTCTCGCCCCGGGCGCTGCGGCGCGCGCTGGACCGCGCCGGTGAGCTGCCGCCGGCCGGGGCAGGCCCGGCCGCCGCGGGCCTGGAGGTGGCGCCATGAGCGGCGGGGGCGCGCGCACCCCGGCCGCCCGGCTGGCGGGCGCCGCGGTGGCGCTGGTGGTGGTGGCGCTCATGTACGGCGCCAGCCGCATGCTCCCCGGCGATCCCGGCCCGGCCGGCAGCCTGGCCGCGTTCGGCTTCCTGCTGCTCTCCGGCGCGGCGCTGGCGGCGGCGCTGGAGCCGCTGGGCTTCCCGCACCTGACCGCCTACCTGGTGGCCGGCGTGCTGGTGGGCCCCCACGTGCTCCAGGTGGTCGAGCACCGGGCCGTCGAGGACCTGCAGGTGGTCAACACCGTGGCGCTGGCGCTCATCGCGCTGGCCGGCGGCGCCGAGCTGCGCGCGCGCGAGGTGCTCTCCGCCTGGCGCGGCCTGGCCTGGGCCACGCTGATCCACAACGCGGTGGGGCTCTTGGGCATGGCGGCGGTCTTCTTCGCCGTGCGCGGGCTGGTGCCGTTCGCCGCCGGGATGGCGCCGGTGGCGGCGCTGGGGGTGGCGCTGCTGTGGGGCGTGGTGGCGCTCACCCGCAGCCCGTCCGCCACGCTGGGCATCCTGGCCCAGACCCGCGCTCGCGGCCCGGTGGCCTCCCACAACCTCAACTTCGTCATGACCTCGGACGTGGTGGTGGTGGTGGTGCTGGCCCTCGCGCTCACGGTGGCCCGGCCCATGCTCGAGCCGGGCGCGGCGCTGGCCCTCTCCTCGCTGGGCGAGGTGGGGCACGAGCTGCTGGGGTCGATCGCCATCGGCACCACCATCGGCCTGGCGCTGGCGCTGTATCTCAAGCTGGTGGGGCGGCAGGTGCTGCTGGTGCTGCTGGCCTTCGGCCTGGTCTTCACCCAGCTCTTCTCCTGGCTGCGGTTCGAGTGGCTGCTCGTCTTCATCGTGGCCGGCTTCGTGGTGCAGAACCTCTCGCGGCAGGGGCCGCGGCTGCTGCACGAGGTGGAGCGGGCCGGCGAGGTGGTCTACGTGGTCTTCTTCGCCACCGCCGGCGCGCACCTGGACCTGGGGCTGCTGGCCACGCTCTGGCCGGCGGCGCTGCTCCTGGCCGGGGCGCGGGCGGCGCTGAGCTGGGGCGCGCAGCGCGCCGCCTCGTCGCTGGCCGGGGATCCGCCCGCCGTGGCCCGCTGGGGGTTCGCCGGCATGGTCTCGCAGGCCGGGCTGGCGCTCGGCATCGCGGCCAAGGTGGCGGGCGAGTTCCCGGGCTTCGGGCCGGCCTTCGGCGCGCTGGCCGTCGCGGTGGTGTCGGTCAACGAGCTGGCCGGCCCCATCCTCTTCAAGCTGGCGCTGGACCGGGCAGGGGAGAGCGCGCCGGCGACGTCGCCCGACGCCGCCGGGGCGTCGGGAGGCGAAGGGGGCGTGCACCCGGCGTAGCGCGCGGCCCCCGCGCCGGCGCCGCTTCCGCTACCATGCGGCGCATGGCGCTCCTCGACCCCGCCCGCCTCCGTACCCCGCGCGACCTGGCCCCCTTCATCGACCACACCCTGCTGGCGCCGGGCGCCGGGGCGGCCGAGGTGGCCCGGCTCCTCGACGAGGCGCTGGCGCACCGCTTCGCCACCGTCTGCGTGCGCGGCGAGTGGGTGCCCGAGGCGCGCCGGCGGCTGGCCGGCTCGGGGGTGAAGGCCATCGCGGTGGCCGACTTCCCGCTGGGCGAGGCCAGCCCGGAGGCCCGGGCGGCCGAGGCCGCGGCGCTGGCGCGGGCCGGGGCCGAGGAGGTGGACGTGGTGGTCCGGCTGCCGGACCTGCTGGCCGGGCGGCACGAGGCGGTGCTGCGCGACCTGCGGGCGGTGGTGGCGGCGGCCGGCGTGCCGGTGAAGGTGATCCTCGAGACCGCCCACCTGACCCGCGACCAGCTCGCCGCCGGGGCCGCGCTGGCCCGCTGCGCCGGGGCCGCCTACGTGAAGACCTCCACCGGCTTCGGCCGCGGCGGGGCCACGCGCGAGGCGGTGGCGCTGCTGCGCGAGGTGGTGGGGCCGGCCCTGGGCGTGAAGGCATCGGGCGGGATCCGGACCGCCGCCGACGCGCTGGCCATGATCGCCGCAGGGGCGGACCGGGTCGGGGCCTCGGCCAGCGTCGCCATCGTGAGCGCGGCGAGCTTCTGACGCTTAGGATCGGGTCATGGATCGCCGCCGCTTCCTCCTCCTCGTCGCCGACAGCGCCGGCTGCGGCGCGCTGCCCGACGCGGCCGCCTACGGCGACGCCGGCTCGGACACCATCGGGAACGTGAGCCGCGCCGTGGGCGGCCTCTCGCTGCCGGTGATGGGTCGCCTGGGGCTGGGCCACCTGACGCGGGTGCTGGGCGTGCCGCCGGACCCGGCCCCCACCGGCTGGTACGGGCGCATGGCGGAGCAGTCGGAGGGGAAGGACACCATCACCGGCCACTGGGAGATGATGGGCGTGGTGCTGCGGCAGGGGCTGGCGCTCTTCCCGCGGGGCTTCCCGCCGGAGATCATCGGGCCCTTCCTGGCGGAGACCGGGGCGCCGGGCGTGCTGGGCAACGCGGTCGCAAGCGGCACGGCCATCATCGAGGAGCTGGGGCCGGAGCACCAGCGCACCGGCAAGCCCATCGTCTACACCTCCGCCGACTCGGTCTTCCAGAATCGCCGCCCACGAGGAGACGGTGCCGCTCGAGACGCTCTACGCCTGGTGCCGCACCGCGCGGCGGCTGCTCGATCCGCACCGGGTGGCGCGCGTCATCGCGCGGCCGTTCGTGGGGACCCCCGGCCGCTACGTCCGCACCTACAACCGGAAGGACTTCTCCATCGCCACGCCGGTGCCGACGGTGCTGGAGCGGCTGGCGGAGGCGGGCGTGCCGGTGGTGGGCGTGGGCAAGATCCCGGACATCTTCGACCGCAAGGGGATCAGCGAGGAGGTCCACACCGAGGGGAACGCCGACGGGCTGGCGCGCACCGAGGCGCTGCTCGACCGCCTCGATCACGGCCTGCTCTTCGTCAACCTGGTGGACTTCGACATGCTCTACGGCCACCGCAACGACCCGGCCGGCTACGCGCGGGCGCTGGAGGCGCTGGACCAGGCCCTGCCGCGCCTCCTCTCGCGGCTGCGGCCGGGCGACCTGTTCGCCCTCACCGCCGACCACGGCTGCGATCCCACCACCCCGTCCACCGACCACTCGCGCGAGCACGTGCCGCTGCTGGTCCACGCGCCGGGGCGCGGCGGCGGCCCGCTGGGCACGCGCGAGTCGTTCGCCGACCTGGGGGCCACCGTGGCCGAGCACTTCGGGCTGCGCCCGGAGGTGGGGCGGAGCTTCCGGGGCGAGGTGCTGGGATGAGCGAGCCGTCCCAGGAGCTGGCTCCGCCGCCGCTGGTCACCGCGCTGGTGGGGCCGGCGGTGCGCGGGCCGCGCCAGGCGCTGGAGGCGCTCCGCTTCCACGCCGCCACGCCCCAGGCCGCGGCGCGGCCGGATCCGGCCGGGCGCTTCCTGTGGGGCGCGGGGCAGGCGCTGGACGCGGCCCGCCGCGTGGCCACCGACCCGGCGCTGCGCCGGGCGGCGCTCTGGCCCACCCTGCTGACCGTGCTCGGCTGCGCCGCCGTGGCCGCCTGGTCCACCTGGAGCGACCTCGAAGACCCGGAGGCGCAGGCGGACCCGCTGGGCACGCTCCACGCCTTCACGGTCGCCTTCGTGGCGCTGGCCTCCATGCCGCCCACGCTCCTGCAGCGGCAGTGGGGCCGGGTGGCGCTGGAGGCCCGGCGCGCGCTGGGGTTCTCGCCAGGGCGCGACACCTTCCACGGCCCGTTCGTGAAGCTGGTGCTGCACGAGTCGGCGAAGGCGCTGCGCCAGGCGGTGCTGGTGGCGGCGGGGATCTTCCCGGTGATCGTGGTGGTGCGGCTGGCCGGGGCGTGGGAGGCGGCGGTGGTGGCCGGCCTGTGGACCTTCCACTGGATCGTCATCGACGCCTTCGAGCTGCCCTCCGAGGTGCTGCCCGGGGAGCGGCTGCCCGCGCCCGAGCCGTGGTTCGCGCGCCTGCTGCGGCGCGGGGGAGGGCTCTTCGTCCTGCTGCGGCCGCTGGGGTGGACGGGGCGGATCGTCCGCCGGCTCTCGCGGCCCTGGCACGACGAGGTGGCGTTCACCGAGCGTCATCCGTGGGAGACGGCCGGGTTCGCGGTGGTGATGGGGCTGATCCTGGCCGTGCCGGGAGTGGGGCTGTGCTTCCGGGCGGCGGGGATCGCAGGGGCGACGGCGCTGGTGGGGAGGTTGGAGGAGCGGTAGGGGGCGGTTGACCGCGATTGGCGCGGCCGGCGGGAAGGCGCAGGGTGGGACCGCGAGCGGCGCAGGTCCGAGAGCGATGAGCTACCCGGTGCGCTGCCGGCGGGACAGGGCGCAGGGGAGCCCCTGCCCCTGCGCCGCGGCTGGGACAGTGCTGTTGAAGGTGCGTGGGGGCTGGGGACGAGAGGAGGCGGGTGGGTTCACTGAGGGTGCATTTGCTCCGGAGTAAGTGAAACGGCGGGGCGGGGGCGGAGCGGCCGGAGGGGGGCGGCGGGGTTCACTATTTGTGCGCTTGCTCCAGAGTAAGCGACGGATGGGGCGTCCCGAGTGAGTGGCTGACGATTGCGCTTGACGCGGATTTGCGCCGAGGCGGGGTTCGCGGGGGCGGGGTGCTGGAAATGGCTGTGCTGCAGCGCTGCGGGCGCGTGCTGCGCGGATGGTGAAGGGTCGTGGGGGGGCGGAGAGGGGGTGTCGCGATCTCACGCGTAGGGAAGCGCCGGGGGCCTCGGCGAGCGGCTCGGAATCCGGGCTTACGATGGCGGCATCTGCTGGAGGTGCGCCATGGCCGATGTCACTCTCGCTCTCCTCGATGACTCCACGCTGATGGGGCGTTTGCTGTCGCTGGCGGGCGAGGAGCGGGGCCTCAAGGTGGACTTCCTCCTGGTGCTGGCCGAGGTGGAGCGGCGGAAGCTCTACCTGGTGCAGGGGTTCTCGTCGCTCTGGGTCTACTGCCGCGAGGCGCTGCACCTCTCCGAAGACGGCGCCTGGCGGCGGATCACGGCCATGCGGCTGCTCTCGCGGTTTCCCTCCCTCGAGGCGCCGCTGCGTGACGGCCGGCTCTCCCTCACCACCCTGGGACTGCTGCGTGAGGTGCTGACGGCGGAGAACCTGGACGACCTCCTCGGCCGCGCTGCCTTCAAGTCCAAGGCCGACGTGGAGCGGCTGGTGGTCTCGGTCAAGCCGGTGGTGGCGCCGAAGGATGGGCTTCGCCGCGTTCCGCCCACTCCTGCGGCTTCCGCCTCCCAGCTCCGTCCGGTGGATCCGACGGGTGCGACTGCACTGGCGCTCGGGCCGATTGAGGCGGCGCCGTCCGTGCCTTCGGAGCCGGCCGTCTCCTCGGCGCCCACGTTCGCGCTCACGGCTCCCGTCTCCACGCCTGCTCCCAGCCGTCCGGAGCTTCGGCCGGTCAACGGCGAGCAGTGGTCGCTGCGGGTCACGCTCGATGAGGAGGCGCGCGCCGAGCTGGAGGACCTCCGCAACCTGCTCTCGCACAAGGTCCCGGACGGCAACCTGGCCGAGGTCCTCAAGGAGGCCATCCGCTGCGCGGTCGAGAAGCACTCGAGGCGAAAGGGGGCGGTGGGGCTGGCGAAGGCTGCGGCTCCGGTCGAGGTCACGGTGCCGGTGGAGGCGGCGGTGCTGGCCGAGTCGGCGGCGCCGGCGATCCCCGGGGAGCCGGTCCCCTTCCTCGCCACGCCTTGCCGCTTCAATCCTCGCACCGTCACGGCCGACGTCCGGCGGGAGGTGTGGGCGCGCGACGAAGGCTGCTGCTCCTACGTCTCGCCGGACGGGCGGCGCTGCTGCAGCCGCTGGCAGCTGGAGCTCGACCACATCGAGGCGGAGGCGCTGGGCGGGCCGCCTACCTCTCGCAACCTTCGGCTCCGTTGCCGAAGCCACAACCTCTGGGCGGCGGTGGAGACGTTCGGGCGGGAGAAGATGGCGGCCTTCGTCCCCTCCCTCTCCCTTTCACTTGCTCCAGCGCGTGCGCCCTTGGGGTGCGACGGCATCCGTCGCCCCCGCTCGCCCTGAACCTCTCGAAGGGCGGGCGGGGGCGGATGCGCTCTACTTCGCCGCCGCGAAGGCCTCGTCGAGGTCCTCCTTGATGTCGTCGAGGTGCTCGAGGCCGACCGAGATGCGGACCTGGTCGGGCGAGACGCCGGCGCTCTTCTGCTCCTCGGCCGAGAGCTGCTGGTGCGTCGTCGAGGCGGGGTGGATCACCAGCGTCTTGGCGTCGCCCACGTTGGCCAGGTGCGAGGCCAGCTTCACGCCGTTGATGAACTTCTTGCCGGCCTCGAAGCCGCCCTTGATCCCGAAGGTGAAGACGCTGCCGAAGCCGCCGCGCAGGTACTTGCGGGCGCGCTGGTGCGCGGGGTGCTCCTCCAGGCCGGTGTAGTTCACCCAGGCCACCGCGGGGTGGGCCTTGAGCCACTTCGCCAGCGCCAGGGCGTTCTCGTTGTGCTTCTGCACGCGCAGCGAGAGCGTCTCCAGCCCCTGCAGCAGCAGGAAGGCGTTGAAGGGCGAGAGGGCCGGGCCGAGGTCGCGCAGCCCCTCGACGCGGGCGCGGATGATGAACTGGATGTTTCCGAACGGGCCCTTGGGGCCGAACACGTCGTTGAAGACCAGGCCGTGGTAGCCGGGCGAGGGCTGGGTAAAGAACGGGAACTTGCCGCTGGCGGCCCAGTCGAACCGGCCCGAGTCCACGATCACGCCGCCGATGGAGGTGCCGTGGCCGCCAATCCACTTGGTGGCGGACTCGACCACGATGTCGGCCCCGTGGTCGATGGGGCGCGCCAGGGCGCCGCCGGCGCCGAAGGTGTTGTCCACGATGAGCGGGATGCCGGCGTCGTGGGCCAGCTTGGCCGCGGCGGCGAAGTCGGGGACGTTGCCGGAGGGGTTGGAGATGGACTCGAGGTAGAGCGCCTTGGTCTTGCCGTCGATGGCCTTGCCCAGCGCGGCCACGTCGTCGCCGTCCACCAGCTTCACGCCGATGCCGAGGCGGGGGAGGGTGACCTTGAACTGGTTGTAGGTGCCGCCGTAGAGCTGGCTGGTGGCGACGATGTTGTCGCCGGCCTGCGCGATGTTGGCGATGGCCAGGAACTGCGCCGCCTGCCCGGACGCCGTCGCCAGCGCCGCCACGCCGCCCTCGAGCGCCGCGATGCGCTTCTCGAAGACGTCGGTGGTGGGGTTCATGATCCGCGTGTAGATGTTGCCGAACGCCTTCAGCGCGAAGAGGTCCGCGCCGTGGTCCGCGGAGTCGAAGGTGTACGAGGTGGTCTGGTAGATGGGCACGGCCCGGGCGTTGGTGCCGGGGGCGGGCTCCTGGCCGGCGTGGACCTGGAGCGTCTCGAAGCGCAGCTTGCGGGTCGGGGGGATGGACATGGGGTTCTCCTCGGTCGCGGCGGGGCGGTCTGGGATTCCGTTGTGTTGGAGAAGCATCCTAGGAAGCGGACGTTGACGGGTCAAGGCCGTTCGGCGGCAGCTTCACTCTGTCGCAGTCGCGGATGGGTGGCTGCTATGGCGGATGGCGCTGGCCCGGGGCGGTGACGGGGCCAGGCGGGCGGGGGCACCTCGCGCCTGTCGCGGGGCGGGCGAATTGGGTCTAGATTCCGGCGCGATCCGCAGGAGGCCCGCCCGTGTCCGACACCCAGCCGCGCAGCGTCCCCGACCTGTTCCTCGACCGCGTCGGGCGCACCCCGGACGTCGAGGCCTTCCGCTACCCGGACGGCGCCGGCTGGAAGAGCCTGACCTGGGCGGAGACCGAGGCGCGGGTGCGCGCCGTCTCGGCCGGCCTGCGCGGCCTGGGCGTCCGGTCGGAGCAGGTCTGCGCCATCCTGTCGGCCACCCGCATCGAGTGGATCCTGGCCGACTACGGCGTGCTCTGCGCCGGCGCCGCCACCAGCGCCATCTACCCCAGCTCCACCGCCGACGAGTGCGCCTACATCCTGGCCGACTCCGGCGCGGTGGTGGCCTTCGTGGACACGCTCGAGCAGGTGCAGAAGCTCCAGGCGCGGCGCGACCAGCTGCCGGCGCTGCGCCACGTGGTGGCCTTCGACGCGGAGCCCACCAGCGACGGCTGGGTGCTCCGCTTCGCCGACCTGGAGGCGCGCGGCCGGGCGCTGGACGCCGAGCAGCCGGGCGCCTTCGAGGAGGGCGCGGCGGCGGTCCGGCCCGAGGCGCTGGCCACGCTGCTCTACACCTCCGGCACCACCGGCAGCCCCAAGGGCGTGGAGCTGACGCACGGCTGCTGGGTGAGCCAGTCGGCCTCCGTGCAGGCCTCCGGCATCCTCGACCACGCCGACGCGCTGCAGTTCTTCTGGCTGCCGCTGGCCCACTCGTTCGGGAAGATGATCGGCACGGCCCAGCTCCGCATCGGCTTCCCCACCGCGGTGGACGGGCGGATCGAGAAGATCGTGGAGAACCTGGGCCAGGTGCGGCCCACCTTCGTCTGCGCCGTGCCGCGGATCTTCGAGAAGGTGCACAACAGAATCCTCTCCAACGCCCGCGAGGGCGGCGCGGTGAAGGCGGCGCTCTTCCGCTGGGCCGTGGGGGTGGGCGTGGAGGGCTCGCGCCTGCGCCACGCCGGCCGGACCCCCGGCCCGCTGCTGGCGGCGCAGCTGGCGCTGGCCGACCGGCTGGTGTTCCAGCGGGTGCGGGACCTGTTCGGCGGGCAGCTGCGGTTCTTCGTCTCCGGCTCGGCGCCGCTCTCGCGCGACATCGCCGAGTTCTTCGACGGCATGGGCGTCCGGATCCTGGAGGGCTACGGGCTGACCGAGTCCTCCGCCGCCACCCACGCCAACCTGCTGCCCCGGCAGCGCATCGGCTCGGTGGGCCCGGCCTTCCCGGGCATGCAGGTGCGGATCGCCGACGACGGCGAGATCCTCATGCGCGGCCCCTGGATCATGCGCGGCTACCGCGGCAAGCCGGAGCAGACCGCCGAGGCCCTGGACGCCGAGGGCTGGCTCCACACCGGCGACGTCGGCCACGTGGACGCCGACGGCTTCCTCTTCATCACCGACCGCAAGAAGGACCTGATCAAGACCTCCGGCGGCAAGTACATCGCGCCGGCCGAGCTGGAGTCGCGCCTCAAGGCGGCCAGCCCGCTCATCTCGCAGGTGCTGGTCCACGGCGACCGCCGGAACTTCGTCACCGCCCTGGTCACGCTCGACCCCGAGTCGGTGGGCCAGTGGGCCCGGGCGGGCGGCGCCGGCGGCAAGGGCGTGGCGGAGCTGGTGCGCGACCCCCGGCTCAAGGCGGCGGTGCAGGCCGGCTTCGACCAGCTCAACGCCGCCCTGCCGCGCTACGCCACCATCAAGAAGTTCACGCTCCTCCCGCGCGAGTTCACCGAGGCCGAGGGCGAGGTGACCGCCTCGCAGAAGCTCAAGCGCAAGGTGATCGAGGCGCGCTACCAGGCCGAGCTGGACGCGATGTACGGCGGTCCGCCCGAGTAGGCGGTCAGCGCGCTTCCGGCCGGGCCCCCGGCCGTGTAACGTGGCTCCTCCGGAGTAGCCCACGCGGAGGGGGAACACGTGGAAGCCTGGGAGTCGCAACCCGTCGCTGCGCAGCAGCCGCCGCCGCCCCTGGCCGCGGCGCCGCGGCTCGGGGTCGGAGCCGCGCTGGGCGAGATCTTCACGCACGTCGGCCGCGGATGGTGGCGGCTCTTGCTGCTGGGGTTCCTGGGCCTCGTGCCCTGGGGCGTGGTCTCGGCCTTGGCCGTGACGTTCGTGTCCATGAGGAACGGGCCCGAAGAGCTGGTGCTGGTGACCGTGCTCGGCGTCCTGCTCGTGTTCCTGCTCGTCGCCCCCTTCATCAGCGGCGCCATGATGGCCTGCGCCGACCGCCAGCTCCGGGGTGAGCGGCCCACGCTGCGGGACGCGCTGGCGCGGGCGGGCCGGCGCTACCTGTCGCTGCTCGGGCTGCACGTGCTGGTCGGCCTGACGCTCGCCGTGGTCTACGTGGTGGCGATCATGGTCATGGCGATGGTGGGAGCGGCCTTCGGCCCCCGCGTGTGGGTGCTGAGCTTCGCCGCGCTGATCGTCGCGTTCCTGGGGTTCCTGTGGATGGTCGCCCGGATCCTGACCCGATGGGCAGTCTCGGCTCCGGCGGCGCTGCTCGAGCAGCGCGGACCGCTGGCTGCCTTGCGGCGCAGCCGCGAGCTGACCCAGGGTCACCGGCTGGCCGTCTTCCTGGTGTTCCTGGTGCCGCTGCTGGGCTGGTTCCTGGTGTTCCTGGCGCTGGAGGTGGGGGTGTTCACCCTCAGCTTCGGCCCTGGCAGGAACGTCGAGGGCGGCGGCCCGTTGATCGTGGTGGGCCTTCTCGTCTCGGCGCTCAACCTGGTGCTGCTCGCGGTCCTCGCGGTCGGTCCGGTCGTGGTGCACCACCGGCTGCGCGCCGCGAACGGCGAGAGCGACGCCGGGCAGCTGGCGCAGGTGTTCGAGTAGGGCGAGGGGGACGCCATGGAGCCGTGGATCCGCTGTGCAGGCTGCGGCCTGAACCATCACCCGAGGCCGGACGGGCAGTGCCCGCGCTGCCATGCGCAGCTGGCGCCGCCGCCGCTGGGAGCGGCTGCGCCGCCGCCCTTGGCGGCTGCGCCGGCCGCGCCGCAGGGCTGGGGGCCCGGCGCCGCCCCGCCGCCCCCGCCGCAGGCGCCGCTCCCCGGCGCGCCCCCTGGCGGCGGCTGGGGCGCAGGGAGCGCGGCCGCGCGGAACGTGCTCGACGTGGGCGCCACCCTGTCGCTGATCCTCAGGCAGTTCGGGCAGGGGGTGGGGCCGCTGGTGGCGCTGGGGGCGGTGGCCGTGCTGCCCATGGCCATCTACGCGCTCTCGATCGACCCGCTCGCGCAACCCCGGCCCTCGGCGGGCGATCCCTTCGCGCCGCTGCGCGCCCTGGCGGGCCCCCTCACGTACATGATGCTGGGCAGCGCGCTCCTTTCGCCGCTGGCCGGCGGGGCCATCACGGCCCTGGTGACCCAGCAGCTCCAGGGTGGGCCCGCGTCGCCCGGCCCGGCCCTGCAGCTCGCGGTCCGGCGCTACCTGCCGCTGCTCGCGGCCGAGGCGCTGCTGGGCCTGGCGATCATGGGCACGTGCTGCACCGTCGTGGTCCCCGCGATCCTGGGGTGCGGGTGGGTGGCGGTCAGGCCGGCGGTGGTGCTGGAAGGGCGCGGGCCATGGAACGGGTTCAGCCGCAGCTGGGCCCTCACCCGTGGCCACCGGATGACGATCTTCGCCGTCGTGCTGGTGCTGATGCTCGCGCTGTGGGGCATCGGGTCCGTGACCGGGATCGTGCAGTCGGTGATGCAGGCGCGCGCCCTGGCGCTGGACGAGCCGGTGGGCCTCGGGTTCCGCGCGGTGCAGGTGGTGTCCGTGGCCCTGAACGCGGTGCAGACCGCGCTGCTGGGCGTGGCGCCCCCGGTCATCTACCGCCGCCTGCGCGAGCTCAACGGCGAGCAGGACGCCGGGCAGCTGGCCCAGGTCTTCGAGTAGGCGGCGCCGGCCGGCGGCGGGTCAGATGCCCGCGCCGGCCTCGTCGCGCAGCGCCTGGCGCAGGCGGTCGAGCGAGGCCTGCGCGTCGGCCAGGAAGCGCAGGTCCTCCACGCCCGAGCGCGTGGCGCGGCCCAGCGTGGCCTCGTAGGCGGAGATGGCCTTGGTGGCCAGCACCCGCACGCGCTCGCGCAGCTGGGCCCGGTAGGCCTCCTGCTCCTCCGGCCCGGCGAGGTTGGGCGGGAGCGGGGCGTCGAGCAGCTCGGCCCGCAGCGCGTCGTACAGCTCGCCGATGCGGAAGCCGCTGGCCACCGCCCAGCGGTCGTCGCCCATGCGGATGGCGCGCAGGTAGTGGCCCTGCGCAGAGAGGAGCATCTCGGACTTGTGCTCCAGGTCGGCCTGCAGCCGGGCCTCGTCGCCGGCGGAGGGATCGACCCGCAGCGCCAGGAACCAGCTGCGGTAGGTCTCGCCCAGGTAGTACTGCGCCTGCGCGGCGTAGTAGGGGTCGAGCTGGTCCCGGGTCCCCACCGCCGTCCAGGCCGCCAGCGCGCCCCGCAGCGTCTTCTCCGCGGTCTCCGGCTGGCCCAGCTCCAGCTCCACCACCCCGCGCTGTGCCAGCGCGCGGATCCGCTCGGCCGGCGCCAGGCCCGGGCGCGCCGCGATGCCGTCCAGCACCGCGCGCGCGTCCTCCAGCTGCTCGAGGTGGTAGAGGCACTCGGCCGCCTTGAAGGTGGCCTCCAGCGCGTCGGGCCCCTCGTAGCGCCGCTCCAGCGCCCTGAACCGCTCCAGCGCCAGCCGCCACTCCCCGAGCCGCTGGTAGGCCAGGCCGGCGTTGAAGAGCGCGGTGGCCTCGCGGGCGGAGCCGGGGAAGAGATCGGCCAGGCGCGCGAAGGCGGCCGCGGCGCGGGCGTGGTCGCCGGCGCCGTAGGCGGCGGTGCCGATGGCGAACAGCTCCTCGTCGTTCTTGCCGGCGAGCTCGAGGTCGAGCGGGGTGACCTTCACCTCCTCCGGCGCGAAGGCCACCGCGGGCGGCGGGGCGCCGGGCGGCGTGGCGGCGGGCGCGGTCGCGTCGGGGCAGGGGCCGGTGGCGCAGGGGGCGGCGGCCGGCGGGCGCGCGGTGGCGCAGGCGGCGAGGGCGGCCAGCGCGGCGGCGGCGAGGAGGGGCTTCGGCAGGCGTGGGATCATGTCGGCGGCGTCATCCGGGCAGGAGCTTCACCAGCAGGCGCCGCGTGCGCGGGCCGTCGAACTCGCACAGGTACACGCCCTGCCAGGTGCCCAGCACCAGGTCCCCGCCGGCCACGATCAGCGTGGCCGAGGTGCCCACCAGCGAGGTCTTCACGTGGGCCGGGCTGTTCCCCTCGGCGTGCCGGTACCCGGCGCCGGGGAGCGCGTCCGGGACGGCGTGGGCCAGGGCCAGCAGGAGGTCGCGCTGCACGTCCGGGTCGGCGTTCTCCTGCACGGTGACGCCGGCCGTGGTGTGGGGGCTGTGGACGACGCAGAGGCCGTCGCGCACGCCCGAGGCCCGCACCGCCTCGCGCACCCGCTCCGTCACGTCCACCAGCTGGGTGGCGGCGCGGGTGGGGATCTGCAGCTCGGTGAAGGAGGCCATGCCGCTGGCCATCCTAGAGCCCACGGGCCAGGCTGGCGAGGCCCGCGAGGTCGTGGACGTCGGACTCCAGGCGGGGGACCAGCGCCTGCGCCGCCGGGACCGCGGCGAGCAGGGGGGCGAGCGCCTCCCGCTCGGCGGCGGCCAGCGCCTGGTGCTCGGCCAGCGCCGCGGCCAGCCGCGGCGCCAGCCCCGCCGCGTCGGGCGGGAGGGCCGCGGCCAGGGCGGCGGCGCCGGGCAGCGCGCCGCCGGCCCACAGCGCCGGGGTGAGCCGGTTGACCACCACGCCCGCCACCGGCATCCGCTTCTCCTGCAGCGCCCGGTGGAAGGTCAGGCACTCCTCCACCGAGAGCGGGCTGGGCGAGCTGACCAGCACGAAGCCGACCTCGGGCCGGGAGAGGAGCGCGCGCACCGCGGCCGCGCGCGCCTTGAACCCGTCGTACATGCCCTGGAAGCCCTGGAGGAAGTCGCCCAGGTCGGAGAGGGCCTGCTGCCCGGTGAAGCGGGCCAGGCCGCGCGCCAGGTAGCTGCCGCCCAGCTGCGCCAGCCGCAGCCCGAAGCGGCCGGCCCCCAGCGCCGGCGCCAGCAGCGCCCGCGCGGTCTCGTTGCCCAGGAAGTCGAGCATGCGGTCCGGGGCGTCGAGGAAGTCGAGCGCGTGGGCGGTGGGGGGCGTGTCGAGGACGATGAGAATCGTAGTCGCAATCCACCGCCAGCTCGTACAGCTTCTCCATCGCC
Source organism: Anaeromyxobacter sp. (assembly GCA_049840735.1). Classification (GTDB taxonomy): domain Bacteria; phylum Myxococcota; class Myxococcia; order Myxococcales; family Anaeromyxobacteraceae; genus Anaeromyxobacter. The sequence continues at coordinate 361,599 of JASGJN010000013.1, read as the reverse complement.
ATGTACTCCTGCGAGCCGGCCAGCGCCGACGACATCTGCTGGTAGAGCCGGTTGCCCAGGATCCGGTCGCGCCGGGCCGGGTCGGGCGCGTGGCGGGTCACCAGGTCGTCCCAGGTCCGCTTCACGTCCAGCATCATGGCCCACAGCTCGCCCCGCGGCTCCAGTCCGGCCTCGGCCAGCTTCTGCGGCGGCACCCGGGTCTCGACGTTGCCCAGCGCCGCCAGCCCCAGCGCGTTGGCGAGCCGCCGGGCCGGATCGATGGTGCAGACCAGCGCGCGCCCGCCCTCCTGGGCCCGCGCCAGCGCCAGCGCCGCCGAGACGGTGGTCTTGCCCACGCCGCCCGGGCCCACGCAGACGGCGATGCGCCGCCCGGCCAGCCGCGCCCGCACGCCGCCGGGGCTCACCGCGCACCTCCGGCGCGCGCGGCGCCCGCGGCCTGCAGGGCGGCCGCCACCGCCTCCACCTCGGCCGGCCCCCAGGCCGCCGCCGGCAGGAGCGGCAGCTCCAGCGCCGGCAGGTCGATGGCGGCGCGGGCGCGGGCCAGATGATGGTGGGCCGCCGCGGCCCGCGCGGCCTGCAGCGCCGCGGCGCGGGCCGCCGGCCCCAGCGGCGGCGGCGCCCCGGCCAGCGCCGGCAGGCGCGCCGCCTCGTCCGGCGCGAAGCGGACCGGCGGCACGGCGTTGACGATCAGCGCGGCGCGCGCCATGCCCAGCACCCCGCGCACCTGCGCGTCCAGCTCGATCACCTCGTTGACCGGCAGCTCCTCGGGCAGGGTCACCAGCGCCAGGGCGGTGGTGACCGGGTCCACCAGCAGCCGCTGCATCCACTCGGCGTCGTGGCGGAGCGGGCCGGCCGGCACGGTGTCGAGCAGCGCCGAGGGGACGCGCAGCAGCTGCACCGCGTGGCCGGTGGCGGGCGCGTCCACCAGCACCAGGTCCCACCGCGGGCGGCCCTCGGGGCCGACGCTCCGCACCTCGTGCAGGATCTTCCCCAGCGTGACCAGCTCGGCCAGCGCCGGGATCACGCGCAGGAAGTAGCGCATGAGCCGGTTCTCGAAGACGGCGTCGTAGACCGCCTTGAAGCGGAGGACCAGCAGCCCGTACTCGCGCATGGCCTCGCGCGGCCCGACGTTGAGCGTGAACAGGCCGGGGCGGGCCTCGCGGATGGCCGGGCCGGCCGGCGGCGCGCCCAGCAGCGGGGCGATCCGCTCCTGGGGGGCGTTGGCCTCGCACACCAGCACCCGCTTGCCGGCGCGGGCCGCCAGCAGCGCCAGGGCGGCGGTCACGGTGGACTTCCCCACGCCGCCCTTCCCGGTCACGAACACGAGCCGCCGGTCGAGAAGGGGCGAGGGGGCCACGAGGCTTGACAAGCTAGCGAGGGGAGGGGGACAAGTCCACCATCATGCGCCTCGACGACGTGCTGCGTAACCCGATGCTCCGGAAGGCCCTGGAGGCCGGCGAGCAGGGGGTGGGGAAGGTGGTCGGGAAGCTCCTGGCCAGCGAGCGCGTCACCTCCGGGATCCAGACCCTGGTCTCGTCGGCCGTGCAGGCCAGGGAGACGCTGGATCGCGGGGTGCAGCAGGCGCTCCACGCCGCCAACCTCCCCTCGCGCGACGACATGGACGCGCTCCGGCGCAAGCTGGAGGAGCTGGAGTCGATGATCGACGGCCTGTCCTCGCGCGTGCCGCCCGGCCAGGGCGAGCCGGGCGATCCAGGCCGCGGCCAGCGCTGAGCCCGGGGCGCGGACATGCGCCGGATCGCCTTCATCAACGAGAAGGGCGGCACCTGCAAGACCACGCTCTGCGTGAACGTGGCGGCGCGCCTGGCGGCGCGCGGGCGGCGCGTGCTGGTGGTGGACATGGACACGCAGGGGCACGCCGGCAAGTCGCTGGGCGTCGACGTGCGCGGCCTCTCGCCCACGGTCCACGACTGGCTGCTCGCCCCGGCGCTCCCGGCCGAGGCGGTGGTCCGGCCCACGCCGGTGCCCGGGCTGGACCTGCTCCCCGCCAACAAGGACCTGGCCGGCTTCCCGGTGGCGGTCGCCCCGGCCTTCGATCGGGCCAATCGGCTCGACCGCCGGCTGCGACGCGCTGGTCGAGGAGCGGCGCCGGGCCGGCGCGGCGGCCTACGACGCGGTGCTGATCGACTCGCCGCCGTCGCAGTCGCTGGTCACCGAGAACGTGCTGCGCGGGGCCCGCGAGCTGGTAATCCCGGTGGCGCTCACCTACCTGGCGCTGGACGGCTGCGCCGAGATCATGCAGAGCCTGGAGGCGCTGCAGGCGAGCCACGGCCGGGCCCCGGCGCTGACCATGGTGGTGGCCACGCTCCACCGCAACACGCAGCTGGCCGAGGAGATCCTGGCCAAGCTGCGCGAGCGCTTCCCGGAGCAGCTCTGCCGCACGGTGCTGGGCTGGTCGGTGAAGGTCGACGAGGCCCAGAGCCACGGGCAGACCATCTTCGAGTACGCGCCGCGCTCGTCCGGCGCGGCGGCGCTGGCCGCCATCGCCGACGAGCTGCTGGCGCGAGAGGCCCGGACCCGGGCCGCCGGGTAGGGCTACTCCTTCTTCTCCTGCCGCGCGACCTCGTCCAGCCGTTGCTCGAGCGACTGGATGCGCTGGGCGATCTCGTCCAGCTGGCGGCGCACGTCGGAGAGGTTGGACATGCCGTCCACCGCCGAGCGGACCCGCTCGTCCACCCGGCGCTGCAGCGCGGCGACGGCCTCCTGCGAGCTCTGCACCAGCTCCAGCGCCCGCTCGCGGCTCTCCTGCCCGCGCGTGAGCAGCGTCTGGACGCGCTGCTCGGCGGCGGCGCGGACCGCCTCGACGCGCCCGCGCAGCTCGGCCTGGGTCCCCTCGACCAGCCGCTGGGCCATCTCCCCGCCGTGGCGGATCAGGTCGCGCAGGGTCTCCAGGCTCATCTTGGAGGTCTTCTTCTCCTCCTCGAAGATGATCTGGGCCAGCGTCACCGAGGTGAGGTCCTCCTTGGTGCGGTTGTCGAGCACCTTCACCTCGGCGCCGCCCTTGATCATCTGGGCAATCTCGTCGAGCGTGACGTAGCGCGACTCCTCGGTGTCGTAGAGTTTACGGTTGGTGTAGCGCTTGATCACCTTGGGCTCGCGCCCCGGCTCGGTGGCGGGGGCGGTGGTGGTCTCGGACACTTCCTCAATCGGCTGGTCGCTCATGAGCCCTCGATGCGCCGCGGTAAGTGTGCGCAATTGCGGGATTGTTCTGTCCGCGCTGCTTGGTGTCAAGCACAGGTCGGTGTAATGTTCCATCCCGGGCGGGGCCATATGATCGTCATCTGCACGCGATGCGAGGCGAAGTTCCGCGTGGCGGACGAGCGGGTAGGCCCGCGCGGCGCCAAGGTCCGCTGTTCGCGCTGCCAGCAGGTGTTCCTGGTCCACCGGGACATCGGCACCATCTCCGAGCCCTCGCCGGCCGGGGCGCCGGACCCCTTCGCGCCGGCCGGCGAGCCAGGGCCCGACCCCTTCGCCGGCCCGCCGGCCACCCCGGCCCCGCGGGCCGACGATCCCTTCGGCCAGGCGGCCTGGGGCGCGCCCTTCGTGGCCACCCCCATGCCTGCCCAGCCGCGCCCGCCCACTGCGCTGGTCGAGCCGCCGGCGGCCACGAGCCCGCACCGGAGCGCCACCTCGGCCCTGCCGCTGACGGACCTCTCGGCGCTGCTGGGCGATCCCGCTCCGCGGCCCGCCGCGCCGGACCCCTTCTCCCCGCCCGCAGCGCCGCCGGCCGCGCCGCCGCGCCCTGCGGCGCAGGCACAGGACCCGTTCGCCGCCGCCCCGCCCGCGCCCCGCCCGGCCGCCCCGCCGCCGGATCCCTTCGCCGCCGCGCCCTCGCGCCCGGCTGCGCCGCGCCCCCCTGCGCCGCAGCCGCCTCCTCGCCAGGCGGCGCCGCCGCCCGCGGTCGCCACCCCCCCGCCGCTGCCGCGGCCGGCCCCCACGCCGGACCCGTTCGCAGCGCGCCCGGCGCCGGCGCCGGCGGCCGCGCCTCCGCCGCTCCCGCTCGATCCCTTCGGCGCCCTGCCGCCCGCCGCGCCGCAGCGCCCCGCTGCGGCCCCGCCCCCCGGGCCCGCCGCGGCGCCGGACCCGTTCACCGCCCGGCCCGCCGCGACCGCGCCGGAGCCCGCCGCCGAGGACCCGTTCGCCTCCGGGCCGGCGCCGGCCGCCGCCGCCGTGGACCCCTTCGGCACGCCGGTCCCCTCCGCCCCGGCGCCTGCCGCGGCGGCCGCCGAGCCTGACCCGTTCGCGGCCGGGGCGGATCCCTTCCTGGTTGGTCCGGACCCGTTCGACGCCGGCTCCGAGCCGTTCGACGGCGCCGCCGGCCCGGCCTCGTCGGGCCCGGGCGCCGACCTGGACATCGAGGACCGGAGCGGCTCGCGCCCGCAGCGGTCGCCGGCGGAGGGGGCCCCGCTGCCCACCCCGGCCACGCCGGAGTCCCTGGCCTTCGAGGCGGCGTTCCAGCCGGCCATCCCCGCGCCCCCCTCCGACGGCACGCTCTCGCTGGCCAGCGAGGCCACGCCCTCGCTCGCCACCCCGGTGGCCCCCGCGCCGGCGCCCGAGCCGGCGCCGCGCAAGAAGCCGCAGGCGCGCCCCACCCCTGCCCCGGTGGTCACCGGCAGCGCCGCGCTGCAGCCGGAGCGCGGGCCGCTGCGCGGCGTGCGCGGCGCGGCGGTGAACGCGCTCTCGCTGGTGGCGCTGCTGGTCCTGGCGCTGGCCTTCCGGCTGGTGTGGCGCGGCGAGGTGGCCCTGGCCGACGCCTTCCGCCCCTCGGCCCTGGTGGCGGCGCTGCGGGGGCGCCCGCCGGTCGAGCCGTTCACGCTGCGTGACGTGGCCGCGGCGGTCTACCCGCAGGCCGGCGGCGGCGGGCTGCTCTACGTCCGCGGCGACCTCCAGCCCCGCCCCGGCACGCCCGCGGGGCCGCTGCGGGTCCACGTCGAGCTGGTGCGGGACGGGCGCGTGCTCGCCGCCGCCGACGGGCTGGCGGGAGTGGTGCCCTCGCCGGAGGAGCTGTACGCGGCGGTGGATCGCGCCGCGCTGGACCAGCTGGCGGGCGCGCTGCAGGCCCGCCCGCCGGCGGCAGGGCCCTGGCTCCCGTTCCTGGTGCCGGTGCCCGACGCCCCGCGCGACCTGACCGGCGCCTCGGTGCGCGTGGAGGTGACGCCGGCGGCCGGAGGCGCCGGACCGTGAACCCCGAGCGCGCCGTGACCGCCGCCGCGGCGCGCGCGTTCGCACGCGGTCTCCTGCACTACGAGGAGGGGCCCATCCGCGCCCGCGCCGCCGGGCGCGCCATCGCCGCCGCCGACCCGGTGGCCGCGGCCGAGACGCTGGCGGAGCTCTCCGGCTGGGGCGACGCGGAGGCGCGGGCGGCGCTGGCGGCGGTCGGGCAGGCGCTGCTCGATCCGGAGGGGCTCCCCTACGACGTGCGCGCCGAGCTCTACGCGGTCGCGGTGGAGCGGGGGCTGACCCAGGTGTCGAGCCTGCTGGTGGCGCCGCGCCCGCACAAGGCCTACCAGGCGCCGCGCGACCGCGCCGATCCGCGGCTGTCCAGCCTCACGCTCGGCCACAAGAAGGCCCTGGCCCGGGCCCACCGCGACCCGGACCTGCTGGCCCGCCTGGCGGCGGAGGGGACGCCGGAGGTGGTGCGCGAGCTCCTGCGCAACCCGCAGCTGACCGAGCCCTTCGTGATCCGGATCGCCGCCCGCCGCCCCTGCCGCCCCGAGACGCTGCGGCTGGTGGCCGAGTCGCGGCGCTGGCGGACCCGGCCGGCGGTGGCGCTGGCGGTGGCGCGCAACCCCTACGTCGAGCCGGAGGTGGCGTTGAAGCTCCTGCCCTTCGCGGGCGCGGCCGATCTGGCCGACGTGGCCGCCGACGGCACCGTGCACCCGCTGGTGCGGGCGCTGGCGGCGCGGCTAGCGGCGGAGCGGAGCGGCTGAGGGGAGGGCCTGGCCAGGCCTGGACCGCCCGCCGCGACGCTGGCGCAGCGCCGGGCTGCCCGCTATCCTACGGCCGCTCGCAACCTGGAGTCATCGCCCGCAATGGCCGAGATCGCCATCACCGTGCTCGTCGTGCTCTTCGTCTTCGGGGCCTTCAACATCCCGGCGCTGGGCGACGCCCTCGGCCGGCGCTTCAGGCGCGACGCCGCGGCGCCCCCGCAGGACCAGGACGGCAAGCCGCTCCCCTGAGGCCCGGAGCCGGAGGCACAAGCCCGTGAGGCCCGCCGCCATGGCCCGCTCCAGCAGCGACGAGACCCTCCCGGCGCCGGCCGCGGCCGGCCGGCCGCTGGTGCTGGGGCACCGCGGGGCCAGCGGCGAGGCGCCGGAGAACACGCTGGCCGCGTTCCGGCTGGCGCTGGCGCAGGGGGCGGACGGGGTCGAGCTGGACGTCTGGCGCTGCGCCACCGGCGAGGTGGTGGTGATCCACGACGAGGACGCGCGGCGCACCGCCGGCGCGCCGATGTCGGTGCCGGGCTCGCCGCTCGCGGCGCTGCGCACGCTGGACGTGGGCGCCTGGAAGGGCGCCGCCTGGCGCGGCGAGCGGATCCCGCTGCTGGCCGAGGTGCTGGAGGCGCTCCCGGGCGCGGTGGTGAACGTGGAGCTCAAGTCGCGCGGGCGCGACCCCGGCCTGGCATCGGCGGCCGCGGCGGTGATCCGCGACGCGCGGGCCGGGGAGCGGGTGATCGTCTCCTCCTTCGACTTCCGGCTCCTGGCGGCCTTCCGGGCGGCCGCGCCGGAGCTGCCGCTGGGGCTGCTCTTCGACGACAGCCGCTCTTGGCGGCTGCGCGTGGCGCTGGGGCTGCGCTGGCTCCGGCCGGCCGCCGTCCACCCGGACCGCCGCCTGGTCACGCCGGCGCGGGCCCAGGCCTGGCGCGCCCGCGGGCTGGCCATGAACGTCTGGACCGTGGACGACGGCCCGGAGCTGGAGCGGCTCTGCGCCTTGAAGGCGGGGGCGGTGATCGCGAATGACCCCGCGGCAGCCCGCGCGGCGGTGCGCCGGGCCACCGGCCGGTGAGGCCGGGCGGGACCCCGTTCGCCCTTCGTCCTTCGACTCCGCGAGCCCTGCGGGCCCGCTACGCCCAGGAGGCCCAGGGCGAACGGAGCGGACGCCCGGCCCGACCCGCTACACGCCCGCCGAGGCGCCTGCGCCGGCGGCGTACCCGCCGCTCGCGCCCATGCCCGGCGTGTAGCCCAGCCCCTCGCGGCGCGGCACCGCGATCTCCTTCGCCACCTTGTTGTACAGCCCCATGATCAGGATGCTGGGGGCCCACTGGCCGACGAAGTTGCCCAGCTGCTTGCGCCCGGTGAGCACCAGCGCGGCCGACGCCGCCATGGCCGCCACCGCGAAGCCCATGAACGCCAGCGACGGGATCCGGCTGGTCTGGCGCTCCACCGTCTCGGTCGCACGATCCTCGCGATTCATCTCTTCCTCCCCACCTTGTCCGGAGTGAGCCCTGAATCTGCGAACGGGCCGCCGCCGGTGCGGGGCCGGATCCCAGGGCCAGGGGCGAGCCCGCCTGCCCCCGTGCGCCGGGCGGGCGGTGGGGCGCCTGGGGCGCGCAGGGGTCACGTCGCCGCGGGGCCCGACAAGGGCGCGCGCGCCGGCCCGGTCCGTGGCATGGGACGGCGTGTCCGACCTGCTCGCCGCTCGCGCCCTCTTCGGCCTCTCCCTCGCGTTCCACATCGTCTTCGCCGCCGTCGGCGTGGCCATGCCGCTCTTCATGGTCCTGGCCGAGTGGCGCCACCAGCGCACCGGCGACCCGGTCCACCTGGACCTGGCCCGGCGCTGGGCCAAGGGCACCGCCATCCTGTTCGCGGTGGGGGCCGTCTCCGGCACCGTCATCTCCTTCGAGCTGGGGCTGCTCTGGCCGCGCTTCATGGCGTTCGCCGGTCCCATCATCGGCATGCCCTTCTCGCTGGAGGGGTTCGCCTTCTTCGCCGAGGCCATCTTCCTCGGCATCTACCTGTACGGCTGGGGGCGGGTCTCGCCCCGCCTGCACCTGCTGGCCGGGGTGCTGGTGGCGGTCAGCGGCGCCCTCTCGGCCTTCTTCGTCACGCTGGCCAACGCCTGGATGAACGCGCCGGCCGGCTTCGCGCTGGCCCCCGGCGGCCCGGCCGACATCCAGCCGCTCACCGCCATGTTCCCTCCCGGCTGGGCGCACGAGGTGGTGCACGTGCTCCTCTCCTGCTACGTGGCCACCGGCGTGGCGGTGGCGGGCATCCACGCCTGGTTCCTGCTGCGCGACCCGGCCAGCGCCTTCCACCGGGCCGCCCTGCGCATCGCCATGGGCGTGGGCGCGGTGGCGGCGCTGCTGCAGCCGATCTCCGGCGACTTCTCGGCCCGGGAGATCGCCGTGACCCAGCCGGTGAAGCTGGCCGCGCTGGAGGGGCACTTCCGCACCGAGCGCGGCGCGCCGCTGCGCATCGGCGGGCTGCCCGACCCGGAGGCCGGCGAGACGCGCTGGGCGCTGGAGATCCCGTACGGCCTGTCGCTGCTGGCCTTCCACGACCCGCACGCCGAGGTGCGCGGGCTGGACGCCTTCCCGCGCGACGTCTGGCCCAACACCAGGCTGGTCCACCTCGCCTTCCAGGTCATGGTCGGGCTGGGGTCGCTCCTGGCGCTGGTGGCGCTGGCCTGGGGCTTCACGGTCTGGCGCAAGCGCGAGCCCGGGCCGCGGCTGCTCCGGGCCCTGGTCCTGACCGGACCGGCCGGCTTCCTGGCGCTGGAGGCAGGCTGGCTGGTGACGGAGTGGGGGCGCCAGCCCTTCACGATCTGGGGGGTGATGCGGACCGCCGACGCGGTCACGCCGGTCACCCACCTGGCGGCGCCGTTCGTGGCCTTCACGCTGCTCTACGTGTTCCTGGCGGTGATGGTGGTGACGCTGCTCTGGCGGCAGATCGCGCGGCCGCCGGCCGCGGCGGAGGACGCGCCGGGGCACGGCGCGGCGGGGGTGCACCGGTGAGCCTCCACGACCTGGCGGGCGCGGTCATCCTCGGCGCGCTGGTGCTCTACGCGCTCATGGGCGGGGCCGACTACGGCGGCGGCATCTGGGACCTCCTGGCCAGCGGCCCGCGCCGCAAGGAGCAGCGGGCGCTCATCGAGGAGGCCATCGGGCCGATCTGGGAGACCAACCACGTCTGGCTGATCCTGGTGGTGGTGGTCCTCTTCACCGGCTTCCCGTCGGCCTTCGCGGCCCTCTCCATCGGGCTGTTCGTGCCGCTCATGCTGCTGCTGGTGGGGATCGTGCTGCGCGGCGCCGCCTTCACCTTCCGCGCCTACGATCACCCGGAGGACCACGTGCAGGCGCGCTGGGGCCTGGTCTTCTCGGCCTCGTCGGTGGTGGCGCCGGTGGTGCTGGGCGTGGTGGTGGGGGCCACCGCCTCGGGCCGCGCCGGGCCGGGCCCGGACGGCGGGCTCGCCCCCTTCGCCTGGGTGTCCCCGTTCCCGCTGGCGGTCGGGCTCTTCGCGGCCGCCCTCTTCGCCTACCTGGCCGCCACCTACCTGGCCGTCGAGGCCGAGGGGGCGCTGCGCGACGACTTCCGCCGCCGCGCCATCGGCGCCGGCGTGGCGGTGTTCCTGACCGCGCTGGCGGCCGGCGCGCTCTCCTGGCGCGAGGCGCCGCTGGTGTTCCACGGCCTGACCGGCCGCCCCTTCACGCTGCCGCTCCACCTGGCCACCGGCGCCGCCGCGGTGACCGCCTTCGCGGCGCTGCGCCGCGGCGCCGTCCGCCTGGCCCGCGCCGCCGCAGCGGCGCAGGTGACGCTCATCGTGGTGGGCTGGGGCGCCTCGCAGTACCCGTACCTCCTGGTGCCGCACCTGACGCTGGCCTCGGCGGCCGCGCCGCGCGCGACCCTGGTGCCGCTGCTCTGGGCGCTGGGCGGCGGCGCCCTGCTGCTCTTCCCGGCGCTGTACCTGCTCTTCCGCGTCTTCAAGGGGGAGCGGCCCTTCGCGGTGGTGGACCGCAAGTAGCGCCGGCTCCCCCGGCCGCGCCGCCCCGGGCGGCACCTTGCCTTCGCCGTCCGCGGGCCGGACCTGTTGTCCATGCGCCGCGGGCGCCACCTGCCGCTGCTGCTCCTGCTCGTGGCCCCCGCCGCGGCCGCGCAGGGAGAGCTGCCGGCCGTGCCCGCCGGCGGGCTGGTCCTCCCGGCCGGGCTCGCGGTGGTGCGGCAGCAGCTCAGGGTCCGGAGCGACCGGGTCGAGCTGGACTACCGGCTGCTCAACGAGGGCGGCGCCGACCTGGTGGCGGAGCTGGCCTTCGTGGTCCCCGACTACCGCTACCAGCGCTCGACCGGGGGCTATCGCGCGCCGGAGCGGTTCGAGGCCTGGGTGGCGGGGCGCCGCGTGCCCGCGGCGAGCACGGCGCGCGCGCTGCTGGTGCGTGAGGGGCAGCCCGAGGTGGACGTCACGCGAGCGGTGCAGGCGGCCGGCCTGGACGTGGCGCAGCTGGGCGGGGTGACCGAGGGGGTGGAGGTGCAGGGCGACGGCCGGCAGCGTCCGGCGGAGGGGCGGGCGCCGCTCTCGCGGCTGCCCGAGCCGGAGCGCCGCGCGCTCCTCTCGCGCGGGATCCTGGCGGCGGACGGCGGCGCGGTGGTGCCGGCCTGGACGGTCCGCGCGCGCCACGCCTGGCTGCAGCGGTTCCCGGCCCGGGCGGCGGTGGAGGTGCGGATCCGCTACGCGCCGGCGGCCGGCCTCGACTCCGGCGCGAGCCCGGAGGTGCTGGCCCGGGCCTGCGCCGGCCCGCGGGTGCGGGCGCTGGGGAGCGAGCAGGTGGTGGTGACGGTGGCGCTCGCGCAGGCGGGCGGCGCGCCGGCCCGGCCCGCGGGCGAGCTGGAGCTGGTGGTGGAGCCGCCGCACGGCGCGGCGGCGTCGCTCTGCTGGCGGGGGAGCGCCCGGGAGACGGTGGGGGCGCCGCTGGTGATCCGCGAGCGCCAGGCGGTGGCGCCCGACGCCCTGGTCCACTTCTTCCTGCCCTGGGAGCGCTGAGGCGGATCCTTCCGGGGGCGCCGCCGTGCGCGCCCGTGGACCAGCCGGGCTGGTCGCGCTAAGGCTGGCCTCCACTCCCCGGAGGTCGCTCCATGCGCCTGACCCGCCCGCTGCTCCTCGCCGCCCTGGCCATCACCCCGTTCCTGCCCGGCTGCCGCTGCCCCACCGTGCCCTCCGGCCACCGCGGCATCGTCTTCAAGTCGCTGGGGGAGGGCACGTCCAAGGAGGTGCTGGGCGAGGGGATGCGGGTCATGCCGGTCTGGAACGACGTGATCCTCTACGACACGCGCATCCACGAGATGAAGGAGCAGCTCAACGTCCTCTCCTCCAACGGCCTGGCGCTGGCCGTGGACACGAGCGTGCGCTACCGGCCCGACGCCAGCCGGCTCTTCGAGCTGCAGACGCAGATCGGGCCCGACTACGACCAGAAGCTGGTCGCGCCCATCGTCCGCTCCGAGGCGCGCAAGGTGTTCGGCCGCTACCAGCCGGAGGAGATCTACTCGAGCAAGCGCGAGCAGATCGAGCAGCAGAATCTACGACGAGGTGAAGCGCGCGCTGGCCGACCGGCCCATCGTCGTGGAGGCGGTGCTGGTGCGCGACGTGACGCTCCCGGACGCCATCCGCACCGCCATCGCGGACAAGCTGGCCGAGGAGCAGCGCGCCCAGAAGATGCAGTTCACGCTCGACCGCGAGCGGCAGGAGGCGCAGCGCAAGCAGATCGAGGCGGAGGGCATCGCCAAGTACCAGGGCATCGTCCGCCAGGGGCTCACGCCGGAGTACCTGGCCTACAAGGGCATCGAGGCCACCGAGCGGATCGCCGCGAGCGAGAACGCCAAGGTCATCATCGTGGGCAACGCCAAGAACGGGCTGCCCATCGTGTTCCAGGGGGAGAAGTGAGGCATCAGGCCTGAGGCCTCGCGGTCGGGCCCCAGGCTTCGAAGCCTCTCCCGAGGCCTGAAGCCTGAGGCCCGAGGCCTCGCTTCCCTAGGTGTGCCCGGCCCCGTCGTCGCCGCCGCCGCTGCCGGACCCGCCGCCGCCGGAGCCGCCCGAGCCGCCGCCGTCGTCGCCGGGGCCGTCGTCCGAGCCGTGGCCGCCGTGGTCGTCGATGCCGTCCTCGTCCTCGTCGTCGAAGGCGTCGATGGACGCGGCCAGCTGGCACTCGATGGAGGCGCGCATGGCCGGGTCGCGCGGGTCGAGCCGGACGTCACCCACCGTGAACCAGGCGGTGGGGTCGATGGCCAGCGCCACGTTGTTCGTGCTGCCGTCCGCGGCCACCGTGAGCGCCACCTCGTGCTCCTGCTCGGCGGTGAGGTCGGAGGTGAAGGTGAACGGCTCGCCGTCGATGGTCCCGTCCACCACCACCGCGTGGTTGTCCAGCGCGGATCCGGGGGCGATCTTGAGCTCCAGCTTGGCGTAGGTGCCGGGGGGGATCTGCGCGTCGAAGGTCTGCCGCACGCCGCCGGTCAGCGCGTCGCCGGCCAGGTCCACCAGGAACGGGCCGACCTCCACGCCGCCCGAGCCCTCGCCGCTCGAGTCCTCGCTCTCGAGCTCGATCTGCTCCACCATCAGCCGGACCCGGTCCACGGTGATCCCGTCGCCGGCCTGGATGCCGCCGGAGGGCGCGGCCACGGCCGAGGCGGTCCCCGCCGAGACCCGGAGCTTGCTGGCGCCGCCGCCGCTCCCGCCGCTGCCGCCGCACGCCGCCAGGGTCACCACCGCCACCGCAACCGCCAGCCTCATCGCCCACTGACGTCCGTTCATCGTCGTTGCTCCCCGGGCTCGCGCCCCGCTGTCGTTGACTGCTCACCGGGGGACACACCGGGCGGTCGCCAGGCGGGACAGTCCGGGATGGGGCGTTCCCGTGCGGGGGGCCAGCACGCCGCCTGTCCCGCCGCCGTCGCCTCCGGTGTGAGGGAGGCAGGTGGAGGTACATGGCGGGCGGCGGGGGGGGGGGACGTGACACCAGGTGAGAAGGGCGCCGATTGCACCCCGGCGTGCCCTTGAAGTCTCGAGCGGGGTGCCTAGTGGACAAGGGTGCACCTGATCCAGGACGGCCCGCGCCGCAACGCGGACGCGTCGTCGCCGAAGGGCGGCGATCGCGCGGTGGCGCTGTACCGGACGTACGGCCCGGCCGTCTACCGTCGCTGCCTGCGCCTGCTCCGGGACGGAGAGGCGGCGCAGGACGCGACCCAGGAGGTGTTCATGAAGCTCCTTCGCGATCTCGGCAAGCTGGAGGACCCCACCCGCGCCCTGCACTGGATCTACCGGGTGACGACGCACCACTGCCTGAACCTGCTCCGCAGCGCACGCCGCCGAGGGCAGGCCGCCGGGCCGGAGGCGCTGGAGGTGGTGCCGGCGCCGGCGGTGCCGTTCCCGGAGCGGCGGCTGGCGCGGCAGGTGCTGGAGCGGTTCGACGTGGAGACGCAGGCGGTGGCGCTGGGGGTGCTGGTGGACGGGATGGAGCACGAGGAGCTGGCCCAGGCGCTGGGCGTGTCGCGCAAGACGGTGCAGCGACGCCTGAACCGGTTCCTGGAGCAGGCGAAGGAGATGCTCGCCGAGGAGCGGCCGTGACCCGCTGTCCGTCCGAGCTGGCCCTCGAGGCCCACCTGCTGCAGGCCGACCCGGCCGTCGAGGCCCACCTGGCGGGCTGCGCGCGCTGCGCGGCGCGCCTGGCCGGGATGGAGCGGGACGGCGACACCTTCCGGCGCGAGGTCTTCCCGGCCACGGTGGACGCGGTCACCGGCGCGGATCGCCGCCCGCAGCGGCGCTGGTGGCTGCTCGCGCCGCTGGCCGCGGCCGCCGCCGCGGCGGCCCTGGTGCTGGTGGTCCCGCGCCAGCCGCCGGACGACTACGTGGGGCTCAAGGGCGGGGACCTCACGCTGGGCGTGTGGCTGGACGGTGCGAAGGGCGCCCGCGCCGTGGTGGACGGCGAGGGGGTGCCGGCCGCGGCCGGGTTGCGCTTCCGGGTCAGGGCCGCGGGGCCCTGCCGGCTGTGGCTGCTCTCCATCGACGCCGCCGGCCAGGTCTCGCGCCTCTACCCCGCGTCGGGCGAGGGCGGGGGCGAGGTGGACGGGGTGCAGGAGCTGCCGGGCGGCGTGGTGCTGGACGGCAAGGCCGGCCCGGAGCGGCTCTTCGCGATCTGCACGCCCGGTCCGCTGCCCTGGCCGGAGGTGGCGCAGGCGGCGCGCGGCGCCGGCGCCGGCGCCGGCGCGGTCCGGGAGGCGCGGCGCCTGGAGGGGCTGCCGTCCGGGGCCTGGCAGGCCACGGTGCTGGTGGAGAAGCGGCCGTGACCGGGCGCGCGGCGGCGCTGCTGGTCCTCTGCGCGCTGGCCGCCGGGCCGGCCCGGGCGGCCGCGCCGCCGGCGCGGTTCGCGGTGGTGGTGGGGGCGAACGGGGGCGCCGCCGGGCGGGCCCGGCTCTGGTTCGCCGAGAGCGACGCCGACCGGTTCGGCCGGGCGCTGGTGGAGCTGGGTGACTTCGCCCCCGCGCGCGTCAAGGTGCTGCGCGCGCCCACGCTGGCCCAGCTGCGCCAGGCGCTGGCCGACACCGAGGCGGCCGTGGCCGAGGCCCGGCGGCAGTCGGCCCACCCGCTGCTGGTGGTCTACTTCTCCGGCCACGCCGACGCGGGCGGCATCGAGCTGGGCGACGAGCGGCTGCCCTTCGACGAGCTGCGCCGGCTGGTGAACGGCTCCTCGGCCGAGGCGCGCATCGGCGTGGTGGACGCCTGCGAGGCCGGCCTGCTCACGCAGGTGAAGGGGGCCAGCCCGGCGCCGGCGCTGGACTTCGCCATCCCCGCCGACGACCAGGTGCGGGGCACGGCCTTCGTGGCCTCCACGGCGGTGGGCGAGCCGGCGCAGGAGTCGGCCGCCATCGGCGGCTCGTTCTTCACCCACCACCTGGAGGCGGGGCTGCGCGGCGCCGCCGACGCCGACGGCGACGGGCAGGTGACGCTGGGCGAGGCCTTCCGCTACACCGCCGCCCAGACGCTGGCCGGCACGCTCTCCACGAAAGGCGGCGCGCAGCACGCCACCTACGACTTCCGCATGTCCGGGCGCGGCGACGTGATCCTCTCCGACCTGCGCCGGGCCGAGGCCCGCCTGACCGTGCCCCGCGACCCGGGCGTCAGCTACGTGCTGCGCGGGCCGCAGAAGGCGCTCATCGAGGTCTCGGCCGGCGAGCGGCCGGTGGTGCTGGCGCTGCCGGCCGGCGTCTGGCGCGTCGAGCGGCGCGCGCCGGAGGGGCGGGCCACCGCCGAGGTCCGGCTGGAGCGCGGCGCCGACCTGCCCATCCCGGCGCTGGCCCCCACCCGCTACGAGCTGGCCCGCGCCAAGGGCGGGCCGCGCCCCGGCCTGATCTTCGCCGGCGGCGGGGCGGGCACCTTCGGCCTGCCCGGCTTCGGCGCGGCGCCGGTGGCGCGCATCGGGCTGCGCAAGGAGCTGGGGCCGGTGGGCCTTCGGCTCAGGCTGGACTGGATGGGCAAGAGCACCACCGACCCGGTGCTGGGCCCCTACAGCCTGTCCTACGTGGGCGGCGGCCTGGCGGCGCTGGTGCCGGTCAACACGGCGCGGGTGCTGATCGAGGCCGGGCCGGAGATCTCCTACGGCTACGCCACCCAGCAGCTCGACGTCAGCGGCAAGGGGTTCGGCGCGAGCGTGCTGGGCGCCGGCGGCGCGGTGATGGTCACCGCGCCGGTGGGGCCGCTGCGGCTGGGGCTGGACGTGAACGCCGGGGTGCAGGCCTTCCGGCTCGACGACGCGCTCACCGTGAAGCCGGCCTTCTCGGCCGCGGTGCTGGCGCTGTGGGGGTTCTGAGATGGCCCGGCACCGCTCCCTCCTCGCGCTGGCCGCCGTGGCGCTCCTCGCCGCCGGCGCGGCCGCCTGCAGCGGCACGCTGGTGGACGGCCAGGCGGATCCCGCCGACATCGCCCCCTCCTGCAGCGCGGTGCAGGTGATCTGCGGCGGCGCCTGCTTCGACGAGGACCCCACCCACTGCGGCAACGGCTGCGCCGACTGCACCGGGCGCGCGCTGCCGGCCGGCGCCGAGGCGGTGTGCGAGGCGCACGCGTGCACCTTCGCCTGCGCCCCCGGCACGCTGCGCAGCGGGGACAGCTGCCAGGCGGCCATCGCCGTGGCGGCCGGCTGGGCCCACACCTGCGCCATCACCGCGGACGGCGCCGTGCACTGCTGGGGCGACAACCGGCGCGGCCAGCTGGGCGACGGCACCACCGACCAGCGCGACGCCCCGGTGGACGTGGCCCTGCCCGGCCCGGCCACCGCGCTCGCCGCCGGCTACGTCCACACCTGCGCGGCGGTGGCCGGGGAGGCCTGGTGCTGGGGTGACAACTCCACCGGCGCGCTGGGCGACGGGACCACCACCGGGCGGACCGCGCCGGTGAAGGTGCCCGGCCTGGCCGGGGTGACCGCGCTGGCGGCCGGCGGCGGCGAGAACGCAGGGCAGGTCTCCACCTACTACGGCCACACCTGCGCGCTGGCCGGCGGGCTGGTCCGCTGCTGGGGCGGCAACGAGTCCGGCCAGCTGGGCGACGGCAGCTTCACCCAGCGGCTCGCGCCGGTGGCGCCGTCCGGCCTGGGCAGCGGCGCCACCGCCATCGCGACCGGCGACCGGCACACCTGCGCGGTGGTGGCGGGGCAGGCCTGGTGCTGGGGGGCGGACGGCTCCAGCCAGCTGGGCGACGGCAACACCCAGAACCGGAACACGCCGCAGCGGCCCATCGGCTCCGGCGCCGCGCAGGTGGCGGGCGGGGCGGTCCACTCCTGCGCCGTGGCCGACGGGGCGCTGCTCTGCTGGGGCGGCAACGACTCCGGCCAGTCGGCCGGCGGCGACCCCACGCCGGGCGTGGTCCGCACCCCGGCGGCGGTGGACCTTGCCGGCGTGGCCCCGGCGCAGGTCGCGACCGGCGGCGCGCACAGCTGCGCCGCGGGGGGCGGCGCGCTGCGCTGCTTCGGCGGCAACGGCAGCGGCCAGCTGGGCGTGCCGGCCACCGCGCGCGGGGCGGTGACGGTGGACCTGCCGGCGGTGCAGGCGGTCACGGCCGGCTACGCGCACACCTGCGCGCTGCTCGCGAGCGGCGGGGTGATGTGCTGGGGCGACGGCGCGTGGGGGCAGCTGGGGCGGGGCGGCGACGGAGGAGGGGACACGTCGGCGCCGGGGTACGTGTCGGGGCGGTGAGGGTGGAAACCAGGAGGTGTGCGATGTCGCGGATGCGCTGGAGGGCAGCGGTGGTGGCGGGCCTGGCGGCCCTGGGCCTGGGGGCGTGCGGCGGTTCGGGCGGTTACGGGGGCGGCAGCCCCACGGGCCCCACCGGCCCGACCGGGTTGCCGGACGGCTTCTACATCACCATCAGCAACATGGCCTACTCGCCGCTGGAGCTGCACGTGCCGCCCGGCGGGACGGTCACCGTCCTGAACCGGGACACCATGCCCCACTCGGTGACCAGCGAGGACGCGCCGGAGGACTACTCGCCCGGCGGGGTGGACGGCGTCTCCTTCGACACCGGCGAGTTCGCTGCCGGGAGCCGGACCTTCACGCTGCCGGGCGATGCGCCCCTGGAGACGAGCGTGCCGTATTACTGCCGCACACATCACGGGTCGATGAGCACGCCGACCGGGCGGGTGGTGGTGGACGACAGCGCGCAGCCGGGGCCGGCGCCGCAGTAGGGCTCAGCCGGCCCGCTTCGCGGCCGCGCTCACGTCCGCGGCGAAGCGGTCGACGTCCTCCGGCTGCGTGTCCCAGGCGCACATGAAGCGGGCGCCGCCGGCGCCGATGAAGTCGTAGAAGCGCCAGCCGCCGGCGCGCAGCGCGGTGGCGGCGGCGGGCGGGATGCGGACGAAGACGGCGTTGGCCTGCACGGGGTGGAGCACCTCCACGCCGGGCTGGCCGGAGAGCGCTGCGGCCAGCCGGGCGGCCATGGCGTTGGCGTGGCCGGCGTGGCGCAGCCAGGCGCCGCCGCGCAGCATGCCGACCCAGGGGGCGGCCAGGAAGCGCATCTTCGAGGCCAGCTGGCCGGCCTGCTTGCAGCGGTACTCGAACTCGTCGGCCAGGGCGCGGTCGAAGAAGACGATGGCCTCCCCCACCGCCATGCCGTTCTTGGTGCCGCCCAGGCAGAGCACGTCCACGCCCACCTTCCAGGTCAGCTCGGCGGGCGCGACGCCCAGCGCGGCCGCGGCGTTGGCGAA
Source organism: Anaeromyxobacter sp. (assembly GCA_049840735.1). Lineage (GTDB taxonomy): Bacteria > Myxococcota > Myxococcia > Myxococcales > Anaeromyxobacteraceae > Anaeromyxobacter. Next base: position 343,412 of record JASGJN010000013.1, on the reverse strand, counting down.
GCGGGCGCCGTCCATGTGCATCCGCAGCCCGTGGGCGCGGGCGCGGGCGCCCACGGCGGCCAGCTCGGCCGGCGTGTAGAGCGTGCCCAGCTCGGAGGGCTGGGTGACCGACACCACGCGCGGCTTCGGGTAGTGGATGTCCGAGCGGCGGCCCACCATGAAGTCGATGGCGGCCGGGTCCACCTTGCCGTGCGGGCCGCCCACGGTCAGCACCTTGGTGCCGTTGGAGAAGAACTCGGGGGCGCCGCACTCGTCGGTCTCCACGTGCGCGGTCTCGTGGCAGAGGATCGAGTGGTAGGACTGGCACAGCGAGGCGAGCGCCAGGGAGTTGGCCGCGGTGCCGTTGAAGGCGAAGAAGACCTCGGCCTGCGGCGCCTGGAAGGTCTCGCGGATCAGGTCGGCGGCCTCGGCGGTCCAGCGGTCGTCGCCGTAGCCCGGCGCGTGGCCGACGTTGGCCTCCACCATGGCCGCCAGCGCCTCGGGGCAGAGGCCGGCGTAGTTGTCGCTCGCGAAGTGGCGCTGGGGGGCGGTGGTCATGTCCCGGCTTGTAGCCGAGATGGCGGAGGAGCGTCCATAACATCCGTTTTAGCGGACAGGCGCCGGGGTGGGCGGCGCGGGGCGCAGGGGGCACCTTGTGCGCATGAACCGGCGCGACTTCCTGAAGGCGGCCCTGGCGCTCACCGTCCTTCCCGCCATGGGCTGCGGGAGCGGCGGGGGTGGCGCGGGCCCGGTGGATCCCCAGGCCATCCCGCGGCGGCGCCTCGGGAGGACCGGGGCGGCCGTCTCCATCGTGGGGCTCGGCGGGTATCACATGGGCGTGCCGGACTCGGTGGACGAGAGCGTGCGCATCGTCCGGACCGCGGTGGACGGCGGGATCACCTTCCTGGACAACTGCTGGGACTACCACGCCGGCGAGTCGGAGCGGCGCATGGGGCTGGCGCTGCGCGACGGCTATCGCGCGCGGGTCTTCCTCATGACGAAGATCGACGGGCGCTCGCGGGGGGCGGCCGCCCGGCAGATTCGACGAGTCGCTCGCCCACCTGGGCGTGGAGCAGGTGGACCTGCTGCAGCTGCACGAGGTGATCCGCGCCTCGGACCCGATCCGCACCTTCGAGCCGGGCGGGGCCATCGAGGCGCTGCTGGCCGCCCGGGAGGCCGGCAAGGTCCGGTTCCTCGGCTTCACCGGGCACAAGTCCCCCACCTTCCACCTGGCCATGCTGGACGCCGCCGCCGAGCACGGGTTCACCTGGGACGCCGTGCAGCTGCCGCTCAACGTGCTCGACGCCCACTACGACTCGTTCGAGAAGCGCGTGCTGCCGCGGCTGGTCGAGGAGCGGGTGGGGGTCATCGGCATGAAGCCGCTCGCCGACGGCCGCATCCCGCAGCGCGCCATCGTCGGGGCCGGGGACTGCCTCCGGTACGCCATGAGCCTGCCGGTCAGCGTCACCGTGACCGGGTGCGAGAGCGTCGAGCGGGTCGAGCAGGCGCTCCGGGTGGCCAGGGGGTTCCAGCCGCTCGCCCTGGGCGACGTGGAGCGGCTGCTCGAGGCCTCCCGCCCGCCGGGCGAGACCGGGGCGGACGAGCGGTACAAGACCACCGATCGCTACGACGCCACCTCGCAGAACCCGGAGTGGATGGGCTGAGCCGCCCGCCCATGGTGCTCAGGTGGCACCGGCGCGGGCCCGGGCCACCAGGCGGTGGGCGTCGCCCGCCACCACCTGCACCAGCGCCGGCGGGGGCGAGAGCGGCGCCGCCTCGAAGGCGCGGGCGGCCTCGGCGGCGCGCGCATAGGCGCCGGCGTCGGCCTCGGCCAGGATCCCCTCGGGCAGCAGGTGGCCGTGCAGCGCCGCCAGCAGCGCCGCCGCCCCCTCGCCCGGATCGCCGCGCGGATTCGAGCGCGCGCAGCGCGCGGGCGATGGCGTCGCGGAAGAGCGCCAGGGCGTCCGCGGGCTGCCCGGCCGCCAGCAGCGCGTCGCCGCCGGCCCGCTTGCGCTCGGCCACAGTCACCAGCGCCCGCCGCGCGGCGCGCGCGGCGTCCTCCTCCGGCTCGGGCTCCGGCGCCGCGGCCGGGGCGGGCCCAGGCGCGCCGGCCCCCTCCAGCGCGGCGGCGATCCGGCGCGCCAGCGAGGTGCGCTCCAGCGCGGTGGTGTCGGCGTCGTCCCCGACCGCCGCGGCGAACAGCGCCCGCTTGGAGTCGAGCCCGCCCTCCAGGCGCTCCTCGAAGCTCCCCTCCGAGACCAGCAGCACCACGTTGACCGGCTGCCGCTGCCCCAGCCGGTGGACGCGGCCGATGCGCTGGGCCAGCACGGCCGGGTTCCAGGGGAGGTCGAGGTTGACCACGTGGCTGGCGGCCTGGAGGTTCAGCCCCACGCCGCCGGCGTCGGTGGAGAGGAAGACCTTGCAGGCCGGGTCCTCGCGGAAGCGGTCCACCAGGGCGCCGCGCTGGGCGCCGGGCACGCCGCCGTGCAGCCGGACGTAGGGGACGCCCAGCCAATCGCAGACCTCGGCCGCCAGCCCCTGCATCTTCTCCCACTCGCTGAAGACCACGACCTTCCGCCCCTCCTCGAGGCAGATCTCCTCCAGGAGCCGCTCCAGCTCGTCCAGCTTGGGCGCGCCCGGCGGCGCGTCCTCCCGGACCAGCGCGGCGGCGTCGCAGGCCATGCGCATCCGCTGGAACGCGCGCATGAGCCGCTGCTCCTCCGGAGGCGTGAGCGCCCGCTTCTTGAGCTGCGCCAGCAGCCGCCCGGCGGAGGCCTCCGCCTCGTCGTGCAGCTCGCGCTGCTCCGGCGTGAGCGGCACCACCCGGCGGGAGACCAGGCGCTCGGGCAGGTCGGCCAGCACCTCCTCCTTGCGCCGCCGCAGCACGGCCGGGGCGATGCGGGCGCGCAGCCGGTCCAGGTTGCGGTAACCGGTGGGCTTGCCGGCCTCGTCCAGGTCGGTGAACTCCTGGTTGAAGCGCCAGAGCGGGCCGAACAGGTGCGGGTCCACCACCTGCATCAGGCTGTAGAGGTCGTCCAGCCGGTTCTCCAGCGGCGTGCCGGTGAGCACGAAGGCGAAGCGGCTGGGGATGCGCTTCACCACCGTGGCGGTGCGGGTGCGCCAGTTCTTGATGCGCTGGGCCTCGTCCAGGATGAGCAGGTCCGGCGCCAGGTCGAGCAGCTCGCGCTCGTCGGCGCGCGCCAGCTCGTAGCTTGTGATCAGCACGCGCGGCGGGTCGGCGTAGCGCGCCCGCCGCTCCTCGCGCGAGCCGGGAATCACCGCCACCTCGTCCGCCGCCATCCCGCTGAACTGCTGCAGCTCGCGCAGCCACTGGTGCTTGAGCGAGGTGGGGCAGACCACCAGGGTGCGCCGGACCTCCCCGCGCCGCGCCAGCGCCTCCAGCGCGCCGATGGCCTGGGCGGTCTTGCCCAGCCCCATCTCGTCCGCCAGCAGGGCCCGCCCGCGGGCGGCCAGGAAGGCCACGCCCTCCACCTGGTACGGGTAGAGCGGCAGCCGCAGGCCCGGCGGCTCCCGCCCGGCGGCGCGGACCTCCTCCTCCACCTGGCGCCGCCGCTTCTCGCGCCGCTCCGCCTCCAGGGCCCGCTCGGCGACGCGGGTCACCTCCGGCGGGATGGCCACGCCGGCCTCCACCGCGTCGCGCGACAGCTCCGGCCAGACCTGCGCCAGGGGCAGGCGCAGCCGTCCGTCCGGGCCGAAGTGGCGCGCCGCGAAGCGGGCCGCCGTGCCGGGCGCGTGGTGGAGCGCGACGGTCTCCTCCGGCTCGAACACCAGGTGCAGGTAGGGCTCCCCGGCGTCGAACAGCGCGCGCTGCAGCCGGCGGGGCGCGTCGCGCCGGAGGTGGTGCAGCACCGCCTCGACGTGCTTGCAGGTGCCGAGCAGGTTGGTGGCGAAGTCCGGGCAGGAGCAGCCGTTGTGCGGGTCGTCCAGCGAGCGGAGCGTGACCCGGTAGGCCTGCGAGGAGGGCGAGGCGACCTCGTACTCGCCCAGCAGCCGCGTGGCGCCCAGGCGCGAGATGACGAAGATCTCGGTCTTGCCCCGCGCCTCGCGGCGCCGGCGCTCCTGCTCGCGCGGCGAGGGGGCCGGCGGCGCCGAGGGCGCGCCGGGCAGCGGCGCCTCGTCGGCCACCAGCAGCGCCAGGGCCGCGCCGTGGGGGCACTGGCGGTGGCCGCAGGTGCAGGCCGACTCCAGGCCGCGCTCGCCCCAGGCCAGCTGGACGCGCCGGGCGATGCGGTCGTCCCCCACCACGATGGACTCCACCTTCTGCCCGCGCAGGTCCGGCCGCGAGAGGCGCCCCTCGTCGATGACCAGCCGCGCCTGCGCCAGCGCCGCCGAAGGGAAGGCGCGCTCCACCGCCTCGGGGGTGAGGCGCTCGGACAGCGGGCTGCTGCGGCGGGCGGGTTCGGCGGGCATGGTCGGTCCTGAACATCTGGATACCTCCTGCCCCTGACACCGCCGGGTCCCGGCGGCGACCGGCCCGCGTGAAACCGGGTACACTCCCGGCATGTCCCAGTCACGCCTCCCCCCGGCAGCGGTCGAGCGGCTCCCCATCACCTTCGAGGCAGGGAAGCACACCCTGACGCTCACGCTGGGCGAGGACTGGCGCTGGACGCTCGCCATCGATGGCCAGCGCCACACCGAGGGGACCTACCCCACCCAGGCCGAGGCCTGGGAGGCGGGGATCCGCGAGGCGTACCGGCTGGGCTGAGGTCTTCCCCCGCAGGCCGCGGTATGGGTCCGGTCATGCGCGCTGCCCGAACCGATCTGGCCGACCTGCATGGCTGGGCCCGGCTGGCCTTCGACGCGACGCTGGGGGTCACCGCGGTGGTGGAGGCCATGCACCACGCCGTGCGCCGCCTGGCGCCGCCGCTGGGGCCGGCGCCGGCCGGCGCGCCGGGCGGCATCACCGGGCTGGTCTACCGCTCCATCCGAGGCGTCACGCGCACCGCCGGCGCGGGCGTGGAGCTGGCGGCGCGGCTGGCCCCGCCCGAGCCCCGGCGTCGCTCCGCGCGCCGGCAGGCGGTGGTGGCGGCGCTCAACGGCGTGGTGGGCGATCACCTGGCGGCGAGCGGAAACCCGCTGGCGCTCGAGATGGCGCTGTGCAGCGCCGGGGAGCCCCTCTCGCTGGAGCAGGCGGCGCTGGCCCGCGCCTTCCCGGCCGCGCCGCGGCGGGTGCTGGTGCTGGTCCACGGCGCCTGCCAGGACGACCTGCGCTGGCGCAGGCGCGGCCACGATCACGGCGCGGCGCTGGCGGCCGAGCTCGGGGTGGCCGCGGTCTACGTCCGCTACAACACCGGGCGGCACGTCTCGGACAACGGCCGCGCGCTCGCGGCGCTGCTGGAGCGGCTGGTGGCGGCCTGGCCGGCGCCGGCGGCGGAGCTGTCCTTCCTGGCCCACAGCATGGGCGGGCTGGTCACGCGCAGCGCGCTGCACGCCGGCGAGGCCGCGGGGCACGCCTGGCCCGGGCGGGCGCGCGAGCTGGTCTTCCTGGGCACGCCGCACCACGGCTCGCCGCTGGAGCGCGGCGGCCACTGGCTGGACCTGCTGCTGGGGCAGAGCCCTTACGCGGCCCCCATCGGCCGGCTGGGGCGGATCCGGAGCGCCGGGGTGACCGACCTCCGCCACGGCAGCCTGGTGGAGGCCGACTGGCGCGGGCGCGATCGCTTCGGGCGGAGGGGCAGGCGGCCCACGCCGGTGCCGCTGCCGGCCGGCGTGCGCGCCTTCGCCGTGGCCGCCACGCTGGCGCGCGCTCCGGGGCTGCGCGACGGCCTGGGCGACGGGCTGGTGCCGCTGGCCAGCGCCCTGGGGGACCACGCCGAGCCGGGCCGGGCGCTGGGCATCCCGCCCGGCCGGCGGTTCATCGCGCGCGGGCGGGGGCACTTCGACCTGCTCGACAATCCGGCGGTGTACGCGCAGCTGCGGGCCTGGCTGGCGCGCTGAGCGGAGCGGCGATCAGCCGGCGCGGGCCAACGCGTCCATCGTGTCGAGCAGGTCGGTGGGGCTGTAGGGCTTGGCCAGGTAGCGATCCGCGCCCACGTCGCGCATCTCGCCGCCGGAGACCAGCACGATGGGCACGCCGTCGAGCGCCGGCGCGCTGCGCACCGCCTGGACCAGCGCCGCGCCGCCCACCCGCGGCATCTGCAGGTCCGTGACGATCACGCCGGGCCGCAGGCCTTCCGCGCCCAGCAGCGCCAGCGCCTCGCCGCCGTCGTGGGCCTCCACCACCTCGAGCCCGGTGTGGCGGAGCAGCCTGGCCACGGCGGTCCGGAGCACGTCGTCGTCATCCACCAGCAGGACAGGAGCGCGCTTCTTCATGCTGGGAGCCTGGACCGGCGCCGTGGAGGTCGGATGAACGGCGCGTGACCGCTTGTTCGCGGGTGGGCAGGATCGGCCGGTCCCGGGGCGTCCGGCCCCGGCCGGCGCCGCTCCGGTGCCGCGCCGGCGGCCCCGACCCCCCGGGATCGCGCGGTTCTGCCGCAGGGGAATCGCCTCGGGCGGTTTCCCGATGCGCTCCTCCGGAGTCCGCCGCGCCCCGCACCGGACTCTTTCCCGCGAGGCTCGGGCGCCGGCCCAATATCGGCGGAGGCCGGGATGCGAGAGATTACGAACCGAAGACAGCCTTCGAACCTCTTGCGAAGCACGAAAGGGAGCACGTCATGGCGAACCGGTTCCAGAGCGGCGCGGCGGTCAACAGCGGCTACTACCTCAACGCGGCCCGGTGGGCCATCCAGCCGGTGGCGCGCGACGGCGAGCGGCTCCCCGAGGGCAAGGGCGACTGGATGAAGATCCCGACCCTGCTGGCGCTGGTGCTCACGCCGGTGCTGGGCCTCACCTTCCTGATGTTCCTCCCCTTCATCGGCTTCGCGCTGCTGCTCGCGCACGTCGCCTCGCCGGTCCTGAAGCTCTTCCGCCGCTCCGCCACCGAGCTGGCCGGCACCATGAGCCCGGGCTGGCAGCCGGGCGAGGCCCACCTGACCGGCAAGGCGCCGGAGAAGACCGAGGCCGCGCCGGCTGCGAAGGACGAGAAGCTGGACGCGCTGCAGGGCGAGATCGACGCGCGCCGCAAGTAGAGGGCCTCGGGCCCCCAGGCGTCAGGCCTCAGCAAGGAAGCGGCGCAGCCAGGGCCGGTCACCCCACGGTGACCGGCCCGCGGCGCTTCAGGGCCGCGGCGCCCCGCGAGCCGGCGAGGGGCCCAGGTGCGCGCGGAAGAAGAGCAGCGCCTTCCCGATCATGTGCACCTGGTTCTCGCGCTTGCCGGCGCCGTGCCCCTCGTCCGGGTAGATGACCAGCTCGACCGGCAGGCCGCGGGCGGCGAGCGCGTCGTGGATCTGCACCGCCTCGCCCACCGGCACGCGCGGATCGTTCGCGCCCTGGAGCACCAGGAGCGGCCCCTTGACCCGGTCCACGTAGGTCACCGGCGAGAGCTCCACCAGCGCCTGCCGGTCCTGCTGCGGGTCGCCGTACTCGGTCACCCGCAGCAGGCGGCGGTAGGGCGCGGTGTTCTCGAGGAAGGTGACCAGGTTGGCGATGCCGACCACCGACACGCCGGCGTCGTAGGCCCCGCCGAACCGGGTCATGCCGGTGAGCGCCGAGTAGCCGCCGTAGCTCCCGCCGTAGATGCCCACCTTGGGCGCCTGGCCGTTCCGGGCGAAGGCCTGGCGCGCCCAGGTGGCGGCGTCCTCGATGTCGGTGACCACCCCCAGCCGCCGCGGGCCGTTGTCGGCGTCCAGCCAGGCGCGGCCGTAGCCGTCGCTGCCGCGCACGTTGGGCTCGACCAGCACGAAGCCCTCGTCCAGGAAGAGCTGGGCGCCGGGATCGAAGCCCGGCTTGGCCTGGCCCTCCGGGCCGCCGTGGAACTCGACCACCACCGGGCAGGGCGTGGCGGCGGTGTCGCAGCCGGGCGGCCGGCGCACGATGGCGGGGATGGGCGTGCCGTCGCGCGCCGGGTAGGTGGTGAGCGTCGCGGCCACGAAGCGGCGCGTGTCGAGCTCCGGCGCGCTGGGCATGAGCCAGCGGGTGAGCTTCCCGGTGGTGGTGTCGAGCACGGCGCTGGCGCGCGGCGCGGTGGGCGTCTCGACGCCCAGCGTGACCCAGCGGCCGCTGCGCGTGGGCTCGCCGGCGTAGACGTGGTCCGCGCCGGGGAAGGCGGGCAGCTCGACCGGTCGCAGCGTGCGCGCGTCGAGCGCGGACAGGCGGGTGTAGCCGCCCTCGTTGACCGCATAGAAATCCGCCTGCGGGCCCGGTCCACGGTGAAGGCGGAGACGTCCCAGCGCAGCTGGGGCGTGATCGGCTCGAGGCGGCCCTCGCGCAGCCGGTAGAGGCGGCGGAACTCGCCCAGCCTGGGCGTCAGCACCAGCAGCTCGCCGCGCCCGGCGCCGTAGCGCACGTCGTACTCCTGCGGCGCGTCCTGGCCCAGCAGCGGCGCCAGCGCGCCGCCGGTCGCCGGCCGCTCCCACCACTCGCTGGTGAGCGCGCCGGTCTCCTTCTGGAGCAGCAGCGCGCCGTCCTCGCGCAGGTCCACCGGCGACCACAGGCCGGGCGCGTCCACCAGCAGCTCCTTCCTGCCGGTGGCCAGCTCGTACCGGTAGACGGCGTAGGCGTCCGGCTGGCGGTCGTTGGCGGAGTAGTAGAGCCACCGGCCGTCGCGCGAGACGAAGGCGGCGCGGCTCTGCACGCCGGGCTGGTGCTGCACCGCCCGCGGCTCCCCGCCGTCCGCCGGGAGGAGGTAGATGCCCGGGTTCTCCTCGCCCTTGCGATCGCGGGAGAGGACCAGCGTCTTCCCGTCCGGCGTGAGGTCCACCACCGCGGTCCGGTCCTCGCCGCCGGTGAGCTGCACCGGGAAGCGGTCCGGCCCGTCGAGCCGCCAGACCTGCGACGTCCCGGTGACGCTCCAGGTGAAGAAGAGCCGCCGGCCGTCGTCGGAGAGGAGCCCCAGCCCGGGCGCCCGCACGTCCTTCATCTGCTGGATGCGCCGGCCCAGCCCGGGGTCGATGGGCCGCGGCGCGAAGCGCTGCAGCACCTCCGGCGTCACGCTGGCGAGGCCGAGGCCGCTGTAGCCGGGCGCCACGGCGGGCGCGCCCGGGGCGGCGGCGGCAGGCGCCGGTCCGGCCGCGAGGGTGAGGGCGAGGGCGAGGGCGGGCGTCATGTGCGGTCTCCGGTGCGGGAGACCCGCAGCGTGGCACGCCCCCGCCGCGCTCGCCAGCGGGACGTCAGGGCGCCGGGATCAGCCCGGCTGGCCAGGGGCCTCCGCGCCCGGGACCTGCGCGCCGGCGGCAGCGCGCAGGTCCTCGTCCGAGAGCGCGCGCTCGAGGTCCAGCAGCATCAGGAGCCGGTCCTCGTGGTGGTAGAGGCCGCGGATGAAGCGCGTGTCGGCACGAGCTCCCATGCGAGGCGGTGGGGCGATGGCGGCCGCGTCCAGCTCGATCACCTCCTGGACCGCGTCGGCGATCGCCCCCAGCACCAGCGTGGCGCCGTCCAGCACCACCTCGGTGATGATCACGCTGGTGTCCAGGGTGGGCTCGGCGGGGTCCAGCCCGAGCTGGAGGCGCAGGTCGATCACCGGGACGACCTGCCCGCGGAGGTTGATGACGCCGCGGACGGAGGGAGGCGCGCGCGGGATCCGCCTGGCCTGCGTGAACTCGAGCACCTCCCGCACCTTCGCGATGTCGATGGCGTAGTGCTCCTGCGCGAGGACGAAGGTCAGGTACGGCGAGCGGTCGGGGGCTGCTCCGGTCGTCATGGTCGGTCTCCGGGCGCGTCAGGTGTACGGCTTGAACCCGGCCTCGGCCGGCGCGTCGGGGCCCAGGTCCAGCTCGACGCCGCTCCGCCCGCCGGGCGCGGCCTCCCGCGCGGCCGCCGGCTCGCGCCGGGCCGCCCGGGGCGCGGGGCGGGCGTGACCGCTCCGGGCCGCCCGCTGGGAGGCCGGCAGGGCCGGCCGCGACGGCGCGCCGCCGGCCTCGCCGGCGAGGCGGAAGAAGCCGATGGCGTCGCGCAGCTGGACCGCCTGGCTGGTCAGCTCCTCCGCCGTGGAGCTGTTCTCCTCGGCGCCGGACGCGTTCTGCTGGATGACGTTGTCCAGCTGCTGGATGGCCTGGGTGATCTGGGTGGCGCCGCTGTCCTGCTCGCGGCTGGCGGCGGTGATCTCCTGGACCAGCTCGGCGGTCCGCTGCACGCCCGGCAGGATCTGCGCCAGGAGGCCGCCGGCCTTCTCGGCCACGGCCACGCTGGTGCCGGACAGCGCGGTGATCTCCCCGGCCGCCTTCTGGCTGCGCTCGGCCAGCTTCCGCACCTCGGAGGCGACCACCGCGAAGCCCTTGCCGTGCTCGCCGGCCCGGGCCGCCTCGATGGCGGCGTTGAGCGCCAGCAGGTTGGTCTGCCGCGAGATCTCCTCGATGATGGAGATCTTCCCGGCGATCTGCTTCATGGCCTCGACGGTCCGCGCCACGGCCTCCCCGCCCTCCCGCGCATCGGACGCCGCCTTGAGCGCGATCCGCTCGGTCTGGGTGGAGTTGTCCGCGTTCTGCCGGACGTTCGCGCTCATCTCCTCCATCGAGGCGGAGATCTCCTCGATCGAGGCGGCCTGCTGGGTGGCGCCCTGCGAGAGCTGGTCGGAGGCGCTGCTGAGCTGCGTGGACCCGGCGGCCACGTTGTCGGCCGCGCTTCGGACGGTCTGGGCCACCGAGGAGAGCTGCTGGACCATGGCGGCGAGGGCCTTCATGAGCGCGTCCCGCTCGGAGCGCGCGCGCACCTCGACCGCCAGGTTCCCGCAGGCGATCTCCTGGGCGGTGCGGGTCACGCCGCGCATGGCGTCCACCATCCCACCGAACGCGCCCGCCAGCTCTCCCACCTCGTCGCGGCGGTCGACCGCGACCTCCGTGTCGAGGTCGCCCACCGCCAGCTGCTGGGCCGCGGTCACCAGCGCCTTCACCGGCCGGCCGATGGACCGGGCGATGAGCAGGCCCAGGACCAGCGCCACGCCCATGGCCAGGCCGGCGATGGCGAGCATCGAGCGCCCGGCGGCCTCGGCCAGGGTGCTGTTCGCGGTCGCGGTGGCCTCGGCGGCCGCGGCGTTGGCGTCCAGGATGGCCCGGATGGCGGTGCGCATGGCCTTGACCTCGTCGAGGAACGCGCCCTGGAGGAGGTTGTTGGCGGCCTCGGTCTTCCCGGCCCGGATGTTCTCCACCACCGCGGCCAGCTGGCCGGAGTAGCGGGTCCAGGCGGCCTGGAGCGTGTCGAAGCGCGCGCGATCCGCGTCGGTGGCGATGGTGCCGGGGTAGCGCTCGAAGGCCACGGCCAGGTTCTTCTCGCGGTCCGCGACCTCCCGCAGCGCCGAGTCCCGCGCCGCCTCGGTCCGGGCCAGCAGGGCCTCGTAGAGGAAGCCGCGCTCGGCGCGGAACTCGCCGTTGATCTCGCCCACGTAGCGGAGCCCGAGCGCGCTCTTCTCGTACAGGAAGGTGTCCGCGGCCCGGGAGATCCTGCAGCTTCGCGTAGCCGTACGCACCCACCGCGCCGGCGATCAGCGCGACCAGCGCGAACCCGAGCACCAGCTTCACCACCAGCCTCGCATCCCTGTACCACCGCATCTTCGACATCCTTCCCGCACGCCGGGCGTGCGTCTGCTGTTGGCCGAGGCTCCCCCTGCCATGCCGCAGCGCAGCAAGGGGCAGGTGCCATCGGGCTTGGTCGCGGGCGCGCCGGTCGGCGCGCGGCAGCGCCGGCTGCAAAGCAGCCGCCGTGCCAGCGGCCGGCGCCGGCGGGATCGCACGGAGCGCCTTCCCTGCGCACGGTTCCGCAGGCCGGGCCAGGGTCGCGCCGCCGTCAGGGAGGACCCAGGGGGGAGCTCGCACCCACGGGCTGGGTGAAGAGACGCAGCCGTGCGGACGCACGGTGCGGCTCCGGAGCGGAGGCCCGCGCAGCCGATGCAGCGCCGCCGGTGGCCGCGCCGCCGGCGTTCAGTACGCGCGCACCGGCGTGAGCTGCGAGGCCATCTTCTCCGGCGCGATGGCGGGCAGGTGGCAGGCGCCGCGCTCGCAGACGTAGGCCGTGGGCTGGCCGCCGGCGCAGGCCTTCCCGGCGGCGATGGGGGCCACCCGCCCCAGCGCCTCGAGCGCCGCCCCCTCGGCCGCGCCGCACAGGGCGCGGCTGGGCAGGAAGGTGCGGCGCAGCACGTCCAGGAAGGCGTCCGGCGCGGCGCCCCCCTCCGGCCAGACCAGCACCACCTCGCGGGCCAGGTCGGTGGCGAGATCGAGCGCCAGCAGGAGCTCGGTCAGCGCCATGGGCTGCTCCTCCAGCGTCCGGCGGTAGTGGGCCAGCGCGCCCTCGGCGGCGCGCCGCCAGCGCGGGTCGGTGGTGAAGGCCTCGAGCCGGAGCGCGTTGAGGGTCGCCACCGAGGCGCCGGAGGGCTCGGCCCCGTCGTGCGTGGGCTTCTCGCGCGCCAGCAGCCGCTCGTGATCGGCGGCGGTGGTGAACCAGCCGCCGGCCGGATCGCCGAAGCGGCAATCCACCTGCTCGCCGAGCTCGGTGGCCGCCGCCAGCCAGCGCGGCTCGAAGGTGGCCTCGAAGAGGTCGAGCAGCCCCTGCGCCAGGAAGGCGTGGTCCTCCAGGAAGGCCGGCACCCCGGCCTCGCCCGACATCCAGCGCCGCTGCAGCCGCCCGTCGACGACCATCCGCTCCAGCACGAAGGCCGCGGCCCGGCGCGCCGCCTCCACCCAGCGCGGCTCGCCCAGCACCCGCCCGCCGAAGGCCAGCGCCGAGATGGCCAGGCCGTTCCAGCCGGCCAGGATCTTCTCGTCCCGGAGCGGCGGCTCGCGCCGCGCCCGGCGCTCGTACAGGGCGGCCCGCGCCGGCGCCAGCGCCTCCCAGGTGGCCTCGTCCGGCGAGGGCACCCAGAGGATGCTCCGCCCCTCGAAGTTGCCGCCCGGGGTGACGCCGTGGAAGGCGAGGAAGCGCTCCGCGTCCGGCCCCAGCGCCTCGCGCAGCTCCGGCCCGGTCCAGGTGAAGAAGCGCCCCTCCTCGCCCTCCGAGTCGGCGTCGGTGGCGGAGATGAGGCCGCCCTCCGGCGTGGCCAGCTCACGGACCAGGTAGTCGAGCGTGGTGCGGGTCACGCGCGCGAAGTCGGCCCGCCCCGTCACCTGCCAGGCCTCGGCGTAGGCCACCGCCAGCAGCGCGTTGTCGTAGAGCATCTTCTCGAAGTGCGGCACCAGCCACTCGGCGTCGGTCGAGTAGCGGTGGAACCCGCCGCCCACCTGGTCGTGGATCCCGCCGGCGGCCATCTTCTCCAGCGTCACCGTGGCCATGTGCAGCGACTGGGCGTCGCCGGTGCGCCGGTGGTGGCGCAGCAGGAGCCGCACCGGCACGTTGGAGGGGAACTTGGGCGCGCGCCGCAGCCCGCCGTTCCGCTCGTCGAAGCCCTGCCGCACCGCGCGCACCGCCGCGGCGATGGGCGCAGGGCCGGGCGGTCCCTCCGCGCCGGACGCCGGGGCGGAGAGCGCCGCCTGCACGGCCTGCACCAGCGCGCCGGTGGCGGCGCTCACGCGCGGGCGGTCCTCGGTCCAGACCTGGGAGATCTCCTGCAGGATGGAGAGGAAGCCGCGCACCGGCCCGCGCACGCCGTCGCGCGGGGGGAAGTAGGTGCCGGCGAAGAACGGCTCGCGGTCGGGGGTGAGCCAGGCGCTGAGCGGCCACCCGCCGCTGCCGGTGAGCAGCTGGACGGCGGTCATGTAGATGGCGTCCACGTCCGGCCGCTCCTCGCGGTCCACCTTGATGGGCACGTAGCGCGTGTTGAGGACGCGGGCGATCTCCTCGTCCTCGAACGACTCGCGCTCCATGACGTGGCACCAGTGGCAGGTGGCGTAGCCGATGGAGAGGAAGACCGGGCGGCCGGTCCGGCGGGCCTCCTCGAAGGCCTCGTCGCCCCAGGGCCGCCAGCTGACCGGGTTGTGCGCGTGCTGCAGCAGGTAGGGGCTCTTCTCGAGCGCCAGCCGGTTGGTGAAGCGCGGGCGGCCGTCCACCAGGTGGTGCGTGCGCGGGACGTAGGCCGGGCCGAGCGCGGCCACCGCCTCGGCGAGGCGGCGCGACAGCGCCTCGGGGAAGGGGGGCGCACCGGGGAGGGGCTCGAGCATGGACCGGGCTTAACCGGGGAGGCACCCAGCCGCCCGGCCCTGGAAGGCCCGCGGCATCCCGGTCGCCCTGTCGGGCCCGCGCTCAAAACAGCTCGTCGAGCGCCCTGGAGATCCGCTCCTCAATCTCCTGCCGCATGCGGCGCGCGGCCTGCACGGTCTCCTCGATGGCGGCCTGGAGGTCGCCCGCCGGCCCGCCCGGGATCACGCGCAGGGCGTCGCGGGGGAGCGTCCGCCGGCTCGGCGCGTCGCTCCGGCGGCCTCCCTTGAGGAGCAGGAGGTGGGGCCTGGCGGTCTCGCCCATGCCGGAGAAGCTACGCACGCCACCGCCGCGCGGCGGGAGCTCGCGCCGGGGTTGCGCCCCACCCCGCGGCCGGCGGTGGGGAGCGGGGCCCGCGTCGGGCTCACCCCTTCACGACGGCCAGGGGCTCGAGCCGGGCCACCAGCCGCGAGATGCCCGCCCGGTCCATCACCGCCACCACCTGGGCCACGTCCTTGTAGGCCTCGCTCATCTCCTCGGCGAGCGTCTTCTTCGCCCGGGCCAGGACCTCGATGCCGCGGCCGGCCAGCTCGCTCGCGATGGAGCGCCCCTTGGCGCGGCGCAGGGCCTCGCCGCGGGAGAGGAGCCGGCCCGCGCCGTGGCAGGAGCTGCCGAAGGTGTCGGCCATGGCGCGGGCGGTGCCGGCCAGCACGTAGGAGTAGCGCCCCATGTCGCCGGGGATGAGGACCGGCTGGCCCACCTCGCGGTAGGGCGCGGGCACGCGCGGGTCGCCCGGGCCGAAGGCGCGGGTCGCGCCCTTGCGGTGGACCAGCACGCGCCGCGGGCGGCCGTCGACCTGGTGCTCCTCCACCTTGGCCACGTTGTGGCAGACGTCGTAGAGCAGGCGGGCCGAGAGGTCGCGCTCGGAGATCCCCAGCGCGTGCAGGAAGGCGCGCACCACCAGCCCGGTCATCACCTGCCGGTTGGCCCAGGCGAAGTTGGCCGCGGCCTGCATGGCGCCCAGGTACTGCCGCCCCTCCGGGCTCCGGACCGGCGCGCAGGCCAGCTGGCGGTCGGGCAGGTCGGCGTAGTCGGGGCCGAACGCGCCCAGGCGCGGCCCCAGCGCGGCCAGCGTCTCGTCGCAGACCTGGTAGCCGAGCCCGCGCGAGCCGGAGTGGATCTGCACCACCACCTGCTCCGGCCGCAGCCCGAACGCCTCGGCCGCGTCGGGCGCGTACACCTCCGCCACCCGGTCCACCTCGAGGAAGTGGTTGCCGCTGCCCAGCGTGCCGAGCTGGCCGGCCCCGCGCTCGCGGGCCCGCGCGCTCACCGCGTCCGGGTCGGCGCCCGCCAGCCGCCCGCCCTCCTCGCACCGCTCGGCGTCGTCGGGGGCGGCGGCGTAGCCGCGGCGCACCGCCCAGCGCGCCCCCTCGGAGAGGACCTCGCCCAGCTCGCGCGCCGAGAGCGGCGGGATGGCGGCGCTGGCGCCCACGCCGGTGGGCACGTCGCGGTAGAGCTGGGCCGCCAGCGGGTGGAGCCGCGGTCGCACCTCGTCGGCGTCGAGCCCGGTGGTCACCAGCCGGACGCCGCAGTTGATGTCATAGCCCACGCCGCCCGGGGAGAACCGCCCCGTCCTCCGCGTCCACCGCGGCCACGCCGCCGATGGGGAAGCCGTAGCCCCAGTGGATGTCGGGCATGGCCAGCGAGAAGCGGAGGATGCCGGGCAGGTGGGCCACGTTGCGCACCTGCTCCAGGGAGGGATCGTCCGGCGCCGGCGGACCGGCCGAGTAGACGCGCCCCGGCACCCGCATCCGGCCCTGGCGCGGAAGCTCCCAGAGAATCACCCTCGAGGCGGCGCAGGGACATGGGGCTGCTTTACCGCGGGTCGGCGCGCTCCGCACCCCCGCTTGCCCCGGGGAGCTCAGCCCCCATCCTCCGCCTGCGCCGGCAGCTCCCCGCTCCGGGCCGCGTCGCGCGCCGCGCGGCGGCCCAGGCCGTCGAAGGAGAAGCCGTCCAGCACCTCGGGCGCCAGCGCGAAGGCGTAGCGGCGCGACCAGGCGGTGCGGACCCTGAACGGCCCCGCCGCCGGCTGCGGGCCCACCGGGACCAGCACCGAGGCCTCGTAGCCGAACCGGCGCTGCCCGGGGGGCCCTTCGACGAAGCGCGCCAGCTGGAGCAGCCGCCCGCAGCCGCGCCGCGCCCGCTCGGCGCCCACCGCCTGGGCGTGCCGGGCCGGGTCGCGCTCGGGCGAGAAGTAGAGCTCGGCCCGGTGGCCCTCGGCGGTGAGCTGCTCGGCGGCGGACTGGGCCACGGTCCGGTCGATGGCCTCCCAGCGCTGGTTCACCGCCTCGTCCTCGAAGACGGTGCCGCTGCCGCCCAGCACCAGCGTGCAGCGCCCCGCCGGGTCGGGGGGCCGGGCGGTGGGGCCGGGGCCGCCCGCCGCGCTGGGCGCGGCCTTGCGGCCCGCGCAGGCCAGGAGGCAGGCGAGGACGAGCAGGCGCAGGGCCGGAGCAGGACGGAGGATCATGGAGGGCACGCCGCCAACCTAGCCCTCGTCCGGCTTACCCGCCCCGTTCACGCCAGGAGCATGACCCCGACGAAGACCGCCCCGTTCACGATCAGGGTGAGCACGAAGGGCCAGCCCGCTCCGCCGCGGGCGCGTTTCAGCACGCGCTCCACCAGCTGGCGCGCCAGGAAGACCGCCCAGTCGTCGGAGCTGGCGCCAGCGGCCGGCGCGCCCTGCGGGACGGGGCCCTCGGTCGCGCTCCCCACCAGCTTGCGCAGCACCGGCGTGAACAGCGCGGGGAGCTGCAGCGCGGCGCCCAGCGCCGAGGTGGTCTCCGCCTCGACCTCGCCCACCAGCGCGCGCAGCTGGCCGCTGGTCTGCCCGCCGGTCCAGCCGGGCGGCAGCCTGGCCAGCGCCGCCGCCAGCGGTCGCGCGCAGGCGGACTCCAGCACGTCGCGCCGCGACGCGACCAGCGACACCAGCGCCCGCCGCAGCGTCAGCGGGAGCAGGATGGCCCAGTAGAGCGCGGGGAACCCCACCAGGAAGAGGACCGAGAGCGCGAGCGAGGGGAGGCAGCCGAGCAGCCCCCCCGCCCCGCAGCCGGCGCCCCAGAGCCGCTGGGCCGTCAGGCCCATGAACACCAGGTTCACGATCAAGAGCGGCACCCAGCGCGCCAGGAAGCGCGCCGCCGCGCCCGCGGCCAGCCGCGCCGCCCCCACCGCCGTCTCCGTGACCCCGTGGCCCATGGCGCTCCCCCCTGCCGCCTCGGCGGCCGAGCGGGCACTCTACCCCGGGCCCGGCGCCGGGGAGGGATGGCGTGCGGTCGCGGCGCCGGCTCAGGCGCGCCGGCGGTGCGGCGCCGGGGCCAGCGCCGGCTGCTCCTCGCCGAGCCTGAACCGGGCCACCAGCGTGGCCAGCTGCGCCGACTGGCCGGAGAGCTCGGCCGCCGCCGCGCTCGACTCCTCGGCGCCGGCCGCGTTCTGCGCCGCCACCGAGCCGACCTCGGACATGGCCTTGCGCATCTGGTCCACGGCGGTGGCCTGGGCGGCGGTGGCGGCGTCGATCTCCTCCACCAGCGCGGTGGCCCGGCCCACCGAGGCGCCGATGCGGGTGAGCGTGGTCCCCAGCGCCGCGGTGGCGCTGGCGCCCTCGCCGGCCTGGCGCACCGACTCGCGGATCAGCGCCTCGGTGCGGGCGGCGGCCTCCTTGGAGCGGCCGGCCAGCGACCGGACCTCCTCGGCCACCACCGCGAAGCCGCGCCCGGCGTCGCCGGCGCGCGCCGCCTCCACGGCGGCGTTGAGCGCGAGCAGGTTGGTCTGGAACGCGATGTCGTTGATGTCGCGGATGATCTCGGAGGTGCGCTCGGCCGCCGAGCGGATCTCGCCCATGGCGCCGGTCAGCTGCCGCACCGCCTCGGAGCCCTGGCGCGCGGCGCCGTCCGCCTCCCGCGCCAGCTGGCTGGCCTGGCGGGCCCGGTCGGCGGTGGTGTGGGTCATGGCCACCACCGCCTCGAGCCGGCCGGTGGTGGTCTCCACCGCCGAGGCCTGCTCCGAGGCGCCGGTGGCCAGCGTGTGGCTGGTGCTGGCGATCTGCTGCGCGGCGCCCTGCACCTCCTCCACCGTGCCGCTCACCTGGCGCAGCGCCGCCTGGAGCGCGCCGGCGGTGGCGTTGACCGCGTCGGCGAGCCGGGCGTGATCGCCCTGGTGTCCGCCCGGCGAGCGGGCCGTCAGGTCGCGCGCGGCCAGCGCCTCCAGCGCCGTCACCGCCTCGGTCACCGGCGCCGCCAGCGCCTCCAGCATGCCGTTGAGCCCGGTGACCAGCGCGCGCCAGTCGCCGCGGAACCGCTCCGGCGCGGCGCGCGCGGCCAGCCGGCCGGCGGCGGCCTCCTCGCTCACCCGGCCGAGCTCCGCCGCCAGCGCCAGCAGGTTGTGGCGGACCAGGTCCAGGCGGGCGTTGGCCACCGAGAGCTTGCCGGGCATGGGCGCCAGCACCGGCCGGAAGTCGCCCTCGGCGTAGGCCGCCAGCGTCTCCAGCACCTGGAGCAGCGTCTGCACCTGCTGGCCCGTGGCGGCGTTCATGCGCTCCGCCATGTGACGGTAGACGCCGTCGAAGGCCCCGGCGTCGAGCCGGTCGTCGTGATCGCCCTCCGAGAGGGCGGCGGCGTTCCGGTCCAGCTCGGCCAGCACCGCCTGCAGCGTCACCGCCAGCGCGTCCAGGTTGGCGCGCAGCGGCTCCAGGTCGCCGGCCCAGCGGCCGCCGATGGGCGGCGGGAGCTCGCCGCGGGCCAGCTGGTCCACCACCCCGGCGGCGGTGCGGATGGGGCCCACCAGCGCGTCCAGCGTCCCGTCCAGCGCCTCCACCACGCGGCGGAACTCGCCCGCGTGCCGGGCCGGGTCGGCGCGCTCGCCCAGCCGGCCCTGGCGCGCGGCGTCGGCCAGCCGCCCCACGTCGGAGACCAGCAGCGCCACCGAGCGGATCGAGCCGTTGAGCCCCTCGGCGATGGCGCGGAAGTCGCCCCGCAGGTCGGTCTCGACCAGCGGCGGGATCTCCCCCCGCCCCAGCGCCGCGGCGGTGGCCGCGGTGGCGCGGATGGGCGCCGCGAAGGCGTCCATGGTCTCGTTCATCCCGTCCACGATGGCGCGGAACTCCGGCGCCACCGCGCCCGGCTCGGCGCGCGCCTCGGTCCGCCCCACGCGCACCGCCTCGGCCAGCCCGGCCGCGGCGCTCCGCAGCCCGGCCACGTTGCGCCTCACCGAGCGCGCGATCAGCGCCACGGCCGTGCCCAGCACCAGCGCCACCAGCGCGGTGGCGAGGACGATGCGCCAGGTCTCGCGCCGCAGCGCCGCCTCCACGTCGTCGAGGTAGAGCCCGGAGCCCACCACCCAGTCCCACCCCTCCACCCGCTGCACGAAGGAGGTCTTCGCCACCGGCGCGTCCAGCCCGGGCTTGGGCCAGAGGTAGTCCACGAACCCGCCCTCCGGGCTGGCCTTCACCACCGCCACCATCTGGACGAAGAGGTGCTTGCCCTCCGGGTCGGCGAAGCCGGAGAGGTCCTGGCCGTCCAGCTCCGGCTTGAAGGGATGCATCAGCATCTTCGGCTGGAGGTCGTTGACCCAGACGTACTCCTTGCCGGCGTAGCGGAGCGCCTTGACCGCCGCCAGCGCCTCCCGCTGCGCGTCCGCCTCGGAGAGCGTCCCGGCCGCGGCCAGCGCCTGGTAGCGGGCCACCGCGGAGTGCGCCAGCTCCACCACCGCGCGCACCTTGGCCTGCCGCTCCTCCATCATCCGCGTCCCGAGCACGTGGCGCGCCTGGATGGAGACCAGCAGCAGGGCCATCAGGGCCGCGCCGAGCGCGATCCAGATGCGGGTGGCGACCGTCAGCGAGCGCATCACGTGACCTCCTGGACTTCCCGAGCCGTCCCCTCTCATGCCGCGTGCCAGGCCTGACGCCCGCCGGACCCGCTCGCGGCTGCGCGGAAAGCCCCGCTCGCACGGGCACATGCCGCAGCCGGTCGAGGCCTGGTGGCTGGGGCGTCCCCGACGCGGGGGCGAGTCGCGCGCGCCCCGCGGGGTCGAGGACCACTCGCCTGTGAGCGCGCACTCGCCTGGCCGCCGCTCGCCTGCCCGCCCCTAGACGTCCACCACCACCTGCCCGGTCCAGCCGCTGCCCTCGGGGGCGAGCCGCGCCAGGTGCCAGGTGATGGCCTTCACGTCCAGCCCCTCGGCGTGCCGCTCCGGGTCCCACTCGCCCAGCCCCACGCGCACCTCGGCGCCGCGCGGGTCGAGCCGCAGCACCTCGACCGCGCCGGGAGCAGGCGCGCGGTGGCGAAGCGGAAGAGCAGCTCGCGCAGCAGCGTCACCGCCACCTCGGTCGCGCCCTCGCCCGCCACCTCCAGCCGCTCTTCCCGCACCACCGGGACCGGCCCGCCGCCGGCCAGCAGCGTGCCCAGCGCCAGCGCCAGCCGGGCCAGCGCCTCCTCCGCCGTGGCCCCGCGCACGCGCACGCCCACGTCGGCGGTGTGGCCGAGGTCCTCGTGCGGCTGGGGCAGGGCGAGCCTCACGGCGGAAAGGCTAGACGGGAGGGGGTGGGCCGTAAACGGCAACGGGGGTGGGCGCAGCCCCCCGATTCACAATGGCACGATCTCCCGCGAGGAGACGCGCAGGAAGCGCCAGACCAGCCCGGCCGCCACCGCCGTCAGGCCGAAGCAGAAGCCGATCCACAGCCCGGTCACGCCCAGCCCGAGCCCGGCCACGAGCAGCAGCATGACCGGGAACCCGACCAGCCAGTGGCCCACCATGTTGGCGGCGAAGGTGAAGCGCGTCTCGCCCGCGCCGCGCAGCACGCCCGCGCCGGTGCCCTGCAGGCCGTCGGAGATCTGGAACAGCGCCGCCAGCGCGAAGAGCGGCACGGCGGCCTCGATGACGGCCGGGTCGTCGGTCATGAGCCGGGCGATGGCCCGCGGGGCCAGCAGGTAGAGCAGCGCCGATGCCGACATGAAGGCCGCGGCGCAGCCCAGCGCCGCCAGCCCGGCGCGCCGCGCGCCGGCGCGATTGCGCGCGCCCACCGCCCGCCCCACCCGCACCGAGCCGGCGTTGCCGAAGCCCACCGCGGCGGTGAAGGAGAGGGTGGCGACGGAGAGCGTGACCTGGTGCGCGCCGGCCGCGGCGGCTCCCAGCCGCGAGGCGACCAGGGAGGAGAGCGAGAAGATCCCCACCTCGGCGGCCATGTGCAGCCCGATGGGCAGCCCCACCGCCACGGCGCTGCGGAGCGCGGCCGGATCCGGCCGGCGCAGGCCCGGGAGGTGCGCCGGGCAGCGGACCCGCGCCGGCGGCCACCCCCAGCAGCGCCAGCTGGAGCACCGAGCAGAGATCGGTGGCGATGGCGGCCCCCGCCGAGCCGAGCGCGGGCAGCGCCCGCAGCGGCCCGGCCCAGGCCGGCAGCGCCGCGCCGCCGAAGACCAGCAGGATGTCGGCCGGGATGTTGAGCAGGTTGGCCACGACGGTGGCCGTGACCATGGGGCGGGCCAGCCCGTGGCCCTGGAGGTAGGCGCGGTTGCCGAAGTAGGCGAAGAGGAACGGTAGCGAGGGCAGGCGCCAGAGCACGTAGGCCTGGGTCTCGCGCGCGATGCCGGCCGGGACGCCGGCCCGCTCCAGGAAGAACGGCGTCACCGCCAGCGGGAGGGCCACCAGCGCCGAGAGGCCCAGCGACAGCCAGGCCCCCTGCCACAGGAGCCGGCGGGCCCGCCCCTCGTCCCCGGCCCCCAGGGCCTGCGAGATGAGCGGGTCGAGCCCGTGCATCACGCCCATCCCCAGGACGGCGATGGCGAAGAAGAGCGCATTCCCGAGGCCTACCCCGGCCAGGGGGTCGGGTCCGGCGCGGCCCACCACCGCCGTGTCCACCACGCCCATGAGCGACTGGCCGGCCTGCGCCACGGCCAGCGGCACCGCCAGCCGGAGGAGCGGTCGCAGCTCGCCGCGGATGGAGTTCGGGTCGGTCATGAAGGAGCGCGGCAAGATAGCCGAGGGGTGCCAGGCGCGCAGCCGCACGCGCCTCCGAGTGGTCCCCTCGAGGTGGCGGGGCGGCCCTCCCGGAACCCTCGCGCGACCAAAAGCCTAGTTATCCCAGGGGGCTGGGTCCCCAGCGTCCCCTAGGGCCTCGACGCCCGGGTGTCGATCTGCTTACCTCGCCCCCCTTCACGAACCGACCGATGCCCGACTCATCTCCCAGCGAATCCCCTGCCGCCACCTCCGCCGCTCCGGCCGTCACCCCCGCTCCCGGCGAGGAGCCCGTTCCGCCCGAGCTGGCCACCCCCGCTCCCGAGCCGCACGGTCATCGGAAGCCAGCCGGCGGCAAGGTCCTCCTCGGTCTCGCCTTCGGCGCGCTCGGCGTGGTCTACGGCGACATCGGCACCAGCCCGCTGTACGCCATGAAGGAGTGCTTCGCGGGCCCGCACGGCATCCACCCCACGCCGGAGAACGTCATCGGCGTCGTGTCGCTGGTGATCTGGGCCATCACCTTCGTGGTGACCTTCAAGTACCTGTCCTTCGTCATGAAGGCGGACAACCGGGGGAGGGCGGGATCCTGGCCCTGCTGGCGCTGGTCGGGAAGCGCGAGACCACGCGCCTCGGCCGCAAGGCGCTCATCGTCCTGGGGCTGTTCGGCGCCACCCTCCTCTACGGAGACGGGGTGATCACGCCCGCCATCTCGGTGCTGGGCGCCGTCGAGGGCGTGGCGGTCGCCGCGCCGGCGCTGAGCCAGCATGATCGTCCCGATCACGCTGGTGATCATCGTGGGCCTGTTCCTGATCCAGAAGCGCGGCACGGCCACGGTGGGCGCGGTGTTCGGGCCGGTGATGACGCTCTGGTTCGCCTGCATCTTCCTGCTGGGCATCCGCGGCCTGCTGCACGACCTGTCGATCCTGCGCGCCTTCTCGCCTTGGTATGGCGTGACCTTCTTCCTGCGGAACGGCTGGGAGGGCTTCTTCGTCCTGGCCAGCGTGGTCCTGGTCATCACCGGCGGCGAGGCGCTCTACGCGGACATGGGCCACTTCGGCAAGCGCCCCATCCGCCTGGCCTGGTACGCCGTGGCCATGCCCTCGCTGCTGATGAACTACCTGGGGCAGGGGGCGCTGCTGCTGCACGATCCCGGCGCGGCGCGCAACCCGTTCTACCTGCTGGCGCCGAGCTGGGCGATCTACCCGCTCATCGGCATCGCCACGGCCGCGGCCATCGTCGCCTCGCAGGCCCTCATCTCCGGCGCCTTCTCGCTGACCCGGCAGGCGGTGCAGCTCGGCTACTCGCCGCGCGTCACCATCCGCCACACCTCGCACAGCGAGATCGGCCAATCTACATCCCCGAGGTGAACTGGGCCATCGGCGTGGCCTGCGTGGCGCTGGTGCTCGGCTTCAAGAGCTCCTCCAACCTGGCCGCGGCCTACGGCATCGCCGTGACCGGCACGATGACGGTCACCACGCTCCTGTTCCACCGCGTCTGCCGCGACCTGTGGGGCTGGCCCCGGTGGGCGGCCTGGTCGCTCACCAGCCTGCTCATCGTCGTGGACGTGGCGTTCCTGGCCGCCAACCTGGTCAAGATCCCCAACGGCGGCTGGTTCCCCATCGTCACGGCGATCGGCGTGTTCACGCTGATGTCCACCTGGAAGGCCGGGCGCGAGCAGCTGGCGCGCATGCTGAAGGACTCCGGCCTGCCGCTCGACCTGTTCCTGGGAGAGATCGGCCGCAGAACCCGCTGCGCGTCCCCGGCACGGCGGTCTTCATGACCTCCAACCCGGGCGGCGTGCCGCCGGTGCTGCTGCACCACCTGAAGCACAACAAGGTGCTGCACGAGCGGGTGATCCTGGTCTCGCTGGTGACCGAGGAGATCCCGTCGGTCCCCGAGGACGAGCGCGTCACCGTCCGCGAGCTGGGGAGCGGCTTCTTCCAGGCGCTGGCGCGCTATGGCTTCATGGAGACGCCGGACGTGCCGGCGCTGCTGGACTCGCTCTCGCGCCCGCGCCCTTCGGGCGGGCCGCTCATCACCTTGAAGCCGATGGAGACCACCTACTTCCTCGGGCGCGAGACGCTGCTCCCGACCGGTCCGTCGGCCATGCGCCCCTGGCGCAAGCGGCTCTTCATCGTCATGGCCCGCAACGCGCAGACCGCCAGCGCCTTCTTCGGGCTGCCGCCGAACCGGGTGGTGGAGATGGGCGCGCAGATACAGCTGTGACGGGGGCTGCGCCCCCCCGCCCCGCGGATCGTCGAATGCCATTGCCGCACGCGCTCCGCTCGCTGCGCCAGCGCGACCTCCGCCTCTTCTTCGGCGGCCAGGCCGTCTCGCTGGCCGGCACCTGGATGCAGACGGTGGCCCAGGGCTGGCTGATCTGGCAGCTGACCGAGTCCTCCGAGGTGCTGGGGCTGCTCGGGTTCCTGGGGCAGGTGCCGGTCTTCCTGCTGGGCATCTGGGCCGGCTCGCTGGCGGACCGGGTCTCGCGCCGCAAGCTGGTGCTGGCCACCCAGACCAACGCCATCCTGCAGTCGGCGCTGCTGGCCGGGCTGACGCTCACCGGCGCCGTCCGCCCCTGGCACGTGCTGGCCCTGGCCGCCATGCTGGGGCTCACCTACGCCTTCGAGAATCCCGGCGCGCCAGGCGCTGCTGGCCGACATCGCCGGCGAGGACCTGACCAACGCCATCGCCCTCAACTCCTCCATCGTCAACACCGCCCGGGCGGCGGGGCCGGCGCTGGCCGGGCTGGTGCTGGGCTGGGTCGGGCCGGGGGTCTGCTTCCTGCTCAACACCTTCTCCTTCGGTGGCACCTACTACGCGCTCTGGGTCATGCGCCCGCCGCCGGCGCCGCCGCGCGTCCCCACCAGCGGGCGCGCCCACCTGCTGGAGGGGCTGGCCTACGCCGGCCGCACCGCGCACGTGCGGGCCCTGCTGGCGCTCCTGGCGGTGGCCAGCCTGTGCGTGCTGCAGTACCCCACGCTGCTCCCGGTGATCGCGGCCCGCACGCTGGGCGGGGGCGAGCGGCTCTACAGCCTCTTGCTGGCGTCGGCGGGCCTGGGCGCGCTGGCCGGCGCCATCCGGCTGCTGCTGCGCGGCGGCCTGCGCGGGCTGGGGAAGATCGCGGCCGCCGGGGCGGTGCTGCTGGGCGCCGGCATCCTGGGGCTCTCGCTGGCCCGCAGCCCCGCGCCGGCGGCCGCGTGCCTGGCGGTGGCCGGCTACGGGTTCAGCACGCAGATGGCCGGCACCATGACCCTGCTGCAGGGGCTGGCGCCGGCCGGGCTGCGCGGCCGGGTGATGGGGCTCTTCTCGACGCTGTTCGTGGGGCTGACGCCGTTCGGCGCGCTGGCGGCGGGGTTCCTGGCGCGGCGGGTGGGCGCGCCGCTCACGCTGGGGCTGGGCGCCGGGGCGCTGCTGGTCGCGGCGGCGCTGTTCTGGGTGGCGCTGCCGGGCCTGCGCCGGACGGTGCTGGCGCAGCGCCCGACGCTCTTCCGCCACGGCGAGCTGAGGCGGGCTCAGAGCGCCTTCACCATGTCCAGGTTCCACCCCTGGTGCTCGAACTCGCCCAGCAGCTCGAACCCGTTGCGCAGGTAGTAGGCCACCGCGCGCGCGTTGTCCTTCTGCACGCCGCCCCACAGGAACAGCCGCCGCCGGCCGTCGGCGCGCAGCTCGGCCGCGGCCTGCTCCAGCAGCGCCGTCCCCAGGCCGCGGGCCTGGCTCCGGTCGGCCACCGCCGGCGCGAAGAAGGCGTCCTCCGGCTCCACCAGCGGCGCGCCGTAGCCGGCGATGCGGACCGCGTCATGGGAGAGGTGGCCGCGCCGCGCCAGCGCGTAGCCCAGCACCTGTCCCTCCGCGTCCAGCGCCAGCCAGCGCCAGGTGGCGGCGTCGGTGGGGGCGGCCTCGCAGAGCGCGGCCACGGTGGCGGGGTCGAAGGGGTGCGGGCCGAAGCGGCGGCGCGTCTCGGGCGAGAGGGCGTCCAGGAAGGCCTGCAGCCGGTCGCGGTCGCCGGGCTCGAGCCGGCGCAGGGTCAGGTCCATGTGAGGTCCTCGGGGTCAGCCTCGCAGACGAGGCGGGCGGCGTGGCGTGACCTGGGCGCGGTGTGCGGCCGCAGCGGCCGCGGCCTGGACGGGAGTTCGGCGTCTGCTACCATGCCGCCGTGATCGTCCTCGGCATCGACCCCGGCTCCCGGCGCTGCGGCTTCGGCGTGGTGGCGCGGCAGGGGACCCGGCTCCTGGTGATCGAGTCGGGGGTGCTGGTGCCGGGCGAGCTGCCCATGGCCCAGCGCCTGGGCGCGATCCTGGCCGGCATCGACGCCGTCATCGCCCGCACCCGCCCGGCCGAGGTCTCGGTCGAGGCGGTCTTCTCCGGCGCCTCGCCCCGCTCGGCGCTGGTGCTGGGCCAGGCCCGCGGCGTGGCGCTGGCCGCCGCCGCCCGCGCCGGGCTGCCCGTCTTCGAGTACGCGCCCGCCCAGGTGAAGCAGGCCTTCACCGGCAACGGCCGGGCCGGCAAGGACCAGATGCTCCGCACCGCTCGCATGCTCCTCGGCGCCGCGCCGGCGCTCTCCGACGAGGCCGACGCGCTGGCCATCGCCGTCTGCCACCTGGCCCGCCGCCCGCTGGCCGTCCCCGCGCCCGGCCGCGCCGGCGCCGCCGCGGCCCGGCTCCGCCCCTCGCGCCGCGACCACCGGAGGTCGCCGGTGATCGCGCGGCTCTCGGGGAAGGTGCTGGAGAAGGGCGAGGCGCACGCCATCGTGGACGTGGGCGGGGTCGGCTACCTGGTGCACCTCTCCCAGCTCACGCTGGCCGCGCTCCCGCCGCGCGGCGAGGGCGTCGCGCTCCGCGTCTACACGCACGTGCGCGAGGACGCGCTCGACCTCTACGGCTTCGGCGCCGAGGAGGAGGAGGCGGTGTTCCGCGCCCTCATCCAGGTGAAGGGCGTGGGGCCGCGCGCGGCCCAGAACATCCTCTCCGGCATCGAGGCGCGCGAGCTGGCCCAGGCGGTGGCGCAGGGCGACGTGGCCCGGCTCACCAAGGTGCAGGGCGTGGGCAAGAAGACCGCCGAGCGGCTGGTGGTCGAGCTCAAGGACAAGCTCATGGCGCTGGCCGGCGCCGCCGGTCCGGCCCGCCCGGCCCCCGGCGCGGGGGCGCTGGAGCAGCTGCGCACCGCCCTCGTGAACCTCGGCTACAAGCCGCCGCAGGCCGACGGCGCGGTGGAGCGGCTCAAGGACGCCGCCGAGGGGCGGCCGCTCGACGACCTGCTGCGCGAGGCGCTGAAGCTCCTGCGCGGGTGACCTCGTCCGGTCAGCCCCGCGTGCTAGGCTCCAGCCCGCCATGCCCGTGAAGCCCGCCCGCGAGCTCTCCCCCGCCGCCTCGGAAGGCGAGGAGCGCCTGGAGCAGTCGCTCCGCCCGGCCACCTTCGAGGACTACGTCGGCCAGGAGAAGATCGTCGAGAACGTCCGCGTCTACGCGGCCGCGGCCCGCCAGCGCGGCGAGGCGCTCGACCACGTGCTCCTCTCCGGTCCGCCCGGCCTGGGCAAGACCTCGCTGGCCCACATCCTGGCGCGCGAGCTGGGCGTGGCGCTGCACGTCACCAGCGGCCCGGCGCTGGTGAAGAAGGGCGACCTGGCCGGCCTGCTCACGGCGCTCGCCCCGCGCGACATCCTCTTCATCGACGAGATCCACCGGCTCTCGCCGGCGGTCGAGGAGGCGCTCTACCCGGCCATGGAGGACTTCCGCTTCGACGTGGTGCTGGGCGCCGGGCTGGGCGCGCAGACCATGGAGATGAAGCTGGAGCGGTTCACGCTGGTGGGCGCCACCACCCGCACCGGCCTGCTGGCCAGCCCGCTGCGCGACCGCTTCCCCATCCAGGAGCGGCTCGAGTTCTACGGCCCGGCCGAGCTGCGCGAGATCGCCGTCCGCGCCGCCCGCAAGCTCTCGCTGCCGGTGGAGCCGGAGGGGGCCGAGGAGCTGGCCCGCCGGGCCCGGGGCACGCCGCGCATCGCCATCCGGCTGCTGCAGCGGGCCCGCGACTTCGCCCAGGTCGAGGGGGACGGGCGGCTGAGCCGGGAGATCGTGGACCGGACCCTGGCCCGGCTGGAGGTGGACGCGCGCGGGCTGGACCTCATGGACCGGCGCATCCTGGCCTCGGTCATCGACACCTTCGGCGGCGGCCCGGTCGGCATCGACGCCGTGGCGGCGGCGGTCGGCGAGGAGTCGCAGACCATCGAGGACGTGTACGAGCCCTTCCTGGTCCGCGAGGGGTTCCTGGCGCGCACGCCCCGCGGGCGCGTGGCGCTGCCGGCCGCCTTCGCCCACCTCGGGCGCGAGCGGCCGGGGGGCAAGCAGGGCGACCTGCTGTAGGTCCCGCTCGCCCGTCTCCGGCGCGCGACAGGGGTGTCGCAATCCCGCCTCGGCGCGGACCGGGGGCCGGGTGGGCCGCTACCAGACCACCCGCCGCGCCAGCCACCCGGTCCGGCGCCCCACCAGCCGCACCAGGAGCCAGCCGGCCACGAACCCGCCGATGTGCGCGAAGAGCGCCACGCCGTTGCTGGCCCCCAGCAGCACCGAGAACACCTGCCCCGCGAACCAGAGCCCGATGAAGAAGCGGGCCGGGAGCGGCAGCACGCGGATCAGGATCACGATGATCACCAGCGTGGAGATGCGCGCGCGCGGGAAGAGGACCATGTACGCCGCCAGCACGCCGGCGATGGCGCCGCTGGCCCCGACCATGGGCACGAAGATGTCGCCGGTGACCGCGGAGGCCACCACCTGCACCAGCGCCGCCACCACGCCGGAGGCGAGGTAGAAGAGCAGGAAGCGCAGCCGCCCCAGCGCGTCCTCCACGTTGTTCCCGAAGATCCAGAGGAACAGCATGTTGAAGGCCAGGTGGGTCACCCCGCCGTGCAGGAACATGGCGGTGAAGAGCGTGAACGGCGGGGGCACCACGTCGCGCAGCTCGATGTCGCTGAAGGTGAGGATCTCGAAGGGCACCACCCCGCCGCGGAGCGCGGTGTCCTGGATGCGGGCGCTCATGGCGAGCAGGAGCTCGCCGCCGCGCAGCGCGTCCGGCAGCGTGCGCAGGTCGATCTGCCAGGCGAACGCGAGCAGGTTGGCCGCGATCAGCGCCAGGGTGACGACCGGGGTGCGGTCGTGCGGGTTGTCGTCCTTCAGCGGAATCACGTCCGGCCTCGATCCCGAGGATGACATCGGCCTCGGGCCGGCGGGTGGGTTTTGGTCCCGGGCCGAGGGGGCCCGATCTGACATCGATGTCGTGGTGACGCCCCGTTCAGACGGGACTCCGACAGCGTCTCAATGGGGAGGGAGGCAAGGGAGCATCCGACATGCTGAAAAGTTTCGCAAATACATCGGCTTGTACCGGGCCGAGGAGGGGGCGACCTGGCGTCGCGGCCGGGCGGGGTGGCATGACGCTTGCTGCATGACCGTCCCGCCAGGGCGCACCGCGCCCAGAACGGATCGCACTCGATATGGCTTACTGGAATCAGCGGACGGTCGCGAAGCGGGTCTCCTGCACGGGGGTGGGCCTCCACTCCGGCAAGCCCGCGACGTTGACGCTCGCCCCGGCCGCGGCCGACGCCGGCGTGACCTTCGTCCGGATGGACCTGGGCATCGAGATCCCCGCCCGCAACGACCTGGTGGTGGACACCACGCTCTCGACCAGCATCGGCGTGGGCAAGGCCAAGATCTCCACCGTCGAGCACGTGATGGCCGCGCTGCACGGCATGGGCATCGACAACTGCCGCGTCGAGGTGGACGGTCCGGAGATCCCCATCCTCGACGGCTCGGCTGCGCCTTTCGTCTGCCTGGTGCAAGAGGCGGGCGTGAAGGTCCAGCACGCCGGGAAGCGCTACCTGGTCATCGACCAGCCGGTGGAGATCCGCGACGGCGACAAGCTGGCCCGGCTCGAGCCGGCCGACGCCTTCAGCGTCTCCTTCACCGCCGACTTCAACCACCCGCTCATCACCAACCAGGGGTTCAAGGTGGTGCTGACGGACCGGACCTTCGAGCGCGAGGTGGCGCGCGCCCGGACCTTCTGCTTCCGGCGCGACATCGAGAAGATGCAGTCGATGGGGCTGGCCAAGGGCGGCAGCCTGGAGAACGCCATCGTGGTGGACGACTTCTCCATCCTGAACCCCGAGGGGCTCCGGTTCCCCGACGAGTTCGCCCGCCACAAGGTGCTGGACGCCATCGGCGACCTGGCGCTGTTCGGGCTGCCGGTCATCGGCGCGCTGACCGCGGTGAAGAGCGGCCACGCCATGAACCAGGCGCTGGTGAAGAAGGTGCTGGCGGACGCCACGGCCCACCGGATCGTGCGCGTGACCGCCGAGGCCGACGCCCCGGCCGCGCGCGCCAAGGTGCCGGCGCTCGCGGTGACCGGCTCGTCGGCCGCGTAGCCAGGAAGCAAGGCGTACCTCGGGAGACACGGGCGGGGGTGAGCGCTGGCTCACCCCCGCTTCCCTTTTCGGCGCGCCCCGGCAGTCCTCCGCCCGCCCGCGCGCGGGCGCGTAGCATCCGCCCATGCCCGACGCCCCGCTGCCGCCGGCCCCCCAGGACCTCCTCGACCCCAGCGGCCGGCCCCGGCTCGGCGCCTTCGCCGGCGCGCTGCAGCGGGTCGGCCTGGAGCGGCTGGCGCGCCCCGGGCTGGCGGGGCGGTTCGAGGGCGCGGCCCAGGCCAAGCGCTGGGTCTACGCGCTCGTCGCTACCGACGCGGCGCTGGTGGGCGCCGCGGTGGTGGAGGCGGGCTGGTTCGGCGGCGCGTTCGTGTGGGCCGCCGACCTGGCCACCGGGGCGGTCCTGGCGGAGCGCTCCGCGGCCGGCCTGCCGCGGCTGCAGGCCTCGGTGGCGGATCGACCGGCGGCGGGCCTGGCGGCGCGCTGGAGCGGCGGCGGCCTCCGCGTCGAGCTGACCCGCCCGGCGGATCGCTACCGGCTGGAGATCGCGTCGGCCGGGCTGGAGCTGGAGGCCTGGCTGGACGCGGCCGGGGCGCCGCCGCCGTTCACGCTGCTGGCGCCGGTGCCAGGCGCGGGGCCGCGGCTCACGCAGAAGGTGGGCGGCCTGCCGGTGGAGGGGACGCTCAGGGCCGGCGGGCGCAGCTTCACGCTGGCCGGCGGCAGCGGGGGCGTGGACTTCACCGCCGGGCTGCTGGCGCGCGAGACCGACTGGCGCTGGGCCTTCGGGACCGGCCGCGCCGCCGGCGGCGCGCCGGTGGCCTTCAACCTGTGCGAGGGGTTCGGCCTGCCGCCGGACGCGCCGGGGGAGAACGCGCTGCTCCGGCCCGGTCCCGCGCGCCTGCCGCCGGTCCGGTTCACCTTCGACCGGACCGCCCCACTGCAGCCGTGGACGTTGGAGGGGGAGCGGCTGCGGCTGGTGTTCACGCCGGCGGCGCGCCACCGCGAGGTGCGCGAGCTCGGGCTCCTGTCCACGCGCTTCACGCAGGTGGCCGGCACCTTCGAGGGCGCGCTGCCCGCGCCCGGCGGCGGCGTGGTGGCCGTCGCCGGGCTGCCGGGCGTGGTCGAGGACCACCGCGCGCGCTGGTAGGGCTCACACCCCGGCGTGCGGATCCGGGCCTGGGTGCAGCTCGCCGCGCCAGGCGCCGGTTCTCGGCCCCGCGCTCCTCGATGAACTTCTTGAAGCGCTGCAGGTCGCCCTCGACGCGCCGCGAGACGAACCCCAGCGCGTCGCCCACCTTCTCCACGAACCCCTCCGGCAGGTGTTCCATGGCCAGGGTCACGCGGCAGCGATCGCCGGCCAGCGGGGTGAAGGTCACCACGCCTGAGTTGATGGCGCCCGCGGTGTGGCGCCAGGCGATCTGCTGGTCGGGCACCTGCTGGATGATCTGCGCCTCCCACTCCTCGCGCTTGCCCGCCACCTTGGCGATCCAGTGGAGCGTCCGGTCGTCGATCTGGTGCACCTCCTCGACGCCTTCCATGAAGCGCGGGAAGTCCTCGAACTGCGTCCACTGGTCGTAGACGGTCCGGAGCGGCTTCTCCACCTCGATGCTCTTCTCGATGCGTTCCATCGGGTCTCCTCCTTGGGCGTCAATCTGGCCCCGGCCCCGCGGCGAGGCGGGGCAGGCGGGGAGGAGGGCGGGCGCCCGGGCGCTCAGGCGCGCGCGGAGCCGGGCTTCGTCATCAGCCGCTCGACGGCCCGGCGGGCCAGGGCCGCGCCTGCGGCGGTCCCGACCGCCGCCATGATCCTGGCCGTCACGCTCGGCTCGGCGGCCACGCGGTCCGGGTGGTGCAGCAGCCGCGCCAGGGCCCGGCGCGCCTCGCGCACGCGCGTGGCCGGCCGGCGCTGCCGCTGCCTCCGCCGCACCGCCACCGCCACCACCGCGCCCAGCGCCAGCGCGGCCGCGCCGGCGGCCACCAGCACCGCCACCGGGTGCTTGGCCAGCTGCTGGCGGACGTCGAACAGCTCGTGGCGCCGCCGGTCCAGCTCCGCCACCAGCGTGCCCAGCTCGGCGCGGAGCGAGTCGATCTCGCCTGTCACGCGCTGCACCACCTGCGGGGATCCGTCCTTCACGCGATCTGCTCCTTGGCCCAGCGCACGTTTCGCTGCAGCGAGTCGCGGGTGGTCCCCAGCGGCTGCCGCACGCGCCGCGCCCAGCCCCACAGCCCCACGCCGGTCCCGATGGCCAGCACCACCGCCCCCACGATCAGCGCCGCCGCCCAGCCCGGCAGCACCCCGGCCTCCATCAGCGCCAGCACCAGCGCGGTGAGCATCAGCTGCAGCGTCAGGATGGCGCACAGCCCGGCCACGCCCAGGCCGCTGGCCATCTTCACCTCGGCGCGCAGGTCGTGGCGCAGCTCGGCCTTGGCCAGCTCCACCTCCTTGCGGGCCAGCGCGGAGGCCTTCTTCGCCAGCTCCGTGACCAGGTCACGGGTCGGCAGGCCGCGCAGCCGGTCCTCCGGCCCCGGCGCTGGACGGGTGGCTTCCCCCGGACGGTGCGTCTCCATGGCTCTCCCCCTCCCAGCACGACGTGACGTGAAGGTGCGCTCGCGCCCGCCCGAGCGCAGCCCGATCACACGGGGGGCTGCGCCGCCCGTCCCGCTCCCTGGAGTCCGGCTGGAACGGCCGACCACGTCAGCGCTTCTTCCGGCGGCGGCCGGCCGAGCGGGCGGCCGCCGCGGCCGGGCGGCGCCGCTCGCCGCGGGCGGGGCGGGCCGGGGCCGGCTCGGCGCGCGCGGGCGCCGGCGACTCGGGGGTGCGCCGGCGGGCGGCCGCCAGGCTGGCCGAGAGCGCGTCGGCCAGGCTCACCACCTCGGCCCGGGGCGCCTCCGCCTCGGGGGACTCGATGGCCTGCCCCTCGGCCTTGCGCTCGATGAGCTCCAGCACGCGGGCGCGGCGCAGGTCGGGGTAGCGCGCCGGATCGAAGGGTCCGGTGAGGGAGCCGACCAGCTGCTCGGCCATGTGCAGCTCGCGGTCGGACGGCGCCGGGGCGGCCGGCAGCTCCAGGCTGGACACCGGCACCACCTCGTCCTGGCGGTTCATGGTGGCCAGCGCCAGGGCGTCGCCCGAGGGGCGGACGCAGCAGAGCGACTCGCGGGTGCGCAGCACCGCCGTGGCGATGGCCACCTTGCCGGCGCGGCGCATGGCCTCGCGCAGCAGCGCGTAGGCGCGGGCGGCGGTGGGCTCCGGGACCAGGTAGTAGGTCTGCTCGAAGAAGACCGGGTCGATGGAGGCCAGCTCCACGAAGTCGTGGATCTCCACCGTGCGCGTGCCCTTGGGGTCGAACGCCTCCAGCTCCTCGCGCGAGACCGTCACGTAGCGTCGCGGCGAGACCTCGTACCCCTTCACGATCTCCTCGTAGGGGACCTCGCGCTCCTCCGCCGAGCAGAACCGGCGCAGCTGGATGCGCGCGCCGTCCTTCCCGTGGAGCATGTCGAAGTGGACCTCCTTCTGCGACACCGCGGTGAAGAGCTTCACCGGGATGTTGACCAGCCCGAAGGCCAGCGCTCCGCTCCAGATGGCGCGCGCCATGGCACCCCCGGGCCAACGTTCGGTCCGGCGGGGCGGCGCGGCAACGCGGGTGCGCTTCACGCGGCGGGCGGGGCGCTCCACCTTCCCGGGAGGAGGAGCCCCATGGCCAACCCACCCAAGCCGCAGGAGCGCGGCGACACCCCCAGGACCGACCTGCCGCCCACCCGCGAGCCGTACGACGAGGGCTACTTCGGGACCGGGGAGGAGGCGGCGGTCGAGCGCGAGCGCCAGGCGCCGGATCCGGGCGGCGAGGCGGAGCGCGGCGACGAGCCGTCGGGCGACTGACGGGCGAGCAGCCGCTGCCCTACCGCATGTCCCAGGCCAGCTTGGCCGCCAGGCACAGCGACACCACCACCACCGCCGAGCGGACCAGGCCGTCGCCGCGGCGGATGGTGAGGTGCGCGCCGAGCCAACCCCCGGCCAGCTGGGCGCAGGCCATGGGGAGCGCCACGCGCCAGAGCACCAGGCCGCGCGAGGAGAAGATCAGCACCGCGGCCAGGTTGGAGGCGAAGTTGACCACCTTGGCGTCGGCGGAGGCGCGCGTGAGCGGGTCGCCCAGCACGGCCACGAAGGCGACGATCAGGAAGGTGCCGGTGCCGGGCCCGAAGAACCCGTCGTAGGCGCCGACGCAGAGCGCGATCAGCCCGGCCAGCGCCACCGCGCGGCGAGGCGGCGCGGGCGCGACGGCCGGCGTCCGCCGCAGCGCCACGAAGAGCGCGGCCGCGGCCAGCAGCACCAGCACCAGCGGCCGGAGCGACGCCGGCGGCACCAGCAGGACCAGCAGCGCGCCCCCCAGCGAGCCGGCCAGGCCGAGCGGGAACGCCACCCGCGCCCGCGCTCCGTCCACCAGGCCGGCGCGGGCGTAGCGCGTCAGGGCCGTGGCGGTGCCGAAGATCGACTGGCCCTTGTTGGTCGCCAGGGCCGCGTGCGGGGGGAGCCCGCTCCAGAGCAGCGCCGGCAGCGAGAGCAGGCCGCCGCCGCCGGCGATGGCGTCCACCGTCCCGGCCACGAAGGCCACGGCCAGGAGCGGGAGCAGGGCGGCGGGGGAGGTGAGGTCGGGCATGGGCGGGGCGGGGCGCGCCCGCGGCCCGAGCTTCTATCACGCACCGGTCAGCGGAGGTTGCGCTCCACCGCGTCGAGCAGCTCGCCCAGGCCGACCGGCTTGTAGAGGATCTCCTGCGCCCGCAGCGGCGCGCCGTCGAGCCCGCGGCTGGCGGTCATCACCACCACCGGGATCTCGCGCAGGCGCGCGTCCTGCAGCTGCTGCTCCCGGAACTGCCAGCCGTTCATGACCGGCATCATCAGGTCGAGCAGGATGAGCCGCGGCGAGAGCCCACCCTCGCGCAGGCGGGCCAGGGCGGCCTGGCCGTTCTCGCAGGTCTGGGCGTCATAGCCCTCCTCGACGAGCAGCTCGCCGAGCGTGTCGCGGAGGTCGGTGTCGTCATCGACGACCAGGACCGTGGGGCTGGGCGGGGATCCGGAAGCGGAGATCATCCAGGGGCCAAACGTTTGGGACGGCGGACTCTATGCCTCGCGCGCCCGCTTGCGCGCGGCCCTCGCGGGTCCCGGGCGCACGGTCGCGCGCCGCGAGTCCCGGTCAGGCCCGGTGGGCGGGGGTGCAGGTGGGCGGGTGTGCGATCGCTTCGCGCTGCGCGGGGCTGCGACGACCCGCGGGCGTGGGACTGGCGCTCGCGATCCGGGTTGCTCCGCTCGCGGCTCCCCACCTGGCGGGGATTCGGTCGCCCCGCGCCGGCGTACGATCCCAGCGTGGACCCGGCGCGCGCGGACGGCGCCGAACCGCGAGCCGCACCGGGCGCCCTCGAGCGAGGAGGTGCGCGATGGCCGAGTGGAAGCGGATCTGCTGCGGGCTGGATTTCAGCCAGGCCTCCCGGTACGCGCTGGACGAGGCGGTGGACGTGGCCGCCCGCATGGACGCGTCGCTGGACCTGGTGCACGTCCACCAGCCTGGCCCCCTGGTGCCGGGCGCGCTGCTGGCCGGCCCGGCCGACGCCCAGAGCGCCGAGGCGGTCGAGCTGGACGAGGTGATGCACGGGTGGTGCGAGGAGGCGGAGGCGCGCCTCGGCCGGCGGGTGGTGGGGCACCTGCTGCAGGGCGGCGTGGCGGAGGAGCTGCTGCGCTTCGCGCGCGACAACGCCATGCAGCTCATCGTGGTGGGGACCAAGGGGCGCCACGGCCTGGGGCGGCTGCTGCTGGGCTCGGTGGCCGAGCGGGTGGTGCGCGAGGCGCCGTGCGCGGTGCTGGTGTCGCGGCACCGGCCGGAGGGCCTGGAGAGCGATCGCGAGGAGGCGGCGCAGTACGCCCACTGAGCGGAGGCGGGCGCCGCGCCCGGGCGTGCGGGCGCCCGCCCCTGGGGCCTGCCCCGCGCCGGGCAGCGTGCTTAGACCTTGCCAGGGCGCGCGCCCGGCGGTGCGCGCCCGGGAGGTCGCGTGCGCATCGGCGTGGTGACCGAGTACTTCTACCCGAGCGTGGGCGGGATCCAGGAGCACGTGTTCCACTTCGCCCGGGAGGCCCGGCGGCTGGGACACACGGTCCGGGTCGTCACCAGCCGCATGCCCGACCTGGGGCCTGAGGCGCCGGAGACCAGCCGCGACGTGATCCGGCTGGGGCGCAGCCTGCCGGTCTACATGAACGGCGGCTTCGGCCGGGTCACCGGCGGCCGGGGGCTGGGGCAGGAGATGCGCGCGCTGCTCGAGCGCGAGCGGTTCGACGTCGTCCACGTGCACGCGCCGCTCACGCCGGTGCTCCCGCTGCTGGCCATCCACTACGCGCGCGCGCCGCTGGTCGGCACCTTCCACACCAACTTCCGCCCTGGGCTGCTCTTCCGGCTGCTGGGGGCGCGGCTGCAGCGCTACCTGGACCGCCTCGACGCCGCGGTGGCGGTTCGCGCGCCTGCCTGGGCGCGTTCGAGGACCGGCTCCACGCCGACTTCCGCATCATCCCCAACGGCGTGGACGTGGAGCGGTTCTCGCGCGGGCGCCGGATCCGGGCCTACGAGGACGGCAAGCTCAACCTGCTGTTCGTGGGGCGGCTGGAGCCGCGCAACGGCCTGGACCGGCTGCTGGCCGCCTTCCAGCGGGTCTGGCGGCAGGTGGCGGCGCGCCTGCTGGTGGTGGGCGACGGCCCGCTCCTCCCGCGTTACCGGGCCATGGTGCCGCGCGAGATGGCCGGGGACGTGGTCTTCGCCGGGCGGGTGGTCGAGCACCGCGAGGACTGGTTCGCCACCGCCGACGTGTACTGCGCGCCCACCCGCATCGCATCGTTCGGCGTGACGCTGCTGGAGGCCATGGCCGCCGGCAAGGCGGTGCTGGCCTCGGACATCGACGGCTTCCGGGAGGTGCTGCAGCACGGGCGCGAGGGGGAGCTCCTGCCGCCCGAGGACCCCTCGGCCTGGGCCCGGGCCCTGCTGCGCCTCTCGCGCGAGCCGCGGCGCGCCGTGGCCTACGGCGAGTGCGGCCGGATGACGGCCGAGCGGTACGCCTGGCCCTCGGTGGCGCGCGAGGTGCTCCGGCTCTACCGGACCATCGGCGCGCGCGGGTAGGGCCATGCCGCTCCGCAAGCGCCTGCTGCTGGCGGCGGTGCTGGCCCTGGCCGCCGGCCTGCTGGGGACGGCCGCGAGGCTGGCGTGGGCGGGGCGCCCCGGCGCCGGGCTGGCGCTCGCGGCCGCGACCGCGGGGGCAGGGCTGGCGGCGCTGCAGGCGCTCTGGGTGCGCTTCGACGTCACCGGGCGCTCGCTCCGCCGCGGTCCGCGCGACCGACCCTGGGTGGCGCTCACCTTCGACGACGGCCCCTCGGGCGACACGCCGGCGGTCCTGGCGGCGCTCGACCAGGCGGGGGTGAAGGCCAGCTTCTTCGTGCTGGGCGAGGCGGCCCGGCGCAGGCCCGGCCTGGTCCGGGAGGTGGCCCGGCGCGGCCACCTGGTGGCGCTGCACGGCGACTCCCACGCCAAGCTGCACGCCGCCGGGCCGGCGCGGGTGGCGCGCGAGCTGGACCGCTGCGCCGCGGCGGTGCGCGCGGCCGGCGTGGCCCCGGCGCCCTTCTTCCGCGCGCCGCACGGCTTCCGGGGCCCGTTCCTGGGCCGGGCGCTGCGGGCGCGCGGGCTGCGGCTGGTGGGGTGGACCCGCGGCGTCTTCGACACCGAGCGGCCGGGGGCGGGCGCCATCGCCGCGCGGGCCTGCAGGCGCATGCGGGCCGGGGAGATCCTGCTGCTCCACGACGGCTGCGCCACCCCGGGCCTCGACCCGCGGCGCGATCAGACCGCGGCCGCGGTGCCTGAGATCGTCGCGCGGTGGAAGGCGGCCGGCTTCACCTTCGTCACCCTCGACGCGCTGGCGGGCGGGGGCCGCGCCGGACGCTGGAGCCCCCCGGTTGTCGCGGGCCTGCCTCGTTCGCAGGGTGAGGCCACACGGAGGGAAGCCATGGACACGAGGGGCGTACGCGAGGGCATGACCGTCCACAGCGCGGACGGCGAGAAGCTGGGCAAGGTGATCGAGTGCGGCTCGGCCGACTTCGTCATCGAGAAGGGGTTCTTCTTCCCCAAGGACTACCTGGTCCGCTACGAGCAGGTGGGCGCGGTGGAGGGCGATGACGTCCGCCTGGCCATCCCGGCGGGCACGCTCCGGGAAGCGGGCGAGACCGGGCTCGGCGCAGCCTCGGTCGGAGGGCTGTCCTCCGGCGAGGGCGCCAGCACCATGGACCGGCTGCGCGAGGGGACCGCCGCCGGCCTCGGCGCCACCAGCCAGGACGAGACGCGCATCCCGGTGGCGGAGGAGGAGCTGGTGGCCGAGAAGCGCGAGCGCGAGGCGGGGCGCGTGCAGGTGCGCAAGGAGGTGGTCACCGAGCAGAAGCAGCTGACCGTGCCGGTGACGCGCGAGGAGGTGCACGTGGAGCGGGTCCCGGCCGAAGGCCAGCCGGCCGACGCGGCCGCCTTCCAGCAGGGCACGGTCAGCGTGCCCGTCCGCGAGGAGGAGGTCGAGATCCGCAAGCGCCCGGTGGTCCGCGAGGAGGTGCGGGTCTCCCGGGCGCGCCGCCAGGAGGAGCGGCGCGCCGACGCCGACGTGCGGCGCGAGGAGGTCCACGTCGAGAAGGAAGGGGACATCCGCGAGGCGGACGAGGACCTGACGCGCCGGGATCCGGAGTCCTGACCGGCGCTGGCGTGGTCCAGGCCGCCCGTGGCCCGGAGACGGGCCCGGGCGGCCGCTGCAAAGACGACGATGGGGTGAGCGGCCCGCCGCCGCCCCGCCTGACCGTCCAGCCCCGCCCTGCGCCGGCACGACCTAGCTTTGGGGCATGGGCACGCGCAAGCGGTGGGTCGCTGCGGCGCTCCTCCTCGCCGGGTGCGTCAAGAACCCGGCCACCGGTGAGCGGCAGCTGGCCCTGATCACGAAGGACCAGGAGATCGCCATGGGCCAGCAGTCCAAGGCCCAGGTGGAGCAGACCATGCCGCGGGTGGACGACCCGCAGCTGCAGGCCTACGTCTCGGCGGTCGGCATGAAGCTGGCGAAGGCCTCGGAGCGGCCGGACCTGCCGTGGAGCTTCGAGGTGGTGGACGATCCCTCGCCCAACGCCTTCGCGCTGCCCGGCGGGCCGATCTTCGTCACCCGGGGCCTGCTCGACTACCTGGGCTCGGAGGCCGAGCTGGCCGGCGTGCTGGGGCACGAGATCGGCCACGTGACCGCGCGTCACTCGGTGGAGCAGCTCTCCAAGGCCGAGCTGGCCGAGGTCGGCCTGGGCCTGGGGATGGTGCTGAGCGAGCGGATGCGGTCGGTCGGGCAGGCCGCCGGGGCCGGGCTGCAGCTCCTGTTCCTCAAGTTCGGCCGGGACGACGAGCGGCAGGCCGACGAGCTGGGCTTCGGCTACATGACGAAGCACGGCTACGCGCCGGAGGCCATGGCCCGGACCTTCCAGATGCTCGAGGGCGTCTCCAAGCGCGCCGGCGGCGGGCGGGTGCCGACCTGGGCCTCCACGCACCCCGACCCCGGCGACCGGGCCAAGACGGCCCAGGCTCGCGCGCAGAAGGCGCCCGCCGCCGGGAAGGTGGAGGGGCGCGAGGCGTACCTGGCCCGCGTGGACGGCCTGGTCTTCGGCGAGGACCCGCGCCAGGGATACATGAAGGGCGAGACCTTCGTGCACCCGGCCCTGGACTTCCAGCTCACGCTGCCGTCCGGCTGGAAGGTGCAGAACATGCCCGCCGCGCTGGTGGCGGTGAGCCCGAAGCAGGACGCGGGGCTGCAGCTCTCCGGCGTCGGTCGGATCGCGCCCGAGGAGGCGGTGCAGAAGTTCCTCGCGCAGGAGGGGGTGAAGCCGCTGGGTGCGCCGGCCCCGGCCGCGGGCGGCGCGGCGGCGTGGTTCCAGGCCGCGACGAAGCAGGGCCCGGTGGCCGGGCTGGTCGCGTACGTACGGGCGGGGCAGGAGACGCTGCAGGTGGTGCAGCTGACCCCCACGGAGCTGGCGGCCGCGCACAAGGCGGAGTTCGAGCGCGTGCTGGGAAGCTACGGGCCGATCACGGATCCCGCGGCGCGCGAGGTGGAGCCGGCGCGGATCGAGGTGCAGCCGCTGGCTCGTGACATGACGGTGGAGGAGCTGGCGAAGGAGCCGGGCGGGACGGCGCCGCCGGACCTGCTGGCGCTGGTGAACGGGGTCGCGCCGGGAGCGCGGCTGCAGGCGGGGCAGCAGGTGAAGCGGATCGTGGGCGGGATGCCGGAGGCGCAGGCGGGTCCGATCGCAGGACCGGCGGCGACGGGGACAGGGGAGGGGAGGTAGATCGAG
Source organism: Anaeromyxobacter sp. (assembly GCA_049840735.1). Lineage (GTDB taxonomy): Bacteria > Myxococcota > Myxococcia > Myxococcales > Anaeromyxobacteraceae > Anaeromyxobacter. The sequence goes on along the minus strand of JASGJN010000013.1, from coordinate 302,535 downwards.
TGAGGGGTCGCGTCACCCCTCAGCGGTCCTCCTCCGGCAGCTCGACCTCGAGCGCGGAGGCGGGGTCGGGCATGCGCAGGAAGGCCACCCAGCCCTGCACGGCGGCCTTGAAGGTGGCCAACCGGAAGCGCCCCTCCTCGTCCTCGGTCCAGTCGTCGGCGATGAGGTGGCCGATCTGGACGCCGTCCGAGCGGACCACCGCCTCGGTCTCGTCGTCCAGCTCGCAGATCTCGGTCGAGGCCTCGCCGCGCTCCACCCGCTCGATGGCGCGCAGCAGGCGCTCCGCCTCCTCCGGCTGGCCGCTCATGGCGGAGAGCCCGCCGGCGAGGTGGCGCTGGTACCGGTCCGACTCCGGACCGGCGCCCAGCACGCGCGCGAAGGAGTAGAGGCTCGGTGACCGCGGCGCCCCGTCCAGGTGGAAGCAGGTCAGCTTCATCGCTCGCTCCCTGGTGTGAACTTCCAACAGGATCGTACGCCTGACGCGGCGCGGCGGAGCGGAAATCGCGCGGGAGTTGACGGACAGTGATGCGCGCCTCCATCGCCCGGGGGACTGCCGCAGCCTGCCGCAGCCGGTCGGGGCACGTAGAAGTGCGGATGTGGGGGGTGAGAGGGGCGCCGCGCAGTGGGGCCCGGCTACTTCCACGCCTCGGCTGGGACAGCGGCGAAAGCCCTCGGCAGGCCGCCCGCAGCGGCCCCGGCCGGGAGGACGGGCAGGCGGGGCTGGCGCGATAGGCGTGGCCTCTCACCCTGATTCAAACACGGTCTTGGCGGCGTGGCGGGCTGAGGGAGCAAGCTGCCGTTCACGAGGGGAGAAGGAGACCAGACCATGGCAGACGCAGGAAAGTGTCCGTTCCCGCATGGCGCAGGCGCACCGGCACCCAGGACCAACCGCGACTGGTGGCCCAACCAGCTGAAGCTCACCGCGCTCCACCAGCGCTCGGCGCTGGCGGATCCGATGGGGCCGGAGTTCGACTACGCGCGGGAGTTCCAGACGCTCGACTACGAGGGGTGAAAGAAGGACCTCCGGGCGCTCATGACCGACTCGCAGGACTGGTGGCCGGCCGACTTCGGCCACTACGGCGCGCTGTTCATCCGCATGGCCTGGCACAGCGCCGGCACCTACCGCATCGGCGACGGACGCGGCGGCGCCGGCAGCGGCAGCCAGCGCTTCGCCCCGCTCAACAGCTGGCCGGACAACGCCAACCTCGACAAGGCGCGCCGCCTGCTCTGGCCCATCAAGCAGAAGTACGGCCGCAAGATCTCCCTGGGCCGACCTGATGATCCTGGCCGGCAACGTGGCGCTGGAGTCGATGGGCTTCAAGACCTTCGGCTTCGGCGGCGGCCGCGCCGACATCTGGGAGCCGGAGGACGGGATCAACTGGGGCGCCGAGGACAAGTGGCTGGACGGGAAGCGCCACGACGCCGCGCGGGAGCTGGAGGGCTCGCTGGCGGCCGTGCAGATGGGGCTCATCTACGTGAACCCCGAGGGGCCCGAGGGCAAGCCGGACCCGCTCGCGGCGGCGCGCGACATCCGCCACACCTTCGCGCGCATGGCCATGAACGACGAGGAGACCGTGGCGCTCATCGCCGGCGGGCACACCTTCGGCAAGACCCACGGCGCCGGCCAGGCCACGCACGTGGGGCCGGAGCCGGAGGGGGCGGACGTCGAGGAGCAGGGGCTGGGCTGGCGCAGCACCTACCGCAGCGGCAAGGGCGGCGACGCCATCACCAGCGGCCTGGAGGTGACCTGGACCACCACGCCGACGAAGTGGAGCAACAACTTCTTCGAGAACCTGTTCAAGTACGAGTGGGAGCTCTCGAAGAGCCCGGCCGGCGCGCACCAGTGGGTGGCCAAGGGAGCCGACGCGGTCATGCCCGACGCGCACGACCCGTCGAAGCGTCATGTCCCCACCATGCTGACCACCGATCTCTCGCTCCGGTTCGACCCGGCCTACGAGAAGATCTCGCGGCGCTTCCTCGAGCACCCCGAGCAGTTCGCCGAAGCCTTCGCGCGGGCCTGGTTCAAGCTCACGCACCGTGACATGGGGCCGCGGGCCCGCTACCTCGGTCCGGAGGTCCCGGCCGAGGAGCTGATCTGGCAGGATCCCGTCCCCGCGGTGGACCACTCGCTGGTGGACGCGCGCGACGTGGCCGACCTGAAGGCCAGGGTCCTGGCGTCCGGCCTGACCGTGGCGCAGCTGGTGAGCACCGCCTGGGCCTCCGCGTCCACCTTCCGCGGCACCGACAAGCGCGGCGGCGCCAACGGCGCCCGCATCCGGCTTTCGCCGCAGAAGGACTGGGCGGTGAACGAGCCGGCCCAGCTGGCGGCGGTGCTGGGCGTGCTCGAGGGCCTCCAGCGCGCCTTCAACGCCGCCCAGCCGGGCGGCAAGAAGGTGTCGCTCGCCGACCTGATCGTCCTGGCCGGCTGCGCCGGCGTGGAGGAGGCCGCCCGCAAGGCCGGCCACCAGGTGACCGTGCCGTTCACGCCGGGTCGCACCGACGCCTCCCAGGCGCAGACCGACCCCGAGTCCGTCGCCGTGCTGGAGCCGGTGGTGGACGGCTTCCGCAACCACCAGGGGCGCCGCTCCAGCGTCTCGCCGGAGGAGCAGCTGCTGGAGCGCGCGGCGCTGCTGACCCTGACCGCGCCCGAGGCGACCGTGCTGCTGGGCGGCCTGCGGGTGCTGGGCGCCAACACCGGCAAGTCGCCGCACGGCGTCTTCACCGCCCGCCCCGGGGCGCTCACCAACGACTTCTTCGTGAACCTGCTGGACATGGGGACCGCGTGGAAGGCGACGGACCCCGAGGTGTACGAGGGGCGCGACCGCAGGACCGGCGCGCTCCAGTGGACCGCCACCCGGGTGGACCTGGTGTTCGGGTCCAACTCCCAGCTGCGCGCGCTGGCCGAGGTCTACGCCAGCGCCGACGCCGGGGAGAAGTTCGTGCGCGACTTCGTGGCGGCCTGGACCAAGGTGATGAACCTCGACCGGTTCGACCTGGCCCGGCGGACGTAGCCCGCAGCGCCCGTACGCCGTCACCCGGGGGTCGCCCTGCCGCTGCGCAGGGCGGCCCCCTCGTCGTCGGGGCGTGCACCCGTCTCGGGGGGCGACCGGCGGTTGACCTCTCCCGCGGACGGCCGGAGAGTCTCGGTCATGGCCCACCCGCCCGCCCCCGCCTACACCGCAGCCGAGGCCCTCGAGCGGCTCCGCGCCGGCAACGCGCGCTTCGTGCGCGGCGAGGCCCGCTTCCCCACCGTGCAGAAGGAGGTGCTGGCGGAGCTGGCGCGGGGGCAGCACCCCTACGTCACCATCCTGGGCTGCGCCGACTCGCGGGTGCCGCCCGAGCTCCTCTTCGACGCCGGGTTCGGCGAGCTGTTCGTGGTGCGGCTGGCCGGCAACGTCATCTCCGCCGAGGTGGCGGGCACGCTGCAGTACGCCGGCGTCCACCTGCGCACGCCGCTGTTCGTGGTGCTGGGCCACGAGGGTTGCGGCGCCGTGGCGGCGGCGCTGGAGGCCAGGTTCCGCGGCGGCCAGGAGCGCAGCCGCATCGCCGCGCTCCTCGACACCATGCAGCCCGGGCTGGAGGGCATCGACCCGGCGGCCTCGCCCGAGGCGCAGCTCCGCGCCGGCGTCGAGGCCAACGTGCGCTGGACCATCCGGCAGATCATGGCGACGCCCGAGGCAAAGGCACGGCAGCAGGAGGGCGTGATGCGCCTGGTGGGCGCGGTGGCGGACATCACCACCGGCGAGGTGCGGTTCCTCGAGGCGGGGTGAGGGCGGCCCCGCGGGCCCGGTCTAGAATCGGTAGGCCGCCGAGAAGACGCCCACGAAGTCCTGGCCGGAGTTGGTGCCCAGCTCGGCCAGCAGCTCCCACTGCTCCCCCAACCCCAGGCTGCCGCCGACCTGGAGCGTGACCGGGTGGACCGGCTGCTGGTCGATCTCGACCACCACCGGCCCGGCGTCGGTCTGCTGCTCCACGCGGATCGTGCGCTGCGTGGCGAGGTAGGCGGCGCCCAGCCAGGCGCGCCAGGCGACCCCCTGCGCCTTGCCCGACCACCCGGTGCGCGCGGACGCGAACAGCGCGCCGATGCCGCCCTGGAACGCGTCGATGTCCGACCAGCTGTAGTTGGCGTCGGCGAGCACGAACCACCGCCCGTAGCCTGCGACCAGGGTCGCGCCACCCCCGAGGAGCGGGCCGCCCACCTGTCCCTCGCGGCTCGTCTGCAGGACGAGGTCCTCGCCCGGTGCGCGATCCACCCTGACCGTGACCCCGAGCCGGCTGTCGGTCCAGGTGTGGCCGGCCATGGCATAGACGTCGAGCACCGGGAACACCCAGGCGTCGAGCTTGACGGCCGCGAGCGTGGTGGTGTTGCGCACGTCGAAGCTCGCCAGGTCCGAGATGCTCTGCGCCCCCTGGCCCGGCAGGGTGACCCGCACGTCGGAGACCTCGAGGTCGCGGCGCATGTTGACGAGGAACACGCCCACGCCGAACGGCTTCGGCAGCTCGATGCCCTTCGCGCGGGCCCAGTCGCCGCCGATGGGCAGGCGCCGATCGGCCGGGGCGCTGACGGGATCCGCCAGCGCCGCGCGGGCGGCGAAGAGGCAGGCGAGCAGGGCGAGCGGGCGCGGGAACACACTCCAGGCTCGCCCGGCGACGCGGGCGCCACAATTGGACCTTGGGTCGACGGCGCGGCGACGACCTGGACGCTGACCGCCTTCCGGTCGAGCTGCGCTCATCGCCGCGGGGGGCCCGCGCCGCCGAGCCGGCCACCCCAGGAGGAGTCCGTCTCGACGATGGCGGCGCGCTGCCCCAGCTTCAGCACCTGCTCCGCGGTGGTGGTGGCGAACAGGTGCATGAGCCGGGCGACGGCCCCGGTCCAGCCGGTCTGGTGGCTGGCCCCGAGGCCGGCGCCGTTGTCGCCGTGGAAGTACTCGTAGAAGAGGACGTGCTCGCGCCAGTGCGGGTCGGTCTGGAACTTCTCGGGCGCCGCCGTAGACCGGGCGGCGTCCCCTCGGCGTCCTTGAGGAAGATGTCCGCGAGAGCCGGCGCGCCAGCTCCTCGGCGACCTGGAAGAGGTTCATCTGCCGCCCGGAGCCGGTGGGGCACTCCACGGTGAAGTCGTCGCCGTAGTACGAGTAGTAATTGAGCAGGGCGCGGATGATCGAGCAGGTTGACCGGCATCCAGATCGGTCCGCGCCAGTTGGAATTGCCGCCGAACATGCCGGAGTCGGACTCCGCCGGGCAGGTAGTCGACGCGGTACTCCTGGCCGCCGACGTGGAGTCACGTAGGGGTGGTGCGTCGTGAAACCGCGACAGCGACCGGATGCCGTAGGGGCTGAGGAACTCGTTCTCGTCGAGCATCTTCGCCAGGACGCGCCGGAGCTTGGTCTCGTCCAGGATCGAGAAGAGCCGCCGGCCGGCGACGCCCGGCTTGCCGCGGATCGTGGAACGTCTGCGCACAGCTCGGGGCGGGCGGCGAGGAACCAGCTCGAACCGCTCGCATGACTTCGGGTACTTGGCGAGCAGCTCCGGCTCGAACGACGGTGGCGGCGCAGCAGGGGGAGCAGCCCCACCATCGACCGGACCTTGAGCCGCTGCGCGCTGCGCCGTCGGGCAGGCGGAGCACGTCGTAGAAGAAGCCGTCTTCCTCGTCCCACATCCCGATCCCGCTGCCCGAGGTGCACCATCGACGAGGCGATCCACATGAAGTGCTCGATGAACTTGAGGACCATGTCGAGGTAGTCCTCGTCGGTCATCGCCAGCTCGATGGCGATCTCCAGCATGTTGTCGGCGAAGAGCGCCATCCAGGCGGTGCCGTCGGCCTGCTCCAGGTAACCCGCCCGTCGGCAGCGGCGCGCTGCGGTCGAAGACGCCGATGTTGTCGAGGCCCAGGAAGCCGCCCTCGAAGACGTTGCGGCCGGTGCGGTCCTTGCGGTTCACCCACCAGGTGAAGTTCAGCAGCAGCTTCTGGAAGCTGCTCTTGAGCCACTTCATGTCGCCCTGGCCACGTTGCGCCTTCTCCAGCCGGTAGGTGAAGATGGTGGCCCAGGCGTGGACCGGCGGGTTCACGTCGCCGAAGTTCCACTCGTAGGCCGGAATCTGGCCGTTCGGGTGCATGTAGTCGCTCGCGGAGCATCAGCTTGAGCTGCTGCTTCGCCGAAGTCGAGGTCGACCAGCGTCAGGGCGAGCACGTGGAACGCCAGGTCCCACGCGGCGTACCAGGGGTACTCCCACTTGTCCGGCATCGAGATGACGTCGCCGTTGTACATGTGGTGCCACTGCTCGTTCCGCGGGCGGTCTTGCGGACCGGCTTGAACGGGTCGCGAGCCGCGCTCTTGCGAGCCACTTGTCCACGTCGTAGTAGTAGAACTGCTTGCTCCACAGCATGCCGGCGAGTGCCTGGCGCATCGACGTTGGCCTCGTCGGCCTCAGCGAGGCCGGGATGACGGCCCGCGTAGAACTCATCGGCCTCCTACTGGCGCGTCCGAAGCACGCTCCTCGAACGTCGGGCCGAACGGGCCGGCGCCCGCCTGCGGCTGCCGGCTGCGGCCGCGCGCCCGTCGAGAGCCGCAGGCGGATCACCGCGCTCGCCGCCGGCGGGGACGAGGCGCCGGTGGTGGGGCGCCGCCTTCGTGCCCCGGCCTGCCGGGTTCACCGCCTGCGGCCGGCCCTGCACGACGTAGCTGGTTGAACCCGTCTTTCACATAACCGGAGCGCGTTCGGGGACGCCAGAAGATGCGATCCGCGTTCGTCTCGTTCTCGGTGAACAGCAGCGGGGCGTCGCCCTCGCAGTACAGGTACCGCTCGCCCAGGTCTTCGGCCTGGCGGCGCGGATGACCCGCATGCCGGGGCTGGGCGGCAGCGCCTCGCAGCGCCGGCCTCTCGACCCGTCGCACCCACGACCAGTCGTTGCGGAACCAGAGCGTCGGCAGGAGGTGGAGCTCGGCCGGCTCGGGTCCGCGGTTGTGCGACGGTGATCTGGACCAGGATGTCCTCGGGCGATGCCTTGGCGTACTCGACGAACACGTCGAAGTAGCGGTCGTCGTCGAAGACCCCGGTGTCGAGCAGCTCGTACTCGAGCTCGTGCCGGCCCCGCCGGCGGTTGGTCTCGACCAGGCTCGCGTAGGGGAACGCCGACTGCGGGTACTTGTACAGGTACTTCATGTACGAGTGCGTCGGCGTGCTGTCGAGGTAGAAGTAGTACTCCTTCACGTCCTCGCCGTGGTTGCCCTCGCCGTTGGTCAGGCCGAAGAGCCGCTCCTTGAGGATCGGGTCGTGCCCGTTCCAGAGCGCGAGCGCGAAGCAGAGCCGCTGCCGGTCGTCGGAGATCCCTGCCAGCCCATCCTCGCCCCAGCGATACGCGCGCGAGCGCGCCTGATCGTGGGTGAAGGAGTTCCAGGCGTCGCCGTTCGCGCTGTAGTCCTCGCGCACGGTGCCCCACTGCCGCTCGCTCAGGTACGGCCCCCACTTCTTCCAGGGCGTCTTCTGGGTGCGCGCCTCCTCGAGGCGGGCGTGCTCGGCGGTGGTCATCGCTACCTCCGGCAACGGGGAACGCACATGCTCCCCACAGCCGCCGGGTGCGGGACAATGGGCTCTTGGGAGTAGCCAGGGAGCGGAGGTGTGAGCGAGGCCGCGCATCGCGCGAAACGCGTCGCGGTTCCACGGGATCGGACGCCTCACGCAGCGAGCCCCGGTGCAGCCGGACCCGAATGAACCGCGCAGCGGAGGCGCCTCCAATGACCGCCCCCGGATGGTGGTCGTGCAGCAACCTGGCGAGGCCAGGCTGGGCGCCCGGCCAGGCAGGCCTCGCGGCGGGCGCGGAATGACTGGTTCCTCACCAGCGGTTGTGTGGGTCCGTGTCGCGGGAGGGCCACATGGACAGCCAGCCTGGCTGGAGGACGGAGAGCGGCGCCGAGCCGGACGCCCTCATCGCGCGGTTCGATCGCCAGCTGCGGCATCTCTCCGTGAACGCCGCTGCGGCGCGCCTCGCCGGCCTGCCCGCCGGGCAGGTGCTCGGCAGGACGCACCGGGACCTGGGGCTGGATCCCGCGCTGGTCGGCGCCTGGGAGCGGCAGCTCACGCGTGCGTTCGACCGCGCCGCGCCGGCGGGCTTCGAATTCGACACCGGCCAGGGCGCCGCGAGGCGGCACTTCGAGGCCACGCTCGTCCCGGAGTCAGGGGCGGACGGGCGCGTCCTGTCGGTCCTGGCCTTCACCCGCGACGTCACCGCGCGCATCCAGGCACAGCGGGCGCTGCGCCGCGCGGTGGAGGGCTACCGGACCCTGGCGGAGAACGCGCCCGAGGTCATCGCGCGCTTCGACCGGCGGCTCCGGCACACCTACGTGAACGGCTACGGCGCGCAGGTATACGGCGTCCCGGCGCGCGAGGTGGTGGGGAAGACCAACGCCGAGCTGGGGATGCCGCCGGAGAAGGTGGCGTTCTGGAAGGGCCACTTCGAGGCGGTCTTCGCGACCGGCGAGCAGCGGACCGTCGAGTTCGAGTTCGAGAGCCCGGCCTTCGGTCGGCAGGCCTTCTCGTCGCTGTTCGTCCCGGAGCGGGACGAGTCCGGCCAGGTGGCCTCCATCCTGGCCATCACCCGCGACGTCTCGCAGCAGAAGCGCGCGGAGGAGGCCATCCGCAGGGCCGAGGAGGACGCGCGGGCCCACGCCGCCCAGCTGGAGGCCATCCTCGCCGACCGCAGGCGCGGCGAGGAGGCGCTTCGCGCGAGCGAGGAGCGGTACCGCAACCTCTTCAGCAGCATGACCGAGGGGTTCGCCATCGGGGAGCCGATCCTGGACGAGGCCGGGACCCTGCGCGACATCCGGTTCGTCGAGATGAACGCCGCTTTCGAGCGCCAGTCGGGGCTGGAGGTGGAGCGGGCCCGCGGACGTCCGCTCCGCGAGGTGCTCCCGGGGCTGGAGCCGGCGTGGGTCGAGATCTACGGGGCCGTCGCCCTCTCCGGGAAGCCGGTCCGGTTCGAGAACTACAACCGGGACCTCGACCGGCACTTCGACGTCTACAGCTACCAGCCCGCGCCGGGGCAGTTCGCCATCATCTTCACGGACATCACGCGGAGGAAGCGCGCCGAGGAGGCGAGCGCGCGAGAGAAGGAGCTGCTGGCGAGGCTGGTCGACCGGCTGCCGGTGATGATCACCATGTACCACCCCGCCCTGGGCGGCTTCAGGTTCAACGAGGAGTTCAAGCGTGTCCTGGGGTGGACGGAGGCGGACGCCGCCGCCGGCGACCTCATGCTCCGCGCCTACCCGGACCCCGAGGTGCGCGCGAACGCCGTCGAGCACATGACGAGCCTCGCGCCCGGCTGGCGCGAGTTCCCGGTGGTGGCCAGGGGCGGCAACGTCGTGCCGAGCACGTGGGCCAACCTGAGGCTCTCCGACGACACGCAGGTCGGGATCGGGATCGACCTCAGCGAGCGCAAGCGCGCGGAGCAGGCGCGCCAGCAGGCGGAGGAGGCGCTCCGCGAGACCAACGAGGCGCTGCGCGCCAGCGAGGAGCGCTGGAACGCCGCCATCGAGAACTTCGCCGAGGGCGCGATCCTCGCGACCGAGGACGAGCAGGTGATCTACTGGAACCCCGCGGCCCGGGCCATGCACGGTCTCCGGAGCGAGCGCGAGGGGATCGAGCCGCTGGAGCGGCTGCGTGGGACGTTCGAGCTCTGGACGCCGGACGGCACGCGCCAGCTCGAGGTTGGCGAGTGGCCCATCCGGCGCATCAAGCGCGGTGAGGCGGTCCGCGGCCTGGAGCTGCGCATCCGGCGGCCGGATCAGGGCTGGGAGCGGTTCATCTCCTACTCCGGCGCGCTGGTGCGCACCGCGAGCGGCCAGCGGCTCATCTTCCTCTCCGCCACCGATCTCACCGAGCAGCGCCGGGCCGAGCTCGCGCTGCGGGAGGCGGACCGCCGCAAGGACGAGTTCCTGGGGATGCTCTCGCACGAGCTGCGCAACCCGCTCGCCCCCATCCGCAACGCGCTCCACATCCTCGACCATGCCGAGGCGAGCGGACCCCAGGCGGCCCGCGCCCGGCAGATCGCCGGCCGCCAGCTGGCGCACCTGACGCGGCTCGTCGACGACCTCCTCGACGTGACCCGGATCGCGCGCGGCAGAATCGAGCTGCGCAGCGCGGCGCTGGATCTCGCCGCGCTGGCCCGGCGGGCCGCGGAGGACCACCGCCCCCTGATGCGCGAGCGCCACCTCGAGCTGGCGGTGGCGCTGCCCGCCAGGCGCGTCCCGGTGTACGGCGACGAGACGCGCCTCGCGCAGGTGCTCGGGAACCTCCTCCACAACGCGGCCAAGTTCACGCCAGCGGGGGGGAGGGTCACCGTGACCGTCGAGGAGCAGGAGCCGAGCGCGGTCGTGAGGGTGGCCGACACCGGCGCGGGCATCGACCGGGAGATGATGCCGTCGATCTTCGAGCCCTTCACCCAGGCGAAGCAGACCCTGGCGCGGAGCGAGGGCGGGCTCGGGCTGGGCCTGGCGCTGGTGAGGAGCCTCGTCGCGCTGCACGGCGGCGAGGTCTCGGCCGTGAGCGAGGGACCGGGGCACGGGACGGAGTTCGTCCTGCGCTTCCCGCTCGCCGGCGTGGAGCGCGCCCCTTCGAGCGCGGCGGCAGCTCCGGTCATCCCCGCGGCGGCCGGGCGGCGCCGGGTCCTGGTCATCGACGACAACCACGACGCCGCAGACTCGCTCGCGCAGCTGGTCTCGATGATGGGCCACGACGTCGAGGTGGCCTATGACGCCTTCGACGGGCTCGCGCGCGTGGCGGAGGCGCTCCCGGACGTCGTCCTCTGCGACATCGGGCTCCCCGGGATGGACGGCTACGAGTTCGCCCGGCAGTGCCGTGGCGTGGCGGGCCACCGCAAGCTCAGGCTGGTCGCCGTGAGCGGCTATGCGCACCCGGACGACGTCGCGAGCGCGTTCGCCGCCGGGTTCGACGTCCACGTGGCGAAGCCGCCGGACCCGGAGAGGATCGAGCTGGTGCTGGGGCAGGCGGCGTAGGAGGCGGCGGCGACGCGAGGCCTTCGCGAGACGACGTGGGTTGCCCAGACGGACCCGGGCGGACTATGTATGGCCCGCTCATTTCGAGCCCTGACGAGGGCGACCCGTACCAGGAAGGAACGACGGGCCGTGGAGGGATTCCATGGCGTGGTTCGTCCTTGTCGTCGCTGGTCTCCTGGAAGTCGTCTGGTCACTCGGTCTCAAGTACACGCAGGGCTTCACGCGTCCGGTCCCGACGGTCATCACTGCCTCCGCGATCGTCGCGAGCATGCTCCTGCTCGCACGAGCAGCACGCACCCTTCCGATCGGAACGGCCTACGCGGTCTGGGTTGGGATCGGCGTCGTCGGGGCGGCCATCGGCGGCATCGTCCTCTTCGATGAGGCGATGCCCCCGCTGCGCATCGTCTTCGTCGCGCTCCTCGTGGTGTCGATCGTCGGACTGAGGCTGACGTCGGCGGCGTAGGTCGCCTGCTTCGTAGTCGAACGGGGACGCGATGCGGGTCAGCTGGCCCCGTTGCCCTCATCGCCGCAGCTGGGGCATGTCTCAAGGGCCATGAGCGCCGGGGAGCCAGGCGTCGGCGGCCTTGTTCACCATGGGGGCAGGCGGCGTAGGAGGCGGCGGCGACGCGAGGCCTTCGCCGGGTCCGAGACGTTGCATGTGCGTCCATCGTACTCCGCTGGTGTAAAGCCCGCTTGACGCGCTAATATCCACGTGGTTATGTCACGGAGTGTTCGAGGTCCGCTTCTACACGACCCACGCTGGGCGGAGCCAGCCCACCGAGTTCCTCGACGAGCTGCTCGGCCGCGATCGGGCGCAGGTCGTCGCGGACATCATGGCCTTTCGGGACCACGGGCTGCAGGCGCCGATTTCGATGAAGCCGATCAGGGGGCAGCAGAACCGCGGGATGTTCGAGATCCGGACGGGTGGCTTCCGCACGTTCTTCTGCCAGAAGAGCGGCGTCGTCTGGGTCCTGCACGTCTGCAAGAAGCAGGACCAGGACGCTGGCATCGCCGCGGCCCGCGGACGAATGAAGAAGCTGTGAGGTGACGACGATGGCTCGCCGGACCACCAGGAAGACGATGCGACCCGCCGGAGTGGCGCTCGATGCCTACCTCGGGAAGCAGCTCGCGGACCCCGAGTTCCGACACCACCTCGAGCAGCGTCGGCTCGTCCACGAGGTCGCCATCGTCGTTCGCAGCATGCGCGAGCAGGCGGGGCTGACGCAGGCGCAGCTCGCGAAGATGGTCGGGGTCAGCCAGCCGATGATCGCGCGGATGGAGCGCGGCCTCGACCAGCGGACGCCCCGATGGGAAACACTCCGGAAGATCGGCTTGGCGCTCGGGAAGCAGTTGAAGCTCTCGTTCGTCGAGGCTGACGGAGACGAGCCGCTCGTCGAGGTGAACGGCATGCCGCCGCGGGGAGCGGCGTTCGTCGCCGAGCGCCGGTCGTAGCTGCTCCGTCAGGGTGCTGGGGGCACTTACGTCGCACTGGACCGGCATTTTCGCACCACTCCCGGTAGGTCTTCGTGTACGGGGCTGCGTTCGGGATGGCCAAGCGAGGCCACTCGCACAGCAGACGGTGACCCGGGAGGGTGCGGGATGCACGGCAATCACCTTGAGGGCAGGCCGCGCGGCCGCCGCCTCGACGCGGTGCCTGGGACGCTCTCCGCGACCCGGCTCTGCGTCGCGCTGATGCTGGCCGGCTCGGCGCCCGCCCGCGCCGACGGCGCAGGGGGCGACGCGCTCCCGTCCTGGAACGACGGAGCGGCCAAGACGGCCATCGTCCGCTTCGTGGAGAGCGTGACGAGGGAGGGGTCGACGGACTTCGTGCCGGTCGCCGAGCGCATCGCCACGTTCGACAACGACGGCACCCTCTGGGCCGAGCAGCCCATCTACGTCCAGCTGATCTTCGCCATGGATCGCGTGAAGGCGCTCGCGCCACGGCATCCCGAGTGGAAGCAGAAGGAGCCGTTCGCCTCGGTGCTCCGGGGCGACGCGAAGAGCGCGATGGGCGGCGGGGAGCGTGCGCTCGTGGAGCTGGTCATGGCCACGCACGCGGGCATGACCACCGACGAGTTCGACACCACCGTGCGCCAGTGGATCGCCACCGCTCGGCACCCAGGGACGGGGCGGCTCTTCACCGAGATGGTGTACCAGCCGATGGTGGAGCTGCTGGCCTACCTGCGCGCCAACGGGTTCAAGACGTACATCGTCTCCGGCGGTGGCGTCGAGTTCATGCGCGCGTGGGCGGAGCAGAGCTATGGGATCCCGCCCGAGCAGGTGATCGGCAGCAGCATCACGACCCGCTTCGAAGTGCGAGATGGCAAGCCGGCGCTGGTTCGGCTACCCCAGGTGAACTTCGTCGACGACGGTCCAGGGAAGCCCGTCGGCATCCAGCAGGCCATCGGGCGGCGGCCCATCGCCGCCTTCGGAAACTCGGATGGCGACCTGGAGATGCTCCAGTGGACCGCGGCCGGCCGCGGTCGTCGCCTCTGCCTCTACCTGCACCACACCGACGCGGAGCGCGAGTGGTCCTATGACCGGCGCTCCCAGGTGGGCCGGCTCGACCGCGGGCTCGACGAGGCCAAGGCGCTGGGGTGGACGGTGGTGGACATGAAGCGGGACTGGAAGGTCGTCTTCGCGGCCGTCCACGACGCCGCGCCGGCCCGATGAGCGCGATCCGACGCCAGACCGGACCAGCCGGAGCCCGTCACCGGAGCGCCTCGACGAGCTCCCGCGCCTCGCGATCGCCGGGGTAGGCGGCGATCAGGGCGCGGGCGGCCTCGCGGGCGGCGGCGATCCGGCCCGCGTCGCGCCGGGTGGTCGCGAGCGCGTACAGGACGTCGCGGTTCCTGGGCCAGCGTGTGGCCGCGCGCTCCAGCGCTTCGATGGCCTGGGAGGTCCTTCCAAACGAGCTGAGCGCGATCGCATGGACGTAGGCGTAACGCGCGTTGCCGGGCTCGAGGGCGGCGGCGCGAGCGAGCGCCGCCAGCGCCGCGACCTCGTCCCGTCGCCTCGCCTGCGCGAGCCCGAGCGCGTGATGCAAAGCCGCGCTCCTCGGCGCCGCTGCGAGGCCGGCCTCGAGCCGTCGCAGCGCATCGTCCTCGAGCCCCTGCGCGCGGAAGGCGTCCGCGGAGTTCACGTAGGCGGGGACGAAGGCGGGATCGAGCCGGATCGCGGCGTCGAACTCGGCCGCCGCCTCGCCGAACCGGCCGAGCCGGGCGTAGAACGTGCCCAGGTTCGTCCGCGCCTCGGGGCGGTCCGCGGCGTACCGCTGCGCCGCGATGTAGTCCTCCGCGGCGCGGGGCCACGCGGCCCGGGCGTCGGGGGTGAGCTGCTCGAGCGGAACCCCGGCGAGCGCGCCGGCTGCTTCGACCCGGACGGCCCGCAGCGGGTCGGCGAGGAGCGGGCCGGCGAGGCCAGGTCGTGCCCGCGGCGGCAGCGACGCGGCGAACGAGGCGGCCGCCAGCCGGAGCACCGGACTCGGATCGTGCGCCGCGGCGAGCGCGGCTGCAAGGACTGGTGGGTCGTCGGTCGGGGAGAGGCGCGCCAGCGCCGAGGCCCGGGCGATGGGAGACTGGCCGAGGTCGGCCGCGGCCGCTGCGAGGGTGCTCACCGCATCCCGGCCGCCCGCCTCCGCCGCGTGGAAGCTCTCCGCGAACGTCTGGAAGCTTCGCCCGTCCCGCCCATACCAGCGCCTCACGGCGTCGGCCGCCCATCGCGCGCTCCGCCGTCGGTGGCAGCCGTTGCAGGCGTTCGGCACGCCGAGGGCGGTGGTGAGGTCCGGCCGCGGGACCCGCAGGCTGTGGTCGCGTCGCGGGTCGACGACCATGTAGTCGCGCGCCGGCATGTGGCAGGCGACGCAGCTCCCCCCGGGCGAGTCCGGATCGTGGAAATGGTGCTGCCGGCTGGCGTATCTCGACGCCACGTGGCACCGGGTGCACACGCCGTTGCCCTCGCTGCGCAGCCGGCCCGTGTGCGGCTCGTGGCAATCGCTGCAGGTCACCCCCTCGCGATACATCCTGCTCTGCAGGAATGAACCCCAGATATAGACCTCGCCGCGCTGCTGACCGTCTGCGTGGTACAGGCCTGGCTCGAGCAGCGAGGGGGCGTAGTGGTCGAGGAAGGGAGCGCCGGCGCGGTAGCCCTCCGCGATCTGAGCGCGCCGAGCGTGGCAGGGCGCGCAGGCCTCGATCTCGCGGTCCTCCGGGCGGCCGCGGCTCCGGGTGACCGCCCCGGTCCCGGGATCGACGCGCCAGGTGACGCCGCGGCGCTCTTCGAGCGCGACGGTCAGGCCGTGCGTGCCGTCGGTGCGCCGGGGTGATCGCGCCCAGGCGATGTGCGCCGACCCGGGCCCGTGGCACGCCTCGCATCCGACCGTCAGCTCCGACCAGCCCGTCGCGAACCGGTCGGCATCCGGTTCGTAGCCCTTGCGAACGTTGGTCGAGTGGCAGTCCGCGCACAT
This sequence comes from Anaeromyxobacter sp., assembly GCA_049840735.1. GTDB lineage: Bacteria > Myxococcota > Myxococcia > Myxococcales > Anaeromyxobacteraceae > Anaeromyxobacter. The sequence continues at coordinate 287,061 of JASGJN010000013.1, read as the reverse complement.
GTGGTTCCAGTTCTGGGCGCGCTTCGTCCAGTGGAGCTCGTCGCGGTGGTCGATGTGCTCGCCGGGGTAGAGGTGAAGCCAGCGCTGCCCGCCGTCCGAGGCGGCGCGCGTGTCCCAGGCGATCGAGAGCGCCTGCAGCCGCCCGCCAGGCAGCTCGACCAGGTATTGCTGCAGCGGCTCCAGGCCAAAGGTGTACTGCACCTCGAAGTCGGAGAGCTGGCCGTCCGGTCCATCGGTCCGGACGAAGAGCCGGGCATCGCGAGTGAAGAAGGTCGAGCGGACGCCCTGGTTCGTGAAGGTCGTGCCGCTGAAGTCGCCCCGCACCGTCGCCAGGGTCGCGTGCTGCATGGCGCGTGCGTGCTGGGAGCCCTTCCAGGCGGTGTGCTCGGGGCGATGGCACTCGGCGCAGGCCTCGCTGCCCACGAACCCGGCCGTCGCAGCCGGGGTCGCGGGGGGCCCGGAGGAGGACGGCGAGGAGTGCCGGTGGACGAGCGCCGCGACGAGTGCGGCGGCGACGGCGGTCAGGGCGAAGAAGCCGACCAGGCGGACGCCTGCCCGCCAGGTCCCCCTTCCATGGGAAGGCGCGGCGGTCGGCCTTCTCTGGCGCGCGGTCTTCTTCAAGGGTGATCGCCCCGCCAGTGAGGAGTTCGCCTTCCACGCCACGATCCGGGTGCTCGTCCATCGTATGCGGGATGCGAGGGTGGCGCAGCAGTCCAGCCGGAGGACCGGCCGCCGTGGCGCGACGTGTCGTCACCGGGGCGCAAGCGCGAGCCAGCGGCCCACGGAGGGCCCACACCCATCGTAGGGGTGAAGCCATGTCACTTCGCTGCAAGAGTTCAGGCCTCACGCAGGGTGAAGGAGCGGATCCATGCCGCGAGACGTGACCTCGGTTGGGCGCGCGGGAGCGCTCGTGGCAGCGTTGCTGCTCATCCCTGCGCTGGCGCAGGCGCAGAAGAGGCCCAACATCCTCGTCATCTTCGGCGACGACATCGGGATGTGGAACGTGGGCGCGTACACCCACGGGATGATGGGCAGCACGCCCAACATCGACCGCATCGCCGCCGAGGGCATGCTCTTCACGGATCACTACGGCCAGCCGAGCTGCACCGCGGGCCGGTCCGCCTTCATCATGGGGCAGCTCCCCGTGCGCACGGGGATGACCACCGTCGGCATCCCCGGCTCGACCCGAGGGATCCAGAAGTCGGATCCGACGCTCGCGGAGGTCCTGAAGCCCCTGGGCTACGTCACCGGCCAGTTCGGCAAGAACCACCTCGGCGACCGCAACGAGTTCCTGCCCACCGCGCACGGGTTCGACGAGTGGTTCGGGAACCTCTACCACCTCAACGCCGAGGAGGAGCCGGAGGAGCTCGACTACCCGGGCCAGAAGAGCCCCGAGTACACGAAGAAGTTCGGCCCGCGCGGCGTGCTCCATGCCTGGGCCACCGACAGGGACGATGCGACCACCGACCCGAAGTTCGGCCGTATCGGCAAGCAGCGCATCGAGGATACCGGCAAGCTCACGCGCAAGCGCATGGAGACCATCGACCAGGAGGTCACCACCGAGACGCTCAGGTGGCTCGAGGGCGCAGTGAAGAGCGGAAAGCCGTTCTTCTGCTGGTACAACTCGACCGCCATTCACATCTGGTCACACCCCGCCGAGAGGTACGTGCGGATGGCGGTCGACGAGGGGCGCGCGGAGGAGGACGTCGCGCGCGCGCGCATGATCGAGCACGACGAGCTGGTCGGCGCGCTGCTGAAGAAGCTCGACGAGCTGGGAGCCGCGGAGAACACGATCGTCGTCTACACCACCGACAACGGCAACGAGCTGATGTACTGGCCCGACGGCGGCTACGCGCCCTTCCGCGGCGAGAAGGGGACGACCTGGGAGGGCGGCCTCCGCGTGCCCATGCTGGTGCGGTGGCCCGGCAAGATCCGGCCCGGCGCGTCCTCCAACGGCATCCAGAGCCACGAGGACCTGTTCGTGACGCTGGCCGCGGCTGCGGGGCTGCCGAACCTGAAGGAGGAGCTGCTCAAGGGAAGGAAGATCGGCGGCGCGACCTACAAGGTCCACCTGGACGGCTACAACAACCTGCCGCTGTGGACCGGTCAGACGCCGAAGTCGGCGCGGCGCGAGATCTTCTACTACGACGAGACGGACCTCATGGCACTTCGGGTGGACGGCTGGAAGCTGCACGTGGGCGTGAAGCACCACGGGAGCTGGTTCGACGAGAAGGCCTACCCGAGCGTCCCCTACGTGGTGAACCTGCTCATGGACCCGATGGAGAAGATGACCCCGGACTCGGAGGAGTGGGGCTACGTCGGCCGGCAGTTCCTCGCCCGCAAGCTCTGGGCCCCCACCGCCGCCGGGCCCTTCCTCGCCGAGCACCTGAAGAGCCTCCAGGAGTTTCCGCCGAGCCAGGGCGCCGACACGCTCAGCATGAAGAAGGCGGTCGACGAGGCGATGAGGAAGCTGGAGAACCCGCGCGGCAGCAGCAACTGAGCGCGGCGTGCTCGGGCGCACCCGCGCTCGGTGGAGCGGCGATCCATCCGCCGGCCCGCCCTCGCCGGAGGGCTCCTCGTCGCCGAGGGGCGGCCGGCGCACGTGCGGGTCGGGAAACCAGAATCCGGTCCCTGCCAGGGGCGATCACCCTTGCGCGTCGAGTTCCGCCAGGAAGACCACCGGCTCCACGACCTTGAGCCCCGCGTAGCCGTCGAGCGGCGTGAGGTGCCGGGTGTTGCCGGTCACCACCCAGCGTGCGCCGCCCGCCAGCGCGGTCGCCAGGTAGACGTTGTCCGAAGGGTCGGCCTTCACGACGTCCAGTGCGGGCAGCAGGTCGGTCGCCACCATGTGAGCGCTGGCCATGGCCCGCTCGACGAGGAGGCGCGGGTCTGTGCGGAACTTGCCGGCGAGCTTCGGGTACTCGATGACGCGGAGGCATTCGGCGACGATGGGGGGCGACCAGACCAGCTCGAAGCCGTCGCGGAGCCGTGCCCTGGAGACCAGCTCGGCGCACTTGCCTCGGGTCAGGGCGGCGGTGATGACCACGTTGCAGTCGAGGACCGCCCGGATCACCGGGCCCTCGTGGCCCGCTTTGCCTCGTTGACGAGGTCCATGGCCTCGTCCTCGGTGAGGCTCCCGGCCTTGGCGGCCTGGAGCTGGTCGCGCAGCTGCAGCGCGGCCAGATCTCGGCGCAGCTCCGTCTCGATGATGGCGCGACCCCACTCGGAGGCGTCCTCGCCCTTGGCGGCCGCGACCTTCTTGATGGCGGCGAGGGTCCGCTTGGGGACCCGCATCCGGTAAACGGCGTCCTTGCGCATGGGGCGAGTGTAGCTACAGTGGCGCTACAGCGCAACATGGAGGGCGCCCAGCAGCTCTGGTACGTCTGTCAGACCACGACCGACCGGCGCGGCAAGATCGTGGCGGTCGAGCAGCGGTACTTCGTCACGTCGATCCCCGCCGGAACCCTGACTGACCCGCGACCAGGAGCTGGCGCTCGTCCGACTGCACTGGGGGATCGAGAACCGCTGCCACTGGACCCGGGACGTGGTGCTGGGCGAGGACGACGGCCACCCCTGCCAGGCGAACCGGGCCGCCATCGAGACCGTCAGCTGGCTGCGGATCATCGGCTACAACGCGCTGAGCGCTTGGCGGGCCCTGGCGCCTCGCAAGGACGGCGGCCCCATCGCCTGGGCCCGTGCCGCGGAGACCCTCCGCGACGCGCTGCTGGTCGCCCGGGTCGCCAATCAGCGCGGGCCCGCTGTCGTCAACTGAACCACCGGCCCGCTGGGCCGCCCCTTCTTCATTGCGCGCAGACAGCATGACCCGTCCCGCGGCCGTCGCCGCTGGGCGACGCGTGTCCCGCCGCCGCGAGAGCGGCGCCGAGATGCAATCTCGACCGAAGGCTCCAGGCGGGGTGACCGCTGCGTGGGATGGGGTCACGCGCCGCCACCTCGCCCTGGTTCCTCCAGCGCCTCCAGCGCCGCAAGGAGCAACGCGCGAAGGTCACCGATGCGGATGACGCCGCCATCGACGGCTTCGTGCGCGGACCTGATCAGGAACCCGGGCGAACGGTCGGGCTCGCCGCTTGGTGAGCCGGTGGTGAGACCGTTCGAAGCCGGGAAAGACGAAGCCCCCGGACCACCGCTTTCGCGAGCGCTTCCGGGGGCTTCTAAGTCGGGGCGACTGGATTTGAACCAGCGACCACTTGCACCCCAAGTCCGTCCGTACCATCAGTCAACATGGGTCGTGTCTGGCAACTCTTCGCAAGGAGGGGGGATCCGGACCAGGCACGGTCGCTGCTTTCGCTCGAATTCGTCGCGTTTCGCTCGAAAGTTAACGCACCCGTAATGCAAGAAATCGGGACTGGGAGTTCGTGTCCGCGTCTTCTCACCGTGAAGGAGGCCGCCGCCCGGCTCCGCGTCTCGACGGCGACCGTCTACGACTGTGCGAGCGGGGCCGGCTGCCGTACGTCCGGATCTCGACGCATGCCTTTCCGATCGCAGAGCAGGATTTCTCGGCGCTCGTCCGCAGCAACCGCTCGGGCGAGACCTGACCCAGCAAGGGTCCGCAAGCCCGATCAACTGCCTGCCCGGGCGGGTGGCGTCTCGGCTTGACGGGTAGCTATGACATAGCTATAGTTCGCCTGGTGAGGCTGAGGGCCGCACCGGACATCGCCGAGTGGCTGGGGAGGCGACCCCAGACGGAGTGGGACGCCGGCAACAGCACCAAGAGCCAGACGAAGCATGGATTCAGCATCGCGGATGTGGAGAGCATCCTGGATGCTGCGGTCCTGTTCGCTGGCCGAGATCGTCGAGCCGGCACACGACGAGCCACGTTACCTGCTCCTCGGCGTCACCTCGGGCGGCCGGCACGCCGCGCTCATCTTCACGCGGCGCGGTGACATGCTGCGCCCCATTAGCTGCCGCGCGATGCGGAGGCGGGAGAAGGAGACATACGATGCAGCGACGTAAGACGACCGCCCGTGGCCGGGCAATGAAGAACGCTCGGGGAGCCCGCGACGCGACGCTGCGCGAGTTCAAGGAGCGCGACCTCGGTGGGGACATCGAGTCCGCGGGGACCGCCGTCGTCGTGCGCCCCCAGCGGCCGACGTCCATCCTGCTCAGCGACGAGCTCAAGGAGGCGCTCCGGAAGCGCGGCAAGGAGCTCGGCGTCGGGTACCAGACCGCCGCCAAGATGATCCTCGCCAGGTACGTCAACGCGAAGCTGTAGTGTCGATGGGGGGCGTCGCGCCCGGCAGTGTGGTCGGCATGCAGGCTGGCGCTGCAGCTCCAGAGGTGACGCATGACGCTCAAGCTCAAGAGGTGGGACACCGCAGAGCAGCTGAAGAAGGAGGAGGACATCGCCCGGTACTGGGACGCCTGCCTCGAGGAGGGCGGGGATGACGCAGCGTTCATCACCGCGGCGCTGGGTACGATTGCTCGAGCCCGGGAATTGTTGAGCCTGGCCCGCGAGACCGGGCGGACGAGCCCCGGAGGCAGTCATGAAGGATGAGGAGAACCCGCTTCGCGCTGCTTCCGAACTGGCTCGCGCAGGCAGATTGGGCGAAGCCATCGCTTGCCTGGAGGCAGCGTTGGCGCGTACGCGGCCGAGCACGTCGAGGCCAGCCAACACCCCCCTCTTGGCCAAGAAGGCAGGGCTCCTTTGCGACTTCGACGGAAACCTCTAGGGCGGCGAGCTACTACGACGAGGCGATTGCCGCGGAAGGTCCGGAGCCGTTCGCGCTCGTTGCACTGGCCGACGTCTACTCTCGACTTGGCCGCGCGGCACCTCACGTTCAAGGACCTCCGGCACACGACGGCGACGTTGCTCCTCAAGGCGTGGGTGCCGCTGGCCACCGTGCAGCGCGTGCTCCGCCACTCCGACCCGAAGCTCACCACCGAGATCTACGGGCACCTGGAGGTGGAGGACATGCGTGCAGGGCTGGCGCGGCTGGCGGCGCGCGTCGATGGCGACGTGCCAGAAACACCGCGGCCGATGACTAACCGGGCGCCAGCCGGGCGGGGTCGTGGGAGGGGCGAAGAAAACGGCCCCGCCGAGGAGCGGAAAACCGCTGCAACGGCGGGGCCTAAGAGAGTCGGGGCGACTGGATTTGAACCAGCGACCACTTGCACCCCAAGCGCTACCGGACGGCTCGCACGTGGTCGCATCACTGCGCACGCCGTCGCATCCCGTCGGATTTGCTGGCGACGCGCTTCGCTCCCCGGCGCAGCTGGTGCCACGGGACCCCACGCTTCGCATGGCGCGCACTGCGCCAGCACTGCGGGGTCCGGCCCTCCCAGCGCCCGAGCCGGCCCTCTGGGAGGCGGCCGGGGCCCTCGCCGCAGCCGCCCAGCCGGCCCTGGCGCACGTCCTGCTGGCCCGCGCAGCGCTCCAGGCGGCCCTCGCCGCAGCGGCCTAGCGAGACACGACGTACCACTGGTGCGCTGGCGGTGCGGCCGGGCAGGACCTGTTCGCGCAGAAGTACCAGCGGACCCCCGGTGGCCCGAGGGGGCTGTCGGCCAGCGGCTGGCCGGGGACCCCGCATCTCGGGCACGGAGGGGTGGGCTGCGTGTCGTCGTCCCTGGGAACGATGATGGGGGCCATGGGCGCTCCTCGCGTGGGCTAAGCAGCGATGCCCGGAAACGGAACGCGTAAGTCGTCTCGGGCGGTGATGAACTCGGGTGGGATTCCGGACGTCCAAGACTTCGGGAACAAGAGGCCGCGCTTAAGGATTCAGCACTTCGCTGCCGATGCGTCGCTCTCTGGCGCTGTACCCGAGGTCGAACGGAACCTGCCGGAGACGCGCATAGAGCCGGCGAACCTCGGGCACGTTGTCGTAGGAGAGGACCCAGGGGAAGGCGGCCTTCTTGAGATACGTCGCTAGCCGCGCGTGGTCCTCGGGCTCGTAGTAGTTGAGATACAGGCCCTGACCCTTCGCGTAGTAGGGCGGGTCTAGGTAGACGAACGGCTTCTCCTTCGCCGGCAGCGCCTTCACCTGGTCGAGGAAGTCGATAGCGTCGAGGTTCGAGAGGGCGATGCGGTCGCGGTAAGCGGCGATCTTCCGGATCCGTCGATCAAGTTCGGCAGGGTTGTACCGGGCGTCGATCTTCCACTTCCCGCGCTGGTCCTTGCCGCCAATCGGACCCCCGTTGACGATGATGCCCGAACGGTTGCAGCGGTTCAGGTAGAAGGTGGCGAAGCCTAGGCGCAGCGCTGAGTGTCGCTTGGGCGCTTGGGCAGATTTGCCGTTGCCGCTCCCACTCTTCAACGGTGAGCGGCGTCGTGTGCACCAGCTTGAGGAAGCGCTCGGTCTGGCCGAGCGCGGCCGTCCAGAACGCATGCACACATGGATTGGCATCGTTGATGAGGATGCGGTGGACGTACTCTCCGAAGAGCAGGTCTAGCGCCGCGCCAGCGCCGCCGGCGTAGGGCTCCGCGTACGTGCCGCCGATAACGTCGTTGATGCGGGCGACGTGCGACAGCACGCGCGCAAGGATTCGCTTACCGCCGGGGTACCGAAGGGGGCTCTGTGCTGTCGCCATCGCGTTCCGAATACTAGCCTTTGGGGCTGTCCTTCTGTTGCCAGGGCGGCACGATGGGCTCGTGGAGCACGACCTCGAAGATCTCCTCCAAGGTCTTCCATGCGGCTCGCAACTCCTTGGGGGACGGCTCCACGTACGGACTGTGAACGTACGCGTTCAGGTCGTCGAGAGAGAACGAGCTCTCGTCGCGCTTGAGCATCCGCTGCACCTGTCTGTGCGCCTGGGGATGCAGCGAGAAGTCAGGGTCGCTGATCAGCGCGCTCATCAACTCCCGCAGGCCGGGGAACCAGTCCCGAGGCAGGTGCTTCTTGCGCTTGCTCAGCCTCTCTCGTTCCGCGGCGATGATGGGCTTCACCTTGCCCGTCCTGGACATGTAGTGCCCGACCGCCAAATCCAGAAGGATCCGCATCATGACGGCGGACGAGTTGCGGAGCGTGTCCACAGGCAACCGCTTGAGCTCCTCGAAGATGTCGCGGATGCGGTCATCGGCGACGGTGCAGCGCGTGCCCGTCGGCACAACGCTCTTGGACTTGCGGGGTGCACGCGCGGCCTTCGCTGGCGGGGGCGTCGCCGTCTTCACGCCACCAACGGCCGCCTTCCCTGCAGCGATGTCGGCGGGTTCGAAGGACCCCTTTCGCTTGGGGTCCGGCAGGTCCTTCCCCAGCCCCTTCACCCAGTCGAGCATTAGCGGGACCGAGTCGAGCACGCGAGAGTCCGCCTCGCCCGAAGCGATCTCGGTGAGGATGCGGGTGTAGACGCGCCGAAATTCGTCGGGATGAATCTTGCCCTTAACGGTCCCCTCGTCGCTGAACTCCACGCCGAGCAACTCACGGATGGCAGGAGCGCCGAAGAGTCTCGTCAGAGTCGTGGCCGGGAACTCGCGCGGATTGTGAACCTTCGCGCGGACCTCCTCCGGCAGGTCCAGCCCGCATGCCATCTCGTAAAGCGCGTTGATTCGCAGGGCCTCTGCAATCTCGCCGGCAGTGCCACCATACTGTTCTGCCACGCGCTTGAGCGACATGCCCTCCCGGACGAGGGTCTTGTAGTAACGCGCCTGCTGGAGCGTACTCCACCGTGCGATCGACGTGCGGGTGTGCTTCCGCATAAGGAGCGGCGCGGCGGCCTCGCGGCTCGGCGCGATGACGACTCGCACCTTCTTTGTCGGATCGGAGAGCTCAGCCGCGAGGGCGCGGAACTTCTTGATGTGCCCCTCTGGCGCCAGATCGGGGTTGATTAGCAACTTCAGCGACGCGAGCCGGCGGTTGCCCTCGACGATGAAGACCTTGTCGTCCTCTTCCAGACCGATCAGGTTCTCGAGGGGCGAGTAGCCATCGGCCGCGATGTCCCTCGCGAGTTCGTACACGTCGTCATTCTCGACAAGCTCCGCGATCAGGTCACGCTGCCCCAGTTCCTCGCCTGCAGGCAGGCGCGGATTCTTCGGATCGAGTTGCAGGGCCGTTACCGAGAGCGTCTTCTCGGGCCACGCCTTGTAGTCGAGCACGGTGTCGTTCCCCTCTGTTGCAACGATACCGCCGTGAACACCGCGCGTCCGACCCCCGACCGCGGGACGGAGCACTGGCGATCACAGTCAGTACACGCCGGGCAGCATGGTACCAAGCGTCCGACGCCCGTGGACAGTTTCCATGCGCAGAAACGACTGCGCCCTGGGGCTTCCCCAGGGCGCGGAGCGCTGCACGGCTGGCGGGGCGCGCTACTTGGCGGCCTTCTTCGGCTCGGCCTGGGGCGCCGGCTTGGCGGCCGGGGCCGGGGCAGCGGCGGGCGAGCTCGCGACCGGCGCGGCGGGCTTGCGCTGCATGATGGGCCCGCGGTGCTGGCGGGCGAACTCCTTGGTGATGACGCCGTCCTGAACCAGCTTCGCCCGGTACCAGACCGGGTAGTAGGAGTGGTGGTCGGGCATGTCGAACGCGGCCCGGAGCGCCGCCCACACCTCGACGTTGGACTTGCCCTGCTGGATGAGCGCGTAGGCCAGCCCGGCCCGCGTCGCGCGCTCGGCCTTCGGCGCGGGGGCGGAGGCCGGCTTGGCGGCGGGGGCCGGGGCAGCGGCAGGCGCAGCGGCGGCGGGCTTCGCGGCCGGCTTCTGGGCGGGGGCGGCCTTCTTGGCGGCGGGCTTGGCGGCGGGGCGGGAGGTCTTCTTGGCGGTCTTGGTCGTCATGGCGGTTTCTCCGTTCAGCGGTTGGCGTCGGCTGCTGGAGAAGCCTTGTGACGTACTTCGCTACGCAGCGCACTCTCCGTGAAACGGGGCCGGACGTTTCCCGCCAAGTGCTCGGGGACGTAGGAGCTAGCGGGCGCGGGATAGTGGGTGATGCGCTCAGGCGGCGCGCTCGGCCCGCGCGCAGACCGGGCACGCGGTTGCGTCGCGCGGCAGCACGCCGTGGCGAGCGCACCGCAGCGCGCCCGGCCGGAAGAGGTCGGGTGTCGCGGTCAGCGTCACGGCCACGCGGGCGCACCGCGCGCACGTCCAGCACGTGCCATCCGACCGGAGGAGCCCGTCGCAGCGGCAGGGGCCGAGAGAAGGAGCGCGCGGCTCTGGGGCGGGCGGAGCGGCCGGGCGACGGCGGCGCCGACCAGGCGCTGCGCGGGCGGCTATGAGCGCTCGCACGCGGATGCGCGCCGCGCGGCGGTCGCGGCAGACCCAGCACTCGCCGCCCGACCAGATCGGCCGCTCGCCGCAGCGATGGCAGACGCCGGCACTCAGCAGCCGACGCGCACGCTCAGCGACCCGCGCAGCGCATCGCGCACAGGTACGGAACCCTTCCCGCGCCTGCCTACCGCAGCGACAAGTCGACATGCCGCTCTCCGCGCCGGGTCACCAGAATCTGGTACTCCATGCCCGCGCCGAACCCGGAGCCGCCCACCGCGATGAACCGCGAGATCTGGGAGTACGCCTTGGACTCGAACAGCGCGTAATCCAAGTTGCTGCCCATGCCCACGTCGGCCGCGCTGAACTCGCGGAACGTGCGCAGGTCCGTGCTGAGCCAGTTCTTGGTGGTGCCGCTCTGGGTCACGACGAACACGAGCGGGCTGCCCGAGCCCTGCTTCGGGATGCCCGTCAGGTCGTTCGTGTAGTAGAGCCACGTGCCGTTCGTCTGGCGGAGCCAGGTGTAGCCCTGGCAGATGATCCCGATCTTCGAGTAGTCGCAGTTGACCACCACGGTCGGGTAGTTCAGCCCGGAGAGGAACGTGGTGCCGCCGTTCGGCAGGGACTCGTTGGACCACGTAGTCCCGTTCGTGGACGAGTAGCAGACCGGGTTGCCCGCGGCGGTCCGGCCCGTCGCGATGAACCGGTTCACCGTTCCACCCACCCAGCGAACCCCTCCCCAGAACGCTGCGATGTTCATGGTGCCCGCGGTCCACGATGTGCCCGTGGTGGTGTAGCTGTACGCGGTCGTGGCCGCGCCCGAAGCCTGAACGGCGACAGCCATGCCCAGCGTCGGCGAGAACGCGATGGCGTAGTAGGACCCGGTGAGCGCGAGCGAGGTCCAGTTGGACTGACCGCCACCGTACGCAGAGCCGCTGTCACCGACGGCCACGTACCGAGCGACGTTACTCATGTAGCAGATGTCCCGGTAGACCAGCGCCGGGCACGTGTACGCGGTCCACGTGACCCCGTAGTCGCCGCTGTAGTACGCGGCGCCGTTGGACGTGCACAGCGCGACGTACCCAGAGCCGTTGTGGACAACAGCTACGTTGTTGGTGGGGAACTTGTAGACCCGGGGGAAGTTCGCCGCGGCTGTCATGGCGAGCGTCTCCTCGATGGTGTACGACCCGATCTGGACGTTCTCCTTAGCGGCTTTGAGCGCGGTGCCCAGGTGGTCGAGCTTGACGCCGCAGACCCGCGCGTCCACGCGCGGCGGGAGCCGGGGCTCGTCCCTGGTGGCGAGCACCAGCCGGCGCGGTGTGAGGGGGCGGTCCTCGGGCCAGCGGGCGAGGCGTTCCGCCAGCGCACGCGCCCGCTCCAGCGGACCGATGGTGTCGGCCCAGCCGTGCGAAAGGGCAGCGTCCGGGTCGAGCTCGGCGAAGTTCGGGCCGGGCGTGCCATCCCGGAGCGTGAGCCAGTGCCGCAGGTCCGCCTCGGGCGTGCCGGTCCGGGCGGAGAGGATGCCCAGCATGACCGCGTTGGCCTGGGCGACGTCCTGGGTCGCGCCTCCGTACATGGCGTGCACGATGATGGCCGCGCCTCGGTCCATGACGACGTAGTCCGCAGCGGCCACCAGCGCGGCGGCGGTGCTGGACGCCCAGCCCGTGACGTGGGCCACGACGACCCCACCGCCCGCGGAGTAGGCGCGCAGGGCGTCGTAGAGGGCGAAGCTCTCGGCGCACTGGCCGCCGGGGCACTCGTCCAGGCGGAGGAGCACGACCGACTCGCCACGCGCCGCCGCGGCCTGGAGCTCCGCGACCACGGCGGCGGCCGGGAGCATCTCATCGGCGCGCACGCGGGCGTCGGGCCGGCTGCCGATGAAGCGGTTGAGGACAATCTCGGGGACGGACATGGTGTTCCTCTCAGGCGACCCGGCGCTGCGTGCGCGTGGAGCGGCGCGCCCAGACAAGCCTGTAGCCCGCGGCGCGACGACGTTGGATGGATGCCCGGTTGCGGGCGAGGCAGAGCGCACAGGCCTTGCGCCCGGCCGGCGGCTGGCGTCCGCACCGGCAGAGTCCTGCAGCTGCGCGCGCAGCCCGCAGCCGCTGCATCCGTGCGGCGCCGGGAGTCATGCCCCGTCCCCGACGTTGCGGTAGCGGAGGTAGGCGGCCAGCGAGCCGGCGACTGCGCAGGCGACGTAGATGAGCATGGGAGCCTCCTCGTAGTTCGGCGCGGAGCAGCGGTTAGCCGCCCCGCACCGAGCTTGGTTACCGGGCCTCGAGAGCGACGTGCGTGCTGAGGGTCGCGCCACCGCGGTAGCGGCTCACGGGCTGCGCCCACCAGGACGCCGCGCCGACGCGCATCGTGAAGCGGAAGGCGCTGATGCCCTGGTCGAACCAGACGTGCATCGAGAAGTCGGCCTTGAGCCCGTCGTTGTCGCCCTCGCGCATGGCGGTGAAGATGGACCCCGGGTCCACCAGCACGAGGTCGCCCACGGTGCCGATTGGCTGCGCAGCCTCGGTGACGAGCACGGGGCGGCCGAAGAGGCGCGGGAAGGGCTCACCGGGGACGTACACCAGCGCCGGGGCGCCCGTGGGCGCCGTCACGCCCTGGAGCGCCATCTCGACGTCCGAGTGCGCGATCCAGACGGCGCGCGCCTTGCTCGGCGAGTAGAGGCGGCTCCACATCTTCTGGACGTTCGCGTAGACGACCGTCCCGGCCGTCTGCCCGCTCTCCTTGGTCTGCGTGACGAGGGCGGGCGAGCTCAGGATCCCCTGCGGGCCACCGGCACCGGAGTTGTTGAGCAGGTGGTCGTTGATGCGGAAGGTCAGCCGGTCGATGACGGCCTGCTTCAGGTAGGCGTCCAGCGCCGCGGCGCCGTCCTCCACGAGCTCGTCCGTCACGGGCACGAGCACGTCGAGCTTGGTGAGGCGGACCGTGCGGCTCTCCAGGGCACCCTTGGCCTGCTTGAACGCAGCGGCCTCGGGGTCGAGCGCCGGCTGCGGGCCGGAGGAGAGCCACGCGGGGGCGGCGTCGGCCGGCATCGTCACGCTGTTCGACTTGGTGGGGTGGCGGTCCGTCTGCCCGAGGAGGCTCCACTCGGCGAGCACGGCCTGGACCACGGCGGAGCGCACGTCCGGCGGGACGAGGTAGCCGCCGTCCGCCCCGGTGCCCTCGGTACCGATGGTGGTGGGCTGGTTGGCGGCGAAGATGCCGAGCCGCGGGTCGACGGGGGCCTTCTTGGTGATGGCGTTGCGGACGGCGAGGGCGTAGCCAGCGAGGCTGCCCTTCCAGATGTTCTGCATGGTGCTCTCCTTCATGGCGCGAGGGTCGCCCGGCCGGTCGGTTGTGGTGCTGCGGGTGGGAGGGGGAGCGGGCGCGGCGGCCTGGGCGACGGGGCCCGGCCGGAGCGCTGCGCGCGGGCGGCGCCGAGCATCGCGGACCGTGGCCAGCGCGTGCCGACGTCCGGCCTCGGCCACGATGCGGTGGACGTACGCGTCGGCGACGCGCCCCACGAGATCCTGGTCTGCGGATGACGGTCGACGCTGGGCCATCAGTGCACCCCGCTGGCGCTGGCGAGCGCATCGAGCACCGGGGCCCAGGAGCGGGCCGAGGCCGGGTACGGGATGCCCTCCACGACGATGCGGACGTGGACGGGGACCTCGGCGAGCGCCTTGTCGGCCTCGGCGACCACGGCCTGCCGCTCCGCAAGCTTGGCGTTGATGCGCTCGCGGAACTCGCCGACCATGATGGCGATGGCGCTGTCGAACTCGGCGATGCGCTTCATGGCCGCCATCTTCCGGTCGTAGAACTTGCGGTAGCGCTCCACGTGCCCGAGCACATCCTGCGCCTGGGCGAGGGCGCGGTGTGCCTGGCGCTCGCGAGAGCGGAAGGTGGCCAGCGCGGCGGTGGCCTGCGCGAGCTTCTCGCGGAGCGGGTCGAGGCTCTCGGCGGAGAGGCTCTTGTAAGCGGCCTCGGCGACCTGCTCGTGCAGCGCCTTCTCCACGCCCTGGGCGTCGACGGTCGCCTTCTCCGCCGCAGCCACATCCGCCTCTGCCCGCGTCACTGCCGCTCTCGCCTGCTCGTAAGTCATGGGGTCACCCCGCACGTGGAAGAGAACGGAGCCGGCCACGGTGTGCGCCGGGCCGGCTCCGAGGTGACGTAGCGGGTAGCGGTGCGCACAAGGGCGCTGCGGCACGAGGGCCAGCCGGGTAGCGACAGGGCGAGGAGAAGGGCGCCCTACCGCACACGACCTCGTGCCTTCAATTGAGCTCGCAGCGCTCCGCTGTCCGACAGTCACCATGCCTCAACTGTTGACCGGAACTCGCGGACGCGCACCATTAGTGTGGTGCGCTCCTGCTGCCTGCGGCGCAGCTATTTCACGATGCGGAGGCCGGGCTGGGCGAACTCGTCGTCGGGGTCCACCGCCGCGGTGCTGCCGGGAACCGACCGCTCCACGCGGCTGCGGCTCGCCGGATCGAGCCCGAAGCGCTGAAGCATGGCGGAGGCTGCAGCCATGAAGCGAAAGCGCGGGCTGTCGGCGACGTCGTCGCCCAGGCTGTCGACCGTGTGCACGGCGTGCACGAGGAGGCGGAAGGAAGTGTAGTCGCTGGGCCCATAGCAGCCGATCGCGTCGACCTGGGCCGCGAGCTCCCGCCAGACGCGGCGCATGGCGGCGCTCATGCCGCGCGGCGGCGCAGGCACGCGGCAGCCGGGCAACGTGGCGGGGTTCTTGGGCTCGCGCTCCGGGTGGAGCGTGCCGCGGAGTTCCTTCACGCGGCGGGGCAGGCGGGGGCGGGCCATGGTGCTCTCCTAGAGAACGGCGGCGACCTGCTGCGCGGTGATGCCGAAGGTACGCAGCCAGACGATGTCGTTGGTGAGCGGCTTCCGGTGCCGCGCGTGCAGCGCGACGCTCTCGGCCAGCGCGCGGTACGCGAACGGGACGTGGCGGCGGAGCACGGTCACGCCGCCGGCATCGACCAGCGGGGCGAGCCGGCACCACACGCGCGCGATGTCAGCGGGCAGGTCGGCGGGCGGGGGCGTGTCGGCGAGGCGGACGCGGTCTGCGTGGCTCATGCCGCAATCTTCGGCGCGGGCCCGGGGCGGCGCACGTCTGTATCTCGGCGGTCGCCGTCGGACGACTCGGGGTGGCCGCTGGACGACGCCGAACAAGGCTGGGTGGGCGCCGGACCAAGTTCACGATAACGGGCTCACGATTTTCGCGACGGCGCGCGGGTGCTCGCGCATTGGTTTGAAGAATCGACCCGCCCCACCCCTCGGCCTGCGCGCGGGGGCACGCGCCTACGTAGGCGCCACATAGGGAACGGCTAGGAACGGTGGGTCCGTTCCACGATTTCGCTCTACTGCCTCTCGTTCTGGAGGGCCGGAACGGCAGAACGGTCATTCCCGGGAAACTTTGCTTGGGCGTTGCCCTACCCACCTGCATGCGAAGAATTTCCCGAAATAGCCGTTCTGCCGTTCTGAAAGGATCAAGGTCTCGGGACTACTTGCCTTTCCCGGGAACGGTCTAGTGTTCCCAAGCCGTTCCTGCCGTTCCCGCCATGGATGAGCGCAGAGTGCCTGTGCTGCTACCGTTTCCGTGCGGTGCCTGCATCAGCCGAAGGCTCGACCCACCCCTCTCGTCGCAGGGTGCGCTGGCCGCAGAGAGCCGAGCGCGACGCGATCCGCGCGTCCTCGTCGCACCCGACCCGTTAGCCATTTCAGCAGACGACGTGTAACGGGCGGACGTTCTTACGATTGAACGCGCGGTGCGGGGCAATCGACATCGACCGCCGTGCTCGGAAGTGAACGGAGAAGAATCCTGTGAATGATGGGCTACCGACGAACGCTCGCCACGAAGAGGCGCGAGTAGCGGCGGTCCAGTTCCTCCGCGCTCGCTCCTCGGCGACGTCGACGGAGAAACGCCATGACCATCTACTACCGCCCCGGCACGAGCGACGAGGACGCGCTGAACGAGGTGCTCATCAACCGCTGCTACGCGGGTTCACCATCGATCGGGGCGAGCACTGGCTCGACCTGGGAGCCAACATCGGCGCGTTCGCCCTGCACTGTCAGCTGCGCGGTGCCACCGCGGACTGCTACGAGCCCGACCCCGACTGTTTCACGCTGCTCGCGAAGAACGCGGCCGGGTTCGCGCTCCATCAGTGCGCTGTCAGCGACCGGGACGAGCGGGCGCTCCTGTTCCACAAGAGCACCAACCCACTGAACCACTGGCGCGCCACCATGCTCGACGTGCCCGGCCTTGCGACGCATCCCTTCGGTGCGCTGCCGAACATGCACGCACGCGACCTGGGCGGAGCGTACGACGGCATCAAGATGGACATCGAGGGCGCCGAGGCCGGGCTGCTGGACGGCGACCTCCTGCCCGACGCGGAGAAGCTGGTGTTCGAGTACCACTTCAGCCGGCTCGGACGAGAACTCCTCCCCTTCCACCAGCGGATGAAGCGCCTGCGCCGCCGCTACG
The DNA here is from genome assembly GCA_049840735.1 of Anaeromyxobacter sp. Lineage (GTDB taxonomy): Bacteria > Myxococcota > Myxococcia > Myxococcales > Anaeromyxobacteraceae > Anaeromyxobacter. Next base: position 270,436 of record JASGJN010000013.1, on the reverse strand, counting down.
AGCACGTCTGGTACGACCCCGTGCTCGAGATGGACCCGGCCGACGAGTTCGGCATGTACGGGCCCAAGCACGACCCGTTGGTCTTCGCTTGGGGGCTCCGGCCGCGCACGTACTAGGGCCGCCCGTGTCTTCTCTGCTCGCCCGCGTCGCCCACCACGAGGCCGCCCACGCCGTCGTCGCCGAGGCGCTGGGCGCGCCGGTCCACCTCGCCACCATCGTTCCCACCCCGGGCCACCGTGCCTGGGTCGAGTACGGTGCCGCGTCGGCCGAGGTCACCATCCTCGTCGCGTACGCCGGCCCGATCGCGGCGGCGCGGCACGCTGGCCGCCTCCTCCGCTACACCGCCGGCGGAGTGGGGCGGCGGTCCGCCGCCATGTTGTACTTCGGCGCCAGCAACGACCTGAGCGCAGCGGCCACGGCTGCGGGGCTGGGATCGCCGCGGACCGACGGCAGCGAGCGGCGCGCCTACCTGCGGTGGCTCTGGGAGCGGGCTCGCGTCCTCGTCGACGCGCGCTGGCACGAGGTGGCCGCCCTGGCGGTCGAGTTTCTAGCTCGCGGAACGATGGACGGTGCCGAGGTGCGGAGCGCGATCCGGCGAGCCCGACAGGCGTGGAAGCTGACCGGCGGCATCCAGACGAAGAAGGGCCCGGCGCGTGATGGGCGCACGCGCCGGGCCCTGGCGGTTCGTCGGAGGGCGGGGGAGCCCCGACACAGCAATCTTCGCTCATGGTGACTACGAGTGCACGTCCAGGCGGCCCCAACCCCGCGTACACAGAGCGCGAAACAGCCGTAGTGCGCGATCGCCGATCGTCGGCGAGCATTGCTTGCGGATGCTGATGACCACGCCGGTCATCGAACAGGAGACGAGATGGGCACGAGAGACAAAGAGACGGCGACCGCGGCAGTCACCCGCGGAACGATCCCGGCGGGCGACCGCCTCCGGAGGTTGCGCCAGGGGCGCGGGCTCTCGTTCGCGAGGTTGGGCGGCGTCGCTGGCGTCAACCCGACATCGATCTGGCGCGCTGAGCAGAGCGGACAGATCTCGCGAGGCATGGCGGAGAGGCTCGCCCCGGCGCTGGGCGTCGCTCCGGAAGAGTTGATGCCGAAGGTCAAGTAGCGAACCAGCGGCACTGCGCGGCGGGGGCTCGCGACGTGGCGCATCTAGGAAAGCTGGGAGCAGGCAATGGGTGGAAGCAAGGCAGTTACGCATCTCAAGGCAGTGAGGCAGCCGCGCGCTCGTGGCGAGGGGGACGACGCGGCGGCCGGGTTCTTCCCGGACATGGCGCGCGATGAGTTGTTGAAGCTCGCCAAGGAGTACCTGAGCGAGCGTGGCGTCGAGTGGGCGCTCGCGACGAAGTCGCTGGGCATCGAGGCTCTCAACGGGACGCAGATCCGGAAGCTGCTCGGCTACCGGCGACACGATGCGGCCCTGCTCATCCCCTACAGCGACGCCGCGGGCCGCGCGCTCAAGTTCTTCCGGCTCCGCTACCTCGGGTCGCAGCTGCCCATCGATAGCGACGGCGACGCCATCCGGTACCAGCAGGCGCGAGGAACCGACCCGGAACTCTACATCCCGGGCGTTCCTGGCGTGGACTGGGACGCGGTCTTCTCCGACCCCACCCGCGAGCTCGTCCTGACCGAGGGCGAGGTGAAGGCGATCTGCGCCACGGTTCGGGGCGTCCTGACCTTGGCGCTCGGGGGTGTGTGGTCGTTCCGTTCGGCGGCTAAGGGCATCGACGTCCTACCCGCGCTCAAGAAGATCGAGTGGCGCGGCAGGCGCGTCACGATCGTGTTCGACTCGGACCTAACGGCGAACCCCGACGTCCGGCGGGCGCAGGGGTTCCTCGCCGAGATCCTCACGCAGCTGGGCGCGGTCGTGCATGTCCAGAACGTCCCCCCGCCGCCCGTCAACCCCGCCGCAGAGCCGAGCGGCAAGCTGCCGAAGGCGGGCCTGGACGACTTCATGGTTCGCGCGGAGCGCGAGGGTGGCGACGCCGCCCAGGCGGTCCGGGAGGAGATCCTCGCGCACGCAGAACCCTACGCGGCATCCCAGGCCCTCTGGGCCATGAACAAGGAAGTGGCCGTCCTGCAGGACTCGTCACGCTACCTCGTGTTCGACGGCAGCCGGATCCTGAACCGGCAGGATTCTCATCCACACCCGCTTCGCCGACCGGAAGTTCACGGTGTTCGAGACCGCCGGTGAGCGGACAGTCGCCCGGGTCGTGCGCACGGCGCAGGCGTGGAACGAGTGGCCCCACCGCCTGAAGGTGCGCGGCATCACCTACGAGCCGGGGAAGGGACGGTTCGTGAACGGGCACTGGAACGCCTGGGACGGCTGGGGCGTCGAGCCTCGCCCTGGCGACGTCGGGTGGTGGCTGCGGCTCGTCGAGTTCGTGACCCAGCGCGAGCCCGAGACGATGGACACGCTCATCAAGTGGTTCGCCTGGCAGCTGCAGAACCCCGGGCGGCTCACGTATGGAACGCTGATTCGGGGCCCGACCCAGGGGACGGGCAAGACGTGCCTGGCCGCGCCGTTCGCGGGGGATGAGCAGCGCCGCATCGTCGGCATCTTCGGATCGAACGGCACCGTGCTCCGGAGCGACCGCCTCCACGCCAACTTCCAGGAGACGCTCACCTACAAGCAGTTTGTCCAGGTCGAGGAGGTCAGCGCGACGCGCAGCGACCGTCGCCAGGACGCGGACCGGTTCAAGAACATCGTGTACGCCGGGCAGATCAACATCAACAGGAAGTACCAGCCCGAGATCACGATCCGGAACACGATCAACTTGTACCTGACGTCCAACCGTGCCGACGCGCTGTTCCTCGACAGGACGGACCGGCGTTGGTTCGTCATCCAGGCGCCGAGGGACAAGGCGGCTCCCGAGTTCTATGAGCGCTACTTCAGCGCGGCCTCCGACCCGCGGAACCTCGCGGCGCTGTTCCACTACTTGCTGGAAGAGGTGGACACGTCGAGGTTCAACGCGGTGGCGCCGCCCAGCACTGACGCGAAGCTCAACATGATGTCGGCGAGCGCGACGCCGCTCGGTGCCTGGGTGGCGCGGCTGCACGAGGATCCGACCTTCCTCCTCCCGACAAGCATCCCAGTGGAGCGCAAGGCCGAGAACGTTCCGGCGCTCTGGTCCGCCGACCAGCTGGCGGCCCGTGCGCGGAACGACCTCCAGAACGATTGCATCGACGGCGCGGCGCTGGGCCGGGAACTGGCCGAGCAGGGCTTCGAGCAGGTCAACAACGGCAAGCTCGTCGGCACGGACGGCGGCCGGAAGCGCCTGTGGGCGATCCGGGAAGCGGACCACTGGCTCAAGGCGCGGCACGACGACCTCGCCGCCGAGTGGAACCGCACACACATGAAGCGCGAGCCGCAGAAGAAGTTCTAGGGAGAGAGCAATGTCATCCAGCGACTACGGTCAAGTCCCTATCTGTGTGTAAATCGTACTACGCGTGAAGCTCCTCGGATGAATCACGCCGCCTTGGCGACGGCGACCTCCTTCGTCTTCAGCAGGGACATGTCCAGGTAGCGGCGGTCGGTCCAGATGGCGGTCACGTTGAGCGCGACAGCGGTGACGAGGCGCAGGGCGCTGCCCCGGTCCGGGAAGGCCCCCACCGCGTTGGTGCGCCGCTTGATCTCGCCGTGGAGCCGCTCGAGGCCGTTGGTGGAGCGGATGCGATGCCAGTGAGCCTTGGGGAAGGCGTAGAACCGCGTGGCCGCCTCGAAGCCGTTGGCGAGGCACTCCATCGCTTCCGGGAGCTGGCGCCCGAGGCCGCCGGCGAGCTCGGCCATCCGCCTGCGGGCTTCGGCCTTGGTCGGCGCCAGGAAGACCTGCCAGACGGCCTTGGCGAGCCGCTCCCTGAGCTTCTGGGGGGCCTTGGCGACGACGTTCCGCTGGAGGTGGACGCAGCACCGCTGCAGCAGGGCCTCGGGCAGGTGGTGGCGGACCGCCTTGGCCAGCCCGGCGTGGGCGTCGGCGATCACCAGCTGGACCCCCGACAGGCCGCGCTCGTTGAGCTGCGCGAGCAACTCGCTCCAGGACGCCTCCGACTCCTCGGCGCCGACGGTGACCGCCAGGAGTTGGCGGTGGCCGCCCAGCCCAACGCCGTAGGCCACCAGCGCCGAGACGTTTTCGACCTCCCGGGCCCACCGAGCGTCGAGGAACGTGGCGTCGAGGTACAGGTAGGGGATCGGCCCCTCGATCGGCGCCTTGCGGAGATCCTCGACCTTGGTGCCGAGCGTCTTCGCCGCCCGGCTCACAGTGGAGCGGCTCACGTGCTCGCCCATGAGCGCCTCGGTGATTCTGACCGATGTCGCGCGTCGAGGCGCCATGGACGTAGGCGGCCACCATGGCGTCGTCGATTCTCGGCGCTCCGGCGCTTGTAGCGACCGAACACTGCACCGCCGGCCGAACCGCCCTCGCGAGAACGCGGCACCTTGAGGTCAATGGCGCCCATCGAGGTAATGAGGCGCCGCAGGTACGTCCCGTTGCGGCTGTCGACCCGCTGTGCCTGGCGAGCCCACTTCTTCGCGCCGACCAAGGCCTGGATCTCTTCCTCCAGCACGACTTCCAGGGCGACCCGAATCGCCCCCTGGCAGAGGGTCCGAAGGTCAGCGCGGAAGTTCTCTTGCGTCGGCAGCTCAAGCTCGGCAACCTCGTTCACTGGAAGCTCCTTGGCCTCGCCGGCAAGCGAGACCGTTCGTGTTTGGTTGCCGAGGAGCTTCCACTTCTTCTTCAGCCTCCGCGAACTTCCGATTCACACAATTCTAGGGACACGAACGCGACTACGACATCGCGGACGTGTACGCCGATCTCGCCCGAGGGCTGCATGCGACGTTCGGGATGCGCCCGTTCTCGACCGCGGAGGTCGAGACCATCCACGCGGCGCCCGCTTCCGCGCACGGGTTCGGATCGGGGCAGGCATTCCTCGCAAGGCAGCTGCGGCTCATCCGTCGCGAGCGGCCAGCGCTGTTCCGCGCGGAGTCCATACCGCGCCTCTTGGCGAAGGCCGCGGCGGGCTGGACGTTCGCTCTCGAGCCGGAACGATTTGCACGGGCTGGTAGCCGACGGGGACCGGTGGCGCATCGCCATCGACTCCTCAGCGTCCCCGCGCGCGCCGCGTGCTCGGCCGCTTCCGGCGCTCGATGCCTGCGGCTTCCTCGACGGCCAGCGTAAGCAGTCCTCGCCGCCGCCGCGCAAGGAGGTCGAGTTCTGCAAGGCGTACATCGAGACCTGTCTCAATCGGACGCGCGGCATCCGGTGCACGCGAACCTCGTACGGCTACAAGCACGACGTGGAGCACTGGGTCGAGGACCGCGGTTCCCACGAGTACATCAGCAACGGCGCCTTCATTCAGGCAGCGCTGGAGCTCGGCATCGAGACTCGCCCCTGCGAGCCGCCAGCCCGAGATCAACGCCTGCTTCGCACTGCGAACCAAGAAGACCGCTCGCGCGCCCCGCTTCTAGCTCCCGACGCCGTAACGACCCCGAACGCTCGCTCGCCGTCGCGCCGCACCCACCCGCCACGCTGGCGGCGCGACACCCGCACCACGCCGGGCCCTGGTCCGGCAAACTTGCACTGGCAGTAGAGAGGGCTCAGATGAACAACGCGGCACAGACCACGGCGATCCCCGAGGCGCTCCTGACGGCGAAGGAGGTCGCGGGCCTGCTCAAGGCGAGCGAGTCGATGGTCTACAAGCTCCAGCGCGAGGGGCGGCTCCCGGCGGTCCGCATCGGGTGGCTCCTGCGCTTCCACCCCGACACGGTCAGGGCCTTCATGCGCGGCGAGCCGCTGCCCCCGCGCCTGGTCCGGTCCAAGTAGGAGGCGTCATGAAGAGCAGGGTCCGTGGCCTCACGTTCCGCCCCGACGGGCGTGCGGTCATCCAGTGGGAAGACGGTTCCTTCCGCCAGCGGCAGGAGACCATCCCCGCCACGGCGAAGGACGGACGCCCGCTCACGCGTGCAGGCATCGAGGCCGAGGCGCAGCGCCGGCTCCACGAGTACCGCGAGCGGGCGCGGCGCGAGCGCCAGGGCCTCGATGCCGTGACCACCGAGGCGCTGAGGATGCCGCTCGACAAGCTCCTCGACTGGTGGTGGGACCACCACGGCAAGAACCTCAAGTCGGAGGCGGTCCCGCACCTCATCAAGAACCACGTCCGGCCGGACCTGGGCACGCTGCCGCTGCGCGAGGTGACCACGGCGCGCCTGCGGCGGTGGCTCGCCGACAAGGAAGAGGCGGGGCTCGCGCCCGCGTACCGGAACCACCTGCGCGCCCTGCTGCACAACGCGTTCAGCGTCGCGAGCACGCCGGGCGGCCCGTGGGCGGGGAGGCCGAACCCGGTCAAGGGCACCCCGCGCGCCCGGGTGGACCCGAAGCCGAAGAAGGTCTTGGAGCCGCACGAGTGGGAGCCGGTCCTCGCCGAGGTGCCCGCGCGCTGGCGCGGTGCGGTCGCGGTCGCCCTCTACGCCGGCCTGCGCGAGGGCGAGGTCTTCGGGATGCTGAAGGAGGACGTCGACCTCACCGCAGGGCGTCTCATGGTGGGTCGCTCCTGGGACGAGGCGAGGCCGAAGGGCGGCAAGACCCTGCCCGTGCCCATCGCCCCCGCGCTGCGCCCGTACATCGAGGAGGCGCTGAAGTCGCCCGGCGAGCTTCTCTTCCCGCAGGACGACGGGACGATGCAGCCCCGCAACCTGCGGCTCGTGCGGATGCTGCAGGCGGCGGTCGCGCGGGCCGGCGTGCTGGAGGGCTACGAGCACCGCTGCCGCGCCTGGCGCTGCGGGTGGCGCGAGAAGCGCCCGGCCCCCGACGTGCCCGACGCCTGCCCGCGCTGCGGCCGGGCGACGACGTACGCGATGCCGGTGCCCCGCCGCGTGAACTTCCACGGCCTGCGCCACAGCTTCGGGACCGCCGTCGTGCGGAGCGCCGGGCTCGCCGTGGGGCAGAAGCTCCTGCGCCACAGCGACCCGCGCCTCACGGCGAACGTCTACGCGCACCTGGACGACCGGGACACGCAGGCGGCGCTGGCGGCGGTGCAGGCGGTGGCCGAGGCGGGGAGGGCGCCCAGCACTGCGGCCGGGCCCAGCACTGCGCCAGCACTGCGGACCCCGGCGGCCGAAAAGGTGAAGCCCCCGGACTCTAGGCTTTCGCCAGCGAGTACGAGGGCTTCGGAGTCGGGGCGACTGGATTTGAACCAGCGACCACTTGCACCCCAAGCAAGTGCGCTACCAGGCTGCGCTACGCCCCGGGAACTGCGGGGACGGGATAGGTAGCATCGGGAAATCCTTGAGTCAACACGGAAAGTTCGCCGCGGGGGGAGAAGCCCTGGGCTTCGACTCCGCGAGCCCTGTGGGCTCGCTACGCTCAGCCCGAACGGATTGGGTCGGCCTCGGGGCATCGCGCGAGCCCAACGCAGCTGCGTGCCGCCCCGGACGCGGGGCCCCGGACCGGCGGCGCCGGCCTGTGCGGCCGCTACGGGTTGATCCCGTACTTCTTCATCCGGTCGATGAGCGAGCTGCGGCTGATGCTGAGCCGGCGCGCCGCCTCGGACTGGTTCCCCTCGGTCGCCGCCAGCACCCGCACCAGCAGGTCGCGCTCGATGGCCTCGAGGTGCAGCCGGAGGTTGATGGGCCCCTCGGCCAGCTTCTCGGGGACGGGCGGCGGCGGGCGGGTGCCGGGGGGAGGCGCCAGGGTCACGGTGAGCGCGTCGACGCCGATGGTGCCGCCCGTGGACATGGCCACCATCCGCGCCACCATGTTCTCCAGCTGGCGCACGTTGCCCGGCCAGTCGCCGGCCGCGAGCGCGGCCAGGAGCTCGGGAGAGAGCCGGGCCTCCTCGGTCCCGAACTGCCGGCGGTAGCGCCGCGCGAACTCGACGGCCAGCTCGGGGACGTCCTCGCGGTGCTCGCGGAGCGGCGGGACCAGGAGCTCCACCACGGCCAGCCGGTAGTACAGGTCGGCGCGGAACCGCCCGGCCTCTGCCTCGGCGGCGAGATCGCGGTTGGTGCAGGCGATGACGCGCACGTCCACCTGCTCGATCCGGCTGGCGCCCACCGGCTGGATCTCGCCCTGCTGCAGCGCGCGGAGCAGCTTGGCCTGCACGCCGGGGGAGAGCTCGCCGATCTCGTCCAGCACCAGCGTGCCCCCGTCCGCCTGCGCGAAGTACCCGCGCCGCGACGCGGAGGCCCCGGTGAAGGCGCCGCGCACGTGGCCGAACAGCTCGGCGTCGGCCAGCTCGCCGGGGATGGCGGCGCAGTTGAACCGGACGAGCGGCCCGCTGGCGCGCCGGCTCTGGGCGTGGACCAGCGCCGCGATCAGCTCCTTGCCCGTGCCGGTCTCGCCGCGCACCAGGACGGTGATGTCCTTGGGCGCCACCCGGCCCACCGCGTCCAGCAGCCGCCGCATGGGCGCCGAGTCGCCCACGATGGCCCGCCCCAGCGCGCGCTCGGCCGAGAGCAGCCGGTTCTCCGACCGGAGCGCCCGGACCTCCAGCGCGCGCTCGATGACGCCGGCCATCTCCTCGTAGTCGAAGGGCTTGGTGACGTACTCGTAGGCGCCGGCGCGCACGGATCGCACGGCGATCCGCTCCGAGCCGTGCGCGGTGAGCAGCACCACCGGGATGGTGTCGTCGTGCTGCCGGATGGCCGACAGGAGCGCCAGCCCGTCCATCTCCGGCATGGCGTAGTCGGTGATGACGAGGTCGGCGCGGTCGAGGAGCCCCAGCGCGGCCGCGCCGCCGCGGGCGACCAGCGGCTCGTGGTGCAGCGCCCGGACCATCTCCGTGACGGCGAACAGCACCGCCTCCTCGTCGTCCACGATCAGGATGCGCGCCATCTGGGCTCCGGGGCGCTGGCGAGGCCGAGCGTCGCCGTCGCCGTGGTGCCCTCCCCGGGCGCGCTGGCGTACTCGAGGGTGCCGCCGTGCTGCACGAAGGCCGACCGCGCCAGCGTGACGCCCAGGCCGGTGCCCTCGTCGCGCGTGGTGAAGAACGGCGTGCCGAGCCGCGCCAGCACCTCGCGCGGCATGCCCCGCCCCTGGTCGCTCACGGTCAGGTGCGCCACCCCGACGTGCTCGGCGATGCCCACGCGCACCACGCCGCCGCGGGGCGACGCCTCGATCCCGTTCATGACCAGGTTGAGCAGCGCCTCGGCGATGCGGCGGCGGTCGGCGCTGACCAGCGCGTCTCCCTGGCGCTGGAGCTTCACGCCCACCTCGTCGGCGCGGGCGGCCACCGAGGCCAGCACGTCGTCCACCAGCGCCGCCAGCTGCACCGGCTCCGGGGAGAGCAGGTCGAGCGGGCGCGAGAGCGTGAGGTAGTCGTGGAGCGTGGCCTGGATGCGGGTCACCTCCCGCTCGGCGACCTGCAGCCGCTCGCGGCTGGCCGGGTCCTCGGCGGTGCGGGCGGAGACCTGCACCAGCGTCTTCACGGCCGTGAGCGGGTTCTTGAGCTCGTGGGAGATCTTGGAGACGAGCTGCTCCAGCTCGCGGGCCCGGCCCAGCGCGTGGGAGGCGAGCGCCTCGCGGGCGCGGAGCGACTCGCGGACGCTCTCCACCGCCACGCGGTTGAGGAGCGCCCAGTAGTAGAGCGAGGAGCCGCCGGTGGCCAGCACCGCGCCCGCCAGCGTCGCCCAGTAGACCGCGGGCGAGACGCTCGGGCCGGTCCAGGCGACCGGGGAGAGGGCGAACGCGAGGGCGCAGCCCAGGATGGCCGCGGCGGCGGTGTTGGCCTGCCGGCTCCGCCCGAACTGCATCAGGTTGAGGGGGACGGCGGCCAGGTTGGAGGGGAAGAGCGGGCTGCGCACCCCGCCCGTCACCGCGATCTCCAGCAGCATGGTGAAGAGCCAGGCCAGCTCCGCCCGGTCGCGGTGGCGGCTCCGGCCCTCCTCCTCGAGGCGGCGGAGCGCAGGCCGCTCCACCCACAGGTGCAGGACCACGGCGACCGCGAGGGCGCCGCTGTACACCGCGACGCGCCAGCCGGGATAGCCGGACCACCAGAGCAGCACGGCGAAGGCCGCGTGGACCAGGTCGCAGGCGACGTAGACCCACCGGCGCGTGACCCTCCAGCGCGAGCCGAAGGCGAGCGCCTGCAGCCGATCGTGGAAGGCGTGGCGGGCCGGATCGCCTCCCTCGGCAGGAGGCGGCGGGGCAGCGCTCTGGACCACGTCTTCCATCCGCTCCCACTATGGCACGGACGAAGGCGCCCGACGTGGGCGCCGCGCAGGTCCGGCCGGAAAGGTGCGGGCGGCGGCGCGAGGGGCACGCCGCCGCCCGCTGCCCGCGTCAGATGGGCGGGCCCACCGGGTGGCAGGTGTAGCAGGACCGCCCCGACGTCCCACCCCGGAGGTCGTCGCCGTGGCAGGGCTTGCAGCTCGCGCCGGCGTCGGCCGCGGACGTGGTCTTGTGCCCCGAGGCCAGCCAGCTGCTGGGGTGGTCGAAGGCGACCGCCTCGATCGAGCCGTCAAGGTGCTTCCCGCCGCCGACCAGCTCGCCGGCGGCGGTCATGGTGGCCGGGTGGCAGCCGCTGCAGTAGGCGGTGGCCACCTGCGGGTGGTCGTTCGCGGTGGGCGGGTCGCCGTGGCAGCTGCCGCAGGTCGTCTGCGACCCGTCGACCAGGGTCCAGACCGGGGAGGAGGCGCTGCCGCCGGAGCCGTGGCAGTACACGTTGGAGCAGGTCGCCGCCTCGCGGTTCCAGGTCGGCGTGAGGCCGCCCGTCCGCGCGAAGGTCCCGAACACCACCTGATTGGTGCCGTCGGCGTGGTCGTTGGAGCTGGGCACCAGGTGGCACTCGTTGCAGGCCACCTGCATGCCCAGGACGCCGCCCTGCAGGTGCACCTGGTGGGCGCCGACCGCCAGGTCGGTGGTGGCGGTCGCGCCGGTGGTGGAGGACGGGGGCGCGGCGTTGGTGCTGCTGCCGTGGCAGGTCGTGCAGCTGCGGTCGTCGGGGTCAGGGCCAACGCTGTCGTTGCCGCCGCCGCCGCACGCCACCAGGGCCGGGGCGGGCACCGCGAGCGCGGCCAGGAGGAGCCAGGTCGTACGGTTCATGTCGTGTTCTCTCGTGGAGCGAGGGCGCTGGCCCGCTCCCCCAGCCACGCGGGCGGGGGGAGCGGGCCGGCGGTGGACTACCAGGCGGTCTCGGCGGTCAGGTTCTCGGCGGCGATCTTGCCGAACGTGAGGCAGCTCGAGATGGCGGTGCCGGAGCCGGTGTAGTTCTCCGACGGCGCGCCGCCGGCGCAGGTGCCGGCCGCGTAGACGTTGGGGATCACCGCGCCGTTCGTGTCGAGCAGCTGGGCCTTGGTGTTGATCCGCAGGCCGCCCGTGGTGGTGCCGATGGCGTCGGTGGAGGCGATCTTCACGGCGTAGAACGGCCCGGTGGTGAGCGGGACGAGGTGGTCCGCCGCCTTCTTGAAGACCGGGTCCACGCCGTCCTCGGCGAGGGCGTTGTAGCCGTCGACCGTCGCCTTCACCACCGCGGCCGGGAGGCTGGTGCCCTCGCCGGCGTTGATGGCGGCCACCAGGTCCTCGATGGTCGCGCCGCTGTAGGCGCCCTGGGGCGCCGACGGGTAGACCGAGGCGTCGGCGATCGCGAAGCCCACCTGGTGGAACCGGACCAGCTGGTAGCCGATGTAGTAGGGGTTCGTGTCCTCGGGGGCGAACCGGTAGCCGGCGGAGTTGATCAGCAACGACTTCATGAACTGCGGGGTGCCGGCGCGGAGGTTGTACGCCCAGAAGTTCTTCATCTGGCGGAGGTCGCCGCCCACCGACTGCCCGAGGTGGTGGCCGGAGCCGTCGGCGTACGCGTTCTCGACGTGGGTGAGGCGCGCCAGGTCGGTGCTGTGGCGGGCCATCATGGCCGGGTCCTTGCCGAAGGCGCCGGTGGCGATGACGACGCCCTTGCGCGCCTTCACGTACCGGACCGCCGCCCCGTCCACCGCGTTGCCGTCGTCGTCCACGGCGACGGTGGAGACGCCCAGCACGCGGCCAGTCTCCGGATCCTGGACCAGGCCGGTGACCTTGGTCAGGCCCTGGAAGGTCACGCCGGAGGTGGCCAGCACCGCGGCGGAGATCTTGGCGAAGAGGCCGGCGCCGCCGCCGGAGTCGAGCAGGCCGTGCTTCACCGGCGTGCCGCCCGGCGCCACGTCGGCGAACAGGCCGTGGTACTCGTTGCCGGTGAAGATCATGTCGGCCGGGGCCCAGGACTCGCCGCACACGTCGGTGAGGAACGCGTAGAGCTCCTTGTTCCGCTCGCACCAGAGCTGCTGCAGCTCGGGGTCGGCCGAGTCGCCGCCCATGGCGCGGATGGTGGCGTACATCTCGCCGGGCGTCTCGGAGACGCCGGCCGCGGCCTGCAGCGTGGTGCCGCCGCCGAAGAACACGAAGCCGCCCGAGATGGCGGTGTCGCCGCCGCCGGCCTCGCTGCGGTCGAGCACCAGCACCGACGCGCCTGCCTTGGCGGCGAAGTACGCGGCGGCGGCGCCGGCGGCGCCGAAGCCGACCACCACGGCGTCGACGTCGGCGTCCCACTTCTTGGGAAGCCAGAACTTGTCGCTGGAGGAGCTGCTGTCCGACCCGCAGCCGGACAGGACGCTGGCGCCCGCGGCGACTGCGGCTGCGCCACGCAGGAAGCTGCGGCGCGAATGGTTGTTCGTGGTCATGAGGTGCCCTCGCTTCGATGCGGATCCGGCACGGCGGGTCCAGGTGCCGGCGGGCCGTGCGCCGCGCGACGCGGGGCTGCGCTACATCGGCCATGCCAACGCGCCAGGCCCGCGCCGCTGCGGCGGTCCCACGGGCCAGCCCTGCCCGGCCTGTGTGGTGCCCCGGCAGGACTACCTGCCCGCGGTGCCGGCAGGTGTCGCCCGATCCGGCAGGTGGGAGCGGCGGCGCTCCGCCTGCCCGCGCGCCGGGCGCGCGTGGCACGGACCCTGAACCCGGAGCGCCTCGCCGCCCTGGCGCGGAGAGAGGACGTCCGCCGTGAGCCCACCTCGACTGCCGTCGCCCGCCGACGAGCGCTTCATGCGGCTCGCCATCCTCGAGGCGGGCAAGGGGCTGGGCCGGACCGCGCCCAACCCCGCGGTCGGCGCGGTGGTCGTGGCGGCAGGGCAGGTGGTGGCGGTCGGCCACCACGCCTTCGCCGGCGCGCCCCACGCCGAGCCGGTGGCGCTGGCGGCGGCCGGCGGGGCGGCCCGCGGGGCGGACCTCTACGTCACGCTGGAGCCGTGCGACCACCAGGGTCGGACCCCGCCCTGCTCGCTCGCGGTCCTGCGGGCCGGCGTCCGGCGCGTCTTCTGCGGCTCGCGCGACCCCAACCCGCTGGTGGACGGCCGCGGCGTGGCCCGCCTGCGCGCCGCCGGGATCGAGGTGATCGAGGGCGTCCTCCTGGACGCGTGCGACGCGCTCAACCTCGAGTGGCTGCGGGGCATGTCGGCGGCGGCGCAGGGGGTGGGACGCGCGCCGCCACCGGCGCCCGCACCGAGGGTGGGCTGGCACGCCTCCTGAAACGGCTGCGCTCGCTGCGCCGGCCATCCCGCCGGCCTGGAAAGGACTCCATGTTCGGACTCAGGATGCCGGAGCTGTTGCTGGTCCTCGCCCTCTGCGTGCTCCTCTTCGGCGCCAAGAAGCTGCCGGCGCTCGGCGCCGGGCTCGGCAACGGGATCCGGAGCTTCAAGAAGGCCATGTCGGGCGAGGAGCCGGCGCCGGCCAGCCCGGCGGCCCCCGCGGCCCAGAAGGACGCGTGAGCGCCTTGGCCGCCAGCCGCAGCGAGTCCGCGCGCCGGGTCGAGGCCGCGCTGGCCGCCATCCGCGAGGGCCGGATGGTGATCCTCACCGATGACGCGGACCGCGAGAACGAGGGCGACCTCACGCTGGCGGCCGAGATGGTGACGCCCGAGGCCATCGCCTTCATGGCCCGCGTCGGGCGGGGGCTCATCTGCCTCTCGCTGACCGAGGAGAAGGTCCAGGCGCTCCAGCTGCCGCTGATGGTGGCCGAGGCGGCCAATGGCTCCGGCTTCGGCACCGCCTTCACCGTCTCCATCGAGGCGCGGGAGGGCGTCTCCACCGGCATCAGCGCCGCCGACCGGGCCCACACCATCCGGACCGCGGTCCGCGCCGGCTGCCGCCCGGACGAGCTGGCCCGCCCCGGCCACGTCTTCCCGCTGCGGGCCCGGGCCGGCGGCGTGCTGGTCCGCGCCGGGCAGACCGAGGGCTCGGTGGACCTGGCCCGGCTGGCCGGGCTCGCGCCGGCCGGCGTGATCTGCGAGGTGATGAACGCCGACGGCACCATGGCGCGGCGGCCGGAGCTGGAGGTGCTGGCGCGCGAGCACGACCTGGTCCTGCTCTCGGTGGCCGACCTCATCGCCTACCGGCTGGAGCGGGAGCCCCTGGTCCGGCCGGCCGCGGAGGTGGAGCTGCCCACCGTGGCCGGGACGTTCCGGGCGGTCGCCTTCGAGAGCGAGCTCGACGCCGGCGAGCACGTGGCGCTGGTCAAGGGCCGCTGGCGCGCCGACGAGCCGGTGCTGGTCCGCGTGCACCGGCGCTGCTTCCTGGGCGACGTGTTCGGCGGACGGCGCTGCGGCTGCGCCGAGGCGCTGGACGCGTCGCTGCGGCGCATCGAGGCCGCGGGCAAGGGCGTACTCCTCTATCTCGACGCCGGCGCCGGGCAGGGAAGCGGGCTGGCCTGCCACGCGCCGGGCGCGCCCGGGAGCCCCGGGCCCCGCGGCCGCCGCCCGCTCGACGCCGACCTGCGCGAGTACGGGCTGGGCGCGCAGATCCTCCGCGCGCTGGGCGTGCGGCGCATGCGGCTGCTCACGCGCGCCTCGAGGGGCCGGCGGGTGGTGGCCCTGGGCGGCCATGGCCTGGAGGTGGTCGAGGAGGTGGCGCTCGAGCCGCCCCGGCCGCCGCGGCGGCGCGACGGGCGAGCGGCGGGCCGCGGCGCGGCCCGGAGCTGAGAGGAGGGCGCGGTGTTCGGGATCGGCGCCGGCGAGCTGGTCATCATCGCGGTGCTCGCGCTGGTGCTGCTCGGTCCGGACCAGCTGACGACCGGCCTGCGCAAGGCGGGCGCGATCCTGCGCCAGGTGCGCGAGGTCTCCCGCGGCGTGCAGGCGGAGCTCACCGAGGGGCTGCGCGACCTGGAGCGCGAGGTCTCGCCGGGGCCCCCGGCCGCGCGCGCGAACAGCGAGCGCGCCGGCGCCAGCGCGCCCACCGCGGCCGGCGAGGCCGGGGCGGCGGCGAGGTCGGGCATGGCGCTCCCTCCCAGCGCTCCGGTCACCGCACCAGCGGAGCCACCTTCTTGAACGCGGGGGTGCCGGCCAGGTGCAGCAGGTCGAAGATGGCGGTCTCGGCGGTGGTGATCACCGCCCCGGCCTCGCGGCACAGCTCGAGCCCCACCCGGCGGTGCTCCTCGGTCCGGCTGGTGACGGCGTCGGCGCAGACGTGCACCTCGTAGCCCAGGCCGGCCAGGTCGCGCGCGGTCTGGAAGACGCAGACGTGCGTCTCCATCCCGGCCAGGATCACCTGCCGCCGCCCGGTGGCCTCCAGCGCCGCCAGGAAGCCCGCGTCGGCGCCGCAGGAGAAGTGCAACTTCTGGAGCGGCGCGCCGGCCAGCAGCTCGCGCAGCTCGGGCACCGTGGCGCCGAGCCCCTTGGGATACTGCTCGGTGGCGAGCACCGGGAGCGAGAGCTCGCGGGCGCAGCCGACCAGGGCCCTGGTGTACTTCACCAAGCGCGCCAGCGCGTCCGGCGGCATGGCGGGGGTGAGGCGCTCCTGGACGTCCACCACCAGGATCGCGGCGCGGGAGGGGTCGAGCTTCACCTTGGGTCCGAACATGTCTTCCTCTGCCCTTCGACTTCGCCTGCCCTGAGCTTGTCGAAGGGCTCAGGGCGAACGGGGCCGGAGACGTCCCGCTCGCGGTTCGACAAGCTCACCGCGAACGGGGCCCCGTGCCGGCGCCTTATATCGCGTAACCCGCCGCCCCGGAGGTCGCAGCGGCCTCGGGGTCGATGGCCACGTCGACGCAGTACACGGTGCCGGACGCGAAGGCGCGCTCCAGCGCGGGGACCAGGTCGGCCGGGTCCTCCACGTGCTCCCCCTGGCCGCCCAGCGCCTCCACCACGCGGTCGTACCGGGTGGGCGAGAGCTTGGTGGCCACCGCGTGGTCCTCGCCGTACAGGCCGCGCTGCGGGATGAGGATCTGCCCCCAGGCGGCGTCGTTCCCCACCACCACCACCATCGGCAGCTTGAAGCGGACGGCCGTCTCGAAGTCCATGCCGTTCAGGCCGAACGCGCCGTCGCCCTGGATCACGCACACCGGCCGCTCGGGGGCGAGCAGCTTCGCCGCCAGCGCGAAGGGCGCGCCCACGCCGAGGCAGCCGAGCGGTCCGGGGTCGAGCCAGCGGCCGGGCTTCTGCACCTTGAGCACCTTGGCCGCCACCGCCACCACGTTGCCGCCGTCGCCGACGTAGGTCACGTCGCCGGCGCGCGAGGCCACGGTGTCGAGCGCCTTCGCCAGCCGGAAGTGGTGGATGGGGCGCTGGTCGCTCTCCTCGAAGGCCCGCTGCCGCTCCGCGCGCTCGCGCTCCTTCTCCCGCAGGAAGGCCCGCCAGCCCGCGGCGGCGCCGGAGAGGCGTGCGCCCGAGCCGAGCGTGGAGAGCACGCTGCGGGCGTCGCCCACGATGCCCACGTCGATGGGCCGGTTGCGCCCGATCTCCGCCGCGTCGATGTCCACCTGGATGACCCGCGCGCCGGGCGCGAAGGTGGGCTCGGTGCCGTAGCCCACGCGGAAGTCGAGCGGGGTGCCCACCACCAGCACCACGTCGGCCTGCGCCAGCGCCTCCTTGCGCGAGCCCTGGAAGAAGCTGGGTGATCCGGCGGGAGGCAGCCGCGCCCCATGCCGTTCAGGTAGACCGGCAGCCCGGTGCGCTCGGCCAGGCCCGAGAGCGCCTCCACCGCGCCGTCCCACCAAATCGACGAGCCGCCCAGCAGCACCGGCCGCTCGGCGCCGCCGAGGAGCTTCAGCGCCTCCTCCAGCTGCGCCGGATCGCCCGGCGAGCGGGCCTCGGTGCGGTAGCGCTCCTGCGCCTCGGCCAGCGCCTCGTCGGCGCCGTTGGAGAGCACGTCCCAGGGCAGCTCCAGGAAGACCGGCCCGGGCCGGCCGGCCCGCGCCACGCGGAAGGCCTTGGCCAGGAAGCTGGGCACGAGCTCGGGGGAGGGGACGCGGTCGGACCACTTGGTGATGCCCGCGAAGAGCTGCGTCTGCGGCATCTCCTGCAGCGAGCCGCGCCCCTGGTTGAAGGTCGGCGCGGCCCCGCCCAGCAGCACCAGCGGCACGTTGGCGGCCCAGGCGTTGGCCACGCCGGTGACGGCGTCGGTGACGCCCGGCCCGGCGGTCACCACCGCCACGCCCACGCCGCGCGTGAGGCGCGCCCAGGCGTCGGCGGCGTGGGCCGCGGCCTGCTCGTGGCGGGTGTCGATGAGCCGGATGCCCTCGTCCACGCAGCCGGCGTAGATGGGGGCCACGTGCAGCCCGGAGAGCGTGAAGACGGTGGTGACGCCCTCCTTCCGCAGCATCCGCGCGACCAGCCGACCGCCGGTGAACGTCTCCATGGCACCCCCGGGAAGAGAACCCGGCCCATATAAGTGCGACGCCCCGCGGGCCGCACGGGCACGCGGGGCGTCGGGAGGTCAGCGGGGCGGCGGCGCCGCCTGGGCCCGGTGAGGCGGGCCGCTCAGGTCACTTCCGGTACCGGGAGAGCGCGGCCGGCAGGTCCGCCAGCGGCGGGAACTGCTTGTCGGCGTGGATGCGGGCCAGCTTGGCGTAGTTGGCCTCCTCCGACTCCGGGCGCTTCGGGTCCGGCACGCAGCAGTCCACCGGGCAGACCGCGGCGCAGGCCTCCTCGTCGTGGAAGCCGACGCACTCGGTGCAGAGGTCGGGGTTGATGACGTAGATGTCCTCCCCCTGGCTGATGGCGCTGTTCGGGCACTCCGGCTCGCAGGCGCCGCAGTTGATGCACTCGTCGGTGATCGTGGTGGCCATCGTGGAGGTCTCCTGTGCGGCGCCCAGGGCGCCAGACGGGCGGGGATGCTACCGGAACCGGGGGTGGCAGGGTAGCCCGGTAGGGCCTGGATGCAAGAAGAGCAGCGCCGACCGGGCGCTGCCCTCCCGTTGAAGCCAGCAGGTGCGGGCGGTGCCTACTTCACGCAGCAGTCGACCGGGCAGACCCCGGCGCAGGCCGGCGAGTCGTGGACGCCAGCGCACTCGGTGCACTTGGCGGAGTCGATCACGTAGATCTCGTCCCCCTGGCTGATGGCGGTGTTCGGGCACTCGGGCTCGCACGCGCCGCAGTTGATGCACTCTTCGGTGATTTTCAGGGCCATCGGTTCCGTATCCTCTCTCGCCCGCACCACAAACGGGACTTGACGACCTTATCCTATCCCCGGGCGGGCCCCGTCAAGGCGGGGGTCCGTCGCACCTTCAAGCCCGTAACGCAAACGTTTTTTCAGTTATGCCGGCGGGCGCCTGCGCCCGATTCGGCCACGTGCCGCCGGTCCTCCTCCACCTCGGCCGAGATGCGGGCCAGGATGGAGAGGCCGGCGTAGGCCAGGCCGGAGGCCAGGGTCAGGACCACGCCCAGGAGCTGGTCCCGCCGGGCCGCCGCCAGCTCCAGCACCAGGGCACGCCGGCGGTCGAACGCCAGCCGCTGTCGCTCGGCGTGCTCACCCCGCAGCGTGTCCTCGAAGGACCGCCCCTCGGCGCTGGCGGCCAGGGCCAGGCTCTGCAGCTCCTGCTTCCCCCCGGCGATGCGGTAGCTGGCGTGGATGGCCAGGCCCACGCCGGCGAGGGCGAGGGGGAGACAGAGCAGGGCGACCTTGGCTCGGGACATCGGCTCCTTGACGGATCAGCGGCGTCCGCAGGATACCCATCGGCGCCCATCGGGGGCAATGAACCTCCCGGATCCCACATGGCCAAGCCCTACGACCCGAAGGATTTCTACTACCGCAAGGCCAAGAAGCAGGGCCTGCGGGCCCGCTCCGCCTTCAAGATCGACGAGATCCTCCGCCGGCACCGGCTGCTGGGGCGGGGAGACGCGGTCCTCGACCTGGGCGCCGCCCCGGGCGGCTTCCTGCAGGTCCTGGCCGAAGCGGTCGGCGGAGACCGGGGTGGCGGTGGGGGTGGACCTCGAGCCCATCCGCAACCTGGGCAAGCCCTGGGTGCGCACCGCGGTGGTGGACCTGCTGGCCCCGGAGGCGCTGGCGCAGATCCGCGCCCTGCACCCCGGGCGCTTCCGGCTGGTGACCAGCGACATGGCGCCGAAGACCATCGGCATCAAGGTGACCGACGAGGCCCGCTCGCTGGAGCTGGTGCGCATGGCGCTCTCGGTGGCCGAGCAGACGCTCCCGGCCGGCGGCAGCTTCGTCGCCAAGGTCTTCATGGGCGGCGACTTCCCGCCGCTGAAGAAGGAGCTGCAGGGCAAGTTCCAGGAGGTGCACATCGTCCGCCCGGAGGCCGTGCGCGAGCACAGCTTCGAGGTGTACGTGCTGGGCAAGCACTACCGCCCGCCGCGCGTGACTCGCGGCGAGGGCCAGGACACCCCTCGCGCCGAGCCGGTCGCAGCGCGCTCCGTCCCGCCGGGCGCGCCGGTCCAGGTCGAGCTGCCGCTCCTGCTCACGCCGTCGGCGCCGCAAGGGCGCACGCCGGGGCCGGCGGCTGCACCGGTGGCGCCGATCAAGGTCGCGACCAGCGCACCCGCCCGCACCCCGGCGCCGGCGCGCGCCCGTCCGGCGTCCCGCGCCAGGCCGGCGTCCCGCGCCAGGCCGGCCCGGGCGGTGAAGGGCGCCAGGACCGCGAAGGCCGCGAAGCGCGCGAAGCCGGCGGCGAAGGCCGGCAAGGCCGCCGCCCGTCCGGCCAGGAAGGCCCCCGCCCGCCGCCCTGCGGCGAGGGCTGGCAAGGCTGCGCCGGCCCGGAAGAAGCGGCGGTAGCCGCCCGGCGAGCTGGTAGGCTCGCGGGGCTGCGGCTCGTGCGCTGAGCCCGTCCCGGTTACATCTGCAGCGCGCCTGGCGCCTCACCGATGCCCACCTCCCCGCGACCTCCCGAAGCGCTGCCGCCCCAGGTCCAGGAGATCGAGCGCACGCTCCTGCGCCTGGCGGGGCAGGGGACGCTCCCGGTGCCACCCTTTCCCGCCGTGGCGCTGAGGGTGCAGCGGCTGGTGGCGAGCCACGACACCGGGCTGCGCGAGATCGCCCGCGTCATCAGCTCGGACGCGGCGCTGACGGCGGACGTGCTGCGCTGCGCGAACTCCGCGCTGGTGTCGCGCGGCGTGCCGGTCCGCGACCTGACGCAGGCCATCACCCGCATCGGCGCCGACGAGATCACCCGCATCACGCTCAGCTCGGCGCTCTCGGCGCAGGCGCTGGACGGGGGCGGGCTGGCGCCGCTCAAGCGCGCCATCTGGATCGAGAGCCTGGCGGGCGCCGTGCTCTGCCAGGAGCTGGCCAAGCTGCGGCGGCTGGGGCGCGACGGGGCGGCCTTCGTGGCCGGCCTCCTCCACGACTTCGGACGGGTGGTGGCGGTGACGCGCATCGAGTCCATCCTGGCCGCCGCGCCCGACGTCCCGGCCCTGCCCATGGAGGACTGGGCGGCGCTGGTGGAGCGGCTGCACGTGCCGGTGGGCGTGCTGCTGGCGTCCCGCTGGGCGCTCCCGCTGCTGGTGCGCCAGGTGGTGGCGCTGCACCACGGCCAGACCTCGCAGGGCTGCGAGAACCCCGACCTGCTGGAGGTGGTGAGGATTCGCGACCAGATCGTGGACCTGCTGGCGCGCGCGCCCTGCGTGGACGCCACCGACCTCGCCACCGTGCCCGGGCTCGACGGGCGCGAGGAGCAGCAGGCCGTGGCGCGCGTCATCGAGCGCATCCCGCCCTTCATCGCGGCGTTCGAGGGGGCCTCGGTGGACCAGGTGGTCCCGCGCACCTGGGTGACCGCGCCGCACAGCGCGCTGGCCGCCGGCGAGCGGCCCGTCGATCTCGACGTGACGCTCTTCAGCGGGGGGACGCAGCGCCGCTACAAGGCGCTGGTGCTCGCGCCCAACGGCCTCTTGCTGGTGGGCACCGAGCCGGTCGCGCAGAACCACCTGCTGCGGGCGGTGATCGAGGGCGCCGGCCTGCCCATCGAGCTCTGGGCCGTGCCGCGCCTGGTCCAGCGTCGCAGCGACCACCACCGGATCGAGCTCCAGCCGTACGGCCTGGGCGGCGAGGTGCGGGTGCGCTGGCGGCAGCTCTACGAGCTGCGCGCACCGGCCTGAGCCGGGGGCCCCGACCGCCGAAGGGCGAGCGCGCCCGCCGGTCAGCCGATCTTGAACCGCACGAAGCGGCGCTTGCCCACCTTGACCAGGTGCTCGCCGGCGCCGAGCGTGGCCTTGTCGTCGCCGACCCGCTCGCCGTTCACCGAGACGCCGCCCTGCGCGATCAGCCGGCGGGCCTCGCTGCCGCTCTGCACCACCTTGGCCTCGGCCAGCAGCCTCGCCAGCGGCAGCGCGGCCTGGCCGCCCAGCGCCACGGCGCGCTCCTCCACCTCGTCCGGCACCTCGCGGCGGGCGTGCACCTGCGCGAAGTGCTCCTCGGCGCGGGCGGCCGCCTCGGCGCCGTGGAAGCGGGTGACGATCTCCTTCGCCAGCGCCACCTTGGCCTCCTTGGGGTGGCCGGCCTGGAGCGCCTGGAGCTCGGCGGTGGAGCGGGCGGAGAGCAGGTCGTAGTAGCGCCACATGAGGTCGTCGGTGACGCTCATGAGCTTGCCGAACTGCTCCTCCGGCGCCTCGGCCACGCCGACGTAGTTGGCCAGCGACTTGGACATCTTGTTGCCGGTGATCCGGCCGGTGGCGGGGTCCTTCTTCGCGTCGAGCCCCTCGAGGATGGGGCCGGTGAGCACGATTTGCGGGGCCAGCTGGTAGTCCGGCATGATGGCCCGGCCCACCAGCAGGTTGAAGAGCTGATCCGAGGAGCCCAGCTCCACGTCCGCCTTGAGCGCCACCGAGTCGTAGGCCTGCGCCAGGGGGTAGAGGAACTCGTGCACGCTGATGGGCACGTTGCCGCCGTAGCGCTTCTTGAAGTCGTCGCGCTCCAGCATGCGCGCCACGGTGTAGCGCGAGGCCAGGCGGATGACGTCGGCGAAGCCCATCTGCCCCAGCCACTCGGAGTTGTAGCGGACCTCGGTCAGCTCCGGGTCGAGGATCTTGAAGACCTGGCGCTTGTAGGTCTCGGCGTTGGCGGCGATCTGCTCGGGCGTGAGCGGCGGCCGGGTGCTGTTGCGGCCGGTGGGGTCGCCGATCAGCGCGGTGAAGTCGCCGATGAGGAAGATCACCCGGTGGCCGAACTGCTGGAACCGGCGCATGCGGGAGAGGAGCACCGTGTGGCCCAGGTGCAGGTCGGGGGCGGTGGGGTCGAAGCCGGCCTTGACCCGGAGCGGCACGCCGGTGGCGTGGGCCTTCTCCAGCCGCGCCCGCAGGTCCTTCTCCACGTGCAGGTCCACCGCGGCGCGGGTGACCTCCTGGAGCTGCTCCTCGGGCGTGGCGCTGCGCAGCATCTCCTGCACCGTCGGCATCTACTTCTCCTCTTCCAGCCGCTCCTGCACGCGCGCGATGGAGCGCGCCTTGCCGGTGGCCTCGTCGATGTCCACGATCGCGCCCTGCAGCCACACGTCGCGCTTGGCCGGCTCGAACCCCGCCGGCCGCTGCGTGAGGAAGCGCTCGAGCACGAGCTCCTTCTTCATCCCGATGACCGAGTCCCATGGGCCGCACATGCCCACGTCGGTCATGAAGGCCGTCCCGCTGGTCAGCACCCGCTGGTCGGCGGTCTGCACGTGCGTGTGGGTGCCGAGCACGGCCGAGACGCGGCCGTCCAGGTACCAGCCCATGGCGTTCTTCTCGCTGGTGGCCTCGCAGTGCATGTCCACCAGGATGCAGGTGACGCCCTCGGCCTGGAGCGCGGCGACCTCCGCCTCCGCCACGCGGAAGGGGTCGTCCAGGTTCTTCATGAAGACGCGCCCCTCGATGTTGACCACGCCCAGCCGGCGGCCGTCCGGCGTCTCGGCGATGCCGCGCCCGCGCCCCGGCGAGCCGGGCGGGTAGTTGGCGGGGCGGATCAGCTTCGAGCCGGGTCGGTTCAGGTAGGGGATGATCTCGCGCTTCGACCAGATGTGGTTGCCACTGGTGAGGAAGTCCACCTCGCAGCCCAGCAGCTCGTCGGCGCTGTCGGGCGTGACGCCCGAGCCGGCCGCCGAGTTCTCGGCGTTGGCGATCACCAGGTCGAGCCCCTCCCGCGTGATGAGGCGCGGGACGAGCCTGGCCACGGCCTGGCGGCCGGGCTTGCCGAAGACGTCTCCGAGGAAGAGGACCTTCAAGGGAACCGGATGGAGCCGCGCGGAGCGGTCGAAGTCAACGAGATTCTCGCTGGAAATGGAGGACGCGCGCCTCGGTGACGAGCACGTCGAGCGGCGCGTCGTGCGGCTCGAACGGCAGCGAAGGAAAGACCTCTCCCTCATAGGAGACGCCCAGCCGCACCGCGTGCGGCATGGCGCACAGGGTGGCGTCGTAGTACCCGCCGCCGCGGCCCAGCCGGTGGCCGTCGAGCGAGAAGGCCAGCCCGGGCACGACCACCACCTCCACCGCCTCGAGCGCCACCTCCGGCGCGTCCGGCGGCGGCTCCAGCACGCGGAGGGGCCCGGCGACCAGCTCACCCGGCGCGCAGCATGCGAAGGTCATTACGCGCCCCTCGCGGCGGGCCCGCGGGAAGACGGCGCGGGCCGTCAGCCGCTCCAGGAGCAGCAGGACGTCCACCTCGGAGGCGAGCGGGGCGTAGAGGGCGACGGTGCGGGCGGCCGTCAGGACAGGCAGCGTGGCCGCGCGCTCGGCGATCCGGCGGGAGGCCTCGGCTCGCTCAGCGGGCGTGCGCCGGGCGCGCTGGGCGACCACCTCTGCACGGAACGCCTGCTTGCCGCCCTGGATAAAAAAAGCCCCCCGCGTGAGCCGTGTGGCTCGGTTGCTTGGACCTGTATTTCTACAGGTGGGGCACCCGGTGCACCAGCGTCCGTAGGCTTCTCCCTGTACAGCGTTGGGAGCTTGCACATGGACGTGGGCGGGCGCTCCGCTTGGCTCAAAGTCGGCCCAAACGACGCGAAGACCAATCACGAACCCGGCAGGGGGCAGGTCGGCAAGGTTAAAGAGCTATAACCTCCCGGAAACACGGGAAGTTTTGATGGTTCAGATCCTAGGCCTCCGGTATCGGCCTGTCAAGCGAACCGTGCCGCCGCGAAGGGTAGAATGGTCCCCGTCGGTGCGCCTTGGGGCCGGTTCCGACAGCGTTTTTTGGCACGGCGTCCCACGACGAAGGTTCGATGGCTTTCGAGGTCCCCGGCTACGCACTCCAGGAGCTCATCGGCCGCGGAGGCATGGCCGAGGTCCACCGCGCGACGGTGACGGCGGGCCCGCACGTCGGGCGCAACGTGGCCGTGAAGCAGCTCTTGCCGGAGCTGGCGCGCGACGCCGACTACCTGGCGCTCTTCGAGCGCGAGGCCGAGCTGACGCGCCGGCTGCAGCACCCGGCCATCGTAGAGGTGCTCGACGCGGGCGTGGCCGGCGGCGTGCCCTTCATCGCCATGGAGTACGTGGACGGGCGCAACCTGAAGGAGATCCTCGCCGTCTGCGCCGCGCGCCACATCCTGCTGCCCATCGACTTCGCGTGCTACCTGGCCCACCAGCTGGCCGGCGCGCTGGCCCACGCGCACGAGGGGCGCGACGCGCAGGGGCGGGCGCTGGGCGTGGTGCACTGCGACGTGTCCCCGTCCAACGTCTTCATCTCGCGGCTGGGCGAGATCGAGCTGGGGGACTTCGGCGTGGCGCTGCCCACCGGCGCCGGCCCGCTGCCCGGCGGCGCCTTCGGGAAGATCCGCTACCTGGCGCCGGAGCAGATCCTGGGGCGGCGGCCCGGGCCGCCGGCCGACGTGTTCGCGCTGGGCTCGGTCTTCTTCGAGCTGCTCACCAACGCCCACGCCTTCCCGGGCAAGGACGTGAACGAGGTGGGGCAGCGGATCCTGGCCGGCAAGCTGCGCGCGCCGTCCTCGGTCCGCCCGGAGATCCCGGCCGCGCTGGATGTGCTGCTGCTCCGCTCGCTCGACCCCGAGCCGGCGGGGCGGCCTACCGCGGCCGCGTTCGCGGCCGAGATCGCCGGCGGCTACGACCCGGCCGTGGGCACGCCGCTGGCCATCGCGGCGGTGGTGCGCGGGCTGTTCGGGGCGCGCTGACCGCGGCGCGGGATCAGGAGAGGGACGAGGCGCCCCGGCCTCCGTGACCGCCGCTCCTTGCCGCGCCCGGCCTGCCTGGACCCGCGGTAGAAGAGGGCATGCGCGCACCCTGGACCACCGCCATGCTCCTGCTGCTCGCCGCCTCCGCCTGCGCCACCCACTCCGCCGCCGGTGGCCCCGCCGATCCCGTGCCGCCCGCGCCGCTGCCGAGCCCGCTGGCAGGCTGGGAGGACCGCCTCTTCGCCTGGCGGTTCACCTCGGCGGTGGAGGGGATCGCGAGCCGCACCGTGACCGTGCTGCTGCCGGAAGGCTACGCCGAGGCGGCCAGCGCCGAGGTCCGCTACCCGGTGCTCTACCTGCACGACGGCCAGAACTGCCTGGACCATGACGGCTACGGCCACGGCGGCTGGCAGGTGCACCGCGTGTCCACCGACCTGGCGCAGCGCGGCCTGATGGCGCCGGTCATCGTGGTGATGATCGACAACGGCGGCGCGGCGCGGACGGAGGAGTACTTCCCCGGCGCCGGCCACGCCCCCGGCCCCACCGCCGACCGCTACCTCGACTTCCTCGAGCAGCAGGTGGTGCCGTTCGTGGACGCCACCTACCGGACGGCCGCGGACCGCGAGCACCGGGCCATCGGCGGCTCGTCCTACGGCGGGCTCATCTCTCTCCATGCCGGCTGGACCCGCACCGCGACCTGGGGGCGGGTGATGGCGCTCTCACCCGCGCTGGTCGGCTACAGCGGCAGCTACGGCTTCGAGCGGCAGGTCACGGCGAAGCTGCCCCTGCGCGTCTACCTGGACAGCGGCACGGTGGACTGGGGCGGCGGCGACGACGGGCTCGCCCGGACGAACGCCATCTCCGCCCTGCTGGTCCGGACCGGCTGGACGCTGCACGGCGACCTGGAGCACGCGGTCGGCAACGGCCACAACCACAGCGAGGAGTACTGGCGCGCGCGCCTGCGGCCCTCGACGGACGCCGACGTGGCGCTGGGGCCGGACCCGAGCTGGCCGGGGGCGCTGGTGTTCGTGTTCCCGCCTGGGTAGGGGTCGCGTCATCCGACATTACACTTTCGTGGCGGACCGCCCCCGTCTGCGCGCCCGTCCGCGGCGGCGCCTTGGTGGACGCCGCCGCAGGCGTGAGCCTCACTCCGTCTCCACGAACGCCTTGAGCCTTGCCAGCGCCTCGTCCCAGCGGCGCGAGAGCGCGTCGAGGCCGCTCCGCGCCTCGGTGAGCCGGCCCGGCTCGAGCGCCCAGCGCCGCTCGCGGCCGAGCCGCTCGTCCCGCACCAGGCCGGCGCCGGCCAGGACCCGGAGGTGCTTGGTGATGGCCTGGCGGGAGATGTCCGCGCCGGTGGTGAGCTGCGCGATGGAGAGCGGCTCGCCCTCCGCCAGCTTCTCCAGCAGGCGGAGGCGGGTGGCGTCCCCCAGGGCCGCGTAGACCGGCGCGGCGCGCGCCAGCGTGGCCTCAGCCCGCCGTGACATGGCGGGCCACGTTCTCGAGCTGCTGCACCCAGCCCGACTCGTGCAGCGGGAAGACGGAGACGCGGCGCGCCCCCGGCAGCCGGTCGAAGCCGGACTCCACCACGGTGAGGCGCGTGCCGCCGCCGGCCGCCTCCAGCCGGAACTCGACCAGGGTGAGCGGCTCGGCGGAGAGGTCCAGCGCCGGGTCGGCGTAGGGGTGCCAGCGGTAGGACAGGTAGCGCTCGGGCTCGACCCGCTCGACGGTGAGATCGAGCGTGAAGTGCTCGTGCCCGGGGATGGTCATGGGGCCGCGCACGCGGGCGCCCGGGGTGAAGGTGCCTGGCGCGAGCCGCGCGCCGAACCAGGCACCGAACTGGCTGGCCTCGGTCAGCGCGCGCCAGACGCGCGACTGCGGGGCGTGGACGGTGATCTGCTTCTCGATCCGGCCGGGCGTCCCGGCGGCGGTCTCTTCGCTCATCATGTGCAACCTCCGGGTTGCAGGATGTGCAGGGCGTGGACGGTGTGCAACCGTAAGGTTGCGTGAGGGCCCCTCAGGGGTGGCGGACGGACGAGTGACCGCCCGCGATTTCATCCGGATGAAAATCGGCTGTCGGCGGCAAGAGCGGCCGAACGACGGCAGGTCCCGCAGGATGAGGAGAGGCGATTGATGACGTGGCGTCATATGTGCCGTGACCGCCGGCTCCTTTTTCCTGCGCAGGCCGGATGCCATGTTGCCCGGCGTCCGGGGCGCGTTGCTCCGGTGGACCCTCGGAGGGAAGACACATGGCGACGAAGATCGGGATCATCGGCAAGGGCAACGTGGGCAGCGCGCTGCAGCGTGGCCTCACGCGAGCTGGCCACGAGGTGCGGGCGGTCGGGAAGGAGCCAGGCGCGGCCCGGAAGGCTGCGGCATGGGCCGACGTGGTCTTCCTGGCGGTGCCGTACGGGGGGCTGGACGAGACCCTGGCCTCGCTGGGAGAGGCGGTTGACGGCAAGGTGCTCGTGGACGCGACGAACGCCCTCACGGCCGACATGCAGCTCGCCGTCGGGTTCACCACCAGCGGCGCGGAAGAGCTGCAGAAGAAGGCCGGGCGCGCCAGGGTGGTGAAGGCGTTCAACACCGTGTTCGCGAAGCACATGGAGACCGGGAAGGTGAAGGGGGAGGCGCTCGCCCTGCTGGTGGCCGCCGATGACGCCGCCGCGAAGGACCGGGTCCTCGGGCTGGGGCGGGAGATCGGCTTCGATGCCATCGATGCCGGGCCCTTGCGCAACGCGCGGTGGCTCGAGTCGCTCGGCTACCTGAACATCCAGCTCGGATACGTCCAGAAGCTCGGGCCGGACATCGGCTTCCGGCTGGTGCGATAGGCGCGGACGGAGCGCCCGGACAGCTCTCGCCCGGGCGCTAGCGCCCTCGCCGTGCCGTCGTCGGGCGCCCCGGGGCGGAGCCGAACAGCTCGGTGAGGAAGTCGACGAAGGCGCGGACCTTGGGGACGTTGGCCTTCTGCCGTGCGAAAAGGGCATGGATGGTCCGCGGCTCGGGCTCGAGGTCCTCGAGGAGCACCTCCAGCTCGCCGCGGCGAACCTCCCCTGCCACGTGCGGCTCGAAGGTCTGGATGACCCCGAGCCCGCTCAGCGCGGCCTGGGTGAGCACGTTGCCGGATCCGGCCTGGAGCCTGCCTCTCGGCGCGAAGCTCACCTCTCCCGTCCCGGTCCTGAGCCGCCAGGGCAAGGGGCCCGCGGCCGAGAGGTAGACGACGCAGGCGTGCTCCCGCAGCTCCGCGAGCGTCCGCGGGCGCCCGTGCTTCGCCAGGTAGGCGGGCGACGCGACCAGGAGCGAGCGGGCGCGCGCCAGGCGCCTGGACACCAGCTCGGAGTCGCGGGAGGGCGCGAGCCGGACCACCACGTCGATGCCCTCCGCGGTGGGGTCGATGAGCCGATCGCGGACGGTGAGGTCGATGCTGACGTCGGGATGGCGCGCGAGGAAGCGCGGCAGCGCCGGACCCACCACGAAGTCGGCCAGGACCACCGGCACGTCCACGCGCAGTCGCCCGCGCGGGGTGGCGCTCGCCCTGGCCAGCATGGCGTGCGCCTCCTCGAGCTCGGCCAGGATGCGCGTGCAGCGCTCGTGGTACGCCGCCCCCTCGTCCGTGAGGCTGAGGCTCCGGGTGGTGCGGTTGAGGAGCCGTACCCCGAGGCGGTCCTCCAGGCGCGAGACGATCCGGCTCACGCCGGAGGGCGTGAGGCCCAGGTTCTGGGCTGCCCGCGTGAAGCCGCCGAGGTCCACCACCCGCGTGAACACGCCGATCTCGGAGAAGGCATCCATGCGCTGCATTCACGCCGATTCGTGACGCCGCCGCAAGGGTCAGGGGCCGAAGCAGGGGCCGGCGCAGGTGCCGGCGCGTGTGACGCTGGAGCGGGGGGATGCGCATCGCCGCCCCCGTGCTCGCCCCGCGCCTGCTAGACCTTCACCTCCGCCCGCACCCGCTCCACGCGCGGCGGGATGAGGCGCAGCGCGGCCTCGACGTCCTCGGGCGTGGAGCTCCAGCCCAGCGACAGGCGCAGCGTGCAGCGCGCCTCGACCTCGGTCAGGCCGAGCGCCAGCAGCACGCCAGAGGGCTTGGTCGAGCCGGAGTGGCAGGCGGCGCCGGCGCTGGCGCACAGCCCCTCCAGATTCGAGCGCGATGAGCAGCGTCTCTGCGTCGGCGCCCTCGAAGGTGATGGAGCAGGTGTTGGGGAGGCGCGGCGCGCCGGCGCCGTTGACGCGGGCGTGGGGTACGGCGGCCAGGAGCCCCTGCTCCAGCCGGTCGCGCAGCGCGGCCAGGCGCTGCTCCTCGGCCTCGCGGCTGCGCACGGCGGTCTCCAGCGCCGCGCCCAGGCCGGCGATGCCGGGCAGGTTCTCGGTGCCGCCGCGGCGGCCGCGCTCCTGCTCGCCGCCCACCACCGCCGCCAGCGGCAGGCCGGGCGTGATCCAGAGCGCGCCGGCCCCGCGCGGCCCGCCGAACTTCTGGCCGGTGATGGCCACCAGGTCGGCGCCCAGCTCGCGGACGTCCAGGGCGATCTTCCCGGCCGCCTGCACGGCGTCGCAGAAGAACGGCGCGCCCACCTGGCGCGCGGCGGCGGCCAGCTCGCGCACCGGCAGCAGCACGCCGGTCTCGTTGTTGGCGCGCATGGCGCAGGCCAGCGCCACGTCCGGTCCCAGGGCGGCGCGGAAGGCCTCGGGATCCACCAGGCCGCGCCGGTCCACCGGCACCACCGTGAGCGGCGTGCCGGCCTTCTCCAGCGCCCGGGCAAGCGAGAGCACGCAGGGGTGCTCGACCGAGGTCACCACCAGCCGGCGCCGGTCCGGGGGCGAGGCGGCCAGCACGCCACGGAGGGCCAGCGCGGCGGCCTCGGTGGCGCCGGAGGTGAGGACGAGCTCGGAGGGGCGGGCGCCCAGCGCGGAGCCCACCTGGGCGCGGGCGCCGTCCAGCAGGTCGCGCGCGGCGCGGCCGGCGGCGTGGATGGAGCTGGGGTTCCCGAAGACGCGCAGCGCCCGCTCCACGGCGGCGATGGCCTCCGGGCGCATGGGCGTGATGGCGTTGTGGTCGAGGTAGATCACGGGACCTCTCTGTCCCGTTCATCCTTCGACTCCGCGAGCCCTGGCGGGCTCGCTACGCTCAGGACGAACGGAGGGGCGGGCGACCGCCCTACACAATCTTCCGCGGCTTCCGCGTCCGGATGCCGAACGCGTCCAGGAAGGCGCGCACGACCTCCTCGCGCAGCTTCTTGCGGGCCGGGCCGGAGAGCCCCTTCACCGGCAGGCGGGCGCCGGCCATGGTGCCGTGGCCGCCGGCGGAGCCGCCCTTGGCCTCGATCACCTCGCGGATGAGCCGGCCGGCGTTCATGCGCCGGTCGCTGGTCCGGATCGAGTAGTAGATGGCCTCCTCGTACTCGCCGAAGGCGAGCGACCAGCGCATGTCCTCGAGGGCCATGAACCGCTCGGCCACCTCGGCCACCATGTCCGGCGTGTAGATCTCGGCCAGGTCGCAGACCACCGCGTCGTCGAAGATCTGCGCCTTCTCGATGGCCAGGTGGTGGAGCCGGAAGTAGTCCTCCGGCAGCTTGGGGTGCTCGATGGCGCTGAGCGCGTCCTTGTCCGCCATCGGGAACAGCCACAGGTAGGCGTCCACGTCCTGCCGCGTGGTCTGCCGGCCCAGGTCGCGGGTGTCGGCCTTGATCCCGTAGAACAGCGCGGTGGCCACGTCGGTCGGCACCTTCAACCCGCTGGCGCGGAAGTACTCCGCCAGCACGGTGGAGGTGGCGCCGATGGGGCCGCCCACGTCGGCGATGGGGGCCAGGTGCGAGTCCGGCCGCTCCGGGTGGTGGTCGATGACCACGTCCGGGAAGTGGCGCGCCGGCAGGGAGTGGTTCCCCTGCTCCGGCTGGGTGTCGACCATGCAGATGAGGTCATAGTCGTCGAAGACCACCCGCGCGATGGGCACCACCGGCAGCTTCAGCACCTTGATGAGCGCGCGGTTCTCGGCGCGCCCCACGATGCCGCCGTAGGCCACCTCGGCCTCCACGCCGCCCAGCTTCTTGAGCAGGTGGGCCAGGGCCACGCCGGCCGCGATCGAGTCCGGGTCCGGGTTGTCGTGGGTGAGGATCAGCGCCCGCTTGTGGCCGCGGGCGTACTCGATGAGCCGGTCCAGCCGGGCGCGGGTCGCCTCGAGCTGGCGCGGGTACAGCGCCATCCGGGCGGCCACGGTGGGCCGGCTCCGGGATCGGGGAGGTTCTTCCTGTTGACGCATGGTGGTCTGTGCCTTCATCGGCGGCGCACGAGGCGGCGGAGCACCTCGATGTTCTCCTTGAAGCGCGACTCGGTCTCCACGAACCCGGGCACATCCGCGAACCTCGGGTCGTTCACCAGCCGGCGGAACGGGGCGAGCCCCATGGCGCCGTCGCCGATGTGCTCGTGCCGGTCCACCCGGCAGCCGAGCTCCTTCTTGGAGTCGTTGAGGTGAAAGGCCTCGATGCTCGAGAGGCCCACCGCGCGGTCCAGCGCGGTCAGGGTCTGGCCGTAGCCGTCTTCCGTCAGGAGGTCGTACCCGGCGGCGTGGACGTGGCAGGTGTCGAAGCAGAACCCGGTGCGGCGGCGGACGGCCTTGGGGAGCCCCTCCCGGATGGCGGCCAGCCCCTCGAAGCGCCAGCCGAGGCTGGAGCCCTGTCCGGCGGTCGTCTCCACCAGGAGCTTCACCTTGCCGGGCACCCGCTCGAGCGCCCGCTGCATGGCCTCCACCACCAGCTTCGTCCCCTCCTTCTCGTCCTCGTGGCTCCCTGGGTGGAAGATGAGGGCGGAGACGCCGAGTTGCTCGCAGCGGCCGAGCTCGTCGGCGAGCGCTTCCCAGCTCTTGCGCCGGATCTGCCCATCCGCGGCGGCCGCGTTGATGAGGTAGGAGGCGTGGGCGGCCACCGGCTTCCGGGTCCGCTTCGCCTCGCCCTTGAAGCGTGCGACCTCCTCATCCTCCAGCGGGCGGGCCGCCCAGCCGCGCGCGTTGCGCGTGAAGATCTGCAGGCAGTCCGCCCCGTCGGCCTCCGCCCGCGCGAACGCGGTGGAGACGCCTCCGGCTATCGGCTCGTGTGCGCCCAGGAGCATGAGGGGGCGTAGCTATACCCCACCGCCCTGCCACCCCGCCATGCTCGGTCCGGAGCGCAACCCGACGAACAAGAAACGTCCGCTTTGTCCGCGGGTTGCCACACCCGGAGGACGCCCGGACCCCCTCCAAGGCGGGCGGCGGGCCGCCGCCCATCCGCGAAAACGGCCGCGCCCGCGAGGGCCCCGAAAGGGGCATCGCGGGCGCGAGGAGGCGGCGGAGCCGAGCTGAAGAAGCTGCTAGCGGGCCGCCTTGCGGCTGCGCGCCGGAGCCTCGGCGAAGAACTTCTCGGCCTGCTCGAGCGCGTTGTCGAGCGCCTCGATGGTCAGGTCGCGGAGCACCGTCTCGGGCTGGCGCAGGGCCTCGTAGTACCGCTGCCGGTCGGTGGCGTGCACGATGAGCGGCAGCCGGTAGCCGGCGTGCAGCAGGACCAGGTTGGCCAGCAGGCGGGCCACGCGGCCGGACTGGTCGGTGTAGGGGAACGCCTGCATGAAGCCGTGCTGCAGCCGGGCCGCCTGCTGGATGGGATGCGCGTTGCGCCAGTCGGCGGTCTCGGTGCCGTCGAAGAGCTTCTGGAGCAGGGCCGGGATCTTGGGCGGCTGCGCGATGTCGTGGAAGTAGGCGCGGTGGAGCGGCATGTCCTTGCGGTACTCCGCCGCGTTCTTGCCCTCCATGCCCTGGGTCAGCGACTCGTAGATCCGCTTCACCACGCTGAGGCCCAGCTTCAGCTTCTTGTTGCGGGCCTCCTCGCGCACGGCGTCCAGCGCCAGCTTGTGGTTGCGCAGCTCGCGCAGCGCGCTGGCGAAGGTGGCGTCGGCCAGCACCGGCGTCTCGAGCGCCGCCGCCAGCTCCTGGCTGGAGTACACCAGGCCCTCGAGGGCGTTCTCGTGGTACAGCCACGACAGCTCGTACTTCTGCAGGAAGTCCTGGGCGAGCTCCTCGTCGGCGCGCATGCGCTCCGCGAGATCTTCCATGCGATCGTCGATGTCGACGTATCGGGTCCTCATCGTCCTGGGCTCCTGGCTCGGCGCGGCGGCCGTCCCTCTGGCCTCTGCGGCCCTCGCGGCCGGCGAGCGGGTTGGGGTTGTAAATCCCAGAAAAGTCGCGGGTATCTAGCCGAAGCAGGCGCGACTGGT
The DNA here is from genome assembly GCA_049840735.1 of Anaeromyxobacter sp. Classification (GTDB taxonomy): domain Bacteria; phylum Myxococcota; class Myxococcia; order Myxococcales; family Anaeromyxobacteraceae; genus Anaeromyxobacter. The sequence continues at coordinate 236,927 of JASGJN010000013.1, read as the reverse complement.
CAACCGAATTGCCCTGCGCGTGATGAACGTGCGAGCCGGCCGGCTTGTTCCGCGCGGGGAGCGCATCCTTGCGCGGCACCCCGACGCGGGGCCTTCCCCCGAAAAGCGAAGCGCCCGCCGGGAAGGCGAGCGCTCGGTGCCCCTTGAGGGGCCAAGGATGGGGAGAGGCTCAGTAAGGCATCAGCCATTCGCGGTAGCGGGGCTCCTCGCCCCGGACGGCGCGGAAGAAGGTCTCCTGGATCTTCTTGGTGACCGGGCCGGGCTCGCCCTTGCCGATGCGGCGGTTGTCCACCTCGCGCACCGGGGTGACCTCGGCGGCGGTGCCGGTCATGAACAGCTCGTCGGCCAGGTACATGGTGTCCCGGGTGAACTTCTCCTCCTTCACCGGGATGCCGTGGTCCTTGGCGATGCGCAGCACCGAGTCGCGGGTGATGCCCGCCAGGACGGCGGAGGAGAGCGGCGGGGTCTGCAGCACGCCGTTCTTCACGATGAAGAGGTTCTCGCCCGCGCCCTCGGCCACGTAGCCCTCGGCGTCGAGCAGGATGGCCTCCTCGTAGCCGGCCATGGCCGCCTCGCGGGTGGCGAGGAAGGAGTTCACGTACTGCCCCGACACCTTGGCGCGGACCATGCCCACGTTCACGTGGGTGCGGTTGAAGGAGGAGACCTTGGCGCGGATGCCCTTCTTCAGGCCGTCCTCGGACAGGTAGGCGCCCCAGGGCCAGGCGGCGATCAGCACCTGGATCGGGTTCTGGGCGCCCACGCCCAGCGCGCCGGCGCCGGTGAACGCCAGCGGCCGCAGGTAGCCGGCGTCGAGCTTGTTGGACTTGAGCACCTCGACGCAGGCCTGCTCCAGCCGCTCGGCCGCGAACGGGATCTCCATCAGGATGATGTGCGCCGAGTCATGGAGCCGCTGGATGTGCTCGCGGAGGCGGAACACGGCCGAGCGGCCGTCCGCGCCGCGGTAGGCGCGGATGCCCTCGAAGACGCCGATGCCGTAGTGCAGGGCGTGGGTGAGGACGTGGACCTTGGCCTCGTCGAACGGGACCAGCTTGCCGTCCAGCCAGATCGTGTCGGCCTTGATCATGGAGCGCGCCTTTGCGGGTGCTGCGGTGTGGGCCTCGAATGTGCCTCAGGGGGCGGGGGGATTCAACACCTCAGCGCCCCCGCATTTCTACGGAGCCGGTGCGGGGAACGACCGGACCATGTGGGCGAGGAAGGGCATGTCCGGGTGCAGCTCGGCCTTCCCGTCGTTGCTGGCCCGCTGGAGCTCCCCGGCGTCGGGGACGATCTCGATGGGCGAGAGCACCCGCTGGAAGGACTTGTGGAGGTGGATGAAGGGCTTGTTCCAGGCCACGTTGGCCGCCGCCAGCTGGGCGATGCCGTACCAGAGCGGCTGCGACAGCTTGGGCCCGAACCCCTCCAGCCCCAGCACGAAGGCGTTGCGGGTGCCCACGGCCCCGCGCTGCACGGTGGCCCAGGCCTCCCGGGCCGGGAGGTTGTCCACCAGCCCGCCGTCCACCAGCCGGAACAGGTCCTCGCGCGAGAAGATGCGCGCCAGCATGGCGTGCATCCGGTCGTCCTCGCGCACCACGTCGTAGTGGATGACGCCGGGGAGGGCGGAGGAGAAGCCCACCGCGTCGATGGCGTCGAAGTCGCGGGTCTCCTCGTCGCTCCCCAGGTAGACGCGGGCGAAGCGGTCCCGCTGCAGGATCAGCTCGGCCACCGCGCCGAAGACGTCGGTCACCATGCGCGGGAGCAGGATGGGCCGGGCCTCGCGCCCGTCCAGGTCGAGCAGGTGCTCGTAGTAGGACGGGTCGCGCGGCAGGGCGCCGTTGCGGATGCCGGTGACCGCCACCACCAGCGGGACGGCGAGCTGACCCAGCGTGAGCGGGTGGCCGTCCGGCCCGCGCAGGAAGTCGCCGATGGCGGCGCGCAGGTACAGCCGCAGCGCCGCCGGCAGCCCGTAGCGCGCCTCGGCGCGCAGGAAGCGGAAGAGCGTGCGGAAGGTGAGCCCCTTGAGCGCCTCGTTGACGTCGTCGGCGTGCCAGCGCACGCGCCGCGCGCGCATCAGGAGCAGCACCGCGCCCATGCTGGTGCCGGCCAGCAGGCGCGGCGTGAGCGCGTACTGCTCGAGCAGCGCCAGCGCGCCCAGGTAGCTCCAGGCCACGCCCCCGCCGCCCCCCGCCACCACCACCAGCGCCTTCTCGCAGACCTCGCGATCGAGCGCGCCGCGCGGGAGGCGCCCGCCGGAGGCCTCCACCGCCAGGTCGCGGAAGACGCGGGCCCGCGCGCCCAGCACCGGCGCGAGCCGGCCCACCGCCTCGCGGTCGGGGCCGCCCGGGGCGAGCAGCGCGGGCAGCACCGCCCGCACCTCCTCGCGGAGCGGCGCCAGCACCGGCGCCAGGTCCACGTCCGCGCCGTCCGGCGCGCGCACGCGGGCGGTGCGCGCCAGGTTGAGCGCGTAGCGCAGCTGCGCCTCGTCGGCCTCGGAGAGCCAGGGGGTGGTGCTCACCACCGAGCGGACCAGCGCCGCCTCGGCGTCCTCGAACGGCCGCGCCGCCTCGCGGAGCGCGTCGAGGGCCGCGTCGTCCAGCGGGGCCAGGTCGCTCATGAGACCACCGCGTCGAAGGCCTCGCGCACCGCCGCGGTGACCCGCCCGTACTCGGCCAGGAAGCGCGGGCCGGCCTCGGGGCCGCCGTAGCCCAGCCGGCGCGCCAGCTGGTCCAGGGCCTGGCCGCGCTCGGGCAGGTGGTCGATGGCGTAGTCGTGCACGATGCGCAGGCGCAGCTCCACCCGGCGCAGGAACCCGTAGCCGCGGGCCAGCGCCGCGTGCTCCGCCTCGCGCAGCAGCCCGGCGGCGCGCAGGCGCGCCAGGGCCTCGGGCGTGGTGGGCGTGCGGATGGCCGGGTGGTCGTGGCCGTGCAGCAGCTGCAGGAACTGGGCGGCGAACTCGACGTCCACCAGGCCGCCGTGGCCGGTCTTGGGGTTCTTGCCCCGCGCCGCTTCCCTGGCCAGCTCGCTCTCCATCCGCTCGCGCATGCGCCGGATCTCGGCGGCCAGCGCCGCCCGGTCCTGCCGCGGGCCGTAGACCACCGGCTGCAGCACGCGGCGCGAGAGCTCCTCGAAGATGGCGGCGTCGCCGGAGACGTGGCGCGCCCGCAGCAGCGCCTGCCGCTCCCACAGCTGCGAGCGCACCTCGCCCGCGGCCGCGTCGCGGGCCGCGCCGCCGGGGAGCGCGTCGCCCATGTGGTAGCGGATGAACGCCTCCAGCCCGATCACCAGCGCGCCCTGGTTGCCGGAGGGGCGCAGGCGGGTGTCGATCTGGTAGAGCCGCCCCTCGCGCAGCGGCATCTGCAGGAAGGAGATGAGCCGCTGCGCCAGGCGGGCGTGGCGCTCGTAGCCGGCGGTGGCGCCGCCCGGGTAGACGAAGATCAGGTCCAATCGGAGTGGTAGCCGAGCTCGCGCCCGCCCAGCTTGCCCATGCCGATCACGCACAGGCGCCCCTCGGGCAGCACGCCCTTGGCGCGGGCCTCGGCCTCGGCCAGCTCCAGGCTGGCCCCGAGCAGCACCTCGGCCAGCTCGGTCAGCTGGCCGGCCACCTGCGCCAGGTCGATCACGCCGGCGATGTCGTGCACCGCGATGCGCAGGACCTCCTGGTCCTTGTAGCGGCGCAGCTCGCCCAGCTGCCGCTCCAGCCGCTCGTCCAGCTGCAGGTCCGGGTCCACCGACTCCAGCCGCTCCCGCACCTCGCCCTCCAGCTGGGCGCGCGGCTTCTGCAGCACCACCTGGTCCTGGCGCAGCAGCAGGTCGATCAGCTCGGGGTGGCGCACGAAGCGCTTGGAGAGGAAGTCGGAGGTGCCGAAGAGCGAGAGGAGCAGCCGGGCCACGCGCCGGTGCTCGGTCAGCATGCGGAACCAGGGCTCGGGGTTGGAGAGCGCGGCGGCGAAGTCGCCCAGGTGCGAGAGCGCCTGCACCGGGTCGGGCGTGGCCAGCGCGTCGAAGAGGAGCGCACCGGCCGCGGCGGGGTCGCCGGTCCGCGAGAACGGGGTGGGGCGGCGGGCCATCAGGTCGATGGCGGCGATGGCGCGGTCCGGGTCGGAGAGGCCGCGGCGCAGCGCAATCTCCACCCGGCGCGGCCGCTCCACGTCGCCGTCGGCCAGCAAGGTCAGCTCCGGATCGAGCGGCACCTCGCCGGTGCTGGTGCCCAGCAGCCCGCCGAAGAGCCGGGCCACCCGGTCGCGGTGGGCGCCCAGCGCGGCCTCGAAGGCGGGCTCGTCCGGATAGCCCATGGAGCGGGCCAGCCCCAGCCGCTCGCCGGCGGGCGGCAGCCGGTGGGTCTGCGCCCCGTCCACCATCTGCACCCGGTGCTCGGCGCGGCGCAGGAACAGGTAGGCGTCGGCCAGGTCGTCGCGGTCCTTCACCGGCACGATGCCGGCGTAGAGGAGCCGGTCCAGCGCCGGGATCACCGGCCGTTCGCGCAGGGCGCGCCCCTCCTCGCGGCCGGCGTGGAGCAGCTGCAGCGCGGTCACGAAGAACTCGGCCTCGCGGATGCCGCCCTTGCCCAGCTTGAGATCGTCCTTGCCCTCGGCGCCGGCGCGCGCGTCGATGCGCGCCTTCATGGAGTGGATCTCCTGCACCACGCCCAGGTCGAGCGTGCGCCGCCAGATGAACGGGTGGAGCGTCTTGAGGAAGCCCTCGCCCACCGCCAGGTCGCCGGCGGCGGGGCGGGCCTTGACCAGCGCGGCCCGCTCCCAGGTCCGGCCGAAGGACTCGTAGTAGAGCTCGGCGGCCCGCAGGCTGTTGACGATGGGGCCGTTCTGCCCGTCCGGGCGCAGGTTCAGGTCCACGCGGAAGACGAAGCCGTCGCCGGTGGGCTTGGCGATGGCCTCGGTGACATGCTCGGCCAGCTTGGCGTAGTAGGCGAAGTGGGTGATGGGCCTCTCGCCCACGGTCTGGCCGTCCACGTCGTAGACGTAGATGAGGTCGATGTCGGAGGAGAAGTTGAGCTCGCGGGCGCCCAGCTTGCCCATGGCCAGGGCGCAGAAGCCGGCCCCGGGCGGCTTCCCCTCCAGCCCGGCCGGCGGGCCGTGGCGGGCGCGCAGGCGCCGGTCGTGGAAGCGGATGGCGGCGTCGAGGCAGGCGGTGGCCAGGGCCGACAGCTCGCCGGTGATCTCGTCCACCCGGGCGCGCCGCAGGTCGCGCAGCGAGATGCGCACCACCTCGCGCGCCCGCAGCCGCCGCAGCAGCGCGTGGAAGCCGGCCACGTCGTCCGGCGCCAGCCGCCGGGCGGCCCGGTCCAGCGTGCGCACCAGCTCGGCCTCGGTGCGCGGCCGGGTGAGGTGGCGGCCGCGGACGGCGCGGCGGAGCAGGTGCGGGGCGCGGGCCAGCAGCGCCGGGAGCATCCGCGAGGCGCCGCAGAGCAGCACCAGCGCGTCCAGCAGGGCGGGCTCGGTGGGCAGCGCCCCGGCGCCGTCCAGGTAGCGCTCGACGCCGGCCAGCGCCAGGTCCGGGTCCGGCGCGAGCGCCACGCGGGCCTCGAGCTCGGCGAGGGCGGGGAGGCGGCGGGAGAGGCGGGCCAGGCGCTCGGCCGACTCGGGCTGGCGTGGGGCGGCCTCGGGCAGCCCCGGGATGACGGAGGCGAGTTGCACGGGGGGATGATAGCGGAGAATGGGCGCCGGGCCTCGCGGCGGGGCCCCTCATGGCGGCGACCGGTCGAGTTGATGCCGAAACGGAACCGTACGCCATGAGCAGGATCCGGCGCCTGACGGCGCCTCAGCTCGGGGGGAGAACTCTCCCCCCGTAACCCCCCATCACGCAGGCTCAATCCGAATGGGCGGCGTGATCAGCCCTCGTCCCCGTCCTCCAGCTCGTCCCCCTCGGCAGGGCTGGCGCCGCCCCGGCCGCCCCGGGAGAGGCCGTGCTGCTTGATCTTCTTGTGGAGGTTGGTCCGCTCCACGCCCAGGGCCTGGGCCGCCTGGGTGATGTTCCAGTCGTGCACCTCGAGCTTCTTCAGGATGTAGTCGCGCTCGACCAGGTCGCGCAGCTCGCGCAGCGGGACCTCGCCGTAGCGGGAGAGGTCGGCCGCGCCGGGCTCGGGCGGCGGCACGGCCCGGGGGGCCAGCGCGTCCGGCACGTCGGCCGCGGTGATCCGGTCGCCGCTCATGATCACCATGCGCTCGCAGACGTTGCGCAGCTCGCGCACGTTGCCGGGCCAGCGGTGGGCCGACAGCTTCGGGTAGACGTCCGCGTCGACCGGCTTGGGCCGCATGCCGTTCTCGCGCACCGCCAGCTGGAAGAACCGCTCCGCCAGCAGCGGCACGTCCGGCAGCCGGTCGCGCAGCGGCGGGGCCCGCAGCGGCACCACGTTGAGCCGGAAGAACAGGTCCTCGCGGAAGGTGCCCTCCCGCACCGCCTGCTCCAGGTCCTTGTTGGTGGCGGCCACCACCCGGACGTCCACGGTGAAGGCCTTCTCGCTGCCCACCCGGACCACCTCGCCGGTCTGCAGCGCCCGCAGGACCTTGGCCTGGGCCGAGAGGCTCATGTCGCCGATCTCGTCCAGGAAGAGCGTGCCCCCGTGCGCCACCTCGAACTGGCCGCGGCGGCGGGCGGCGGCGCCGGAGAAGGAGCCCTTCTCGTGCCCGAACAGCTCGGACTCGATCAGCTCGGCCGGGATGGCGGCGCAGTTCACCTTCACGAAGGGGCCCTGCGCCCGCTTCGAGAGGCGGTGGATCTCGGCGGCGATCAGCTCCTTGCCGGTGCCGGACTCGCCCAGCACCAGCACGCGGCCGCTGGTGGGCGCCACCTTGGCGATGTCGTCGCGCAGCTTCAGCATCACCGGGCTCTGCCCCAGCATCTCGTCGGAGAAGCGGCGCTCGCGCGTCTGCAGCGCCTGCACCTTCTCCTCGAGCGAGCGGCGGGAGAGCCCGTTCCTGACCGAGACCAGCACCCGCTCGCGGTCGATGGGCTTCCCGAAGAAGTCCGAGGCGCCGCGCTTCATGGCGTCCACCACGTCGCTGGTGTCGGCGTGGCCGGAGATGACGATCACCGGCAGGTCGCGCCACAGCTCGCGGGCCTTGGAGAGCAGGGTGAGGCCGTCCATGCCCGGGAGGCGGATGTCGAAGATGCACAGGTCGACCGGCTCGGCCTCCAGGAGCTTGAGCCCCTCCTCGGCGGTCTCGGCCTCGAGGACGGCGTAGTCCTCGGCCTCGAGGACCATCCGGAGCGTGCGCCGGATGTTCTTCTCGTCGTCGACGATGAGCAGGGTTGGGCGGCTCGGGTCCATGGGCGGGGAGTATAGGCGGACGGGCGGGGGCACGTGGAGCTGACATTGCACGGGGGCTGCGCCCCCGCCCCGCCGGCGGAGCCGTCGGGGCCCCACCCCTGCTGCGCTGGGTCCCGCCGCGCTGCGGGCCCGGATCATCCAGACAGAGGAATGGGCCCTTGCGCGGCACCCAGCGTGGAAGGGCTGCGCCCCTCCCCCAGCTGCGCTGGGGCCCCCACCCTGCCGGCCGCGAAGCGCTCCGGCAGAGCACGGGGGCTGCGCCCCGCCTCCGGCCACAGGCCGGGGCCGCCACCCCGGCCTGGCTGGCTACCGCGCCCGCCGGGCCAGGATCATCATCGACCGGGCCTCCAGCGGGACGTCGCCGCGCGCCTCCACCAGGTCGCGCTTCAGGTCGGTCGCCCCGGCGGTGTCGAGCTGGATCTCCCAGGCGTGCCCCCACTCCACCTCCGGCAGGCGGTAGGTCACGGGCCCCTGGTCGGCGTTGAGGAGGACCAGCAGGCTGTCCCCCACGATCCGCTGCCCGCGCTCGTCCGGCGTCTCGATGGTGTCGCCGCCCAGCAGGAACGCGACCGAGCGCGCGAAGGGCTTCTTCCAGTCGGCCTCGGTCATCTCGGTCCCGTCCGGCCGGAACCAGGCCAGGTCCTTGAGCGACGAGTCCCACAGGTGGTCGCCGCGGAAGAAGCGCCGGCGCTGCAGCACGGGCTGCTCGAGGCGCATGCGGACGAGCCGGCGCGTGAACCCCAGCAGCGCCCGGCGCCGGTCGTCCAGGTCCCAGTCCAGCCAGGAGAGCTCGTTGTCCTGGCAGTAGGCGTTGTTGTTCCCGGCCTGCGTCTTCCCCATCTCGTCCCCGGCCACGATCATGGGGACGCCCTGCGAGACCAGCAGGGTGGCGAGCAGGTTGCGCACCTGCCGGTCGCGCAGCGCGAGCACGGCCCGATCCCCGGTCTCGCCCTCCACGCCGCAGTTCCAGGAGGCGTTGTCGTCGGTGCCGTCGCGGTTGCCCTCGCCGTTGGCCTCGTTGTGCTTGCGGTCGTAGGAGACCAGGTCGCGCAGCGTGAAGCCGTCGTGGGCGGTGACGAAGTTGACGCTGGCGAAGATCTTCCGGCCAGCCGGCTCGTACAGGTCGGGCGACCCGGTCAGCCGGTAGCCCAGCTCCCCGGTCTGGCTCTCGTCCCCCTTCCAGAAGCGGCGCACGGCGTCGCGGTACTTCCCGTTCCACTCCGACCAGTTCACCGGGAACGCGCCCACCTGGTAGCCGCCCGGCCCCACGTCCCAGGGCTCGGCGATCAGCTTCACCCGCTCCAGCACCGGATCCTGCTGCACCGCGCAGAGGAAGCGCGAGGCCTGGTCGAAGTGGTCGGGGTCGCGCGCCAGCGTCACCGCCAGGTCGAAGCGGAAGCCGTCCACCCGCATCTCGGTGACCCAGTAGCGCAGCGAGTCCATGACCAGCTTGAGCGTCTGCGCCTGCGTCAGGTCGAGCGAGTTCCCGGTGCCGGTGTAGTCCATGTAGTAGCGCGGCGACTCGCCGGTGAGCCGGTAGTAGGTGCGGTTGTCGAGCCCCTTGAGCGAGAGCGTGGGGCCGAGGTGGTTGCCCTCCGCGGTGTGGTTGTAGACCACGTCCAGGATCACCTCGATCCCGGCGCGGTGGAGCGTCTTGACCAGCTCCTTGAACTCGTGGACCTGCTGCCCCATGCAGCCGCGCGAGGCGTAGCGCTGCTCCGGCGCGAAGTAGCCCAGCGTGGAGTAGCCCCAGTAGTTGACCAGCCCCTTCCCCTGCAGGAACGGGTCGTCCACGTACTCGTGCACCGGCAGCAGTTCCAGCGCGGTCACGCCCAGCCGCACCAGGTGCTCGACGGCCGGCGGGGAGGCCAGGCCGGCGTAGGTCCCGCGCAGCTCCGGCGGGACCTCGGGGTGACGCATGGTGAACCCGCGGACGTGCGCCTCGTAGATGATCGAGCGGTGCCACGGGTGGTCGGGAGGCCGGTCGTCGCCCCAGTCGAAGTGGTTCCCCACCACCACCGAGCGCGGCACGTGGCCGGCGCTGTCCTGCTCGTCCGGCGCGAGGTCCTCCTCCGGGCCGCCCAGCACGTAGCCGGAGATGGGCCCGCGGAAGTCGGTCTCGCCGCAGATGGCGCGGGCGTACGGGTCGATCAGCAGCTTGGCCGGGTTGTAGCGGTGGCCGGCCTCCGGCTCGTACGGCCCGTGGGCCCGGTAGCCGTAGGGCGTGCCCGGCCCCACGCCCGGGAGGTAGGCGTGCCAGACGTGGCCGGTGCGCTCGGCCAGGCGCACGCGGCGGGTCTCTCGCAGCGGATCGGCGGGGTCGAACAGGCACAGCTCGAGGGCCTCGGCGTGGCGGGCGTAGACCGCGAACAGCGTGCCCTGGCCGTCGTGCGTCGCCCCGAGCGGGAACGAGCGCCCTGGCCAGATGTCGCCCGCCATGTCCCCCGTCCTCTCCGCGCCCCGTCACCGGGCCCATGGTCAAGCTGCGCCCGTCGGAATCCGTCGCGCCAACGTTTGGCGCAAGGGGGCACGTTCCAGTGGCCCGGCGGCGGCGCCGCTCCGGGGACGGCGTCACCGCCCCTGCGGAGCGTCCTCGGGGGGGCGGCCGATGGCGTGGTAGCGGAAGCCGAGCGCCCGCATCTCGGCGGGGTCGAACACGTTGCGCCCGTCCAGCACCACCGGCTGCCGCATCAGCCCGCGCACCCGCTCCAGGTCGGGCGTGCGGAACTCGCTCCACTCCGTCACGACCAGCAGCGCGTCGGCCCCCTCGATGGCCTCGTACGGGCTGGGCGCGTAGGCGACGCGATCGCCCAGCCGCTCCCGCGCCCGCTCCATCGCCACCGGGTCGTAGACCTGCACGCGGGCGCCCTTCCCCAGGAGCCCCTCGATGATCTCCAGCGAGGGCGCCTCGCGGACGTCGTCGGTGCGCGGCTTGAACGCCAGCCCCCACACGCCCAGCGTCCGGTCGGCCAGCTGGCCCAGCAGCCGCTGCGCCAGGGTCACCAGCGAGCGCTTCTGGCGGTCGTTGGTCTTCTCCACCGCGCGGAGCAGGTCCAGGTCCACGCCGTGGCGGCGGCCGGTGGCCAGCAGCGCCTTCACGTCCTTGGGGAAGCAGGAGCCGCCGTACCCGATGCCCGGGAAGAGGAACGGGTATCCGATGCGGCTGTCCGCGCCCATCCCCTTGCGCACCGCCTCCACGTCCGCTCCCACCCGCTCGCAGAGCAGGGCCACGTCGTTCATGAAGGAGATGCGGGTGGCCAGCATGGCGTTGGCGGCGTACTTCACCAGCTCGGCCGAGCGCGGCGACATGAGCAGGATGGGGCGCTCGGTGCGGACGAAGGGCGCATAGAGCTCGCGCAGCACCCGCCGCGCGCGCTCGGTCCGCGCCCCCACCACCACCCGGTCCGGCCGCTGGAAGTCCTCGAGGGCCGCCCCCTCCTTCAGGAACTCCGGGTTGGAGACCACGTCCACCTCGAAGCGCGCGCGCCGGTCCATCAGCGCCTGCAGCCTGTCGGCCGTGCCCACCGGGACGGTGCTCTTGGTGGCCACGATGGTGGTGTGGCGCACGGCGCGGGCCACGTCCTCCGCGGCCGCCAGCACCTGGCGCAGGTCGGGCTCGCCGTCCTCGCCGGGCGGCGTGCCCACCGCCAGGAACACGACCTTGGCGCGCCCCACCGCCGGCCCGGGCTCGGTGGTGAAGCGCAGCCGCCCCTCCCGTACGTTGCGTTGCACCAGCTCCAGCAGCCCGGGCTCGTAGAGCGGCAGCCGCCCGCCCTGCAGCGCGGCGATCTTGGCCGCGTCGGCGTCGGCGCAGGTCACGTCGTTCCCCGACTCGGCCAGGCAGGTGCCCGTCACCAGGCCGACGTAGCCGGTCCCCACCACCACAATCCGCATGTCCCCCCCACCGTCCAGCGCCGCCACGGCTCCCGGGCGACCCCTAACCCTCCCCCTGCGCCAGCGGCGGCTCCGGCTCCGGCTCCCGCCGCGCGCTCCCGCCCAGCGTGCGCGCCGCGCCCCCGCGCCGCGCGCCCCGCCCCCTCACCTCGTGCACGTAGCCGACCAGCGCCTCGGCGCGGTGATCGGCGGTGTGCTCGGCCAGCACCCGCCGCCGGGCCCGCTCGCCCAGCGCGCGGCGGGCCTCCTCCGTCGTCCCCTCCAGCACCGCCAGCGCCTCGCGCGTGTCGCGCGCCAGCAGGATCTCGCGCCCGGGCACGAAGAGCGTCTCCAGCCCGGGCCAGCGGTCGGAGAGGATGGGCGTGGCGCAGGCGGCGGCCTCGAAGAGCCGCACCGAAGGCGACCAGCCTGCCCGCACCATGTCGGCCCGCGTGACGTTGAGCGTGAAGCGCTGCGCGCCGTAGAACCCGGCGTGCTCGCCGGGCGGCAGGTGCTCGATCCGCTCCACGTTGGCGGGCCAGTCCAGCGCCGCCGGGTACTGCGGCCCGGCCACCACGAAGCGGCGCGCCGCGCGGGCCCGGGCCGGCGCCACCAGCAGCGCGTCCAGCGCCGGCTGCCGGTCGGCGCTGTAGGTGCCCACGTAGCCCAGGTCCCAGCGCGGCGGGCGGCGGCTGGGACGGTGCACCTCGGGATCGGCGCTGCAGTACAGCGGCCGGGCGGCGCGGGCCCCCAGCTCGCGCTCCAGCCTGGCCAGGAGCGGCCCGCCGGTGAAGGACAGGTAGAGGTCGAAGCCGCACACCTGCGAGGGCTCCAGGTACTCGCACGCGCCGCGGGCCAGCGCCGCCACCGTCACCGGGGTGTCGATGTCGTAGAACGCGGTGACGCCGCGGGCCAGCTCCTGCACCAGCCGCGCGACCCCGCGCCCCTCCGGCACGTAGGAGCCGAGCACCACCAGGTCGGCGTCCGCCAGCGCCCGGCCGTGGCGCTCGCGCAGCTCCTCCAGGCTGCCGTAGAGCGAGAGCCGGCAGTACGGGGGCGCGGGCAGGTCGCGGTGGCTGGCGTACCAGGGGACGTCGCGCTCCAGGAAGTGGACCCGGTGGCCCGCCGCGGTGAGCGCCCCGGCCAGCGCGCGGTAGGTGGTGGCGTGGCCGTTGCCCCAGGAAGAGGAGAGCGAGAGCCCCAGCAGGACGACGTCCAGGCCGCGGGCGGTCATCCGCCGATCTCCGCCCGCGCCGGCTCGATGACGAGCCCCAGCGCCTCCTCCACCGACGCGGCGCGCTGCGCGTAGGTGTGCTCCGCCAGCACCCGGCGGCGCGCCGCCTCGCCGAGGGCCCGGGCGCGAGCCGGCGTGAGCGCCTCGACGTGCGCCGCCACCTCCTCGCCGTCGCGCGCCACCAGCACCTCCCGCCCCGGCTCGAGGAACTGCGCGATCCCCTCCCAGGCGTCGGTCACCAGGCAGGCGCCGGCGCCGGCCGCCTCGAAGACGCGCGTGGCCGGCGAGAAGCCGTTGCGCGCCATGCTCTCGCGCGAGACGTTGAGCACGGCCAGCGGCGTGACGTTGAGCGCGTTGTGATCGGCGGTGCCCACGTGCCCCAGCAGGCGCACGTTGGCGGGCAGCGGCTTGCCCTCCCAGCCCGCCCCGCCCAGCAGGAAGCGCCGGCCGGGCAGGGCTGCGGCGGCGGCCAGGAAGAAGGCCTCGACGCGCGCCTCGCGGTCGGGCAGCCGGTTGCCCAGGAAGGCCAGGTCGGCCTCGTAGCGCGGATCCGGCCGCACCGGGCGGTGCGTCTCGGGATCGAGGCCGTTGTAGATGGGGACGCAGGCGCGCGCGCCCAGCCGGCGGTAGGCGGCCACCACCGGGTCGCCGCCGCCGTAGGTGAAGACCACGTCGTAGCGCGGGACCAGCGGGTGGAACGGGTCGGCCGGGTCCTGCGCCAGCCGCTCCAGCGTGGCCGGCGCGTCCACGTCCCAGAAGGCGACCAGGTTCCCCGGCCGGCGCAGCGCCGGGACGGCGGCCTCCAGCAGGGCGTCGTGCACCCCCACGCCGCTGGCCTTCACCACCAGGTCGGCGCGTCCTGCGTCCTCGAGGCAGCGGCGCAGGTCCGCCGGATCGGCCGGATCCCAGACCACCACCCGGGCCCAGGGCGGGTCGGGGATGTCGCGGTGGCGCTGCCGGTCGAACGCGTCCGGCTCGTAGAAGGTGAGCCGGTGGCCCCGCGCGTGGAGCGCGCGTGCCAGCCCCCGGTAGTAGGTGGCGGCCCCGTTCCAGTAGGCGGAGACGAGGCTCGAGGCGAAGAAGGCGATCTCCAGTCGAATCGGGCATGCGCGGCGGCCGGGTCCTTGATTGGCCCCAAAACATTGGACACGCGCTCTCTCGCTCGCAGGGAAGTGCAGCGTCGGGGGCCGCGCGCGCACGGCCCGGCGGTGGGCGCGCCACGCCCCGAGCGGCCCCCGGGGGCCGTCGCAGAGGGCTCGGGCGAGGGTCGCGCATTGCCTGGGTCCCCAGGTGATCCCACGTTACCGGAGAGGGCCGCCCTTCACGCTCGGGGAACGGGGCTGGGAGCGGGCCCCAGGGCGGGCGACACCTTCATGAGCGGACGGCGGATCCTCATCACCGGCGGGGCGGGCTTCATCGGGTCGCACCTGGCCGACCACCTCCTGGCGCACGGCGACACCGTGCGGGCCCTGGACGTGCTTTCACCGCAGGTGCACGGCCCCGGCGCCGGGCGTCCGGGCTACCTGGCCCGCGAGGTGGAGCTGGTGGTGGGCGACGTGCGGGACCCGGAGGCGGTGCGCAGGGCCCTCCGGGGCGTGGACGCCGTCGTCCACTTGGCCGCCGCCGTCGGGGTGGGCCAGAGCATGTACGAGGTGGACCGCTACGTGTCGGTGAACGACCACGGCACGGCGGTGCTGCTGCAGGCGCTGATCGAGCGGCCGGTGGAGCGGCTGGTGGTGGCGTCCTCGATGAGCCTGTACGGCGAGGGGCTGTACCGCGACCCGTCCGGCCGGCTGGTCACGGCCGAGCGCACCCGGGCGCAGCTGCTGGCGCGCCGCTGGGAGCCGGCCGGGGCGGAGGGCGAGGCGCTCGAGCCGGTGCCCACGCCCGAGACCAAGGCCCCGGCGCTGGCCTCGGTCTACGCGCTCTCCAAGTACGACCAGGAGCGGCTCTGCCTGCTGGTGGGCGGGGCCTACGGCATCCCGGCGGTGGCGCTCCGCTTCTTCAACGTCTACGGCACCCGGCAGGCGCTCTCCAACCCGTACACCGGGGTGTTGGCCATCTTCGCCGCGCGCTACCTCAACGGGCGACCACCGATGGTGAACGAGGACGGGCTGCAGCGCCGCGACTTCGTGGCCGTGCGCGACGTGGCCGAGGCCTGCCGGCGCGCGCTGGTGGCGCCCCGGGCGGCCGGCCAGGTGCTCAACGTGGGCAGCGGCCGGAGCTTCACGGTGCTGGAGGTCGCGGAGCGGCTGGCGGTGGCGCTGGGGCGGGAGGACCTGCGCCCGGAGGTGACCGGCCGGTACCGCGTGGGGGACATCCGGCACTGCTTCGCCGACATCGCCCGCGCGCGCGAGGTCCTGGGCTACGCGCCGCAGGTGCCCTTCGAGGAGGGGCTGGCCGGGCTGGCGGACTGGCTGGAGGGGCGAATCGCCCACGACCGCGTGGGCGAGGCCAGCGCCGAGCTGACCGCGCGGGGACTCTCGCTGTGAGCGGGCGGGTCGCCATCACCGGCGGGGCCGGCTTCATCGGGGCCAACCTGGCCCACCGGCTGCTCTCGTCCGGCGTGCGGGTCCGGCTGCTCGACAACCTCTCGCGCCCGGGCGTGGAGCGGAACCTGGCCTGGCTGGTGGGGACGCACGGGGACCGCGTGGAGCTGGTGCGCGGGGACGTGCGCGACCGGGCCGCGGTGGAGACGGCGGTGGAGGGGGCCGCGGCCGTCTTCCACCTGGCCGCCCAGGTGGCGGTGACCACCTCGCTCAACAATCCGCTGCAGGACTTCGCGGTCAACGCGCTGGGCACGCTGCACCTGCTGGAGGCGGTGCGCCGGGAGGACCCGCCGCCCTTCGTGCTCTACACCTCCACCAACAAGGTCTACGGGGCACTGGAGGACGTGGCCCTCGCCGACGTGGGGACGCGGTACGCGCCGGTCGATCCGGCGCTGACCCGCGGCATCGACGAGCGGCGGGGCCTCGCCTTCCACTCGCCCTACGGCTGCTCCAAGGGCGCAGCCGAGCAGTACGTGCTGGACTGGTCGCGCACCTACGGCGTGCCGGCCACGGTCTTCCGGATGAGCTGCATCTACGGCACCCGGCAGATGGGCAACGAGGACCAGGGCTGGGTGGCCCACTTCCTCCTGCAGGCGCTGGCCGGCCGGCCCATCACGCTCTACGGCGACGGCAAGCAGGTGCGCGACGTCCTCTTCGTGGACGACCTGGTGGACGCGATGCTGCTGGCGCGCGAGCGGCCGCGCGAGGTGGCGGGGCGCGCCTTCAACATCGGCGGCGGGCCGCTCCAGACCGTCAGCCTGATCGAGCTGCTCGAGCTCGTCGGCGGGCTCACCGGGGAGCGGCCGCGGGTGCTGCTGGAGGACTGGCGGCTGGCCGATCAGCGCTGGTACGTGTCCGACCCGGGCCGCTTCGGCGCGCTCACCGGCTGGGCGCCGCGGGTGGGCGTGCGCGAGGGCGTGGCGCGGCTGCACGCCTGGCTGGAGGAGGCGCTCCGCCCCCGCCCCGCGGCGGTGGCGGAGGCGAGCCCCTGAATGACCTCGGCGACGTCCACCATGCGCGCCGCGGTCCTGGCCGGACCGCGGCGGCTCCTGCTGGCCGAGGTGGCCCGCCCGTCGCCCGGGCCGGGTGAGGCGCTGGTGCGCCTCGAGGGCTGCGGCGTCTGCGGCTCCAACCTGGTGCCGTGGCAGGGGCGGGACTGGTTCCGCTACCCGTTCCCGCCCGGCGCGCCGGGCCACGAGGGGTGGGGGCGCGTGGTGGCGCTGGGGCCGGGCGCGGTCGGGGTGGAGGAGGGGGACCGGGTGGCGCTCCTGTCCGGCGCCGCCTTCGCCGAGCTGGAGGCGGCCCCGGCCAGCCAGCTGGTGCGCCTGCCGCCCGGGCTCGCAGGGCCGTTCCCGGGCGAGGCGCTGGGGTGCGCCGTCAACGTGTTCCGGCGCAGCCGGATCGCGCCGGGCGACACGGTGGCGGTGGTGGGCGCGGGGTTCCTGGGGCTGGGGGTGATCCGGCTGGCGGCGCGGGCCGGGGCGCGGGTGCTGGCGCTCTCCCGCCGCGCGCACGCGCTCCACTGGGCCCGCCGGCTGGGCGCGGCGGAGGTCCGGGCCACGGGCGACGCGGACGGCGCGGCCTGGGTGCTGGAGGCGACCGGCGGCCGCGGGGCGGACGTGGTGGTGGAGGCGGTGGGCGAGCAGGCCTCGCTCGACCTGGCCACGCGCGCGGTCCGGACCGAGGGGCGGCTGGTGATCGCCGGGTTCCACCAGGACGGGCTGCGCACGGTGGACCTCTGCAGCTGGAACTGGCGCGGGCTCACGCTGGTCAACGCGCACGTGCGCGATGCGGCCGAGCAGCGGGCCGGGCTGGCCGAGGCGGCGCGGCTGGCGGCGGAGGGCGCGCTGGACCTGGCGCCGCTCTGCCGGCCCTTTCCCCTGGAGCGGATCGGCGAGGCGTTCGAGGCGCTGGAGCGCCGGCCGGACGGCTTCGTGAAGGCGGTGGTGACCCCGTGAGCGCGCAGACCTCCCCGGCCGCCGAGCCCCGGCGCCCCCGGCTCGGCTTCCTCGGCGTGGGCTGGATCGGCCGGCACCGGCTGCGCGCCATCCTGGAGCGCGGGGTGGCGGACGCGGTGGCGGTGGCCGACACCGCCGCCGCCGCCGCGCACGCCGCCGCCTCGGCCATCGAGGGCTGCCGCGCGCTGGAGACGCTGGACGCGCTGCTCGACCAGGACCTGGACGGCGTGGTCATCGCCACGCCCTCGGCGCTCCACGCCGACCAGGCGGTGCGGGCGCTGGAGCGCGGCCTGGCGGTCTTCTGCCAGAAGCCGCTGGGGCGCTCCGCGGCCGAGGCGCGCCGGGTGGTGGACGCGGCCCGCGCCGCCGACCGCCGCCTGGGCGTGGACCTCTCCTACCGCCACGTGGCCGGCATGGAGCAGGTGCGGGGGCTGGTGCAGTCCGGGGCGCTGGGCCGGATCCACGCCGTGCAGCTGGCCTTCCACAACGCGTACGGGCCAGACAAGGCCTGGTTCGACGACCCGGCGCTCTCCGGCGGCGGGTGCCTGATGGACCTCGGCATCCACCTGGTGGACCTGGCCGGCTGGGTGCTGGGCTTCCCGGCGGTGGAGCGGATCGCGGCGGCCCTGCGCGCCGGCGGCGAGCCGGTGCAGGGGCGCAGCCGCGTGGAGGACTACGCCGCGGCGCAGCTGGAGCTGGCGGGCGGGGCGGTGGTGCAGCTGGCCTGCTCCTGGCGGCTGGCGGCCGGCGAGGACTGCCGCATCGAGGCGGGCTTCTACGGCACGCGGGGCGGGGCCACGCTGCGCAACGTGCAGGGGTCCTTCTACGACTTCCTGGTGGAGCGCACCCAGGGCACGCGCCGCGAGCTCCTGGCCGGGCCGCCCGACGCGTGGGGCGGCCGCGCGGCGGTGGCCTGGGCGGAGGGGCTGGCGGCGGGGGGCGGCTTCAATCCGGCGGTGGAGACGGTGGTGGCGGTGCAGGAGACGCTGGACCGGATCTACGGGGGTTGAGCGGGGCGGAGGCGCGCGCGGCCATGAAGGTGCTCCTGCACGCGGACGCGGTAGGCGGGGTGTTCACGTACGCGCTGGAGCTGGCGCGGGCGCTGCGGCAGCGCGGCGTCGAGGTGGTGCTGGCCACCGAGGGGGCGCCGCTCGACGCCGCCCAGGCGCGCGCGGTGGCGGCCGTCCCCGGGCTCCGGCACCACGGCGCGGCCTTCCGGCTGGAGTGGATGGAGGCGCCGTGGGCCGACGTGGCGGCCGCCGGCCGCTGGCTGCTGGCGCTGGAGCGGGCGGAGCAGCCGGACGTGGTGCAGCTGGGCTCTTTCACGCATGGTGCGTTGCCGTTCCGGGCCCCGGCCCTGGTGGTGGCCCACTCCTGCGTGCCCTCCTGGTTCGAGGCGGTGCGGGGCGAGCCCGCGCCGGCGGCCTGGGACACCTACCGCCGGGCGGTGCGGCGGGGGCTGCTCTGCGCGGCGGCGGTGGTGGCGCCGAGCCGCGCCATGGCCGAGGCGCTGGTGCGCCACCACGGGCCGCTCCCGCCGCCGCGGGTGATCCCCAACGCCCGCGACCCGGCGCGCTTCCCGCCCGGGCCGGGCGGGCCGCTGGTCATGGGGGCAGGCCGCCTCTGGGACGAGGCCAAGGGGGCCGCCGCGCTGGCCGCGGCCGCGCCGGCGCTGCCCTGGCCGGTGGCGATCGCCGGCGACCCGGCGCCCCCGGCGCCGGCGCCGGCGCCGGGCCCGGCCACGCCCGGCGCCGACGCTCCGGGCGCGCCGCTCGCGCCGGGCCAGGCGCACCGGCTCGGCCGCCTGGACGAGGCCTCGCTGGCGCGCTGGCTGGGGCGTGCCTCGATCTTCGCCCACCCGGCGCGCTACGAGCCGTTCGGCCTGGCCGTGCTGGAGGCGGCGCTGGCCGGCTGCGCGCTGGTGCTGGGGGACGTGCCCTCGCTGCGAGAGTTCTGGGACGGCGCGGCCCGGTTCGTCCCGCCCGGCCAGCCCGCCCCGCTGGCCCTGGCGCTGCGCGCGCTGATCGGCGACGCCCGCGGGCGCGCCCGGCTGGCGGCGGCGGCCCGGGCGCGCGCGCTGCGCCTCTCGCCGGCGCGCCAGGCGCAGGCCTACCTGGACCTCTACGGCGCGCTGTGCCGCCAGCGGACAGGAGCACACCCGTGAGGATCGGCCTCTTCGTCCACTCGCTCCGCTCCTGCTGGAACCACGGCAACGCCCACTTCCTGCGCGGCGTGGCCTCCGAGCTGCTGGCGCGCGGCCACGCCGTCACGGCCTGGGAGGCGGCGGACGCCTGGAGCGCCCAGTGCCTGGCGCGCGACCACGGCCCGGCGGCGCTGGAGGCCTGGCGGGAGGCCTACCCGGAGAATCCCGGTCCGCGTCTACGCGCCGGAGGCGCTCGACCTGGGCGAGGCGCTGGACGGGGTGGACCTGGCGCTGGTCCACGAGTGGAACCCGCCGGCGCTGGTGGCGCGGCTGGGGGCGGAGCGGGCCCGCCGCCCCGGCCTGCGCCTGCTCTTCCACGACACGCACCACCGCGCGGTGACCCGGCCCGAGGAGCTGGAGCGGTTCGACCTCTCCCGCTACGACGGCGTGCTGGCCTTCGGCGCGGTGCTGCGCGAGGTCTACCGCGCGCGCGGCTGGGCGGATCGCGTCTTCACCTGGCACGAGGCCGCCGACGTGCGCCGCTTCCGGCCGCTGGCCGTGCCGCGCGAGGGCGAGCTGGTCTTCGTGGGCAACTGGGGCGACGAGGAGCGGACCGCCGAGCTGCGCGAGTTCCTGCTCGAGCCGGTGCGGGCGCTGGGGCTGGCCGCGGCGGTGCACGGGGTCCGCTACCCGGAGCGCGGGCTGGCCGCGCTGGCGGCGGCCGGGGTGAGCTACCGCGGGTGGCTCCCCAACCACCGCGCGCCGGCGGCGCTGGCCGCCCACCGCGCGACGGTCCACGTGCCGCGCCGCCCCTACGTGGAGGCGCTGCCCGGCATCCCCACCATCCGCGTCTTCGAGGCGCTGGCCTGCGGGACGCCGCTGGTGTGCGCGCCGTGGGAGGACGCGGAGCGGCTCTTCCGGCCGGGCCAGGACTACCTGGTGGCGCGCGACGGCGCCGAGATGGCCCGTCACCTGCGCGCCGTGCGCGAGGAGCCGGGGCTGGCGCTGGCGCTGGCGCGCAGCGGGCGCGAGTCAATCGAGGCGCGCCACACCTGCGCGCACCGGGTGGACGAGCTGCTGGCCGTGACGGCGGAGCTGGGGATCGCGGGGGGTGGGGCGTGAGCTGGAACGCCCAGCCGCCCTGGACCGGCGCCACGCGGGCGCAGGTGCTGCTCGCCACGGGGGCGGTGCTGGGGTTCGCCTGGCTGGCTCGGGACCTGCTCGTGCCGGTGGCGCTCGGCGCCGTGCTGGCCCTCTCCGTCCACCCGCTGGTGGCCTGGCTCATCCGCCACGGCTGGCCCCGGCCGCTGGCGGCCGCGCTGGGGACGCTGCTGGTGACGGCGGTGGTGGCGGGGATCGCGGCGCTCCTGTACGACCGCGTCTCCACCTTCCTCGACGACCTGCCCAGCTACCAGGATCGGTTCCGCGAGACCTGGGCCGGCATCCGGCGCCACGCGGTGAGGCTGCAGACGCAGTCGGAGCGGCTGGTGACGCCGCCGCGCCAGCCCGGGCAGGTCCGGGTGCAGGAGAGCGTGCCCTGGGGCGAGCTGCTGGTGGGGACGGCCCAGGGAGCGGCCACCGTGGCGGCGGAGCTGGCGGTGGTGGTGTTCGTGATCTACTTCGCGCTGGCCGAGGGGCCGCGCTACCGCGACAAGCTGCTGGCCCACGCCGGCGGGCCGGGGAGCCGGGCCCGCCTCCGCGCCGCGCTGGCGGAGCTGCACCGCGACGTGGAGCAGTACATGCTCAACCGCGTGGTGCTGAACGGGATCCTGGGCGCGGTGATGTGGCTGGCGTACGCGCTCTACGGCCTGGAGCACGCGTCGATCTGGGGGATCACCACCGCGCTCCTGCACTTCATCCCCTACGTCGGCCCGGCCGTGGGGCTGCTCCTGCCGGTGGCCATGGCGCTGCTCCAGTACGGCACGGTGCGCGACGTGGCGGCCGTGGCCGGGATCTTACCTGGCGCTGGTGTCCATCCAGGGGAACGTGGTCGATCCCATCTTCCTGGGCAAGCAGCTGAGGCTGAACGCCCTGGCGGTCTTCGTGGGCTCGCTGTTCTGGTTCTGGCTGTGGGGGCCGCTGGGGCTCTTCCTGGCCGTCCCGCTCCTGTCCACCGTCCGGATCGTCTGCTTCCAGGTGCCCCGGTTCCGGCTCCTGGCGACGCTCCTCGCCGAGTGAGCAGGCGCCCTCCGGGCGCCTCCGGCGGCCGGCCGGGCCCTCGCCCCGCCGGCGGCGCTGCCGCCCGGCGCCCTGGCGCCGCAGGGCCGCGCGAGGGAATGACCCCGGCCGGGCGGCCTGTTCCGGCTGGCGTGAACGCCCCCGCCCGCCGCGCCTCGCTCCGCCGTGCCACCGAGTTCCTGGCCCCGTTCCGCGGCCCCATCGCCGCGCTGCTCACCATCGCCATGGCGCTCGCGGCGGTGAACGCGGCCGAGCCGCTGGCGCTGCGTGCCGTCTTCGACGGCCTGGCCGGCCCGGCCGGGAGGACCGCGCTGGTGCAGGGCGTGCTGGCGCTGGTGGCCCTGGGGCTCTCGCGCGAGGCGCTGTCGGCCCTCTCCAACTGGCTCACCTGGCGAACGCGGATTCGGCATCCAGTACGGCCTCACCGAGGCCACGGTGGGGCGGCTGCACCGGCTGCCGCTCACGTTCCACCGCGCCGAGGGCGTGGGCGCGGTCATGACCCGCCTCGACCGCTCGATCCAGGGGCTGGTGGGGGCGCTGGCGGACCTGGCCTTCAACGTGGCGCCGGCGGTGGTCTACCTGGGCCTCTCGGTGGCGGTGATGCTGCGGCTGGACTGGCGCCTGGCGCTGGCGGTGCTGGCCTTCGCGCCGTTGCCGGCGCTCATCGCCCGCGTGGCCGCCCCCATGCAGACGCGCCGCGAGCGCGGGCTGCTGGAGCGCTGGGTCCACATCTACTCGCGCTTCAACGAGGTGCTCTCCGGCATCGTGACGGTGAAGAGCTTCGCCATGGAGGACGCCGAGAAGAAGCGGTTCCTCGACGAGGTGAACTCGGCCAACGAGGTGGTGATCCGCGGCGTGGGCGTGGACTCGGGGGTGGGCGCGGCCCAGAACCTGGTGCAGATCGGCGCCCGGGTGTCGGCCTTGCTGCTGGGGGGCGTGCTGGTGCTGCGCGGCGAGACCACGGTGGGCACGCTGGTGGCGTTCCTGGGGTACGTGGGCGGCCTCTTCGGCCCGGTGCTGGGGCTCTCCGGCGTCTACAAGACGCTCCGCACGGCCCAGGTCTCGGTGGAGGAGGTCTACGGCATCCTGGACGCGCAGGACTCGCTGGGGGACGCGCCGGACGCGCAGGAGGTGGTGGGTCTGCGCGGCGAGGTGGCCTGGGAGGACGTGCGGTTCGCCTACCACCGCGGGGGCCCGCCGCTGCTCGACGGCGTGACGCTGCGGGTGAAGGCGGGCGAGCGGGTGGCCATCGTGGGCCCCTCGGGCTCGGGCAAGTCCACGCTGGTCTCGCTGGTGCAGCGGTTCTACGACCCGGACGCGGGCCTGGTGCGGGTGGACGGGATCGACATCCGCAAGCTCCGGCAGGTGTCGCTGCGCCGGCAGGTGGGGGTGGTGTTCCAGGACTCGCTGCTCTTCAACGAGTCGGTGCGGGCCAACATCGCCTACGGCCGCCCCACCGCCTCGCGGGCGGAGATCGAGGCGGCCGCCCGCGCCGCCAACGCCCACGACTTCATCCTGCGCCTGCCGCAGGGCTACGACACGGTGGTGGGCGAGCGCGGCAGCCGCCTCTCGGTGGGCGAGCGCCAGCGCGTCTCCATCGCCCGCACGCTGCTCAAGGACCCGGCCATCCTGATCCTGGACGAGCCGACCTCGGCGCTGGACGCGGAGTCGGAGGCGCTGGTCCAGGCGGCGCTGGACCGCGTCGCCGCGGGCCGGACCGCGCTGGTGATCGCCCACCGGCTCTCCACGGTGGTGAACGCCGACCGGATCGTGGTGCTGCGCGCCGGCCGGATCGTCGAGGAGGGCCGCCACCGCGAGCTGATGTCCCGCGGCGGCTACTACGCCGAGCTGGTGGAGAAGCAGACGCGCGGCCTCCTGCCGATGGCGGCGTAGTTCGCTCGACCATGGACGATTTCACGATCCGTTCGGCCTGAGCGTAGCGAGCCCACCGGGCTCGCGGAGTCGAAGGCCAGGAGGATCCAGCCAGGGACGCTCTCGGCGTGCCGTCCCTCCGCGCCTCCGGAGCGGCCGCTGCGCCCGGACGGGCTTCGGCCCGGCCGCTCGATCATGAGCGCTCGTGCTGGAGCAGGGTCGCGTCGCCTACCGCTTTCCCGTCCCGGGCACCCGCCAGCCGGCTGCGGGGATGTCGGCGCAGGGCGGCGGCATCAGCCACCAGACGGCGCGCTCGCCCCGCGGAGGCAGGGGCCTCGGGGGGCTCGTACGGCGCCTGGTACAGGCCGTTCTGGTCCTTCTCCATCTTGTTGAAGAGGAGGCCGCAGCCCCCCAGGGGGACGAGGGCGAGCAGCCATGCGAGGTGGGCGGCCTTGGGCATGATCGCGCCGTTTGCAGGGCGCGGGCCTGGTCGGTGTACCCGCCCTGCGGCCGGCCGGGTAAACCGACGGTGTATTCGGGAATCACGGACGTTGCTGGATGGCACGCGGGAGTCCTTCGAGGAACGGCGGCCCAGGGGCCTTTGGACGGGTGCCCGGCTCGCACCGCTGGACGCGAGCCGCGCGGGTGCCTGGGCAGCCTGTGATGCGGGCCTCCGCGCACCTCGAGCCGTTCGCCCTGAGCCTGTCGAAGGGCGCGGCCGTCCTGCGGCGCTCCGGGACTCGCGGACCGATCGCCGCGCGGCCTATCCCGCACTCAGGCCCGCGCCGCACGGGCAGGGGCTCCCCTGCGCCGTGCGACGCTGGCAGGAAGGCTCGGCAACCTGCGTGGTGTGGCTGGCTCCCCGCTCAGAACTTCTGCGCCTTCCCCGGCTCCAGCACCACCACCTTGGCCTTGCCCTTCAGCGCGGCCTCGAGCTGCTGCGGGGTGCCGGTGAGGAGGGGGAAGGTCCCGAAGTGCATGGGGACCACCACCTTGGCCTTCACGAAGCTGGCGGCCAGCGCGGCGCCGGCGGCATCCATGGTGAAGTGGCCGCCGATGCAGGCCAGCAGCACGTCCACCGGGCCGTAGCGCTCGGGGATGAGCTTCATGTCCTGGGTCAGGTCGGTGTCGCCGGTGTGGTAGAGCGTCGGGCCGTCCTTGATCCTGATGACGAAGCCCATGGGGTTGCCGCCGTAGCCGGGCGGCGCGTCCTTGGCGCCGGCCACGCCGGAGCTGTGGACGGCGGGGACCATGATCACGGTGGCGTCGCCGGCCTGGAACTGCCCGCCGATGTTGCCGGAGGTCTCCATCCCGGCCTGCTCGGCGGGGTAGCCGGCCGCCACCAGCTGCTGCGCCAGCTCGAAGCTGGTGATGAGCTTGGCCCCGGTGCGCTTGCCGATGGCCACGGCGTCGCCCACGTGGTCGGAGTGACCATGGGTGATGAGCACGTAGTCCACCTTGGGCAGCTGGTCCGCCAGGTCCTTGCCAGGCGCGCGCGGGTTCGAGAGCCAGGGGTCGATGGCCAGCACGGTGCCGCCGGGCGTGCGGACCACGAAGGCGGCGTGGCCGTACCAGGTGACCTCGGCCTTCTGCGGGGCGGCGAGGGCCAGCGCCGGCGCCAGCGCCAGCGCGGCCAGCAGGGTGCGGAGCGGGGCGATCATCGTCATTCTCTCCAGGTGAACGGGTGCGAGCACATGGTTGTACGGCTCCTCCCGGGAGGCCGCGGCGCTCGGAAGGGGCGGGGCCCCGCACGCATCGCTGGCCCCACCGGCGGGCGGGCGTGCGCCCGGAGAGGCCGCACGCGGGGGATACCCGCGAGCGGGCGCCCCTGTCGCCCTTACCGCACCGGCGCCCTTCGACGCTGACGGACTTACAGCCCCGCGCGCGCGCACCCCCGGTCAATGGTCGTTTCCGCGTGAACGCAGGGCACTTGCGCGCGCGGCACGGTCGTTGCTCCGGGGGCTGCGGGTCCCAGGGCCCAGGAATCCGCTCCCGAGGAGGAGAGATGAACCGCACGTCTACGACCAGCAGCACCCTCGACCAGTACCTGCGCGAGATCAACCGGGTGCCGCTGCTCACCGTCGAGGAGGAGCGCCGGCTCGCCCGGCAGTTCCGCGACGGGAGCGACAAGCGCGCCGGGCACCGGCTGGTGGAGGCCAATCTCCGCTTCGTGGTGAAGGTCGCGTTCGAGTACCGCTCCTATGGCCTCCGCATGGCCGATCTGATCCAGGAGGGGAACATCGGCCTCATGAAGGCCGTCCAGAAGTTCGACCCGGACAAGGAGATCCGCCTCATCTCCTACGCGGTCTGGTGGATCCGCGCCTACATCCAGAACCACATCCTCAAGAGCTGGTCGCTGGTGAAGATCGGCACCACGCAGGCCCAGCGTAAGCTCTTCTTCTCGCTGGCCCGCACCCGGCATGAGATTCGAGCGCCTCACCCCGGGCACGGGCCTGGCCGAGGAGGGCATCGACGTGGCGCTGGTGGCCAAGAAGCTGCGCGTCCGGCCCAGCGACGTGGTCGAGATGACCCAGCGCATGGAGGGGCGGGACCTCTCGCTCGACGCCCCGGTGGCCGACGGCACCAGCACGCACCTCGAGTTCACGCCCTCGGAGGGCGACGGGCAGGACGAGGAGCTGGGCCGGCTGGAGGAGGAGGCGCTGCTGGGCCGCCGCGTGCACGAGGCCATGTCGCGGCTCGACCCGCGCGAGCGGCACATCGTGGAGGCCCGCATCATGGGCGAGGGCAAGGAGACCCTGCGCGACCTGGGGCACCACTTCGGCTTCTCCCGCGAGCGCGCGCGCCAGCTGGAGATCCGGGCGCTGGAGAAGCTGCGCCGCGACCTGGAGCCGGTGGCGGGCGAGATCGGCTGGCCGGTGTCCAGCGCGCCGATGGAGGAGTAGACGGGCGAGCGCGGCGGGGGGCTGTCCCGGCGGCCCTCCGCCTGCGCACCCCTCAGCCGCGCCTGACCGCGAACGGGCCGGAGGCCTGCGCGGCCGGCATCAGCTCCAGCACGTTCACGTTGACGTGGGCCGGGCGGCTCACGCACCAGGCCACCGCGTCGGCGACGTCCGCCGCGGTGAGCGGCTGCATCCCGGCGTAGACGGCCCGGGCCTTGCCGGCGTCGCCGGAGAACCGGACCACCGAGAACTCGGTCTCCCACCATGCCCGGCTCGATGCTGGTGGCGCGGACGGCGCTGCCCAGCAGCTCGGCCTTCAGGTTGAGCGTGAACTGGTGCACGAAGGCCTTGGTGCCGCCGTAGACGTTGCCGCCCGGATACGGGTAGGTGCCGGCCACCGAGCCGATGTTCACCACGTGCCCCCGGTCGCGCGCCACCATGCCGGGCAGGAGCGTCCGGGTGACGGTGGCCAGGCCGGTGCAGTTGGTGGCGATCATGGTCTCCCACTCGTCCATCGAGGCGCGCGGCGCTGGCTCCAGCCCGAGCGCCAGGCCGGCGGCGTTGACCAGCACGTCCACGGCGTCCCAGCCGGCCGGGAGCGCGCCCAGGGTGCGCTCGACGGCGGCGCGGTCGCGCACGTCCAGGGGCAGCGGGCGGACCCGCTCGCCCAGCCTGGCCGCCAGGGCCTCGAGCCGGTCCGCGCGCCGGCCTGCCACCCAGACCCGGGCGCCGCCGGCGTGGAGCGCCTCGGCGCAGGCGAGGCCGATGCCGGAGCTGGCGCCGGTGACGAGGGCGAGGCGGCCGGAGAGATTGTAGGGGGAGGGCATGGCCGCGATCCTAACCCCGGCCGCGGCGGGGCGGGGAGGGTTCCTTCGCCGGCTCGGCGGCCTCGTCGCGCAGCGGCAGCGCGATGGTGAAGGAGGCGCCGCCGCCGGGCCGCTCGCCGGCCTGGATCTCGCCGCCGTGCTGCAGGACGATCTTCTTCACGATGGCGAGCCCCAGCCCGGTGCCCGTGCCCTTGGTCGTGAAGTAGGGATTGAAGATGCGGGCCCGCAGGTCGCGGTCGATGCCCGGCCCCTCGTCCGCCACCGTCAGCACCGCCCGATCGCGCGTGCGGGCCACCCCCAGGTGCACGTGCGGCCGGGCCGGGCGCGAGGCCTCGACCGCGTTGGCGCAGAGGTTGGCCAGCACGCGCCGGAGCATGACGCGGTCGAGCGCCACCGGGCAGCGCCCGCCGGCCCGCACCACCGCCACGTCGGCGTCGGCGCGCAGCTGCGGGCTGGTCCGCACGAACTCGTCCACGAAGTCGCCCAGGTCGGCGGGCTCGGGGCGGACGTCGGGCAGCTTGGCGAAGGCGGAGAACTCGTCCACCAGGCGCTGCAGCGTGCCGATCTCCTCGCGCAGGATGTCCCCCACCTCGCCCAAGAGCTTCCCGAAGGCCGCCTCGCCGGGCGCCTTCTTCCAGCGCGCCTCCAGCTGCTGGTAGGCGAGCTGCATCGGGGTGAGCGGGTTCTTGATCTCGTGGGCCAGCCGGCGCGCCACCTCCTGCCAGCCGGAGATCTTCTCCAGGTAGACGATCCGGTCGCGCCCCTCGCGCACCTCGCGCACCATGGCGTTGAAGGCGCGGGCCAGCCCGGCCACCTCGTCCCCGGCGCGGCCCGGGTCCACCTGCACCGCCAGGTCGCCGGCCGCCAGCTGCCGCACCGCCCCGACCAGCGCCGTGACCCGGCGCGTGGTGCGGCGCGCCAGCCAGATGCCCACCGCCGCCGCGGCCGCCGCCCAGACCACCAGCAGGTAGCCGAAGGCCCGCACGTAGGAGCGCCGGATCTCGCGCCGGAGCGCGTCCACGCCCTGGACCAGCTCCGCCAGCTCGCGCGCCTCCGCCACCTCGGCGAAGTAGCGGGCCTCGATGGCGAAGACGCACTCCAGCCGCCCGCCGCCCGGCAGCTCGACCCGGGCCGGGGCCTCGCGCCACTCGCCCTCCGGGTTGGGCCGCTGCGTCTCGGCCTGCGTGACCACGTTGCCGTCGCGCCCGGTCCAGGTGACGCGCCGCAGCCGCGGCACGCGCTCCACCGCGCTGGCCAGGTAGGCGGAGGCGGCCGAGCGCTCGTGGGGGAGCCCGCGGGCCAGGGCGCGGGCCTGCTCGGCGTAGAGCTGCTTGCGGGCCTGGAAGAGGTCGCCGTAGAGCGAGGGGATGCCCTCGAGCTGGTCCACCACGCGCGGGTCGAGCCCGAGGGAGAGGTTCTCGTCCGCCACCCGGTCCGCCAGCATCAGCGCCCCGACCAGCGGCAGGGTGGCCGCCACCACCAGCGCGGCGGCGATGCGCAGCTCGAAGCGCGAGACGGTGAGGGCCCGCCCCAGGCGGCGGGCGGCGCGCCGCCAGGCCGGCGGCCCGGCGGAGGGCGGGCGCGGCGCCGTCATCGGGGCTGGACCTCGGCGTGCGAGAACGCGCGCGAGCGGAGCAGGTGCACGTCGGTGCCCGGGTCGGGCTCGCGCAGGAGGAAGCTGGCCACGGCGCCCAGCACGCTGCGCGAGCCGCCGCCCGGCCGGTTGCCGGCGGCGGAGGCGATGTACTCGCGGGTCCGCTGCAGCTGCTCGCGCGAGACCGGGTTCACCTCCAGCCGCGCCTCCACCACGAACGGCCCCACCGGCAGCGCCGACAGCGGCCCCAGGTCCAGCTCGCGCTGGTCGGAGAGGTAGGACCGGAGCGCGGCGAAGTCGGGCAGCACCAGCCGGCGCCCGGCCGGGAAGTCCGGGTCCTTCAGCGTGACCGCGTAGGTCTCGTCCCACACGTCGAAGAGGATCTCCACCACCCGCCCGTGGAACGCCACCGGCGTGCCGCCGGCCTCCGGCGTCACGGTCACGTAGAGCGCCACCACGTTGGTGAGCCCGTTCCCGAAGGCCCGCTCGCGGTCCGGGCCGAAGACCGGCGACACGTCGAGCGCCGCCACCAGCCGGCCGTTGCGCGCCATCACCCGCGCCTTGAGCGGCGAGACCGGGACCGGGACCGCCTGGGCGCGCGCCGCCGGCCCCGCCAGGGCGAGGGCGGCCAGCAGCACCAGCAGCGTGCGGCGGGTGAGGGTCACAGCGCGTTGTCCAGGGCGTAGCCCAGCGAGGCGTTGAAGGTGCCGACCGGCGTGTCGAAGCGGAGCGCCACGTCGGCGGAGAAGGGGGACTTCGAGAACGGGGTGCGGCCGCCGCCCAGCGTGGCCGAGGACCAGACGCCGCGCGCGCCCAGGGCCAGGTAGCCGCGGTGGAAGAAGCCCCGGCTGGACCAGAGCGGGAGGGCGTACTCCAGCCCGCCGGCCGCGACGAACGCGTCGTAGCGGGAGTCGGTGGAGAAGTTGAGCTCCAGCGCCCGCCCCAGCGCCGGGCCGATGGCGAAGTAGGAGAAGTCGGCCGGGTAGAAGCGGTCGAAGAACGGCGCCTGGCCCTGCACCGCGCCCACCGCCAGCTGCGCGCGCAGCGGCAGGCGGAACAGGGCGTAGGCGGTGTCCACCTGGGCCAGGTAGCGGCTGTACTCGTAGTCGCCGCCGAAGAGGGCGGAGGCGAAGGTGACCTGGGCCATGCCCCGGAACCCCTCGCGCGGCAGGAAGAAGTCGTCGCGGGTGTCCACCTCGTAGGTCCCGGTGACCGAGGCGACGTTGGAGCTGCCCATCAGCAGATAGGGGCCGGCGGCCTCCGGCGCGGCGGCGTCCCCCGCGCTGTCGGCGCGGAGGTGCTCGAAGCGGTAGGTGGCGAGCAGCCGCTCGAAGGGGCCGGGCCGGACGCCCAGCGTCAGCTCGCCGCCGGCGCGCTGGTACTGGATCCGCGGCGCGGTGGCGTAGCGGTCCCCGTAGGCCTGGCAGTCGGGGTCGCCGCAGGTGAACTCCTCGCCCTGCAGGAAGAGCCCGCTGGCGCCGACCACCATGGGAGGCAGCCCCTTCACCCAGATGTCGGGGGCGAAGAAGTTGGCGCGCACCGTGAAGCGCGAGGGATTGTCCGGCCGGTCCGCCGGCGAGCCGCCGTAGACGAAGGCGCCGGTGAGGCCCAGCCCGCGCCCCAGGAAGTTCTGCTGGGACACGCCCACGCCGCCGTAGAGCGGCTGCGGGCCGGTGGAGCCGAAGACGAAGTCGTTGATGAGGATGGTGTTCCGCTCCTGCAGCTCCATCACCAGGACCACCAGCCCGCGCTCGCTGCCGCGCTCCACCCGGCTCTCCACGCTGGAGAACCAGCCCAGCTGCAGGAGCCGCAGGCGCGAGAGGAGCACCCGCTCCGGATCGAGCAGGTCGCCCTCGGTCACCAGCAGGTGACGGCGCACCGCCAGCTCGCGCGTGTGCGTGAGCCCGCGCAGCTCGATCCGCTCGATGACGTGGCGGGGCGTGATGGTCCGGGCCGCCGCGGGCGGCGAGCCGGGCGGAGCGGCGTCCGGCGGTGGGGCAGGGGCCTGGACGGCGTCCGCGGGGGCCGCCTCCGCGGCGTCCCCCGTCCCGGCCGGCGGCGCGCCCCCCGGAGCGATGGGCGCCTGCGCGGTCAGCAGGGCGGCGAGCAGGAATGCCGGCAAGGGCGCGGGCATGGGCGGGCGAGTGTAGCCGTTCTTGGCGGGGCGTGCCGCCCGTCAGAGGGACGCAGGCCTGCCGGCCCGTATTCAGGGCTCGCCGGCGCGCCGGAAGGCCGCGTAGGCCTCGAGGGCGGCGGTGTCGAGCGGGTCGGCGGCCAGCGCCGCCTCCCAGGCCGCCTCGGCGGCCGCGCGGTTGCCCAGCTTGTGGGCCACCTGGGCCCGCGCCCGCTGCCGCTGCGCCTCCTGCCCGCGGGCCGGCTGGGCGGCCAGCAGCTCCCGGCGCCGCGCCTCGATCAGCTCGGCGGGGACCCCTGCCCGCAGGCAGCGCTGCACGCCGCGCCAGTTGCCGGTGCGGGCGTCGTGGGCCAGCCGCGCCGCCGGGGCGCCCACCGCCGCCACGGCCACCTCGATGCGGGCCAGCAGCGCGGTGGCGCGGCCCGGGTGGGAGGGGGAGAGCGGCCTGAGCCGGAGCTTCTCCAGCTCCTCCCGGAGGGCCGCCGCGGCGCGGCGGATCTCGGCGAACTCGGCGTCCTGCGGCACGCCCAGCGCGGCGTAGGGGTTGCCGGCCGCCTGGCCCTCCAGCGAGGTGAGGCGGCCGTCGGCGTCGGGGGCGCTTGGCGCGGGGGCCGCCGGGGGCGGGCGCTCGGCGTCGGCCAGCCCGGCCACGGCGGCGCGGATCTCCCGGCGTCAGCTCGACCAGCTGCACGGCGAAGCCCGGGGCCATGCGGAACCGGGCGGCCTCCTCCGGGCCCACGTGGCGGACCACGTCGGCCTGCACCAGCAGCGGCGCCCGCAGCGTCCGGTGGCGCAGCTCCAGCTGCACCCGCGAGAAGAGCGCCGGCAGCACGCCGTCCGCCTGCAGGAAGGCGCCTGCGCGGGTCAGCTCCACCACCGCCAGCGCGCGGGCCGGGGTGGCGCCCATCAGCCGGGCCTCCAGCCGGTCCACGGCCGGCGCGGGCGCGGGGGCCGGCGCGGCGGCGGGCGCCGGGGTGGCCGCCGGCGCGGGGGCGGGGGCCGGCTCGGCGGGCTGCGCCTGGGCGCGGGCGCGGGCGGCCACCGGACGCAGCGCCTCGGCGAACTCGGCGGTGGACTGGAAGCGCGCCGCGGGGTCCTTGGCCAGCGCGCGCAGGATCGCCGCCTCGAGGTCGGGGGCGATGGGGCACAGCTCGGAGGGGCGCGGCGGCGCCTTGGTCAGGTGGGCGAGCAGCAGCTGCGGGGTGGAACGGACCGTGAATGGCAGCTGGCCGGTGAAGAGCTCGAACGCCATCACGCCCAGCGCGTAGACGTCGGTGCGCGCGTCGATGGGCCCGTCGTCGCACTGCTCGGGCGACATGTACTCGGGCGTGCCCACCAGCACGCCGCTCTGGGTGCGCCCGGCCAGCGAGCCGCGCAGCTTGGCGATGCCGAAGTCCACCAGCTTCACGAAGTGGCTGTTGCCCCGCCGGGAGACGAGGAACACGTTCTCCGGCTTGAGGTCGCGGTGGACCACGCCCTGCTCGTGCGCGCAGCCCAGCCCGTCGCACAGCTGCAGCAGCACCTCCAGCGAGAGGACCGGCGAGGGGCGGCCGCGCTTCATGGCGGCGGCCAGGGTCTCGCCCTCCAGGTACTCCATCACGTAGTAGAAGCGGCGCGGCGGCAGGACGGCGAGGTCGTAGATGCCGACGATGTTCTCGTGCCCGACCAGGTTCACCGCCCGCGCCTCGTCGTAGAAGCGCGCCACCAGCTCGGGATCCGACGCCATCGACTCGTGCAGGAACTTGATGGCGACCTTGCTGCCGATGACCGGGTGCTCGGCCAGGTACACCGTGCCCATGCCGCCCCGGCCGAGCATGCGGATGACCTGGAAGGAGCCCACCCGGGCGCCGATCATCGGATCGGCATCCTCCACCGAGGGTGCAGCCGGGGAGGCCAGCTCCGACCCGAGGACCAGGGTCTGGCTACCTGTCTGGGCCGTGCACGGCTGACCCGGCGCGTGTGCGCTCGTGCCGCAGGTCGGGCACTTCGGGTGATCGGTTTTTTGCGTTTCGCTTCGGTCCTGCACGGCGCCCCCAGCTGTGGCGAGCCTCAGCGTAACAGACGGACGCCGCGACTCGTGCCCCGCGCAGGGGGGACGGTGGGTTTTACCCTCCAAATACCGACAAATCCCTTGACCGGTGCGGTCCATCCCTGGTTCTACGAACGACTGACGCCATGCCCGACCTCAAGAAGATGACCGTCCAGAGCCTCCGCGATCTGGCCCGGAAGTGGATCGGGCCCGGTCACTCGCAGTTGAAGACCAAGGGCGAGCTCGTCGCGGCCCTCGAGCGCGCGGGCGCCGGCGAGGGCGAGCCGGCCGCGGCCGCTCCGGCCGCGAAGGCCGGGGCCAGGGCGGCGAGGCCTGCTGCGAAGAAGGCGGCGCCGAAGGCCGAGGCGAAGCCGGCCGAGGCCAGGCCCGCCGCGAAGAAGGCGGCGGCGAAGGCTCCTGAGGAGAAGCCGGCCGCGAAGAAGGCGCCGGCGAAGGCTCCGGCGGAGAAGCCGGCGAAGAAGGCGGCGGCGAAGGCGCCGGAGGAGCAGCCGGCGGCGAAGAAGGCCGCGCCGAAGGCGCCGGCGGAGCAGCCGGCCGCGAAGAAGCCGGCCGCGAAGCTCGCGGCCAAGGTGGGCAAGGCGGCGGCCGTGGCCGCCGGGGCCACCGCCGGCGCCGCGGCCGGGGCCAGCGCGGCCACCGAGCCGCTCACCGGCGCCGGCAAGGTCGCCAAGGCGGCCGCAGCGGTGGCGGGCGCCGCCGTGGGCGCGGTGGTCGGCGCGGCGGCCGGCGCGGCCGCGGCCCGCGGTGAGGGCAAGGCCAAGGGCAAGGCGTCAGCCGCGAAGGCGGAGGCCCAGGCGCCCGCGGCCAGGGCGCCCGCCAAGGCCGCGCCCCAGGCCGCCGAGCCGAAGGCGCCCGCCCCGAAGCCGGCCGCACCCGCGAAGCCCGCCGCCCCCAAGCCGGCCGCGCCCAGGGCGCCCGCCCCGGCGCGGCGCGGCGGCGAGGGCGCCCCGGATCCGGAGGGCTTCTTCGTGGCCCGGGTGCGGGGCGAGGACGCGGTGCGCGAGGCGCCCATCCCGCTGGTCGAGCCGGCCGTGACCGGGGAGTCCGGCCCCCCGGAGGGCGTGCCCTCCACGCCGATGTTCGAGGAGCAGCTGGGCGAGCTGCCGTGGGGCTACGCCGACGACGCGTTCGTGGCGCTGCCGCGCGACCCGCGCACGCTCTTCGTGTACTGGGACCACGACGCCGAGACGCTGCGGCGCGGCTTCGGCGCGATGGATCACCCCCGCGCCCAGCTCTGGCTCTTCGCGCGCAGCGGCGCGGGCTGGGAGCGGCTGCGGGTGATTGAGTTCGCGCTCGAGTCGCGCGGCTACTACATCCACGACCTCGAGCCGGGGCGGGTCTACCGGGCCGAGATCCACGTCATCGACCGGGTGGGACACGACCGCGTGCTGTCGCGCACCTCCAACGAGACCGGGCTGCCGCCCTTCGGGCCGTCGCCCATCATCGACGATCGCTTCCTGCGGCTGCCCTGGGGCGTGCCCTTCCGCCAGGCCGTGGGCCCGGGCCGGCCGGGCGCGCCCTTCCCCGACGACGCCCGCACCGCGCTGGCGCGCATGTCGGAGTGGTCGCGCTTCGCCGGCACCGCCCCCTGGTCCATGACCGGCCCCGGCGCCGCCCAGGGCCCGGAGGCGGAGCGTGGGGCAGGGCAGGCCGCGGCGCCCGGCGCCGCGCCGTCCTCCCACGTGCTCCCGTCCTCGCACGTACGCCCCACCTCCCCGACCTCGCCGGTCGGGCCGCCCGGGCGAGGGGGCGCCTGACAGATGTCCCAGGACGTCCTCGGCTACGTCTCGCTCCACCTGCACGCGCACCTCCCGTTCGTTCGTCACCCGGAGTACGAGGACTTCCTCGAGGAAGACTGGCTCTACGAGGCGATCAGCGAGACCTACCTCCCGCTGCTGAAGGTCTACGACCAGCTCGCGGACGAGGGGGTGCCGTTCCGCGTCTCGATGACCATGACGCCGCCGCTGGTCGCGATGCTGCGCGACGAGCTGCTCATGTCGCGCTACGCGCGGCGGCTGGAGAAGCTCTGCGAGCTGGCGGACAAGGAGGTCCACCGCACGCGGAACGACGCCACCTTCCACGGGCTGGCGCTCCACTACCAGCGCGAGTTCAAGGAGCTGCGCCACCTCTTCGACGACCGGTACAAGCGCGACCTGGTGGCCGCGTTCCGGCGGCTGGAGGAGGCGGGCCGCCTGGAGATCGTCACCTGCGGTGCCACCCACGGCTTCCTGCCGCTGATGGCGCAGTTCCCCGAGGCGGTGCGGGCGCAGCTGGAGGTGGCGGTGGTCCACCACCGGCGCCACTTCGGCCGGGACCCGGTGGGCATCTGGCTGCCGGAGTGCGGCTACTTCCCCGGGCTGGACGCCTTCCTCTCCGAGCAGAACCTCCGCTACTTCTTCGTCGACACGCACGGCATCGTGGACGCCACGCCGCGGCCCCGCTACGGCGTGTACGCGCCCATCTACACGCCCACCGGGCCGGCCGCCTTCGGCCGCGATCCCGAGTCGTCGATGCAGGTCTGGAGCGCCGAGACCGGCTACCCGGGCGACCCCGACTACCGCGAGTTCTACCGGGACGTGGGCTGGGACCTCGACTACGACTACGTCAAGCCGTACATCCAGGCCACCGGGCAGCGGAAGAACGTGGGCATCAAGTACTTCCGCATCACCGGCCGGACCGCGCACAAGGAGCCGTACGATCCGCTCCGCGCGCGCGAGCGGGCCGCCGCCCACGCCGGCAACTTCATCTTCAACCGCGGGCGCCAGGTGGAGCACCTGGCCGCGCGCATGGGCGGCGTGAAGCCCATGGTGGTCTCGCCCTACGACGCCGAGCTCTACGGCCACTGGTGGTACGAGGGGCCGCTCTTCATCGACCAGCTGGTCCGGAAGGTGGCCAGCGAGCAGGCCGTCTTCCAGCTGGCCACGCCCGGCGACTACCTGCGCGAGAACCCGGAGCAGCAGCTGGCCACGCCGCCGCTCTGCTCGTGGGGCGCCGGCGGCTACGCCGGGGTCTGGCTGGACGGCTCCAACGACTGGGTCTACCGGCACCTGCACAAGGCCACCGAGCGGATGATCGCCCTGGCCCGCGACTTCCAGGCGCCCACCGACCTGGAGCGGCGGGCGCTGGACCAGGCCGCCCGCGAGCTCCTGCTGGCGCAGTCGTCCGACTGGGCCTTCATCATGAAGACCGGCACGATGGTGGACTACGCCATCCGGCGCACCAAGGAGCACGTGCTCCGCTTCACGCGGCTGCACGACCAGCTCCGCGCCGGCCAGCTGGACGAGGCGTGGCTCACCTTCGTCGAGGGAAAGGACAACATCTTCCCCGAGCTGGACTACGCGGTGTACCGGCCGCGCGCGGACGGTCCGACCGCGTCGGTCGGAAGCCCCGCGACCTGAGGCCGCCGGCCCCCGCCCCGCGGACCTCCGGGAAGCGCCCAGGCGCTTCCCGCGTTCCTGCGTTGACGGCTCTCGCGGGCCCGACTAGCCTCGCACGACCTTTTCCCCTGGAGATCCCGCGGGATCCGCGGATTCGACACGATGGCCGACGAGCTGGGCACCACCGAGCGCGAGATCCTCGCGCAGCGTCAGAAGAAGGCCGAGGCGCTGCGCGCCCTGGGCGTGAACCCCTTCGGCAACGGCCACCGGCCGCGCCACGTGGCGGCCGACCTGGTGGCCGCCTACGGCGAGGCCCCCGCCGACAAGATCGCCGAGCAGCCCGGGCCGTGGTCGATTGCCGGCCGGGTCATCGCCAACAAGTCCTTCGGCAAGGCCGCCTTCCTGAAGGTGCGCGACCGCTCCGGCGACATCCAGGTCTGGGTGAAGAAGGACAAGGTGGATGAGCGGACCTTCGAGGTCTACAAGCTCCTCGACGTGGGCGACCTGGTCGCCGCCGAGGGCCCGGCCACCCGGACCAAGACCGGCGAGCTGACCATCGAGGCGGCCCGGTTCACCATCCTCACCAAGGCGCTCCGGCCGCTGCCGGAGAAGTTCCACGGCCTCACCGACGTGGAGCAGCGCTACCGCCAGCGCTACGTGGACCTGGTGGCCACGCCCGGCGTGGCCGAGGTCTTCCGCAAGCGGGCCCGCATCGTCTCCACCATCCGCCGCGTGCTCGACCAGCGCGGCTACCTGGAGGTGGAGACGCCCACGCTGCACAAGCCGGAGGAGGCGGGCGGCGCGGCGGCCCGGCCCTTCCAGACCCACCACAACGCGCTCGACCTCGACCTCAAGCTGCGCATCGCCACCGAGCTGCACCTCAAGCGGCTGGTGGTGGGCGGGCTGGAGCGGGTCTACGAGATCGGCCGCATCTGGCGGAACGAGGGGATTGACCGGCGCCACAACCCCGAGTTCACCACCATCGAGTTCTACGAGGCCTACGCCACCCACGAGGACCTGATCCAGCTCACCGAGCAGCTCTTCCACACGCTGGCGGTGGAGGTGGCGGGCGGGCCGGTGGTGACGTTCCAGGGCCAGGCCATCGACCTGACGCCGCCCTTCCCGCGCGTCTCCATGCTGGAGGTGGGGGCGAAGGCGCTGGGGCTGTCGCCCGAGGACGCGCTGGCAGGCAAGGGGCTGGCCGAGGCGCTGGGGCGGGCCGCCGCGCGCGAGAACGAGTCCGAGGACGCCTGGAAGCTGGAGCAGGCCGCCCGCAAGTCGCCGGGCGAGGCCATCGCGCTGGCCTTCGAGATCTTCGGCGAGCCGCAGCTGCCGAAGGACCGGCCCGCCTTCGTGGTCGACTTCCCGCTGGAGGTGAGCCCGCTCTCGCGGCGGCGCGACGCCGACCCGCGCCTGGTGGATCGCTTCGAGCTGTTCGTGGCGGGCATGGAGCTGGCCAACGCCTTCTCCGAGCTGAACGACCCCATCGACCAGCGCGAGCGGTTCGAGGCCCAGGTGAAGGCCAAGGCCGCCGGCGACGAGGAGGCCATGCCCTACGACGAGGACTTCGTCCGGGCGCTGGAGCACGGCATGCCGCCCACCGCCGGCGAGGGCATCGGCATCGATCGCCTGACCATGCTCCTCACCGACTCGGCCTCCATCCGAGACGTGATCCTCTTCCCGCTGCTCAAGAGCCAGGGCGCGTGACCGGACCGACCGCCTCGCCCGCGTCCTTCCGCTCCGGCCCGGGCCTCCGCCCGCCGCCGGCGCCGGAGGGCCACCCGGCCCCGCCGGTGTTCCACGTCGGCGCCTTCCTGCTGGTGATGCTGGGGACCCTCGGCACCATCGGGCTGGTGCCGGTCCTCCACCTGCTGTTCGCGGACCGGCTCTCGCTCCCCGACGCGGTCGCCTCCGGCCTGGCCGTGCTCGGCGCCGGCGTCTTCGGCGCGTTCATGGGCGGCCTGGCCGCGCTGACCGGGCGGCGGCTGGCCTTCTACGAGATCACGGTCACGTTCCTGCTCTGGGCCGCGGCGGTGGCGGCCGTGGTGCTCCTCCCGGGCCTGCGCCAGCTGCCGGCGCTGCAGTCGCTGGTGGCGCAGGGCACGCTGGTGCTGGTCCTGGCGCTGCTGGGGCTGGGGGCGGTGGCCACCACGGCCGTCTTCGCCGGGACCTCCCTGGCCTACCTGGCGGTCGGGGCCGGCAAGCTCGACCTCTCCATGTCCTACGAGCTGTTCGTGGCGCGCAGCCACCTGCGGCTCTCGCCCCCGACCCTGGCCGCGCTCTTCGGGCTGGTGGTGACCGGCCTGGTCCCCGGCCTGCTGGTGCTGCTGGGCTGGTCCATCGCGCGCGACGCCGCGGAGCGGCGCGCCTACCGGCGCGGCGAGCTCACGCAGCGCGCGCGCATGCCGGCCACGCTGCTCATGACGCTCATCTCCATCGGCGGCGTGGCCATCGGCGTATGGGCGCTGACGGTGGTGCTGTCGGTGATGAGCGGCTTCGAGGCCGACCTCAAGAAGAAGATCCTGGGCCACACCGCCCACGGGATGGTGCTCTCCTACGGGCAGGACGAGTTCGGCGACTGGCGCTCCGCCCGCGAGAAGGTGCTGCGGGTCCGCGGCATCGCCGGGGCCACCCCCTTCCTCTACAACGAGGTGATGCTCACCACCGGCCAGAACCTGACCGGCGCCCTGCTGCGCGGGATCGACCCCGCCACCGTGGGCACCGTCACCGACCTGGCC
Organism: Anaeromyxobacter sp.; assembly: GCA_049840735.1. GTDB lineage: Bacteria > Myxococcota > Myxococcia > Myxococcales > Anaeromyxobacteraceae > Anaeromyxobacter. The sequence goes on along the minus strand of JASGJN010000013.1, from coordinate 198,218 downwards.
CGGAGCGTGGACACGGGCGAGCTCGCCTGGCTGGATCACCCCGAGCAGATCCCGCCGCCGCGCGGCGCCGAGCTGGACGGCGCGCCGCGCCGGGCCGCCGGCAGGGCGCTGCCCGGCGTCGTGCTGGGGCGCGAGCTGGCCGCCTCGCTGCGGGTGGGCGTGGGCGACCAGCTGAACGTGGTCTCGCCCATGGGGGACCTGGGGCCGGCCGGGCCGCAGCCCAAGGCCCGCGCCTTCCGCGTGGCCGCCGTCTTCTACAGCGGCATGTACGAGTACGACTCCAAGTTCGCGTACATCGGCCTGGCCGAGGGCCAGCGGTTCTTCGGGACCGACACCGTCACGGGCCTGGAGCTGAAGGTGCACAACGTGGACGAGGCGCGCGCGGTCATGGCGCGGGTGGTCTTCGCCCTGGGCGGCTTCCCCTACTACGCCAAGGACTGGGGCGAGCTGAACCGGAACCTCTTCGCCGCGCTGCAGATGGAGAAGGTGGTGATGGCGGTCATCCTGGGCTTCATCGTCCTGGTGGCCAGCTTCATCATCGTGGCCACGCTGATCATGCAGGTGCTGGAGAAGCGCAAGGAGATCGCGGTCCTCAAGTCGATGGGGGCCGGGGTGCCCAGCGTGATGAAGATCTTCGTGGCCGAGGGCGTCGTGATCGGCGCGGTGGGCACGTTCTTCGGGCTGGTGCTCGGGTACGGGACCTGCCTGCTCATCGACAAGGTGGGCATCCCGCTCGATCCGGAGGTCTACTACATCAGCAACCTGCCGGTGGTGATCGACCCCGGCCAGTTCGTCTCGGTGGCCGTGGCCGCGCTGGTGCTCTCCTACTTCGCCACCCTCTACCCCGCGACCAAGGCCGCCCGGCTGCACCCGGTCGACGGTCTCCGGAGCGAGTGATGACGCCGCTCATCCGCATCGAGGGGCTGACCAAGACCTACCTGATGGGCGAGAAGCGCGTGGAGGTGCTGCGCGGCCTCGACCTGGAGATCGCCGCCGGCGAGCTGGTGGCGCTGACCGGCCCCTCCGGCGCGGGCAAGAGCACCTTCCTGCACCTGCTGGGCACGCTCGACGTGCCCACCGCCGGCCGGATCCTGGTCGAGGGGCGGGACGTGTTCGGGCGGACGGAGGAGGAGCTGGCCACCTTCCGCAACGACACGGTCGGCTTCGTCTTCCAGAGCCACCACCTGCTCCCCGAGTTCAGCGCCCTCGAGAACGCCATGATGCCGGCGCTGATCCGCCGCGTCCCGCGGGCCGAGGCGCGGCGGCGCGCCGCGGGCATGCTGGAGCTGGTGGGGCTGGGCCAGCGGCTGGATCACCGGCCGGGCGAGCTGTCCGGCGGCGAGCAGCAGCGGGTGGCGCTGGCCCGGGCCCTCTGCCTCGAGCCCAAGCTGCTCCTGGCCGACGAGCCCACCGGCAACCTCGACCCGCAGACCGCCGACGGCATCCACGCGCTCCTCTCCGAGCTGAACGTGCGGATGGGCATCACCGCCGTGGTGGTGACCCACAACGAGCGGCTGGCCGCGGCGCTCCCGCGGCGCCTCCGCCTCGAGCGCGGGCTGCTGGCGTGACCGGGCCCACGCCGGTGGGGAAGGGTGGGTCGCAAAGGTGTTTGAGGTTTTCGACACGCCGGTTTAGATTCCGCGGCTCCGTGACGCGCCTCTCCCACATCGCCCTGGGCGTCCTGGCGACGCTCCTCCTCGTGGCCGGTGCGCCCGCCGCCGCGGCGCAGCCCGTGGTCAAGGAGGTGCGCATCGAAGGGACCAAGCGCATCGAGATCGACGTCGTCCGCGGCGCCCTGCAGGTGAAGGCCGGGCAGCCGCTGGACCCCGACGTCATCGACCGGGACCTGCGCGCGGTCATGAAGCTGGGCTACTTCTCCGACGCGGTGGCCGAGCTGGAGGGGCCGGACGCGGCGCCCATCCTCATCTACCGGGTGGTGGAGCGGCCGGTGGTGCGGGAGGCCCGCATCCAGGGGAACAGCGAGCTCTCCAAGGACGACCTCAAGGACACGGTCGCCATCAAGCCGTTCTCGGTCCTGGATCTCACGGCCGTCCAGAAGGACGTGAAGACCATCCAGGAGAAGTACGTCGAGAAGGGCTTCTTCCTGGCGGAGATCACCTACCGCCTCGAGCCGGCGCCGGACAACCAGGTGGACGTCCTCTACCTGGTCAACGAGCGGGCCAAGGTGGAGGTGCGGTCGATCCGCTTCATCGGGAACGCCCACATCGCCAAGGAGGACATCACCCCGTACATGCAGACGCGGGAGGGCGGCCTGATCCCGTTCCTCCAGCCCGGCACGTACAAGGACGACCAGTTCCAGAAGGACCTGCAGGCCGTGACCTGGGTCTACATGGAGCACGGCTACGTCACGGTGAAGGTGGGCAAGCCCACCGTGGCCCTCTCCGCCGACAAGCGCTACCTGTACATCACCATCCCGGTCGAGGAGGGCGAGCAGTACGACATCGGGAAGGTGGAGTTCGCCGGCGAGCTGCTCGACCAGGAGCCCCGGCTCAAGGCCATGGTCAAGACCCGGACCGGGCAGCGCTTCATGCGCTCCCGCCTCCAGGACGACCTCTTCGCCGTCACCGACGTCTTCAAGGACATGGGGTACGCGTACGCCAACGTCGTCCCCTCCACCAACACCGACGCCAAGAAGCGGATCGTCGACCTGAGCTTCCAGGTCCAGCTCGGCCCCAAGGTCCGCTACGAGCGGATTCGAGATCGTCGGCAACGACAAGACGCGCGACAAGGTCATCCGCCGCGAGCTGCGCATCTACGAGGGCGAGCTCTACAGCGGCACCGGCATCAAGGTGTCCAAGCAGCGCGTCACCGCGCTGGGCTACTTCGAGACCGTCGAGATCACCACGCGCAAGGGGAGCGCCGAGGATCTGATGGTGGCCACGGTGGAGGTGAAGGAGAAGGCCACCGGCACCTTCCAGATCGGCGCCGGCTTCTCCTCCTACGAGAACTTCGTCCTCACCGGCCAGATCTCCCAGAACAACTTCTTCGGCTGGGGCCAGACCCTCTCGCTGCAGGTGCAGTGGTCGTCCATCCGCCAGCTCGGCCAGATCCAGTTCATCGAGCCGTACTTCCTCGATACGCGCTGGACCTTCGCCATCGACCTCTACGCCAACGAGTCGCAGTACACGACCTTCACCCGCCGGGCCATCGGCGGCTCCATGACCTGGGGCTACGAGCTCTCCGGCCTGGCCAGGTGGTGGCCGTTCGCGACCAGGCTGGAGGACATGCGCCTCTTCGCGACCTACACCAACGAGTACGTCTCGGTGGGGTCCACGCAGGCGGATCTCCGGCTGGCCAACCAGTTCGAGTCCGGGACCACCAGCTCGGTGCGCGTGGCGCTGCAGTGGGATCGCCGCGACAACCGGCTCTTCCCCACCAACGGCTACTTCTGGTCGGTGAGCGCCGAGAGCGCCCCCAGCTGGCTGGCCCCCCAGGCCATCTTCGGCGACAACGTCAACCTGTTCAGCCGCTTCACCGGGGACCTCCGCTTCTACCGGCCCATCATCGGCGCGCTGGTCTTCCGCAACAAGTACACGCTGGGCTACATCACCGGCCGCGACGTCCCCATCTCCGAGCTCTACTACGTGGGCGGCGTCAACACGATCCGTGGCTACCGCTACCTGAGCATCGGGCCGTCGCTGCAGGTCGGCTGCGCCGGCAACGACCCGGCCTCGCGCCTCTGCGACTTCCGCGCCGGCGGCGACAAGCAGTTCGTGGTCAACGCCGAGCTCGAGTACCCGTTCTTCGAGAAGATCGGCGTGCGCGGCGTGGTCTTCTTCGACGCCGGCAACAGCTTCGCCGAGGGCTCGTGGCACGACCCGTCCGTCCCGCTCTCGCTCTACAAGTCGATCGGCTTCGGCTTCCGCTGGTTCAGCCCCATCGGCCCGCTCCGGTTCGAGTGGGGCATCCCGCTCGACCGCCGCAAGGACCCCGTCACCGGGGCCTACATCGACAACGCCGTCGACTTCCAGTTCACCATCGGCAACTTCTTCTAGCTCCCCACGGAGCCCCGGAGATCCGCATGCGCCTCACCGCCCGCCTGTCGCTCGCCGCCCTGGCCCTCGCCGCCGCCCTGCCCGCCGCCGCCCAGACCAAGATCGGGGTGGTGGACGTCAACAAGGTCCTGAACGAGAGCGAGCAGGGCAAGGCCGCCCAGGCCTCCTTCCGCAAGGAGGTCGAGGACCGCCAGAAGCAGATCGCCGTCATCGAGTCCGACCTGGAGAAGGAGAAGGCCGACCTGGAGAAGCAGGCCTCGATCCTGACCGAGTCCGCCATGCGCGACCGGCAGGGCACGCTCCAGAAGAAGTTCGAGTCCTACCAGCAGCAGGCGGCCAAGCTCAGCCAGGAGCTGAACGACATCCGGGGCAAGCTCCTCGCCCCCATCGGCGACCGCGTCAAGGGCGTCATCCGCGAGGTGGCGCAGGCCGAGAGCCTCGACCTGGTGATCGACGTGACCGCCGGCGTCGCCTATTACAACGACGCCATGGACGTCACCAGCCAGGTGCTGCGCCGCTACAACGCCAAGTTCCCGGCCCCCGCGGCCGCCGCGCCGGCCAAGAAGGCCGACGCCAAGCCGGCCGCTCCGGCCAAGAAGTAGGAGGCCGCCATGGCGTTCACGCTCGCGGAGCTGGCCGCCCGCGTGGGCGGCGAGGTGGCGGGAGACGGAGGGCTGTCGATGGACGGCGTGGCGCCCCTGGAGGACGCCGGCCCCGCGCAGCTCTCCTTCTACTCCAACAAGAAGTACCGGCAGGCCTTCGAGGCCTCCCGGGCCGGCGCGGTGGTGGTCGAGCCCGGCACCGAGGTGCCGGCCGGCCGCACCGTGCTGCGGGTCGCGAACGCCTACCTGGCCTTCGCGAAGATCTCGACGCTCTTCAACCCGCCCGCGGCCGCCGCCCCGGAGATCGCCCCCACGGCGGTGATCCACCCGTCGGCGCGCGTGCACCCCAGCGCGCAGGTGATGCCGCTGTGCAGCGTGGCGGCCGGCGCCGAAATCGGCCCCCGCACCATCCTGCACCCGGGCGTGCACGTGGGCGCCGGGGCGCGGGTGGGCGCCGACTGCCTGCTCTACTCCAACGTGGTGGTGCGCGAGCGCTGCGTGATCGGCGACCGCGTCATCCTGCAGCCGGGCTGCGTGATCGGCTCGGACGGCTTCGGCTTCGCGTTCGACCCCGAGGGCGAGGGGAGCGGGCCGCGCCACTACAAGGTCCCGCAGAGCGGGCACGTGGTGGTGGAGGACGACGTCGAGCTGGGCGCCAACACCTGCGTCGATCGGGCCACGCTGGGCGTGACCCGCATCGGCCGCGGCGCCAAGATCGACAACCTGGTGCAGATCGCCCACAACGTCGAGGTGGGCCCGCTCTGCCTGCTGGTGTCGCAGGTCGGCGTGGCCGGCTCCACCAAGCTGGGCATGGGGGTGGTCGCGGCCGGTCAGGTCGGGATCGTGGGCCACCTGGAGAATCGGCGCCGGCGCCCGCATCGGCGCGCAGTCCGGCGTGAACAGCGACCTGGAGCCGGGCGCGACCGTGTCCGGCTACCCGGCCCGCCCGCACGGCGAGTGGCTGCGCCAGTCGGCCGCGCTGGAGTACCTGCCGGCCATGCGCAGGGAGCTGAAGGAGCTGCGGAAGGAGCTGGAGAAGCTCCGGGCCGCGAAGGGAGAGCAGCCGTGAGCGAAGCCACCGGGGCCCCCGCGGCCGAGGGCCAGAAGCCCGTCCTCGACGTGCAGGGCATCATGAAGCTCCTGCCGCACCGCCCGCCCTTCCTGCTGGTGGACCGGGTGGTCGCGTTCGAGTCCGGGAAGCGGCTGGTGGCCTGGAAGGGCGTCACCATGAACGAGCCCTTCTTCCCCGGGCACTTCCCGGCCCAGCCGGTGATGCCCGGCGTGCTGATCCTCGAGGCGCTGGCCCAGGCCGCCGGACTGCTGGCCATGCTGACGCTGCAGGGGAGCTCCAGCGACAAGCTCACCTACCTCATGGGGATCGACGGGGCGCGGTTCCGCCGCCCGGTGGTCCCGGGGGACCGGCTGGAGCTCGAGGTCGAGGTGATCAAGCAGAAGGGGCCGGTCTGGAAGCAGCGCGGCGTGGCCAGGGTCGACGGCCAGGTGGTGGCCGAGGCAGACTTCATGGCCATGCTGGCGGACCCGCCGGCGGAGTAGGAGGTACCTGTCATGGCCATCCACCCCACCGCCATCGTCGAGGACGGGGCCCGGGTCGACCCCAGCGCGGAGATCGGTCCCTACGCCGTGATCGGGCCGGACGTGGTGATCGGCCCGCGCACCTCGGTGGGCGCCCACGCCACCGTGGGCGGCCGGACCACGCTGGGCGCGGAGAACCGGATCTTCCCGCACGCGGCCATCGGCGGCGTGCCGCAGGATCTGAAGTACCGCGGCGAGCCCACCCGGCTCGAGATCGGCGACCGGAACACCTTCCGCGAGTTCACCACCATCAACCTGGGCACCGCCCAGGGCGGCGGCGTGACGTCAATCGCGAACGGCTGCCTGTTCATGGCCTACAGCCACGTCGGCCACGACTGCGTCATCGCCGACGGCGCCATCATCGCGAACGGCGTGGCCCTGGCCGGCCACGTCACCGTCGAGGACCACGTGCACCTGGGCGGCCTGGCCGCCGTGCACCAGTTCTGCCGCATCGGCCGGCTCTCCTTCGTCTCCGGGCTGACGGGCGTGGTGATGGACGTGGCGCCCTACACCACGGTGGCCGGGGCCCGCGCCGAGCTGGCCGCCCTCAACGTGATCGGCCTGCAGCGGGCCGGCTTCACCGAGGAGCAGGTCGGGCGCGTGAAGCAGGCCTACAAGATCGTCTTCCGCTCCAACCTGGGCCTGGCCGAGGCCATCGCGCAGCTGGAGGCGGAGCTGGGGGCGGCCCCCGAGGTCGCCCACCTGACCGCCTTCCTCAAGGCCTCGCAGCGGGGCATCACCCGGTAGATGGCCACCATCGGCCTGATCGCCGGCGGCGGCCGCTTCCCCCTGCTGTTCGCCGAGAGCGCCCGCAAGGCCGGCCACCGCGTCGTCGCGGTGGCCCACCGCAGCGAGACCGACCCGGCGCTGGAGCAGGCGGTGGACGGGCTCACCTGGATCAAGCTGGGCCAGATCGGCCACCTGCTGGAGGCGCTCAAGTCCGGCGGCGCCACGCAGGCGGTCATGCTGGGCGCCATCACCAAGCGCCGCTTCTTCCACGACGCCATGCTGGACGCGACCGGCCTGCGGGTGCTGGCCCGCGTGGCCATCCGCTCCGACGACAACCTGCTCCGCGCCATGGCCCGCTTCCTCGAGGAGGAGGGCCTGCCCATCACCGACCCCACGCCCTACCTGGCCGACCGGCTGGCGCGCGAGGGGGTCATGGGCAGGCACCAGCCGAGCGAGGACGAGCTGGCCGACGCCCGCTACGGCCTCGAGCTGGCGCGCGGCATCGGCAAGCTCGACCTGGGCCAGACGGTGGTGGTGAAGGATCGGGTCGGGCTGGCGGTGGAGGCGCTGGAGGGGACCGACGCCTGCATCCGGCGCGGCGGCGAGCTGGCCAGGTCCGGCGGCTTCGTGGTCGTGAAGGCGGTGAAGCCGGGCCAGGACCGGCGCTTCGACCTGCCGGCCGTGGGGCCGGACACGGTGGACTCGCTGCGCGAGGCCGGCGGCCGGGTGCTGGCCGTCGAGGCGGGCGCCACGCTGGTGATGGACCTCGACCGCATGGTCGAGAAGGCCGACAAGGCCCGCATCGCCCTGCTCGGGATGCGCTGATGGCCTGGGTCCGCGACGCGCCCGGCGGCGCGGTGCTGGAGGTGCTGGTCCAGCCCCGTGCCTCGCGCACCGCGGTGGTGGGCGAGCACGACGGCCGGCTCAAGGTCGCGCTGGCGGCCCCGCCCGTGGACGGCGAGGCCAACGCCGCGCTGATCGCGTTCCTGGCCGGCGCCCTCTCGGTGCGCAAGGCAGCGGTGGAGATCCAGCGCGGCGAGACCGGGCGGCGGAAGACGGTGCGGACGGCCGGGGTAACCGCAGCCCAGGTGCTGGCGGCGCTGGGCGTGTAGGCCGGCACGTACCGAAACCTGCCCACCGCCGCGCGAGCGGCGCGCAGGCAACCGTTTGCCACCCGTGCAGGACGCGGCCTGCAGGCAGGCCGCGTCAGTGGGGTAAGTCCGTGTTTTCCCCCGGGCCCTGGTCTATATTGTCGCCCCCCATGGCCCCCACGCCCCACCGCTTCCTCGCCGCCTGCCGCCGCCAGCCCGTCGACCGCCTCCCCGTCTGGATGATGCGCCAGGCCGGGCGGTACCAGCCCTCCTACCGCGCCGTCCGCGAGAAGGTCGGGTTCCTGGAGCTGTGCCGCTCCCCGGAGCTGATCGCCCAGGTCACCCTCTCGCCCATCGACGAGTTCGGGTTCGACGCCGCCATCCTGTTCTCCGACATCCTGGTCCACCTGCCGGCCATGGGGTTGGAGCTGTCCTTCGAGAAGGGCGAGAAGGGGAAGGGCGACGGCGGGCCGAAGATCGCCAACCCGGTCCGGACCCGCGCCGACGTGGACGCGCTCACGGTCCCCGACCCGGAGCGCGACCTGCGCTACGTGCTGGACGGCGTGGCCGCCATCAAGCGCGGCCTGGCCGGCCGCGTGCCGCTGATCGGCTTCGTGGGCGGCCCGTTCACCGTGGCCAGCTACGCGGTCGAGGGCGGCAGCCAGGGCTTCACCCGGCTGAAGACGCTGCTCTGGAGCGATCCGGCCGCGGCCCACGCGCTCTTCGACAAGCTCACCCGCGCCGCCATCGTGCAGATCGAGGCGCAGATCGCGGCCGGCGCCGAGGCGGCGCAGATCTTCGAGAGCTGGCTGGGCGAGCTGGCGCGCGAGGACCTGGAGGAGTTCGCCTTCCCGTACCTGGCCCGCATCGCCGAGGCGGTCCGCAAGGCGGGCGTCCCGGCCATCTTCTTCTCCACCGGCACCACCGCCCACCTCGAGCGGCTGGCCACGCTGGGCTACGACGTCCTCTCGGTGGACTGGCGCATCCCTATCGACGAGGCGCGGGCCCGCGTGCCCGGCCTGGCCGTGCAAGGCAACTACGACTCCACGCTGCTCCTGGGCCCCGCCGGGAACGCCGTGGCCCGCGCGGTGGCGCTGGCCCGGGCGGCCGGTCCGGCGCCGGGTTACATCTTCAACCTGGGCCACGGCATCCAGGTCGGCACGCCCCCCGCCACGGTGAAGGCCGTGGTGGACGCCGTGCACGCGCTGGCCCTCTAGGAAGGCACCGCACCATGCTCCAGATCCCGTCCTGGGAGCTCATCAGGAAGTACGACCGGCCCGGGCCCCGGTACACCAGCTACCCCACCGCGCCCGAGTGGTCGGAGGCGTTCGGCCCGGCCCAGTACCAGGACCACCTGGCGCGCGCCAACGCCGCCCAGGGGCCGCTCTCGCTCTACGTGCACCTCCCGTTCTGCCGCGAGATGTGCCGGTTCTGCGGGTGCAACGTCATCGCCACCCACGACCGCTCGCGCGCCGACGGCTACCTGGACGTGCTGGAGAAGGAGGTCGCGCTGGTGGCGGCCCGGCTGCCCGACCGGCGCGAGGTCTCGCAGCTCCACTGGGGCGGCGGCACCCCCACCTTCCTCGACGAGCGGCAGCTGGTCCGCTGCCACGAGATCCTGGGCCGCCACTTCACCTTCACGAAGGACGTGGAGAAGGCCATCGAGATCGACCCGGCCATCACCACCCGCGCGCAGATCGAGACGCTGGCCCGGCTGGGGTTCAACCGGATCTCCATGGGCGTGCAGGACTTCGACGACAAGGTGCAGCAGGTGGTCGGGCGCATCCAGGGCGAGAAGGAGACCGCCGACCTGGTGGCCGCCGCGCGCGCCAACGGCTTCAAGGGCGTGAACCTCGACCTGATCTACGGCCTGCCCTACCAGACCCCGGAGACCTGGACCCGCACGCTGGAGCGGATCCTGGCCATCCACCCGGACCGCATGGCGGTGTTCGGCTTCGCCTACGTCCCCTGGTCGAAGCCGCACCAGCGGCTGCTCCCGCAGGAGGCGCTGCCCAAGACCGAGCAGCGCGTGGAGCTGTTCCTCTCCTCGGTGGAGGCCTTCACCCGCAGCGGCTACCGGCTGATCGGCCTGGACCACTTTGCGCTGGAGTCGGACGAGCTGGCGCACGCCCAGGACGGCGGGTTCCTGTACCGCAACTTCCAGGGCTACACGGTCCGCCCGGCCGACGACACCGTCGCCTTCGGCATGACCTCCATCTCGGACATCGGCGGCGCCTACGCCCAGAACGCGCACAAGCTGAAGGACTGGGCCGCCCAGGTGGAGGCCGGCGTGGTGCCGGTCGAGCGCGGCAGCTCCATGAGCGCCGACGACGTGATGCGCCGCTTCGCCATCAACCGGGTGATGTGCCTGCTCAAGCTCGACCTGGCCGAGATCGCCACCCGGTTCGGCCCCGAGGCCCGCGCCGCGCTGGAGGCCGACCTGGCCGGCGGCGTGAAGGAGCTGCAGGAGGACGGGCTGGTCACCTTCGACGGCACCCTGCTGCGCGTGACGCCGCTGGGGCAGCTGCTGGTGCGCAACGTGGCCATGCTCTTCGACGCCTACCTGCGCAAGGCCGGGGGCAAGAAGCAGTTCTCGCGGACGGTCTAGCCGGCATGGCCCACACCGCCGTCTTCCTGATGAACCTGGGCGGTCCGCGGAACCTCGAGGAGGTGGAGCCCTACCTCTACGAGCTGTTCTCGGATCCGCTGGTGGTCTCGGCGCCCTTCGGCCCGCTCCGCCCGCTCTTCGCGAAGCTGGTGAGCCACTTCCGCGCGCCGTCCTCGGCCGGGAAGTACGCGCTCATCGGCGGGAAGTCGCCGCTGGTGGAGGGGACGGAGGCGCAGGCCCGGGCGCTGCAGGCAGCCCTGGGGCCGGGCTGGTCCTGCCACCTGGCCATGCGCTGCGGCCACCCCAGCACCGCCGAGGGCGTGCGCGACGCGCTGGCCGCCGGAGCCACGCAGGCCGTGGCGCTGCCGCTCTACCCGCAGTACGCCAACGCCACCACCCGCAGCTCGCTGCTGGAGCTGCGCCGGCTGTGGCCCCAGGACCGGCCGCTGGCCGAGATCTGCACCTGGCACGACCACGCCGGCTACCTGGACGCCTCGGCGGCGGCGCTGCGCGAGACCATCGCGCGGCTGCCGGCGGAGGAGCAGGGGCGGGTGAAGGTGATCTTCTCCGCCCACGGGCTGCCCATGAGCCAGGTGCGCAAGGGCGACCCGTACCCCGGCTACGTCGAGCACTCCTCGGCCGAGACGGCGCGCCGCGCCAGCGTGACCGACTTCCAGGTCACCTACCAGAGCAAGGTGGGTCCGGCGAGGTGGCTGGGCCCCGACACCACCGAGTACCTGGCCGCGAGCGCGCGCGGCCGCGCCATCGTCACGGTGCCCATCGCCTTCGTCTCCGAGCACCTCGAGACGCTCTACGACATGGACATCCTGGCGAGGGAGGCGGCGGAGAAGGGCGGCGCCACCGCCTACCGCCGCGTGCCGGCGCTGGGCGTGCGCCCGGACTTCATCGCCGCGCTGGCGGACGTGGTGCGCCAGGGCCAGGCGGCGCAGGGCCAGGTCGGCTCGGCGGCCTGAGCCGCGGCCCCGCCGGTGGACCGCGGGCTCAAGCCCGCACCCGCTCCGCGACCTTCTTCAGCAGCTCGGAGTCCGGGTGGCTGCGGAGCCCCTCGGCCACGTGCTTGCGGGCCGCGGCGCGGTCGCCGGCGGCGGCCTCGGCCAGCGCCGCCACCGCCCGCGTGCGGGCGTGCTCGGGGGCCAGCTCCAGCGCCTGCCGGGCCGCCCGGCGCGCCTCCTCGGCGCGCTCCGCCGGCCCCAGCGTCGGGTCGTGCAGCGTGGCGAAGGCGAGCAGCGCCGCGTACTCCGGCTCCCGCGGGTTGCGCCTCGCCGCCTCGCGCAGCGCGCCCAGGGCCGCGGCCGGCTTGCGCTCGCGCAGGGCCCGCTCGCCGCGCTTGAAGGCCACCTCGGCGTCCACGTCGATGCCGGGGCGGCGCACGCCGGAGAGCTCGAAGCGGAGCAGCAGGAAGGAGAGGTAGCCGCGCCGCTTCTCGTCGCTGGAGAGGACGCGGTAGGCGGCGTTGACCTTGTCCTGCACCGCGGCCAGCAGGTCGGAGAGGTCGCCGGTGTCGTAGGCCGCGAACTGGTCGGCGTGCCAGCGGCTGCCCACCTCGCGGAAGGCGCGCTCCACCTCGGCGGCGTCGGCGGCGATGTCCACGCCCAGCGCGTGGTAGTAGGAGCCGGGGACGATCCGCAGCGCGGCCTGGCGCAGCGCCTCGGCCCGCTCCGCCGGCAGCGGCGGGCGGCGCGGCGCGGCCGGCGCCTCGGCGGGCGCCTCGCCGGCGGGCGCCTGGTGGAAGGCCACCGCGCCCACCATGGAGAGGAACCAGAGCAGGAGCAGCGCGTCCTTCATGTCCGCCGCCCCGCGCGACTCCACGAAGGCGCGGGTGGAGAGGCTCCCGTCGATGGCCAGCGCCAGCCGCAGGTCGGCGCCGCCCAGGCCGGCGGCCGGCAGCAGGGCGTCGAACTCGGCGGTGCGGGCCGGGTAGGCGTCGGTGACCGCGCGCAGCGCCTCGGCGAAGTGCCGGGCCGGGATCCCGCCCCGGGCCCCCTCGAGGATGATTTGCAGCGGCAGGAGCTCCAGCGGCTGCACCTCGGCGGCGTGCTCCGCGCCGGCGTGGAACCGCCACTGCCCCTGGCGCACCGCCACCGCCCGGACCGCCAGCGCCTTCTGGTGGGCGCGCAGCGTGGCCTGCAGCGGCTCGCCCTGGTCCAGCACCCCGGCCGCCACCAGCGCCTCGACCGCCGGCTGGCCGCTGGCCATGGCCTCCAGCACCGCGTCGTGGGCCGCCGCGTTGAGCCGCCCCTGGTCGCGCAGCCACCGGAGCATGGCCTCGCCGGGATCGTCCGACACGACCGCCACCGGCGCGCCCAGCAGCACCAGCAGCCGCCGGGTGCGCCCCGGCTCCTCCAGCACCAGGATGCCGTTCGAGCGGTTGCGCCAGAGCTGGTGGAGCAGCCGCGCCACCACGCCGGTCTTCACCTCGCCGCGCGCCGCCGGCTCGCGCGACAGCACCAGGGCCGCGCCGCGGAGCGGCGACTTCCCGCCCGCCGCGCGCTGGGCCAGGAGCTGGCGGACCTTCTCCACCAGCTCCGGGCTGGTGGGGTCGGCCACGTAGGCCCCGGCCCGCAGCGGCAGGAGGGCGTGGACCCCGCGCGCCTCGCCCAGGTGCTGGCGGTCCACCGCCACCACCAGCACGCGCGGGTCCGCCGCGCGCAGCCGGGTGGCGAGGCCGACGCAGTCGTCGAGGTCGGCCGAGAGGACCACCAGGTCCGGGCGGCCCGCCTGCGCGGCCTCCCAGGCCCGCGCCACGTCCGCAGCCTGGACCACGTCGAGCCCGGCCTCGGCGAGGCGGCCGGCCAGGAGCTCACGGGTCTCGGAGTGGCCCTCGGCCAGGAGGATGCGCGCCACGGGGCCCCGATTGTACGTTCGCCGGGCGGAAACACGAAAGTCCGGGCCGAGGAAACCCCTGCTACACTCCTGTCCCACACCGAAGCGACCTGTGATCTCATGAGGGACCTGCTCCAGCCCCGCCACCGGGCGGCGCTCGCCGCGTTCCTGGCCCCCGCGGCCGGGCGCGTGCTGCTGGCCTTCGACTTCGACGGCGTCCTGGCCCCCATCGTCCACAAGCCCGGCGGGGCCCGGATGCGGCCCCGGACCAGGGCCCTGCTGACCCGCCTGGCGGAGCGGGAGCCGGTGGCGGTCATCTCCGGCCGCAGCCTGGAGAACCTCGCGGCCATGGTCGATGGGACCGTGCCTCACCTGGTGGGCAACCACGGGTACGAGCTCCTGCGCCCCGTCCGCCCACCCGCGGCGGTGCTCCGCCGCGTCCGCGGCTGGCAGCGCCAGCTGGGGGAGGCGCTGGCCGGCATCGAGGGGGTGCGGTTCGAGGACAAGGGGGCCACCTTCGCCGTCCACTACGGCCAGGCGCGGCCCATGCGCCGGGCCGAGGAGCAGGTGTTCCGCGCCGCCGCCGACCTGGACGGCGTCCGGCTCATCCCGGGCAAGCGGGTGCTCAACGTCCTGCCGCACGACTTCCCGACCAAGGGCGACGCGGTGCGGACCCTGGTGAAGCGGCTCGGGTGCCGGGCCGCGCTCTTCCTGGGCGACGACGTCACCGACGAGGACGCGTTCGTGGTCGGGCCGCCGCTGGTCTTCGGCGTCCACGTGGGCCAGGGCCCCTCGCTGGCCCCCTGGCGCCTGCGCCGCCAGGAGGACGTGGACGTCCTGCTGCGCCGGATCCTGGAGCTGCGCGCGTGAGCCGCCCCAAGCCGCCCCCGCCGCCCCCCGGCACCACCGGCGACCTGTTCGCGCGCGCGCCCGTCGCGCCGAAGCCCTACTCCGTCGGCGAGCTGACCCGCGCGCTCCGCAACGCGGTGGAGCCGAAGTTCCGCGACGTGTGGGTGGCCGGCGAGGTGGCCAACCTCCGGCGCCAGGCCAGCGGGCACGTCTACTTCACGCTCAAGGACGACGAGGCGGTCATCAACGCCGTGCTCTGGGCCTCGCAGGCGCGCAAGGTGCGCTTCGCGCTGGCGGAGGGGCAGGAGCTCCTGGCCCGCGGCTTCGTCGAGCTCTACCCGCCGCACGGCAAGTACCAGCTGATCGTGCAGGAGGTGGAGCCGCGCGGCGCCGGCGCCCACGCGCTGCTGCTGCAGCAGGTGAAGGAGCGGCTCCAGGCGGACGGGCTGCTGGACCCCGCCCGCAAGCGGCCGCTGCCCTTCCTGCCGCGGCGCGTGGGGGTGGCCACCAGCCCCACCGGCGCGGCGCTGCGCGACTTCCTGCGCGTGCTGCACGGCCGCTTCCCCACGCTGCCGGTGCTGGTGGCCCCCTGCCGCGTGCAGGGCGAGGGGGCGGCGGCCACGGTGATCTCGGCGGTGCGGGCGCTGTGCCGGGCCCGCGTGGACGTGATCGTGGTGACCCGCGGCGGCGGCTCGCAGGAGGAGCTGGCGGCCTTCGACGACGAGCGGCTGGCCCGGGCGCTCGCCGCCTGCCCGGTGCCGGTGGTCTCGGCCGTGGGGCACGAGGTGGACGTCTCGGTGGCCGACCTGGTGGCCGACGTCCGCGCCGCCACCCCCACCCACGCGGCGCAGCTGGTAGCGCCGGTGCGCGACGAGCTGGTGGCGCGCGTGGCGGGCCTGCGGGCGCGGCTGGAGCGGGCGCTGGAGGGCGAGCTGGAGGGGCGCCGGCGCGACCTGCGCGCGCTGCGGGCCGGGCTGGCCGGTCCGGACCACCTCCTCTCGCGCGAGCGCCACCGCCTGGACGATCTGCTGCACCGGGCCGAGGGCGAGGCCCGCGCCGCCGCGCGGGCGCGGCGGGCGGCGCTGGAGGGGCTGCGCGTGCGGCTGGCCCGGCGCGAGCCGCGCGCCCGGCTGCGGGCGCTGCAGGGGCGCATGGAGGCCGCCACCCGCCGGCTGGGCGGCTGGCAGGCCGCGTACTTCCGCCGCGAGGGGCTGCGGGTGGAGCGGCTGGCGGCGCGGCTCGAGCCGGCCAACGTGGCCAAGCTGCTCTCGCGCGGCTTCGCGCTGGTGCTCCGCCAAGGGCACCTCGTGTCGCGCAGCGCCGCGGCGTCGCCCGGGGACGCGGTCCGGATCGCGCTGGCGGAGGGGTGGCTGGACGCCACGGTGACGGGGTGCGACGAGGGGGCAGACCCGTTGCCGGGTCGCCCGGATCCCCGCCAGGGCGGTGAGGGTGGGCGCCTCGGCGGGTCGGCCGTTGACCCCCTTTTTCGGACCCGTTAATGAATTTCGATCAGCCTGGGCAGGGCCGCAGCAGGGCCCGGAGCCGCAGGTCGGAGGTCGCGTTGAGCGAGCCGAGCAGCGAACGTCCCGCCGCACCTGCAGGCACCGAGGATCCGTACGACGCCATCGTCGCGCGGCTGGAGCGCGTGGTCGGCGAACTCGAGGGCGGCCAGCTCTCGCTGGAGCAGTCGAATCGAGCGGTTCGCCGAGGGCGTGCGGCTGGCGCGCGAGGCGTCGCGCAAGCTCGACGAGGCGGAGCGCCGCGTGGAGCAGCTGGTGCGCACCGCGGACGGCGACGAGGCGGCGGTCCCGCTCGACGTGGAGGCCGGCCGCGCGCCGTGAGCCCGCCCATGCCCGAGACGCGTCCCGCCCGCCCCCGCATCATCATCGTCGACGACGACCGCGACACCCGCGAGATGCTCACGCTGGCGCTGGAGCTGGAGGGCTTCGACGTGGGCCAGGCCGCGAACGGCCTGCGGCTCATCTCCGCCATGCACGTGGACCGGCCCGACGTGATCCTGCTCGACGTCATGATGAGCTGGATCGACGGCTTCGAGCTGTGCCGGGCCATCAAGAAGAACCCCACCTTCGGCGACATCCCGGTCATCTTCATCTCGGCGCGCAAGAGCGCCGAGGACGAGCGCGCCGGGCTCGAGGCCGGCGCGGTGGACTACTTCCCCAAGCCGCTCGACATGGACCGCCTGGTGGCGCGCATCCGGGAGATCCTGGGCCAGCGCGCCGGGGCGCTGCCGACGCCGGCCTGAGGCGCGGCGCCCGAGGTCCGGAGGCACCCGGCAGGGACGCGCGTGTCCGGCCGTCCACCTCCGGCCTGCGTCCGGCCTTCCACAATCGGCGGGCCAGACGCTGTGCTAGAACCCTCCCGCTTGCCGCCCGATCACGACATCGACACCTACCTCCGCGCCGTCGCCGCGCGCGTCGAGGCGCGCCTCTCGGCGCTGCTGGACGCGCGGGCCAAGGTGGCCCCGGCCCGGCTGGTCGAGGCCATGCGCCACGCCCTGCTGGGCGGCGGCAAGCGCCTCCGCCCGGCGCTGGTGCTGGCCTCCTGCACCGCGCACGGCGGCGACGCATCCGACGACGGGCTGGCCTTCCGCTTCGCGGTCGCGCTCGAGGCCATCCACACCTACTCGCTCGTCCACGACGACCTGCCCGCCATGGACGACGACGACCTGCGCCGGGGCCGGCCCACGGTGCACCGCGCCTTCGACGAGGCCACCGCCATCCTGGTGGGCGACGGGCTGCAGTCGCTGGCCTTCGCCCACCTGCTGGCCGCGGAGGACGCGCGCGCCGCGCAGCTGGGGCGGCTGCTGGCAGACGACGCGCTGCTGATGGTGGACGGGCAGGCCCGCGACATCGAGGGCGAGCACCGCCCCCTGGGCGAGGCGGAGATCCTGCAGCTCATGTCCACCAAGACCGGCGCGCTGCTGGCGGCGGCGGTGGCGGGCGGCGCGGTCTGCGCCGGGGCCGACCAGGCCCGGGCCCACGCCATCGGCCTCAAGCTCGGGCTGGCCTTCCAGAATCGCCGACGACCTGCTCGACCTCACCGCCGACACCACCACCCTGGGCAAGCGCGCCGGCAAGGACGCGGCGGCGGGCAAGGCCACGCTGCCGGCGGTGCTGGGGGCGGAGGAGGCGCGCAGGCGGGCGGCGGTGCTGCTCGAGGAGGCGCTCGACGGCCTCGCTCCCCTGGGGGAGCCGGCCGCAGCCCTCCGGGCGCTGGCGCGGTTCGTGCTGTCGCGACAGAAGTAGGGAACGAAGGAGCGTGACATGGCCCGACTGCTCGACGGCATCGACAGCCCCGCCGAATCTCAAGCGCCTCCCGCCCGAGGAGCTCCCCGCGCTCTGCGAGGAGCTCCGCCGCGAGATCATCGAGACCTGCGCCCGCACCGGCGGCCACCTCGGCTCGTCGCTGGGCGCGGTAGAGATCAACGTGGCGCTGCACCACGTGTTCTCCACCCCGGAGGACAAGCTGGTCTGGGACGTCGGCCACCAGGCCTACGCCCACAAGCTCCTCACCGGGCGGCGCGAGGCCTTCCACACCATCCGCACCGAGGGCGGGCTGGCCGGCTTCCCGGAGCGGCACGAGTCGGTGCACGACGCCTTCGGCGTGGGCCACGCCTCCACCGCCATCAGCGCCGCGCTGGGCATGATGGAGGCCAAGCGGCTGACCGGCGAGCCGGGCAAGGTGGTGGCGGTGGTGGGCGACGGCGCCATGACCGGCGGGATGGCCTTCGAGGGGCTGAACCAGGCCGGCTACCTGGGGCGCTCGCTGCTGGTGGTGCTGAACGACAACGAGATGTCGATCTCGCCCAACGTCGGGGCGATGTCGGAGTGGTTCTCGAAGAAGTTCGCCTCGCGGACCTACAACCGCTGGCGCAAGTCGGTGAAGGAGTTCCTGGCCCAGGTGCCCAAGGGGCCGCAGGCCATCGAGATGATCCGCCACGGCATCAACGCCACCAAGGCGCTGGTGACCCCCGGCATCCTCTTCGAGGGGCTGGGCTTCCACTACGTGGGGCCGGTGGACGGGCACGACGTGGTGAAGCTGGTCGAGACCTTCCGCAAGCTGGCCACCTTCGACGGCCCGGTGCTGCTGCACGTCATCACCACCAAGGGCAAGGGGTACCAGCCGGCCGAGTCGGACAAGGCCACCCGCGGCCACGGCCTGTCCTTCTTCGACGTCGAGACCGGCAAGCCGGTCAAGAAGGCCGGGGCCAAGGCCTACACCGACCACTTCGCCGGCGCGCTCTGCGACGAGATGGCCGCCGACCCGCGGGTGGTGGCCATCACCGCCGCAATGCTGGAGGGGACCGGCCTCATCCAGGCCAAGCAGCGCTTCCCGGACCGCACCTACGACGTCGGCATCGCCGAGCAGCACGCCGTCACCTTCGCCGCCGGCCTGGCCTGCGACGGGATCCGGCCGGTGGTCGCCATCTACTCCACCTTCCTGCAGCGCGCCTACGACCAGATCATCCATGACGTGGCGCTGCAGAAGCTCCCGGTCACGTTCGCGCTCGACCGCGGCGGCCTGGTGGGCGCGGACGGCAAGACGCACCAGGGCGCCTACGACCTGGCCTATCTGCGCTGCGTGCCCAACCTGGTGGTGATGGCCCCGTCGGACGAGAACGAGCTGCGCCACGCGCTCCACACCGCGCTGGCGCTGGACGGGCCGGCCGCCTTCCGCTTCCCGCGCGGCGCCGGCGAGGGCGTGGCGGTGGAGCCGCCGCGCGCGCTGGAGGTGGGCAAGGGCCGGCTCCTGCGGAACGTGCCGGGCAAGCCGGACGTCTGCCTGGTCTCGGTCGGCACCACGCTCAAGCCGGCGCTGGCCGCCGCGGAGAAGCTCGGCGCCGAGGGGATCGCCGCCACGGTGATCGACGCGCGCTTCGTGAAGCCGCTCGACGAGGAGCTGATCGCCGGCGAGGCGCAGCGCGCCGGGCGGGTGGTGACGGTGGAGGAGGGCTGCCTGCCGGGCGGCTTCGGGGCCGGCTGCCTGGAGGCCTTCGAGCGGCGCGGCCTGCTGGAGCGCGGCCTGGCCGTGAAGCGGTTGGGGCTGCCGGACGAGTTCGTCACCCACGGAGACGCCGGCCGCCAGCGGGCCGCCTTCGGGCTGGACGCGGAGGGGATCGCGGCCGCGGCCCGGGCCCTGGTGGGCGACCGCAAGGCGCGCGGCGCGGCGTGAGCGGCGGCCCGCCAGCCCCGCCCGGCGAGCGGCCCCCGCGGCCGCCCCGCCGGCAGCGCATCGACCTCCTGCTCGTGGAGCGCGGCCTGGCGGAGTCGCGCACCCGCGCCCAGGCGCTGGTGATGGCCGGCGCGGTGGTGGCGGGCGAGGCGCGGGTGGACAAGCCCGGCGCGCTGGTGGACCCGGCGCTGCCGCTGCGGCTCAAGGCCGACGCCGCCCCGCAGAAGTACGTCTCGCGCGGCGCGCTCAAGCTGGAGCGCGCGCTGGAGGTCTTCCCCATCGAGCCGCGCGGGCTGCGCTGCGCCGACCTGGGCGCCTCCACCGGCGGCTTCACCGACCTGCTGCTCCAGCGCGGCGCGGCCCAGGTCCTGGCCATCGACGTCGGCTACGGCCAGCTCCATCCGCGGCTGCGGGCCGACCCGCGGGTGGTGGTGCGCGAGCGCGAGAACGCCCGCGCCCTCACCGCGGAGGCGCTGGGCGGCCCGGTGGACCTGGTGGTGGGTGACCTCTCCTTCATCTCGCTCCGGCTGATCCTGCCGGCGGTGAAGGCCATCCTGCGCCCGGGCGGCCTGGCGGCGCTGCTGGTCAAGCCGCAGTTCGAGGTGGGGAAGGGCGAGGTGGGGAAGGGCGGCGTGGTCCGCGAGGAGGCCAAGCGGCGCGCCGCGCTGGAGGGCGTCGCCGAGGCCGCGCGCGGGCTCGGCTTCGAGGTGCTGGGGCACGCCGAGTCGCCCATCGAAGGGCCCGCTGGCAACCGCGAGTGGCTGCTGGGGCTGCGGCTCGAGGGGCGGGGGGCCCCTGCGAAGCAGGGGGGAGGGGCGTAGCCCCTCCTCGCGGGGCAGCCGCGCGGAGCCGCGAAGCGGCGAGCACGGCGCAGGGCCCCGCGGAGCCGGGGTGGGGCCCCGACGGCTGTGCCGGCGGGGCGGGGGCGCAGCCCCCGTGTGATCATCGGGCCCGCCGGCAACCGCGAGTGGCTGCTGGGGCTGCGGCTGCTGCCCTAGACCGCATCCTCGTCCGGCGCGCCCGGCGGCGCGGACATGATCCAGCGCTGCGCCGCGCCCGCCGCCATGGTGAAGAGGCAGGCCCAGGTGCGGGCCACCTCGGTGGCGGTGCGGGCGTCGAAGGGCGTGAGGCCCAGGCCGTCGGAGGCGGCGATGGCGTCGAAGCAGATCCAGCCCAGCAGGCCGGTGGTGAGGAAGAGCCAGGGCCAGGCCACCAGGCCGCCGCCCAGCGCCACCGCGGCCCGCAGCACCGGCACCGCCACCGCCAGCACCAGGCCGTCCAGCACGTCGGTGATGACGTTGCCCCACGCGGCCGCGTCGCCGTCCAGCACGGCGGGGAGCTGGGTGCGGATCAGGTCCGGCCCCATCAGCGCCACCGCCAGCGCCACGCCCGCCAGCTGCGTGACCCAGCGCAGCCAGGGGCGCGGGTCGTCCAGGCCGCTCTGCCGCCAGGCGCGGGCCAGGGCCAGCATCGCGGCCAGCATCAGCGACGAGTTGGCGACGCTCGACACCACGCGCAGCCAGAGCAGCGGCTCGTCGGCCTGGAACAGGCCGCTCGGGTTGGGGCCCACCAGGAGCCGCGCCGGCAGCAGCGCCAGGTAGGACAGCCCCATCAGCAGCCAGCCGGGCCGCTGCGCGTCGTCGGCGCCGAAGGTGGCGGCGGCCAGCGCCGCGCCGGTGAAGGCGGCCAGGTAGAGGCCCAGCGTCCAGCCCATGTACGAGCCGGCCAGCGCCATGGGGTCGGGCACGGTGCGGGCCATGATCACCGGCACGGCGGCGAGCGCCGCGCAGAGCAGGCCCAGCAGCGCGTACGGACGGTGCGCGCGCCAGCTCATCCGACGTCCTCCGTGATCTCGCGGATGACGCGCTCGGCGGTGGTGGCGCCCAGGAGCGTCCTCAGCATGGGGCGGAGCGCCTCCATCAGGCGCGCGGCGTCGCCGGGGCGCAGCTGCTCCGGCTCGATCTCGAGCGAGCGCCGCGCGAAGGTCCGCACCGCGTTGCGCGCGTTGTTCGGGCCCAGCAGCAGGGCCAGCCTGGCCTCGATCCGCTCTGCGACGCCCCCGGGAGCCATTCGCAGCGCCTATAGCGCGCGGCCGCGCGGCTGGATAGCCCGCGGTCGAGGTTGGTGGAACTGCCTGTGGGGCGAGGTCGGTGCGCTCACGCCGCGCTCCTGGTCCGGGCGTCCAGCTCCGCCCCAGGCGCCTGGTTCATCACCCAGCGCTGGGCCGTGCCGGCGCCGAAGGCGCCCAGGCAGGCGAGGGTGCGGAACGCCTCGTCTCCCACGCGGACGGTCCAGTTGGAGACCCCCAGCGCGCTGCCGTAGGCCGCCAGCGCGTCGTACCCCAGCCAGCCGGCGACGCTCAGGGTGAGCAGCAGCCAGGGCCACTGCACCACGCCGCCGCCCAGCGAGCGCGCGGCGCGCAGCACCGGCACCGCCACCACGAAGATGGCCGCGTCCATGAGGTCGGTGATCACGTCGGCGGCGGCGGAGGATCGCCGCGCAGGGCGGCGGGGAGCTGCTGCACGAGGTCGGGCCCGGCCAGCGCGGCCGCCACCCCCAGGCCGCCCAGCGCGCTCACCCACCGCCGGCGCGGGCTGGCGTCGTCCAGGCCGGAGCGGTGCCAGGCCAGGGCCAGCACCAGGTACCCGGCGGCCGCCAGGGACGAGGAGATGATGCTGGCGATGCTGACCAGCGCGGGCGCGGGCGCCGGCCCGTCGTAGAGCTTGAAGGGGTTCGGGGGCGCGGACAGGCGGGCCAGGAACAGCACCAGGAAGGCCCCGGCCAGGAGCCCCCACCCGGCCCGCTGCAGGTCGCCGCCGTCGAAGGTGACGGCCACCTGGGCGGCGCTGATGGCCGCGGCCATGTAGCAGGCCAGCGCCCAGCCGGCGTACGCGCCGGCGAGCTGGGCCGGGCTGGGGACGGTCTGGGCGAGCGCCACCGGGATGAGCGCCAGCAGGATGCAGGCGGCGGCCAAGGTCCGGTAGGGGCGGTGGAAAGCGGGAGGCATGCGGTCGTCCGCCGCAGGGCGGCTGCTCCATAGGGAATACACGGACGGCGAAAGGCTGGGTAGCCCCTCGCTCAACGGCAGGCCCGGCGGCGGCCCGTCCCCTCGCCGGGGGAAGGCGGAGCCAGGTCTTCCTTGACGCACCACGCGCCATTTGTTACCTACACGCCCACATTTTCGGCCCCGGATCACGCCGGGTTACGAAAGTGGGCGGCTTCGCCCACTTTTTCTTTTTTGGGGTTCATGACGGGCATCGGGCAGGAATCGATCGCTGAGCAGGCACGCCGGGTCCTCGAGCCCGTGCTGGCCCGCGACGGCTACGAGCTGGTCGAGGTCGAGTGGCTCCGCCAGGCGGGCCGCTGGACGCTCCGTGTCTTCATCGACAAGGCCGGCGGCATCGGCGTCGACGACTGCCAGGGCGCCAGCCGGACCATCGAGCCGATCCTCGACGTCGAGGACTTCATCGAGCCGGCGTACGACCTGGAGGTCTCCTCGCCCGGCCTGGACCGCCCGCTGCGCAAGCCGGCCGACTTCGACCGCTACGCCGGGCAGCGCGTCCAGGTGAAGAGCTACGGCCCGGTGCCGGGCACGGCCCCCGGCCAGCCGCCGCGCAAGGGCTGGACCGGCGTGCTGAAGGGTTTCAGGGACGGCGCGGTGGAGGTGGACGTCGACGGCGTCCTGCACCGCATCCCGCACGATCGAAATCGCCAAGGCCCACCTCGAGTACGACGTCGAGGCGGACCTCCGGAGGAAGGACTGACCATGCAGCAGAACGTGAACCTCAACCTGATCCTCGACCAGGTCGCCAAGGACAAGGGCATCGACCGGCCGAAGCTGATCGAGATCCCTCGAGGAGGCCATCGGCAGCGCCGCCAAGCGCCACTTCGGCATGGAGCGCAACCTCAAGGCCCGCTACGACGAGGAGAAGGGGCAGGTCGATCTCTTCCAGGTCCTGACCATCGTGGACGACCCCAGCGCCGAGACGCCGCTGGCCGACCCGGTGAACATGGTCCCGGTGACGGTGGCGCACGAGAAGGGGATCGAGGTCGAGCCCGGCGACGAGCTGGACTTCCCCATCTACTACCGGACCGAGGACGAGGCCGAGGCGCGCGCCCAGGACGAGCAGTGGGGCGACCTCCTCAAGCTCAAGACCTACCGCCGCTCCTTCGGCCGCATCGCCGCGCAGACCGCCAAGCAGGTGATGATCCAGGGCACGCGCAACGCCGAGCGCGAGAACGTCTTCAACGAGTACAAGGACCGCAAGGGCGAGGTCATCACCGGCATCGTCCGGCGCTTCGAGCGCGGCAACGTCATCGTGGACCTGGGCCGCGCCGAGGCGGTGCTGCCGGTCCGCGAGCAGGTGCCGCGCGAGAGCTACCGCGCCGGCGATCGGATCCAGGCCTTCGTGATGGACGTGCTGCGCGAGTCCAAGGGGCCGCAGATTCATCCTCTCGCGCGCCTCGGTGGACCTGCTCCGCCGGCTCTTCGAGATGGAGGTCCCGGAGATCGCCGAGGGCGTGGTGGTCATCGAGGCCGCCGCCCGCGAGCCGGGCGGCCGCGCCAAGATCGCCGTCTCCTCGCGCGACTCCGACGTGGACCCGGTCGGCGCCTGCGTGGGCATGAAGGGCAGCCGCGTGCAGGCGGTGGTGCAGGAGCTGCGCGGCGAGAAGATCGACATCGTCCCGTGGGACGAGGATCCGGCCCGCTTCGTCTGCAACGCCCTGGCCCCGGCCGAGGTCTCCCGCGTGCTGCTCGACGAGCAGAACCGCGCCATGGAGATCATCGTCCCGGACGACCAGCTCTCGCTCGCCATCGGCCGCCGCGGCCAGAACGTCCGGCTCGCGTCCCAGCTCACCGGCTGGAAGCTCGACATCAACTCCGAGACCCGCGTCAAGGAGATGCACGAGTTCGCGAAGGAGAGCTTCTCCGCCATCGGCATCCCCGAGAACACGCAGGAGATGCTGTACGCGCACGGCTTCCGCAAGGCGCAGGACCTGGCCAACGCGTCCGCGGAGATGCTCACGCAGTTCCCTGGCTTCACGCTGGACATGATCCCCGACCTGCAGAAGCGGGCCCGCGACCAGTCCATCACCGACGCCGAGAAGGAGATCCGCCTCGAGCAGGAGCGCGAGGCGGCCCGGATTGCCGAGGCGCGGCGCCACCCCGACGGCCTCACGCAGGAGGAGCGGTTCGCCCGCGTCCGCGGCGTGGGGGAGAAGACGGTCGAGCAGATGAAGCTGGCCGGCTACCCGACCGTCGAGGCGGTGCACAACGAGGCCGACATGATGAAGCTGGCCGAGTCGACCGGGCTGGGCATCAAGAAGGCCCGCCAGATCAAGCACGCCGTGGGCGTGTATCTCGAGGAAGAGGCGAAGCTCCGCGCGGAGCTCGACGCCGAGAAGTCCAGGTCGCCGGAGAGTACGGGCGTTTGAGCAACGTCACCCGCCACCGGCGCCCCGTGCGCACCTGCGTGGGCTGCGGCCAGAAGGCCGAGCAGCCTGCGCTGGTGCGCTTCGTGGCGCAGGACGCGCGGGTGGTCGTCGGCGCAGGCGGGCGGGGCGGGCGAGGGGCCTGGCTTCACCCGGCTCCGGCGTGCCTCGACCGGGCCGTCCGGCGCCGCGCCTTCGGGCGCGCCCTCCGGGCGGAGGGCGTCCAGGTGGACGCAGCCTCGCTCCGGGACGGGTTGACGGGAAATGCCCGTAAGGATTAGGAGTCCACGCAATGACGAAGAAGCGGGTCCACGAGCTCGGCAAGCAGCTGAAGGAGAACGGCATCGAGCTCTCCAATCAGGAGCTGGTCGAGAAGCTCCACGCCCTCGGGTTCCACGAGGTGAAGAGCCACTCGTCCTCCCTCGAGGACGACCAGGCCGCGTCGGCGTTCGAGAAGATCATGGGTGAGCGGAAGCCGAAGCCGGCGCCCGTCCGTCCCACCGGCCCTGGCTTCGTGGTGCGTCGCAAGGCCCACACCGACGGCCCGGTCCACGCCGCGCCGGCCGCGCACGAGGTCGCCGCGCCTGTCGTCGAGGCGCCGGTCGCCGAGTACGAGCCGGAGCCCGAGGTCGAGGCCGCGCCGCCCGTCGAGCCGGCCGAGCCTGCCGTCGCCGAGCCGGCCGCCCCTGCGCCGGAGGCCCCGGCGCTCGCCGCCGAGGCCGCCGCGCCCGCCGTGGCCGCGCAGGTCCAGGCGCCGGCCCCCGCGGCCGTCGCGGCGCCCGCGCCGGTCGCCGCGGTGCAGGCCCCTGCCCACGCGCCCGCCGCCCCGGCGCCGGCCGCGCACGCGCCGGCCGCGCACGCGCCCGCCGCCCACGCGCCCGCAACGCACGGCCACGGCCCGTCCGTCTCCACCACCCACACGCGGCCCACCGCGCCCAACGCTGCCCACGCGGGCGCGCCGGGCCAGCCGCCGGTCGATCCGCGCACCCTGCGCCCGACCTCCACCCAGGCCGTGGTCATCTCTCGGCCCCTGGTGCCGGTCCGCCGCGTCACGCCGCCCACCAGCTCGCGGCAGTCCTTCCCCGCGGCCCCCGGGCCCCGGGCGCTGGGCGACATCCGTGAGCTGAAGGTCGTCCCGGGCTCGCTGGGTCGCGAGCGCGAGTTCATCGACGTCTCGCGCGACAAGAACAAGCGCGGCCGCGGGGCCGGCCGCCCGGTCTCGGAAGAGGCCGCGAAGAACCTCAGCGGCAAGGAGCTGCTCCAGGCCGCCATCAGCGACCGGTCCTACGTCCCGGTTCGCGGAAAGAAGAAGAAGCCTACGAAGAAGGGTGCGAAGACCCAGAATCACCGAGCGCGCCGAGCACAAGAAGGTCATCCGGATCGAGGAGTCCATCTCGGTCTCGGAGCTCTCGCAGGCCATGGGCGTCAAGGCGGCCGACCTCCTCCGCAAGCTGATGCAGGGCGGGAAGATGGTCACCATCAACGCCCAGATCGACGCCGACACGGCCGCGCTGCTGGCCGTCGAGAACGGCTACACCGTCGAGAAGAAGGGCTTCGAGGTCGAGGAGTTCATCCCCGAGGTCGAGGTGGACGAGTCCAAGCTCGTCATCCGGCCGCCGGTCGTGACCGTGATGGGTCACGTCGACCACGGCAAGACCTCGCTGCTCGACGCCATCCGCCAGGCCGACGTGGCCGCGGGCGAGGCCGGCGGCATCACCCAGCACATCGGCGCCTACTCGGTGCAGACGCCGCAGGGCCCCATCACCTTCCTCGACACCCCCGGCCACGAGGCCTTCACCGCGATGCGCCAGCGCGGCGCCCAGGTGACCGACCTGGTGGTGCTGGTGGTGGCGGCGGACGACGGCGTGATGCCCCAGACCATCGAGTCGATCAAGCAGGCCAAGGCGGCCGGGGTGACCATCCTCGTCGCCATCAACAAGAATCGACAAGCCGGACGCCGCGCCCGAGCGCGTGATGCAGCAGCTCACCGAGTACGAGCTGGTGGCCGAGCAGTGGGGCGGCACCACCATCATGCTGCCCGTGTCGGCCCGCACCAAGCAGGGCGTGAAGGAGCTGCTGGAGTACATCGCCCTGCAGTCCGAGGTGCTCGAGCTCAAGTCCAACCCCGAGGCGCTGGCCTACGGCCACGTCATCGAGGCCAAGCTGGAGAAGGGCCGCGGCGCCGTCGCCACCGTCCTGGTCGAGGAGGGCACCCTCCGCGTCGGCGACGCGCTGGTCACCGGCACGCACCACGGCCGCGTCCGCGCCATGATGAACGAGCGCGGCGAGCAGGTGAAGGAGGTCCCGCCCGGCTATCCGGTCGAGGTGCTGGGCCTCTCCGGCGTCCCCACGGCCGGCGACGAGTTCAACGTCGTCGAGGACGAGAAGTCGGCCAAGGAGGTCGCCGAGCACCGCGCCGAGAAGGCCCGGACCAAGGAGCTCTCCTCGGTCAAGAAGGCCACCCTCGAGGACCTGTTCGCCAAGGCCAAGACCTCCGGCGCCAAGGTGCTCAACGTGGTGGTGAAGGCCGACGTGCAGGGCTCTTCCGAGGCCGTCACGCAGGCGCTGCAGAAGGCCGCCACCAAGAAGGTCGGGGTCAAGATCCTCGACTCCGGCGTGGGCGCCATCACCGAGTCCGACGTCCTCACGGCCGCGGCCGGCAAGGGCGTCATCGTGGGCTTCAACACCAAGCCGGAGACGAAGGTCGAGCAGATCGCCAGCCAGCAGGGCGTGAAGATCCTGCTCTTCTCGAATCATCTACGAGGCGGTGGACACGGTCCGCGAGGAGATGGTCAGCCTGCTCGACCCGATCATCCGGGAGAAGCCGCTGGGCAAGGCCGAGGTCCGCCAGCTCTTCAACATCCCGAAGATCGGCGCCATCGCCGGCTCGGCGGTCACCGACGGCGTCATCAAGCGCGCCAGCCTGGCCCGCGTGCTGCGCGACCGGAAGGTGGTCCACTCCGGCAAGATCAGCTCGCTCAAGCGACTCAAGGACGACGTCCGCGAGGTGGCGGCCGGCCTGGAGTGCGGCATCGGGATCGACGGCTACACCGACGTGAAGGCCGGCGACGTGCTCGAGGTGTTCGAGCTGGAGGAGATCCGGCCGTCGCTGGACTAGGGATGGACCGGGCAGGCGCAAAGCCGGGGTGGGGGCCCCGGCATGTGGCCGGGGGAGGGGGCGCCCTTCGACTCCGCGGCGCTGCGCGCCGCTACGCTCAGGGCGAACGGCCGCGTTCTGCCCGGGTCCCCGGCGCAGGAGGGGCGGGGACGCAGTCCCCGTAACAAATGTTCGTAGGCGTCCTGAGACTCACCCTGCACCTGCCCGAGCCCGGGTCGCTCAAGTCCAAGCGCCACCTGGTGCGCTCGGCCATCGACCGGGTGCGGGCCCGCTTCAACGTGGCCATCAGCGAGGTGGCCGAGAACGACCTCTGGCAGCGGAGCGTGCTGGGCGTGGCGGCGGTCGGCAACGACCACGGCTTCGTGAACGAGCAGCTCGACAAGGTCGCCGACTTCATCGGCAGCATGCACGGGGGCCAGCTGCTGGTCACCGCGCGAGACATCGAGATCGTCCCCTACGGCGACGGCGTCGGCGAGGGCTCCATGCGGACCCTGGCCGAGGCGGAGGGCGCGCCGGCCTGGGAGGCCGGCGACGAGGAGCCCCCGGCCCCGGCGCCGCGGTTCCCCCGCCCGCGGCCCCGGCCGCGCGAGGGCGGCGAGGACGAGGAAGGGTAGACCAGATGGCCACGCACAACCGCCCCGCGCGCGTCGCCGAGGAGTTCCGCCAGGAGCTCTCGGCCCGGATCGCCCGCGGCCTCAAGGACCCGCGCATCACCGGGTTCGTCACCGTGACCGGGGCCAAGATGGCCCCCGACCTCAAGGAGATCACGGTCTACCTGTCCATCCACGGCGACGAGAAGGTGCGGACCCAGACGCTGGAGGGGCTCCGCGCCGCGGCGACGTATCTCCAGGCGGAGGTGGCCCGCGCCCTCAAGCTGCGCCACACGCCGCACCTGCGGCTGGTCTACGACGAGTCGATCGAGCGCGGCGACCGGATCGAGCGGCTGCTCAAGGAGGCCAAGGCGATGGACGCCGCCTCCGCCGCGGCCGGCGCCGAGGCGCCGCCGGCCAAGGCCGGCGAGGGCGAGCCGGAGTCCGGGCCCTGAGCGGCGTGGCCGGCGTCCTGGTCATCGACAAGCCGGCCGGCCCCACCTCGCACGAGGTGGTGGCGCGGGTGCGCCGCGCGCTGCGCGCGGAGAAGGCGGGCCACGCCGGCACGCTCGACCCGGCGGCCACCGGCGTGCTCGCGGTCTGCGTGGGGGGCGCGGTCCGGCTGCAGCAGTACCTCTCCGACGGCGACAAGGCCTACGAGGCCACGGTCGCGTTCGGCGCGGCAACCGACACCGAGGACGCCGAGGGGCGGGTGATCGAGGAGGGCGATCCCGCCGGCCTGGACCAGGCGGCGGTGGCGGCGGCGCTCCCTCGCTTCGTGGGGACCCTGGCGCAGGTGCCGCCCATGTACTCGGCCGTGCGGGTCGGCGGCCGCCGGCTGCACGAGGCGGCCCGGGCCGGCGAGCAGGTGGAGCGGACGCCGCGCCAG
Source organism: Anaeromyxobacter sp. (assembly GCA_049840735.1). Classification (GTDB taxonomy): domain Bacteria; phylum Myxococcota; class Myxococcia; order Myxococcales; family Anaeromyxobacteraceae; genus Anaeromyxobacter. Next base: position 168,663 of record JASGJN010000013.1, on the reverse strand, counting down.
GTGGTGGTCCACGCCGTGGAGCTGCTCGCCTTCGGGCCGGCTTCGCCCGGCCGGCTGCAGGTCCGCCTGGCGGTGCGCTGCGGCAAGGGCACCTACGTGAGGACGCTGGCGGCCGACCTGGGGCGCGCGCTGGGCGTGCCGGCACACCTGGCCGCGCTGCGCCGCACCATGGCCAGCGGCTTCACGCTGGCGCAGGCGGTGCCGCTGGAGGAGGCCGAGCGGCTGGCCGCCGAGGGGGGGCCGGCCGCGCTGGAGGGGCGGCTCGTCCCGCTGGCCGAGGCGCTGGGGTTCCTGCCGGCGGCGCAGCTCACCGAGCGCGAGGCGCTGGGGCTGGTCCAGGGGCGCGCCGCGCCCTGTCCCGAGGGGCTCCACGGTCTCACCCGTGCGCTGGACGCGCGCGGACGGCTGGTGGCGGTGTGCGATGCGACCGGCGACCGCCTCAGGCCCGTCCGGGTGCTGCTCACCCCGGGCGAGGTGCTATCGGGGGCCCCATCCCCCGCCGGCCAGGACGGTTGACTCGCCCCGCGCGATGGCTTAAGACCCCGCATTCACGAGAGGCCCTGCGGCTCGCGGCGCGCGCCTTCGCCCCAGCGGCGGGGACCTCCCAGAACGAAAGGAAGCTCCTATGGCGCTCGAGCAGGACAAGAAGACCGAGCTGGTCGCGAAGTACAAGCGGCACGAGAAGGACACCGGGTCTCCCGAGGTCCAGGTGGCCCTCCTCAGCGAGCGGATCACCTACCTCACCGAGCACTTCAAGACGCACAAGAAGGACCACCACAGCCGCCGCGGCCTCCTCAAGATGGTCGGCCAGCGGCGCCGGCTGCTCGACTACCTGAAGACGATCGACGGCGCCCGCTACAAGACGCTCATCGATCAGCTCGGCATCCGCAAGTAGCGGAGCCGGGAACGGCGCCTCGGCCGCTCGCGGCCGGGGCGCTCGCGCTTCCGGGGTTCGGAGGCGCTGCAGTGAACGCGCCCGCAGGCCGGGTCGCGCGAGAGACGGGGGAAGGCGCTTCCGTTTCCGATTCGGCCGGCGCTCCGCAGCTCCCGAGCGCCGTTGGAATCAGGAACAGAAGCACCTTCAGCGCCGCCTCCGCCGCCGGTCGCGCGGGCCTGAGGGGCCTCGGCGCGCCAGGCGCGCCGTCCGGTCCCGGAAGGTGCACATGACTCCCATCCAGAAGACCGCCAAGGTCGGCGCCAGCGAGATCCTCCTCGAAACCGGCAAGGTGGCCAAGCAGGCCCACGGCTCCGTGTGGGTCCGCCAGGGCGACTCGATCGTGCTCGTCACGGTCGTCTCCGCCGCCGAGAAGAAGGAAGGCATCGACTTCTTCCCGCTCACGGTGGACTACCAGGAGAAGCTCTTCGCCGCCGGCAAGGTGCCGGGCAGCTTCTTCCGCCGCGAGGGTCGCCCCACCGAGAAGGAGACGCTGACCTCCCGCATCGTGGACCGCTCCCTGCGGCCGCTGTTCGCCGAGGGCTACGCGAACGAGACGCAGGTCATCGCCACCGTCATCTCCTTCGACCAGGAGAACGACACCGACGTGCTCGCGCTGACCGGCGCGTCGGCGGCGCTCCACATCTCGGACATCCCGTTCGGCGGCCCCATCGCCGGCGTCCGCGTGGGCCGCATCGACGGCAAGTTCGTCGCCAACCCCACGCTGGCCCAGCGGGCCACCTCCGACCTCGACGTGGTCATGGCCGCGTCGCGTGACGCCATCGTCATGGTCGAGGGCGGCGCGCACGAGGTGAGCGAGGCGGTCATGATCGACGCGCTCCTCTTCGGCCAGGCCGCCATCAAGGACGTGCTCGACGCCCAGGACGCGCTCCGCGCCGCGACCGGCAACAAGCCGCGCCGCACCTTCGAGCCGCCCAAGAACGACGTCGAGCTGAGGGCCAAGGTGAAGGCCCTCACCTGGGAGAAGGTGAAGGAGGCCTACGGCCGCCACGAGAAGCACGACCGCTACGGCCGGCTCTCGGAGATCAAGAAGGAGCTGATGCAGGCCCTGAAGGACGAGGCCGCGGGCGACGCCACCAAGCTCGCCCAGGTCGCCGTCCGCGAGAAGGAGATCAAGGGCTACTACGAGGACGTGAAGTACGAGTACATGCGCAAGATGATCACGGACGAGGGGCGCCGGATCGGCGGCCGCGGCACCCGTGACATCCGCAAGATCACCTCCGAGGTGGGCCTGCTCCCGCGCGTGCACGGCTCGGCGCTGTTCACCCGCGGCGAGACCCAGGCGCTGGTCGCCACCACGCTGGGCACGTCCGAGGACGAGCAGCGGGTCGAGATGCTGACCGGCATGATCTTCAAGAAGTTCATGCTGCACTACAACTTCCCGCCCTTCTCGGTGGGCGAGGTGAAGTTCCTCCGCTCCCCGGGCCGCCGCGAGATCGGCCACGGCGCCCTGGCCGAGCGCGCGCTGCGCCAGGTCATGCCGGCGGAGGACAAGTTCCCCTACACGGTCCGCATCGTCTCCGACATCATGGAGTCGAACGGCTCGTCCTCGATGGCCTCGGTCTGCGGCGGCTGCCTGTCGCTGATGGACGCGGGCGTGCCCATCAAGGCGCCGGTGGCCGGCATCGCCATGGGCCTCATCAAGGAGGGGGAGAAGATCGCCATCCTCTCCGACATCCTCGGTGACGAGGACCACCTGGGCGACATGGACTTCAAGGTCTGCGGCACCGCCGCCGGCATCACGTCCATCCAGATGGACATCAAGATCGGCGGCGTGACCCGCGAGATCATGGAGAGCGCGCTGAACCAGGCGGCCGAGGGGCGCAAGCACATCCTCGGCGAGATGGCCAAGGCCATCTCCACCTCGCGCGAGAGCATCAGCGTCTACGCGCCGCGGATCACCACCATCAAGATCCGGCCGGAGCGCATCAAGGACATCATCGGGCCCGGCGGCAAGACCATCAAGGACATCACCGCCCGCACCGGCACCTCGATCAACATCGAGGACGACGGGTCGGTCTCCATCGCCAGCTCGAACAACGAGAAGGTCGAGGAGGCCATCAAGATGATCCGCGGCCTCACGCAGGAGGCCGAGGTCGGCAAGATCTACCTGGGCACCGTCCGCAGAGATCGCCGAGTTCGGCGCCTTCGTGGAGATCTTCCCGGGCACCGACGGCCTCATCCACATCTCCGAGCTCTCGGACAAGCGCGTGAAGAGCGTGTCCGACGTCCTCTCCGAGGGCGAGGAGGTCATGGTGAAGGTCGTCTCGGTGGACCGCCAGGGCAAGATTCCGCCTCTCCCGCAAGGAGGCGCTGGCCGAGGCCGCCGGCAAGAAGCCGGAGGCCGCCGCCGAGACCAAGGGCGAGCCGGCCAAGTAGGTCAATGGCGTGAGTGGCGGGGCCTCTGGGCCCCTGCCCTTCGACTCCGGACCGGGGCGCCAGGCGCCCCGGTCCTACGCTCAGGGCGTCCGGAAGATCAGAGCATGCCCGTCACCGTCCGAGTCCGCCGCGTGGGGAGCCGCGGCGAGCCGCTGGAGCTCCCCCGCTACGAGACGGCGCACGCCGCCGGCCTGGACCTGCGCGCCGACGAGCCGTTCACGCTGGCGCCGGGCGAGCGCCGCCTGGTCCCGACCGGCCTGGCGCTGGAGATCCCGCCCGGCCACGAGGGGCAGGTGCGCCCGCGCTCCGGGCTGGCCGCGCGCCACGGGGTGGGCATGGTCAACGCCCCCGGCACCATCGACGCCGACTACCGGGGCGAGGTGGGCGTGCTGCTCGTGAACCACGGGCAGGCGCCGGTCACCTTCGCCCGCGGCGACCGCATCGCGCAGCTGGTGATCGCGCCGGTGGTCCAGGCCACGCTGGAGCTGGCCGAGGCCCTGGGCGAGACCGCCCGCGGCGGCGGCGGGTTCGGCTCCACCGGACACAGCTAGTCATTTCCCCGGCGCGCGCGCCGGCAGGAGGCCAGACATGATCCCCCGCTACACCCGGCCCGAGATGGGCCAGCTGTGGACGTCGGAGCACCGCTACCGCATCTGGCTCGACATCGAGCTCTTCGCCTGCGAGGCCATGGTCCAGCTCGGCGACGTGCCGGCCGAGGACCTGGCGGCGCTGAGGAAGGCCTTCGACGGCTACGCCTTCACCGCCGCCGACGTGGCCCGCATCGAGGAGATCGAGAAGACGGTCAAGCACGACGTGATCGCCTTCCTCACCTTCGTGGAGGAGAAGGGCGGCCCGGCTGCGCGCCACCTGCACAAGGGGATGACCTCCTCCGACGTGCTCGACACCTGCCTGGCGGTCCAGCTGCGTGACGCGGCCGGCCTGATCCTGTCCGGCCTGGACAGGGTGATGGCGGCGGTGCGCAAGCGGGCCTTCGAGCACCGCCGCACCCCGATGATGGGGCGCAGCCACGGCATCCACGCCGAGCCGGTCACCTTCGGCCTCAAGCTGGCGGGCTGGTACGCCGCCTGGATCCGGCGCCGCGACGCCCTGGTGGCCGCGTCGCACGGCGTGGCGGTGGGCAAGATCTCCGGCGCCGTGGGCACGTTCGCGAACGTGGACCCGCGCGTCGAGGCCTTCGTGATGCAGAAGCTGGGGCTGGGCGGCGCCGAGCCGGCGGCCACCCAGGTGGTGAACCGCGACCGGCACGCCGAGTTCTTCTCCGCGCTGGCCCTCTGCGGCGCGGTGCTGGAGCAGCAGGCCACCGAGGTGCGCCACCTGCAGCGGACCGAGGTGCGCGAGGCGGAGGAGCCGTTCACCGCCGGGCAGAAGGGCTCGTCGGCCATGCCGCACAAGCGCAACCCCATCCTCTCCGAGAACCTGACCGGCCTGGCCCGCCTGCTGCGCGGCTACGCGCTGGCGGCCCTGGAGGACGTGGCGCTCTGGCACGAGCGGGACATCTCGCACTCCTCGGTGGAGCGCGTGATCGGCCCGGACGCCACCATCGCGCTCGACTTCGCGCTGCACCGCTTCGCGAACATGATCGACAACCTGCGCGTCTACCCGGAGCGCATGCAGGAGAACCTCGACCTCACCGGCGGCCTCTACGAGGCGCAGCGGGTGCTGCTGGCGCTGGTGGAGAAGGGCGTGGCGCGGCAGCAGGGCTACGTCTTCGTCCAGCGCAACGCCATGAAGGTCTGGGAGGACAAGGTCGACTTCCGCACCGCGCTCAAGGGCGACGCCGACGTGCGCCGCGTGCTGGGCGAGGCGGAGATCGACGCCTGCTTCGCGCTCGAGTACCACCTGAAGCACGTGGACACGATCTTCGCGCGCGTGTTCGGCCAGGGCTGAGACGCAGCGTGAAGGCGGGGCGCCGGGGGGACGCGGCGCTCGCGCCGGGCGCGGCGCGGGCCCTCGGGCGCCCTGCAGCGCGGCAGGCTGCCGCGCGTGCCCCGTCCCCGCGTCACGCGGGCGAGGGGGAATGCGCCCTCCGCTCTCGGCGTATACTCGGCGGCGAGGGAGAGCCGGGCAGGTTGGTCTTTTCGTGAAGCGGGCGCATTCGATCGTCTTCGGGCTGTTCCTGGCGTGGGCCGCGCGCGGCGCCGCTGCCGAGGGGATCGTGCTGCCCGCCGCCGCCCCAGCCGGGGAGCGCCCGGCCGCTTCGCAGCCGGGGGACGCCGCGGCGCCGCAGCCGCAGCCTGCTGCCGACCCGGCCGGCGCGCCTGACCCAGCGACCGCGTCCGTTCCTGCAGCCGCTGACGTCCCCGCGGCAGCGCCGGTCCCTGCGGCCGCAGCGGTCGATGCCATCGCGCCCGTCCCCGCGGTCGGCGCCGCCGACCCGGACGCGGTGGTGCAGGCCACCGCGGGCCCGCCGTCCACCGTGCCGGCGCCGCCGCCGGGCGAGGGGCTGGCGCAGCCCGCGGCGGCCTCCTCGCTCCCGGGCGCGAGCGAGCCGCTCGCGCTGGCCCCGGCCCGCCCGCCCTTCTGGCGAGACCCGGTGACCGTGTCCGTCACCGAGTCGGTGGCCATCCACTTCATCATCATGAAGTGGAACAAGTGGGTCGGCGAGGCCGAGTGGGCCGAGATCACCTGGGACAGCGTGGGCGCCAACCTCCAGAGCGCCTGGGTGCTCGACGACGATCAGTTCTGGGTGAACCAGTTCGGCCACCCGTACCAGGGGACCTGGTCCTACACCGCGGCGCGCTCGGCCGGGCTCGGCTTCTGGACGTCGTCGCTCTACCCGTTCTTCTCCAGCCTGGCCTGGGAGTACAGCGGCGAGACGCTCCCGCCCGCCATCAACGACCAGATCACCACCACCGTGGCCGGCATCTCGCTGGGCGAGGTGCTGCTCCGCACCTCCGACGGCCTCTGGGCCCGCGGCGACCTGGGGAGCCGGGTCTTCTCGGTGGTGCTCGCGCCCATGAGCGCCATCAACCGCGGCTGGGTGGGGCCGCGGCCGGCGCGCCCGCTGCCGTCGATGCGCCTGCTGGCCACGGCGGGCGGGCTGGGCGGGGACCCGGGCAAGGACCAGTGGCTCGAGCCGGGCAAGGGCGTTCCCTTCGGCGGCTTGCAGGTGGTCTACGGCGTGCCGGCGGACCCGGACCTGCGGCTCGACGGCCCCTTCGACCACTTCGTCTTCGACGCCTCCTACGGCCTCACCGCCGATCCGGTCTCCACCATGCGGATCCGCGGCCTGATCGCCGGCGAGCCGCTGGCGCCGGCCCCGGACCTGCGCGGGCTGTGGGGCCTCTACCTGACCTTCTCCATCGACTCGCCTGGCCCGTTCCGCACCTCCGGCAGCGGCCTGGCGGTGGGCACCTCGCTGCACTGGCAGCTCCAGGACGGGCTGGCGCTGGAGGGCTCCGCCGTGGGCACCGCCGTGCTGCTGGGCGCCGCGGGCCAGATCCCCAGCGTGGGCGGCGCCGGGCGCGACTACCGCTTCGGCCCGGGCGCCGAGGGGCTGCTCGAGGCCGAGCTGCTCTCGCGCCACTGGCGCGTCGGCGGGACCGTGCGGCCCTTCTACCTGTACGGCGTGGGCGAGGGGGAGGGGACGGAGGCGCGGCTCGACCTGGCCGCCCACGTGATGGCGCGGCTCGGCCGCGAGCACGGCGCCGGCGTGGACGTCACCCGGATGCTGCGCTGGTCGCAGGATCCGGGCGGGCCGGTCGCCACGGATGCGGCGACGGTGCTCCGGGTCTTCTACGCGTACGACCTGCGCTGAGGGGGAGGGACCGGACTGGGACTGGAACCGGGGCCGGAACCGGAACCTCGCCGCTCCTCAGCCCCCGGCCTCCAGCGCCGCCGCGAACCGCTCGATCGCCGCCAGGCAGGCGTGCGGGGCGCGCTGCAGGATCATGTGCGGCGCGTCCAGGTGGACCACCTCGGCGTCCGGCCGCAGCGCCTGCAGCTCGGCGGAAGCCCCGGCGTGGAGCAGCCGATCGCGCTTCGGCGCGAGCCAGAGGATGGGCGCCTGCACCTCGGCCAGCAGCGGCCGGACGTCCTCGCGCAGCGCCTCCAGCGAGCGGTGGGCCAGCACCTCGGGGCGGACCGCGGTCACCGCGGCCCGCACCTCCTCCACCAGCGGTGCCGGCGCGTCCGGCCCGGCCATGAAGTGGCGGATCACCGCCGGCGGCATGGGCAGGCCGAAGAGCCGCGCGCCCACCAGCGCGCGCAGCGGGTGGAGCAGCGGGTGGAGCGGCGCGTGGAGGAAGCTCGCGGCCAGCACCAGCCCGGCCAGCCCGGGCGGCCGCTCGGCGGCCAGGCGGACCGCGATCGGGCCGGAGAAGGACTCCGCCAGCAGGAGGAAGCGGCCGGCGCGCGGCAGCGCCGCCCGGGCCAGCTCGACCAGCGCCGGGTAGCCCAGCGGCCGGTCCGCCGGGTAGGCGACGCTGACCGGCGCCAGCCCCCGCGGCGCGGCGGCCAGCAGCGGCGCGTAGAGCCGGCCGCTGCCGTCGATCCCGGGCAGCAGCACCAGCGGCAGCGGCGGGGACGGCGGCTGCGCGCGCGCCCCTGCGCCGCCCCCCCGCGGCGCGGCCCCTGGCCCGCGCGGCGCGCCGCCCGGGGAAGCCTCGGCTGGGGGCGCCCGGGCGGCCACGCGCGCCGCTAGTACAGGCCGGCCGCCTTCAGGTTGGCGGCGATGCGGGACTCCACCGAGCCCACCTGCGAGCGGAAGGTCTCGCCGGTCAGCTGCTCGTAGAGGTCCACGTACTTGCGGGCCAGCATCACCCGCACGTCGTCCGGGATGGGCGGCGGCGTGCCCTGGCCGGAGAACCCGCGCTCGGTGATGAGCCACTGGCGGATGTTCTCCTTGTCGAGCATCCGCTGCTCCTCGCCGCGCGCGAACCGCTCCTCGCTCCCCTCGGCCACCCAGTAGCGCGAGGAGTCGGGCGTGTGGATCTCGTCGATGACCACCAGCTTGCCGTCGGCGATCCCCATCTCGTACTTGGTGTCCACCAGGATCAGGCCGCGGGTGCGGGCCCACTCCTGCCCGCGCTGGAACAGCCGCTGCGCGACGGCCACGGCCTCGCGCCAGACGTCCGGCGCCACCAGCCCCTGCTTCAGGATCTCCGCCTCGCTGATGGGCTCGTCGTGCTTGCCGTACTCGGCCTTGGTGGACGGCGTGATGACCGGCGTCTCGAAGCGCTGGTCCTTCCTGAGCCCGGCCGGCCAGGTGATGCCGTAGGCGCCGGCCTTGCCGGCCTGGTAGTCGCGCCAGAGCGAGCCGGTGATGTAGCCGCGGATGATGATCTCCACCGGCAGCGCCCGGGCCTTCTTGACCACCATGACGCTGGGGTCGGGGACCGCCACCAGGTGCGTGGGGGCGATGTCCTTCACCTTCTCGAACCAGAAGGTGGTGAGCCGGGAGAGGATCCCGCCCTTGAACGGGATGGTCCCCAGGACGTGGTCGAAGGCGGACACGCGGTCGGTCGTGACCATCACGATCCGGTCACCCCGGGTGTAGTTGTCGCGCACCTTCCCCCGGTACAGCTCGCCCAGGCCGGGGAGGTCGAGCTGGCGGAGCGTGTGGGGGAGCTGGGCGCGGAGCAGGTCGTCGGTGATCATGGCGCGCGATGTTATACGGTCGGGGCCAGGACGGGGCAGCGCGATGAGCGCAGGGGCGCGTCCCTGCGGGAGCGGGGCCGCCCCGGGCGAGGGTCGATGAACGCAGGTCGGATCAGGCTGGTGCTGCACCGGCCGCAGAGCGCCGAGAACCTCGGGGCGGCGGCGCGGGTCATGAAGAACTTCGACCTCCAGCGGCTGGTGGTGGTGGCGCCGGAGGCCTGGGCGGGTCCGCCGCGCGGCGGTGGCCCGGGGACGGCTCGCGAGGACGTCCTGGCCCGGGCGCGCCGCATGGCGCGGAAGGCCGCCGACCTGCTGGACCAGCTGGAGGTCCATCCCGACCTGCGGGCGGCGCTGGGGACGGCCACCTGGACCTGCGGCACCACGTCTCGGGCCGTGGAGGGGCGGCCCCAGCTCGACCCCCGTCAGCTGGCCGCCGAGCTGGCCCGCCGCAGCGAGGCGGGGGAGGTGGCGGTGGTCTTCGGGGAGGAGCGCCGGGGCCTCTCCGACGCGGAGCTGGAGCTCTGCCAGGCGGTCTGCACCATCCCCACCGGCCAGGCCTACGACTCGATGAACCTGGCCCAGGCGGTGGCGGTGGTCGCGTACGAGCTGGCCATGACGGCCCGGGGCGTCCCGGCGCCGGCGGCGGCCCCGCTCGCGGCCGCGCCGTCCGGCGCTCCTCCCGCGGAGCCGGCGCGCCACGCGACGGTGGAGGCGCTCTGGACGCGGGCCCAGGCGGTGCTGGCGCGCGCCGGGTACCTGAACCCGCAGAACCCTGAGCACATCCTGGCCGACTTCCGGCGGCTGCTCTCCCGCGCCGATCCCACGCAGCGCGAGGTGGAGCTGTTGCTCGCCGCGCTGCGCGCGCTGGAGCGCCAGCTGGGCCAGGCTGGCTAGGGACCGGGACCCGCGGCGTTCCCCAAGCCCCACCCAGCCAGGCGCGAGCCAGCCGGGCACGAGCCACCGGGCACGAGCCACCGGGCACGAGCCACCGGGCACGAGCCAGCCGGGAACGAGCCAGCCAGGCACGAGCCAGCCGGGCACGGGCCAGCCGGGCACGGGCCAGCCGGGCACGAGCCAGTCACGAGCCCCCGGGCGCGTGCAACCGGCTGGCGCTCCAGCTTCGGCCGGCCGAAGTGAACGAAACCACTCCGGGCCAGGCGAAGCTCCGGGCGCAGCCACTCGACGGTGAACGCAAGCCGAGTGAGACGCCAAAAGCCCCCCGGCAGCACCGGGAGGCTCGGGGTATTCCGCCCGGATGGAGTTCCGGAGGGGCCGCTGGGCCTGGACCGTCCGATCCGGCCGGCCGGCGCGCGAGCGCCTCACCGGCCGGAGCGGCCGCTCCGCACCGTTTCACCCGGATGAAATCCGGGCTGGCGGAGCCTGGGAGGTCCTAGGCCGCGGCGGCGGCCTGGTTCTTCTTGCGCGACTTCTTCCAGGCGTCGAAGTGCTCCTGGCAGAGGCCGTGCCCGACCACCTTCTTCTTGCAGTCGGCCTTGCTGCACGTGTCGTAGCGGCCCGGCTTGGCCTCGAATCTCGTCGCGGCGCCACTTCTTGTAGTGGAAGAAGCAGAGCCCCTTCGCACGGTACGCGCGCTTGCAGCCCTGGATGGAGCAGGCCTTCTTCCCGTTGCCCTTGGGCGCGGGGGCCTTCTTCTTGTTGGTCTTGGTCTCGGCCATGGAGGGCGCTCGATACCAGACCCGGAGGCCGGAAGCAACCCCAAGCGCGCGGGCCCAGGCCGGTTTTCCCGCCAGCGCGGGAGGGCGGAGGGGCTGCCACGCCCCGGCCGTCACTCCCCGACCAGCGGCCGCGTCGCCTCGCGGGCCTGCTCGGCGCTGGGCACCTCCACCAGCACCGCCCGCAAGGTGCGCTCCCCGGCCGCCGCGGCCTCCTCGGCGGCGCCCGCGGCGCCCACCGCGGTCACCCCGCCGGCCCCGGCGCCGGTCGAGGCCGGCGAGGGGGCCGAGGTCCTCCGCGCCACCGCGCCGGGCGCAGCCCGGGCGCCGAGCCGGGGCCGCAGCCGCAGCTCAATCTCCTGCCCCACGCCGGCGGTGGAGACGTACCAGCGCAGCCGGGAGGGGGTGTGGATGGCGTGGCCCTGGACGGTGGTGATGATGTCACCCACCCGGACGCCGGCACGCGCGGCCGGGCTGCCGTCGGCCACCTCCACCACCTCCACGCCGGCGGCGGTCGCCGCCGGGCCGGGCTCCGGCTCGCGGACCGAGACGCCCAGCCAGCTGCGGATAACCTTCCCTCGCGTCTTGAGCTGGCCGACGATCTCCTTGGCCATGTTGATGGGGATGGCGAAGCCAATCCCCTGGCCCGTGGCGTTGACGGCGGTGGCGATGGCCACCACCTCACCGTGCAGGTTGAGCACCGGGCCGCCGGAGTTGCCGGGGTTGATGGAGGCGTCGGTCTGGACGAAGTCGTAGGTGCCGGGGCGGCCCACCGGCGAGATGTCGGCGCGGCCGGTGTGGCTCACGATCCCCAGCGTCACCGAATGGTCGAGGCCGAACGGGTTCCCGATCACCATCACCCACTCGGCGACGCCCAGCTGCTCCGAGTCGCCCAGCGGCAGCACCGGCAGCGGCGCGCCGGCGTCCACCTTGAGGAGCGCCACGTCCGACTCGGAGTCGAGGCCCACCACGCGCGCCGGCAGGCGGGCCTGGCCCTCGCCGCGGTCCACCTCCACCTGTTCGGCGCCCTCAACCACGTGGGCGTTGGTGAGGATCCAGCCGTCCCGGTCGGATCACGAAGCCCGAGCCCACGCCCTTGCGCGGCCCGTCGTGCAGCTTGTCGAAGAGGTCGCGCAGCGAGTCGTCGGCCATGGTGGGCGGCGTGCGCTGCGTCGTCAGCACGCCCACCACCGCGGGCATGGCGGCCTGCGCGAGCCGCGTCAGGTCCGGGAGCTGCCCGCCCGGCGCGGCCGGGAGGTTGGCGATGCGCGCCCCCTCGGAGTAGAGGGGCGCCTCCGGCGCGGCCCCGAGCTGCACGGCCACAAGGAGCGCTGCCCACGCCGCCGCCATGATGTTCCCCCCGGGACCGCGGGCCTCGCCGCGGGGCTCCATGGCCCCGGCGCCGTGCCTACCCCCCTCGTGCAAGGTGGGGAGGGCGTGCGATCGCGCGCAACGGCCCGGACGCACCCGGTGCGGCGAGGGCGAAGGCAGCGGGGTGCCGCCTCAGCGGTCGTGCTGCTGGAGCTCCTGCGACAGCAGGCGGTCGAGCGCCTTGCGGTCGGCCTCGGAGTGGGTCTCGACCGGCGGCTTGCGCGCGGGCGGCGGGGCGGCGGCCTGGCGCTGCGCCGGCTTCCCGGCCGGCGGGCGGCGGGGCGGCGCCTGCTCGTCGGCCGCGGGCGGGGCGGACGGGCCGCGCAGCTCGGCCCAGCCGCGCTCCACGAAGTCCACCGGGGTGCGGGCGCGCTTCCAGCGGTCGGAGAGCGTGCGCCCGCCGATGGGGACGAAGGCCCACACCGCGGCCAGCACCGCTGCAGCCAGGGCCAGCTTGAGCGCCACCCGGAACATGCCCCCCGGTACCACGCCCGAATCCGCCCGGGCGAGTTTTCGCCTTCCCCCCGGCGGGCCTGCGGGCCCCGCGGGAGGCACCCCCGCCCTTCACGCGAGCCATGGCGCCAGCTCCCCGGGCCGCGCGGCGAAGGTGGTGGCGCCGGCGCGGACCAGCGCCTCGCGCGAGGTGAGCCCCCAGGTCACGGCCACGAAGCGGAGGCCGGCGGCGCGGGCGGTGGCGGCGTCCACGGCGCTGTCGCCGATCAGCACCGCGTCCTCCGGGCGCCCGCCCAGCCGCGCGATGAGCCCGAGCGCGCCGGCCGGATCCGGCTTGCGCGGCCCCTCGTCGCCGCCCACCACCGCCGCGAAGCGGGGCAGGAGCCCCAGTCCCTCGAGGATGCGCCGGGCCATGTCGCCGGGCTTGTTGGTGAGCACCGCCAGCGGGCGGCCGGCGCCGGCCAGCACCTCGGGGATCCCGGCGTAGGCGCGCGTGCGATCGAGCAGGTGCCCCTGGTAGTGCGCGCGCCAGGCGGCCAGGGCCGGCTCGACCAGCTCGCCGCGCGGGGCCACGGCGCGCTCCAGCAGCACCCGCGCCCCGTCGCCGATGAACCCGCGCACCTCGGCGGTGGAGCGGGCGGGGAGGCCGAGCGTGGCCAGGGCGTGGTTGACGGAGGCGGCCAGGTCGTCGACCGAGTCGACCAGGGTGCCGTCGAGATCGAGCAGGGCGAGGCGGGTGGGCATGGGAGCGGCAGTGTAATGCCGGACGGCCGGGCGCGCGCGAAATGGACGGGCGTGCCGCGCCGCGGGGGCCGGTCGGCCTAGACCGCCGCCGCGGCGGGCCCCGCCCCGGAGCGCTCATCGCGGCGGGCCGCGGTCGGCTTGCCGTCGCGCTTGCGCACCAGCGCCAGGAGCGCGTCATGCACGGTGGGGTCGAGCTGGGTGCCGCGGAGGTTGGCCATGATCTGCACCACCTCCTCCAGCGCGAAGGCCTTCTGGTAGGGGCGCGTGGAGGTGCAGGCGTCCCAGGTGTCGGCGGCGTTGACGATGCGGGCCACCAGCGGGATGGCCTCACCGGCCAGGCCGTCCGGGTAGCCCTTGCCGTCCCAGCGCTCGTGGTGGTTGCGGATGGCCGGGGCCGCGCGCGCCAGGAAGGAGACGCCCTCCACGATCTCGGCGCCGACGCGCGGGTGGTCGCGCATGTGCAGCCGCTCGGCGTCGGTCAGCGTCGAGGCCTTGCCCAGGATGGCGTCCGGCTGGCCGATCTTGCCGATGTCGTGCAGCACGCCGCCGTACTCCAGCGCCTGCAGCTCCTCCGGCCCGAGCCCCAGCTCCCTGCCGATCTCGACCGCCAGCGCCGCCACCCGCTGCGAGTGGCCGCGCGTGTACGGGTCCTTGGCGTCGATGGCGGAGGCCAGGCTGCGGATGGTCTCGAGGTAGCCCCGCTCCATGGCCGCGATGAGCCGCTGGTTCTCGGCGTCGTAGCTCGCCAGCTCGCGGGACATGTGGTTGAAGGTGTAGGCCAGGTCGCCGATCTCGTTGCGCGCGTGGACGTGCACCTCGCGCCCGAACCGCCCGCGGGCGATCTCCAGCGCCCCGCGCACGCACTCGGCGATGGGCCGGGTCACGCTGCGCGCCACCAGCGCGCCGCAGGCCGCGGCCGCCGAGAGCGAGAGCACCAGCGCGAGGATCACCGGCGCGTCGAGGCCGCCGCGGGCCCGCACCAGCAGCGGCCCGAGCAGCGCCACCGGCACCGCGCCGGCCGCGACCACCACCAGGACCAGCGCGCGCGAGAGCCTCATGGCGCCGTCACCCGCGCCAGGGCCTTCTCCAGCGCCCGCCGGGTCACCGGCTTCTCCAGCCGGACCTGGACGATGTCGGCGCCCTCCAGCTCGCGGAAGCTCCGGTCGCTGATGGCGGTGAGCAGGATGGCGGGCGCCCGCACCCCGGCCTCCCGCAGCTGGCGGAGCGCATCCAGGCCGGAGAGCCGCGGCATGAGCAGGTCGAGCACCAGCACGTCGAAGGTCTCGCGGGCGCAGAGCGCCACCGCCTCGGCCCCGTTCTCGGCCGGCACGGCCTGGTGCCCGAGCTCGGCCAGGAGGTCTCCCAGCATGGCCCGAACCAGGCGGTCGTCGTCGGCGATCAGCACCTTCACCAGGGGCTCCTTCGAGGCGGGGAGGATACCACCAACTGCCGGGCCTCGCGTCCCAGGGGACCGGGTCACCGGGGCGTGGTGAAGCGGCCGGAACACGGGTGGTTACCCGACTCCAGGGTACGCCCAGCGGGTCACCGGGGTGGCCGTGGAGATGCGGAACGCTGGGGCTGTCACATGCCCACCCGGCGCCGTTCGCGGGGAGGCCAGGCGGGCGCAGGTCCGCCTGCACCCTCGGCCGTCGGGGACGCCCTCGCCGGCGCCCCGCAGGCGGACGCCCAGGGGCGGCCCTACCTCCCGACATGCAGCAGGTTCGCGATGTCCTTGAGCGACACCAGCGCCAAGAGCCCCAGCAGCGCCAGCACGCCCACGGTGTGGATCACCGTCTCCACCCGGGCGTTCACCTTGCGGCGGGTGATGAGCTCGTAGCCGAGGAAGGCCAGCCGCGCGCCGTCCAGGCCGGGAATGGGGAACAGGTTGAAGAGCGCCAGCACCGCCGAGATGAGCCAGAGGAGCGTGAAGAACGGGCCGGCCCCTTCCTTGGCGGCGTGGAAGAGCCGCTTGCCGATCCCCACCGGCCCCTCGACGTTGGCCGCGTTGGAGAAGAGCTGGCTGAAGGCGCCCACCTGCGCCGCGAGCACCGTGTGCGTGCGGTCGAACGACTGGGCCACCGCGTCGGCCGGACCATCGGCGTGGGTGAGGAGGGTGGCCTGGCCGAAGCCGACGCGCCCCTTGCCGCCCTGGTCCCTGGGCGTGATGGGCACCGCCAGCCCCTGCGCGTCGGGGCCGTCGCCACGGACCACCTCCAGTGTGATGGTCTGGCCGGGATGCCGCTGGAGCTCGGTCACCAGCTCGGCGAAGGTCGCCACCTTCACGCCTGCGGCGGAGGTGATGCGATCGCCACGCTGGAGCCCGGCCTGCTCGGCGGGCATGCCGGGCGTGACCTCGCCCACCCGCGCCGTCGGGTCCGCCGCGGAGAGCCCCACCCCCAGCAGCAGCACCGCGGCCATGACGACGGCCAGCGCGTAGTTCGCGAAGGGCCCGGCCAGGATCACCGCGAAGCGGCGCCAGGGCGCCTGGTTGCAGTAGGCGGTGCGGTCGTCCGGCGAGATCTCCTCGCCCACGCCCATGCCGCTGATGCTCACGTAGCCGCCCAGCGGCAGCGCCGAGATGGCGAACTCGGTCTCGCCACGCTGGAACCGGAACAGCACCTTGCCGAAGCCGACGCTGAACCGCTCCACCCGCATGCCGCAGGCCCGGGCCACCAGGAAGTGGCCGGCCTCGTGGAGGACGATGAGGGCCGAGACTCCCAGGACCGCGGCCAGGATGGACAGCACGTTGATCAGCACGTCGTGGGCTCCTCCCCGAACTCCTCGGCCTCGAACGCCTCGATCACCGTGGCCGGCTCCTGCCAGGCGCGGGCGTGCAGGCCGGCCTGCAGGCAGACATGCTTGAGGTAGGCGGCCGCGTCCCAGCCGCCGGCGCGGGCGGCGGCGGGCAGGAGCAGCCCGCGGTGCCAGCCGCTGGTGACGCGCAGCCCCTCGACCTCGACGCGCACGGCGCGGCGGTCGGCCAGCGCGCGCGGCGGGCCGACCACCGCCACCTCGATGCGCAGCCCGGGCAGCTCCTCCGCCGCGAGCGGCGGGAAGCGCGGATCGTCCGCGGCCGCCCGCACCGCCTGCGCGGTCACGGTGGCCGCCAGCGAGCCCTCCGGCGTGAAGGTGCCCATGGCCCCGCGCACCTCGCTGGCCTGGCGCAGCGTGACGAAGGCGCCCGAGGGCGCAGCCAGCGGCCCATCGCCCGGCAGCGCCGGGGCCGGGGCGCCGGCCAGGTGGGCGCGGATGGCCTCGCGGGCGAGGCCGAGCAGGGCGGCGCGGTCGGTGGGGGAGAGGGGCATGGCGGGCGCCGGCAGGTCCGGCCTCACGGGCGCCGCCGCGCGCCGGTCAGCAGGAAGCGGCGGGCGTCGGCCAGGATGTCGCCGTGGTCGAAGGCGATGGGGGAGGGGAGCGCGCTCCAGGCGAAGGCGGTGGCCTCGGCGGCGTCGTCGGCCCCGGCCGGCTCGCCGGCGGCCCGCCCCAGGAACACCGTCGAGACGGTGTGCTGGCGAGGGTCGCGGCGCGGGTCGGAGTAGACGTAGAGGAGGTCGGTCAGCTCCACCTCCAGCCCGGTCTCCTCGCGCGCCTCGCGCACCGCGGCGGCCTCCAGCGTCTCGCCCACGTCCACGAACCCGCCCGGCAGGGCCCAGCCGGGCGGCGGGTACTTGCGGCGGACCAGCACCACGCGGTCGCCGGGCAGCTGGATGATCACGTCGACGGTGGGGGAGGGACCCTTGGGCGGCGGCACGGCGGAGAGGTAGCGCAGGGGCTGTCCGGGGTCAATGTGGAGCGGCCATGGGGGGCCGGGCCGGCCAGGCCCCGGCCTGCCCTCACCGCGGCAGGATGAGGGGGCTGGCCTGGGAGGTGCCCGCGGCGGGGCGCGGCGGCACCGAGGGCTGGCGCGGGAAGGCCCGCTCCACCAGCAGCCGCGCGAAGGGCAGGTCGCGCGCCGGGGCCCCCTCGCCCAGCGCGCGGGCGGTGGCCGCCGCCACGCCGGCGTGGGCCGCGTCGCCGCGGAGCCGGAGGTGCTCGGCCACGCCGAAGAGCCGGCGCGAGAGCGCCGCCCGGCGGGCCGGCGTGAGGTAGGCGTCGGCGGCGTCGCCCACCACCCGCGCCATCTGATCGGCGCGCTGCTGCTCGTCCAGGTAGAGCGGCGAGACCGCCACCTCGTCCAGCTTCGCGGCCACCTCGCGCAGGTAGCCCGGGTCGGCGAGCCAGCCCGCCAGCATGGCCAGGTCGTGCAGCGTGCCGGAGCGGGCCAGCGCCTCGCCCGCCTCCTCGGGCGACAGCGCCGGGAACGCCGCCGCCGGATCCGGGACCGCCGGCGCCGGCCCCAGCTGCGCCAGCCACAGGTCGGCGCCGTCCGGCACGCGCTGCCCGGTCTCCTCGTTCTGCCGGCGCGCGGCGGCGATCCAGGCGTGGGCCAGCTCGCGCGGGACCTCGCACACCCCCATGGCCGCGCCGCGCTCGACGATCTCCTTCGCGAAGGCGCGCCAGTCCTTGCGCCCCAGGAACCCGAGCTGCAGCGTCACCAGCCCGCGCTCGTCGGCGAGCACTGTCTGCGCGATCTCCACGCCGCGCCCGGGCACGCCGCGCGGCAGCCACACCGCGCGCTCGCCGGTGCCGTCCACCACCGAGGCGTAGGCCGCCAGCGCCGGGTCCGCCGCCGGCGGCGGCGGGGGCGGCGGGGCAGCCCGGGGCGACTCCGGGATGGCCACGCCGCGGGTCTTCAGCACGTGCAGGGCGCGCTTGGCCTCCTTGGCCACGTCCTTGGAGGCGTGGCCGCCCAGCGCCACCAGCAGGTCGGCGCGGGAGGCGTTCTGCGCGGCGCGGGCCAGCGCCGCCGCCAGCGGCCCCGGCAGCGTGAGGAGGTCCTCCGGCTTGGCCCTGGCGAGGCCCATGACGAGCCGCGAGGCGCGCCCGGCCTCCTCGCGCGGGACGCCGAACTCGGTGGCGATGGACTGGCTCTCCACGTGCGGGTCGCGCAGCAGCTGGAGCAGCCGGTCCGGATCGAAGGCAGCAGGCATGTATCCGCAATCTAGCGGGCGATCGTTCGCGCTGAACAGCGAGAAGTGCCGCGGGTGGTCGCGGATGCTACCCAGTTGCGGGGGGCCAGCTTGACAGCCTGGAACGGGGCTCCTACGGTGCTCCATCCACCGGGCCGTCCGCGGCCCGCTCCATCTTCGAGGAGCCGAAAGATGAAGACCCTGCTGGCCGCCGTCGCCGCCTTCGCCCTGCTCGTCTCCGCCGCCCCCGCCTCCGCCTGCGAGGGCTGCAAGAACTGCCCGATGCACGCCCAGGTGGACAAGAAGGACGCCGTCTGCAACTGCGGCAAGGAGCCTTCGAAGGAGTGCAAGTGCGGCGACAAGTGCACCTGCGGCGGCCACAAGCACGGGCAGCCGGAGGAGAAGAAGGACGAGGGCAAGAAGGAGAGCTAGTCCGGGCTCGAGTCCCGGGCTTCGACTCCGGGCCTGCTCGCGCAGGCCCCATGCTCAGCCCGAACGGAACGGGCGGCCCCTCGCGAGAGGGCGCCGCCCGCGTCGCTTCAGGCGGTGCCCGGGCCGCCCCGCTCGTGGTTCCCCTGCGCCTGCGGAGGGGTCACCACGGGCTGATCTCCGGTCAGGCGGTCCGCTCCAGCTCTCGCGGCGGCGCGCGCTTCCGGGAGCGGTGCGCCGCCAGCACCTTGGCCAGGTAGTGGCCGGTCGAGCTGTCCTTGACCCGCGCCACGTCCTCGGGCGTGCCCTCGGCGATGACCCGGCCGCCCTCGTCGCCGCCCTCGGGGCCGAGGTCGATGAGCCAGTCGGCGCACTTGATGACGTCGAGGTTGTGCTCGATGACCACCACGCTGTTGCCCGCCTCGACCAGCCGGTCGAGCACGTGGAGCAGCCGCTTCACGTCCTCGAAGTGCAGGCCGGTGGTGGGCTCGTCGAGGATGTAGAGCGTGCGGCCGGTGCCGACGCGGGCCAGCTCGCGCGAGAGCTTGATGCGCTGCGCCTCGCCGCCGGACAGCGTGGGCGAGGGCTGGCCCAGCTTGATGTAGCCCAGCCCCACGTCCTGCAGCGTGCGCAGGATGCGGGCGATCTCGCGGTGGTTCTGGAACAGCTCGGCGGCCTCGGCCACCGAGAGGTCGAGCACCTCGGCGATGTTCTTGCCCTTGAAGGTGACGCGCAGGGTGGCCTCGTTGAAGCGCTTCCCGCCGCACACCTCGCACGGCACCAGCACGTCGGCCAAAAAGTGCATCTCCACCAGCTTCATGCCGTCGCCCTGGCACGCCTCGCAGCGCCCGCCCTTCACGTTGAAGGAGAAGCGGCCGGGCTGGTACCCGAAGGCGCGCGCCTCCGGCGTCTGGGCGAACACCTCGCGGACGGCGTCGAAGAGCTTGGTGTAGGTGGCCGGGTTGGACCGCGGCGTGCGGCCGATGGGCTGCTGGTTGATGTCGATGACCTTGTCGACCAGCGCCGCGCCCTCCAGCCGCTCGTGCTTCCCGGGCGCCTCGCGCGTGCCGTAGTGGTGGCGCATCAGGGCCGGGCGGAGGATGGCGTTGACCAGGGTGGACTTGCCGGCGCCGGAGACGCCGGTGACCGCCACCAGCCGCCCCAGCGGGAAGGAGGCGGTGACGTCCTTGAGGTTGTTCTCCTTCGCGCCGTGGACGGTGATGGCGCCGTGGTCCCCGGCCCGCCGCCGCTCCGGCACCGGGATCTCGGTCCGGCCGGACAGGTAGGCGCCGGTGAGCGAGGCCGGGTTCCGCTTCACCTCGGCCGGCGACCCCTCGGCCACGATCTCGCCGCCGTGGGCGCCGGCGCCGGGGCCGAAGTCCACCAGCCAGTCGGCCTCCTCCATGGTCTCCTCGTCGTGCTCGACGACGATGACCGAGTTGCCCACGTCGCGCAGCCGCTTGAGCGTGGCCAGCAGCTTGCCGTTGTCGCGCTGGTGCAGGCCGATGGAGGGCTCGTCCAGGATGTAGATGACGCCGGTGAGCTCGGAGCCCATCTGCGAGGCCAGCCGGATGCGCTGGCTCTCGCCGCCGGAGAGCGACGGCCCGGGCCGGTCCAGCGTCAGGTAGCCCAGCCCCACGTCGAGCAGGAACTTGAGCCGGTTGCGGATCTCCTTCAGCAGCTCCTCGGCGATGCGGGCCTCGTTGCCGGTGAGCCCCAGCCCGGCCAGCCAGCCGTGCGCCTCGGAGATGGTGAGGCGCGAGAGCTCCACGATGCCGCGGCCGCGGATGCGCACCGCGCGGCTCTCCGGCTTGAGCCGCTCGCCCTGGCAGACCGGGCACGGCTTGTCGGAGAAGAAGCGCATGTAGTACCGCCGCATGGCCTCCGAGCCGGTGGCCTTGAAGCGCCGGTAGAGCTGGTTGACCACGCCCTCCCACTCGATGCGGCTGCGGACCCCGGACGCCTCGGTGCCCAGCATCACCAGGTCGCGGTCGCGCTTGGTGAGCTTGGCCCAGGGGGTGTCGAGGTCGAGCTTGAGGGCGCGGGAGAGGTGCTCCACGAACTCGAAGGTCCAGCCCTCGCCGCGCTCCATGCCGCCGGCCCAGGGCTCCACCGCCCCCTCGCGGATGGTGAGCGAGGGGTCGGGGACGATCAGGTCCGGGTCCATCTCCGGGCGCGTGCCCAGCCCCTGGCAGTCGGTGCAGAAGCCCAGCGGCGAGTTGAAGGAGAACCCCTGCGGCGTCAGCTCGCCGAAGGAGAGGCCGCAGGCGTGGCAGGCGTTCAGCTCGGAGTAGAAGCGGTCGTGGCGCTTGTACTCCTCGGGATCGATCCCCGGGCCGACCTTCTGCTCCTTGTCGGCGTCGGCCAGGATGAGCGTGCCCTTGCCCTCCCGCAGCGCGGTCTCGACCGAATCGGTCAGGCGGGGCCCGATGTCCTTCTTCACCACCAGGCGATCGACCACCAGCTCGATGTCGTGCTTGAGCTTCTTGTCGAGCGCCAGGCGGTCGGTGAGCGGGTGGATCATCCCGTCCACGCGCACGCGCGCGAACCCGCGCTTCTGCACGTCGGCGAAGAGGTCCTTGTACTCGCCCTTCCGGTTCTGGACGAGCGGCGCCAGCACCAGCACCCGCGAGCCCTCCGGCAGCTCGAGGATGGACTCCACGATCTGCTGGGCCGTCTGCTTGCCCACCACCCGCCCGCAGCCCGGGCAGTGCTGCACGCCGATGGAGGCGTAGAGCACGCGCAGGTAGTCGTGGACCTCGGTGATGGTGCCGACCGTCGAGCGCGGGTTGTTGGAGGCCGCCTTCTGCTCGATGGAGATGGTGGGCGAGAGGCCGCGGATGGTCTCGTACTTGGGCTTCTCCATCTGGCCCAGGAACTGCCGGGCGTAGCTGGAGAGCGACTCGACGTACCGGCGCTGCCCCTCGGCGTAGAGCGTGTCGAACGCGAGCGAGGACTTCCCCGAGCCCGAGACCCCCGTGAAGACGACCAGCTTCTTCTTCGGGATCTGGAGGTTGACGGACCGGAGGTTGTGCTCGCGCGCGCCCTTGACGGTGATGAACTCGGGCTCGCTCATGAGGGGCGTTTATTAACGCCAGGGTCCGACGTTGGCCAGCGGCGGGCGCCGCGCCATTCCGCCCCGGACGGGAAGGTGGTACTTCCCGCCTGATGCCGCTCCCCTGGTCCCGCCTGCGCCCGGGCGCCCGCCCGCTCGCCCCTCCGGCCTCCGGCGCGGGGGTGGCCCCCGAGGCGGCCGGGGGCAGGGGTCAGGCGCACCCGGCCCGCGCCCGGGCCCGCCTGCTGCTCTTCGCGGCCGGCGTGCTGTTCGGCCTGGCGGCGCTCCTGGCCAAGCTGGCCACGCTGGGCGGCATGGCCGGCGCCCAGGTCACGGTGGTCCGCTTCGCGCTGGGGCTGGGGTTCATCCTGGCGCTGTTCCGCGCCCGCCCCGGCACCTTCCGCCCGGTGCGCAAGGGGCTGCTCGTCACCCGCGGCCTGTTCGGCGGCCTCTCGGCCTTCCTCTACTACCTGGCCATCGCGCGCATCCCGGCCGGCGAGGCCACGCTCCTCAACAACCTGTTCCCCATCTTCGCGGTCCTCATCTCCTTCGTCTTCCTGGGCGAGCGCCCCACGCTCCACCTGGCCATCGCGCTGGCGCTGGCCAGCGCCGGCGTGTGGCTGGTGCTGGGCGGCGGCAGCGTCCGCTTCGGCCTGGGGTGGGGCGAGGTGCTGGGGCTGGTGTCGGCGGTCTTCGGCGGCATGGCGGTGACCTCCATCCGCGCGCTGCGCGCCACCGACAACGCGCCCACCATCTTCTTCGCCTTCGCCGTGGGCGGCTTCACCGTGGCGGCGCCCTTCGGGCTGGGGCCCTGGCCGGCCACCACGGCCGCCTGGATGGCGGCGGCGGGGGTGGGCGCGACCGCCTTCCTGGCCCAGCTCTTCATGACCGAGGCCTACGGCGCGCTCTCCATCGCCGAGGCGGCGCTCTGGCAGCAGCTCACGCCCATCGCCAGCTACCTCTGGGCGCTCACGCTCGGTGAAGCAATCTCCCGGAGCACCGCGGTGGGCGTGCTGCTGGGCGTGGCCGGGGTGGTCTACGGCAGCCTGCTGGGCCACCGCCCCCGCGAGGCCGGCGCCCCGGAGGCGCGGCTGGCGGCCGGGTTGCCCGCCGAGGAGCCGTAGACCGCGCGCCGCGTCCCGGCCGGAGCGTTCGCGGCCGGGCGCCCCTCCGGGGCTGCGGTGCTCCGCTGCACGGCCGGGCGCGCTCTGGTAATCCTGGGGGCCGCTGCTCCCCTGAACCAGGAGTCAACGCATGCGCACCGCGCTGGTCCTCGCTGGCCTCCTCGCCGCCCTCCCCACCCCCTCCCTCGCCAAGCAGGTGAACGGGGTCGAGTTCCCGGAGAGCACGGTCGTGGAGGGCAAGTCGCTCACGCTCAACGGCGCCGGCCTCCGCAAGAAGAAGGTGCTCTTCGTGGGCGTGGACGTCTACGTGGCCGGCCTCTACGTCGAGGCGCCGTCGAAGGACCCGGCGGCGCTGGTGGCCGCCGACGCGCCGTGGGTGGTGCGGATGGTCTTCCTGCGCGACGTCGACCAGAAGGCCATCGTGAACGCCTTCCACGAGGGGTTCGAGGCCAACTCCAAGGACCAGGCGGCGGCGCTGGCCAAGCAGCTCGACGGCGCCAAGCAGGCCATCGGCGACGTGAAGAAGGGGCAGGAGCTGCTGGTCACCTACGCGCCCGGCGCCGGCACCACCATCAAGGGGCCCGGCGGCGAGGCCCGCGTCGAGGGGAAGGGCTTCGCCGACGGGCTGCTCCGCAACTGGATCGGCCCGCACCCCACCGACGGCGAGCTCAAGGACCTCAAGAAGAAGCTGCTGGGCGGCTAGCGGTCGGCCCTCCAGCGCGCCGCTCCGGGGCGGGGACTGCGGCCGCCCCTGTGAGCATCCTCCCGCCATGACCGAGCCCCGGCCCGTCGCCTTCGAGCCCTTCACCGAGGACCACCAGGCGTTCCGGCGCCTGGTCCGGAGCTTCTGCGAGCAGGAGCTGGCCCCGCACGCCCGCGCCTGGGACCAGGCCGCCGCCTTCCCGCGCGAGCTGTTCCCCCGCTTCGCCGAGCTGGGGCTCTTCGGCATCCGGCGCGACCCGGCCTGGGGCGGCTCCGGGCTCGACGCCTGGTACGTGGTGGCCTACGCCGAGGAGCTGGTCCGCTCCCGCAACGCCGGGCTCAACATGGCCATGCTGGTGCACGGCGAGATCGCCATCCCGGTGATCGAGGCGCTGGGCACCGACGAGCAGAAGCGCGAGTTCCTGGCCCCCGCCATCCGCGGCGAGCGGATCGCGGCGCTGGCGGTCTCCGAGCCCGACGCCGGCTCGGACGTGGCCGCGCTGCGCACCACCGCCCGCCGCGAGGGGGACGAGTGGGTGGTGGACGGCGCGAAGATGTGGATCACCAACGGCGCGCGGGCCGACTTCCTGACGCTGGTGGTCCGCACCGGCGGCCCCGGGCACGAGGGGCTGTCGCTGCTCCTCTTCCCCACCGACGTGGAGGGGTTCCAGGTCACCTCCACGCTCGAGAAGGTGGGCAACCCCTCCTCCGACACCGCCATCCTGGCCTTCGACGGCTGCCGCGTCCCGGCGCGCTGGCTGCTGGGCGAGGAGGGCGCCGGCTTCTACCACCTGATGGAGAACTTCCAGGGCGAGCGGCTGGTGGCCGCCGTGCAGGCGGTGGCCGCCATGCAGCTCATGCTGGAGGACGCGGTGCGCTACGCCGGCGAGCGCACCGCGTTCGGCAAGCCGCTGGCCCGGCTGCAGGCCTGGCGCCACCGGCTGGCCGATCACTTCGCCGCGGTGGAGGCGGCCCGCTGGCTCACCTACCGGGCCGCGGACCTGTGGAACCGCGGCCAGCCCGCCGTGCGAGAGATCTCCATGGCCAAGCTGCACGCCTGCGAGCTGGCGCAGCGGGTGGCCTACGACTGCATGCAGCTGCACGGAGGGATGGGCTACGTGCTGGACACCGACGTGGCCCGCGCCTGGCGCGACGTCCGGGTCATGACCATCGCCGGCGGGACCTCGGAGATCATGCGGGAGATCATCTCGCGCGGGGAGGGGATGTGACGAAGGGTGAACCGGGCCAGGCGCTGGTGGTGCTGGTGACGGCGCCGGACCGGGAGCGGGCGCTGGGCCTGGCCCGCGCGCTGGTGGAGGAGCGGCTGGCGGCCTGCGGGAACGTGCTCCCCGGCCTCACCTCCGTCTACCGCTGGGAGGGGCGGGTGCAGGAGGACGCGGAGGCGCTGCTCCTGCTCAAGACCACCCTGGCGCGCCTGCCGGCGCTGGAGGAGCGCGTGCGGGCGCTCCACCCGTACCAGGTGCCGGAGGTGCTGGCGCTGCCGGTGGCTGGCGGGAGCGCGGCCTACCTGGCCTGGCTGGCGGGGGCGGTCGAGGGCTGATCGCTGGGCGCCGTTCACCCGGCGTGCTGCGCCTCCACCATCGGCTCGGGCGGAGCGGCCGGCAGGACCACCCGCGCGCGCAGGCCACCGCCGTCGCGGGGCCGGAGCTCCAGCCGCCCGCCCATGGCCGCCACGTACTCGCGGGCCAGGAGCAGGCCGTAGCCCGAGCCCTCCTCCCCGGCGGTGCCGGGGCGGGAGGGCGCCGCCCGGCCGCGCGCCCAGGCGGCGAGCACCTCGCGCGGCAGCCCCGGGCCGCGGTCGGCCAGCTCCAGCGCCACCTCCCGGCCCTCGGTCCGGATCGTCAGCTCCAGGCCGGCGCCGGGCGGGGAGAACTTGAGCGCGTTGGAGGCCAGGTTGGCCAGCACCGAGTCGCGCAGCAGCGCCTCGTCGCCCAGCAGCCGCGCCTCGCGGGGCCCGGCGATGCGCAGGGACAGCTGCTTGGCGCGGAGCCGCTGCCGGAAGAGCAGCTCCAGCCCGTCGCACAGCCGCCCGGCCTGCAGGGCGCGCGGGGCCACCCGGCCCTCCACCGCGGCCGCCAGCGTCTGCTCCATGCGCGCCACCATGGCCTGGGCCACCTCCGCCCCCTCGGCCGGCGGATCGCCGGCCGCGGTCCGCTCCAGCGCGTCCTGGATCACCATCAGCGGGTTGGCCAGGTCGTGGAAGAGGGTGGCCACCAGCCGCCGGCGCTGCCGGATGTGGGCCGCGGCAGCGTCGCGCCGCGCCCTGAGGCGCGCCAAGAGCTCGCGCGGCCACCGCCACATCGCCCAGGCCATGAGGCCGTAGGCCAGCGTCAGGTTGACGGGGGCGGTCCAGGGCATGCCGGGGTGGAGCCGCAGGCCCAGCAGGCAGGTGGCCATCACCAGCGCCATGATCCCCCACGCCAGCCAGGGGCCGAACATCACGCCCAGCAGCAGCGTCCCGGTGAGCGCGCTGACCAGCGGCGGCGGCGGGATGGGCGCCCGGGCCAGCCAGCCCCAGGTCGCCACCAGCATGAGCGCATAGGTGCCGAGCCAGAGCGCCAGCGCCAGGCGCGGGGCCCAGCGCGGCCGGAGCCAGCGCGCCAGCCCGAGCCCGATCGACAGGGCGAGCGCGGCGGCGCTGTAGGGCATCAGGTCGCGCGGGCCGTGCAGGACGGCGCGGGCCGTGGTGAGGACGAGGAAGAGGGGCAGCAGGGCGAAGGCCCAGTCCTGGGCGCGCAGCCGCAGGGCCCGCAGCTCGAGCGCCAGCGGGTGGCTGTCCAGCTCGGGCTCGGGAGGGACGGCCCGCCGCGTCTCCGCCAGCACCTCCGCCAGGCGGCGCGCGCTGGGCAGCGCCTGGTCCGCGCCGCCCTGCAGCGCCTCGCGCAAGGCGGCCAGCGCCGCGCTGACCCGCCCGGAGAGCGCCTCCGAGACCTCGGCCACGGCCAGCTGCGCCCCGGCCAGCGCCTCGGCCGAGGCGGCCAGCTGCGAGGCGCCGCGGGCCAGCAGCGCCGCCAGCCAGCGCAGGAACACGTTCAGCAGCACCAGGCTGAGCACCCAGTGCAGCGCCTGCGCGGAGAGGTGGGCCGGGGGCGGCGCCAGCCCCAGCAGCAGCGCGGCGCCCACGCTGCCGAGGCAGAGGGCGATGAGCCCCATGGCCACCCGCGCGCTGGCCACCAGCGTGGAGAAGGCGACCAGGGCCGGCAGGAAGCCCAGGTTGACCGGCCAGCCCTCGTCCAGCCGCAGCAGCACGATCACCAGCAGGCCGGCGGTGAGCACGGTGGGGACCACCCGCCCGCCGCGCAGGAACGCGCCGGGCCGGCGCAGCCGCCACGCGGACGCCAGGCAGAAGGAGAGCAGGGCCACGCGCACCGCCTGCACGGCGGCGGAGGCGGACAGGTCCAGGACCCCCACCGCGTTGACGGCGGCGCTGATCAGCACCCCGGCGCGCAGGTAGCGCCACCGGAGCTCCTCGTACCCCGTGACGAGCTGGAGATCCGGTGCCGGATCCCCTGCGGGCGCGTTCGGCGCTGGGAGCATGCCCAGCCAGCCTACACGGCCGCCGCGCCCGGGCCCAGCACCAGGGGGTTGATTTCAGGGTCATTTCTTGCGGAACAGCGCCTCCAGCGCGTCCCGCGGGTCGTCCTCGGTCGGGGCCGGGGCCTCGCCGAACAGGGCCCTGAGCTGATCGCGGGCCGCGCGGGAGCTGCCGCGCCGGCGCGTGGCGCCGTCCCCGAGCTGGAACAGGTCGCAGGCGTTGGAGGCCTGCTTGTCCACGTAGTGCTCGGCGTGGGGCTCCCTGCACTCATGCGCGGCGGACTCGTCGTGGAAGCGGCAGTTGATGCAGGAGTGGAGGTCGGCGTCGCACTCCGGGCAGGTGGTCCGGCGTCCCACCGGGCCGTCGATCCGGACGGGCTTCCCGCACGCGTAGCAGCTGGTGGCCATGGCGGTATCATAACCGGCGACGCGCCCCCGCCGATGCTCAAGCCCATCCCCTACGGCCGCTGGCTCCTCCTCGAACGGATTGCCGTCGGCGGCATGGCCGAGGTGTTCCTGGCGGTCGAGCAGGGGGATCCGTCGGGGCGGCTCTACGCGCTCAAGCGGATCCTGCCCACCCTGGGCGAGGACGGTGAGTTCATCACCATGTTCCTGGACGAGGCCCGGCTGGTGGCCCAGCTGTCGCATCCGGCCATCCTGCCCGTCCACGAGCTGGGCAAGCAGGGGACCGGCTACTACATCGCCATGGACTACGTGGCCGGGCGCGACCTGCGCACGGTGCTGGAGCGCAGCCGGGCCCGCGCCGAGCCGCTCCCCGTGCCGCTGGCGGCGTACATCGCGCTGCGGGTGGCGGACGCGCTCGACCACGCGCACCGCAAGCGCGACGCCGGCGGCGTGGACCTGCGCATCGTCCACCGCGACGTCTCGCCGGCCAACATCCTGCTCGGCTACGACGGCTCGGTCCGGGTGATCGACTTCGGCATCGCGCAGGCGGCGCTCCGGACGCACAAGCAGGACACCGCGCTGCGCGGCAAGTTCGGCTACATGAGCCCGGAGATGGTGCGGGGCCTGCCGGTGGACCGGCGCTCGGACGTGTTCGCGCTGGGGGTGGTGCTGCACGAGATGCTCACCGGCGAGCGGCTCTTCACCGGCCGCTCCGAGCTGGCCACGCTGGAGCGGGTCCGCTCGGTGGAGGTGCTGCCGCCCTCGCGGCGCCGCCCGGAGGTGCCGGCGGGGCTGGACGCGGTGGTGCTGCGGGCGCTGGCGCGGGAGCCTGAGGGGCGCTTCCCCTGGGCCGGCGAGCTGGCCCAGGCGCTGGCGCCCTTCGCGGCGGTGGGGCCGGAGCCGCTCGAGCCGCCGGCGCTGGCCCGCCACATGGCCCGCACCTTCCCGGCCGAGATCCGCGCCGAGCTGGATCGGCTGGAGCGGCTGGGCGGCGAGACCTTCCGCGCCGCCGCCGAGGCGGGCCTGGAGGCGGCGCAGGAGCGGACGCAGGTGGTGGCCTTCTCGCGCGAGGCGCTGCTGCCCGGGCTGGAGGGGCTCCTGCCGGCCGCGGTGCGGGAGACCTTCCGGGCCCCGCCGCGCCAGGCCAGCCGGCGCACCGCCCTGCTGGCGCTGGTGGCCGCCGTGGGCGTGGTCGCGCTCTCGGCGGTGCTGGGCGCGGCGCGGCAGCCGGCGGAGCGCCCGGCGGCGCGGTCCGGGCCGCCGGCGGTGGCGGCGGGGGGACGCGGGGATCCGCGCAAGCAGGGGGCGCCGGGCATGCTGGTCATCCAGGCGGAGAGCGCGGCGGTGCTGCGAGTGGACGGGGTGGAGCGCGCCCCGGCGCTGGCGGCGGGCGAGCGGCGCGTGCTGACGGTGGCGCCGGGCGGTCACCGGGTGGAGCTGCGGACGCGCGACGGCCGGCAGGTGGCGGCCACGGTGGAGGTCTCGGCCGGCGGCGTGGCCGAGCTGTCGGGCATCGTGCTGCAGTGAGCGGGGCCGCCCCGGCGGCGGTCGCGTCCGGCCCGGGGCGCCCTCAGCGCGCGGCGGGGGCGCCGGCCAGGGTGGCCGGCTCGGAGAGCGCGGGCGGGACCTCGGCCAGGTCGGCGGAGAGGACCGCCACGGTCTCGACGTCCAGGCGGATCCGCTCCCAGTCCTCCGCCGGCACCGACAGGAAGGCGTCCACGATGCGCGGATCGAACTGGCTGCCGCGGCAGCGGCTGATCTCCTCGCGGGCGTCGCCGAAGGGGCGGGCGCGGCGGTAGGGGCGGTCGCTGGTGATGGCGTCGAGCGTGTCCACCACGTGGAAGATCCGGGCGCCCACCACGATCTCGTCGCCGCGCAGGCCGGTGGGGTACCCGGTGCCGTCCCACTTCTCCTGGTGCTGCAGCACGATGGCCGAGGCCGGGCGGAGGTAGTCCACCCGCTGCAGGAGCGCCCAGCCCAGCTCCGGGTGGCGCTTCATCTCGCTCCACTCGTCGGTGGTGAGTGGGCCGGGCTTGAGCAGCACGCGGTCGCGCACGCCGATCTTGCCGATGTCGTGCAGCAGCGCGCCGTGCTCGACCACGGTCAGGTCGGGCTCGGTGAGCCCCAGCTGCTCGGCCAGGCGCCGGGCGTAGAGCGAGACGCGCCGGGAGTGCCACTGGGTCTCCGCGTCGCGGTAGTCGAGCGCCGCGATGAGCCCCTCCAGCAGCGCCTGCGTGCGGTGGCGGACCATCTCCTCCAGCCGCAGGTTGATCTCGCGGAGCTGCCCGTTCTGCCGCTGCACCTCGGCGGTCAGCCGCTCGTTCTCGCGGCGCAGCCGGCTGGCCTCGGCGGCCTGGGCCAGCGTACCCAGCAGCTCCTGCTGGTGCCAGGGCTTGGAGATGATCCGGAAGACCTCGCCGGCGTTGACCGCCTGCAGGGCGATGCGGAAGTCCTCGGCGGCGGTGCAGAGGATGCGGACGGCGGAGGGGTACTTCACCCGGGCGGCCTTGAGGAACTGCACGCCGTCCATGGTGGGCATCATGTAGTCGGAGATGACCACCACCGGCTCCTCGCGCGGCAGCGCCTCGAGGGCCTCCTCCGGGGTGATGTAGCAGCGGACCTGATAGCCGGCGATCTCGAGGATCCGGGCGAGCGCCTTCAGGATCAGCTCGTCGTCATCGACGATGAGGACGCGGTCGCCGCTCATGAGGGGAGTAGAACAGGCGGCGCCCGGGCGCGCAAGGCGGGCAGACGGAGCCCCGGGATTGCCAGGGCTCCGCCTGGGGTGAGGCTAGAAGCTCTGCAGGAACTCGTCGTTGCTGTCGAACTCGGTGAGCTTCTTGAGCAGCCGCTCCATGGCCTCGACCGGCTTGAGGGAGGCGAGCGCGCCGCGCAGGCGGCGGACCTTCTCGATCTCCTTCTGCGCGAAGAGCTTCTCCTCCTTGCGCGTGCCCGAGGCGCCGATGTCGATGGCCGGGAAGATCCGGCGCTCGGCCAGCTGGCGGGAGAGCACCACCTCCATGTTGCCGGTGCCCTTGAACTCCTCGAAGATCACCTCGTCCATGCGCGACCCGGTGTCGATCAGCGCGGTGGCGATGATGGTCAGCGAGCCGCCCTCCTCGGCCTTGCGGGCCGAGCCGAAGAGCCGCTTGGGGCGCTCCAGGGCGCGCGAGTCCACGCCGCCGGTGAGCGTGCGGCCGGAGGACTCGACCTCCTTGTTGTAGGCGCGCGAGAGGCGGGTGATCGAGTCGAGCAGGATCACCACGTCCTTGCCGCCCTCGACCAGCCGCTTGGCCCGCTCCAGCGCCATCTCGGCCACCTGGATGTGCTCCTCGGTGGGACGGTCGTTGGAGGAGCCGATCACCTCGCCCTTGATGTTGCGCTTCATGTCGGTGACCTCCTCGGGACGCTCGTCCACGAGGAGCACCGTCAGGTGCACGTCCGGGCGGTTCGCGGTGATGGCCTGCGCGATCCGCTGCAGCATGATGGTCTTGCCGGCCTTGGGCGGCGAGGTGATGAGGCCGCGGGCGCCCAGGCCGATGGGCGAGATCAGGTCGAGGACGCGCCCGATCATCTCGTCCGAGTGGGTCTCCATGACCAGCTTCTCGGTGGGATCGGTGGCGGTCAGGTTGTGGAAGTGGGTCCGCCGCGCCACGGCGATGGGATCGGTCCCCTCGAGCGTGTCGATGCGGGTGAGCACCCGCTTCATGTTCCGGATGGCGGCGAGCCCCTTCACCAGCATGCCCGGCTGGAGGTGGTTGCGCTCGACCATCCAGCGCGGGACCTCCACGTCGAAGGGCTGGGGCAGGTAGCTGCGCTTCGGGTCGCGGAGCCAGCCGCTCCCCTTGCCCTCGAACTGCAGCACGCCCTCGACCTCCTCGGTCGCCTCGGCCTGCGGCGCGGGGCCGGGCTGGCCCTGCGGACCGGGCTGGCCGTTGGCGGCGGCCGGGGCTCCGGGCTGGCCACCAGGGCCGGCGACGGCGTTGCCCGGACCGGCCTGACCCGGCTGTCCCCCGCGGCCGCGGCGGCCGCGGCGGCGGCGGCGACGCCGGCCGCCCTGGCCAGGCGCGCCGCCCGGGCCTCCGGGCTGGTTGCCCTGTGCGTCACCGCCGTCCGAGGCGGACTGCGCCTGGGTGGTCTGCTGGGCCCCGCCCGCCTCCGGGCTCGGGGTCTGCTCGTGCTCGCTCATGCTGTCGTCTGCTCCGGCCGCGGGCGGACTGGTCCGGCCCCTGCGGTACTTACGTTTCGCGTCTGGAACGGCGCTTCCGCGGACAGCCTGATGTGAAGGATCCGCGGACGCCTGCCCTCGATCCCGTCTCTGGCGCGCCGCGCGCGTCTCGCGCAGCGTCAACTCTCGTTCTGAGCCAGGACCCGGTCGATCAGGGGTCGGTCCCCCCGCCGCTGAAACCTACGTCGCTCGCCGCGGTGGGACAACTGATGTTTAGCAAGAAAGATCCGGGAAGGAAAGCCCGGATGCGGCCCCTTGGGGTCGAATCGTCGCAGGGTAGGTCTCTTCCTCACGGGGCGGCCGCGGGCAGGACCCACGCCTCCGGGAGCGCAAGCACCGGCCCCAGGTCGGAGAGCAGGAGGAGGCTCGACACCTCCGGCGACGCCTCCACCAGCCGCGCCAGCACGTCGGCGGCCGGCGAGGCGGCCGGCGCCAGCGTCACCTGCTGGATCCGGGACAGCATGCCCTCGGAGGCGCCGGCGCGGCGCACCTCGACCACGTCGGTGGGATCGACGCCGGCCCGCTCGCGCGCCAGCGCCACGGCGTCGGCCAGGGTGCCGAGCCTGTCCACCAGCCTCCGCTCCAGCGCCTGCCGGCCGGTCCAGACCCGCCCGCCGGCCACCGCCTCGACGTCGGCCACCGGCAGGTGCCGCCCCTCCGCCACGCGGGCCAGGAAGAGCCGGTAGAAGGCGTCGATCTGCTTCTGCAGCACCGCCTGCTCGGCCTCGCTCCAGGGGCGGGCGATGGAGGTGAGCTGCGCCTTGTCTCCACGCGCCCAGGCCGTCCGGTTGACGGAGATCTTCTCGAGCAGGCCGGAGAGGTCGGGCTTGGCGGCGAAGACGCCGATGGACCCGGTCAGCGTGGAGGGCTCGGCCAGGATGGCGTCGGCCGCCACCGCCGCCAGGTACCCGCCGCTCGCGGCCAGGTCGCCCATGGAGGCGATCACCACCTTGCCCTTCTGCCGGGCGCGCTGCACCTCGCGCCAGATCAGGTCGGAGGCCAGCCCGTCGCCGCCGGGGCTCTCGATCCGGAGCACGATGGCGCGGACGTCGGGATCGGCGGCGGCGCGGTGCAGCGCGGCGGCGACCGCGCTGGCGCCGGCCAGGCGCGGGCCGCGGCTGGGCAGCCCGGCCGCGCCCTCGCGGGTGATCATCCCTTCCAGCCGGATCACCTCGACGACCGGGGGCTGACCCCAGCGCTCGGCCTCCCGGTGCGGCGTGGGGTCGTAGCGGCCGGTCACCAGGCCGCGGCGGGTGGTGCGCCGGGCCCAGTCCTTCACCTCGTCCGGCCAGAGCACCGCGTCGAGCAGCCCGGCCGCGCTGGCCTCCTCGCTGGTGAAGAGGCCCTGGTCCACCAGCGCGCGCACCTGCTCGGGCGCGAGCCGCCGGGCCGCTGCCACGTCGTCCACGAAGCTGCCGTACACCGAGTCGAGCAGGGCCTGGGTGGCCTCCGCCGCCTCGGGGGAGGGGCCGGTGCGGATGAGCGGCTCGGTGGCGCTCTTGTAGGCACCGGCGCGCACCACCTGGACCGAGACGCCCAGGCGCGCCAAGAGGTCGCGGAGGTAGAGCTGGGAGGTGGCGAAGCCGTTGACCATCAGCGACGC
This sequence comes from Anaeromyxobacter sp., assembly GCA_049840735.1. Taxonomy (GTDB): domain Bacteria; phylum Myxococcota; class Myxococcia; order Myxococcales; family Anaeromyxobacteraceae; genus Anaeromyxobacter. The sequence goes on along the minus strand of JASGJN010000013.1, from coordinate 135,359 downwards.
GCCCGGGGGCGCCGCGACGGCGGTGGCGGCGCTGGCCAGCCAGTACTCGCGCGTGCCGCCGCCGGTCAGGTACGCCAGCACCGGCTTGCGCGCGCGGACGGCGGCCAGCAGGCTGCGCAGCTCCTCCACACGTCCGGCCCCCAGGTCGAGCGCGTCGATCTTCACGATCACGCCGGCCAGCGAGGGGTCGTCGCGCGCCTCCGTGAGCCGGGCCACTAGCGCGCCGTAGGGATCTGGATCGCCCACCTGCAGGAACAGGAAGCGGCGCGGGCGGAGCGCGTCGTCGACGTCGATGGTGGGGACCACGCGGACCGGCTCGGGCGCGCGGTAGCGCTCGATCGAGGAGCGCGCCCCCAGCAGCCAGCCGCTGTCCTTGCCGAGCGCCGTGGCGCCACCGGTGACCCCGGTGTGCGGGGCGTTCCAGGAGGCGGTGACGAGCCAGGCGGTGTCCTGCGGGATGCCGGTGGCGTCGCGGATGGGCGTCTGCGCCTGCAGCCCCAGGGCGAGGCCGCCGCCGAGCTCGGCGCCGGCGCCGAAGGTGAGGGCGGTGGTGCGGAAGGTGTCGCCGCCGAAGTCGTCGGCGAGCAGGTCGGCGGAGAGCGTCAGCCGGTCGCGCAAGAGCCGGGTGGCCACGCCCACGTCGAAGCGCACGGGGAGGCGCTGGCCGGACAGCCGCGCGTCCTGCCCCAGCGCCGCCGCGCCGATGGAGAGCCAGCGCGCCGGGCGGGTGGTGAGGCCGATGTCCCAGCTGGACACGGCGTCGAGCGCGCCGTCCTTCGAGCCCACCCAGGTCCACCCGAAGCCGAACGCGCCGGTGCGGCCGTCTCCCAGCGTGAGCGCCAGCCGCTGCCGATCGTACCTGGGCCCCAGGTCCTGGCCGGGGTGGAGCCACTCCACCCCGTAGCCGACGCCCAGCGGCCCGAACCGGTCGGCCAGGTACAGGCCGTCGCCGCGCCCGTCCTGGGCCGGCCCCTCCTCGTGGAAGTACTGGAGGTTCAGGTCCCGCACGAACCCCACGCCGGCCGGGTTCACGCCCAGGGCGGTGGGCTCCTCCGCCGTGGCGGCGCCCAGCACCGGCAGGGTCAGGCCGGCCGGCAGCCCCTGCGCGCGGTCGGTGGCGGCGGCGAGCTGGGCGGCTGCGGGCGAGGCGAGGAGCGCGACGGCGAGCGCGGCGGCGGCGCGGGCCACCTTCACGTGGAGTTCCATGCGGACGGGATTGTACCCGCGCCCCGCCCCCGGTGGCGCGTCGCGCGCGGGGGGCTACTCCTCGTTCCCGGCGTCCTCCACCGCGCGCAGGTGCTCCTCGCCCAGCGGGACCAGGTTGCCGGCGCGGTACTCGCGGAAGACCTCGAGGATCTGCTCCTTGTGCGGCCGCACCTTGCCGAGCGGGCACTTCTCCCACTCCTTGCGCGGCTCGTCGCAGTAGCCCATGCGCTTGTCGCCGCACTTGGGCTGCAGGTGCGTGCCCAGCTCCGGCGCCACCCGCATCACCTCGCGCCGCATCAGCGCCACCATGTGGCGGATCTCCCACTGGGCGCGCCAGCAGAGCCGCAGGTCGGCGATGTGGAGCAGCTCGGTGAAGTTGACCATCACCTGGAAGTTGGTGGGCGTGGCGTTGGGCAGGACGAAGCGGGCGTCCTCGGCCGGGATGCCCTTCTGCAGCGCGTCCTCGTAGACCCGGGTGATCTCCCGCATGAGCTGGTCGTAGGCGTCGGCCAGGCCCGCCTTCTCCCAGGTCTTGGGCATGACGTAGTCGAGGCGCTCCTCCTTGTAGCGGACGTAGCGCTGCGACTGCTGCTCGAAGGAGATGCCGATGCGGTGGCGCACGAACTGGTGCGAGAGCGCGCGGGAGACGCCGGAGATGCCGAACCAGAACACCACCTGCTCGAGCGGCGAGGCGTGGCCGGTCTTGAGCCGCTCGGTGACGAACTCGCGGATGGTGTCCGGGGCGATGCGCCCGTCGCGGATCTCGGTCCAGACCTCCGACGGCGTCTTGGGGGTGTAGCAGGTGCGGTACGCGCCGTAGAGCTTCTGGAGCGGATCGCGGGCGACGTCGATGAGGGTGACCTCGAGCGGCATGGTTCGGGACTCCGGGGTGGAAAGGCGCGCATCTTACGCCTCACCCCCGTCACGACACCACCGGTGGTCAGGCCACCGCTGGGTGCCGGGGCCCGCGGCCCGCGCCCGGCGGCGCGAGATGCGCTAGACACGGGCCATGAGCGCTCCCAAGCCGGCCTCCGCCTCGCGCGTCGAGGTGATCCACCTGGTCATGCCGTCCGACGCCAACATCATGGGCGGCGCCTTCGGCGGCATGGTCATGCAGTGGATCGACCTGGCCGCCGCCATGTCGGCCATGCGCCACGCCCGCATGCCGGTGGTCACCGCCTCCATCGACCAGCTCAACTTCCTGGCCCCGGTGAAGGTGGGCCAGATGGCGGTGCTGGTGGCGCACGTGAACGCGGTCTTCGGCACGTCCATGGAGGTCGAGGTGGTGGTGGAGTCGGAGGACCCGCTCACCGGCGCGCGCCAGCGCTGCTGCGACGCCTACCTCACCTTCGTGGCGCTCGACCGCGATCGGCGGCCCACCCGGGTGGGGCCGCTCCTGGCCGAGAGCGATCTGGAGCGCCGCCGCGAGCGCGAGGCGCGCGTGCGGCGCGAGGCGCGCCTGGCCCTGCGCGCCACGCTCGGCGCCGCCGATTCGCCTTGAGCGGGCCCAGCCGGGCGGGCCATAGTCGCGCTGGCTCCAAGAGCCGGAGACCCGTCCAGCCCGTGCGCCGCGCCCTCGCCCTCGTCACCCTGGCCGCCCTGGCCGCAGGCCTCGCCGCCTGCCACCGGACCCGCCCGCGCGCCGGCGAGAGCTACCCGGCCCTGGACGAGGCGGCGCTCGATCGCTCCATCGAGCCCTGCGACGACTTCTACCAGTTCGCCTGCGGCGGCTGGCTCTCCACCACCGCCGTCCCGCCGGACCGGAGCACCTGGAGCCGCGGGCGCTCCGAGCTGGAGGAGCGATCGCTGCGGCAGCTGCGGCGGCTGCTGGACGACGCGGCGGCGGGGAAGGGGGACCCGCGGGATCACGGGCTGCGCAAGCTGGGCGACGCCTACGCGTCCTGCATGGACGAGCCGGCGGTGGAGGCGCGCGGGCTGGTGGATCTCCGGGCGGAGTGGGCGCGGCTGGACGCGGTGCCGGATCGCGACGCGCTGGCCGAGGAGCTGGGGCGGCTGATGTCGAGCGACGTCCCGGGGCCGCTCTCGGCGGCGGCCGGGCTCGACCCGCGCGATCCCTCGCAGCTCTCGCTGGTCCTCTCGCCGGCCGGGCTGGAGCTCCAGCGCGACACGTACCTCTCCGCCAGCCCGCAGCCCACCGAGCTGCGGGCCCGCTACGCCGCCCACCTGCGCACGCTCTACCTTTTGGCCGGGCTGGGCGCCGCCGAGGCCGACCAGGAGGCCTCGCGCGCGCTGCGCCTGGAGACGGCGCTGGCCGAGGCGCTGCCCGCGCCCGGCGCCCCCGGGGCCGCGCAGCGGCTGGACCGGGCCGGGCTGGAGCGGCTCGCGCCGGGGCTGGCCTGGGGGCGGCTGCTGGAGCGGCTGGGGCTGCCGCAGCCGCGCGCGGTGAGCGTGACGGCCCAGGCCTACACGGCGCGGGTGGCGACGCTGGTGGCGCGCGGGGCGCTGGAGGACTGGCGCGCCTACCTGCGCTGGCGGATCACCGCCGCCGCGGCGGACGCGGGCGCGCTGCCGGCCGCCTTCCTGCAGGAGCGGCTGGCCTTCCGGAGCGCGCCGGGGCGGGCCGCCGAGCCGCCGCCCCGCTGGCGGCGCTGCGTGCTCGCCACCGGGGCCGCGCTGGGGCCGGCGCTGGGGCAGGCCTGGCTGCGGCGCTACCCGGTGGACGAGGCGCGCGACCGGGCGGCGCGGCTGGTGGTGGAGCTGGAGGCCGCGCTGCAGCGGGACATGGAGGACCTGGCCTGGATGGACGGGCCGAGCCGCAGCCGCGCGCAGGACAAGCTGGTGCGGCTCACCGTGTCGGTGGGGGCGCCCCCGGTGGCGCCGGATCCGGGGGGGCTGCGCATCGAGCGCGAGTCCTGGCTGCGGAACTGGATGACCGCGGCGCGCGCCGCGCACCGCCACGAGCTGGCGCAGGTCGGCCGCCCGGTGGACCGGGCTGCGCTGCGCCCGCCGCCGCCGTCGCTGGAGGCCTACCACGACCCGCTCCTCAACGAGCTGGTCTGCCCGCCGGCGCTGCTGCAGCCCCCGTTCTTCAACCGCGGCGCGCCGGAGGCGGTGAACTACGGCGCGCTCGGCTCCGTGCTCGCGGCCGCCCTGATCCACGCCGTGGACGAGGGCGGGCGGGAGCGCGACGGCGAGGGGATGCCGCGCGACGGGTGGACGGCGGAGACCGCGCGGCGCTACGCCGAGCGGGCCGCCTGCGTGGAGCGGCAGTTCTCGGCCTACCAGGCGGCCCCGGGCGTGCCGCTGGACGGCGCGCGCACCCGGCGCGAGAACGTGGCGGACCTGGCCGGCGTGAAGCTGGCCTACGCGGCCTGGGCCGAGGCCCGCGGCTCCGCGCCCGAGGCGGAGTACAAGCTGCTGGGGTTCACGCCGGAGCAGCAGTTCTTCCTGGGCTACGCGCAGTCAATCTGCACCGCCAGCCGCGACCCCGCCGCCGAGCTGGCCCGGGCGCAGGCGCCGGCGCGGACGCGGGTGAACGGCCCGCTCTCCAACCTGGCCGAGTTCTCCGCCGCCTTCTCCTGCCGCGACGGCAGCCCCATGGTCCGGCCCGATCCGGCGCGCTGCGAGGTCTGGTAGCGCGGGAGGCGGCGCCGTCGCGCCGCGCCACGCCAGCGCGCGCCGTCGCCCGGCCGAGGTTCTAGCCGCGCAGCCCCGAGGCGATCACGCCCGGGACCTTGAGCCAGCTCCCCTTCTCCTCCAGCTTGAGCAGGCTCCGCCCCAGCCGGTGGGCGCTGCGGTGGCTGGGGAAGTAGGGCGGCTTGGGGAAGGTCTTCACCGGGTGGCGCACCACCACCTTCTCCACGCCCTCCAGCATCAGCGTGTTGTGGGCGAACCCGCGGCCGCTCTGGATGTCGGTGAGGGTGGAGCCGGGGAAGGCGCCCCAGGGCGTGGTGCCCAGCGCGAAGCCGTACCCGGCCCAGGTGTTCACCGCCACGCAGCCGTAGCGCAGCTGGCGGATGGCCCGCTCCACCGCCGGGCCGAGGGTCGGGTCGGCCAGGGTCTTCGGGTGGACCACCACGTGCGCGGCCAGCGTGCCCCACAGCCGCTCGTTGCCGAAGCGGACCGCGCGGTCGAGGTACTCCAGCGGATCCTCGGTGCCGGTGGAGGTCTCGGAGAGGATCGAGCAGAAGGGCTCGGTGGTGAAGGCCGGGTCGGGCGTCTCCGCCTCGAGCCCCGGCACCAGCGTCCAGGGGAGCGCGCCCTCGCCCTGCCCGACGCGGCGCACTTCGCTGCGCCCCTCGGTGAGGGAGCGGTACCGGTCCTGCGCGCCCGGGTACCAGGCGTAGCGGGCCGGGACCAGCGCCATGAAGTGCTCCACGCCGGCCAGGAAGGCGTCGCGGTGGCGCCAGTCGCGGGCGGTCACGAGCAGCTTGGCCGCGTTGCAGTTGAAGGAGGCGTTGTGCGTGACCGCGCCGGCCACGCTCTCGGCCTGCGCCGCCAGCGAGGAGGCGTCCCAGGGGCCGGGCACCACCAGCACCGGCGAGATGTTGCCCAGCTCGCTGGTGATCTCCTTGTCGAGCAGCGGGCGGCCGCGCGCCATGCGCTCGGCGCGCTCGGGGCCGGGCGGGCCCCACACGATCGCGTCGTGGGTGCGATCCGAGCCGGTGACGTGGACCTCGTCGACGCCCGGGTGGTGGGCCAGGTACCCGCCCACGTCGCCGCCGCCGTAGACCACGGCCAGCAGGTCCAGCCGGATGGCCTCGGCGAAGGCCTCCTCGAGGATGGGGCCGAGGTAGGCGTTCACCGGGTTCATCTTGAGGACGCAGACCTCCCCCTCGTTGAAGAGCTTGGTCGCGACGTCGAGCGGCGGGATGGCGTTGATGTTCCCCGCGCCAAGCACCAGGCAGACCTTCCCCTGGTGATCGGGCGCCTTGTAGAAGCGCCCCCGCGTCTCCTCCAGCCCGGCCTGGTTCACGCCCGCCTCGAGGTGCACCTCGGCGCGGATGCCCATGAACAGCAGCGCGTCCTGCCGCGAGTGCGGGAAGACGCGCACGGACAGGTGGCCGTCCACGGTGTCGGCGAGCGGGCCGATGGGCGTGTTGCCGCGCCGGTCGAGCTGCTCGAGCGAGCCGATCAGCTGGCGGAGCGAGCGCGCGACCACGTAGGGACCGGACATCCACTCCTCGCCCTGCTGCGGGGCGCCGGGCGGGATCCGCTTGGCCGCGCAGGCGGCGGCCACGGCCCGCTGCGCCGTACGTGCGGTCCCGCGGAGCATGGCGCGGGCGAGCCGGATCCGCTCCGCGATGGGCGCGCGGGCCCAGCGCGGCGCGGCCTCGCGCAGGCGGGCGACCGCCTCGTCGAGGCTGCGGGTGTCGGAGGGTGACGGGGCGGCGGCGGACATTCGACCTCCCTGGGGGACAGGAAAGGTTAGCCGCACTGCGGCGAGAAGGCCCGGCCTGCGAGGGGGCCCGCGTCGCGGTCAGGGACGTACCCTCAGGCCCGGCGGAGCGTGGCCAGCGTGACCTCGGGCGGCGAGTTGATCCGGACCTTGATGCCCGACAGACCGATGCCCCGGTTCACGTAGAGCTGCACGTCGCCCAGCTTGTAGCGGCCCCGGACGTAGGGCTCATGGGCCATGCTGGCCAGGAACAGGGGAGTCAGGATGGGGATGCTAATCTGGCCGCCGTGGGTGTGGCCTGACATGCAGACCATGGGGCGGTTGCGGGCACGCAGCTCGTCGGCGGTGCGGGGGCCGTGGGCCAGCACCAGCGGCGTGACGCTGTCCGGCAGGCCGGCCATGGCGCGCGGGACGTCCGCTCGCTTGGTGTGGAAGTCGCCCACCCCGACCACGTGGAGCGGCTCCCCGCGGACGCGCAGGGTGGTCCAGGCGTTGTCGAGCACCTCGTAGCCGAGCGCGCGCAGCGAGTCGGCGGCGCCGGGCGCATCGACCCACACGTCGTGGTTGCCCAGGACGCACAGGGTCGGCGCGGCGAGGCCACCCAGCACCTCGCGCATCTTGCCCACCTCCCAGGGCTTGCGGCAGACGTAGTCGCCCGTCAGGACCACCAGGTCCGGCTGGAAGGCGTTGGCCTGGGCGATGGCGTCGCGGAGCATGGCGTCGGGGGTCCGGTTCCCGACGTGCAGGTCGGAGAGCTGGGCGACGCGCAGCCCGTCATGCGCCGGGTCCAGGCCGGGCACCTTGAACGTCACCTGCTCGTGGCGGAGGCCGTCGTCGCCGGCCAGGCCGTCCGTCGGCACGACGCCAGCGCCGGCGGCCGTGACCACCAGCGCACCTTTGAGGAAGCTTCTCCGTCCGAATCGTTGCATGCGCCCCGCGCTCCCGCCGCCTGGTGGTGAACCTACGGGGCAGGGTGGTGATTCCGCAACGCCGGGTGGCGGGCCGGCCGGGGGCTGGCGGCTCGTCAGGGGTCAACTGGGCGCCCTCACTGCGACTTTCTCGGCGGAGTGGCCGAGGACACGACCCGCTGGAGGTGGGCCAGGACCAGGGCGTCGATGGTCCCGTCCCGGCGGGTGCGGCCCTCCAGATTCTCCCACCCCATGAAGTCCTCCAGCGCCTGCTGGCTGGCCGCGTCCCAGGTCCCGCTGACCGGTCCCTTGTAGAAGCGGGTCTGCGAGAGCAGCCCCTGCACCTCGCGGGCGCGCGCCGCGTCGAGCGGGAGGGCCTGCTCGGTGAGGCCGAAGTAGTACTGGTGCACGTCGCGGTAGAGCCGGGTCAGCTCCTCGATCGGCTTCGGGTGGTCGTCCACGCGCAGGTCGATCCACACGTCGTCCGCGCCGCCGTAGCCGCCGCCCGGGCGCACCACCACCAGCGCGGCGCTCTCCTGCCCGCGCCGGTCGCCGCCAGCCCGCGCGCCAGCCGCCAGGGCGGCCAGCAGCCGCTCCGCCAGGGGCTTCTTCGCGGCGCGGGCCGCCTCGTAGGCGCGCGCCATGGCCACCAGCGTCTCGCGCCCGACCAGGATGTTGCCCTGCACGGTGAAGCCCTCGCCGGTGAGGTGGCTGGCGTGGTCGAAGCAGCGCTTCCCGGTGAAGGCCGCCGCGCGCCCCCTGGCGTCGACGATGCCGAGCTGCCGGTCCTGCGCGCCGGGGTCCTGCTCCACCAGCCGCCGCACCACCTCGTCCGGCGCGAGCCCCTGCGCCAGCAGCTGCAGCGCCTGCTGCTTCCAGGCCACGTTGGCAGCGGCCTGCGTCGCGACCGCGCCGACCCCGGCCTTGGCGGCGGGGACGATGGCGCCCACCGCGGGGAACTTGGACTGGACCGCCACGCCGATCTGCCCCGTCTCCGGATCGGCGGCGACGATGCTGAAGGTCCCCAGGGCGAGCGCGAGCAGGGTGGAGGTCATGCGGCAGCTCCGGTGATGTCGGGTTGACGCAGCCCGCCGCGGGCCGTATCGGAGGAGATCCGCGGCGGGACCGCGACGGAGGCTGGGTGACGACTTTCCTCGACAGGGCTCCGGAGTTCAAGGCGAACGCGGTCCGCGGGCGCGGCGAGCCCGTCCAGGTCTCGCTGGCCGCCCTGGCCGGGCGCTGGGTGGTGCTGGTCTTCTATCCGCGGGACTTCACCAGCGTCTGCCCCACCGAGATCCGCGAGCTGTCGCGGCGCGCGCGCGAGCTGCGCGGGCTGGGCGCCGAGCCGGTGGCGATCTCGGCCGACGGGCTGGACACGCACCGGCGCTGGATCGCCGAGGTGCTGGGCGAGGTGGACCTGCCGCTGGCCGCCGATCCGGGCGGGGAGATTGCGCGGCGCTACGGCGTCTGGCTGGATGACGAGGAGGTGGCCGCGCGCGGCACCTTCCTCGTCGATCCGGCCGGGGTGGTGCAGTTCGCGGCCGTCTACCCGCTGTCGGTGGGGCGCTCCGTGTCGGAGCTGCTGCGCGTGCTGGAGGCGCTCCAGACCGGCGAGCCGGTGCCGGCCGAGTGGACGCCCGGGAGCGCGACGCTGGAGCGGTGAGGCGCGCGGGTGGCGTGCCCGGTACGTCCATCGGTGCGCGCGAGGGCGGGCGGCGTGCGCTGCCTGGTGCGGGCGAGGGCGAGGGCGAGGGCGCGCGGCGCGGTGGTGTGCGCGGGAGGAGTGCGCGGCAGGTCGCGACACCTGCGCGCCGCAGCGAGCGCCCTGCGCAGCTGGTCCCTGGAAGCGAATCAGCCGGCCGACCCGCACGCCCGAGGCGTGCCGGTCAGGCCGGCCGGTGAACGTGGGATCCGGAGCGAGGCCGCCTGGCGTCCGTCAGCGGCCGCCGCCGAGCAGCGCAGCCGGCGGTACGCCCAGCGCCTTCGCCATCTTCTCGATCGTCTCCAGCGGCGGGGAGCGCTGGCCGCGCTCCAGCATGGAGACGTACGAGACCGAGATCCCGACCTTGTCGGCGAGCGCCTTCTGCGAAAGCTTCTTCTTGGAGCGGAGGCGCCTGACGTTGCCGGCGAAGCGGGTGAGGAGATCCATGGGGGGACGATTAGCAAAGGGGTCCCAGCCGAGCAGCGTCCTTTTCGGGTCCATCCCCGGGCGTACCGGCACTGACAGTGATGGACGACGCAGCGTCAATCCCACGAACCACCGGTGATGTCACCCCGAGTGACCCATCCCTCCTCGCTTCCGTCGGCGACCTGGCCCCTCCGGTTCAGGGGCCGGTGTAGACCGAGAGGCCACCCGGTCCGAACTTGGGCGTGGCGCCGTGCACCACGAGCACCTGGCGCGGCGAGCTCCAGCGGTTGATTTGGATGTTGCGCACCGGGTTCTGCACGAACGTCGGCGCGTCGGCCGCCGGGAACTCCCAGGCGCCGTCACGCCAGCGTCCAAACCCGCCCCATCCGAAGCCCACCCACACCGAACCATCGGAGGGGTCGCAGGCGACCGCGCTGGCGACGTTGCCGGAGAGTGGAGGCATGGAGACGGGCGTCCAGCTGCCGTCCCGGTGGTACGCGCCCAGTCCGCCGCCCGCAGAGGCCACCCAGAGCGTCCCGTCTTCGCAGAAGGAGAGGCCTGACACGCGATCCCAGTACGTGTTGTCGGCCGCCGGGCCGAAGAAGGCCATGAACGGCCGCGGCGGGCCCATCTCGCCCCACCAGCCGTTCCAGGACGGGTGACGCGCGGTGGCGTACTCCGGGAGGCTGGCGGTGCGGATCTCGTTCGAGAACCAGGGGACGTTCTGCACGGGGTCGAGCGCCAGCGCGGTCGACTCGCCGGTGAGGAACCGGCCGTCCGGACCGCCGATGGCCGGGTGCTCGTGCTCCCAGATGCCCTTGGTGTCGGCCCAGGCGGGGTCACCCCTGGTGTAGTCGATCCAGCCGCGCTGCTCGGGGTGGGCCACCAGCACAGCGATCGTGCCGTGGGTGGCGCCCAGGTACACGTCGCCGTAGGAGAGCGCCCGGGCCCGGTCGTGGTTCACCACGATCCGCTTCACCTGGCGCATCTTCTTGCGGCCCGACATCCAGGGCGAGTCGGTCCAGGTCTCGTCGCAGATGCTGTTGTTCGAGCCCGGGCGCCAGTGCTCGCAGATGACGCCGGGGGGCGAGGCGATGCGGACGTGCCGGTCGAGCACGAGGGCGGACCCGTCGAAGGTGACGAGGTCGATGCCGCCCGAGTCGAGCGCCCACGGGGCGTCGTAGTCGTAGTCGGTGCCTACGCCCTTGAAGCCGATCACCGCTCGCCCGGCGCTGGCGCCCCCCACCGAGATGATGGGGCAGGTGAAGGCCGCGTCCGGCGGGTCCTTCACGTCGATCTCCGCCGGGTCATGGCAGTTCGCGGTCAGCCCGGACTGCTCCGGCCCGAAGCGGGCGAAGTCCACCGCGCCCGCGGCGCGGGCGTACACCGCGTCCCCTCCGGCCACGTACACGTTGCCGCCCTCGTCGGCCGAGGCGTCCCAGGGGTCCGTCGTGAGCCCTTGCGCGGCCGAGTAGAAGGCGTACCCGCCCATCAGCACCGGGGGCTCGACCGCCGGCGGCGGGGGAGGTGGGGGAGGCGGAGGAGGAGGCGGCGGCGGGGGCGGTGGGGGAGGCGGGTCGCTGGGCGGGGGATCCTGCACCCCGCCGCCGGTCCCCTTGTCGCTTCCGCAGCCGCCCGCGAAGCCGGCCACCCCGACGACCAGGCAAGCCACCACGCACCACGCCGCCCACCCGCCCCGTGCTGCGCTCCGGAACCCCGCCATCCCCGCCCTCCCTCGGACCGTCCCGCCGCGCTCACCGGTCAGCCAGCCGGGCGCCTGTTCGCCCGCGCGGCCCCCCGTCTCCTGCGCACCACAGCGGGCGGTGCGTCCGCCCCCGTCGCTCGGCACTCGTGGCCGCGCGCACGCCTCTCCCGCCCCCGACGACCCTGGCGGGCGGGCGTGAGTCCCACGGCCGCCCGGCCACTGGCCTGGAAAAAGACTGCTCCGGCGTCCGACATGCGCCAAGCCGCGCCGCGGGTGCTGTTCCGACGGGGAAACGGGGAAGAGGGGGGCCAGGAGGCACCTCGCCCGGCGGCCTTGGGGGCGGGCGGTCGAGCCGTGACGAACGGGTGACCGGCGCCGCGTAGAAGGAAGGGCGTCGCATCCGGAGGTCCGCTTGCCCACCACCGCCCCTGCTCACCAGCCGTTCGCCACCAAGCCGCTGCTCCGCGGTGTCTCGCACGAGGTCGCCGCCGCCGTCGCGCTCGCCGCGTGGGCCGTCCTGGCCGTCCACGCGCCCAGCGCCAGGGCGACGCTCGCCGCGCAGGTGTACGGCGCCAGCCTCTTCTCCCTCTTCGCCGTGAGCGCCCTGTACCACCGGCCGACCTGGTCGCCGCGGGCGCGCCTCCTCATGCGTCGCCTGGACCACGCGGCCATCTTCCTGCTCATCGCGGGGACCTACACGCCCATCTGCCTCCTGCTGGGCGACTCGCGCGGCTCGACGTTGCTGGTGGTGGTCTGGAGCGGAGCCGCGCTCGGGATCATCCAGTCCGTGCTCTGGCCCACCTGTCCCAAGCCGCTCTCCGCCATCGTCTACGTGCTGCTCGGCTGGGTGGTGCTCCCGGTGCTCCCCGCGCTGCAGACCAGGCTCGGCCCGGGCTCCATCGGGCTGCTCGCCGCCGGCGGCGTGGTCTACAGCCTGGGCGCCGTGGTCTATGCGCTCAGGCGGCCCGACCCCTTCCCCCGCGTCTTCGGTTACCACGAGGTGTTCCACGCGCTGGTGATCGGCGCCGCGGTCCTGCACTTCCTGGTCGCCGCGCGGGCGGTGTTGGCGCTCGCTTGACGCGGGCGCGCCCGGCGCGTTGACGGGCCGCTGGCGGCGCGGTAAACGCGCCGGATGCCGACCACCAACCTCACCTTCCCCAGCCGCGCCGCCCACCGCGCGTGGCTCGAGACGCAGGCCGCCCTTCCGCAGGGCTTCCGCGTCGGCACGTGCCGGTTCGAGTTCGTGCCGGTGGAGGTCCCCAAGCCCTCGCGCATGAGCCTGACGCTGGTGGCGCTCGACCAGCCCACCGAGGCGTTCGGGGCGCGCTACACCCGCAACGCGTTTCCGGGTGCGCCGGTGATCATCGGCCGGCGCAGGCTCGAGGCTCCCTCGGTCGGCGCCCTGGTCATCAACAACAAGGTCTCGAATGTCTGCGCGCCCGGCGGCGTGGAGGCGGCCGAGCGCGTGTGCGGGGAGGCCGCCCGGTTGCTGGGGCTCGCGCCCGACCAGGTCCTGCCGGCCTCCACCGGCGTGATCGGCTGGCAGCTCCCCGTGGACCGCATGGTCAGGGCGCTGCCGGAGGCCGCGGCCGCGCTGATCGGCGGCTCGGCGTTGCCTGCGGCCGAGGCCATCATGACCACCGACCTCTACCCGAAGATCCGCAGGGCGGAGGTCGGGCAGGGCAGCATCGTGGCGTTCGCCAAGGGCGCCGGCATGATCGAGCCCAACCTGGCCACGCTGCTGGTGTTCGTCCTCACCGATTTGGACGTGGGCCGGGCGCCGCTCAGGGCGGCGCTCGAGGAGGCCGTCGATGCGAGCTTCAACCGCATCTCCGTCGACTCCGACACCAGCACCTCCGACATGGTCGCGCTGCTCTCCTCCCGCAAGCGCCCGGCCCCGGGCCCCGGGGAGTTCGAGGCGGCCCTGGCGCGCGTGCTCTCCGACCTGGCCGAGGATGTGGTGCGAAACGGCGAGGGGGTCCATCACGTCGTCCGCGTTGCGGTCTCGGGGGCTCCGACCGAGGCGGCCGCGCGCTCCGTCGGGAAGGCGGTGGTCAACTCACCCCTCCTCAAGGCGGCAGTGAACGGGAACGACCCCAATGTCGGGCGTCTGCTTTGCGCCGTCGGCAAGCTGGCCGGAGCCACGGGCCTGGCCCTCGACCCGGCGCGGGCGGTGATGCGCGTGGGCGGTGAGGTGGTGCTGGAGGGTGGAGCCATGCGGCTCGACCCCGACAAGGAGCGGCGCCTCGTCGAGCACATGAAGTCCGCCGAGCTGTACGCGAGCGTAGCGGCGGCGGACGGCGGCTTCCGGCCCTCGGTCGACTTCCCGCCGCACGAGCGGCGAGTGGAGATCGCGATCGACCTGGGCATGGGATCGGGCGCCAGCGCAGTGCTGGGCGCGGACCTCTCGCACGAGTACGTCACCGAGAACGCCGACTACCGCAGCTGACGGTTCACCGCTCCGGCCGACCGCGCCCGCCGCGGCGCCGCCGGCCGCGGCCCCCCGACCGCGCCTGGGCCTTGCGGCGTGCGCCACGGGCCGAGCGGGCCGTTCCTTCCTTCGCGCCACCCGATGCGCGGCGGCTCGACCGCCGCCCCTCCTTCTTCTTGCGGGCAGCGGCTCGGCGGCGCTGGATGCAGGCGTCCACATAGGCGTCGCCGAAGTCCCGTCTTGCCGCCTGCTGGTTGTGCGGCCGGCATTCCATACGGATGTTCTCGCTCGTGGGCTTTCCGCCCCACGCACGGGCGATCAGGTGCCCGTACTCCAGCTGGAAGGTGGAGCCGCAGACGCCACCCGAGGCCAGGGGGACCTCGCACCCGCCGCCAGACCGCTTCCAGACTTCACGCCTGACGTGGGCGGGGATGCGATCGCCCGAGGAGGCCGGCGGAACGGCGCGCGGGTGCTCGACCACGCCCTTGCGCTTGTTCGCATCGGAGAGGATCAGGTCGAGGCCGACCTCCAGGATCTCCTCGATGCTGGCCTCGGGCAGCCGGTGGGACAGCGCGGATCGAGCCGCCTCCAGCTTGGCCAGGAAGCCGTCGGACACGTTGAAGTGGGCCCGTGCGCGCCCCGCCGCTAGCGGGACGGCTTCGTCAGGCGGCAGCTCGCGCGCTGCGACGGGGACGAGCGGCAGCTCCAGCTCGGTCCCTTGTGGGCGCGCAGCAGCTGGAGCGAGGGGTTCCACTTCGGCCGGCCGAACCGCTGGCGAGGAGACTGCGTCGGGTGCGAGAGGGAGGGAGGCGTCGTCTGCTTGCGGGGTCGCCGCAGCCGCCGTGGTCGCGGTCACCGTGCCGGCGGAGACGGTCCCTCGCGCCGAGGTCTGGCGCTCCCGGGTGATGACGTCCCGGATGGGAGGGTTCGGCACGGGCTTGAGGGAGACGGCGAGGACGCCAGCGGCGCGTCGTGACAGGCCGAAGAACCTCGGGAGCACCTGGTCCGCGTTGCTCGGATCGATGACCTTCGAGAGCTCGATGACGGACGAAAGGCAGAGCCTGCCCTCGCGGAGCGCGGACTCCACCTGTGGAAACTGGTGGAGCAGCGCCACGGCGGTCTTGCGGTACTGCGCGGCACCGGCGGACAGTCGCAGCTCCTTCTGGAGGAAGGAGAAGAGGCTCGCGTGGCCCAGCTCAGCCCATCCGCCTCGGCGGTCGAAGTCGGCCAGGGCGACCAGGAAGTCGGTCATCATGCCGTGTTCGTTCCTGAGCAGCTCGGCCAGCTGTCGGGCTTCTGCGCGTGCGGACATGCCGAAGGTGAATGCATGCCGGGTGCCGAGGCAGGTCGGCCGGACGGAGCGGCCTCATGCGCGCTCATCTCTTGGCCCTGGACATGCGACCGGGCGCCGGTCGTCCGGGCCCATGGTCCGCGGCGCGGACCATGGGGCCGAGGCGCGGACCTTCATCCTCCCCAGCCCATCGCGGCTGGGCGGTCTTTTGCACCGGCACTGGTCCTGCAGACGCGCCGGTCATGACCACCTGCTCGGCCACGTGCTCCGCCGGCGCTCCATCACCCGCGAACGCGGAGGGCTCGCGTGCCAGTCAGGGCCGGACGTTCTCCGGCGCCCTCGCGGCTGCTGAGCAGCGGAAGATGGAACCCGCAGGCTCCGGGCGGCAGGATCCCCCGGGCGCGGGCAGGCCGAGACGGGGGCACGACCGGGCCGGCACCGGGGGAAGTCCGCTGGACCAAGGCGGGCCGCCCCAGGCAGCGCGCTCGCTGCCTGGCGAGGGGACGGGCGCAAGTCCGGGGGAGGGCCTGCACGCGGAGACAAGCACCTTCGCCGCCGCTGTGGCGGCGGTGCCCGTATCCATCGAGGCGGCGCTGCGCGCCGGGGCGTGCCCGGGGCTGCTCACGCTGGGGTTCGGGACGTCGCTCTCAGTGGACCTCAGGACGGGCCCGGCTGGGCTGGAGCTCACGCTTCGGCCGGCCGAAGCGCTCCGTGCGGCTGCCGAGGCCGAGATCCCGGGCCTGCTGGACGCGCTCGCCCGGCGAGGCCTCCGGGTGCGGAGCGTTGCCCTCGTCCCCAGGGTGCGACCACAAGCGCGGCGACACGGGGCGCGTTGACGCCGAAACGGGCCTCCGATAAAAGGCTCCCCTGCCGTACGGCACCGTCGCCAAGTGGTAAGGCCCGGGTCTGCAAAACCCGTATCCGGCGGTTCGAATCCGCCCGGTGCCTCTCGAAGTACCGGAAATCCCAGCGGGCCTCCCGAAGCAGGGGGGCCCGCTCTGTTGTTTCGCGGGATCCGGCCCTTCCCGGCGTGCCAGTCCGAGGCGCCACGCGAACCGGAGTGCGATGGGGCGCGCGCACCGATGTGACGCTCGGTCACTTGAGGCCACCGGCATCGTCGTCCCACGCGCACTGGACCGTACCGGGCCCACACCCGTGTCGGACCTTCACCCGGCACGAGAGTGCCGTCCTCCACCGCTGGTGCAGGTTCGCCGCGCCGTCTACCATCGGACTCGAAGTGGGGGATGTCGACATGGCGGAGCCGGTACGGGTGCTGGTCGTCGAGGACGAGGAGCTGCTCCGCGAGATGATCGCGGACGCCATCGAGCAGGCCGGCATGGCCCCGGTCTGTGCGGCGAGTGGCGAGGCCGCCGTGCGGATTGCGCAGCAGGAGGAGCTCGGCGTGGCCGTCGTGGATCACCGCCTCTCGGGCATCACCGGCGCGGAGTTCATCCGGTGGGTGAAGGAGTCGCCCGCTCCCCACCTCCAGCAGCTGCCGCTGATCGGCGTCTCGGGCCACCTGGGGACGGAGCAGGAGATGCTCGCCTGCGGCGCGTGCTGCTTCATCCAGAAGCCCCTCGAGGTCCCCACGCTGCTCAAGGCGATCCGGTGGGCGCTGGAGGTCTATCGCACATCCGGCGCCGAACGGTGCTGAGCGCCGCTGAGCGCCGCTTGCCGGCCGCGACCAGACGCCGACACGTCGACCCGCCGACATGCCGCTGCGAAGACGGCCGAACACGACATGCCGACCTCCGGCCTCCGACACGCCGACACGCGTTCAGGCCGGGTCGCGGGAGGCGTAGGTGCCTCGTGGGACGCCGCTGGCCGACCCCGAGCGTTTACAGCCCGGGAGCCGCTCGCTAGGGTTTCTCCGGGAGTTCATGCGTGGAGCTAGCGTTGGCCACCAGCCGGCCTCGGGCCCTCATCGTCGACGACGATCCGGTCGTCGTGCACGTGCTCGGCGCGCTGCTGGCGGAGCGCGGGATCGACAGCGTCTGGGCCGCCGATGGGCGCGATGGGCTGAGGCGGCTGTCGGACGAGCTGCTCTCCCTGGATGTGCTGGTCACGGACCTGCTCATGCCGGGGCTGTCGGGGGACGCGCTGGTGATGGCGGTCCGTGAGCTCGGCGGCGAGCGGGACCTCCCGATCGTGGTCCTGAGCGGGCACCTGGATTCCGTGCGGGCGGACGCGCTGCGGACCGCCGGCGCCGACGCGGTGGTGAGCAAGGATGATGGGCTCGAGCCGGCGGCGATCGCCGCGCTGGAGCTGCTGACGGCGCGCGGTCGCCTCGGCACCCGCTCCGGCGGTCAGCCGGTGGCGAGGATCGCGCTCGGCCGTCAACGCGGCTGAGCGTGAGCCGCGCGGCTGGCCCGGTGGTGCGGGTGGCCGCGGTCTGCCGCCGGCTCGGCCGCGACCGCCCGCTGGATTGGGGTCACATGGTCCCGCCCGACACGTCCCTGATCTTCCGGACCGAGGCCACGCCGCACCGCTCCCCGCACGCCGCGCAGACCTCGTAGCTGACCTGCTTCACGACCAGCACGTCAGGGTGCCCCTCGGCCGGGGCCAGCGCAGCGCCGCAGTCCGGGCACTCCAGCGACGCGACGCGCTCACGCCGCGCCAGCACCAGCGAGCGCCGCCGCCCCGGCGGGCAGCGAGCGCACTCGATGCCGTAGAGCCAGCCCTCCTCGCGGCCGGGCGGCACCTCGTCCAGGTCCACCCCGCAGTACTGGCAGATTCTCGCTCGCCACAGCTGCGAGCCTAACTCCCCCTCCGTCCTGGCGCACGCCCAGCCGGCGCCGGCGGGAGCCGGCTCCAGGACGGGAGCCGGCTTCCGGAGGAGGCCGTCGCGAGCTCGCGCCGTCGCGCAGTCGCGCAGTCGCGCAAACGCGCAAACGCGCAAACGCGCAAACGCGCAAACGTGGAGCGCGGAGCGCGGGGTTGCGCGGCGCCGGCCCCGGCTCAGCGCGCGGGCAGGTCCGCGACGCTTCGCACCCGTCGCCGCACGTTCCGCTCCAGCCAGCGGACGGTCTCGGCGAGGGTCTCGTGCGGATCGCGGGCGGCGAAGCCGAGCTCGGCCTGGGCCTTGCCGGAGTCGCAGTACCACCAGCGCTCGCCCATCTCCACGGAGTGCGCGTCGATCGAGCGGCTCGGCGCCGCGCCAGCTGGCCACCTTCTCCAGCAGCTTCACGCCGGCGACGTTCACGGCGCTGGGCAGGGCCACCACCGGCGCGGCCACGCCGGAGAGCCGCTCCAGCCGGCCGAAGAAGTCCCGGAAGGTCATGTTGGCGCCGCCGAGCAGGTACCGCTCGCCGGGCCGGCCCTGCGCGAGCGCCGCCACGAACGCGGCGGCGGCGTCGCGCACGTCCACGAAGGAGATGCCGCCCGACGGCATGGCGGGGATGCGCTGCTCGAGGAACTTGAAGACCACGTCGGTGGAGGAGAGGCGGCTGTCGCCCGGGCCGAGCAGGAGCGAGGGGTTGAGCACCACCACCGGCAGCCCGGCCTCGCGGTGGAACCGGAGCGCGGTCTTCTCCTGGTAGATCTTGGAGAGGTAGTAGGGCCACTCGCCCACGGCGTGGAGCGGGTAGTCGTCCGCCTCGGTGGCCACCCGCTCCTGCTTCGAGACGGCGATGGTCCCGGACGACGACGCGAGCACCACCCGCTTCACGCCGGCGGCCACGCAGCCCTCCAGGAGCACGCGGGTGCCCTGCACGTGCAGCGCGTAGAGCCGGGCGGGGTCGTCCGGATCGAACGTGACCTGGCCGGCCAGGTGGTACACGGCGTCCACGCCGTCCAGCGCGGCCCGGACCGCGTCGGCGTCCTCCACGGAGCCGCGCAGCACCTGGGCGCCGAGCCGCTCGGCCTCGGGGGCGGCGGACCGCTGCAAGAGCCGCACCCGGTGGCCGGCTGCGGTCAGCAGCGGCACCAGGGTGGAGCCCAGGAAGCCGGTGCCGCCGGTGACGAGCAGGTTCACCTGTCCTCCCTCCGGGCGCCGCGCGGCGCCTCCCCGCTCCCGGCGGCGCCCGCGCCGGCATGGCCGGCGGACGGAGCGCCCGGCGGGGCGTCGATGGTGGCGTGCGCCGGCGCAGCGCCGGCGGCTGGCGCGGCGGCTGGCGTAGCGGACGGCGCGGCGGCTGGCGAAGCGGACGGCGTGGCGTGCGCCGGCGCGGGAACCGGGCGCCCTGCCGCGGGGGAAGCGCCGCCGGGGCTGCCGTCGCCGCCGGCCGGGCCCGCCGGCGCGGCGGACGTCGCCGCCGGGTGACCGCCGGCGGCCGGCGAGCCCCCGGCGCGGACGGCCAGCGCCTCGTCCCGCAGCGCGCGCACCGCCTCCTCCATCACCTGCGTGGCGGCGCGGTAGGCCTCGCTGCGCGGCAGGCCGGCGGTGCGCTGCTCCAGCGCCGCCACCGGGATCACGGGGCCGAACCGGACCTCGAGCTCGGCGCGCCGGGGGAGGGCGCTGCCGGGCGGCAGGGCCTCGAAGGTGCCGGCCAGGTGGACGGGCAGCACGTCCACGCCGGAGTGGAGCGCCAGGTAGCCGGCGGTGGGGAAGAACGCGCCCAGCTCGCCGGTCCGGGAGCGGGTGCCCTCCGGGAAGATGAGCAGGTGATACCCGCGCCGCAGCGCCTCGGTGGCCGCGCGGAGGCTGGTCTTCAGCGAGCCCTCGCGGTCCATGGGGATGAGGTTGGTGAAGTTCTCGAAGTAGGCGCGCTTGAGCGGCGTGTCGAAGAAGTAGTCGCGCGCGGCCAGGGCGGCGAGCTTCTCGCCCTCCTCGGCCAGCGCCACCTTCACCAGCCCCATGTCCAGGTGGCTGGCGTGGTTGGCGACCACCAGGACGTTCCGGCCGTGCGGCACGTGGGCCGCGCCGACCACCTGCGTCCGGTACAGCTCCTCGTAGAGCGTGCGCTGCCCGAGCGCCAGCAGCCGCCGGCCCAGCTGGGCCAGCGGCGCCGGAACAGGGATCTCCTCCTCGGCCGGCTCGGCGTGCCGGCGGGCGGCGGCGGGGCGCGCCTCGGCCCGGTGCACCGCGCCGGAGACCAGCCGCAAGAGCTCCTCCACCGTCTGCACGGCGTGGAGCTGGTCGGCGGCCGCGGGCGGCACGCCGGCCTCCTCCAGCGCGGCGGTCAGCTCGGTGAGCATCAGCGAGTCGATGCCGAGGTCGGCCTGCAGCCGGGCCTCGCGGGTCACGTCGGCCCGGGGCCGGCGCGTGACCTCGGCCAGGAGCTCCAGCAGCCAGCCGTCGCCGGACCGGGCCTCGCGCCCGCCCTCGCGCACGCGGCGCCCGCGCGCGCTGGCCTCCTCGAGCCGCAGGAGCTCGTCGCGGACCGGCGCCCGCTTGATCTTGCGGGTGGCGGTCTTGGGGAGGTCGGCGTCCACCAGGTGCCAGACCTTGACCCGCTGGTGGAAGGGGAGGGCGGCGGAGACGGCGCGCAGGTGGCCCTCCAGCTCGGCCCGCACCTCGGCCCGCGGGCGCTCGCCGTAGTCGGGCACCACCAGCATGGCGACCTTCTCGGCCGTCCCTTCCGGCAGCCCCACCACGCACAGCTCCTTCACCAGCCCGGGCTTGCGGTAGCGCTCCTCGACCTCGTCCGGGTAGACGTTCTTCCCGTTCGCGTCGATGATCACGTCCTTCTTGCGGCCGACCAGCGTCAGGTTCCCGGCCGCGTCCAGCTTGCCGAGATCGCCGGTGCGCAGCCAGCCGTCGGCCAGGACCTCGGCGGTGAGCGCCTCGTCCACGCCCGGCCGGTCCCCGCCGCGCCAGTAGCCCATCATCACGTTGGGGCCGCGCGCCAGCACCTCGCCCACGCCGTGCGCGTCGGGGTCGGCGATGCGCAGCTCCACGCCGGGCAGGGCCGGCCCCACGCTCCCGGTCGGCGCGTCGCCGTCCGGCTTGGAGACGGCCAGCACCGGCGCCGCCTCGGTGAGCCCGTAGCCCTCGTACAGGTCGAAGCCCAGGTCGCTGAAGGCCTGCTGCACCTTGGGGTCGAGCGCGGAGCCGCCGGAGACCAGCAGGCGCAGGCGCCCGCCCAGCTTGCGGTGGACGGGCCAGAACAGCAGCTTGCCCAGGTTCCAGCCCAGCGGCGAGTCGCGGAGGGCGGCGTTGCCCTTCATGAGCGCCTCGAAGGCGCGCTCCACCACCCCCGGCTTCGCCGCCAGCTCCTGCGTGATGCGGCGGTGCAGGAGCGACCAGAGCGCCGGCACGCCGATGAGCGCGGTGACGCGGCCGGAGCCGAGCGCGTCGCCCAGCCGGTCGGCGGTCAGCTCGTCCAGGTACTCCACCTCGGCGCCGCGCGAGAGCGGCACCAGCAGCCCGGCGGTGAACTCGAAGGTGTGGTGGAGCGGCAGCACCGAGAGCATGCCGTCGCCCGGCCCCAGGTCGAAGACGGTGACCAGCTTCGCCACCAGGCTGGCGAAGTTCCGGTGCGAGAGCATCACGCCCTTGGGCGTGCCGGTGGTGCCGCTGGTGAAGATGAGCGAGGCCAGATTGTCGGGGCCGATGCGGGCGGCCGGCACGGCGGGGCCGCCCTCCAGCGCCTCGGCCAGCCGGACCACCTCGGCGCCGGCCACCGCGGCCGCCGCCAGGGGGGCCAGGCCAGGCACGCGCTCCGCCACCTCGTCCGAGAGCAGCGCCAGCCGGGCGCCGGCGGTCCGCCACAGGTTGCCCAGCTCGGCCTCGGAGAGCTGGGCGTCCACCGGGACGGCGGCCGCGCCGGCCCGCAGGATGCCGAAGTAGGCCGCGGCCCACTCCGGCCGGTTCTCGCTGACCAGCAGGACGCGGTCGCCCTTCTTCACGCCGCGGCTGGCCAGGTGGGCGGCCACGCGGTCCGAGAAGCGGCGGAGTTCACCGTAGGTGAACCGCTCCTTGGCGGCCCCCGCCATGCGCAGCGCGGTCCGGTCCCTCCAGGCCTCGCAGGCGGCGTCGAGCAGCTCGAGCAGGTCGCGGTGGGCGCGCGGCGCGTGCACGCGCCGGCCGGCCTCCTCCTCCAGGCCGGGGAAGACCCACTCCTCCATGCCCTTCAGGTGGACCTCGAGCCAGTACTGGCGCCAGTCGAGCGCCTCGGGGTCCCAGGCCAGCCGGGCCCGGTCCTCCGCGGAGAGCCGGTCGCGCAGCGCCCGCACCGAGGCGCAGCGGAACACGTACTTGTTCTCCCAGATGAAGGGCAGGTACAGGTCCCACATCGCCTTGGTCTGCTCGAACCGGCGCGTCCACTCGTCCAGCTCGTTGCCCAGGCCGTGCAGCAGCGCGGAGACGCGGGGCGCGCCCCAGCGCGGCCCCTGCTCCTCGATGAGCCGCTTGGCGCCGCGGGCCAGCGCGGCCAGCGCCGGGCTGGAGAGGGCCTCGTAGCGGGTCTTGGAGACCGACTGCGGCTCGATGCGCGAGAGCAGCCGGTTCCAGGTGGCGTTCCCCTCCTCGCGGTCGCGGAAGAAGCGGCGCCGGTAGAGCGCGGTCAGCTCCACCGCGCGCCGCGCCCAGAGCGGGTTCACGTCGCCGGAGGCGAGGTGCAGCACGCGGCCCTGCGGCGCCGCCTGGTCCGCCTCGGCGGGCGGCCGGCCCTGGCGCAGCGCGCGCCGCTCCAGCACGTCGGCGGCGCCGAGCAGCACGCCGGCGGCGATCAGGTCCACCGGCACCACGTCCAGCACCGCCTTCTCGGCGGCCGGGAAGGTGCGGTGCCCCTTGAGCCCCATGAACGCCAGCGGCGCGCTGGTGGTGAACCCCTCGTTCCAGCCGGGGAAGGGGAAGCGCAGCGCGCTCTCCACGATGGAGGGGCGGGCCAGCGCCCAGGTCACGTCGCTGGCCGCGATGGCCTGCTCGCCCAGCGACTTGGTGTACGTGTAGGTGTTGGGCCAGCCCCAGTGGCGGGCGCGGACCATGCCCACCTCGACCAGCTTGCCGGAGAGCCAGAGCCGCTTCTCGCGTCCCATGGCCAGCCGCAGCGCCTTCTCGTCCTCGACCGGCCGCCCCTCGGCCCGCAGCCGCTCCAGCGCGCGCTCGCGGAAGGCCGACTGCTGCACGTGGTCCTCGGCCTGCGCGCGCACCTCGGCGATGCGCCGCTCGGCGTCCGCCAGCTCGGTGGCCACCGCGAAGTCGGCGTGGGCCAGGTCGGGCGCCTTGCCCCGCCCGGCCACCACGCCCTCACGCCTGGGGAAGTAGCCCACCACCGGCTCGTCCTCGAAGACCACGCCGTCGCGGTTGCCGGCCACGAAGCAGGTGGAGACGTGCACCAGCCCGGCCCCCAGGCGGCGGCAGAGCTCGACGCCGTGGGCGGCGCCGTGGACGTTCACGCCCAGCGCCAGCTCCAGCGAGGGATCGAAGTCCACCAGCCCGGCCGAGTTGACGACCAGGTCCAGCCCCTCCAGCCGCGCCAGGTCGGCCTCGGAGAGGCCGAGCAGCGGATCGGAGACGTCGCCGGCCACCGGGACGCACTTCTCCCGCATGAACGCGTCGAACCGGTCGCCGTGCTGCGCGCGGAGCGGGTCGAAGGGGCGCCCGGGCACCACCTTCCCGAAGAAGCGGGCCTCGGCGGTGCCGCCGGTGCCGGGGCGGACCAGCACGAAGACCTTCCCCACGCCCGGGTAGCGGTGGAGCAGCAGCGACAGCGCCACCTTGCCGACGAAGCCGGTGGCCCCGGTGACGAGGAGCTTCCGCCCCTCCAGCAGGCGCGCCACGTCGAGCGCCGGGGCCGGGCCGGCGCCGGGGGCGCGGCCTGGGCGGGCGGGGGTGGGCCCGTGATGATCGCGGTGTCCGCTCATCCGAGGTTCTGGGTCATGACGATGGGCGGGTGGTGCATCATGGCGATCTCGGCCGTGCGCCCGTGGGTGGAGCGGGCCATGTCGATGGCCTCGGCAAGCGTCTCGGCCACCTCCCAGCCCATGAGCCGCGGCACGTGCGCGTTGTCCGCGCCCACCGCGATGATCCGGCCCATGTGCTGGCGGCCGTTCTCGCCCCAGTACCACATGAAGAACGGGTGGGCGCCGTGGTACGCGTTGCCGGTCCGGTACAGGTGCACGTAGGTCGGGTTCTCGGCGAACTCGCGCTCGTACTTCTGCTCCAGCACCTTCGCGTCGCGCGTCTCGGGCAGCAGCCGGTGGAAGAACTCGATGTAGCTGGGGTGGTGGACCGGGTCGAAGCTGTCCGAGCAGGGGTGGGTGAGGATCAGCGTGCCGCCCTTCTTCAGCAGCGGCTTGCCCCGGTAGAAGTTGAAGAAGTACCCGCAGGCCATCACCTGGACCAGCAGCGGGTTCAGGATTCGAGTTGACGTTGTAGGGCGAGACGAAGGGGACGCCGTAGACCAGCACGTCGGCCTGGAAGTCCACGTCCACCGCGTACTGGTTCCAGCTGGCCTTCAGGATCTCGGCGTGGGTGGGCTCGGTGCTGCCGGCCGCCACCGCGATCACCTCGTAGGCGGCGGGCACGGCCTGGAAGAGCTTCCGCTTGGCCGCCGCGGGCAGGTGCTTGAGCGCGGTGCGCGTGCCGGCCAGCGCCAGCCGGTCCAGCTCGGTGAAGTCCTCCTCGCGCTTCATGAGGAAGGAGAGCGGGCCGTCGAACATCCGGTTGTTGATGGTCGTCTCGATGTGGAAGACGTCCAGCTCCTGGTCGATGACCTTGCCGATGCGGTCGACCGACCGGTGCAGCTCGGAGCGCTCCGGGTCCATGTACGAGTCGGACTTGCGGATGTGGTGCGGCGTGTGGTGGGCCTTCACGCCCTCGTAGTTGGTGAGCCCGGTGCCGACCGACTTGTGGCCGCCGTCCATGGGGACGAGGTTCAGGTTCACGTAGATGAGGAGGTCGGACTCGGCGGCGCGCCGGTTGATGATGACCTTCTCGCCGTGGCGCGTGGTGCCGAGCACCACCAGCCCGTCCGGATCCTCGGCGTCGTGGTTGTAGTAGCGGTCCGGGTAGTAGGCGTCGAAGATCCGGTCGCCCACCATGCGCCGCATCTCCGCCTCGGTCATGTGGCGGTGCAGGCAGACGGCGATCACCAGGTGGACGTCGTCGACGCCCGAGTCGGCCAGCAGCGGCAGGATCACCTCCAGCACCTGCTGGCGGACGTCCGGCGTGCGCATGGGCGGCAGCGGGAGCGAGATGTCGTCCAGGGCGATGGTCACCTTCATGCCCGGCCGCAGCTTGGCGTGGAGCGGGTCGCAGCCGTGCGGCCGGTTGATGGCCTGGCGGATGGCCGCCTTCACGTTGGGCAGGCCCGCCACGGGCGGCTTGGGGTAGATGACCTTGGTGCCCACCGGCAGGTCCTCGACCAGCAGGTCCTCGCCGGAGAACAGGACCCGGGGCGGGGAGTCGCGGTCGATGGTGACAATCTGCTCGGTCGCCTCGTAGAAGCGCTGGAGGCTCCGGGGCTCTCGCATGGGGTTCAACCCTCCGTCGTGCGCAGGATGGGCCACTCGTAGGCGCGGGCGACGCGGCCGAGGCGCGCGTCCGGGTTCACCGCGGCGGGGTGGCCCACCACCGCGAGCATGGGGTAGTCGGAGAACGAGTCCGAGTAGGCGAAGCTCTTCTCGAGCGCCAGGCCGTTCCGGACGCAGTAGTCGCGGATCACCAGCGCCTTGTGGGCGCCCTCGATGATGGGCGGCACCACGTGGCCGGTGGCCACGCCGTGCACGAAGCGCATCCGGTTGGCGATGACGTCGTCGGCGCCGAGGTGCCCGGCCAGGTGCCGGATGGTGAAGTCGAGCGCGCCGCTCACCAGCACGATGCGGCAGCCGGCGCGGCGGGCCTCCTCGACCAGCCGCGGCGTGCCCGGGTAGATGGCGGGGCGGAGCACGTCCTCGAACAGCTCCCCGGAGAGCGCCTGGAGCCGGTCCTCGGACTGCCCCCGGTAGTAGGTGTAGAAGAGCTCGTTGAAGGTCTTGCGGTCGAACCAATCCGTGGCCAGGAACACCGGCAAGGACAGCACGGTGCGCGCCGTCTGCCAGGCGGTGCCCAGGATCGACCCCTGGTTCATGGCGTAATAGGCGAACGCGTGCACGATGTTGGTGCGCACGAGCGTGCCATCCACGTCGAAGAACGCGGCCTTGGGTCTGTCCTGCATGGTCGTGACACGTCTATTTCGGCCCCCGCCCCCTTGGCAAGGACAAGCGGTACCCAAGGCGGGTCGCCGCAGGGTGCGCGGTCAGGCCGGGAGCCAGCCCCGGGCCTGGTACCAGCGCGCGGCCCGCTCGACCGAGACGGCCAGCGGCGTGGTGGCCTCGAACCCCAGCTCGGCGCGGGCCCGCGCGGGCGAGCAGCGCCAGCCCGGTGCCAGCACCTGCGCCGCCAGCTTCCGGTTGAGGGGGAGCTTGCGGCCGGTGAGGTCGGTCACCACGTCGGCGCAGCGCGCGGTGGCGCGCAGCACCGAGGGTGGAATCACCACCCGCCGGGTGCGGAGTCCCAGCGCGCGCCCCGCCTCCTCCATGAGCCCCTCCGCGCTGGTCGCCTCCTCCGAGGCCAGGAAGAAGGGGCGCCCCAGCGCCTCGGGGCGTCCGGCCAGGGCCAGGAAGCCGCGCGCGCAGTCGTCGACGTCGATCCAGGAGAGGGGGCGCGGCGTCCGGCCGAAGGCCAGCGCCAGGCCGCGCCGGGCGATCTTGAAGAAGAGCAGGTTCTCGCGATCCCCCGCCCCCATGATGCGCGGCGGCCGGGCCACCGCCACCGGCAGCCGGCCGGTGTACCCGAGCGCGATCCGCTCCGCCTCCGCCTTGGACGCGCCGTAGGCCTCCACCGGCGCCAGCGGCGCGTCCTCGTCCACCGGCTCGGCCGAGGGCGCCACCGCCGCCCGCGACCCGG
Organism: Anaeromyxobacter sp.; assembly: GCA_049840735.1. Taxonomy (GTDB): domain Bacteria; phylum Myxococcota; class Myxococcia; order Myxococcales; family Anaeromyxobacteraceae; genus Anaeromyxobacter. Next base: position 108,558 of record JASGJN010000013.1, on the reverse strand, counting down.
CCAGCACGAAGCGCGTCAGCCCGGGCGCGGCGGCCAGGCACGCCTCCAGCGCCGCACGCGTCCCCTCGGCGTTGACGCGCTGGAACTCGGCCGGATCGGTGGCGCGGCGCACGCCCGCCAGGTGGAAGACCAGCGCCTGGTCGCGCACCGCGGCCCGCAGCGCCGCCGGGTCGGTGGCGTCGCCCAGCACCACCTCCGCGCCCAGCGCGGCGAGCTCGGGGCTCTCGCGGCGGACCAGCGCGCGCACCGCGTCGCCGCGCGCCAGGAGCTGGCGGACCAGGGCCTGGCCGAGGAAGCCGGCCGCGCCGGTGACGAGGGCTCGCATGCGCCGGAGGGTGGGCCAGCGGCGCCGCCGCGTCAACGCCCAACCGCCGCCACCGCGCGCGCCACCGCCAGGTCCGCCCCGGCCACGCGCTGGAACGCCCGCGCGCCGCGGAGCACCAGCGCGCCGGCCTCGGCTTCCACCCCGCGCACGCCCTCGGCCAGCAGCGCCGGCTCGAGCGGCACCAGCGCCGTGGCATAGACCAGGGTCCGCTCGCCGCCCGCCGGGACCTCGGCGGTGGTGGCGTTGCCGAGCAGCGCGGGGTGGGCGCGGCACCAGGCCAGCCCGTTGGCGAAGCCGCAGACGCCGTTCTCCGTGCCGAGGCAGAAGGTGCGGTCGCCGCCGCCCTCGTGCAGCGCCCAGGGGGTGAAGGGGCGGCCGCCGTACTGCATCCAGAGGATGTTGAAGGTGGGCGCGAGCTCGCCCGGCGGCAGCGCGGCGACGCCCGGGAAGAAGCAGAGGTAGGCGAGCCGCAGCGCCGGGTTCACGACGCAGCTCCAGCCCAGCGCCAGGCCGGGCGGGATGGCGCCGGCCACCAGGTCGGTGAAGCCGATGGGGCCGGGTACCGCGCCGGCGTCCACCTGGCCGCCCTCCCGCAGCGGCGCGGCCTCCAGCGCGCCGAACTCGACCCCGCCCAGCAGCCGGCCGGTGGCCTCGAACTCGGTCCCGTCTCCGGCGGCCATGAAGCGGTTGCCGGGGAGCGAGATGCGGCACCCGGCTGCGAGGAAGGGGGCGCCGACGGTGTTGTGCCGGGCTGCGTTGACCGCCACCGGCGCGGCGCCGCGGTTGCGGATGCGGAGCACGCTGGCGTAGGCCGGCGCGCCGGGCAGGAGGAGATCGCAGCGCTGGAACGAGAGCGGGAGGCCCGGGGCCGGGCTCTCCAGCGCGAAGCGGGCGAAGGGGGCGCCGGTGGCCTCGTCCACGCCCGCGGCTTCCAGCCGCCACGCCTCCTCGGCGGTCCACCCGTGCGCCGGGTGCTCGACGCCGTCCACGGTGCAGGGCGGACCGAAGCTGGGCGCGCAGGGGAAGTCCCCGGCGAGGTGGTGGAGGAGCTTCCCCTTCCAGTAGGCGCCGTGCGCGGCCTCGGACCAGGGCTGGCCGGAGGTGTCGCGGAACTCCGGGATCCAGTGGGCGTTGAGCAGCCCTGCGCCGCGCCGTAGCCCGAACACCGGCACCATCCCGCCCAGCTCGTCCACCACCAGCGAGGCCTGCCCGGCGGACAGCGCCACCGCGCGCCGCCCCATGTAGCCGACCTGCCGCGCCTCCGTGGGCATGCGCCCTCCCGTGTCGGGGCGGAGCATGGGCCCGGCCGGGCGCGCCCTCAAGCGGCCACGCGGGCCGTGCCCCGGGTCGATCGCGCGAGGCCGGGGATTCGATTATGTTCCGGCCATGCCCACCCTCGCCCGCTCCGTGTGCCCCTTCGACTGCCCCGACGCCTGCGGGCTCCTGGTCGAGGTGGAGGACGGGCGGGCGGCGCGCGTGCGCGGGGACCCCGGGCACCCGTACTCGCGCGGCACGCTCTGCCCCAAGATGAACGGCTACGACCGGACGGTGCACTCGCCGGACCGGCTCACCCACCCGCTCATCCGCACCGGCCCCAAGGGCGCCGGCGAGTTCCGGCGCGCAGGCTGGGACGAGGCCGTCGCGCTCATCACCTCGCGCTGGAGGCAGATCATCGCCGAGGACGGGCCCGAGGCCATCCTGCCGTACTCCTACGCCGGCTCGATGGGCATCGTGCAGCGCCACTCCGGCTTCCCGTTCTTCCACCGCATGGGCGCCTCCCGGCTGGACCGGACCATCTGCACCCCGGCGCAGGACGCGGGGTGGGAGGCGGTGATGGGGCGCACCGTCGGGCCCAGCCCGGAGGTGGCGCGCGAGAGCGACCTGGTGGTGCTGTGGGGCATCAACGCGGTCGCGACCAGCATCCACTTCGCCCAGCGCGCCAAGGACGCGCGCCGCGGCGGCGGGCGCGTGCTGCTCATCGACACCTACGCCAACGACTCCGCCGCGCTGGCCGACGAGGTGGTGCTGGTCCGCCCCGGCTCGGACGGCGCGCTGGCGCTGGCGCTCGTCCACGTGCTGGCGCGCGAGGGGCTGGCGGACGAGGCCTTCCTGGCGCGCGAGGCGGTGGGCTGGCCGGAGCTGCGCGCGCGGGCGCTGGCGGAGTACGCGCCGGCGGCGGTGAGCGCGCGGGTGGGGCTCGCGCCGGAGGCCATCGAGGCGCTGGCGCGGACGCTGGCCCGCGCCCGGGCGCCGTTCTTCCGCATCGGGGGCGGGCCCACCCGCTACGGGAACGGCGCCATGACGGTGCGCTGCATGGTGTCGCTGGTGGCGGCGCTGGGCGCGTTCGGGCGCCCGGGCGGCGGCTGCCTCCACTCCACCGCCTCGTCGCGCGCCTTCGACCTCTCGGTCCTCAAGCGCGAGGACCTGCAGCCGGACGGCCCGGCGCGCCTCGTCAACATGAACGAGCTGGGGCGGGCCCTCACCGCGCTGCGCGATCCGCCGGTGCGGGCCATGTACGTCTGGTGCGCCAACCCCGCCGCGGTGGCGCCGGACCAGAACGCGGTGCTGGCCGGGCTGCGGCGCGAGGACCTGTTCCTGGCGGTGCACGAGCGCTTCATGACCGACACCGCGCGCCACGCCGACGTGGTGCTCCCGGCCACCACCTCGCTGGAGCACGCCGACCTCTACCGCTCCTACGGCCAGTACGTGGTGCAGCGCGCGCCGGCCGCCATCCCGCCGCTGGCGGAGGCGCTGCCCAACTGGCAGGTGTTCCAGCGGCTGGCGGCGGCCATGGGCTACGACGAGCCGCTCTTCCGGCTCGGCACAGACGAGGTGATCGACCTGGTGCTGGCGCACGTCGACCCGGCCTGGTTCGCCGGGGTGGACCGCGCGGCGCTGGCAGGGGGCGAGCCGGTGGAGCTCGCGCCGCCGGCCGCGCTGCCGCGCTGGGACACGCCCTCGGGCCGCATCGAGCTCCTGAACCCGCGCCTGCCCGAGCCGCTGCCGCGCTTCCTCCCCACGCACGCCGAGGACGGCCCGCTCCCGCTGCGGCTGGTGACCGCGCCGGCGCTGCATACGCTCAACTCCTCCTTCCAGGAGCGGCCCGAGCTGCGCAGCCGCAACGGAGGCATGCTCCTGCAGCTCGCGCCCTCGGAGGCGGCGGCGCGCGGGCTGGCGGACGGCCAGGCGGTGGTGGCCTGGAACGAGCTGGGCGAGGCCATGTTCATCCTGCGCGTGCGAGACGGAGTCCCAGCAGGCGTGGCGGTGGCGGAGGGCGTGTCCTGGCTGGCCCACGCGCCCGGCGACCGGAACGTGAACGCGCTCACGTCCCAGCGGCTCACGGATCAGGCGGGTGGCTCGACGTTCTACGACAACCGCGTGGACGTGCGCGCCGCCGCTCGCGCCGAAGGTCGGCCAGGCTGAGACAGGTTTGCACCTGTCGAGGACGGGCGCTGGGCGGGCCCGGGCCGGCGGCTCGCCCGCCTTGATCTGGCATGGTGGGTGCGTTTCCGGGACACCGGGGCGCAGACGGTCGCCTGCTCCCGAGGCGGTACAAGCGCGGCGGCACGTCCTGTATGTTGCGCCCGATCATTTCCCGCGTCGCGGGAGGAACGGGCACATGAACGACTATCGGTACGACCACCGGACGGTCCAGGGGTTCATCCTCTCGGCGATCTTCTGGGGGGTCGTCGGCATCGTGCTGGGGCTGCTCATCAGCGTGCAGCTCTGGCTCCCAGCAGCCAACCTTCCTCCGTACCTCACCTACGGGCGCCTGCGCCCGGTCCACACCAACGGCCTGGCCTTCGGCCTGGGCGTGGGGGCGATCTTCGGCCTCAGCTACTGGATCGTGATGCGGCTCTGCAAGCGGCCGCTGGTCTTCCCGCGGCTGGCGCGGCTGCAGCTGTGGCTCTTCAACGTGGGGATCGCCGCGGCGGCCGTGACGCTGATGATGGGCTACACGCAGTCGCTCGAGTACGCCGAGCTGGAGTGGCCGCTCGACGTCGCCATCGTGGTGCTGTGGGTGATGTTCGCGGTCAACGTCTTCGCGACCGTCCTCAAGCGGCGCGAGGAGCAGATGTACGTGTCGCTCTGGTACGTCCTCGCCACGGTGGTGGCGGTGGCGGTCCTCTACCTGGTGAACAACCTGGCGATGCCGGCGGGGCTCTTCAAGAGCTACCACCTGTTCGCCGGCGTGAACTCCGCCAACGTGCAGTGGTGGTACGGACACAACGCGGTCGGCTTCGTCTTCACGACGCCGATCCTGGCCATGTTCTACTACTTCCTCCCCAAGGCCACCGGGCTGCCCATCTTCAGCCACCGGCTCTCCATCGTGGCCTTCTGGTCGCTGATCTTCGCCTACCTGTGGACCGGCGCGCACCACCTGGTCTACTCGCCGCTGCCGGACTGGCTGCAGACGCTGGCCATCGTCTTCACGCTCTTCCTGATCGCGCCGAGCTGGGGCTCGGTGGTGAACGGCTACTACACGGTCGGTCAGGACTGGTCGAAGATGAAGACCAGCTATCTCACCAAGTTCTTCGTGCTGGGCATCACCTTCTACGGCCTGCAGACGGTGCAGGGGCCGACCCAGGGGCTGCGCGTGGTCTCGCAGCTGATCCACTTCACCGACTGGGTCCCCGGCCACGTGCACATGGGCACCATGGGCTGGGTGGCGATGACGGTCTGCGCCTCGGTCTACTACGTCATCCCCAGGATCCACGGCACCGAGCTCTACTCGGAGAAGCTGGCCAACGTGCACTTCTGGCTGGTGCTGGTCGGGCAGCTGCTCTTCTCGGTGACCATGTGGATCACCGGCATCCGGCAGGGCTGGATGTGGAAGGCCATGGAGGAGGGGGCGGACTCGAAGCTGAAGTACACCTTCATCGAGGGGCTGGCCGGCAACTATCCGTACTGGCACCTGCGCACGCTGGCCGGGATCATCTTCGCGGCCGGCATGCTGGTGTTCGTCTACAACGTCCTCATGACCATCCGGAAGGGGAACGCGCTGCAGGCGGAGCGCGCCACCCCGGCCGCGGCCTCGGCGGCGTAGGAGCGCGATCATGGCTGGCACGATCTACCGGAAGCCCATCCTGTTCGCGGTCGTCGCGACCGTCGTCATCCTGGCTGGCAGCCTCGCGACCATGGCGCTGCCCATGCTGCGCTCCGACCTCCACCCGAAGATCGACGCGCTCAGGCCGCTCCCGGCGCTGGAGCTGGCCGGGCGCGACCTCTACCAGCGCGAGGGCTGCGTCAACTGCCACTCGCAGATGATCCGCCCGCTGCGCAGCGAGGTGATCCGCTACAAGGGCAGCCAGGCGGCCCAGCCGGCCGCGCAGTACTCCATGGCCGGCGAGTTCGCCTACGATCACCCGTTCCTCTGGGGCTCCAAGCGCACCGGCCCGGACCTGGCCTTCGAGGGCTGGATCAAGCCGTCCCGCGACTGGCACCGGGCCCACTTCGTGGACCCGCAGTCCAAGGTCCCGAAGTCCAACATGCCCTCCTACGCGTTCCTCGGGGAGGCGCAGGTGGACGGCGCCCAGGTGCAGGCCAGCATGCGCGCGCTGGCGAGGCTGGGCGTCCCCTACCAGCAGGCGGACATCGACGGCGCGCCGGCCGCCGTCCAGGGCAAGACGGAGCTGGACGCGCTGGTGGCCTACACCGTCTCGCTGGGCCGCGCCGTCGAGCGCGGCGCGCCGGCGGGGACGGTGGATCTCGCGATGGAGAACCCGGTGGCCGGCGACGCGGCGGCGGTGGCGCGCGGCGCCCGCCTCTTCGCCGACAACGGGTGCAGCGCCTGCCACGGCGACGACGCCCGCGGCGCGGAGGGCGTCCCCAGCCTGGTGGACGACACCTTCCTGGGCGAGCAGCCGGACCTGCCGGACGCGGCCTACTTCGCGCTGATCAAGGGCGGCAGCGACAACAAGGGCGCGCTGGGCCGCAAGGGCCAGCCGGACGGCGGCATGCCCGCCAACGACCTGCCCGACGACGACGTCTGGTCGATCATCGCCTGGATCCGCTCGCAGCACGCGGGCGCGGCGCACTAGGAGGGAGAGATGGCAGACAACGAGCTGGACGTGACGCCCGTCGAGGGCGAGCACCGCATCCCGGTGGGCTGGGCGCTGCTGTTCTGGGGGCTGATTGCCTTCGGGGGCTTCTACGTCTACGCCTACTCGCCCTGGGGCGGCGGCTGGAGCCAGTCCCAGGACGCCTCGGACGGCGGGGCGTCGAACGGGGCCAACCTGGTGGCCACCCTGGCCTTCACCGTCATCCCCGCCACGGTGGCGCTGGTGCTCATCGCGGCGCAGCGCCGGAAGAAGGGCTGAGCGTGGGCGCCGAGACGGCCTACCTCATCTTCGGCGCCACGCTCTGCGTGGCCCTGGCGGCCATCGCCGTCTTCTACTACGGCCGCAGGCGCAAGGACCGGGTGGAAGAGGCCAAGTACAAGATGCTGAAGGATGACGACTAGCATCACGCGCTGGCGGCGGTTGGCGGGGGCGGCCCAGGCGCTCGCGGTGCTCGGGCTGCCCTTCGTCCCGGTGGGCGGGGAGAGCGCGCTCCGCCTGGACGTGCCCGGCGGCCGGCTGCTGGCCTTCGGCGCCACCTACGCCATCGACGAGGCGTTCGTGGTGCTGGCGGCCACCCTGCTCGCCACCTTCGCCTTCCTGTGGATCACGCTGCTGTTCGGCCGCGCCTGGTGCGGCTGGTCCTGCCCGCAGACGGTCCTGTCCGACCTCACCGGCTGGGTGATGCCCGCGCCGCGCCGGCGCCCGCGGCGCTGGCGGCGTCCGCTGGGCTTCGCCGCGGCCGGCGCCGTCTCGGTCCTCTTCTCGGCCGCCGCGCTCTGGTACTTCGTGCCCCCGGGCGAGTTCCTGGAGCGCCTGGCGCGCGGGCAGCTCGGGCCGGTGCTGGGCGGCGCCTGGCTCGCGCTGGGCACGCTGCTCTTCCTCGACCTGGCGCTGGTGCGCCAGACCTTCTGCAAGACGGTCTGCCCCTACGCCAAGCTGCAGGGCGTCCTGCTCGACCGCTCCTCGCTGGTGGTGGCCTACGACGCCGGGCGCGCCGCGGACTGCGTGGACTGCGGCGCCTGCGTCCGCGTCTGCCCCACCGGCATCGACATCCGCCGGGGGCTTCAGCTGGAGTGCATCGCCTGCGCCGCCTGCGTGGACGCCTGCACGCCCATCATGCTGAAGCTGCGGCGCCCGACCGGCCTGGTGGGCTACTTCTTCGGCGAGCCCGGCGAGCCCGGCGGGCGGCGGCGCCTGCGCAGGCCGGCCTCGCTGGCGCTGGGGGCGGCCACGCTCCTGGCCGCCGCGGCGCTGGTGGCGGTGGTGGCCGGCCGGGAGGTGGTCTCGGTGCTGGTGGTGCCGGAGCCCTCGGTCTCGGTGCGGCGCACGCCCGACGGCGGCGCGGTGAACGTCTACCGCGCGGCGCTGGAGAACCACGCCCGCCAGCCGGTGGTGGTGGCGCTGGAGGCCGGGGCGCCGGGTGCGGGCGAGGTGCGGATCGCCCCGGCGCTGGTCCAGCTGAAGGCGGGCGAGCGGCGCCAGGTGCGGCTGGTGGCGACGGCCCGCGGCTTGCCGCCCGGCCGCATCCAGGCCACGCTCCGGGCCGAGATCCGTCCCGCGGGCAGCGCGGCGCCGGCCGGGCCGCCGCTCGACCACCTGCACACCCCCCTGCCGCTCGAGCTGCCGGAGGCCCGATGAAGCTCAAGCTGCTGGTGGCGGTCGCGGTGGTGACGGCGCTGGGCGCGGTGGTCGGGACGATCTGGGTCGGCAGCGGCGTTCGCGAGGACACCGTGGTCGCGCACCCCTACGAGCAGGGCCTGCAGTACGACGCCGACCGGCGGGCCGCCCAGCAGGGCGCGGCGCCTCGGCCGGGCGGCTGCGACCTGGCCGCAGGACCGTGCACGCTCCCGGCCGGGGACGGCCTGGAGGTGACGCTGGCGCTGGCGCCGCGCCCGCCGCGCACCATGGCCGCGCTGACGGTGGAGGCCTCGCTGCGCCGCGCCGGCGCGCCGGCCGAGGCCGCAGCGGTCGGCCTGGACCTGGCCATGGCGGGCATGGACATGGGGCCGAACCACGTGGCGCTGCAGCCGGCCGGCCCGGGCCGCTGGACCGGGCAGGCGGTGCTGGTCGAGTGCCCCAGCGGCCGGAAGGACTGGGATCTCTCCGTCACGGTGGAGCGGGCCGGCGCGCCGGCGGCGCGGGCGGTGTTCCGGGCGGTGGTGGCCGAGTGATCGGGGAGCTGGCCGCGGCCTTCACCACCGGCCTGCTGGGCGGGCTCGGCCACTGCCTGGCCATGTGCGGTCCGCTGGTGGGCGGGCTGGCGCTGGCGGCGGCGGGGCCGGCGGGCACGGCCCGGGCGCTCCAGGGCCAGCTGGCCTACCACGCCGGGCGCGTCACCACCTACGCGCTGCTGGGCGCGATCATGGGGCTGACCGGCGCCTTCGTCGACGTGGCCGGCCGGCTGGCCGGCGTGAAGGCCGTGGCCGGCGTGCTGGCCGGGGCCCTGATGATCGCCTCGGGGCTGGGCGCGATGGGGCTGGCCGCGCCGCTGCGCCGGCTGGAGGCGCGCGCCGCCGGCGGCGTGGCGCGGGCCGCGCGCGGCCTGCTGGAGGGCGGCACCGCCGGCCGGCTCTTCCCGGTGGGGCTGGTGCTGGGGGTGATGCCCTGCGGGCTGTCCTGGACCATGTTCCTGGGCGCGGCCGCCACCGGCCACCCGGGCCGCGGGCTGGCGCTGACGCTGGCCTTCGCGCTGGGCACGGTGCCGGCGCTGCTGCTGGCCGGCACGGCCGGGACGCTGCTGGCAGGGCGCGCGCGCGGGTGGCTGGCGCGGGCCGGCGGCGCGGTGGTGGTGGCGCTGGGCGCGTCCTACCTGCTGCGCGGCCTGGGGGTCCACGGACCGTGAACCTCCGCTGCGACCACTGCCTGCTGGAGGTGCCGGAGCGCGAGGCGCTGCGGGCCGAGGTGGCCGGCGCGCCGCGGGCCTTCTGCTGCGCCGGCTGCCGCGGCGTGTTCGAGCTGGTGCACGCCGAGGGGCTGGGCGGGTGGTACCAGGCGCGCCAGTGGGCCGACCCCGGCCCGGCCGCGGCCGCGCCGCTCGACCTGGGCGCGTTCCAGGCCGGCGTGCGCCAGGAGGAGGGGGCGGCCTCGCTGGACCTGGCCATCGACGGCATCCGCTGCGCCTCCTGCGTCTGGCTCAACGAGAAGCTGCTGGCGCGCCTGCCCGGGGTGGTCTCGGCGCGGGTCAACTACGCGACCCACCGGGCCCGGGTGCGGTTCGATCCGGCGCGCGTGGACCTGGCCCGGATCCTGGGGCGCATCCAGGCCGGCGGCTACCAGCCGCGCCCCTGGTCGGACACCGCGCAGCTGGCGGCGGGGCGGGCCGAGGCGCGCGACCTGCTGATCCGGCTCGGGACCGCGCTCTTCCTGGCCTCGCAGCTGATGATCTACCAGGTGGTCCTCTACGCCGGGTACTTCCAGGGCATCGACGCCGGCACCCGGCGCCTGATGGAGTGGATCGCGCTGGGGCTGACGCTGCCGGTGGTCTTCTACGCCGGCGCCCCCTTCCTGCAGGCCACCGCCCGCGGGCTGCGCCACGGGCGGATGGGCATGGACGCGCTGGTGGCCATCGGCTCGCTGGCCGCGCTGGCGCAGTCGATCCACGGGATGGCCCGCGGCGGGGAGGTCTACTTCGACACCGCCGCCATGATCCCCACGCTGGTGCTGCTGGGCCGCTACGTGGAGGCCACCGCGCGCGGCAAGGCCTCGGAGGCGGTGGCGCGCCTGGCCGCGCTGGCGCCGCGCGAGGCGCGCCGGGTGGAGGAAGGGCCGGCGGGGCTGGTCCGGACCTCCGTCCCGGTGGGCGGGATTCCGGCCGGGCGAGCGGGTCGAGGTGCTGCCGGGCGAGCGCATCCCGCTGGACGGCCGGGTGGTGGACGGGCGCTCGGAGGTGGACGAGTCGCTGGTCACCGGCGAGGCGCGGCCGGTCGGCAAGGCGCCCGGGGCGGGGGTCATCGGCGGCACGGTCAACGGCGCCGGGGCCCTGCTGGTGGAGGTGACCCGCGTCGGCAAGGACACGGTGCTGGCCGGGATCGTGCGCGCGGTGGAGGAGGCGCAGCTGCGCAAGCCGCGGCTGCAGGCGCTGGCCGATTGGGCGGTGGGGGTCTTCGTGCCCTCGCTGCTGGCGCTGGCCGCGGCCACGGCGGCGGGGTGGCTGGCGGCGGGTGCGCCGGCGGAGCGGGCGGTGATGACCGCCATCGCCGTGGTGGTGATCGCCTGCCCCTGCGCGCTGGGGCTGGCCACGCCCATCGCCGTCCTGGTGGCCACCGGCGCGGCCACGGCGCGCGGCCTGCTGGTCAAGGGCGGCGACGTGCTGGAGCGGGCCGCAGAGGTGGACCAGGCGCTGCTCGACAAGACCGGCACCCTGACCCGCGGCCGCCCGGCGCTGCTGGCGGTGCTGCCGCTCGGGCCGGGGCTCGCGCCGGACCAGGCGCTGGCCCTGGCGGCCGCGCTGGAGCGGCGCAGCGAGCACCACCTGGGCCGGGCGGTGCTGGAGGCGGCGCGGGCGCTGCCGGCCGGGGCCGAGCCGGAGGCGCGCGGGTTCGAGGTGCTCCCGGGGCGCGGGGTGGCCGGCCAGGTGGCCGGGGCGGCGCTGCTGCTGGGCAACCGGGCGCTGCTGGCCGAGCGCGGGGTGGCGCTCCCGCCGGCGGCCGAGGCGCTGGCGGCGGCGCGCGAGGCGGCGGGCGAGACCGCGGTGTTCTTGGCGCGGGGCGGCGAGGTGGCGGCGGTGCTGGCGGTGGCGGATCCGGTCCGCGCCGAGGCCCCGGCGGCGCTCCGCGCGCTCCGGGCCGCCGGCGTGGCCGCCACGCTCTGCAGCGGCGACGCGGCGCGCACGGTGGCGGCGGTGGCCGGCGGGCTGGGGCTGCCCTGGCAGGCCGAGGCCACGCCGGTGCAGAAGCGCGAGGAGGTGGCCCGCCGCCAGGCCGCCCGCGGGCGGGTGCTCTTCGCCGGGGACGGGCTCAACGACGCCCCGGCGCTCACCCAGGCGCACGTGGGGGTGGCGGTGGCGCGGGGCGTGGACGTGACGCTGGAGAGCGCCGACGTGGTGCTGGTGCGCGACGACCTGCGGCTGGTGCCGGCGCTGGTGCTGCTCTCCCGCCGCGCCCGGGCGGTGATCCGGCAGAACGTCTTCTGGGCCTTCTTCTACAACCTGGTGGCCATCCCGCTGGCGGTGGCGGGGCTGCTCCACCCCATCGTCGCGGCGGCGGCCATGGCGGCCAGCTCGCTCTTCGTGGTGGGCAACTCGCTGCGCCTGCGCCGGGCCTTCCCCGCGCCGGCGGGCGGGGAGGGCTGAGCCGTGGCCATCGGCTTCCTGGTGGTGATCTCGCTGGCGCTGGGGCTCGCCGCCTGGCTGCTCTTCGTCTGGTCGGTGAAGAGCGGGCAGTACGAGGATCCGGAGGGGCCCAAGTACCGGATGCTGGACGACGACGAGGAGGGCGGGCCGCCGCGGGACCCTCCCGCGCCCGGCCGCTGATCAGGGGGGCGCGGCGCGCGCCACGCGCTCGGCCACCTGCAGGCGCAGCCCCGCCGGAATCCACCGGCTTCTCGAGGTAGGGCCGCCCGGCGGCGAGGAAGGCGCGGCTCCGCTCGGTGAAGGCGCCGCCGGTCAGGTAGAGCACCCGGTCCACCAGCTCCGGGGCCACCTGGCGCAGCCGCTCCTCCACGTCCATGCCGGACAGCTCCGGCATCATCAGGTCGCACAGCACCACGTCCCAGCGCTCGCCCGCCTCGACCCGGCGCAGCGCCTCCACCGGCGAGGTGAGCGCGGTGACGTCGTGGGCGCCGGAGAGGATGCGGGCCAGGCTGCGCCCCACCAGCTGCTCGTCGTCGATCACCAGCACCCGGCCGCGCCGGGCCGGGCCGGCCGCCGGCGCGGTGGCGGCGGGCTCCGGGGCCGGCCGCTCCTGCACCGCCGGGAAGCTGACCCGGAACGTGGTCCCTTCACCAGGCGTGCTGGCCACCGTGAGCGCGCCGCCCAGGGTCCGCACGATGCCGTGGCAGACCGAGAGCCCCAGCCCCGAGCCGGTCCCGACCGGCTTGGTGGTGAAGAAGGGATCGAAGATGCGGGGCATGAGCTCGGGCGGGATGCCCGCGCCGGTGTCGCGCACCTCGACGATCACCTCGCCGCCCTCGGCCCGGGCCGAGAGCCGCACCTCGTGGTCGCCGGGGCGGGCCTCCGGGATGGCCTGGGCCGCGTTGACCAGCAGGTTGACCAGCACCTGCCCCAGCTCGTGCTCGCCGGCCCGCACCCGCGGCAGCGAGGGCGGCAGGTCCAGGACCAGCCGCGCGCGGGCGGTGACCTCGGTGCGGGCGATGCCCACCGCCGCGTCGATCTCCTGCCGGACGTCCACCGGCGTGGGCACGGCGCGGCGCGAGGGGAGGGCGAACTGGCGGAGCCCGGCCACGATGCCCCGGACCCGGGCCGCGCCGTCCAGCGACTCGCGCACCGCCCGCCGCAGCTCGTCCACCTCGGGGCCGGGGGTGAGGCCGGCCAGCCCCTCCTCCAGGAAGCCCAGGTTCGCGACCACATAGGCCAGCGGGTTGTTCACCTCGTGCGCCAGCCCGGCCGCCAGCGTGCCGGCGCTGGCCAGCCGGTCGGCGTGGCGCAGCTCCTCCTCCAGCCGGCGGTGCTCGGTGACGTCGGTGATGGTCCCGGCCATGCGCAGCGCGCGCCCGGCCGGATCGCGCGACACGGCGCGCCCGCTGGACATGACCCAGATCCAGGTGCCGTCGCGGTGGCGCAGCCGGTACTCGGCCCGGTACGCGTCGCGCGCCGGCCCCACCCCGGCCACGTGGGCCATGTAGGCGTCGTGCCGGCGGCCGCGGTCGTCGGGGTGCACCAGCTCCGTGTAGCTGTCCAGCTGCGGGGTGATCTCGGCGGCGGCGTAGCCGGCCAGCGTCCAGGGGGTGCCGATCATCTGGCCGGTGAGGACGTCCACCTCCCAGTAGGCGTGGCCGGCGCACTCCATGGCCACGCGCAGCTGCGCCTCCCGGCGCCGGACCTCCACCCAGGCGCGCCGCTCGGCGCTCACGTCGCTCACCGAGCTGACCGCGCCGTAGGGCCGCGGCTCGCCGGGCCGGGTCAGCGGCTCGGAGCTGAGGGTCACCCAGCGCAGCGTGCCGTCCGGCTGCGGCAGCCCCAGCATCGCGTTGCGCACCGGCTGGCCGGTGCGGAGCGTGACGTTGATCGGATACGCGTCCGGCGGCACGGGCGAGCCGTCGTCGCCCAGGGCGTTCCAGTTTTCGGCGGCGGCGCGCCCCAGCAGCCGGTCGCGCGGCTGCCCCAGGATCCGCTCGGCCGAGGCGTTGCAGTCGGTGATGAGCCCGCGCGCGTCGAAGAAGACGATCCCCTCGCTCAGCGAGGCCACCACCGAGCGGAAGCGCTCCTCGCTCTCGCGCAGCCGCTCCTCCCCGGCGATCCGGGCCGTGATGTCCCGGACGATCCCCTCGACGGCGACGACGCGGTCCTCGGCGTCCCGCAGGAAGACCACCTGCTGCTCGGTCCAGATCAGCCGGCCGTCGCGCCCCACCCAGCGGATCCGCCACGGGCCCTCGCGCTGGACCTCGCCCGAGACCGACGCGCCGATCAGCCAGCGATCGTCGGGGTGGACGAGCGCCTGGTTGAGCTCCGGGTGCTGGTAGAGCTCGGCGGGCGTGTAGCCGGTGATGTCCGTGACCGAGGGGCTGACGTACTCGAACGCGACCGCGGGCACGAGCCGGATGCGGAAGACCACGTCCTTGGCGTTCTCGGTCAGGAGCCGGTGCAGCCGCTCGCTGTCGCGCAGCGCGCCCTCGCTGGACTCGCGCTCGTGGAGCCGGGCCAGGAAGCGGTCCAGCGCGGCGGAGGGGGGCTCGGGCGTGATCAGCGCGTGCGCCGGCAGGACCTCCGGGTTTCGCAGCAGGCGGCCGGCGTGGAGCACCAGGTCGTGCATCCGGACCACCCCCAGCAGCTCCGCGGGCGGGAAGCGGGTGCGATTGAACTGGCAGAGCACGCCCACGCCCAGCTCCAGCGCGGGGCCGAGGTGGGCCGCGTACACGGCCAGCCGGTCGGGATTCGAGCCGGGGCTCGAGGCCCCAGCTCATGTCGGCCACCGCCAGCACGCCGCCGAAGCCGTGGCGGGCGGCGTCGTTGGCGCGGGCGCGCCACGCGCTCACCACCACCTCCGGCTCGAAGGTGCCGCCGGGCAGGAAGAACTGGCGCGCCGGCATCAGCTCCAGCGTGCCCCGCGCCTGCTCGGCGGCCACGTCCACCCCGGCCGCGCGCAGCGCCTGCTCCACCGGCGCGCCGGGCGCGTGGAGCCACAGCGCGCGCTCGCCGCGGGCCCGCGCCGTGGCCAGCACCCGGGCCGCCGCGGCCAGCGCCTCGTCGGCGGTCTCGTACAGGTGGCAGGCGTGGTCCTGGATGCGTACGTCGGTAGCGTCCGTCCGGCGGGGCCCTGTCGAGGGAGAGGTGGTCATGTGGAGCGAGCTCGGAAGCGGCCTCCGGGCCGGACGGGTGCGCGGCGCCGGTGGCAGACTCTAGCCGCGCTCGAAGTCCGCGGAAAGCCGTGGCTTCGCCCGGGTCGAGGCGCCCCAGGCGCGGCGGGTTTGACCCCCTGGGGCGTGCTATACACACCCGGTACCGTCCGCCTGAGGAGTGCGCCCTTGTTCGACCAGTACCGTCAGCACGAGTCCGAGCGGAAGGCGCTCGGAATCCCGGCCCGTCCCCTCGATCCCGCCCAGGCCCGCGCCGTGGTGGAGGCGCTGGAGCGCCCGGCGGCCGGGGAGGAGGCGTTCCTCCTGGGGCTGCTGCGTGACCGGGTGTCCCCCGGGGTCGATCCGGCCGCCGAGGTGAAGGCCACCTTCCTGGGCGCCATCGTCCGGGGCGAGAAGCGCTCCCCGGTGGTGACGCCGGCGCAGGCGGTGGCGCTGCTCGGGACCATGATGGGCGGCTACAACGTCCCGCCGCTGCTGGCCGCGCTGGAGGACCCGGCGCTGGCCGAGGAGGCGGTGCAGGCGCTGGCCCAGACCACCTACGTCCACGACGGCTTCGAGGCCGTGGCCGCCCTGGCGGCGCGCCTCCCGGCGGCGCGGCGCGTGCTGGAGCGCTGGGCCGGGGCCAGCTGGTTCACCGGCCGCCCCGGCCTGCCGGAGCGGCTCCGCCTCAAGGTCTTCAAGGTGGACGGCGAGATCGACACCGACGACTTCTCGCCCGCGGGCGACGCCGCCACGCGCCCGGACATCCCGCTCCACGCGCTGGCCATGGGCAAGACCCGCTTCCCCGGCGGGCTGGCCACCATCGCCGGCTTCCGCGCCGAGGGCTTCCAGGTCGCGTTCGTGGGTGACGTGGTCGGCACCGGCTCCTCGCGCAAGTCCGCCATCAACTCGGTGCTCTGGCACATCGGCGAGGACATCCCCTTCGTGCCCAACAAACGGCGCGGCGGCGTGATCATCGGCGGCCAGATCGCCCCCATCTTCTTCAACACGGCGCAGGACTCGGGCGCGCTGCCCATCCGCGCCGACGTCAGCAAGCTCAGGACCGGCGACGTGATCGAGGTCGACACCGCCCGCGGCGAGCTGCGCGGCGCCGGCGGCGAGGTGCTGGCCACCTTCGCGCTCGACCCGGTCACGCTGCCCGACGAGTTCCGCGCCGGCGGCCGGATCCCGCTCATCGTGGGCCGGGCGCTCACCGACAAGGCCCGCCAGGCGCTGGGGCAGGGGCCGGCCACCGCCTTCGCGCGGCCGAAGAACCCGGAGCCGGCGCCCGCGCAGGCCTACACGCTGGCGCAGAAGATGGTCGGGCGCGCCTGCGGGCTGCCCGGCGCGCTGCCCGGCGGCTACTACGAGCCGCGCATGACCACGGTCGGCTCGCAGGACACCACCGGGCCCATGACCGCCGACGAGCTCAAGGAGCTGGCCTGCCTGCGCTTCCAGGCGCCGCTGGTCATGCAGTCCTTCTGCCACACCGCGGCCTACCCCAAGCCGGCCGACGTGAAGATGCAGCGCGCGCTGCCGGGCTTCATCCAGGTGCGGGGCGGCGTCTCGCTGCGGCCGGGCGACGGCGTGATCCACTCCTGGCTCAACCGGCTGCTCCTGCCCGACACCGTGGGCACCGGCGGCGACTCGCACACCCGCTTCCCCATCGGCATCTCCTTCCCGGCCGGCTCGGGGCTGGTGGCCTTCGGCGCCGCGCTGGGCTTCCTGCCGCTGGACATGCCGGAGAGCGTCCGCGTCCGGTTCAAGGGGGCGCTGCGCCCGGGCATCACGCTGCGTGACGTGGTCAACGCCATCCCGCTCTGGGCCATCCGGCAGGGGCTGCTCACCGTCCCCAAGAAGAACAAGAAGAACGTCTTCAACGGCCGGATCCTGGAGATGGAGGGGCTGCCCGACCTGACGGTGGAGCAGGCCTTCGAGCTGACCGACGCCGCGGCCGAGCGGAGCGCGGCGGCGGCCACGGTGGACCTGTCGGTGAAGAGCGTGGCCGACTACCTGCGGTCCAACGCGGCGCTGATGCGCAGGATGCTGGCCGACGGCTACGGCGACCGCGCCGCGCTGGAGAAGCGCATCGCGGCGGTGGAGGCCTGGCTGGCCAGGCCCGAGCTGCTCCGGGCCGACCCGGCCGCCAGCTACGCGGCGGACCTCGAGATCGACCTCGACCAGATCACCGAGCCCATCGTCGCCTGCCCGAACGACCCGGACGACGTGAAGCCGCTCTCCGAGGTGCAGGGCACCAGGATCGACGACGTCTTCCTCGGCTCCTGCATGACCAACATCGGCCACTTCCGCGCCGCCGGCGAGGTGTGGCGCGGCGGGAAGGGGACGGGCGTGGCGCGCACCTGGATCGTCCCGCCCACGCGGATGGACCAGGAGCAGCTCAAGGAGGAGGCCTTCTTCTCGGTCTTCGGCCAGGTGGGCGCCCGCATCGAGACCGCCGGCTGCTCGCTCTGCATGGGCAACCAGGCGCGGGTCCCGGACGGCGTGACCGTCTACTCCACCTCGACCCGCAACTTCGACGACCGCATGGGCAAGGGCGCCAAGGTGTTCCTCGGCTCGGCCGAGCTGGGCGCGGTGGCCGCCAGCCTGGGCCGGCTGCCCACGCCGGCCGAGTACCTGGCCGCGTACGGGGAGAAGATCGCGCCCAAGGCAGGGCAGGTGTACCGGTACCTGCAGTTCGACGAGATTGAGGGGTACCGGTAGGCGGGGAGGATCCGCTTGCCCCTGGCCTTCGACTCCGCGCCCGCTGCGCGGGCGCTACGCTCAGGCCGAACGGGCGCGGACGCCCGTTCGCCCTGAGCGTAGCCGCGGCGCACCGCCGCGGCGGAGTCGAAGGGCGGGCCCCGTCCCTGCGCTCGAGATCCCCGCGCCCGCCTCCTGCTCCCACAGCCGCTGGTCGAGCGCCCGTTCGATCCAGGACAGGTGGCGCTGCTCGTCGGCGTAGCCGCGCCGGACCGCCTCCAGCACGTCGGGCGGGAACGGGCGGGCCAGCATGCGCGCGTAGGTCGAGGTGGTGAGCGACTCGTTGGTCCGCATGGCGGCCAGGGCCTGCTCGGTCCCCAGCCGCGAGCGGAGCGCCGTCACGCCGCCCAGGATGGCGCCCTTCACGTCCGGGCGCGCCTCGGGCGGCGAGCGGCCGGCGGCGAGCAGCAGCTGCGACAGCTCCAGCACGTGGCGCTGGTGATCGAGCTTGAACCCGGCCAGCTGGTGGGCGATGGGGCCGTCGTCCAGGGCGGCGAGCGCGCGGTCGTAGGCCGCGATGGCGTCCAGATCGAGCTGCGCCAGCTCGGTCACGCCGTCGGTGATCTCCTGCAGGGTCATGGGGCGGGCTTCCTCCGTCCGCGAAAGCTGGCGACGCCTCGCGTCGCGGGCACGCGGCCCGGGCGGGCAGGCGGCCAGCGCGGCGTCCGGTCCCTTCTCGCCGCCGTCGCGCCGGTGCACCATGAGGCTGGCCCGGCCACGCCGCCGGGCGGGAGGGCCCATGCCCCGCGTCGCAGACATCGAGATCGTCGAGGACCTGACCGCCCGCTCGCGCCTGGACGAGGGCTTCCTGCGGCTCAAGCGGCTGCTGGCCGTCAACCGGCGCGCCGACGGCAGCGCCTCCCCCGAGTACCGGATCGACCTCATCGACCGGCCCACGCTGGACGCGGTGGCGGTCTGCCTGTGGGCCCGCACCCCGGCCGGCGTGGAGGTGCTCACCCGCCGCGGCCTGCGCCCGGCGGCGCTCTTCCGCGCCGGCAAGGCCGCGGCCCTGCCCGAGCCGCGCTACCTGCTGGTCGAGGAGATCGTGGCCGGGGTGCTGGAGCCGGGCGAGCGGGGGTTCGAGGCGCTGTGCCGGCGCGGCGCCGACGAGGCGCACGAGGAGGCCGGGCTGCGGCTCGACCCGGCCCGCCTGCGGCCGCTGGGCGGGCCGTTCTTCCTCCTGCCCGGGATCGCCTCGGAGAAGATCGACCTGCTCGAGGCGGAGGTGGAGAAGCCGGCGGACGTGACCGGCCCCTACGACGCGCCGGCGGTCGGCGACGGCTCGCCGCTGGAGGAGGGGGCGCAGCTGGAGTGGCGCGAGCTGCGCGCGGCGCTGGCCGCCTGCGATCGCGGGGAGATCGAGGACGCCAAGACCGAGCTGGCCTTCAGGCGGCTGGCGGCGCGGCTGGGGATCGCGGATACTCCGCGCCCATGACCGCCGCGCTGCACGCGCTCACCCTGGCGCTGGCCCTGGCCGCGCTCCCGTTCCCGGCCCCGCGCCAGGCGCCGGTCACCGACCGGCTCCGCTCCGACGCCGGGACGGTGCTGCGGCTGGACGCGGAGCGGTTCCGGCTCCAGACCGTGACGTTTCAGGTCATGACCGCCGCCGGGATCGTCACCTTCCGCCTGGCGCCGGACGTGCCGGTGCTGGACCGGACCGGCGCGCCGCTGGGCGCGGACGCGCTCCAGGCCGGCCGCCCGGTGCGCGTCTGGTTCGTGCTGGAGGACGGCGGCGCGAAGGCGGTCGAGGTCGGGCTGGAGTAGGCCTCATCGCCTGATTGTCTGCGCGGCCGGCGTGATCGGGTGGACCTTGGCCACGTCCACGGTCCCGCCTGCGGCGTGGCACTCCTGGCACCGCTCCACCCCGTCCGACGTGTACTGCGCCACGTGGATGGTGGCGTTGTCGTGGCAGGCTAGGCAGACCGCCTGGTTCTTCGGCCGGCGCAGGTTGTCGTCCGGGCCCTGCGGGTCGGCGCCGGAGTCCACGGTGGTGTCGCGCACCACCGCCGCGTCCAGCGGGATGGCGTAGCTGGTGCCGACGTGGCACTTGGCGCAGTCGCCGGTGAAGGGCAGGCCGATGGGGAAGACGTTCGGGTTGCCGCCGAAGCCGATGATGGTGACGTCGCTGGTCCGGACGCCCACGCCGTGGACCTCGTGGATCAGCACCTTGAAGTCCACCGACTCCTCGCCGGCGACGGGCGGGGCGGCCGCGGTGCGGCGGCCCTTGTCGGTGGCCTCGGGGTTGTGACAGACCTGGCAGGCCCGCACGTCGCCGTTGCGGTTGGAGCCGTGCGCGGAGAGCTGGCCGTGGCAGGCGTTGCACTTCGCCGTCTCCACCACCACCCGCCGCGCGGGCGGCGTCCCCCCGCCCAGCGCAACGTCCTGCACCAGCGAGGTGACCGGGAGCCGCTGGGTGCCCTGCGCCGGGTGCCCCTCGATCACCACCGTGATCGCGTCCACGCCCGCCGGCACGGTGGCGGCCGGCGCGCCGCCCTGGCCCGGCTGCGTGGTGACCTGGAAGACCCCCGGCTGCCCGTCCACGGCCGTGGCCGTGGTGAGCGCGTTCATGGCGATGGGCTGGCCGTAGGGTCGGCTCGACCCGGCGTTGCTGTACTCGGTGGTGGGCCAGGCCACGTCCACCGTGAGCGAGGAGGCGCCGCCTGCTGCGGTGAAGGCCGGGTCGGTCTTGATGTCGTAGGGCGCGTCGCCGCTGGTGGGGTCCACCACCCGGAACTGGACCACCGGCTGCCGGTTCGCGTCCACCGTCGCCGAGACGAGCTCGTAGCGGAAGCGCGAGGCCCAGCCCGCCAGCTGGTTCACGTGGTGGCCCGCGACCGCCTCGGCGGTGTGGCACCCGGCGCAGTTGGCGGTGGGGGCGCCCGGCACCTCGCCGGCGGTGTGGTTGCAGGGCGCGAGGTCCGGCGCGCCGCTGGCGCAGCGGGCCGGGGCGGACACGTCGAAGCGGACGTTGTCGTGGCAGGAGTTGCAGGCGCGGTAGGAGGCGGCGCTCTTCCAGCGGTCGGCGTCCGCTCCCTGGTGGCAGGCGGTGCAGTCCACGATGGCGCGCGGGAAGGTCACCTCGGAGTAGTCCTGCACCGCCGAGGGCGGGAGGACCGCCGGGTTGTTGGGCGCGAAGCCGACGATCCGGTACGGGATCCCGGGTGGGTTCGCCACCGAGGGCAGGCCGGCGCCGCGGTGGATGCGGTGGACCATCACCGCCAGGTCCACGTTGTTCCCGCTCTCCGGGTCGGTGGTCTGCGGCGAGTGGCAGGTGACGCACAGGGCCACGCCGGTGCGCCGGTCGTGCGCCTCGAGCCGCCCGTGGCAGGTGTTGCAGGCCGCGTCGATCACCACGTGCCAGCCCTGGGCCATGCCGCCGTCCGGCACGAAGGGGAGCGCGGCGCTGGCCGGGTGGCCGCCGTCGGTGGCGGAGAGGGTGCGGGTGGCCCACATGGCCACGGTCCAGGTGCGGGTCCGGTCCAGGTCAGTCCGCGCCGGCGCGGAGAGCTGGAAGGTGTAGACGCCGTCGCCCTGGGCGGTGAGGCGGTTGCCCAGGTCCGGGTCGGCGGCCGGCACTGGGTCAGCCACCGCCTGCGGGGTCGCGGCCAGCGCCGGCGGCTGCTCCGGCCCGCCGTCGGTCAGCTGGTAGGGCTTGCCGGTGATGCTCCGCTCGTAGGCCGAGAGGTAGGTGCCGTCCGGCTGCAGCTCGGCCAGCGTGAACCGGGGCGCGGAGGTGCGCGGGTAGGCGCCGGCGCCGGCGTTGCGGATCTCCTGCAAGAGGTCCACGGCCTGGCCGCTCCCGTCGGTGGCGCGGAAGGTGACGGTGGCCGTCCCGGTCTGCGGGACCTGCACCGACTGGATCTCCAGCTGCAGGCTGGTTCCCGCCGTTGCCGGGGGCGTGCCGCCGGCGCTGCCACCGCTCTTGTTCCCGCTCGGGCCGCAGCCGCTGCTGGCCAGGAACCCGATCGTCAAGGCGACCGCCGCCGCCAGGAGCAGGCCACGCCACCCGACCGTTCCCATGCCGTCCTCCGTGCCCTCGCGGCGGCCGGCCCGGCGTGGGCCTCCGGAGCGCGGGGAGCGCACCTGGGGTTGCACGGTGGGGCCGCCGCTCGCTCCTCGGTACCCCGCGCAGGGGCGTCTCGCGGGCAGTGACCCAGCGGGGACGTACCGAGACTCGCTGCGGCGCCGCAGGCCCCAGATTCCAGGCCTCGGGAGAAGCGTCGCTTCACCTGAGGTCCGAGGCTTGACGCCCGCGGCCGTTAGAACCTCACCGGAGGTGCCGGATGGCGAAGCGGCGTCGCGCGAGGGCCAGCACCCGCGTCGAGCGGGACACCATGGGCGAGATGATTGTGCCGGCCAGCGCCCGCTACGGCGCGCAGACCGCCCGGGCCCTGCAGAACTTCCCCATCTCCGGGCTGGGCCCGCACCCGGCCTTCGTGGACGCGACCGTCCGCATCAAGCTCGCGGCGGCGCGCGTCAACGGCCGGCTGGGCGTGCTGCCCCGGCCCAGGGCCCGGGCCATCGCCCAGGCCGCCCGCGAGGTGCTGGCCGGCGCCCACCGCGACCAGTTCGTGGTGGACGTCTACCAGGCCGGGGCCGGCACCTCGCACCACATGAACGTCAACGAGGTGCTGGCGCACCGCGCCACCGAGCTGCTGGGCGGGCGGCAGCGGGTCGATCCCAACGACGACGTGAACCTGGGCCAGTCCACCAACGACGTGGTGCCCACCGCCATCCGGCTGGCCGCGCTGGAGCTGGCGCCGGGGGTGATCGAGGCGCTGGCCGGCCTGGCCGGCACGTTCGAGCAGAAGGCGCGGGCCTGGGACGGCGTGGTCAAGGCCGGCCGGACGCACCTGGCCGACGCCACGCCCATCCGGCTGGGCCAGGAGGTCTCCGGCTGGGCGGCGGCGCTGCGGGCGGCGGCCGGCCGGGTGCGCGACGCCTTGCCGGAGCTGTCGGTGCTGGGGCTCGGCGGCACCGCGGTGGGGACCGGGCTCAACGCCCACCCGCGCTACGCGCGCGAGGTGGTGGCGGAGCTGGAGCGGCTCACCGGCGTGCCGCTCTCGCCGGCGCAGAACCCCTTCTACGCCATGCAGTCGCTGGCGCCCTTCGTGGCGCTCTCGGGGGCGCTGCGGGCCGCGGCCCTGGAGCTGCTCCGCATCGGCGGCGACGTCCGGCTGCTGGGGAGCGGGCCGGCCACCGGGTTGGCGGAGCTGCGCCTGCCGCCGGTGCAGCCGGGGTCGTCCATCATGCCGGGCAAGGTGAACCCCTCCATGGCCGAGATGCTGGCCATGGTCTCCTACCAGGTGGTCGCGCTCGACGGCGCGGTGGCCTGGGCGGCCAGCGGCGGGCAGCTGGAGCTGAACGTGATGATGCCGCTGGTGGCGTTCGATCTCTGCCACGCGCTGCAGATCCTGGCGGCGGCGGTGACCGCCTTCGACCGGCGCTGCGCGCGCGGGCTCACGGCCGACGCGGAGCGCTGCCGCGCCTTCGCCGAGCGGACCGTGAGCCTGGCCACGGCCCTGGCCCCGCGCCTGGGCTATGCCCGGGCGGCGGAGATCGTGAAGGCCTCGGTGGCCAGCGGCCGGTCCATCCCGGAGGTGGCGGTTCTCGATGGCGGCGCTGAGGCCGGCCGAGGCCCGCCGCCTGCTCGACCCGCTGAAGCTCACCCGGCCCGGCCGCGCCTGAAAAGGCGCCGCGGGGCCTGGAGCGCGATAGGATCCCGGGGATGGCGCAGCGCGTGGGACAGCTCCTGATCGAGGAGGGCGCGATCACTCGCGACGCCCTGGGCGACGCGCTGCGCAACCAGGTCATCTTCGGCGGCCGCCTCGGCACCAACCTGCTCGAGCTGGGCGGGGTGCAGGAGGAGCCGCTGGCCCGCGCCCTGGGGCGCCGCCACGGCGTGCCCTACGTGGCCGGCTCGCCGGGGATCGACCCCGTGGCCGTGCGGCTGGTCCGGCCCGAGGTGGCCGACCGCTACCAGATGGTCCCCTACGCGCTGCAGGGCCGGCAGCTGGCGGTGCTGGCGCGGGACCCGTCCGACCTGGCCGCCCTGGACGGCCTCTCGTTCGCCTCGGGCAAGCAGGTCCAGCCGCTGGTGGCCGCCGAGGCGCGCATCTGGGCGCTGCTGCGCCAGCTCTACGGCATCGAGCACCACCTCCGCGGCATCGACGTGGACTTCGGGCAGCGGCCCCGCCCCGCGGCGCCGGGCGAGGTGGGCGCGGGCAGCGGCGCAGGCGGCGTCGAGCTGATGGACGAGGCGGCCTTCGACGCGCTCTACCGGACCCGCCCACCGGGCGCGCCCTTCGAGCCGCTGCTGGCCCGGCCGCCGACGCCAGCCGCGCCTCCGGCCTGGGCGCCGCCGACGCCGACGCAGCCCCCGCCACGGCTGGCCGGGCCGCCGGGTCCTCCCTCCCTCGCCTCGCCGCCGCTCGAGGAGGGGCCGCTGCTCCCCGGGACCCCGGTGCCCGGCCCCTGGACGCCCTCCGCGCCGCCGCCGGACGAGGTCATCGAGCTGACCGACGAGCTGGAGGAGCTGGAGCCGGCGCCGCTCTCCTTCGACGAGGCGGTCCGGCTCCTGGCCGGCGTGTCGGCCCGCGACGCCATCGCCGAGGCCGTCCTCCGCTACGCCCGCCGCCACTTCAAGCGGGCGGTGCTCCTGACCGTCAACCGCGGGGTGGCCAGCGGGTGGGTGGGGTTGGGGGAGGGGCTGACGCCGCTCATGGTGCGCCGGCTGCGGCTCTCGCTGGGCGAGCCGGGCCTGGTGGACACGGTGGTGCGCACCCAGGCCCACCTCCTCGGCCCCATCCCGCGCACCGTGGCCAACGCGGCGCTGCTGCGCGGGCTGGGCGGCGGCGTGCCGGCCAACGCCTTCCTGGTGCCGATCCTGGCCATGGGCCGGGTGGTCAACGTGTTCTACGGCGACGCCGGGCGCGGGGCGCTGGTGGACGCCGGCGGCGTGGGCGAGCTGCTGATCCTGGCCACGCGCATCGCGCAGAGCTACGAGCGGCTCCTCTCCGCGGTCCGGGGTGGGTAGGCCCGGGCGCTGGCAGGCCGCCGGTGCGCCGCGGAGCCGGACCGGGTATCCTGCCGGCCGATGGCTGCCACGCTTCACTACTTCATGCTCCCCGAGGACGAGCGCGCCTTCTTCCGCATCCTGGCGCGCCGCGAGGTCACCGTGTACCCGGAGCTCGTCCCGCCCGGCTACCAGCCGATCAAGGCGGACGAGAACGCGCCCGCCCAGCTGGACGGCTCCTCGTATTACCTGGCGCTGGAGCGGCTCGGGCCGGTCATCGCGCACCCCATCAAGCGCGGGCCGGACAAGGGGCTCATGAAGATCGAGGAGATCCCCTCGCCCGTGATCCACTTCGAGCGCTCGATGCGGAACGACGAGGGCGAGCTGGTGGCGGGGCGGCTCTGGGGGGAGCTGGACGTCACAGACGACCCCAACGACCGCAAGGGCAAGCCGCGCGCGCTCAACGCGCTCTTCCTGGAGTGCCGCGACTTCTTCCGCAAGGGTTGGCGGCGGAGCGATCCCAAGGGCTACTGGGTCGGCCCGCGGGCCGGCGACGCCTGGAAGCGCGGGGAGCTCAAGCTCCGCGAGCCCGGCCACCGCGGTGAGCTGATTGGCGTCTGGCGCTGAGGAGCCGGCCGGGCCCCGCCGGGCCCGATGTGCGATGAGTCCCGGCCGCGCGGCCTGCGGCAGAACGGTCCGCCCGGCGTCCGCCCAAGCCCTGAAAAACGCTGGAAACCCGGGGCCGCTCGGGGCAAGCTTCGCTGGAACGGATTCACGCGATTGCAACCCTTGACCGTGCCCCGCGCTCCTCGATATAAGGCCGCCCTCGTCGCGGTCCTCCTCCTGGCCGTGCCGGGACTCGCCGCTGCCGCCGACCTCAAGGTCGCCGGGGCGGTCCTCCCGGACGGTTCGGAGAAGGTGGCGGAGAACCGGTACCGCGTCCCTCGGAGCTACGAGGACGCGCTCAAGTACTTCAAGCAGGTGTACGGGCCGCGGTATGTGAGACGGACGATCGCCGATGAACCTGGCGTGAAGGCCGTGCACATCGAGAACCCGGACGCGAAGCCGGGGAGCTGGGAAGGGTTGAACGTCTACGAGCTGAAGGGCGAGGTCCGCGTCTTCGTGCTCGTGAAAGGGAAGTGAGGCGCTTACTGGGGGATCGTCTAACGGCAGGACGCCAGTCTCTGGATTCTGGCTATCTAGGTTCGAATCCTAGTCCCCCAGCCACTTTGTTGCTCCTCGGCGTTGACTGCCGCAGCGTCCGAGGGTAGAAGGCCACCCAAGTTTCGAGTTCGTGGCCCCTTAGTCTAGCGGTTAGGACGTCGGCCTCTCACGCCGAAAGCATGGGTTCAAGTCCCGTAGGGGTCACCACTTTGCCCCGCCAGAGCTCGTCCCTCTGGCGGGGTTCTTCTTTCTAGGGCCGCCGCTGCTGGAGCGCCTCCCGGCGTTCCCAGGCGGCCTGCTCGCCGGAGCGCCTGGGCAGCCAGGCGGCGCGTCGCCCGCCCGCCAGCGCCCTTGACCGCCGGTTGACGGCTGTCCGTCACTCCCAGGCCGTCCCGCTGAGGTCTCCCCGCTTGGCCAGGTCGCGGCTTCCCCGCGCTGGCCACAGAATCTCCTGCGCGCCCCGGCGCTCCCGAGATGTCCATCGCAGGTGACCGCAGAGCCCAGCTCGTGCCGGCGTCCATGGCGCTGCTGGCGGCGCTCGCGCTGGGCGCGAACGCCGCGCTCGTGGTGATGAACGTGCGCCGCTCCGCCGAGGCGGAGGAGCGCATGGCGCAGCGGGTGGCCGGGGCCGAGCAGCGCGAGCTGGCGCTGGAGGCCGAGGCCTCGCGGCAGGCGGCCCGGCGGACGGTGGTGGCCCACGTGGTCACGCTGGTGCTGAGCCTCTCGCTGGTGGGCGCGGCGCTGGCGCTGGAGCGCTCGCGGCGCCGGGCCAGGCTGCGGGCCCAGGAGCAGGAGCGCCGCTTCCAGCTGGTGGCCGCGCACAGCCGCGACATCATCCTCTGGATGGACCGGGAGGGCCGGCTGCTGGAGGCCAACGCGGCCGCGGCCAAGGCCTACGGCTGGTCGCAGGAGGAGCTGCGCCGGCTCACCGTCCACGACCTGCGCGCGCCCGGCACCCAGGCGCACACCGCCGAGCAGATGGCGGCGGCCGATGCGCACGGCCTGCTCTTCGAGACGGTCCACCGGCGGCGTGACGGCTCCACCTTCCCGGTCGAGGTGAGCTCGCAGGGCGCCGGCGACGAGGGGCAGCGCACGCTCGTGTCGGTGATCCGCGACATCTCGGCGCGCCACGAGGCGGGCCAGGCGCTGCGCGACAGCGAGGCGCGGCTGCGCCACCTGGCCGAGGCGCTGCCGCAGCTGGTCTGGACCGCCGACGCCAGCGGCCAGCGCACCTGGTTCAACCAGCGCTGGCGCGACTACACCGGCCAGCGCGCCGGCACCGAGGACTGGGACCCGGTGCTCCACCCCGACGATCGGGAGCGGGTGCTGGCGGTGTGGCGCGAGGCGGTGGCGACCGGCTCGGGGTTCGAGATCGAGCACCGGCTGCGAGGGCAGGAGGGCGGATTCCGCTGGTTCCTCCGGCGGGCGGTGGCCCTGGACGCGCCGGGCGTGGGCCCGGGCCGACGGACCTGGCTCGGCACCTGCACCGACGTGCACGACCTGAAGATGTCGCAGGAGCTGCTGCGCCAGGCGGACAAGCTGAAGCAGGACTTCCTCTCCATGGCCTCGCACGAGTTCCGCACCCCGCTCACCGCCATGCGGCTGCAGGTGGAGATGCTGCGGCGGCGGCTGCGGCGGCCGTCCGGCCAGGAGGACGAGCGGCTGCTCCGGAGCCTGTCGGCCATCGAGGGGCAGATCGGGCGGCTGGACGAGCTCCTGGGCGTGCTGCTGGACGTCTCGCGCATCAACGACGGCAAGCTCAGCCTCGAGCTGGCCAGCGTGGACCTGGGGGCGCTGGCGCGGGAGGCCGCCGAGCGGCTGCGGCCGGTGGCCGAGAGCGCGGGGAGCCCGGTGCGCGTCGCGGCGTCGGAGGTGCGCGGCCTGTGGGACCGCGCCCGCATCGACCAGGCGGTCACCAACCTCCTCACCAACGCCATCAAGTACGGCAACGCCCGGCCGGTGGACGTGGAGGTGGCGGCGCGCGACGGCGAGGCGGTGCTGACCATCCGCGACCACGGCATCGGCATCCCGCCGGAGAGCCGGGGCCTGCTGTTCGAGCGCTTCGAGCGCGGCGCCAACGCCGGCGTGGCGCAGGGGCTGGGGCTGGGGCTCTGGATCACCAAGAAGATGATCGACGCGCACGGCGGGCGGATCGCGGTGGAGAGCGCGCCGGGGGAGGGGTCCACCTTCACCGTGATCCTGCCGCGCGAGCCCGCCCGGGCGCGGACCCAGGCGCCGCCGCGGCTGGCCGGCTGAGCCGGCGCCGCCTGCTCAGGGCGAGGCGTGGTGGCCGGTGGCCGGTGCGGCCGGCGCGGCGCGGCCGCCGTCGAGCGTGGCCGCCACCGCCTCCAGGAACTCGGCCCGGTCGAACGGCTTGGGGAGGGCGCGGTACTCGCCCTCCAGCACGCGGCGGCGCACGGCCTCGTCGTCGGCGTGGCTGGAGCAGACCAGCACGCGCCCCTCGGGGTGGCGGGCGCGGAAGGTGGCGATGACGTCCACCACCGGCACGCCCGGCATGAGCAGGTCGGTGACCAGCAGGTCGAGGTCGCCCAGATCCTCGATGGCGCGCATGGCGCTGGTCCCGTCGCTGGCCTCGTCCACCTTGTGGCCGGCGTCGGCCAGCGCGGTGCAGATGAGCGCCCGCACGCGGATGTCGTCCTCGACCACCAGCACGCGCGCGCGGTGGTGGGAGGCGGCGGGGGGCGCCGGGCTGCCGGCGGGAGGCTGCGCCGCCGGGAGCGTGACCGACAGCACCGCGCCGGCGCCGGCGAAGGAGCGGAGCGCCACCGCGCCCCCCAGCGCCTGGGCCAGCTCCCGCACCTGCAGCACCGAGCGGACCGGGCCGGAGCTGACGCTCTCGAAGGGGTTGGGGGCGAAGGCGCGGCGCAGCACCTCGGCGTCGCCGCCGGTGTGCGAGACGTCCAGCACCGGGGCGCCGTCCGGGCCGGGGTGCGCGGTGATGCCGAGCGAGCCGCCCTTGGTCATGGCCTCGCCGGCGTGGAGCGCCAGCGAGAAGATCAGGTGCTGCAGCTGGCTGGGATCGGCCCAGGTCCAGACCGGCCCGGCGGCGCGCGCCTCCACCTCCACGCCCGGCGGCAGCAGCCGGCGCACCGCCCGGCCGGCGTCGGCGGCGGCGCGCGCCAGGTCCAGCGCGCGCGGGCGCGGCGGTCCCTGCCGCCCCACCAGCGCCAGCTGCTGGGTCAGGCCGGTGGCGCTGCGGGCCGCGTCGCGGACCTGCGAGGCCACGTGCGCCTGCTCGGCGCTGGTGGCCGACTCCTCCAGCCACTCGGCCGAGGAGAGGACCACGGTGAGCGTGTTGTTGAGGTCGTGGGCCAGCGCGCCGGCCACCCGCCCCACCAGCTCGGTCCGCTCCGAGTCGGCCAGCCGGGAGCGGGTGCTCTCCAGCTGCCGGAGGGCGCGCAGCGCCCCCTCCGACGCCGCCCGCAGGTGCTCCACCAGCCGCCGCACCGCCAGCACCACCGTGAGGAGCGGGACGGCGGTGGCGGAGAGGGCCACCAGCCAGTCGAGCGGCGCGGGCAGCGAGGGCGGCGGCCGGGCGCCGAGGGTGCCCGCCACCGCGAAGCCCGCCAGCGCCGCCACCACCCCGCCGGCGGCCACCAGCGCGCCGCGCCCGCCGAAGAGCAGGCCCGCGAGCACCACCAGGGCGACGCCGAAGGCGAAGGCGATGGGGCTGGGCCGGAGCGAGGCCGCGGCCAGGAGCATCGCCACGAAGTACCCGCCCAGCAGCGCGCCAGCGCGCACCTGCCAGCGCAGGCGGGCGAAGGTGGCGCCGGCCATGAGGGCGGTGAGGGCCCAGCCGCCCAGGACCGCCCAGCCGGCCTGGGGGACCAGCACCCAGAGCGGAGTCAGGACCACCATGCAGGTGGCGCCGACGGCCAGGTTCACGCGCAGCGCGAGGTCGGCCGTGGACGCTCGCCACGCCTCCTGCTCGCTCGCCTCCCTGCTGGCCACGTCCTGCTGCACCCGGCTCCCCTCCCTGGCAGCCCGAGTGTAGCGCCTCGGGCTGGCCAGCACGTCGGCCCTCCCGGGGGCGAACGTCAGCCGCCGCCCGGCGATCGCAGCCGTGCCCCGCGGTCCTGGGGCAGCGCTCCGTCGCAGGCCAGGTGCGAGCGCGGCATGACCAGCGGCGGTCTGCCCGCCGCGGCCGCAACCCGGGAGGTGAGCCGCCGCGGCGCGTGGCTGCGCTGAAGCAGCGCGGCCCCCGGGGGCCGGGGGCCGCGTCGCAGCGCGCCGGGGTGGCGGGCGAGCCTATCCCAGCCGCTGCGTCAGCACCTGGCGGACCAGCGCCGGGTCGGCCGCGCCCTGCGTCTCGCGCATGGCGGCGCCCAGCAGCACGCCCAGCAGCTTCTTCTCGCCGGCGCGGTAGCGCGCCACCTCGGCGGCGTGGGCGGCGAGCACCTTGCCGACGGCGGTCTCCACCGCCCCGCGGTCCTCCACCTTCTCCAGCCCCAGCGCCTTCATGCGCGCCTCGGGCTCGCCGCCCTGCTCGACCAGGTCGGCCAGCAGCGCCTTGGCGGCGGCGGTGGCCAGCCGGCCCGCGTCCACCAGCGCGGCGAAGCGGCCGAAGGCGGGCGCGGGCAGGGGCAGCGAGGCCAGCGGGGCGCCGTCGGCCAGCCCCAGCAGCTCGTTGACCAGCCAGCGCGAGGCGGTGGCCGGCTTCGCGCCGGCGCCCACCGCGGCCTGGAACCAGGCGGCCGTGTCGGCGTCGGCGGCCAGGATGTCGGCCTCGTCCTCGGAGAGCTTCTGCGCCACCAGCTGGGCGAAGCGCTGCGCGCGGGCGGGATCGGCCGCGTGCGCCTCGGCCCGGGCCTCGCCCTTGCCCTTGCGCGGCGCCGCCCCCTCGGCCGGCTCCTTCCTGGCCTTGGGCTTGCGGGTCTCCCCGGCCGGCTTGTCCGCCCTCTGCGCCCAGGTGTCCTTGAGCGTGATGGTCCGGTTCCAGGCCGGCGCTCCCGGCCTGGACTCCACCGGGTCGGCGAAGAAGTAGCCCAGCCGCAGGAACTGGTAGCGGCTGCCCGGCTCGGCCTGGCGCAGCGCCGGCTCGGTCCGGGCGCCCCTCGCGACCTGCAGCGAGTGCGGGTTGAGGACGTCGAGGAAGTTGGGCTCGGCGTCCGGCTGCTCCACCCCGAAGAGCCGGTCGTAGAGCCGGACCGTGGCCGCCACCGACTTCGTGGCGTGGACCCAGTGGAGGGTGCCGGCCACGCGGCGGGTGGCGCCCGCGCCGGCGAGCGACTCGGGGTCGTAGCTGCAGCGGAGCGCCTTCACCTCGCCGCTCTCGCCGCGGACCACGTCCAGGCAGCGGATCACGTAGCCGCCCACCAGGCGCACCTCGCGCCCGGGCGCCAGCCGCTTCCAGTCCTTGGGCGGGTCCTCGGTGAAGTCCTCGCGCTCGATGAGCAGGTCGGCGCCGAACGGCACCTTGCGGCTGCCGCCGCGCGCCGGCTCGCCCGGCCACCAGGGCAGGTCCAGCTCCTCGATCCTGCCCGCCGGCCAGTTCTCGAGGGTGATGGGCAGCGGGTTCTGCACCGCCAGCGCGCGCGGCGAGCGCTCCTCCAGGTCGCTGCGGATGGCGAACTCGAACTTGCCGATGTCCACCAGCGAGTTGTTCTTGGCCACGCCGATCAGCTCGGCGAAGTCGCGCAGCGCCTCGGGGGTGACGCCGCGCCGGCGCATGCCGGCCACGGTGGGCATGCGCGGGTCGTCCCAGCCGGAGACGCGCTTCTCGTTCACCAGCTGGAGCAGCTTGCGCTTCGACATCACCGTGTAGCCCAGGGCCAGCCGCGCGAACTCGTACTGGCGCGGGCGGGGATCCCAGGGGCCGAGGGCGTCGAGCACCCAGTCGTACAGCTCGCGGTTGGACTCGAACTCCAGCGTGCAGATGGAGTGGGTCACCCCCTCGAACGCGTCCTCCAGCGGGTGGGCGTAGTCGTACATCGGGTAGATGCACCACTTGTCGCCGGTCCGGTGGTGGTGGGCGTGGCGGATCCGGTAGAGCAGCGGGTCGCGCATGAGCACGTTGGGGTGGCCCATGTCGATCCTGGCGCGCAGCACGCAGGTGCCGTCGGTGAACTCGCCGGCGCGCATGCGCCGGAAGAGGTCCAGGCTCTCCTCCGCCGGCCGGTCGCGGTACGGGCTGTTCGTGCCGGGCCGGTCGAACGAGCCGCGCTGCTCGCGGATCTGGTCCTGGGCCTGGCTGTCCACGTACGCCTTGCCCTCGCGGATCAGCCGCTCGGCGCACGCGTACATGCGGTCGAAGAAGTCGGAGGCGTAGTAGAGGTGCTGGCCCCACTCGCCGCCCAGCCACTTCACGTCGGCCTGGATGGCCTCGACGTACTCGGTTTCCTCCGTCACGGGGTTCGTGTCGTCGAAGCGCAGGTGCGTCCGGCCGCCGTAGGCCCGGGACAGGCCGAAGTTGAGCAGGATTGACTTGGCGTGGCCGATGTGCAGGAACCCGTTGGGCTCCGGCGGGAAGCGGGTGACCACCCGGCCGCCGGTGCGGCCGTGCGCGAGGTCGTCCTCGATGATGTCGGCGAGGAAGTTCTGGGGGCGAGGGGCGTCGCTCATAGTCGAGCCCTGGTGGTACTCCACCGGGGCCTGCGACGCAACCTCTCGCTCTTGCTGGGAAAGAGGGCTACCCGATCAGCGCCAGGGCGTCGTCGAGCCGCTTCAGCGTCTCGTCCTTCCCCAGGATTTGGATGACGTCGTACATGCCCGGGGAGGCGGTGCCGCCGGTGAGGGCCACGCGCGCCGGCTGGGCGATCTTGCCCAGCCCCACGCCGCGCGCCGCGGCGGCGTCCTGGAAGAGCTTCTCCAGCGCGGCCGTCTCCAGCGCCGCCATCCCGGCGATGGCCTCCCGGAGCCCTTGGAGGATGGGCTTCGCGTCGGCGGTCAGGAACTTGTCCTTGGCCTTGGGGTCGAGCGCGATGGGCGCGTAGAAGTAGCGGAACTGGGCCACGTACTCGCCGAAGGTGCGGGCGCGCTCGCGGGCCACCGCGCAGACGTGGCGCAGCTTCTGGTCGTCCTGCGCCGGCAGGCCGGCGGCCTGGAAGTGCGGCAGCGCGCGCCGGGCCAGCTCCTCGTCCGGGAGCTTCTTCAGCCACTCGTGGTTCACCCAGGCCATCTTGTCCGGGTTGAACACGCCGGCGGTGGCGCCCACGTCCTTCATGTCGAAGAGCTGCACCAGCTCCTCGAGCGAGAAGATCTCCTGGTCCCCGTGGCTCCAGCCCAGCCGCACCAGGTAGTTCACCACCGCCTGGGGCAGGAAGCCCATGTCGCGGTAGGAGGTGACGCTGGTGGCGCCGTGGCGCTTGGAGAGGCGGGTCTTGTCCGCGCCCAGGATCATGGGGAAGTGGGCGAAGGTCGGGACCGGGTAGCCCAGCGCCTGGTACATCAGGATCTGCCGGGCGGTGTTGTTGACGTGGTCGTCGCCGCGCCCGACCAGGTTGATCTCCATGGTGATGTCGTCCACCACCGCGCCGAAGTTGTAGAGCGGCACGCCGTCGCCGCGCAGGATGACCTCGTCCTGCAGCGTGTCGTGCGGGGTGGAGATGGCCCCCTTCACCAGGTCCACGAAGGTGGTCTCGCCGGTCTCCGGCACGCGGAAGCGGATCACGTGCGGCTTCGAGGGATCGTAGGGCTTGTGGCGGCAGGTGCCGGGGTAGCGGAACTGGCGCTTCTCGGCCTCGGCGGCCTTGCGCTGCACGTCCAGCGCCTCGCGCGTGCAGTAGCAGGCGAAGGCCTTCCCCTCGGCGATGAGCTTCTCGGCGTGCGCCTTGTAGAGCTCGAGCCGCTGCGTCTGGAAGTAGGGCGGGTGCGGCCCCCCCACCTCGGGGCCCTCGTCCCAGTCCAGCCCCAGCCACTTCATGGCGTCGAGGATGGCGTCCACGGCGGCCTGCGTCGAGCGCTCGCGGTCGGTGTCCTCGATGCGGAGCACGAAGACGCCGCCGGTGCGCCGGGCCCACAGCCAGTTGAAGAGGGCTGTGCGTGCGCCACCGATGTGGAGGTAGCCGGTGGGAGAGGGTGCGAAGCGGACGCGGACTTTTGGCATGGCGGGGCGGAACCTACCACAGGTGTCCGGGGACGGCGGTCCCGCGCGAACTGAGGTATAACCCGAGGCCGATGACCCGCCGGCCGACCGTCCTCATCGTCGACGACTCGCCCTCCATGGTGGACGCCCTCACCTCCGCCTTCGAGGACGAAGGCTACGAGGTCTCCAGCGCCTGCGACGGCGAGGAGGTCTTCCGGAAGATGTCCACCGCCAGCCCGGACGCGGTGATGCTGGACATCTACATGCCCAAGCTGAACGGCGCCGACGTGTGCCGCCTGGTCAAGGCGCACCCCCACTGGCGGAAGATCTTCCTGGTCCTCATGTCCTCGCGGATCAGCGAGCGCGAGGTGGACGTCTACCGGAAGCTCGGCGCCGACGAGATCATGCGCAAGCCGTTCGATCCCTCGCTGGCGGTCCAGCTGGTCGGGAAGGCCCTGCAGAAGGGCTGAGGCCGCTCCTCGCCCCCGGCTGAAGCAGCAGGCCCCCGGTCGCGTCCGCGCCGGGGGCCGCCTCGCTTCAGGGCCGGGACCTACTGGATCGTGAAGGCGCCGGTGAGCGAGTTGGACTTCTGGGGCGGGGTCGGGCCGCCCGGGTTCCAGACCGAGACGTCGTAGGTGCCCGGCACGCCGGTGCGGGTGTCGAACCGCACCTCGAGCCGCTTCGAGTTGACCACCGTGGTGGCCGAGGCCGGCAGCGCGAAGTCGAGGATGCCCAGCGCCGTCGAGGCCACGTGCACGATGGAGCCGCCGTTGCCGCTGGCGTCCGGCTTCGCGAAGTTGGTCCCGGTCAGCACGATCAGCGTGGGGGTGTCGCTCTGGACCGCGCTGGACGGGGTGACGGTGACCACCGTGGGCTGGCCGGGGGTGACGTTGAAGGAGAGCGCGTTGGAGGGCTGGGCGCTCGGGTTCCTCACCTGCACCGTGTAGGTGCCGGTGTCGAGGTCCACCGTGCTGAGCTGGACCGTGACGGTCCCGGTGCCGGAGGAGGCCTGCGTGATGTTGACGGCGCTGGGCGTCCGGTCCTGGCCGGCGAACACCACCCGGATGTCCCGGTCGACGGTGGCCGCCGCCGAGGGGCGCAGGTTCACCGCGGAGAGGGTGACCGTCACCTGCTTGCCCTGCATCTCGCCGCGCACGTTGGAGCTCACCAGCGTGGCCAGGTTCGAGAGCAGGCGGAACGGGTAGGAGGCGGAGTTGATGGGGCCCGGGTAGACCAGCCGGACCAGCCAGGTGCCCTCCGGCGCCGTGCCCACGGGGCTGTCGACGAACGAGGGCACGACGGCGGTGACCTGGGTGCCGGTGCCGTTGACGGTGGCGCTGATGGGCGTCCCGAAGGCGCCGCCGGGCGGCTGCAGCTGCAGCTGGGTGCCGGTCGGGAAGCCGCTGCCGGTGAAGGTGAGGACCACGTCGGTGGCGCCTTGATAGGCGGAGCCGGGCGAGAGGCCGGTGATTTGCGGCGGCTGCGCGCCGACGTAGAACGTCGCGGAGGTCTCGGAGGGCGTGCCGGCGGTGCCGTTCCGGACGCGGACGACGTGCGGGCAGGTGCCGCTGGAGCAGGCCGCCGGCAGGTACTGCGGGATGTAGAGCTGGCGCGCCGAGACGAAGGTGGTGGCGGTGAGGGGCGTGCCGTCGAAGAGCACCTGGCTGGTGACGTCGAAGCCGTCGCCGTCCACGGTGAAGGCCACCGCCTCGTTGGACGCCGCCTGGCTCGGGCTGACGCTGTTCACCACCGGCGTCGCGCTGATCACGTTGAAGGAGCGGGGCTGGGAGGCGACCGAGGTGGGCAGGGCCGGGTTCTCCACCCAGAGCTGGAAGCCGGTGGCGGGCGGCAGGGAGGTCGCGTCGAAGGTGCAGGTCAGCGTGCCGTCGCCGTTCACGACCGTGAGGAGCGCCTGGGCGTTGCCCTGCCCCGAGTAGTGGCACTCGCTCTCGGCCAGGAAGCCGGTGCCGGCCACGGTGAACTGGGTCACCTGGCCGGTGACGGCGCCGGCCGGGGAGAGCCCGGTGATGGCCGGCGTGGGGGTGGTGATCTCGAAGCGGACCGGGTTGGAGATCACCTTGTCCGGGTTCACCACCCGCAGGTAGCTGATGGTGGCGGGCGACGCGGACAGGTCGAGGTCCACGTGCAGCGAGGAGGCCGACACCCAGGTGGTCTCGTAGGTGTGGGTGCCGGCCGGGGTGACGCTGCGCACGGTGGCGCCCTGGGCGAAGCGCTGGCCGTTGAGCTGGACGGTGACGGGGGCCGAGCCGCCCTTGGGGCCGGAGCCGGGCGAGAGGCCGGTGATGAACGGGGCCACGCCGCTGGCCGGGCCGCAGGTCTTGTCCACGCAGACGTTGCCGGCCCCGCAGGCGTTGCCGCAGTAGCCGCAGTGGGCCGGGTCGGTCCAGGTGTCGATGCAGCGGTTCTCGCCCTCGCACACCGTCCCGCCGGTCTCCGGCGCAGCGGGCCAGGTCCGGGACGCCGTCGCTCTTGGAGGAGCAGCCGCTGGCGCCCGCCGCGACCAGCAGCAGGGCCAGGGCGGCCCAGCGGCCGGTGCCCTGGCCGCCGCGGCGGCGCCGGGCCAGCGGCACCGCCAGCAGGAACAGCAGGGCGGTGAGCGGGCTGGCGGCGCCGGTCCCGCAGCCGCAGCCGCCGCTGCTGGTCTCCTTCGTGGGCGTGGTCACGTCCTGCGGGTTGCCCACCGGGTAGCACTGGCCCTGGAGGCACTGGCCGGCCGGGCAGGAGATGCCGTTGCAGGCGTCGTCAACGCACACGCCGGCCTTGCAGACCTGGCCCTGGCCGCAGCCGAGGCCCAGGCACGGGTCCTCGACGCACGTCCCGGCCACGCAGGTCTGGGTCGGGCCGCAGGTCCGGTTGGCGCACGGGTCGGACTCGCAGAAGCCGTCCGTGCCGCACTTCTCGCCGCTGCGGCAGCTGACGAAGGTGCAGGCCTGCACGCAGTCGCCCTCGCGGCAGAAGGTGCCGTAGGGGCAGGTCACGCCGTCGCACGCGTCGGCGGCGCAGTTGCCGTTGCGGCACAGCTGGCCGGCCGGGCAGCCCTCGAAGTAGCAGCTGCCGCCCACGCAGGCGCCGGAGGCGCAGGTGGCGCCGGCGCCGCAGGTGACGTTGTCGCAGGGGTCCACGCAGCTGCCGTACTGGCACTCCTTGCCGTCGGCGCAGGTGGTGCCGCCGCAGCTGCCGAGCACGCAGGTCGCGGCGCTGGCGCCGGACGGGACCTTGCAGTCGTAGCCCTCCGGGCAGGCGTTCTCCACGCCGCAGGAGCTGGGCACGCAGACGCCGTGCTCGCAGGAGAAGCCCGAGGCGCAGGTGGCGCCGTCGTCGACGGCGCCGTCGCAGTCGTCGTCCTTGCCGTTGCAGGTCTCGGGGATGGGCAGCACCTGCTCCTCGCAGGCCTCGCCGAACTGGCCGCTGGCGCAGGTGCGGTGGCCGGCGACGCAGATGCCGTTGCCCTCGGTGCCGGTCGGGCCGGTGTAGCAGGACTCGGTGTCGCCGTCGCGGCAGGCGCAGCCCTCGTCGAGCTCGTGGTCGCAGTCCTCGTCGCGCGGCGTGCCGCCGGTGGCGGTGCAGATTCTCGGAGACCGGCTTGACCTCACCGACGCAGGGGCCCCAGCTCCCGCTGGAGCTGCAGGTCTGGGTGCCGGCGTGGCAGAGGCCCACGTTCACCGTGCCGCCCGGACCGGTGTAGCAGGTGGCCGTGGCGCCCGGCGTGCAGCTGCCGCACTCGCCGGCCAGCTCCTTCACGTAGCCGTTGCAGTCGACGTCGGTGGTGTCCTGGCAGGTCTCGCCCGCCGGCAGGATTTGGCAGGCGGCGTAGCCCGGGTCGGAGGGCTGGATGCCGGCCGGGCAGACCGCGCACTCCCCCCAGGTGCCCTGGCTGCAGGTCTGGGTGCCCGCCTTGCAGGCGCCCTGCGGCCGGCCCTGGTCGTCGAGCGAGGAGAGCGGGCCGAAGTAGCAGGCCTGCTGCAGCGCCTCGTCCACGGTGGCGTTGCAGTTGTCGTCGAGGCCGTTGCAGACCTCGTCCGCCGGCAGCACCTGGCCGACGCAGGCGCTCATGCCGTAGCTGCCGTCGGTCTTCCGCTCGCAGGCGCTCACGCCCTGCCGGCAGAGCCCCACGTTCCGGGTGGCGGCCGGGCCGTCGTAGCAGCCCACCTCGAGGTCCTCGTCCACCAGGCCGTCGCAGTCGTCGTCCAGGCCGTTGCAGGTCTCGGCGCTGGGGAAGACGGACTGGGTGCACACCGACGCGCCGCTCTGGGAGCAGGCCAGGGTGCCCTTGGCGCAGACGCCCAGCTTGCCGGTGTCGCAGGTCACGCCGCTGTCGGTGCAGCCCGCGCCCAGGTTGAAGAGGGTGTTGAGCACCAGGCGCGAGCCGGCCACCTGGAACGTGCCCTGGACGCCGGAGTAGCTGTGGCCGGCCAGGTACACGATGGTGCCGCGGCCGGAGGCGGAGGGACGGATGGTGAAGTAGTCCCAGGCGTCGTAGGGGTCGCCGTAGGAGGTGTTGGCGCCGCCGGCGGTGCCGCGGATGAGCCGCGTCACGTCGGCGTGGTAGCCGCCGCCGGAGGTGGGGTTCTGGGGCCGGTAGTCCTCGATCGCGCCGGTGTAGGGCGAGAACGGGAAGTCGCCCAGCTGCAGCAGCGGGGAGCTGAAGTTGCCGGGGAAGGTGGGGGCGGGGAACGGGTTGTTGGGCAGCTCGTTGTAGCGGAGCCCGTTGAGCGTCTGGAACCGCGTGCTCGGATCGCCCTTCTGGTAGTCGATGGTGTAGGCGCTGTCCGAGGTGCCGGCGTTCCCGCGCTTGAACGCGCCCTCGAAGCTGCCCATGCCGGCGCACTCGGCGAACACGTCCTTGCCGGAGGCCACGAAGGCGCCGATGGTCTGGAGCGTCTGCGCGATGCGCGCGTCGCTGTACTTGCTGTTGGCGCAGTTGGTGGTGGAGCTGTAGTTGGAGCAGGAGCCCGGCGCGACCCAGTGCGGCACCCAGAGGATCTGGTAGCCGTTGGTGAAGAGGCGGCTGGTGGTGGGGTCGGTGGAGCCGGAGGCCGGCTGGAAGTCGTCGATGGTGAGCCGGTCGTAGATCTCGCCGTGCGTGCCGGTGGCGGTGCCGGCCGCGGTCCCGGAGCCGATGCCGGCGCGGTTCAGGTAGCCGGAGATCACCGGCTCGGCGTTCTTGGGGTCGCGGATGGCGAGCGGGCTCAGGCTGGAGATGTTGCCGCTGCCGATGTCGAGCAGCGCCAGCTTGGGCGGCACGGTGCCGCCGGCGTTCCAGCCGCCGGCCATGGTCTTCTTCACGTAGCCGCGGAAGGCCACGTTGGACACGTGCACGTTCACGGCCGAGAAGCTGGTGCGGTACCTGGCCAGCACCGCCACCGCCTTGTCGTAGTCGGACCCGTCCACGATGAAGGGGCCGCCCAGGTAGCGGATGGTGTGATCGGCGCCGAGCCCCGCGCCCGGCGCGCCCGCCGTCCAGTCGTACTTGAGGACCGGGAAGCCGCCCGAGTACTGGACGGCCAGGTCCTGGCCGGTGAGCGCGGCCTTGTCCGGGCTGATGACCCAGTACACCGCCACGTTGTTGCGGATGAGCTGGTAGACCAGGCCGTAGGCGCGGATCACGTCGCCGGTCTGCGGCGAGCTGCAGTTCGCCACCGTGCCCGGCGTGACCGCGTCGGTCTGGTTCTGCCAGCAGCGGTCCATGGGGATGATGAGCGAGTTCCGCTGGAAGGTGCGCCAGCCCTCCGCTCCTCCGCCGCAGGTCGGCGCCATCAAGGGCAGCGCGGCGGCGACGAGGAGCAGCGGGACGAGGCCGGCGAGGAGCCGGCGCCTGGGGAACGGGCGGCGAGAGGTCATCGTTTTCACTCCTGGGCGTGGAGAGTAACACGCGCCCCGTCGCCGGTTCGAGGGACGCGCGGCCTGGCGGCACAGGTCGGGAAGCTGCCCACATTCGAGGGGGAGGAGCGTTGACCGGCTCCCCGGGCCGTGAGATCCCCGGCGCGTGAGCGCGCAGCCCCCTGCGACCGACGACGCCACACCCGCGCCCCTGCCGCGGCGGGCGCTGGTGGCCACCTGGTGCCTGGCGGTGGGCGGCCTGGCGCTGGCGCGCGGCCTCTCGCTCCTGGAGCCCACCGGGCTCCTGGCGGCGAACCTGGCCGGCGTGGCGGCCTTCCTCTTCATCTGGCTGCCCGACGCGAAGCTGCGGGCCAGGGGGGAGGGCTGGGACGCGTACGGCCTGCCGCACCTCTCGGCGCGCGATCCCGACACCTGGCGGGCGCTGGGCCGCGGCGTGCGCCAGGGGCTGCTGGTGTGCGCCTTGATCCTCCCCCCCTTCGCCGGCCTCTTCGCCGCCTACGCGGCGGCGCTGCCGAACCTGCCGGCGGGGCTGGCCCACCAGCTGGCGCCGTACGTCGGCACCCCGCACCTCGCGCCCCGGCTGCCGGAGGGGTTCGCCACGCTGGCGCTGGTGCAGCTGCTGGTGGTGGCGCTGCCGGAGGAGCTCTTCTACCGGGGGTTCCTCCAGACCAGCTGGGCCCGGGGCGCGCCCGGGCGCGGCGTGACCGTGCTGGGCGCCCGGCTCGGGGCCGGCTTCCTCTGGACGCAGCTGCTCTTCGCCGCCGGGCACCTGGTGGTGCTGCAGCCCTGGCGGCTGGCCACGTTCTTCCCAGGGTTGCTGTTCGGCTGGCTGCGCGAGCGCACCGGGGGGCTGGTGGCGCCGGTGGTGGTGCACGCCCTGTCGAACCTGTTCCTGACCACGCTGGAGGCGAGCTTCTACGGGCCGCGGTGAGCCGGCGCCCCGCCCCGTGAGCCGTCTCGCCACGCCCCGTCGGCGCCGACCACGCCACGTCGACAGCCCCTCCCCGCGGCGCTAGAACCGCCGGATGCCCGGCTCGATCCGCGAGATGCTGGAGGACCTGGAGGAGCGGACGCTGCACCCGCGCGCCGCGCGCTCGGCGCGGAGCCGGGGCCGCGAGCGGCCGGAGGCGCCGGACGACGAGCGCCCGGCCTTCCAGCGGGACCGCGACCGCATCGTCCACTGCAAGGCCTTTCGCCGGCTGGCCGGGAAGACCCAGGTCTTCCTGGCGCCCATGGGCGATCACTACCGGACCCGCCTGACCCACACGCTCGAGGTGGCGCAGGTGGGCCGCTCCATCGCGCGGGCGCTGCGGCTCAACGAGATGCTGGTCGAGGCCATGGTGATGGGGCACGACCTGGGCCACACGCCCTTCGGCCACGCCGGCGAGCGGCTGCTCAACGAGGTGGTGCCGGGCGGCTTCCACCACGTGGTCCAGTCGGTGCGCGTGGTGGAGGTGCTGGAGAAGGACGGGCGCGGGCTCAACCTGACCGCCGAGGTCCGCGACGGCATCCTCCGCCACTCCAAGGGGCGCGGGAACGTGCTGCTCAAGGGCTCGGGAGAGAAGTCGCTCACGCTCGAGGCCGAGATCGTCCGCATCGCCGACATCGTGGCCTACGTGAACCACGACCTGGACGACGCGCTGCGGGCCGGGCTCTTCGCCGAGGCCGACCTGCCGGCGCGCATCCGCGAGGTGCTGGGCGGGGGCCGCTCCGAGCGCTTCGCGCGGCTGGTGCACGACGTGATCCGCCGCTCCGACGTGGACGGCGGCGGGCACATCGAGATGTCACCCGACGTGCACGAGGCGCTGCTGGCGCTGCGCGACTTCCTGTACGCCCGCGTCTACGAGAACCCGGTGGTGCACGACGAGTTCCGCAAGGCGCAGCGCATCCTGCGGGACCTGTGGGGCTGGTGCCTCGAGGATCCGGCGCGCCTGGCGCGGGAGCAGGTCGTCGCGCCGCGCCCAGGCGAGCCGCTGGAGCGGGCGGTGACCGACTGGCTCTCCGGCATGACCGACCGCTTCGCGCTCGCCGCCTGGGAGCAGCGGTTCGTGCCGCGGCCGTGGTCGCTGGTCTGAGCGGGGGGGCTACCCCGGCAGCCCGTTCACCGCCACCTGCAGCGTCCGCCCGACGGAGACCACGCTCCCCTCCGGCACCTCGATGAAGCCGTCCGGGGCGGAGAGGCGGGAGGCGAAGCAGACGGCCTTCACGCGCCGGTGCGGCCGCACGCGCGGGTCGCTCTCCGGGGTGTCCACCGCCAGCTCGTCCAGCTCGCAGGGGACGATGCCCTCCAGGAGCGCGTAGTGGAGCGGGCCGCCCCGGCGGGTGGCCACCAGGATTCGCCCGTTGGTGGCGACGAAGGTCAGGCGCGAGGGGCGTCCCTCGCCGACGTCGCGCGCCCAGGCCTCCAGCTGCCGCACGGTCCGCCCCAGCGCCCGCCCGGCCGCCTGGGCGTCCAGGTCGAGGTCGTCCAGGGCCCCGTCGTCCTTGAGCAGCTTGAGGAACCACATGAAGACGTGCTCGGAGTCGGTCTCGCCCTGCACGTTGCGGCGCAGGAAGTCCGGCAGGGCGTCGAGCAGGCGCGGCTTCACCCGGTCCCAGCCCTCCACCTGGCCGTCGTGGGCGAAGAGCCAGCGGCGGAACCGGAACGGGTGGGTGTTCTCGTCCTTGGGCTTGCCCACCGTGGCCCGCCGGGCGTGGACCAGCAGCGCCTCGGTGTCCACCCGCCCCACCAGGTCGGGCAGCGAGAGCTGCGCGGCGGCGCCGGCGGGGCGCTTGCCGACCAGCACGTTCCCGGCCTGGTAGTAGCCGAACCCGTACGCGTCGGGCGGGGCCTCTCCGCCCGGCTGGAGCGACACGTAGGGCCGGAGGCGCGCCAGCTGGCAGCGCATCAGGCTCGCATCGCTCTGGAGGATCGCGGCGACCGCACCCATGGCGTTTCGACCTCTTTTCCGCGGCGGCGGCAGGACGGCACCGCCTCCACAAGAGTAATAACGGGCCCGCGGCCGATGGACATCCCAGGGCGGCCGCCGGGCGTTTGACAGCCCGCCGAGGCCGCCGCTAGGATTCCGTAACCCGGCGTAACCCCTGGTCCTCCTGCAAAATGAGCGACGACATCGCGGTCGGCATCGATCTCGGCACCAGTTACAGCTGCGTGGGCATCGTCCCCGAGGACGGGGCCGCCCCCACCGTGCTCCCCAACGAGTGGGGTGAGCGCACCCACGCGTCGGTCGTCTCCTTCCTGGAGGACAGCACCGTCCTGGTGGGGAACGACGCCAAGAAGAACATCATCACCAACGCCGAGAACACCGTGTACTCGGCGAAGCGGCTCATCGGGCGCTTCTACTTCTCCGACGAGGTGAAGAAGGCCCAGGCGGTGATGCCGTACCGGATCGTCGAAGGGGCCAACAACTCGGTCCGGATCTCGGTGAAGGACAAGGTCT
Source organism: Anaeromyxobacter sp. (assembly GCA_049840735.1). Taxonomy (GTDB): domain Bacteria; phylum Myxococcota; class Myxococcia; order Myxococcales; family Anaeromyxobacteraceae; genus Anaeromyxobacter. The sequence goes on along the minus strand of JASGJN010000013.1, from coordinate 65,435 downwards.
TCGCGGTCCCGGAGATCTCGGCGCTGGTGCTGAAGGAGATGAAGGCCATCGCCGAGTCGGCCCTGGGCCGCGAGGTGAAGAAGGCCGTCGTCACCTGCCCCGCCTACTTCAACGACAACCAGCGCCAGGCCACCAAGGACGCCGGCCGCATCGCCGGCCTGGAGGTCCTGCGCATCATCAACGAGCCGACCGCGGCCGCGCTGGCGTACGGCTTCGGGCGGGACATCTCGCAGAAGATTCTGCGTCTACGACCTCGGCGGCGGCACCTTCGACGTCTCGATCCTGGAGATCGGCAAGGACGTCTTCGAGGTGCTCTCCACCGCCGGCGACACGTACCTGGGCGGCGACGACTTCGACGACCGGATCATGGGCTGGCTGGCGGACGACTTCCTGTCCCGCCACGGGCTGGACCTCCGGCAGAACAAGTTCTGCCTGCAGATGCTCAAGGAGGCGAGCGAGCGGGCCAAGATCGAGGTCGGCCGCGACGGCGTCGCCACCATCCACGTCCCGGGCATCTGCCAGTCGCCCGAGGGCGAGGTGCTCGACCTGTCCCAGCGCCTCTCCGGCGACCAGTTCAACCGCATGGTGATGGACCTGGTCCAGCGCACGTTCAAGGTCTGCGACGAGGCGCTGCAGTCGGCCCGGCTCACCGCCGGCGACATCGACGCGGTGATCCTGGTGGGCGGCCCCACCCGGCTGCCCATCGTCCGCAACAGCGTCCGCCACTACTTCCAGAAGGACCCCATGACCGGGGTGGACCCGGACGAGGTGGTGGCGCTGGGCGCGTCCATCCAGGCGCGCGCGCTGCTCTCCGAGCAGGCGGCGGAGTACGGGCAGGCCAGCTACCTGCTGGACGTCACCCCGCTCTCGCTGCGGGTCGGCACGGTGGGCGGCTTCACCGAGAAGGTCATCGACAAGAACACGCCCATCCCCATCGAGAAGTCCAAGACCTTCACCACCAGCCGCGACGGCCAGGACCGCGTGCGCATCCGCGTGTATCAAGGCGAGGACAACCGCGCCGAGGGCTGCGAGCTGCTGGGCGAGTTCGAGTTCACCGGCTTCCGGGTGGGCTACCGCGGCGAGGTGCAGATCCAGGTCACCTTCGAGATCGACTCGAACGGCATCGTCAACGTCTCGGCCACCGACCTCGAGACCGGCCAGAAGACCTCGACCACCATCAACCTGTCCTCCGGCCTCACCGAGGCGGACCTGGTCAAGGCCGCGGACGACAACGCCGCGGTCGAGCTGGCCCGCGGCGGGCCCCGGGCGGCCTAGCCCATGGACGCCGGCTTCCTCCTGGAGGTCGAGACGCTGGCCGAGGCCCTCGACCAGCTCGACTACTTCGGCGTGCTCAAGCTGCCGCAGACCGCCTCGCCGGCCGAGATCAAGGCGGCCTACTACCGCGAGTCGCGCGTCTACCACCCGGATCGCTACGCGGCGGTGCCCAGCGCCGAGCTGCGCGAGCTGATCGGGAGGATCTACCGGCGCGTCAACGAGGCCTACACCGTGCTGCGCGACGACAAGAAGCGCGCGCGCTACGTGGCCGACATCGCCGGGCCGGACCGGGCCAGGAAGCTCCGCTTCACCGAGGCCGAGGAGGCCCAGGTGAAGGAGGAGCAGAAGCGCAAGCTGGAGGAGCAGCTGGGCCAGACGCCCAACGGCCGCAAGTTCTACGCCGCCGCGCTGAAGGAGCTGGAGGCCGGGCGCTGGGACGCGGCCGAGCGCGCGCTCAAGAGCGCGCTCATGTACGAGCCCGGCAACGCGCGGTTCAAGGAGCAGCTGGCGGCGGTGCAGGGCGAGCTGGAGAAGACGCGGGTCAAGGGCGACTACCGGATCAAGTGACCGTGTCCCTCGACCTCCTCGTCCTCGCGCTGCTGCTCGTCACCGCCGTCCACGGCGCGCTGGGCGGCGCGCTGCGCCAGCTGGCGGGGCTGGGCGCGGTGGTGCTGGCCGGGCTCGCCGCGCGCCACCTGGTGGACCCGGTGGCGGTCGGGCTGCACCGCTGGCTCCCCGGCCTGCTGGCCCGGCCGGCCGCGGCCGGCCTGCTGTTCGTGGGCACCTGGGCGCTGGTCTCGCTGGTGGCGGGCGCGCTGCTCCGGAGCCGGCTCAGGGGCGGCGCGCAGGGCCCCGCCGATCGCGGCGTGGGCGCGCTCCTGGGCGGCGCCAAGGGCGCGCTGGCGGCCTGGATCTTCCTCTCCGCGCTGGCGCTGGTCGGCGCCGGGGCGGAGGGCGGGGTGCTCGATCCGCGCGGCAGCGACTTCGCCCGCCTGGCGCAGGCCCACAACCTCCTGGTGCGGCTCGACCCGGCCAAGGCCGAGCAGGTGATGCGGGCGCTCCAGACCGCCCGCGAGCTCCGCCGCCGCGGCGGGCCGGAGGCGGAGGCGGCCGCCCGGCTGCTGGCCGATCCACGGCTCCAGGGGCTGGACGCGGGCGGACCGGTCGATCCGGCCGAGGCGGCGACGCTCCTGGCCGATCCCCAGGTCAAGCAGCTGGTGGAGGCCCTCCAGCAGGACCCGGCCGCGGGGATTCGAGGCGCCTCCCCCGCCGCCTCAGCCGCCCTCCAGCGTCGGCCCCTCCAGCCGCTCCAGGCGCCTGCGCACGTAGCCGGCGTCCACCAGCACGCGCGTGCCGCGCCGCTCCGGGGCCTCGAAGAGCAGGTCCGAGACCACCTCCTCGACCACCGCGCGCAGGCCGCGGGCGCCGGCCGAGCGCTCGAGCGCGTGGCGGACCACCTCGCGCAGCGCGCCGTCGCTGAAGATCAGCTCCACGCCATCCGCGGCCAGCAGCTCGCGCACCTCGCGCACCACCGCGTCCGGCGGGCCGGTCAGCACCTCGAGCAGCTCGGCCGGCCCCAGCTCGTCCAGCTGCACCAGCACCGGCAGCCGGCCCAGGAACTCCGACAGCATCCCGTACTCGACGAGCTCGCGGTGGCGCAGCGGCCGCCGCCCGCCGCGCCGGTCCCGCGCCCCGAAGCCCAGCCCGCGCGCCGACTCGGCCGCGTAGGCGTGCAGGTCGGAGAAGGTGCCGGCGCAGATGAAGAGGATGTCGGTGGTGTCCACCGGGACCGCGTCCTGGCGCGCCCAGTGCTGCTGCAGGTTGAGCGGCACCATCACCTCGCGCCCCTCCAGCAGCTTGAGCAGGGCCTGCTGCACCCCCTCGCCGCCGATGTCGCGCGCCGAGCCGCTGCGCGGCCCGTGGCTGCGCCGGGCGATCTTGTCCACCTCGTCGATGAAGACGATCCCGCGCTGCGCCTCGTCCACCGAGTGGTTGGCCTTCACCAGCAGCTCGGCGATCATCACCTCCACGTCCTTGCCGTAGTACCCGGCCTCGGTGAACTCGGTGGCGTCGGCGACGTGGAACGGCACCTCCAGGATGCTGGCCAGGTTCCGGGCCAGGTGCGTCTTCCCGCAGCCGGTGGGGCCGATCAGCAGCACGTTGGCCTTGCGCGGCGCGGCGGCGCGGCGCCCGCGGCGCAGCCCGGTCCGGCGGAGGTGCGCGTAGGCGGCCACGGAGAGGGCTCGCTTGGCGCGCTCCTGGCCCACGACGTGGAGGGAGAGGCGCTCGTGGATCTGGCGCGGGGTGAGGGGGGTGGCCTCGTCGAGGCGTGGGGAGCTCTTCACCCCTGAACGGTCATCCCGCCCCGGCGGAGGCGCAACCCGGGGAGCGATCATCGAGGGTTGCGATCCACGACCGCGCGCTCAGCGCCGCGCGGCGCGCGATTGGAGGGCCCAGCCGCAGAGCTTGTAGAGCAGCCGCGCGCCGACGTTGCCGTCCCACTCGCCGCCGTCGGGCGAAGGGGCGACCTCCACCAGGTCGAAGCCGACCAGGCGCCGGCCGCTCCGGACCACCGCGCCCACGAGGTAGGTCGCCTGCTGGTAGGAGAGGCCGCCGGGGACCGGCGTCCCGGTGTGCGGGCAGAGGGCCGGGTCGAGGCCGTCGATGTCGAAGGTCACGTAGACGTCCTGCGGCAGCGGCGCCAGGATGCGCTCGACCTGGGCCGACCAGCGCTCACCCTCCAGCTGCCCCCGGGCCAGCTCGGCGTCGTGGAGCTGGACGATCCGTCCGCGCGAGGCGGCGGCGTAGGCGTGCTCCTCCTCGGAGAGGTCGCGCAGCCCCACCTGCACCAGCCGCGAGAGGCCGGACAGGCGCTCGCAGGCGTTGTAGAGGATGGAGGCGTGGCTGTAGGTGAACCCCTCGTAGGCGACGCGCAGGTCGGCGTGGGCGTCCACGTGGATCACGCCCATCCCCGGGTAGCGGCGCGCGTGGGCCGCCAGGCTGCCCAGGGCGGTGGAGTGATCGCCGCCCACCAGCCCCACCACCTGGCCGCGGGCCAGCCCCTCCTCCACCTGCGCCTCCACCCAGGCGTTCATCCGCTCGCAGGCCTGGTTCACCTCGGCCAGCGCGCGGGCGTGGGCGGGGCTGCCGTCGGAGCCGCCCGCCTCGATGATGGGGGCAGCGGCGGCGCGGGCGGCGCGGTCCAGCGCGGCGATCGCCTCCGGGATGGGCAGCTGGTGGATGCCGGCCTCGTAGGGCCGGCCGGTCTCCACGTCGAACAGGTCCACCTGCCGGCTGGCGGAGAGGATCGCCTCCGGGCCGCCGGCGGTGCCGCCGCCGTACGAGGTGGTGGCCTCGAAGGGCACCGGGACGAGCAGCAGCGCCGCCTCGGTGGCGGAGTGCGGGAGGCCGAAGATGCCGGAGCCGGGCTGGGCCGCGGCGGAGGGGTCGAAGGACATGGGGGCTGACTTAAACCAGCCGCGCCCCGCCGCAAAGCCCCTTCAGCCCCGGGCCTGCAGCTGCACCAGGCCGAGGTTGCCGCACCCGGGCTTGAACGCCAGCTCCGAGAGCTTGGCCTGACGGTAGACGTCCAGCATCCGCTCCTGCCCGAGCCGCCACACCGACACCATGGTGCACTGCGTGGAGTGGCCGCAGGCGTCGTCCCCGTCCAGGCAGACGTTGAGGGCCACCGGCCCCTCCACCGCCTCGATCACGTCCAGGAAGCTGATCTCCTCCGCCGGCCGCGAGAGCGCGTAGCCGCCGTGGGGGCCGCGGCTGGAGCGGACCATCTGCGCGTCCACCAGGGTCTTCAGGATCTTGGCCAGGAAGTCCTCGGGGACGTCCATCTGCCGCCCGATCTCCCGGAAGGGGACGACCGCGTCGCGGGGGATCGAGGCGAGGTAGATCATGGCCCGCAGCCCGTAGTCGATCTTTCGCGAGATCCGCAGTACGTGCTGCATGGGAGATCCTTGGCGCGCCGCCCGGCCGGACGGGCGCGCCACGCTCGAGGTCCGGCACACTTCTTAACACGCCCGAGGCCCCGATTTCATGGTGAACGCCCCCCGCATCGACCTGCACTCCCACAGCCGCGCCTCCGACGGCCAGTACGCGCCGGAGGAGGTGGCCCGGCGCGCGGCCGAGGCCGGGCTCCACGTGTGGGCCCTCTCCGACCACGACACCGTGGCCGGGCTGGCCGCAGCGGAGGCAGCCGCTCGCCCGCTCGGCGTGCGGCTGGTGCCGGGGATCGAGCTCTCCGCCTTCCTGGACAGGCGCGAGATCCACCTGCTGGGCCACTTCGTGGATCCCGAGCACCCGGAGCTCAAGCGGTTCGAGGACTTCCTGGCCGACCGCCGCCGCGAGCGCATGCACCTCATCGTGGAGAAGCTGGCCGCGGTGGGCGTGCCGATCCGGGAGGAGGACATCGAGAAGCACAGCGGGGGCAAGACCATCGGCCGGCCGCACGTGGCCCGGGCCATCCTGGACACCGGCGCGGTGGCCTCGGTGAAGGAGGCCTTCGACCGGTTCCTGGGGGAGGGGAAGCCGGCCTACGTGCAGCGCTTCCGGCTGGAGGCGGCGGACGCGGTGGCGCTGGTGAAGGGGGCCGGCGGCACCACCACGGTGGCGCACCCGGGCGTCTCCAAGCTGGAGCGCTACGACCTGGAGCGGCTCAAGGCGGCCGGGATCGAGGGCGTGGAGGTGCACCACACCGACCACAACCCGTCGGTGCGCGAGAAGTTCCTGCGCATCGCCGAGGCGCTGGACCTGGTGCCCACCGCCGGCTCGGACTTCCACGGCGAGGTGGTGGCCCCCAACCGCCACCTCGGCGACGTCTCGATGGATCCGGAGCTGTTCGAGCAGCTCGAGAAGCGGCGGCCGTAGCGGGGGAGGCCCGGAGGCCTCCCCCTGATCCCTGAATCTTCACGAACTCCACCCGCCGGTTCATGGCGCGCCCCTCGGGCGTGGCGTTCGGCTCGAGCGGCTTCGAGTCGCCGAACCCCTTGGCCGTGAGCCGCTTCGCGTCCACGCCCTGGGCGACGAGCCAGGCCTTCACCGCCGCGGCGCGCTTCTCCGAGAGCGGGCCGTTCACCTTGGCGGCGCCCTGGTTGTCGGTGTGGCCGCCCACCTCGAAGCGCAGCGCCGGCTGGTCCTGCAGGAGCTTGAGGATGCCGCGCAGCGCCGGGCCGGACTCGGGCTTGATGGCGTCCGAGCCGGTGTCGAAGGTGATGCCGTGGGTGACGATGCGCCCCACCGACGTGAGCTCCTTGTTGTAGTCCTTGCCGCCCTCGGCCAGCCGGAAGTTGGTGAAGAGCAGGTGCGCGCGCACGCCCTCCTCGTAGTCCGAGCCGGCCGCCCAGAAGGCGTAGAAGCGGTAGCCGATCCGCGACACGGGGCGGGTGATGGCGTCCGGATCGGCCAGCACGCGGGCGCCGCCCACGTAGACCTTGGCGTAGGTGCCGTTGACCGAGACCGAGACGTGGCGCAGGCCGGGGCCGAACGGCTTCACGCGCTGCTCGACGTTGGCCGAGCGCACCTCGCCGTCGCCGCGCAGGCAGATCTCCTGGCCGCCCCAGTTGCTGGCCGCGCTGAACATCAGGCACAGGCCGCCGCCCAGGTCGGCGTCGAGCTCGAGGGTGAACTTCTGCGGGAGGTCCTTGTCCTTGAGGTCCATGCGGACCCAGTGGATCGAGTCGTCCAGCGACTCCTCCGGCTGGACGGTCCGGAAGAAGCGGCGCCCCTTGGCCTCCACCACCTCGGCGGGCGCGCCGCCGCCCTCGTCCTTGATGGTCCAGCGGACCGGGTAATCGCCGACGTCGGTCTCGCCGAAGTCGTCGAAGAAGAGGACCCGGTCGCCGGGGACGAAGTCGAAGGTGTTGCCGTACAGCTCGCCCGCGTCCTGGCCCGCCGGCGCGGCGGCCTTGGCGGGCTTGCCGGCCTTGGCCGGCGCCGGGGCCGCCTCGGCCTCCTCGGCGGGGGCCGCCTCCTCCGCGTCCTCGGCCGGCTCGGCCGCGGGGGCCTTCTTCGCCTTCTTCTTGTTCTTGCCGGAGGCGGCGTCGCGGGCGGTGTCCTTGGCGGCGTCGGCGGCCGCGTCGGTGCCCTCCTGGATGGCCTCGTCGCGCTCCTGCCGGGCGGCGTCCTTCAGCACGTCCACCCAGCCTCCGGGCGGCTGGAGTCCGAGGAGCAGGGCGGTGGTGGCGGCGAGCGCGGACGACGAGATCATGATGGCATCCCCTCCGGAGGTGTGGACGGATGGTACGGCGCCGCAGCGCCCGGCCACAACCCGAATCGCCCGTCGAGGGCGCCTCGGGCCCTCCGGGACAGGAAGGCCCCGGCCGTCGCCGGCCGGGGCCCCTGGAACGCCACGCCCGCCCCGTGGGGCGGGCACCGGCCTGACCGGCGTCAGTTCACGCAGGCGCTGGAGGCGCAGCGCTGCCCGGTGGCGCAGGCGTGCCCGCAGGTCCCGCAGTTGTCCGGATTGACCCGCGTGTCCACGCAGGCGCCGCCGCAGCTGGAGTTGGACGCGCCCTCCGTGCAGACCTGGCTGTAGCCCAGCGGGTTCGTGTAGGTGGAGCCGTCGCAGTGCTGCGCGGTCATGCAGTAGTCGGCGCAGGTCCAGGTGGCCGGGTCACACGCCGCCTGCCGGTCGTCGCAGGCGCCGCAGCCCAGGCCGCCGCAGGCCATGCCATCGCACAGGGTGGCGAAGCTCGCGGTGGAGCAGCCGGGCGTGAACGCCGAGGCGTCGAACTCGTACGCAGGGCTGGCCTGGTTGTCCGCCCCCAGGATCTCCACCGTGACCTCGTGCGCGGTGCCGGCGCGCTTGGGGGAGCAGTAGCCCAGGAGGTAGGAGCGGCTGACCTGTCCCTCGATGCGGTCGGTCAGCGCCGTGAACGCCGCCGCGAGCTGCGTCGAGTCGGACGCGGTGATGACGCCGTAGGGCGCGAGCTTGGCCAGGGCCTCGCCGTCGTACTCCGCGCTCTTGAGCCCGACCGCGATGACCTGCTCCGGCCCATCGTCCTCGGCCGAGGTGGCGTCCGCGGCGCTCACGCGGGCGGCCGTGTCGCTGCCGTCCGTGAACAGCACCACGTAGCCGGTCGTGAACGCGCCGCCGTGGTTGCGGGCGATGAACGTGGACTGGGCCCCGCGGAGGCGCGTCAGCGAGGTCACCACCGCGCCGTTGAGGTTGGTGGAGGACCGGTCGGCGGGGGTGTACAGCGGGAGCTGGTCGAGCTTGCCGAGGAGCCTGGCGGTGTCCAGGGTGGGGGCCTGCCACTCCGTCAGCGCCGCCTCGCCGGCGAAGAGCTGGATGGAGATTCTGGACCGGGAGCTGCTTCGTCACCTGCAGGCTGGTCACGAAGGCCTTGGCCCCCTCGATCACCTGCGGCAGCAGCGGCTGGGTCGAGGCGGAGACGTCGATCACGAGCGAGGCGAAGACCTGCACGCCGTTGCGCTGCAGGATGGTGGCGGAGGCCTCGGCAGGGCTGATGGGGGAGCCGTTCTCCAGCACCTGGAAGTCCGAGTCCTGCAGCCCGGTCAGCGGGCGGCCCCAGCAGTCGTCGAAGGAGAAGAAGAGGGCCACGGTGGAGGACCCGGCCTGCGTGCGGCCCTGCAGCAGCTTGCCGACCACGCAGCTCCGGTCCGGCTCCTCCTGCACGTCGAGCACGTCGGCGACGAAGCCCGACCCGCCCCGGCTGATGGACCCGAGAGCGCCGTGCCGCCGTCGACCCCGTTCACCGGCAGGTAGCCGGTGGTGTCGCTGCGGGACCAGAACAGCGCCGCCGACTGCGACGAGGCCACGTAGTCGATCGAGACCGTGGCCGGGGTCGCGAAGGTGAGCGTCGCCGGCGAGACCTCGATCACCGGGGAGTAGAGCGTGTAGCCGCCGGGCGAGAGGACGCTCCTCGAGAAGGTGATCTGCCTGCAGGCGGTGAGGGCGCCGGCCGGGATGGTCAGCGTCGCGCCGGCGATCTCCAGGGTGGCGCCGGTGCCACAGACCGACCGCGTGACGGTGGTGTCCGGCTCGGTGCTGCCCCCGCCGCACACCCCGGCGTGGCAGACCACCCCGTTCGCGCAGGCCGGGGCGGTCGCGCAGCAGGCGGCCCCGAGCCGGCCGCAGGCCGCCGGGTCCGGCTCGCAGGTGCCCGCGTTGCAGGTGAGGCCGGTGTTGCAGACCGATCCCTCGCAGCACGCTCCGCCGGAGGCTCCGCAGCTGGGCGAGCTCGAGTCGGAGCTCCCGCAGCCGGCCGCGACGAGGGCCGCGGCAAGGCACAGGGACAGGGCAGTGACGGCGCGGCGCATGGGCTTCCCCCCGGAGCATTCGGCCGCGGTGACACGGCCGGTGTTACCCGTGCCGGTAGCATGCCGGCCGGCGCTCCCGCAAGGAAACGGGCTGCGGCGTGGCTGCGCGTCCAGCGAGCCCGCTACGGGGAAACCCCTGTGGTCGGATGTGGCCCGCCGCTGGCGGATCCGCGCCGGCTCGCCGGGTGGCCGGCGCCGGATCGGACCGCGCGCCTATCCCCGGAACATGCTCACCGAGGCCAGGGTCCAGGCGATCACCGGCTGCGGCACCACGCCGGCCCAGATCACCAGCAGTGCACAGGCCCCCAGCAGCAGCTGCTGGCCCACCGGCCAGCGCAGCCGCCCGGCCTCCGCCGCGTGCGGCGGGTCCAGGAACATGGCCCGGATGACCCGCGCGTAGTAGCCGAGCGAGATGGCGGTGTTGACCGCCGCCACCAGCAGCAGGGCCGCGTACCAGCCGCCGCCCGGGCCGCCGGTGCGCTCCCAGACGGCGGTGAACAGGTACCACTTGCCGATGAAGCCGGCGAAGGGGGGCAGGCCGGTCAGCGAGAGCAGGAAGACCACGAAGGTCAGCGCCGCCAGCGGCTGGCGCCGCGAGAGCCCCTGGTAGTCGAGGATGGACTCGGAGCCGGTGGCGTCGGCCACGCCGATCACCACCGCGAACGCGCCCAGGTTCATCACCAGGTAGACGGCCAGGTAGAGCATCACGGCGTGCGCCCCGGCGGTGGAGACCGCCGAGAGGCCCATCAGCGCGTAGCCGGCGTGCGCGATGGACGAGTACGCCAGCAGGCGCTTCAGGTTGGTCTGGGAGAGCGCGGTCAGGTTCCCGAGCGTCATGGTGACGGCCGCCAGGACGCCCAGCACGGCCGGCCAGGGGATGCCGCCCAGCGCCGCCAGCGCGCCGGTGGAGGGGTCCACCTGCGCGAAGGCGGAGAGGAAGAAGCGCAGCGCCAGCGCGAAGCCGGCCGCCTTGGGGCCCACCGAGAGGAAGGCGGTGAACGGGGTGGGGGCGCCCTCGTAGACGTCCGGGCACCACATGTGGAAGGGGACCGCCGCCACCTTGTAGGCGATGCCCGCCGCCACGAAGACCAGCCCCACCACCAGCGCCACGCGCGTGGCCGCCAGGGGCAGCCCCGCCGCCTGCACCGCCAGCAGCCGCGGCCCCAGCTCCGCGAAGGAGAAGGTGCCGGTGAGGCCGTAGAGGTAGCTCATCCCGAACAGCATCACGCCGGAGGCGACGCCGCCGTAGATGACGTACTTGAGCGAGGCCTCGGCGGCGCGCCGGTCGCCCTTGCGGAAGCCGGCCAGCGCATAGCTGGTCATCGAGACCAGCTCGATGGCCAGGTACATCATGAGCAGGTCGCTGGCGCCGGCCATCAGGAACATGCCCAGCACCACCGCCACCAGCAGGCCGTGGAACTGGCCGATGCGCGCCGAGGTGACCTCGCGCCCGCCGCCGGCCAGCAGCACCGTGACCGCGCCGGCCGCCAGGAACAGCCACTTGAAGAAGGTGGCGAAGGCGTCGGTGGCCAGCATGCCGTTGAAGAGCGGGCCGGGCGCGACCGGCGCCAGGGCCAGCAGCGCGCCGGCCGCGGCCAGCACCAGCAGCGTGGCCACCGAGAGGCGCGCCACGCGCGCCGCCGGCGAGGCCCTCCGCCAGATCACGTCCAGCAGGAACAGCGCCAGGGTGCCCAGCCCCAGCCAGAGCTCCGGGAGGAAGCGCGGCAGCGAGGCCAGGTTGTCCTGGACGAGCGGTTGGAGGTCCATGGCTCAGTGGATCCCGGGGAGCGCGTGGAGCGAGCGGTTGATGACGTCCAGGATGGCCTGCGGGTAGACGCCCAGCAGGATCACGCCGGCGCCCAGCGGGTAGAGCGTGAGCCGCTCGCGCCAGGAGAGGTCCGGGTAGCCGGCGTAGGCGGGGTTGAGCTTGCCCAGGAACATCCGGTGGATGGCCCACAGGTAGTAGGCGGCCGTGATGACCACGCTGGTCGCGGCGAGGACCGTGAAGAGGGTGTAGCGTGGGAAGCTGCCGGTGAAGACCATGAACTCCGAGACGAAGCCGGCCAGCCCGGGCAGCCCCAGCGAGGCGAAGAAGGCCAGCCCCATCACCGCCGAGTACTCGGGGAGCGCGCTGGCCAGGCCGCCGAACCGCTCGATCTCGCGGTGGTGGGCGCGGTCGTAGATCACGCCCACGATGAGGAAGAGCATGGGGCTGATCAGGCCGTGGGTGAAGAGGTTGAGCACCGCGCCGGAGATGCCGGCCGGCGTCATGGCCGCCATGCCCAGCAGCGTGAAGCCCATGTGCGAGACCGACGAGTAGGCGATGAGCCGCTTGAGGTCCTTCTGCGCCAGGCAGACGAAGGCGGCGTAGACGACGTTGATCACGCCGAAGGCGGCCATGGCGTCGGCCGCCCAGAGGGTGGCCTCGGGGAGGATCCCGAAGTTGAAGCGCAGGATGCCGTACGCGCCCATCTTGAGCAGCACGCCGGCCAGGATCACCGAGATGGGCGTGGGGGCCTCGACGTGCGCGTCGGGCAGCCAGGTGTGGAAGGGGAACATCGGGATCTTGATGGCGAACCCGATGAAGAGCCCGACGAAGGCCAGCTTGGCGAAGTCGAAGCCGAGCACCGCCGGGGCGTGGGCGAACTGCCCGGCCGCGCCCTGCCGCGCCAGCTCGATCAGGTTGAAGGTGTGGCCGGCGGAGAGCTCGCCGGTGGCCAGCGGCGCCGGGAGGCTGTTGTAGTAGATGCCGATGATGGCCAGCAGCATCAGCACCGAGCCGGCCAGCGTGTAGAGGAAGAACTTGATGGCCGCGTACTCCTTGCGCGGCCCGCCCCAGACGCCGATGAGGAAGTACATCGGCAGGAGCATGACCTCCCAGAACACGTAGAAGAGGAACATGTCCAGGGCGACGAAGGTGCCCATCATGCCGGTCTGCAGGAGCAGCAGCAGGGCCATGTAGCCCGGCACCATCCGGACCGAGAAGTGCTTCGGGTGGTGCGGGTCGTCCGGGCCGTCGTGGATCCCGGCCAGCTCGGCGGCGCGGGCCCCGGACCACCAGGGCATGGAGGCGACCGTGGCCACGAAGCTGATCAGGCCGGAGAGGAGGACCATCGAGATGGACAGCCCGTCCACGCCGACGAAGTACTCGACGTTGAAGGACGGGATCCAGGGGAGGTGCTGGACCAGCTGCACCGGCGGCGCGCCCTGGCTCGGGTCGTAGAGCCGCCAGGCCACCACCGCGGCCAGCAGCGAGACGCCGCTGGCGGCCAGCGCCAGCACGCGCGAGAGGTCGTCCACGCGCTGGCGGGAGAGGCCGGCCAGGGAGCGGAGCGCGAGGAGGACCACGATCAGGGCCGCGCCGAGGAGCGGCGCGAAGGTGGCCCAGCTGAGGACGTTGCCGGTCGTGAACATGGGCGTCGTTCCCGTCTACTGCAGGAGGAAGTTGAGCAGGACCACGGCCAGCGCGCCGCCGAGCGCGCCGTAGAGGTAGGTCTGGATGCGGCCGGTCTGGATCCGGCGCAGCGAGCGCCCGGCCGCGGCGGTGGCGCCGGCCACGCCGTTGACCGCGCCGTCGACCAGGTAGCGATCGATGGCGCCGTCCACGCTGGCCACGAAGCGGGTCACGGAGGCGGCCAGGTCCACCAGCGCGTCGATGACGTGCGCGTCGATCCAGGCCAGGGCGCGGGCCAGGCGGGCGGCGGGGCGGAGCACCAGCCAGCCGTACAGCTCGTCCACGTAGTACTTGTCGTAGACCACCTGCCAGGCCGCGTGGAAGCGGGCCTGGAGCCGCGCCGGCACCTGGCTCTGGCCGTCCTTGTAGAGCGCGCGCGCCGCCGCCCAGCCGCCGAAGGCGGCCAGGACGCCCATCCCCTGGAACAGCCACTCCAGGGCGTGCGGGGCGTGGGCGAACTCCACCTCGGCCAGCACCGGCGAGAGCCAGCGCTCCAGCGCCGGCTCGTGGCCGGTCCAGAGCATGGGCAGGCCCAGCAGCGCGGTCAGGACCGAGCCGGCCGCCAGCGCCATCAGCACCCAGGTGATGGTCCAGGGCGACTCGTGCGGCGCGTGGCCGTGCGCGTCGCCGTGGCCGCCCCCGTGGCCGCCGGCGTGCGGGGCCGCGGCGTGCGCGCCGGCCGCGCCGTGGGCGCCGTGCGCCGCGTGCGCGCCGTGGTCGTCCCCGTGCGCCGCGCCTCCCCGGTAGCTGCCGGTGAAGGTCAGGTAGTAGGAGCGGAACATGTAGAAGGACGTGCCCACCGCGGCGGTGATGCCCACCACGTAGATGGCGGGGCCGAGCCAGGGCACCGGCGCCCCGAAGAGCGCCAGGTGGTGGCTCGAGAACGCCTTCCAGAGGATCTCGTCCTTCGAGTAGAAGCCGCTGGCGATGGGGAAGCCGGCGATGGCCCAGCAGGCGATGAGGTAGGTCCAGCGCGTGCGGGGCATGAGCCTCCCCAGGCCGCCCATCCTCCGCATGTCCTGCTCGTGGTGGCAGCCCAGGATCACCGAGCCGGAGCCGAGGAAGAGCGTGGCCTTGAAGAAGGCGTGCGTCAGCAGGTGGTAGACGCCGGCCCAGTAGGCCCCCACGCCCACGCCGATGAACATGAAGCCCAGCTGGGAGACGGTGGAGTAGGCCAGCACCTTCTTGATGTCGTGCTGGAGGAAGCCGATCGAGGCGGCGAAGATCGCCGTCAGCGCGCCGATGGTGGCCACCCGGCCCATGGCGCTGGGGGAGAGCGCGAACAGGAAGGAGAGGCGCGCCACCATGTACACGCCGGCGGTGACCATGGTGGCGGCGTGGATGAGCGCCGAGACCGGGGTGGGGCCGGCCATGGCGTCGGGGAGCCAGACGTAGAGCGGCAGCTGGGCGCTCTTGCCCATCGCGCCCACGAAGAAGAGGAACCCCACCAGCGCCAGCACCGGCAGGCCGAGGAGCGTGGCGCCGGCCAGCCGCTCCTTCACGCCGGTGGCCTCGATGGTCACCTGGTCGCGCAGCTCGCGGAAGGAGAGGGTGGGGCCGACCTTCACGCCCGCCACCTCCGGCGCCAGCGCCGCGCCCTCGGCCGCCGTGGCCGCCGGCGCCAGCGCGGCCAGCCCGGGGGCCGGCCGGTACTCCGGGCGCAGCGGCGCGTCGGCCCGCGGGCTCCAGGCGCCGCCCAGGGCCCAGAAGAGCGTGAACAGCCCCAGGATGAAGCCGAAGTCGCCCACCCGGTTGACCACGAACGCCTTCATGCCGGCGGCGGCCTTCTGCGGGTCGGTGTACCAGAAGGCGATGAGCAGGTAGCTGGCGAGCCCCACGCCCTCCCACCCGAAGAACATCACCGCGAAGTTGTCCCCCATCACCAGGAGCAGCATCGCGAAGACGAACAGGTTCAGGTAGCAGAAGAACCGCCAGTAGGCGGGCTCGTCGGCCATGTAGCCGATGGAGAAGACGTGGATGAGCGTGCCGACGCCGGTGATGACCAGCACCATCAGCATCGAGAGCGGGTCCAGGGCGAAGGCCACGTCCACCTGCAGGCGGCCGGCCGTGAGCAGGTTCCAGAGCGTCTGCTGCAGGTGGCGGTGCCCCTCCTCCAGCCCGAGCAGCTGGGTGAAGGCGTAGACCGCCACGCCGAAGGCGCCGGCCACGGCCGCCACCGCGATGCGGTGGACGATCCTCCTGCCCAGCACCTGCTGCAGCTTCCAGCCCACCAGCGCGTTCACCGCCGCGCCCACCAGCGGCAAGAGCGGGATGAGCCAGAGGTAGCCGGCCGGCGTGACGGCGATGGGGCCCAGCGCCCCGGCGGCGTGCTCCACGGCGTGTTCCATGCTCACTCCCGGAGGAGGTCCGCCTGGCGGACGTCGATCGACTTGGAGATCTGGAAGAGGGCCAGCACGATGGCGAGGCCGACCGCCGCCTCGGCGGCGGCCAGCACGATCACGAACAGCGCGAAGACCTGGCCGCCCACCCCGCCGCCCACGTACCGCCCGAAGGCCACGAAGTTCACGTTGGCGCCGTTGAGGATCAGCTCGACCCCCATCAGCACGCCGACCGCGTTGCGCCGGGTGGCCACCGTCACCAGCCCCAGCGCGAACAGGCCGGCGCCGACCACCAGGAAATGTGCGAGCGAGATGTTCACGGCGCGTCCTCCTGGGCCGGGGCGCCGGCGGGGCCCTCCGGCGGGTCGTCGGCCTTGAGCTCCTTGCGGGCGATGACCACCGCGCCGATCAGCGTGGCCAGCAGCACCAGCGAGGCCACCTCGAAGGGCAGGAGCCAGCGGGTCAGCAGGGCGTCGCCCAGCGCGGCGGTGGTGCCCTTCTCCAGCGCCCCGGGCGCGGTCGCGCGCCAGGGCGTGAACACCGCCACCGTCACCAGGACCGGGGCCATGGCCACCAGCAGCAGGACGCCGCCCAAGAGGCCGAAGCTGCGGTTGGAGACGTTCACCTCGGTGATGCGGTTGGTGAGCATCACCGCGAAGAGCACCAGCACCAGCACGCCGCCGACGTAGACCAAGAGCTGCGTGATGGCCACGAAGTCGGCGCTGAGCAGGACGTAGAGCGCGCCGGCCCCCAGCAGCGCGGCCAGGAGCCCCACCGCCGTGTAGAGGATGTTGCGGGCGAAGGCCACCACCGCGGCGCCGCCCAGCGCGACGGCGCCCAGCGCGTAGAAGAGCAGCTCGGGGAGGCCGAACGCGCCGGGCGCGCGCGGCGGCGCGGCCTGCGCGGCGGGGACGATGGCCAGGGCCCCCATGGTGGCGACGAACACCACCACCAGGATCGAGGCCGCGGCCCAGGTCGCCAGCGTGCGGAGGTTCATGGGTCAGGTCCCCGTGGTGGAGGAACCGGAACCGGATCCGGTTCCGGTTGCGGGCGCGGCTTCGGTTGCGGGCGCCGGGGCCGCGGGGGCGGGCGCCGCCGCCGCCACCTTCTTCACCGGCGCCGGCGCGCTCGCGTCCGGCGGCAGGAAGACCGGCCCGGGCGCGTCCCAGGCCTGCGCCTCCAGCTTGGCGCGCACCAGCGAGCCCAGCGGCACGCGCGGGTAGTAGGTCGCGTCCTTGGCCACCTTGTAGACCGGCCAGGGGGCGAGCGGGTCGGACCAGCGGAAGACCAGGTTGCGGATGTTTCGCTGCGAGCCCTCGAACTCGCGCGTGTGCTGGATCGAGCCGGTGGGGCAGGGCTCGACGCACAGGCCACAGAACATGCACTTGGCCTCGTCGATGTCGAACTGCGTGACCACGCGCTGCTTCGGGTTCTGCGGGTCCTTCTCCAGCACGATCTGGATGCAGTTGATGGGGCAGGCGCGCTCGCAGGCCTGGCAGCCGGTGCAGATGGCCGGGTCCACCTCGAGGAAGCCGCGGTAGCGCGGCGGCAGCATGTCGCGCACCGGCATCGGGGTCCGGTCCGGGTACTGGACCGTGGTCGGGCGCCGGACCAGGTACGAGAGCGTGATGGACATGCCGTGCCAGAGGGACCGGACGGTCTCCCGGATGGCGCCGGTGTACGAGTGGAAGGAGCGGATCATGGCGGCCCGGTCACCAGTTGGAGAGGTCGACGCGATCGCCGGCGGCCTGGATGTTCCGGCGGGTCTGGCGGAGGAAGAAGAAGGCCACCACGGTGAACCCGAGCGTGCAGGCGAGCCCGGTCCAGAGCCGCGCCTGCGGCACCCGCGCCAGCAGGATCTGCCAGAGCAGCGTGCCCACGAAGCAGGCGAAGGCGAAGGGGACGAGGTACTTCCAGCAGAGCGCCATCATCTGGTCCACGCGGATGCGGGGCAGCGTCCAGCGCACCCAGACGATCAGGTTCAGGACCAGCAGCGTCTTCACGGCGAAGACGGCCATGGAGAGCACCTGCAGCCCCCACCAGGCGGCGCCGGGGATGGCGCCGGCGCCGCGCGCCGCCTCGAACGTCGCCGCGGTGGTGAACGGCACCTGCCAGCCGCCGAGGAAGAGCGTGGTGGCCACCGCCGCCATCACCCAGAGGTTGCCGAACTCCACCAGGAAGTAGAGCGCGAAGCGGAAGGAGGAGTACTCGGAGAGGTAGCCGGCCACCAGCTCCGACTCGGCCTCGGGCAGGTCGAACGGGGTCCGGTTCCCCTCCGCCAGCTGGGCGATGAAGAAGATGATGAAGGCCACCGGGGCGAAGGGGTTCGCGAAGATGAACCAGTCCCAGGGCCACGGCCCCTGCGCCCGGATGATCCCCTGCATGGAGAGGGTGCCGGCCATCAGCACCGGGACCATCACCGCCAGGCCGCCCGGGATCTCGTAGGAGATGACCTGCGCGGCCGACCGCATGCCGCCGAAGAGCGACCACTTGGAGTTGGAGGACCAGCCGGCCAGCAGGATGCCCACCACCACCAGCGCCGTGACCGCGATGACGTAGAAGATGCCCACGTTCAGGTCGGCGGCGATCAGGCTCTCGCCGAAGGGGAGCGCCACGAAGGTGAGCGTGAAGCCGACCAGCACGAAGTAGGGCGCGGCGCGGAAGAGGAGCTGGTCGGCCTCGGCCGGCACCAGGTCCTCCTTGAAGAGCAGCTTGACCGCGTCCGCCACCCACTGGAAGAAGCCGCCGGCGCCGACGCGGTTGTAGCCGACGCGGCTCTGCATGCGGGAGGAGACCCGCATCTCCCACCAGACGGTCATGCCGGAGATGATGGCGCCGAAGTTGAGCAGCACGAAGGCCAGCACCAGCACCGACACGCCGTAGAGGAGCAGCTGGGCGGTGAGCGGCCAGGCGGCGGGATCCCACTGCTGCCCGAAGGCCGCGCCCAGCGCCTGGACCAGGTGGCCCAGCTGCGCCGGCTTGGAGATGGGCGACAGCACCAGCACCGCCGAGAAGAGCAGCAAGGGCAGCCCCAGGCCGAAGCCCAGGGTGGCCAGCAGCACGCCGCGCGGGTTGGCGCCGATGTGCGGGGTCCGCGCGTGGCGCTGCGCGGCCTCGGTGGTGACGGTCGTCATCGGTCGATCTCCGGCGCAACCACGTCCAGTGAAGCGATCAGGGCCACCAGGTCGGCCACCATCAGGCCGTGCGAGATGTCCTCGATGATCCCCATGGCCGTGAACGAGCCGGTCCGCGCCCGCACCCGCCAGGCCTTCTCGGTGCCGTCGGAGACCACGTAGTAGGCCATCTCGCCCCGGGCGCTCTCGACGCGCGAGAGCGCCTCGCCCGCCTCCGGCTTCACCTTGCGCGGGACCTTGGCCATGTACTCGCCCTCGGGGATCCGCTCCAGCGCCTGGCGGACCAGCTTCGAGGACTCGCCCATCTCCAGGCAGCGCACGTAGTACCGGTCGAAGCAGTCGCCCACCTGGCCCACGAACCCCTCGCCCACCGGCACCTTGAAGGCGAGGTCGGGGTAGGCGCCGTAGGGCAGGTCGCGGCGCAGGTCCCAGTCCACGCCCGAGCCGCGCAGGTTCGGGCCCACCAGGCCGTAGTCGATGGCCATGGGGCCGGGGATGACGGCCACGCCGGCCAGCCGCTTGATGTAGACCTCGTTGAACGAGATCAGCCGGTCGAACTCGGGCAGGAAGCGGTCGAAGTGGTCGAGGAAGCGGAGCACCTTGTCCCGCCAGCCCTCCGGCAGGTCGAAGGCCACGCCGCCGATGCGGTGGTAGTTGTAGGTGAGCCGCGCGCCGCAGAGCGCCTCGAGCAGGTCGTTGATGGTCTCGCGCTCGCGGATGCCGTGGAGCATGGGCGTGAAGGCGCCGATGTCCATGGCCATGGTGCCCACCGAGACCAGGTGGGAGGCGATCCGGCACAGCTCGCAGGAGATGAGGCGCAGGTACTGGGCGCGCGGCGGGATCTCCAGCTTGAGCAGCCGCTCCACCGCGGTGGCGTACCCCTCGTTCGCGAACATGGCCGCCACGTAGTCCACGCGGTCGGTGAAGGGCATGAACCCGGGGTAGCCGACCAGCTCGCCGATCTTCTCGATGGAGCGGTGCAGGTAGCCGACGTCCGGGACGGCGCGCCGGAGCACCTCGCCGTCGGTCTCCACCACGAAGTTGATCACGCCGTGGGTGGACGGGTGCTGCGGCCCGAAGTTGAGGATCATCTCCTCGCTGTCGCGGTCCACCCGGCGCAGGATGAGCTTTTCCATGATCTAGGCCTTGGGCGCGTCGGCGGGGGGCGCGGCGGGGGCGGCCGCGGGGGGCGGGGCAGGCGGCGGCGGCGGGGCGGCCTCGGCGCGGCGCTTGTCGTCCAGCCGCTTCAGCTCCACCAGCGGGTTCTCGCGGACGTTGGCCAGGCCGTGGTAGCCGCCGGCCTCCTGGTAGTCCTTGCGCAGCGGGTGGCCCTCCCAGTCGTCCGGGAGCAGGATCCGGCGCAGGTCGGGGTGGCCGGGGAAGTCCACGCCGAAGAGGTCGTACACCTCGCGCTCGTGCCAGTTGGCGGCCTTCCAGACGCCCTGCACGGTGGGCACCACCGGGGCGGCGCGGTCGGCCTCCACCTTGAGCACCAGGCCGTGCCGGTGGCGGTAGGAGAGGAGGTGGTAGACCACCTCGATCACGCTCCGCTTCGGCCAGTCGACCGCGGTCAGGTCCTCGAGGAAGTCCAGCTCCAGCCCCGGCTCCTGCTTGAGGAAGCGGCACACCTCGACCAGGCGGTCCCGCGCCACCAGGCACCAGGGGTCGACCTTGGCCTCGGTGAGCGGGCCCACCGCCTCGCCGAAGCGGGCGCGCAGCCGGTCGTGGAGCTCCTGCGTGGTCATCTGGCCTCCGGGTGAAGCGACGGCGCTGGCTCTTCGAACCACCACACGGCTCGGGCGCCGCGAGGGCGCCCGGACATCACCCGCGCTACGGCGCGGCGCTGCCGGCCGGCCGCCGCTTGTCGGCCCAGCGCTCGCGGCGGACGATTCCCTGGAGCCGCAGCAGCCCCTCGGTGAGCGCCTCCGGGCGCGGCGGGCAGCCGGGGACGTAGACGTCCACCGGGATGACCTTGTCCACGCCCTTGCACACCGAGTAGGCGAGCTGGAAGAGGCCGCCGCAGTTGGCGCAGCTGCCCATCGAGATCACGTACTTGGGCTCGGACATCTGGTCGTAGAGCAGCTTGGCCCGCTCGGCCATCTTGTAGGTGAGCGTGCCGGCCACGATCATGAAGTCGGCCTGGCGCGGCGAGGCGCGCGGGATGGCGCCGAAGCGCATCAGGTCGGCCCGGGGGCCGCCGGTCTGGATGAGCTCGATGCCGCAGCACGCGAGCCCGAACAGCAGGTACCAGAGCGAGTTCTCGCGGGCCAGGTTGATCAGGTGATCGAGCTGGCTGGTGTGGAAGAGCGAGATCTCGCCCTCGCCGTGCCGTGCGCCTGCGTCGTGCATCGCCGCTCCTCGCCCGCTCCGGTTGGTCTGCGCCCGCCTCGACCCGCCCGCTGCTCCGCCGGCCTACGCCGCGCTGCGCGGCTTCTCCGGCGCCGCCGCCTCGGGCGGCCGCTCCGCGCGCGCGCCCAGCCCCTTCACCCACTCCAGGTCGCCGTGGGCCCAGACCCAGACCAGGCCCACCACCAGGATGGCGGTGAAGAGGAACAGCTCGCCGAACGCGACCCAGGCGAGCATGGGGCTGGATTCGACCCAGCGGCGATAGACCGCGACCACCGGGAAGGTGAGCGCGATGTCCACCTCGAAGATCACGAAGACCAGCGCCACCAGGTAGAAGCGCGGGTTGAAGTTGAACCAGGCCACGCCGATGGGGCGCTCTCCGCACTCGTAGATGGACGCCTTGTCCTGGTTGGGGACCCTTGGCCCCAGGACGCGGGACAGGGTGATTCCACCCAGCGCAAAGCCGACCGCCACGATGGCGAACACGAGGACCGCGCCGAAGTCGAAACCCATGCGGAGTGCTCCAAGGCCAACTATCCTCTCGGCAAACCTAGGAAAACCGAAAGGGCATGCGGTACGGCATGGTACTGACGGCCCCGTTCCAGTCAAGGGGCAAAACCGATTGACAAACCTAGTTGTCGCAGGCAGTTAAGGGCCCCGACCCCCGCCCACCTTCTATGACACCACTCCAGATCTACTTCCCGATCGGCCTCGTCCTGCTGGTCGCCGTGGGGCTCGCCGGCCTGATGGTCGGGCTGGCCAACGTGCTGGGGCCCCGCCGCCCGAGCGCCGTCAAGTCCACGCCCTTCGAGTGCGGCTCCGAGCCGGTCGGCTCGGCGCACGAGCGCTTCGGGGTGAAGTTCTACGTGGTGGCGCTCCTCTTCATCGTCTTCGACATCGAGGCGATCTTCCTCTACCCGTGGGCGGTGCTCCTGCTGGCGGACGCGCAAGGTCATGCCCCCGGGCTCGGTTGGTCCGGTTACATCTCGATGGGCATCTTCGTCGCCACCCTCATCGCAGGGCTGGTCTACGTCTGGAAGAAGGGCGTGCTGGACTGGGCCGACTAGAGAGGTCGCAGGACACCATGGCATCCGAGATCGACGTCATCCCGGCCATCACCACCCGCCGGGACGAGGCGCAGAACTGGCTCCAGGGGATGGTCTCCAAGGGGCTGGGCTGGGCCCGCAAGTACTCGCTGTTCCAGTACCCGTTCGTCACCGCCTGCTGCGGCATGGAGTACATGACGCTGGCCTCGGCCCGGTACGACGTGGACCGGTTCGGCGCGGCGCTCCCCCGCTTCTCCCCCCGCCAGGCCGACCTGCTGATGGTCGTCGGCACGGTCAACTGCAAGCAGGCCCCCATCCTGCAGCGGATTTACGAGCAGATGGCCGAGCCGAAGTGGGTGGTGGCCTTCGGCGTCTGCGCCTCGTCCGGCGGCTTCTACGACAACTACGCCACGGTGCAGGGCATCGACCGCATCGTGCCGGTGGACGTCTACATCCCCGGCTGCCCGCCGCGGCCGGAGCAGGTCCTCGACGGATCATGCTCCTGCAGCAGAAGATCCAGGACCAGGGCCACAAGCTGGTCGATTGCAAGCACCCGCCGCTCCCGCCCGTCCCGGGCGCGGGGCGCTGAGGAAGGCCGCCATGTCCAAGGCCGTGATCAGCGTGCTCGTCGAGCGCTTCCCGGACGCGGTGTACGAGGCCTACGAGGGCGTGGGCGGCGACGACTGCGCCTTCGTGAAGCGCGAGGCCATCCTCGACGTCTGCCGGCACCTGAAGGAGAAGCTCCGGTTCGACCTGTCGCCGTACATCACGGCGGTGGACTACCTGGGCCAGGAGCCGCGCTTCGAGGTGGTCTACAACCTGCTCTCCGTCGCCAACAACACCCGCATCCGGCTGCGCGTGAAGGTGCCGGAGGGCGAGGACGCGCCGGTGCCCTCGGTGACGCCGGTGTGGCGCGGCGCCGACTGGTTCGAGCGCTACTGCTTCGACATGTACGGCATCCGGTTCTCGGGCCACCCCGACCTGCGCCGCCTGTTCATGTACGACGAGTTCGTGGGCCACCCGCTGCGCAAGGACTACCCGCTGAAGGGGCGCCAGCCGCTGGTCCCCGAGCGCGAGGTGCGCGACATCTTCCGCGGGCCCGGCCCCGCCACCCGGGACTGAACGCCATGAGCGATCCACACGGCAAGGGCGGGCTCCAGGCGCAGCAGGCGCCGCGGCGCCCGCTGGGCGAGAGCGAGCTGGACGCGCCGCTCCCCTCGAAGAACATGGTCGTGAACCTCGGCCCGTCGCACCCCGCCATGCACGGGGTGACGCGGGCGGTGGTCGAGCTGGACGGCGAGATCATCCGCTCCATGAAGCTCGACATCGGGTTCCTGCACCGGGGCTTCGAGAAGAGCTGCGAGAACGTGACGTGGACGCAGTGCTTCCCGTACACGGACCGGCTCAACTACGTCAGCGCCATCATGAACAACGTGGGGTTCGCGCTGGCGGTCGAGAAGCTGTGCAAGCTCGACATCCCGGAGCGGGCCAAGTACCTGCGCGTCCTCGCGAGCGAGCTCCACCGCATCTGCGACCACCTCACGGTGGTGGGCGCCATGGGGCTCGAGCTGGGCGCGATGACCGTGTTCCTCTACGGCATCGAGGCCCGCGACCTGCTCTGGGACCGGCTCTCCGAGCTGTGCGGCGCCCGGCTCACCTCCAACTACGCGCGCGTCGGCGGCGTGGCCCGCGACCTGCCGGAGGGCTGGGCCGAGAAGACCCTGCAGACGCTCGACCGCGTGCAGGCGCTGCGCGACGAGATTGACGGCCTGCTCACCCGCAACCGCATCTTCATCGACCGCTGCCGCAACACCGGCAAGGTGAGCCGCGAGGACGCGCTGGACCTGGGCTTCACCGGTCCCTGCCTGCGCGCCTCCGGCGAGGCCTACGACGTGCGCAAGGCCTCCCCCTACCTGGTCTACGACCGGCTCGACTTCGACGTGCCGGTGGGCTCCAACGGCGACAACTTCGATCGCTACCTGATGCGCATCGAGGAGATGCGCCAGTCCGACCGGGATCTGCGCCAGTGCCTGGCGCAGCTGCCCCCGGGCGACATCATCGTGCAGGACTTCCGCTTCGCCCTGCCGCCCAAGCCGCTGGTCTACGGGACCATCGAGGGCGTGATGGCCCACTTCAAGCTGGTGATGGAGGGGATCCAGGTCCCGGCCGGCGAGGCCTACAGCTACACCGAGGCCGCCAACGGCGAGCTGGGGTTCTACGTGGTCTCCGACGGCGGCGGCCGGCCCTACAAGCTGGGGCTCCGCGCGCCGGGCTGGCCCATGCTGGCCGCGCTCCCGCACATGACGGTCGGCGCGCTCCTCTCCGACCTGGTGCCCACCTTCGACAGCATCAACATGATCGGCGGCGAGGTCGAGCAGTAGCGCCGCCCCGGGACCCCGACCATGGCAGACGAGAAGAAGCCGGAAGCCCCCGCCCCCGCGCCGCCCAAGCCGGCCGGCCCGCCCCCGCCGCCGCCCCCCCGGAACCCCGGGTTCGTGACCGCGATGGTGGACGGGCGCGAGGTGGTCGTGAAGCCGGGGACCACCGTCATCGAGGCCGCCAAGTCGGTCGGCGTCGAGATCCCGTACTACTGCTACCACAAGCGGCTCAGCATCGCGGCCAACTGCCGGATGTGCCTGGTCGAGATGTCCAACGCGCCCATGGGCAAGCTGATGCCGGCCTGCCAGATGCCGGTCGCCGAGGGCGTGACCGTCAAGACCGACACGCCGCGCGTGAAGGACCAGCAGCGCGCCACGCTGGAGTTCCTGCTCCTCAACCACCCGGTCGACTGCGCCATCTGCGACCAGGCCGGTGAGTGCAAGCTGCAGGACTACTACATGGCCTACGACCGCCAGCCCTCGCGGCTGGACGTGCCCAAGGTCGCGAAGGGCAAGCGCGTGCCGCTGGGCCCGCTGGTCACGCTCGACCAGGAGCGCTGCATCCTCTGCACCCGCTGCGTGAGGTTCATGCGCGAGGTGGCGGAGGAGCCGCAGCTGGGCGTGGCCCAGCGCGGCAACGAGAGCTTCATCACCACCTTCCCCGGCCAGCCGCTCGACTCGAAGTACGCCGGCAACACCGTCGACATCTGCCCGGTGGGCGCGCTCACCAGCACCGACTTCCGCTTCCGCGGCCGGGTCTGGTTCATGAGCGCGGCGCGCTCGGTCTGCACCGGCTGCTCGCGGGGCTGCAACACCTTCCTCGACTACCTGAACGACACCACCTACCGCTACCGCCCGCGGGAGAACGAGGCCGTCAACCAGGAGTGGATGTGCGACGACGGCCGGCTCTCCTACAAATACCTCAACAAGGACCGGCTGCTGCTGGCGCGCGAGGGGAAGGGCGCCTCGGAGAAGACGCTCCCCGGCCCCGAGGCCGCCAGGCGCGCCGCCGAGGTGCTGGCCGACGCGCGCAGGGCCGGCGGGCTGGCGGTGCTGCTCTCGCCGGTCGCCTCGCTGGAGGACCTGCTGGTGGCCTGCGCCGTCGCGAAGGACGGGCTGGGCGTCAGCGAGGCCTTCGTGGGCGGGCGCGGGCAGGGCTGGGAGGACGACTTCCTCAAGCGGGCGGACGAGAACCCCAACCGCCGCGGCCTGGAGCTGGCCGCGCAGGCGGCGGGGCTCACGCTGCGGCCGCTGGCCGACCTGGTGGCCGCCGCCGGCGCCGGGCAGGTGAAGGCGCTCTGGGCGGTGGGGACCGAGCTGCCCGCCGACGGGGCCGCCGCCGAGGCGCTGGCGGGCGTCCCGACGCTGGTGGTCCAGGCCTTCAACGAGGGCCCGCTGGCGCGCGCCGCGACGGTGCTGCTGCCCGCCGCCCCGCACTCGGAGACCGACGGCACCTTCGTCAACTTCGAGGGGCGCGCGCAGCGGTTCGAGCTGGCCTACTACCCGCGCGGCGAGTCGCGCCCGCACTGGGCCATCGCCGCGGGCATCGGCAAGGCGCTGGGGCTGGAGCTGGCCCACGCCACCGCGCGCGACGTGTTCCGCGCCTTCGCGCCGAAGCTGGGCGGGGCGCTGGGCGAGTTCAGCTGGGACCTGCCGCGCCTGCAGCGGCGCGCCGGCCTGCAGCCCATGGCGGCCGGGACGGTGGATGGCCGCCTGGCCGGGTACCGCGACCGGCTGCCGCCCGAGGCGAGCGAGGACTACCGGCGCGCCCTGGCGCGGCGGCCTTAGGAGAGGGGCACCGACGTGAAACGCTTCGTGGGCATGGTGCTGGTCATCGCGGCGGTGGTCGCGCTCTTCGTGTGCGTGTCCTGGCTCTTCTACTACGTGGCCGCGGGGCTCGGCCTCGCCACCAACTTCCTCGGGCACTGGTGGGGCGTCTGGCGCTGGGACGTCGCGACCCGGCCCATCGACGAGGCCTGGTTCTCCTACGGCGCCGCCATCGGCAACCTGCTCACGCTGATGCTGGTGGCCATGATGGTCTCCGGCTCCCTGCTCACCGTGGCCGAGCGCAAGTGGTCGGCCATGATGCAGAACCGGATCGGCGCCAACCGGATCAAGGTCCTCGGATTGCCGCTGGGCGGCATCCCGTTCCTGGTGGCCGACGCGCTCAAGATGCTGACCAAGGAGCGGGTGGAGCCCACCGGCCGCACCCACCTCCTCTACGAGCTGGCGCCCATCCTGGCCTTCGCGCCGGTCTTCGCGCTCTTTGCCATCGTCCCGGTGGGCCCGCCGGTCCCGCTGCAGGAGCTGGTGGACGGCGCCCCGGGCACCCTGGAGGTCCCGCTCCAGGTGGCCCGCATCGACGCCGGCCTCATCTACGTCTTCGCCATCGCCTCGCTGCAGGTGTACGGCACCTCGCTCGCCGGCTGGGCCTCGAACAACAAGCTGGCGCTGCTGGGCGGCGTGCGCGCCTCCTCGCAGATGATCAGCTACGAGGTCTCGCTGGGCCTCTCGCTGGTGGGCTGCATGCTGGCCTACCGCACGCTGCGCCTGGACGAGATGGTGGTGGCCCAGGGCGCGCAGGTGATCGGCCCGGTGCCGGCGCTGGGCATCCTGCTCCAGCCGGTGGGCTTCCTGATCTTCTTCGCGAGCGCCTTCGCCGAGACCAAGCGCGCCCCCTTCGACCTGCCGGAGGGCGAGAGCGAGATCGTCGGCTACTTCATCGAGTACTCGGGCATGAAGTTCGGCCTGATGTTCCTGGCCGAGTTCGTGGAGATCACCGTCCTCTCCGCCATCGTCACGGCGGTCTTCCTGGGGGGCTGGCACCCCATCTTCGTCTCCAGCGACTGGCTGCGCGAGCAGCTGCAGCCGGCCTGGTATGGCGCCGTCTGCGCGGCGGCCTTCCTGGTCAAGATGGTGATCATGATGTGGCTGCAGCTCACCATCCGCTGGCTGCTGCCGCGCTTCCGCTACGACCAGATCCAGAAGCTCTGCTGGAAGCTGCTCCTGCCGGCGGCGCTGGCCAACGTCTTCGTCACGGCCGGCGTGCTGCTGGTCGAGCAGGAGACGGGCGTCCAGCCCCTGCACCTGCTGGCCTGGCTGGGCGTGGCCACCCTGGTGGCGATCGCGGTGGTGACCGCCGCGGTGGGCCGCAGCGGCTCCCCCTCGCCCCTGGCCGCAGCCGACGCGACCACCCACGCCGCCGCGGGACACTGAGCCATGCCCTACCAGCTCGAGAACCGTCCGCCGGACCTGCGCGAGTCGATGTACTTCCCGGAGATCTTCCGGGGCATCGGCGCCATCACGAAGCACTTCCTGCGCAACCTCTTCTTCGCGCGGGACAAGAACCCGGACATCCTGGCCCGCAAGCGCGGCGGCGCCTGGTCGGACAACGTCACCGTCCAGTACCCGGAGGAGAAGGCGCCCTACGCGCCCGGCTACCGCGGCCTGCACCGCCTGGTGCCGCGCGAGGACGGCCGCCCGCGCTGCGTGGCCTGCTACATGTGCGCGACCATCTGCCCGGCCCAGTGCATCTACATCGAGGCCGGCGAGGTCGAGGGCGATCCCATCGAGAAGTACCCGGTCAAGTTCGTCATCGACGAGCTGCGCTGCATCGTGTGCGGCTTCTGCGTCGAGGCCTGCCCGAAGGACGCCATCCGCATGGACACCGGCGAGCACGCGCCGCCGTCCTACGAGCGCAGCGCGCAGGTCTGGGACGAGCAGCGGCTGCTGCGCGGGCCGTCGGTCTCGTACCAGTACGACCCCTGGCTCCGCCGCGACGCCCCGGGCATCCCGCCGGAGCAGCTGGAGGCGCTGCGGGCCCGGGCCCGCCCCTTCCCCTCGACCGCCACCGACGAGGCCAGCCAGACCCCGGGCTTCTCGGTCCGCACCCTGGCCGCCGAGGCGCGCGCGCGGGAGCCGCGGAAGTAGCCGCGGCGGAGGGGCCTGGGCGGGCTACACTCCCGCCCCGTGCCGTCCACCCTCGACCGCCCCCGGACCTTCGCCGCCGCCTGCCTGCTGGCGCTCGCCGCCGCCGCGGCGCTGGTGGACCTGGGGCGCGTCCACGCGCAGGAGCACGCCGACGCCATCGTGCCGGTGCTGGTCTCGCTGCAGCGCTGGACGCCGTTCTACTGGGACCAGGAGCGGTACGGGATGCTGGTCCCGCTGCTGGCGCTCCCGGTCCGCGATCCGCTCTGGAACCTGCTCCTGCAGCGCGGCCTGCTGGTGCTGGCCGGGCTCGGCAGCGTGGTGCTGCTGGCGCGCCACGCGCTGGCCGGGCGCGAGTGGCGGCCGGCCGGGCTCCTGGGGGTGGTCCTGCTCCTGGCGCTGGCCCCGGCGCCGTGGGCCTTCGAGTACCTGGGCGACCAACCCTACGGCCTGTCGCTGGCGCTGGGGCTGCTGGGGCTGGCCTGCGCCGAGGCGCCATCCGTTCGCGCCGGGCCCTTCGACCCCGTTCGCCCTGAGCGTAGCGCCCGCACAGCGGGCGCGGAGTCGAAGGGCAGGCGTCGCCTGCGGCTCGTCTGCGGCCTCCTGCTGGTCCTCGCCGCCCACTGGGTGAACGCGGCCACCGGCCTCCTGCTGCTGCCGCTGGCGGTGGCGCGCGCCGCGGTGGACGCGCTGGAGGGGGCGCCGCGGCCGGCGCTGCGGGCGCGGCTGGCGGTGGACGGTGGGCTGCTGCTGCTGGGGCTCGCGGCCGGGCAGGGGCTGATCCAGCTCTACCCGCTGCTCTCCGGCCACCCGCTGCGCCTCGACGTCACCCCGCTGCCGCTGGCGGCGCTCCCGGCCGCCTGGGGGCGGCTGCTGGCGCGGACCGTGGAAGGGGCCGGGCTGCCCTGGCTCTGGACGCTGGCGGGGGCCGCGGCGCTGGGCCTGGCGCTGCCCTGGGGCCCGCCCGCGGAGGGCGGCCGCCGGGGCGGGCGCGGTCCGGCGCTGCTCCGCGCGCTGGCGCTCTTGGCCGCGGCCGCGGCGTATCTCCTGGTGACCGGCTCGCTGGCCTGGGTGGCGGAGAATGGCTTCCACTGGCGGTACAGCGCGCCCTCGCTGGTGCTGGTGCACCTGGCGGCCCTGTCGCTCTTGGCGGAGCCGCTGGCCCGGGCCCCGCGGCTGCGGAGGCTGGCGCTCCCGGCGGCGCTGGCCGCCCTCCCGCTGGCCGCGCTGCTGGCGGCCGGCCCGCCCTCCCTTCCGCGCGTGCGCTCGGACCTGGACGCGGTGGCGGGGCGCTGGACGGCCGACCTGCGCGCCGGGCGCTGCGACCTGGTGGCCGGGGACTACTGGAGCGTCTGGCCCGCCGTCTGGCACTCGGCGTGGACGGCGGCGGAGCACGGCGGCGTGCCGGTCTACGGCCTCACCCACCGGGCCACGCCCACCATGCCCGCCTGGCAGGACCGGCGCGACGCGCTCCGCATCTGCCGGGTGATCGGCAAGGAGGCCGACGCGAACCGCTGGCTGCGCGACTTCGGCCTCTGGCCGGTGGCGCCGGTGCAGCGGCTGGCCACCGTCGAGGTGGTGGTGCTGGCGGGACCGCCGCGCCGCTCACCCGGCAGGGCAGCCGAGGTCCGTCCGCCCTGAGCCTGGCGAAGGGCGGCGCTGAGAAGAGAGACCCGCCCGCCCTGCGGGAGGGCGAGCGGGTCTGGAGCTCCACGCGACGGGCGCGAGCGCCCGGGCGCTACAGCCTGAACAGCGCCGTGAAGAGCAGCGAGGTGGTGGTGTCGTCGTAGTCGCCGAAGTGCGGGCGGAAGCCCAGCTCGCCGCCCAGCCGCACCGTCGGGGAGACCTCGAAGCCCACGCCCACGCCCAGCTTCATCATCAGGCCGACGTCGGAGTCGTCGCCGGTGTCCCAGTCCAGGTTGGCGTAGTAGAGGCCCAGGCCCAGGTCGCCGTAGAGGTCGATGGTGGGGGTGGCCTCGAACAGGAAGCGGGCCGTGGGGGTGAAGCCCAGCTCGTCGAGGTCCACGCTGTGCTCGGACAGATGGGACCAGTTGAGCGAGCCGACGAAGGCGAAGACGAGCTGGGGCGCCATCCGCTGGACCGGGTACTCGAGGTCGCCGCGGAGCTGGAAGCCGTCCAGATCGCCGGTCTCGACGCCGAGGGCGAGGCCGCCCCACGGGCGCGCGGCGTGGCGGTTGGCGCTCTGCGCGTGGGCGGCGACGGGGAGCGCGAGGAGGGCGGCGGCCACGAGGCCGCCCAGGGTACGGATCTTCATCTGCTTTCTCCTTGATGGATGATGCCGAGTGGCGCGCATCCTAGTCCCTGGAACGAGGGACGGGAACCGTTTCGATCGTCGCGGAGCCACTCGGGGTGTGCGCTCTCGCCCCGGTCAGGTTGGCCGGGCGGCAGGGGCCACCCCGCGGCGCGCCGCCACGAAGGCGGCCACCGCCAGCCCGATCACCACGCCTGCGACGGGCGGGCCCACGAGGTCCACCCAGTCCACGGCGCGGGTGGGGTGGAGGAGGGCGGAGGCGGCGGCCAGGACGTCGAACGGCGCCTCCCCGCGCGCCCGCTTGAGCGCCAGCAGCAGGACGTTCAGCGCGTAGGCCACCAGGGTCCCGGTCGCGGCGCCCACGCAGGCGCGCGCCACCAGCCCGCGCAGGCCGACCGGCGTCCCGTGGGTGGGCGGCGCGGCGTCCTCGTCCAGCGCCTCCGGGATCTCGCGGGCGCCCCACGGCACGAAGCGGTTCAGCAGCAGCAGGCCGGGGATGGCCATGGGCACCGTGAAGTAGAAGAACGTGGTCCAGCCCACGGCGTCCACCACCGCTCCGGCCGGCGGGCCGGCGAAGGTGCGCCCCAGGGCGAAGATGCTGGAGAAGAGCGCGTACTGGGTGGCGCTGAACCGCCGCTGGGTCAGGCGGACGAGGAGGATGCCGAACGCGCCGGTCCCGAGCCCGCTGGTGCCGGCCTCGACGGCGGTGGCGGCGTACATGACCCACGGCACCACGCCGGCCTTCGCGACCACCACGTAGCCGAGGTTGGAGGCGGCCTGCAGGAAGCCGAAGATCCAGAGCGCGCGGCCGGTGCCCATCACGTTGCAGAGCATGCCGCCCACGAAGGTGCCGGCGATGCCGGCGACCAGGCTGATGAGCCCCTGCGCCAGCCCGACGTCCACCGGCGAGTAGCCCAGCTGCCCCAGGAACGGCGAGATGAGGGAGACCGCGAGGTTGTCGGCGAACTTGTAGAAGAACAGGAACGCGGCGATCTCGAGCGCGCGCGCCTGCCGGAAGAAGCCGACGAAGGGATCCCAGACCGCCTCGCGGAGCGTGCGCGGCGGCGCCGGCGGCGCGTCCGGCTCCGGCGCCCGGGCGGTCACGGCCATGAACGGGAGGAACGAGACCGCGAGCACGGCGAAGGCGCGGGCCCAGCCGAAGGCCGGCCCGACGGTGTTGAGGATGCGCCCCATGAACGCGGCGGCGCGCGCCAGCGCGGTCTTGGCCCCGACCGCCAGGTTCCGCTCGGTGGGGCGGAGGACCTCGACCGTGTAGGCGTCGTAGGCGATGTCCTGGGTGGCCGACGCGAACGACAGGAAGACGGTGAGCAGCGCCACCACCGCCACCGACGGGCTCCCCGACATCGCCGCGAAGGCGGCCAGGGTGGCCGAGACCAGCAGCTGGCCCAGGATGATCCAGGCGCGCTTGCGGCCCCAGCGCGGCGCGAACCGGTCGATGAGGGGCGACCAGAGGAACTTGAACGCGTAGGGGATCTGCGCGGCCGAGACGAGCCCGATGGTCTTGATGTCGATCCCCTCCTGCTGCAGCCAGTACGGGATGGTGATGAGCACCACGCCCAGCGGCAGCCCCGAGGGGAAGGCGAGCAGCGTCACGGCCCCCGTCCGCCAGGAGGTGAAGGCGATGCGGAAGCTGGCGCCCATGCCGGGGGCGGGCGCGGGCGGCGGGCTGGCGGAGCTGGTCTTGGACACGCGGCTGGACAGGGTAGGGGGGGGCCGGCTGGAGGGCAAGCCGGGGGGTGGGGTCAGCGCGCCGGCCGGACCGCCGCCGCGAAGGACTCGGCGGGCCGGGTGTTGAGCACCTCGCCGCGCCGGGCCCAGCCCCGGCGGGCGGTCAGGACGGCGTAGCGCAGGTAGCGGAGCGCCGCGGTGGAGTGCGCGTCCACCGAGAGCACCAGCGGGACGCCGCGCGCCCGGGCGGCGCGCACCCAGCGCGGCTCCAGGTCCAGCCGCCGGGGGTCGCCGTTCACCTCCACCGCGCCGCCCGCCTTCGCCAGCGCGTCCAGCACCTCCTCCACGCGGCAGGCGTAGGGCTCGCGCTCGCCCAGCAGCCGGCCCAGGCCGTGCCCCCAGATCTTGAAGCAGGGGAGCGACATGGCCGCGACCAGCCGCCGGGTCATCTGGTCCTCGTCCATCTTCATGCGCGAGTGGATCGAGGCCACCACCACGTCCAGCCGCTCCAGGACCTCGTCCGGCCAGTCCAGCCGCCCGTCCTCCAGGATGTCCGCCTCGGTCCCCTTCAGCAGCCGGACCTTCACGCGCTCCTGCACCGCGTCGATCTCGTCCCACTGCCGGCGCAGCCGGTCCAGGTCCAGCCCGCCGGCGTAGAAGGCCGCGCCGGAGTGATCGGTGATGGTGAGGTAGGCCATGCCCAGCGCCTCGGCGGCCCGGGCCATCTCCTCCACGCTGGCCTTGCCGTCGGACCAGGTGGTGTGGGCGTGGACCAGGCCGCGCACGTCGGCCTCGGCCACCAGGTCGGCGGGCAGGGCCCCGGCCAGCGCGGCCTCGACCTCGCCCGCGTCCTCGCGCAGCTCCGGCGGCACCTCCTGCAGCCCCAGCGCCGCGTAGAGCGCCGCCTCGCTGGCGATGGGCACCTTGGCCTCCGGGTCGAGCCGGGCCGCGGCGGCCTCCGGCGGCGGCGCGTCCGGCGCGCGGGGCGGCAGCCGGTGCAGCCCCCACTCGCTCAGGGTGAACCCGCGCTCGCGGGCCAGCCCCCGCAGCCGGACGTGGTGCGCCTTCGAGCCGGTCAGGTGGTGGAGCAGGGTGGCGAAGTCCTCCGGCGGGACCACCCGCAGGTCCACCTGCAGCCCGCCCGCCAGCCGCACCGTGGTCTTGGTGTCGCCGCGGGCCAGCACCTCCGCCACCTGCGGCCAGCTGCAGAGCCGCTCCGCCACCGCGGCGGGGTCGGTCGAGGCGGCCACCACGTCCAGGTCGCCCACCGTCTCGCGGCCGCGCCGGGCCGAGCCGGCCAGCTCCACCCGCTCCGCCGCCGCGCAGCCGCGCAGGTGCTCCACCAGCGCGTCCCCCGCCGCCAGCGCCTCCGAGAGCAGCACGCGGCGGTCCGCGGCGCGGGCCCGCACGCGGGCGATGCCCTCCAGGAGGCGCGCCTCGGTCTTCTCTCCGAACCCCTTGAGGCCGCGCACGCGCCCCTCGCGGCAGGCCGCCTCCAGCGCGTCGAGGCTGGCCACGCCCAGCGCCGCGTGGAGCGCGCCGATCTTCTTCGGCCCCAGGTCCGGCACCTGCAGCAGCTCCAGGAGGCCCGGCGGGTGGCTGGCGCGGAGCCGGTCCAGCAGGTCGGTGCGGCCGGTGGTGTGCAGCTCGGCGATCTTGCGCGCCAGCGCCTCGCCGATGCCGGGCCGCTCGGTCAGCGCCCCCGAGGCCACCGCCGCCGCCAGGTCGGGCAGCGCCTCCACCGCCCGCGCGCCGTTCTCGTAGGCGCGGACCTTGAACGGGTTCTCGCCGTCCACCTCGAGCAGCGCGCCCATCTCGCGGAGCGCGGCCGCGACCGCCGCCTTGTCCAGCATGCGCCGCTTATATACCGTCGCGAGCGCGATGCAGCCGCAGCCACCTCCTTCCAGGGCGCTTCACCGCGGGCGCACGGCCGCGCTGGCGCTCCTGGCCTGCGCCCTGCCGCTGCCCGGGTGCACCCACGCCGCCCGCGAGCGGTTCGAGGGGACGCGCCCGGCAGAGGCGCTGGTGCAGGTGCTGCCGCCGGACGCGCAGGTGGTGCTCGACGGGCAGCCGCTGGGGCCCGGCGACCGGGCCGTCCCGGTGCCCGTCACCGACGCCGCGCCCCACGCGCTGGAGGTGACCGCCCCCGGCTACGATCCGGAGCGGCGCGACGTGCCGCCGGGCGCGCTCCCCGGGGCGCGCGTGGGCGTGGCGCTGGTGCCGGAGGGCTGCCCGGGGCCGGTCGAGCTGGACGCGGCCGAGGGGCTCCTGCGCGCGGCCCTGTGCCTGCTCGAGCAGGGGCGGGGGCCGGAGGCGGTGCCGTACGCGCGCCGCGCGGTGGAGGTGGAGCCGGAGCTGCCGGTGGCGCGGCGGGTGCTGGGCCAGGCGCTGGCCGCGGCGGGCGATTGGCGGGCGGCCGCCGACGCGCTCGGCGAGTACCTGCGGCTCGCGCCGGAGGCGCCCGACGTCGAGGCGGCGGCGGCGCTGCGCAGGGCCGCGCTGGAGCAGGCCGCGGCCGGCGGCGCACCGTGAGGGGCGCGCAGCGGCCGGCAAGCTCCCGCGCCCGGGGGCATCCGGGCCGCTTTGATCCAGCGGTAGCCCCGAGACGAAGGGCCCCGACGGGGGAGCGCGGCCATGTGTCGCGGTTCAGATAAAGGGCCGTTATTTGCGGCACTTATGGCGTCTTGGGGCGGGAAATCCCAATACTGCAAGTGGGGCACCCCGAAAGGGCGTAATCGGTGTGACATTCGCCCTTCGTAGGATGGCGCTCCCTCGAGCCGCAGGACCCGTTCGGACCTTGTTCACGACGCTTCATTGAACCGTGGCAGGCACCCGTCCACCCGCCCACCGGGGGGGCAGGCGGGCGGCCGCTCGGGAAGCGCCGGGGATCGGATCGACGCCGCGAGGGCGGCGGCAGGAGCGGATCGGCGGCCAGGGGACAGGGGAAGTCGTCAGTCGCATCGCAGGGACGCACCAAGAGGCAACCGGGGCCGCAGGACGTTCACGCAGGGAAAAGCAACCTCAGGTGGAGGAGTCCGAATGACGAAGCACTCGATGGGGCGCGGGCTGCTGCGCGCGCTCATGGCGCTGGCGCTGGGCGCGATGGTCGGCGCCTGCAGCTGTGATAGCAACGACACGAATGATGACCCGGTCTGTCCGGGTGATCCGAGCTGCCCTCCGGATACGGAGATCCCGGCCAACACGCTGCGCGTGCACTACTACCGCGCCGACGCGACCTACGCGGGGTGGGGCGTCTACTCGTGGGCGGGCCCCACGGTCCACTCGAGCTGGCCGGACACCAACCGCTGGCTGTTCGCGAGCACCGACACCTGGGGCTCGTACACCGACATCGAGATGGAGGCGGGCGCTCGCGCCATCAGCTTCCTGATCACCAAGCCGGACGGCGCCGGCGACGCCGCCAAGGACTGCGGCGGCGACCAGTCCGCCGCCCTGCCGGACATGTCCTCCTCGGGCGCCGAGATCTGGGTGAAGTCCGGTGACTGCACGGTCTACACGACCGAGCCGACGCAGATCGACGGCATCGTCCTCGGCTCCGCGAAGGCGGGCTTCGTCGAGTTCGACGACGAGGCCGGCGAGGCCATCTTCTCCTGGCCGGGCCTCAGCCCCGAGGGCAAGGTCTTCACGCTCTATGCCGCACCGCTGGGCGGGCTCACCGCCGACAGCACCGGCATCACCAACCCGCCTGCCAGCTATACCCGCTACGACGTCACCACCACGGGCGTCACGCTCTCCGAGGCCGCCGCCGCCAAGTGGCCGCGCTGGGCGGCCGGCACGCTGGTCAAGGTCTCCGGCCTGACCACCACCGACGTGAAGAACATGCTGACGGGCCAGCTCGTCATCGCCGGCCAGCTCGGCGCCGCGGCCAGCGACGGCACGCAGGTCCAGACCGGCCCGGTCCTGGACGACCTCTACGGTGAGGCCGCCTCGGCCGCGCAGTTGGGCGTGAGCTTCGACTCCGTCCCGGTCGTCCGCAACGGGCGCAGGGCGGCCATCGCCGTCTCGCACATCCCCACCTTCCGCCTCTGGGCCCCCACCGCCAAGTCGGTCAGCCTGAACCTCCATACGGCCGCGACCGGCGGCACCTCGAGCACCGTCCCCATGGTGCTCGACGCGGCCTCCGGCGTCTGGTCCTACACGGCCCCCGACCAGACCTCGTACGGTCAGTACTACACGTACACGGTCGCCGTGTTCTCCCGCGCGGCCAACAGCCTCGTGGTGGAGAACACCGTCACCGACCCCTACTCCGTGTCGCTCTCGGCCAACTCGGCCCGGTCGATGATCCTCGACCTGAACGACGCCGCCACCAAGCCGTCCGGCTGGGACAGCCAGGAGCTGCTGAGCACGTCCGCCGTGGGCAACGAGTCGGTCATCTACGAGCTCCACATCCGCGACTTCTCCGCCAACGACGCGTCCGCCGTCGACGCGCACAAGGGCAAGTACCTCGCCTTCGCGGACGAGTCCGACGGCACGCTCCACCTCTCCGCGCTGGCCGAGGCGGGCCTCACCCACGTGCACATCCTCCCGGCGTTCGACGTCGCCACCATCGACGAGGTCGGCTGCGAGGTCCCGGACATCGCTGATCCGGCCACGGGCGACTCGCAGGCCCCGGCCGACGCGATGGCGCTGGTCCGGAACGGCGACTGCTACAACTGGGGCTACGACCCGCTCCACTACGGCGCGCCCGAGGGCTCCTACGCGACGAACGCCGCCGACGGCACCGTCCGCGTGAAGGAGTTCCGCCAGATGGTCCAGGCGCTCCACGCCATGCGCCTGCGCGTGGTGATGGACGTGGTCTACAACCACACCAACGCGAACGGTCAGGCGGACAAGTCGGTCCTCGACAAGATCGTCCCCGGTTACTACAACCGCCTCAACTCCAGCGGCTCCGTCTACTCCGACACCTGCTGCTCCGACACCGCCACCGAGACGGTGATGTTCGAGAAGCTGATGCGCGAGACGCTGGTCCGCTGGGCCGACCTGTACAAGATCGACTCCTTCCGTCACGACCTGATGGGCTTCATCCCCAAGGCCGCCATGCAGCGGTCGCAGGAGGACCTCGACGCCGTCGCCCAGGCGGACGGCCGTGACCACATCTACGTGTACGGCGAGGGCTGGAACTTCGGCGCCGTCGCCAACGACGCGCTGTTCGTCCAGGCCACCCAGGCCCGGATGGCCGGCACGAACATCGGCACGTTCAACGACCGCCTGCGCGACGCCGTCCGCGGCGGCAGCCCGTTCGACAACGGCCAGAGCCTGATCACCAACCAGGGCTTCGTGAACGGCGTCTGCTACGCGCCGAACGCGAACAACACCCCGGGCACCGCCTGCACCGACGAGGCCGACCCCCGCTGGGAGAACGCCCTGCACCTGCAGGACCTCATCGAGGTCGGCCTGGCGGCGAGCCTCAAGGACTTCGTCCTCCGCGAGGGCGTCACGGGTGCGCAGGTGGACTACAACGGCCAGCCGGCCGGCTACGCCGAGGCCCCGGCGGACACGATCGTCTACTCGTCCAAGCACGACAACCAGACGCTGTTCGACTACAGCCAGTACAAGCTGCCGGCGGACACGTCCTCGGCCGATCGCGCCCGCGTGCAGGCGCTCGGCATGGCCATCCCGATGCTGTCGCAGGCCGTGCCGTTCTTCCAGGCCGGCGACGACCTGCTCCGGTCCAAGTCGATGGACCAGGACAGCTACGACTCGGGCGACTACTTCAACCGCATCTGGTGGGACGGCTCCCGGAACAACTGGGCCGCCGGCCTGCCGCCGGCGTGGCGCAACAACCACGACGACGTCCTGAACTGGGCCGTCGCGGGGCCGGCGCTCGCCGACAACGGCCGCAAGGTGACGGCGACCGACATCGCCTGGACCAGCGCGGTGTTCAAGGACCTGCTGGCGGTCCGCAAGAGCACCTCGATGTTCCACCTGCCCACGGCGGCCGAGATCAAGGCCTGCGTCAGCTTCCCCGACCAGACCATCGGCCAGAAGCCGGGCGTGATCGTCATGAAGATCGGCGGCGGCGTCTCCTGCGGTGACAACGCCTTCGGCTCGATCCTCGTGGTGTTCAACGCCACCACCACCCCGCAGTCGCTGGCGGTCCCGTACTACGCCGGCAAGACGGTGGAGCTGCACCCGGTCCAGGCCGGCGGCAGCGACAGCGTCGTGAAGGGCTCGGTCTACGTGAAGGAGACCGGCACGTTCACGACGCCGGCCCGCACCGTGTCGGTGTACGTCGAGCCGCCCGCCGTGGGCGTGCTGCTGGACACCTCCGCCGCCACCGTGGCGGCGGGCGCGCAGCGGACCTTCGTCGCGACGGTCGTCAACACCGACGACACGGCCGTGACCTGGTCGGTCGATGAGCAGGACTGCGGCTCCGTGACCGCGGGGGGCGTCTACACCGCCCCGGCCGCCACGGGCACCTGCCACGTGCGGGCCACCAGCCACGCCGACGCCACCAAGAGCGCCGCCGTCGCGGTCACCGTGTCCTGGATCGACATGTCCTCCGGGACCATCGACCCGATGTTCGGGGCGGCCAACTCCAACGGTGACGGCACCGGCTGGGGCGCCAAGGTCGACCGCGTCTACGTCACCTCCCACGGCGGCGTGCTGTACATCGCGGCCCAGTTCAACCCCGTGGACGCCGGCAACAACATCTTCCTCTACGTGGACAACACCAACGTGGCGACCGGCCTCACCACCCTGACCGGCGACTTCACGCTGGGCTGGGGCAGCATGAACCTGGCCAACACGGCTGGCGCGAACATCGACTTCGCGTTCGCCGGCTGGCGCGGCGGCACGACCCTCAACCCCGGCCCGAGCCACAGCATCATCAACGGCGTCGGCGCTGACGTCGGCTCCGCGGTGCAGGTCGGCCAGGGCGGCGGCGTGTACAAGTGGGCCATCAACTACTCGGCGGTCCAGGCCGCGGCGGGCAACGCCGTCAACGTGTACGTGCTCTACGGCAAGGACGCGGGCGCGGGCGGGGTGCACTCCGCCGCTCCGGCTCCCTCCGCGGCGCAGGTCACCGCGATGAACGCGGGGGGTCTCACCGACCTCGACACCGCTCCCACGTCGGTCACGCTGCAGTAGCCCGCAGCGCAGACCGGAGCACCTGACGGCCCTCTCGCCCTCCGGGGCGGGGGGGCCGTCCCCTTTTGCCGGTTCGCCGCGTGGCTGGCTCCGCACCGCGGGCGGAAGCTCGTGCGCCCGCTCGTGGTCGGATCGAAGCCGCTCGTGGTGAGCCTGTCGAACCACGAGCGGGCGCGGCTCCCCAGGCGACGCGCCTCTGGACGTGCGCCGAACCCGCCCCGACGGTATCTGTCAGCCGTGCCCTCCGCGCCCCTGACCCCCGCCCGCGCCGCCGCGCTGCGCCCGCTGCTGGACCGGCTCGACGGCGCGCTGGACCGGGCGGCGCGGGTGGCGGCCGATCCGGTGGAGTTCCCGCGCGCCTGCGCGGCCCCGGCCGACGCCGAGGTGGCCGGGCTTCTGGCGGTGAGCCTGGCCTATGGCCGGGCCGACGTCTTCAAGCCGGTGGTGGCCCGCGCGCTCCACGCCATGGGCCCCTCGCCGGCCCGCTTCGCCGAGGCCTTCGCCGCCGCGCCCGACCCGGCCGCCTTCGAGGGCGTGGTCTACCGCTTCAACCGCCCGCCCGACCTGGCCGCCCTGGTGGCCGGCATCGGCGAGCTGCGCCGCCGCCACGGCGGCCTGGGGGCGCGCTTCGCGGCGCTGTTCCGCGAGGCCGGCGGAGGGCCGGAGGCGCTGCGCCCGGCGCTGGCGGCCTTCGCGGCCGAGCTGCGGGAGGGGCCGCACACGGCGGCGCTGCTGCGCGGGCGGGGGCTGCGCGGCCTGCGGCACCTGCTGCCCGACCCGGCCGGCCCGGGTGCCAGCAAGCGCTGGAACCTCTACCTGCGCTGGATGGTACGCGGGCCGGACGGCGTGGACCTGGGGCTCTGGCCCGGCGTGCCGCCCTCTGCGCTGGTGGTGCCGCTCGACACCCACGTGCACCGGGTGGCCCGGGCGCTGGGCCTCACGCGCCGCAAGGACGCCAGCTGGCGCACGGCCGAGGAGATCACCGCCTCGCTGCGCCGGCTGGACCCGGACGACCCGGTCCGCTTCGACTTCGCGCTCTGCCACATGGGCATGAGCGGCCTGTGCCCCGCCCGGCGGGACCCGGCGCGCTGCGAGGCCTGCCTGCTGGGGGCGGCGTGCCTGGCGCGGGCGCGGGGCGCCGCGGGCCGCCCCGGCGCCCCCCTCACCGCAGGCTGCGCCCCGGCGGCCCCGCGTAGCGGCAGCGCCAGAGCTGGAACGTCGTCACCGGCTCACCGCCGCGCGTCACCGTCAGCGGCTGGAGCGGCTCCAGGGGCCGGCAGGCCTCCTCCAGGCGGCGGCAGAAGTCCTTCTCCCGCGGGTCGAGGATGACCACGCCGGTCCGCCCCTGCAGCTCGGCCGGAATCGAACCAGTAGCGGTACTGCAGGCCCGGGTCGCCGGTGATCTCGTTGGACCAGGTGCGGGGCCGGCCGGGCAGGTAGTAGCCCAGCTCGGCGGAGACCTTGTAGCTGCAGCCGGCCACGAAGGCGTCCGGCCCGGCCGCCCGGCGCTCCGCCTCCACCCGCGCCGCCAGCTCGGTCCAGCCGGAGGAGAGGTCGTCCTTGGCCTTGTAGGGCAGCGGCACGGCCGTGGAGGCCGAGGCGGCGTGCAGGTAGACCGAGCCCACCAGGGCCAGCCCCAGCCCCGCGCCGCCCAGCCACCAGCGCCAGGGGCGCCGGCCGGAGGCGCGGGCCGCGTCGCGGGAGGCGAGCGCCAGGGCCGCGGCGGCGATGAGCGCGGTCGGGTAGACGGCGGCCAGCCAGTTCATCTTCACCCAGTGGAACGGGGCGATGACGGTGGCCAGGCAGAGCAGCGGCAGGCCGAAGAGCGCGCAGATCCGGAAGGCCGGCTCACGCCAGCGCCGCGCCGCCTGCACCAGCCCCTCCACCAGCAGCCCCAGCGCCAGCGGCGTGACGATGGCGGCCTGCAGCCCCAGGTAGCGCCCCAGCAGCTGGGGGCGGAAGCCGGAGTGGGCCACCCGCTCGCCGGTCTGGAAGGCGAAGCTGGCGCCGCTGCGGGCGGCGTTCCAGAAGAGCACCGGCGAGAAGAGCGCCAGGGCCAGGACCACGCCCAGCCAGGGCCAGGGCGTGCGCAGCAGGCGCCGGCCGCGCGGGTCGAGCAGCAGCACGGCCAGGAGCTGCGGGAGGAGCAGCGCGCCGGTGTACTTGCCCAAGCATGGCCCAGCCCACCGCCGCGCCGGCGGCCAGCAGCCAGGGGGCGCGCTCCTCGTCCAGCGCGCGCACCGTGAAGTAGAGCGCCATGGCCCAGCCGGAGAGGAGCGGTCCGTCCGGCGTGATGATCACCTGGCCCAGCGCGAAGAGCGGGATGGCCAGCCCGGCGCAGAGCGCCAGCAGGGCGGTGCGCGAGCCGAAGAGCCGGCGCGCGGCGAGCCAGAAGAAGGCGCCGAAGACGGCGGAGTGGAAGGCGGCGGCCAGCCGGATGGCCCGCTCGCCGTCGCCGAACAGCGCGGTGGTGGCGGCGATGGTCCAGGAGGCCAGCGGCGGGTGGTCGAAGTAGGAGAGGTCGAGCCGCTTGGCCCAGGACCAGTAGTAGGCCTCCTGGGGCGAGAGGCCGAACCAGCCGGCGTAGGCGACGTGGAAGAGGGTGACGGCGCCCAGCAGGAGCAGCGCCCACCGGTCCAGGCGCGGGTGGCGCGCCGGCGCGGGGGCGGCCTGCGGCGGGGTGGGGCTCGGGGCAGGGGTCGGCACGGCCGGAGCCTACTCGGTTGTACGGGGGCTTGCAGCCCCCGCCCCGCCAGCAGAGCTGTCGGGGCCCCACCCCTGCCGCGGCGGAGCCGAGCGCGCTGCGGCCTGCGGCCTTGCGCGCTATCCGCCGTCGAGGGGCTGCGCCCCTCCCCCAGCTGCGCTGGGGCCCCCACCCTGCGTCCCTGGGTTGCTGAACGGTCGGTCAAACCCGCCGCATCCGCTGCCGCAGCTCCAGGACGATCTCCCCCTCGCGGAACACCCGGACCGCGCCGGTGGTCTGCGAGACGGTGATGGCCACGGCCTTGGACTCGGCCGAGATGGAGGCGGCCGCGCTGTGGCGCGCGCCCAGCCCCATGGGCAGCTTCACGTCGCGGGACATGGTGAGCAGGTAGCGGCCGGCGGCCAGCACCACGCCGTCCTCGCGGATCACGAAGGCGCCGTCCAGCGCGGCGAAGGTCTTGATGGCCTCGCGGATGGACGGGTCGAGCGCGTTGCGGTCCGCCTCGCTGATCCCCTGGAACGGGTTCAGGTTGAGCTGGCGGCTCTTCTCCATGATGGCCGTGGCGTCGCCCACCACCACGATGGTGCCGACCGGGTGGCCCTCGTACCCCTCCGCCCCGATCTCCATGGCGGTGTGGATCAGGCTCTCCACCACCTGCGAGGAGAACTCCGGCGGCAGGCCCAGCGTGTCCACCCGGAGCTTCTCCTCCGGGTCCTCCGAGCCGATGGTCACCTTGACCAGCGTGTCCATCATCTTGTCGTCGCCCGGGCCGCACATGGCCAGCACGGTGTCGCCGTTGCGCAGGAGCCCGGCCGACTGGGCCGCCACCACCGCGACCTTGATCTTCTCGACGCGGGTGTAGTCGTAGGCCGGGATCATCACCGCCGTGTACTTCTTGGCCTTGAGCTGGTTGCAGAGCCCCTCGCTGGTCACGGCGTAGACCAGCTTGCGCTTGGACGGCCGGCCGCGCAGCTCGGAGGCCGCGAGCGGGTGGTCCGAGACGTAGAGGAGCCGATCGACCTCGGAGCGCGACATGAGCGCCAGGGCGCCGCGCAGGAACTCGCGATCGAACTTTCCTTCCGGCATGC
Organism: Anaeromyxobacter sp.; assembly: GCA_049840735.1. Classification (GTDB taxonomy): domain Bacteria; phylum Myxococcota; class Myxococcia; order Myxococcales; family Anaeromyxobacteraceae; genus Anaeromyxobacter. Next base: position 22,384 of record JASGJN010000013.1, on the reverse strand, counting down.
GGAGAAGGATCCGTCGGTGGGCGGCGGGAGTAAAGGAAACGCACGCCGCGCGGCGGGAGCCGGCGGCCAGCCCATCCTACCACCACGCCCGCAGCGGCCCCGGTGCGCGCGGGACGGCCCCCCGCGGCCAGGGCGCACATGAGCGACCCGGACCCACCGCCCGCGAACGGATCGGCCCGGGCCGCCTTGACACGGCGGGTGCCGCCGTTTAGGTTCTCGGCCTTCTTTTTCCCGGATCACGCTCAGGGATCCAGCGGGGAGAGCCCTTGAACAAGAAGGACCTCAAGCGGTTCAAGACGATTCTCGAGGACTCGAAGCGGCAGCTCCTGGTGCAGGCGAAGAAGACCCTGACCGAGGAGGCCAGCTTCGACACGGACGACCTCCCGGACGAGATCGACCTCGCGTCCAGCGAGTACACGCAGTCGATGATCTTCCGGCTGCGCGACCGCGAGAAGTTCCTCCTCGCCAAGATCGACAAGGCGCTGGCTCGGATCGAGAACGGCACCTTCGGCATCTGCGAGAAGTGCGAGGAGGAGATCTCCGCCAAGCGCCTGGAGGCGCGGCCGGTGACCACCCTCTGCATCCGCTGCAAGGAGGAGCAGGAGCAGAAGGAGAAGTCCTTCGGCTAGCCGCTCCCCCGCAGCTTCGGGTCGAGACCGCGGCCGGGCGCACGTCGCCCGGCCGTCGTCCTTTCCGGGCCCGTGGGTGGGCTACTCGAGCTGCAGCAGCTGGGCGCCGATGAGCACCTGATCGCCCGACGCCAGCGTGGCGGGCCCGTCCAGCCGCACGAAGGTGCCGTTGGAGCTGCCCACGTCGGTCAGCAGCGCGGTGCCGCCGGAGACGTCGATGCGCGCGTGGCGCCCGGAGACGTAGCGGTCGCCCGGGAAGGTCACGTCGCCGTTCTCGCGCCCCACCGCGTTGGGGCCGTCGCGCAGCGGGTGGACCTCGCCCGCGCCGCCGCCCTCCATGAGCTGCACCAGCCGCAGCCGCCAGCCCGGATCCGGCGAGCCCCAGGGGCGGCCGCCTTCCTGCGAGGCCGGCCGGAGGAGCGGCTCCAGCCGCAGCCGCTGCCGCCCGATGCGCAGCTCCTGGCCGGGCGCCGATCTCGCGCGGCCCGCGCACGCGGACGAACAGGCCGTTGAGGCTGTCCAGGTCCTCGACCGTGACCCGGCCGTCCTGGACCAGGAAGCGCGCGTGGCGCGGCGACACGGTGCCGTCGTCGGCCAGCCGGATGGCGCCCTCGGAGCGGCCGCAGACGGTCTCGCCGGGCTCCAGGGCGAACGCGGCGCCGGGCTGGCCGTCCGCCCGCAGCGTGCACAGCCGCGGCGCGTGGCCGCGCGGCGCCGGCGCAGGCGCCGGGGGCGGCGGGTGCGACGGCTCGGCGGGGGGCGGGAGCCCGGCGCCAGGGGTCGTCGGGGCGCCGCAGTTGGCGCAGAAGCGGAAGCCGGCCTGCAGGGGCGTGCCGCAGCTGCCGCAGGTGAGGGTTCCGCCGGCTGCCGGCGTGACGGCCGGGCCAGGGACGGCGGCGGCCCGCAGGGGCTTGCCGCAGTCGAGGCAGAAGGTGAACCGCGGGTCGTTCTCCCGGCCGCAGCGGTCGCATTTCACGGGCCTCGCCATCGACGCCATTTCGCCATGCGTGACGTGGCGGGTCAACGCGTCTCCCGCGCTCGTGGGACGGCGCACGCGCCCGGTTACAATGTCGGCATGAGGGAATCCACCGGAGCGCGCGCCGGGCGCGCGCAGGGGCGCAGGCGCTGGCCGTTCTGGTTCTTCGTTGGCGCCATGGTCGTGGCGATCGCCGGCGGCGGCTCGGTCGTCGTGCTGGTGAAGCGGACCTCGGCGGAGCGGCAGGCGCAGCACCGCGCCGCGCCGCCGCCGGCCCAGGCGGCGCCGGGCCGCTGAGGGCGGCTACCCGTCCTCGTTCAGCTTCACCCGCAGCGCCTCGCGGCCGATGCGCAGCACGTCGGCGTCGCGCAGGGCGCGCTCGGCGCGGGCGGGGAGGCGCACGAAGGTGCCGTTCGAGGAGCCCAGGTCGCGCAGGCGCGCCCGGCCCTCGCCGTCCAGCTGCAGCTCGGCGTGCGCCTGCGAGAGGTAGGGGTCGTCGCCCAGGTTGACGCTGCAGCCGGCGCGGCCAATCCGGATCGACGGGCCGGTGCGGACGAAGACCCGGCCCGCGGCGCCGCCCTCCAGCAGCTCCTCGATGGCCACCGCGCCGGGCGCGCGCGGCGCCCCCAGCCGCAGCGTCCCGTCGGGCGTGGGGCCGTCGCCGGGCGGCAGCGGCCCGGCCAGGCGCAGGAGCGTGTCCCCCACCACGAACTGGTCCCCGGGGCGCAGCGGGATGGAGAGGCCCCTCAGCTTGAGGAAGATGCCCCCCGGCGCCCCCTCGTCGCGCACGTGGAGCGCGCCCTCGCGGAAGATCAGGGTGGCGTGGAGCGGCGCCAGCGTCGGGTCGTCGGGGAAGGACAGGCCCAGCCCGGCGCGGCCGATGGGGGTGGCCTCGCCGGCCAGCGGGAAGTGGGCGCCCTCGTCCCCGGCGCCGCGCTCCAGCACCAGGTGGGCGCGGCCGGGGCTGAGGGCCCCGTAGCTGCGCGGCGCGGCCGCGGGCAGCTCGGCGCCCAGCGGGACCATCACCTGCGTGCCGCTGGAGCCGAGCACCTGGCCGCAGGAGACGCAGGTGGAGCCCACGCCCGGCTCGCCGCCGCAGCGCGGGCAGCGGGCCAGCGGCATCGGCGCCCGCAGCGCTGTGGGCGGCACCACCCGCGCCGCTGGGGGCGCGCCGCGGGCGAAGCTGCGGACCACGGGACCGTCGGACGCCGGCGGGGGCGCGGCCGGGGCCGCAGCCGGCGGCGGCTCGGGCGCAGGGGCGGGCGCGGCGGGTGGCGCGGGCGGGGCGGCGTCGGCGGTCCCGCCCGCGGGCGGGCGCACCACCGGCGGCGGCGTGGTCCGCCCCAGCGGCTTGCCACAGGCGACGCAGGACCGCGCGCCCGGGTCGTTGTAGGCGTCACAGCTGCGGCAGACGATCCCGAGGATGCCGGTCAACCGCCCCAGCTCCACCTCGGTCCCGCAGGCTGGGCAGGTCTCCACCCCGCTGCTGAGCGCTGCGCCACACCGCGTGCACTTCAAGGCTACCCTCCGAATGGGACGTTACCCCGCGCGCCCCCGCCACTCAACCAGCCCGGCGGCCCTTCCCACGGCCCGGCGGGCGTACCCCTGGCGAGCTGAGGCCGCCCCCACCTCGCGCCCTCGCGCGCTCGGCCCTGGCACGGGCTGCCGCGTTGCGTTACCAATATCAGGACCTGGGGTCGGTGTGGCGGTCGCTTGCCGCCCGCGCATCCCACCCGCTACGCTGACAAGACCGTCTTGCTGAGGCTCAACGACATCCTGGACCGTGTGGCCGGGTACCACCCCGACCCAGACCTCGACCTCATCAAGAAGGCGTACGTCTACAGCGCCAAGGTTCACCAGGGGCAGATCCGCAAGAGCGGCGAGCCCTACCTGATCCACCCGCTCGAGGTGGCCGGGATCCTGGCCGAGCTGAAGCTCGACGAGGCCTCGGTGGTGACCGGCCTCCTGCACGACACCATCGAGGACACCCTCGCCACGCGCGAGGAGATCATCGAGCTGTTCGGCGGGGAGATCGCCGACCTGGTGGAGGGCGTCACCAAGCTCTCCCAGTTCAGCGCCGCCAACACCCAGGAGGAGAAGCAGGCCGAGAACTTCCGCAAGATGGTGGTGGCGATGGCCAAGGACATCCGCGTCCTGCTGGTCAAGCTGGCCGATCGCACCCACAACATGCGGACCCTGGAGGCCATGAAGCCGGAGTCCCAGGAGCGGATCGCCCGGGAGACGCTGGACATCTACGCCCCCCTGGCCAACCGGCTCGGCATCCAGTGGATCAAGACCGAGCTGGAGGAGCTCTCCTTCCGCTACCTGCGCCCCACCGAGTACGGCGAGCTCGCCGCCAAGGTGGCCAACGAGGCCCGCGAGAAGGAGCGGTTCGTGGTGGAGGTGGTGGACATCATCCGCAGGCGGCTGGCCGACGCCGGCGTGCCCGCGGACGTGTCCGGGCGCGTGAAGCACGTCTACTCGATCTGGCGGAAGATGCGCGAGCTGGACGTCGAGTTCGAGCAGATCCAGGACGTGGTCGGCTTCCGGGTGATCATCGACTCGGTGGCGCAGTGCTACGAGACGCTGGGCGCCGTCCACGCGCTCTGGAAGCCGGTGCCGGGCCGCTTCAAGGACTACATCGCCATCCCCAAGCCCAACCTCTACCAGTCGCTCCACACCACCGTGGTGGGGCCGCGGGGCGAGCGGATCGAGGTGCAGATCCGGACCAAGGAGATGCACCGCATCGCCGAGGAGGGCGTCGCGGCGCACTGGGCCTACAAGGAGAAGGGGCGCGACGGGAAGGGGCAGGAGCTCTCGAAGAAGGACGCGCAGGAGTTCGGCTGGCTCCGGCAGCTGGTGGAGTGGCAGCGCGACCTCTCCGATCCCCGCGAGTTCCTGGAGACGGTCAAGGTCGATCTCTTCTCCGACGAGGTGTTCGTCTTCACGCCCAAGGGGGCGGTGAAGAGCCTCCCGCGCGGCGCCACGCCGGTCGACTTCGCCTACACCATCCACTCCGAGGTGGGCGAGCACTGCGTGGGCGCCAAGGTGAACGGGAAGCTGGTCCCGCTCCGCTACAAGCTGAAGAACGGCGACACCATCGAGATCCTCACCTCGCCGCACTCCCACCCGTCCAAGGACTGGCTCACCTTCGCGCGCACCAGCCGCGCGGTGGCCAAGATCCGCGCCTTCCTGCGCCAGGCCGAGCACCAGCGCTCGGTGGAGATCGGGCGCGAGCTGGCGGAGCGCGAGCTGCGCCGCTACGGCCTGACGCTCAACAAGGCGCAGCGCGCCGGCGACCTCGACCGGGCGGCCCAGGTGCTCGGCTACCGCGCGGGCGAGGACGTGCTGGCCGCGCTGGGCTACGGCAAGGTCTCGGCCAACCAGCTCCTGCAGCAGCTGCTGCCGGCCGAGAAGCTGGCGGAGGCGCCGCCGCCGACCGAGCCCGCGCCCACCAGCCGCATCACCGAGCTGTTCCGGAAGATGGCGCGGCGCCCGACCGAGGGCGTGCGCATCAACGGCATCGACGACGTGCTGGTGCGCTACGGCAAGTGCTGCAACCCGGTGCCGGGCGACAACATCGTGGGCTACATCACGCGCGGCCGCGGCGTGACGGTCCACACCGCCTCCTGCGACAAGATCCTGGGCATCGACCCGGAGCGGCGCGTGGACGTCACCTGGGACGTCCGCGGTGACCTCAAGCGGCCGGTCTCGCTGCGGGTCATCAGCAGCGACAAGCCGGGCATCCTGGCCAAGATCGCGCAGATCTTCAGCGAGGCCGGGGTCAACATCTCCCAGGCCAGCTGCCGGACCACCCCCGGCGAGCGCGCGGTGAACGAGTTCGAGGTCACCGTGGGTGACCTCAAGCAGCTCACCACCGTGATCCGGTCGATCGAGCGGATCGAGGGTGTGCAGACGGTGCAGCGGACCTAGCAGGCTGCCCCAGCGCGAGGCCCACCCGGATCCGATCAGCCTGGGCGCAGCCCCGCCGAGCTGCCCCAGCGCGAGGCCCACCCGGATCCGGTCAGCCTGAGCGTAGCCCCGCCGAGCTGCCCCAGCGCGAGGCTCACCCGGATCCGGTCAGCCTGAGCGTAGCCCCGCCGCAGGCGGGGCGGAGTCGAAGGCCGGCCGGCACCGGGCGTTTCGCGACAGGTTCGCCGTGGCCCGCTAGGTGTCCAGCACCGCCACCGCGTCGATCTCGACGCGGGCGCCGCGCGGCAGCGCCGCCACCTGCACCGTGGCCCGTGCCGGCGGGTGGGCCGGGAAGCGCTTCCCATAGGCCTCGTTGACGCGCGCGAAGTCGGAGAGGTCGGTCAGGTAGATGGTGGTCCGGACCACGTGCTCGAAGCTGGCGCCGCCGGCGGCGAGCACGGCCTGGAGGTTCTCCATCACGCGCTCGGCCTCCTGCTCGATGGTCCCCTTCACCAGCTCGCCGGTGGCGGGGTCGAGCGGGATCTGCCCGGAGAGCCAGAGCGTGCGGGCGCCGCGCGCTTCGATGGCCTGGCTGTAGGGGCCGATGGCCTTGGGGGCGCCGGGGGTCGAGATGGGGGTCTTCATGGCTGTGTCCTCGAGATGGGGTGGTGCAGGCGCTCACGGCGCTCGGCGCCCTGGTTCCAGGGCTCGACGCTTCGCGGGCTCGCCGGTCAAGGCTCGAAGTACTCGTACTCCTTGCCCGCGTAGTTCCTGAACACCCACCGCTTCCCCTCGTGCAGGGCCACGTAGTCGGGGTTCACGGGGATCTTCCCGCCGCCGCTGGGGGCGTCCACCACGAAGTGCGGCACGGCCAGGCCGGAGGTGTGGCCGCGCAGCTCGCGGATGATCCGGACGCCCGTCTCGACCGGCGTCCGGAAGTGGCTGATGCCCTTCGAGAGATCGCACTGGTAGATGTAGTAGGGCCGGATCCGCATCAGCAGGAGCTTGTGGTTCAGCTCCTTGACCAGCTTCGGGTCGTCGTTCACGCCCTTGAGCAGCACCATCTGGTTGCCGATCACGCAGCCGGCGTCGGAGAGGCGGCGCGCGGCCTCGTAGGCCTCGGCCGTGCACTCCTTGGGATGGTTGAAGTGCGTGTTGACGTAGACCGGGTGGTGCTTGCGCAGCATGTGGACGAAGTCGTCGGTCACGCGCTGCGGGAGCGTGACGAGGTTGCGCGTGCCCAGCCGGAAGATCTCGATGTGCGGGATGGCGCGCAGCCGGCCCAGGATGTAGTCGAGCCGGTCGTCGGAGAGCGAGAGCGGATCGCCGCCGGAGATGACCACGTCGCGGATCTCGGCGTGGGCCGCGATGTACGCCAGCGAGTCCTCGATCTGCCGCTTCGCCGCCGCGCTGGTCGGGTCGGAGACCTTCCGCTTGCGCGTGCAGTGGCGGCAGTACACCGGGCAGTTGTGCGTGGTGTAGAAGAGCACGCGGTCCGGGTAGCGGTGCGTGATGCCCGGCACCGGCATGTCCCGCTCTTCGGCCAGCGGGTCCTCGAGGTCGGAGGCGAGGATGTTCAGCTCGCCCATGGTCGGGACCGACTGCAGGCGGATGGGGCAGGTGGGGTCCTCGGGGTCCATCAGCGCCGCGTAGTACGGCGTGATGCCCATGTGGAACTCGGCCTCGGTCTCCAGCGCGGCCCGCCGCTCCTCCGGCGTGACCTGGATGACCTTCTCCAGCTGGTCGAGCCGGATGATCCGCTCGCGCTGCTGCCAGTGCCAGTCGTTCCAGAGCGCGTCGGGCAGGTCCTTCCAGATGGACCGCGGGCCGGGCTTGAACCGCGCCGTGACGTGCGCGGCCGGGCGGACGTCGTCGCGGCGCGCGGGCTGGGCGCCGTGGGTCCCGTTCACCGCGCTCGCCTGCTCGCCCGCCGGCTGCACCCGCTCCGGCGCCGTCTGCTCGCTGCCCATCCCCGGGAGATTGGCCATGGTGTCGGTCCTCGTGGGCCGCCGGGCCCACGGGCCCGCTCGGCGCGCCATCATTAACACCGCGCGGCCCGGCTGACACCTCTGTCTCTGGGCGCTCCAGCGCGGTTTGACTTCGGGGATCCGGACCGTTAGCTTCCGCGCCCTGGCACGGCCCCGGGTGGGCACGGCGCCGATCACGGATGACCACCCCGAGCCTGCGAGAACGCTGCTTCCCCGGCGCCACCGAGCGCGACTGGAACGACTGGCGCTGGCAGCAGCGCAACGCGCTCGGCACGGCCGAGGCGCTGGGGCGCGCGGTGGAGCTGACGCCGGCGGAGCGGAGGGGCCTGGCGCTGGCCGCGGGCCGCTCCCGGGTCGCCGTGACCCCCTATTACGCCTCGCTGATGGACCCCGACCACGCCTCCTGCCCCGTGCGGATGCAGTCGATCCCGTCGCCGGCCGAGGACGAGCCTGCGCCCGGCGATCTGGAGGATCCCATCGGCGAGGAGCCGCACCGGCCGGCCCGGGCGGTGGTGCACAAGTACCGGGACCGGGTGCTCTTCCTGGCGGTCGACCGCTGCGCCGTCTACTGCCGCCACTGCACCCGCCGCCGCATCACCTTCACCGACGACGAGGCGGCCTTCGACCGGACCGCGGTGGAGGAGGGGCTCGCCTACGTGCGGTCCCACCCCGAGGTGCGGGACGTGATCGTCTCGGGCGGCGACCCGCTCACGCTGGCGGATCACCGGCTGGAGGAGCTCCTGGCCGGCCTGCGCGCCATCCCGCACGTGCAGCTGCTCCGCGTGGCGACGCGCGCGCCGGTCACCTGCCCGATGCGCGTCACGCCCGAGCTGGCGGCGATGCTGCGCCGCTTCGCGCCGCTCTTCGTGATCACCCACTTCAACCACCCCAAGGAATGCACGCCGGAGGCGGCCGAGGCGTGCGGGCGGCTGGTCGACGCGGGGGTGCCGGTGGAGAACCAGTCGGTGCTGCTGCGCGGCGTGAACTCCTCCGCGCGCATCCTCACCGACCTGAACCAGCGGCTGCTCACCTTCAGGGTCCGGCCCTACTACCTGCACCAGGGCGACCTGGCCGCCGGCACCGGCCACCTGCGCACGCCGCTCTCGGCCGGCGTGGCCATCCTGGAGGCCATGCGCGGGCGGACCAGCGGCCTGGCCATCCCCCACCTCGCGGTGGACCTGCCCGGCGGGGGCGGCAAGGTGACGCTCCAGCCCAGCTACGTGCTCGGCGAGGATGGCGGCGAGGGTGGGACGCCGGGGCACTGGCTCCGGAACCACCGCGGCGAGCGGTACTTCTACCCGGCGCCGCCAGGGCAGGATTGCAGCTGCGCCTACGAGCAGGTGTACTACGCAGCCCCGGGCGACGCGCCCGGGGCGAAGCCGGGAGAGGGCGGATGATCCACGACGTCATCAAGGCGCTGGCGGTCTGGACCACCGGCGTGATCGGCTCCATGGGCTACGGCGGGATCGTCCTGCTCATGGCCATCGAGAGCGCCTGCATCCCGCTCCCGTCGGAGATCATCATGCCCTTCGCGGGCTACCTGGTGTCGCAGGGGCAGATGAGCCTGCATGGCGCGGCCCTGGCCGGCGCCATCGGCTGCGTGGTGGGGTCCATCCCGGCCTACTACCTGGGGCAGTACGGCGGGCGGCCGCTCATCGAGAAGTACGGCAAGTACATCCTCGTCTCGCACCACGACCTCGACCTGGCCGACCGGCTCTTCCAGCGGTACGGGCAGTGGGTGGTCTTCGCCGGCCGGCTCCTCCCGGTGATCCGCACCTTCATCGCGTTCCCGGCCGGCGTGTCGCGCATGCCCATGGGCAAGTTCATCGGCTACACCTTCGTCGGCTCCTATCCCTGGTGCCTGGGGCTGGCCTGGGTGGGGATGTGGCTGGGGCAGAAGTGGGACAGCGACCCGCGGGTGAAGGCGCTCTACTTCCGCTTCGAGCTGGTGATCGTGGTGGCCGGGGCGCTGGCCGTGGCCTGGTTCGTCTGGCACAAGGTGCGCGAGGCGCGCCGCCCCCGCCCCGCCGGCGCCGCGCCGGCCCAGCCCGCCGACGAGCCCTGAGTGAGCGCCGCGCGCCTGCTGCTCGCGCTGGCGGCGCTGCCGGTCCTGGCGCTCTCCGGCCCCGCCGCCGCCGAGGAGCAGATCCGCGTCCGGCTGGACGGGGACGGCGGCCGGATCGAGGAGCTGCCGCTCGAGGACTACGTGGCGGGCGTCATCTCCGGCGAGATGCCGTCCTCCTTCCCGCCCGAGGCGCTCAAGGCGCAGGCGGTGGCCGCCCGCAGCTACGCGCTGACCCGCCGCCTGGAAGCCCAGGTCAACGCGCGCAAGTGGGACATCGGCGTGGGCGTGCTGGCCCAGTGCTACCGCCACGGCCAGGCCACCCGGGCGGCCCAGGCGGCCGCGGCCGCGACCGCCGGCGAGGTGCTGGTGCACGGCGTGGAGCCGGTGGAGGCCTACTTCCACGCGGCCTGCGGCGGGCGCACCGAGGCCGGCGCCGCGGCGCTGGGGCGCGACCTTCCCTACCTGGCGTCGGTGCCCTGCGGCCACTGCGACCGCGCCCCCGGCGCGCGCTGGCGCGTGGTGTTCGACGGCGCGGCGCTGGGGCAGGCGGCGCGCCTGGGGGGCGCCGCCCAGGAGGTGCGCATCGCCGAGCGGACCGCCACCGGCCGGGTGGCCCGCGTGGCGGTGGCGCGCGAGGGCCGGGTGGTCACGCTGACCGGCGCCGAGCTGCGGCAGCGGCTGGGCTGGTCGAAGCTCCCGTCGCTGGCCTTCGAGCTCCGGGCCGACGGGCGGCGCTGGGTCTTCGAGGGGCGCGGGCAGGGGCACGGCGCCGGGCTCTGCCAGTGGGGCGCGGCCGGGCTGGCGCGCGCGGGGAAGGACTACCGCGAAATCCTGGCGCACTACTACCCTGGGGCCGAGGTGGTGCGGATGTACTGAGGGGCCCGACCGGCCCTGCGTGACTTTCCGTGAACGTCTCCGACTTCGACTTCGCGCTCCCCGAGGCGCTCATCGCGCAGGCGCCGGTCTCGCCGCGCGACGCCTCGCGCCTGCTGGTGCTGCCGCCGGGCGGTGCGCCCCCGCAGCACCGGGCCTTCCTGGAGCTGCCCGGGCTGCTCGCCCCCGGCGACCTGCTGGTCTTCAACGACACGCGGGTGATCCCGGCGCGGCTGGTGGGCGTGAAGCCCAGCGGCGGCAAGGCCGAGCTCCTGCTCTGCGAGGGGCTCGAGGGGGGGCTGGGCCGGCGCTGGAAGGCCATGGGGCAGGCGTCCAAGGGGCTCAGGCCCGGCACGGTCCTCTCCTTCGACGGCCTGACGGCGCGCGTGGACGCGGCGCTGGGGGAGGGGTTCTACGAGGTCATGCTCGACCGCGAGGGGCCGGCGCTGCAGGAGGCGCTGGCGCGCGCGGGGCTCATCCCGCTGCCTCCGTACATCCGCCGCGCGCCGTCCGCCGAGGACGCCGAGCGCTACCAGACGGTCTTCGCCCGGGCGCCGGGCAGCGCCGCCGCGCCCACCGCCGGCCTGCACTTCACCGAGCGCGTGCTCGCGGCGCTGGCCGCCCGGGGCGTGGAGCGGGCCACGGTGACGCTGCACGTGGGCCCGGGCACCTTCCTGCCGGTCCGGGCGGAGCGGGTCGAGGACCACCGGATGCACGCCGAGCGGTACGAGGTCTCGCCGGCCGCGGCGGCCGCCTTCGCCGCCTGCCGGGCCCGCGGCGGACGGGTGGTGGCGGTGGGGACCACCTCGTTGCGGACGCTGGAGAGCGCCTTTCGCGGCGGGGGGTTGGCGCAGGGCGAGGGGCGCACGGAGATCTTCATCCACCCCGGCCACGCCTTCCAGGCGGTCGACGGCCTGGTCACGAACTTCCACCTGCCCCGATCCACGCTCTTGATGCTGGTCTGTGCGCTGGGCGGGACGGAGCGCGTCCTGGCCGCGTACGCCGAGGCGGTCACGAGTGGGTACCGATTCTTCAGCTATGGAGACGCGACGCTCCTCCTCCGGCGTTGAGCAGGCGCCGCACGCGTCCGCAGGTGCGCTAGCATCCTGGGGAGCAGGGGAGGAAAGGAGCGCGGGGTTGCACAGCGTCTCGGTCACCCTCGAGGCAGCGCAGTACCTGGCCGGCTGGCGTCCGGAGGCGGGGATCGTGTTCCTGCCTGCCGTGTCCGACTCGCGCGTCGGCGACGAGGTCGCGGTGCGCGTGGGCATCTTCGGCCAGACCATCCGCGCCACGCTCTTCGGCCGGGTGGCGCTGGTGCGGAGGGTGGGGCGCCCGGCGCTGCCGCCCGGCGTGGAGATCGCGCTCGACCGCGTCAGCCTGGCGGCGGCCACCTTCCTGGCCGTGGCGGCCCGGGGGGACCCGGTCTCCTTCCGCGAGCGCGCGCCGCGCTACGCCGCGGAGCGGCTGGTGGCGGTCACCCACGGCCAGACGCCGGTCGAGGCGGCCACGCTCAACGTCTCCGAGGGCGGCTGCGCGGTGCGCTGGCCAGGCCAGCTGCCGCTGGTGGGCGACGTGGTCACGCTGCGCATCGGCCGCGGCTTCCTCGCGCCGGTCGCGCGCGCCGTGGTGTGCTGGAACCACCCCGGCGGCACGGCCGAGCGCAGCGTCGGGCTGCGCATCCTGGCCGAGGGCCGGGCCGGCCGAGCCTGGCGCGCGCTGGTGGCCGAGGTGGCCAAGGGCGGCGCGCGGGCGGCGTAGAGGCCCTTCGACTCCGCGGCGCTGCGCGCCGCTACGCCCAGGGCGAAGGGCCGCGATCGGCCCGTCTTGACAGCCCCACCCGCGCCGGGCGACACCCGGCGCGTGTTCCGCTTCCAGCTCCTGGCGCAGGACGGCGCCGCCCGCCGCGGCCGGCTCGAGACCTCGCGCGGCGTGATCGAGACCCCGGTCTTCATGCCGGTGGGCACCGCCGCCACGGTGAAGACCCTCGAGCCGCGCGACCTGGAGGCGCTGGGCGCGCGGATCATCCTCTCCAACACGTACCACCTGTTCCTGCGCCCCGGGCACGAGCGCGTGGAGCGGCTGGGCGGGCTGCACCGGTTCATGTCCTGGTCCGGCGCGGTGCTGACCGACTCCGGCGGCTTCCAGGTTTTCAGCCTGGGCGAGAAGGGGGCCGGCCGGGCGGCCGGCGGGCCCGGGCTGGTGGAGATCGCCGAGGAGGGCGTCACCTTCCGCAGCCACCTCGACGGCTCGCGCCACGCGCTCTCGCCGGAGCGGGCCATCCAGGTCCAGGAGGCGCTGGGGGCCGACATCATCATGGCCTTCGACGAGTGCCCGCCCGCGCTGGCCGACCGCAGCTACCACGAGCTGTCGCTGGCGCGGACGCAGCGCTGGCTGGTGCGCTGCCGGGAGGCCTGGCGCGCGGAGGAGGCCCGCCGCGGCGGGACGGAGGGCGACCGGCGCTGCCACCTGTTCGGCATCGCGCAGGGCGGCCTCTTCCCGGACCTGCGGGCCCGGGCCATCGCCGACGCGGCCGCGCTCGACCTGCCTGGCTACGCGCTGGGCGGCTACGCCGTGGGCGAGGAGCCGGCGCAGATGTGGGAGGGGGTGGCCCGCGACGCGCCGCAGCTGCCGGCCGGCAAGCCGCGCTACCTGATGGGCGTGGGGACGCCGGAGGACCTGCTGGCGGGGGTGGCCGCCGGGGTGGACATGTTCGACTGCGTGCTGCCGACGCGGACCGCGCGCAACGGGCTGCTCTTCACCAGCCAGGGCAAGCTGGTGATCCGCAACGCGCGCTACGCCGACGACGAGCGGCCGGTCAATCCCGCCTGCGGGTGCTACACCTGCCGGACGTTCACCCGCGCCTACCTGCGCCACCTCTTCAAGGCCGGCGAAATCCTGGCGCTGCGGGCCAACACCCTGCACAACCTGCACTTCTACCTGGGGCTGATGGCGGAGGCCCGGCGCGCCATCGAGGAGGGCCGCTTCGAGCCCTTCCGGCGGGAACGGCTGGCGGCCTGGAAGGACGGCCCGGCCTAGCGGGTTGAAGCAGGGGCGGGGTGGGGCCCCAGCGCCCGGCAGCGCCGCCGGCGGAGGCGGCCGCCCGCCCGGCGCGTGCGGCTGCGCCGCAGCCCGACCCGGGCGGGGAACAAAGGGGTTGCCTCGCCCGTCGAAATCACGCTAGAACACAGCGCTTTTCCGACCATCGCCCCGACGTCAAACCCGGAGCACACCCACCTTATGCACCCCGTTCTGCACGCGCTCATCTCGCAGACCGCGCCCGAGGCGCCCAGCGGTCCGGCGGCAATCCTGGGCAATCCCATCACGATGTTCGTGATGATGATCGCCATCTTCTACTTCGTGCTCTGGCGCCCCCAGTCGAAGGAGCGGAAGAAGCTCCAGAACTGGCTCGCGAGCGTGAAGAAGGGCGACCAGGTCGTCACGCAGTCCGGCATCATCGGGACCGTCCACCTCGTCGAGGACAAGACGGTCACCCTCGACGCGGGCGGCGGAAACAAGCTCCGCATCCTCAAGTCCAATATCGCGGGCCCCTGGAACCCCCAGGAGCCGGCCCAGCCGGCCAATACGGAGGCGAAGAAGTAGATGGAACGCTCCTGGTACTGGAAACTCGCGCTCGTCATCCTCGTCGCGCTCGGCTCGGTCTACCAGCTGGTGCCGAGCTGGTTCTACTTCAAGCTCCCGCCCGATCAGCGCAACGGCGAGGCCTATGAGCAGTCGGTGCCGAAGTGGGCGCCGCGGGCCGCCGACCACCTCACGCTGGGCCTCGACCTGCAGGGCGGCATCCACCTGGCCCTGGGCGTGGACGTCAATCGCGCGGTCCGCGCCCGCATCACGCGCCGCGCCGACGAGATCGCCGAGCAGCTGAAGCGCAAGGAGGTGGCCTTCACCTCCAGCCTGCCCGTCGCTGGCAACACGCGCATCGAGGTCAAGGCGCAGGACACCCAGGCCGTGAAGTCGGCGGTGCTCGACTACTACGGCCAGGAGCTGTACGCCGCGAGCACCGGCGACGGCACCGTGACCTTCGCCTTCATGGACAAGGTCCTGAAGGACTTCCGCGAGAAGGCGGTCGAGCAGGCGGAGAAGGTCATCCGCAACCGCATCGACAAGTGGGGCGTGTCCGAGCCCGACATCAAGCGGAACCTGTCCACCGGGCAGATCCGAATCCAGCTCCCGGGCTTCAAGGATCGGGCAAGGCCAAGGACCTGCTGGGCCGCACCGCGCAGCTCGAGTTCAGAATCTGCGACGACGAGAACCCGGTGCTGGACGCGGTCCAGGCGCAGCTGCCGCAGTGCCAGACCGTGGGCACCGGCCGCCGCGCCGAGCTGGCGCCGCCCGCCGAGGGGGGCTGCTGGTACACCGAGGGCGTCCAGCTGCCGAGCGGCTCGAGCCGCTCGGTCACCTACGTGGTCGCCGGCACCCGCACCGAGCTGGAGAAGATCATCGAGGCGAAGCTCACCCCGCTCCTCGACCGGGCCAAGAACAGCATCGGCATCGGCGAGGAGCAGGTGGACACCGGCGTGGGCCTGGCGTCGTACTACCGGACCTACCTGCTGCACGCCAAGACCGAGCTGACCGGCGAGTACCTGGCCGACGCCCGCGTCACCGCCGACAGCAGCGACACCCTCAAGAGCGGCCGGCCGGTGGTGGCCTTCCAGATGTCGCCCGAGGGCGCGCGGCTGATGGAGAAGCTCACCTCCGAGAACATCCACCGCCGCATGGCCACGATGCTCGACGACAAGGTCGAGACCGCCCCCACCATCCAGAGCACCATCTCGGAGCGCGGCCAGATCACCCTCGGCAGCGGCCGGGACATCCAGCGGATGACCGAGGAGGCCGACTCCATCGCCATGGTCCTGAAGGCCGGCGCGCTGCCCGCCCCGGTGACCATCTCCGAGGAGCGGACCGTCGGCGCCACCCTCGGGCCGGAGCTGGTCTACAAGGGCACCGTGGCGGCGCTGTCGGGGCCTGGCCGCCGTGCTGGTCTTCATGCTGGTCTACTACCGGCTCTCCGGCCTCATCGCGAACGTCGCGCTGGTGCTCAACGCGGTGCTGGTGCTGGCCATCATGTCCTCCCTCGGCTCGACGCTGACGCTGCCCGGCATCGCCGGCTTCGTCCTGACGCTGGGCATGGCGGTGGACGCCAACGTCCTCATCAACGAGCGCATCCGCGAGGAGCTCCGGGCCGGCAAGTCGGTGAAGCAGGCCGTGCAGCAGGGCTATGACCGGGTGTTCTGGACCATCGTGGACTCGCACGTGACGACGATCGTCGCCAGCCTCGTGCTGATGGAGTGGGGCTCGGGCCCGGTGCGCGGCTTCGCCGTCACCCTGTTCATCGGCCTGGTCGCCTCGATGTTCACCTCCATCATCGTGACCCGCGTCCTCATGGAGTACTTCACCCGCCGCGACTCGGCGAGGCTGAGCGTCTGATGCAATTCAAGACCTTCGACATCGTCCCCCACGGCACGAAGTTCGACTTCGTGGGGAAGCGCCGCATCGCGGTGGCGCTCTCCCTGATCGTCAACCTCGCGGTCATCGTCTGGTGCATCCCCGCCGTCCACGGCCTCAACTTCGGCGTGGACTTCGCGGGCGGCACCGAGATGGAGGTCAAGTTCGCCAAGCCGGTGGACCCGGCGCGCATCCGCGAGTCGGTCGAGGCGCTCGGGTTCAAGGGCGCGTCGGTCCAGACCTACGGCGCGGAAGCAGGACAACTCGTTCCTGATTCCGCATGCAGCGCAGCTCGCTCGTCACGGCCGAGGACGTGCAGCGCGTGGCCGACTCGGTCAAGGGCGCGGGGCTCGGGCCAGGAGGAGCACAGCTTCGACCCAAGGTCGGCGACAAGATCGACTTCGTGTTCGAGCAGCCCCCTCGGCGGCGGCCCTCACGGCCGCGGTCGAGAAGGCGGGCGTGAAGGTCCGCGAGGTCCGCGAGGAGGCGGGCCTGGCGGCCGGCACCAAGTCCTTCGCCGTCATCACCCAGGGCATCCAGGACAAGGTCGGCGCCGGCCTGGCGTCGGCCTTCCCCGACGAGAAGCCGGAGATTCCGCCGGGTCGAGTACGTCGGCGAGGCGGTGGGCAAGGAGCTCCGCAACCAGGGCTTCAAGGCCATCATCTACGCGATGCTGCTCATCGTCGCGTACGTCGGCCTGCGCTTCGACTTCAAGTTCAGCCCCGGCGTGGTCATCGCCCTGATGCACGACGCCATCGTGACCCTCGGCTACTTCGCCTTCTCCGGGCGTGAGTTCAACCTCACCTCCATCGCGGTGATCCTGACGGTGGTCGGCTACTCCGTGAACGACACGGTGGTGGTCTACGACCGCATCCGAGAGAGCCAGGGCAAGTACCAGGGGCGCTCCTGGTCATTGTCAACCTGTCGATCAACGAGGTGCTGGGCCGCACCTTCCTGACCTCGTTCGCGACGGCGCTCTCGCTGGTGGGCCTCCTGGTCTACGGCGTGGGCACCATCTTCGACTTCGCCTTCGCCATGCTGGTGGGCATCATCTCCGGCACCTACTCGACCTGGTTCATCGCCGCCCCGATGACCCTCTGGCTCGAGGAGCACGCCGACAAGGTCAAGGGCAGCGCCGCCACGCCGGCACACCAGGCCGCCGCCCGCAGCAGCGCGAAGTAGCCGGGAGACGCCGCAGCTGCGGCGAATGCGAGGCCCTCGCCCACCGGCGAGGGCCTCGTCGCGTTCTGGGGGACTGGAACCGGAACCGCCCTGCCTTCAGCGCCGCGCCCACCGCGCCGCGAAAGGCCCAGCAGGTCCCGGAGCGCAGACACGGGGTGCGGCCCGCGCGCAGAGCGCCACGAGCGGCCGGGCCGAGGACGTCCGAGCGAAGTTGCCGACCGGAGCGCGCAGGGACGAGATCCGCGGAAGGGAGCGCCGCCCCTCGGACCCGCTGGCCGCCCACGCTTCCATTCCGC
>JASGJN010000012.1:0-110273 GCA_049840735.1 Anaeromyxobacter sp. | reverse complement strand
GTTGCTCGTCCGGTGCGACCAGCGCGCGCGCCTCCAGCGCCCGCCGCGATAGCGCCGGCCCCTGCAGCGCGGCCTGGCCCAGCCCAGCTCGGTGAGCAGCCCACAGACCGCCAGTGCCGCTGCAGGCCCTTCGCGCCTGGCCGCGGCTCCGAATTCCCGCCAGGTGTTCACCAGCAGCAGCGCGCCCGAGGCCGCCGGTGACGGCCCCGCCCGCCGTGCCCCGCAAGCCATCCGGTCTCCGTTGCGGTGAGCGTGAGCGGCAGGAGCGCCGGCACCAGCCAGATACCAGGTGCAGCTGCTGAGGCGGACCCGCCCGAGCTGCGTGGTTCCTGCGTGGACGCGGCCGCCAGCATGTGCTCATGATGACCCCTGAGGTGCCACGGAGCATCACTTTTGTGTGTTGAAGGCCAGGCTGGCCGAGGTCCCGCCCAGCAGCGAGAGGCGCAGACTAGGTACCATGCAAGTGCACCAGCTGCTCCAGGACGGCCACTCAGTGCCACAGCCGCTTGAAAGAGCAGGTGGAGCAGTATGCTGTAGGAAGGCTACAGTCACCCTGCGCCACCAGCCGCTAGCTACTAGTGCCTGGAAGTGCTGGCTTGGAGCAGCCCCGCCCACGGCCCCTAGTACCAGCCAGCGTGAAGCAGCTCGCCAGACGCCCAAGTAGCGAGATTCAGTCGTTACCGTACCGCAGCTCGGCCGCCGGGGCGGGCGCGCCCCTCGCTCCTCCTCCGCCAGCCGCCGCACCAGCCGCCCCAGCCGCTTCGCCGCCCCCCAGCCCGCCCAGCCGGCGCGTTGGTCCAGGCCTGTCCAGCCGGACGGCGCTGGCGCTGGAGGGAGCCTTCCTGGTGCGGCTGCTTGCGCAGCGGCCTCAGGTGCTCCACCGCAAGCGGCCCGCCCGCGTGAACCGCACGGCCAGGGTGACCGGAAGGGTTCTGTCGACCTGGCCGGTGTAGCGCAGACAGGACAGTGCCTCCAGCCCCAGCTTCAGCGGCGGCGCGCCGCGGTCCGGTCCTTGAGGAGTCTCCCGAAGTGATAGCCGTCGGCGCGCACTCAGCATCCGCTCGAAGTGCGCCGCCAGCGGCACCAGCTCCGGCACCTGGTGGACGGCGCCGCCCGTCGGCCCGGCTTCGCGCCCCGGGCGTCCGCAGCGCCTCCGGGAGGGCGAGCGCCGCGTCCTGGCCGGTGCGGCGCCAGGTGGCGGAGACGCGGTCGAGGATTCTGGTGGGAGGGGCGGCGTGGCTCACGGCGTGCGCTAGCACGCCTGCTCTGAGGCCTAGCCCCTACCCAGACCCCGGGCCATGCGCAACCAGCGCGCTTGACGCGGCTGTGGTCCGCCTTCCACTCCGCGTGCGCCTCGGGGCCAACCGCGTCGGCCCCGAGGCGCACGCGGAGTGGAAGGCGAACCACGCCCGCGTCAGCGCCGCGCTGGTGGGGGCGCTGCGCGTGGCCGGGGTGCTGGGGTAGGGGCTGGCCCCGTGCCGGGGAGGCGGGCGGGCGTGCTAGCGTCCGCGCCATGAGCCACGCCGCCCCTCCCACCGAGATCCTCGACCGCGTCTGCCGCCACCTGGCGCGCACCCGCGGGTACGCGGCGCTGGCCCTCCCGGAGGCGCTGCGGACGCCCGGGGCGCCGGAGGCCGGGGCCGACGGCGGCGCCGTCGCCCAGGTGCCGGAGCTGGTGCCGCTGGCGGCGCACTTCGAGCGGATCCTGGTGCGCACCGACGGCTATGGCTTCGAGGTCCTCTGCCTCAAGGACCGGACCGCGGGCGCGCCGCCGCTGGAGCTGGGGCTGGAGGCGCTGCTGGAGGTGGCCCGGTCCTGTCTGCGCTACACCGGCCAGGTGAACGGGACCAAGCTCCCGGTCACCCTGGCCGTGCAGGAGCTCAGCGCGGGCGGGCCGCTTGCGGTGGAGCACCTGAGGCCGCTGCGCAAGCAGCCCTGGCGCGGGAAGGTTTCCCTCAGCGCCAGCGCCGTCCGGCTGGACACCGGCGAGGCCTGGACCAACGCGCCGCTGGGCGGGCTGGGGGCGGCGAAGCGGCTGGGGCGGCTGGTGCGGCGGCTGGCGGAGGAGGACGAGGGCGCGCCCGCCCCGGCGGCCGAGCTGCGCGGGGTGCCGGTGGTGACGATCTCCGCTGCTGGGCGTGCTGGCGAGCTGCTTCGCGCTGCAGCTGGTGCTGGGGCCGTGGGCGGGGCTGCTCTCGCCCACGCTCCAGGCGCTGGTGGCGGAGGGCGGCCTGGCTCGCGGGCTGGTGGCGCAGGGGCAGTGGTACCGGCTGGTGTCGGCGGCCTTCCTGCACGGCGACCTGCTCCACCTGCTCTTCAACGGGCTGGCCCTGGCGCTGGGTGGGGCCATCCTGGAGCAGCTGGTGGGCCGCTGGTGGTTCCTGGTCGTCTACGGCCTCTCGCTGCTGGGCGGGAGCCTGGCCAGCCTGGCCTTCAACGCGCCCGAGGTGATCTCGGTGGGCGCCTCGGGGGCCATCATGGGCGTGCTGGCGGCCGCGTTCGTGGCCACCGCGCGGCTGCCCTTCGGGCGGGTCCGCACCTCGGCCCAGCTGCACCTGGTCTACTGGCTGGTGCCGGCGCTCCTGCCGCTCACGCTCCACCGCGACGGAAGCCGGATTGACTTCGGGGCGCACGCGGGCGGGGCCGTCACCGGCGGGCTCCTGGGCGCGCTGCTGCTGGTGAACGCCTGGCGGTCGGGGGAGCCGCGGCCAGGCGCGAAGGGCCTGGCGCGGGCGCTGGCGGTCCTGGTGCTGGGGCTGCTCGCGGCTGGGCTGGGCCAGGCCGCGCTGCAGGGGCCGGCGCTGTGGCGGGCGCTGGAGGCGCGCGCGCTGGTCGCGCCGGACGAGCGGTACGAGGGCGTGGGGCGGTGGTCGCAGGCGCAGACGGTGGCGGAGGTGGCGCGGCTGCGATTGGAGTTCCCGCACGACCCGCGCGCCATCTACCTGGCCGCGGTGCTGGAGGACCAGCTCGGCGACCAGGAGAAGGTGGTGCCGCTGCTGCGCCAGGCGCTGGCGGAGCGCGAGGTGCTCGAGCTTGGCTTCAGCGGCTTCGAGGACCGGCTCCGGACGCGCCTCGCCATGGAGCTGCTGCAGCGGGGCGCCGAGGCCGAGGCGCGGGAGGCCTTCCGTCCGGTCTGCCCGCGCGTGGTGGACGGCCAGGCGAAGGTCGCGCTCCCCGACGCCTTCGTCCAGGAGGCCTGCGCGCCGTGAACGCCTCGCCCGCGCGCCCTGGCCCTCGCACTGGCCCTGCTCGCGCCGGCCGCCGCGCAGGCGCGCCCGGACGGCCCGCGGATCCCGAGGGCATCCTGCGCGGCATCGAGGCGCTGCGAGGGGCCGAGCGGCCGCCTGGAGCGCCGCGGCCGGGGTGGCCTGGCCGCCGCGCGAGGTGGTGCTGCGGGTCTTCAAGGCCGAGCGCGAGCTGGAGATCTGGGCCGGCGACGGCCAGGGGCCGCTGCGGCGGGTGCAGTCGGTGCCGGTCTGCGCCATGGACTTCACCCCTGGTCGAAGGTGCGGCAGGGGGACGGCCGCACGCCGGAGGGGTTCTACCAGGCGGAGTTCGGGTACGACAGCCCGAACTGGTGGATGTGGATCGACCTGGATCACCCCGGGGCGCAGGGGCGGGTGGGCGTCGGCTCGGCCTTCAAGCTCTGCCTCGACTACCCCAACGCCGTCGATCGCGCCCGCAGCGCCCGCGCCGGCGCGGCGCGCCCGGGCAGCGCCATCTGCCTGCACGGCAACTGCGTCTCGGCCGGCTGCGCCTCGATGGCCAGCCGCGACTTCCTTCCGGTCTTCGCCTTCGCGCGCCACCACGACCGGCGGCGCGCCGGGCGGCTGCAGGTGCACGTCTTCCCGTTCCGCTTCGACCGTCCGCAGGATCTGGCCGCCCGCGCCGCGGCGGCCTCGGCCGCCACCGGGCTGCCGGCGGCGGAGCTGCGGGCCGGGTGGCGCGAGCTGCAGCAGGGGTTCGCGCGCTTCGAGGCCCGGCCACGGCCGCTCGCGGTGCGGGTGCGGGGCGGGCGGTACGTCTTCGAGTGACGGGTGCTCCCCGCCCGGGATGGCGGCGGAGGCGGCGCAGGGCCAGGAAGGTTCAACCCCCGGAGCCCGCCCATGCCCGAGCTGCGCATCTGCATCGACGTCCCCGACCTCGACGCCGCCCTCGCCTTCTACACGCGGGCGCTGGGGCTGACGCTGGGCCGGCGGAACGGGCCCCACTGGGCGGAGCTGCTGGGCGCGGGCTGCCCGGTGGACCTGCTTCCGGTCGAGGCTGGCAGCGTCGCCTCGCCGGCGTCGGAGGCGAGGCGCGACTTCGCGCGCCACTGGACGCCGGTCCACCTCGACCTGGCCGTGCCCGACCTGGAGGCGGCCATCGCCCGGGCGGAGGCGGCCAGCGCGAGGCTGGAGCGGCCCGTCGTCTCGCGGCGCTGGGGCCGGATGGCGATCCTGGGCAATCCCTTCGGCCACGGCTTCTGCCTGCTGCAGTTCGAGGGGCGCGGCTACGACGAGCTGCTCGCGGGCTGAGCGCTACCTCGGCACCGGCACCGTCTCGAGCAGCTCCTGCACCAGGTCGTCCGGCGTCGCGCCCTCCAGCTCGGCCTCGGGGCGGACCACCAGCCGGTGGCGCAGGACCGCCGGGGCCACGGCCTTCACGTCGTCGGGGCCGAGCCACGCCGCCCCCTGGAGCGCGGCGCGGGCGCGGGCGGCGGCGAGGAGTCCGACGCCGGCGCGCGGGCTGGCCCCCAGCCGGCCGCGGGGCAGCTCGCGGCTCTGGCGGACCAGCGCCGCCACGTAGGCGAGCAGCTCGGGCGCCACCGGCAGCGCGCGGGCCCGGGCGCGCAGCTCCGTCAGCGCGGCGCCGTCGAGCACCGGCGCCACCCCTGCGGCCTCCAGGTCGTGGCCGTCCACGCCGGCGGCGGCGCGGCGCAGGATCTCCAGCTCCTCCTCGGCGGCCGGGTAATCGATCCGGACCTTCATGAGGAACCGGTCGGTCTGGGCCTCGGGGAGGGGGTAGGTCCCCTCGTACTCCACCGGGTTCTGGGTGGCGATGACGAAGAAGCCGGCCGGCAGCGGCTGGCGCTGCCCGTCCAGCGTCACCTGCCGCTCCTCCATGGCCTCGAGCAGCGCCGCCTGCGTCTTGGGCGGCGTCCGGTTCACCTCGTCCGCCAGCAGCACCTCGGTGAAGATGGGGCCGCGGCGCAGCTCGAAGGTGGCGGTGTCCGGCCGGTAGACGCTGGTGCCGAGCACGTCGGCCGGCATCAGGTCGGGCGTGAACTGGATCCGCCCGAAGCGCAGGGCGAGGGCCCGGGCCAGCGCCTTGGCCAGCAGGGTCTTGGCCACGCCCGGCACCCCCTCCAGCAGCACGTGGCCGCCGCACAGGAGCGCCGTGATCAGCTCGGCGAGCGGGCCCTGCTGGCCCACCACCACCTTGCCCACCTCGGCCTGGAGGCGGGCGGCGGCGGCGGAGAGGTCGGCGGGCGTGGACATGGGGGGCACGGTAGCACCGCCGGGCGCGCCGCTCACCTCGTGTACCCCGCCACCCGGTAGACGAGCCGGCCGGACAGCTCGCGGATGGCGTCGGTGGAGGCGGAGAGCTGCTCGGCGCGGGGCGTGAGCCGCCAGTACCACGGGGTCAGCTGGTCGCCGGCGCGCCGGTCCACCGGCAGCGCGTCGGGGTGGAGCCCCACCGCGCGGAAGCAGCCCAGCGCCCGCGGCATGTGGCCGGCGCTGGTGACCACCAGGAGCCGCTTCCAGCCGTGCTCGGCCACCAGGCGGGACGACTCGAGCGCGTTCTCGCGCGTGTTGCGGCTGCGGCCGTCGAGCACCAGCTGGTCGCGCGGGATGCCCCGCGCCACCAGCAGGGAGGCCAGCTGCTCCGCCTCCGACGGCTCGCCGGGGCGGACCGCCTGCACGCCGGCCGAGATGAGCAGGTAGCGGGCCTGCCCGGACCGCAGCACCGCCTCCGCCGCCAGCAGCCGGTCGGCCGACTCGGTCAGCTCCACCGCGCTGCTGGCGCGGGCGGCCGCCGAGTCCACCATCCCGCCCAGCAGGATCACCGCGTCGTAGGGCGGGTCGGGGCGGAAGGTGTTCACCGCGTCGTCTTCCAGGGCGCGCCAGAGCAGGCGCGGAACCGGCTCGACCGAGAAGGTGAGCAGCCCCGCGGCCGCCGCCAGGAGCAGCGCGCGGGAGAGGCGCGGGCGGCGGGGCTGGAGCCAGGCGCCGCACAGCACGAGCAGCACCGCCCAGGTGAGCGGGGCCAGGAGCAGGTCGAGGACCTTGGAGAGCAGGAGGAACACGGGCGCATGGTACCTCGGCCGGCGCGCTCCTCCTGCTCGATCGTGGGGCCTGCCGCGCTCAGACCGACAGCGCCACCCAGGCCAGCCCCAGCGCGACGGAGCCGGCCGAGGCCAGCCGCGCCAGCCGGAGCGGCACCGGGCCGGCCCGGGTGAGCCGCGCCGCGGCCGCCAGCGAGGCGGTGAGCGCGGCCATGGCGGCGGCCGAGCCCACGGAGAAGCCGGCCAGGTAGGTGATGCCCTGGGCCAGCGAGCCGGCGGTGATGGCCGGCGCCAGCAGCAGCAGGCCGGCCGCGCCGGTCACGCCGTGGACCACGCCCACGGCCAGCACGCCCAGCGCGGAGCCGGCCGGGGGCGCGTCGGGCTCGGCGGCCTCGGTCCGCCGGCGCAGCAGCCCGACCACGCCCAGCGCCACCAACGCCAGCCCGGCGGCGCGCTCGCCCCAGGCGCCGGCCAGCGGCAGGGCCGTGACGGTCACCAGCGCCGCCAGCAGCGCCGCGGCCGCGGTGGTCCCCAGCGCGTGGCCCGCGCCCCAGACCAGGCCGACGCGCCAGGCGGCGCGGCGGCGCCCCACCGAGAGCGGGGCCAGCGACAGCAGGTGGTCCGGCCCGGAGACGGCGTGCACGGCCCCGGACATCAACCCTCCCAGCGCGAAGGCGGTCATGTGCTCCTCCTCCTTCTCCCTCTCCTCGACGCGGTCCGCTACTCACCGAGCGTGGCCCGCAGGAACCAGCCGTGCTTCTCGAACTCCTCCACGATGGCGGTCAGCACGTCGACCGTGTCGTCGTCGCCCAGCCCCTGGGCGGCGGCGCGGGCCTGGCGGACGCCGGCCAGGTACGCGTCGATCCGCTCGGAGAGGTGGCGCACGTGCTCGAGGTCGCGCACCGTCTCCTCGGGGTAGGGCGGCAGGCGCGAGGCGCCGGCCACGTGGCGGGCCGTCCCGTAGGCGCGGCCGCCCAGCGTCACCGCCCGCTCCGCCACGGTGTCGCCGTGCGCGGCGAGCGAGACCGCGAAGGTCTCGAGCAGCGGGTGGAGCGCGGCGAAGTGTGGGCCCTTGAGGTTCCAGTGGGCGCTCTTGAGGTGGCCGTGCAGGTCGAGGCTGTCGGCCAGGACCGCGTTGAGCGCCTCGGTGACCTGGCGGCGGTTGGACTCGGGCATGGGGTTGGGGCTCCGGTTCATGTGCAGTCCTCCTCTGGACATGGAGGAAGATGCCTGCCCTGCGCTGATAGCGCCAAGACAACGTTTGAATGAGCCTGATAACTGGAGTGTATCAGCGCCGCTGCCGCAGTGCGGCCTCGGCCTCGGCGGCGGCGCGGGTGACCCGGAGCAGCGTGCCCCGGCCGCCCGCCGACAGCGCCGCCGCGCCGCGGGTCAGCGCCTCGGCCGCCAGCGGGCAGCGCGCGGCCAGCCGGCGCGCCGCGTCGGCGTCCTCCAGGCGGGCGGAGAGCCCGGCCCGCTGCTCCAGCCGCTGCCGGAGGAGCCGCCAGGTCTGCGCCGCCAGCGCCGGCTCGTCGCCGGCGCGCGCGTACAGCGCGCCCAGCGAGGCCGCGTGACCGGCGCCGCTCGGCGCCGCGCCCTCCGCCGGCGCGCGGCGGATGGCCCCCAGGCGGCGGCCCCGGGCCCAGAGCCAGACCAGCGCCGCCAGCAGCAGCTGCCCGGCGGCGGTCAGGAGCGCGCGCCGGGAGGGAGGGGTCTCGCCGGGCGGGCGCAGGAAGCGCTCGTCCAGCGCGACCGGGCCGCGCGACCCGAGCCGCAGCGCCAGCGTGAGCGCGTCGCCGTCGGCCAGGTGGGCGTTCTCGAGCGGCTCGGGGCCGGAGAGGACCAGGAGCTCGCCGCGGCCGACGGGCAACGACAGGGCCGTGGCCGCGCCCGGGAGGCCGGAGACGGGCAGCGCGCCGGGCCAGGTCGCCTGCAGGGCGGGGCCGGCGGCGGGCAGCTGCAGATCGCCGACCAGCGGGTGGGGCGCCAGCCCGGAGGCGGTGCGCAGCGTCCCGGGCCCGGAGGTGGAGAGCCCCAGCCGTCGCGCGAGCGCGGGCTGCGGCGCCGGGCCGAGGGCCCAGACCAGGGTGGCGCCGCCCTCCGCCCCGGCCAGGAGCGCCGCCGCCTCCGCCTCGTCGAGCGGCGCGCGCGGCGCCGCCAGGATCACCACCGCGGCCCCGGGCGCCGGCGGATCGCCCGGGCCGCGGCGCAGCACGGCCGTGCCCGCGGCCTGGAGCGTGGTCCGCAGCGCGGCCAGGCCGCGGGGGCCGGTGCTCTCGCCGGCCGGCAGCGGCGCCGCCTCGCGGAGGCGCTGGCGGCGCTGCCCCAGCACCGCGCCGGCGGCCACCAGCGCGAGGGCGGCCAGCGCGGCGGCGGGGAGCAGGCCGCGGCGGATCACCGGGCCCCCCGCGCGATCCGGCGGGCGGCCACCACCGCCTCGCGCGCCTCGGCCGGCGCGGTCGGGCGCTGGCCGTAGACCACCCGGTCGAAGAGGCTCGCCAGCGGCGCCAGCTCGGCCAGGGCCGGCCCCTCGCCGGCGACCAGCTCGCGGTTGGTGCGGGCCCGTCCGCGCGGGACCGCGCCGGACCGCTCCAGCGCGGCCAGCGCGGCCAGGAAGGCGCGCCTCACCGCCTCGCGCCCGTCGCCGCGCGCCAGCGCCGCCTCCGCCTCGCCCAGGCTGGCGTCGGGGGGCGGGAGCGGCGCGGGGGCGGGCGGCGGCTGGCGCCGGGCGGCCGGCTGCAGGCGCCGGCGGCGGCGCGCCACCGCGACCGCCAGCGCGGCCGCGGCGGCCGCGGCGAGCAGGGCCAGGGCGCGGCCGAAGCTGGCGTACCGCTCGGCCTCGGAGGTGCCGAGGAGCTCCAGGAGCCGCGCCCAGGCGTCGAGCAGCAGCCGGCGCAGCGCCCGGGCGTCGGCGCGGGCGGCGCGGTAGTCGGGGCCGGCCAGCAGCGCCTGCAGGGCGGCCCGCTGCTCCGGCGTGGCGCGGGCGAGGCGCGGCGCGGCGGCGAGCCCGCAGTGGCGCTCCAGCGCGGCGCGGAAGGCCACCAGGGCCCCCGGCGCGCCGGCGCCGCGCGCCGCCTCCTGCAGCGCGCCGGCGGGGCCCGCGCCGCGCGCCTCCAGCCGGCGGACGATGGCCTGGGCGCGGCCGGCCAGCGCGCCGGCCCCGGCGCTCGGGTCCGCCGGGTCCATCGCGGCCGCGGCGGCCGGGTCCAGCGCCGCGGCCTCGGCCGCTGCGTCGGGGCAGCCCGGGGCCGCGGCCAGCGTGCCACCCAGGGCCAGCGCGAGCAGCGGAGGGATCAGGGGGAGGCCTCCAGCGACTCGGCCCAGCGGGCCAGGTCCAGCCCCTCGGTCCGCGCGCGCCGATCGTAGTAGAGGACCACCACCGCCACCAGCGAGAAGGGCTGCAGCGCCGCGCTGGCCAGCGCCTCCACGGTGGTGACCGCCAGCTCCAGCCCGAGGGGCAGCGGGGCCAGGAAGGCGAGCGGATCGCCCCCTCCCGCCAGCCGCACCACCGCGGCCCGCGGCAGGCCCGCCACGGCGTTGACCGAGAGGGCCAGGACCAGCGCCACCAGCAGCACCACCGAGGCGCGGAGCGAGGGGCGATCCACCAGGCGCATCCCCGGCCGCGGAGCCATCAGCCGGCTGGAGCGGAGCAGGGCGGCGAGCCCGGCCCGACCCTCGACCGCGGCGACCACCGGGGCCGGCACCAGGCGGAGCAACACCACCAGGAAGAGCAGCAGCCCCCCGAGGATCCCGACCACCGCCCCCATCACGATCACCGGCAGCGAGCCGGCGCGCAGGGACAGGACCAGGCCGGGCAAGAGCCCGAGCGCCGGCGCCAGGAGCAGCGCGGCCAGGTCGAGCAGCGCCGCCGTGAGCACCGCCCATGCGGCGCGGCCTGCGCCGGGGCGGCCGTGCGCCGCGCGCGGGTCGAGCGAGGGGGCCACGATGGCCGCCGCGGCCGCCGTGGCCAGGAACTGCAGGAAGAGGAGCGGCAGCAGGAGCCCGGCCGAGGTCCGGGCCGCGGAGGTGAGGGCCGCCAGGGCGCGGTCCGGGTCCTGGGCCGAGGCCAAGAGCTCCAGCACCCCCGCCGACTGCAGCCGGGCCAGGAACAGCGCCGGGGCCTGCAGGACCAGCATGGCCAGGAAGAGCGGCCTGAAATGGCGGACGGTGAGGGCGACCGAGCGGTCGATCACCTCGGCGAGGCCGAGCGGGCGGATGGCCAGGTCGCGCGGGTCGGGCACGCCGGCAGCCTAACACCGCGTTTGACGCGGCGGGCGCGCCAGGGCTGAATCCCCGCCATGCAGGTGAGGCTCAACGGAGAGCTGCGGGAGATTCCCGACGGGACCACCGTCGCTGGGCTGCTCGTGCACCTCGGCATCAAGGCCCCGCGGGTGGCGGTCGAGGTGAACGAGACGGTCGTCACCAAGGACCGGTACGAGCAGCACCGCATCGGGCCGGGCGACGCGGTCGAGATCGTCGCGTTCGTGGGCGGAGGGTAGGGCCATGGCTGGCACCTGGAGCATCGGAAGGCACACCTTCACGAGCCGGCTGTGGGTCGGCACCGGGAAGTACCCGGACTTCCCCACCATGCAGAAGGCGCTGCTCGCGTCGGGCAGCGAGGTGGTGACGGTGGCGGTCCGCCGGCTCGACCTCTCCAAGACCGGCGAGCAGTCGCTCCTGGAGTGGATCCCCAAGGGCATGACGCTGCTGCCCAACACCGCCGCCTGCTTCACCGCCGACGAGGCCATCCGCACCGCGCGGCTGGGGCGGGAGCTGGGGATGGGCGACCTGGTGAAGTTGGAGGTGATCGGCGACCGCCGCACCCTCTTCCCGGACGTCGGCGCGCTCATCGAGGCGGCGCGGGTGCTGGTGAAGGAGGGCTTCACCGTCCTCCCCTACACCAGCGACGACCCGGTCGCGGCCAAGAAGCTGGAGGACGCGGGCTGCGCAGCGGTCATGCCGCTCGGCGCCCCCATCGGCTCCGGCCTGGGCATCCGCAACCCCTACAACCTCAAGATCATCATGGAGACGGTGGCCTGCCCGGTGCTGGTCGACGCCGGCGTCGGCACCGCCAGCGACGCCGCCATCGCCATGGAGCTGGGCGCCGTGGCGGTGCTCATGAACACCGCCATCGCCGAGGCGAAGGAGCCGGTGCTGATGGCCGAGGCCATGAAGGCCGCGGTCGAGGCCGGGCGCAAGGCGTACGAGGCCGGGCGCATCCCGATGAAGCTCCACGCCGCGGCGTCCTCGCCGATGACGGGGCTGATCGGGACCTGAGGCCGCTGGCCGGCCGGCGGACGGAGGCTAGCCGACCGGCGCGAGGCGGCGGAGGCGCTCGGCGGTGAAGCGGAAGACCCGCGACGGCTTCCCCCAGCTGCCGGCGCCGAAGCCGCGGCAAATCCGGTCGTAGGCCACCGGGTGCTGGTGGGGCGCGAACTCCTCCACCGCGCCCTCCAGCGCGAAGCCCTCGTAGGACTCGAGGTCCACCACCACCCGCGTCTCCTGCGGGTTGGACTTCAGGTTCATGTAGGTCTTGAGCGCCAGGCCGTCGCCATGGAAGAGGCTGACCTTCCCGTCGCGGACCTCGTGGTGGAAGACGAAGCGCGGGGAGATGTTGGCCGTCTCGCCGGCGCCGACCAGCGCGCAGGGCACGTCGCCCACGATGGCCTGGACCTCCTCGAAGGGCACGTTCTCGAAGAACTTGAGCGTGTAGGGGCCCTGGTGGACGGTGTAGATGCTGGACCCCTTCACCACCAGTCCGTCTGGCCCATCCTCCACCAGCTCGGCCTCGCCCACCCCCACCGCGAGCGAGCGGGTCTTCACCTGGAAGCCCTGGTACTGCTCGGGCCGGGTGAGGTGCACGGTGAGGCACTCGCCGCGCCTCGGTGTGCGCGCCAGCGGGCCGGCCAGCGTGATGCGCAGCTCGCGCCCGGTGGGGCCGGGCTCGATGCGGCGCACGCGGTTGACCGACACCGCGGCGTGGGTGCCGGCCAGGCTGGTGGTGCCCATGAACGAGAGCACCTTGTCGAAGGCCACGTCGGGAAAGCGCGGCGCCTGCCGGGCCTTCTGGTCCTCCAGGAAGGAGAGGAAGCTCTCCAGGTCGCTCGACACGCAGGTGCTCCTCGCTCAGGATGGTCGCGTCGAGACTACTACGGATGCACGTCCCCAGCGTCCACCTGATCACCGATCGCCGGCTCTGCCCGGACCTCGTCCGGCGGGCGCGGGAGGCGCTTCAGGACATCCCTCCCGGGTGCGTGGCGCTCCACCTGCGGGAGAAGGACCTGGGGGGCGCGGCGCTGCTCGGGCTGGCCCGCCCGCTGCTGGAGGTGTGCCGCGCGGCCGGCCAGCGGCTGGTCGTGAATGACCGCCTGGACGTGGCGCTGGCCGCCGGCGCCGACGGCGTCCACCTGCCGTCCGCCGGCGTCCCTGCGGAGGATGCGAGGCGGCTCCTCGGTCCCGGGCGGCTGGTGGGGGTTTCCTGCCACTCGGACGAGGACGTCCGGCGCGCGCTGGCGGGCGGGGCCGACCTGGCGACGTTCGGCCCCGTCCACGACACGCCCTCCAAGCGCGCC
The DNA here is from genome assembly GCA_049840735.1 of Anaeromyxobacter sp. GTDB lineage: Bacteria > Myxococcota > Myxococcia > Myxococcales > Anaeromyxobacteraceae > Anaeromyxobacter. The sequence continues at coordinate 97,436 of JASGJN010000012.1, read as the reverse complement.
TACGGGCCGCCGGTGGGGCTGTCGGCGCTGGCCGGGGCCGCGCGCCTGGGGCTGCCGCTGGTGGCGCTGGGGGGCATGGAGGTGGGCGGGGTGTCGGAGGTGCGGGCGGCCGGGGCAGCCGGGGTGGGAGTGATCCGGGCCTGGCTGGTCGGAGCCGGCCCGGCCGAGAATCGTCCGGGCGCTCCTGGCGCCGTTCCAGCCGCCTGCGGCAGGGTGACCGGGTCGGGGGGCTTGCCCCGTGTCCTGGGTGTGCACGGGGAGGCGCGGGCGGGTATATTGCCGCGCGCAAATGGGCACCCCCGTCTTCGAGATCTCCAAGGACTTCATGTTCAGCGCCGCGCACCAGATCCGCTTCCACGGCGGAAAGTGCGAGCGCCTGCACGGCCACAACTGGCGCGTGCGGGTCCACGTGCGCGCCTCGCAGCTCAACCGGATCGGCATGGTGGTGGACTTCGCCGACCTGCAGCGCGGGGTGGCGGAGATCGGGTCCCGGTTCGACCACCAGAACGTGAACGAGATCCCGCCCTTCGACCAGACCAACACCACCGCCGAGCTGATCGCCCGCTTCTTCTATGTGGAGATGGGCAAGCGCCTGGCCGAGCAGGAGGGCGGCCGGGTGTCGGTGGCCAAGGTGGAGGTGTGGGAGAACGAGGGCTCGCTCGCGGTCTACCGCGAGGAGTAGGCGCCGGGCCCGATTCACGCCGGGTGATGGTCGGCCCGGGAGCGCCGCGGCCGCGAGCGGGCCGGGCGGCCCGCTTGCGCAGCAGCGCCAGCAGCTCACGCGCGGCGCGGTCGCCCGCCGAGGCGCCGCCCTCCATGAAGCCCTGGAAGTCGGTGGAGGTGTGCTCGCCGCGGAAGAGCACGCCGCCCTGCCGGGCCTTCCCGTGCCCGCCGAACGCCGTGTGCTGGCCCACGCGGTGGTAGGCGTAGGAGGCGCCGAAGAGCGGTGAGAGGTGGGGCAGGGAGGAGGTGGCCTTGCCGTTCCAGTCCAGGCGCGGGAAGACAGGGTCGAGCTGGGCCAGTCCGCGCCGGGCATCGACCTACTCCGGCGGCACGCCGGTCGAGGCGCAGCTGAGCCGCGCCGCCTTCGCCTCCGCCGCCTCCGCGGCGGTCCACGTCGAGCGCGGGGAGGAGCGCCTCGAAGTCGCGGTCCGCCTGCGGCTTCGTCGGGAGGTCCCGGAGACCACCATCTGGGCCGTCCGCGGCGCGGACGGTGCGGACGAACGGCGGACCATGGGGGAAGGGTGCGCGCTGCGAAGGGGCGCGTATTCACGGTGGGTCACGGGCGGCACGCGGCTTGCCTCTGCGCCTGGCCGTGGGGCGGACCGCGAGAAGATGGCTGGTGGGCGAGGGCACGGTGCATCACTGCACCTGGCAGGCCCATAACCACTCGCGGATCTTCGAGCTGGCGGGGGCGCCGGAGCTCTACCTGTCGCTGCTGGCCAAGTACAAGGGCAAGTACGGCATCCTCATCCACTCCTTCTGCATCATGACCACGCACGTTCACGTGCAGCTCAAGGCCACGCGCGGCCAGGCGGCGTTCAGCGGCTTCTGGCGCGACGTGAACAGCGTGTTCGCGCGCTGGTACAACGAGCAGACGGAGCGCTGCGGGCAGGTGGTCATGGAGCGGCTCTACTCCGGGCAGGTGGAGACGGGGGGCGAGGCGCCGCTGCTCGTGTCGGGCTACGGGGACCGCAACCCGGTGATGGCGGGCATGGTGAGGTGCGCCAAGGACTACGCGTACTCGAGCCACCGGCACTACGCGTACGGCGAGCGGCACCCGCTCATCGACGACCTGCCGGAGTACCTGGCGCTGGGGAAGACGGACGCGACGCGGCGGAAGAAGTACCAGGCGCTGTGCGCCGACATGGAGGGGAAGGCGAAGCGGCGGCGGGAGGCGCAGGCCGAGGAGCGGCGCGAGGACCTGGTGCGGGCGACGTACATCGGCACGGACGCGTGGGCGAAGCGCCGCCGGGCGGCGCTGAAGCGGAAGAACCCGCCGAGCTGAGCGCACTGCGCTCCCGGGCCGTCCGGCTCGCGCCGCGCTCGCGGCGGAGCACGGGAGAGGTGTGCCCGCGCACCCGAGGAAAGGCGATCGGGCGCCTGGACGGCCGCCGCACGCTGGGCGCCGGCTCCGAAACCAGCTCCCATCCGTCGTCCACGCCCCCGTCGCAGCGCCCGCACACTCCCTGGACGCACCCGCTCTCCGGAAAAGCGCTGCGGTTTCAAAAGGGTGGTCTCCGGGACTGTCAGCCCAACCCTGTAGGCTTGCTGGGTGCCGGCTCTCTGCGTGGTCTCCACACCGCTCGCGGCGGCGCGGGCGGCGCGCCGCCTCTGCGACGCGCAGGGCGGGGTGCTGTTCGGGCCGGCGGTCACCACGCTCGACCGCCTGGTCCCGGGCATCCTCGCAGCTGCGGCCGAGCGCCGGGCGGTGCTGACGCCGCTGGCAGAACGGCTCGTGGCCATCGAGGCGGGGGCGGCGGCGGGCCCCCCGCTCTCGGGCCTGGCGCCGGACGACGGCCTGGCGGCGGCCCTGGCCTCGGCCCTCGCCGAGCTGCGCGAGGCCGAGGTCCGTCCGGACGACGCCCGCGCGGCGGCCCTCACCCTCACCGGCGCGGCCGCCCGCCGCCTCTCGGTCCTCGCCGACGCGCTCGACGCCTTCGAGTCCCGGCTCCACGACCTCACCGTGCTCGACCGCCCGGGCGCGCTCCGCGCCGCCGCCGACGCGGCCCGGCGCGGCGTCACCTCACCCGAGCTGGACGGCCTCGACCTGCTCGTGGTCGACGGCGTCACCACCCTCTCCCCGGCCGGCTGGGACCTCTTCCTCTCCCTGGCCTCCCGCGCCGCCCGCACCCGCGTCCACCTTTCATTCTTCCCGGACCGCCCCGACCTCTCGACGCCGGCCGAGCCGCTCCTGCGCCGCCTCGAGGCGCTGCACGAGCTGGCTTCCCGTCGCGACGTCCAGCTGGTCCTCCCCACCCTCGACGACGACGCCCGCACGCCGCGCACGGCGGCCCTCCTCTCGGCCCTGGCCGGCGGCCCTGGCGCCGGGGCCCCGGCCGACGCGCCGGGCGAGGTGCTGGCGCTGCAGGGGGCCGGCGAAGCGGGCGAGGCCGACGCGGCGGCGGCCCTCTGCGCCCGCTGGATCGAGGAGGGCCTCCCACCCGACGACCTCCTCCTCCTCTCCCCCGCTCCGCGCCAGGCGGCGGCCCGTCTGCGCCGAGCCTTCGCCGCACGCGGCGTGCCGCTCGCGACCGGCCGCGGCCCGGCGCTCCTCGACGTCCCGGTGGCCCGCCTGGTGCTCGAGGCCCACGCCGCCGCCGGCGCGCTGACCCGCACCTCGGCGCTTCGCCTGGCCCGCTCCGGCTGGCTGGGCCCGGACCTGCCCGGCCTGGAGCGGCTGCTCGATCGCGCCGGCGCCCTCGACGCCCGCGGCGCGCCCACCGATCGCCTGCGCCTCCGCGCCGCCTCGCTCTCCGACGCCGCCGGGCGCGAGCGCGCGGCCCTCCTCCAGGCGGCCACCGCGCTGGACGGCCTCTCCGCGGCCCTGGCCCCGCTGGCCCGCCCGGGCGCGCCGCGAGAGCACGCGGCCCGCCTGGCCGCCTTCCTCGAGACCACCGGCGTCCGCCGCCGCGCCGCGCGCGGGCCGCGCGAGGTGGCGGGCCGCGACCTGGCGGCGCTGGCCCGCATCGAGGAGGCGGCGGAGGAGGTCGTCCGGGCCCTGGCCCTCTCCGGACACGGCGCCACGCCGCTCCCCGCCGGGCGCTTCCGCGCGCTGCTCGCGCTGGTGGCCCAGGGCGCCTCCCTCCCGCCGCCTCCCGAGCCGGTGGCCGGCGCGGTGGCGCTGCTCGGGCTGGACGAGGCGCCCGGAGCGACCGCCCGGGCCGCAGTGCTCCTGGGCTGCGCCGACGGCGCCTTCCCGCCTGCGCCGTCCCCCGAGCCGCTGCTGCGCGAGCCCGAGCGCCACGCGCTCGATCGCCTCCTCCGCCGGCAGGCCCTCCCCACCGCCGCGGCGCGCCGCGCCGAGGCGCAGCACCGCGCCTTCTGCGCGCTGGCCGCGGGGCGCGAGCGCCTGGCGCTCCTCTGGCCCGGCCCAGGGCCGGCCGGTGACGGCGGACCCCCGGCGCCGCTGCTGCTCGAGGCGCTGGCCGCAGCGGGCATCCTCCCACCCTCGGGGCCGCTCCCGGAGCCGGCGCTCCCCGAGGCGCGCACGCCCCGGGCCGCGCTCCGGGCCGCCGCGCGCGCGGGCGCGTCGGCCGAGGCCGCGCTCTCGGCCACGCCGCTGGCCCATCGCGCGCGGCAGGCCCGCGAGGTGGGCGCGGTCGAGGCGGAGCGGCGGACGGCCGTCCTGGCCGGCCAGCCTCACCCCTTCGCCGGCGCCGTCGGCGGCGCGGGCGGGGCGCTGCTCGCCGGCAGGCTCCCGGCCGCCTGGACCCCCAGCCAGCTGGAGGCCTACGCGCGCTGCCCGTTCCGCGCCCTGCTCCGCCTCGGCGCGCGGCTGCCGGACGACGCCGCCGCCGACCTCGACATCGACGTTCGTGACGAGGGCACGCTGCTGCACGCCGTCATGGAGCGGCTGGTCCGGGCGCGCCTCGACCGCGGGGCCTGGCCCCTGGCCGGCTCGCCCGAGGACCTCGCCGAGGCGCGCGCGCTGGCCGGCGGGATCCTCGACCGCTTCGAGCGCGAGGGGCGCACCGGGGATCCGGCCGCCTGGGCCGGACGGCGCGAGCTGCTCCTGCAGCGGCTCGATCGGATCGTGCTGGGCGAGGCCCGGGACCACGACGGCCTCACCCCGGCGCTGCTCGAGCACGCCTTCGGCGGCCCCGGCGAGGCGCCCCCGGTGACGCTCGCGGCCGACGGCGAGCAGGTGCAGCTGCGGGGGCGCATCGACCGCGTCGACGCCTCGCCCGAGCGGCTCCGCGTGCTCGACTACAAGACCGGCCGCGGCGGTCCGGACCTGGCGGACCAGCTCGACCCGGAGGCCTTCGGCCGCTCCTCCTTCCAGGTCCCGGTCTACCTCCTGGCGGCGCGCGCCGCGCTGCCGGGTCGCGCATGGCTGGAGGCGAGCTACGCCCTGCTGCGCAAGGCCGAGCGGCTCGATCCGGTGGTGTTCCCGTCAGAGGCGCCGGCGCTGGAGCTGGCGGCGGCGCCCGGCGCAGGCGCGGCGGTCGAGGCCGACGCCGAGGCGCCGGGCCGCTTCGCCTCGGCGGTGGTGGCGCAGGTCCGCGCCATGCGCGACGGCCGCTTCCCCATCGTCTCGCAGGGCTGCGGCCACTGCCCCTACGGCGCGGTCTGCCGCTTCGAGGGCGTCGCGGCGCGGGCCGCCGAGGAGTCCGCGTGAGCCGCCCCCTCGTCTTCGGGCCGGTGGCGGAGGCGCTCTTCCGGCTGGAGGCGCCCACCGCCGTCAGCGCCGGCGCCGGCGCCGGGAAGACCACCGCGCTGGTGGAGCTCTGCCTTCGGCTGCTGGAGGGGCGGGCGCTGGGCGAGCCCTGCGCGCCGGCCGAGCTGGCCGCCATCACCTTCACCGAGAAGGCCGCCGCCGAGCTCACCGAGCGGCTCCGCGCGGCCGTGGCCGGGCGCGCCCGGGAGGCGGCCGGCGCCGACGACCGCCGCGACTGGCTGGCCCGGTTGCACGCGCTGGACCGCATGGCGGTGGGGACCATCCACGGCTTCTGCGGGCGGCTGCTGCGCGAGCACGCGGCGGAGGCCGGGCTCGATCCGGAGTTCGAGGTCGCCGACGAGGAGCGGACCAGCGCCTGGCTGCTGGCCGCTTGCCGCGAGGCCGTGGTGGCGGCGCTGGACGCGCGGCGGCCGGCGGCGCGCGCGCTGGCGACGGCGCTGGGGGCGGGGGCGGGGCGGGGCGCGCTCCCGGTGGTCCTGGCCGGCCTGCTCCGCGCGCGGGCCACCCGCGGCGACGTCGGGCCGGTGCCGCTGGTCGAGGCCGACCTGGCCGCGGCGCTGGCCGCCCGCCGCGAGCTGCTGGCCGCCGCCGACGCGCTGCTCGCGGGCGGGCCCAGGGCCTCCGGCGCCGGGGCGGCGCTGGTCGAGGCGGTGGCCCGCCGGCGCGACGCGCTCGCGCCCGGCGATCGCGAGGGGCCGCTCTCCGCCGACGCCCTGCACCGGCTCACCGCGCTGGCCTCGGCCGCCCGCGGGCGGCTCCGCGCCGCAGACGGCCCCGAGCTCAAGGCGGCCCAGGCCGCGCTCCGCGCCGCCGGCGAGGCCCTGGAGCCGCTGGCGGCCGAGGTCCTGGCGGCGCCGCTCCGCGCCGAGCTGGGCGGGCTGCTGGAGGAGGCGGCGGCCCGCTACGCCGCCCGCAAGCAGGCGGCGCGTGCCGTCGACTTCGACGACCTGCTCGTGCGCGCCCGCGACCTGCTCCTGGCCGACGCGCCGCTGCGCGCCGAGCTGCGCGGGCGCCTCCGGGCGCTGCTGGTGGACGAGTACCAGGACGTGAACCCGGTGCAGCAGTCGCTCTTCGGGCTGCTCTGCCCGGCGGAGGCCGGCGGCGCCGGCCCGGTGCTGGTGGCGGTGGGCAATCTCAAGCAGTCCATCTACCGCTTCCGCGGCGCCGACGTGTCGGTCTTCGCCCGCCTCATCGGCGGCTTCGACGCCGGCGGCGGGCGCGTGCTGCACCTCGCCGACAACCACCGCTCCTCGCCCGCGGTGCTGGACCTGGTCAACGAGGTCTCGGCGCGCGCGCTGCAGCCGCCGGCCGGCCTGCCGCCGCGCCCCGACGAGCTCACCTTCTCGCCGGAGGACCGGCTGCTGGCCACCCGCGCCGAGGGGGCACGCCCGGCGGTGGAGCTGCTGGTGGACGAGGGCGAGGGCAAGGCCTCCGAGCGGCGGCTGCGGGAGGGGGCGGCGCTGGCCGCCCGCATCGGCGCGCTGCTCTCCGGCGCCGCGGGGGTGGCGGTCCGGGAGCGCGATCCGGACGGCGGGCCGGATCGCATGCGCTGCCCGCGCCCGCGCGACGTGGCCATCCTCTTCCGCCGCCTGACGCAGCTCGGCCCCTACGAGCGGGCGCTGCGCGAGGCCGGCATCCCGTACCGCCTGGCCCGCGGCGGCGGCTTCTACCAGGCCGGTGAGGTCCGCGATCTCGGCGAGCTGCTGGCCAGCCTGGCCGATCCAGGCGACCTGGTGGCCTGGGCGGCGCTGCTCCGCTCGCCGCTCTGCGCGGTGTCCGACGGCGCCCTGGTGGTCCTGGCCGCGGTGGGGCTGCCGCGGCTGGGCCGGCTGGCGCCCGAGGCGCTCGCGGCTGCGGTGGCGGAGGCGGGCGGGCCGGGCGCGCTGGCGCCGGACGAGGCGGCGCGGCTCGGGCGGCTGCTCGGGGCCTGGCGCGCGCTGCGGGAGCTGCGCGACCGGGTGCCGGTGGACGAGCTGCTCGCGCGCGCCGTGGAGCTGCTGGATCTCGACGCGGCGCTGCTGGCGGGGCCGGATGGCGAGCGGCGGGCGCAGAACCTCGAGAAGGCGCTGGGGCTGGCGTCGCGCTTCGCGTCCGCCGGCGGCACCGTGGCCGAGCTGGCCGCGCACCTGCGCGCCCAGGCGGCCCGCCCGCCGCGCGAGCCCGAGGCCGAGCTGGAGGCCGGCGACGCGGTCGCGCTGCTCTCCATCCACCAGGCCAAGGGGCTGGAGTGGCCGGTGGTGCTGGTCCCCGACCTGGGCGCCCGCACCCCCGCCGACCACCGGCGGGCGCTGCTGGACGCGGCGGGCGCGCTGGCCGTGCAGCACTGGGACCCGGCGCGCGAGCAGTTCCTCGACACCGCCGCCACGCGCGCCGCTCGCGAGGCCGACCGGCGCGCCGCCTCCGCCGAGTCCCGCCGGCTGCTGTACGTGGCGCTCACCCGCGCGCGCGACCACCTCATCCTCTCCGGCGAGCGGGGCCGCAGCGCCGACACCTGGCGCGAGCAGGTGGACGCGGCGCTGGCCGCCCGCCCGGACCTGGCCGTGCCCGTGCCCCTGGCCGAGGCCGCCACCTTCGCCTGCGGCCCGGCCCTCCGGCCCGAGCCCGCCCAGCCGCTCGCAGCGGCAGCCCCGCCGGCGCCGCCGCGGCTGGCCGCTCCGCCGCCCGCGGCCGCGGTGCGGCTGGCGGTGACCGAGCTGGCGGAGCTGGCGCGCTGCCCGCGCCGCCACCTGCTGGGCCGGGTGCTCGGGCTGCCCGAGCCGCGCGGCCTCCCCGGCGCGCCGCCCGCCGACGACCCGGCCCGCGCCACCGCCCGCGGCACCCTGGCCCACGCCATGCTGGCCGAGACCGATCTGGCCGCGCCGCCGCTGGAGCGGCGCGCCCAGCTGGCCGCGGCGGCCGCCCGGCGCGGCTACGATCCCGGCAGCCCCGGCGTGCGCCGCATCGCCGCCGAGGTGGTCCGCTTCCTGGAGTCCCCCGCCGGGCGCATCCTGGCCTCGGCCGCCCGCGACGGCAGCCTCGCGCGCGAGGTGCCGTTCCTGCTCCGGCTGGAGGGGGACGGTTCACCCGTCGTGTACGTGTCCGGCGCCATCGACGCGCTGGTCCGGGAGCGGCGCGGCGAGCTGGTGGTGGTGGACTACAAGTACGCCACCCCGCGCGCCGGCGCCGCCGAGCGCTACCGCCTGCAGCTGCTCGCCTACGCGCTGGCCGCGGCCCGCGCCCACCCGGGCCGGAAGATCCGCGCCCGGCTCCAGTTCCTGCGCGGCGATCACCGCGCCGTGGACGTCACGCCCGCCGAGGGCGAGCTGGTCCGCTTCGAGGCCCTGGCCCCCAGGCTCGCCCGCCACACGCTGTCCGGGGAGGACGTGCCCCCCGCCGCGCTGGGCCGCAGCGAGGAGCGCTGCCGCGAGGAGGGGTGCGGGTACGTGACCCGCTGCTTCCCGCGGCCGAGAACCTAGCGTGGCCGGGGCCTGTTCACGGAGGCCCGCAGCGCGCTCGGCTCCGGGCCCCGACGGCTCTGCCGGCGGGGCGGGGACGAGGTCACTGGCGTGATGTTGGCGATCGTCGCGGCGCCCGTGATACCGCGGCGCAGGTAGCGCCAACCCGACGCAGACCGCGTGCACGGAACGCAGGGTAGGGGCCCCAGCGCAGCTGGGGGAGGGGCGCAGCCCCTCGGCGGCGGATAGCGCGCAAGGCCGTCAGGCCGCAGCGCGCTCGGCTCCGCCGTAGCAGGGGTGGGGCCCCGACGGCTCTGCCGGCGGGGCGGGGACGCAGTCACTGGCGTGATGTTGGCGATCGTCGCGGCGCCCGTGATACCGCGGCGCAGGTAGCGCCTACCCGACGCAGATCGCGTGCACGGAACGCAGGGTAGGGGCCCCAGCGCAGCTGGGGGAGGGGCGCAGCCCCTCGGCGGCGGATAGCGCGCAAGGCCGTCAGGCCGCAGCGCGCTCGGCTCCGCCGTAGCAGGGGTGGGGCCCCGACGGCTCTGCCGGCGGGGCGGGGACGCCAGTCACTGGCGTGGTGTTGGTGATCGTCGCGGTGCCCGTGATACCGCGGCGCAGGTAGCGCCTACCCGACGCAGACCGCGTGCACGGAACGCAGGGTAGGGGCCCCAGCGCAGCTGGGGGAGGGGCGCAGCCCCTCGGCGGCGGATAGCGCGCAAGGCCGTCAGGCCGCAGCGCGCTCGGCTCCGCCGTAGCAGGGGTGGGGCCCCGACGGCTCTGCCGGCGGGGCGGGGACGCAGTCCCCGTTCTATGGATGCCGCGTCGGATTGTCCCCCGTCTCCACCGCCTCCTTCCCCAGGTCGCCGCGGTGGCGCACGTCGGTCGAGAACATGCCGAACCGCGCGCTCCCCTCGCCGAACTCGCGCAGCACGTCGGACGGGCTCTGGTAGGTGCGCTCCGGCAGCGAGCGCAGGAAGTCGATCGCGTCGACCGGCGCGCCCGCCTCCGCCGCCGCCGTCGCCAGGTCGTCTCGCGAGATCGGGTACTCCACCTCGGACAGGATCGCCGCCGGGCTGCGCTCTGGCGGTTCGCCGAAACCACGGGCCATGGGCACCTTCCTTTTAGGGTATGCCCTGAAGCTGCGCAGGCCCGGCGCCGCGCGCCACGCGTCCGTGGCACGCGGGCGCACGCCCGGCTTTTCCCATTGCCGCGCGCGGCGCACGGCCTAAGACAGCGGCAAGTGCACCGCCCGAGCGACGGGTCGTCCAGCGACCTCGGACGCGACGTGCACCCGATAGGAGGGGCCCTCATGATGACGGACCGCGTGAAGCAGATCCTGTCCTGGTACGAGGCCGACACCCCCGGAACCCGGGCCAACCTGTACCGGCTGCTCAACACCGGCAAGCTGGCCGGCACCGGCAAGCTGGTGATCCTGCCCGTCGACCAGGGCTTCGAGCACGGCCCTGGCCGCTCGTTCGCCAAGAACCCGGCCGGCTATGATCCCGAGTACCACGTGCAGCTCGCCATCGAGGCCGGCTGCAACGCGTACGCGGCGCCGCTCGGCTTCATCGAGGCGGTGGCGGCGCGCTACGCCGGGCAGATCCCGCTCATCCTGAAGGTCAACAACTCCGACTCGCTCTCGAAGCTGGGCGGCGCGCCATCTCCGCCGTCACCAGCACGGTGCGCGAGGCCGTGCGGCTCGGCTGCGCCGCCGTCGGCTACACCATCTACCCCGGCTCGGACGCCCGCAACACGCAGCTCGAGCACCTGCGCGAGCTCACCGAGGAGGCCAAGGCGAATGGCCTGGTGGTGGTGGTGTGGAGCTATCCCCGCGGCAGCGGCATCTCGAAGGAGGGCGAGCAGGCCCTCGACATCAGCGCCTACGCCGCGCAGATCGCCGCCCAGATGGGCGCGCACATCATCAAGGTGAAGCCCCCCAAGGCGCTGCTGGAGAACGCCGAGGCGAAGAAGGTCTACGAGGAGCTCGAAGATCCCCATGGGCACGCTGCCCGAGCGCGTCCGCCACGTGGTGCAGGGCGCCTTCAACGGCAAGCGCATCGTGATCTTCTCCGGCGGTGAGGCCAAGGGGACCGAGGCCGTGCTGGAGGAGGTCCGCGGCCTCAAGGAGGGCGGCGCCTTCGGGTCCATCATGGGCCGCAACGCCTTCCAGCGCCCCAAGGCCGAGGCGCTGGCGCTGCTCGACGCGGTGATGAAGATCTTCGCCGGCTGACGACCGGCGGGCCCCGCCGGGCGGGGCCGCGTGATGGGCGACGTCCGGGAGGGCGCCGCCCCGTCGCGTCGAGGGCTGGGTGGGACGGGCGCGGCCCCGGGTCGACTCATACGCACCGTGCGTGCGACCCACCGTGCCCCGGGCTCCCGGAGGGGCCGTGCCCACGGGGGCTGATGCGCCCGCCGGCCTCGGCACGGAACATGCGTAATGAAGGACGTTTTCGCTTGCCCTCCCGTGCAGGCGGGGTTTATAGGGCGTTACCTTTCGATTTCCGCGGGCTTCGCACCGGCACTTCGCCTCGGCAATCCCGCGGCGCAAGGGCGAGGGAACACACTCCATGCGGCTCTACCCGAAGGTCATCCCGACGATCGCCCGCGAGGTGATCCAGACGCTCATGCAGGACGGTGACGTCGAGATCGAGACCCTGCGCATCGCGGACGCCGAGATGGACATGGCGGCCATCATGAAGGAGTACCTCGCCGCGGAGGAGCGGGTGAACGCCGCCACGCGCGAGGCCCTGGAGCGGCGCGGGTCGATCACTCCCGGTTCAACCAGGTGAAGCGCGAGATGGCGGACGTCCGCGGCTTCAAGATGGGCGACGAGGGGATCGAGTACGTCATCGGCCAGATGATCGAGTTCCTGCTCATCTCCCGCAACGTGGAGGAGGTCTTCTCCGAGGACCACGTGCTCCGGAAGAAGGTCTTCCGAATCTTCAAGAAGCACCTGGACGTGGACGAGGAGAATCGACCGCGAGGCGCGCGCCCGCCTGAAGCACCTGCAGGAGGGGACCAGCGCCTGGGACATCGAGTACCAGAAGACGGTCGAGCTGCTGCGCCGCTCGCGCGGGCTCATCTAGCGCGCCCCAGCCGCGCTGCAGCCCCGACGGCCCGCCTCCCGGCGGGCCGTCTGCGTTTGTGGAGGCGGCTGGAAAGTTGACCCCCGATATCACGCGATTACCCTGCCAGGCTGGAGCGGAGGGTGCGGGCGATGGCGGGGCAGGGCGGTCATCATCACGGGATCCGGGGCAGCGCCGCGCTGGCCACCCAGGCCGTGGCGCCGCTGCCTCCGGAGGCTCTCCGGCCCGGCGAGATGCGGCGGCTGCCCTACGCCGGCGAGCTCCTGGGGGCGGTCCGGGTCCGCGCCGGCTTTGCCCCCATCCCCCTCGACGCCTTCGACCAGGCCGCAGCCCAGCTCGAGATCGAGGAGCAGGCGGCCTACCTCCAGCTGCTGCGCCTCTCCTGTGGCGAGGGGCGCAACTGGTGCCGCGCCGGCAAGCGCGACCTGATGGCCCGGCTGCGCCTCTCCGAGCGCCGGCTGCTCCGCGTCCTGGACGCCCTCGTCGCCAAGGGCTTCGCGCGCCCGCTACACCGCGACAACCGCGGCACGCTCTGGCGCGTGTTCCTGCCCAGCGAGGCGGCCGGCGAGGCGGTGGGCGACGAGGTGCTGCTGGGCCGCGCCGTCCTCCCCGCCGAGGCCGGCGCGCCGGCCGCGAGCCCCGCGCCCGACCCGGTGGCCCCGGCCGTCCGGGCCGGCCCGCGCGCCGCCCGTCCGCAGCGGACCGATCGCGCGCCGCGCCTCGACCCGCGCGCCGCGCTGCTGGCGGAGCGGCTGGCCGCCGCCCGCGGCCAGCCCGGGCCCGAGGGCGTGGCCGCCGCGGGCCGCGAGAATCGCCGACCTGCTGGCCGAGGGGCTGCCGCCGGACCGGGTGGCCGCCGCCGTGGAGACCGCCTGCCGCCGCGCCGCCGAGGCGGGGAAAGGGAAGCCATGAGCCGCACCCGCACCGCCTTCGCCCGCATCGCCCTCGCCCCCGCGACCCCGGCCCCCTCCGGCCCCGGCGCGGTGGACCAGCTGCGCGAGCGGCTGGCCGGCTCGACCGCCCGCGAGCACGTGGTGCTCGACTTCCTCGAGGACGACCTGCGCGAGGCGCGCGCCGCGCTGGCCGCGGTGGCCGCCTACGTCGCCAACGTCGAGGCGGCCCTGGCCGACGCCAGCCCCTCGCAGCAGCGGCTCCTGTCGCTGGTCACCGGCGGCGGCCCGTCCGAGCGGGTCGAGTACCTGCAGACCGTGCTGGCCAGCGCGCGGCGCCGGCTGGCGCAGGTCGCCGCCCGCATGTAGCGGCGGCCGCCTCAGCGCTGCGGGCGGTCCACCCCGGTGAGCATGGCCCGCACCGGGCCCGCGTCGATCACCGCCACCACCGCCACCAGGAGCCGCCGCGGATCGGTGGAGATCCACAGGTGGATCTCGGCCGGCTTCTCGTCCGGACCGTCGGCGGCCACGGCGGTCCCGTCCACCCGCACCGTCTCCAGCCGCCCCACCGGCGTGTCCACCTTCTCCGTCCGGGCGGCCACGCCGCCCTGGATGCGCCACACGCGCCCGCGCGCCACCAGGTCGAAGCAGTACCGCTCGCCCGGCGTGAGCTTCGCGGCGCGCAGCAGGAACAGCCCCGAGACCGCGTCCAGCGCCGCGCCCTGGCGGGCCACGCGGCGGGTGCTGCGCTGGCGACCCGACTCGTGCTGCAGCACCAGCTCCGGCTCGCCCCTGGCCATGCGTGCGTCGGAGAGCTTGTGCGTGCCGTCCTCGCTGGCCTCCTCGCGGAACCGCTCCGGCAGCAGGGTGCGCGCGTCCACCCAGGAGTAGCTGACCGCCACCACCCGCTTGAACGCGGCCACCGAGGCGTCGGTGCGGGCGCGGGCGCGGAGCGGGATCACCTGCCCCGAGGCCACGGGGGGCTCCACCGAGAGCTCGAGCGTCCCGGCCCGCACCGCGCCGAGCAGGTCCAGGTCGTAGGTGGTCCGCTCACCGGTGGCCCACGGGCGCGGTCCGTCGGCCAGCGGCGGCGCCCCGCAGGCGGGCGGCGCGGCGGCGGCGAGCGCGAGCAGGGCGGCGATCACCGGCGCCCCCGCGTCCGCGCCGTCCGCGCGGCCCGGCCAGCCGCCGGACCAGCGCCTCGGCCAGCTGGCGCCGCGCCTCCAGCCACGGCCCTGGCGCGCGCTCCCATCGCCGCGCCGTCGGCACCAGCGCGCCGGCCCGGGCGTCGGCCAGCCCGTCCAGCCCGGCGCGCTCCGCCAGCCGGAGCAGCTCCAGGTCCTCCAGCCCGTCGCGGATCAGCTTCAGCCGGATCGACTCCACCGGGAACGGGTGCTGGCCCCCCAGCTCGGCCGTCCGGCCCGGATAGAGCAGGGTCCCGTCGCCGTTGCCGGCGAAGCGCCGCGGGTCGGTCCAGGGGTCGCCAGTCCACGCCTGGAGCATATCGTAGTAGAGCTCGCCCGACAGGCCGCGGCGCCAGGCCAGCCAGGCCATGGCCCGGGCCGCCGTCCCGGGGCGGTCAATCTCGTAGCCGGGCCACCCCGAGAACGCCTGCCGCATGGCCCGCAGCTGCGGCCCGTCGAGGTCCGGCAGCTCGGCGCAGCCGTGGCTCATGCACGAGGCGTAGGAGAGCGCCACGCCGCGCGGCGGGCGGGCGCCGTCCGGCAGCGCGTTGAGCACCGGCGCGTAGGCGTCCACCAGCCCGTCCAGCGCCGGCTGCGGCGTGGTGGTGGCCAGCACGCGGATCCCCGCCGCGTGCGCGAGCCGGGCCCGGCGCGCCAGCTCCGGCAGCTGGTCGGGGCGGGGCTCGTCAAGCGTGTAGAGCCAGAGCCTGTCGGCCCACCCGCGGGCCTGGAAGTGGGCCCGCCAGGCGCGCAGCGTGGCGGCCAGGTCGGCCTCCGGGCCGGACCAGACGCTCCCGGGGATGCGCACCTCCGCGAACAGCCCCTTCACCCCCGGCACCAGCGTGCCGTCCAGCACCGGTGCCAGCTCGCGGTCGAGGGCGGTCCAGTCCAGCGCGCACCGCTCGGCCGTGCACTGTCCGTCCGGCGGGTCGGCCGAGAGCGTGAAGGGCGAGAGGCGGTGGCGCAGCGCGGCGGCGGCCAGCGCCCGGGCCAGCGCCGGATCGTCCGGCCGCCCCAGCGCCCGCGTGCCCAGCCGCGTCGAGAGGCCGAACGGCGCCGCGAAGGTGGGCGTGCGCGGCAGCGTGAGCGGCCAGACCTCCAGCGTCACCGGCACCTCGGCCAGCGCCCGCCCCGCCTCGCTGAGCAGGACCCTTCCGCGGTAGCTGCCCGGCGGCGTCTCCCCGGGCACGCACAGCTCCACCCAGACGGCCTGCAGCCGGCCGGGCGCGACCGCCACCGGGAAGGCGCGGCGCGCCTCGCCGAAGTCCGATCGCGGACCGGCACCAGCGGGTCCGGCCACTCGCCCGCCTCGCCGTCCGGCCCGGAGGGGCGCGCCAGCGGCACCGTCGCCACGCGGTAGAGGGCCACCGGGAGGCGGGCCGCGCCGCGCCCGCGCAGCGGCGCTGCCTCCGCCGAGAGCGCCCGCAGCCCCTGCGGCGTCCGCACCGCCACCTGGGCCGCCTCGCACTCGCCGCGCGCCGCCGCCAGCGCGATCGCGCGGCCGGGCGGGAGCGGATCCGAGGGGCGCAGCTTCTCCAGCGAGCTGGCCACGCCGGCCACGCCGCGCGCCGGTGGCGCGCCGCCGGCAGCGGCGAGCAGCAGCGCCAGCGCGGCGGGGAGGGAGGCGGCCACGGCGCTAGTCCGCCCGCGCCACCCGCGTGCCCGGCCGGTAGCGCTCCAGCTCGGCCACCACGCTGCCCAGCGCGAACTCGGCGCTGGCCTTGACCAGGAAGCGGCTCGGGTCGTCGGCCAGCCAGAGCGTCGAGTCGCGCCGCGTCGAGAAGGCCCCGTCCAGCGCGGTCCGCACCTCCAGCTTGAAGGTCGGGAAGGTGCCGGCCGGCGTCGAGACCTGCTCGCGCGCCACCACCCGCGCCCGCAGCCGGAAGTGGCGGGTGCCGGCCAGCACCGGCACCTCCAGCTCCTGCCCCACCTCGAGCGGCTGCAGCCGCAGCCACAGCACCGCGCCGGTGAGGTCCTGCGTGTCCGGCGGCACCTCCGCCGTGCGGGCGTCCTGGCGGCCGTTGCGCTGCACCGTGACGGTGGCCGTGCCGGCGGCCCGGTCGAACCAGGTCCGGTCCCGGTGCTCGTCCCCCGGCTCCCTGGCCCACAGCTCCGAGCCGCGGGCCAGCGCGGCCGGGGCGTCCCAGTAGGTGACGAGGTGCTCGCGCACGCTCACGACGGTGGCCAGGCCGGCGGTGCGCCCCTGCACGATCACCGGCCAGACGTCGCCCTGGGGCTGCCCCACCAGCATCCGCCCCTCGCCGGTGGGGATCCCCAGCCAGCGGACCCGGAACACCGTCTCCTCGCCGGGGGCGAAGCCGGCGGGCGGCGCCGCCAGCGCGGGGAGCGAGAGGGCGATCGAGGCAACCATCAGCGCCGCACGGGTCATCCGACGTCCTCCCCGCCGGACCCGACGGTGGGCGCCGGTTCGCCCGGCGTCCACACGCTTCGGCGCCCGCGGCGGAGGCGCAACCACCGCCCGGGCCGCCGCCCCGGGGCCGCGGGCGCGCCGCGGCCTCTTCTGGTACGCTCCACCCGGTCCCGCCCGGGCGGGGCCGGGGAGCCAAGCCATGCCGATGGATCCGGGCTACGACGACGACGACAAGTCGACGAGCGGGGAGGACTTGGGGCGCGCACGCCGCTTCGCCGACTTCGACTGTCCCGAGTGCTCCGCCAACAACCCCTACGACGACCGGTTCGGCCACGGCGACGAGGTCCGCTGCTACTACTGCGGGCAGGAGTTCCGGGCCGAGGTGACGGACTCGGGGCGGCTGAAGCTGAAGGTGGTCTGAGGAGAGGCGCCAGGCCTCGAGCAGGCCCGCGCCTACGGCGCCTTCGGCGCCCGCGCGCCGAAGAGCGCCGTCCCCACGCGGACGAAGGTCGAGCCCTCCTCGACCGCGATCCGCCAGTCGCCGCTCATGCCCATCGACAGCTCGCGCAGCCCGAGCTGGTCGCCGAGCCGCCGCAGCGCCTGGAAGTGCGGGCGCGGGTCCTGGTCGGAGGGCGGGATGCACATGAGCCCGACGAGCTCCAGCCCGGGCAGCTCCGCCACCCCGGCGGCCAGCGCCGGCACCGCCTCCGGCGCGCAGCCTTCCTTGGAGGCCTCCCCGCCCACGTTCACCTCCAGGAAC
This sequence comes from Anaeromyxobacter sp., assembly GCA_049840735.1. Lineage (GTDB taxonomy): Bacteria > Myxococcota > Myxococcia > Myxococcales > Anaeromyxobacteraceae > Anaeromyxobacter. The sequence continues at coordinate 80,304 of JASGJN010000012.1, read as the reverse complement.
ACCCGGGCGGTGGCGCCCCGCTTCACCAGCTGGCGCGACAGCTCGCGGGCCAGCTCCTCGCGGTCCACGGTGTGGACGTAGGCGGCGCGCCCGGCCAGGTACTTGGCCTTGTTGGTCTGCAGGCCGCCGATGAAGTGCCAGCGCAGGTCGGCGAGGTCGGCCAGCGCGTCCGCCTTGGCCCGCCACTCCTGCGCGTAGTTCTCGCCGAAGTCCCGCTGCCCGGCCGCGTAGGCCTCGCGGATGGCCTCCACCGGCTGGGTCTTCGAGAACCGCCACCAGCGTCACCCCGGGCGGCAGGGCGCCGCGCAGCGCGCGCACGCTCTCGGTGATGCTCACGGCGCCTCCCAGGGCAGCCGGAACCCGGCCGCCGCGAGCAGCGCCAGCGTCTCGGCCACCGGCAGCCCCACCACGCCCGAGACGCTGCCGGTGACCCCCTCGACGAAGGCGCCGCCCGCGCCCTGCAGGGCGTAGGCGCCGGCCTTGTCGAGCGGCTCGCCGGTGGCGACGTACCAGGCGATCTCGCCCGCGGTGAGGGGGCGGAAGCGGACCTCGGTGGCGACCAGCGCCTCGTGCTCGCGCGGGCCGGCGGGGCCCTGGCTGCGCACGCACACCGCGGTCAGCACCTCGTGCCGGGTGCCGGAGAGGGCCCGCAGCATGCGGGCCGCGTCGGGCCCGTCTGCCGGCTTCCCCAGGATCTCCTGCCCCAGCACCACCGAGGTGTCGGCGGCCAGCACCACCGCCCCGGCCACGGCGCGGGCCTTCTCGCGGGCCACCCGCCGCACGTACTCGCGGGGCGGCTCGCCCGGCCGGACCGACTCGTCGGTCTCGGCCGGACGGACCTCCAGGGCGATCCCCAGCCCCTCGAGCAGCGCACGGCGGCGCGGGCTCTGGGAGGCGAGGACGAGCTGCGGCATGCCGGCGGCGACCGCTACTGCTCGACGGGCGGCTGGACGGGCGCCGCGGCGGCCACCAGCTGCGGGTTCTCGTCGATGGTGGCCTTGGCGCGCAGCTCCTGCAGCCAGGCGCGGCGCAGCTGGCCGGCCTTCTCCTCGCGCAGCCGCAGCGTCACCTGGGGCTGGGCCTCCACGAACTTGGCCTGGTCCGGCCGCTCGCGGGTCTTGACCTGGGCCACGAGGGCGCCGGCGGGGGTCTCGTAGACCTTGGGCAGCACGTCGCCGGCGTTGGCGGCGGCCACGTCCTTGACCAGGTCGGCGTGCTCGCCCAGGCCCGGGATGTAGGGGAGGGCGGTCGAGAACTGGCCCGAGTCCTTGGACACCAGCGGCTGGCCGCCCAGCTTCTGGGCCGCCTTCTCGTCCGCGGGGTAGAGCGCGGTCAGGGCCTTGCCGCCCTTGGCGCCCGCCAGGGCGGCCTGGGCCTTCTCCTTCACCACCGCCGCGGCGCGCTCGTCGGTGAGCAGCTCGCGGGCAATCTCGGGGCGGGCCTGGTCGAGCGTGAGCTGGCGGGCCGGGATGACCTCGTCCACCCGCAGCACGTCCCAGCCGAAGGCGGTGCGGACCGGGTCCGACACCTTGCCGGGCTCGAGCGCCAGGGCCGCCTTCATGAAGGCCTCGTCCGCCAGCCCTTCGGCGATCAGGCCCAGGTCGCCGCCGCAATCCTTGGTGTTGGTGTCGTCGGACAGCGCCGCCGCCACCTTCTCGAAGGCCTCGCCCTTGGCGAGCCGCTCATGGGCCTGGTCGATCTTCTTGCGGGCCGCGGCCTCGTCCTGCGTGCCGTCGATGCGGGCCAGCACGTGCCGGACGCGGACCTTCTTCTTCTGGTCGAAGCGCTCCGGGTGCTCCTTGTAGAAGGCCTCGATGCGGGCCGCCTCGCGCCCCTGGAACGCCTTCACGTCCTCGTCCGTCACCTTCACGTCGCCGCGGGCGCCGGTGGTCGGGAAGAGCACGTAGGTCAGCTCGGCGCGGTTGGAGTACATCTCCCACCGCTCACGCACCTCCGTCGGGGAGACCTTCACCGTCTCCTCGAAGGCGGCCTCGAGCTTCTGGGAGAGCAGCTGGGCCCGCAGGATGGTCTCGAAGCGGGCGCGGGAGCCGTAGTTCTCGTCGGCCCACCGGCGGTACGCGTCGGGGCTGTAGGCGCCGTTCTCCTGGAAGGTGGGGTCGGCGCCGATGACCTGCCCGAGCTCCTCGTCGGTCACCTGGATGCCGCGGCGCTCGGCCTCCTGCGACAGGAGCTCCTCGTCCACCACGGCGTCCATGGCCTGCTTGTTGAGGCCGATCTGGTCGGCCAGATCCCGGGTCAGCCTGCCGCCGAACTGCCGGTCGGCCATGCGGAACAGGGCGTCGTAGCGGCGGGAGTAGGCCTCCACCTGGACGGTCCGGCCGTTCACCCGCGCGGCGTAGGCCGGCCCACCGCCACAGGCGGCGGAATCCTTGCCGAACGAGCCAGGGCCGAAGAACAGGACGAAGGTGACGATGATGCCGCCGATGACGAGCCAGGCCAGGATGCCCTGCTTGCCGGCACGAAGACGATCGAGCATGGAACCGGTGCTCCGGGTTGTTGTAGGGGGCGCCCTGCGAAGGGGCGAGCGCCGCGAGGTTGAACACCCTACGCAAGAGGCGCTAAAATGCAAGGGAATTTGCCCCCGCTGGAGGCCCCGGACACACCGTGCTTTCTCTGCTCAAGCGGTACCGCGAGTTGATCCTCGTCGCGGTCCTGCTCCTCGTGCCACTGGGGGTCTACTTCGCGCACGCCAAACGTCCGAGCGAGCGCTCGGCGTTGGACCGCGCCGTGCTGTGGGTCACCAGCCCGGTGGAGAAGGGCGTGGCGTGGGCCGTGACCGGCGTGCTCGACGCCTGGTCCGGCTACGTGGGGCTGCGCGGCGCGCACGCGCGCGCCATGACGCTCAACCGCGAGGTCAACGACCTCAAGATGGAGCGGCAGCAGCTGCTGCAGGATCGCGCCGAGGCGGAGCGGCTGCGCAAGCTCCTCGCCTTCTCCAGCCGCACGCAGGGGCGGACCTACCTGGGCGCGCGCGTCATCGGCGTCCAGCTCTCGCCCACCGGGCTGCAGCTGCTCACGCTCGACCGCGGCACCGCCGACGGCGTCCAGCGGCTCATGCCGGTGGTGGTGGCCGAGGGCGTGGTGGGGCGCGTGCAGGCCGTGTCCCCCACCACCGCCGACGTGATGGTGGTCACCGACCGCAACAGCTCCATCGCGGTCCGGGTGGAGCGGACCCGCGCGCGAGCCAACGTCCGCGGCCTGGGCAAGCCCGACGCGGCCAAGCTGGAGTTCGCGCTCCGCACCGAGGACATGACCGAGGGTGACGAGCTGGTCACCTCCGGCACCGACCGCGTCTTCCCGCGCGGCCTGCCGGTCGGCCGCGTGACGCAGCTGCGCCGCAACGCCAACGGCCTCTTCCAGGAGGCGCAGGTCGTCCCGGCGGTGGACGTGACGCGGGTGGAGGAGGTGCTGGTCGTCACCGCCTGGGAGGCCCAGGAGCTCGAGCCGGAGGCCGACCCCGCAGTGCTCGCGCCGGGCGGGCGACCGTGAAGCCGCTGGCGCACGTGATCTTCGCGCTGCTGCTGGCGGCCCTGCAGGCCGCCGTGCTCCGCTGGTGCGGGGGCGGCACCGTGTCGCTGCTGCTGCCGGTGGCCTGCGTGGTCTACCTGGGGCTGCACGGCGGGAACGTGGACGGCTCGGTGGGCGCGGCGGGGGTGGGCTACGTGCTGGACCTGGTGACGGGGTCGCCCAAGGGGCTCATGACGTTCCTCTCCGTGGCGCTCTTCCTCACGGTGCGCGCCATCAACGCCGCCGTGGACGTGCGGGCGCGCGCCGCCTTCGCCGCGCTGACGCTGGTGGGCACGCTGCTCCTGTCGGTGGGGGCGCTGGTGCTCCTCCGCCTCACCTCTCCCGACGAGGCCATGCCGGGGGCCGCCCTGCTGCCCCGCATGCTGATGGAGGCCCTCCTCACCGCCGCCGTCTCCCCGCTGGTGCTCGCGGGCATGCGCCGCATCGATCGCATGTTCCACCGCGAGGAGCCCGGCCTCCTCCGCTGACATGTCCCTCATCCCACCCAGCGCGCCCGGTGCGGCGCAGAAGGACTTCCGGCCTCGCCTGTTCTGGGCGACCGGGGTGGTGGTGCTCGCCGTCCTCACGCTGATCGGGCGCCTCTACTACCTGCAGATCCTCCACGGCGAGGACTACCTCGAGCAGGCGACCGAGAACTCCTTCAAGGAGCTCCGGATCCCGGCCGACCGCGGCCTCATCGTGGACCGGAATCGCAAGGTGCTGGTGGACTCGCGGCCGTCCTACGACGTGACCCTCACGCCGGCCTTCTGCGGCAAGGGCAAGGACGCCTGCCTGGACGTGCTCGACCGGGCCGCCGCGGTGGTGTCGATGGCGCCGGAGGAGGTGGCGCGCGCCAAGGCGCAGCTGCCCATCGTCCGCGTGCGGCAGGCCTGGTTCAAGCCGTTCACCATCAAGGTGGACATCTCGCGCGAGGAGCTGGACCGCTTCCTCGCCCAGCAGGGCGATCTCCCCGGCGTGGACGTCCAGCCCACCCCGCACCGCCACTACCGCTACGGCCCGCTGGGCGGGCACCTCATCGGCTACATGAACGAGGTCGGGGACGACGAGCTCAAGCGCTACAACGACGGGCTGCGCAAGGGCGGCAGCGGCCAGCCGCTCTACCAGCTGGGCGACTACGTGGGCCGGCGCGGCCTCGAGTACCGCTTCGAGCCGTTCCTGCGCGGCACCGACGGCGCGGAGCGCGTGCCGGTGGACGCCAAGGGGCGCCGCAAGCCGGAGGCCGAGTCGCTCATCCCCGAGGAGTACCGGCTGGTCCAGAGCAAGCCGGGCAACAACCTGGTCCTCTCGCTCGACTGGCGGCTGCAGGAGTTCGCGGAGAAGACCTTCCCGGCCACCGCCGGCGCGGTGGTGGCCATGGACCTGCGCACCGGCTTCCTGCTGGTGCTGGTGGACCGGCCGTCGCCGGACCCCAACAAGATGTCCGGGCGCATCACCTCCGCCGAGCTGGCCGCCATCCACTCCGACCCGCTCCAGCCGGAGCTCTTCCGCGCCATCCAGCAGCACTACCACCCGGGCTCGACCTACAAGGCGCTCACCTCCATCGCCGCCCTGGAGGAGGGCGTGGCCCACCCTGGCACGACCATCTACTGCCCCGGCCACTTCCAGATGGGCCGGGCCCGCTGGCGCTGCGACAAGGAGGCGGGGCACGGCTGGGTGGACTTCGAGCACGCGCTGGGCGCGAGCTGCGACGTCTTCTACTACTCGCTGGGCGCGCAGCTCGGCGCGGACAGCATGGCCCGGTGGGCGCGCAAGGGCGGCCTGGGCCAGCCGACCGGGTTCGACATCCCGGGCGAGGTGCCGGGCGTGATCCCGGACGTCGCCTGGCACGACAAGCACCAGGCCGGCGGCTACCAGAAGGGCATGGCGGTCAACCTGTCCATCGGGCAGGGCGACGTGAACGTCACGCCCATGCAGCAGGCGGTGTTCTACGGGGCCATCGCCTCGGGCACGGTCTGGCGGCCGCAGGTGGTGCAGCGGATCGAGGACGCCGACGGCAAGGTGCTGAAGGAGTTCGCCCCCGACCCGCGCTCGAGGTTCGAGATCAAGAAGTCCACCCGCGACGCCGTCATGAAGGGGCTCCTGGCGGCCGTGAACCAGCCGTACGGCACCGCCTACGGCCAGCGCGTGAAGGAGGTCGTCCTGGCCGGCAAGACCGGCACCGCGCAGGTGGTGAAGCTCGGCGCCAAGCGGCTCAGGGCCGAGGCGGTGCCCTACTTCGAGCGCGACCATGCCTGGTTCGCGGCCTTCGCCCCGGCGGAGGACCCGGAGATCGTGGTGGTGGTGCTGAACGAGCACTCCGGCTTCGGCTCCACCAACGCCGCCCCGACCGCGGTGGCGCTCATCAAGAAGTACCTCGAGCTGAAGGCGCTCGACGCCGGCCAGCCCTCGCCCTTCGCGCCCGCGCCGTCCGCGGCCGCCGGGGCGCCCGGCGCGGCCAGGGCGGCCGTCGCCGCGCCCGCCGCGGCGATCCCGGCCGCCACGGCCACCGCGCCCGGCGCCGCCCGCGCCCCCGCGCCCGGCGCCGCCCGCGCCCCCGCGGCCGCCGCGCCGGGTGCGCCGGGCGCGCCCCCCAGGGACGGCGCCGCGCCGGCCCCCCGGCCCGCCGCGAAGCCTGCCAGGGCGGTCCTGCCCGCCACGTCCCCCGCGCCGCTCGAGGCGACCCCCGCACCGGCGCCCGCGGTGGTGCCCGCGCCGTCCCCCGCAGCCCCGGAGCCGGTCCCGCCCGCTCCGGTCGAGCCGGCGCCGGCCTTGCCGGACGAGAGCACCGGCGCAGGCGGCCCGGCCGCCGGAGGAGCGCCCCGTGGCGCCTGACGTCTCGCTCGCGACCACGCCGCACCGGCGGCTCTTCGCCCACTTCCCGTGGCACCTGGCCTTCATCGTCCTGGCCATCTCCTGCGTGGGCATCTGGAACCTGGCCTCGGCCGCGCACCTCGAGGGCACCTGGAAGGCGCAGGCCTGGTGGATGGGCGCGGGGGCGCTGGTGGCGCTCTCGGTGGCGCTGGTCGACTACCGGAGCTTCCACCGCCTGGCCTGGGTCTTCTACGTCGTGGTGCTGATCCTGCTCGTCATGGTGCTGCTCAAGGGCACCAACGTGATGGGCGCCCGGCGCTGGCTGCGCTTCGGCCCGGTCAACTTCCAGCCCTCCGAGCTGGCCAAGATCTCGGTGGCGCTGGCGATGGCCAGCTTCCTGGCCGGGGACGCCGACCGCCGCAAGGACGGCTACGGCCTGTTCGGCATCATGATCCCGCTGGGCATCACGCTCCTGCCCGCGGTGCTGGTCCTCAAGCAGCCGGACCTGGGGACCTCCCTGATCGTCATCTCGGTGGGCTGCACGCAGAATCCTCTTCGCCCGCGTGCGCTGGAAGACGCTGGCGCTGCTGGTGGGGATCGCCGTGGGCGGCGGGGTGCTGGTCTACCCGCACCTCAAGCCCTACCAGAAGAAGCGCGTCGAGACGTTCCTCAACCCCGAGGCGGACGCCAAGGGGGCGGGCTACCACGCGCGCCAGTCGATGATCGCGGTGGGCTCGGGGCAGGGGACGGGGAAGGGCTGGAACAAGGGGACCCAGACCAACCTCTCCTACCTGCCCGAGCAGCACACCGACTTCATCTTCTCGGTCTTCGCCGAGGAGCACGGCTTCCTCGGCTGCGCGCTGCTGCTCCTGCTCTACCTGGGCCTGCTCACCAGCGCGCTGGACATCGCCGGGGCGGCCCGCGACCGCTTCGGGAGCTTCCTGGCGGTGGGCATCATAGGGATGCTCTTCTGGCAGGTGTTCATCAACACCGGGATGGTGACCGGGCTCCTGCCCGTCGTGGGCGTGACCCTGCCGCTCATGAGCTACGGCGGCTCCAGCGTGGTGGTCATCTACACCGGCCTCGGCCTGCTCGCGAACATCGGCATGCGACGCTTCGTGAACTGATCGCAGACGCGAACGCCACGGCCGGGGAGGCCGTGGCGCCGGGCGCTGCGCGAGGAGGCGGGCGGGCTAGCCGACCACCTTCTTGATGCCCTCCTCCAGCTTCATGCGGCTGGAGGCGTCGCTGCCGATGACCGTGTCCACCACGCGGCCGCCCTTGAAGATGAGCAGGGTGGGGATGGAGCGGATCCCGAACTGCTGCGCGACCATCTGCTCGTTGTCGACGTCCATCTTGCCGACCTTGAGCTTGCCCTTGTAGCGGGCCGCCGAATCGTCGACCAGCGGCGCGATGGCCTTGCAGGGCCCGCACCACACGGCCCAGAAGTCGACGAGCACGGGGGTCTCGCTCTTCAGGACCTCCTGCTCGAAGGTGGAGTCCTTGAGGGTGACGACGTCGGACGAGGCCATGCAAGCTCCCTGTGATGAGGCGCCGGGCGGATGAGCCGGGCCAAAGCCGCGCTTACATAGCCGCGCGGTCCAACCCTGGCAAGCGGCGCGGCGGGCGTGGTACCTTCTGCGACCGGCTGCCGCGGCGAGGCCTACATGGTCCCCGTGGCCCGGCGCTGGAAATTTGCGGGATCGGAAGGCGGCATGGGCGGGCTCCTCTTCGTCTCCCAGGCGATGCTGGACACCTGGGCGGAACAGGGAAAAATCGAGCTGGACCGCAACGTCATGGCGCTCCTCGCCGGCGAGGGGAAGGGGCGGCGCTACGCCCTGGAGCCGGCGGTCCGCTTCCTGCGCGTGGTGGGCGAGGAGGCGGATCCCCACGGCCTGGTCCACAAGGTGAAGAGCGTCGCCCAGCTGCGCGAGCTGGGGGCGGAGCCGTTCAACGACTCCTGCCTGATGGGCGACACCGGCTACGAGGTGCAGCCCGGCTTCCTGGCCGAGGGCGAGGCCCTGCAGGCCGCGGCGAGCGCCCGCCCGGAGGCGCCGCGCGCCGCCGCTCCCGCGCCGGCCGAGGAGGCGCCGCCCCCGGAGGTCACGCCGGCGTCGGCCCCCACGCCCGCCCCGGCGCCGGTCGCGGCGGCCCCGGCGGCGCCGCTCCCCGGGGCGCTGGAGGAGCGGCGGAAGGAAGCCGAGGCCCTCGCCCGTTTCCTCCTGGAGAACCTGACGTGAGCCACGCCCGGACGGGCGATCAGGCGGGCGGCCGCTGGCCGCCGCGCCGCGGAGAGCTTCCAGCATGAGCATCATCATCCTGCGGATCGCGACGGTCCTCTACGTGGCGGCGTCGGCAGCCTACGTCCTCTACTTCTCGCGGCCTCGCCACGCGCGGCTGGCCACGGCCGGCTTCTCGATCCTGGCGGTGGCCTTCCTGGTGCACGCGGTCGCCATCGGCGTCGGGTGCGCGGAGTTCGGGGGCCGGGAGTTCTTCAGCCTCCGCGGCGGCGCCATCTTCGCCACCTGGATGGCGGCCGGCGCCTTCCTGGTCGTGCACCGCGCCTACCGCGTGCCGACGCTGGGCGCCTTCGTGGCGCCGCTGGTGAGCGTGGTGCTGCTGCCCACCCTGGTCAGCACCGCCGGCGTGCCCGGCATCGCCGAGGAGACGCTCCGGACCCCCACGGTGTTCGTGCACGTGTCGGCGGTGGGGCTGGCGCTGGCGCTGTTCGGCATCGCCTTCGGCGTGGCCATCATGTACCTGCTGCAGGAGCGCGAGGTGAAGGGGAAGCGGTTCGGCGCCCTCTTCTCGCGCCTGCCCTCGCTCGACACGCTCGACCGGCTCAACCAGCGGCTGGTCCGGGCCGGCTGGGTCTTCTACACGGTGGCGCTGCTCTTCGGGACGCTCACCGCCCGCAAGGTCTGGGAGGGCGCCTGGTCCTGGGATCCGCACCTCGTCATCTCGGTGCTGGTGTGGCTGCTCTACGGCGCCATGGTCCACCTCCGGCGCACCGGCTGGCACGGTCGCCGCTACGCCCTGCTCACGCTGGTGGGCTTCGCAATCGTGGCCGGCTCGATGCTCACGCTGGAGGCCATCCCCGGCGCCACGCGCCACGCCGGGAACTACGGGACCGTCCAGGCCGGGGGCGCCCCGTGAGTGGACGGGAGCTCTTCCTGGTCGGCCTCTCGCACAAGAGCGCGCCCATCGAGGTGCGCGAGCGGGTGGCGCTGGCCGGCGACGTGCTGAAGGAGGCGCTGCTGGCGCTGCGCGCCGAGGCCGGCGTGGGTGAGGCGCTGGTGGTCTCCACCTGCAACCGGGTGGAGGTCTTCGTGCACGCCGAGGACGTCGAGCCGGCCCGGCGGTTCTTCACCGGCCGCGCGCCGGGCGCCCACGCGCACCTCTACGAGAAGCGCGGCGCGGAGGCGGTGCGCCACCTGTTCCGCGTCTCGGCCAGCCTCGACTCGATGGTGGTGGGCGAGCAGCAGAATCCTGGGGCAGGTGAAGGAGGCCTACGGGCTGGCCAGCGCGGCGGGCTCCGCCGGCAGCTACCTCGACCGGCTCTGCAACCGCGCCTTCGCCACCGCCAAGCGCGTCCGCTCCGAGACCGAGATCGGCCAGGGCATCACCTCCATGTCGCAGGTGGCGGTGGAGCTGGTGAAGAAGATCTTCGGCGACCTGGCCGGCCGCGCGGTGCTGCTGGCCGGGGCCGGCAAGATGGGCACGCTCTCCGCCAAGGCGCTGGCCGGGCTGGGCGCCGACCGGATCCTGGTCGCGCAACCGCTCCCGGGATCGCGGGCAGGCGCTGGCCGAGCAGGTGGGCGGCGCCTTCCGCGCCTGGGAGGAGCTGCCGCGGCTGCTGACCGAGGCGGACGTGGTGATCGTCTCCACGGGCGCGCCGACCTTCGTGGTCACCCGCGAGATGGTGGCGGCGGCCATGAAGCATCCGCAGGCACCGCTCGCTCTGCCTCATCGACCTGGCGGTGCCGCGCAACGTGGACCCGGCCTGCGCCTCGCTGGGCGACGTCTACGCCTACGACGTGGACGACATGGAGCGCGTGGTCACCGCCACGCACGAGGCCCGCCGCTCGGAGGCCATCCGCGCCGAGGCCATCGTGGAGGCCGAGGTGATGGCCTTCACCCGGGAGCGCGAGTCCCGCGCCGCGCTGCCGGTGCTGGCGCAGCTGCGCAGGAAGGCCGAGGCCATCGCCCGCGCCGAGGCCGAGCGCACGCTGGCCGCCGTGGGCGGCCACCTCGACGAGAAGGGGCGCAAGAGCGTCGAGGCCATGGCCCAGGCCATCGTCAACAAGCTGCTCCACGGCCCCACCGCCCGGCTCAAGGAGGCGGCCTCCTCCGGCGACGCGGGCCTGCCCGGCGCCGCCGCCCAGCTCTTCGGCATCGAGGACGTGCCCACCCCGGCCCCCGGCGCGCCCGCCGCCGGGAGCGCCCCCGCCCCGGACGGCGAGCCGTCCCGCACCGCCGCCGGCCCCGCCCGCGGCTGACCCTCGCACCCCCACCCCGGCCCCGCGCCGGCCAGGAGAAGCGCAGCATGATCCGCATCGCCACCCGCCGCAGCCCGCTCGCCAAGTGGCAGGCGAACCACGTCGCCGGCCTGCTCCGCGACCGCGAGCCCGGGCTCGAGGTCCGGCTGCACGAGCTCGTCACCCGCGGCGACCGGATCCTCGAGGTCCCGCTCTCGCAGGTGGGGGGCAAGGGGCTCTTCGTGAAGGAGATCGAGGACGCGCTGCTGGCCCGCGACGCCGAGGTGGCGGTCCACTCCATGAAGGACCTGCCCGCGGTGCTGGCCGAGGGGCTGGTGGTGGGCGCGGTGCCGGTGCGCGAGGACCCGCGCGACGCGCTCTGCTCGCCGCGCTGGAAGACGCTCGACGCGCTGCCGCAGGGCGCGCGGGTGGGGACCTCCAGCCTCCGCCGCGGCGCGCAGCTCAGGGCGCTGCGGCCGGACCTCCGGATCGAGGTGATCCGCGGCAACGTCGAGACCCGCCTGCGCAAGGCGTCGGAGGAGCTGGACGCGGTGGTGCTGGCCTACGCCGGCCTGCGCCGCCTGGGGCTGGCCGAGCACGCCACCTACGTCTTCCCGCCCGAGCAGATGCTCCCGGCGGTGGCGCAGGGCGCGCTGGCGCTGGAGGCCCGCGCCGACGACCCCGACACGCTGCGCCGGCTGGCGGCGCTGGACGACGCCGACACCCGCGTGCGCGTCGAGGCCGAGCGCGGCTTCCTGGCGCGCATCGAGGGCGGCTGCCAGGTCCCCATCGCCGGCCACGCCACCGTGGCGGGCGGGCAGGTGACGCTCCGGGCGCTGGTCGCCTCGGTGGACGGCGGGCAGCTGGTCCGCGGCGAGCTCACCGGCCCGGTGGCCGGCGCGCGCGCCATGGGCGTGAAGCTGGCCGAGGACCTGCTGGCGCGCGGCGCCGGCGCCATCCTGCGCGAGGCGGAGGCGCACGCCACCAGCCTGGCCGCGCCGCGCCGCCCGGAGTGACGGTGGCGCCCCGGCTCGACGGCCGGACGGTGGTGGTGACCCGCGCCGCGGGCGGGCCGGACGCGCTCTCGGCGCGGCTCTCGGCCCTGGGCGCCGCGGTGCGCCCGCTCCCCGCCATCGCCTTCGGGCCCCCCGCCGACCCGGCGCCGCTGCGCGCCGCGCTGGGGGACCTGGCCGCCTTCGACTGGGTGGCCTTCGCCAGCGCCACCGCGGTGGAGCGCACGCTCGAGGCGCTGGGCGCGGCCGGGCTCGCCCCGGCGGCCCTGGCCGCGCGCTCGCTGGCGGCGGTGGGGCCGGCCACGGCGGCGCGGCTGGCCGAGGCGGTCCGGCCGCCGGACCTGGTGCCGGCGGAGGCCACCGGCGCCGCGCTGGCGGCGGCGCTGGGCGCGCGGGTGGCGGGGCGGCGGGTGCTGGTGCCGCGGCCGGCCGAGGGGCGGCCCGAGCTGGTGGACGGGCTGCGCGCCGCCGGCGCCGAGGTGGTGGCGGTGGAGGCCTACCGGACGGTGGCGGCCCCGCCGGAGGCGCTGCGGGCGCTGGAGGGCTGGCTGCGAGAGGGGGACGTGGACGCGGTCGCCTTCGCCTCGCCCTCGGCGGTGGAGGCGGTGCTGGCGGCGCTGGGCGATCGGCGGCTGCTGGAGCGGGCGGTGGTGGCAGCGATCGGTCCGACCACGGCGGAGGCCCTGCGTGGGGCCGGCCTTACGGTGGGGGTCCTGCCGGACCGACACACTGGACAGGCCCTGGCAGATGCCATCGCGGAGCGGCTCGGTCCCAGGTAGATATGCGTCGTCGATGACGACCGAACTCCAGACGACCGAGGGGCTGGTCCGCATCCGCGTGCCGCTGGACCGGGGCACGGACGAGGGCGGACCGGCGGAGGACTGGCTGTGGGGGGAGCCGCTGGGGAGCGGCCGCTACCGCATCGAGTCCAGCGCGTTCTTCGCGTACGGCATCTCCCGCGACGACATCGTGGGCGCGACCGAGGAGGGCGGCGCCACCCCGCTGCTCGACGAGGTGCTGGAGAAGGGCGGCCACCGCACCCTGCGCGTGGCCCTCGACGACGGCATCGACCTGCGCGCGGCCCCCATGCAGAAGCTGCTGGAGCGGCTCATCGAGATGGGGTGCACGCACGAGGTGCTGCGCCCGAAGATCGTCGCCATCGACCTGCCGCCGGAGGTGGACGTGCAGGCCATCGCAGCGTTGCTGCAGAGCCTGGCCGAGGGCGGCCACCTGATCTGGGAGTGGGCGGACCCGCGGCCGAGCTGAGGCCTCAGGCGTCAGGCCTCAGGAGAGGCGGCGATCGGCGCGGCCGAGGAGCGCCGTCAGCCCTTCTTCCGCTGCTTGCCGGCCTCGGCGCGCCGCTCGGCGCGGGCGGCCTTCTCGGCCCGCTTGCGCGCCAGGAAGCCCTGCGGCGCCGCAGGGGCGGCCGGCGCGGCGGGCACCTTCGGCGGGGCGGGGCTGCGCTCGCGCTCGCGGCCGCGCGGCTCCAGCGTCCAGTGGAAGACCCGCTTCACCACCAGCGTGGCATACGCGCCGGGCGGCAGCGTGAAGGCCACGTTGACCCGGAGCTTGCCGTGGTTCAGGTCGTCGGGCCGCGGCTCGCCCAGCGTCAGCCGGCCGGGGTGCGAGAGGAGCGGCCGCTCCTCGTGGTCGAAGTGGATCTCCGGCGTGCCGGGCACGGCCAGGTCCGCCAGCCCCATGTCCTCGCGCCCCAGCACCGCCAGCGCGGCGCGCTCGACCGCGGGGTCGTCGAAGCGGGTGCCTGGCCCGAGCAGCGGGAAGGTCTTGTCGGAGAGCAGCCGGGCCTGGTCGGCGGTCAGCTCGCGCGGGAAGAGCAGGGTGCCGGCCTGGTAGCGGATGGAGGTGAGCGAGCCGATGCCCACCACGTCGCGCAGGTAGGCCTTCACGCCCTCGTTCCAGAGCCAGCTCTGGTAGGTGAAGACCTGGAGCGCGCGCCAGCGCGGCTCGGTGCGGAGGAGCGCGCCGCGGTAGTCCTCGGGGTGCCCCTTGAGCCACTTGATGACGGCCTCGTAGCGCTCGGCGCCGGGGTGCGGGTTGCGCCGCGCCCAGTCGCCCCAGTGCTCCTTCCAGAAGCCCTTCACCTTGGCGTCGCCGGACAGGTCCAGGTCGCTCGGCCGCGCCAGCACGTTGCGCAGCGCGGCCTCGAAGTCGCCGCGCATCAGGTCCTTCACGATGAAGCCCTGGCCGTGCTTGAGCGAGCCGAACCGCTGCGAGTCGAAGTAGTTCACCACGCCCAGCCGGCGCACCTCCGCGATCGAGGTGGGCAGGCGCGCCACGTCCTCCTCGGACAGGTCGCGCACCGTGACGGCGAAGCGGTTGGAGGTGGTGTTCTCGCGAGAGCGGCGCGGCCGTGCGGCCCATGGGCTTGAGGCGCAGGTCGGCGTCCTGGAGCTCCAGCTCCCGCCGCTTCACCGCGATGAGCTGGGTGGTGCGCCCCTGCTTGTCCTTGAGGCCGCAGTAGCTCACGTCCGCGCGGGGGACCTTGAAGCGGGCGCAGATGCGCTCCACCGCGTCGAAGGTGGAGAGCTTCTGCTTGTCCATCAGGTAGACGAACCAGCTGCCCCGGGGGTCCTCGTCGAAGCGCCAGGACTCGGTGACCTGGAAGTCCTCGGGCTTCTGCTTGAGCTTCATGCGAGGGCTCCTACCACGCCCCACAGGGAAAGGGGAGCGCGGGCCGCGGGAAGCGGCCAGGCGATCCCGCGCCGCCGCCGGGCGCGCCCACCGCCGCGCAGGACGCCCAGCGGCCGCCGCGGGAGGGTGGGCCGGGCGGGACGCCGCCGGCTGGCTAGGATGGGGCGGCTCAGGCCGCCGTCTTCCGCTCGCGGAAGAACAGGACGATCGTCAGGCAGTGGAACTCGTCGTCGCTCGACTGCGTGACGACCCGGTCCACCACCTCGTTGCCCGGGTTGGACTGGAGCCAGCGGGTGATGGTCTCACCCAGCTCCTCGCGCTCCCTGGCCTTGGTGGCGGAGAACACCTTCACCCCGGTGAAGCTCATCGCGCTCTCTCGCTGATCGGCCACGCCCGCTCTCCCCGCGTCCGCAAGACCCGGAACGAGTATCCCCTCGGCGCCGGAGCCTGTCAAACAATCCACGGCCGTAACCACCGGTATCGCCTTGCGGTTTTGTCCCGGGGCGGGGCCGGGGTACCTGGCCGACGGCGCCGGCCCTCCCTAGATTGCTGCACGGTACGCCAGGAGGGCCTCATGGCCGGGGTGAAGAAGAAGGGCTTCGCGGTCGAGTTCATCAATCGGATCCGGACCATGGACTCGGCGGAGCTCAACGCCCTGATCGTCCGCGAGGCCGGCGAGGAGCTGGCGCAGTTCTTCCTGCACTACAGCTCCACGCTCATCTCGCGCGACCCGGGAGCGGGTGCTGGAGAACACCTCCAGCCTCATGTTGATGGGCTACCCTGATCCGCGCCGCCGAGGGGCGGCAGCCGGCCAGGGCCGAGGCCGTCCTCCAGGCGTGACGGCGCCCACCGCGCCGGGGCGGCGCACCGCGCGGTGGATGTGGTAGACGATCGCGCCCATGCTCATCGACCTGCACGTCCACACCCACCACACCCGCGGCTGTACCCTGGCGCCCCGCGACGCGCTCCGGCGCGCCCGCGAGTCTGGGCTGGACGGGCTGGCCTTCACCGACCTGAACACGCTCGAGGGGCTGGAGGAGATCCCGGCGGCGGGGCGCGAAGAGGGCGTGCTGGCGCTCTGCGGCGTGGAGGTCACCACCGACCGCGGCCACTACCTCTGCTTCTTCCCGGATCCGGCCCAGGTGCCGGCGCCGCCGCAGCTGTTCGGCTCGGCCGTGCCCTGGCCGGTGCGCGACGTGCTCGCCAAGGTGAGGGCCCTGGGCGGCGTGGCCATCGCGGCCCACCCCTACGACAAGACGGTGGAGCGCCCGAGCGGCGACGTGATCTTCACGCTGGACGGCCTCTCGGCCATCGAGGGGCTCAACACGCGGCGCCGCGGCCCGGCCAACGACCTGGCCATCGAGGCGGCCGACCACATGAGCCTGCCCTGCGTCGGCGCCTCCGACGCCCACGAGGTGGGCGACATCGGCAAGGCCGCCACGCTCTTCCGCGACCCGGTCGCCAGCGAGGCCGACCTGGTGGCGCAGCTGCGCGCCGGCACCGTCTTCTCGGTGGCCATCGGCGTCACCCCTGGCCCGGCCGAGCCCGGGCGCGAGCGGCGCGACGGTGGGCGCGGCGGCCGGCGGGACGACCGCGGCGCCCGGCGCGAAGACCGCGGCGGGCCACGCCGGGACGACCGGGGCGGGCCGCGCCGCCGCTGACGGGGCGGGGGGCGCAGCCCTCCGCTTGAAAGCCCCTACTTCTCCAGCCGCTCCACCCGGTCGTCGCGCAGGAAGGCGCGGCGCTTGCCGCCCGGCCACGACCACTCCTCGGTGTGCGAGGGGCGGTCGATCCGCTTCCGCTCCGGCACGCCCCAGGCCATCTCCAGCGCCGCCGGGCTCATCCCCTCGATCGCCTCCTTGCGCAGGATGGCGTTGCGGTACTCCGGCGCCAGCGAGTTGAAGGCGGCCGAGGGATCGTCCGCCGTCAGCATGCGCTCCAGCTCGCCGCGCACGTCGTCGAAGGTCTCGACCGTCTGGGAGAGCACCAGCACGCCTGGCCGCGTCTCGCCGGGCAGCCGCACGTAGACCCACGGGTGGTAGCGGGGCGTGGTCACCACGCGCTCGGCGATCAGCCAGCCGGCGGGGAACTCGACCGACTCGATCCGCACCGGCGTCCCCGGCCGCAGCACGCGGTCGAACCGCGGCGGGGCGATCACGTCGCCGCCGGGCGAGAGCACCAGGTCGATCTCCGCGGCCGGCTGGTCGGCCACCAGCAGCTTGCGCGTGTCGCCCCACAGCGGGCCGACGTTCGCGGCCACGCGCAGGTACCGCTGCTGACCGGAGAGCTCCTTCTGGACGCGCTCCTGCTCGGCGGTGGGGACCACCGCGCGCGGCGTGCAGGCGGAGGCGAGGAGGGTGAGGGTCGCGGCGGTGCAGGCGAGGAGGTGGCGCATGGCCCCCTTTCTCGCACCGCCCCACCCGCCGGACAAGGCTCGCGACGCTGGCGCGCCGCCGGGCCTCGCCCCGGGAGGCATCACTTCCGCTCGGCCTGCTTGCCCTCCTCGATGAGCTGCCGGACCCGCTGCCCGCCCTTCTGCCCCAGCTCCGAGTAGCCCTTCGACCCCAGCTGCTCCTTGCGGGCTTCACCGCCCAGGCGGCCGGCCTCCCGCACCGTCATGTCCCGGCCCTTCTGTGCCTTGCCCCAATCTGCCATGCACGCTCCCGGTTCGAGTGGGGCGGAAGATCCCGTCCGCGTCGTCGTCCGAATGTGCGAGCCCCTCAGAGGAGCGGCAAGGGCTCCCCGCCCACCCTGCGCGCGGGCGGGCAGGGGGTGGGGCGGCTGGAGGGCGGCGGGAGGCGGCTACTGCTTGCGCGGCGGGCAGGTGCTGTGGACGTCGGTGTGGGCGCGCGGCGAGCCCAGCTCGGCGTCGATGGCGTCGGCCAGGCGCTTCTCCACGGCGCAGATGGGCGAGTCGCGGCCGGCCAGCAGGATGGCCTGGTCGACCGAGACCTCGTAGCCGGTGCCGGCGCGCACCAGCTCGATCTCCAGCGTGGCGCTCAGGTTGCTGACCGCCGCGGCGGTGCACGAGAGCAGGACCGAGCCGCCGAACGGCCGGCAGAAGAGGCCGCGCTCCGCCCCCACGCTGGAGACGGCGCGGACCAGCCGCTGCTCCACGTCGGTGAGCCCGGCGGCGTCGGCCGCGGGCGCCGGATCGACGCGCAGCCGGCCGACCGGCTTGGTGGAGGCGCAGCCGGCCAGCGCCAGCGCGACGGACAGGGCGGGAGCGAGGCGCACGTTCAGTCCTTCTTCGCGGCCTTCTCGCCCAGCTCGTGGGAGCGGCGGGTGGCCGCCTCGACCGCCGCGATCAGCGCGGCGCGCAGCCCGCCCACCTCCAGCGCGTGCACGCCGGCGATGGCCGTGCCGCCGGGGCTGGTGACCTGGTCCTTGAGCCGGCCGGGGTGCTCGCCGCTCTCGATCACCAGCTTGGCGGAGCCGAGCACGGTCTGGGCGGCCAGCGCCATGGCCACCGGGCGGGCCAGGCCCACCTTCACGCCGCCGTCGGCCAGCGCCTCGATGGCCAGGAACAGGAAGGCCGGGCCGGAGCCGGAGAGGCCGGTCACCGCGTCCAGGTGGTGCTCCTCCACGATCACCGCGATCCCCACGGCCTGGAACAGCGCGCGGGCCTGCTCAAGGTCGGCGTCGGTCGCGTGGGCCCCGCGGGCCAGCGCGGTGGCGCCGGCGCCCACCAGGGCGGGGGTGTTGGGCATGGTCCGGACGATGCGCACGCCGGCGCCCAGCTTGCGGGCGATGGCGGCGATGGGGATGCCGGCGGCGATCGGAATCACCAGCTTGCGGTGGTCGATGGCCGGGGCAATCTCCTCCAGCAGCTCGTCCATGCTCTGCGGCTTCACCGAGAGCACGACGATGTCGGCCTCCTCGGTGGCGGCGCGGTTGTCGTCGGTGACGCGCACGCCGTAGCGGCTGGCAATCTCGTCGCGGCGCTCGTTGCGCAGCTCGGCGCAGAGCACCTCGTCCTTCTCGGCCATGCCGGCCCGCAGGAGCCCCTTCACCAGCGCCTCGGCCATGTTCCCGGAGCCGAGGAAGGCGATCTTCTTTCCGAGTGACATGGCCGGAGCTTCACCGCAAACCGCCGCCCGCGCGCGGTCCCGGTCCGATATCGCGGCGAGGCGCCGCGGGGCCCAGCGATCGGAGGGAGCGTGGAGAGCGGGGAGGGGGCCCGCGCAGCGGGGGAGGGGCGCCCTTCGACTCCGCCGCGGCTGCGCTCAGGGCGAACGGCCGTCTTCGAGCATGGCACCCGCGGGGAGGGGCAGCATGCCCCTATCCAATGATGAAGTCCTCGCGAGCAACCGGACCGCGGCTGAACCGGTCCAGCGTGAACTGCGCGAAGATCTCGTCCTGCCCGCGGCCGGTGAGCCAGTCGGCGTACCGCTCGGCCACCGCCGGCGCCATCATGAAGCCGTGGCCGACGAAGCCGGAGAGCTGGTGGAAGTTGGCGTAGCCGGCCGGGCCGAGGATGGGGTTGTTGTCCGGGGTGACGTCGTAGCAGCCGGCCCACTGGCGCATCACCTTGATGCCGCCCAGCCGCGGCAGCGTGGTGGTGGCGGCGCGGGCGAAGCGGGCCAGGAAGCGGAGCGTCGAGCCCTGCACCAGCCCCTCCGGCTCGTCCGGATCCCCATGCCGCCCACGATCTCGCCGCGCTGCGACTGGGAGAAGTAGAGCCCGTTCCCCAGCACCGACACGAGCGGATCGAGGAAGGGCTTGAGCGGCTCCGTCACCAGGATCTCGTGGCGGGTGGGGCGGTTGGGGAGCTTCACGCCCGCCAGCGCCGCCACCTCCTTCGACCACGCGCCCGCCGCCACCACCACCAGCTTGCAGGCCACGCGGCCGCGGTCGGTGACCACCGCGGTCACCTCGCGCCCGGAGGTCTCGAACCCGGTCACGCGGGTGTGGGTCCGCACGCGGGCGCCGCGCCGCTCGGCCTGGGTGGCGTAGCCCCACAGGAACGGCCAGGGGAAGACCACGCCGTCGTCCGGGTTGTGGGAGGCCGCCAGGAAGGTGGTGGGATTGAGATCAGGCACCACCTCCAGCGCCTCGGCCGGCCCGATGACGCGCGTGCGCAGCCCCTCCTCGCGGTGGAGCACCGCGTTGCGCTCGATGCGGGCCACCTGCTCGGCGGTGGGCGCCAGGAACAGGTAGCCGCCGCGGCGGAACCAGACGTTGAACCCGGTCTCGACCGCGAAGCGGCCGCAATCTCCAGCGAGCGGCGGGCCAGCCGGATCATGGTCGGGGTGGTCCACTGCGCGCGGACGCCGCCGCCGTTGCGCCCCGAGGCGCCGGCGTTCAGGTAACCCTGGTCCAGCACCAGCACGTCGGTGGTGCCGCGCCGGGTGAGCTCGTAGGCCAGCGCCAGCCCCATGATGCCGCCGCCCACGATCACCACGTCGGCGCGCTCCGGCAGCGGCGGCAGCGCCGAGGGCTCGGCCCGGGCCGCCGCCGGCCCGCTGCGCGGCGCGGCCGGGACCCCGTCGTCCAGCGCCAGCGCCGCCGGGTCGAGCGCGGCCAGCTCCGCCAGCGGCGTGGGGCGGGTGGGCGGACGGGCGGTGAAGGGGAGCACCTCCGCCGGCGTGGCCCCCAGGCGCAGCAGCTCGCGCGCGACCAGCGCCACGCAGCTCTTCCCCTGGCACGGGCCGGTGCCGAAGGCGGTGAACCGCTTGACCGACTCCAGGTCGCGGTAGCCGGCGGCGAAGGCGCGGCGCACCTCCTCCAGCGACACGTCCTCGCAGGCGCACAGGATGGTCTTAGCCACGGGCCGCCTCCCCGGCGCGGCGGCCGGAGTCGGCCGCCTGCCGCGCGTCCATCGCCCCGGTCACCTCGCCCGCCGCCAGCACCGCCTCCGCCGTGGTGCGCCCGGCGGCGTCCGCCTGCAGCGCGAAGGCCTGCGCGCCGCCGTCGAAGGTGAGGGCCGCCCCCAGCGCGCGGCCCAGGTCCGTGGCAGGCGCCGGGGGCGTGGCCACCGCCACCACGTCGCACGGCACGGTCCGGCCGTCCGGCAGCCGCAGCCCGCGCACCCGCGCCCGGCCCCGGATCCGGCCGGCGGCCTCTGCCACCTGCTCCACGGCCACGCCGGCCGCGGTCAGCGCCGCCGCCAGCGCGGCGGGCTCCGGGCCCGCGCCCAGCACCACCGCGCGCCGGCCCGGGATCACCCCGTGCTCGGCTAGCGCCAGCGCCAGCCCGCGCCCGCCGAAGACGCCCGGGCGGTCGCCGTCCTCCAGCGCCGGCGGCAGCGGGTGGCCGCCGTTGCAGAGCACCACCCGCCCCGGCCGCACCAGCCGCAGGCGCGTGGGCGCGCCGTCCTGCGCCAGCAGCGCCAGCGGGCTCCCGCCGTCGAGCCAGAGCCCCAGCACCGCGGTGCGGACCGCCAGCTCGCCGCCTCCCGAGGCCAGCCGCGCCCGCACCGCCTCCACCCAGTCCAGCCCGGGCTGGCCGTCCCACGGCAGCCGGCAGCGCAGCCGGCCTCCGGCGGCCGGCTCGGCCTCGGCCACCAGCACGCGGCGGCCCGCCTCGACCAGCCGCTCCGCGGCGCCCAGGCCGGCGGGGCCGGCGCCCACCACCAGCACGTCCCAGCGCTCCTCGCGCTCCGGCGGCGCCGGCCGCGGGGGCAGGGCGGCCGCGGCGGGGAGCCTGCCCAGCCCGGCCAGCTCGCGGGAGGCGGCGACCGTCAAGCGGTTGGCGAGAGCGCTCCAGGTCATGAGGTGGTGGTGATCGAGGCCGTGGGCGTAGACGGTGTCGATGACCCCCAGCACGTCGTGCCCGGCGTCGGGGAGCCCGTTCTGCGACTCCACCACCTGCCCCTCGGCGCAAGGCGTCTTGCAGGCGCGCTGGCTCGGGAGCCCGTCCACGCGGACCAGGCAGCTGCCGCAGGTGCCGGCCAGGCAGAAGGGGCCGCGCGGCCGGTGGTACTTGGCGCTGCGCGACACGAGCGGCTTGCCTGCCGCCAGCAGCGCCGAGGCGATGCTCTCGCCGCGCCGCGCCGGCACCGGCTGCCCGTCGAAGGTGATGGTCACGTCGGTGGGGAAGTCGCGGAGGCGCATGGGGCAGATCCGGACGAGAGGTGCGCGGAGGATAGCGCCGGCCGGGTCCGGCGTCGCGCCGAGAACGCGCGGGGGCGGGCGCCCGCGGCCCGGCTGGCCTATCATCCCGCCGTGACGGTGTTCTTCGTCTTCGTGGACGGGGTAGGGGCAGGTGCTCCCGACCCCGAGGTGAACCCCCTGGCCCGGGAGGACCTGCTCCTCTCCCGGTTCGCAGACGGGGGCGGGACGCCGCTGCCTCACGGCGGGCGCTGGGCGCTGGCAGACGCCACGCTGGGCGTGCCCGGCCGGCCGCAGTCGGCCACCGGCCAGGCCACCCTCCTCACCGGCGCCAACGCGCCCGCCGCGCTGGGCCGGCACCTGCTCGGCTACCCCAACGCGCCGCTGCGGGCGCTCCTGGCCGAGCGCTCGGTCTTCGCGGCCCTGGCCGCGGCCGGGCGGCGCGCGCTCTTCGCCAACGCCTACCCGGTGGCCTACCTGCGCGCGCTGGGGCTGCCGGCGGAGGGGGAGCCGGAGTTCGCGCTGGAGGGGCGGCGCAGGGCCCGGGCCTCCGCCACCACCGTGGCCTACGCGGCTGGGGGCGGCCGGTTCCGGACCTGGGCCGACGCGCGGGCCGGCGACGGGCTCACCCACGACCTCACCGGCGAGCGGGCCCGGCGGTACGGCGCCGGCGTGCCGTTGCGGACGCCGGAGGAGGCGGGGGCGCTGCTGGCGGCGCTGGGGGCCGGGCAGGACCTGGTCCTGCTGGAGTTCTTCGAGAGCGACGAGGCGGGCCACGCCCGCGCCATGGGGCGGGCGCTGGAGGCGCTGGGGCGGCTGGACCGCTTCCTGCGCGCGCTGCTCGACCGCCTCGGGCCCGACGACGCCCTGCTGGTCACCAGCGACCACGGCAACGTCGAGGACCTCTCGACCCGCAACCACACGCTGGCCCGGGTGCCGGTGCTGGGCTTCGGCCGGGCGGCGGCGGAGGTGGCGGCGGTGGCCGACCTGACCGCGGTGGCGCCGCTGCTGCTCAGGCTGTGCGGGGTGCCGGCGGCGCGTGGCGGGGTTGCGGGGGCGGGTTGAGGGGGTTGGGGCCCCGCGCGCAGCGCGGGGGAGGGGCAGCGCCCCTCCTCGCTGGGTGCCGCGCAAGGCCCCCTTCCCCTGGCTTGATGATTCTGGGGCCGCAGCGCGGCGGGACCCAGCGCAGCAGGGGTGGGGCCCCAGGAGCTTTGCTCCTGGGGCGGGGACGCAGTCCCCGTTACGATGCCCGCCGCACCAGGCTGGCGATGAGCCAGAGCCGGTCGCCGTAGGCCCGCTCGGCGCAGATCCAGAGTCGCACCGGCTCGCCGGCCACCTGCGCCTCGGCCCCCGACTCCGGGCCCCAGACCCACTCGCGCGCCTGGGCGTTGCCGCCGGTGCGGGGCGGGCCGATCTCGCCCAGCAGCGCCAGCGCGATGGCCACGGGGTCGGCCGGGTCGGCCCCCACCACCTCGACGTGCGTCACCAGCCCCTCGCGATCGGTCTCGAGGTGCGCCACCGCCGCCAGCGCCTCGTCGCGCAGCAGCGCCACCTCGGGCTCGGAGAGATCGATGTTGAGCCGCCGCCGCAGCCCGGCGTCGAGCGAGATGGGCGTGGCCCAGGGCCGCCAGCCGGCGCGCGCGAAGGCGTCGAGGGCGGCCCGGCGCGGCTGGCCGAGCAGGGCGTCGAGGGGCGGGACGGGGACGGGCGTGCTCACGGGGTCACCTGGCGGAAGGGGCGGACGCGGGCTACGGTCGCTCGCTGGTCCGAAACGGGGTGGGGGCCCCGGCGAAAGCCAGGGGAGGGGCGGCAGCCCCTCGGCGGCGGATGGCGCGCAAGGCCGACAGGCCGCGGCGCGCTCGGCTCCGCCGCAGCAGGGGTGGGGCCCCGACAGCTCTGCTGGCGGGGCGGGGGCGCAGCCCCCGTTCAGATCGTGACCCGCCGCCCTGGTCGGTCCACGGGGCGGGGAGGATGGGGCTGCGGTCGCTGGCGCGGGCCACCCGCTGCAGCTCGAGCTCCTGCACCAGCACGGCGGGCGCCGCGGTCGAGACCGGCACGTAGCCGCTCTCCGCGCCGCAGTAGCCGTTGAACACCTGGGCCCGGTCGCTGGTGGCCAGCACCCGGTTGACGCTGGAGAGGGGCGTCCCGACCAGCTCCACGCCGCGCACCAGCTGCTCGGCGCCGGTCTTCGCGTCGACGCGGTAGACCAGCCGCGGCGTCCCCTTGAAGGCCTGGTAGCCGTAGGAGGCGGTGTTGGTGTCACCGCCGGTGATGTCCCGGATGATGAGCCCGAAGGGCTTGCCCTGCCGGCGCGCCTCCTCCATCAGCTGCTGCTTGAGCCTGGCGGCGGGCACCTGCCGCGTGGAGGTGAGGATCAGGTTGGACATGCGCGACACCGGGCGGCGGATGCCCTGCGCGCGGCCGTGGCCGTTGGAGCGGGTGAACGGCGCCACCGGCTTGCGCGAGAGCAGGTAGGCCTCGAGCTTCCCGTCGCGGACCAGCACGGTGCGCTGCCCCGGCACGCCCTGGTCGTCGAAGCGGTAGAAGCCGTTCAGCGGCTGGCCGCCGAGGGTGGCCAGGGTGGGATCGTCCACCAGCGTCAGGAAGGGCGGCAGGATCCGCTGGCCCACCTGGCCCCGGAAGGTCTGCCCGTCCTGGTCGTCGTCGATCCGCTCCCCCTCCAGCCGGTGGCCGAGCGCCTCGTGGAAGAGGACGCCGGCGGCCTCGGACTCGAGGATGGCCGGCCCGGTGTACGGGTCGATGGCCGGGGCCTGGCGCAGCGCCACCAGCTCCTGGATGACCTGATCCACCGCCGCGCCCAGCTGCGCCGGCGCGGGCAGGCCGGCCTCGGTGGGCGCGTACCAGTCGCGTCCGTCCTCCAGCAGCTGGCCGTCGGGGGCGCGGGTCACGGCGGTGAGGTGGATGTTGTAGACGGCCTGCTCGGTGATCAGGGCCGAGCCCTCGCTGGAGGTGAACCAGCGCACCTGCCGCTCCGCCGTCAGCTCCACCTCGGCGTCGAAGATCTCCGGGTGATCGCGGAAGCGGGCGGTGGCCTCGCGGATCCGCCCGCGCCAGGCCTCGGCGTCGAAGGTGAACGGGAGCGGCGCGTCCACGTGGCGCGAGGCCGGCTCGCGGGAGAAGGACGGGGCGCGGTCGGCCGCGTCGGGCCGGTAGACCCCCTTCGACTTCTTCTTGAAGTAGTCGGACTTTTTGAGCGCCTTCTCCTACGGAGCGGCCCGTTGAAGCATCGCTTCTTCGCTTCGCGGTGGGGAGCGCGGCCTCTCCGCTCCTCACGAGGAGCGGCCCCGTTGAAGCAGCAGCGCCTCGTCATGCCGCCGTCGTCCTCTCCGCTCCTCACGAGGAGCGGCCCCGTTGAAGCTTGCGAGCGGAGCAAGTCAACGACAAGTCTCCGCTCCTACGAGGAGCGCCCGAAGTTTTTTTCTCTCTGCCCCTATTACTCTTTTGATATTTATGTGAGAGCTGCTCGATGTCTGGCGGGGACGCCTTCGCCTCGCGACGTGCGTGAGCCACGCTGAGGCTGGGACGCACGAATTGTGGGACGACGTGTGACGACGTGGCCCAGCTATGGAGAGCGAGGCCGAGGCTATGCGGATGCGCTGACCTTGCCTTTCTCGTGCGCTGCTACTCTTGACCACGAGCTCGGCCCACATCGCGCAACAAGCTCACGTGAGCCACCGCCTGCTGAGGGACTCGACGCGCACGTAGACCTCGTTGCGCGGCGCTGGCCGACTGGCGCGAACGTACGACGGAGCGTGCGGAGGCTGCCGCTGTAGCCGCGCTCGACGAGCATGTCGTGGATGCGGGTGGATACGAGACGCGGGTGACGCGCGAGCGTCTCATCGACGAACGCGACGTACGGCTCGAGAACGCGAGCCTCGGGCCTTGGCGTCCCGGCTTTGGGGCCGAAGCTGCCGAGCACGCGCGCCACGGTGTCGAAGTGGACCCCGAGCTGGGCGGCAATCGTCCCGCGCTTCCAATGCTCGGCGAAGTAGAGCCGCCGGATCTCGCGGCGGTCGCGATGCTCACCGTCATCGCGACGCCTCCCAGAACGAGAGCTGGCGCAGGTCGCGGAAGTCACCGAGCCCTCGACGATCACGTCGTCGGCGCCCGTGCCAGCGATCCGCGTACGCGAGGGCGACCTCGTAGTGGAGCGAGCGTCCAAACCCGAGCGCGTCGCAGAGGCCCAGCGCGGTACCATCGTCCGAGGCGTCCGCAGACAGCACAACGGAGAGGGGCTGCTGATGCCAGAGGGCGAGCCCCTCGAGCAACGTCGCCGCCGCTCTCGGATGAGACCGGCGCGACGGTCCGAGGACAGCCTTGAGAACGTCGTGCGTCGCCGTCGTGGCCAGGATCACGCGGTCCGGCTGGGGGCGATGGTGACCGTGATCGTTTCGCTCATGATGAACCTCGGGCGCGGCGACGCCCGGCTCCACCGTGGAGTCGCACGCGCCAGCGTCCGCGCGGACCATCGGCGACGACGGCAACTTCTCGGAACCCAGATCCCCACGCGGGCTGACCGCCGAGCGCGCCGCGCACGCTCCCGATCCCGGTGGTCGAGCCTGCCCTCGTCGCTCTGACGATGACGCCTCCGCGCCGCGCGGATCACCTCGAGCGCGCCGCTGCCCGACACGCCGGCCCGCAGAAGACCTGGCCTCGGTCACACGCGCGACAGAGCGAGAACGACGCGCGACAGCGCGCGCATGTAGCCAGCCGGTGATCGGGCACGCCCTTGCCCGCGCCGACTTCTTGCCATGGCGCTCGTCTCGGGCGAGGCTGCGTACGTCGACGCGCCCTCGCTCGACACGGAAGGCTGGGAGTTGCCGCTCCCGGCCTTCGTCCTTTCGACGCGTGACCTCTCCGTCGTACCTGCCCGCCGCAGGCTCACGAAGTTTCCGGCGCTCGATCTCCTGGCCGCACTTCACACGGATCGGTGTGGCCGATCACAGGAGCGGCCCCGTTGAAGCAAGACGTCGCCGGGCGCGCGCAGGAGGCTCTCCGCTCCTCACGAGGAGCGGCCCCGTTGAAGCTGCGCCTCGCGACTCGGTGTTCTCAGCGCCCTCTCCGCTCCTCACGAGGAGCGGCCCCGTGAAGCGCCGCGTTCGTTGTGGGCCTCATCCCCGGCTCTCCGCTCCTCACGAGGGCGGCCCCTGTTCTCACGAGGAGCGGCCCCGTTGAAGCTTGTGACGGCCGCATCTGGATCTGGCTGCAGCCTCTCCGCTCCTCACGAGGAGCGGCCCCGTTGAAGCCCGACGGGAGCGGCGGGCCTCGACCTCTCCGCTCCTCACGAGGAGCGGCCCCGTTGAAGAGACGTTCAGCGGTCTTGTGTTGGCGTCGGCCTCTCCGCTCCTCACGAGGAGCGGCCCCGTTGAAGCCGCACGGAGGCGAAGGCATGGTCGCGGCCGTGGGGCTCTCCGCTCCTCACGAGGAGCGGCCCCGTTGAAGCGAACGAGCCCGGGACGGGGTCGTCGGTGGGACTCTCCGCTCCTCACGAGGAGCGGCCCCGTTGAAGCCTGTGCGCGGCTCTGCTCCTACGAGGGCCCCCTGGGTGGGCCGGTCTGGGGGCTTGTCTCGGGAGCGGCCCCTGAAGCTTGTACTGCTCGTCGGTCACCAGCCAGAGCGCGTTGCGGAGCGCGGCCACGTCCCCGTCCAGCGGGGCCTCGCGCGGCGCCGACCAGCTCGGGCCGTCGGCGCCCAGGAGGATGGCGTTCTCCTCCGGACCGGAGGAGTCGAGCTCGTAGCTCCCCACCCGCACGTCCACGCTGAGCGTCCGGCTGCGCCGGGTGCGGTCCGTGAAGAGCGCGCCGAAGCGGCCGCCCAGCTCGTGCCGGGTCGTCTCCACCACCTGGTAGGAGGCAAAGTAGGGGGCGTCGTACCCCTCCAGCCTGAGCCGGCCCATGGAGCGGCCCAGCTCGGCCTCCATGGCCTGCAGGGTGGCGGCGCGCGCATCCGGCGCGTCGGCGCGCGCAGGGAGCGCGCAGAGGGCGAGGGCGAAGAGGGCGAGCCGGGAGGTCACGCCCCGTACCTAGCACGGCGGCCGGCGCGGCGCTCTGGCGTCGTCTCAGGCCTTGACGATCCGCTCCCGGCCCACCCGCACGCCGCGGCAGGCGTTGCGGGTGTCCACCACCAGCGCCGCCTTCTCCACCACCCGCGCGTAGTCGATCGAGGAGTGGTCGGTGGCGATCAGCACCAGGTCGGCCGAGGCCAGCGCGTCGTCGGTGAGCGGCACGCTCACCATGTCCAGCCGGTGCTGGCGCATCTGCGGGATCCGGGGCACGTGCGGGTCGTGGTAGACGACCTGCGCGCCGCGCTCGTGCAGCAGCTCGATCAGCCGGACGGCCGGGCTCTCGCGCATGTCGTCCACGTCCTTCTTGTAGGCGATGCCCAGCACCAGCACGCGCGCGCCGTTCAGCGCGCGGCCGCGGGCGTTGAGCGCCTCCATGGCCCGCTGCACCACGTAGCGCGGCATCTCGGTGTTCACCTCGCCGGCCAGCTCGATGAACCGGGTCTGGAACTCGTACTGGCGCGCCTTCCAGGTCAGGTAGAACGGGTCGATGGGGATGCAGTGTCCGCCCAGGCCGGGCCCGGGCTGGAAGGGCATGAAGCCGAAGGGCTTGGTCGAGGCCGCGTCGATCACCTCGTTCACGTCCAGGTCCATGCGGTGGCAGAGCATCTTGAGCTCGTTCACCAGGGCGATGTTCACCGAGCGGAACACGTTCTCGAGCAGCTTGGTCATCTCGGCCACGCGGGTGGAGGAGACGGGCACCACCCGCTCGAAGCCGGCCTGGTACAGCGCCAGCGCCGCCTCCAGGCACGCCGGCGTGCAGCCGCCCACCACCTTCGGCACCGTGTGCGTCGCCACGCCGGAGCCGGGGTTCTCGCGCTCCGGCGAGAAGGCCAGCAGGAAGTCGCGCCCGGCGCGCAGCCCGCTGGTCCGCTCCAGGACCGGCAGCAGCACCTCCTCGGTGGTGCCGGGGTAGGAGGTGGACTCGAGCACCACCAGCTGCCCGGCCCGGAGCCGCGGGCCGAGGGCCTCGCCGGTGCGGATCACGTAGGAGAGATCCGGCTCGCGCTCGCGGGTGAGCGGCGTGGGCACGCAGATGATGAGCGCGTCGCAGCCGGAGGCCAGCGCGAAGTCGGTGGTGGCGTCCAGCCGCCCGGCGCGGACCGCGTCGCCCACGGCGCGCGCGTCGACCGTCTCGAGGTAGCTCTGCCCGGCGCGGATGGCCGAGGGCTTGGCCGGGTCCACGTCGATGCCGAGCGCGCGGAGCCCGCCGCGGAGCGCGAAGGTGAGGGCCAGCGGCAGCCCCACGTAGCCCAGGCCCACCACGCCCACGTGGGCGGTGCGGTCGGCCAGGCGGGCCAGGAGCCCCGACGCTTGGGGGGCGGCTTCGGTCGAGATCATGCGGGCGGGCTCCCTCGGTTCAGGTGCAGCAAGAGCGTGATCAGCGTGGCCGGGCAGGGCACCGGCCCGGAGAGGACCACCACCGCGCCCTCCACCAGCTGGCCGTAGCCGGGCGAGCGCGGCACCGGCGCCACCGTGGCCGCCAGGCCGGGCGGGCAGGCGAAGGCCAGCAGGAGCCGCCCCTGGCCGCCCAGCGGCACCTCCACCGCGCGCGCGCGGTCCAGCGCCGGCCGGAGCCGCGCCGCCGCGGCCAGCCGCGCCAGGGCGGCCTGCTCCGCCGGCTCCAGCCGGCGCAGCTGGGCGGCCGTGGTGGCCAGCGGCCAGCGCAGCTCGACGAGGTGGGTCCCCGACCCGAGGAGGCGATCGACGACCACCAGCCCCGAGGCGGTGGCCCACAGGTCGCGGCGGTGCACGACCCCGGCGCGCGCCCCGTAGCCGTGGTGCTCGCCGGCCAGGTGATCGGCCTCGGCCCCGGTGGTGAAGGCGAGCAGGCGGGCGTGCGCCCCGTCGGGCAGGGCGAAGAGCCGGCCGGGAGGGAAGGGCACCTGCTCCATCCCGTCCAGCCGCACGGTGGCGTGCGCCGCCGTGGCGCGGAACCGGTTCCGCTGCATCGGGATCGCGTCCGTACACCGGCATGCCGGGATCGCAGACCGCCAGCGTCCCGCCCACGCGCAGCTCCAGCGCCAGCCGGTCGTTGTGGTTGTGGCCGCCCAGCCCGGCCTGGCCGGCCGGCCCGCAGGAGACGAAGGCCTCCAGCGGGCCGCGGCGCAGCACGTGATAACCGCCGTGCGGGAACGCGGCGCTGCGCCGGGCGGGGCCGGCCGGTGCGCGCGCCAGCCACTCCAGGGCGCGCGGCCCCAGCAGCCAGGCCACCTCGCCGGCCCCGGCCGTGCCGCGCACCACCCGCAGCGCCGGGTCCCGGAAGAGCGCGGCGCCCAGCGGCAGCAGGTAGGCGGCCTCGGTGGGGCCGCGATCGCACACCGTGAGCGCGTGGCCGGCGTCGTTGTCGCCCAGCTGCGGCAGGTCCCCGGAGGCGGCGGTGAGGGCCCGCGAGGCGCGGAACATGCGGTGCAGGCGCAGGGCGTAGGCGTGCCCCAGCCCGCGCCGCGCCGCGTGCGCCAGCAGCGCCGCGGCGGTGAACAGCTCGAGCGAGAAGCGGTGGTACGGGACCGAGCCTTCGAAGCTCATCCCGTCCGGCAGCACCTGCGCCACCGCCGCGGCCCGCAGCCCGGAGAGCGCCTGCGCGCGCCAGCGGGGCGCCTCCGGCCACTCCGGCAGCCCCTCCGCGCAGGCCAGGAGCCCCAGCCAGTCGGTGGTCAGGTGGTTGTTGGGGACGGCGGTGTCGTCCTCCAGGTGCGAGGTCACGAACCGGCCGGTGGTCACCAGCAGGCGCGCCGCGGCCATCGCCAGCGGCGCATCCGGAGGGCGGCGGATGGCCAGCAGCCAGAGCGCCTGGACCAGGTTCCAGGCGCGCAGCGCCGCCTCCATGGCGCAGGTCCAGTGGATCCCCTGGCCGACCGGGTTCACCGCCACGAAGTCGCGCACCGAGGCGGAGAGCGCCTCCGCGAGCGCAGCGCCGCCGCCCGGGTCCGCCGCCGCGCCGGCGGCCAGCGCCACCCAGTGCTCCCCGCGCCCCAGCGCCCAGGCCATCTTGGGGTCGAGCCCGGGGGCGGGCGGCAGGCTCGCCGAGGGGGCGTGCCCGGCGAAGCGGCCGCCGTTCACGGCGTCCCGCTGCCAGTCGAGCCCGCCGTCCGGCCGGCGCACGTCCACCCAGCGTCCGCAGAGCTGGAACCGCCCCGCCGCCGCGGCCTGGGCCCGCCCCAGCGCCCGCTCCCGCTCGCCGGGGAGGTGGCGGTCCAGCGCTCGCGCCAGGGCGGAGGGCGTCCAGGGCGGGCGGCCCGGCCGAGGCCGCGCCAGCAGGGCCGCGAGGTCGTCCGCGCCGTCGCAGCCCAGCGTGGCGAGCAGCCCCGCCGCGTCGGGCGCCAGCGGGGGCACCAGCCGGTTCCAGGCGCCGCGCACCGCCTTCCGCGCGGCGGTGGCCAGGATGCGCCGCGCGGGCACGTGCCGCGCCAGGAACCCGTAGTAGGTGATCGATCCCACGCCCGCCCGCTCCCGCGCCGCCCGCGCGCTGCACGCCCGCCCACACGCTGCGCGCAAGCCCGCCGCGCGGCGCGTGCCCGGACGGACGCCTCCCGCGCCGGGGCGGCCCGCGCGCAGGCCGCGCCGGGGTCCCCCGCGCCACTGCCTGGGCAAGCCCTTTCACCGTTGCCGCCGGCGGCCGCCGTACAGGTCCTCCCGCGCGCCCCGCGGGCCCGTGGCAGGCGCCTTGCTCTCCCGACGCCCACGGTGCGGGGATCCCGCGGGGAGGTGAGGGTGGGCGCTGTGGCGGTGGGGCTCCTGGTCGAGGAGCATCGGGCGGAGATCCAGGAGACGTGGAAGCGGCTGGTGGAGGCGGAGCTGGGCGGCGAGCCTGCCATCGGCTTCGCGGCCGGCCCCCTGCTGCGCGAGCTGGCGCTGGCCCTGCGCGGCGACGCGCCCGCGCTGCGGGCGCGGACCGGCGACGCGCTCTCGCGCTGCACGGTGCTGGTCCGGTCCAGCGCCCAGCCGGCGCGGGTGGCGCGCGAGTTCAAGCTGCTCCACCGGGCGCTGTGGGACGCGCTCCGGCGCGGCGGGCGCATCGTCTCGGCCGACGAGCGGCGCGCGGCCGACGAGTGGCTGGACGAGGCGCTGGCGGCGGCGCTGGACCGGCTGGAGCGCGTCCGCCTGCGCATCGACCTGCTGGAGCGCGGACCGGCGGTGATCGCGCCCGTCCACGCCCGGCTCGAGCCCGCCTCGTCGCGCCCCCTGCTGCCGCCGCCGGCGCGCCCGCCGCCGCTGCCCGCGGTGCGCTCGGGCCAGCGGCCGCCGCCGCTCCCGGCCAGCGTGATCGGTCCGCTCGGCGAGTGAGCGAAGCTCGAGGCGGGTGAGCGCGGCGCGGGCCCCGGCGGCCGCGCCGAGGTGATCACCCGCTTGCGCCCCCAAATGTCCACGGCCTGAGCGGCGCCCGTTGACGGGCGCGCCGGGCCGGCCCCTGCCCGCCGCGCCGCAGGAGAAGCCGGGCTGCAGCCCGCGCCGCTGGGCCCCAGCAAAAGAATCAGCCGAGCGAGCTGCGTGTGCCGCCCCGTGGGGGCGCACGCGGCGCGCGGCCCCTCACGTCGGACGCGCCCCGCGCGCGCCCTCGCTGCACCCTCTTCCACGCACGTCTCCTCACCAGGGGGAGAGAAATTCGGTCGGTAGGCCTCCCGTTGTCCGGGCGCTGCACCCAACCCGGAAAGGAGCCGACCGATGAACCTCCACCATGCGCTCGCCGCCGCCCTCGCGATCCTGGCGCTCGCCCCCACCGCCGCCCACGCGGGCGACGTCTGGGTCGCGCCCGCGACCGAGAAGATCCGGCCCGACGCCAGGCCGGCCGACGTCACCGAGGCCCGCATCTCCGCCGCGCGGAACGAGTTCGAGTCGTTCCAGGTGGTGGTCACCGGCCCGGCCACGAAGGTGTCCGCCAGCGTCACCGCCCTGACCGGCCCCGGCAAGATCGACGACGTGAAGCTCTACCGCGAGGAGCTCATCCAGCTGCGCCAGCCGTCCGCGGTGGACGGCGGCACCGGCCCGTGGCCGGACGCGCTGGTCCCCGACGTGGACGACGTCGTGGGCGAGCAGCGCAACGCCTTCCCCTTCGACGTGAAGGCCGGCGAGAGCCGCGCCATCTGGGTGGACGTCCGCGTCCCGCCCGACGCCGCCCCCGGCACCTACGCCGGCAGCGTGACGGTCCGCTCCGCGGAGGGCGAGGCCACCGTGCCGGTGACGCTGCTGGTCTGGGACTTCGCGCTCCCCTCGACCGCCTCCCTGCGCTCCAGCTTCGGCATGTCCTACGGCGCGGTGCCCTCAGGCCACGGCTCGCTGGCCGGCGACGGCGGCTCGGTGCTCCGCGCGCAGTACGCGCAGCTCGGCCTCGACCACCGCGTCACCATCACCGGCATGAACGACGACGGCATCCGGGGCATGGACCACTTCGAGCAGTACTTCGGCGCGCTGGTGGACGGCACCGCCCCGACCCGCCTGCCGGGCGCGAAGCTGACCGCGGTGAAGTACGTGGGCAGCCGCACCAGCGTGGAGGAGCACAAGCAGTGGGCGGAGCATGCCCGCGGCCAGGGCTGGTTCGACCGGCTCTTCGACTACACCTGCGACGAGCCGCCCCTCACCTGCGCCTGGAGCGACATCCCGACGCGCGCCAAGGCCGCCCACGACGCCGACAGCGAGTTCCGCACGCTGGTGACCACGCAGATCTGGGACGCCGAGGACCACGGCGCGGCCGACGACATCGACATCATGGTGCCGGTCATCAACTGGACCGACGACAAGCCGGGCAGCGCCGTCGCCGGCGACCAGCGCCCGCGCTACGACGCCTTCCTGGAGTCCGGGAAGACCAAGGAGCTGTGGCTCTACCAGAGCTGCATGAGCCACGGCTGCGGCGGGACGGTGGACATGGGCAACCCGTCCGACAGCGACCGCTACTTCGAGGGCTGGCCCAGCTACATGATCGACGCCTCCGCCTCCCGCAACCGCGCCATGGAGTGGCTCTCCTTCCTGTCGGACGCGACCGGCGAGCTGTACTGGGAGACCGGCTACGCCTTCTCCCACGACGCCTGGTCCAACCAGTGGGACTTCTCCGGCAACGGCGACGGGACGCTCTTCTACCCGGGCACCCCGGCGCGCATCGGCGGCAAGACCGACATCCCGGTCGCCTCGAATCCGCCTGAAGATGATCCGCGAGGGCATGGAGGACTACGAGTACCTGAAGCTGCTGGCGGACGCGGGCGACCGCGAGGGCGCCCGGGAGATCGCCCGCGAGCTCTTCCCGCAGAACTGGTCCACCGACGTGGACGCCGCCACGCTGATGGCGGCCCGCGAGAAGCTGGCCACCCGGCTGCTGCAGAAGCTGGGCAAGTCGGCGCCGACCGTGGGCGCCGGCCCCGGGGCCTCCGGCCAGCCCTCCGCGGGCGGCGGCTGCGCCTCGACCGGCGGCGCCGGCCTGGCGGCGCTGCTGGCGGTGCCGGTCCTGCTGGTGCTGCGCCGCCGCCGCACCGCGGCGCGGGCGGTGGTCCGCGCCGGCCGGTAGCATTCGTCGCAGGTCCGCTGGAACCCCGGGGGGCGTGGCCAGCCAGGCCGCGCCCCCCGTCGCACGTCGGGGCCCCATCCTTCCGCAGCGTGAACTTCACGGTCCGCACACGTCGGCTACAATCCCCGGATCGTGCGCACGTTCGGCAGGTACCGGCTGCTCGAGCCCCTCGCCTCGGGCGGGATGGCCGACGTGTGGCGCGCCGAGGTGACCGGCGCGGCCGGGGTGGTGAAGGAGGTCGCGCTCAAGCTGGTGCGCGGGGAGCACGAGGCGGACAGCGACTTCTCGCGGATGTTCGTGGAGGAGGCGCGGCTGGCCTGCCGCCTCTCCCACGCCAACGTGGTCCAGGTGTTCGAGCTGGACCAGATCGACGGCCGCTACTCGCTCGCCATGGAGCTGGTGCAGGGGCGGGACCTGGCGCGGGTGGTGGAGCGCGCGCGCTCGCTGGGGCTGCGCCTGGGGGTCGCCCGGGCCGTCCACCTGGCGGCGCAGGTGGCGACCGCGCTGGCCTACGTGCACCGGCTGGCGGAGGGCGGCCAGCCGCTGGGGCTGGTCCACCGCGACGTCTCCCCGCACAACGTGCTGGTCTCGTTCGAGGGCGAGGTGAAGCTGGCCGACTTCGGCATCGCCCGCGCCATGGGCGGCGCCGGCCTCACGGCCCCGGGCACCGTCAAGGGCAAGGTGGCCTACATGGCGCCGGAGCAGGCCCGGGGCGAGCCGCTCGACGGGCGCGCCGACGTCTTCGCGCTGGGCGTGATCCTCTGGGAGCTGTGCGCCGGCCGCCGGCTCTTCGCCCGCGAGACCGACGCGGCCACGCTGACCGCGCTGCTCGACGGGCCGCCTCCCTCGCCGCCGTCGGCCTGGAACGAGTCGGTGCCGGCGGAGCTGGACGAGGTGGTGCTGGGGGCGCTGGAGCGCGATCCGGCGCGCCGTCCCACCTCGGAGGCGCTGGCAGGCGCCCTGGGCGCCGCGCTGCTCCGCCTGGCCGGCTCGCCCGCCGACTGGGACCTGCGCGCCTTCATGCACCGGCTCTGGCCGGAGGGCACCGCCGGGAGCGGCCCGCGCGAGCCGACGAAGGTGCGCCCGCCGCCCCCGGCGCCCACGCCGCCGCCGCAGGAGCCCACCTCCGCCACCCGGACCGCCGCCCCGATCCCGCGCGCGCGCCGGCCGCGCCGCGCCCTGGCCGCAGCCGCGGCGGCGCTGGCGGCCTGCGCGCTGCTGGCCGGGCTGTGGGGGCGGGCGCGCCCCAGGGCGGCCGTGGAGGCGGTGCCGCCGGGCGCATCGGCCCAGGCCGCTCCGCCGGCGGCCGCGACGCCGCCGGTGGCTCCTCCTCCCACCCACGCCGCCCCGGAGGACGCGCCGGCCCGCTCCGGCGAGATCGCCGCCGCGCTGGCCGCAGGGGCGGAGCAGGTCTCCCCCGACGCGCGCGCCCCGGGCGTCCCGCCGATCCCGGCCGCCGCCGGCGCTGCCGCCGCACGGACGGGCGAGCTGCACGTCATCGCCACGCCCTGGGCGGTGGTCAGCGTCGGCGGGCGCGTGATCGGCGAGACGCCGGTGACGCTGGCCCTGCCCCCGGGCCGCCACCGGGTCCGGGCCACGCACCCCAGCTACGGGACCCGCGAGGCCCTGGTGGAGATCGCGGCTGGCGCGCGGACCACCTGGAACGCGCCGCTGACGCAGCGCTGAGCCATCCAACAGCCTTGAGTTGCTGAGGTTCCGGCTCCGGTTCGGGCTCCGGCTCCGGTCCCGGCTACGGCTACGGCTACGGCTACGGCGTACGGCTACGGCGTCCGCTTCCGGTTCCGGCTCCGGCTCCGGTTCCCCCTCGCCCGGTCCCCCTCGCCCCACCTGACCGCGCTGCGCCAGCGCGTCTCCCCCGTTCCGCGTTGACCTTCGCCATTCAATGGATTACCGTCGAAATCAAGTTTTCGGAATCGGACCTTGAGGCGAATCTTCTCAATGGATTTCCTTCGCACGGATGGAGATCGCCCGCGTCGAGCGGGAACACCCGGCGGGGATCTCGAGCGGCGAGGTCGTGGCGCTGTTCGAGTCGAAGGGCGCGCGCCTCTCGGCCGCGACGTTCCGGAAGTACGTGCAGATGGGGCTCCTGCCCCGCAGCCGGCGCGTCGGGCGGAAGGGCAAGCACACCGGATCGAGCGGGCTCTACCCGGTCTCGGTGGTCCGGCGGATCGCGCTCATCAAGCGGATGATGGCGGAGGGCTACACGGTCGAGGACATCCGGGGCAGCTTCGTCACGGTGCGCAACCGGCTGGAGGACGTCGAGAAGGGGCTCCAGGAGCTGCTGGGCGAGCTGGCCCGGAAGGCGCGGGAGCACCCGCGCCGCAGGCAGTTCGAGGACGAGCTGGGGCGGGCCGAGCGCGAGGCGCGGGCGGCCCTCCGGCGGATGGAGAAGGTGGGCGGAGCGGTCGCCACGGTGTCGGCGCTGCAGTCGCCGGGCACCGGGTAGGGCGACAGGGGCGCCGGCGGGGCGCTCCGTGGATGGCGGGCGAGTGGCGCCAGGGCGGCGCGGTGTGGAAGGGGACGGCGATGAACGAGGCCGAGCGGCAGGACGGGCTGGAGCAGGACCCCGCGGCGGAGGAGCAGGACGCCGGCAAGCAGGGGCGACGCAGGTCGAAGACGATGTCCCGCAAGGAGATCGCGCGGGAGCTGCGGCGGCAGCGGGCCTTCGGCCTCATCGATCCCGAGCTGCAGGGCGTGATCCAGGAGATCGAGGCGCAGCGCCCGCGTTCGCGCGCCGAGTGCGCGAACGGGCCGCGCCCGTGCATGTTCATCTCCTGCAAGCACCACCTCTACCTGGACGTGAACCCGGCCACCGGGTCGATCAAGCTCAACTTCCCCGACAAGGAAGTCTGGGAGCTGAACGAGACCTGCGCGCTGGACGTCGCCGACAAGGGCGGCATCACGCTGGAGGAGGTGGGGTCCATCATGAACCTCACCCGCGAGCGCATCCGCCAGGTCGAGACCCGCGGGCTGCTCAAGCTCCGGGCCATCGCCGAGGACGAGCCGCGCGCCGGCGGCGACGCCGACGACGACGTCGGCTTCTAGCCGGGCCGGGCGTCGGTACCGGCCAGGCCCAGGGCCCCGCCCGTCCCTTCCCCCTGAGGCCTGAGGCCGCGCCCCCGGGGCGCGGCCCGCAGCCCGTTGCATGTGTGCGCGCGGTTGGCTACAAGGCACCCCTTCCCGGAGGTGCCCACATGGTCCGCCGCGCCCTCGTCTCCGTCTCCGACAAGACCGGCCTCGTCCCGTTTGCCAAGCGTCTCGCCGCCCGCGGCGTCGAGCTCCTCTCCACCGGCGGTACGCAGCGCACGCTGGCGGACGCCGGCGTGCCGGTGACCGGGGTGGGCGACTACACCGCCGCCCCGGAGATCCTGGGCGGCCGCG
The DNA here is from genome assembly GCA_049840735.1 of Anaeromyxobacter sp. Lineage (GTDB taxonomy): Bacteria > Myxococcota > Myxococcia > Myxococcales > Anaeromyxobacteraceae > Anaeromyxobacter. Next base: position 42,790 of record JASGJN010000012.1, on the reverse strand, counting down.
TCAAGACGCTCCACCCCCGCGTCCACGGCGGAATCCTCTACCGGCGCGGGCTGGCGCAGGACGAGGCTGACGTGAAGGCCCGGGACATCCCGCCCATCGACCTGGTGGTGGTGAACCTCTACCCCTTCCGCGAGGCGGTGGCCGCCGGCAGGCCGTTCGCCGAGTGCGTGGAGGAGATCGACATCGGCGGGCCGACCATGGTCCGCAGCGCCGCCAAGAACGCCGCCCACGTGGGCGTGGTGGTGGACCCGGCCGACTACGAGGTGGTGGCCGGCGAGCTCGAGGCCACCGGCGCGCTCTCCGAGGCCACCCGGTTCCGCCTGATGCAGAAGGCGTTCGCGCACACCGCGGCCTACGACGCCGCCATCAGCGAGTACCTGACGGCCCGGGCCGCGCCTGACGCCGAGCCGGCGCGCTTCCCGGCCACGCTGGGCGCGGTCTACACCAAGGCGCAGGACCTCCGGTACGGCGAGAACCCGCACCAGGCGGGCGCGTTCTACCGGGCCGGCCGCGAGCCGCAGGAGCCCACGGTGGCCTTCGCGCAGGTGCTCCAGGGCAAGGAGCTCAGCTACAACAACCTGCTCGACCTCGAGGCCGCCCTGGCCGGCGTGAAGGAGTTCGACGACGTCGCCTGCGTGGTCATCAAGCACAACACGCCCTGCGGCGTGGCCGTGGCCGCGACGCCGGCCGAGGCCTTCGCCCGCGCCCGCGCCTGCGATCCCGTCTCCGCCTTCGGCGGCATCGTGGCCCTGAACCGGCCGGTGGACGAGGCCGCCGCGAAGGAGCTGACCGACCTCTTCCTGGAGTGCGTGATCGCCCCGGCCTACGACGGCGCCGCGCGTGCGCTGCTGGCCGCGAAGAAGGGGCTGCGGCTGCTGGAGGCGCCGCGCCTGGCCCAGCCGCGCAGCAGCTGGACCCGCCGGCCGGAGGAGGCCCGCGAGTTGCGGTCCATCACCGGCGGCCTGCTGGTGATGGACCGCGACCTCGGCGCCGTGCGCCGCGAGGACTGCAAGGTGATGACGAAGCGTGCGCCCACCGAGCAGGAGTGGCGCGACCTCCTCTTCGCCTGGAAGGTCGTGAAGCACGTCAAGTCCAACGCCATCGTCTTCGCGAAGGACGACCGCACCACCGCCATCGGCGGCGGCCAGACCAGCCGCGTCGAGTCGGTGAAGACCGCCGTGATGAAGGCGCAGCTCGAGGTGAAGGGCTCGTCCGTCGGGTCCGACGCCTTCTTCCCGTTCCGCGACGGCGTGGACGCCATCGCCGCAGCCGGCGCCACCGCCATCATCCAGCCGGGCGGTTCGGTGCGCGACGCCGAGACCATCGCCGCCGCCGACGCCGCCGGGATCGCCATGGTGGCCACCGGGATGCGCCACTTCCGGCACTGAGCGCCCACGGGCGTCGGTTCGTCGGTGACCAAGGTTGCCGAGGGTTGGCGCCGCGCTCGCTCACCCGCGCCGCAGGTCGCACCCCAAGGGCGCACGCGCTGGAGCAAGTGAAGGAGAGAGGGAGGGGGAGAGGGAGAGGGAAGGGACGAAGGCCGCCATCTTCTCGCGGCCGTAGGACTGCACCGCCGCCCAGAGGTTGTGCCCCCGGCAGCGGAGCCGGAGGTTGGAGATCGTCGCTGGCCCGCCCATCGCCTCCGGGTCGATGTGGTCCAGCTCCAGCTGCCAGCGGCTGCAGCAGCGGCGGCCGTCCGGGGAGACGTAGGAGCAGCAGCCGCCATCGCGCGCCCAGACTTCGCGGCGAACTTCGGCCGTGACGGTGCGAGGGTCGAAGCGGTAGGCGGTGGCGAAGAGCGGGAGCGGGTCAGTGGAGGAGGCCGGAGCCGCCGGAGCCGGAACAGGTGCGGAGACCGTAGCCGACGTCGAGACCTCGGGCGCAGGAGCCGCCGCCCTGTTCACCTCCACCGCACCCTTTCGCTTGGTGTGCTTCTCCACGGCGCAACGGAGCGCCTCCTTGAGCACGTCGGCCAGGTTGCCGTCCGGCACCTTGTGGGAAAGGAGTTCACGGAGCGTCTCGAGGTCAGCGTGCGCCGCCTCGTCGAGCGTGACGCGCATCGACCACTGCTCCGCGTTGACCGGGTGAAGCTCGGGGCGGCTGGGGGAAAGGGAAGGCGCCGTGGGGACGGCCGGTTCCTGGTGCTGGGACGGGCCCGCCTCGGCCGGCGCGAGCGCCAGTGCAGTCACACCCGCTGGATCCACCGGACGGGGCTGGGAAGCGGCAGGGGGCGTAGAAGGGAGCCGACGCACCCCGTCCTTGGGCACCTCGCGGGGCTTGAGGGTCACCACCAGCCGCTCCACCTCGGCCTTGGACTTGAAGGCGGCGCTCCCGACCAGCTCCTCCAGGTTCTCCTCGGTCAGCACGTCGCGCAGCATTCCCAGCGTGGAGAGCGAGAGCCTGCCCTCGCGCAGCGGCGCCTCGAGGGAGGGGAACCGGGACAGCAGCCGCATGGCCGTGATGCGGCGGTAGGCGCCGTCCTCGGAGAGGTGGAGCACCTCCCGGCAGTAGGCCCAGAGCGACGGGTAGCCCTGCTCCAGGTAGAGCTTCCGCCGCTCCACCTCCGCCAGCACCAGCAGGAACCCGACCTTGAAGCCGCGCTCGTCCGAGGCGAGAGCGTGCAGCCGGGCGATGAGGGAGCTGTTGTCGAGCACATCGAGTCGGGCGTTCATTGGCGTGCACCTCCAGCAGAGGACGCCATCGTAAGCCCGGTTTTCGAGGTGCTCGCCGAGGCCCCTGGCGCCGCCCAGGAGGCGAGATCTCGCGAGCCCATCTCCGCTCCCCCACGCGCCTCCCGGCACGTCCGGGAGATCACGCAGAGCATTGCAGGAGAGGCGTTTCCGGCGGAGCCGCGCCGCGGAAACCGCGCCGCGCCCAATTCACGTCAAGCGAAATCCGGCAAAGGCCGCGAGACGCCCCACTTGCTCCAGCGCCGGGGCCTCACGGCGCCTGGGCTTCGACTCCGCGAGCCCTGCGGGCTCGCTACGCTCAGCCCGAACGGATCCCCAGCGTCATCAGCAATGACGTGACCCCGCTTCGGATCCCCTCCAAGGGCGCACGCGCTGGAGCAAGTAACTCTCAGTTGACCCCAAGGGCGCACGCGCTGGAGTAAGTGACTCTCAGTTAACCCCAAGGGCGCACGCGCTGGAGTAAGTAACTCTCAGTTGACTCCAAGGGCGCACGCGCTGGAGTATGTGAGCGCAAACACGAACGACCTGACCCCGTTCCCGCCCCGTCCGCACCCTATCTCTACCCACCCCGCCCCCGTCCCAGCCCCCCCTCCCTCTCCCTCAGTACGGTACCGCCCGCGGCGCAGGGGCAGGGGTTCCCCTGCGCCCTGCACCGCCGGCAGGCCCCCCGCGCGCCGATCGCCCCCCGCCCCGCCACCAGCCCCCCGCCCCGCCACCAGCCCCCGCCCCGCCACCAGCCCCCCGCCCCGCCACCAGCCCCCCTCACCACCAGCCCCCCTCACCACCAGCCCCCCTCACCACCAGCCCCCCTCACCACCAGCCCCCCTCACCACCAGCCCCCCTCACCACCAGCCCCCCTCACCACCAGCCCCCCTCACCACTAGCCCCCCTCACCACCAGCCCCCCTCACCACCAGCCCCCCTCGCCACTAGCCCCCCTCGCCACCAGCCCCCCTCACCACCAGCCCCCCTCACCACCAGCCCCCCTCACCACCAGCCCCCCTCACCACCAGCCCCCCTCACCACCAGCCCCCCTCACCGCCAGCCCCCCTCGCCACCAGCCCCCCTCACCGCCACCCTCCCTCACCGCCAGCCCCCCTCACCGCCACCCCCCCTCACCCCAAGCCCCCCCCCGCACCCCCGCCCCGCCACCCGCCACACCCAGTCCCTCCAGCCAGCCCCCCACGCCTTCCCCCCCACCCCTCGATCCCTGTAGCCTCCTCTCGCGCCATGCCCGCCACCACCTGCGCCCGCTGCTTCGCCGTCCACGACTCGGACGACGCGCGCCCGGGCTCGGTGCCAGGGTGCCCAGCCTGCCGGACCATCGTCGGCACCACCGCCGTGCTTGCCGGCGACCCCGCGGTCCCTCCTGCCCGCGCCTCCGGCGCCGTGCTCCGCCGCCTCGGCCTCGCGACCCTGGCCCTGCTCCTCGCCGCCGCCCTCGGCGGCGCCTGCTGGGTTGGCCTCCCCGCTGCCTGGAGGCGCTTCCAGGCCTGGCGCGCCCCTCCCGCCGAGCAGGATCCGCAGGCGGTCGCCCAGGCCGTGGCCGCCTGGCGCGCCGCCGGCAAGCTCCCCGCCTCGGGAGCCTCGTCCGACGCCGCCGCCCTGCTGCAATCCGGTGAGGCCGGGCTGGCCGCGGACACGCCGGCCCGCGCTCGCGCCGCCCTGGGCGACTTCCGCGCCGCGCTGGCGGCCGATCCCGCCCGCGTCGAGGCGGTCGCAGGCTACGCGACGGCGCTGGTCGAGGCCCGCACCGAGCTGCTCGACGGCGCGGAGCTGCTGCGCGCCCACGCGGTGCTGCGCGAGGTCACTGCCCGGGTCCCCGGCGACGCTCGGCTGCAGGCCGCCTACGCCCGGCTGCTGCTCGCCGTTCCCAGCCCCTCCAACCGCGCCGAGGCCGCGCGCGTGGCGGAGGGTGCGCTGGCGGCCGCTCCTGGCGATGCGGGCGTGCAGCTCGCCGCCGGGCTCTGCGAGCTGCAGCGCCACCCCGCGGCGGCCGCCGCCGCGCTCACCGCCGCGGCCCGCGCCCACCCGGGGGACCGGCGCCTCCTCACCGCGGCGTGCCGCAGCCGCTGGGCATCCGGCGACGCGCCCGGCGCGCGCGCGCTGGCCCGCGAGCGGCTGGCCCTGGACCCCGACCACGGCGGCGCGCTGGAGCTGCTGGCCGAGACCGAGCTGGCCCTCGATCGGCCGCACGCGGCGCGGGCGGCGCTGGACCGCTGGGCGGTCGCCGATCCGCGTGCCGCCACGCCGCTGCTGCTGGCCGCCCGCAACGCCTACCAGCTCGAGGGCGATCTCCCCGCCGCCGCCCGCCTGCTCGACCAGGCCCTGGCGCGCCACCCGGACGACTTCGAGGCGGCCCGGATCCTCGCGCACCGGGCGGCCGTGGCCCGCGCCAGCGGCGATCCCGCGGGCGCCCGCGCGGCGGTGGGCGAGGCGCTGCGCAGGGTGCCGGGAAACGGTCCGGCCCGGTTCCAGGAGGCGCTGCTGGCCCACGCGGCGGGGGACCTGCCGGCGCTGCGCCTGGCGGCCGGCGTGGTGGCCGAGGGCGGCGGGCCGCGCGTGCAGCTGCTGCTGGCCGCGCGGGTGGCCGAGCTGGGCGATCTGGACGAGGCGGAGCGGGCCTACCGCGCCCTGGCCCGGCCGGCGGCCCGCGACCCGGCCGCGCTCCTCGCGGTGGCCGGCGGGCTGCTGCGCCTCCGCGCCTCCGGGCTGGCCCTGCAGCTGGCCGACGAGGCGCTCCGCCGCGATCCGCTCGACGGCCGCCTGCGCCGCATGCCCACCGACTTCTGGGAGGGGCCCGCGCCGGTGGCCGAGGCCTCCTCCCGCCTGGCCGCGCTGGCCGCCGCGGAGCCGCCCACCGCGCGCCGCGCGCTGGCCGCCGCCGCCTGCGCCGAGCTGGTGCTCGGCCACACCCGCGAGGCCGAGCGGCTGGCGCGGGGGGCGCAGCAGGCCTCGCCCCAGTCGGCGCTGCCCCTGGCCATCCGGGCGCAGGTGGCGCTCGACACGGGGGAGCGCGCCGCCGCCGCGCGGCTGGCCCAGGCCGCGCTGCAGGCCGGGCCGGGCGAGCCGCTGGTGCTGGTGGTGGGCGCCCGGGCGCTGGCCGCGACGGGGCAGCCGGACGAGGCCGAGCGGCTCCTGCGCGCCGCCCTGGCCGCCGCGCCAGACCTGGCCACCGCGCGCCTGGACCTGGCCCGGCTCCTGGAGGCCCGGGGGGCCCGGGGCGAGGCCCGCGACACCCTGGCCGCCCTGGTGAGGGAAGAGCCCGAGATCCCTGCGGCCCGGGCCGCCCTGGCGGCGCTCCAGGACGCACCGGCGCCGCCCTGAGGGTGGCCGGTCACCGCAGGCCCCGCGAGCCCAGCCAGCCCGGCCCGGGGCGTGCTATAAGCCCTGGCTCTCATGCGAGTCCTCGTCGTCGGATCGGGCGGTCGCGAGCACGCCCTCGCCTGGAAGATCTCGCGGAGCCCGCTGGTCCGCGCCCTCTACGCTGCCCCCGGCAACCCCGGCATCGGGCAGGTGGCCACGCTGGTCGCGCTGCGCGCGGACGACGTGGACGGCCTGACCGCCTGGGCCCGGGAGAACGCCATCGACCTGGTGGTGGTCGGCCCGGAGGCCCCGCTGGTGGCGGGCCTGGTGGACCGGCTCACCGCCGCCGGCATCCTGGCCTTCGGCCCCACCGCGGCCGCGGCCGAGATTCGAGGGCTCCAAGGCGTTCGCCAAGGACGTCATGGCCGCCGCCGGCATCCCCACCGCCGAGTACGGCACCTTCTCCGAGGTGGCCCCGGCGCTGGCCTGGGCCCGCGAGCGGGGCGGGCGGGTGGTGGTCAAGGCCGACGGCCTGGCCGCCGGCAAGGGCGTGGTGGTCTGCGGGGACCTGGCCGAGGTCGAGGCGGCGCTCCGCTCCATCCTGGAGGCGCGCGCCTTCGGCGGCGCCGGCGCCCGGGTGGTGGTGGAGGAGCGGCTGGAGGGGCCCGAGGCGAGCTGCATCTGCTTCACCGACGGTGAGCGGGTCCGGCTGCTGGCCGCCGCGCAGGATCACAAGCGCATCTTCGACGGCGACCAGGGCCCCAACACCGGCGGCATGGGCGCCTTCTCGCCCACGCCCAACGTCACCCCCGAGGTGGCGGCCATGGTGGAGCGGAACGTGCTGCTCCCGGCCGTGCGCGAGCTGGCCCGGCGCGGCCGGCCCTTCCGCGGCGCGCTCTACGCCGGCCTGATGCTCACGCCGCGCGGCCCCCGCGTGCTGGAGTTCAACGCGCGGCTGGGCGATCCCGAGACCCAGCCCATCCTGCTCCGCATGGCCAGCGACGTGGTGCCGGCGCTGGTGGCCTCGGCCCGCGGCGACCTCTCCGGCGTGGCCATCGACTTCGACCCCCGCGCCGCGGTGGGCGTGGTGCTGGCGGCCGGCGGCTACCCGGGCGACGTCGCGAAGGGCGACGCCATCGACGGGCTGGCCGGGCCGTTCGAGCCCGACACGCAGGTGTTCCACGCCGGCACCGCCGGCGGGCCGGACGGCCGCGTGGTGACGAGCGGGGGGCGCGTGCTCACCGTCTGCGCGCTCGGCCAGGGGCTGGACGACGCCGCCGACCGCGCCTACCGCGCGGTGGCGCGCGTCCACTTCCCGCGGTGCCCAGCACCGCCGTGACATCGGGAGGAAGCCGTGAGCAACCCGCAGGTGCTGATCCTCATGGGCCTCGGACTCGGACTGGGACGTGATGGCCGAGGCCAGGAAGGCGCTGGAGGAGCTGGGCATCGCCAGCGAGGTGCACGTCTCGTCGGCGCACCGCACCCCGGAGCGGACCGGCAAGCTGGCCCGCGAGGCAGCCGGCCGCGGCATCCAGGTGCTGATTCTGCGGCGCCGGCGCGGCGGCCCACCTGGCCGGCGTCTGCGCGGCCGAGACCGAGCTGCCGGTGCTGGGCGTCCCGCTGGCAGGCAGCGACCTGAAGGGCATGGACGCGCTCCTCGCCACGGCGCAGATGCCCGCCGGCGTGCCGGTGGGCACCCTGGCCATCGGCAAGGCCGGCGCGCGCAACGCCGGGCTGCTGGCGGCGCGCATCATCGCCCGCTCCGACGCGCGGGTGGCCGAGGCGGTCCGCGCGCAGCGCCAGAAGATGGCCCGCGAGGTCGAGGCCAAGGACCAGGCGCTCCAGGCCAAGCTCGACGCCGCGGGGTGACCGGCCGGTGGGGGTCTCGATCGCTACCTGGCGAAGGAGATCCTCCAGCCCCTGGGCGCGGGGCTGCTCTTCCTGACGCAGCTCATGCTGGCCACCGCCATCCTGGGGCGCGCGCAGCTGCTCTTCGGCTCGGGCGTGTCGCTCGGTGACGTGGGCATGGCCATCGTCACGCTCCTGCCGGCCTTCATCGTGCAGGTGCTCCCCATCGCCTTCCTGCTGGGCGCGGTGCTGGGGGTGGGGCGCCTGGCCGAGGACCGCGAGATTGTGGCCATGGGCGCGGCGGGCCTGTCCCCGGCGCGGCTGGTGCGGGTCCCGCTGATCCTGGCCCTGCTGGCCGGGGCGCTCGGCGTCTGGATGTCGCTCCAGCTGGAGCCGTGGGGGCTGCGGGCCTCGCGGCTGCGCATGAACGACATCGTGAAGCAGAACGTGGCCCGCGGCGTGCGCCCCGGCGTCTTCTACGACGACATCCCGGGGTACACGCTCTTCGCCGAGCGCGTCACCGACGCGGGGCGCTGGGAGAACGTCCTCATCCACGACCGCTCCAACCCCGACGCGCCGGTGCTGGCGCTGTCCCGCCACGGCGGGCTGGCCCCCATCGGCGCCGGCCAGGAGATGCGGCTGGAGCTGGTGGACGGCGAGGTCCACCGCGGCGAGGGGGAGGCCGACGACTACGCGGTTCCCGAGTTCGAGCGCGCCAGCCTGGTGGTGTCCATCGGCCCGCAGGACGGCCTGGGTCGCTCCTCGCGCGAGCAGACCGTCGGCCAGCTCCGCGCCGCCATGGCCGAGGCGCGGGCGCGCAACGACGAGAAGCAGGCCTGGCGGCTCGACGGCTACCTGCACCGCAAGATCGCCTCGGCGCTGGCCGTGATCGCCTTCGCCCTGCTGGCCGTCCCGCTGGGCGCCTCGCGCTTCGCCGGACGGGCCTTCGGCGTGGGGAGCACCTTCGTGGTGATGCTGCTCCACTACCTGCTGCTCCGCAGCGGCGAGACCCTGGTGCAGGCCGGCCGGCTGCCGGGCTGGATCGGCCTGGAGCTGTCCAACCTGGTGCTGGGCGGGGCCGGGCTGGTGCTGCTGGCCCTCCTGGCCAGGCGCGGCGTGGGGGCGGTCCGGTGATCCTCGGGCGCTACGTGGCCATGCGGACGCTCTGGGCCACCCTGGCCGCGCTGCTGGGCGTGGTGGCCATCTTCGTGGCCGTCGACTACGTCGACAACGCCGGCAGCTTCAAGGGCCCGGGCTGGGTCCCGGCGGTGCTGGAGCTCTACGCCAACTTCGCGCTGGTGGTGAGCCGGCAGGTGGCCCCCGCCGCCATGCTGCTGGGGGCCGGCCTGGCCGCCTCCAGCTTCCGCCAGACCCGCGAGTACGTGGCCATGCGCGCGCTCGGGCTCGGCCCCTGGCGCCTGGCCGTCCCGGCCATCGCGGTGGTGCTGCTCTGCGGCGGCGTGCTGGTGGTGCTGCACGAGGTGGTGGGGGTGCGGGCCGAGGACCGGGCCGAGACCATCCGCGCCCTCCGCTTCGGGCGCGGCGGCGACCGGCGCCGCTACGAGGCGGCCCGCGAGCCCAAGCGCTGGTTCCGCGGCCGCGACGGCCGCCACGTCTACCACCTGCGCGGCGCGCTGCCGGGCGGCGGCTTCGAGCACATCACCGTGCTGGAGCTCGACCCGGAGCTGCACCTGGTCCGGCGCATCGACGCCGGCCACATGCGCCCGGAGGGCAAGGACTGGGTCCTGTCCGACGTGGAGGATTGGACCTTCCTGCCCGACGGGACGCTCCGGTACCGGCAGGCGGCGGAGGCGCGCTACCGGTTCGACGAGGCCCCCGAGGCCTTCGCCGTCATCCCCGGCCGCCCCTCGCAGATGCCCTGGAACACGCTGCTGGCGCAGATCAAGCTGCGCCGCCGGCTGGGGCTGGAGGTCGCCGCGTTCGAGCTCGAGCGCTACAACCGGCTGGCCTACCCGTTCTCCGGCGTGCCCGGCGCGCTGCTGGCCATCGCGCTGGCGCTGCGGGCCGCGCGCAAGGGGCACATGGCGGCGGCGCTGGTGGAGGGGGTGGGCGTGTCGCTGCTGTTCTGGGCCATGCAGGGCGTGACCTGGGCGCTGGGGCTCTCCGGCACCGTGCACCCCTGGATCGCCGCCTGGCTGCCCAACCTGGTCTTCGTGGCGGCCGGGCTGTGGGCCGTGCAGCGGGCGCGCTGAGCCGCCCGGCGCGCGGCCGCTACCCGCCGCCCTCGCCGGCGGCCGGCGCCCGCGACTCCACCAGCGGCGCGGCCAGCGCCACCTCGCGCCGCTGCAGCGGCAGCACCTGGGCCCGGCGCGGCTGGCGGCGCGGCGCCGTGGCCAGGGCCTGCTCGTACACGCGCAGCGTGGTCTCCGCGGCCGCCTCCCAGCGGAAGCGCCGCGCCCGCTCCCGGGCCGCCAGCGCCCGCACGGCGCTGCCCGTCCGGTCGTCCAGCGCGGCCCCGATGGCCGCGGCCAGCGAGGCCGGCGCGCGGGGGTCGGCGTAGCGGACCGTGTCGCCGCCCACCTCGCGCAGCGCCGGGATGTCGCTCGCCACCGCCGGGACGCCGACCGCCATGGCCTCGGCCAGCGTGATCCCGAACCCCTCGTAGAGCGAGGGCAGCACGTAGCAGGAGGCCCCGGCGTACAGCCCCGGCAGCTCCTCGTCCGGCACCGGCCCGAGCAGCTCCACGTGCGGGGCCAGGTCCCGGTCGATGGTCAGCGGCGGCCCCCAGGCGCGCCGCCCGGCCAGCACCAGCCGCAGGTCCCGTCCCTGGGCCCGCAGGTGCCGCAGGGCCTGGAGCAGGGCAGGGAAGTTCTTGCGCGGCTCGATCGTGCCCACCGCCAGCAGATAGCGCGGCGAGGACGGCGCGCGGCGCGCCTCGAAGAAGCGCGGCTCGACGCCGTTGGGGGTGACGTGGATCCGCTCCGGCGCCACCCCCACCGTGCGGGCCAGGTCCCGGCGGGAGGCCTCGGACACCGTGAGCACGGCGGCGGCCCGGGCCATCGCCTGCGGGAAGAGCGGCGCGTAGTAGTAGCGCATCCCGGTGCTGACCGTGCCGGGGTGGAGCCAGGGGGTCGCGTCGTGCACCGTGAGCACGCTGGGGCCGCGCCAGAGCAGCGGGGTGGGGAAGGCCAGCGAGTGGAGCAGCGCCACCCCGGCGCGGCGCGCGGCGGCGGGCATCCACAGCTGATCCACCCGCACCCGCGAGCCGCGGGGGGCCACGCAGCGCTCGAAGGGGAGGGTGGTGACCGCCGGGGGCGCGTCCGACCGCACGAACAGGACCAGCTCCAGCCGCGGCGGGGCCAGCCTGGCCAGCGCGCCCAGCAGCGAGAGCGCGTACCGCTCGACGCCGGTGAGGCGATCGGGGCGAACGAGGGTGGCGTCGATGCCAATCCGCACTGGTGAGACGTTAAGCACGCCCCGGCGTGAGGGAGCAGCCGCTCGGGCCTCGCGCCATGAGGGGCTCACCGTCCGTCCGCCCCGCCTGCGACGCCGCGCACGCGCGCCGCCGCGGCGCGGGCGCGGGAGAGCGTGCGCTTCAACCGCCGGTGTACCCCGGGGAAGCGCTGCAGCTCCCGGTTGAGCGCGTCCACCAGCCGGTACCGCAGCGGCGGCTCGGCCGGGATGCCCAGCTGCTCTGGCACGTAGCGGAGGATCAGCTCGGCGCGCCGGCGGGCGCGCTCGGCCTCGGCGCGCGCCTCGGCCAGCGCCGCGCGGGCCTCCGCCAGCGCTCCGGAGAGGGCTGCGCAGCGGGTGCACCCGCCGGCGGCGGGCAGTTCCTGGGTGGGGCAATCGGCTGGTCGGAGGCTCACGGTCGCCGAACGTTATGGCGCGCGTCCGGGGGGCGGGAGTCGAAGCCCCGACCGGCGCGCGGGGCCCTCCATGGCGCGCGTCGCGATCCTGAATGAGCACCTGGGCACGCTGGGCGGCGGCGAGCGGGCCTGCTTCGCGCTGGCCAGCGCGCTGGCCGCGGCCGGCCACGAGGTGGAGGTCGTCACCACCGAGCCGGGCCCGCCCGGCCCCGCGGCGGTGGCGGCGGCCTTCGGCCCCGGCCACGACGGGTTCACCATCCGCGCCGTCCCGGAGGCGCGCGGGCAGGGTGACGGCGCGCTGGGCGAGCTGCTCCGCCCCTACGACGTGCTGGTCAACCACAGCGCCGGCTCCAGCCTGCCCAACCCGTGCCCGCTGGGCGTCTACGCGGTGATGTTCCCCTTCCAGCCGGGCGGGCCCTGGGTGGAGACCTACCAGCACCTGCTCTGCAACTCCCTCTTCACCGAGCGGCACACCCGCCGGCGCTGGGGCGGCGCCGTGCCCACCCGCGTCCTCTACCCGGCCGCCGAGCTGCTGCCCGCGCCCGGCCCCAAGGCGCGCGAGATCGTCGCCGTGGGCCGCTTCGCCGCCACCGGCCACCACAAGAACCAGCCCTGGCTGGTGGAGGCGTTCGCGCGCCTGCTGCCGCGGGCGCCGTCCGGGTGGCGGCTGGTGCTGGTGGGGCGCGTCAACGCCGACCGGCCCACGCTGGAGGAGCTGGGCGACCTGGCCGCCCGCTGCGCCGACCTCCCCGTGGACCTGCTGCTGGACGCGCCGGAGGCCGACCGGCGGGCGGCGCTGGACCGGGCCGCCGTGTGCTGGCACGCCACCGGCGCGCTGGCCCCGCCCCACCTGCCCGAGCGGCAGGAGCACTTCGGCATCGCGGTGGTGGAGGCCATGAGCGCCGGGGCGGTCCCGGTCTGCTTCGACGGCGGCGGCCCCCGCGAGATCGTGGAGCATGGGTGGAGCGGCCTGCTCTACCAGGACCAGGACGGGCTGGCGCGCGCCACCGCCGCGCTGCTGCGGGACGAGGCGCGGCGCGAGGCCATGGGCCGGCGCGCGCGGGAGCGGGCGGAGCGGTTCGGAAGGCCCCGCTTCGACGCCGAGGTGCAGGCCCTCTTCGCGGGGGTGATCGCGTCGTGAGCACGGTGAGCGTGATCGTCCCCACCCGCGACGGGCGCCGGTTCCTGGAGCGGTGCCTGCCGGCCCTGGAGGGCTCGCGCCTGCCGCCGGGCTGGGCGCTGGAGGTGCTGCTGGTGGACAACGGCTCGCGCGACGGCACGGCCGCCTGGGCCGCCCGCTTCCCGCGGGTGCGGGTGCTGGCCTTCGACCGCCCCCTGGGGTTCGCCGCGGCCAACAACGCCGCCCGGGGCGCGGCGCGCGGCGAGGTGATCGCCTTCCTCAACAACGACACCGCCCCGGAGCCGGAGTGGCTGGTGCGCCCGCTGGCGCTGCTGGCGGGGGATCCGGGCGTGGCGGCGGTGGGCGCGAAGCTCCTCTTCATGCACCGCTTCGTGCCGGTGACGATCCGGGCCACGGACGGCGCGCCGGTCCTGGTGGGTGAGGCGGTGCACGGCGGCCCGCTCGACGGCAAGGTGCGCTGGCCGGCCGGGGCCGCGCGGCGGCGCGCCGGCGGGGCGCTGCTGCGGGAGCTTCCGCCCGGCGCGGCGGTGCACCTGCCCATCCCGCTGCCCGGCCTGGACGCGCCGGCGCGGCGGCCGGTGCTGCGGCTGGCCGGGCGCGGCGGGCCGGTGGCGCTGGAGGTCCCAGGGCGGGCGCCGCTGCGGCTGGGCGAGCGCCCGGGGATCGCGCCCCTGGAGCTGGAGGGGGCGGTCACAATGGACCTGATCCAGAACGCCGGGACGGCGCTCACCGCCCACGGGGAGGGGAGCGACGCCGGGGCCGGGGAGCCGGACGGGCCGCGCTGGTCGCGCGAGGAGGTGGTGCCGGCGCTCTGCGGCGCCGCGCTGCTGGCGCGGCGGACCGCGCTCGATCGCGCCGGCTGGTTCCCGCCCTACTACACCATGTACTACGAGGACACCGACCTCTCGCTCCGGCTGCGGCGGCTGGGGCTGCTGGTCTTCTGCCCGGGCTCGCGGGTCCGCCACTACCACACCGGCACCAGCCGTGAGGGCTCCCCGGCCTTCGTGGAGCACGTGGCGCGCAGCACCCTGCTCTTCGCCGCCCGCCACGGCGCGCCGGCGCTGGCGGTCCGCACCTTCGCCCGCCGCGCCCGCGACGTGGTCCACGAGTGCCGGGCGGCGGCCCCGGGCGGCCTGGACGCGGTATGGCGGGCGCCCGGCACGCGCGGCTCGCTGCGGGCCTTGAGCGCGCTCCCGGCGGTGCTCGTCGACCGGCTGCGCGGGGAGGGCGGCGGGCCGCTGGACCTCCCGCGCCGGCCCTACGCCGGCTCCGCCGCGGCGGCGGCCGCGGCCCGCGCGGCCGGGTGAGGAGGCAGCGATGCTGCAGGTGGACTGGCCGCGCGCGGCGCGGGACGGGATTCTGGGAGCGGGCCGCACTGCGCGCCCGCCGCTGGCCGGGGTTCTGCAACGTCTGCTCGCAGGCCACGGTCTTCGAGCTCGAGTCGGACAACCTGCGCGAGACGCTGGCCTGCCGTCGCTGCGGCAGCTTCAACCGGCAGCGTCAGCTGGCGGCGGTCCTGCTGGAGGTGGCCGGGCTGGGCGCCGGGGCGGGGGTGGCGCGCCTGCCCCGGCGCTGGCGCGTCTGGAACCTGGAGGCGCGCCGCGCGCTGCACCAGGCGCTGGCGGCGCGGCTGGGGCAGAACCACGTGGCCAGCGAGTTCCTCGATGCGGCGCTGCCCAGCGGCGCCGTGCGCGACGGCGTGCTGCACGTGGACGCGCAGCGGACCCACTTCCCGGACGGCGCCTTCGAGGCGGTGCTCTCCTCCGACGTGCTGGAGCACGTGCCGCGGCCCGCCGCGGCGCTGGCCGAGCTGTACCGGGTGCTGGCGCCCGGCGGCCACGCCATCTTCACCGTGCCGTTCCACGGCCACCGCTTCTGCGCCGAGGTGCGGGCCGAGCCCGGGCCGGACGGGACCGTCCGCCACCTTGCGCCGCCCGTCTACCACGAGGACCCGGTCCGCCCGGAGGGCGCGCTGGTCTACACCATCTTCGGGATCGAGTCCCTCTGCGAGCTGGAGCGGGTGGGGTTCGAGCCGCGGCTGGTCCGGGTGCGCTCGCCGCTCCTGGGCATCCTGGGCTCGAACGGGCTGGTGGTCCACGCGCGCAGGCCGGCGTGAACGGCCGCGCCCCTGGGGGCACGTTCACGCGCCCTGGGGGGCCGTGGCGCGGCCCGTCGGGCGTCACGAGGTTGCCTGGGGTGCTCGCCGCCTCGCTGACCCGCCCCGTGGCCGACCTCTACCGCGTGCGTGAGCTCGTGGCGCTGCTGGTCGCGCGCAATCTCAAGGCCCGCTACAAGCGCAGCGCGCTGGGGATGGCCTGGACGCTGCTCAACCCGCTCCTGCAGATGGCGGTCTACACGGTGGTCTTCTCGCGGGTGGTCCGCATCGACACCCCGGCCTACGCGCTCTACGTGCTGGCCGGCCTGCTCCCCTGGAGCCTCATCTCGGTGGGCACGGTGAGCGCCTCGCACGCCCTGCTCGCCAACCAGGGGCTGATCCGGAAGGTGGCGGTGCCGCAGGCGGTCTACCCGCTGGCGGTGGTGGGCGGGAAGCTGGTGGACGTGGCGCTCTCGCTGGCGCCGCTGGCGGTGGTGGCCGCCCTGCAGGGCCGCCCGCCCGGCGCGAGCTGGCTGGCGCTGCCGGTGGCGCTGCTGCTGGCCTTCGCCTTCACCACCGGGCTGGCGCTGCTGGTCAGCTCGCTCACGGTCTTCTTCCGCGACCTGCGCCACCTGGTCGAGGTGCTGTTCCAGGTCTGGTTCTACCTCACGCCGGTGCTCTACCCGGCCTCGTACGTCGAGGCGCTGGGGTCGGGGTGGCTGCGCCGCCTGCTGGCCGCCAACCCCGCCACGCCCATCGTGGCGCTGTTCCAGGAGGCGGTCCACGCCGGCCGCTTCCCGCCGCCCGGGGAGCTGGCGGCGGCCACGGCCGTGGCGGCCGCCGCGCTCGTGCTGGGGCTTTGGGCCTTCCACCGCAGCGAAGGTCAGCACCTGCATTGGTTCTGAGATCACCATGTCCCCGACCGGCTTGCTCAGCTTCGAATCACGCGTCCATGCGCTACTGGCTGCGTCACGAGCGGGTGGACACGCTCAAGGAGGCCGTGCTGGGGCGGTTCCGCCACCTGAACAAGGCCGAGCCGCTCTGGGCGCTGCGCGACGTCTCGCTGCGCGTCGCCCCGGGGGAGGCGGTGGGGGTGGTGGGCCACAACGGCTCGGGCAAGTCGACGCTGCTGCAGCTGGCCGCCGGCGTGCTGCGGCCCACCGAGGGGACGGTGCGGGTGGGCGGGCGGGTGGCGCCGCTGATCGAGCTGGGGGCCGGGTTCGACCCGGAGCTCTCCGGGCGCGACAACGTCTTCCTGAACGGCGCGCTGCTGGGCCGCTCCCGCCGCGACATGGCCGCGCGGCTGGAGCGGATCGTGGCCTTCGCCGAGCTGGAGCGGTTCATCGACGTGCCGGTGAAGAGCTACTCCTCCGGCATGTACGCGCGGCTGGGGTTCGCCATCGCCTCCGACGTGGACGCCGACCTGCTGCTGGTGGACGAGGTGCTGGCGGTGGGGGACGAGCGGTTCCAGGCCAAGTGCCTGGAGCGGATCCGGGCGCTGCGCCGCGCGGGCTGCACCATCCTGCTGGTCACGCACTCCTCCGACCAGGTGGCCGCGCTCTGCGACCGGGGCGTGGTGCTGCACCGGGGCGCGCTGGCCTTCGACGGTCCGACGGCGCAGGCGGTGGCGCGCTACCGCGCCCTGCAGGGCATGCCCGGGGCCGAGGCGGTGCGGGCGGTGTGAGGGCGGGCGACGCTCGCCACCTGCCGCTCAGGGGCGGATGGCGGCCGCCAGCCGCAGGCGCAGGGCCTCTCCGCCCAGGGCCAGCCCGTCGCGGGCGGCGCGCAGCTGGGCCAGGCCGTGGGCCCGGCCGCCGCGCAGGGCGGCCCGCGGCGCGGCCACCGCCGCCCGCAGCAGCGCCAGCCCCGGCACCGCCGCGGCGGCCCACGCGAGCGGCAGGTGGCGGGCCGCCACCCGCAGGTGGTTGCGCGCCAGCAGGTAGCGCTGCAGCGGCGAGCCGGCGCCGCTGGTGCGGGCGTAGCCGTGGCGGGCCCGGGCCGCCGGCACGTAGCGGCAGCCCACGCCGGCCCGGGCCGCCCGGAGCGACAGGTCGGCGTCCTCGCAGTAGGCGAAGAAGGCCGGGTCGAGCAGCCCGGTGCGGCGCAGCGCCGAGGCGCGCAGCAGCGCCGCGCCCAGCGTCACCCCCGGGACCGTCCCGGCCGGCCGGTCCAGCGCCGCGAGCGGGCGGCCGAAGTCGCGGTCGCGCGCGCGCAGCCAGCGGTCGAAGACCAGCCCGGTGGAGTTCACGGTGAGCGGATCGTCCTCGAAGGTGAGCAGCCCGTTCCAGAGCCCGGCGCGGGGGTGGCGGTCGGCGTCGGCGCGCAGCGCGGCCAGCCAGCCCGGCGCGAGCACCACGTCGGTGTTGACCAGGGCCACGAAGCGCGCGCCGGCCAGCAGCGCCTGCCGCAGCCCCGCGTTGGCGGCCGGGGAGAAGCCGGTGTTGGCGCCCAGCGGGAGCCAGCGGACGCCGGGGCGGGCGGCCACCACCGCCGCCGAGTCGTCGCTGGAGCCGTTGTCCACCACCAGGATCGCGCCGGGCGGGACCTGCGCCCGCAGGGCGTCGAGGCAGGCCGGGAGCAACCCCCCGCCGTTCCAGTTCACCACCACGATGAAGGTGTCTTCCATGTGCGCTCCGCCGTCTCGACCTTGGGGACGCCACCGGGCAGGCGGAACACCCTCCGCCGGTCCCTCGGGGCGCGGCGGGGGCGCATGCTGAGGCAGCGGGCGCGGGCGGTCGCGGCGGGGTTGCGCATCCTGGACCTGGGGCTGGTCGCGGCGGCGTTCGCCGGCGCCCGAGCCCTCCAGCCGGCGGTGGAGCCGGGTGGCTCCGCCTGGAGCGCCCCGGCCGGCCTCGACGCCCCCTGGGTGGCGCTGGCCCTGATCGTGTGGACCGCCGTCTCCGAGGCCAGCGGGGTCTACGGCGTCTACCGCACGCGCCGGCTGGTGGACGAGGTGGGGCGGATCGCGCTGGCCGGGTGCACCGCCGCGGCCGTGCTGGCCGGGGTGGCGCTGGCGGGGCGCGATCCCGAGCGCTCGCGCCTCCTGCTGGGCGTCTGGAGCGCGGTGGCGGTGACGGGGCTGGCGGGGAGCCGGGTGGCGCTGCGCACGCTGGCGCGGGCGCTGCGGCGGCGCGGCTACAACTCGCGGACGTTCGCGGTGGTGGGGAGCGGGCCCCTCGCGCACCGCCTCCGGCGCGAGCTGCTGGCCCGGCAGGAGTGGGGCTTCACCTTCGCCGGCTTCGTGCTCGAGCGCGGCTCCGGGCGCGGCGTCGCCGGCCCGGTGCTGGGGGAGCTGGCGGAGCTGCGCGAGATCCTGCAGCGGCAGGTGCTCGACTTCGTGGTGGTGGCGGTGCCGCGGGAGCGGCTGGCCGCGGCGGAGCGGGCGCTGGAGGCCTGCGAGGAGCAGGGCATCCCGGTCAAGATCGGCCTCGACCTCTTCCCCTCCCGCCGCTCGCGGCTGGCGGTGGAGGATCTCTCCGGGCAGCCGCTGCTCTCCTTCTCGACCGCGCCCGAGGCGCTGCTCCCGCTGCTGGCCAAGCGCGCCTTCGACGTCGTGGGCAGCGTGGCCGGCCTGGTGCTGCTCGCGCCGGTGCTGGCGGTGGCGGCGGCGGCGGTGGCGCTCGACTCCCGCGGCCCCATCCTCTTCCGCCAGCAGCGGGTCGGGCTGCACGGCCGCCGCTTCACCCTGTACAAGTTCCGCTCCATGCGCTGCGGGGCGGAGGCCGAGCGCGCCGCCCTGGAGCACCGCAACGAGATGGACGGCCCGGTCTTCAAGCTGCGGAGCGACCCGCGGGTCACCCGCGTCGGACGGCTGCTGCGCCGCACCTCGCTCGACGAGCTGCCCCAGCTCTGGAACGTGCTCCGGGGGGAGATGAGCCTGGTCGGGCCGCGCCCCCCGCTGCCGGATGAGGTGCGGCGGTACGAGCCCTGGCAGCGCCGCCGGCTCTCGGTCAAGCCGGGGCTCACCTGCACCTGGCAGGTCTCCGGGCGCAGCGAGGTGGGGTTCCGGCGCTGGATGGAGCTGGACCTGGCCTACATCGACAGATGGTCGCTGTGGCAGGACGTCCGGATCGTGCTCCGGACCATCCCGGCCGTGCTGCTCGGCCGGGGGGCCAGGTGACGGTCGGCGCCCCACCGGAAGCGCCGCGCGCGCCTTGCACCCCCGCAGGCGCTGATCTACGGTCCCAGCCCCGATGGCCGAGATCGCGCCCTTCCGCGGCATCCGGTACGCCGCCTCGCGCGGGCGCGCGCTCGGCGTGCTCCTGGCGCCCCCCTACGATCAGAATCGCGCCCGAGGAGCGGGCGCTGCTGCTCCGCAGGGACCCGCAGAACGTCTGCCACCTGACGGCCGGCGAGGATCGCCCCGGCGACGGCAAGGGCTGGAACCGCCACACGCGCGCGGCGGGGTGGTGGGACGAGTGGCGCGCGTCGGGCGTGCTGCGGTCCGACCCGGCCCCGGCCATCTACCCGCTGGAGCAAACCTTCTGGTCCCAGGACGGCCGCGAGGTGCGCCGGCGCGGCTTCATCGCCGCCGTGCGGCTGCACGAGTTCTCCGAGGGGATCATCGTCCCGCACGAGAAGACGCTGGTGGCCCCGCGCGCCGAGCAGCTCGAGCTCATCAAGGCGGTCCGGGCCAACCTCTCCGTCCTCTTCGGCCTCTACCGCGACCCGGCGGGCGCCACCGCCCGGACGCTGGACGCCCTCCTCCCCCCCGATCCGGTGGCCGAGACCGACACCGAGGACGGCGTCCACCACCGGCTCTGGCGCGTGGAGGACCCGCAGGCCATCGCGGCGCTGCAGGGGCTGGTGCGCGACCACCGCATCTTCATCGCCGACGGGCACCACCGGTACGAGACCTACATGGCCTACCAGCGGCTGCTCGACGCCGGGACGCCCGGCCTCCCGGCGGACGGCGGCCACCGCTATGCCATGATGTTCCTCTGCCCCATGAGCGACCCGGGGCTGGTGCTCTACGCCACGCACCGGCTGGTGAACGGGATCCAGGGGCTCTCGGTGCCCCGGCTGCTGGAGCAGCTGGCCCGCTACTTCACGGTGGAGACGCTCCCCGAGGACCTGCGGCGTCCGGCCGGCCGCGCCTGGGCGGTGGCCCGGCTGGCGGAGCACGCCGGCAAGGCCAGCACGCTGCTGATGGTCTCGGCCGAGGACCAGCGGGCCCACGTGCTGACGCTGCGGGACGACGCCGATCTGGACGAGGCGCAGGCCCCGCCGGACGAGACGCTGCGCGCGCTGGACGTCACCGTGCTCCACGCGGTGGTGCTGCAGCACCTGCTGGGCATCACGCCGGAGGGGCAGGCGCGGGAGGAGCACGTCACCTACGTGCGCGACGCCGGGGAGGCGGTCGACCGCGTGCTCGCCGGCCAGCAGCAGCTGGGCTTCCTGCTCAACCCCACGCCCATGTGGCAGGTGCAGGCGGTGGGGGAGGCGGGGCAGACCATGCCGCAGAAGAGCACGCTCTTCGCCCCGCGGCTGTGGGCCGGCCTGGTGATGCGCGACGTGAACCCCCGGGAGCGGCCGTGAGCGCGGGCCCGCCCGCCCGGCCCGGCCCGCCGCTTTCCCGGCGGGCCCGACTGCGCTAGAAAGCGCACATGCCTTTCCCCCAGGACCGCCCCCGCCGCCTGCGTCGAACCGAGGCCCTCCGCCGCCTGGTGCGGGAGACCCACCTGGCGCCGGACGACCTGGTGTGGCCGCTCTTCGTGGTCCCGGGCGAGAAGGTCCGCAACCCGGTCAAGAGCATGCCGGGCGTCTTCCAGCTCTCGGTGGACGAGCTGGTGGCCGAGGCGCAGGCCGGCTACGCCGCCGGCGTGCGGTCGGTGATCCTGTTCGGCATCCCCGAGCACAAGGACGCGCAGGGCTCCGGGGCCTGGGCCGAGGACGGGATCGTCCCGCGCGCCGTCCGGGCGCTGAAGGCGCAGGTGCCCGGCCTGGTGGTGATGACCGACGTCTGCATGTGCGAGTACACCGACCACGGCCACTGCGGCATCCTCAAGGCGCCGCGGGCCGGCGGGCCCGGCCAGGACATGGGCGTGGACAACGACCTCACCCTGCCGCTGCTGGCCAGGGAGGCGGTGGCGCACGCCCGCGCCGGCGCCGACATCGTGGCCCCCTCGGACATGATGGACGGCCGCGTGGCCGCCATCCGCGCCGCCCTGGACGCCGACGGCTGGCAGGACGTGCCGGTGCTCTCCTACGCGGCCAAGTTCGCCGGGGCGTTCTACGGCCCGTTCCGCGACGCCGCCGAGAGCGCGCCGCGCGAGGGCCCGGGCATCCCCAGGGACCGCAAGGGCTACCAGATGGATCCGGCCAACGCCCGGGAGGCGCTGCGCGAGGTGGCGCTGGACGTGGCCGAGGGCGCGGACATGGTGATGGTGAAGCCGGCCGTCCCCTACCTGGACATCGTCCGCGCCGTCCGCGAGCAGTTCCCGCTGCCGGTGGCCGCCTACCACGTGAGCGGCGAGTACGCGATGATCAAGGCCGCCGCCGAGCGGGGCTGGATCGACGAGGACCGGGTGGTGCTGGAGACGCTGCTCTGCTGCCGCCGCGCCGGCGCCGACCTGGTGCTGACCTACTACGCCGCCCACGCCGCGCGGTTGCTCACGGGGAGCAAGTGAACCTCCGCGCCGTCCAGGGCCCGCCGGGCACCTACAAGGTGGTGGAGGTCTCGCCGGTCTCCGACGAGACCCTGGAGGCGGCGCTGAACGAGCGGACGGCGGACGGCTGGAGCTTCGAGTCGCTCCACTTCGTCATGCGCGAGGGCTCGCACCGGCCCGCGCTGGCCTATCTCTTCTTCGTTCGCAGGGGGCCGGCCTAGCGCCGGCGCGGGGGAGGGGAGCGAGCCGGATGCGCAACGGGACGCGCGAGCCGAAGCGGGAGGAGAGCCCCTACCCCAAGGCCAATCTGACCTTGCGCGGCCTGGCGCGGGCGGTGGACTTCGCCCTGGCCTTCGCCCTCATGAAGTCCTCGGTGCAGGTGGGGCCGCTGCTGGCCGCCCTCTACCTGCTTTCGGCCGACGGCCTGATGAACGGCCAGTCGCTGGGCAAGCGGCTGCTGGGGGTCCGCGCGGTGGTGGTCCCGCGCCGCGCGCCGGCCACCTGGCACGACTCCTGGCTACGCAACGCCCCCTTCGCGCTGGTGGTGGTCTTCCTCTCGGTCCCGGTCCTCTGGCCGGTGCTGCTCTTCGCCGGGATGCCCATCCTCGGGCTGGAGACGTGGTTCGTCCTGACCGACCGGCTGGGCATCCGGGTGGGAGACATCTTCGCCGACACGCAGGTGGTGGACGGCAAGGTGCTGGCCAAGACCGACGCGGTCGAGCCGCTGGCCCCGGCCGCGCCGGCGCCCCCGGGCTCCTCCGCCCGCGCCGCATGACGCTCCCCGCCCCGCACCCGGCCCCGCCGGCCGGCTGAGGTCCACATGCGCATCGCGCTCACGCACAACCTGCGGCTCAGCGACTCCGAGGAGGAGGCCGAGTTCGACACCCGCGAGACGGTGGACGCGCTGGCCGGCGCCATCGAGCGGCTCGGGCACCGGGTGGAGCGGATCGAGGTCTCCGGGCCGGCCTCCCGCACCGTCACGCGGCTGGAGGCCTTCGGGCCGGACCTGATCTTCAACACCGCCGAGGGGCGGCGGGGGCGCTTCCGCGAGGCGTTCTTCCCGGCGCTCTTCGACGAGCTGGGGATGCCCTACACCGGCTCGGACGCCTACGCGCTGGCGCTCACGCTGGACAAGCAGCTGACCAAGCTGGTCCTGGCGCAGCACGGGGTCCCCACGCCGCGCTGGCAGTACGTCCAGGACCCGGCCCAGCTGCAGGTCAACGCGCTCCGCTACCCGGTGATCGTGAAGCCCAACTTCGAGGGCTCGTCCAAGGGCATCACCCAGGACTCGGTGGTGGAGGATCCGCTGCGGCTGCACGAGGTGGTGCGCGACGGCTGCGCCCGCTACCCGGCCGGCGTGCTGGTGGAGGAGTTCGTGGTGGGGCGCGACGTCACCGTGCCGTTCCTGGAGGCAGCCGCCCCGGACCGGCGCGGCGTGCTCCAGCCGGTCGAGTACGTCATCGACGAGGCCGCCGCGGCCGGGCGCCGCTTCGCCATCTACGACTACGAGCTCAAGACCAAGCTCGACCGGTACGTCTCGGTCCGGGCGCCGGCGCGCGTGAAGCGGGCGCAGGCCGAGCGGATCCAGGCCATCTGCGAGACGGTCTACCGCGTCCTCGACGTGCGCGACCTGGGGCGCATCGACCTGCGCCTGGGCGACGACGGGGCCATCCACTTCCTGGAGATCAACGCGCTCCCCTCGCTCGAGCCCGGCGCCGGCATCTACGCCGCCGCGGCGCTGGAGGGGCTGCACGCGGACGGGGTGCTGGCGGCGGTGATCCAGAGCGCGGTGGCCCGCCACGGCATCGTGGACAAGAGCGCCCGCCGGGGCCGCCCGCGCCGGACCGAGCGGCTCAAGGTGGGGTTCTCCTTCAACGTGAAGCGGGTCGCGCCCGACCTCGCCGGCGAGCAGGACGACGAGGCGGAGTACGACTCGCCCAAGACGCTGCAGGCCATCCGCGAGGCCATCGCCAGCTGGGGGCACGAGGTGGTGGATCTCGAGGCCACCGCCGACCTGCCGCTGGTGCTGGCCTCCACGCCGGTGGACGTGGTCTTCAACATCGCCGAGGGGTTCAAGGGGCGGAACCGCGAGTCGCAGGTCCCCTCGCTGCTGGAGCTGCTCGACATCCCCTACACCGGCTCGGACCCGGCCGCGCTCTCGGTCTCGCTCGACAAGGCGCTGGCCAAGCGCATGGTCCGCACCCACGGCATCCTCACGCCGGACTACCTGGTGCTCAACACCGGCAAGGAGCGGCTCCCGCGCGAGCTGACCTTCCCGCTGATGGTGAAGCCGGTGGCGGAGGGCACGTCCAAGGGCGTCACCCGCAAGTCGGTGGTGAACGACGAGGCCGAGCTGCGCGAGGTGGCGCGCGAGCTCGTCTCCAAGTACCGCCAGCCGGCGCTGGCGGAGAGCTACGTGGCCGGCCGCGAGTTCACGGTGGGGCTGCTGGGCGAGCGCCGGCCGCGGGTCCTTCCGCCCATGGGAATCGTCTTCCTGGACGCGAGCGATCCCACGCCCATCTACTCGTTCGAGATGAAGCAGGACTGGAACGACAAGATCCGCTACGAGGTGCCGGCCCGGCTGGCGCCCCGCGAGCTGGACCGGCTGGAGCGGGCGGCGCGCGAGTGCTTCACGGCCCTGGGCTGCCGCGACGTGGCCCGGCTCGACTTCCGCATGGACGCCGAGGGGCGGATCTTCTTCATCGAGTGCAACCCGCTCCCAGGGCTGGCGCCGGGGTGGTCGGACCTGGTGCTGATCGCCCAGGCCGCCGGGATCGAGTACCGGGGGCTGATCGGCGAGATCCTTCTCCTTCGCCATCCGGCGCTACCAGGAGCGGGAGCGCGAGCGCGAGCGGGCCCGCCGGGCGCAGGCCGCCGCGGAGCGGGAGCGCGACGGCGAGCGCGGGCGCGAGCCGGGCGACGCCGCCGTGAGCGGGCGCCGCGACGAGCCGGGCGCCGCCTGAGCGACCCGGGCCCCGCTCGGGGGGCGCGAGCGCGCCGCGCGCAGAACCGCCCGGGCGGGCCGGTTTGTGCTTCGCGCGGCCGCCGCGGTGGACTAAGTCTGTGCCATGCCAGAGACGGGGACCGCCGCCGGAGCGCGCTGCCGCGCCCGCGACCTGGGCATCTCGCTGGGCCGGTTCAAGCCGGGCCGCTGGAACGCCATCACCGACGTGGCCGGCGTGCGCGTGGGCCACTCGACCATCATCCGCGGCGCCGCCGGACCGCTCCGCGTGGGCAAGGGGCCGGTGCGCACCGGGGTGACCGCCATCCTGCCCAACACCACCAACATCTTCGCGGAGCGGGTGGTGGGGGGCGGCTTCGTGCTCAACGGGGCCGGCGAGGTCTCGGGCATGACCCAGCTCTTGGAGTGGGGGCTGGTGGAGACGCCCATCTTCCTCACCAACACGCTCTCGGTGGGCGCGGTCTCCGACGCCGCGGTGAAGTGGATGGTGGACCGGTACCCGGGCATCGGCGACGAGCACGACGTCATCATCCCGCTGGTGGGCGAGTGCGACGACTCCTGGCTCAACGACATCGCCGGCCGCCACGTGAAGGACGAGCACGTGGCCGAGGCGCTGCGGACCGCCAGCGACGGGCCGGTGGCCGAGGGGGCGGTGGGCGGCGGCACCGGCATGATCACCTGCGACTTCAAGGGCGGGATCGGCACCTCCAGCCGCAAGCTGCCCGAGGCCATGGGCGGCTACACCGTGGGCGTGCTGGTGATGTCCAACTTCGGCGTCATGCGCCAGCTGCGGGTGGGCGGGCTGCCGGTGGGCGAGGTGCTGGACGCGCGCTACGGGAAGGTGCAGCGGCGCACCAAGGACTACGGCTCCATCATCGCGGTCATCGCCACCGACGCGCCGCTGGCCACGCACCAGCTCGAACCGGCTCGCCAAGCGGGCCGCGCTGGGGGTGGGGCGGGTCGGCTCCTCGGCCATGCACGGCTCGGGTGAGATCATGCTGGCCTTCTCCACCGCCAACCAGGTGCCGCGCGAGACGAGGAAGATGGTCTACCGGATGAAGATCCTCCTCGACCCGCGCCTGGACCCGCTCTACGAGGCGGTCATCGAGGCCACCGAGGAGGCCATCCTGAACGCGCTCTGCATGGCGCGGGACATGGAGGGCGCGAACGGCAACGTCTGCAAGGCGCTGCCGCTGGCCGACGTGAAGGACCTGGTCACCACCTGGCAGGCCGAGCGCAACCGGCAGGCGGCGCTGCCGCCGCCCCAGGTGCCGCGCCCGCCGCCGCCCGACGGCCCGTCGCGCGTTCGCGCCGCGGGCCCTGGCGCCCGGCCCACCGCGGTCCGGGGGGCCGAGGGGATGGCGGTGCCGGTCCGCCCGCCAGGGGTGCCCGGCACGACGCGGGTGGAGCGGAGCGACGGGCGCAGCGACTCGGTGGAGGCGCGCCACGACGGCGCAGCGCCCCGGCCGGCCGAGGGTGCGCCTCCTGCCGGCCCCGGCGAGCCCCGCGATCGCCCGCCCGGAGGATCCCGGAGAGGGAACGTCGCAGGGGTGACGGCAGGAGGGGCGGCCGTGCTATACAGACCCGCCCCCGGCCTGCCGGGGGGACCTTTCCCCACACGGAGGAATCGATGGCCAACTCGAAGAGCAAGCACACCCGCATGAAGAGCCGCCGCCGCCAGCAGTGGAAGGCGCGCAAGAAGCGCCAGAAGGCGGCCTCGAAGTCGTCGAAGAAGTAGCGGCGTCGCGCCCCGGTGGATCGGGCGCGCGTGCCCCTGAAAATGCGGACGGCGGGTCGGCCCCTGAGGGCCGCCCGGTGGTGTAACGGGGACTGGCGTCCCCGCCCCAGGAGCAAAGCTCCTGGGGCCCCACCCCTGCCGCGCCGGGTCCCGCCGCGCTGCGGGCCCAGATCTGCCAGACAGAGGAAGGGGCCCTTGCGCGGCACCCGGCGAGGAGGGGCTAGCGTCCCCCCCGCGCACGGCGCGGGGCCCCCACCCGCACCACCGGCCTCAGAACACCAGCGTCAGGCCCAGCTGCGGCCCGTACGCCGCCAGCGCCGGCGCATCCTTCCCGTCGTTGGTCTTCTCACCGTAGACCCGGAAGTCGCGGTAGCCGGCCGAGAAGCTGAGCGGCCCGGTGCGCAGGAACAGCGACGCCGCGGTGTCGGTCACCATCACCGGGTACGGCGTGATGCGGGCGTGCCCCTCCACGCCGAACGGGCCGATCAGCTTGAACTCGCCGGAGACGCCGAAGTCGGGGCCGAAGAGCGTGTCGCCGGCCCAGGGGTGCATGGCCGTGAAGGGCGTGTCGGGCAGGTAGAGCATCGAGCCGCCGACCTCGAAGCGCAGCCGCGAGCGGTCGCGATCGAGGGCGGAGAAGGTGAGGTGGAGCGTGCCCCAGGCGGCCGGATCGGCGTGGTCCGCGTCGCTGGGCCCGGTCACCAGGTCGTTGCCCACCGCGTCGATGCTGGCGTCCAGGCCGACGACGTCGGAGTCGAGGGACAGGGCCAGGCCGCCGATGAAGCGGTCGGAGGTGCCGGCGCCGGTCAAGGCGAGGCGGGTGGAGAGCTCGGGCTCCTTCGGCGGCGGGGGCGGCGCGGCCTGCGTCATCGGAGCCGGGGGCGGCGGCGGCGGGACGTAGACCGGCGTCGGGTAGGTGGTGGGCGGCGGGATGGAGGCGCCCGGGGCGGGCACGGCGTACCAGCCGTACTTGCCCTGCTTGAGCACGTAGCCCGGCGGCGGCGGCGGGGGAGGCGGCGGGTACTGGCCGGTGGGGCGGCGGTAGGTCTCGGGCGGCGAGGCTGGATACGGGCCGGGCGCCGGCCGCGACGGGTCCGCGTACTGCTGCTGCGGCGGCGCGTACTGCTGCTGCTGCGGGTACTGCTGTGGCGGGTACTGCTGCGGAGGCGCGGCTTGCTGAGGAGCCGGAGCGGCGTACTGGGGCTGCTGCGGCGGGGGCGCGTACTGCTGCTGCGGCGGCGGGGCATACTGCTGCGGCGGCGGGGCATACTGCTGCTGCGGCGCGGGCTGCTGGGCGGCCGGAGCGGCGTACTGGGGCTGAGGCTGCTGCGGCGGGGGCGCGTACTGCTGCTGTGGCGGCGGGGCGTACTGCTGCTGCGGCGCGGGCTGCTGGGCGGCCGGAGCGGCGTACTGCGGCTGCGGCTGAGGCTGAGGCTGGGGCGCGGCCTGCTGGGGTGCCGGAGCCGCGTACTGGGGTTGCGGCGCAGGCTGGGCCGGCGCAGCTGCGGGAGCAGGCGCCGCCGGCGCAGGGACCGCGGACGCCTCCGGCGCCGGCACCGGCTGCGCCTCCTGGGCGTGGGTGGCGATGGGTAGGGCGAGCGAGGCGACGACCAGCAGGCGGGCGCTGAGGCGCATGGATGACTCCCTTCCTGGCGGACCTCCAATAGCAACGCGGGTGCCAGCTGGAGCGCCACCCCGCCCAGCGTGGGAAATGCCGAGGCTTGCGGGGTTTTCCGCGTTCCGCCGCTGCCGCGGGACCCCGGCAGAAGCGCCGCGCGGTGACGCCAGCCGAGTACAGGGGGCGTGAACGGGAGGACCGCCCGCTCCCTGTGTCACCCCGGCTGGCGGCCCGGCGACAACGCGCTTGACTCGCCTCGGCCGCCCGGGTAAAAGCTGCCCTCCTCGCGGCGCCCTCAGGGGTCGCGGGAGACAGCAAGCAGCACGTTCGGGCCCGTGGCGCAGCTGGGAGCGCGTCTGAATGGCATTCAGAAGGTCACCGGTTCGATCCCGGTCGGGTCCACAGTGAAGCGGGCGGTCAGGGAAACCTGACCGCCCGTCTCATTTTTGCGGGTGCTGCCGTCAGGCCACGCGACGGGTTCAGTCCACCGGCGGGCAGGTGCAGTAGGTGACGTGCGAGATGCCCTGGGTGGTGGGCGAGGACAGGATGTCACCCTTCGTCACGCCCTCCACCGCGCGGTAGCAGCCGCCGGCCTTCACGATGGCCAGCGCGGCCGTCTGGGACGCGATCCAGGTCCGGCCCGTGGTCCCGTCATCCTTGTCGAGCACCACCAGGCCGAACTTCTCGCACTCGGCCTTGGGGTTCCCCAGCGGCCGGGCCGGGCAGTACGGGACCGCGTAGCCGGCGGGATAGGTGACCTCGCAGACCGGCGGCGGCGGAGGAGGCGTGCAGACCTCGGCGTCGGCCTCGAGGTCGCCGAGGTGGACGGCGCTGCCGTCCGCCGGGCAGAGGAACGGCGTGCCTGTGGGAGCCAGCACGTAGTCATGGCCGGCGAAGCCGACGTGGAACGAGAAGGCGCCGGCGCCGTCGGTGGTGGCCGTGCCTTCCACGGTGCCGGTCTGGACCAGGGTGGCCGAGACCTGCACGTCCGGAATGCCGATGCTGGCGTCGGTGGCGCACACCATCCGGCCGTCCACGGCGCAGGCCTCGGCCGTCTGGGCCGCTCCCAGCACGGCCATCGTCAGCGCTGCGAGCAGCCCCCTCTTGATCGCGTTCATGTGTTCTCCCCAGGACGCACACTGTCGTGCGGTGGAGTCCAGGGTAACGCCGGGTGGGCGAGCGCTCAGTCGGAGGTTCCGGGGACGTGAACTCCAGGGACACGATCTCCCCGGGCGGATCTCCGCGTTGCGCTCCGCCGCACCTGGCGGGATGTTCACATGAGGTGAACGCGCGAGCCGTCAGCCGCCCGACCCGGTCCTGCGCAGCCACAGGTGCCCGCCGCGGTTGCGCAGCGCGAGCGGCATGTGCGCCTGGAACCAGGGGTGGTGAAAGTGCTGCAGGAACGTGTTGCAGAGCACCACCTCGAAGCCGCGGTTGAACTGCAGGAACGCGCGCAGCAGGTAGCCCTCGGTCCAGGTCCGCCCCTCCAGCACCCACTGCAGCGGGTACTCGAAGGGGAAGAAGATGTCGTGCACGTGCACGTGCACCCCCGGCCGCAGCCGCGGCAGGACCTCGAACACCAGGTGGTTCACGTCGCTGCCGAGCTTCACCACGTGGGTGGAGTCGATGAACAGCACGTCGTTCGGCTCCAGCGCCTCGAAGACCGCGAGCGGCGCCTCCTGCACCGGCACCGGCAGCACGGTGATCTCCGCCGCGTCGCCGGGGCGGAGCAGCTCCTGCAGCAGCGCCGGGTAGGGCTCGACGAAGGTGCAGCCGACGGCGGCCGCGCCCCCCAGGTACCGCTCCCGCACGTCCAGCGTCAGGCAGGAGGAGTACCCGGAGCCGACCTCGACCACCCGCCGCGGCCGCAGGTGGCGGAGCATGGCCTGCAGGAACAGGCCGTCGCTCCAGGCGTAGGCCGGGTTGTCGAACCAGTACCGGAACCCGGGGTGGCGGGCGGCCGGGAAGGGCTGGTCGGCGTAGAAGGGCAGGAGCTGCTCCAGCAGGCCCAGCTGCGCCTCCTCGCGGAGCTCCACGCCCGGGAGCGTGCGCGGCGGCGGGCCGTAGAGCGCCTCGGCGTGCTCGCGGACCCAGGCCAGGGAGGGGAGCGCCGAGTAGAAGTGGCCGGCCGGGACGAACTGCAGGCCGTCGCCGGGGCGGGCGCGCAGCTGGCCCAGCTCCGCCTGCAGCGCGTCGCGCTCCAGCCGCAGCGCGTCGCGCTCCCGCAGCAGCTCGCCCAGCTGCGGCAGGCGCGCCACCACGTTCCGCGCCGCCCCGCGCAGCCGGGGCCGCAGCGCCTCCAGGTCGAGCCTCATCGGGCCTCCTCGCCGGCGCCGGTCCGGGCCAGCCGCTCCACCGCCGCGCAGACGGTGTCCAGCTCCACCGGCTTCACCAGGTGGACGTCGAAGCCGGCCTGGGCGGAGGCGCGCCGGTCGGGCTCCTGCCCGTAGCCGGTCACCGCCACCAGCCCCACGGCGCGATCGCCCGCCCAGCCCCGCACCCGGCGGGCCAGCTCGTAGCCGTCCATCACCGGCAGCCCCAGGTCCAGCAGCGCCACCCGCGGCTGCACCTCGTCCAACAGCGCCAGCGCGGAGGGGCCGTCGTAGGCCACCTGCGCCCGGTGCCCGCGCGCCCGCAGCGCCTCCGCCAGCAGCTCGGCCGCGTCCTCGTTGTCGTCCACCACCAGCACGCTCACGCTGTCGGCCGGCGCGGCCGCGCGGGGCTCCGGCGCCGGTGGCGGGGCGGGGGCGCGGCCGGCCAGGGGCAGCCAGACGGTGAAGGTGCTGCCGCGCGCGTTGCCGTTGCTCTCGACCGCCACGCGCCCGCCGTGGAGATCCACCAGGCTGCGCACGATGGTGAGCCCGATCCCGAGCCCGCCCGGCGCGCGGTCAAGGGTCCGCTCACCCTGCACGAACAAATCGAAGACATGCGGGAGCAGCGCCGGGGAGATGCCGATCCCCGTGTCGGAGACCGCGACGCGGACCTCGCTCCCCTCGGCCCGCGCCCGCAGCACGATGCGGCCGCCCGGGTCGGTGTACTTGGCGGCGTTGGTGAGGAGGTTGGCGATCACCTGCGCGATGCGGTGGTCGTCCACCTCCATCCACAGCCCCTCGTCCATCTCCAGCTGGAGCGCGTGGCGCCGCTCCTCCAGCAGCGGGCTGGCCTGCTCCACCGCCCGGGCCACCACGTCGGCCAGCGCCACCGGGCGGCGGACCAGCCGGACCTTGCCGCGCACCACGCGCGAGACGTCCAGCAGGTCGTCCACCAGCCGCACCAGGTGCGTCACCTGGCGCTCGATCACGGCCCGCTCGTGGGGGGCGGCCTCGGGGGCGTGCAGGCGCATCAGGTGGAGCGCGGTGACGATGGGGGAGAGCGGGTTGCGCAGCTCGTGGGAGAGCATGGCCAGGAACTCGTCCTTGGCGCGGCTGGCCACCTGGGCGCTCTCCAGCACGGTCGAGAGCCGCAGCCGCTCGGCCAGCAGCTCCTGGCGCTCGCGCGCGTGCGCGATGGCCAGGCTGGCGTGGGCGGCCAGCTCCTCCAGGAAGCCCAGGTCGTCGTCGCCCAGCGGCCCGGCCGGCTCGTGGCGCGCCACCACCAGCGCGCCCTGGACCCGGCCGTCCACGCGCAGGGGGACGGCCGCGGCCGAGGTCGGCGGATCGGCGGCCAGCAGCGCCCGCCGATCGGGGTCGACCGGCCACTCCTCCGGAGTCAGCGCGCGGAGCAGCACCGCGCGTCCCTCGGCCACGGCGCGGCCGACAATCCCCTCGCCAGGCGCGAGCGGCCACGCCAGCAGCGCCCGCAGCCGCCGGAGCCGATCCGGGTCGGCGTGGTGCAGGGCGCGGGGCTCCAGCTGGCGCCCGTCCTGGGACAGGAGCAGCACCGCGGCGGCGCCGCCGAGGCCGTCGGCGGCCCGCTCCGCCACCGCCGCCGCCACGCGCGAGAATCGCCCTGCGCCTCGGAGAAGGCCCGCGAGGCGCGGGAGACCAGCGCCTGCCGGCGGGCCAGCTCGGCGGTGCGCTCCGCGGCCTGCTCGGCGCGGGCGCGGGCCGCGGCGTGCGAGGCGGTGAGGCGCGCATGGGCCAGCGCCACCGCGACGCGGTCCGCCAGCCCCTCCACCAGCAGCCGGTCGTCCATGCTGATGGGGGCGTGGGCCCGGTGACGGAAGACCACCAGCGCGCCGAAGGCCGGGCCGCCGGTGCGCAGCGGCGCCACCACCAGCCCGTGCACGGGGTAGCGCTCCAGCAGCGGGTGCAGCGCCGGGTCGAGGTGGGCCCGGAGCGCGTCCGGCTCGGCCACCGGGACGAAGAGCGTGTCCGAGCCCTCCCGCAGCGCGCCCAGCCCGCAGCCGCGCGGCCCCACCTCGCAGCCCTCCGTGCACGCGTCCCAGCGCACCCGGGGTGGGCCGTTGCGCAGGGCGGCGCGGAGCAGCACGGCGGCGTCCGGGTCGGGGTGGAAGAAGGCGGTGCGGGCCGCGGCGCCACCGCCGGCGGCCAGCCCCACCGCGCAGGGATCGCCGGTGGCGCCGGAGACCAGCCGCGAGGCCAGGGCCAGCAGTCGGCCCACGTCCTGGCCAGCCTCGAGGAAGCGCGCGCTGGCCTCGGCGAGCGTGACCAGCCGGGTGCGGGCCAGCACGGCGGCGTCGTGGAGCCGGGCGCGGTCGAAGGCCCGCCCGATGTCGCGGGCCAGCGCGCCCAGCGCGGCGCGGGTGGCGCCGTCGAAGGCGCGCTCGCCGGAGAAGCCGAGCGCGAAGCCCGCCGCCACGCCGGAGGCGGTCGCGACCGGCAGGCAGGCCAGCGCGGCGATGCCGTCGGCCCCGTCCGGCAGCGCCGCGCGCACCTCGGCGCGGCTCTCGGCGAACACCGGCTGGCCACGCCGGATGGCACGGACGATGGGGTAGGGGCCGGAGAGCGGCAGCGTGGTCCGCCCGCGCACGGCGGCGCTGGTCGCCCCGTCGGTGGTCAGCACCAGGTGACGGCCGTCGTCGGTGGGGACGCCGAACACCGCGCTGTCCGCGCCGGCGGCCAGCCGCAGGGCGCGCACCACCCGCCGCGCCAGCTCCACGGCGCTCGGCGCGCCCTCCAGCGCCGCCGCCAGCCCTTCCGGCAGGCCCGACCCCAACCCCTCGTCGCTCCCCGCGGTCCCCAGCACGTCTCCTCCCGGGCGCGAGGAGGGTAACCAGGGCTTCACCCGCAGCCAGCGCCCTGGGTGGGCGAGGAGCCGGTGCTCCTCGGGGCCTGCGCCACTCCGCCTCCCTGGCCGGCCGCTTCCCTGTCCGGGCTGCCTCGCGGAAGCGGCGCGCGTCCGGCTCCGTGCGGGCTCCGTCCGCGCGGGGCGCGCGCTGGCGCCGGCGGCCTTGCGCAGACCCGCGCCGAGCGGCGGGGCGGCCGGCTTGCCTGCGGGCCGGGGCTGGGCCATACGGTGGGCATGCCCGTGGCCTCCGGTGCGCTGCTCCTTCTGGTCCCGACCACCAGCTACAGGCTGGACGACTTCAGCGCCGCAGCGGCGCGCCTGGGCGTGCCGCTCCTGGTGGGCAGCGACCTGTGCCACCGCGTCGAGGAGCTCTTTCCCGAGCGGCCGGACCAGCTCTCCATCGACTACCGGCGGCCTGCGGCGGCGGCGCAGCAAATCGCCGCCGCGGCGCGCGCCCGGCCCATCGGCGGGGTGGTGGCCTCGAGCGACGCCACCGCGGTGATCGCGGCGCTGGCGGCGGAGCGGCTGGGGCTCCCGTTCAACCCGCCGGAGGCGGCCCGGCGCGCCGGCGACAAGCGCGCCATGCGCGAGGCGCTGGCGGCGGCGGGTGTGCCGGTGCCGGGCTTCGCGGTGCACGGGCTGGACGAGGACCCGGCCGCGGTGGCCGGGGCGGTGGCGTACCCGTGCGTCCTCAAGCCGCTCATCTTCTCCGCCAGCCGGGGCGTGATCCGCGCCGACGACCCGGCCGCGTTCGTGGCCGCCTGGCGGCGCATCGCGCGGCTGCTGCACGACACAGCCGCCGAGCGCCGCGCGCGGGAGGGGGACGCGGCGCGGCGGCTGCTGGTGGAGCGGTTCGTGCCCGGCGCGGAGGTGGCGCTGGAGGGGTTGCTCCGCGGCGGGCGGCTGGAGGTCCTGGCGCTGTTCGACAAGCCGGACCCGCTGGACGGGCCCTACTTCGAGGAGACGCTCTACGTGACCCCGTCGCGCCACCCCGAGGCGCTGCAGGCCGAGGTGGCGCGCGTGGCCGCGGCGGCGGCCCGCGCGCTGGGGCTGACCGAGGGGCCGGTCCACGCCGAGCTGCGGCTCCCGCCGTCCGGGCCGGTGGTGCTGGAGGTCGCCGCCCGCTCCATCGGCGGGCTCTGCTCGCGCACGCTCCGCTTCGGCGCCGGGCTGACGCTGGAGGAGGTGCTGGTGGCGCACGCCATGCGGCTGCCCCTGGACGAGCTGCGCCGCGAGCCGGGCGCGGCCGGCGTGATGATGCTCCCCATCCCGCGCCGGGGTGTCCTGCACGCGGTGGAGGGCCTGGAGGCCGCGCGCGCCGTCCCCGGCGTGGCCGACGTGGTCATCACCGCGCCCACCGGGCGCGAGGTGGTGCCGCTGCCGGAGGGGGACGCCTACCTGGGCTTCCTCTTCGCCCGGTCCGCCGCCGGCCCCGCGGACGTGGAGCGGGCCCTGCGCGAGGGGCACGCCAGGCTGGGCTTCGACATCCGGCCGGCGCTGCCCACCACCGCCTGAGGACCGCTCACGCCCCGCCCGCTCCGCCGTCCTTCCGGTCTTCTCCGCAGACCAGACCGGTCTGCCGCGCGGTCGGCTCCGCTCAACAGAACCAGCTCTCGGTCAGCCGGGGCACGCGGCGCTGGTCCGGCGCGAGCACGCGCACGTGGCGGTGCGCCACCCCGGCGACGCCCAGGACCAGCGCCTTGATCGCGTGCGCCAGCTCCAGCGGCGGGACGCCGGCCGCGGTCGCCGCCTCCACCTCGGCGGCGACGCGCGCCTGGAGCGCGTCCATGCGCGGATCGGGGTGGCGCCAGCGCCAGGTGAGCGCGGCGGGGATCGAGCGCGTCGAACGGGATGCCCGGGTCGCCCTCCAGCAGCGAGCCGGGCGGCACCAGCAGCCGGATCGAGAGCTGGATGGGATCGA
Source organism: Anaeromyxobacter sp. (assembly GCA_049840735.1). Classification (GTDB taxonomy): domain Bacteria; phylum Myxococcota; class Myxococcia; order Myxococcales; family Anaeromyxobacteraceae; genus Anaeromyxobacter. The sequence continues at coordinate 7,844 of JASGJN010000012.1, read as the reverse complement.
CCTGGCCCAGCAGCCCGCGGGCGTCGAGCGTCTCCAGCAGGTCGACCAGGCCGTCCAGGGTCTCCCAGGGCGTGAAGGGGACCAGCGACGGGCGCAGCGGGACGCCGGCCCGGGCGCAGACCTCGAACGCGCGCAGGGCCGCGGCGCGGTCGTGCCCCTTGTCGAGCCGGCGCAGGACCTCGTCGGAGAGCGACTCGACGGCGGAGGTAACGAAGACCGCCCCCAGCTGCCCCAGCTCCGCCACCAGGTCGGGGTGGGCCACCAGGTGCTCGACCTTGGCGGTGAAGTCGAAGGTGAGCTGCGGGAAGCGCGCGTGCACCGCCCTGGCCACGCGCAGCGCGTGGGTCGGGCCGTTCAGGAAGTCGGGGTCGCCGAAGGTGAGGTGCTCGGCCCCCAGCGCCACCTGCTGCGCCACGTCCGCCAGGACCGTCCCGACCTCCACCGCCACGAACCGCCCGCGGTACACCGCGGGGATGGCGCAGTGCCGGCAGCGGTGCTTGCAGCCGCGGCTCGCCTCGGCGTAGCCGGCCACCCGCAGCCGGCCGTCCCCGGCGTCCAGCCTGGCGTACCGCTCCAGCGCGGGCAGGGCGCGCCGGCTGGGGACGGGCTCGATCGCGCGCCGCAGGGCGGCCGCCGCCCCGCCGCGCTGCACGAACCGGGAGAGATCGGGCTCGCCGCGTTCCAGCGCCTCGGCCAGCGCCACCAGGGCCGGCTCGCACTCGCCGCCCAGCACCGCGTCGGCCCCGGCCTCCAGCAGCGCCGCGGCGTGCAGCGGCGCCGAGAGGCCGTGGAAGGCCAGGCGCGCGGCGGGCTGCAGCGCCCGCACCTGGTCCGCCGCCTGGAGGGCCAGGCGCAGCGCCGTGTGCATGGGGACCGAGAAGGCCACCAGCCGCGCCGCGCGCACGCGCGCGGGGTCGAGCGGCTCGACGGCGAGGTCGAGCGTGGCCGGGCGGAAGCCGGCTCGCTCGAGGAAGGCGAGGGGGAGGGCGAGCCCGTGGGGCGTGTGGCCGAGCTCGTAGGTCGAGACCAGCAGCAGCTCGCCTGGCCCTCGCACGGCGCTACCCCTTGGCGGGAGGGGGCCGGTAGTCGGGGGGCACCTGCGCGCCCTCGCCGAAGAAGAACACCTCGGCCTGCTGGTAGAGGATCTCCTTGGTCCGCGGGTCGCCGGGGGAGAGCCGGTACTCGTTCAGGATCATCTTGAAGTGCTCGAGCCACAGCTTCCACGCGTCGGCCGACACGTGGTCGTAGATCCGCTGCCCCAGCTCGTTCGGGAACGGCTTGAACCCGAGGCCTGGCAGCTCACGCCCGAGCTTCACACACTGCACCATGCGCGACATCCAGCGGTCCTTTCCCGGCCGGCGGCTGTGGGGGCCAAGGGCCGGGAACATAAGCAATCTCGCGCCAGCGCGCCACGCGGGCGGGGGTCTCGGGTGCGCGGTGGGCGGTGGGGATCGCGGGCGGCAGGGAGGGGGGCGCAGCCGGGGGGAGGGGCGCAGCCCCCTGAAGCGCGCGCGGCGCCCCGGAGGGCGCCGCGCGGCCTGCTGTCGCCGGGTGCTACGAGAGCAGCGAGGTGGGCGAGACGGCGAGCGCCTTGGCCAGCGACTCGAGGGTGTCGAGCGGCGGCGTGCGCTGCCCGCGCTCGAGCATCGAGATGTACGACACGGAGAGGCCCGCCTTCGCGGCGAGCGCCTCCTGGGACAGCTTGCGGCGGAGCCGCTCGCTCTTGAGGTTGACGGCGAACTTGTCGGCGGAGACCGGGCATGTGGTGCTCCTGCGTGCTGCGACGGGGGGTTCTTCGCGGCAGCGCCATTCACCGAGCGTTCCGCGTTGTTGATGGCAGGATTAACACCTTCCCCGTTTCACGCCCTGTCCCGCGTTCCTGCGACCGCGTGAACGTGGGGCGCGCAGGAGGAGGCGGAGGTCGTACTTCGCGCGAACCGCACCGCGGGTGCTGCGCCGCTCCACGGCGGGAAGGGCATGACACCTTGCGTACGGGTTGGCCCCAGGTATGGGGTCCGCTCGCACCCGTCTGGCAAACGGTTGCGAGGGGCGAGATCAAGCCTCCACGCGCAAGCGCTTCGATCCGCCGGGGTCCGGCCCTTCACCCCGGGGCCGTGGCGCGCGCCGCCGGGCGGACCCTGCGCTCGCGGTGCGGGCTCACCCGCGGTACGGTCCACTGGCAGCGCGTGACCGGAGCCAGGGCAGCGGTTGCGCGGATCCACCCCCGGTCGCGGGTGGGCGGCCCGGTCGAAAGCGGGGCGCCAGCGCCGGACGGCGTGTAGACTCCGCCCCCAGTGGCCCGCGCGGCGTGCCGGACCCATCGAGTCCGCGCCGCCGGCCAGGGAGATCCGATGGCCCAAGACACGAATGACAGCCGCCGCGCCGCGTTGCTCGCCGAGCTCCGCCGCGCCGGCGGGAAGCCGGCGTCCGTCCAGGAGCTGATGGCCCGCGCCCGCATCCACCCCGGGGAGCGGACGGAGGTGAAGCGGGCGCTCCGCGACCTGGCCCGCGACGGCATGCTGCGGCGCGACGGCAAGCGCTACGCGCTGGCCGGCCTGGCGGCCGAGGCGCCCCGGGCTGCGCCGGGCGGCCTGCAGGCGCCCCGCGCCCGCCGCGGCGCGCTCTCGGGGGGGCGGCGCAACGAGGTGGTGGGGACGCTCAAGAAGCACCGCGACGGCTTCGGCTTCGTGGCGCGGCTCGACCGGCAGGGAGACGACGTCTTCGTGCCGCCGGACGAGGCGGCCAAGGCGCTGGACGGCGACCTGATCCGCGTGGCCATCGTGCCGGCGCGCGGGGGGCGCACCGCCGGGGAGGTGGTCGAGGTGGTGGAGCGCCGCCGCAGGCTCCTCATCGGCACCTATCACGCGCGCGGCAAGAGCTCGTTCGTCGTCCCGGCGGAATCCGCAGCTGGCCGCCTACGTGCCCGTCCCCGAGACGGAGCGGGCCTCCGACGGCGAGGTGGTCAAGGTGGCGCTGGACCCCGGCAGCGCCAAGCTGGTGGGGCACGTCATCGAGGCCATCGGCCGGCCCGGGGAGCCCAGGGTCGAGGTCCTCAAGGTGGCGTACGCCAAGGGGTTCGCCGACGTCTTCCCGGAGACCGTCCAGGCCGAGGCCGAGGAGACCCCGGACCACGTCCGGGCGGAGGACTGGCGCGGCCGCAAGGACCTGACCGGCCTGCCGCTGGTGACCATCGACGGCGAGGACGCGCGCGACTTCGACGACGCCGTCCACGTGGAGCGGCTGCCGGCGCGCAAGGGGAAGCCCCTGTACCGGCTGGTGGTGGCCATCGCCGACGTGGCCCACTACGTGCGGCCCGGGACGGCGCTCGACGGCGAGGCGCAGCGGCGGGGGACCAGCGTCTACTTCCCGATGCAGGTGCTGCCCATGCTCCCGGAGCGGCTCTCCAACGGGATCTGCTCGCTCAACCCGGAGGTGGACCGGCTCTGCATGGTGGCCGACCTGGTGGTGGACGGCCACGGTGACGTGAAGGAGGCCGAGGTCTACGAGGCGGTGATGCGGAGCGCCGCCCGCTGCACCTACAACGAGGTGGCGCGGGTGCTGGCCGGCGAGCGGGTGCCGGGGCGGGAGCGGTTCCGCGAGGCCTTCGAGCTCATGGCCGAGCTGCAGGGCAAGCTCACCGCCATGCGGCGGCGGCGCGGCGCCATCGACTTCGACCTGCCCGAGGCCAAGATCGTCCTGGGCGAGGACGGCCGGGTCTCGGCCATCGAGAAGCGGCCCCGCAACCGCGCCCACCGCATCGTCGAGGAGTTCATGCTGGCCGCCAACGAGGCGGTGGCCCGCTGGTTCGGGACGCGCGAGCTGCCCACCATCTACCGGGTGCACGGGGCGCCGGACGAGGAGAAGCTGCAGGCCTTCCTCGACCTCGCCGCCACCCACGGCTTCGCCGCGCCGGTCGAGCCGCGCGACCCGCGCGCGCTCAACGCGCTGCTGGAGAAGCTGGCCGGCCACGCCCAGCAGCGGGCGCTGAACCAGCTGCTGCTGCGGGCCATGATGCAGGCCATCTACACGCCCGAGAACATCGGCCACTACGGCCTGGCCGCCGAGCACTACCTGCACTTCACCTCGCCCATCCGCCGCTACCCGGACCTGATGGTGCACCGGCTGCTGAAGGAGGAGTGGGCGCGCCGGCTGGGCAAGCCGGTCAAGCAGACCCCGGCGCCCGCGCTGGAGGAGCTGGCCGCGCTCTGCAGCGAGCGCGAGCGCGCGTCCATGGAGGGCGAGCGCGAGATCGACGCCTACTACGCCGCGCTCTTCATGCAGGACAAGGTGGGCGAGACCTGCGACGGCGTGGTCTCGGCGGTGGTGGAGTTCGGCCTGTTCGTGGAGCTCAAGCCCTTCTTCGTGGAGGGGCTGGTGAAGGCCGAGGAGCTGCCGGGCGCGTTCGAGCTGGACCCGGTGCACCACGCGCTGGTGGACGCGCGCACCGGCCGGTCCTTCCGGGTGGGCGATCCGGTCCGCGTGCTGGTCGCGGCGGCCAGCCCGGTGCGCCGGCAGATCACGCTGCAGCTGGCGGGCGAGGGGCTGGGCGCCGCCGCGCCGGCGGCGCCTGGCGCGGAGCGCGAGGGGCTGGTCATGAAGCACCGCCCGCGCCGGCTGGCGGACGCCGTGCGCGAGCGGGCCGGGCAGCAGAAGCGCGGCGCCGCGCAGCCCGGCCGCGCCGGCAAGGCGGGCGGCCAGCGCGCCGGGCGCAGCGGCCAGCGCGGCGGGCAGCGGCCGCCACCCAAGGGCAAGGGCGGCAAGCGCGGCGGCCGCCGCTAGCGCCGGAGCGGCGCCGGGGCAGGACGCCCCGGCGCTGCGGCGAAGTGGCTCGGCGCGGGTGGGGGCGCAGGGGGGCGCGTGCGGCGGGGTGGGTTCGCCTCGTCCCTGGCCCCATGTGTTCTACACGCGAAGTGAGAATGCCTGAAACCTCCCAGGACGGCGTCCGTCCCTTGTCCGTGTGACCTCTCGGCCGCTTCCCGGCCCTGGGTCCCACCTGGAGGAAGCTCTCTCATGATCGCGCACCGCATCCCCGCCGTCCTCGCCAGCGCCGTCGCGGCCCTGGCGCTCGCCTGCAACAGCTCGGAGAAGAGCGGCCCGGGCAAGCTGTCCGTCCTGCTGACCGACGCGCCGAACCCGTCCGTCTCCGAGATATGGGTGAACGTGACGCAGGTCCGCGCCCACCACGCGGGCGAGGGCTGGATCACCGTCAGCGAGACGCCCGTGCGCGTCGACCTGCTGCAGCTCCAGGCCGCGGTCGAGCCGCTGGGCCTGGTGTCGCTGCCCCCCGGGACCATCACCCAGCTGCGCCTGGTGGTGGCCGAGGAGGGCAACACGGTCACCGTGGACGGCGTGGAGGGCGTGCCGCTGAAGGTGCCGAGCGGCTACCAGTCGGGCATCAAGATCAACGGCCCCTGGACCATCGCCGACTGCACCCAGACCGCCATCACGCTCGACTTCGACGGCAACAGGTCGATTTGGTACCACCCGACCGGCCAGGGCGACGAGTGGATCCTCCGCCCCGTCATCAAGGTGAAGGCGGTGGACACCACCGGCACCGACTGCGGCGGCGAGGGCGGGAGCTGTGAGCCCACCAGCTGCGCCTCCGGCCTCTGCGACGCCGGCGGGACCTGCGCGCCGGGCGGCCCGGGCACCACCTGCGTCGAGGGGAGCGAGTGCCTCTCGGCCGACTGCGTGGAGGGCACCTGCACCTCCAGCGATCCGGGCGAGCCCTGCCGCGCCGACACCGACTGCGCCGCGGGCGCCTGCGGCACCGACGGGACCTGCACCAGCAGCGGCCCCGGGCCCGCCGGCGATCCCTGCGGCGCCAACGAGGAGTGCCTCTCGAACATGTGCGTGGAGGGCTCCTGCGCCCCCGGCGGCGAGGGCACCACCTGCTCCGGCGACCTGGATTGCGAGACCGGCATGTTCTGCGTCGAGGGCGCCTGCCACGCCCCCGTGACGCCGATGTAGCCGGCGCCTCGAGGCCTCGAGCATGCGCGGGGCGGCCTCCGGGCCGCCCCGCTGCGTTCCGGGACCGACACCGTCGGGTGATCACGAGCTCCTGGGTTCCGCCTCAGTGCCTGTGCCTGAACATCGCCGCGCCGATGGCGGCGGCGATCTCGGCGTCGCCCGGGGCGAGCGCCAGCGCGCGCCGCAGCAGGGCCAGGGCGGTGATGGCCCGCCCGGCGTCCAGCTCGGCCGCGGCGCGGTCGTAGCACTCCTGGGCCTCGGCCGGCCGCGCTCCGCCGCGGGCGCGCCAGCCCACGCCCGCGCCGGAGTGGTCCGGCGCGTGGCCGCGCGGGGCGGAGGGGTCGAGCGCGCGGGCCACCGCGCCCGCGCCCTGGGCGGCGGCGGCGCGCGCCTGCGGGTGCGGGCAGCCCACCGCGGCGGGCGGGAGCGGCGGCGGCAGGGGCGACGGGCGCGGCGGCGCGGCCACCTCGGCCGCCGCGAAGCGCGAGGCCGTGGCCGCCTCCGGCGCGGCGCGCGGCGCCGGCGTGGGGCCGCGGGCCGGCCCGGGCGCGCAGGCGTCGCCCAGCACGTGGCGCCAGGCGGTGGGGTGGCTGGAGGAGGGGCGCGAGAGCGTCAGGTGCTGGCTGCCGAGCAGCGAGAAGAAGGCGCGCTGCAGCCGCGGCCAGCCGTCGCCCTGGCCGGCGCGCAGCTCGCCCACCGAGGTGCCGACGCCCACCGCCCGCAGGAGCCGCAGCTCGTCGTCGGTGAAGTCCACCAGCAGCGAGGGCGCCGCGCCCAGGTAGACGGTGGCGTCGGTCGCGATCCGCTCCGGGATGCGGCGGGCCGCGGCGATGGCCGGGTAGGCGGCCATCAGCGACTCCATGAACTGCGCCGCGCGGGGCACGTCGCCGCCGTCGAAGGCGATCCCCAGCCGCCAGGGCGGCTGGGGGCTCACCCAGGCCACGCGCCCCTGCACCTTGAGGTCGGCGCGCACCTTGGGGCTCGAGATGAGGAGCGTGACCGGCCGCCCGCGGGAGAGGCTCCGCGGCGAGACCACCTGGCAGCCGCGCGCGCCGATGTCCTCCGTCTCCGTGACGAATTCACCCTCAGTCGAGCTGATGGCGGTCCGGCAGCGGGCCGTCGCGCGGTGGACACGCCGCGGGTTGACGATGGCGTCGGACATGCGATGGGATGCTACTCCCACGGAGCGTCCGAGGCTTCCCCGTGAACCCCCGTCGCGTGCGCCTGGGACGATGTGCCGCAGCCTGCGCGGCTGTGCGTGCGTGTGGGGCGGCGGCCTCAGCCCTGGGCGCTGAAGTGGATCAGCGCCTCGAGGGCGTTGGTGGTGGTGAGCAGACCCACCAGGTCGCCGCGCTCGTTCACCACCAGCACGCCGTTCAGCTTCCGGTCGTGCAGCAGGCGCGCCGCGTCCGCCAGCGGGGTGGTGGGCAGCACGGTGTGCGGCGCCGGGTTCATGGCCGCGCGCACCGCCGTGCGCGAGAGCAGGTAGTGCAGCTCCCACTGGTCGAGCGAGGTGGCCTTGGCCGGCATGTAGCCGAGCAGCATCTTCTCCGTCACCAGCCCGGTGAGCCGGCCGCCGCGCATGACCGGCAGGCGCCGGATGCTCCGCTCCTTGAGCAGGTGGATGGCCTCGAGGACGGTGGCGTCCTCCTCGATGGTGATGGGGTTGGGCGTCATCCAGTCGCCCACGGTGTTCTTGTCGGACATGGTCAAATCCCCAGGAATGCCTTCCTGACGTGGGTGTCGTCCAGCAGCGCCGCGCCGGTGCCCTGCAGGACCACCCGGCCGCGCTCGAGCACGTAGCCGCGGTTCGCGATCTGCAGCGACTGGCGGACGTTCTGCTCGACCAGCAGCACGGTGGTCCCCTGGCGGTT
>JASGJN010000011.1:0-135950 GCA_049840735.1 Anaeromyxobacter sp. | reverse complement strand
AAGGTTAATCAGGGAAACACGATAGAATCCGAACAGCACCTGTTTCTGGCGGTGCGGGACAAGCAGATCATTCTGCGCGGGGAGGTGGGCACGGCCGCCATGAAGCAGGCCCTGCTCAGCGATGCGCTCAGCACCTTCTCCCCCCACCGCATCCATGATGAGATCCGCGTGAGCACGGAGCGCCGGCCCACGGGAGACTTTGGCCCGATCACCACGGCGCTGCTGCCCGAGGAGAAGCAGGCCGGAGGCAAATCCATGTTTCTCTGCCTGAGCGGGGATGCCTGGAAACCCGTGGACTGGCAGATCACGCCCGCCGAGCAGTCGTGGAAGGAGAATCTGCCCGCAGGACTCCAAGCCGGCCCGTTGCAGAACGACAGCACCCTGCTCTCCGGCTGGCTCGACGGGGATGCCAGCAAAGCGCCCCCGCCCTCCCCAACGCCTGGAGCCCGCCATCGTCTCCCTCGTGCTGTTTGGCTCCAAAGCCATCCTCTCCGGACAGGTCGCCGAAGAAGCCGTGCGGGAGCAGCTCATCGCCGCGGTGCGCCGAGCCTACAGCCCGCCGTACTTGGTGATCAGCGACGAACTGAATGTGAGGGGCGACTGCGAACCGGCGGGCGACATCCTGCAAACGCTCGAGTTCTTGCCGCCGCCGCCCAAAGGCCGCAGCGCCGCCTTGTTTGCCGTTGCCAAGCACACCGGCGGCACCTGGACCGCGCTGCCGGTGACGCCGACACTCGTGGAAGCGGGCGGACTCCAGAAAAACAGGCCTCCTCCCCGCAGGTCTGCCTGCGGTAGTCATCCGAAAATTTCTCTGCCAGGGGCCATCGAAGAACTCCGCCTGCATCTTGCCCCACCCGCCTCCCGCTGATGTCCTCCTTCCTCTGGCTGCTGCTCTACCTCGCCCCGCTGCTCGGCCTGACCGCCGCGGTCTTCGGCTGGCTGGGCTGGCACTGGCACAGCAGCGACCTCCAGAAACGCGTGCAGGAGCTCGAGGCGCAGATCGGCGAAACGCAGACGAGGCTGCGTGAGGCCGAGGCCCGACACGCCGCCGCTCAAAATGAAGACGATGCCCTGGCGGCCACAGCCACGGCAGAACGCGAGCAGGCCAAGCAAGAGCTCCAGGGTCTGCGGGGCGAACTGCAGGCCGCCAAGGCGGCAGCGCTGCAGCAGCAGGATGAAGCCGGGAAGGCACGCGCCACAGCCCAAACGCTCGAAGCGGAAAGCACCCGGCTGACGGCGGAACTGGCAACGATGCGCGCCGAGCATGCCGCTGCATTGGCTGACCTGACCACCGCTCAGACGAAGGTGGCCACCACGCAGGCAGAACTAACCACGACTCAGACAAAGCTGAACAGCACGCAAGCGAATAGACCGCCTGCGCAACGCCCCGGCCCCAGTCGCAGAGGCCACACCCGCCGCAGCAGAGCCCACACCTGCCAAGCCGAAGCGGAAACGCAGCCCCGTGGCCAAGCCGAAGGCTCCCGCCGCCGCCTCTTTGCAGGAAAAAATCGCCGAGCTGGAGCCGCTGCTGGCCAAACAGCAGGCGGGCATCTCGACCCTCACGCAGGAGCGGATGACTGGCAGCGGCGCATCGCCAAGCTCGAGGGCAAATCCCCTCCCGACGCTGCCGAGCTGGCCCTGGCCCGCCGCAGCTTTGCCGACAGTGAGAAGCGCCTGGCCACCACCACGGCGGAGATTGAGCAGCTGCAAAATCAAACCCGGGTGCTGGGCGGCGAAGGGCGAGCGCCGCTGCTTTTGCCGGTGTGCCGGATGACGACCTCGCGATCAAGGGCATCAAAAAAGTCATCAGCGAGCAGCTCCGCGCCCACGGAGTGCGGACCTGGCGGCAGATCGCCCTCTGGGATGAGGGCGGGCTGCGCGCCTTCAGTGAATTGCTGGCATTCAAAAACCGTGCAGCGCGCGAAAAATGGCAGGAGCAGGCGCGTGCGCTGCATGAGGCTGCGCACGGCCCTCTCTCCTGATCTTTTTTACCTCCCGCATGTTTACTCCTCCGCGTCTTCTCTGCCAGCTTCTGCTGCTCCCACTGCTCGTCGCCTCCTGCGTCAACACGGGAACACCGGCTGACCGGCAGGCGCAGGCGCAGCGCCTCAGCCAGGACCTGCAGAGGCTCGGCCCCACCGTGAATGCGCATGAGGCGGACCGCTTTGCGCAGACGGCCATCGAAGAATCGGCCGAGCTCTCCAGCGACTTCAAGCCCCTCATCTATCCATGGATGAACAACGGCCTGGTCAACACGGGGCTGCGCAAGCGCGGGCTCTGCTACCAGTGGCGGGACGACCTGTTTCCCCACCTGTTTCGCCTGAACCTCAAGACGCTGGAGATGCACCTCACGGCCTCCAAGCGCGACACCTGGCAGGAGCACCACGGCATCATCGTCACGGCGAAGGGCCAGCCTTTTGAAGACGGCCTGGTGATCGATCCCTGGCGCAAAGGAGGCCGCCTCTGGTGGGGCCTGCGCAAGAACGACAAAAGCCACCCCTGGAAGCCGCTGCCGCGTGACCTCACACCCGTGGTGCTGCGCCCCTTTCTGATGCCGGAGCTGTACCGCTAGCGTGAAGGATTGGAAAAGTCTGCGTGAGCCTTAGCCTGTTCCGGGGAGGCTCGCGGACGCTTTCCAGAGTGAGATAAAACTCATCAGCGAGTCCGCCTTTCTCACACCCGCGCCTTGGACGTGACGATGGCGTAGGCGCGGGAGACGAAGCTCCAGTTCACCACGTTCCACCAGGCATCGACATACTGCCTGCGGTCGTTCCGATACTTCAGGTAGTAGATGTGCTCCAGAGATAGAGGCAGAGGATGAAGCGGCCGTACTGTTCCGGAGGCACAAAGTCCTTCATCAGCGGATTGTCCTCGTTCTTGGTCGTGGTGATGACGAGCTTGCCGTCGGAACGGTACACCGCAAAGACCCAGCCGGAGCCCACGTGCTTCAGCGCCGCGTCCGTGAAGGCGGCCTTAAAGTCATTGATGCTGCCAAAGCTGCGGATGATGGCCTCGGCCACCCGACCCTCCGGACCTTTCGGGCCGGTGCCCGGCGGTGTAGAAAACGCCAGAAGGCGGTGTGATTCACATGCGCGCCTCCATACAGGCGGATGTCGCGCTGCTTTTCAGCCGAAAGCGTTTCCGGCGGGCCGCCCATGCGCACCACCATGCGGCGCGGGTCCGACGGCAGCACCAGGCTGCGGATGTTGGGCAGCAGGGTGGTGACGCTGCCCACGCTCAGATTGATCTCCCGCAGGGTGCCGTTGAGCTTGTCGAGGATCTCAGCGTGGTGCTTGCCGTAGTGCAGCTTGAGCGTCGCTGCGTCGAGGTAGGGCTCCAGCGCTTCAAAGTCAAACTTCAGCGGCTCCTGGGTCAGAGGCACGCCCAGCGGGGCGACGAACTCCGGCTCGGCGGCCACCAGCGCTCCAGCGAACGCTGCACACCCGGCGGAGACAAAAGCGCGCCGGGTCAGTCCTGTTTCCATGATGTCGGGTGAAGTGTGATACGTCATTCTCGCAGGCCGCTGTCGAGCAGGATTCACGCCGAAGAAAGGGACTAGTTCAAGGTTTGCTTTTCTTCATGGCCACCGGTGTAGAAACTTTAACGCCAGCGGATTGCATCACCAAATTCTGAAACAAATACTTAGGCTTCCCGCTCTCAGGGACGAGCACGTTCTGCACCAGATACACCGTAACGATCTGGCTCTGCGGGTCGATGCAGCCGTTCGTCGCGAAGGCACCGCCATGGCCAAAACTGCCCACGGGCATCTGGGAGTTCACGCGCTGTGTTTCGTGTTCACCTGCCAGCCGCAGGCATAGTTGATTTGTTTACCGCCGGCGGTCACAGGCGTGGTCATATCCTTCACAGATTTTTCGCTGACGATGCGCACGCCGCCGAGCTCGCCGCCGTTGGCGATCATGGCGTAGAAGCGGCCCATGTCTGCAGCGGTGGAGAAGAGGCCGCCCGCAGGCTCCGGCATGTGGGTCACGCTGGCGTCGCTGGTGACGAAGGGATTGTACCCGGGCACGAGCTCGTGGGTTTCGTCGTCCATCTTGTACGTACGGGCGATGCGGGCGCGGTGGGCGTCGTCGGGATTGAACATCGTGTCCTTCATGCCCAGCGGGGCGAAGATTGGCCTGCAAAAACGCCTCATACTTCATGCCGGAAGCCAGCTCGATGATGCGGCCGGCCACGGTGGGCCGAAGCCGTACTCGTAGGCACTGCCGGGCTGGAAGGCGAGCGGCGTCTTGAGCAGCGAGGACACGTAGGCCTTCAGCGAGATGGCTCCGTCTGAAGGCGCACGGCGGGGAAAGGCGATGCCGGCGGTGTGGCTGAGCAGCATGCGGAGGGTGATGGGCTTCTCCGGGGCGCTGCCGTCGGCCAGCTTCACTTTGCCCAGTTGGGGAGCCATTTGGAGGCGGGGTCGTCGAGGGTGAGCTTGCCCTCGTCCACCAGCACCATGACGGCGGTGCCGTTGATGGACTTGGTCATGGAGGCGATCCAGAACAGGGCGTCTTTTTCCATGGGGCGGCCTTTGCCGACGTCTGCCATGCCTGCGGCATCATGGTAAACGACCTTCCCCTTTTCCATGACGAGGGTGACGATGCCCGCCGCCTGCTTCGCCTGGACCGCAGCCTCCATGGCGGGGTGAATGGCGGCCAGCTTTGACTCATCAAGAGCGTGAAGCAGAGCGGGAAAGAGAACGAGGGCGGAGACCAGAGCGCGTGCGGGGAGGTGCATCGCGACAGAACGCCTGGCCGAGCCGCAATCTAACGGCGTCTGCGTGTGCTGAAAAGAAACACACCGCCGAGCAGCGCCAGCAGGGCGCCTGTGGGCTCGGGCACGGTGGCAAAGTTGTTGGCCAGGACGTAGTTGGCCACGTTGGTCCCGAGGGCCTGGCCTTCGGTGACGGAGGTCAGAAACTGGGTGCCGGAATAGACGCCGCTCATGCCGGCCTCGTTGGCCGCCTGCATGAAGCTGAGGAAATTGCGGGTCATGTCGATGCTGCCGTCGCCATTGATGTCGCTGCCGAGGCTGAAGGCCACGTTGTTGCCGAGGTAGGAGGCCAGCACGGTGGCGGCGGCCTGGCTGATGGTGGCATTCAGGGAGACGAACTCGGGCAGCGAAGGCGAGGCGATGAGCGGGGTCCACGATGAGTTCACATCGGTGCTGGGATTGCCGTCGATATCGCCATTGGCGATGGCGGTCTCCGGACGCCAGAACTGGGTGTCATAGCTGGTGGCCATGGCGGCGGTGCTGGCATCTGCCATGGCCACATTGAGCGTGGCCATGAGGCGGGCGGTGTCTGCAGTGCTCAGCCCGGCGGCGGTGGCGGCGGCCTGGGCGATCTGATTCCACATGCCGGTCATCTTGACCGTGCCGGTCCGGCGGACCAGAAGTACGCCTGATTGGTCTGGTCCAGGGTGCGTGTGGCGCTGAATTTGGAGCCGAGGTCCTTCACCTGATTGTAGTCTGCCGCATACTGGCTGGACTGCAGGTAGGTGGTGACGGAGCCGCCCGGGAGCGACGGCATGTAGCTGCTGACGGTGGGGACGGCAAAGGGCGTGACACTGCCCCAGCCCGGCAGCAAAGCACCGGCCGAGGAGGTCTGCTGCCAGTAGCCCACGGTGCCCACAGGGGTGTAGCTGGTGCTGGCGGCATCCGCAGCGCCGTCCGCCGCGCGCCAGGCGAGGATGTTGTTGGCAATGGCGACGCCCCACGCGGTGCCGTCCGACTTCGCCTGACTGTCGGCGATGGCTCCCATCTGGGAATTGTACAGCGCAGTGGCGCTGCTGCTGGATCCCGGTAGAGATTTTGCATGATCGTGTTGGCCGCAGCGATCATGGCAGCTTGGTAGTCGCCGCCCGCAGGTCCTGGACCGGGGGCATCGTAGCTGCCGTTGCCGTAGGTGTTGTACGTCCCCTCAATGCTCTGCGCGGCATTGTACATGTGAGATCTGCAGGATGGCCATGTCCCGCGCCACCTGGGGGATTCCGAGCCCGTCATGGAGCTGAGCGCCAGGGCGTTCCAGTCCGAAACGATGTCAGCACGCGCCGCCGTGGCTGCCAGGAGCAGCAACGTGGCGCAGGCCAGAACACGTGAAAGATGGAGGCTAAACCGCAGCATTTAGTGATAAAACATCTTAATTTATTATAATTTCCATATAATAACAAACGGTTTTTGCCCTTGCCGCCCGCTCAGCCACCCTCCGCTGCCCCGCCAGCCGCTGATCCCCGCACGCTCCGCTCTCCCCAGAAACCCATTGCGCCCCTGCCCTACCGGACGCACCATGGCGGCGTCACGACAGGGGCGTCCCACCGCAGGGACTGAGACTGGCCTTCCTCGGCCCGAACCCTCCGAACCTGATGCGGGTCATGCCGCCGAAGGGAGCTCGCTCGGAGGTTTCATCTCAGTTTCTTCAAGGCCCGGCCCGGCCCCCACTTGAAACTTTAAACCTGAAACTTGTAACTCCGTTTCTCTCCCCCATGATCGCCACCCAAGATTCCTTCGAGCCGCATTCCTCCAACCAGCTCCCCGCCTCCACCCGCGTGTATGTGCAGGGCCGATCCACCCGGACGTGCCGGTGCCGATGCGTGAGATCGCCCTCTCCCCACCAAGGCCTTCAACGGCCGCATGGAAGTGAACGAACCCGTGCGCGTGTACGACACCTCCGGCCCCTGGGGCAACCCGCTTACAAAGGCACCGTGGAAGAGGGCCTGCCAGCCCTGCGCAAACAGTGGATCCTGAGGACCGCGGCGACGTGGAAGCCTACGACGGCCGCGCCGTGGAGCCTCGCGACAACGGCTACCTGACCGCCAACCACGCCGAATACGCCGCCGCCAAGCGCGAAGGCATCCTCAGCCCCCTGAAGGCCCCCATCAACGCCCAGCGCCAGCCGCTCAAGGCCAAGGCGGGCAAGGTAGTGACCCAGCTCGCGTATGCCCGTGCGGGCATCATCACGCCGGAGATGGAGTTCATCGCCATCCGCGAGAACATGAAGCGCGCGAAGATCGCCGACTTCACCACGGACATCGTGCGCAACGACCTGGAAAAGCAGCACGTGGGCAGCGCCCAGGCGCAGACGGACTATACCCCCGGCATCTTCAAGCGCTTCCCGCAGCGCATCCCGAACGAGATCACGCCCCGAGTTTGTGCGCAGCGAAGTGGCCGCCGGACGCGCCATCATTCCCTCCAACATCAACCACCCTGAGCTGGAGCCGATGATTATCGGCCGCAATTTCCTGGTGAAGATCAATGCCAACATCGGCAATAGCGCCGTGGCATCGAGCATCGAGGAAGAGGCGGAGCGCTCCAGTGGCCGGGCCGCAGCAAGTCCGAGCGCAGCGGCCGTTCCCGGAGGCGCGGAGGGACGGCCGCGAAATGCCGCCCTCGCGTGAATCCCTGGCCTTCGACTCCGCCGCTCGGCGGCGGCTACGCTCAGGCCGAACGGATCACCTGGGTCGCGGGCCGGGCCTATGGCCCGAAGAACGCCACCACGCCGTGGTCAGCGCCGGCAGGTAGGTAATAGCCGCGGCGCTCATGATGAGCAGGAACGGGAAGGCCTTGCGGTAGACCCAGGGCAAGGGCTTCCCGAAGCGGGTGGCGGAGAGGAAGAGGTTCAGGCCCATGGGCGGGAACAGGAAGCCCAGCTCCAGGTTGGCCAGGAAGACCACGCCCAGGTGGATGGGGTCGATGCCGTAGTGGCGCCCCAGCGGCGCCACCAGCGGCGCCAGCACCACGATGGCCGAGTACATCTCCAGCACGCTGCCCAGCACCAGCAGCACCGCGTTGAGCATGAGCAGGAAGACCCAGGGCGAGTCCACGTGGACGCGCATCCAGTCCACCAGCCGGGTAGGCACCTCCGCGTCCACGAACCAGTTGGTCAGGCCGTAGGCGGCGCCCAGCAGGATCAGCACGCTGCCCACCAGCGCCGCCGCGTGGACCAGCACGCGCGGCAGGTCGCCGGGCGGATGGACTTGAGACCAGCAGCTCGACGATGAGCGAGTAGGTCGACCCCTGCCAGCGCCGCCGCCTCCACCACCGTGGCGAAGCCGGTGGCCACCGCCACGATCACCACCGTCGGCAGGCCCAGGTCCCACTTCGCCTCCCACAGCGCCAGCCCCGCCTGCCTGCCGCGGAAGGGCACGCGCGGCACCCCGGCCCTCACGCCCATGATCACGCCGTAGCCCGCCACCAGCACGATCATCAGCAGGCCCGGCAGGAAGCCGCCCACGAAGAGGTCCTTCATGGGCATCTGGGCCACCACCGCGTACAGGATGACCGGCAGTGAAGGCGGGAAGAGCAGGCCCAGCGACCCCGAGGCCGTCACCAGTCCCACCGAGAAGTCCTCCGGGTAGCGGTCCTCCAGCAGCGAGGGGAGCGACAGGCCGCCCACCGCCAGGATGGTGACCGAGGCGCCGGTGAAGGTGGTGAACACCGCGCAGACGAAGGTCGCCATCCAGGCGATGCCGCCGGGCATCCAGCCGAAGAGCCCCTTGTACGCGGTCGCCAGCAGGCGCGCCGCGCCGCCCTCGGCCAGGATGTAGCCGGCCGCGGTGAGGAGCGGGATGGCCGGCAGCGCCTCCTTGGAGGAGACGCTGAAGAGTGGCCACCAGCACCGCGGCGATGTCGGTGCCATCGCGCAGGAAGAGCACCGTCGCCACGCCCGCCATGCAGACGAAGACCGGCGCGCCCAGCAGGAACGCCGCCGCGAGCAGCAGCAGCAGGAGCCCGGTCGCCATGTGGCCAGGGGCGGCGTCGGCCAGCAGCAGCGCCGCCAGCGCCAGCAGCAGCGCCGCCGCGCGGAGCCCCCAGCGCAGCGCCGCGCGCTCGTGGTGCGCGCCGGCGCGCCAGGCGAAGCGGAGCGCCATCCCGGCGAAGCCCACCGGCATCACCAGCATGCTCCAGGCGATCTTGAATCCCGAAGGCCACCTGGCCGAAGCCCGTCCACTCGTTCTGGACCACCGCCACCGAGGCCAGCGCGAGGATCGCGCAGGTGGCCGCAGACAGCGCCTGGCCGAAGAACGCGGCAGCCTGCCGCGGCGGACCGGCCGGGAGGGCCTCCAGGGTGGAGAGCGCCAGGTGACGGCCCGTGATGGTCGCCAGGAGCGCCCCAGGAAGCCCACCCAGAGCGTGATGTGCTGGGCCAGCTGGGACGCCCCGAGCGAGATCCCGCCCCGCGAAGCGGCCCACCACCGAGGCGGCCGGGATGAGGATCAGGGAGAGGAGCAGGATGGTGACCAGCCCGCGCTCGATCGCGGTCCCCTGGCCCTCACCCTCTGCGGCTGCCGGCGTGCTCATGCTTTTGGTGCTCTCGAACAAGTGGATTGACCCCTCTCGGAGGGGCACCTACAACTACCACGAACCCGCACCCACGACCCGTCCGTGTCGCGCCACCAACTCTCCCTCCTCGGCCTCCTCCTGACGCTGGGCCCGCTCGCGGGCTGCCGCAGCGCCGCGCTCAACGTCGCCTCCGACGCCGTCGCGCAGAGCGGCTCCACCTACGCCAGCGACGAGGACCCGGAGCTGGTCCGCGACGCCGTGCCGTTCGGCCTCAAGACGATGGAAGGGCTCCTCACGGAGAACCCGGACCACGTCGGCCTGCTCACCGCGCTCGCCAGCGGCTTCACGCAGTACGCGTACGCCTTCGTCATCGCCGACGCCGAGCTGGCCGACATGGACGGCAAGCTGGACGTGGCGCGCGCCGGGCGCGAGCGCGGGCGGAAGCTCCTGCTGCGCGCGCGCGACTACGGCCTGCGCGGCCTGGAGGAGCAGCACGAGGGCATGGCCCGCCGGCTGCGGGAGGGGCGCGACCTCGCCCGCGCGCTCGAGGAGGCCGAGAAGGAGGACGTCCCGCTCCTCTACTGGACCGCCTCGGCCTGGACCCTGGCCATCGCCAACGGCAAGGGTGACATGCAGCTGGTGGCCGAGCTGCCCACCGCCATCGCCATGATGGACCGCGCGCTGCAGCTGGACGAGCGCTGGGGCGAGGGGGCCATCCACGAGTTCTTCGTGGTCTACGACAGCACCCGCAGCGCCGCCGAGGGCGGCGGGCCGGACGCGGTGAAGCGCCACCTGGCGCGGGCCATGGAGCTGTCCAAGAATAAGAAGCTGGGTCCGCTCGTCAGCTATGCCGAGGGGGTGCTGGTGGGGGCCCAGGACCGGGCCGCCTTCAACCAGGTCCTCGAGGACGTGCTGAGGGCCGATCCCGGCGCCGAGCCGAAGTACCGGCTCGCCAACATCCTGGCGCAGCGCAGGGCCCGTGCCCTGCGCGAACACGCCGACGATCTCTTCCTCGACTAGGGGGAACACGTGAAGAAGCTCGCTCTCGCCGCCCTGATCGCGGCGCTCTGTCCGGCCGCCCAGGCCCAGGTCACCGTGAAGCTGGGGACGCTGGCGCCGCAGGGCTCCACCTGGCACGACCTCCTCCGCGAGATGGGGCAGCGCTGGGAGCAGGCCTCCGGCGGGCAGGTGAAGCTGCGCATCTACCCCGGCGGCGCCCAGGGCAGCGAGGGCGAGATGGTCCGCAAGATGGGGATCGGGCAGCTGCAGGCCGCCTCCATCTCCAACGTCGGCATGCACGACGTCATCCCGGAGCCGCAGGGGCTCTCGGTGCCGTTCCTGTTCGACGACGAGGCGCAGATGGAGTGCGCCTTCGACAAGGTCCGGCCGCAGATCGAGGCCGCGCTCGACAAGCGCGGGCTGGTGGCCATCCAGTGGTCGAAGATCGGCGCCATCCACCTCTTCTGCAACCAGCCGCACCGCGCGCCGTCGGACACCGCCAGCGCCAAGATCTGGGCCTGGGAGGGCGACCCCAAGAGCGTCGAGGCCTTCCGCCTGGCCGGCCTCAAGCCGGTGGTGCTCTCCTCGTCCGACATCGTGCCGTCGCTCCAGACCGGCATGATCGACTGCGTCCCCAACGTGCCGCTCTACGTCCTCACCACCCGGCTCTACGACAAGGCGCCGTACATGATGGACACGCCCTGGTCGTACATGATCGGCGCCACGCTGGTGCGGAAGGACACCTGGGAGAGAGATCGCCCCGGACGTCCGGGCCAAGCTGCTGGCCATCGCCAAGGAGCTGGGGGCCAAGGTGGACGTCGAGGTCCGCCGCCTCAACACCGACGCGGTCTCGGCCATGCAGAAGCAGGGGCTGAAGGTCACCCAGGGTGACGCGCCGGCCTGGCGGACCGCCATGGAGAAGACGGTCCCGGCGGTGCGCGGGGGCGTGGTGCCGGCCGAGTTCTTCGACCAGCTCCGCACCGCGCGCGACCAGTGCCGCACGGCGAAGAAGTAGCCGGGCGCCCGGCGGTCGCGGCGGGCCCGATCGAGGGCCGCGCGTAACGCCTGGCGGCCTCCGGAGACTGTCCCTCGAACCCGGGCGGCGGCGTGCCCGGCCGCCCGCGGTTATGACAGGGCGGCCCGGCGGCCAGGCCGTCGGGGCGGAGGACGGCCATGGCGCGGCGACCCGGCGACGAGCTCACCCAGCGTGACGTGACCCCGGAGGCGCTCTACCTCCGCCGGCGCGAGTTCCTGGCGCTGGGGGCGGCGGGGGCGACCGCGCTGCTGGCGCCGCGGTTGGCGCGCGGCGGCGAGCCCACCGGCGCGGCGCTGGCGGTGGCCAAGCGCTCGGAGCAGGCGGGCGGCGAGGCGCCGACGGCCTGGGACGACGTCACCACCTACAACAACTTCTACGAGCTGGGCACCGACAAGGCGGACCCGTCGCTGCACGCCGGCTCGCTCAAGCCGCGGCCGTGGTCGGTGGTGATCGAGGGCGAGGTGGCGAAGCCGCAGCGGGTGGACCTGGACGCGCTGCAGCGGTGGTTCCCGCTGGAGGAGCGGATCTACCGGATGCGCTGCGTGGAGGCCTGGTCCATGGTCATCCCGTGGGTGGGCTTCCCGCTGGCGGAGCTGGTGAAGCGGGTGGAGCCCACCTCGCGGGCGAAGTACGTGGCCTTCGAGTCGCTGCTGGACCCGGAGCAGCTGCCGGGGCAGCAGCGGCGGGTGCTGGACTGGCCCTACCGCGAGGGGCTGCGGATGGACGAGGCCACCCACCCGCTGACGCTGCTGGCGGTGGGGCTCTACGGCCGCGCGCTGCCGAACCAGAACGGCGCCCCCATCCGGCTGGTGGTGCCGTGGAAGTACGGGTTCAAGGGGATCAAGTCGATCGTCCGCATCCGCTTCCAGGAGCAGCAGCCCCCCACCACCTGGAGCCAGATGGCGTCGGACGAGTACGGCTTCTACGCCAACGTGAACCCGGAGGTGGACCACCCGCGCTGGAGCCAGGCGCGCGAGCGGCGCATCGGCGAGTTCTTCCGGCGCAAGACCCTCCCGTTCAACGGCTACGCCGACCAGGTGGCGGGGCTCTACCGCGGGATGGATCCGCGCAAGCTGTACTGAGCGTAAGCGCCATGCGACCGGCCGGCATCCGAGCCCTGAAGCTCACCACCTTCGCCCTGGCCTCGGGGCCGCTGGCCTGGATGGTGTTCGGCGCCTTCACCGACAGGCTGGGCGCGAACCCGGTGGAGGCCATCCTCAACCGGCTGGGGTTCTGGACGCTGGTGCTGCTCACGGCCTCCCTGGTGCCCACGCCGGCGAAGGAGTGGCTGGGGCTGGCCTGGCCGGTGCGCGTGCGGCGCATGCTGGGGCTGTTCGCCTTCAGCTACGCCTCGCTCCACCTGCTCTGGTACGTGGGCGCGGATCAGTTCTTCGACTGGCCGCTGCTGGTGAAGGACGTGGTGAAGCGGCGCTTCATGGCGGTCGGCTTCGCGGCCTGGCTCATGCTGGTGCCGCTGGCGGTCACCTCCACGGATCGGTGGGTGCGGCGGCTCGGCTACGCGCGCTGGAAGCGGCTCCACCGGCTGGTCTACGTCGCCGCCGGGCTGGGGGTGGTGCACTTCGTGTGGCGGGTGAAGGCGGACGAGCGCGAGCCGCTCATCTTCGCCACGGTGATCGGGGTGCTGATGGCGGCGCGCCTCGCTGTTCGGGCCCGCAAGGCGGGCCCGAACCGCCTCTGGCGTCGCCCGAGGCCCGCGCCTCGTCCAGCGGATCCCGCCTGCGGCCTAGGGGGTCGCGTCCTTTCACATTACCCTTTCGGCCCTGTCGGGGCGGCGGCCGGCGTCGTCCCTGCGCGCCTCCGGAACGGCCGCTTCGCTCGGACTTGCTGCGGCCCGGCTGTTCGCGGCGCTCCGCGCGCGGGCCGGACTCCGTGTCATCGCTCGCCGGACACAACGCAGGGCCCTGGCCGACCACGGAGTGGTCCCTTCCCGCGCCGCGTGGACCTGGCGTTCGTCCAGGGCCCTTTGGACGGGTGCCCGGCTCGCACCGCTGGACGCGTGCCGCGCGCGTACCTGGTCCGTCTGTGATGCGGGCCTCCGCGAAAGTCCTCGCTTCGTGGCCGTCCTGCGGCGCTCCGGGACTTGCGTGGCCTTCGCCGCGCGGGCTACGTGGGGCGCTCCGGGGTCTTCGGTCCTCTCCCAGCGCGGTCGCGGGAATCAGCAGAACCGGTGCACCGTGTCCACGAACCGCTTCAGATCGAAGGGCTTGGCCAGGAAGGCCTCGCCCAGCGGTCCGCCGGCGAACTCGTTGCGGTGCGACGCGGACAGGACCAGCACCGGGATGCCGGACAGGCGCGGATCGGTGCGCTGCCGGGCGCGGAAGGTGGGGCCGTCCATCACCGGCATCATCAGGTCGAGCACGATCAGGTCGGGGCGCAGCTCGCCGGCCAGCCGCTGCAGCGCCTCGGCGCCGTTGGCGGCGGAGCTGACGTCGTAGCCCTCGTCCGCCAGCACCTCGACGATGGTCTCGCGGACGGCGAGGTCGTCTTCGACGACGAGGATGCGGGCAGGTGAACTCACGGCTGCCTGGACGTTAGGCACGGGGGACCCCGAGCGGAAGAGTGCTCGCCCCATGCGGGATCCGGGGTGTCCAAGACCCCTGCGGCGCAGGCGAAAGCGTGCGCCGGTCCCGGGAGGTGTCGGTTGACAGGGGCCGGCACCGGGCCGATAAACGCTTCACCCGGCTGGAGTTTTCTCTCTGTCCGGGCCCAACGCATGGCGACCGAAAACGAGGCAGCGAGCGGACCCAGCGCACTCCACGGCCGCGCCCCGCCGCCGCGGGTCCTTCTCCCGGACCGCGGCGTGGTGCTCGGGCTGCGCTGGAGCGGGCACGAGGGCGCCGGGAACCGAGATCATCGCCGCCAAGCTGGAGTGCGAGCCGGACCGCGTCCGCCTCACACGGCTCTGGCACCCCTTCACCGACGCGCCGGGCCGGGTCGACATCCGTGCGCGCTTCGCCGCCTGGCTGGCGGAGGAGGCGAAGTGGGCCGAGGGGCGGCTGGTGGTGGGCGTGGACTTCGCGCTCTCGCTGGCCGAGACGCACCTGCGGCAGCTGGGGCTCCTGCGCCAGGCGCTGCGGGGCCCGGCCACGCTGGGCCAGCACCTGGCCGACCGCTTCCTCGGCTCCGCGGGCGACTTCACCGAGGGCGCGGTCCGCTTCCGGGCCGAGCTGGGCAAGGACCGGCCGCGCGTCACCGACTGCTACCGGGCCGAGCTCTACCTGCCCACCAGCGCCCGCACCTTCCGCCAGACCTTCTTCGGCCTGTGCACGCTGGCCGGCATCGACGCGACCTTCCCGCCCTGGGATCCGCCGGGCACCGGCAAGCCGGTGATCGTCGAGGTCCGGCCGGCGCACGTGGCGCGGGCGGTGTGCGGCGTGTGCGCCTACCGCGACGACGACCGCGACGGCGTCTCCCGCTCCTCCACGCGCGCCGGCGTGCTGCGCACGCTCCGCTCGGCGGCGCGGGTGGAGTTCGAGATGGAGCAGGCGGCGCAAATCGTCGAGGACCCGGGCGGCGAGCACCTGGAGGCGGTGATGGCCGCCACCGCGGCCGCCGCGGCCTGGGCCGACAACTTCGTGGGCGTGCCGTCCAACGTCCCGCGCTCCGAGGGCTGGATCCACTCGGTCCGCGAGGAGCCGTGGCGGTAGCGGCGGCGGGCAAGGCGCGGCGCGCGGGAGACGCCGGGGCGGAGGTGGTGCGGCGGCTGGAGGCCGTGCACCGCGAGCTGCGCGCGTTCCAGCCCCCGGGCTTCGGCCCGCCGGTGCACGGCCCGCCGGTGCCGAGCCGCATCTTCCTCATCGGTCAGGCGCCCGGGCCCCACGAGGCCAAGTACGGCCGCCCCTTCGCCTGGACCGCCGGCAAGACGCTGTTCCGCTGGCTGGGCGAGGCCACCGGCGCCGACGAGGCCACGCTGCGCGAGCGGATCTACATCTCCGCGGTGGTGCGCTGCTTCCCGGGCAAGGCCCCGGGCGGCGGCGACCGGCTGCCGTCCCCGGCCGAGTGCGCGCAGTGGCGGGGCTACGTGGCGCGCGAGGTGGAGATCCTGGAGCCCCGGCTGGTGATCCCGGTGGGCCGGCTGGCCATCTCGGAGGTCATGGGGCACGCGGAGCCCATCGCGGCCGTGGTCGGGAAGAGCTTCAAGGTGCAGTACCATGGCGTGCACACCGAGGTCCTGCCGCTCCCTCACCCGTCCGGCGCCTCCACCTGGTTCAAGGTGGAGCCCGGCAAGACGCTGCTGGCCCAGGCGCTGCGCCGGCTGGCGGAGCACCCCGAGGTGCGGCGCGCCTTCCGGAGGCGCGCGCGGTGAGGGCCTGGCGGCTCGCGGCGCTCCTGGCGCTCGTGACCGCCGCCGCGTGCGCCCACCGTCCACCCGCCGAGCAGGCGACCGCGCGCCCGCCTGGGCGGCCGCCAGCCGCAGGCCAGCAGGCCGAGGACCGGCCGGGCCGCACGCCGGAGGAGGCGGACCGCGCGCCCGAGGAGGCCCGCCCGCCCGGCGTCGAGGAGGGCATGGCCAGCTTCTACGCGCACAAGTTCCACGGGCGGCGCACCGCCAGCGGCCAGCGCTACGACATGCACGCGCTGACCTGCGCCCACCCCCGCGCGCCGTTCGGCACGCGGCTCAAGGTCACCTCGCTGGAGAACGGGCGCAGCGTGGTGGTGGTGGTGAACGACCGCGGCCCCTACGCGCGCGGGCGCGTGGTGGACCTGTCGCTCGCCGCCGCGAAGAAGCTGGGCATGGTCCACGACGGCGTGGCGCGGGTGCGGGTGGAGCGGGTCGAGCGCGCGCGCGAGGGCGACGACCGAAGCTGAGTCCCCCGGCTCAGCGCCAGCAGTAGCGCGCGTCCGCGCCGTTCCCGGCGCGCTTAGACAGCTCGGCGCGGAACTCCGGCGTGCTGGTCGCGGCGATGGACAGGCGCAGGTACTCGCGTCGCTCGGCCAGCGCCTTGTCCAGGTTGGCTTGCTTGTCGCCGGGACGGGTCTCCAGCTCGGGGTTGAAGATGGCGCCGTAGGGGTGCTGCTCGTTCCACTCGACCGCGCGCGTGAGGATGGGGCCGTAGGCGTCCGGATCACAGAACACGTAGCCGTTCACGTAGGGGCCGAACAGCTGGCTGAAGGCGCCATGGTGCTGGTGGAGGTGCCGATCACCCACGGGGCAAGCACCGCCTCCGCGACGCGGAAGCGCTCGCGCGCCGCGTAGTACCAGAACGCGGCCTCGTCGCGCTGACCGATGTCATAGAGGCGGATGCCCAGGACGGTCAGCGTCATGGGGCTCACGTTCTGGGGGCGCGAGGCGATCAGGTCGCGCGCGGCCAGGATGTCCTCCGGGCGCGTGGAGGCGAGCGCGCCGTCCACCACGCCCCACACGTTCACCTCGTCGGGCGGGCCGCCTGGCTTGCTGGCGCTGGTGTAGTACGGCGTGACGTAGATCTCGACCGTCCGCGCCGCCTCGGGGCCGGCGGGCTGCAGCCGGGCCGGATCGACGGCGGCGGCGTGCGCGGACGCGGCGCCGCCGGACTGCGGCGCGCGAACGGCGGTGGCGCGGCCCATCGCGAGCGCGAGGACCAGCGGGAGCGCAGCTCGGCAGCAGGTCATGTGGTGTTCCCCTGGCGCCGGGACGGCGCGCGGGGTCAGTCTATAGCGCGGCGGGGAGCCGCGGGGGCGCGCTATCCGCGCTGCCCGCGCTGCCCCTCGCCGCGGATGGCGGCGATGGCCCTGGCGCGATCCTTCTCGCCGAAGACGGCCGTCCCGGCCACCAGCACGTTGGCCCCGGCGGCGCAGACCCTGGCGGCGGTGTCGACGTTGACGCCGCCGTCCACCTCGATCTCCAGCGCCTGGCCGCGCGCGTCGGCCATGGCCCGCAGCCGCCGGACCTTCTCGGTGCAGGCCTCGATGTACTTCTGGCCGCCGAAGCCGGGGTTGACGGTCATGACCAGCACCATCTCGCAATCGCCCAGCACGTACTCGACGGCGGAAAGATCCGTGGAGGGGTTGAGCGCCACCGCCGGGCGCGCGCCGGCGCCGCGGATCACCTGCAGCGTGCGGTGCAGGTGCGGGGAGACCTCGGCGTGCACGGAGATGAGGTTGGCGCCGGCCTTGGCGAAGGCCTCCACGTACCGCTCCGGCTCGACAATCATCAGGTGGCAGTCGATGGGGAGCTTGGTGGCCTTGCGGACCGCCTCCACCACCAGCGGGCCGATGGTGATGTTGGGGACGAAGCGGCCGTCCATCACGTCCACGTGGATGAAGTCGGCCCCGCCGGCCTCGGCCGCGCGGACCTCGTCGGCCAGCCGGCCGAAGTCGGCGGAGAGGATGGAGGGGGCGATGCGGATGGGGAGCGCCATGGACGGGATCCTAACAGCGCGGTGCGTCACTCACCGCGCCATTCGCGCGGCGTAGAACCCGTCCGCGCCGTGGCGGCTGGGCAGGGTCAGCAGCTCGCCCGCCGGGGTGAGCACCGCCGGGGGGAAGCCGGCCGGGGGCGGCACCGGACGGAGCCCCTCCGCGGCGAGGGCGGCCACCACCTCGGGCCCCTCGGCGCGCGAGAGCGAGCAGATGGAGTAGGTGATGGGGGCGCCCGGCCGGGCGTAGCGCGCCATCTGCCGGGTGATGGCCAGCTGGATGGCGGCCAGCCGGGGCAGGTCGGCGGCGACGCGGCGGGCCTTGAGCTCTGGGTGGCGGCGCAGCGTGCCCAGGCCGGCGCAGGGGGCGTCCACCAGCACGGCGTCGAAGCTCCCCTCCTGCAGGCCGGGGATGGGCTTCGAGGCGTCGGCGCAGATGACCCGCACGCCGGTGAGGCCGCGCTTCGCGGCCTCGGCCGCCAGCACGTCGGCCTTGCGCGGGTGCAGCTCGATGGCCACCACCTCCGCGCCGGGGCCGAGCAGCTCGGCCAGGTGGAAGGCCTTGCCGCCGGGGGCGGCGCAGGCGTCGAGCACGCGGACCTTCTGGCCGCGCAGCTCGTACACCGAGAGCAGCGAGACCAGCTGGGCGGCCTCGTCCTGCACCTGGAACGGCAGGCCGCCGGCGGCGCGGGCCAGGCCGGCCACCGGGGTGCCGGTCAGCGTCAGCCCCTCCGGCGCGTTCGCGCACGGCGCGGCGGCCAGGCCGGCGGCGCGGGCGCGCTCCACGAGCTCGTCGCGGCGCGGCGATCGGACCGTCAGCGGGGCGGGCGCGTTGAGCGCCGCGGCCAGCGCCAGCGCCTCCTCGGCCCCGAGCCACGCCACCCACTCCTCCGCCAGCCAGCGCGGCAGGCTCTCGGCGGCGGCCACGTGGCCGGCCGGGTCCTCCGCCAGCGGCGGCGCCTCCGCCCATCTGCGGCGCGCGCGAGAGGGCGCGCAGCACGGCGTTGACGAAGCCGGCGGCGCGGCCGTTGTCCACCGCCTTCATCAGCTCCACCGTCTCGCCCACCGCGGCGTGGGCCGGGGTGGAGAGCGCCAGCAGCTGGTAGGCGCCCATGCGCAGCGCGATGCGGGCGGCGGGATCCAGCTCGGCCAGCGGGCGGCGCGAGTGCGGGGCCAGCGCGGCGTCGAGCGCGAGGGCGCGGCGCAGCGTGCCGTAGACCAGCTCGGTGGCGAGGCCGGACTCGCGCGGCTCGAGCGCGCCGGCCGCGTCCAGGGCGGCGTCGAGCGCGCGGGAGGCGTAGGCGCCGCCCTCCTCCACGCGGCGGAGCACGTCGAAGGCGAGGCGGCGGGCGGGGCTGGCGGCGGCCGCGCGGGCGGGGGGCGGACGGGGCATGGGGCGCGTCAGGTGCCGAGGGTGAGCGCGTCGGTGCGCAGCCCGTTGAGGAACGCCTGGGCGTCCTGGGCCGGCCGGCCCTCCGGCTGCACGCGGGTGACCAGCAGGCCGGTGCCCTGGCCGCAGGTGACCATCAGGCCGTGGGCGCAGCGGGCGGCGGCGCCGGGCTGGCCCGGCTCGTGGCCGGCGGCGGCCGCGGCCAGGATCTTCACCATGCGTCCGTCGAGGGTGGTGAAGGCGCCGGGCCAGGGGGTGAAGCCGCGCAGCCGGGCGGCCACCACCGCGGCCGGCCGGGTCCAGTCGACGCGCCCGTCCTCCTTCTCGAGGATGCGGGCCAGCGTCACCTGCGCCGGGTCCTGCTTCACCGGCAGCGAACGCCCCTCGGCCCTGGCGGCCAGCGCCTCCAGCAGCGCCTCGCCGCCCAGCGCCGCCAGCTTCGGCGCCAGGGTCTCGGCGGTGTCCTCCGGGCCGATGCGCAGCGGACGCTGCAGCAGGATGTCCCCGGTGTCGAGCCCCTCGTCCATCTGCATGATGGTGACGCCGGTCTCGGCGTCCCCGCTGGCGATGGCCCACTGGATGGGCGCGGCGCCGCGCCAGCGCGGCAGCAGCGAGCCGTGGATGTTGAGGGCGCCGTGGGGCGCCAGGCCCAGCAGGTCCGGGCCGAGGATCCGGCCGTAGGCCGCCACCACCAGCGCGTCCGGGCGGAGCGCCGTCAGCGCGGTCGCCAGCGCGCCGTCGCGCACCTTCTCCGGCTGCAGCACCTGGACGCCGTGATCCCGGGCCCAGGCCTTGGTGGCCGGCTCGCGCAGCGCCTGGCCGCGGCCGGCCGGCCGGTCGGGCTGGGCCACCACCGCCACCACCGCGTGGCCGCCGCGGACCAGCGCGTCCAGCGCCGGGACCGCGAAGGCCGGCGTGCCCATGAAGACGATGCGCATGGCGGGTGTATACGCGATCGCCCGCCGCGGCTCTACTCGACGGCGACCAGCACCAGGTCGCAGAGGTGCGTGCCGGTATCGCTCCGCGGCAGGGCGGCGCCGATCGCCACGGCGGCCGGGCCGGACCGGGCCGCGGCCAGCGCCGAGGCGAGGTCGATCCCGAGCCGGCGAGCCCCGGCTGCCGTCTCCCCGTCCACCACCGCGCCGGCCTGCTCGGTGGGACCGTCCCGGCCGTCCGAGCCGGCGGCCAGCAACGCAGCGCGCCGTCCCTCCAGCCGCAGCGCCGCCAGCAGCGCCAGGTGCTGGGCCCGGCCGCCGTCGGGCGCGCCGGCCGAGGCGGGAAGCCGGACGGTGGGCTCCCCGCCCATCGCCAAGAGCCGCCTCCCCTGGCCGGCCCCGGTCGCCGCCCAGGCGGCCAGCCGCTCCGCCACCTCCTCCACGCTGCCGGCGAGCGGCGCCGGGTCGGCCTCGGCCTGGAACCCGGCCTCCAGGGCGGCCTCGGCGGCGGCCCGCGCCAGCTCGACCGGGCCGGCCAGCAGGTGGTGGCGCACGCCGGCCAGCCGCGGGTCGCCCGGCGCGGGCGTCTCCGGCAGCGCGCCGGCGGCGCCCAGCTCCAGGCGGCGGACCACGGTGGCCGGCAGCGCCACGCCGGCGCCGCGGGCCAGGGCCAGGGCCTCGGCGAACGTGGTCGGGTCGGGGGCCAGCGGGCCGGAGGCGATGGTGGAGAGGTCGTCGCCTGGGACGTCGGAGAGGACCAGCACCCGCGCCGGGGCCGGCGCCAGGGCCGCGCCGAGCTGGCCGCCCTTGAGCCGGGAGAGGTGCTTGCGGACCGTGTTGAGCGCCCCGATGGTCAGCCCGGCCCGCATCAGCGCGGCCAGCGCGTCGATCTTGTCCGCCGCCGGGACGCCGTCGGCCGGGGCCACCGCCAGCGCGCTGCCTCCGCCAGACAGGAGCACCAGGGCGGGGGTGCCTCCACCGCGCAGGGACCAGTCGAGGAGCCGTTCCCCGGCGGCCACGGAGGCCTCGGTTGGGCGTGGGTGGCCCGCGTGCAGGAGCTGGGCGCCGGGGTCGGCCACGCGGGGCGGGGGTGTGCCCTCCGGCGTGACGCAGAGCAGGTCGCGGGCGCGGTCGCCCAGGGTCTCCACGGCGGCCTCGAGCATGGGCGCAGCGGCCTTCCCCAGCGCCAGGAGCCGCACCGGGCCGGGCGGGAGCGGATCGGCCGCCAGCGCCTCTTTCACGAGGCGTGCCGCCTGCATCCGCGCCAGCGCCGCCCGCCAGATCTCCACGCAGCTGGCGGCCAGGGGACGGTGGGTACTCACGGGTCGCACCTCCGGCGAGGCCGCGCGTTGCCCGGCGTCGCACACGCGATACAATCGAGGGACTCTCACCGCCCGTCCACCCGTCGAAGGGAGCATGACATGCCCGAGGGCTCCGCCGCATCCGCGTCTCACCGCCCGTCGCGGCGGCGGTTCCTCGTCGACCGGGGCTTCCAGCTCAAGTACGCGCTGGTGATGGCGGCCGCGGGCGTGGCGGTGGCGGTCATCTTCGGCCTGTGGCTCACGCAGGCGCACACCCAGGCGCTGGACCTGCTCCAGCCCACGCCCGAGACGCGCGCCGCCATCGAGCGCAGCGACCACATCCTGGCCTTCACCTTCGTGGTGATCGCGGTGGCGCTGGCCGCGGCGCTGGGGCTCCTGGGCGTGGTGATCACGCACCGGGTCGCCGGGCCGGTCTACGTGATGAGCCACTACCTCACCGTGCTGGCCGAGGGGCGCTTCCCGCGGATGCGCACCCTGCGCCGCAGCGACGAGCTGAAGGCCTTCTTCCGCGTCTTCATCGACGCCGTCGAGGCCTTGAAGTCCCGCGAGATCCGCCACCTGGCCGACCTGGAGCAGGCCCTGATGCGCATGCGCGCTGCCCTGCCGCGCGCGCCGGAGCTGGCGCCGGTGATCGAGGCCCTGGAGGCCGAGGTGGCCGAGCGCCGCCGGGCGCTGGCCGCCGAGCCCGAGCTGACCCCCATCGCCGTCGAGCGTCCGCGCACGGACGCCGACGCCGCCTGACCCGCACCGGAGGGCTTCGCATGCGCCACCTCGCGACCTGCCTCGCCGCCCTGCTGCTCGCTGCCTGCACCCCCAGTGACCCCGCCGGCTGGGCCAGGAAGGCCGCCGGCGCCAACCGCGTCGACGACAAGCTCGAGGCGCTGGCCCAGGCGCGCAAGGCGCCCGGCGATCGCCAGGCCGCGGTGCCGTACCTGGTCGAGCTGCTGGGGCAGAAGAGCGCGCGCGTGCGCGGCGAGGCGGCGCTGGTGCTGGGCGAGATCGGCGACCCCTCGGCCACGCCGGCGCTGGTGGCGGCCATCCTGCCGGGCAGCGACCGCGACGGCGCCGAGGCCAACAAGCGGATCGCCGGCGCCCTCGGACAGCTGCGGGCGCGCGAGGCGGTCCCGGCGCTGCAGCAGCTGGCCACCTCCGGCGACGCCTACACGCAGGTGGCGGCGCTCGACGCGCTGGGACGGATCGGCGACCCGGCCGCGGTGGACACGCTCATCGCGGTGGCCACCTCGCCGGCGGTGGAGCCGGTGACGGCGCAGCACGCGCTGATGGCGCTGGGGCGGGTGGGCGACCCGCGCGCCGCGCCGGTGGTGATCCGGATGCTCTTCGAGGAGCGCGCGGGGGCGTCCTTCTACCCGCAGGCGGCCTTCGCGGCCATCCAGATCGGCAAGCCCATGGAGGCGCCGGTCCGGGCGGTGCTGGAGGGGAGCGACGCGGCCCTGGCCGACTGGGCCCGCGAGCGGAAGGTCCCGCCCGGCGCCCTCTACGCCAAGGCGGCGCAGCTGCTGGGCGACGTGGGCGGCCCGGACTCGGTGCCGGCGCTGCTGGCCCGGCTCTCGTACAAGGACGCGCGCCCCGACCTGCAGCTCTTCGTGCGCGTCTTCGCGGCCGAGTCGCTGGGGCGGCTGCGGGCGCGCGAGGCGGTGAAGCCGCTCTGCGACCTGCTGGCCCGCGAGACCGACCCGGTGGCGCGCGACCGCTACGGCGACGCGCTGGCCCGCATCGGCGACGCCGGCGCGCTCCCGGCGCTCCGCACCGCGGCCGGGTCGGGTGAGTGGGACCTGCGCCACGGCCCCCTGGCCGCGGTGGCGCGCCTGGGCGGCGAGGCGGAGGTGCCGGTGGTGGAGGGCGCCCGGTCCGGCTGCCCGGCCGACCAGAAGCCGGTGCTGGAGGGGATGCTGGCGCAGCTGGCCGCGGCGCGCGAGTGCACGGCGCTGGCCTGCTGGGCCGCGAAGCTGCAGGACCCGTCCGCCGCCGTGCGCGACCGGGCCGCGCTGGAGGTCGGGCGGGCCGGCGGCGCCGCCGACGCCCCCGCGCTGGCCGCCGCGGCCACGCGGGCCGTGAACGACGAGTCCGACCTGGCGGCGCGCTACCACGCGCTGCTCGGGCTGCAGTGGCTGGCCGGCCGCGAGAAGCTCGGCGCGGCCGGCGGCGAGATCGCCGACAAGCTGGACCAGATGATCACCGCCGATCGCGGCCGCCGGCTCACTGCCGGGGTGAACGAGGACGCGCTGAGGCTGGCGGATCGGCTGAGGCGTACCGCCGAGTAACCGCCGAGGCGCGCGAGCGCCGAGGCCCGCACACGCCCCCGGCCGCGCCGCCCGGTCGCACTTTCGAGGGCACCCGGGTTCACTCCCGCTGTGGGAGCTCGTGTGGGTCATCCCGCGGATGCTGTTGAACTTCAGCGCTGCGGCCTGCCCTTCGACTTCGCGGCGCTGCGCGCCGCTACGCTCAGGGCGAACGGGGGCTAGTTCTTCGTTGGCGGCGACTTCGCATCCGCCGCGACGTTCGGGGCCGCTTCCCCCGCCGAGCTCCTCGCCTCGCTCGAATCCTTCTGCTCCTCCGCCCCCTTCTGCTCCTTCGCCCCCCGCTGCACCCTGGCCTCCTTCTTCGCCCCGCGGTCCCAGGCGCTGGGCAGGAAGTTGAAGGGCAGGAGCTTGGCCAGCACCGGCAGCAGGATGGTCCCGCCGGGCGCCGCGAACAGCGCCAGCGCGGGGACGGCCTTGGCCAGGTCCACCAGCTGGGCGCGGACCTTCCCCCGCTCCTCGGCGGTGAGGGTCTGGCCGGCGGCGGCGCGGGCCAGCAGCTGGCCCAGCTCGCCGGTCTCGCGGATCTCGGTGACCAGCGCGTCCAGGTTCTCCGTCACGGCGGAGGAGACGCGCTCCACCACCGTGTCGGACACGGTCTCCCAGTGGTCGGCCAGGCGCTGCCAGTCGAGCTCGGCGCCCTCGTCGATGGCCTCGAACCAGGCCTGGTGATCGCCGGACTGGGCGGCGGCCTCGACCTGGGAGGCGAGCACCGTGGCCGGGTCGAGGCCGGCGGCGGCCACGAAGGCCTCGATCACGGGCAGGGCGCGGGCGGCGGGCAGGTGCGCCCGGAGCTGCGCCAGCAGCAGCTGCTCGTGCAGGAAGGGGCGGATCCGCTCCGGGGCAGCCGCGGCCAGCGCATCGGGCGGGCGGGGCTCCACCACGCGCCGCCGGGTCTCGCGCAGCGCGGCCCGCGAGAGCCCCAGGCGCGAGAGCTGCCGGGCGCGCACGGTCGGGCCGCGGTCGTCCGGCTCGCCGGCCGCGGCCAGCAGGCCGGCCACGGCCTCGGCCAGCAGCGAGAGCTCGGTCTCGGCGTAGGCCCCGTGCCGCTCCAGCGCGACCGGGTCCAGCCGGCCCTGGCGGGCGTGCCCCAGCGCCACGCGAGCCAGCCGCCGTCGCAGCACGGTCACCGCGCCCGGGTAGAGCGGCAGCCCGTGCACCGGGTCGCCCGGCGGGAAGAAGCGCGCGCGCAGCGCCTCGCCCGCCGCTGCCATCGCGCGCTCGACGGCGCGGTCGCTGTCGCCGCCGGGCACCTCGGGCGCGACCTCCACCGCCAGGGCATGCTCGCCCAGCGCCGCCGCGAGGAAGGCGGCGATCTCGGCCCGCTGCTGCGCCGGCACGAACGGCTCACCCCGCACCACCGCCAGCTCCAGCAGCAGCCCCACGTGCCCGCGCACGGCGGCCTGGAAGGCGGCGGCGGGATCGGCGGCAGCGGGCCCCAGCCGGCGGGAGCGGAGCGAGCGCGTCACCAGCAGCCGCGTGGCCGGAGGCAGATCGGTGGGGCGCTCGCGCGCCTGCAGGCCCGCCGGCAGGCGCGCGCGGACGGCGTCCGGGTCGTGGCGAGCCAGCTCCTCGTCGACCAGGGTGCGCAGCCAGAGCTTGTCGGTGGTGTCCTTCAAGGGCGTGACCTGTAGCGGGGCCAGTGTAGCGCGGTTCGGGTCGGAGGCGCGCCAGGCGCCCCCCTGCACGTCTGCCGCACCTGACCTTGCCGGCCGAGAAGAAAAGGTGAGGGCCGACCCCTCTCGAGGTCGGCCCCCAGACGCCCGCAAGGGCGATGCCTGACGTCTCCATCAGGCGATGTGGTTCGTACTGCCAGGCGCGACGCCCGTGGATCCTGTCTACCTCACCCGTCTGACATCGATGCCTTCAACTCACCGGTCCGACCGCCCTGAGCGTAGCGAGCCCGCAGGGCTCGCGGAGTCGAAGGGCAGGGCCGCCCAGTCGAAGGGCAGGGCCGCCCAGCCGAAGGGCAGGGCCTACTTCCCCTTGGCGTGGCGAGCCGGCTTCTTCTCCTCGGCGTCCTCCTCGGGCGCCGGGACGGCCACCGGGCCGCGGCGGATGCCGAACTTCTCGAAGAGCTTCCCCTCCGCCTGCTGGAGGATCTCCGGGTGCTCGCGGAAGAAGGTCTTGGCCTGCTCGCGCCCCTGGCCGATGCGCTCGCCGTTGAAGCTGTACCAGGTGCCGCTCTTCTCCACGATGTTCTCGTTGGAGGCGAGGTCGAGCACGTCGCCCTCGCGGCTGATGCCCTGGCCGTACATAATGTCGAACTCGACCTCCTTGAAGGGAGGCGCGACCTTGTTCTTCACCACCTTGACGCGGGTGCGGTTGCCGATGACCTGCTCGCCGTCCTTGATGGCGCCGATGCGCCGGATGTCGAGCCGCTGCGTGGCGTAGAACTTGAGCGCGTTGCCGCCGGTGGTGGTCTCCGGGTTGCCGAACATCACGCCGATCTTCATGCGGATCTGGTTGATGAAGATGACGATGGTGGAGGACTTGGAGATGGTGCCGGTGAGCTTGCGGAGCGCCTGGCTCATGAGGCGGGCCTGCACGCCCATGTGCGCGTCGCCCATCTCGCCCTCGAGCTCGGCCTTGGGCACCAGGGCCGCGACCGAGTCGACCACCAGCACGTCCACCGCGCCGGAGCGGACCAGCGTCTCGGCGATCTCGAGCGCCTGCTCGCCGGTGTCCGGCTGGGAGATGAGGAGGTCGTCGGTGCGGACGCCCAGCTTGCGGGCGTAGCCGACGTCGAGCGCGTGCTCGGCGTCCACGAAGGCGGCGATGCCGCCCTTCTTCTGCGCCTCGGCCACGGCGTGGAGCGCGAGGGTGGTCTTGCCGGAGGACTCCGGGCCGTAGATCTCGATGATGCGGCCGCGCGGGAACCCGCCCACGCCCAGCGCGATGTCGAGGCCGACCGAGCCGGTCGACACGGCCTGCACGTCCTTGACGAGCGCCTCCTCGTTGCCGAGGCGCATGATCGAGCCCTTGCCGAAGGCCTTCTCGATGGACGAGACGGCCAGCTCGATCGCCTTCTCCTTCTCCGGTGCGACAGCCATCTTCGCTCTCCTCACCGCCGTGTGCTGCGGCGGCTTTGCGTGCGCGTCGGCGAGCGCTCCGCGCGTTGTGGGTCCCCGCCCTCATGGCGCGGGGTCATGCGAAACGACCCCAAGGCCCCCTTCGCTCGCCGTTTCGTGGCCTGGCTTACCAGCGCCCCCTGACAACCGGGCGCCCCGGACCACTGAACGGATGAATACTGAACGCACGGTCTGACGTCAAGGAAGCGGGCGGCCGGGCGGAGCAGGCGTGATTGGTAGCGCGAGGCCCCGCCCGAAGTAGTCGGCCGTGAGGACGCCAGGTTGGGTCGCCGCAGCCCATGACCGTGGGGCACGCACAAATTCGCGCGCCCATCTCCACTCAGGGTACGAAAGAAAAGCGGCGGGCGATCCTCGAACGATCGCCCGCCGCACGGCTGTCGTCGGGTAGGAGCCCGGCGGATGCCAACGACCCCGAGATCATACGAGAGGCGATCCGTGAGGGAAAGGGCTGTGAGGAGGGTGGCGGGGCTGCTGCGCGCCCGGCTGCCGGAGCTGGACCTAGACAGGGTTTACGACCCCCGGGCACGGGAGGGCCGGTGGGCGCTGTCGCAGATCCTCCGGGCCACGCTGCTGGGGCTGATGGCGGGATGCCGCAGCCTCTGGGACGCGGAGCGGCTCACCGACAACCTGGCTCCGGCGATGCGTCGCCGCCTGGGGCTGCCGCGGCGGCTGGCGGACACGACGGCGCGGGACGCGCTCTGCCGCGTGCCGCTCGAGTCGCTGCGGGCGGCGCTGCACCGCGCGGTCCGGGCGGCGTGGCGCCGGAAGGCGCTCGCGCCTGTGGGGCTGCCATTCGGCGTCGTGGCGTTGGACGGCAAGGTGACGATGCTGCCGGTCCTCAACCACCCGCTGGTGCAGAACCACATCGAAGGGCAGGCGGTCCCGTTCGGCCTGGTGCGGACGGTGACCTGCGCGCTGGTCTCGGCGGCGGGGCGGCCCTGCATCGACGCCATCCCGATCCCCGCCCAGGCGAACGAGGTGGGCTTCTTCCAGCAGGCGTTCGAGCGCCTGACCGCTGTGCACGGTGGCCTCTTCCGCGTGGTGACCTACGACGCCGGCGCGCTCTCCGAGGCCAACGCCAGCGCCGTGGTGGCCGCGGGCAAGGACTACCTGTTCACGCTCAAGGGCGAGCAGCGGACCATGTTCAAGCTGGCGAGCGAGCTCCTGGGCGCGCAGGAGATGGCGGCCCAGACGCTGGACGTGCTCGACAACGCCACCACCGTCACCCGCAGCCTGACGCTGCTGGGCGTCGATCCGAGCTGGAGCTACAGCGGCAGCAAGACGCCGGAGGAGTCGGTCTGGGGGCACGCCGGGACTTTCCTGCGGGTGGAATACGTCAAGCGGCGCGGCGGGGAGATCGTCGAGCAGGACGCCCGCCTCTTCGTGAGCAGCCTGCAGCCGGGCAGGCT
Organism: Anaeromyxobacter sp.; assembly: GCA_049840735.1. Classification (GTDB taxonomy): domain Bacteria; phylum Myxococcota; class Myxococcia; order Myxococcales; family Anaeromyxobacteraceae; genus Anaeromyxobacter. The sequence goes on along the minus strand of JASGJN010000011.1, from coordinate 107,808 downwards.
CACGCCAGCCCAGTGGATGCTCCTCGTCCGCCGCCACTGGGGCGTGGAGAACCAGAACCACTACACCCTCGACACCGCCTTCGCCGAGGACGACCGGCCCTGGATCGAGGCCGACCCCCAGGGCATGCTGGCGGTGCTGCTGCTCCGGCGGATCGCGTACACGCTGCTGGCCCTCTACCGCGCAGTCACGCTCCGGTCGGACGAGGGCCGGGCCACCCGCTGGCGAGATTCTGCTGGCGACGGTGCGCGACGTCCTCGTCGCCGCCACCGAGGAGCAGCTCGCGGGTCTCCGCCCGCACCCCGTCGCCGTCGCGACACGCTGAAACGCCGGGCTCCTACCCGCGGCGGCGACATCGAAGGGACCTGAGGTGAGCGGCCGCCGCGACCGGCGCCGGCCTGCCGTGGCCGCCGTACGCCTCGACGTCCAGCCCCGCAACCTCCCGCGACCCCGGCGGGAACGCCCGAAGTCCGCGCCCCGCCTGGCCGATCGGTCCTGCCGGGCGGAGGGCCCGGGAGGGCTGCGGGGCGCACGGCCTCGAGGCCCAGGCTCCAGACCTCAGGCCTCCGGACGAAGACGGCAAGCCCGGCCGCGGCTACGCCTGCGCCCCGCCCCCGCCCACCATGAAGCCGGACGGATCCAGCCCCATGCGCCGCACCGCCGTGTCCCAGCGCTTCTCGTGCTCCACCTCGAACACCAGGTCGGCGGAGAGCGACAGCGGCACCCACGCCCCCGCGGCGACCTCCTGCTCCAGCTGCATGGGGGCCCAGCCGGCGTAGCCCAGGAGCAGCGCGTAGGGGCCGGTGGAGGGACCGAGCACCAGCGCGTCCAGCAGCTCGCGCGAGCCGCCCAGGGCCACGCCCTTGGCCACCAGCACCGCGCCCTCCTCCGGCAGCCCGGGCCCGGGGCGGAAGAGGATCCAGAGCCGCTCCGGCTGCACCGGGCCGCCCACCAGCACCGCCTCGGCCGCCCGGCCGCGCCGCTCCGCGGCGGCGAGGAGGCCGTCGTCCAGGCCGCCCAGCACGTCACCCACGGTGATGGGGCCGGGCCGATTCACCACGAAGCCGAGCGCCCCCTCGTCGTGGTGCTCGGCCATCAGCACCAGGGAGCGGGCGAAGTTCGGGTCGGCCAGGGTGGGGGAGGCGGCCAGGAAGCCGGGCGCCAGCGCCGAGGTGGGCGAGGCCGGCGCGGCCATGTCATCGTCCGGGGGCACCCTCGGAGATTAGCGCACCCGCGGCCGCGCCGCCCCGCGCGGATGGGCTGCCGCGCGGGGGCGTGCGGCCGGGGTAGGATGGAGCCGTGGAGCAGCCCGACCCGACGGAGGAGCCGGCCTTCCCGGCGCCCAGCCGCGCCGCCGCGCTGGGGCTGGCCGCCGGCGCCGCCGCGCTGGCCGCCTCGCAGGCGTCCCACGGCTGGCTGGCGCGGATCGTGGCCGGCGCCGACCTGCTCTTCCACGAGGCCGGCCACCTGATCCTCATGCCCACCGGCCTGCGCTTCCTGGTGGTGCTGGGCGGGACGCTCGGGCAGCTCGCCTTCCCGCTCGTCGCCGCGGCCGTGTTCGCCCGCCGCCGGGAGGCGGCCTCGCTGGGCGCGGCGCTGGTCTGGATGGGCATCAACCTGGTGGACGTGGGGATCTACGCCGCCGACGCGCAGCGCCGGGTGCTGCCGCTGCTCGCGCCGTCCATCGACGCCCACGACTGGTGGCAGATGCTGGGGATGCTCCACCTGCGCGGCGCCGCCGACCTGATCGGCGGCACCATCCAGGCGGCCGGCTGGGCGCTGCAGGGCGCGGCGCCGGCGTGGGTGCTGGGGCTGTGGCTGGCCGGGTGGCGCCCGGGCCCGGCGACGCACGCCGGGTGAGCGCGCTCAGGCGCTCGGCACCGGCGCCGGGCCGGGCGCGGCCGCGGGCCGGCCGGCCGGCAGCGGCGGTGGCGGGAGCCAGCCCTCGTCCCGCAGCGCCTCGCTCACGGCGCGCCGCACCGCGGGCGCGTCGAGCGGGTCGGCGTCCTTCCTCACCCGCTTCCACCAGAGCGGCTCGCCCGTGTAGCGGTCCACCAGCGTCACGTCCAGCTCCAGCACGTCCCCGTCGAAGAAGCCGCGCTGGTCCACGGCGAGCGGCACCACCGGCGCCAGCGCCACCTCCTGCACCTCCGGCGGCGCCTGCTCCAGCGGCGCGGCGGGCTCCGCGTCCGGCGGCGGCGGGAGGTCCATGGGCGGCGGCGGGAGCGCAGCGGCGGCGGCGTAGGGCGGGGGGCCGGCCCAGGGGCCGTAGACGACCTCCGTCTCCGGCTGGCCCACCGCGGTGAAGTCGAGGCCGAAGCCGAACGCGACGGTGGTGTCCCAGCCGTGGGCGTGCCCGCCGTGGCCGGCGAAGCCCGGGGCGGGCGCGGCCGCGTAGGTGGGCGGGCGGAAGCCGGGCGCGGGCACGGCGCGCGGGCTGGGCGGACGGAAGCCGCCGCCCGACGGGCGCGGGGCCGGGACCTTGGAGAGCGAGGCGCCGCGCGGCGCGCGGGCGCCGGAGGCGGCGGACGCGTGCGAGGCGTGGGAGGATCCCCCGTGATCGCTGGAGGCCGCCACCGCCACCGCGGCCACCACCACCACCGCGCCGACCACCGCCCCGGCCACGGCCACCTCCTGGTCGCGGCGGTGCGAGCGGGTGCGGGTCACGCCCTGCTCGCGGACCACCACCAGCGGATCGCCGGGCAGCGGGGGCCGGTTGGCCAGCGCCAGCTCCAGCGCCGCCCGCGCCTTGGCGTGCACCTCGGCCTGCTCCTGCGGCGTGACCGGCTTGCCGCTCTCGATCCAGAGCGCAGCCTGCGGCTCGGCGCGGCCGTCGCGCACCGGCACCGCGCCGGCGATCTGGCCGGCGGGCGCGCGGATGGTGGTGCAGCCGGTGAGGAGGACGCCGCCGAGCGCCAGCGCGGGCAGGTGGCGGGCGAGCGCGTGGGCGGGGCGGGGGCGGGCTGGGCGGGTCATGGCGTGGGTTCCTCCCCGCCTGGATTGCAGGGGCCGGGCCAGGCGCAGCGCAGCCGGATCAGGGGGTTGCACGGCGCCGACGGGAAGGCAGGCGTCGCCGCCGCGCGCCACCTGTGGCGGGCGGACGACAGCGGAGCCACCAGGGCCCCCCTCGGGGAGGCCGCCTCCAACCTGCAGCGTCCGCTCCTCCTGAGGCCCGGGGCCCGTGCCTCGCTGCACGTGACGGCCCGCCGGCGCGCGCCATTCACCCGCCCAGCGGGGCCCGCAGCCGGACCTCGTAGCTCGGTCCGCGCGGCGAGAGGTGCGACTCGAACAGCACCAGCTCCGCGGCGCGCCAGGGCACGCCGTCGCCCTGCGCCGCCGCGGCCAGCGCGCCGCCCAGCCCGGGCGCGCCGCGCGGATCGCGGGCGCGCGCCACCGTCAGGTGGGCGGAGAAGGGCCGACCCTCGGGCGGGAAGCCGAGCGGCGCCAGCCGCCGGCCCAGGTCCTCGGCCAGGGGCCCCAGCGCCGCCGCCTCACCGCCCAGCCCCAGCCAGATCACCCGCGGCCGGCGCGCGTTGGGGAAGCCGCCCGCGCCCTTCACCTCCAGCGAGAGCGGCCGGCCCGCCGCGGCCGCGGCCGCGACCGCCGCCAGCACCGCGTCCACCCGCTCGTCCGGCACCGCGCCCAGGAACTGCAGCGTGAGGTGGAGGTTGTCGTCGCTCACCCAGCGCAGCTCGTCGGCGGCGCGGCCGGCGCTGCGGCGCAGGCCTGCCGAGAGCGCGGCGAGGCGCCGGCGCACCGGCTCGGGCGGCTCGAGCGCGACGAAGAGGCGGTGGTTGGCCACGCCCGAGGTGTACCGCACCAGGCGGCGCGGCGCGACCTCGGGCGCGGGCCGGCCCTACTCCACCGTCACCGACTTGGCCAGGTTGCGCGGCTGGTCCACGTCGGTCCCCTTGAGATCCGCCACGTGGTACGAGAGGAACTGGAGCGGGATGATCGACAGCAGCGGGCTGAGCAGCGGCGGGCAGGGCGGGACGGTGAGCGCCACCTCGGCCAGGCTGGCCGCGTGCGTGTCGCCCTCCGAGACCACGGCGAAGACGTGGCCGCCGCGGGCGCGGACCTCCTCCATGTTGCCCAGCGTCTTCTCGTAGGCCGGCTCGCGCGTGGCCAGCACCACCACGGGCATGGCCTCGTCGATGAGCGCGATGGGGCCGTGCTTCATCTCGCCGGCGGCGTAGCCCTCCGCGTGGATGTACGAGATCTCCTTCAGCTTGAGCGCGCCCTCCAGGGCCGCGGGGAACTGGCTGCCGCGGCCCAGGAAGAGCACGTCGCGGGCGGCGGCGCAGCGCTTGGCGATGGGCATCACCGCCGCCTCCTGGCGGATCATCTGCTCCATCCAGGAGGGCAGGCGGCGCAGCTCCTCGAGCAGCTCGCGCGCGCGGGGCTCGGCCAGCGTGCCGCGCAGCCGCCCCAGCTTCACGGCCAGCAGGAAGAGCGAGGCCAGCTGGGTGGTGAAGGCCTTGGTGGAGGCGACGCCGATCTCCGGCCCGGCGCGCGTGAAGAGCGTGCCGCCGTCGCACTCGCGCGGGATGGCCGCGCCCACCACGTTGCAGATCGAGTAGGCGCGGGCGCCGCGGGCGCGGGCCACCTTCACCGCCGCCAGCGTGTCGGCGGTCTCGCCGGACTGCGAGATGGCCAGCACCATGGTGCGCTCGTGCACCAGCGGGTCCCGGTTGCGGAACTCGCTGGCCAGCTCCACCTCGACCGGCAGCCGGGCCAGCGCCTCGATCATCTGGCGGCCGGAGAGGCCGGCGTGCCAGGAGGTGCCGCAGGCCACGATCACCAGCCGCTCCAGCCCCTTGGCGTAGGCCTCGGGCAGCTCCATGCCGTCGAGCGTGACGTCGCCCTGCTCCAGCGAGGCGCGGCCGCGGATGGTGTCGGCCACGGCCCGGGGCTGCTCGAAGATCTCCTTGTGCATGAAGTGCTTGTGGCCGTCCTTCTCGGCGGCCACCGCGCTCCACTCGATCTTGCGCGGCTTGCGGGTCACGGGCTCGCCGCTGCGGCCGTAGAGCGTCACCCCGGCCGGCGTGAGGACCGCCAGCTCGCCCTCCTCCAGGTAGACCACCTCGCGCGTGTGCTCGAGGATGGCCGGCACGTCGGAGGCCAGGAAGCTCTCGCCCTTGCCGTAGCCCACCACCAGCGGCGAGGCGTTCTTGGCGGCCACGATCTCGTCCGGCCGCTTGTCGGTCACCACCGCGATGGCGTAGGTGCCCTGCACCTGCCCCAGCGCGGCCTGCACCGCCTCGCGCAGCCCGCCCCGTCCCTCCGCCAGCGCGTCGGCGATCAGGTGGGCGAAGATCTCGGTGTCCGTCTCGCTGGCGAACCTGTGCCCCTTGGCGGTGAGCGCCGCCTTGAGGGCCAGGTGGTTCTCGATGATGCCGTTGTGCACCACCGCGACGCCGTTGTACGCGTGCGGGTGGGCGTTCTCGTCGGAGGGGCGGCCGTGGGTGGCCCAGCGGGTGTGGCCGATGCCGGTGGTGCCGCCCAGCGGCGCCTCCGCCAGCAGGTTCACCAGGTTCTGCAGCTTGCCCTTGGCGCGCTTGACGGCCAGGCTGCCGGCGCCCACCACCGCCACGCCGGCCGAGTCATAGCCCCGGTACTCCAGCTTCCGGAGGCCGCCGACGATGAGCTCCACGCACTGCCGGGGGCCGACGTAACCAACGATTCCGCACATAGGTCCGCCTTGTTACCACGAAACGGCGAGAGGCCTGCTAGCTCGCCCGCCTGGCTGCCGGCCGCGCCTTCCGCGGGGCCGGCGTCCTGGCGGCCGTCCCCTTCATCTGCACCTCGGCCCGCTGCCGCGCCACCCAGCCTTCCTTGACCACCTGCCGGGCGCGCCCCAGCGCCAGGGCGCCCGCCGGCACGGCCTCGGTCAGCGTGGACCCGGCCGCGACGTAGGCCCCGTCCCCGATGGTGATGGGGGCCACCAGGATGGAGTCCGAGCCGATGAAGGCACCCGCCCCGATGCGGGTGGGGTGCTTGAGCTTGCCGTCGTAGTTGCAGGTGATGGTGCCGGCCCCGACGTTGGTCCCGGCCCCCACCTCGGCGTCGCCCAGGTAGGTGAGGTGGTTGGCCTTGGCCCCCTTGCCGAGCCGGGTCTTCTTGGTCTCGACGAAGTTGCCCACGTGGGCGCCCTCGCCGATCTCCGAGCCGGGCCGCAGCCGCGCGAAGGGGCCGATGATGGCGGCCTCGGCCACCACCGCCTGCTCGATCAGCGTGTAGGGCTTGAGCTGCACGCCGTCGGCCACCGCGGCGTCCACCAGGATGCTGCCCGCGCCCACCGTCACGCCGGCGCCGAGCCGCGTGGCGCCGCGCAGCCGCACGCCCGGCTCGATGATCGTGTCCGGGCCGATGGCCACGCCCTCGTCGCAGTCGAAGCGGGCCGGGTCCTCGATGGTCACGCCGGAGCGCATCAGCGCGGCGGCGATGCGGGCGGTGAGCACGCGGCCGGCGCGGGCCAGCTCGGCCCGGTCGTTGACGCCGGCGGCGTCCTCCTCCGGCACCGGCACCGCCACCGCCCCGCCGGACGCGGCGGCCATGGCCACCAGGTCGGTCAGGTAGAACTCGCCCTGCGCGTTCCTCGAGCCCACCTTCGAGAGGCCGGCCCACAGGAAGCCCGCGTCGACGCAGTACAGGCCGGCGTTCACCTCGCCGATGGCGCGCTCGGCCTCGCCGGCGTCCTTCTCCTCGACGATGCGCGCCGGCCGGCCGCGGGCGTCGCGCACGATCCGGCCGTAGCCGCGCGGGCTGGCCGGCGTCATGGTGGCCACCGACAGCGCGGCGCGGTGCCGGGCCCGCTCGCGCACCACCGCCTCCAGCGTCTCGACGCGCAGGAGCGGCGTGTCGCCGGAGAGGATGGCCACCGGCCCGGCGTAGCCGCGCAGCGCCGGGCGCGCCTGGCGGACGGCGTGGGCGGTGCCGAGCTGCTCGGCCTGCAGCGCGAAGCGGAGCGGCGCGCCCGGGAAGGCGGCGCGCAGCGCCTGCTCGACCGCCTCGGCCTGGTGGCCGACCACCACCACCACCCGCTCGGCGCCCAGCTCCAGCGCGCGCTTCACCGGGTACCAGGCGAGCGGGCGCCCGGCCACCTCGTGGAGGACCTTGGCCCGGGACGACTTCATGCGGGTGCCCTTGCCGGCGGCGAGGACGATGGCGGCGAGCGGTGTGCGTGCGCGTGGCATGACGCGGGAGGCTAGACGCCCGATCGCGAATTCGCAACAGGGTGGGGGAGGGGGCGGATGCGGCCGATTCACGCGCCCTGGGGCCGCGGACCCGAAGGGCGCCAGCGGGGACTTCTCGCGGGTGCGCGAACGGTCTACACGAGTCCGCATGGCCCACCTGCTCGCCCTCTGCCTGGCCGCCACCGCGGCCTCCCCGCGCGGCGCGGTCGCCACCGCCCACCCGCTGGCCTCCCAGGCCGCGGCGCAGGTGCTCCGCGACGGGGGCAACGCGGTGGACGCGGCGGTGGCGGCGGCGCTGGTGCTGGCGGTGGTGGAGCCGCAGTCCTCGGGGATCGGCGGCGGCGGCTTCGCGCTGGTGCGGCGCGCCGGCTCGGACGAGGTGGTGGCGCTCGACTTCCGCGAGGTGGCGCCGGCCGGCGCGAAGCCGGACATGTTCATGAACGCGCCGGACGGCCGGCCCGCGCCCTCGCTCGACGGCGGGCTGGCGGTGGCGGTGCCCGGGGCGGTGAAGGGGTACGCGGAGCTGGCGCGGCGCTACGGGAAGCTCCCCTTCGCGAGGCTGGCGGAGCCGGCGGCGCGGGCGGCGGAGCGCGGCGTGCCGGTGAACCTCCACTACGTCCGGGCGGCGCGCGCGCGCCTGGCGTGCCTGGCGGCGCGGCCGGAGGCGGCCCGCCGCTTCCTGGCGCGCGGCGAGGACGGCGCCTGGGTCGCGCCGCAGCCGGGCTGGCGGCTGGTGCAGCCGGAGCTGGCGCGCACGCTGCGGGCGCTGGGGAAGGACCCGGAGCGCTTCTACCGCGGCCCGCTGGCGGAGCGGATCGCGGCCGCGGCGCGCGCCGACGGCGGCCTGCTCTCGGCCGCCGACCTGGCCGCCTACCGGACCCGGCCGCGGACGGCGCTGGAGGGGCACTACCGCGGCCACCGCGTGGTCTCGATGCCGCTCCCCTCGTCCGGCGGCGCCATCGTGATCGGCCTCCTGCAGGCGCTGGAGCACGAGCCGGCGCCGGCCGATCACGTCACCTCGGCCCGCTGGCTCCACGTGATGGCCGAGCTGGAGAAGCGGCTCTACGCCCGGCGGGCGGCGCTGGGCGATCCGGACTTCGTGCCCGCCGCCGCGGCGGCGGTGGCCGAGCAGGTCTCTCCGGCCTTCGCGGCGGCGCTCTACGGGGCGGTGGGCGAGCGGGCGGCGCCGGTGGAGGCGCCGCCGCCGCCGCGCGAGACCAGCCAGACCACGCACGTCTCGGTCATCGACGGCCAGGGGAACGCGATCGCGCTCACCACCACCGTGAACTACTACTTCGGCTCCTGCGTGGCGGTGCCCGGCGCCGGGTTCCTGCTCAACGACCAGATGGACGACTTCGACCGCGCGCCCGGGACCGCCAACGTGTTCGGGGCGGTGGGCACCGGCCACAACCTCCCCGCCGCCGGCAAGGTGCCGCTCTCCTCCATGTCCCCCACGCTGGTGTTCGGGCCGGACGGGAGGCTGCGGCTCGCGGTGGGCGCGTCCGGCGGCACCACCATCCCCACCTCCGTGGCGCAGGTGATCTCGCACCTGGTGGACAACGGTATGACGCTGGCCCAGGCGGTCGGGACCCCGCGGCTCCACCACCAGTGGCAGCCGGACGCGCTCCAGGTCGAGCCGGGGGCGCTGCAGGCGGAGACGGCCCAGGCGCTCACCGCGCGCGGGCACCAGCTGTTGTGGCGGGACCGGCCGTGGGGCAACCCGCAGGCGGTGCAGATATCGCCGGAGGGCTGGTGCGAGGCGGCCGGCGATCCGTCGGGCCAGGGCGTGCCGGCGGCGCCCTGATCGCAGCCGCCGCGCAGCCGCGCGCGCCCGGAGGCCGGCGGGCGTGTCGCCTGATCGCCGGAGGGGTGGCGCGCGCGGATCCGAGGGGCGCATCGCACATGGTGCGACGCGGGTCGCGGAGCGGATTTTCCCCGAGAAAATGGTAGTCTCCTTTCCGTATGCGAGGAGACGCCCAGACCGCTCCGGCCGGCGACGGCCCGTCCACGCGCGCCGAGCTGGTGGCCGAGCTGCGCAGGCTCGAAGAGGCCCTGCAGCGCGCGCAAGGCCAGCTCATGACCATGGGCGGCGAGGGGCTGCCGGGGATCCACCTGGTGGTCGAGGCCGCCGGCCAGCGCGGCATCCTGCCCGCGGGGCGCGTGCTGGAGGTGGTCCGCCTGGTCGCGACCTCGTCGCTGCCGGGCGCGCCGCCGCAGGTGCGCGGCACGTTCGTCTGCCGCGGGGCGCCCATCATCGCGGTCGATTCTCGCCACGCTGCTGCAGACGCCGCGCGAGCCGGCCATGGACGCGCAGATTGTGATCCTGGCCGGCACGCCGACCGTCGGCCTGGTGGTGGATCGCGTGGCGCGCCTGGTGGACGGACCGCGGCTCTTCGAGGGCGACGTGGCGGCCGGCATGCCGGAGGCGTGGCGCGGCTCGTCCATGGTCGCCGGGCTGTGCGTCGACTCGGGCGAGGTGCTGCCGGTCATCGATCCGACGCCGGTGCTCGAGGCGCTGGCTGGGCGGGGTGCATGAGCCCGAAGCCCGCCGGCGGTTTCCCCCTCGCGGAGCTGGAGACGGTGCTGGAGGAGGCCTGCGGGCTGACCCTCTCGGCCGGCATCCGGCGCACGCTGGGGGACGCCTTCCAGCGGGCCGCGCGCGAGCTGAAGCTGGGCCAGGACGCGTTCCTGGCCGCGCTGCGCGCGCGGGAGAACCAGGCGGTCACGGCGCTGGTCGAGGCGGCCGTGATCGGCGAGACCTACTTCTTCCGCCACCCGGAGCAGCTGGAGCTGATCCGCCGGCTGGTGGTGGCGCCGGCCCAGCGGCCGCTGTCGATCTGGTCGGCCGGCTGCGCCACCGGCGAGGAGCCCTACTCGCTGGCCATGGGGCTGTGCGACGCCGGCCGCGCCGGCGCCGGCGACCAGATCGTGGCCACCGACGTCTCGGCCCGCGCGCTGGCGGTGGCCCGCGCCGCCAGCTACGGCGAGTGGTCGCTCCGCCGCCTCGAGCCGGCGCTGCGGGCGCGGCACTTCGAGTCCCACCCGCCGCGCGTGGTGGTCCGGCCGGCCATCCGCGCCATGGTGGAGTTCCGCCGGCACAACCTGGTGAAGGACCCGCCGCCCGGCGCCACCTTCGACCTGGTCGTCTGCCGCAACGTGCTCATCTACTTCACGCCGCCCACCGCCGCGCTGGTGGTGGAGAAGCTGGTCTCGGCCATCCGCCCCGGCGGCGCGCTGCTGCTGGGGCCGGTGGAGGGGCCGCTGGCCTCGAGCATGGGGCTGGACCGGATTCGAGGTGGACGGCGCCACGCTGCTGCGGGTGCCGGAGGAGGGGCCGCGCCGCGGGGCCCCCACCGTGATCCGCTCCGCCGTCCGCACCTCCCGCCCCGCCGCGCCCCGGCGCGAGCCGCCGCCGCGCCGGGCGGAGCCGGCCCGTCCGCCGCCGCCTGCCGCGGTGGCCCCGGTCGTCCTCCCCGCGCCGGTGGCCGCGCCGCCGCCGCCCGAGGAGGCCGCGCCCGCGCCGGCCTCGCCCGCGCTGGAGGCGGCCCGCGACGCGGCCCGCCGCGGCGATCTCGACGTCGCGGAGGCGCTGGCCCGCGAGGCCGCGTCCCGCGAGCTCTGTCCGGAGGCCTGGCTGCTGGTCTCGATGGCCGCCGACGCCCGCGGGGACCTGGGCGCGGCGGTGGAGGCCGTGCGCCGGGCCCTCTACCTCGAACCCGGGCTGGCGCTCGGGCACGCCACCCTGGTCCCGCTGTTCGCGCGGCTCGGCCTGTCGGACGACGCCGCCCGCGCCCGGCGCAACGCCCTCGAGGCGATCGCCGGACTCGACGACGCCGCGCCGCTGCGCGGCCTCGAGACCATCACCGCCGGTGCCCTGCGCGCCGCGCTCGAGGCGCCGCGCCCCGGGCGCGCGCTCGGCACCTCCACGGGGAGCAACGGATGAAAGTTCTCCTGGTCGACGATACCCGGACGCTGCTGTCGCTGATCCAGGTCTACCTGATGGGCTGGTCGATCCAGTTCATCGAGTCGAAGGACGGCATGGACGGGCTCGCCAAGGCGCGCCTGCACAAGCCTGACCTGATCATCTCCGACGTCCGCATGCCCGGGATGGACGGCTTCGAGCTGTGCGCCGCGGTGCGGGCCGACATCCTGCTCCACGGCACGCCGGTCATCCTCCTCACCTCACTCAACGACGAAGCCAGCCGCCGCAAGGGGCGCCTGGTCGGCGCCACCGCCTTCCTCACCAAGCCGGTCTCGGTCGAGGAGCTGCGCCGCACCGTGGGCACCATCCTCAAGCTGCCGGTCCGCGGGGGCCGCTCGTGAGCAGGCCGCAGTCGAACGTCGACTTCGCAGCGCTGCGCCAGCGGCTGGACGAGGCCGAGGCCGTCCTCACGGGCCAGCAGAGCCCGGAGGAGCGGGCGCGGCTCCTGGAGGAGCGGGCCCGCGCGGTCTCGCTGGCCCGCGAGGAGGCCCAGGCCGGCGGCGTGCCGGTGCTGGCCTTCCGGGTGGGCGGCGAGCGGTACGCGGTGGACGTGGCCGCGGTCTTCCAGGTGCTGGACGCGCGCGGGCTGACCCCGCTGCCGGCCACGCCGGCCTGGGTGCTGGGCGCCATCGTGGCGCGCACGCGGGTGGTGCCGGTGCTGGACCTCCGCGCGCTGCTCGGGCTCGAGGGTGGCGGCATGAGCGACCTGCAGAAGGTCGTGGTGGTGGAGCACGACGGCGAGGTGTTCGGCCTCGCCGCGGAGGAGCTGGAGGGCCGGCTGGAGGTCCCGCGGGACGGGCTCTCCGACGCGGCCGAGGGCCCCTTCGCCTGGATCGCGCCGGACCGGCTGGCGCTCCTGGATCTCTCTCGCGTGGGCGCCCCGGTGGCGCGGGGCGGCAACTAGCCATGGAACGCGAGCTGCTGCAGCAGATCTGGCCCATCTTCTCGGCCGAGGCGCGCGAGCACCTCCAGGCCATCAGCGACGGCGTCCTCGAGCTCGAGGAGGACCCCTCCCGCGCCGGCGTGCTGGACGTGGTCCGGCGCACCGCCCATAGCCTCAAGGGCTCGGCCGGCAGCCTCGGCCTGGGCGAGCTGGAGCGGCTGGCGCACGCCATCGAGGGCTCGCTGTCGAAGTTCGATCCGGCGGAGGGCATCTCGCGCGCCGGCGTGCAGGCCGCGCTGGACGCGGTCCAGGCCATCGAGGAGGCGCTGGCCGCCGGCGACGCCGGCACCGACCCGGTGGTGCCGCGCTTCGTGGACCTGCTCCAGGCGCTGGGCGCGCCGGTCCGGGCCTCCGACCGCAAGGAGCCGGCCCCGGCCGCTGCGCCGCCGCCCGCCCCGGCCGCGCCGCCGGCGCCCTCGGTCTTCCTGGGCCCGCCCCCCGGCGCCCCCGACGCCCCCGTGGCGCCGGCGGCCAGCCCCGGGCTGGCGCTGCTCGACAAGCTCGAGGAGGCCTGCGCCAACCTCTGCAGCCCGCTCGATCCCGACGCCCGCCGCGCCGCCGCCGAGGGGGCGGTGGAGGACGCGCGCAAGCTGGCCGAGCTGGCGCCGCCCCCGGCCGCGCCGCTGGTCCTCAAGGTGGCCGAGGCCTTCGCGGTCATGGCCGCCGCCGGCCCGGAGGGCGCGCGCGGCGCCGCCGCCATCGCCGGCGACCTGGTGGACCTGCGCACCGCGCTGGAGGCGCCGCCGGAGGGCACGCCCACCGTGGCGGCCGCGGTCGCCGCCGCGCAGCCCGCCCCGGCCCCGGTGGCAGCGCCGGCCGCGCCGGCCGCCGCCCCGGCGCCGGCCGCCCACGCGGCGCCGGCCGCCGACAAGTCGATCCGCGTCCTCACCTCCACCATGGACTCGCTCACCCGGCAGCTGGAGCTGCTGGCGCTGGGCGAGGCCCGCCACGCCCGCCGCGCCCGCGAGATCCGCGAGGCGGAGGCCTCGCTGCGCGACGTGGTGCGCGGGCTGGAGCGCGCCTCCCAGGCGCTGCGGCTGGGCGCGCCGGACGACGCCCGCACCGAGCTGCCGCCGGCGCTGGACCGGCTGCGCGTGCTGGCCACCGAGCTCTCCCGGCTGGCCCGCGACGGCCAGCGCGACGCGGACAGCCAGAAGCTGACCGGCACCGTGCTGCGCGACGACCTGCGCGCCATGCGCATGGTCCCGGCCAGCGTGGCCCTGGAGCCGCTCAAGCGCGCCGTGCGCGACGTGGCCGGCCGCCTGGGCAAGGAGGTCGAGCTCACCATCGCCGGCGGCGACGTCCGCCTGGACCGCCGGGTGGTGGACGAGCTGCGCGACCCGCTGCTCCACCTGGTGCGCAACGCGGTGGACCACGGCCTGGAGACGCCGGACCGGCGCCGGGCCGTGGGCAAGGCGGCCAAGGGGCACGTGAAGGTCCGCGTCGAGCCGCGCGGCACGCGCGTGGGCGTGGTGATCGAGGACGACGGCAGCGGCCTGGACGTGGCCGCGGTCCGCGCCTCGGCGGTGCGCAAGGGCGTGGTCACGCCCGAGGCCGCCGCCCGCATGAGCGACGACGAGGCGGCGCGGCTGGTCTTCGCCGCCGGCCTCTCCACCAAGGCCGCGGTCACCGAGATCTCCGGCCGCGGCGTCGGGCTGGACGTGGTGCAGGACACCGTGACCCGGCTGCAGGGCACGGTGGACGTGGCCTGGACCCCGGGCGAGGGGACCCGCTTCGACCTGGAGGTCCCGCTCACGCTGGCCGCCGCGGCGGCGCTGCTCTTCCGCTTCGGGCGCGAGGTGGCGGCGCTCCCCGCCGACGCCGTGGACCGGGTGCTGCTGCTCAGCGACAAGGACATCGGCACCGTGGCCGGCCGCGCCACCGTCAAGGTGGGCGGCGCGCAAATCCCCTTCGCCCCGCTGGCCCCGCTGATGGGGCTCTCGGCGGCCGCGCCGGACGTGCGCTCCCGCTTCCGCCCGGCGCTGGTGGTGGCGGCCGGCGCGCAGCGCGTGGCGCTGGGCATCGAGGAGGTGCTGGGGCAGCAGGACCTGGTGGTGAGCGACCTCGGGTCGCGCGTCTCCAAGGTCACGCACCTGGCCGGCGCGGCGGTGCTGGACGACGGCCGCGTGGTGGGCGTCCTCTCGGCCACCGAGCTGGTGCGCCGGGCGCAGCCGGCGCTGGCGGCCCGCGCCGCCGGCCCGTCGCGCGTCCGCCTGGTGGTGGCGGACGACTCGCTCACCACCCGCACCGCCATGAAGACGCTGCTGGAGATCGCCGGCTACGCCGTGCTGCCTGCGGCCGACGGCGAGGAGGCCTTCCAGCTGCTCGGCACCTCGGGCGCCGCCCTGGTCGTCTCCGACGTCCAGATGCCGCGGCTCGACGGCCTGGGGTTGGCCCGAAAGATCAAGGCGGACGCCAGGCTGCGCTCCACGCCGGTGATCCTGGTGACCTCCCTCGACGCCCCCGAGGACCGCGCCGCCGGCCTGGAGGCCGGCGCCGACGGGTACCTCGTGAAGCGCGAGGTGGAGCGCGGTAAGCTCCTCGAGCTGGTGCGGCAGCTGCTCCCGGCCCGGACATGATCAAGGTCCTCATCGCAGACGACTCGCGGGCCTTCCGCGCCATCCTCCGCACGATCCTGGGGCGCGCCCCGGACATCGAGATCATCGGCGAGGCGGCCGACGGCGACGAGGCCGTGACCCAGGTGATGGCGCTGCGGCCGGACGTGGTCACGATGGACGTGCGCATGCCCGGCAAGGACGGGCTGACCGCCATCGACGAGATCATGCGGCAGCGGCCGACGCCCATCGTGGTGGTGTCGTCCGAGGCCGGCGCCGGGGCGGACAAGCAGGAGGTCTCCTTCAAGGCGCTGGGGTTCGGGGCCGTCGAGGTCCTGGGCAAGCCGCGCGCCGACGTGCCCGGCCGCTTCGAGAAGGAGGCGGAGGAGATCCGGATGGCGGTCCGCGCCGTGGCGGGCCTCCAGCTGGTGACCCGCCACCGCCGCCCCTCGGTGGCGGCGCGCCCGCCGCCCGGCCCCGGCCTGCCCGGCGTCCCCGCGGCGCCCCGCGAGCCCCTGCCGCCGCCCGGCTCGGCGGCCGCCATCACGCTCCTGCCGGCCACCGCGCCGCGGGTGATCGGCATCGCCGCCTCCACCGGCGGCCCGGCGGCGCTGGCCAAGATCTTCCGCGACCTGCCCAGCGGCTACCCCATCCCCATCCTGGTGGTGCAGCACATCGCCGAGGGGTTCGAGGCCGGCCTGGTCCACTGGCTCTCGGCCGAGACCGGCCTGCGCGTGCGCATCCCGGACGACGGCGATGCGCTCAAGCCCGGCGTCGCCTACGTGGCCCCCTCCGGCGTGCACATGGGCGCCTCGGGCGGCTTCGTGCGCTTCGTGCCCGGCGAGCCGGTGCGCGGGTTCAAGCCCTCCGGCACGGCGCTGTTCCAGTCGCTGGCGCGCGAGTACGGCCCGTCGGCGGCCGGCCTGGTCCTGTCCGGAATGGGCGACGACGGGGCCGACGGCCTCAAGGTCCTCCGCGACCGCGGCGCCTGGACGGCGGCGCAGGGGCCGCAGAGCTCGGTGGTGTTCGGCATGCCCCGCGTGGCCCTGGAGAAGGGCGGCGCGGCGGTGCAGCTGGAGCTGGACGAGATCGCTCCGGCCCTGGTGAAGCTGGCGAAGGGCTAGCCGTGGCGCCCAGTCCGTCGGGGCCGGACCTGGCGGCGGTGGCCGCGGTGCTGGCCGAGGCGGCGGGGCTCTCCTTCGCCGGCCCGCTCGGGCCCACGCTGCAGGACGGGCTGCGCGCGGCGGCCGCCGAGGCCGGCGCGCCGGTGGAGGCGCTGGTGGCCGCGGTGGCCTTCCGCGATCCGGCCGCGGTGGCGCTGCTCCTCGAGCACGTCCGGGTGGGCGAGACCTGGTTCTGGCGGCTGGGCGAGGGGCTGGAGGCGGTGGCGCGCCGCGCCGCGGTCGCGCCCCGCCCGCTCTCGCTCTGGTCGGCGGGCTGCGCCACCGGCGAGGAGGCCTACAGCCTGGCCATGGCGCTGCTCGAGGCGGCCCCGGACCGGACCTCGCCGCTGGTGGCCACCGACCTCTCGGCGCGCGCGCTGGAAGCGGCGCGCGAGGGCTGCTACGGACCGCGCGCGCTGCGCCGGCTCACGCCGGAGCGGGTGGCGCGCTGGTTCGGTCCCCCGGAGCCGGGCGCGCGGCGGCGGGTGGCCACCTCGCTGGCGCACCGGGTCCGCTTCGAGCAGCAGAACCTGGTGACCGATCCGCCGCCGGCCGGCGGTCCGTTCGACGTGATCCTGGCCCGGAACGTGGTCATCTACTTCGAGCCGGCGGTGGCCGAGCGGGCGCTGCGCCGGCTGGCCGACGCGCTGGCCCCCCGCGGCGCGCTGCTGCTCGGCCCGGTGGAGCTGCCGCTGGCGCAGGGGCTGCCGCTCGAGCCGGTCGAGGAAGGCGGGGTCACGCTGCTGGTGAAGGACGGGTGAAGCGGGCCTACACCCGGAACGCCTTCACCGCCGAGGACACCTGCTCGGAGACCTCGCGGAGCACGCCCGCGGCGTCGCCGGTGGTGTTCACCGACTTGACCGTCTCCTCCATCATGCGGGCCAGGTCGTCCACGGCGTTGGAGATCTGGCCGATGCCGCCGTCCTGGCCGGCCACGGCGCCGGCGATCTCGCGCACCGCGCCCAGGTTCTCGCGGACGATGCCGGAGAGGCCGGTGAGGCTCTCGCCCAGGCGGCGGGTGCGGGCGGCGCCGTCCTCCAGGCCGGTGTTGGCGGCCTCCACCAGCGCGGCGGAGTCGCGGATGCCGGCGAGGACCTCCGCCAGCACCGTGCGCACCTCGGCGGTGGCGCGGATGGAGCGGTCGGCCAGGGTCCGGAATCTCGCGGGCCACCACGCCGAAGCCCACGCCGGCCTCGCCGGCGCGGGAGGCCTCGATGGCGGCGTTGAGGGCCAGCACGTTGGACTGGTCGGCCAGGTCCTTCACCGTGGCGGTGATGTCGCCGATGCGCTGCGCGGAGGAGGCCAGGCGGGCGATCCGCTCCACCACCTGCCGCGTCTGATCCTGCATGGCCTGCACGCCGGTGAGGCTGGCGGTCATGGCCGACTCGCCGTCGCGGCCCAGCTCCTCGGCGCGCT
Source organism: Anaeromyxobacter sp. (assembly GCA_049840735.1). GTDB lineage: Bacteria > Myxococcota > Myxococcia > Myxococcales > Anaeromyxobacteraceae > Anaeromyxobacter. Next base: position 90,555 of record JASGJN010000011.1, on the reverse strand, counting down.
CGGCGACGCGGAGCACGTCGTCGGCCTGGCTGGCGGCGGTGCGGGAGGAGTCGCGCAGCACGCTGGAGGTCCGGCGCGCCTCCTCGAGGGCGCTGGCCTGGCGGGCGATGGTCTCGCCGTGCACGGAGGTGGCCTCGCCCAGGTGGGTGGCCGACTCGAGCAGCCGGTCGGTGGCGCCGCGCATCTCGACGGTGATGTTGCGCAGCGTGAGCATCAGGCCGTCGAAGGCGTGGCCCAGCTCCTGGATCTTCCTCGTCGCCGGCCACCGGGACCTTGATGGTGAGGTCGCGCTCGGCCGAGACGCGCCGGGCGGTGCGGGAGAGGAGCGCCAGCGGCTGGAGGAGCCCGTTGCGGACGGAGGCGAAGAGGGTGACGACCGAGGCGGCGCCCAGGATGACCGCGACGATGGAGACCACCCAGAAGAACCGGGCCTGCGTGCGCGAGCGGTCAATCTCCTCGTCGATGACCGCGCGGCGCTCGGTCCTCATCACCTTCAGCCGCTCCTCCAGGGCGTCGGTGGCGACCTTGTAGGCGGGGCTGAGCGAGCCCACGCGCTGCCACTCCTGGTTCGCGGAGGCGTCGCGCAGGGCCTTGCCCTTCTTGCGGACGTCCAGCACCAGCGGCTGCAGCTCCTGCTCCGCGGCCGGGTCCGCCTTGGACAGCGTGGCCAGGGTCTCGTCCACGGGCCGGTCCAGGTCGAACTCCGGGATCGTCCCGGCCTTGGAGTGCAGATCGGTCAGGATGTTGGCCTGCCGGACGGCGTCGGACACGTCCTGCACCGCCGCGTCGGCGGCGAACGCGCTCTTCAGCGCGGCCGACACCTTGCCGCCGGTGCTGTACATGGCCAGGGCGCCGAAGGCGCCGAGGCCCACGACGATGAGCAGGAGGAGGCCGAAGGAGAACTGGAGGCGGGTGGCGATCTTCATGGGTCAGTCCTGGGTGACGACCTTCAGGCCAGCGGTGCGCCAGGCGATCATCCCGCCGTCGAGGCGGTAGATGTCCCGGCGGCCGAGCTTCGCCAGCACGCGCGCGGCGACCGGCGACTGGTGTCCGGCGTGGTCGAGCAGGTAGAGGCGTCCCTCGGGCAGCTTCTTCACGGCCTCGGGGATGGTGTCGATGGGCACGTTGATGGCGCCGCGCAGGTGGCCGGTGCGGAACTCGGCGGGATCCCGGAGGTCGATCAGCTGGAGCTCGCCTCCCATCGAGAATCTGGGCGTTGAGCGCCGAGGTGCTGATGCGCCGGGCGGCGAAGGGCGGGTTGGGCCGGCCCTCCAGCGGCTTCTGGGCGCCGGCCCACCCCGGGATGCCGTCGCGGTACTCGGCCAGCTTGACGAAGCCGGCCTGGGCCGCGGCCAGCGCGGCCGTGCGGGTGCCGGGGCAGTTGGGCCCGGAGCAGTAGAAGATCACCTCGCGGCCGTGATCGAGCACGGCCTTGGGCAGCCCGTCGGCGATGGTCGAGGCCGGGATGGAGAGCGCCCCGGGGATGTGCCCCTCGTCGAACTCGAGCACCGAGCGGACGTCCACCAGCGTGAAGTCCCAGGCCTCCGGCGCGGCGGCGGTGCGCTTCGCGAGCGCGTCCGTGGTCACGGTCGGGAACGTCTGCGCCTGGGCGGTGGACACCGCCGCCAGGACGAGCGCGGCGAGGAGCAGCCTTCGGGCCACGAGGACCTCCGGGAACGCTGCGTCCGGACGGGACTTTCCGGACGGGCGAGTGTCCCTGATCTATCACACCGGTGCGGGTCCAGCGAAGGACGCGGCCGCGGATCAGGCCCCCCGGGCGCCCCCCTGCGACGTGCGGAGGCAGGCGCCGGAAGCGCACCTCTGGTTACGAATCCGTCCGATGTGGTTCGACGCCCTGCTCCACGCCCGCTCCCTGTCGCCCCGCGACCTGGCCGACCTGCGCTTCTTCGGCGTGGCCGGGGCGCTGGTCCCGACCGACGACGCGCTGGGGCGGGCCGGCGCGGCGGGCGTGCGCCGGGGGTGGGAGGAGGTGGTCGAGGGCGCCCGGCGGCTGCGGGCGGCGGGGCTGGCGGGCCATGCCGCCGTGGGGGTCCACCCGCGGCGCATCCCGGCCCGCGGCCTGGAGGCGCTGCTGGCGGAGCTGCCCGAGGCGCTGGGGAGGCCGGAGGTGGCGGCCCTCGGCGCGGTGGGGCTTGCGGAGGGGACCGAGCTGGAGGAGCGGGTGCTGGCGCGCCAGCTCCAGCTGGCCGCGGAGCTGCGCCGGCCGGTGCTGGTGACCCTGCCGGCGGGCAGCCCGGAGCGGCTGGCGCGGCGGCTGCTGGGGGTGCTGCAGGAGGCCGAGCTGGAGCCGGGCCAGGCGCTGGTGGCCGGGGTGGACGCGCGGACGGTGCGGTCGGTGCGGGCCCTGGGCCACCTGGCCGGCCTGGTGCTCTCCGGCGCCGGCTCGGCCGGCCTGGACGCGGCGGTCCGGGTGGTGCGGACGCTGGGGCCGGACGGCCTGGTGCTGGCGTCCGACGCCGGGCTGGGCGGCGGGGACCGGCTGGCCCTGCCCCGCGCCGCCGACCGGCTGGCGCGCGCGGGCCTCTCCGACGCGGTGATCCGGCGCGTCTGCGGCGGGAACGCGGTGGGGTTCCTGCGGGTGGACCCGCGGGCGCTGGGCCCACGGACCCGGCGCCGCTAATCCCACTGCTCGGTGGCGTGCTCGCCCAGGAACCGCTCCGCGTCGATGGCGGCGCAGCAGCCCGAGCCGGCGGCGCTGATGGCCTGGCGGTAGCTCGGGTCGGCCACGTCGCCGGCCGCGAAGACGCCCGGGACGCTGGTCGCCGTGGAGGGCGACTTCACCGTGAGGTAACCCACGTCGTTCATGGCCAGCTGGCCCTTGAAGAGCCGGGTGTTGGGCTCGTGGCCGATGCCCATGAAGACGCCCTTGAGCGGCAGCTCGCGGGTGGCGCCGCCCTTCACGTCCTTGAGCCGCACGCCGGTCACGACCTTGCTGTCGCCCAGGATCTCGTCGATCACCACGCCCAGGTGCAGCTCGACCTTGGGGTGCTTGCGGATCCGGTCCTGCATGATCTTGGAGGCGCGCAGCTCGTCGCGCCGGTGCAGGACGTGGACCTTGGTGGCGTACTTGGTGAGGAAGTGGGCCTCCTCCATGGCGGTGTCGCCGCCGCCCACCACCGCCACCTCCACGCCCCGGAAGAAGAAGCCGTCGCAGGTGGCGCAGGCGGAGACGCCCTTGCCTTGATAGGTCTTCTCGGAAGGGATCTCCAGCCACTTGGCGGAGGCGCCAGTGGCCACGATCACCGTGTCGGCGGTGAAGAGCCGGTCGTCCTGCCAGAGCTGGAAGGGGCGGCGGGAGAGGTCCACCCGGGTGATCTCGGCGGTCTCGAAGCGGGTGCCGAAGCGCTCGGCCTGCTTCTTCATCTTCTCCATCAGCTCGGGGCCGAGGATCCCCTCCGGGAAGCCGGGGAAGTTCTCGACCTCGCTGGTGATGGTGAGCTGCCCGCCGGGCTGCAGGCCCTCGAACAGCAGCGGGTTCAGGTTGGCGCGGGCGGCGTACAGCGCCGCGGTGTAGCCGGCGGGACCGCCGCCGATGATGACGAGCCTCTCGTGCTGGGCCATGCGGGGTGTTCTAGCTGGAGGAGGCGTGACTGTCATGGGTCGCGTGCGCGCACGGGCGGGAGGGGGAGGTGGGGCGCCTCGCCCGCTGGCTCCGTTCCGGTGGTTGCCCAGGGTGCGCCGCGCTCGCACTCCTCTCCTCGGGCGCCACGCGGCGCGCGGGCGGGAGGGGGCCGTGGACTTCGAGCCGACCGAGGAGCAGCGCGCGCTGTGCGCCGCGGTGGAGGCCTTCGGGGCCTCCCTGAACGACGGGCTGGTGGACCGTGACCGGCGCGGGCTCTTCGACCGCGAGCGCTGGAAGGCCTGCGCCGAGCTGGGGCTCCTGGGCCTGCCCATCCCGGCCGAGTACGGCGGCAGCGGGCAGACCCTCACCACCACCTTGCTGGCCATGGAGGCGCTGGGGCGCAGCTGCCGCGACAACGGCCTGGTCTTCTCGCTCAACGCGCAGCTCTGGGCCGTGCAGCTCCCGCTGCTCCGCTTCGCGCAGGAGCCGCTGCGCCGCCGGGTGCTGCCGGCGCTCTGCCGGGGCGAGCTGATCGGGGCGCACGCCATGAGCGAGCCGGCGTCCGGCTCGGACGCCATGGCGCTCACCACCCGCGCGCGGCGCGACGGCGACGCGTACGTGCTCGACGGCGTGAAGACCTTCGCCACCAACGGCCCGGTGGCCGACGTGGCGGTGGTCTTCGCCACGGTGGACCCGGCCGCCAAGGTGGCGGGGGTGACCGCGTTCCTGGTGGAGCGGGGCATGGCCGGGCTGACCTTCTCCGATCCCGTCTCCAAGATGGGGCTGCGCACCTCGCCCATGGGCGAGGTGGTGCTGGAGGGCTGCCGCGTGCCGGCCGGGAACCGGCTGGGCGCGGAGGGGGCCGGCTCGGCGGTGTTCGGGGCGGCCATGGAGTGGGAGCGGACCTGCATCTTCGCCGCGCACCTGGGGGCGATGGAGCGGCTGCTCACGGACACCATCGCGTACGCGAAGGAGCGCCGGCAGTTCGGCCAGGCCATCGCCAAGGCCCCGCCGGTGGCAGGCGCCATCGTGGACATGAAGGTCGCGGTCGAGGCGGGGCGGCTCCTGCTCTACCGGGTCGGCGCCCTGAAGGACGCCGGGCGCGACGCGACCCTGGACGCCTGCATCGCCAAGCTGTTCGTGTCGGAGGCCCACGTGCGGCAGGCCCTGGCGGCGCTGCAGATCCACGGCGGGTACGGGTACACCACCGAGTACGGGGTGGAGCGCGAGCTGCGCGACGCCATCCCGGGCACGATCTACTCCGGGACCTCCGAGATGCAGCGCCGGATCATCGCCCGGCTGCTCGGGCTGTAGAGGGTGAACGTGGCTTGGCGAACACGATGGACTTCGTCACGGGGCGGGGGGCCCCTGCGAAGCAGGGGGGAGGGGCGTAGCCCCTCCACGCGGGGCAGCCGCGCGGAGCCGCGAAGCGGCGAGCACGGCGCAGGGCCCCGCGCAGCAGGGGTGGGGCCCCGACGGCTTTGCCGGCGGGGCGGGGGCGCAGCCCCCGTTTACATCTGAGGAGCCACCGCATGGATCGCCGCACGCTGGTGGAGTGCCTGGAGGCGGGTCACGCGCTGGCCCACCCGGACAAGATCGCGGTCTCCGCCGCGGGCGGCGCGCTCGGCTGGGGCGCGCTCGTCCGCGGCGCCTGCAGCGTGGCGGCGCGGCTGCGCGAGGCGGGGATCGGGCGCGGCGACCGGGTCGGGCTGTGGATGGACAAGACCGCGGCCTGCGCCCAGGCGCTGCTGGGGGTGCTGTACGCCGGCGCCGCCTACGTGCCCATCGACCCGCGCTCGCCGGCGCCGCGGGCGCGCACCATCGCGCTCGACTGCGGGCTGGCGGCGCTGATCGTGGACGCGGCGCGGCGCCCGGCGCTGGCGGAGTTCCTGGCCGGGCAGCGGCCGCGCCTGGTGCTGGTGGACGGGGTGGGGCGGGGCGAGGCCGCCGCGCTGGCCCCCGGCCTGCCGTGCGAGCCGCTGGCCGACGCGCTGGCCTGCCCGCCGGCCGAGCCCGCCCGGCCCGATCCAGGGGACCTGGCCTACGTCCTCTACACCTCCGGCTCCACCGGCACGCCCAAGGGCGTGGCCCACACGCACGCCTCCGCCTCCGCCTTCGTGCGCTGGGTCCAGGACCGCTTCCAGATCCGCTCCGACGACGTCTTCTCCAGCCACGCGCCGTTCCACTTCGATCTCTCCATCTCCGACCTGTTCGCGTCGCTGGGCGCCGGCGCCTCGGTCCGGCTCATCTCCCCGACCGAGGGGATGCTGGCGCCGTACCTGGTCCGGATGCTCGACCCGTGGGGCATCACCGTCTGGTACTCGGTCCCCTCGGTCCTGATGGCGCTGCTGGACGCGGGCGGGCTCGAGGCGCGGCCGCCGTCGCGGCTGCGGCTGCTCTTCTTCGCCGGCGAGGTCTTCCCCACCCCGCAGCTGCGGCGGCTGCGCCGGGCGCTGCCGGACGTGACGCTGGTGAACCTCTTCGGCCCCACCGAGACCAACGTCTGCACCTACCAGGTGGTGCCGCCGGTCCTGCCGGAGGGGGACGACGCGCCCATCCCCATCGGCATCGGCTGCGAGCACATGGAGACGTTCGTGATGGGGGACGACGGCGCCGAGGTGACCGGCCCCGGCGCCGAGGGCACGCTCTGGGCGCGCGACGGCAACGTCATGCTGGGCTACTGGAACGACCCGGCCCGCACCGCCGCCATGCTGAAGCCCGATCCGCGCGGGCGGCCGGGCGTGGCCTGCTGCACCGGCGACCGGGTGCGGCTCCGGCCGGACGGCGCGTACACCTTCTGCGGCCGGCGCGATCACATGGTGAAGGTGCGCGGCTACCGCGTCGAGCTGGGCGAGATCGAGGCGGTGCTGGCGGGCCACCCGGCGGTGCGCGAGGCGGTGGCGGTGCCGCTGCCCGACCCCGCCTCGGGCAACCGGATCGTGGTCTCGGTGGTGGCGCGCGCCGGCGCGGCGCTGGACGCGCCGGGGCTCCGGGCCCACCTGGCGGCGCGGCTGCCCAACTACATGGTGCCGGCGGGGTTCGAGGTGCTGGAGGAGCTGCCGCGCACGTCCACCGGGAAGGCGGACCGCGCGCGGCTGCGGGCGCAGTGGGAGCGGAGGGGGGACGAGGATGGCGGACGGGGTGGTGCACATGACGGGCGGTGAGATTGAATCGCGCTGGCGGACTTCATCGGGCGGCGGGTGATCGGGGGGGAGGCCCGGGTCTCGCCGGGCGAGAACCTGATCGACACCGGGCGCATCGACTCGCTGGGGCTGCTGCAAATCCTGGGGTTCGTGGACGAGCGGTGGCACGTCAATCTGCTGGTGGTGGGCTCGCCGGCGGACCTCCAGTCGGTGGCCGGGCTGGCCGGCGCGGTGCGGCGCGAGCTGGCGGCCCGCGGGCGGGCGGCGGAGGGCGCGTGAGCGGCGCGGCCCCGGGGTCGCCGGAGGCGGACCGGGGCGGCGGCGCCGGTCCGGAGCCGGGCGCGTGGGAGGCGTTCCGCGCCGACGTGAACCGCTACTTCAAGTACGCGCGGGCCCAGGGCACCTGGGAGCGGCTGCGGATCGTCACCCAGACCGAGGGCATCTGGGCCACCGGGCTGTACCGCTTCGGCCGCTACCTGCAGGAGGAGGCGCCCACGCCGCTGCGGCTGGCGCTCAAGTGGCCCTTCGCGCTGGTGCGCGAGACCATCCGCCTGGCCATCGGCATCACCATCGCGCCCTCGGCGCGCATCGGCCCCGGCCTCTACATCGGCCACTCCGGCGGCATCTGGATCGCGCCGGGGAGCGTGATCGGCCGCGAGTGCAACCTGTCGCAGGGCGTCACGCTGGGCATCGGCGGCACCGTCCGCCGCGGCACGCCCAGGCTGGGCGACCGGGTCTGGGTCGGGCCCAAGGCGACCTTGTCCGGTCCGGTGCAGGTGGGGGACGGCGCGGTCATCGGCGCCAACTCGCTGGTGGTCTCGCACGTGCCGGAGCGCGGGGTGGCGGTGGGCGTGCCGGCGCGGGTGATCGCCTTCTCCGGCTCGGGCGCGCTGATCGGCTGAGCGGCAGCCCGGGCCCTCCGGCCCGGGGGAGGGACGGGCAGGGGGCCGGGCGGACGCAGCGCGAAATGAATCCCGGCGCCGTGGGTTCTCCTGGAACGCGCCCCGGTCACGCTGTGGCGCATTGACCTGGCACCCGGTTGGCGCTATCTGACCGGGTCCCTCTCACCCTAGCCGCCCCTCCCGGGAGTTCCATGCAGAACCGTCATCGTTTGCTGATCGGCGCGCTCGTGCTCGTCGCCGGCGCCGCCGCCGCCTGCCGCTCCAAGGCCGACTCCGACGTGGTCGCCAAGATCGGCGGCCAGAAGATCACCTCCGCCGAGCTCGACAAGAAGGCGCGCGGCCAGCTCGCCGGCATGGAGCGCGAGCACCAGGAGCAGGTCTGGAACGCCCGCCGGCAGGTCCTGGAGCGCCTGGTCATCGACCGGATGCTCGAGAAGAACGCCAAGGACGCCGGCCTGTCGGTGGAGGACTACAAGAAGAAGATCCAGGAGGAGATGGCCGCCTCCGTCCAGCCGCCCAGCGAGGACGAGCTGAGGATGCTCTACCAGCAGGCGGCGATGAGCGGGCAGCAGCTGCCGCCCTACGAGCAGGTGCGGGACCAGATCGCCGAGTACGTGACGAAGCAGAAGGCCTCGCAGGCCGGCGAGAAGTACCTGAAGGACCTCAAGGACAAGGCCGGCGTCGAAGATCCTGATGGGCGACTACAAGCCCGAGCCGGTGAAGGTGAAGGCCGAGGGCCCGAGCACCGGCCCCTCCGGCGCCAAGGTCACCATCGTCGAGTTCTCCGACTTCCAGTGCCCCTACTGCGCCCGCGCCGAGCCGGTCGTGAAGCAGGTGCTGCAGGAGTACAAGGACAAGGTCCGGCTGGTGTACCGCGACTTCCCGCTGCCCATGCACTCGCTGGCCCAGAAGGCCTCCGAGGCGGCCTACTGCGCCGAGGACCAGGGCAAGTACTGGGAGATGCACGCGAAGCTCTTCGCCGTGAACGGCGACCTGGCCGTGGACCGGCTGAAGGCCTACGCCCGCGAGCTGTCGCTGGACGGCGACAAGTTCGACAAGTGCCTGGACGGCGGCGACAAGGCCAAGGTGGTCCAGGCCCACGTGGACGCGGGCGAGGAGATTGGCGTGAGCGGCACGCCGGCCTTCGTCATCAACGGCCGCTTCTTCTCCGGCGCCCTCCCGCTCGAGCAGTTCAAGAAGGTCATCGACGAGGAGCTGGGCGGGGGCGTCGCCAAGAAGTAGCTGGTCGCTTCTGTCGCAGTGGCATCCGCGGCGGCCGAGCCCTAGAACCAGGGCCGGCCGCCGTGGCCATTTCGAGCAAGGAGTCCGCGTTCAATGGGTGCTTACGGTCAGGGGGAAGGTTCCACGCTGGGGGTCCGCCGTCCCACCCGCCGGATCCAGGTGGGCGGGGTGCCGATTGGCGGGGACGCGCCCATCGCGGTGCAGTCGATGACCACCACCGACACGGCCGACGCCGCGGCCACGCTGGCGCAGATCCGCGCCCTGGCCGAGGCCGGCGCGGACGTGGTCCGGCTGGCGGTGCCGAACAAGGACGCCGCGGCGGCGCTGCCGGCCATCGTGAAGGCCACCCCGGTGCCGCTGGTGGCGGACATCCACTTCGACTACCGGCTGGCGCTCTCGGCCCTCTCGGCGGGCATCCAGGGCATCCGGCTCAACCCCGGCAACATCGGCTCGCGCGAGCGCGTGCGCGAGGTGGTCAAGGCGGCGCGCGAGCGGATGGTCCCCATCCGCATCGGCGTCAACGCCGGCTCGCTGGAGAAGGACATCGTCGAGAAGCACGGCTGGCCCACCGCGGCCGGCATGGTGGAGAGCGCCGAGCGGCACATCCGGTTCCTGGAGGACGAGGACTACCGGGAGATCAAGGTCTCGCTCAAGGCGCACGACATCGCCATGACCGTGCAGGCCAACCGGCTCTTCTCGCAGCGGTTCGACTACCCGCTCCACCTCGGCATCACCGAGGCGGGCACGCTGCTGGCCGGGACCGTCAAGAGCTCGGCCGGCCTGGGCATCCTGCTGGCCGAGGGGATCGGCGACACCATCCGCATCTCGCTCACCGCCGACCCGGTGGAGGAGGTGCGCGTCGCGCGCATGCTGCTCAAGTCGCTGGGGCTCAAGTTCGGGGGCGCCACCCTCACCTCCTGCCCCACCTGCGGCCGCTGCTCGGTGGAGATGATCCCCATCGCCGAGCGGGTGGAGAAGCGGCTCTCCACCGTGAAGGGCGAGGTCTCGGTGGCGGTGATGGGCTGCGAGGTGAACGGGCCCGGCGAGGCCTCGGCCGCCGACGTGGGCGTGGCCTACGGCCACGGCGGCGTGGGGCTGCTCTTCAAGGACGGCCAGATCGTGAAGCGCATGAAGGCCGAGGAGCTGGAGGACGCCCTGGTGGGCGAGGCGCTCAAGCTGGCCGCGGAGCGGGCGGCGAAGTAGCGGCCCGTCCGCCCTTCGTCAGGCTCAGGGCGAACGGATGGGCGCCCAGGGCGCCTGAAAAGCAAGCGGGGCGAGGGATTCGCGAGATCCCCCGCCCCGGCTCGGTGCAGGCGCTGCCTAGAAGTTTGTCACCGAGGCCTTGGCGGCGTCGGAGAGGTAGTCGCGGTACTTCGCGTCGGACGGGTGGTTGGCGATCCCGGCCGCGATGGCGTCCACCGCGGTGGCCTGGGCGGTCAGGTCGGTGGCGGTGAGGCCGGTGTCGTCGCCGCCCAGCACGACGAAGTGGACCAGCGTGACGTCGCCGCCGGCGGGCACGGTGATGTGGTGCAAGATGTAGATGTCGTCGTTGCCGTCCCCGCCGTTGAACGTGGCCACCGGGACGAAGTAGGCCGTGCCCTCGCCGTAGACGATGGCCACGTCGCGATCACCGTAGTCGCCGGCGCCGCCGGCGCGGGTGGTGTCCCAGCTGGTCAGCGACCCGGTGGCGCCCGGCGTGGCGTAGATCATGCCGTTGTCGTCGGAGCCGAGGTTCGTGAAGTAGAGCGCGTCCACCGTGATGTCTGCCTCGGTGGGGTTGTGGAAGGTGTCGGCGAAGCGGCCCCAGTCCAGCTTGGGCTTGGTGTAGAACTCGCGCGAATCTCCAGGCCGGCCGCGGTGCGGGCCGCGGCGTAGAACGCGTAGGGCGTCTTGGCCGTCATGGAGGCGTTCCACCCCTGCGTCGTGCCGGCCTCGAAGTCGCCGTTGGTCACGTACTCTGCCGCGTTGTCGTCGACGCAGTGCACGTCGTCGAGGTAGGCGCCCCACCAGCCGCGGTACTCCACCTGCAGCTCGATGCGCTGGCCGGCGTAGGCCGACACGTCGACGGTGGCGACCTCGTCGGCGCTGTCTCCCGGACCGGCGTCCTCGAGCGTCTCCAGCAGCTCGTGGTTGCTGGCGTTGCGGAGGGTGACCACGAAGTACGCCCCGTAGGGCAGCGTGCCGGAGTCCACGTCGGGCAGCTCGTAGGCCCGGAACGCCGAGAGCGAGATGGGCGCCACCGCGTCCGTCAGGTCGATGGTGGTGCGGACCACGGTGGCGGCAGAGGGGGAGAGGAAGGCGGTGACGTCGCCGCTGACGGCCCAGTCGGCGTTGGTGAGCGCCACCGGGACCAGCCCGTCGCCGCTGCCCATCAGCGGCTGGCCGAAGGTGAGCTCGTCGTAGGTGAAGTCGACGTCGCCGTACCACTCCAGCTCCACGCGCTCGGCCTCCAGGCTGTCGAAGGTGGGCGGCTGCGTGGGGAGCGTGCCGACCGCCAGCTGCAGGGCGCCGTCGAACTGGTCGTCGCCCCCGTCGGCCAGGCCCAGGTCCGGGTAGAAGTCCCACACGTTCCGGGCGCCGGGCATGGCGACGTCCTCGGCGTCGGTGCCGGCGGGGAGGAACTGGCCGAGCTGCATGGAGCCGCGATCTTCGACCGTGGCGGCGGCCTTCGGTCCGGAGTCACTGCTGCTGCTGCAGGCGAGGAGGGCAGCGAAGGCTGCCGCGAGCACGATTCGACGCATGGACACTCCCAGGTGAGAAAAGGTCTGGCCAACGCACGACCGGCCGAGGGTAGCACTCTCTGGGAGTGAAGGTTCCCCGGTCTCCTCGGGACGCCCGAAAGGGAGGCCGCGGGACGGCCCGGACTGTGAGTGTGACAGTGTGCCGGACCCACCGCGCATGGGCGCGGTGTCGGGAGCGCGGCGCCGGACCGCGGGCGCGGCTCCTCAGTGCGCCTGGCCCAGCGCGGCCAGGTAGGCGGCCAGCGCCCGGCGCTCGGCCTCGGTGCCGCGGAACGGCGGCATGAGCGGCGTGAGCTGGTCCAGCCGGCCCACCGCGTCGTGGGCGCGCGCCAGGTCCCACCCCCGGACCCGCCGCTCCAGCGGCACGTCGCGGTGGCAGTGCTCGCAGCGGCGCGCGAAGACGGCCTGGCCCTCCGCCACCAGCGCCGGCGTCGCCTCGGCCGGGGTAGGGGGCGGGCTGGGGGCGGCGGCGGCCGGGGCCCGCCCGCCGGCGTCGAGCAGGCTGGCTGCCGGGCCCAGGAGTCCGGCCGCGGCCCCTGCGACCAGGAGGACCGCCGCTGCGGCCAGGAAGAGGGGGGCAGGTCTGGAACGCGCGTTCACTTGTTCCAGTGTATAACCCCCGGACCATGCGAGTCGTCCGCCACAGCCAGGCCTTCATCCCTACCCTGAAGGAAGCCCCCGCCGACGCCCAGGTGCCCAGCCACAAGCTGCTGGTCCGGGCCGGCTTCATCCGCCAGCTCGGCTCGGGCATCTACGACTACCTGCCGCTCGCCAAGCGGGCCCTCAACAAGATCGAGGCCATCGTCCGGGACGAGATGGAGGCCATCGGCGCCCAGGAGTTCTACCTCCCGGCGCTCCACCCGGCGGAGATCTGGAAGGAGTCCGGCCGCTGGGACGTCATGGGCGACAACATGTTCCGGCTCAAGGACCGGAAGAACGGCGACTACTGCCTCGGCATGACGCACGAGGAGATCTTCACCGCCGTGGCCCGCGACGAGCTGCGCTCCTACCGGCAGCTGCCGCAGGTCTGGTACCGAATCCAGACCAAGTTCCGCGACGAGCCGCGCCCCAAGTCCGGGCTCCTGCGCGTCCGGCAGTTCACCATGAAGGACGCCTACTCCTTCGACGTGGACCGGGCCGGCCTCGACCTGCGCTACGAGGACCAGCGCCAGGCCTACGAGAAGATCTTCACCCGCTGCGGCCTCGACTTCGTGGCCGTGCAGGCCCACTCCGGCTCGATGGGCGGCAGCGAGTCCTCCGAGTTCATGGTGCGGACCGAGGCCGGCGAGGACCTGGTGGCGGCCTGTCCGAAGTGCCGCTACGCGGCCAACACCGAGACCGCCACCTCGAAGCTGCCCGCCGAGGCCGACCAGGCCGGACCGGCGGCGCCGGAGAAGTTCGCCACGCCGGGCGTGGTGACCATCGAGGCGCTGGCGGCGGCCCCCTACGGCGTCCCGGCGAAGAAGCAGCTCAAGACGCTGGTCTACATGGCGGACGAGAAGCTGGTGGTGGCCGTGGTCCGCGGCGACCAGGAGCTGAACGAGGCCAAGCTCATGACCGCCACCGGCGCGGTGGAGGTGCGCCCGGCGCACCCGGAGGAGATCCCGCCGCTGATGGGCGCGCGGGCCGGCTCGCTGGGCGCGGTCCAGTTCCGCAAGGCCAAGGTCTTCGTCGACCCCTCGCTGGCCGACCGGACCGACATGGTCACCGGCGCCAACGAGGACGGCTTCCACCTGCGCGGCGTCTCGGTGAAGCGCGACCTGCTGGCGCACGGCGCCACGCTGGCCGAGCTGCGCACCGTGAAGGCCGGTGAGGGCTGCCCGCGCTGCGACGGGGTGCTGGACGTCTTCAAGGCGCTGGAGGTCGGGCACATCTTCAAGCTCGGCACCAAGTACTCCGAGTCGATGCGGGCCACCGTGCTCGACGCCGAGGGCAAGCAGGTGCCCATCGTGATGGGCAGCTACGGCATCGGCGTGGAGCGCATCCTGGCCGCCGCCATCGAGCTGCACCACGACGACAACGGCATCGTCTGGCCCCTGGCCATCGCGCCGTTCCAGGCCACCGTGCTGACGCTGGGGCCTGAGCCCGAGCTCAAGGCGGCCGCCGAGCAGCTGGTGGCGGAGCTGGCCGCCGCGGGCGTCGAGGTCCTGTACGACGACCGCGACGAGCGCGCCGGCGTGAAGTTCAAGGACGCCGACCTGATCGGCATCCCCATCCGCATCTCGGTGGGCAAGAAGGGCCTGGCTGGCGGCAACGCCGAGTGGAAGCTGCGCCAGGGCGGGGCGGTGGAGCTGGTGCCGCTGGCCGAGGTGGCGAAGAAGGTCGCCGCGCAGGTGCGCGCCGGCTGAGTCGAGGACGCCCGGGGGGGGCCGGGCCTCCGGCGGCCCGCCCCTGCGGAGAAAGGACGCAAGCACGTGCGCATCCGCGTGGGCATCGGGGCCGATGGCGAGGTGGTGCTCCCGGCCGACCAGGCCGAGGCGCTCGGCCTGATCGGCGGCGGCGAGGGCGAGCTGGTCTCGGCGCACGGCGCGTTCGCGCTGCTGGCGCCGGCCCGGGGCGACGCGCCCAGCGCCTGGTTCGCCGGCTCGCTGGCGGCCCTCTCGGTCGCCGAGGTGGTGCAGTTCGTCTTCACCTCGCTGCGGACCGGCGTGCTGCTGCTGGCCTTCGGCGAGGGGGCGGCGCCTGGCAGGACCGCGCCCCACCGCCTGCGGCGCAAGAGCATCCACTTCCGCGACGGGCAGGTGGTCTTCGCCTCGTCCACCAATCCGGCCGACCGGCTGGGCGCGGTGCTGGCGCGGGCGGGCCGGGTCAGCGCGGCGGACCTGGAGCGCTGCGCCCACCTGGTGCGGAGCAACCACCCGCTCGGCCAGGTGCTGGTGGACGAGGGGATCCTCACCTCGGCGCAGCTCTTCGACGGCATCGCGCTGCAGGTGAAGGAGATCCTGCTCTCCGCCTTCACCGAGCCGGGCGGCACCTTCGCCTTCCTGGAGGGGCCGGCCGACGAGCAGAACGCGGTCCGGCTGCAGCAGCGGACCCGCGACCTCCTGCTGGAGGGGATCCGGCGCGTCGAGGAGGTCGACGGCCTGGCGCAGGGGCTGGGCGGGCGGGCGGTGGTCCTGGCCCGCGGCGGCGACGGCGCGGGGCGGCCCGCCGACCAGGTGGCGCTGCTGGCGGCGCTGGACGGCGCCCGCACGCTGGAGGACGCGGCGCTGGAGGCCGAGCTGCCGCTCCGCGACGCGCTCACCGCGGCGCGCGGGCTGGTGGACGCCGGGCTGGCGGCGCCGGTCCAGGCGGCCGCGGCCGAGGCGCCGGGCCCTGCCTCCCCACCGGTGGCCGCGGCGGCCGGCCCCTTCGACGCCTACCGCCGCATCCTGCGGCGCGTCCACGCCGCGCTCTCGGCGGGCCACCCGGACGCCGGGGCCCGCCTCAACAGCTACTTCGACCGGCTGCCGGCGCGGGTCCGCCCCATCTTCGAAGGCGTGACCATCGGCGAGGGCGGCGAGCTGGACGCGGCGCGGGTGCTGGCCAACGTCAACGCCACCGGCCAGTTCCGCGGGGCGGCGGCCCGGGCCCGGGCCCTGGAGGCGCTGGAGGACCTGCTCGCCTTCGCGCTCTTCGAGGTCAAGAACTGCCTGCCCCGCGCCGAGGCCGACGCGCTGCTGCGCGAGGTGGGCCGCATGCAGATGGGAAAGCCATGACGCCCTCCGACCGCATCTGCGCCGCCCTCGACTTCCCCACGCTGGCGCAGGCGGAGCCGTTCGCCCGCGCCATCGCCCCGCACGTGGGGATGCTCAAGGTCGGCCTGGAGCTGTTCGTGGCCGAGGGGCCGCCGGCGGTGCGCGCGCTGGCCGGGCTGGGCAAGCCCATCTTCCTGGACCTGAAGCTCCACGACATCCCCAACACCGTGGAGGGCGCGGCCCGGACGGCCGCCGCCAGCGGTGCGCAGCTGCTCACGGTCCACGCGGCCGGCGGCGAGGCCATGATCCGCGCCGCGGTCAAGGGCGCCGGGCCGGGGGTGCGGGTGCTGGCGGTGACGGTGCTCACCAGCCTGGACGCGGCCACGCTGGACGCGGTGGGCCTGGTCGGCCCGCCGGAGGCGGCGGTGCTGCGCCTGGCGCGGCTGGCGGTGGACGCCGGGGCGGGCGGGCTGGTCTGCTCGCCGCAGGAGGTCGAGGCGGTGCGGGCCGAGGTGGGGCCGGGGCCGCTGCTGGTGGTGCCGGGCGTGCGGCCGGCCGGGGCCGCGCTGGGCGACCAGTCGCGCGTGGCCACGCCGGGGACGGCGGTGCGCGCCGGCGCGGACGTGATCGTGGTCGGCCGCCCGCTGCGCGAGGGGAAGGACCCCGCCGCCGCGGCGCGGGCCATCGCCGAGGACGTGGCGCGGGGCTGAGCGCCGCACACGCGCCGAGCGTCAGGCGCTGGGCTTCGACTCCGCGAGCCCTGCGGGCTCGCTACGCTCAGCCCGAACGGGCCAGGGTAGGCCGTTCGCCCTGAAGCGTAGCCGCGGCGACGCCGCGGCGGAGCCGAAGGGCGCCGTCGGGCCGGTGGGCCCTCGTTGCGAGCGTTCTCCGCCCTACCGCCCCGCGCGTCGCAGCAGCACGTAGACGGCGCCGCCCCCTCCATCCACCGGCCGCGCGGTGGCGAAGGCCAGCACGTGGCGCGAGAAGCGGTTGGTCGCGAGCCAGGTGCGCAGCGCGTCCTTGAGCACCGGCAGGTGATCCCTGGAGTGGATCCCGCGGCCGTGCACCACCAGCACGCAGCGCTTGCCCGCCAGGCGCGCGCGGCGCAGGAAGTCGTCCACGGTGTGCCGGGCCTCCTCGCGCGTGAGGCCGTGCAGGTCCACGTGCCCCTGCACCGCGAACTCGCCGCGCCGGAGCTTCCGCACCACCGCGGCGTCCAGGCCGCTGACGCGCCCCTCGATGAACTCGTCCCCGTCGGCGATGTCGAACGGCGCGTCGCCCGAGACCAGGGCGCGGAGCGCGTCGATGGCCTCCAGGTCCGGGTGCCAGACCTCGCCCGCGGCCACCGGGGGCGGCGGGGGCGGCACCGTGCCGGCGCCGGGCTCCACCTTGCGGACACCGGTGGTGGCCTGCGCCCAGAGCTCGTCCTCGGTGGCCTCGCGCGGCGGCGGCGGCGGGGCGGGCGGGGGCGGCGGGCGCGGGGCCGGGCGGGGCTCGGCCCGGGCCTGCTTCGCGAGAATCCTTGAGCTTTCCGAAGGGGTTGTTGAACGGCTTCTGGGCCACGGACGGACTATAACGGAGCGGGCCGCGGTCCGTGCGGCCGGCGGAGGGAGCGCGTGGACACCGAGGTCGAGTGCCCGTACTGCGGCGAGCTGGTCACCATCTTCGTCGATCCGGGCGGCGGCGAGTCGCAGACGTACGTGGAGGACTGCCCCGTCTGCTGTCGCCCATGGGTGGTGCACGCAGTGGAGGAGGAGCCCGGCGGCTACGCCGTGGCGGTGGGGCGGCAGGACGACTGAGGCCGGCGGGATTTCACTCGGAGCGGCGGGCGCCTGCACGCCCGGCCCCGGTCCCCCGCGGTCCCCTACCGCGGCGCTTCGCCTTGCGGCAGGGGACCGTGCCATGATCTTGCGGCTGGCGCCGCGCCCCCCTTCGCGCGTAGCGTGACCCGGTGACGTCCTCCTCCGAGCCCCAGCGCCGACGCATCCTGGTGGTGGACGACAACGCCCTCACCCGCAGCATGATCTCCGACATCGCCGCGGCGGCCGGCTTCGAGCCGGTGATCGCGACCAGCGGCGAGGAGGCCATCCGGCTGGTGATGCAGCAGGACGTGCAGGTGGCGGTGGTGGACCAGATCCTGGCCGGCATCACCGGGGCCGAGTTCATCCGCTGGACCCGCACCTCGCCCAACCCGGCGGTGCACACGCTGCCGGTGGTGGCGGTCTCGGGCCGGTTCGGAAGCGAGCAGGAGATGATGGCGGCCGGCGCCTGCTGCTTCCTGCAGAAGCCCTTCGACGAGCCGCGCCTGGTCAAGGCGCTGCGCTGGGCCGCCGACACCTACCCGCGCGGCGGCGCGTCGGAGCCCTGAGCCGAAGGCGGCGCGGCCCGCGCCTCGCGGGCCAGCAGCACCAGCGCCCAGGCCAGCGCGGCCGCCAGCGCCAGGTTGCGCGCCACCACCAGCCCGACCGGCCCCGGCTCCAGCCGGACGAAGCGCCAGTAGCGCGCCGGGAACTCGAGGTGCGTGAGGAGCAGCACGCCCGCCAGCAGCCCCGCCAGCCGCGGCGCGTGCGGCGCCAGCCAGGCGGCCAGCGGCAGCAGCCAGACCAGGTACTGCGGCGAGAGGACCTTGGCCGGCACCAGCAGCGCCAGCAGCGCCGCGGTGGCCGCCAGCGCCGCGCCGCCCGGCGCCGCGCGCAGCCGCGCGCGCGCCCGCCACGCCAGCCCGTACACCAGCGCCAGCAGGGCCAGCGCCAGCGGGCCGGAGAGCCGGGCCAGCGCGCCGGCCCCGGGCGCGGCCACGAACTGCGAGCCGAAGGCGCTGCCGGTGTGGACCTCCCACAGGCCGGCCAGGTGGGCCAGCAGCGCCGGCGTGGCCAGCACGCTCTCGGCCTGCAGCGGCCGCGCGCCGTGGAAGCGCACCAGGGCCAGCAGGGCCGGGCCGGCGGCGGCGCCCTCCGCCAGCCAGGGGAGGAGCGCGGCGGCGCCGAAGGCCAGCAGCGCGCGGCCGCGGGCGCGGCGGTCGGCGGCCAGCAGCAGGGCCAGCGGGAGGAGGACGGCGGGGGTGAGCTTCACGGCTGCGCCGAGCCCCAGGGCCGCGCCGGCCCACCCCCAGCGGCGGGCGGCGGCGGACCAGGCGAAGCCGGCCAGGGCCAGCGCGACCAGCGCGTCGAAGCGGTTGGCCACGATGGCGCCGAGCAGCGGCAGCGAGAGGCCGAAGGCGCAGGCGGTGACGAGCGCGGGGCGGCGGCTGCGGGCGCCGCGTCCCGCGGCGGCGGTGACCAGCGCGCCGGCCGCGAGCAGCGAGAGCAGCATCCAGCCGGCGAACCAGCGGGCGTAGTCGCCGGCGGCGGCCGGGTGCCCGGGCGCGGCCAGCAGCCGGAGCGCGAGCGGCGGGTACTCGGCCGGGAAGTCGAGGAAGGGGCGCCGGCCGGCGTCGATGGCGGCGGCGTAGGCGTGGTAGAGGCCGACGTCGGAGACGTCGAAGAAGCCGCCCGCGACGCCGCTCGCGGCGAGGGCCAGCAAGAGGCCGGCCCCGACGGCGGCCGCGGCCAGGCCGAGCGCCCAGGCGAGGCGGGCAGCGGGGGCGGCGTCTTCGGGGCTGGAGGTCACCCGACCTGCTTGCCCGCTCGGACCGCCGCTGTAAAGGCCCGCGGTGCGGCGCGCCGGCCGGGCGGGTCAGCCCGGGCTGCCGGCGTCCGGCGCGGAGAGGGCGGGGCGCCGGCGCGGCCAGAGCCCGTAGGCGAGCAGCGGCAGGAACACCAGCGCCTCCCGGAGCAGCACCGACAGCCCGCGCGCGGAGAGCAGGCGGGGGAGGAACGGGGAGGCGGGCACGAGCGCCAGCGGCGCGAGGAAGCGCGCGTCGGTGAAGGGCCAGAGCAGCATGGGGCCGGCGGCGCCGCGCGTGAGCGCGTCGAGCAGGCCGTGGCTGGCGGCGGCGGCCAGCGCGGTGAGGAAGGTGCGGACGCGGGGCTGCCCCATGCCGCCGGCCAGCGCCGTGGCCACGAGCGCGGCGGCCGCGGCGGCGAGCAGGCTGTGGGAGGCGCCGCGGTGGAGCCAGGGCGAGCCGGCCGCGGCCCCGAGCGCGCGCGCCTTGAAGTCGAGGTCGGGCCAGACGGCCAGCGCGGTGAAGACGGCCGTGGCGCGGAGCCGCGGCCCCCCGCCAGCGGTGTGGAAGCGACCTGCGGCCAGGCCGACCGCGACATGTCCGAGTGAGGGCATGGGGCGGCCTCTTTGCAATGGAAGTGCCGCCAGGCTTGCTGCCTGTCTTCCCTGGGACTTTCGTCCGGGCGCGGCGGGCCGGACACGCCCCCGCGCCCTCCTGGCCACGCAGGCGAGGCTGCGACCCGGTCCCGTGAGGAGCGAGCCGGGGAACTCCCGGACTACCCGTGAAGGCGTCGGGCGTAGCAGGGCCGCGTGGGTGCGCTATCCTCGCCCGGGCGGGGGCTGGATCATGAGCGAGCACGCAGGCGGCGAAGCTGGCGCGATGGGCGGTACGGGCTACCTGGCCCCGGAGCGCACGCCGGCCGCGGGGCTCGCGGCCGAGATCGCCCGCGCAGCCGGGAGCCCGCTCGTGACGGCGCTGCTGGAGGGGAGCGGGACCGCGGCGGCGGTGCTCGACCCGCAGCGCCAAATCGTGGCCGTCAACGACACCTACCTGCGCCTGGTGGGGGTGGAGGATCCGGCCGCGGTGCTGGGGCTCCGCCCAGGCGAGGCGCTGGCCTGCGCCAACGTCCCCGAGGGCGGGGGCGGGTGCGGCACCGGGCCGGCCTGTCCGAGCTGCGGCGCCGCCATCGCAGTGCTGATCGCCTCCCATCGCGGCCACGTCGCCGAGCGGACCTGCGCGCTGGTCCGCGGCGCGGACGGCGCACGCTCGGAGCTGATGCTGCAGGTGCGGGCCGCGCCGGTCGCGCTGGAGGGCGACACCTGGGTGCTCCTGACGCTGCGCGACGCCACCGAGGCGCACCGGCGCGAGGGCGTGGCGCGGGCCTTCCTGCACGACCTGGCCAACGTGGCCACCGGCCTGCAGTCCGCCACCGAGGCCATGGAGGGGCCGGCCTCCAATCCCACCGCCGCCGCCGACGCGCGCGCGCTGGCGGCGCTGCTTGTGCGCGAGGTGGCCCTGCAGCGCCTCCTGCTGGCCGGCCGCGGCGGGACGGAGCCGCTGCAGCGCCGGCCGGTGCAGGTGGGGGCGCTGCTGGGGCTGCTGCTGCGGGCGCTGGAGCGTCACCCGGCCTCGGCCGGCCGGAAGGTGCAGGTGGCCGTCCCGCACCTGCTGGAGCTCCGCACCGACGCGACCGCGCTCCACCACGTGCTCCTCAACATGACGCTCAACGCGCTCGAGGCCACGCGCCCGGGCGGCGCCATCCGGCTCGAGGTGCTCGAGGAGGCCAGCGCCGTCCGCTTCCGGACCTGGAACGGGGGCGCGATCCCCGCGGCGGTGCGGCCGCGCATCTTCCAGCGCCACTTCTCGACCAAGCGCGAGCCGGGCCGCGGTCACGGCACCTACGCGATGCGCCTGTTCGGGGAGCAGCTGCTGGGCGGGCAGGTGGGGTTCACCTCCACGTCCGAGGACGGCACCTGGTTCGAGCTGGTGCTCCCGCACGCGCCCTGAGGCGGCGCCCGGCCGCCGCCCGCCCCACGCAGGGCCGTACGATCGATGACGCGCCGGTGACGCGCCGTGCGCAGCGTCTCTCCAAGGGAGGAGAGATGGCCCCTGCACCGCGTCCCCGCACCAAGCCGCTCCTGCGCGGGGTGAGCCACGAGCTGGCGGCGTACCTCTCCGTCCCGGCGGTCGTGTCGCTGGTGGCCGCGGCCGGATCGGGGGTGGCGCGGGTGGCGGCCCTGGCCTACGGGGCCAGCCTGGTCACGCTGCTGTCCGTGAGCGCGCTCTACCATCGGCCCTGGTGGCCCCCGCGCGCGCGGGGGCTGGTGGGGCGCTGCGACCACGCGGCCATCTTCGTGCTGATCGCGGGCACGTACACGCCCTTCTGCCTGGTGCTGGGGCCGGGCGCGGGCCACGGGCTCCTGGCGGCGGTCTGGGGCGGCGCCGCGCTGGGCGTGGCGCTTGCGCTCGCCTGGGAGGACGCGCCCAAGGTGCTGATGGCCGGGGTCTACGTGGCGTTCGGCTGGATCTTCATGGCCACGCTCCCGGCCATGCGGGCCGCGGTGGGCGACGCCACGGTGGCGTGGGTGCTGGCGGGCGGGCTCATCTACACGGCGGGCGCGGCGGTGTACGCGAGCCGCCGGCCGGATCCCTTCCCGGCGGTGTTCGGCTACCACGAGATCTTCCACCTCCTGGTGGTGGTGGCGGCGATCTGCCACTACGCCGCCGTGGACCGCGCGGTGGCGCAGCTGCGCGTCCAGGCGCCGCCGGCGCTGGCCGCCGGGGCGCGCCCCGCCGCGCGGCCGCCCCCCGGGCCGGTGCTGGGGGCCGCGGCGCGGACCGGGGGCGCTGACCCGGAGCGCGCGCGCAGGTAGGGCGCGAACGGGTGGGCCGGCCGGGCGCACGCTCCCGCGGGGGAGCCCGTCGGCGGGTCGGTCGGTTCAGTCTTGACTGAACAGACCGAACGGCCTAGATCCGGCCGCATGCGGCGCGTGGACCCCGGGCTCCGGGACTGGATCGAGCAGCTGGCCATGGCGCTGGAGCGGGACGGCCTGCCGCGCATGGCCGGCCGCATCCTGGGCTGGCTGCTGGTGTGCGAGCCGGCCGAGCAGACCATGGAGGACCTGGCCGCCGCGCTGCAGGGCTCCAAGGCCTCCATGAGCACCATGACCCGGCTGCTGATGGGCGCGGACCTGATCGAGCGGACGCGGCCGCCGGGCAGCCGGCGCGACCACTTCCGGTTCCGGACCGCGCAGGCCGAGCGGCTCTGGGCCTCGCGGATGGACATGCTCCGCGAGGTCCGGGGGCTGATGGAGCGCGGCCTGGACCTGACCCGCGGCCGCGCCCCCGGCGCCCAGGCCCGCGTGCGGGAGCTGCACGATCTCTACGCCTTCTTCGAGCAGGAGCTCCCGGTGCTCCTGGCCCGCTTCGCGCGCCGCCGCGCCGCACCGCCGCCGCCTCCCCGGGCGAGGCCGGCGCGGGCGCGCAGCCGGGGCAGGGGCTAGCAGGGCCGGGCGGAACGCGGCACCACGAGGACGCACATGGCGATCGTCTCCATCCTGAACGTCACCAAGGACTACATGCTCGGGCGCACGGTGGTCCCGGCGCTCCGCGGGGTCTCGCTGGAGATCGGCTGGGGCGAGTTCCTGTCCATCGCCGGCCCGTCCGGCAGCGGCAAGACCACCCTGCTCAACCTGATCGGCTGCGTGGACCGGCCCAGCTCCGGCGTGGTCACGGTGGACGGCCACGACACCACCCGCCTCTCGGAGCGGGCGCTCACCGAGCTGCGGCTGCGCACCATCGGCTTCATCTTCCAGAGCTTCAACCTGGTCCAGGTGCTGTCGGTCTTCCAGAACGTGGAGTTCCCGCTGCTGCTGCAGGGCGGCCTGGGCCGGCGGGAGCGCGAGGCGCGGGTCATGGGGCTGCTGGAGGCGGTGGGGCTGGACAGCCACCGGGCGCACCGGCCCAGCGAGCTCTCCGGCGGCCAGCGCCAGCGCGTGGCGGTGGCGCGGGCGCTGGTGAGCCGGCCGCGGCTGGTGCTGGCGGACGAGCCGACGGCCAACCTCGACTCGCAGACCGGCGCCAACATCATCGACCTGATGAAGGACATGAACCACCGCGACGGGACCACCTTCATCTTCTCCACCCACGACCCCAAGGTGATGTCGCACGCCAGCGCGGTGGTGCGGATGGCGGACGGGCAGCTGGTGGAGCGGGAGGAGCTGGGCGCGGCCACGCTGGCGGAGGCCCGGCAGCCATGAGCGCGGGGCGCGAGCAGCTGCGGATGCTCTTCGGCATCGCCTACCGGAACCTGCTGGCGGCGAAGATCCGGACGGCGATCATCGGGGTGATCGTGCTGGGCGGGTCCTTCCTGGTGGTGCTGGGGCTGGCGCTGCTGGGCTCGATCGACCGGGGCATGCAGACCTCGGTGCAGGGCAGCCTGGGCGGTCACCTGCAGGTCTACAACGCGGCCTCTCCCGACCCGCTGGAGCTGTACGGGGGGCTCCGCGGCGAGTCGCGCCTCGAGCCCATCGAGGACTTCGCGAAGGTGCGGGCGGCGCTGGAGCAGGTGCCGCACGTCAAGCAGGTGGTGCCCATGGGCATCGACCAGGCCATGGTCTCCACCGGCA
This sequence comes from Anaeromyxobacter sp., assembly GCA_049840735.1. Classification (GTDB taxonomy): domain Bacteria; phylum Myxococcota; class Myxococcia; order Myxococcales; family Anaeromyxobacteraceae; genus Anaeromyxobacter. Next base: position 67,035 of record JASGJN010000011.1, on the reverse strand, counting down.
ACGTGATCGACCTCGCCCTGGAGCGGCTGCGCCAGGACGTGCGCCGGCTGGAGGCGGGCGAGCGCGATCCGGAGCTCCTCTCCGCCTACCTGGCCCACAAGGCCCACGCGCGGCGCATCGTGGAGCTGCTCGAGGGCGACCTGGCCCAGGCCCGCGCCATCGCCGACCTGGACGGCCGCGACGGCGAGGAGCGGCGCAAGGAGTGGGCCGATCTGGACCACGCCGCCGCGCCGGCCTTCTGGGAGCGGTTCGACCTGGACCGCTACGGCGCGCTGGAGTTCCTGGAGAACCGGATCGCCAAGCTGTCGATGGACGGCGGCTTCACCTTCCTGCGCTACGTCGGCACCGACGTGGACGCGTTCTTCCAGGCCTTCCCCCTGGCCGAGGTGGCCCAGGGCCAGATGATCCCGCGCGGCCAGCGCGGCATCCTGGTGGGCCGGCAGTTCGCCGAGGAGTGGCTGAAGCTCAAGAACGCCCGCCGGCTCGACCAGCTCCGCGACGCGCGCGCCCGCGGCCGGCGCATCGCCGACGACGAGGAGCTCCAGCGCTGGGTGCGCGAGAACGGCGGCGGCATCAAGGAGATCCTGCTGCAGCTCGATCCCGTGAAGGCGGACCTGCTGGCCGACCGGCTGCGCCCGGCGCTCGGGGCGCCGCCCGGCGAGGCGCTGCCCGCCCTGCTGGCGCGCCTCTTCCAGACCGACGACGACGCCTTCGACCGGCGCTACCGGCTCTTCTACGAGGAGGTGGCGCCGCTGCTCCGGCTCTACGTGATCGACGTGGGCGACACCATCACCATCAAGGCGCCCTCCAAGAGCGGCTACTTCAACTCGGTCAACGTGAAGGTCTACGGCTTCATCCAGTTCCGGCAGATCGAGAAGTCGGGCATCGCCGGGATGATGAGCGTGATGGACATGATGTCCTTCCGCGATCTCTACGGGTTCCTCACCAGGGAGAAGGCGGCGGAGATCGCCGAGCTCAAGGCGCGGGCGGGCGCCACCGACCTCTCGCGCGAGGACGCGGAGGCGGCGCTCTTCGGCGGCGGCGCGGCGCTGGAGGGCCAGACCAGGCAGGGCCGGCTGGACGAGGCGGCCCTGCTGGCGCCGCGCGAGCAGGAGCCGGTCGAGGCCGCGGCGCGCGTCTACACGCAGCAGGAGATCGAGCACGGGGTGGCGCTCAACGCGGCGGTGATCCTCGACGACGGCTCCCCGCGCGCGATCGCCCGGGCGCAGGCGGCGGTGCAGCGCGCCGCCGACCAGGCCGGGCTCGGGCTCGAGGTGGTGGACTGGGAGACCGCCTCCGGCGTGGTGGGGCAGTTCGTGGTGATGCTGCGGTGGATCCTCTACATCTCGATCCTGATCATCTTCGTGGTGGCGCTGGTGGTCATCAACATCGCCATGGTGATGGCCACCCTCCAGCGGGTGAAGGAGATCGGCGCCATGCGGGCCATCGGCGCGCAGCGGCGCTTCATCTGGCTGATGCTCCTGGTGGAGACCGTCACCTGCGGCCTGATCTTCGGCCTGGCCGGCGCGTGGCTGGGCGGGCTGGTGGTCTGGCTCATCAACGTGGCCGGCGGCATCCCCGCCGGCACCGACATGCTCACCTTCCTCTTCGCAGGGCCGGCGCTCTTCCCGTCCATGGGCGCCGGGGAGGTGGCGCTCTCGATCCTGATCGTGCTCGCGGTCAGCGTCCTCTCCGGCCTCTACCCGGCGCTGCTCGCCCAGCGCGTCACGCCCGTCGAGGCCATGTCCACCGAGGACTGACCATGCTGCTGACCGACCTGCAGATCGCCGTCCGCAACCTGCTCCGCCACACGCGGCGCAACCTCTTCCTGGGCGGCGCCCTGGCCGCGGTCACCGGCGTGCTGGTGCTGCTCTCCAGCCAGACCGCCGGGATCGAGGCGGCCATGATGGAGTCGGCCACCACGCTGCTCACCGGCCACGTCAACGTGGGGGGGTTCTTCAAGGTCACCTCCGGCAGCGCGGCGCCGCTGGTCTCGGACTACGAGAAGGTGCTGGCCGAGGTCCGGACCGTGCTGCCGCCCGAGGAGGTGGAGTACGTGTCCGTGCGCGGCCGCGGCTGGGCCAAGGCGGTCTCGGAGACCTCCTCCATGGATCTGGTGCTGGCCGGCGTGGACGTGGCCCACGAGCCGGCGTTCGCGCGGGTGATCCAGCCGGTGGAGGGCTCGCTCTCCGAGCTGGGCAAGCCGGGCACGGTGCTGCTGTTCAAGGGGCAGGCGGATCGGCTCAAGGTGCACGCCGGGGACGTGATCACGCTCTCGGCCCCCACCTCGCGGGGCGTCAACAACACCGCCGACGTGCGCGTGGCGGTGGTGGCGCGCAACGTGGGGCTGGTCTCGGCCTTCTCGGCCTTCATCGAGGCCGGCACGCTCAACCAGCTCTACGGCCTGCGGCCCACCACCACCGGGGCCATCCAGAATCTACCTCCGTGATCCGGAGCGGGCCGAGGCGCTGGCGGCGGTGATCCGGACGCGGCTGGCGGACGCGCACTGGCGGGTGCTGGAGCCGGATCCGCAGCCCTACTGGATGAAGCTCTTCCAGAAGATCCCCAGCGAGGACTGGACCGGCCAGAAGCTCGACGTCACCACCTGGAAGGACGAGATGGGGCAGTTCCTGCAGTTCATCAAGGGCGTGCAGTGGCTGACGCTGATCGTCGTCTCGGTGCTCCTGGCGGTGGTGCTGGTCGGCATCTTCAACTCGCTGACCATCGCGGTCCGGGAGCGGACCCGCGGAATCGGCACGCTGCGGGCCATCGGGATGCAGCGGGGGCGGGTGCTCTGGCTGATGCTGCTGGAGTCCGGGCTGCTGGGGCTGTGCGGCACGCTGGGCGGGGCGGCGGTGGCGGTGGCCATCGCGGCGGCGCTCAACGCCCATGGCGTGCCCATCCCGGAGAGCATGCAGATGTTCCTGGCCCAGGAGAAGCTCCACTTCCTGATCCAGCCCCTGCCCATCCTCGTGCAGGCGCTCCGGCTGACCGCGTTCACCGCGCTGGTCTCGCTCGTGCCCGCGTTCCTCGCCGCCCGGCTCCGGCCGGTCACCGCCATGCATCACATCGGGTGAACCCCATGCACCGTCCGCTCGCGCTCCTCCTGGCCGCCCTGGCCCTGCTCCCGTCCGCCGCCCGCGCCCTCGAGGGCCCGGCGCTCCAGCAGCTGGTGGAGACGCTCGACGACCGGCAGCGCAACTCCGGGGACTGGAAGGCGCTGGCCTACATGGAGGCCAAGGAGAAGGGGAAGACCGACGTCGTCTACGAGCTCCTGGTCTACCGGCGCGACGAGGACGACAAGCAGATGTTCCTCTTCACCCAGCCGCGCACCGAGGCGGGCAAGGGCTACCTCCGCATCGAGAAGAACCTGTGGAGCTACGACCCGTCCACCGGGCGCTGGGAGCGGCGGACCGAGCGGGAGCGGATCGGCGGGACCGACACGCGGCGCGACGATCTCTCCGAGCCGCGCCTGGCGCAGGACTTCACCAGCCGCTGGGTGGGAGACGAGAAGCTGGGGGCCTTCGACGTCCACCACCTGATCTTCGACGTGAAGCCCGGGGTGGACGTCTCCTACCCGGTGCGCCACCTGTGGGTGGACGTGAAGACGCTCAACATCCTGAAGCGGCAGGACCTGGCGCTCTCCGGCCGGCTCATGCGCACGACCTACTACCCGCGCTGGAAGAAGGTCTTCTCGGAGTCGAAGAAGGCCGACGTCTGGTACCCGGAGGAGCTGCGGGTCTTCGACGAGAATCGAGAAGGGAAACGCCACCCTCATCCTGATCAAGGAGATCGACCTGCGGCCGCTGGAGGCGAACATCTTCACCAAGGCCTGGCTCGAGTCGAAGAGCCGCTAGCACCTCGGACCGACACCCAGAGGCCTCCCCGATGACCCGCACCCTGCGCTCGTTGCTGCTCGCTGCCTCCCTCGCGCCGGCGCTGGCGCCCGCCCAGGACCGGCCCAGCGAGGAGGAGCTGTTCGGGACGCCGCCGGCGTCCGAGCCGGGCGGACCGCAGGACGGCCAAGCCGCTGCCAAGGACCAGCAGGGCCAGGCCCCGCCCGCGGGCCCCGCCCGCCCCGAGGAGGAGGAGCTGTTCGGCGCGCAGGGCTCCCCCAACGCGCTGCCCGCGCCGCCGGATCGGCTCATCGAGCGGTCCCGCCGCGAGGTGCTGAGCGTGGGCGGGCAGCTCTACCTCCGGCTGGACGCCTCGGCCTACGACACCGGCCAGGCGCGGGAGTGGCCGCTGGCCTCGCCCAACCTGCTCGACGTCTACCTGGACGCCCGGCCCAACGACCGGGTCCGCGGCTTCGTCCAGGGCCGCCTCTCCTACGATCCCACCGCGCCGGCCGAGGCCGGGCCGGGGCTCCCCGGCAGCGCCGGCACCAGCTCGGACGTCACCGGCGTGCTGGATCAGCTGTGGGTCAACTTCGACGTCGGCAGGACGGCCTTCGTCACGGCCGGCAAGCAGCACGCCAAGTGGGGCACCGGCAAGTTCTGGAACCCCACCGACTACCTGCACCCGGTCCGGCGCGATCCGCTGGCCGTCTACGACGTGCGCCAGGGGACGCCGCTCCTCAAGCTCCACCTCCCCTGGGAGAAGCGGGGCTGGAACTTCCAAGGCGTGCTGATGTTCCAGGACCTGGCCGGCGACCTGCGCCAGCCCACCGATCGCGTGGGCCGGGTCGCCGCCGGCGGACGCGCCGAGATCGTGCTGGGGCCGGCCGAGCTGGGCCTGGACGGCATGGTCCAGGACGGCCGGGACGCGCGCTTCGGCGTGGACGTCTCCGGCGGCCTGTGGGACCTCGATCTGCACGCCGAGGCCTCCCTGCGCAACGGCACCGACGGGCCGCACTATGCGTGGAACGGGTCGAGCTGGGTGCGGGACGATCTCACCGGCTTCACCCCCCAGGTGGTGGGTGGCGCCACCTGGTCGGCCAACTACTCCGACGAGGACGCGGTCACGGTGGGCGCGGAGTACTTCTACAACGCGGCCGGCTACGAGGACGCGGGCGTCTACCCGACGCTCCTGACCTCCGCGGCGCTGAGCCAGGACGCGAGCGGCTTCCAGCCGTTCTACCTGGGCCAGCACTACCTGGGCCTCTACGTGCTCCTGCCCAGCCCCGGACCGTGGAACGACACCACCTTCACGCTCTCGGTGATCGGGAACCTGTCCGACCGGAGCACCATCGTCCGGCTCGACCACTCGGTGCTGGCGCTCACCTACCTGCGCGTCGAGACCTACGTGGCCGGCCACCTGGGCCAGAAGGGCGGCGAGTTCAGGTTCGCGCTGCCCCCCGAGATCGCGGCCGCGGCGGATTTGCCGAGCGGCGCGCCGGTGATCGACGTGGGCGTGGCGGCGCGCATCAACCTCTGAGCGCCCGGGCGGGAGCCGCCCCCTGGCCACCCGCCACCACCTGACGATTCCGGGTCACGAACGCTCGCCCCCTCGCTCCCTACCTGCGTCCACCCGGAGGTGCCCATGTCGCTGCGTCGCTCGCCCTTGCCGGCCCTGCTCCTGGTCCTCGCCTGCGCCCGCCCGGCGCCGCCCGCGTCCGCCCCGGCCGCGGCGGTGCCGCAGGGGACGGTGGCCGTGGACCGCGCCGCCATGGACCCGGTGGTCGCCCCCGGCGACGACTTCTACCTGCACGCGGCCGGCGGCTTCATGAAGTCGGCGGTCATCCCGCCCGACCGCTCCGGCACCGGCGCCTTCCTGCGGGTGTTCGAGACCGTCGAGGGGCGCAACCGCGCGCTGGTGGAGGCGGCCGCGAAGGCCGGCGCGCCCGCCGGGACCGTCACGCGCAAGGTGGGCGACCTGTACCTGAGCTACATGGACGAGGCCACCATCGAGCGCCGCGGGCTGGCGCCGCTGCGGCCGGCGCTGGACCGGATCGCCGGGCTGGCCGACCGGCGCGCCCTGGCGGCCGAGCTGGGCGCGACGGTGCGCGCCGACGTGGACATCATGAACTGCACCTGGATGTGGACCAGCCGTCCGCTGGGGCTCTGGGTGGAGCAGGACATGCAGGACCCGGCGCACAACGCCGCCTACCTGGTGCAGGGCGGGCTGGGGCTGCCGGATTGCAGCTACTACCTGGACGACTCCCCGCGGCTGGCCGAGGGGCGCCAGCAGTACCGCGCCCACCTGGCGCGCATGTTCCTGCTGGCCGGCTTCGACCGCGCCGAGGCGCGGGCGGAGCGGGTGGTCGCCTTCGAGACGCGCCTCGCGGCCACCCACGCCTCCCGCGAGGACTCCGGCCAGGTGGAGCGCGGCCGGAACCGCTGGACCCGCGCCGACCTCGAGGCCCGGGCCCCCGGCCTGGACTGGGCCGCCTTCCTGGCCGCGGCGGGGCTCGACCGGCAGCCGGGCTTCGTCGTCTGGCAGCCGACCGCCGTGACCGGGCTGGCGGCGGCGGCGGCGCAGGAGCCGCTCGAGACCTGGCGCGACTACCTGGCCGTGCGGGCCGTCGAGCGCGCCGCGCCGTACCTGACCCGCGCGCTGGCCGACGAGAGCTTCGCCTTCCACGGCACGGTGCTGAGCGGCACGCCCGAGCAGCTCCCCCGCTGGAAGCGCGGCCTGGAGGTGGTGGATCGCGTCATCGGCGAGGGGCTGGGGCAGCTCTACGTGGAGCAGTACTTCCCGGCCCGCTCCAAGGCCGAGATCCTGGTCATGGTGGAGAACATCCGCGCCGCGTTCGGCCGGCGCATCGACGCGCTTCACTGGATGGCGCCGGAGACCCGGGCCAGCGCGCGGGCCAAGCTGGCGGCGCTGCAGGTCGGGATCGGCTACCCCGACCGCTGGCGGGACCACGGCGGCCTCACCATCGCGGCCGACGACCTGTTCGGCAACGTGGAGCGCGGCTCGCGCTTCGAGTACCGCCGCAACCTGGCCAAGCTCGGCCAGGCGCCGGACCGCGGCGAGTGGTGCTTCCTGCCACACGAGGTCAACGCCGTGAACCTGCCGGTCCGGAACGGCATCCAGTTCCCCGCCGGCTTCATGGAGCCGCCCTTCTTCGACGCCCGCGCCACGCCGGCGGCCAAGTACGGCGCCCTGGGCGCGGTGATCGGCCACGAGATCAGCCACTCCTTCGACGACCAGGGCGCGCTCTTCGACGCGCAGGGCCGGCTGGCCAGCTGGTGGACCGAGGCGGACCTGGCCCACTTCCAGGCCGCGGGGCTCGCGCTGTCGAAGCAGTACGACGCCTACCGCCCGTTTCCGGACCTGGGCGTGAACGGCAAGCTGACGCTGGGTGAGAACATCGCCGACCTGGCCGGCCTGGCGGCGGCGCACGACGCGTGGCGCGCCTCGCTGGGCGGGCGCGACGCGCCGGTGGTGGACGGCTTCACCGGCGAGCAGCAGTTCTTCCTCGCCTTCGCGCAGACCTGGGAGGAGAAGGAGCGCGAGCCGTCGGCGCGGCGCGCCCTGATGACCGACGGTCACGCCCCCGGGCACTACCGCGCGCTCACCGTGCGCAACCTGGACGCGTGGTACCCGGCCTTCGGCGTGCGCGAGGGCCAGGCGCTCTGGCTCGCGCCGGAGGCGCGCGTCCGGGTCTGGTGACCTGGCCTGCCCCTCCGCCCGCCGCGCGGTCGGAGGGGCGCCTCACGCCCTGGCCGCTCGCTGCGCTGCTGGCGGGCGGTGGTTAGACCACCGGTGAGGACACACGCCGGGGGCGAACCATGGGCTTCAAGGATTTGGGGAAGGGCAGCGCCACGCCGCACCAGGACACGCCGGAGCAGGCTGCGGCCCGCGCGCGGGCGGCCGAGGAGGCGCGGACCAGGGCCGAGCGCTCCACGCGTCACGCGAAGCACGGCGACGAGGGCGAGCCGGCGCAGCGGCGCGGCGGCAAGGACGAGGGCGGCCCCACCCGCCGCTGATCGCGCGCAGGGGCGCCCGGCGGCGCGGTAGACTGCCGGGCGTGCCGCTCCGCGCCCGCCGCCTGCTCTCCGCCCTCGCGCTCACGCTGGCCGGCCCCGCCGTCCAGGCCGGTGAGCCCGCGCCGCGAGCGCACGTCGGCGAGCACGTCATCGTGCTGCACGGGCTGGCGCGCTCCGCCGGCGCCATGTCCGGGCTGGCGCGCGCGCTCGAGGACGCCGGCTACCAGGTAGACAACGTCGACTACCCCTCCACCAGCGCCGCGGCCGAGGCGCTCGCCGACCAGGCCATCGGCCCGGCCGTGGAGCGCCGCCGCGCCGCCGGCGCAACCCGCGTCCACTTCGTCACCCACTCCATGGGCGGCATCCTGGTGCGCAGCTGGCTGGCCCGCCACCCGCTCCCCGAGCTCGGGCGCGTGGTCATGCTCGGCCCGCCCAACCGCGGCAGCGAGGTGGTGGACCGGCTGGGCGACCTCTGGCTCTTCCGCAAGGTGAACGGCCCCGCCGGCGGCGAGCTCGGCACCGGCCCCGGCTCGCTCCCCAACCGGCTCGGCCCCGCCACCTTCCCGCTCGGCATCGTGGCCGGCAACCGCTCCTGGAACCTGATCAACAGCCTCATGCTCCCCGGCCCCGACGACGGGAAGGTGACCGTGGAGCGGACCCGGCTCGAGGGCGCCGCCGATCACCTGGTGCTGCCGGTGACGCACACCTTCATGATGGACGACGCCGAGGTGCAGCGGCAGGTGCTCAGCTTCCTGGAGCGCGGGGCGTTCGATCACGGCGAAGGGGCGGGCGCGGCGCGAGCGCCCTGAAGGCGCGAGGCGTCGGCCACGGCCAGCGCCGCGAGAGCGCTGCAGCTCCCGGAGCGCGACGCACGACTGCGCCGCGAAAGCTCCAGCAAGTCCGAGCGAAGCGGCCGTTCCGGTGGCGCGCAGGGACGATGCCGAAAGCCGTCCCGCTCGCCCTTCGACAGGCTCAGGGCGAACGGCTTGCTTGGAGCCCTTGGCCTTCGACTCCGGGCGCGCTGGGCGCGCGCCCTACGCTCAGGCCGAACGGAATCGACCGCAGCCGGCTGGAGCGGTCGCGCGTTCGACGCCGGAGGCGGTCCGGGCCGGCCTGGCCGGCCCGGACGGTCAGTAGTCGAACTGCTCGCCCTGCACCTTGAGGGCGGTGAGCCCCGCCATGTTGACGATGGCCTGCACCGAGCAGCCCATCTGCAGGATGTTGACCGGCTTGCTCATGCCCAGCAGCACCGGCCCGATGGTCTCGGCGCCGCCCAGCTGCTGCAGCAGCTGGTAGCTGATGTTGGCGGCGTCCAGGTCCGGGAAGACGAAGACGTTCGCGTCGCTCTGCAGCGTCGAGAAGGGGAACTCCGTGCGCCGCACGTCCTCGCTGAGCGAGACGTAGGCCTGCACCTCGCCCTCCACCTCGAGGTCCGGGTGCAGCTTGCGGACCCGCTCGGCCGCCGCGCGCATCTTGGCCGGGCTGGCGCCGCGCGCCGAGCCGAAGGTGGAGTAGCTCAGGAAGGCGATCCGCGGCGTCACCTCGAAGGAGCGCGCCAGCGCCGCCGTCTCCACCGCGATGTCCGCCAGCTCCTCCGCGGTCGGGTCGATGTTGACCGTGCAGTCGGCGAAGAACTTGAAGTCGTTCTTCGTGACCACGATGTGCACGCCCGCCGCCCGCCGGCCCGGCCGGGTGCGGATCACCTCCAGCGGGGCGCGGATCGCCTCGCCGTAGCTGGTGGTGAGGCCCGAGACCAGGCCGTCCACCGCGCCCGTCTCCAGCATCAGGGTGGCGAAGGTGGAGCGGCCGCGGAGCCGGCGCCGCGCGTCCTCCAGCGTGACGCCGTGGCGGGCCCGCAGCTCCCAGAGCCGGGCCGCGTACCGCTCGAAGTCCGGGTGGCCGTGCGGGTCGATCACCGTCACGCCCTCCAGCGCCTCCTGGTCGGCGATGGCGCTGCGGATCGTCTCCACCGGCCCCAGCAGCACCGGCTCGCAGATCGCCTCCTCGCGCAGGATCGCCGCCGCCTGCTGGACCTTCGGGTGGTCACCTTCCGTGAAGGCGATGCGGGCCGGCTTGCCCCGCGCCTTGGAGAAGATGCCGCCCATCACCTGCGCCGCCCGGCTCTGGCGGCTCCGCAGCGCCTCGCGGTAGCGATCCAGGTCCAGGGTGAGCCGGGCCACGTCGCCCGCCACCGCCGCCTCCGCCACCGCCGGCGCCACCCAGAGCAGCGCGCGCGGATCGAGCGGCTTCGGGATGATGTAGTCGCGGCCGAAGGTGAACCGCTCGCCGCCGTAGGCGCGCGACACCGAGTCCGGCACGTCCTCGCGGGCCAGCGCCGCCAGCGCCCGGGCCGCCGCCATCTTCATCTCCTCCGTGATGGCCTTGGCGCGCACGTCCAGCGCGCCGCGGAAGATGTACGGGAAGCCCAGCACGTTGTTGACCTGGTTCGGGTAGTCGGAGCGGCCCGTGGCCATGATCAGGTCGGGGCGCACCGCCTTGGCCTCCGGGTAGCCGATCTCCGGATCAGGGTTGGCCAGCGCGAAGACGATGGGGTCCTTCGCCATCGAGGCGATCATCTCCGGCGTGAACTGCCCCTTCACCGAGCAGCCCAGCAGGACGTCCGCCCCCACCGCCGCCTCGGCCAGCGTCCGCGCCTTGGTGTCCGACGCGAACTCCGCCTTCCACTCGTTCATGCCCTCCTTGCGACCCTTGAAGACCACGCCCTTCGTGTCGCACATGACGACGTTCTCGCGCCTCACGCCCAGCGCGAGGTAGAAGCGCGTGCAGGCGATGGCCGACGCGCCCGCGCCGGAGACCACCACCTTCACCTGGTCGATCTTCTTGCCGGCCAGCTCCACCGCGTTGAGCAGCGCCGCGCCGGAGATGATGGCCGTGCCGTGCTGGTCGTCGTGGAAGACCGGGATCTGCATCTCCTTCTTGAGCCGCGCCTCGACGATGAAGCACTCCGGCGCCTTGATGTCCTCCAGGTTCACGCCGCCGAAGGTGGGCTCCAGCGCCTTCACCACCTGGCAGAACCGGTCCACGTCCTTCTCCGCCACCTCGATGTCGAAGACGTCGATGTCGGCGAACTTCTTGAAGAGGACCCCCTTGCCCTCCATCACCGGCTTGCCCGCCAGCGCGCCGATGTCGCCCAGCCCCAGCACCGCCGTGCCGTTGGAGATCACCGCCACCAGGTTGCCGCGCGCCGTGTAGCGGTAGGAGAGGTCCGGCTCCTTCTCAATGGCCAGGCAGGGCTCGGCCACGCCCGGCGAGTAGGCCAGCGAGAGATCGCGGGCCGTGGCGCAGGGCTTGGTCGGGACGACCTCGATCTTCCCCGGCCTTCCGGCCTCGTGGTACGCGAGCGCCTCCTCGCGCTTCACGCCCTTCTTCTGGACGGGCGCCTCGGGCGGGTTCTTCGGGGGGGTGAAGTCGGTGGCCACGGTGCGCCCTCCTCGGCGGGGTCGAGCCGCAGGCGACCTGCGGCGAGCGGCGAAAGCTCGGGGTGAGGAGAGCCCCCGACGACGCCCTGTGTCAATGGTCCCAGGCGCCGCGCGCCGTCCCGCACGCGGCCAACCTCCGGCATGGCAGTTTCCCGGGGACGCCTGCGCACGCATCTCGTGCAGACGTGGGGGCGGCTGCAGCTGCGCCAGGCGGGGGAGGGTGGATGGGCGTGGGCACGAGCGGGTGCCGCTGGCGCATCCTGGGGCTGACGCTGCTCGCTGCGCTGGCAGGCCCGGCCGCGGCCCAGGCCACGAACCCCATCGCCGCGGAGAACGCGCTGCCCGGGGACGCCAGCTGGCGGCTCACGCAGCGCGCGGCCCCCGGGCAGCTGGAGGCCTACGCCAGCGCGGCCAGCGTGGCCGGCGGCGAGCCCGTGGACCTGCACGTGCGGGCCGACGGCGCGCACACCCTCACCTGGAAGCTCTTCCGGATGGGATGGTACGGCGGCGCCGAGGCCCGGCTGGTGGCGCGCGGCGGACCCGTCGCGGTGGGCCCGCAGCCCACCCCTGCGCCCGCCGCCGACACCGGGCTGGTCGAGTGCCAGTGGCCGGTCAGCTTCACCCTGGCCACCCGCGCGGACTGGACCAGCGGCGTCTACCTGCTCAAGCTCACCCGCGAGGACGGCCCGCAGCAGTACGCCATCTTCGTGCTGCGCGACGACGCGCGGCGCGGCGCCGCCGTGGTGCAGCTCTCCTTCACGACCTACCAGGCCTACAACCCGTGGGGCGGCCGGAGCCTCTACGTCGGCCCCGCCCATGAGGTCTCGTACGACCGGCCCTTCGCCGAGGGCGCCGGCGCGGGGCAGTACTTCGACTACGAGCACGACCTGGTCCGCTGGGCGGAGGGGCGCGGGCTCGACCTGGTCTACGCCACCGACCTGGACCTGGACCGCGATCCCCTCCTGCTCCAGGGGCAGCGGCTGTTCCTGTCCGTCGGCCACGACGAGTACTGGACGCGCGCCCAGCGCCAGCACCTCGAGGCCGCCCTCGCCGCCGGCGCGAGCGCGGCCTTCCTCTCCGGCAACAGCGTCTACTGGCAGATCCGGCTCGAGCCCTCGCGCGCCGACCCCACCCGGCCGCAGCGCACGCAGGTCTGCTACAAGGGCCAGTCTGCCCGCGATCCGCTGGCGGGCACGCCGCTCGTGACCGTGCAGTTCCGCGCGCCCGCCCTGGCCTGGCCGGAGAACGCGCTCATGGGCGCGATGTACGCCAGCTGGCAGCTGGTGGACGCGGCCTGGGTGGTGGGCGACACCGGGCACTGGCTGTTCGACGGCACCGGCCTCGCGCCCGGGGACGCCATCCCCGGCATCGTCGGCTACGAGAGCGACCGCACCTACGCCGGCAGCGGCACGCCGGCCGGCACGCGGGTGCTGGCCCGCTCCCCCGTCACCACCGTGGACGGCCTCCCCGAGCGCCACGAGGCCGCCTCGCGCGAGCTGCCCGGCGGCGGCTTCGTCTTCGCCGCCGGGACCATCCAGTGGACCTGGGGGCTCTCGGATCCGGACCGGGCCGACGCGCGCGTGCAGCGCATGACGGAGAACCTGTTCCGCCGCGCCGGCCTCGCGCCCACCACCGACGGCGGGCCGCTGCCCGCGCAGCTCCCGCAGGTCAGCTTCCAGGGCGCCGCCGAGGCGGTGGCCACGCTGGCCGGCCAGGCCTTCACCGAGGGGCTGCGCGACGGCCCCGCGGCCACGGCGCTCTTCCGCCGCCCCACCGCCGCGGCGGTGGACGCCGCCGGCAACGTCTGGATCGCCGACACCGGCAACCACGCCGTGCGCCGGATGGACGCCGGCGGGGAGCGGGTGGTCACGACCATCGTCGGCGACGGCACGCCCGGGGGCGGGGAGGGGCGGACCGCGCGGCTGAGCTCGCCGCAGGGCGTGAGCGTGGCGCCAGACGGCGCCGTGGTGGTGGCCGACACCGGCAACGATCGGCTGGTTCGGCTGCGGCCAGGGAGCGGCGGCTGGGCGGTCGAGACGCTGGCCGGCGCGGCGGGGTGGCCCGGCTTCAGCGACGGCGCCGGCGCCGCGGCGCGGCTCGACGGCCCCACCGGCCTGGCCTTCGTGGGCGACGACCTCTACTTCGCCGACCGGCGCAACTGCGCCGTCCGCAAGGTCACCCCGGCCGGCGAGGTGACCACGCTCGCCGGCAGCCCGGCGCAGCAGTACCTGGCGGACGGCCCGGGCGCGCAGGCCGCGCTCCGCTTCCCCGGCGACCTGCTGGCGCTGGACGGCGCCCTGCTGGTGCTCGACTCCGGCAACCGCGCGCTCCGCCGGGTCGAGCTCGCGCCGCCGTACCTCGTGACCACGGTGGCGGGCGCGCCGCCGGGCGGCTTCGCCGACGGCGCCGCAGCGCAGGCCGGCTTCATGCCGGTGGCCGGCCTGGCCGCCGACGGCGCCGACGTGCTGGTCGCCGACGGCGGCAACGCCCGGCTGCGCCGGCTCTCCGGCGGGCAGGTCGGCACCTGGGCCGGCACCGGCGACCCCGGCGCGCTGGACGGGGACGGCACGACGGCGCGGTTCTCGGTGCCTACCGGCATCGCCCTGCTCCCGGATGGACGCTGGCTGGTGGTGGATCAGGGCGCGTCCACGCTGCGCGCGGTCGGGCTCGCCGCAGACCCGCCGCCACCTCCACCGCCGCCACCACCACCACCACCACCACCACCTCCTCCTCCTCCTCCTCCTCCACCACCCCCTCCGCCACCGCCTCCTCCACCCGAGGACCCCCCGCCCAGCAACCCGCGGAGCGGCGGCTGCAGCAGCGGCGGCTCGGGGCTGGCCGGGCTCCTGGCCTTGCTCGCCCTCCGCCGCAGGCGCGAATGACCGAGGCAGGCCTCGAGGCGCCGCGCTCTCGCGTCGACGCTCGAGGCCTGGCCTTCGACTCCGGGCCCGCCTGCCGGCGGGCCCTACGCTCAGGCCGACCGGATGGGTAGACCGTTCGCCCTGAGCGTAGCCGAAGCGTAGCCGAAGCGTAGCCGCGGCAGCGCCGCGGCGGAGTCGAAGGGCGCCGCAGGTCAGCTGCGCCGCCGCCGGCGCAGCGCGCCCGCCAGCCCCAGCAGCGCCAAGAGCCCCGCGGCGCCGCCGGCGTTGCAGCCGCCCGCGGCGTTGGAGGCCGCCGGCGTCGGCACCGGGTCGGTGCCCGGGTCGGGCGTGGGCGTGGGGGTGGGATCGCCCGGGTTGGGCGGATCGGTCGGCGTGCCCGGCGCCACGATGGCGATGATCCGCTCGGCCAGCTCCTGCCGCGCCGCCGCCAGGTCCGCGGGCGCGGCCTCGGTCTGGTAGGCGTGCGGGAAGAGGCGGGCGGCGATCGCCTGGGCCCCCGCGCCGTCCCCGAGGTCGGAGAGCAGCTTCAGGTACTCGTAGTCCTCCATGCCGTCGCGGATCTGCGCCAGGCGCAGCGAGGCCACCGGGATGTGCGTGGTGCCGCCGATCTTGGCCGGGGTGCCCGGGTAGAAGAGCGTCCCGTCGCCGTTGCCGGAGAAGTCCCACTGGTTGGTCCACGGGTCGTGGCCGTAGGCCATGGCGGTCTCGAAGTAGAGCTCGCCGGTCACCCCGAAGCGGAAGTCGAGCCACTGCATGGCGCGGTTGCGGACGGCCGAGGCGTCGATCACGTAGCTGGGCCAGCCGGTGAAGTACTGGTCGGACGCGCTGGGCGAGCCGAAGTTGACGGTGCCGCCGCAGCCGTGGCTCATGCAGCTCTGGTACATCCAGAGCTCGCGCCTGGGCGAGGCGGCCAGGAAGGAGTCGTAGGCCGCGCGCTGCGAGCCGGAGAAGCGGCCCATGCCAGGCCGGTCCTCCATGTAGTTCACCACCGGCACCATGATGTCGATGGACGAGGCCACGCCGTGGTCGTTGGCCTCCTGGATGGTGGTGGTGACCAGCGTGCGCACCGAGGGCGTGGCGTCGCGGGCCACCTTGGCGCGGGCGGGGATGTCGCTCCAGGCGCAGGTGAGCGGGGGCTCGTCGCAGGTGTACTGGAAGAGCCGGTCCAGCCAGCCCTGGCCCTGGAAGTAGGGCGCCCAGCTCGAGGCCGGCCCCATCAGCTCGAAGCTGGTCATGCGCGCCCCGTCCAGCGCCGGGTCGGTGCCGTCCAGGCTCGCGCCGTAGAACTGGTCGAGGTGGGCGAGCGAGGCGTTGCCGTCGTCCACGTGGGAGAGGGTCACCCGGTTCATGAGCGCCAGCTGCCCGTAGCGCACGCGCAGCCGCGAGTAGGCGTCGCCCGCGGAGAGCCCGTGCTCGGAGGGGATGGCGCCCCAGGAGAAGCTGAACGCGCTCTTGAGCGAGGCGGTGGCGGGGAGGGTGAAGGGCCAGACCGTGAGCGCGACCGGCACGTCGGCGGAGCCGCCGCTCCAGGTCACGCGCACCGAGCCCTGGTAGCTGCCCGGCGCCGCGTCGGCGGGGACCTTCACCTCCACCCAGATGGCGCGGCTCTCACCGGCCGGCACGTCGAAGGGGAAGGCGTTGCGCCGCTCCCCGGCGAACGCGTCCACGTCCGGCACCAGCGCGTCGGGCCAGCGGCCCGTGCCGCCGTCCAGCGCCGAGGCGTTCTGCAGGTTGATGAGCGCCTCGCGGTAGAGCGCGGGGGCCGGGAGCGTGCCCGGGCCGGAGAGCGTGGTCGCCGTGGCGGACACGCCGCTGGCCGGGCCGGTCACCACCACCTGGAAGGCCTCGGTTCTCGTTGCGCGCCGCCGAGACGCTGGCGGAGGTGGTGCTCCTGGCCGCGGCCGAGGGACGGATCTTCTCCAGCGAGCTGGCCGTCCAGGCCTGCGCCGGCAGCGCGATCGACGGCGCCGCCGCGGCGCCCAGCAGCGCCAGGACGGCGAGGGTCCACGCCACCAGGCGGGCCCTCGAGCGGCGGGTTTCGCGCCGGGTGAATCCCGGCACCACGGACAGGAATCGAGCGGTGGAACGGACGAACAAGGGCACGCCTCCCGGGTCGAAGGGCGCTCCCCCGGCGATTCAGCCGCCGTCCTCCCAGGGCGCCTCAGTTGGGTCTGTCCCTTGTTGCATGGACAGACCCGTCGACGCCACGGACGGGCGAGCGGGCGCAAGCACGATATATGTGCGCAATGTCAGCGATTTCCGGCGGAGGTGAGCGCCGCCGGGCGGGCGCGCGGTCAATCACACGGGGGCTGCGCCCCCCGCCCCGCCCGGCTGAGCCGTCGGGGCTCCACCCCTGCGTCACCGCTCCGGCAGCGGCCCGGGCTCGATCACCACGCCGGCGTCGTAGGCGATCCCGGCCACGATCTCGGCCACGGTGGCCGCGAGGGACGTGCAGAAGGCCGCCCGCTCCGGCCCCTGGAAGACGGGGAAGCGAGCGGTCAGGTCGTTGCACACCAGCGTGGCGGCGCCGCCGCGGTCGAGCCGCCCGGCGATCTCGGCGCGGTAGCGGAGCATGGCCTCGCGCAGCGCCGGCGTGGGCGGCCCGGCCGGGATCCGGATCGCCCAGCAGCTCCCCCAGCACCAGCTGGCCGGCCAGCACCGCCCCGCAGGTCCCCTCGCCGGTGAGGCCGCCCTTGCGCAGCGCCTGGTACGCGCCGGTGGGCCGGCCGAAGGTGGCCGCCACCGCGATGCCGCAGCTGCGGTGGGCCACCACCTTCCCCTCGTAGAGGATCCGGGCGCGCTCGCGCAGCGCCGCCACCGACTGTTCGCGGGTCGTCATGCCTGCTCCGTGGGCGGGGCCCGGAGCCCCAGGGCCGGGTTCTTCTCCAGCTCGTCGATGGTCTTCGGCCAGTCCTGCTTCAGCAGCCGCGCCAGCGAGCGATCCAGAGGATCTGCCCGCCGGTCTGGCAGCGAGGGCAGTAGTTGACCTCGTTCTCCGCGCGCACGATCCGCTGCACGGCGGTGCCGCAGACCGGGCAGGGCTGGCGGTGGCGCCCGTGCACCGCCATGCCGTCGCGGAAGGCGGTCACGCCCTCCGGGAAGGCCGCGCCGGCCTCGCGCCGCAGCCGCTCGGTCCAGGCGTCGAGCAGCTCGCGCGTGGCCGCGAAGAGCGCGGCCACCTCCTCGTCGGTGAGGCGCGAGGTGAGCTTCACCGGCGAGAGCCGGGCGCGGTGGAGGATCTCGTCGGAGTAGGCGTTGCCGATCCCGGAGAAGAGCGCGGGGTCGGTCGAGGGCGCGCTTCAGCGTGTGGTTCCCGCTGCGCAGCGCGGCGGCGAAGCCGGGCAGGTCCACTTCCAGCGGCTCCACCCCGCCGCGGTCCAGCGCGCGCAGCCCCGCCTCGCCCCGCACCAGGTGGAGCGCCGCGCGCCGCTTGGTGCCGGCCTCGGTGAGCGTGAGCGTGCCGCTGGGGAAGTCGAACGCCGCCAGCCCCACCTTGCCCGGCAGCTTGGCCCCCGGGTCCTTCCAGTGGAGCCGGCCGGCGATCATGAGGTGCAGCGCCAGGAAGAGGTCGCCCTCCAGCGCCAGCACGATCCGCTTTCCCATCCGGCGCACCGCCTCCAGCCGCCGCCCGGAGGCCTCCGCCAGCGGCGGGTCGGCCGAGCGCAGCAGGAACGGGTTGCCCAGCCGGACGCGCTCCAGCGGCAGCCCCTGCGCCCGCGCGGCGATGGCCTCGACGTAGACCTGGATGTCCGGCAGCTCGGGCACCCGGTGATTCTGGCCCGGGACGGCCCGCCGGGCCACACCGGCGAGGGCCCCCCGTCGCGCCGCGCCGCCGCCCGTTCCGGGGCGTGGTAGGAGATCGGCATGTCCAGCCGATCCGGGACCCCCCGCCGCAGCTTCCTGCGCACGCTCGCCCTGGCGCCGGCCGCCGCCGCAGCAGCGGCCGGCTGCGCCACCACCTCCGCCGCCGCGCCCAGCGCCGCCCCCGCCGGCGCGGGCCAGGCGCCCGCCGGCGGCGGCGACGCGCTCGAGCCGCTGCGGGCCTTCCCGCTCGAGCTCGAGGCCGAGCCGGCCCTGATCTTCCGCGCCCTCCCGGTGCGCCCGGACTGACGCCATGACCATCTCCGACGACGTCCTCTTCTCCGGGCTGGCCGCGCTGTCGAAGGCGCTGCGCGCGCGCGAGCTCTCGCCGGTGGCGCTGGCCGAGGCCTGCCTGGAGCGGCTGGAGCGGCGCGGCCCCGCCCTGGGCTGCGTGGTGACGCTCACGCGCGAGCGGGCGCTGGCCGAGGCGCGCGCCGCCGAGGCGGAGCTGGCCGGGGGTCGCTGGCGCGGCCCGCTGCACGGCATCCCCTACGGCCTCAAGGACCTGGTGGACACCGAGGGCATCCGCACCACCTTCGGCGCCGCCCCCTACGCCGACCGCGTGCCGGCCCGCGACGCCACCGTGGCGCGCCGGCTGCGCGACGCCGGCGCGGTGCTGGTGGCCAAGCTCTCCATGGTCGAGCTGGCCGGCGGGCTCGGCTACCACACCGGCCAGGCCGCGCTGAACGGCCCCTGCCGCACGCCGTGGGATCCGGCGCGCTGGGCCGGCGGCTCCTCCTCCGGCTCGGCCTCGGCGGTGGCGGCCGGGCTGGTGCCGTTCGCCATCGGCTCCGAGACCTGGGGCTCCATCACCTGCCCGTCCGCGTTCTGCGGCGTGACCGGCCTGCGCCCCACCTACGGCCTGGTCTCGCGCCACGGCGCCATGGCGCTCTCCTGGTCGATGGACAAGCTCGGCCCCATCGCCCGCTCCGCCGAGGACTGCGCGCGCGTGCTGGCCGCCATCGCCGGGGTGGACCCGCGAGATCCCTCCACGCTCCCGCCGCCCGCCGGGCTGGAGCGCGTCAAGCCCGAGGTGGTGGCCGGCCTGCGGGTGGCCGTGCTGCCCATGCCGGCGAAGCGGCCGGTGGGCGAGGCCACCGAGCGCGCCTGGTCCGAGGCCCAGCAGGTCTTCGCCGACGCCGGCGCGCTGCTCGCGCCGGCAGAGCTGCCGGCGCTGCCCTTCGAGCCGCTGGCCTCCTTCTTCATCGAGGCCGAGGCCGCCACCGCCTTCGAGGAGCTGATCCGCAGCGGCCGGACGAAGCAGCTGGCCGACCGCTCGCACCAGGAGAAGTCGCCCGGGGACTACCTGCCCAAGGGCAACCCGTCCGACTACGTGCGCGCCATGCGCGTGCGCGGCGAGCTGCAGCGGCAGCTGGTCGGCTTCTTCGAGCGGTACGACCTGGTGCTCGCGCCCAACCTGCCGTACCCGCCGCCGCGCGTGGAGGAGGACTTCGACCCGCTCTTCGACTTCCCGGATCCGCTGGGCGCGGCCGGCAACCTGGCCGGCCTGCCGGCCGTGGCGCTGCCCATGGGGTTCTCGGGCGGGCTCCCGGTCTCGCTGCAGCTGGTGGGGGCGCCGCTGGAGGAGGTCCGGCTGCTCTCGGCCGCGGCGCTCTTCCAGGCGCGCACGGCGCACCACCAGGCCCGGCCACCGGCCGGGCCGGCGGTGGCGTCCGTGACGAAGTGGTGACCATCTTCGCGCAGGATCCGCCGCGTGTACGCCTACGCCCCCGTCGCCGCCGCCGGCTACCTCGTCTCGCTGCTCCTGGTGCTGGTGACGCTGCCGCTCCAGGCGCTGCTGCTGCTCGTCACCTGGCCCTTCGACCGGAACCGCGCCGTGGCCGGGCGCTTCCTGCGCCTGGCCGCCGTGGGCATGGCCAAGACGTTCCCGCCCTGGCGGCTCCAGGTCGAGGGACGCTTCCCGGGCAAGGGGCCGTACGTCGTGGTGGCGAACCACGAGTCCATGCTCGACATCCTCCTCATCTCGCACATCCCCCGCGAGATGAAGTGGGTGGCCAAGGCGTCGCTCTTCGACGTCCCCTGGGTGGGCTGGATGTTCCGGCTGGCCGGCGACATCCCCGTCACCCGCGGCAACTCGGAGAGCGGCGGCGCCGCGCTGGCCAGGGCGCGCCGCTACCTGGCGCACGGCATGAACGTGATGATCTTCCCGGAGGGCACCCGCTCCACCCGCGGGACGCTCCTGCCGTTCAAGTCCGGCGCCTTCCGGCTGGCGCTCGACGCCAAGGTCCCGGTGCTCCCGGTGGCCGTGGCCGGCACCGCCCGCGGCCTGCCCAAGGGCAACCCGTGGGTCCGCCCCTGCCGCGCCACCGCCCGCATCCTCGAGCCGATGGCCATCGAGCCCTTCGGCGACGACGCGGTCGCCCTGCGCGACGCGGTGCGCGCGCGCATCGAGGCCGCGGTGCAGGAGCTGCGCGGGAAGGCGGCGCCGGTGGCCGTGTCAGGGACGGCGACCGCTGAGCGGGAGGCGTAGGGGCTCGAGCGCAACGGGCCGGCCTTCGACTCCGCCGCCGCTCCGCGGCGGCTACGCTCAGGCTGACCGGATCCAGGCGGGCGGCGGCTGCAGCAGCCGCGCCTAGTTCTGCAGCCCGCCCCCGGTCGGCTCCGGGCGCGCCTGGCCCGGGGCGATGGGCGTGGCCTGGTGCAGGACCAGCCGCCACCCGCCGCCCTCCCGGGCGAAGACGTTGGTCACCGCCAGCCGGGCGTCGTCGATCGACTCGCGGCAGGTGACGTAGGCGACGTCGCCCAGCACGCGCGCCTCGGCCAGCGAGCAGGCGACCTCGGGCGAGTTCCCCGGCTCGAGGATCTGCCGCCAGCTCTCCAGCACCTCCTCGCGCCCGTCCAGCACGTCCCAGCCCGGGTGGATGCAGGCCACCGGCAGCTGCTCGGACCAGAGGCGCGACATCGCCAGGGCGTTGCCCTGGGCGAAGGCCCGGTAGAAGGCCGCGTTGGCCTCCAGCACCTCCAGCTCGGCCGAGTTCATGGGCCGGGCATAGGCGAGCCCGTGCGCCGGGGCAAGCGGCCGGAAGGGCAGGGGGCGATCCCCGCGGCGCGGAGGTGCGGCAGCCACCTACTGGAGCGTCGCCTCGCGCGCGCGGGCGCCCTCGGCCGCGGGCGGGGGCGTCGCCTCCGGGAGCTCCGGCGCGCGCTTCTCGGCGATGAGCCGCCACTGCTCGGCCGTGTCGGTGATGAGCCGCGCGCCGCGGGCGAAGGTCAGGTACGACCAGGCCCACTGCAGCGTCACCGCCACGCGGTTGCGGAAGCCGATCAGGAAGAAGACGTGGACGAAGAGCCAGGCCAGCCAGGCCGTCAGGCCGTGGAACTCGAACCCGCGCACCGCGCCCACCGCCGCGGCCCGGCCGATGGTGGCCAGCATGCCCTTGTCGAGGTACTTGAACGGCCGGCGCGGCTCGGTGCGCAGCGAGCGCAGGATGTTGTCCGCCGCGTGGCGGCCCTCCTGGCCCGCGGCCGGCGCGACGCCCGGCACCGGCGAGCCGTCCAGCTGCTTCAGCGCCGCCAGGTCGCCGATGACGTAGATCTCCGGCCGTCCCGGGACCGTCAGGTCCGGCTGGACCTCCACGCGCCCGGCGCGGTCGAGCTTCACGCCCAGCGCGCGGGCCAGCGGCGAGCCGGCCACGCCGGCGCCCCACAGCACGGTCCGCGCGGCGATGCGATCCGTACCCACCGTCACGCCGGCCGCGTCGATGCCGGTGACCCGGCCGCCGGTGCGGACCTCCACGCCGATCTTCTGGAGCTGCTTGCGGGCGTTCTCCTGCAGGCCGGGCGAGAAGGCGGGGAGGATGTGCGGCAGCGCCTCGAGCAGCACCACCCGCGCGCTCTCCGGGGCGATGTGCCGGAAGTCGGACGCGAGCGTGTGCTTGGCGATCTCGGCCAGCGCGCCGGCCAGCTCGACGCCGGTGGGGCCGCCGCCGACCACCACGAAGGTGAGCAGCGCCTGGCGCACGGCCGGATCGGTCTCGCGCTCGGCCTGCTCGAAGGCGAGCAGCACGCGGCGGCGGATCTCCAGCGCGTCCTCGATGGTCTTGAGGCCGGGGGCCAGTGGGGCCCAGTCGTCGCGGCCGAAGTAGGAGTGCGTGGCCCCGGTGGCCAGGATCAGGAAGTCGTAGCCCACGGCGGCGCCGTCGGCGAGCCGCACCGTGCGCCGGTCGGGGTCGATGCCCTTCACGTCGCCCAGCACCACCTCGGCGTTGAGCTGGTGGCGGAGCACGTGGCGGATGGGGGCCGAGATGTCCGATGGGTTCAGCCCGGCGGTGGCCACCTGGTAGAGGAGCGGCTGGAACAGGTGGTGGTTGCGGCGGTCGATGAGGGTGACCTTGACGGGCGCGCCGGCCAGGGAGCGGGCGGCCGACAGGCCGCCGAACCCGCCGCCCACGATCACCACGCGGGGCAGGGGCTGCTCACGCAGCGCGCGGGAGAGCTCGCGGCGCTGCCGCTTGCTCGTCACCAGCGCGGCGGCCGCCAGGCCCGTCCCCACGCCCGCCATCAGCATCCCACCATGTCGCCACTTGCTCCTCGGCACGCCATCCTCCGCAGCATCGCACGCCGGTCCAGGAGCGGCCGGCGGGGGCGCCCCTGGTATATGCTCCGGGGCCATGCCAGGCAGTGGCGAGTTGACGCTCCCCTACGGCAGTTCGCCGCTCCCGTTCCCGAGGGACGTGGGGGCACGGGTCATCCGCGCGCCCACGCCGGTCGCGGTGCCCGATCTCGCGGCAGCGCTGGACGCCGCGCTGGCCGCGCCCATCGGCGCGGCGCCGCTGGGCGCCGGCGCGCAGGACCGGGTGCTGGTGATCGTGAGCGACGCCTCGCGCGACGAGCCGCGCGCCGAGCTGTACGCGGCGGTGCGCCGCGCGCTCCCGGCCGTCCCCGACCACCACCTCACGCTGGCCATCGCCAACGGCACCCACGCGCCCGGGCCGCCCGACGGGCTCGGCCTGCCCGCCCAGGCGCTGCGGGCCCACCGTGTGGTGAACCACGACGCGCGCGACGAGGCCGCGCTGGTGGAGGTGGGCCGGACCGCGCGCGGCACGCGCGTGCGCGTGAACCGCTGCCTGCCCGAGGCCGACCTGGTGATCTCCACCGGCCGCGTGAAGCCGCACTACTTCGCCGGCTGGGGCGGCGGCGCCAAGGGGATCTTCCCCGGCCTGGGCGCCGAGGCCGACATCCGCCAGAACCACCTGCTCAAGGCCGCGCCCGACGCGCGGCTCGGTCGCGCCGACGGCAACCCCTGCCGCGAGGATCTCGAGGAGGCGGCCGCGCTGGCCGCGCCGCGCGCGTGCCTGCTCAACGTGGTGGAGGTGGGCGGGGCGGTGCTGGGGGCGGTGGCCGGCCACCCGGTGGCCGCGCACCGGGCCGGCGCCGCGCTGGCCGCCCCCTGGTGCGAAGTGGCCGCGTCGCCAGCAGACGTGGTGGTGGTCTCGGCGCCGCTCCCGGTCAGCGCCAGCCTCTACCAGGCCTCGAAGCTGGTGCCGCCGGGGGGCGCGCTGCTGCGCGACGGCGGCGTGCTGGTGCTCTGCGCCGAGTGCCCGGACGGCGTCGGCCCGCTGCAGGTGGTGAACCAGGGGATCTTCGCGCTGGGCGTGCGGCGCTACCTGCCCGCCCGCTACACGCTGTTCCTGGTCTCGGGGATGCCGGAGCAGGTCGTGGCGCAGACCTACGCCCGCTGGGCGCCGGACCTGGCCGGCGCGCTGGAGCGCGCCCGCGAGCTCGTCGGCCGTCCCGCGCCGGACGTGCTGGTGCTCCCGGACGCGAGCGATCTCGTCCCGCGCCCGTGCTAACCTGCGCCTCCCGTGAGCGACGACACCACCCACCGCCTCTCCTCCTTCCGGACCGTCCCGCGTACCGGCGTGATTCTTCGTGACCGCCGAGGCCATGAAGCTCGGCTTCAGGATGGGCGATCCCGACTGGTGCAACCTGGGCCAGGGGCAGCCCGACACCGGCCCGCTGACCGGCGCGCCCGAGCGCGTGCACACCGTCCCGGTCCACGTGGACGACCAGGAGTACGCCCCGGTGGTCGGCCTGTGGGAGCTGCGCGAGGAGGTGGCCGGCCTCTACAACCGGCTCTACCGGCGCGGCCTGCCCTCGCAGTACCGGGCCGAGAACGTCTCCATCTCCGGCGGCGGCCGCGCCTCGCTGACCCGCGCCGCGGCGGCGCTCGGCCCGGTCAACCTGGGCCACTTCCTGCCCGACTACACCGCGTACGAGGAGCTGCTCGACCTCTTCCGCACCTTCACGCCCATCCCCATCCTGCTCGAGGGCGAGCGCGGCTACGCCTTCACCGCGGAGGACCTGCGCAAGGAGGTCACCGGGCGCGGGCTGGGGGCGCTGCTCCTCTCCAATCCCTGCAACCCCACCGGCAAGCTGGTGCAGGGCGAGGAGCTGAGCCGCTGGGTGGAGCTGTCGCGCGAGCTGGACTGCGCGCTGCTCATGGACGAGTTCTACTCGCACTACGTCTGGACCGGCGTCCCCGGCCGGCTGCCGGTGGAGAGCGCCGCGCGCTACGTCGAGGACGTGGACCGCGACCCGGTGGTGCTCTTCGACGGCCTCACCAAGAACTGGCGCTACCCCGGCTGGCGCGTCACCTGGACCGTGGCGCCGAAGCCCATCATCGACGCGGTGGCCAGCGCCGGCTCGTTCCTGGACGGCGGCGGCTCCAAGCCGCTGCAGCGCGCCGCCTGCGCGCTGCTGGCGGACGAGAACGTGCGCGCCGAGACCGAGGCCATCCACAAGGTCTTCGGGGAGAAGCGGCGCCGCATGCTGCAGGGGCTGGAGGCCATCGGCGTCCGGTTCGATCGCTCGCCCGACGGCACGTTCTACTGCTGGGGCAACGTCGGCCACCTCCCGCCGCCGCTCAACGACGGCATGGGCTTCTTCCGCGAGGCGCTCAAGCGGAAGGTGATCGTGGTCCCCGGCGAGTTCTTCGACGTGAACCCCGGCAAGCGGCGCTCGCGCCACGGCTCGCGCTTCAAGAGCTACGTCCGCTTCTCCTTCGGCCCGTCCATGGAGACCTGCGACCTGGCGCTGACCCGGCTCGGCGAGCTGATCCGCGAGCACGCGGCGCGGTAGCTCGTGCTCGGCAGGCCGGGTCCCAACGACGCAGACGTGAGCGTTCGTTTCGAGAGACATCGTCGCAACTCGCGACGAGGCCGAATACCCCGGATTCATTACGCGTTCGGCCTGCGCCCAATGGGGCTCAAGGGAAACTCATCGTAAACGCAGCCGCTTGAGGCGAGCTGCTGAGCATCCCTGTCGCCTTGGCGGCAGGCGAGCCGACTGGCTTGCGCTCGCTTGATGAGACCGTGTATCGTCCGCGGCCTTGCGGTTCAGACCCCTACGGGTGGAGACGGATTCCGCCTTTCGGGAGGCGCGCGTGACGACGGCCGTATCCAGCAGCGACCCCAGGGCGGCGGCCCGGCGACCGATGGCTTCGGTCGCCGGCCTCGCCCCCATCCTGCTGCTCGTCGCGGTGCCGGCCCTCGCCGGCGGCGTGGCGGGCGCCGAGCGGGAGTCCGCCGCCGCTGCCGCCCCGGGGGCCTCCGCTGCGACCACCGCCGCGCCCGGCCGCGCGGAGGAGACCGGCGCCCCGCCGCCCGGCGAAGGCGCCACGTCCCCCCGCCCTCCCGAGCTGCTGGAGCAGGCCGAGGCCGTCTATCCGCCCGAGGCGCTCGCCGAGGGGCGGACCACCCGCGTGGTCCTGCGGCTCCTCGTCGACGCGGAGGGGCACGTGACGGAGGCCGACGTGCTCGAGGGCGCCGGTGAGGCGTTCGATCGGGCTGCGCGCGAGGCGGCCCTCCGCTCCCGCTTCGCGCCGGCGCGCCGCGGGGATCACGCGGTGGCCGCGCGCATCAAGTTCGCCGTGACCTTCACGCCGCCCGCGCCGCCCGCGCCGCCCGCGCCGCCTCCGCCGCCTCCGCCCGCCGGGGCGGCGCCCACGCCGGCCGCGGCGGCGGCGCAGCCGGGGGACCCGGCGCCGGTGGTCGTGACGGTGCAGGGAACCTCGGCCGGGGATCGGCTGCGCCGTTCGGCCGAGGCGGTGACGGTGGTCGAGACGGATCGGGCGCAGCGCGAGTCCGCCGACCTGGGCGAGGTGCTGGCCCGGACGCAGGGGGTCAGCGTCCGGCGCTCGGGGGGCCTGGGGTCGAGCTCGCGGCTGGCGCTGGGCGGGCTCAGCGACGAGCAGGTCCGGGTGTTCCTCGACGGCGTGCCGCTGGCCTGGTCGGGCTACCCGCTGGGCATCGCCGACGTACCCGTCAACGTGGTGGAGCGGATTCGAGATCTTCTCCGGCGTCGTCCCGGCCCGCTTCGCCGCCGACGCGCTGGGCGGCGCGATCAACCTGGTGACCGACGAGGGGCTCCGGGGGACGCACGCGGCCGCCTCGTGGGAGGCCGGCTCCTTCGGGACGCAGCGGCTGACGCTGGCGGCCCGCCACCTGTTCACGCCGAGCGGGCTCTTCCTCCGCGCCGAGGGCTTCCTGGATCGCGCCGAGAACGACTACCCGATGACCGTCCAGGACGTGCAGCTCGACGAGGAGGGCCACGTCGGGACCGTGCGCGTCCGCCGCTTCCACGACGCGTACGCCGCCGGCGGCGGCAGCGCGGAGCTGGGGCTGGTGGACCGGTCCTGGGCGCGGCGCCTCCTGCTGCGGTTCCACGCCAACCGCCAGGACAAGGAGATCCCGCACAGCCCCGCCATGACGGTCCCGTACGGCGAGGTCACGTATGCAGAGCAGGGGGTGGGGACCACGCTCCGCTACGAGGCGCCCGCGGGCCGGCGCCTGGCCGCGCGGGTGCTGCTGGGGGCGGCCGCCACCCGGGGCCACTTCCTGGACGTCTCCGCCTGCGTCTACGACTGGTACGGACGGTGCGTCACCCGCAACGAGACCGGGGGGGAGATTGGAGACGCGCCGCACGACCAGCTGCTCCGCGAGCAGGCGCTCTTCGGGCGGGTCGAGCTGGGCTGGAGGCTCCACCCCGACCACCAGCTGCGGCTGTTCCTGGCGCCCACCGCCGTGCGGCGGACCGGCGACGAGCGGCTGCAGACCACCGCGAGCGATCCGCTCTCGGGCCGCCGGGACCTGCGCTCGCTGGTGAGCGGGCTCGAGTACGAGGCCGACCTCGTCGAGGGGCGGCTGGAGGCGATCGCCTTCCTCAAGCACTACCTGCAGGAGCAGCGCGCGCAGGAGCTGGTGGCCGAGGACACCTTCGCCGAGCGTGATCGGACGATCCGCGAGCTGGGAGGCGGCGCCGCGCTCCGGTTCGACCTGGCCCCCGGCCTCCGCGCCAAGGCGTCCTACGAGCGCGCCACGCGGCTCCCCGGGCCGGACGAGGTGTTCGGCGACGGGGTCCTGGTGCACGAGAACCTCGAGCTCAGGCCGGAGGTGAGCCACAACCTGAACCTGGCGCTCCAGGTGGAGCGCGGCTCAACCGGCGCGGGCGCGCTGGTGGGCGAGGCCGGCGCCTTCCTGCGCGACGCCGACGACCTGATCATCCTGCTCGGCATCAACAACGACCAGAGCTACCAGAACGTCTACTCCGCGCGCTCCGTCGGCGTGCAGGGCGCGCTGCGCTGGACCGCGCCCGGCGACTGGCTGGAGCTGGACGCGAGCGGCACCTACCAGGACTTCCGCAACACGTCGGACACCGGGACCTTCGCGCGGCAGGAGGGCGATCGCATCCCCAACCGTCCCTACCTGTTCGGCGCCGGCGGCGCCCTGGTGCGCTGGGCAGGGCTGCGGCGGGGCGACGACGAGCTGTCGCTCTCCTGGACCTGGCGCTACGTGCACGAGTTCTACCGGACCTGGGAGAGCCTGGGGCAGGGGGGCGGGAAGCAGGTCATCCCCAGCCAGTTCGTCCAGGGGCTCTCGGCCGGCTACCGGTGCCAGGGCGGGTGGGGCGCGCTCTCGGTGGCGCTGGAGGCGCAGAACCTCACCGACGCGGCGGCCTACGACACGTTCGGCGTCCCCAGGCCCGGCCGCGGCTTCTACCTCAAGACGACGCTGGAGCGGTGATCGGGCGCCTGCGCGCCCTTTGGAGGAAGGACCACGTGATGATCGGAAGCAGAGCGAGGCGCAGCATGGGCGGAGCGGTCGGGCTGGTGCTGCTGGCGGGGCTGGCCGCGGCCGGCTGCGGGTCGGACGGGGGCTCGGAGGAGGCCATCGACCCGCACTACATCCTGGGATCGGTGGTGATCGACGCCGAGGGTCGGACCACCTACGTGCAGGCCATCGAGTCGCTGGACGCGGGCCCCTTCGACAACAGCCACGCGGTCGAGGTGCCCGGGAACGCCGTGCTCCTGGCCCGCGGACGGCAGGTGTTCGTGGGCCGGACCGACGCGCCGCTCTGGATCAGGTACGAGGTGGACGCGAAGGGTCACCTCGCCGAGACGGGGCGGATGAGCATCTCCTCCACGGGCGCGACCGCCGTGGACTACGGCAACGCGCTGGTGGACGCCGAGACCGCCGTCTCCGTGCTGAGCGATCCGCCCAAGGCCGTGGTCTGGAATCCCAGCACCATGACCATCAAGGGCACCGTCGACCTGTCCTTCCTGTCGCGCGAGGGGTACGGGCTCGAGGTCTGGACCACGGTGGCGCACGAGGGCAAGGTCTACGTCCCCGGCCGGTGGGCGGACTGGACCGGTGGGCGCATCTACCCCGCGGTCTCCCTGACCATCCTCGACCCGGCGACGCTCTCGGTGGTGGGGACGGCGTACGACGAGCGCTGCGCGAGCGGCGGCCGCCCGGTCTTCGACGAGGACGGCTACGCCTACGTGATGGGGGACGGCCGCACCTACTCCATCCAGATGTACGCGAACGCGGCCGGTGAGGAGGCCCCGCAGAACTGCCTGCTCCGCATCGCGCCAGGGGAGACCGACTTCCAGGAGGACTGGTACCACGCCATCCCGGCCCTGACCGGGGGGGTGGAGGCCATCGACGAGCTGCAGAGCGCCAGCGCGGGGGTCGGGTTCGCGAAGCTGTTCTACGAGGACCTGCTGCCGGACGGCGTCGAGCCGGTGGACTTCTCCTTCTGGAGCATCCCCGTCCACAAGCTGTGGCGCTTCACCCTGGGTGACGTGCCGGTCGCCGAGGAGGTGGACGGCTCGCCCTTCTCGGTGGTCGGGTTCACCGGGGCGGCCATGGGTGGACACCTCTTCACGGGCGAGAGCGACGACGGCGCGACCAGCCAGGTGTACGAGACCGATCCGGTCACCAACACGGCCAGCGTTCGCTTCACCATGGACGGCTACTTCTACGGCCTCTGGACCCTCGACGAGTGAGCGTCAGCGGGTGGGGTGGCGCGCCGCCCCACCCGCCATGGTCCAGCGTCGCCCGGGGTGGGACAGCTCACCCCGGGCTGACCTGCGGCCCATCCTGCCGTCGCCCCCGAGTGCCTGTCCGCGGGGCTGGCGGCGGCCGCCGGGTGGTGGCGAACGCCTACCGCCACCACTCGAAGTCGCCAGGCGAACCCACCGGCTCGGCGCGCGCGTAGCCCTGCTCGAAGGCCTGCTCGTTGAGCGGGATGTACGAGGGCTTGTGCGAGAGCGCCTGCCGGACCGCGCCCAGGAAGGTCTCGGCCGGGAAGAGCTGGGTCGCGCGCTGCACCGCGCCCAGCGCCACCACGCTCTTCAGCCGCCGGTCGCCCAGGCCGTGGGCGATCTCCGCCAGCGGCGCCGCCACCAGGCGGACCGAGGGGTCCAGCGCCGGCGGCTCCGTCACCACCGCCGAGTCGTAGACCACCACGCCGCCGCGGGCCACCGCCGGGCCGAACTTGGACAGGCTGGGCGCGTTGAAGGCCACCAGGACGTGCGGCTCCGGCGCCGCCGGGTTGAGCACCTCCTCCGGCGCGATGCGCACGTCCGCGTAGGAGGTGCCGCCGCGGGACTCCGGGCCGTAGCTCGGGATGTGCGTCGCGTCGAACCCCTCGTTGATGGCCGCGTGCACCAGCAGCATGGCCGCCGTCTGGGCCCCGTCTCCGCCCGCGCCCGCCAGCTTGATGGCGATGTCCTTGCCGAACGGCTTCTCCGGGAAGCCCTGGCAGGCGCGCGGGGCGGCCGGCTCCAGCGCGCCCACCGCCTCCAGCAGCTGCTCCGCGTCGAAGGCCGGCGTCCGCCACTCGCCCCAGGTCTCCGGCGCCACGTCCTTCTTCACGCCCAGCGGGTAGACCGGGACCATCTGCTCCTTCACCCAGCGCTCCGCCTCCTGCGGCGTGGCCTTGAGGTGCGTCGGGCACTCGGCCAGCACCTCGACGAAGGAGAAGCCCTTGTTCTCCACCTGCAGCTGCAGGGCCTTCCTGATGGCCTTCTGCGCGCGCACCCGCTGCTTGGCGTCGTAGAGCGCCACCCGCTCCACGTAGATGGGCGCGTCCATGAGCGCGATCTGCTCCGCCATCCTGAGCGGCTGGCCCATGAAGCGGTCGCGGCCGGCCGGGCTGGTGGCCGTCTGCTGGCCCATGAGCGAGGTCGGGGCCAGCTGCCCGCCCGTCATGCCGTAGATGGCGTTGTTGACGAAGATGACGCTGATGGGCACGCCCAGCGCCGCGGCGTGGACGATCTCGGCCAGGCCGATGGAGGCCAGGTCGCCGTCGCCTTGGTAGGAGATGACCACGCTCTCGGGGTGGGCCAGCTTGTGGCCCAGCGCCACCGCCGGCGCGCGGCCGTGGGCCGCCTGCGAGTTGCCCACGTCCAGGTAGTAGTAGAGGAAGACCGCGCAGCCCACCGGCGAGATGGCCACCGTCCGGTCGGCGATGCCCAGCTCGTCCACCGCCTCGGCCAGGAACTTGTGGACCAGGCCGTGGCCGCAGCCCGGGCAGTAGTGGGTGGACTGGGCCTTGAGCCCGGCCGCGTGGTCGTGCCGCTCGAAGCGGTCGTAGAAGGCGGTCACGCGTGCACCTCCCCCGCGGCGGCGCGACCCGCCACGGCGCCGCTGGCCGGGGACTTCCGGTTGCCCCGCACCGCGGTCAGGATCTCTTCCTGGGACGGGAGCACGCCCCCGTGCCGCCGGACGTGCTCGATGGGGATGTCCCGCCCCGCGCCCGCGTGGCTGAGCGCCAGCCGCAGCTCGTCCTCGATCTGCCCGTCGCTGGCCTCCACCACCACGATGCGCCGCACGTGGCCCAGCAGCGGCAGCAGCGGCTTCACCGGGAACGGCCAGAGCGTCTGCGGCCGGAACAGGCCCGCCGCGATCCCGCCCTCGCGCAGCGCCGCCACGGCGCCCTTGGCCTTGCGCGCCGGCGTGTTGCAGGCCACCAGCAGCACCTCGGCGTCCTCGCAGCGGTAGAGGTCCGCCCGCTGCTCCGCCGCCTGGATGGCCTCGTACTTGGCCAGGAGCTTCAGGTTGTGGGCCTCGGATATCCGTCTCGGTGAGGAAGATGGACGAGATGTAGTTCTTGCGGTGGGCCGCGTCGCCGCTCACCGCCCAGCCCGGCAGGCCCGGGCGCACCATGGCCGGCGGCAGCGTCACCTTGCCGGTCATCTGGCCCAGGTAGCCGTCCGCCAGCAGCACCACCGGGTTGCGGTAGCGGAAGGCCAGCTCGAAGGCCAGGATCGTGAAGTCGAGCATCTCCTGGGGCGTGGCCGGGGCCAGCACCACCGCGTGCGTCGAGCCGTGCCCCAGGCCGCGGCAGGCCAGCTTCACGTCCGACTGCTCCGGCGCGATGTTGCCCAGGCCCGGCCCGCCGCGCATCACGTTGACCACCACCGCCGGCAGCTCGGCGCCGATGAGGTAGCTCATCCCCTCCAGCATCAGGCTGAAGCCCGGCGAGGAGGTGAAGGTCATGACCGGCAGGCCCGCGCCCCCCGTGCCGTAGAGCATGTTGATGGCGGCCACCTCGCTGGGCGCCTGCACGAAGGTGCCGCCCAGCTCCGGGAGCAGCTTGGCCATCAGCTCGGCGCCCTCGGTGGAGGGCGTGATGGGGTAGCCGTAGACGTGCCGGCAGCCGGCCAGCAGCGCGCCGATGGCCGAGGCGTAGGTGCCCTTCACGATCAGCGGGCGGCTCTCCGGCAGCGGGAGCCGCTGCGCCGGCAGGTCCGCCGGCTGCGGCGCCGCCGGCCGGCGCTGGCGGCGCACGGCCTCGATCTCGTCCGCCGTCTCCTCCGAGATCAGCCCGTACGGCTCCGGGCAGGCGTCGATGCAGAGCGTGCACCCGTTGCACATCGAGGGGTCGAAGACCACCGGCACCAGGCCGGTGGCCGGCTCGACCGTCTCGCCGGCGCGGATGGCGTGGTGGGCGCAGGCCTCGATGCACCGGCCGCACCCCTTGCAGAAGAGCGGACGCAGCACCGGCCTCGGGCGATCAGCGACGGTGGCCATGGTGTTCCTCCGGTGCCTGTGGCGAAGGGATTGAACCACCGGCTCGCCACGAAGGCGAGTGATTCCGAGGCTCTACAGCGATCTACGGACCCCGTGCGCAGCGTTTGCGCAGCGCAAACGTTCGCGGCGGCCTTGTTGCTGGAACGGTGCCAACGTCTGGACGCTGGGTCGGATCCCTTCGGCGCGGCGCTGCTACCTGGGCTGGGTCGAGGACACGCTGCTGGAGTGAGCCCTGGAGCGGGCGGGGGGGCCGAGGTGGTGCCGTGCTCGACGCTAGAGGCTGGTCGTGCCGGCTTCGCCGGGCCCCAACGGCAGGGCGTCGTAGCGGCGCAGCAGCTCGCCGGCGCGCGCGCGGGCGCTGGGGCGTCGCGCGGCGCGGCGCAGCAGCGGCGCCATGAGGCGGAGCGGCCCCGCGGCGATGGATGGATCCCAGTCCACCAGCAGCGCCATGTCGGCGACGCGCCGGGGCAGGCCGCTTCGGCGCAGCGCGCCGTCGCGGGCCAGCCCGAACCAGACGCGCAGGAAGGTCTCGAACCCCGGGTGGCCCGGCGTCATGGTCCCGCGGAAGCGCAGCACGCCCTGGCCCGGATTGCGCCAGTGGTGCACGGCCCGCGGCTCGATCACCGCCACCTCGCCGGCGCCGTAGCGTCGCGTGGTCCCGCCGCAGGTCACCTCGATCTCGCCCTCCAGCACGGCGATCTGCTCGCGGTGGTTGGTGTGCCGGTGGCCCGTCACGCCGCCGCCGGGCGTCACCTCGAAGTCGATCACCGTCCGGGCGCCGCCGCTCTCGGTCGAGCTCTCGATCCAGGTGGCGGTCTCGCCGGAGACGGGATTGTGGATTGTCCGTTCGTTCATGGGGGTAGGCTCCTCGTCTAGTACGCTGTACTATGTGCTCGACATGGCTCTAGGTCAACGTACTAAAACGGGGAGCGGCTCCACCCCGGCCAGGATCCTGGCCCACGCCCGCGAGGCCTTCAACGAGCGCGGCGTCACCAAGGTGGGGATCCGCGAGATCGCTCGCGAGCTGGAGCTCAGCCCGGGCAACGTCTCGTACCACTTCCCGACCAAGGACGACCTCGTGCTGGCGCTGGTGCGGGAGGTCCACGCCCAGAACGACGCGCAGGTGGCTGCGATTGAGGGCCCGCTCGACTTCGCGGGGCTGGAGGCGATCCTCCGCGGCATCATGCGGCGCGACCTGGAGAACCGCTGGTTCTTCCGCGACTACGTGGGGCTGCTCACCGCCATCCCGGCGCTGCTCCCGGTGCACGAGCGGATGCACCGCGGTCGCGAGGCGCGCGTGGACGTGGTGCTCGGCCGCCTGGTGGAGGCCGGCCTGCTGGAGCGGAGGCGCACCGAGGCGGCGCTGCCAGCGCTGCGGCAGCAGGTCCTCACGCAGGTGCTGTTCTGGCTGCCGTCGGCGCTGCTCGCCGACCCCGAAGGCGATCCGGCGCAGCGGCTCGAGGTGCACGCTCGCGGCGCGCTCTCCCTGGCCTGGCCCTACTGCACGCCGTCGGGCGCGCGGCAGCTGGAGGCGCTGCTCTTCGGGCGCGGCCGCTGAGCACGGGCCGGCAGGCTCAGGGGAGCTGCGAGCGGGGACCGCCGGGCGAGACCCGGCGGCGTCCCTCAGTGCTCGTGGTCGTGGTCCCCGTGCTCCCCGCCGTGCTGGTGGTCGTGCCCCTCGCCGGCCCCGTGCGAGTGGCCGTGCGCGTGGGCGTGCGCGTGCGGGTGGCTGTGGCGCTCGCCGCCGTGGGCGTGCTCGTGCTCGTGCTGGTGGGTGTGGGCGTGCGAGAAGTCCAGGCCGTGCGCGTGCGGGTGGGTGTGGCCCTGGCCCGCCTTCGCGCCGCGCCCGGGCAGCCCCGCCTTGAGCGCCGCAAGCCACTCGACCCACTGCTCCATGCCGACGCCGCTGCGGGCCGAGAGCTCGATGATCTTCGCGGTGGGCATGACGCGCCCGATGGCGTCGCGGAGCTTGCCCAGGTCGACGTCCAGGTGCGGGACCAGGTCGATTTTGGTGACCAGCACCAGGTCGGCGGCCTTGAACATCACCGGGTACTTGAGCGGCTTGTCCTCGCCCTCGGTCACCGAGAGCACCACCACGTTGGCCGCCTGGCCCAGGTCGTAGATGGCCGGGCAGACCAGGTTGCCGACGTTCTCGATGAAGAAGACGTCGGTCTCGCGCCAGGGCATGTCGTGGAGCGAGCGGTGGACCAGCTCGGCGTCCAGGTGGCAGGCCTGGCCGGTGGTGATGGCGCGCGAAGGGATGCCCGCCTTCTCCAGGCGCCGCGCGTCGTTGTCGGTGGCCAGGTCGGCCGAGACCGCGCCCAGCCTCCAGCCGCGGGCCGCGCCGGCCTTGGCGGTGGCCTCCAGCACGCCGGTCTTGCCGGCGCCGGGGGACCCCATGATGTTGAGGGCCAGCACGCCGGCCTCGAGGAAGTGCTCGCGGTTGTGGCGGGCGGCGCGGTCGTTGCCGGCCAGGATCTTCTCGTGCAGCTCCACCGGGACCAGCTCGGTGTCGCCGCAGCCGCAGGTCGTGCACATCAGGGCACCTCCATCTCGATGCCGTCGAGGGTGAGGGCGTCGCCGCCCTCGTCGAGCTGCGCCGGGACCTGGCAGTCCTCGCAGCGGAGGATCGCGCCGCGCGCGATCGGCTTCTTGCAGCGCGGGCAGCTCCAGCTGGCCGCGAACTTCTTGAGGGTGAGCGGGGCCTCCGCGCAGAGCGTGCCGGCGCGGAATGTCTCGTAGGCGGTCTGGAACAGCTCCGGGTCCACCCCGGCCAGCTCGCCGATGCGGACCGAGAGGGCGTGGACGCGGAGCGCGCCGCGCTTGCGGGCCTCCTGCTCCACCCGCGACACCAGCGCCTCGACCAGGGAGTACTCGTGCATGGGATCTTCGCTCGCCCTAGCAGATGCGGGGCAGCAGCTCGCCCTCCGGCTCGGCCAGCATCCGCTTGCCGAACCCGGTGTCGAGGATCACCGCGCCCGGCCGGTCGGCGATGGCCTTCGCGAAGACCGTGGCCTTCGCGCCCTGCGGGTGGGCCCGCAGCGCCGCCAGCACCTTGTCGGCCGAGCGGGCGCGCACACCGATCACCGCCTTGCCCTCGTTCGCCACCAGCAGCGGGTCGATGCCGATCATCTCGCCGGCCGCGCGGACCTCGTCGTTGACCGGCAGCGCCGGCTCGTCCACCACGATCCCCACGCTGCCCTTGGCGGCCATCTCGTGCAGCACGCCCGCGACGCCGCCGCGGGTCGGGTCCTTCATGGCCACCACGTCCTCGCCGCCGGCCGCCAGCGCCGCGCGGATGAGGCCGTTGATGGGGGCGACGTCGGAGCGGAGGTCGCCCTCCAGCCGCAGGTCGTGGCGGCGGGCCATCACCGCCATCCCGTGGTCGCCGATGGACCCGGTCACGATCAGCAGGTCGCCCGCGCGCAGCCCGGCGTCGGAGACCACCCGGTCGCACAGCGCCACGCCGGTGGTGTTGAGCACCAGGCCGTCCACCTGCCCCTTGCCCATCACCTTGGTGTCGCCGGTGACCACCGGCGCGCCCGCCTCCTGGGCGGTGGCCTTCATGGAGGCCACCACCTTCTCGAGGTCGGCGCGCGGGAAGCCCTCCTCGAGGATCACCGCGCAGGTGATCCCCAGCGGCTCGGTGGCGCCCATCATGGCCAGGTCGTTGACCGTGCCGGAGACGCTGATCCGGCCGATGTCGCCGCCCGGGAAGAAGATGGGGTGGACCACGTGCGAGTCCGTGGTGACCACCAGCCAGCGGTCGCCCACCCGCAGGGCGGCGCCGTCGTCCAGGGCCGCCAGGCCGATCCCGTCCACCGGGGAGGCCAGCGAGAGGAACACGTCCTCGATCAGCTGGCGCATGGCGCGCCCGCCGGAGCCGTGCTTGAGGCCGATCTTCAGCACCTTTTCCATGGCGGCCTTCTTACCCCACCTTCCGGAGATCCGGTGCGCCACCGTACGTGTGCCAGATGCGGCACTGCCCCTCGGAGGAGACCATGCAGGCGCCCACCGGCGACTCCGGCACGCAGGTCTTGCCGAAGAGCGCGCAGTCGTGCGGCGTGGCCAGGCCCAGCATGATGGACCCGCAGATGCACCCCTGCGCCTCGGCCGCCTGGTCGTCGTCCCGCACCTGCGAGGTGTCCACCGTGAGCCGCTGGCGCGCGTCCAGGTGCGCGTAGGCCGGCGTCAATTCCAGGTTGCCGTCCGGCACGTCGGCGATGCCGCGCCAGCGCCCGGTCCGCGTCCGGAACACCTTCCAGAGGGAGGCCTGGGCGGCCTTGTTCCCCTCCTTGGTGACGCAGCGCGGGTAGACGTTGGCCACCTCCGGCCGCCGCTCCTTCATGAGCTCGGTCAGCTTCACCAGCGCGGCCAGGATGTCGAGCGGCTCGAAGCCGGCCACCACCACCGGCGAGCCGGTGCGGCGGGCGAAGGGCTCGAAGATCTCCCAGCCGGTGATGATGGCGGCGTGGCCGGCGGCCACGTAGCCCTCGATCTTCGTCTCCTTGGAGGCGGCCACCAGCTCCATGGCCGCCGGCACGTACTTGTGCACCGAGAGGATGGAGAGGTTCTTGGGCGGGTTCGTGAGCGCCACGGCCGCGGTGACCACCGCGGTGGTCTCGAAGCCGGAGGCCAGGAAGACCACCTCGTCCTCGGGGTGCTTCTGCGCCAGCTCCACCACCTGTGAGGGCGAGTAGACCACCTCGACCTTGGCGCCGTCGGCCTGGGCGTCGGCCAGCGAGCGGGCCGTGCCGGGCAGCCGGAGCATGTCGCCGTAGGTGCAGACCCGGGCGCCGCCCAGGGCCAGCGCCACCGCCTCGTCCACCTCGGCGCCGTCGGTCACGCAGACCGGGCAGCCCGGGCCCATGATCAGCGTGAGGCCGGGCGGGAGGACGGCGCGCAGGCCGAAGCGGGCGATGGCCTGCTCGTGGCTGCCGCACACGTGCATGACCGAGACCTCGCGGCCGATGGCGTCCATGTTGTGCTGGAGCGCCTGGGCCAGCGCGCGGGCGCGGGCCGGGTCGCGGAACTTCAACTGATCGAAGAGATCGGCCATTGCCGTGCCTCCCTAGGCCTGGCCCTTGGCCGGCTTGCCGGCCGCGATCTCGCCCATCACGTCCATCGCCATGAGGTCCTCCTTGGCGCCGGAGATCTCCAGGATCTGGTCGAACATGGCCAGCGTCTCCTGCACCTCCGCGGGCGGGATGCGGCGGATGGCGAAGCCGACGTGGTTCAGGACGTAGTCACCGACCGCCACCGGCTCGTCCACGATGTCCAGCCGCAGCTCCTTCTTCACGCCGAAGAAGTCGACCGTCGCGCTCAGCCCGTCGATGGCGATCACCTTGCCAGGCACTCCGAGGCACATGTCTTCACGTCTCCTTGGGGACCACGCCTACAGCCGCACCGCGTCTGCCACCACCGCCTGCCCCAGCGCCAGCCCGCCGTCTCCCGGCGGCACCTCGCCGTGCAGGTACACCTCATGAGACCCCGCCAGCGCGCGGAGGATTCCCGCCGCCAGCCGGCCATTCTGGAAGCAGCCGCCCGTCAGCACCACCGGCAGCCGGCCGGCGCGCCGCGTCGCGCGGCGGACCAGCTCCGCGCCGCCCGCCGCCAGGGCCGCGTGGAAGCGGGCCGAGACCACCCCGGCCGGCTGTCCGGCCAGCACGTCCGCGCAGAGCGCCCGCCAGAGCGGCCGCAGGTCGAGCGTCTCCGGCCCGCCGGCCTCGATCTCGAACGGGTAGGCGCCCACATCCTCTTCCAGCGCCGCCGCGTCCAGCGCCAGCGCCACCTGCCCCTCGTAGCGGGCCAGCGGCCGGCCCAGCGCCAGGGCGCCAGCCGCGTCGAAGGTCCGGCCGGCGCCGTGGGCCAGCGGGCTGTTGAGCCCGGCCGCCAGCAGCCGCTCCACCACCTCGCGCTCGCGGGCCGGCACCGCCTGGAAGAGCGGGAGCCGATCGAGCGGGGCCTCGTCGCCGAAGGCGTCGCGCAGCGCCGCCAGGGCCAGGCGCCAGGGGGCGCGGATGGCCGCGTCGCCGCCCGGCAGCGGGAGCGGGCGGAAGGTGGCCAGCCGCTCGAAGCGGCCGCGCTCGGCCAGCAAGAGCTCGCCGCCCCAGGCCGCGCCGTCGCTGCCCAGCCCGGTGCCGTCCCAGCACAGCGCCAGCGCCGGGCCGGGGAGGCCGTGCTCGGCCATGGCCGCGGCGGCGTGCGCGTGGTGGTGCTGCACCTCCACCAGCGGCACGCCCAGCGCGGCGGCCCGCTCGCGGGCGTAGCGGGTGGAGAGGTAGAGCGGGTGGAGGTCGCAGGCCAGGAGCTCCGGCCGCAGCGCCAGGAAGGCCTCCAGCCGCGCCACGGCGGCCTCGAAGGACGCGTAGGTCTCGAGGTCGTCCAGGTCGCCGACGTGCGGGCCCAGCGTGGCCTCGTCGCCGCGCGCCAGGCAGAAGGTGTTCTTGAGCTGCGCCCCCACCGCCAGCACCGGCCGCGAGAAGCGGCGGCGCACCCGCACCGGCCGCGGCACCCAGCCGCGGCTGCGGCGCATGACCATGGGCCGCCCGGCCACCACCCGCGCCACCGAGTCGTCGCAGCGGGAGGCGATGGGCCGGTCGTGGGTCAGGAACAGGTCGGCGATGGGCGAGAGGCGCGCCAGCGCGTCGGCGTCCTCGAAGGCGATGGGCTCGTCGGAGAGGTTGCCGCTGGTCATCACCAGCGGCGCGCCGGCGGCCGCGAGCAGCAGGTGATGCAGCGGCGCGTAGGCCAGCATCACGCCCACCAGCGGGCTGCCGGGCGCGATCTCCGGCGCCAGCGGCGCGTCCGACCGGCGCCGGCAGAGCACGATGGGGCGCTCCACCGAGGCCAGCAGCCGGGCCTCCTCCGGCAGGAGCTCGGCCAGCGCGCGCGCCGCCTCGAGGTCGGCCACCATCACGGCCAGCGGCTTCTCGTCCCGGCGCTTGCGGGCCCTGAGCAGCTGCACCGCGGCCGGCGCGCTGGCGTCGCAGGCCAGGTGGTAGCCGCCGATCCCCTTCACCGCCAGCACCTGCCCGGCGGCCAGGGCGCGGCCGGCGTCGCCGATGGGATCGGCGGAGGGGAGCGGCGCGCCGGTCCGGTCGCGCAGCGTGACCTGCGGCCCGCACACCGGGCAGGCGTTGGGCTGCGCGTGGAAGCGGCGGTCGAGCGGCTCGCTGTACTCGCGCGCGCAGGCCGGGCACTGGGTGAAGCCGGCCATGGTGGTGGCGGGCCGGTCGTAGGGGACGCCCAGCGCGATGGTGAAGCGCGGGCCACAGTTCGTGCAGTTGGTGAACGGGTAGCGGAAGCGCCGGTCGGCCGGGTCGGCCACCTCGCGCGCGCAGTCCGGGCAGGTGGCCAGGTCGGGCGGGATGGCCACCCGCCGCTCCGCGGCGCCGCCGCTCTGGACGATTCTCGAAGCGCGCCGCCGGCTCGGGGGCGATGGCCTCGGCGGTGAGCGAGGCGATGGCCGCCGCGGGCGGACGATCCGCCAGCAGCCGCCGCTGGAAGTCGTCCAGGGCGGCGCCGGTGCCGAAGGCCTCGATGGTCACGCCCCCGGCGTCGTTGCGCACGCGCCCGGCCAGGCCGGCCTGGTGCGCCAGGCGGTAGACGAAGGGCCGGAACCCCACCCCCTGGACCGTGCCGGTGACCCGGAACCGTCGCCCTTCCGGAGGAAGGTCGGCGGGGGAGGCCGGGAGGGCGCTGGCGGGGGAGGTCTGCAAGAAAATGCTTTTCGCGTCCAAGGGTTGAGCCGGGGGAGCTTACCAGCGCACCCCTGCGGCACGCAACCGCACCACGGTCCGGCGGCGCGCGTCGCTGCCGGCGCGCTGAGGGATTGTTTTCACCCGCTGCGTCGCCGCCCCACGCTTACGATGCAGGGCGAACGGAGGATGTGGCCATGACGTTGCGGTGGTGGGTGGGGTTGGCGGGAGCCCTGTTGATCAGCGCGGCAGCCAGCGCCGAGGAGGGCGCGGGCTCCGACCGCGCGGGCGGGACCACGGGCGCCGTGAGCGCCGGGGGCTCCGTGCCGGCGCTGCCGGGCGGGCGCGCCAGCCTGGGCGAGCAGGCCAGCGGCTGGACGAGGCAGGGCGCGCAGCTGGCCGGCTCGGATCGCTCGGGGCGGACGACCGGCGCGGTGAGCGCCGGGGGGTCGAGCCCCGCGAGCCCCGGCCTCGTGGTCGAGGGCGCTGCCGGGCAGGCACCGGCCGCGGCGATTGCCGGCTCGGACCGGGCCGGGCGGGGCACGGGCGCGGTGAGCGCCGGCGGCTCCACGCCGGCCGGCTGGGTGCGTTGAACCTGCAGCAGGCCGGAACGCTGGAGCGCCCGCCTGCTCGCGCGGCGCTGGCCCGGTCGTGGCCCCCCCCCGCCACGGCGGCTGGCCGCCTTGACGGCCACGCTGGCGTGGTGGCCTGGCCCGACGCGTCGGGGCGCATCCGGCTGTACCAGGCGCCCTGACCATCGCACGCGCACCCTGCGGGAAGCCCCGCTTGATCCGGCACGTGTGACTCACGGCCCTGGGCTTCGACTCCGCGAGCCCTGCGGGCTCGCTACGCTCAGCCCGAACGGCTCCTCATCAGCAATGACCTGACCCGACCCGGATCTCCTCCCAAGGACGCATTCGCTGGAGCAAGTGAGCGTGAACAGGAACGACCTGACCCCGCCCTCGTCGCTCCCTCCGCCCCCGCCCCCGCTCGCACCGCCCCCACCCCGTCCCCATTCCCCCCCTCGGCACGGTCCCGCCCACGGTGCAGGGGCAGGGGCTCCCCCGCGCCCTGTACCGGCAGAGGTGCCAGCGGCCCTGGCCCCGCTCGCAGCCTCCCCGGAGCCGACGATCGGGCTCACGCCCCCGGCTTGCGCTCCCACCACAGGTCGGGCTCGAGCGGCGGCACGCGCGGCTGGGGCTGCACGCCCAGCGCGCGCAGCTCCTCGAGCACCTGGGCCACCGCCGCCGGCACCGCCGCGCGGACCGCGTCGGTGAGCCCCATCTCGTAGCCGGTGCTGCCCGGCACCACGCCCACCAGCCTGATCACCTTGGGCGCGACGCCCATGAACTCCGCGTTCATGATGGCCTCGCGCACGCCCGGCTCGTGCGGGCTGACCGCCAGCACCGGCGACTTCTTCACCAGGCCGTCGCGGTCGTAGAGGCGCAGCGTGCCGGGGGGCGCGCTGGCCTTGACCGCGTCCACGAACACCACCGCCTCCAGGTCGGCCATGTAGGCGGTGAGGTCCAGGCCCGGGGTGCCGGCGTCCAGCAGCTGCACGTCCTCCGGGAAGGTCCAGCCCGCCTCCAGCGTCTTGAGGACGTACGGGCCGACTCCATCGTCGGCGGTGAGGACGTTGCCGATGCCGATGACCGCGATGCGGGCCACGTGGCCGCCTTTCTCCCGCGCCGTGCGCGGGCCCTAAGAAGGAATCCCGTCCCCGCTGCTGCCGGGGACGGGATTCTAGCACCCGTTCGCCCCGCCCCCTCTCGGGCCGGGGCGAGCGGACGGAGCTACAGCACCTTCACCCGGGCGATTTCCTCGCCCTCGGCGTCCACGGTGTGGATGGCGCACGCGAGGCAGGGGTCGAACGAGTGGACGGTCCGGAGCGCCTCGAGCGGCAGCTTCGCGTCGGCGATGGGGTTGCCGACCAGCGACTTCTCGTAGGGGCCGGGCTCGCCGTGCTCGTCGCGCGGGCCGGCGTTCCAGGTGGACGGCACCACCGCCTGGTAGTTCTTGAGCTTCATCGACTTGCCGTCGCTCTCCACCACGCACCAGTGCGAGAGGAGGCCGCGCGGCGCCTCGTGGAAGCCCACGCCCTGGTACTCGCCCTTCTTCAGGCCGGCCATGGGGTCCACGAAGATGTCGGTGTCGCCCTTGCCGATGTTCTCGACCAGCAGGCCCCAGTGCTTGAGCGCCAGGTCGGACAGCACCGCGGCCCGGATGGCGCGGGCGCCGTGGCGGCCCAGGGTGGAGTGGAGCACCGCCGGCGTGAGCTTGGTCTTGGCGACCGAGCCGGCCAGGTCCAGGCACCGATCCGCCCAGAGCTTGATGCCCGCGTGGCCGGAGAGGTAGCCCACCAGCACCTGCGCCAGCGGGCCCACCTGCACCGGCTTGTCCTCCAGGCGAGGCGACTTCACCCAGGAGTACTTGTCCGGCGCCGGCTGCTCCTGCTTCCAGAGCGCCGAGACGGCGGGCGGCTTCGGGTTGGTCTGGCCCTCCCACGGCTTCCGCTTCGTGTCGCCCTCGTAGTACGAGGACGCGATCGACTCGGTGACGTTCTCCTTCAGGTACTGGCTGTTCCAGTCCTTGATGGCCGTGAGCTTGTCGCCCCAGAGCACGCCGCCGGGCAGGTCGAACTGCGTCATGCCCGCGTCGGTGGGGAGATCCGGGGTGGCCAGGTAGTTGGTCACGCCCGCGCCGTAGGACAGCCAGTCCGGGTAGAAGCCGGCGATGGCCGCCACGTCGGGGAAGTAGACCTGCTGGACGAAGGTGCGGACCTCCTCCAGCAGCGTCTTCACCATGTACAGCCGCTCCATGTTGAGCGTGGCGGGGCTGTCCAGGTTGATGGCGTTGGCGACGCCGCCCACCGCCAGGTTCTGGATGTTCGGCGTCTTGGAGCCGAGGATGGCCACCACCTGGTTGGCCTTCCGCTGCACGTCGAGCGCCTGCAGGTAGTGGGAGACGGCCAGCAGGTTCACCTCCGGCGGGAGCTTCATCGCCGGGTGGCCCCAGTAGCCGTTGGTGAAGATGCCCATCTGCCCGGCCTTCACGAAGCCCTCCAGCTTCGCCTTGACCGCGCGGAGCTGCTGCTTCGAGTTGCCCGGCCACTCGGAGATGCTCTGGGCGATCTCGGCGGCCTTGTCCGGGTCGGCCTTCAGCGCGCTGGTCACGTCCACCCAGTCGAGCGCCGACAGGTGGTAGAAGTGCACGATGTGATCGTGCAGCGCGTGGGCGCTGATGATCAGGTTGCGGATGAGCTGCGCGTTGAGCGGGATCTGCAGCCCCAGCGCGTTCTCGACCGAGCGCACCGACGTGATGGCGTGCACGGTGGTGCACACGCCGCAGATGCGCTGCACGAACACCCAGGCGTCGCGGGGGTCACGCCCCTGCACGATGGGCTCGATGCCGCGCCACATGGTCCCCGAGGACCAGGCCTTCTTGACCGCGCCGCCGTCCACCTCGACGTCGATGCGGAGGTGGCCCTCGATGCGGGTCACCGGGTCGATGGTGATGAGCTTACCCATGGACGTTCACCTTTCTCGCTAGCGGCTGGAAGCGGCGCGGACGTGCCCGCCGACATTGTGGGTCCGGTCCTGCACGGCGACGACCGGGAACTTCCGGGAGATGAAGAGGAAGATGGCGATGCCGACCGCGGCCATGCCCAGCGTGACCACCGTCTCGCCCACCGACGGCCAGTACTGCCAGCCCGCGGGGACCGGCTCGCCGGTTCCGAGGTTCCAGCCCGCCGGACGGTAGACGCTCATGTAGGCGTCGGCGCGGTACATCGCCCCGGCCAGGATGGACAGGGCGGCGGCCCCGAAGAGCTTGCCGCGGTTCGCCTGCACGCCCGGCATGAAGAACATGATGCCCGGGACGATGAAGAGCGCCATCTCCACCACGAACAGCAGCGTGGGGACGTTCATGCCCAGGTAGCGCAGCTTGCCGTGGGCGGCGATGTCCACCAGGCGCACCACCACGTACAGGAGCAGGAGGCCGGCGTTCACCTTGGACATGCGCGCGAACAGCGGCTGGTCCAGCTTGGCGCGCCAGGTGACGTTGAGGAGGTTCACCAGCACCACCACCGTGCCGTACCCCATCGAGAGGCAGGAGATGAGGAACAGGGTGGGGAGCAGCGCGGTGTGCCAGAGCGGGTGGACCTTGGTGATGCCGATGAGCATCAGGCCGCCCAGGGAGCTCTGGTGCATGGTCGGGAGCAGGATGGCCAGCGCGATGATGTAGGGCATCGCCTTGGCCAGCATCGGCCCATACTTCTTGCCGATGGCGGACCACTTGGGGTGGCTGCTCCCGGCGGCGCCCTCGAGCACCGACGGCAGGACCTCGATCCAGAGCACGGACACGTAGAGCATCACGCAGACCGCGACCTCGAGGAGGGCGGAGGAGAGGTT
Organism: Anaeromyxobacter sp.; assembly: GCA_049840735.1. Lineage (GTDB taxonomy): Bacteria > Myxococcota > Myxococcia > Myxococcales > Anaeromyxobacteraceae > Anaeromyxobacter. The sequence continues at coordinate 22,530 of JASGJN010000011.1, read as the reverse complement.
CCACCAGCCCACCATCGGGATCAGCACCGCGTTCCAGTACCGGCCCAGGGCGATCATGATCGAGCTGCCGCCCAGGGTGTAGGCGATGGCGCCCACCAGCACCGCGGGGCGGACCAGCGGGTGGTACTCGCCCTTGTTGAGCAGGTAGCAGAGGAGGCCGACCGCGTACGCCCCGGCGCCGATGCCGGTGAAGACGACGACGTTGATGGGCTCCCAGATGCCCCAGGTGAACCCGTCGGTCATGTTCGAGACCGGCCCGACACCCGCGTAGAACCGGTAGGCCATGAAGGCCACCGAGACGGCGAAGAGCGCGAGGCAGATCTTCATCAGCGGGTCGAGGATCGTCCCGCCGATGGGCTTCGCGTGGTCATGGGCGCTCATCTACTTGCCCTCCTCGTGGCCGCCGGCCTCGGCTTCCTTCTTGTGGTTCCGGTGGATGACGAAGGCCATCGCGGCGTACAGCGCCACCGGGGTGATGCCGTAGAGGTACGGCGCGTGCGAGGCCTCCTCGGAGAACTCGGCCGCCGCCTCCTCGGGGAGCGTGGGCATGCCCAGCTCGGCGAAGGAGACGCCCTTCGGCGCGAGGTAGAGGACCTGCGTGCCGCCGCCCTCCTTCTCGCCGTAGATCTCGCCGTTGTACTTCTCCGGCTCCGCCGCCAGGCGGCGCTTGGCCTCCGCCATCAGGTCCACGCGCTTGCCGTAGATGACGGCCGCGCGCGGGCAAATCTCGCAGCAGCCGGGGTTGGCCACCGCGTAGATGTCGCCGGCCGGCTTGCTCTTGTCGCGCCGGTGGCTGCAGAGCTCGCACTTCTGGATGAGCGGGAACGCGTCGGTCCACTCGAACTTCGGGACGTTGAACGCGCAGCCGATCTGGCAGTAGCGGCAGCCCACGCAGGTGAGCTTGTCGTAGAGGACGATCCCGGTGCCCTTGATCTCGCCGTCCATGTGCCGCTTGCCGGCGCCCTCCTTGTGGAGCGCGCCCATCATGCAGACGGACACGCAGGAGGGGTCGATGCAGTGCATGCACTGCTGCTTGACGAAGGTGGTCCGGTCGTCCTTCCTGAGCGCCTTGATGATGTTCTTGGTGCCGGCGTTCAGGTCCTCGGGCTGCTGGTAGGCCTGCAGGTCGCCCTGGTCGTACGCCGTGGTGGGCGCCAGCGTGCCGCCGTTGGCCTTGTTGTTCTCCTTCTTGCACTTGGTGACGCAGGCGCGGCACCCGATGCAGAGGGTCGAGTCGTAGAGCATGCCGACCGACTCGGGGTCGGAGACGCGCGGCGAGCGCGCCTCGGCCGTGCCGGCCACGGCCGTGGCCGCGCCTGCGACGGCCGCTCCCTTGAGCAGGTCACGTCGAGAGATTCGACATCGCTCACTCCTTCTTGTCGTCGGCCGAGAGCTTCTTGGAGGCGACCACGCCCGCGCCCACCAGGGCGCCGACCACCGCGGAGGCGACGCCGATGGCCACCTCGCCGGTCATGGGCGTGGACTGGGCGCCGTTGATGACCTTGTGCTCGGCCTGGATCTCCGGGAAGCCGTTCGAGGGCACCGGCAGGTTCGTGTAGATGGGGATCGTGTCGGAGTGGCCGGGCTGCGTGGCCTTGCCGAACATGATGCCCTCCTCGGTGCAGCCGACGCAGGGGTGGCCGATGCCGACCGGCCACGCGCCAGGCACGTCGCAGAAGTCGAGGAGCGAGCAGTTGGCGTGGGTCTGCGGGCCCTTGCAGCCGAGCTTGTAGAGGCACCAGCCGTTGCGGTGACCCTCGTCACCGAAGGCGACGGCGAAGCGCCCGGCCTGGAAGTGCGGGCGGCGCTGGCAGTCCTCGTGGATGACGCGGCCGTAGGCGAACTTCGGGCGGGCCTTCTCGTCCAGCGCGGGCAGCGTCTTGAAGGTGGCGAACTGCAGCACCGTGCCGAGCAGGTTGTACGGGTTGGCGGGGCAGCCGGGCAGGGTGATGGTCGGCACGTCGATGCCGTTCTTCTTCAGCACCTCGGGCGCGCCCACCGAGCCGGTCGGGTTCGGCGCGGAGGCGGGGATGCCGCCGAAGGACGCGCAGGAGCCGATGCAGATCACCGCCCCGGCCTTCTTGGCGCACTCGACCAGCGACCGCTCGGCGGTCTTGCCGCCCACCACGCAGTAGACGCCGTCGTCCTTGAGCGGGATGGCGCCCTCGACCACCAGCACGTAGCCGCCGGCGGCCTTGGCGCTCTCGAGCGCCTCCTCGATCTGGTGCCCGGCCGCCGCGAAGAGCGTCTCGTGGTAGTCGACCGAGATGAGGTCGAGGATCAGCGCGCCCACGTCGGGGTGGCTGGTCCGCAGCAGCGACTCGGTGCAGCCGGTGCACTCCTGGAAATGCAGCCAGACGACCGACGGCTTCTTCTTGCCGACGGTCTCGGCCATCTTCTCGCCCGCCCAAGCAGGGAGGCCGACGGCCGCAGCGGCAGCGCTGCAGACCTTGATGAAGTCACGGCGGGAGACGCCATTGGTCTCCTGCTCGGCGATCTGGGGCATGTTGTTCATTACCGTCCTCCGGTTGGGGCGCAGACTAGCGGGCCGGAAAGGATTTGCAACCCGCGAAAATTGCGGGACCTTTTGACATTTGTCGCGGCGCAAAAGCTGCGGGTGCGACAGGATGCGTCTGGGTCCCGACAAGCCCGATGACAGGGCGCCGCAGCCAAAACGGCTTGACCTGGATCAGTGGATTCGCTGGATCGTGGCCTGATTTCGACAATCGTGGACCGATGCGAGCAACATTGACCGGATCAATCCACGACGACTTTGCGCGATCGCGCGGCGAAGAAAAAAAGCGTTCGCGTGCCGCGGTGAGGGGGAGCGGCGGCGAGGAGGGCCGAGATCGCGCCGGAGGTCGGACCGCCGGTCCGCCTGGCGGGCGCCGCGGGCCGGTGGTCACCAATGGTGAACCACGCGCGGCGGTGCGCCGGCGGTGCCCGAGCGGTCGGTGCGCGCGCGGGCGGCCGGGTGTAAGAGAGGCGGCTCCAGGAGACCGCACCCATGCCCACCCCCAGCCTGCTGCTCGCCCTCACCGTGGCCGTCGCCGCCGCCCGCGCGCCGGCCGCGCCGCCGCTCCCCGACGCCGCCGCGCTCCGCAAGGCCGACGCGCGCTACGCGCCGGTGGACCTGAAGGTCGATCTCTCCGGCCTCGCGCCCGCCGAGAAGGCCGCGCTGGCCAAGGTGGTGGAGGCGGCCCGCGTGATGGACGCGCTCTTCCTGCGCCAGGTCTGGGCCGGCAACGAGGCGCTGCTGCTCCGGCTGCTGGAGGACCGCTCCGAGCTGGGCCGGGCCCGCGTCACCGGGTTCCTGCGCAACAAGGGGCCCTGGGACCGGCTCTCCGGGCGAGACCGCCTTCCTCCCCGGCGTGCCCGCCGAGAAGCCGGCCGAGGGCAACTTCTACCCGGCCGGCGCCGGCAAGGCCGACCTGGAGCGCTGGCTGGCCGGCCTCGACCCGGCGAAGCGCGAGGAGGCGCAGGGCTTCTTCACCGTCATCCGCCGGCAGCCGGACGGCGCCTTCTCCGCCGTCCCCTACAGCCTCGAGTACCAGGGCGAGCTGGCCCGCGCGGCGGCGCTGCTGCAGGAGGCGGCGCGGCTCACCCAGGACCCCACGCTGCGCGCCTTCCTGGAGGCCCGCGCGCAGGCCTTCCTCAGCAACGGCTACCGCGACTCCGACGTGGCCTGGATGAAGCTCGACTCGGCGGTGGAGCCGACGGTGGGGCCGTACGAGGTCTACGAGGACGGCTGGTTCAACGCCAAGGCGGCCTTCGAGGCCTTCGTGGGCGTGCGCGACGAGGCCGCCACCGCGAGCCTGGCCCGCTTCGCCGGCGAGCTGCAGGGGATCGAGGACGCGCTGCCCATCGACGCCGCGCTCAAGAACCCGAAGCTGGGCGCGCTCGCGCCCATCCGCGTCGTCAACCTGGTCTTCTGCGCCGGCGACGCGAACAAGGGCGTGCAGACCGCCGCCTACAACCTGCCCAACGACGAGTGGGTCACCGCGCAGATGGGCTCCAAGCGCGTGATGCTGAAGAACGTCCAGCAGGCCAAGTTCGACAAGGTGCTGCTGCCCATCGCCCGCGTCGCGCTCTCGCCGGCCGACCGCGCCCACGTGGCCTTCGACCCCTTCTTCACCCACATCCTGATGCACGAGCTGGTGCACGGCCTGGGGCCGCACGAGGTCAAGGGCGCGGCCACGCCCACCACCGTCCGCGCCGCGCTGCAGGACACCTACAGCGCCGTCGAGGAGGCCAAGGCCGACGTGGGCGGCCTCTTCGCGCTGCAGAAGCTGCTCGACGAGGGGAAGCTGGACCGGCGGATGGAGCAGACGCTCTACCCGACCTTCCTGGCCTCGGCGTTCCGCTCGCTCCGCTTCGGCCTGCACGAGGCGCACGGGAAGGGGATGGCGCTGCAGCTCAACTGGTTCCTCGACGCGAAGGCGGTCACGGTTCGCCCGGACGGCACCTTCGCCATCGACCCGGTGAAGATGAAGGCCGCGGTGGCCTCGCTCACCCGCGAGCTGATGGAGCTCCAGGGGCGCGGCGATCGCGCCGCGGCCAAGGCGCTGCTGGACCGGCTGGGCGTGATCCGCCCAGAGGTGCAGCGCGTCTTCGACCGGCTGGGCGGCGTGCCGGTGGACATCGCCCCGCGCTTCGTCACGGCCGACGCGCTGGCGAAGCCGTAAGGGAACCGGAGCCGGGCCGGAATCCGGAACCGGGCGCCGGCCGCACCCGAACGAGTCTCGAAGCTGGCCGCTTCGCGTCACTCAAGGGGACCGAAGCGTTCGTTTCTCTTGCTGGTGACGATGTGGGCGAGAAGAACGGGTGTGACGGGTTGCCCCGGTCCTCGGGCCGGGAAAGGAAGCACGCATGCACACCACCGGCTGGGAGCGGACCGCGGCGCAGGATCACCTCGGCATGCAGCGCGAGCACGGCTCGCAGCTGCAGCTGCTCGATGGGCTGGAGCAGGCGCTGCTGCGCGGTGGCGGCGGCCCCGGCGCGCTGGAGGCGCTGGAGGAGCTGCTCGACGTCTCCGACGTCCACTTCGCCAGCGAGGAGACGATGATGCGGCTCCACGCGTACCCGGGCTACGCGGCGCACGTCGAGGAGCACCGCCGCATGGTCGAGGCGCTGCAGGAGGTCCGGGCCCAGCTCGTCCACGGCGACGGCGTGCTGGAGCGCGTCCGCGACGTGCGGCGCTGGCTGTCCGGCCACATGGCCGGCATGGACGACGCGTTCGCGCGCCACCTGGCCCTGGGGGCCGGGGCCGGGCACGAGAGCCACGCCGGCTGAGCGGCGGCTACTTCCCGGACTTCTGCTTCGCGCCCTGCTTCGCGGCCGGGGGCGCGACGGGGGCGGCGGCCGGCGCCGCCGCCGGAGCGGCGGGCTTCAACGCCGGCGCGGCCGCCGGCACGGGCGCCGCGGCGGGCGCGCCCAGCGCCTCCAGCCGGCGCTGCGCCAGCACCCAGGGCGAGGTCGGATCCGGGCCGTCCTTCTCCACCTTGCGGTAGGCGGCGGCCGCGGCGTCGCGCTGCCCCCAGCCGTCCGCCACCAGCCCCTGCACCAGCCAGTCCCCCGGCCCGACCGGCGTCTCGCCGCCCGCCTCCAGCGAGCGCAGCAGCACCCCGCGCGCCTCGGCCGGCTGCCCGAGCACGCCGTGGACCACCGCCAGCGTGTTGAGCGAGACCGGGTCGGGCTCGCCGCCGGACTGGACCGCGCGCCGGGCCCAGGCCAGCGTCTCGCGGGCCGGCGCGGGCCGGAACACCTCCAGCCAGGCCGCGTTGTTGTAGATGCCGGCCGGCGCCCGCCCGCCGTCGATGGCCTGGCGGTAGGCGCGCGCCGCGCCGTCCAGGTCGCCCGCGTTGAGGAGGCCGTCGCCCAGGGCCTGCAGGACCTCCGGGTCCCCCGGCAGCCGCGAGAGGAATCTCGCGGGAGGCCGCGTCCAGCGCGGCCCGGTCCCCCTGCTGCGCCAGCGAAAGGGCGTGGAGCCGGAAGGCGGGGCGCGAGGCCGGGTCGTCGGCCAGGATGGCGGCGGTGGCCTGGCGCGCCTCGGCCGGCCGCCCGGCGCGCTGGAGCGCCTGGGCCAGCGCGAACTGCAGCGCGCGCCGGTGCGCCGGCTCGGCGGCCTTCTCCAGGGCCTCCTTCAGCGCGGGCACCGCGCGCCCCTCCTTGTCGGCGAAGCCCGCCAGCGCCGCCGCGGCCCGGCGCAGCTCCGGCGCGCCGCCGTCGGAGCCGGGCGGCCAGAGCGCCACCAGCACGCCGGCCGGCGAGGTCTGGTCCGCGGGCACGCCCGGCAGCACGTCGCGCGCCCACTCCAGCCAGCGCCGCGCGCTGGCCACGTCGCCGGCCGCCGCCAGCCGGTCCACCTCGGCCACCAGCACCGGCCAGGCCAGGTCGGTGCAGAGCACCTTGAGCGCCTTGCCGTCCTTCACCAGGAAGACGGCGCCGCCGCCCTCCCAGAGCGTCGAGTGGAGCCGGACCCGCAGGCCGGTGGCCGGCTCGCCGTCGCGGAGCAGGTCCTGGTGCGCCAGCACCAGGTCGAGCATCACGTCCACCGGGATGGCGTCGCGGCGCGCCGCGTGGCGGATGCTGAGCGCCGGGGCGGCCAGGCTGCCCTCGGCCAGCGGCAAGAGCGGCGCCGCCACCCGGCCGCGGGCCAGCAGCGGCCTGAGCTCCTGGGCCAGCTCGGGCCGGCCGGCCGCGGTCAGGAGCCGGCGCACCAGCCGCTCGGCCTCGTCCGCCGGCTCGGGGAGCGTGCCCCAGGGGGCCACCCCCTCCAGCACGTCGCCGCGCTGGCGGAGCTCGGCCGCGTTGGACGCGCCGCGCGCCGCCGCCTCCAGCAGGCCCCGCGCCGGCGCGTACCGGCGGGCCAGCAGCAGCGCCCGCGAGGCGTCGCGGAGCGCGTCGCGCCGCCCCTCGCCCAGCCCGCGCGCCTCCTCCTCGGCGGCCGGCACGTCGCGCTGGGCCGCCACGGCCGCCACCAGCGCGGCGTCGCGCAGCGCCTTCACGGCGCGTGGATCGCGCCCCTCCTCGTCGGCGTCGCCGCCGGTGGAGAGCGCGCGGGCCAGCGCCTCGGCCTCGGCGAAGCGGCCCGCGGCCAGCAGCAGCCCCAGCCGGCGCGGCTCGAAGCGCGGGTCGGAGAGGTCCTTGGGGATGGAGGCCAGCTCCGCCAGCGCCTCGTCCAGCCCGCGCGCGGGCGGCTGCAGCGTGCCCTCGGCGTCGCGCGCCAGCAGCTCGGCCAGCGCCGCGCGCGTCCCGCCGTGCAGCGGGTCGAGCGCGCGCGCCTTGCGGTAGGCGGCGATGGCGCCGTCGCGATCGAACCCCTTGCCGTGGAAGCGCCCAAGCCCGTCGTGCTCGAGCGTGTAGCCCAGCACCCGCTGGGCCCAGGCCAGGCCGGGGTCGGCCGCCGCCGCGGCGCGGGCCTCACCCGCCGCCGCCTCGGTGAACCCGAGCTGCTGCAGGGCCATGGCCAGCTGCACGCGCCGCCCCGCCTCGCCCGGGTTGCGGGCCACCAGCGCCCGCAGCTCCTCCAGCGCCTGCGGCACCTGCCCGGCGGCCAGCAGCGCCACCGCGGTCCGCTCCAGCTCCACCAGCGGCGCCGGCGCGCGGCGCAGCTCGCGGGCGCGGCGGGCCAGCGCGTCGGCGTCGGCGGCGGGGATGCGGCGCCCGCCGGTGTCGAAGGTGAAGGCGGCGGTGATGGTGCCGTCCGGCTCCTGCGTGAAGGTGCGGGTGAGCTGGGCCGGGCCGAACCGCTCGCTGCCGGAGGCCGGCAGCGGCCGGGCCCGGAAGCCGTCGGGCGGGAAGATCCGGTAGACCAGCTCCCAGCGGTAGGGCACGGGCAGGAAGAGGTCGGCCTTGCGCGCCGGGGCCGCCGCGGGAGCGCGGTCCTCCGGGGCCAGCGAGATGGGCAGGGGCAGCCCGTCCAGCAGCCCGTCGGCGCCGAGCGGCACCACCGCCTCGTCGCCGGTGGACTGCACCAGGCCGCTGTCCGAGACCTCCACGCGCGTGCGCAGCGGCGCGGCCGGATCCTCCAGCCCCGTCACCTGGGAGGCGTCCACCCGGCCGGCGCGGAAGGCCTGGCGGGCCCAGGCCTCCAGCGCCTCGTCGCGGCGGTCGGGCCGGATGCGGTCGCGGTAGGCGCGCTCGCTGGCCCCCAGCGCCCCCTCGAAGCGCCGCTCCTCCACGAGCCGCCCCTGGCCGCTGAGCGGGAAGCGCAGCTCGCGCACGATGCGGGCGGCGTTGTCGGCGGGGGTGGACTGCGGCGTGCGCTCCAGCCCCTTCACGCCCTGGCCCGCCGGCAGCACCAGCCGGCCCTGGACCGCCGGCGGGAGCCGGCCCGGCGGGCTGTAGGGATCCGTGGCGTCCACCCAGAGCGGCGGGCCGCCGTCCACGCGCAGCACCACGTGGTTGAAGGCGTTCATGCCGGGCAGCTCGGGCAGCAGCTCCTCCCACCCGGCCTGCACCAGCACCAGCCGCCCGTCCAGGCCGGCGGCGCGCGCCATCCCGAGCAGCAGCAGCGACAGGTCCTTGCAGTCGCCGTAGCGCCGCTGGAGCGTGGTGGCCGGCGGGGAGGGCACCACCGCGGCCTCCCCCAGCTCGAGGCCGGTGTAGCGGATGTTGGCGTGGAGCCAGGCCACCAGCCGGCGGACCACCTCCTCGCGCGCCGGGCGCGGGCCGTCGCCGAGCGCGGCGCGGACCGCGGCCGAGAGCTCGGCGCCGGCCAGCTGCCGCTCCACCACCGCGCCGTAGCCCTCGGCCAGCGCGCTCCAGGAGCGCCCCCAGGAGAAGGCCACCGAGGCGTCCTGGGCCAGGTCGGGCGGCGGCGCCTGCTCGGCCGAGGGCAGCGCCGCCACGTCGCGCCGCTCCAGCGTGACCCGGCGCACCCCGTCCTTCACCACCTCGCGCGGCTTCGCCGTGGCGCCGCGCACCACCCAGCGCAGCGGCAGCGCGGCCGGCGCCTCCACCGAGAACCGGACCAGGCGCATCGGCACGGGGCGCCCGAGCTGGAAGCGGGCCAGGTTGCCGGCCTCGAAGGCCGGCTGCGTGTCGCGGGTCTCGGTGACCAGCTCGACCACCGCGCCCTCGGCCACGCCGGGCAGCGGTCCGGTCACGGCGCGCGCGTCGGAGTACATGTCCGGCTCGCCGTCGTGCGCCGCCGCCTCGGTCAGCGTGGCCGGATTCGAGCGGGTGGACCTGGCCCTGCGCGGTGATCACCCGGGCGCGCACCTCGGGGCGGGCCTGGTACCAGGGCGCGTACCCGGCCTCGAGCCGCGCGTAGCGGCGGGCCGCCTCGGCGGTGAGCAGGCGCAGCACGGTGCGGCGGGTGGCGGTGACGGCGCCGCGCGCGTCGATGACGTAGCGCGCCTCGTCCAGCAGCAGGTCCACCTCCTGTCCCTTCGCCGCGGGAAGCGCCTGGGCGGCCGCCAGCATGGCGGCGGGCTCCGCGGAGAACGGTGCTCCCTCCCAAGGGGCCTCGGCGCGGGCGGCTGCGGCGGCGACGGTGAGGAGGGACGCGGCCAGCGCGCGGAGGGTGGTGCGGTCGATGTGGGGAAGCACCGGCGCATTCTGGACGAGAGCCCCCCCGCGCGCCAGCCGCCTGTTCTATCGCGACGGGCTCGTCTAGACTCTGGGGTCGGGCGCGCCCGCGCCCTCCACCGGGAGCCGTGATGCGCCGCCACGCCGTCCGCCCCGTCGCGCTCCTGCTGCTGCTCGCCGCGGCCGGCTGCCGTCCGTCGCAGCCCATCCCCGTCGGCTTCGTGGCCGGCCTCACCGGGCGTCACTACGACCTGGGCATCTCCAGCCGCAACGGCGCCACGCTGGCGGTGGAGGAGCTGAACGCCGCCGGCGGCGTCGAGGGGCGGCCGCTGGAGCTCCGGGTGCGCGACGACCGGCAGGACCCGCAGGCGGCCCGGGAGGCGGTCACCGGCCTGATCGGCGAGGGCGTGGTGGCCATCGTCGGCCACGTCACCAGCACCATGGCCGTGGAGACGCTCCCCATCGCCGACCGCGAGCACGTGCTGATGCTCAGCCCCACCGTCTCCTCCGCGGCGCTGGCCGGCCGGGACGACTGGCTGGTGACGCTCCACCCGTCCACCGCCGTGGCCGCGCACGCGGTGGCGGCCTGGCTTTCGGCCCACCGCCCGGTGCACCGGGTCGCGGCCATCATCGACCTGAGCAACCGCGCCTTCAGCGAGTCCTGGCGGGACCAGTTCGCCGGGCAGCTCCAGGAGCACGGCGGAGAGCTGATCCGCTCGATCGCGTTCACTTCGGGTGAAGGTGTGATGCTGCGCACGCCGGTCGCGGAGGCCCTGGATGCGCAGCCGGACGCGGTGCTGGTGATCGCCAACGCCCTGGACACCGCCGCGCTGTGCCAGCTGATCCGGCGCCGCTCCGCCGACGTGCTGATCCTGGGCTCGGACTGGGGCTTCACGCAGGACGTGATCGCCCACGGCGGGCAGGCCGTCGAGGGCGCCATCTTCACCCAGCGGATCGACCTCGAGGCGCGCGAGCCGGACCTGGTCCGCTTCCGCCAGGCCTACGTGGCGCGCTTCGGCCGGCCCGCAGACTTCGCGGCCGCGCAGAGCTACGAGGCGGTGCAGATGCTGGCCCGCGCGCTGCGCCGCGACCCGACGCGCGAGGGGGTCCGCCGCGCCATCCTGCAGGCCAACGACTACGCCGGGCTGCGCGGGGACCTGCGCATCGACGCGACCGGCGACGCCCAGCGGCGGCAGCTCATCTCCACCATCCGCGGCGGGCGGATCATGGTGCTGGAGTGAGGCGCCCCTGGAGCCTGCGCCTGCAGCTGGGCGCCAGCGCCGCCGTGGTGGCGCTGGTCCCGGCGCTGCTGGTGTCGGGCGTGGCGGCGTGGCTGGGCGGCCGGTACGTGCGCGACCAGGTGGCCGCCCGCAACGAGGGGCTGGCCGAGGCGGTCTCCGGCGAGGTGGACGAGTTCCTGCAGGGTCAGCTCATCCAGGTGGAGGAGGTGGCCATGGCCTCCCGGCACCGCGGGCTGGAGCTCGACGAGGTCGGCCACCTGATGCACTTCAACCTGGGGGCCAACCCGGCCATGCAGCGGCTGCTGCTGCTCGACCGCGGCGGGCAGGTGATCTACGGCCTGCCGAAGTCGGAGGACCTGGTCGGGACCGACCTCTCCGGCGAGCCCTTCGTGCGCGAGGCGGTGGCGAGCGGCCAGCCCACCTGGTCCTCGCCGACCATGTCCCTCTCCACGGGCCGCCCGGCGGTGAGCCTGGTGGTCCCGACGCTGGGCGGGATGGCCATCGGCTACCTGGACCTCTCGGCCATCCAGGAGGTGGCGGCCCGCACCTCGATGGCGCGGGGCGCGGTGGCGGCGGTGGTGGCCCGGGACGGCACGCTCATCGCGCACGCCGATCCGCGCCTGGTGGCCGAGCAGGTGAACGCCAACGACGTGCCGCTGGTGCGCCAGGGGCTGGCCGGGCGCGAGGCCACCGCCGAGTTCGAGCAGGGCGGCGAGCGGTGGCTGGGGAGCGTGCGGCGGGTTCCGAGCACCGGCTGGCTGGTGATGGTCGCCGAGCCGGAGGCGCTGGCCCACGCCCCGGTGCGCCACCTCCAGCGGGTGATGGTGGCGGCCTTCGCCCTGGCCGCCGCGGCCGCGGCGCTGCTGGGCGTGCTGATGGCGCGGCGGCTGGTGGCGCCCATCGAGGCGCTCTCCTCGGCCGCGCGCCAGGTGGCGGGCGGCGAGCACGACCGGGCGCTGCCGGGCCACGGCGCCGCGTCCTGCCGCGAGGTGGACGAGCTGGCCCGGTCCTTCGAGCGGATGGTGGCGGCGGTGCGCTCCCGCGAGGAGGCGCTGGGGCGCTCGCAGATGCAGCTCTACCACGCGCAGAAGCTGGAGGCGGTGGGGCGGCTGGCGGGCGGCGTGGCCCACGACTTCAACAACCTGCTCACCGCCATCGTCGGCTTCGCCTCGCTGCTCAAGGAGGAGATGCGCCCGGACGACCCCGAGCGCGGGACGGTGGACGCCATCCTGCAGTCCGCCCACCGCGGCGCCCACCTGACGAAGAGCCTGCTGGCCTACAGCCGCAAGCAGGTGCTGCAGCGGCGCCCGGTGGACGTGGCGGAGGTGATCCGCGGGGTGGAGCGGCTGCTCCACCGCGTGATCGGCGAGGACGTGGAGCTGCGGCTGGAGCTGCCGGCCGGGCCGCTGGTGGCGGTGGCCGACCCGAGCCAGCTGGAGCAGGTGCTGCTCAACCTCTGCACCAACGCCCGCGACGCCATGCCGTCCGGCGGCCGCCTGCGCATCGTGGCCGGCCGCGCGCCCGCCACCGAGGGTGCCGGCGGCGGCCCGGCCCGGCCCGCCTCGGTGGCCATCACGGTGATCGACACCGGGCGCGGCATGGCGCCGGAGGAGCTGGAGCGGATCTTCGAGCCCTTCTTCACCACCAAGGAGCCGGGGAAGGGCACCGGCCTGGGGCTGGCCATCGTCTACGGCATCGCGCGCCAGCACGGGGGCGACGTGGAGGTGGAGAGCGAGCCGGGGCGCGGGACCACCATGCGCGTGCTGCTGCCGGCGCATGAGGGGCCCGCCGACGCGCCGCCCGCGCCGGCGCCGGTCCGCTCGGCGCCGCGCGGGCGGGAGACGGTGCTGCTGGCCGAGGACGAGCCGCTGGTCCGCGAGGCGCTGCGGCGGGCGCTGGCCGGCGCCGGCTACGAGGTGATCGTGGCCGCCGACGGCGACGAGGCGGTGGCCCGCTTCGAGGCGCACCGGGACCGGATCGCCGCCTGCGTGCTGGACGTGGTCATGCCGCGCCGCAACGGCCTGGAGGCCGCGGAGGCCATCACCCGGGCCTGCCCGGGGCTGCCGGTGCTGCTGGCCAGCGGCTACGCCGCCGATGCGCTGGAGGAGCGCGGGCTCCTGCCGGCCGAGGCCACCTTCATCACCAAGCCGGTCACCCCGGCCGACCTGCTGGCCACCCTGCGGAAGCGGCTCGACGAGGCCTCGAGCGCGCGGGCGCGCCCGGCCACCGCCGCACCCACCCGGCGGTGAGGCCTGCACCCGCCCGCGGGTGCCCGGTCCCGGTGGCGCGGAAATGTGGCCGGCGGTCGCGGGGTTCACGCCTGGCCAGTCCCTTGCTACACCAGCCCAGCGATGACGACCTCCGCCGCCCCTGCCACCCCGGCCCGTCCCCTGATCCCGCGCGAGCACGGCGCGTGGGGTCAGCTGGCGCTGCCGCTCTTGGCCGGCCTGCTGCTGGGCCACCTCACCGCCGCCGCCAGCCTGCTCACCGCGGCGGTGGTCCTGGCCTTCGTGGCGCACGAGCCGGCGCTGGTCTTGCTCGGCCACCGCGGCGCGCGCGTCCGGGCGGAGGAGGGCGCCCGCGCCCGGCGCTGGCTCGCCCTGCTGGGCGTCGGGGCGGCGGCCTGCGGGCTGACCGGCGCGGCGCTGGCCTCGCCGGCGGCGCGGGCCGCGCTGCTGCTCCCGGCGACCCTGGCGGCGGTGGTGGCGGCGCTGGTCTGGCGGCGGCTGGAGAAGACCGTGATCGGCGAGGTGTCGGTGGCCGCGGCGCTGGCGGCCGCCGGCTGGGCGGTGGCGCTGGCGGGCGGGGCGGAGCCGCGGGCCGCGCTGGCGGCGCTGCTGGCCTGGATCCTGTCCTTCGCGGCCGCCACGCTGGCCGTGCAGGTGATCCTGGAGCGGGCGCGCTCCAAGGGGGCGCGCGACCCAGGGCTGCGCCACGCCGCAGGGACGGCGCTCCTGCTGGGCGGCGCGGTGGCGCTGGCCGCCGCCGGCCTGCCCTGGGCGCTGCCGCTCGCCACCGCGCCCACCGCGCTGGTCTCGCTGGTGGTCTGCCTGGCGCGGGTCTCGCCGCGCCGGCTCCGGCCGCTGGGCTGGACCATGGTCGGCTCGTCGCTGCTGACGCTGCTGGTGCTCGTCGTGGGCCTGCGCTAGCGCTGAGCCGGCGCCTCCCCCACCTCCTCCAGCGGCAGCAGCACCTCGATCTCGTCGGCGGTCTCGGCGTCGCTCCGCTCCGGGTGGAGGATCAGCAGCGCCGCCGCCAGCGGCAGGCGCAGGTCGCGCCAGGGCGCGCCAGCTTGCTGCAGCTCCAGCGCGGCCCGGGCCAGCGCGCCCTGCCAGCGGCGCGTGGTCCGGAGCCGTCCGTCGCGCCGCGTCACCAACCCATCGGTCTCCAGCCGGGCCAGGGCCGCGGCCCGCTCCGCCTCACGCATGCAGCGTGGTCTCGCCCATGGAGGTGGACTTGCCGGCCTGGGCGGCGTGCGCGCGCCCGTAGGCGATCATCTCCAGCGTCTCGCGCCGGAACTGGTCGTAGTCCACCTGCTGCGCGTTGAGGAAGGTGGAGGCGCCCATGGTGTGCGCCGCCATCATGCTGGCCTCGGCGATCTCCTCGTCGGTGGCGCCGTTGAGGCGCGCCGCCTCGGTGTGGAAGAGCGCGCAGTAGCGGCAGCGGGTGGCGCCGGAGACCCCCAGCCCGATCAGCTCCTTGTACTTGTTGGGGATGGCGGTCTCCCCCAGCTGGAAGTCCCGCATCAGCGCCCAGAAGCCGGGAAGCGCCGCGTCGGGCATGTCCTTCACCCACGTCGGCACCTGGCCGAACAGCTGCTTCACCTCGTCGTGCACAGCCTTCACGTCGCCCGTCATCGCGTACCTCCGTCACCGCGGCCGGTCGCACACGTGACGGCCCTGGCGCCGCGGTGCTGCGGAGGTAAGGCCGGCGCCCCGGGCGCGGAACGCCCTCGAGCGCGCGCCGGGCGGGCGGGCGCCTGCACGGCCCAGCGGCGCCCTTCGACTCCGCCGCGGCGAGGCCGCGGCTACGCTCAGGGCGAACGCTCTGTCCGTCCCCGTTCGGCCTGAGCATAGGGCCGCGCAGCGGCCCGGAGTCGAAGGCCAGGCGTCGAGCGAGCCATGCACGGAGGCGCCACGAGGCGCAGATCAGCGCAGCGCCGGCAGCCGCTCCTCCAGCGGCGTGAGCGGCAGGCGCGGATCGATCATGCGCTGGTCGTACACGAAGTCCTCGGACGGCTCGAGGCGCCAGTTCGCGCCCAGCCGGTCCCGGAGGGCGGTGAGGATCTGGAAGAAGCTCCAGCGCCGGTTGGCGTCGGCCAGGTAGAGCCCGGGCGGCAGCTCGGCGGCCCTCACCAGCGCCGCCGCGGTGTCCTGCAGGAAGGAGCAGGCCGGGAGCCAGCGGGTGCTGGCCCGGATGACGCCCTGCGCCGCCTGGCGGGCGGCGAAGTCGGCCATGGTGTTGGAGCCGGGCACCTCGCCGATCTGCCAGCCCAGCCGGACCACGCGCGCCTGCGGGTCCTGCGAGCGGACCCGGGCCTCGGCCTGCAGCTTCTCGAACCCGTACCCCTCCCGCGCGTCCGGCACGGCCTCGGGGGTGAAGGGCCCGCGCGCCGCGTCGGTGAAGACCATGACACTGCTGGTGAACACCAGCCGGGCGCCGGTCTGCCGGCAGATCCAGGCCAGCTCGCTGGGCCAGTCGTGGTTCACCAGCCAGCCCTCGCCGGTCCGGCCCGTCGGCCGGGAGGCGATGGCCAGGTGGAAGACCACGTCGGGGGCCACCCCGCGGACGTAGGCCTCCATCACCGCGTACTGGTCGATGGGGATGTGGGCGCGGTCCCAGCCCACCACGTCGTGGCCGAGCGCCTCGAGGTGGGTGCGCAGCGCCGTCCCCACGGTGCCGGACGCGCCGGTGATCAGGGCCTTCATGCCGACAGGTTACCCGCTCACCCGGGAGCCTCGCGACCCTTCCCTGCACGGGCCTGGCCCGGGCGGGCCGCGAGCACCAGATGAAGGGGGCGGGCAGGTGGTCGCAGTCCCAGGGGGCGTGCCGTGACCGAGATCGAGAAGCGCAACCAGATCGCGCAGTGGGCCTTCGACACGCGGCCGGTGCTGCTGCGGTTCCACCTGTGGCTGGAGGACGTGGAGGTGGAGCGGGCGCAGGAGGACCCGGTCTCCGCCCACGCCTTCGCGCCGCGCGGCATCACCCGCTGCCTGGCCATGACCTCGGCCGCCACCGCCCTGGGGACCCGCCTCTTCGGCGACTTCGGCGGCGGCGCCGGCAAGGACAAGCTCGCCTACAACCAGGTGAAGAAGGGCGCCGACGCCATCAGCGCCTACGTGATGAGCGAGGGGCTCTGGCACCTCACCCGGACCCTGCCCGAGAACCACGCCATCATGGTCTCGCTGGGCGAGGGGCTCATGCCCAAGGCCGGCGAGACGCCGGAGATGGGCGCCAACCCGCTGCTCGGCTTCGGCCGCGTCTACGCGCGCCCGGAGGTGGCGCGCCGGGTGGACGCCGCGGTGCGCCGGCTGCTCAACGACGACAGCCACTCCTTCCAGCGCTTCTACGAGCGGCTGCGCGAGCGCGGCATCACGGTGTGGGGCGCAGCGGTGGACACGCTGGAGAACACCTCGCGCTTCGCCGAGGGCAAGCCCACCGGCCCCATGGCGGTGTTCCACCTGTTCGACTCGCCGCTCACCACCGCCCGCCCGTACGAGTCGTACATGGGCTGCCTCACGCTGCCGCGGCGGGTGGCCGAGGCGGCGCAGGCGGCGTCGCTGCTGCTCGACTACCGCACGCCGCGGGCCGAGGTCATGAAGGCCATCGAGGCCGCCTACCCGGGCGTGCGGCGCGAGCACGTCCACGTCTGGACGCTGCGCGGCAAGAGCCGCGTCACCCGCCTCTCCGGGCTATGGGCGGAGTGGCAGGCGCTGGGGGCGCACCTGGTGGAGGACGGCTGGCGCACGCCGGCCGGGCTCCCGGTCTTCACCGACTCCGGCACCTACGCGCCGACCTTCCTGGTGGGGAGCTGGCGCGACGGCGACGGGGCCACGCACGTCTTCCTGTGCGACGGCTACGCGGCCAGCGCCGAGGCCATGCAGGCGGCCAGCCTGTCGGCGGTGCTGGAGGTGGACGCCACCATGGCGGTCTTCTCGCCCACGTTCGAGCTGCCCTGCCGGGCGGAGGGGCAGCTGATGCAGCTCGATCCTCGCAGCCCGGCCTTCGCTGCCGAGGTGGCGGCGCTGCACGGCGGGCGCGAGCTGGAGGCGGGGCGGGTGGCGGCCTACGCCGCGGCCATCCGCGAGGCCGAGGCCTCCAACATGCCGCTCCGGCAGCGCGTGCTCCGGGCCGCCGACTTCCTGCCGGAGAAGCGCTGGGGCGTGCTCTCCAGCGTGGGCTACATGTGCGACGACCCGTACACCGGCGAGCGCGGCGTGGAGCAGGTGGGGGAGGGGCGCTGGCGGGTGAGCACGCGCCTCTGCACGCGCGGCGCGCGGGCCCGGATCGCCTTCACCTTCCGGCTCATGGAGCCCCTGGCGCAGATGCGCCACGTCATGAGCCCGCTGCTGGTCCGCTTCCTCTCCGGCGTGGACCACACCGCGCGGGCGGTCAAGGTCTCCGACTCCGGCCGGATCCGGAACGAGCTGCAGACCATGCTCTCGCAGGCGCTGGAGCACGAGGGCGAGCGGATCCGGGTCCACTTCTCGCGCATCGACGAGCGCGTGCTGCCGCGCGAGAAGCAGGAGGTCATCCGCCGCGTGCTGGAGTGGTACAAGGCCCAGCACCCGGTCTGGTTCGGCTGGCTCGAGCTGGACTGAGAGGCCTCAGCTGAGCGGGTCGGTTGGAGCCTCGGCAGGTGCTCCCGTGGACCCGCCGACCGCGAAGGTACGCCGACCGCGAAGGAGGCCTGGGGCAGGGATTTCCCGTATAGGGCTTTCCGGTGACCGGTGCGCAATTGTCGCAGGCGCTAAACTCCCGCCGCGTCCAGCGGACAACCCTACAGCCAGCCGTGATCGACCAGAGGGGCAGGTGCCCCGGGGGGCAGATCGCGGCATGACGACGGGGTCTGCACACCATGGTCGCGATCTTCAGCGGGAACTCGCTGGGCCTGAACCTCAGCTCGCTCACCTCCCTCGGCGGGCGGGGCCTCTTCGGCTCCAGCACCCAGGGGCAGGGCGGAGAGCGCGCCTACGTCAACGTGTTCAGCGGCAACCTGGTGCTGCAGCGCGGCGACGCGCTGCTGGTCGGCAACGGCCCGGACACCTCGGCGCTGCGGACGTACAACAGCCAGGGCGCCTACGACTTCGACGGCAACGGGGACTTCTGGCAGGGCGCGCCGACGCGGGCCATCCAGGACCTCGGGGGCGGGCGGCTCCGCCGGATCGACACCGACGGCTCGACCTGCGACTACGCCTGGGACGCCGCCAAGGGCGCCTACCTGGCGGAGATCACCGGCAGCTCGGCCCGCGACAGCATCGTCATCAACGGCGACGGCACGTACACCTGGACCGACGGCGCCTCGACCACGCGTGAGACGTACCAGGCCGGCGCGGTCGGCCGGATCCTCACGCAGACCGACGCGGCCGGGAACACGCTGAGCTACAGCTACAGCGGCTCGAACCAGCTGACCGCGGTGA
Source organism: Anaeromyxobacter sp. (assembly GCA_049840735.1). GTDB lineage: Bacteria > Myxococcota > Myxococcia > Myxococcales > Anaeromyxobacteraceae > Anaeromyxobacter. The sequence goes on along the minus strand of JASGJN010000011.1, from coordinate 4,115 downwards.
CGAGCGCCAGCGGCGAGTCGATCACCTACACCTACGGCGGCGTGAGCGGCCGGAACCTGCTGCGGGTCGACACGGCGCTGAACGTGGACGGGGTCCTGACGCTGCAGAGCGTCTCGTACACCTACGACGCGCAGAACCGGCTCGAGACGGTGAGCGTGGCGCTCAACCCCCGGGGCCTGGGGGCCGTCACGGCGGGTGGAGACCGGGACGGTCTTCAAGACCACGTACACCTACGACGGGACGAGCAACCGCGTCGCAAGCGTGGTCCAGAGCGACGGCACGCGCACGGACTTCACCTATGTCCTGGTGGGCGGCACCTACAGGGCGGCGACCGTCCAGGACGGCGCGGGCAACGTCACGCAGTTCGCGTACGATGCCGCGGCGGGTAAGACCACGGTCACGGACCCGCTGGGCGTCTCCACCGTCTACCAGTACGACACCAAGGGACAGCTCACGCTGGTGCGCGGCGGCGTGACCGCAGCCAATCCCGGCGGGCTCACCTGGGTCAGCTACGGCTACGACGCCACCGGGGACGTCGCGTCCATCACTGACGCCCTGGGCCGCACCGTCCAGCTCAGCTACGACAATGGCAACCTGACGAGGCAGGTGGACTCGGCCGGCAACACCATCGACAGGACCTACGACGGCCACAACCAGCTCCTCACCGAGACCGTCACCACCGGCAGCGGCGCGCTGACGACCCGGTACGTCTACGACGCCGGCGGGAAAAACGAGCTCCGGTTCGTGATCAGCCCCGAGGGCCGGGTCACCGAGCATCGGTACGGCACCGGGACCCCCACAGACGAGCCGCTGGGCCGGCGAATCGCGACCCTCGAGTACCGCGCCAGGGGTTGCGAATCTCTCCGGGTTGGCGGCGACGGCCGTTCCGACCGAGCAGCAGCTGAGGGACTGGGTCACGGGCCTCGCGGGCGACCGCAGCCTCGCCGTCCGCACCAGCTACAAGTACGATCTGCGCGGCGAGCTGAAGCTGTCGGTGGTCTACACGGAGCTGGACGCGACGGGAGAGGGCGTCTCCGGCACCGGTGCCACCACCCAGTACGTCTACAACGAGCGCGGCGAGCTGCTGCAGACCATCACGCCCGATGGACGTGGCATCACCCAGACCGTCTACGACGGCATGGGGCGCGTGGTCTCCAGCCTGGTGAAGTCGGCGGACGGCACGCTCTCGATCCCCACCGTCTCGCTCTACGACGACGCCGGCGGGAAGATCAGCGTCACCCTCGCCAACAACCTGGTGCGGACGTCCACCTTCGATGGCGCGGGCCGGCTCGTCTCGGTCGTGGAGTCGTCCGCCGGGACCACGCTCGGCACGACGCGCTACTCCTACGACGCGGACAACCGGCTGGTGATGACCCAGGGGCCCACCGGGCAGCGCAGCTGGGTGCTGTACGACGCCGCTGGACGCAAGGTCGCAGACGTGGGGCCGGCGGGCAGCCTCACTGAGTACGTCTACGACGCCGCGAACCAGCTCACCCAGATCATCGGGTACGCCAACCCGGTCACGGTGAGCCTGCTGGTCGATGCCAATGGCAACCCGACCTCACCGGCGCTCTCCGCCATCCGCCCCGCCGCCACCTCGGCGGATGCGAAGACCTGGAACCTCTACGACGCGGCTGGCCGGCTCACCCACCAGGTGGACGCGCTGGGCTACGTCACCCAGACCCGGTTCGACGAGGCTGGCCGGGTGCTGTCCACCACGCAGTACGCGAACGCGGTGAGCACCGCCGCGCTCGGGAACGGCGTCGGCGCGACCGTGGCGCCTGTGGCGTCCGCCGCCGACCGCACCATCACCCGGCTGCTGGACAAGGACGGGCTGCTGCGCGGCACCATCGACGGCGAGGGCTACCTCACCGAGCTCCGCTACGACTCGGCGGGCCGCCAGGTCCAGACCATCGGCTACGCCAGCAAGGTGCGCGGGTTCACTGACGCCGCCAACATCGCCGCTGCGGTCACGACGGTCCGCTCCGGCGGCAACGTGGCCAGCCTGGTGGATGCCGACGCTGCGAAGGACATCTCCACCTGGACGTACTACGACGCGCGCGGCCAGAAGGTGGCCGCGGTGGACGCGGAGGGCTACCTCACCGAGCTGACCTACGACTCGAACGGCCGCCTGTCCGAGTCGCGCCGCTACGCCAGCAAGGTGACGGCCACGCTCTCGACCTTCACCAGCCTCTCGACGCTCCGCCCGGCGGCGAACGGCGAGGATCACTTCACCCGGAACACCTGGGACGCGCTGGGCCGGCTGCTCCGGCAGGTGACGGCGGACGGGCTCACGACCGACAACGTCTACGACGCCGTCGGCAACCTGATCAGCACCACCGTCGCCGCTGGGACGGTCGACCAGCGGATCCTCAACAAGCGCTATGACGTTCAGGGGCGCCTGGTCGCCGAGCTGACCGCCGTGGGCGCGGCGCTGCTCACCTCGGGCCTGACGCCGGCGCAGGTGGACGACATCTGGGCGCAGTACGGCGTGAAGTACGCATACGACGCCGCGGGCCGCCGGATCAGCACCACCGACCAGAACGGCAACCGGACCGTCTTCTTCCACGACGACGCCGGGCGGCTCCGCTACACGGTCAACGCGCTGGGTGAGGTCGCCGAGACCGCCTACGACGCGCTGGGCCGCGTCACCTCGACCAGCGCGCTGGCGACCAGGCTCCCGGCGGCGACGGTGACCAGCCTGGTCGGCGGCGTGCTCTCCTCCAGCGCCAACGCCGGCGCGGCCACGGCCCTGGTGACCGCGGTCGCCGCCTCCACCCAGAACTCGCTCACGCGGATCGAGTACGACGCCCGCGGCCAGCGGACCGCCACCGTCGACGCGCTCAACGTGCGGACCACGGCGACCTATGACGCCTTCGGCGGGGTGGTCCAGACCACCCAGCCGACGAACGCCGGCACGCTCGGCCGCACCAGCACCTTCGATCGGCGCGGCCTGGCCACGCGGATGGTGGAGGACCCGAGCGGCCTCGCCATCACCCGCAGCTCGGTCTACGACGCCTTCGGCCGGCTCATCCAGACGACCGACGCGAACGGCGTCACGATCCGCCGGCCACCTACGACCGGCTGGGCCGGCTGGTGCAGACCGTGGACGCACTGGGGGGGATCCGGTCCACCACGTACGACGCCTTCGGCCGCACGCTCACCCAGACGGACGCGCTGGGCAAGACCACCACTTATCGTTACCAGACGGCGAATCGCAAGACGATCGTGACCACGCCGGAGGGCGTGACGGTGACCACCGAGACCACCCGCAACGGCCAGCTGTGCCGGGTGACGGACGGCCGCGGGAACGCCACCACGTACGAGTACGACGCCGACGGCAACCTCCGGTTCACCCGGCGGGCGGACGGCACGTCGCTCGAGTCCACCTACGATCGCGCAGATCGGGTGGTGGAGCTTCAGATCGACGCGCGCGGGACCATCACGCGCGTCAGCTACGACTCGGCCAACCGGGTGCTGAGCCGCACCGTGAATCCGGGCGGGCTCGGGCTCACGACCAGCTACGCGTACGACGCCAAGGGCCAGCAGATCAGCGTCACGAATCCGCGCGGCACCGTCACGGCGATCGGCTTCAACCTGGCCGGCCACGTCCTCACGCAGGCCGTCAATCCCACCGGGCTGAACCTCGTCACGCGCTACGAGTACGACCCGGCCGGCCGGCAGCTCAAGGTGACGAGCCCCGGCTGGCTGACCACGCAGTACACCTACGACGTCGCAGGCCGGCGCGTCTCCACCATGGTGGATCCGGGCGGTCTCAACCTGGTCGAGAGCTACACCTACGACAGGAACGGGAACGTGGTCGCGCGGACCGACGCGCGCGGGAACGTGACCCGGTTTGCCTACGATGCGGCCAACCGGCTGGTGTTCACGGTGGACGCCGAGGGCGGGGTCCGCAAGAGCACGTACGACGCAGAGGGGCGGGTCATCTCCACGACGGCCTACGGGGCGGTCATCGCCCTGGGCTCGCTTCCCATCGCGGCCACCGTCGATCAAATAGCCACGCTAATCCAGCCGGGCACGGTGACCCGGCCCGATGTGGTGGAGCAGCGGGTCTACGACGGCGACGGCCGCCTGACCTGGACCGTGGACGGGGA
>JASGJN010000010.1:5000-98241 GCA_049840735.1 Anaeromyxobacter sp. | reverse complement strand
CCGGTGCGGCGCGGGCGGCCGTGGTGGCGCCGAACTCGTTGCCCACCTTGCGCAGCCGCTCGCCGGTTCCGTCCTTGAGCTCGGTCGGGATACGGGCCGCTGCCGACGCGGGTCGAGTAGGCCTTGGAGATGCCGAGCACGTAGTCGACGGCGGTGGGGCCCAGGCCGCAGCCCACCACCGCGTTGCCGGCCACGGTGTTGGAGGAGGTGACGAACGGGTAGGTGCCGTGGTCCACGTCGAGCAGCGTGCCCTGCGCGCCCTCGAACAGCAGCGACTTGCCGGCCTGCAGCGCCCGGTGCAGCCAGAGCGAGACGTCGGTGGCGTGGACCGCCAGCCGCTTCCCCAGCTCGGTGGCGCGGGCCAGGATGGCGGCCTCGTCCAGCTCGGGCGCGGCGCCGAGGCGGGTCAGCTCCTCGCGGGCCGCCGCCACGCGCTCCTTGACCTTGCGGGCCAGCCGGGCGGGCTCGAGCAGGTCGCGCACGCGCAGGCCGCGCCGGGCCACCTTGTCCTCGTAGGTCGGGCCGATGCCGCGACCGGTGGTGCCGATCTTGCCCTCGCCCATGGCCTTCTCGCGGGCGATGTCGATGGCCTTGTGCCACGGCATGATCACGTGGGCGTCGAGCGAGACCACCAGCTGGCCGTCGTCGGCCATCAGCCCCTTCTGCTTGAGCCGATCGACCTCCTGGACCAGCACCTCGGGGTCGATCACCACGCCGTTGCCGATGACGCAGGCCTTGCCCGGGTGGAGGATGCCGGAGGGGATCAGGTGCAGGACGGTCTTCTCGCCGCCCACCACCAGCGTGTGCCCGGCGTTGTTGCCGCCCTGGAAGCGGACCACCACGTCGGCGTACTGCGTCAGCAGATTGACGATCTTGCCCTTGCCCTCGTCGCCCCACTGGGCTCCGACGACGACCACGTTCGGCATGTCTCAGACTCCCGTGCGGCCACCCGTCTCGTTTGCCCGGGCCGCTCCGGCGCTCGGCCGGGAAGCGGCCCCGACGCGCGCCCGGAGGGCGGGCGCGGAGGGGCGCGCAGGTGGCACACCTTACCAGCGGCCCGAGGGATCCGCTAGCGCTGACGGCGTGCGGATGCGCGCCGCCGCGCGGTGCGGGGCGCGGCGCCGCGCCGCCCGTTCGCCCGCTCCAGCGCCTGGGTGGCGAACTCGAGGTCCACCGCGAACCCGATGGCCGGGCCGGGGCGCCCGAACCGGGCCAGCAGCCCGTCGTAGCGGCCGCCGGTGGCGACCGCGCTCCCCGCCCCCGAGGCGTAGCCGGCGAAGGTGACGCCGGTGTAGTAGCCGAGCCCGCGCGTCTCGCCCAGGTCCACCTCGACCTGGCGGACGCCGCGGCGGCGCGCCAGCTTCAGCGCCGCCTCCACCTCGGCCAGCGCCTCCCCCGCGGCGGGGATCGCGCCGGCCAGCTTGCGGGCGCGGGCCAGGGCGCCATCGCCGTAGAGCCCAGCCAGCGCCGGGACCGCCTCGCGGGCGGCCGGGGCCCCCCGCCCGCGCGCGGCCAGCCGCGCCAGCGTACGCAGCCTGATCCTTGCGCGCCAGGGCCTCCCAGGCGGCGGCCACCGCCGCGGCGGGGAGCTTGGCCGCGTCCAGCACCGCCTGGGCGAAGCGGGCGTTGGCCCACCTCCACCTTGGCCTCGCGCAGCCCCACCCGCTCCAGCGCCCGGGCCAGCAGCACGGAATCACCCTCGGCGTCGGCGGCGGGGCCGCCCGCGCCCAGCAGCTCCACGCCGGCCTGGTAGACCTCGCGCGGGCGGCCAGCCCGCGCCTCGCGGGCGCGCAGCACCGGACCGTCGTAGCAGAGCCGGGCCGGCGACGGCAGGGCGTCGGGGCGGGCCGCGTAGAGCCGGGCGATTCTGCGGCGTGATGTCGGGCCGGATGGCCACCACCTCGCCGGAGCCGGGCTCGACGAACTTGAGCACGTCGGCCAGCGCGGCCGGCGAGAGCCCCCGCTCCACCACCTCGAGCCGCTCCAGCGTGGGCAGGAAGAGGCGGCGGTAGCCCAGGCGCGAGAAGACGCCCTGGAGGCGCGCCGACAGCTCCGCCAGGTGGGCGGAGTGGTCGGGCAGCAAATCGCGTAGGCCGGTCGGGAGCGAGAGGTCGAGCATCGCGGGGCGGCACTGTACAGCAAAACGAGGCCAGGCGAAGGCCTCAGGCTTGAGGCCCCAGGCGTCAGGAGAAGCAAGCGACGCAGGCTGGGGCCCGAGGCCTGGGGCCTGGGGCCCCACCGCGCCGAGAGTCAGTGATGATACGGATCAGCGGGCGCCGGCCGCTCGTCCGGCCCGGCCGGATAGCCACGCTCCACGCCGCCCACGCCGCCCGGCAGCCCCTTGTCGTAGCCGCGCTCGCGCGCGCCCAGGCCAGGCGCCGGCATGGGCCGCCCGGCCTCGTGGTGCCCGGCCCGCTGGATGGCGATCTTCCAGCCCAGGCCGCGGCCCTCGCGGCGCGCGCGGGCGATGCCCGCGCCGGCGAAGGCGCCCAGGAGCCCGCACAGCGCCGCCATGGCCGCGCCGCCCGCCAGGGCCGCACCGCGCTTGCCGGCCTCGTCCGCCCGCGCCTCGGCCACCGGCCCGCGCGTGTCGGGCGCGCCCAGGTTGCGCATCAGCGCGCCGGCGTTGCCCGAGGCGGCCGTCCCGGCCACCACGGCGCTCGACGCCGCCGTCCCGGTCAGGAACAGCGCGCCGGCCAGCAGGCCGATGCACCAGACCATCACGCCGTGCAGGTTGGTGCCGGCCGTGTCCTCGCGCGCCGCCAGGCGGCAGGCCAGCCAGGCGCCCAGCAGCGTGGCCACGAAGGGCGTCAGCAGCGCCCAGATGGCCGCCGCGGCCCCCAGGCCGCCCGAGTCGGCCGGCTCGGCAGCCATCCCCAGCGCCGCGCCGACGAGCCCCAGCACCACGTGCGCCGCCAGCGAGAGGAGCACGCCCGCAATGATCGGTCCCCACGACAGCCGCGGCAGCGCCCGCTCCCCCGCCCTCTCCATCGTCGTCGCCATGCCATTCCTCCCCAGGGCGCTCGCGCCCCTCCCCTCCGAAAGGTGCGGACGGTCGGGGGCGCGTGCACGGTGGGTACGTGGGCGCGCCGACGGCGGCGGCCGCGCCAGGCCCCAGGATTCGGGCCCCAGGCAAGGCCTCGAATCGAGCTTCAGGAAGAGCAAAGCGGATCTCCGCGGTGAGCCCGCGGATCCGCCGAGCCGGCCAGGTTGGCCTCGCTGCGCCTCTCCTGAGGCCTGACCACCTGTGGGGTCCGAGGCCTCTCCTAAATCTTGATGGCCCGGACCACCCGGACGTGCGGCAGCTTGCGCAGGCGCTCCAGCACCTCCTGCGTGGGCGCCGAGTCCACGTTCAGGAAGGCGACCGCCCGGGAGCGGTCCTCCAGGCGGGAGAGCGAGATGCGGGCGATGTTCACGCCGGCGGCGCCCAGCGAGCCGCCCAGGTTGCCCACCACGCCCGGCGCGTCGTCGTTCTCGCAGAGGATGACGTCGCCCTCCGGCACCGCCTCCATGCGGAAGCCGTCCACGCGGACGATGCGCGCCTCGTGCTTGCCGTACACCGTGCCGGCCACCGCCACCTCGCCCCCCTGCCCCTTGATGCGCAGGGTCACCAGGCTGGCGTAGTCGTGCGGCTCGGCCGAGGAGACCTCGCGCACCACCAGGCCGCGATCGCGGGCGATGGCCGGCGCGTTCACCTCGTTGACCGGCGTCTCCAGGAAGTGGCGCAGCGCTCCGACCAGCGCGCGGCTGGAGAGCGGGCGGAGCGGCACCGAGGCCAGCTCGCCGGCCACCTCGAGCGTCACCTCGGTCGGGCCGGAGGGCGCGAGCTGCGCGGCCAGCGAGCCCAGCTTCTCGACCAGCGGCAGGTAGGGGGCGAGCTGCTCCATCACCTCGCGGGGCAGGCCCGGGACGTTGACGGCGTTCTTCACCACGCCGTGCTGGAGGTAGGCGGCCACCTGCTCGGCGATGGCGATCGCCACGGCCACCTGGGCCTCCTCGGTGGAGGCGCCCAGGTGCGGCGTGCAGGCGAAGTTGTCGAATTTGAAGAGCGGGTGGTCGGCGGCCGGCGGCTCCTTGTCGAACACGTCCAGCGCCGCGCCGCCCAGGTGGCCGGAGGCGAGCGCGTCGGCCAGGGCCTTCTCGTCCACGATCCCGCCGCGGGCGCAGTTCACCAGGATGGCGCCCTTCTTCACCTTGGCCAGCACCTGCGCGTTGACCAGGTTGCGGGTCTGCTCGGTGAGCGGCACGTGGAGCGAGATCACGTCCGCTTGGCCCCAGAGCGCCTCGAGCTCCACCAGCGTCACGCCCAGCTTGGCGGCGGCCTCGGCCGAGATGAACGGATCGTAGGCGATGACCTTCATCTTCATGGCCAGGGCGCGGTCCACCAGCACCGAGCCGATGTTGCCGATGCCCACCACGCCCAGCGTCTTCCCGGCCACCTCGTGCCCCTGGAACTTCTTCTTCTCCCACTTGCCGGCCTTGACGCTGACCGTGGCGGCCGGCACGTGGCGCGAGAGGGAGAGGATCATGGCCAGCGCCAGCTCGGCCACGGTGGTGGAGGAGCCGCCGGGGGTGTTCATCACCACCACGCCGCGGCGGGTGGCGGCGTCGAGGTCCACGTTGTCCACGCCCACGCCGGCGCGCCCGATGACCCGGAGCTTGCCCGCCTTCTCCAGCAGCTTGGCGGTCACCTTGGTGGCGCTGCGCACCGCCAGGCCCTCGTACTCGCCGATGATGGCCTCGAGCTGGTCGGGCTTGAGCCCTACCTTCACGTCCACGGCGAGGCCGGCCTGCTGGAGGATTCGGACGGCCTCGGGCGAGAGGTCGTCGGAGACGAGGACGCGGGCGGTCATGTCGTTACCTCTGATGTGGCGCGGGCCCCGGCCCGCGCGGTCGATGCGCGGGGGGCCCGCGCGGTGCTTGGAAGGGGGACGTGGGAGTTAGCAGCGGCCCCTTGTGGCGTCAACGAAGGCTGACGTCGACGCTCTTCGGGGGCCGCGCATCTCCGCGCAGGCCGCCCAGGGCCAGGCCGATCACCTGGCCCTTCACCCGATCGATGGCCTCTTCGGAGCCGGCCGGCACCAGCCCGACCACCATGCCCGACAGCGCCAGCTCCATCTGGCCCAGGATGCCGGTGGCCGCGATGACCGGGTCCACCTCCGGCCGCAGCTCGCCGCGCGCCTGCCCCTCGCGGACGATGTCCGCCACCAGCTGCACCGCCCGCTCGAAGGTCTCGCGGGTCGAGCCGGCGCGCAGCCCCTGGGGCGTGCGCGTGACCTCGAGGATCAGCACCCGGACCGCCGCGGGCGCCGTCTTGTAGACGTCGAACACGAAGCCGAACAGGCCGGCGATCTTGTCCGCGGCCGTCCCAGGCCCCGCGCCGATGGAGGCCAGCGCCGTGGTGAGGATGGTCCACTGCTCGGCGAAGACGCTCTCGAGCAGCTCGTCCTTGTTCTTGAAGTAGTGGTAGACGAGGCCGTACGCGACGTTGGCGGCGCGGGCCACGTCGGCGATGCGGCAGCCGTGGTAGCCCTTGTCGGCGAACACCCTCACCGCGGCGTGCAGGATGGCCCTCCGCTTCTCTGGCTCGCCCTCCACCGGCGGAGCGCTGCGGGGCGCCCCGCGGCCCTGTCGAGCGCGGTCGGTCATCGGAGGATTCTCCGGTCGGGGTTCACGTCGCGGCAACCCCTGCCGTGCCCATTCCAGCCCTGGGCCCCGATCGGGCTCACACGATCCGTGTGCGAGCTGCGCGTACCCGCGCGGAGCAGCGCCACGCACCGCGTCAGCGGATGGTGGCGCGCTCCATCAGCTGCGACAGATCGATGGTGGCCGAATAGGACGGGTCGCCGCAGTCGTTCACGCGGAGCACCAGCTTGGCCACGAAGCAGCGGCAGGGCGAGTTCCAGACCATGGTCGCCGCGTGCTGCTGGATGTGCCAGGCCTCGATCTTGCGCGTGCCGCTGCCGGTGCAGCGGGCCACGTCCAGGGGGCGCGCCGGCACCAGCGCGTCGTAGCCGAGCGTGGCGCCGCCCAGCACGCCGCGCAGCGCCAGGGTGCCCTGCGAGACGCCGTCGATGGCGGCCGGGCGCAGGTCGAACAGCGCGTCCGGGCCGGCCATGTTGATGCCCGAGCCGCCGGGGCCCACGGCGACCAGCGTGGCCCGGGCCTCGTCGCCGCGGCGGTCCACCAGCCCCAGGCTCCCGCGCAGCTGCGTGAAGCGATCGAGCGGTGAGTCATACGCCGCCGGCGGCGCCTCCTGCGAGCGCGAGCCGCGCGGCAGGAAGCGCAGGTCCAGATCGCCCAGCAGCGGCCCCTTGGCGCCCGAGCCGCGCACCGTCGTCTCGGCCAGCGTGCCGCGGCGCAGATCCAGGTCCTGCGCCAGCTCCAGCTGCAGGTGGCCGCCGGCGCCGGCGTCGAGCCGGTTCACCAGCGCCAGCCGCAGCTGCTGGTAGGCCTCCGGCGGCGCCGCCGAGAGCCGCTGCAGCACCGGCTGGCCGCCGATGGTGACGCCTGGCGCGAGGCGATCCCACTGGTCGCCGGCGGCCAGCGGGACCTCGCCGTGGAGCGCCTCGGCGGTGCCGCCCAGGTACTCCACCCGCGGCTCGATCCGGTGCTCCAGGCCGCCGCCGCTGCGCGAGAGCGCGAACGAGGCGCTGGCGCCGTAGGCCGCCCAGCCGCCGTAGGCGGACTCACCGTCGTCCGGGAGGTAGCCGACGCCGACGCCGCGCACGAAGGGGTCGAAGGAGAGCGCGCCGCCCAGGCGCATGGGCCAGGAGAGCTGCAGCCGCGCGTCGGCGCGGTTCACCGCGGGGCGATGGGCCTGCCTCCACTCGCCGCCCGGCATCCCGGGTTTCGTGGTCACGTTGTGGAGCCAGCCCGGATCGCCCGGGCCCAGCTCGCCCACCTCGCCGGAGAGCGTGGCGAAGCGGGCCAGCCCCGCCCGCCCCTGCGCCAGGAACGGCCCCACGCCCACCGGCAGCAGCGTGGCCGCCAGCGAGGGCCAGCGGTGGGCCACCGGCACGTCCCCGCCGAAGGTGCCGTAGTCGCCGTGCGGGGTCGTCCAGCCTTCCGGCGTGAGCGGCTGGTAGTAGGCCGCGGTCCCCTCCAGCACCCAGGCCTCGGCCTTGTGCGAGACGAGCACCTGCGAGCGCGCGTAGGTGCCGCCCTTGAGCAGCACGTCGCTGGTGAAGTCGCGGTACCAGACCGGATCCGTGGAGAGCGCGCCGGCCACGCGCAGGCGGGTCGAGTCCCCCAGCCGCTGCGTGTGATAGCCGATGAGCGAGAGCCGGCCGCCGCCCGCGCCGCTGGGCTCGTCGTCGAGGTCGTTCACGCCGTGGGCCTCGATCTGACCCTCGGCCCCGTCGGCCGGCGCCCAGCGCAGCTCGAGGCGGGCGCCGAAGCCGCGCACCGCCGGCTTGCCGTCCTCCACCTGGCTGCGCGAGCGGCCGAACATGTACTCCGGGGTGATGGTCGTGTCGGCGCTGCGCCCCAGCGTCACGAAGAGCGGCTGGGCCAGCGAGAACCCGGTGGCGCCGGTGGAGTTGATCTGGGTGGCCAGCAGGCCGGTGTGACGATCACCCAGCGGCAGGTACATCCAGGGCACCACCAGCACCGGCACCGGCTTCTTCACGCCGACGAGGCGCGGGGTGACGTAGAGCACCGGCCAGTCGAGCACCACGCGGTCGCCCGGGATCACGTCGGCGCGGCTGGCCCGCAGCTCCCAGGACGGCGGCTGGCCGGGGCCGCAGTCGCACAGGCTCACCCGCATGTCCTCGGCCCGCAGGTGCCCCTCGGCGTCGCCGTCGAGGGCCTTGCCGGTGAACGAGAGCCGGTTCCGGCCCGTCACCCGGGCCTGGTCCTTCCCCTCCACGCCGCCCAGCTCGGTAGGGGACTCCTTGAGGTAGGCCACCACGCCGGAGGCGTGGAACGGCCCGTCCAGCACCGCCCGCACCTCGTCCGCGGCGATGACGCGCGTCGGGTCGGCAAGGACCACGTCGCCGGTGGCCAGCAGCTCGTCGGTCGCTGGATCGAGCGAGGCCGCGCGGGCGCGCAGGGTGATGGCGCCGCGCCGGGCCACCACGCCGCCCCTGAACTCCCACAGCCCGGTCTCGCCATGCCAGACCGTCTCGCCGGCCTCGACGCGCACCGGTCCGGTGCCGCCGGGCGGCTCGGGCAGGACCTGCCCCTGCGCCGGCGGGGCCGGCGGGGCGCTGGCCGCAGCGGGGTCGGCGGCGAGGGCTGCGTCCGCACCCCCGGCCAGCGCGGCCAGGAGCACGGCCGCGCGGAGGGCGGCGGATGGGGTCACGGCGGCGCGGAGGATACCGCGCTACGGGGCGGCCGTGTCCTCCGTCTGCACACCATCGTCCGCCGGGGCCCCCGGAGCGGCCGGGGCCGCAGCCGCGGCGGGCCGCTCGAAGTCCAGGGCCAGGACGTCGCCCTCGATCTTCTGCTGGTACGGCACGCGCTGGCGCAGCTTCACCTCCAGCACGTAGCTGCCCCCCTCCCGGCGCGGCGTGATGCGGGTCACGGCCGAGGAGAAGAAGGAGGTGTCCAGGAAGCGCAGGTCGTTGACCCGGTCGACGCGGGTGTTCTCGAGCTCGATCCGGACCACGTCCTCGCCGGCGTCCTGGACGGAGAAGCGCGGGGTGGCGGTGGTGCGGATGAAGACGCGGGAGACGCCGGCCAGCTGCTTGAAGCCCACCTCGCGCAGCTTGACGTCGGGCGCGCCGTCGGCCTCCAGCCGCTCCGGGCGGCTCGCGGCGGCCGGGGCGACCGCCACGGCGGCAGGCGGCGGCGGGGGGGGCGTGGCGGCCACGGCGGCCACGGCGGCGGGGGCGGCGGCGGCGGGGGCCGGCCTGGGCTGGGCGTCCAGGCGGGCCTGGGCCTCGTCGGCGCGGCGCTGGGCCTCCGACTTCTCGGCCAGCGCCTCGTCGTCGGCGGCCAGGCTGTCGGCCTCGGCGTCCGCCTGGGACTGCGGGGTGGCTTCGGCCGCGGCGGCCGCGGCGGGGGCGGCCTGCGGCTCGGGCAGCGCGTCGGACGACTCGACCTGCGCGGAGGTGTTCGACTCGCCGGCCGAGGCAGCGGCGGCGACGGCCGCGGCCGGAGCGGCGGCGCTGGAGGTGGCAGCGGGCGCGGCGGCGCTGGCGGCGGGCGCGACCGGGGCGGCCGCCGGGGCGACCGCAGCCGGCGTCTCCTCGACGACGGGCGCGGCCTGGGCGGCAGGCGCGGCCTGGGCGGCGGGGGTCGGCTCGGCAGGGGCCGGCTCGGCGGCCGGCGCAGCGGCCACGGCCTGCGGCGCGACGCCGGGACGGACGACCTTGATCAGCAGCTGGTCGCCGGCGTCCACCACCTCCGGCGGATCCACGTCGGCGGTGAAGGTGATCATCACGCGCGCGATGGCGCTGGCGTCGGAGCCGTAGGAGAGGTTCTGGATGCTGGCGACGGTCGCGTCCCCGACCTTCATCTGCTCCTGGACGCCGTCGAAGCGCGACTCGGAGAAGTCGAGGACGAAGCGCGGCGGGTCGGCCATCGCGAACGTGGTGAAGCTCGGGCGCTGGCTCCCCTTCACCGAGACCACCACCGAGCCGCCCTCGTCCTTCACCTCGACGGAGCGGATGACGTTGAGCTCCCCTGCGCCCGCGTGGGTAGACAGGGCGAGCAGGGCGGCGAGCGGGAGGAGGCGTGAACGCATCGAGGGGCTCCGCTGGAAGGTCGCCGGGACGATAGCACGGGGAGCCCGGGACCCAAAAAAAGCCGAGCGCTTCCAGGCCGATATCTACCTACCTCTGCAACAGCTCCCGGGCCTCGCCCACCAGGTAGAGCGAGCCGGCCACGCACACCAGCCCGTCCCCGCCGGCGGCCTGCCGGGCGCACGCCAGCGCCCCGATGAGGTCCACGTGGAGGTCGGCCTCGATCCCCAGCGAGCGGGCGAGCGCCTGCACCTCGGCGGCCGGGCGCGCCCGGGGCGTGTGGGGCGCCAGCAGGTGGAGGCGGCGGACCGCGGGCGCCAGGGCGGCCAGCATGGCTCGATCGTCCTTGTCGCTGAGCACGCCGAACACCAGCTCCACCGGCCGGCCCGGGTGCAGCGCCGGGAGGGCCGCCGCCAGCGCCGCCGCGCCCTGCGGGTTGTGGGCGCCGTCCAGCAGCACGCCGCCCACGGCCTCCAGCCGACCCGCCCAGCGCGCCGCGGCGATGCCCCCGGCCACGTCCGCCTCGGCCAGCCGCACCCCCTGCCCCGCCAGCGCCCGCAGCGCCGCGGCCGCCAGCGCCGCGTTGCCGCGCTGGTGCGGCCCGGCCAGCCCGACCGGCCCGTCCCAGCGCTCCGGCGCCACCGTGAGCGGCGCGCCGCGGCGCTCCGCCTCCTGGCGCAGCACCTCCAGCGCCCCGGCCGGCTGCTGCCCGTGCACCACGGCCGGCACGCCCGGCTTGAAGATGCCCGCCTTCTCGGCGGCGATGGCCTCCACCGTGTCGCCCAGCAGCTGCGTGTGGTCGAGGCCGATGCGGGCGATGGCGGTCACCGCCGGCCTGACCGCGTTGGTGGCGTCGAAGCGACCGCCCAGCCCCACCTCCACCACCGCCGCGTCCACCCCCTGCTCGGCGAAGTCGAGCAGGGCCAGCAGCGTGGCGAACTCGAAGTAGGTGAGCCGGTCCTCCGGCCCGCCGGCCTCGTGCCAGGGGCAGGCGTCGCGCAGCGCGGCGATGCGCGCCTCCAGGCGGGCGTCGTCGATGACCTGGCCGTCCACGGCGATCCGTTCGTTGAAGCGGACCAGGTGCGGCGAGGTGTAGAGGCCCACCCGGTGGCCGGCGCGGCGCAGCGCCGCCTCGGCCATGGCGCAGGTGGAGCCCTTGCCGTTGGTGCCGCCCACGTGCAGCACGGCGTAGCGCCGCTCCGGGTGGCCCAGCGCGTCCAGGGCCCGCACCATCCGCTCCAGGCCGAAGCGCATGGCCAGCGGCTGCAGCGCCGCCAGGTAGCCGTGGGGATCCACCGGAGCCCCCTCAGCCCATCAGGCCGATCAGCTGGCCCAGCCGGTCGCGCAGCTCGGGGCGCGGCACGATGGCGTCGATCATCCCGTGCTCCAGCAGGAACTCGCTGCGCTGGAACCCGGCGGGCAGCTTCTCGCGGATGGTCTGCTCGATCACGCGCGGCCCGGCGAAGCCGATCAGCGCCTTGGGCTCGGCGATCACGACGTCGCCCAGCCAGGCGAAGGAGGCGGCCACGCCGCCGGTGGTGGGGTGCAGCAGCACCGAGACGTAGGGCTTGCGGACCGCCCGGAAGCGCTGGATGGCGGCGGAGGTCTTGGCCATCTGCATGAGGGAGAAGATCCCCTCCTGCATGCGCGCGCCGCCGCTGGAGCTGAAGACGATGGCGGGGATGCGCCGCTCCCAGGCGCGGTCGAAGACCCGCGCCACCTTCTCGCCCACCACCGAGCCCATCGAGCCGCCCATGAACTCGAAGGCGAAGGCGCCCAGCGAGACCGGCTGGCCGGCGATGCTGCCCACGCCGGAGATGAAGGCGTCGCGCAGGCCGCTGTTCTTGAAGATGGCCTTGAGCCGGTCGCGGTACTTCTTGGAGTCCACGAACCCGAGCGGATCCTGCGGGGTGAGCTCGGCGTCCAGCTCCTGGAAGGAGCCGGCGTCGAGCACCAGCTCCAGCCGGCGCCGGGCCGGGAGCGCTTCGTGCTGGCCGCACCGCGGGCAGACGTTGAAGGCGCGCTCGAACTCGGCGCGCGGCACCACCTCGCCGCAGGCCTCGCACTTGAACCAGATCCCCTCCGCGTCGGTCCGGGGCGCCGAGGCGGGGTCCTTGGTCTTGAGCTTCTTCTGCTTGGAGAACCAGGCCATGGTGTCGGGATGCTCGCTCCCCGGCGCGGGCCGCGCCGCGGCCCGCCCGAGGTTCAGAGGGTGAGGTCCTCGCCCAGCGCCAGCGGCCGCACGCCGTCGAGCGCCAGCCGGTCCAGCTCGCGCCGCAGCGCGGCCTCGTGCGCCGGCTTGAGGTGGTACAGGTAGACGGGGAAGCCGTTCCGCTCCACCTTGGCCAGCTCGCCGGCCAGCGTGCTGGGCGTGAGGTGGCCGGAGAGATCGGCCAGCTGCTGCAGCGTGCTCGGGAAGGAGAGCTCCACCAGCAGCGCGCGCAGGCGCCGCTCGGCGTTGACGGCCTTCCAGAAGCGGTGCGTGGGGCCGGTGTCGCCGGACACGGCCACCGCGGCCTTGCCGTCCGACACCAGGAACCCGGTGGAGGCCACCGGGTGGTTCACCGGCACGGCCCGCACGGTGTAGCGCCCGGCCCGGAAGCTCCGGCGCGCGTCGAAGGGGCGCAGCTCGAGGATGGGGCGGCGCGCGTCGGGGATGCGGGTGAAGTCCGGCCAGAGCCGGTCGTTGAAGACGTGCTCGCGCAGGGTCCGCACGCACTCGCGCGAGGCGTGGACGCGGATGGGCCGCTTGCGCTTGCCCACCAGCAGGTCGGCCAGCAGCGGCACGTCCTTCATGTGGTCGAAGTGCGAGTGGGTGAGCAGGATGTCGTCCACCTGCATCAGCGCGTCGAGCGGGAGGCTGGCGGTGAGCGCGCCGGCGTCGATGGCCAGCCGGCCGTCCACCAGGAAGCAGGTGGTCCGGTGCTGCGGGAGCTCGCCGCCGGAGCAGCCCAGGACCCGGAGCCTCATGCGCCGTCCCCGAACTGCGCCTTC
Organism: Anaeromyxobacter sp.; assembly: GCA_049840735.1. GTDB lineage: Bacteria > Myxococcota > Myxococcia > Myxococcales > Anaeromyxobacteraceae > Anaeromyxobacter. The sequence continues at coordinate 85,558 of JASGJN010000010.1, read as the reverse complement.
ATCTGGAGGAACTCCAGGAAGTGGCGCAGCTTGGCCACGTCGGGGACCACGAAGCCGTCCGGGTGGACCGAGACGATCTTGGCCTTGAGCAGCTTGATGAGCGCGTCGTCCACCTGCTCCGGCTTCACGCCCACGCGCCCGGCCAGCTCGCGCGGCGCCACCTCGATGCGGTGGCCGGTGGGGCCGCGCGGCGCCTTCTCGGCGGCGGTCACCAGGAAGTGGACCACCCGCGACGAGGCGTCGTGGAAGAGCAGGTTCTCGATCTGCTCGTTGGTCTCCTGCAGCCGGTCCGCCAGCTTCTTGATCATCCGGATGGCGATCTCGGCGTTGCCGCGGATCATCGCCTCGAAGGTGCGGGCGTCGACCACCAGCAGCTTCACGTCCTCCGCGCAGGTGGCGGTGGCGGAGCGGGGCTTGTTGTTGAGGATCGACATCTCGCCCAGGAACTCGCCCGGCCCCAGGGAGGAGAGGATCTTCTCCACCTCCCCCACCTTCTTGGAGATGGTCACCCGCCCCTGCTGGATGACGAACATCTCCTTGCCGGGCTCGCCCTCCCGGAAGAGGACCGTCCCGGCTGGGAACTCCTTGCCGAAGCGCTGGAAGAGCTGATCGTCGGCCATGGCGGTGGTTCCAGGGGGTTCGGACGGGGCGCGGCTGTGGCCGGTGTTAGCCGACGTGCACGAGCCCTGTCAACGAACGGGGCCGGGCGGAACCCCGCGACACCACGGGATTCCGCGCTGCACCGCGCCATGGCCGGGCGCGTCGGGAGGCATGCACCACCTGGGACCTGGCCGCCCGTCCGTCCAGCGCTAACCACCCTGCACGGACCCGCGCCGTGACCGAACTCCAGGCCACCACCCACGATCCCGCCGCCGTCGAGCTGGACGAGCCCCTCTCCGCGACCCGGCTGCTGCTCCAGGCCGCCATGTCCCTCGCCACCGCCAGGGATCTCGCGACCGTCACCGCCGTGGTGCGCCACGCGGCCCGCTCGCTGGCCCGGGCCGACGGCGTGACCTTCGTGCTGCGCGAGGGCGACCAGGTCCACTACGCCGACGAGGACGCCATCGCGCCGCTCTGGAAGGGCCGGCGCTTCCCGGCGGACGCCTGCATCTCCGGCTGGGCCATGGAGCACCGCTGCGCGGTGGTGATCGACGACGTCTACGCCGACCCGCGCATCCCGCAGGACCTCTACCGGCCCACCTTCGTCCGCAGCCTGGCCATGGTGCCGGTCCGGCGCGAGGATCCGGTGGGCGCCATCGGCGCGTACTGGGCGGGCCACCACCGGGCCACCGAGGGCCAGCTGGCGCTGCTGGAGGCCCTGGCCGGCCTGGCCTCCAGCACGATGGCCAACCTGGCGCTGGAGGCGGACCTGCGGGCAGCGGTGGCTGCTCGCGACGAGCTGATTGGCCTCGCCTCGCACGAGCTGCGCACGCCGCTGGCGGCGGTCCGGCTGCAGGTCGAGCGGGCCGAGCGGCTGGTGGAGCAGGCGGCCGATCCGGCGCTGGTCCGCGGCGCCCTCGCCCGCTCGCTGCGGGCGGCGCAGCGGCTGGGGCGGCAGCTGGAGCGGCTGCTGGACGCCTCGCGCGTCAGCCTGGAGGGCGTGCAGCTGCAGCTGGAGCCGGTGGACCTGGTGGCGGTGGTGCGCGGCCAGGCGGAGCGGCTTGCCGACGAGCTGGGCGCGCGGGTGCAGGTGGACGCGCCGGACGCGCTGACGGGGCGCTGGGACGTCGAGCGGCTGGAGCAGGCGCTGGAGAACGTGCTGGCCAACGCGGCCAAGTTCGGGGCCGGCAAGCCCATCGAGATCCAGGTCCGGGAGCAGCCGGGCGCGGCGGAGGTGCAGGTGCGCGACCACGGCGCCGGCTTCGCGCCCGGCGACCAGGAGCGGATCTTCCAGCGCTTCGGCCGCGCCGTCTCCTCGCGCCACTACGGCGGCTTCGGGCTGGGGCTGTGGCTGGCCCGCCGGGCGCTGGAGGCGCACGGCGGGAGCATCGCGGCCACGAGCGCCCCGGGGGCCGGGGCCACGTTCACGCTGCGGCTGCCGCGCGACGAGGGATGAGGTGGAAGGGGCGCCGCGCCCGCTGGGCGGGCGCGGCCGGCCGTACCGCATGGTCCCCGCTCAAGGGGCGTAGATCATGACCCCGATGTCGACCGACTGCCCCGTGCCGTCCGTCGCCGCGCCGTGCAGCATGAGCAACTGCTGCGGCTGGCCGTCGACGGGCGCCGAGACCCTCCCCCGCCAGACCGTGTCGGTGCTGGCCGGGTCCTCGGCGATGGTGACCGTGCCAGGTGCGGTGGTCCAGGTCCAGGCCACGGGCCCGTTGGAGCTGAACTCGAGCGTCATCTGGTCGTACACCGCGAGGTGGATTGGCGGCGAGACCGCGTTCACGGTCGTCGGCCCCACCACCACACCGTCGTCGCCCGTCGCAACCGCCGTGACCTCCATCATGGGCTTCACGTGCACCGCGTACGCGAACGACGCCTGGCCCAGGACCGTCCCACAGGCCGCGTCGCGGCACACGGAGAGCGTGACCACCCCCGTGTGCTCCCCGACGGCCAAGTCCGACACGGCCTGGAGGTAGAGCCGGACGCGGTTCGGGCCGGTCTGGGCCACCTGGATATCGGAGGTGAAGACCTCCTCCGGCTGGATCAGCTGCAGGTAGATGTTCCCCGTGGGGATGTAGCTCAGCGTGGCGTCCACGGGGACCAGCGGGATCGATGCATAGCGCGAGGTCGTGAGCTCCACCCCGCCATCGATGGCGATGTCGAGACTCCCGGCGCCGGAGCCACCGCCGCCGCCGCCACAGGCCACGAGCCCCGCCAGGCCGATCGCGGCCAGCGCCCTCTTCCCGTCCGTCATGTGTGCCTTCCTCTCGGTCCGGCGAAAGGCCGGACGATCCCCCGGGCCGATGAAAGCAGCCTGCGAGCGACGCGTCGACGGGACATCGCGCCGCGCGGGGACGCTCCAGGTCGGGCCTCACTTCCCCGGCAGCTCGAAGACGCCGTCCCAGCCCGGCGGCGGCGGCGCGCGCCGCAGCGCCTCGCAGCGGGCCAGGAACACGCGGCTGGGCGGATCGCCGCCGCGGAGCCGGTCGGCCTCGGCGAAGGCCTCGGCCGCCTCGTCGAAGCGGCGCGCCCAGTAGGCGGCCAGGCCGGCCTCGTAGGCCGCCGCCACCGCCGCCAGCTCCGTCGCCGGGGCCAGCGCCAGCAGCTCGTGCAGCACCACCGGCTCGCGCCGTCCCTTCACCCGCACCCGGTCCAGCGCCCGCGCCACCACCGCCTCGCCCGCGGCCTGGCGCGTGGCCGCGCCCACCAGCACGTGCGTGCCGTACTCGCGGTTGGCGCCCTCCAGGCGCGAGGCCAGGTTCACCGCGTCGCCCAGCACCGTGTAGTTGAAGAAGCGGTCCTGCCGCCCCACCAGCCCCACCGACACCGGCCCGGTGTTGACCCCGATGCCCACCTCCAGCGCCGGGAGCCCGCGGGCGCGCCACGCGGCCTGCAGCGGCTCGAGCCGCGCCACCATGGCCAGCGCGGCGCGGCAGGCGCGCAGCGCGTGGTCCGGCTGCGGGCGGGGCGCCCCCCAGAACGCCATCACCGCGTCGCCCATGTACTTGTCGAGCGTCCCCTCGTGCCCCTCGACGATCACGTCGGTCATGGGGGCCAGCCAGGCGTTGAGCACCTCCAGCAGCGCGTCCGGCGCCAGCTGCTCGGAGAGGTGCGTGAAGCCGCGCAGGTCCGCGAAGAGGACCGTCAGCTCCGCGCCGTGCCCGCCGGGCCGGAGCGCGCCCTCCTCCGCCAGCACCTCGTCCACCACCGCCGGCGCCAGGAACCGGCCGAACGCCTCGCGGGCCCGGCGGCGCGCCCGCTCCGCCCGCACCACGCGCCAGGTGGTGGCCACCACCGACACGCCCACCACCTGCGCCACCGGCAGCCCTGGCTCCAGCACCACCCCCCACCCGCGCAGCGCCAGCGCGGCCAGCCCGATCCAGCCGGCCCCGATGGCCAGGGTCGCGGCCAGCGAGGCCGACACGGTCCCGTGCGCGAAGAGGCGCGCCAGCACCAGCGCGGCGGCCACCATCAGCAGCAGCTCCATCGCCAGGGCGGCGCCGGGGCGGCGCGGCGCCTCGCCGGCCAGCGCGTTCTCCACGAAGGTCGCGTGGGCCAGCACCTCCGGCGCGCCGTCCTCGAAGGGCGTCACGAACCGCTCGCCGGCGCCGGGCGCGGTGGCGCCCACCACCACCACCTTGCCCCGCAGCGCGTCCGGCGCGAGCCGCCCGCGCAGCACGTCGGCGGCGGAGACGGCCGGGAAGGCCTCCGCCGGCCCCAGCCACGCCAGCGGCACCTGCCCCAGCCCGTCGGCCGCGCGCAGCGCCGCGGCCGCCGCCCCCTCGTGGCCCGAGGCCACCAGCAGCGCCGTGCCGAGGGAGGGGAAGCGCTGGCCGCCGGCCGCGGCCACCGCCGGGTAGGCGCGCAGCGTGCCGTCGGCGTCGGCGCGCAGCGTGACGAACCCGGCGCCGCGCGCCGAGCCCAGCAGCGGCCCCACCGGCGTGACCACGCCGGGGAAGCGGACCGGGTCGGCCAGCGAGTCGCCGTCGTCGGCGCCCAGCGCCCAGGGCGCCAGCCGCTCCACCCGCGCCCCCTGCGCCAGCGGCGCCACGGCCCGGTCCGCCACCATCCGGAAGCCGAGCACGACGTGGCCGGCCCGGCGCAGCGACTCCGCCAGCCGCTCGGTGGGATCGACCGCGCCGGTCAGGCCGGGATCGGGCCCGGCCGCCGCCGCCCAGACCGCATCCAGCGCCCCGGCCGCCGCCTCCGGCGACACCTCGCGGGCCGCGCGCGCCAGCGCCGCCACCCGCGCCAGCCGCCGGCCGGACTCGTCCTCCTCGCTCCAGACCACGTCCACCGCGATGGCGCTGGCCCCCGCGTCTGCGAGCCGATCCACCAGCCGGGCCAGCCGGGCGCGCCCCCAGGGCCACGCCCCCTCCGCCTCGACCGCCCGCTCGTCGATGGCCACCACCACCACCTGGCCGGAAGGGCGGAGCGGGCCCCGCCCCCGGACCACCAGCGCGTCGCGGAACAGGCCACCCAGGGCGGTGGCCGGCGCCAGCTCCCGGCCGCGAACCCGCAGCCAGGCGTGGCCGGCGTGCAGGAGCACGAAGGCCAGCCCGGTGGCGAGCGCCAGCCGGAAGAGGATCACGGGCTCGGGTCGGGACCTCGGCACGGCGGCATCCTGGCCCGAACGGGGGCGGCTGAGCCAGCCGGTGGGAGCGAGGGCGCCCGGCGGCGTTTCGCCGCAGCGCCCGCTCGCTCCCGCGGCCGCCGGAGAGGCCGGGTTCCCACCGCCGGCGAGCCCGACAGAAAGTGCGGCTCCCCACTGGCGTCCCGCGCAGGACGCGCTAGCATGCGTCCCTCTTCGACGTTCGGAGCCCGCTCGTGCGCGCCTCGGTCATCGTCCTCGCCGCCCTCCTCCTCATCGCCGTCGCGCTCTAGGCGCAGGCGCGCGTCCGTGCGCCTGCGGCACCGCCGCGGGCCGGTCTGGCTTGCGACCGTCGCGCGGTCGCGGTAAGGGGCCGGCCATGTCCCTCACCTATCGCGACGCCGGCGTCGACATCGACGAGGGCGACCGGCTCGTCGAGCTCATCAAGCCGCACGCCAAGCCCACCCTCCGCCCCGAGGTCCTCGCCGGCATCGGCGGCTTCGGCGGCCTCTTCGCGCTCGACGTGAAGAAGTTCAAGGAGCCGGTGCTGGTGTCCGGCACCGACGGCGTCGGGACCAAGCTCAAGGTGGCCTTCGCGGCCGACCGGCACGACACGGTGGGCATCGACCTGGTCGCGATGTGCGTGAACGACATCGCCGTGGTCGGGGCCGAGCCGCTCTTCTTCCTCGATTACTATGCCACCGGGAAGCTCTCCGCCGAGCAGGGCGCGGCGGTGGTGAAGGGGATCGCCGAGGGCTGCCGCCAGGCCGGCTGCGCCCTCATCGGCGGCGAGACGGCCGAGCTGCCCGGCTTCTACGATCGCGGCGAGTACGACCTGGCCGGCTTCGCGGTCGGCTGCGTGGACCGCTCGCGGATCGTCGACGGCACCCGGGTCGCCCCCGGCGACGTGGTGATCGGCATCGCCAGCTCCGGCCTGCACTCCAACGGCTACTCGCTGGCCCGCAAGGCGCTCATGGAGAAGCACGCCCTCGACGCCCGCTTCGACGCGCTGGGCGGCCGGACGCTGGCCGAGGCGCTGCTCGAGCCCACCCGCATCTACGCCAAGGACGTGCTGGCGGTGCTGGAGAAGGTGGCGGTCAAGTCCTTCGCCCACATCACCGGCGGCGGCCTGCCCGGGAACGTGCCCCGCAACATGCCCGACGGCACCCGCGCCGTGCTGAAGGAGGGCCGCTGGCCGGTCCCGCCCATCTTCGACCTGGTCGAGCGCGAGGGGCAGGTGCCGCGAGACGAGATGTACCGGACCTTCAACATGGGGCTCGGCCTGGTGGCCATCGTGGCCCCCGGCGACGAGGCCGCGACGCACGCGGTGCTGCGCGAGCGCAACCTGGCCGCGTGGACGGTGGGCGCCATCGAGGCCGGCGGGCCCGGCGAGGCCACCTGCGAGGTCGTCCGTTGATCTCGTTGGGGGTGCTGGCCTCCGGCTCGGGCACGAACCTCCAGTCGCTGCTCGACGCCTGCGGCGCCGGGCGGATCGACGCCCGCGTGGCGGTCGTGATCTCCCAACGTCCCCGGGGTGCGGGCGCTGGAGCGCGCACGCGAGGCGGGCGTGCCCTCGCTGACGCTGCCGTCGAAGGGCGTCACCGACCGGGAGGGCTATGACCTCTCGCTGGTCGAGGCCCTGCGCGGTCACGGGGCGGAGCTGGTGGTGCTGGCCGGCTACATGCGGCTGGTCACGCCGGCCTTCCTGGCCGCCTTCGGCCCCTCCGCCGCCTCCCGCGGCTGCCCGCGGGTGGTGAACGTCCACCCGGGCCTCCTGCCCGCCTTCCCCGGCCTCCACGCCGCCCGCCAGGCGCTGGCCTACGGCGCGCGCGTGGCCGGCTGCACGGTGCACTTCGTGGACGAGGGGACCGACACCGGCCCCATCATCGCCCAGGGGGTGGTCCCGGTGCTGCCGGGCGACGACGAGAGCGCGCTCCAGGCCCGCATCCAGGGGCTGGAGCACCGGCTGCTGCCGCAGGCGGTGGGCTGGATCGCGCAGGGGCGGCTCTCGCTCCAGGGCCGGACGGTGCGGCTCGACGGCGCGGCCGCACCCTCGGTCCCGGCCCTGATCCAGCCGCCCTTTGAACTCTAGGGGTGGGGCCCCGACGTCCTTCGGCAGGCTCAGGACGGCGGGGCGGGGGCCGCAGCCCCCCGCTTGATTGCCCGCCTGGGCCTCTGCGCCGTTGGCCTGGGGCCGCACAGGACGTACACTGCGCCGCCGTGGCGCAGACCCTTCGACCTCCCGCAACCCAGCGCATCTACGACGTCTGCATCGTCGGCTCCCAGCTCGGCGGCGTGGTGGCCGGCGCCCTCCTGGCCCGGCGCGGCCTGCGCGTGCTGCACGTCTCCCACGGCGACCTCGGCCCGGGCTACGTGGACGCCGGCTATTCCCTGCCCTGGGGCCCGGCCGCGGTCCCCAGCCCTCGCCACATGCCCGCCGCCGAGGCGGCGCTGGCGGAGCTGGGGCTCTCCACCGACGTGGCCCGCGCGCTCGAGCCCTCCGACCCGGACCTGCAGCTCCTGCTGCCGCGCCACCGCGTGGACCTGTCGCGCGACCCGGCCTTGCTGCGGGCCGAGCTGCGCCGGGAGTGGCCCGCCGACGCCGAGGCGCTGGAGGCGGCCTTCACCCGGCTGTCGGCCGGGTACGAGGTGGGCGGGTTCTTCCTCAAGGCCGCCCCGCCGCTGCCCCCGGACGGCTTCGGCGAGCGGCTCGCGGTGGGCAAGGCGCTGCGCCAGGCCGCCTCCGCGCCCAACGCGCCGCGCGAGGGCGTGGGCAAGGTCCACCCCTTCGACGGCCTGGAGGACCATGAGCTGGTCCGCAGCCTCGAGGCCATCCACCGCTTCCTGACCTACCTCGACGGCCCGCCCTCCCCGCTCTCGCTGGTGCGGCTGCTGGGCGGCGCGCTGCGCGGCACCCACCGGCTGGCGGCCGGCCAGGGCACGCTGCGCGAGCTCGTCCGCCGGCGCATCGCCGAGTCGCGCGGCGAGCTGCGCGGCGGGCCGGGGGAGCCGGCCCTGGCCACCGCCATCGAGTTCGAGAACGGGCGCGCCACCGCGGTGCGGCTGGCCGACTCGCCCGACGCCCACGTGGCCCGCGCCTTCGTGCTGGCCACCGACGCCGAGACGGTCCGCGAGCTGGTCCCGGCGGCCGAGCTGGAGACCCGGGCCGCCCGCCCGCTGGCCCGCATCCGCCCGGCCCGCCGGCTCTTCTCGCTCAACCTGATCGTGAAGGCCGGGGCGCTGCCGCCCGCGCTGGGCGAGAACGTGCTGGCCCTGCGTGACCCGGGGCGCGGCGACGGCATCGACAACGCGGTCTTCCTCCAGGTCCTGCCCGCCCGCCGCGACGGCAAGAAGGGGCCGGGCGAGGTGGTGACGGACGAGCGCGTGGTCTGCGCCAGCGCCTTCCTCCCCGCCTCGGAAGGCTCGGACGACAAGCTCACCCAGGCCGCGGCGCAGATCCGCGAGGCGGTGGCGGACGCCATCCCGTTCTTCGAGCGCCACCAGGTGGGAGAGTCGATCCCCCTCCTCCAGGCGCCCCCGGAGCACCGGCGCGGGCTGCGTCTGCTGGCCCACCCGCTCTACGCGGCCGAGCTGGACACGACGCTGGGGCTGACCGGCCTACCGGTGCGAGGTCCCTGGAAGAACGTGTTCTTCGCCGGCCGCGAGGTGGTCCCGGGGCTGGGGTTGGAGGGCGAGTTCTTCGCTGGCGTGCAGGCCGCCGGACATGTCGCCGCAGCCCTGGGGCGGAAGGACGTCTTGAAGTAGCCCTTGCGCTTTGGGCGCGGATCTGTAATATGCCGCGCTCTTTCAGCTTTTCTGGAGCAACGACATGGCACGCCGCTGCGACATCTGTGGGAAGGGCCCGCTCGTCGGGAACACCGTCTCCCACGCGAACAACAAGAACAAGACCCGCTCCCTCCCGAACCTTCGCTCGGTCCGCGCGAACCTCGAGGGTGAGGTCCGCCACATCCGCGTCTGCACCCGCTGCCTCAAGGCGGGCAAGGTCCTGAAGGCCGGTCGCGGCCGCACCTCCGCCCAGGCCTGACCGCGCGCCGCGCGGTTTCGGATGCGCCGCCTCCCGGTCACCGAGGCGCTCCACCCCCGAGGCTCGGATCTCGAGCGGCTCCCGACGGACCGCCTCCTCGCCCGGCTCCACGCCGGCGATGTCGAGGCGGTCAGCGCGGTGGGCCGTGCCTTGCCCGCGCTCGCCCAGCTCGCCGATGACGTCGCCCGGGCGCTCCGCGCCGGCGGGCGGCTCATCTACGCCGGCGCCGGTACGTCCGGCCGGCTGGGCGCGCTGGACGCGGCCGAGTGCCCGCCCACCTTCGGCGTCCCACCCTCGCGCGTCCGCGCGCTGGTGGCCGGCGGGGCGCGGGCGCTGACCCGCGCCGTCGAGGGGGCCGAGGACGACGACGAGGCCGGCGCCGCAGCGGTGCAGCGGATCCGGGCCCGCCCCGGCGACGTGGTGGTGGGGATCTCCGCCTCCGGGCGGACGCCCTTCGTGCGCGGGGCGCTGGCCGAGGCCCGCCGCCGCGGCGCCCGCGTCGCGCTCCTCACCTCGAACGCCGCCGCGCGCGTGCCCGGCGGGCGGGTGGTGGTGCTCGAGACCGGGCCGGAGCTGGTGGCCGGCTCGACGCGGCTGAAGGCTGGCAGCGCGGCCAAGATGGCGCTCTCGCTCCTCTCCACCGCGGTCTTCGTGCGGCTGGGGGCGGTGCGCGGCGGCCGGATGGCGGCGCTGCGGGCCACCAACACCAAGCTCAGGGCGCGCGCCGTGCGCAACGTGGCCGCGCTGGCCGGCGTGAGCGAGACGGCCGCCCGGCGGCTCTTGCAGCGGGCCGGCTGGAGCGTGCCGGCGGCGCTGGAGGCGGCCGGGACACCGCAGGGACGCTGAACGGGAGGACACGGGATGGCCAAGGAAGAGAAGTCGCTCGCCCCCGCCGAGCTGGCCGCGGCCCGCCAGGCGCTGGCCGCCGCCCGGGGCAAGAAGCGGGTCGATGTGATCCTCGAGGCGCGCGACCCGGCCGCGCTGGTGCGGGCCCTGCCCGCCGACGAGCTGTACTTCACCATCCGCGACATCGGCCTGGCCGACGCCGCGGCGCTGGTGCCGCTGGCCTCCCCGGAGCAGTTCCGCACCCTGCTCGACCTGGACGCCTGGAAGGCCGACCGGCTCGACCCCCGCCGCACCCTGCCCTGGCTGCGGGCCGCCCGCGCCGGCGCGCACCTCGAGCCCAAGGCCGCCGCCCGCTGGACCCGCAAGCTGCGCGGGCTGGACCCGGAGCTGCTGCACCTGGTCCTGCGCGACGCCATCCGCCTGCACGACCTGGAGCAGGACCCGGACCCGGAGCTCACGAGCGACCGCTTCATGCGGACGCCGGAGAACAAGTACGTGATCGAGTTCCTGCTGGAGGGGACCGATTACCTGGCGGTGAAGGGGATCCTCGACGACCTCTACTACGAGGACCCGTTCGCCGCCTCCCGCCTGCTCTCCGCCATCCAGTGGGACGCGCCCAGCGAGCTGGAGGAGTCGGCGCTGCGCTGGCGCACCGGCCGCCTGGCCGACCTGGGCCACCCGTCGCTGGAGGAGGCGCTCTCCTGGTTCGCGCGCCCGCCCGCCATCCCGGCCCCGCACCCCGCCGGCGCCCCTGCCCGCCCGGCCGGCTTCTTCCTGGCCACGCTCGGCCGCGGCTCGCGCCTGGATCAGGCCGCCGCCGCCCAGCCGCCGGAGGAGCGCGACGCGCTGGAGCGCGAGATCATCGCCGCCGCCAACGCCGTGCTGGTGGCCGACGCCGTGGACGTGGGCGACCCGGACGCCGTGCGCGCCGCCTTCGCGGCCGCGCGGGCCACGCTGGAGCTGGGGCTGGACAGGCTGGCCGGGGACGACGCCGCCCGCGCCGCCCAGGTGCTGGCCGAGACCCCCGTGAAGCGGCTCTTCCAGGAGGGCTTCGGCCGGATCCTCGAGCTCAAGTGGCGCGCCGAGCGGCTGCTCAAGGCCGGCGGCGCCGGCAGGCGCGAGGCGCCGCTGCTGGACGCGCCGCTGGGCGAGGCCGTCTCCGCGCTGGCCGCCAAGCGCCCCCGCTACTTCCCCGGCCTGGAGGCCCCCCGCGAGGACTGGGGCTCCCCCGCCGCCGGCGCCTTCGAGCCGCGCCGCTTCCTCTCGTCGGAGGAGCTCGCTTGCACCGCCGATGCCCTCGCGCTGGGCGAGGGGCTGGCCGCCATCGCCCGCGACCTGGCGCTGGACGCCCAGGTGGACGGCCCGCTCGCCCCGCGCCTCTCCACGCTCTACCTCACCGCCCTCGCCAACGAGCGGCTCGGCCGCGCCTTCGCCCCCGCCCCGCTCGCCGCCGGCGACCTCCCCGCCGCCGCGCGGGCGCTCGCGTCGATCGAGGACCCGCGCCTGGCCCAGCGCGGCGAGGCCGGCGCCCTGCTGCTGGAGCTGGCCCGCGCCAAGGCCTCCGAGCTCGCGCCGCTGCTGGAGGACGGCGCGGTCCGGCCGGAGCACCTGGGCGCGGTGCTGGTGGCGTAGCGGGGCCCTGGCCTGGCGAAGACCCCTGGCCTTCGACTCCGGGGCCGCCGAGGGCGGCCCCTACGCTCAGGCCGAACGGGTCCGAACAACAGGCGCGGCAAGGCGATTCCGTCCGGCCAGACACGGCTCCGTTCGGCCTGAGCGTAGCCGCGGCCACGCCACGGCGGAGTCGAAGGCCAAACGGAAACCCTTGGGCCGAGCCCGTTTCGGAGCCGTTCGGCCTGAGCGTAGCCGCGGCCACGCCGCGGCGGAGTCGAAGGCCAGGGGACCATCGCCATCTTGATTCGGGCCGATATGATCACGGCCCGCACGCTCAACCGTGACGCGCCGCGCCTGCGGCGGTGCGCTAACGTCCTGGCCATGACCGATCAGGAGAAGCGCTCTACGCTGGCCATCTGCCTCCTCGCCGCCCAGGCCGACGGGATCACCGACCGCGAGCGTGCCGAGCTGAAAGACATCGCCGACGCGCTCGCCGCCGGGGGCGACGGCGCCGCCATCGCCAGCGTCTACCAGGACGTGCTGCTGGGCCGGACCACGCTGGAGCTGGCCGCCGCCGGGATCGCCACGCCGGAGGTGAAGCGGTACGCCTGGGAGATGGCGGTGGTGGTCTGCGGCGCGGACGGCGCCGCCTCGCCTGCCGAGCGCGCCTTCCTGGAGCAGCTGCGGGCCGCGCTGGGGCTGCCGCCCGAGGCGCGGGAGTCCGTGGCGCTCGCCGACGCGGTGGCGTCAGCGCCGCTGGCCGCCGGCGCCCCGCCGCCGCCGCCGACCACCCCCGCAGCGGCCGCCTCCCCGGCCAGCCCCGACACCGCCGCGCTGGACCGCTCCATCCTCAACTACGCCATCCTGAACGGCGCGCTGGAGCTCTTGCCCGAGTCGATGGCCACCATGGCCATCCTCCCGCTGCAGATGAAGCTGGTCTACGAGGTGGGCAAGGCCCACGGCTACGAGCTGGACCGCGGCCACGTGAAGGACCTGCTGGCCACCGCCGGCGTCGGCCTCACCTCGCAGTACGTCGAGCAGTTCGGCCGCAAGATCGTCGGCGGCCTGCTGGGCGTCCTGGGCGGCGGCCTCCTGCGCGGCCTGGGCGGCGAGGCCACCGGCGCCGCCTTCTCCTTCGCCAGCACCTACGCGCTCGGCCACGTGGCCAAGCGCTACTACGCCGGCGGCCGCCAGCTCGACGCCGCCGGCCTGCGCCAGGCCTTCCAGGACCTGCTCGGCCAGGCCCGCCAGGTCCAAGGCCAGTACGGCGCCGAGATAGCCCAGCGCGCCCGCACGCTCGACCTGGGGTCGGTGCTGAGGTCGGTCGGGGGGCGTTGACCTGCTCGGCCCCTGGCCTTCGACTCCGGGGCCGCCGGTGGCGGCCCCTACGCTCAGGCCGAACGGAAACGCTTGAACCGAGCCATCGTCGGAGCCGTTCGGCCTGAGCGTAGCCGCGGCACCGCCGCGGCGGAGTCGAAGGCCAACGGAAATGCTTGAACCGAGCATCTTCGAAGCCGTTCGGCCTGAGCGTAGCCGCGGCACCGCCGCGGCGGAGTCGAAGGCCAACGGAAATGCTTGAACCGAGCATCTTCGAAGCCGTTCGGCCTGAGCGTAGCCGCGGCACCGCCGCGGCGGAGTCGAAGGCCAACGGAAATGCTTGAACCGAGCCATCGTCGGAGCCGTTCGGCCTGAAGTTAGCCGCGGCACCGCCGCGGCGGAGTCGAAGGCCAACGGAAACGCTTGAACCGAGCCATCGTCGGAGCCGTTCGGCCTGAAGTTAGCCGCGGCACCGCCGCGGCGGAGTCGAAGGCCAACGGAAATGCTTGAACCGAGCATCTTCGAAGCCGTTCGGCCTGAGCGTAGCCGCGGCACCGCCGCGGCGGAGTCGAAGGCCAACGGAAACGCTTGAACCGAGCCATCGTCGGAGCCGTTCGGCCTGAGCGTAGCCGCGGCACCGCCGCGGCGGAGTCGAAGGCCAACGGAAACGCTTGAACCGAGGCATCGTCGGAGCCGTTCGGCCTGAGCGTAGCCGCGGCACCGCCGCGGCGGAGTCGAAGGCCAACGGAAACGCTTGAACCGAGCCATCGTCGGAGCCGTTCGGCCTGAGCGTAGCCGCGGCACCGCCGCGGCGGAGTCGAAGGCCAACGTCGAAGGTCCGGTCCCTACGCCGCTTCCCCCGCGATGAACGTCGCCTCCCGCGCCCAGCGCAGCGCCTGGTCCACCTGCTCCTCCGAGAGGACGTTCGCCTCGCGCAGCATCCGCACCTCGCTGCGCATGTTCGTGTCCAGCAGGTACGGACCATCCGTGTTGAGCGTGAACTTCACGCCCCGCTCCCAGAAGCGCCCCAGGATCGATCCCAGCTCCTCCAGCGAGCCCACCGCGCGCGTGGCCAGGTTCGACGACGGGCAGATCTCCAGCACCACGCCGCGCTCGCGCAGGAGGTCCATCACCCGCAGGTCGCGGGCGGCGCAGATGCCGTGGCCGATGCGCTCCGGCTCCAGCTCCTCCACCACGGCCCGGACGCCCTCGGCGCCGGTGCCGGCGGTCTCGCCGGTGTGGACGGTGGTCTTGAGGCCGGCCTTGCGCGCGGCCTGGAACAGCTCGCGGTAGCGCTTCACCTCGGCCGGCATGAGCTCGATGGCGTTGCGCTCGGTGCCGGCCAGGTCGATGCCCACCACGCCGCGGCGGCGGTAGCGGATGGCCTTCTCGACGATGATCTGGTTCAGCTCCAGCGGAAACTCGCGGGCCAGGCAGAAGATCAGCCCGGCCTGCACGCCGTACTCGAGCACCGCGCGATCCATGCCGCGCAGCGCGGCGTGGATGATGTGGTCCAGGTCCCGCTCGCCGCCCACGTTGCGCTTCATGGGGTTGAAGCGCGGCTCGATGAGCGACACGCGCGAGGAGCGGTACTCCTTGCCGATCACCTCGTAGACGCTCCGCTCCATCGCCTGCGGCGACGACTGGATCTTCTCCGTCCACTGGTGCATCACGGCCAGGTACTCGTCCAGCGAGCGGACCTTGCCGGGCCGGGCAGAGACCAGCTCCTTGAACTCCCAGTAGTCCTGCACCGGGAGCTTGAAGCCTTGATCGTGGGCGATGGACCAGAGGATGTGCGGGGCGACTGCGCCGCCGACGTGGATGTGCAAATCCGAGAGCTCGCGCGCCATGGCCAGTCCTAACCCAGGCGCCGGTCGGAAGCCACCGCAGAAGGCGCGCGGGCCCGCCCGCGCTCACCGGCCCGGCGGCTGCTCCTCCGCCGCGACCGGGGCCGGCGCCGGCGGCGCGACCTCCTCGCCGGCCATCGCCCGCTTGAAGCTGCGGATGCCGTTGCCGAGGCCGGCGCCCAGCGCCGGCAGCTTCTTGCCGCCGAAGAGCAGGACCACGACCCCCAGGATGAGCAAGAGCTCCGGCATTCGAAGTCCGAACATGGATGTCTCCCTTCCTTCCGGCTTGGCCTCTACAAGCCCCGCGCCAGCGCCGCGGCCGGCGACCCGTTCGGCAGGCCCGCGGGAAGACCGGACCTTCCGCGGAGGCGCACCTCGCCCGACCTCCGACGCCTTTCGCCGTGGCTCCTCGATCTGATAAGGGTCCTCTCGTTTCGAGAAAGGACGCCCGGTGCGCGCCGCCGACCTGGACCTGCGAGAGCTGCTCACCTTCGGCCCCAAGGGCGGCGTGATCCGCTTCATGGGGCAGCGCGCGGTGGTGTTCGACGCCGTGGCGCTGGGCCTGCTGCGCAAGGAGCTCGTCGACACGGTGGGCGCCTTCGCGGCCCAGGGCATCCTGACCCGGTTCGGCTTCGCGCACGGCTGGCGCGTGGCCGAGGCGCTCAAGCACGAGCACCCCGACCTCTGGAACGAAGGCAAGACCGGCCCCCACCTGCCGCCGCTCAAGGGGCAGTTCGTGCTGGGCAGGAACACCCGGACCGACGGCCTCGGCGAGGCGCCGCTCATCGAGACCATCTGGAACCAGTCCTACGAGGCCGAGCAGCACCTGCTCCACGTCGGCCTGGCCGACGAGCCCGTCTGCTGGACCACGGTCGGCTTCGCCAGCGGCTACGCGTCCTTCAAGGAGGGGCGCGAGGTCTACTTCATCGAGGACCGGTGCTCGGGCAAGGGCGACGCCGCCTGCCACGTGGCGGCGCGCTTCAAGGAGGCCTGGGGCACCGAGCTGCAGCGCGTCCTGCCCTTCTACCGGATGGAGTCCCTGGACCACGCCCTCAAGGACGTGACGGCCAAGCTCAAGAAGGCCGAACGGCAGCTCCGGGCGCGGCGCCAGGAGCTCTCCATGCTGGACCGGGCGGACGAGGACGCCTCGGGGATGATCGCCCGCAGCGGCGCCATGCGACGCACCATCGAGCAGGCCCGCCGCATCGCGCGCACCGACTCGTCCATCATCGTGAGCGGCGAGAGCGGCGTGGGCAAGGAGCGCGTCGCCCGGCTCATCCACACCGAGTCCGCCCGGGCCGGCAAGCCCTTCGTGGCCCTCAACTGCGGCGCCATCCCCGAGACGCTGCTGGAGCGCGAGCTCTTCGGCCACGCCAAGGGCGCCTTCACCGGCGCCGACGCCGAGGCGGTCGGGCTCTTCGAGGCCGCCAGCGGCGGCACGCTCTTCCTGGACGAGATGGGCGAGATCCCCGGGCCCATGCAGGTGAAGCTGCTCCGGGCGCTGCAGGAGCGGGAGATCCGGCGCATCGGCGAGAGCCGGTCCCGCAAGGTGGACGTGCGCATCGTGGCCGCCACCCACCGCGACCTGGCGGCCGAGGTGAAGGCCGGCCGCTTCCGGCAGGACCTCTACTACCGCCTGCACGTGATCGAGCTGCGGGTCCCGGCCCTGCGCGAGCGGCCCGAGGACGTGGTGCCGCTGGCCTGGCACTTCCTGGCGGAGCTCTCCCACCGCCGCGGGGCCGAGGCGCCCGGCCTCACCTCCGACGCCGCCGAGCACCTGGTCCGCTACCCGTGGCCAGGGAACGTCCGCGAGCTGCAGAACGCCATCGAGTACGCGGTGGCGCTCTGCCGCGAGCCGGCCATCACCGGCGAGGACCTGCCGGAGGAGCTGCGCAACGCCCCGCCCTCCCCGGCCGGCGCCGGGCCCATCCGGCCGCTGGACGAGGTGGAGCGCGAGCACATCCTGGCGGCGATCAAGGCCACCGGCGGCAACAAGGCGCAGGCCGCAGCCGCGCTGCGCATCGGCCTCGCCACCCTCTACCGCAAGCTCAAGACCTACGGCCTGTGAGCGGCGCCGCCCGGGCGGACCCGGGCGGCGCGGCCTGGCCGGCTACGGCACCTTGAAGTCGAAGGTGTGGCAGTGCGCGCACCAGTTGACGGTGGGCTCGTGCTGCCGGTGGCAGACGAAGCACTCCATGGTCGCGCCCCAGTGCGGCGAGGCGTGCGGGTTCTCCGGCTTCACCGCGGCGGTCGCCTCCGCCACCTTCTCGGCTGGGCCGTGGCAGGAGAGGCAGGTGGCCGCGGCGGCCGGCCCCTTCACCTTCCCCTTGCCGTGGCAGTCGGCGCAGCCGACGCCGGCCGCGAGGTGGGGGTTGTCCGCCCGGAGGGCGTGGGCGGGGGCGGCGCCGGCCTTGGGGGCGGCCTTCGGGGCGGCCAGCGCGAGGAGCGGGGCCGAGGCCACCAGGGCCAGGGCCAGGACGAGGCTGCGACGGGCGTGCGGGGACATGGTGTGGGGTCTTTCCTCTCCGTGAATGGGCTCGCTCACGCCCAGGGCTTCTCGTGCCCGGCGTTCCGGCCGGCGATGCGCCCGAAGACGACACAGTCGGCCATGGCGACCGACCCGAGGCGCACGGCGCCGTGCACGCCGCCGGCCACCTCGCCCGCGGCGTACAGGCCGGGGATGGGGGCGAAGTCGAGCCCCAGCACGCGGGCCTCGGCGTCGATGGCCAGGCCGCCCATGGTGTGGTGGACGCGCGGCCAGAGCCGGGCCGCGTAGAACGGACCGGTCACGTTGGGCTTCGCGTCGGGGAAGATCTTGCAGTCGAAGTCGGGGTCCTTGCCCTTCTCGACGTAGCCGTTGAACTTCGCCACCTCCTCGAGGAAGGCCTGGGCCGGGAGGCCGTACGCGGCCGCCAGCGCCTCCAGCGAGTCGAACCGCCGGACGGCGCCGTTCTCGAGCCCCTTCTCCAGGGTCACCGGCAGCACGTTCTTCGCGACGTTGACCGAGTCGGCCAGGATCACCACCGGGTGGCCGAGGGCCAGGATGGCGTCGGCGCGCTCCTTGCGGTTGCCGGTCTCCTTGAAGAAGCGCTTGCCGGTCTTCGGGTCCACCATCAGGCCGTAGCCGACGATCCGCTCGCAGAACTGCGGGGTCTGGCCGAAGCCCTTCTCGTCCGGGCTGGTCCAGGGCCCGAGCTGGATCCAGTCCATCTGCAGGTCCATCGCCCCGGCGCGCATGGCGGCCAGGAGCGCCTCGCCGGTGGCGCCCGGGTGGTTGGTGGACTCGAACTCCGGCGTGATGCGCGGGTCGTGCAGCCGGCGCAGCCGGACGTCCTGGGAGAAGCCGCCGGACGCGAGCACCAGCGCGCGCCGCGCCTGGATGAACACGGTGTGGCCCGAGTCCTCCTTCGGCCACAGGTAGCCGCGCTTCACCTCCGCGCCGACCACGCGGCCGCCCTTGCCGGTCACGAGCCGGACGACCTTGGCCCGGGTCTCCACCTTGGCCCCCAGCGCCTGCGCCTTGGCGAGGAGCTTGTTCACCAGCTCGGCGCCGGAGCCGCCCACGCACTGGACGGAGCGCTTCACCGAGTGGCCGCCGTGGAAGTTGAGCTTGGCGAAGCGGGCGCCCACGTAGGTCTTGCACCACTCCAGCGTCTCGTTGGACCGCTCCGCCACCAGCCGCGCCAGCTCGGGGTGGTTCAGGTTCGAGCCGGCCTTGAGCATGTCCTTCAGCATCTGCTCGGCCGAGTCCTTGACGCCGGCCTCCGCCTGCAGGCTGTTGCCGGCCGCGGCGAAGTCGCCGCCGTTGATGATCGAGTTGCCGCCGTGCACCGGCATCTTCTCCAGCACCAGCACGCTCGCGCCGGCGTCCCGCGCCTCGATGGCGGCGGTGAGGCCGGCGAAGCCGGTGCCGACGACGAGCACGTCGACGGACTCGTCCCAGCGGGAAGGGAGGGCGCCGGGGCAGGCGGCGTCCGCCGCCTGGGCGCTGCCGGGGAGGGCCGTGGCGGCGACGCCGGCCAGCGCGGCCGCGCCGCCGCTCCTCAGGAATCCGCGCCGTGAGAGGTTGGGCTTGGGGGTGTCGCTCATGGGGTCGTGCGCTCCTGGTGAAGGGCTCTGCGAACGTCGCCACCCCAGAGCACGGAGCGTGCCGGGCGCGCTCCCGCCGCCAGGACGGCGCTTTGGCGCCCCGCCACCGGGCCGGCTCTCTCTCGAAACGAGAAGCGCCTCTCATCGTGAGAAGAGGGCGGAGCCTCCGGCGCGGCGGTGGCCGCGGCGCACGCGGCTTTCCGCGCCGGCGCCCCGTGGCACGCACCGTGCTCAGGGAGGTCCCGCGCCGGCCTTCGCCGGCCACCAGACGAGGCCCACCCGTGGACGGCCCCTCGCCCGCGGCTGCCCGCCACTCCCGGCGCGCGGCCACGGGGAGGCCTGGCCCGAGGAACCCCATGCACCAATCCCTCCGACCGCTCCTCATCGCCCTGCTCAGCACCCCGCTCGCCGCCTCCGCCCTGGAGGGCGAGGTGACGGTGTACGGCACGCTCATGCCCTTCGTGGACAACGCCCGCGTGACCGGCGCGACCGCGCCGGGCCTGACGCCCGCCACCGGCGGCGCCACGCAGGTCGCGGCCGCGGCCTACACCGGCGTGGACGTGCCGCAGCGGTTCCGCGTCACCTCCGGCACCTCCAACCTCGGCTTCAAGGGCGGCCTGGACGTCCTCGGCGAGGATCTGCAGATCGTCTTCCAGATCGAGAGCGCGGTCAGCCCGGACGGCGACGCGCCGAACGCCTGGGCCTCCCGGAACAGCGCGGTGGGCGTGAAGGGCAAGTTCGGGCGCGCGCTGGTGGGCAACTGGGACACGCCCTACAAGTACCCGGTGCTGATGGTCGGCGCGCTGCGCGGCCTGAACCCGTTCGACAACGCCATCACCGCCAACCCCGGCTTCGGCGTCCCCGGCACCACCACCCAGTCCGGCCGCATCAACGCCAAGGCCGACGCGGCCTTCAACCGCCGCCAGGGCAACAGCCTGCAGTACTGGTCCCCGGAGTTCTACGGCCTCTCGGCCCGGCTGGCCGCCTCCGTGAACGAGACCCGCACCGCCGCCAGCGCCACCGCGCCCTCCGTCAGCCCCACGCTCTACTCCGCGCTGCTGAGCTACGTGAACGGGCCGCTGACGCTGCGCTACGCCTACGAGCGCCACGTCGACTACTTCGGCCTCTCCCAGCTGGGCGGGTCCGCCGGCGCCACGCTCACCAACACCGGCTCGACCGACCAGGGCCACGAGGTGATCGCGCAGGTCTCCCTCCCGACCGGCACGAAGCTGTCGGCGGTGGGCGAGCGGCTGTCCTACGAGAACGACGAGCAGGCCGACGGCGCCGTCCGGTCCTACCAGCGGCTCGCCTACTACGCCCTGGTCCAGCAGCGGTTCGGCGACCACCAGGTGTTCGGCAGCTTCGGGCAGGCCGCCGCGGGTGACTGCAAGGTCGTGGGCGCCGGCGCGTGCAGCACCAGCGGGCTGGGCGCCCAGGCGCTCGCCCTCGGCTACTCCTACGGGCTCACCAAGACCGCGGACGTCTACGCCGCCTACTACCAGACCACCAACGACCGCTCCGGCACCTACGGCGTGGTCGGGGGCCCCGGCGCCGTGGCGCCCGGCGGCGACACCAAGGGCTTCGGCGTCGGCATCCTGTACACGTTCAGCGCCACCGCCGCGGTGGGCGCGCCCAAGGGGCTCTGACCTCGGACGGGATCACCCCTCCCGCGGCGCCGCCCCTCCGGCGCAGCGATCCCGTCCCCAGGCCGCCTCCGCCCGGGCCAACCTTGGCCCCGGCGGCGGCGGCCGCCTTCGTCCCGCCCGGCCGCGCGCCGGGCGGCTCAGCGGCGCCCCTCGTCCTCCGGCGCGGCGTCCCCCACGCCCAGCCCCAGGCCGCAGTCCGGGCACTCGGTCAGGTTTCCCTGGGCCGGGAAGGTGTGGCCGCAGGCCGGGCAGGTGATCTCGCCCCCGGCGTCCAGGTCGATGGGCCCCATCCCGCGCACGGCCGCCTCCCGGGCGCCCTCGTCCAGCAGCTGCGCCCAGGCCTTGCCCAGGAGCTCCTGGGCGCGGGGGGCCTCGTCCTTCGGCACGTAGAGGTTCCAGACCGCCGGGCGGGCGCGGCGCATGGCCGGCTCGTCGGCCGACGGGACCTCCTCCATCTCCGGCGACAGCCCCGCCTCGGCCAGCTGCTCCAGCTCCTGCCGGATCACGTCGAAGGCCTTGCGATCGAGCACCACCATGCCGTCGGCCTGCGCGGCGCAGGTCACGCACCGCCCCTGGGCGTCGAGCGGGGTGTTCTTGCAGGTCGGGCACACGGTCATGGGTCGGCTCTCCAGGCAGCGGGCGGCCGGGCTCCTCCCGGGTGGCCACGCGCGGGCATCTTAGCGCGGGAGCCGACCGCGGGCCGGCGCTATACTGCGCGCCCTCATGGCGACCCTGATCGACGGCAAGCAGATCGCGGCGAAGGTGAAGGCGGAGGTGGCCGAGGCGGCGCGGGAGCTGGCCGCCCGCGGGCTCCAGGTCGGGCTGACCGTGGTGCGCGTGGGCGACGACCCCGCCTCCGAGGTCTACGTCCGCGGCAAGCGGCGCGACTGCGAGGAGGTGGGCATCGCCTCGGTGGAGCACCACCTGCCCGCCACCACCGCCCAGGCCGAGCTGCTGGCGCTGGTGGCCAGGCTCAACGCCGACCCCTCGGTGCACGGCATCCTGGTCCAGCTGCCGCTCCCCAGGGGCCTGGACGAGCAGGCGGTCCTCAACGCCATCTCCCCGGCCAAGGACGCCGACGGCTTCCACCCCTTCAACGTGGGCGCCCTCTCCGTCGGCCTCCCCGGCGTGCCCCGCCCCTGCACCCCGGCCGGCGTGATCCGCATGCTGGACGAGACCAAGGTCGACCTGAAGGGCAAGCGTGCGCTGGTGATCGGCCGCTCCAACATCGTGGGCAAGCCCATGGCGGCGCTGCTGCTGGAGCGCCACGCCACCGTCACCGTCGCCCACTCGCGCACCGCCGACCTGGCCGCCGAGGTGGGGCGCGCCGAGGTGGTGGTGGCCGCCATCGGCCGGGCCGAGCTCGTGAAGGGCGAGTGGATCCGCGAGGGCGCGGTCGTCGTCGACGTGGGCATGAACAAGCGCGCCGACGGCAAGCTGGTGGGCGACGTGGAGTTCGCGGTCGCCTCCCGCCGCGCCTCCGCCATCACCCCGGTGCCGGGCGGCGTCGGCCCCATGACCCGGGCCATGCTCCTCGTGAACACCGTGGAGCTGGCGCGCCGGGCGCGCCGGGCGCTCCGGTGAGCCGCGCCGCGCTCGCGCTGGCGGCGCTGGCGCTGGCGGCGCCGCTGGGCTGCTGCGCCTGCGGCTCGCCCACCTTCGCGGTCCGGCGCGGCGCGGCGCTCGACCCGACCCCGGCGCCGCAGGTGGCCGAGCCGCGCCTGCGCGTGCTCCACCTGGGCGACTTCGGCGACCCGACCTGTCAGCAGGCGCAGGTGGCCGAGGGGCTGGCCGCCGCCCACCGTCGCGCCCGCTTCGAGCTGGCCTTCTTCGCCGGCGACAACATCTACGAGTGCGGCCCGGACCCGGCGGTCGCCGGCGCCGAGGGCTGCCGCTTCGCCCCCGACGACAACACCGTGGCGCCCGGCTTCACCCCGCCGGACGACCCGCTCTTCGCCCGCCATGAGGCGGCCCTGGCGCCGCTCCGCGGCCTGCCCATCTACCTGGCGCTCGGCAACCACGACGTCTGGAGCTGCCGCGACTCCGACCCGGGCGGCGACCTGGCGCGGCGCCAGGCCTGCCTGGAGGTGGCCCACGCCTCGCCGGCCTGGTCGATGCCGGCCCGCCACTACGTGGTGGACCGCGGCCCGGCCCGCTTCATCGTGGTGGACACCAACCTCGTGGCGCACGACGGCTACGGCGGCTTCCGCCTGGACGACGAGGTCGCCTTCGTGGCCGAGGCCGCGCGCGGCTGCGGCCAGGGGCGGACCTGCTTCCTGGTCGGCCACCACCCGCCCGCCACCGCCGGCGATCACCGCGATCAGGTCGGCACCGCCGCCTACCAGGCCGCGATGGACCGGCTGCTGGCCGCCGGCGCCGGCCGCGTCGCCGCCTTCCTGGCCGGCCACGATCACGACCTGCAGCACCTGCGCATGGCGGGCGGCCTGGACGTGCTCATCTCCGGCAACGGCAGCCGGGGCCGGCCGCTGGAGCGGTTCGGCGAGGTGGCCGGCGCCGGCGCCACGCAGCTCTACGGCTCGACGCAGTGGGGCCACGGCGTGATCGAGGTGGGGGCGAGCGGCTGGTCCTACCGCTTCGAGTCGCCGGCCGGCGCCCCCCTCTACTGCTGCGCCGCGGCCGGCGCGGGCCGCTGCGAGCCCACGGCCTGCAAGTGAAAGGTGGCCGGACGCGCCCGCTCCGGCTTGCGGTCCGGGGCCTCCTCGACTAGGCCAAGGTCCCGTTTACTGGGCAGGACCTGGCCCACTCGGGCCACGCTTGACCCCCGGGTCGACCCCGGTACAATCCGCCGCGCCCACCCCCCGCCGCCCCCCAGAGGCGCACCTCCATGGCCCTCCGAACGCCCCTGTACGACACCCACGTGAAGGCCGGCGCGCGCATGGTCGAGTTCGCCGGCTGGGACATGCCGGTCCAGTACGAGGGGATCCTGGCGGAGCACGAGGCGGTCCGGAAGCGAGTCGGGATCTTCGACGTCTCGCACATGGGCGAGGTGGTCTTCCGCGGCCCCAAGGCGCTCGAGGCGCTCAACCGGCTCTTCACCAACGACCTCTCCAAGGTGGCCGACGGCCAGGCCCAGTACGGCTGCCTCTGCCGCGAGAGCGGCGGCATCATCGACGACGTGGTGGTCTACCGCCGCGCCGCCGACGACCTCTTGGTCTGCGTGAACGCCGCCAACCGGCAGAAGGACTTCGAGTGGCTGGCCGGCCACGCCGGCGGCGCCGACGTCCGCAACGAGTCGGACGAGTGGGCCCAGCTGGCGGTCCAGGGGCCGCTCGCCGCCCAGCTGCTGCAGCGGCTCACCAACGTGAACCTCTCCGCGCTGCGCTCCTACCGCTTCGCCCAGGGCGAGGTGGCGGGGGTGCCCTGCCTGGTGGCCCGCACCGGCTACACCGGCGAGGACGGCTTCGAGCTGTTCTGCCCGCCCGGCTCCGCGGCCGGGCTGTGGGGCGAGCTGATGGAGGCCGGCGCGCACGAGAAGCTCCAGCCCGCCGGCCTGGGCGCGCGCGACTCGCTCCGGCTGGAGATGGCCTACCGGCTCTACGGCTCGGACATGGGCGACGAGACCACGCCGCTCGAGGCCGGGCTGGGCTGGGTGGTGAAGCTGGACAAGGGCGACTTCATCGGCCGCGACGCGCTGGTCGGGCAGAAGCAGCAGGGGCTGGCCCGCAAGCTGGTGGGCTTCGTGCTCACCGACGCCGGCATCGCGCGCCACGGCTACCCCGTGCTGCAGGAGGGGCGCCGGGTGGGCGAGGTGACCAGCGGCACCCGGAGCCCGTCGCTGGGCACCTCGCTGGGCCTGGCCTATGTCCCGCCGGCGCTGGCCGCCGAGGGCTCCACCTTCTCGATCGAGATCCGCGGGCGGCCCGCCGCCGCGCGCGCCGTCAAGACGCCGTTCTACACGCGCAGCTGAACAGGAGTCGCCGAATGAACTTCCCCGAGGATCTCCGGTACACCCGCGAGCACGAGTGGGCCCGCCGCAAGGGCGGCAACGTGGTGGTCGGCATCACCGAGTTCGCGCAGGACCAGCTGGGCGACGTGGTCTACCTGGAGCTGCCGTCCGTGGGCGACACCGTCAAGAAGGGCGAGTCGTTCGGCGTCGTGGAGTCCACCAAGGCCGTCTCCGAGCTCTTCGCGCCGCTCACCGGCAAGGTGGTCGAGGTGAACGACCCCCTCTCCGACGCGCCCGAGACCGTGAACGAGGATCCGTACGAGGAGGGCTGGATGGTGGTGATCGAGCCCTCCGAGCCCCGTGAGTGGGATGACCTGCTCGACGCGCGCGGTTATCAGGCGTTCGTGGAGGAGCAGGACTGACCGGTGGGCCGCCCCCGGCGGCCCGCCTCCCCTTCCCCGCCGCGCCGGGCCCGCCGTGCAGCCCTGGGACCGCGCGGCCCAGGTGCCGCTTGCGCTACCATCCCCACACCCCCGAGGACGTCCGCGCCATGCTGGACGTCGTGGGGGCCAAGACCGTCCCCGAGCTGTTCCGCTCCATCCCCCCGCAGCTCAGGCTGGAGCGGCCGCTCGACCTCCCGCCGGCGCTGGACGAGATCGCCCTCTTCGCCGAGTTCCGGCGGCTGGCGGCGGCCAACGAGGTGGGCCACCCGCCCTTCGCCGGGGCCGGCTGCTACCCGCACCACGTGCCGCCGGTGGTCGACCAGCTGCTGCTCAGGGGCGAGTTCTTCACCGCCTACACGCCCTACCAGCCGGAGATCTCGCAGGGCACGCTCCAGGCGCTGTTCGAGTGGCAGACCTTCGTCTGCCTGCTCACCGGCCTGGAGGTCTCCAACGCCTCGCTCTACGACGGCGCCAGCGCCACCGCCGAGGCGGCGCTGATGGCCGCCCGCGTGACCGGCCGCAGGAAGATCGTGGTCAGCGCGGCGGTCCACCCCGAGTACCGCAAGGTGCTCGCCACCTACCTGCGCTCGACCCACGACGCCGTGGTCACCGTGCCCTTCGGCGACGACGGCCGGACCGACCTGGCCGCGCTGGAGCGGGCGGTGGACGCAGACACGGCCGCGGTGATCGTCGGCTACCCAAACTTCCTGGGCGTGGTGGACGCGCTGCCCGAGGCGGCGGCGCTGGCGAAGAAGGCCGGCGCGCTGACCGTGGCGGTCACCGCCGAGGCCCTGTCGCTGGGGCTCCTGCAGTCCCCCGGCGCGCTGGGCGCGGACGTGGCGGTCGGCACCTTCCAGAGCTTCGGCAACCCCATGGGCTTCGGCGGCCCGGCCCCGGGCTTCTTCGCCATCCGCGAGGCCTACCTGCGCCAGCTGCCCGGGCGCGTCTGCGGCGCCACCGTGGACAAGCAGGGCCGCCGCGGGTTCGTGCTCACCCTCTCCACCCGCGAGCAGCACATCCGGCGCGAGAAGGCCACGTCCAACGTCTGCACCAACGCCGGCCTGTGCGCGCTGGCGGCCACCATCCACCTCTCGCTGCTGGGCAGGAAGGGGCTCTCCGACCTGGCCCGCCTCAACCACGCCCGGGCCCGCCGCCTGCGCGAGGCGCTGGCGGCGGTGGGCGTGAAGCCGGCCTTCACCGGCCCGATCTTCAACGAGCAGGCCTTCGACGTGGGCGACGCCGAGGCGGTGGTGACCCGGCTGGCGAGGCGCGGCCTGGTGGCCGGCGCGCCGCTGGCCCGCTGGTTCCCCGATCACCCGAGGGCGAAGGGCGCGCTGCTCTGCGTCGCCACCGAGCTCCACTCCCCGGAGCTCATCGACCTCTTCGCGAAGTCGGTGAGGAGCTAGCCATGGCCAACCCCACCGGCTGGAAGCCCACCCTGGAGAAGGACGCCGCCGCGCCGCAGGCGGGCCCCGAGGCCACCGGCCTGGGCGGCGCCGTCCGCGGCCTGGCGCACGAGGAGCCGCTGGTCTTCGAGCACGGCTCGCGCGGCCGCACCGGCGTGTCGCTCCCGCCCGCCGACCCTGCCCACGACCCCGCCCAGGAGCTGCCCGCGGCGCTGCTGCGCGCCGAGGTGGACGGGCTGCCGGAGCTGTCCGAGCTGGAGGTGGTCCGCCACTTCACCCACCTCTCCAGCTGGAACCACGGCATCGACACCGGGTTCTACCCGCTCGGCTCCTGCACCATGAAGTACAACCCGAAGTCGAGCGAGGCCCTGGCGCGGCTGCCCGGGTTCGCCGGGCTGCACCCGCTCACGCCGGCCGAGCTCTGCCAGGGGGCGCTGGAGCTGATGTACGGGCTGGAGCGGGCGCTCAGCGAGATCGCCGGCTTCGACGCCACCACGCTCACGCCCGCGGCCGGCGCGCAGGGCGAGCTGTGCGGGCTGATGGTGATCGGCGCCTACCACCAGGCGCGCGGCAACCCGCGCAAGAAGGTGCTCATCCCCGACACCGCCCACGGCACCAACCCGGCCTCCTCCGCGCTCAACGGGTACGCGGTGGTGCAGCTGGCGTCCGGCGAGGACGGGCGGCTCCACCCGGAGACGGTCCGCGCCGCCATGGACGAGGACGTGGCCGCGATCATGATCACCAACCCGAACACGCTGGGCGTGTTCGAGAGCCACATCGCCGAGATCGCCGGGATCGTCCACGCCAAGGGCGGCCTGGTCTACGGCGACGGCGCCAACATGAACGCGCTGCTGGGCGTGGCCCGGCCGGGCGACATGGGCTTCGACGTCATCCAGTACAACCTGCACAAGACCTTCGCCACGCCCCACGGCGGCGGCGGGCCGGGCTCCGGCCCGGTGGCGGTGAAGGCGGCCCTGGCGCCGTTCCTGCCGCTGCCGGTGGTGGTGAAGGAGGGGCAGGCCTACCGGCTGGTGACCGATCCCGCCGAGCGGCCGCAGACCATCGGCAAGCTGCGCGAGTTCTGGGGCAACTTCGGGATGTTCACCCGCGCCTGGGCCCTCATCCGCGAGTACGGCCCCGAGGGCGTGCGGGCCACCGGCGAGCTGGCGGTGCTCAACGCCAACTACCTGCGGGCCAGGCTGAAGGACGCCTTCCACCTGCCCTACGAGACCGACTCGCTGCACGAGGTGGTCTTCGACGACCGGACGCAGAAGACCGACGGCGTCACCACCATGGACGTCGCGAAGCGGCTCATCGACCACGGCTTCCACCCGCCCACCATCTACTTCCCGCTTGTGGTGCAGGGCGCGCTCATGATCGAGCCGACCGAGACCGAGTCGAAGGAGACGCTCGACGCCTTCGTCGAGGCCATGCAGGCCATCGCCGCCGAGGCCAGGTCGAGCCCGGACGCGGTGAAGGCGGCCCCCACGCGGGCGATCCGGGCGCGGCTGGACGAGACCCGGGCGGCGCGCAAGCCGGTGCTCCGCTGGACGCCCGGCATGAAGGTCGAGTAGCCGCGCCGGCGCCGCAGTAGACTCGCCGGAGCGCTCCGGTCGCCCCGAGCCTCACGCGGGGCGGCCGGGTGAGCGCCCCGGAGGGCACATGCGCATCCGCTCGCTGCAGCTGGCCGCCGCCCTTTCCCTGCTCCTCGCGCCGGCGTCGGCCGCTGCGCAGTACGACCCGCGCTATCCCGGCGGCACCGCGCCTGCGCCGGCCCGCCCGGCCGCGCCTCCGCCGCAGCGCCCGCCGCCCCCTCCGCCCGGACCGGGACCGACCGGCCTCACGCTGGGTGCGCGCTTCGGCTACGGGTGGCCGGGCGGCGACATCTCGGACGAGGGCGATCCGCGCCTGGGCGACCTCGTCGACCACAAGCTCCCCATCTGGCTTGAGCTGGGCTACCGCTTCAACCCGGCGGTCCGCGGCGGGGTCTTCATCGAGCTGGCCCCCACCACCGTCTCGGACGTCTACTGCCCACCAGGGCAGAGCTGCGACGCGTTCGACTGGCGCTTCGGCGTGGACCTGCAGCTGCACCTGCGCCCGGGGGCGCCGGTGGATCCGTGGGTGGGCGTGGGCCTCGGCGTCGAGGTGCTGCAGGCCGACACCACGCTGGTGGACCCGCTCGGGAACCCGTTCTTCGGCGAGGTGACCTACACGGCCTTCGAGCTGCCGATGCTGGAGGGCGGGCTGGACCTCGCGCTGGGGCGCTGGTTCACCCTCGGCCCGTTCGTCTCCTGGTCGCTCGGGACCTACACCTCGGTCGAGGCCCGCGGCGCCGGCTTCACCACCACCGACGTCGCCATCCACGACCGGGCCCTGCACCAGTGGCTGGAGCTGGGCATCAAGGGGACGTTCAGTTTGTGATGACGGCCGTTCGCCCTGACCCTTCGGCAAGCGCAGGGCGGGCGGAGTCGAAGGGCGCCCCAGCCCCGCCGCTACTGCGGATACGGCTGCTGTCCCTGGCGCGACCAGCCCGGCGGCGGCAGCGCGCGCATGCTGGGGCGGGCGGGCATGAAGGTGGTCGAGAAGGCGATGCGGATCTTCCCGTCCGGATCGGCCAGCCCCGGCGGCGGGTTGGGGAACGGACCGGCCGCGTTGACCGCGTCGGTCACGGTGCGGTCGAGGAAGTCCAGGCCGCAGCGCTGCAGGAAGTGGATGGAGGCCACGCTGCCGTCGGCGTTCAGCTCCACCATCACGGCGTTGGTCCGGTCCTGGATCGGGTAGACGGTGCCGTCCGGATCGCGCGCCAGGTAGGCCTCGCGCGCGCGGCGCTGCCACTCCTTGGCGATGGGGTCCATCATCCGGTTGATGTAGGTGGCGTACTTGAAGCCGCGCGTGTTGAGGGCCGTGACGTCGCCGGTCTCGACGCCGTCGATCCGGTCCATCGACGGGCCGCCGGCGATCCGCTCCATGGTCCGCATGTCGGGCAGCAGCCGGGCGTCCATGGAGCCCTGCTTCTTCGCGCCGCCGCCGGCCTCGGCGGACCCGGGCAGCGCCAGCTGGTCGCCGGCGCCGGCCACGTGGTCGCGGTCCTCCTTGGGCGCCACCGTCACCTCGCCCGGCCGGTCACCGTTGGTTCCGCGCTCGAGCGCGAGCTTGTCCTGCACCGCCTGCTTGGGCAGCTGCAGCTTGTCGGCGCCGGTGCCGCGCTGGACGTCGCCCTCCTTGCCCTCGTGGCTCTCGGCGCCCTTGCCGCCCTCGCCCTTGGCCTCGGCCGCCGGCGGGAGCTTCTTGTGGACGCCGTCGCTGGGGGACGGGAGGACGTTCTCGTAGTACTGGCTGCCCTGCCAGCGCGAGACGGTCTCCTTCTCCACCGAGTTGTCGCGGTCGGAGAGGTAGCGCGCGCTGTCCGGCTTCTTCGAGTCCTTGGACGGCGCCACCTGGACGATCTGCCCGCCCTGCTTCTTCTCGGGCGGCGGCGGGGGGGGCGGCACCACCTTGGCCAGCTCCTTGGGGAGGAGCGGCGGCGCCGTGGTGGATGGGGGTCGGGGAGCGCCGCTGATGGCCCGGTTGGCCTCCCACTGGGCGCTGGTGAGCGGCGCCAGGGTGACCTGCTTCACCTTCTTGGGCTCGACCGGATCGAAGGCGCCGGCAGCGAACAGGATCAGCAGCACCGCGGCGTTGATCGCCAGCGAGACCAGCACGGCCGTGAGCGACCGTGCCGCAGGGCGCTCCGAGACCTTCCGGCGCCGCAGGCTGGGACCAAGAAAAGCCATGTTCAAGGGAGGATAACAGCCCTGTCGCCAGTTTCATCCCCTCGAGTGCTCGACAGCCCCCCGGCGGACGCCCGACCCGGTTGATCTCCCGCCGCAGGGCCTGTATTGAGCGCCGCGCCCCATGGCCCCTCCCCGCTCCCCTGCCCGCCGACGAGTGCGCGCCCTGGCGCAGGTCCTGGGCGTGCTGGTGGCGCTTTACGCGGGCCTCCTGCTGGTCCTCTCGCGGGACGGGGTTCAGGCCACCCTGCGGGGGAAGATCGAGTCCGCGCTACGCGCGCGGCTGCTGGGCGAGGTGACGGTCGGGCAGGAGGTCCACGTGGACCCCCTGCTCCGCGTCACGTTCGGGCCGGTGGTGCTGGCCGGGTCGCGCCCGGCCGACGCCCCGCTGCTGCGCATCGAGCGGGTCCGGGTCCGTCCGCGGCTCTGGTCCCTGCTGATGGCCCGGGTGGAGCCGGCCTCGGTGCGCCTCTACGGCGTGCGGCTGGAGCTGCCGGACCGCGAGCACGTCCTGCGCGAGCTGGGGCAGCGGCTGCGCCGCCCGGCCCGCAAGCCGTCCGGGCCGCCTGCGCCCGGCGTGGAGGCGGCCGCCGCGGAGGAGGAGGAGGGCGCGGCCGCGCCCATCCTGGTGCGCAACCTGGTGGTCGCCTTCCACGCCGCCGGGAGGGACTGGGAGACCGGCCCCATCCACCTGCTGCTGCGCCGCGCGCGCAGCGGCGAGGGGAGCCAGCTGGAGCTGGATCTGCAGCTGCCGGACGACGGCAGCGGCGCGCTGGAGCTGCGGCGCGATCGGACCGGCTGGCACGGCACCCTGCGGCTGTCCGGCCTCGGGCCGGGGCTGCTCCAGGCGCGCCCGCAGGCTGAGCCACCGGCGCTGGCCGCGGGTCGCCCCCCCATCGACGCCGCCAGCTGGAGCGGCACCCCGGGGCGCGGGCCGATCCCGGTGGCCTGGATTGGCGGCACCCTGGAGCTGGCCGCGCACGGCGACGCCGCGCCCGACCTGGCCACCGCCGACGGACACCTCACCGCCTCGCTCACGGGGCTCACGGTCGAGGGGGACGCCATCGCGCCCACGCCGGTCGGACCGCTCGCCGGTGCGCTCGAAGGCCGGCTCCGCTGGGATCGCGCCGAGCAGCGCGTCTCCCTCACCGGCGGCCGCGCCAGCACGCTGGGGGCGGCGGTGCAGCTCGAGGGCGAGGCCCGGCTCGGCCCCGGCCTCCCCTTCTCCTTCTCGGCCCGGGCCGACGGCGTGGACTACGCCGCGGTGGTGGGCGCGCTGCCCGGCGCGCTGGCGCCGCCGCCGCAGGCGCCCCGGCCGGCCGGCACCTTCGACGCGCACCTGGGCCTCTCTGGCCCGCTGCAGGTCCCGGGCGCCTGGACCGTGGACGCGGCCATCGACCTCTCGCGCATGCGCGAGGCCGCCCGCAAGGCGCCGGCCGTGGCGCTCCGCGGCAGCTTCCAGCACCGCCCCACCCTCGACACCGGCGCGGCCCCGGTGCTGACCGTCGGCCCGGCGAGCGGCGACTTCGTGCCGGTGGCCGAGCTGCCCGGGTACGTGGTGCGCGCCGTCACCGCCAGCGAGGACGGCGGCTTCTTCGGCCACCAGGGCTTCGACTTCGAGGAGCTGCGCAACGCGGTGGCGGAGGGGCAGGACGGCAAGCGGACGCGGATGCGGGGCGGCTCGACCATCACGCAGCAGCTGGCCAAGAACCTCTACCTGACCCGCTCGCGCACGCTGGCCCGCAAGGTGCGGGAGGCGGTGATCACCATCGGCCTGGAGGCCAGCGTCCCGAAGGGCCGGCTGATGGAGATCTACCTGAACGTGGTGGAGTGGGGGCCGGGGCTGTGGGGCATCGGGCCGGCGGCGCGCCACTGGTTCGGGAAGGACGCCCGGCAGCTCACGCCGAGGGAGGCGGCCTTCCTGGCGACGGTGATCCCGAACCCGGTGCGCTTCCACTTCATGTGGAACCGCGGCGCGACCACCGAGACCTGGGACGCGCGGGTGGACCGGCTGCTGGGTCGCATGGCGGAGCAGGGGTCGCTCACGCCGGAGGAGCTCGAGGCGGCGCTGGCGCAGCGGCTGGTGTTCGCGAGCCCGTCCGCGGCGGTGCCGCCCGGGACGGAGGAGCCGGGAGAGGCGGAGGGGCTGGAGGGCGAGGACCGCTAGCGGCGGGCCGCGGGCTCCGCTCACGCCACCGCGGGCGGCGACGCTCCGCCGCCGCGCGCCGCGCCGCGGGCCCGCCACAGCGCCAGGAGCCGCGCCCAGGCCACCACGGCGACCCAGGTGAACGCGGCCATGGCCACCATCCCGGCCAGCGTCCAGGCCATCGAGAGGCGGCGCGAGAGCGAGTGGACCAGCACGCCGTAGGTCAGCTCGACCGACACCAGGTAGGCCACCAGCGACTCCCGCCCGAGCTGCGTGAGCCAGCCCAGCGCGCGCTCCGCGGCGGCGGGCAAGAGCTGCAGCAGGCCGCTCAGGGCCACGCAGCCGCCCAGCCGCAGCAGGAACCAGGCGGGCGAGGTGTGCCAGTAGTCCTGGAGGGCGTAGAAGTCCGGGCCGCGGTCGACCAGCAGGCCCGCGCCCGCCAGCAGCGCGGCGGCCCCGAGCCACGTGATGGCCCGCACGCCGCGCAGCGCCAGCGGCGCCAGGGCCGCGCCGGCCAGCAGGAAGGCGGTCCAGTTGAAGATGGAGAAGATGGCGCGCGGGTAGCGGCCGTACAGGTAGGCCAGCAGGACGTCGGCGGCGTGGTTGGGGGCCTGGAGGATGGGCGGCTCGACCAGGCGCGTGGCGCTGGGCAGGTCGTAGTGCCTGAGCGCGTCGGCGATGGGCGGGGTGACCAGCACCACCAGCGCCGCCCCCGCCGCGGCCAGCGCGGTGGCCAGCCCGCGCCGGCGGCCGGCGGTGAGCAGGGCCGAGAGCAGCAGCCCCACCGCGATGATGTTCAGGATGTCGACCCGGAACAGGTCGCGCCAGCCGTCCGGGCGGAGGAAGGCGCGGCCGAAGAGGAACTCGGTGAGCCGGAACGCGTAGGCCACGCCCAAGAGCCAGAGCCCCCGGCGCAGCGCCGCCAGCAGGCGCTGGCGCGGGGTGGCGCCCTTGCGCGCCATGGCCGCGTCGGCCAGCGCCTGGGAGAGCCCGGCCATGTAGAGGAAGCCGGGCGCGGCGAAGCCGCCGATCATCCGGAGGACGTCGTAGGTGACGCCGCTGCGCTCGGAGACCGCCAGCCACGCGTCGAGGACATGCACCTCGACCATGAACAGCACGGCCAGGCCGCGCTGCCAGTCGAGCCAGAGCTTCCGGCGGGGAGGTGCGGCGCTCCCGGCGGGATCCAGCGCGCGGACCGTCGAGGTCATGGAGACTCGCCGGCCCGGGCGAACGGAGCCGAGGGAGCCCGCGGGCCCATCTGCCCCGAGCGCAGCCGCCGGCCTGGGGCCGGCGGCGGAGTCGTGGGGCAGGCGGGGCCGCAGCTCACTTGTCGCGGTAGGTGATGCGGCCGCGCGTCAGGTCGTACGGCGACAGCTCGAGCTTCACCCGGTCGCCCGGGATGATGCGGATGTGGAACTTCTTCATCTTGCCCGAGGCGTAGGCCAGGACCACCGGGCCCTGGTCCACCTTCACGCGGTACATGCCGCCCGCGAGCGCCTCCTCGACGGTGCCCTGTACCTCGATGCCTGCTTCCTTCTCGCTCATCCTTGCCTTTCCACTTGGTGTCGCGCTCCGGCTCCGTCCGTGCGGAGCCGCTGGCCTCGTCGTCTGGAGGGAACCGTCCGTCCGGCGCGCCACGCCGGACCCGCTCGAAGCGCGAGCGGCCTCGGTTGGTTCCGAGGCCGCCCGGTGCTCATCGACGGACCGAAGTTACTACGGACGGCGGACGTTCGCCGCCTGAAGCCCCTTGGGGCCCTGGGTGATGTCGAACTGCACCTGCTCACCCTCCTTCAGGGTGCGGAACCCATCCATCTGGATGGCGGTGTGGTGGACGAACACGTCCTCGCCGCCATCCTGCGAGATGAAGCCGAAGCCCTTCGCGTCGTTGAACCACTTCACGGTGCCGATAGCCATCGCACGCTTCCTTCTTCGTTCCCTGGGCCGACCGCCGGCCCCTGGAGCCTCGGGGCACGGACCCTGGGCTCGGCGGCGGACTATCCCGAAACGGAATAGAGCCGTCAAGGACGTCGCGTTGGCGATTTCACCCGTTTGGCGGCGGGTTTCGGGCCCTCGGCGTTCACCGTGAGAGCGCTCCGGCGAGCATGCGCGCGCGGCCGCCGACCTCCGTGTCGTCTGTGAGCGCACACAGCTCCGCCCGCGCCTCCTCCCCCTGGCCCATCGCCAGGCAGCTCTCGACCCTGGCCAGCCGGGCCCAGGGGTCCTCCGGAACGAGCTTCACTGCGACCTCGGCGCAGAAGCGCGCCGCCAGCGGCTGCCCCAGCCTCCGGTGGGTGCTCGAAAGAAGACCCCAGGCGTGGCCATCGAAAGGATTCGAAACCACCAGCCCCTCCAGCAGCGTCCGGGCCTGCTCCAGCCGCCCGGCGCGCAGCTCTGCCTCGGCCAGGTCGAGGATGGCGCCCCCCAGCTCGGCCGTGAGCCCATGGACCTCGGCCAGCGTCGCCCCGCCCGCCAGCGCCGCGCGCTCGTCGCCATCCAGCCCGTCGTCCGCCCCCTCCCCTTCGACCGCTCGCTCCACCTCGTCCACGCCCTCGAGCTCCAGCTCCGTGTCGGCCATGGCGCGCCTCAGGAGCGGATGTTGGAGATGACCGCCATGCGCGTGTCGTGCATGGAGCGGAGCAGGTTGGAGACCAGCGAGAACATCTCCTTCTGCTTGTCCTGGAGCCGCTGCAGCTCGAGCGTGTCCTTCTGCGACACGTCCGGCTCCGAGGCGCTGCTGCTCTTGCTCGTGCCCGAGGAGGACGAGCCGGAGGAAGACCCGGACGACGAGCCGCCAGAGCCTCCCGTCAGCTTCTCCAGGGCGCTCGCCGCCCCCGCCAGCAGCTCCGGCCCGGCCTTCGCGAGCACCGGCGCCAGCATGGGCATCCCGAGCGCGGTGGCGCCAGCCGCCAGCACCGGCCCGCTCACCTGCTTCACGAGCGACATGACCCCCTTGTCGCCCAGCAGCTTGAGCGGCAGCCCGACCAGCGGCGTCACGACGCTGAGCGCCTTGCCCAGCGAGCCCGCCAGGGAGCCGAAGAGCCCCTTCTTCTTGCTCTTCTTGGTGCCGCTCGAGCCCGACGTGGAGGTGGTCTTGGCCTTCGACTTCCCCGAGATCTCGTCCAGCTTCTTCTCGATGGCCTTGTCGTACTTGTCGGCCACGTAGAGGAGGAACCGGAAGAGCTTCTCCTCGACCGTGAGCGTCTTGTCGTCGAGGAAGGCCAGCGCCCCCTTCGACGTGGTGGTCTTCTTGGTGGTGGTGGTCCTGGGCCGGGTGGCGGGGGCCGGCGCGCTGGCGTAGCCGAGCATGGTCCGGCGGGCGGTCCGCGCCGCGTACGCCTGGGCGGGCGCGGCGGTCAGCGGGGAGCGCCCGGCGGGGAGCGCCAGCAGGCGATCCGCGCCGGCGTGCAGGGCGCTGGCGGTGGCGGACTGGGCGGCCAGCGGCTCGAAGGACGGGCCGGTGGCCGGGGTGCAGGCGGGGGAGATCATGGCGGGTTTCCTCCGTGGAGCGGCCGGGGAAGCCCCGGCTCGGTTGCCCACCTCCCAGAGCGCGCGCCGTGCCAGCGCCAAACCCGCGCCAGGCGGCATCAGGCCCCGCCGCGAGGGTCCGCGCCGCGGACCATGGTCCGTCGCACGGACCATGCGGCGTTCGACGACGCACCGCGCCTGGTCTAGATTCCACCGCCATGCGCACGCTCGGAGTCGACCTGGGACGGGTCCGGATCGGCCTCGCCGTGGCCGACGAGGTGCTGCGGACCGCCCGCGCCGTCACCACCGTGACCCGCCGCAACGAGCGGCAGGACCTGGAGGCCATCGCCGCCGTCGCCAGGGACTACGAGGTCACGCGCGCCGTGCTGGGCCTGCCGCTCAACATGGACGGGAGCGAAGGGCCTTCGGCCCGCTACGCCCGCGCGTTTGCGCCGCGCCTGGAGGCGGCGCTGGGCGTGCCGGTGGAGCTGTACGACGAGCGGCTCTCCTCCTTCGAGGCGGAGACCCGCTTGCGCGACCGGGGGATTTCGTCGAAGGATGCCAGGGGCATGGTGGACGCGGAGGCAGCGGCGGTGATCCTGCAGGGCTGGCTGGACCGAGGCACGCCGTGAAGCGCGCCCTGCTCATCCTCCTGGTCCTGCTCCTCGCGGGGGCGGGCGCCGTGGGCTTCCTGGCCTGGCGCTCGGTCTCCGGGTTCCGCCACGCGCGCTACGGCGGCCCCGAGGAGAAGGTCGTGGTCATCCCGCCCGGCGCGTCGGGGCGGGCGGTGATCCGCGCGCTCGCCCAGGCGGGCGTCCTCTCGGAGGAGCGCCGGGCCTGGCTCTATTTCCGGTTCGTGAAGCGCGACCCCCGCCCCTTCCGCTCCGGCGAGTACGCGTTCAGCGGCGGCCTCACGCCGGACGAGGCGCTGGAGCGCGTCCACCTCGGGCTGGTGAAGGTCTACAAGTTCACCGTGCCGGAGGGGCTGCGGGCCGACGAGAATCGCGGCCATCATCGACCAGAGCGGGCTGGCGAGCGGCGCGGAGTTCCTGGCCGTGGCGCGCGACCCCGAGGTCGCCCGGTCGCTCGACCTGCCCTACGACTCGCTGGAGGGCTTCCTCTTCCCCGACACCTACGCCTTCCCGCGCGGCGTGAACGCCAGGGCCATCGCCGTGGCGATGGTGCAGCGGTTCAAGGCCGAGTGGGCCAGGGCCGAGGCGCAGCGGAAGGACGGCGTGCTGCTGGGGATCGGGCCGGCGGTCACGCTGGCCTCGATCGTGGAGAAGGAGACGGGGCGCCCGGAGGAGCGGCCGCGGATCGCCTGCGTGTTCCACAACCGGCTCCGCACCGGGATGCGGCTCCAGACCGATCCCACCGTGATGTACGCGACCATGCTGCGCACCGGCCGCTGGTCGCGGAACATCTCGCGCGCCGACCTCATGGCGGCCCACCCGTACAACACGTACACGACCGCCGGCCTCCCGCCCGGCCCCATCGCCAGCCCGGGGGCGGCCGCCCTGCAGGCGGCGCTGGCCCCGGCCGACTGCAACGACCTCTACTTCGTGTCGCGCAACGACGGGTCGCACGTGTTCTGTCCGGACCTGGCCTGCCACAACGCGGCCGTGCACACCTGGCAGGTCGAGTACTTCAAGCGCCCGCGTCCCTGAGTCCTGGGGCCGCGCGGCGTCGCTCGTCACGACCGCGGTTGGGCCGTCCGCCCGCCCGCGCGCACTCCATTCGAGCAGCCCCCAGCCGCCCGTCACACCCCACGGGGTCACGGCTGGGCGTCGCCTGACTCTGCAACCCGCCTGGCTGGTCCTTATGCTCCCTTCACCGGCCACGCCGGCCGGATCGACTTCGAGGAGCACGATGCGAGACCCGCGGGAAGTGACGCAGGGGAGCTGGGTGTCCCGGTTCGCCTCCTTCCAGGACCGGCAGGGCTACTCCGAGCAGCACTGGGAGGGCTCCTTCGAGGACTACCTCCAGATCGTGCGGCAGAACCCCAAGGTCACGCGCACCGCCTTCCAGCGCGTGTACGACATGATCCTGTCGCACGGGAAGACCGAGTACATCGACAACAAGAAGAAGCTGATCAGCTACAACTTCTTCACCGATCCCGACTTCGGCGGGCGCGACGCCATCTACGGCCTCGACGTGCCGCTCATGAAGCTGGTGAACGTCTTCAAGAGCGCGGCGCAGGGGTACGGCACCGAGAAGCGCGTCATCCTCCTGCACGGCCCGGTGGGCTCCTCCAAGTCCACCATCGCGCGGCTGCTGAAGAAGGGGCTGGAGGCCTACTCCAAGACCGCGGAGGGCGCGCTCTACACCTTCGCCTGGGACATCGAGCGCACCAACCTGGAGGGCCAGCGCCGCCGCGAGGTGATGGCCTGCCCCATGAACGAGGAGCCGCTGCACCTCGTGCCGCTGGAGTGGCGCACCCGCGTCTACGCCGAGCTGGCGGGGCCGGAGAGCGGCTACACCATCACCGACACCGGCGACCTCTGCCCCGCCTGCCGCCACGTCTACAAGGACCTGATGACCGAGTACCGGGGCGACTGGGAGAAGGTCATCTCGCACGTGAAGGTCCGCCGGCTGAGCCTCTCCGAGAAGGACCGCATCGGCATCGGCACCTTCCAGCCCAAGGACGAGAAGAACCAGGACTCGACCGAGCTGACCGGCGACATCAACTACCGGAAGATCGCCGAGTACGGCTCGGACTCCGACCCGCGCGCCTTCAACTTCGACGGCGAGTTCAACATCGCCAACCGCGGCATCATCGAGTTCGTGGAGATCCTGAAGCTCGACGTGGCCTTCCTCTACGACCTGCTGGGCGCTACCCAGGAGCACAAGATCAAGCCGAAGAAGTTCCCGCAGACCGACATCGACGAGGTCATCATCGGGCACACCAACGAGCCCGAGTACAAGAAGCTCCAGTCGAACGAGTTCATGGAGGCGCTGCGCGACCGCACCGTCAAGATCGACATCCCCTACATCTCCCGCCTGGACGAGGAGGTGAAGATCTACGAGCGCGACTACAACAGCCACAAGATCCGCGGGAAGCACATCGCGCCGCACACGCTGGAGATGGCCGCGATGTGGGGCGTGCTGACCCGGCTCGAGGAGCCGAAGAAGCACAACCTCACGCTGGTGCAGAAGCTCAAGCT
The DNA here is from genome assembly GCA_049840735.1 of Anaeromyxobacter sp. Classification (GTDB taxonomy): domain Bacteria; phylum Myxococcota; class Myxococcia; order Myxococcales; family Anaeromyxobacteraceae; genus Anaeromyxobacter. The sequence goes on along the minus strand of JASGJN010000010.1, from coordinate 46,662 downwards.
CTACAACGGGAAGTCGCTGCCCAACTTCACCGAGGACAACATCAAGGAGCTGCGCAAGGAGGCCAACCGCGAGGGCATGGAGGGCATCAGCCCGCGGTACGTGCAGGACAAGATCTCCAACGCGCTGGTCTCGGACAAGGGCGACGGGTGCGTCAACCCGTTCATGGTCCTGAACGAGCTGGAGGCCGGGCTCCGCCAGCACTCGCTCATCTCCTCGGAGGACCAGCGCAAGCGCTTCCGCGAGCTGCTCACCGACGTGAAGCGCGAGTACGAGGACGTGGTGAAGAACGAGGTCCAGCGCGCCATCAGCGCGGACGAGGACGCCATCACCAAGCTGTGCGCCAACTACATCGACAACATCAAGGCGTACACGCAGCGCGAGAAGGTCCGCAACAAGTACACCGGCCAGTACGAGGAGCCCGACGAGCGGCTGATGCGGTCGATCGAGGAGAAGATCGACATCGCCGAGAGCCGCAAGGACGACTTCCGGCGCGAGATCATGAACTACATCGGCGCGCTGGCCATCGAGGGCAAGACCTTCAACTACCGGACCAACGAGCGGCTGCACAAGGCGCTGGAGCTGAAGCTCTTCGAGGACCAGAAGGACTCGATCAAGCTCAAGAACCTGGTGGCGTCGGTGGTGGACCGCGAGACGCAGGAGAAGATCGACGTGGTGAAGCAGCGGCTCATCAAGAGCTACGGCTACTGCGAGGTCTGCTCCACCGACGTCCTCAACTTCGTCGCCTCGATCTTCGCGCGAGGCGACGCCAAGGACTGACGGACTCCACCGGGCCCGCAAGGTCCAGACCAGGGGCGCGCGGCATGTCGCTCAAGATCAAGCAGGACCACGCCCGGTTCCGCGACATCGTCCGCGGCCGCATCAAGCGGAACCTCAAGAAGTACATCCAGAAGGGAGAGATGGTCGGCAAGAAGGGGAAGGACTTCATCACCATCCCCGTGCCCGCCATCGACATCCCGCACTTCCGCTACGGCGAGAAGAGCCAGGGCGGCGTGGGCCAGGGCGAGGGCGACCCGGGCGACCCGCTGTCGCCCTCGGAGGCGCAGCCCGGCAGCGGCAAGGCGGGCCAGGGCGAGGGCCAGCACATCCTCGAGGTGGACGTCTCGCTGGAGGAGCTGGCCGACATCATGGGCGAGGAGCTGGCCCTGCCGCGCATCCAGCCGCGCGGCAAGGACCGCATCGTCACCACCCGGCTCAAGTACACCGGCATCTCGCCCTCCGGGCCGGAGTCGCTGCGCCACTTCAAGCGCACCTACAAGCAGGCGCTGCGGCGGCAGATCGCCAGCGGCTCCTACAACCGCAAGAACCCGGTCATCATCCCGGTGCGCGAGGACCGGCGCTACCGCACCTGGAAGCAGGTGCCGCTGCCCGAGACCAACGCCGTCGTGATCTACATGATGGACGTGTCCGGCTCGATGGGGGACGAGCAGAAGGAGATCGTGCGCATCGAGTCCTTCTGGATCGACACCTGGCTGCGGCGCCACTACAAGGGGCTCGAGACCCGCTTCATCATCCACGACGCGGTGGCGCGCGAGGTCGACCGCGACACCTTCTTCCACACCCGCGAGTCGGGCGGCACCATGATCTCCAGCGCCTACCGGCTGGCGCTGGAGATGATCGAGACCGACTACGCGCCCTCCTCCTGGAACGTCTACCCGTTCCACTTCTCCGACGGCGACAACTGGAGCGCGGACGACACGCGGCTCTGCGTGGACCTCCTGCAGTCGCGCATCCTGCCGGCGGTGAACCTCTTCTGCTACGGGCAGGTGGAGAGCCCGTACGGCTCCGGGCAGTTCATCAAGGACCTCAAGGAGGCGGTGGGCGCGCGCGAGAACGTGGCGCTCTCCGAGATCGCCGACAAGGACGCGATCTACGCCTCCATCAAGCAGTTCCTGGGGTCGGGCAAGTAGGGGCGCCATGGACAAGCACACCCACCTCCCGCCGCGCCTCCACGACATCCGCAACCGGATCGAGGGCTACGCGCGCGCCTACGGCCTCGACTTCTTCGACACCATCTTCGAGGTGCTGGGGTTCGACGAGATCAACATGGTGGCCGCCTACGGCGGCTTCCCCAACCGCTACCCGCACTGGCGGTTCGGGATGGAGTACGAGCGGCTCAGCAAGGGGTACGAGTATGGCCTCTCGAAGATCTACGAGATGGTCATAAACAACGACCCCTCCTACGCCTACCTGCTCGAGTCCAACATGGACGTGGACCAGAAGCTGGTCATGGCCCACGTCTTCGGGCACGTGGACTTCTTCAAGAACAACTTCATGTTCCGGCACACCAACCGGAAGATGATGGACCAGATGGCGAACCACGCCACCCGGGTCCGCCGCTACCAGGACAAGCTGGGCGTCGAGCCGGTCGAGGACTTCATCGACCGCTGCCTGTCGCTGGAGAACCTGATCGACTACCAGTCACCCTACGTGAAGCGGCGCCCGGACCGGCCCACCCCCGGCGAGGGCGAGGAGCGCCAGGTGGCCCGCGGCTTCAAGAGCGACCGCGAGTACATGCGCGAGTACATCAACCCGCGCGACTTCATGGAGGCCCAGCAGCGCAAGCTGGACGAGGAGGCGGCCCGCAAGAAGAAGTTCCCGGAGCGGCCCGAGCGCGACGTGCTGCTGTTCCTGCTCGAGCACGCGCCGCTGGAGCGGTGGGAGCACGACGTGCTCTCCATCGCGCGCGAGGAGGCCTACTACTTCGCGCCGCAGGGGCAGACCAGAGATCATGAACGAGGGGTGGGCCACCTACTGGCACTCCAGAATCATGACCGAGAAGGCGCTGGAGGCGTCGGAGATCATCGACTACGCCGACCACCACTCCGGCACGCTCGCCACGCACCCCGGCCAGCTCAACCCCTACAAGCTGGGGGTGGAGCTGTGGCGCGACATCGAGGACCGCTGGAACAAGGGGCGCTTCGGCAAGGAGTACGACGAGTGCGACTCGTTCGTGCAGCGCCAGCAGTGGGACAAGCGGCTGGGGCTGGGGCGCGAGAAGATCTTCGAGGTCCGCAAGCACTACAACGACGTGACCTTCATCGACGAGTTCCTCACCCTCGAGTTCTCGGTGCAGCAGAAGCTCTTCACCTTCGGCTACAACGAGAAGCACCAGCGCTGGGAGATCGTGGAGCGCGAGTTCAAGAAGGTGAAGGAGAAGCTCCTCCACATGCTCACCAACTTCGGGCAGCCCACCATCGCGGTGGAGGACGGGAACTTCGAGAACCGCGGCGAGCTCTACCTGGTGCACAAGCACGACGGCGTCGACCTCAAGCTCGACTACGCGCGCGACACGCTGCGGAACGTGCAGTCGATGTGGCGGCGGCCGGTGAACCTGCACTCCAAGGTGGAGGGGCGCGGCACCCTGTTCCGCTTCGACGGGCGGGAGCACTCCGAGCGGCGCGCCGACCTGTAGGTGGAGGTGGGGCGGCAGGCAGGTAGAGAAGCGTCCCCGGAGTTTGGTACATTCGGTCCTTGATGCGCGAGCACCGCCCCGACGACCTGCCCTCCCGCCGCCGCCTGCCCGCCCTGCTGGCCGGCCTCGGATTCCTCTCGCTCCTGGCGATCGCGCTGGCCGGCGCCGCCGGCCGGCTGCGCACCGTGCCCGAGGCGCCGCCCGCCGTCGCGGCCGCGCCGCAGCCGCCGGTGCCCGAGGCGGTGATCGCGGCCGCCCCGCCGCCCGAGCGCTTCAGCGCCGTCACGGTCCGGCTGGGGCGCAACCAGACGCTGGCGCAGGCGCTGGTGAAGCTCGACCTGCCCATGGACCGCGTCAACGGCGTGGTCCGCGCGCTCACCGGCCTCTTCCCCTTCAACCGCGCCCGCGCGGGCGACCAGCTCCGCATCGAGCGGCGCGACGCCGACGGCGAGCTGCACCGCTTCTCCTACCGGCAGGGGCCGGCCGACGAGTGGATCGTCGAGCGGCAGCCCGACGGGTCCCTGCAGGGCACCAAGCGCCCGGTGGTCCTCACCACCACCACCGAGCGCGTGGCCGTGAGGATCGAGGGCTCGCTGTGGGCCTCGCTGGAGCGGGCGGGCGAGGATCCGGAGCTGGCCGTGCTGGCCTCCGACGTGCTGGCCTGGGACGTGGACTTCTACCTGGACGTCCGCGCCGGCGACGCCATGCGCATCGTGGTGGAGAAGGTGTTCGCCGACGGCAGGCTGCTCCGCTACGGCGAGGTGCTGGCCGCCGAGTACGAGGGGAGCGCGACCGGCCGAAAGCGGCTCTTCCGCTACGCCGATCCCACCGGGCAGGTGAGCTACTTCGACGACCAGGGCACCTCGGCGCGCCGCGGCTTCCTCAAGTCGCCGCTCAAGTTCGCCCGCATCACCTCCGGCTTCGGCAACCGCAACCACCCGCTGCTCGGCTACCAGCGGGCGCACCAGGGCGTGGACTACGGCGCGCCCATCGGCACGCCGGTCTGGGCGGTGGGCGACGGCATGGTCAAGCAGGCGGGCTGGAACGGCGGCTGCGGGAAGTCGGTCATCCTGCGCCACCGCAACGGCTTCGAGTCCGTCTACTGCCACCTCTCCGGCGTGGCCGTCTCGGCCGGCCGCGCGGTCTCGCAGAAGCAGGTGATCGGCTACACCGGCAACACCGGCCTCTCCACCGGCCCCCACCTCCACTACGCGGTGAAGCAGGGCGGCGCCTACGTGAACCCGCTGCAGCTCAAGATCCCGCGCGACGCGCCCCTCCCCGAAGCCTGGATGCCCGACTTCAAGGAGAAGATCGCGCCGCTGCAGGCCCAGCTGGCGGAGCCGCTGGCGCTGAACTGAGCGGGGCCCAAGCCGAGGGGAGCGCCGGCCAGCGCCGGCCTTCGACTCCGCCCCGCCTACCGGCGGGGCTACGCTCAGGCTGACCGGGTCCGGGATGGCCCGTCCCTCGACAGACGGCGCCTGCTACGCCTCGGGCGCGGAGGCCGGCCCCGCCGCCACCGGCAGCAGCACGCGGAAGGTGCTGCCGCGCCCGGGCTGGCTCGCCACCTCGATGCTGCCGCCCAGGCCGTGGACGATGGCGCGGCAGATCGAGAGCCCCAGCCCGGTCCCGACGTTGGGCGGCTTGGTGGTGAAGAACGGCTCGAAGATGTGCGGCAGGATCACCGCCTCGATGCCGCAGCCGGTGTCCGACACCTCGACCGCCACCCGCCCCTCCCCCGCCAGCCGCGCCGCGACGCGGATCTGGTGGCGCTCCCGCTCCGCCTCCGGGATGGCCTGGGCCGCGTTCAGGAGCAGGTTCACGAACACCTGCACCAGGCGCGAGGGGTTGCCGACCACCGGCGGCACCGGCTCCACGTCGCGCTCCAGCCTGGCGCGGTGGCGCACGTCGCTCCAGGTCATGGCGATGGCCGACCGCAGCACCGCCTCCACCTCGGCCGGCCCCACGTCGTTGCGCGGCGTCCGCACGAAGCTGCGCAGGTCGTCCAGGATGGTCCGCAGGCGCGCCACGCCCTCGACCGACTCGCGCAGCGCCTCCTCCGCGTCCTGCCCGGAGAGCTGCTTCGCCTCCTGCATCGCGTCCGAGAGGTAGTGCAGGTTCGAGGTCACGTAGGCCAGCGGGGTGTTGAGCTCGTGCGCCACCCCCGCCGCCAGCGTGCCCACCGAGATGAGCCGGTCGGCCAGCGACAGGCGGTTCACCATCTCCTCGCGCTCGGTGACGTCCCGCACCACCGCCAGCGACAGCCCCGGCACGATGTCCGGCACGATCTCCGCCTCGACCATGCGCGCGCCCACGGCCGCGGTCACCCCCGCGTCGCCCTGGCGTCGGGCCGCGTGCGGCCGCAGGTCCACGCCCACGCCCGCCACCTCCGCCGGGCGGCGGCCGCGCAGCGCCTCGAAGGACGCGCCCAGCACGCGCTCCGCCGCGGCGTTCACCTCCAGGCAGCGCCCCTCCCCGTCCACGATGGCCATGCCGTCGCGGGCCTGGTCGAAGACCGCGCGCGCCAGCCGCTCGCGCGCCCGCAGCGCGTCCTGGGCGGCGCGGGCATCCAGCGCGGTGGCCAGCACGTTGGCCACCGTCTCCATGAAGTGGACCTCCTCCGGCTCGAAGTGGCGCGCGCGCCGCCCCGCCGCCAGCAGCACGCCGTGCGCGCGCTCCTTGCCGCGGACCGGCACCGCCACCGCGCAGGAGGCGCCCGCCGACTCGAGCAGCGGGTCCGCCAGCCGGCTGTCGCGCGACAGCTCCAGCACCCGCACCGGCGCCCCGCCCGCCTGCACCAGCCCGGCCGCGGTCATCACCAGCGGGACCGGCCGCTCCCGGATGCCGGCCGGGAAGCCGGTCTCGGCCCGGACGCGGAAGCCGCCCACGCCCGGCTCCAGGTACGCGCCCAGCGGCAGCCCCAGCGCCGGGGGCGCCAGCGCCACCGCCGCGTCCAGCACGTCGGAGAGCTGCGGCAGCCCCAGCGCCAGCTGGCTGATGCGGGCCAGGGCCGCGGCCCGGCGCAGCTCGTCCGCCAGCCGCTGGGCGTCCAGCCCGGCGGGCGCGGCAGCCTCTCCGGCGGGGACCCGCCAGCGCGCCACGATGTAGCGGGGCGCCTCGGCCGGCCAGGCGCGGGCGGAGAACTCGACCCGGCGCAGGTCGCCGCTGGCGCACTTGACCCGCACCTCGACCGGCAGGCCGTCGTCGAGCGGCGCCGAGCGCGCGCTGGCCATGGTGGCGAGGTCCTCCTCGTGGACGAACGACCAGGCGTTGCGCCCGACCAGCTCGTCCGAGCGGTACCCGAAGACCGCCTCGACCGCGTCGCTGACGAAGAGCAGGTCGCCGGCGGGCGACAGCACGCCGATGACGTCGCTCGACAGGGCGGCGACCGGGGCGTGCAGGCCGGCCGCCAGGCCCTGGGCGTCGCGCCGGAGCTCGGAGGGCGCCCCCTCGCCAGGACGGAGTCCCCCGGCATCCTCGAGCTCGGCGATCCTGCGGTAGAGGGTCGCGAGCTCACGCAGGAGCTCGGGCGTCGTCGAAAGGGCCATCCATCCCCCGGAAGGCCCACTCTACCCCACGCGGTGAGGTCGGGTGGAGCCCCCGGGCGATAAACGGAGGGTGGACGGAGCCGCGCCAGCGGCGGCCCCGTCCCGGGGCGTCGGCTCAGCGCCGCCGCGGACGGCGGGCCTTCTCCGCGGAGAGCTGCTTGCCGCCAAACTCCTTGCCGTTCAGCGCGGCGACGGTCTCGTCCAGCTGCTCCGGCTTCACCTCGATGAAGCTGTGGGCGCGCCGCAGCTCGACCGCCACCGGCTCGAGGCCGGGGACCAGCGCCTGGAGCGCCTCGCGGACCTTGGCCTCGTCGGCCCCGTCCGCCTCGCCCAGGGTCAGGAAGATCTTGGCGCGAGGCGGCCGCTGGGGCGCCGCCTCGGCTGCCTGGGAAGCAGGCACCTCCCCGGCCGCCACCTCGACGGACGGGGTGGTCGGCGCCTCGACGGCGGCCTCCGCCGTCCGCTCGCTGCGCTCCCCGCGCTCCCCGCGCCCGCCGCGATCCCGGTCGCGCCCGCCGCGCTCGCGCCGGCCGTCGCGATCCCGCCGACCCTCGCGGCCGTCGCGATCCCGCCGGCCGCGCCCCTCCTCGCCGTCGCGCGCGCGCGGCGCGTCCGGGCGCGCGCGGCGCTCGTGCTCGGTCCGCTTGTGCTCGGCCTTCTCCCGGTCCTGCGCCCGCTCCATGCGGTGGTGGGTGAAGAAGGACTTGAGCGCGAAGGCGATCAGGAACTCGCCGTCCGGCCGGTGCTTCAGCTCCTGGGCCAGCGGGATGAAGGCCTCGAAGATGGACGCGCTCATGGCGTCCTTCAGCTCACCCACGTGGCGCTCGGTCCAGATGCGGCGGGCCTCGTCCGGCGTGGGCAGCGCCTTCTGCTGGAAGTCGATCCCGAACTTCTTCTGCAGCGCGGTGAGCGTGTGGATGTCGGCGCCGGAGACCAGCGAGAGGCTGGTGCCCTTCTTGCCGATGCGGCCGGTGCGGCCCACGCGGTGCAGGAAGACGGCGGGGTCCTCCGGCAGCGAGTAGTTGATGACGTGGGAGAGGTCGGAGATGTCGATGCCGCGGGCGGCGATGTCGGTCGCCACCATGAAGCGGACCTCGCCGCGCTTCACCTTGGCCATCACCCGCTCGCGCTCCTTCTGCGGCAGGTCGCCGTTGAGGAGCTCGGCGTCGTAGCCGTTCCGGTTCAGCACCGCCGCCACCAGGCTGGTGTCGTTGCGGGTGTTGCAGAAGACGATGGCCGTCTCCGGCTCCTCGATCTCGATCATGTAGAGGAGGTTGCGCGGCTTCGGGTAGGCGTCGACCGTCGGGTACATCACGTTGGTGATGTTCTCGACCGAGTACTCGTCGCCCGAGAGCAGGATGGTCTCCGGCTCGGTCAGGTAGTCGCGGATGATCTGCTCGATGTCGGCCGGGACGGTGGCGGAGAAGAGCAGCTGCTGCGCGTCGTCCGGCAGGTGGTCGAGGATCCGCGTGACCTCCTCGAAGAAGCCCATGTTGAGCATCTCGTCCGCCTCGTCGAGGCAGCACGCGACGGCGTCGTCGAGCCGGAGCGTCTTGCGGCGGATGTGGTCGTAGATGCGGCCCGGCGTGCCGACGATGATCTCGGCGCCGGCCTGCAGCTTGTCGAGCTGCTCGCCCATGGACGCGCCGCCGTACACCGCCACGACCGTCAGGTCGCGGTGCTTGGCCAGCGCGTTGAACTCGTCCGCCACCTGCAGGGCCAGCTCGCGGGTGGGGCACATCACCAGCGCCGACGGCTTGCGCCGGCCGTCCGGGATCCGCTCCAGGATGGGGATGGCGAAGGCGGCGGTCTTGCCGGTGCCGGTCTTGCTCCGGACGATCACGTCCTTGCCGTCGCGGATGGGACGGAAGGTCGCGCTCTGGACCGGCGTGGGCTTGACGTAGCCGCGCTCCGCGACCGCGCGGCGGACCGGCTCGGAGAGCCCGAGCTCGTCGAAGGATGCTTCGGAGATGTAATCCGAGGGCGCCGCGGCGGGCGCCCCGTCCTGGACCTCTTCCATGCTGTACCACCTCGTGGCCTCCCGCTCGGGGAGGCGCTCTAGGCGGCGCATGGCGGGCTCTCGCACTGAAACCGCGTGGGCCTCGGCTTCACACTGGGGGGAACCGAAGTCCGCGCCGTTCCGCGAAAACCGCCATGCGCCGGCGTGTCGACTCGCGCCTTGCGCGCGAGGCCAAGCACCTATATCACAACGATCCGGCGCGGCCGCCACATTCGGCCCCCCGGGGGGCCCCCCCCGGTCCGCCGCCGGTTCCTGGCCATGACGGACGAGACGCACGACGACGAGAGCCCGGAGACGGGCCGTGCCCTCCCGGCCCTGCCGGAGCGCGGGTCGCAGGACGGTGGCGGCGGCCTCGTCCGCTACGACCCGCTGCGCGCCTACATGGCCGAGGTGCAGCGGCACCCGGTCCTCTCGCGCGAGGAGGAGCACGCGCTGGCGGTCCGCTACCGGGAGACCGGTGAGGTGGACGCCGCCTACCGGCTGGTGGCCGCCAACCTGCGACTGGTGGTGAAGATCGCCCACGAGTACCGGCGCACCGCGTTCCAGCTCCTGGACCTGATCCAGGAGGGGAACATGGGGCTCATGCAGGCGGTCAAGAAGTACGACCCGTGGAAGGGCGTGAAGCTCTCGTCCTACGCGGCCTGGTGGATCCGCGCGTACATCATCCGCTTCATCATGGAGAACTGGCGGATGGTGAAGCTGGGGACCACCCAGGCCCAGCGCAAGCTCTTCTTCAACCTGGCCAAGGAGCGCGAGAAGCTGCTGGCGCGCGGCATCGAGCCCACGCCGCGGCTGCTGGCCAGGAACCTCGACGTGGAGGAGAAGGACGTCGAGGAGATGGCGGCGCGCATGGCCGCCGACGACCTCTCGCTCGACGCGCCGGTGGGCCCCGACGGCGAGGACACGCGCCAGACGCGGCTGGACCGCATGGGCGACACCGGCGAGCCCGGCGCCGACACGCAGCTCGGCGACGAGGAGCTGCGCCGGATCTTCCGCGAGAAGCTGGAGGAGTTCGCGGAGGGCGTCACCGACGAGAAGGAGCGGTACATCTTCCAGCACCGCCTGCTGCCGCCGGAGGGGACCGCGCCCCTGACGCTGCAGGAGATCGGCGACCGCTTCAAGCTCACGCGCGAGCGCGCCCGCCAGATCGAGGCCAAGCTGACCGCCCGGCTGCGGGACTACCTGCGGGCCGAGATCCCGGACTTCGAGCTGCTGGGCCCGCCGGAGTAGCGCGCCTCAGGTCTCCAGCGCGGGCGGGCCGGGCTTGCCGCCCTGGGCCGGCGCGCGCGACAGCTGGTAGGACGCCCCGGCGATCCCCACCACCAGCCCGAAGCCCAGCAGGGCGAAGGGCCGGGCGGCCAGCTCGGCCCCCAGCCCGCCGCCGCCGAAGGTGGCCAACAGCCCCGCGGCCAGGGCCACCCCGCCGGCGAACGCGGCCAGGAACACGCCCACGGAGCGGGCGCCCACCAGGCAGAGCCCGGCCCCCACCGCGCCGGCGATGACCGCGCCCAGCCAGTCGTGGCCGCCCACCGGGACGTGGATCCCCAGCAGCGCGCCCACCAGGCCGCCGGCCGCCACCGGGAAGCCCATGGGCCAGAAGGCGCACGCGGCGCCCAGCAGGCCGGCCGCCGCCAGCGCGACCACGCCCGCCCCCAGCCCGGTCTGCGCGTCCAGCCAGCCGCCGGCCGCCTGCGCCGCCAGGGCGCCCACCAGCGCGCCCCCGGCCGCGGCCGTGACGCGGCCCAGCCGCTCGCCGGCCACCGCCGCCACCAGGCCGACCAGCGCCACCGGGATGCCCAGGGCCGGACCGGCGCGGCGGAGCTCCAGCGCGAGCCGCGCCAGCCCCCCCAGCGCCTCCACCAGGCGGGGCTCCAGCACGTTCGCCGCGGTCGCCATCACGCCGCTCACGTCAGCCCCGCAGCACGGTCCAGAGGGCCACCACCACCGCCAGGGCCGCCGCCAGCGCGCCCGCCAGCACCGCGCCCGGCTCCGGGCGCAGCGAGCGGCGCACCCGCGCGGCCCCCGCGCGCTCCTCGTCGCTTGCGCCCTGGTCGGCCAGCACCGCCCGCGCCGCCTCGCCCGCCGCCCGGTGGGCCCCCTCTGCCAGCAGGGCCTCGAGCCGGTCCAGGCGCGCCGCCTTCGCCCTCTCCTTCCGTGACATGGGCGCGGACTCTAGCACGGCCGGGGCGGCCGACGCCGGTGCCGGATTCTCCGGGCGCGCCGGCGCGGTTGGCCCTAGACTGAGGATCCTGGCCGGGGAGGCGCCGTCGCGCCGCCTGGCCGGCACCCGCGATGCCCCCAGGTCCCCGTCCCTTCCCGCGCCGCGCCTTCCTCCGCGGCGCCGCGCTCGCCCTCGCCGCCGCCGCCGTCCCGCGGCGCGGCGGCGCGATGCCGGTGCCGTCCATGCTCGAGATCGGGCAGGTGCAGCACGGCGGCAACTGGAACCCCCGCCCCAGCGCGCTGCGGCGGCTGGGCTGGGAGCTGGCGCGGCGCACCTCCATCGAGCCCGCGCCCGGCGCGGTGCCGGTCCGGCTCGATCGGCCGGGGCTCCACCAGCACCCGCTGCTCTACCTGGCCGGCGCCGGCGCGCTGCCGCCCTTCTCCGAGCCGGAGCGGGCCGCCCTGCGCCGCCACCTGCAGTACGGCGGCATGCTCCTGGTGGACGCCGCCGACGGCTCCGACGGCTCCGGCTTCGACGCCTCGGTCCGGCGCGAGCTGGCGGCGATCCTGCCGGCCGCGCCGCTCGCGCCGGTGGCCCGCGATCACGTCCTCTTCAAGACCTTCTACCTGCTCGACCGGCTGGGCGGGCGGGTGATGGTGAAGCCCTGGCTCGAGGCGCAGGCGCTGGACGGGCGGCTGGCCGTCGTCTACTCGCAGAACGACCTGGGCGGCGCCTGGGCCCGCAGCGAGCTGGGCGACTGGGAGTACCCGTGCACGCCCGGCGGCGAGGCGCAGCGCGAGGCCGCCTTCCGCGTGGGCGTGAACCTGGCCATGTACGCCCTCTGCACCGACTACAAGGACGACGCGGTGCACCTGCCGTTCATCCTGCGGCGCCGGAGCTAGCGTGGAGGGCAGCTACAACGCCTGGCGGCTCACCGCCCTCTCCCCGCTCCCGCACTGGGCCCTGGCGCTGCTCGCCCTGGCGGCCCTGGTGGTCACGGCGCTGGCGCTGCGAGGGCTCGCCGCCGAGGCCCGGCCGCTGCGCAAGGCGGCGCTGCTCGGCCTGCGCGCCGTGGCCGCCCTGCTGGCCGTGGCGCTGCTGGTGGAGCCGGCGGTGGAGCTGATGCAGACCGCCCGCGTGCGGAACCGGTTCGCGGTGCTGGTGGACGACTCCCGCTCCATGGGCTTCCCGGTCGAGGCCGAGGGCCAGCCGCGGGCGGAGGCCACGGCGGCCTTCCTGGCCGCCCACCGGGCCGAGCTGGAGCGGCTGCGGGATCGGGTCGATCTCGAGTGGTACACCTTCTCCGGGGACGCCGCCGCGACCGGCGCTGCGGCCGCCACCGCCCCGTTGCCGCCGCGCGGCGGCCGGACGGACCTGCTGGCGGCGCTGGAGGCGGTGGCCTCCGGCGCGGGCGGCTCCACCCGCAGGCTGGCCGGCGCGCTGGTGGTCTCCGACGGCGCCGACAACGGCGCGCTGGCCGACGGCCTCTCCGGCCCGGCCGCGGCCCGGCTGCGCGCGCTGGGGCTGCCGGTCAACGCGGTGGCGGTGGGGCGAGACGCGCCGCGCGACCTGGCCATCGAGCGGCTGGCGGTGGACGAGTTCGCCTTCGTGCGGAGCACCACCACGGTCGAGGTGACGGTGCGGGCCCGCGGCTTCTCCGGCGAGGAGGTGCCGGTGGTGCTGCGGCGCGAGGGGCAGGTGGTGGCCACGGCGCGGCTGCGCCTCGAGCCCGGGCGCGACCGCTACGAGGTGTCCCTCTCCTTCGCGCCCGACCGGACCGGCACCGCCCAGTTCACGGTCGCCGCGCCGGTGCTGCCGGGCGAGGTGGTCACCGAGAACAACAGCCGGTCCTTCGTGCTGCGGGTGATCCGGGACCGGGTCCGCGTGCTGCTGGTGGCGGGGCGGCCGAGCTGGGACGTCCGCTTCCTTCGCGGCCTGCTCAAGCAGGACCCCAACGTCGACCTGGTCAGCTTCTTCATCCTCCGCTCCAACACCGACACGCCCGGGCCGCAGGAGCAGCTCTCGCTCATCCCCTTCCCGGTCTCGGAGATCTTCGGGGAGCAGCTCCACACCTTCGACGCGGTGGTGTTCGTCAACTTCGCCTACGGCCCGTACCGAGGCCTGGAGATCGACCGCTTCCTGCCCAACCTGCGCGACTACGTCCGCGGCGGCGGGGCGCTGGCCATGGTGGGCGGCGAGCAGAGCTTCGGCGACGGGCGCTACGGCGAGACCGCGCTGGCCGAGGTGCTGCCGGTCGCGCCGCTCGACGGCAGCGGCGAGGCCGAGGGCGAGACGCGGCTGCGGCTCACGCCGGAGGGGCGCCGCCACCCGGTCACCGCGCTGGTGCCGGGCGAGGGGGCCAGCGACGCGCTCTGGTCGGCCCTGCCGCCGATCACCGCGGTGAACCTGACCCGCGCGCTGCCGCCGGGCGCGGGCGCGGCCGTGCTGCTGGAGGCGCCCGCCGTGCAGGTGGAGGGACGACCGGCGCCGCTGGTGGCCGTGCGCGAGGTGGGCCAGGGGCGCACCCTGGCCATCACCACCGACGCCTCCTGGCGCTGGGGCTTCCTGGCCGCCGAGTCGGGCGAGGGCGGCCGCGCCTACCAGCGGTTCTGGAACGGCGCGCTGCGCTGGCTGGTGAAGGACCCCGCGCTGGCGCCGCTCCAGGTGGAGCCGGACGCGCCGGCGGTGGAGCCCGGGGCGCCGGTGGGCGTGACCGTCTCCTCCCGCGGCCCGGACTTCGGCCCCGCCGCCGGGCGCAAGGTCTCGGCCGCGCTGGTGGACGACGACGGGCGCACCGTGGCGAAGGGGGAGGCGGTGGCCGGGCCCGACGGCTCGGCCCGCATCGAGCTCACGCCGCCCGGACCGGGCGCGTACAAGATCGTCGCCGCCGCCGAGGGCGCGACCAATCAGGCCACGGCGGCCGTGGCCGTGCACGGCGCCGGCCCGGAGGACGCCGACGCGGCGCCGCGCCCGCAGCTCCTCCAGGCCGTGGCCGAGGCCACCGGGGGCGCCTTCTCGGCCCTGCCCGGCGGCGACCTCCCCGACCTGCAGCTGACCGATCCGGAGGTGGTGGAGATCGGGCGGCGGAAGGAGGTGCCGATCTGGGACCGCTGGTGGGCGCTGGCCGCGCTGGCGGCCGTGCTGTCGGCCGAGTGGATCCTCCGGCGCCGCTGGGGGTACTGGTGATGCGGCCGGACGCCCGGCCCGTTTTCCCTTGCCTCCGGTCCCGGAACGGAGAATGACGGTTGCCGGGCATCAGGGCCCACGGGAGAGCTTCATGAAGATCGAGAAGGGAAGCGTGGTCGAGCTGGATTACTCGCTGCACCTCGGCGACGGCGAGGTGGTGGACAAGTCCGAGCCGGGCGACCCGCTCACCTACCTCCACGGCGAGGGGCAGATCGTCCCCGGCCTCGAGTCCGCGCTGGAGGGGCTCAGCCCGGGCGAGGCCAAGCAGGTGGTGGTCGCGCCGGCCGACGGCTACGGCGAGAAGGACGACAGCGGCGTGCAGCAGGTGCCGCGCACCGCCTTCCCGCCGGGCTTCCAGCCGCAGATCGGGATGCAGCTCTTCGCCGAGGGGCCGAACGGCGAGGAGGTACCCTTCACCGTGAGCGACATCGGGCTCGAGACCATCACCATCGACCTGAACCACCCGCTGGCGGGCAAGACGCTCCACTTCGAGGTCACCGTCCGCGGCGTGCGCCAGGCGACCGCCGAGGAGCTGGAGCATGGGCACGCCCACGGCCCGGACGGCCACCACGAGCACTGAGGAGACGCGGTCCGCTCGCGGTGCCCTCGAGGCGCCGCGAGCGGGTCATCGACCCCGTTCGGCCTGGGCGTAGCGGGCCCGCAGGGCTCGCGAGGTCGAAGGCCCGGTTCTCACGGCGTCGGCGTGACGTTGTAGGTCCAGGTCTCGTTGGGCGCGACCTCGAACCGCTCCTGGACCTTGGCCTGCCCGAGCCGCACCTCGACGCGGTGGCGGCCCTCCCACAGCTGCACCTTCACGTTCCCCTTGCCCACCACCCGGCCGTCCAGCCGGACCTCGGCGTCGGCCGGCGCCGTGACGTCCAGCCAGCCGCGGCCCAGCTCGATCCGGACCGGCGTGGCCGGCCCCCGGACCTTCACGGTGCGGCGAACGTCGATCCCCTCGGCGGCGTCGGTGAGGCGCAGCTCGTGGTCGCCGCGCGGGAGCGCGACCGTCACGGGGGCGCGGCCGTACTTCTTGCCGCCCACCGCCACCTCGACCGCCGGCACGGTGGTGACCGCCAGCGACGGCTCGGGGGCGGCCCGGGGCGCGGCCGGGGCGCTCGCCCTGACGGGCGCAGCCGGCTCGGCCTTCGCGGGCTTTGCCGCCGTGGCCGGCGGCGCGGCCGGGCGCTCCGGCGCGGGGTGCGCCGGAGCCTCGGTCACGGGCGGCGCCGCCGGGGCGGGCGCCGCCGCGGCGGGGGCCGGCGGACGGTGCAGCCGGTCCAGCACCACCGGGAAGGCCACGCCCACGGCGAACATCACCGCTGCGGCGATCCACGGCGCGGGGCTGCGGGGCTGCTGGCGCGGCGGCGCCGGGAAGGTCCTGGCGGCGTCGAGCGCCTCGGCCGCGCGCGCCATGGGGCCCGGATCGAACTCCGGCACCGGGGCCGGGGGGCGCGGGGCCGCGGCCGCCGGCGGCGCCATGGCCGGAGGCGGCGGGGCCGGCGCAGGGCGCGGAGGCGCCGGCGCGATGAGCTCCGCCGAGACCTCGGGCAGCTGCGGCGCGGCAGGGGCGATCAGCTCCGCCGAGACCTCCGGGACGGCCTCCGGGGCCGGCGCGACCGGCGCGGCCCCCTCGCGCGGCGGGCCGACCGCCTCGGCGTAGGCGGCCAGGGCGCCGCCGGCCGCTGGCGGGAGCGCCGCGGCGATGGCCTCCGCCAGCGAGGCCGCGGTGGGGAACGGCCCGCCGGGCGCGGCGCCCAGGGCCAGGTCCACCACCGCCGCCAGCGCGGGCGGCACCCCCGGGACCTCCAGCGTCGCCGGCGGGGTCCCGGGCGGCTCGCCCGAGAGCGCCTCGTGCAGCACCGCGGCCAGCGCGCGGAGGTCGGCGCGCGGCTCGCGGCCGCCGTGGACCCCCAGCCCGGAGACGCGGGTGGCGCCATCCTCGCCCACCACCAGCCGCTCGGCGCTGATGCCGCCGTGCGCCACCGGCTCGCCGTCCGGGACCAGCGCGTGCAGCGCCTGCAGCCCCGCGCAGGCGTCCACCACGGCGCGGACGGCCAGGTCCGGCGGCAGCCGGCCGGCCTCGTCCAGCAGCGCGCGGAGCGAGGTGCCTGGGCGGTGCCGCTCCACCAGCGCCAGCCGCTCGCCGACCGGCTCGAGCCCCAGCACCTGCACCAGGTGCGGATCGCTGGCGCGGGCCGCCGCCTCGGCGTCGCGGCTAAGGGCCGCCAGGCGGGCGGCGTCCTCCGCCAGCGCCGCCGGCGCGAAGGAGAGCACCACCGGGCGCGGCACGCCGCCCTGGCGATCGAGCGCGAGGGAGCGCTCCCAGCCCTCGATGGGCGGGAGCGGCGCGAGGATGTGGAAGCGCGGCGCAGGGTTCACGCTGCGCATGGTAGACCACCCCGGGGGCCGGCGTCCCGCTCCTCGGCCCGGTCCAACCAAGGGCCCCAGGAGGCTTCGGCCCACATCCGGTGCCCGGTGGATTACCATGCCCCCGTGCCGCGCTTCCGCGCCGTCGTCACCGACCTCGACAACACCCTCTATCCGTGGGTGGACTTCATCGTCCCCGCCCTGGAGTCCATGCTGGACTCGCTGGTGGCCACCACCGGCCTGCCGCGGGTCCGGATCGTCCAGTCGCTCAAGGCGGTCTACGGCACCTACGAGTCCAACGAGTACCCCTTCGCCATCCAGGAGTCGGAGATCTTCAAGCCCTACGAGGGCGACTTCGACTCCTTCAGCGCGCTGGTGCTCGAGCCGGCCCGGCAGGCCTTCAAGGCGGCGCGCGACCGCTACCTCAAGCCCTACCTGGGCGTGCGCGAGACGCTGGACCGGCTGCGCGAGCGGAAGGTTGCGGTGGTGGGGCTGACCGACGCCCCCCGCAACGCGGCCGAGCTGCGGCTCAAGCACCTCAAGCTCGACGGGCACTTCGACGCCCTCTACACCCTCCCCTCCTTCCCGCTCCCGGAGAAGAACCTGGCCCCGGAGATCCGCCGCCGCGAGGAGGCCGGCCACTACCGCTCGCGCACGCGGGTGGTGGAGCTGCCGCGCGAGGCCGAGAAGCCCAGCCCCGAGGGGCTGCGCCGCATCCTGGCCGACCTGGGCCTCCCCGGGCGCGAGGTGCTGTACGTGGGCGACAACGTCAAGAAGGACATGCCGGTGGCCCAGGCCTGCGGCGCGGTGGGCGTCTGGGCGGAGTACGGCACCTACGTGTCGCGCGAGTACCGCGACCGGCTGGCGGTGATCTCCGCGCCGCGCGTCACCCAGCGTCACGTGGCCGACGAGGGGCAGAAGCGCTGGCCGCTCGCCATCTCCAGCTTCACCCAGGTGCTGGACATCCTCGACGGCGCCCGGTGGGCCCCGCCGCGCGCGCCGGCCGCGCGGAGGACCAGGCGATGACGGTGCTGGCGCAGTACGCCGACCTGGCCGGCCGCCGCACGCTGGTGACCGGCGCCTCCTCCGGCATCGGGCTGGCCATCGCCGAGGCGCTGCTGGCGCAGGGCGGCCGGGTGGCCATCCAGTACCGGACGCACCGCGCCGAGGCGGAGGCCCTGGCGGCCCGCTTCCCCGGCCGCGCCTTTCCCGTGGGTGCGGACCTCGCCCTGGAGGCCGGCTGCGTGGCCTGCGCGGCCGAGGCGGCGCGCGCCATGGGCGGCCTGGACGGACTGGTCCACTCGGCGGGGATCTGGAACGAGGCCCCCATCGACCAGGATCACCTCGGCGCAGCTGGAGGAGATCTTCCGCATCAACGTGTTCAGCGCCTTCTACCTGGTGCGCGAGGCGGCGCCGCTGCTGGGCCAGGGGGCGCGCGGCAGCGTGGTCTTCATCGGCTCCACCGCCGGGCAGCGCGGCGAGCCGCGCCACGGCCACTACGCGGCCACCAAGGGCGCGCTCCAGTCCCTGGCCATGAGCCTGGCGGTGGAGCTCGCGCCGCGCACGCGCGTCAACCTGGTCTCGCCGGGCTGGGTCCGCACCCCCATGGCCGAGGCCGCGCTGGCCACGGTAGGCCCGGCCATCACCGGCACGCTGCCCAACCGCCGCGTGGCCGAGGTGGACGACGTGGTGCAGGCGGTCCTCTACCTGACCAGCGAGGCCTCGGGCCACCTGGTGGGTCAGGATCTGGGCGTCTCCGGCGGCGCGCTGCTGGTGGTGCCGCGCGGCCAGCTTGTCCCGCGCGGCTGACCGAAGGCGCTGGCGCCGGGCCCGGCGCGGCGCTATCAGTGCGGCATGCGCTTCAAGCACCATGTCTTCGTCTGCGAGAACCGGCGCGACGCCTCCGACCCCCGCGGCTGCTGCGGCGCCGGCGGCGAGGCGGTGCGGGAGGCGCTGAAGGGCGAGCTGGCCCGCCGCGGCCTCAAGGGGCAGGTGCGGGCCAACGGCGCCGGCTGCCTCGACGCCTGCGCCCACGGCCCGTCCATGGTGGTCTACCCGGAGGGCGTCTGGTACGGGCACGTCACGCCCGAGGACGTCCCGGAGATCGTGGAGCGCCACCTGGTGGGCGGCGAGCCGGTGGAGCGGCTCCGGCTCCACACGCTGGAGGGGCGCTGAGCGCGCCTCAGTTCAACAGGAACCCGCCGCCCGCGCGCGCCAGGCCGTCCAGCACCGCGCGCACCTCGCCGGCGTCCTCCGCCTTGGCGGCCTGGGCCAGGTAGGCCTCCAGGTCGCGCCGCGCCGCGGCGATGGCGCCCAGCCTGGCCGCCGCCAGCCCGCGCTCGCGCAGCGCCTCCAGCTGCCCGGGCGCGACCACCAGCGCCAGGTCGAGCGCGGCCCAGCGCCGCACGTCGTCCTTCCGCTCCTCCCAGATGCGCTGCAGGTTGCCCAGCATGCGGGCCAGGATCTGCCGCGGCCCCGCCGCCTGCAGCGAGCGGGTGTCGAGCGGCTGTCCCTGGCGCCCCGGCACCGCGCCGCGCGCGCGCACCAGGACCTCGTCGGCGGAGAGCAGCTCCCAGCCGTTGAAGGCGTCCACCAGCACCTCCGGCCCGCCCGGCGGCGCGTAGCGCACCAGGAAGTGGCCGGGGAAGCCGACGCCCTCCAGCGTCAGCCCGGCGCGCGCCGCGACCTCGATCGTCACCACCGAGAGCGAGATGGGGATGCCCAGCCGGCGATCGAGCACCTCGTTGAGCCAGGAGTTGCGCGGGTCGTAGTAGTCCTGGGTGTTGCCCTGCAGCCCCTCCTCGTCGTGCAGCACCTGGCGCAGGGCGCGCAGCAACCCCGCGGCGCGGCCGGCCCCGGCGGCCGCACGCACGCGCGCCGCCAGGGCGTCCAGGCGGGCGAGGTAGGGGCCGGGCTCCAGGCCCGGGTACTCGTCCAGCGCCAGCGCCAGCGCGGCCTCGGCCAGCGGGACGGGCTCCCGGGCCAGGAGCTCCGCCAGCCGCGCCCGAGCGGCGCCCTCGGCCGGTCCGCGGCTCACGGCACCCTCGCCGCGACGTCCTCGAAGAAGCGCCGCTCGGCGGCGGCCAGGGCGCGCGCCTCGGCCGCCAGGGCCTCCGGGACCTCCGCCCCTGCCTCTTCCCCGACAGCCCGCAGCCCCGCGGCCAGGCGCGACCAGGCGCCGGAGATGGCCTCCATGCGCGGCGCCAGCCCCAGCGCCGCCAGGCCGGGGACGAGCTCCTCCGCCTCGCGCAGGAAGCGGGCGTAGAGGCCGCGGAAGAGGCCGCCGCCGGTGCCGCGCAGGTCGATGACCTGGTGGGCGAAGCGGAAGGTCCAGGCGCGGTCGGCCTCACCGGCGGCGCGCGCCGGCCAGGAGGGCAGCTCGGCCGCGAACCGCTCCAGCGCCGAGACCCCGGCCACCCCCTCGACGTCGAGCAGCAGGTCCCGCGCCTGCCGGCGCAGCGCCTCGCGGATGACCAGGGGCAGCGGCCGCGGCGCGGGGGGCGCGTCGATCTCCAGCCAGGGCCGGCCCGGGAGGCCGAGCGGCGGCGCCAGCGAGGCGCGGGCGGCGTCGAGCGCGCGCAGCGGCACGCCCTGCAGGCCGAGGTGGCCGGTGTCGGAGAGCAGCGCCAGGTCGTGCCCGCGCTCCAGCCCGGCCAGCACCACCCGGTGGCCGCCGAAGGGCGTGCGCGACCGCCAGTACGGCAGCAGCGCCAGGTCGGTGGAGAGGATGGGGGCGACGCCGCGGGCCAGGGCCGCCTCCACGCCCTCCAGCGCGGCCTCGGCGGTGGGCGCGGTCCGCTCCACCGCCGGCGCGCCCAGCAGCTCGCAGGCGGTCCGCTCGAGGTGGATGGCGCGGCCCAGGAGCTGCTGCGAGGGCGAGAGCCCGGGCGCGTGGATGGCGTGGAACCCCAGCCCCGCCCCCAGCCCGAAGGCGAGCGGCTCGGAGAGCACCACGCCGCGGGCCGCCAGCGCGTTGACGAGGGCGGTGGAGCCGCAGTGCAGGCCGGGCCGGTGGGTGAAGCCGGGGAGGATCACCGGTGGAGTATAGCGGCCGGGTCCGGTACATTCCGGCCCCATGTCTGCCCACGATCCCGCCACGGCGAGGGCCGCCCTCCTGGTGATGGAGGAGCTGGTCGCGTACCAGAAAAAGAAGGTGCTCGCGCTGGCGCAGCGGATCCCGCCCCGGCCTGACCGAGGAGGACATCCGCAACGTCCACGACTTCCCGGACGTCTACAACGACCCCTTCTTCCAGTTCGAGGACGGCCAGCTCTCCGGCTTCGTGGCCGCCTCCATCGCCCTGAAGTCGCGCCTGGTGGGCGGGACGCTGGGGGGGTAGGCGCAAGGACGCCGCACCTCGCGAGAACCTCTTGACGGGACCCCGGCCGGTTCTCTAGATTCCCGGCCCTGCCATTCCCCAGTAGCTCAGTTGGCAGAGCAGGTGACTGTTAATCACCGGGTCGCATGTTCGAGTCATGCCTGGGGAGCCATTCCTGACGGGCCCCTCGCGAAAGCGAGGGGCCCGTCGTCTTATGGGGGGCGAGGCGGTGGATGAACCCGCCTAGAGCACCGAATCGGCTTGGAACGCCCACGATTCCCATCGCTTGCGCGCCGAGGATCGACAGGCCCCATGCGGCCGTGATCTTCTGCGCGCCGCGCGGGTCGTCGCCCGCGCGGGAGGCGGTGACCGCCACCTCACACCCGTCGAGCAGGACGACCGCATGGCCGAGGCGGTCGGCCAGGTCTGGGCGATGGCGTCCCGGAAGGCGGAGCGGTGGCCAGCCTCGCCGAGACGTGATGCACATCGCCAACTTCATCGACAACAAGGTCGTCGTCCGCCGCCTCGACGGTCTCCTCGACGAGGACGGCGACTTCACCGGCGAGGGCGACGCCGAGCTCCAGACGGCCTGGCTCGCCGCCTCCTCGGCGGACCCCTGCGACACGCTCGCCTCGGCGGTGGACCTGCACGACTGGGTCAGCACCTTGCCACCTGCCGACCGGAAGCTCCTGGAGGCGCGCTTCGCCGGCAACACCCTCGCCGAGGAATCGCCGTGGCCAACCGGACCTCGCTCTCGTGGGTCTTCGCCCGCCTCCGCCACCTTGGCACCGACCTCGCCGCCCGGGCCGGCGTCTCGCCGGGACCGGGCAGGCGGCGACGCGCGGCGCGCACCTGCCAACCCAAGCGCGCCGCTGCGGCGTGACCTTCGCGATCTTCAGCTCCGCCCTCCCGCTCTTCCCCATGTTCCGCAGGCGCCTGCGGGAGCGGGAGGTCGTCATGCGTTCGTGGCGTCGAAGGCCGCTGCCGCTCCTCTTGGAGATCGCGCTCGCCGTGGTCGAGGTGATCGTGTCCCAGGGCAAGCGGCGGCGGCCGGGGCGGTAGTTGGAGCGGGGCACCCGGTCCGCGCCGACGGGTGCCCCGTCTTCACCCGCTTCACGCTTCGCCCACTCACGCTAGAATCAGAGCCAGCCATGTGCATGGCCATCTACATCGCGTCGCCGGCCACGCTCCCGCTCATCGCCTGGCACGAGGAGCAGCCTGCGTTCTACGTCCATGAGGCGGAGGCGGGAGACCCCGTGCGTGCCCACTTCGCGTGGCCGAACGTCTACTACGCGGGCTCGCACGAGGGCTGCGGCTGTGGGTTCTCGTACAACCAGATGCCCGAGGGCCTCCAGGAGCCCGACGACGAAACGGTGCGCCGCGCATCCGTGGCCGCACTCCGCGAGTATGTCGCCCGCGCGACCGCCCTGGGGCCGGTGCAGCTCTTTGCGTGCTGGGAGGGCGAGCAGTCCTTCCCTGAGAAGGACCGGCTCCAGGCTTCGCCGGACATGCTGGGCGGCGATTCCTTCGACTTCGAGCAGCTCCGGATGCTGGAGTTCCCGAGCTCCCGGTGAACCTGCGGGGTAGTGGCCGAAACCGGACGTTACCGGCCAGGCCGCCCGGCGACCTGCTCGGGCTCGACCTCCGGGACGTTTCCTCCGCCCCGCGTGGCCGCCCTTTCGGCCAGCCACCGGCGAAGGCTGGCGCGGGTGACGCCCTTGGCCCTCGCCGCCTTGGCCACCGGGACGCCGCGCTGAACAAGGTCGGCGGCGGCGTGGAGCAGTACCGGCGAGGTCCGGGGGCGCCCGATCCTCCTCGTTTAGCCCTCTGCATCCCCGCCTTCGTGCGCTCGATGCCACGGCGTGGACCCGTCCGGCGCGGGCATCGGCGAGAAGACGTTCGAGGACGGGCCTCACCTTGGCGGCGCTCTCCACCTCCTCGTAGATGGCCGCCTCGAAGCCGCGCGCCTGCACGAGGCGTTCGAAGTCGGCGAGCTGGTTCTGAACGGTCTGGCGGTCGGTGCTGACGCGCAGGTAGACGGCTGCACGCTTCGTCGCGGCCATGCTGGACTCCATGGGTCGGGTGGGCGAGCGCGATCCGCGCTCAAACCCCTTATCCCCATGGCCGCGACATCTTGGCCGCCGAAGGACGGCGACAACGGTCTTCTACTTCACGGGCGCCGGGCGCACGTCATGGAGCACCGTGGGGCGCACCACCACGTCGTCGCGCCACAAGCGGACGAGGTAGTGGTCTTGGCCCTCCAGCCCGTCTCCGCTGATGGTTGCGTAGCCGCTTGAGTAGACCCGCACCCTGTAGCGGCCGGGCGGGACCTCGATCCGCCGGGCCTCGGGGAAGTAGTCCGTGCAGCCCGCCACAACGATTCGGCCGGAGGGGACGTCCATGCACGCCTCGGTGACGAGGTCGAATGCTGCATAGTCCGGCGGCGGCGCGGCACTCAGGACCTCAACTGCCACCGGAACGTCCACGTTCCTGAAGGTCCCGACTCCCACCGTGCCGGGCGCGATGGCCAGGTTGCGCGCGGTGGCGTCATCGTCCCACGAATCGCCGAGGTTGCCGTCAGCGGCCTCATCCTGGAGGTAGAACTGCGAGTAGTCCGCGAACAGCGAGAGCTCGACGCGCATCCTCCGCATCATGCCCCGAAGGTCCTCGACGGCAACGGCGAATCAGCGGGTGCGGGCCCTGGATGGACGCCGGTCTACCCGTCCTTCGGCTCGGCCAGTCGCCTCCAGATCGAGGAGATGCCGGAGGGACATGGTCTTCTGCTTCGCCTGCCCCTTCTCTCGCTCCACCTGCGCCAACAGCTCTGGCGGCAGCCGCCGCAGGATCGTCAGGTACTGGCAGACGCTCGCCCTGGTGATGCCAAAGGCCCGGGCCACCTCGGCAGCGGTCCCGTGCTTCTCCAGGGCCCCCTTGAGCTCCCTGGCGCGCACCACGGGGTTCGGCAGCGGCCTCCCCGGCAACACCGGCAGCTCCAGGCCGAGCGCGACCCGGTCCCACGGCACCACCACCCGCATCGGGAGAAGCTTGCCGGTTCGTGACCTGTCCGGCCTGGGGAGCCAAATCCGAAGGGGCCTCGCGGAGATGCGAGGCCCCTTCTCTTTTGCGGTCGGCGCGTGGTCCGCCGTTCCCCAGCCTTTCCCCTGCGCGAATGGATGGGCCGGGCCGGAAGGCGTCCGGCCGCGTGCTACTCCGTCCTTGAGCCATCCTCGCCTCGCCGGCCTGGGGAATGGCTGGCGAGCGGAGCGAGTCGATGCCGTGGGCCGAGGAGGACTCCCCTCTCGCGGCCGAGTGGCGCCGCAAGGAGAGGGCCTACCTGGAGTGGTTGCGGGACGTGCTCGACGGCCGGCACCTGCGGACGGTCACGCTCCGGCACCTCCAGGACGCGCTCGACGGTATGAAGGCGAGGACTCACCGCAAGGCGGTCATCAAGCACCTCTACACCTGGTGCCGAGAGCGTGGCCTCGTGTCGCGCGGCGAGTCCAGGCGCGAGGGAGCTTCTCCATCTCGCGCTACGCCAAGGCGGTGCGGCAGGCGGCGAAGGACGCTGGCATGCGGCCGTGGTCACCGGGTCGATGCGTCACACGGTGACGACCTGGCTCCTGTCCGACGGCGTGCCCCTGGAATCTGCGTTTACCCTGGCTCGGGCACCTCTCGCCCGCGACGACCAAGCGGTTCTACTCCGAGTGGGCGACCATTCCCCTGCCTCCCTTGACCGCTCGCACCTCCGGCTCGTCGTGAACGGACGGAGCCGTCTAGAGCGCCCGCGGGTCGAGCATGTGCCGCATCGTCGCGTCCAGGTCTTGAACGGCCTCACCGGGCAGCGACCCAAGCCACTCCTGGATGCTCGCGCTCTCCGCCTCGGAGAGCGGGTGGACCTCCACCTCGTGGATGCCGCGCTGGTGCCGGCACTCGATGACCCATAGCCCGTCCCGCCGGGCGATACGCTCGACGTAGAACCTCGTCTCGCTCTGGAAGGGCGGGCCATCGCCTGACTCCAGGTACGCGAACACGGGCGTGCGGGACCAGGACAGGCCGATGGCGCAGGCGAGGTCACGGTGGACGTGGCCGTCCTTCGACCGCAAGACCAGCCGCGCGCCGTCGGGATGATCCTGCATCACCGCCCTCGCCGTGGCGGCGTCCAGCACGAGACCAGCATCGGGCGCGGCCGCCGGGGTCAATGCGTCGCGCAGGACGGAGATGTCGATCATCTGCTGCTCCGCGCGCCTCGTGACCCGCCCGAGACGGCCGGGGTGGTAGAGCGGCAGCAGGAGCCGGCCGCGCCACGGGTGGAGCTTCCCGGCACCCTTTCCGAGCGACAGTCCGTGCCGCTCGAGCCGGCCGACGCCCTGGAGCGCGACGGCACCGAAGGTCACGACGACGACCGGGTTCGCCGCGTCGATGAACCCGGCGAGCCAATCCGAGCAGAGGCCCTGTTGCCTCGCGGAGACGGGGTGCTTTCCCTCCGCGTTACGAGCCGGAAGGCACAAGACGGAGTTCGTGAACACGACCTGCTCCGGCCGGAGGCCGACGGAGGCGAGCAGGTCGAACATGAACGCGCCGGTCGGGTCCGTGCCAGGCTCCAGTGTCAACCGCCGCTTCGCCGGATCGAAGGTGTCGTCGAAGTTCGGCGCCTCCCCCACCACGACCACGCGCACGGGCCACGGAGGGCTCTGCTGGAAGACGGGATACGCGCGGTTCTCCGGTTCGGAGTGGAGTAGCGCATCGCCTTGGCACCGCGCACACGACCGCGCGGCGTCCTGGAGGAGTTCGATGGGGTTCATCACCTGCCCATCATCCCAGGGTGGCGGACGGCGGGGAACCGCAGCGCGTGCAGACCGACATGCTCACGGAGAGGCAGAGGAAGCCCTGAGGGAGGCCGCCGCCATGCTGGCGGAACAGCTCGACCTCTCGTTCGAAGCCCCGGGCAGCCACAGCGGGGGGCCCGTCGTCCTTTGGCCGGTCGCGGAGGCGCGGCGCCCTGGTCCCGCGACTCGACTCGAAGCTCAGCCCTCCGCCTTCCGCCTGCCCGGGTTCGGGCACCACGCCTCGGGGGACTCCAGCGCCGCGCGCGTCGCCACGACCGCATGGTCGACCGCCGCCAGGATGGACCGGGCGTGGTCGAGGAACACGCGCCCGCGCGGCAGCAGCGTCATGCCGCGCGAGGTGCGCTCGAACAGCTGCGCGCCGAGCTCGTCCTCCAGCGCGCGGATCTGGCGGCTGAGCGGCGGCTGCGCCAGGTGGAGGCGCTGGGCTGCGCGGCCCACATGGCCCTCCTCGGCCACGGCGACGAAGTAGCGGATCTGGGAGAGGCTCACGGCCGGGATCATGCCGGTGGGCGCGCGCTGGATCAAGCTGCCGCGGGTGGGTGGGCGAAACCGAAACGGTATTGGATCCGCGGCGGCCGATCGCGGCAACCTGGAGCGCATGGCCATCGAGATCCTCAGCCCAGCCCAGGTCGAGCGCATGCGGAACGCTGGCCGCGTAGCCGCAGAGACGCTGGCCTTCGTCGGCGCCCAGCTGCGCCCCGGCCTCTCCACCGCCGACATCGACCGGCTCGTCCGCGAGGACACCGCGCGCCGCGGCGGCCGCCCCAGCCAGCTCGGCTACCACGGCTTCCCCGCCGCGGTGTGCACCAGCCGGAACGAGGTGGTGTGCCACGGCATCCCGAGCCGCGACGAGCGCCTCCAGCCCGGCGACATCCTCAACGTCGATGTGACCACCGAGGCGGACGGCTACCACGGCGACACCAGCGCCACGTTCCTGATCGGCGAGGTCACCCCCGCGGCGAGGCGCCTGGTGGAGGTGGCCCGCCGCTGCCGCGACGCCGGCCTCGCGGTCATCCGCGAGGGCGCCCACCTCGGCGACATCGGCGCCGCCATCGAGGCCCTGGCCCGCCAGGAAGCGGTCGCGGTCGTGACCGAGGTCGGTGGCCACGGCATCGGCCGGCAGATGCACGCCGAGCCTCACGTGGCGCACACCGGCCGGCGCGGGACCGGGCCGCGGCTCAGGGCCGGGATGGCCCTCACGGTGGAGCCGATGGTCAACCTGGGCGGCCCCGCCGTGCGCGTGCTCGACGACGGCTGGACCATCGTCACCGCCGACGGGAGCCTCTCGGCGCAGTGGGAGCACACCGTCGTCGTCACCCGCGACGGGTGCGAGATCATGACGGCGTGCTGATCGTCTCCATGAGGCACCTCCCGCCGTGGCTGGTATCCGTGAGCCCGACAGCTCGGGCTACGCCCGCGCCAGCGCCTCGCGCACCTTCCCCGCCAGCGCCTCGGCGGTGAACGGCTTCTGCAGGAAGAGGTCGCTCTCGGCGCTCACGCCACGGCGGCTGACGGTGTCGCCGGTGTAGCCGGACATGAACAGGCAGCGCAGCCCGGGGTGCTCGGCCGTGAGCAGGTCGGCCAGGTCGCGGCCGTTCATGCCGGGCATGACCACGTCGGTCACCAGCAGGCGGAGCTGCCCCGCCACCTGCCGGGCCGCGGCCCGCGCGTCCTCCGGGGTGCCGGCGGTGACCACCGTGTAGCCAAGGTTCCGCAGCAGCGTGGAGGTCACCCGGAGCACGGCCGGCTCGTCCTCCACCAGCAGGATGGTCTCCCCGCTCCCGGCGGAGAGCGCCGCGCGCGCCGGCGGGTCGACGCTGGCCGGCTCCGCCACCGCCGGGAAGTAGAGCGAGAAGGCGCTGCCGGCCCCCGGAGAGCTCTCCACCTCGACCGCGCCGCCGTTCTGGGTGGCGATGCCGTAGACGGTGGCCAGCCCCAGCCCCGTCCCCTGCCCGCTCGGCTTGGTGGTGAAGAAGGGCTCGAAGACATGGGGCAGGACCTCGGCCGGGATGCCGCTGCCGTCGTCGCGGACGCCGAGCTTGACGTAGGTGCCCGGCGCCAGGCCGTCCAGCCGCGCGCAGGCGGCCGCGTCCAGCTCCACGTTGGCGGTTCTCGATGGTGACGCGCCCGACGCCGTGGATGGCGTCGCGGCTGTTCACGCACAGGTTGGCCAGCAGCTGATCGACCTGCGACGGGTCGATCCGCACGCGGCGCAGCTCGAACCCGGGCCGCCACTGCAAATCGATGTCCTCGCCGATCAGGCGGCGCAGCATCTTGAGCACGCCCGGCACGACGTCGTTCAGATCGAGCACCCGCGGCTCGATGGCCTGCTTGCGCGCGAAGGCCAGCAGCTGCCGGGTGACCACCGAGGCGCGCGTGGCGGCGTCCTGGATCGCCTCCAGGTCCTCGCGGAGCGGGCCCTGCACCGCGCCCTCCGAGAGCAGCGCCTCGGCGTTGCCCAGGATCACCGAGAGCATGTTGTTGAAGTCGTGGGCCACGCCGCCGGCCAGCCGCCCCACCGACTCCAGCTTCTGCGCCTGGGTGAGCTGCGTCCGCAGCTGGTGCTCCTGGGTGACGTCCTGCGCGATGACCAGCACGCAGCGCTCGCCGGCCACCTCGATCAGCTCGCCCCACGCCCGCACCACCAGCCGGCCGCGCCGGGCCCGGACCCCCAGCTCGCGCCCGCCGAGGTTCCGGCCCCCCGCGATGTCCTGGAACATCTGCCCGAGCTCCGCCTCCGAGAGCAGGCCCAGGTCCGCCAGGGAGCTGCCCAGCGCCTCGCCCTGCGCGAGCCCGGAGACCTCCAGGAACCGCTGGTTGACGCTGAGCAGGCAGCCGTCGTCGAGGCGCGCCAGCATCATCATCATGGGCGCGCGGTCGAAGGCGGCCGCCAGGCGCGCGTCGCTGTCGCGGAGGCGATCCAGCACCCGCCGTCGCTCCACCACCTCCCAGGTCAGGTCGGCCAGGCTCGACACCACCGCCACGTCGTCCTCGCCGTAGGGCGCGGCCTTGTTCCCGACGCCCAGCGCCGCCACCACCCGGCCGTCGCGCACCACCGGCACCACCAGCTCCCGCACCACCTCCGCGTGATCCGGCGGCATACCCTTGCGCCCGGCGACGCTGGCGAGGTCCTGGTGGATCACCGGCCGCCGCAGCCGGACGGCCTCGGCCCATACCCCCGCCTCGGTGATCGGGTAGTGGGCGGTGCCTGGCTGGGCCCGGCAGAGGTCGCGCGTGGTGCGGGTGGACCAGGCCTGCATGGAGAGCGCGCCGGTCTCCTCGTCCACGAAGTGGTAGAAGCCGATCCGGCTGCCGGTCAGCTCCTCCAGCTCGTCCAGCGTCTGCGTCAGCAGCTCCTTCAGCGAGCAGGTCAGCGCCGCGTTCATGAGGCGCACCCGCACCGCCAGCGCCTGGGCCTCGCGGCGGCGGGTCCGCTCGGCACGGAGCTGATCGGTCACGTCGCGCCAGAAGCAGAGGAACACCGGCCGGCTGGCCAGGTGCACGCGGTGCGCGATCACCTCCACGTTGCGCAGCTCCCCCGAGCGGTGGCGCTGCACCACCCTGAACTCGGCGTGCCCCGCGTCCAGCGCCGCCCGGACGTGCTCCCTGGTCTCGGCGGGCGTCTCGGCGGCGTCCACGTCGTTCAGGGTCAGGCCGGCGAACTCCTCGCGCGAGTACCCCAGCTGCCGGCAGGCCTGGTCGTTGAAGGCCAGGAAGCGCTGGCTCTCGGGATCGACCAGCAGCGCGCCCCCGGGACTGTTGTGGAACGCGGAGCGGTAGCGCTCCTCGCCCTCGCGCAGCGCGTCCACCAGCGCGACCGCCCGCGCGCGCGAGCGGGCCAGCCGCAGCGTGAGCCCGAAGAGGATCAGGCTGCCGAGCAGCCCCACCGCCAGCACCGCCTGCCCGGCGCCCCGCCCCACCGCGGCCCCGAACCCGGGCAGGCTGCGGAAGTGGACGGTCCAGGTCTGGCCCAGCATCTCCAGCCGCTCGACGCTCTCGTGGTCGGGGCGGGCGTCGAGGAGTGCGCTGGGGCCGTCGGCCTGGCTGTCGTAGAGCAGGTCCTGCTGGCCATCGCGGTCCGCGGCGTGGATGGCGAACGCGATCCCCGGCGGCCGGGCGCGCAGCGCGGAGTGGACGAAGTCGTGGATGCGGATGGGCGCGTAGACCCAGCCCAGCAGCGCCTCCCTGCGCTGGGCCACCGACCCGATCGCGGCGCCGTTGCGGTAGACCGGCTCGTAGAGCAGCACCCCGGGCCGCTCCACCGGGTTCTGCTCCTGGATCAGGACCACCCGCGCCGAGAGCGCCCCGGTCCCGGTGTCGCGCGCCCGCTCCAGCGCCTCCCGCCGCACCGGCTCGGAGAGCATGTCGAAGCCGAAGGCCGCACGGGGCTGGCCGACGAACGGCTCGACGTAGAAGACCGGGGCGTAGCCCTCCCGCGCTCCTGGGGGCCAGACCGCGTAGTCGGTGAACCCCTCCCGGCGCACCGCGGCCTCGTGGGCGGCGAGCGCGCCCTGGGGTACCCAGACGCCGTACCCCATGCCGATCATGCCCGGGTAGTAGTCGGCCAGGTGCAGCGAGCGCACGTAGCGCGCCCACTCCTGGCGGGTCACGTCGGCGCTGGCCGCGAAGAGCCCCACGCCGCCGCGCAGCAGCTCGTGCTCGTCCTGGATCCGGTCCTCGAGCGCCTCCACCACGTCGCGGGTGGCGCGCTCGAAGGCGGAGCTGGAGCGGACGTGGGCCGCGTCATCCAGCGCCCAGACCATGACGAAGGTCGCGCAGATGGCGGCCACCAGGACCACCCACGGCAGGGCCGACGCCCAGGGAGTACCCCTGCGCTGCGGCAGCTCCGATGCTCGTGAACCCCCGACGCTCACCGGGTCCTACCCCCATCCGCAGAGGAGAATGACCGCGCCGGGCGCCATGATAGCGCGCTTGTGCCGCAGCGCGACGAAGCAGCCGCATCAGTCGACGGAGGCAGCGTCGGGGGTTCGCCTTCACCCACCGCGAGGAGAGGGGCCGCGGGCGGCGCCCCGCCGGCCTCGCTGCGCAGTCGCCGGCGCCCGTTCGGAGCCCACCACCGCCCGAATGTGTGCCTCCGGCGCGCTCGGCGCCGGCCGGGTGCTGCCACCCGGCGATGGCGTGCCCAGCTTGCGCCGCATGGCTGGCTCTCCGGACCCCCACGCTGGCGCCGACTTCGGTCCGCTGGTGGACGCGCTGGCCCGCGAGGGCCTGCCGCGGCGCACCGAGGCGGTGCGCGCCGTCGAGGCGGTCGCCTGCGCGCTCGCGGGGCGGCTGGCCGACCCGGCGTTCGAGCCGCTGCGCGAGCTGCTCCCCGAGCCCTTCCGCGGCCGGCTGCTGGCCTGCGAGCGCCACGCGCAGGCCGGGGCGCGGCCGCCGGGCGGAGGCGCAGAGCAGTTCTACGCGGCGGTGGCCGAGGATTCGGGCGTCCCCGAGGAGCGGGCCGAGGAGGTGGAGCCCACGGCCCGGGCCGTCTTCGCCGCGCTGCGGGCGCAGCTGGACGAGGACCAGGCCGAGGAGGTGGCCGCGCAGCTGCCGTCGGAGCTGCTGCCGCTGTGGCGCCGGCCGAGCTGATCGCGGCGGCTCGCGCCCTCGCGGCTACACCATCGCCGCCGCCCCGACCTCGGGGTGCTCGCGCACGAACGACACCAGCTTGCCGACGTAGGCCGGGAACGGCGGGCAGGAGATGCCCGAGCCGCGCAGATCGGCCATGGTGTTGCGGGTCTCGTAGTGCGTGGGGTGGACGAAGTAGTCGATGGCCGGCGCCGGGATCCGCATCAGCGGGTAGACGCCCGGCACCCGGTCGATGGCGAACTTGGCCAGGTCGAGCCGCAGCGGGATCTTCACCAGCCGCTTCCCCACCGCCTCCGCCACCGTCTCCAGCATCTCCTTGGCACGCAGCGGCGCGGGATCGGCGAGCTGGTAGGTCTTGCCGCGCGACGCCTCCAGCCCGGAGAGCTGGGCGATGGCGCCCACCACGAAGTCGCGGGGCACCACGTTCACCTCGGTGCGCAGGTCGCCCACGGTGGGCATGAGCCCCAGCGGCCCCGGCTGCCGCAGCAGCCACTGGATGACGTAGTACGGGCCGTCGTACTTCTGCGTGACGCCCGTGGCGGCGTCACCCACGGTGATGGCGGGCCGGTAGATGGTGGCCGGCAGGCCGCCGCGCATGCGGGCCCGCACGTCGGCCTCGGCCAGGTACTTGGTCTCCTCGTAGAAGTTGTTGAACACCTGCCCCTTGTCCAGGTCCTCCTCGGCGTACGGCCCGGCGTGGCGCCCGGAGACGTAGCAGGTGGACACGTACTGGAAGCGGGAGAGCGCCGGGCAGCGCTCGGCGAAGTCGAGCACGTTGCGGGTCCCGCCCACGTTCACGGCGAACCCGAGCTGGCGCGGCACGGCCAGGTCGTACACCGCCGCGAGGTGGAAGATCTCGGCCACCTCCCGCTCCGTCCCAGGCTCCACCCCCAGCCCCGGCTTCGTGATGTCCCCCTCCACCATGATCACGCGCCCCTCGGTGTCGGGGTGCGCGCGCGCCAGCTCCGCCACGCGCTGGCGGGCCAGCTCGGCGAACTTGGGCTGCACCAGGCAGAGCGCGCGATCCTCGGGGCGGCGGCGCAGCACGCGCGGCAGGAGTTCCATGCCGAGGAAGCCGGGGAAGCCTGTGAAGAACACGGTGGCCATGTGCGCAGCCTACCGCTCTGGCGCTACGCGTCACGCGCCCGCACGGGCGGGGTGCCCGCACCCACAGGAGCCCCCGATGGGCACGGCGCCCAGCCGGGCGCCCGGGTATCGGGCTGTCGGGAAACCCCGAGTGGGGTGAGTTGCTGCAACCAAGTTGGCTCGCCTAGAGTCCGTCCGATGGCCTTTGACCCCTCGCCGGGTGCGACCCCGGATCAGGAGAGTGCCCGGGTCGCCCCCACCGGCGACGCCCAGCCCCGCCTGGACGAGGCCGAGCGCGAGCTGGTCTCGCTGCGCGAGGCGCTGGCGCAGGCGAGGCACGCGCAGGAGGACACGCTCGCGATCGTCTCGCACGACCTGAAGAACCCCATGTCGGCGCTGCTGCTCGGGATCCAGCGGCTGGGCCGGATGGCGGATCCGGAGCGGCGGGCGCAGGCGGACGCGCTGGAGCAGAAGCTGGAGCGGACCGTCCGCGGCATGAACCGGCTCATCGAAGGGCTCCTGGACCTGGCGCGGCTCGAGGCCGGGCGGTTCGTCCTGGAGCGCCGCGCAGAGCCTGCCGGGCAGCTGCTCCGCCGCGCGCTGGAGCCGCTCGGGGCGCTGGCCACGGACCGCAAGCTCACGCTCACCGTGGAGCTGGCTGAGCCGCTGCCGGCGCTGGACTGCGACCCCGACCGCGTCGCCCAGGTGCTCGCCAACCTGGTGGGGAACGCCATCAAGTTCACCCCGGAGGGCGGCGGCGTCCGGGTGCGGGCCGCCCGCGCACCGGACGGGCTCGTGGTCTCGGTGGAGGACGACGGCCCGGGCGTGCCCGCCGAGTGGTGCCCGCACCTGTTCGACCGCCACTGGCAGCCGCCGGGCGGTCGCCGCCGGGGGCATGGGATTGGCCTCTCCATCGTGAAGGGGATCGTCGAGGCGCACGGCGGCCGGGCCTGGGTGGAGAGCGAGGCCGGGCGCGGCGCGACCTTCCGGTTCACCCTGCCGGCGGCACCCTGACTCTCCGGTCAACCTTCGCTTGCCAGCCACGGCCCGGGCGCGCTACCACGGGCCATGGCCCGTCCGCCCCGCCCCCATGTCCGCGACGCGCTGCTCGAGGCCGCGCGCGCCGAGTTCTCCCGCCACGGGCTGGAGCGCGCGCGGGTCGAGGACATCACCCGCGCCGCGGGCGCGTCCAAGGGGGCCTTCTACCTCCACTTCACGTCGAAGGAGCAGGCCTTCGAGGAGATCATCCAGCGCTTCCTCGGCGCCATGGAGGACCAGGCCCACCGCCGCGAGGAGGCCGAGGCCGCCTTCCTGCGCGAGCACGACGGCGAGCAGGGCGAGGCGCTGGCCCGCACGCTGGTCGCCTTCGACTGCCGCGTCGATCTGGGCATCCTCGAGACGCTCTGGCGCAACCGCCACCTCTTCGCCGTGGTCGAGGGCGCCGCGGCCACCCGCTACCAGCGGCTGCTGGCCGAGTTCCGCCACCGCATGCGCGCCTTCGTGGTGGCGCGCGTGGAGGGGCACCAGCGCGCCGGCCGCGTCCGCCCCGACGTGGACCCCACCGTGATCGCCGACCTGCTGGTGGGCGCCTACGAGGGCTTCGCCCGCCGCATGGTGGGCGCCCGCGCCCAGCCCGACCTGGCCGGCTGGCTCCGCTCGCTGGTCACGGCCCTCTACGAGGGGCTGCTCCACACCCCCGCCGCCGCCCCTGCGAAGGCCGCGCGCGCCGCCCGCCCGCGCCGGACGGCCGCCGCCCGCACCCGCTGACCCGCCGGTCACCCACAGGCCCGCCATGCCCTGCCCGCTCCCGCCCGCCCGCCTCACCGCAGCGCTGCTGGCCCTCGCGCTGGCCGGCGGCTGCCGCCGCGATCCGCCGCCGGCCGCCTCGCCGGCACCCTCCGGCCCGGCCCAGCCCGCCGCCGGGACGACCGCGCCGGTGACCGTGCGCCTGATCGACCCCATCCCCACCCGCCACGCCGCCCGGCTCCACGTCACCGGCACGCTCAAGGCCCGCCAGGCCGCGGCGCTGGGCCTGCCGGTGCCGGGCACGCTGGCCCGCGTGCCGGTCCGGCGCGGCCAGGAGGTGCCGGCTGGCGCGGTGCTGGCGGGGCTCGACGACGCGGCGCCCCGGGCCCAGGCGCGCCAGGCCGAGGCGGCCGTGGCCTCGGCGCGGACCCAGCTGGCGCTGGCGGAGGACGCGCTGGGGCGCGTGGAGCGGCTGCGCAAGGAGGACGGGGCGCCCGAGGCGCAGGCGGTCCAGGCCCGCGCCAGCCGCGACCTGGCCGCCGCCCAGCTGGCCGGCGCGGAGGCGCAGCGCGAGCTGGCCCAGGTGAACCTGGCCCACCACACGCTGCGCGCGCCCTTCCGCGGCGTGGTCACGCGCGTGCCGGACGGCCTCGGGTTGATGCTGGGCGCGGGCACGCCCATCGTGACGCTGGTGGGCACGCACGACCTGGTGCTGGAGACCTCGCTGACGCAGGAGGAGGCGGCGGAGCTGCCGGCCGGCGCGCGCGCCGTGGTGAGCGTGCCGGCCACCGGCGCGCGGCTCGAGGGCGCGCCGGTCACGGTGGTGGTCCCGGTGGTGGAGGCCAGCACCAACCGCGTCCCGCTGGAGATCGGGGTGGGGAACGCCGACCGGCGCTTCCTCGCCAACGCCTTCGCCCGCGCCGAGCTGCCCGGCGGCGCCGACCGCGACGCCTTCCGGGTCCCGGCCGCCGCGCTGGTGCAGCGCGACGGGGGCTACGCGGTCTGGACCGCGGGGGCGGACGGCGCGGCGCGCCCGGTGGGCGTGCGGGTGCTGGGCGAGGACGGGGACGCGGCGGTGGTGCTGCCGGAGGGCGGCCGCTGGCCGGCGGGGGCGCGCGTCATCAGCCCGGCGCCGGCCGCGCTCGCGCCCGGCACGCCGGTGGTGGAGGCGCGCGGATGACCCTCTCCGACGTGGCCATCCGCCGGCCGGTCTTCACGGCCATGATGTCGATCACCCTGATCGTGCTCGGGGTGCTGGGGTATCGCCGCCTGGGGACGGACCTCTACCCGGACGTCTCCTTCCCGTTCGTCACCATCTCCACCGTCTACCCGGGCGCGAGCCCGGAGGACGTCGAGCAGAACGTCACCCGGCCCATCGAGGACGCCGTCTCGTCCATCGCCGGCATCGACAAGGTCTTCTCGTGGTCGCGCGAGGACGTGTCGATGGTCTTCATCCAGTTCAAGCTCTCCGAGGCGCTGGGCGAGGCGGTCCAGAACGTCCGCGACAAGGTGGGCGTGGCGCAGGGCTCGCTGCCCGACGGGACCCGCCCGCCGGTCATCGCGCAGTACGACATCGCGGCCCAGCCGGTGCTGGTCTTCTCGGCCGTCTCCGGCGAGGACCCGGTGGGCCTGCGCGAGAAGTTCGACGACCAGGTCCGGCCGCGGCTGGAGCAGCTCTCCGGCGTGGCGGCGGTGCGCGTGGTGGGCGGGGGCGAGCCGGAGATTCTCGGTCGAGCTGTTCCGCGATCGCCTCCAGGCGCTGGGCCTCTCGCCGGACGCGGTCTTCCAGCGCATCAGCCGCGAGCACCTCGACCTGCCGGGCGGCAAGTACGCCACC
The DNA here is from genome assembly GCA_049840735.1 of Anaeromyxobacter sp. GTDB lineage: Bacteria > Myxococcota > Myxococcia > Myxococcales > Anaeromyxobacteraceae > Anaeromyxobacter. Next base: position 10,522 of record JASGJN010000010.1, on the reverse strand, counting down.
GGCGAGGGCGAGGTGGGCGTGCGCGTGCGGGGCGAGTTCACCAGCGTGGACGGCCTGCGCGCCCTGCCGGTGGCCACCGCCGCCGACGGCTCGCTGATCCGCCTGGCCGACGTGGGGCTGGTCCGGGCCGGGTCGAAGGAGGTCCGCACCCTGGTGCGGACCAACGGCACCGAGTCGGTGGCGCTCGAGGTGGTGAAGCAGGCCGGCGCCAACTCCGCCGCCGTGGCCAACGCGGTGAAGGCGCTCCTCCCCGAGCTGGAGCAGCAGTTCGGCTTCCAGGCCCAGCTGCTGGTGGACCAGGCCGTGCCCATCGAGACCAACGCCCACGAGGTCTGGATCGCCATCTACTTCGGCGGCGCGATGGCCATCCTGATCATCCTGCTCTTCCTGCTCGACCTGCGCGGCACCTTCATCTCGGCCCTGGCCCTGCCCACCTCGGTGGTGGGCACGCTCTTCATGATGTACCTGCTGGGCTTCTCGCTGAACCAGCTCACGCTGCTGGGGCTCTCGCTGGCCATCGGCCTGCTCATCGACGACGCGGTGGTGGTGCGCGAGAGCATCACCCGGCGCCTCGAGCGCGGGGATCCGCCGGCCCTGGCCGCGAGCCGCGGCACCCAGGAGATTGCCCTGGCGGTGATGGCCACCACCTTCACGCTGGTGGCGGTCTTCGTCCCGGTGGCCTTCATGCAGGGCATCACCGGCCAGTTCTTCCGGCAGTTCGGCCTGACCATCACGGTGGCGGTGCTGATTCTCGCTCTTCGTGGCCTTCACGCTCGACCCCATGCTCTCGGCCCGCCTGGCCCGGGCGCACGTGCCCGGGGAGGCCCGGCGCGAGCCGGGGCCGGTCCGCGCCATCCGCGCCGGGTTCGCCCGGGTGGACGCCTTCTACGACCTCTCGCTGGCCTTCGTGCTGCGCCACCGGCTGCTCACGGCCGGCGCCGCCACGCTGCTGCTGGTGGCCAGCCTGGCGGTGGCGGCCGTGCTGCCCAGCGAGTTCATGGCCCGCGAGGACCGCAACCAGCTCATCGTCAACCTCGAATACGCGCCGGGGACGCGGCTCGCCACCACCTCGCGCCGCAGCGCCGCGCTGGAGCGGCGGGTCACCGCGCTGCCGGGCGTGACCGCGGTCTACGCCACGGTCGGCTACGAGGACGACCCGCGCCTGGTGCGCTGGCGCGTGAACCTGATCGACAAGGGCTCGCGCGCCGAGGGCGTGGAGGTGTACCAGCGGCGCATCCGCGAGATCCTGGCCGGCGACCCGGAGCTCAAGACCGCGGCGGTCTCGGACCCGCCCACCATCGAGGGGCTGGGCGACTGGCCCCCCATCCTCATGCACATCACCGGCCGCGACTTCGAGCAGCTGCGGCGCGAGGCCGACCAGCTCATGGCCGACATGCGCGCCATCCCGGCGCTCACCGACCTGCAGCTGAAGGACTCGCCCGGCAAGCCCGAGCTGCACGTCGAGGTGGACCGCGAGGAGGCCGCGCGCATGGGCATCCCGGCCGGCGCGGTGGCGCTCCAGGTCCGGCTCGCCACCGAGGGCGAGGTGGCCGGCAAGCTGCGCCAGGGCCGGCGCGAGTCGGAGATCCGGGTGCGGCTGGCGGAGGAGGACCGCGGCTCCCGCGAGGCGCTGGGCAACCTCTGGATCCAGACGCCCAGGGGGCCGGTGGCGCTGGCCCAGCTGGCGCGGCTGGAGCGCTCCTCCAGCCCGGCCGTGATCGAGCACGAGCGGCGGGAGCGGAAGCTCTCCATCTGGGCGCAGATCGCGCCCGGGCACGACCTGGGCGGCGCGGTGGCCGCGCTGCGCGCCCGGGTGGCCAGCCGGCAGCTGCCGCCCGGCTACACCTACCTCTGGGACGGCATGCAGAAGGAGCAGAAGGAGACGCAGGAGGCCATGGGGCTGGCCCTGACCATCGCGGTGATCTTCATCTACATCGTGCTGGCGAGCCAGTTCGAGTCCTTCCTCCACCCCTTCACCATCATGATCTCCGCTGCCGCTGGCCATGGTGGGCGCGTTCCTGGGGCTGGCCGTGACCGGCTCAGGCGTGAGCATGGGCTCGCTCATCGGGATCATCCTGCTCATGGGGCTGGTGACCAAGAACGCCATCCTGCTGGTGGACGGCGCGCTCCAGCACGTGCGCGAGGGCGACGCGCCTGCCGAGGCCATCCGCAAGGCCGGCCCGCGGCGGCTCCGGCCCATCCTGATGACCAGCGCGGCCATGGTGATGGGCATGCTGCCCACCGCCCTGGGGCGCGGCATGGGCAGCGAGTTCCGCGCGCCCATGGCGGTGGCGGTGATCGGCGGGGTGATCACCTCGACCATGCTGACGCTGTGGGTGGTCCCGGTGGCCTTCGTCTGGATGGAGCGGCTGCGCGGGCATGGCCGGCCCTCGTCGGGCGCGAGGCGACCGGAGGGGCTGCGCGCGGCGCCGGAGGCGGCAGGCGAAGGCTCGCGGGAGGTGGGCGCGTGACGGATCGGCGGGCGTTCTCGGTGGCCATCTTCTGCCGGCACGCCGGCCAGGTGCTCCTAATCCGCCACCGGCGGCTGGGCACCTGGCTGCCGGTGGGCGGCGAGCTCGAGGCGGGCGAGACGCCGCTGGAGGCGGCGCGGCGCGAGCTGCGCGAGGAGACCGGCCTGGAGGGGAGCTTCCCGGCCGGCCTGGGCGTGGACGGCACGCCGCCCGGCCTGATCGGCTACGAGGAGCACCAGGCGGGGTCGAAGGGGCTGCACCTGAACTTCGCCTTCGTGGCCGACGTGCCCTCGCGCGAGCTGGCCGCGTGCGACGAGTGGGACCAGGCGCGCTGGGTGGCGGCCGGGGAGCTGGCCGGGCTGGAGTGCCCGGAGAACGTGCGCCAGCTGGCGGCCCTCGCGCTGGCGGCGCGCTGAGCGGCGGGCCGCGTGGCGGGCGGGACCCCGGGCCGCCTACTCGAAGGCCGAGAGCCCGGGGAGCGCCCGGCGCTGATCGTCGAACAGCGCCAGGTTGTCCACCGGGTTGGCCTGGCTCATCCCCGGCGCGTAGGAGAGCTCCGGCCCCCAGGCCACCACGCCCTTGCCGTGCCCGCCGGGCGTGGCGCGGACCACCGCCAGCACCGCCGCCAGCCAGTCGCGCTGCCCCTGGGGCGTGGCCGGGTAGCCTGCCTGCAGCTGCGGAACCTCCCAGACGAAGTTGTCGCCGCCGCCGAAGTTCGTGAGCGTCCACGGGTAGGCGGTCTCGACCACCAGCACGTCCCGGCCGTAGCGGCTCGACACCACCTCGAGCGTGTGGGCCAGCTTCGGGAGGCCGCCGTGCCACCACGGGTAGAAGCTCAGGGCCACCGCGTCGAAGCGCACGCCGCGCGCCACCAGCCGGTCCAGCAGCCGGGTGGCGCCGTCCGCGTCGCCGCCGCGATCGGTGTGGAGGAGCAGCGGCACGCGCCCGCCGTCCAGGCCGTCTGAGACGCCGTCGGCCGCGGCCAGGAGCAGCCCCGCCAGCCGGTCCCACTGCGCGTCGGTGTCGAACGCATCGCAGACCCGCCCCTGGTCCCAGAGCAGGCCGCAGGTGATCTCGTTGCCGAGCTGGACCAGGTCCGGCGGCGTCCCCTGGGCCCGGAGCGCCGCCACGACCTCGGCGGTGTAGGCCCGGACCCGCTCGCGCAGCGCGGCGTCCGTCAGCCCGGCCCAGGCGGCGGGCGTGGGCTGGTGGGCCGGGTCGGCCCAGGTGTCGCTGTAGTGGAGGTCGAGCAGCAGCCGGAGCCCGCGGGCGTGGATGCGGGCGGCCATCGCCAGCGTCCGCTCGGTGCCGCACCAGCCGCCGGCGGGGTCCACCCAGACGCGCAGGCGGACCGTGTCCACGCCGTGGCGCTGGACGATGGCCAGCACGTCCTCGGGCGCGCCGCCGTCGGTGAAGGTGAACCCCTTCCGCTCGTACTCGTCGAGGCTGGAGAAGATCCGCGCCCTTCGTGAAGGGGAGCCGGAGGTGGCCGCCGGCGTTCCCGCCCCCGGTGCAGGACAGGATCGGCGCGGCGAGCGCGAAGACCAGCGCGAGCGCGGCGAGCCGGGCCGGCGAAGAGGCGGGCGGCCGGCGCCGGGGCAGCGGTCCGACGGGGAGCGGGCTGGCAGGAATGCCGGAGTGGGCGGGGTCGCAGGAGGATCGAGGAAGCGAGGGCACGCCACCGCATAGCACGGCTGGCCCGGGAAGCCCGGCGCCACCTCGTGTAGGCGTGACGCGCACCGCATCGCCCGCCATCGAGCGCCCGCGCCCCGCCGCCGCCCTGATCAGCCGGCGACCGGCGCCAGGTACCTGGCCAGCAGGAGGCCCAGCCGCTCCCGGGTCTCCGGCGGGAGCTTGCTGCGGTCGGACCAGATGGCCAGCGCCAGCGAGGACTGGCAGGCGCACGGCTTCTCCTGGGCCGCGACCACCGGGATGGTGCGCCGCAAGAGCTCGATGGCGTTCTGGGTGGCCGCCTTCACGTTGCCCAGGATCTCCTCGATCAACCGGGCCTGGTCCAGGTTGGCCGGGTGCGGCTTCCAGCAGTCATAGTCGGTGGGGAGCGCCACGAGCGCGTAGCAGAGCTCCGCCTCGCGCGCCAGCTTGGCCTCCGGCATGACCGTCATGCCGATGAGCGAGGCCCCCCAGCTCCGGTGCAGCTCGCTCTCGGCGCGGGTCGAGAACTGCGGCCCCTCCATGCAGACGTAGGTCCCGCCCTGGTGGACGCGGACCGGGAAGCCCGCGCCCGCCTTGACCAGCGCGTTGCGCAGCGTCGGGCAGAAGGGGTTCGCCAGCTCCACGTGGACCGCCAGGTCGTCGAAGAAGGTGCCGGCGCGGCGGAAGGTGCGGTCGATCACCTGGTCCGGGATCACCAGGTGGCGCGGCGCCACCTCCTCGCGCAGCGAGCCCACCGCGCCGCTGGCCAGGATGTGCGTGACCCCCAGCGACTTGAGCGCCCAGATGTTGGCGCGGTAGGGGACCGAGGAGGGGTTGAACCGGTGCCCCTCGCCGTGCCGCGCCAGCAGCGCCACCGGCACCCCGCCCACCTCCGTGAGCGTGATCGGGCCCGAGGGCTTGCCGAAGGGGGTGTCCACCTCGCGGGTCTCCCCGCCGCCGAATCGCCCCCAGCGCCTCGCCCAGCCCCGTCCCACCGATGATGCCCACCACCACGCGCGACATGCACCTGCTCCTTCCCCTGTGAGTCCAGCAGGAGGCGGGAGTCTACCCTCGAACCCCATCCGCGCGCCTGCCCTGCGGGCGAGGGGGCGGGAGGATCACCCGGCCGCACGCGACGAGGCATGCGGGGGGGCGTGACCATATCGGCCCAAATCAGAATCGTCGGGCCAGGATCACCGGACCCCCGAGCGCCGCCGCGGGTCACCGCGCGCGCCATCCGCGCCGCAAGAAGCCGCAGCAAGTCCCGGAGCGCCCGGCACGCCCGCGCGGCAAAGGGCTCGCGAGTCCCGGAGCGCCGCAGGGCGGCCGCGGAGCGAGGACAATCCCGCAGGCCCGCATGACAGCAAGATCAGGTGCGCGCGTGGCGTGGGCCGGTCG
>JASGJN010000009.1:5000-69835 GCA_049840735.1 Anaeromyxobacter sp. | reverse complement strand
AAGGTTAATAGGGAAACACGATAGAATCCGAACAGCACCTGAGCCGCGCGGTGGCCACGAACGCGGCCGCCAGCACGCCCATGATGGCCCCCGAGGCGCCCACCGAGATCACCTCGGGCGCGTTGAAGGCCAGGCTGGCCAGGCTCCCGCCCAGCAGCGAGAGGCCGTAGACGACCAGGAACCACCAGCGGCCCACCAGCTGCTCCAGGATGGCCCCACCCAGCGCCAGGGCCAGCCCGTTGAAGAGCAGGTGGAGCAGGTCGCCGTGCAGGAAGGCCGCCGACACCAGCCGGTACCACTGCCCCTGCGCCACCAGCCCGCGAGCCAGGCCGCCCTCCGCCACCAGCGCCTGGAGCGTGGGCGAGAGCAGCCCCGCCCACGGCCCCAGCACCAGCTGCAGCGCGAAGCAGCTCGCCAGCACGCCCAGCAGCGAGATCGTCACCACCGGCACCCCGCGCAGCTCGGCCGCCGGGGCGGGCGCGCCCTCGTCCTCCTCCGCCAGCCGCCGCACCAGCCGCCCCAGCCGCTTCGCCGCCCCCAGCCCGCCCAGCGGCGCGTTGGTCCAGGCCTCGCCGGTGTCCAGCCGGACGGCGCTGGCGCTGAGGGAAACCTTCCCGCGCCAGGGCTGCTTGCGCAGCGGCCTCAGGTGCTCCACCGCAAGCGGCCCGCCCGCGCTGAGCTCCTGCACGGCCAGGGTGACCGGGAGCTTGGTCCCGTTCACCTGGCCGGTGTAGCGCAGACAGGACCGGGCCACCTCCAGCAGCGCCTCCAGCCCCAGCTCCAGCGGCGGCGCGCCCGCGGTCCGGTCCTTGAGGCAGAGGACCTCGAAGCCATAGCCGTCGGTGCGCACCAGGATCCGCTCGAAGTGCGCCGCCAGCGGCACCAGCTCCGGCACCTGGGCGACGGCGCCGCCGTCGGCCCCGGCCTCCGGCGCCCCGGGCGTCCGCAGCGCCTCCGGGAGGGCCAGCGCCGCGTACCCGCGGGTGCGCGCCAGGTGGCGGCAGACGCGGTCGAGGATCTCGGTGGGAGGGGCGGCGTGGCTCATGGCGCGGACGCTAGCACGCCCGCCCGCCTCCCCGGCACGGGGCCAGCCCCTACCCCAGCACCCCGGCCACGCGCAGCGCCCCCACCAGCGCGGCGCTGACGCGGGCGTGGTTCGCCTTCCACTCCGCGTGCGCCTCGGGGCCGACGCGGTTGGCCACCGCCAGCGCGCCGGCCACGGGCACCCCGGCGGCGTGGCAGGCGGCGAAGACGCCGGTCAGCTCCAGGTGCTCGGCCGCCGCGACCGCCGCCAGCGCCCGCGCCCCGGCCTCGGTCCGCGTGATGGCGGGCGGCACCGCCACCGGGTGCGCCGGCAGCGGCAGGGGCCAGGTGGCGGCCCAGCGCGTCCGCTCGATCCTCGGCCGGTAGGCGCCGCCGGTGACCTCCTCCACCGAGGTGGCGATGGCCTCGGAGGCCGCCAGCAGCTCGCCCACCGCGAGCGGGCCGGCGTAGGCGCCGCAGGTGCCGACGAAGAGCACCCGCGCCGGCCTCACCGTGGCCAGGAGCCTGGCCGTCTCCAGCCCGGCCGCCAGCGCGCCGACGCCGGTGCAGGCCACCTCCCAGCCGGGCGGCGGGGTGGCGTCGAGCCCGGCCAGCTCGGGCGGGAAGGCGGCCAGGAGGAGCGCAGGGGCGGTCACGCCGCGCATTGTAGCCGGCCGGGCCCCAGCCGCGCCGCTTTGCGCTACCGTGGGCGCGTGCCCCTGCCCACGCCGCGCGCCGCCCTGCTCCTCGCGCTGGCCTCGCTCCCCGCGCTGCTCGGGGCGGGGCAGCCGGGCGCGCTCGCGCTGGGAGCGGCCCTCGACCTGGCGCTGCTGGCGCTGGTGGCCCTCGACGCCCGCCTGGCCCCGGGCCCAGGCGCGCTGGAGGCGCGGCGGACGCTGCGGGTCCCGCTCTCGGCCTTCGCGCCCAACCGCGTGGTCCTCTCGCTGCAGAGCCGCAGCCGGCGGCCGCTGCAGCTCCAGCTGGCCGACGCCCCGCCGCCCGAGCTCGACACCGACGGCCACCGCCGCGCGCTGCAGCTCCCGCCGGGCGGCTCGGCCGAGCTGGCGTACCAGGCCACGCCGCGCCGCCGCGGCCAGGTCCGCTTCGGCGACCTGCACGTGCGCGCCCGCGGGCCGCTGGGGCTGGCCGCGCGCGGCAGTGGCGGGTGGCGCTGGCGCGCGAGGTGGCCGTCGACCCGGACCTGCGCGGCCTGGCGCTGGCCGAGGGGCCGGCAGCCCCGAGGCCGGCCGGTCGCGCCGCCGCGGCCACCGCGAGGGTCGCGAGTTCGCGGCGCTGCGCCCGCCTACCTGCCCGGCGACGACGTGCGGGCCATCGACTGGAAGGCCACGGCGCGGCGCGGCGGACCGGTCGTGCGCGAGTGGCAGCCGGAGCGGAACCAGACGGTCTGGCTGCTGCTCGACTGCGGGCGCCACCTCCCGCCCGGCTGCCGGATGGGCGGACCTCCCTGGACCACGCGGTGGACGCGGCCCTGGCGCTGGCCCGGGCTGCGGCGGCGCGGGGCGACCGGACCGGCGCGGTGCTCTTCGGCGCCGAGGTGGAGCGGGTGGTGCCGCCCGGCGGCGGGCGGGCGGCCCTGGCCCCGCTGGCCGAGGCGCTCCACGCGGCCGAGGCGCGGCTGGAGGCCTCGGATCCGGCCGCGGCGCTGGACGCCCTGGAGGCGCGGCAGCGGCGGCGCGCGCTGGTGGTGATCTTCACGGAGCTGGGCGACGCGGAGTCCGCCGCGCTGCTCCTGGCCCGCGCGCGGAGCCTCCGGCGGCGCCACCTGGTGCTGGTGGCGGCGGTGGCCGACGCCGGCCTGCTGGAGCTGGCGGGGGCCCGCCCGGCAGGCGAGGCAGGGGCCTACGCGCGGGTGGCGGCGGAGCGGATCCTGGCGGAGCGGGGGCGGTGGCTGGCGCAGCTGGCGGCGGCGGGGATCCAGGTGGAGAGCGTGCCTGCGCGCGAGCTGCCGGCCTCGGTGGTGGCGCGCTACGTCGAGGTGAAGACGCGCGGCGCGCTGTGAGGCTGTGCGCGGACCGGCGGCTACGACCTGCGGGCGGCGGCCGGGGCCTCGCCGCGGACCGCGTGCACCTGCTCGGCCTGGGCGGCGGGCGACGCGGTGCGCGCCGGCGCGGCCAGGGTCAGGAAGAAGGAGCCCTGGAAGAGGGCGATGGAGACGGCGAGGAGCGCGAGGGCCTTCATGGTTCAACCTCCGTTGCCCTGCCTTACGGCCTCCCCCCCCAGCGCCTATTTCGGCGCCGATGTCGCGCCCCCACTGGGCCGAAAAACCGCAGGGCCCGGCGCCGCCGCCTGTCCGCATCCTCTGGAGCGGGTGGGGGTCGAGCTGGGTCGCGGGGTCGCCTGGCCGCAGCCTCGTCCCAGCCAGGCCCCCGCCCACTCCCGCGCGCCTGGTTGTCCCACCTCGCACGATCCGCCCGGGCCGTGCGCGCGCCCTGCCGCTCGCGATCCGGATGCTGTACAGTGCCGCTCGCCATCGGGGATGGCGGCGGCCGCAGCGGGCGCGTCCGGCCGGGAAGGCCTGGGGCACGAGGGCGTCGGGAGAGGTGGAGGATGGGTGGGGTGTCGCAGGCAGCGTCGCGTCCAGGCCGGGAGAAGCCGCAGCTGACCCGCTTCCATCAGCGGATCGCCGCGGAGGCGCTCACCGCGCGCGGCGGCGGCGGCGCGGCCCGGCTCTCCTCGGCCCTGGCCCACTCGGCCGTCGATCTCAACCCGCACCAGATCGAGGCGGCCGCCTTCGCGCTCGCCGCCCTGCCCACCGGCGGCGCCGTGCTGGCCGACGAGGTGGGGCTGGGCAAGACCGTCGAGGCCGGCATCGTGCTGGCGCAGCTGGCGGCGGAGGGCAAGGGGCGGGCCGTCATCCTGGTCCCGGCCACCCTGCGCGCCCAGTGGCGCGAGGAGCTGCGCAGCAAGTTCGGGCTCGAGTCCGAGGTGATTGACGGCGACGTGGTGCGGGAGCGCGAGAAGCAGGGGCTCCGGACCAACCCGTTCGACACCGGCGGCATCGTCATCGCCTCCCACCCCTTCGCGGCCATGCGGGCCAGCGAGGTGGAGCGGGTCGCCTGGGACGTGGCGGTCATCGACGAGGCCCACCGGCTCCGCAACGCCTACCGCAAGGACCACCGCACCGGGCAGGCGCTGCGCAAGGCGCTGCGCAAGGCGCCCAAGCTGCTGCTCACCGCCACGCCGCTCCAGAACGACCTCATGGAGCTGCTGGGGCTGGCCGCCTTCATCGACGACGCCCTGCTGGGCAACGAGGAGGCCTTCCGGCTGCAGTACGCCTCGGGCGAGCTCACCGAGGACAAGGCCGCCGACCTCAAGGCCCGGCTGGCCCCGGTCTTCATCCGCACGCTGCGGCGGCAGGTGAAGGAGTACGTCAAGTACACCGCCCGCCGCTCCATCGTGGAGGACTTCGCCCCCACCGCGCAGGAGCAGGAGCTCTACGACCGGGTCTCCGAGTACCTCCGGCGCGAGGACGCCGCCGCCATCCCCATGGCGCGCCGGGCGCTCTTCGTCCTGGTCTACCGGAAGATCCTGGCCTCCTCCTCCTTCGCGCTGGCGGCCACGCTCGACCGGCTGGCCGACACGCTCGACCAGAAGATCGCCGGCGTGGAGTGCACCGCGCAGGCCGACCTCCTGCTGGAGATGGACGGGTTCGCCGAGGAGGTGGAGGAGCTCTTCGACGACAGCGGCGCCGCCGCGCGTCCCAAGGGGCAGCTGGCCCTGCGGCGGATGAACGACGAGCTGGCCGAGCTGCGCGCCTGCGCCAGGCTGGCCCGGGAGATCAAGGTCAACGCCAAGGGCGACGCGCTGGTCCGCGGGCTGGACCGCTGCTTCACCGTGGCCAAGGCGTGCGGCTGGCCGGACAAGGCGGTGGTCTTCACCGAGTTCCGCCGCACGATGGATTATCTGAAGAAGCTGCTGGAGTCGAAGGGCTACAGCTGCACCTGCCTCTCCGGCGACGTGGGCGGGACCGACAAGCGCCAGGCGCTGGTGGAGGAGTTCCGCAACAAGACGCAGATCCTCCTCATGACCGAGGCCGGGGCGGAGGGGCTGAACCTCCAGTTCTGCAACCTGGTGGTCAACTACGACCTGCCCTGGAACCCGCAGCGCGTGGAGCAGCGCATCGGCCGCTGCCACCGCTACGGCCAGCAGCGCGACGTGCTGGTGCTGAACTTCCTCAACCGGCAGAACGCGGCCGACGCCCGCCTCTCGACCTGCTCGAGCAGAAGCTGGCCCTCTTCGACGGCGTCTTCGGCTCCTCCGACGAGATCCTGGGCGCGCTGGGCAGCGGCATCGACTTCGAGAAGCGGGTGCTGGACATCTACCAGGCCTGCCGCTCGCCCGACGAGGAATCGACCAGGCCTTCCAGAAGCTCCGGCGCGAGCTGGACGACCGCATCTCGGCCCGCTTCGCGGCCGCGCGCACCCTGCTCTTCGAGCGGTTCGACGGCGAGGTCCGCTCGCGGCTGAAGGTGGCCGAGCAGAAGACCAAGGAGCTGGTGGCCAAGCGCGAGGCGGACGAGGAGGCCCTGGTGGCCGCCGCCTTCGAGGAGGAGGTCCCGCCGGAGGCCGCCCCCGAGGCGCCCCCCTCGAAGAAGCCCAGGCGCGCCAAGCTGGTCCAGGCCGCCGCCGAGAGGATCCGCCAGCGCCAGCAGGACCCGGTTCTCCTTCCTGGAGATCCCCAACCGCGCGCTGCCGGCGCAGCTGGGCAAGCTGGCCGGCCGCGAGGGCTGGTGGTTCGCCTACAAGTACACGCTCGACGCGCTGGTCTCGGAGGAGCGGGTCGTCCACCTGGTGCTCTGGTTCGACGGCGAGCGGTTCTTCGCGCTGTCGCAGGAGGACGCCGAGGCCTTCGCCACGCTGCAGGCGGAGGAGAGCAAGGCCGGGCCCCGCGGCGCGACCGTCTCCATCGGCCAGGCGCAGGAGGAGGCGCTCGGCGCGCTCCACGCCCGGCTGGTGGCCGACCTGCAGGAGCGGATCGGGAGCACCTACGACGCCTCGCGCGACCGCTGGGACCGCGCGGTGGAGGACGCCCTGGCTGCGCCCCGCAAGTCGGTCGAGGACGCGCGCGCCGCCTGGACGCGCGCCCGCGGCGCGCTGGGCGACAAGAGCGACCTGCCGCTGCGCGACCGCCGCGCCCTGCTGGAGCGGGCCGAGCGCGAGTACCGGCGCAAGCTGGACGACCTGCGCGCGCTCGAGGCTACCCGCTACGCCGAGAAGGATCGCGCCATCGCCGAGCTCAAGAAGAAGAGCGAGGTGAAGGAGCGGCGCACGCTGGTGGCCACCGCGTACTGGCGCTGCGTCTAGCCCGCCTGTTCGCGTGCCTCAGCGGGCCCGCGCCACCGCCGCCGCGCAGGGCCCTTCGCAGGCCACCAGGACCTGCCGGTCTCCGGGCAAGGTCAGCTGCGCGGTCAGGTTCGCGTCCACGTCGAGCCCGGCCTCGCCGCCCTCCCAGACCAGCCGGCCGCGGACGCGGCAGGGGACGCGCTCCGGCGCGTCGGCGGCCCCACCAACCGTCCCTCGCGCAGCAGCGCCTGCACCTGCGCGGCGGTGAGCGAGAAGGCGCGGCACGCGGCCTTGGCCGCCGGGCCGTCGCAGCCTTCGCACTGCCCCTGCTGCAGGTCCACCGGGCGCGCGTCGGCCGGGTAGGCCCGGCGACCCTGCGCCGCGGCGGTGGCCGCGACCCCCGCCAGGAGCAGCGCGACGATGGAGGCTGGTGTAGGACGCTGCATCCCTTCATCCTTAGCGCCGGCGGCTCCGCCCCGCTCGACCCCGGCGCCCTCACCGCGGGTACGCTATGTTCAGCCGGTGACGACCCGCACCACCGCGCTGGCCGCCCTGCTCATCCTGGCCGCCTGCGGCGACGCCAGCACCCCGCCGACCGGTCCTACCGGCCCGACCGGACCGACGGGACCGACGGGACCGACGGGACCGACGGGACCGACAAGCTGCGCCGGCGCGGCCGCGCCGGGCTTCGCGCCCGACCACCTGCTCATCGGCCTCTCCACCGACAGCGACGTGGTGGCCTCCGGCGCCGGCTTCGACCTCCGCTACCAGTACATCGCCGGTGGCCTGCCGGACGGCGCCGGCCCCTGCGCCTCCTGCGCCTCGAGCTGCAGCTCCGGCGGGCAGTCCTGCGCCAACGCCAGCGGCGGGTGCAGCTGGTGGGGCTGCTGGCAGTGGGACCAGGTGGCGCCCGGGCAGTTCGCGACCGACTTCGTGTCGACGAGCGCCGGCGAGGGGCTCCTGCCCATGTTCACGTACTACGTGCTCCTCCAGTCGAGCGGCGTGCAGGAGGGCACGCCCGAGGTGACGCAGGCCGCGCGCAACCTGGCCTTCATGCAGCGCTACCTGGCCGACTTCCGCTTCCTCCTGCAGAAGATCGGCAGCGCGCCGGCGCTGGTGCACGTCGAGCCCGACTTCTGGGGCTACGCGCAGTACGCCGGCGCCGACCCGCACGCGCTCCCGGCCCAGGTGGCCACCGCCAATCCCACCGACTGCGCCGGGCTGGAGGACTCGATCGCCGGCCTCGGGCGCTGCTACGTCGCCATGGTCCGCAAGTACGCGCCCGCGGCCAAGGTGGCGCTCCACGCCTCGCCCTGGGGCAGCCGCTTCGACCTGGGCACCAACACGGATCCGTCGGTGGACCCGGCGGTGGAGGGGACCAAGGTGGGCGCGTTCCTGGCCGCCTGCGGCGCCGGCCAGGGCGACGTGGTGGTGGCCGACCTGGCCGATCGCGACGCGCAGTACAGCAACAGGTGGCTCGATCCCACAGACGCCACGCTGCCCGACTTCGAGCAGATCCTGGCCTGGGGCGAGGCGGTCGCGGTCGCGGTGGGGAAGCCCCTGGTCTGGTGGCAGGTGCCGGTGGGGAACATGTCCCTGCCCGGCGGCGCCCAGCACTACCGGGACAACCGCCTGGACTACTTCTTCGATCACCCCGACCGGCTGGCCAACGCCGGCGCGGTGGGCGTGGCCTTCGGCGCGGGCCAGGGGGACCAGACCAGCCCGACCACCGACGGCGGCCACCTGGCCTCGCGCGCCGCCGCGCTGGAGGCGGCCGGTGGGATGCAACTCTGCCGCTGACGGTTGCGGCGAGGTCCACCGCAGCCCGCCCCGTGCTAGGGTGGCCGCCCCGGCCCCACGCCGAACCGCCTGCCGGCCGCGCCGCGGCCCTGACCGGAGCTCGCCATGAACTGCCGCCTCTGCGGATCCCCCAACCCCGACGGCGCCGAGAGCTGCGCCCGCTGCGGCGCCGTCCTCTCGAGCGGCGGACCGCTCACCGCCTGGCTGTTCATGGGCCGCATCCTGCCGGCGCTCGACCGCGGGCCCCTGCTGCAGCGGCTGGGGGCGGTGGTCCTGCAGGCCACGGCGGCGGTCCTGGCGCTGGTGGGCGCGGCCAAGTGGTTCCTCACCTGGCGCGACGCGAGCGGCATGGAGGGCGGCGAGGTGGTGGGCCTGATCGTCTTCCAGCTGCTCACGCTGGTGATGTTCTACGCCCTGGTCCACGCGTGCTGGCTGCGCGCCCGCGAGGTGGCGGAGCTGCCCGGCGACGAGCACGTGGCGCTGGGCGTCGCGGCGGCCTGGCTCAAGCTGGGCGGCGAGGCGTACGCCATCGTGGCCGCCTGCGGCGGGCTGGCCATGGCGCTGCTGGTGCTGGTGTCCGGCCCCAGCGAGCTGGGCCGGCCGCTGCTCTCGCTGCTGGGCGTCTTCCCGGCGCTCCCGTCCCGCGGCGACAACCCGGTGGCCGGGGCGCTGATCCTGCTCGGCTCCTTCGGCACGGCCGGCTTCGTCGGCCTCCTGACCGGCCACGGCCTGGCCCGCCTGGCCCTGCTGGCCCGGGCGGCGGCCGGGCGGATCGGCGACGGGCGGTAGCGCGCCCGCTCCAGCCGGGCGTGCCAGCGGCGCGGGCGCGGACTAGATCCGGCCCATGTGCCGCAACATCCGCGTCCTCCACCACTTCGATCCGCCCACCACGGCCGACGAGATCCGGGCCGCCGCGCTGCAGTACGTGCGCAAGGTGAGCGGGCTGCCCCGCCCCTCCGCCGCCGACACCGCCGCCTTCGAGCGGGCGGTGGACGCGGTGGCGGAGGCCACCACCGCGCTGCTGGGCGGGCTGACCGCGCGCACCGTGATCCGGACGCGCGAGGGCGAGCTGGAGAAGGCCCGGGCGCGCTGGGCGCGGCGGACGCGCTGACGCGGGGAGCCACCCCACCGATCCGCGGCCACGGTCCGCGGCCACCCGACCCGCCGCACACCACCCCCGGGGCCCCTGCCGCGCTGCTATCCTGCGCCCTCCATGCCCGTCCCCGCCCCTGTCCCCGCCCCCGCCGAGGCCCCACGGTCCCTGCTCGTCGGCGCGGCCGGCCGCGCGCTCGTGGTCCTCACCCTCGTCAACCTCTTCAACTACCTCGACCGCTTCGTGGTCTCGGCGCTGGTCGAGCCGCTGAAGCGGTCGGAGCTGAGGCTCAGCGACACCCAGGCCGGCCTGCTCATGACCGGCTTCGTGGTGGTCTACATGCTCACCTCACCGGTCTTCGGCGCGCTGGGAGACCGGCTGCGCCGCCCGCGGCTGGTGGCGCTGGGCGTGCTGATCTGGAGCCTGGCCACCGCGCTGGCCGGCTTCGCGCGCAGCTTCCTCGGCCTCTTCGCCGCCCGCGCGGCGGTGGGCGTGGGCGAGGCCGCCTACGGCACCATCACCCCGGGGCTCCTGGCCGACCTCTACCCGAAGACGCTGCGGGGACGGGTGATGGCGTTCTTCTTCTGCGCCATCCCCATCGGCTCGGCGCTCGGGTTCGTCATCGGGGGGCTGGTGGAGCACGCCCTGGGCTGGCGCGCCGCCTTCTTCATCGCCGGCCTGCCCGGGCTGCTGCTGGCGCTGCTCTGCCTGCGCCTGCCGGACCCTCCGCGCGGCGCCCAGGATCACGACGAGGCCCACGCGCCTCCGCCGAACCTGCTCGCCACCTACCTCGACCTGCTCCGCAACCGCACCTACCTGCTCACGGTGATCGGCTACGCCGCGTACACCTTCGCCATCGGCGGCATGGCCTTCTGGATGCCGGCCTTCCTCGAGCGTGAACGGAACGTTCCCACCCAGCAGGCCACCGTGCTCTTCGGCGCCATCGTGGTGGTGACCGGCTTCGTGGGCACCTTCGCGGGCGGCTGGCTGGGGGACCGCCTCCTCAAGCGCTCGGCGCAGGCCTACCTCTGGCTCTCCGGGATCGCGGCGCTGCTGGCCGCGCCGCTGGCCTGGGTGGTCTTCGTCGCGGAGAGCCCCTCAATCTACCTGCCGGCGGTGATCCTGGCCGAGCTGCTCCTCTTCGCCTCCACCGGCCCCATCAACTCCGAGATCGTCAACGTGGTGAAGCCCGGCGAGCGGGCCACCGCCGTGGCCCTCAGCATCCTCACCATCCACCTGCTGGGCGACGTCCCCTCCCCGCCCATGATCGGCTGGATCTCGGATCACTCGACGCTGGGGCGGGCCGTGCTGATCGTCCCGGTGGCGGTCCTGCTGGCCGGCTTCTTCTGGTGCCTGGAGGCCTGGCTCGGCCGGCGAAAGGCGACCGCGGCGTGATGCTCCGCGCTCGTCCGCCCGACTCTGCGCGGCGTCCGAGCGGGCGGTGGACGAGGTGGCCGCCGCCACCGCCGCGCTGCTGGCGGCGCTCACGGCGCGCACGCCGACCTCCCGACGCACGAGGGAGCGCGAGCAGGCCCGGCAGCGCTGGGTCCGGGCGCGGGTGACCGCGGGCACTGACGCGGCTCAGGAGCGCCGCCGCGCCGGCCCTGGGGGCGGCGGGGGGCCGATCCGGGCCGCCTTGAGCCGCTTCCACAGCGTCACCCGGGAGATGCCCAGGCGTCGCGCCGCCTCCGCGCGGTTCCAGCCGCACGCGTCGAGCAGCGCCCGCAGCCGGCCGGCCTCCTCGTCCACCGGCGCCGCCGGGCGCGGGCGCGGGAGGGGACGCCGGGTGCGGACGTGGCCGGGCAGGTGCGGGACGTCCAGCTCACCGTCGCCGGCCTGGAGCATCGCGTAGGCGAGCACGTTGTGCAGCTCGCGCACGTTCCCCGGCCAGCGGTACGCCGCCAGGGCGGCCAGCGCCGCCGGCCGTACCCGCCGCACGTGGGGGCGTGCCGGCTCCTCGGCGCGGAGGAAGGCGCCGACCAGCAGCGGGAGATCCTCCACGCGATCGCGCAGCGCGGGCACGTGGACCGGGAACGCGGCCAGCCGGAAGTAGAGGTCGGCGCGGAACACCCCTGCGTCCACCTGGGCGCGGAGCTCGCGGTGCGTGGTGCACACCAGGCGGACGTCGACGGGCCGGGCCCGCTCGTCGCCGGGGCGCAGGACCTCTCGGGCCTCCAGTACGCGGAGGAGCTTGGCCTGCACGCGGGCCGGGAGATCCCCGATCTCGTCGAGGAGGAGCGTCCCGCCGCGGGCCCGCACCAGTTCGCCCTCGGCCCCGCCGGCCGCGCCGAACAGCTCGCGCTCCAGCTGCACCTCGCCGAGCGCCGCGCAGCGGACGCGCACCAGCGGGCGCTCCGCCCGCGGGCTGGCCGCGTGGATGGCCTCGGCCACCAGCTCCTTCCCGACCCCGCTCTCGCCGACGACCAGCACCGTGGCCGACGATCGCGCCACCAGGCCGATGACCCGCTGCAGCTCGCGGACGGTGGGGTGGCGGCCCACCAGCGCGCCGGGCGCCGGCAGGGCGGGATCGCACCCGGTCCCGGCCTCCTGCCCCGCCGGGCCGACCGGCGTGAACGTCTCCAGCGCCCCGACCGTCTCGCCGCCCGGCGCGAGCAGCCGGACCGCGTTCTTCACGATGAGGAGGAGCCGCCCGTCCTTGGTGCGAATGGTGCAGGTCTTGGAGGAGCGTCCAGTGGCCGCGAGCGCGCACCGGAGCGGGCCGGCGCCGCAGGCGCAGCCGTTGATCACGTCGCCGGAGAGGAGGGAGCAGGTCCGGCCGATGGCCTCGGCGGGCGACCAGCCGGTGATCCGCTCCGCGGCGGCGTTCCAGTGCGTGACCCGGCCGTCCAGGTCCGTGGTGAACAGCCCCTCCGGCAGCGCGGCGGCGGTGGCGCGCAGCGCCTCCTCGCTCCCGAACCCCAGGAACGGCGACGCGGCGGGCGACGGCAGGGGTGCGGACAGCGGTGACCTCCGGCGGTGGGCGCCCGTGAGCGCCACGGGCGCGGCGCAGAGGTTCGCACGGGGCCAGGCCCGGCGCCAGACGCGTGGGGCCAGTTCCCGCGCGCGGGAGGGTGACTCACCTACATCGCCCGGCGCCCCGAGGGCAGCGCCCCCGCGCTCCCCGGGAAGCTGGCCGGGGAGCGCGGGGGCCTCGATGGCCTAGAGGCCCGGGTGCCCCTCGACCTTGTCGGAGTGGCACGAGGCGCACTCCATGCCCGAGGCGACCGGCGGCTTGTTGGTCGTCGCCGGCGTGTGGCAGGCCACGCAGGTGTTCGAGGTGTCGTCGCGGCCGGCCGGGGTGTAGGCGGCGTTGGCCAGGTAGGCGTTGAGCATCTCGGCGACCTTGCCCGCCACGTCGGCGGTGAGCCGCGCGCAGCGCGCCTTCTTGTCGGCGCCGCCGGCCGCCACGCCCATCTCCGAGCACCAGCGCGTGACCGAGCCGTGGCAGAGATGCGTGCCCGGGACGACGCCCAGCTGGACCAGGTTGCTCTGCGAGAAGTCCAGGGTGAGGCCCGTCTCGGCCGCGTCCACCGCGGCGGGGCTGTACATCGGGAACGCGGTCCGCTCGTACCAGCGCATGAGGTCGGTCATCATGTTGCCGCGGGCGGTGGCGTCCGCGACCATCATGTTGATGTGGAGCACGCCGCCCAGGACGGCGCCGCAAATCGAGCCGTAGCTGGCGATGCCGCCGCCGCCGAACTTGCCGAAGTCGAGCGGCAGCTTGTCGTACGGGGCGCCCACGTCGGCCGCCAGCTTGGCCAGGATGGCGCTGTACGCGCCGTGGCAGCAGCCGCCCGCGTAGTAGCCGTGGTAGGCGGCCTCCTGCACCGCCGGGAGGTCCGCCATGGCGTAGCCGTCCGGCAGGTGCTGCTGGTACGGGAACTCGTTGACCTGCGGCCCGGTCGGCGGCGGGGGCGGCGGCTCCTCGGTGGTCCCACCGCCGTCGCCGCAGCCCTGCAGCGCGCCCAGCGAGACGAGGCCGCCCAGCGCCAGGCCGGCGCGGCCCAGCAGGTTGCGGCGGGTCAGGTCCGACTTCTCCTCGATCTTCTTCGTCATGGCATTCTCCAAGGTGACTCCGGCCCTTCCCTGGTGGGCCCGCGCCTGGCCCTCCAGGCGCTCCATGCGGATGCGCGCGACCCTGAGGCTTCACGATGCGTTCAGTCAAAGCCGCGGCGCCAGGCGCGAACAAGCTGCGGAGATCGCGGCCGAATTCCCGGGGGCGTTGCGGCGCGGCGTTCACTCCGGACGAAAGACCTGCGCCGGAGCGGGTCTCTGCCGCACCGCTGGGGCAAGGCCCCCAGGCGGCGTCCCAGGAGCTTGATCCCGGTGAAGCCTGGCGCGCTGCGGCGAGGCCAGGACCTGGCCGCGTTCCGGCCATGCGCCTCGCGGGGGTGGAGGTGGCGCGCACGGTTTGCCGGAGCGGCCGTCCCGGCTGCTATCCTCCGCGCTCCATGCCCGTGCCCGCCGCGTCGACCGCTCCTCCCGCCCAGGCCCGCCGGCCGCTCCTCGCCGGCGCCGCGGGGCATGCGCCGGGGGTGCTCACCCTCGTAGACCTGCTCGTCGAGGCGTGGCATGGCGGGCGCGAGCGCCGAGGGACCGCATGATCCGCGCGGTCCTCCGCCCCACCCTTCGCGCGCTCCTGCGGGTGTTCTTCCGGCGCGTGGAGCTCACCGGTGCCGGCCACCTGCCCGCGGCGGGGCCGGCGGTGGTGGTGGCCAACCACCCCAGCGCCTTGATCGATCCCATCCTGCTGCTCGCCTGGGTGGACCGCCCGGTCTCCTTCCTGGCCAAGGAGCCGCTCTTCCGGATCCCGGTGGTGGGCGCCGCGGCGCGCGCGCTGGACGCCATCCCGGTCTACCGGGCCATGGACGGCGCCGACCCGCGCAGGAACGCGGCCACCTTCACCGCGGCCCGGGCGCTGCTGCGCCGCGGCGGCGTGCTGGCCCTCTTCCCCGAGGGGACCTCGCACGACGATCCCCGGATGAAGCCGCTCAAGTCCGGCGCGGCGCGCATCGCGCTGGGCGCCGCCTCCACCGGCGAGGGGCTGCCGCTCTCGATCGTGCCGGCGGGGCTGGTCTTCACCGACAAGGGCACCTTCCGCAGCGAGGTGCTGATCGCCTTCGGGCCGCCCATCGAGGTCAACCCGGCCCCGCTCTCGCCGGAGGGCGAGCCGGCGCCGGCCGAGGTGCGCGCGCTGACCGGCGGGATCCGCGCCGGCCTGGACGCCCTGGTGCTGCAGGCCGAGAGCGACGGCGCGCTGGCGCTGGCGGGCGCGGCGGAGCGGCTCTTCACCGAGGAGGAGGCGGCGCCGCTGGCGGAGCGGGTGGCGCTGCGCCAGCGGCTGCTGGGGGGGCGCTCCTGGCTGGCGGCCCACGACCCGGAGGCGCTGGCCAGCCTGGAGGACCGGCTGCGCCGCCACCAGGCGCTGCGCGAGGCCTGCGGCCTGGCCGGCCCGGATCCCCTGGAGCGGCTCCGCGCCGCGGCGCTGGCGCGCGCAGGGCTCCACCTGCTGCTGGCCCCGGCGGCGCTGCTGGGCGCGCTGGTGCACTGGCCGGCGTGGAGGGCGGTGGACCTGCTGGCGCGGCGCTCGGCCCGCGGCGACCTCTCCATGTTCGCCACGCTCAAGCTGGGCTACGGGCTCCTGCTCTTCCCGCTCACCTGGGCCGCCGCCGGCTTGGCCGCCGGGCTCTGGCGCGGGGCCGCCGCCGGCTGGCTGGCGGCGCTGGGCGCGGCGCTTGCGGCCGCGGCCGCGCTGGCCTTCGACGAGGGGAGCGAGCCGCTGCGGGCGCTGCTCCACGCCGCCTGGCTGCGCCTGCGCGGCGGCGCCGCCCTGGCCCGGGTCCGGGCCGAGCGCGCCGCGCTGCGGACCGAGCTCTCGGCCGCCGCGGCGCGCATCCCCGCGGGCGGGGACACGGCCGCGGCGCGCTGAGCCCTACCGCCGCACCACCTCGCCGCGCGCGCCGTCCACCCGCACCACCGCGCCGTCGGGCAGCGCCATGCAGCCCTTCACGGCCATCACCGCCGGCAGCCCCAGCTCGCGGGCGGTCACGGCGCCGTGCGAGAGCGGCCCGCCCGACTCGGTGATCACCGCGGCGGCGGCGTGGAAGAGCGGCGTCCAGGACGGGTTGGTGGTGCGCGCCACCAGCACCGCGCCGCGCGGGAAGCGCGGGAAGTCCTCCACCGACCGGACCACGAACACCGGCGCCTCGGCCACGCCCGGCGAGCCGGGGATCCCGCGCAGCGCCCCCTCCGCCGCGGCGGCGGGCTCGTCCGCGCCCAGCGTCCAGGGCGGCGACCGCCGCAGGGCGGCGTCGTAGGCGGTCCGCCCGGCCGCCGCGGCGGCGCGGAGCGGGCCGAAGTCGCCGGAGGCCACCGCCGCCTCCAGCTCGGCGCGCCGGGCGAAGAAGAGGTCGTCCTCGCGCGCCAGGAGCCCCTGGCCGGCCAGGCTCCGCCCCATCTCCAGCAGCGCGCGGCGGAAGAGCCGCTGCAGCCGCGTGGACTGGTAGTGCTCGAGGTCGTCCAGGGCCGAGTAGGCCCGGGCCAGCCGCAGGAGCTCGGAGAAGAAGAAGCGCAGGTCCTCGGGCAGCCGCGGCAGGAGCTCCAGCTCGGCCTCGGCCTGGGCCGCGCGGGCTCGCAGCTCGCGGTCGCCGGGCGCCTCCTCCTCCTCGCGCGCCACCAGCACCTTGAGCTGGTCCAGCACCACCCAGGGCGCCTCGCCCCAGGTCGGCTGGTAGGGATCGGGATCGTTCTCGCGGTGGCCGTGGTCCTCCAGGAACCGCTCCAACCGCGCCTGGAAGGCCGGCCAGTCCGAGAGCCCCGCCGGCGCGGCCAGCGCCCGGCTGTCGCGCTCGCGCAGCGCCGCGGCCAGCCCGGGGTCGGCGCGGGCGGCGCGCGCCAGCGCCGCCAGGTCGGCGTTCACGGCCGAGGTCTTGGTGTCGCAGACGCGCGTCAGCCGGTCGTAGAGCGCGCGGGCCTCCGCGGCGGGGAAGAAGAGCGCCAGCGCCTGGAAGAGCGCGCGGTGCAGGAAGCCGTGGGTGATGGAGATGGCGATGTTGGGGCGGAAGTACTCGCGCCCCAGCGCCTCCACGCGCAGCACCCGGGCCCAGTGGGCGCGCGGGTCCGCGCCCGGCGCCGGCTCGCCCCCGAGCCGCCCCACGCCCACCAGGTAGCGGTCCAGGTCACGGGCCCAGGCCGGCGGCAGCTCGAACACCCAGCCGTACGCCTCGCGCGCCCGCGGCAGCAGCGCCCGCAGCTCGTCGGCGGTCCGGAAGGGGAAGCGGCGCGCGCCCAGGAAGAGCTTCACCGCGCTCTCGTTGCCGTAGACGTACCCGTCGAAGAGCCCAAACCACTTCCCCGGGAAGGGCGGGAAGCCCATCAGCGCCAGCGAGTGCCGGAGCGACTCGTGGAAGCCGGCCTCCGCGAAGTCCCAGCCCAGCGGCGTCATGGCGTTGGGGAACCGCTCCGCCGACTCGTCGCGCGTCCAGCGCGGCGGGATGGTGGTGACCGGGCGGGCCTGGAGCACGTGCAGCGCCCCGCCCGCGTCCAGCGCCCACTCCACGTCCTGCGGAAAGCCGAAGGCCTCCTCGATCCGGACCGCCGTGCGCGCCACCTCCTGCAGCTGCGCGCGGGTCAGCGCCAGCCGGTCCGCGGCGGCCTCGTGCACCGTGACGGTGCCCTTCTCGCCGGAGCGGATCTGCACCTCCTTGGCCCCGATCCGCTCCTCCAGCGGCGCCAGGGTGGCCTTCGAGAGCCGGTGGTGATCGGCGGTGACCTCGCCGGAGACCACCGCCTCGCCCAGCCCGAAGGCCGCGTCCACCACCACCTCGTCCAGCGCGCCGGAGACCGGGTCGAGGGTGAAGGCCACGCCGGAGACGGCGCTCTCCACCATGCGCTGGACCACCACCGCCATGCGGGCCTCGGCGTGGGAGAAGCCGAGACGGGCCCGGTAGAGGACCGCCCGCTCCTCGAAGAGCGAGGCGAAGCAGTCGCGCACCCGGGCCGCAACGTCCTCCGGCGCCACCGCCAGGTAGGTGTCGTGCTGGCCGGCGAAGGCCGCCTCGGCCAGGTCCTCCAGCGTGGAGGAGGAGCGGACCGAGACGCGCTGCGCGCCCAGCCGGGTCACCGCCGCCGCCAGCTCCGCAGCCAGCGCCGCCGGCAGCGGCGTCGCGGCCAGCCGCATGCGGATGGCGGCCGCGCGGGCGGGCAGCTCCGCCGCCGGGAGCCCCTGCAGGGCGGCGATCTGCCCGGCCAGGCCGGGCAGGCTCCGCACCAGGGCCGCGTAGGCCTGGCCGGTGACCACGAAGGCGGCGGGCACCGCGAACCCGGCCTGTGTCAGGCGGGCCAGGTTGGCCCCCTTGCCGCCGCAGTCGCGGGACAGCGTGCAGGCGGGCTCTTCCAGGAAGCGGACGACGGAGGGGGTGGGCACGTCAGGCTCCTCGCAGCAGGCCGAGCTGGCCCTGCACCTCGGCCAGAGTCTCGTGGATGGCGTCGCCCTCCTCCACCAGCGCCCGGGCCAGCCCCGGACGCGCGGCGAGGGCCAGGAAGGTGCGGACCCGCCGGGCCGCGTCGTGCATGCGCTCGCGCCAGAGCAGCGCGTAGCCGCCGGCGGCGGGCAGGAGCGCCAGCGCGGCCAGCCCGGCCCACGGCCCCAGCCAGGCGCCCACCAGCGCCGCCTCGGCCAGGTAGCAGAGCGGGTAGACCAGGAGCGACGGGTAGATCTTGTGGGCCGCCCAGTGGTCGAGGTCGCGGGCGGTGAGCCGGGCGAAGCCGTCCACCAGGAGATAGGGCGCCGCGCTCCCCGCCAGGCCGAGCAGCGCCCAGGGCAGCCCCACCGCGAAGAGCTCCAGCTCGCGCACCGCGAACAGCACCGAGCGGGCGGCGGTGTGGTGGACGCGGATCTCCGCCGCCTCCAGCCCCAGCCTGCGCAGCCTGGCGTGGTAGCCCCCCACCCGCGCCTCCAGGGAGGCCAGCCGCGCCGGGTCCTGGGCCGAGAGCGCGCGGTGGCCGGCGTGCAGCGCCCGCTTCACCTCCAGCTCCTCGGCGGCGGTGGCCACCAGCTCGCCGGGGAGGCGCGGGCCGTTGAGCCGCGCCAGCAGCACCTCCGCGGCCCAGCCCAACACCTGCGACTGGCGCTCGGTCTCGAGGTTGAGCGAGAGCTCGCGGACCGCGGCGTCGGCCGCGCCGTTGAGCGCGCGCACCGCCTCGGCCCCGCGCTCGGCCTCGGCCAGCAGCGCCGGGAGCGGCAGCGGCGGGCCGAAGCGGAGCGCCACGCCGGAGCGGAAGCGGTCCTTCTGCGTGAAGTAGAGGCCGGCCGGGATCACCGCCAGCCGCGCCTGCGGGTGGCGGCGGGCGAACTCGGCGGCGATGCGCGCGGCCCCCGGCTTCCAGGGGCGCATGCCCGGGTCGGAGTGGCTCTCGCCCTCCGGGAAGATGAGGAGCGCGTCGCCGGCGGCCAGCAGCGCCTGGCAGCGGGCCATGCTGCGGGCGTTCTCGCGCAGCTCCGCCCCCTTGCCGCGGTCCTGCGACCGGTGGAACACCACCATGTCCAGCGCCCCCATGAGCAGGCGCAGGAGCGGGTTCTTGCGCAGCGTGCTCTTGCCGGAGAGCGTCAGGTGCCGGTCCAGCGCGGCCAGGAACAGGAGCGGGTCCACCAACCCGTTGACGTGGTTCGCCACCACCAGCACCGGCCCCTCGGCCGGCACGTGCTCCAGCCCGCTGACCTCGAGGCTGCGGAAGAAGACCCGCAGCACGCGCCGGACGTGGCCGCGGAAGGCGCGGTAGAAGAGGCCGGGCGTGGCGGCGGCGGGCGCAGGCCGCGGCGCCGCGGCCGGGCGCGGGAGGCCGCGCCAGGCCCTCGAGAGCGGCCCGGTGGCGGCCAGTGCCAGGAGCGCGATGGCCGCCCCGCCCAGCCAGTCCACCACGTAGTGCCAGCGCAGGATCACCGTGGAGAGCGCCACCAGCGGCACCACCGGCACGTAGGTCAGGCCGCGCATCCGGTTGCGCCGCAGGTCGAAGAGGCAGAGGTAGAGCGCGCCGCCCACGTGGAGCGAGGGGAAGGCGCCGATGGCGCCGCCGTTGCCCTCCACCGCCGCGCGCATGGCGCGGTGGATGGGGCCGCCCTGCAGCGCCGCCAGCTGGGTGTGGAAGCCGGCCGGCCCCTGGGCCGGCAGCAGGACATAGCCGAGGTAGCCCAGGCAGTAGGTGAGCATCAGCCCGAGCAGGAAGGCCTCGCGGTCCTCCTCCTCGCGCCCCAGGCACTCCAGGGCGATGGACAGGTACACCCAGCCGATGAAGAACAGGTAGACGAAGCTCATGGCCTCGACCAGCGCCGGACCGGCGCGGCCGTCCAGCCACAGCGCCGGCTCGACCCCCAGCAGCGCCCGGTCGAGCCGCGAGAGGGCGGCGTCGGCGGTGCCGTCGTGCAGCAGGAACCCCAGCCGGCCCAGGCTCTCGTAGAGCGAGAACATGACGGCCAGGCTCGCCACCACCCGGACCGCCGAGGAGGCCGGCAGCCGGCCGGCGACCGCCAGCGCCAGGAGCCCGCCGAACCCGGCCAGGAGCGCGGCGTGGCGCACCAGCGGCGCCAGCACCTCGGGGTGGGCGGGCCAGCGCGCCAGCGTCAGCCCGCAGGCGGTGGCGAGGAGCGCGGTGAGGACGAGGTCGCCGGGCCGGAGCCGGTCGCGGAGGCGGTCCATGCAGGCCGCCATTGTGGCACGTCCGGCGCCCGCGCGGTCGGGCGCGGCGCCGCGGGGCCAGCGCCGGGGCCGCGGCTACTGCGACGCGCCGCTGCCGGCCGACGCCGGGAGCGGGGCGCCCGGGGGCAGCAGCTCGAAGCGGATGGGCACCGTCCCCATGCCGGCCGTCACCGGCGCAAGCGCCCGGGCCACGCAGGCGGCCAGCTCGGCCGAGCCGGTGGAGTCGGCCGAGACCGCCGGCTGCGGCGCCCCCAGCTCCACCACCAGCACGCCGTCCAGCGCCGGCGCCGCGCGCAGGGCGTCCTTGTAGCAGCCCTCCAGCGCCTCGGCCCGCGCCAGCACCGCCTTCTTCAGCTCGGCCCCGCCCGCCAGCGGGTCGCCCACGTCCACCCGCGGGCGGGCGCCGCGGCTGGCGTCCAGCACCGGCCGCTCGGCGGCGGCCCCGCCCTGCGCCAGCGGCTGCGCGCCGTCCAGCCAGATCCACTCCACCGGCTCGGCGCCCAGCGTGAACCGCTTCCCGGCCGTGGCGGCTCCGCACTGCGCCTCGTCCGGCAGGTCGAAGGTGAGCAGCAGGGCCAGCGTCCCGGCGCGCTGCGCCGCCAGGATGGCCCTCGCCGCGCCTGCGTCCACCTTGACCGGCAGCCCGCGCTCCTCGGTCATCCAGAGCCGCACCGCGCCGCCTTCCAGCGGCAGGGCCGCCGGCTCCGCCAGGGTCAGGCGCCGCTCGGGGCCGTCGTACGGCGCGAAGGCCAGCCCGCGCCCGTCCACGCGGACCAGGTACCGCCCGGTGATCGCCGCCTGCCGCTCCTCCTCGTGGCGCGCCTCGCGCTCCCCGCGCTCCACGGCGTCGCCCTCGAGCCGCAGCTGCTCGGTGGGGGTGAGCCGGGCGCAGAGCGCCTTCAGCTCGCCCGGGCCGTCCACCTGGCGCGGCACGACCGGCGCGGGGGCGACGACTGGGATGGGCGTGGCGGCGAGCAGCAAGGCGAGCGGGAGGACCATGCGTCGCATGGTAGTCCCGTTGCGACGCGGTGCGGAGGGTCAGGCCCCCACGCGGATCCGGAGCGCCCCGGGCAGGAGGGTGACGCGGGCCGGGAGCCGGCCCGGCCCCTCCCCGTCCACGTCCAGCGGGACGTCGACGTCCCCCGCCGGCTCGGCCTCCACGGTGCGCCCCCGCAGGACGCGGGTGTTGGCCAGCTCGGTGTGGGTGCCGTCGTAGAGCTTGTGCTTCTTGAGCACGAAGTCGCCGATCCCCAGCCCCTGCCAGACCACGACGTCGAAGAGGCCGTCGTCCATCCGCGCGTCGGGCGCGACCAGCATGCCGCCGCCGAAGTAGCGCCCGTTGCAGACCGAGAGGGCCGTGACCCGCTCCTCCTGCCAGGGGCCGCCGTCCACCCGCCAGCGGACCGGTCGGTCCGACCAGGTGAGCAGCGCCCGGGCGCTGGCCAGCATGAAGGAGAGCTTCCCGCTGGGGAGCTTGAGCCCGGTGTTGACGTGATCCGAGACCACGCCGGACACGCCGAACCCGGCCACGTTCGCGAAGTGGCGCACCTGCGGGCGGCCGTCGCGCCCCACGAACTCGATCCGGCCCAGGTCCAGCACCGCCACGCTGCGGCTGGCCAGGGTGCGGGCCGCCGCGGCCACGTCGCCGCCGATCCCGATGGTCCGGCGCAGGTCGCCGCCGGTGCCGCGCGGGATGAAGCCGAACAGCGCCTCCGGATCGCGCGGGCCGGTGTGCGAGGTGAGGCCGTCGATGACCTCGCTGGCCGTGCCGTCGCCGCCCACCGCCACCACCAGCTTGCCGCCGGCCGCCAGCGCCTGCTGGGCCAGCCGCACGCCGTCGCCGCGGCGCTCGGTGAAGGCGTACTCGAAGTCCCCCACCGCGGCGCGCACCTCCCGCGCGATGGCGTCGAAGTGGCGGCCGGTCCGGCCGGAGGCGCTGGCGGGGTTGACGACGAGGTAGGGCTTCACCGCCACAGAACATAGCAGGGCGGCGCCCGGGCGTCCGGCCCGTCTGCGGTGCCGCCCTCCGGGTCGGCCCGGGGGCGGGCCGCTACCCGGCGCGCGCGGCGAGGCGCTGCGCGTCCTGCAGGTACGCGCCGTTGCGCGAGTCCAGCGAGACGCCCGGGACGCGCTCCCACTCGCCGTTGCTCATGTCCCGCTCGTGGGTGTCGGCGCAGGCCGCGTTGAGCGAGACCACCAGGTGGTGCAGCCGCGGCGCCAGCCGCTCGGCCATCGGCTCGGTCAGGAGCGAGGCGTTGGTGGTGAGCTGGAGGCAGCGGCGCGGGGTCCCGGCCGTGATGAGCCGGACGACGGCGCATCCGTCCTCCCGGCCCGCCCGGGCCCGACCCTGCGCGCACGGCAAGGGCCGGTCCGTGTCACCCGGCTGACGCCCGCGGCGCAGGACTCGCCGCCGGCGTGCGCCCCCCGCGGCCCTGGGCCCCGGCGGCCCCGCCGAACGTCAGCCGAATGACGGCCCGGCCCGGCGCAAGTGTCTGGAACCAGGGGCTGCGCCGCGGCAGGGTTCCTGCACACCTGCCCGGCGGCGCGCCTCCACTCCGCGTCAGCCATGCCCTCCTAGCCCCTGAGCCCATGCCCCAGCCCACCCCCGGTGCCCCCCTCGTCTCGCTGGTGATCGCCGTCCAGGGCGGCTGGGATCACACCTTCGCGCTGCTGATGGGGCTCCTCGAGGAGACCCGCGGCCTCGCGGCCGAGACCATCGTGGTGGACGACGGGACCACCGACGAGACGGCCGCCGCGCTGCAGCGGCTGCCCGGCCTGATCCTCCACCGGAACCCGGCGCCGCTCGGGCCGGCGCGCGCCGCCGCCGCTGGCGCCGCGCTGGCCCGCGGCGAGCTGCTGGTGTTCCTCACCTCCGCCGTCCAGCCGGAGCCGGGCTGGCTCCGGCCGCTGCTGGCGCCGCTGGCGGCCGACCCTCACCTGGCGGCCGCAGGCGCGACGCACCTCGACGCGCAGGGGCTCCCGCTCCCGCTGCAGCGGGCCGCAGGCGGCGGGACGGCGTCGCTCCCGCTCGACGGCCTCGCCCTGCGCGCGCCGTTCTACCGGGCCGCGGGCGGCCTCGATGCCGGCGCCGGGGACGGCGCCGCGGAGGCGCTGACCGGCCGGCTGCGCGCTGCGGGCGCCCGGCTGGTGCAGGTCCCCGGAGCGCGCCTGGTCCGGCGCGCCCCCGCCGCTCCCGCACCCGCAGGCGTGGCGCCGGGCCGCGACCGCCCGACCTTCTCGGTGATGGTCCCCTGCTACAACCAGGCGCACTTCCTGGGCGCGGCCCTCGACTCGCTGCTGGCCCAGACGGATCCGGACTGGGAGGCGCTGGTGGTGGACGACGGCTCCACCGACCCGACCTCCGAGGTGGCCGCGGCCTACGCGGCGCGGGACCCGCGCATCCGCCCCTTCCGCCAGGCCAACGGCGGCGTGGCCAGCGCCCTCAACCGCGCGCTGGCCGAGGCCCGGGGCGACTGGATCTGCTGGCTCTCCTCCGACGATTCTGTTCCTGCCGGACAAGCTGGCGCTCCACCGCGAGGCGGCGCGGGCCGATCCCGGCCTGCGCTTCATGCACACCAACTACCGGTTCCTGCGCGAGCCGTCCGGCGCCGTCGAGCCCTCCGGGCTCTCCGTCCCGCACGTCATCCCGCCGGTGGAGCAGCAGGTGCTCCGGCTGCTGATGGTCAACTACGTGAACGGCATCACCGTGGCGGTGCACAGGGAGGTGTTCGAGGCGGTGGGCCGCTTCGACCTCCGCTTCCGCTACGGCCAGGACTACGACCTGTGGCTGCGGATCAGCGCGCGCTACCGCGCGCGCTTCCTGGACCGGCCCACCAGCGTCACCCGCCTCCACCCGAACCAGGGGACCGCCCTCTTCACCGAGGCCGGCATCTACGACTCGGCCCGGGCCGCCGCCGCGTTCCTGGACACCCAGCCGTTCGAGGCGCTCTTCCCGGCGCTGGATCTCACCCAGCCCGACCACGCCGCGGCCGCGCTCATGGCCACGCTGCAGGCCCGCTTCCAGCCGCAGGCGTTCGTGACGCGCTGCGGGTACGCGCCGCTGCTCGAGGACCGGCTGGTGGACTGGCTGGCGCGCGCCGGGGAGCCGGTGCGCGCGTCGCTCCAGGGACAGCTCCGGCAGGCGCTGCCCACCGCCGGCGATCCGGCGGTGCGCGCGCTGGTGGAGCGGCTGGCCACGGTCCCGGCCGGCGGGTTCCGGTTCGAGCCGCGCGAGCCGCTGGCGCTGATCGAGGCCCACCTGGCGCGGCTGGAGCGCGAGGGGCCGGCCCTGGAGGCCGCGGCCGTGCAGCGCTACCTCCGCATGATCAAGGACACGCGCAGCACCGGGCTGGAGGCGAGGGCGTCATGAGGATCGAATCCCAGGCGGTCACGGGCGGCGCCGGCGCGCCGCGAGGCGCTGCTCCTGACCCCCGACTGGCAGGGCGCCGGCTGGCGCCGGGTGGTCGCGGCCTACTTCCGCGCCTTCGCGCCCACCGACCCCGTGGCGCTGGTGCTGGCGCTGGAGGCCGGCCCGGGCCGGCCCACGCCGGAGCAGGCCGGTGACGCGGTCCTGGCGCTGGTCCGCGAGAGCGGGCGCGCCGAGGTGCCGGAGGTGCTGATCGTCGATGCCGCCACCGAGCTGCTCGACACGCTGCGCCAGTTCGACCCCGTCCACCCGGTGGGCCCGCTGGCGGCCGCGCCGGACGGCGCCGCGGCCCGGTTGGCGGCGGCCCTGCGGCCGCCGGAGGCCGCCCCTGCCCCGCCGCGGCCGCCCCCCGGCCCGTCGCTCCTGCCGTCGCTCCCGCCGGGCCAGACCTTCTCCGCCGCCGACCTCCCGGCGCTGGTCCGGCACATGGCCTTCAGCGGCGAGGGCACGGACGCCTGCCTGGCCGCCGGCGCCCTGCCGATGCAGGTGCACTACTACTCGCCGGTCCCGGACCTCCCGGACCTCGATCGCCGCCAGGTCTTCGGGCGGCGCAGCCCGCTGGCCGGCATCGACTTCCGCGAGCAGGCCCAGCTCGAGCTGCTGGCCGAGCTGGGGCGCCGCTTCGGCGCGGAGTGCGCCTGGCCGGTGCAGCCGCCGGCCGATCCGCGCGCCTTCCACCTCGAGAACGGCAGCTTCTCCTACGGCTGCGCCGCCTCCACCCACGCCTTCATCCGGCGCTCCCGCCCGCGGCGGGTCATCGAGGTGGGCTCCGGGTGGTCGACGCGGGTCATCTCCGCGGCGCTGGCGCGCAACGCGGCGGAGGGTGCGCCGCCGGCCGACTACACCGTGATCGACCCGTACCCGGGCCCGGTGATCCGGGCGCTGCCGGGGATCTCCGAGCTGGTGCCGCAGCGCGTGGAGGAGACCTCGCTGGAGCGGTTCGAGCGGCTGGGCGACGGCGACCTGCTCTTCATCGACTCCAGCCACGTGGTGAAGATCGGCGGGGACGTGAACTTCCTGTACCTCGAGGTGCTGCCGCGGCTGGCGCCGGGGGTGCTGGTGCACATCCACGACATCTCGCTGCCCTTCGAGTACGGGCGGGCCTACTACACCAACCCGAAGTTCCGCGTGTTCTGGACCGAGGCCTACCTCCTGCAGGCGTTCCTGGCCTGCAACAATCGCTTCGAGGTGCTGATGGGGCTGGGCTGGCTGCAGCAGGAGCACCTGCCGGCCTTCCGCGCCGCCTTCCCGGCCTGGGATCCGGAGCGCAGCCCGACGCAGAGCGGCAGCTTCTGGATCCGCCGCAAGGGCGCGTGACGCGCCGGGCCACGCTCGCCGCGGCCCGCACTGCTCGTCACGGGGCTGACGACCGCGGACCGCCGGACCCGTCACCGGGCTGACGAGCCGGGCCCGGCGTACGGCCGGCGGCGGCCCAACCCGCCGGAACTCCCGGGGAAGCTGCCCTGGCCAGTGACTTGCAGACCGTCCTCCCGCGCCCTCCCCGGCGCCAGGAGGACCTGCATGACGCACTTCGAAGCCTACGTCGCCAAGGCGCAGCGCGCGATGGCGTCCCTCGACCTGGCCGAGGTCGAGCGACTGGCCACCGCCCTCCGCGCCGCCTGGCGCGAGGACCGGCAGGTCTTCGTCTGCGGGAACGGCGGCAGCGCCGCCAACGCGCTCCACCTCGTGAACGACCTGTTCTTCGGCGCCGGCAGGGCCAACGGCGGCAAGGGGCTGCGGGCCATCGCGCTCCCCGCCAACCAGGCCGTCACCACCTGCCTCGCCAACGACGTCGGCTACGACGCGGTGTTCTCGCGCCAGCTGGAGGTGCTGGGCCGCCCGGGCGACCTGCTGGTGGTCCTGTCCGGCAGCGGCAACTCCCCCAACGTCGTGGCGGCCATCGAGGCGGCGCGGCGCGGCGGGCTGGTGAGCTTCGCCGTCCTGGGCTTCTCCGGCGGCAAGTGCCTCGCGCTGGCCGACCACGCCATCCACCTCCGCCTCGACGACATGCAGATCGCCGAGGACGTCCAGATGCTCGTCGGCCACATGATCACCCAGTGGCTGGCCGCCAACCCGCCCGTCGAGGGCGAGGTGACCACCCCGCTCCGCGTCGTCGCCGGAGGGCTCTACCCGTGACCGACCGCGTGCTGGTCCTCGGCTCCAACTCCTTCACCGGCGCGCACCTGGTGGCCGAGGCGCTGCGGCAGGGCTGCGAGGTGCTGGGCGTGAGCCGCTCGCCCGAGCCGCACCGGGTCTTCCTGCCCTACCGCTGGGCCGACGCGCCCGGCCGCTTCACCTTCCGGCAGCTCGACCTGAACCACGACCTGGACGCCATCCTGTCGGCGGTGGACGACTTCCGGCCGGACCACGTGATCAACTTCGCCTCCCAGAGCATGGTGGCGGAGAGCTGGGCGCACCCCGAGCACTGGATGTCCACCAACGTGGTGGCCACCGTGAAGCTGCACGACGGGCTGCGCCGCCGCCCCTTCCTGCGCAAGTACGTCCACGTCTCCACGCCCGAGGTGTACGGCGCCTGCCAGGGGCTGGTCCCCGAGCACACGCAGTACAACCCGAGCACGCCCTACGCCGTCAGCCGCGCCGCGGCCGACCTGAGCCTCATGACCTTCCACCGGAACTACGGGTTCCCGGTGACCTTCACCCGCGCCGCCAACGTCTACGGCCCGGGGCAGCAGCTGTACCGGATCGTGCCGCGCGCGGTGCTCTTCTTCCTCACCGGCCGGACCCTCCAGCTGCACGGCGGCGGCCGCTCGGTCCGCTCCTTCATCCACGCCGAGGACGTGGCCCGCGCCACGCTGGCCGTGGCCCGCGACGGCGCGCCGGGCGGGATTCTCCACCTCTCCACCACCCTCAACGTCTCCATCCGCGAGCTGGTCGAGCTGGTGGCCCGCCGGCTGGGCGTGCGCTTCGAGGACCACGTCGAGATCGTGGCCGACCGCCCGGGCAAGGACGCCGCCTACCTGCTCGACAGCGCCAGGGCGCGCCGCGAGCTGGGCTGGGAGCCGCGCATCTCGCTGGAGGAGGGGCTGGACCAGACCATCGCCTGGGTGCGCACGCACCAGGGCGAGCTGCTCGCCCAGCCCCTCGACTACGTCCACAAGCCCTAGGAACCCACGCACATGAACCTCGTCCTGACCGGCGGCTGCGGCTACATCGGCACCAAGCTCACCGAGGCCCTGCTGGCCGACGGCCACCGCGTGACCGTGGTGGACGCCCAGTGGTTCGGCAACCACCTCACGCCCCACCCCGCGCTGGAGGTCCTGCGCCTGGACGTCCGCGAGGCGGAGCGGATCCCGCTGCGCGGCGTGGACGCCGTGCTGCACCTCGCCAACGTGGCCAACGACCCCTGCAGCGAGCTCAACCCCAAGCTCTCCTGGGAGGTGAACGCGCTCGCCACCATGGCGCTGGTGGAGCACGCCATCCGCAGCGGCGTGCGCCAGTTCATCCACGCCAGCTCCGGCAGCGTCTACGGCGTGAAGCAGGAGCCGCAGGTGACGGAGGACCTCTCGCTGGTCCCCATCAGCGACTACAACAAGACCAAGATGGTCAGCGAGCGCGTGCTGCTCAGCTACGCCGACCGCATCACGCTGCAGATCGTCCGCCCGGCCACGGTGTGCGGGGTCTCGCCGCGCATGCGCCTCGACCTGTCGGTCAACATGCTCACCGTCCAGGCGCTGCAGAACCAGCGCATCACCGTCTTCGGCGGCGACCAGATCCGCCCCAACATCACCCTGCGCGACATGGTCCGCGTCTACCAGCACCTGCTGGCAGCGGGGCCGCGGGCCACCGGGATCTACAACGCCGGGTTCGAGAACCTCTCCATCAACGAGATCGCCCGGACCGTGACCGAGTTCGTCCCCGCCGAGGTGGTGGTCTCCCCCTCCAACGACCCGCGCTCCTACCGGCTCAACTCGGACAAGCTGCTGGCCACCGGCTTCGCGCCGCGCCACACGGTGCGGGACGCCATCCAGGAGGTGGTCGCCGCCTACCGCGCCGGCGCGCTGCGCATCGCCGACGACTGCCACAACGTGAAGGCCATGAAGCAGCAGGGCCTGGCCTGAGCCATGCGCACCCCCGCCGCCGCCTCCGACCTCACGGCCCTGGCCGCCCGGCTCCGGGCCGCGGTGGTGGAGACCTCCGGCCGCGCCGGGGTCCCGCACCTCGGCTCCTGCCTCTCCTGCGTGGACGTGCTGGTGGCGCTCTACGGCGCCGTGCTGCGGGTGGACCCGGCGCGCCCGGACGACCCGGCCCGCGACCGGTTCATCCTCTCCAAGGGGCACGCCGCCCCGGCGCTCTTCCAGGTGCTGGCCGCGCAGGGCTTCTTCCCGGCCGCGTGGCTGGAGGACTACGGCGCCGACGGCACGCTGCTGGGCGAGCACCCGCCCGCGCACGGCGTCCCCGGCGTCGAGGCGGCGACCGGCTCCCTCGGCCACGGCCTGCCGGTCGGGGTGGGCATGGCCTACGGCGCCCGGCTGCTGGGGCTCCCGTCCCGCACCTACGTGCTGCTCGGCGACGGCGAGTGCAACGAGGGCTCGGTCTGGGAGGCGGCCATGACCGCCGCCGCCCAGCGGCTCGGGTCGCTCACGGCGGTGGTGGACTTCAACGGCTGGCAGGCCACCGGCCGCAGCCGCGAGGTGCTGGCGCTGGATCCGCTGGTGGAGAAGTGGGCCGCCTTCGGCTGGGACGCCGCCCCCGTGGACGGCCACGACCTGCCCGCCCTGCTCCAGGCCCTGTCCCGCCCCGCCGACGGCAGCGGCCGCCCCCGCGCGCTCATCGCCCGCACGGTGAAGGGCAAGGGCGTGTCGTTCATGGAGGACGACAACAACTGGCACTACCGCACGCCCACGCCCGACGAGATCGCCCGGGCGAAGCGCGAGCTGGGGGTGGCGTGATGCGCAACACCTTCGCCCGCGAGCTGACCCGGCTGGCCGCGGAGGACCCGCGGGTCGTCTGCCTCTCCGGCGACATCGGCAACCGGCTCTTCGACGAGCTGAAGCAGGTGGCCCCGGGCCGCTTCCTGAACAGCGGCGTGGCCGAGGCCAGCATGACCGGCACCGCCGCCGGGCTGGCCGCCATGGGGCTCAGGCCGGTCACCTACACCATCACCGCCTTCGCCACCGTCCGCTGCCTGGAGCAGATCCGGGTGGACCTCTGCTACCCGCGGCTGCCGGTGGTGATCGTCGGGACCGGCTCGGGCCTCTCCTACGCCGAGCTCGGCCCCACCCACCACTCCTGCGAGGAGGTGGGGCTGCTGCGGACGCTGCCGAACATGACCGTGGTCTGCCCCTGCGATCCGGTCGAGGTCCGGCTGGCGCTGCGCGCCGCGCTCCGCCACGACGGCCCGGTCTACCTGCGCCTGGGCAAGAAGGGCGAGCCGCGGCTCCACGCCGGCGAGCCGGACTTCCAGCTGGGCAAGGCCCTCACCCTCCGCCCCGGCGACGACGCCTGCCTGCTCGCCACCGGCGGCGCGGTGGGGCTGGCGCTGGAGGCCGCCGCGGCGCTCGAGGCGCGCGGCGTCTCCGCCCGCGTCGAGAGCGTCCACACCGTGAAGCCGCTCGACGAGGGGCTGCTGCAAGGGCTGGCCGGCCGCTGCCCGGTGGTGGCCACGGTCGAGGAGCACTCGCGCATCGGCGGCCTGGGCGGCGCGGTGGCCGAGTGGGCCGCCGACCACCAGGCGCCGTTCCGGCTGCTCCGCTTCGGCACCGACGACCGCTTCCTCGGGCAGGTCGGGACGCAGGAGTGGGCGCGCCAGGCGCTGGGGCTCACCGCCGCCGGCGTGGTGGCCGGCGTGGCCGCCGCGCTCGACCGCCCCGGCCCGACCGCGGTGCGCGCGGGAGGCCGGCCGTGAGCCTCCGCCTCGGCGTCGACTTCGACAACACGCTCATCTGCTACGACGGCGTGTTCCACCGGATCGCCGTCGAGCGCGGCCTCGTCCCCGCCGCCGTGCCGGCCAGCAAGGAGGCGGTGCGCGATCACCTGCGGACCGCCGGGCGCGAGGACGACTGGACCGAGCTGCAGGGGCTGGTGTACGGCGCCCGGATCGGCGAGGCCCGGCCCTTCGAGGACGCGCTGCGGATCCTGGCGGGCCTGGTGCGCGACGGCGTGCCGGTCCGCATCATCAGCCACAAGACGCGCTGGCCCTTCCGCGGGCCCCGGGCCGATCTGCACGCCGCCGCCCTTGGATGGCTCCAGGCGCACGGCCTGCTCGAATCCGGCCGGGGTGGGGCTGCGCCCGGAGGACGTGATCTTCGCCGAGACGCGCGAGGCCAAGCTCGCGGCCATCGCGGCCGCCGGCTGCACCCACTTCCTCGACGACCTGCCGGAGGTGCTGCTCGCCCCCGGGTTCCCGGCCGCCACCCGCCGCCTCCACTTCGCCCCCGGCGCCGCCAGCCCCGCTGCCGCGCTGACCCGCGTGCGCGGGTGGGCCGAGCTGCCGGCCCTGCTCGGCTTCGCGGCGAGGGAGGTCGCGTGAGCGCCTCGCCCTCCCCGGCCGCGCTGGCCGCCCGCTGCCTCCCGGGCCTGGTCCCGGCCGAGGCCGGGCTGGCGCCGTTGCCCGGCGGGGGGAACAACCGGCTCTACCTGCTGGACGCGCCCGGCCGCCGCTGCGTGCTCAAGCACTACTTCCGCCACCCGGCGCAGCCCCACGACCGGCTCCAGGCGGAGTTCTCCTTCCTGCGGCTGGCCTGGGACGGCGGCCTGCGCAACATCCCCGAGCCGGTGGGGCGCGACGACGGGGCCGGCGCGGCCGTCTACGCGTTCGTCCCCGGCCGCCGTCTGCTGCCCGGCGAGGCGGGCGCGGACGACGTGGCGCAGGCGCTCGGCTTCCTGGTCGAGCTGGACCGGCGCGTGCGGGCGTCCGCCGCCTCGCTCCGCCCGGCCGCCGAGGCCTGCTTCAGCGTCCGCGAGCACCTGGCGCGGGTCGC
Organism: Anaeromyxobacter sp.; assembly: GCA_049840735.1. Classification (GTDB taxonomy): domain Bacteria; phylum Myxococcota; class Myxococcia; order Myxococcales; family Anaeromyxobacteraceae; genus Anaeromyxobacter. The sequence continues at coordinate 38,555 of JASGJN010000009.1, read as the reverse complement.
CGCCCGGGTGGCCCGGCTGGAGGGCCTGCCGGTGAAGGACGACGCCAGCGCCGAGGCGGCAGGCTTCGTGGCCGCGGCGCTCGTCCCCGCCTGGCGCCGCGTCCGCGCCGCGGCCGAGGCCGGGCTGGCGGCCGCGCCGGGCTGGGCCGAGCCGCTGGGCGAGGCCGACCGCGTCCTCTCCCCGTCCGACTTCGGGTTCCACAACGCGCTCAGGCAGGAGGGCGGTCGCCTGGCCTTCCTCGACTTCGAGTACGCCGGCTGGGACGATCCCGCCAAGCTCGTGAACGACTTCTACTTCCAGCCCGCCGTCCCGGCGCCGGCGGACACCTTCGCCGCCTTCGCCCGCGGCGTGGCCGCGCTGGTGCGGGACCCGGAGGGCGCCCTGGCCCGGACGGCGCTGCTCCGCCCGGCGCTGGGGATCAAGTGGTGCTGCATCCTGCTGAACCACTTCACCGCGGTGGACGGGGCCCGCCGGGCCTTCGCCGCCGCCGGGGCGCCGCAGCGCCGGGCCGCCCAGCTGGAGCGGGCCCGCGCGCTGCTGCGGACCGTCGAGGGAGCGTGACGCCATGGCCGAGCTCGACTTCATCTCCGTGCTGCACAAGAAGACCAAGCGCGACTACCTGGGGCGGGTGAACGAGTTCCCCAAGGCCGAGGCGGCCCGCATCGCCAAGCGCTTCGACCGCGACTACTGGGACGGCGACCGGCGGGTCGGCTACGGCGGCATGCGCTACGACGGCCGCTGGCGCCCGGTGGCGGAGAGGATGGCCGCCCACTACGGCCTCCAGGCCGGCGACCGGGTGCTGGACGTGGGCTGCGGGAAGGGCTTCCTGCTGCACGACCTGGCGCAGGCGGTCCCGGGGCTGGTGGTGCGCGGGCTGGACGTCTCCGCCTACGCGGTCGAGAACGCGGTCCCCGAGGTCCGCCCCTTCCTCGACGTCGGGCACGCCAGCCACCTGCCCTACGCCGACGGCGCGTTCGACCTGGTGGTCTCCATCAACACGCTCCACAACCTCTACTGCCACGAGCTCGACCAGGCGCTCCGCGAGCTGCAGCGGGTCGGGCGCGGGCGCGGCTTCGTCTGCGTCGAGTCCTACCGGAACGAGGAGGAGAAGGCGAACCTCCTCTACTGGCAGCTCACCTGCGAGGCCTTCAACACGCCGCAGGAGTGGGCCTGGTGGTTCGAGCGCACCGGCTACACCGGCGACCACGGCTTCATCTTCTTCGAGTAGCCGCCATGACCGAGCCCCGCCCCCGGACCGCCACCGCCGCCTTCCTCGTCGCGCAGCGCGAGCCGCTGGTGGTGGACGAGGTCACGCTCCCCGAGGCGCTGGCGCCCGGCCAGGTGCTGGTGCGCCTGGCCTGGAGCGGCATCTGCGGCTCGCAGCTGGGCGAGATCGACGGCGCCAAGGGGCCGGACCGGTTCCTCCCCCACCTGCTCGGCCACGAGGGCTCGGGGCGCGTGGTGGAGATCGGCCCCGGCGTCCGCCACGTGAAGCCGGGCGACCACGTGGTGCTCCACTGGATGAAGGGGCCGGGCATCGACGCCGAGCCAGCCCGCTACGGTTGGCGCGGCCAGCAGCTGAACGCCGGCTGGGTGACCACCTTCAACACCTGGGCGGTGGTCTCGGAGAACCGCGTCACCGCCATCCCGGACGGCGTGGACGGGCGGGTGGCCGCGCTGCTGGGCTGCGCGGTGACCACCGGCATGGGCGCGGTGGTGAACGACGCCCAGGTCCGCCCCGGCGACGCGGTGGTGATCCTGGGCGCCGGCGGCGTGGGGCTCAACATGATCCAGGGCGCGGCGCTCGCCGGCGCCCACCCCGTCGTCGGCGTGGACCTCCACCCCTCCCGCCTGGCCCTGGCCGCGCGCCTGGGCGCGACCCACACCGTCGCCTCGGCCGGCCTCGCGCCCGAGGCGCTGGAGGCCACCCTGCGCGCCGCGCTGGGAGGGCGCGGCGCCGACGTGGTCATCGACAACACCGGCCTCCCCGCGCTGATCGCGATCGCCTACCGCCTGACCCACGCGCAGGGACGCGTGGTGCTGGTGGGCGTGCCCAGGGCGGAGGCGGCCACCACCCTCCACACCCTGCCGCTCCACTTCGGCAAGGTCCTGACCGGCTCGCACGGCGGCGGGACGCAGCCGGGCGAGGACATCCCCCGCTACCTGCGGCTGGCCGCCGCCGGCAAGCTGGTGCTGGAGCCGCTGGTCACCGACGTCTTCCCCCTCTCCCAGGTGAACCAGGCCATCGCCGCGCTGCGCTCCGGCGCCGTGGCCGGCCGCTGCCTGATCGATCTCCGCACGGAGGCGCCATGACCGCTGCCGCCGCCCTCGACCCCGCCTCCTCGCAGACGATCGCCCACGTCGGCGCCGTCGCCTGCGGCAAGCGCGTGGTCTTCGTCTCGGGCAACTTCAACGTCCTCCACCCCGGCCACCTGCGCCTCCTCCGCTTCGCCAAGGAGTGCGGCGACTACCTGGTGGTGGGCGTGAACGACGCCCGCTCGCCCGGCGCCTTCCTCCAGGAGGAGCACCGGCTGGAGGGCGTGCAGGCCATCCACTGGGTGGACCACGCCTTCGTGCTGCGGGACCGGCCCGCCGACTTCGTGACCGGCCTCAAGCCCGCCGTGGTGGTCAAGGGCAAGGAGCACGAGGAGGCGCACAACGAGGAGGAGGCCGCGGTCGCCGGCTACGGCGGCAAGCTCCGCTTCGGCTCGGGCGACGTCTCCTTCTCCTCCCTGGAGCTGCTCCGCCAGGAGTCGCGCGGCGTGGGCTCCACCATCCGCCAGCCCAAGAGCTACCTGGCCCGCCACGGGATCACCCCGGCGGCGGCGCTGGCCGCGCTGGACCGGATCCGCAACCTCCGCGTGGCGGTCATCGGCGACACCATCGTGGACGAGTACGTGTCCTGCGATCCGCTGGGCATGTCGCAGGAGGACCCTACCATCGTGGTGACGCCCATCCAGTCCGACCGGTTCGTGGGCGGAGCCGGGATCGTGGCCGCGCACGCGCGCCGGCTGGGCGGCAAGGTCGAGTTCTTCTCGGTGCTGGGGAAGGACGACGCGGCGGGTTTCGTCCGCCAGCGCCTGGGCGAGTACGGCGTGGACGCCCACCTCCACGAGGACGACACCCGGCCGACCACGCTCAAGCAGCGCTTCCGGGCCGCCGGCAAGACGCTGCTGCGGGTCAGCCACCTCCGCCAGCACGACGTCTCCGCCGAGCTGCGGGAGCGGCTGCTGGCCGACGTCACCTCGGTGCTGGACCGGACCGACCTGGTGATCTTCGCCGACTTCAACTACGGCTGCCTCCCCTCCGGCCTGGTGGACGGGATCCGGGACGCCTGCGCCCGCCGCGGCGTGATGATGACCGCCGACAGCCAGTCCTCCTCGCAGACCGGCGACGTGTCCCGCTTCCTGCGCATGAAGCTGGTCACGCCCACCGAGCGCGAGGCCCGGCTGGCCCTGCAGGACTTCGACTCCGGCCTGGTGGTCCTGGCCCAGAAGCTGATGCAGAAGAGCGAGGCCGAGAACGTGGTGGTGACGCTGGGGGCCGAGGGGCTCCTGGTCCAGTCCGGCGAGGGCGCGGCGGGCGGCTGGCCCACCGACCGGCTCCCGGCCCTCAACACCGCCGCCAAGGACCCCGCCGGCGCGGGCGACTCCTTCCTCACCACCGCCTCCATGGCGCTGGCGGTCGGCGCCGACATCTGGCTCGCCAGCTACCTGGGCTCCATCGCCGCGGCGGTGCAGGTGGGGCGGGTCGGCAACCTGCCGCTCTCCCCGGAGGAGCTGTCACGGGAGCTCTCGCGGTGAACGCGCTCCTGCTCGCGGCCGGGATGGGCCTGCGGCTGCGGCCGCTCACCGACACCGTGCCCAAGTGCCTGGTGCCCATCCGCGGGCGGCCGCTGCTCGCCTACTGGCTGGACCTGCTGGCGCAGGGCGGCATCGACCGGGTGGTGGTGAACACGCACTACCTGTCCGAGCAGGTGGTCCGCTTCGTGGAGTCGAGCCCGCACCGCGCCCGCGTGGACCTGGTGCACGAGGACCGGCTGCTGGGGACGGGGGGCTCGGTGCTCCGCCACCGCGCGCTGCTCGGGGACGGGCCGTTCCTGCTGGCCCACGCCGACAACCTGACCCGCTTCGACGTGGCCGCCTTCCTCGCGCGCCACCGGACGCGGCCCGCCGGCTGCGCCCTGACCATGATGACCTTCGAGACCCGCACGCCGGAGAGCTGCGGCATCGTCGAGGTGGACGCCCGGGGCGTGGTGGTCGGGTTCGAGGAGAAGCCGCGCGCGCCGCGGAGCCGGCTGGCCAACGGGGCGGTCTACATCCTCGAGCCGGAGGCGGTGGAGGCGCTGGCGGCGCTGGGCAAGGAGGCGCCCGACGTCTCCACCGAGCTCCTGCCGCGCTACGTCGGCCGGATGTGCACCTTCCACAACGCCATCTACCACCGCGACATCGGCTCGCCCGAGGCGTACGCCGAGGCGCAGCTGGACTCGGCCTACCAGGCCTGACCCGCGGCAGGCGCGTCGTTCGCAGACAGCCGGCTCCGGGCCTCGGGAGCGCCGCAGCTTCCCCTGGGCCCGACCATGAGGCCCGACGCTGCCGCTACCCCTCGGGACCTACCAGGGCGCGGCCGGGGAGGCCGGGCCCGAGCCGGGCCGCCAGCGCCCGCGCAGTGGGCGGCGCGAACGGGAGCAGCAGGTCCAGGCCGGCGGGCAGCTGGGCCGGCGCGACCACCGGGATGCCGCCCACCCGCTGGCCCTGGCGTGCCGGGTCCTCGTCGACCAGGCAGGCCGGCGCGCGCGAGAGCTGCCCCAGCAGCCAGAGGCTGGCCATTCCCACCCCGAAGAGCGCGTACGGACCCCGCGCGGCGCACGCCTCGAACCGCTCGGTCACCGATCGCAGCGCCTCGACGCAGCCGCGCCCCTCGGGCCAGGCGCCATCTCCGGGCGGGAGCAGGCGCGGCTCCGGACCACCCGCTCCCCGCCGGCAGAGCAGCGTGGCGCAGTTGTGCAGCCAGGCCTGCCCGTCCTCCACGACCGCGTAGCCGGCGCGCCCCAGCACCCGGCCCAGCCCGGCCACGGAGAAGTGCGAGACGTGGTCCAGCACGGCCAGGTCGAACACCGTCCGCTGGACGTCCGGGACGGACACCAGCACGAGCCCGTCCGGCGCCAGCAGCCCGCCCACCGACCGGAGCACCTCGACCGGCGCCGTCAGGTGCTCGGCCACGTGCCAGAGCACCACCAGGTCGAATCCGCCCGCCGCCGCGTCGGCCGGGATCACCGCCCCGGGGTGGAACCGGGCCACGCCGGGGATGGCCAGCACCTCCTCGCGGTGCTGCGCGTCGAGGTCGGCGCCATGCAGCTCCCAGCCCGGGAGCAGCCGGCTGGCGGAGCGGAGCGCGGCCCCGTTCCCGCAGCCGAAGTCGAGCAGCCGGCCGCGGGCGGGGAGGCGGGGCAGGATCCGCTCCAGCGCCACCTGCGTCCGCGGCATGGGCGCTCCCCCGGCCGCGAAGGCGGGCTGCTCGTTGCCGCGGGAGAGGTGGTGGGCCCGGTAGTCCGCATAGAGCGCCGCGATGGCGCGCCGGTCTGCCTCGTCGTGCCGCTTCTGCAGGTGGCCGCAGACCTCGCAGACCTCCACGCGGGCGGGGATGGCGCAGGGGCGCGAGTCGGACAGGACCGAGCCCGGGCGCAGGCCCACCGGGCCGAGCGGAGCGAGCGCGGCGGCGCCGCAGCAGACGCAGGCGGCGTGATCAGGCATCCGGACCTCCCAGGGCGGCGTCGCGGCAGCGCAGGCAGGCCGTGGGGCAGCGCCCGGCGCCCGGGTCGGCGCGGAGGAGCGACGCGGCGCGGGCGATCAGCGGCTCGAGCGGCGCAGCCAGCGCGCGGCACGGGCCGATGTGGGCCTCGCGGAACAGGTCGGCGCACCCTGGCAGCAGCGCGTCGAACCCCTTGGCGCAGCCGGCCGCGCGGACGCGGCGGACCACCCCGTCCCGCCCGGTCGCCCAGCGGATGAAGGGACGCTGGCCGGCCCGCTCCTCGGCGCAGTGGATGGCGGTGCAGGAGCCGAGCCCGACGCCCAGCAGGAGCACCTGCCCGCCCGCCCTCGCCAGCCGCTCCAGCGGGAGGTTGGTGGTCTCCCAGCCGTGGTCGGCGGTGAGCGCCCCGGCGCCCTCGCCCAAGGCCGCCCAGGAGTGCCAGGCGTGGTCGCTCCGGCAGACGCCGGGCAGCTCCAGCAGGCGGCGCGGCACCGCCCCCATCGACCGCTGGATGCCGGCCGCCTCCGCCCGGAAGGGCAGCGGCGGCCTGGTCCAACCGTCGTAGAAGGCGTAGTCGCAGCCGTTGCGGGCCGGGCGATCGCCGGGAGGTGGCGGGGCGTTCGAGTCCCAGCAGAACGCCGGCGCGAGCACCGTGGCGCACACCGCCCGGAGCGCGCCCACGACCGCGTCGGCGCCTCCCTCCAGCGCCCCGAAGCTGCGCAGCGAGGTGTGCACCGCCACCCGCGCACCGGCCAGGCCCAGCCGCTCGAGCCCGGCCACCACGTCGTCCTGGCCGAGCGGCGTCACCGCCTCACCTCCGCGGCCCGACGCAGAGGGCCAGCAGGTAGCACGCCATGGGGAGGAAGCCGGTGTGCACGACCTCGTCGTTCATGGCGAACATGAACACGTGGTCGAAGTGGCGGCCGCAGAGCTCGCGCAGCCCCTGGCCGGTCTTGCAGTTGATGTGGCCGGCCCGGCTGGCGGGAGACGCGTGCGGCTGGAACTCGAGCGACGGCATCCCCACGATGGCGACGCCCTTGGGCCCGAGGCTCGCGGCCAGGTGGGTCATGAAGAGGTGCTCCTGCGCCGGCTCGATGTGCTCCAGCACATCGAGCGTGTAGCCCGCGTCGAACCCGCCGGCCACCGGCCCATCCAGCATGTCGTGCCCCTGGAACGTGATGTTGGGGCAGCCCGGGGCCACGTGCGCCTGGCAGTGCTCGACGTGCGGGCGGTAGAAGTCGACCGCGGTGATCCGCGCCACGGCGCGCGCCACCAGCGTGGTGCCCAGCCCCTCCTGGCAGCCCACCTCCAGGACGCTCGCCTTCCCGTCCAGCATCTTGGCGACCCACTTGTACCGGGCCAGCATGAAGCCGATGCGGCGCGGGTCCCGCCACAGGTTCTCGGAGTTGTAGGGTCCCAGCACGTAGGGCCGGCCGGCGGCCTCCAGCGGGATGTCCTCGTAGACCCGCTTGATGCCGGCGCTGGAGGTGCTCCCGAAGAAGGCGGAGCGGTCGTCGGTGGGGTGGCTCATGGCGCGTAGGCCCTCTCGATCTTCTCGATCGCGGCGGCGATGTCGGCCGCCTCGCGATCGCCGTGGTTCTCGTTGAACGGCAAGTGGAAGACGGCATCCCGCCGCGCCACCGCGTTGGGGCAGGCGAAGCCGTCCGACAGGTGGGGCCGCAGGTACCGCCACTCCGCGGCGACCTGGGGGTAGTGGCCGCGCACCGGGATGCCCTCCGCGGCCAGGGCGGCGGCGAAGGTGGCCTTGTCGCAGCGCAGCCGCGTCGCGTCGAACGCGACGACCTGGAAGAAGGGCGAGGCGCTCTCCGGCACCGGCTCCGGCGCGCAGGCGCGCGAGCGCCCCTCCAGCGCCGCCCGGAGCCGCGCCGCGAAGGCGATGCGGCTGGTCCGGACCTCGTCGAGCCGGGCCAGGCTGGCCCGCCCGATGGCGCAGGACAGCTCGTCGAGGTTCAGGTTGAGCGCCGGGAAGAGGTACGTGCTGGGATCGCGGTCGGTGAAGGCGGGATCCCAGAACGGCTTGCCGCGGTCGGCGTGTGCGCGCGCCAGCCGGTGCAGCGCCAGGTCGCGGGTGTAGATCACGCCGCCGCAGCCGCCGGTGGCGTGGTTCTTCGAGAACATGGTGGAGAAGACGGCCAGGTCGCCGAAGGTCCCGACCTTGCGCCCATCCAGCGAGGCGCCGTGGGCCTGCGAGCAGTCCTCGACCACCCGCAGCCCGTGCCGGGCCGCCAGCTCGAGCAGCGGCCCCATGGGCGCGGCCAGGCCGTTCGCGTGCACCACCAGGAGCGCGCGGGCGGCGGGCGTGAGCCGGGCCGCCGCCTGCTCCGCGCCCATGAGGTAGGAGCCGGGCTGCGCGTCCACCAGCACCGGCACCAGCCCGTTCAGCACGACGGCGTTGAGGGTGCCGGGGTCGGTCACCGGTGAGACCAGCACGTGGCTGCCGCGGGGTAGCTGCAGCGCCGCCAGGGCCACGTACAGCCCGGCCGTGCCGGTGGCCACGGCGTCGGCGTGGCCGGGCACGCCCTGGTAGGCGACGAACGCGGCGGTGTAGGCCTCCTCCTGCGGCCCCTGGTAGCCGAGCTCCCGCCCCGACGCCTGGCACTCGTCCAGCGCGGCCTCGATGGCGGCGCGCTCGGCAGGGCCGAGCGCGCGGCGCGCCGGCATGGGCTCCCGCCGCACCGGCGGTCCGCCGTGGAGCGCCAGCGCCGCCAGGCGCGCGCCGGTCACGGTCGGGCCTCCCGGGCGGTGGCCGTGCGGCCGGCGGGGCGGCGCCGCATGGCCTCGGCGAGCAGCTGGAGCGCGGTGGCGTCGAGCCGCTCCGCCAGCGCGGTGGCCCCCACCCGGCGGGCCAGGCCCATGAAGCGGGCCAGCCCGAGCGCGGTCTTGGGGAGCGCCGGCCCCGGCCAGCGGCTCCGCGCCAGCAGCTCGGCGGAGGCCCGGTCGGTGTCCTCGGACAGGTGCGCCATGGCCTCGGCGATGAGCGGGTCGTGCGGCTCGAGGTGATCGGCGATCTGCAGCGCCTCGCCGGTGAGCGGGTGATGCCAGGTCCGGTGGACGGTGGTGTACCCGGACATCCGGGTGATGGGCGCGCCCGGCACCGTGAGGATGTACGGGGTGGTCGCCACCTGGCAGCCGCGCAGGATGTAGCCGAGCGCCACCTCCAGCGTTCCGACCAGGTCGGCCACGGTGCTCTCCGGGATGCCCAGGATGATGTTGATCTGCGGGCAGAGCCCGCCCTCCAGCAGCGCGTCGAGCACGGCACGGCAGTCGGCGGCGGAGATCCCCTGCTTGTGGATGGTGGGCGCCTGCAGCAGGCGGTCCGAGAAGGTCTCGACGCCCAGCCCCACGCTGTGGAAGCCGGCCGCCGCGAGCTGGGCCACGAGCGGGCGGTCCACCCGCCGCGCCGCGCCGCCGCGGAGGAAGTCGGCCACCCGGGCCTGGCAGTTGAACATCAGGTCGCCGGGCAGCTCGCCGGCGGCCTTGGAGGCCGTGACGCGCTCGCAGAAGCGCCGGGCGCGCTCCAGCCCGGGGCGCGTCCCGATGAGGAAGTCGTCGTCGGAGAAGAGGACGCCGCGCATCCGGTAGCGGCGGTGGTGGTCGAGCACGACGGCGTGCAGCTCGTCCCCGGTGAGCGCCAGGATGGACAGCCCCTCGCCCTGCGAAGCCGGCAGGAAGGCCTGCGACGAGCAGAAGCCGCACAGCCGCGGGCAGTGGCTGGAGGTGTACAGCCGCACGTTCTCCACCACGAACCTTCCGCCGCCCAGCTGGAACGCGTCGCTCTCGCCCCGGACCTTGTCCCAGTAGGCGGCGTACGGGAGCTCCAGCTGCAGCACGGCGTCGTGGTTGAGGCGCCGGAACGCGTCGCCGTCCAGCCGCGGCGCCGGGCTGGAGACCAGGCTCCCGTCGGCGCGGCGGGCCACCGCCCCCGCGACGGCGGCGACGCGCGCCGCGGGCGTGGCCTCCGGGCGGGCGACCAGATCCTGGCAGAGCTGGACCAGGGACCGCTCGGCGAAGCCGGTCAGGACGAGCTCCAGGCCGCCCGCCAGGAACTGCGCGGCGTTCATCGTCGCCTCCTGGCCACCGCCGAGGAAGAGCGGCGCCCGCGCGCACGGCGCGGCCGCGTCGCGGAAGCGCCAGAATCCGGTCGAGGTCCTGCGCCAGGTTGTAGTGGGAGACGCTGAACCCGAGCACCTGGTAGGCGCCGCGCGCGACCGCCTCGAGGAACGGCCCCTCGGCCTCCATGTCGGCATCGTGGATGTCGCAGGCGAACCCTGCCTCCACCAGGTGATGGCGGAGCCGATGGAGCCCCAGCGCCGGGGCGACGTGGAAGCCGGCCGCGGAGCTGGAGGTCATGAGCAGGACGCGCAGGGACATCGCGGGCACCTCGTGAGCGGGCCAGCGGGGCCCGGCTCGCTGCATAGCAAGGACCGTGACAACCGGTGCGACCGCCGCCCGGCGGGCCGGGGCCGCCCCTGCCCCACCGAACCCCCGGTGGAACAAGCGGATTCCGCAACCGGCAGGCGAGCCCCCGGTGGAGTCGGCTGCGTCAGCGGGCTGACGCGCGCGGCCGGGCGTCACCGGTCGGACGGCCAGCGCATTCCGCCTCCGGCGCCCCTCTGGCAGGATGGCACCGCGGCGCGGCGCGGCAGCGCCCGCTCCAGCGCCCGCCCGGAGCAGCGATGCCCTTGAGAATCGGTCCGAAGCCACCACCGGCCCCCGCGGGCGCCACGCTGACGGTCGTGGTCGACTTCGCCGTGCAGCCGTTCAGCATCGGCGACCTCCTCGTCTACCTGAACGGCGCCCTGGCGGCGGCGGAGTCCTGCGGCGCGGACCGCATCGACTGCTGCCTGCTCTCGGATCCGGACGACCCGCGCAGCGATCCCATCATGGCGGCCCTGGCCACGCGCGACACGCACCGGCAGCGCCTGTTCGAGCTGCTGCCGCTGGTCCAGCTCTGCCCGCGCCTCGGTGCGGTGCACGTCTTCGACCGGAGGGAGGAGTGCCTGGCCCACCTCGACGCCAGGGCCGGCAGCCCGGTCTGGCCGCCGCGCGCGGCCATCGAGGCCAGGCGGTACATGTACTACGACATCCTCCAGGCCGTGCACCGGCACCACCAGGCCGGCAGGCCCATCCCGCGGCTCTGCTTCTCCGAGGCCACCGCTGCCTGGGCCCGGCGCTTCCTGGCCGAGCAGGCGCCCGGGCTGGTGCCGATCACGGTGAACCTGCGCGGCAACCGCCGCTTCCACGACCACCGGAACTCCGACCTGGCCGCCTGGCGCGCGCTCTTCGTCTCCTGCGAGCCGCTCCCGGTCCGCTTCTTCGTCACCTGCGCGGCGGCGGAGGTGGACGACGCGCTGCGCCGCTGCACGAACGTGGTGTACGCCAAGGACGCCCACACCGACGTGATCCAGGACCTGGCGCTCATCCGCCACTCGGCCTTCCACGTCGGCGCCTCGTCCGGGCCGGCCTCCATCCCCATCTTCGACGAGCGCCCCTACTACATCTGCAACGCGGACGTGCTCCCGCACCTGCCGCTCTACGGCGGCGCGCTGGTCCGGTCCGGCGAGGCGGAGGTCCGCTTCGCCTGGGCGAGCCCGCTGCAGCGGCTGGGCGTCGTGCCGGAGACCCCGGCGCTGCTCATCGAGCAGTTCCAGCGGATCTGGCGCTCCAGGGACTGGGCCGCCGCGCAGGCTGCGCCCCCGGCCAGGTGACGCGCGGGGCCTCCGCTCACGCCTTCCGCCACACCGTCCGGTTCACGTAGTCCACGTACGAGAGGATGATCTGCACCACCTTGGCCGAGACGTTCGGCTCGAGGTAGTCGGGCGGCAGCCCGGGGCGCTCACCGGGACGGCGCGAGGTGACCACCTCCACGCCCTGCAGCACCCGGTCGGCCGAGAGGCCGGTCATGATCAGCGTCCCCGCGTCCATCCCCTCCGGCCGCTCGTGCGCCTCGCGCAGCGTCACCGCCGGGAAGCCGAGCAGGGCCGACTCCTCGGTGATGGTCCCGCTGTCGGAGAGGACGCAGAAGGCCTCCTGCTGCAGCCGGACGTAGTCGGCCAGGCCGAAGGGCTTGAGGAAGGCGATCCCCTCCGCGGCCAGGGCCTGCGCCTGCGGCGCCAGCGCCTCCAGCCGGGCCCGCGTGCGCGGGTGGGTGGAGACCACCACCCGCTTGCCGAAGCGGCGGGCCGCGGCCCGCAGGGTCGCGAGCAGCAGCGCCAGCCGCCCCGGATCGTCCACGTTCTCCTCGCGGTGCGCGGAGACCAGGAGGTAGCCGCGCGGGGCGAGCCCCAGCGCCTCCAGCGCGCGCGAGGCGGCGATGTCCGGCGCGTGGTGGTCGAGCACCTCCTTCATGGTGGAGCCGGTCTTGATCACCGTCTCCGGCCTGAGCCCCTCGGCCAGGAGGTAGCGGCGGGCGTGCTCGGTGAGCGGCATGTTGACGTCGGAGAGGTGGTCCACCACCTTGCGGTTCAGCTCCTCCGGCACCCGCTGGTCGAAGCAGCGGTTCCCGGCCTCCATGTGGAAGACCGGGATCTTCCGGCGCTTGGCCGGGATCACGCACAGGCAGCTGTTGGTGTCGCCGTAGATCAGCAGCGCGTCCGGGCGCTCGGACTCCAACACCGCGTCGGTCTTGGCGATCACGTCGGCGATCACCTGGGCCACGCCCTGCCCGCCCACGCCCAGCACGTGGCGCGGCCGCGGGATGCCCAGCCCGTCGAAGAAGATGCCGTTCAGCTCGTAGTCGTAGTTCTGGCCGGTGTGGACCAGCACGTGGTCCGTGTGCCGCTCCAGCGCGGCGATGACCCGGCTCAGCTTGATGACCTCGGGGCGGGTGCCCACCACGGTCATCACCTTCAGCTTCCCGCCCGTCCCGTCTCCGGCCATGTCGCCCCTCAGACCAGCAGCTCGCCGCCGTCCTTCACCACGGCCTGGTCGGGCATGAGGTTGTGCTTGCGGAGCAGCGCCACCGTCCCCTCCAGATCCAGCACCTGGTCGGCGGAGGAGAACTCCTTCTGCAGCGCCGCTGGCGCGCGCTGGTCCTCGTCGCGGATCAGCTCCGGGAGCATGGGCAGGATGGCGTAGTAGTCGCCGCGCGCGATGCTCCGCCGCGCCTCCTCGTCGGAGATCATGATCTCGTCCATCTTCTCGCCCGGGCGGATGCCGGTCACCTTGATGGGCACGTCGCGGTCGCCCACCAGCGCCTTCGCGACGTCCATCACCGTGGCCGCCGGGGCCCGCGGCACCAGCGTCTCGCCGGCGCGGGCGGAGCGCAGCGCCGCCAGCAGCGTGTCCACCGCGGTGTCCAGGCTGAGCAGGAAGCGGGTCATCTCCGGCACCGTCACCGTGACCGGCCCGCCGTGCGCGATCTGGTCCAGGAAGAGCGGGACCACCGAGCCGCGCGACGCCAGCACGTTGCCGTACCGGATGCAGACGAAGCGGGTCCTGGGGACGGTGACGTTGGCGGAGATGAAGATGCGCTCCTGCAGCGCCTTGGTCATCCCCATGGCGTTGACCGGCTTGCAGGCCTTGTCGGTGGAGACGCCCACCACCGCCTCCACCGGGTAGCCGTGGTCCTTGATGGCCTGGACGATGTTGGCGGCGCCCAGGCAGTTCGTGGCCACCGCCTGCTCCGGGAAGTACTCGCAGGTCGGCACCTGCTTCATGGCCGCGGCGTTCACCACCACGTCCGCCTCGCGCATGGCCGAGCAGACGTCGGCGTAGCTGCGCACGTCGCCGATGCGGAAGGAGATGGTCCGCGAGAAGTTCTCGTAGATGACCTCCTCGGTGGTGGTCTTCCGGTCCATGTACGAGAGGCGCATGACGTGCTGCTTGGCCTCGTCGCGGGACAGGATGATGATCTTGCTGGGCACCCCCAGCTCGCCGGTGAGCAGGCGCCGCACCAGCCGCTTGCCCATCGAGCCGGTCCCGCCCGTCACCAGGATCCGCTTGCCGTGGAGGCTCATCATGGCCGTGGTCTCCGCTGGATCGCCTGGGCCAGCTCGTCCAGCATCGCGTCCCAGGTCGGGACGCGGTAGGGGGTCCGCTGCAGCAGCGCCGAGCCGTCCAGGCTCCGGTCGCAGACGAAGGCGTCGTCCGGCGCGAGCTCGACGTCGGTCCGCCCGAGGCGGCGCGCCAGCCGGGTGAGGAGGTCGTGCTTGTCGATGGGGGCGGAGGCCAGGTGCCAGAGCCCGGAGAGCGCCGGCGCCGTCGCCAGCAGGGCCTCGATGGCCCGCGCCATCTCCAGCGTGGTCAGGCCGGAGTAGATGGCGCGCCGGTAGCCCTTCACCGGCCCGCGCTGCGCCAGGAACCACTCCACCAGCCCGGTCCGGCGCGACAGCTCCAGCCCGATGATGGAGGTGCGCAGGGTGAGGCAGTGCGGCTCGGCCACCTCGCCCAGCAGCTTGCTCCGGCCGTAGAGGTCCTTCGGGTCCGGCGCGTCCTGCTCGGTGTAGCCGCCCCGGGCGCCGGAGAAGACGCAGTCGGTGCTGAGGTGCACCAGCCGCGCGCCGGCGGCCGCGCAGAGGCGCGCCAGCCGGTGCGGGAGCAGCGCGTTCACCTCGAGGCTGGGGATGGCCTCGCCGGCGGTGGGGCGCTGCTTCACGATCCCGACCGCGTTCACCACCACCTCCGGCCGCGCCCGGGCGAAGGCCTCCGCCAGGTCATCCGGGTGGCGCACGTCGAGGCCGCAGAGCGTCCGCTCGTCGAGGCGCAGGCCGGCCACGCCCGCGTAGGCCGCAGCGGGCTGGCGGAGCGTGGTCCAGAGCTCGTGGCGCTCGCGCCAGGCGTCCGCGAGCGCGTGGCCCAGCATCCCGTCGCCGCCGAGGATCAACGCCCTCATCCCGCCTCCTCCCCTGCCGGGCGTCCCATGGCGGGTGCTGCACCGGCCGTCGCAGCCGGCATGGTAGCGCCCCCGCCGGCCAGGCTCCAAGCCGGCGCCCACCGGGCGAAGCGGTTGCCCGCCTGCCCGTCGGGGGGCGGCGCCCAGCGCAGCTGGCCGAACTCCGCCAGCTCGGCCCGCAGCTCGCCGGCGCGGGCCACCCGCAGCTCCGGGAAGGAGGCCAGGCCCAGGCGGCCGATGAGCGCCACCAGCCGCTCCCCCGCCTGCTCCTCCGACGGCGCCCAGGGGTTCTGCGGGTCGAGCGCGACCACCAGCGCCACAGGGTCCTCCGGCCGGAAGGCGCGGAGGTACTCGGCCACCGCCCCCTCCCAGGCGCCGGCGTCCGGCTCGAGCAGGATCCCCAGGCGGCTGCCGGGCGGCGCGGGGCTCGGCTCACCGGCGGGTCGCGCGGGCGCAGGGGGCACTGGCGCCGGCCTGGTCGCCGGCGGGGTCGGCGTGCGGGTCAGGGCGCACAGCCGCTCGTAGCGCGCGATCGCAGCCGGCGGCCTCCACGGCCAGCGGGGGCGCCACCGGCACCGGACGGAGTCCAGCCAGCAGGGCCGGCTCGTCCACCACCGCCTGCAGCACCCGGGCGAGCTCGCCGGGCGCGTCCAGGTCGAACAGGAGCCCGTTCCGGCCGTGCACCACCGCCTCGGGCAGGCCGCCCACCCGCGAGGCGATCACCGGCACCCCGGCCGCCAGCGCCTCGCGCGCGGTCAGGCAGTAGCTCTCGATGCGCGACGGGACCACCAGCGCGTCCAGCCGGGGCAGGATGGAGCCCAGCTCCGGCGGCGCGTAGGGTCCACCCACGGTGATGCGCGGGTCCTTCGCGGCCTGCCGCAGCGCGGCCACGTCTGCGGAGACCCCGCCGCCGCGGATCACGAGCCGGGCGTCGCCCCGCACCTGCGCGAAGGCCTCCACCAGCTCGAAGACGCCCTTCAGCTCATGCACCGTACCCAGGTAGCCCAGCGTGAGCGGACCCTCCGGGCGCGCCGTCCGCGGCGGCGCCCCCGCGGGCAGCCCCAGGGGCGCCACCTCCACCTGCAGCCCCTTCCCCACGGCCGAGCGCGCGAAGACGCCGGCCACGAAGCGGGAGGGCGCGGCCAGCAGGTGCGCGGCCCGCAGCGCCTCGGCCGCCGCCCCCTCGCGCGCGGCGGAGAACCGGACCAGCCCGTCCTGCTGCGCCGGGGCGAGCCGCTCCCAGACCGCGCCGGTGGCGCAGCGCACGCAGGCGTCGGCGGAGGCGGGGCCGGGGCAGACGCGCCGCTCGCCGGCCACGTACAGGTGGATGCGCTGGCAGAGGAACCAGAAGTCGTGCAGCGTGAGCGCCACCGGCAGCCCGGCCTCGCGCGCCACCCGGACCAGCCGCATGGGCAGCTTGGAGGTGTGGTGGAAGTGCACCACGTCGAAGCGCCCGTCGCGCAGGAAGGCGGCGAAGGCGGCCTCGCGCCCGGGGTGCGAGAGGGTCGAGACCAGGTCGTTCTGCGGGCCGTGCAGCCGGTGGACCGCGACGCCGTCCAGCTCCTGGCGCGCGATCCGGCAGGCGGGCTCGGGCGGCGTCTCCACCGGGTGGAGGACGGATACCGCCCACCCCTGGTCGCGCACCGCGTGCGCCAGCCGCTGCACCGAGACCTCGACGCCCCCCAGCCCGTGGGGCGGGTAGCCGTGGGCCACCATCAGCACGCGGGGTGTGTGCCCGGTCGTCACGGCGCCGACACCCTGGGGGCCGCCATCGGTGAGCCGGCGCGCCGGCGCTCGAGGGCGGCGGAGACCAGCCCCTCGTAGAGCGCCAGCTGGCGCCGGGCCGTGGCGGCGTGGGTCCGCGCGGTGAGCACCTCCTGGCGCGCCGCCGCGGCCACCCCGCGGCGCAGGGCGGCGTCGCGGACCAGCCGGTCGAGCGCCTCGATCCAGGCTGCGGTGGTGTTGGGCACGCGCAGGCCGGTGCGGCCCTGCGCGATCCCCTGGTACGGCGCCAGGTCCGAGAAGACGCCGGCGATCCCGCAGGCGGCGTACTCCAGCCACTTGATGTCGCTCTTGCAGGCGTTGAAGGGGGTGTCGAGCAGCGGCACCACCCCCACGTCGATGCCGGCGCCGGGCAGCGCCCGGGCGTAGGCCTGGTACGAGTGCTCGAACTTCACGTAGGAGAAGTTCGGGAGCGCCGCCAGCTGCGGCGTGGCGCAGCCCAGGAAGCGGAAGGCCACGCCCGAGCCGAAGCGCCGGGAGATCTCCAGCAGCGCCGGCTCGACGATGGCCAGGTCCGCCAGGTGCGTCGCGGTGCCGGCGTACCCGATCACCACCGGCCCGCCCTCCGGGCGCGGCGGCGCGCCGGCCCAGAGCCGCTCGTCCAGCTGGTTGGGCACGATCTCGATGGGCGCGCCGTACCGGGCGATCCGCTCCGCCAGCACCGGCGTCGTCACGGTCACCAGGTCGGCCCGGCGCAGCGCCTCCTCGATGAACGGGATGGTCGGCGCCACGGTGTCATGGCAGAGGTTGTCGGCGGGGATCTCGTGCATCAGATCGTCGGTCTCGTAGACGACGGGCAGGCCGGCGGCGCGCAGCGCCTCCAGGAACGGCGCCACCTCCCGCCGCGGGAACGAGCGCTGCACCACCACCAGGTCGGAGCCGTCGACCACGGTGGCGTCGAGGCGGGCGCTCTCGCCCTCCCACACCACGCCACGGCGCAGCTCCACCTCGGCCCCCAGCGCCTCCAGCGGGCGCTCCAGCCGGACCTGGTAGCAGGCGTACTCCGGCTTCTCGACGCTCAGCGCCAGCACGCGCAGCGGCCGGGCGCGAGGCGCCCGGGCCGGGCGGGCCGGCGGCGGCGCCTCCCCGAACAGCGCCGTGAAGCGCGCCCGCAGCAGCCCCTCGTCTGCCGCCACCGCGGCGGGGACGGGATCCGGTCCGTGGAGCCGGACCGCGCTCCGCTCGGCCAGCACCACGCGGCCGCCGGCGTCGAGCGCCCGCAGGCAGAGCTCCACGCCGTCGCCGCCGGCCGCGTGCCCCTGCGGCCAGCCGCCCAGCTTCGCCAGCGCGGCCGCGGGGACCGCCAGCGCCTCGGCCGCGACCGCCACCACCTCCCGGCAGCCCTCCCCCGCCGGCGCGGACGGGCCGTCCACCGCGACCGGCGCGCCGCGCGGCGCCCCGGCCTCGTCGAGCAGCCGCGAGCCGGCCACCGTCGCGCCCGGCACGGCGCGCAGCGCGGCCACCAGCCCCGCCAGCCACCCCGGCTCGGGCCGGGCGCGGTCGGACAGGAACGCCACCACCTCGCCGCGGGCCAGCGCGGCCCCCTCGCGGCGCGCCGCCGCCTCGCCCAGCCGGCGCGGCGTGCGCAGGTGGCGCACGCCCTGGAGCATGGGGAGCCCCTGCGCCGTCTCGTCGGTCGAGGCGTCGTCCACCACGATCACCTCGTGGTCCACGCCGGCGCCGCCGGAGAGCAGCGCGTGCAGGGTGGCCAGGAGCGAGGCCCAGCGATCGGCGCTGGCCACCACCACGGAGACGGCGGGCGCGGCGCGCGGCTCGCTCACGGGCGCACCTCCGCCCCGGCCCCGGGGCGCGGTGGCTTCTGGATCACCACCGTGAAGCCGTTCCCGACCTTGTCGTCCATGTCCTGGACCGCCACCAGCGGCCAGCCCAGGTGGCGGATCAGCTCCACCAGGTCCTGGGTGATCCAGACGCTGTGGTGCGTGTGCAGGTCCACGCCCGGCGCCAGGGCGCGGCGGCCGTCGTGCCGCTCGATCAGCTCCTGCAGCGTGGTGCGCGGGCGCGGCGCGTCGAAGGTGCGCTCCTTGTGCGGCACGATGGCGAAGATGAACCCGCCCGGCCGGATGACCCGGAACCACTCCTGCAGCGCCGCGATGGGGTCGAAGAAGTGCTCCAGCACGTGGGAGCTCACCACGAAGTCCTCGCTCCCGTCCGGCACCGGCAGGCGGTCGCCGGGCGCGACCAGGTCCACCGGCATGGGCCGGCCGGCGCGGAGCGCCTCCTCCTGCTTGAAGACCGTGTCCAGGTCGCCGGTGTAGTCCACGTTGCGCGTGGCCAGGCCGAAGGGGTTGTGGGAGGCCCCGCCGATCTCCAGGCCACGCAGGCCGTCCAGCAGGCGGTGCGCCAGCGCCGACTCGCGGAAGACCTGCTGGCCGGGCGGCGGCGAGGTCCGGTTGATGCGCAGGCCGGAGCGGCGCTCGGGCGACGGCGGCGGGGGCTGGGCGTCGGGCATGGAGGCTCCTCGGCGGCGCCAGGCGCCGGCCGCTGGCCGCTCCCCTTGCACCGCAGATGCCGCACCGAGCGTCACGAATCAGACGCGGCCGCCCGGATCCAGGGGCCTGGAATCCCTGGTCAATTTCCGCTCGGCCGGCGCGGCCGGACCGCGGGTCGGGGCTTCGGGTGGCCCGGCGGTTGCTATGGTCCACCGGCAGACGAAACCCTGACGCGGCCGCGCCGCGCCGGGAACGGCCGCGCCCGCGGCACGGAGTCAAGCCCTTGTCCTCGCCGCCCGCAGCGCCCAGGGTCTCGATCGTCATCCCCGCCTTCAACAAGTGGGACTACACGATCCGCTGCCTGGTCTCGCTCCTGGAGCACACCCGCGACGTGCCCCACGAGGTGATCGTGGTGGACAACGCCTCGTCGGACGAGACGCGCCAGGCGCTGCCGCTGCTGGAGGGGATCCGGCTGCAGCGCAACGACGAGAACCTGGGCTTCGCCCGGGCCTGCAACCAGGGGGCGGCCCTGGCGCGCGCGCCCTACATCCTCTTCCTCAACAACGACACCGAGGCCACGCCCGGCTGGCTCGCCCCCATGGTGCGGATCCTGGATCAGCGCCCGGAGGTGGGCGCGGTCGGGTCGAAGCTGCTCTTCCCGGACGGCACGCTGCAGCACGCCGGCGTGGCCTTCGCCTACGCCGCCCCGCTGCCCATCTACCCCTTCCACCTCGAGTACCGGCAGCCGGCGGACCGCTCCACGCAGGAGCTGGAGCTCAACGCGGTCACCGCCGCCTGCGTGCTGGTGCGGGCCGAGGCCTTCCGCGCGGTGGGCGGCTTCGACGAGGGGTTCAAGAACGGCTATGAGGACATGGACCTGTGCCTGTCCCTGCGGGCCGGCGGCCACCGGATCGTGTACACGCCGGAGAGCGTCCTCTACCACCACGAGTCGGTGAGCGAGGGGCGGTTCCTCTCCGCCCGCGAGAACGAGGACCGGCTGATGCGGCGCTGGATGGGCCGCTTCGAGGCCTTCGACGTGGACCGGCGCCGGACCGACGCGCGCCGTCCGCCGCGCGCCGGCCGCCCGCCGGTGTCGCTGGTGGTGCCGGTGCTGGACGCGCTGCGCGCCATCGGCCCCTGCCTGGAGGACCTGGCGCTGGGGACCGGGCCGCAGGACGAGCTCGTGGTGGCCGACGGCGGCTGCACCGACTGCACGCTGCAGTTCGTGGAGCGGTTCTCGGCGGCGCACCCCGGGCTGGTCCGGATCGTCCGCGCCGAGGCGCCGGGGCTCCCCGCCGCGGCGCGCGCCGGGCTGGCGGCGGCCCGCCACGCCACCTGCGTGCAGCTCCCCGCCGCCCGCACCAACGCCAGCTTCCTCGACGACCTCACCGCGCTGCTGGACGGCAAGCGGGCGCCGGCGCTGGCGGTGGTCCGGGTGGGCCAGGCCGGCTTCTGCGCCGCCGGCCCGCGCCCGGCGCTGCAGGCGCTGGCCGGCGCCGAGCCCGCGCCGCTGTTCCAGGCGGACCCGGCCGCGGTGGACCGCGCGGCGCAGGCGCTGAAGCTCGGGCGCGTGCAGCACGTGTAGCGCGGGGGCACGGCCCCGCTGGCCCCCTCAGCGCCGCCGCAGCCAGAGGCTGGCGCCGGGGTTGTCGGCGAAGCGCGGCAGCTCCGCGGACAGCCGCTCCGCGTGGAAGGTCCACAGGAAGTGGCCCCAGAACAGGACCTCGAAGGCCGGGTTGAACTGCAGGAAGGCCCGCAGGAGATAGGCCTCGTTCCAGGCGCAGCCGCCGGAGAGCACCCACTGCTCCGGGTACTCGAAGGGGAAGAAGATGTCGTGGACGTGCACCAGCACGCCCGGGGCCAGCGCCGGCAGGACGCGGAAGAAGAGGTGGTTGACGTCGCTGCCGATCTTGGAGACGTGGCTCGAGTCGATGAAGAGCACGTCCCCCGCCTCGAGCGCCTGGAACGGCGCCAGCGGGACGTCCTGGACCGGCTGCTGCAGGAGCGTGGCGCGCTCGAGATCGCCGGGGCGGACCACGGCGCGCAGCACGTCCGGGAAGGGCTCGACGAAGGTCAGCGACGTCGCGCGGCCGAGGAAGAGCTCGTCGGTGTCGAGCATCATCGCGCTGGAGTGGCCCGAGCCCACCTCCACCACCCGGCGCGGCCGGTGGCGGCGCAGGAAGCAGTGGAGCGTCAGCGCGTCGACCGCGCAGAAGGCCTCGTTCCGGAAGCCGTAGCGGCGTCCGCCCTCGGGCTGATCGGTGAAGGGCTGGTCGCGGAGGCAGGCCACCAGCTCGGGGACCAGCGCCAGCTGCGCGTCCTCGCGGAGGTCGATCCCCTCCACGGTCCGCCGGGAGCGGTCGAAGAGCGCCGGCGCCCGGCGCCGCACCTCCTCGAAGTCCGGCACGGGCGAGTAGAAGTGGCCGGGCGGGTAGCCGGCGGGGGTGGCGCGCGAGGTCCGCATGCCCGGCCTCGCTCAGCCCTGCCGCTGGACGGGCACGCCGGCCAGCGCTGCGAAGGCCTCGAGGAGCGGCTGCGGCTCCAGGGCCAGGTAGGTGCTGGCGCCGCCCAGCAGCCGCTGCCACCCGGCGGCGTCCTGCGGCGCCTCGGTGAGCAGGAGGTCCAGGCTCAGCCCCTCGGTGGCGGCCTGCAGCCCCGCCGGCGGTGGGTCGAGCAGGGCCGCCGGGACGGCCACGCCCAGCGTGACGTCCGGGTTGCCGGCCAGCGACCGCGCCAGCTCGGCCACCACGCCCTCCCAGTCGGCGCGGCCGGTCTGCGGCGCCACCAGCACCTTCACGCTGCGCGAGCCGGCCCAGGGATCGGCCAGCGTGCCGGCGCGGCCGCCCTGCGGCTGCCGGGGGCGGGCCGCGAGCACGGCGCGGACCAGCGTCAGGCTGTCGGCGAGCTGGGCCGGATCCCCGCCCAGGAGGGCCGCCACGCGCCCGAGCTCCGGCGCCGCCTCCCCCGGCTCGGTCCGCTGCACCACCGCCTCCTCCTCCACCTCGAGGCCGGCCTGGGCGAGCAGGTCCAGCGCCGCGCCCACCGTCAGCGGCCGGGCCCCGGCCTCGGCCGGGAGCCTCCCCTGCTGCAGGAGGGCGGTCAGCGCGGCCTCGTGGCCGACGTTGGGCGCCACCACCACCACGCGGCCGCTCCCGGCCAGCCAGCGCGTGAGGTGCTGCAGGCTCTGGGCGGGCACCAGCAGGCGGGACAGGTCCTCCACCAGCACCACGTCGAAGTAGCCCTCCGGGTAGGGCAGCGCCGGGGCGCCGTCTGGCGACGCCCCGTACACGGCCGTCAGGCGCGCCCGGGCCAGGCCGCGCGCGCAGGGATCGAGCCCCACCACCTGCTCGGCGCCGTTCTTCAGCAGGTGCGCCCCCAGCTCGCCGTCGCCGCAGGCCACGTCCAGGATCCGCTTGCCGGCGGGGGCCACCATCGAGAGGACGTCTTCCAGCGAGAGCGGCGGGGTGAGCGGGATCATGGAAGGGCTCCTGGCCGCCGCGGGCGCGGCGTGGGTCTTGGGGGTCGGCGCGGGGCTGGCCGGGGCGGCCTCGCCCACCACCTCGCGGAGATAGCCGGCGGCGTCGCGGCGGGCCATCAGCTCGTGGCCGGCGGCGGCGAGGCGGGCGCGGGCGGCGGGATCGGCGGCCAGCCGGGCGCAGGCCTCGACCAGCTCCTCGTAAGGGGCGAAGGCCACGCCCTGCTCCAGCGCGCGCTCCTCCTCCGGGTCCGCCCCGCGCTCGGAGACCACGCAGCGCCGGTTGGCCAGCAGGTAGGAGACCCGGACGATCTCGAAGACCTTGGCCTCGTAGTAGTGGACGTTGAGGACCACCTTGGCGCGCGCGATGAGCTGGTCGCGCGCCTCGCCGTAGACGCCGAACACCGCCTCCACGCGGAGCCCGCGGGCGCGCAGCGCGTCCAGGATCTGCTGCCGCCGCGGGTTGGTGGAGCCGTAGAAGAGGACGTCGAGGTCCTCCGCCGGCGCGGGCGGGATGCGGGTCAGCTGCGGCACGTAGCCGATGGGGACCACGCGCGGCGGCGGCAGCCCCAGCGCCGCGTAGCGGGCCGCGTTGCGCGGGCTGTAGTCCCAGACCTCGTGACGGCCCAGCAGCGCCAGGAACCCGGGCGTGAGCCAGCTCGAGCCCTCGTCGATCTGCTCCAGGTTGTAGAGGATCGCGTCCCTGGCCGGCTTCTGGTTGCCGCGGGCGAGGAGGTTGGCGCCCAGGATGATGGGGCGCCGCCCGGGCGGGCGCGGGTCGTCGGTGAGGACGGCGTCGTGGCCCAGCGCGCGCAGGCCGTGGAGCAGCGTCTCCGCCACCTCGATGAAGGCGGAGGCGTGGACGTAGCCGGGGGGCGAGACGATGGTGACCGCGTACCTTCCCACGGGCGGTACAACTGCAACCCGGGCGCCAGCCTCGCACCCGCGTGTTCACGCGGGGTTGCGCCGATCGTCAGCCCTTTGACGCCTGCGGCGCGACACCCGGTGGGCGCCGCGCCGCCAGGAGGCTGGCGAGCCGGGGTGGGACGGCTTAGGCGATCACCTCGATCGAGCTGCCCTCGCGCGGCTGGGCCTTGACCGGCTGCGGCGGGGGGAACCGGCCCGTGGGCGGGGTCTCGAGGGAGGCCGAGGAGGCGCCGCCGGCCGCGGACTGGATCAGCTTCACGGCGTCCTGGCCCCGCTCCTTCTCGATGCGGTTGCCGATGCTCTGGGTCTCGACGCCCCACTCACCACCGATGGCGTTCATGCAGGCTCCTGTGGGCGCGCTTCGCCCGGTGCGACACGCCGGGTGGAGCAAGGACCGCGCCTGGGCAGGAATTGCCTAGCTGCCTGGATTTCCAGGGACCGGCCCTGCCTCGCGGCAGGGTCTTGGGCGCCCCCGGGCGGCTACGGCCCGGGCTGCGGCAGCGGCAAGAGCCCCGGCTCGCCCAGCGCCTGCTGGATCATCTCCCGCCAGCGGCCCTGGCCGGGACGCCAGTCGAGCCCATTGTGCGTCGCGCCAGGCTCCACCCAGAGCCGCTTCGGCCCGGGCGCCGCCTCGTAGAGCGCCTGGATCAGGTCGGGGAAGACCACCTCGTCCGCGCCGGGCTCCAGCACCGCCACCGGCGCGCCCACCCGGGCGATGGCCAGGTCGGCGCGCAGGCGATCGCGGAAGAACCAGCCCGGGACCGGGCCGTAGTGGCGGCGCGCCACCGCGGGCACGCTGGCGAGCGGCGCCACCAGCACCAGCCCGTCCACCGCGCCCGGCGCCTGGGCCGCGGCCAGCACCGCCACCGCGCCGCCCAGCGACTCGCCCAGCAGGAGCACGCGCCGGGCGCCCTCCGCCCGCGCCGCCTGGACGGCGCGCAGCGCGGTGTCCACCAGCGCCCGCTCGCCGGGCGCGCCCGGACACGGCCCGTAGCCCGGGTACTCCACCAGCCGGACCTCGAGGGGTGGGCCCGCGGCGGCGAAGGCCTCCAGCACGTAGCCGCGGTCCAGCGCCGAGCCGGCGTTGCCGTGCAGCACCAGCAGGACCGCGGCGGCGCCCTCCGGCGGCCGCGCCTGGCGCCACCCCAGCAGCGCGCCGCCGGCGCGCCAGGGCAGGAGCCCCATCGCCCGCGCCCGCCGCTCGGCCGCCTCGGGCGTGGCGCGGGCGGGGAAATAGAGAAGCCGCCGCTGCGCCAGCCAGAGGAGGGCCAGCGCGGCGGCGGCGAGGAGGACGACGACCGCCGCGACGTTGCGGAGCGCGGCGGTCAGGATCTCACGGGGGGCTGCGCCCCCCGCCCCGCCGGCAAAGCCGTCGGGGCCCCACCCCCTGCTGCGCTGGGTCCCGGCGCGCTGCGGCCTGCGGCCTTGCGCGCGACCCAGCGCCGAGGGGCTTCGCCCCTCCCCCGGCCACATGCCGGGGCCCCCACCCCGGCGCGGATTCCCAGCGGCTCCGTCACACCAGCTTGCTCCAGTCGGTCTGGCGCATGTCACC
This sequence comes from Anaeromyxobacter sp., assembly GCA_049840735.1. Taxonomy (GTDB): domain Bacteria; phylum Myxococcota; class Myxococcia; order Myxococcales; family Anaeromyxobacteraceae; genus Anaeromyxobacter. Next base: position 13,763 of record JASGJN010000009.1, on the reverse strand, counting down.
GCTGGTCAGGAACTGGCGGTGCATCCCGAAGGCCGCGTCCAGCGCCTGCGGGCTGCGGGCGCCTTCCGAGCGCTTGATGTACGCCATGAGCATGTCGCGGTAGTCCGGGTGGGCGCAGTTCTTCACGATCAGCTCGGCGCGCTCGTGCGGATCGCGGCCGCGCAGATCGGCCACGCCCTGCTCGGTGGCGACGATCTGCACCGAGTGCTCGCTGTGGTCCATGTGGCTGACCAGCGGGACGATGGTGGAGATCTTGCCGCCCTTGGTGGTGGAGGGGCAGGAGAAGATCGACAGGTAGGCGTTGCGGGTGAAGTCGCCCGAGCCGCCGATGCCGTTCATCATCTGCCGGCCCATGATGTGGGTCGAGTTGACGTTGCCGCCCAGGTCGATCTCGATGGCGGTGTTCATCGAGACGATGCCGAGCCGGCGGACGATCTCGGGGTGGTTCGAGATCTCCTGCGGCCGCATCACGATCTTGTTCCGGTACCGGTCGATGCTGCCGGCCACCCGCGCCATGGCGGCGGGCGAGAGCGTCATCGAGCAGGTGGAGGCGAAGGAGCAGCGGCCGCTGTCCAGCAGCTCCAGCACCGAGTCCTGCAGCACCTCGGTGTACATCTGGAAGGCCGGGATCTCCGGGTGGGCGCCCAGCGCGGCCAGCACCGAGTTGGCGATGTCGCCCACGCCGGACTGGAGCGGCAGGAAGCTCTTCGGGATGCGGCCGGCGCGGATCTCGCCCACCAGGAACTCGGCCACGTTCTGGCCGATCTTGATGGTGTCCGGCGTGGGCTCGGAGAAGCCGCCGGTCTCGTCCGGCTTGTTGGTCTTGACGATGCCCACCACCTTGCGGCGGTCCACCACCAGCACCGGCGAGCCGATCCGGTCGCGCGGATCGTAGATGGGGATCTCCTGGCGCGCCGGCGGATCCAGCGGCTCGAAGATGTCGTGCATGCCCAGCAGCTCGGGCGTGTGGGCCTCGTTCAGCTCGATGAGGATCTTCTCCGCCCGGCTGGCGAAGGTGGGCGAGGCGCCGACCGAGCTGGTGAGCACGATGCCGCCGCCGCGGGTGACGTCGCAGGCCTCCAGCACGGCGTAGTGGACCGGGCCCAGGAAGCCGTAGCGGACGTTCTGCGGGAGCACCGAGAGGTGCATGTCCACGAACCGGACCTTGCCGGCGTTGATCTGCTGCCGGAGGAGCGGGTCGGACTGGTAGGGCGTGCGGAAGCGGATGGCCTCGGCCTTGGCCAGCGCGCCGTCCAGCGAGGCGCCGGTCGAGGCGCCGGAGAGGACGCCGATCTGGAACGGGCGGCCGGCGGCGTGCTCGGCCTGCGCCTTGACGGCCAGCGCCGACGGGATGGCCTTGGCCGCGCCGGCGGGCGTGAAGCCGCTGAAGCCGATGGTCTGGTTGTGCTGGATGAGGCCGGCCGCCTCTTCGGCGGTGAGGATGGGGGGAAGCGTCGCCACGGGAGCAGCTCCTTCTTCCGGGATTCCGGGGTTGGACGGCCGCAACCTACCTCAGCCGGGCAGCGGTGGCCGGCCGAAGATTGCTGCATCGTGTCGCGGCGCGCGACGGGACGCCGCGCCCGGGGGAGCCCCAGCCCGGCCCGACCCCGGCGGAGGGGCGGGCGGGCGCCTGCCTGCGAGCGGTGAGCGGCGCGCCCCGCGCTCGGCGGGGCGGCCGCGGAGGCTCACTTCTGGGCGTCGTGCGTGCTCTTGACCCAGACGTCCTTGAGCTGGCGCGCGTCCACGTCGCCAGGGGCGCCGGTCATGAGATCCGTGCCCTTCTGCGTCTTGGGCCAGGCCACCACGTCGCGCAGCGACTCGGCGCCGGTCAGCAGCATCACCAGGCGGTCCATGCCCAGCGCGATGCCGCCGTGCGGCGGCGCGCCCATCTTGAGCGCGTCGAGCAGGAAGCCGAACTTGGCGCGGGCCTCCTCGTCCGAGATGCCCATGGCCTTGAAGACGCGGGCCTGGACGGCCGGGTCGTGCAGGCGGATGGAGCCGCCGCCGATCTCGAAGCCGTTCAGCACCAGGTCATAGCGGTAGCAGTTGCACCTTGCCCGGGTCGGTTTCGAGGTACTCGAGCGCCTCGTCGTGCGGCCGGGTGAAGGCGTGGTGGGCCGCGGCCCAGACCCCGGCCTCCTCGTCGTACTCGAAGAGCGGCGGGTCGACCACCCAGAGGAAGTTCCAGTTGCCGCCCGAGCCGTACTCCGGGATGAGCCCCATCCGCTTGGCCAGGTGCACGCGCAGGTTGGCCATGACGGTGTGGACCGTCGACTCCTTGCCGAACTGGAACAGGAGCAGGTCGCCGGCCTGGGCGCCGGTGGCCGCGTTGATGGCCAGGCGCAGCTCGGGGGTGATGGTCTTGGCGAACGGGGACTGGGTCCAGTCGCCGGTCCGGTGACCTTGGCGCGGGCCAGGCCCTTGGAGCCCATGCCCTTCACGTACTCCTCGAGCTTGTCGATCTCGGTGCGCGAGAAGTTGGCCGAGGCCGGGACCCGCATCGCCTTGACGATGCCCTTGGCCTTGACCGCCTCGTCGAGCAGCGGGACGCCGCCGCCGCCGTGCTCGCGGACCAGGTCGGTCAGCACCACGTGCGGCATGCCGAAGCGCAGGTCGGGCTTGTCGTTGCCGTACTTGGCCATCGACTCGGCGAAGGGCATGCGCGGGAAGGGGCGCGGGAGGTCGATGCCCAGGCACTCCTTCCACAGCCCGGCAGACCAGCCCCTCGATCACGTCGAAGATGTCGTTCTGCTCGACGAAGGACATCTCCACGTCGATCTGCGTGAACTCCGGCTGGCGGTCGAGGCGCAGGTCCTCGTCGCGGAAGCAGCGGACGATCTGGAAGTACCGGTCGAAGCCCGCGATCATGTACAGCTGCTTGAAGAGCTGCGGGCTCTCCGCCAGCGCGTAGAACTTGCCCGGGTTGAGCCGGCTGGGCACCAGGAAGTTGCGCGCGCCGCCCGGCGTGTACTTCACCATGAACGGCGTCTCCAGCTCGAGGAAGCGCTGGCCGGTGAAGTAGTTGCGGGTGAGGTGGTTCACCTTGGCGCGCGTCATCAGCGTCTGCTGCAGCGGCGCGCGGCGCAGGTCGAGGTAGCGGTACTGGAGCCGCTTCTCCTCGCCGGTGTCGATCTTGTCCTCGATCTGGAACGGGGTCGGCTCCGAGCGGTTGAAGATCTCCAGCTCGGTGGCGTGGACCTCGATCTCGCCGGTCTTGAGCTTCGGGTTGACGTTCCCGCCGCGCGAGACGACCTTGCCGCGGACGCCGACGCAGTACTCGAGCCGGAGCTGGCCGGCCAGGTCGTGCACCTCGGGGCGGACGTCGGCCTCGAAGACCACCTGGGTGAGCCCCTCGCGATCGCGGAGGTCGATGAAGACGGCCCCGCCGTGGTCGCGGCGATTGTTCACCCAGCCGAAGAGGACGACCTCCTTGCCGACATCGTCCTTGGTGAGGGCGCCGCAGGTGTGAGTCCGCTTGAGCTCGGTGATGAAACGGGGCACGTCTCTGGCCTCCTCGGCAGGGAAACGGGCAGCTAACAGCACGGAAACTCTCGCGTCAAGGATTCCAGGCCGCCCAGGACCACCCGCCGCGGCCCGGGCCGGCGGCGACGAGCGCACTGCGGGTCTGCCGCGGCGGCCGGTCGCCGGGTCGCGCTCCGGCTGGGCCCTCCCCAACGGGCCGGGCTGGTCTTTTTTCAGAGCCTTCCCTGCAGTTCCTCCCGAAGCGGTCCTCCTGCCCCCCGCCACGCGGGCCCGGCGCGCTGGTCCGCTGCGGATCCGGGCGATGGCCCTGCCGTTGCAGCGGGGTGAGGCGCGAGGGAGGAAGCCGATGCCGCGAGCTGGCGTTTCGATCGATCCCGTCTGCGGGCGCCCGGTGGCCGAGGCGCAGGGCCAGTCCGTCGAGTACAAGAAGCGGCGCTATTTCTTCTGCTCCGGGCGCTGCCGGGCAGGGTTCGAGCGCCAGGCGGAGCGGAATCCACTGCGGCGAGCTGGCCCGGATGGGCACGCTCTTCACGCCCAGGAAGGCGAGCTGGGGCGTGGCGTAGCGCCGGGCTGGTCGCGTTCCTCGCCGACCGCCCACGAGGCGAAGAGCAGCGCCGGCCGCGCGGGTCTGGACTAAGGTTCGCCGCATGGCCCAGCTCCCCGACCGCTTCCCCGCCCTCCTCGCCCGCGCCGCGGGCGAGCCCGCCGTGCCCCAGACGCTCACCCCGGCCGACCTGCCTGCGGGCGAGCTGACCGTGGCGGTGCGCTGGTCCAGCCTGAACTACAAGGACGCGCTGGGCGTCACGGCCAAGGGCAAGATCTTCCGCGCCTTCCCGATGGTGCCGGGCATCGACCTGGCGGGCGAGGTGGTGGCCTCCGAGGCGGCCGGGTTCCAGCCCGGCGACGCGGTGGTGGTCACGGGCTGGGGCCTGGGCGAGGCGCGCTTCGGCGGCTACGCCGCGCTGGCCCGGGTGCCGGCCTCGGCGGCGCTGCGCGTGCCGGCGATGGGCGCCCGGCGGGCCATGGCGGTCGGGACCGCCGGCGTGACCGCGGCGCTCTGCGTGGACGCGCTGGTGGACGCCGGGCTGCGGCCGGGGGCGCGCGAGGTGCTCGTGACCGGCGCGGCCGGCGGCGTGGGGAGCCTGGCGGTGGCGCTGCTGGCGCGGGCCGGGTTCAAGGTGGCGGCCTCGACCGGCCGGACCGCCGAGGAGCCGTACCTGCGCTCCCTGGGCGCGGCGCGGATCGTCCCGCGCGCCGAGCTGGCCGTGGCGGCGCAGCGGCCGCTCGACCGCGAGACCTGGGCCGGCGGCGTGGACGCGGTGGGCGGGCAGGTGCTCGCCACCGTGCTGCGGCAGGTCGAGAACTGCGGCGCGGTGGCGGCCTGCGGGCTGGCCGGCGGCACCGACCTGCCCACCACGGTCCTCCCCTTCATCCTGCGCGGCGTGCGGCTGCTGGGCGTGGAGTCGGTGACGGCCTCGGCGGAGCGGCGCGTGCGCGCCTGGGAGCGGCTCGCGCGCGACGTGCCCGTCGAGCTGCTGGACGGGCTCACCACCGAGATCGGCCTGGACGAGGTGCCCGCCTGGTCGGAGCGGATCCTGGCTGGCCAGGTGCGCGGGCGGGTGGTGGTGCGGGTGGGTTAGCCGGCCGGACGGACGTCCTTCAGCTTGAGCTGCAGCCGGCGCCGGCCGTCCCACTCGTCGAAGCCGATTGAGAAGGCGGCGTCGATGGGGCCGCCGGCGCAGAGCGGCGCGCGCTCGCCCATGCCGAAGCCGATGGCGTCCAGCCGGCCGCCCAGCGTGAGCTTGAGGTGGGTGCCGCCGGCGCCCACGGTCCGGCCGCGGGCCGCGGCGCCCTTGAGACCGAACACCGGCTCCGGGTGGCCGGCGCCGTAGGGCCCCAGCTTCTCCAGCGCCTCCGCCGCCGTCTCGCTCACCTGGGCGTCGGTGACCCAGCCGTCGATGCGGCAGCGGGGCTGCAGGTCCTCGTCGCGCAGGTGGCTGGCCGCGTGCGCCTCGAAGGCGGCGCGGAAGGTCTCCAGCGCGTCGCGCTCGACCGTGACGCCGGCCGCGTGCTTGTGGCCGCCGAAGCGGGCCAGGTGGGCGCTGCAGGCGGAGAGCGCGTCATGGAGGTGGAAGCCCTCGATGGAGCGGCCGCTCCCCTTCCCGCCTGCCCCCTTCTCCAGCGCGATCAGCACCGCCGGCCGGTGGAACCGCTCGACCACCCGCGAGGCCACGATGCCCACCACGCCCGGATGCCAGCCCTCGCGCGCCAGCACCAGCCCGCGGACTCCGGTCGCCACCTTCGCGGTCGCGTCGGCGAGCGCCTCCTCCAGGATGTGCCGCTCGATCTCCTGCCGCGCCTGGTTCTCGCGATCCAGCTCCTCGGCCAGCGCCTGCGCTGCGCCGGCGTCGTCGGAGAGGAGCAGCCGGACCCCGCGCCCGGCGTCGTCGAGCCGGCCGGCGGCGTTGATGCGCGGCGCCAGCCGGAAGCCGATCTGGCCCGCCGTGATGGCCCCATCGCCGATGCCCGCCACGCGCTTCAGCGCGCGCAGCCCCGGCCGGCGGGTGGCGGCCAGCGTCTCCAGGCCCCAGCGCACCAGGATGCGGTTCGCGCCCACCAGCGGCACCACGTCGGCCACCGTGCCCAGCGCCACCAGGTCGAGCGCGTCCTTCAGGTTGGGCTCGGGCCGCTGCGCGCCGAACCGCCCCGCCTCGCGCAGCCGCTTGCGGAGCGCCATCACCAGGCAGAAGGTGACGCCCACCGCCGCCAGCTCCTTGGTCGGGTAGTCGCAGCCCGGCTGGTGCGGGTTGAGGATGGCGGCGGCCGCCGGCAGCTCCACCGGCACCGTGTGGTGATCCACCACCACCACGTCCACGCCCAGCGCCGCCGCCGCGCGCACCTCGTCCACGCTGGTGATGCCGCAGTCCAGCGTGATCAGCAGCTTCACGCCCTGCTCCGCCAGCCGGGCCACCGCGTCGCGGTTCAGCCCGTACCCCTCCACCAGCCGGTGCGGCGTGTACGTGATCGCGTCCGCCCCCGCGCCGCGCAGGAAGCCGGTGAGCAGCGCCGTGGAGGTCACGCCGTCCACGTCGTAGTCGCCGTAGCAGGCGATCCGCTCGCCCGCCTCGAGCGCGCGCAGGATCCGCTCGACCGCGGCCGGCATGCCCTTCATGACGAAGGGATCCGGCAGGTCCGCCAGCCGGGAGGCCAGGAACCGCTCCGCCTCGGCCGGCTCGGCGTAGCCGCGCGCCGTCAGCACGCGCGCCGCCAGCGGGTGGAGCTGCAGCGCCGAAGCCAGCGCCATCGCGCGCCCCTCGTCCACCCCAACCTCGACCCACCGCCGCACTGTCGGCCCTGGCACGGGCAGGGTGGTAGCACGGGGGGCTGACGGCCAGGCGGAGGCCAGCAGCGAGCGCCCAGGGAGGCGCCACCCGGCCTCCGTGGCCCACCGGCCCCCACAGCGCCAGGGCTCAGCTCGTGCAAGTACCCCGGCGGCCGCCCACATTGCCAGGGCCAGGCGGCGCGCGGGCGGATCCCGCCAGCCACCAGCCAGGGCGGAGGAGCAGCCGAGGATGGACGAAGATCTGGAAGCGCTCTCGCGCGAGCAGCTGATCGAGGAAGTGCGGCGCCTCCGGGCCGGGATCCGCGCGCACCGGGACAGCACCGGCCAGGCGCTGTGCTGGCACCAGCCCGCGCTCTGGAGGCTCCTGCCCGAGCCGCTCGAGCGGAGCCTGGCCGTCCCGGACTGGCCCCAGTTCATGAGCGGGTGCGTCCAGTATCGCCGCTCGCTCGACGAGCAGCTGCCCGGGGCACCGCGTTCCGACGAGGTCTACGAGCAGCCCTGAGCGGCCGCGTCACGAGCCGCCGAGGTGGGGGCGGGCCCGGAGCCGCCCGGCACGCCCGCGCCACGAAAGCGCTCGCGAGTCCCGGAGCGCCCAGCACGCCCGCGCGGCGAAAGCACTCGCGAGTCCCGGAGCGCCCGGCACGCCCGCGCGGCAAAGGGCTCGCGAGTTCCGTAGCGCCGGAGGGCGGCCGCGGAGCGAGGACAATCCCGCAGGCCCGCATCACAGGCTGATCAGGTACGCGCGCGGCGTGGGCCGGTCGCTGCGAGCCGGGCACCCGTCCAAAGGCCCCTGGCCGACCGCCAGGACCACGCGGCGCGGGAAGGGACCACTCGCAGGTCGGCCAGGGGCCTGCGTTGTGCCCGGCGAGCGCAGGGACGGAGTGCGGCCCGCGCGCGGAGCGCCACGAGCAGCCGGGCCGAGGACGTCCGAGCGAAGCGGCCGACCGGAGGCGCGCAGGGACGACGCCGAATGCCGGCAACGAGCGGATCCGTACCCGTACGGTGAACCACGTTCCTGACGGTCGGCGGAGCCGGTGGTACTCGACCGGCCATGGCGCGTGAGGGGCGAGAGGTCTGGGCGAAGCGGGTGGAGCGGTGGGTGGACAGCGGGCTGTCGGCGAAGGAGTTCGCGGCGGAGACGGGGGTCAACGCGAACACGCTCGCCCACTGGCGCTGGCGGCTCGGCGCGGAGGCCCGTCGGGCGCCGGCCAAGGAGGCGGCGCCGGTGCGGTTCGTCGAGCTCGCGGCGGCGCCTGACGCCGCCGCTCCCGCGTTCGAGCTGGTGCTCTCTGGCGGCCGCACGGTGCGCGTGCCGCCGCGCTTCGACGGTGCCGAGCTCGCGCGGCTGGTCCAGGTGCTCGAGGGGGCACTGTCGTGATCCCGGCAGGCGTGCGGATCTTCGCGGCGACGGCGCCGGTGGACATGCGCCGCGGCTTCGTCGGTCTCGCTGAGGCGGCGCGCGATGGGCTTGGCCACGATCCTGCCGGCGGCGCGCTCTTCGTCTTCTTCAACAAGCGCAGGGACAAGCTGAAGCTCCTCTGGCACGACCGGACCGGCTGGTGCCTGCTCTACAAGGGGCTCGACCGCGGGTTCTTCCGGATCCCCGACGCCGCGCCGGGCCAGAAGGCGATCACGATCGACGGCCGTGAGCTCGCCGCCATTCTCGAGGGCGTGTCTGCTGCCGGCAAGCAAGACGAAGCCGCGCGACATCGCGGCGAAGGCGCGAGATGCCGCATTGCGGACGGCACGCACGGATAGTAATCAAGCGGGCAGGTGTAGCGAGCGCGACCCGCGAGACGCCGAGATCGAAGCCCTGCGGGCGCAGCTCGCGAGGATGACCGCCACGGCGGAGGCGCTGAAGGGTTCGCGCCGAGGTGGCCGAGCACGAGCGGAACGAGTTCCGAAAAGCTCTACCTGCTCGTCACCTACGAGCTGGA
>JASGJN010000008.1:0-7832 GCA_049840735.1 Anaeromyxobacter sp. | reverse complement strand
ACGTATTGCTAAGGTTAATAGGGAAACACGATAGAATCCGAACAGCACCTGAGACGTCGGAGCAGGCGGCCAGGCCGCCGAAGAAGCGCGAGAGGTGCCGGAGCTCGAGCAGGGGCATGCGGGGCTCAGGGGCTCGCGGCCGCGGGGGGCGCGGCCGGGCGGGTGGTGAGGCGGCGCAGCCGCGCGAGCAGCCCGCGCCAGACGCCCAGGAGGCCGTCCGGCGCGAAGAGGATCATGATCACCACCAGCACGCCGTACACGAGGAGGTGCGCCTGCGAGAGGTGGGCGGAGACGAACCGGACCGCCTCGGAGCCGGCGGGGAGGAGCCCGAGCTGCTCGAGGCTGCTCGGGTTGCGCAGGACCTCCGAGAGCGGCAGCAGCACCATGGCGCCGATGATGGGGCCGGCAGCGTCCCCATCCCCCCCACGATGCAGATGAGCACCGGGGCCAGCGAGACGTCGATGCCGAAGGCGATGTTCGGGTCCACGAAGCGGGTCTCGAGCGCGAATAGCCCACCGGCCAGCGCCATCAGCGCCGCCGAGAGGGCGAGGGCCAGCACCTTGCAGCGCGTCACCGGGATGCCCAGCGCCTGCGCGGCGTCCTGGTCCTCGCGGACGGCCTGCAGCCAGATAGCCGAGCCGGGAGCGGAGCACGGCCCGGCTGATCGCAGAGCGCGACCAGGGCCAGGAGCAGGGTGAGGTACCAGAACGGCCGGCGCCCGGGGAACAGCTGCAGCCCCAGCAGCCGCACCGGCTGCAGCCCCGTCACCAGGAAGCCCTCGGCACCCCGGGTGAAGCCGGAGAAGTGGAGCGCCGCCAGCCGGATGATCTCGGCCACCGCGATTGAGCCCAGCACGAAGTAGGGCCCGCGCAGCCGGAAGGTGAGCGCCCCCACGGCCACCGCCAGCAGGGCCGCCGCCGCCATCCCGGCGGGCAGCCCCCACCACGGCCCCAGGCCGGCCAGGCGCAGCAGCATCACGGTGACATAGGCGCCCACGCCGAACCAGGCGGCGTGGCCCACCGAGTACTGGCCGGCGAGTCCCCCCCACCAGGTTCCAGGCCTGCCCCTGCAGCATGGCCAGGAAGAGGAACACGCCCAGCTGCATGAGATACGGCGCGGTGACGACCAGCGGCAGCAGCGCCAGGAGCGCTGTCCCGCCGAGCACGCCGAACAGGGCGGTGCGGGAGACGCCGCGGAGTCCGGGAGATCCAGGGTGCGCATGGGGGCTCGCCATCAGGCCCGGGACTTGCCCAGCAGCCCGGCCGGCCGGAAGAGGAGGAGCGCCAGGAAGAGCACGTAGACCACCAGCTCCTTGAGGCCGCTCGCGACGTAGACCGCGGCCAGCGACTCGGTGACGCCGATGAGCACGCCGCCGAGCGTGGCGCCCATCACGCTGCCCATCCCGCCCAGCACCACGATCACGAAGGCCTTGAGCGTGAAGGCCCCGCCGACCTGCGGGTAGATGTAGTAGGTGGGCGCGACCAGCGCGCCCGCCACGCCGGCCAGCGCCGCCCCGATGCCGAAGGCCAGCAGCGAGGTGCGCCGCACGTCCACGCCCATGAGCTGGGCCGCGTCGCGGTCCTGCGCGGCGGCCCGGATCGCGAGGCCCGTGTCGGTGCGGAGCAGGAAGGCGTAGAGGCTGCCGGTGACGGCGAGGGTGATCAGGAAGGCGTAGAGCAGCGGCTGCGAGACGGACAGGCCGGCCAGCTTGAAGGAGGCGGAGGAGTAGGGGGTGGTGAGGAGCTTGTACCCGGGGCCGGCGCCCAGCATCACGGCGTTGGACATGACCAGCCCCAGCCCGATGGTGAGCAGGATCTGGTTCTGCGGGGGCGCGTCCATGACGCGCGCGATGAAGACCCGCTGCAGCAGCGCGCCCCACAGGAAGAGCAGCGGCGCCACCGCCAGCACCGAGAGGTACGGGTCCACGCCCCAGAGCTGGTGGAGCAGCCAGGTGGCGTACATGCCCAGCATCAGCAGCTCGCCGTGGGCGAAGTTGATGATGCGCATCACGCCGAAGATGAGCGTCAGGCCAATCCCGATGAGCGCGTAGACGCCGCCCATCAGGATCCCGCTCAGCAGCGACTGCAGGAAGACCGCCATCCGTGCTCCGGGCCCGGCCGGCGGCCGGGCAGGGGAGGCGGGGCGGCCCCTCGCCGCCCCTCCCGTGGTCACGTGGCGGCCGGCCCCGTCACTTCCAGCCGGGGAACGGGTAGACCGCCTTCTTCTTCGCCATGGCGGCCGGCGCCACCGTCTCCGACCGGCCGCCCTGGTACTGGATCACCGGCATGAGGTGCCGGTTCTGGTTGGTGAACCCCTCGAACGCCTCGAACTTCACGTCCCCCATGATGCCTGTCCAGGCGCCGGACGCCAGCAGGTCGCGCGTCTTTCGGGCATCCCCCCCGGCCTTGGCGGCCGCCTCCGCGGCGATCAGCACCGCCGTGTAGGCGCAGGCGGCGTGGTAGGTCGGCTTCTTGCCGTACCGCGCGCGGAAGCGCTCGGCGAACTCGGCCGCTCCCGGCCAGCCGGTGTCCGGGGTCCACTGCGTGGCCGAGAAGACCAGGTCGGAGATCTGCCGCTCCCCCTCGAACTCGGCCGTGTCGAACCCGGCGCCGCCGCCCAGGAAGGCCCGAGGCTCCAGGCCGATTCTCGCGGGCCTGCCGCATGAGCAGGATGGCGTCGGCCACGTAGGAGACCATGAAGACCAGGTCGGGATCCTTGGCCTTGATCTGCGTGAGGGTGGAGCGGTGGTCGGGCGCGCCCTTCTGGTAGGCCTGGTCCGCCACCACCTGCAGGCCGCGCCGGGCCGCCAGCGCCTTGCCCGCGGCCGCCACCGAGGTGCCGAAGTCGGTGGACTCGTACACGAAGGCGATGGTCCGGGCCTTCCCCAGCGCCAGCACGGTGTCCAGCGCCGACTCGGCGTAGACGTGGGCCGGCGCGTTGAGCCGGAAGACGAACCGCTTGCCGGTCCGGGTCAGGTCCTCCTTGGCGGCCACCGGGACGAGCAGCGGGACCTGGTACTCCTCGGCCCGCTCCGCGACCGCGTTGGCGCTGGCGGACAGGTAGGGCCCGACCACCACCGGCACCTGGTCGCCGGTGGCGAGCTGCTCCATGGCGCTCATGGCCTGCTGCTGCTTGCCGCCGTCGTCCTGGGTCACCAGCTGGACGGTGATCCCCTTCTTCTCGAGGTCCTCGACCGCCAGCGCGGCGCCGCGGGTCAGGTTCTCCCCGATGGGCGCCTCCGGGCCGGTCATGGTGTTGATGAAGCCGATCTTCACCTGGGCCAGGCCGCGGGCGGGGGACAGCAGCGCCGCCGCCAGCGCGAGGATGGTTAGCCTCCGGGACATGGTGGCGCCTCGGCGGATCTAGAACTTGAGCTGGCTCGAGATGGTCGTCTGCATGGCGTCCACCTCGTCGTCGCTCAGGTAGTAGGAGGTCGTCTTGGCCCACTCCAGCCCGGCGCGCCAGTACTTGCCCAGGTTGAGGAAGGCGCCGGCCACCACCATGTCGTTCCGGTAGCGCGCCTTGGCCAGGTCGGCGTCGGCGGTGGCCTGGTCCAGCTCGTCCCGGTCCACGTTGCCGCGGCCGTATCCGGCGGCGAGCCAGAGGAGCGCGGTGGGCTTCACCACCGCCTGGGCCCAGTAGCCGTCGCCGCCCACCTTCTGCCGCTCGTTGGTGGTGGTGCCGGCCACGGCCGGAGAGCCCGGGCCGAGGCCGTTGTAGGTGTCGTCCAGCCCGTCGGTCGTGTACCACTCGCCCTTCACCGTCACGTAGCGGAGGTTCAGCTCCAGGTCGGCGCCGTAGCCGGTGACGGTCAGGTCCTGCGTGGAGCCGGCGGTGGCGCCGTCGTAGCGCCGCTTGTTGCTGTGGAGGCCGGCGCCCAGCGTGCCGTTCAGGTCGGGGGCCACCTTGTAGCCGACCGACACGCGCCCCTCGAGGTCGGGCGAGCGCGAGCGGTTGCCGGCGCCCTGGTCCACCGGCGCGCTGGCGTCGGCCGGGGAGAGGATGGCGGCGGCGGCGGAGAGGCTCAGGGCGTCGAAGGTCCCGGCCCAGGCCAGGCGGAACTGCGGCGAGCGCCGCCACAGGTTGCCGGCCTGCGAGAAGAGCGGGCTGGCCGTGTAGGCCATGCTGTCGCCGGTGAGCGGGTTCATCAGGCCGAAGTCCTGGCCGCCCTCGAAGAGCACGGTGCCGGCCGACGTCTTCCAGCTGGCGGTCATGAAGGCCAGCCGGAGCCGCATCAGGCCGTTGTACCAGCCGGTGCTGGAGGCGTTGCTGTTGACGTTGGTGCTCTGGATCTGGCCGCCGTTGAAGTCGAACTCGATGGTGCCGCCCAGGTCGGCGTGGGTGACGGCGGCGTCCTTGTAGCCGAGCTTCACGCCCAGGCGCGACTGGCGGGCGCTCATCAGGAAGGAGCCGCCGGTGTTGGTCACCTGCACCTGCCCCGGGTAGTCGCGGGCCGCGAACAGGGCGCTGTTGAAGAACGCGTTCACCATCACGAAGCCGTAGGGCGTGATCTTCACGCCCTCGTCCGGCTTTGCGGCGGGCGCGGCGGGCGCAGCCGGTGCCGCGGGCGCAGCCGCGGGGGCGGCGGGGGTCGCAGGCGCCGCCGGCGCAGGCGCGGCCGCGTCGGCCGGCTTGGCGGGTTCGGTGGAGGTCTGCGCGGTCGCGAGGACCGGCGCGGCCAGCGCGGCGGCGAGGACGGGGGCGAGCCAGGGGGACCGGATCATGCGGGCTTCCTCCAGGGCCGGAGCCGCGGGGGCGCGCTCCGGTTCGGCACGAGGTGAGGCGAAGCGGCGCAGCTTCCGGTTCCTGTAGCACGCTCGACACATAGGGTGAAACAGCGCGCTGCGTCGGCCCCCGCCTGGTGGGGAGCCGCCGGTTCCTGGCGCCAGCCGCGTGGCTGGCCCCGGGCGGTACGCGCCGCTGCGGCGGTCGGGGGAGGTCAGCGGCGGAACGCGACCACGGTGACCGCGTCGCCGCCCTCGTGCCGGTCGCCGGGGCGGAAGGCGCCGACGTAGGGCGAGGCGGAGAGGTGATCGCGCAGCGCCTGCTTGAGCGCGCCGGTGCCGTGGCCGTGCAGGATGAGGCAGTCGGCCTCGCCGTCCGCGTAGAGCCGGTCCAGGAACCGCTCCACCTCCCGCAGCAGCTCCTCCACCCGCAGCCCGCGCACGTCCAGCCGGCGCTCGGGCCCCCGCACCGCGTCCGCCCGCGCCTCCTCCGCCGCCGCCAGCTTCTCGCCGCGCGTGCGCGCCAGGCCGGCGTCGCGCGCCTTGCCGGTGAGCGGCACCAGGTCTGAGATGGGGCGGCGGACCTTGAGCGGGCCGGCCCGCACCAGCGCCTCCCGCCCGTCCAGCTCCAGGACCTCGCCCTCCTGGCCGAGCGAGGCAATCCTGACCCGCACCCCGGGCCGCACCTCGCCGCCCGGCAGCGCCTCGGCGCCGGCCTCGGCGCGCGCCTGGGTGGCCCTGGCGGCCTGGGCCACCTGGGCGTGCCACGCGTCCAGCTGCCGGGTGGCCTCCGCGGCCTTCTTGACCGAGGGCTGCGCCTGGAGCGACGCGAGCAGCTCCGCCACCTCGCCGCGCGCGGCCTCGATCTCCTCGGCCAGCGCCGCGCCCATCCTCGCCGCGGCCTCGCGCTCGGAGCGGCGCGCCGCCTCCTCGCTGGTCCGGGCCCGCGCCTCCGCCGCCTGCGCGCGCGCCGTGGCCTCCTCGGCCAGGCGCCGCTCGCTGGCCAGCTTCGCGCGCTCGGCCTCCAGCGCCCGCAGCGCCTCGCCCAGCGCGCCGCCGCGCCCGCCCGCGGCGGCGCGGGCCCGCTCCACCACCGCGGGTGGCAGCCCGACCCGCGCCGCCACCTCGATGGCCGAGGACGAGCCGGGCGTGCCCAGGTGCAGCTGGTAGGTGGGCACCAGCCGATCGGCGTCGAACCCCACCCGGGCGTTGGCGTACCGGTCGTCGGTGAGGGCCAGCGCCTTCAGCTCGTCCAGGTGGGTGGTGACCAGCACGGTGGCCCCCCTCTCCACCAGCGACTCGAGGATGGCCGCGGCCAGCGCCGCGCCCTCCCGCGGGTCGGTGTCGGCGGCGATCTCGTCCACCAGCACCAGCGACCCCGGCACCGCCCCCTCCAGCATGTCCTTCACCGCCGCGAGGTGGGCGGTGAAGGTGGAGAGGTCCTTCGCCAGGTCGCCGCGCTCGTCCACCGCGGCCGTCACCTCCAGGTAGAAGGGCAGGCGCGAGCCGGCCGCGGCCGGCACCGGCAGGCCGGCGCGCAGCATCAGCGAGGCCACCCCCACCGCGGTGATGGCCACCGTCTTGCCGCCGCCGTTCGGGCCGGAGACGATCAGGGCCCGCTGCGGCGGCGCCAGCCGGACGTGGCTCGCCACCACCTTCTTGCCCTGCAGGACCAGGATCGGGTGGCGCAGCGAGAGCAGCTCGAAGCCCCCGGCCGCCGGCGCCACCTCCGGCGCGTGGGCGTCCAGATCCGAGGCCAGCTGCGCCTCGGCCTCCAGCAGGTCGAGCCGGGCCAGCACCTCGAGGTCGCGGAGCAGGCCGCCGGCGGCGGCGGCCACCGAGGCGGAGAGCTCGCGCAGGATGCGGGCCTCCTCCTCGGCCGCCACCGCGCTGGCGATGGAGAGCTCGTTGCCCAGCTCCACCATGGCGTCCGGCTCGACGAAGAGGGTCTGGCCTGACTGGGAGGCGTTGTGCACGATGCCGGGCACGGCCGAGCGGCTCGAGGCCAGCACCGGGAGCACGTACCGCTCGTTGCGGATGGTGAAGTAGGTGTCGCGCAGGTGGCGCTGCATGTCGGCGTCGGCCAGCAGCGACTCGACCTGGGTCTTGAGCGCCCGGTGCAGCCCGCGGGCGCGGTCGCGCGCGGCCGCCAGCTCGGGGGAGGCCCGCTCGGAGATGGCCCCGCTGGGCTCGATCGATCGCTCGATGCGGTCCGCCAGCCGCGGCTCCGGCCCCAGCGGCTCGGCCAGCGCCCAGAGCCGGGGCAGCTCCGCCCCGCGCGCCTCCAGGGCGCCGCGGGTCCGGGCCGCGGCGCGGACCAGCGCCGCGCACTCCCGCAGCTGCAGCGGCTCGAGCACCCCGCCGCGGGCGGCGCGGTCGAGGTGCCCCTCCACGTCGCCCACGCCGGAGAAGGGGAGGGCTCCGCCCGACTCGGAGAGGCGGCGGGCCTCCTCCACGCGGGCCAGCGCCTCCCGCACCGCCGCGGCGTCGGGAAGGAAGGCCAGGCGCTCGGCCATCCGCCGGCCGGCGGCCAGCCGGCAGCGGCCTGCGAGGTTTTCGAGGAGGAACGGCCAGCCCAGCTCCCGGAGCGTGTCTGCAGAACGCATGGCGGGGCTTCGATACAGCATTTCGGGCGCGCTTGCAGCCCCGGCCGCCCACCCCGAGGCCCCGGCGCCCCCCGTGCGGCCGGCCGGCGGGCCCCGTGGTAGGGCCGGCTGGCTGTCGGCGAGGCGGGTGCCTATGTTCGATCCGGAGGAGCACCCGTGCCGCTTCCCGGACACCCCGCTGCGCGCGGCCACCTTCGCCTGGCCACCGCACCGACCCCGTCCCGCCCCGCCGCGAGCCGGGCCGTCCTCACGCTCCGCGCGCTCGCGGCCCTGGTGGTGGTCATCTGGATGACCCTGCTGGCCTGGTTCGCCGCCACCCTGGCGCTCCTGCCGCTGGTCTGGCGGCGCGGCCCGGCCGGCCGCCGGCTCACGCCCACGCCGCAGCGCGAGGCCCGGGTCATCCCGCTCCAGCCGCGGCGCTCCCGGCAGGCGTTGCCGCGCTAGTCGGGAGGACGTGAACCGGAGACGTCGGTGGGGTGGGGGCCCCAGCGCAGGTGACCCC
>JASGJN010000007.1:0-274679 GCA_049840735.1 Anaeromyxobacter sp. | reverse complement strand
TGTCGTTCAACGAGTACGTATTGCTAAGGTTAATAGGGAAACACAATCAATCCGAACAGCACCTGCCCGCGCCGAACAGGTCGTATTTCGCGTTCGAGGTACCCGCCGACGTAAGCGATAAGCACGCCGCCGCCGCGATGCGGCGGACCAGCGGAGGAACCGCGAGCTGGCGAAGTGCAGGAGCTCGACCGAGGACCAGGCACATCAGGAACCAGGTCAGCACGTAGAAGAGCGTGAGCACCGTGACCGAGGCGAGGGCCGCACGCCCGTAGTCCGCCGCGGTCGCCAGCAATGGCGGAAGTGGGATGCGGCCAGGCCTGGGCGGCCAGCAGCAGGTCAAGAAGAGCAGCGGCACCACCCGCGAGGCCAGACGCAAGCGCAGGAAGGCCGGCAGGCTACGTGCCGGCCTTCGCCGCGGCGCCCGCCAGCACGAAGAAGAGCGGCATGTGGAAGGAGTAGATGAGCTTGTACTGCGCGGCAGCAGCCACGTTCTGCAGGTACATCACCCGCTCCACGACGTGGCCGTCATACATGAGCAGGAGGCCCAGGAACCGGCCGTGTCGAGCCCGGGAAGCCTGTGGACCGGTCGGGCGTGGGGTCGCCGCCTCGCGCGCTGTACGACCGCAGCCTCGCAGCCCGGCACGCACACCGGCAAGGAAAGTCCGGCGGAGCGCGCGCTGCGGGCTCACTCATCCGATCCAGACCCGCCCCTGGGGGTGGGCGCCGCCGACTGCGCGAGCCCCCGAGGTGCCCTCCCAGTCCACGCGCAAATCCGGCGCGATCGGAGCGGGATGCGCAGCGTGGTCCAGAACGAGGAGCCGGCGCTGGTCGCCGCGCCGGCTGGCCATGCGCTGCTCGCCATGTTCCTGGCGCGAAGGAGACGCATGGCACCGCTCGTTCCCGATGCGAACAGGTACCAGGATCTTCCGGAGCGTGAAGGCGTTCGAGGCCTGGTTCTCGGCGAACCACGACCGCGACCCGCTCTCGTAGGATACTTCGAGGAGTACGGCATCGCCACGGTCACCGAGGCGCTCGAGGTGGCGCTGTAGGGATGAATCGACGGCATCCGCAAAGGGCTCGATCGGCGCTCCTACCTCCAGCGGTACACGCCGCGCCGGGCCAGGAGCACCTGGAGCCAAATCAACCGGGAGCACGTCGCGCGGCTGACGGCGGCCGGCCGCATGACCGTCCACGGCCAGCGGCAGGTCGATGCGGCCAAGGCGGATGGACGCTGGGACGCAGCGTACGCGCCGATCGAGCCGCGCAGGCGACCATCCCGGCCGACCTGCGCGCCGCCATCGAGGCGAACCCTCGGCACGCCGGACCTTCCACGGCCTCGGCAAGATGAACCTGTTCGCGCTGGCATTTTGCGACAAACCAGATGAAGACCACCGCCGGCCGTGCCCGGAAGATCGCCGCCCTCGTCTCGATGCTGGCTGGCGAAGAGGACCATCGTGCCAGAGCGCATCGGGCGCCGGCCGCTTCTCCGCCGGCGGATCGGGCGTATTCGAAGGACCGGCAAGCGCCGCCGTACGCGGGCGGTGCGAAGGCGCGCGCTCTCCCTGACGGCGCCGCGGTATGGTGGCGCAGTACCTACGGCGAGCCCGATGACGTCCAATCGACACCTCCCGGCTCTCGGGAGGCCTTCCGGGAAGCTCCCGGGCTACCTCGGAACAAGCTCCGGAACGCCGAGGACGCCGAAGACGTGCTCCAGGACATCTTCATCCGCGTTCATCGGGGCGCCGGGCGGCTCGGGAGCGATGCCCCAATCTCTCCGGGTGGCTGTTCGCGGTGGCGCGCAGCGCGGTGGTCGACTCCAGCGCCGGCACGGGCGAAGCCGTGCCGGCCTCCTCCTCCTCGGCCCTCGAAGATGGCGGGGACGACGACGTGTCCGCGAGCACGCCGGCATGGCCGCGGGCGTACGCGAGCTGATCGCGGCGCTGCCCGAGCCGTACGCGCGAGCCGTGTCGCTCGTCGACCTCGAGGGGCGCTCGTTCAAGGAAGCGGCCGCCCAGCTCAAATATCTCCATCTCCGGCGCGAAGTCGCGCAGGTAGCGCGGCAGGTACCTGGTGCGGGACGCGCTCCTGCGCTGCTGCCAGTTCGTGGTCGACCGGTACGGCACCGTCCTCGACGCCGCCGCGCTGCTGCTGCTGCCGGACCACCCCGCCCGCGGCGCCCCAGGGGCTGACGGACCGCTCCAGGGGGTTGGGTCCTGTCGCATCAATACCCTGCATCCAATGCAATGGCTGCGTCTTCCCCTGGGAGCATCCACTCGAAGGAGGACGCGCACAGTGGAAGCCCCTCTCGACCCGGACCGCCACCATCGCAGCCGAGACGCTCCAGGCCGTGTCGAACCTGCTGGCCCACAACTGGCTGCCGCTGTCGCTGGCCATCCTCCTGGCCGACGTCATGAAGGTCCACGCCGACGCGAAGCGCCTGGAGCGCGCCCTGGCGCGGCGGACCCACGCCTCCATCCTGGGCAGCGTCGCGCTGGGCGCGTTCACGCCGCTCTGCGCCTGCGGCACCATGGCGGTGATCCTGGGGATGCTGACCGCGACCGTCCCCTGGGCACCGATCATGGCCTTCCTCCACCTCCTCGCCGCTCATGAGCCCGGATGGCTTCGTGCTGCTGGCGGGCGTGGTCGGCGCGGAGTTCGCGGCGGCCGTCGCCATCGCGTCGGTGGTCATCGGCCTGGGCTCCGGCTACGTCACCTGGTCGAGACCCGCACGCGGTGGCTGGCCGACGCGGTTCGCCGGCCCCGCCGCGCCCAGCGCGTGCGGCTGCGCAGCGGCCGTGCGCAAGGCCCCCGCAGCCAGATGCGCCTGCGCGGCCGACCTGGCCCCGCAGTGCTGCCGGACCTGCAAGACGCCGCGGCAGGCTCCTTCGATGCGGCCACCGGCCTCGCCATCCGGATCCGCTCACGGCCGCGCTGCGGAGCCTCGGTGCACATGGCCGGGCTCAAGGTGCCCGAGGTCATCCGGGCCTTCCGCGACGTGGGCGCAAGGCGAATCCTCGCCTCCTTCGCCCTGCTCGTCGCCGTCGGCCACCTCGTCGACCGCTTCGCCCCGGTGGAGCTCATGGGCGGCCTCTTCGGCGCGGGGCACGCCTACTGGGTCCCTTTCGCCGCGCTGGTGGGCCTGCCCTTCTACGTGACCACCGAGTCGTCGGTCCCGATCATCGAGGCGCTGCTCCGGGGAGGGGCCAGCAAGAGCACATGCTCGCCTTCGTCGATCACCACCTGCCACCAGCGCCTGGGTGGTCGCCGGGCTCTCAACGTTGGTGACTGCGCAGCCGGGCCATCGCCCTCTACCTTGCCTTCGTCCTCGCCGGCGAGATCCTGGCTGGCTACGGCTACGAGCTGTTCCTGGCGCTGCACCGGTGAAGGGATGCTGGCGGGCGTCGTCGCGAGAGCGGCGGCGCCCGCGTCGCCTGGCGCGACGGGTCAGCCGGGCTCGTGACGAAGGCAGGAGCGAACCCGTTGGCGCGCTGATCCGCCAGGTCCGGCGGCGCCAGCGAATGCGCCGGTGCCGCTCCAGCGGGTGGCGCAGCGGCAGCGAGCGGTCCACCGTAGACGTTGCTGCGCGCGTCGTCGCTGGCGCGCGTGCGACAGGTAGCCGGCCTCCTCCAGCTCGCGCAGGATCCCGCTCACGCCGCGGTATGTCGATCCCGACCTGCTCGGCGATCTCCTGGATGCCGGCCGAGGGCTACGCCGCCACGCAGATGAGCACGTGCGCGTGATTGCTGAGGAAAGTCCAGCCGCGCTGCTCGCCCTCGACGTCCCGCGAAGGGCGCGGCAGCTGGACGGCTGGCGCGTCCTGGTACGGGCCATTACGTCCTCCGGTTCATGCATTTTGGTTCGCGAAGCAGGCTCGTCATCATCCGGCTGGCGGCGAGCTACCACCCCGGAGGAGCTCCGCGTCACGCGCTTCCTCGGGCTGGCGCGGCCATGAGGGAGGACACCATGGAACCGGACGCCACCGGCCCGGCGTGGGCATCGTGATGGGCAGCCGCAGCGACCTCGTGCACATGGAGGCCGCGCGCCAGGAGCTGACGGCGCTGGGGGTCCCGCACGAGGTGAAGATCGTCTCAGCGCACCGGACGCCGGCCTGGATGGTCGAGATACGCCGAGGCCGCCGAGCGGCGGGGGCTGCGCGTCATCATCGCGGGCGCGGGCGGCGCCGCCCACCTGCCCGGCATGCTGGCCGCGAACACCCTGGTGCCGGTGCTGGGGGTGCCCATCCCCGCGACGGCGCTCCAGGGGATGGACGCCCTGCTCTCCATCGTCCAGATGCCCCGCGGCGTGCCGGTCGGCACCCTGGCCATCGGCGCGCCCGGCGCCGCCAACGCGGCCCTGCTTGCAGCGCAGTTCCTGGCCGGCGACGACGCGGCGCTGCGCCAGCGCCTCCGCGACCGCCGCCGCGCCGCGGCCGAGGCGGTGCTGAAGGAGGTGGACGCGTGACGCCCATCCTCCCGGGCGCGACCCTCGGGTTCCTGGGCGGGGGCCAGCTGGCGCGCATGAGCGCGCTGGCCGCCCGCGCCATGGGGTACCGGGTGGTGGTGCTCGACCCGGACCCCGGCTGCGCGGCCGCGCCGGTGGCCGACCAGGTCATCGCGGCCTCGCTGGAGGACGCCGCCGCCGCCGTCAAGCTGGCGACGCGCTCGGCGGTGGTGACCTTCGACATCGAGCGCGTCCACCCGGCCGCGGCGCAGGCCGCGGCCCGGTTCGCGCCGGTCCGCCCGGCCCCCGCCGTGCTGGAGCGGAATCCAGGATCGCGCCCGGCAGAAGGCCTGGCTGCAGGAGGCCGGCTTCCCGGTGGGCCCCTGGCTCCACGTCGCGGACGCCGCGGCTGCCCTGACCGCCGCGACCGCGCTCGGCCCGCTCCGGCTGAAGCGGCGCACCGGCGGCTACGACGGGCGCGGGCAGGCCCGGGTCGAGGGGCAGGCCGACGCGGCCGAGGCGTTCGCCGCGCTCGGCTCGGCCCCCTGCGTGGCCGAGGCGGAGCTCGACCTCGAAGCCGAGCTGTCGGTGCTGGTGGCGCGCTCGCCGGCGGGGGAGCTGGCGGTCCACCCCGCGGCCCGGAACTGGCACGCCGACGGCGTCCTGGTCCAGTCGGTCCTCCCGGCGCCGCTCCCGGAGGCGCTGCTGGCGCAGGCGCGCGGGCTGGCCGTCGGCATCGCGGACGGCCTCGAGGTGGAGGGGCTGCTCGCGGTGGAGCTGTTCCTGGACCGGCGGCGCGGGCTGCTGGTCAACGAGCTGGCGCCCCGCCCGCACAACACCTTCCACCACGCCGGCGCGGCCTGCGCAGTGGGCCAGTTCGAGCAGCTGATCCGCGCCATCTGCGGCCTGCCGCTGGGCGATCCGCGCCCCCACGCCACCGCGGCGCTGCAGAACCTCCTCGGGGACGACGCCTCCCTCGCGCACCGGGCCCTGGCCGTCCCCGGCGTCAGCCTCCACCTCTATGGCAAGGCGCCGCGCCCGGGCCGCAAGCTCGGGCACCTCTGCGCCGTCGCTGACAGCGCAGGCGAGGCGCTGGAGCGGCTGGGACAGGCGCGGGAGCTGATGCGCGGCCTTCGCCGGCGGGCCCAGCCCAGCGCCGGCTTCGACGGGCCTTGATCGGGCCCGGGCGCCAGGGCCCGCCGGACCATCCTGCCAGGCGAGCGCATGCTGCTCGCGCCTCGGCGGAGGCCCGGGCGGTCGCCCGCCCGCCATCCGGGGCGTGCGCCGGTGGACGCCGGAGGACATGGGAATGGAAAGGTGCGCGAGGGTGGTTCGCCCGAAGCCCGTCCTGCCCGGAGCTCCCACGCCCTTCGCAGCAGGCACGCAGGCGGCTTCCCATGCCCACTCCGCCCAGACCAGCGCCGGCCGACGAGCTCCTCGAGCACGGCGATGGCCTCGTCGAGGTGGACGGGAGCTGGGTCATCGTCCGGGTAAACGCGGCGCAGGAGCGGATCACCGGCCGGCCGCGCAAGGAGGCGCTGGGGCGCGTGCTGTGGGAGGTCTGGCCGGAGCTCGCCCATCCGTCCGGGGCGCAGCGACGCGCCTACCAGCGCTGCATGGACGACCGGGTACCGGTCGCGCTGGAGGACCACCTCCCGACGCTCGACACCTGGGTCCACATCACGGCCTATCCGACCAGCACCGGTGGCGTGGCCGCGTTCTTCCGCGACGTCACCCGGGAGCGGGCGGCGGAGCGCTCGGTCCGCTCCGAGCGCGACTTCAGCAGCGCCATCCTCGACACGCTGGCCACGCTGGTGGTGGTCCTCGACCCGGACGGCCGGATCGTCCGGTTCAACGCCGCCTGCGAGCGGGTGACCGGCTTCACCGAGCAGGAGGCGCTGGGCCGGTCCGTCTTCGACCTCCTCATCCCCGCCGCCGAGCTCGACGGCGCCCTGACCACCTTCCGCCGCCTGCGGATGGGAGACTTCCCGAACCAGCACCGCAACCGCTGGCGGACGAGGGACGGCGCCGAGCGGCTCTTCGACTGGTCCAACACCGTCATCGCCGACGAGCGCGGGGCGGTGCGCTACGTCATCGGCACCGGCGTGGACATCACCGAGCGCCAGGAGAACGAGCAGCGGCTCCGGGCCATCTTCGAGGACGTCGCCATCGGCGTGGTCGAGATCGACCACCAGGACCGGTTCGTGGCAGTGAACCGCAGGTTCGGCCACATGCTCGGCTACGCGCCCGAGGAGCTGGTGGGCAGGACCCTGCACGACGTCACCGCGCCCGAGGACCGCGAGCTCACCCGCGAGCTCCACGCCCGCGGGCACGCCGGCGAGCTGCGCGAGTTCGAGTACGAGAAGCGCTACCTGCGCCGCGACGGCTCCCGGCTCTGGGTCCAGGCGCACGTCCGCGTCGTGACGGACGCCGCCGGCCGCTTCGCGCGGGCGATCGGAACGGCGCAGGACGTCACCGAGCGCAAGCGGGCGGAGGACGCCATCCGCGAAGCGGCCCGGGTGGCGGAGGACGAGCGCCGCCGCCTCGCGACCGTGCTGGAGGTCCTGCCCACCGGCCTGGTGGTGGCCGACCTGGCCACCGGCGCGCTCCACTGGAACGCCGAGGCGCTCGCCATCCACGGCTACACCGGGGACGGCGACGAGCACCTGTTCCTGGAGTCGCTGGTGGCCGAGCACGTCCTGCGGACGGTGTCGGGCGAGGCGATCCCGGTGGACCGGTGGCCGCTGCCGCGGCTGCTGGCCGGCGAGCAGTTCCGCGACGCCGAGTTCCTGGTGCGGAACACCCGGCTCGGCTGGGAGCGCGTCTTCAGCTACTCCGGCGTGATCATCGCGCCCAACGGCTCGCCGTCCCTCGGCCTGCTGGCCATCCAGGACGTCTCGGCGAGGAGCCGCGCCGAGGCTGCGCTCCGGACCGCCAACGAGCGGCTCCTCGAGGCGGACCGGCGCAAGGACGACTTCCTGGGCATGCTCTCGCACGAGCTCCGCAACCCGCTCGCGCCCATCCGGAACTCGCTCTTCATCCTGGATCGCGCCGACCCGGCCGGCCCGCTGTCCAGCCGCGCCAGGGAGATCGCGCGCCGGCAGGTGTCGCACCTGACGCGGCTGGTGGACGACCTGCTGGACGTGACCCGGATCGCGCGCGGCAAGAATCGAGCTGCGCAGGACCCGCCTCGACCTCGGCGCGCTGGTGCGCAGGACCTCCGAGGATCACCGGCCAGTCATGCAGGAGCGCGGGCTGGCGCTGAAGGTCGTCGCCCCGCTCGGCCCGCTGCTGGTGGACGGCGACGAGACCCGCCTGGCCCAGGTGCTGGGCAACCTGCTCCACAACGCCACCAAGTTCACGCCCGCCGGCGGCGTGGTCACGCTCACGGTGGAAGCCCGCGGCGACCGCGCCGCGGTCCACGTCGAGGATACGGGGCTGGGGATGGACCCGGAGACACTGCAGACCATCTTCGAGCCGTTCGTCCAGGCCAGGCAGACCCTGGCGCGCAGCGAGGGCGGCCTGGGGCTGGGGCTGGCGCTGGTGCGGGGGCTGGTGGCGATGCACGGCGGCGAGGTGACGGCCCGCAGCGCCGGGCCGGGGAGAGGCAGCGAGATCATCCTCACCCTCCCCCTCGACCTCCGGCAGCCGCGCCCTCCCCGACCGCAGGCCGGCGACGGCACGCCAGCCGCCCCGGCCCGGCGCCGCGTCCTGGTCGTGGACGACAACCAGGACGCCGCGGAGACCCTGGCGCAGCTGCTGGAGATGGGCGGGCACGAGGTGGCCATCGCGCACGACGGACCGGGGGCGCTGGCCACCGCCCTGGCCGACCAGCCGGACGTGGTGCTGTGCGACATCGGCCTGCCCGGCATGGACGGCTACGAGGTGGCGCGGCGGCTCCGCGCCGACGGCGGCAAGGCCATCCGGCTGGTGGCCCTGAGCGGCTACGCCCAGCCGGAGGACGTCGCGCGGGCGGTGGAGGCCGGCTTCGACGCGCACATCGCCAAGCCGCCGGATCCGGAGCGGCTGGTCCACCTGCTGACCTGACTCAGCGCAGGCGCGCCCTGGGGCCGCGCTCCCCCGCCGCCATCACCTCGCGGGCCATGCCCACGAAGGCGCGCAGCGCCGGCGAGACCTGGGCGCGGCTGGGGAAGTAGAGGAAGAACCCGGGCACCGCCGCCGCGTACGGCTCCAGCACCAGCCTCAGGGCCCCGCGCCGCAGCTCGTCGGCGATCTGCGGCTCGAAGGTGTAGATGAGCCCCAGGCCGGCCACGGCCAGGACGTGCATCAGCTCCGGGTCGTTGGTGGTCACGGGGCCCTGGACCGGGACGCGCCACGACTTCTTGCCGCGCTCCAGCTCCCACGCGTAGCGCGGCCCGTTGCTGGCGGAGCGGATGCCGATGCAGGCGTGGTCCAGCAGGTCCTTCGGCTGCTGCGGCGCGCCCCGGGCCTCCAGATAGGCGGGCGCGCCGGCCACCACGAAGCGGCCCGGGGCCGTCAGCCGGATCTGCACCATGTCGCGCTCGATCGCCTCGCTGAGCCGGATGCCGGCGTCCAGCCCCTCGGCGATCACGTTCACGAAGCGGTTCTCGACGAAGACCTCCACCTCCACCCTGGGGTGGCGCCCGGCGAAGGCCGGCAGGAGCCGCTCCAGCACCAGCGGCACGGCCGGGGTGGGGACCGAGAGCCGGACCCGCCCGGTCACCTCGCCGGGCCGGGCCGAGAACCGTCTTCAGCGACTCGAGGGCCTGGTCCACGGCCGGCCCCGCGTCCTCCAGCAGCCGCCGACCGGCGTCGGTCAGCGCCACGGTCCGCGAGGTGCGGGTCAGCAGCGTCACCCCGAGCCGCGCCTCCAGCTGCCGTACCGACTGGCTGAGCGCCGAGGTGGACACGCCCAGGTCGCGCGCGGCGGCCGCGAAGCTGCGCCGCCGCGCCACGGCCAGGAAGGCGTTGAGCGCGTTGAGCGGGGTGAAGGCCATCGTGAAGGCTTTCTACAGGGCGCCCGGCGCGGGCGCCACCGCCGCCCCGGGCCCCACCCTACTCGGCCCGGAGCGAGGCCATGTCGATGGAGAACCGGTACTTCACGTCGGACCGGAGCAGCCGGTCGTAGGCCTCGTTCACCTTCTGGATGGGGATGACCTCCACGTCGGCCGTGATCTGGTGCTCGCCGCAGAAGTCGAGCATCTCCTGCGTGGCCTCGATCCCGCCGATGAGCGAGCCGGAGAGGCTCTTGTTGCCGAAGATGAGGCCGAAGGCGGAGACGGCGTGCGGCTGGTCCGGCGCGCCCACCAGCGTGAGGTTGCCCTCGCGCTTGAGCGCGTGCAGGTACGGGTGCAGGTCGTGCACCGCCGAGACGGTGTCGAGGATCATGTCGAAGCTGCCGGCCTGCTTCGCCATGGCGTTCGCGTCGCGCGAGACCACCACCTCGTGGGCGCCCAGGCGCAGCGCGTCCTCGATCTTGGAGTGGCTGGTGGTGAAGACTGCCACGTGCGCGCCCATGGCCCGGGCCAGCTTCACGCCCATGTGCCCGAGGCCGCCGAGCCCCACCACGCCCACCTTCTTGCCCTTCCCGACGCCCTGGCGGCGCAGGGGCGACCAGGTGGTGACCCCGGCGCAGAGCAGCGGGGCGGCGCCGGCCAGGTCCAGGTGGGCGGGAACGCGAAGCGCGAACCGCTCGTCCACCACGATGCCGTCCGAGTAGCCGCCGTAGGTGACCTTTCCGGTGTGGCGGTCCGGCGCGTTGTAGGTGAAGACCGCGCCCGGGCAGAACTGCTCGTGGTGGGCCTGGCACTCGGGGCAGGTGCCGTCCGAGTCCACCAGGCAGCCGACGCCGGCCAGGTCGCCGGGCTTGAACCCCTTCACCGCCGAGCCCACCTTCGTCACCCGGCCGACGATCTCGTGCCCCGGGACGCAGGGATAGATGGTGGGCATGCCGCTCCACTCGTTCCGCGCCTGGTGCACGTCGGAGTGGCAGATGCCGCAGAAGAGGATCTCGATCTGGACGTCGTGCGGGGTCGGGTCCCGCCGCTGGATGTCGGTGCGGGTGAACGGGGCGGTGGGGCTGGAGACGGCGTAGGCTCGGGCGTTGAACATGCCGGGAGGCTACGCGCGCGGGCGCCCCGGCGAAACCGGCAGAAACGGGATGGGCTCTCCAGGAAATCTTCACGATCCGCTCCAGCGCCGCGATGGGCGCCAGGACACCGAAGTGGCCGGATTCCGGCCCCGTCCATCCCGGGGTCGGCGGCGGCTCCCCTCCACCTGCAGCCCGATCGCTCCGAGGCCCAATGACGCTCCCCAACCGGGACTCGTTTGCGATATGTAGGGGCATCTTCCAGCCCGCACCGGAGTCCGCATGCCCACGCTGCTGCGCCGCTCGCTCGTCCTCCTCGTGGCCCTCACGCTGGCCGGCTCCGCCGGCGCGGACGAGCCGAAGATCCTGAACGTCTACAACTGGGCCGACTACATCGGCGCCGACACGCTCGAGCGGTTCACGAAGGAGACCGGCATCAAGGTCCGGTACGACAACTTCGACTCGAACGAGATCCTGAACGCCAAGCTGGTGGCGGGGAAGAGCGGCTACGACGTCGTCGTGCCGTCCTCGTACTGGGCCAAGCAGCAGGCCTCGGCCGGCCTGCTCCTCAAGCTCGACAAGTCGCAGCTGCCGAACCTCAAGAACCTCGACCCGATGCTGCAGGAGCAGCTCGCCAAGCTCGACCCGGGCAACAACTACGTGGTGCCCTGGCTGTGGGGCTACACCACCATCGGCGTCAACGTGGGCAAGGTGAAGAAGGCGCTGGGCGACCTGCCCATGCCGGAGAACGCCTGGGACCTGCTCTTCAAGCCCGAGTACGTCTCCAAGCTGAAGAAGTGCGGCGTCTCCATCGTGGACGCGCCCACCGAGGTGGTGCCGCCGGCGCTGCACTACCTGGGCAAGCCCGCCTACTCCAACGACCTCAAGGACTACCAGGGCGTCCCGGCGCTGCTGGCCTCCATCCGGCCCTACATCACCCAGTTCTCCAACGCCGGGTACATCGACGACCTCGCGAACGGCAACCTCTGCCTGGTGATGGGCTACTCGGGCGACATCAACATCGCGCGCCGCCGCGCCATCGAGAACAAGTCGGGCCAGGACATCCAGGCGCTGATCCCGAAGACCGGCGGCATCGTCTTCGTGGACGCCATGGCCATCCCCGCCGACGCGCCGCACCCGCGCAACGCGCACCTCTTCATCAACTTCATCCTGCGCCCCGAGATCCACGCCGGGCTGACCAACACCGTCTTCTACGCCAACCCCAACAAGGCCTCGCTGCCCTTCGTGAAGCCCGAGGTGGCCGGGGAGAAGTCGGTCTTCGTGTCGCCGGAGGACCTCAGGAAGATGGCCATGCCGGACGTGCTGTCGAACGAGTCCAAGCGGCACATGACCCGGCTCTACACGCGGTTCCGGACCGGCCGCTGAGCCGGCCCCCGCACCCGCCCATGCCCCCGTCCGCCGGCGCCTACCTCCAGATCCGGGACCTCACGAAGGACTTCGGGACCGGATCGCTGGCCGTCGACCACGTCTCGCTCGACATCCACAAGGGCGAGATCTTCGCGCTGCTCGGCCCCTCCGGCTGCGGCAAGACCACGCTCCTGCGCATGCTGGCGGGGTTCGAGACGCCCACCTCGGGCGAGATGCTGCTCGACGGCCAGCCGCTGGGCGGGCTGCCGCCGTACCTGCGCCCCATCAACATGATGTTCCAGTCCTACGCGCTCTTCCCGCACCTGACCGTGTGGGAGAACATCGCGTTCGGGCTGAAGCGCGACGGGATGCCCAAGGCCGAGATCGCCGAGCGGGTGGAGTCGCTGCTCAGGCTGGTCCAGCTCCCGGGCTACGCCAGGCGCAAGCCGCACCAGCTCTCCGGCGGCCAGCAGCAGCGCGTGGCGCTGGCCCGCAGCCTGGCCCAGCGGCCGCAGCTCTTGCTGCTCGACGAGCCGCTGGGGGCGCTCGACAAGAAGCTGCGCGAGGAGACGCAGGTCGAGCTGGTCAACATCATCAACGAGGTGGGCGTGACCTGCGTGATGGTCACCCACGACCAGGACGAGGCCATGAACATGGCCTCGCGCATGGCGGTGATGAGCGAGGGCGTGGTGCTCCAGGTGGGCAAGCCGGGCGAGGTCTACGAGACCCCGGCCACCCGCTTCGTGGCCGACTTCATCGGCAACGTGAACCTGATGGACGGCACGGTGGCGGTGGACGAGCCGGACCACGTGGAGATCGACTGCGCCGACTGCCGGCACCTGGTGGGCCACGGCATCACCGGCACGCCGGGGATGCCGGTGACCGTGGCGGTGCGCCCGGAGAAGATCCGGCTCACCCGCGACCGGCCGCTGGGCCACGCCCGCGTGAACCAGGTGAGAGGCAGGGTCCGCGACAAGAACTACTTCGGCAGCTCCACGGTCTACAACCTGGTGCTGGAGAGCGGGGCGCTCCTCAAGGTGAGCGAGTCCAACGTGGACCGCTTCCGCGAGGACGCGCTGGAGGAGGGGCAGGAGGCCTGGGCCTCCTGGACCTCGACCGCCCAGGTGGTGCTGGTCCAGTGAGCGCGAGCGCCCGCAGGCCGTCGCTGGTGGACCGGGTGGTCGGCCACTCGCTGCTCCGCCGCTACGGGCGGCGGCTGCTCATCGGCGTCCCCTTCACCTGGCTGCTGCTCTTCTTCCTGCTGCCCTTCGCCATCATCCTGAAGATCAGCGTCAGCCAGGTGGACGAGATCTCCTACCGCAGCCTGGTCACCTACCAGGACGGCGTGGTCAACGTCGCGCTCGACCTGGGCCAGTACTTCGCGATCACGCAGGACCAGCTCTACGTGATCGCGTACATCGACAGCATCAAGTACGCGGCGGCGACCACCCTGGCCTGCCTGGTGATCGGCTACCCCTTCGCCTACTTCATGGCGCGGGCCCGCCCCGGCCGGCAGCCGGCGCTGCTCATGCTGGTGATGCTGCCGTTCTGGACCTCCTTCCTGCTCCGCGTCTACGCGTGGAAGGGGCTGCTGCTCGAGGGCGGCTGGGTCGCCAGGGTGATCCTGGGCCTGCACCTCGACCGCGTGCTGGTGGCGCTGGGGCTCATCGCCGAGGAGGGGCGGCTCATGAACACGCCCTTCTCGCTGGCGCTGGGCATGACCTACACCTACCTGCCCTTCATGATCCTGCCGCTCTACGGCACGCTGGCCAAGCTCGACCAGCGGCTGCTGGAGGCGGCCGCCAACCTGGGCGCCACGCCCTGGGTGGCCTTCTGGAAGGTGACCGTGCCGCTCTCCCGGGCCGGCATCATCGCCGGGTCGATGCTGGTCTTCATCCCCTGCATCGGCGAGTACGTGATCCCCGAGCTGCTGGGCGGGCCGGACACCATGCTGATCGGGCGCGTGCTCTGGGACGAGTACTTCGCCAACATGGACTGGCCCATGGCCTCCAGCGTGGCAGCGGTGGTGATCCTGCTGGTGGTGGTGCCGGTGGGGATCTTCAACCGCTCGCAGGCCGAGGTGCGCGAGGTGAAGGCGTGAGCCCCCCGCGCCCGCCCCGCCTCGGCCCGGGCGCCCACCGCCTCTTCGGCCGGGCCTGGCTCGTGGCCGGGTTCCTGTTCCTGTACCTGCCCATGGTGGCGCTGGTCTTCAACTCCTTCAACGGCTCGGCGCTGGCCTCGGTGTGGGGCGGCGCCTCGCTGCGCTGGTACCGGGCGCTGGTGGAGGACGAGGCGCTCCTCTCCGGGCTCTGGCTCTCGCTGGAGCTGGCGGTCTACGCCGCCACCGCCTCGGTGGTGCTGGGCACGCTGGCCGCGCTGGCGCTGGTCCGCTACCCCCGCTTCCGGGGCCGCAGCGCCTTCTCCGGCATGGTGACCGCCCCGCTGGTCATGCCCGAGGTGATCCTGGGGCTCTCGCTGCTCCTCTTGCTGGTCTCGGTGCAGCGCTGGTTCGGCTTCCCCGAGCGCGGCCTGGTCACCATCTGGGTGGGCCACGTGCTGCTGGGCATGGCCTACGCCACCGTGGTGATCCAGGCGCGGCTGCAGGGGCTCAACCCGGCGCTGGAGGAGGCCGCCGCAGACCTGGGCGCCCGGCCGCTGCAGGTGTTCGGGCTGGTCACCCTGCCGCTCATCGCGCAGGCGCTGGGCTCGGCCTGGCTGCTCACCTTCACGCTCTCGCTCGACGACGTGGTGCTCTCGCAGTTCCTCTCCGGCCCGGGCGCCACCACCCTGCCGCTGGTGATCTTCTCCCGCGCGCGGCTGGGCCAGCGGCCGGACATCAACGCCGCCGCCACGCTCATCATCCTGGTGGTCACCGTCAGCGTCACGCTGGCCAGCCTGCTCATCGCGCGGGCCGAGCGGCGGCGGACCGCGGAGATGCGGGCCGCGCAGCGGGCGGCCTGAGCGCACGTGAAGCAATCCCCTCCGGCGGACCAGGGCGCGTCCCCGGCGCCCCTGCTATACCACCGGGCCATGCTGACCCTGCGCCCCGCAGCCGCCGAGGACGTCCCGCTCATCCTGGCCTTCATCCGCGAGCTGGCCGCCTACGAGCGCGAGCCGGACGCGGTGACCGCCACCGAGGAGGCGCTGCGCCGCGACGGCTTCGGCCCGCGCCCGCTCTTCGAGGTCACGCTGGCGGAGTGGGACGGCGAGCCGGTGGGGTTCGCCTTCTGGTTCCTCACCTACTCCACCTGGCGGGGCCAGCCCACGCTCCACCTGGAGGACCTCTTCGTCCGCCCCGGGGCGCGCGGCCGCGGCGTGGGCAAGGCCTTCATGCGCCACCTGGCGCGGACCGCGCTGGCGCGTGGCTGCGGGCGGTTCGTGTGGCAGGTGCTGGACTGGAACGCGCCCAGCATCGCGTTCTACGAGGCGCTCGGGGCCCGGCTCCACCGGGAGTGGCTCACCTGCCGCGTGGACGGGCCGGCGCTGGCGGCGCTGGCGGACGGCCCGGACCGCCCGCCCGGTTAGGCCGCCTGCGCCTCGGCGAGCTGGCGCGCCTCGCCGTCGACCAGCGCCAGCTGCAGCCGGCTGCCCGCCGCGATGCACCCGTAGGACAGCAGGAACGCGAACTGCGCGACCAGGTTGGACGGGTAGGCGTCGAAGGCGATCAGGTAGCCGAGGGTCACGTCGGCCGCGCCGAAGAGCGCCGCCCCCACCAGCAGCAGCGCCCAGGCCCGGCCCACGCGGCCGCCCAGCGTGCGGGCCTGCCGGGCCAGCAGCGCCAGCGGGATCAGGATGGCCAGGTCCATCACCGCGTAGGCCACGTCGGCGGCGCGCTCGATCCCGGGCGCGTCGAGGCGCAGGTCGGTGACGATCAGCACGCCCCCGACCCCCAGGGCCACGGCCCACACCACCGCCCGGGCGCGCGCGGCGCCCTCGTCCGGGAAGAGGTCGGAGGCCCGGTAGACGGCGCCGAACCGGAACAGCGCGGCCGCCAGCAGCGCCTGACCGGGGAGGAAGAGCAGGTCGGAGAGGGACGGGAACCAGTTCGGATCGATGACGATCTGCTCGAAGCCCAGCGTGGCGTGGCCGGCGGCGAGGAAGCTCCAGCCCAGCGCCAGCAGCGTCCAGGCCGGCGCCGCCGGGTGGCCGGACCCCAGCCTGCGGCGGCCGGACCAGATCCAGGTGGCCGCCAGCCCCAGCAGCCCGACCTTGACCAGCGTGCAGAGCAGCAGCACCGCCACGGCGAGCCGCGAGCTCTCGTCCGGCGAGCCGGCCTCCAGGCGCGCCGCGCCCAGGCTGACGAGGGTGGCGATGACCGCGACCGCGAGCGCGCTCCTGGCGGAAGCCTCGGCCTTCATCGGACCGCCTCCTCGTTGATCTCGAGCGCGCGCCGCGCCTCGGTGATCGCCACCAGGGAGCACTCCTTGCCGACGAAGACGTTGAGGCCGTTGCGCAGCCGGTCCAGCAGCTGCTCGAGCTGCGCGGTCTTCACGAAGCGCTCGTCCACGCCGAGCTTGCGGCAGTGCGCGACGGTGGCCGCTCGCGCCGCCGTCTCCCCGATGTGCGGGCTCAGCACACGCGCGATGATGTCGACGGCTTCGGTGGTTCGCACGGTGGCCTCTCGTCCGGGCGCACCTCTGCAAGAGCGGCACCGCGCAAAAGCCCACCAATCCTGCCCCAACGCCCGGCGCAGGGAGACCCTGGGTGACTCGCACCCGGGTGACACCGCTGGTGCGTCGGCGCGAGGTCACGATCCGGCCACGGCCCGATTGCCAGGCACGTCGCCGCCCGGAGCGCGCCGCCCGCCCGCCCGGTGAGCGGTGCCGCGAGCGCGCCCCGCGCGTGGCCACGCACCGCGTCATCTGCACCCCTGGTACGGGTCGCGCCCCAAGGGAACGGGCCGAAGCTGACGCGCATCATGGGCTTTCGCGCCGCCGGGCGTATCTCTCGCGCGCGTGGAGACCATGAGCCCCATCCACTGGGCGCTGGAGCGGAGCTGGCTGGCGCTGACGCCGGCGCGCTGCCACCCCGAGGCGTCGCTCAGCGGCGCGGAGCGGTCGTTCCTGGCCGGGCTCCGGGTGCCGGCGCGGCGCGAGGCGTGGCTGCTGGGACGGCTCGCCGCGAAGTCGCTCGTGGCCAGGCTGCTCGAAGCCGACGACGGGCAGCCCTGGCCGCTGGAGGTCGTGGAGGTGCTCCCCGACGCCAGCGGCCGGCCCGAGGCGCGGCTGGCCGAGGAGGCGGACGGGGTGGGCGGCCGCCGCGCCGGCCAGCGGCTGCCGGTGGCGCTCTCGCTCGGCCACGACGCGGGCCACGCGCTGTGTGCGGCCTCCCTCACCGCCGCCGCACCGACGGCCGCTCCAGGGCTGGGCATCGACCTGGTCCGCGTCGATCCTCGCGGCTCGGCCAGCCCGCCGCTCTCGGAGGAGGAGCGACGGTTCGTGGAGGACGCGGCCAGGGCCGAGCGCCCGGCGCGGGCGGCGCTGGTGACCGCCGCGCGCCAGGCCGTGCTCAAGGCGCTGGGGCTGGGCGTGGCCGCCGGGCCCCACCTCCTCTCCTGCCTGCCGCTCGACTGCGCCGCTCGATCCGGACGGCCCCTGGCTCGAGCCCGGCGACGGGGAGTGGAGGCCGTTCCGCGCCGCCTGCTGCGCGCCGCTGCGGGCGGGGGCGCTCACCGGCCGGTGGCGTCTGCTGCGGGGGTTCGCCGCGGCGGTGGCGTACCGCGAGGCGCCGCGGCAGGCCGCCCGCGCCGTCGCGCCGGCCTGGCCCGAGGCGGCGCGCGAGGCCTGGCAGCCTGGCCTGGCGCGGTGACTGCGCCACGCCGTCGTTCACGGCCGGGCCCCGATGGTGTAGGAACGGGCCATGTTCCTCGTCCGGCCGCCAGCGGAGGAGCTCACCTCGCGGGTGGAGGCCTTCTGGTCGCTGCGGGGCGAGCCGGGCGACGGCGGGCGCGCCTTCCACGAGTTCTTCCCCGATCCGGCGGCGCACCTGATCCTGCGCCTCTCCAGCGCCGGGGCGCGGCTGGTGCTCCTGGGCCCGGTCACCGCGCTGGCGGCGGTGGAGCGCGACGGCGCCGCCGAGTACCTGGGGCTCCGCTTCCGGGCCGGGCAGGCGCCGGCCCTGGCCGACGTCCTCCCCGCCGAGCTGACCGACGCGCACCTGGAGCTGACGCGGCTGGGCGGGCTGCAGGTGGACGACCTGGCCGAGGCGCTGGCGCGGCAGGCTGATCCGGCGGCGCGGCAGCGGCTCCTCGAGCAGCTGCTCCTGCGGGCGCCGCCGCTGGTCCGCTCGGCGCGCGCCCGCCGCGCCGCGGCGCTGGTGGAGGCGCGGGCCGGGCAGCTCCGGGTGGAGGACCTGGCCGGTGCGCTGGGGATGCACGTGCGCAGCCTGGAGCGGCTCTGCCGCGGGGAGCTGGGCATGTCGCCCAAGCGGCTGGCGCGGCTGGCGCGGCTCAGGCACGTGCTGCTCCGGCTGGAGGCCGGCGGCTTCGGCACGCTGGCCGCCCTGGCCCACGCCTGCGGCTACGCCGACCAGCCGCACCTGATCCGCGACTTCAAGG
The DNA here is from genome assembly GCA_049840735.1 of Anaeromyxobacter sp. Lineage (GTDB taxonomy): Bacteria > Myxococcota > Myxococcia > Myxococcales > Anaeromyxobacteraceae > Anaeromyxobacter. The sequence goes on along the minus strand of JASGJN010000007.1, from coordinate 256,245 downwards.
CGCTCACCGGCCGCTCGCCCGGCGATCGCGCCGGGATCCGTCCGCGGCGGCTGGGCGATGCGCCGGACGCCGCCGTGGTGCACCGGTACCGGACCCCGGGGCGCTGACGCCGGAGACGCGCTGTCGCGTTTGTGCAAGACGCCGGCGCGGCCGACCGGTACAGAGCCGCCCAGCCACCGAGGACGCACGCCCATGACCGACCTGACCCCGCCCTCCCCCGCCTCCGCCCCCACCCTGCTCGCCACCGCTCGCGGCCCGCTCGAGCTCTCCACCTCCGGCCAGGGGCCGGCGGTGCTGGCGCTGCACGGCGCCATGGGCGGGCACGATCAGTCCTTCCTGCTGGCCCGGACCGTCGGCGAGGCCGGCTACCGCTACCTGGCCGCCTCGCGCCCCGGCTACCTGGGCACGCCGCTCGGCGCGGCGCGCTCGCCGGCCGCGCAGGCCGACCTGCTGGTGGCCGGGCTCGACGCGCTGGGCGTCGAGCAGGCCGCCGTGATGGCCGTCTCCGGCGGCGGCCCGGCGGCGCTGGAGCTGGCCATCCGCCACCCCTCGCGCTGCTGGGGGCTGGTGCTGGTCTCCACCTGCGCCGGGATCATGGACAACCGCATCCCGCTCTCCTTCCAGCTCACCAAGCGGCTCATGCGCTGGGCCTGGTTCACCGAGCTGATGCGCCGCAAGGCCGCGCAGGACCCCGATCGCGCCGCCTCGCGCTCCATCCCCGACCCGGCCCTGCGGGCGCGCACGCTGGGCGATCCGGAGGCGGGGCCGCTCCTCCGCGCCCTGCTCGACTCCACGCTGGACCGGGTGGCCCAGCGGCTGGATGGGACGGAGAACGACATCGCGGTCACCCGCAGCACCACCTACGCGCTGGAGCGGATCACCGCGCCCACGCTGGTGGTGCACGGCACGGCGGACAGCGTGGTGGACTTCGGCCACGCCCGGCAGCTGGCCGGGCGGATCCCCGGGGCCGAGCTGGTGGAGGTCGAGGGCGGCGACCACGTCTCGATCTTCACCCACCGCGCGCTGGTCCAGCCGAGGGTGACCGCGTTCCTGCGCCGGCACGCGCCGGGCGCCCAGGCCCGGCCGGTCCCGGCCTGAGCGAGGCGATCAGGTCAGCGCGGCGGGCGCGGCTCCGGCATCATCACTCGCGGTGCGTGTCGCCGCAACGCTCGGCGCCCGCTCGCGCCACACGCCGCGGACCCTTCAGCGCTTGCCGGGCGTGGGCGACGGCAGCGGCCAGCGCACCTCCACGCCGAACCGCTCGCGCCGGGCCTGCGGGCCGCCCGCGCCGGCGTCGGTCCAGTGCGGCTTGCCAAGGCTGCGCAGGCAGGTGTTGCAGGGGAAGGCGTCCCAGGCGTCCCCTGGGCCGGCGGTGATCTCGGCCAGGCGCCGGCGCTGCTGCGCCTGGACCAGGCCCAGCAGCCGCTCCACCGCCACCGCCAGGTCGCACTCGGCCAGGTCGGCCACCACGTCCACGTCCTCGCCCGGCGTGCCCGAGAGCTGGCAGCACATCGAGAGCCGGCCGTGCGGATCGACGTGGAGGGTCTCGAGGCGCCAGGGGCCACAGACGTGGAGCCGGGTGGTCTCCGGGAAGCCCTCGGACAGCACCACGGGCATGCGGAGCGTGTCCGCCAGCCGGACGGCCCTGTCGCGGACGCCGGCCCAGGCGCCGCGCGGCAGGGCCAGGGCCTGGTCGCGAGGCGTGCCCGTCGGCTGGGTCATGGCGACCATCAGCTGGCTCGCGCCCAGGTGCGCCACCGCCATGCCCAGCTCCTCCAGCGTGTCGGCGTTGAGCGCGTTCAGCGCGGTCTGGACCGAGAACGGGATGTGGGCGGCCTGACAGCGGGCCATGGCGGCCATGACCGCCCGGAAGGCGCCCGGGCCGCGGATGGCGTCGTGCACCTCCTCGCGCGGTCCGTCGAGGCTGAAGTTGATGGCCGTGAGCGCCTCGCGGCGGCGCGGATCCTGGTCGAGGAGCGCGGTGAGCCGCTCGAAGTGACCGCCGCTCGTGACCACGTGCCAGGTGCACCCCTCGGCCACGATCGCGTCCAGGATCCCGGCCAGGCCGGGGTGCAGCACCGGCTCGCCGCCGGTCAGGCCGACGTGCGACGTGCCGTAGAGCTGGTGCGCCCGCCGCGTGACCTTCGCGACCAGCTCGGGCGGGACGTCGAGCGGCTTCTTCGCCGGATCGCGCAGGCAGTGGACGCAGTCCAGGTGGCAGCGGTCGGTGACGTGGAAGACGACCCGATTTGCACGACATGGGGTGACCTAGGGCCTGAAGGCCGGCTGGCCGTCGATCTCGCCGGCCGACGGCGTGGTGACGCGCACCGCGTTGCCGCCGTCGCTGGCGTCGAGGATCCAGATGGCGTGGTCGCCACCGCGCGAGCTGCTCACGGCCAGGCGGGCGCCGGTGGCGTCGAAGCAGGGATCGGCGTCGCCCTGCGCCGAGACCACCCGCACGCCGCCGCCGACCAGATCCTTCACCGCCACCTCGGCCACGCTGGAGGCGTTGATGCGGGTGAACGCGAGCTGGGTGCCGTCGGGCGAGAGCGCGGGCCGGCCCTGGATGCCGCTGGTCCCGGAGACCAGCGTGGCGGTGCCTCCGTCGGCGGCCACGGCGTAGACCTGGTAGGCGCCGGCGCGGTTGGAGACCAAGTAGACGGTGCTGCCGTCGGGCGAGTAGACCGGACCGGCGCTGTTGCCCGGCGCCCCGGTGAGCGCCATCGGTTGTCCGCCGACCCGCAGCACCCGGTAGACGTCGGTGCGCGTGGCGCTCGTCGCCTTGCCCTCGAAGGCGATCCAGATGCCGTCGGGTGAGTAGCGAGGTGCCGTGGCGGTGACGCCCACCACCGGGACGCCCTGCTCCGTGCCCGCAGCGAGATCGCGGGTGTAGAGGCCAGGCGCGCCGCCGCGGGTGCTGGAGAAGACCAGCAGCCCCAGGTCGGGCGGGCTGAAGGCGGGGAAGTTGTCGGTGGCCGCGCCGGCCACCGCGGGGACGCGGCAGGTGCCGTCGTCGTGCACCAGATCGACGTCGTAGTTGCCGCCGCTCACGTGGGTGAACGCCAGCCAGGTGATCCCCGGCTTGTCCAGCCGGCAGACGTCCAGGCAGGTGGACTCGGCACACTCCAGGCCCGCGCCGCAGGCGAGGCCGGTGGTGCAGCAGGCCAGCCCCTGGGTGCCGCAGGGCTCGCAGCTCGACGCGACGCAGTTCAGGCTGGCGCCGCAAGCAGCGCCGGTGGTGCAGCAGGCCTGGCCGCTCGCGCCGCACGGCTGGCAGATGCCGGCGTCGCAGCGGAGGTCCGTGCCGCAGGCCTCGCCTGTGGCGCAGCACGCCTCACCCAGCTCGCCGCATGGCGGCGGTGCGCTGGAGCCGCTGCGGCAGGCGGCGAGGGCCAGCACGCCCGCCAGCAGGGGAGCGAGGCGCAAGCGCTTACCCGCCTCCGGTGAGGTCCTGGCCGGTGGCGGTGGTGCCGTTTCCGCCCGGCGTCGTGCCGGTCACCTGGCCGGTGACGCGGGTGAGCGAGCGCCGCTTCACGATGCGCGGCGGCTCGTAGGCCGGGCGCTGGTCGGCGTGCGCCGGCACTTCGGGGCGGCCCTGCTGGTCATCACGCATGATTCTGGTTTCCCGCGGTTTTCAGGTGGATGTCAAGGGAGAGGGGGGACGGACGGGACCTGGACCGGCGCAGCGAGCGAGCTGTTGGTCGTGTCGCCGCGGCCGAGCTGGCCCTGCGTGTTGTTGCCCCAGCAGTAGACGATGCCGTCTCCGTCGAGCGCGCAGGCGGAGCCGTAGTTCGGGCCGCCCGGAGGACCCACACCGCCGGCGCTGATGGCGGTGATGCCGCCGAGGCCGATCACTTGGACGAACACGGTGCTCGGGTCGGTGGTGCCGTTGCCGAGCTGGCCATAGGCGTTGGCGCCGGCGCAGTACACGTTGGTGTCGGTGCCCAGGTAGCAGGTGAAGTCGGCGCCGGCGGCGACCTGGACGGCGGGCACGGCCGGGGTGACGATGTCGACCTGGCCGGCCGTGGAGGTGGTGCTGCCGTCGCCGTGCTCGCCCTCGGCGTTGCGCCCCCAGAAGGCGAGCGCGCCGCTGGAGAGCCGCGCCACGCCGTGGTGCTCACCGACCGCGACCTGCGTCGCCACGTGGGTGGTGCCGTCGATGATGGGCAGCTCGACCGGCGCGAAGAACGGACCGGCGGCGGCCTGGCCGGCCTTGCCGTCGGTGTTGTCGCCCCAGCAGGCCACGCGGCCGGCGGTTTGGCCGCCGCCGTGGCACTGACCGAAGTCCGGCGCACAGCCTGGCGCCGCCTCGACCACGCAGGTGGTGTCGCCGCCCGCAGCGATGTCCGTCCCGGTCAGCCCGCTGCCGCTGGCCCCGGTGATCCAGTTCAAGCCGGTCAGCGAGAGCGGGAAGCAGATCGTGCTCCGGTCCTGGCCGATGATACCGTTCCCGTCCGGGCCACAGAACAGCGCTGGATCGCCGTCGTTGCCGATCTGCCCGGCGTCGTTGTCTCCCCAGCAGTAGATGCCCTCGGGGTTGGGGCCGATGAGCTCGTCGCCGATGAGGTAGTTGAACAGCGAGCAGCCATGGTGCGCGCCGATGGCGGACTTGGTGCCGCGGGTGTGCCAGCCATCCACCACGTTCTGGAAGTCGAGCACCGCCATGCTGCCCCAGCGGCGGACCGAGATGTCGGGGGTTGCGCTGAAGGCCAGCGAGTCGAGATAGCCGCTGGCCACGTCGCGCATGTCGTCGTTGAGGTGGAACTGCCCGAAGTTGGGGAAGAGCTCCGGCGCGGCCAGCGCCCGGGTCCAGACCGGGTTGCCCCAGTTCGAGAGGTGGTTCTGGCCCCAGCAGACCACGTTGTTGGTGGTGGTGGGCGTCCCCGCGCCGTTGTCCACCCAGGTGATCGCGGAGAGCCGTGAATCCGTGGTGATGGCGCAGGCGTGGTCGGTGCCGACAGAGAACTGGGTGACGTCGCTCAGGACGCAGGTGCCGGACAGGCAGTCTGAACCGGCGGGGCAGCAGGCGCTATTGCACACGGACTGGCCCACCGCGCAGGCCACCTCGCACACGCCGCTGTTGCAGACCTCTCCGGCGCCGCAGGTCACCCCGCAGGCGCCGCAGTTGGCGGTGTCCGTCGCGAGGTCGCGGCAGACATAGCCGGCGGCATCGGCGGTGTCGCAGGCGGTGGCGATCTCGCACAGCGCGCCCTCGCCCACGCTCCACTCGACGGCCGAGGAGCTGTCGCGGTAGCCGCCGGTCACCGCGTAGTTGCAGGCGGTGCCCTCCGAGGTCCGGCCGCACTCGCCGCAGTCGGTGGTGGTGTCCAGCTGCCGGCGGGTCCCGTTCGCGCCCGCCGCGTCGTAGCCGCAGGTGGCCTCCAGGCCGGTCGCGTCCGCCGCAGGGGTGACGAGCTCGCCGATGACGCGCGCCACGAACGTGTGCGGCTGCGGCGTGAGGTTGTCGAAGTACCACCAGCGCGTGGCCGCGTTGGCGCCGGCGGTGCTGGTGCCGCTGAAGGTGCCATCGTTGTTGCCGCCGTCCAGCAGCGCCGGGTAGGCCCAGAGGCCGAAGTTCGCGTTGACCGCCGTCCCGTCGACGGGATCCATCGCCGGGTGAGCCGAGTTCGAGAAGCCGAGCGCGCCGGTTCCGGGCGTCATCGAGATGATCTGGACGTACAGGTTGTGGATCTCGCTGCCGGCGTAGAAGGAACGGATCGTCACCTTGCCGCAGAACGCGTTGGGGCGGCCGCAGTCCGCCGCCGAGGTGCTGGTCTGCTCCGTCACCAGCTCGAGGCTGTTCGGCAGCGCCGCGGTCCCGGCGTGGCCGTTCTTGTCGATGGTGGGGAAGCCCGCCATCACCGCCACCATCCGGGGGCCCGCGTCGTCGGTCCCGAAGCTGAGCGTGCCCGTGGTGGGATCGACCGTGCCCTGGAACTCGGCCAGGACCACTTGCTTGGGCGGCTGCTTGGCGCACCCTACCGAGAGTGCGAGTGCGGCGCCGAACATCACCGTGAGTCGAAGCCAGGACGGCCGCGTGGAACTGAGCATGTGAACGGTCCCCAAAGGTGGGTCGGGACGCCCAAAGGGCGCACGAACCCCAGGCTGCTTGGAGGTCACACGATTGGTCGTTTGGGCGTTCAGGTCAATCCGGGCATCCACGGGGCAAGCACGCGAATCACCCTCGTTCGGGGGATATCGTCAACAGCGTTCTGGCCACCTGCATAGGGGTTTCCAGAATGTCCCTGCCGAGACGGACCCGATACGCGAGGGCACCGCTCACCAGCCCCGCCAGGAGTGCGACACGGGCGCGCACAACCGGCTCCTCGTCAACCGCCAGGTAGGCGCTCGACTCGAGCAGCGCCACCAGGGCGTCAGCGCCCGAGCAGCGGTCCACCGTGGTCGTCGCCGCCTCGGTCACCGCGGGGAGCAGGACCAGCGCGGCCGCGGCGGCGGCGGTGCGGGCCTGGCCAGGAAAGGCGCGGGCGGCGTCGAGCTCGCGCTTGTCGGTCGCGCCGTACAGCGCGCCCACCAGGGCCGCCCGGGCCGAGCTGGCCGCTGCGGTGGCCGGGCCGACGTGGAAGGTGCGCGGGAACGCGAGCAGCGCCGGCGCGCCGGCGCGCTCGGCCACCAGCACCACGTCGTCGCCGAGGAACCCGAGCCCGGCCTCGAGCAGCGCCAGCGCCAGCGTGGTCTTGCCCGAGCCGGCCGTCCCGGTGACCAGCACCGTGCGCCCGGTGGGCAGGACCAGGCCTGCCGCGTGGAGGTGGTGCAGGCCGCGGGTCGACAGGGCGCGCAGGAGCGCGGTGAAGACCAGCAGGTGCTGGAAGAGGTGCTCGCCACGCTGACCGTCGGCGCCGACCCCGACCTCGATCCGCGCGCCGCCCTGCGTGAGCCGGGCCGTCGAGTCGCCGTGCGCCAGCCACACCCCGCCGGCGTCGCGGTAGGCCCGCAGCCCCTCGTACCAGAACACCGGCTCGAGCCCGGGGGGAGGCGCGCCTCGCGCCGGCTCCAGCGCCATGACCAGGTCCGGCGGGCGCCCCGGGTCGCCCTCGGGGAAGCCGCCCAGCAGCTCACCGACCAGCGCGGCCGGGAGCGAGCCGGTCACCTGCACCTCGAGCCCGTGGAGGGACCGCCTCATCGCCCCGCCAGGAAGCGGAAGGCGCCGGAGAGGAGGCGGCGCGGGTAGAGGTGCCAGATGGCCGACCAGGGCGCGTCGGCCGGAAGCCCGTAGCGCGCGCGCATGTACCCCGGGGCCGGGAAGAGGGCGCGGGCGAGCGCCGGCAGCGAGGGCGCGCTCGGCGAGAGGAGCCGCCGCCAGCGGGCGCGGGCGCGGTAGGTTGCGCCCACCGGCGCGAGCAGCGCCAGGTGGGCCGGCGCCGGCGTGCCGGCCTCCGCCTCGGCGCGGGCCGCCTCCAGCAGCGCCAGCGACTCTCGCACCACGGCGCGGCCGTAGCGCCGGCCCACGGCGGCCCACTCCACGCCGGCCGGCGCGAGCGCCGCCAGATTGGCGACGTGGCGCGCCCGCAGGCGCGGCTCCTCGGCGTGGGCCACCAGCGCGTGGCGGCAGAGCATGCCGGCCAGGTCGACCAGCGCCGGGACGTCCACGCGCTGGCCTGACCAGCGCACCTCGACCGCGGCCGCGATCAGCGCATCCGCCGGCGGCCCTCCGCCGGGCAGCCGATCGTGCAGCTCCAGGAGCCCGCCGGACCAGGTCTCCACCGGCTTCAGGTGGGCATCGCCGGGGTTGCGGCCCAGAGCGTCGGAGCGGCCGTCGAGGGCCGGGAGCGCGCCGGAGGGCGGGGCCAGGCCGGCGGCCCGGAGCGCCGCAACCGCGGCCGGGACGTCGCGCGGGCGAACCAGCAGGTCGACGTCGGAGAGGTGGCGCGCCGCCGGCGAGCGGTAGTGGCCGTACGCCAGCAGCGCCGTCCCCTTCATCGCCACGGGAGGCGACGCCCGCCGCCCGCAGCGTCGCCTGGACCCGCGCCAGGTCGCTGAGCAGCAGCGCGTTCTTGGCGGCCGCCGCCGCGCTCAGCTCGGAGAGCCGCTCGCGGAGCGCCGGCGGCACGGCGCGGGCGGGAGCGCCAGGGCCACGTCGGCCAGCGGCTCGGCCACGGCGTGGGCGCTGGCCAGGGAGAGCGCGCCCTCCCAGTCGCCGCCCTCCGCCAGGCGCTCCAGGGCGTGGGAGCGCACCAGGCACGCCGTCACCAGGCGTCGCGCGGCGGCGGTGCCCGGCGGGGTGGCGGTGGGCACCGACTACCTCGCCTCGCCCGGTGCGGCGGAGGCCGGCGCGGCCGGCAGGAGCAGCCCCTCGTCCTGCAGCTCGGCCAGGAGCGTCGAGACGTCGGCGCGGGCCCGCGCCTCCTCGGCACCCTGGAAGCGCGCGACCACGGCGGCGGCCAGCGCCTCGAGGGTGGCCGCCTCGCCCGAGGCGAGCAGCTTCCAGACCACCACGCCGGTGGCGTTGAGCGCGTAATAGAACTTGGTGCGGAGGTGCAGCAGCACCCCCGTGCCGTCGGCCAGCTCGGTCAGGAGCACGTCGGGGCTGGGGCGGGGCCTGGGTGGCTGGGAGCACCGGGACCTCCGGGGACGGGCGCGGCGGGTGCGTGTACGCGACGGCGTAGCGCCGGCGCGGATCTTCCGGCTCGCCGAGCGGTTCGCCGGCCCGCTCGAGCCAGGCGTGCCCGGCGAGATCGCCGTCCACGGCGGCGATTCCTATCACGAACCGGACGTCCTCACCCACCGCCCGGAGGCGGGCGTAGCCGGCGAGCGAGCGGTAGAGGCAGGTGGTTGGCCAGCGGCGCAGCGCCCGGGGGATGCGGACGTCCTCCCCGGTCGCCGGGGCGGCGTCCAGGAGGGCCAGCACCTCGTCGAGCGGCCGGCCGGCCAGCGTGGCCATGAGCAGCGCGCGCAGGCCGGCGGCGCGGACGCGCTCCACGCCGCGCACCCGCGGCGCGGGGGCGCCGGCCAGCGTCACCACCGCGGAGCGGAGCAGGCGGCCCAGCATCGGTGGGATTGTAGACCAGGGAGGCCGCGGCGCCCGAGCCGGCGCGCTGGCGCTCAGCGGAGGTGCGGGTACTGCGCCACCAGGGCCGTGACCACCGCGTCGACCGCCTCGCGGTCGGGCTTCTGGACCTGGCCCTTGCCGCGCCAGACCAGCTCGCCCGTCTTGGTGTCGACGAGGTCGACCGTGATCCAGCCCGAGTCGATTCTCGTTCTGGACGGCGACCGGGGAGGCCGTCGCGCCGCCGGACCACTCGTACTTGTAGCCGGAGATGCGGCTGTCGGCGACGGAGGCGACGCCCGCGAAGTAGGCCACCCAGAGGTCGGCCGGCGCGGGGGCGGAGGTGAGGCCGCGCCCCTGGAGCTCGCGGACCAGCGCCGTCTCGATCACCTGCCGGGCCTCCGGGCGCAGCGCCGACTTGCCGAAGCGCTGGTCCAGCTCCGCCTGCGGCACCAGCGCGAAGCTGTGGTAGCGCGCGAACTCGGTGCCGGGCGGGAAGGTGTTGGACACCTCGATGGTCTTGCAGCCCGCGCCCAGGAGGAGCGCCAGCGGCAGGAGGAGGGGCGCGAGGCGGCGCCGGGGGGCGGAGGTCATGGGGATAGCCTACCGTGGATGGCGCGCGGGCGGGCGTGCTATGGACCATGGTCCCATGAGCGGGGCCGCAGTGTCCCGCCCCCTGCCCGGAGAGCGTCCCATGTCGACCACCTCGACCAGCTTGAAGCCCCTCGCGGCCGCGCTCCTGGCCCTCGCCGCCGCCGGGTGCTCCTCCAACACGGAGATCACCCGCAGCTGGTCCGACCCCGAGTCGAAGGGGGCCCAGTTCAAGAAGCCGATGGTGGTGGTGCTGGCGGCCGAGGACAAGCGGCGCGTGACCGCCGAGGACAAGATCAGCGCGCAGCTGCAGTCGCGCGGGGTGGAGGCCGTGCGCAGCCACGACGTGCTCGGGGACGAGGACCTCGGCGACCGGGAGAAGGATCAAGGAGGCCGGTGCTCGCCTCCGGCGTCGACTCGCTGATTGTGGTGCGCATCGCGCGCGTCGGCGCCGAGAAGGAGCTGCACCAGGGGCGCGAGCAGTGGGTGCCCGTCGAGACCGGGTTCGATGATTACTACGGGTACGTGACGACCTCGTACGGCCTGTACCGCAAGCCGGAGATGGCGGAGGTGCGGACCATCACCGCCGAGACGACGATTCTGGGACGTGTCGAAGCGGAAGGTGGTGTGGGGCTGCCAGAGCGACTCCACCACCGCGAACGCGACGCTGACCACCGCGCAGCTGACCGAGGATTTCATCAAGGGCGTGGCCAAGGAGGCGCGGCGCTACTTCAAGAAGTAGCCCTCGCGCCCTCCCCGTCCCGCACTCCACGGCCGCCCCCCCGGGCGGCCGTTTCATTTCCAGAGGTCCGGCTTTTCGGGAGGTCCCGCGGGAGGTCCCGGAGACCACCATCTGGGCCGTCCGCGGCGCGGACGGTGCGGACGAACGGCGGACCATGGGCGAAGGGGTGCGCGCTGCGAAGGGCGCGCATTCACGGTGGGTCACGGGCGGCACGCGGCTTGCCTCTGCGCCTGGCCGTGGGGCGGACCGCGAGAAGATGGCTGGTGGGCGAGGGCACGGTGCATCACTGCACCTGGCAGGCCCATAACCACTCGCGGATCTTCGAGCTGGCGGGGGCGCCGGAGCTCTACCTGTCGCTGCTAGCCAAGTACAAGGGCAAGTACGGCATCCTCATCCACTCCTTCTGCATCATGACCACGCACGTGCACGTGCAGCTCAAGGCCACGCGCGGCCAGGCGGCGTTCAGCGGCTTCTGGCGCGACGTGAACAGCGTGTTCGCGCGCTGGTACAACGAGCAGACGGAGCGCTGCGGGCAGGTGGTCATGGAGCGGCTCTACTCCGGGCAGGTGGAGACGGGGGGCGAGGCGCCGCTGCTCGTGTCGGGCTACGGGGACCGCAACCCGGTGATGGCCGGCATGGTGAGGAGCGCCAAGGACTACGCGTACTCGAGCCACCGGCACTACGCGTACGGCGAGCGGCACCCGCTCATCGACGACCTGCCGGAGTATCTGGCGCTGGGGAAGACGGACGTGACGCGCCGGAAGAAGTACCAGGCGCTGTGCGCCGATCAGGAGGGGAAGGCGAAGCAGCGGCGGAAGGCCCAGGCCGAGGAGCGGCGCGAGGACCTGGTGCGGGCGACGTACATCGGCACGGACGCGTGGGCGAAGCGCCGCCGGGCGGCGCTGAAGCGGAAGAAGAAGCGGAAGAACCCGCCGAGCTGAGCGCACTGCGCTCCCGGGCCGTCCGGCTCGCGCCGCGTTCGCGGCGGAGCACGGGAGACGTGTGTCCGCGCACCTGAGCAGCGCCGGCGCCGACGTGCACCGAGGGCTGCCGGTCCCCCCAGCTGACTCCAACGAGGCGCCATCAGCGCCTCTCCAGCCACCGATCCCTCCGCGACCCCCCGTCGACGGAAGGCAGCCCGCCCAATTTCGCCAGTCGCTTCAAGCTCGTGGTGCCCGGCACCACCGAAAGATGACCCGGCGCGTCACGGGGTCGTAGAATGGGGGGCGATGGAGGGGCCTCATGCACGCTGAACTGCTCGACACCATGACGGGCGATTCGAACAACATCGAGGCGGAGCTTTCGGCTGGCCGCGACAACGGGCGCTGCTACCTCGCGCTCTCCTACGAGGAGACGGCCATCCAGGTCCACCTCACGGAGCAGGACCTGGAGACGCTGGCGCTGAAGGCGCTCCGCGCGGCGGGCAACGACCAGGCGGCGGACCACCTCGCCAGCCTCTTCCGCGCCCAGGGCCACGGCGCCTCGGCGCTCCGCAGCTGACGCCGGCGACGCCGCGCACACCCTTCCCTTCCTCCACGCGCGGCGCCCGCCGGCGCCCGCTGGTCCCCCGTCTCCTGCCTCCCGCCTGCGCGACAACCCTCGCGGGCTGGCTTCCGGTATGCTCTCCGGCGCCGGCTCCCGGCCTCCGATTCCGCCTCCACCGAGGGACGCATGTACGCGCAGAACGCCTCCGCCACCTGGTACTACGAGTTCAACGGCCAGCAGACGGGCCCGGTCACGGCCGACGCCATCCGCGGGCTGCTGGCCCAGAACACCATCACCCCGGCGACGCGCGTCTGGACGGCGGGCATGTCGGGGTGGGCCCCGCTCTCCTCCGTCCCGCAGTTCGGCAGCGCGCAGCTCGCCGCCCCGGCGCAGCGCTCACCGGGCTTCGGGCCCTCCACCGCCGCCGCCCTCCCCGTGCAGCCGCACGAGCTGGAGCCCTTCGACGTCGCGACGGTCATCCTGCTCCACATCGTCACGCTGGGCATCTACGGCCTGGTCAAGTTCTTCCAGGCGGGCAAGCTCTACCAGCGGCTGGCCCGGGTGCCCTCCTCCAACTTCGAGGCGCTCTTCTGGTCCATGATCGCCTGCTCGGTGCTCGGCGTCCTCACCAGCCTGGTGGGCATCGGCTTCCTCTTCTTCATCGCCTCCTTCATCCTCTCCATCCTCGCGCTCAACGAGCTGCTCTCGCTGCGCGACCGCGCCGTCGCGACGCTCGCCCGCCCACCGCAGCTCACCAGCGGCTCCACGCACAAGGTCCTCTACATCGTCGGCCAGATCACCTCGCTCATCCTGGTCGGCGTCATCCTCCTCATCGTCCAGGGCCTCAAGTTCCTCGAGGACCACAACAACCTCGTCGCGGCCTTCCGCGCGGGCGGCGCCCAGCAGCGCCCGGCCGCGCCCGCCGCCCCCTCCCACGCGGCCTACGGCGCGGGCTTCGGCCCGGCCCCGGCCCAGCCGCAGCCGGCCGCCTACGCGCCCATCCTCCCCCAGGCACCGGCTGCCCCGACCGACGCCCCGGCCCCGGCCCCGGCCCCCGCCGCCGCCCCTGCCACCCGCTTCTGCATGAGCTGCGGCGGGAGCCTCTCCGCCAACGCCCGCTTCTGCCAGGCCTGCGGCGCGGCCGTGGCCTGAGCCGAGCCGTGCCCGCCCCGCCCCCCTCCTCCGCCGAGCCGCGCCGGACTGCGCTCCTCGCCCCGGCCGGCGGCCTGGAGGCGGGGCTGGCGGCGTTCCAGTACGGCGCCGACGCGGTCTACCTCGGCCTGGAGCGCTACTCGGCCCGCGCCGACGCCCAGAACTTCACGCTCGACGAGCTGGACCGGCTGCTCGGCCACGCGCGGGCGCTCACCCCGCGCCGCCGCTGCTTCGTGGCGGTCAACACGCTGGTGCTGGACGACGAGCTGGACGGCCTGATCGACACGCTGGGCGCCCTGGCCGACCTGGGCGCCGACGCGCTCATCGTGCAGGACCTGGGCGTGGCCCGCGTGGCCCGCCGCCACTTCCCCGAGCTGGAGCTGCACGCCTCCACCCAGCTGGCCGCCCACTCCGCGGCCGCCGTGGCGGCGCTGCGCGACCTCGGCTTCGCCCAGGTGACGCTGGCGCGCGAGCTGACGCTGGACGAGATCCGCGCCGCGGCCGCGGTGCCGGGCGTCGCCGTCGAGGCCTTCGTGCACGGCGCCCTCTGCTACGCCTACAGCGGCCTGTGCCTGTTCTCCTCACAGCTGCTGGGCCGCAGCGGCAACCGCGGGCAGTGCGCCTACCCCTGCCGCGATCGCTGGCAGGTCCGGTCGGTGAACGGCCTCGCGCCCGGCCCGGAGCTGGCGGAGAGCGGCTTCGCCTTCTCCATGAAGGACCTGGCCCTCCCCGACCACGTCCTGGCCCTGCGCGACGCGGGCGTGGCCTGCCTCAAGATCGAGGGGCGCAAGAAGGCGCCGCTCTACGTGGCGGCCGCGGTCGACTTCTACCGCCGCCTGCTGGACGGCACGCTCCCGCCCGAGGAGCGGGCGGATCGCGAGGCCGACCTCCAGGCCACCTTCGCGCGCCCCTGGACCACCCTCTACCTCGACTCGCACCGCCACAAGGACGTGGCCGACCGCGATCGGGTCGGCCACCGCGGCACGCCGGTGGGGACGCTGCAGGGGGTCGTGAAGCGCGGCGGCGCCGCCGCGGTGCAGTTCCGCACCTCGCGCCCGCTGGCGCGCCACGACGGCCTGCAGGTCGAGGTCCCCGGGCTCGATCGCCCCTTCGGCTTCGGCATCGGGGCGCTGCGCGTGGTGCAGGGCGGCCGCGGCCAGGAGGTCTTCGAGGCGCCGGCGGGGGCGCTGGTCGAGGTCCCGCTCCCGCCCGGCTACCCCACCCTGCCGCTGGGCGCCCCGGTCTCCCTGCTCCTCCTCGCAGGGCGTGAAGCTGCGCTACCGGCTGGACAGGCCCAACCTCGCCACCCAGCGTGCGCGGCGCGGCGTGCGCCTGGACGCGCTGGTGGGCGAGGACGGGGTCCGGCTCACCGCCTCGGTCGAGGCCGCCCCGGGCCGCGCGCTCCGCGCCGAGGCCCACCTCGCCGGCCCGCTCGATCCGGCCGGCGATCCGGAGCGGCTCGCCGCCACTGCGCGGAAGGCGCTGGAGAAGGTGGGCGACACGCGCTTCCGGCTGGAGGCGCTGGCCTGGGAGAACCCGCAGGCTCGCTTCGTGCCGGTGTCGCGCCTCAACGAGGCCCGCCGGGAGGTGCTGGCCGCGCTCGACCGCGCCCTGGCCGAGGACGCCACCGCGCGCGCCGCCGCCGCCCGCGCGGAGCTGCGCCCGGCCCCGGTGGCTGCGCCCGCGCCGGCCCCTGCGCCGCGCTGGATCCTCAAGGTGGGCGCGCTGGCGGCGCTCGACGCCTTCGCCCCGGAGGACCTCTCCGCCGCGGACGAGCTGGTGCTGGACCTCTCGCGCGAGCCGGCCCGCGACCTGGTCCCGCGGCTCGACGCGCTGGCGGCGCGGGCCGGCGGCCGCGGGCGGCTCAGGCTGGGGCTGCCGCTCATCCTGCGCGCCTGGGAGGAGAAGGCGCTGCGCGCCCGCCTGGACGCGCTGCGCGCGGCCGGCTTCGCCCGCTTCGAGCTGACCAACGCCGCCTCCTGGACGCTGCTCGGGCTCTCGCCCGGACAGACCGACGGGCTGGACCTCTCCTCGGACTGGAGCCTGTACGCGGTGAACCGCGGCGCGGCCCGCCAGCTCCGCGAGCTGGGGCTGTCGCGCGTGACGCTCTCCACCGAGGACGTCCGGCGCAACCTGGCGGCGATGGTCAGGGAGCTGGGGCAGGCGGCGGCGGTGGTGGTCTACGAGGACTCGCCGCTGTTCATCTCCGAGTCCTGCCCCTACGCCAACCTGCGCGGCGGCTGCCCCGGCCCCGCGGCCTGCAGCTTCGAGCAGCTGGAGCTGACCTCCTCGCACGGCGGCCAGGTCACGGTGGTGAACGACCGCTGCCGCAGCTTCACGCTGGGTGATGCCCCCTTCAACCTCTCGCCGCGCTTCCAGGCGCTGCTCGGCCTGGGCGTGTCCACCTTCCGGGCGCACCTGGTGCACCGCCCCTACGCGCCGGCGGAGGCGCTGGCGCTGTGGCGCGCGCTGCGGCGGCTCGAGGTGGTCACCCCGGGCCACACCGGCAGCTTCGATCGCCCCGGCTGGTGAGGTTCGCGCCCGCCCGCTCCCGCCGCGCGGCGGCCGGGCGGCGCTGCGGCCCGCCTACGCGGCGGCCTGCGCGGCTGCGGAGGCGGAGGCGGAGGCGCGGCACTCCAGGCGCACGATCCGGCCGCTCTCGTCGTGGTGCACCACGCAGACCGAGGCGCCCTGGGCGGCCCGCAGCTGCTCCATGGCCACGCCGAAGTGGCCGGCGTAGTCGTGCTCGGAGCACGGCGGCGGGAGGCTGGGCCGCTGGGCGGCCAGCCCCTTCCAGACCAGCAGCGTCCCGGAGGTCCCGGCCAGCAGCACCGCCGCGTGGTCGAGGTCGGTCACCGGCCCGGCGGAGAGCCACTTCAGCATGAACGGGTAGCCGCGGTGTCCCAGGTGCGAGGCCCACTCGAGCGACCGGACCACGGGCGACCACAGCCACAGCCAGACGCCCCACAGCGTGGCGGTGGACGCGTCGGAGACGAGGCGCTGGTGCCAGCGCAGCCGGTGCCGCGCGTCGATGATGAGGGTGTCGCTCACTGCGTCTACCTCGCTGCGCGCCCTGCCTGGCCCTTCGCCCAGGGGGGCGTGGGGGTTGCGCTCTGCCGGCTGGACGGGCGGGCCCTTGTAGATGTTCACGCCGGGCCCAAGAATGCGGCCTTGTGTCGCACCGGCCGGACCCGAGGACCTAGCTCCCCGGCCAGGCGGCGAGATGCCGCCTGGAGGTGCGCCACCTACACGCGGATCACGGCCTGAAGCCGCGATCCGGGCTCACCCAGCGCGCCCGGGCGCCGCGGCCCCGCACCAGCACCTTGGGCAGCGCCCAGACGGTCGAGACGCTGTTGATGATCCAGAAGACCACCGGGTACCAGATCATCCAGAACAGGTTCCGGCCCAGCCCGCGGTCGTAGCGGCTGTCCAGCCACCAGCTGAAGACGAACTGGAGCAGGCAGGTGGCGCCCAGCATCATCCCGCCGCCGGCCGGGCTCAGCGGCGAGCTGGTCACCGGCGCGGCGCCGGCGGGGAGGAACGGCGAGACCACCCAGGCCAGCGTCAGGAGCAGCATGGCGTAGGCCCAGGCCAGGCTGGCCACCATCTCCACCAGGAGCGGCCAGAGGTAGCTGCGCCGCGGGTGGAGCAGCAGGTGCAGGTTCTTGAGCAGCACCTGCGCGCCGCCCATGGCCCAGCGGAGCCGCTGCTTCCAGAGCCCGCGCAGCGTCTCGGGCATGAGGATCCAGATCAGCGCCCGCGGCTCGAACCGCACCTCCCACCCGGCCCGGTGGAGCTTCCAGGTGATGTCGATGTCCTCGGTCATCACGTCCGGGCTCCAGTAGCCCACGTCGTGGATGGCCGCCTTGCGGAAGGCGCCGATCACGCCGCTGACGGTGAAGATGCGGCCGAAGATGCGCTGCGCCCGCTTGATGATCCCCACGATCGACGAGAACTCGCCCACCTGCACCCGCCCGATGAGCGTGGAGCGGTTGCGGATGCGCGGGTTGCCGGTCACGGCCGCCACGTGCGGGTCCTCCACGAAGTGGCGGACCATCCACCGGGCGGCGTGCCGGTCGATGAGCGCGTCCCCGTCGATGCAGAGCAAGAGCTCGTGGCGCGCCAGGAGGCAGGCGGCCTGGAGCCCCATGGCCTTGCCCTGGTTCTGCGCCAGGTGCACGGCCTTGAGCCGGGGGTGCAGGGCGGCCAGCCGGTCGATGACCGCCCCGGTCCCGTCCTTGCTGCCGTCGTTGACGGCGATGACCTCGAACTCCGGGTAGTCCAGCGCCAGCGCCTGCGTCAGCGTCTCCTCCGCGTTCTCCTCCTCGTTGTAGAGGGGGACCAGCACGGAGATGGGCGGCGAGCGGGCCAGCTCGGGCGGGTGATCCCAGGCCGGCTCCGGGCGCTCGAACCGCCAGTAGAACAGCGCGGCCCCGAGCATCCACAGGTACGACATGAACAGCGGGTACCAGAAGACGAACGCCAGCAGCACGCTCCAGAAGGCGTCGAGTGGCGCGGTCACCGGGGCCTCTCAGCGCGTCCCGAAGGCGTTGGGCTTGAGATCCAGCACCGGCTTCATCACCGCCGGCGCCGGGTGGTTGTCGAACATGACGTCCGGATAGTACCCCACGTGCTGGACGCCCATCCCGTAGAGGCTGCGGATGGTGGCGGCCAGCTCCTCCGAGGGCACGGGCTTGTTGCCGCCGCGCCAGTCCACGGCCTGCAGCTCGAAGACGACCTTCTTCATGGCGCCGGGGCGGTCGTTCACCGCGTCCGCCAGCTCGTGGAAGAAGGCGGCCGGGTCGGCGGCGTTCTCCATGTACGGCATGGCCATGATGGCGGTGAAGTCGTAGCGGGCCAGCGAGTTGTCGAGGGACTGCGCGTACCAGACCTCGGCCCTGGGGTTGAGCACCACCCGCGCGTACAGGTTCCGCCCCACCACCAGCGCCGGCTGCTGGGCCCGGACCACCGCCGCGAGCTCCAGGGCCAGGTCGTCGAGCGCGTTGATCTTGAAGATGGTCCACCGCCCCAGCAGGTCGTCGCTCCGGCGGATCTCCTCCACCGAGCCGGGCAGCCCCCAGGCCTTGTAGGCCGCCAGCCCGAAGCTGCTGGCGTCCTCGTGGTCGGAGAGGGTCAGGTCGTCGTGGAAGAGGAGGCCGTCGAACATCGAGGTGCGGGCCAGGTCCTCGTAGATCTCCCGGACGGCCTGCCGCGCGCGCGGCGAGAAGGGCGAGAGGCGCGGGTAGCCCATGTCCACCCGCCCCGCCGAGTCGCCGCCGGCGGCGGCCACCACCTTGTCCCCCGCGGCCGGATCGCCGGCGGGCAGCTGCCAGGCCAGCACCGGCATCCAGGCGTAGAGGCGCCGGACGTTGGTGCGGGTGCGGATCTGCCAGGCCACCCGGTTGAACAGGTCGGCGCGGGTGGGCATGCGCCGGCAGGGGAAGTAGACCGCGTCGGCGGCCCCGTTGCCGTCCGGATCCGCGAAGGCCTGCAGGTAGACCGTGTTCACGCCCATGAACCAGATCCGGTCCAGCAGGTGGCCCAGGTTGCGATCGGTCTGGGCCGGATCGGGGTCGTACAGGTAGTCCAGATCGACGTGCATCACCTTGGCCGGCCGGTCGTTGTCCGACAGGTTCTGGTTGCGGATGGTGATCTCGCGCTCCAGGTCCCAGAGCCGGAAGCCGCCCTCCACCAGGATCCGCCGCAGCCCCCACAGCGGCGTCCCGGGCATGTTGGCGCCGTCGTCCAGCGTCAGGCCGATGGGCATCCCCAGCCGCTCGGCCAGCTCGCGCGTGGTCTGGTTGTAGCGCCCGTAGGGCCAGGCCACCACCCGCGGCGCCTTGCCGGTGCGCCGCTTGATGAGCGCGCTGTTCCGCTCCAGGTCCGCCTCCACGCGCTTGCGGTAGGTGGCCTCGTCCTCGTAGCGCTTCTGCTCCGGCAGGTATCGGCGCGTGATGGCCGCCGGCTCCAGGTTGCCCTGCGGGTTGCCCTGCACGCCCTGGTGCAGGTCGAAGCTGTGGCTGCCCACCTCCACCAGCCCGCTGTCCACCATCTCCTTCAGCTCGGCCCAGGAGAGCAGCCGGCTGCGGGCGGTGGGCTTGCCGTCGAACTGGAGCGTCCCCTGCGTCTCCAGCCACGAGCCCACCACGTTCACCACCGCCGGGATGCGGAACATCTTCAGCACCGGCCAGGCGTGGTCGTAGACCGACTGGTAGGCGTCGTCGAAGGTGACCAGGACCGCCTTGTCCGGCAGCGGGCGCCTGCCCTGCCGCGCCGCCACCAGGTCGTCGATGCCGACGAAGCGGTAGCCGTGGTTCCGCAGCCAGTCCATCTGGCGCAGGAAGTTGGTCGGCGTGACCGCGTAGGACGCCTCCAGCGCGTCCTTGGCGTCGGAGACCTCGTGGTAGCTGAGGATGGTCAGCTCCTCGGAGGTGTCCGCCCGGGAGGCGGTCGGGAGGAGGAGCAGCGCCAGGAGCAGGGGTGCGAGTCGCGTCATTCGCTGGTAGTTCCGGGCCTCTGGCCCAGGACGGGGCCGGCGGGCGGGCCTAGATTGCAGGCTTGGCCGGGCCCGTCAAGGCGCGCCGTCCCCCTCGACGGCTGGGTGCCGAGTCTATTCAGGCCCTTGGCTGCCCGCGGCATCGGGCCACCCACCCCCGCAGCCCCAGCGGGCGCCCGCATGCCCGCCCGCGGCCCTTCGGGGAGCGACCCGGGCGGCCCCGCGCGGACCATGGCCGCCGCGGCTCCCGCCGCTAACCCCGCGCCCAGGCCGCGCCGTCGCGCGGAAGGAGGCGGACCATGGGCCAGTCGGGCGAGCGGCTCCAGGCGCTGGTGATCGGGGCGGGGCAGGCGGGGCTGTCGGCCGGGTACCACCTGGCGCGCCGCGGCCTCCGCTTCCTGATCGTGGACGGCTGCCAGCGGGTGGGCGACGTCTGGCGCAGGCGCTGGGACTCGCTGCGCCTCTTCACCCCGGCGCGCCTCGACGGACTGGACGGCCTGCCCTTCCCGGCGGCGCCGGACACCTTCCCGACCAAGGACGAGATGGCGGACTACCTCGAGGCCTACGCCCGCCGCTTCGCGCTCCCGGTGCGGACCGGGTTCAAGGTGGAGCGGCTCTGGCGCAGCGGGAGCGTCTACCGGGTCCAGTCCGGCGTGGAGGTGCTCGAGGCCGACGCCGTGGTGGTGGCCATGGGCTCGTTCCAGGCCCACCGCCGGCCGGCCTTCGCGGCCTCGCTCGATCCGGCCATCGTGCAGGTGACCTCCTGCGAGTACCTGCGCCCGTCCCAGCTCCGCCCCGGCGGCGTGCTGCTGGTGGGCGCGGGCAACTCCGGCGCCGAGCTGGCGCTGGAACTGGCGAGGCAGGGCCACCCCACCTGGCTCTCAGGCCGCGACGTCGGCCAGGTGCCGTTCCGGATCACCGGCCGGGCCGGCCGCCGGGTGCTGGCGCCGCTCCTGCTGCGGGTGGTCTTCCACCGCCTGCTCACGCTGGACACGCCCATGGGCCGCAAGGCCCGCCCGTCCATCGTCTCGAAGGGCGGCCCGCTCATCCGCGCCCGGCGCGGCGACCTGGCCGCCGCCGGCGTGCGCTTCGTGCCGCGGGTGACCGGCGCCCGGGGCGGCCTGCCGGTGGTGGAGGGCGGCGAGGCGCTGCCGGTGGCCAACGTGATCTGGTGCACCGGCTACGAGCCCGGCTTCTCCTGGATCGACCTCCCGGTGCTGGAGGCGGACGGCCACCCGCGCCAGCGACGCGGCGTCGTGCCGGGCGAGCCCGGCCTCTACTTCCTGGGCCTCCACTTCATGTACGCCATGTCCTCCGGGATGATCCACGGCGTGGGGCGCGACGCGGCCCACGTCGCCGCCACCCTGGCCCGCCGCGCCCGCGAGGCGCAGGCCGCGCAGGCCCGCGCCACGGCCGCCCCGCCCGCTCCCGAGGCGCTGGCCACGCCCCGCGCCCGGGCGTAGCACCACGATCTCCCCGGCGCCCAGCCGGACTCAACCTCCCAGCCGGAACAGCTCGGCCGCCTCGCAGCGCACCAGCCCCGGCGCCGGGTCCAGCGCCGCGGCGATGGCCGCCCGGGCCACCGTGGCCACCGCGATCGGCCGCAGCGGGGCGGGCAGCACCGGGCCCAGCGGCCGCAGCAGGCGCAGCGCCCAGCGCTCCCCGGGGCGGTCCTCCTGCCCATCGCCGTCCAGGAGCCCGGGGCGGAGCAGCCGGGTGCGCGGGAAGGCCAGCCGCTCCACGTCGCGCTCCAGCTCCCCCTTCATCCGGGAGTAGAAGATGCGGGCGCGCGGGCTGGCGCCGGCCGCCGAGACCAGCACCAGCGCCGGCACGCCGTTGCCCCTGGCCGCCTCCGCCACCTGCAGCTGGTAGTCGTGATCGACCCGGTACTGCGCCGCCTCGCTCCCCGCCACCTTGAGCGTGGTGCCGAGGGCGCTGAAGAGGACGTCCCCCTTCACGGCGCCGGCGTATGAGCCGGGCGACTGGAAGTCCACCACCTGCTCGGAGACGCTCCCGCCGGAGAGGCCGGAGGGGCGCCGCACCAGCGCCACCACGGCGCCGAACCGCGGGTGGGTGGAGAGCTGGGTGACGAGCGCCCGGCCCACCAGGCCGGTGGCGCCGGCCACCACCGCGGTGAGCAGGGCGGGCGGAGCGGGTGATGGAGGGGACATGCCCCGATCATCCCTCGCCCGCCCTGCGCGCGCCACCGCCGCGGCGGGTGTGCCCGCTACTGCGGCGCGGGCAGCGTCTGGAACCGGACCTCGCCCACGCCGCCCGAGCGCGAGACCAGCGTGACCAGGCGGGCGCCGTCGGCCGACACCGCCAACCCGTGGTCCCACAGCGTGCGGTTGGTGGTCTCGGAAGATGACGAGAAGTGGGCCAGCTCCGCCCCGGCGGCCGAGTACACCCACACGTCCTTGGGCTCGTAGGCGCCGTTGATGCCGCCGATCACCAGGCCATTCCAGGCGCAGGCGATGGCGTTGGGGTAGGCGCTGCCGGGCAGGTGCCGCACGATCTCGTGGGTGGTCATGCTCACCCCCGGGAACTCGTAGGGGGCGCCGCTGGCGGTGTAGACCATGGCGCTGTCGGCGCTGAAGCAGGCGCTGTTGCCGCCGCCGCCCTGGATGGTGCCGGTGCCGAACGCGTACTGGGTGCGGACCGGGGTGCTGGACAGCACGGTCCGCTGCACGCGCGAGATCTCGCCGGCCTTGGTCACGAGGTAGGTCTGCTCGGGCGAGACCGCCACGCTCCCGGCCAGCTGCACGGCCAGGCCCGGGCTGCCCACCTCGGCGCCGGTGGCCGTGTCGTGGATGCGTCCGTCGGCGGTGACCAGCACCTCCAGGCCGCCCGGGTGCATCACCACGATCGGGCTCGTGCCGTAGACCGTGCCGGGGTAACGGCGGATCACCTGGCCCGAGCCGACGTCCAGCTGGACCACCTCGGGGACGATCGGGTCGTGGACGAACAGCTGCCGCCCGTCCCCGCTGACAGCCAGCTCGAAGGCGTGGGCGGCCACGCCGCTGAGCGTGCGCACCAGCGCGCCGGTGTGGACGTCGCGGATGGAGACGTCCGGGCCGTCGCTGGAGAGGAACACCCAGGGCTCGGTCGGGCTCGCCGCAGCGTGGATGCCCGGCGAGGCGTCGCCGGTCACGCTCAGGTCCGCCGGGGCGTCCGCGAGCACGGCCAGGACCACCCGGACGGACGCGCTCCCCAGCGCATCGTCGTCGGCCGTCACCGTCACGGTGGCCTCGTGCAGCCCGGCGGCCAGGCCGGTGGGATCCGCCGCCAGGTGGAGCGCCTGGCCAGCGCTGCCGCTGCCGGTCACCGTGAGCCAGCCCTGGTCGGCGCTGGCGGCCCAGCCCGCCTCGGTCGCGCCCAGGCTGGACAGGACCTTCACGTCGCGCGCCAGCACCGATCGGCCGGGCGCGGCGGTCAGCCCCACGCCGCTGGCGGCGGCGTAGAGGTGCTCCGCATCGCGCTGGTAGCCGACGTCCACGGTGCGCGTGACCACCTGCCCGCCCACCGTGGCCCGCACCGCGACCGTGGCCTGGTAGGAGCCGGGAGGGCTGGAGACGTCCAGGCTCACGGCGGTGCCCGCCGGGCCGGCCGAGCCGGACGCCGGCGTGGCCTGCAGCCAGGACGAGGCCTCGGCCGGCACCTCGACGGTGAACGGCACCGGCTGGTGGCCGGCGGTGTCGATGGCCACCTGGAAGGACTGCGGCCCGGGCGCGTGGCCGTCGAGCCCGTCGAAGAGGACCAGGCCCGGCGAGACGGTGAAGGCCGCCACGGACACGGTCACCGTCACGTCCTCGGTCTCGAGGAGGTTCCCGTTGGCGTCGGCGGAGCCGAGCTGGAACGTGTTGGTGTACGTGCCCGGCGAGAGGCCGGCGTCGTGGACCGTGATGGTGAAGTCCGCGCCGCCCGGCGTGGTGTCCATGGAGACGCCCAGCCAGCCAGGCGGGGAGCTGCCGTCGACGTAGCCGGCGGCGACGTAGGCCACCTCGTCGCTCGAGATGGTCATGTGCACGACCTGCGGATCGGAGGCCGCACCGCCGGTGACGAGCCCGAACTGCAGCGCGTGGGTGTCGAGGCTGAACGTGTCCGGGTTCCCGCCTCCGCCGCCGCCGCACGCCACCAGCCCCACCACCGCCATCATCCCGAGTACGCGTCGCATCGTGTGCTTCCCCCTTCGAGAGGGCGCGGACCCTCACACGCCTGCCGCTTGCAGCACAAGGGGCTGCGGCGCACACGGACGCACCGTCCGCGGCGAGCGCGCAGGGGCGCACCCGACCCACCGCGACGACGGGACGGCGCGCAGGCCGCCTCGCGGTCAGCGCAGCGGCGCGAACGTGAGCTGTCCGGTCACGTGCGGCCGGACCCCGGCCCCGTCCGCCAGCACGAACGCGGTCCGCTCGCCCTCGTCCCAGGCGCGGAGCTGCACCTCCGCCGGGAGGAGCACCGGCAGCTTGAAGCTGGCCTCCAGCGCGGTGGCCGGGGCGCCGCGCGCGTCCTCCAGGCTGGCGGCGATGCGGGCCAGGGACCAGAGCCCGTGGGCGATGGGGCGGCGGAACCCGAACAGCCGCGCCGTGAGCGGCCAGAGGTGGATGGGGTTGTGATCGCCGGAGACGGCCGCGTAGCGCCGCCCCAGGTCGGCCGGCGCGGCGATCACCTCGGACCGGGCGCGCGCCGGGAAGAGCGGCTCGGCCGCGGCGCCGCGCGGGCCTTGCCCCGCCGGCGCCGGGCGGCGCGCCAGGAAGGTCGTGGTCTCGCGCCAGGCCACCTCGCCCGCCAGCAGCGCCTCGGTCTCCAGCTCGAACACCTGGCCGCGCGCGGTCTCGCGGTGCCCCTCCAGCCAGCAGCGCAGGTCCAGCGGCGCGGCGGCCGGGAGCGCCGCCCGCCGCTCGATGCGGTGCTGCACGTGGACCACGCCCAGCAGCCGCACCGGGAAGCCGGGCGAGGCCAGCATGGCCAGGTGGAGCGGGTTGGCCAGCAGGTGCGGGAAGGTGATGGGCAGCGCGCCGTCGTCGGCGCAGCCGCACAGCCGGCGGAACTCCGCCAGCGGCACGGCGCCGGCCACCGCCCCGTCGAGCCGCGCCTCCAGCCGCGGCACGGTCTGCCCGGCCGGCACCAGCGCCGGGCGGCGCGAGAGCAGCGCGGCCGCGTAGGCGCGCCAGGTGGGCGGCGAGGTCCGGAACACCAGCGAGGTGCCCATGGCCCCCGAGCCTACCCCACCCAGACCCGCGCGTTGCGGAAGAGGCGCAGCCAGGGCCCGTCTTCCCTCCAGCCGTCGGGGCGCCAGGAGAACTGCACCGCCCGGAAGACGCGCTCCGGATGCGGCATGAGGATGGTCACCCGGCCGTCGGGCGTGGTCACGGCGGTGATGCCGCCCGGCGAGCCGTTGGGGTTCTCCGGGTAGCGCTCGGCGGGGCGGCCGTGGTGGTCGACGTAGCGCGCGGCCACCAGCCCCTTCGCCTCCAGCGCGCCCCGGTGCGCCGGCCCGCTGAACTCGGCCCGCCCCTCGCCGTGGGCCACCGCGATGGGCAGCCGGGAGCCGGCCATCCCGCGCAGCAGGATCGACGGGCTCTCCAGCACCTCCACCATGGCCAGGCGCGCCTCGAACTGCTCGGAGCGGTTGCGGACGAAGCGCGGCCAGTCGCCGGCGCCCGGCACCAGCTCGTGCAGGTTGGAGAGCATCTGGCAGCCGTTGCAGACGCCCAGGCCGAAGGTGTCGCCCCGCCCGAAGAAGCGCTCCAGCTCGCCGCGGGCGCGGGCGTTGAAGAGGATGGACTTGGCCCAGCCCTCGCCGGCGCCCAGCACGTCGCCGTAGGAGAAGCCGCCGCAGGCCGCCAGGCCGCGGAAGCCGTCCAGCGTGGTCCGCCCGGAGAGCAGGTCGCTCATGTGGACGTCCACCGCCTCGAAGCCGGCGCGGTCGAAGGCGGCCGCCATCTCCACCTGCCCGTTCACCCCCTGCTCGCGCAGGATGGCCACCCGCGGGCGCGCGCCGCGCGCCACGAAGGGCGCGGCCACGTCCTGGTCGAGGTCGAAGGTGAGGTGGGCGTGCAGCCCGGGGTCGCCGGCGTCGCAGCGGCCGGCCTGCTCCTCGTCGGCGCAGGCGGGGTCGTCGCGGAGCGCCTGCAGCCGGTGCGTGGTCTCCGACCAGATCCCGCGCAGCTCGGCCCGCGCCTCGTCCAGCAGGAGCTCGGCGCCGCGGCGGATCCGGATCCGGTCGCCGGCCACCGCCCGCCCAAGCGCGTGGACGTGCGCGCCCAGCCCCTCGGCCGCGAAGGCGGCCCGCACCGCCTCGACGTCCGCCGCCCGGACCTGGACCACCGCGCCCAGCTCCTCGGCGAAGAGCGCCGCCCGCGGGTCGCCGGCCAGCGCCGAGAGGTCCAGCTCCAGCCCGGCGCCGCCGGCGAAGGCCATCTCCAGCAGCGTGACGGCCAGGCCGCCGTCGGAGCGATCGTGGTAGGCCAGGAGGCGCCCTTCGGCGTTGAGCCGCTGCACCGCCGCGAAGAAGCCGCGCAGCAAGGCCGGGTCGTCGAGGTCGGGCGGGGTGGTGCCCAGCTGCCCGTACACCTGGGCCAGGCCGGAGCCGCCCAGCCGGTGCTGGCCGCGCCCCAGGTCCACCAGCAGGAGCGCGGCCTCGCCCAGGTCGGTCCGCAGCTGCGGGGTGAGCGCCCGGCGCACGTCGGTGACCGGGGCGAAGGCGGTGATGACGAGCGAGAGCGGCGCGGTCACGGCCCGCTGCTGCCCGCCCTCCTCCCAGACCGTCTTCATCGACATCGAGTCCTTGCCCACCGGGATGGCGATCCCCAGCGCCGGGCAGAGCTCCTCGCCCACCGCCCGCACCGCCTCGTAGAGCCGGGCGTCCTCGCCCGGGTGGCCGGCGGCGGCCATCCAGTTGGCCGAGAGCTTCACGTCACCCAGGGCCCGCACCGGCGCCGAGGCCAGGTTGGTGAGGGCCTCGGCCACCGCCAGCCGCGCCGAGGCCGCCGCGTCGAGCAGCGCCACCGGCGTGCGCTCGCCCATGGCCATGCCCTCGCCGGCCACGGTGTCGAAGCTGGCCGCGGTCACGGCCGCGTCCGCCACCGGCACCTGCCACGGCCCCGCCATCTGGTCGCGGGCCACCAGGCCGGTCACGGTCCGGTCGCCGATGGTGATGAGGAAGGTCTTGTCCGCCACCGCCGGCAGCCGCAGCACCCGGTGCAGCGCCTCGCGCAGCGCCACGCCCTCCAGAGGAAACGGGGCGGCGGGCGGCGCCACCCGGGCGGCCTCGCGGCGCATCCGCGGCGGCTTGCCCAGCAGCACCGAGAGCGGCATGTCGATGGGCTTGCCGCCCAGCAGCTCGTCCTCCAGCACCAGCTGCCCCTCGGCGGTGGCGGTGCCCACCACGGCGTAGGGGCAGCGCTCGCGGGCGCAGAGCGCCTCGAAGCGGGCCAGGTGCTCGGGGGCGATGCCCAGCACGTACCGCTCCTGCGCCTCGTTGCACCAGAGCTCGAGCGGCGACAGCCCCGGCTCGTCGCTGGGGATGCGGCGCAGCTGGAAGCGGGCGCCCCGCTCGCTGTCGTGGACCAGCTCCGGCAGCGCGTTGGAGAGGCCGCCCGCGCCCACGTCGTGGACGGAGACGATGGGGTTCTGGTCGCCCAGCTGCCAGCAGCGGTCGATCACCTCCTGGCAGCGCCGTTGCATCTCGGCGTTCTCGCGCTGCACCGAGGCGAAGTCGAGGTCCTCGTGCGAGGCGCCGGAGGACATGGACGAGGCCGCGCCGCCGCCCAGCCCGATCAGCATGGCCGGGCCGCCCAGCACCACGATGGCGGCGCCGGGCGCGAACTGGTCCTTCTTCACGTGCCCGGCCCGGATGTTGCCGTAGCCGCCGGCGATCATGATGGGCTTGTGGTACCCGCGGACCTCCCGGCCGGCGGGGCCGTCCACCTCCAGCTCGAAGGTGCGGAAGTAGCCGGCCAGGTTGGGCCGCCCGAACTCGTTGTTGAAGGCGGCGCCGCCCAGCGGGCCGTCGGTCATGATCTCCAGCGCGGAGACGATGCGCCCCGGCTTGCCGTGGTCCCGCTCCCAGGGGCGCTCGGCGCCTGGCAGGCGCAGGTTCCCGACGGTGAAGCCGGTCAGGCCGGCCTTGGGCTTGGCGCCGCGCCCGGTGGCCCCCTCGTCGCGGATCTCGCCGCCCGAGCCGGTGGCGGCGCCGGGGAAGGGCGAGATGGCCGTGGGGTGGTTGTGGGTCTCCACCTTCATGAGGATGTGGACCGGCTCCGGGTGGTAGCCGTACGCGCCGGTGGCCGGGTCGGGGAAGAAGCGGCCCGCCTCGTGCCCCTCGATCACCGCGGCGTTGTCCTTGTAGGCCGAGAGCACGCCCTGCGGGCTGGCCTCGGTGGAGCGGCGGATCATCTGGAAGAGCGAGCGGGGCTGCCGCTCGCCGTCCAGCGTGAACTCCGCGTTGAAGACCTTGTGGCGGCAGTGCTCGCTGTTGGCCTGCGCGAACATCATCAGCTCGACGTCGCTGGGGTTGCGCCGCAGCGCCGTGAAGCTCTCCACCAGGTAGGCGATCTCGTCCGGCGAGAGCGCCAGCCCCAGCTCGCGGTTGGCCCGCTCCAGCGCCGGCGCCCCCTCGCCCAGCAGGTCCACGGTGCGGAGCGGCCGCGGCGCCTCGCGCGCGAAGAGCCCGGCCGCCTGCGCAGGGGACTCCAGCACCGACTCGGTCATCCGGTCGTGCAGCGCCGCCCGGAGGGCGCCCTCGTCGCGCACCTCGCCGGCCACGGTCCAGGCGATGCCGCGCTCGATGCGGCGGACCTGGCCGAGCCCGCAGATGTGCGCGATGTCGGTGGCCTTGGTGGACCAGGGCGAGAGCGTCCCCAGCCGCGGCACCACCCACAGCCGCCGCCCCTGGAGCGTGCGGGGCTCGCTGCGCGGCCCGTAGCGCAGCAGCCGCGCCAGCACCCGCGCCGCCCCCTCGTCCAGCGCCGCGGCGGCGTCCACGAAGTGGACGAACTCGGCGGTGACGGCGGTGACGCCGGGGTTGCCGGCCTGCACGCGCTGGAGGCGCCGCGCCAGGCGGGCGGGGGTGAAGGCCGGTGCGCCGGGCAGCTCGAGCGTGGGCATGGGGGCTCCTGGAGGTCACGGCCACCCGCCCGGCCTCGGGGGCCCTTTTCCCCCTGAGGCCTGAAGCCTGCGGCCTGAGGCCCGTCTCTTATGGCCCCTCCGAAGAAATCACGCCAACGAATCCTCTTGATGCGAGATATTAGCTTCGATGATGCCTCCGCCGCTGGCCAGCGATCAGCTCCTCGCCTTCGTGGCGGTGGCGCGCGAGCGCGGCTTCTCCCGCGCCGCCCAGCGGCTGGGGCGGACGCAGTCGGCGGTCAGCCAGGCCATCGCCCGGCTGGAGGCGGACGTGGGGGCCAGGCTCTTCCTGCGCCGCGGGCGGACCACCGAGCTGACCGAGGCCGGGCGGGTGCTGCTGGCCCGGGCGCAGCGGGTGCTGGACGAGATGGCCGGCGCGCGGGCCAGCCTGCAGGCGCTGGGGGAGCTGCGCGAGGGGCTGCTCACCGTGGGCACCAGCGACACGCTGGCCTACTACGTCCTGCCGCCGGTGCTGGCGGCGTTCCGGGGCCGCTACCCGGGCGTCGATCTCCGGCTGGTGAACCGCCCCTCCCCCGCCACCGCCGAGCAGGTGGTGGAGCGGACGGTGGACGTGGGCGTGATCACGCTGCCGCTCCCGGCCGACCTGCGGGTGGGCGGGCGGCCCATCCTCGAGCGCGTGCGGGTGGAGCCGCTGGCCGCGCAGGACGAGGTGGCCATCTGCCCGCCCGGCCACCCGCTGGCGCGGCGCCGGCGGGCGCCGCTGGAGGCGCTGGCCGCCCACCCGCTGCTGCTGCTCGACCGGAGCACCGCCGCCCGCGCGCAGCTGGACGCGGCCCTGGCCCGGGCCGGCGTGGCGCCCACCGTCGCCATGGAGATGAGCAGCGTGGAGGTGCTGAAGCGGCTGGTGGAGCTGGGGCTGGGGGTGTCGGTGGTGCCGGCGCTGGCGGTGGCCCGCGAGGTGACCGCCGGCGTGCTGGCGGCGGTGCCGCTGCAGGGGCTCGAGCCGCGCAGCGTGGGCCTGGTGACGCCGGCCGCCGGGGCGCTCCCGCAGGCCGCGGCGGCCTTCGTCGACATCGCCCGCGCCCAGCTCCGCCGGGCCGCGCGCTGAGCCGCGCCGCTACCCCCATCCTGCGCAGCGCCAGCTCCGCCAGCGGTCGCGGGAGGGCGCCCAGCGCCCGCATCGCGGCGGCGAGCGGCCAGGGGAAGGCCACCTCCGCCTCGGCCCGCTCGATGGCGCGCCAAATCCGCTCCACCGCCTGCTCCGGCTCCATCAGGAACGGCATGGGGTACTTGTTGCGGGCGGTGAGCTCGGTCTTCACGTAGCCGGGGAAGATGGTCGTCACCTTCACCCCCAGCGGCGCCAGGTCCTGGCGCAGGCTGGCCAGGAACGTGGCCAGGAAGACCTTCGAGGCGCAGTAGGCGGACAGCCGCGGCAGCGCGGCGTAGGCCGCCAGCGACGAGATGCCCACCAGCTGCCCGCGCCGGCGCGCCACCATCCCCGGGATGGCCGCCACCAGCGTGGCGGCGGCGCCGGAGACGTTCACGTCCAGCGTCCGCTTCACCAGGTCCCACTGGATCCGCTTGCCGTAGGTCTGCTCGCCCACGCCGGCGTTGGCCACCACCAGGTCCAGCCCGCCGCAGGAGGCGTCCAGCGCCGCCACCTGGGCGTGCGTGGCGGCGGCGTCGGCCACGTCGAGCGGGAACGGCACGATCCCCTCGCCGGCCTCGTCGCGCAGCGCGTCGAGCCGGTCGGTGCGCCGGGCGGCGGCGTAGACGCGGACGCCGCGGCGGGCGAGCAGGACGGCCAGCCCGCGGCCGAGGCCGCTGGAGGCACCGGTGACGAGCGCATGCTGGAGGGCCATGGTGGGAGAGCGTACGCCGGCCGGGGCGCGATGGCTCCACGCGTCGTACCCCACGCCTCAGGAGGGATTGGCCCGCGGCCGTGGGCGCCCCTGCGACGCCTCGCCGTCCCGGAGGCCATTGCAACCCGCCGTCCGGGTCTTAATCTCCCCCGCCATGCCTTCTCCCTTTGGCGCACGGGCCCAGGGCGCCCGGCTGGAGCGGATGCGCGCCTCGCCGCGCTTCCGCGACGGCGTGTTCCACAACACCGCGCCGGTGGGGGCCGCGCTGCCTGCCGGGCAGGCGCTCCCCGTCCTGGGCGAGTTCGTCTTCGGCGACGCACAGCGCAGCCCGCCCGCGCCCCTCCCCGGCGACGACCCGCGCCCGGCCTGGCTGACGCCGCCCGGCTCCGGGCTGCGCGTCACCTGGCTGGGCCACTCCACGCTGCTCCTCGAGCTGGACGGCTTCCGCCTGCTGACCGATCCGGTCTGGGGCGAGCGCGCCTCGCCCTGGCGCTTCGCCGGGCCGCGCCGCTTCCAGCCGGCGCCGGTCTCCATCGACGCCCTGCCGGCGCTGGACGCGGTGCTCCTCTCGCACGACCACTACGACCACCTCGATCTCCCCACCATCCAGGCGCTGGCGCGCCGCCCGGTGACCTTCGTCACCGCCCTGGGCGTGGGCGCCCACCTCGAGGCCTGGGGCGTGCCGCCGGCGCGGATCCTCGAGCTGGACTGGTGGGAGGACGCGCCGCTGCACGGCGGGGCGCTGCGCGTGACCGCCGCGCCGGCCCAGCACTTCTCCGGCCGCGGGCTGCGCGACCGGAACGCCACGCTCTGGTGCTCGTTCGCCGTGGCCACCGCCCGCCACCGCGTCTACTTCGGCGGCGACACCGGCCCCACCCCCGAGCACGCCGAGGTGGGCGCGCGGCTCGGCCCGTTCGACCTCGCCATGCTGGAGGTGGGCGCCCACCACCCGGCCTGGGGCGCCATCCACCTCGGGCCGGAGCGGGCGCTGGAGGCGCAGGCGCGGCTGGGCGGCCCGCCGCTGCTGCCCATCCACTGGGGCACCTTCAACCTGGCCCTGCACGCCTGGGACGAGCCGGTCGAGTCGCTGCTGGCGGGGGCGGCCCGGAGCGGCGCGCGCCTGCTGCTGCCGCGCCTCGGGCAGGCGGTGGAGCCGGCCGCGGCCGGGCTGCCGGAGCCCTGGTGGCGTGCCGCGGCCCAGCCGGTCGAGGCCTGGCGGGCGGCGCACGGGCGCGCCGTGTCCGGCGTCAAACCCTGAGCCTTCGCCTCACCCCACCGGACCGATTGCCGCGCGCTGGCCGCCCTGTCAGCGTACGTCCCCATGATGATCGACCACCTGACGCTGCGGGTCCGCGACTACGAGCGGAGCAAGTCGTTCTACGTCCGGGCGCTGGCGCCGCTCGGCTACGCCGTGGTGATGGAGTTCGAGATCCCGGAGCTGGGGAAGATGTGCGGGATCGGGCCGGGCGAGAAGCCGTCGCTCTGGCTGGCCCGGGAGGATCCGCACCACCAGGCGCCGAAGGGCATCCACGTCGCCTTCTCCGCCCGCGACGCCGCCGCCGTGCAGGCCTTCCACCGCGAGGCCCTGGCGGCCGGAGGGAAGGACGACGGCGCGCCGGGCCTGCGCCCCGAGTACCACCCCGGCTACTACGGCGCCTTCGTGATCGACCCCGACGGCCAGCACGTCGAGGCCGTCACGCACACGCACCAGGGCTGAGGACGCCCTGGGCCGCCGCTCACCCGGCGCCGGAGCGCTCCAGCCACGGCTCGACCGCGCGCAGGAACTGCTCCGGCGCCTCCAGCTGCGGCGCGTGCCCGAGCCCGGGCAGGATCCGCAGCGGCCAGTCCGGACGCGCCGCGGCCAGCGCCCGCGCCGCGGCCACGCTCACCAGCCGGTCGCGCTCGCCCTGCAGCACCAGCACCGGAGCGCGGACGGTGGCCACCATGCGGAAGAACCGGCCCCGCCGCAGCAGCCGGTTCATGAGCGAGCGCTGCGCGGCGAGGAAGTCGCGGTGGGCGCGCCTCCCCAGCGCCGCGCGCTCGGCCGCGAGCGCCACGTGCGCGTCCAGCACCTCGCGCGGGAGGCCGTGCGGCTCGATCCCGCACAGGCGGAGCAGGTCGTGCACCGACCGCTCCGGCCCGCGCAGGGCGCGCAGCCGCAGCAGCGCCTCGCCCACCGCCGGGAGCGCGAAGGCGGTGAAGAGCAGGGCCACCGTCCGGTCCACGCGGGCCAGGCCTGCCAGCGGCAGCGCCGCGTTCACCAGCACCAGCCCGGCCACGCGCTCCGGCTCCGCCGCCGCCTCGACCAGGGACAGGGTGCCGCCCATGGAGTTGCCCACCAGCACGGCGGGAGCCCCGGCCACCTCGCGCAGGAAGCGCGACAGGAGCCGCCGGTTGGCGCCCATCCGCGCCGTCCGCCCGTGCGAGGGCGTCCGGCCGTGCCCGGCCAGATCGAGCGCCAGGACGCGGCCGTGCGCCCGCAGCGCCGGGGCCACCGCCGCCCAGTTGTCGAGCGAGCCCCCCAGGCCGTGGACCAGCACGATGGGCCGGCCGGCGCCGCCGTGGTCGGCGTAGTGGACCGGGCCGCCCAGGTCGACGTAGCGGCGCGCGCCGGTCACGCCTCCAGCTCCTGCAGCGCCGGCAGGAGCGCCGCCGCCAGCGCCTGCACCAGGGCGCCCTGCTCCGAACCGCCCTGCACGCCGACGGCGAGCGCGCCGCCGTAGCTCATGGCGCCGACGGCGAGGCGCTGGCCGCGCGCCAGCGGGATGGCCGGGTGGCAGGCCAGGAGCCTGCGCCCCAGGAGCCAGCGCACCTCGCGCGGCCCGGGGACGTTGGAGACCACCAGGTTGAAGTGGTGCATGGCCACGGCCGCCCGGGCCGCCTGGGCCGCGAGCGGCGCCGGCGCCAGCTCCCCCAGGTCCTCGAAGGCCAGGATCCCCGCCACGCTCCGGGTCTCCTTGAGCCGCCGCGTCTCGGCGGCGATGGCGCAGAGCCGCGCGGCCGGGTCCGGCTCGCCCACCGGCAGGCGGCAGAAGACCAGGGCCACCTGGTTCCCCGGCGCAGCGCGCGCCTCCGGCCGGCGCACGCTCACCGGCACGAAGGCCCGCAGCTCCGCCGGCGGCGGGCCGCCCTGCCCGAGCACGGCCCGCAGCGCGCCGGCCACCACCGCGAGCAGCACGTCGTTGAGGGTCCCGCCGCGGGCGGCCCGCACCGCCTGGCAGCGCGGCAGCGGCAGCGCGGCGCCGGCCCAGCTGCGCCCCGGCCCCACCCGCCCGTCCAGCGCCGTGCGCGGCGCCGGCCAGCCCACCGCCAGCGCCAGCAGCGGGCGGACGCCGGCCCACAGGTCCTGCGCGATGCGGCGGCCGTCGGTGCCGGGCGTGAGCGCCTGCCGGCAGAGCTGGATGGGGCGCTGGACGGTCCAGGCCAGCCCCGAGGCCAGCCGGGCCGCCGCGCCCGGCGCCGGGCGCGGCTGCCAGGGCGCGGGCGCGGAGGCGGCCGCCTCCGGGGACGGGTCGGTGATCGCCTGCAGGAACCCGACGCCGGCGACGCCGTCCAGCACGCAGTGGTGCGTGCGCGAGAGCAGCGCGAAGCGCCCGCCGCCCAGCCCGGAGACCAGCTCCAGCCCCCAGAGCGGCCGCGCCCGGTCGAGCGGCTCGGCCAGGAACGCGCCCGCGCGCGCCGCCAGCGCCGCCTCGCCCTCCGCGGGCAGCGTGTGCGCCCGGACGTGGTGGGCGAGGTCGATGGCGGGCGCGTCCACCCAGGCCGGCCGCCCGAGGTGGAGCGGGACGGTGGCCAGCACCTGCCGGTAGCGCGGGACGCGGTCGAGCCGCGCCCAGAGGTGCAGCCGCAGGGCGTCGAGCGGCGGCGGCTCGCCCTCGAGGACCATCAGGCCGCCCACGTGCATGTTGACGCTCGCGTCCTCGAGGTCGAGGAACATGGCGTCGAGGGGGGTCAGCCGCTCCGACCACGGCCGGGCGGCGGGACTTGTCGGCTCGGGGCGCGTCGCGGCCCCTCCTTTCCGGGCCATCTTCCCCCGGCGGCAGGGCACCGGGCGGGGAAAGCGGGACGCCGGAGGGCGGGCGGCCGGGGCGCTCCTCGCGAGGTAGCTGGCCTGGGTCACCACCGACGCCTTGACCCGGCGGGCGCGTCGTCCGAGAACAGTCGCTCCCGCATCGCGGAGGACCCATCGATGACGCATCTTTTCAGCCTGCTCACGTCCGTCGCCCTGCTGGCCGGCCCCGCCGGCGCGGCCCATCCCGCCGAGGCTCACGTGAAGAACCCGCTCCTCGCCTCCTGGACCGGCCCCTACGGCGGCCTCCCGCCGTTCGACAAGGTGAAGGTCGAGGAGATTGGCCCCGCGCTCGAGGCCGCCATGGCGGAGCAGCTGGCCGCGGTGGACCGGATCGCGAACAGCAAGGAGCCGCCCACCTTCGACAACACCCTCGCCGCCATGGAGCGCTCCGGCCGCTCGCTCGACCGCGTGGTGACCATCTACGGCATCTGGTCCTCCGCCCTCAGCTCGCCGGAGTTCCAGCAGGTCGAGCAGGCGCTGGCGCCCAAGCTGGCCGCGCACAGCGACCGGATCGTCCAGAACACGAAGCTCTTCTCGCGCATCGAGGCGGTCTACTGGGCGCGCGAGTGGCTGCGCACGCCGGAGCAGCGGCGCCTGGCCTGGCGCTACCACACCACCTTCGTGCTGGCCGGCGCCGGGGTGGACGAGGCCGGGAAGAAGCGGATCGCCGCCATCAACGAGCGGCTTGCCACGCTGACCACCACCTTCGGCCAGAACCTGCTCAAGGACGAGGGCGGCTACACCACCTTCCTCGAGGCGCAGGCCGACCTGGCCGGCCTGCCCGAGTCGGTGGTCTCCGCCGCCGCGGCCGCGGCCGCCGCCAAGGGGCAGCCGGCGAAGTGGGCCGTCCTCAACACCCGCTCCTCCATCGAGCCGTTCCTCGCCTACTCCACCCGGCGCGACCTGCGCGAGAAGGTCTGGCGCAACTTCATCATGCGCGGCGACAACGGCGGCCCCACCGACAACAAGGCGGTCATCGCCGAGATCGTCCAGCTGCGCGCCGAGCGGGCCCGGCTGCTCGGGTTCCCGACCTACGCCCACTGGAAGCTGGGCGACACCATGGCCGGCACGCCGGACCGCGCCATGAAGCTGATGGAGGCGGTCTGGCCGGCCGCGGTGGCCCGCGTCCGCGAGGAGGTGAAGGACATGCAGGCCATCGCCGACCAGGAGAAGGCCGGCCTGACCATCGCGCCCTGGGACTACCGGTTCTACGCCGAGAAGGTCCGCAAGGCCCGCTACGACCTGGACGAGAACGCGGTGAAGCCCTACCTCCAGCTGGAGCAGCTGCGCGAGGGCATGTTCTGGGTGGCGGGCCAGCTCTTCGACCTGCACTTCAAGCCGGCCCGCGGCGTCCCGGTCTACCACCCCGACGTGCGCGTCTGGGAGGTCACCGACGGCAAGGGGCGGCTGGTCGGCCTCTGGTACTTCGACCCGTACGCGCGCGAGGGGAAGCGCTCCGGCGCCTGGATGAACGCGTACCGCAACCAGGAGCGGTTCGAGCGCCCCATCACCACCATCGTCTCCAACAACGCCAACTTCGTGAAGCCGAAGCCGGGCGAGCCGGTGCTGGTGAGCTGGACCGACGCCGAGACGCTCTTCCACGAGTTCGGCCACGCGCTGCACGGCCTGGCGTCCAGCGTCACCTACCCCACCCTCTCCGGCACCAACGTCCCGAGCGACTACGTCGAGTTCCCGTCGCAGGTCCTGGAGCGGTGGCTGGAGACGCCGGAGGTGCTGCAGCGCTTCGCCCGGCACCACCAGACCAACGAGCCCATCCCGGCGGAGCTGGTGCGCAAGATCCAGAAGGCCTCCACCTTCAACCAGGGCTTCGCCACGGTGGAGTACCTCTCCTCCGCGCTGGTGGACATGAAGCTGCACCTGGCCGGCCAGGTGGCGGACGTGAGCGCCTTCGAGAAGGAGACGCTGGCCGGGCTGGGCATGCCGGCCGAGATCGTCATGCGCCACCGGCTGCCGCAGTTCAACCACCTCTTCAGCGGCGACGGGTACGCGGCCGGCTACTACAGCTACCTCTGGGCCGACACCATCAGCGCCGACGCGTACGAGGCCTTCACCGAGGCGGGCAGCCCGTACGACAAGGCGGTGGCGAAGCGGCTCAAGGACGACGTCTTCTCGGTGGGCAACACCATCGATCCGGCCGAGGGCTACCGGCGCTTCCGCGGCCGCGACCAGGACATCGGCGCGCTGATGCGCAAGCGGGGCTTCCCGGCGCCCCCGGCGGCTCCGTCGGCCCCGCCCAACTAGGCCCTGGCCTTCGACTCCGGGCCGCTGCGCGGCCCTACGCTCAGGCCGAACGGTCCGTGAACCCGTTCGGCCTGGGCGGCTGGGGCCTCCCTACCCCGCCCTCCGCGCCGCCACCGGCTCGGCGACGCCGCCGGGGATGATCCCCAGCCGGCGCCCCACCCGCTCCAGCGCCCCCAGCACCCGGTCGATCTGCTCGTCGGTGTGGGCCGCCGTGAGCGTCATCCGGATCAGGCAGGCGCCGGCCGGCACCGCCGGGGGCAGCACCACGTTCACGAACACGCCCTCCTCGCTCAGCATCCGCCAGGCGTCGAAGGTCCGCTCCACGGGCCCCATCACCACCGGCACGATGGGCGTCTGCGAGGCGCCGGTGTCGAACCCCATCCCGCGCAGCGCGTGCAGCACGCGGCGGGTGAGGGCCCAGAGCCGGTCGCGCAGACCCGGCTCCTGCTCCATCACCCGCAGCGCCTCGCGCACCGCGGCCACCGCCGCCGCCGGCGGGCTGGCCGCGAACAGGAACGGCCGGCAGGTCTGGCCGTAGCGCAGGAAGTCGATCACCGCCTGGTCGGCCACTGCGAAGCCGCCCACCGCCGGCAGCGACTTGCTGGTGGTGCCGACCAGCACGTCGACCTGGTCCTCCAGCCCGAAGTGCTCGGCGGTGCCGCGGCCGGTCCGGCCCAGCACCCCCAGGCCGTGCGCGTCGTCCAGCACCAGGCGCGCGCCGTGGGCGCGGCAGGCCTCGACGATGCGGGCCAGCGGCGCGATCTCGCCCTCCATGGAGTAGACGCCGTCCACCGCCACCAGCTTGCCGGCGTCGCCGCAGGAGGCCAGCACCCGCCGCAGGTCCTCGGCGTCGTTGTGCCTGAACCGCTTCACCTCCGCCTGCGAGAGGCGCGCGCCGTCGAGGATGGAGGCGTGGGCGCGCCGGTCCACCACCACCACGTCGCCGCGGCCGGCCAGCCCGGAGATGACGCCCAGGTTGGCCATGTAGCCGGAGGTGAAGAAGAGCGCGTCGTCACGCCGGAAGAAGCGCGCCAGCTGCCGCTCCAGCGCGGCGTGGAGCTCCAGCGTGCCGTTCAGGCACCGCGAGCCGGTGGTGCCGGCGCCCCAGGCCTCGACCGCGTCCATCGCCGCGCGCTTGACGCGCGGGTGGGCGGCCAGCCCCAGGTAGTTGTTGGAGCCGAGCATGATCATGCGCCGGCCGTCCACCACCACCTCGGTGTCCGGCGGGGACTGCAGCACGCGGTAGTAGGCGTCGAAGCCGGCGTCGCGGAGCTGCTTGGCCTGCGGGGGCGCTGCGCACTTGGCGAACACGTCCATGGGTCTCTCCTCTGCAGCCGCCCCGGGGGAAGGGAGGGCGGCGGGGCCGGAGCACCGGCCGGGAGGGACCGTACCGATCGTGTCTGACGCGGAAGGTGAACCTCACGCGGGGTGAGTTTCACCTACAGGACATCACACCCTCAGTAGCGGTAGGCCACGCGCAGCACCCGGTGAAGTGGGGTCTCTCCCGACGCCTGGGGCCCTGCCGCGCTCGCGCGCGACGCCTTCAGGCCGGCGCCGGTCGCGCGTCGCCGCTGGCCGCCACGCGCTCGGCCACCCGGGACAGCTGCGCCACGTCCAGCGGCTTGAGCAGCACCGGCTGCGGCTGCGTGTGGAGGAAGCGCCGCGCGGCGTCGGTCACCGCGCCACCGGTCAGGAACACCAGCCGGCGGGCCAGCGCCGGCCGCTGCTCGAGCAGCGTCCGGTAGAGCCGCTCGCCGCCGCCGGCGGGCATCATCACGTCGCAGAGCACCAGGTCGAAGGGCTCGACCTGGAGCCGGCCCAGCGCCTCGTCCACCCCGGACGCCAGCTCGATGCCGAAGCGCGCCTCCAGCAGCCGGCGCAGGGAGGAGAGCACCGGCGGCTCGTCGTCCACCAGCAGGAGGTGGAGCCGGGCGCCCGCGGGCGGCTCCAGCCGCGCGGGCCCGGCCCGCGGGGTGGGCGCAGCGGCCGCCTGCAGCTCGACCACCGCGCAGGTGCCCTCCCCGGCGCTGCTCTCGAGCCGCAGGTCGCCGCCGAGGCTGGCGACCAGGCCGCGCGACACCGCCAGCCCCAGCCCGTGGCCGCTCCCGAAGGGCTTGGTGGTGAAGAAGGGCTCGAAGACCCGCCGCAGCACCTCCGGCGGCATGCCCGCGCCGTTGTCGTCCACCAGGATGCGCACCCGCGGCCCGTCACGCTCGGCCCCCACGATGACCTGGCCGTCCCTGCGCTGGTCGGGGATGGCCTGCACCGCGTTGACCACCAGGTTCGTCAGCACCTGCGAGAGGACCCCCTCCCCGGCCAGCGCCCCCACGTCCTCCCGGACCGCGTTGACCAGCCGCACGCGCTTGCCGAAGCGGGCGCGCGCCACCGAGAAGGCGTGCTCCACCAGCGGCCGCAGCGCCACCGCGGTCCGCGACTCGGGCGAAGCCGCCAGCCGCCCGGCGTCCAGCAGCTGGCGGACGATCCCGCCCAGCCGCCCCATGGCCACCTGCGACTCCTCCAGCGCCTCGCGGCCGCTGGCGGAGAGCACCG
Source organism: Anaeromyxobacter sp. (assembly GCA_049840735.1). Lineage (GTDB taxonomy): Bacteria > Myxococcota > Myxococcia > Myxococcales > Anaeromyxobacteraceae > Anaeromyxobacter. The sequence continues at coordinate 216,939 of JASGJN010000007.1, read as the reverse complement.
GCCCCTCGTTCTCGACCAGGAACTGCAGGTTGGCCGTCACGACCGCGGCCGGGTTGTTGACGTCGTGGGCCACGCCGGCCGCGAACTGGCCCAGGGCGGCCAGCTTCTCGGCCCGGTAGAGCGCCTCCTGGGCCCGCCCCAGCTCCGCCGTCCGGTCCGCCACCTGCCGGACCAGGTCGCGCTGCAGCGCCTCGTGCGCCCGGGCGTCGGCCACGAAGCGGGCGGTGAGCGCATACGCCACCGCCACCAGCGGGGCCAGGAAGGCCACGTCCACCAGGTAGGGCGTCCGCAGCAGGCCCGCCGCCACCAGGGCGTCGTTCACGCCCATGCAGAGCAGCACGCCCAGCGCCACGGCCTGCACGCCGGTGTTGCGCTGCCCGCGCCGCCAGGCGCGCACGAAGCGGGCCGCCGGGACGGCCAGGAGCCCCAGCACGACCAGGTAGGCCACCCCGCCGGCCGCGGTGGTCTCGGCGGTCCGGTAGACGTTGCCGGTGGGGGCGAAGACGTCGCGGCGGACCGCGCCGGTGAGGAAGGCCGGGGTGAGCGCGCCCAGCGCCCCCAGCGCCACCAGCAGCGGGATCAGCCGGCGATCGAGCCGCGAGGTGGGCTGGCCCAGCAGCACGCTGGAGTAGCGGAGCCAGGCGTAGGTGTGGAGCGCCGCCAGGGCGAACTGGATGCGCGAGCAGGTGACCACCGCGTGGTCGTCGAGCACCTGGCCGGTGGTGGGCAGGTTGAGCAGCGCGTAGGCGGCGACCGCCACCGCGGCCAGCGAGAAGAAGCGCTGCTCGCGCCACCCCGGCGCGCGCGCCAGCTGCGCGCTGAGCACGGCGACGTAGCAGGCGATGCCCGCCGAGATCATGGCGATGCTGGCGGCGAAGGTCATCGATCCGCCCGGCAGGATTCACAGCCGGTCCAATCCTAGCGCCTTCGGCCGGAGTTCACGACAAGTAGAGCAGGACCGGGAGATCGGGCCCCTCGGGGGCCCGCCGGCAGGGACGGGTGGAGGCCTCCCCCGCCCACCGCGCGGGACGACGCGACCCGCCCCGCGCATGGCTCGCGGGCCCAGGGGCCCCGAGGCGGACCGCTCACTGGAACGCCGCGTTCATCAGCACCATCAGCGCGAACCCCACCAGCAGCCCGAAGGTCGCGGCGTCCTCGTGGCCGTTGTGGTGGGTCTCGGGGATGATCTCGTGGCTGATGACGTACAGCATGGCGCCGGCCGCGAACCCCATGGCCCAGGGGAGGATCGCCGCCGAGACCGCCACCGCCGCCGCCCCCACCACCCCGCCCACCGACTCGACCACCCCGGTGGCGCAGGAGACCAGCACGGCCCGGCGGCGCCGGAAGCCGGCCGCGGCCAGCGCCAGCGCCACCAGGAAGCCCTCCGGGACGTTTTGCAGGAAGATGGCCAGCGCCAGCGCGTGGCCGTTGGCGACGTCGCCGCCCCCGTAGCCCACGCCCACCGCCATGCCCTCCGGCACGTTGTGGAGGGTGAGCGCGAAGGTGAACAGCCAGCCCTGCTGCAGCCGGCGGCTGGCGGGCCCCTCGTGGCCCCTCAGGAAGTGCTCGTGCGGCGTGTGCTGGTCGGTCCACCAGATGGCCCAGCTGCCGAGCAGCACCCCCGCCGTCAGCACCGCCGCCCCCGCCAGCGGCGACCCGGTGCGCGCGGTGGCCGCGGCCAGGCCCGGCACCACCAGCGAGAGGGCGGTCGCGGCCAGCATGATCCCGGCCGCCATGCTCTGCAGCACGTCCTGCACGCGGCGCGAGGCGGGCGGGAGCACCAGGACCGGCAGCGCGCCCAGCGCCGTCCCCAGGCTGGCCATGAAGCTGGCGGCGCTGCCGAGCAGGAAGACGGTCTGGCCGGTGGCGGGCGCGGGCATGGGGCGGTGATCCTAGACGAGAGAGCGGGGGGGCGGGGGCCCAGCGAAGCTGGGGGAGGGGCGCGGCCCGGCGAGAGCCCCCGGTGTGATCAGCTCCCACCTCGGGCGCCCGGTCGCGGCCGCTACCCCTTGTCTCGCCGGACATTTTCGCTATCTTGTGTGGTGTCACGGCCTCGGGCCGGACCCGCGCCGACCGCCGTACTGGCGCCACCACGTTCCACATCTCGCCCAGGACCGCCCGCGCCAGCCGCGCCGGCAGCCGGGCGTTCGCAGGAGCTTCGCGTTTTGGATCGTCCTCACGCCGAGAACAGGAATGGGCCTCGCGCCGGCAAGCGCCGCGGCCGTCACAGCAGGATGAACCGCGGCCCCGGCTTCCGCCGGGTCGAGCCGCTCCAGCTCACCGAGGAGGGCGTCCCCGCCGCCGTCCCGGACGCGATCCCGGTCTCGCCGGTGGTGTTCGTCACCGCCGAGAGCCGCAAGCGCTACCCGTGGGTCCCGGCCCGCGTCATCGCCGGGAGCGTCTGGCGCGGCCCCGACCACCTGCGCGTGCGGGTGGACGAGCACGGCGACGCGCAGCCCTGGAAGACGGTCCGGCGCGCCGGGTGAGCGGGATCGGGGCCGGGTCGAACGGGCGCACGGTCCTCGACTGCGCGTGACAGCCGCCCGGCGGCCGTGCTCTGCTCGGGCGCATGGTCTACGTCGGCTTCTCGACCCCGCGCCGCTGGAACCCCCTCTCCGCGCTGATCCGGGCCATGACCCGGTCGGTCACCAGCCACGCCTGGCTGCTGGTGGAGGATCCCCTCTTCCAGCTCCGGCTGGTGCTGGAGGCCCACTCGTCGGGGTTCCGGCTGGTCTCCTTCACCCGCTTCGTGAAGGACAACAAGGTCGTGGCGCTGGTGGCCCCTGGCCACCCCATCGAGCCGGCGCTGCCGGCCGCCGGGGAGTGGCTGGGGCAGAGCTTCGACGTGCTGGGGCTGTTCGGCATCTTCCTCACGCTGATCGCCCGCTGGTTCCAGCAGCGGCCCTGGAAGAACCCCTTCCCCACGCCCAGCGCGCTCTTCTGCTCCGAGTCGGTGGTCCGCGCCCTCCAGGCGGCCGACTACCCCGGCGCCGGGGGCCTCGACCCGGAGGCCACCTCGCCGGCGGCGCTGCTCACGTTCCTGCAGGGCAACCCGGCCAACGCGGTCCAGTGGGGCGAGGAGCTCAACCTCTGGACGCACCTGCGCTCCACCGGAGCCACCGGGCTGCGCGCGGCCGTGGAGACGGCGCGGGGCCAGCCGGCGGTGCTGCCGCAGGTGCCCCAGGCCTGAGCGAGCGCGTCACCCGCCGCTCGGTCGACTCCAGCCGCTCGGCGGCATTGGGCTGCGCCAGCGCGCGCCGGCCCGGGCGCCTCGGAACGCAGCCGGGCGGGCGGGCGCCGGATCGGCCGCTCGCGTGCATCCGCGGACGGCCCGTTCGCGCCCGGCGCGGCGCGGGGCGCGAGGCCATCTTCCGAGCGCATCCGCCGGGGCGCGCCGCCCCGGCCTCGAGGAGGATCCATGGCCGCAGCCGTCCGCCGTGCCGAGGTGGTCTGGGAAGGTGACCTCATGTCCGGGAGCGGGCGCGTCTCCACGCGCTCCAGCCCGGCGCTGCGCGATCAGCCCGTCAGCTGGGCCGCGCGCACCGAGGACCCGGGCGGCAAGACCAGCCCGGAGGAGCTGGTGGCCGCGGCCCACGCCAGCTGCTTCTCGATGGCGCTCTCGGCCAACCTGGCCAAGCGCCGCGCCCCGCCCACGCGCCTGGAGGTGACCGCCACCGTGACCTTCGACAAGGTCGGGGCAGGGTTCAAGGTCATCTCCTCCGCGCTGGAGGTCCGCGGCACCGTCCCGGGGCTGGAGGGCGCCGCCTTCCAGACCGCTGCCGAGGAGGCCAAGGAGGGCTGCCCCATCTCCCAGATGATGAAGGGAAACGTGGAGCTGTCGGTCAAGGCGACGCTGGCCGGTGGGGCGTGAGGCGCCGCTCGCTCCCCCGCAGAGCCGCGGTTCAGGCTAGCGCACCAGGGTAGGCCCGAACGCGGCATCCCACCCTCGAACGGTGGTGGCAGAGTTCCTTGCACCCTGGCGACGGCCGGCGGCCGGCCAGGAGAGCGGAGGCGCCATGCAGTCCCGTGACATCGAGGCGCAGCTGGGCGAGATCGTCGGAGCCCGCAACTTCCCCGAGGCGTCCAACGAGCTGGTGGGGCTCTGGAAGGAGCTGAACGTCGGGCGCGAGGCGCTGGTCCCGGTGCTCCGCTTCATGGAGGAGCACCCGGGGCTCGACTTCGGCCAGCCCGGCTCGCTGGTCCACTTCCTGGAGGACATGGACCTCGAGAGCTTCACCCGCGAGCTGGTGGCCTCGATCGAGCGCCGCCCCACGCCACACACGCTCTGGATGATCCACCGCATCGCGAACGCGGTGGACGATCCGCGCGAGGAGCGGCGGCTGATGGAGATCATCGCCCGGGCCCGGCAGCACCCGCTGGCCGACGACGAGGTGATGTCCTCGGTCGATGCCTTCGTGGGCGAGCTGGAGGAGTAGCCCGGGCCTCGCCCGTCACCCCGCGTGCGCTGCGCGCTCCTGCCGCGGCCGGGCGGGCGCAACCGGCCGGCCGTGTAGGCGCCGGCCGGCGGCCGCCCACGCCAGCGGCTCGCTCCCACCCTTCCCTCAGGCCAGGCGACCGGCCGCCCCGCGCCGCGGCGCCGCAGCGCGCGGCCGCCTGCGACAGCCGGTCGCTGCGCCTCCAGTGAAGACACTGTCAGTGCGTCGCCCGGCCTCCCGCGCCGGCGGCGGTGACGCTGTGGGTGAACTCCTGCGCACTGCGCCGCGCACCGCGCGCCAACGCGCAGCGACAATCGGCTGCGCTGCCATTTCAGCGGGCAGGCGTACTGTGCCGAAAGCATTCGGAGGCCTCCGCGTGCATTCGCAACCCCAGCACGTGAGCAACACCCCGGCGGATCTCGTCCCGCCACCGTGGCCGTGCCTCCCCGGCCGCGCGCCGGCGCCCCTGGGCGCCACCAACCGTCGCGCCGTAAACACCCGCCTCGCTGTCGGTCACTAGGAGCTCGCAATGCTGCGCACCTGGTTCACCCGGCTCACGACGAAGTCCGCCCGGAAGGTGATCTTCCTGGCCCTCGCCGCGACCGGCTTCGGCACCGCCTACGCGTTCACCCCCGAGTCCGCCACCGAGGGCGGCGGCTTCCAGTTCTTCTCGCCGCTCGAGTACGACACCTTCGAGAAGACCTGCCTCTTCCTGGTCCTCGGCATCGCGGTCGCCGGCCTGCTCTACGCGCTGATGCTGGTGAAGCAGGTGAAGGCCGCCGACCAGGGCACGCCGCGCATGCAGGAGATCGCCGGCGCCGTCCGCGAGGGCGCGAACGCCTACCTGGCGGCCCAGTTCAAGAAGATCGGGCCGCTCATCGTCGTGATCACGGCGCTGCTGGCCATCACCTACACCGGCCACGAGCAGGCCTTCCGCTGGGGCCGCGCCGGCGCCTTCCTGATGGGCAGCCTCTTCTCCTGGTGCGTCGGCTTCGTGGGCATGCGGCTCGCCACCACCGGCAACCTCCGCGTGGCCGCCGCCGCCCGCCGCAGCTACGGCGAGGCGATGCAGCTCGGCTACCGGACCGGCACCATCACCGGCATGCTCACGGACGGCCTCGGCCTCCTGGGCGGCACGATGATCTTCATGCTCTACGGCGCCCAGGCCTACGAGGCGCTGCTCGGGTTCGGCTTCGGCGGCACGCTGCTCGCGCTCTTCATGCGCGTCGGCGGCGGCATCTACACCAAGGCGGCCGACGTCGGCGCCGACCTGGTGGGCAAGATCGAGAAGGACATCCCCGAGGACGACCCGCGCAACGCCGCCACCATCGCCGACAACGTGGGCGACAACGTGGGCGACTGCGCCGGCATGGCGGCCGACATCTTCGAGTCCTACGAGGTGACCATCGTCGCGGCGATGATCCTCGGCATGGCCTCCTTCGGCCACAAGGGCGTCATCTTCCCGCTGCTGGTCCGCGGCATCGGCGTGCTGGGCTCCATCATCTCCACCTACACGGTGAAGGCCGGCGCCAACGACACCAGCGACACGGCCCTCAAGAGCGTGCACCGCGGCTTCTGGATCGGCTCCGCCATCTCGGTGCTCGGGTTCTTCGCGCTCGGCTGGTACTACCTGCGCTTCGACGCGGCCTACCTGTCCCAGAACCAGGTGGCGGCGGCCGGCTTCCCCGGCGGCGACCCCGCGCAGCTCCCGCTCTGGGCCAACCTGGGCGTGGCCGGCCTCGACCTGCGCCCGGCCCTGACCTGCCTCATCGGCGTGTTCCTGGCCATCGCGCTCAACAAGGTGACCAGCTACTACACGCACACCGGCCACGCGCCGGTGAAGAGCCTGGCCCGGTCCTGCACCACCGGCCACGCCACCAACATCATCCAGGGCTTCGCGGTCGGCTACGAGAGCACCGTGGCCAACATCGTGGTCATCGCGGTGGCCCTCTTCCTCTCGGTGCTGGTCTACACCGGCACGCCCCCGATGTTCGTCGCCTACGGCGTGGCCATGGCCGGCATCGGCATGCTCACCCTGACCGGCAACACCATCTCCATGGACGTGTTCGGCCCGGTGGCGGACAACGCCAACGGCATCGGCGAGATGGGCTACGACAAGGAGGAGATGGAGAAGGCGCAGCCCGGCTCGTACAAGCGCGCGCGGCAGATCCTCTCCGACCTCGACGCGGTGGGGAACACCACCAAGGCCGAGACCAAGGGGATCGCCATCGGCTCCGCCGTCATCGCGGCCGTCTCCCTCTTCTCCTCCTTCATCGCGGTGATCGCGGTGGGCAGCGAGGACAAGATCAGCCAGATGACGGCCGCCCAGTACCTGGAGGAGGCCGGCAAGCTCACCGTGGCCACCCCGCTGGTCTTCATCGGCTTCCTCATCGGCGGCGCCGTGCCGTTCCTCTTCTCCTCCAGCCTGATCCGCGCCGTGGGCCGGGCCGCGCACGAGATCGTCAAGGAGTGCCGCGTCCAGTTCCGCGACCCGGAGATCTGGTCCGGCGCCAAGCGCCCGGACTACGGCCGCGTGGTGAACATCTGCACGCTCTCCGCGCAGCAGGAGCTGGTGGGCCCCGGCCTGCTGGCCATCGCGGCGCCGCTGCTGGTCGGCCTGCTCCTCGGCCCCTACGCCCTGGGCGGCTTCCTGGCCGGCATGATCCTGGTGGGCCAGCTGCTGGCCGTCTTCATGGCCAACGCGGGCGGCGCCTGGGACAACGCCAAGAAGATGATCGAGGACGGCGTGCACGGCGGGAAGGGCTCCGAGGCGCACAAGGCCTCGGTGACCGGCGACACCGTCGGCGACCCGCTGAAGGACACGGCCGGCCCGGCCATCAACCCGCTCATCAAGGTGATGAACATGGTGAGCCTGCTCACCCTGGGCATCGTCCTGCAGTACTCGGTGACCGGCGGCACGGGCTCCAAGGTCATCGGCGTGGTGGGCGCCATCGTCTGCGCGCTCGCCATCGCCTGGGGCGTGTACACCTCCAAGAAGGAGAACCCGCAGCTCGAGACGGCGCCCGCGGCGGCGTCCGAGGACGGCGGGGCGGAGAAGGCGGCGTAACCTCCTCTTCGAGCAGCTGAGCAGCATCCGGGCGCGGATCGCCGTGAGGCGGTCCGCGCTCCTCGTTTTGCCGTGCGGGTCCACGTCCGATGCCTCCCCGGCCGGGGGCGGCCAGGCCCTCCGCAGTCGATTCGCTCGACGCGCGGCGCCAGCGGAGGCAGAACAGGCCGTCCATGCCCTACGCCATCGAGACCCGCGGCCTCGCGAAGCACTTCGGCGAAACCCACGCGCTGGCCGGCGTCGACCTCCGGGTCGCGCCGGGGGTGGTCTACGGCCTGCTGGGGCCGAACGGCGCCGGCAAGACCACCACCATCCGCATCCTCTCCACGCTGCTCCGCCCCACCGCCGGACAGGCCCTCGTGCTGGGCCACGACGTGGCGCGCGAGCCGGACGCGGTCCGGCGCAAGGTCAGCCTGACCGGCCAGTTCGCGTCGGTGGACGAGGACCTCTCCGGCCACGAGAACCTGATCCTGGTGGGGCGGCTGCTGGGGCTGTCCTGGAGCGGCGCGCGCCGGCGGGCCGCCGAGCTGCTGGAGGCGTTCGGGCTGGAGGAGGCGGCCGGGCGGCAGGTGCAGACCTACTCCGGCGGGCAGCGGCGCCGGCTCGACATCGCCGCCAGCCTGGTGGCCATCCCGGAGGTGCTGTTCCTGGACGAGCCCACCACCGGCCTCGACCCGCGCAGCCGCTCGCAGGTCTGGGAGCTGGTGCGGCGCATCGCCGAGGCGGGGACCACGGTGCTCCTCACCACGCAGTACCTGGAGGAGGCGGACCGGCTGGCCGCGCGCATGGCGGTCATCGACCACGGCCGCGTCATCGCCGAGGGGACGGGCGGGGAGCTCAAGGCCTCCCTGGGCGCCGACGCCCTGCACGTGCGGGTCGCCGAGGCCGCCCAGCGCGCCGAGGCGCAGCGCGTGCTGGAGCAGGTGCTGGGCGGCGGGGTGCACCCGGGGGCGGAGCCGCTGGAGCTGACCGCGCGGGTGGAGGGGCCGGCGCAGGCCGCCGCGGCGCTGGCGGCGCTGGGCGAGCGCGGCATCGCGCTGGCGCAGCTCTCGGTGGGCCGCCCCAGCCTGGAGGAGGTGTTCCTGGCGCTCACCGACCGCGCTGGCGAGCCGGCGCAGGCGGAGGTGCTGCCGTGAACGCCGCGCACGAGGCCCTCACCATCCGCTCCCGCCCGCGGCCGCCCTCGGCGCTCTCGGCCGTCACCACGCTGGCCTGGCGGGCGATGCTCAAGATCAAGCACGTCCCCTTCCAGCTCTTCGACGTGACCGTCACGCCTATCATGTTCACCCTGCTCTTCACGTTCATCTTCGGCGGGGCGCTGGCCGGCTCGCCGCAGCAGTACGTGCAGTACCTGGTGCCCGGCGTGCTGGTGCAGACCGTGATCTTCATCACCGTCTACACGGGCATGGGGCTGAACGGCGACATCCGCAAGGGCCTCTACGACCGCTTCCGCTCGCTGCCCATGTGGCAGCCCGCACCGCTCCTGGGCGCGCTGCTGGGCGACGTGTTCCGCTACACCGTGGCCGCGGCCGTGATCCTGGTGGTCGGGTTCATCCTTGGCTTCCGCCCGCAGGGCGGCGCGGCCGGCGTGCTGGCGGCGCTGGCGCTGGTGCTGGTGTTCAGCTTCGCGCTCTCCTGGCTCTGGATCGTGGTGGGGATGCTGGTGCGGACGCCGGAGTCGGTGATGACCACCAGCTTCGTGTTCCTGATGCCGCTCACCTTCGCCAGCGACATCTTCGTCGGCCTCGGCACCATGCCCGGCTGGCTCCAGGCGCTGGTGGCGCAGAACCCCGTCACCCACCTCGCCAACGCCTCGCGGGCGCTGATGCACGGCCAGCCCGCCGCGGCCGACGTGCTGTGGTCGCTGGTGGCCTCGGCGGTGATCGTGGCCGTGGTGGCGCCGGTGGCGCTGCGGCTCTACCACCGGGAGCGGTGAGGGGCGGATCGCCGCTGCCCCGCTCACCCGCGCCGCAGGTCGCACCCCAAGGGCGCACGCGCTGGAGCAGGTGAAGAGGCGAGGGAGGGGGTGAGGGAGGGCACGAAGGCCTCCATCTTCTCGCGCCCGTAAGCCTGCACCGCAGCCCAGAGGTTATGCCCGCGGCAGCGGAGCCGAAGATTGGCGGCGGTGGGCGGCCCGCCCTTCGCCTCCGGGTCGATGTGGTCCAGCTCCAGCTGCCAGCGGCTGCAGCAGCGGCGCCCGTCCGGGGAGACGTAGGAGCAGCAGCCGCCATCGCGCGCCCAGACCTCGCGGCGAACGTCGGCCGTGACGGTGCGAGGGTCGAAGCGGTAGGGGGTGGCGAAGAGCGGGAGCGGGTCGGTGGAGGAGGTCGGAGCCGGAGCCGGAGCCGGAACCGCCGCAGAGACCGCCGACGACGTCGAGACCTCGGGCGCAGGAGCCGCAGGAGCAGGCGCCCTGGTCAGCCCCACCGCACCCTTTCGCTTCGCGTGCTTCTCGACCGCGCAGCGAAGCGCCTCCTTGAGGACATCGGCCAGGTTTCCGTCGGGGACCTTGTGGGAGAGGAGTTCACGGAGCGTCTCGAGGTCGGCGTGCGCCGCCTCGTCGAGCGTGACCCGCATCGACCACTGCTCCGCGTTGACCGGGTGGACCTCGGGGCGGCCGGGGGAGAGGGAGGGCGCCGAGAGGGCGAAGGCGGGCTCCGTGGGGACGGCCGGTTCCTGATGCTGGGACCGCGCCGCCTCGACCGGCGCGGTCACCAGTGCAGTCACACCCGTTGGATCCACCGGACGAGGCTGAGGGGCGCCGGAGGGCGGAGAAGGGAGTCGGCGCACCCCGTCCTTCGGCGCCTCGCGCGGCTTGAGGGTGACCACCAGCCGCTCCACCTCGGCCTTGGACTTGAAGGCCGCGCTCCCGACCAGTTCCCCCAGGTTCTCCTCGGTCAGCACATCGCGCAGCATCCCCAGCGTGGAGAGCGAGAGCCTGCCCTCGCGCAGCGGCGCCTCGAGGGATGGGAACCGGGACAGCAGCCGCATGGCCGTGATGCGGCGGTAGGCGCCGTCCTCGGAGAGGTGGAGCACCTCCCGGCAGTACGCCCACAGGGACGGGAACCCCTGCTCCAGGTAGAGCTTCCGCCGCTCCACCTCCGCCAGCACGAGGAGGAGCTCGACCTTGATGCCCCGCTCATCCGCGGCGAGGGACCTGAGGCGAGCGGTGAGGGAGCTGTCGTCCAGCACATCGAGTCGAGCGGCCATGGGCGCGCACCTCCAGTTCAGATGCCGCCATCGTAACCCTGGGTTTCGAAGCGCCCGCCGAGGCCCCTGGCGCCGCGCAGGAGGCGAGATCGCGGGAGCCCATCTCCGCTCCCTCCCGCGCCTCCCTGCGAGCCGAGCCACGCGCGCGAAGCGCTGCAGGAGAGCCATTCCCTGCAGCCCCGCTCCGCGGAATCCGATTCGCGCCAAAAGGCAGTCAAGCGAAGAATCGGAGCGCCCCACTTGCGTTCGCGCCGGCGCGCTTCCGGCGCCTGGGCTTCGACTCCGCCTGCCCTGATCCTGCCGAAGGGCTCAGCCCGAACGAAATAGAAATGACCTGACCCCAGCCTCGAATCCCTCGACAGCGCACACCGCTGGAGCAAGTGACGCCCAGTTGACCCCAAGGGCGCACGCGCCGGAGTAAGTGACTTTCAGTTGACCCCAAGGGCGCACGCGCTGGAGTAAGTGACTCTCGGTTACCCCAAGGGCGCACGCGCGCTGGAGCAGAAGCGCACAACAGGGATGACCTGGCCCCGCGCCCCCGCGCCCGTCGAAATCCTGCCCGGTACGCGACGCCTTCGCGACCCAGACCGTCATCGAGAACCGTCACCACCGTCTACGCAAAGAGCAGTGACAGGGTCACCCGCTCCGCCACTAGCTGATTCGCTGCAAGAAGACTGAAAAGTGTCAGCGATGTCTTGACTGGAACCGACTGGAACCACCCACTGGAACCACCCCCGCGCCCCGCGCCGCCCCTCCCCCTCCCCAGCCCCCTCCCCAGCCCCCTCCCCAGCCCCCTCCCCCTCCCCCTCCCCAGCCCCCACCCCGCCCCTCAGCACGGCACCGCCCGCGGCGCTGGGGCAGGGGCCACCCCAGCGCCCTGTCCCGCCGGCAGCGCCCAACGCCCGCCCCGCCACGCCACTCCCCCTCAAAAGCAGAGCGCCCGACCTCGCGGCCGGGCGCCCCAGTCACTCAACAGAAGTCGGAAGGCCTACGCCCGCCCAGCCGAGCCCAGCACCTTCTCGTTCTTCTGCTTGTAAATCTCCTTCAGCGCGTCGCGAGCCGGCCCCAGGTACTTGCGGGGGTCGAACTCGCCCGGGCTCTCCGCGAACGTCTTGCGGATGGCCGCCGTCATCGCCAGGCGGCCGTCGGAGTCGATGTTGATCTTGCAGACGGCCGACTTGGCGGCGCGGCGGAGCTGGTCCTCGGGGATGCCGACCGCGTCCTTCAGCTTGCCGCCGAACTGGTTGATGAGCTTCACCTTCTCGACCGGCACCGAGGAGGCGCCGTGGAGGACGATGGGGAAGCCGGGGATGCGCTTCTCGATCTCCTCGAGGATGTCGAAGCGGAGATCCGGCGGGACCAGCACGCCGTCGGCGGTGCGGGTGCACTGCTCGGGCTTGAACTTGGTGGCGCCGTGCGAGGTGCCGATGGAGATGGCCAGCGAGTCCACGCCGGTCTTCTTGACGAAGTCCTCGACCTCGCCGGGCTGGGTGTAGTGCGAGTGCTCGGAGGACACGTCGTCCTCGACGCCCGCCAGCACGCCCAGCTCGCCCTCGACGGTGACGTCGTACTTGTGGGCGTAGTCCACGACCTGCTTGGTGACCTCGACGTTCTTCTCGTACGGGTGGTGCGAGCCGTCGATCATGACCGACGAGAAGCCGCTGTCGATGCAGTCCTTGCAGAGCTCGAAGCTGTCGCCGTGGTCGAGGTGGAGCACGATGGGGACCTCCACCCCGAGCTCCTTCGCGTACGCGACCGCGCCCTGCGCCATGTAGCGGAGCAGCGTCTTGTTGGCGTACTTCCGGGCGCCGGAGGACACCTGGAGGATGACCGGCGACTTGGTCTCGACGCAGGCCAGGATGATGGCCTGCAGCTGCTCGAGGTTGTTGAAGTTGTACGCCGGGATGGCGTAGCCGCCCGCGACGGCCTTCTTGAAGAGCTCACGGGTGTTGACGAGCCCCAGTTCCTTGTAGCTGACCATGTCCGTCCCACTCCTCGGTGAGGGCGCTGCGTACAGCGGGCGAAGTGGCCCGCCAGAGGCCCCGGAGGGTGCCAGGCCCCGCAGGGACTGGCAACGTGACGAGTTGCCCACCCCGCCCTCAGTCGATCCCGGCGGACGCTCCAGTGGGCGCAATGTCGCGCCCTCCCACATGTCACACCCGTTCTGTCCGTCCTTGTTCCAACCCAGGGATTCTGGCGCGGCGGCGGGAGGTCCGATAGTCCTCCCGGGCCATGGACAAGAAGCACCTCGCCCAGGCCCGGCGCGCCCTGCAGCAGCTCCGGACCGAGCTCACCCGCACCGGCCCGGCCAAGATCGAGCCCAACCGGACCAATCCCGTCAGCACCGGCGTCGCCGACGAGGACGCCCAGGCGCTCTCCGAGATGCTGCAGGTGCTGGCCAGCCAGCGGAACAAGGGGCAGGCGGAGCTGCTGGGCCGGATCGACCGGGCGCTGGGCAAGCTGGCGAGCGCCCCGGACGACTTCGGCCTGTGCGAGGACTGCGAGGAGGAGCTGGACCCCCGCCGCCTCGCGCTCATGCCCTACGCCACCCGCTGCCCGGCCTGCCAGGCCAAGGTCGAGCCCAGGCTGGGGGCCGGCCGCCGCAAGCTCACCGACTACAAGTGAACCGAGGGTACCTCCCGTGCGCGTCCTCCACACCATGATCCGCGTCGGCGACCTGGAGCGGTCGCTGGCCTTCTACACCCAGGTGCTGGGCATGCAGCTGCTCCGGCGCCAGGACTACCCCGAGGGCCGCTTCACGCTGGCCTTCGTCGGCTACGGCCCGGAGTCGGAGGGGGCCGCCATCGAGCTGACGCACAACTGGGACACCCCGGCCTACGAGCTGGGCAACGGCTTCGGCCACGTGGCGCTGGAGGTGCCCGACGCGTACGCCGCCTGCGCCGAGATCAAGCGCCGCGGCGGCGTGGTCACCCGCGAGGCCGGGCCGATGAAGCACGGCACCACGGTGATCGCCTTCGTGCAGGATCCGGACGGCTACAAGATTCGAGCTGATCGAGGCCAAGGCCTAGTCGAGCGCGTCCGCCGACAGCCGGCGCGTCCGCGCCCCGCCCTCCTCCAGCTCCACGCCCAGCCGCACCGCGCCGCTCCAGCCGGGCGGCGCGGTCCAGGTCTCGCGCGCCGGGTCGAGCGGCACCACCTCGGCCCCGGCGCTCCCGGCCGTCCGCTCCAGCCAGAGCGCGCGCACCGCCCCCGCCGGCGAGCCCAGCGCCCAGGAGAAGGTCCGCCGCCCGCCCTCGCTGCGGGTGAAGAGCCACGGCCCGGCCACGGGCCGGCCGGCCCCGGCCACCGCCTGGAGCGGCTCCAGCGGCGAGACCAGCCGGCGCGCGCCGCCACAGCCCTCGGTCACCACCTGCACCCAGGCCGGCCCCTGGTACGCGCCCGCCACCAGCAGCGCCTGGCCCGGCTCGGCGGACCACTCGCCCAGGTCCGGGCTGGAGAGGAGCCCCTGGCCGTCCACCGCGCGCCGCGTGGAGATGCGGACCGTGGCGCGCGCGCCGGGGTTGGTGGAGAGCCGGAGCGCCACGCCGGCCGCGCCGCCGCCCTCCGCGGCCACCACGGCGTGGCCCAGGTCGAGCGTGGGGCTGAGCGCGCAGAAGCTGGGCGCCGGCGCCGTCAGCGCGCGGCGCAGCGCCGCCAGCGCGCCCGGATCCCGCGCCACCTCCTCCCAGTTGGCCATGATCACCATCCGGTTGTTGCCGTAGCCCGCGGTGGCCTCGAGCGCGTCCAGCCAGTCCTGCGCCGGGCGGGCGCCGTCCGCCCGGAAGGCGCGCCACTCCGGGCTGGTCCAGGGGAGCGGGGAGACCGCCGCGTCCGCCTCCAGCGCGGTCCAGAGCAGGCGGCGGGGCCGCTGGGCCCAGCCGTCGTAGAGGCTGGTCCCCGGGACCACGCTGCCGGAGCGCCCCACGCCGAGGCGGTGCGGCCCGCCCGCCGGCGCGCAGATCCCGCCCACGTGCGCCACCAGCTTGTGCTCGGGCAGCCCGGCCTCGGCCGCCAGGCCAGCCAGGAAGGCCACGTAGTCCGCCACCACCCCGTCCAGCGCCGCGGCGGTCATGGCCTGGTCCGGCCCCAAGAGCCCCAGCTGCCGCGCGGCGGCGTAGCCCAGCTGATCCACGCCCATGCTGGGCGAGCGGCCGTCGCACCAGGCCGGGCACTGGTTGCCGTTGTAGCCGGCGCAGGGCCCGCCGTCCGGCGGAGGGCCCGGGCAGCCGGCCTTGCGCGGGCGGCCGGGGTCGCAGGCCTCGTCGTCGGTGGCCAGCCAGGCCTCGCCGCCACGGTAGTGGAAGTGGTTCACCCCCACGCTGATCTCGGTGCCGAAGACCAGGCCGCCGTAGAGCCAGCGGTCCTCCGGCGCCAGCGCCGCCCGGAACGCGGCCAGGTGCGGCAGCAGCCGGCGCACCACCTCGGCGTTCGCGCCGCGGAAGCGGGGCGAGGCCAGGTTGGGCGCCGGCGTCCCCACCCGCAGCTGCCGCCCCCAGTTCCGCCAGGTGACGAACGCGGTCCCGGCGAACGGCGTCTCGATCGCGTCGGCCGCCGTCCACACGTCGGGCCGGGCGTTCATCCAGTTGACCGTGTCCACGTTCACGATCAGCGCGATCCGCTCCTGGACCGCCGCGGCCAGCAGGTCCTCGAGCCAGGCCTCGAGCCGGTCCGCGCGTCCGGCCGGCACGTTGAGCGTGTCGAGGATCACCTCCACCGCCAGCCGGCGCCCGGGCGCCTCCAGCCCGTTGCCCAGCGCGGCCTGGCGCAGCTCACGCAGCCCCCGCGCCACCATCCACCGGCGCCGCGCCTGATCCGGCACCCGCTCCACCAGGTCGCGCGTGAGCAGCACGCAGAGCTCGTCGTCCCCCAGGAACGGCAGGTCCTCCGGCCAGTCGCAGCGGGCGCGGTTCACCGCGGTGTCGCGCACCGGCGTCTGGTTTCCGGAGAGCCGCACGCCCAGGTACTGCGGCGCGTCCTCGATGGGCCCGCCGCTCCGGATGGCCGGCGGTGGGGCCGGCGCCTCGGGGGCAGCGGAGCAGCTGGCGAGCAGCAGGGCGGCGGCGACCCTGGCCGCGCGTCGAGGGAGGTGCATGCCGGGCGCGCCCGGCCGCACGTCGGGCGGTCAGGGCTCCCCGGCAGGGTAGACTCCGGGTGAGGTGGGCAGATAGGGACGGCGTGTGGGCGCCGGCCCGCGCCGGATCAGGCGACCGGGCGCTCGCCCGCTGCCGGGCTGCAGCGCGCCAGCGCGTACACCGCCGGTCCGCGCATGCGGAGCGCCTCGATCAGCAGCGTCGCCTGGGACGAGGGCGCCGGGCCGGGCGCGATGCAGAGCAGCCGCTCCGCCAGCCCCAGCGCCGCGAGCGCCGCCAGCGCCCCGGGCGCCTGCACCAGCCCGGGCTCCAGCGTACGCAGCGCGCGCGCCCCCAGCCGGCCCAGCGTGAAGCGGCGTCCGGAGCCGTCCTCCAGCGCGAAGCGCGAGAAGCCGTAGCGCGCGTGCGCCGCCGCCGCCTCCCCCAGCCCCACGGCGCGCCAGCCGGCCACCCGCGGCCGGTCCGGAGGCCAGGGGACCAGCCACCAGCCGGCCGCTCCCACCGGCTGGAGCCCCAGCGTCCGGTACCAGCCGATGGCCCGCGCGTTCCCGGAGAAGACCTCCAGCTCCAGCTCCTCGGCCCCGGCGGCCGACGCCGCCAGCGCGGCCCGGAGCAGCGCGCGCCCCGCGCCGCGATCCTGCGCGCGGGGGTGGACGTAGACGTGGTTCAGGAAGAGGCGCTCGCCCTCCCGGCGCAGCTCGGCGAAGCCGTCCACGCGCCCGCCCGCCTCCCAGACCCAGAACCGGCCCAGGCCGCGGGGCGCGCCGCCCACCGCCTCGCTCACGAACCGGTCGATGCCGCTGCCGCCGAAGATGGTGTACGGCACCGCCCGGGCCGGCATCCCGGCCCGCAGCGCCTCCACGATCCCCCCGGCGTCCTCCGGCCGCGCCTCCCGCACCTCGCCCATTCCGCCCCCCCCGCCGGCGCTGTCACCATGCCCACCGGCCGGGCGGGCCGCAGCCCCTGATCACACGGGGGCACCCCGATGCGCACGGCTCCCCGCCCCGTGTCGCCCTCCTGCCTGTTCACCGGCGTGCTCCCGACTGTCTCGCCTGGCGGGTGTGGCTACATTGCGGGGCGATCGGAGCCGCCCTGCCCTCGCCCACCCCGCCCTCGCCCACCCTGCCGCCGACGCCTCGGCGCCTGGTGCACGTCAGCACCATCGGCGAGACGCTCGGCTTCCTTGACGGCCACGCCGCGGTGGTGCGGGCGCGCTGCGGCCTCGAGGTGCACGCGCTCTCCGCGCCCGGCGCGGCGCTGGAGCGCTTCGGCCAGCGCGAGGGCGTACCTGTCCACCCCGTCCCCATGGCGCGCGCCATCACCCCGCTGCGCGATCTGCGCGCGCTGCTCCTGGCCTGGCGCACGCTCCGCCGCCTGCGCCCGGCGGTGGTGGACGCCCACACGCCCAAGGGTGGCCTGATTGGCATGCTGGCGGCCTGGCTGGCGCGCGTGCCGGTGCGCGTCTACCACGTGCACGGGCTGCCGCTCTCCACCGCCACCGGCCGCCGCCGGCGCCTGCTGCGCGCCGCCGAGCGCGTGGCCTGCCGGCTGGCCACCTGCGTCCTCCCGGTGAGCCGCTCGGTGGCGGAGCGGCTGGTGGACGAGCGGCTGTGCGCGCCCGGGAAGGTGCGGGTGGTGGCCGAGGGGAGCATCAACGGCGTGGACGGCGAGCGGTTCGCGCCCGCGTCGGCCGCGGCGCGGGCCGCCTCGCGCGCCGCGCTGGGGCTGCCGGAGGGGGCGAAGGCGGTGGGCTTCCTGGGGCGGCTGGCGCAGGACAAGGGGCTCGCCGAGCTGGCCGCCGCCTGGGCCATCCTGCGGGAGCGGCGGCCCGAGGCCTGGCTCTTCCTGGCCGGGGAGCCGGACGACTCCGATCCGGTGGCGCCCGGGGTGCTGGAGCGGCTGGTCATGGATCCGCGCGTGCGGCTGCTGGGGGACGTGTCCGACACACCGGCGTTCTACGCCGGGCTGGACCTGGTGGCGGTCCCCACCTACCGCGAGGGCTTCCCCACCGTGCCGCTGGAGGCGGCCGCGGCCGGCCTGCCGGTCGTGGCCAGCCGCGTGGACGGCTGCGTGGACGCGGTGGTGGACGGGGTGACCGGCACGCTGGTGCCGTCGCGCGATCCCGGCGCGCTGGCCGGCGCGCTGGAGCGTTACCTCGCGGACCCACCGCTGGCAGCGGCGCATGGGCGCGCCGCGCGCCGCCGGGTGCTGGAGCGCTACCGCCCGGCGCAAGTGCGCGAGGCGCTGGCGGAGGCGTACGGGACGCTGCTGCGCGGGGACGGGACGGCAGCGGCCCGGGCTCAGCGCCCGGCCCGGCGCGAGGCCGGCGACTCCTCGCCGGCCAGGTAGGTCTCCAGCTGCGTGGTGCCGTCGGGCAGCGCCGCCCGCGCATCGGCAGGGTCGGCGGGGTCGAGCCCGTGCGCGGCCTCCCAGGCGTCGGGCAGGCCGTCGTGATCTCCGTCCGGGCAGGCCTCGGCGGTGGGCTGGTCGGGGAAGCCGGCCTCGGGCGTGTCCAGCTCGCTCTGCGGCAGGCAACCCCCGCCGGTGCAGCTCCCCTGCGCGTGGCGCGGCCCGGTCCCGTCCCGGTAGTCCTGCACCAGCCGGCGGTCCAGCGCGTCCCGCGCGTCCACCCAGCGCCCGTCGCAGCCGAGCCGGCGCGAGGCGCCCACCGTGGCCAGCACGGCCGCCTCCAGCGCCGGCCCGGCCTTGTCCACGGTGAGGGCCCGCCCAGGCGCGGGGAGCGGCGTCGCGCGCCGCAGCGCCGTGTCCAGCGGCCCACCCTCGTCGGCGTTCTCGTCCGGCACCGCGGCGGTGAGCGCGCCCCAGCCGTCGGCGGCGGGGTCGGCGTGGCCGGGCGCGACGTTCCCGTCCAGGTGGAGCGAGAGCAGGCCGGAGGGGACGGTCCGGTTGGCCTCGGCCGGATAGGCCTGCACCACGTGGCCGCTGCGGGTCATGGGGCCCGCCTTGTAGACGTTCCCGATCAGGTCCACCTGGGCCCCGCCGCCGATTCTGCGTGGCGTAGAACGACCAGTTGTAGACCAGGTTGTTCACGAACCGTGCGCTGCGGGCCTTGATGAGCGGGTGGCGGTGCGAGCTGCTCATGCTCAGGCCGTGGTGCCAGTCGAAGTCGGTGATGGAGTCGGAGAGGGGCCGGGCGTCGCCGGTGCGCGGGTCGTCCGAGCCCACGATGAGGCTGGTGGAGTGCCCCTTGAGCGACTCGGCCGCCAGGCTCCACTGGATGATGGTGACGCTGCGCAGCCGGTCCGGCGCCTGGTTGTTCCAGGCGCCGAAGGCCTTGCCGCTGCTCCAGGCCACCGAGACGTGGTCGAGCATCACCCGCTCCACCGCGCCGTCCGGGCCGCGCCCGGGCGTCAGGGTGATGCCGTCCGGCTTGGCCGCCACGCGGCAGGCGCCGCCCTGGCGGTCGCCGGAGCGGCAGCGGAGCGGGTCGCAGCCCGCGCCAGCGCAGAGGTCGCCCAGCACCAGCCCGTGCCGGATTCCGCAGGTAGCGGATCACCACGTCATGGGTGGAGACGACCACCGTGCTGGCGCCGGGGGTGTTGCGGATTCGAAGTCGGGCTGCCCGGTCGAGAACGGGCCCACCAGCTGGACGCCGCCGGGCGCCGTCTGGCCGGCGATGGTCAGGAACGGCGCCTCGACCTGCAGCGGCGTGCGCAGCACGATGGTGCCGGCCACGCGGAAGACGCAGGTCCGCGGGCCGACCCGCTCCACGCAGGCGCGCAGCGAGCCCTGCCCGGCGTCGTCCAGCGCGGTCACCTCCACCGCCGACACCGCCCCGGCCGCCCGCCGCGAGCGCCCCGCCGCCCTCGGCGCCCGGGAAGGCCGCCAGCGCCGCGGTGGCCCGGGCCACCGGACCCGGGCTGGTGGTGGCCGGGCCGCAGGCGCGCCCTGCCAGCGCGGCCAGCGCGATTGCCTGCAGGCGGGGCCAGCGCGCGCGCGGCTCACGCCGCCGCCGCCCAGGCGTGGAGCAGCCCCGGCAGCGACCGCGCCAGCGCGAACTCGCTCCGCTCCAGCGCCGCCACAGGGTCTCCCGCCGCCGGCGGCCGCTCCGCGGCGTGCAGCAGCGCCTCTCCCCAGGCCGCGGCCGGCGCCTCCACCGGCACCCAGCTGAACAGCTCCGGCACCACCACCAGCTCGCGCGTGATGTGGTCGGCCAGCACCAGCGGCCGGCCCGCCGCCTGCGCCTCCAGCCCCACCAGCGGCAGCCCCTCGCGCAGCGACGGCAGCGCGAAGACGTCGAACGCCTGCAGCAGCATGGGCACGTCCCCCCTCGCCCCGGCGAAGATCACCCGGTCCCCCACCCCGCGCCGCGCCGCCTCGGCCTGCAGCTCGGCGCGCAGCGGGCCGTCCCCCACCAGCACCACCCGCGCCCGCGGCGCGCGCGCGCAGCCAGGCGGCCACCTCCACCAGCAGCCGCTGGTTCTTGCAGTCGTCGAACCGCCCGACGTGGCCGATCACCAGCGCGTCCGGCGGCAGCCCCAGCGAGGCGCGCACGGCGGCGCGATCGGCGGGCGCGCGGAAGGCGCCGAAGTCCAGGCCGCAGCGGGCGATGCGCCAGCGGGCGTCCTCGCGCCAGGCCTCGCCGAACAGCGCGGCCGCGGCGCCGGCGCTGGCGGCGAACCCGGCCGTGGCGTGGCGCCGGACCAGCGCCTCGGTGAGGCGCAGGTAGGCGCGGCGCAGCGGCGAGGCCGCGGCGTCCACCGCGCGCGTGTCGGAGTGGCTGTGGGCGATCCGGATCGGCACCCCGGCCCGGTGGGCCAGCGCCAGCACCACGCCGCTGAAATGGTGCAGGTGGCTGTGCACGACGCCGTAGGGGCCGTGCGCGGCCAGCCGCTCGCGGAAGGCCCGCGCGAAGGCCAGCGGGCGGCCGGGCGGGGGGACGGGGAGCACCTGGGCGCCCAGCCGCCGCAGCTCGGCGTCGTGCTCGCCCGGCGCTGCGCTCGTGACCAGGAAGTCCATGGCCACGCCGGGGCTGGCCGCGCGGAGCACCTGGAGCAGCCAGGTCTCCACGCCGCCGCGCCCCATGCGACCTACCACGTGGAGCACGCGCGCCCGTTCCACCGTCCACCCCCCGGGTGGCGAAGCTAAGGCGCGGCGGGAAGGGCGGCAACGCGGGCCCGGGTCGTGCGGGCGCCTAGATTGTCTCCGGACCGGAGGACTCCCCATGCCGACCGCCGCCTTCTTCCACGACGAGCGGTTCACCCTGGACCGCGACGGCACCTGGTGGAGCTGCGGGGCGCTCCCCTACCGCGCCTTCGCCCGCTACCTCGCCCACTTCGACCGGGTGGTGGTGGTGGCGCGCATGGAGCCGGGGGACGGGCGCGGCCGCAGCCTGGCCAGCGGCCCGGGGGTGGAGTTCGCCTGCGTCCCCTCCGGCCTGGCGCTGCCCCGCTACGCCGCCGCGCTGGCGGCGCGCGCCCGCGAGGTGCTGGCGCGCGCGGACGGGGCGGTGGTGCGCATGCCCGGGCTGGCCGGCGTGGTGGGCTGCCGCGAGGCGCTGCGGCGCGGCACCCCGTGGATGGCGGAGGTGGTGGGGGACGCCTTCGAGGCGCTCTGGAACCACGGCAGCTGGCGCGGCAAGGCCGCGGCCTGGCCCATGTTGCTGCTCAACCGCCACTACCTCGCGCGCGCGCCGCGCTCCATCTACGTGACGCGGGAGCACCTGCAGCGGCGCTACCGCCCCCGCGGCGAGTGGGTGGCGGCCTCCAACGTGATGATCGAGCCCCCGCGCCCGGAGGTGCTGGAGCGCCGGCTGGCGCGCATCGCCGCCGCGGCGCCGGGCCAGCCGTTCACGTTCGGCCTGATCGGCTCCTACGACGTCCGGTACAAGGGGCACGCCACGGCGCTGGAGGCGCTGGCGCGGCTGCGGCAGGCCGGGATCCCCGCCGCGCTCCGCTGCATCGGCGTGGGCGAGGCCGCCCCCTGGCGCGCCCGGGCGGCGGCGCTGGGCCTGGCGGAGCAGGTGACGCTGGCCGGTCCGCTGCCGCAGGGGGCCGGGGTGCTCGGGTGGCTGGATGGGCTCGACGCCTGCGTGGCGCCGAGCCTGACCGAGGGGCTGCCGCGGGCGCTCATCGAGGCCATGAGCCGGGCGCTGCCGGCGGTGGGCTCCACCGCGGGCGGGATCCCGGAGCTGCTCGAGCCCCGCTGGCTCCACCGCCCCGGGGACGCCGCCGGGCTGGCGGAGCGGCTGGCGCTGCTGGCGCGCAGCCCCGGGACGCAGGCGGCGGCGGCCCGCCGCAACTGGGAGGCCGCCGCCAATCACGCCTGGCCGGCGCTGGAGGCCCGCCGCGACGCGCTCGTCCGCCGCTTCCGGGCGGAGGTCGAGGCGCGCCGGGCGGGCGCGGCGGGTGGCGCGCGCGCGCCACCCGGCGCCGCTCACCAGGTGCCGGCCAGGTAACGCTCCAGGTTGGTGTAGCCGTCGCTGCCCACCTGCTTGCCGTCGCTGGCGTCGTTCGGGTTGAGGGCGCGCGCCAGCTCGTAGGCGTCCGGCATCCCGTCGTGATCGGCGTCGGCGCAGGGCACCGAGGAGACGAAGGTGGGGAAGTTCCCCTCCGGCGTGTTGATCTCGCTCTGCGGCAGGCAGGTGGAGCCCGTGCAGTCGCTGGCGTTGGTGCGGGGGCCGGTGCCGCCCTGGAGGTCGTTCACGATGCGCCGGTCCAGCACGTCGCGGTTCGCCACCCAGCGCCCGGAGCAGTCCAGCCGGTGGGCCGCGCCGGCGTAGGTGGCCACCTGGTCCACCAGCGCCTGGCCGGCCGGGCTGGTGGTGATGGGCAGCGCCTGCGCCGCCAGCGGCGCGGTGCGCCGGTACTGGCTGCCGTCGAGCACGAACTCACCGGCCCGCCCCTCCGGCACCGACTCGCCGGTGATCCAGTAGAGCATCCGGCCCCAGTTGTTCGCGGCCGGGTCGGCGTTGTTGGGGCCGATGTTCCCGGCCGCGTAGATGGACGGGTCGCCGGAGGGCGTGGTGGTGTTGTCGGTCCAGGGGTAGAGCTGGATCTCGTGCTGCCCGGGCGGCGTCATGGGGCCGGCGCGGTAGACGTTGGAGACCAGGTCCACCTGCGCGCCGCCGCCAATCTGCGTGGCGAAGGCCCCCCAGTTGTAGACCACGTTGTTCACGAACCGCGACCGCTTGGCCTTGATGAGCGGGTGCCGGTGCGAGCTGCTCATGGTCAGGTTGTGGTGCCAGTCGAAGTCGGTGATGGAGTTGGAGATGGCGCGGGTGGACTCCACCCCCGGGGTTGTTGGAGCCGACGATGAAGTTGGTGGAGTGCGCCTTGAGCGCCTCCGAGGCCAGGCACCACTGGATGGTGACGTTGCGGAGCTTGTTCACGCCGACGTTGTTCCAGGCGCCGAACGCCTTGCCCTCCGCCCACTCCGACGAGACGTGGTCCACGATCACGTTCTCGACCGCGCCGTTGGCGGTGGCGTTGGGGGAGAAGCCCAGCCCGTCGGGCTTGTTGGACACGAGACAGGCCGTGCCCTGCCGGTCGCCGGCGCGGCAGCGGGCCCAGTCGCAGGTGGCGCCGCCGCAGAGGTCCTCCTTGATGAGGCCGCGGCGGATGCGCAGGTAGCGCAGCACCACGTCGTGCGTGCCGATCACGATGGAGTTGACGCCGGCGGCGTTTGTAGCCGAGGCGGCGCTGCCGGTGGAGAACGGCCCGGTGATCTGGATGCCGTCGCCCGGCGCGGTCTGGCCGGCGATGGTCAGGTAGGGGTTGATGATCCAGAGCGTGCTGAGCAGCTGGATGGTGCCGGAGACGCGGAACACGCAGGTGCGCGGCCCGGAGGCGGCCACGCAGGCGCGCAGCGAGCCGGCGCCGGAGTCGGCCAGGGTGGTCACCTCCAGCACGGCGCCGCCGCGGCCGCCGCGGGAGAGCGCGCCGCCGCCCTCGGCGCCGGGGAAGGCCGGGACCACGCCGGCCGGCGGGGGCGTCGCGGTGGGGGCGGACTGGACGCCGTTGCCGGTGGCCGACACCACCAGCGGCGAGGGCTGGCCGTTGCTGGCCACCGAGACCCGCGCCGCCGAGGGTGCCCGCCGCGGTGGGGGCGAAGGTGAGGGTCAGCGTGCGGCTCTCGCCAGGCTTCAGCGTGGCGGGGGTGGCCAGCCCGGAGGCGGCCAGGCCGGCGCCGGAGGTGGCCAGGGAGGAGATGGTCAGGTCGGCGTTCCCGGCGTTGGAGAGGCTGACCGTGCGCGAGAGGCGGGCCCCTACCGCCACGTCGCCGAAGGCGACCGCGCCCGGGCTGGCGGACAGCCGGCCGACCAGCGGGCCCACCGAGGCCAGGCAGGCGTCCAGCCGGCCGACCGAGGAGGCCGCGGTCACCCAGGTGTCAAGGCTGGTCACCGCCCCCTGGCCGCTGCGGAACGCGTAGTTGCTGGCGAGGACCTGCTCGGCGCCGCCCGGCGGCGTGACCCAGGCCGAGTAGGTGTGCGCAGGGACGCTGGCCACCACGCGGACGCGGTAGCGCGCGCCGGCCGCGTAGGGCACGCGCGCCGCGGCCGTGTAGCCGGTGCCGTTGTAGGCGTCGATGGTGCCGGAGGTGTTGAAGCGGACGATGGCGGCCAGGGGCGCCCAGCCCTTGCCCGTCACGAAGCCGCTGGAGAGCGCGACCGCCGCGTCCACCTTGGCCGCCGAGGGCGTCGCGGTCCAGACCACCTCGAAGACGCCGGCCTGCCTCCCCAGCGCCTGCCCGACGTAGCCGCCCGGCGCCGACGCGCTCACGCAGCCTGCCGCCAGGGCGGGATCGGCCGGGGGCGGCACCTGCTCCAGCCCGTCCCCATCCTCCCCGCTGCCGCCGCAGGCGGCCAGGAGCGCCAGGGCCAGCAGCCCGGCGCAGGGTCGAAGGGACAGCCACGGCGCGCGAGCGACCGTGGGACGGCGGGAGACGCTGCGACGACGCATCATGCCTGATCACCTCTCCTGGCGAGCGAGCGGTTGGCCGGAGGGCTCCGCCGCGGTGGGTCCCCTGGGCGCGCGTCACGCGACCGAGGGACCCTGGGAGAGGACCACGGGCAGGCAGGTGCGAGGAAAGGCCGCGCCGTAGGGCGCGCGCGCATGCAACCGCGCGTCCGGGTGCGAGCCGGACGCGCGCCGCGCGGACCGCGCCGGCGACGTCTACACGGTCAGTGACGGGACTCCGCGCTCAGGTCGCGGCGGGGGAGAGGCGCGGATCGCGGAGCGCGCCGCCGGGGTGGTGGCGGCGCTGGAGCTGGTTCAGCAGCCACGCGCCCCCGGCCACCAGCATGGAGATGGTCGCGGCGCGGAACAGCTCCATGCCGTCGTTGCGGACCGTCCAGAGCACGAAGCCGAAGGTGGCCGCGCCGGCGGCGCCTCGGAACGGGTGGCTGCCCAGCCAGCCGTCCCAGCGCCGCACCAGCCCGCCCAGCACGAAGAAGACCGCCACCAGGCCGAGGCCGCCGAAGTTGAGGTACGGCTCGGCCACGCCGGAGAAGCCGATCCCGCCGCCGTTCTCGTAGGCCCAGGGGTTCACCCGCCGGGTGGCCCAGACCGAGGGGGTGAGCGTGCGCGAGGTGGGGCCGCGCCAGCGCGCGCTGACGTTGGGGACGATGCGCTGGATGCTCATGAGGTAGGAGCGGCCGAGCCAGAGCGGCTCGGCCGCCGCGGCGCGCGCCTCCACCGTCACGATCAGCGGGTAGAGCGAGCCGCCGGTCTCGCTGACGAGCGCCAGCGGCTGGAAGCCGCGCTCGCCGGTGGCGGGATCCTCGCCCTGGTTGCGGGTGGCGCGGATGGCGGGGGCCGCCACCATCACCAACACCAGCCCCCCCAGCGCCAGCCGGCGCGCCGAGCGGAGGTCCTTGCGCGCCCAGACCGCCAGCAGCGCCGTGGCCTGCACCAGCACCGGCCCGCGGAAGCCGCGGAAGAAGAGCGGCCCCAGCGTCAGCGCCAGCAGCACCCCCAGCCCCCAGAGCTGGCGCCGGTTGGCGCCGCAGGCCCCGATCACCACGCCGATGGGGAACAGCATCATGCCGAACCCGAAGAAGCGGACGTCGGTGCGCATGGCGCGCTCGAAGTACTCGGCGTAGCTGGCCTGGAGCAGCCCCAGCTTCCAGACGCCGATCCAGAGCAGCGCCGCGCCCATCGCGGCCACCGCCGCGCCGGCCAGGAACAGGTGGGGCTGCGCCGCCGGGACCTGCTGGGCGCGCGCCGCGCCCCGCCCGCGGTGCCGGGCCCCCAGCGTGAACGCCAGCACCGCCGCGGTGAAGTACCCGAGCGCCTCCGGCAGGAAGGGCGAGCGGGTCCACCCCGGCGGCGAGCGCACGCCCACCCCGAGCGACACCGGCACCACCACGCCCAGGTGGAAGAGCCCCAGCAGCACCAGGTAGAGGGTGCCCAGCGACAGCGCGCCGGCCGGGTGGGCCCGCGACAGCGATCGGAGGCAGAGCAGCCAGACCAGCGCCGCCGGCACCGGGGCCCACGCCGCGGGGAAGACCACCGCGCCCACCAGCAGCGCGGCCAGGACGGCGGTGCCCGCCCGCGCCTCCGACCCGGCCCTGGTCACGCGGCGCGCCCCCTGGCCCGGAGCGCCGCCGTCAGGGCCAGCGCCGTCAGCCCCCACTCCACCACCAGCGAGGCCCCCCAGGCCCAGGCCGCCCCGGCCAGCCCGTGGGCCGGGACCAGCCAGGCGCAGGCGGCGGCGGTGGCCGCGGCGGTGGCGACGAAGATGGGCAGCTGCACCGCGAAGCGGCGCGCCGCGGTCAGCGCGTAGCCCAGGAAGGAGACCGTGTAGGCCACCAGCCCTGCGCCCATCAGCCAGACCAGCACCGGCGCCCGGGCGGCGTAGGCCGGCCCGAAGACCAGCCTGAGCAGCGGCTCCCCCAGCAGCCGGGCCACCGCCACGCCGGCCAGGCCCAGCCCCAGCGCCAAGAGCTCCAGGCGCACCAGCAGCCCGCGGAAGCGGCCCAGCTCGCCGAGGTGGAAGTGGCGGGCCAGGCGCGGCACGGCCGACTGCCCCAGCGCCGAGACCACCAGCGTCCCGGTCATGACGAAGGAGGCCAGCGCGGCGAAGATGCCCAGCTCGGCCGTGCCCTCGGAGCGCTCGACGAAGAGGCGCGGCAGGTAGGTGCGGAGCGAGACGGCCAGCGCCACCACCCCCAGCGGCAGCGTGGCGGCCACCAGCCGCGCCCCCGCGCGCCGCAGCCGCGGCGTGCGCGCCTCGCCGTCCGCCCGCAGGAGCGGCGCCGCCACCCGGAGGTCGTGGAGCACCAGCCAGGCCGCGGAGGCCAGCGCGAAGAGGGCCAGGCCGGCGGCCAGGCTGCCGCCGCCCCGCAGCACCGCGCCCACGATGGCGACGCTGAGCAGGCCGCGCGCCATCAGCGAGCGGGCGATGGGGCGCATGCGCTCGTGGTGCTGCAGGACGCCCTGGTGCACGTCCGCCAGCGCCTCCACCGCGCGGGCGGCCGCGAAGGCCAGCACCACCGGGGCGGCGCCGGGGCCCGACCAGGCGGCCGCCGCCGCGGCCAGCGCCAGCCCGGCCGCCGTGCCCAGCGCCCGCACGCCCAGGTAGTCGGCGAAGCGGAACTGCCCGGCGGCGTCGGTGGCGACCACGCCGCGCAGCTGCAGCCCGGTGAAGAGAAAGATGGGGGTCACGGTGGCGGTGGCCAGCGCGAGCTGGCCCAGCATCCGCTCGCCCGCGAGCCGGGCCACCACCACCAGCAGGAGCCACTGCGCCGCTGCGCCCACGCCGTTGCCGGCCAGCGTCCAGAGGAAGTTGTCGCGCAGCGACGCCGCGCCGGGGCGCGCGGGCGCCGCTCCCATCACCGCAGCGGCGCCCTCCGCCATCGTCCCCTCCTCCGAGCCGGCAACATGTGGCCGCTGCAGCGCCACGGCACCTCCGCCGCGCCGCCTGGCCCTGCCAGCCCGTGCGCTCCCCGGGCGCCGCCGCGCTCCCAGGTCTCCCCGCCGTGGGGATGTCGCTCGTCGCGGTGCACTCCCTAGGTTCACGCGCCCCGCTCGATCCCGGCCGCCGCTCCCACTTCCCATCCAGGAGGCCCAGATGCCGCATGCGCCGTTCTCGCTGGCAGTGAAGCGCGCCGTTGACGTCGCCGGGGCCGCCGCCGGGCTGGTGGTCCTCCTGCCGGTGCTGGCCGCCGTGGCGGCGGGCGTGGCCGTCGCCAGCGGCCGGCCCATCCTCTTCCGCCAGGTCCGGCCGGGGCGGGGCGGGCGGCCGTTCACCATCCTGAAGTTCCGCACCATGCGGCAGGCGCAGGCGGGCGAGGCGTGGTTCGAGACCATGGAGCAGCGCCTCACGCCCTTCGGCCGCTTCCTGCGGACCACCAGCCTGGACGAGCTGCCCGAGCTCTGGAACGTGCTGCGCGGGGACATGAGCCTGGTGGGGCCGCGCCCGCTGCTCACCGAGTACCTCGACCTCTACACGCCCGACGAGGCGCGCCGCCACGACCTGCGCCCCGGGCTGACCGGCTGGGCGGCCGTCCACGGACGCAACACCCTCCCGTTCCGCGCGCGGCTGGCGCTGGACACCTGGTACGTCGACCACTGGAGCCTGGGGCTGGACCTGCGCATCCTGCTCCGCACGGCGTGGCAGGTCATCCGCCGCTCCGACGCCCGCTCGACCGAGGACGGCCCACAGCTCGGCTTCCCGGTCGAGCACCTGCGCGCGCGCCACCAGGCCGGCGCCGGCCCGCGGGGCCAGGCGTGATGCGGCCGCTCGTCGATCTCGCCGCCGGGGACGACCCCGGCCGCGCGGCCGCGCGCTTCGCGGAGGCGCGCGGCAAGCGGGTCTTCGAGGTCTGCGGGGTGGCCTTCGCCGAGTACCGGGGCCCCTTCCACATCAGCCTCCCCTGGCAGCGCCGGGTGGACCTGGATCCGGCCGCGGTGGCGGCCGCGCTGCGGCGCGAGCGCGCCTGGGCGGTCCGGTACCCGACCCTCACGCAGCCGGGCTGGCCCGGCGGGCTCTACGCCCTGTGGCTGCCCGGCTTCGGGCTGGACCGGCTGCAGGCGGAGCGCCGCCGCCGGGCGCGCCGCGGGCTCGAGACCACCGCCTGCCGCGAGCTGGCGCCGGACGAGCTCGAGGCGCTGGGGCTGGAGCTGAACCTCGAGACCATGGCCCGCCACGGCCGCTTCGATCCCGAGTTCGGCGACCCGGCCGGCTGGCGCCGCTTCGTGGCGGCGGTGCGGCGCTGCCCGGAGGTGTCGGCGCTGGGCGGGTTCGTGGACGGCCGGCTCGAGGCCTACCTGCTCACCCTGCGCGAGGGGCGCTGGCTGCACCTGCTCTACAAGAACGCGCGGGACGAGGCGCTCCGGCGCAACGTGCCCCTGGCCCTCGACTGCTGGGCGCTGCAGCGCGCCGGCGCCGACCCCGGCCTGCAGCTGGCCGAGGCCGGCTTCCCGTCGCTCCGGAGCGGGGATCGCCTCGACCTCTACAAGCGCGAGCTGGGCTTCTCGCTGGTCCCGTTCGACGTGGGGCTGCGCTTCCACCCGCTGCTCTCCCCGCTGCTGGCCACCCGCCTCTCCGCGGCGGCGGCGGCGACGGCGGCGCGCCTCCGCCCCGCCAGCGGGGCGCTCGATCTCGCCGCCCACGTGCTGGCCGGCGCCCACCGCACCCGCAGCGCCGACCCCGTCCCGGCCAGGTGAGGATCCCATGCGCTTCCAGCTGCTCGACGCCTCCCGTGACCAAGACCGCGCCGCCTGGCTCGCCTGCTGGCAGGCCTGGCCGGATCGGGAGGTGATGGCCCACCCCGAGTACGTGGCGGCCTTCGCCCGCCCGGAGGACCGGGCGGTGGCGGCGCTGGGCACGGCGCCCGGGCGCACCGTGCTCCTCCCGCTGGTGCTGCGCCCGCTGGCGGCGGAGGCGTGGGCGCGCAACGGCGAGGCGCGCTGGGACGCCACCTCCCCCTACGGCTACGGCGGCCCCTACACCTGGGGTGAAGACGCTCCGCCGGCGGAGGAGCTGGGGGGCTTCTGGGAAGCCTTCGGCGGGTGGGCCCGCGACGCGCGGCTGGTCTCCACCTTCGTGCGGCTGTCGCTCTTCCAGGAGCAGCTGGCCCCGCTCCCGCCGGCGTTCCAGGTGGACGAGCACGGGCCCAACGTGATCGTGCCGCTGGAGGAGGGGCCGGACGCCATCTGGCACGCCTACGACAAGCGGGTCCGGCGCTGGGTGCGGCTGGCGGAGCGGAACGCGGTGGAGGTGGAGGTCGATCGGAGGGGCGGCGGCTGGACGACTTCCTCTCGGTCTACCTCCACACCATGCGCCGGCGGGACGCCTCGGACTGGTACTTCCTGGGACGGGCGCTCTTCGACCGCCTGGTGCAGCGGCTGCCCGGGCACCTCGCCTTCTTTCACGCCGTCAGCGGCGGCCGGGTGGTCTCCACCGAGCTGGTCCTGGTCTCGGCGCGGCGCCTGTACGCCTTCCTGGGCGGGACGCTCTCCGAGGCCTTCAACCTCGGCCCCAACTACCTGCTCAAGCACCGGGTGGTGACCTGGGGCATCGAGCACGGCAAGCGCCAGTACGTGCTGGGCGGCTCGCACGAGCGCGGCGACGGCCTGCTCCGCTACAAGGGCGGCTTCGCCCCCTCGCGCGAGGCGCCCTTCCGGCTGGCGCGGCTGGTCCACGACGAGCGGGCCTACCGCGAGCTCTGCGACGTGCGGGCGGACGCGGTCCGGCGCGACGGCGGCCACTGGACCCCGCGCGCCGGGTTCTTCCCCGCCTACCACGCGTGACCGAGGAGCGTCCCGATGCCACGCATCCACCTCTCCGTTCCCCACATGGGCGGCCGCGAGCTGGCCTACGTGTGCGACGCCTTCGAGTCCAACTGGCTCTCCACGGTGGGGCCGCACCTGCAGGCCTTCGAGGCGGGGCTCTCGGCGCGGCTGGAGGGCCGGCCGGCGGTGGCGCTCGCCAGCGGCACCGCCGCCATGCACCTGGGGCTTCGGCTGCTGGGCGTGGGGCCCGGGGACGAGGTGCTGGTCTCCGACTTCACCTTCGTGGCGAGCGTGAACCCCATCCGCTACCTGGGCGCGCGCCCGGTCTTCATCGACTCCGAGCCCGCCAGCTGGATGATGAGCCCGGCGCTGCTGGAGGAGGCGCTGGAGGATCGCGCCCGTCACGGCCGCCCGCCCCGCGCCGTGGTGGTGGTGCACCTGTACGGCCAGTGCGCCGACATGGCGCCCATCCTGGCCGCCTGCGCGCGCCACGGCGTGCCGGTGCTGGAGGACGCGGCCGAGGCGCTGGGGGCCACCTACCGCGGCCGGCCGGCCGGCGCGCTCGGGGCGCTGGCCGCCCTCTCCTTCAACGGCAACAAGCTGGTGACCACCAGCGGCGGCGGGGCGCTCGTCACCGCCACGCAGCCGGAGGCCGAGCACGCGCGCTTCTGGTCCACCCAGGCGCGCGATCCGGGCCCCGCGTACCACCACACCGAGCTGGGCTACAACTACCGCCTCTCGAACGTGCTGGCCGCCATCGGCCGCGGGCAGCTGGAGGTCCTCAATCTGCGCGTGGCCCAGCGCCGCGCCGTGTTCGAGCGGTACCGGGCCGGCCTGGCCGACCTCCCGGGCCTCACGCCCATGCCCGAGCCGCCCTGGGGCCGCTCCACCCGCTGGCTCTCCTGCTTCCTGGTCGAGCCGGACCAGGCCGGCGTGACCCGCGACCAGCTGCTGGCCGCGCTGGAGGCGGTGGACGTGGAGGCCCGGCCGCTCTGGAAGCCCATGCACCTGCAGCCGCTCCACGCCGACTGCGACCGCTACGGCGGCGAGGTCTCGGCGGCGCTGTTCGAGCGCGGGCTCTGCCTCCCCAGCTCCAGCAGCCTGGCCCTGGAGGCCCAGGAGCTGGTGATCGACGCCGTGCGCAGCGCCGCCGGCGCCCGCCCCCGGCGCGCGCGCGGGCCGGCGCCGCCGCCGGGGAGGTCGAGCCCATGACCGCGATCGCCCGCCTCCGCACCCCGGGCTGGCTGCTCGACCCCGGGCTCCGCCCTGCCCTGCTGGCCGGCCACGACGCCCTGGCCACCGCGGTCGGCGCCATGGTGGCCTGGTCCTTCCGCTTCGACGGCCAGATCCCCGACGCCTGGATCCGCCACGCCAAGGCCACCCTGCCGGTCATCGTCCTGCTGCGGATGGCGGCCCTGCTCCAGGCCGGGTTGCACCGCTGGTCCTTCCGCCGCCCCGGCCGCCCCGAGGCCGTGCGCCTGCTCGCCGCGCAGGCGCTGGCCAGCGCGGCCTTCGTGGTGGCCTGCGCGGCGCTCGGCATCCCGGTGCCGCGGTCCATCTACCCGCTGGAGTTCCTGGTCACCACCGCGCTGGTGGCCGCGCTGCGCTTCGGGCCGGGCCTGCTGCTCGACTGGCAGGGCGAGCGGACGCGCGTCCAGTGTGGCGCCGAGCGCACGCTGATCGTGGGGGCGGGCGCCTCCGGCGAGCTGCTGGCCAGGGACCTCCGCCGCAGCCCCTCCAGCCGGTACCACCTGGTGGGGTTCGTGGACGACGATCGCCGCAAGCTGGGCACCTGGCTGGTGGGGCGCCCGGTGCTGGGGGTCCTCCCCGACCTGCCGCGGCTGGTGGCGGTGCACGGCGTCTCGGTGGTGCTGGTGGCCATCGCCGGCCTGCCGGCGGCCCGCGTGCGCGAGCTCCTGGGGCTCTGCGCCACGGCACGGGTCCGCTTCAAGATCATCCCCGCCTCCACCCTGGAGCTGGACCGCCGCGTGGCCGCCTCGATGCTGCACGACCTCTCCGCGGAGGACCTGCTGCCGCGCCCGGCGGTGGCCTTCGACGCGGAGGAGATCAGCGGCCGGGTGGCCGGGCGGCGCGCGCTCATCACCGGCGCGGGCGGCTCCATCGGCTCGGGAGATCGCGCGGCAGCTGGCGGGCCACGGCGTCCAGGAGCTGGTGCTGGTGGACATGAACGAGAACTCGCTCTACCTGGGCGCCCGCGAGCTCTCCGAGCGGCACCCCGACCTGCGGGTGCACGCCGAGGTGGCGGACGTGCGGGAGGCGCGCCGGCTGCTGCGGCTGGGCGAGCGCTACCACCCTGACCTGGTCTTCCACGCGGCGGCGCACAAGCACGTCCCGCTCATGGAGGACGCGCCCGAGGAGGCGGTGAAGAACAACGTCTTCGGCACGCGCAACGTGGCGCGCATGGCCATGTGCTGCGGCGCGGAGCGCTTCGTCCTCATCTCGACCGACAAGGCGGTCAAGCCCAGCTCGGTGATGGGCGCGACCAAGCGGGTGGCCGAGCTGGTGGTGAGGGACCTGGCTGGCCGCTCGTCCACCCGCATGACCGCGGTCCGGTTCGGGAACGTGCTGGGCTCGGCCGGGAGCGTCGTGCCCATCTTCAAGCGGCAGATCGAGCAGGGCGGCCCCGTGACCATCACGCACCCCGAGTGTACTCGCTACTTCATGACCATCCCCGAGGCGGTGGGGCTGGTGCTGGTGGCCGGGCTGCGCTGCGAGGCCGGGCTGTACGTCCTGGACATGGGCGAGCCCATCCGCATCCTCGAGCTGGCACAGCACCTGATCACGCTGGCCGGCCGCGTCCCGGGCGAGGAGATCCCCATCGTCTTCACCGGCCTGCGCCCTGGCGAGAAGCTCCGCGAGGAGCTGCTCACCGAGGAGGAGGAGGCCTCGGTGGCGGTGCGCGATCGGATCCGGGTCATCTCCAGCGGCACGGAGCCGCCGCCGGGCTTCCAGGGGGCGCTGCGCGACCTGCGCCGCCTGGCCCGGGCCGCCGACACCGATGGGCTGATCGAGCGGCTGGAGGCGCTGGTGCCGAGCAGCCGGCTGCGCCATCCGGCGCCCGAGCCGCGGCTGCCCGCCTGGCGGCTCCACGCCGCCTCCCGCGCCGCGCTGCAGGCCAATCCGTCGCGCGGGGGATCGCCGTGAGGCCGGAGGACCTGCGCCCCATCCCCGGCGGCCGCGGCGCAGAGCCGCCGCGCATCGTGCCGCCGCCGCCGGTGGCCGAGCCGTCGCCGCTGCGCGAGTGGGTGCGCGTGGTCCAGGGATCCTGGCTCTGGGTGGCCTGCTGCGCCGCGCTGGGGCTCGCGGGCGGCGCCGCCTACCTGTACGTGAAGGCGCCGGAGTACGCCGCGAACACCGTGATCCAGGTGGAGGCGCCCACCCGCAGCCTGACGCGCCTGGACGAGCTCTCGGCGGCGCTGGGCGAGCCGCCTCCCTCCGACGCCGAGAAGGAGATCCTGACCTCGCGCACGCTCCTGGAGGCGGTGGTGCAGCAGCTGGGGCTGGAGGTCGAGGCGCGGCCGGTGCGGCTGCCGCTCGTCGGCGACGCCATGGCCCGGCACCACGCCGCCGGCGGCCTGGCCGAGCCGCCCTTCCCCGGCGTCGCGCCCTGGGGCTGGGGCGGCGAGGCCGTCCGCGTGCAGCGGCTCGACCTCTCCGACGAGCTGATCGACGTGCCGCTGCGGCTGGAGGTGGGCCAGGGCGGCGCCTTCCGGCTGCTGGGGCCGTCGGGCGTGCTGGTGGCCCACGCCCAGGTGGGCCAGCCGTTCACGTCGGGTGGAGATCCCCCGCTGGCGGAGGGGTTCGTCTCGGAGCTCTCGGCCCGGCGCGGCACGGCCTTCGAGGTGGTGCGCCGCCGTGCCTCCGCCGTGGTGGAGGAGCTGCAGCAGCGGCTGGTGGTGACCGAGCGCGGGCAGAAGACCGGCATCCTGCAGGTCGAGCTGACCGGCCGCGACCCGGTCCGGGTGGCGCAGGTGCTGGACGCGCTGGCCGCCGCCTACGTCCGCAGCAACGTCGAGCGGCGCTCGGCAGAGGCCGCCAAGACCCTGGCCTTCCTGGAGACGCAGCTGCCCGATCTCAAGGAGCGGCTCTCGGCCGCCGAGGCCGAGATGAAGGGGCACCAGCAGCAGAAGGGCACGGTGGACCTCTCCAGCCAGACGCAGCGCATGCTGGACCGGCAGGTGGCCGTGGAGAAGGACCTCCAGGACATCGAGCTGCAGCGCTCCGAGCTCTCGCGCAAGTACACCAGCGCCCACCCGGC
This sequence comes from Anaeromyxobacter sp., assembly GCA_049840735.1. Lineage (GTDB taxonomy): Bacteria > Myxococcota > Myxococcia > Myxococcales > Anaeromyxobacteraceae > Anaeromyxobacter. The sequence goes on along the minus strand of JASGJN010000007.1, from coordinate 182,158 downwards.
CATGGCGGCGCTGGACGAGAAGGCCCAGAAGCTGCGGAGCCAGCAGGGCGCCATCGCGGCCCAGATGCGCAACCTGCCGGAGACCGAGCTGGAGTCGGCCCGCCTGGCGCGCGACGTCAAGGTGGCCAGCGAGATGTACGTGCTGGTCCTCAACCGCGTGCAGGAGCTGCGGGTGGTCAAGTCGGGCACCGTGGGAAACGTCCGGATCATCGACAAGGCGGTGCCGCCGGTCGATCCGACCTCGCCCCGCACGCTGCCGGTGCTGGGGCTGGCGCTGCTGCTGGGGCTGGGGAGCGGAGTGGCCGCCGCCTTCGCCCGGGACGCGCTGGACGACTCGGCCGAGGATCCCGACGAGCTGGAGCGGGTGACCGGCGTGCCGGTCTTCGCCAGCGTGCCCCACAGCGGCCGGCAGGAGGTGCTGGCGCGCCACGCGCGGCGCGGGCTGGGGCTCCTGGCGGTCGACAATCCGGGGGACCCGGCGGTGGAGAGCCTGCGCTCGCTGCGCACCAGCCTGCAGTTCGCCCTGGTGGACGCCAGCGGCCCGGTCATCTCGGTGACCGGGCCGGCGCCGGAGCAGGGCAAGTCCTTCGTGGCCGCCAACCTGGCCCTGGTGCTGGCGGCGGGGGACCGGCGGGTGGTGCTGGTGGACGGCGACATGCGCCGCGGCCGGCTGCACCGGTACTTCCAGCGCGACCGGAGCCCCGGCCTCTCCGAGGTGCTGGCCGGCGAGCTCACCGCCGACGAGGCCATCCGGCCCACCGGCGTGCCCCGGCTCGACCTGCTCCCCACCGGCCGCGTCCCGCCCAACCCGGCGGAGCTCTTGGCCGGGGACCGCTTCCGGCTGCTCCTGGCCGAGCTGTCGGTCCGCTACGACCTGGTGGTGGTGGACACGCCGCCGGTGCTGGCCGTCACCGACCCGGCGCTGGTGGCGCGCGCCGCCGGGGTGAGCCTGCTGGTGCTCCGCGCCGGGCGCCACCCGGCGCGCGAGGTGGAGGCGGCGGTGCGCCGGCTGACGCAGAACGGCGCGCGGGTCCACGGCCTGGTCCTGAACGACGTCCGCCGCCGGGGCCGCTACGGCCGCTACGCCGGCCACTACCACTACGAGTACCGCTCCACGCGATCGGAGTGACGCCCCTCGTGTTCCGCCGGGTCCTCATCGTCTGCGTCGGCAACGTGTGCCGGAGCCCGATGGCCGAGGCGCTGCTGGCGCGCCGGCTGGCCGGGGCGGGCTTCCGCGCCGAGGTGGGGTCGGCCGGGCTGGCGGCGCTGGTGGGGCGGCCGGTCCACCCCCTGGCCCGCGCGCTCCTGCTGGAGCGCGGCCTGGACCTGGCCGGCCACCGCGCCCGCCAGCTCACGCCGGCGCTGGCTTCCTGGGCCGAGCTGGTGCTGGTGATGGAGGCCCGCCACGAGCGCGGCGTGCTGGACCTGGCCCCGGAGGCCCGCGGCCGCGTCCACCGCCTGGGCCGCTTCGGCGGCTTCGACGTCCCCGACCCCTTCCACCACGAGCGCCCCGCCTTCGAGCAGGCGCTGGCGCTCATCGAGCGCGGCCTGGACGACTTCCAGGCCGCCTTCTGGAGGAGGCCCGCCCCGTGAGACGCGCCCTGCTCGCCGCCGCCTCGCTGCTCACCTCCGGCTGCTTCCTCGCGCCCGGCATGCAGATGGACGCCGGCCAGGCCATGTCGCGGGCCCGGGACACCACCGGCAACCGGCACCTGGACGTCCGGACCATCGACGCCGGGGTGATCCGCAAGCTGGCGGAGGAGGCCGCGCTGCCGCCACAGCAGCGGCTGGAGGACCCGCTGATGAGCGTGGCCCGGACCTACCGCTACACCATCGCCCCCTACGACGTGCTGCAGGTGATCGTCTGGGACCACCCCGAGCTGACCGCGCCCACCGGCCAGTTCCGCTCGCCGGAGGAGAACGGCAACGCGGTGGACGCCGACGGCTCGGTCTTCTACCCGTACGTCGGCACGCTGGAGGTGGCGGGGAAGACCGTCAGCGAGGTGCGCCGCATGATCACCGAGCGGCTCACCCGCGTGGTCCCCAACCCGCAGGTGGACGTCAAGGTGGCCGCCTTCCGCGGCAAGCGGGTGCAGGTCACCGGCGAGGTGACGGCGCCGTCGACCATCGCCATCACCGACGTGCCGATGCGGGTCCAGGACGCGCTGGCCGCGTCCAAGGGCTTCACCCCCGAGGCCGACTTCGCCCGCGTCACGCTCTCGCGGCGCGGGCAGGTCTTCTCCCTGGACCTGCAGTCGCTCTACGAGGGCGGCGACCAGACGCAGAACTGGCTGCTGCAGGACGGCGACGTGGTGCACGTCCCTGACCGGAGCCGCAACAAGGTCTTCGTGCTGGGCGAGGTGAAGCAGCCGCAGTCCCGCCTCATGACGCGCGGGCGGATGACGCTGGCCGAGGCGCTCATCGACGCCCCCACCGGCGGCTTCGACCCGCTGGCCTCCGACGTGGCCCACATCTTCGTGATCCGGGGCGACTACCAGGCGCCCTCCATCTACCGGCTCGACGCCTCGTCCCCCGACGCGCTGCTGCTGGCAAGCCAGTTCCCGCTCCGCCCCCGCGACGTGGTCTTCGTCTCCACCTACGGCCTGACCCGCTGGGACCGCGTCATCCGCCAGAATCCTCCCCACCGTCCAGACCGTCTGGCAGACCTACGACCTGGTCGACCGCGCCATCCGGAACCCGCCATGAGCCCCTACGCCCGCGCCCTGGAGGCGCTCCAGGCCGCGCCTCGCCGGTGGTGGGTCACCGGCGGCTGCGGCTTCATCGGCTCGCACCTGGTGGAGGTGCTGCTCCGCCACGGGCAGGTGGTGACGGTGCTGGACGACCTCTCCACCGGCAAGCTGGAGAACCTGGCGGCCGCCCGGGACGCAGCCGGGCCGGGCGCCGTCGAGCGGCTCACCTTCATCCGCGGCGACGTGCGGGACCCGGAGGCCTGCGCCGCCGCGGCGGCGGGGGCGCGGGTGGTGCTGCACCAGGCGGCGCTGGGATCGGTGCCGCGCTCGATCGAGAACCCGCTCGCCACCCACGGCGTGAACGTCACCGGGTTCCTGCAGGTGCTGGAGACGGCCCGCGCCGCCGGCGTCCGGCGGGTGATCTACGCCAGCTCCAGCGCGGTCTACGGGGATGCGCCAGGGTTGCCGAGGATGGAGGAGACGCTGGGCTCGCCGCTCTCGCCCTACGCGGCGTCCAAGCGGTGCGACGAGCTCTACGCGGCCGCGTACGCGCGCTGCTACGGGCTGGAGCCCATCGGGCTGCGCTACTTCAACGTGTTCGGCCCGCGCCAGGATCCGCAGAGCGCCTACGCGGCGGTGATGCCGCGCTGGTTCGCCGGCCTGCTGCGCGGGGAGCCGGTGCCGCTGCATGGGGATGGGCAGACGACGCGCGACTTCTGCTACGTGGCGAACGTGGTGCAGGCCAACCTGCTGGCGGCGACGACGGCGGAGGCCGGCGCGGTGGGGCAGGTGCTTAACATCGGGGCGGGAGGGCAGACGACGCTGCTGCGGCTCTTCCAGCTCATCCGCGACCAGGTGGCCCGGTTCAGGCCGGACGCGGCGGGGGCAGAGCCGCGGAGAGGGCCGTTTCGCGCGGGGGACGTGCGGCACTCGCTGGCGGACGTGGGGCGGGCGCGGGCGCTCTTGGGGTACGTGCCGACGCACGGCGTGGAGCAGGGGCTGGCGGAGACGGCGCCCTGGTACGCGGCGACGCTGGGCGGGTGGACGGCGGGGGTGGAGGCGAGTCCGTGAGGGCGGCGGTGCCGCTGCGCCTCACGCCGGCGGCGCGGTCAGCGTGTCCCAGCCCTCGCGCGCCGGGCCGGAGAGCGCGAAGGGCTGCACGGTGGCGGTGTACGCGGCGCCCTCCTGCTGGCAGGCCAGCGTCACCACCCACATGGTGAACGGCTCCTGCGCGTAGACCTTGGCCTCCAGCACCCGGTTCTCCGGCAGCGGCTCCTCGCCGGAGAGCACCAGCCGGTCGGCGGCCAGCGAGGTCACCTTGAACAGCCGCGGGCGGCGGGCCACGGCGATGGAGACGCCGAGCTTCGGCGCGGGCTGGCCGAGCGCTGGAGGCGGCGGCGCGGCAGGCGGCGCGATGCGCTGCGAGCCGACCCAGATCGCGGAGGCCGGCGTCTCGAAGGCGGAGACGAACTCCGGCACGTTCGCGATCACCCGCTCCAGGGCCTCCCGCTCGGCGGCGGCCAGGCCGGGGATGCGCCCGAGGTCGGTGGCGGTCACGCGCGTGCGCGTCAGCGCCAGCGCCACCAGCTGATCGGAGAATCCGCACCACCTCGAGCAGCTTCGGGTCGCGGCACTTGCCGCCCCCGTGGTGCACGCCGATCACCTCGCTCACCAGCGGCGGCAGGCGCCAGGCCTCCGCGGTGACCAGCCCCACGCCCACGTGCTGCCGCTCCACCAGGCTGGCCCAGGCGTCGAGCGGCCAGCGCCCCTCGAACCTCCGCTCCTCCAGCAGCACCTCGAGCGCCGAGGAGGTCACGATCTTCCCGAAGTCGTGCAGGAGCCCGACGACGAAGGCCTCCTCGGTCCGGAGCCCGCGCAGCCGCGCCAGCTCCTGGCAGACCGCGGCGCTCACCAGCCCCTCGATCCAGATGGTCCGGCGGATGGAGACCAGCGGGCCGATGGACAGGGCCTGCGTGGAGAGGCCGCTGGCCAGCAGCAGCCGCAGCACCTCGGCCGCGCCGATGCGGGTGATGGCCCCCAGCAGGTCGGCCACCGGCGGTCCGCGGCGGTACATGGCCGAGTTGGCGCAGCGCAGGATGGCGGCGGCCAGCGCGGCGTCGGCCCCCACCAGCTGGGCGATCTCGGACAGGCCGGCGTCCTTGCGCCCCAGCGCCTCCTGGACCCGGACGGCCACGGCGGGATAGGGCGGCACCCGCAGGCGTCCACCGGCCACGAGATCCTGGATGGCGCGCTCGAGGGGGCGGAGTGCGTCGGGCAGGGGCGCTTCAGCCATGCGCTCCACCGATACGCGATCCTTGCCCGGCATCAACCGCCGGTCCCGCCGGACTCGGTCGTGGTGGCCCCAGCCTCCCCGCCGGCCGGGTCCGGCGCAGGGGCGACGCCAGGGCGGTACTCGGTGATGTTGGCGGAGGCGTGCCCGACCGCGAAGTCGGTGGTGATGCGCAGGATCACGCGCCGCGCGTCGTCGCTGAACCAGACCTCGGTCGGGTTCTTCTCGCTGAACTTGCCGCTGAAGCCGGTGGGGATCCGGACCCGGATCGCCGGCAGCTTGCCGATGCGCGTGTCCAGCGTCTCCCGGCCCATCGCCTCGGCCACGATCTTGTTCACCTTGCGTCCGGACAGCACCTGGAACTCGTGCTTGGTGCCCGGCTCGAGCGGGAGCGTGCGCAGCCTGAACACCAGGGCCACGAAGTCCAGCGCGTCCTTCGGCACCTCCACCTGGTAGGTGTTGTCGTGCTTGCCGACCTCGTGGACGGTGGCCTGGCCGGTGGCGCGGTCGACCTTGGTGGTATCGGTGTGGCGGTAGGAGCCCTCCTCGCCCTGGATCACCGAGTTGCCTGGGAGGCCGGTGACGGGGTCGATCCAGCTCACCAGCTTCTGGCGCAGGTGGTAGAGCCCCACCACCCCGGTGGACTTGGCCCACAGCTCGACCGGCACCAGGCCGCCGTCGGCGTTGCCCACGGAGATGGAGGACACGCCCATCCGCATTCCCAGGTAGGAGAATCCCGAAGCCCATCCGCTCTCCGGGGACGTAGGGGAACGCGGGCTGGGCGGACAGGGCGAGCGAGAGCAGGGCAGTGGTGAGCATGGCGCGGTGCGGCGGGGCCGCCCAGGCATGGGTAGCACCGCCGGTTCTCCTTCGCCAAGGAAGGACGCACCGGGAGGCCGATTTGTTCTCCGGCCGGGGGCAGGAGCCGGCAGGCAGGCCCCGCCCCATCCTTCCGGTCGGCGCGCGGCGGCGGCCCCCGGAGGGGCAGGCAGGGTGGCGAAGCGCCTGGCGGCCCGCTCAGCCCGCGAACGAGAACCGACAGCGCGCCGCCGGTGCAGACGATCCGCACCGAGCGGCCCGTGGCGCCGCCGCGGGTCACCGTGGTGGCCCCCAGCTCCGCGGCGGTAGGCTCCCAGCCCGGCCCCAGCGCCTTGAGGACGTCGTCCTTCACCCTGGGGCAGGCGGCGGGATCCGGCGCGCCGGAGAAGAGCACCGAGCGGACCGCCGGGTGGTCGGCCATCCCGGTGATCATGACGCGCTCGAACTTGTGGCCGGCCAGGGTCACCGGGACGCGGGCCGTGGCGGAGCGGGTGCCGATCTTCTGGATCACCTGCAGCTGCGGGTCGGCCTTCTGCAGCGTGGCCTGGGCGGCGTCCCAGGGCTCGCCCGGCGTCACGGGCAGCGAGGCCTCGAGGGCCGAGGGACCGGAGCTCCCGCAGGCAGCGAGCAGCGCCAGCGCGAGCGGAGCGAGGAGATTCGAGCGAGCGTTCTTCATGTGGTTCATTCCAGGGAGGAGAGAACGGCGGCGCACTCTACGCGCGCCGCCGGGCGAGCGGAAGGTCGAAGCGGGGGAGGAGTCGCGCCCACCCGTCCGGCCGCCGGCGACGGCACACGACAGGGGCCCTGCGGCCCCTACATGGCGCGCGGCGCGCCCGCAGCGACCGGCAGCGGCGCGGGCGTGCAGCGCTCGCGCAGCACGGCGCGGAGCGCCTCGACCACCGCGGCCGAGGGCTGCTCGCCGCCCACGCTGGTGAGGAGGAAGGTGTCGCGGACGCGCCGCTCGCTGGTCTCGAGCCGCAGCTCGATCGGGAAGAGGCCGTAGGTCGCGAAGATGCGCAGCACGCGGTCGAGGAAGCCCACCTCGTCGCGGGCCTCCACCTCCACGAAGAGCGCCGCGGGACCGGGCTGCACGGCGAAGCGGAGCAGCGGCGGACCGTGGCGACCGTCGCGCGGGATCGGCGGCGGCTCCCGCCCGGCCAGCTCCAGCAGGTCCAGCGTCGCCAGCTCGACGTCGGGATCGAGCCGCTCCACCTCCAGCTCGGCCTCCCAGCCAGGGCCGGGCGTCCGGCGCGCGCTGCCGCGGAGCACGCTGACCCGCAGCCCGGCCAGCCCCGCCGCCAGCCGCCCCGCCCAGCCCACCGGCAGCGCGCCCTCGAGCCTGATCAGGAACCGGCCGCCCGTGCTCCGCGCCACCGCCGCTCTTGGGCCCCGCCGGCCACTCCCCTCGCCTGCCGTCGTGTCGCGCATGGTGCTCCTCCCGCGCTCGGCCTTTGCGAGCCGCGGGCCAGCGTGCGGCGGCCTGGATCCAGCGAAATGCGCCGGTGGTTGCACGCGCACAGCGCCACCTGCCCGGTGAGCGTGCAGTCGAGCGTGCGTCGGCGCCCATCGCCGATTAGAGGTGGGGTTCACCGCTCCAGGCCTGGCGCCCAGGCCTCGACCGCAGGCTTCCGGAGTGCACGCCGCACCATGGACATCGACCCCATCGCCGTCATCGGCGTGCTGGTGCTGACCGCGCTCGGCCTCCTCATGACCGGCCCGGGGATGTGGAGCGAGCGCTGGGGGTGGCGCTGGCTCAAGCGGCTGGTCGGCTCGCGCGACGAGCGACGCTGAGCCGGGCCGGGGTTGCGCCGCGGACCACGGCCGCCGAGGCTTTCGGGGATGGACGAGACCTTCCACCGCGCCTGGCCGGCCGACGACGACGCCGGCGATCGGCGCCAGGAGCTGGAGTCGGCGCGGCTGCTGGCCCGCCTGCTCGACGACGCGGTGCCCATCCCCGGCACCTCCTTCCGGATCGGCATCGATCCGCTGCTGGGGCTTTTCCCGGTGGTGGGCGACCTGCTGGGCGCCCTCCTCTCCAGCTGGCTCCTGGTGCTGGCGCGACGCCTGGGCGCCCCGCCCTCGGTGCTGGCGCGCATGGGGCTCACGCTGGCCGTGGACGCGGTGGTGGGCGCCATCCCGTTCGCCGGCGACCTGTTCGACGCGGGCTGGAAGGCCAACCGCCGGAACCTGATCCTGCTGGAGCGCTGGCTGGAGCAGCCGGCCCGGACGAGCCGGGCCAGCGGCTGGCTGGTGGCCGGGCTGATCGCGCTGGTGGTGGCCGCGGCGGTGGGGCTGACCGCCGGCGTCTGGGCCCTGCTGGCCTGGGCGCTCGGAGCACGCTGAGCGACCGGCCGCGCACGGGCGTCCTCCGATTGTCTCCCCGCCGGCCCGTCGCCACCTTTGGGCGGGCGAAGGCGCCCCACCGACACGGAGACCGACCATGGCCGAGAACCAGCAGCCCGGGACGCCCGGCAGCGAGAACGAGGGCGAGGGCAGCCGCAGCGCCGCCCGCCGGTACAACGAGGGCGTCCAGGAGACCGTCCGCCGCGGCGACGCCGAGCAGGAGGCGGACTCCGCCCGGCAGGCGGTGGAGCAGGACCCCGACACGTACCGGAACGCCGAGGAGGAGGGGAAGCGGCACAGCGCCGGCGATCTGCCCGAGGATCTGGCGCCGTAGCCGGCAGCTCCACCCCACCCTCCCCTACATCCGCCGCCCCGTCTTCGACCCACCACCTTCCGGTGTCGTGTGTTCGTGGCTCGAATCGGCTCGACAGGGGCGGCCCGGACGTGCTCTGCTCCAGCGGTCGATGCCGTGCGCCGCGGGGGGCGTGCGGCTCCAGGACGGAGCGATGGGGACGGATTACCTGAAGCGCTTCGATCAGTCGCTGGCCGCCACGGTCCGCGCCATGGACGCCGAATCGTCTGGCCGGCTTCCTGGGCGACCGGCTGGAGGCCTGGCGGCGCAGCGGCCGGCCGGCGTTCTCCGAGGCGCTCTACATCGCCGCCGGCTCGGGCCGGCCCATGCGCGAGGGGCTGGAGGAGCTGCTCGACACCGGCAGCACGCTGGACGAGCTGCGCAACGACGCGGTCTTCGACTTCTGCCTGGAGGGCGAGGACGTCCGGCTCGACTACTGGGGCTGCTACCCCGAGGTCTTCTCCGGCGAGCCGGAGGGGGCCGTCTCCAGCCTGGAGCTGCTGCCCGGCAGCGAGGAGGAGCGCTTCCTGGTGCTCCGCCCCAGCCACGTGGACGAGATCCTCCGCTCGCTCCGCGAGCACGCCCACGAGCTGACCGTCATGTCGCCCATGCAGATCGAGGCGGTGGCCCGGCTGCGCGACGCGGCCGAGACGGGGCAGCCGGTGGTGTACTGCTTCGACTTCTAGCCTCGCGGCTTCACCCAGGCGTCAGGCGTCAGGCCTCGGGAGAGGCGTCTCCTCCCTGAGGTCCGAGGCCTTGCCTGCTATATGTGTCGCATGCTGGCCTCCTTGCTCGCCGCCGCCCTCCTGGCCGCCGCTCCCGCCGCAGCCCCCGCCGCGACCGCCTCGCCCCGCGAGGCCTGGAACCGCGCCGCGCTGGAGCTGGCGCTGCCGCTCCGCTGGCTCGCCGACGACGACGGTGACGGCCGCCCCTCGGCCGGTGAGCTGGCCACCGTCTTAGCCTGGAGGACGGGCGGACCTACGTCCGCGACGGGCAGCTGACCGGCGCCTTCACCGCCGCCGACCGGCGCGTCCGCGCCCGGCTGGCCTCCGGCGCGCCGCCCATCGCCGAGGGACCGGACGCGGCCCGCCAGCGCGCGCTGGCCCGCGAGCTGGCGGCGGCGCGGCTTGCGGTGGTGGAGACGGACCTGCGCGGCGCGCCGGCCTGGGAGCGGACCTTCCTCGGCCACCTGTGGGACGCGGCGCTGGAGGTGGAGCGGCTGCACGCGCTGCAGCGCGGGGTGGCCGGGCTGGAGCGGCGCATCCCCGAGGAAGACACGCCCTCGCGGCTGGCCTTCGTGATCGAGAAGGGGCCCTGGTGCACCGCGCCCGCGGTCCGCGGCGACGCCGCCTGCAGCGCGGTGACCCCGGCAGTGCCGCGCAGCACCGCGGTCACGCCCGCCGGCCTGGCCTGCTCGGCGCTCGACGCCGGGCCGGACGCGACCGCCCTGGGCGCCCCCTTCACCGCGGTGGTGCGCCGGCCGGACGGCGGGCTGGCCGCCATCCCGTTCCCGCAGGCCTGGCCGGAGGCCTCCGCGGCCACCGCGCGCGATCTCCGCCTGGCCGCCGCGGCGCTGCCGGCCGACGAGGCGGGGCTGCGCGCCTACCTGGAGGCGGCCGCCACGGCCTTCGAGACCAACGACTGGTACGCGGCCGACGAGGCCTGGGCCCGGGCCGCCGGCTCGCGCTTCTACCTGCGCGTGGCGCCGGACGAGGTCTACTGGGAGCCCTGCGCGCTCAAGGCAGGGTACGGCCTGACGCTGGCGCGGACCGACGCGGCCTCCAAGGCCTGGCAGGCGCGCCTCGAGCCGGTGAAGAACGACCTGGAGCGCGAGCTGGCGCGCCTGGCCGGCCCGCCCTACCAGGCCCGCGCCGTCGCCTTCGCGCTCCCGGAGTTCATCGACGTGATCCTCAACGCCGGCGACGCGCGCCACCCGCGCGGCGCGGTGATCGGCCAGTCGCTGCCCAACTTCGGCCCGGTGGCCAACGAGGGGCGCGGCCGCACCGTGGCCATGGTCAACCTCTACGACGACGCCGCCAGCCGCGCCCGGGCCCGCGCCCGCGCCGCCTCGGTGCTCTGCCCGGCCACCATGAAGGCCCATGGCGACGACCGCGACACCGCGGTGCTGGGCACGCTGCTGCACGAGGCGGCGCACAACCTGGGCCCCTCGGCCGAGTACGCGGTGGGCGGCAAGACCGCCCCGCAGCTCTTCGGCGGGCCGGTGGCCAGCATGCTGGAGGAGCTCAAGGCCCAGACCAGCGCGCTCCACCTCACCGGCTGGCTGGCCGCGCGCGGCGTGATCGACCCCGGCCTGGCGGCCCGCAGCCGGCTCTCCGACCTGGCCTGGGCCTTCGGCCAGTCGAGCCTCGGCGTCCGCGACCAGGACGGCGAGCTGTCCGCCTACCCGGCGCTGGCCACCGTGCAGCTCGGCTTCCTGCTCTCCGAGCGCGCGCTGGTCTGGCGCGGGGACGCGCGCGCCGCCGACGGCGTGGAGCGGGGCTGCATGGAGGTGGACGCGAAGCGCTGGCCGGCGGCGGTGGAGAAGCTCGAGGCCGCGGTGCTGCGGATTCAAGGCGCGCGGCGACGCGGCCGGCGCGAAGGCGCTGGTGGAGCGCTGGCTGGGGCCGCCCGCGGCGCCCATCGCCGCCATCACCGAGCGCTACCGGCGCGACCCGCAGACCACGTTCCTGTACGCGATCCGGTTCTGATCACGCCGCCCATTCGGCTTGAGCCTGCGTGATGGTTGGGGGTCACGGGGGGAGAGTTCAACTCGACCGGTCGCCGCCATGAGCGCGGCCGTCCGCCCCGCGCGGGCCGGCGTTAGGCACTTCTTAGGAAGCGACCAGGGATCATTTAGGAACCGCGCCCGGCCGGCTGCGGCACCTTCCGCTCGTCACGAGGAGCGGAGGCGCGGCGGTGATCACGGGAGCGAGGAACCAGCTGACGATCGGCGCGGGGGCGCTGCTGGCCTGCGCGATGGCCGCGGCGGCGACGGCGCAGCAGGCCCCGGCCGCGGCCGGCCCTGCGCCGCTCCCGGAGCGGCTGGCCGACACCGGCCTCTACGCCGACTTCGACCGCGGCGAGCTCCACGCCGAGGCGCTCCCCTTCGCCCCGCAGTACCCGCTCTGGAGCGACGGCGCCGCCAAGCGCCGCTGGATCCGCCTCCCCGCCGGCGCGGCCATCGACGGGCGCGATCCGGACGTCTGGGTCTTCCCGGTCGGCACCCGGCTCTGGAAGGAGTTCTCCTTCGGCGGCCGCCCCTTCGAGACCCGCTACATGGAGCGGGCCGCCGAGGGCTGGCGCTACGCCACCTACGCCTGGACCGCCGACGGCCGCGACGCGCGCCTCGCGCCGCAGCGCGGCGGCCGGGCCACCGGCGCCGACGGCCGGACCCACGACCTGCCCTCCGGCGCCGACTGCCGCGCCTGCCACGAGGGCCACCCGGCGGCGGTGCTCGGCTTCGGCGCGCTCCAGCTCTCGCCCGACCGCGACCCGCTGGCGCCGCACGCCGCCCCGCCGCCGGCCGGCGCGGTGGACCTGCCGGCCCTGATCGACCGCGGCCTGCTGCGCGGCGCGCCGCCCTCGCTGCGCAGCCTCCCGCCGCGCATCGCGGCCGCGACGCCCACGGCGCGCGCCGCGCTCGGCTACCTGCACGGCAACTGCGCCGGCTGCCACAACGCGCGCGGGCCGCTCTCCGACCTCGGCCTCGACCTGGAGCAGCGCGTGGGCGCGCCGCCCAACACCGCGCCCGGCGCGCCGCGCGAGACCGCGGTGGGCGTGCCCAGCCGCTTCCAGCGCGCCGGGGCCACGCTGCGGATCGCCCCCGGCGACCCGGCGCGCAGCGTGCTGGTCCGCCGGCTGGCGGCCACCGATCCCGTCACCCAGATGCCTCCGCTCGGCCGCAGCCAGGCCGACGCCGAGGCGGAGCAGCTCGTCGCCGCGTGGATCCGGGAGGGTCCCACCGCGGCGGCGCCCACCAGGTCACCTCCCAGGGAGAAGAACCCATGAAGCGTCTGAAGTGGATCCTGCCCGTCGCCGCAGCCGCGGCCCTGCTGCTCACCCTCACCACCCGCGCCGGCGCCGCCGGCGAGGACCCGCGCGTCGCCCACGGCCGCTACCTCGTCACCATCGGCGGCTGCAACGACTGCCACACGCCCTTCAAGATGGGCCAGACCGGCCCCGAGCCGGACCTGTCGCGCAGGCTCTCCGGCCACCCGGCCGCGCTCCAGATGCCGCCCGCGCCGGCCCTGCCGCCCGGCCCGTGGCTGGTGACCGCTGCCGCCACCAACACCGCCTGGGCCGGCCCCTGGGGCGTGAGCTTCACCGCCAACCTCACGCCCGACGCCGAGACCGGCCTCGGCCGCTGGACCGAGCAGCAGTTCGTGGACACGCTCCGCTCCGGCCGCCACCTGGGCCGCGGCCGGCCCATCCTGCCGCCCATGCCCATCCCCGCCACCGCGGCCATGACCGACGAGGACCTCAAGTCCATCTACGCGTATCTGCGGACCATCCCGGCCGTCTCCAACCGCGTGCCGGATCCGCTGCCGCCCGCCGCCTCGGCCTCCGCGCGCTGACCGCCAGCGCCCCGCCGCGCCCCGTGCCTGGGGCGCGGCGAATGGGCGCACCCCGCCCCACCAGCCGCCTTCCGCGCCGGCGCCGCCCGACGCGCGCTCCGCCGCCCCGCCGCCGCGCGCCCTCGCGCCCAGCACTGTGTGTGCGTTCGCAGCGCGGGGGGCGCTCCGCTGCACGTCCCCTGCGCGCCCCGCTGGCGCATCGCGTCGTCCCCGAAGCCCCCGCCGGACCGGGCTCTCTCGCCGCTTGCCTCTCCAGGCGCCAACGTGATTTGTGGTGCCCGCGCGCCCCCGGCGCGCTGCGCCCGCCCCGCCTCCGTGCGGCGCGGGCGCGGTTCCCTGCGGGCGCCGCCGCGAACGACGCGGGCGGCGCCGAAGAGTCTTCGAGTGGCCCCGCGCCCCGGCGCCGGCGGCCTGCGAAAGGGTGGGAAGAGGAATGGCGGATCACGTGCTGGGTCGGGTGGCGGTGCTGGGGGGCGGGGTAGCCGGTCGGCGGATGCTGCGCGCCGTCCGCGAGCTGTCGCGGCTGGGCCGCGCGGGCGCGGCGGTGGCCATCCACGGGCCCGGGGAGCGCCAGTCGGCGTTCGTCCGCGAGGCCGACGACGCGGTGGAGGCCACCACCTCCCTCATCGACGCCCTGGCCCGCGCCAAGGTCGGCGCCGCCTGGCTGGGCGAGGGGCCCCTCCCCGCCCGCGCCGAGCTGGCCGAGGCCTGCGCACGGCAGGGCATCACCGTCCTCGGCCCGTCCGCCGAGGCGCTGCGCAAGGTCTCCACGCCCGAGCGCGTGGCGGCGCTGGCGAAGGAGCTGGGGGTGTCGCACGCCGCCCGGCCCGCCGCCGAGGCGCGCCTGCTGGAGGTGCTGGTCTCGCGCGACCGCGAGGGCGGCCTGCGGGTGATCGGCCTGGCCGACGCCTCGCTGCGGATCGGCGAGGTGGTGGTCCTGTCCTACGCGCCGCCCATGGGGCTCTCCCCCGACGTCGAGGAGGCGGCCCGCACGCTGGGCGGCCGCACGGCGCAGGCGGTGGGCTGGGTGGGCGTGGCGGCCGTGTCGGTGGTGGTGGCGCCGGACGGCCAGCTCTCGCTGGCCGGCGTGGACGCCGTGACCCACGCCGGCACCGCGGTGGAGGGCTCGGTCGGCGTGGACCTGATCCGCCTCTCGCTCTCGGTGATGGCGGGCGGCCCGGCCGCCGGCGCCCCCGGGACGGGCGGCGGCTACGCCGTGGCGGCCCGCATCCAGCCCGGCTACCCGGAGGACGAGGCCCGCAGCCCCGGCGGCCGCGTGGAGCGCGTCCGCATCCCGAACGATCCGCGCGTGCGCGCCGAGATCGTGGCCGAGGAGGGCGACCTGTGCGGCCCCGGCGAGCCGGTGGCCACGCTGCTGGCCAAGGCGCCCACCCACGCCGAGGCGCTGGCCCGCCTGGCCCAGGCGCTCGACGACGCCGACGTGCTGGTGGGCGGCCGCGGCACCAGCAAGGCCTGGCTGGCGCAGCTCTGCGTGCGCCCCGAGGTGAAGGCCGGCACCGCCGGCATCGGGCTCCTGCCGCGGCTGGCCGCCGCCGGCGACTGGCTGGTGGTGCCCAAGCCGGACGTGGCCCTCGTGGCCGCGGCGCTGGAGGCCTACGACGCCGAGCTGGACCTGGAGCGCGAGCGCTTCCTGGCCGAGGCCCGGCGCGGGCGGCCCAGGGTCGGCCCCCCCGCCGGCCGCACCATCGAGCTGCGCCACCACGGCAAGCGCTACCGCCTGGACGTGCGCCAGACCGGCCCGGACACCTACAAGGTGGCGCCGGCCGGCGGCGCCGCGGTCGAGGTCCGGTACGAGCGCGTGGGCCCCATCGAGCGGCGGCTGGCGGCCGGCGAGCGCCGGGCCCGCATCCTCTCCACCGTGGACGGGCTGCGCATCCTGGTCGAGGTGGACGGCGTGCCCCACGCGCTCACGCGCGAGCCGGCCGGCCTGGTGGTCTCGCCCATGCCGGCGGTGGTGGTGAGCATCCCGGTCCAGGTCGGGCAGCGGGTGGAGGCCGGCGAGCCGGTGGCCCGCATCGAGTCGATGAAGGTGGAGATGGTGGTGCCGTCGCCCACCGCGGGCGTGGTCCGCGAGGTGGTGTCGGTCCCCAACGCCCAGGTCTACGCCGGCACGCCGCTGCTGCGGCTGGAGCCGGACGACGCCGGCGGCGCCGCCGCCGACACGCCGGCCCCGCCGCTGCCCGGCGCGGCCGCGCCGGTGCCCGGCACCCCGCGGCAGCGCTACCTGGCTGCGCTGGCCGAGCTGCGCCGTATCGCGCTCGGCTTCGACGTGGCGCCGGGCGAGGCCCGCAAGCTGGCCGCCGGCTGGCGCGAGCTGACCGCCGGCGTGGTGAGCGACGACGCCGAGGTGCTGGCCGCCGAGGAGCAGGCGCTGACCGCCTTCGTGGACGTGCAGGCGCTCTTCAGCCGCCTCCGCGGGCCGGAGCAGCAGAAGCCCATGCTCGAGGAGCTGTGGCGCTACCTGCACGAGCCGCAGCAGAAGGGTGAGCGGCTCTCGCCCCGCTTCGTCGAGGCGCTGCGCCGGGCCCTCTCGCACTACGGCGTGCTGCTGGAGACGCAGGGGCGCGAGCTGGAGAACGCCCTGCTGCGCATCCAGAAGGCCCACGAGCGCGCCGACGACCCGCTCGGCCCGGTGCTGGGCATCCTGGAGCGCCGGCTGGCCTCCGACGCGCCGGCGCTGGACGAGGCCGGCCCGGACGTCCGCGACCTGCTGGTCCGCCTGACCGACCTGGGCCGCGAGCAGTGGCCGGCCCTGGCCGACCTGGCCCGCGAGCTGCGCTACCGGCGCTTCGACCAGCCCGCCTTCGAGGCGGTGCGCGCCGAGGTCTACTCGCAGGTCGAGCGCGACCTGGCCGCGCTCTCCACCGCGCAGAACGTGGACCGCGAGGAGGTCATCGCGCGCCTGGTCGCCTGCGCCCAGCCGCTGGCCACCATGCTGGTGGAGCGCATGGCCGGCGCGGCGCCGGGCATCCGCCCGCGCCTGGTCGAGACCCTGCTGCGCCGCTACTACCGCGCCTCGCCCATCGGCCCGGTGACGCCCAAGGAAGTGGACGGCTTCGCCGGCGCCTGGACCGAGTACGCCAGCGAGGGGCGCCGCGTGCGCCTGCACGCGCTCTTCGCCCCCATGGCCGACCTGGCCCGCGCCGCCCGCGCGCTGGCCCGCGCCGCGGTGGAGTCGCCGCCCGAGGTCGAGCTGGCGCTGGAGCTGTACCTGTGGAGCCCCGGCCCGCAGTCGGCCGACGAGGCCGGCGAGGCCATCCGCGCCGCGCTCGCCTCGGCCGGCTTCCCGCGCCCGCTGCGCCGCGTGGCGGCGGTGGCGGCCTTCCCCGGCCACGGCCTGGGGCGGCAGTCCAGCCAGCTGCACTTCACCTTCCGCGGCGGCCCCGGCGACATCACCGAGGACCGGCGCTACCGCGGCGTGCACCCCATGATGTTCCGGCGCATGCAGCTGGGGCGCCTGGCCAAGTTCGACCTGGAGCGGCTGCCCTCCTCCGAGGACATCTTCCTCTACCGCGGCGTGGCCCAGGCCAACCCGAAGGACGAGCGGCTCTTCGCGGTGGCGGAGATCCGCGACCTGACGCCGGTCCGCGACGCCGCCGGGCACGTGGTCCAGCTGCCCCACCTCGAGCGGATGCTCAACGAGGCGCTGGCCGGCATGCGCCGGTTCCAGGCCCGCCGCGCCCCCAACCAGCGGCTGGAGTGGAACCGCGTGCTGCTCACGGTCGAGCCGGCGCTGCTCCTCTCCCGCGACGAGATCCGCAGCCTGGCCGAGCGCCTGGCCCCGGACACCGCCGGGCTGGGGCTGGAGATGGTGCTGATCGACGCCCGCGTGCCGGATCCGTTCACCGGCGCGCTCCGCAACACGCTGCTGCGCGTCCAGACCACCGGCAACGGCCTCTCGATCCGCTACGACGTCCCCACCGACCGCCCGCTGGAGCCGCTGGCCGAGTACCAGCAGCGGGTCATCCAGCTGCGCCGGCGCGGGCTCACCCACCCCTTCGAGCTGGTGAAGATGCTGGCCCCGGGGCGCGACGCCGAGACCGGCGTGCCGCCCGGTGAGTTCGTGGAGCACGACCTGGACGAGTCCGGCGCGCTGGTGCCGGTCTCCCGCCCGCCGGGCACCAACCCGGCCAACATCGTGGTGGGCCTGATCCGCAACTTCACCACCCGCTACCCCGAGGGCATGCGCCGGGTGGTGCTGCTGGGCGACCCGACCCGCGCCATGGGCTCGCTGGCCGAGCCGGAGTGCCGCCGCATCGAGGCGGCCCTCGACCTGGCCGACAGGCTGAAGGTCCCGCTGGAGTGGTTCGCGGTCTCCGCCGGCGCCAAGATCTCCATGGAGAGCGGCACGGAGAACATGGACTGGATCTCGCGCGTGCTGCGCCGGATCATCGAGTTCACGCAGCGCGGCGGCGAGATCAACGTGGTGGTCACCGGCATCAACGTCGGCGCCCAGCCGTACTGGAACGCCGAGGCCACCATGCTGATGCACACCCGCGGCATCCTGGTGATGACGCCGGGCTCGGCCATGGTGCTCACCGGCAAGGACTCGCTGGAGTACTCCGGCAGCGTCTCGGCCGACGACAACCAGGGCATCGGCGGCTACGACCGGATCATGGGCGTGAACGGCCAGGCGCAGTACCACGCCGGGAGCCTGTCCGAGGGCGTCCACATCCTGCTCCGCCACTACGAGCACACCTACGTGGCGCCGGGGGAGCGCTTCCCGCGCAAGGCCGTCACCACCGACCCGGTGGAGCGCGACATCTGCCCGTCGCCGCATGGCGCCGGCGGCGGCGCCGGCTTCACGAAGGTGGGCGACATCTTCGACCCGGAGAAGAACGGCGACCGCAAGAAGCCGTTCGAGATCCGCAGCGTCATGGCGGCGGTGTCCGACCAGGACCACGAGACGATGGAGCGCTGGCGCGACGTCCGCGGCGGCGACACGGCGGTGATCTGGGACGCCCACGTGGGCGGCTGGCCGGTCTGCATGATCGGCATCGAGTCGCGGCCGCTGCCCCGCCTGGAGTTCGTGCCCGCCGACGGCCCCGAACTCTGGAGCGCCGGCACGCTCTTCCCGCAGTCGTCCAAGAAGATCGCCCGCGCGGTCAACAGCGCCAGCGGCGTCCGCCCGCTGGTGGTGCTGGCCAACCTCTCCGGCTTCGACGGCTCGCCCGAGTCGATGCGCCGCCTGCAGCTCGAGTACGGCGCCGAGATCGGGCGCGCGGTGGTCAACTTCCAGGGGCCGGTGGTCTTCGTGGTGGTGTCGCGCTACCACGGCGGCGCCTTCGTGGTCTTCTCCAAGGCGCTGCGCGAGGACATGGAGGTGGTCGCGGTGGAGGGCGCCCGCGCCTCGGTGATCGGCGGCGCGCCGGCCGCCGCGGTGGTCTTCGCCCGCGAGGTGGAGACGCGGACCCGGAAGGACCCGCGGGTGGTGGCGGCCGAGAAGGCCGCGGCCGCCGGCGGGGCGGCCCGGCTGCGGCTCACCGAGGTCCTCACCGCGGTGAAGTCGGAGAAGGTGGGCGAGGTGGCCGAGGAGTTCGACAACGTCCACACCGTGGAGCGGGCGCTGAAGGTCGGCTCGCTCGACCGGATCATCTCCCCCCAGGACGTCCGGCCCTACGTGGTGGCGGCGGTCGAGCGCGGCGTCGCCAAGTTCACGAAGTAGCCGCCGTCGCGGCGGTCGTCCCGGGCGCGTCCGGCGCCCGGGGCGCCCCGCGGCCGTGGCACGCAGGCCGGCGTTGACGCTGGCTCCCCGGTGTACGCATCATGCCGGCGATGGCCTCCCGCGCAGACGAGCGCATCTACCGCCGGTTCAACGTGCGCGTCCCGCTGGACGTCTCCTCGGCGGGGCAGCTCCAGGTGTGCGAGACCGATGACGTCGGCGCCGGCGGCTGCCGGGCTGTGGTGCTGTTCCCCATGCACCGCGGCGACCACGTGCGCGTGCGGCTGCGCTCGGACCGGGTCGACTTCGAGGCCAGCGGCCAGGCCGCCGTGGCCTGGGCCACCCGCGAGCCGCCCTACCGCGTGGGGCTGCAGTTCTCCGAGCCCTTGGTGGAGCAGTCCGGCCGCTTCCTGCAGGCGCTGCTGGGGCCGGTCATGCTGCGCACGGACGGCACGCGGTAGCCTGCCCCCCTCCCCGTCACCTGCGGCCCCCTGGCGCACCGGCCGGACGTGTGGTTTCCTCCCGCCGCACAGGAGGAGCGCCCGTTGAGCCCGAAACCGCAGCCCACCTCGTCCTCGCAGAACGTCGTCCTGGCCGCCCTCGCCGGTGTCGCAGCCGGCGGTCTCATCGGCGCCACCATCGGCTACCAGGTCGGCCAGCACGGCCGCTTCTTCAAGAGCGACGCGCCCCAGGGAATGCAGCAGCAGGCCATGCCCCAGTCCATGCCGCCCCCCGGGATGGGCGGCGGCGCGCCCGGCGGGCAGGGGGCGTCGATGCAGCTGCTCCAGGAGATCCCGGCCGTGGAGCAGCACCTGGCCAAGAACCCCAAGGACGTGCAGGGCTGGGTCCACCTGGGCAACCTGTACTTCGACACCCACCAGCCGCAGAAGTCGATCGACGCCTACCAGCGCGCGCTGGACCTGCAGCCGGCCAACCCCGACGTGCTCACCGACCAGGGCGTGATGTTCCGCGACCTGGGCCAGTTCGACCGGGCCGTCGCCAACTTCAGGCGGGCCAGCCAGCTCGCCCCGGACCACGTCCAGAGCGTCTTCAACCTCGGCATCGTCTACTCCAACGACCTGAACGACGTGGCCGCGGCGCGCCAGGCCTTCGAGCAGGTGGTCCGCCAGGCCCCGCAGAGCCCACAGGCGGCCCAGGCGCAGCAGCTGCTGGAGTCCATGCCCGCGGCGGCGCCCGCTCCGGCGCCGGCCCCGGCACCCGCCCCGAAGAAGGAGCCGTAGCGGCGCGGGCCAGGCGCGGGTCTTACAGTCCCGGCATGCGCCTCCGCCCCCGCCCGCTCCCCCTGGCTCTCACCGCGCTGGCCCTCGCGGCCGGGTGCAGCCGCCCCGCCGCGCGCCCGGGTGCGCCCGCCGCCGAGGTGTCCTGGGCCTCCCCCCGCCTCCGGGACCACCCGCTGGTGGGCAGGATCTGGGACGTCCAGGGGCGCCGCTTCGTGGAGGAGGCCGCCCTGGACGCGGCCCTCTCCCGGGCCGACCTGGTGCTGCTGGGCGAGGCGCACGACAACCGCGACCACCACCAGCTGCAGGCCCGGGCGCTGCGCGCCCTGACCGCCGCCGGTCGCCGCCCGGCGCTGGCCTTCGAGATGCTGGACCGCGACCAGCAGCCCGCGGTGGACGCCGCGCTGGCGGCGCGCCCGCCCACACCGGAGGGGCTGCGCGACGCGGTGGCCTGGGACCAGAGCGGCTGGCCGCCCTTCGCCCATTACCGGCCCGTCTTCGAGGCCGGGCTCTCGGCGGGGCTGCCCATCGTCGCCGCCAACCTCCCGCGCGGGCTGATGCGCCGGGTGGTGCACGAGGGGGCGGACGCGCTCCCGGCCGAGGTGCGGGCGCGGCTGGACCAGGCCGGCCCGCTGGCGCCGGAGCAGGCCCAGGCGCTGCGCGAGGAGATGGCCGCCTCGCACTGCGGGATGCTGCCGGAGCGGATGATGGCGCCCATGGTCACCGCGCAGCGCGCCCGCGACGCGCAGCTGGCGGCGACGCTGCTGCAGGCCGGCGCCGGCCGCGGCGCCGCGCTCATCACCGGCGCCGAGCACGCCCGCCGCGACCGCGGCGTGCCCAGCTACCTGCCGGCGGACGCGAAGGTGGTGTCGGTGGCCTTCCGCGAGGTCTGGCCGGAGCTCGAGGACCCGGCGGCGGAGGGGCACATCCCGTACGACTACGTGGTCTTCACGCCGGCGGCGGAGCGCGAGGATCCGTGCGAGGGGCTGAGGAAGCAGCTGGACGCGCACGAGGCCCGTGGGCCGTAGGCGCCCGGGCCGGCCATCCGCAGCCGGCCCGGGCGAAGCTCCACCCCGCGGCTAGTTCGCCGCCTCGATCAGGATCACGCCGTTCGGCCCGGCGCTGAACGTTACCCGGCCGCCGCTCACCTGGTTGGTGGTGTTGTCGTAGGCGTTCCGGACCGTGGTGCCGTCGGCGAACGCCGTCGAGACGTTCACGGTCACGCTCCCGCTGGCCCCCAGCACCACCGCCACCTTGTCGGCGCCCCAGGTGCGGCTGAAGGCATAGCCGCTCGAGACGTCCGCGATCCGGGCGTGGTCACCCGCCCCGATCGCGAGGTGCGCCTTCCGGAACTGCCCCAGCTTCCGCCAGTGCGACAGCGTCGAGCCTGGGTCGGAGGCCTGCGCGGTGACCGTGCTCCAGCTCATGTCCGACCGCGTCCCCTGGTTCGGATCCGATCCGGCCGGTCCGTAGGCCCGCCCGTACTCGTCGCCGTAGTAGAGGTGCACCGGCCCCGGACACATCAGCAGCGCGCTCCCGGCCCGCTTCTGGCGCTCGGCGTCGCCGTTGTAGAAGAGGCTCGGCTGGTCGTGGTTGTCGAGGAAGGTCAGCACCGACCAGGCCTGGGTCCTGTCGGTGTTGAGCTGCGTGGCATAGCTCGCGTAGGTCGACTCCAGGCTCGACAAGCTCGCCGACGAGCCGGACGCGCCGGAGGCCACGCCGCCGAAGCCGAAGTTGAGCAGGCTGTCGAACTTCCCGGTCCCGTAGAAGTTCGCGTCGTAGCCGGCCGCGCCCCGCCCGAAGACCTCGCCGGTGTCCCAGAACTCGTCCGTCCAGGACGCGCCCGGCGCCGACGGGTTGGCGGTGCGCCAGTCGCGGAGCGCCTGACCGCAGGCGGTCTTCATGGCGGCCCAGGACTCCATCTCCACGTGCTTCGCGGTGTCCACGCGGAAGCCGTCGATGCCGTAGTCGCGCACCCAGCGGCAGAGCCACTCCACCTGCCAGTCGCGCACGCGCTTCGTTCCGGAGGGCTGGTACGGGCTCAGGTAGCCCTTCCCGAACGTGGCCTTGCTGGCCAGGAACGGCGGCAGGGCCACCGCAGCGGCGTTCTCGGTCTTGGCGTCGGGCAGCCCCGCCAGGCACATGAGCTGGTCGCCCCCACCGCACGCGTCGTAGCCGACGATCCCGGCCCGGATCCACGGCTGCCCCCACCAGCGCGCCCAGTCCCCCTGGACCGCGGTGGAGGCATAGTCAATCATCAGGTCGTTCCAGCTGTGCCAGGTCTGGCCTGCGGCGGGCGTCCAGGCCGCGTTGAAACCTGCCTTCTTCCCGCCGAACCCGAAGTCGGCCATGTCCCGGAGCGTGGCGTAGCCGGTGTGGTTCATCACCACGTCGAACACCACCCGGATGCCCTTGGCGTGGGCCGCGTCCACGAACGCCTTGAGGTCCGTGGTCGTGCCCATGTTCGGATCGAGGTTGGTCCAGTCCAGGGCGTAGTAGCCGTGGTACGCGTAGTGGGCGAAGTCACCCGAGGTCCCGCCGCCGGTCCAGCCGTGCATCTGCTCGTAGGGCGCGGTGATCCAGATGGCGTTCACGCCCAGCGAAGTGAAGTAGCCGTCGTCCACCTTCTGCAGGAGGCCCCTGAGGTCACCACCGTGGAAGGTGCCGATGCTCGAGCCGGTCGCGTCCACCTTCACGCGGCCAAAGGAGCCGTCGTTCGAGGTGTCACCGTTCACGAACCGATCGGTCATCACGAAGTAGACGGTGGCGTTCTTCCAGCTGAAGGACGGCATGGGCTGCGTGCCCTGCTGGAAGGGCTGGCTGGTCAGGGTGGTGGTCCCCACGCCGTTGGTGGCGCTGACCGTCACCGTGACCGGCGTGGCCGAGAGCGGCACCGTCAGGGCGAGCGGGCTCGAGGCGAAGGGCGTGACCGCCCCGCCGCCAACCCGGTAGGTCATGGCCGTGACGGGCGCGTCGGCGCGGGTGGTGACGGTGATGCTGACGCTGGTCGAGGTCGCCGCCCCGAACCAGCCGCCGTTCGGCGTCACGGTGACCACCGGGGCGGTCGCCGGGTCGGGGTTGTGATCCGACCAGGCCGTCCCGTTCCACCACATCGACCTCGTCACCGGCCCCGGCAGGTTGACCTGGGTCTGGGTCCCGGCGAACAGGAACGCCAGGGCCGCGTTGTAGGGCGCGTAGGCCGGCGGCAGCTCCCAGTAGAGCCAGCCCGGGTTCTCCGGATCCGGCGTCATGGCAGGCCCGGGCCAGGCGAAGCCCGCGAGCTGGCTGATGGCCCGGGCGCTCGGCTCCCAGGTCCAGATGGTCGTGGAGGCCGCGCCCTTGTAGTAGATGCGGATCGCCGTGGGGGCGCCGCCGGTGGTGGCCGCTGCCTCGGCGCTGGCCGCCGAGCGGTTCCCCGCAGCGTCGAGCGCCTTGACCGTGAAGGCGTAACGCGTCGAAGGCGTGAGCCCGGTGGCGGTCAGGCTGGTGCCGGCAGCCGTGGCGACCACGGTCCCCTGCGACCCGCCCGTCCGCGTGACCTCGTAGCCGGTCACGCCCCGAATCATCGGACGAGGCCGACCAGGTCACGGTGATGCTGGTGCCGCTCGCCGACGCCAGCACGCCCTGGGGCTGGCTCGGGGGTGTCACGTCCACGCCGCCGCAGGGATCGGCGGCGCCCGCCGTCACTCCTGCGCCGCTGACGGTCGAGGTCCCGGCCCCCAGCGCGTAGTTCCGGCCGCCGTTGTTGTCCCAGCTGCCGCTGCCGTCGTTGAACGTCACCAGGGAACCGGTGGCCGTGCCGAGCTCGACGCTCTTCTTCCACCACCCGGTGCAGGCCGGGTCCATGGCGGGGCCCGGCGGTGTGGTCCAGGTGCCGCCCACGCCGTAGTGGATCCTCGGCGCCGTCCAGCTCGTTCGGTAGAAGACGGTGGCGGTGCTGCCGGGTGGGGGCGCGGTGCAGGGATTGGCGGCGTTGGCCGTCAGGCGGCCGTTCTGGACCACCGAGATCCCGGCCCCCACCACGTAGTTGCCGCCACCGGTCGGATTGTCCCAGTGCCCCTGGCCGTCGTTGAAGACCGCCTGGAAGCTGCTCGCCGCGGAGTCGAGCGTGACGCTGACCCAGCCGGTGCAGGCGGGCGCCATGCGCACGCCCGGGACGGCCGTCCAGCTTCCGCTGGCCGCGTGGTGGGCGTAGGCCTGGGACCAGCCCTTGTACGGCAGGTAATAGTAGATGACTGCCGGGCTGGCGAGGGAGCCGGCGCCGCCGCCGGCTCGGCCCTCCGCCGCCTGCTCCGGGCTTCCTCCGCACGCCAGCGCCGCTGCCGCGAGCGCGATGAGCGCCCAGCCAGCCTTCGGTCGTTCCGTCTGCATGAAGCCTCCTCGAGGGCGCACGCGCCCATCCCCTCGCCGGCGATGGGTGCACGCGCCCCGTGGCGCGCCTCCCGGCGCGCGTGGGTTGTCGTGGTGGGTGGTGAAGGCGCACCCGCCGCGAGCAGCGGCGGGAGCGCGGTGGGGAGAGGCTGCAACCTCCGCCGGCGGATCCGCGGATCGAACGGGGAGAGGAACCGGGATCCGCCGGCCGGAGCCCGGCTAGGGCCTGAGGTACGGCCCGTCGCTCCCGATCTTGCCCGGGGCGGGGTTCCCCGGGAGATCGAGCACGTAGATGCGCATGTTGGCCTTCCCGCTGGCCGAAGCCGTCAGGGTGCCAGCCGTCACGACCTGCACGTCACCGGTGATGGCGTCCCTGTACGTGCCGTTGGGGATGCCGGTGAACGTGGCGCCGCTGGAGATGGTGACCAGCGCGAAGCTGTCCACGCCCCTGGCCGCGTCGGTGAAGCGCCGCTTGTACGCGAGGCCGGTGGACGAGCCGCTGACGCCGGCGGTGGAGTACTGGCCCTTCTGCAGCGCCGGGATGCGCCGGCGGAATCTGGTTCAGGCGCTGCAGGTGCTTCACCAGCGGCTTGTCCATCGTGGCCGCCACCGCGCCGGTGGCGCTGCCGGTCACGCCGAAGTCGGCGGCCGTGACCGTGCCCGCCAGGTTGTCACCGTAGTAGGCACGCCGGGTGGTGGAGAGCGGGCAGTTCGGGCCGCAGTCGATCGGAGCGCCGGCCTTGAACTCGATCTCCGAGCCCATGTAGAGCGTCGGGATCCCGCGGAACGTCCACATCAGGCTCATGTTCTCGGCCCATGCGTCGGTCCCGCCGGCGTAGGTGTTGAGCGACTTGCCCGGCCCGTAGTCGTGCGAGTCCACGTACACCACGTTGTAGGTGGAGTCGTTGGTGGCATCGTCCGAGTCCATGCCGTTCTGGAACGCGTTCCGCGCGTCGTAGAAGTTGTTGTGCATGCGCATGTCGATGATGTTCATGCCCGAGAACTGGCTGTGGTCCGGCGCGTGGTAGGCGTTCCCGTCCAGGAAGGCGTTGGTGCTGGTGGGCTGGTTGCCCGTACCCAGCTGCTGCTCGTAGTTGTACTGATCGAGCGCCGCCTGGACGTCGTCCTGCGTGTACTCCTTGCGCTCCTTCCAGGTGAAGAACTGGGCCGAGTGGTTGACCGAGCCGCGGTTCCACTTGTCGTTCACGAACGCGGCCACCTCGCCGAACACGAAGAAGTTCTGGCCGGCCGCGCCCCACTTGCCCTGGGCGTGGGCATGGAGCGGCGGGAGCAGCCGCCGGTTCCAGGTGACGCGCGGGATGTGCACCGCGGTGTCGACGCGGAACCCGTCCACGCCCATGTCCACGAACCTGTTGTAGGCGCCGATCAGGTACTGCTGGACGGCCGCGCTCTCGGTGTTGAAGTCGGCCAGGTCCTCGTGCAGCCAGCAGCTGCGCGAGTCCTCACCCTCCCAGTTGCCGATCCAGCACTGGTGGAAGTACTGCGCCGGGAACATGCCCGAGGTCGGGTTGGGCCACTGGCAGTTGTAGATCCGGTAGCCTTCCGGGCTGGAGTACTGGGTGGCCACGCCCCAGGACCGGCAGGTGTTGCCGACCGGCTCCGCCGTCGACCACAGGTCGCCGTTGTACCAGCTCTTGCCGGTGTTCGGGTCGATGGTCAGGCCGTCGTACTCGAGACCAGCCACCGGCTGGTCGTAGTACCAGCTCCACTGCGAGTCACGCACGCCGAACACCTTGGTGGTCCAGAGCCCCTTGGCGCCCCAGCGGCTGGAGTGGTTGTAGACCACGTCCTGGATGATCTTGATCCCCTTGGCATGCGCGGCATTGATCAAATCCTGGTACGTCGCGCCGGCCGACTCGAGCCGCGGGTCCACGCGGTAGAAGTCCCAGCCGTGATAGCCGTGGAAGTCGTAGTCCGACCGGTTGAGCACCACGGGCGTGATCCAGATGGCGGAGAAGCCCAGCGCCTTGATGTAGTCGAGCTTCTGGATCAGGCCGGCGAAGTCGCCCCGGAACATGGGGTCGTTGTTGGCCGCGTTGCCCGACCTCACGTGCTGGCTGCCGCCGCGGTTGTTGGTGGGATCCCCGTCGTAGAACCGGGCCGTCATCACGAAGTAGATGGCGTCCTCGCGCGGATCGGTGCCGATGGGCGGGGTGGCGTCCGGCGTGGGCGGCGGGGGCGGCACCACCGTGGTGCGGACCTGCACGGCCGGCGTCCAGGCCGAGACGTTGCCAGCCTTGTCGCGGGCCCGGACCGCGTAGGTGTAGCTGGTGTTCTCGTCCAGGTTGGGGTCGTAGAAGGAGGCCACGCCGCTCGTCAGGGCCACCGTCCCCCGGCTGCCGCCGGTGCGGGTCAGGTCATAGCCCGCCAGCCCGCGATCGTCCGTGGAGGCCGCCCAGGCCAGGTTCACGTTCACGCCGCCGGTGACGGTGGCCGTGGGCGTGCCGGGCGCGCTGGGCGGCGTCACGTCCGGCGTGCAGGGGCTGGCCGTGACCTTGGTCACGACCTTGTTGCGCACGGTCACGATGCCGGCGGTGAGCACGTAGTCGGCGCCGCTGTTGTTGTCCCAGGCGCTCCCGTTGTTGAAGTCCGCCTTCATGCTGGTGGCGGTGCCCAGGTCGACCTGCTTCGTCCACCAGTCGTCGCAGTCCTTCGTCATGGCCTCGCCGGGCGGCGTGGTCCAGGTCACGCCCAGCTTCTGGTAGTGCATGTTGACCAGGCCCCAGGCCGCGGTGTTCGCGTAGTAGACCGTGATGGTCGCGCCAGGAGGCGCGGCCCCGGTGCGCACCTGGGCCTGCGGCCCAGCCGCCGAGCTCAGCCCGGCCCCGTTCACCGCCACGACCGTGTAGGTGTAGAGCGTGTCGGCCGTGAGCCCGGCGTCCACCAGCGTGGTGCTGGTGCTGCTCAGGGTGACCGGCCCCTGCGTGCCGCCGGTGCGGGTGATGACGTATCTGGCGACCCCGCTCTCGGCGTCGGTGGAGGCCGCCCAGCTCACGGTGATGGTGGTCCCCGAGGCGCTGGCCGACGTCGTCGACGGCGCGGTGGGAGGGGTGGTGTCGACCGTGCCGCAGGGGTCCGTGGCGTTGGAGGTGACCACGCCGCCGCTCACGGTCGACACCCCGCTGGCCAGCGTGTAGTTCCGGCCACCGTTGTTGTCCCAGGTCCCCTTGCCGTCATTGAAGACCGCCTGGAAGGCGGTGGCTCCGGCGCCCAGGGTGATGGCCTTCTTGAACCAGCCGGCGCAGGCGCCGTCCATGGCCACCCCCGGCGAGGCCGTCCAGCTGCCCGAGCCGTTGTGGTGGATGTTGGGTGCCGCCCAGCCGATCTTGTAGAAGACGGTGGCCGTGACGGCCGGCGGCGGCGTGGCGCAGGGGTTGGCGGCGTTGGCAGTGAGCTTGCCGTTCTGGACCACCGAGATCCCGCCGCCCACGACGTAGTTGCCGCCGCCCGTCGGGTTGTCCCAGTGCCCCTGGCCGTCGGTGAAGACCGCCTGGAAGCTGGACGCGCTGGAGTTGAGCGTGATGGCCAGCCAGTTCGGGCAGGCCGGCGCCATGGCCACCCCCGGCACCGCGGTCCAGGCGCCTGCGGCGTCGTGGTGGATGTTGGCCTGCGACCAGCCCTTGTACGGCAGGTAGTAGTAGATGACGGCCGGGCTCGTGAGCGCCCCTCCGTCCTGGCTCTGCGTCCCGTCACCGGTCCCGGCCGGCGATCCACCGCAAGCAGCCAGCGCGCCCACCAGGAGCAGCGCCAGCGCCCCGCACCACACGTTCCCCTTCATGACTCCTCCAAGCCAGGCCGCAACCCCGCGCCGCCCAGGCGGCGTTTGCGCAATAGAGCGCCCCGACGCTCTATCGCGCCCAATGCAGTCCAGGGTCTGACCCTCAATGAGAGGCGGCCCACGCTATGGGTGCGCGTGGAGAACCGGCAACGAGATTTTGGATCTTGAGAAATGCGAACGACGCTACGCGTCACACACACAAGCCCCCTCGACCTCACCTCGACGTGCCGACACAAGATACTGACTTCACTGATGTGTACCCTCGTCAGACCTCTGCGCACTGTCCCGTTAGGGGCTTTGAATTGACCCCTTGTGGCGAACCCTTCTTGCGAACATCATCCCGACCGGGGGTAGAGCTTGGCGAAGCGGGATCGCCTGGGGACGGAGGGCGGCCGGCAGGACGACGCGCCAATACGCCGTGCGATGCATTTGACGCGAACCGGGAATTCGGCCCTAAGCTTCGCAATGCGGTTTCCACCGGCCTGGCTCGGCACCATCCATCACGATGGCTCGGCGACGTACGTCTCGAACCCAGAGCCGGCGGCGGGTGAGCCCGTCCGGCTTCGCCTCCGCGCCTCCGCATCGGCGCCAATCCGGCGCGTGTTCGTGCGCACGTGCGCGGATGGGTGGCAGGTCTTCACTCCCATGGAGCCCGGTTCCCTCGAGCCGCCCGCGCAGTGGTACGAGGCCGAGCTGCCCGTGCGAGCAGGGCTCACGTCCTACCGCTTCGTGCTCGAGAGCGACGACGGCGTGTGGTCCTACTCCGCGGCGGGTATCACGCCGTACAGTCCGCCGGACGTCACCGACTTCAAGCTGGTGGCCGGCGGGGCTCGCCCGGCCTGGCTTCACGCAGCGGTGCTGTACCTGGCGTTCGTGGATCGATTCGCACGCGGTGGATCGGCGGACGCCCTCCCGGGAGATCTCGACGGCCAGACCTGGACCTACCGTGAAGGCGAGTTCGCGGACGCCCCTCCCCGGCTGTTCCCGTGGGGTACGCCTCCTTCTCCCGATCACCCGTTCCCGGTGACCTTCTACGGCGGCGACCTGGCCGGCGTGTCCGAGCGACTCGACCATCTCGCGGAGCTCGGGGTCACGGCGCTGGCCCTGACGCCGGTCTTCTCGTCGCCTTCCAGCCACCGCTACAACGTGATCGACCACGGCCACGTGGATCCACGGCTGGGCGGGGATGCGGCGCTGGCGCGGCTGCGCCAAGCCCTCACCTCGCACGGGCTGCGCTACCTGCTGGAGGCCGATACGAGCCAGCTGAGCGCCTGGCACGCCTGGTTTCGCGCTGCGCAGGCCAATCCCTCCTCACCTGAGGCGGCGTTCTTCGTCCGGGGCCGCGACGGGGACTTCGAGCGCTGGCTGGGGCTGGGCGGCGAGCGGCGGCTCGACCTCGGCGCCCCCGAGCTCGTCCGGCGCATGTTCACGGCCGAGGACGCGTTCCTCCGGCACTGGCTGCGTCCGCCGTACGCAGCGGACGGCTGGACCCTGCACCTCTGCCGGCCCGAGGATCGCGCCAGCGAGGCCGACCACCTCCTGCGCCAGGTTCGCCGCGCCGTTCGCGAGACCCGCGCCGACGCCTGCATCGTGAGCCGCAGCTTCGTGGACGCCTCCCCCCGCCTGCAGGGTGACCAGTTCGACGGCGTGGCCGAGATGGCGGGCTTCACCTACCCGCTCTGGCACTGGCTCCGCCGGCACGAGGAGCACGAGCGGGAGGAACGCAGGGATCGCCAGCGGCCCCATGTCGACCGAGGCGCTGGAGGCGGCGTGGCGGGCGGCGCGCGCGGTCATCCCGTGGACCAGCGCGCGCCACGCGCTGCTCATGGTGGGCGGCCACGACCTGCAGCGCATCCGCAGCGTGGTGGGCGGCAACGACGCCCTCCACCGGCTGGCCGCGGTGATCCAGTTCACCTACCCCGGCGTCCCGCTGCTCTGGTACGGCGACGAGAATCGGGATGGAGGACGACCCCGCGCTCGGGCCGCGCGGCTGCATGGTGTGGGACCGGGATCGCTGGAACGTTCCCCTGCTCGGGTTCTACCGCTCGCTCGCCGAGCTCCGCCGCGCCTCCGAGCCGCTGCTGGAGGGCGGCTTCCAGGTGCTCTCGGTGGAGCCGGACACCCTGGCCTACCAGCGCGAGGGCCGCACCGGCCGCGCACTGGTGATCGCCCACCGCGGTGAGCGCCCGCGGCCCGCTCGCCCGCTGGAGGTGGAGGCCGGCGGCATTCCCAGCGGTACCCGCTTCGTGGAGCACTTCTCAGGCCGGAGCGCGACCGTGACGGCCGGGCTGCTGCCGCTGCCGGAGCTCGCGCAGGGCGGGACCATCTGGCTCTCGCAGCAGCCGCAGGAGAAGCCGCGCCGCCGGGGCCGACCCCGCCGCAACCCGAGCGCCGGCGGCACCGAGCGGCGGTGCCCCGGGTGCGGGCGCACCGACGGCTCGCGCCTGGACGCCCACCTCACCGCCCGTGCCACGAGCGAGGAGCGCCGCTGGGTTTGCCTGTGGTGCGGCACCATCTGGAAGCGGACCGCCGGAGGCAGCGGGTGATCCCGGCCGCCACGTCGGACCCCTCGGCTACACTCTCCCCGTGAACGACCTCACCCTCTTCGGCCTGGTGATCCCGGGCGTGATCGTGGCCGCCGCCGGGGCCGTCGCGTCAGCCATCTGGAGCCACCTCTCGCAGCGCCGGCTGGCGCGGCTGGAGGACGCGCTGGAGGCGCGCCGGGTGGTGCTGGCGGCGGTGCACGGGCCGCGGGTCACCGCGGCGGTGGACCTGTGGAGCGAGAGCGCCGCCTTCGAGGGCGCGCTGCGCGACCTGCTGCTCCCCTATCACGACCTCCTGCTGGACGAGGACGCCACGCGCGAGGAGCGGCGCGAGTCCTTCCTCTCGCACGAGACCCGCGCCGCCCAGACGCTCTCCTCGCTCTTCCCCAAGCTGCTGCGGGCCACCGCCACGGCCGAGTGCCTGCTGGGCGGCCGCGCCGGCGCCCAGGCGCGCGCGCTGGCCGACGGCTGGTCCGAAGCGCACGCGCTCTACTGGGCCTCCCGCACCGATCCCAACCGCGAGGATCGCCGGCGGCTCCGCGCCGACGCGCGCGAGGCCTTCGACCGCGCCACTGCGGTGCGGGCCGAGCTGCTGGCGGAGCTGCAGGGGGTGCTGAGCGCAGAACAGGCCTGACCGCCACGCGCCTCGACAAGCCCGGGGCGAATGGTCGAGGCCAGCGGCGAGGCCTCAATGGCTCCGCACCAGCGCGCCCAGCTCGCGGTGCAGGAGCGCCTCGTCGCCCAGGTTCAGCTCCAGCAGGCGGCGCAGCCGGCTCAGCCCCTCGAGATCGATGCCGGTGCAGCGCACGCCCACCGTGCCGGCCTCGACGTGGGCCACCGTGCCCTGCAGCTGGATCACCTCGCCGCCGCCGCCCAGGTCGATCACCACGCGGCAGGGCTGGCCCAGCTTGGCGCGCCCAGGGCCGGGGCTGTCCAGGAGGACGCCCTTGAGCGACACGTCGTGCACCCCGCAGACGAAGCTCCGGGTCCCGATCAGCAGCTGGGCCGGGGACTGGTAGGGGACGCGCGAGAAGCGGCGGCGTTCCTCTGGGCGCACGGTGGCCATGCCTGTGACCTTGCTGCTCCCCCACCGAGGGTGCAACCGTCTCGACGCATCCCAGCCGGAGCCGCCCGGGCGGGCCTCGCCCGGGCGCGGCAAGGGACTCACCCTGCAGGCGTGGGCAAGCCAGCGATGTTCCACGGGCCGGCGGACCAGGGGAAGGACTCCCCGGCGCCCCGGACCGTCCTGCTGGTCAACGCCGCGGCGCGGCGTGGCCAGGCGCTGTTCGAGCGGGCGCGGGAGGAGCTGGTGCGGGCCGGCTTCCTGCTGGCGGCGGCCGAGGCGCTGGACGATCCCGAGGCGCTGCCGGAGCGGCTCCGGGAGGCGCTGCGGAGCGGCGCCGAGCGGGTGGTGGTGGGCGGCGGCGACGGCACGCAGTCGGCGGCCGCGGCGGTCCTGGCCGGCACCGGCGTGCCGCTCGGCGTGCTGCCCATGGGGACCGGCAACGACCTCGCCCGCGGGCTGGGGCTGCCCATCCACGACCTGCGCGCGGCGGCCCGCGCGCTCGCGGCGGGCGAGGTGCGGGACATCGACCTGGCCGAGGTGAACGGGCGCCCCTTCCTCAACGCGGCCGCCGCCGGGCTGGCCGCGGCGGTGACGCGCCGGCTCCACGGCGGCCTCAAGCGCACCGCCGGTCCGCTGGCCTACCCGGTGGCCAGCGCGGTCGCCGCCGCCGAGGCCCGGCCCTTCCGCGTGCGGCTCGGCGTGGACGGCGAGCAGGGCGAGCACGAGGCACTTCAAGTGTTGGTCGGCAACGGCCGCTACCACGGCGGCGGCCACCTGGTCGCGCCGGACGCGCGGCTCGACGATCACCGGCTGGACGTCTACGTGGTGGAGGCGGCGGCGGGGGCGGAGGGCGAGGCGCGGCTGCGCGACCTGGCCCGGCTGGCCCGCTACGGCGCGCGGCTGCTGCGCGGGAGGCACCTGGAGGATCCGGCGGTCGTGCGCCGCCGCGGGCGCGTGGTGGTGGTCGGAGACCGACCCGCCGCAGGCGCTGGTGGCCGACGGCGAGCCCGCGGGCCAGACCCCGGCCCGCTTCGCGCTGCGCCCGGGGGCGCTGCGGGTGCTCGCGCCCCCTTGACCGGCGCGCGGTTCCGGCGGAGCGTGCGCCCGATGACCGACCCCGACCTCGGCCCCGCGGCGCTGCGCGAGCTCGTCCTGGCCCGCACCGCCCCCGCGCCGGTCCCGCTGGTGCCGGAGCTGACGCTGCTGCAGGCCGGCGAGCTGACCCCGCTCTGGCACGCCACCGCCGCCGCGCCGGCGGCCTGGAGCGACACGCCGTTCTGGGCCTATCCCTGGGCCGGCGGCCAGGCGCTGGCGCGCCACCTGCTGGATCACCCGGCGCTGGCGGCCGGCCGCGCGGTGGTGGACTTCGCCTCCGGCAGCGGCCTGGTGGGCATCGCCGCGGCGCGCGCCGGGGCGCGCTCGGTGCTGGCGCTGGACCAGGACCCGTTCTGCGCCGCCGCCATCGCGCTCAACGCGGAGCGGAACGGCGTGGCGCTGGCCTTCGCGCTGGGGGACGCCATCGGCCGGCCGCTCCCCGGCTGCCAGCTGCTGCTGGCCGGGGACGTGTTCTACGAGCGGGCCCTGGCCGAGCGCTCGCTGCGCTGGTTCCGGGCGCTGGCGGCGCAGGGCGTGACGGTGCTGGCAGGCGACGCGGGCCGCAGCTACGCGCCGGCCGGCGGCTTCGAGGTGCTGGCCAGCCATGAGGTGCCAACCACGCTCGACATCGAGGCCACCGCCGTGAAGGCGGCCCGGGTGCTGCGCATCCTGCCGGAGGGCGCGTGAGCCCGCGGGTGCTCACGGTGGGTCACGTCACCCTGGACGCGACCCCCGCCGGCCCGGCGCCGGGCGGCTCGGTCTACTACGGCGGGCAGGCGCTGCGGGCCCTGGGGGCCCGGGTGCAGGTGCTGACCGCCGCCGCGGCCGACTTCCCGGCGTCCGCGCTCGACGGTCTGGAGGCGCGCGTCCTGCCCGCCCCGGCCACCACCCGCTTCGAGAACCGGCACGGACCGGACGGCGCCCGCACCCAGCGCGTGGGCTCGGCCGCCCCGCCGCTCGAGGCCGCCGCGCTGCCGGCCGCGTGGCGCGGGCCGGACGCGCTGCTGCTGGCGCCGGTGCTGGCCGAGCTGGACGTGCCCGCCTTCCTGGCCGCGGCCGGCGCGCCGCTGGCGGGGCTGGGCGTGCAGGGGCTCCTGCGGGTGGTGGCGGCGGATGGCCGCGTGCTGCAGCCGCCCTGGAACCCGCCCGCGGGCTGGCTCGACGGCGTGGACGTGGTCTTCGTGGGCGAGGACGAGGTGCGCGGCCAGCCCGGGCTGCTCGAGCTGCTGCAGCGGGCGGTGCCGCGGGTGGTGTTCACCCACGGCGCCCGCGGCTGCGAGCTGCTGGAGGGCGGCCGGAGCCGCTGGGTGGGCGCCTACGCCACCGCCGAGGTGGATCCGACCGGCGCCGGCGACGTCTTCGCGGCCGGGTTCATGCTCGCGCTGGCGGGCGGCGCGGAGCCGGTGGAGGCCGCCCGGCTGGGCGCGGCCGCGGCGTCGATCGTGGTGGAGGCGCCGGGCGGCGCCGCGCTGGGGCGGGTGGGCGAGGCGTGGGCGCGCGTGGCGGGGGTTCGCGCCCCTTGACCGCCCCGCCCGCCCGCGCCAGAACGGGCCCATGAGCCCGAGCGCCCCCACCACAGCCGGCACCGCCGCCCAGTTCCCCACCCTGCGCGATCGCGTGGCGCTGGTCACCGGCGGCGCCACCGGCATCGGCGCCTGCCTGGTGGAGGCCTTCGCGCGCCAGGGCGCGAAGGTGGCCTTCCTGGACGTGGCCCGCGAGGCCGGCGAGGCGCTGGCGGCGCGGCTCGCCCCCGGCGCGGCCCACGCGCCGCGCTTCCTGCCCTGCAATCTCACCGACACCGCCGCGCTGCAGCGGGCCATCGCCGAGATCGAGGCGGGCCTGGGGCCGGTGCGGACGCTGGTCAACAACGCCGCCCGCGACGACCGGCACAAGCTGGAGGAGGTCACGCCGGAGGGCTGGGACGCCGGCATCGCCGTGAACCTCAAGCACCAGTTCTTCGCTGCCCAGGCGGTGGCGCCCGGCATGGCCCGGGCCGGCGGCGGGTCAATCGTCAACATGAGCTCCATCGCCTGGATGATCCCCTCCCCCGACCTGCACGTGTACGTCACCGCCAAGGCGGCGCTGGTGGGGATGACCCGCTCGCTGGCCCACGCGCTGGGCGGCCAGGGGATCCGGGTCAACGCGGTGCTGCCCGGCGCGATCCTCACCGAACGGCAGCGCCGGCTCTGGATGACGCCCGACTACGAGCGCGAGGTGCTGTCGCGGCAGTGCGTGCCGCGGCTGCTGGTGCCGGAGGATGTGGCGCCGCTGGTCCTGTTCCTGGGCGCCGAGGACAGCGCGGCCATGACCAACCAGACCTACGTGATCGACGGCGGGTGGATCTGACGGGGGCGGTCCCCCGGTCGTGCTTCGACTCCGCTCGCCCTCCGGGCGAGCTACGCTCAGCATGACCGGGGCGGGCCAGCTGCCCGCACGCCTCTGGGCGCTGTCAGGCTTCCCTGACGCGGAGCTGGCTCACTCGCCCCGCCCCTTCCCCATCATCCGCATCGCCGCGATCCAGAGCTTCGCCTCGCGGCGCGAGAGCCGGGCCCGGCGCAGGGCCGCCATCGAATCTCGCACGCCGTGCCGCTCCGGCCCGCGCAGGAAGCCGCCCTCGCGGAGCGCCTGGCGCAGCGCCTCCTCCACCGCCGCCAGCTCGGCGTCGGTGGCCCCCTCCGCCGGCCGCACCGGGGGCGGCGCGGCGGCCAGCGCCGCGCGCCGGACCTCGTAGGCATAGAGCAGCACCGCCTGCGCCAGGTTGATGGACGGCTGGGCCGGATCGGTCGGCACCGCCGACAGGTCATGGCAGCGGTGGACCTCCTCGTTGGTGAGGCCGCTCCGCTCGTCCCCGAACACGATCGCCGTCCGCCCCTCGCCGGCGCGGGCCAGCGCCTCGGAGGCCACCGCCGCCGGCGCCAGCCGCCGCTTGCCCGGGACGCTGCGCGAGCTGGTGCCCACCACCCAGGCGCAGTCAGCCACCGCCTCGTCCAGGGTCCGGACCAGCCGCGGCCGGTCCAGCAGGTCCTCGGCGTGCACCGCCACCCGGCGCATGGCGGCGAAGTCGTGCGTGCCCAGCTCGGCGATGGCCCAGTCGTCCAGGCCGAAGTTCTTCATGGCGCGCGCCACCGCCCCCAGGTTCTCCGGGTTGCGGGGCCGGAGCA
Organism: Anaeromyxobacter sp.; assembly: GCA_049840735.1. Taxonomy (GTDB): domain Bacteria; phylum Myxococcota; class Myxococcia; order Myxococcales; family Anaeromyxobacteraceae; genus Anaeromyxobacter. Next base: position 146,134 of record JASGJN010000007.1, on the reverse strand, counting down.
GGACGATCCGGATCGGGGGCGGGGCGGGGCTCATCGGCCGCGCAGGATAGCGGATCCGGCCCGCCCTCGTCCGCGCCCGCCGCCGCACGGCGTGCTAAGAAGCGCCTGTGCACCCGCCGCTCCTCACCGGCCCGTTCCACCTCCCGGTCGCCTTCGACCTGGCCGCCACCTTCCTGTTCGCCATCACCGGGGCGCTGGCCGCGATGCGCAAGCGGTACGACCTGGTGGGCGTGCTGGTGCTGGCCTTCGTGACCGGCCTGGGCGGCGCGCTGCTGCGCGACGGCCTGTTCCTGCAGGGCGGCCCGCCGGCGGTGATCACCGACGGCCGCTACCTCCTGGGCGTGCTGGCCGGCGCCGGGGTGGGCGCCTACTTCGCCCGCCACATGCACCGGTTGAAGCTCCTCTTCGTGCTGGCCGACGCGCTGGCGCTGGGCATGTACGCGGTGATCGGCGCGCAGAAGTCCATCGCGCTGCAGCTGCCGCTCCTCACCGCCACGCTGGTCGGGGTGGTGAACGCGGTGGGCGGCGGCCTGGTGCGCGACGTGCTGGTGCGCGACGAGCCGCTCATGTTCAAGCCGGGAGAGTTCTACGCCCTGGCGGCGCTGGCCGGCTGCTCGGCGTTCATCGTGCTCTCGGTCCACCTGGAAGTGCAGCCGGCGCTGGCCGCGCCGGTGGGCATCGCGGTGGCGTTCTCGGTGCGGATGCTCTCCATCCGGCTGGGCTGGAAGACGGGCGCGCTGGTCGATGACGACCAGGGGCCGGTCTGAGCCTCTTCCGCTCCACCCCTGGGCTTCGGCTCCGCAAGCCCTGCGGGCTTGCTACGTTCAGCCCGAGAGGGACACGGTCCAGTCGGACGAAGAATGGAAGCGCCGCATCGTCGGCGCGCGCGCCTCACCGCCCCGCCCGCGGCCTCCAGACCTCCAGCAAGCCGCGCGGCTCCGACAGGAAGACCGGCTCGTAGCGCCGGGAGAGGTCCTCCGCCAGCGCCGCGCCGCAGGGCGTGTCCAGCAGCTCGCGGGTGGCCCCCCAGGTCAGCACGTAGTCGATCCGCCCGCCGCCCGGCGTCCGGCGCAGGTCCACGCAGGGTGGCATCCCCTCCATCCGCCCCAGCGAGGCGGCGATGGTGGAGAACGGGTTCCGCCCCGCCGGCCAGCGGACCGGGCACTGATCGGTGTTGGCCTGGCTGTTCTTGAGGTCCACCCCGCCCCGCGCCGCCACGATCCAGCCTGTGGCGTGCAGGAACGGCTTGAATCCGGTACCCCATGCGCCGCCCGTCGGCGTCGCGCGGCCCGTGCGGCGCGAAGGCCAGCGGCAGGAGCACGCTGTCCGGCCCCACCGCCTGCGAGGCCGAGACGAACTCCTCGAGGTACCCGGAGAGCTCCCGCTGCTTCTGGAGCCGGACCGCCAGCGCCGCCACCGCCAGAGCGGTCAGCGCGATGGCGGTGCGGCGGACCGAGGCCTCCGGCGCGAAGCGCGCGCCGATCCAGGCCACCAGCGAGAGGAAGGACAGGAGGGCCAGCCGGTCGGAGACGTGGGCGCCCGCCGCCACGACGTCCGGGATGGCGAAGTAGAGGACGGCGAAGACCGCTGCCGCCAGGAGCCAGCCGTCGGCGGGGCGCAGCTTGCGCGACCAGGAGGCGCGGAGCAGCAGCAGGTGAACCGCCGTCACCGCCAGCACCAGCGAGACCGCAGCCGCCAGGAAGACCTCTCGCCGGTCGAGCGAGACCATGGCGTAGCCGGCGGCCAGCTTGGCGACCAGCTCCGGCAGCGGGATGCGGGCCGAGGCGCGATCGCGGTGGGCCAGCAGCCAGGCGGCCAGGAGCGCCAGCCCCGGGCCGGCGGTGACCAGCCCCACCGCGGCCCGCAGCGTCCAGGCGCGCCGCACCACGGCGCGGAAGGCGGGGTGGCGCGCCGAGCGCCGCCAGGCCGTGGCCGCCCGGACCACCGAGAGGCAGGCCACCGCCACCAGCGCGCCGCCGAAGGCCACCAGGTGGGCCAGGTAGAGCAGCACCGACAGGGCCGCCAGCACCGCCATCCGCCCCGGCGTCATGCGGCCGCGCGTTCGGGCCCAGAACCCCGCCGCCAGGAACGCCAGCGCCAGGCCGTAGCAGAAGTTCCAGAAGCCCATGTAGAACGGGTAGGCGTGCACGAAGGGGAAGGCGGCCAGCGCCGCCCACCAGCCGCGCCGGCCGGCCGGCAGCGCGACCCGGAGGCCGAGCGGGAAGAGGACGGTGTAGCCGGTCAGGACCACCTTCTCCGCCACCGCCGGCGAGACCACCTGCAGCAGCGGCGCGATCAGCGCCTGGGTGAGCCAGTTGGGCTGCGCGCCCCAGTTCGCGACGTACCACTGCCGCAGGAGCGGCGAGGCCTCGTGGCGGAGCAGCGCCAGCACGTTCTCCACGTGCAGCGGCCCGTCCTGCGTCGGCAGGTAGGCCACCGCCCAGATCGGCACCAGGTGGAGCAGCAGCAGCGCCCAGAAGAGCAGCGCCGCCGGCTCGAGGCGGGCCGGCGGACCCGGCACGGCCGGCGCCGGCGCCCAGGCCCAGCGGCTCGAGGCGACGAAGCTCCAGCCGAAGCCCAGCACCACCCCCAGGAGCTGGGCCGGGTAGCGCCAGGCCCCCAGCGCCGGCCGGCCCAGCAGCTGCGCCGAGAGGAGCGCCGCGGCGGCGAAGGTGGCGAGCTGCAGCGCGATCCCCACCGCGCTCACCGCGTGGTAGCGCATCAGCCGCCCCAGGCCCCCCGGGCCGGCGCGGTCACCGAAGGTGAACCGGGTGTGGAGCGCGAAGTTGGAGAGCACGCTGGCCTCGATGGCCAGCGCCGAGGCCGCCAGCTCGGGGAGGCCCAGGCCGGCGGCGAGCAGGTGGAGCGCCGCCAGGTTGACGGCCACGCCGGAGGCGCCCACCGCCGCGAACCGCCACAGCCTCCGCCCGGCGCGGGGCTCGTCCCCCCGCCCGCAGATTGACGCGTCCATCATCGGGTCCGTCCCCTTCCCGGACGACACGCTGCGACCCGCTCGCCCGGACGGGATCCCGCCAGCCCATCAAAGGCTGCCGGGCCGCCCGCAGCGCGGGGGGCCGGAGGGGGAGGCCTCGGGCGGCTGGTGATGTGACCTGGGGTGAACGAGGCCGGCCGTCAGGCCTCGGGCGCCGTCTCGTAGAGCGACAGCACGATCCCCATCGAATCCTCCAGGTCGAACGGCTTCTGGAGGTGGGCCACGCCGCCCGGCGCCGGTGCCCGGTCCGGCCCGCCGGTCATGGTGATGACCGGCACGGCGTCGTAGCGCGGGTCGGTGCGCAGCTGGCGCAGGAACTCCTCGCCTCCCAGCCGCGGCATGCGCAGGTCGAGCAGGATCGCGCCGGGCGCGGCGCCGGCGTGCAGGCGCTCGAGGCCGTCCAGGCCGTCGGTGGCCAGCTCGACCTGGACGCCGGCGTCGCGGATGGCCTCGGCCAGCGCCTCGCGCACGTCCTGATCGTCCTCGATGATGAGGATCCGCGGTCGCGTCACTCGGCCGGGGAACATAGCCCGAGTGGGGGCAGCGCTGCCCTCGTGGGATCGAGGGACGCGGCTCCTCGCCGGCCTCGGCTCAGTTCAGGTACTTGGGGCGGGTCACCGGGGCGGGATCTCCCAGCCCCATCAGCTCCAGCCCCTGGCGCGTGAGCAGGTATCTCACGGTGCCGCTCCCGCGCTCGGTCTCGAGCCTGGCCTCGAAGGCGGGACCGCTGATGGCCCCGAGCTGCATGGTCTTGCGCAGGTTGACCACACGGCCCGTGACCAGGTCGCCCCCCACCGGACTCTGCGGCTCGTCCTTGCGGTAGAGGTCCAGCGCCGTCTGGTGCAGCGTCGCCGCCAGCGAGGCGGAGAGCGGCACCGAGGAGAAGAGGACCGAGATCAACGTCCAGCGCGAGGCGTCCTGCTCCGACATGCCGCCCGAGTGTATCCGAAGCGCAGGGCAGCCGGCCTGTGCCCCATGGCCGCGGGACGAGGCCGCGGGTGGGCCGATGGAGGCTGCGCTCGCCTGCCCGGCCCAGGGAGGGACGGGCCACCGGACGTTGGAGTGCTTACCAGGGACCTAGGGAGGTCCGCCGTGCTCGAGGTGCACCACCGCCCCGCCGCAGAAACCCCGGCCACCCTCGCGCGGCGCGCGCGCTCCTGGCTCGGCCTCCCGGCCGACCGCCCCCCGCCTCGCCCCCGCCCTGCGCGCATCGATCCGCTGCGCCGGAGCTGGCTGGCCGCCTTCTGGCAGGCCCGGCTCTCGGTGGCGGCCGGGGTGACGCTGGACGACTACCTGCGCTCGCGCCTGGCCCGCTACCTGGCGGCGCTGCCGGTGGCGCGCGAGCGGCTGGGGCTGGAGCTGGGCGTGGTGGACGGCGAGCTGCGCGTGAGCGTCGCCCCGCCGTCGCCGCCGGCCGCGGCCGACGCGGGCCCGGACGCCTGGCTCGCGCCGCTGGCCGCCGCGGAGGGGCCCGCGGTGCGCGAAGAGGTGCACGCGCTCGAGGTCCGGCTGGCGGCGCTGGAGGCGGAGTCCGACGAGGCGCGGCAGCGGGCCGAGGCGCTGGAGCGGCGGCTGGCCGCGGACGTGGCCTGCGGCGCGCTGTCCGGCCCGCCCATCGAGGCCACCGCCGAGCAGCTGGGCCGGCCGCCGGGGCGCAGCGCGCTCTCGGAGGCGGTCCTGCTGACCCTGGCCGGCGCCGGGCTGGCCGCCACCACCTGGCAGGTGGCGCTGCCGCTGCTGCGGGCCGCCGGACTGGACCCGCACCGGCTGCGGGCCGAGCTGGCGGCCCGGCCGCCGGAGGTGATCTTCACGCTGCTGTTCGCGCTCGGCGTGGCCGCCGGGCTCTTCACGCTGGTGCACGCCGCGCTCCGCGCCGCCGGGGCGCTGGCCGCTGCGCCGGCCGAGCCGCGCCGCCGCGGCTGGCTGGGCGCGGCGCTGGCCTCGGCGGTGGTGCTGATCGCGCTGGTCGCGGCGGCGGTGGTGGCCCTGCCCGGCGAGGGTCCGGCGGTGCCGGCCTGGGCCGCGGTGCTGCTGCTGTGCGTGGTCCCGGTGGGCGCCAGCCTGCTGGTGCACGCCGCGACGGGCGACCGCGAGCGGCGCCACGCCGCGCTGGCGGCGGCGCTGGCCTGGGACCGGCAGCGCGCCGGGGCGCTGGCGGAGCGGGCGCGGCGGCTGGAGGAGCTGGAGTGGGCCGAGGAGGAGCGGCGCGACCTGGAGCTGGATCGCGAGCTGACCCGGCGCCGGCTGCGCGACGTGGCCGCCCGCGCGCTGGTGGTGGCGCGCCGGGCCGCCGAGGCCGGCCGGCGCGAGCAGGCCAGCCTGGCGCGGCTGGCCCAGTCGCTGCTGGCGGCGCTGGAGCTCGACCGCTACGAGTTCATCCGCCAGGCCTCCGCCCGCGGGCTGCTGGAGCTCTTGGGCCCGTCGCGCCGCGCGGTGGGCGACATGCGCGCTGCCGGCGCGCCGGCTGCGGCCCAGCCGCGCCCGGCGGAGGCGGGCCGGCTGGCCTCGTGAGCGGGGTGCGCAGGGCGGGTTGACTTGGCTCCGCGCCTTCGCCACCCTCCCGCGCCGTGAACCTGCTCCTGCTCGAGCCCGGCGAGCTCGCGGCCGACGGCACCGCCCGGCTGGGCGGCCGGCGCGCCCGCCACGTGCACGAGGTCCTGCGCGCCGCCGCCGGCGACACGCTGCGCGCCGGCGTGGTGGGCGGGGCCATGGGCACCGCCGAGCTGCTCTCCGCCGGGCCGGAAGAGGTGGTGCTGGCGGCGCGGCTGACCGAGCCGCCGCCCCCGCCCTCCCCGCTCTCGCTCCTGCTGGCCCTGCCCCGCCCCAAGATCCTCCGCCGCGTCCTCCAGGCCGTGGCCTCGATGGGCGTGAAGCGGATCGTGCTCTGCGGCAGCTGGCGGGTGGAGAAGGCCTACTTCGCCTCGCCCTTCCTCGAGCCGGCGGCGCTGCGCGCCGAGCTGGTGCTGGGGCTGGAGCAGGGGCGGGACACCCTCCTGCCCTCGGTGGAGGTCCGGCGGCTCTTCAAGCCGCTGGTGGAGGACGAGCTCACCACCCTCCTGCCCGCGCCGGTGCGGCTCCTGGCCCACCCGGTGGGCGCGCGGCCGCTGCAGGACCTCCCGGCCAGCGGCGCCGAGGCCACGGTGGCCATCGGGCCGGAGGGCGGCTTCACCGCCTACGAGGCGGGGCGGCTGGAGGAGCTGGGCTTCCTGCCCTTCTCGCTGGGCCCGCGCGTGCTGCGGGTGGACGCGGCCGTCCCCTGCGCGCTGGGGCAGGTGGCGCTGTGGCTATCGGGGTGCGCCCCCGGCGCCGGGACGCCGGGGACGCGAGGGTAGCCTCAGTACCAGCGCCCGCGGCTGCGGCCGTGCACCCGCGGGTCCTCGAAGGGGAGGCCGTCCACGTCCTCCACCAGGTCGTTCCAGAGCGCCTCGGACAGCCCGTGCAGCGCCGAGCGCTTGCGGTCGAGCGACATGGCGTCGAGCTCGCCCTTCGCCTCGCGCAGGTCGGCCGCGGCCCGCCGCACGTACCCGGCCACGCGCAGGTTGCGGTCGGCCCGCGCGTCGCGCTCGGCCTCCTCCAGCGCCTTCAGGATGCGCCCCTCCAGCTCCTGCACCTCGCCGGCCTTGCGCTGGATGACCGCCTGGTCGTAGCGCGCCACGAAGCGATCCACGGTGAGCAGGAAGGCCGCCACGTCGTCGTCCTGGCCCGGCCCGGGCGGCGGGGCCGGCGGCGGGAAGGGCGCGCCGCTGGCCAGCGCGGCCACGTCCTGCGGGCGCAGCGCGCCGCGGAAGAGCAGCACCTCGTCGAGGCGCCCGGTGAGCGAGGTCCAGGGGCGGACGCCCTGCCCGCGCTGGTCCGGCCGGCCGCCCAGGAAGGCCGGGCCGCGCGCGGCCTCGAACGGCTCCAGCCGCGCCTGCCCCTCGATCGCGCCGTTCACGTAGAGCGTCGCCTGCGCGCCGTCGTAGACCGCGGCCAGGTGCGTCCAGCGCCCCTGCGCGATGGGGCGGCCGCTGCGCACCTGCTGCGCCCGCGAGAGCGTGCCGCTCGGCAGCGCGAAGACCACCCGGCCGCCGCGGTCCACGCGCAGCTCCAGCCAGCGGTCGCCGGAGCTGCCCGGCGGGCTCGACCACTTGGAGAAGATCACCTGGTCGTCGTCCAGCCGCGAGAGGCGCACCCACGCCGAGATGGAGAGCCGCTCCGGCTCCACCCGCACGCCCAGGTCCACCCAGCCGTCGCGCCCGGGGAAGGCCAGCGCGCCGCCGGGGTTGCCCTGCCGGTCCTCCGCCACGCGCAGCGGGCCCACCACCCGTCCGTCGGCCTGGCCGGTGGCGTCGCGGGCGTCGCCGTCGAGCGGCAGGCGCGCCACGGGCTGCGCCAGCCCCTGCGCCGGGCCGGGCTCGGGCACCGGCGGGCGCGGCGCGCTCCGCCCCGCCGCCTCGCGCAGCTCCGGCGCGCCCAGCGCGCGGTCCCAGAGCCGCACGTCGGCGATGGCCCCCTGGAAGAAGAAGGCCGGGCCGGCCACGGTCCGCCCGTCGCGGCCGCCGCTCTCCGGGCGCGCGCCGACGAAGATGGGCGTGCGGGTCTGGGCGTAGGCCACCTCCAGCGGCGGGCCGTCAGGCTCCCCGTCCACCCAGAGCTGCGCCCGCGCGCCGTCGTAGGTGGCCGCCACGTGCGTCCAGCGGCCCGGGGAGACGGCGCGCTGGCCGGTGACGCCGTCCCAGGCGGCGCCGCCCGGCGCCTGCAGGAAGAGCCTGCCGCCCGGCTCCACCCGCAGCTCCAGGTTGCGCTGGTAGTGGCCCGGGAGGTTGCGGATCTTCGAGACCACCACCTGCGGCGTCTCCACCCGCTCCGGCCGGATCCAGGCGGAGACGGTGAAGCGGCCCGGCTGCAGCCGGTCGCCCAGGTCGGCGAAGCTGCGGACGCCGTCGAACCAGAGCGCGCCGCTGCCCTGCCCCTGCGGCCCCTCCACCGCGCGCAGCCCCACGCCGCGGGCCGGGGCGCCCGAGAGCGCGTCCACCGCGGTGCCGGCGAGCGGGTACCAGGCCAGGAGTCCGCGCGAGGGCTCCGGCGCCGGGCGCTGCTGGGCCGACGCGGGCGAGGCCAGCAGGGACGCGAGCGCCAGCAGGACGGGGGTGAGGCGGGTCATCGGGACTCCTCCGCGGTCGGGGTGCTGAGAGGTTCTCAGGGGTGGCGCCGGGGGGTCAAGGCCGGCGGGGTCCTCCTTCCGGACGGGCCCGGGGGGCAGGGCATTCAGACGGGCGGCGCCGAGCTTGCACCTGGCCTGAAGCCTGCGGCTGGAGCCTGCCCCGACCCTTCACGCACCGTCATCGCCCGGGCGCCGGGCCCCGCGCGAGCCGCGCGCTGCGTTGGACGCCGTGCGTCGAGCCCAATAGATCATCGTGCCGCGCCTGGCCTGCAGACCCCTCGCCCCGGAGCCACACATGACCGCCTCCACCGTGTCCGAGCTCGCGCCCCCTGCCCGCCTGCTCCTCGGCCCAGGCCCCAGCCTGGTCCATCCGCGCGTGCTGCGGGCCATGTCCACGCCGCTGCTCGGCCACCTCGACCCCGCGTTCCTCGTCATCATGAACGAGGTCCAGGCCATGCTGCGGGAGGTGATGGGCACCCAGAACCCCTTCACCATCGCGGTTCTCCGGCACCGGCTCGGCCGGCATGGAGGCGGCGCTGGTCAACCTCATCGAGCCGGGCGACGCGGTGGTGGTGGTGGCCGCAGGCGTCTTCGGCAACCGCATGGCGGACATCGTGGGGCGCGCCGGCGGGCGGCTCGTGAAGCTGGACGTCCCCTGGGGCGAGGTCTGCGACCTGGCCCGGATCGAGGCCGTGCTCCAGTCGGAGAAGCCGGTCAAGGCGGTGGCCATCGTGCAGGCCGAGACCTCCACGGGCGCGCACCAGCCGCTGGAGGGGCTGGGGCGGCTCTGCCATGCGCACGGCGCGCTGCTGGTGGTGGACGCGGTCACGTCCCTGGGCGGCGTGCCGGTCGAGGTGGACGCCTGGGAGATCGACGCCTGCTACTCCGGGACCCAGAAGTGCCTCTCCTGCCCGCCCGGGCTGGCGCCGCTGACGCTCTCGCCCCGCGCGCTGGAGGCGGTGCGGGCGCGCAAGACCAAGGTGCAGAGCTGGTACCTCGACGCGGGCATGGTGGCGGACTACTGGGCGGAGGGGAAGCGCGTGTACCACCACACCGCGCCCATCTCGATGGTCTACGCCCTCCGCGAGGCGCTGCGGATCGTCCTGGAGGAGGGGCTCCCGGCCCGCTACGCGCGCCACCGCCGCCACGCGGCGGCGCTGATGGCCGGCGCCGCCGCGCTGGGCTGCTCCCCTCAGGCGCAGGAGGGGCACCGGCTCCCCACGCTCAGCTGCATCCGGGTGCCGGAGGGCGTGGACGAGGCCGCCGCGCGCAAGGTGCTGCTGGCCGAGCACGGGATCGAGATCGGCGGCGGCCTGGGGCCGCTTTCGGGGAAGGTCTGGCGCATCGGGCTGATGGGCGAGTCGGCGCGCCAGGAGCACGTGCTGGCGGTGCTGGGCGCGCTGGAGCAGGCGCTGGCCAGGCAGGGGCGGACGGTCCGCCCCGGCGCGGCGGTGTCGGCGGCGATGGAGAGCTACGCGCGGGGGTGAGGTCCGCCTTGTCCCTGGCCTTCGACTCCGCCCGCCCTGAGCGTAGCGCCCGCTCGGCGGGCGTGGAGTCGAAGGGCTCAGGCCGAACGGCTGGTCATGAGCGGGGCCGTGAACCCCGCTCAATGCAGCTGCTCGCCCAGGACCGTCCGCACCCGCTCGAAGAGCGTGCCGTAGCAGACCGGCTTGGGCATGGCCGAGCAGGCCCCGGCCGCGATCAGCTCGCGCTCCGCGCCGGTGTACCCGGTGAGCCCGATGGCGGGGATCCTGCGCAGCCGCTCGTCCTGCGACGACCGGAGCGCCCGGATCAGCTCCGCGCCGCTCATGCCGGGCATGACCTGATCCACCACGCACAGGTCCGGAGGGTCGAAGCTGGCCACGTCCAGCGCGGCCTCGCCGCTGTCGGCGGCGATGGCGACGTACCCTTCCCCCTCGAGCGCCTGCGCGACCAGCGTGCGCAGGACCTCGTTGTCGTCCACGACCAGGATGCGGGGCGCTCGTCCCACCTCCGGGAACGTAACCGTCGCCAGGTGGGATACGGTATCCCTCGGTCGCCTGACCTGCGACCGGACCCGTCCCCAGGCACTCCCCCGTTGGACCCGCTGCCCCGCCGGTGCCCTTGGCCCTCACCCGCCTGCCTCCCTAGCTTCGCGCTGGGGCAACGGGGAAGAGAGGCACGAGCGATGTCCGGAAGCGGCGGCCTGTTCGGGACGGCGGTGGCGACGGGGGGCCCGGTGCAGCGGCTGCTCCAGCGCGTGACGGAGGGCTGGCAGGCGCGGGCGGCGCGGCGAGCCCTCGCCAGGGACGAGGCGGAGCCCCGGCGGCCGCTGGTCCGGTCGCGGCTCGAGGCCGAGCTCTCGGCGCGGCTGGCCGTCCGCTCCGGCGTGCGGCTGGACGACTTCCTCCGGTATCGCCTCGCCCGCTACGCGACCCGGCTGCCGGTGGCGCTGGAGGTGCTGCCGGTGGACCTGGACGTCCAGGACGGCGAGGTGGTGGTCCGCTCGCGCCACCCCGCCCCGCGCGCCGCCCCGCGGGGCGCCGGCGGCACGCCCGCGCCCCCGCCGCCCGCGCCCGAGCCGCCGGCGCGCGCCGCCGCGGCGGCGGCGCTGATCGCGGCCTCGGACCGGCTCCTGCACGCCCGCGCCCACGCCGAGGCGCTGACGCGCGCGGTGGCCGACGACCTGGTCCGCGGCGCGCTGCCGGTCGATCCCGAGGCGCTGGCCGCCACGCCCGAGCAGCGCGGCCGCCCCCCGGTCCCGCTGCCCTGGCTGCCGCTGGGGCTGCGGGCGCTGGCGGGCGCCCTGCTCGCCTCCGAGACGCTGCGGCTGTCCGGGCCGGCGCTGCGCGCCGCCGGCGCGCCCCCCGACCTCCCGGCCGCGCTGGCCTCCGCGCCGCTCGCGGGCGGCGCCGGCCTGGCCTTCGCGCTGGGCGGGGCGGTGGCCCTGTTCGCGCTGGTGGCGGCCGGCGCCGAGCGCTGGGTCCAGCTGCTGGCCGCGGCCGGCGAGCGCCGGCGGGCGCTGGTGGCGCTCACGGCGGCCGGCGGCGGCGCCGCCGCGCTGGCGGTGGCGGCGGCCTCGCTCTCCGCCGCGCCCGCCGCCGAGCTGGTCTGGGTGGCGGCCCTGCCCATCGCGGCGGTGCTGCTGCTGCGCCGCGCCGCCTGGCTCTGGGCCCGGCGCGAGGAGGCGCTGGGCGCGGCGCTGGCCTGGGACCGCGAGCAGGCGCGCGACGCCGCCGAGCGGGCCCGGCGCGGCGAGGCGCTGGCCCGCGCGCAGGCCACGGTGGCTGCGCTGGAGGCGGAGGAGCGCGAGGCCGAGCGCCGGCTGCGGACGCTGGAGCGCGAGGCGGAGCAGTCCACGCGGCTGGAGGCTGGCCAGGCCGCCGCCCGGGCGCGCTGGCTGGAGCGCCTGGCCGAGTCGCTGGCCGCGGCGCTGGAGCTGGACCGGTACGCGTTCCTGCGCCGGCGGGCCAGCGACGGAGAGCTGCTCCGGTCGGCACGGTCCTCGCGCCCGGCGCGGCTGGAGACCGACCGGCTCGGCATCGCCGGCTGAGGCACGTGAACGCGCTCCGGGCCACGCGCCCAGACACCTTGCAGCACCCTCCAGGGAGCCCTTCCCTTCTTGGCGCGCCTGGCCCGGCCTGATACGCCGGACGGGCCCGTCAGGATGACGGGGCGCGGGAGACGGCTCTCCCGGAGGGGAGTTGCGAGATGGAGCTGAACCCTGGCGCGGCCATGGGAAAGGCCTCGGGAGCGATGCGGTCCTTCGGCCACGAGTTCCGCGAGTTCCTCCTGAAGCAGAACGTGGTCGCCCTGGCGGCCGGCGTCATCATCGGCGGCGCCGTCGGCAAGGTGGTGAGCGGCGTGGTGGACGACGTGATCATGCCCATCGTCGGCATGCTCCTGCCCGGCGGGACCGAGTGGCGTGAGTCGGTGCTGGAGCTGGCCGGCGGCCAGAGCATCAAGTACGGCGACCTGCTGGGACGGATTGTCGACTTCGTGATCATCGCCTCGGTGGTCTTCCTGGTGCTCAAGGCCTTCGTGCGGCCCCCGCCGCCCGGGGCGCCCACCAAGGTCTGCCCGGCGTGCCTGGAGACCATCCCGCAGGCGGCGCGCAGGTGCCGCGCCTGCACCAGCGACGTTTAGGTCGGCTGGCGCCTGGGCTTCGACTCTCGCGGGCCCTGCGGGCCCGCTACGCTCAGCCCGAACGGATTCGAGCGACCGTTCGCCCTGAGCGTAGCCGCGGCGATCCGCGGCGGAGTCGAAGGGCAGCGCCACCCCTTCGTCACTCCCCCGGCGGCGCGTAGAACGACACCCCGCGCACGTTCGCGTTGACGCGCAGCGGGTGCTGCAGCTGCGGGAAGGCGCGCTGCTCGCAGTCGGCGCGCTCGCAGAGCCGGCAGGCGATCCCCACCGGCACCACCGCCTCGTCGCCGTCCATGCTGACGCCGTCGGCGTAGACCAGCTCGCGGGCGCGGGCCGCCTCGCACCCCATGGCGATGGCCACCACCGAGCGCGGCGCGTGGAACCCGCCGCCCTCGCGGCTCACCGTGCGCGCCATCCAGAAGTAGCGCGCGCCGGTCGGCATCTGCGCGAGAGCTGGGTGCGCACCAGCCCCGGCGTGGTGAAGGCCTCGAACACGCTCCAGCGCGGGCAGGCGCCGGAGAAGCGGGCGAAGCGCAGCCCGGTGGCGCTGAACCGCTTGGAGATGTTCCCGGCGATGTCCACGCGGACCATGTGGAAGGGCACGCCCTCCGCCCCGGCCGCCGGAGCGTGGTGAGCCGGTGGCAGGTCTGCTCGAAGCTGGTGCGGAAGCGGTGCCCCAGCAGCTCGATGTCGTAGCGCTCGGTGCGGGCCGCCTGCAGGAACGGCTCGTACGGCATCAGCACCGCGGCCGCGAAGTAGTTGGCCAGCGCCACCCTCGCCAGCCCGCGGGAGGCCTCGCTGGTGAGCAGCGGATCGCCCGCGGCGCGGTCCAGCACCGGCGCCTGGGTGAGCAGGCCCACCTGGTAGGCCAGCTGGAAGTTGCGGCTGCCCCGCCGCAGCACCTCGGAGAGCGCCAGCGTGCGGGTGGCCGCGTCGAAGCGCCGGACCGCGCCGCCCATCTCGGCGGTCCGCAGGATCCGGACCTGCACGCCCAGCGAGGTCAGCAGCCGGACCAGCGAGGTGTAGAGGTACTCCGGGTCGAGCCGCGCGTCGCGCCAGAGCGCCTCCGCGCCGGCCTCGAGCGCCGGGAAGTAGTTGTGCTCGCGCTGGATGAGGTCGGAGACCTCCTCGGTCGGCAGGTGCGAGGAGGCCACCGCCTCCAGGTCGCCGTCGGAGAGCGTGGCCGCCAGCGTGTCGGAGGCCTCGCGCGCGGTGCGGTAGCCGCGGTAGAGCGCCAGGATGGCGCGCGCCGCCGTGGGAGAGGCGGCCGCCAGCTCGCGGACCTCGGCGGTGGTGACGTCGTGGCCGTCGAAGAGCGGATCCCCGAAGACCTCCATCAGGTCGGCCACCACCCGCTGGTGGCCCTCGCTGGAGAGCGCCTTGAGGTCGAGGTCGAGCACCTCGGCCAGCTTGATGAGCAGCGGCGCCGAGAGCGTGCGCCGGTTGTGCTCGATGAGGTTGAGGTAGCTGGCCGAGATGCCGAGCCGCTCCGCCAGCTGCGCCTGGGTCAGGCTGCGCTGGCGGCGGACGGCCCGGACCTTGCCGCCGAGCTGGGCAGGGTAGTCCTGCACGCGCCACCTCCCGCTGCGGGGGACACGGAGTGGCCGGACCGGGTGAACTCCGGTGGGGCCCATGCGACAAACCGTGCCACGGACGCTGCGCAACATGGTGACGCGTTAGGACATTTTCAACCTTTACAGCTTCACGCCCCGCCAGCGACCTCGACCAGACACGTTAACTCCGCGGAATCCAAGGAAATGTGGTGAACGACGGGCAGCGCCAACAACTTCCTCCGGAGCGCACCGCGACCGTGCGCCGCGCCCAACGGAGGATCACCGATGTCCCATCACGACACGCCCCCGGTTCTGCCCGCCGGGATGGAGCTGGACGGCCCGCTGCCCCCGGGCAGCGCGACGGTGCTGTCCCCGGACGCGCTGGCCTTCGTCGCCGACCTGATCCGGCGCTTCCGGCCGCGGGTGGAGGAGCTGCTGGAGCGCCGGCGCGAGGTGCAGCGCCGGCTCGACGCCGGCGAGCGGCCCGCGTTCCTGGCCACCACCGAGCAGATCCGGCGCGCCGAGTGGACCGTCGCCCGATCCCCCCGGACCTGCTGGACCGCCGCGTCGAGATCACCGGCCCCACCGACCGGAAGATGATCATCAACGCGCTCAACTCCGGCGCCAGCGTCTTCATGGCCGACTTCGAGGACTCGAACTCGCCCACCTGGCGCAACGTGGTCGAGGGCCAGGTGAACCTCCGCGACGCGGTGGAGGGCACCATCACCTACGTGGCCCCGGACACCGGCAAGAGCTACGCGCTGGGCGAGCGCACCGCGGTGCTGATGGTGCGGCCGCGCGGCTGGCACCTGCTGGAGAAGCACTGCCGCGTGGACGGCAAGCCCGCCACCGCGGCGCTCTTCGACTTCGGCGTCTTCTTCTGGAACAACGCCACCTCGCTGCTCGGGCAGGGCTCGGGCCCGTACTTCTACCTGCCGAAGATGGAGAGCCACCTCGAGGCGCGGCTCTGGAACGACGTGTTCCTCCACGCCCAGGCGGCCCGCGGCCTGCCGCGCGGCACCATCCGCGCCACCTGCCTCATCGAGACGCTCCCCGCCGCCTTCGAGATGGACGAGTTCCTCTGGGAGCTGCGCGAGCACTCGGCCGGCCTCAACTGCGGCCGCTGGGACTACATCTTCTCGTACATCAAGCGCTTCCGCGCCGACCCGGCCCTGGTGCTGCCCGACCGCGGGCAGGTCACCATGGACAAGGGCTTCCTGCGCGCCTACACGCAGCTGCTGATCCGCACCTGCCACCGCCGCGGCGTCCACGCCATGGGCGGCATGGCCGCGCAAATCCCGATCAAGGACGACCCGGCCGCCAGCGAGGCCGCGCTGGCCAAGGTGCGCGCCGACAAGCTGCGCGAGGTGACCGACGGCCACGACGGCACCTGGGTGGCGCACCCGGGCCTGGTGCCGGTGGCCAGGGCCATCTTCGACGAGCGGATGAAGGGGGCGAACCAGCTCGAGCGCAAGCGCGAGGACGTGGAGGTCTCCGCCCGCGACCTGCTGCGGCCCGCCGAGGGCAGCCGCACCGAGGCCGGCCTGCGCCACAACATCCGCGTCTCGGTCCAGTACATCGAGGCCTGGCTGCGCGGCTCCGGCTGCGTGCCGCTCTACCATTTGATGGAGGACGCGGCCACGGCCGAGATCTCGCGCGCCCTGGCCTGGCAGTGGATCCACCACGGCGTCACGCTGGACGACGGCAAGCCGCTCACCGTCGAGCGGTTCCGCACCGTGCTCGCCGAGGAGATGGACCGCATCCGCCTCGAGGTGGGCGAGCGGCGCTTCTCCGAGGGCCGCTTCGGCGAGGCCCGCACCCTGTTCGAGCGCATGAGCACCGGCGCCGAGTTCCCCGAGTTCATCACCCTGGCCGCTTACGACCTGCTGGACGCCTCCCGAGAGGAGGGGGCACGCATGCTCTCCACCCACGCCAACGGCACCGACTCCCCCGCACCCCACCACCCCGACCCGCGCCGCTGGGAGGGCGTCCTCCGGCGCTACGGCCGGGCCGACGTCGAGAAGCTGCGCGGCACCGTCCGCGTCGAGCACACGCTGGCCCAGCTGGGCGCGGAGCGGCTCTGGGCGCTGCTCCACTCCGAGCCGTACATCCACGCGCTGGGCGCGCTCACCGGCAACCAGGCCGTGCAGATGGTGAAGGGCGGCCTGCAGGCCATCTACCTCTCCGGCTGGCAGGTGGCCGCCGACGCCAACACCGCCGCCCAGACCTACCCGGACCAGAGCCTCTACCCCGCCAACTCGGTCCCGGAGATCGTGCGGCGCATCAACCGGGCCTTCCAGCGCGCCGACCAAATCGAGCACGCCGAGGGCAAGGACGGCACCTGGTGGTTCGCGCCCATCGTGGCCGACGCCGAGGCCGGCTTCGGCGGCCCGCTCAACGCCTACGAGCTGATGAAGGCCATGATCGAGGCCGGGGCGGCCGGCGTGCACTTCGAGGACCAGGTGGCCTCGGAGAAGAAGTGCGGCCACCTGGGCGGCAAGGTGCTGGTCCCCACCTCCACCTTCGTGCGCACCCTGACCGCGGCCCGGCTGGCCGCCGACGTGCTGGGCGTGCCCACCGTGCTGGTGGCCCGCACCGACGCCGAGTCGGCCAACCTGATCATGAGCGACGTCGACCCCCACGACGCCCCGTTCATCGACCGCCACGACCGGACGCCGGAGGGCTTCTACCGCTTCAAGGGCGGGCTGGAGTCGGCCATCGCCCGCGGCGTGGCGTACGCCCCCTACGCCGACCTGGTCTGGTGCGAGACGCAGACCCCCGACCTCGAGTTCGCGCGGAAGTTCGCCGAAGGGGTCCACGCCAAGCACCCCGGCAAGCTCCTGGCCTACAACTGCTCCCCCTCGTTCAACTGGAAGAAGCACCTCGACGACGCCACCATCGCGCGCTACCAGCGCGAGCTGGGCGCCATGGGCTACAAGTTCCAGTTCGTCACCCTGGCCGGCTTCCACGCCCTCAACTTCTCGATGTTCCAGCTGGCCCGCGGCTACAAGGACCGCGGCATGGCCGCCTACTCCGAGCTGCAGCAGGCCGAGTTCGCGGCGGAGAAGCTGGGCTACAGCGCGACCCGGCACCAGCGCGAGGTGGGCGTCGGCTACTTCGACCTGGTGGCGCAGACCGTCTCCGGCGGCACCGCCTCCACGCTGGCGCTGGAGGGCTCCACCGAGAAGGCGCAGTTCCACGCCGAGGGGGCCGGCGGCCCCACCCACGGCGCCGAGCAGGTGCAGCGGGCCATCGAGGAGGACCACCACCGGCTGGAGGCGCTGACCCACCGGCTGCAGGGGGCCACCGACCCGGCCGCGCTGGCGGCCGCGCTGGACGAGCTGTCGCAGGCGCTCCGCGAGCACTTCGCGCACGAGGAGCACGCCAAGGGGCTCTACGGCATCCTGGGCTCGCGCGACCCCGAGCGGCGCACCGAGATCTCCCGGCTCATCGAGGAGCACCAGGAGATCCTCAAGCTGGTGGCCAGCCTGGTGGACCGGACCAAGTCGCCGCACGGGATGACCCCGGGCGACCTGGGCCAGCTGGCGGGGGCCATCGCCACCCGCATCGCCGAGCACGAGTCGCGCGAGCTCAAGCTCGTCTCGGCGCTGGCGTAGGCGCAGGCATACGCTGCGGGTGAAGCGGCCCCCGGTCACGAACCGGGGGCTGCCCCGTCCTTGAGGGACCCGCCCCCGGCGTCCGGGGGCGGGCCTCCCCGGAGCCCGCCCGTGCCCCTTCGCCCGACCGCCCTCGCCGCCGCCTTCCTCTGCGCCGCCCTCGCCCTCCCGGCGCTCGCCGCCGCCCCGCCCGCCGCGCGCATCCTGGAGCGCGAGAAGCTGGGGACCATGAAGGTGATGCACGTGGGTTCCCCGGCGCTGGCCGGCGCCCTGGAGAAGCAGGGGAACGTGGCGCTGTTCGTGCTCCTGCCGCCCTCCTACGCGCGCAGCCCCTCCCGCCGCTACCCGGTGGTCTACTTCCTCCACGGCTACTCCGGCTCGCCCTCGATGGTGACCGGCTGGGAGGGGGCCCTCGGGGCCGCCTTCTCGGCGCGCCCTGGCAGCGAGTTCATCCTGGTCGGCGTGGACGGCGTCTCGCCCATGGGCGGCTCCTTCTTCGTCAAGGGGCCCATCGACGGCGACTGGGAGTCCTGGGTGGTGCGCGACGCGGTGGGCGTCATCGACCGGACCTACCGGACGGTGGCGCGGCGCGAGGCCCGCGGGCTGGCCGGCTACTCCATGGGCGGCTTCGGCGCGCTCAACCTCTCGCTGCGCCACCCCGACCGCTTCGCCTGCACCTTCGCCACCGGCCCGGGCGTGATGCAGCCCGGCGACATGAAGTCCGCCTTCGACATCTGGGATCGGACGTTCCACGAGGCCTACGGCCGCGCCTTCGCGCCCAACCCCTCCAGCAAGGACTCGCTCTGCGACATCCCGACCTGGGACGGCTCCCCTGCCGACGCGGCGGTGATCGCCCGCTGGGAGCAGGGGTTCGGCCAGTGGGCGGAGAAGCTCGACGCCTACGCCCAGCGGAAGCCTGCGCTGGCGGCGGTGCACGTCGAGGTCGGCAC
The DNA here is from genome assembly GCA_049840735.1 of Anaeromyxobacter sp. Classification (GTDB taxonomy): domain Bacteria; phylum Myxococcota; class Myxococcia; order Myxococcales; family Anaeromyxobacteraceae; genus Anaeromyxobacter. The sequence continues at coordinate 127,754 of JASGJN010000007.1, read as the reverse complement.
GGACGAGGCCTACCCCTGGATCCTCGAGGGGGTGCGCTACCTCCGCAAGCTGAGCACCGAGCGGGGCCTCGGGTGGGAGGTCGAGGAGTTCAAGGGCGGCCACGAGCTGTCCCGCGACCGGGTGGAGGGCTCGATGGCCCCGTTCTTCCAGCGCTGCCTCCGGACCCGCTGAGCCGTCCGGCGGCGGCTGGCGGTTCCCTGCGCGCCCCGGCTGATCTATAGGGTGCATCGCCCCTTCCGGAGACGGTCCCGGCCGGTGGGGAAGGTGCCCCCTTCCACCCGGAGACCGGTTAGGTTGTCCGCGTGCTGGATCCTTCACGAGCGGGCGAGGCCGTGGCCCCGCAGGCCGTCGTCGGCGTGCTGTCCGAGCCCGACGCGCTGGCGGCCACCGAGACGGCGCAGGCGCTCCGCGCCGGGCTGAAGCAGGCGCTGGCGGGCCGCCCCTCGCTCACCGTCCTGCTCACGCCGGATCCGCGTGGGGCGCTGGCCCCCGGCGATCCGCTCCCGGCGGAGGGAGAGGTCCCGCCGCTGGTGTACACCGGCGGTCACACCGGCCCCGGCGGCGCCCTGCCCACGCTGCTGGAGCTGGCGGTGGCCCAGGGGGCGCCGGCCTGCGCGCTGCTGGAGGGGCAGCCGCTCCCGGCCGGCCCGGACTTCGCCCGCGCGCTGCTCCAGCCGGTGCTGGAGGGCGGCTTCGACCTGGTGGCCCCCGCGCCGGCCCGCGGGCCGTTCGAGGGCGTGCTGGTCACCGGCATCGTCTACCCGCTGACCCGCGCCCTCTTCGGCCACCGGCTGCGCCAGCCGCTCGGCCCGGACATCGTGCTCTCCCGCCGCCTGGCCGAGGCGCTGCTGCACGACGAGTCCTGGCGCACCGACCCGGCCCACGCCGGCGGCGACCTGTGGGTCATCACCAAGGCCATCGCCCGGGACAGCCGCATGGCCCAGGTGGTGCTGGGGCCGCGGCCGCGCCGGCCCGCGCCGCCGGCCGACGTGGCCGGCACGGTGGCCCGGGTGCTGGGGCCGGTCTTCCACGAGATGGAGCTGCACGCGCCGCGCTGGCAGCGCGTGCGCGGCTCGCAGCCGGTGCCGACCTTCGGCCTGCCGGGCGGGGAGCGCGCGCCGGAGGAGCCGGTGCCGCCGCCGGCGCCGGGGCCGCTGGTCTCGGCCTTCGCGCTGGGCTGGCAGGACCTGCGGCGGCTCTGGAGCGAGGTCCTCCCGCCGCAGACCATGCTGGCGCTGCAGCGGATCCAGCGCGAGCCGGCCGAGGCCTTCCGCGTGCCCGACGCCATCTGGGCCCGGGTGGTCTACGACTTCGCGGTGGGCTGGTACGCCAAGCGGATGGACCGCGACCAGCTGCTCCGCTCCATGACGCCGCTCTACCTGGGGTGGGTGGCGGGCTGGGTCAACGAGGTGGCGGCGATGGGCCCGGATCAGGCCGAGGCGCGCGTCGAGCGGCTCTGCGCGGCGTTCGAGGCCGAGAAGCCCTACCTCATCTCGCGGTGGCGCTGGCCGGATCGCTCAGCCCGTAGCGGGCGGCCGTTCACAGGGAGGGTCGAAGCCATGTGGGAGCGCGTGGAGCAGGTCCTGTCGGCGGCCTTCGGCCGGCTCTCGGCGGTGCTGGTGGCCGACCTGCCGGGGCTGGTGGCCATGCTGCTGGTGCTGGTGGGCGCGCTGGTGGTGGCGGCGCTCATCCGGGCCGGCTTGCGCCGCGGGCTGGCGCGCATGGGGTTCGACCGGCGCGCCCGCGAGTGGGGCATGACCAGCGGCGGCGGCCCGCTCGACGCGCGGCACGAGCCCTCCTGGCTCATCGCCCGCGGCGCCTTCTGGTTCGTGCTGCTGGGCGGGGTGGCCCTGGCGCTGGACGTGCTGGGCGCCAGCACCACCACCGCGGTGGGGCTCTCCTTGCTGGGCTTCCTGCCGCGGCTGGTGGTGGGGGCGCTGATCCTGCTGGTGGGGATCGGGGCGGCCCGCTTCCTGGAGCGGAGCGTGCTCATCGGCGCGGTGAACCGGCAAATCCGCCAGGCCCACCACCTGGCGCTGGCGGTGAAGTGGCTGGTGCTGGTGCTGGCCGCCGCCATGGCGCTCGAGCACGTGGGCGTGGGGGGCGGCCTCGCCACCCTGGCCTTCGGGATCGTGCTGGGCGGGGTGATGCTGGCGGCGGCGCTGGCGGTCGGGCTGGGCGCGCGCGACGCGGTGGCGCGGGCCCTGGAGCGGCAGCTGCCGGACGGCCACGACGACGACGCCCCGGCGCCCGAGCAGCGCATCCAGCACCTGTGAGCCGGGACGGCCGGGGCGCGGCCCGCCCCCGCCCCTGCCGCACTTCGGGCTTGACCGGGCGCCGGGCTTCGCCTTCCCTGGCGCCTCGGCCAGACGCCTTCCCCAGACGCGCCTCTTGAGCGGAGCTCCCATGTCCGACCGCCGCAGCGGCATCCTCCTGCACCCGACCTCCCTCCCCGGCCCGCACGGCGCCGGCGACCTCGGCGTCGCCGCGCACCGGTTCGCGGCCTGGCTGGCGGAGGCCGGCCAGCGCCTCTGGCAGGTGCTGCCGCTCTCGCCCACCGGCTACGGCGACTCGCCCTACCAGGCGCTCTCCTCGTTCGCCGGCAACCCGCTGCTGGTCTCGCTGGACGTGATCCGGACCGAGGGCTGGCTGGCCGAGGCCGACCTGGCCGGCGCGCCCGCCGGCACCCCGGACACGGCGGCGCTGCACGAGGCGCTGCTCTGGAAGAAGGAGCGGCTGGTCCGCGCCGCGCGCAGCTTCGCCGACAAGGCCGGCCCGGAGCGGCGCGCCGAGCTGGCCGACTTCCGGGCCCGCCACGCCGCCTGGCTGGAGGACTGGGCGCTCTTCACCGTCCTCAAGGACGCCCACGGCGGCCAGCCCTGGACGCGCTGGGCGGCGCCGCTGCGCCAGCGCGAGCCGGCCGCGCTCCTGGCCGCGCGGGAGCAGCACGCCGAGGCCATCGCCGCCGAGGTGTTCACCCAGTGGCAGTTCTTCCGGCAGTGGGAGGCGCTGCGGGCCCGCTGCCGCGCGCTGGGCATCGCGCTGGTGGGGGACGTGCCCATCTACGTGGCGCACGACTCGGCCGAGGTCTGGGCGCGGCCGGACCTGTTCAAGCTGCAGCCCGACGGCGAGCCGTCGGTGGTCTCGGGCGTGCCGCCCGACTACTTCAGCGCCACCGGCCAGCGCTGGGGCAATCCCATCTACGACTGGGGGCGCATGGCGGCCGACGGGTTCGCGTTCTGGGTGACGCGCGTGCGCGGCGCGCTGGCCATGGTGGACCGGATCCGGCTCGACCACTTCCGCGGGTTCGAGGCCTTCTGGGAGATCCTCGCCAGCTGCCCCACCGCCGTGGAGGGTCGGTGGGTGAAGGGGCCGGGCGCGGCGCTGTTCGAGGCGCTGGAGAAGGCGCTCGGGCCGCTCCCCTTCATCGCCGAGAACCTGGGCGTGATCACGCCGGAGGTGGAGGGGCTGCGCCACCGCTTCGGCTTCCCCGGGATGGCCATCCTCCAGTTCGCCTTCGGCAACGACCCGCAGGCGCCCACCTTCCTGCCCCACAACTACGCCCGCGACGTGGTCGCCTACACCGGCACGCACGACAACGACACGGTCATGGGCTGGTGGGGCGGCGACGCCGGCGCGAGCACGCGCACGGCGGAGGAGGTGGAGGCCGAGAAGGCCTTCGCGCGCGAGTACCTCGCCACCGACGGCCGCGAGATGCACTGGGTGCTGATCCGGACCCTGCTCGCGTCGGTGGCCGACACCGCCATCGTGCCCATGCAGGACGTCCTCGGCCTGGGCACGCCGGCGCGCATGAACCGCCCCGCCACGCTGGGCGGAAACTGGGCCTGGCGGATGCGCGAGGACGCGCTCGCCCCGGAGACGGCCCGGCGCCTGGCGCGGCTGGTGGAGATCTACGAGCGCTGATCCCGCCCTGACGGCGCTCGCCGCTCGACACCCAGCTTCACCCACCAGCACCCACAGTCACGCACCAGCTCCGCGGCGTCCGGCCGCTGCGGCAGAGTGTCGCCGCACACATGGTGTGTCCCATTCCTACGCGTGGAAATGCAAAATCCGCAAATCCGCCGTCGAGGAAGGGAACCGGCTCCGCGTCGCGATCGTCCGGCGGATCGCGCGGGGAGAGCGGAGCCGGGGTAGCGCCCGCCGGCGCGGTGGTGAAAACGGGGAAACACACATGCAGGCAGTGAAGCGCGCAGCAGCGCTGTGGCTGGGGCTGTTGGTGTGGGTCGGTTCGGCGGCGTGTGGGCCGGCGCCGGAGGGGATCGGGATCCGGGCGGTGACCAGGCGGTGGACCTGGGCAGCGCCGGGGAGGCGGTGGACGAGGGGGTGCTCCCGGTCGATCCGGCCGAGGTGCCCATGGCCGACGCCTACACCGGCGGCGGCACGGACGTGATGCTGCAGGGGTTCATCTGGGGCACGCAGGGCGGCTGGTACACGACGGTGCAGAACAACGCGGCCAGCATCAAGGCCGGCGGGTTCACGATGGTGTGGATGCCGCCGCCCAGCAAGGCGGGCGCGGTCCAGGGCTACCTGCCCACCGAGTGGAACAACCTCAACTCCAGCTACGGCACGCAGGCGCAGCTGCAGTCGGCCATCACGGCGCTGCACGGCCAGGGCGTGAAGGTGCTGGCGGACATCGTCATCAACCACCGCAACGGCTGCCTCAACTGGGCGGACTTCTGCAACCCCGCCTTCCCGAACAACAACTACGCGGTCACCAGCAACGACGAGTACTTCGCCGCCGGCAACCCCGGCGCCGGCGTCTCGCAGCGCGGCGCCTCGGACTCCGGTGAGGGCTACGCCGCGGCCCGCGACCTCGACCACACCAACGGCGACGTCCAGAACGGCATCACCACCTGGCTCAACTGGCTCAAGGGGACGATCGGCTTCGACGGCTGGCGCTACGACTACGTGAAGGGCTTCGGCGGCGGCTACGTCGGCCAGTACAACTCGGCCACCTCGCCCTACTTCTCGGTGGGCGAGCACTGGCCGACCAACAGCTTCGACGTCAACGACCCGAGCAACTGGCGCAACCAGATCAACAACTGGATCTCCGCCACCGGCAACCGCTCGGCCGCGTTCGACTTCGTCACCAAGCCGCTGCTGATGCAGGCGTTCAGCTACAACGACTTCGGCAAGCTGAACAACGGCGGCAAGCCGGCCGGCATCATCGGCTCCAACCCTGCCTACGCCGTCACCTTCCTCGACAACCACGACACCGGCCCGGCGCCGGGCGGCCAGAACCACTGGGCCTTCCCCAGCGCCAACGTCGAGCAGGGCTACGCGTACATCCTCACCCACCCCGGCACCCCCTCGGTCTTCTGGTCCCACTACTTCGACTGGGGCACGCCGCTGCAGACGGCCATCAAGAACATGATCGCCATCCGCAAGGCGCAGGGGATCACCAGCACCAGCTCGGTGTCCATCCAGGCGGCCGACAGCAGCAGGTACGCGGCCATCGTGAACGGCAACACCGCGGTGAAGGTCGGCCCCGGCGACTGGGCGCCGTCGGCCGGGCTGTGGGTGGTCGGGCAGAGCGGGACCAACTACGCCATCTGGCAGGGGGCCACCGCCTCCACCCCGGCGGCGCCGACCGGCGTGGCCGCCGCGGCCACCTCCAGCAGCGCCATCAGCGTGAGCTGGACCGCCTCGACCGACGCCACCTCGTACACGGTCTACCGGGCCACCTGCAGCACCTGCACCTTCTCGGTGGCCGGCACCACCTCCGCCACCAGCTACGGTGACATCGGGCTGGCCGCAAGCACCGCGTACTACTACTACGTGACCGCCTCCAACGCCTCCGGCACCTCGGCCAAGTCGAGCACCGTCTCGGCGACGACGCTGGCCAGCGGCGGCAGCGTGACCACCACCTTCCGCGTCCACTACGACGTGGGCATGGGCAACAACATCACGCTGCGCGGGAGCCTGGCGCCGCTCTCCTGGACCGCCGGCGTGGCCACCGAGTGGACCACCGGCAACGTGTGGGTCTACACCACCACCGCCATCGCCTCGGGCGCCGCCTTCGAGTACAAGGCGCTCATCAACGACACCCGCTGGTCGGACGGCGCCAACTTCGCCGGCACGGGCGGCGCCACGCTCGACATCTACCCGGCGTTCAACGGCAACTTCTACGACACGATGGACAGCATCGCGACCAACTGGGCGGTCGCGGGCGGCAGCACCACCGGGAAGTGGAAGCAGGGCACGCTCAACGGCTCCGGCGTCGGGGCCTGCCTGAACTGCTCGACCGAGTCGCAGCTCACGCTCAAGAACGCCATCAGCAAGACCGGCACCACCGTGACGCTGGGCTTCAAGTACGCCACCAAGAACCTCGGCACCTCCGAGTACCTGGCGGTGGACGTCTCCACCAACAGCGGCTCCACCTGGACCCAGGTGGCGAGCTACACCGGCACGCGGGGCGCCACCAACGCCTCCATCAACATCACCGCCTACAAGAGCACCACCATGAAGCTGCGCTTCCGGGTCAAGTCCACCGGCAGCACGCACTGGGCCACCGTCGACAACGTCACCGTCGCGGTGCGGTAGCCTCCAGCCTCGGATGAACCCGGCGGCCGGCGCTCCCTCCGAGGGGTGCCGGCCGTCGTCGTTTCCCGCAGGCGCGGGAGGGCAGCGCCGGCGCCGCCAGGGCCGGGCGATCCCGGGCACCCGCACCGTGCCCGGCCCTTCGGTCCACCCCTCGCGACCGGACGCCGGCCGGGTGGGCAGCGTGAGAATCACGGTGCGCAGCAGCCCGCGCGCCCGGAGGCTGCCCATGCCCTCGCCCGTCGCCCGCCTCGCCCTCGCCGTCCTGGCCGCCTCCCTGGCCTCCCCTCTCGGCAGCTGCACCTCCGGCGGCTCCAGCGAGCCCCCGGGGAACGACCTGACCGGCGACTGGGACCTGCTCCGCTTCTCCACCAACGACACGGCGGAGTGGAGCTGGCTGCACCTGGTGGTGGGGAGCGACGGCGCCGTGCAGGCGACCGAGGGGCTCTCCTGGACCGGCCCGTTCACGCCGCCGGCCGCGCTCGACCTGACGGCCTCGCTGGCGGCGGACGGGACCGTGACGCTGGCGGGCGCCGACGCGCCGGGGGGCTTCCACGGCTCGCTGGCGGCCAGCCACACGCTGGTGGTGGGGACGGCCAGCGGGCGCACCGACGGCGTGGTGGATGCGCAGCAGCTCCTGATCTGGCGGCGGCGCGTGGCCGGCGTCACCTACCACCTGTCCGACCTGGCCGGGAAGGCGTTCACCTACCACGCGCTCTACAGCGGCCCCCACCCGCGCTGGGAGCGCGGCACCGGGAGCGTGGACGCGGACGGGCTGGTCTCGATCGCGGCCGCGGTGGACTCGCTGGGCCAGGGCGTCGAGGCGGGCGCGATCGGGACGCTGGCGGTGGACGGGTACGGCCGCGTGACCATGCCCGGGACGCCGCTGCTCGGGTTCCTCGCGCCCGACCGCGAGGTGGCCTTCCTGGTCAACACCACCGGCGACGCCGGGGCGCCCGAGCCGACGCTGCTGGTGCTGGTCGTGACCGGGGCCGCGCACGCTCAGGGGGACCTGGCGGGCACCTTCCACGTCCACGCCCTGCTCAGCGGCCCCAGCGCGGCGGCCTCGCAGTGGAACCACGGCACGCTGGCCGTCGACGCCGCCGGCGGGGTGACGTTCTCCGACTTCGCCGCCAGCACCGGCGCCACCACCTTGCCCATGCCCTTCACGCTCGACGTCTCCAGCGCCGGCGTGATCACGCGCGACGGGGACCCGACCTACCGCGCGCAGCTGACCGGCTCGAGCGACCTGTACGTCCGCACCAGCGGCGCCGCGGCGGCACCTTCCCTGGGGCTGGGCGTGAGGTAGCCCACGCGCCGCTTCACCCCGCGGCCGACTCGTGGTCTGGTGTCGGGCCATGGACCTCCGCCGCTGGGTACCCGGGTTCCTCCTGCTGGCCCTCCTCGCCGCCGTCGGCGCGGGGCTGTACCTGACACGCGAGCCGGACGCCCCGCCGGCGGATCCGCAGGCGGAGGTGGGCCGGGCCCGCCCGCCCGGGGCCGGCGGCGAGGCGGCCCCCGGGCAGCCCGGCCAGGCCGGGCAGCCGGCCCAGGCCGGCCAGGCGGGCGCCCCGCCGCGGCGCGAGCGGGTGGTGAACCCGGCGCCGGTGCTGACGGCGCGGCGCCTCTCGGCGCTGGCCGAGACGCCGGAGGAGCAGGAGCTGTCCCGGCAGGCGGAGCGGCTCGCCGACCACGCGGTGGACCTGGCCTTCGCCGAGGCGCTCCGGCGGATCGCCGAGGAGCCGCCCGAGGTGACGCCGCAGGTGAAGGCGCTGGCCGAGGCGCGCGACCGCGCCGAGTCGGCGGCCGGCGCCGCCCAGGGGCAGGTGGACGAGCTCACCCGCAAGCTCATCGCGGCGCCGGGCTCCGAGCGGCCGCCCATCGTGGACCACCTGGAGGTGGCGCGGGCCCAGCTGGAGCTGGCCCGGGACGAGCTGGAGGAGGCGCGCGAGGAGCTGGCCCGGGCGGGCGGCGACCCGCAGGCGCGGATCCAGCGGCTCAAGGCGGCCTACGACGCGGCGCAGAAGGAGACGCGCCCGCCGCCGGTGCTGGCGCCCGACACGAGCGCGACCGGGAGCCTGCTGGTGCGCGGGCGCGCGCTCGCGGCGCGCCGGGAGAAGGTGGCGAAGCTGGAGACCGCGCGGGCGGACGCGCTGGCGGAGGTCCAGCGGCTGGGCGGCGTCAGCGAGCGGATCAACGCGCGGCTGCGGAAGGCGGCGGAGGAGAGCGCGGCGCAGGGGGCGCAGGCGGCCGGAGCCGACGGCACCCTCGACCCGGCCACCCGCCAGGCCAACGCCCTGCGGCAGGCCGCGGCCGCCAAGCGCCGGCTCACCGCCATCGCGCGCCGCCAGCAGGACCAGCAGGAGCTGGCGGACGTCTACGGGGAGTGGACCGCCATCGCGCGCCGGCAGCAGTCCGCCGCCGCGCACCGGGGGCTGCTCGGCCTGGCCACGGTGCTGATCATCGCGCTCATCACCTTCGCGGGCCTGCTGGGCGTGGATCGCTTCTTCGCGGGGCGCGAGCAGGAGCAGCTGCGCGCCGGGACGCTGAGGACCGTGGCGCGGCTGGCCGTGCAGCTGGCCGGCGTGCTGGCCGCGGTGTTCGTGGTGTTCGGCACCCCCGGCCAGCTCACCACCATCCTGGGCCTGGCCGGCGCCGGCCTGACGGTGGCGCTCAAGGACTTCATCGTCGCCTTCTTCGGCTGGTTCGTGCTCATGGGCCGGAACGGCCTCCGCGTGGGCGACTGGGTGGAGATCAAGGGCGTGGGCGGCGAGGTGGCGGAGATCGGGCTGCTCCACACCGTGCTGCTGGAGACCGGGAGCTGGACCGACGCCGGCCACCCCACCGGGCGGCGGGTCTCGTTCGTGAACTCCTTCGCCATCGAGGGGCACTACTTCAACTTCTCCACCTCGGGCCAGTGGATGTGGGACACGCTCCAGGTGCTGGTGCCGCTGGGGCAGGACCCCTACCCCATCATCGACGGCCTGCAGCACCTGGTGGAGGGCGTGACCGAGGCCAACGCGCGCGAGGCCGAGCAGGAGTGGCGCAGGACCACCACCCGCTACCGCGTCCGGACCTTCTCGGCCGTCCCCGGCATCAACGTGGTGCCCACCAGCGGCGGCGTGCAGCTCGACGTGCGGTACATCACGCGCGCCTACGAGCGGCACGAGACGCGGCGGCGGCTGTACCAGTCGGTCATCGAGCTCATGCACGGCAAGCGCGCGCGGGAGGGCGGCGCGCCGCGGTGAGGCGCCTCAGCGCTTGCCGACCAGCGGGGGCAGGTAGCTGCAGCAGGCCTTCACGGTGGACTCGCCGTCGAGCGGGTTGACCGAGCGGACCTTGGACTGGATGGTGGCGGCGCTGCCCGCGCCGCCGCGCGACGCGAAGCGCGTGCCGCCGTCCACCGCCACGTCGCCCGCCAGCCCGCCGCCGACCCGCGACGTCTCCACGCTGATGAAGTAGCGCTTGCCCGGCTCCAGCTTGAGCTCGAGGGTGGCGCCGGCCTGCGTGTCCTCGGGCCAGGCCATCCGCACCGTGCGGCGCCCCGAGGCGACCAGCAGGCGGGTGAAGGTGGCCTCCTCGAGCGTGGCGATGGCCTTGCCGTCCAGCAGGACGTCCACCGTCCGTGACGTCGGCTCCGCGTGCTGGCGGTAGAGGTAGACGGCCGACTGCTGGGGCCCCGGGTCCATGGGCGGCAGGCTCGCGATCCCGGTGGCGCACGCCGAGGTGAGCAGGAGGGGGACGGCGAGCGGGCCGAGGCGCATGCGTTCTCCGGTGGGGCGTGGGGCGCGGGACGGGGGCCCCGCTGGCCGGGAACGATCGCATGGGAGGACGCCCCGGCTCACGCGGCGGCGCGCCGCGCGGACCAGGGCCGCTGTGGTCCGGGGACCGCGGATGTAGGGCGCGGGCGCCCGGGAGCCCGGGGGCGGGGTGGGCGCGGGTGCGCTCGCGAGGGCGCCGCTGCGCTACGGCTTCCGCAGCTCGAACCAGTAGAAGCCGTACGGGGCCAGGGTCAGGAAGTAGGGCCGCTTCTCGACGCGGGGGAACTCGGTGTAGCCGAGGATCTCCACCGGCACGTACCCCTCGAACTCGGAAAGGTCCAGCTCGGCGGGCTGCGCGAAGCGCGAGACGTTCGCCACGCACAGGATCAGCTCCTCCTCGTACCGCCGCACGTACGCCAGCACCTTCCGGTTCGGGACGGGCAGGAAGCCCATGCTCCCGCGGCCGAACGCCTTGAAGAGCTTCCGTAGCGCGATGGTGTTGCGCATCCAGTGCAGCAGCGAGGACGGGTCCCTCAGCTGCGCCTCCACGTTCACGGCCTGGTAGCCGTAGACGGCGTCCGAGATGGGCGCGGAGTAGAGCCGCCCGGGGTCGGCCCGCGAGAACCCGGCGTTCCGGTCCGGGCTCCACTGCATCGGGGTCCGCACGCCGTTCCGGTCGTGCAGGTAGATGTTGTCCCCCATGCCGATCTCGTCGCCGTAGTACACGACCGGCGTCCCGGGGAACGAGAACAGCAGCGAGTTGAGCAGCTCCATCCGCCGCCGGCTGTTGTCCACCAGCGGCGCCAGCCGCCGCCGGATCCCCACGTTGATCTTCATCCGCGGGTCCTGGCTGTACGCCAGGTACATGTAGTCCCGCTCGTCGGCGGTCACCATCTCCAGCGTGAGCTCGTCGTGGTTCCGCAGGAACAGCGCCCACTGGCACGTCTCGGGGATGGCCGGCGTGCGCTGCATGATCTCCACGATCGGCTCCACGTCCTCCAGCCGCAGCGCCATGAAGATGCGCGGCATGAGCGGGAAGTGGAACGCCATGTGGCACTCGTCCCCCGCGCCGAAGTACGGCCGCACGTCCTCGGGCCACTGGTTGGCCTCGGCCAGCAGCATCCGCCCGGGGAAGTGGTCGTCCATGTACCGCCGGATGCGCCGGATCACGTCGTGCGTGGCGGCCAGGTTCTCGCAGTTGGTCCCGTCCTCCTCCACCAGGTACGGCACGGCGTCGAGCCGGAAGCCGTCCACGCCCATCTCCGCCCAGTGCCGCAGGACGTCCAGCACCTCCTCGAGCACCTTGGGGTTCTCGAAGTTCAGGTCGGGCTGGTGCGAGAAGAAGCGGTGCCAGTAGTACTGCTTGGCCTCCGGATCCCAGGTCCAGTTCGACTTCTCGGTGTCGGTGAAGATGATCCGCGCGTCCTGGTAGCGCTGGTCGGTGTCGCTCCACACGTAGTAGGCGCGCTCGGGCGACCCGGGCGGTGCCCGCCGGGCCCGCTGGAACCAGGGGTGCTGGTCGCTGGTGTGGTTGATCACGAGCTCGATCACCACCCGCAGCCCGCGCGCGTGGGCGGCCTCGACCAGCTGGCGGAAGTCCTCCACCGCGCCGTAGTCGGGGTGGATGCCGCGGTAGTCGGCGATGTCGTAGCCGTCGTCCTTGAGCGGCGACGGGAAGCACGGCAGGAGCCACACGCACGTGACGCCCAGCTCCTGCAGGTAGTCGAGCTTCTCCACCAGCCCGCGCAGGTCGCCCATCCCGTCCGCGTTGGAGTCGTAGAACGACCGGACGTGCGTCTCGTAGATGATGGCGTCCTTGAACCAGGTCGGATCGACGGCTCGCCTGCGCTGCGGGACCGGCACGACGTGCTCCCTTCTCGAAGCCCCACTCTTGAGCCCCCGGCGGCGCTCCGCAAGCGCCGAAGCGCCCACGGCCCGCGCGACCCCCTGGGCGGGCAGGGGGCCGTGCGGCTCCGGCGGGTCCGGCCGGGCGCGGGGGCGTACCGCGGCGCCGGGGACGGCCTAGCTTACGACGCAGTGGCCTGGGGGTGGGCGAGGAAGCGATGGGCGGGGTGGGCGGCGCTGGCCGCCGGCTGGCTCCTCTGCGGCTGCGATCCCTGGCGGTGCGACTTCGACAGCCACGGCGCCTGCATCGAGTTCGAGACCGACCCGCCCGACCTGGCCGCGGCCAAGGTCAGGGTGGACCGGATCCTCGACCTGGAGATGGGCTACTGGAACCTGCACGACCTCTCCGGCTGGCGCGTCCTCTACCGCGACTCGGCCGACTACGTCTGCTACCTCTCCACCCGGAACGACGGCTGCACCGACTACCCCAACCACACGCTCTCGGTGCTGGTCCCCGCGGAGGCCCGCGACTGCTTCGAGGCGGCCGAGCTCCTCCACGAGCTGGGCCACTACGAGCTGGGCGACCCGATGCACGCCAACCCGGCCTGGGACGGCGTCGATCCGCGCTTCGCCCCGTTCGTCTGGGACCGGCCGGACGCGCCCGCCTCCTGCGTCGACGCCTACCGCGGCATCCGCCTGGGCGTCTGGCAGGTCCACCGCGACGCCCTCTGACTCGCCGCGCTGGACGCGGCGCGCCAGGCGTCCTCGTCGGGTCCTGCCCCGCCTCGGCCCGGCGGCCCCCGTTCGCGAGCGGTGAAATCGGATCTTCCGGGAGGTGGACGATGGCGGCGATCGAGAGGCAGGTCACGCGTCAGATCGTGGCGCTGGACGCGGCCACGCCGGTGCGCGAGGCGGCGCGGCTCATGGCGGAGCACCACATCGGCTCGGTGGCCGTGCGCGACGCAGGGGGCATCGTCGGCCTGGTGACCGAGCGCGACCTGGTCCTGACCGTCCTGGCGCGCGGCGCGGACGCGGGCCTGCCCATCCGCGAGGCCATGCGTCCGGGCCTCCCGCGCGTCCGCCCCGACGCCACCGAGGCGGAGACGGCCGCGCTGATGCGCGATCACACCACCCGGCACCTCCTGGTGGAGGAGGACGGCCGGGTGATCGGCGTGGTCTCGATGCGCGACATCATCCAGCTCATGCTCGACGAGAAGCAGTTCGTCATCGAGCAGCTGCAGACGTACATCGAGGGGCGCTGAGCCGCACCCCGGCGCTCGGACGCCGCAGGCGGCCGGTCCGCGCCCGCAGGAACGCCGCCCGACGCCGAGGCAACCTTCGGGGTTTGCTGCCGTTTCGAGCGACCGCCGCCCGGGCCGCCGCCCCCGCGCGCCGCGCTGACGCACGGTGAACTCCGCGCCTCCGCACCGCGCGGACCGCGATATCGGCGTGGCGGGGCTGCGACCCTGGGCCACTGGTGATGCGCGAAGGGCCCCCCCGCGCCTCCGGGATATTACCGATCGCCCCCGCGGGGGCCTATGCCTTCCGGCCGCGCAAAGGTACGCCCCAAAGCCCGAGGGCAACCAGACATGCGCATCGCGGTCCTGAAAGAGGCAGCGGTGGGAGAGCGCCGGGTCGCGCTCGTCCCCGAGAACGTCGCCAGGCTGAGCAAGGCGAAGAACGAGGTCAGGGTGGAGCGCGGCGCGGGAGCGGCCGCGGGCTTCAGCGACGAGGCCTACCAGGCCGCCGGCGCCACCGTGACCGGCGCGGCCGAGGCGCTGGACGGCGCCGAGGTGGTGGCCATGGTCCAGCGCCCCTCCGAGGCCCAGGCCCAGGCGCTGCCGGCCGGCGCGGTGCTGGTGGCGCTGCTCGCGCCCCACGGCGCCCGCCCGCTCCTGGACCAGCTGGCCGGCCGCGGCGTGCACGCCATGGCCATGGAGAAGGTGCCCCGCACCACCCGCGCCCAGTCGATGGACGCGCTCTCCTCGCAGGCCACGCTGGCCGGCTACCGGGCCGTCCTGCTCGGCGCCGGCGCGCTGCCCCGCATCCTGCCCATGATGACCACCGCCGCCGGCACGCTGGCGCCGGCCAAGGCCTTCATCATCGGCGCCGGCGTGGCCGGCCTGCAGGCCATCGCCACCGCCCGCCGCCTGGGCGCGGTGGTCTCGGCCTTCGACGTCCGCCCGGTGGTCAAGGAGCAGTGCCAGTCGCTGGGCGCCGCCTTCCTCGAGGTCCCGGCCGTCGCGGCCGAGGGCAGCGGCGGCTACGCCCGCGAGCTCGGCCAGGACGAGCAGGCCCGCGTGCTGGCCACCATCGCCGGCCACATCAAGGACCAGGACCTGGTCATCACCACCGCCGCCATCCCGGGGCGGGCCGCGCCGCGGCTCATCACCGCCGAGATGGTCCGCGCCATGCGGCCCGGCTCGGTCATCGTGGACCTGGCCGCCGAGACCGGCGGCAACTGCGAGCTGACGCGCGCCGGGGAGACGGTGGTGGAGCACGGCGTCTCCATCCTGGGCGTGACGAACCTCCCCTCCACCCTCCCCTTCCACGCCAGCCAGATGTACGGCCGCAACATCGTCACGCTGCTCACGCACCTGGGCGGCAAGGAAGGCGTCCTCTCCCTCGATCCCGGCGGAGGAGATCGCCGGCGCCATGCTGGTGGTCCACGGCGGGAAGGTCCGGCTCTAGCCATGTCGATCCAGCTCATCCAGATCTACGTCTTCATCCTGGCCGGCTTCGTCGGCTTCTTCACCATCACCCGCGTGCCGGCGCTGCTCCACACGCCGCTCATGAGCGCCACCAACGCCATCAGCGCCATCTCGGTGGTCGGCGCCCTGGCGCTGGCCGGCGGCGACCAGTACAGCACGCTCGCCAACGCGCTCGGCGCGGTGGCGGTCGCCAGCGCCACGCTCAACGTGGTGGGCGGCTTCATCATCACCGACCGCATGCTCAAGATGTTCAAGCACGCACCGAGGAAGACCGGGGGTGACAAGTGAACGCCGCCGAGCTGGCCGCCCCGGCCGCCAACCTGAACCTCTACCTGACCCAGGCCGCCTACCTGCTGGCCTCGATCCTCTTCATCCTGGGCCTCCGCTCGCTGACCATCCCGGACCAGGCGCGGCGCGGCATGCAGCTGGCCGCCCTGGGCATGCTCTTCGCCGTGGTGGGCACGCTCACCCAGGCCAACATGCACTACGGGTGGATCATCGGCGGCCTGGTGGTCGGCACCGTGGCCGGCTACCCGCTGGGCGTCTACGTGCCCATGACGGCGATGCCGCAGCGGATCGCCATCTCGCACATGTTCGGCGCCATCGCCGCCACGCTGGTGGGCGTGGCCGAGTGGGGCCACCTGTACGAGCACCAGGAGCTCACCCGCCCGGTCATGGGCGCCATCGGCTTCGAGGTGCTCTTCGGCGCCCTGACCATCACCGGCTCCTTCATGGCCTTCGGCAAGCTGCAGGAGATCCTGCCCGGCCGCCCGGTGACCTTCCGCGGCCAGAACTACGTCTCCATCGGCATGTTCCTGGCCGCCGCGGGGCTCTTCGGCTGGCTGCTGGTGGACCCGGCCAACCCGGTCGCCTTCTACGCCATGGTGGCGCTGGCGCTGGTGTTCGGCGTCTCGCTGGTGCTCCCCATCGGCGGCGCCGACATGCCGGTGGTGATCTCGCTGCTCAACAGCTACGCCGGCCTGGCCGCCTCCGCGACCGGCTTCGCCATCGGCAACAACGTGCTCATCATCGCCGGCGCGCTGGACGGCGCCTCCGGCTTCATCCTCTCGATCATCATGTCGAAGGCCATGAACCGGTCCTTCACCAACGTCCTCTTCGGCGCCTTCGGCGCGGCCCCCAAGGCCTCGGAGAAGACCGCGACCGGCCTGACGGTGAAGGCCATCACGCCGGAGGACGCGGCCATCCAGCTGGCCTGGGCCCGCGAGGTGATCGTGGTGCCGGGCTACGGCATGGCGGTGGCGCAGGCGCAGCACCAGGTGCGCGAGCTCGCCAACCTGATCGAGAAGAACGGCGGCAACGTCCGCTACGCCATCCACCCGGTGGCGGGCCGCATGCCCGGCCACATGAACGTGCTGCTGGCCGAGGCCGACATCCCCTACGACAAGCTCAAGGAGATGGAGGAGATCAACGACGACTTCAAGAACGCCGACGTGGCCCTGGTCATCGGCGCGAACGACGTCGTCAACCCGGCCGCGCGCAGCGACGAGTCCTCGCCCATCTACGGGATGCCCATCCTCAACGTGGACGAGGCCAAGCAGGTGATCGTGATGAAGCGCTCCATGAACCCGGGCTTCGCCGGGATCGAGAACGAGCTCTTCTACTCCGAGAACACGGCCATGCTCTTCGGGGACGCCAAGGCCTCGCTCGCCAAGCTGGTGCACGAGATCAAGCAGGCCTAGCGCCGGTCCGGGCCCACATCACGCCACACCCGTGCGCCGCGATTTCTTCAATCGCGGCGCATTTTTACCAGACAAGACCGAATAGCCATTCGGTGGACTTGACCTTTTAGTCGGCGGGCGATACACCGCGTTCCGTGCCGAACGCCTCCCCACGCGACCACCGCCGCGCCCGCGAGATCGAGCGGACCCGCCAGGACATCCTGGAGGCCGCCGCGCGGGTGTTCGCCGACGGCGGCTACCACGCCGCCACCATGCAGGCCATCGCCCGCGAGGCGGGGTTCACGGCCGCCTCGCTCTACACCTACTTCGACAGCAAGGAGGCCATCTACACCGGCCTCTGCGAGGAGATGGAGGGGCGCATCCTCGAGGCCTGGGACCTGCGCGTCCCGGCCGGCCTCACCTTCCCGCAGCGGCTGGAGCTGGTGAGCCAGCGCGTCTTCGTCCTGCTGCTCGAGCACAAGGACGCGCTGCGGGTGATCTTCGACATGGGCCCTCCCCGCGTGCGCGCCGCCCGCGGCGGCCCGGCCCGCTTCCTGGAGCGGAGCGCCAAGTTCATCACCGAGCACGCCGGCGACGAGCTGCGCCTGCCGTCGGAGGAGGCCGCGCTGGTGCTGTTCGGCCTCTCCAACGCCCTGATCATCCCCTGGCTCCTGGGTAAGGCGCCGCTCGATCCGGCCGCCCACGCCGCCCACCTCGTCGACCTCTTCCTGCGGGGCGCCGGCCGCCCCGCCGCCACCTGAACCCGCCGGCCCCGCCGCGCGTCCCGCCTCACCCGGAGCACGACATGATCCCCAGCCCCAGCCGCCGCCTCCTCCCCCTCGCCGCCGTCGCCGCCCTGGCCGCCTGCAACGGCTCCGGCAAGGCCCAGCTGCCCACCGCCCCGGCGGATGGCGCCGCCGTCGCCGCCGCCGTCTCCGTCAAGGCCCAGCGGCCCCAGGCCGAGGCCGGCGCCGTGGTGCGCGCCACCGGGGAGATCCGGGCCCGCCACGAGGCCACCCTCTCCGCCGAGGCCTCCGGCCGCATCGACCGGATCCTGGTGGACGTGGGCTCGGTGGTGAAGGCCGGGCAGGTGCTGGTCGTCCAGGACGAGCGCGCTGCCCGCATCGGCGTGCAGCAGGCCCGCGCCGCGCGCGCCGCCGCCGACGCCGCCCACCGGCAGGCCGCCGCCGACCTGAAGCGCGCCCAGGCGCTGGCGCGGGAGGACGCGACGTCCCCCGCCAGCCTGGAGAACGCGCAGCTGGCCGAGGCCCGCGCCGCGGCCGCGCTGGAGCAGGCCGACGCGGGGCTGGCGTCCGCCGAGGACAACCTGCGCAAGCAGGAGATCCGCGCCCCCTTCTCCGGCGTGATCACCGGCCGGCTGAAGAGCGCCGGCGAGTACGTGGCCATGATGCCGCCCACCCCCGTGCTCTCCATGGTCAATCTCTCCACGCTGGAGGTCCGCGTGCCGGTGCCCGAGGCGGTGGCGGACCTGCTCGCCCCCGGCGCCCTGCTGGACGTGACCGTCAGCCCGTCCGGCAAGCCGCTCCAGGCCCGGATCCGCTCCATCGGCTCCGCGGTCGAGGCCGGCACCCGCACCGTGGACGTGCGCGCCGACCCGGTGGGCCCGATGAAGGAGCTGCGCACCGGCGCCATCGTGCAGGTGGCCCTGGCGCGCCAGCCGTCCGCGCCCGCCGGCGTCTTCCTGCCGGCCGGCGTGGTGCAGCACGAGGGGAGCGAGGCCTTCGTGTGGGTGGTCGCGGCCGACACGGCGCACCGGCGGCCGGTGCAGGTCGAGAAGCTCGGCCCGGGCACGGTCCGCGTCCTGACCGGCGTCGGCCCCGAGGATCTGGTGGTGGCGGAGGCCGGCGCCCAGCTGACCGACGGCGCCCACGTCCGCGTCCTGCAGTGACCCGCCCACCCCGCCCGCGAGGAACAGCTCCGTGAGCCCCATCCGCACCTTCATCCAGCGCCCCATCTTCACGAGCATGCTCATGCTCGCGGTGGTGGTGTTCGGCATCAACGCCTTCCCCAAGAATCGGCGTGGACCAGTTCCCCCGGGTGGACTTCCCGGTGGTCACGGTCACCACCGTGCTGGCCGGCGCCGACCCGGACACGGTCGAGAAGAACGTCTCCAAGCCGCTGGAGGAGGCGCTCAACACGCTCTCCGGCCTGGAGACCATCCGCTCGTCCAACTACGAGTCCGTGTCGGTGGTCGTGCTGGAGTTCAAGCTCGAGCACCCGGTGGAGCTGGCCGCCCAGGACGTCCGCGACAAGGTGCAGGCCACCCTCTCCAAGCTGCCGGAGGAGGTGGAGACGCCGGTGGTCGAGAAGCTGGACCTGCAGGCCCAGGCCATCGTCCAGCTGGCGCTGGTGGGCGACATGCCCATCCAGGACCTGACCTCGGTGGCCGAGGACGACCTCAAGCCGGCCCTGCAGCGCATCGCCGGCGTGGGCACGGTGGACGTGGTCGGCGGCCGCAAGCGCGAGATCAGCGTCGAGCTCGATCCGGTCCGGCTGCGCGCCTACGGCCTGGCCGCGACCGACGTCTCGCAGGCCATCGCCGCCCAGAGCATCAACGTGCCCGGCGGCCGCACGCTGGAGCCCGGCCGCGAGCGGGTGGTCAAGCTCGAGACCGAGGCGCAGTCGGTGGACGAGCTGCGCGAGCTGGTGGTGGCCAGCCCGGGCGGCAAGCAGAATCCGGGTCAAGGACGTGGCCCGCGTCGTCGACGGCCCGGCCGAGGCCCGCTCGGCGGCCACGCTCGACGGCAAGGGCGCGGTGGCCGTGGTCATCAAGAAGCAGTCCGACGCCAACACCGTGGCGGTGGCCGAGGCGGTCAAGGAGCAGCTGCCCGAGCTGCAGAAGCTGCTGGGCGACCAGGCCAGGCTCGAGCTGGTGAGCGACAACTCCCGCTTCATCCGCGGGTCCATCGAGTCGGTGCAGCACGACCTCATCATCGGCGCCATCCTGGCCGTGCTGGTGGTGCTGATCTTCCTGCGCGACTGGCGCGCCACGGTGGTCTCGGCGGTGGCGCTGCCCACCTCCATCGTCGGCACGTTCGCGCTGATGCACGCGCTGGGCTTCACCTTCAACATGATCACCATGCTGGCCCTGACGCTCTCGATCGGCCTGCTGATCGACGACGCCATCGTGGTGATCGAGAACGTCTTCCGCCACCTGGAGAAGGGCGAGAGCCCGGCCCGGGCGGCCCAGGCCGGCACCAGCCAAATCGCCCTGGCCGTGCTGGCGGTGACGCTCTCCGTGGTGGCCGTGTTCGTCCCCGTGGCCTTCATGGAGGGGATGGTCGGGCGCTTCTTCTTCCAGTTCGGCATCACGGTGGCGGTGGCGGTGGCCATCTCCTACGCCGTCTCCATGACCCTCACCCCCATGCTCTCCGCCCGCCTGCTGGCGCACCACGTGCCCGGCCTGGGCGCGGTGGGGCGCGGCTTCGAGCGCGGGTTCCAGGCGGTGGAGCGGTTCTACCGGACCACCCTGCGCTGGGCGCTCGACCACCGGCTGGCCACCATGGCGCTGGCCGGCGGCGTGCTGGTGGGCACCGTGGGGCTGGGCAGGTTCCTCCAGACCACCTTCATCCCGGCCCAGGACCAGGCCGAGCTGCAGGTCACCTTCGAGATGCCGCTCGGCTCGCCGCTGGCGGACACCCTCCGCGAGGCCGACGGGCTGGGCGCGCAGCTCCGGACCGTCCCCGGCGTGAAGAGCGTCTTCACGCTGGTGGGCGGCGGCGTGGACGAGGCCGTCCACAAGGCCGCCCTGACCGTCAACCTGGTGCCCGTGAAGGAGCGCGCCTTCAAGCAGGAGGACATGAAGCGCTACCTCCGCGAGCACCTGCGGGTCCCCCCGGGCGCCCTCATGACGGTGGCCGACCGCTCCGGCGTGTCCGGCGGCGGCTCCCGGCCGCAGCCGGTCCAGTTCAACCTCCGCAGCGACGACCCGGCCGCGCTGGACGCCGCCGTGGCCCAGGTGGTCGCCGCCATGAAGGCCAACCCCGGCTTCGCCGACGTGGACACCACCTCGCGCTCCGGGCGCCCCCTCCTCTCGGTGAAGGTCGACCGCGACCGCGCCGCCGCCCTGGGGCTGCCGGCCGCCAGCCTGGGCCAGACGCTGCGCGCCTTCCTCGGGCAGGACGAGTTCGTGAAGTACCGCGAGAAGGGCGACCAGTACGACGTGAAGCTGCGGCTGCCGGACGCCGTGCGCGGCGACCCCGACCAGCTGGGCGCCCTCACCCTCCGCACGCCGAAGGGCGACCTGGTGGAGCTGCGCAGCGTGGCCACGCTGGTCGAGACCGACGGCCCGTCGCAGATCGACCGGCAGTCGCTCAAGCGGCAGGTGACCCTGCTGGCCGACCTGCGCGGCATGGCGCTCGGCCCGGCCAACCAGTTCCTGGTGGACGAGGCCAGGAAGCTGCCGGCCACCGTCCAGGCGGACTTCGCCGGCCAGGCCAAGGAGCTGGGGCGCACGCAGAGTGAGTTCGTGAAGGCGCTGCTGCTGGGCCTGGTCCTGCTCTACATGATCCTGGCGGCCCAGTTCGAGAGCCTGCTCGACCCGGTCACCATCATGCTCTCGCTGCCGCTGGCCATCATCGGCGCCATCGGCGGCCTGCTGCTGGCCCACGAGTACCTGTCCATCATGGCCATGATCGGCGTGATCCTGCTCATGGGCCTGGTGGCCAAGAACGGCATCCTGATCGTCGAGTTCGCGAACCAGCTGCGGGAGGACGGCCGCAACGCCCACGACGCGCTGCTGGAGGCCGGCCCCCTGCGGCTCCGCCCCATCCTCATGACCTCCATCGCCATGATCGCCGGCATGCTGCCGGTGGCCCTCGCAAGGGGGGACGGCGCCGAGGTCCGGACGGGCATGGGGTGGGCCGTTATCGGGGGACTTGCGACCTCGACCGTCCTGACCCTCCTCGTGGTCCCGGTGGTTTACTCCCTGCTCGACAACCTCCGGCGCCGCCATGCCAGCCGGAAGGCTGATTCAACTGTGGCGCCGGAAGAGAAAGCGGCGTAAACCTTCTGGTGGTTGACGCGCGCGTCTGCGCGCACGTTGGTCCCGGCGCGGGCATCCCCCCCCCAGCCTTCGCCCGGGACCCGGCAGCCTCCGGGGTTCTCCCCGGAGGCTGCCGTCTTTTCTGGCCCTCTCTCCCCGGGCCGCCCTACTTGTTCGAGTCGGCCTTGATCTCGATCGCCATGGGCTTGTCGCCCTGGAGGTTGAACGAGGCCTTCACGTCCTGCCCCGGCTTCAGCTGCGACAGGTGCGCCGTGTTGCCGTCCAGCTCCACCTTGGTGGCCTTGTTGGTGTGGAGCGTGGCCGAGCCGGCGTCGTCGCGCTGCAGGGTCACCGACTTGCTGGAGACCTTCGACACCTTGCCTTCGATGTCGAAGCTGTCCTTCTTCTCCCGGTCCCGCTGGTCCTCGGCCGTCTGGGTGTTCGCCTGCGCGCCGCCGGCCGTGGCGTCGCTGCCCGACCGCTGCATGCTGTCGCCGGCGGCCTTGGCGCCGCTCTGCATGGCGTCGCCCGCGTGCTGCGCGCTCGCCTTGGCGTCCTGACCGGCCTGGTGGGCGCTGTCCTTGGCCGCCTGCTTGTTGGTGTCGTCTGCAGCCCCCGCCGCGCCGGCCAGCAGGAGCGCCGCCATCACTGCCAGTGTCCGCATCATCCCTCCCTCGCTGGGCGTCCGTCGCCCCACCGGGAAGTTAGGCATGCGGGGGTGTGGCGCCCGCCAGGGCGCGGGCGCGGCTCAAGGGAGCAGCAGCAGCGACCCGGTGGTGGCGCGCGCCTCCAGCGCGCGGTGGGCCTCCGCCGCCTGCCCGAGGGGCCAGCGGCCGCCCACCTGCACGCGCAGCCGCCCGTCGGCGAGCATGGGCAAGAGTTCGCCCCCGCCGCGCTCCAGGTCCGCGCGGCCGGCCACGTAGTGGAAGACCGAGGGGCGCGTCAGGAAGAGCGAGCCCTTGCGCGAGAGCACCACCGGCTCGATGGCCGGCGCCGGCCCGGAGGCGTTCCCGAAGCTGACCATCATGCCCAGGGGGCGCAGGCAGTCCAGGGAGCGCTCGAAGGTGGACTTCCCCACCGAGTCGTAGACCACCGGCACGCCCGCGCCGCCGGTCAGCGCCTTCACCCGCGCCACGAAGTCGTCGCGCGTGTACACCACCACGTGATCGCAGCCGTGGGCCCGGGCCACCTCGGCCTTCTGGTCCGAGCCCACCGTGCCGATCACCGTCGCGCCCAGCGCCTTCAGCCACTGCACCGCCAGGAGCCCCACGCCGCCGGCCGCGGCGTGCCACAGCACCGTGTCGCCCGGCTGGACCGGGTAGGCCCGCCGGATCAGCGCGTGCACGGTCAGCCCCTTCACCAGCGCCGCCGCGGCCACCTCGGCCGTCACACCCTCCGGCAGCTTCAGCAGCCGGTCGGCCGGGACCACCCGCGCCTCGGCGTAGGCGCCCGGCGCGGGCGCCAGGTAGGCCACCCGGTCGCCCGGCGAGAGCCCCGCCACCCCCGCCCCGACCGCCTCCACGCGCCCGGCCGCCTCCACCCCCAGGCCGTGCGGCGTGGCCATCGGGTAGAGGCCGGTGCGGTGGTAGACGTCCACGAAGTTGACGCCGACCGCCTCGTGGCGGACGCGGACCTCGCCCGGGCCGGGCTCGCCGGCGGGGAGGTCCTCGAGCCGGAGGACCTCCGGCCCGCCGTGCTGGTGGATGCGGATGGCGCTGGGCATGCGCCCGTCCTATCCCAGCCTCCCGGCGGCCGCCAGCGGCTACTTGAGCCCCTCCATCACCTCGTCCAGCACCGCGCGGGGAGGCCGCACCGCCGCCTCCGGCAGCGCGGCCAGCGGCGCGTCCGGCAGGCCCAGCAGGTCGAGGAAGGACGGAGCCTTCACGTCCACGAAGAGCAGCCCGGTCAGCACCTCGCCGCCCTGCGCGCTCTCCATCAGGCGCGACACCGCCCGCACCCGATCGCGCGGGTCGTACCCCTCCTCCAGCTTGTGCAGGGTCAGGCGCGAGCCGTCGTGCAGCGCCACCTCGACCCGCTCCCCCGGCGCGTACTCGACGGTGATCTCCTCGCGCGCCGGCACGAAGGAGAGCTCGTGCAGCGGCACGTCGTGCTCCTTCATGTACGCGTAGGACTTGGTGGAGCCCTCGTGGTCGTTGAAGGTCACGCAGGGCGAGATCACGTCCAGCATGGCCACGCCGCGGTGGGCCACCGCCGCCTTGAGCAGCGCCGAGAGCTGCCGCTTGTCGCCGGAGAAGGACCGGGCCACGAAGGTGGCGCCCAGCTGGATGGCCAGTGCGCAGACGTCCAGCGCCGGCAGGTCGTTCACCACGCCGGTCTTGAGCTTGCTGCCGGCCTCGGCGGTGGCCGAGAACTGCCCCTTGGTGAGGCCGTACACGCCGTTGTCCTCGATGACGTAGACCATGGGCACGTTGCGCCGCATGGCGTGCACGAACTGGCCGATGCCGATGGAGGCGCTGTCCCCGTCGCCGGAGACGCCCAGCGCCAGGAGCCCGCGGTTGGCCAGCACCGCCCCGGTGGCCACCGAGGGCATGCGCCCGTGGACCGCGTTGAAGGCGTGGGAGCGCCCCATGAAGTAGGCCGGGCTCTTGGAGGAGCAGCCGATCCCGGAGAGCTTGGCCACCCGCTCCGGCGGCACGCCCATCTCGAACATGGCCTCCAGGATCCGCTCGGAGATGGCGTTGTGGCCGCAGCCGGCGCAGAGCGTGGTCTTGCCGCCGCGGTACTCGGCCAGCGGCAGGCCCAGCCGGTTCACCTTGCCGCCGGCGGGCGGGGTCGCGGGGGTGGTCATGTCAGCTCCTCTCCTGCGTGGACAGCTCGTCGGTCACCGAGCGGGCGTCCAGCGGCAGGCCGGTGATGTGCGCGATGGAGCGGAGCCGCGGGACCAGCCCCGGCGGCAGGTCCAGCTTGAGCAGCGCCGCCAGCTGCCCGTCCCGGTTCTGCTCCACCACGTAGGTGCGCTCGTGCTCGGCCACGAAGGCCCCCACCTCGGCGGCGAACGGGTAGCCGCGCACCCGCAGGTAGTCCACCTGCAGCCCGTGCTCCGCCTGGAGCTGCGCCTGGCTCTCGCGCACGGCCGGATCCGAGGAGCCGTAGGCGATGACGCCCACCCGCGCGCCGCGCCCCAGGCGCACCGGCGCCGGGAGGCGCGCCCGCGCCCCGTCCAGCTTGCGCTCCAGCCGCGCCATGTTGCGCTCGAACACCTGCCCGCTCTCGCTGTAGGCGGCGTGCTCGTCGTGCCCGGTCCCGCGGGTGAAGTAGGCGGCCCGCGGGTGCTCCGTGCCGGGCAGCGTCCGCCAGCCGATCCCGTCGCCGTCCACGTCGCGGTAGCGGGAGAAGCCGCCCATCCGCTCCAGCGTCTCGCGATCCAGCACCTTGCCGCGATCGAGCGGGCGGTCCGGGTACGGGAACGGGTCGGCCATCCAGGTGTTCATGCCCAGGTCGAGATCGGTCATGACGAAGACCGGCGTCTGCAGCCGCTCCGCCAGGTCGAAGGCCTCCGCCCCCATGGTGAAGCACTCCTCCACCGAGCCCGGGAAGAGCAGCACGTGGCGGGTGTCGCCGTGGGAGAGGAAGGCGGTGGAGAGCACGTCGCCCTGCGAGGTGCGGGTGGGCAGGCCGGTGGAGGGGCCGACGCGCTGCACGTCGAAGATCACCGCCGGCAGCTCGGCGAAGTAGCCCAGCCCGGCGAACTCGGCCATCAGCGAGAGGCCGGGGCCCGCGCTGGCGGTCATGGCCCGCGCGCCGGCCCAGCCGGCCCCCAGCGCCATGCCCAGCGCGGCCAGCTCGTCCTCCGCCTGCACCACCGCGAAGGTCGGCTTCCCGTCCTCGCCCATGCGGTACCTGCGGAGGTAGCCGGCCAGCGTCTCCACCAGCGAGGAGGAGGGCGTGATGGGATACCAGGCCACCACCGTCACGCCGCCGAAGAGCGCGCCCAGCGCCGCCGCGCTGTTGCCGTCCACCAGCACCTTCCCGGCGGTCCGGTCCAGGCGGCGGATCCGCAGCCCGTCGCGCTTCTCCAGCCCGGCGGCGCCCTCGAAGCCGGCGCGGGCGGCGGCGACGTTCAGGTCGCGCGCCCTGGCCTTGCCGGAGAACTGCTTGCCGATGGCGGACTCGACCTCCGCCAGGTCGATCTCCAGCAGCCGGGCCAGCACGCCCACGTAGGCCATGTTGCGCAAGAGCTTGCGCAGCTTGGCGTCGCCGCTCAGCGGCTCGACCAGGCGGTCGAACGGCACCCCGTAGAAGACCAGGTCCTCGCGCAGCCCGGAGAGCGCGAGCGGCGCGTCGTACACCACCGCCGCGCCCGGCGGCAGCCCCAGCACGTCCTCGCGCGCCGTCTCCGGGTTCATGGCGACGAGGAGGTCGATCTCCTTCTTGCGCGCCACCCAGCCGTCGGCCGAGGCCCGGATCGTGTACCAGGTGGGCAGGCCGGCGATGTTGGAGGGGAAGAGGTTCTTGCCCGAGAACCGGCACGCCCATGCGGAAGATGGCGCGCAGCAGGACCGCGTTGGAGCTCTGCGACCCCGAGCCGTTGGCGGTGGCGACCTGGAGGGAGAAGTCGTTGACCCGCTGCGCCACGCCGGACGGGGCGTGGGCGGCGCTGTCGTGGGCGAACGTGGGCATGGGGCTCCGGAGCAGGTTGTCCGGAGGGTGAAATAACGGAAGCGGCGGCCGCCTTCACGGCGCCGCCGCGTTTCGGTCGGGGTGCGCCCGCCCGCTCAGGCGCGCCTGGCGTTGAGGTGCCTCGCCAGCTGCACGTCGGTGCCGGCGATGTGCACCTGCAGCCAGTCCACCAGCCAGGTCTTGGCCTTGATGGTCACCGCCGCCGTGGCGCCGGTCTCCTGGTACAGCTTCCGCAGCCCGGCGTAGTCGCGGATGAACCGCTCGTGCGCCGACCGGTGCACGTTGTAGCCGGGGAAGCTCGAGTCCTGCATCAGCTTCTCCTCGGCGGAGAAGTGCTCGACCACGTACTCGGCCAGGAACTCGAAGAGCTGCTCGATCTCGGACCGGTTCCCGACGGCCATGGCGGCCAGCAGGGCGTTGAGCCGCCTGATCAGCTCCTGGTGCTGCCCGTCGATGGTGGCGTGCCCCACGGCGAGCGCGGGTGTCCAGCGGATGGCCGACATCTCTCCCTCGGTCTAGAGGCCCAGCGAACGTTTGCCCCACCTTGCCACGGGACGCAAATCCCACGACCCCGCGACCAGGCGGCCCCGCGACCGCGTGCCGCCTCCTCCTCGGCGGACCGGATGGGTGCCGGGCGGGCGAAAGCTGATATCGTGTGCGCCCGCTTCACGCCGGAGCACACGCTCGATGACGCACGCCGCCACGCACCGCGAGATCCCCTTCAACTACACCTCGGCAGATGACCACCAGGCCATCGCCGAGCTGCTCGGCGCCGAGGTCTGGGCCCAGCTGGAGGCCCTGCGGGCGCGGCGGGTCACCGGGCGGAGCGCCCGGCTGCTGATGCGCTTCTTCGGCGAGATCCTGATCCACCGCCGCAACCCCTTCCTCTTCCAGGAGCTGGTCGAGTCCCCGCGCCGCCGCCGCCGCTTCCTGCGCCAGGTCGAGACCGACCTCTCGCTCGTCGAGCGCAACGCGCAGGGCGAGGCGCTGGTGATGGACGTGCTGGGGCGCTGCCGCACCCTGGCGGCCGGCTTCCGCGCCCAGGTCGAGGGCGCCCCCGGGCTGCGCCGCCGCCTGCAGCGCGAGCTGGGCGCGGTGATCGGCAAGGACGGCGTCCGCTTCGACCCCTTCACGCTGGTCTCCCACGCCACCGACGCCACCGACTGGCGCCTCCACCTGCCGGTGGCGGTGGCCTTCCCGGCCGAGGAGGCGCAGGTCGCGCCGCTGCTGGCCGCCATCGCGCGGCTGGGGCTCAAGGCCGTCCCGCGCGGCGGCGGCACCGGGCTGACCGGCGGCGCCGTCCCGCTCCGGCCCGACTGCGTGGTCGTCAACACCGAGCGGCTGGACCGCGTCCGCGCCCTCACCACCCGCCGCTTCGAGCTGCCGGACGGCGGCGCCGCCGAGGCGGCCGTGCTGGAGCTGGAGGCCGGCGTGGTCACCGAGAAGGCCATGGAGCACGCGGCCGAGCACGGCCTGGTCTTCGCCACCGACCCCACCAGCGCCTGGGCCTGCACCATCGGCGGCAACATCGCCGAGAACGCCGGCGGCAAGGACTGCGTGCAGTGGGGCACCTGCATCGACAACCTGCTCTCCTGGCGCATGGCCATGCCCTCCGGCCAGCGCTGGACGGTGCGGCGGACCGATCACCGCCTGCGCAAGATCCTGCCCGACGACACGGTCACGTTCGCGGTCGAGGACGAGGCCGGGCGGCCGCTCAGGACGGTGGCGCTGCGCGGGAGCGAGATCCGCAAGCGCGGCCTGTGGAAGGACATCACCGACAAGGCGCTGGGCGGCGTCCCCGGCCTGCAGAAGGAGGGGACCGACGGCGTCATCACCTCGGCCGAGTTCATCCTGCACCGCCAGTACCCGGCCCGGCGCACGGTCTGCCTGGAGTTCTTCGGCCCGGACTTCGACGAGGCCAGCGAGGTGATCCTGGAGCTGGCGCGCGCCTTCCCGTTCCCCAACCAGGGGCGCGAGGCGCTCACCGCGCTGGAGCACTTCGATCGCGAGTACGTCCGGGCCATCGACTACCGCGTCAAGGCGGCGCGGGCGGACGTGCCCCAGGCCGTGCTGCTGGTGGACCTGGCCGGCCACGACGAGGCGCAGGCGGACGCCGGCGTGGCGCGGCTGCGCGAGGTGCTGGCGCACCACCCCAACACGCTGCTCTTCGAGGCGCGCGACGCGGCCGAGGCCAAGCGCTTCTGGCTGGACCGCAAGCGGCTGGGGGCCATCGCCAAGCGGACCAACGCCTTCAAGATGAACGAGGACGTGGTCCTGCCCCTGGACCAGCTGGCCCCCTTCGCCCGCTGGGTCGAGGCCGCCAACGTGGAGGAGGAGCGCCACGCCCAGCTGGCCTTCGTGGAGCGGGCCGAGGCGCTGCTCCGCGCGGCGCCGCCGCGCGGCGACGACGCCGGCTGGGTGGGGGAGCGGGCCCCGGCCGCGCTGGAGCGCTGCCAGCAGGCGCGCCAGGCCCTGGCGGCGGCGGGCCCGGCCGAGCTGCGCAGCCTGGCGCTGCTGGACGGGCTGCGGGGCGGGCTGGACGGGCTCCTGCACGGCGCGCCCGGCCTGGCAGGCGCCCTGGAGAAGGCCCACGCCCACGTGCGCGAGCGGCGGGTAGTGCTGGCCACCCACATGCACGCCGGCGACGGCAACGTGCACGTGAACGTGCCGGTGCTCTCCAACGACCGCGAGATGCTGCGGCGGGTGGAGGGGGTCATCGACCGCGTCATGGCCGAGGTGGTCCGGCTGGGCGGCGTGGTCTCCGGCGAGCACGGCATCGGCATCACCAAGCTCAAGTACCTGGAGCCGGAGCGCATCGCCGCCCTGGCCGCGCACCGGCGCGAGGTGGACCCGGCCGGCCTCATGAACCCGGGCAAGCTCGAGGACCTGGACGTCCTGGAGCGCGTCTTCACCCCCTCCTTCAACCTGCTGGAGCTGGAGGCCCGCATCCTCCAGCACGGCAACCTGGAGCGGCTGGCCAGGGCCATCGCCCACTGCGTCCGCTGCGGCAAGTGCAAGCCGGACTGCTGCGTCCACCACCCGGCGCGCGCGCTCTTCTTCAACCCGCGCAACAAGAACCTGGCCATCGGCGCGCTGATCGAGGCGCTGCTCTACGACGCCCAGCGCGCCCGCACCACGCGCTTCGAGCTCTTGCGCTGGCTGGAGGAGGTGGCCGACCACTGCACCATCTGCCACAAGTGCCTGGAGCCCTGCCCGGTCAAGATCGACAGCGGTGAGGTGAGCGTGCTGGAGCGGGAGATCCTGCTCGACTTCGGCTACAAGCACACCTCGCCCGCCACCCGCGCCACGCTCCGCTACCTCGGCTCGCGCTCGCCGGCGGTGAACAAGGTCATGCGCGCCGGGCTGGTCCAGCTCGGCGGGGCGGTGCAGCGCGCCGCCTGCGCCGTCACCGCGCCGCTGCAGCCGGAGGACGCCCGCAGCGCCCCCTACCCGCTCCAGCTGCTCCGCTCGCCGGTGGCGCCGGCCCCGGCCCGGACGCTGCGCGACCTGCTCCCGGCCTGCGGGCCGGACCAGGCGCTGGTGCTGGAGCCGGCCCAGGCCGCCGAGCGGTCGGTCTTCTACTTCCCCGGCTGCGGCTCGGAGCGGCTCCAGTCCGACGTGGCGCTGGCGGCGCTCCACCTGCTCCTGCGGAGCCGCACCCGCGTGATCCTGCCGCCGCCGTTCCTGTGCTGCGGCTTCCCGGTCCACGCCAACGGCCGCTCCGAGCAGCACGCCCGGGTGGTGCTGCAGGACACCATCCTGTTCAGCCAGCTGCGCGACATGTTCGCCTACCTGACCTTCGACGGCTGCGTGGTCACCTGCGGCACCTGCCGCGAGGGGCTGGAGCAGATGGAGGTGGGCGCGCTCTTCGGCGGGCGGGTGGTGGACATCGCCCGCTACGTGCAGGAGCGCGGGCTGCGGGTCGAGGGCGCCGAGCCGGTGCTCTATCACGCCCCCTGCCACGACTCGCTCGACGGCAAGGCCGGCGCGGTCATGACGGCGCTGGGCGGCGTGGGGCGCGTCGAGGCCGTGCCCCACTGCTGCTCCGAGGCGGGGACGCTGGCCCTCTCCCGGCCGGACATCACCGACGCCATGCTCCACCGCAAGCGCGCGGCGCTGGCGCCGGCCGTGGCGGCCGAGCCGGGCCGGCGCATCGTCACCAACTGCCCCTCCTGCCTGCAGGGGCTGGGGCGCAGCGCCTCCCATGGCGCCCGCCCGGTCCACCTGGCGGTGCTGCTGGCCGAGAAGCTCGACGGCGCGGCCTGGCGGGAGCAGGCGCTGGCGGCCACGGCGAGCGCGCAGGCGATACATTTCTGACGGGGGCTGCGCCCCCCGCCCCGCCGGCGGAGCCGTCGGGGCCCCACCCCTGCTGCGCGGGGCCTGGGCCTACCGCGGCCGTTCACCCTGAGCGTAGCGGCGCGAAGCGCCGCGGAGTCGAGGGGCGCCCCTCCCCCAGCTTCGCTGGGAGCCCCTCCCTGCGTGCCGCACGCGCGGCTGCGCCCCGCCCCGCCGGCGGAGCCGTCGGGGCCCCACCCCTGCTGCGCGGGGCCTGGGCCTACCGCGGCCGTTCACCCTGAGCGTAGCGGCGCGAAGCGCCGCGGAGTCGAAGGGCGCCCCTCCCCCTGCTTCGCAGGGGCCCCCACCCCGTCGACCGCGGCCGGCGTCTTCGCCTGAAGCGCGAACCGCCCGCTCCGTGAGGAGCGAGCGGCGCGCTTCAACCTGGGGCGAGGCCCGTCCCGGCCTGCTACGACGCCGGGATCGCGATCGCCAGCTCCGACTTCACCGGATCGCCGCGGAACGCCGGGAAGGTGATGCCCTTCACCACGTTCTTGAGGCAGGTGCCGACCGGCGCGTTGCTGACGGTCACGTCGTCGATGTTCGGGTACCCGACGGTCCCGGCCGACTGCACCGTGAAGCGCAGCAGGACCTTCCGGGCGCCCAGCGGCGTGTCCAGGCCGCGCGACGGGTTGGCCAGACAGGCGTCGAAGGCCTTCTTGCGGGAGGCCAGCACGCGCTGGATCTCGTCCTGCGTGAGCTTGTTGTCGCCGGCCGGCTGGTCGGCGTCCTCCCACTCCGGCTCCGTCGGCGCCGCCTGCTCGGCGGCGCCCGCGGCGGCCACCGGCTCGGCCTTGCCCGCCTCGGGCTTCTTCTTGGGGTCCGGCTTCCTGGCGGGCGCGACCGCGGCCACCTTGGGCGGCTTGGTGGCCTTGGGCTCCTCCTTCACCTCGGGCCTGGGCGGCTCGGCCTTGACCTCCGGCTTCACCTCGGGCGCCGGCTCGGCCTGCGCCACCACCGGCGGCTCCGCCGGCGGCGTCACCACCGCAGGCGGCGGCTCGGGCTTCTTCTCCGGCGCGACCACCACGGGCCTGGCCGGCGGGGGCTTCGCCGGCTCGCCGCCGGTGAACTTGATCACCGCGACCACCATCAGCGCCACCAGCAGCAGCACCAGGCCGATGGCCACCGGCAGCAGCGGGCGGCCGGTGGACTTCTCCGGCTTGGCGATCTCCGGGATGCGCGGCGCGCGGAGCGGCGCGGAGGTGTCGGGGACCGGCTCTGCCTTGGGCTCCGGCTTGCTGGCCGCCTTGAAGGCCGGCTCGGCGGCCGGCGGCGGGGAGAGCGGCAGCGCGGTGCTGGCGCCGCCGTCGGCGAACAGGTCCACGTAGCCGCTGCCCTCCGGCGCGGGCGGCGGGACGAAGTCGTCGTCGGAGAGCGGCGCCGGTCGCGCGGGCGCCGGCGCCGGCGGCGGAGGAGGCGGCGGCTCCGCGATCGGCTCGGCCCTGGCGAACACCGGCGGCGTGAAGACCGGAGGCGGCGGGGGAGGCGGCGGCTCGGCCACCACCGGCGGAGGAGCGAAGACCGGCGCCGGCGCGGCCGGCGGGACGGGCGTCGGCCTCGGCGCCGCGATCGGCGGCGCGGCCGGGACCACCGGCGGCGGCCGGGGCGCCTCGACCGCGGCCGGAGGCGGCGCGGGCGGAGGAGGCGCCGCGCTCGGCGGCGCCGAGGGTTCGGGGGTGACCGTTCCGGCCGCGGAGCCCCTCACCACGATGAGGTGGCCGCACGCCTTGCACTTCAGCTTGTAGACGCGACCCGGGATCGGGACGTCCGCGGTCGCGTAGCGCTTTCCGCACCGCTCGCAGGAGAATTTCACGCGCGGATCCTACCGGCGTGTCGAGCACGCACGCAAGAACGGGCCAATTCGCGCGATCGAGCGATACCACTCTGCCGCGCTCGCCCGGGCGTGCGCGCCGGTGACTGCCACACGAACCTGGGACGCAGACCCGCCGATCGGGCGTTCCCCGGGCGCCTCCCCCGATATCCCTGCTCCAGACGCTCACCTTGCCCGACGTGTGGTGCGCGCCCGCCCGAGCCGCAGACGGCGCGGCGCGCGCGCGCTAAGCGGGAGGCATGGCCTTCTTCCAGGAACCGCCGCGGCTGCGCAACGCCTACGACGACGACCCGCTGCTCCAGGAGCTGCTGCTCCGCACCTTCCCCGGCCAGGCGCGCGCGCTGGAGGAGGAGCTGCGCGAGGTGGGCGAGCTCTCGGTGGGGCCGCTGCTGGAGCTGCAGGCGGCCGACCGGCAGGAGGAGCCGCGCCTGGTCTCCTGGGACGCGTGGGGGCACCGCGTCGACCGCATCACGCTCACGCCGCTCTGGCGGGAGGCCGCCCGCCTGGCCGCCCGGCACGGGCTGGTGGCGGTGGCGCACGAGCGCCGGCAGGGGCCGCTCTCGCGCGTCTTCCAGTTCGCGCTGGTCCACCTGCTCGAGCCGTCGATGGACGTCTACAGCTGCCCGCTGGCCATGACCGACGGGGCGGCGCGCACGCTGCTCGACCTGGGCTCCCCGGCCCTGATCGAGCGGGCGGTCCCCCGCCTCACCTCGCGCGACCCGGCGCGCATGTGGACCAGCGGCCAGTGGATGACCGAGCGGACCGGCGGCTCCGACGTGGGCGGCACCGAGACCGTGGCCCGGCCCGACGGCGAGGGCTGGCGCCTCTCCGGCACCAAGTGGTTCAGCTCCGCCACCACCAGCGAGATGGCGCTGGCGCTGGCGCGGCCGGAGGGCCAGCCGTCCGGCTCCAGGGGGCTCACGCTCTTCTACCTCGAGACCCGCGACGAGGCCGGCCGTCCCAACGGCCTGCTGGTCAACCGGCTGAAGGAGAAGCTGGGCACCCGCAAGCTCCCCACCGCCGAGCTGACCCTGGACGGCGCGCGCGCCGTGCCGGTGCGCGGGCTGGGCGACGGCGTCCGGAACGTCACCCCCATGCTCAACGTCACCCGCACCTGGAACGCGGTGGTGGCGGGCGCGATGATGACCCGCGGCCTGGCGCTGGCGCGCGACTACGCCCGCCGGCGCAGCGCCTTCGGCGGCGCCCTGGCGGCGAAGCCGCTGCACCTGGAGGTGCTGGCGGGGATGGAGGCGGAGCGCGAGGCCGCGGTGCTGCTGGCCTTCCGCGCCGCCGCGCTGCTGGGGCGGGTGGAGGCCGGCGAGGCCGGCGCGGAGGAGCGCGCGCTGCTCCGCGCCGTGACCCCGCTCGCCAAGCTCACCACCGGCAAGCAGGCGGTGGCGGTCGCCTCGGAGGTGCTGGAGTGCTTCGGCGGCGCCGGTTACGTGGAGGACACCGGCCTGCCGCGGCTCCTGCGCGACGCGCAGGTGCTGCCGATCTGGGAGGGCACCACCGCGGTCCTCTCGCTGGAGGCGCTGCGCGCGCTCGCGGTCGAGGGGGGCTGGGCCGCGCTGGGCCGGGAGGTGCAGGGGCGCCTGGCGGCGGCGCGCGACCCGGCGCTGCGCCCGCCGGTGGAGGCCGCCCGCAGCGCGCTGGCGCGGGCGGAGGCGGCGCTGCAGGGCCGGGCCCCCTCCCCCGCCCGCGAGGCGGGCGCGCGGCGGCTGGGGCTGACGCTGGGCCGGACGCTGGCGCTGGCGCTGCTGGTCGAGCACGGGCAGGCCATGCTCGACGCCGGGCGCGGGCGGCGCGCGCTGGCGGCGGCGCGGCGCTTCGCGGCCAGCGGGGTGGACCTGCTCGGCCCCGCCGAGGCGGCGCCGGAGGAGGACCGCCTGCTGGCGCTGGGCGAGGAAGGCTGAGCTACCGCGCCGCGGCCGGCCCGCCGGACTCCTCGCCGAAGACCATCCGGACCCAGTCGCCGGTCTCGGCCAGCGTCGCGAGCAGCGCGGCCACGCGCGCGGGGCCGAGCCCCAGCGCACGGGCGCTGTCCAGCGCCTCCGGGAGCGCGCTGGGCGAGATGCCCGGCGAGGACCGGTGCAGCTCCAGCGCCGAGACCAGCCGCACCAGGTGCAGCTCGGCCTGCGCCGGCCCGGCCTCGATCTCCGGCAGGTGGTGGAACTCGGCCAGGCTGGCCAGCCCCGGCGGCAGCCCCCACTCGCGGTGGGCCTCGGCCCCGACCTGCACGTGCACCTGGTGCAGGAGCCGGTCCACCGCCGACGCCTCCAGCCGCGGGATCCGGTCCTCCAGCTCCAGCGCCGCCACCGAGCGGAGCGCGATGGACTTGCCCACGTCGTGGAGCATGCCGCCCAGGAAGACCCGGTCCGGCTCGCCCAGCTGGCGCGCGCGGGCCAGCTCCGAGGCGGCGCGGGCCACGGTGGCCCCGTGGTAGTAGAGCCGGTTCCAGACCGGACCGAAGAGCTCGAACTCGGCCCGCACCCCGGCGCGGAACAGCGACCGCGTCGAGAGCGCCGCCGCCAGCCGCGCCACCTCGCCCAGCCCGAGCCGCGTCACCGCCTCGCGCACCGTCTCGATCTTGTCCAGCCCGCGGAAGACGGCGGAGTTGGCCAGCACCAGCACGCCCGCCGACAGCGCCGGATCCTGCTCGATGTTGCGGGCCAGCGCGCCGGCGTCCACCCTGGGGTCGCGCACCAGGTCGAGGATCTTGAGCGCGATGGAGGGGAAGGAGGCGGGCCCGGGCCGGTGGGCGTCGAAGTGCGCCAGCACGGCCTGCGCCAGCTCGACCTCGGCCGGCGAGGGCGGCGCGGGCTCGGCGGCCTCCAGCACCGCCAGCGTCACGCCCAGCGCGGCGGCCCAGTCCTCGGGCGCGGCGTCGGGGCGGTCGGGCAGCCTCGGGCCGGACGGCGCCGCGGGGGCGGCCAGCGTCTCCGCCTCGACCTCCCGGAGGGCGTCCGACAGCGTCTTGCGACCAAGCAGGCGGGAGAGCCAGGACACCCCATCTCTCTACCAGAACCCGGGGCGCCGGCCCACCCACCTTCACTCGGTCCGGCCCGCCGCGGCCGGCTGGGACTGGATCACCACCGTCTTCACGTTGACGAAGGAGCGGATCCCCTCCCGCGACAGCTCGCGGCCGTGGCCGGACCGCTTCACCCCGCCGAAGGGCAGGCGCGGGTCGGAGGCCACCACCGCGTTGACGAAGGTGGCGCCCGCCTCGAGCTCGTCCACCAGCCGCGCGCGCTCGGCCGGATCCTGCGTCCAGACGCTGGAGGCCAGGCCGAAGGGCACGTCGTTGGCCAGCGCGATGGCCTCGTCCAGGCTGGCCACGCGGAAGAGGAGCGCCACCGGCCCGAAGATCTCCTCGCGCGCGGCGGCCGCCTCGCGCGGCACGTCGGCCAGCACGGTGGGCGGGAACCAGCAGCCCGGCCCGGGCGGCGGCGGCCCGCCCACCAGGCGCCGCGCGCCCGCCGCCAGCAGCGCCTCCACCTGGGCGGCCACCCGCTCCACCTCGGCCCGGGAGGCCAGCGGCCCCAGCTCGGTGGCGGGGTCGGTGGGATCGCCCATGCGCAGCGCGCCCATGCGGCTGGCGAAGGCCGCCTCGAACCGGTCCGCCACCGCCTCGTGGACGATGAACCGCTTGGCCGCGATGCAGGACTGCCCGGCGTTCACGGTCCGTCCCTCCACCGCCGCGCGGGCCGCCGCCTCCAGGTCGGCGCTGGGCAGGACCACGAACGGGTCCGAGCCGCCCAGCTCGAGCACCACCGGCTTGAGCGCCCGGCCGGCCGCGGCCGCCACCGCCGCGCCGGCGGCCTCGCTGCCGGTCAGCGTCACCGCCGCGATCCGCGGGTCCAGCACCAGCCGCTCCACCCGCGCCGAGCCGATCAGCAGCGCCTGGAAGACGCCGGCGGGAAAGCCGGCCTCCCGGAAGACCTCCTCCAGCGCCAGCGCGCAGCGCGGCACCGAGGAGGCGTGCTTGAGCAGCCCCACGTTGCCCGCCAGCAGCGCCGGCGCCGCGAAGCGGAAGACCTGCCAGAACGGGAAGTTCCAGGGCATGACGGCCAGCACCGGCCCCAGCGGCAGGTAGCGGCGGTAGGCGCGCAGCGGCCGCGCGGGGAGCTCCTCGTCGGCCAGGAACCCCTCGCCCTCGGCGGCGTAGTACCGGCAGGCCCGGGCGCACTTCTCCACCTCGGCGCGGGCCGAGGCCAGCGTCTTGCCCATCTCGGCGGTCATGATCCGCCCGAAGCGATCGGCGCCCGCCTCCAGCACGTCGGCGGCGCGGGAGAGGAGCCGGGCGCGATTGGCGATGGGCTGCCGGCGCCAGACCCGCTGGACGTCGGCCGCCCGCGCCACGCGGCGCTCCAGCTCGACCTCCGAGAGCTCCTCGAAGCGGGCCTCCACCTCCCCGGTGGCGGGGTTCACCGACGACAAGCCGGACATGCGGTCCCTTCCTTCCTGGGCCTGGGCTCCGGCGGTAATGTGGGGTCCATGTCCCCGCCGGACACGGAGCCCTCCCCCGCGCCGCCGCGGGCCCGCAGCGACGCCTGGACGGCGGCGGCCTGCGCCGCGGCGGTGGCCTGGTCGGCGCTGGTCTCCGCCAGCCCCGCCGGCTTCTTCCGCTGGGCCACCCCGCTGGCCGCGCTCTGGCTCGCGCTCTCGGCCGCCGCCCGTCCCCCCGCCCGCCCCGGCGCCGCGCGCCGGTGGCTGCCAGACGCGGCGCTGGGGCTCGGCTCCGGCCTGGCCCTCTACGCGGCCGCCCGCCTCTTCCTCTGGGCCTCCTGCGGCCCCCTCTCGCAGGCGCTCTGCCCGCCCCTGCACGACCTGTTCGCCCGCTTCCAGCCCCAGGCGCCCGGCCCGGGGCTGGCGCTGGCGCTGATCATCGCGCCCGCCGAGGAGCTGTTCTGGCGCGGGCTGGCCCAGCCCCGCCTGGCGAGGCGCCTGGGGTCGGCCGGCGGCGTGGCCGCCGCGACGGCGCTGGCGGTGGCGCTCGCGCTCGCCACCCGCGAGCCCTTCCTGGCGCTGGCCATGGCCTGCACCTACCCGGTCTGGGGCGCGCTGGCGGCCTGGCGCGGGGGGCCGCTGGTGGCCATGGTCTCGCACGCGCTCTGGAGCGTGCTGATCGCCACGCTGGCCGCGCCGGGTTAGTGCGGGCTCGGCGCCCCACCCTCGCGCAGCCTGGGCGCGTACCGGTCCACCGCCGCCTCCTCCAGCGCCGCCAGCGCCCCGCGCCAGCCGGCCCGGCGCGCCCGGCCCGCCTGCAGCGCGCGGCGCGCCGCCTCGTCGAAGGGGAGCGGCGGCGGCAGCCCGGCCAGCGCCCAGAAGCGGCCGTCGCGCGGCAGGAGGTCGTGCTCCAGCCCCTGCACCAGCTCCCGCACCACGCGCCAGTCGGCCTCCGACACCAGCTTGAGCCAGACCATCGAGACCCGCGGCACCGGCAGCGGCGAGCGCACCGCCGGCAGCGCGCGCCCGCGCAGCGCCGCCACGCGCGCCAGGATCTCGCGCACCGTCAGCACGTCCGGACCGGGCAGGTCGAAGCAGGCGGCACGCGGGAGCGGCAGCGCCAGCCCGGCCACCAGCGCCGCCACCACGTCGCCGATCCAGACCGGGCAGGTGCGCGTCGCGGACCAGGCCGGGAGCACCATGGCCGGCAGGCGCAGCGCCAGGTCACGCACCACCTGCCAGGAGGCGCTGCCCGGGCCGACGATCATCGACGCGCGCAGCTCCAGGGCCGGCACGCGCCCGGCGCGCAGCACCTCGCCCACCGCGAGCCGGCTGGCCAGGTGGCGCGAGGGCGGCCCGCGCGGCGCCAGGCCGCCCAGGTAGACGACCCGCCCCACCCCGGCCAGCGCCGCGGCGCGCGAGAAGGCGGCCGCGGTCCGCCGCTCCTCCTCGGCGTAGTCCTCCCGGCCGCTGCCCATCCCGTGCACCAGGAAGTAGGCCGCGTCCACCCCGTCCAGCACGCGCGGCAGCGCCGCCGGCCGCGAGAGATTCCGCCGCCACCCACTCCACGCCGCCGTCCCCGGCCGGGCGGGCGTGGCGGGAGGTGGCGCGCACCTGGTGGCCGGCGGCGCGCAGGGCCGGCAGGAGCGCGCGGCCGACGGCGCCGGTGGCGCCGGTCACGAGCACGCGCTGGGGGGAGCGAAGCACCCGGGAGTCCTGTCGCCGCCGGGCGGCCCGCGCAACGTTCAGCGCGCCGGCGCCCGGAACAGCGACCCCTGCTCCGGCGCCCGTCCAGGGTCCGGCGCATACCGGTCCAGGTACGCGCCCAGCTTCAGCTTCCGCCGGGTGTTCTCCGAGGACATGTAGCGCACCGTGCCGAAGATGGGCCGCTCCGGCCCCCAGGGCCGGTCGTAGCGCCCCAGGCACCAGAAGATGCCGGTGACCGAGTTCGGGTCGCGCCCGTCCAGCGCCCACCGGTCGTTCAGCTCCAGCATCCGCTCCAGCGCCTGCTCCGGCGTGCGCGACCACTCCAGGAGCTTCTTGCCCCAGAGCATGCGCAGGTAGCCCTGGATCACCCCCTCCTCGCGCAGCTGGCGCTGGGCCGCGTTCCAGATCCGGTCGCCGGTGCGCCCCGCCGCCAGCGTCGCGTCGTCGTAGAGGGCCGGGCGCGGATCGGCGGCGTGGGCGGCCAGGGTGGCGCGTGCCCAGGGCGGCAGCGAGCCGTACTGGCGGTGATCCGGCCGGTGGGCACAGGTCACGAAGCCCAGCTCGCGCCAGGTGACGAGCTGGTCGAGGAACCCCTCCGCCGCCTCGGACAGGCCCCAGAACCCGTGGCGCGCGCCGCGGACCGGCGTGAGCCGCTCGGCGCTCCAGCGCTCCGCCCGCAGCACGGCGCGGACCACGTCGAAGGTGCCCACCTGGCCGAAGTGGAGCCAGGGCGAGAGGCCGCTGGCCCCGCCGGCGTCGGGGTCGTTCCGGTCCTCGCCGTAGCGCGCCAGCCGCGCGGAGACGAACGCGGCCAGCCGCGCCTCGCCCTCGGCCGAGCCGCCCCGCAGCGTGCGCGAGGGCGGGACGGCGTGGTCCACCGGCAGCGACGGCACGAGCTGCAGCGGGGCGGCGAGCTCCGCCGCCGTGGCCGGCGCCCACCGCGCCACCACCTCGGCCGGCAGGCGCACGCGGCCCGGCGGCGGCGCCCGCGAGAGCGGCTGCTGCGCCGGGAGCCGCCCCAGCCACTCCGGCAGGACGCCCTGCAGCCAGCGCCGGTAGGCGTAGGCGGTGGGGAAGTCGCGCCCGGCCAGCCGGAACGGCACCAGGCAGCTGCCGTCCACCGCCTCCAGCCGGACGTCGAGCCGCTGCGCTGCGGCGGCCAGCACCTCCGGCACGAAGAAGGTGGGGTAGTCGTCGGTGATCACCGCGCAGGCGTGGGCCGCCAGGGCCTCGAGCAGCCCCGCCCCCTCGCCGGCGCGCCGCTCCACCCAGGGGAAGTGGAGCGCCCGCCCCTCCAGCGCGCGCGCCGTGGCGGCCATCCCCTCCAGCAGGAAGGCGTGGAGGCGGTCGCTGGCGTACGGGTAGCCGAGGCGCACCGGCTCGTGGATCAGCACCGGCTTGCCCAGCTCGCGCGCCAGCGCCACCGCCCGCTCCAGCGCCGGGTTGGAGCGCAGGCGGCGGTTGCAGGTCATCCAGTAGACCACCAGCGCCCGGTCGGCGCGCACCGGCGCGCCGTTCAGGACGCGGATCCGCTCGGCGGGGACGGCCACGGCTACACCCGGTTCCGGAGCATGAGCTCCTTGGGATCCGGATCCAGGTAGACCTGGCCGGCGAGGTAACCTACGCCGTGCCGGCGCACGTGGTGGCGGAAGAGCGTCAGCGGCACCACCAGCGGCACCAGCCCGCGCGCGTAGTCCTCCACCAGCCCCTCCAGCTCCTCGCGGTCCTCCGGCGGCAGCACCTCGCGGAAGTAGCCGGCCATGTGCTGCAGCACGTTGGTGTGCCGGCCGCGGGTGGCCGGGACCTTCAGCGCCGCCATGAAGCCCTCGCCGTAGGCCTCCACCTCGCGCCGGATGGAGCCCTTCCTGAGCCCGCCCACCAGCGCGCCCAGCCTCCGGTAGGCGGCGGGGCTGTGGGCCAGCACGGTCAGCTTGTGGGCGGTGTGGAAGGCCACCAGCGCGCCGCGCGTCATCCCCTCCGCCACGGCCCGCTTCCAGCGCGTGTAGGCGAAGATGCGCTCGATGAAGCTCTCCCGCAGCGCCGGATCGTCGAGCCGCCCCTCCTCCTCGACCGGCAGGAGCGGCAGCCGCGCCATCAGCACCCGCGCGAAGGCGCCGATCCCCTGCCGCACCGGGGGGGAGCCCTTGGCGCCGTGGACCCGCACCCGCTCCATGCCGCAGGACGGCGAGTCCTTCTTGGTGACGTAGCCGGCCAGGTCCTCTCCCTCCAGCTGCGCCACGCGCCGCTCGGCGTAGGCGCGCATGGCCGCGGTGTGGTCCTGGCCGCTCCGCTCCGCCAAAAGCCGCGGAGCGCCCGGCGCGCCCACCAGCCGGATGGGCCTCGCGGGGCACGCCCATCCCCACCTCCAGCTCCGGGCAGACCGGGACCCACTCCACGAAGGGGGCCAGGGCGTCCACCAGGAAGGCGTCCTGCTTGTGCTGGCCGTCGAAGCGGACCTTCTGGCCGATGAGGCAGGCGGAGACGCCGAGGCGGATGGTGGTGCGGGCCATGTCCGGAGCGTAGGCGGGGCCGCGGCGCTCCGCAGCACCATTTCTGCTCGCGCCCGGGCCCGGCCCGCGGCAGAGTCCTCCCGTGCGCCCCCTCCCGACCGCCCTCCTGGCCCTCGGCCTCGCCCTCCCCGCCGCCGCCGGCGCGGCCACCGTGCCCTTCATCGACCTCGAGACCGGCGTGGCCCTCTCCGGCCGGAACGACGTCCGGATCCCCGGCGAAGGCGGCACGCTCGTCTCGCTCACCGACGGCGACTTCAGCA
This sequence comes from Anaeromyxobacter sp., assembly GCA_049840735.1. Lineage (GTDB taxonomy): Bacteria > Myxococcota > Myxococcia > Myxococcales > Anaeromyxobacteraceae > Anaeromyxobacter. Next base: position 86,461 of record JASGJN010000007.1, on the reverse strand, counting down.
GCGCGGCCGCACCCTACGTGCGCGTCCGCGGCGGCGTGCAGCTGGGGCGCCACACCCTCGCGGCGGTGTGGCAGCCGCTCCGCATCGAGGCCAACGGCACGCCCTCGCAGGCCATCGACTTCGCCGGCGAGACCTTCCGCGCCGGCGCCGCCGTCAAGGCCCGCTACCGCTTCGACACCTACCGGCTCACCTACCGCTACGCGCTGGTCCGGAGCGAGCGGGTGGAGCTGGCGCTCGGCGCAACCGCCCTGCTCCGCGACGCCGAGATCGCGCTCGACCAGGACGGGCTCAGGGCCTCCAAGAGCAACGTGGGCGTGGTGCCGCTGGCCTCCTTCCGCTTCGCCTGGCGCTTCGCCGGGCCCGTCTCGCTGTTCGCGGACGGCGACGCGCTGGCGGCGCCGCAAGGGCGCGCCGAGGACGTGGCGGCCGGCCTGGCGGCGCAGAGCGGCGACTTCGACCTCCGGCTCTTCTACCGGGTGCTGGAGGGCGGCGCCGACAACGCCGAGGTCTACAACTTCGCGCTCATCCACCAGTTCGGCGCCGGGGTGCAGTTCCGCTTCTGAGCGGCCTCACTGCAGCGTGGCGCTGCCCTCGGCCTCGTCCAGCGGCCGGTCCGGCGCCGCGGCCGGGGTCGGCCCGGCGGCGCGCTCCGCGCCCGCCTCCGCCGGCAGCTCCAGCGTGAAGGTGGTCCCGTGGCCCGGGCGGCTCTCCGCGCTGATGCGGCCGCCGTGCGCCTCCACGATGCTCCGCGCGATGAAGAGCCCCAGCCCCAGCCCGCCCTTGCCGCTCGCGCCCGCGCCCTGCACGAACCGCCCGAAGAGCCGCTCCAGCTCCTCCGGCGCGATGCCGGGGCCCTGGTCGCTGACGGCCACCGTGGCCTGCTCCCCGTCCACCAGCAGCGCGAGCCGGATGGCGCCGTCGCCGCCGTACTTGGCGGCGTTCGAGAGCAGGTTGGTGAGCACCTGGTCCAGCCGGGAGCGATCCCACCGCCCCGGCGCGGGCCCCGACACCACCACCTCCAGGCGGCGCCCGTCCGCCGCCAGCGGCTCGTCGAAGCGCGCCGCCACCTCCCGCACCAGATCGGCCAGGTCGAACGGCTCGCGCTGCAGCTCCAGCCGGCCGCTCCGGATGCGCGCCAGGTCCAGCAGCGAGTGGACCAGCGTGGCCAGCCGATCCACCTGGCGCAGGCTGGACTGCACCCGCCGGCGCAGGTGGCCCTCGCCCTCGCCGGCGAACCGCTCCAGCAGCCGGAGCTGCAGGGTCAGGGCCGAGAGCGGCGTGCGCAGCTCGTGGGAGGCGATGGAGAGGAAGTCCTCGCGCAGCCGGATGGCCTCGCGCGCCTCGCGGTAGAGCAGCGCGTTGTCGATGGCCTGGGCGGCGCGGTGGGCCAGCTCGTCGGCCAGGCCGCGCTCGCCCTCGCCCGGGACCGGCCAGGCCGGCCCGCCGAACAGCCGCAGCACGCCCACCAGCCGGCCGCGCGAGCGGAGCGGCAGCTCCAGCACCGCCGCCGGGCCCAGGACGTCCACCAGCCCGGCGGCGCCCGGGTCGAGCCGCGGCAGCGCCCGCGAGAGCCCCTGCAGCACCCGGGGGGAGCTGCAGGGGCCGAGCGCCGCAAGCCCCGGGCGCGCCGCCAGCGCGCGCGCCGCCGCCTCCAGCGCGCCGTCGGCGTGCGCCACGCCCAGGATCCGCTCCCCGGCCAGCTCGGCCGGGACCTCCACCACGCACCAGTCCGCCAGCTCCGGCACCGCCAGCCGCGCCACCGCCTCGGCCGTGGCGGCGCAGTCGAGCGAGCGCGCCAGGGCGTCGCCGGCCGCCGCCAGGAAGGCCAGCACCTCGCGGGCGCGCAGCGGCTCGGTCAGGTCCACCGAGAAGCCGTGGATCTGCAGCCCCTCCCCGTCCTCGTTCGACTGGAGCCAGAGCGCGGTGTCGAACCACCGGTCCTGGCCGGCGGCGCTGGCCATCCGGTGCTGCAGCCGCTGCGCCGGCTGGCCCACCACCAGCGCCGCCAGCGCGCCCCGCACCGAGGCGCGATCGGCCGGGTGGACGCGCTCCGGGAACGGCGTGGGGTCCGCCACCCAGGCCTCCGCTTCCTGGCCCAGGATGGCGGCCACGCTGGGGCTGGCGAAGGTCGGGGTGTGGGTGACCGGGTCGGCGGTCCAGACCACCGCGTGCGTCACCCCGTCCACCAGCGCGCGGTAGCGCCGCTGGCCGGCCTCCTGGCGCCGCAGGTTGCGCAGCTCCAGCTGGGCCAGGGCATGGGCGTGCACGCTGCGCTGGGCCTCGCGGAGCTGCGCCTCGCGGGCCACCAGCTGCTGCTGCAGCCGGTGCAGGTTCGCGAAGGCGGCCACCTTGGCGCGGAGCACGGCCGGGTCGTAGGGCTTGAACAGGTAGTCGATGGCCCCGCTGGCGTAGCCGCGCTGGACGTGGTGGTCCTCCACGCCGTAGGCGGTGAGGAAGACGATGGGGATGCCGCGGGTGCGGGCGTTCTGCCGGATCAGCCGCGCCGTCTCGTAGCCGTCCAGGTCGGGCATCTGGACGTCCATCAGGATCAGCGCGCAGTCGCTGCTCATGAGGTAGCGGAGCGCCTGCGCGCCGGAGCTGGCGTGGATCAGCTCGTACTCCGGGCCGGCCAGCACGGAGTCGAGCGCCACCAGGTTCGCCTGGGTGTCGTCGACGAGGAGGATTCGGACGGGTTGGGATCGTTCCATGCGGCGCCCAGCAGGTGCGCCCCGGACAGATAGGGGCGACGGCCACGATCCTGAAGGACCCGATCGTGCGCCATCCTCCTCGCACCCACAGTCCTGATCTCGCCAGCTTGCCTGCCAGGGTCCTGGCGATCCGCACCCCCGGCCACCAGCGTGGCGCGGACACCCCGAGGGGAGAGCCATGCCCATGCGCGACGACCAGCCCCACGCCGACCCGGCCCGCAAGCCCCGCTCCCCCGCGCCGTCCCGCCGCGCGACCCGCCAGGAGGCAGCGCTCCAGGCCCGCGCGCCCGCGCGCGCCGAGGCCTCCGGCGCGTCGGAGATGGAGCAGCTGATCGTGGTGCTGGAGGCGGTCAAGGCGGGCGACTTCACGGTCCGGCTCCCCGTCCGCCCCACCGGCTCGCTCTCGCGGGCGGCCTCGCTGCTGAACGACATCATCGCGCTGGAGGAGCACCGGGCCAGCGAGCTGCTCCGCGTGGCGCGCCTGGTCGGGCAGGATGGGCGCATGACCGAGCGCGCCTCGGTCGGTCCGGCCAAGGGCATGTGGGCCACCACCGCCAACTCGGTGAACCAGCTCATCGCCGACCTGGTGGCGCCCACCAACGAGGTGGCGCGCGCGATCACCGCGGTGGCCCGCGGCGACCTCTCGCAGAAGATGTCGCTGGACATCGAGGGCCGGCCGGTCCGCGGCGAGTTCCTGCGCATCGGCACCACGGTGAACGCCATGGTGGACCAGCTCAACTCCTTCGCCGCCGAGGTGACCCGCGTGGCCAAGGAGGTCGGCACCGAGGGCAAGCTGGGCGGCCAGGCCGACGTGAAGGGGGTCTCCGGCATCTGGAAGGACCTGACCGAGAACGTGAACGGGCTGGCGGCCAACCTCACCGCCCAGGTGCGCAACATCGCCAAGGTCACCACCGCGGTGGCCAAGGGCGACCTCTCCCAGAAGATCACCGTGGACGCCCGCGGCGAGATCCTCGAGCTCAAGAACACCATCAACGTGATGGTGGACCAGCTCTCCTCCTTCGCCGCCGAGGTGACCCGCGTGGCCAAGGAGGTCGGCAACGAGGGCAAGCTGGGCGGCCAGGCCGAGGTGAAGGGCGTCTCCGGCACCTGGAAGGACCTGACCGACAACGTGAACGGCCTGGCGGCCAACCTCACCGCGCAGGTGCGCAACATCGCCAAGGTCACCACCGCGGTGGCCAACGGCGACCTCTCCCAGAAGATCACCGTGGACGCGCGCGGGGAGATCTACGAGCTCAAGAACACCATCAACACCATGGTGGACACCCTCCGCTCCTTCGCGGCCGAGGTGACCCGCGTGGCCAAGGAGGTCGGCACCGAGGGGCGGCTGGGCGGCCAGGCCGACGTGAAGGGCGTGGCCGGGACCTGGAAGGACCTGACCGACAACGTCAACACCATGGCCTCCAACCTGACCGTCCAGCTGCGCGACGTGTCGAAGGTGGCCATCGCCATCGCCCACGGGGACCTGACGCAGAAGATCACCGTCGACGTGAAGGGCGAGATCCTCCAGATCAAGGACGTCATCAACCGGATGGTGGACCAGCTCAACTCCTTCGCCGCCGAGGTGACCCGCGTCGCGAAGGAGGTCGGCACCGAGGGCAAGCTGGGCGGCCAGGCCAACGTGAAGGGCGTGTCGGGCACCTGGAAGGACCTGACCGACAACGTCAACGCCATGGCCTCCAACCTGACGGTGCAGCTGCGCGACGTGTCCAAGGTCGCGACCGCCATCGCCGAGGGCGACCTGACGCGGAAGATCACCGTCGACGTGAAGGGCGAGATCCTCCAGATCAAGGACGTCTTCAACAAGATGGTCGATCAGCTCAACTCCTTCGCCGCCGAGGTGACCCGCGTGGCCAAGGAGGTGGGCACGGAGGGCAAGCTGGGCGGCCAGGCCAACGTGAAGGGCGTGTCGGGCACCTGGAAGGACCTGACCGACAACGTCAACGCCATGGCCTCCAACCTCACGGTGCAGCTGCGCGACGTGTCCAAGGTCGCGACCGCCATCGCCGACGGCGACCTGACCCGCAAGATCACCGTGGACGTGAAGGGGGAGATCCTCCAGATCAAGGACGTCATCAACAAGGCCGTCGACCAGCTCAACTCCTTCGCCGCCGAGGTGACCCGCGTGGCGCGCGAGGTGGGCACGGAGGGCAAGCTGGGCGGCCAGGCCAACGTGAAGGGCGTGTCGGGCACCTGGAAGGACCTGACCGACAACGTGAACGGCCTGGCGGCCAACCTGACCAACCAGGTGCGCAACATCGCGCTGGTCACCACCGCGGTGGCGAACGGCGACCTCTCGCAGAAGATCACCGTCGAGGCCCGCGGCGAGATCTCCGAGCTGAAGAACACCATCAACGTGATGGTGGACCAGCTCCGCTCCTTCGCCGCCGAGGTGACCCGCGTGGCCAAGGAGGTGGGCACCGAGGGGCGCCTGGGCGGCCAGGCCGACGTGAAGGGCGTCTCCGGCACCTGGAAGGACCTGACCGACAACGTCAACGTGCTGGCCGCCAACCTCACCACCCAGGTGCGCAACATCGCCAAGGTCACCACCGCGGTGGCCAAGGGCGACCTCTCGCAGAAGATCGCCGTGGTGGCCAAGGGGGAGATCCTCGAGCTCAAGGACACCATCAACGTGATGGTGGACCAGCTCAACTCCTTCGCCGCCGAGGTGACCCGCGTGGCCAAGGAGGTCGGCACGGAGGGCAAGCTGGGCGGCCAGGCCGAGGTGAAGGGCGTCTCCGGCACCTGGAAGGACCTGACCGACAACGTCAACGTGCTGGCGGCCAACCTCACCAACCAGGTGCGCAACATCGCCAAGGTCACCACCGCGGTGGCCCGCGGCGACCTCTCCCAGAAGATCACCGTGGACGCCAAGGGCGAGATCCTCGAGCTCAAGAACACCATCAACGTGATGGTGGACCAGCTCAACTCCTTCGCCGCCGAGGTGACCCGCGTGGCCAAGGAGGTCGGCACCGACGGCAAGCTGGGCGGCCAGGCCGACGTGCGCGGCGTGTCCGGCGTCTGGAAGGACCTCACCGACAACGTGAACTTCATGGCCTCGAACCTGACCACCCAGGTGCGCGGCATCATCAAGGTGGTGACCGCCATCGCCGACGGCGACCTGCGCCAGAAGTTCGTGCTGGAGGCCAAGGGCGAGGTGGCCGCGCTGGCCGAGACCATCAACGGCATGACCGACACCCTGCGCACCTTCGCCGATCAGGTGAGCACGGTGGCCCGCGAGGTGGGCATCGAGGGGGAAGCTGGGCGCCCAGGCCCACGTGCCCGGCGCCTCCGGCGTCTGGAAGGACCTGACCGACAACGTGAACTTCATGGCCTCCAACCTGACCAAGCAGGTGCGCGGCATCGTGAAGGTCGTGACCGCGGTGGCCAACGGCGACCTCTCGCCCAAGTTCGTGCTGGAGGCCAAGGGCGAGGTGGCGGCCCTGGCCGAGACCATCAACAGCATGACCGACACCCTGCGCATCTTCGCCGACGAGGTGACCACGGTGGCGCGCGAGGTCGGCAACGAGGGCAAGCTGGGCGGCCAGGCCAAGGTGCCCGGCGCCGCCGGCACCTGGCGCGACCTGACCGACAACGTCAACCAGCTGGCCGGCAACCTCACCGCCCAGGTGCGCGCCATCGCCGAGGTGTCCACCGCGGTGACCAAGGGCGACCTGACCCGCACCGTCACCGTGCAGGCGCAGGGCGAGGTGGCCGCCCTCAAGGACAACATCAACCAAATGATCGCCACGCTGAAGGAGACCACGCAGAAGAACACCGAGCAGGACTGGCTCAAGACCAACCTGGCCGACTTCTCCTCCATGATGCAGGGGCAGCGCAACATCGTCTCGGTGGCCCAGGCCATCATCTCCGAGCTCACGCCGCTGGTGAACGCGCAGCACGGCGCCTTCTACATGATGGGCGTCCCCGGCGCCGAGGGCGGCGAGGGGCCGGTGCTGGAGCTGGTGGCCAGCTACGGCTTCGGCGGGCGCAAGACCCTGGCCTCGCGCTACCGGCTCGAGGAGAGCCTGATCGGGCAGTGCGCCTTCGAGAAGAAGCGCATCGCCCTCACCGACGTCCCGCCCGGCTTCCTCTCCATCGCCACCGGCATGGGCGAGGCGCCGCCGCGCTGCGTGCTGGTGCTGCCGGTGCTGTTCGAGGGCGAGACCAAGGCGGTCATCGAGCTGGCCTCCTTCGCCGAGTTCAGCCCGAACCACCTGACCTTCCTCGACCAGCTGATGGTCAACATCGGCGTGATGCTCAACGTGATCTCCTCCAGCATGCGCACCGAGCAGCTGCTGCAGGAGCTCAAGCGGTCCAACGCCGAGCTGGAGGCCCAGGCCGCCGAGCTGAACGACAAGGCGCGGCTGCTGGAGCAGAAGAACTCGGAGGTGGAGCTGGCCAGCCGCAGCCTGGAGGAGAAGGCGGAGCAGCTGCAGCTCATCTCCCGCTACAAGTCCGAGTTCCTGGCCAACATGTCCCACGAGCTGCGCACGCCGCTCAACAGCCTGCTGATCCTGTCCAAGATGCTCTCGGAGAACCGGGACGAGAACCTCGGCCCGGACCAGGTCAAGTTCGCCACCACCGTCTACAACTCCGGCAACGAGCTCCTGGCCCTCATCAACGAGATCCTCGACCTCTCCAAGGTCGAGGCCGGCAAGATGCCCGTCGAGCCGCGCGAGGTGCCGCTGCGCGGCCTGCAGGCCGACCTGGAGCGGACCTTCCGCCACGTGGCCGAGCAGAAGGGGCTCACGCTCGACGTCCGCATCGACCCCGGGCTCCTGGACGGCCTCTACACCGACCCGGTTCGGCTGCTGCAGATCCTCAAGAACCTGATCTCCAACGCGGTCAAGTTCACCGAGCGCGGCTCGGTCTCGGTGGAGATCGCCCCGGCCTCCCGCGGCACCTGGGCCACGCCCATGCTGGCCTTCTCGGTGCGCGACACCGGCATCGGCATCCCGGCCGACAAGCAGAAGCTGATCTTCGAGGCCTTCCAGCAGGCCGACGGCACCACCAGCCGCAAATACGGCGGCACCGGGCTGGGGCTCACCATCAGCCGCGAGATCGCGCGGCTCCTGGGCGGCGGCATCGCGGTGGAGAGCGCGCCCGGCGCCGGGTCCACCTTCACGCTGACGCTGCCGGTGCGCTACGCCGGCGCGGAGGCTGCGGTCCCGGACGATCGCGGCGCGCGGCTGGACGAGCCCCCCGAGGTGGAGGCCCTGCCCGAGGGGGCGGACTTCAACGGCCGGCGGGTGCTGCTGGTGGACGACGACGTCCGCAACCTCTTCGCCATCCACAGCGTGCTGGAGGGGGCCGGCATGCACGTGGTCCACGCGCAGAACGGCAAGGAGGCGCTGGAGGTGCTGGGGCGCGAGGGCGACGTGGACCTGGTGCTGATGGACACCATGATGCCCGAGATGGACGGGCTGGAGGCCATCCGCACCATCCGGCAGATGCCGCGCTTCGCCCAGCTCCCCATCCTCTCGCTCACGGCCAAGGCCATGAAGGGCGATCGCGAGGACGCCATCGCGGCCGGCGCCAGCGACTACGTGGCCAAGCCCGTGGACCCCGACCGGCTCCTGGCGGTCGTGCACCGCTCGATCAGCACGCCGGGAGCGCGGGGCGGCGTAGCGGCCGGTGCAGGGGGACGCCCTGTGCGCCTGCCTGCGCCAGGGACGCCGCCGCGGCGACCTCCCCCCGCCTCGCCCCCGCGACCATGCGCCACGCTCCCCCTCCGGTGGGGTGGTGGTTCAATGCCGCGGCCGCGGCAGCGGGGCCGGGTGGCCCTCATTCCCTGCCGCCGGGAGGGAACATGGAAGAGACCTCGTCGGGCGGGTTCGGCATCGTCGGAATCATCTATCTCGCGGTCATCGTCCTGATGTTCGCGGGCCTGTGGAAGGCCTTCGCGAAGGCCGGCAAGCCGGGCTGGGCCGCCATCGTCCCGATCTACAACCTGATCGTGATGCTCGGAGATCGCCAGGAAGCCCCATCTGGTGGGTCATCCTCCTGCTCATCCCGATCGTCGGCTTCGTGGTCGCGATCCTGGTGTCGATCGAGTTCGCCAAGGCCTACGGGAAGGGCGCCGGCTTCGGCCTCGGCCTCGTGTTCCTGGGCTTCATCTTCATCCCCATCCTCGGCTTCGGCAGCGCGCAGTACCAGGGTGACGGCGCCGCGGCCTCGGCCCGCGCCGCGTAGCCCTCGCCGTGGTCGTCCCCGGGGCCCCTGCGCAGCCGCGCGGGGGCCCCGCCGGCTTCAGGCCCGCGCCTTCCTGAAGAGCAGGAACCCGGTCGCGAACCCGGCCACCACCGCCGCCACGCCCGCCGCGCCGCCCTTTCCGTCGGTGGCCCGCCGGGGCGGGAGCCGCCGCTCCTGGCCGTCCCAGCCGCCGCCGCGCCGCTGCCCGGCCCGGCGCGCGGCGCGGGTCATCGGACCGCCGCCGCCCTCCAGCGCCGCCGGCGTGGTGCCGGTGTCGGCGAGCGACTTGGCCCCCTCGCGCTTCCCCTCCGGCGAGCGGTGCTCGATCACGGAGTTGACCTCGGCCCCCAGCAGCATCACCAGCGCCGAGATCCACATCCAGAAGAGCAGGATGATGACGCCGGCGATGGAGCCGTAGGTCCTGTCGTAGCTGCCGAAGTGGGAGACGTAGAAGCTGAACGCCCAGGAGGCGATCACCCACACGATCACGCCGCCCACCGACCCGGGGGTGATGAACTTGAAGTCCTGCTCCACGTCCGGCAGCACGTAGTAGAGCAGCGCCCAGAGCAGCATCATCGATCACGCCCGCCAGCGGCAGGCGCAGCCAGGTGATGGCGGTGCCGATCGGCCCGCCGATGGCGTCGGCCAGCGGGGCCGCCGCCACCGCCACCAGCGCGGCCGCCAGCGCCAGCAGGCCCGAGACCAGCGTCATGAGCAGGGCGATGCCGCGCACCTTCCAGAAGGGCCGGCCCTCCTGGACGTCGTAGGTGGTGTTGAGCGCCCGCATCACCGCCAGCGTGGCGCCGGAGGCCGCCCAGAGCGCGGCCACGGCGCCGAAGGTGAGGAGGCCGACGTCCTGCTGCTCGCCGAGCTGCCGGATGCGGGCCCCCACCAGCTGCGTCACCTCACCGGGCGCCACCTGCGAGAGCTGCTGCACCAGCTCCTCGGCCTGCTGCGGCGTGATGATGACGCTGGCCAGGGCCACCAGGAAGAGCAGGAACGGGAAGAGCGCCAGCACGCCGTAGTAGGTGCACCCGGCGGCGAGGTCGGTGACCTGGTCGTCGGCGAGCTCCTGCTTGAGCGCCCCGAGGAACTCCTTCCAGCTCATGCCGTTGCCTGGCAGTCGCATGTGCGCACCTCCCGGCCCTCAAGATGCGCACCGGGCGCGCGCCGCCGCCCCCGCCGCGCACGACGGGCCGCCCAGCGGGCGCCTGCCGCCGTCCTCGAGGCGGGGCCGGGGCGCCGCTCCGCCGCCCGGCGGCCCTCACCTCCGCGACCGCAGCCGCTCCCAGGCGTACCAGGCGCCGAACACCAGCAGGACCGGCACCAGCAGCTGCGGCCGCCGCGCCACCAGCGCAATCACCACCGCCACGAGCAGCGCCAGGGGCCAGCTGATCCGGACCATCGCTAGCGCCGCTCCCAGAGGAACACGTCGGTCGTGTAGGCGAGCGGCAGCTCGGCCCGCCCGGCGGTCTCCGGGTGCGAGGCCAGCAGCGTCCGCACCCGCTCCAGCAGCCGCTCCCGGGCGGCCGCGGCCATGGCGGCGATGAAGCTGATGGAGGCGATGCGGTCCACCACGCCCTCGGGCGGGAGCAGGTGCACGTGGCGGAAGCGGGCCTCGCCCACCGGGTGGAAGCGGGCGCGCTCGGCGCCGAACGGCTCGCGCCAGCGGCCGGTCCGGTAGCGCGGCACCCCGGGCCGCTCGGCCTCGTCCACCAGGGCGGTGAGCGAGCGGATCCACCCCACCGCGTCGTCGCGCAGGTTCCAGAGCAGCGCCACCCGCGCCCCCGGCCGCAGCACGCGGTGCAGCTCGGCCAGCGCACGCCGGCCGTCGAACCAGTGGAAGGCGGTGGCCGCGGCAGCGCCGCCCACGCTCGCGTCGCGCAGCGGCAGCCGCTCGGCGGTGGCGGCGACGGCCTGCACCCCCGGGATGCCGGCCAGCCGGGCGCGCATGGCGGCCACCGGCTCCACCGCCAGCACGCGTGCGCCGCGCTGGGCAGCCAGGCGGGAGAAGGTGCCGGTGCCGGCGCCCAGGTCGAGCAGCGGCGCGCCGGGGATCAGCGCCAGCGCGGAGAGGACCAGCTCCAGCGCCGCCGGGGGGTAGCCGGGCCGGCCTCGCTCGTAGGCGGCCGCGCCGGCCTGGAACCCTTCTGCCGCGGCAGCGTGGACGGGCACGGGCGGATCGCTCAGCACCTTCCGCGCGGCGGGTGGGAGAGGTTTTCGGGCGCCCTGCCGGGGCCGCGCCGGCCAGGGCGCGTGAATCGATCCCCGGACCGAGCCCGGCGGTCGAGACGCGAGCAGCGCGAGGCGCGACGACCGAGCATACCCCGCGGGTATGTGAGGGAGGAGCAACGAAGCGATGCGAAGCGTATCGGCCGCCCGGCGACGGGAGGGGATTGGTTCACGTGCCCTTGACATCCTCGACCAGGCGCAACCCCGCGGGAAGGCTCTCGCCGAAGATGCGCTGCTCCGCGTCGGAGCTGGCCTCCGCCACCTCCCGCACCGGGGTCAGCAGCGCCTCCGGCGTACGCGCCCGCGCGAGCGCGTCCAGCACCCGCACCCGCGCCGGCTCCCCCACGTCGCGGGCCCGGTCGCCGCTGCGGCGCGCCAGCTGCGCCAGCGGGAAGGCCAGCTCGGCCGGCGGCGCGCCCCCGGCCAGCAGCCGCTCGATCCAGCCCTCGGCCACCGCCGGCGGCACCACCTGGTGCGCGCTGCCGTGGAAGGGCACGCGCGCGCCCAGCCGCCCCAGCGCCCAGAGCAGGTGGGCCGCGGGCCCGTCCGCCTCCAGCCGCGCCAGGAGCCACTCCCCCACCTCGGCCTTCCGCGCCGGCTCGAGCCGCTCCAGGCTGCCGGCCAGGCGGATCATCTCGTCCACCGCCTCCGGCTTCACCCCGGCCACCTTGGGCGGCGGCCTGCGCGGATCCCGGGGGCGCAGGAACGGGGCCACCACCTCGAGCAGCCGCGCCTGCGCCGCCGCCTCCAGCCCGCCGGCGATGCGCCGCCACATCACCCACCAGGCGGCCCAGGCCCGCGGGTCGGCCTGGAACTGCAGCCCCTCGCCGAACAGCGCCCAGGTCTCGGCGGCGCGCCAGCCGTCCAGCGGCGCCCCGAAGCCGGGGCGCAGGCAGTAGCCGGTGAGCTGGAGCCAGACCCGCTCGTGATTGGCGCTGCGGCGCCGGCGGCTCCGCCCGGCGTGGAGCGCGCCCCACAGATCGCGCACCACCGGCGTGGACCAGCCCTCGCGCGGCCCCAGCACCTTCTCCAGCGCGCGGGAGAGCCCCTTGACCTCCTTCCTCTCCACCGCCGCCTTCTTGCCGAAGAAGAGCTCCACCTGCGCGTGGGCCTCCTCCAGCCGCCGCGGCGCCTGCGCCACCTCGGTGGGCGCCGCCTCGCCGCGCGCCCCGCCCCGCAGCCCGAACTCCAGCCTCCAGCGCGCGTCGCGATCGGTGGCCACGCACCAGAGCTCGAGCGTGCCGATCCCGGTCAGCGCCGCCTCCAGCCGGACCGGCACCTCCGCCGCCTGCGCGCCGGCCTGGCCGCGCAGCACCGTCTCCAGCGGCGGCAGGGACAGGAGCTCCTCGCCGGGCGGGATCACGTCGCCGGGCTGCTCCAGCCGCCCGCGCACCGAGGCGAAGAGGGGGAACTTCACCGGGCGTCCCAGCGCCAGCGTGAAGGGGCGCGGCACCTCGATGCGGCTCCCCTCCTCCTGGTGGCGCGGCACCACGCACAGCGCCCGCTCCCCCTCCGGCGTGGCGATGCCCACGTAGAAGGCGCGGGCCGAGCCGCCGCCGATGCGCAGGCCGATGCCGCGCCGCACCAGCGCCGAGAAGACCGCCCCGCGCGCCACCGCCAGGTCCAGCGCCGGGCTGGCCAGGAGGCGCACCGGGGGGCGCCCAGGGAAGAGCGCCGAGACCACCTCGACGAGCCGCTCGCGCAGCTCGCGCGGCGTGAACACGCCGCCGTTGACCAGCACCGCGTCCGGCCGCGCCAGCCCGCCGGCCTGCGCCCCCGCCTCGGCCGCGTGGGCGGCCAGGAAGGCCGCCACGTGGCGGGTGATGGCCGGATCGGCCTCGTAGGGCAGCCCCAGCTCGGCCAGCGCGGCGGTGCGGGCGCCGCGGCGCGGCCGCTCCTCCGGCGCCACCACCGGGAAGAAGCCGTCCCGCACCAGCGTCCGGACCTCCTCGCGCGTCACCTCGGCCGAGACGGCGCTGGCGAGCAGCCGGCTCCCCCGCCCCACCACCGCCACCGGCAGCCGCTCCGGCCCGCCGTCCGCCAGCAGCCGCTCCTTGGCCAGGCGGCAGGCCTGGACCAGCGCGCCGAAGCGGGCCGCGTCCAGCTTCTCCCCGCGCCGGGCCTCGACCGCGCGCGCCAGGGCCAGGTCCATGTTGTCGCCGCCCAGCAGCAGGTGGTCGCCCACCGCCAGGCGCGTGAAGCGCGGCCGGTCCGCCTTCACCTCGGCCCGGACCAGGGTCAGGTCGGTGGTGCCGCCGCCCACGTCCACCACCAGCACCAGCACCGGCGCCTCCGGCGCCTCGGCCCCGTCCGGCAGCCCGTGCAGCGCCGCCGCCAGATCGGCGCGGTGGCGGCTGGCCCAGTCGTGGAACGCCGCCGCCGGCTCCTCCAGCAGCGTGACGCGGGTGAGCCCGGCCTGGCGGGCCGCCTCCAGCGTCAGCTCGCGGGCCACCTCGTCGAAGGAGGCCGGCACCGCCAGCGCGAGCTCCTGCTGTGCCAGCGGCGCGCCGGGGTGGCCGGCGTCCCAGCTGTCGCGCAGGTGGGCCAGGTAGCGGGCCGAGGCCTCCACCGGCGAGAGGCGCGGGATTTCCTCCGGCGCGCCCCAGGGCAGGATGGGCGCGGTCCGATCGGCGCGCGGGTTGGCCAGCCAGCTCTTGGCGGAGCTGACCAGCCGGCCCGGGACGCGGGCCCCCTGCTCGCGGGCCAGCTCGCCCACCACCACCTCCGGCTCCCCCCAGGGGAGCCGCCGCGCCTCGGCCGGCAGCTCCGGGCCGGGCAGGTAGGCGCTGGACGGGAGCAGCCGCCGCGCCGCCACCTCGCCCGGCGCCACCAGCTGCGGGATCTCCAGCGCCTGGACCGCCTCGGCCAGGTCGCCGCCGCGCGCCAGGTCCACCGCCGCCAGCGCGGTGTTGACCGTCCCCAGGTCGATGCCGACCAGGTACCTCGCCTCGTCCGCGCCCGCGCTCACGCGGCCGGCCCGGGCTCGGCCGCGGCCGTCCCGGCCTGGCGCAGGTTCCACTCCAGCTTCCAGTGGCGCCCGGCCTGCCCCAGGCACTCCAGCTCCAGCGTGCCGATCTCGGTGACGTGGGCCCCCAGCCGCACCGGGATCACCTCGCCGGCGGGCCGATCGCCGGCGGGCACGGTGGCCTCCACCGGCGGCAGCTCCTCCAGCGCCTCCTCGTCCTCCACCACGTCGCCCACCCGGTCCTCGCGCCGCACCGAGGAGGCGAAGAGCCGGAACTGCACCGGCTCGCCCACCACCAGCCCCACGTCCTCGCCGGGCAGGTCGGCGCGGGTCCCCTCCTCCATTCCCATGGGCGCCAGGCAGACCGCCCGCAGCGGCGGCGGCAGCCCGGGCACGGCCGGCGCGGCCGCCTCCACGCCCACGTAGTAGGCGCGGGCGGTGCCGCCGCGGATGCGGATGCCGTGGCCGGCGCGGACCCGGCCGTAGGCCGCGGCGCCGCGGGCCACCGCCAGCTCCAGGTCTGCGGCGGGGAGCACGCGCGGCGCCGGCGCGCCCTCCGCGGCCAGCCAGCCGCCGATCACCTCCAGGATCCGCGCCGCCAGCGGACCGGCCTTCATCACGCCCCCGTTGAAGAGGATGGCGGTGGGGTGGAGGAAGGCCCGGCCGGCCAGCGGCACCGGCGCGGCCCCCTGGGCCGCCAGCGCGGCGCGGTGGCGGGTGAGGAAGGCCGCCAGGTGGCGGGTGATGGCCGGGTCGCTGGCGTAGGGCAGCCCCAGCGTGGTCAGGCCGGCGCGGCGCGGCGCGACCGGCGCCGCGGTGACCTCCACGCGCGGGAAGAAGCCGTCCACCAGCACGCCGGTCAGCTCGGCGCGGGTGAGCGCGGTGCGGATGGCGCCGCCGATGAGCGACGAGCCGCGCCCCGGCACCGTCACCGGCGCCTCGGCCAGCGCCGAGTCGCCGAACAGCGCCTCCTTGGCCTGGCGGGCGCCGAAGGTGAGCGAGAGGAGCTGCCAGCGGTCCAGCTTCCGCCCCTCGCGCTCCAGCTTCTGGGAGAGCGCGTGGGCCAGCGCCAGGTCCATGTTGTCGCCGCCCAGCAGGATGTGGTCGCCGACCGCCACCCGCTCCAGCTGCAGGTCGCCGCCGCGATCCACCACCGCGATGAGCGAGAGGTCGGTGGTGCCGCCGCCCACGTCCACCACCAGCACCAGGTCGCCGGGCTTCACCGCCTGGCGCCAGCCCTCGCCCATGGCGTCCACCCAGGCGTAGAGCGCGGCCTGCGGCTCCTCCAGCAGGGTCACCTTGCCCAGGCCGGCCAGCTGCGCCGCCTCGACGGTCAGCTCGCGGGCCACCGCGTCGAAGGAGGCCGGCACCGTGAGCGTGATCTCCTGCCTGGCCAGCGCCGCGTCCGGATCGGCCCGCGCGAAGGTCTCGTCCCAGGCGGCGGCCAGGTGGGCCAGGTACTTCGCCGAGGCCTCCAGCGGCGAGAGGCGCGGCACCTCCGCCGGCGCGCCGGCCGGCAGCGTCGCGGCGCGGCGGTCGAGCGTGGGGTGGGAGAGCCAGCTCTTGGCGGAGGCGATAAGCCGGATGGGCGTGGTGGCGCCCAGCGAGCGGGCCAGCTCGCCCACCAGCTGCGCCGAGGACTCCGGCGCCCAGGGGAGCGCGGCCGCGCCGGCCGGAAGCTCCGAGGGGTGCGGGAGGTAGAGGAAGGAGGGGAGCAGCGGCCGCGGCCGGACGTCGCCCGGGCGCACCAGCTGCGGCACCTCGAACAGCTCCACCGCCCCGTCCTCCTCGAGCGGGCGGTGGGCCAGCGCGGTGTTGGTGGTGCCCAGGTCGATGCCGACCGCTCGCCTCACAGCTCCACCTCCGCCGGGGCCACGATGCGGGCGTCCTGCCCATCCGGCGCGGCCGGGAGCTTCACGTCCTTCACGCGCCAGCCGTGGTGGCGCAGCGCCCCCTTGAACGGCGGCTTGCCCACCACGTTGCCGGTGAGCCGGACCGCGCTGGCGTCGAAGCCGGGCGCCACGGTGACCTGCGCCCCCTCCGCCTCGCGGTAGACCGGCTCCAGCGCGAACAGCTCCTGGATGGCCTTCTTGCAGCCGGCGTGGACGGTCCGCGCCGCGGCGCCGATGGAGGCGTCGGGGAAGCCGGTCAGGTCCTCCTCGATGAAGTCCACCAGCCGCCCCTCGCGCTGCAGCACCGCCAAGAGCTGCAGGGCGGAGCGGGTGTCTGGGCGGGCCGGCTCGGCGCGCGCGGGGGCCGTTCGCCCTTCGCCCTTCGACTCCGCGAGCCCTGCGGGCTCGCTACGCTCAGGGCGAACGGTGGCCGGGGCCGGGGCCATGGGCGTAGGCGTGGCCGGCGGCGCCGAGACGTGGCCCGGGCCGGGGCCGGCGTCGGCCTTCCTGGGCGGCGCGACGGCGCCGCCGGAGGGCGTGGCGGTCCAGGCCGGCTCGACGGTGGTGCGGCCGGCCTGCGGGGCGCCGGCCGGGCCCGGCGGCGGGAGCGCGCCGGCCTGGTGCGCCTCCTTCGCGCGCGCCACGGCTGCAGCGAAGTCGGCGCGGAAGAGCACGGCGAACAGGGCGTAGAACGCGAGGGCGAGGCGCTGCACGGGGGTCAGTTCCGGGCCATTCACTTTGGGTTCCTCCGGCGCGCCGGCGGCGGCGCGGGCGGCCTGCAAGCGCAGGACCGGCGTAACTTGCGGCACCTCCCGGCCGGGAGTCCACTTCTCTTTGCGGGGCCACCGGACGGGCGCAAGCCCGTGCGCGGCGGCGCGCGCGGGCACCTGGTCACGCCCTGAACGGACGAGGGGGCGGGCGCACCAGGTCCATGCGGTCGCTCACCGCTGCTCCGCGCGCCGGGCCTCGCCGATGCTGCCGCGACACTGCTCCACCAGCACCCGGAGCTCCTCCCGGAGCCGCAGCGCCTCGGCGCAGAGCCGGTGGGACTGGGCCATGAGCCGTCGCGCCCGCGCGACCTCGGCGAGCACATCGGCGTGGCGGGCGGCAGCCCGCCGGAGGTCGTCCGCCCGCGCCCCGGGCCCCGGGATCACGGGGGCCAGGACGATCCGCCCTGGCTGCGGGCCAGGCGCGCGCGCCGCGCGGAGGTTGGCCGCGGCCCTGAGCAGCCGGCGCCACCGGGCAGGCGTGGGGCTGGCGCGGGCACCCGCCAGCGCCTGGGCGTACGCGTCGCTGGCCAGCTGGAGCCGATCGGGCTTCACACCGGAAAGAACGGCACGGGGACGCATGACGGCAACGACGGACCCTGGACGGGCCGGCCTCAGTTGAACGGCGCCAGGTGCAGCACCGAGGCCAGCACGCCGCTCACCCCGGCGGCCAGCAGCACCGCCCATCACCAGGTTGAGCCGGTGGAACACCGCCCGGTGGCGCGCGCGGAGGACCGGGACGAGCCCCAGCACCACCAGCACCAGCGCCTCGACGGGCACGGCGCGGACCGGGTGGTCGCGCCAGTGGACCACCGCCAGCGCGCAGGCCACGAGCGCCGCCAGGAGGAGGCCGAGGGCCACCGTCTCCGGCCACAGCGCGCGCGGCAGCAGCGGCCTGCGCACGCCCCCGGCGGCCGGGGCGCGGTCGCAGGCCTCGGCGATGGCCTGGCCTGTGGCCGGCCAGGCCAGGTGGGCGTGCGGGCCGCGCCGGCCCTGCGCCGCGGTCGCGACGGTGGTCCCCGCCTCCGGCCAGGAGACCGCCACCACCGGCCTCGACGGCGCCGCCCGCCGGATGGCGGCGCGGAAGTCGGCGCCGGAGAGGCCGGAGTAGGCGATCACGTCCACGCCCGGCGTGCCCGGCCCTATCCCTGCGCCTGCCGCCGCCGGCGCGCCGACGTGGAGATCCGCCTCCACGCCGGCGCTGCGGAGCGCCGACCAGACCTGCACCGCCAGATCGATCCTTCCCAGCACGCGAATTGGATTGCGCATGCAGTGGATGCTACGCGCCGGAACGCGGCGCGCACTGCGCCTCGGGACCGCGCGATGCGTCGCCGCACCAGCTGCCCGCGCGCGAGGCAGCGGTTGCGCGTGTGACGGGCAGTGCGAGGCTTCCCACCCGGTCCGGCGGGGGCGCCGCCCCGCCGGAGCCTTTACAGGTTCACCCGCGCCATCCCCGCCGGCGGATACCGATCGCCCGCGGCCGCGCCGCGCGGCGCGACGGCGTCGATCCGCGCCAGCTCCTGCGCGGTGAGGAAGATCGACGTCGCGGTGGCGTTCTCCTCCAGGTGCGCGACCGCGGTGGTCCCGGGAATGGGCGCCACGTCCTTGCCCTGCGCCAGCACCCAGGCCAGCGCCAGCTGCGACGGCTTCACGCCCCGCTCCCGAGCCATGGCGTTGATCTGGTCCACCAGCGCCAGGTTCCGCTGGAAGTTCTCGCCCTGGAAGCGCGGCGAGGTCCGGCGGAAGTCGCTCTCCGGCAGGTCCTCCGGTTTGCGGAAGCGGCCGGTGAGGAAGCCGCGTCCCAGCGGGCTGTAGGGGACGAAGCCGATGCGCAGCTCGCGCAGCGTGGGGAGGATGGCGTCCTCCGGGTCGCGGCTCCAGAGCGAGTACTCGGTCTGCAGCGCGCTGATGGGGTGGACCGCATGAGCCCGCCGGATCGTCGCCGGCGCGGCCTCGGAGAGCCCGAGGAAGCGGACCTTGCCCTGGCGGACCAGGTCGGCCATGGCGCCCACCGTGTCCTCGATGGGCACGTTCGAGTCCACCCGGTGCTGGTAGTAGAGATCGATGTGATCGACCCCCAGGCGCTGCAGCGACCCGTCGCAGGCGGCCTTCACGTACTCCGGGCGCCCGTTGATGCCCACCCAGCTGCCGTCCGGCCGCCGCTCGTTCCCGAACTTGGTGGCGATCACCACCTTGTCGCGCCGGCCCTTCACCGCGCGCCCCACCAGCACCTCGTTCTTGAACGGCCCGTACATGTCGGCCGTGTCGAGGAAGGTGATGCCCAGCTCGAGCGCGCGGTGGATGGTGGCGATGGAGGCGGCCTCGTCGGCCGGCCCGTAGAACTCGCTCATCCCCATGCAGCCCAACCCCACCGCCGAGACGGTCAGCCCCTGGGTCCCCAGCGCGCGCAGCTCCATGTGCACCTCACCGTCGAGCGTGAGCGTGGAAGCTAGCGCGACCGGCCGGGGCCCGCACGCGTCCGCGCGGGGCCCCGGCCTGCGCCCACCCTGGGCCTGCCGCGGGGCGTGCGCCCGTCAGGCGCTCCGGACGCCGTAGGCGCGCTCCCAGAATCTCCAGGATCTCCGCAGGGGCCAGGTCCGCGCCCCGCGCCTCGGCCGCCTCCTGCACCACGCCGGCGAACTCCACCAGCCGCTCGCGCGAGGCCCGGATCCCGCCGTGCGTCTCCAGCACCCAGCCCACGCCGCCCTTCCCGGACTGGCTGTTCACCCGGATCACCTCCTCGTACGTCCGCCCCACGTCCGCCGGGTCGATGGGCAGGTACGGCACCTCCCAGCGCGGCCCGGCCCCGTCGGCCCCTCCCTCGGCTTCACGCACCGCGAACCCCTTGCGGATGGCGTCCTGGTGCGAGCCGGAGAAGGCGGTGTAGACCAGCCGGCCGGCGTAGGGGTGGCGCGGGTGGACCGGCATGCGCGTGACGTGCTCGGCCAGCCGGACCAGCTGGTCCAGGTCGGACAGGTCCAGCCCCGGGTCCACGCCCTGCGTGTGCAGGTTGAGCGCCAGCGTCACCAGGTCCACGTTGCCGGTCCGCTCGCCGTTGCCGAACAGCGTCCCCTCCACCCGGTGGGCGCCGGCCATGACCGAAAGCTCGGCCGCGGCCACCGCCGTCCCGCGGTCGTTGTGCGGGTGGACCGAGAGCACGTAGCGGCCGTCGTTCCGGACGTGGCGCGCGAACCACTCGATCTGGTCGGCGTACACGTTGGGGGTGGCCAGCTCCACGGTGGCCGGCAGGTTCAGGATCACCGGCCGCTCCGGCGAGGCGCCCCAGGCCTCCATCACCGCCTCGCAGATCTCCGCCGCGAAGTCGAGCTCGGTGCCGGTGAAGCTCTCCGGCGAGTACTCCAGCACCACCTCGGTCTCCGGGAGCTCCGCCGCCAGCGCCCGCACCAGCCGCACGCCCTCCACGGCGATCTCCACGATGCCGGCGCGGTCCTTCCCGAAGACCACCCGGCGCTGCACCTCGGAGGTCGAGTTGTACAGGTGGACCACCGCCCGCGGCGCGCCGCGGATGGCCTCGAAGGTGCGCCGGACCAGCGGCTCGCGGGCCTGGGTCAGCACCTGGATGGTCACGCCCTCCGGTACGCCCCGCTCCACCACCTCGCGGACGAAGTCGAACTCGGGCTTGGACGCGGACGGGAAGCCGACCTCGATCTCGCGGACGCCCATGCGGACCAGCGCGTCGAAGAGCAGCCGCTTGCGCTCCGGCCCCATGGGCTCGACCAGCGCCTGGTTCCCGTCGCGCAGGTCCACCGAGCACCAGCGCGGCGGCGCCTCGATGCGCCGCGACGGCCACTGGCGATCCGGCAGGTCCACGGACGGGAAGGGTCGGTACTTCTGGCTCGGCATCCTCGACTTCGACATGGCGTGCTCCTCGGCTGGTGTTGGGGCCGGGGAGGTGTCGGTCTGTCGGGAAGTGACCTCTCACCGGCCGGGGACGGCGGGAGAGGTCTTCGTCGCGCGGTCGGTCAGGCCAGGCCGGCGAGGAGAGACTCTCCCGCCTGGCGAAGAAGTCGACCGGTGAGGCGACGCGTGCTCATCGGCAACAAGGGTTATCCGCCCCGGGCGGCGTCGTCAAGCGCCTGCCCCGCCAATGGCCCTTGCCCTTCGACTCCGCCCGTCCTGAGCGTAGGGCCGCGCAGCGGCCCGGGGTCGAAGGACCCAGGGCGAACGGAACCCACCGCAACACCGTGTGGCCGCTCATCTTCCCCGACCCTTGTAGAGCCGCTTGATCTCCTTGCTGACCGCCTTCCAGCGGGCCTTCTCCGCGCGCGCGGCTGCGCCACCTTGCCGCGCCGCGGCGGCGGCCACCTCGCGCTCCAGCTTGTGCTGGCTCTCGACGCGCGCCGGGTCGAGCCGCCCCTCGGCCACGGCCGCGGCCACCGCGCACCCGGGCTCGCCGGCGTGGCGGCAGTCGGCGAAGCGGCAGCCGGCCGCCACCTCGGCCACGTCGTCGAACACCTCCTGCACCCCGGCGCCGTCCCAGAGCTTGAGCTCGCGGATGCCCGGCCCGTCCACCAGCGCCCCGCCGCCGGGCAGCAGGAACAGCCGCCGCCCGGTGGTGGTGTGGCGCCCCCGCCGATCGGCCTCGCGCACCGCGCCGATGGGCTGCACCGCCTCGCCGGCCAGGGCGTTGAGCAGCGTGGACTTGCCGGCGCCGGAGGGGCCCACCAGCGCGCCGGTCACGCCGCTGGGCAGCTCGGCGCGCAGCGCCTCCAGCCCGGCGCCGCCGGTGCAGGAGACCGCCAGCACCCGCGCGCCGCCCGCCACCGCCGCGGCCTCCGCCACCGCGGCCTCCGGGGCGTCCACCAGGTCCGCCTTGGTGAGCACCACCACCGGCTCGGCCCCGCCGGCGTGCACCGCCGCCAGCGTCCGCTCCAGCCGGCGGGCGTTGACCGGCACGTCCAGCCCCTGCACCACCAGCACGCGATCGAGGTTGGCGGCCAGCACCTGCTCCTCCAGCCGCCGCCCGGCCACGCCGCGCGACAGCGAGGAGCGCCGCTCCAGCACGCGCACCACCGGCGGCTCGTCGCCCGCCCCGGCCAGCAGGAAGTCGCCCACCACCGGCACCTGGCCGGCGGCCTTGAGCCGGCCCGGGACCACCACCAGCCGGTCGCCGTCCTCGAAGCGCACCAGCAGGCGCGGGCCGAGGTCCTCCACCGCTCGCCCCACGCGCAGGCCCTCTCCCTCCTCCAGCGTCAGCTGCGAGGAGAAGAACGGGCCCCACCCCAGCTCTGAGAGGACGCTCATCGGGCCTGGCTCGGCATGGCTGCCGTATAGCCAGGCGGTTCCTGTCCGTCAACGCGCCCGGGGCCCGCCGCTGGCGTCGACAGGGCGGCGCGCGGCGCGCTAGACCTCGGGCATGCCGCCACCGGCGGCGGCGACGCCGTCACGCTCCACGAGCTCCCCCGAGGCTGGGTCCATGACCAACCCGCTCCGCCGCAAGAAGAACCCCTTCGCGCTGGACATCCAGCTGCCTCCCCCCGGCCCCGCGCGCTGGGGCGTGGTGGCGGCGATGATCGTGGGCGGGCTGGTGGCGCTGCTGGTGCCGGTGGTCTTCTTCATCCTGCTGATCGACATGCTCAGGGGCGGGGGGTGAGCGCCCCCCGCCCCGCCGCCGCTCACAGCCGGAAGGTCGCGAAGAGCGCCAGCTGCCGGTAGTCGGTGCCGTTGGCCAGCGTGAAGGTGGAGGTGTCGCTGGAGAAGTCGGCGCCTGCCAGGTTCGGGAAGGTCAGCGCCGCGCCGAGGTCCAGCCAGCGCGAGGGCGTCACCACCGCGGCCACCGAGACCGGGATGGTGTAGACGTCGCCGAAGTCCAGGTCCTTGGCGTTGAGCGGGCCGTTGAGCGAGGCCCCCACCGCCAGCGCCAGGCTGGAGCCGAGCTGCAGCTGCAGCGTCACCGGGACCAGCAGGTACTCGCGGTTCCCGGGGGTGGCCGCCAGCGTCAGCACGTTGTAGGTGCCCAGGTTCTGCGGGGTGCCGGTCCACTTGTAGGGCGGGGTGCCGTCGGGCAGCAGGTCCGAGCTGGCGTCGCGGTCGTTCAGGCCGAAGTTGACGGTGGGCATGAGGGTGATGGCGAAGGCGCCGCCGCCGGCCCGGATGGCCAGCTTGGCCTCGGCGCTCCAGGCCGACGGCTCGTGGATGGGCGCGTAGTTGAGGGCGCCGCCGATGCCGAACTGCACCCCGGCGTAGCGGCCGAAGGCCAGCAGCGTGTCCACCGAGACGTCGTCGTAGGTCTCGGCGCACCCCTGGTCCTCGCCGCTGGCGCAGATCCCGACGAAGTGGCGGATCCCGATCATCCACTCGTTGGTGATGCCGTAGTAGAGGCTGGGGTTGAGGTTGACCGGCTCGAACTCCTGGCCGTCGCTCAGGTTCATGTTCACCGGCAGCCACAGCTCGGCCATCCCCTGGTTGAGCGTGAGCGGGCGCCGGGTGATCTCGGTGGGCCAGTCCGCCTTGGACGTGCTGCCCAGGATCGGCTCCTCGGCCCGTGCCACGGGAATGAGCAGCGCGGCGAGCGCAAGGCAGCGCGCGGCCCTGACGATGTTCCGGTTCATGTCTCCCCCCTCCGACGTTCGGCTGGAATGCCGTCTTCCAAGCTGGGTCGTGTCCCACCCCTGGCCAAGCTGGGCGTTCCTGGGCGCGGGCGGCAGGCCGCCGCGGGACCAGGTGGAGAGACGTGGGCCCGGCACGCCTGCCCCGGATGCCGCACGGGCGTTCACCCCGCGAGCGGCTCGGCGTACACTCGCCCGGCGCATGGGTGGAGGCACGGTCAGGATCGGCACCACGGGCCCGTCGCCGGACGGCGGTCCGGGGGCGCCCTCGTCGCAGCTCGCCCCCGGCGCGCTGCTGGACGGCCGCTACCGCGTCCACGCGCTGATCGGGACCGGCGGCATGGGCTCGGTGTACCGGGCCGAGCACGAGGCCATCGGCCGGCGGGTGGCCGTGAAGGTGCTCCACCCCGAGCACTGCGCCAGCCCGGGCGAGCGCGAGCGGTTCCGGCGCGAGGCCAAGGTCGCGGTCCGGCTCCGCTCGCCGCACGTGGTGGAGATCCTCGACTTCGGCGAGGACGCGGAGGGCCGGCTCTTCCTGGTGATGGAGCTGCTGGAGGGCGAGCCGCTGCGGGAGGTGCTGGCGCGCGAGGGGCGCCTGGCGCCGGACCGGGTGGTGCGCCTGCTGCGCCAGCTCCTCTCCGGCCTGGAGGCGGCCCACGCCGCCGGCATCGTCCACCGCGACCTGAAGCCGGAGAACCTCTGGCTGTCCGGCGCCGGGAACGGGGAGCGGCTGCGGCTGCTCGACTTCGGCATCGCCAAGTGGACCGGCCCGGCCGACGTGGCCGCCACGCAGGCGGGCCTGGTGGTGGGCACGCCCGAGTACCTGGCGCCGGAGCAGGCCGTGGGCGGCGAGGTGGACCACCGCGCCGATCTCTACAGCGCCGGCATCCTCACCTACGTGCTGCTCACCGGGCAGCACCCCTTCGACACGCGCGACATGCGCGGGCTCCTGGCGGCCCACGCCTACCGGCCGGTGCCCAGCCCGGCGGCGCTGGTGCCGGCGCTGGCCGCCTACCCGCGCCTGCTGGAGGTGGTGGCCCGCGCCACCGAGAAGGACCGGGCCCGCCGGCCGGGCTCCGCGCGCGAGCTGATCGCGCTGCTGGAGCGGGCCGACCTGCCGCTGCGCCTCACCCAGCCGCTGCCCCCGGCGGCGCCGCCGCCCCCGCTGCTGGCCGCGCGCGCCAGCCTCCTCGGCATCCCGGCCGCCCACACGCCGGCGATGGCCAACCTGACGCTGGTCCGGGTCCAGGTCGCCGGCTGGGACGCCTGGGCGCGGGCCGCCTCCCCGTCCTTCCTCGCCCGGCACCTGGCCGCCCACGACGCGCTGGTGCTGCCGCTGGTGGCCGAGTTCGGCGGCCGGCGCATCCTGGCCGAGGACGGCGGCTCCACCTTCGCCTTCGACTCGCCCACCGACGCCGTCCACTGCGCCGCCGCCATCCAGGACCGCGCCGTGGGCGGGGCCGACCAGGCCTCCGAGATTCGAGCGGCTGGAGCTGCTCACCGCGGTCCACCAGGGCGAGGTCCACCTGCTGCGGTCCGGCGCGGCGGGCGCGCCGCTGGCGGCGGTGCGCACGCTGGCGGCGGGCGCCCGCGTGGGCGAGGTGTGGCTGACGCGGGTGGTCCACCTGACCATGAACCGGAGCGAGGCGCCGGCCGAGCAGCGCCCGGCCCGCGCGCTGCCGGGGCTGGTCCAGCCCATCGCCACCTACCAGCTGGTGCGCGTCCCCGGGGCGCTCCCCTACGGCGGCAAGCACGCCGGGCGCGTCCCCGCGGCGCGGCGCGCGCTCGAGCCGGTCCACACCGCGCTCGCCTCCATCGAGGTGGCCGGCGAGACCGAGGGGCGGCTGCGGGCGGTGGTGCGGGTGATGCTGGCCGGGCTGGCGCTGCTGCTGGTGGGCGGGGCGGAGCACGGCGCCGGCGGCCTGCACGCGCTGCTGCACCGGGTCTGGCGCCGCAGCGACGGCGGGCCCCGCCAGCTGCGGCAGGCGCTGGGCGCCACGCTGGGCGGCCTGGAGCAGGCCCGCCGGGCCGCCGCCCGGCACACCCCCTGGCTCTCGCTGGCGCTGCGGCGCCCCTCGCAGCGACGCCCCCGCCCGCCGGCCCGGCGGCCGTCCGAGGGGTGAGCGACCTCACGGCAGCTGCCCGGCCCCCTCCAGCTCGGCCAGCCCCTCGCGCGCCACGTCGCCGGCCCCGCAGCGATTGCCGGCCGCGGCGAAGAGCGAGCTGCGCTGCTCGGCGGGCTCGGCGCGCGCCAGCGCCTCCAGCGGCTCGCGGGCCAGCTGCGTGTGCGCGTCCACAAGGGCCCGGGCCGCCAGCAGCCGGCGCTGGCAGGAGGCCGAGGCGGCCTCGGAGGCCAGCGCGGCGCGCGCCTCGCGGCTGCCCTTGGCCAGCGCCCGCGACCAGAGCTTGAAGGCCTCGTCCAGCTTGCCGCCCGCGTCGGCGTCGGCGCGGGCCGCCTCCAGCCGCGCGCGCAGGTACAGGATGCGCGGCGACTCCGGCCCCAGCCGCGCGGCGCGCGCCTCGATGGCCTGCCGCGCCCGCTCGAAGCGCCCCTCCGCCGCCAGCCGCTCGGGGTCCTTCCACAGCCCGGCCCACCAGAACCAGCCGCCGAAGGCCAGGAGGCCCACCAGCGCCAGCGCCGCCAGGGCCTTCCCGCCCCGCAGCGCGGCCAGGCCGCGGTACAGCGCCCGCTCCCGCCGCCGCACCGACCTCGCCAGCCGGGCGGGATCGGGCCGGGCCAGCCCGGCCACCCGCGCCAGCGCCCGGCCGCCGTAGGGCGGCTCCTCGACGCCGCTCCCGGTGCGGGCCACGCGGAAGAGCTCGACCGGCTCCGGGAAGCCCTTCAGCGGCCGCAGCCCCAGCTCGTCGGCCGGCACCTCCTCACCGTCGGCGACCAGCCGCACCGCCTCGGTGAACCAGAATCTCCCCCGCCTCCGCCTCGCCCTCGACGCGCGAGGCCAGGTTGACGGCCTCGCCGAAGACGTCGGTGGGGCGTTCGGGCGGCCCCTCCAGCCGCACCTCGCCCAGCGACAGCACCACCCGGACCTCGATCCGCTCGGGCTCGGGCGCCTGGCGGTTGTAGTCCCAGAGCCGATCCTGCAGCGCCATCCCGCACAGCAGGCCGGCGGTGGGGGAGGAGAACAGGACCAGGTAGGCGTCGCCGATGGTCTTGACCCGGACGCCGCCGAAGGCGCGCACCACCGGCAAGAGCAGCAGGTCCTGCAGCGCCAGCATGCGGGCGTTCTCGGCCCGCGTCTGGCGGCTGGTCGCGGCCGTGAAGCCCTTCATGTCGGTGAGCATCACCGCCAGGTTCTCGGTCCGCATGGGCGTCCCATCGCTCGCACGCGCCCGCCTGCCGGTCAAGGCTCCCCTGCGCCGGGCGGGGCCCGGCCCCCCTGCCCGCCCAGCGGCGTGCACGCGCGGGGGGCCGCCCCCAGGGTGAAGACCGACGCCGGGGGCGGCGTCCGGCCCGACCGGCAGCGCCGGCGGGTCGAGCGGCCAGGGGGACGGCAGCGAGGCGGGCGGCAGCGGCGGGGACCCGGGGAGCGTCGGCGAGGGGTAGGCGGGGCCAGGCCAGGACGAACGGGGCCGGCCCCGCCCGCGCGCCCGGCGAGGGCCCACCGGAGTCCCGCGGCTTTCTCGCGTGGCACCGGTTGGCACGCGGCGGCGGGGTGCCGAACGTGTGCGCTGCGGGAGGGCGCACACGATGGCACGGGTGGCATTCGTCGCGGATGACCTGTTCGAGGACTCCGAGCTCCGGGTCCCCTGGGACCGGCTGAAGGAGGCCGGCCACGAGGTGGTGCTGGTGGGGCTGGAGCGCGGCAAGCGGATCGAGGGCAAGAAGAAGCAGGAGGCCTTCACCACCGACCTGGCCGCCCGGGACGTCCGGGGCGAGGACTTCGACGCGGTGGTGGTCCCGGGCGGCTACTCGCCGGACCGGCTCCGCACCGACATCGACATGGTCCGGCTGGTGCGGAACGCCTTCATCGCCGGCAAGCCGGTGGCCGCCGTGTGTCACGGACCGTGGATGCTGGTGGAGGCCGACGCGCTGGACGGCCGCGTGGTGACGTCCTGGCCCTCGCTCAAGACCGACCTCATCAACGCCGGGGCGCGCTGGGTGGACCGGCAGGTGGTGGAGGACGAGAACATCATCACCTCGCGCCGGCCCGACGATCTGGAGGCCTTCTCGGCCGCCATCCTGCGGCGCCTCCCGCAGGGGACGCGCGCCGCGGCCGGCGACGCCGCGCAGCCGGGGGCGTGAGCGAGACCCTGCCCTTCGACTCCACCGCCAGCCTGCGGCTGGCGGCTACGCTCAGGGCGAACGGATACCGGCCCTGGGGCGTGAACGACCCTCAGCGCGGCGCGGTCCGCGAGCCGGACCGGCCGGCGGGGGCGCCGGAGGTCAGCGCCGCGTGGCGGAGCCAGGCCACCGCCTCGGCCCAGAGCGTGGGCTCGAAGCGCGGCCGGAAGAAGCCGAAGTGGCCGATCCGCTCCACCCCGGCCTCCTGCGGCGTGACGTGGCGCACCTCGACCCGGGCCTCCTGGAACAGCGCCGCCAGCGCCTCGACCGTGGCGGGCGGCGCGTAGGCGTCGTCCGAGACGGCGTAGCTGCGCAGGGGCCCGCGGTGCTGCGCGAACCCCATCCCGCCCCGCGGCCCGGCGTGGGCCAGGATGTAGCGACGATCGCGCCCCCAGCGCGCCCACTCCAGCGCCACGCCGGCCGGCACGTCCTCGCCGCCGCCCAGCAGGCGCAGCGGCAGGCGGCCGAGCACCGGCACCAGCAGCGGGATGACCAGCCACCAGAGGCCGGCCATCAGCAGGCGGGAGCGCAGGTCCGGCCAGAGCCGCCAGTGGCCGCTCTGCGCCGCCACCAGCAGCGCGGCCGCCACCCGCGGCGACTCCACCAGCCCCAGCAGCTGGCCGCCGGCGCTGTGGCCGACCCAGAGCAGCGGGACGCCGGGGTAGCGCGCCTCCAGGTGATCGAGCGCGCCGCCCAGGTCCTGCTCTCCCCAGCCGTGCAGCGTGGCGGGGAAGCCGCGCAGCCGCTCCGGCGCCGAGCCGCCGATGCCGCGCACGTCCACCGTGAGCGCGGCCAGGCCGGAGCGCGCCAGGTGGGCGGCGAACGGCTGGTAATGGCGGCGCGGCACGCCCATGGCCGGGGCGATCAGCACCGCGCCGTCCGGCGGCTGTCCGGGATCGTGCAGGGTGGCCGCGAGCCGGTATCCGTCGCGGGCGGCGAGCTCGAGCGTCTCGGTCTTCACGCCAGCAGTGGTAATGCCGGTCCCGGCGCGGCGCCCCGGTCACGCCCCCTCATTCGCCCGCCGCAGTGCGGCGAGCCCCTCCCGCTCGCGGCTCCGCCGCGGCGTGTCAGTCGTTGCGCAGCGTCCTCACGCCGGTCAGCAGCTGGACCAGCCAGGACAGGAACGTGAGCGCCAGGCCGAGCAGCAGGGCCCGCCCGAAGCCCAGCCCGTAGGCGATCCGCACCACGCTCACCCAGATGAGCGCGTAGAGGAGCCAGGGCAGGAGCAGGAACCAGAGGAACCGCACCAGCGTCAGGTAGTAGGCGACCGAGAGCACCAGCGAGACCAGCACCGCCCGCTCGAAGGTGTTGGCCGGGTTGCCGGGGGTGACCCAGCCCACGGCGAGCCACAGGACGGCCGCCGACACCACCAGCCGCAGCAGGAAGGCCAGCGCCGGGTGGCGCTCGCGTCTCGTGTCCATTCTGTCTCTCCTCCTCGCCGGTCCCTGGCCTTCGACTCCGGGCCGCTCCGCGGCACTACGCTCAGGCGGAACGGATTTGACCGTCCGGGGTGCGAGTGTGACCCGGATCGGGCCCGGGCAGAGGTCCCGGACGGGGACGCGGCAGCCAGCCTTGGGCGGCCTCACCTGTGAGGCCCCGCACTTAGGCAGCTTTTAGGAACCGCATAGGGTTCATTGAGGAACGGATCGGGCCGCGCGCGGCCAGACTCCTCCCATCACACGTTCGGCGCCGCACGGCGCCACCGGAGGAGCAGACATGACGACCGAGCGCTTCGACCTGTACACCGCCGTCCACAAGGGGATCCGCGCCCAGCTGTTCGAGGCGGCCACCTGGGCAGGCCGCACCGACTTCGCCCGCGCCGGCGAGGCGGCGGCGGCGGCGGCGCGGGTGGCGCGGCTCCTGGCCTTCCTGGAGGAGCACGCCGAGAAGGAGGACGCCGTCCTCATGCCCGAGCTGCAGCGCCTCGCGCCGGAGGTGCACGCCGATCTGCAGGGCGAGCACGCCCGCGTGGACGGGCTGCACCGCGAGTTGCACGGGCTCCTCGACCGGCTGGCCACGGCCGGCGAGGCCGAGCGGGTGGCGCTGGGGCGCCGGCTGCAGGAGCGGCTCTCGCGCCTCACCGCCGAGCACCTCCGCCACATGGATCGCGAGGAGGGCGAGGCCACCCGCGCCTTCCACGCGCACCGGAGCGACGAGGAGCTGGGCGCGCTCCACGGGCGCATCCTGGCCTCCATCCCGCCGGCCCGCATGGCCGACTGGAGCGCCATCATGATCCCCGCCCTCAGCCTGCCCGAGCGGGCCGGGATGCTCTCCGGGATGGCGCGCAAGCTCCCGGCGCCGGTCTTCGAGACCATCGTCGCCCCGGCCCGGGCCGCGCTGGGGCCGGCCGCCTGGGCGGAGACCGCGGCCGCGGGCGGGTTCTGATCCGCGGGCGGCGCAGGCGTGGGGGCGGCCAGGCCGGTGGGGCTTCAGGCCTCAGGCTACAGGCCCGCCGCAGTACCGTCCGGGACCAGGCGAGATTCCAGGACCTGGCCTATGTAGGCTGGGCCCATGATCTCGCCCGAGCTGGCTGCCTTCATCGAGTCGGGGGTCTCGATCCTCGTCGGGACCCGCGACGCCCGCCTCTTTCCCGAGTGCATGCGCGGCATGGGCGCGCGGGTGGAGGCGGGCGGCGCCGAGCTGACCGTCTTCCTCCCCGACGCGGTCTCGACCCGGCTGCTGGACGACCTGCGGGACAACGGCCGCGTCGCGGTCACGTTCTCGCGGACCATGGACCACAAGAGCGTCCAGGTGAAGGGCCGGGTGGTCGCGCTCGGCCCGGCCGCGCCGGAGGACCGCGCCGAGGTGGACCGCTTCCGCTGCGCCTGGTCGCAGATGGTGGGCGAGGTGGGCGTCCCCCCGCGCGTCACGCTCCGGATGGCCCACTGGCCCTGCCACGCGGCGCGGCTGCGGGTGGAGGGGCTGTTCGTGCAGACGCCGGGGCCGGGCGCCGGCCAGCCGCTCCGCGTGCGCGAGGATCGGCCGTGAGCGGCGCCACGCTGCAGGCGCTCGACGCGGCCTGCTTCCAGGGCGTGATGCCCGCCATCCTGGCCACCTGCGACGCCGCGGGCGAGCCCAACGTCACCTACCTGTCGCAGGTGTTCCGGGTGGACCCGCGCCGCGTGGCGCTCTCCTGCCAGTTCTTCAACAAGACCAAGCGGAACGTGCTGGAGAACCCGCTCGCCTCGCTCTGGCTCCACGATCCGCTCACCTTCGAGGCCTACCGGCTGCGGCTCCGCTACGACCACGCCGAGACCGAGGGGGCGCTGTTCGAGACGCTCCGGGCGCGCATCGACTCCATCGCCTCGCACACCGGGATGGCGGGCGTCTTCCGGCTGCTCTCCGCCGACGTCTACGAGGTGCTGGAGGTGGAGCGGGTGGACGGGTTCCTGCTCCCGCCGGATCCGCTGCTCGACGCCTCCCCCGCCGCCGCCCTCCCGGCCGGCCCGCTCACCGAGCTGCGCAGCCTGCAGGTGGTCTCCGAGCGGATCGCCCGCGCCCGGGATCTGGACGGGCTCCTGGCCGGCGCGCTGGAGGCGCTGGACGAGCTGCTGGGGTTCTCGCACGCCATGGTGCTGGTGCCGGACGAGGCCGGCGGGCGGCTCTACGCGCTGGCCAGCCGCGGCTACGGCGCGGGCGGGCTGGGCGCCGAGGTCGAGGTGGGCGCCGGCATCATCGGCACCGCGGCGGCGCGCCGACGCATGGTGCGGGTGGCCGGGGTGGCGGAGGAGCTGCGCTACGGCCGCGCCATCCGCGGCCGCCTGGCGGAGGTGGCGGCCGAGCAGGGCCAGCCGCGCGCGCTCTCCCCGGAGATCCCCCTCCCCGGCCTGCCCGACGCCCAGGCGCAGCTGGCGCTGCCGCTCCTGCTGGGCGACCGGCTGGTGGGGGTCCTGGCGGTGGAGAGCCGCGACCCGCTCAAGTTCGACGAGTGGGACGAGGCCTTCCTCCAGATCATCGCGAACCAGATCGCCATGGGCATGGACCGGATGCAGGCCGACGAGGAGCCGGAGGAGCCGCCCGCGCCGGCCCACGGCCCGGACCGGCGGGTCCGCACCCTCACCTACTACCGGAACGACGACTGCGTCTTCGTGGACGGCGAGTACCTGATCCGCAACGTGCCCGGGAAGATCCTCTGGAAGGTGCTGACCGCCCACCGGCGCGAGGGGCGGACCGAGTTCACCAACCGCGAGCTGCGGCTCGACCCGGCGCTGGGGCTCCCGCCGGTCAAGGACAACCTGGAGTCGCGGCTGATCCTGCTGCGCCGGCGGCTGGAGGAGAAGTGCCCCGAGGTCCGGCTGGCCCCGGTCCGCCGCGGCCGCTTCGCGGTGGAGCTGGACTGCGCCCTGGAGCTGGTGGAGCGCGCCTCGGGGTAGCCCGCCGGCGCGAGGCCGCCTATCCTGCGCCGGTCATGAGCAAGGTCCCGTCCACCAACGCCACCCGGCTGCTGCGCGAGCGCGGCGTCCCCTACACCGAGCACCTCTACCGCTACGAGGAGCGCGGCGGCACGGCCGTCTCGGCCCGCGAGCTGGGCGTGGACGAGCACGCGGTGGTGAAGACGCTGGTCATGGAGGACGAGGACCGCGCGCCGCTGCTGGTGCTGATGCACGGCGACCGCGAGGTCTCCACCAAGGCGCTGGCCCGCGCCATCGGCAAGCGCTCCGTCGCGCCCTGCAAGCCGGAGGTGGCCAACCGCCACTCCGGGTACCTGGTGGGCGGCACCAGCCCCTTCGGCACCCGGCGCGAGCTGCCGGTGTTCCTGGAGCGCTCCATCCTCGAGCTGCCGGTCGCCTACGTGAACGGGGGATCGCGCGGCTTCCTGGTGGGGATCGCGCCGGCGGCGCTGGTGAAGGTGCTCTCGCCCACGCTGGTGGAGGTGGCGATCTGACCCGGGCGCCGCTCCCGATCCGCGCTCGCCCGCTCAGCCCGGCCGGCCCGGGAGCTCTACCGTGAACACCGTCCCGGCCTCGGCCGTGGACAGGAAGGAGACCCGCCCGCCCAGGTAGGCCTC
Organism: Anaeromyxobacter sp.; assembly: GCA_049840735.1. GTDB lineage: Bacteria > Myxococcota > Myxococcia > Myxococcales > Anaeromyxobacteraceae > Anaeromyxobacter. Next base: position 53,807 of record JASGJN010000007.1, on the reverse strand, counting down.
GCCGAGGAGCTTCATGGCGTAGGTCCCGAGCCCCCGCCCGCGCGCGGCCTTGGTGCTGAACGAGCGCTGGAAGATGCGCGCCCGGACGTCCGGCGCCAGGACGCCCTCGTTCCCGATCTCGAACACCGCGCCGCCGTCCTCGGCGCGCGCGCGCAGCCAGACCCGGCCGCCGGGCGGCGCGGCCTCCAGCGCGTTCACGACCCCGTTCAGGAGGACCCGGGCCAGCAGGCAGCGATCGCTCACCAGCGCGAGGCCGGCCGGCGGCGGCTCGAGGTCGAGCGGGCGCTGCTGGGCCAGCGGGTGCTCGGCGCAGGCCCCGCGCACCTCCTCCAGCACCTCCCCCGCGGAGAGCTCCTCCCACTGCGGCTGGAGCGTGCCGCGCTCGGCCTCGCTCAGCGCGCGCTGGTGGCGCAGCTCGCGCTCGAGCTGGCGGGAGAGCGCCTCCAGCCGCTCGGCGGGGCGGCGCGGGTCCGGGGCGCGCTGCAGCAGCACCGACCAGTTGCGCAGCGCGGTGACGGTGTTGAACACGTCGTGGAAGAAGATCTGCTCCAGCACCTGGCGCCGCTTCTCCGCGGAGATGTCGCGCAGCGAGAGGACCGTGAACGTGTGCCCCTCCACGACCACCGGGGCGGCGCGGGCGTTGAACTCGTGGGCGGCGGTGGCGTCCTGGCTGCGGATCGAGCACTCCGCCTCGACCGGGCGACCCGTGCCCTGGCTCACCAGGATGGCCCCCAGCGCGCCGCAGGTGGCGCAGCCGGGCGCGGCCCCGCAGCCTCCCGGCCCGGCGGCGTTGACGCAGTCGAGCGCCTCGCCCGGTCGGAGGCCGCACAGGTCGCGCCGGGAGACCCCGGGGACGCGGCTGTTGAAGGCCACGATCTGGCGCTCGGCGTTCAGGACCAGGAGGATCGCGTCCGAGACCTCCAGGACCGCGGCGACGATGGGGCTCCCGCCGACCAGCTCCATCTCCCGCTGCAGCCTGGCGCCCTCCGCGCGACGGAGGTCCGGCAGGACGTTGCGGTGATCGGCGGGCAGGCGCGCCATCCGCTGATCCCGGGGACCGGGGTGCGAGGGAGCTGACGCCCGGGAGGCGGAGCCGATGGTCATGACGGTCGGGCATCGTAGCCGAACCGAGGGCCGCGGCGGCGCGGAACCGGCCCGCTGGCCGCCCCGCCTGCATCCGCGGTCGATCTCCCACACGACGGAACGTCCGGGCGCGCTCCCCGGGAGCGGCCGCGCCTGGACTGGCCGGAGCCCGCCGGCCTGCGCCTCAGGGCCGCGCGTTCCAGAGCCGGATCACCGGCTCGTCGTCGCGCTCGGTGCCCAGCACCACCAGCCGCGCCGGGTCGAGCGCCAGCGCGCCCCCCGCCTCCGGCGGCAGCCCCGCCCAGCGCAGCGCCACGGCGCGGATCAGGTGGCCGTGCGCGAAGGCGAGCACGCGCCCTGACGTGGCGCGGGCGCGCTCCACCACCAGGCCCGCCCGCGCAGCCACGTCCGCCAGCGTCTCGCCGCCGGGCCAGGGGCCGGTCCAGATGGTCCAGCCGGGCAGCTCGCGGCGCACCTCCTCGCGCGTGCGCCCCTCCAGCGCGCCGTAGTCCCACTCCATCAGCGCCGGCTCGACCCGGGCGCGCTCGCCGAAGCCGGCCAGCCGGCAGGTGTCGCGCGCGCGCCGCAGCGGGCTGACCCAGACCTCGTCGAAGGCCACCCCCTCCAGGAGCGGCGCCAGGGCGCGTGCCTGCGCCTCACCCTCCGCGGTCAAGGCCGGGTCGCTCCGCCCGGTGTGGCGTCCGATGCGGCTCCACTCCGTCTCTCCGTGCCTCACCAGCCAGAGCTCCGCCATCCCCTCATTGTGCCCCCGTTCGCGGCGCGGCGCTCGCTCCGCCTGCACGCGCGACCCCTGACCGGGGATTGGCGCGCCGGCGCGGGCGGATCGAGCTTAGGCCCTCGGTCTTGCCTGACCGGCGGAGCGGCCATGAGCCTCCACCCGAACCTGCCCTACGCGATCCTCGCCCTCCTCGCCGCCGTGATGGCGGTGCGCGTGGCGCTGCGCCGGCGCCGCGCTGGCCCGCTGCAGCGCCTGGGCGGCCCGCGCCGGGCAGGGGCGCTCCACTTCGTCGCGCACGTGGGGGCGCTGAGCCACCTGGACCACGACCTCTCCATCCCGGTGCGCCAGGCCAGGCGCCGGATGGGGCCTCCGGCCGCGGTGCACTGACGCGCCCGCGCGGGCTCGCCCGTTGCGGGCTTCAAACCCGGTCCCGGCTCGTGGTTCCTCGTTCTCACCGGGGGTGAGAACATGCTCGGACCGATCGGCTGGGGACTCCTCGCGCTCGCGCTGACCTCGCTGTGGGTGGCCCACGCCTCCCGGCCGCGCCGCGCCCCGCGCCTGCGCGCCCGGCGCACGCCCGGGCTCCAGGGGCTGGCCTCGCACGTCGGCACGCTCTCCAGCTCGCGCCTGGGCAGCGGGCGCTCCCCGCAGCGCGCGCGCTCGCGGGCGGTCAGCCTGGGCTGACCGCGACCCTCCGCAGCCCCCGCGGCACCAGCCAGCGCTCCAGCCCGTCGAAGGCGCCCTGCACCAGCAGCGCCAGCGCGGCGGCGGGCACCGCCCCCTCCAGCAGGAGCGGGACCGAGGCCAGCCGCACGCCGGTGAGGATGGGCTGCCCGTAGCCGCCGGCGCCCACCAGCGCCCCCAGCGTGGCGGTGCCCACCGCGATCACCGCCGAGGTCTTCACGCCGGCCAGGATGGCCGGCGCGGCCAGCGGCAGCTCCACCCGGCGCAGGCGGGCCACCGGCGGCAGCCCCAGCGCCAGCGCCGACTCGCGCACCTCCGGGGCGATCCCGGTGAGCCCGGCGTGCGTGTTCCGCACGATGGGGAGCAGGCCGTACAGGAAGAGGGCCGCGATGGCCGGCCGCGCGCCAATCCCCAGGAGCGGCACCAGCGCCACCAGCAGCGCCAGCGAAGGGATGGTCTGCACCACCCCCACCACCGCCAGCACCGCCCGCCCGGCGCGCGGCCGCTGTGCCGCCCAGATCCCCAGCGGCACCGCCAGCGCCACCGCCGCCGAGAGCGCCGTGGCCACCAGCGCCAGGTGCTCCAGCGTGCGCGCCCAGATCCGCGCCGCCCGCCCCTCGGCGGCGCCCGCCGTGCCCCCCAGGAACCCCGCCGCCACCGCCTCGGGGGCGCGCCCCTCCAGCTGCACCGCCGCGTTCATGGCCCGCATCCGCGCCTCGTCGATCCGCCCCTCCAGCCCGCGCAGCGCCGCCAGCGCGGCCGGCGCGCGCCGGGCCAGGTCCAGCCGGTAGACCCAGACCGCCTGGTACTCCGGGAAGACGTGGCGGTCGTCCTCCAGCACCCGCACGCCCAGCCGCGCGATCTCGGCGTCGGTGGAGTAGAGGTCGGTCACGTCCAGCTCCCCGGCGGCCAGCGCGCGGTAGGCCAGGTCGTGCTCCAGGCCGCGCACCTCGCGCTGGGGGAGGCCGTAGCGGGCGCGCAGCGCCGGCCAGCCGTCGGCCCGGTCCATGAACTCGCTGGTGAAGCCGAGCCGCAGCGCCGGGTGGGCGGCCAGGTCCGAGATGCGCCGCAGCCCCAGCCGCTCCGCCACCTCGCGGCGCACGCCCAGCGCGTAGGTGTCGTCGAAGCCGAGCGGCGCGGAGAGCCCCACGCCGCGCGGCTCCAGCAGCGCCCGCAGCCCCTCGGGCGACGTCTCCTGGGTGCCCAGGATCTCGCGCGCCAGCGTGCCGGTGTAGTCCGGGTAGGCGTCGAGGTCGCCGCGCAGCAGCGCCTCCCAGAGCAGCCGCGTGCCGCCCAGCTCACGCCGGTGCTCCGCCTGCGCGCCGGCGGCCGCGGCCGCGGCCCGGCCCAGCTCGCCCAGCACCACCGACTCGGTGAAGGACTTGGAGCCGATCACCACCCGGGCAGGCGCCGTCCGTGGGTCGTCAGGCTCACCACGGACGGAGGGCCCGCCGGCGGCCAGCGCCAGCGCCAGCCAGGCCGCGGCCGGGCTCACGCCTCCTCCGGCGCCGGCGGCAGCCCGCGCTGCGCCCGCACGAAGCGGCGCACGAAGGGCGAGGCCGGCGCGCGCAGCAGCGCCTCCAGGGGCCCGTCCTGCTCCGTCCGCCCCTCGCGCAGCACCACCAGCCGCGAGGCCAGGCGGGCCGCCTCGGCCAGGTCGTGGGTGACCAGCACCACCGTCTTGCCCAGGGCGCGGAAGGCCTGGGCCAGGTCGTCCTGCAGGTCGGCGCGCGTGATGGGATCGAGCGCGCCCAGCGGCTCGTCCAGGAGCAGCAGCGGCGGGTCGAGGAAGAGCGCCCGCATCAGGCTCACCCGCTGCGCCTGCCCGCCGGACAGCTCGGCCGGGAAGCGCGCCATGGCCGCCGTGGGCAGCCGGGCCAGCGCCGCCAGCTCGCGCAGGCGGGCCGCGACGCGCGCGGCCGGCCAGCGCAGGTGGCGGGCCACCAGCGCGGCGTTCCCGGCCGCGGTGAGGTGCGGGAAGAGGCCGCCGCCCTGGACCACGTAGCCGCAGGCGCGGCGGGCGGCGTGGTCGGCGGGATCGAGCGGGCGTCCGGCGCGGCGCACCTCGCCGGCGTCGGGGGCCACGAGCCCCAGCATGAGCCGCAGCAGCGTGGACTTGCCCGCGCCGCTGGGGCCCACCAGCGCGACGGAGTCGCCGCGGGACACCGCCAGGTGGAGCGGCCCCACGGCGCGCGCGCCGCCGAACCCCTTCACCACGCCGGCGAGCTCGAGGACCGGTGGCTCCACCCCGGTCGAGTGGCCCGCCCCGCCCCCGGGCTCAAGCCCAGGGCGGGGGGGGACCCGTCGCGCCCGCGGGCGGGCCCTGTCCTTCGACTCCGCGGCCCGCTGCGCGGGCCGCTACGCTCAGGACGAACGGGGAGGCCGGACCCCCGGTGGCTGACTGCGGGGCCGGACCGGTGGCCCGGACCTGCGGGCGGGCCCTGTCCTTCGACTCCGCGGCCCGCTGCGCGGGCCGCTACGCTCAGGACGAACGGGGAGGCCGGACCGGTGGCTGACTGCGAGGCCGGACCGGAGGGCTTGCCCGGAGCCGGCCTCGCGATCTCCGCCTACCGCCCGCGGCGGGCGCGGTAGCGGCGGATCAGGGCGCTGGTGGACGAGTCGTGGGCCAGGGCCGGCTCCTCCTTGGCCTCCAGCTCGGGGACGATCTTCTTGGCCAGCACCTTGCCCAGCTCGACGCCCCACTGGTCGTAGGGGTTCACGCCCCAGACCACGCCCTGGGTGAACACCGCGTGCTCGTAGAGCGCCACCAGCGCGCCCAGGATGGCCGGGGTGAGCTTGTCCGCCAGGATGGTGGAGGACGGGCGGTTGCCGGGGAAGGTGCGGTGCGGCACCAGCCACTCCGCCGTCCCCTCCTTGCGGACCTCGTCGGCCGTCTTGCCGAAGGCCAGCGCCTCGCCCTGGGCCAGCAGGTTGGCCATGAGCAGGTCGTGGTGGCGGCCCACCGGGTTCTGCGTCTGGCAGAAGCCGATGAAGTCGGCCGGGACCAGGTGCGTGCCCTGGTGCAGCAGCTGGTAGAACGAGTGCTGGCCGTTGGTGCCGGGCTCGCCCCAGTAGATGGCGCCGGTGGCGTGGTCCTCGATGGGCGCGCCGTCGATCGTCACCTGCTTGCCGTTCGACTCCATGGTGAGCTGCTGGAGGTAGGCCGGGAAGCGCTTCAGGTACTGGTCGTACGGGAGCACGGCCACGGTGTCGGCGCCGAGGAAGTCGATGTTCCACAGCCCGATGAGCCCCACCAGCGCCGGCAGGTTGCGGGCGATGGGGGCGGTGCGGAAGTGCTCGTCCATGGCGTGGAAGCCGGCCAGCAGCTCGCGGAAGCCGTCCGGCCCGACCGCCAGCATGGTGGAGAGGCCGATGGCCGAGTCCATCGAGTAGCGGCCGCCCACCCAGTCCCAGAAGCCGAACATGTTGGCCGGGTCGATGCCGAACTTGCGGACCTCGGCCTCGTTGGTGGAGACCGCCACGAAGTGCTTGGCCACCGCGGCCGGATCCTTCAGCGCGGCCAGCAGCCAGCTCCGCGCCGAGGAGGCGTTGGTCATGGTCTCCTGGGTGGTGAAGGTCTTGGAGGAGACGATCACCAGCGTCTCGGCCGGATCCAGGTCGCGCGTGGCCTCGGCCACGTCGGTGCCGTCCACGTTGGAGACGTAGCGGAAGGTGAGCTCGCGGGCGGTGTACGCCCGCAGCGCCTCGTAGGCCATGACCGGGCCCAGGTCCGAGCCGCCGATGCCCACGTTGACGACGTTGCGGATGCGCTTGCCGGTGTGGCCGGTCCAGGCGCCGCTGCGGACGCGCTCGGCGAAGGCGCTCATCCGGTCCAGGACCGCGTGCACCTCCGGCACCACGTCCACCCCGTCGACCAGGATCTTGGCCGTGCGGGGGGCGCGCAGCGCCACGTGCAGCACGGCGCGCTTCTCGGTGACGTTGATCTTCTCGCCGGTGAACATGGCCTCGCGGCGCGCCGCGAACCCGCGGGCGTCGGCCAGCGCGGCCAGCAGCCGGACGGTCTCCTCGGTGACCCGCTGCTTGGAGTAGTCGAGGTAGAGGCCGGCGCCCTCGGCGGTGAGCCGCTCGCCGCGGCCGGCGTCGCGGGCGAACAGGTCGCGCAGGTGGACGGGGGCGAGCGTCTTGCAGTGGTCCTGGAGCGCCTTCCAGGCGGGCGTCCGGGTGAGGTCGTTGGTCGTCGGCATGGCCGGCGTCTTACCCCACGCCGCGGACCGATGCCACGGGCGGATTGGCGCCCCCCGGGGGCGCCGGGACCACGGCCCCGGCGCGTCCTGCCGCAGCGCCCGGGCGCCATTAGGGATGAGGGGTTCCGGGCACGGGCGTGCCCGGCCAAGCGCTCATGGAGACCGCCGGATGGAGAAGCTGACCCTGCCTGACGAGGAGTGGCGCCGCCGCCTCACCCCCGAGCAGTACGACGTGCTGCGCCGGCACGGCACGGAGCGCCCCGGGACCGGCTGCTACCTGGGGACCAAGGAGCCGGGCACCTATGCCTGCGCCGGCTGCGGCAACCCGCTCTTCCGGTCCGGGCGCAAGTTCGAGTCCGGCACCGGCTGGCCGTCCTTCACCGAGCCGGTGGCCCCCGACGCCCTCACGCAGATCGACGACCGCTCCTACGGCATGCGCCGGACGGAGGTCCGCTGCGCCCGCTGCGACGGCCACCTGGGCCACGTCTTCCCCGACGGCCCGCCGCCCACCGGGCTCCGCTTCTGCATGAACAGCGCCGCCCTGCGCCACGTGCCGGAGGGCGAGGACCTGGTGCTGGCGGGGCCGTGAGCGGTCCCGTGCTTCGAGTCCGCTCGGCCTGCGGCCTCGCTGCGCTCAGCACGAACGGGGGCTCGCCCCGAGGTCTGGCCGCTCGCCCGCCGTGAGCCCGCTACGGCACCTCCCGCCCCTGCGCCGCCTCCAGCAGGCGGAACCACTGCTGGCGATCGAGCGGCAGCGCCAGCGCCCCCACGGCGCCGCGCAGCCGGTCCAGCCGGCCGGTGCCCAGCACCGGGTGGATGCGCGCCGGGTGGCGGAGCAGCCAGGCCAGCGCCACCTGGTCCGGCGCCGCGCCGCCCAGCTCGGCGCCGGTCTCCTGCAGCCGGGCGCCCAGGGCACCGCCCTCCTGCAGCAGCCGGCCGCCGCCCAGCGGCGACCAGGCCTGCACGGGGAGGCGCAGCCGCTGGCACTGGTCGAGCGTCCCGTCGAGGAGCGGCGCCAGGTGCGCGAGCGAGCACTCCACCTGGTTCGTGACCAGCGGGAACGGCAGCCGCGACTGGAGCAGCTCGAGCTGGGCGGGCGTGAAGTTGGAGACGCCGAACGCCAGCACCAGCCCGCGGCGGCGCAGGTCGTCGAAGGCCGCGGCCACCTCGTCGGCGTCCAGCAGCGGATCCGGCCGGTGCACCAGCAGGACCTCGACGCGGTCGGTGCGGAGCGCCGCCAGCGCGCGCTCCACCTGGCCCACCAGGTAGGCGCGCGAGGTGTCGTAGTGCTTCACCCGCACGCCCGGCTGCGCGGCGCAGGGCACGCGGATGCCGGCCTTGGTGACCAGCTGCAGCCGCGCCCTCAGCCCGGGCGACGGGCCGAGCGCGGCCCCCAGGAGCGCCTCGCAGCCGTACCCGCAGTAGATGTCGGCGGTGTCCACGGTGGTGACGCCCAGCCCTGCGGCCGCCTCGATGAACCCCCGCAGCGCGGCGGCGTCCATGCCCCAGCGATCGGCGCGCCAGGTCCCGAGCAGCAGCCTGGAGAGGGTCGGAGCGGTTCCGGGTCCAGGCACGGGGTCTCCTCCGGTGGGGTGGCGCGCCAGTGTAGTGCCTGCGTGAGGCGGAGCAGCCGGGATCGCGCTGCGGGATTTCTCTGGCCGGCGCCGGAACCGCGCTATGTTGTGGCGCGTCGCCGCACGCGCCAGACCCACACATGTTCCAGCCCACCTACATCGAGCACAAGGGCAAGCGGATCCTGCGGCTCGACTACGGCGAGTCGCTGACGCACGCGGAGCTGCTGCAGGCCTTCCTGCAGGCCGGGCGGAAATCTCCACCCACCCGCCGCACTCGCTGCGCATCCTGACGGTGCTGCGCTGCCGCTTCAACGAGGAGAGCGCCGAGGCGCTCAAGCGCTACGCGCGGGCCAACCTGCCCTACGTGTCGGCCAGCGCCGTGATCGGGACCAGCTTCTGGAAGGTGGTCGTCACCAGCCTCAAGCTGCACGGGCGGCGGGACCTGCAGATCTTCGAGGACGAGCCGGTGGCGCTGGACTGGCTGGCCGAGCGCTGAGGGGCGACCATTCCCCTCCCCTGGCGGGGCGCGGCTGATTTACAACCAGCGGCGGAGGTCTCCATGCGCCGCCTGCTCCCGACCCTGGGCCTGCTCCTCGCCGCCGCGCTGCCCGCCTGCCAGGGCGAGCAGGACCAGGCCGGCCCCGACCCGGACGCGTGGGGCATCCCGGCCATCCCGGCCTACGACCCCGCCTTCGAGCAGGCCTTCTCGCTCGACCGGGTTGACGCCTTCCACCTGGCCTTCACCGTGGACGAGTGGAACGGCCTGCTCCACGACCACGACCAGAACCCGCGCAACGAGATCTACCGCCGGGCCGACTTCACCGTCGGCGGCACCACCCTGGCCGCGGTGGGCGTGCGGCTGCGCGGCAACACCTGGAGCCGGACGCGGCCGGAGGCGGGCTCCGGGCTCCACGACCCGGCCCACGCGCTGGTCCGGGCCCACTTCAAGATCAAGTTCAACGAGACCTTCGACGGCGACGAGGGCGTGTACGGCGCGCCCTCCATCGACCTGCCCGAGCTGCCGGGGAACGCGGGGCGGACCTGGGCCACCCTGCGCGGCGTCAACCTCAAGCAGAACCGCGGGGACACGACCTACCTGCGCGAGGTGATGGCCTACGACACCTTCCGGCGCGCCGGCGTCCAGGCGCCCCGGGCCGCCTTCGTCCGGCTCTACGTCCGCATCGGCGACGAGCCCGAGCGCTACATGGGCGTGCTGGAGCTGATCGAGGACCTCGACAAGGAGTGGGTCAAGCGCCGCTTCGGCGGCAACGGATTCCTCTTCAAGTCGCTCTGGCAGGCGCAGGGCCCGGCCGACCTCACCCGGACCGACGGCGACGGGTCGCCGGACTCGGGCCGCGTCGGCCTGGAGAAGACCGACCCGGCGGACGCCGCCGAGGCCGCCGGCTGGAACAACGACTGGAGCCCCTACCGGCCGGCCTACGATCTCAAGACGCAGGAGGACCGGTTCCCCGAGGCGGAGGCGGAGCTGGACCAGCTCATCGGCCTCCTGGCCGGCACCCCGCACCGCGCCTCGCTGGAGGCCGCCATCGACGTCCAGTCGCTGCTGCGGGCGCAGGCGGTCAACGCGCTGGTGGGCATGGCCGACGACTACTGGCGCAACGGGAACAACTACTACCTGCTCCAGGCGCCGGACGGGCGCTGGCGGTTCATCCCCTACGACTACGACCTGACCTTCGGGTTCGACTGCATCGGCGCCCCGACCCACAGCTCGCCGTTCGTGGCCTGGGGGGAGACGCACAACGCGGGGATGACGCCGCGGCTGATGGAGGCGGTGCTGGCCGTCCCGGAGTTCCGCGAGGACTACCGGCGCTACGTGGCCGAGCTGGTGGCGGGGGAGGAGCCCGTCTTCCGCTGGACCACCCTGGGCCCGCGCTTCCAGGCGGCCGGCGCGCTGGTCGGCCCCCTCACCGCGGGGACCGAGGCCCTGGCCGAATCCCCCTACGACGGCTCGCTGGCCTGGGTGGAGTGGTTCGTGGGGCAGCGCGTCAGCACGGCCGAGGCCGAGATGGCCGACCTGCTGCCCCCCTGAACGGCGCGTGGGACGTCGCCCCGGTGTAGCGAATCGCGACAGCCCCTGGCACGCCCTCCCCCTCCCGCCCCGGGCGCCCGTGGGGCTGCGTGCACCCTCGGTGATCGGGGGCGTCACGCTGAGTGACCGCCGTTCGGAGAGAGCCCATCGGTTGCCTGGCGCCGGCGCGGGCGGGCCACCAAAGAATCCTTGCGGGCACCTCACCGCAGGATCGCCCGCAGCGTTTCGGTGTCTCCCGAACGCTGCGCCCGGCCGGAGGGCGGCCCCCTACCCGTGCCTCCGGTCCGGCGCTTGCTTCACGCTGGGTCGTTCCACCGGGGCGGTCGGCCCGCCGTCCTGGGCGGGAGGTTCGGGGCGACGGCCTCGCGGCTCCCAGCGATGGCCCGCCGGCGGACCACCTGCCCACACCGCAGCGCTGGACCGCGCCCGGCGGGGCCGCACGTAGCCCCACGTGCGCGCGCCGACGACGGGGTGCGCGCCGCGCCTGCACGCGTTCGCCTGTCTCGCCATCGCGTGACGTGTCGAGCGAAGCCGGGACTGTGTAGCTTGGCCGTTGGCGATCGCCTGCTCGCCCGGCCCTTCCGCCGGGCAGCCGGTCGCCGGCGCGGAGGGCGCGAGATGCTCGAGGGCGGCGAGGCCGGTCGGGAGCGGTCGGAGGCGGCGGAGGGAGAGGGCAACGGCCTGGCGCTGCTGGTGACGCTCCGTGAACGCCCGCACGACGCGCCGGTCACGGTCGGCGCGGATCCGGAGCCGGGCTGGCTGCGGCTGGGGCTGCCCGGCGCCGGCACCGGGCCGGTGCGCGTGAACGGGCTCCGGCTCATCGACGCGCTCGAGGCGCTGCTCGAGGACTGACGGCGGAGCGCCCTGCGCCGCGCGCCGAGACCTCGCCGGCCTGCGCCCACCTCCGGTCGAACGGTTCTCAACCCGGGCCATCGCGACCCGATCTCGCGAACCCACACGCACCATCCGGCTGCGATCGCTCGACTTTTGCGCCCAGCGCCGGTTTTCCTGCGCATGCCGGCAGGGACAATCGACACCGAGTTTCAACAAAACGACATGGGCTTGACCGTGATCAGGGATGGGGGTCCCCGGGTCGCCTAACGTCCGGGTCGTTGTTGAGAACGACTCTCGCTATCCGGACGCCCCAACCATGACCGCCATCCACCGCCCCCTCGCGCTGCTCGCCACCCTCCTCGCCCTGCCCGCGCTCGCGCAGGACCTGATCGACTCGGTCGAGGTCAGCCGCGCCGTCGAGCTGGCGCCGCCGCCCGGCCCCGCCGGCGTGGTGGCCGAGGCGCTCTTCCTGCCCGACACCCTCCCGCCGGGCGGGACCGAGCTGAACGTGGCTGCCTCCTTCGAGCGCGCCGCGCCCGACGACGGCGACGGCCACCGCACCCTCCGCGTCGCCCCCGGCTTCCAGCTGGCGCAGGCGCTGGGGGGGCGGGCCGGGTTCACCGCCGACGTCGGCCTCTCGCCGGACGGGGATCGGCTGGTGGACCCGGCCGCGTCGCTGAAGGTCCTGGTCCTGGACGGCGGCGAGACCGGCCTCACGCTCTCCGCCTCGGCCGACTGGATGGGCACCTTCGAGCAGGACGGCGTCCAGGAGGGCGGGCTGGCCCTGGGCCTGATGCAGCCGCTCGGCGGGATCACGGTGCGGGCCTCGGCCCAGCTGGCCTCGCCGGTGGACGGCTGGCAGCCGCACGCCCACGGCGGTCTCTCCGGGGCGCTGGCCCTGGGCAGCCGCTGGCACGCGCTGCTGGAGCTGGCCGGCGACACGGGCGCCGACGACGACTGCCTGAGCCTCGGCCCCAGCCTGAAGGCGCAGCTGGGCGAGGCCACCGCCCTGATGTTCGGCGGGCTGTTCCGGGTGGCCGGCGCGCACGCCGACCCGCTGGGCGTGGTGCAGCTCACCGTCGCGCTCTGAGCGAGGCCCCCATGGTTCCCCTGGGACTGCTCGCCGACGGCGAGGCGGCGGAGATCGTGTCCGTGTCCGGCGCGGCGGCGCCCGCGGCGCGCGCGGTGGGGCTGCAGGCCGGCGTGCGCGTGCGCGTGCTGGCGAACGGCGGCGGCCCGGTGCTGGTGAAGATCGACGGCGCACGCATCGCGGTGGACCGCGGCGTGGCCATGCGCATCACGGTGAGGACCTGACATGAACCTGGCAGAGCTCGAGCCCGGACGGCGGGCGCGGATCACTTCGGTGGGGGCCATTGGCCCCATGCGGCGGCGGCTGATGGACATGGGCGTGCTGGCGGGCCAGGAGGTGGCGGTGGAGAAGGTGGCGCCGCTGGGCGATCCCATCGAGATCTCCATCCGCAGCTACCACCTGTCGCTGCGGAAGGCCGAGGCGCAGGGGATCGCCGTGGAGGTGGTGCCGTGAGCGCCGCCGCCCAGCTCGCCCCGGCCGCCCCGCCGGCCCGCCGCCTGGTGGTGGCGGTGGCCGGCAACCCCAACTCCGGCAAGTCCACGCTCATCAACGCCCTGGCCGGCACCCGGCTCCACGTCGGCAACTACGCCGGCGTCACCGTGGCCAAGGCCGAGGCCGATCTGGACCACGGCGGCCAGCCCATCCGGCTGGTGGACCTGCCCGGCACCTACTCGCTCTCGCCCCACTCGCAGGAGGAGGTGGTCGCCCGCGATCACCTGGTGCTGGAGCGGCCGGACGTGGTGGTCAACGTGGTGGACGCCACCAACCTGGAGCGGAACCTCTACCTGACGGTCCAGCTCCTGGAGCTGGGGCTGCCGGTGGTGGTGGCCCTCAACGTCCACGACGAGGCGCTGGCCAAGGGCATCCGCATCGACGTCGCCGGGATGTCGGAGCGGCTGGGCGCGCCGGTGATCCCCACCTCCGCCACCCGGCGCGAGGGGCTCGGGGCGCTGCTGGACGCGGCGGTCGCCGCCGCCGGGCGCCCCCCGCCGGCCGCGCCCGCCTACGGCCCGGACCTGGAGGAGGCCGCCCGCGGCGTGGCCGACCGGCTGGAGCGGCTCGCGCCGGCCCAGGAGGGCGCGCCGCCGCGCCGCTGGCTGGCGCTCAAGTGCATCGAGGGCGATCCGCGGGTGCTGGCCGGGCTCGGGGCCGATGCCGCCGCCCTGCTGGACGGTCCGCTCGATCACCTGCGCCGCGCCCACGGCGACGACGGCGAGGGGCTGCTGGCGGAGGCGCGCTACGGCGTGGCGGCCGGGCTGGCCCGCGAGGTGGTGCGCCGCCCCGAGCGGCCGCGGGTCGAGCTGACCGAGCGCATCGACAAGGTGGTGCTCAACCGGTTCCTGGGCATCCCCATCTTCCTGGCGCTCATGTGGCTGGTGCTGAAGCTCACCTTCGACCTGTCGGCCCCGTTCGGCGACTGGATCGACGGGATCGCCAACGGCCCGCTGAAGCGCTGGGCGGCGGTGGGGCTGGCCGCGCTGGGCGCGCCGGACTGGACCCGCTCGCTGGCCCAGGACGGCGTCATCGCCGGCGTGGGGTTCGTGCTGGTCTTCGTGCCGGTCATCTTCGCCATGATGTTCTTCATCACCGTGCTGGAGGCCAGCGGCTACATGGCCCGGGCCGCCTTCGTCATGGACCGCGCCATGCACGCCATCGGGCTGCACGGGAAGTCCTTCATCCCGCTGGTGCTCGGCTTCGGCTGCAACGTGCCGGGCATCTACGCCACCCGAACGCTCGAGTCCCACCGCGACCGCGTCCTGACCTCGCTGCTGGTGCCCTTCATGTCCTGCGGCGCCCGCCTGCCGGTCTACGTGCTCTTCGCGGCCGTCTTCTTCCCGGGGCGGGCCGGGACCGTGGTCTGGGCGCTCTACGTGGTCGGCATCGCCCTGGCGGTGGTCACCGGCCTGGTCTTCAAGCACACGCTCTTCCGCGGCCAGGCCCCGGCCTTCATCATGGAGCTGCCGCCCTACCGGCTCCCCAGCCTGCGCAGCGTCTCCATCCACACCTGGGAGAAGGGGAAGCACTTCCTGCACAAGGCCGGCACCTACATCCTGGCCGTCTCGGTGCTGGTCTGGTTCGCGCTCCACCTGCCCTGGGGCGTGGAGCACAAGCGCGACTCCTACCTGGGCCAGGCCGGCCAGGCCGTGGCCCCGGCGCTCCGGCCCATCGGGTTCGGCACCTGGGAGGCGGCCTCTTCGCTGCTGACCGGGATCATCGCCAAGGAGATCGTGGTGGGCACGATGTCCGAGATCTACGCGCCCGCCGCCGGGGCGGAGGAGGAAGGGCCGGCCCCCACGGTGGGCGAGGAGCTGGGCGGGATGGTCACCTCGCTGGGCGAGGCCTTCCAGCAGGCCGGCCGGAACGTGGTCACCACCTTCGGCCTGGCCTCCTTCTCGCTCGAGCCGGAGGAGGAGCCCGGGCCGCTGGAGGAGGCCTTGCGCCGGTCCTTCACGCCGCTCTCCGCCATCGCCTTCATGGTCTTCGTGCTGCTCTACATGCCCTGCGTGGTGGTGGCCATCGCCATGCGCCAGGAGCTGGGCGGGTGGCGCTGGTTCGGCGTGGCCTTCGCCTGGCAGACCGCGGTGGCCTGGGCGGCGGCGCTGGTGATCTTCCAGGGCGGCACCTGGCTCGGGCTGGGAGGCTGACGTGGGCCCGACCGATCTGCTCATCAGCGCGGTGGTGCTGGGGCTCGCCGGCTGGCTGCTGGTGCGCACGCTGCGCGGCGCGGGATCGTGCGCCGGCTGCTCCGGCGGCTGCGGGAAGGGCTCCGGCGCGGCCTCCAGCTGCGGCCCCGGCCGCGGAGCGGGCGATGGGCCGATCCGTCTCTCCCGGAGCCCGCCCCCTCCGGGCACCTTTCCCCCGCCCCCGCCCAGGGACTATCTGGGCTAACCCACCAGAGGAGCAGCCATGATCAGCAAGACCATGCAGGACGCGCTCAACGCCCAGATCAACATCGAGCAGTACTCAGCCCAGCTCTACCTGGCCATGAGCGCCGCCTGCGAGGGTCGGAGCTTCCGCGGCTTCGCCCACTGGCTGCGGGTGCAGGCCGGCGAGGAGACCGCCCACGCCGTCAAGCTGATCGACTTCCTGCTCGACCGCGGCGGCAAGCTGGAGCTGCGGCCGGTGGCGGCGCCGGCCTCGGAGTACGGCGGGGTGATCCAGGTGTTCGAGCAGGTGCTGGCGCACGAGAAGACGATCACCGAGCGGATCTCGGCGCTCTTCGCGCTGGCCCGCACGGAGAAGGACTACGCCAGCGAGATCACGCTGCAGTGGTACGTGACCGAGCAGGTGGAGGAGGAGGCCACCGTCGGCCAGATCGTGGACCACCTGCACGCGGTCGGCGACCAGGGCGGCGGCATCTGGTACCTCGACTCGCGGATGGGCAAGCGCGGCAAGGAGGGGTGAGCCGCGCCCCGGCCCGCAAGCCCTGCGCGGACGTGACGGTTTTGCGCGTCAGGGCGGCGGCACCTTCACCCACGGCGAGCGCCGGCCGGCCCCTGATCCACGCTCCGCGCGCGGATCAGGGGCCGATTTGCCGGAACAGCCTGGCGGGACGGGCGGTTCCTCCCATGCGCGTGTTGGCCCGGGGCCTGCTTACGCCCGCGGCGCCGCCCCTGGCAGTCCGCGAGCCTGCCGGCTCGCTACGCCCGGGCGAACGGGTTTCACGAGGAAGGACATGACCCAGACCCTCCGCACCATCGCCTCGCTCAAGCTCGCCGTCGTCCTGCTCGTCCTGCTGCTGATCGGGCTGGCGACCGGCACCATCATCGAGTCCACCCGCGGCGCCGAGCTGGCCCAGGCGGCGGTCTACTACAGCTGGTGGTTCATCGCGCTGCAGGCCGCCTTCGCGGTGAACGTGCTGGCCTCCATCATCGTCCACTTCCCCTGGGGCAGGTGGCGCATCGGCTTCCTCCTCACCCACGCCGGCATCCTGGTGACGCTGGCCGGCGCCATCCTCACCTGGGCGTTCGGCGTCTCGGGCCGGCTGCCGCTGTGGGAGGGCGAGGCGAGCGACCAGTTCGTGGTCGTGGACGGCGGCCAGCCCATCGGGCGGGTCGAGCTGCCCTTCACCGTGAAGCTGGACGACTTCCAGCTCGATCGCTACCCCGGCACCATGCGCCCGGCCCAGTTCCGCAGCCTGGTCCAGGTCACCGACAAGGCCACCGGCGTCACCACCGCCGAGCGCATCTGGATGAACCACCCCCTGCACGTCCAGGGCTTCACGCTGTTCCAGTCCAGCTACGACCAGGACGGCGGCCGCGAGTCCTCCACCTTCGAGGTCTCCCGCGATCCGGGGCAGCCGGTGGCCTTCGCCGGCTACGCGCTGCTGCTGGTGGGCATGGTGGTGGTCCTCGCCACCCGCATCTCGCAGGAGCGCGAGAAGGCCGCCGCCCAGGCGGAGGCGAGGGAGCGCGCCTCGGCCCGCGCCGGCCGCGCCGGCGTGGTGGCGGCGGTGCTGCTCGGGCTGGGGCTCGGCGGCGCCGCGCGCGCCGACGCGGTCTCCCCGGCCGACCTGGAGGCGCTGCGGCGGGTGCCCGTCCAGCACGACGGGCGGACCATGCCGCTCGACACGCAGGCCCGCGAGGCCGTCTGGAAGATCACCGGCCAGCGCCGCTTCCAGGGCGAGGACCCGGTCCTCACCGCCACCCGCTGGCTCTACGGGACGTCCACGGCCACCGAGCGCGTCATCAAGCTGGACCGGGCGCTGGTCCGCCAGCTCGGGCTCGCCACCGACCACGTCTCCTACCAGGAGCTGGCCGGGAGCGCGGAGCTGCGCAAGCTGCTCGGCCAGGCCCACCTGCTGGAGCGGCAGGGCGTGAAGCGCACCGGCGTCCTGGCCGCGGCCGAGAAGGCGGTCGAGCGCGCCAACGAGCTGGAGGACTACCTGCGCCACGAGGCCGTCCGGGTCATCCCGGTGGCCGGCGATCCCCGCGCCCGCTGGGGCGTGGCCCCCTTCGCCACCGCCGCCGACCTGGCGCAGCTGGCCCGCGGCCCGCGCCTGACCGGCTGGCCCAGCGCCGTGGCCGTCGAGCGCGAGCTCTCCTACAACGCCTCCCGGCCCAGCCGCGTCGCCTGGCTGGTCCTGCTGGGCGCGCTGCTGGTCTCCATCGCCGCCTGGGTGCGCCGCTCGCGCGCGCTGGACGTGGTCTCGCTGCTCGGCCTGGTCGCCGGCTTCGGCGTGATGAGCTGGGGCATCTGGGTGCGCTGGCAGGTGGGCGACCGGATCCCGGCCGCCAACATGTACGAGTCGCTCCTCTTCCTGGCCTGGGGCGTGGGGCTGTTCGCCGTGCTGGCCTTCGCCGTGCTGCGCAACCGGCTGGTGGTCGCCAACGCCTGCGGCATGGCCGCGCTGACCATGGCGCTCACCGACCTGTTGCCGATGGACGGCTTCATCCACCCGATCGCGCCGGTGCTCACCGGCACGCCCTGGCTGGCCATCCACGTGCCCATCATCATGGTCGGCTACGCGGTGCTGGCCCTGAGCATGGTGATCGCGCACGTGCAGGTGGGCTGCGCCATCTTCGCCCCGAAGCAGAAGGAGCTGGCCTCGCACCTGTACGGCCTCAACTACTGGTACATGCACGTGGGGAACATCCTGCTGCTGGCCGGCATCCTGACCGGCTCGGTCTGGGCGGCGTCCTCCTGGGGCCGGTACTGGGGCTGGGATCCGAAGGAGGTCTGGTCGCTGGTCGCCTTCCTCGCCTACATGGCCATCCTCCACGGCAAGGTGGAGAAGCTGCTGGGCGAGTTCGGCGTGGCCGCCATCGGCATCCTGGCCTTCCAGACCATCCTCATGACCTACCTGGGCGTGAACTTCGTGCTGGGCACGGGCATGCACGCCTACGGCATGGGCGACTCGCCCATCGTCTTCTGGATGGTGCTGGTGCTGGTGGTCGAGGTGGCCTTCGTGGCGCTGGGCTGGTGGGCGCACAGCCGGCGGCGCCAGGCCGAGGCCGGCTGAGGCGAACGGGCTCGGCTCACCGGGAACGGAAGGGGGCCGCACCGCCCGCCCGGGAGCCGAGGCCCCGGGCGGACGGGCGGCGGACTTCACCTGTTGCGGGCGGCGGCCGACTGGATGGCGCCCTTCTGGGCGTCGGTGAGGTAGCCGGCCCCCAGCAGCGCGTTGGTCCAGCCGGCCACGCAGCTCACGTAGGCGCCGTGGTTGCGGGCGCCGGCGCCGCAGGCGTTCACGCGGTCCACGATGGTGCAGCCGTCGGTGAAGAGCGTGTTGGGCACGCCGGTGTCGATCCCGCCCACCACCACCGTGCCGCCCAGGTCGGAGCCCAGGCAGCGGTCGGCCACGTCGTCGTCCACCTGGTCCAGGTCGCGGTCCAGGTACCAGCCCACGTCGCGCAGCAGCGGCAGCGTGAGATCGTAGGGCGGCGCCACGTGGGTGGTCAGGTCGGTGTTGATGGCCGGCTCCATCAGCTGGTTGCGCGTGGTGCTGTCGTCCCAGTGCGAGACCGACGAGCCGGGCTGCACCGGGCTGGGCGTGTAGAGCATGGCCATCCCGGAGCGGGTGGTGCCGGCGCGGATCCCCGGGTCCACGCCCAGCGTGCCGGTCACCGGCCCGGCCGCGATGGCGGCGCGGATGGCGTTGCCGGCGTCGAGCGTCACGCGGACCGAGGGGATGGTGATGCTCGCGTCGGCGCCGCCCATCCCGGCGGGCGGGCCGCCGGCGGCGTTGTCGGCCACCACCACCGCGATGGCCCCGGCGTCCTGCGCGTTCTTCACCTTGACGGTGAAGGCGCAGGTGCCGCGGCTCACCACCGCGACGCGGCCCGCCACCTCGCCCGCGTTGGTGAGCGGCGTGCAGGCGTCGAAGGTGGTCGGCCCCGCGGCGTTGGCGGCGTCCAGCGCGGCCACCATCTGGCCGGTCACGCCGGGCGAGGCGAGCGGCGGCCCGAAGGCGGCGGCGCCCACCGGGAAGTCGCTGGTGAGCGCGGCCGAGACCACCGAGAGGACGGGCGTGCCCGGGCTGAGCACGGCGGGGACGGCGTCGGTGACGTGGGGGCCGCTCCAGACCACCTGCCGCGAGTGGAGCGCGGAGGCCTGGCGCTGCGCGTCGGTCATCTCGTCCCGGCCCTGGCCGGTGAGCTCGTCGTGGTAGAACTTCGAGTACGTGTCCGACTGGCCGAAGAAGAGCGCGCCGGTGGAGACGTTTGTCACCGACGAGAAGCCCAGGCCGTGCGCGAACTCGTGCAGCAACACCACCACCAGCGAGAGCTGCCCGGCCGGCGCTGGGGTGTCGTAGCCCAGGTACCAGAAGCTGCCGGTGAGGCAGCCGGCGCTGCCCAGGTTGGAGTTGAAGCGGGCCCGGATCTCCGGGGCGGTCGGATCCAGGTCCTGGCCGGCCAGCTTGTTGGCCAGCGCCGCGTGGTACCAGGTGGCGGCGTAGGTCGCGCCTGGGAAGTCCGTCCAGACCGAGATGGGGCCGGCCGAGCCGAGCACGGCCGAGGTGGCGGTGCAGGTCAGCGGCTCGAAGGTGGCGAACACGTTCACGTCCGGGCGGCTGTCGAGCGTGGCGCCCCAGATCCCGGCCGCGTGGCGGAAGGCGTTGAGCCGCTGCTCACCCAGCGTGGTGCCGGGGTTTCCGCCCACCGGCGCCACCGGGGTCGGGTCGTTGAAGCCGACGCCGGGCGCGTTGCCGTTGACGATGATGACGTCTGCGTCCGCGCGCGCGGCGAGCGGCGCCAGGAGGGTGGCCAGGGCCAGTGCGGCCAGGGTCCGCGTGGTCATGGTCAGCGCTCCTCGAGAGCGGGGGTGGCCGGCTGGAGTGGTGGGTCGGACTTCCGGACCGGCGGGGTCGGCTGCGCCAGGGCGCGGGCCTCCTCCGGGCTGGTCACGCAGCGGGCGTCCACCTTCGCCCCGCGGGTGGTGGCCACGGCCACGCTCTGGAAGTGATCCTCCAGGTTCACCACGCGTGAGCCGTCCGGGAGCTGCACCGGGGTGAGCCCCTCGGTGGACTCGTTGACCAGCGCCGCGGTGGCCGCCGAGAGCGCCTCCAGCTCCTCGCGGGTGGGCGCGCGCAGCCGCCCCGACTCGTCCACCGCCGCGGTGGCGGGGGTGTCTACCTCGACGTCAGCCTTCTTCTTGCCCTTCGCGACGTGCTGGGCTTCGGCCAGGCTCGGTACGGCGATCGCCAGCGCGGCGAGCATCGCCGCAGCAGGCGCCCATGATGTGCGCATGCAGGTTCCTCCAGGTGGGTGGCAACGTGGGGCAGCTAAGCAGGCGCACGCACACACGGCAGCTCACTGGTGTGTCGGGCGAACGGCCTCACCCTTGCGTGCGGGGAGAAGCTCCTCACCGGACCCAGGAGGCGTTGGCGCCGAGAACCCGGGGCGGGTCGCGGAGGCGTACCGGGGTGCCCCTTCACTCAGGCGCCCGTCGGCGGGAGCTGCGCCTGGAAACCCACTGGATCCGGGCCGAGGACCGCGCGCGTGCCCCCAGGGACGGCTGGCCCAACCGCTGCAATCCGGCCCCGCCCGGGAGCGCACACATGATCCTCCGCACCAAGATCGTCCTGCTGGGCGCCGGCGCCGCGCTGGCCGTCGGCGTGCTGGTCTGCGCCGGGACGGCCTACCGCAACAGCCAGGCGACCGAGCGTCACCTCGCCGAGCTCGAGGTCTCGCTCCGGGACAGCTTCGACCGCAGCGCGCGGGCGCAGGTGGAGACCGCGACCTCGATGCTGGCCGCCGTCGCCGCCCGCGCCGACCGCGGCGAGCTCACCCCCGAGCAGGCGCGCAAGGACGGCGCGGACCTGCTGCGCTCCCTTCGCTTCGGCGACGACAACTACTTCTGGGCCGACACCTACGACGGCGTGAACGTGGTGCTGCTGGGCAAGCCGGTGGAGGGCAAGAGCCGCATCGACGCCCATGACGCGAACGGCCTGCCGGTGGTGTCCAAGCTGATCGAGAACGGGCGCAAGCCGGGCGGCGGCTTCACCGACTACGTCTGGCCGCGGGCGCAGGGCTCGGCGCCGCTGCCGAAGCGGGCCTACACCGTGGCCTTCGAGCCGTTCGGCTGGGTGATCGGCGCCGGCAACTACGTCGACGACATCGACCAGCTGGTCCAGGCGGAGCGCGAGAAAGGAGAGGCCGAGGCGCGCAGCGATCGAGATCGCCATCGCGCTCTTCACGCTGCTGGCCGCCGCGCTGGCCTCGCTCGCCGCCGTCTGGCTCGCGCGCAGCATCTCCCGGCCCCTGATGCAGGTGCTGGACGAGTCGCGCCGCCTGACCGAGGCGGCCAGCGCCGGCCGGCTGGACGTGCGCGGCGACGTGGAGGCGATCGTCCCGGAGTTCCGGCCCATCGTGGCCGGCATGAACGAGACCTTCGAGGCCTTCTCCCGCCCGGTGGCGGTCGCGGTGGACCAGCTGGCGCGGCTGTCGCGCGGCGAGATCCGCCCCCATCACCGAGCCCTACCAGGGCGACTTCGAGCGCATGAAGGAGGCGCTCAACCGCTCCTGCGCCTCGGTGGGCGCGCTGGTCGAGGACACCCGCCGCCTGGCCGAGGCCGGCGCCGAGGGCCGGCTGGCCGTCCGCGCCGACACCGCCCGGCACCAGGGCGAGTTCCGCCGCATCGTGGAGGGCGTCAACGCCACGCTCGACGCGGTGGTGGGCCCGCTCGAGGCCGCCTCGCGCTGCGTGGACGCCATCGCCCGCGGCGCCATCCCGGCCCCGGTGACCGAGCCCTGGCGCGGCGACTTCGCGCTGCTGCAGCGGAACCTCAACACCTGCATCGCCTCGGTCAACGCGCTGGTCTCCGACGCCTCGCGGCTGGCCCGGGCCGCGGCGGAGGGGCAGCTCTCCACCCGCGCCGACGCCAGCCGCCACCAGGGCGACTTCCGCGCCATCGTGGAGGGGGTCAACGCCACGCTGGACGCGGTCATCGGGCCCATCGACGTGGCCACCGCCTGCGTGGAGCAGGTGGCCCGCGGGCAGCTGCCGGCGCCCGTCACCCAGGCCTGGGCCGGCGACCTGGCCAAGCTGCGCCAGGGCGTGAACGGCTGCATCGAGGCGGTGCAGCGCCTGGTCACCGACGCCGACGGCCTGCTGCAGGCCGCCGTGGCGGGCCGGCTGGAGAGCCGCGCCGAGGCCGCGCACCACCAGGGCGAGTTCCGCAAGATCGTGGAGGGGGTGAACCAGACGCTGGACGCCGTGCTGGCGCCGGTGCAGGAGGCCGCCGGCGTGCTGGAGCGGCTGGCCCGCCGCGACCTGCGCGCGCGGGTGCAGGGGCGCTTCCAGGGCGATCACGCCCGCATCCCCCAGGCCACCAACGCCACCGCCGAGGCGCTGCACGACGCGCTCGTCCAGGTCTCGGGCGCGGTGGAGCAGGTGTCGGGCGCTGCCACGCAGATCGCCTCCTCCTCGCAGGCGGTGGCCAGCGGCGCGTCCGAGCAGGCCTCCTCGCTGGAGGAGACCGGCGCCTCGGTGGAGTCCGTCTCCAGCATGGCGCGCCAGGCCTCGGATCACGCGCAGCAGGCCCACGCGCTGGCCACCACGGCCCGCGCCGCGGCGGCCGACGGCGCCGGCGCGGTGGAGCAGCTGCAGGGCGCCATGGGGCGCATCAAGGCCTCGGCGGAGGGGACCTCGCAGAATCATCCGCGACGTCTCGGACATCGCCTTCCAGACCAACCTGCTGGCGCTCAACGCCGCGGTCGAGGCCGCCCGGGCCGGCGAGGCCGGCCGCGGCTTCGCGGTGGTGGCCGAGGAGGTCCGCTCCCTGGCCCTGCGCGCCAAGGAGGCGGCCGCCAAGACCGAGGAGCTGATCCGCGGCTCGGTGCGCCAGGCCGCCGAGGGCGAGGGGGCGGCGAAGCAGGTGGCGGGCAAGCTGGACGAGATCGTCCAGGGCGTCTCGAAGGTGAGCGACATCGTCACCGAGATCGCCGCCGCCGCGCGCGAGCAGGCCACCGGCCTGAACCAGGTCAACGCCGCCATCTCCGAGATGGACAAGGTCACGCAGCAGAACGCCGCCAGCGCCGAGGAGTCCTCCTCCGCCGCCAGCGAGCTCTCCGGCCAGTCGGAGGAGCTGGCGGCGATGGTGGGCACCTTCCAGCTGGAGCGTGGCCACGCGGCCGTGAAGCCGGCCCGGCGGGCGGCGGCCCTGCCTGCGCCGGCGGCCGCCCGGCGCGCGGCCCCCGCGGCCCCCCGCGCGCGGGGGGCGGCGCCTGCGGACCCCTTCCCCATGGACGACGACGCGGTGGTCAGGGACTTCTGACCTGCCCAGCCAGCGCCCCGGCCTTCGACTCCGCCACGTCTCCGGCGTGGCTATGCCCAGGCTGACCGGATCCGGGTCGGCCTCGGGCCTGCCGCTCCGCCCCGCTAGCTCGCGTCCGGGTGCCCGGCCGGCGGCGGCCGGGTGCCCAGGGCGTCGTGCCGCTCGGCCAGCCAGGCGAAGTGGCGCTCCTCGTCGGCGCGGCAGGCCAGCACCACCGCCTCCACGTCGGCCTCCCACTCGTAGGCCAGCGCCCCCTCGTAGCTGAGGTTGGTCAGCTGCTCGTCGGCGATGAGCGCGGCCAGCAGCACCTCCGGCCCCAGCGGCGCCGCCACCAGGATCAGGCCGCGCAGCAGCGGCGCCCCGGGGCGCGCCTCGTCCAGCGGCGCCTCGCCCTCCGCCGCGAGCAGCGGCGCCAGCCGCGCCAGGTGCCGGCGGTGATCCGCGGCGAACCCCCGCAGCCGCTCCGCCAGCGCCTGGTCCTCGCAGGCCTCGGCTGCGGCCTCGTGCGCAAGCGCCGCCTCCAGGTCCAGCCGCGCCAGCGCGGCCAGGAGCTCGCCGGGCGAGACGTCCACCTCGAGCCCCACCTCGTCGTCCGGCGTGGAGCGGCCGCTCACCCCGTCCGGCCGCTGCCCGCCTGGGCCTCGTCCCTTGCCGCTGCCCGCCATGACGCCGCCTCCCGCGGTGAAGCTGCGGCCCCGGCGGCGCCGCGGCAGGCGGCGCGCGGCGCGGGGGCTGGATGCCTGCACGTCGAGCGGGCGCATGGACGGCCGGTGCCGCCCGTCCTCGCCTGGCTGGCGTGGGCCGAGCGGCGCCTCAGGTCCCGACCGCGTGCTTCATGATGGCCTCCTCGGAGGCCTGCGCGCGCGGGAGCTCGCCCACGATGGTCCCCTCGCGCATCACCAGCACGCGGTCGCTCATGCCCAGCACCTCCGGCAGCTCGGAGGAGATCATGATGATGGCCACGCCCCGCTTCGTGAGCTCGTTCATGATCTGGTAGATCTCCGACTTCGCGCCCACGTCGATGCCGCGCGTGGGCTCGTCCATGATCAGCACCTTGGTGTCGCTGAGCAGCCAGCGGGCCAGGATGACCTTCTGCTGGTTGCCGCCGCTCATGTTCACCACCTGGAACTCGGCGCTCGGCGTCTTGATCCGCAGGTCGGCGATCATCCGCTGCACCGCGGCCTTCTCGCGGGCGCGCTGGATGACGCCGCCGCGGCAGACCTTGCGCAGGGTGGTGAGGGTGGTGTTGCGGGTCACGTCCTGCTTGAGGAAGAGGCCGTGCGCCTTGCGGTCCTCGTTCACGAGGCCGATGCCGCGCGCGATGGCGTCGGTGGGGGAGCGGGCGATGTAGGTCCGCCCCTCCACCCGCATCTCGGCGGTGTGCGGATCGGCGCCGAAGATGGCGCGCACCACCTCGGTGCGGCCCGAGCCGGTGATCCCGGCGAAGCCGACGATCTCGCCGCGGCGCACGTTGAAGCTCACGTCGTGGACCAGCCTGGCGCGCTTGAGGTTCTTCACCTCCAGCACCACCTCGCCCAGCTGCGCGTCGCGCTTGGGGAAGACGTCCTTGAGGTCGCGGCCGATCATGAGCCGGACCAGCTCTTCCATGCTGGTCCCGGCCACCGGCCGGGTGGCGATGTAGCGGCCGTCCTTGAGGACCGTGACCTCGTCCGCCAGCTCGAAGATCTCCCGCATGCGGTGGGAGATGTAGATGATGCCGATCCCCTGCGCCTGGAGCTTGCGCACCACCTGGAACAGGTGCTCCAGGTCGCTCTCGCCCAGCACCGCCGAGGGCTCGTCCATCACCAGGATGCGGGTCTTCCGGGTGAGCGCCTTGGAGATCTCCACCAGCTGCTGCTCGGCCACCGAGAGGTTGCCCACCACCGCGTCGGGCGCGATGGTCGAGCCGAGCGTGCCCAGGATCTCCCGCGCCCGGCGGCGGGTGGCGTCCCAGTCCACCCGCAGCCCCTTCCGCGGCAGGTGGCCGAGCGAGATGTTCTCGGCCACGGTGAGGTCCTTGGCCAGGTTGAACTCCTGGTAGATGGTCGAGATCCCCAGGGCCTGGGCGTCCTCTGGCCCGCGGATGTCCACCACCCGGCCGTCGAAGACGATCTCCCCTTCGTCGCGGGTGTAGGCGCCGGAGAGGAATCTTGATCAGGGTGGACTTGCCGGCGCCGTTCTCGCCGAGCAGGGCGTGGACCTGGCCCTGGCGGACGGTCAGGCTCACCCCCTGCAGCGCGCGGACACCGGGGAAGGACTTGCCGATGCCCCTCATCTCCAGCAGGACCGGCTTCTCGTTGGGCGCGGGCGTCATGGCCGTCCTCGGCGCTACTTGGTGGCCCGGTGCGAGAGGTAGTCCACCGACACCGCCAGGATCACCAGCACGCCGGTGATGAGCGTCTGGAAGTTCACGTTCACGCCCATGAGCTGCAGGCCGTTGCGGAACACGCCCACGATCACCGCCCCCAGCAGCGTGCCCAGGATCTGCCCGCGGCCGCCCAGCAGGCTGGTGCCGCCCAGCACCACCGCGGTGATGCTGTCGAGGTTGCCGCTCTGCCCGGCCTGCGGGTCGCCCACGCCCATGCGCGCCACCAGCAGCATGCCGGCGGCGCCGTAGAAGAGCGCCGCCACCGTGTAGACCGCGATCAGCACGCGCGAGGTGCGGATGCCGGCCAGGCGGGCGGCCTCCGGGTTGTCGCCCACCGCGTAGACGGCGCGGCCGGCGCTGGTGGAGCCGAGCACGAAGGCTGCCACCGCGAACATGACCAGCATCAGCACCGTGCCGTAGGTGATGGGGGTCGAGCCGATCAGGAAGGTGTTGCCGAAGAAGGTGAACGCGTCCGGGACGTTGGTGACCGTGGAGGTGGTGTAGATGCGCACCAGCGAGTAGGCGATGTTGTACGTGCCCAGCGTGACGATGAAGGGCGGCAGGCCGATGGCCGTGACCAACCAGCCATGCAGCACCCCGAACGCCACGCACACGGCGATGCCGGCCAGCACCGCCACCACCGGGTGCACGCCGGAGTTGGCCACCAGGCCGGTCACCAGCACCGAGGTGAGCGCCATGATCATGCCGCAGGCGAGGTCGATGCCGCCCGTCAGGATCACCAGCGTCTGGCCGATGGCCAGCGTGCCGGTCACCATCACCTGCTGCAGGATGAAGGAGAAGTTGCCGCCTGAGAGGAAGCGGTCGCTCTGGGTGGCGAAGAAGGTGCAGGCGAGGAGGAGCGCGGCCAGCGGCCCGAGCACGGGCGTTCCGCGCAGGATGGCTCCGAGGCTGGGGCGGTGCGAGGCGACGCTGGGGGTGGCGGCGACGGCCATGGTCGTTCCTCCTCGGCGGCCGGGAGGCGGCGGCACCCGCCGCCGCCTCCGGCCGGTCCCGTTACTTGGTGCCCCAGCAGTTGGCGGTGCCGTACTTCGAGTCCTTGCTCTCCACGCCGCCCTGCGCCTTGTCCGTGATGAGGGTCACGCCGGTGTCGGTGTAGCCGGTGGGCTTGGCGCCGGACTGCGCGTACTTCACGATGGCGGCGACGCCCATGGTGGCCATCTTGAGCGGGTACTGCTGGGAGGTGGCGGCGATCTTGCCGTCCACCACGCCCTGCACGCCGCGGCAGCCGCCGTCCACGCTGACGATGGTGATCTGCTTCTCCTTCCCGGCGGCCTTGATGGCGGTGTAGGCGCCGAACGCGGCCGGCTCGTTGATGGTGTAGACGAGGTTGATGTCCGGGTTCTTGGAGAGGCAGTTCTCCATGGCCGCCTGGCCCTCGGCCTGATCACCGTGGGTGTCCTGGCTGCAGACCACGGCCGCCGCGGTCACCAGGTCGGAGGAGTTGGGGTCGGCCTTGGCCAGCCCCATGCCCTGGAGGAAGCCGTTGTGGCGCTGGGCGCCGACGGTGATGCCGGGCGCCAGGTCCAGCGTGGCGATGACCGGCTTCTTGACCGCCGCCTTGGCCCACTGGCCGATCAGCAGGCCGGCGTTGAAGTTGTTGGTGGCGAAGAGCGCGTCCACCGCGCTCTGCGGCTCGGTGGCGGTGTCGAGGGCGATGACCACCACGCCCTGCTTCCGGGCGCGCGCGATGGCCGGGACGATGGCCTTGGTGTCGCTGGGGGTGATGAGGATGCCCTTGGCGCCGGCGTTGATCATGTTCTCCATCGCCGTGACCTGGCCCTCGTTGTCACCGTCCTTGGCGCCGGCGCCGGTGAGCAGCTTGGCGCCGAGCTTCTTCGCCTCCTCCGACGCGCCCTCGCGCATCTTCACGAAGAAGGGGTTGGTCTCGGTCTTGGTGATCAGGCCGACGGTGGGGGCGTCCGCGGCGAGGGCCTGGCCGGCGGAGAGCAGCGTGAACGACGCGACGAGCAGCGCGAGCTTCCGGATCATGGATTCTCCTCTTGGGGTTGCTTCACCTTCGGTTGGGCGCCGACGACGAGGCCACAGGGCGGAGCGCCGGTGGGGCTTATATCTCGCTGCCTGATTTAGTCGAGTCGAACCTTAGAGCCGATCCCCTGCCCTGCGCAAGGAGTGTTTGGCGTCGCCGGTGGGTACACGGTCAGCACGGCCCACCGGCCGCGAACATGCCGAGGCGCGGCGCGCCTTTCAGCGGCGTCTCGTGGCCTCGTTGGGGGATCCCCGGAGGGCTCGCGCCCACGACGGCCCCAGGGCGCGCGGGGTTGGCCGCGGCGGGCCGCGTCAGGGGGAGGGCTGGGCGCCCATCAGCGCCTCGACCTCGTCGCGCGTCGGCGCGTAGGCCCCGGCCCGGGTGCAGACCACCCCCGCCGCGGCGGCCGCCAGCCGGACGTGCTCCTCCGGCGGCGCGTCCGGGCGGGTGAGCAGGCTGGCCATCCAGGCCGCCATGCTGCAGTCGCCCGCGCCCACCGTGTCCTTCACCTCGACGCGGAACGCCGGCTGGAAGAGCTCGCGCTCCGGCGTGAGCAGCCGCATCCCCTCGCCGCCCAGCGTCAGCAGCAGCTGCGCCCGCGGCGCCAGGGCGCGCAGCCGGGCCAGCGCCGCCTCGCGCGCCAGGCCGGGGAAGATGAGCCCCAGGTCCTCCTCCGAGACCTTCACGTAGTCGGCCAGGCCGGCCAGGTGCGCCAGCCGCGGGAGGAACTCCGGGCCCATCAGGTTGCGGTAGTTGGGGTCGAGGCAGATCCGCTTGCCGGCCGCGTGGACCTGCTCGGCCACCTGCACCAGCCGCGTGGCGTGCGGCTCGCGCACCAGGCTGATGCAGCCGAAGTGGACGATCTCGGCCGCCTCGAGCCAGCCGGCAGGCAGGCGGGAGAGGTCGTAGTTCAGGTCGGCCGAGTCGTCGCCCACGAAGAAGTAGCGGGGCGGCGCGCTGGACCAGACCATGGCCAAGAGCGGCGACCGCGCCAGCTGCTGGGTGAAGCGCAGGTCGGCCCCGGCCTCGCGGAGCAGGCGCAGGTGGTCGTCGCCGAAGAAGTCGCGGCTGACGCCGCCGGCGTAGCCGGTGGGCACGCCCAGCCGCGCCGCGGCGCGGGCCACGTTCCAGCAGGAGCCGCCCGGCACCGAGCGCCAGCGCCCGTCCGGCTCGCGGATGAAGTCGGTCAGCGCCTCGCCGAAGACCACGAACCGCGTGCCGCTCATGTCGCCTCCGCGCGGGCGCGGCCCGGCGCGGCGCGGGGCTCGTCGGGCTCGCTCTTGAGGAACAGGTCGTGGAGCGGCGCGAAGTGGCGGTAGAGCGGCAGGATGGCGCCGCCCAGCGCGCGCGCGTCCGCTCCCACGCTGCCCACCACCACCCGCGGCCGGCGCATGCCCTCCCAGTCCTGCCGGTCCAGGGCCCGCTCCACCCGCGAGGCCAGCTCGTTCATCACCTGCCGGTGCATGGAGCCGTCGATGACCACCGCGTCCAGGTCGAGCAGCGCCGCGGCCGAGGCCAGCGGCGGCGCCAGGGCGGCGCTGGTCTCGTCCACCCAGGCGTGGGTGGTGGGCCAGTGCGCGCTGGAGAGGGCCCGCTCGTCGTGCGCGGCGGTGGGCTCGGATCCCAGCGTGCGCAGCCGCTCCTCCAGCAGCAGCCCCGAGGCGCGGTCCAGCAGCTGCCGCAGCACGCGCTCCGGCCCCGGCACCGGCATCGACCCCACCGCGCCGGCGTTGCCGTGCGGCCCGGTGTGGAGGCGGCCGTCCAGCACCAGGCCGCCGCCGATGAAGGTGCCGATGAAGACGTAGAGGAAGTTGCGCAGCTCCCGCCCCTGCCCGACCACCAGCTCGGCGGCGCAGGCCGCGGTGGTGTCCTTGGCGAACTCCACCGGCAGCTTGGTCATCTCCTGGACCCGCGCGGCGATGTCCACGTGCTCCCAGGCCTCCATCACGCCCGGCGGCGCGCCCAGCACGTCGCCCCAGCCACCGATGCCCAGCGGCGCGGCCACGCCCACGCCCACCACCCGGCGCGCGTGCCGGCCCAGCACCTCGTTCACGCCGGCCAGCCGCTTGCGGATGGCGGGGAAGATGACCTTCGGCTCGGGCAGCTCGTAGGCCAGCGACTCCCGGGCGCGCACCTGGCCCAGGAAGTCCAGCGCCAGCACGTCCAGGCTGCGCCGGCCCACCTTGATGCCCACCGTGAACGCGCCCTCGGGGTTGAGCGCGATGGGCACCGAGGGCTGGCCAATCCGGCCGCGGACCCGCTCCTGCTTGACCACCAGCCCGTCCTCCAGCAGCGTGTCCACGATGGTGGAGGCGGTCTGCGTGCTGAGCCGCGTGATGCGCGCCAGGTCGGCCTTGGGCAGGGCGCCGCGCAGCCGGATGGCCTGCAGCACCACGCGCTCGTTGTACTGGCGCATGCCCACCTGGTTGGAGCCGACGGTGCGGCGTGGCGAGGGGGGCGGGTGGCGGGTGGTGGTCATCGCTTCCTGTGGCCCGGGCGGGGTCCGGAACGGGCGCTTAAATCACGGAGATGTTTTTAGCACCCCACCACAGTTCCGCGAGGAGGGCAAGCGCCGCGGCGGGCCCGCTCCTGACCGTGACCCGCGGTGAGGGCGGACCCCGCAGGGGGGAGGCCCTCGGCCATGCGCGCGGTGGGCCGAGGCCTCCCCGCCGCCCTACCAGCCCGGCGCCGGCGTGGCCGAGCCGGTGCAGGCCGGCGCGCGGGCGTCGAAGCGGGCCCGCTTCCAGAGCGCCGGCTGGGCGAAGCGGCTCAGGCCGGCCCAGTCGAACTGGCGCAGCAGGCCGTCCAGGTCGAGGTCGTTCGCGGCCAGGTCGAGCCCCAGCTCCGCCCCCGCGGCCGGGGTGGCCACGCCCAGCGCGGTCCACGGGATGGCCAGCTCGACGGTGTAGCGCCCAGGGAGGCCGGCCACGGCGACGGTGGCGCCGGAGCTCCAGCTGCGGTCCCAGCTGCCGGCGTTCCCCTTCTCGTCGGTCAGGTCGCCGCTCGCGTTCACCACCACGTGGCGGTCGTCGGCGTCCGGCGCGGCGGTGCGGGTCAGCTTCGGATCGAGCAGCACCTCGATCCCGTCGCCGTTCCAGACCTCGCCGTCGCGGCCACCCTGGGTGATCCGCAGCGAGGCGTCGCTCACCACGAAGCCCACGTAGAGCCTGCTGGCGTCGTGGAGCAGCCGCGCCGAGACCTTGTTGTCCGAGCCGGCCCTGGCCGCGGCGGCGTCGAGCGGGACGAGCGGCGCGCGGGCGAACTCGGAGAGGTCGCCGTCGATCACCGGCGCGGTGGGCGCGCGCTGCACCGGCAGCACGTCCCCGGCCACGGTGGCCGACAGGACCAGGTTGCCCCAGCGGGCGGGCTGCGCGAAGCGGGAGAGCGCGGCCCAGTCGAAGGCCTTCACCGGCCCGCCGGCCACGTCGACGTCGTCCACCGCGAGGTCCAGCCCCAGCGTGATCCCGGCGCAGGGCGTGACGCCCAGCGAGGCCCAGGGGACGCGCAGCTCGGCCACCCAGCCGGTGGCGGTGCGCTTCACCTGCGTGGTGGCGCCGGAGGTCCAGCTGCGGTCCCAGGCGCCGGCGTTGCCGCGCTCGTCGGTCAGGTCGCCGCTGGCGTTGAGCAGCAGGTGGTAGTGGCTGGCGCCCAGCGTGGCGGCCTTGTCGTTGGCGACGTCCAGGAGCAGCTCCACCGCGTCGCCGTTCCAGACCTCGCCGTCGCGGCCGCCCTGGTTCACCACGATGGCGGCGTCCTTCACGTCCCAGCTGGCCGAGAGCCCGTCGGCGTCGTAGGCCAGCCGCACCGTGGCGGCACCGTCCGAGCCGGCCGCGGCGCCGGAGAGCGCCACCGCCGGGCCCCGCACCTCGGCCGGATCGCCGGTGAAGGCCGGCGCGGGCTGGAAGGGCGCGGAGGCGGAGAGGCTGGCGGCGCCGGTGCGCAGGGCCACGATCCGCTGCGCGATGCGCGCCCGGGCGGCCAGCAGGGCGTCCGGGCTCTGCTCGGTCTGGTAGGCGGTGGGGAAGAGCGCCAGCGCCTCGCGCTGCGCCATGGCCCGATCGCCCAGGTCGGAGAGCAGCTTCAGGTACTCGAAGTCCTCCATGCCCTCGCGGATCAGCGCCAGCCGGATGGAGGCCACCGGGATGTGCGTGGTGCCGCCGATCTTCGCCGGCGTGCCGGGATAGAAGAGCGTCCCGTCGCCGTTGCCGGTGAAGTCCCACTGGTTGTTCCAGGCGTCGTGCGTGTACGCCATGGTGGTCTCGAAGTAGACCTCGCCGGTGACGCCGTAGAGGTACTCCAGCCACTGCATGGCGCGGTTCCGCACCGGGCTGGCGTCGATCATGTAGCTGGGCCAGCCGGTGAAGTAGTCGCTGGTCCCGCCGCAGCCGTGGCTCATGCAGCTCTGGTAGGCCCACAGCTCCTTGCGCGGGCCGCTCTGCACGAACGGCACGTAGTCCTGGTAGTGCGCCCCGGCGTAGCGCTGCCCGGGCCGGTCCCACAGGTGGTTGATGACCGGGACGATCAGCTCCAGGTCCTTCTGGATGCTGATGCTGTACCGCGCCTCGGCGTCCTTGATCTGGCCCAGCGAGGTGGTGACGAGGGTGCGGTAGGCGGCGTTGGCGTCCTTGGCCGCCTTGAGGCGCGGCGGGATGTCGGTCCAGGCGCAGGTGGCCGGGGGTTCGTCGCAGGTGTACTGGAGCAGCCGGTCGCCGCCCCAGGCCCATGGCCGTGAAGTGGTCGTACCAGGTCCTGAGCTCGCTGGCGCTGGTCAGCCCGCCCACGAACTGGACGCTGGTCAGGGCCGCCCCGCCCAGCCGCGTCGGGGCGGTGCCGCCCACCAGGGCGCCGTAGGCCTCGTCGAAGTGGGCGGTGCCGGCCACGCCGTCGTCGTGCGGCGAGAGGGAGACGCGGTGGTCCAGCGCCAGCTGGTCGTAGCGGGCGCGCAGCGCCGGGAAGGTGGCGCCGGCGGTGGAGATGCCGTGGCCGGTCGGGATGGTGCCGTAGGAGACGCCGAACGCGCTCTTGAGCGAGGCCTTCGAGGGGAGGCCGAAGTCCCAGACCGTGAGCGTCACCGGCACGACCGCGCTGCCCTCGGCGAAGGTGACGGTCACCGTGCCGGTGTAGGCCCCGGCCGGCGCGGTGGCGGGCACGTGGACCTCGGCCCAGATGGCGCGCGTCTCGCCGGCGGGGACGTTGAAGCCCACGAAGGCGTTGCGCTGCTCGCCCACCAGCGCGTCCACGTCCGGCACCAGCGCGTCGGGCACGTACTCGCCGGCCGGCACGATGGCGTCCGGGGCCGACTGCGTGCCGATCCGGATGAGCGCCTCGCGGTGCAGCCGCACCGGGCCGAGGCTGGTGGCGCCGGCCGTGAGCGGGGTGGCGACCGCCTTCACGCCGGTGGCGGGGCCGGTCACCAGGATTCTGGAAGGCCTCGAACTCGTTGCGCGCGGCCGAGAGGGCCACGCTGCGCCCGGCGGTGGGCGCCTGCGTCCGGCGGACCTTGAGCAGCGCGCCGGCCGTGGAGACCGTGGCCGCATTCACTGGGAGCGAAAAGGCGGCGCAGACGGCCGCGAGACAGGCGAGGGCTCTACGCATCGGCAGGACTCCAGGCTGGGGAAGTCCCGCATCGTTACCCCCTGGCGGGTGTAGGTTGATAGGGGGATGTCCCGCGACCTAGGGACGCCGGGTGCGGCGGCGTGGAGACGGCTCGCACCCGCACTTCCGATTCACCGGTGACGGGCCCGAGGCCCGCGCTACGGCTTGTAGGCGCCGCAGGCGATGATCACGTCGCCGGCCTTCTCGAAGTAGGCCACCTTGTGCTCGACGGCCTTGGTGGCCGGGTTCTCGAACCGGTACTCCTGCCAGCCCTTGCCGTTCGCCTTGGCGACGTCGATGCGCTCCTTGATGAAGAGCTTGCCGTCGGCGTCCTTGTCGCCGGCCAGCGGCTTGCCGATGCGCGCCTTCTTGGCGCCGTGGGCCAGGCACTTGCCGTCCAGGTCGTAGACCACGATGTAGAGGTCACGGTAGGTGAACGCGCCCTTGGGGTCGCTGAAGGTCGCGAAGGCCTTCTCCTTCCCCTCCTTCTGGAGGTACTCGACGGCGCGGTGGACCATCGCCTCCGCGTCCTTGGTGGTGGCGCGGTCCTGCGCCAGGGCGGCGAGGGGGAGGACGGCCAGCAGGGCGGCGGTGAGCAGCTTGTTCATGTGCGTCTCCTCAGGGCAGCGGGGTTCAGAAGTCCCGGATCTCGGCGTCGTCGTCCATGGGGAAGGCGCTGTCGCGCGCGTCGCGCCGGGCGCGCCCGCCCGGCCGGGCCGGGGGGGCCAGGCGCTCGGGCGCGGCGGCCAGCTGCGGCCGGGCCCCCTTGCGCGGAGGCGGCGTGCGGCCGCCCTCGCGTTCGAGCTGGAAGGTGCCGACCATGGCGGCCAGCTCCTCGGCCTGGCTGGAGAGCTCGCTGGCGGCGGAGGAGGACTCCTCGGCGCTGGCGGCGTTCTGCTGCGTGACCTTGTCCATCTCGCCGATGGCCGAGGCGACCTGGCCGATGCCGGCCGACTGCTCCCTGGCCGCGGCCGCGATCTCCGCCACGATGTCGGTGACCTTCGAGACGCCCTGGGCGATCTCGCCCAGCTTGCCCGCCACCTGCCGCGCGGCCAGCTCGCCGTCGGCCGCCTGCTTCACCGACTGGCGGATCAGCTCCTCGGTCTTGGTGGCCGCCTCCTTGGCGCGCAGGGCCAGCGAGCGGACCTCCTCGGCCACCACCGCGAAGCCGCGGCCGGCCTCGCCGGCCCGGGCCGCCTCCACCGCGGCGTTGAGCGCCAGCAGGTTGGTCTGGAAGGCGATGTCCGAGACGTCGCGGATGATCTGCGAGGTCCCCTCCGCCGACTGCTTGATCTTCACCATCGCGTCCTGCAGCTGGTCCACCGCGCCGGTGCCGTCGGTCGCGGCGCTGCGGGCGCCCACGGCCAGCACGCTGGCCTGCTGGGCGCTGGCCGCGGCCTGCTGGGTGATGCCGCCCACCGACTCGAGCGAGGCGCTGGTCTCGGTGAGCGCCGAGGCCTGCTCGGAGGCGCCGGAGGCGACCGCCTGCGAGGAGGAGGCGATCTGGCTGGCCGCGGAGGAGACCTGCTCGACCGCCGCCGCCACCTGGCGCAGCGCGTCCTCCAGCGCCTCCCCGGTGGTGTTGACCGCCCGCTGGATGCGGGCGTGATCGCCCTGGTAGTCGCCCTGCACGCGGGCGCGGAGGTCGCGCCGGGCCAGCCGCTCCAGCGCGCCGGCGGCCTCGTTGACCGGGGCCAGCACGGCGTCGAGGGTCCGGTTCACGCCGTCCACGATCCTGCGGAAGTCGCCCTGGTGGCGGCTCGCGTCGGCGCGGGTGGAGAGCTGCCCGGCCACCGCGGCGCGGGAGAGCCCGTCGGCGTCGGCCACCAGCCGGCCCACCGCGGCGATGCACTGGTTGAGGCTGTCGCGGATGCGGGCGAACTCGCCCTGGTACTGCCCGGTGATGGCGGCCGGGACGTCGCCGGCGGCGATCCGCTCCAGGGCCCGCGCGGCCACCGTGAGCGGCCCCACCACCGCGTCCAGCGTCCCGTTGACGCCCTCCACCAGCTTGCGCCAGTCCCCCTGGAACCGCGCGGCGTCGGCCCGCGCGTCCAGGCGGCCGGCCACGGCGGCGCCGGTGAGCGCCTGCACCTGCTCGGCCACCGCCCGCAGGTTGTCGCGCACCCCGTCCACCACCTGGTTGGCCAGGGCCTGCTTGCCCGGGAACGGGCGCAGCCGGGGAGCGAAGTCGCCGCTCCCGTAGGCCTCGAGCACCTTCAGGAACTCGAGGATGGCGTCCACGTGCAGCTTCACGCCGGCGTTCACGCCGCCGGCCAGGTTCCTCCAGGCGCCCTGGAACCGGGCCGGATCCACGAAGGCCTCGATGTCGCCCGCCACCTGCGCCCTGGACATGCGGTCCATGTCGGTGAGCAGGCCGTCCAGCGTGGAGATGCAGCCGTTCAGCGCCGCCTCGATGGCGCCGAAGTCGCCCTCCCATTTCTCGGTGAGCTGCGGCGGGATCTCGCCGCGGGCCACGCGGCCCAGGTAGTCGGCCGCGACCGCCACCGGGCGCTGGACCGCGTCCATGGTGGCGTTCATGCCGGCGAGGACCGGCTGGAACTCCGGGTCCACCGCGTCCAGCTCGGCGCGCTCGCCGAGCCGGCCGGCGGCCACCGCGGCCTCCAGGGCCTGGGCCTGCCCGCGCAGCCCCGCGACGCCCCGGCGCACGCCGCGCACGATGGGGCCACCCAGCAGCAGCAGCAGCGCGGCGCCCAGCAGCAGGGCCGCCACCATGCTGCCGTTGGCCCAGGCGGCCAGCGACTGCCCGCGGGCGTTCACCTGGTCGGCGCCGGCCTTCACCTCGGCGGAGGCCGACGCCAGCGCCTCCAGCACCTTCACGGTGTCCTGGCGCAGGTCCTCGTAGCTGGCGGTCACCTTCGACTGCTGGGCCGCCGCCTCGGCGAACCGGTCGGCCACCGCGTCGCGGGCCCTGGCCTGATCCACCAGCGCGTCGGCGTGGGACCGCCACTCCTGGACCGCGGCCACCACCGCCGCCTGGGCGGCGCCGTCCTCGGTGGCGTCGTCGTAGGCCTCGACCGCGTCCTGCAGCGCCTTCATCTGCACCACCAGCGCCTCGCGGGCGGCGGCGTGGGCGGCCACGTCGAGCAGGCCGTTCTCCACCGCGGAGGCGACCGTGGAGGCCCGGCCGACGCTGGCCGAGAGGTCGGCCAGCGAGTGGAGCGCCGGCACCTCGCGCTCCGAGTACTGGCGGACGATGCCCGCCAGCGAGCGGGTGGCGACGATGCCCGTCGCGCCCACCCCGACGACCAGCGCCACCGCCAGCGCCAGCAGCACCTGCACCCTGCGACCCAGCCCGAGCCTCATGCGTGCCTCCAGCCGCCGCGGCGGCTGGGCGAGCCGGTGCATCTGGGAGGCCAGCCTCCGGCTCCACGCCGAGCCTGGGAAGCCAGCCATGACGCGTGGTTGCGCGGCCCCAGGGCAGGCCTCCCCGCGCACCAGGGCTCACCCTGGGTCAAGACGCACCGGGGCCGGGCCGCACCAGGAGCCGGCCTCGGCGCAGTGCGCCTCAACCCTGGGTTCCGGCCACCGCACGGGCGGCGCCCGCCCGATACAGCCCGCCCGGATCAGCCCGCCCGCAGCGGCGTGGCCGCGCCCGGCCCCACCACCGTGGTCCACTCCCGCACGCGCCACTGACGCACGAGGCCGTTCGCGACGTAGGGGTCCTCGCGCACGAAGGCGTGCACGACCTCCGGCGACTCCGCCGCGAAGAGGAGGATGGCCGTGTCGGCCGGGTCGGTCAGCGCGCCGCCCAGCAGCAGCTCGCCCCGGTCCGCGGCCGCCCAGGCCTTGGCCAGGTGCTCCTGCCGGAACTGGGCGCGGCGCGTGAGGTAGTCGGGGCTGACGTCGTAG
This sequence comes from Anaeromyxobacter sp., assembly GCA_049840735.1. Lineage (GTDB taxonomy): Bacteria > Myxococcota > Myxococcia > Myxococcales > Anaeromyxobacteraceae > Anaeromyxobacter. The sequence continues at coordinate 16,489 of JASGJN010000007.1, read as the reverse complement.
ATGAGCAGGAGGTGCTTCATGCGGCGCACGATACACCCCGCGCACCGCGCGCGGCCCGGCCGGCAGGCCACCCCGCCTCGGAGTGAACCCGCGCCGAGGGTCGACACCCGCGCCGGAGGCCGCGACGATGGCGCGACGGGAGGAGCGCACATGCCGAGGCTGCCGACACGCAACGTGAAGTGGTACGGCTGGGTCCCCGATCTGCCGGATCAGCGGGACCTCGCCTATGCCGCCCCGCGCGCCCGCAAGCCGCTCCCGCGGGTGGTCGACCTGCGGGCGTCGTTCAAGGTGCCTGCCTACGACCAGGGCGAGCTGGGGAGCTGCACCGGAAACGCCATCGCCGCGGCCGTCCAGTTCACCCGCAGGAAGGCCGGCGAGCGGCCCGACTTCACCCCCTCGCGGCTCTTCATCTACTACAACGAGCGCCTCATCGAGGGCACCGTCGAGCAGGACAGCGGCGCCCAGATCCGCGACGGCATGAAGGCGGTGGCCAAGCTGGGCGTGTGCCCCGAGGGCGCCGGCCGCAAGCCCGCGCCGGACGCCTGGCCCTACGACGTCCAGCGCTTCACGCAGCGCCCCCCGCGCGCCTGCTTCGGCTTCGGGCTGAAGCACCAGATCCTGGCCTACCGGCGCGTGCCGCAGGTGCTCATGCAGCTGCGCGCCTGCCTGGCCTCCGGGTACCCCTTCGTCTTCGGCTTCACCGTCTACTCCGGGTTCGAGTCCGACCGGGTGGCGCGCTCCGGCGTGCTCGACCTGCCCGGCGGCGACGAGCAGGTGATGGGCGGCCACGCCGTGCTGGCCATGGGCTACGACGACGCGAAGCAGCGGTTCCTGGTCCGGAACTCCTGGGGCGCGGACTGGGGCAAGGACGGCCACTTCACGATGCCGTACGCGTACCTGACGGATCGCCAGCTCGCGTCCGACTTCTGGACCATCCGGCTGGTCGAGTCCTGACGCCCCGGCCGATGGGCAGGAGGGGGGCGCCCACCGCCAGCCAGCCCAGGGTGTCCCAGCGGCCGTCGCCGAGCAGCGCCGCGGCCAGCCCCATGGCGCCGAGCAGGCCGAGGAGCACCGGCGGACCGAAGCGCCGCCACGCCCCGAGCTCGCCGGGCCTCACTGCGCCACCTCCACCGCGGCCGCCGCCTGCGCCGGGGCGGGCTCCTCCGGCGCCAGCCGCGCCTCCAGCGGCACGGCGCGCCTGGCGACCCACAGGTAGAAGCCGGTGGCGAGCAGTGCCACCACGACCAGGTCCAGCAGCGCCCAGACCACCTTGAGCGGCAGGCCGCCGTAGTCGCCGAAGTGGAGGGGCTGGGCGAGGAAGACCAGGGTCACGTACCAGGGCGGCGCCCGGACGTCGGTCACCTCGCCGGTCGCGGCGTCCACCAGCACCGGCTCGTAGAGGCGCGAGGTGAGCGGCGTCCGCCCGCGCATGAAGACCGCCAGGTGGTGCTGGCTCGAGTAGTCGGTGCCCGGGAAGGCCACCCAGGCCACGTCGGTCCCCGGCAGCGCCGCCTGCGCCCCCTGCAGCGCAGCCTCCACCGAGCCCAGCCGCTCCACCGGCGGCTGGCCGGCGTACGGGGCCGTCATCTCGGCCAGCTGTCCCACGCGCCAGGCCCCCAGCACCACGTCGGCGAGCGTCTCCACCACCCCGGTGACGCCCACCAGCAGCGCCCACACCACCGTCGCGATCCCCATCAGGTTGTGCAGGTCGAGCCAGCGGATGCGGCGAGGCCGCTGCGCCCGGACCTCGCCGAACCCGAGGCGCCGGGTGAACGGTCCGTAGACCACCACACCGCTCACCGTCGCCACCACGAAGAGCAGCCCCATGGCGCCCAGGAAGAGCTTGCCCGGGAGGCCGGCGTAGAGATCCACGTGCAGCCTGAGGATGACGTCCATGACGCCGGTCTCGCCGGCCGCCTCGCTGCGGAGGGGCTCGGCCGTGCGCGCGTCCAGCGCCACCCAGCGGTTCTCCTCCGCCGCCGCGGAGGCCGACCGGCCGATCCCCACCCAGATCACGTCGGGCTGGTCGGCCGGCAAGCTGAGGAACCGCACCACCTCGCCCTGCGGGCCGCCCGCCATCGCCGCGGCCACCACCCGGTCCATGGAGGCCCGCGTGCCCCCCCCATCCACGGGAGCGGTCCTCACCCCTTCGCCTGAGAGGTGCTCGAATCTCCTCATGGAAGATGAGCGGCAACCCAGTGAGACATAGCAGCAACAAGAAAGGGGTACAGATCAGGCTCGACCAGCGGTGCACCCAGCACCATGCGTGAACCGATTTCGCTGAAATCATGCGCTCCTCGAGTGCCATGCCGCGTCGTCGCGGCGCCGATTCAGGCATTGACAAGACCTGGCCGGACATGATGAACGTGCGACGTTGTCTCAACTGCACTGTAACAGGGTGTCGCCAGGCGCACCAGAGGAGGACCGGTGGTCGAACAGCTTTCGCGGGCCATGATCGCGTCGGGGGCGGAGTGGGTTCTCTGGGCGCTCCTGGCCCTGAGCCTCGCCTCGGTGGCGGTGGGGGTGGAGCGGCTCCTGGTGCTGCGCGCCGGGGCGTCCGCCGACCTGCCCGAGGTCGTGAGGAAGCTCCGCGCCGCGCTGCGCGCCGGCGACCTGGGCGGCGCCGGCCGGCTGCTCCGGGCGTCCCCTCACCCCGCGTGCACCATCGCCGCGGCCGGGCTGGCCGAGGCGGACGGCGGTCCGGGCGCGGCCGGGGAGGCGATGGCGGCCGCGGCCGGGCTGGAGCGCCGGCGGCTGGAGCGGCGCCTCATGTTCCTGGGCACGGTCGGGAACAACGCGCCGTTCGTGGGGCTCCTGGGGACGGTGATCGGCGTCATCGGCGCCTTCGACGCGCTGGGCCGACCGCAGGCGCTGGCCGGGGCCGTGGCCGGGGCGGCCGGCCTGGCGCCGGAGCGGGTGATGAGCACCATCGCCGAGGCGCTGGTGGCCACCGCGGTGGGCCTGCTCGTGGCCATCCCCGCGGTGGCCCTCTACAACCACCTGCAGACGCGCGTGGCGGCCGCGCTGGCCGATGGCGACACGCTCGGGCACGTGGTGCTGGCGCACCTCCAGGCGCAGGCCGCACGCCCGGAGCCGGACGGCGCCGAGGACCTGGAGCTCGAGCCGCGGGCGGCGGACGGCGCCGGCCGCGCGGCGGTGCTGGAGTAGCCATGGCCGCCGCCTCCGGCTCGCGCCCCGGCGCGCCCATCACCAGCATCAACGTGACGCCGCTGGTGGACATCACGCTGGTGCTGCTCATCGTGTTCATGGTGACCGCCCGCCTGGTGGTCTCCCGCGGGCTCCCGGTGGACCTGCCGCGGGCCGCCACCAGCGCCGACGTGCAGCAGGTGTTCGCGATCTCGCTCCTGGCCGACGGCAGCACGGCCGTTGACGGCGCGCCGGTGCAGGGCGAGGCCGAGCTGGTGCGCCGCGCGCGCCAGGCCCTGGCGGCCGCGCCCGAGCTGCGCGCGGTGATCCAGGCCGACGGCAGCGTCGCCCACGCCCGCGTGATGGCCGCGCTCGACCTGCTGCGCCAGGCGGGCGTGGCGCGCATCGCCTTCGCCGTCGCGCCCGCCGCGCCCGCGGTGCCCGCGGTGCCCGCGGTGCCCGCGGCGCCGGTCCGCCCATGATCGCCGGCCTGCCCGACGCCGCGGCGAGCCCGCTCGACGGCATACCCGGCCGCCGGCCCCGGCCGGCGGCCGCCGCGGTGGCGCTCTCGGTCGCGCTCCACTTGGCCCTGGCGCTGGGCGCGCCCCGCCTGCTCACGCCGGCGGGCGCGCGCCCGGGTCCGGTCCGGGCACCGGCCACGCAGTGGGTGGACGTCGAACCCCTGCCCCCGCCCCTTCCCGTGGCCCCGGTGGCTCCGCCGCCGCCTCCTCCCGTCGCCGCGCGCGCTCCGCCCGCGGCGCCGCCTCCGGCCGCGCCACCTCCGGCCGCGGCGCCTCCCGCCGCGCCCACCGCCGCCGCGCCCCCGCCGGCCGCCGCCCAGGCCGGCCAGGCGCTGGTCCGGGACGCGGCGCCGGAGGAGCCGCTCGACTTCGGCGACGCGCTGGTGGTCGGCGGCGGCCCCGCCTACGCGGGCGGGACGACGCAGCAGGGCGGGACCTCCACCCGCGCCGTGACCGACCCGGGCGCGCGTGCGGGCGGCGTCGAGGGCGGGACCGGGACCGATCCCGCCGCCGACCGCTCGCAGCCGCCCCAGCTGGCCGGCAGCTCGCGCTGGGACGACTGCCCGTGGCCGGCGGAGGCCGACCCGCTCGACGGCGGCTCGGTGGTGGTCCGCCTCCGGGTCGAGGTCGGCGCGGAGGGGCGCGCCACCCGCGCCACGGTCCTGAGCGAGCCCGGGCGCGGCTTCGGGCGCGAGGCCCGCCGCTGCGCGCTCCGCAAGGCCTGGCGCCCGGGGCTCGACCGCGCCGGCCGGCCCACCCCCGCCACCGCGGTCTACGACGTCCGCTTCCTGGCCCCTTGACGACGCTTCACCCGCAGCTCACCCCGATGGAGAGAAGACGAATGAACCGCACCGTGCCCCGCCTCGCCGCGCTGCTCCTCGCCGGACTCACGCCCCTGCTCGCCGCCTGCGGCGGCGACGGCGGCGGCGGCGGCCAGGAGCTCCACTACGACCAGCCCGCCTACGCCATCCAGAGCATCGTCTGGGACGACCAGGGGACCACCACCTACGTCGCGGTCCTCGACACGCTCGACCGCAGCAGCACCGTGGCGCTGGCCGGCGCCCGCGAGTTCGCCGGGTACGCCCCGGTGGACGCGTTCGCCGGGAAGCTGGTCATCGGCAGCGGCGAGACGCCCATCCTGACCCGCTACGCGGTGGCCGACGACGGCACCTGGGTGGACGAGGCCACGCTGGGCTTCGGCGCCTACACCTCCTCCTCGCTCGACGCCGTGGTCTACGTGGACGAGGGGACCGCCTACACGGCCCTGGCCACCTCGGACTGGGTGATCTGGGATCCGGCCGCCTTCGCCATCACCTCCACGCTGGCGCTGCCCTCGGAGGAGCTCCCCGCCAGCCGGGACGGCCTGGCGCGCCGGCGCGGCTACGCCAGCGAGGTCCGGGACGGGATCATCTTCCAGCCCTACTACTACGCCGACGACTCGTACCACGCGTACACCGGCGTCTCGCCCATCGCCGTCATCGACGCGGCCGCCGAGGAGTACCTGGACGTCCTCGACGCCCCCTGCCCGCACCTCCACATCACCAGCCGCGACGAGGCCGGGAACCTCTACTTCTCCAACGGCCAGGGCAGCATCGCCGCCGCGGTGCTGGACGAGGAGCACCCCCGCAACTGCATGGTGCGGGTGAAGGCCGGCGAGCAGGCGCTGGACGCGTCCTTCACCACCACCTTCGCCGCGCTGACCGACGGCCGCGAGGGCAGCAACCTCTTCTACATCGGCGACGGCCTCGCCTTCATGAACGTCTACCACGCCGAGCGCGACGACCTCGGGCCCGACACCACCTTCGGCGACGTGGACTACTCCGCGAGCTATCACCTCTGGACCGTGGACCTCGACACCATGCAGGCGGCGCCCATGGCCGGCGTCGGCTACGGCGGCGGGCAGTACACCGCCTTCCGCGTCGACGACCGCGTCTTCGTCCTCATGCCGGCGGCGGACTACTCCACCACCGCCGTCTACGAGATCGACGCCACCGGGACGGCCACGCACCGCTTCGACGTCGAGGGCTGGGCCTTCAAGCTCATGAAGGTGCGATGAGCCCGCCGCGCCCGCTCTCGCTCTCCCTGGCGGTGGCGCTGGCCACCGCGCTGCCCGCCGCCGGGGCCGCCGGCGCCTCCGACGACGCAGCGACCGCCGCCCGGGCCGCCGCCTCGGACACCCCCGCCGCCGAGAGCCTGCCGGCCCCGGCCCGGGTCCCGCCGCGCCTGCTGGAGCGGGCGCCGATCCAGTATCCCGAGGAGGCCCGCGCCGCCGGGCTCGAGGGAGAGGTGGTGCTCCGGCTGACCCTCGACGCCTCCGGCGCGGTGACCGCCGCCGAGGTGGTCGAGGGGGCTGGGCATGGCTTCGACGAGGCGGCCCTGGACGCCGCCGGGCACCACCGCTTCGAGCCAGCCCGGGTCGGGGAGCGCGCGGTGGCCGCCCGCATCCTGCTGCGCGAGTCGTTCCGCCTCCCGCCGCCCGCCGCGGAGCAGGTCACGGCCGCTTCGCCCGCGGCGCCACCCGCCGCCGGCGGGGAGGCGGACGGCCCGCCGCCGGTCGAGGTCACGGTGCGCGGCCGGGCCGCCCCGGCCGAACAGCTCCGGCGCTCGGCCGACGCGGTCACGGTGCTGGAGCTGGACCAGGCGCACGACCGGACCGGCGATCTGGGCCAGGTGCTGGCCCAGGCCCAGGGCGTCTCGCTGCGGCGCGCCGGCGGGCTCGGCTCGGCCGCACGCCTCTCGGTCAACGGCCTGCAGGACGACCAGATCCGCTACTTCCTCGACGGCGTTCCGCTGGACGTGGCTGGATATCCCTTCGGGATCGCCAACGTCCCGGTGGACCTGATCGAGCAGGTGGAGATCTACCGGGGCGTGGTGCCGCTCCGGCTGGCCACCGACGCGGTGGGCGGGGTGGTGCACCTGGTCACCGCCCCCGAGACGCACACCGGCGGCACGGCCAGCTGGCAGTCCGGCTCCTACGGCACGCACCGCGGCGCGCTCACCGGCCGCTGGCGGGACGAGGACGGCGGGGCGTTCGCCCGCCTCACCGGCTTCGTGGACCTGGCCCGCAACGACTACCCCGTGGACGTCCAGGTGGCGGACACCAGCGGCCAGCTCCACGACGCCACCGTCCGCCGCTTCCACGACGGGTACGGCGCGGCGGGCGGGACGCTGGAGGTGGGCGTCGCCGACCGCCCCTGGGCGCGGCTCCTGTCGCTCCGCGGCTACCTCACCGGCTACGACAAGGAGCTGCAGCACAACCAGGTCATGACCGTGCCCTACGGCGAGGTGTCGTACGGCGAGCGGATGGGGGGCGCCACGCTCCGCTACCAGGGCGACCTCGCGCCGGCCCTGGCGCTGGATTCTGGTCGCGAGCTACGGCCAGCGGCGGATCCGGTTCCTCGACCAGGCGGAGTGGCGCTGGGACTGGTACGGCCACCGGATCGCGCCGCGCCCGGCCGGCCAGGGCGAGGTGGACGAGACCAGGGCCGCCGACCAGCGGGTCACCCAGCACCAGGGCTTCTCCCGGCTGCTGCTGGAGTGGACCCCGCTCGCCGGGCAGGCGTTCCGGCTCGCCCTCTCGCCCACCTTCACCACCCGCGAAGGCGAGGACCGGCTGCAGACGGGGGTCATCGACCCGCTGGAGGGGGACCAGCGCCTCCTGACCGCGGTGTCCGGCCTGGAGTGGCAGCTCCGGGCGCTCCCCTGGGCCGGCGCCCCGGGCGCCGCGCCCTCCGGCCACCCCGACGACCAGCGGCTGGAGGCGGTCGCCTTCGTGAAGCACTACCTGTACCGCGCCGACGCCCAGGTCGCGGACGGGACCGCGTTCCGCGACGTCTCCCGCCACCTCGAGCGCTGGGGCGCGGGCGGCGGCCTGCGCTACGCGCTGGCGCGCTGGGTGGACGTCAAGGCCTCCTACGAGCACACCGTGCGCCTGCCCAGGCCGGACGAGGTGTTCGGCGACGGCATGCTGGTGGACGCCAACCTCGACCTGCAGCCGGAGGAGGCGCACGCGGCCAACCTCGGCGCCCGCTTCGGCCTGGACGGCGGCGCGGGGGCGCTGGCCGCCGAGGCCAACGGCTTCCTGCGCGACGTGGACGACCTGATCGTCCTGCTCGGCGTGCAGTCGCGCCGGCCCTACGAGAACGTCTACCACGCGCGGGGGCTCGGCCTGGAGGGCAGCGCCGCCTGGATGGCGCCCGGCGGCTGGCTGCGGCTGGAGGGCAGCGCCACCTGGCAGGACCTGCGCAACGTCTCGGACGCGGGGACCTTCGCCAGCACCCGCGGCGACCGGGTCCCCAACCGCCCCTGGCTCTTCGGGAGCTGGGGCGCCACGCTGCAGCGACAGGGGCTCTTCACCATCCGTGATTCGCTGGAGCCCTTCTACCAGGGGCGCTACGTCCACTCGTTCTTCCGGGCCTGGGAGAGCGTGGGCCAGGCCGAGCACAAGCAGGTGGTCCCCTCGCAGTGCGTGCACGACGCCGGGGTGACCTACGCGGCGCGCAGCGGAGCGCGCCGGGTCTCGGCCACGCTGGAGGTGGAGAACCTGTCCGACGCGCGGGTCACCGACTTCCTGGGCGTCCAGCGCCCCGGCCGCACCTTCGCGGTGAAGCTCGGGGTCGAGCTGTGACGCGCTCAGGGCCCGGGCAGCCCGACGTACGCCTCGCCCAGCGGCGTCAGCTGCCCGTCCGCGCCCAGCAGGTCGATGGGCCAGCCCGGGTTCGCGGGCGCCTGCCGGCCGATGAACCAGGCGTACCGGAAGACCATGGGGTCGGCCTCGAGGATCGCCACCGCGTCCTCCATGTAGGCCTGCTGCCGGGGCAGCGACACGTCGGCCACCTCCGCGCAGGCGAACTCGGTCAGCCAGACCTTGCGCCCGCGCGCGTGGGCGTGCAGGTCGCGCAGGAAGCCGGAGAGCGCACCCCCGTAGCACGAGTACCAGTGGCCCGCGACGTAGTCGACGCGGCAACCCCCGCGCGCGTCACAGGCCTCGAAGAAGTCGTCCAGCCAGGAGAACGGGTTGGTGTCCCAGCACGCGTCGGCCGGCCCGCAGTAGTTGACCGCCGGCGCGACCAGCTCCAGCCCGCGATCGTCCGCGATCCGCTCCAGCAGCGGCCAGAGCGCCGCCGCCTCGGCGGCGGTGAGGTTGGCCTGGTGCTTGAAGTTGGGCTCGTTGAAGCCCAGCAGGAATCTCGCCTCCTGCGGGATGCCGGCCTCGATCGTGGCCACGTCCGCGGGCTGGATGGCTCCCCAGACCATGGGGACGAACTCGGCGCCGGAGAGCGTCGCGTCGGGCCGGTGTGACCAGTTGTACCACCAGCCCACCTCGGGCGTGAGCGCGTCCAGATCTGCCTGGCTGCGGAAGCCGTAGGACACGCCCCGCTTCACGGGGCCGTGGGGCGGCTCCGGCTGGTGGCCGTCGGGTGCGCTCGCGCCGGTACAGCTGGCGAGCACGAGGAGGGGGACCAGCGGAGCGAGCCGGGAGCGATGGTGGCGAGGCACGGCCGGGTTTGTAGCACGGCCCGCCACCGCTGCCGCTCAGTGCACCACCCCGCCCTCGGTCGGCGCGATCAGCCGCTCGTAGCTGACCAGCGGCCCGCCCTCCGCCCGCACCCCCAGCTCGAAGCGCACCAGCTCCCGCGCCGGCGCGGTGATCGTCACGTGCCCGCGGTGCACGCAGGCCAGGTGGTGGGCCGGGCAGAGGCCGAGCTGGTGCCGCCGCTCCGCGGCGGCGGAGTCGAAGGGCAGGCGCAGGCGCCCCGCGGCTGCCCGCGTCCCGGTCACTGGGCGGGCGGGACGGCGGCGCCCTCGGGCCGCTCGCCCCCAGGCCCCACCGGCCCGGCGCGAACCGCCCCCGCCCCGCGCCGCCCGCGCCGCCAGTCCGCCGGCGCCACCCCCACCCATCGCTTGAAGGCGCGGCTCAGCGCCGCCTCCGACCCGTAGCCGACGCGGTCGGCGATCGCGGCCAGGCCCAGCGCCGTCGTGGACAGGAGGTTCGCCGCCAGCTGCATCCGCCAGCGCGCCAGGTACTGCATGGGCGGCACGCCCAGGAAGAGCATGAAGCGCTCGGCCAGCACCGAGCGCGACAGCCCGACCTCGCGGGCGAGCGCGTCCAGGTCCCAGCCGCGCGCCGGCCGGTGGTGGAGCGCGGCCAGCGCCCGCCCCACCCCCTCGTCCCTGAGCCCGGCCAGCCAGCCCACCTCCTGCGGCGGCAGCGCGGCCAGGTGCCGCCGGACCGCCTCCACGAAGAGCAGCTCGCCCAGGCGCGCCAGCACGCACTCGCCGCCGGGGCTGGGCGAGGCCGACTCCGCCAGCGCCAGCCGGACCAGCTGCTCGATCCGCCCGTCGCCGCTCCCGCGCCGCGCGTGGAGCACCCGGGGCAGCGTGGCGAAGAGCGGGTTGAACGGCCGCGCGTCGCAGCCCAGGAAGCCGCAGATGAGCTCGGCCCGCTCGCTCCCGCCGCCCAGGCTCTTGAAGAGGACCGGCAGGCGTGGCGCCTCGCGCAGCGGCACGTAGTCGGGCGTGGCCCGCATGCCGGGCGCGCTCGACACCACGTGCGCGTCCCCCTGCGGGAAGGCGATCACGTCGCCCGCCTCGAGGCGGATGGCCGGCTCGCCCACCAGGCCGGCCCAGCAGGCACCCTGGGTGACGACGTGGAACTCCAGCACGTGCTCGGCGCCGGGCAGCACCTCGGGCCGGATCTCGCGCGCCGGGAGCGCCTCGGCCGCCCACGGCGAGCTCCCCTCGATTCGAGAAGAAGACCCCGCCGGTCAGGCGCACCGCGCGCAGCACGTCCGAGATGGTGTCGATGCTCATCCCCGCCTCTCCTCCGGACGCCCGGTGGGGTCCACCGGACGCGCGGTCATGCGGCCCGCGTCCTCCGGACGTCCGGTCGTGAGAAGCCGCCGTCCGGTCATTCCGGCGCCGCGCCTGCTCACATAAGACGTTGCTCGCGGCGACGCACTCCGCCGATGGGCGGCGGGGGCGAGGAGCCGCGGGCCAGCACACCGCGCGGGCAGGGTCCCGGCGGGAGACACGAGGAGGACGGGGATGGAGAACCAGGCGAAGCACGTCGGCCGCTGCTTCTGCGGCAGCGTCGAGATCGAGGTCACCGGTGCGCCCGAGGCCATGGGCTACTGCCACTGCAGCTCCTGCCGGCAGTGGTCGGCGTCGCCGGTGAACGCCTTCACGCTCTGGAAGCCGGCGGCGGTCGAGATCACGCGCGGGCGCCACCTGGTGGGCACCTACCGCAAGAGCGAGCGCAGCCACCGGAAGTGGTGCACCAGCTGCGGCGGCCACCTGCTCACCGATCACCCGCAGTGGGGGCTGGTGGACGTGTACGCCGCCACGCTGCCCACGCTGCCGTTCTCGCCCGGGCTCCACGTGAACTACGCGGAGCGCGTGGTCCCGTTCCCGGACGGCCTGCCCAAGCTGCGGGACTTTCCCCGTGAGCTGGGCGGGACCGGCGACGCGGTGGCGGAGTAGGCGCCGGCGCCGCTCACCGCTGCAGCGTCGCCCGGACGCTCTCGCGCGCCAGCACCCCCGCTGCCCAGCGCCGCAGCGCGGGGTGCTGGCCGCGCCAGTCGCGCTCCGGCTGGCGCAGGTCGAGGTAGAGCAGCGCCGAGACGAGCGCCAGGTCGGCCAGCGTGAGCGCCTCGCCCTCGCAGCAGGTCCGCCCCTCCAGCTGCTCGGCGGCGAGCGCCAGCGCCCGGCCCACGGCGCCGCCGTGCAGCGCGAGGATGGCCGGATCCTGCTTCTCGGCCGGGCGCAGCGACTCCACCCGCATCACCACCGCAGAGTCCATCACGCCGTCCGCCAGCGCCTCCCAGCGCCGCACGCGCAGCCGCGCCAGCGGGTCTCCCCGCGGGATGAGGACCGGCTGGTCGTTCAGCGTGTCCAGGTACTCGCAGATGACGGGTGAGTCGTAGACGGCGCTGCCGTCGTCCAGCAGCAGCGTGGGGATGCGGCCCAGCGGGTTGGCCTTCGGCACCGGGCTGCCGGGCTCGCGCGGCGGCGCGACGACGTAGCGGTGCGGCAGGCCCTTCTCCAGCAGGACCAGCCGGACCTTGCGCGTGTACGGGCTGGTGTCCGAACCCAGGAGCTGCATGCGGGGCCCTCCTCGCGACCGGCGGCGGTGAAGGATCCCGATAGCACCGGCCGGCCCTCCCCGCGCCGGCCCGGACGGATCACCCCGGCCCGCGCACCGCCAGCGCGCCCATGACCGCCGCCACCACCCGGTCGCAGCGCGGCGCCAGGAACCGGAACGCGGCCGGGGCGGCCTCGCCCACCGCCTCCGCCAGGCCATCCCGCAGCGCCAGCCGCGCCCGGTGCAGGCGGACCTTGGCGGCGTCCTCGGTGATGCCCAGCACCCGGGCCACCTCCGCGGTGGAGAGCCCCTCCACCTCGCGCAGCACGTAGACGGTCCGGTGGTGGACCGCCAGCCCGTCGATGGCCCGCTCCAGCAGCGTCATGGTCTCCCTCGCGGCGGCGGCCTCCTCCGGCGACGGCCCCTCCGTCGCCGCGTCGGCGCCCAGCTCGAGCGGCACCTCGCGCACCGGCGCACGCAGGCGCCCCAGCCCCTCGTTGACGGCGATGCGGGTGAGCCAGGTGGAGAAGCTGGCCTCGCCCCGGAACTCGGCCAGGTGGACGTACGCGCGCACGTAGGCCTGCTGCATCGCGTCCTCCACCTCGGCCTCGTCGCGCAGGATGGCGCGCAGCGCCCGGTAGACCCGGCCGTTGTAGCGCCGGATCAGCAGCTCGAAGAGCGCGGTCTCGCCGGCCAGCACCCGCCCGACCACCTGCGCGTCGTCCAGCCGCTCCGCCTCGTGCACGCGCCCGACCCCGGCGTCGATCATCCCGGCCTCCTTCCCATCCGATGCGCGGACCACCCGGAGGTTACGCAGTCACCTCCGCGCCCGCCCGTGCATCCAACGCACTGAACCCTGACGAGGAGCGACGACATGACCGAACGGAAGCCGAGCTGGAACGCCTACTGGGCCCTGCGCCTCGCGCTGGGGGTGGTCCCCATCGTGGCCGGGCTGGATAAGTTCACGAACCTGCTGGCCGACTGGCAGGGCTACCTCAGCCCGCTGGCCGTCCGGCTGCTGCCCTTCAGCGGAAGCACCTTCATGCACCTGGCCGGCGTGGTGGAGGTGGCGGTGGGCGTGGCCATCCTGACCGGGCACGCCCGCGTGTTCGGCTGGGTGGCCATGGCCTGGCTGGGCGCCATCGCGCTCAACCTCATCACCACCGGCCACTTCCTCGACGTGGCCGCGCGCGACGCGGTGATGGCGGTCGCGGCCGCGGCGCTGGCGCAGCTGGCCCAGCTGCACGAGCGGGCCCCCGCCGCGCGCCAGGCCAGCCCAGACCCCCGGCCGCTGGGCGGGGCCGGGCCGGCGGCGTCGCGCCCGTGAGCGAGGGGCGCGCGGGCCGGCGTCCCCGGCGGAGGCCCTCCGCCGGCCGCAGCCAGGAAGGGGCCCCGCCCCTCCTGGCACGCCTTTGCGCCGCGCTGCGCATTGACCGAGAGCGAACCCGGCCCCATACCCTGGGCAAAACCCGACGACAGGGGGCCGTCGATGTCCTCGCCCAGGCCGGAGTCCGCACGCGTGCCGCTGCACTCGGTCCTCGCCGCGGAGCTGGAGCAGCTCCGCGGCCCGCGCGCGGAGCAGGCCCCGGCGGGCGGGACCCCGGACGGCGAGGCCTCCGCCCAGCCGCCGGCCGACCCGCTGGCCGCCCACTTCGCCCGCGTGGCCGCCCAGGCCGAGCCGCTCTCGGCGCTGTGCCTGTCCGGCGGCGGCATCCGCAGCGCCACCTTCAACCTGGGCCTGCTGCAGGCGCTGGCGCGCTCCGGGCTCCTGCTCCGCTTCGACTACCTCTCCACCGTCTCCGGCGGCGGCTACATCGGCAGCTGGCTGCAGGCCTGGATCCAGCGGACCTCCTGCGGCGTGCCGGTGGACCGCAACACCGCGCCGCTCCCCTGCCCCGCGCCCGGCGCGACCCCCGGGACGCCCTCGGGGCTGGACGCGGCGGCCCTGGTGGCGGCGCGGCTGACGCGCGGCGTGGACAATCACGCCGGCCCGCGCGACCCGCTCCGCCCCGAGCCGCGGCCGGTGGACCGGCTGCGCGAGTTCAAGCAACTACCTCACGCCGCGCAAGGGCGTCGGCTCCGGCGACACCTGGGCCGTGGCCGCCATCTTCTCCGGAACCTGCTCCTCAACTGGCTGGTGATGGTCCATCATCGCCGCCCTGCTGATGGGGCCGCAGCTCCTGGCCGCGGTGGTCGACGACGCCGGCTGGGCGCCGCGCCCGGACTGGGCGCGCACCTCGGCCTGGTTCGCCATCGGCCTGGCGCTGGCCGCCAGCGTCATCACGCACACGCTCCGCAGCCACGGCCCGGGCGCCACCCTGGCCCAGGCCACCGGCGACGCGGCCGCCGCGGCCCGGCCCGGCCCGACCGCACCGCCCTGCGACAGGCTGAAGCCGGTGGAGCGCCGGGGCGACGCCGGCCAGCTGGCATTGTTCGTCGCGACGTTCGGCCTGTTCGTCCGGCGGCGATCGCCTTCGTGATGGCGGCGGCCTGGGCGGACACCCCCTCCCCGGCGCGCTCCCCTGGTTCCAGCCCACCGACAGCGTGGTCCCGGCCTCCTTGCTCGCGCCCAGCCACTACTGGGGCCGGGTGCAGGAGGTGACGCGGCCTGGACCATCGGCATCCCGCTGGTGGGCTGGGCCATCGGCTCCGTGGTCCGGGCCGGGCTGGCGCGCCGGCGAGCCCGCCTGGCCAGCCCGCTGCCGCCTCCTGCCGAGCCCCCGCCCGCCGCCGACACGCGGCCGTTCGGCCCGAGGCTCAACCCGCGGCGGCGGCCTGGGCCAGGGCACGTCCGGTCAACGAGGGTTCCGTCGTCGACCAGCTCGTCGGGCGGCCCGGCGAAGACCAGGCGTCCGCCCTCCGATCCCGCCCCCGGCCCGATGTCGATCACCTAGTCGGCCTGGGCGACGACCCCGCAGGTTGTGCTCGACAACCACCAGAGTCGCGCCGGCATCGACCAGCTCGTGGCGAACAGTGTGTTGATGCGGTCGACGTCGCTGGGGTGCAGGCCCGTCGTCGGCTCGTCGAGCACGATCCTCTCGCCCGCGAGCGACGGCGACGCCGTGCAGATGCCGCGCCAGCAGCAGACGCTGCTTCTCGCCGCCCGACAGCGTGTCGAGCGACTGACCGACCGCGGTGTAGCCGAGGCCGACGCGCTCAAGCCAGCTCATGGCGACCACGATCGCCGGGTGATCGGCGAACAGCTCGGCGATGCCGGCGGCGGTGCATCTTGAGCACGTCGGCGATCGCTGCGGCCGTCGAGGGTCACGCTCAGTGCGCGGTCGTTGAAGCGCTCGCCGTCGCACTCGTCGCAGGGCGTCGCCACGTCGTCGAGGAACGCCAGCTCGGTCGTGATGTAGCCCTTGCCCTTGCACGCCGGGCAGGCGCCCTTGGAGTTGAAGCTGAACCAGGCGGGCGCGAGCCCCGAAGCCTCGGAGAAGACGGTGCGCACCTCGTCCGCGATGCCGAGAATGCTCAGCGAGGTGGATCGCACCCCGCCGCGCAGCGGGTCCTGGCCGACCGACCGTGAACTCCGGGTGCTGGAGCGGCAGCTCGGTCGGTGGCGAAGGAATTCTTGCCCGAGCCGGCGATGCCCGTGACCGCCGTGAGCACGCCGAGCGGCACGTCGACGTCGAATCCGGTGAGGTTGTGCGCCGAGGCGTTCACGACGCGGTGGACCCAGAGTCCAATCCCGAACCGATGACCGCACCGTGAGCGGCCGCGACAGCAGCCGACCCGTGACCGTATCGCTTGCCGTGAGCGACACCGGCGTCCCCTCGAACTGCATCCGCCCGCCCGTCGGCTCCCGCGCCCGGGCCGATGTCGACGACGTGATCCGCCACCCGGATCACCTGGGGGTGGTGCTCGACCACGAGCACCGTGTTGCCGGCGTCGCGCAGGCGCAGCAGCAGCCGGTTGAGCCGCTGCACGTCGGCCGGGTGCAGGCCCGTGGAGGGCTCGTCGAAGACGTAGGTGACGTCGGTGAGCGCGCTGCCGAGGTGGCGCACGATCTTGACGCGCTGCGCCTCGCCGCCCGACAGCGTGGACGACTCACGGTCGAGCGAGAGGTAGCCGAGCCCCACCGAGAGCAGGGCGTCGAGGGGCGGTGCGGATGCCGTCCAGGGCCGGCGCCACCTCGGGGAAGCGTCGAGCTTCGACCACCCGCGTCGTGAGGCCGACCGAGCGCCTGCCAGTTGACGATCGATCGCCCCTCGATGCGGCTCGCCCGCGCCGCCGCGTTGAGCCGGGCCCCTCACACTCGGGGCACACCCGGTGCGTCGTGAGCCGATCCAGCTCCTCGCGCACCGAGGGCGAGATATTCGCGGCCGGTTCTTCACGTAGACGTCGCGCATGCGGGTGACGACGCCGTCGAACGCGGGCGGTCTGGGGAAGCGCGGATCGGGGTTCGGCAGCTTCAGCTGATCCGCGTAGAGGAAGAGGTCCATCTCCTCGTCGGTGTAGTCCTTGAGCGGCTTCTCGCGATCGAAGAGGCCGCAGTAGGCGAACCGCTTCCAGCGGTACACCCCGGGCCGGAAGTTCGAACCGGACCGGCCCCTCGTCGATGGTCTTGTCCAGATCGATCAACTCGTCCACGTCGATGTCGACCACGGTGCCGATGCCCTCGCAGGCCGGGCACATGCCCTTGGGGTCGTTGAACGAGACAGGACGCCGAGTAGCCGGCGGACGGCGCTCCGGCGCGGGAGAAGACCAGCCGCAGCAGCGGCGCCAGGTCGGTGGC
>JASGJN010000006.1:0-98078 GCA_049840735.1 Anaeromyxobacter sp. | reverse complement strand
ATCGTGAAGGTTAATAGGGAAACACGATAGAATCCGAACAGCACCTGAACGGCTGCAGGCGGAAGTCGCCGGCGACCTCCTCGCGCGCCACGTCGCCGAAGTCGTCGACCCGGGCGTAGGAGGCGCCGACGTCCAGGCCGCGGGCCGGGGGTGCCCGGGACCACCAGCGTCCAGGAGGCGCGCCCGCCGTAGGCCATGTCGCCGCCGGCCGGGTTCCAGCTCTGGAGCCCGCTGCGCAACTGGATGCGCTGGGAACCGGCGCGCCGACGTAGCCGGAGAGCCGGAGGCCGAGGGGCAGGAAGGCCACCGCCTCGCCGCCGTCGACCTGGATCATCCGGGCCGCGCCGGTGCCCACGAACGTCCAGCGAGACGAGACGTCAGGTGGCGCCGGGCGAACTTGGCCTGGATGTAGCCGCTGGTCACGTCGCCGGTCGAATCGCCGGTCGTGCCGTTGTCCCAGCGCAGGTCGCCCATGTCGTAGGACGCCCAGCTGGAGACCACCAGCTGGAGATCGTCCGCGACCGGGTTGGTGATGTCGCGGGCCGCGATCGAGGACCTCGAACGCAGGCGCGACGGTCACGAAATCGGGGTCTGCCGCCGGTGTACCTGGTCTGCTGGCCGGCGGAGACGAAGGTGGTCGAGGCTAGCCTCAACCATGTTGGCCTCGCCACCGTCCCGGAGAGCAACACGAGGGCGGCTGCGAGCAAGGGTGTATGGCGCATCAGGAGCTCACCTCGACGGGTTCGGGAAGCGCCGGGGACCGCGATGGCCGCAGACACCGACGTTTCGCCGCAGACACTGGCACAGGCGCGCAGGCGCGATCTTGCTCAAGATGAGTTTTCGAGCGGAAGGGGCCCGTGAAAGAAAGCGGTTGTTCCAGAATCGCGCGGTGGGCAAACACCCCACATGCGCGCACTTCTTGTGCCCGGCGGGGTCGACCTTCGTGCGATCTCGGCCCTGTTGGGCGCGTCGAGGCGTGCGAGGCAGGTCGCACCCACCTTGCGCGCTTGATCCCACGATGATCCGCCGCATTCTGTGGACCACCCTGGCCATCGCCGCCGGCTGCGCCACGCCCCGCGCGGGACCCGCCCGAGGCGCCCGCGCTCGAAGGGGTGGCGATCACCGGCGTCGCCCGGATCCGGCCGGGCACGAGGTGCAGCTCGGCGGCCCGGGCGCGGTCAGGGTGATGGGGCCCTTTTCGCCAGCTGGTGCGAGCCCTGCCAGAAGCAGCTCCCCGCGCTGGACCGGCTCGCGAAGGCCTACGCGGGCCAGGTGGAGTTCCGCGCCGTCTCCTTCGACGTGACGCGCCCCGCGCTCGACGCCTTCCTCCAGGACCACGGCGTCGGCTTCCAGGTGCTCTGGGCGCCCGGGGGCGAGGGGCTGGCCACGCCGCTGGGCGTGGCGCGGCTGCCCACCACCGTGGTGGTGGACCGCGCGGGCGTGGTGCGCTGGGTGCACGAGGGCTACCAGCACAGCGACGCGGAGCGGCTGAAAGCGCAGCTGGACGAGCTGCTCGCGGAGTGAAGCCGCCCGGCCCGCGCGCGGGCCGGCGGGGCCGCCGGAGCGGAGGCGCGGGTCACGGCTCGCGCGACGCCGGGCGCGGCCGCCGGCGGCGTCCCCTGCGGCGCGGGGACGAGCTCGAAGCGGGTGGCCTCGCGGACGCGCTCCACCTCGGCCCGGTCCAGCGGCGAGTCGCGCAGCCAGTAGGCCATCTCGTCCGCCTCCAGGTGTACGGCGCCGCGCCCAGCCGCACCCGGCCGTCGGCCACCGCCCGCGTCGCCTCCAGCAGCGGCACGCCCCGCAGGTCGCGCACCAGCGCCTCGAAGCGCCCCTGGCGCGCGGGGTCCACGAACGCGAACTCGCTGCTGCCGGGCGGCGTAGGCGGTGTGGTAGTGCGCCGGGCGGAAGGCCACGCCCGCCAGCCAAGAGCCGCACCGCCATGCACACCACTAGTCGGCCGGCCTCGCGCGCAGCCCCAGCCCCGGCACGTCCTGCCCCGGCGACCGCGGGCGGCGCTCGCTGAACTGCGTGCGCGGGTTCCGCAGCGAGAGCCAGTGGATGTAGAGGAAGTCCGCGCCCACCAGCCGCCGCTCCAGGATCAGCTCGATGAGCAGGTGCTCGCGCCCCTCGGCCTCGCCGTAGAGCCGCACCCGCTCGCCATCCCGGCGGTGTCGAAGCTGGCGCGGAACTGCCGGTGGCCCATCCGCTCCAGCTGCTGGGAGTTGCCGTAGCGGTAGAGCGCGTGCTCCATGCCGCTGGCGGTGTAGAAGCCGAGCAGGAGCCGCTGGCGCGAGGGGCGGATGCCCAGCGCCTCCTCCAGGTCCTCCGCGGTCAGCTCGCCGGAGTCGCCCAGGTCGGAGGGGGAGAGCTCGCGCGACGGACCGCGTAGCGGCCGAGAGCGGGGTCGTAGTCAGGTAGGAATCTCCGCCAGCGAGCCGGCGGCCACCGCCATGCCGGTGCCGGCCAGCACGCGCCAGGCGCGGCGCGAGTAGCCGCCGCCGGGCAGCCAGACCGAGGGGACGCCCTCGACTCGGCCGCCGCCGATCAGGTCGCGCTCGCGCACGCCGCCCAGCGTCAGCCCCAGCTTGCCCGAAGCGGTCGCCGGCCGGCGCGTCGCCGCCGGCGATGACGAAGGCCAGGTGCGGCCTGGGCATGCGCGAGAGGAGGGCGACCAGCGCGTCCAGGTACACGTCGTCCGGCGCCCCCCTCCGGCAGCACCGTCTCGTCCACGCCGGAGAGCGCGCCCCAGTCCGAGGCCGGAGAGCAGAGCCAATCCAGCGGCGCGGGTCCTGCTCGAGGCAGCTGGGCGATCCCGTCCGGCGGGTGGGCGTCCAGGTCCAGCACCGCCACGCGCCCGCCGCAACCCCTCCGCGCGCGCGTCGCCCTCGCCACCGCCACGTCGTTGACCGGGCAGAAGCCGCCCGCCGTGCCCGGGCCGGCGTGGTGGAACCCGCCCAGCAGGTTGATGGCCGGGCCGCGGGTGCGGAGCGCCTCGCGGGCCGCGGCCAGCGTGCCCCCGCAGGCCAGGCGCGCCGTGGTCATCACCTCGTCCACCGGCACGTCGGAGGGGATCGACGGCGAAGACGTGGGCCAGCGTCTCCGGCCGCCCCAGCGACTCCAGCAGCTCGGGCGTGTGGACGCGGTTCAGGTCCTGGTAGGAGATACGGGCAGAGGCGCCTTGATGGCGCGGGCCGTGACGGCGCCGGACTCGCGCAGCCACCAGGCGGCGTAGTCGGCGCGGCGCGGCTCCATGCCGGCGGCCGCCTCCAGCCCGGAGAGCGGGAGGCGGTAGCGCGGGTCGAACCAGACGGTGACGTCCCGCCGGTGCAGCCAGCTGGTCAGCCGGTAGAGGAGCGCGCGCGGGCGCATGGGCCGCGCCTAGGTCGCGGGCGTGGCGGGGGGCGTGGCCGGCGGCGTGGCGGCGGCAAGCCTCCTGCGGCGCTCGCGCCGCAGGTGCCACCACCCGACCACGGTCTCGATCACGATCAAGGCGATCGCGAGCCAGGCCGCGATGATCAGGTCGAGGAGGGAGGCCCGGCACCGGCTGTAGTCCTCGGCCTGCGAGAGCGAGAACGTGGTGTACAGGGGCATCGCCACGATCGTGTAGATGACGATGAACGCCAGGAAGAGCGTGCGCAGGACCAGCATGACCTTGACCATGGCCCCAGTGTAGACGCCTGCATGGCCGTTGGTGAACCTCCGTGATGCGACCGGGGCGCGGCCCCCGTCTCCGCGGTATGTTCCCGCCCTCTCCTTGAAGGGGGCAGCACGATGCCGGCAGGGCAGGAGCTGATGGAGGCGTGCGTCGAGGCGGCGCGGCGGGGCGGCCAGGTCCTGGCCGAGCGCTGGGGGCGGCCGCGGACCATCGACCGGAAGTCCACCTCCATCGATCTGGTCACCGACGCGGACCGCGCCAGCGAGGAGGCCATCCTGGGCTTCCTGGACCGCGCCTTCCCGGACGCTTCCGTGGTGGCGGAGGAAACCGGCGGCCGCTCCGGGCGCGGGCCGCTCCGCTTCCACGTGGACCCGCTGGACGGCACCGTCAACTACGCCCACGGCATGCCCATCTGGTGCGTCACGATCGGCGTGGAGGACGCGTCCGGGCTGGTGGCCGGCGCCGTCCTCGACCCGCTCCGCGGCGAGCTCTACCGGACCTGGCGCGGCGGCGGCGCCTGGCTGGGGGACCGCCGCCTCCAGGTCTCGGCCTGCACGCAGCTGGGCGAGGCCCTGCTCGTGACCGGCTTCCCCTACGACGTGCACACCCAGGCCGGCCCCATCCTGGACCTCTTCGGCGCCTTCACCGTCCGTGCGCAGGGGATCCGGCGCCTGGGCAGCGCGGCGCTGGACCTGGCCTACGTGGCCTCCGGACGCCTGGACGGGTTCTGGGAGGGGTCGCTCAAGTCCTGGGACATGGCGGCGGGCGTGCTGCTGGTGCAGGAGGCGGGCGGGATCGCCACCGCGCTCACCGGGGGCGGGCCGGCGCTGGCGGGCGGCTCGGCGCTGGCGGCTCCGCCGGCGCTCCACGCCGCCATGCGCGCGGTGGTGGACGGCGCGGCGCGCTGACGGCTCAGGGCTGCCGCGGCGCCGACTCCGGCGCGGCGGACGGTGCCTCCGCCGCGGCGGGCGCGGGCCCCTCGGGCGCGGCGGGCGTGCGGTCGGGGGCCGTGCCCGGGGCCCAGCGGAGCTGCAGCAGCGACTCCGGGTCCACGTACAGCCCGCCCACCTTGGCGCCCCAGTGCAGGTGCGGGCCGGTGGAGCGGCCGGTCGAGCCGAGCTCGCCCAGCAGCTGCCCGCGCTTCACGCGGTCGCCGGTCTTCACCGCCATCCGGTCCATGTGCAGGTAAGTGGTGTACATGCCGCCGCCGTGGAAGAGGATCACGGTGTTGCCGGACAGGTAGGCGTCGCGGGCGATGGCCACCACGCCGTCGTTGGCGGCGGCGATGGGCGAGCCGCGCGGGCCGGTCAGGTCCAGGCCGTAGTGCACCGAGGCCTTCTTGCCGTTGAGCACCCGCGTGTCGCCGAAGCGGCCGCTGGTGGGGGCCTGTCGCGGCCAGTCGAAGTCTCCCTCGAAGAGCGGCGGGCAGAAGGGCTGGTCGTAGGCCGCCTTGAAGGCGGCCAGGTCGGCCTCCATCCGCTTCTTCACCTTGGCCGGCGGCTCCACGAACTGCTTGGGCAGGGTGAGGTTCTGGGTGGTGACGCGGAAGCCGGAGGGCACCACCTGCAGCTCGCCCGTCACCGTCAGGCCGGCGGCCGCCGCGGACGCCGGCACCGGCCCCGGGGGCAGCTCGGCGGGCACTGCCACCACGGCGCGCCAGCCGTCGGGCGCGGCCCAGAAGGTGAGCGGCCGGCCGGCCACCGCGCCGGTGGGGCGCTCGCCGGCGCCGCGGACCCGCACCAGCACCGCGTCGCCCGGGCGGGCGGCGGCGGGGACGAGGTCGAGCGCGAGCGCGGCGTCCGGCGAGGGGGCGTCCGGCGAGGGGGCGTCCGGAGCGGGGGCGGCCACGGCCAGGGCGGCGAGGAGGGCGGCGAAGGTGGCGGGCATCTGGAGCGGGTGCGACGGTGGGAGGGATCCGGGCGAGGTCAGCCGCCCAGCCCGAGCTCCGCCTCGAGCGACTTCACGATGCGGAAATACTCGTTGCGGGTGTACTTCACGTTGAGGATGTGGAAGTCGGCCTTGGCCAGCCCCACGCAGCCGAAGCAGTAGGTGCACTCGGAGCAGGAGGTGCACAGCACCAGGTAGTTGGAGCGGGTGCAGTTCTGGCTCTGCACGCAGTAGGCGCAGTCGTGGCAGCCGGTGCAGGAGGTGCAGTGGGTGAGGTGCGAGGAGGTGACGCAGGCCGTGCAGTGGGTGCAGCGGTAGCAGTCGTCGCAGTCGCGGCAGAACATGCACGAGACGCAGCGCCGGCACCCCTCGCTGGAGATGGAGGCCGGGTTCTCCTCGTTCCGCTCGAACGCCCGGGTGAGCCGCTCCAGCTCGGCCTCGAAGTCGCGGCGCGAGAGGGTGGGGGGCTCGGGGCGGCGCAGGTCCTGGAACACGCCCGTGGACGTGTCGATGAACATCGGCCCGGTCACCACCCGCACCGAGGGGTCGCGCGGCGCGACCCCTCCGCGGCCGGCCGGCGACACGCGCGGCTCGGGCGCGGACCGCGCCGGGGCGGGGGTGCGCGGCGGCGGCGGGCGGGGTGCGGGCGGAGGGGGGCGGGCGGCGGGAGCAGCCGGCCGGGAGGGCGGCGCGCCACGGCGCTCGGACGAGCGGGGAGGCGGGGGAGAGGAGCGGCGGCGCGAGTCGGCCATCCGCGGACATCCTGCCGTGAAAAGGGCGGGAAGGGAAATCGCCGCCCGCCCGTCAGCCGTGCGCCCGGACGAGCCGCCCGCCCTCCAGCCGGAGCGCGTGCCCGCCGCGGGGCAGCTCGTCCAGGTGATGGGAGACGGAGACCACCGCCACGCCCTCGGCCGCCGCCCGCTCCAGCGCCCCCTGCGTGAAGGCGCGCGCGCCCGGATCGAGCCCGGCCAGGGGCTCGTCCAGCAGGAGCGCCTCCGGCGCGGGAGCCAGCGCGCGAGCCAGGAGCAGCTTGCGCAGCTCGCCGTAGGAGAGCATGTGGATCCGCCGGTCCAGCAGCGGCTCGGTCCCCAGCCTGGCGGCGGTCTCGGCCGCGCGCGCACGCTGCGCCTCGGTGGGCGGCACCGCCAGGCCGATGGTCCCTGCGAACCCGGAGAGGACCACCTCGCGGCCGGTGGCCTCGGTGCGGTGGCGGGCCTGCAGCTCGGGCGAGATCAGCCCCACCCGGCCGCGCAGGTCGTCCGCCGAGGCGCGGGTCCCCAGGCCCAGCCAATGAATCCAGCCGCGCGCCGGCTGCTCCTCGCCGGCCAGGAGCCGGAGCAGCGTGGACTTGCCGGCGCCGTTGTGCCCCTGCACCGCCCAGCGCTCGCCGGCGCGGATGGTCCAGTCGAGCCCGTCCAGCACCGCGCGCCCCTCCACCAGCACGGTGGTCCCGGCCAGCTGGAAGAGCGGCCGGGCGCCGGGATCGACCCGGGCCGGCGCGACCGCGTCCGCCGGCGCCGCCGGCAGCGCGCCCAGGATCTCCTCGCGCGGGCCGCTCGCCACCACCTGCCCGCGCTCCAGCCGGACCACCCGGCCGATCTCCGGGACGATCTCCTCCGGCCGGTGCGTCGCCATCACCACCGCCGTGCCGCCGCGCAGCGCCGCCGAGACCCGCGCCAGGAAGGCCGGGCGGGCGTCGGCGTCGAGCCCGTCGCAGGCCTCGTCGAGGAGCAGCGCGTCCGGCCGCGGCGCCAGGGCCCGGGCCAGCAGCACCCGCCGTCCCTCGCCGCGCGAGAGCTCCAGCACCGAGCGGCGGAGCAGGGAGGTCACGCCCATGGCCTCCGCCACCTCGCGCACCCGCGCCGCCTGGGCCGGCGTCGCGGCCTCCGCCGGGTAGAGCGCGTCGTGGAAGCCGGAACGGATCACCGCCTCCACCTGCAGGTCCCAGTCGCGCCGCACGTAGGCGTCCTGCGCCTCGGGCGCCACCAGCGCCAGCCGCTCGCGGACGCCGATGGGGCTCGGGTCGGCGCCATCCGGCCCGTGGAAGAGCCGGCGCCCCGGCCCGCGCGGCCAGGGCCAGAGGTCGCCGCGGAGCAGGCGGAGCAGGGTGGACTTGCCCGAGCCGTTCCCCCCCAGCACGGCGACGCCCTCGCCGGCCTGGAGCGCGAAGGACACGCCGGTGAGCACCGG
The DNA here is from genome assembly GCA_049840735.1 of Anaeromyxobacter sp. GTDB lineage: Bacteria > Myxococcota > Myxococcia > Myxococcales > Anaeromyxobacteraceae > Anaeromyxobacter. The sequence goes on along the minus strand of JASGJN010000006.1, from coordinate 90,346 downwards.
GGCGCCGCCCAGGATCACGTCCACCTGGTCGAGCGTCACGAGCGGCCGGGGCACGCCGCGATGGTAACCGGAGCGTGCGCCCGGCGGTGGGCTCGCTGGGCGCGGCGCCGTGCCACCGGGGCACGGCCGCCGAGCGCCGGAGCCGCGCCCCCAACGGGACGCTGCGCGTCGCGGTCACGTCCGCGACATTCGCGTCTCCGCTCAGGACCGGAGACCGACCAAAAATGCCCCATCCCCGCACCGCCCTGCTCTCGATCCTCCTCGCCGCCTCGCCGGCCCTGGCGCAGCAGCTCGAGGCGCCGGCCAGGACCGCCCCGGCCAAGGCCGCGCCGGCCAGGCCCGCGGTCACGCCCGCGCTGCCGGCCATCCCGGAGATCGCCTTCGAGCGCCACGTCCTGCCGAACGGCCTCACCGTCATCATCCACGAGGACCACAAGGCGCCCATCGCGGCGGTGAACGTCTGGTACCACGTCGGCTCCAAGAACGAGCGGCTGGGCAAGACCGGCTTCGCGCACCTCTTCGAGCACCTGATGTTCAACGGCTCGGAGCACTTCAACGACGACTGGTTCAAGGTGCTGGAGCGGATCGGCGCCACGGACCTGAACGGCACCACCAACAACGACCGGACCAACTACTTCCAGAACGTGCCGGTGTCGGCGCTCGACACGGTGCTCTGGATGGAGTCCGACCGGATGGGCCACCTGGTCGGCGCCATCGACCAAGCCAAGCTGGACGAGCAGCGCGGCGTGGTCCAGAACGAGAAGCGGCAGGGCGAGAACGAGCCCTACGGCCTGGTGGACGAGGTGATGGCCCCCTCGAATCTACCCGCGCAACCACCCCTACTCCTGGACCACCATCGGCTCCATGGAGGACCTCGAGGCCGCCTCCCTGGACGACGTGAAGGAGTGGTTCAAGACCTACTACGGCGCCGCCAACGCCACGGTGGTGGTGGCCGGCGACGTGAAGCCGGCCGAGGTGCTGAAGAAGGTCCTGCACTACTTCGGCGACATCCCGGCCGGCCCGCCGGTGGCGCGCCAGCAGGCCTGGGTGGCGAGGCGCAGCGGCGAGCAGCGGCAGGTCCTGCAGGACCGGGTGCCGGCGGCGCGCCTGTTCCTGGTCTGGAACACGCCGGAGTGGGGCAACGCCGACGACGACCTGCTCTCGCTGGCGGCCGGCGTCCTCTCCGAGGGGAAGAGCTCGCGGCTCTACAAGCGGCTGGTCTACGACACGCAGCTCTGCACCGCGGTCAACGCCAGCCCCGGCACCGCCGAGAATCGGCTCCACCTTCTACCTCGACGTGACCGCGCGGCCGGGCGGTGACCTGGCGCCGGTGGAGGCGGCGGTGCGCGAGGAGCTGAAGCGGTTCCTGGCCTCGGGCCCGACCGACGCGGAGCTGCAGCGCGCCAAGACGGCGCGGCTGGGCCGCTTCGTGCGCGGCGTGGAGCGGATCGGCGGCTTCGGCGGCACCTCCGACGTGCTTGCCGAGCACCAGGTCTACGGAGGCTCGCCGGACTTCTACAAGGTCCGGCTCGGGCGCGTGCGCGACGCCACCGCGGCCCAGGTGCGTGACGCGGCCCGGCGCTGGCTCTCCGACGGCGCCTACGTCCTCTCGGTGCTGCCCTACGGCGAGCACACCGCCGCCAGCGCCGGGGCCAATCGCGCCCAGCGCCCCGCCCCCGGGCCGGCCCCGGCGCCGGCCTTCCCGGCCTTCAGCCGCCACAAGCTCGGGAACGGCCTCACCGTGATCGTGGCGGAGCGCCACGCCGTCCCGGCGGTGCAGCTCGACCTGCTGGTGGACGCCGGCTACGCCTCGGACCAGTTCGGCACGCCCGGCGCGGCCCGCCTGGCCTCGGCCATGCTGGACGAGGGCACCCGCTCCCGGTCGGCGCTGCACAATCTCCGACGCGCTGCAGTCGCTGGGCGCGCAGCTCGACACCCGCTCCGACCTCGACACCGGCGTGGTGACCATGTCCGCGCTCGGGGCCAACCTCGAGCCGTCGCTGGGGCTGCTGGCCGAGGTGGTGATGGCGCCCACCTTCCCGGCCGCCGACTTCGAGCGGCTCAAGCAGCAGCAGCTGGCGGCCATCGCGCAGGAGCAGTCCGAGCCCGCCATCGACCTCGGCGCTGCGATCCTGCCGCGGCTGGTCTACGGGCAGGGGCACGCCTACGCCAACCCGCTCACCGGCTCCGGCACCACCGCCTCGTCGCGAAGCTGACCCGCGACGACGTGGTGCGCTGGCACGGACCTGGGTGCGCCCGAACAACGCCACGCTGGTGGTGGTGGGGGACACCACCGCGGCCGAGATCGTGCCGAAGCTGGAGAAGCTCTTCGCCGGCTGGCAGCCAGGCGAGGTGCCGAAGAAGAACCTGGCGCCGGTGGCCCTGCCCAGCGCGCCGCGGGTCTTCGTGGTGGACCGCCCGGCTCCATCCAGAGCGTGGTCATCGCCGGCCTGGCCGCGCCGCCGCGCGCCAACCCGGACGATCCCGCAGACGGCGCTCAACACCATCCTGGGCGGCGTGTTCATCTCGCGCCTCGACGTCGACCTGCGCGAGGACAAGCACTGGTCCTACGGCGCCCGCACCACCTTCGTGGACGCCCGGGGGCCGCGCACCTTCTTCGCCTACGCGCCGGTGCAGGCCGACAAGACCGCCGAGGCGGTCACCGAGGTGCGCAGCGAGCTGACCGGGATCCGCGGCGCCAAGCCGCCCACGCCGGACGAGCTGGTCATGGCCAAGTCGGCCTTGACCCTGCCGCTGCCCAGGGCGCTGGGAGACGTCGCGGGCGAGCTGCTGGACGATGGAGGTGATGGAGCTCACCACCGCCCGCGACGTCTCCAGCGCCCGGGGGGCAGGACGGGTCAAGGCCGACTTGGCCATGACCACTGCATCCAGGGCGTCGGCGTTTGGCGCGCCGTCCAGCTCGCTGCGGCAGCCGCCTCAGCGGGCTTGTCGGCCTGCACCGGCGCGTAGGCGAAGAAGGTGCGCGGCCCCCGGGCGTCCACGAAGGTGGTGCGGGCGCTAGGACCAGTGCTTGTCCTCGCGCAGGTTGATGTTGAGGCGCGAGATGAACACGCCGCCCAGGATGGTGTTGAGCGCCGTCTCGGGATCTCGTCCGGGTTGGCGCGCGGCGGCGCGGCCAGGCCGGACGATGACCACGCTCTGGATGGAGCCGAGCACGAAGACCCGCGGCGCGCTGGGCAGGGCCACCGGCGCCAGGTTCTTCTTCGGCACCTCGCCTGGCTGCCAGGCCGGCGAAGAGCTTCTCCAGCTTCGGCACGATCTCGGCCGCGGTGGTGTCCCCCACCACCAGCGTGGCATTGGCTCGGGCGCACCCAGGTCCTGCCGCCGCGTCGTCGCGGGTGGCTCGCGACCGAGGCGGTGGTGCCGGAGCCGGTGAGCGGGTTGGCGTAGGCGTGCCCCTGCCCCGCGCCGCGGCAGATCCGCAGCGCCGAGGTCATGGGCTCGGACTGCTCCTGCGCGATGGCCGCCAGCTGTTGTGCTTTGAGCCGCTCGAAGTCGGCGGCCGGGAAGGTGGGCGCCATCGCCACCTCGGCCAGCAGCCCCAGCGACGGCTCGAGGTTGGCCCCGAGCGCGGACATCGTCACCGCGCTGGTGTCGAGGTCGGAGCCGGGTGTCGAGCTGCGCGCCCAGCGACTGCGGCGCGTCGGAGGAAGTGTCCAGCGCCGACCAGAGTGCCCTAATTCCACGTGGCCGAGGCCAGGCGGGCCGCGAACTGGTCCGAGGCGTAGCCGGCGTCCACCAGCAGGTCGAGCTGCACCGCCGGGACGGCGTGGCGCTCCCGCCACGCTCCGAGGCCGTTCCCGAGCTTGTGGCCCTGAAGGCCGGGAAGGCCGGCGCCGGGGCCGCCGGGGGCGGGGCGCTCGGCGATGGGCCCCGGCGCTGGCGGCGGTGTGCTCGCCGTAGGGCAGCACGAGAGGACGTAGGCGCCGTCGGAGAGCCAGCGCCGGGCCGCGTCGCCTGGGCCGCGGTGGCGTCGCGCACGCGCCCGACCGGACCTTGCTGAAGTCCGGCGAGCCTCCATAACCTGGTGCTCGGCAAGCGCGTCGGAGGTGCCGCCGAAGCCGCCGATGCTCCGCGCCGCGCACGAAGCGGCCCAGCCGCGCCGTCTTGGCGCCCGCGGGCCCCGCTTCAGCTCCTCGCGCACCGCCGCCTCCACCGGCGCCAGGTCACCGCCCGGCCGCGCGGGTATCGTCGAGGTAGAAGGTGGAGCCGATCTCGGCGGTGCCGGGGCTGGCGTTGACCGCGGTGCAGAGCTGCGTGTCGTAGACCAGCCGCTTGTAGAGCCGCGAGCTCTTCCCCTCGGAGGACGCCGGCCGCCAGCGAGAGCAGGTCGTCGTCGGCGTTGCCCGCTTCCGGCGTGTTCCAGACCAGGAACAGGCGCGCCGCCGGCACCGGTCCTGCAGGACCCTCCGCTGCTCGCCAGCGCCTCGGCCACCAGGCCTGCTGGCGCGCCACCCGGCGGGCCGGCCGGGATGTCGCCGAAGTAGTGCAGGACCTTCTTCAGCACCTCGGCCGGCTTCACGTCGCCGGCCACCACCACCGTGGCGTTGGCGGCGCCGTAGTAGGTCTTGAACCACTCCTTAAGTCGAGCCGATGGTGGCCAGGAGTAGGGGTGGTTGTGCGGTAGATTCAGGGGGCCATCACCTCCATCACCAGGCCGTAGGCTCGTTCTCGCCCTGCCGCTTCTCCGTGTCTGGACCACGCCGCGCTGTCGTCCAGCTTGGCTTGATGCTGATGGCGCCGACCAGGTGGCCATCCGGTCGGACTCGATCAGGACACCGGTGTCCAGACGCCGACACCGGCAGCGTTCTGGAAGTAGTTGGTCCGGTCGTTGTTGGTGGTGCCGTTCAGGTCCGTGGCGCCGATCCGCTCCAGCACCTTGAACCAGTCGTCGTTGAAGTGTTCCGAGCCGTTGAACATCAGCGTGCTCGAAGAGGTGCGCGAAGCCGGTCTTGCCCAGCCGCTCGTTCTTGGAGCCGACGTGGTACCAGACGTTCACCGCCGCGATGGGCGCCTTGTGGTCCTCGTGGATGATGACGGTGAGGCCGTTCGGCAGGACGTGGCGCTCGAAGGCGATCTCCGGGATGGCCGGCAGCGCGGGCGTGACCGCGGGCCTGGCCGGCGCGGCCTTGGCCGGGGCGGTCCTGGCCGGCGCCTCGAGCTGCTGCGCCAGGGCCGGCGAGGCGGCGAGGAGAGATCGAGAGCAGGGCGGTGCGGGGATGGGGCATTTTTGGTCGGTCTCCGGTCCTGAGCGGAGACGCGAATGTCGCGGACGTGACCGCGACGCGCAGCGTCCCGTTGGGGGGCGCGGCTCCGGCGCTCGGCGGCCGTGCCCCGGGTGGCACGGCGCCGCGCCCAGCGAGCCCACCGCCGGGCGCACGCTCCGGGTTACCATCGCGGCGTGCCCCGGCCGCTCGTGACGCTCGACCAGGTGGACGTGATCCTGGGCGGCGCCCCGGTGCTCACCGGCGTGTCCTTCGCGCTCCAGGCCGGCGAGGGCGTCGCCGTGCTGGGGGGACGGCTCGGGCAAGTCCACCCTGCTCCGCCTGCTCCGCGGCGACCTCTGGCCCTGGCCGCGCGGGCCGGGGCGCCGGCTCTTCCACGGGCCGGATGGCGCCGACCCGAGCCCCATCGGCGTCCGCGAGCGGCTGGCGTGGTGCGCCCGAGGCGCAGGACGCCTACGTGCGGCGCGACTGGGACCTGCAGGTGGAGGCGGTAATCCGTCCGGCTTCCACGACGCGCTCTACCCGGCGGAGGCCGCGACGCCGGCCCAGGCGGCGCGGGTGCGCGAGGTGGCGGAGGCCATGGGCGTGACCTCCCTGCTCCGCCGCTCGGTGCTGGAGCTCTCGCGCGGCGAGGGACGGCGGGTGCTGCTGGCCCGGGCCCTGGCGCCGCGGCCGGACGCGCTGCTCCTCGACGAGGCCTGCGACGGGCTCGACGCCGACGCCCGCCCGGCCTTCCTGGCGCGGGTCTCGGCGGCGCTGCGCGGCGGCACGGCGGTGGTGATGGCGACGCACCGGCCGGAGGAGATCGTCCCGGAGATCGGCCGGGTGGTCCGGCTGGAGCGCGGGCAGGTGGTGGCGAGCGGCCCGCGCGAGGAGATCCTGGGCGCGCTGCCGGCGGCGCCGGCGGACGCGGTCGCGCCGGCCCGGGTCGATCCCGGCGCCCGGCCGCTCTTCCAGCTGGCCGGGACCACCGTGCTGGTGGAGGGGCGCGCGGTGCTGGACGGGCTCGACTGGACCATCCGCGCCGGCGAGCGCTGGGCGGTGCAGGGGGCACAACGGCGCCGGCAAGTCCACGCTGCTCCGGCTCCTGGCCGGCGAGGAGCAGCCGGCGCGCGGCTGGATCGATCGGCTGGGCCTGGGGACCCGCGCCTCGGCGGACGACCTGCGCGGCCGGGTAGGGCTGATCTCGCCCGAGCTGCAGGCCCGCCGCCGCCACCGAGGCCACCGGCCGCGAGGTGGTCCTCTCCGGGTTCGCAGGGACCATCGGCCTGGCGGTGCCGCCCACCGAGGCGCAGCGTGCGCGGCGCGGCCGAGACCGCCGCCAGGCTGGGGACCGAGCCGCTGCTGGACCGGCGGATCCACACGCTCTCCTACGGCGAGCTGCGCAAGCTGCTCCTGGCTCGCGCGCTGGCTCCCGCGCCGGAGGCGCTCCTGCTGGACGAGCCCCTGGCCGGGCTCGATCCGGGCGCGCGCGCCTTCACGCAGGGGGCGCTGGAGCGGGCGGCGGCCGAGGGCGTGGCGGTGGTCTCCGTCTCCCATCACCTGGACGAGCTGCCCCGCGGCGGGCACGCGCTCCGGCTGGAGGGCGGGCGGCTCGTCCGGGCGCACGGCTGACGGGCGGGCGGCGATTTCCCTTCCCGCCCTTTTCACGGCAGGATGTCCGCGGATGGCCGACTCGCGCCGCCGCTCCTCTCCCCCGCCTCCCCGCTCGTCCGAGCGCCGTGGCGCGCCGCCCTCCCGGCCGGCTGCTCCCGCCGCCCGCCCCCCTCCGCCCGCACCCCGCCCGCCGCCGCCGCGCACCCCCGCCCCGGCGCGGTCCGCGCCCGAGCCGCGCGTGTCGCCGGCCGGCCGCGGAGGGGTCGCGCCGCGCGACCCCTCGGTGCGGGTGGTGACCGGGCCGATGTTCATCGACACGTCCACGGGCGTGTTCCAGGACCTGCGCCGCCCCGAGCCCCCCACCCTCTCGCGCCGCGACTTCGAGGCCGAGCTGGAGCGGCTCACCCGGGCGTTCGAGCGGAACGAGGAGAACCCGGCCTCCATCTCCAGCGAGGGGTGCCGGCGCTGCGTCTCGTGCATGTTCTGCCGCGACTGCGACGACTGCTACCGCTGCACCCACTGCACGGCCTGCGTCACCTCCTCGCACCTCACCCACTGCACCTCCTGCACCGGCTGCCACGACTGCGCCTACTGCGTGCAGAGCCAGAACTGCACCCGCTCCAACTACCTGGTGCTGTGCACCTCCTGCTCCGAGTGCACCTACTGCTTCGGCTGCGTGGGGCTGGCCAAGGCCGACTTCCACATCCTCAACGTGAAGTACACCCGCAACGAGTATTTCCGCATCGTGAAGTCGCTCGAGGCGGAGCTCGGGCTGGGCGGCTGACCTCGCCGGATCCCTCCCACCGTCGCACCCGCTCCAGATGCCCGCCACCTTCGCCGCCCTCCTCGCCGCCCTGGCCGTGGCCGCCCCCGCTCCGGACGCCCCCTCGCCGGACGCCCCCTCGCCGGACGCCGCGCTCGCGCTCGACCTCGTCCCCGCCGCCGCCCGCCCGGGCGACGCGGTGCTGGTGCGGGTCCGCGGCGCCGGCGAGCGCCCCACCGGCGCGGTGGCCGGCCGGCCGCTCACCTTCTGGGCCGCGCCCGACGGCTGGCGCGCCGTGGTGGCAGTGCCCGCCGAGCTGCCCGGGGCCGGTGCCGGCGTCCGCGGCGGCCGCCGGCCTGACGGTGACGGGCGAGCTGCAGGTGGTGCCCTCCGGCTTCCGCGTCACCACCCAGAACCTCACCCTGCCCAAGCAGTTCGTGGAGCCGCCGGCCAAGGTGAAGAAGCGGATGGAGGCCGACCTGGCCGCCTTCAAGGCGGCCTACGACCAGCCCTTCTGCCCGCCGCTCTTCGAGGGAGACTTCGACTGGCCGCGACAGGCCCCCACCAGCGGCCGCTTCGGCGACACGCGGGTGCTCAACGGCAAGAAGGCCTCGGTGCACTACGGCCTGGACCTGACCGGCCCGCGCGGCTCGCCCATCGCCGCCGCCAACGACGGCGTGGTGGCCATCGCCCGCGACGCCTACCTGTCCGGCAACACCGTGATCCTCTTCCACGGCGGCGGCATGTACACCACTTACCTGCACATGGACCGGATGGCGGTGAAGACCGGCGACCGCGTGAAGCGCGGGCAGCTGCTGGGCGAGCTCGGCTCGACCGGCCGCTCCACCGGCCCGCACCTGCACTGGGGCGCCAAGGTGGGCGGGCTGTACGTGGACCCGGAGTCGCTGCTGCAGCTCCGCTGGGCCCCGGGCACGGCCCCCGACCGCACGCCCGCCGCGCCCGAGGGGCCCGCGCCCGCCGCGGCGGAGGCACCGTCCGCCGCGCCGGAGTCGGCGCCGCGGCAGCCCTGAGCCGTCAGCGCGCCGCGCCGTCCACCACCGCGCGCATGGCGGCGTGGAGCGCCGGCGGAGCCGCCAGCGCCGAGCCGCCCGCCAGCGCCGGCCCGCCCCCGGTGAGCGCGGTGGCGATCCCGCCCGCCTCCTGCACCAGCAGCACGCCCGCCGCCATGTCCCAGGACTTGAGCGACCCCTCCCAGAACCCGTCCAGGCGTCCGGAGGCCACGTAGGCCAGGTCCAGCGCCGCGCTGCCCAGGCGCCGGATCCCCTGCGCACGGACGGTGAAGGCGCCGAAGAGGTCCAGGATGGGGCCGGCCTGGGTGTGCACGTCGTAGGGGAAGCCGGTCACGAGCAGGGCCTCGCCCAGCTGCGTGCAGGCCGAGACCTGGAGGCGGCGGTCCCCCAGCCAGGCGCCGCCGCCGCGCCAGGTCCGGTAGAGCTCGCCGCGGAGCGGGTCGAGGACGGCGCCGGCCACCAGCCCGGACGCGTCCTCCACGCCGATCGTGACGCACCAGATGGGCATGCCGTGGGCGTAGTTGACGGTGCCGTCCAGCGGGTCGCACGTGGAAGCGGAGCGGCCCGCGCCCGGAGCGGCCGCCGGTCCTCCGCCACCACGGAAGCGTCCGGGAAGGCGCGGTCCAGGAAGCCCAGGATGGCCTCCTCGCTGGCGCGGTCCGCGTCGGTGACCAGATTGATGGAGGTGGACTTCCGGTCGATGGTCCGCGGCCGCCCCCAGCGCTCGGCCAGGACCTGGCCGCCCCGCCGCGCCGCCTCGACGCACGCCTCCATCAGCTCCTGCCCTGCCGGCATCGTGCTGCCCCCTTCAAGGAGAGGGCGGGAACATACCGCGGAGACGGGGGCCGCGCCCGGGTCGCATCACGGAGGTTCACCAACGGCCATGCAGGCGTCTACACTGGGGCCATGGTCAAGGTCATGCTGGTCCTGCGCACGCTCTTCCTGGCGTTCATCGTCATCTACACGATCGTGGCGATGCCCCTGTACACCACGTTCTCGCTCTCGCAGGCCGAGGACTACAGCCGGTGCCGGGCCTCCCTCCTCGACCTGATCATCGCGGCCTGGCTCGCGATCGCCTGGATCGTGATCGAAACCGTGGTCGGGTGGTGGCACCTGCGGCGCGAGCGCCGCAGGAGGCTTGCCGCCGCCACGCCGCCGGCCACGCCCCCCGCCACGCCCGCGACCTAGGCGCGGCCCATGCGCCCGCGCGCGCTCCTCTACCGGCTGACCAGCTGGCTGCACCGGCGGGACGTCACCGTCTGGTTCGACCCGCGCTACCGCCTCCCGCTCTCCGGGCTGGAGGCGGCCGCCGGCATGGAGCCGCGCCGCGCCGACTACGCCGCCTGGTGGCTGCGCGAGTCCGGCGCCGTCACGGCCCGCGCCATCAAGGCGCCTCGCCGCATCTCCTACCAGGACCTGAACCGCGTCCACACGCCCGAGCTGCTGGAGTCGCTGGGGCGGCCGGAGACGCTGGCCCACGTCTTCGCCGTCGATCCCTCCGACGTGCCGGTGGACGAGGTGATGACCACGGTGCGCCTGGCCTGCGGGGGCACGCTGGCCGCGGCCCGCGAGGCGCTCCGCACCCGCGGCCCGGCCATCAACCTGCTGGGCGGGTTCCACCACGCCGGCCCGGGCACGGCGGGCGGCTTCTGCCCGGTCAACGACGTGGCGGTGGCGGTGGCCACGCTGCGCGCGGAGGGGTTCGGCGGGCGCGTGGCGGTGCTGGACCTGGACGCCCACCCGCCGGACGGGATCGCCAGCTGCCTGGAGCAGGACCCGCGCCGCTGGATCGGCTCGCTCTCCGGCTCGGACTGGGGCGCGCTCTCCGGCGTGGACGAGACGGTGCTGCCGGAGGGGGCGCCGGACGACGTGTACCTGGACGCGCTGGCCGCCCTCCTCTCGCGCATGCCCAGGCCGCACCTGGCCTTCGTCATCGCCGGCGGCGACGTGCTGGCCGGCGACCGCTTCGGCAAGCTGGGGCTGACGCTGGGCGGCGTGCGCGAGCGCGACCTGATGGTGGCGGCCGAGCTCGAGGGCGTCCCCTCGGTCTGGCTGCCCGGCGGCGGCTACTCGCGCCGCGCCTGGCGCGTGCTGGCCGGCACCGGCATGGCGGTGGCCGCCGGCTCGCTGGCGGAGATCCCACCCGACTACGACCCGCTCTCGGCCCGCTACGCGGTCCTGTCGCGCGAGCTCTCCCCCTCCGACCTGGGCGACTCCGGCGAGCTGACCGCGGAGGACCTGGAGGAGGCGCTGGGCATCCGCCCCTCGCGCCAGCGGCTCCTGCTCGGCTTCTACACCGCCAGCGGCATGGAGCACGCGCTCTACCGCTACGGCATCTTCGAGCAGCTGGAGCGGATGGGCTACCGGCAGTTCCGCGCCAGCTTCGACACCGCCGGGATGGGCGAGCGGGTGCGGCTCTACGGCGAGGCCGAGGGGCGCGAGCACCTGCTCATCGAGCTGATCCTGGAGAAGCGGCGGCTGGTGGGCGCGGACTTCCTCTACATCCACTGGCTCTCGCTGCGGAACCCGCGCACGCAGTTCAGCGAGCGCCGCCCGCGGCTGCCGGGGCAGGACGTGCCGGGGCTGGGGCTGGCGCGCGAGGCCGGCTCGATGCTGGCGCGGATGGCGGTGCGGCTCGGGCTGGCGGGCGTGGCCTTCCGCCCGGCGCACTACCACACCGCCTACGCCGCCCGGCACGAGTTCGCGTTCGTGGACCCCGCGCGCCAGGGGCGCTTCGAGGCGCTGGTGCGCGACCTGCGGGGCGTGCCGCTGCTGGAGGCGACGCGGGCGGTGGCCGACGGCCGGGTGCGGCTGGGCGCGGCGCCGTACACCTGGGAGGCGGACGAGATGGCCTACTGGCTGCGCGACTCGCCGCTGGACCGGGCCGAGGTGGAGCGCGTCCGCGAGGCCACCCGCTTCGAGCTCGTCCCCGCGCCGCAGGGGACGCCGCCGGCGGCCGCGCCCGCGGCGTCGCGCGAGCCGTGACCCGCGCCTCCGCTCCGGCGGCCCCGCCGGCCCGCGCGCGGGCCGGGCGGCTTCACTCCGCGAGCAGCTCGTCCAGCTGCGTCTTCAGCCGCTCCGCGTCGCTGTGCTGGTAGCCCTCGTGCACCCAGCGCACCACGCCCGCGCGGTCCACCACCACGGTGGTGGGCAGCCGCGCCACGCCCAGCGGCGTGGCCAGCCCCTCGCCCCCGGGCGCCCAGAGCACCGGGAAGCCGACGCCGTGGTCCTGGAGGAAGGCGTCGAGCGCGGGGCGCGTCACGTCGAAGGAGACGGCGCGGAACTCCACCTGGCCCGCGTAGGCCTTCGCGAGCCGGTCCAGCGCGGGGAGCTGCTTCTGGCAGGGCTCGCACCAGCTGGCGAAGAAGTCGATCACCCTGACCGCGCCCGGGCCGCCGAGCTGCACCTCGTGCCCGGCCGGATCCTGGGCGACGCCGGTGATCGCCACCCCTTCGAGCGCGGGCGTCGGGCGGGTCCTGTGCTGGGGCGTGGCGCAGCCGGCGGCGATGGCCAGGGTGGTCCACAGAATGCGGCGGATCATCGCGGGATTGTAGCCAAGGTGGGTGCGACCTGCCTCGCACGCCTCGACGCGCCCAACAGGGCCGAGATCACGAAGGTCGCACCCCGCCGGGCACAAGAAGTGCGCGCATGTGGGGTGTTTGCCCACCGCGCGATTCTGGAACAACCGCTTTCTTTCACGGGCCCCTTCCGCTCGAAACCTGATCTTGAGCAAGATTGCGCCTGCGCGCCTGTGCCAGTGTCTGCGGCGAAACGTCGGTGTCTGCGGCCATCGCGGTCCCCGGCGCTTCCCGAACCCGTCGAGGTGAGCTCCTGATGCGCCATACACCCTTGCTCGCAGCCGCCCTCGTGTTGCTCTCCGGGACGGTGGCGAGGGCCGACACGGTCGAGGTGTCCTCCACCACCTTCGTCTCCGCCGGCCAGCAGACCAGGTACACCGGCGGCAGCACCCCTAATCTCGTGACCGTCGCGCCTGCGTTCGAGGTCCTCTCGAATCGCGGCCCGCGACATCACCAACCCGGTCGCGGACGATCTCCAGCTGGTGGTCTCCAGCTGGGCGTCCTACGACATGGGCGACCTGCGCTGGGACAACGGCACGACCGGCGATCTGACCGGCGACGTGACCAGCGGCTACATCCAGGCCAAGTTCGCCCGGCGCCACCTGACGCTCCGGCTCGGCCGGACGTTCGTGGGCACCGGCGCGGCCCGGATAATCCAGGTCGACGGCGGCGAGGCGGTGGCCTTCCTGCCCCTCGGCCTCCGGCTCTCCGGCTACGTCGGCGCGCCGGTCTCCCAGCGCTTCCAGTCGCGCAGCGGGCTCCAGAGCTGGAACCCGGCCGGCGGCGACATGGCCTACGGCGGGCGCGCCTCCTGGACGCTGGTGGTCCCGGGCACCCCCGGCCGCGGCCTGGACGTCGGCGCCTCCTACGCCCGGGTCGACGACTCGGGCGACGTGGCGCGCGAGGAGGTCGCCGGCGACTTCCGCCTGCAGCCGTTCAAGGGCAACCTGACCGTGGCCGGCCTGGCCGCGTACAGCCTCCCGGCCGAGCGGCTGGCCGAGGCCAACGTGACCGGCACGTGGTCCGCCACCCGCAAGCTGCACCTCACCGGCGACTGGCGCTTCACCGCGCCGGACCTGCTCCTCTCCCGCAACTCCATCCTCTCCGTCTTCTCCGCGGCGGAGTGGAACGAGTTCGGCGCCGGGGCGCGCTACGACCTCAAGCCCGGCCTGCAGGTCGGCGCCGACTACCACCTGCGCGTCGAGCCGGCCGAGGTGGTGGACGGCTCCAGCAACACCGGCCACGAGGCCGCCGCCAACCTGGACTGGGAGAAGCCCGGCATGGCCGCGGGCCTGGAGGTGTTCTTCCTCGACACCGCCGAGAACGGCTACACCGGCGGCCGCGCCTACGCGAAGAAGGACTTCGGCAAGTACTTCGCGACCGCCGACGTGCTCGCCCACATGTTCCGTGAGCAGGTGAACGGCGAGGACCTGGCCCTCACCGGCACGCTCTCCGCCGGCGTCCACATCACGCCCGCCCTCTCGGCCGTCGTGGCCGGGCGCGCAGGCGTCACCCCGTACCTGGAGCAGACGTACGACGTCATGGCGAAGCTCGCGTACAACCAGACCTACACGACGAAGGAGGTGCGGTGATGAACGCCCGCCTCCTGGCGCTGGGCGCCGCGCTCCTCGCGGTCGGCTGCTCCGGCAAGCTCAAGAAGGCCGAGGAGCCGAAGCAGGACCCGGCCTACGCCTTCCCGCACTCGATGCACACCGACCTGGAGTGCACCGACTGCCACGGCGCGATCGCGAAGGCGACCAAGCTGCAGTCCAACGTCCGCCACGTGCTCATCACCACCGAGCCGGGCAAGGACGACACCTGCAGCGGCTGCCATGACGACTCGACCGCGCCGGCCACGGTCAAGGCGCCGCCGGCGCGCTCCGCGGCCTTCCGCTTCACGTTCAATCACTCGGCCCACGTCGCCCAGGTGAAGGACTGCAAGACCTGCCACGCCTCGCAGCCCGAGCCGGGCGACGCCGCGGCCAAGGTCCCGTCCATGGCGACCTGCACCAGCTGCCACAACCACCAGAAGGACTTCGCCGAGGCGCGCTGCTCGCCCTGCCACACCGACCTCAAGGGCTACGTGGCGGTGGGCGCGTTCAACCACCAGGGCGACTGGCTGCGCATCCACGGCCCGCTGGCCAAGCCGTCGGCCGAGAGCTGCGCGCAGTGCCACGACCAGACCTCCTGCGCGGAGTGCCACGCGGCGCAGGTCACCCCGGCCCGGCCGGCGGTGATCTTCCCCGAGCAGGTCCAGAAGCCGATGATCCACCGCGGCGACTACGTCTCCCGGCACGTCATCGACGCCCAGGCCAAGCCGGCCTCCTGCCGCGCCTGCCACGGCAGCGCGTTCTGCGAGTCCTGCCACACGCAGCAGGGCGTGACGTCGCTCTCCATCAACGTCCGCGACCCGCACCCGCAGGGCTGGGGCAACGACAAGTCGAGCGGTCACTTCCACGGTGACGCGGCCCGCCGCAACATCACCGCCTGCGCCGGCTGCCACGACAACGGCACCTCGTCCGTCTGCGTGACCTGCCACCAGGTCGGCGGCATCGCCGGCGTCAACCCGCACCCGCGGGCGTTCCTCAACAAGAACGACGCCGGCGACATCTCGAAGAACGCGGTGTGCAAGGCCTGCCACCACTGATCGGGTGAGGGCCGCATGAGTCACGAAGGCCCGGGCGATGCTGCCCGGGCCTTCTGCTTTGGCCTCGGACCTGAGGCCTCAGGGCTCAGGCCTCAGGGCTCAGGCCTCAGGGCTCAGGGCTCAGGTCGCCGCCTCCGTTCGGGGTGAGCGTAGCGAGCCGCCAGGCTCGCGGAGTCGAACCCCAGGGATCCTTCCGCCGCCCACCCGCACCCACCTGCGGCGGCGCGGTGCCGCGCCCTCCCACGGTCCCTCGCGCCCGGCCCCGGTCTACACTGGGCGGCCGATGCGCCCGACCCCGGTCCTGCTCGCCCTGCTGGCCGCGCCCGCCCTGGCCCTCGGCGCGCCCTTCGACGTCGGCCCGGCGCCGGCCTGGGTGATCCCGGAGCGCGCCGACCTGGCGGCCGCGCCGCCCGCCGACCTCGCCGGCGGCGTGGACTACCTGCTGGTGGATGAGCAGGTGAACGCCACCGGCCCGGTGGAGCGCTACCGCCACCTGGTCATGCGCGTCCTCTCGCCCAGCGGCGTCGAGAACGCCTCCGAGGTGAGCACCAGCTTCGACCCGGCCTACGAGCGGCTGGTCCTGCACGGCGTGTGGGTCATCCGCGACGGCCAGCGGCGCCAGGCGCTGCGCGCGCGCGACGTCCGCGTGATGCAGCGCGAGCAGGAGCTGGAGCGGCGCCTCTTCGACGGCACCCTCACCGCCATGGTGGTGGTGCCGGACGTGCGGCCCGGCGACCTGGTCGAGTACGCCTACACCGTCCGCGGCCAGAACCCGGTCTTCGAGGGCCGCTTCCTGGGCGGCTACGACCTGGGCTGGGAGACGCCGGTGGGCCGCATCTCGGTCCGGATGCTGTGGCCGGACGGCAAGCCGCTGCGGCACCGCGCGGAGGGCCTCTCCCTGACCCCGCAGCAGCGCCCGCTGGGCGACGGCACCACCGAGCTGCGCTGGACGATCGATCACGCGCCGGGGATCGAGGACGAGGGCGACCTGCCGGCCGGCGTCGACCCCTTCCCGTCGCTGGAGCTGTCCGGCTTCGAGCGCTGGGCGGACGTGGTGGCCTGGGCGCTCCCGCTCTACGCCCACGCCCCGCCCACCCCGGCCATGGAGGAGCGGCTGCGCGCCTGGCGCGCCCTGCCCGACCCGGTGGCGCGGGCCGGCGCCGCGCTCCGCTTCGTCCAGGACGACGTCCGCTACCTGGGGTTCGAGGTGGGGATGAGCTCGCACCGCCCGCACCCGCCGGGCGAGGTCTTCGAGCGGCGCTTCGGCGACTGCAAGGACAAGTCGCTGCTGCTGGTGACGCTGCTCACGGCGCTGGGCATCGAGGCGGCGCCCGCGCTGGTCAACACCGGGCTGGGCACCGGCGCCGATCGCCACCTGCCCTCGCCCGGCCTCTTCGACCACGTCATCGTCCGGGCGGTGGTGGACGGCAAGCCGGTCTGGGTCGATCCCACGCGCTCGCTGGAGCGCGGGCTCATCACCGAGCTGGCGCCGCCGCGCTTCCGGCGCGCGCTGCTGGTGCGCCGGGGCGAGACCGCGCTCACCGCCATGCCCGACCCGCGCCCCGCCCGCGTGACCGCGAAGACCACCTACCGGATCCCGCGCTTCTCCGCGCCGGGCTCGCTGGAGGTGGTGACCACGCTGGAGGGCAGCCGGGCGGTGGCCATGCGCCACACGCTGGCCGAGTCGCGGGTGGACGACCTGCAGAAGGAGTACCTCGACCACTACGTCCGCGACCTGCCCGGCCTGGAGGTGGCGCGGCCGATGGAGGTGGCCGACGCGCCCGACGCCGACCGGATCACCCTGACCGAGCGCTACGTGCTGCCGCCGGTCCGCAAGGGCGAGAAGCGCGACTTCTCCGCCGACGCGGTCCACGCCGAGCTGCAGGCGCCGGAGCGCGTCCTGCGCAAGTTCCCGCTGGGCGTGCGCCACCCGGTGGAGGTGCACGAGGAGCTGCGCATCGAGCTGCCCGGCGAGCCGGACATCGAGGGGAACGACGAGCGGGTCGTCGGCCCGGCGGCCCGGCTGGAGCGCCACGCGCGCGTGGACGGCCACGCGCTGGTGGTGACCTACGACTACCGCTCGCTGGGCGACACCGTCCCGGCCGGCCAGGTGACCCGGCACCTCGACCGGCTCAAGGAGATGCAGGACCTGGCCGGCTTCAACGTCCCGCTCTCGGTGGTGAGCCCGCCGCTCTCGCCGCGCCCGGCCGCCAAGCGTGAGCACCCGGGGTCGAGCACCGGCCCCGCGGGCTGGATCGCCACCGGCGTGGTGCTCGGCGTGTGCGCGTCCCTGGCCGGCTCCTGGCTGCTGGGCGGGCGGCGCCGCCGCGCCGCGGCCGCACCGCCCCCGCTGGGCGCGGTCGAGGCGCCCCGGGAGCCGCCCGGCCCGGTGTGACGGGCCGGCCGCAGGCCTCGACCGCACGCCGTCCGAGGGCCTCTGCGGGCGACGGCGTGCGAATATGGTCAAATGGTCTACATGGTCATCGGGTTCCTGCTGACGACTGGACTGATGGGCGGCATGGCGGCCTCGTTCCTCCTGGGACGGCGGCTCGGGCGCGCGCGCGCGGCGCGGATCGCCGCGGGCGGAGCGGGCGACGGCGGCGGGACCGGCGCGCTGGACGGCGTGGTCTTCGCGCTGCTGGGGCTCTTGCTCGCGTTCACGTTCTCGAGCGCCAGCTCGCGCTACGACACCCGGCGGCAGCTCATCGTCGAGGAGTCGAACGCCATCGGCACGGCCTATCTCAGGATCGACCTGCTCCCCGCCGAGGCGCAGCCTGAGCTGCGGGAGCTGTTCCGCCGCTACACGCAGTCGCGGCTCGACACCTACGCGGTGCTGCCCGACCTCGAGGCCGCCCGGGCCGGGTACCAGCGCAGCTGCGCGCTACAGTCGGAGATCTGGGCCAAGGGGATCTCCGCGGCGAAGCAGCAGCCCTCCCCCGCCCCCCTGCAGCTCCTGACCCCCGCGCTCAACGAGATGTTCGACATCGCGTCCACGCGGATGGCCGCGACGCAGATGCACCAGCCGCTGATCGTCTTCGTGATGCTGTTCGGGCTGGCGCTGGCGGCGGCGCTGCTGGCCGGACACCTGGCCGCCGGAAGCCATGGGCTCTCGCGCCTGCACGCCGCGGTGTTCGTCGCCGCCGTCGCGACGGCGGTGTACGTGATCCTCGACCTCGAGTTCCCGCGCATCGGCCTGATCCGCGTGGACGACCTGGACGCGCTGATCGCGAACGTGCTGGCGGGGATGAAGTAGCGGGCCGCCCCTCACAGCCCGGGCGGCAGGTCCCGGCCGTTGATGCTGGCCCAGGCACGCGCCACGGCGACGAGCGGCAGCGCCGGCAGGCCGAGCAGCCCCGGCAGCCGCGCCCAGCCCGCCGCGTCGTCCACGCGCTCGGTGACCTTGCCGCCGGCGGTGTAGCGGGTCTGGTCCCCGTCGCGGACCACCAGCACCTCGTCCTCGCGGCTGCGGATGGCCACCATGGTGCTGGTCACCCAGGTCTCGCGCGGGCGGTGGTGGCGCTGGTAGGCCTGCTCGCGTCCCCCCGGCTCCTGCGGCCGGAACGGGTAGCGGCAGTAGGGCTTCCAGCCCCCCTCCAGCGCCCGCTCCTGGACCCAGCCCGAGCCGTCCTCCGCGGCCCGGAACCGGTAGCCCAGCCCGGCGCGGTGGATCTCGAAGGGACCATCCAGCGGGATGGGCTCGAAGAACGGCGCGCCGTTGCCCACGTCCACCAGCCAGCGCGCGCCGCCCGCGTCCACCAGCAGGGCCTGGTGCGAGCCCGGGAAGGAGATCTCCCCGGCGATGGCGACGTAGGGATAGCCCAGCGCGCCGAGCAGCCGCTCGAACATGGAGGTGTGCTCGAAGCAGACCCCGCCCGCGCTGCGCGCCTCCCAGGCCGCCAGCAGGACCTCCGGGTCGAGCGGCGCCACCGGCCCCTCCCCCGCCGCCAGCCGGCGCAGGAGCGAGCCGGAGTTCTCGAACGGCACCATCGAGAGGTGGCCGCGGATGAGCCGCGCCAGCGCGTCCACGCTGGGCGCCTCGCGGGGAAGGCCGACGAGCGCGAGGTAGCGCTCGACCCACTGCGCATCGACGGTGCTCACTGGCGGGCTGTCTCCATGTGGCGGGGAGCGCTCAGGTCGGGGTCCACCTTGCCTGCTGACCGAACCGGTGCGCGCGCACTACCCCTTCAACGCCTCCAGCAGCTTCCCCCAGATCCCGCCGAAGGCGCCGTTGGACATGGCCACCACCACGTCGCCCGGCCGGGCGGCGCTGCGGAGGGCCGGCAACAGCTCGTCCACGCTCGGGAACGCCCGCGCCGGCTTGCCGGCCGCGGACAGCTCGGCCACCAGGCGATCCACGTCCAGCCGCTCGGCCTCGGGGACGCTGGCGGTGGGCGCGGGGCGCAGGATGAAGACCTCGGCGGCGTCGGCCCAGTTCTCCGGGGTGGCGTACTCGTGCTGGTGCAGGTTGCGCCGGCTGGTGTTGGAGCGGGGCTCGAAGGCGGCCAGGATCCGCGCCCCGGGGTAGCTGCCCTGCACGGCGGCCAGGGTCTTCTGCACGGCCCGCGGGTGGTGGGCGAAGTCGTCCACCACGGTCACGCCGCCGGCGGTCCCGCGCACCTCCTGCCGGCGCTTCACGCCGCGGAAGGCGGCCAGGCCGGCGGCGATCTCGGCCGGCGAGAGCCCCAGCGCGGTGGCCGCGGCGGCCACGCCCAGCGCGTTCTCGACGTTGTGCGCGCCGCCCACCGGCAGGTGCACCTCGCCCAGCGGCTCGCCGCGCCGGACCAGCGTGAAGCGGGCGCCGTCCCGCCCCAGCGAGAGGCCGCGGGCCTCCCAGTCGGCGCCGGGGCGGTCCACGGCGTAGGTCTCGATGCGGCAGCGGGCCCGGGCGGCGATCCGCTTCACGGCGTCGTAGCTGGCGCAGGCGGCCAGGAAGCCGTCCGCCGGCAGCAGGTCCACGAACTTCTCGAAGGCGCTCTCGTAGTGCGCCTCGTCGCGGTAGATGTCGGCGTGGTCCAGCTCGCAGCTGGTGAAGATGGCGGTGCGCGGCCGGTAGTGGAGGAACTTGGGCCCCTTGTCGAAGTAGGCCGTGTCGTACTCGTCCCCCTCCACCACGAAGTGCGGCCCGGCGCCCAGGCGGTAGTTGGACTCGAAGTCGCGCGTCACGCCGCCCACCAGGAAGGACGGGTCCCGGCCGGCGTGGTGCAGCAGCGCGCCCATCATGGCGGAGGTGGTGGTCTTGCCGTGCGTGCCCACCACCACCACGCCGTGGCGCGGCCCGATGAAGAGCTCGCCCAGCGCGGCCGGGAAGGAGACGTGGGGGAGGCTCCGCTCCCGCATGGCGGTGGCCTCGGGGTTCACCGCCCGGACCACGTTCCCCACCACCACGAGGTGCGGGCGCGCCCGGTCGAGGTTCCCCGCAGCGTAGGGCGTGAGGACCTCGATGCCCCAGCGCTCGAGCTGGGTGGACATGGGCGGGTAGACGTTCTCGTCCGAGCCCGTCACCTCGAAGCCCGCCGCCTTCAGCATGCCGGCGAACGAGCCCATGCCCGTCCCGGCCACGCCGATGAGGTGGATCCGCTTCACCTGCTTCCAGTCGATCACGTGGTCGTCCTCGCTCCGAGCCGGCTTACCCGATCCCCAGGTCCGCCGCCACCGCGTCGTGGAACCGCTGCCGGAAGGCGCGGATTCGCGGCCTGTCGGCCACGCCCCCGGGGTGCGTGTGGTCGGTGAGGAGGGCGCAGACCAGCCCCGCGTCGAGGTCGACCCACAGCGAGGTCCCGGTGTAGCCGAGGTGCCCGATGGCCCCGCGCGGTCCCCGCCCCAGTCGACCGCCCAGCGAGGACCCGGACGGACTGGGCGTGTCCCACCCCAGCGCGCGCTCGCTGCCGGGGGTGGCGCTGTCGCGCCGGGCGAAGGCGGCCGCCGCCGCGGCCGGGACGATGGACCGCCCGCCGTCCAGCGCCACCCGCCAGGCCTCCCCCACCGCGGCCACCTCGGCGGCGGTGGAGAAGAGGCCGGCGTGGCCGGCGGCGCCGCCCAGCGCCCAGCAGTTGTCGTCGTGGACCGTGCCCCGCAGCGTCTCCTGCCGCGCCGCCGAGCGGCCGGTGGGGACGAAGGTCCGCCCCGCGGCGCGGGCCGCGCTGGCCGGGGCGTCCAGGCCGTCCAGGAAGAGCGTGGCCCCGAGCCCCAGCGGCCCGAAGATGCGCGCCTGGGCCAGCGCCGGCAGCGGCGCCCCGCCCAGCGCCTCCAGCAGGAACCCCAGCGCGATGAAGCCCGGGTCGCAGTAGAGCGCCCGCGACCCCGGCGGCGCCTCCAGCGGCTCGGCCAGGATGGCCTGCCGCACCAGCGCCCGCCCGCGCGCGAAGGCGGGCCCCAGCGCGGCGAAGGGCGGGCGGGCCAGCGGGGCGGCGAACAGGAGAGCCGCTGCCGGGTCGGCCGCCACCTGATCGAAGTACCTGCGCCAGGCGGGCAGGCCGCTCGCGTGGGCCAGCAGGTGGCGGGCGGTGACGGCGCCCTTGCCGCCGGCCTCGAACCCGGGCAGCCGCGCCGCCACCGGCGCGTCCAGCGCCAGCCGCCCCTCCTCGACCAGCTGGGCCGAGAGCGTGGTGGTGACCAGCACCTTGGTCAGCGAGGCCACGTCGAAGAGGTCGTCGCGTTGCAGCGGCCGCGCCACCGGCGGCGGCGTGAGCTCCCCGTGGCAGCTGGCGTGGAGCGGCTGGCCACGCCGCAGCACCACCGCCGAGAGCGCCGGGGCGATCCCCTCCCGGCGCCCTGCCTCCAGGATGCCCAGCACGGCCGGCAGCGTCGGCCCGCTCACGCCCAGGGGCCTCCCCGCCCCAGCCAGCCGTCGAAGAGCAGCCGCGGCGGCCCCTCCTCGCCCGGCGCCGGCGCCACCAGCGTGACCGGGGCGCCCAGCGGGACGGCGAAGTTGGCGTCCTCGTGGCCGCTGGGGAGCCCCTCGATCACCGGCACGCCCAGCCCGGCCGCGAACCGCCGCGCCACCTCCACCCCGCGCAGCCCCGGTGCGTCACAGCCGGTGAACTGCCCCAGCGCCACGCCGGCCAGGCCGCGCAGCACCCCGGCCAGCCGGAGCTGGGTCAGGTAGCGGTCCACGCGGTAGGGCTTCTCGTCCACGTCCTCGACGAGGAGGATGGCGCCGGCCAGCGGCGGGAACCAGGGCGTGCCGCACAGGTGCGCGAGGAGCGTGAGCGAGCCCCCCAGCAGCGGCCCGGTGGCCCGCCCGGCCACGACCGTGGCCGTCCCCGCCAGCCCGGCGCCGGGCGGCGGCGTCCCCGGCCCGGGCGGCGGCGCGTCGCCCGCCAGCAGCCGCTCCAGGTGGGCCACCGCCTCCTCCGGCGCGCGCCCCAGCTGCGTCAGCACCGGCCCGTGGATGGTGGCCAGCCCCGCCCGGTTGAGCAGCGCGTGCAGGACGGTGATGTCGGAGAACCCGACCAGCAGCTTGGGCCTTGCCACCAGCGCCGCCGGGTCGAGCTCCGGCAGGAGCCGGCTGGCGCCGTAGCCACCGCGCGCGCAGAAGATGGCCCGCGCGTCCGGGTCGGCCACCGCCTCGCGCCACTCCTCCAGCCTGCGGGCGTCGTCGCCGGCCAGGAAGTGGTCGCGCGCGTCCAGGTCGATCCGGTGGCGCACCTGGAGGCCGAGCCGCCCCTGCAGCA
Organism: Anaeromyxobacter sp.; assembly: GCA_049840735.1. Classification (GTDB taxonomy): domain Bacteria; phylum Myxococcota; class Myxococcia; order Myxococcales; family Anaeromyxobacteraceae; genus Anaeromyxobacter. The sequence goes on along the minus strand of JASGJN010000006.1, from coordinate 67,812 downwards.
CCTCGAGGCCGCGGGCCAGGAAGACGGGATCGAACGGGCTGGAGGGGGCGATGACGCGGACGACGTCGCCACGGCGGATGGGCCCGGGGATGATCACGCGGCGAGGATAACCGCCGGCCCGGCCCTGGTCGAGACCGCTACGACGCGCCGCGGCGTGACCCGGTGGTACGGAAACGCGCAGCCCGCCCCACCCGGGCCCGCGCTCCGGCCGGGCCTCAAGCACATGTTCACTGGCCCCCGGCCCCCGCGAGGCCACGATTCACGCACCGTCATCCCGGCCCCCGGATGGCGCCACCTTTCGAGGAGGTCACGCATGACCGCGAAGCTGGAAGGCGAGGTCTTCCACCCGTCCCCCGAGGTCGTCGCCCAGGCGCGCATCAAGGACTGGGACCAGGTGGCCCGGCGCGCGCTGGAGGACCCGGACGCCTTCTGGGCGGGCGAGGCGGACGAGCTGGAGTGGTACCGGAAGTGGGACAAGGTCTGCGACGCCGGCGAGAAGCCCTTCTACAAGTGGTTCAAGGGCGCCCAGACAAACATCGTCCACAACTGCCTGGACCGGCACCAGAAGACCTGGCGCAAGAACAAGCTGGCGCTGGTCTGGGTGGGCGAGAACGGCGACGTCCGGACCTTCTCCTACTTCGCGCTCAACCGCGAGACCTGCAAGTTCGCCAACGTCCTGAAGGCCATGGGCGTGAAGAAGGGCGACCGGGTCACCATCTACATGCCGCGCGTCCCGGAGATCGTCATCGCCATGCTGGCCTGCGCCAAGCTGGGCGCGGTCCACTCGGTGGTGTACGGCGGCTTCTCGGTGGACGCGCTGCAGGGGCGCATCGACGACTCCGAGTCGCGCGTGGTCATCACCGCCGACGGCGGCTTCATGAACGGCAAGATCGTCGAGCTGAAGAAGACCGTCGACGACGCCGTCCGCCGCTGCCCCACGGTGGAGACGGTGATCGTGGTGCAGCGCACCGGCCACGAGGTCCGCATGGAGGCCGGGCGCGACTACTGGTACCACGAGCTGGTCAAGCTGCCGCTGGCCAGCGGCCAGTGCGCCACCGAGGTGCTGGACGTGGGCACCGGCACCGCCGAGCAGCCCTCCGACCCGCTCTACATCCTCTACACCTCCGGCACCACCGGGAAGCCCAAGGCGCTGATGCACGGCCACGGCGGCTACATGGTCGGCATCTACTCCACGCTCAAGAACGTCTTCGACGTCCGCGACGACGACCGCTACTGGTGCGCCGCGGATCCGGGCTGGGTGACCGGCCACTCGTACATCGTCTATGGCCCGCTGCTGATGGGCGCGACCTCGTTCATGTACGAGGGGGCGCCCACCTACCCGTATCCGAACCGCTGGTGGCAGCTGGTGGAGAAGTACGGCATCACCATCCTCTACACCGCCCCCACCGCCGTCCGCGGCCTGATGCGCTTCGGCGAGTCCTGGCCCAACCGCCACGACCTCTCCACGCTGCGGCTGCTCGGCTCGGTGGGCGAGCCCATCAACCCCGAGGCCTGGAGGTGGTACCACCGCGTCATCGGCAAGGGGCGCTGTCCCATCATGGACACCTGGTGGCAGACCGAGACCGGGATGTTCCAGATCACCCCCACGCCCAGCGTGCCGCTCAAGCCGGGCTCGGGGACGCGCCCCTACTTCGGCCAGTCGGCCAGCATCGTGGACGACGCCGGCAAGCCGGTGCCGGACGGCGAGGAGGGCTTCCTGGTGCTGGAGCGCCCCTGGCCCGGCATGGCGCTCACCATCTTCAAGGACGCTGAACGCTGGGTGAAGCAGTACTGGTCCAAGTACCCCGGCCGCTACATGGCAGGAGACTCGGCCAAGCGCGATCGCGACGGGTACTTCTGGGTCATCGGCCGGACCGACGACGTCATCAAGGTGTCGGGCTACCGGCTCGGCACGGCCGAGATCGAGAGCGCGCTGGTGTCCCACCCGGCGGTGGCCGAGGCGGCCGTGATCGGCCTGCCGCACGAGGTGAAGGGACAGGCCATCTACTGCTACTGCCTGCTGCGGCAGGGCTTCAAGGGATCGGACGACCTGGCGGACGAGGTCCGGAACCACGTCGCCACGCACCTCGGCCCCATCGTCCGGCCGGAGAAGGTCACCTTCGTGGAGGCGCTGCCCAAGACCCGCTCGGGGAAGATCATGCGCCGCGTGCTCAAGGCGCGCGCGCTGGGCCTGCCGGAGGGCGACGTGTCCACGCTCGAGGAGTAGCGGCCCCCGTGGCGGCCGGGCGGACGGATCCCGGCCGCCCGGCCAAAAAAAAGCGCCCCGGCGCGGCCGGGATGGGCCACACTCCTCCGCTTCATGCCGCCCGCCGTCCCCATCTGGCGCCGCCCGCGCGCGCAGCTCGTGGCCCTCACGGTCGTGCTCTGGCTGCTGGTCGTGACGGTGGGCGTGGCCGCCCGCGCGGTCCTGCTGCCGTTCGTCCTGGCCGCGCTGCTGGCCTACGTCATCGACCCGGTGATCGTGCGCCTCTCCCGGCTGCGGCTGGGCGGGCGCCCGGTGCCGCGCTGGGTCGCGGTGCTGGTGGTCTACGCGGTGCTGGCGCTGGTGGGGTGGCTGCTGGCCATCTCCATCGTGCCCCAGGCCTACCGCGAGTCGGTCCGGGCGCTCCAGGAGCTGCGCGACTTCCTGGCCGGCGTCACCCCGGAGCGGATCGACGACTGGGCGCACCAGATCGACGCCTTCCTGCAGCGCTACGGGGTCCCCATCGACGTCGTCCCGGGCGACGGGACGCCGGGCGCCCGGCTGACGGTGGACCTGGCCGCGGGCATCGCCGGCGCCCTGCACGACCTCTCCGCCGGGCTGCGCGGGCGGGTGGGCGACGTGGTGGAGTTCACCCGCCTCCTGCTCTCCGGCGCGTTCCGGGCCATCTTCTTCGTCTTCCTGCTCTTCATGCTGACCGCGTTCATGTCCATGGACGCGCCGCGCATCCTGCGCTTCTTCGACGGCCTGGTCCCGCGGACGCTGCGGCCGGACTGGCGCCGCCTGCTCCACGGGATCGACGCCGGCCTCGCCGGCGTGGTCCGCGGGCAGCTGACCATCATGCTGGTGAACGGGCTGCTCACGCTCGTCGGCCTGGTGGTCCTCAAGGTGCCGTTCGCCTTCGCCCTGGCCCTGCTCGCCACCGTCCTCTACGTGGTCCCCATCTTCGGCACCGTCCTCTCCTCCATCCCCATCATCCTGGTGGCCCTGGTGGCCGGCGGGCCGGGCCGGGCGCTGCTGGCGCTGGGCTGGATTGGCGGCATCCACGCGCTCGAGGCGTACTTCCTCAACCCCAAGATCATGGGGACCGCTTCGAAGATCGACCCGGTGCTGATCGTCCTGGCCCTGGTGGCGGGCGAGCAGGGCGCCGGGATCCCCGGCGCGCTCCTGGCGGTCCCGGTGATGAGCATCTTCGTGGCCGTCTTCCGCTTCCTCCACCGAAAGCAGGACGCGCTGGACGCCTCGTCCAGCCCGCCCTCCGACACCGCAGCACAGCCGGCTCCGGCCCCGACAGCGCCGGTCGAGAAAGGAAACACCCCATGAGCAAGCCCTCCCTCGCCGTGGCCTTGGCCCTGGCGCTCGCCGCCGGGACCGCCGCCGCCCAGAACGGCGCGGCCCCGGCCAAGCCGGCAGCGCCCGCGACCCCGGCCAAGCCGGCCGCGCCCGCCGCCCCGGCTGCGCAGTCCGCCGCGGATCAGGGCAAGGCCCTGAAGCTCATCGGCCTCACCATCGCCGAGTCGTTCAAGACGCTGAAGCTTCTCGCCCGCCGAGCTGGACAAGGTCCTCACCGGGATCCGCGCCGGCGCCGCCGGCAAGCAGACCCTGACCCGCGACGAGCCCACCTTCAAGGTGCTGAGCGCGTTCAGCAGCTCCCGCAACCCCAACCCCCAGCCCGGCACCCCGCCCGCTCCGCCGCAGTCCAAGGCCGACCAGGAGAAGGCGCTCAACATCATCGGCCTCTCGGTGGCCGAGTCGCTGAAGCCGCTGGCGCTCTCGCCGCCCGAGCTGGACAAGGTCCTGGCCGGCATCCGCGGCGGCGCCTCCGGCAAGGACGCGCTGGAGCGCAACGAGGCCAACGCCAAGCTGGTGAGCGACTTCGTCAACGCCCGCCAGGCGGCCGGCGCCAAGAAGGAGGCCGCCCGCGGCACGAGCTACCTGGACAAGGCGGCCAAGGAGAAGGGGGCCGAGAAGCTCCCCAGCGGCGTGGTGGTGATCACCCAGACCGCCGGCACCGGCGCGGCGCCCGGCGCGACCGACGTCGTCAAGGTCCACTACGTCGGCACGCTGGTGGACGGCAGCGTCTTCGACTCCTCCCGCTCGCGTGGCCAGCCGGCCGAGTTCCCGCTCAACCGCGTGGTCCCGTGCTGGGGCCAGGCCTTCCAGAAGCTGAAGGTCGGCGCCAAGGCGCGCATCGTCTGCCCGTCCGAGACCGCCTACGGCGAGCGCGGCTCCCCGCCCATGATCCCCGGCAACGCGGTCCTCACCTTCGACGTGGAGCTGCTCGAGGTGAAGCCGCCGCCGCCGGCCGCCCCGGGCGCGCCCGCCACCCCGTAGCGACGCCTCCTCCCGCCCGCCGGACGGTGACCCCGTCCGGCGCGGCGGGCCGGGCTGCGACGCGCAGTCACGGGTCCCAGGCCCGCGCGCCCACGCCCCGCGCGCCGCGTTGCGCCCGCCCCGGCCAGGCGGTAAGAGCGATCCATGGCCGACGAGCTCCTGCTGCACCTCAACACCGGCTGGACCAGCCCCTACGCGTTCTCCGTCTTCGTGGCGCTCACCGAGAAGGGCCTGCCCTTCCGCACGGTCGAGGTGGACCTGCGCGCCGGGCAGCACCACCTCCCGGAGTACCAGGGCGCGTCCTTCACCGGCCGCATCCCCGCCCTGCGCCACGGCGACTTCTGGCTGGCCGAGTCCTCCGCCATCGACGAGTACCTCGAGGAGGCCTTCCCGCCGCCCGCCCACGCCCGCCTCTACCCCGGCGACGCGCAGGCCCGGGCCCGCGCCCGCATGGTGCAGGCCTTCGTGCGCAGCGACGCCATGCCGGTCCGCGAGGAGCGCTCCACCGACACCCTCTTCGCCGGCGCGGCCGCGAGGCCCTTCACCGCCGCCGGCCAGGCCGCCGCCGACCGCCTGGTGCAGGTCGCCGGCCGCTTCCTGCCCGCCGGCCAGCCCTACCTGGCGGGCCAGGCGTTCGGCATCGCCGACGCCGACCTGGCGCTGATGCTCCAGCGGCTGGTCCACGGCGGCGATCCGGTCCCGGCGCGCCTGGCCGAGTACGCCGGGCGCGTCTTCCAGCGCCCGTCCGTCCGCGCCTGGCTCGCGCACACGAAGTGGACCGACCGCTGAGGCCCGCCGTGCCCACCGATCCCGGCGCCCTCGGCCCGCTCCTCTCCCGCTTCCGCACCGCGCTCCTGGTCACCTGCGCCGAGGGCGGCCCGCTGCGCTGCCGCCCCATGGCCATGCGCCACGAGGTGCGTGGCGAGGAGATCTGGTTCGCCACCGCGCCCGACTCGGCCAAGTGCCGCGAGCTGGACGCCGACCCGCGCTGCGCGCTGGTCTTCTTCGACGCCTCGGCCGGCACCACCGTCACCGTGTCCGGCACCGGCGAGGTCATCCGCGACAAGAAGCTGATGGCCGAGCTGTGGGATCCGTCCTGGACCCGCTGGTTCCCCGGCGGCCCCGCGCCGGGCGAGGTGGCCCTGCTGCGCGTCCTCCCCGAGCACGTGGAGCGCCACGACGGCGCCACCGGCCGGGCCGAGGTGCTGTTCGAGGCGGCGAAGCGGCGGCGGTGAGGGGGCCTGCCCTGTCCTTCGACTCCGCGCCCGGTCGCTGGCGCGGCGGAGCGCCGCCCGAAGGCCGCGGTCCGCCGGCCCGAACGGTCAGGCCCCGACGGCGCGCTTCAGCCCGGAGGCCAGGTCGTTCAGCGCCTTGGCCTCGGTGGCCACCGACTGCGTGGAGGACATGGTCTCCTGCGTGGCCAGGTAGATCTCGTTCATCGCCTTGAGCACCTGGTCGATGCCGTGGTCCTGCTGTTGGGCCACGGTGGCGATCTCCTTGGCCGCCTGCGAGGACTCCTGCAGCGCGTTGGCCAGCTTGCGGATGGTCTCGCCTGTGCCGGCGGCCACCTGCGCGCCCTGCTCGGCGCGCCGGATGCCCACCTCGGCCGCGGTCATGGCCGAGAGCATGGCCTTGTGCACCTCGGAGAGGATCCCCTTCACCTGCGAGGAGGCCTTCTTGGCGTCGTCGGCGTGGGCGCGCATCTCGGTCACCACGTCGTTGAACCCGCGGACCGCGGCCTTGGCCGCCTCGGTGGCGGCGTGGTCGGCCAGCCGCTGCGAGCGGTCGGCGATGTAGTTCACCACCGAGGCGATCTCGAAGATGTCGCGCATGCGGGTGTTGAGCCCCTCGATCTTGTTCGAGAGGGCCCGCACCTCGTCGGCCAGCTTCATCATCTCGGCCAGGCTCGTCTCCACGGTGGAGAGGCCCTCCTTCGAGACCCGCTCGCCCTTGCGCGCCAGTCCGATCACCGTCTCGGCCGTGAGCGCCGCCTGGGTGGCGGTGTGGCCCAGCTGGCCCATGGTGGCGGTGGTCTCGCGGACCGAGGCCGCCGTCTCGGCGGTGGTGGAGGAGAAGGAGGAGACGGTCGAGAGGAGCGACTGGGCCGCGGCGAAGAGCTCGGAGGCGGTCTTCAGCAGCGCGTCGCGCCGCGCCTCCTCGCTGGCCACCGCCTCGTCGTGGCGCAGGCCGCCAATCCAGGCGAACACGGCCAGGAAGATGGGCACGATCCCGACCAGCCAGAGCAGCGGCGTCTGCCAGGCGATGCGCACGCCCTCCAGGCTCACGCCGTGGGTGCGCTCGAGCGACACCAACACCGTGCCGAGGATCGGGAACGCGAAGCCGGCTGCGGCCCCGTACAAGGCGTACTTCTGCTGGTGGGTCATGGTTCGGGCTCCGGGCGCTGCGGTCCAGGCGATTGTGGATCAGGCCGGGGGCGCGGACCAGTTCCGTCATCCCACCTGCCCGCACCTCGTGGGCGCGCTGCGTGACCCCGAGTGTATGCGGCCCCGCACCGTGCGTCGGCCCCGCGAGCGAGGGACGGTGCTCCCCCGCGGCGCCCGGCGGGCGGGTAGGCAGGCGTGCGTGCGGCAGGCCCGGCGGGTCAGGCCTTCACGGCGTCCCGCAGCGACGCGGCCAGGTCGTTGAGCGACCGGGCCTCCTTCTCGACGTGCTGGGTGGACCGGACCGTGTCGGCGGTGGCGTGGTTGATCTCGTTCATGGCCTTGAGCACCTGCTCGATCCCGCCCTCCTGCTGCTGGGCCACCCGGGCGATCTCGCGGGCCGCCCGGGAGGACTCGCGCAGGGAGACCGACAGCCCGCGGATGATCTCGCCGGTGCGCGCCGCCACCCGGGCGCCCTGGGAGGCCCGATCGCCGCCGGCGCGGGCGGCCGTGGTGGCGGCCTGCATGTTCCGCTGGACCTCCACCGCCGTGTCGCGCGCCTGGGCCGCCGTGCGGCGGGTCTCGTCGGCGTGGCCCCGCAGCTCGGCGGCAATCCGCTGCAGCTCGCCGCTGGCCGGCCCCGACTGCTCCGCGGCGCGGTGGGCCTCGTCCGCCACGCGCTCGGTCCAGTCCGACACCCGGCCCACCACCCCGGCCAGCCCCAGCACCTCCGCCATCTGCGCCGAGAGCCCCTCGATCTTCCTGCGAGAGCTGCTGGACCTCGTCGGCCAGGCGCAGCAGCTCGGCGCTGGAGTTCTCGGCGTGGCGCAGCCCCTGCTCGCTGGACCGCTCGGCCTGCAGCGCCAGGCCGATCACCGTCTCGGCGGTGAGGGCCGCGGCCGTGGCGGCCTGCGAGAGCTGGTTGATGGTGGCGGTGGTCTCGCGGACCGTGGCCGCCGTCTCCTCGGTGCTCTTGGTGAACTCGGAGACGTTGCCCAGGAGCCCCTGGGCGGCGTGGAAGACCTCGCGGGCGGTCCGGTCGAAGCTCTCGCGCCGGGCCTGCTCCAGCCGGACGATCTCCTGGCTCTTGGCGTAGAGCTCGTCCTTCTGCCGGACCACCGTCTCGTGCTGCACCATGATGATCCGGCCCAGCACCGCCAGCACCAGCGGCGTGGTGTCCATGATCCAGAGCAGCGGCTGGTCGAGGTGCACGTCCCAGAGCGCGCCCGGCGTCAGCGCGTGGTGGACGCGCCAGGCTTCCAGGGCCGACCCGAGCACGGGCAGGCCGAGGCCGATGACGGCGCCGAAGAGGTCGTAGCGGACGTTGCGGGCCATGGCGCGAGCGGTGGGATTCTGCCCCCTAGCCAGCCCGGGCGCCAGGGGGACGGGGTTCACCCCCACCCCGGGTGGCCCGGGCCCGGCGCCCGGGACCGCCGCAACCCGCTGGCCCGGCGGGCCTGGACCGCCCCGGACCCACGGCACGGGGCCTGCACCGGCGGTGCGATCGTGGAAACCCTGCGCATCCCCAAGCACCGTGTCTCGGCCGAGGTCCGCCTGGCCGGGGGCGCCGTCCGCCGCGTGGCGCTGTTCCTGGCCGAAGCTGCGCTCGATCACGCCGGCCCCGAGCGCCCCAGCGACGTCCTGAACGACCGGCACGAGTTCCTGCCGGCCTTCGACGAGGACGCCCAGACCATGACCTTCCTGCACCGGGGCGCCATCGCCCTGCTGCGGGTCCCGGCCTCGGCCGAGGCCACCGACCCCGAGGACCTCACCCTCCCCACCGAGCACGAGGTGGAGGTCCACCTGGCCGACGGCGCCCAGCTGGCCGGCCTGGTGAGCTACCTCCGGCCCCCGGACCGCTCCCGCCTGCTCGACTTCCTCAACGAGCCCGCGCCCTTCTTCGCGCTGATCGAGGGCGACCAGGTGGCCCTGATCGGCAAGCGGCACGTGGCCCGCGTGGCGCTGGTGGCGCGCTGACATGGCCCGCATCGACCCGTTCATCGACCGGCTCTTCGCCGAGGCGGCCCGCGAGCTGCGGCTCGAGACCGGCTCCGGCGCCACCGTCATCACCGCCCGCGGTCCCGTGGCCCTGCTGCGCCAGCCGCTCACCACCGCCCAGATCGTCAGCGCCTGCGGCGAGATCGTCCCGGCCGACCAGAAGGCCGGCTACCCGCGCGCCGGCCTCTCCGCGTTCCGCTACGCCGCCCCCGGCGGCCCGGTGGAGATCCGGCTGGACATCTCCGGCGACGTGGCCCGGGCCGTGGTGACGCCGCTCTCGGCGGCGGCCCCGGCCGTCCCGGCGGCCCCCGCGCCGGCCGCGCCCGCCGCCGCGCCCGCCCCGGCCACCACTCCCGCACCCGCCGCGGCCACCACTCCCGCACCCGCCGCGGCCCCGACCGCCTCGCCCATCCCCAACCCGGAGGACCCGCGCGGCGCGCTGGACGCGCTGCTCACGGCCATGCTGGCCCGCCGGGCCTCCGACCTGCACCTCTCCTCCGACTGCCCGCCCATGTTCCGCGTGGACGGCGACATGACGGCCGAGGCGAGCTACGGCCCCCTCACCCACGAGCGGCTCAAGGAGCTGCTCTGGACCATCGCGCCGGAGAAGAACCGCGAGGAGTGGCACGCCCGCAAGGACACCGACTTCGCCCACGAGACCTCGGCGGCGCGCTTCCGCGTCAACATCTTCGCCGACCGCAAGGGCATCGGCGCCGTGCTGCGCCAGATCCCCAGCAAGATCATGACCGCCGAGGCCATGGGGCTGTCCGCCCAGGTGCTCGACCTCTGCATGCTGACGAAGGGGCTGGTGCTGGTGACCGGGCCCACCGGCTCGGGCAAGTCCACCACGCTCGCGGCGATGATCGACTACGTCAACAAGAAGCGCGACGACCACATCATCACCATCGAGGATCCCATCGAGTTCGTGCACACCAACCAGCGCTGCCTGGTGAACCAGCGCGAGGTGGGGGTGCACACCAGCGGCTTCAAGGCGGCGCTCCGGGCGGCCCTGCGCGAGGACCCGGACATCGTGCTGGTGGGCGAGCTGCGCGACCTCGAGACCATCGCCATCGCCATCGAGACGGCCGAGACCGGCCACCTGGTGTTCGGGACGCTGCACACCAACACGGCCCCGTCCACCGTGGACCGGATCATCGACCAGTTCCCGGCCGACCGCCAGGCGCAGATCCGCATGATGCTCTCCGAGTCGCTCAAGGGCGTCATCACCCAGACCCTCTGCAAGAAGATCGGCGGCGGGCGGGCGGCGGCCCTGGAGATCCTGCTCTGCACCAGCGGCGTCTCCAACCTCATCCGCGAGGGGAAGACGTTCCAGATCCCCTCGGTGATGCAGACCGGGCGCGGGGTGGGCATGTGCACGATGAACGACGCCCTGCTCGACCTGGTGAAGCGCAAGCTGGTCGAGCCCCGCGAGGCCCTGATGAAGGCGGTGGGCAAGGCCGAGCTCAAGGGGATGCTGGAGCGGGCCGGGTTCACGGTGGAGGGCTGAGGCCCGGGCCTGGCCTGGCCGGCCTCGAGTGCGCCCCGGACGCACACCGGCCCCCGGCCGCCGTCCGGGCCACGGGGTGGTCCCCCGGGGGTCCGGGTTCTGGTACAACCATGCGTGGTCCCGAGGGAAGCCGCCCGGCGCACGCCCGCGCCCGGTGGCCCGGCCCAGGCGCTCGTCGCGGCCAGCGCCGGTGAGGACCAGCCGGGCGTGGGGTGCTCATGCGGATTCTCGTTCTTCTCCGTGCAGCGCAAGATCGTGGTCCCCGCGATGCTGGCCATGGCCGCCGCGGTGGCGGCCGGGGGCTGGACGCTGACGTTGACGCGCCGGGCCGCGTCCGCGCTCGACCAGCTCGAGCAGACCGGGCTGCCGCACCTGAGCCGCGCCCAGGAGTTCGAGGCGGCGCTGGGGGCCGTGGAGGCCCGGGAGCGCGAGGTGGTGGCCTCGGGCAGCGCCTCCGGCTTCACCGCGGTGGAGGACCTGCTCTACGACCTGGGCGACAAGCTGCTGGCCCAGGACGACGGCGTCGCGCTCTACGGCAGCGAGCGGGCCGAGGAGCTGAAGCGACGGCTCGAGGCCTGGTACTTCCTGGCCAAGAACACCGGGACGCAGATGATCTCCGGCGAGGACAGCGACGCCATCAAGGCCCAGGCCAAGGAGGCCGACGGCCTGGTGACCTCGCTCAAGGGCGAGTTCGCCAAGGAGACGACCCGCTTCCGGGCCGAGCTGCGCGAGGGCCTGGAGGACACCCAGCGCCAGCAGCGCATGGCCATCTTCAAGGGGCTCCTGCTGCTGGTCGGCGGCGGCCTGGTGGCCATGGCCCTGGCCTGGTGGCTCTCCGGCCGCACCGCGGTCCCGCTGCTCTCGCTCAACGCGGTGGCCCAGCGGGTCATCGAGGGCGACCTGACCCGCGACGTCCCGCCCGGCAGCGCCGACGAGGTCGGGATGCTGGCCGCCAGCTTCCAGAAGATGCAGCTGCGGCTGCGCGACATCGTGGGCACGCTCAAGGGCTCCTCCAACGAGCTGGCCTTCGCAGCCCAGCGCCTCTCCGAGATGACCCGCGCCCAGACCGCGCTCCTGGAGCGCCAGGCCAGCGGCGTGGCGGAGACCAGCACCACCACCCGGCAGCTGGAGCAGACCTCCTCGCTGGCCGCCAGCCGCGCCGCCTCGGTGCTGGAGGTGGCCCGCAAGGCCACCGCGCGCAGCGCCGAGGGGCAGTCCGCCGCCGAGCGCAGCGCCGAGGAGCTGCAGCGCATCCAGGCCTCGGTGGAGGCCATCACCGGCCAGTCCACCCGGCTCATCATCCAGGCCCGGCAGGTGAGCGACATCGTCGAGACGGTCCGCGACCTGGCCACGCAGTCGCACGTCCTCTCGCTCAACGCCTCCATCGAGGCGGCCCGCGCCGGCGAGGCCGGCCGCGGCTTCGCGGTGGTGGCCTCCGAGGTCCGCGCGCTGGCCGAGGCCTCGGGCCAGAGCGCCGGGCGCATCAGCCGCATCGTGCAGGACATCACCGCCGCGGTGCAGTCCACCCTGGAGATGACCGAGAAGGGCAGCGCCGGCATGGCCGACTCGCTGGACCAGATCCGCGCCTCCGCCGAGAGCCTCCGCGAGCTGGGCACCATCGTGCGCGACACCAGCGACGCCGCGCTCCACATCGCCTCCGCCGTGCAGCAGCAGTCCACCGGCATCGGCCAGATTGCCGTCGCCATGCGCGACCTCGACCGCGGCATGGAGGACACGCTGGGACGGATCCGCACCCTGGAGCGCTCGGCGCAGCAGGTGGCCGACACCGCCTCGCGCATCTCCGGCATCGCCAACGGGTTCCAGGTCTAGGTCAGGGACGACGACATGCCCACCCCCCGCGCCTCCAACCTCCGCCGCAAGATGCTGCTGCCCACCGCCGTGACGGTGGTCGCGGCGCTGGCGGCGGGCGTCACGACCATGGCCCTGTCCACCATGCGCGCCGGCCAGCGGCTCGCCCAGATCGAGTCGCGCGACTACCACGCGCTCCAGGAGGTCGAGGAGCTCTCGGCCGGGCTGGAGCACGTCCACCGCGCGCTGCGGGCGGCGGCGGCCGCCAGCGACACCGCCGCGCTGGAGGACGTGGACACGACCAAGGACGCGCTGGCGGCGCGGTTCACCGCCGACGCGGAGCTGCTGGGCGCCGAGCGGACGACCGCGCTCAAGGCGCAGCTCGAGGCCTACTACGCCCACGCCCGCGAGCTCGCCCGGCGCGCCTCCCACGGCGAGGCCACCGACGAGCAGCTGGCCGAGCTGAACGACACCATGGCCGCGCACCAGAAGCTGGCGGAGGCGCTCACCACGCTCTCGCAGGAGACCCGCGCCACGCTGGCGGCCGGGTTCGGCGAGGCGCGCCAGGCGCAGCGGGGCGCCCTGACGACGGGGGCGCTGATGCTGGCCGTGGCCTGCGTGCTGGGGGCCGGGCTGGCCTGGTGGGTGGGGCGGACCACCGCCAAGCCGCTGCGGCGCCTCAACGAGGTCACGCTCAAGATCGCCGAGGGCGACCTGACCCTGGACGTGCCGGTCGGCTCCTCCGACGAGGTGGGCGAGCTGGCCGGCTCCTTCCGCCGCATGGTGGAGCGGCTGCGCGACATCGTCGGCACCCTCAAGCAGTCCTCGCAGGAGCTGGGCTCCGCGGCCGAGCAGCTCTCCGAGCTGACCTGGGCCCAGGGCGGCCTGCTGGAGCGGCAGGCCAGCGGCGTGGCCGAGACCAGCACCACCACCCACGAGCTGGAGCAGACCTCCGCGGTGGCCGCCACGCGCGCCGCCTCGGTGCTGGACGTGGCGCGCCGCGCCGCCTCCACGAGCGAGACGGGCCGGATTGCCGCCGAGAAGTCGGTGGAGGAGCTGCGCCGCATCCAGGCCAGCGTCGAGGCCATCGTGGGCCAGTCCACCCGGCTCTTCGAGCAGGCCCGGCAGGTCGGCGACATCGTCGAGACGGTGCGCGACCTGGCCACCCAGTCCAACGTCCTCTCGCTCAACGCCGCGGTCGAGGCGGCCCGCGCCGGCCAGGCCGGCGAGGACTTCGGCCAGGTGGCCAGCGAGGTGCGCGCCCTGGCCGAGCAGTCCAGCTCGGCGGCGGGCAAGATCTCGCACATGGTGCAGGACATCCTCGAGGCGGTGCAGTCCACGCTCGACATCACCGTGAAGGGCAGCCAGCGGGTGGGCGGCTCGCTGGCCCAGGTGGCCGCCTCGGGCGACAGCCTCCGCGAGATCGGCGAGATCGTCCGCGAGACCAGCGACGCCGCGCTCCACATCGCCAGCGCGGTGGAGGAGCAGAGCACCGGCATCCGGCAGATCGCCCTGGCCATGCGGGATCTGGAGAAGGGCATGGAGGAGACGGTGGGCCGGCTCCGCTCGCTGCAGGAGTCGGCGCAGCAGGTGGGCGAGACCGCCACGCGCATCTCCGGCATCGCCGAGGGGTTCAAGGTCTAGCGGGACCCCAGGCGCCGGGCCGCGGGCCTCGGGAGAGGCCTCGCCCCGCGCGAAGCCCCGCGTCCGGCAGGCGTGTCCCCGGCGTGATCCGGCCTGGCGTCGGCGCGCCCGGCGCGGTACGAAGGCCGCGCCATGACCGCGACCCCGGACGCCCCGCTCGCCCGCCTGCTCCCGCCGCCCGGCGAGGTCCTCGCCCCCGACGCGATCCTGGATTCGGTTCGTCTCCTGGGTGACCAGCACCGGCCTCTCCCTCTACCCGCACCAGGAGGAGGGGCTGCTGCAGCTCTTGGACGGCAAGCACCTGGTGCTGGCCACGCCCACCGGCTCGGGCAAGTCGCTGGTGGCGACCTTCCTCCACTTCCAGGCCATGGCCAGCGGGGAGCGCTCGTTCTACACCTGCCCGATCAAGGCGCTGGTGAACGAGAAGTTCTTCGACCTGTGCCGCCTCTTCGGCCCGGAGAACGTGGGGATGATGACCGGCGACGCGGCCGTGAACCGCGACGCCCCCGTCATCTGCTGCACCGCCGAGATCCTCATGAACCTGGCGGTCCGCGAGGCGGCGCCGAGGGTGGACGCGGTGGTGATGGACGAGTTCCACTACTACGGCGACCGCGAGCGCGGCGTGGCCTGGCAGGTGCCGCTGCTGATGCTCCCCCGGACCCGCTTCCTGCTCATGTCCGCCACGCTCGGCGACACCGGCGTGGTGGAGGAGGGGCTCCGGGCCCTGACCGGCCGGGAGCTGGCGCAGGTGCGCGGGGCGGTGCGCCCGGTGCCGCTGGAGCACACCTGGTGCGAGACCCCGCTCCACGAGACGCTGGAGCAGCTGGTGGAGGCGGGGAAGGCGCCCATCTACCTGGTCAACTTCACCCAGCGCGCCGCCGCCGAGCAGGCGCAGAACCTCATGAGCGCCAACTTCTCCTCGAAGGAGGAGAAGCAGCGCATCGCCGCGGCGCTGGAGGGGTTCCGCTTCGACTCGCCCTACGGCAAGGACCTGCAGCGCTACCTGCGCCACGGCGTGGGCCTGCACCACGCCGGCCTGCTGCCCAAGTACCGGCTGCTGGTGGAGAAGCTGGCCCAGGGCGGTCTCCTCAAGGTGGTCTCCGGCACCGACACCCTGGGCATGGGCGTGAACATCCCCATCCGCACCGTGCTCTTCACGCAGCTCTGCAAGTTCGACGGGACCAAGACCGCCATCCTCTCGGCGCGCGACTTCCACCAGATCGCCGGCCGGGCCGGCCGCAAGGGGTTCGACGAGCGCGGGTACGTGGCGGCCCAGGCGCCCGAGCACGTCATCGAGAACAAGAAGCTCTCGGAGAAGGCCGCCGCCGGCAAGAAGGTGGTCAAGAAGCAGCCGCCCACCAAGGGCTACGTCCACTTCGACCGGAGCACCTTCGAGAAGCTGCAGCAGAAGGAGCCCGAGCCGCTGGAGAGCCGCTTCGAGGTCACCTTCGGCCTGCTGGTCAACCTCCTGCAGAGCGAGACGGCGCAGCTGGGTGGCGGCTACGGCCGGCTGGTGGAGATGATCGGCCGCTCCCACGGGAACGAGTACACGCGCGCCAGGCACCGCCGCACCGCCGCCCAGCGCTTCCGCACCCTGCGCGCCGCCGGGCTGCTGGAGGTGCGCCGGGTCGAGGGCTACCGCGGCGCCTACGTCCGGCCAGCGCCCGGGCTGCAGCGCGACTTCTCGCTCTTCCACACCCTGGCGCTCTACCTGCTCGACACCCTGCCCCGCATCCCGGTCGAGCGCGAGACCTACGCCCTGGACCTCCTCTCCATGGTCGAGTCGATCCTGGAGGACCCCGACGTCATCCTCTGGAAGCAGCTCGACCGCGCCCGGGGCGAGGCGGTGGCCGAGATGAAGGCGCGGGGCATGGAGTACGACGAGCGGATGGCCGAGCTGGAGAAGGTGGAGTACCCGAAGCCCAACCGCGACTTCGTCTACGCCACCTTCAACGAGTTCGCGGACAAGCACCCCTGGGTCGGCGCCGAGAACATCCGGCCCAAGTCGGTGGCGCGCGAGCTGGTCGAGCGGTTCATGACCTTCGCCGACTACGTGCGCGAGTACGAGCTGCAGCGCTCGGAGGGGCTGGTGCTCCGCTACCTCTCCGAGACCTACAAGACGCTGGTGCAGACCGTCCCCGAGACCTACCGCAACGACGAGCTGCTGGACGTGATCACCTTCCTCCGCGCCACCGTGCGCGGCGTGGACTCCTCGCTCATCGACGAGTGGGAGCGGCTGCGCGACCCGGCCTACCAGGCCGCGGCCGCGGCGGACCCGCGCGCGGCGCTGGAGGCGCTCGGCCCGCCGCCGATCTGGGCCGACCCGCGCGCCTTCGCAGCCAGGGTCCGCAACGAGCTGCACGCGCTGCTGGTGGCGCTGGCCCGCAAGGACCACGCGGCCGCGCTGGCGGCGCTGCGCCCCGGGGCGGAGTGGACGGCGGAGGGCCTCGAGGCCGCCATGACGCCGTACTGGGCGGAGCACCAGCGGGTGGACACGACGCCGCTGGCGCGGAGGCCGCACAACACCCTGCTGCGGGAGGTGGGGCCGCGGAGGTGGGAGGCGGTGCAGCGGATCGTGGACGAGACCGGCGAGGCGGACTGGGCGCTGCACTGCGAGCTGGACCTCACCGGCCCGCACGACCGCGAGCTGCCGCTGCTGACGCTGGTGCGGATCGGGACCTAGCCGGTCAGGGCAGCAGCAGGCACGCTCCCACCACCACGGTGGGCAGCAGCGCGGCGGCCAGCAGCCGCAGCGGCTGGATCCCCTCCTCGAAGTGGCGCGAGAGGATGGCCTGGCCGGCGGGGTTGGGGGCGTTGGCGATCACGGTCAGGCCCCCTCCGGCCACCGCGCCGGCCACCACCGCGTACTGCGCCGCGGCGGAGAAGGACGGCACCAGCGACGCGAGGTAGGTGATGGCGGCGTTGTCGTTGAAGGCGGTCAGCACCACCGCGCCGTAGAAGAGCGGGCGCACGTCCAGGCGGGACAGGACCGGCTCGATCCACCACGCCTGGCCGGCGCCGTGGATCACCAGGCCGGCCAGGAAGAAGCCGACCAGCAGCGGGGTGCGCAGGTCCAGCCGCTGCTGGTGCGGCGCGGTGGCCTGCTGGAACGCCAGGAAGAAGAGGAAGATCCCCAGCAGCAGGGCGGGCGTGTGGGCGGCGAACACCAGCAGCGCCAGCACCGCCAGGTGCACCGCGACCACCGAGGCCGGCATGGCGCTCCGGCGCGGCTGCGCCTGGGCGGCCGCCGCCCGGGTGGCCAGCGCGCGGAGCTCTGCCCGGAACAGGAGCGCGTAGATCAGGTTGGCCGCCCCGATCCCCAGCGCCGCCTTCCAGCCGAAGTGGGCCAGCATGAAGGGCGTGTCCCAGCCGAACCGGCCCGCCACCATCAGCACCGGCGGCGCGGCGAAGTGGGTCAGGGTGCCGCCCACCGAGACGTCCACGAAGAGCAGCCCCAGGGTGGCGTAGCGGAAGCGCCGGCTCGGCTCGAGCTCGAAGACCCGGCGCGAGAGGAGCAGCGCCGCGATCACCATCGCGGCCGGCTCGGTGATGAACGATCCCAGCAGCGGCGCCAGGGTCAGGATGGACGCCCACCACGCCAGCGGCGAGCCGCCGGCCAGCTTCGCGGCGAGCCCTACCGCCCCCTCGGCGAAGACCAGCACCGGGCGGCTCCCGGCCACCGCCATGATGACCACCACGAAGAGCGGCTCGGTGAAGTGCACCTGGCCCAGGAAGGCCTCGGGGGCGCGCGCGCCGTACCGGACCGCCAGCGCGACGAGGAGCGGCACCACCCACAGCCCGAAGACCGCCTCGATCTCGCCCAGCAGGTGGAGCAGCTCCACCCGGAAGCTGTGATGGCCCACGCCGTGCTCCTGCTCCAGCCGGTGGCGCAGGTGGTGCGAGGCCGCCATGATCCGCGGGGCGGCGAAGGTGTGGAGGATGGCCGCCAGGAACAGCCCGGCCGCCAGCAGGTTGAAGGGGTCGGCCGCGGCGCGCTGCGCGAGCACCTGGCCCAGCGTCAGGCCGGCCTCGCCGGCGTAGGCGTCGAGCGGGAGCGGGAACGGTGCGGCGCTGGGCGTCATGGCGGCTCGCTGGAGATCGGAGCCCCAGCCTAACCGCCCCCGCCGCTCACGGCTGGAAAATCGGGTCCTCCAGCACCTCGGGGAAGCTGACCGACTGCACCACCGCCTCGCCGGTCTGCTCGCCGTTGGCCCAGCTCGTCTCGCGCATGGGCATCAGCACGCCGTCGAGGACGCGGAAGTCGCCGAACCGGGTGACGAACTCCAGCTCGCGCGGACCGGTGCGCGCCACGCCGCGCGCCTGCAGGATGCGCCCGGTGGCCGGATCCAGCGCCGCCTCGACCGTCACCTCCGGCGACACCTCCACCGCCAGGACCCGCAGCCGCTGCCCCTCGACCACGATGCCGTCACGCTCGGTGACACGGGAGAAGCCGCTGGAGAGGAGCGCGGGCAGATCCAGCCGCGCCGCGTGGACCTGCAGCGCGGCGGTGAAGGCCGGCTGCGCCTCCAGGCCGTACCGCCAGGAGCGCGCGCCGTCCAGGATGCGCACCTCCGGCCTCCCGGCGCCGAACCGGATCTCCAGCCGCAGCCGCCCGGGCCGGTCGTAGGTGCGGATCACCTTCCCCAGCTCGCCCGGGTGCAGCGCGGAAGTGACGGTCCCCTCCGCCCGCGTCCGCGCCAGGCGCAGGAGCCCGCGGTCGCCCCCGTAGGCCTCCACGCAGCGCCGGATCAGCACGTCGGCCGGGACGTCCGCGGCGGCCGCCGGAGCCTCGGCGACCTCGGACGCGGGTCCGGCGGCCGGGGCGGCGACCGGCGCGGCGAGGACCACCAGGGCGAGCAGCGAAGGGAGCACGGGGCCTCCAGGGCCGGCGGGCGCCGGCCTGGGGACAGTCTCGCCCGGGGCCCGGCGCCGATCAACGGCGGCGGCGGCGCGCACCGTGCCGGGCGGGGCCGGCCGCCGCATCGTGACCCCGTGACCGAGATCATCGGCTGGCTCAGCTCCGCCGTGCTGCTGGCCACGCTGGCCCGGCAGGTGACGAAGCAGTGGCGGGAGGGGACCGGGGAAGGCGTCTCCCGCTGGCTCTTCGCCGGCCAGACCACCGCGTCGGTGGGCTTCACCACCTACAGCATCCTGCTGGGAAACGCGGTCTTCAGCGTGACCAACGGCCTCATCCTCCTCAGCGCGCTGGTCGGCCTGGCCATCGACCGGCGGCAACGGCGCCGCCCGCGCCCCGCGGCGGCGACGGCCTGAGCCCGGGCTGTACGCCGGCCTCCCACCCGCGGGCATGGCGAGGCGTGGCCACCCGCCGCGGCCGGCAGCCCCGGACGGCGGGCGAGCGGCTGCTCGCGGCCCGGCGAGCAGCCCGGGGTGGTTGACAAGCGGGGGAGGCGGGCGGATACCGTGCGACGCAATGCTCCACGGGAAGACGTCGGACGGACCGCGCTGGCCGCGGGGCCAGAAGTTCACCGTCTCCGAGGCGGGGACCACCGCCGACGAGGCCTACCGCGCCGCTGTCCAGGAGGCGCGCGGCGTGGGCCGCGGCGCGCTGGACGCCGCGCTGGCCGCCTGGGCCGCGCCGCTGGGCGTGGCCGCCGGCGACGGGGTGCTGCTGGCCGAGCTGCGGGCCAAGCCGCGCGGCCTGGCCGACCTGGCGCGCTCGCTGGAGGACGCCGGCGCCAGCCCCACCGAGATCCGCGCCGCCGTGGACCGGCTGGTGAAGGCCGGGCTGGTGGAGCCGGTGCCGCTGCCGTCGCGCGCCGCCGAGCCGCCTGCGCCGCCGCCCGTGCGGCGCTGGTAGCGCCGGGCTTCGACTCCGCGAGCCCTGGGGGCTCGCTACGCTCAGCCCGAACGGGCGGGCACACCGCGGGCCGAGGCCTTTCAGTCCCACCCTTTCCTTCCCGCCTTCCGCTCCCCGCGCCGCTTCTTCTCGGCGATGCGCCGCTCCTGCGAGCCGCGGGTCGGGCGCGTCGGGCGGCGCACCTTGGGCCGGATGGTGAGCGGGCGGAGCCGCTCGCGCAGCCGCTCCAGCGCCGCGCCGCGGTTCTGCAGCTGGCTGCGCCGCTCGGTGGCGGTCACGACCAGCCCGGTCGGCCCGTGCACCAGCCGCACGCCGCTCTCGGTCTTGTTGCGGTGCTGGCCGCCCGGGCCGCTGGCGACGAAGAAGGTCTCCTCGCACTGGGCCAGCAGGGCCTCGTCGCCCAGCGCCAGGGCGCGGCGGGCCGCGGCCCGGGTCTCCTCCGATACGCCGGTCATGCGCCGTGCTCTAGCACACCCGGGGCCGCGGCTCAGCCACCGTCCGGAGGCTCCGGCACCTCTTCCGGCGCGCTCCACCCCTCAGGCGAGAGCGCCGCCGCCTCCGGCGGGCCCCAGCTGCCGGGCGCATAGGGGTGGACCGGCGCCGCGTCCCCCAGCACCGGATCGACGATCCGCCAGGCCTCCTCCACGTAGTCCTGGCGCGCGAAGCGGAAGGTCTCGCCCTCCAGCGCGTCGGTGAGCAGCTCGGCGTAGGCGTCCTCCTCGCCGCGGGAGTCGTGGGTGTGGGTGGCCACCAGCCGGACCTGGTGCCCGCGGTAGCCCTCCCCCGGCTCCTTCACCGTGGCGTGCAGCGCGATCTCGGTGGCGGGGGTGAGCTGGAAGCGCAGCTCGTTGGGGAGCGGAGCGTGGCCGGCGAAGAGCGCCGGCGGTCGCCGCAGCCGCACCACCACCCAGGTGCGCGTCTGCGAGAGCCGCTTGCCGGCGCGGACGTAGAAGGGCACCCCCTGCCAGCGCCAGCTGTCCACCTGCAGCCGCACCGCGGCGAAGGTCTCGACGGTGGAGCCCGGGCGGACCCCCGGCTCGTCGCGGTACCCCTGGAACTGGCCGCGCACCACGTCGGCCGGGCGCAGCGCCGGGATGGCCTTCAGCACCTTCACCTTCTCGTCGCGGATCGCCTCCGGGTCGGCGGTCACCGGCGGCGGCTCCATGGCCACGTTGGAGACCACCTGCAGCAGGTGGTTCTGGATCACGTCGCGGATGGCGCCGGCGCCGTCGTAGAAGGCGCCGCGCCCGCGGACGCCGAACTCCTCCGCCATGGAGATCTCCACCCGCGCCACGTGCTGCCGGTTCCAGAGCGGCTCCAGGAAGGCGTTGGCGAACCGGAAGAAGACCAGGTTCTGGACCGCGTTCTTCCCCAGGTAGTGATCGATGCGGAACAGGTCGCGCTCCGCGAAGCACCGGCGCAGGACGGCGTTGAGGGCCTGGGCCGAGGCCAGGTCGTTGCCGAACGGCTTCTCCAGCACCAGCCGCGCGCCGGCGGGGCACCCCTCGCGCGTGAGCTGCGCCACCACCACCGGGAAGAGCGCCTGCGGGATGGCCATGTAGTAGACCGGCCGCGAGACGCCGCGGAGCACCTGGCGCAGCGCCGTGAAGGTGGCCTCGTCGCCGTAGTCGCCGTCCACGTAGCGGAGCAGCGCCGCCAGCGCCGGGAAGGCGCGCGGATCGGCCCCGCCGCCGTGCGCCTCCACGCTCTCGCGGGCGCGCTGGACGAGCCGCTCGCGCGTGAAGCCGGCCCTGGCCACGCCCACCACCGGCACCGTCAGCGCGCCGGTCCGGACCATGGCCTGCAGGGCGGGGAAGACCTTCCTGAAGGCCAGGTCGCCGGTGGCCCCGAAGAACACCAGGGCGTCGGCGGGCGCGGGGCGGGCCATGCCTGAAGCTGGGGGCCGGGCCAGCAGCAGACCAGGGGGGCCGTGGTAGCCTCCGCCCGTGTCCCGCCGCGCCCGCATCTCCCCGGACGATCATGGCCGCTGGGTCTTCAACCGGCTGGCCGCGGACTACGCGGCGCGGCCGGGCTACCCGGCGCCGCTGCTGGGGCGGCTGCTGGCCCTGGCCGGCGGGACCGGCGCCCGGGTGGCCGACCTGGGAGCGGGCACCGGGCTCCTGGCGGTGCCGCTGGCGGCGGCCGGTGCGGAGGTCTGGGGCGTCGAGCCGGCCCGGGGCATGCTCGACGCGCTGGAGGCGCAGCGCTCCCCGGTCCACCCGGTCCACGCCGCCGCGGAGGAGACCGGGCTGCCGGCCGGTGGCTTCGACCTGGTGGTGCTGGCGGACGCGCTGCAGTGGGTCGATCCGGAGCGCGGAGGGCGCGAGGCCGGGCGGCTGCTCGCGCCCGGCGGCGCGCTGGCGGTGGTGACGCCGTTGCTGGCCGACACGCCCTTCCTCCGCGCCCTCTCCGGGCGGCTGGCCGCCGCCAACGCCAAGGCCCGCCCGGCGCTCCCGCCGGTGGAGCTGTTCGTCTCGGTGGCCGGCCTGCCGCCGCCGGTCGAGGAGCGGTTCGAGCACGAGGTGCTGCTCGAGCCCGACCGGCTGGACGCGGTGCTCCGCTCCCTCTCCTTCGCCGGCCCGGCGCTGGGGCCGGTCGGGCTGGCCGCGCTGCTGGCCGACGCCCGCGCGCTGGCCCGGGCGCACGGCGGGGCGGCCTGGCGCCGCAGCGTCACGCTCTCCTGGTCGCGCAGGCGGCCGGAGGTACGCTAGGCTGCTGCCCCTGGGGGTCCCACCGTGAACCAATCCTGCCTGGCCGCGCTGGCGCTGCTCCTGTCCGCCTGCCACTCCGGGTCCACCGCGCCGTCGCCGTCGGTGGTCACCACGCTGGAGGACGTCGATCCTCCGCCCGCCGGCCAGCAGACGCTCCGGGGGGCGCTGGCGGCCACGCCCGCGGGCGGCACCGTCACCTTCGCGCCCGGCCTCGACGGCGGCACCATCGCGCTGCGCCTGGTGGGCGAGCGCCACGCGCTGCTGCAGGGCGAGGTCTTCACCTTCGCGGCCGGACGCTGGACGTTCCAGGGCTTCCAGGACCGCGACTACGGCGCGTCGGCGCTGCACGTGGACCGCGACGTGCGCATCGACGCCTCCGCCCTGCCCCACGGCCTGACCCTGGCCTGGGCCGGCGACGAGCCCGCCCGCGTCCTGTCGGTCCGCGGCGACCTGGAGCTCATCGGCGTGACGGTGCGCGACGGCCGCGCCGAGGCGGTGGCGCGCGACGACACCGCCCAGCCCTACACGCTGGCCCGGGGCGGCGGCCTGGCCGTGTGGGGCACCGCCACGCTGCGCCGCTGCGCGGTGGTCGGGAACCGCGCCGACGGCGATCGCTCCCCCAGCCGCGACCGCGGCGCGTTCGGCGGCGGGATCTACGCCGACTCGCTCTGGCTGGAGGACTCGACCGTCGGCGGCAACGCCGTCTCCGGCTTCGGCGCCGCCGGCGGCGGCCTCTACTCGGTGGGCGGCGCCCGCGCCGGCGCCCCCGGCTCGCAGCTCCACCGCTCCGCCGTCACCGGCAACCGCGTCACCGGCCAGCACGCCTATGGCGGCGGCGTCTACACCGACGGCGGCGGCCCGGGCCACGCGCAGCGGCTGCTGGTGTCGGCCTGCACGGTGGCGCGCAACGCGGTGGAGGACCTGGCCGAGGTGGCCGAGGACGTCCGCTTCCAGTTCTACTACCGCGGCGGCGGCGTCTACATGTCCAACGGCGCCCTCTCGCTCTCGCACTGCACCATCGCCGAGAACGCCGTGACGGGCGCGCCCGCCACCTTCAACGGCGCGCCCAACATGGGCGGCGGGGGCGTGGCGGCCACCATCGGCGACGCCCACACCGTCGAGGACATGGCGCTCCGCGCCGACGTCATCGCCGGCAACACCGTGGCCGGCGAGGCCGACGACCTCTTCACCGGCTCGCTGGTCAACCTCTACAGCGCCGGCCGCAACCGGGTGGGCGTGCTGGACGCCTCGCACCTCCTGGCGCCCATCCCCTGGTGGACCTCGCTGGCGCGCCGCCACTTCCCGGTGAATGGCGACGCCGAGGGCGTGGCCGCGGCCGACGCGCTGGACCTGGCCGGCGCGCAGCCCACCGCCTTCACCTCCGCCGGCGTGGACGCCGGCCAGCCGTCGGTGGCCTGGTATCCGCCCGGCCCGGCCTCGGCCGGCACCGTCCCGCCGGGCAGCGAGGCGGTCACGGTCCGTCAGCTCGGCTACCAGGTGGTCGGTGGGGTGGACGACTTCCTGGCGCTGCTGCTGGCCCGGCTGCGCGAGCCCGGCCAGCTCGGCCCGGACTTCGCGCCGGACCTGGCCGACCCCACCGGCGTGACCTTCCACGGCCCCAGCCAGTCCTGGCCCTCCAACGCGGAGAACGCGCCCTGGCTGGCCTTCTGGTCCGACCTCGACGCCGCGCTGGTGGCCGCCACCGGGCGCCCGGGGCTGGGCGACGACTTCTGGGCCGGCTTCGAGGACGGGCCGCTGGGCGACAACGTGGTGATGGAGTCGATCGAGTTCCAGATCGGCCCCGTGCACCCGCCGGCGAAGGACCAGCGCGGCCAGCCCCTGGGCGCCGCCGCCTCGGCGGGCGCGGTGTACTGAGCCGTCAGCCGCCCAGCCGCGGGTGCTCCTCGCGCCACCGCCCCAGCGCGGCCACCCGCTGGGCCCTCTCCAGCGCCAGGTGGCGCCGCAGCGAGCGATCGAGCCGGTGATCGAGGAACGCGTGCCCGCTGTACGTCAGCGCCGGCTCGAACCCGCGCGAGAGCTTGTGCTCGCCCCCGGCGCCTCCCTCGAACCGGTCCACGCCGCGCCGGATGCACTCGTCGATGGAGTGGTAGAGCGCCACGTTGAAGTGCAGGAACGGGTGGTCCTCCACGCACCCCCAGTACCGTCCGTAGAGCACCCGGGGTGAGGCCAGGTTGAAGGCCATCCCCACCAGCCTCCCCTCGCGCCGCGCCTCCACCACCTCGACGGCGTCCGGCATCCCGGTGAGCACGCGCTCGTAGAAGGCGCGGTTCACGAACCGCATGCCCCAGGTCATCCGGTCGGTGCTGGCCCGGTGGAGCGCGAAGCACTCGCGGGCCCAGCCCCCGGGGTCCCGCCCAAGCTCCTCGCCGCGCACCGTGCGGATCGCGATCCCCTGCCCCGCCGGCGCGGCCCGCTCGCGGCGCAGGCTGTTGCGCCGCTTGGAGGGGAAGCGGGCCAGGAAGTCGTCCGGCGTGCGGTAGCCCTCGTTGCGCCAGTGGTACTGGAAGTCCACCCGCACCGCCAGGCCGGCGGCCTCCAGCGCCGCGGCCTCGTCCTCCGCAGGGAACAGCACGTGGAGCCCGGAGAGCCCCTCGTCCCGGCAGCGCCGCAGCGCCCCCTCCACCAGCGCCGCGGTGAGGCTCCCCCGGTCCTCGCCCGGCGCCACCAGCGCGCGCCGCCCGGTGGCCGGGGTGAAGGGGATGCCCACCACCAGCTTCGGGTAGTAGCTCAACCCCGCCTGCCCGGCCGCGGCCGCCCACTCCCAGTCGCGACCGAAGTCGCCGTCCGAGGCGCTGCGCGCGTAGGCCGGCGCGGCCGCCACCAGCTCGCGCCCACGGCGGAGCACCAGGTGGCGCGGCGACCAGCCGTGGCGCGGCGAGGCCGAGCCGCTCTCCTCCGCCGCCCGCAGGAAGGCGTGGCGGACGAAGGGGCTGGCCCGGTCGGGCTCGTGCGCGTGCAGGGCGTCCCAGGCTTCGGCCGGGACCTCCGCGATGGCGTCGTGCACGGTGAGCGTCAGGGACAAGCGTCGGGCCTCGAGCGTCCTGGCTTTCTAGCCACGGCCGGGGGCCTGCCGCAACGCACTGCGCCGAGAGCGGCCCCCATTTTTCGCGCCGCGGGCGCGCGCCGCCTGGGGCTGCGGCGGTTAGTACGTTGCGCTCAGATGCGCCTCGCAACGCTCAGGGACGGGACCCGCGATGGGCGGCTGGTGGTGGTGCGCCGGGACGGCGACGCCGTGCTGGACGCGACGGGCGTCGCGCGCACGCTGCAGGACGCGCTGGACCGCTGGGCGCACTGCGAGGCCTCGCTGCGGGCGCTGGCCGCCACGCTCGACGCCGGGGACGTGGACGGCGAGCCGCTCGACCCCCGGGCGCTCCTCTCCCCGCTCCCTCGCGCGTACGAGTGGATCGACGGCTCGGCCTTCCTGGAGCACGTGCGCCGGGTGCGCCGCGCGCGCGGCGCCGAGCCGCCGCCCACGCTCGAGACCGACCCGCTCATCTACCAGGGCGGCTCGGGCGTGCTGCTGGCACCCACGCAGGACCTGGCGCTGCCCGACGTGACCTGGGGGCTCGACTTCGAGGGGGAGGTCTGCTGCATCCTGGGCGACGTCCCGCTGGGCACCAGGGCGGCCGACGCGGCGCGCCACGTCCGGCTCCTCTGCCTGGCCAACGACATCACGCTCCGGCACCTCGTGCCCGGCGAGCTGGCCAAGGGGTTCGGCTTCTTCCAGTCCAAGCCGGCCACCGCCTTCTCCCCGTTCGCCGTCACGCCCGACGAGCTGGGGCCGGCCTGGCGAGACGGCCGCGTCCACCTGCCGCTGACCGTGCGCTGGAACGGCCAGGTGGTCGGCAGCGCCGACGCCGGCGAGATGCACTTCTCCTTCCTCCAGCTGGTGGAGCACGTGGCGCGGACCCGCGCCTTCACCGCCGGCACCATACTCGGCAGCGGCACCGTGTCGAACACCGACCGCGCGCGGGGCTGGTCCTGCATCGCCGAGGTGCGGGCGCTGGAGATGATCGACGGCGGCGCCGCGCGGACCCGGTTCATGCAGGCGGGCGACACGGTGGAGCTGGAGATGCGCGACGCGGCCGGCCGCGACCTCTTCGGCGCCATCGCCCAGCGCGTGGTGGAGGCCCGGTGACGCTGCGCCTCTACTCCTACTGGCGCTCCTCCTCCGCCTGGCGCGTGCGCATCGGCCTCGGGCTCAAGGGGCTCCCCTACGAGACCCGCCCGGTGGACCTGCTGGCGCTCGAGCAGTACCAGCCCGAGCACCGCGCGCGCAGCCCGCTGGCGCAGATCCCGGTGCTGGAGGTGGAGGAGGGCGGGCCGGTGCGCCGGCTGGTGCAGTCGATGGCCATCCTGGAGTGGCTGGAGGAGCGGTTCCCGGCGCCGCCGCTGCTGCCGGCCGACCCCTGGGGGCGCGCCCGGGTGCGGGCGCTGGCCGAGCACGTCAACTCCGGCATCCAGCCGCTGCACAACGCGGTGGTGCTGCGGACGCTCCGCGAGCGCGAGCCCGGCTCGGACAAGGCCTGGGCCCGGCGCTTCGTCACCGAGGGGCTGGCCGGGCTGGAGCGGGCCGTCTCGGACGGCGGCGCCGGCCGCTTCTGCCACGGCGACGCCCCGGGCCTGGCCGACTGCTACCTCGTCCCGCAGCTGGCCGCCGCCCGCCGCTTCGAGGTCGAGCTCTCCGCCTTCCCCGCGCTGCTCCGCATCGAGGAGGCCTGCCAGGCGCTGCCGGCCTTCCAGGCCGCCCACGCCGAACACCAGCCGGACGCGCCGCCGCCGGAACGGAGGAACAGGTGACCACCCGCGAACGCCTCGAGCCCCTGGGCCTGGTCCGCATCGAGGCCCTCCACACCTACGTCCACGACCTGGAGCGGAGCCGCCGCTTCTACACCGACCGGCTCGACTTCGCCGAGGTGGCGCGCAGCACCCCGGCGCTGGAGGCCGAGGGCCACCAGCGCTCGGCGGTGTTCGAGGCGGGCGCGGTCCGCATCGTCTGCTCCGAGCCGAAGGGCGACGGCGGGCGGGCCTTCCGCTGGCTCCGCAAGCACCCCGACGGCATCGGCTCGGTGGTCTTCGAGGTGGAGGACGCCGAGCGCGCCTTCCGCCTGCTGGAGGAGCGCGGCGGCACGCCCATCACCGACGTGATCGAGCACCAGGACGACGGCGGCACGCTCCGCGCCTTCCACATCACCACGCCCTTCGGCGACACCACCTTCCGCTTCGTGGAGCGGCGCGGCTTCCGGTCGCCGTACCCGGGGATCGCGGCCCTGGCGAGGCCGGAGGGCGGGCGGAACGCCTTCGGCTTCGGCGCCATCGACCACCTCACCTCCAACTTCCAGACCATGAAGCCGGCGCTGCTCTGGATGGAGCACGTGCTGGGGCTGGAGGAGTCCTGGGAGGTGCAGTTCCACACCCGCGACGCCGCCGAGGGGCGCCGCCAGGCGCTGCAGGCGCAGCAGGGCTCGGGCCTGCGCTCGGTGGTGATGCGCGACGCGCGCTCCGGCGTGAAGTTCGCGAACAACGAGCCCTGGCGCCCGGCCTTCAAGTCCTCGCAGATCAACGTCTTCAACGAGGATCACCGCGGCGACGGCATCCAGCACGCGGCCCTGACCGTGGCCGACATCCTGGGCGCGGTGCGCGGGCTGCGCGGCCGCGGCGTCGAGTTCATGCCCACGCCGGCCACCTACTACGAGGCGCTGCCGGAGCGCATCCAGCGCACCGGCATCGGGCGCATCGACGAGGAGATCCCGCTGCTGCAGGAGCTGCAGATCCTGGTGGACGGCGCCGGCCCGGGCGCCTACCTGCTGCAGATCTTCCTGCGCGAGGCGGCCGGCCTGTACCACGAGGCCGCCGCCGGCCCGTTCTTCTTCGAGAATCATCCAGCGCAAGGGCGACCAGGGCTTCGGCGCGGGCAACTTCCGCGCGCTGTTCGAGTCCATCGAGCGCGAGCAGGCGCGCGAGGGGCGGGCCTAGCGCCCGGGGCCGCGTGCTCGACCGCCTGCAGCAGGGGGCCGTCCCCCCCAAGCACCATGTGGCCTTCCGCGACCGCGAGGGGCGGCTGCTCCACGAGGAGGCCTACACCCGCGCCGGCTTCGACGGCCCCTACACGCTCGTCTACCACCTGCACCGGCCGCACGCGGTCCACGCCGCCGGGGCGCGCCACGGCTGGCCCGCCGCCGAGCCGGCCCCGCCGGCCGCGCTGCTGAAGCGCCACTACCGCACGCAGGACCTGCCCGCCCCGGCCGGCCCGGCGGTGGACGCGCGCACGCCGCTGCTCACCAGCGCCGACGTGACGGTGGGGCTCGTCACGCCCACCACCGAGGATCCGGTCTACCTGGCCGACGGCGACGCCGACCAGCTGATCTACGTGTTCGAGGGGGGCGGGCTGCTCCGCACGCCGCTGGGCGACCTGCGCGCCGACCGCGACGACTACGTGTACGTCCCGCGCGGCCTGCTCCACCGCTGGGTCCCCGACGCCGGCCCGCAGCGCTGGCTGTCGCTGGAGCTCTCCCACGTCCACCTCCCGTCGCAGTGGCGCAACGAGAACCGGCCAGCTGCGGATGGACGCGCCGTACAGCCACCGCGACTTCCGCCGCGTCGAGTGGAAGGGCCCCATGGACGAGGGGCTGCGCGAGCTGGTGGTGAAGCGCGGCGGCCGCTTCCACGGCTTCACCTACGACCGCTCGCCGCTGGACGTGGTGGGCTGGGACGGCTCGCTCTATCCGCTCGCGTTCCCCATCCTGAACTTCCAGCCCCGGGCCGGGCTGGTGCACCTGCCGCCCACCTGGCACGGCACCTTCGCGGCCAGGGGTGCGCTGATCTGCTCCTTCGTGCCACGGGTGGTGGACTTCCACCCGCAGGCCGTCCCCTGCCCCTACCCGCATGCCTCGGTGGACGTGGACGAGCTCCTCTTCTACGTGCGCGGCGAGTTCACCAGCCGGCGCGGCGTCGGTCCGGGCTCGATCTCCTTCCACCCCGCGGGTACGATGCATGGGCCGCACCCGGGCGCCTACGAAGGCTCCATCGGCGCCCGGTCCACCAGCGAGCTGGCGGTGATGCTCGACTGCGTGCTTCCGCTCTCGCCCACGCGCCAGGCGCTGGGGATCGAGGACGGCGGGTACCAGGAGAGCTTCATCGGGTGAGGAGGACTGACCGTGAGCTTCCGCGTCCACCACCCCTTCCGCGCCCGTCCCACGGCGTACCGCGGCCTGTTCGAGCTGGCCGGGGGCTTCAAGCTGCGCCGCTACACGCTCACGCTGCCGGGCGCGAGCTTCGACGAGTCGCGCTTCGCCCGCGGCGTGGACCTGGCCCTGGCGGCCCTGCCGGCCCCGGCCGTCACCGCCGAGCGGCCCGGGGTGGGGTTCATGATCGAGCACCAGGGGCGCGACGCCGACTACGTGGTGGTGGCCTGGTGGGACCGCGAGAACGAGCTGGCCATGCGGACCTTCACCCGGGCCGGCATGGCCTGGCGCGAGGCGCGCGACGGCGAGGGGCTCGACGTCTGGAACCTGCGGATCGTGACGGCCGAGCGGGACGCCTACGTGGCCGACGTGCTGACGCACGGCGGGCACGGGGTGGAGGCATACCTGGCGCGCGGCGGCGCCCTGCTGATGGCCGGGTAGCGGCCAGGCCTCCGCACGCCCTGCACGGAACCGGGCGGCCCTGTATCATGCCGCCCCATGTCGCGCTCTCCTTCCGCCTGGGGCGGCCGGCCGGTCTGGGCCGAGATCGACCTCGACGCCATCTCGCACAACGTCGCGCTGCTCGCGGCGCGCGCCGCGCCGGCGCGCCTCTACGCCGTGGTCAAGGCCAACGCCTACGGGCACGGCGCGGTGGCCGTGGGCCAGGCCGCGCTGGCCGCGGGCGCGCACGGCCTGGCCGTGGTCTGCGTGGACGAGGGCGAGGAGCTCCGGCGCGCCGGCGTGACCGCGCCGGTGCTGGTGGTGGGCCACACGCCCGCCTCCGACGCCGACCGGGTGGCCGCCCTGCGGCTCAAGCCGGCGGTGGGGGCGCTGGACCAGGTGGAGGCGCTCTCGGCCGCCGGCGTCCGGCGCGGCGTGACCGTCCCCATCCACCTCGAGCTGGAGACCGGGCTCAACCGCCACGGCCTGCCCCCCGACGCGCTGGTGGCGCTGGCGGAGCAGGCCCGCGCGCTCCCCGGCCTGCAGGTGGAGGGGCTCTTCACCCACTTCGCCGCGGCGGAGGAGGGCGACCAGCGCTTCACCCGTCGCCAGTTCGAGATCCTGCGCGACACCTCTCGCCGCGTGCCCTGGGTCCCCGAGCGCCACTGCTCCGCCTCGGCGAGCGTGCTGCTGGACCACGAGATGGCGCTGGAGGCGGTCCGCACCGGCCTCTCCATGTACGGCTACAAGCCGGCGCCCTGGTGCGGCACCGAGCTGGACCTGCGCCCCGCGCTGGCGCTCCGGGCCCGGGTGGCGCGCGTCACCGCGCTGGAGCGCGGCGCCACCGTCGGCTACGGCCGCATGTGGGCCGCCTCGCGCCCCTCGCGCGTGGCGCTGGTGATGTGCGGCTACGCCGACGGCTACCGCCGCGCGCTGGGCAACCGGGCGCACGCGCTGGTGGGCGGGCGGCGCGTGCCGGTGATCGGCCGCGTGGCCATGGACATGTGCGTGGTGGACGTGACCGCCGTGCCCGGGGTGCAGGAGGGCGACGTGGTCACGCTGCTCGGCCGCGACGGCGACGAGCAGGTGGACGCGGACGAGCTGGCCGCGCTGGCCGACACCATCTCCTGGGAGATCCTGGCCTCGATCACCGCGCGCGTGCCGCGGCTGTACGTGCGCGGCGGTGAGGTGGTGACGACAACCACACTCAACGACAGGATCCCCGCTGCCCTCGGGAGCTGACCCGCGTAGGCCTGGTCCGGGGCGCGAGCGGGAATTGCCCCGGCGGACACACCACTTGGCGCGTGCCGCGTCGCCGCAGACGAACAGATGGTCGCACCCACCGTGATGCGGTGCTAGGCTGCGCCTCATCCGGGAGGCGCCAGATGGACGTGATGGAGTTCACGAGGCGGTCTGGCCTGTTCAGCAAGGACTACTCGCTCGCCGTGACGATAGCCGTCCACGGCGAGGACGCGATCGAGCCGCAGCTGCGCGACGCCGCGGCGGCGCTGATCGAGTGGTGCAAGCGGCGGGGCCGGGCCGCGAAGCAGGTGGTCTTCACGGTGCACGCCAATCCCGAGCAGCTCGAGCACCTCGAGCGCCAGGTGGAGCGCTGCACCTGCGAGGGGGCGGTGAAGGCCGTGCTCCGCTCGCTGGAGATGCACCTCAGCCTGCTCGATCTCGCGGGCAACCCGCTCAAGGACCGGCCGCTGGCCGTCGCCTGAGCGAGGGCCGCGCGGCCGCGCCGGGGGGTGCGGACACGCGGGGAGCAGCTGGCGCGGGGGGGCGCCTCTTCTGCCGAGGCCTGGAGCCCTGGGGCCTGGTCAAATCCCTTCCACCCAACCATGCCGGTCCGGCGCCTCGCCGCGCTGGATGGAGACGAGCGCCTGGCGCAGCCGCTCGCCGACGCTCCCGGGCCCGGGGGCAGGCAGGGGCAGCGTCTGGCCCTCCCAGGCCAGCTCGCCGATGGGGGCCACCACCGCAGCCGTGCCGGTGCCGAACAGCTCGACCAGCCGCCCCTCGCCGTGGGCGCGGACCAGCTCCTCCAGCGCCAGCGGCCGCTCCTCGGCGTGGAGCCCCAGGTCGCGGCAGAGCTGCAGCACCGAGTCGCGGGTGACGCCGGCCAGGATGGTCCCGGAGAGCGGCGGCGTGACCAGGGTGTCGCCCAGCCGCGCGAACACGTTCATGGTGCCAATCTCCTCCAGCCACCGGTGCTCGGCGCCGTCCAGCCAGAGCACCTGGTCGAAGCCGCGCGCCTTGGCCTCCTCCGCCGCCAGCAGGCTGGCCACGTAGTTGGCCGAGGTCTTGGCGGCGCCGATGCCGCCGGCGGCGGCGCGCGCCCGGGCCCGCTCCACCCAGATGCGCAGCGGCCGGGGCGGGCCGGAGAAGTAGGCGCCCACCGGCGAGAGGAAGACCAGGGTGGTGTAGGCCCGGGCCGGGCGCACGCCCAGCGCGCCCTCGGTGGCGAACATCACCGGGCGGACGTAGATGGCGGTGCCCGGCGCCGAGGGCAGCCAGTCGAGAATCGGTGCGCACCAGCGCCTTCACACCCTCCACCAGCAGCGCCGGATCCAGCGGCGGCATCACCAGCCGGCGGGCGCTGGCGGCGAACCGGGCCGCGTGGGCGCCGGGCCGGAACAGCGCCGGGGCGCCGCCGGGCCCGCGGAACACCTTCACGCCCTCGAAGATGGACTGGCCGTAGTGCAGGACCGAGGCGGCCGGGTCGAGGGCCAGGCTGCCGTAGGGGACAATCCGGGCGCCGTGCCAGCCCTGGGCCTCGGTCCAGTGAAGGCGCAGCAGGTGGTCGGTGAACACCCGGCCGAAGCCCAGCTCGGCGTCGGGGACGCGGGGACGGGGGCTCCGGGTGCGCTCGACCGGGATCTGCATGGGTTCGCTCCTGGCCGGCCCGGTGCTAGGGTGGAGCCCGGGCCGCCGAAAACGTCAACGTGGTTGACTCATCAAAGCGGGCCGCCGGGGAAACGTCAACATGGTTGACCGAAATGACGGGCTCGACGACGCGCAGGCGCTCCTCTTCTTCGCCTACCGGGCCCTCACGTCCGAGCCCGACCGGGTGCTGGCCCAGCGCGGGCTGTCGCGGGTCCACCACCGGATCCTGTACTTCGTCCGCCGCAACCCCGGCCTGGGTCCCGGCGACCTGACCCGCGTGCTGGGCGTGAGCAAGCAGGCCCTGGCGCGCCCCCTGCGCGAGCTGGTGGCGCAGGGGCTCCTGGCCACCAGCCCGGTGCCGGAGAACCGCCGCCGCAAGCGGCTGGCCCTGACCGCGGAGGGGGCCCGCCTGGAGCGGCGCCTCTCCGGCTCGCAGCGGCGCCGCTTCGCCGCCGCCTTCGGCGCCACCGGTCCGGCCGCCTCGGAGGGCTGGCGCGCGGTGATGGCCCGGCTCGGCGCCGTCCCGGCCGCCGCGCCCACCGCCGGCCCGGCCCGCGCGCGCCGCTGAGACCCGCGTCCCAGCGTCCGGAGAGGCGAGGTCACAGGTTCGAGGGTCCCTGGCCTCCCCTGCTTGCCCTGGTCGGGAGCCATCCGTCACACTGGGTGCGCGGAATCGCCCATTGGCCAGCCTCTCCACAGACGCCGGACCGGCAGCACCACCCGGCCCGCCCCCCGCCTGGATCCGGCTCGGCGCCGCCACGGCCGCCGCCGGCTACACGCTGCTGGCGGTGGCGGTCCAGTACACCGAGGCCGGGGGCGCCTCCCACGCGCGGCAGTCGATCGCCGCCGCGCTCACCATCCTCGGGCTGGTGATCTCCGCCCGGCGGCCGCGCCTGGCCGCGGTGCTGGTGCTGGCGGTGGTCTGGCTGGAGCTCACCTACTCGTTCTACGAGCGCGGCCAGGTCCTCTCGGTGAACGCCATCGCCTACCCCGCCCTGGTGGTCGCGGCCGGTCTCTTCTCCGGCGGCGGCGCCGCGCTGGCGACGGGGCTGCTCTGCGCCGTGACCCTGCCGCTGGTGGTCCATGCCAGCGGCGCCTGGCGGGCCGGGCTCCCGCCCCAGGACGTGCGGGCGCTGATCGTGGAGGAGGTGCTGCTGGTCGGGCTGGGGCTGCTCACCCGCAGCGCCATGCACGCCTACCGCGGGCAGGTGGCCCGCTCCGAGCGCGACCGGCAGCGCTACCTGGCCCTGTTCGAGCACGCCGCCGACGGCCTGGTGGCCCTGGACGACACGGACCGGATCACCGAGGTCAACGCCATCAGCGAGCGGCTGCTGGACGCGGCGCGCGAGTGGCTGCGCGGGGTGCGGTTCGAGGACGCGCTGCGCTCCGCCGGCGCCGAGCCCGGCTTCGACCTCGACGCCGCGCGGGAGGGCGCGCCGGTGCCGGTGACGCTGCGCCGGCCCGGGGGGCAGACCCGCATGCTGGAGATCTCCGCCCGCACCCGCTTCGGCGAGGGCGAGGCGGCCGGGGCGCTGCGGGTGGTCCGCGACGTCACCGAGCGGCGGCAGCTGGACGAGCGGCTGGGCCACGCCCAGCGGCTGGAGACGGTGGGCGGCCTGGCCGGCGGCGTGGCCCACGACTTCAACAACCTGCTCACCGTGATGGGCGGCAACGCCGCCCTGCTCCAGGAGCACCGCGATCCGGCCGTCCGCGAGCTGGGCGGCGGAATCGCCGAGGCCCACCGCCGGGGCGTGGCGCTGACCCGGCAGCTGCTGGCCTTCGCCCGGCGCGAGGTGCGCCGCCCGGAGCCGCTCGAGCTGGGCGAGGCGGTGGAGGGGCTGCGCCGGCTGCTGGAGCGGATGCTGGGCGAGCAGCACAAGCTGGTGCTGGACCGCGCCGCGCCGGCCCCGGTGATGGCCGACCGGGCGCAGCTCGAGCAGGTGGTGGTGAACCTGGTGGCCAACGCCCGCGACGCCATGCCGGCCGGCGGCCCGGTCACGCTCCGGATCCAGGCGCTCCCCGCGGCGCGCGCCGCCGGCCTCGGCTCCACGCTGGCGGCGCCGGAGCAGGCGCTGCTGGAGGTCTCCGACGAGGGCGTGGGCATGAGCAGCGAGGTGCGGTCCCGCATCTTCGAGCCCTTCTTCACCACCAAGCCGCGGGGCCAGGGGACGGGGCTGGGGCTGGCGGCCGTCCACGGCATCGTGGCCCAGAGCGGCGGCGCGGTGACGGTGGAGTCGAGCCCGGGGCGCGGCGCGTGCTTCCGGATCTTCCTGCCCCGGGCCGCCGCCCAGGTGCAGCGCCCCGCGCCGGCCGGCCCGGTGGCGCCGCGCGGCGGCAGCGAGGCGGTGCTGCTGGTCGAGGACGACCCGGGCGTGCGGGCCCTGGCCCGGCGCGTGCTCGACGGCGCCGGCTACCACGTGACCGAGGCCGCCAACGGGGCGGCCGGCCTGGCCGCGGCGGAGACCATGCCCGACCTGCGCATGGTGGTGACCGACGTGGTCATGCCCGGCCTGTCCGGGCCGGCCCTGGTGGAGCAGCTCCGGCGGCGCCAGCCCGGCGTGGCCGTCCTGTACGTGAGCGGCTACGCCGGGGGCGGGCGCGCGGCCGCGCAGGGGCTCGACCCCGCCGATCTCCTGCCCAAGCCGTTCCAGCCGGAGGAGCTGCTGGCCCGGGTGCGCTCGGCCCTGGACGCCCCCCGCCCCCACCGCGGCTGACCGGGCGGCAACGCGCCTCCCCGCGCGCGCCCGGCTGCCGGTATATTCCGGCCATGGCCGTCACCGTCGAGACCGGATCCACCCTCACCTTCGACCGCTTCTGGCGGTGGCTCAAGCGCCACCCCAACTGCATCCTGCGCGCCGGCACCCCCGAGGCCACGCTCTACGACCACGAGGACCTGCACTGGCACCTGGAGGAGGACGAGGACCGGGTCCCGCTGGTCCAGCTGCAGCGCGGCAAGCAGCTGCTGGGCGAGCTGGCCATCGAGGTGCGGGACGTCCTGTTCGTGCAGGCCGGCCCGGACCCGGACGGCGAGGCGGGTCACTTCCTCTTCGAGCTGTGGGGCGGCGGCGGCGACGAGCCGTACGCGGTCTACCACTTCGTGCTGGTGCACGCGTTCGACGAGGAGGGCGGCCACCGGCCCCAGCTCAAGCAGTGAGCGGGCCGGTCACCGCCGGAGGTAGGCCAGCTCCGGCGGCAGCGGGATGTTGTTGCCGTGGGCGTCCTCGCCGTAGCCGCTCGCGGCCAGCCGCTCGAGGTCGGCCAGCACCCGCTTGTCGCCGCGGAAGGTGACCGGGACCGCGGTCACGATGTCAATCTTGCCCAGCGCCTGCAGCCGGGCCACCGCGTCCACGATGAAGGCCAGCACCGGCCGCGCCGGGTCGGGGGTCCCCTCCAGCGGCGGGAGCGGGTGCTCGTAGAGCACCACCTTGGCCTCCTCCGCCAGGCGCATCAGCACGCCGCGGACGGCGCGGTCCACGTCGGCGGCGGGCGGCGCGCCGGCGCCGTCCACCATGCGCCCGATCTCCTGCGCCAGCCAGCGCCGCTTGCGCGCGTTGATGAGCTCGTTGGCCCGGAACAGCTCCATGGGCGAGGAGGCGTCGTAGGTCTCGTCCTCCAGCGCCATCGTGACCGGGCTGCCGTAGTGGTAGGTGACGCGCGCGACCAGCGTGGAGGGGCGGACGTGGAAGCCGCGGTAGCGCGGCACCGGGACCGTCACCTCGCCCTCCTCGGCGTAGCGGCGGAGCAGCTGCTGCGCCAGGAGCCGGCCGGCGCGCACGCACCGCGCGGCGTGCTCCAGCGAGCAGCCCCGCAGCACCTGCTCCAGGCGCTCCGGCGCGATGCACCCGGGCTGCTCGCAGAAGAGCCGCGAGGGGCTGCTCTCCGGGGCCACGTGGAGCACGTGGCGCTCGTGGTAGTGGCTGAGGTCGGTGGCCGTCTCCAGCAGGTGGTAGACGACCGAGGCGTGGCCGCGGAGCGAGCGCAGGTCGGCGTCGGCGGTCTCCACGTCGGTGTGGGCCACGTGGGTGTCGTAGAGCGCCTGCAGGTTGTGGAAGTCCTCGGCCAGCCGCCGCAGCTCGTGCTCGCGCGGGAGGGGCGGGCGCGCGCAGCCGGGCTCGGGGGAGAGCGCGCTGGCCTCCTCGGTGAGGTTGAGGAAGGCCGTGGCCAGGCGCGCCACCGTGCCGGCCACGTCGTCCACGTGGCGCAGCGCGCAGTCCTGCGCCAGGCGCCCGGCCGGGAGCCGCTCCTCGCAGCACGCCACCGGCTCGGCCCCGAGCCCCAGCGGCCCGGCCAGCGCCAGCAGCCGGCGGCTGGCGACGTGCAGGACCTCGGCCGTGAAGCGGCGCGCCTCGCCCAGCGCCTCGCGCAGCTCACGCTCCTCGGTGAGGAGCCGGTAGTGGGGGATGGCGTGGGTGAGGTGGGCCTGGGCGTAGTCCACGTGCGCGAAGAGCTTAGGGCCGCCACCACGCCGCGGAACCCGCGCCAGCGCTGGTTCCGGAGCGCGCCGTAGGCGTCGAGGAACTCCTCCAGCAGCATGGCCTCGGCCACGAGGTTGGCCAGCAGCGGCCGGGTCAGGACCTCCTGGGCCACGCCCGGCTGGGCCAGGTCGGCGCCGGCCAGGCGGCCGGCCAGCCCCAGCAGCGCGGCGGCGCGGGGGCGCGCCACCTCGCGGAACGCCCCCTCGTCGATGGCGGGAACTTCATGCCTCATGCGGTTCACCCGGACGCGCTTGTGCCCCCACGGCGCGCCTGCCAGGAGGATTAACAGGAGCGCACGGCGCTGGCCAGGTGAGCGTCCTTCGCACCAGCGCGCGCTTCCCCGGAGGCTCCCGCCCGCCCGCACCCGTGGGTCTCCAGGGGGCCCGGTGTGCGACCTCCCGCGTGCATCGAGCGGGACGCCGCCGCCTCCACGCGGAGCCGAGGCCCGACGCCCTGCCGGCGCCCTTGGGCAGCACGCCCCCTCTGCTCTGCCCTGCCCCGCCACCCCCGAGGGGCCGTTCACGGTCCGTCCACGGCGGCGCGCGGCGCGCTAGACTCGGGCGGCCGCGGCTGCCTGGGCCGCGCCACGGGAGCCCGCGGATGCGCCTGCCGGAGTACGACCAGCTGGACGCGCTGGCGCTGGCCGACCTGGTCCGGCGCGGCCAGGTGCCCGCGGCCGAGCTCCTGGAGGCGGCGCTGGAGCGGGCCGACGCCCGCGATCCCGCGCTGGGGGCGCTGGCCCGCCGCTTCGACGACGAGGCGCGGGCGCGCGCCGCCGGGCCGCTGCCGCCCGGGCCGCTGAGCGGCGTGCCGTTCCTGCTCAAGGACCACCTCACCGCCTGGGCCGGCCACCCCCTCACCAGCGGCTCGCGCTACTTCGCCGGCCACGTCCCGCCGGAGGACAGCCTGGTGGTGCACCGGCTGCTCGCCGCCGGCTTGATCCCGTTCGGCCAGACCCGCGCCTCGGAGCTGGGCATCGTGCCGGTCACCGAGCCGGCGGCCATGGGGCCGAGCCGGAACCCCTGGGACCTGGCGCGCACGCCCGGCGGCAGCTCCGGCGGCAGCGCCGCGGCGGTGGCGGCCCGCATCGTGCCGGCCGCCCATGGCAACGACAGCGGCGGCTCGCTGCGCATGCCCGCCTCCTGCTGCGCGCTCTTCGCGCTCAAGCCCAGCCGCGGCCGGGTGGCGCTGGGGCCGCTGCTGGGTCACCACATGAGCGGCCTGACCGTGGAGGGCGTGCTGACCCGCTCGGTGCGCGACTCGGCGGCGCTGCTGGACGTGCTGGCCGGCGGGGCGCCGGGCGATCCCTGGCCGGCGCCGCCGCAGGCCCGCCCCTTCCTCGAGGAGGTCCGCACGCCCCCCGGCGCGCTGCGCATCGCGGTCACGCGCCGGCCCCTGCTGGCCCACGCCACGCACCCGGCCTGCGCCGCGGCGGTGGAGGACGCGGCGCGGCTGCTGGCCGAGCTGGGCCACGAGGTGGAGGAGGCCCACCCCGACCTGCACCGCGAGCGGCTCATCCGCGCCTACCTGGTGGTGCTCTCCGCCCAGGTGGCGCTGGACGTGCGCGAGCGGCGGCGGGACCTGGGGCGCGGCCCGCGGCGCGGCGAGCTGGAGCCGGAGACGGCCGCGCTGGCCGCGGCCGGGCGCCGGCTGCGGGCCTGGGAGCTGGCCGAGGCCGAGGTGGAGATGCACCGCGCCGCGCGCGCCCTGGCCGCGTTCCACGCCCGCTACGACCTGCTGGTCACGGCCACCCAGGCCCAGCCGCCGCTGCCGCTGGGGGCGCTGCAGGCCCGCGGGCTGGAGCGGCTGGGGGTGCGGCTGGTGGAGCACCTGCCGCTGCGGGCGCTGCTCGACGCCATGTTCGCGGCGGTGGGGCAGCGGGCCTTCGACGCCACCGGCAACACCATGCTCTTCAACCAGACCGGCCAGCCGGCCATGTCGCTGCCGCTGGGCTGGACCGGCGACGGGCTGCCGGTGGGCGTGCAGGTGGCGGCGCGCCACGGCGACGAGGCCACGCTCTTCCGGCTGGCGGCGCAGGTGGAGGCGGCCCGGCCCTGGGCGCGGCGGCTGCCGCCGCTGCTGGCCGCGCCGGCCCATGATCAGACGGCGTAGCTGCGCCCCTCCTGCAGCCGCTCCACCACCCCGTCCTGCCCGGCCAGGTCGTCCGGGTAGTGGATGAGGCGCAGGCGGCCGCGCACGTCGCCCGGCAGCGCCGCCAGCGCGGCGTAGGGCGTGTGGATGCCGCCGCCGGTCTCGTGCAGGAACAGAATCGGCCTCGGCCAGCCAGCGGATCAGCGCCGGATCGAAGGCGGTGTCGGCGGAGAGCCCCAGCGTGCGCTCGCCGGCGCGGATCCGGAGCGCGGTGGTGGGGACCGGGTGGCGCGTGCGCCGGCAGCGCAGCTCGAACCCGGCCACCTCGAGCGGCCGCCCCTCCTCGAGCGCGATCGGCTCGAAGAAGTCCTCCAGCTCCTTCCGGCTCGGCGCCCAGGTGGCCGGGTCGACCGTCTGGTCCATTCCGGCGGCGAGCCGTCCCTCCCAGACGCGCGCCAGCACCTCGGGGTGCGCCACCAGCTTCACCCGGCGGTGCAGCGCGAAGCGCGCGAAGAAGGCGAAGTCCTCCAGCCCGGCGCAGTGATCCGCGTGCAGGTGGGTGAGCACCACCGCCTCGAACGCGCCGACGTCGAGCGCGGCGCCGGAGCGGCTCGAGGCCTCCCGCAGCACCTTGCGGATGGGGTGCGGGCAGTCCACCAGCAGCCAGCGCCCGCCGGCCTCCACCGCCACGCTGCTGGAGTAGTGGAGCGCGGAGAAGGCATCGCCGACGCCGATCGGGACGAAGCGCATGGCCATGCGGCGACCATACCGCGGGTGCGGGCGACGGGGCCGGCCACATGGGGCCGGGGCCAGGGGCCGGCTCCGGCTCCGGGCGCCAGGCCACCGGGGCGGTTGGTCAGGCGCGGCGCAGCTCCGCGGCCAGGACCGCCAGCCGGTGCCGGACGCCCTCCCCCTCCAGCGCCGCGCCTGGGGCGCGCTCCAGCAGCGCCGCGGCCAGCTCCGGGCTGCCGTCCAGCCACACGCTCACGCCCGCCGAGGGCTCGCCCTCCTGGCCCAGCAGCACCAGCCCGGCGTGCGCCTTGAACGTCTCCACCCGGACCTCGCGCAGCCGCTCGAAGCGGACCAGCGCGAAGGGGCGCCCGCGGGCCCGCAGCTCCAGCCCCTCCTGCAGCAGCCGGAAGGCGCGGGCCGGCCGCGTGGCCAGCCAGGCCAGCGCGCCGAACGCCAGCACGCCCAGCAGCAGCAGGCTGCCCGGCTCGTCACGGTGCGTGAACAACCCCGCCGCCGCGGCGGTGAGGAGCGGCAGCAGCACCAGCGCCGCCCCGTGCCGGCGCACCCCGGCCGCCTGCAGCAGCGGCGCGCCGTCCAGGCGCGGCGCGTGCGGGCGCGGCGGCCGGCGCACCGCCGCCATGACGCCGGCGGTCCAGGCCAGCAGCGCGGCGGCCTCGGCCGCCAGCACCAGGTCGGCGCGCGCGCCGCCGTCGCTCGCCCACCCCGCCGCGCCCGCGACCAGGAACCCGGCGCCCGCCAGCGCGGCCAGCAGGGCGCGGCGGTTGCGGGCCCAGGGCGGCCATGGGGCTGTGCGGGCGGGTGGGAGTCCCGGAGGCATGCGCGGCAATCTACCCTGGTACGGGGCCGGGCCGCCGGACTACGGTGCCCCCTCCGACGTGGGGGCACCGAGGACACATGCGCGAGCAGCTCCCCAGCATCGACGTCGACCCCGCCCTGGGGGGAGCCGGGCCCCCGGTGGAGGAGGCGCCCGCGCCGGAGCAGCCGCCCCAGGCGCCCGGGCCGACAGGGCCAACCGGGCAGAAGACCAAGCTCCACGCCATCCTGCTGACCGCGCTCCTGGGCTTCATGGGAGCCCACAAGTTCTACCTGGGCCGCCCGGTCTGGGGGACGCTCTACCTGCTCTTCTCCTGGACCCTGGTCCCCATGCTCGCCTCGCTGGCCGAGCTGGTGATGCTGCTCTTCATGCGGGAGACCGACTTCCACGAGCGGTACACCGGCCCGCGCGGCGGCGCCCGGCCGGTCTGGATCGCCGCGGCGATCTTCGCGGCGCTGGTGACCGCGGCGGTGGTCGCCTGGCCGGTGGTGATCCCGCGGCTGGTGGAGGAGCGGCTCGAGGACAAGGTGGCGCTGATCCGGCGCGAGGCCGAGGCGCTGGACCGGGCCGAGCAGGCGCGGCTGCGGTCGGGGCAGGGCTTCGAGGCGCTGGAGGCCCTCCCGGCGCTGGGCGATCCCAGCAACCTCCGGCTCACCTTCTCCGACGCCGACCTGGCCGCGGCGGCCGACCTGGGCTGGCCGGTCCCGTCCGGCTGGGCCCGCTTCGCGGTGGAGGCGGTGGGCGAGCCCGGCGGGCCGCAGGCCCTGGCCATCTGCGCGGAGTCCGACCTGGACGGTGATCAGCGCCACGCCGCGGTGGTCATCTTCCGCGCCGCGGTGCTGGCCGGCGAGCGGGTGGCGCCGGACGCGCCCTGCACCGAGGCGGTGGTGAAGGCTTCCCCCCACGCGCTGATCTGGACGCCGGACCGGCCCGAGGGCGTGGCCCTCGAGGTCTCGCCGCCGGACGTGTACTGACCGCTCACGCGAAGCAGCGGGACCAGATCGCAGTCCGCCGGGGAGGACTGATGCGCAAGGACGTCGGGACCATGACGCGGGCCGAGCTGCTGGGAAACGCCCGCGCCTTCCTCCTCTGTTCAGCGGGCTCGCTGGTGGCGATGGCGGGGATCGTCCTGGCCCTCTCCCTCGGCGCTCCGGAAGCGCTCGCGGCGGTCAGCTTCTTCGCCGTGTTCTTCTTCCTGGGGGGCCTGATCGGCGGGCTCTACTTCCTAATCCGGGGGCTCCTCCGCCCGGCCAGCTGGCGCCCGGGCCAGCTCGACTGGGCCATGAGGGGCTTCTCCCCGGAGGATCACCTGGCACGCCTGGTCCGGATGATCTGCCGCGAGGTGCCCGGAGCCTCCCCGGACAGCGTCACCGCCAGGCACTGCCCGATCAAGCAGGGGCCGCCCGCGGACGCACGGACGTCGTGGCAGCAGTTCGTGCAGTCCACCAGCCTCATCCAGCTCCAGCACCAGCTCAGCGTCCAGGTGATGATGGATGGGCGCGAGGTCACCGTCACGGTCCTGGTGGGCCGGTCGACGGAGGAGCCCACGCCGCTCTGGTGCCGGTTGCTCCTCGAGGCGTCGTGTCCCCTCGACCTGCTCACGCCGGTGCGATGGACGCCCGCGACCGGCTTCGAGGGAGGCCGGCGCGCCCTCTCCATCGAGCAGTCGGCGCAGGCCGTGCGGCTGGTCCGGCGCCTGGCGCGAGGTCACCACCGCGGCATGGGTGGCGTAGTCCACGCGGAGCCCGCCCTGCTCCTCGAAC
This sequence comes from Anaeromyxobacter sp., assembly GCA_049840735.1. Classification (GTDB taxonomy): domain Bacteria; phylum Myxococcota; class Myxococcia; order Myxococcales; family Anaeromyxobacteraceae; genus Anaeromyxobacter. The sequence continues at coordinate 24,961 of JASGJN010000006.1, read as the reverse complement.
CGGGGCAGGCGGAGGATCGCGTCCTGTTCGCGACCTTGCCGGCCGAGGTCTGGGGCGGCTTCAGCACCGAGCTGGGGCTCCGCGACTTCATGGCGCTGCTAGAGGCCCTCCGGGAGACCGGGCGCAGCGCGGTGTCGGCCTAGGCGCGCTCTGGCGCATGGGCCGCCGCCGGCAGCCCGGCCAGCGCCCGCACCACCTGCACCACCGCGCGCCCCACCCGCGCCGGGACGTAGCCGCCCTCCAGCACGGCGGCGACGCGGCTGCAGCCGGCGGCCGCCGCGCTGGCCAGCACGTCGGCGGTGAGCGCGTGGAAGTCGGGCGGCTCGAGGTGGAGCCCCCCCTGCGGATCGTCCGCCAGCGTGTCGAAGCCGGCCGAGACCAGCAGCAGGTCGGGCGTGAACTCCGCCAGCGCCGCCTCCAGCGCGTCGGCGACCAGCGCCCGGTAGCCCGCCGGCGTCGTGCCGTGCGGCACCGGCACGTTGCGGGTGGTGTGCCGGCCGGGCCCGGCGCCCCGCTCCTCCGGCGCGCCGGTGCCCGGGTAGTGGGGCCAGAGGTGCACCGAGAGCAGGTAGACCGAGGGGTCCTCCCAGAAGACCGCCTGCGTGCCGTCGCCGTGGTGGACGTCCCAGTCCAGGATCAGGACCCGCTCCGCCAGCCCGTCCGCCTGGACCGCGCGCGCCGCCACCGCGACGTTGTTGAAGAGGCAGTAGCCGCCGGCCCGATCCGGCGCGGCGTGGTGCCCGGGCGGCCGGCCCAGGGCGAAGGCCGCGGCCGCCCGGCCCGAGGCCACCGCGCGCGCCGCCGCGATCGCGCAGCCCGCCGAGGCCAGCGCGGCCCGCTCCGAGCCGGCCGACACCGGCGTCTCCGGCTCCAGCCAGTCCAGGCTGCGCGTGGCCCCGGCCGCCGCGACGTGGGCGCGGATCCGCGCCAGCAGGGCGGGCGTGTGGACCCGCAGCAGGTCGGCCTCGCCGGCCGGAGGCGGCGCCTCCACCGGCAGCCCGGCCAGCGCCGGCTCCGCCGCCAGCGCCGCCTCGATGGCCGCCAGGCGCGCCGCCGACTCCGGGTGCTCCGGGCCGGTCAAGTGGTCCTGGCAGTCGGGGTGCGAGAAGAGGAGGACGGGCGTGGGCATCGGGAGGGGCGGCGCGGCGGCCGCGACTGGCGCAGTGTACCAGCGACCGCCCGGGCGTGCGCGGCCCACGCCTCCTGGCCGACGTGCGCGCCTACCGGGAGAGCCGGCTGTCCGGGCGCGGCGTGGCCCCGCTCTTCCTGCTCTGGGAGCGCCCCACGCCCGCGCTGGCGCGGGAGATCGATCGCCGGCGGGCTGCGGGCCATGTCCACGCGCCCCATCCCCGTCGCCTCCGGCGAGGCGGTGGAGCGCGAGGGGTTCGTCTTCGCCGATCTCCTGCCCGCCTGACCCCGCGCGTCCCCCCTTCGACCATGTCGTCGGAGGGACGAGCGCAAACCACCGTTGGCCGCGGGGCCGGTCCGGCTATAACTGCGCCGTCCATGACGCCCGACCTCACCGCCGTCGTCTTCGGCCTGCTCTCCGCCGTCGCCTGGGGCGCCGGCGACTTCAGCGGCGGCCTGGCCTCGCGGCGCGCCGCGGTGGTGGGCGTGCTGGCGGTGGGGCAGGCCGCCGGCGTGGCCATGGTGGTGGGGCTGGCCCTCGCCACGCACGAGCCGTTCCCGCCCGCCGGCGCGCTGCTCTGGGCGGCCGGCGCCGGCGCCTCCGGCGCGGTGGGGCTGGCGGCGCTCTACCGCGGCCTGGCGGTGGGGCGCATGGGGATCGTGGCGCCGGTCTCGGCGGTGCTCTCCGCCGGCATCCCGGTGCTGGTGGGCGCCGCGAGCCAGGGGCTGCCCCCGGCGGCGCGGCTGGCCGGCTTCGCGCTCGGGCTGGGCGGCATCTTCGTCCTGGCGCGGAGCGAGCAGACGCGGGGCGACGCGCGCGGCTTCCTGCTGGCCTGGGTGGCCGGCTGCGGGTTCGGCGGCTTCCTGGTGCTGCAGCACCAGGCCTCCGCCTCCGGCACCTTCTGGCCGCTGGCCGCCGCCCGGGCCACCTCCTTCGTGCTCATCCTGGCCACCGCCCTGCTCCGGCGCGGCGCCTGGGTGCCCCAGGTCCGCGCGCTGCCGCTCATCGTGGCCAGCGGCCTGCTCGACGGCGCCGGGAACGCGCTCTTCGTGGTGGCCGCGAAGGTGGGCCGGCTGGACGTGGCCGGGGTGCTCTCGTCCATGTACCCGGCCAGCACGGTGCTGCTGGCGGCGGTCGTGCTGCGCGAGCGGATCACCGCCCGCCAGCTGCTCGGGATCGCCGCGGTCCTGGCCGCCATCGCCCTCATCGCGGCGTAGCGGCGCAGGCGGCCGCCACCCGCCCCGTCAAGGCAAAACCTGCTTACCCCACGCAGGGTTCCGACGGGTGGCCGACGTCAGGGGCGCCTGCTAGAACCCCAGGCCCGATGGCCGACTTCGTCCACCTGCACCTGCACACGCTCTATTCGCTCCTCGACGGGGCGATCCGCATCAAGGACCTCCTCAAGACCGTCCAGGCCAAGGGGATGAAGACGGTCGCCGTGACCGATCACGGCAACCTCTTCGGCGCGGTGGACTTCTACAAGAAGGCCAAGGAGGCCGGGGTGAAGCCCATCCTCGGCATGGAGGCCTACGTGGCCGGCCCCAAGGGCCGCACCGATCGCTCCGAGCGCGTCGGCCGCCACCTGGTGCTGCTGGCCAAGGACGCCGAGGGCTGGGCCAACCTGCGCTTCCTCTCCTCCAAGGCGTTCACCGAGGGCTTCTACTACGACCCTCGCATCGACAAGCAGATCCTCAAGGACCACGCCAAGGGGCTGGTGGGGCTGACGGCCTGCCTGGCCGGCGAGGTCCCGCGACTGGTGCGCCAGGGGGACATGGACGGCGCCCGCGCCGCCGCCCGCGAGTACAAGCAGATCTTCGACCCGGGCTCGTTCTTCCTCGAGGTCCAGTCCAACGGGATGCGCGAGCAGCAGGAGGTCAACGCCAAGCTGGCGCAGCTGGCGCGCGACGAGGACATCCCGCTCGTCGCCACGGCCGACGCCCACTACGTGAAGAAGGAGGACGCGAAGGCGCACGAGGTGCTGATGTGCATCGCGTCCAACAAGACCTTCCAGGATCCGAAGCGGCTCCACCACGGAACCGACAAGCTCTACATCACGTCGCCGGACGACATGGTGGCCGCGCTCCCGGACTACCGCGACGCGGTGGACAACACCGTGCGCATCGCCGAGATGTGCAACGTCGAGCTCTCGCTGGGCAAGTCCTTCCTCCCGCGCTTCACGCTGCCGGAGGGGATGAGCGAGGACGACTTCATCGTCAAGCTGGCGCACGAGGGGCTCGACGCGCGCTTCCGCAGATCGCCAACCAGTACCCGCACGACCGCGACGCCTACAAGGCGCGGCTCGAGATGGAGCTCTCGGTCATCAAGAAGATGGGGTTCAGCGGCTACTTCCTCATCGTCCAGGACTTCATCAACTGGGCCAAGCGGCACCAGGTGCCGGTGGGCCCGGGCCGCGGCTCCGGCGCCGGCTCCATCGTGGCCTGGTCGCTGCGCATCACCGACCTCGACCCGCTCCGCTGGCACCTGCTCTTCGAGCGGTTCCTGAACCCCGAGCGCGTCTCGATGCCGGACTTCGACGTCGACTTCTGCCAGAACCGGCGCGACGAGGTCATCGGCTACGTCCGCGAGAAGTACGGCAAGGAGAACGTCGGCCAAATCATCACCTTCGGCTCGCTCAAGGCCCGCTCGGTGATCCGCGACGTGGTCCGGGTGATGGGCCTGCCCTTCGCCGAGGGCGACCGGATCGCCAAGCTCGTCCCTGACCCGGTGCAGGGCAAGACGCCGCCGCTCAAGGAGCTGGTCTTCGGCAGCGACAAGGGGCCGGCCGAGCCGCGGCTGGAGGAGCTCTACAAGAAGCCCGCCGTCATCTCGCAGTGGGTGGACCCGCAGGGCGCCCAGCACACCGTCTCCACCAAGGACCTCCTCGACATCGCCATGTCGCTGGAGGGGCTCAACCGGCAGGCGGGCCTCCACGCCGCCGGCGTCGTCATCGCCGACAAGCCGCTCTGGGAGTACGTCCCGGCGTACAAGGACGACAAGTCGCCGATGCTGGTGTCGCAGTTCGCCAAGGAGGAGGTCGAGGCGGCCGGCCTGGTGAAGTTCGACTTCCTCGGCCTCAAGACGCTCACCGTCATCGACGACGCGCTCCGCCTGGTGAAGCAGAACCACCCGGAGATGAAGGACTTCGTCGCCGCCGACATCCCGCTCGACGACCCGGCGGTCTACGAGCTGATCGGCCGCGGCGACACCGCCGGCGTCTTCCAGATGGAGTCCTCGGGCTTCACCGAGATGGTCATCAAGATGAAGCCCTCGCGGTTCGAGGACGTCATCGCCGCCGGCGCGCTCTACCGGCCCGGCCCGCTCGACCAGAAGCTCGAGGACGGCCGCACCATGGTCGACGTGTACATCGACCGCAAGCACGGCCGCGAGCAGGTGAAGTACGCGCACCCGGTCCTGGAGCCGGTGCTGGAGCCGACGTACGGCGTGATCGTCTACCAGGAGCAGGTGATGCAGATCGCCCAGGTGATGGGCGGCTACTCCCTGGGCGGCGCCGACCTGCTCCGGCGCGCCATGGGCAAGAAGAAGGCGGAGGAGATGGCCAAGCAGCGGGCCATCTTCATGAAGGGCGCGATCGAGAAGCAGATCGACGAGAAGATCGCCTCCAACGTCTTCGACCTGATGGAGAAGTTCGCGGCCTACGGCTTCAACAAGTCGCACTCGGCCGCCTACGGGCTCCTCACCGTCCAGACCGCCTGGCTCAAGGCCCATTACCCGGTGGAGTTCATGGCCGCGCTCATCTCGAGCGAGGCGTCCAACACCGACAAGGTGGTGCTGCACATCTCCGAGGCGCGCGCCGACGGCATCGAGGTGCTGCCGCCCAGCGTCAACGAGTCGGGCAAGGACTTCAGCGCCTTCCCGCCGGATGAGGGCGAGGGCGGGCGAGCGCAGGGGCAGCCGGAGCAAGCTGGCCCGGCGCGAGCGGGGGGGCGCGAGCGCAGCGAGGGCCCCGCCGGCAAGAAGCCGCGGAAGGGCACCATCCGCTTCGGCCTGGGCGCCGTGCGCGGCGTGGGCGAGTCGGCGGTCGAGGCCATCCTGCAGGCGCGCGAGGAGGGCGGGCCGTTCAAGTCGATGTACGAGTTCGCCTCGCGCGTGGACGCCAAGCGCATCAACAAGAAGGTGGTGGAGGCGCTGGTCAAGTCGGGCGCCTTCGACTTCGAGGGCGTGGCGCGCTGGCAGCACTTCTACGGCGTGGACGGCGCCTTCGCGGCCGGCGCCTCGGCGCAGGCGGATCGCGCCAGCGGCCAGCACAGCCTCTTCGGCGGGCCGACCCTGGCCGCCGCGGTGGAGGCCAAGCCGCGCTACCCCAGGCCGGGCGACCTGGTGGGCGAGGCCACCGTGGAGGAGTGGCCGGAGCGCGTGCGGCTCTCCTTCGAGAAGGAGGCCCTGGGCTTCTACCTCACCGGCCACCCGCTGCAGGCCTACGAGCGCGAGGTGAAGCGCTACGCCTCCGCCACCTGCGCCTCGGTCGCCACCAAGCGGAACGGCGACAAGGTGACGGTGGTCGGCATCGTGGCCGCGCTGCGCGAGCGGATGAACAAGGAGAAGGGCACCCGCTTCGGCTTCGTCACGCTGGAGGACCTGACCGGCACCACCGAGGTCATCTGCTGGGCCTCGCGCCCGGCCCAGAACGGCCGCCCGGCGCAGAAGGGCTGGGCCGACTGGGAGATGATGCTCAAGGGGGACGAGCCGGTGCTGGTGCACGGCGAGATGCCGATCAACAACCGCGAGGAGGAGAACCCGCGGGCCGAGATCACCGCCATGGACATCGAGCCGCTGGCGGCGGTGCGCAACCAGAAGACCGCCGAGGTGGCCCTCCGCATCGACGCCGAGAAGCTCTCGCGCGAGCGGACCGCCGATCTCAAGGCGCTGCTGGCCCGGTTCGCCGGCAGCTGCGCCGTGACGGTCCGCGCCGTCATCCCGGAGGCCAGCGAGACCACCCTCTCCGTGCCGCTCAAGGTGCAGCCCACCGACGAGCTGCTGGAGTCGGCCCGCCGGCTGGGGTTCGAGGTGGAGCTGCGGTAGGCGCCGCTCCCAGCGCCCGCGGTGGTTCGCCGGCGCCGCTCGTGGTGAGCCTGTCGAACCAGGAGCGGGTGGGGCGTGCGTTCAGCGCTCCACGCCGCGCGACGGCGGCGCCTGCGGCCCGGCCCATGGTCAGCGTCTGGCACACCTGGCCTGGCCCGTCGGCCACCCTGGCGCAGGCGAGCCCCTGCGGACAGCCGCCGTCTTTCGGGCCGCAGGGGATCTCGCAGGTGTGGAACACCAGCCCCGGCTTGCAGCCGGCCACGCCGCACCACTCCACGCAGCGCTGCCCCGCCGCGCACCCCTCCGCAGGACACGCGCCGTGGAGTCCCTCGATGGACACCGGGAACGGCGCGCGACCCGCCCTGGGCGCCTCCGCCTGGGAGGAGCCCTTCGGCGGCACGGCGGGTGGCGTCGGCGGCTCGGCGCCCGACGCGGAGGGCTCCGCGGCCGGGGCTGGCGCGCGCGCCGCCGGCGCGCTCGACCGGGCCGGCTCCTCCGCCGCGGCGCCGCCCGGCTGACCCGAGGGCGCAGCCGCGGCAGGGAGCGCGCCGCGCTGCGCGACCGGGGCCCGCTCCGGCGCGGAGCGCGCGCACGCGAGGGGGAGGAGCACCAGCAAGGCCAGCGAGCGGACGGAGGTGGTCACGCTGCGGATGGTAGCCGCCCGGGGCCCCGCGCGCCCGCACTGTCCGCCTCGCCGCAGCGCGGCGCCCGGCCGGCGCCCCGCCCTGTCGGCGGCCGCGCCCCGGCGCGCATGCCTGGCTTCAGCGACGGCGCATGCCCTGTCCGTTCTACCGCCGCTCCTCGCAACCTGCCCGGTGCCGCGCCGTCGCCGTGGCCGCGCCCGTCCCCTCCTCCGTGGCAGCACGGTTCTGCCGCGGAGACTTCACTCTTTGTCCGGCCTTCCGGTTCGTGAGGACGGCGGGGCGCGCCACCCATCCTGCAGACTTCGTCTCCTGGGTCATCCGGGGCCTATCGCCCGGGCGGGTGACGAACGAAGGCTCAACCACGCAGGATCATGAGACTCCTCATAACTGAATCCCCATAAGAGTTATCCCTCTGTACGAGTCTTTCTCCCTCTCTTGCGCAGCCGTGTAGTATGTGGGTCCTGTCTCCACACCGGGAGACAAACAGGGGAGGCTTCCATGATGCGTGCGAACGTTCGCATCCCCGCGCCGAGGGGAGCAGCGGCTCACTGCGAAATGGGGGGGCTGCTCCGGTGTGACCGCCAGGCGGAGGAGATGATGCGCGTCTTCTTCGCCGACGCGTCGGACGGGCAGCTTCTGCCGGCAGAGCTGAGGGGCCTCAGCGACGCCGCCCAGAACGGGCCGCCGGGCATCCGGCGCACGCTCGTTCTCGAGGGCATGGGTGAACGGCTCCGGATCGAGGTGACCGCGGTCGGGAAGGGGCGCACGCAGCTTCACCTGTGGCGTGAGCCGCTGCCCGACGCAGCCCAGGTCGGCTCCGAGACCACCGCGCCGCCCGCCGACGGCCTGACCCAGCGGGAGCGCGAGGTCGCGCTGCTGGTGGCGGACGGCCTGCGGTCGCGCGAGGTCGCCGAGCGGCTGGGCATCGCCTCGCAGACGGTGAAGAGCCACCTCAAGACCATCTTCGACAAGCTGGGCGTGCGGAACCGCGTGGAGCTGGCGCGCCGCCTCGTCCAGCACTGACGGCTTCCCGCCTCCCGGGATCCTGCCGGCTCGCCGAGCCCTCGGCCTGCCGCCGGCGAGAGCCGCACCTCCCTCCCCGGCGTGCGTCCCCTCCCCGCGCGCCAGGTCCGCGCCCAGCTGCGAGCCGCCCCCGGTGCGGCGGCGCCGCCGGGACCACCCGGGCGGCTGACCGGGCGGTTCCCTTGAGGCCGCCCGGCCCGCGCGTTACGGTCAGTTGACCCTCATGGTGACGCTCGAGGAAGTCCAGGCCGCGCTCGGCCGCGTCCGCGATCGCATCTACCTGTCCCCCTGTGCCCGGAGCGAGACCCTCTCCCGGCTCACCGGCTGCGACGCGTACCTGAAGCTCGAAAATCTACAGATGACCGGCTCCTACAAGGAGCGCGGCGCCCTCAACACGCTCCTCACGCTGCCGCCCGAGGCGCGCGAGCGCGGGCTCATCGCCGCCAGCGCCGGCAACCACGCGCAGGGCGTGGCCTACCACGCCGGCCGGCTGGGCGTGTCGGCCACCATCGTGATGCCGGAGACCACCCCCATCATCAAGGTGTCGAGCACGCGGGCCCACGGCGCGCGGGTGATCCTGCACGGCGGCGGTTACGACGACGCCTACGCCGAGGCCCGCCGGCTGGAGCAGGCCGAGCGGCTCACCTTCATCCACCCCTTCGACGACGCGGCCGTCATCGCCGGCCAGGGGACGGTGGGGCTGGAGCTGCTGGAGCAGGTGCCGGACCTGGAGGCGGTGGTGGTCCCGGTGGGCGGCGGCGGCCTCGTCTCCGGCGTGGCGGTGGCCATCAAGACGCAGCTCCCGTCGGTGAAGGTGATCGGCGTGGAGGCCGAGGTGCTGCCCTGCATGAAGGCGGCGGTCGAGACCGGCCGGCCGGTGACGCTGGACGCGGCCTCCAGCCTGGCCGACGGCATCGCCGTGAAGCGGGCCGGCGAGCTCACGCTCGGGCACGTGAAGGCCTGGGTGGACGACCTGGTCACCGTGTCGGAGGAGGAGATTGCCAGCGCCATCCTCTACCTGCTGGAGCGGGAGAAGACGGTGGCGGAGGGGGCCGGCGCGGTGAGCGTGGCGGCGCTCATGCAGCACCGCATCCCCGGGCTGGCCGCCCGCCGGGTCGCGGCGGTGGTGTCGGGCGGCAACATCGACGTGAACCTCATCGCCCGCATCATCGAGCGGGGCCTGGTGAAGGACGGCCGCCTGGCCAGGATCAGCGTGGCCCTGATGGACAAGCCGGGGCAGCTGGCCCGGGTGTCCTCGATCGTGGCCAACCACCGGGCCAACGTGATCGAGGTGCACCACACGCGGGCCTTCGCGAGCCGCATCGGCGACACCACCCTGCAGCTGACGCTGGAGACGCGCGGACCGGAGCACGTCGAGGAGATCCTCCAGGCGCTCCGCGAGCGCGGGTACACGGTCCAGCAGATTCGGGGTCTAGCATGACTGAAGCCGTCCGCAGGTGGGCGGTGGCGGCGGTGCTCTTGGCGCTGGCGGCCGGGGCGACCGCCGCGTGGTGGCTGCGGCGGGCCGCGGGCCCCTCGCCGGAGGACCGGGCCCGGGAGGCGGCCCAGACCATCCGGGAGCGCGTGAACGAGCTGGCGCATTGAGGGTGCGGGGCGCGCCGCCCCGGCGCTCCGGGGCGCGCAGCCCTCCCTCGGCCCCCGCGCTCGCGCCCGGCGTCACGAACCGCCGCCCGGCGCCTCCCTCGGATCGGGCCGGCACCGGCCCGATCGAGGACCGCTTGCCAGCCTGGCCGATTGCCGCCCTGCGGCAGCTCCGTTATCGTCGCCTCTCCAGCCGCGCCGGCGACCCGTCGCGCGCGCACGGGGAGCCGCCATCCATGCTCGAGGACGATCGCGCCGGACCCCTGCTGGCCGCCGGTGATCACCGGGCCGCCGCCGAGGCCATCGTCCGCGATCACGGCCCGCAGATCCTGGGCTACCTGGCCTCCATCCTGCGCAACGACGCGGACGCGGCCGACGTCTTCTCGCAGTTCACCGAGGATCTCTGGAAGGGGCTGCCCGGCTTCCGCGGCGAGTGCCCGGTGCGGGTCTGGGCCTACCGCCTGGCCTGGCACGCGGCGGTGCGCCACCTGCGCGATCCCTACCGCGCCCGGGGGCGCCGGCTGGAGACCACCGAGCTGTCGCGCATCGCCGAGGAGGTCCGCTCCTCGGTGCTGATGGGCAAGCGCGAGGCCCGCCAGCGCGGCATCGACCGGCTGCGGTCGCGGCTGGCGCCGGAGGAGCAGTCGCTGCTGGTCCTGCGGCTCGACCGCGGCCTGTCCTGGCGCGAGGTGGCGACGGTGCTGGAGGAGGACGGGGCCGCGGTGGACGAGGCGGCGCTCCGCAAGCGGTTCGAGCGGCTGAAGGACAAGCTGTCGAGGATGGCGCGCGAGGAGGGGCTGCTGGAGTAGCGGCGGCCGGCGCATGGCCCGCGACGACACCCCCGGCCGCGCCCCGCTCCCGCCCGAGCTGGAGGGGGAGAGCCAGGCCCTCTCGGACCTGCTGCTGGCGCTGGCCAGCGCCCCGGCCCAGGACCCGGCGGAGCTGCCGCAGCCGCTGGAGCCGGGCCAGGTGGTGGGGCGCTTCGAGCTCCTGCGCGAGGTGGGCCGCGGCGGGTTCGGCGTGGTCTTCGAGGCGCGCGACCGCGAGCTGGGGCGGCTGGTGGCCTTCAAGGCCATGCGCGCCTCGCGCGCCCGCGCCGACCTGGAGAAGCCGCTGCGCGAGGAGGCCGAGGCCGCGGCCCGGCTCAACCACCCCAACGTCGTCACCCTGCACGACTTCGGGATCCACCAGGGCACGCCCTACCTGATCCTCGAGCTGCTGCGCGGCGAGACCCTGCAGCAGCGGCTGCGGCGCGGCCCGCTGCCGGCGCAGGAGGCGGTGCGGGTGGCGCTGGCGGTGGCGCGCGGGCTGGCCCACGCCCACGGCGAGGGCGTGGTGCACCGCGACCTCAAGCCGGGCAACGTCTTCCTCACCGCAGCCGGCGGCGTGAAGATCCTCGACTTCGGCCTGGCGCGCCTGCTCGACCGCGCCAGCCTGGCGGGCGGGACCCCGGCCTACATGGCGCCGGAGCAGCTCCGGGGCGAGCTGGGCGACGCCCGCGCCGACGTGTTCGGCCTGGGCGTGCTGCTCTTCCAGGCGCTCTCCGGCGAGCTGCCCTACCCCGTGCGCGAGGGGCACAGCGCCGCGCTCGACCCCGGCCCGCCCCCGCCGCTGCCGCTGGACGACGTCCCGCCGGAGCTGGCGACGCTGGTGGCCGGCGCGCTCTCGAAGGATCCGGCCGGCCGGCCCCAGGGCGCGGGCGCGGTGGTGGACGCGCTGCTGGCCGTGGAGCGCGCCTACGCCGGACGCGCCGCCGCGCTGGCGCGGGCGCTGCGGCGCCGCAGGCTGCGCCGGGTGGGCGTGGCCGCCACCGCGCTGCTGCTGGTCGCGGCGGCCGGCGCGACGGCGCTGGCGCTGCGGGCCCGCGCCCAGGCCGAGCAGGCCCTGCGCGCCAGCCGCGTGGCCTCGGCCGCCGACGGCGCCTCCGATCCGCTGGTGGCCGCGCTGCTGGTGGCGGAGCTGCCGGACGACCCGCCGCCGCGGGCCATGGAGCTGGCGCAGCGGCTGCTCGGGGAGCCCATCCCCTACGCCCTGCTGGAGGGCTCGCCCGGCGGGATGGGGCTGGCGGTGAGCCCGGACGGCCGCTGGGTGGCGATGGGCAGCGCCGACGGCGGCGCCACGATCTGGCCGGCGGACGGCACCGGCGGCGCCCGGCTGCTGGCCGGTGGCGGGGCCCGGACGGACGCGCTGGCCTTCACGCCGGACGCCCGCCGCCTGGTGACCGCCGGCCACCGCGGCCAGGTGCGCAGCTTCCCGCTGGACGGGCGCGCGCCGCTGGTCGTCGAGGCCGGCGACGCCCCGCTGATCGCGCTGCGCGTCGATCCCACCGGCCGGCTGGCCGCGGTGGCGGCGCTGGACGGGCGGGCCTGGCTGGTGGCGCTGGACGGGAGCCGGCCGCCGCGGGCGCTGCTGCACGACGGCGCGGTGCTGGCCCTGGCCTGGTCGCCGGACGGCGCCCGCCTGGCCACCGGCGGCGGCGACGGCTTCCTGCGCATCTTCGACGCCGCCGACGGCGCGCTGCGGGTCCGCGCGGGCCTGCCCGGCGGCGCCCTGTTCCACCTGGCCTGGTCGCGCGATGGCCGCCGCCTGGCGGTGGCCAGCGAGGACGGCGTGGCCCGCGTGCTGGGGCCGGACGGCGCGCGGCTGGAGGAGCTGGGCGACCCCGGCCCCTCGCTGGCCACGGTGGCCTTCGATCCGGAGGGCGAGCGGCTGGTGGCCGCCGCGCCGGAGGGGGTGCACGTCTTCCGCCTGGGCCAGCCGGGCGGGGCGGACGGGCACGTGCGCCTCCGCAACGCCGGCGGCGGCGCGCTCTCGGCGGCCTTCCTCCCGGACGGGCACCACCTGCTGGCCACCGGCGTGGACGGCGTGACCCGGCTCTGGGCGGCGGACGGCCTGGGCGTCCCCATGGCGCTGCGCGGCCCGCTCGCCTACGAGGCGGTGGCCTCGGCCGACGGCGCGCGCGTCTTCACCCGCGGGAAGGACGGTACGGTGCGGGCCTGGAGCGCAGCCGATCCGCGCGATCGCGGCGTGCTTCGCACCGAGGCGCTGGTGGACACCGTCCGCTGGACCCGCGACGGAGAGCGGCTGCTCACCGCCGGCCACGACGGCATCGCCCGCCTCTGGCCGGTGCACGGCGGCGCGGCGCTGACGATCCACGACCCGGGGCGCGTGATCCACGCCGCCGACCTGGACCGCGCCGAGCAGCTCATCGCGACCGCCTCGGAGGACGGCCTGGTCCGGCTCTGGGACGCCCACACCGGCGCGCTGGTGCGCGAGCTGGCCGGGCACGAGGGGCCGGTCCTCTCGGCGGCCTTCAGCCCCGACGGCCGGCAGGTGGCCAGCGTGGCCCTGGACCGCACCGTGCGCGTCTGGCCGACCGACGGCGCCTCGCCGCCGCGGGTGTTCACCGGCCACGAGGGCGGCCTCACCGGCGTGGCCTGGACGCCCGACGGGCGGGCCGTCCTCTCCGCCTCGCAGCTCGACGCCACCGTCCGGCTGTGGCCGCTCGACGGCCACCCGCCCCAGCTGATCCGCGGCGACCGGGCCGTCTTCCGCCCCGCCACGCTGCCCGACGGCCGGCTGCTGGTGGCGGAGGACGGCGGCGCGCTGCGGGTGCTGAGCGCCGACGGGCGGCGCGAGCTGCCGGCCCTGCCCGCGGTCCCGGAGGGGCTCTTCACCGCCGTGGCCAGCCCGGACGGCGAGCGGCTGGCCCTCACCTCCACCGACGGCACCGTCCGCGTCTACGCCGCGGACGGCTCCGGCGAGCCGCTGGTGCTGCGCGGCCACGAGGCCAGCGTGGGCAACGCCGCCTTCAGCCCGGACGGCGCCGAGCTGGCCACCGCCTCCGCCGACGGCACGGCCCGCGTCTTCACCGTGGACTGGCTCCGGCTCCGCGAGCAGGTGCGCGGGCTCACCAGCGCCTGCCTGCCGGTGCCGCACCGCGTGCAGCTGCTGGGCGAGGCGCCGGACGAGGCCGAGGCGCGGCTGGCCGAGTGCCACCGCGCCCACGGTCGGACCCCGCCCCAGCCGCTGGGCGAGCCGCCGGCATCGGCCGGGCTGCGCGCCGGCGGCGGGAGCGAGGGATGAGGCGCGCGCTCGCGCTGGCGCTCGTCCTGCTGGGCGCCGTGGCCATGCCGGCGCGGGCCGACACCCCGGCCCTGCCGCGCCCCACCCCGCCCGCAGCGCAGGCCCCGCCGCCGGGCGCCGAGCGGGTCGAGCTGCGGGTGAACTTCCCGCCCTGGCAGTACACCGGCACCTTCCGGCTGGAGGGGGCCAGCGGGACGCTGGACCAGGGGCTGGTGCGCGATCAGGGCGGCTTCTCCGCCGGTGACGGCACGGTGGAGCGCGTGCTGGAGGGCGCCCGCGGCACGCTCACGCTGCGGCTGCAGGCGGGGGGCAAGGCGGGGACCATGCCGCCCGTCTTCGGCCGCTGGTCGGTGCGCGCCGGCACCGGCGCCTACGCCGGCCTGGACGGCGGCGGCACCTTCACCAGCTGCAGCAGTGGCGCGCCGCGCGGCGCGAGCCCCTTCGAGCAGCAGTACCTGATCGGCCACGTGCTGCGTCGCTGAGCGCACGCCGCCGGGTGGCTCCCTCCGGGCCGGCCACCCGCCGTCACGAACCCCGCACCACCGCCTCCTCTCTGCAGGGCGGATGACACGCCGCCCGCGAAAGGGAGCAGTCATGAGGCGCGCGATGCTGGTGCTCGATTCGAACCAGATGTTCCAGGGTGTCCCTCGCGGCGGGCTGGCGCGCGGTGCGCTCCTGCTGCTGGTCTGGATCCCCATCGCGCTGCTCGTCGCGCGCGAGCTCGTCCCGCTGCAGCAGGCCGCCGAGCAGCTGGCCGCGCGCCGGGCGCCGCCCGCGGCGCTGGTGGCCTGCCGGTAGCGGGCGGTGAAGCGCGCCCGGCGGCGCAGGCCGCGCCGGGCGCGACGTTGCGGATTGTTCGTGGGTCTCCGGCCGGGAACAGGACGCGGCTGCCCTCCGTCTCACCCGGGGCGGGCACCGCACCTTCCCTCGGCAGCCACCGGCCGGAGACCACACATGACCACCCTCGAGAAGCTCGGACTCCTGCTGGCGCTGCTGGCCGCTGGCGCCGCGACCGGCTGCGGCGGCAGCACCGGTGGAAGCGCCGATGACGACACCGGCGGGACCGACACCACGGCGCCGTCCATCGTGACGCAGCCCCAGTCCACCTCCGCGGTGGTCGGGGGCGGCTTCACGCTGGCCGTGACCGCGCAGGGCAGCGGCACGCTCGCCTACCAGTGGTTCAAGGACGGCGCCCAGCTCGAGGGCGCCACCGACGCCACCCATGTCGTCGCCTCGGCGACCACCGCCGACGCGGGCAGCTACCACGTCGTGGTCTCCAGCGGGTACGGCACGGTCACCAGCGCAGCGGCGGTGGTGAGCGTCACCACGCTCGACACCAGCGCGCCGGAGATCGTCTCCCAGCCCGCCTCGCGCTCGGTGCTGGCCGGCAGCAGCGTCACCTTCAGCGTCAGCGCCACCGGCGGCGGGACCCTCGGCTACCAGTGGTACAAGGGGACCTCGGCGATCCAGGGCGCGACCGACGCCTCGCTCACCTTCGCGTCGGTGACCACCGGCGACGCCGGCGACTACCACGCCGTGGTCCACAACGCCTACGGCGACGCGACCAGCCTCACCGCCACGCTCACCGTCACCACCCCCAGCGCCGACGTCGACGACGCCTGGTACCTGGACGACGGCTCCAACCCCGCCGACCTGGTCGAGAACACCGCCTTCGGCTACACGGTGAACCTCGGCCACGCCGGCGCGCTGTCCGTCACCGCCAGCGGGCTCACCGTGGGCGCCACCACCGGCGGCGTGACCCAGCTCTCGCTGGGCGGGGCCACCGTCGTGACCATCCGCGAGACCGGCACCGGCGTGGCGGTCACCTCGACGCTCACCGGCGGCTACATCCACTACGTGCTCTCGGGCGCGTTCACCAACGGGCTCACCTTCACCAGCGCCGAGCGGTTCAAGCTGACGCTCGACGCGGTCACGATCACCAGCGCCTCCGGCCCGGCCATCTACATCCCCTCGGCGGTGCGCGCCTTCGTGGTGCTGCAGGGGCAGAGCACGCTGGCCGACGCCGCCACCTACACGCTGGACACCACCATGGCGCTGGGCGCGGAGACGGCCGCCGCGCAGTACGCCACCATCCTGGGCGCCGGTCCGCTGCTGTTCAGCGAGGGGACCACCGGCAGCACGCTCACCCTCAACGGCAAGAAGAAGCAGGCGCTCAACACCGCCGCCCACATCCGGATCCGCAGCGGCGCGCTCACCCTCGCGCCCACCAAGAACGCCGTCCACGCCGTCCGCGCCTTCGTCATGGACGGCGGATCCCTCGCCATCACCGCCGCCGACGGGAAGGGCATCAAGGTGGCCGGCGTCGAGGACGCGACCAGCCCGCTCGGCTTCGTGGTCGTGAACGGCGGCGCCATCACCGTCACCTCCTACGACAAGGGCATCACCGCCGCCTGGGAGTGCGACGAGGACGGCGACCTGGCCTGCAACGCGCGGGATCCCGATCCCTTCGTGACCATCAACGGCGGCACCATCTCGGTCACGACCACCGGCACCCCCTGCGACCCGTCCGACTCCCGCAACTGGACCTCCACCTGCACCAGCACCAGCAGCAAGCTCAGCCCGGAGGGGATTCGAGGCCAAGTCCGACCTCACCGTGACCGGCGGGACCATCTCGTCCGTCGCCAAGGACGACGCCATGAATGCAGGCGCCGGCGTCTTCATCACCGGCGGCCAGATCTACGCCCGGTCCACCGGCAACGACGCCATCGACTCCAACGGCGTCATGACCATCAGCGGCGGCGTGGTGGTGGCGCAGGGCGCGGCGGCCCCGGAGGAAGGGCTCGACGCCGACTCCGGCACCGGCAGCCACCTGTTCTCGGTGCTGGGCGGAACCTTCGTCGGCGCCGGCGGCGGGCTGACGGTCCCCAACGTCGCGAGCCAGGACGCGGTCACGACCACCGGCGGGACGCCGGGCCGCACCATCGCCATCGCCAACAGCTCCACCGGCGCCATCGTCTTCGCCTTCCAGCTCCCCGGCGACGTCACGAGCCAGCAGCTCCAGGCCCTGCTCCTGGGCAGCCCGGGCTTCGTGACCAACACCAGCTACTCGCTCTACAAGAACGCCTCGGTGAGCTGCACCGCCTTCCACGGGCTGTGCACCGGGAGCATCGCCGGGACGCTGGGGACGGCCAGCTCGACGTTCACCATGCGGGCCGGGGTGAACGCGCATTAGCGGGCTGCCGCAAGACCGGGCCCCCGAAGCGATCTCGCCTGAGCCCTTCGGCGAGCCCAGGGCGGGCGGAGTCGAAGGCCGGCCGGCGCTGATCTCTCCGGAGGTCAGCGCCGGAACAGCCAGAGCAGCAGCGACAGGACCAGCGACAGCAGCAGCGAGGTCCCGAGCGGCAGGTAGACCCGGGCGTTCTGGCCGCCGAAGGTGAGGTCGCCCGGGAGCCGGCCCAGCCGCAGCCAGGGGAAGCGCTCCGAGAGGAGCAGCAGGACGCCCACCACGGCCATGGTGAGCCCCACCACCAGCAGCGTCCGGCCCAGCGATCCCGCCATGCGGGGAATCTAGCCGGCGCTTGGCCGGGCCGCCCGGATTGTCCTTGGCGGCCCAGCCTGAGGCGACGGGATCGGGTGGAACGAACGGTTGGGACGGACCGGGAGCGCGTGCTCCCGGCGCTTCCCCCGCGGAACGCTGCTGGCCAATCATGAGGCCGCTCACGCCCGCGCCACCGGCAGCGGGTCGGCCTCGGGCCGCCCGGTGAAGAGCTGCCCCTGCCGCAGCCAGACCAGCGCCTTGGTCACGGGCTCCCGGTAGACCTCCAGGTAGCCGCCATGCACGCCGACCAGGTGGTGGAAGGAGCAGAGCCCGACCAGGTTCTCCGGGTCGTCGCTGCCGCCCTGCGAGCGGGGGACGATGTGGTGCGCGTGGGCCGAGGCGTGGCTGCACCCGGGCACCTGGCAGCGGCCGTCGTCCCGCGCCCGGATCTCCTGCGACCTCGTCTTCCGCTGCTTCCCCTGCTGCTCCCAGGTGACCAGGAAGTGCGCGGACATGATGGCCAGGCAGCGGCCCATGGACAGGTTGGTCCCGAACTTCGCCCGGGCGTTGAACACGGCGGCCGCCAGGAGCAGGGCCAGGTGCTCCGGCAGGACCGCTGACACCTTGGAGGCGGCACGCAGCTGCGCCGCCTGCTCCTCGGCCACCTCGACCCGGAGCTGGGCGCTGCGTGACGCGGTGGTCTTGGCGTCATCCGCGTCATCGAACTCGATCTCCAGCGCCAGCAGCGCCGCCTCCACCTTGGGCAGGTGGACCCAGCCGCCCTGCTCGGCCTCGGCCATGGGCCCGCCGCTGCGGCTCGGAGAAGAGCGGCCGGAAGCCCAGGGACGGAGTGGGCGCTGACCGGCTGGTCGGAGCTACCGGGTCATGGCGCCCAGGAACTCCTGCACGATGACCTCGATGCGCCGCGTCCGGCTGGCGCCGGGCTCGACCCGCCCGGCCAGCTCCAGCGCCTCGTCGATCAGCAGCCGCTCATCCTCGGTGGTCTGCGCCAAGATCCGGTAGAGCGGCGCGTCCTCGTCGTCGGGCGGCGCGCCGGTGACCGCCCGCACCTCCAGCTCCAGCGCGCGCACCGTGTACTGCCTGGCCTTCTCCACCCACTCCGCCTCGGCCCCCCCCTTGGCCACTGGCACGATGACCTGCGCCGCCCGCAGCTTCAGGTCGCCCGACCAGAGCGCCGCCCGCAGCACCTTGCGCTCCCGCAGCGCCCTCCCACCACCTCGATCGGCTCGCGCGCCCAGACCACGATGTCCTCGAACGCAGCTTCCATGACTCGAAGTATGAGGAGTCGGCGGGACCGGAACAAGTGTTCAGTGTGTCTCGGTTGGAGCGTCCGCGGCGCGGACCTCACGCCTGCCCGGCGCAGCCGCGTCCCGGCCCGTACGCGGTGCTACACTCGGCGCGTCCATCACCGAGGGTCACGACCATGGCCGAGGCTTCCTTCCGGCTCATCCCCGAGAACGAGCTGGAGGTGGCGCTGGTGGCCGCCCGCCAGGGGATGCTGGAGCTGCAGGACCTGCTGAAGGTGCTGCTGGAGAGCGAGAATCGCCGTTCCCAGCACCACCGAGATCCAGCCCGACGGCTCGGGGCTCTCGCCGGTGGCGTTCGGCCAGCCGGGCGCGGGGCTGGTGGCGGTCTTCTCCAGCGCCGGGCGCGCGAAGCGCCTGGCGCGGACCGCGCCCTACGTCATGACCATCAACGCGCGCGAGCTCCTGCGCGCGCTGGTGGGCGAGGCGGGGATCGCGCTCAACCCCGGCTACGACCAGGCGCTGGAGCTGAGCGCCGAGGGCGTCGGGGACGTGCTGCGTCACTTCGGGTGAGTGAAGCTCCCTCACCTCCCCCGCAGCACCAACCCCCTCGCCCTCCCCGCCCGCCGCCCCGACAGCTCCACGCCCACGGCGTCCAGCCCGCCCGCGTTGGCCGCCGCCAGCATGGTGCCCATGCCGCAGAACGGGTCCACCACGGTCCGGCAGGCGGTGTGCGCCAGCAGGAACTTCACCACCGCCTCGCAGGCCGCGGTCCCCATGGCGCGTGGCCAGGTCATCTGGCCCAGGCCGGGCAGCACGTCGGCGCTGGACTGGCCGGGCGTGAGCCGCAGCGCGCGGGAGAAGCAGAGCAGGTGGGCGTAGGCGGGGCGGCCGTGGGTGATCGCGCCTGCCGGCACGCGGCACACCACCTTGTGCCAGAGCAGGTGGCTGCCGGCGCGCTCCGCCCCCTGCTGCGCCAGGTACGCCTTGTCCACCCAGCGGCCGTCGTGCTTCACGTCGGTCTGGTAGAGCACCGCCACCGCCTCGTCCGCCACGGCCCGGCAGGCCAGCGCGGCGGTCTCGGCGAACCAGGCACGCCAGCCCTCGAAGCCCAGCGCGGGCAGCTCGGAGTGGTCGGGGAGCGAGGTGACCACGGCGTGGTCGGCCGGGAGCGGGCTGTGGTCCGCGAGCCAGGCGACGCCGTCGCCGCAGTGGACGGTGCGGGTGGGAGGCACGGGCGGAGTCTATCCCAGCGGGCGGAGGCCTGCCCTTCGACTCCGCCCGTCCTGAGCGTGGCACCCGCGTGGCGGGTGCGAAGTCGAAGGACCCAGGGCGAACGGGGCTCTTCGTGCGCGGCGCCCTTGCGCCACCGCCACGGCGCTGCCGATGCGGCGCCCCAGTGGCGCGCTACTCCGCCGGCAACACCTTCAAGACCTCCTCCAGCGCCCCCAGGAACGCGTCCACCTGCGCCTCCTGGTGGTCGGCGCGGAGCGTGATCCGCAGCCGGCTGGTGCCGCGGGGCACGGTGGGCGGGCGGATGGCCTTCACGTGGAACCCGCGCTCGCGCAGCGCGGCGGCCGCGGCCAGCGCCCGCGCCTCGCTGCCCAGCACCACCGGCAGGATGGGCGCCTCCACCGCGGCCACGTCGAACCCCAGCCGCGCCAGCCCGGCCTGCAGCCGGCGCGTCAGCGCCATCACCCGGGCCCGCCGCTGCGGCTCGCGCTGCACCAGCTCCAGCGCCGCCAGGGCCGCGCCGCTGGCGGCGGGCGGGAGCGCGGTGGTGAACACGAACGTCCGCGCCCGCGAGGTGAGCAGCTCGGTGAGCGCCCGGGCCCCGGCCACGTAGGCGCCGGACGCGCCCAGCGCCTTGCCCAGCGTGCCCATGTGCACGTCCACCTGCCCGCTCACCCCCAGCGCCTCGGCCAGCCCGGCGCCGGTGGGGCCCAGCACGCCGGCGGCGTGCGCCTCGTCCACGTAGAGCACGGCTTCGTGGCGCGCGCACAGCTCCGCCAGCTCGCGGAGGGGCGCTGCGTCGCCGTCCATGGAGAAGATGGCGTCGGTGATGACCAGCTTGCGCCGGGCCTTCGTGCCACGGAGCAGCGCGGCGAGCTCGTCCACGTCGCGGTGGCGGTAGCGCACCAGCTCCGCCCGCGAGAGCAGGCAGCCGTCGATGATGGAGGCGTGGTTGAGGACGTCGGAGAAGATGGCGTCGCCCCGCCCCACCAGCGCCGGGGGCACGCCGGCGTTGGCGTGGTAGCCGGAGCCGAACAGCAGCGCCGCCTCCTGCCCCTTCCACGCCGCCAGCCGGCGCTCCAGCGCGCCGTGCGAGGGCAGGTCGCCGGAGACCAGCCGGGAGGCGCCGCTGCCCGCCCCCTCGGCGCGCGCCGCCTCGCAGGCGGCGGCGATCACCGCCGGGTGGCAGGCTAGCCCCAGGTAGTCGTTGGAGGACAGGTTGACCAGCCGCCGGCCGCCCACCGAGAGCGTGGGCCCCTGCCCCGCGTCGAGCGGCTCCAGCGTCCGCCGGAGCCCCTTCTCCTCCAGGGCGGCCAGCTCGCCCGCGATCCAGCCCAGCCGGCCGGTGCCGCCCACCGGCTACCGGACCACCGGCAGGCTGCGCCGCTCGGTGGCGCGGACGTTCCAGTCCGCCTCGCGCGGCGCGTGCCCGTCGAAGCTCCAGGGGCGATCGGTGTCCGGCGCGCGCAGCGTCATCCCCTGCGCCTCCACCATGTGCACCGTCAGCTCGGGCGCGCGGCCGGCGCTGGTCAGGTAGTTGCCGACCATGGTGCCGTTGGCGCCGGCGCGGAAGATCAGGTGCTGCTTGTCGCCCAGGTTCACCTCGCGCCCGCCCATCACGAAGATGGAGGCCGCCGGCATCATCAGGCGGAAGACCGCCACGGCCGCCAGGCACTCCTCGGCGGTGATGGCCTTGAGGTCGGCCATGGGCGTGCCCGGCCGCGGGTTGAGGAAGTTCATGGGCACGCAGTGCACGCCCAGCTCGCGGATGGTCTCGGCCAGCTCCACCCGCTGCTCGGGCGTCTCGCCCATGCCCAGGATGCCGCCGGAGCAGAGCTGCAGCCCCAGCTTCTTGGCGGCGCGGATGGTCTCGAGCTGCTGGTCGTAGGTGTGCGTGGTGCAGACCTTGTCGAAGTGCGACCGGGCGGTCTCGAGGTTGTGGTGGTAGTGCATGAGCCCGGCCGCCTTGAGGCGCGCCAGCTCCGGCTCCGCCATCAGCCCCAGCGAGGCGCAGGGCTCGACCGCCGTCTCGGCGCGCAGCTTGCGGACCGACGCCTCCAGCGAGGCCAGCTCGCTCTCCTTCGACATGCGCGTGCCGCTGGCGACGATGGAGAACTCGCGCGCCCCGGCCCGCTCGGCCGCCTTGGCCTGGGCCACGATCTCGTCCGGCCCGATGAGCGGGTAGACCGGCGACTCGGCGTCGGGGAAGCGGGCCGACTGCGAGCAGAACCCGCAGTCCTCGGCGCAGCGCCCGCTCTTGGCGTTGGTGATCCCGCACAGCGCCACCTGGTCGCCGTGCACGGCGCGGCGGACGGCCTCGGCGCGGTCCAGCAGCGCCTCCAGCTCGGCGCCGGAGGTGTGGTGGATGAGGCGGCGGGCCTCCTCCACCGGGATGGGCTCGATGCCGGGCGGCAGGGCGTGGGGGGTCTCGTGCATGGCGCGGCAACCTACCATGGCGGAACGCCTCGTCAACCCGACCGACCACGATGGGTTTACAATGACCCAAGCAGCCGAAGCGACTCGCCTTTCTACACCCGGAGGGAGACCGGGCTGCCGCGCCCCCGCAGGCGCGTGGCTACTTTTCCGGCAGGGAGGGGAAACATGCTCTGGACCATCACGGTCATCCTGCTGGTGCTCTGGGCGCTGGGGCTGGTGTCCGGCTCCGCGATCGGCTCTTGGGTGCACATCCTGCTCGTGCTGGCGGTCGTCACCCTGATCCTCGCGGTCATCCGGCGCGGCTCGGCGGCGGTTTGAGCTTGGGGGCGCGCGGCGCAGCCCCGGCCGCGCGCCCCTGCTGCGTCCAGCGCCGAGGCTCTTCAACCCGAGGCCCGTGGCCCGACGCCTGAGGCCCGTCTCTACGGGCACGCCCCCGGCGCGCCCTCGGCGCACCAGCCCGGCTGGAAGGCCGGCCCCTCCGGCGCGGCGGCGGGCCCTTCACGCCCGAAGCCGCCGGTGGCGCCCCAGCGTCCGGGCCAGACCACGAACCCCTCGCGCGGCGCGCCGCGCTCGCCCATGTTCACGACGCCGCCTTCCAGGGTGTGCCAGGCGCGGCAGCCGGCCCCGGCCGCGGCGGACGGCTCGCGCACGGCGCAGACCCGCTCCCACAGCGGCGCGGCCTCGATCGACGGATAGCTGGCGTGGGTCCCGCGCGCGGAGAGGACCACCGGGTGCCCGCCCTCCTGCGCCAGCGCCGACCAGGCCGACCAGCGCCCGGGCGCGCAGTCGCCGTGCTGCGCGAACCAGGCACCCAGCGGGCGGCCCGAGGCGTCGAGCCGGACGGTGACGTGCTCCCAGTCCCCCTCGTGGTCGAAGGCCCAGAACGCGTCGTTGAACGGGTAGAAGAACCAGTACCCCAGCAGCACCCCGCCGTCCGGCGCGCGGTAGGCGTGGCCGTACGCCCGCCACTCCCCCGCCTCGGCGCTGCCGTCCCGCAGCGCGCCGGCCAGGCGCAGGTGGGCCTCGGCGACATCCAGGTCGGGCAGCAGCAGCGCCGTGAGCGGCGCCACCACCGAGGCGTGCATGACGCGCGGGCGGGGAGGCCGCGGCGCCTCGACCGGCGCGCGCGCCAGGGTCCAGGCCACGCTGGCGGGGAGCGCCTGCTCGCCCGGCGCCAGCAGCACCACCGGCGCGTGCCGCGCCAGCAGCTGGTCCTCCAGCCCATCGTCCAGGCCATCGCGATCCACGTCCGCCCCGCGGGCGTGGGCGGCGGGCAAGAGCCACGCGGCGGCGGCGAGCAGCAAGGCGAGCAGGCGCTGGAGAGGGTGCGTCGTCATCGCTCCGGGTGCGCGACCTGCGCCTGGTGTACGACCGGGCGGGCGGGCGCGAGGAGCGGAGTGTCCCGATTTGCTGGACGCGGCTCAAGAGACGGCCGGGCGTGCGGCCCGCGCAGACTGTCGGCGCGTGTCGGAGGCGCGTGCTACCGAGGGCCATGACGCGCGTCGCAGGCAAGGCCCAGAAGACCGTCTACGCCTGCACCGAGTGCGGCCACTCCAGCCCCAAGTGGCTGGGCCAGTGCCCCGCCTGCCGGCAGTGGAACACGCTGCACGAGGAGCTGGCCTCCCCGGAGCCCAAGGGCGCCGTGGCGCGCGGCTGGGGCGCCGGCAGCAGCGCGCGGCCGCTGCCGCTGCGGGAGGTCGAGGCGCGGGACGAGGAGCGCCAGCGAACCGGGCTGGGCGAGCTCGATCGCGTGCTGGGCGGCGGCGTGGTGCCGGGCGCCCTGGTCCTGCTGGGCGGCGACCCGGGCATCGGCAAGTCCACGCTGCTCCTGGCCGCGCTGGATCGGCTGGCGAAGGCCACGCCGGACCGGCCGGTGCTCTACGTCTCGGGCGAGGAGTCGGCGCGCCAGGTGAAGCTGCGGGCCGACCGGCTGGGCGTCACGGCCGGCAACCTCCAGGTGCTGGCCGAGACCGACGCGCAGAAGGTGCTGCGCCATGCCGAGGCGCTCACGCCGGCCGCCGTCGCGGTGGACTCCATCCAGACCCAGTACCTGCCCGAGCTGCCCAGCGCGCCGGGCACGGTCACGCAGATCCGCGAGGTGGCGGCCCGGTTCATGGCCCTGGCCAAGACCACCGAGACCCCCGTCTTCCTGGTCGGCCACGTCACCAAGGACGGCGCCATCGCCGGGCCGCGCGTGCTCGAGCACATGGTGGACACCGTCCTCTACTTCGAGGGCGGCGGCGCCCACCCGTACCGCGTGCTGCGCGCCCACAAGAACCGCTTCGGCTCCGCCGCCGAGATCGGCGTCTTCGAGATGAAGGCCGGCGGCCTGGTCGAGGTCCCCAACCCGTCGGCGCTGTTCCTGGCCGAGCGCCCCGAGGACGCGCCCGGCTCGGCCGTCACCGCCGTGCTCAACGGCACCCGCACCGTGCTGGTCGAGGTCCAGTCGCTGGTGGCGCAGACCAGCTTTGGCACCCCGCGCCGCACCTCGCTCGGCTT
This sequence comes from Anaeromyxobacter sp., assembly GCA_049840735.1. GTDB lineage: Bacteria > Myxococcota > Myxococcia > Myxococcales > Anaeromyxobacteraceae > Anaeromyxobacter. The sequence goes on along the minus strand of JASGJN010000006.1, from coordinate 505 downwards.
CGACGGCAACCGCGTGGCGCTGCTGGCCGCCGTGCTGGAGAAGAAGGTCGGCATGGCCATCCTCGGCTGCGACATCTTCCTCAACGTGGCCGGCGGCCTGACCGTGGACGACCCGGCGGCCGACCTCGCCGCCGCCCTCGCGCTGGCCTCCAGCTTCCGCGAGCGCCCCCTCCCGCCGCGCACGCTCTTCCTGGGCGAGATCGGCCTGGCGGGCGAGGTCCGGGCCGTGTCGCAGCCGGAGAGCCGCCTGGCCGAGGCCGCGCGGCTCGGGTTCGAGCGGGCCCTGGTCCCGGCCGCCAACGCCCGCCACGCCGACGCGCCCGCCGGGCTCGCGCTGCAGGGCGTCTCCACCGTGGCCGAGGCGCTGGACTGCATCGGGTGAGGGCAGCGACCCGCACCGACCTGTCCACCTTCCGTTCGCCCTGGGCCTCCTGGGCGTAGGGCCCGGCCTCGGCCGGGCCCGCAGTCGAAGGACGAAGGGCGAACAGCCCTGATCGCAGGCTCT
>JASGJN010000005.1:0-70166 GCA_049840735.1 Anaeromyxobacter sp. | reverse complement strand
GTATGTGTAGTATACTGGATAAGTACGTATTGCTAAGGTTGATGGGAAACCGAATAGAATCCGAACAGCACCTCCCTGCTGCGCGGCGAGCTGCCCCCGCACGGCCGCTACCGCGCGCTCACCACCGAGCTGCCCGAGGCCCACGCCTTCGAGCGCGAGCTGGCCGAGGAGCTGGGGCTGCAGCCGGAGGGGCACCCCTGGCTCAAGCCGCTGCGCGGCGGCCACGCCGCGGGCGGGCGCGAGTTCTTCCAGGTGGAGGGGACGGGGGTGCACGAGGTGGCGGTGGGGCCGGTGCACGCCGGCATCATCGAGCCCGGCCACTTCCGCTTCCAGGCGCACGGCGAGGAGGTCCTGCACCTCGAGATCCACCTCGGCTACCAGCACCGCGGGGCCGAGGCGCTGCTCCTGACCGGCACGCCGGCCCGCCGCCAGGTGGTGGCCGAGACGGTGGCGGGAGACACCTCCATCGGGCACGGCACGGCGCACGACCAGGTGCTGGAGGCGCTGGCGGGCGTGGAGGTGCCGCTGGCCGCCCAGCTGCTGCGCGGCGTGGCGCTGGAGCTGGAGCGGCTGGCCAACCACGTGGGCGACCTGGGCGCGGTCTGCAACGACATCGGCTACCTGCCCGGTGCGTCCTTCTACGGCCGGCTCCGCGGCGAGTTCCTGAACCTGACCGCCTCCCTGTGCGGCAGCCGCCTCGGGCGCGGCCTGCTCGAGCCGGGCGGGGTCCGCTTCGGCGTGGACGCCGAGGACCGGCCCGGGCTGCTGGAGCGGCTGGCCCGCGCCGCGCGGGACGTGGAGGACACCGCCGACGCCACCTTCGACGCCTCGTCGGTGCTGGCCCGGCTGGAGAAGACCGGCGCGCTGGCGGCCCAGGCCGCCGAGGAGCTGGGCGTGGTGGGCGTGGCCGCCCGCGCCGCCGGCTGCGCCCGCGACGTCCGCAAGGACCACCCGGCCGGCGTGTACCGCTTCGCCCACCTGCCGGTGGCCCGCGCCGAGGGCGGCGACGTGCTGGCCCGCGTGATGGTGCGCCGGCTGGAGATCGCCCGCTCCATCGTCTTCGTCCGCGAGCAGCTGCAGCGGCTCGCGCCCGGGCCGCTGGCGGTGGAGCTGCCGCCGCTCCGCCCGGATCACCTGGCCGTGTCGCTGGTGGAGGGCTGGCGCGGCGAGCTCGTGCACGCGGCCGCCACCGGGCCGGACGGCGCGCTCTCCGCCTACAAGGTGGTGGACCCGTCCTTCCACAACTGGTTCGGCCTGGCGGTGGCCATGCGCGGCAACGCCATCAGCGACTTCCCGCTCGTGAACAAGAGCTTCAACCTCTCCTACGCGGGGCACGACCTGTGAGCGCCCGGAAGCCCGAGACCTCCCGCCTCCCGCCGCTGCTCGAGCTGGTGCGGGCCCGGCTGCGCCAGGGCCACCGCACGCACCCGTACCCCGACGCGCCCATCGTCCTCCCGGACCGCTTCCGCGGCCGGCCGGTGCTCTCGCCGGAGAAGTGCGCCGACGGCTGCCGCGCCTGCGTCGAGGCCTGCCCGGTGGACGCCATCGCGCTCGAATCCGCTGCGCCTCGACATGGGCGCCTGCCTGTTCTGCCCCGGCTGCAGCGAGGCCTGCCCGGAGGGCGCCATCGCCTTCGGCGGCGACCACCGGCTGGCGGCCACCGCCCGCGGGGACCTGGTGGTCGAGCGCGACGGCTACACCCTCGCGAAGGCGCTGGGCGAGGAGGCGCGCCGCGTCTTCGGCCGCGCGCTCCGGCTGCGGCAGGTGTCGGCCGGCGGCTGCAACGCCTGCGAGGCCGAGCTCAACGTGCTGGGGACGCTGGTCTTCGATCTGGGCCGCTTCGGCATCCAGTTCGTGGCCTCCCCGCGCCACGCCGACGGCATCGTGATCACCGGCCCGGTCACCGGCGCCATGCGCCAGGCGCTGCTCGAGACCTGGAACGCCATCCCCTCGCCGCGCATCGCCATCGCCGTGGGCGCCTGCGCCATCGCCGGGGGCCCGTTCCGCGGCTCGCGCGCCGCCAACGACGGCGTGCCGCCGGAGATCCCGGTGGACCTCTACGTCCCCGGCTGCCCGCCGCACCCGTACACCATCCTGGATGGCCTGCTGCGGCTGCTGGGGAGGATGCCGGCGAACGGGTAGGGCTCAGCCCCGGTCCACCACCACCAGCAGCTTCGCCCCGCCCACGTCCACGGCCTGCGCCGTCTCCAGCCCCTCGACGGCGGCGGCCACGCCGGCGCCGATGGCCAGCTCGCCCGGGCCGGCCACGGCCACCAGCCGCTCCACCCGCTCGGCCACCTCGCCCAGCGCGGCCAGCTCGTAGGCGTCCGGGCCGCCCACGTTGGCGGCCAGCACCGGGCCCAGGTCGAGCGCGCCGCGCAGCTGCAGGCCGCCGGGGAGGCCGGCCAGGGCGGTGCGCGCCCCGCGTCCTGCCACCAGCGCCAGCTTCGCGTCCTCCGGATCCAGGCCGCCCAGGCCGAACAGCCCCAGCACGCCGCCGGGCAGCCGGACGGTCAGGCCCGCCTTCTCGGTGATGGCGCGGGTGAGCGCCTCCAGGGCCACCCGCACCTGCGCGGCGGTGGGGGCCGGCCCGGCGGGCACGTGCAGCGCCAGCCGCAGCAGCACCGCCGGCTGCGCCGACATGGGCGCGCCGGCGGGCATGGCGTGGTGCGGCGCGGTCTGCGGCGGGCGGCCGGCCGGGACGGGGAGGGTGAAGGAGCGGGTGTAGGGGGCCGGCGTGAGCAAGAGGACCGGTCCGGGCTCCGGGGTGGGGAAGGGCTCGGTGCGGGGGCCGCCGCGCACCCGGACCGAGGTCCGGCCGAAGCGCAGGGTCAGCCCCTTCGCCAGGGCGGTCTCCTTGACCCGCGCGTCACCGGCGAAGGTGCCGTTCCGGCTATCGAGAATCGATGACCCAGAACGTGTCGCCGCGCCGCTCGAACAGCGCGTGCATGCTGGAGATCCAGGGGTCGTCCACCTGGAAGTGGGCCTCGGGCGAGCGGCCCAGCACGGCCGGGATGTCCGGCAGCGCGAAGACCGCGCCGGCGCGGGTGCCGTCCAGGACCTCCAGCTCGGTCAGTTCCTTGGCCACGGGGGGAGGAATTGTACCCGCCCCCCGTGGCGGGCGCGAACTCCCGGCCTGGGGGTCAGACCGTCCGGCGCCGTGGCGCCATCACCATGCCGGCGATGAAGAGCAGGACGATCGCGCCGATGATGCTGCCGATGAAGCCGGACGCCCTGAGCGTGGTGGGCTCCCCGCCGGTGAGCGCCGAGGCCACCAGCCCGCCGATGAGCGACCCGGCCACGCCGAGCAGGGTGGTCATGATGAAGCCCATCCCCTGCTTGCCCGGGACGATGGCCCTGGCGATCAGGCCGACCACGAACCCGAACACGATCCACGCGATGATCCCCATGACTTGCTCCCTCCGCTGGAGTCTGGCGGAAAGGTAGGCCCCGGGCGCACGCGATGGCCCGCCTGATCCCGCCATCACCGGCTGGGCAGGCGGGCGTCATTCCGGTAATACTCAAGCCATGGCGCGGGCGTTCCGCATCCTCATGGTCGACGATGAGCCGGTCATGCGCGAGCTGGTGAGCGCCATGCTCGAAGGGGGCGGAGTCGAAGTCCGCACCGCGACCGATGGGCCGGCCGCGCTCTCGGCGGCCAGGACGGGCAAGCCGGACCTGATCCTGCTCGACATCGTGCTGCCCGGCGGCCTCGACGGCGTAGCCGTCTGCCGCATGCTCCGGGCCGACCCGGCCCTGCGCGGCGTGCCCATCCACATGCTCACCTCGCGCGCCAGCGCCGCCGACCGGAGCGCGGCCATCCGCGCCGGCGCCGACGGCTACATCGAGAAGCCGTTCAAGGGGCAGGCGCTCCAGGATCTCGTCGCCGGGCTCCGACGCAAGGTCTGATCCCCGTGCCACTCCGCCCCAGCTCCTCGCCGGCCCCCAGCCGGCGCCCGGTCCCCGCCGCGCTGCTCCTGCTGGCGGCCGTCCAGGCGCTCGCCTGCGCCGGGGCCCCGAGGGGCCCGGCCAAGCCCGACCCCGCGCCGGTGCGGGCGCAGGTGGACGCGGCCCGCAAGGCCGGCGCCGAGCGCTGCGCCGCCGAGGAGCTGGCGCGCGCCGAGGAGCACCTGGCCTCGGCCGACCTGGCCCGCTCGCGCGGCTACCTGGGGGGCGAGGTGGAGCACCTGCGCGCCGCGGCCCGCGAGGCCGAGGCCGCCCTGGCCCGCTCGGCCCACTGCCCCGCCGCGCCCGCGGCAGCGACGGAGGCGGCCGCCTCGCAGGGCCCGGAGCCCACGCCGGCCTCGACCGAGGGCAGGCCGGCCGAGACCGGCGCCGCCGCTGCCGGCGCGGTGGCGGCGCCGCTCCCCGACGCCGACGGCGACGGCGTGCCGGACGCCGACGACGCCTGCCCGGAGGAGGCCGGCCCCACCGCGCTGGGCTGCCCCGCCAATCGCGACGGCGACGGCCTGGACGACCCGCTCGACCGCTGCGCGCTGGACGCCGAGGACCTCGACGGCTTCCAGGACGAGGACGGCTGCCCCGACGCCGACAACGACGGCGACGGCGTGGTGGACCGCTCCGACGCCTGCCCCAACACGCCCGGCAGCGTGGAGACGCGCGGCTGCCCCAGCACCGACGCCGACGGCGACGGGGTGCCCGACGGCGAGGACCGCTGCCCGCAGGCCTTCGGCGCGCAGCCGGAGGGCTGCCCGCGCCTCTCGGCGCTGGTGGAGGTGCACCGGGATCGCCTGGTGCTGGCGCAGCCCATCGCCTTCACCGGCGGCGACGTCCAGCTCGCGCCCGCCTCCGGGCCGGTGCTGGACGCGGTGGCCGCCGCGCTGGTGCAGGACTTCCCCCGGATGCGCGTGACGGTCGAGGTGCACGTGGACGGCGCCGCCGGCGCGGACGCCGCCCGGGCGCTCTCCGCCCGCCGCGCCGCGGCCATCCAGGAGGCGCTGGCCGCGCGCGGCGTGGCGCCCGGCCGGATCGACGCCGTGGGGCTGGGCAGCAGCCGGCCGGTGGCGTCGGACCGGACCGCCCGCGGCCGCGAGGCCAACCGCCGGGTCGAGGTGCGGGTGCTGGCGGTGCAGGGGCTGTAGCGCGCGGGTCGCTGCCCCGCCGCCGGCCCCCTACTCCCCCTCCTCCGGCAGCTCCCCCTCGCTCTTCATCAGCTCGCGCATCACCACCGTCGCGTAGGAGCCCTTGGGCAGCTCGAAGCGGGCCAGGTAGCCGTCGGGCAGGTCGGAGAGCTCGGGCGCCACCGCCAGGCGGGCCGCGCGGCGGGTGCCCTCGGCCTCGCCGCCGCCGCGGGCGAAGGTCTGGAGCGTGATGCCCTCGGCCGAGAGCAGCCGCTCCTCGCGCGCCAGCGCCTCGCCGGCGGCGGGGCGCAGCTTGTGGCCGAACATGGGGCCGGCCGGAGAGACCTCGAAGCGCGCCACCCGCGGCCCGTCCACCTCGGGCGCGTCGCAGGTGAAGAGGCCGCCGCTGTCGAGCTTCTTGAGCACGTCGCCGGCCAGCGCCGCCGCGAAGAGGCCGTCGGCCAGCCGCTCCGCCAGCCAGCGGTTGAAGAGCGCCGACTGGTAGGCGGAGAGGCAGAGCCGGCGCAGGAACCGGTCGCGCGAGGCGCGGCCGGCCTCGGGGGTCCGCTCGCCGGTGAGCAGGGCGCGCCCGGTGGCGGCGTTGGTGCCGCCGGCGCCGAAGCGCTGCGGGCCGAAGAAGTTGGGCAGGCCGGCCGCCGCCAGCGCCTCCGCGCAGGCCCGGGCGCTGGCCAGGTCGCCGCCGCGCACCGCCACGGCGAAGCGGTTGGCGCGCACGTGGCCGGTCCGCAGCTTGTTGGCGTGGCGCGAGACCTCCAGCACCTGCAGCCCGGGGCCGGCCAGCGCGGCCGGGTCGGGATCCTTGGCGGTCGGGAAGGAGAGCCACTGGGTGGTGACCGCGTCGCGGTCCTTCAGGCCTGCGTAGCCGGCGTCGCGGTCGGGCACGCCCAGCGCCTGGGAGAGCGCGCGCAGCACGTCGCGGGTGGTCCGGCCGCGCTTCTCCACGCGCAGGTAGAGGTGCGGCCCCTGGCCGGAGGGCAGGTAGGCCGGGACCTCGTCGACGCGGAAGTCCTCGGGGGTGGCGCGCAGCCGGCCGCCGGAGCCGGGCAGGCCGGCGGTGACGAAGGGGAGGTCGGTCACGGCGCGTCCAGCAGCCCCTCGAGCGCGGTGAGCCTCGGCCGGACCGCGGCGCCCAGCGCCTCGTCGGCCTCGCGCGACATGCGATCGCCGGCCACGAACAGGTAGAAGAACAGCACCTCGCGCAGCGCCGCGAAGAGCAGGCGGGCGCGGTCGGCGGTGGGCTCCAGCCGCGCCAGCGTGGGCTGCGGCAGCGCCGTCACGTTCCCCACCACCGCCGCCGCGTCCAGCGTGCCGTCCGGCCCGTGCGCGGCCCGGGCCCAGACCGGCGCCAGCGCGTGGGTGCCGTCCGCCAGGAAGGCGCGGAGGCTGGCCAGGAACCCCGGCCGGCCCGGCTCGGGGATGGCCATCACCACCAGCTTCAACAGCTCGTTCATGCCGGCCGCGATGGCCGGGAGCTGCCCCTCCGGCGCGGCCTGCGCCGTGGGCTCCTCCACCGCCTCCAGGTAGCCGGCCTCGGCCAGGTGGTAGAGGATTCTGGTGGCGTCGAACTCGTTGAGGTGGGCCAGCGTGGCCAGCTCCGCCACCGTCCGCTGCCCGTCCACGCCGTCCAGCAGCTGCTGCTCCAGCGGCTTGAGGGTGATGGGGCGGCGCGGAGCGCGGCGGCGCAGGTAGGCCTTGGGGCCGGGGATGCGGGCCCGGAACAGGCTCATCTCGTCGATGCGCCGGATCCCGTCCATGAGCAGCGACTGGGTGGAGACGGCCAGCGGGGCGCCGGCGCGGTCCGCCACCTCCTCGTCCATCATGTGGAAGGTCCCCTCCCGCGCCAGCAGGATGGCGTGGAACACCGCCGTCACCTGCTCGTGGAAGCACTTCCAGAGGTCGTTGGCGGAGAGGACGCCCGCGTCCACCAGCCCCTTCCCCAGCGGCCGCCCGCCGGCGGTGGCCTGGGCCACCTGGGCCTCGGTGGCGAAGCCGAGCCGCACCGCCACCTCGCCGATCCGCTCGCCGGCCGCGGTGGACTGGGCGCGCCGGACCTCGCCATCCTTGAAGGCGATGGCCCGCTCGGCCCCGCCCGCCGCCACGGTCAGGATCCCGGAGAGGCGCGACTGGTGCATGAAGGCCACGAAGTCGGCGATGGGGAAGCCGGCCAGGTCGCCGGCCAGGATGCAGCGCGGCCGCCCGGCCACGCCGCCGGCGGCGGGGGAGCGGCGCGCCACCAGCAGGTCCGGCGCGGAGGGGAGCAGCGCGAAGCGCCCGGCGCGGTCGGCCAGGGCGCGGCGGACCTCGTCGCCCTGCGGCGCCACCCGGCCGTGCGGGTCGATGTCGAGCAGCAGCGCCATCCGTCAGTCCCGGGTCCAGCCGCCGTGGGCCTTCCACTCCTCCTCGTCCTCCAGCACGAAGTCGAGCCAGGGCGCCGTGCCGTCCAGCGGCACCTGCACCATCCGGCCGTCCATGAAGAGCGTGGGCGTGCCGGTCACGCCCGCGTCGCGGGCCTCGCGCTGCGACCAGAGGATGCGCGACTGGAACTTCTTGGAGAGGATGGCGTCGCGCAGGTCCGACGCGTCCAGCCCCAGCGCCTCGGCCTCCGCGGCCAGCGCGTCGGTGGTGTGGACCTCGGCCTCGAACATGGCGTCGTGCATGGGCCAGAACTGGTCCACCGAGCGCGCCCACTCGGCGGCCAGCGCCGACTCCCAGGCCCCGGGGTGGGACTCGATGGGGAAGGGCTTGAAGTAGAGCTTCACGCGATCGGCGTGGGCGTCCACCCACTCCTCCAGCGCCGGCCGCAGCCGGCGGCAGAACGGGCAGGTGAAGTCGGAGAACTCGACCAGCGTGATGGGGGCGGCGGCGTTGCCGCGCGGCGGGCCGAAGGCCTTCACGTCCAGCCGCTTCCGCTTGTCGAAGGAGGCGTAGTAGCCGTCCACCCAGGTCCTGATCTCCGCCGGCGAGGCGCCGGAGCGGGCCACCCGCATGGCCACCTGCACCATGCGCGGCGCGTGGCGGCAGCCGTGGTGCGTCCGCAGGCACTCGGAGAGCGTGTGCGGGCAGCCGCAGTAGCAGAAGTCCTCCAGCGCGAACTGGGCCAGCGCCTTCTTCTGCTCGGGGGTGAGCCCCTCCAGCGAGACGCCGGGCAGCACCGCCTCCGGGTCCTCGGCGGTCGGGGCCGGGGCCTTGGCGGCGGGCTCCGCGGCGGGCGCGGGGGCCGCCGAGCTGCCGAGGGCGGCCAGCAGGGCGGTGAGGAGGAGGGTCTGGGTCTTCATCGCGGATCCCCGGCTCGGACGTGAGGGCGGCGATTGTAGTACGGGAGGGCCGCGGGTGCGCCCCCGGCGTTTTGCGCGTGGCGGGGCGGGCCGGGTTCCCTTACAAGGTCGCGCGGGATGCGGACGGAGGCACCACGGGAGCGGGGCGAGCTCCGGAAGGACCCGGGCGGAAGGCTCCGGGTGGCGCTCGTCTACCCGAACGCCTACCGGCTGGGGATGGCCAACCTGGGCGTCCATGCCGTCTACCGGCTCTTCAACGACGACCCGGGCACCGTCTGCGAGCGCGCCTTCCTGCCCGAACCCGCGCCCGCCGGCGCCGGTGCCGCCCCCGGCGGCCCGCCGCGGACGGTGGAGTCCGGCCGGCTGCTCACGCAGTTCGACGTGATCGCGTTCTCGCTCTCCTTCGAGGAGGACGACCTGAACGTGCTGGCCCTGCTGGACGCGGCCGGGCTGCCGCTCCGCAGCGCCGACCGGGGGGAGGGGCACCCGCTGGTGGTGGCGGGCGGGATTGGCGTCCAGGTGAACCCGGAGCCGCTGGCCCCCTTCTTCGACGCCTTCCTGGTGGGGGAGGGCGAGGTGCTGGTCCCGCCCTTCCTGGCCTTCGCCCGCGAGGCGCTGCGGGCCGGGCAGGGGCGGGCGGCGCTGCTCGCCTCGCTGGCGCGGCTGCCCGGCTCGTACGTGCCCGCGCTCTACGACGTCGCCTACGCCGACACGCGCGACCCCGCCGGCGGCTGGGTGACCCGCTTCGAGCCGCGCGGCGGCGCCCCGGCCCGCGTGCAGCGGCGCTACGTCGAGGATTCTGCGGACCATCCCCACCTCCCGCGTGGTGGAGACGCCCGACGCCCAGTTCGGCGACCTGTTCCTCACCGAGGTGGCCCGCGGCTGCCTCTGGGGCTGCCGGTTCTGCGCCGCCGGCTTCGTCCAGCGCCCCTACCGCGAGGTGGAGCTCACGACCCTGCGGGCCGAGGTGAAGAAGGGCATCGACGCCGGCCTGCGCGTGGGGCTGGTGGGGCCGGACACCAGCGACTACACCGGGCTGGATGCGCTCACCTGCTTCATCGGCGAGCAGGGCGGCACGTTCAGCCCCTCCTCGCTGCGCGTGGACGCCATCACCCCCGCGCTGGCCGGCCGGATGGCGGCCGGGGGCGAGCGCTCCATCACGCTGGCGCCGGAGGCCGGCACCGAGCGGATGCGCCGGGTCATCAACAAGGACTTCACCGACGACCAGATCGTCCAGGCCGCGCGCAACGCGCTGGGGCAGGGCATGCAGCACGTGAAGCTCTACTTCATGTGCGGCCTGCCCACCGAGACCGACGACGACCTGCTGGGCATGGCGCGGATCGCGCTGCGCATCCGCGAGGAGGTGATGCTCCCGCTGGCGCGCGAGCGCGGGCGCATGGGGCGCATCACGCTCTCGGTGAACCCCTTCGTGCCCAAGCCCTGGACGCCGTTCCAGTGGGTGCCCATGCAGGAGAAGGGGTGCCTGGAGGCCAAGCGCAAGCTGCTGGAGAAGACGCTGCGCCCCAAGGGCATCGACGTGGACTTCCTCAGCCCGCGCGAGGCGGCGCTGCAGACGCTCCTCTCGCGCGGCGACCGGCGCTGCGCCGACCTGCTGGAGCTGGCCCACCGCGAGACCGGCGGCGACCTGCGCGCCGCGCTGCGCCGCTGGCCGCACGACCCGGACTTCTTCGTGCTGCGCGAGGCGCGCGTGGACGAGGTGCTGCCCTGGGACTTCATCGACCAGGGGGTCACCAAGGCCTTCCTGGCGCGCGAGTGGAAGCGGGGCGTGGGGGCCCGCATCACCCCGAAGTGCGCGGTGGACACCTGCCGCGCCTGCGGCCTGGCCTGCGCCGATCACCCGGAGCTGCTGCCCGTGCTACAGAGCGGGGCGTGATCACCGTCGAGCAGGCCATGGACGAGGCGCTGGCGCTGGCCCGCGAGGCCGCGCAGGCCGGCGAGGTGCCGGTCGGCGCGGTGGCGCTGTTCGAGGGGCGCATCGTGGGGCGCGGCGCCAACGCCCGCGAGCGGGCCCAGGATCCCACCGCCCACGCCGAGCTGCTGGCCATCCAGGGCGCGGCGCGCACGCTGGGGCGGTGGCGGCTCACCGGCGTGACGCTGGTGGTGACGCTCGAGCCCTGCGCCATGTGCGCCGGCGCCATCGTGCTCTCCCGCCTCGACCGGCTGGTCTTCGCCGCCGCCGATCCCAAGGCCGGCGCGGCCGGCTCGCTCCAGGATCTCTGCAACGACCCCCGGCTCAACCACCGCCTGCCGGTGGAGCGGGGGCTCCGGGCGGAGGAGGCCGGCGAGCTGCTGCGGGCGTTCTTCCGTTCCCGCCGGGGAGGGGCGCGCCCGGGCGGGCCGGGGGACGAGGCGTCCTGAGGCCCCTGGTCGCAGGCGGAATGCGCGATCCAGCCCCGTTCCCCCTTGGCACGCCAGGGGAGATGGGTTAAATCCGCCCGCGGAGAGCTGGCCGAGTTGGTCGAAGGCGCCTGACTCGAAATCAGGTGTACCGGCAACGGTACCGGGGGTTCGAATCCCTCGCTCTCCGCTCATTCAAGGTCGAGGACCTTAGGCGAGCGCAGGGGCAGGCGGAAGAGCCTGGCCCGTCGCGAGCAGAGGGTTCGGGGGAGCTGAACCTCCCCCGGCAAGAAATGGAGAGGTGACCGAGCGGTTGAAGGTGCACGACTGGAAATCGTGTGTACCGGGAACGGTACCGTGGGTTCAAATCCCACCCTCTCCGCCATAAGAAGCCTGCCCCGGCTGTTGAAGACGGGCAGGTGGCGGTGGACGCAGCAAGAGCCGGCCCAGAATCCTCGGGCGACGTGGGGGCCTCCAAACCCCGCCAGGCCCGGAAGGGAGCAACGGTAGGAGGTCCTCCGTGCGCCCGGGGATTGTGGGCCGGCTCGTTCATTGTTGGCCGAGGGTCCCCTCGCGCATGGCTTACCTCGTCCTCGCCCGCAAGTACCGGCCGCAGCGCTTCGGTCAGATGTCCGGCCAGGAGCACGTGGTCCGCACGCTCTCCAACGCGCTGAAGACGGGGCAGCTGGCCCACGCCTTCCTGTTCACCGGCCCGCGCGGCGTGGGCAAGACCACGACCGCCCGCCTGGTCGCCAAGGCGCTCAACTGCGAGAAGGGGCCGACGGCCGAGCCCTGCGGCGCCTGCACGCCGTGCGTGGAGATCGCCGAGGGCCGCGCCGTGGACGTGGTGGAGATCGACGCCGCCTCCAACAACGGCGTGGACAACGTCCGCGACATCGTCGAGGCGGTGAAGTACCGGCCGGCCCGCGACCGCTACAAGGTCTTCGTCATCGACGAGGTCCACATGCTGTCGCAGGGCGCGTTCAACGCGCTCCTGAAGACGCTGGAGGAGCCGCCCGAGCACGTGAAGTTCGTGCTGGCCACCACCGACGTCCACAAGGTCCCGGAGACCATCCTCTCCCGCTGCCAGCGCTTCGACTTCCGCCGGCTGACCTTGCAGCAGATCGCCGACCGCCTGGGCGCGGTGGCCGCCGAGGAGGGCATGCGCCTCTCCCCGGCCGCGCTGGCGCTGGTGGCCCGGCAGGCCGAGGGCGGGATGCGCGACGCGCTCTCGCTGCTCGACCAGGTGCGCGCCGCCGCCGGCGAGGCCCCGGACGACGGCGCCGTGGCCGAGGCGCTGGGCGCGGTGGACGCGGCGGCGGTGTCGCGCATCGGCGGCGCGCTGGTCGGCCGGGACGGCGCGACGCTGCTGCAGGAGCTGGAGGCGCTCCACGCCCGCGGCCTGGAGATGAAGCGGGTGGCCGAGGAGATCGTCCGCCACCTGCGCAACGTGGTGGTCGCGAAGCTGGTGCCGGACGCGCCGCTCGACCTGCCCGACGCCGAGCTGGCCGAGGTGAAGGCCCAGGCCGGGCAGGCCGACGGCGCCCAGCTCACGCGGCTCTTCGACCTGGCGCAGCAGGCGGTGGTGGACGTGAAGCAGGCCGAGCAGCCGCGCTACGCGCTGGAGGTGGCCCTGCTCACCGGCGTCTTCCTGGCCCCTGGCGCGCAGGTCTCCGAGCTGGTGGCGCGCCTTGACGCGCTGGCCCGCGGCGCGCCGCTGCCCCCGCCGGCGGCCCCTGGCGGCGCTGGCGGCGCTGGCGGCACGCGCGCCGCGGCGCCCCGCCCGGCCGCTCCGGCGCCCTCGCCCGGCCCGGCGGCCCCGCGCACCGCCCCTGCGCCTTCGACCGCCTCCGCCGCGGCCCCGCGCGCCGCGCCGCCCGCAGCCGCTCCTGCCCCCCCTGCCGCTCCCGCCGCGCCGCCCGACGCGGGCGGCTGGCGCGAGCTCCCCGCCTTCGGGGCCCCGGGCTGCGCCGCCGGCAGCGAGCCGGCCGCGCCGGTCCCGGCCGCCGCCGCCGCGGGCGGCTCGGCCGAGGATCGCTGGCGCGCCGCCGTGGAGGCGGTGGAGCGCGAGAGCTCCATGGCCGCCGCCGCCCTCAAGCAGGCGGTGCTGCTGCGGCTGGTGGACGGCGAGGTGGCCGTGCAGCTGCCGCCCGGCATGTACGCCAGCTCGGCCGAGCGCCGGAAGCCGGACATCGAGGCCGTCTTCGCGCGCTTCTTCGGCCGGCCCACCCGCCTCACCGTGACCGTGGGCGCCTCGGCCGCCGCCCCCACGGCGGCGGACGCCCCCGCCGCCCCGGCCGCCGCCGCGCCCTCCATCGCCGCCGCGGACGCCGCCGAGCGCCTGGCCCGCGCCGCGCGCGTGAAGGAGCAGGCCCGCGCGCACCCGAACATCCAGGAGGCCGCCCGGATCCTGGAGGGCGGCATCGAGAAGATTCGAGGAGCTGTGATTCCCTGAGGCCTGGGGCCTGGGGCCCAGGACGGCCAGAGAGAGCCCGCATGGACATCCAATACCTGATGAAGCAGGCCAAGAAGCTCGAGAAGGCCATGGCCGACGCCCGCGAGAAGCTGGGCGAGCTCTCGGTCGAGGCCGAGGCGGGCGACGGGCTGGTGAAGGTGGTCATGAACGGCCGGTGCGAGGTGACGCGGCTCACCGTCGACCCGAAGATCGTCGATCCGAACGACAAGGCCATGCTGGAGGACCTGGTGGCGGCCGCGGTCAACGCGGCGGCGGCCAAGGCCCGCACCGCCGCCGACGAGGCCATGCAGAAGGCCACCGGCGGCATCCGCGTGCCCGGGATCACGGGGTAACCCGGTGGCGGTCGCCGACCCCATCGCCCGGCTTGTGAAGGAGCTGGCCCGGCTGCCCGGGATCGGGGAGAAGACCGCCCAGCGGCTGGCCTTCCACATCCTGAAGGCGGGGCCGGGCTACGCCGGCGACCTGGCCGCCGCCATCTCGGGGGTGGTCCGGGACGTCCGGCTGTGCTCCGGATGTCAGACGCTCACCGACTCCGACCCCTGCGCCATCTGCCGGGATCCGGAGCGGGACGCGCAGCTGGTGTGCGTCGTGGAGACCGTCCCCGACCTGCTGGCCGTGGAGCGCACCCACGAGTTCCGGGGGCGGTATCACGTGCTGCACGGCGCGCTATCGCCGCTGGACGGTATCGGCCCCTCGGAGCTCAAGATCCGCGAGCTCCTGCTGCGCCTGGAGCGCGAGCCGGCCACCGAGATCGTGATCGCCACCAACCCCGACGTGGAGGGGGAGGCCACCGCGCTCTACCTGACCCGGCTGCTCAAGCCGCTGGGGCTCAAGGTGACGAGGATCGCGCAGGGAGTTCCCATGGGCGGGGATCTCGAATACGCTGATCAGGTGACGCTGGCGCGCGCGCTCGCCGGGCGCCGGGAGCTGTAGGGCAGCTGCCCGGGACAGGGAGCCCTGCCGTTACCCACCGGCATTGAAAGCGGCCCGGTTCCCTGGTATTCGGCCAGGGACTCGCACCTCAGGGCGGAGAGCCAGAGCTCATGAATTCCGGCTTGGTGATGTACGAGGAGGAGTTCCGGCTCGTCGCCGGGATTCTGCGACCGGCTCACGCGCGACGCGAACGCCAAGGTCGTCTTCCTCGTCGACAAGAACGGCCAGCTCATCGCCTCCAGCGGGCAGGCGCAGAACCTCGACACGACCTCGCTCGCCTCGCTCACCGCAGGCAACGTGGCCGCCATGGGCGGCCTGGCCAAGCTGATCGGCGAGAAGGAGTTCCCGAACCAGTTCCACGAGGGCGAGCGCGAGTCGCTCCACATGAGCATCGTGGGCGGCCGCGTGGTCCTGGTGGTGATCTTCGACGCGAAGAGCTCGCTGGGCCTGGTGCGCCTGCGGGTGAAGAAGGCGGGGGAAGAGCTCGCGAGGGTGTTCGATGCGCTCGCGAAGAAGCAGGCGGCGCCCGGCGCAGCCAGCCCCTTCGCCGAGATCACCGACGACGACATCGACAACCTGTTCAGCGAGTAGACATGAGCTTCATCAACTACAGCTCGCGCGAGATCAACTGCAAGATCGTCTACTACGGTCCCGGTCTGTGCGGGAAGACGACGAATCTCCAGTACGTCTACGCAAAGACCAACCCGGAAGCGAAGGGGAAGATGATCTCCCTCGCGACCGAGACCGAGCGGACGCTCTTCTTCGACTTCCTGCCGCTCTCGCTGGGCGAGATCCGCGGCTTCAAGACCCGCTTCCACCTCTACACGGTGCCAGGCCAGGTCTTCTACGACGCCTCCCGCAAGCTGATCCTCAAGGGCGTGGACGGCGTGGTGTTCGTGGCCGACTCCCAGATCGAGCGCATGGAGGCGAACCTCGAGTCGGTCGAGAACCTCCGCGTGAACCTGGCCGAGCAGGGCTACAACCTCGACAAGGTCCCGTACGTCGTCCAGTACAACAAGCGCGACCTGCCCAACGTCGCCACCGTCGAGGAGCTCCACCGGCTCATCAACCCCCGCGGCGTGCCCGAGTTCCAGGCCGTGGCGCCCACCGGGGTCGGCGTCTTCGACACGTTGAAGGCTGTCGCGAAGCTGGTGCTCACGGAGCTCAAGAAGGGCGGGTAGCGGCCCCGCCGATCCGGGGGAGACTCCCGCCTTCGGGGGGTGCTCGATGGGCGGGTCGCTCCTCGTGCTATAAGGGAAACGGTCGTTGCCCCGTGGATTGACGGGGGTTTTCCCGCGGAAGCGAGGGTGATCGTGGTGCGCTACGTCCTGATGGCTGCCCTCTGCTGGGTGGTGCAGCCCGAGTTGGCCCTGGCCCAGGCGTCCGAGGCGCCCGCAGCGCCCGCAGCCGCGACGCCCGCGCAGGCGCCCGACGACGCCAGCACCGCCGCCGCGGCCCCCGCCGCCCGCCCGCCCATGACGGCGGACGAGAAGAACGACCTGGAGGTCCGGGCCCTCGAGCAGCAGGTGGCCGACCTCAAGGAGAAGATCTACCGGACCAAGGCCCGGCTCATGGGGCTGCAGGAGATGGTGATCGGCGGCGACATCACCACCGGCGCCAAGGCCGTGCTGGTGCACCGCAACGAGATGGGCTCGTCCTTCTACCTCGAGTCGGTGGCCTACGCCCTCGACGGCGCCCCGATCTTCACCAAGAGTGATCAGGACGGCGACCTGGAGAAGAAGGAGGAGCTGGAGATCTTCAACGGCCGCGTCTCGCCGGGCAACCACCAGATCTCGGTCCAGCTGGTCTACCGCGGCCACGGCTTCGGCCTGTTCAGCTACCTCGAGGGCTACCGCTTCAAGGTCCAGTCCTCGTACACGTTCGCCGCCGAGCCCGGGAAGCGCACCGCCATCAAGGTGGTCGGCTACGAGAAGGGCGGCCTGACCGCCGAGCTGAAGGATCGCCCCGCGGTCCGCTACGACGTGGACGTGGCGCGCGAGGGCCCGCCCGTCGCCCCCGCCGCCGCGGAAGGCGCTGCGCGGTGAACTGGCGACGCGCCCTCGTCGCCGCGGCCCTGCTCGCGGCCGCGGCGCTGTCCCCCCGGTCCGCCGCGGCGGACGCGCTCGCCGACGTCGAGCGCGGCGTCCCGACGGTCCAGTCGCTGCTGCAGCTGGTGCAGCAGGGCGTGGCCACCCGCGCCGAGGCGCCCTCCGCCCGCGCGGCCCGCAAGCTCTCCGAGGCCGAGACCTACTACCTGCTGGGCGACTGGGACCGCGCCACCGCGCTGCTGCGCGAGGCGCTGGAGGACCCGCCGTTCGCCGCCAGCGGCGGCGGCGACACCGCCCGCTTCTACATGGGCGACGCGCTCCGGCGCGCCGGGGACTGCCCGGCGGCCCGCCCGTATCTCGCGACCTACCTGGCCCTGGGCACCTCCCAGCACCAGGGCGAGGCGCTGGCGGCGGCGGTGGACTGCGCGGCCCGCGTCGGCGACACCGCGGCGGTGCAGTCGCTGCTGGGCGACGCCCAGCGGGTCTTCGGCGAGAACCTGCCCGGCGAGCTGCGCTACCTGACCGCCAAGGCCACCTACGCCCGCACGGACCTGCCGCCTGCCGAGCGGCTGGCCCAGGCCAGCGCCGCCTTCGCGGCGGTGCCGCCGCCCTACGAGGCGCAGGCGGCCTACTTCCTGGGCGCCGTCGAGGTGGAGCGCAGCGACCTGGGCGCGGCGGTGACGCAGCTCCAGCGCTGCGTGGGGCTGCAGGCGGCGGACGCGCGCGCGCGCGAGGTGCAGGACCTCTGCCTGATGGCCCTGGGGCGCGTGCACGCCGAGCGCGACGAGCTCCCGGCGGCGCTGGACGCCTACGGCCGCATCGGCGTGGACTCGCCGCAGTTCGAGGCCTCGCTCTACGAGACCGCCTGGGCCTACCTGGACCAGGGGCAGCCCGAGGCGGCGCTGCGGACCGCCCGCACCGTGGCGGACCTGGCGCCGGACGCGCGCCTGGCGCCCAAGGCGGCGCTGCTCGAGGCCCACGTGCTGGTCCAGCTGGGCCGGTTCGAGGAGGCCAGCGAGGCCTACCAGCGGGTCGTGACCGAGTACGGCGGCGCCCGCGACGCGCTCGGCTCGGTGCTGGACCTGCACGAGGATCCGGTCCGCTACCTGGGCGAGCTGGTCTCGCGCCACGAGGGGCCGCTGGAGGTGGCGACGCCGGTGCCGCCGGTGGCCATGCGCTGGGCCGCCGAGCGGCCGGACGTCACCCGCGCCGCGGCGCTGGCCGGCGACGTGGAGGGCGGCCGCGACGCGCTGGAGGAGGCCGCCGCGCTGGCCGACCGCGTGGACGCGGCCCTGGCCCGCAACCACGGCCTGGACGCCTTCCCGGACCTGCGCGAGTCCTACGCCAGCGCCCAGGCGGTCGAGAACGCCGCCGCGGTGCTGCAGGGCGAGGCCGCCACCGTGGTGGTCGAGGCGCTGCGCCCCCACGCCGACCCCGGCGCGCGCGAGCAGCTGGACCAGGTCCACGCGCAGCGGGTGGCGCTGGAGGGCAAGCTGGACGCCCTGCCCCGCACGGCCGACGCGGCCGTGGCGCGCCTGGACCTGCTCCGCTCGCGGCTGGAGGCGGTGGACCGGGAGGCCTTCCGCCTGGCCTACGGCGCCGACGCCTCCGACGCGATGATCACCGCCTCGCAGGTCTGGCTGGAGACGCACAAGGACGAGGTCCGCACCGACGCCGCCTCGCGCCAGGCCTTCGAGGACGAGCTGCGCCAGCACCGGCAGGTGGTGGCGGGCTACCGGGCCGAGCTGGCCGGCCTGCAGAAGAAGATCGCCCTGGCCCGCGACGCCGCGGCCGGGACCGACGCGCTGCAGGAGGAGGGGCGGCTGCGGGCCGACTACCTGGCCCTGCTGGCGCGCGAGCGCGAGCTGCTGGCCGGCGCGCGGCTCAAGGCCGACCCCGCCGCCGCCGCCCGCGCCGACCGGGCCGACGCGCTCTCGCAGCAGCTGGACGGGTACGCGGTGCAGGCGCGCGCGGTCGGCGCCGCCGCCGCCGACGAGGCGGCGCAGCGCGCCGGGGCCATGCAGGCGCAGGTGGCCCGCGAGCGGCTGATCCTCTCGCAGCAGACCGGCGCGCTGGAGGGCATGCGCGGCGAGGTCTCGGGCGCGGTCGGGCTGGTGGCGTTCCGCGCCTTCGGCGACGTGCGCCGCGAGCTGTACGGGGTCGCGCTGGAGGGCGACGTGGGGCTGACCGACGTGGCCTGGGCCCGCAAGAAGGAGCGGGTGGAGAAGCTCCGCACGCTCTCGGCCGAGAAGGCCGAGGCGCTCCGGGCGCTGGAGGCGCGGTACGCGCCGGTGCTGGGGAGGGACGAGTGAACCGCCTCCTCCTGGCCGCCGCGCTGCTGCTGGGGCCGCTGGCCGCGCTGGCCGCGGCCCCCGCCGCCGGCTACACCTCCTGCCGCGTCCGCGCCCCGCGCCAGGGCGCTGCGGCCGCGCCGGCCCCGGCGCCCGCCCAGGCGCCGGTGGTGCTCCCCACGCCCGACGCCGATCGCGCCGAGCTCGAGGCCTCCATCCGCCGCTTCGACGAGGTGGCCCAGGACTACAAGGCCGAGGCGCAGGGGCGGATCGACCGCAGCTACGATCAGGCCCGCCACGCCGTCTCCGACAGGTTCGACCGGCAGCTGGACGACGTGGAGTCGCTGGAGAAGGGCGAGCGCCAGTCGGCCATCGCCCGCTTCGAGGAGTTCCTGCGCCGCTACCCGGACGACCGGGCCCACACGCCGGAGGCGATGTTCCGGCTGGCCGAGCTCCACTACGAGAAGGCCAACGACGACTTCGAGGCCGCGGTGGCCGCCCACACCGAGGCGGCGCAGAAGGCCGTGGCCGAGGGGCGCGATCCGCCGCCCGAGCCGCAGAAGAGCTACGCGCCCTCCATCGCGCTCTACCAGAAGATCCTCACCGGCTTCCCCGACTACCCCTTCCAGCACGGCGTGCAGTACCTGCTGGCCTACGCGCTGGGCGAGATGGGCCAGGAGGAGGAGTCGCGCGACGCCTACCAGGCCCTGATCCAGCGCTACCCGCGCAGCCCGTACGTGCCCGAGGCCTGGGTGCGGCTGGGCGACTACTGGTTCGACGCGGTCCAGCCCGACTCGCTCATCCGGGCGGCCGCGGCGTACCAGCAGCTGGAGCAGTACCCCGACCACCCGCTCTACGCGCGCGCCCAGTACAAGCTGGGCTGGACGCGCTACCGGATGGACGACTTCGGCGGCGCGGTGGACGGGTTCACCCGCCTGCTCGACCACTACGTCGCCTCGGCCGCGCCCGGCGAGAAGCCCGGCGGCGACGTCTGGCCGGAGGCCATCCAGTACATCGCCATCAGCTTCGCCGACGACCGCGGCGGCGGCATCGAGCGCGCGGTCGGGTACTACCAGGGGCTGGGCGGCCGACCGTACGAGGCCGAGATCTACACGCGCATGGGCGACGTCTACTTCGACGAGACGAAGTGGGCCCAGGCCGTGGCCGCCTACAAGGCGGTGCTGGACAAGGACCCGCTCGCGCCGGACGCGCCCCGCATCCAGGCGCGCATCGTGCTGGCCTGGTCGCGCGATCGCCGCTTCGACCGCGAGGCGGCCGAGCGCGAGGCGCTGGTCGCGGCCTACGCCGAGGGCTCGCCCTGGTACCAGCGGAACGCCGGCGACCCCACCCTGGTGGCCACCGTCCGCAGCCTCTCCGAGCAGAGCCTGCTGCGCGCGGCCAGCTTCCACCACGCGCAGGCGCAGCAGTACAAGGCCGACCGGAAGCTCGAGCCGGCCGTGGCCGAGTACCGGGTCGCCGCCAAGGCCTACGGCGACTACGTGACCCGCTTCCCCCACTCGAAGCAGGCGCACGAGATGGCCTACCGGTGGGCCGACTGCCTCTACAACTCGCTGGAGTTCGAGCGGAGCGCCCGCGTCTACGCGGGCGTGCGCGACGACCCGGCCAGCGATCGCTACCGCGCCGAGGCGGCGCTCTCCGCCATCATCGCCTGGGAGGGCGAGATCACGCGCCTGCAGCGGCTGGGGCAGCTGGAGACCCGCAAGGTGCTCCGCTCGGCCGACCGCAAGCCGGAAGAGGTGGTCAAGGCCGAGCCGCTGCCGGCGGTGCTGCAGGACCTGGTCCGCGACTCCGACGCGCTGCTGGACAAGGCGCCCGAGCAGGAGCGCGCGCCGGCCATCGCCTACAAGGCCGGCGAGCTCTTCTACCAGTACGGCGACTTCGACGAGGCGCGCTGCCGCTTCGAGGAGGTCGTCTCCACCTGGCCCAGCACGCCGGTGGCCCAGTACTCGGCCAACCTGATCATCGAGAGCTACCTCACCACCAAGGACTGGGCCAACGTCGAGTCGGCCTCGGCCCGGCTGCAGCTGGCCGCGGTGGGCAAGAACAAGGACCTGAACGCCAGCCTGCAGAAGTTCAAGCTGGGCGGCCGCTTCAACCGCGCCATGCAGCTCATGGACGCGAAGCAGTACGAGCCCGCCGCGGCCACCTTCCTGGCGCTGGTGGCCGAGGAGCCGAAGCACGAGTTCGCCGACAAGGCGCTCTTCAACGCCGCGGCCTGCTACGAGGGGGCCCGCCGCTTCGAGAGCGCGCTCAGGCTCTACGAGCGCATCCCGGCCGAGTACCCGAAGTCCACGCTGGCCGACGAGGCGCTGTTCCGGGTGGGCTTCAACGCCGAGAACACCTACGAGTTCGAGAAGGCCGTCGACCGCTACGTGCAGCTGGTCAACCGCTACCCCAACTCCAGGCACCGCAAGAACGCGCTCTACAACGCGGCGCGCTCGCTGGAGAACCTGCAGCGCTACGACGAGGCCGCCGACGCCTTCGTCCGCTACGCCAGGACCTACCCCGACGCGGACGACGCGGCCCGCAGCCAGTACCACGCGGCGCTCATCTACGAGCGGGCGGACCAGCCGCAGCGCGAGGTGCAGGCGCTGCAGGGGTTCGTGGGCCGCTTCTCGAAGAGCAAGGAGCACGAGCTGGTGGTGTCGGCCTATCTCAAGATGGGCCTGGCCTACCGGCAGGCGGGCGATCACCGGCAGGCGCAGGTGGCCTACGGCAAGGCCGTGCGCGAGTTCTCGGCCCGCGGGCTCAAGCCCGAGGTGCACGTGGCCGCGGCGGCCTCCGCGGCCGAGGCCCGCTTCCGCCTGGCCGAGTACGACTTCGAGCGGTACGACCAGATCAAGCTGCCGGCCACCAGCAACACCAAGAAGCTGCAGAAGGCCCTCGAGTCCAAGCTGGCCGAGGCCAAGAAGGTGGCCCCGCAGTACGACGAGGTGATGCGGTACAAGCGGCCCGACTGGATCCTGGCCGCCTTCTACCGGAAGGCGTACCTGCTGGAGCGCCTGGCGCAGACGCTGTATGACGCGCCCATCCCGCCGGACGTGAAGGCCAACGAGGAGCTGCTGGCCGCCTACCAGGACCAGCTCTCCGCCGCGGCCGCGCCCTACGAGGAGCAGGCCGTCAAGGTGTACGTGGACGCCATCGAGCAGGCCCGGCGCCTCCACGTGAAGAACGAGTGGACGAAGAAGATCGCCGAGTCGCTGGCCAGGTACCGGCCCACCGAGTACCCGGTCATGAAGGACGCCAAGGTGAGGATGCTGCAGGAAGACCTCTCCCCGGCGCCCTTCGCCGACACGCCGGATGGGCCCACCCACCGCGCACCGCCCGCCGCTCCCGCGACGGGGGCCGTGGGGGGTGAGCCGGGGAACGGCGCGCCGGGCAGCGCGGCGGTCGAGCAGGTGAGGCCCGCCGCGCAGGCGGCGGGGGAGGCGCCGGGGAAGACCCCGGCGGTGGAAGCGCCGGCGTCGCAGGCCAGCAACGCCGCGGCCGGCGCGGGGACCTGAGACGGAGACACCACATGATCACGAACAGCGCGAAGATCCGGCTGGCAGCCTTCTTGACCCTCGCAGCCGCGGCCTGTGCCACGGGCGGCGGCGGCGCGTCCGGCGGCGCCTCCAGCGTCGGCGGCGATCCGCGGTTCCAGCAGGCGGGCGCCCGCGCGCCTGCGGCGTCCTCGCTGGAGGAGGCGGCCGGCGCGGCCTACAAGGACGCCGACACGCACCGGAAGCGCGGCGACCAGGCCCGCGAGGCCGGCGCCAGCGACCAGGCCCGCGCCGAGTACGGCGCGGCCGCCGACGGCTACGCCTCGATCCAGGCGAAGTACGGCGTCTCCGAGTACCAGATCCCCATCAACCTGCTGGCCTCCGAGATGTACCGGCAGGCCGGGCAGTTCGACAAGGCGGCGCAGCTGGCCGAGCGCGTCGCGGCCGATCCGCACGCCAGCCAGGCCTCCAAGGCCACCGCCTGGCACACCGCCGCCACCGACTGGGTGTTCGCGGCCAACCAGGCCACCAAGGCCGGCAAGCTCGAGCCCATCAAGATGCCCAAGCTCGAGCAGCGCAACGGCGCCGCCCTCAACCCGCGCCCGCCGCAGGGCGAGTGGAAGAGCGCCATCACCGCCATCGACGGCTACCTGGCCCTGCTCGACTTCGACCCGGAGATGAAGAAGCCGGCCGAGCAGCGGCCGCCCATCGCCGCCGCCACGCTGGCCCTCCTGGCCGCCCAGGTGCAGTACGCGAGCGACAACATGGAGGAGGCGCGCCGCCGCTTCGAGTTCATCAACACGCGGTTCGGCGACGACCCGGTGATCCTGGCCGACGCGCTGCCCTACTACGCGCAGACCTTCCGCATCCTGGGCGACGAGGCCGGGTTCCAGGCCGCCGTGGCCAAGGTCTCCGCCGAGCTGGACGGGCAGATCGCCAAGGCCACCGACGAGAAGCAGAAGGCCGGGCTGATGAAGGCCAAGGAGGCCGTGACCCGCGAGGGCGCCGGCGCCCAGTTCGCCCAGGCCCAGAAGCTCCTCGACGCCGGCAAGACCGCCGAGGCGGCCGCCGCGTTCCAGGCGCTGGCCGACAACGGCACCGGCGACGCCGCCGGCGCGCTCCACAACGCCGCGCTGGCCTGGGACAAGGCCGACCAGTCCGCCAAGGCCATCGCCGCCCGCGAGCGGATCCTGAAGGAGTTCCCGGACTCCAAGCTGGCGCCCACCAACGCCCTGCTGCTGGCCTCCGGCCTGGCCAAGAAGGGCGAGCACCTCAACTCCGCCAAGGCGTACCAGGACTTCCTGCAGAAGTGGCCGGACAACGTCAACCGCTGCCTGGCCATGCAGAACGTCGCCGCCGAGTACGACGTCGCCCGCAAGCCGGCCGACGCCGCCGAGGCGTACCTGGCCTTCGGCAAGGATCCGGAGTGCGCCAAGGCCGATGCGAACAGCGCGGCCAAGACGCTCTACCGCGCGGCCTCGCTCTTCTCCGACGCCAAGAAGACGGCCCGGTCCAAGGAGGCGCTGACGGCCTGCGTGGCGGTCCAGGGCGTCACCGACACCGTGGCGAAGAGCCAGATCGAGAACGCGAAGAAGCTGCTCAAGGGGAAGTGACCGTGGCGCGGACCCGCACCCTCCGTCGGACGTGGCCGGGGATCGTCCCGGCCGCGCTGGCCGCTGTGCTCGCCGCCTGCGCGAGCGTGCAGCAGCCGGGGGGCGCGGGTTCGCAGCCCGCCGCCGGGCCCGGCGCCGCCGCCCTCGGGGCGCCGGCGACGGCCCCGCTCGACCGGCGCGCCGGCGACCGGTTCGCCGACGGCGTGAGGCGGGAGGCGGCCGGCGACCTCGCCGGCGCCGCCGCCGAGTTCGAGGCCGCGCTGGCGAGCGAGCCGCGCATGGCCTGGGCCGGCCTCAACGCCGGCCGGCTGCGCGAGGCATTGAAGCAGCCCGAGGCGGCGCGCGCCGCCTACCAGCGGGCGCTGGACGGCTCGCCCGGCTTCGTGCCGGCGGCGCAGAACCTGGCCCGGCTGGAGATCCGCGCCGGGCGGGCGGCGCAGGTGGAGGCCGACCTGCGGGCCCGGCTGGAGAAGACCCCGGACTCGGTGGCGCTGCGCAACGCGCTCTCCGAGGTGCTGCTCGCCACCGGCAACCTGGCCGGCGCCGAGGAGGCCGCGCGCCGGGCGCTCAAGACCGACGAGAAGAACGTGCCGGCCATGGTCAACCTGGCCGCCGTCTACCAGCGCAAGAAGCGGTTCGAGCTGGCGCGCATGGTGCTGGAGAACGCGCGCCAGGTCGACGGCAGCGACGCGGCCGTCTGGAACCGCATCGGCGCGGTTGAGCTGGAGCTGGGCAACGTCCCGCAGGCGCTGGAGGCCTTCAAGACCGCCGCCACGCTCCGCCCCGACTACCCGGAGGCGCAGGCCAACTACGGCGCCATGCTGGCCGACGCCGAGGACTACGAGGGGGCCATCTCCCACCTCGAGCGCGCCGTGCACGACGCGCCGGGCCTGGCCGCGGCCTGGCTCAACCTGGGCAACGCCTACCGCGGCGCCAAGCGGTTCATGGACGCCGAGGCGGCCTACGCCAGGGCGCAGGCCCTCGATCCGAAGATGATCGAGGTCCAGTTCAACCTGGCCGTGCTCTTCCTGGACGGCGAGCGGCCCGGGACGGCGACCCTGGCGCGGCTGGAGCAGGGCGTGGCCTACCTCGACGCCTTCGAGGCCTCCGGCGGCAAGGACGGGCGCCTGCCCGAGTACCGCAAGGACGCGCTCCGCTCGGTGGACCGCGAGAAGAAGCGGCTGGCGCGCGAGGAGAAGGATCGGCTGCGCCGCGAGGCCGACGCCAAGCGGAAGGCGGACGAGGCGGCGGCGCAGGCCGCGCAGCAAGAGGCCCAGCCGCAGCCCGCCGTCGCGCCCGCCGAGCAGAAGGCGGCCCCGGTGCCGGCCACCGCACCCGCACCCGGCGCGAAGGGAACACCTGGCCGCGGCGGGTCCACGAAGGGTACGGAAAGGGGAGACAGATGAAGGAGATCCGGCTGCTTGTGGCGCTCTCGGCCGCCGTGCTAACCATCGTCGCGTCCCCCGCGTGGGCACAGTCGGCGGCGGGCAAGCCGGCCCAGGCCGGGGCGCAGCGCAAGGCGGCGCAGAGGAAGGTCCTCCGCGTCGAGGAGCTGAAGGTCGAAGGCAGGGTCCAGAAGCCCCAGGCGATGTTCCTCATGCCGCGGGCCAACGTGAACGCTGGCGAAGAGAGAGACCGGTCCGAGTCGTTCGTCTCCGAGGTCAAGAGCGCGGTCGAGAAGGACCCGTTCTAGGGCGGGCACGAGGCGGGAAACGCGATGGCGGCTCAGCAGATCAAGGTTCTCCGCATCGGCGTCATCCGGGGCGGCAAGATCGCCGAGGAGCGGATCCTCCAGCCCCGGCAGCCGGTGACGCTGGGGACCTCCCCGAAGAACAGCATCGCCGTGCCGGACGCCGCGCTGCCGGCCACGCTGACGCTGTTCACCTGGGGCGGCGACCGCTACCAGCTGCAGTTCCCGGCCGGCGCCGAGGGGCGCGTGCAGGGCCCCGGCGGCGAGGCCGACCTGGCCGCGCTGGTGGCGCAGAAGCGCGCCCGCCCTGCGGCCGCCGGCACCTTCTCAGTGGCGGTCAACGACGACCAGCGCGGCAAGCTGGTGCTGGGCGACGTGACGGTGCTCTGGCAGTTCGTCACCCCGCCCCCCGAGTCGCCGCGCCCGGTCCTGCCGCGCGAGGCCAAGAAGAACCGGTTCCGCTCCATGGACCGGCTCTTCTCCACGGTCCTGCTCTGCTCCATGCTGGGCCACGCCGCGCTGTACGCGGTGCTGGCCAGCGCCAAGGTCACCGAGGACCTGACGCTCGAGGACATCCCCGACCGCTACGCGCGCGTGCTCATCCCCGACCGGCAGCCGCCCGTGCCGCAGGCGGAGGAGAAGAAGCCCGAGGTCGCCACCGAGGCCAAGGTGGAGGAGAAGAAGCCGGAGAAGAAGCCGGCCGCCTCCGAGACCCCGGAGCAGGCCGCGGCCAGCAAGGCGGCGCGCCAGGCCGCGGCGGTGAAGGCGGTCCAGTCCAAGGGCATCCTCAAGGTGCTGGGCGCCCTGGGCCCCGGCACCGGCCAGGGCGCGGTGGCCGACGTGTTCGGCAACGGCGGCGGCGCGGGCGACGTGGCGACGGCGCTGGCCGGCGCGGGCGGCGTGGCCGTGGCCACCGACCCGGGCGCCGGCGGCGGCCGCAAGGGCGGCGGCCAGGGCCAGGCGGCCTCCATCGGCAGCCTCGCCACCAGCGGCGGCGGCGGCAACGCGGTCGGGTACGGCGCCAAGAGCGACGTGAAGGTCTCCGGCGCGGTCCAGGCCGAGGACGCCGAGATCGACTCGGCCGAGATCGACCAGGGCAAGCTGGGCGCCTTCGTCCGCGCGCGCATGGGGCTCATCAAGGCCTGCTACGAGAACGCGCTCAAGCGCAACCCGGCGCTCAAGGGCAAGCTGACCATCCGGTTCACCATCCTGGAGACGGGCGGCATCTCCGACATCACGGTGGTGGTGAACTCGCTCGGCTCGCAGGACGTGGCCACATGCATCACCGGCGCCATGCGCACCTGGCGGACCCAGTTCCGCCCGGAGGGCCCGGTCACCGTCGAGTACCCGTTCGTCTTCTCGCCCGCGAACTGAGGACGAAGCGCGCGCAGGCGGGGCGATGCCCCCGCGAGGAGGTGTCGCGATGCACGCCGTCCGGTTGAGCGAGCTCCGCGAGCTCCTCGCAAGCCCTGCCTTCCACGGCTGGTGGGAGGAGCTGGTGGCGGCCACCGCCGGGCTGCGCGAGGCGCGCGCGCGCCACGAGGACCTCACCGCGCAGGGGCAGCTGATGGAGCTGCGCGCCGAGGTGGCGCAGCGGTCGGCCATCGACGCCTTCTCCGCCGCCGGCGCGGCCGAGGACGAGGCGGCGCACGCGACCGCCGACGCCCAGTCCCAGGAGAACCGGGCGCTGGAGCGGGTGGGCAGCTTCGAGGAGCAGCGCTTCCGCACCTCCGACCTCTGGTACCGGCTGGGCGGCGCGGAGCGGACCGTCGAGGTGCGCCGCGAGGCCCTGGCCGGGCTGCCCGCGCCGCAGCCCTCGCCCGGCCCCCGCGGCGCCGACGGCGAGAAGGCGCGCGCCACCGCGGAGGCCGCCCTGCGCGCCGCCGAGCGGCAGCAGCAGGCGCTGCAGGAGGAGTACGGCCAGGAGGATCGCAAGCGGGCGCGGCTCTGGGACGAGGTGGAGGCCGCCTGGGCCCGCAGCTTCGAGCGGTCGCTCCTCTCCGCCGAGCACGCCATCGCCTCCCGCCGCGCGCGGCGCGACGCGGAGCGGCTCTTCAAGGAGGCCGAGGAGCGGCGCGGCCGGGCCCGCCAGCTCCGGGCCGAGGCCGAGGAGGCCGGGCGCGCGGTGGCCGAAGCCGAGCGCACGCGGGCCGGCCTGCTGGGCGCGGCGCGCGAGCGGTTCGGCTGCGTGGCCGGCGACCTGTTCCTCTACTGGCGCCACCGCGAGGACCAGCGGGCCGCCTTCGCCGTGGCGCTGGGCACCGAGCCGGAGGGCGGCGCGCTGCCGGTGAAGCCGCTGGAGATCTACACCGTGGGGCGGAGCCGCGGCGTCGCGCAGCTGGAGCCGGCGCGCGAGGGGCTGGCGCTGACGCTGGAGGCCGGCGACCGCCGCTTCGACGAGTACTTCCTGGGCGCGCGCCACGCGGCGCCCGAGCCGGCAGGGCAGGGGAGGGAGGAGCCATGATCGTGGACGCGGTGGAGACCCTGCGCCGGTCGCCCCTCTTCGAGCTCCTCAGCCCGGCCGAGCTGGGCGCGCTGGCCGAGCTCTGCCGGCCGCGCGACTTCGCGGCCGGGGAGACCATCTTCGAGGCCGGCTCGCCGGCCGTGTCGCTGTTCGTGCTCGGCGCGGGCGAGGTCGAGGTGCTGCACCCGACCCCGGCCGGCGACAAGGTCCTGGCCGCCCTGGCCGCGCCCGACTCGTTCGGCGAGATGGGCCTGGTCGATCGCGAGGCCCGCTCGGCCGCGGTCCGGGCCCGCACCGCGTGCGAGACGCTGGAGCTGACCGCCGAGGCCTTCACCGCCTTCCGCAAGCGCTCCCGCGACGGCTTCACCTTCGTGGTGATCAACATCGCGCGCATCCTCTCCCACCGCCTCCGCGACACCAGCGACCGGCTGGCGCGGCTCGCCTGATCCGGAAGACGACCCCATGAACGGCATCCTGCTGGCCTTCGCCCTCACCGCGGGTGCGCTCTCGAACTACCCGCGGGAGGTGGGCGGCCGCGTCGGCGCCCCCGCCGTCGTGGTGCAGCTGGGGGGCGCGCCGGCCGTGGTGGTGGCGGCCGGGGACCGGCTCACCGCGCTGCGGCCCGACGGCTCCACGCCGGCCGGCCTGCCGCTGGTGCTGCCCGCGCTGGCGGCCGGCGAGGCCACCGTCGGCGCGCCGGCGGCGGCGGACATGGACGGCGACGGGCGCCCGGAGCTGGCGGTCGTGACCAGCGCCGGCCGCGCCTTCCTGTGGAGCGGCGGCGCCCCGGCCGGCTGGCCGGTCTCGCTGGGCGCCGCGGCGAAGGCCGGCCCCTCCTTCGCCGACGTGGACGGCGACGGCCGGCCGGAGCTGGTGGTGGGCGACGTGCGCGGGCGCGTGCACGCCCTCCGCCGGAACGGCGCCGAGGCCAAGGGCTTCCCGCTGGCCCTGGGCCGGCCGGTGACCAGCCCGGTGGCCTCCGCGCAGCTGGGCCCCGCCCGCGTGCTGGCCTTCGGCTGCGAGGACGGGCGCGTGGTGGTGGTGGACCGCGCCGGCAAGGCGCTGCCGGGCTTCCCGCTGGTCACGCGCTTCGCCGTGACCGGCGCGCCGGTCTTCGCCGACCTGGACGACGACGGCGCGCTGGACGTGGTGGTGGGCAGCCAGGACTTCTCGCTCTACGCGGTCAACGCCCGCGGCCAGCCGCTGCAGGGGTTCCCGGTGGCGGCCAGCTACCGCATCTACGAGTCGCCCGCGGTGGCCGACCTGGACGGCGACGGCCGGCTGGACGTGCTCTTCGCCTCGGCCGACGGCGCGCTCTACGCGGTGGGGCGCGGCGGCCGGGCGCTGCCGGGCTTCCCCGCCAAGGTGGGCGGCCGGGTCTTCGGCGGCGTGGCCGTCGGCGACCTGGATCGCGACGGGCAGCTGGACGTGGTGGCGGTCACCACCGACGGCAGCGTGGTCGCGCTCTCGCGCACCGGCGCCCCGCTGGACGGCTTCCCGGCCGCGCTGGGCGGCGCCGAGGTCACCGCCAGCCCGCTGCTGGCCGACGTGGCCGGCGACGGGACCCCGACCATCTTCGTGGGCCTGCCCGGCGGCGACGTGCAGGCGGTCCGCTCCGCCCACCCCGGCGCCGCGGCCACGGCCATCCCCTGGGCCGGCCCGGGGCGCGACGCCGCCCGCTCCGGCCGCTTCGGCCCCAACCCGCCCACCTACAAGGACCTGCGGCTGGAGCCGTCCGGGCCGGCGGTGGGCGACACGCTCCGCGCCGGCTGGCGCGGCGTCTGGCTGGACGCGCCGGCGGGGGAGTCGGCCCCGGCGCCGAGGATCGAGTGGCTCCGCGACGGACAGCCGGTGGCCGCGCTGGAGGGCAAGCGCGAGCTGCCCCCCGGCACCGCGAGGAAGGGCGAGCGCTGGCGGTTCGTGCTGCGCGCGCCCGCCGGCGGCCCGGCCATCGAGGGGCCGCTGGTGCAGGTGCGCGACACCGCCCCGGGCGCGCCCGAGGTCTCGGTCAGCCCGGAGCGCCCGCTGCGCTCGGGGCAGGTGAAGGCCACCGTCACCCGGGCCGCGGCCGACCCCGACGGCGACGCGGTCACCTACCGCATCGAGTGGCTGCTGGACGGCCTGCCGCTGGGCGTCGAGGGCGACACGCTGCCGGGCGCCAAGCTGAAGAAGGGCGCGCTGGTGGGGGCCCGCGTCACCGCCAGCGACGGCGAGCTCTCCGGCCCCTCCACGCTGGTCCAGGTCCGGGTGGGCAACACCGCGCCGGGCACGCCGGTCGCGGCGGTGGAGCCGGCCTCCCCGCGCCGCACCGTGCCGGTGCGGGCCCGCGTGGCCACGCCCGCCGAGGACGTGGACGGCGACGCGCTCTCCTATCACTACCGGTGGATCGTGGCCGGGCGGCCGCTCAACCTGGCCGCCGCGCTCTCCGAGCTGCCGGCCGGCCTCTTCGCCAAGAAGCAGCAGGTCCAGGTGGAGATCCGGGCCTTCGACGGCGAGGCCGAGGGGCCGCCGGCCACCGCCGAGGTGGTGGCGGTCAACACGCCGCCGGGCGTGCCGGCCGTGGCCATCGCGCCGGCGCTGCCGCGGCGCGGCCAGCCGCTGCGCGCGGTGGTGACCGCGCCGGCGGCGGACGACGACGCCGATCCCGTGACCTACCGCTTCACCTGGACCCGCAACGGCCAGCCCTTCACCGGCGCGGCCGAGGGCGGTCGGGTGGTGCCGGCCGCGGCGGTCACCCGCGGCGACCGGTTCGAGGTCACCGTGGTGGCCAGCGACGGCGAGGTGGAGGGGCCGCCCGCCACCGCCTCGGTGCAGGTGGGCAACACGCCCCCGGTCCCGCCGCGGATCGCCTTGGAGCCGCGCCGCCCGCGCGGCGGGGAGCCGGTCAAGCTGGTGGTGCAGGAGCCGGGCAAGGACGCGGACGGCGACGCGGTCTCCCTGGGCGTGACCTGGTCGCGCGGGGGCCAGGGGCTGCCGGACCGGGTGGGCGCCTACGACCTGCCCGCCACCGCGCTCCGCAAGCACCAGCGGATCCGCGTCACCCTCACGCCGCGCGACGGCACCGACGACGGCCCTGCCATCTCCGACGAGATCGTGATCGAGGACGCGCCCCCCACCGCGCCGGTGATCGCCTTCTCCGACCCGAAGCCCACCGTGGCGGCGCCGCTCCAGGTGGCGCTCAGGGCGGCGGCGCAGGACGCCGACGGCGACGCGCTCAGCTACCGCTACCGCTGGTGGCGCGACGGCGTGCCGGTGCCGGTCGAGGACGGCACCGAGGCCTCGCGCCAGCCGCCCTACTGGACCAACAGCACGCAGGTGCCGGCCGCCCAGCTGGTCAAGGGGCAGCGCTGGGAGGTGGAGGTCGAGGCCTTCGACGGCGAGGTGCACGGGCCGCCCGCCCGCGCCGCCGTCACCGTGCTCAACACCCCGCCGGCGCCGCCCCGGCTGGCCTTCGCGCCGGCGCAGCCGCGCCGGGTGGACGGCCTGGCCGTGCGCGGCCAGCAGGCGCCGGACGCCGACGGCGACGTCATCACCTACCGCTACCGCTGGTTCCGCGACGGCCAGCCCTTCGACGCGCCCGCCGACCAGGGGCAGATCCCGCGCGGCACGCCGCGCAAGGGCGAGCGCTGGGCGGTGGAGGTGGTGGCCGGCGACGGCGAGGCGGAGAGCCCGCCCGCGCGCGCCGAGGTGCGCGTGCTGGGCACGCCGCCCGGCCCGGCCGAGCTGGCGCTCTGCACCGACGGCCCCATCCCCTCCGGCGCGGTCCCGGAGCTGCGGGTGACGCGCCCCTCGGTCGATCCCGACGGCGACGGCGTCTCCTACCGGACCGTCTGGAACGTGAACGGCAAGCCGGTCACCGCCGCCGCCGGCCAGTTCCGGTTCCCGGGCAACGCCCGCAAGCACGACCTGATCCAGGTGGTGGTCACGCCCTGGGACGGCGAGCTGGTGGGCCCGCCGGTCTCCACCGAGTGCGAGGTGCGGAACACGCCGCCCGGCGCCCCGGTCATCGCGCTGGAGCCGGCCGAGGCGGTGGCGCGCACCGGCCTCCAGGTGTCGCTCCGCAAGCCGGCGCCGGACCGCGACGGCGACGCCGTCACGTACCGCTACGCCTGGTTCCGCGACGGGCTGCCGGTGCCGTTCGAGGGGGCCACCATCCCCGCGTCCACCGTGCGTCACGGCGAGACCTGGCGCCTCGAGGCCACGCCCTTCGACGGCGAGGCGGAGGGCGAGCGCGTGGTGGCCACCACCACCATCCGCAACACGCCCCCGGCCGCGCCCGCGCTGACGCTCCTGCCCGACGGCCCGGCGGTGGGCGCGCCGCTGGTCTGCCAGCTCAAGGCGCCGCAGACCGACGTGGACGGCGAGCCCATCACGCTCAGCTACCGGTGGTCGCGCGACGGCACGCCGGTGCCGGTGGCGGAGGACCAGCCCACGCTGCCCTCCGGGCTGGTGAAGCACGGCGAGAAGTGGCGCTGCGAGGCCTGGGCCGGCGATGGCGCGGCGGAGAGCCCGCGCGCCGTGGGCGAGGTGGTGATCCGCAACACGCCGCCCACCGCGCCGCTGGTGCAGGTCGAGCCCGAGCGCCCGCGCCGCGGCGACGCGCTCGACTGCCGCGTGGCGACCGCCTCCACCGACGCCGACGGCGATCCGCTCACCTACACCTACGCCTGGACCCGCGACGGCAAGGCGGCGCAGCCCGGGGCCGACCCGGCCCGGGTCGAGGCCAGCCGCATCGCCAAGGGCGAGAAGTGGCGGTGCACGGTGACGGCCAGCGACGGCCAGGCCAGCGCGCCGGCCGCCCACGCCGACCGGGCCGTGGAGAACACCCCCCCTGGGCCCGCCCGGGTCCGCCTGGGCCCCTCGCCGGCCCGCGCCGGCCAGGCGCTGCGCTGCGAGGTGACGGCCAGGAGCGAGGACGAGGACCGCGATCCCATCCGCTACAAGTTCAGCTGGCAGAAGAACGGCGTGTCGCAGCCCTTCGCCGAGAGCTCCCAGGACGTTCCGCCCCGCCTGGTGAAGGCCGGGGATCGCTGGCGGTGCGAGGTCACCCCGACCGATGGGGTGGCCGATGGGCCCGAACCGGGTCCGAAGACATCGAGATCCCCGGGGGACCGGGGGATGCCCCCGTGTCTTTGGCACCAAAGGGGTAGGCAGCCGACGGCTTGTCGCGTTGACTGCCTGGCTGGAAACCAAGTAGGGTCATGAGGTTGTCCGTCTTTCCTTGCCCGGAGCGCTGCCCGTGACTCGCCCTCTCGCCGTGATCGCCCTGCTGGTCGGCCTGGTGCACCCGGCCGTGGCTGCCACTCCGGTGGTCAGCCCCAGCACGGTGAAGCAGGTCCCGGACGCCGAGAAGGCGGACAAGAGCGCCGAGCACATGGTCCGCATGCGCAAGCTGGTGGACCAGGCGCAGGGCCGGGTGGACGACGCCCGCAACGAGCGCGACGTGGTGAAGCTCAACTGCGTGAACGAGAACCTCACGCAGATGAAGGCGCTCACCAAGGTGGCCGAGCGGGCGCAGACGGCCATGACCGAGGCGCTCTCCCGGCGCGATCCCACCGCCGACACCGAGTACGCGCGCGTGGTCATCGCCCGCAGCAAGGTCGAGGGGCTGCGCGGGCAGGTGGACAAGTGCATCGGCCAGCTCGCCTACGTCGTGGACGAGCAGACCAAGGTCGAGGTCCAGGCGCCGGAGGGCATCACCGACCGTGACGTGACGGATCGTTCCGCCCCCACCACGACCGCAGCCGCGCCGCCGGTGGTCCGGCCGCCGGCCGCCAGCGCCTACTACTGAGCAGACGGAAGAAAAGGGCCGGGGGGCCGCGCGCCGCGGGGCGGGTCGGGTCCGGACGCGTCGTCCGGCGCGCCAGAGCTGGAGAGGAGAGGTCGATGGGGGTCAACAGTGCTGGGCGTGTCGCGGGGGGCCTGGTGGCCCTGGCGCTCGCTCTACCAGCCGCGGCGTCGCCAGGGAATGGGATCCGGCTGGGCGGCACCACCGGCGTCCTCCATCCGTACCTGGAGCTCGAGTCGCGCTACGACTCGAACGTCGAGTACACCGAGGCCAAGAAGCCGGTCGGCGACCTGATCCTCCACATCCGCCCCGGCCTGAAGCTGAGCGCGCCGGGCGAGCTCACCAGCGTCGACCTGGACGCGAACATCGACTGGAACCAGTACCTGGGCGTGGAGGACGACACCTCCACCGACCTCTCCCGGCTGGAGGGGGCGGCCACCCTCGGGCTGGGGATCAACAAGCGCGGCGCGGTGTCCTTCCTGCTGCAGGACGCCTTCCGGCGCTCCTCCTCGACCCAGGCCTTCACCCTCGGCACCGCCGTCATCTCCAACTCCAACGAGGTCAGCGCCTCGGTGCCCTGGCGCCCGGGCGGCGGCGCGCTGGTGGTCACGCCGGGCGGCAGCTGGCGGCTGGAGACCTTCGAGCCGTACTACTCCGGCGCCCTCTGCGACCCGGCCACCGGCGGCCCGGGCTGCGATCCCGACTACCTGGCCAAGCTCGGCTACAACGAGTACGCCGGCAACCTCGAGCTGCGCTGGAAGTTCCTGCCCCGCACCGCGGCCGTGCTCTTCGGCGAGTACTTCTCGCGCAGCGTCAACGACGACGTGGCCTCCTCGGATGGCGACGGCTTCCGGGCCCTGGCCGGCCTGGCCGGCCTGTTCTCCACCCACGTGGCCGGCACCGCCAAGGCGGGCTTTGGCCAGGCCAAGACCGACGCAGGCGCCGACGCCTCCACCTGGCTCGCGAACCTCGAGGTGGAGTGGCTCCCCAACGAGCTCAACAGCGTCAAGGGCGGCTACGTCCGCGACGTCGGCCTCGACCCTGGGCAGCGGGCCGGCTACTCCACGCAGCGGCTCTACCTGGAGGCCCGGACGCTCCTGGGCGCGCGCTACACCGCCCGCCTGGCCGGCAGCTTCGAGCGCCGCGACTACCCCTCGGTGGCCGCCTCCAGCGCCGACCTGCTCGAGGTGGAGCCGTCGGTGGAGGCCGAGCTCTCGCGGTGGCTGCGCGCCGGCCTGGGCTACGCGTACACCAAGCGAACCACGGACCTCGGCACCGGCGTGGCGGCGCTCCCCGGGTACAACTACGACAAGAACGAGGTCTGGCTGCGGTTCACCGGGACGTATTGACGGGGGCTGCGCCCCACCCCTGCTGCGGCGGAGCCGAGCGCGCCGCGGCCTCCGGCCTTGCGCGCTATCCGCCGCCGAGGGGGCTGACGCCCCCTCCCCCGGCCACATGCCGGGGCCCCCACGCCCAAACGTCAGACAGCGCCGAGCGCAGCCCGGCCCCGCCGTTGACGGGCCGGCCGCCCTCCGGTAGGACGGAGCGGTCACCCACACCATGCTCCGGACCTCCGCCCTCCTCGCCGCGCTCGCCGTCCTCGCCGCCTGCACGCACCCGAGCGGCGTGCCCGCCAGCTCCGTGACCCCGGGGCCGGAGACCGCCGTGGCCTCCACGCTGGGGCCGGGCGACGTCTTCGAGGTCCGCGTCTTCCAGGAGCCCGAGCTCTCCGGCGTCTACCAGGTCGGCCCCGCCGGCGACGTCATCTTCCCGCTGTGCAAGAAGGTGGTGGTGGCCGGCCTGACGCCCAACGGCGCGGCCGACGCCATCCGCGCCTGCCTGGTCAACGGCTTCATGCGTGACCCGCAGGTCTCGGTGCTGGTGAAGGAGTACAACTCCAAGAAGGTCTTCGTCTTCGGCGAGGTCCAGAAGCCCGGCACCTTCCCGTTCCAGGACGGGATGTCGGTGGTGCAGGCCATCACCGTGGCCGGGGGCTTCACCAAGACCGCCGCCCAGAACTCCACCTCGGTCACGCGCCGCGTGAGCGGGACGGAGACCAAGAATCCGCGTCAACGTGCAGGACATCGCCCTGGGCAAGGCGCCCAACTTCACGCTGGAGCCCGGGGACATCGTGTACGTGCCGGAGAGCTTGTTCTAGCCGGCCGGACGCGGGATGGCGTCGCCACCCGGACATCCCGGTCGCGGGACGGTTCTCTCCGCCCGGACATCCCGGTCATCCTGAGCGTAGCGCCCGCGGAGCGGGCGCGGAGTCGAAGGACGACCGGGGCGGCTCAGGCCCACCGCCGCGCTCGACCACCTCGCCGCCGAGATCACCGCCTGCCGCGCCTGCCCGCGCCTGGTGGCCTGGCGCGAGGAGGTGGCCCGCGTGAAGCGGCGCGCCTACCTCGCCGAGGCGTACTGGGGCCGCCCGGTGCCCGGCTTCGGCGATCCGGCCGCCCGCGTGGTGCTGGTGGGGCTGGCGCCGGGGGCGCACGGCGCCAACCGGACCGGGCGCATGTTCACCGGCGACCGCTCGGGCGACTTCCTCTACGCCGCGCTCCACCGCGCCGGCCTGGCCTCGCAGCCCACCTCCGCCGGCCGCGACGACGGCCTGCGCCTGCGCGGCGCCTTCGTCACCAACGCCTGCCGCTGCGTGCCGCCGGACAACCGGCCCGCGCCCGGGGAGCTGGCCCGCTGCGCGCCGTTCCTGGACCGCGAGCTGGCCGCGCTCGGCCGTGCCCGGGTGCTGCTGGCGCTGGGGGTGGTGGGCTGGGAGGCCGCGCTGGCGGCGCTGGGCCGGGCCGGCGTGGCCGTCCCGCGGCCGCGCCCGCGCTTCGCCCACGGCGCCGCCTGGCAGGCGCCGGGTGGCCCCTGGCTCCTCGGCACCTACCACCCGTCGCAGCAGAACACGCAGACCGGCAGGCTCACGCCGGCCATGCTCGACGCGGTGCTGGCGCGGGCGCTGGAGCTGGCGACCCGCAGCCGCTGAGCCCTGCCGGCCGCGAGCGCGCCGGCGGGTCCCGCGGCAGCCCGGCGCCGGGGCGAGGACACGCCCCGGCTCCGGGGACTGCGGGCGGACGGGAGCCGGGGGCGGCCGGCTCCTCGTCCCCCTACGCGGCCCGGTCGAGGGGAGCCGGGCCGCGCGCCTCAGGCTTCCCCTACCACCAGGCCTCGGCCTGGACGCCGAACGAGCCGCCGTTCGTGTCGTTGCCGTAGACCTCCTTCAGCCGCGCGCCGCTCTGCCAGTGGTCGTACACGCCGCCGTCGCCCTGCGCCGCCTTGTTCCAGAAGCCGTGCGTGTAGAAGATGCGGATGGTGGGGCGCGACCCCGGGTCCTCGCCGGAGCTGATGGCGAAGGCGCCGGTCACCTTGGTGAGCTGCTGCGTGTCGCCCTCATCCGGATCGACCATGTCGTGGCCGGCCTCGATCAGGAACCGGAACGGGCCGGAGATGTGCGTGTCGGTCCGGGCGCCGATGGTGAACCAGTTGTCGGTCGCCCAGGGCGCGTCCTCGTCGTCGCGGTTCTTGGCCGAGCGGTACTCGGTCAGGAAGTCGATGCCGGTCGCCAGCGACTTCACCATCAGGCCGTGCTGGAGCACCACGCGCCACAGCTGGTGGTTCTCGCCCAGCTCGACCTTGCCGCCGAAGAGGTTGTTGCCCATGCCGTGGTCCGTCACGTCGAGCGTGTGGTAGACGGCGATCCGGTACATGTCGTCCGGCTTGCTGATGGTGTCGGGCGCGTCGCTGGCGAGCGAGCTCGTGTACCAGCCGCCCCACACCGAGAGGGCGCCCTTCGCGCCGGAGCGGATGGTGGGCAGGTCGGTCAGGCGGGCCGTGACCTTGTAGGTGCGGATGTAGTTGGTGGCGACCGGGTCCCCGCCCGGCGTGGTCGGGTAGGTGTGGGCGTCGTCGTTGGGGTTCATGAGGAACGCCAGGCTGAGCTTGCCGATCCCGACGTTCATGTCCTCGACGCCCGCGCCGTCGCCGTCCTCGTTCTCGAGGAACTGGTCGTTGATGCCGGTCTGGAGGCGGTCGTAGAAGCGGCGCCCGCCCCAGATCTTGCCGTTGGCCAGCTCGGGGATGTTCTCGCCGAACAGGTAGATCTGCCCGAAGCGGACCGGCAGGTTGTCGAACATCCCGACGTCGGCGCCGTCGGAGGACTCGACCGTGAGCTGCTGGTACGTGCGGTAGAGCGAGGGCATGACCACGATGCCCCAGGCGGACTTGTCCTCCTTCTTCACGAAGCGGCTCGTGAACGTCGGCTCGAGGGTGTAGTCGCACTCGTTGCCGAGGCGGTACTTGGTGTCGGCGCCGGCCAGCCCGAAGCAGACCTGGCCGCCCCCGGCGGCCGCCAGGCCCACGCCGGCGCGCGCGTAGCCGTTGAACTCCAGGTCGGCCGCGGCGGCCGGCATGGCGACCAGCACCGCGAGGATCAACCCTGACCACTTGGCGAGGTGTCTCATCGTGTCTTCTCCCTTGGTGAAGCGCATGTGCTGTCTCCGCTGCTGGTTCCCCTCTCGTCCCTGCTCCCCTGTGTTGCGCGTGCTGCGTGCTGCATGAAAACGTTTTCACCCGCGATGCTGGGCGGCCCGGCGCGAGGCCTCCTTGGGCCCCCCTGGGCCCCTCCCGCCCGGTCAGGCGACGCGGAGGTTCCGGCCGTCGGGCCCGAACACGTGGCAGGCGTCGGCGCGCGGCCTGAGCCGGACCACCTCGCCGGTCGTGAGCGCCAGCCGCTCCACCGCGCGCTTCACCGTCACGGTGTGGCGCGTGCCGGGCAGCGACGCGTAGACGATCTGCGTGTCCCCCAGGTGCTCGGTCAGCTCCACCCGCGCCGGGATGCCGTCCCCCTCCGGCGCGATCTCCAGGTGCTCGGGGCGGACGCCCAGCGTCACCGCCGTGCCGGCCGCCACCGGCGGCAGCCTCACCGGCAGCGGGAGCGGCGCGTGGCCGTCGATCCGGAGCGCCACCGCGTCCTCGCGCTGCTCGGCCACGGCGCAGGGGACGAAGTTCATCCGTGGCGAGCCCAGGAACCCGCCCACGAACTGGTTGGCCGGGCGGTCGTAGAGGTCCAGGGGGCGGCCCACCTGCTCGATCACGCCCTCGTTGAAGACCGCGATCCGGTCGCCCAGCGTCATGGCCTCGACCTGGTCGTGGGTGACGTAGACCATGGTGGCCCCCAGCTCCTGGTGCAGCCGCGCCAGCTCCACCCGCATCTGCAGCCGGAGGGCCGCGTCCAGGTTCGAGAGCGGCTCGTCGAAGAGGAAGACCCGCGGCTTGCGGACGATGGCCCGCCCGATGGCCACGCGCTGCCGCTGGCCGCCGGAGAGCTCCCGGGGGCGGCGCTCCAGCAGGTGGGTGATCTGCAGGACCTCGGCCGCCCTCTCCACCGCCGCCCGCACCTCGCGCCGCGGCAGCCCCGCCCCGATCCGCAGCGAGAAGCCCATGTTCTCCGCCACGGTCATGTGCGGGTAGAGCGCGTAGTTCTGGAAGACCATGGCCACGCCGCGCTGGGCGGGCGGCACGTCGTTGGCGCGGACGCCGCCGATGTAGAGGTCGCCGCCGGTGATGTCCTCCAGCCCGGCGATCATCCGCAGGGTGGTGGACTTGCCGCAGCCGGACGGGCCCACCAGCACCATCAGCTCGCCGTCGGCGATGTCCAGGGAGACGCCCTGGATGACGCGCGGCCCGCGGTCGTACTGCTTCTCGAGGTTGCGCAGCTGCAGGCTGGCCATGGGGTCACCCGTGCCGGAGGGCGGCGCGCGCACCGGCGCGCCGGGAGCGGAGCAGCGCCTGGAGCCACCGGGCGCTGTCCTTGGGGAGGCGGCGCTGCGTGGCGTGGTCCACGTGGACCAGCCCGAAGCGCCGGGAGAGGCCGTGGGCCCACTCGAAGTTGTCGAGCAGGGTCCAGGCGAAGTAGCCGCGGACGTCCACGCCCCGGCGCAGGGCCTCGGCCAGGGCGGCCAGGTGGGCGGCCAGGTAGCGGATGCGCTCCGCGTCGTGGACGCGGTCGCCGGTCACCACGTCCTGCGTCGCCGCGCCGTTCTCGGTGAGGAGGATGGGCGGCGGCTGGTAGGCCCGCGCCACGCGGACCAGGTGGTCGGTGAGGCCGGCCGGGTAGCATCTCCCGGCCCATGGCCGTGGTCCCCTCCGCGCAGGGCGGCGGGACGGGCGGCGCGGCGGCGCTGCACCAGGCGCGGTTGTAGTAGTTCACGCCCAGGAACTCCATGGGCTGCGCGACCTGCGCCAGGTCGCCCCCGGCCACCCGGGGCGCGTCCGGGCCCAGCGCGGTGAGCACGTCGGCGGGGTAGGCCCCCAGGAACAGCGCGTCGAGGTACCAGCGGTTCCAGAGCCCGTCCTGCAGCCGGGCCGCGGCCCGGTCGGCCTCGCTGCGCGGGTCCGCGGGGTAGGCCGGGACGCCGTTCAGCACGATGCCGCGGTCCCCCCGGAAGCCGCCGGCCCGCAGCGCCTGGAGCGCCAGGCCGTGGCCGAGGAGCAGGTGGTGGGCCACCTGCATGGCGGCGCGGCGGTCGCGCAGGCCGGGGGCGTGCTCGCCGGTCTCGTGGCCGAAGGTGGCCACGCAGAGGGGCTCGTTGACGGTCGCGAAGGTCCGGACCCGTCCGCCCAGGCGGCGCGCCGCCTCCGCGGCGTAGTCGGCGAACCGGAGGCAGGTGTCCCGGTCGCGCCAGCCGCCGCGGTCCTCCAGCGCCTGCGGCAGGTCCCAGTGGTAGAGCGTGACGTGGGCCTCGACGCCGGCCTCGGCCAGCGCGTCGAGCAGCCGCTCGTAGAAGCCCCACCCCGCCTCGCTCCAGGCGCCGGCGCCGCGCGGCTGCACCCGCGGCCAGGCCAGCGAGAGCCGGTAGGCGTCGAACCCGAGCTCGGCCACCAGCGCCAGGTCCTCGCGCCAGCGGTGCCGGTGGTCGCAGGCCGGGTCGGCGGTGGTGCCGTCGGCGATGGCGCCGGGGCGGCGGGCGAAGGTGTCCCAGATTCGATGCGCCGCGCCCGTCCTCGGCGGTGGCGCCCTCGATTTGGTGGGCGCTGGTGGCCACGCCCCAGGTGAAGTCCGGGGGGAAGGCCGCCAGGTCGGGCGCGGGGAGGTCGATCGCTGCCGTCATGGTTCCGCTCTCGGGTCTGAAGAAAACGTTTTCACGAACCGCCGCCGGAGCGCCGCCCCGGGCGGCCGCCGGTCACTCCTTGATGCCGCCCGCCAGCCCCTCGATGAACTGCCGCTGGAAGATGAGGAAGAAGACCATCGGCACCAGCGCGGTGATGAACCCGGTGGTGATGATGGCGTCGTACGGCTTGTTGAAGTTCTGGCTGTCCATCACCTGGATCCGGACCGGCAGCGTGAACAGCGACTCGCTGCGCAGGATGATCGATCGGATACAGGAAGTCGTTCCAGATCTGGCGGAACTGGACGATGGCCAGGGCGGCCAGCGCCTGGCCGCGAGAGCGGCAGCACGATGCTCCACCAGATGCGCAGGTGGTTCGCCCCCTCCACCCGGGCGCACTCGAAGAGCGAGCGCGGGATGCGGATGTAGTACTGGCGCAGCATGAAGACGCCGAACGCCGAGACGGCGTAGGGCACCACCAGGCCCATCAGGTTGTTGGAGAGGTGCAGCCCGCGGATCACCTTGTAGTAGGGGACGATCATCGTCGTCATGGGCAGCATCATGGTGGCCAGGACGAGGAAGAAGAGCGGCCCGCGCCCCGGGAACTCCAGGAACGCGAAGGCGTAGGCGCAGAGCGAGCAGACCAGCAGGGTGAGCAGGATGCCCGCCAGCGTCACCACCACCGACATGAGCAGGGCCCAGCCGGCGTTCCAGTGCAGGAAGGCGGCCCGGAACGAGTCGAGCGTGTAGGTGTGGAGCGAGGCCGGGAAGTCCTTCACCAGCACCGGCGGCCACTGGAAGATCTCCACCGGCGCCCGGAAGGACGCGTCGAGCAGCCAGAGCAGCGGGTACAGGAAGGCCGCGCCCACCAGGCACAGCAGGACCACGCCCGCGAGCTGGGGCCAGGTGAGCCGCTTGAGCCGGCTGGGGCGCGGCGACGCCGGGGCGGTGGAGGTGCGGGCGCTCATGTCTCACCGTGGCGGCCGAGGCCGAGCACCCGGAGCTGCAGGGCGCTCACGCCGGCGATGGCGAGGAAGGTGAGCCAGCCGATCGCCGAGGCGAGGCCGGTCAGGAACTGCTGGGAGAAGCCCTGGTCGTAGATGAAGGCCACCAGCGTCTTGGCCACGCCCCCCGGGCCGTAGGTGGCGTTCGGGAAGAGCATGAAGACCAGGTCGAACATCTGGAGGCAGCCGATGGCCGAGGTGACCATCACGAAGGTCACGGCCGGCCGCA
This sequence comes from Anaeromyxobacter sp., assembly GCA_049840735.1. Classification (GTDB taxonomy): domain Bacteria; phylum Myxococcota; class Myxococcia; order Myxococcales; family Anaeromyxobacteraceae; genus Anaeromyxobacter. Next base: position 28,283 of record JASGJN010000005.1, on the reverse strand, counting down.
TCAGGGGCAGGGTGATGGAGCGCAGCACGCGCAGCGGCGGGACGCCCTCCATCCTGGCCGCCTCGTAGAGGCTCGGGTCGATGGTCTGGAGCTGGGCCAGGAAGTAGACCATGTGGAAGCCCGTCCACTGCCAGAAGGAGACCGCCACCAGCAGCGGGATGGCCCAGTCCGAGTTCATGAGCCAGTTGATGTCGTGGGGCAGCCCCACCGCCGCCAGCAGGTGGTTCAGGACGCCCTGGTCCTTGTTGAAGAACATCCGGAAGAGCAGCGCCGTCACCACCGTGTTGATGAGCACGGGCAGGAAGAAGGCGGCCCGGAGCACGGCCCGCGTGCGGACCAGCGGGATGGTGTTGAGGACGTAGGCCAGCACGAAGGCCACCGGCACCTGCGTGGCCAGGCAGCCGAACATGTAGAGGAAGGTGGTGCGGACGGCGCGCCAGAAGTCGGCGGAGAGGAAGGGGTTGGCCCAGAGCAGGTCGCGGTAGTTCTGGAGCCCGACGAACTCGCCGGCGTTGATGCCCTGGCCGTCGGTGAGGCTCATGCGGAAGCCGGACCAGAACACGTAGAGGTTGAAGACCACCAGGAGCGCCATGAAGGGCGCGATCATGGCGTAGCCGGAGAGCGCGTCGCGGCGCCTGCGCGCGGCGCGCGTCACGCCCCGGGCCGCCGGCCGGGTCTCCTCCCGCGCTGCCCCCATGGTGACCGGAATCATGGCTCCCTCGTCCCCGCGTATCCCCGGTGGTCCGCCCGGCGGCGCCCCGCGCGCCGCCGGGCGCCGGGCCGGACCGGGGAATCCCCGGCCCGGCCCGCCCCCCACGCTACATCCGCTTCACCTGATCGTACCGGAACTGCACCTTCTCCTGGGTCTTCGCGAGCCCCTCCTCCAGCGTGATCTTCCCGGTCGCGATCTCGGTGTACTGGGCGGTGAAGTCGTTGATGGCGTCCCAGAACACGTCGCCGGAGTTGACCTTCGGCATCACCCGGGCGCTCGAGACCATCAGCGCGCCGAGCTTCTGCCCGCCGAACCGCGGATCCGGCTTCTGGAAGATGGCGTCGTCCCAGACCGAGGCCAGCGGCGGGAGCATGGTGGTCTTCTCCCAGCGGATCTTGAGGGCGCCCGGGTCGTACTGGAGGTACTCCATGATCTCGAAGATCAGCTCGGGGTCCTGGGTGTTCTTCGGGATGCCCATGAACGAGCCGCCCCAGGACGCGGTGATGGGGCTGCCCTTCCGGTAGAGCGGCAGGGGGCGGACGCGGAACTGGTACTTGACCTCGGCCCGGGCCGGCGCGCTGCCGTCGGCCAGCGCGGTCGCGACGCCCTCGTCGCTGCCCGTGGCGGCCAGGTTGACCTGCGGGATCCACCAGTCCGGCGAGGTGTAGGAGGCCAGCGTGCCGTTCGCCAGCAGGGCCTTGAAGTTGCCCCAGTCCCAGGTGGTGAAGGTGCCGGTCTTCTGCCACTCCAGCCACTTCGCCACGAAGGCCTTGAACTCCGGCGAGGTGAAGGTGGGCGCGCCCTTCGCGTCCAGGATTCTGGGCGCCGCTCTGCTGCCAGATCATGAACATGGTGTTGTTGAGGCCGTCGTTCCCGGTGGGGAGCGCGTAGTGGAGGGGCTTGCCGTCCTTCTGCTCGGCGGTGAGCTTCTTCGCGGCGGCGAAGAACTCGTCCCAGGTCTCGATCTCTGGCCAGGTCCACGCCCACCGACTTCCAGAGGGTGTCGTTGTAGACCAGCACCACCGGGTGGACGTCGTGCGGCAGGCCGTAGACGTGGCCGCCGTAGGTGGTCCAGGCCACGCGCCCCGGCACCACCTTGCCGAAGGCCGGCGACCTCCCCACGTAGGCGTCGAGCGGGACGAGGAAGCTCTTCTTGGGATCGGCGTTCAGGATCCGGTTGTTCTCGATCATCCACTCGACGATGTCCGGCGCGCCCTGGCCGTCCATCATCACCGCCTGCAGCTTCTGGACGAAGGCGTTCTGCGCCACCACCTGGATGTCGAGCTCGACGTTGAACTTCGCCTCGACCTCCGCCTTGCGCGCCTTGTACTCCTCGACGTTGTTGGGCGCGAAGCTCCACAGCGTCACCTTGCGCCGCTCCGCCGCCTGGGCGTCCCCGGCGGCCAGCACCGCGGCCGCCAGCACCACCACTGCGAGCACGTTCTTCCGCATGTTCACTCCCGCGTTGTTCCCCGCCGGCGCGGGCCTCGCGGCCCGTCGCCGGGAAACCGGAAAGCTCCCACTCCTGCTGCCTCGCCTCGCCGCCCGGAGGCCCCCGACACTGCGCCCGACGCCCCCGTGCCGCGCCGACTCTCCCGAACCACCGGAACCGCTCCCCGCCGTGATGCTGCGCTTGAAAACGATTTCGTGACCCGGATACTGCACAACGCCTCCAGGGCTGTCAACGGGGGTCGCGAGGGATTGCCACGGAGCCACGGCGATTCCAGCGGTTGCGCGCGCGATGGCCCCCACCAGGGCCGTGGACGCGCCGCGGCCGCGGGGCTGGCAACCATTTCAAGGAAGCAGTATGGAGGGAGGGCGATGAAGCCCACCCCCAAGGTCGCCGCCGGCCAGGCCTCCACGCTGCTCGAGGTGGCGCGCGCGGCCAAGGTCTCGCCCAGCACCGTCTCCCGCATCCTGAACGGCACCGCCCGCGTCTCCGACGCCAAGCGGCGCGCGGTCGAGGCCGCCATCGCGCGCCTCGACTTCCGCCCCAACCTGCTGGCCCGCGGGCTGCGGCAGGGGCGGGGGATGTCCATCGGCATCCTCACGCAGGTGGTGGACAGCCCGTTCTTCACCGCGGCGCTCAAGGGCGTGGAGGAGGGGCTGGCGGACTCGGGGTACGCCCCGGTCATCGTGAGCGGCCACTGGAACGCGAAGGAGGAGGCCGAGCGCGTCTCGCTGCTCCTCTCCCGCCGCGTGGACGGCATCATCATCCTCACCGGCCTCCTCTCCGAGGCGCAGATCGTGGAGTTCTCGCAGAGCGTGCCCATCGTGGTGACCGGGCACCGGCTGGCGCCGACCGACCGCCTCTTCGCGATGACGCTCGACAACGTGCTGGGCGGCTACCTGGCGACGCGCCACCTGCTGGAGCTCGGCCACCGGCAGATCGCGTTCCTGGCCGGCCCGCCCGAGCACGCCGACGCGGTGGACCGCATGAAGGGCTACCGCAAGGCGCTCAAGGAGGCGGGCGTCGCCTACGACCCGGACCTGGTGGTGACCGCCGGGTTCGAGGCGCCGGGCGGCCTCATGGCGGTGAACCGGCTGCTCGAGTCGCACCGATCGTTCACGGCGGTCTTCGCCGCCAACGACGAGGCGGCCTTCGGCGCGCGGCTCGGCCTCTACCGCCGCGGCATCCGCGTGCCCGAGGACGTCTCGCTGGTCGGCTTCGACGACCTGCCGGGCTCGGTCTTCACCACGCCGCCGCTCACCACCGTGCGCCAGCCGCTGCTCGAGATGGGCCGGCTGGCCGCGCGCTCGGTGCTGGGCATGCTGGCCGGCGAGCGGCCGGAGCTGGCCGAGCTGCCCCAGGTCCAGCTGGTGGTCCGCGAGACCACGCGCCGCCTGCGATGAGCGCGGGCGGGGCTCGGCGCGCCCGCCGGCCCGCTCTTGGTGACAACGTTTTCTGGCAACCCGACCCGTCCGGGGTGGTAGAGCGTGGCCGTATGGCGCGGCCACGGGGTGCGGAAAATGGCTGCATTCAGCGGTCCAGGCTGGGGGCCGAGGGGGCGCCGCCCGGGTGCGGCACCGGATCCTGCACATGAAAACGGTTTCATGCTAGGAAGGCGTGGTCGGGCCCCGGGAGCGGGGCGCGGCGCACGGCGGTCCGGGCGCCGATCCCGGCACGAGGACGGCACAGGCATGGCGACGCAGAACGGCGGCTACGGCTACTTCGACGACGCGCGGCGGGAGTACGTGATCACCCGGCCCGACACGCCGCTGCCCTGGCTCAACTACCTGGGCCAGGAGGAGCTCTTCGGCCTCTGCACCAGCACCGGCGGCGGCTACACCTTCTGGAAGGACGCCCGGCTCCGGCGGCTCACCCGCTACCGCTACAACAACGTGCCCTACGACCTGGGCGGCCGCTACCTCTACGTCCGCGACGGCGGCGCGGTCTGGAACCCGGGCTGGAAGCCGGTGAAGGCGCCCGGGGTGCGCCACGAGGCGCGCCACGGCATGGGCTACACGCGGCTCCTGGGCGAGCGCGACGGCCTCGAGGTGGAGGCGCTGTTCTTCGTCCCGCCCGGCGAGGCCGTCGAGCTGTGGCGGGTCACGGTGCGGAACCGCGCCGCCGCGCGCAAGGCGATCTCGCTCTTCTCCTACCAGGAGTTCTGCCTCTACGAGGCGAACAACGACGCCACCAACCTGCAGCGCACCTACTCGCTGGGCGAGGTGGAGGTCGAGGGGGCCGCCATCTACCACGTGAGCGAGTACCGCGAGCGGCGGCGCCACTACACCGTCTTCGCCTGCACGCGCCCGGTGGCCGGGATCGACACCTCGCGCGACGCCTTCGTCGGCGTGCACGAGGGGCTGCACGAGGCGCGGGTCCCGTTCGCCGGCCGGTGCACGGGCTCGCTGGCCTTCGGCTGGAACCCCATCGGCGCGCACCAGGTGGACCTCGACCTCGCGCCGGGCGCCGAGGAGACCTTCTCCTTCGTCCTGGCCTACGTGGACCAGGGCGACGCGCCCAAGTTCGAGCGGCCGGGCCGCATCGACCGCTCGCGCGGCCGCGCGCTGGTGGCCCGCTGGTCGGCCCCGGGCGCGGTGGACGGCGCCCTCGCCGCGCTGCGCGCGCAGTGGGAGGGGCTTCTCGGGAACCTCCAGGCCGAGTGCCCGGACGAGCACGTCCGGCGCATGCTCAACACCTGGAACCCCTACCAGTGCATGGCCACCTTCAACATGAGCCGCTCGGCCTCCATGTACGAGACCGGCATCGGCCGCGGCATGGGCTTCCGCGACTCGAACCAGGACCTGCTGGGCATCGTCCACATGCTCCCGGCGCGCGCGCGGCAGCGGCTCCTGGACATCGCGGCCACGCAGCTCTCCGACGGCACCTGCTACCACCAGTACCAGCCGCTCACGAAGAAGGGGAACGCCGACATCGGCGGCGGCTTCTACGACGATCACCTGTGGCTGGTGCTGGCCGCCTGCGCCTACGTGAAGGAGACCGGCGACGCCGCCGTGCTGGACGCCCCGGTGGGCTACGCCGACCGGAGCTACGCGCGCGAGGAGGACCGCGAGACCCTCCTCCACCACCTCGAGACCTCCATCGCGTACACCATGAAGCACCGCGGGCCGCACGGCCTGCCGCTCATCGGCCACGCCGACTGGAACGACTGCCTCAACCTCAACTGCTTCTCCACCGAGCCCAACGAGTCCTTCCAGACCGCCGGGCGGGTGGAGGACTCGCAGGCCGAGTCGGTGATGATCGCCGGCCTGTTCCTGTACGCGGCGCGCGAGCTGGCCGCGCTCCACGCGCACCTGGGCCGGGCGGCGCGGGCCGAGCAGCTGCGCGCGGTGCGCGGGGAGCTCCTGGCCGCGGTGGAGGCGCACGGCTGGGACGGCGAGTGGTACCGGCGCGCCTACGACGCCGCCGGCCGCCCGGTGGGCAGCAGCGAGAACGCCGAGGGGAAGATCTTCCTCGAGAGCCAGGCCTGGTGCGTGCTGGGCGGCGCGGGGGAGGGCGACCGCGCCCGGCGCGCCATGGAGAGCGTGGAGCGCCACCTGGTCACGCCCAACGGCATCGCGCTCCTGCAGCCGGCCTACACCGCCTATGACCCTGCGCTGGGCGAGGTCTCGAGCTACCCGCCGGGCGTGAAGGAGAACGCCGGCATCTTCTGCCACGCGAACACCTGGATCCACCTGGCCTGGTGCCAGCTCGGCGACGGCGATCGCGCGCTCGCCTCCTACCTCACCATCTGCCCCAGCGCCAAGGCCGACCAGCTCGACACCTACCGCTCCGAGCCCTACGTCCACGCGCAGATGATCGCCGGAAGGGACGCGCCGTGCTTCGGCGAGGCCAAGAACAGCTGGCTCACCGGCACCGCCGCCTGGACCTACGTGGTCCTCTCGCAAGGCATCCTCGGGCTCAAGCCCGACCACGCCGGCCTCCGCGTGGACCCCTGCATCCCGCGGCGCTGGACCGGCTTCACGGCCACGCGGCGCTTCCGCGGCGACGTCTTCCACGTCGAGGTGAGGAATCCACGCGGCGTCTCGAAAGGCGTGACGCGGCTCACGGTGGACGGCCGGGAGGTGGATCCGGCCCAGCCCATCGCGGCGGTCGGCGACGGCCGCGAGCACCGCGTGGTGGCGGAGCTCGGGTAGGCGGGCGGCGGGGGCACCCCGAGAGCCCCCTCCTGGTGCCGCCCGCCACCCGGGCCCGCGGTTCGTGGGCGGAGGTGCGCCGTGCTGCAGCTGAACCGTGAGGAGTACCTGGAGGCGCCCGGCCTGGGCGTCCGGCTCGGTCACGACGACTACCCCGAGGGCCACCAGGGCGGCGTGACGGTGGTGCAGCACGGCCACCGCGTGGCCGCGAACGGCGACCTCCGGCTCGATCGGACGCCCGGGCAGTGGCAGCCCACGCCGAGCGCCGGGCCGCGGGAGGTGGACCGCGCCGCGGACGAGGTGCGGGTCCGCTGCCGCTACCCGGATCCGGAGAAGGATCGGCGGGGCTTCAACCCCATCACCTACCCGCCGCTCCGGCTCGACTACACGCTGTCGGTCCGGCCGGACGGCGAGGGCTTCCGGCTCCGGGTCGCCCTCGACGCGCCGGTCCCGGCCGCCTGGCTCGGCCGCGTGGCGCTGCAGCTGGAGCTCTTCCCTGGCCACCTCTTCGGCCGCGCCTGGATCATGGAGGGACCCGCGGGCGAGCGGGCCGGCCTCTTCCCCCGCCAGCCGGACGGGCCGGGGACGCTCGACGCCGAGGGCGCCTACCAGATCGCGGCCCTGGCCGAGGGGCGGCGGCTCACGGTGGCGCCGGAGTCGGAGCTGCAGCGGCTCACGGTCGAGCTGCTCGGGCCCGGCCTGCTGGAGCTGGTGGACGGGCGCGGACAGCACCCCAACGGCTGGTTCATCGTCCGCTCGCCGGTGCCGGCGGGCGCGACCGAGGTCGAGTGGCGCGTGACGCCGCACGCCGTCCCCGGCTTCCTCGAGCCGCCCGTGGTGCAGGTCTCGCAGGTCGGCTATCCGGCCAGGAGCCCCAAGGTGGCGGTGCTGGCGCACGACCCGCGCGACCCTGAGCGGCCGGAGGCCGTGCTGGCGCGGCTCGAGCCCTCGGGGGCGCGCGTCCCGGTGCTGCGCGCGCGCCCCGCGCCGTGGGGTCGCTTCCTGTCGTCGGAGGTGCTCCGGCTCGACTTCAGCGCGGTGGAGGCCCCGGGGCTCTACGAGCTCAGCTACGGCGCGGCCCGCTCGAGCCCGTTCCGGATCGGCCCGGACGTCCTGGCGCGCCATGTGTGGCAGCCCACGCTGGAGGTGTTCCTGCCGGTGCAGATGTGCCACGTGCGCGTGGTGGACCGGTACCGGGTCTGGCACGGCGCCTGCCACCTGGACGACGCGCGGATGGCGCCGGTGGACCACCTCCACTTCGACGGCTACGCGCAGGGACCGTCCACGCTGTGCCGGTTCGCGCCGGGAGCGCACGTGCCCGGCCTCGACCAGGGCGGCTGGCACGACGCGGGCGACCACGATCTCCGGGTCGAGTCGCAGGTCGAGACCGTGCGCGCCCTGGCGCTGGCGCGCGAGGCGTTCGGGGTCGATCACGACGGGGTGACCGTGGACGAGGCGCGGCGCCTGGTGGAGCTGGGCCGGCCGGACGGGCAGCCCGACGTGCTCCAGCAGCTCCGCCACGGGCTCCGCTCGGTGGTGGGCGGCTGCCGCGCGCTGGGCCGGCCGTACCGCGGGATCATCGAGGCCACGCTCGCGCAGTACACGCTCACCGGCGATCCGGTGAACGCGACCGACGGCCGCGTGCTCGACCCGCGCCCGCCGTCCCCGGGCGCGCCGGCGGCGGACGACCGCTGGGTCTTCACCGAGGAGGCGCCGGACCGCGAGCTGCTGGTCGCGGCCGGGCTCGCGGCCGCCGCCCGCGTGCTGCCCGGGTTCGACGACGCGCTCGCGGCCGAGTGCCTGGGGCTCGCGGCGGCGCTCTGGGAGGGCGCCGGCGGCGCCTCGGCCGCGGCCCGCGCCGGCGCGGCGGTGGAGCTCCTGCTCGCCACCGGCGAGGCGCGCTACCGCGGCTGGCTGGAGGCGGAGCGCGCGGCGGTGTGCGCCCGCTTCGCCGAGACCGGCTGGCTCCTGGCCAGGGCGCTGGGCCGGCTGGGCCCGGGCGCCGCCGCCGCTGCGCGCGAGGCGGCGCGGGCGCACGCGGCCGAGGTGCGGCGCCTGTCCGCGGAGACGCCCTACGGCGTGCCGTACCGCCCGGCCATCTGGGGCCACGGGTGGGCGGTGCAGGCCTTCGGCCGCGAGCAGTACTACCTGCACCGCGCCTTCCCCGACCTGTACGACGACGCGCCCGTGTTCCACGCGCTGGCGTTCGTGCTCGGGTGCCACCCCGGCGCGAACGGCGCGTCCTTCGTCAGCGGGGTGGGGGCGCGCTCGGTCACCAGCGCGTACGGCCTCAACCGCGCCGACGGCGGCCACGTCCCCGGCGGCAGCGTCTCCGGCACGGCGCTGATCCGGCCGGACCTGCCGGAGCTGCTCGACTGGCCCTACCTGTGGCAGCAGGCGGAGTACGTGGTGGGCGGCGCGGCCGACTTCCTGTTCCTGGCGCTGGCCGCCGACGACCTCGCGCGCCGGCGCGGCTGAGCCCCGCCCCGGCTGATCTGGTCCGGCGTGGTCCGTGGCGCGGACCCCACCGTCCGCGGCGCGGCCGGTCGCCCATCTTCGCGGCCGTCCAAGCGCGCGGGATCACGCGCCCAGGCGGCTGGCACGCGGCCTGCTCCAGTGGCCGGCATGCTCGTCCGCGTCCGGACCGCCACCGTGCTGGGCGTCCACGCCGTCCCGGTGGACGTCGAGGTGGACCTGGCCGACGGCATGCCGGGCGTGGTGGTGGTGGGGCTGCCCGGCTCCGGCGTGAACGAGTCCAAATACCGCGTGGCGGCAGCGCTGCGGAACATGGGCGTGAAGACGCCGTCGCGGAAGATCACCATCAACCTCTCGCCGGGCGACCTGCGCAAGGACGGGACCGGCTTCGACCTGCCCATCGCCGCGGGCATGCTGGCGGTGGACGAGGCGGTGCCGCCGGCGAGGCTGCAGGGGGTGCACCTGGTGGGCGAGCTGTCGCTCTCCGGGGAGGTGCTGCCGGTCCGCGGCGTGCTCCCCATCGCCATCGAGGCGCGCAACGCCGGCGCGCGGGCGCTGGTGGTCCCGGCGGCCAACGGGCTGGAGGCGGCGGTGGTGGAGGGGCTGCAGGTGCTCACCGCCCAGCACCTGGGCGACCTGGTGGCCTGGTGCAAGGGGAACGAGGGGCTGAAGCCGCCCGCGCCCGCTGCGGCGCCGGCCGCCGGGGCGGAGGCCCCCTCCGCCGACCTGGCCGAGGTGGCCGGGCAGGCCCACGCCAAGCGCGCGCTGGAGGTGGCCGCCGCCGGCGGGCACAACGTGCTGTTCTTCGGTCCACCCGGCAGCGGCAAGACCATGCTGGCGCGCCGCCTCCCCGGCATCCTCCCGCCGCTGGGCTTCGAGGAGGCGCTGGAGGCCACCGTGGTCCACAGCGTGGCCGGGCTGGTCCGCCACCGCGGCCTGCTGCGCGACCGGCCCTTCCGCGCGCCGCACCACACCATCTCCGACGCCGGGCTGGTGGGCGGCACCAGCATCCCGCGCCCGGGAGAGGTCTCGCTGGCGCACCACGGCGTGCTCTTCCTGGACGAGCTGCCGGAGTTCCGGCGCAACGTGCTGGAGGCGCTGCGCCAGCCGCTGGAGGACGGCGAGGTGTGCATCGCCCGCGCCGGGCGGAGCGTCACCTACCCGTCGCAGGTCATGCTGGTCGCGGCCATGAACCCGTGCCCGTGCGGCCACCACGGCGACCGGACGCGCGCCTGCCACTGCACCTCGCACGAGCTGCTCACCTACCGCCGGCGCATCTCCGGGCCGCTGCTGGACCGGATCGACCTGCACGTGGACGTGCCGGCCGTGCCGGTGGCGCTGCTGGGCGCCGGCGCGCCGGCCGGGGCCGAGGCCTCGGCAGAGGTGCGGGACCGGGTGGCGCGCGCGCGGGCGCGGCAGGCGTCGCGCGACGCCCCGCGCGGTCCGGCGCTCAACGCGCGGCTGCGCGGGGCGGCGCTGCGCCGGCACGCCTCGCCGGACGAGGCCGGCCGCCGGCTGCTGGCCGAGGCCGTGGCGCGGCTGGGGCTCTCGGCGCGCGCCCACGACAAGGTGCTCCGGGTGGCCCGCACGCTGGCGGACCTGGAGGGCGCAGCGCAGAATCGCGGCGGTGCACGTGGCGGAGGCGATCCAGTACCGGGCCCTCGACCGGCCCATCGTTTGAGGCGCCGCGGCGGCGCCAAGGCACCCGCGCCGAGCGGGCGAGCAAGGAGAGCGACGTGTTCAAGCGCGACAAGGGTTCGGAGAAGGAGAAGGCCATCGCGAAGACGGTGGCGGACATCGAGAAGGCGCACGGGAAGGGGTCCATCATGCGGATGGGCGACGCCGGGCCGCCGGCGGCCTTGCCGGTGGTCTCCACCGGCTCGATCGGCCTGGACCTGGCGCTGGGGGTGGGCGGCCTGCCCCGCGGCCGGATCGTCGAGATCTACGGGCCGGAGTCGTCCGGCAAGACCACGCTGGCGCTGCACGCGCTGGCCGAGGCCCAGCGCGCCGGCGGCGTCGCCGCCTTCGTGGACGCCGAGCACGCGCTGGACGTCACCTACGCGCGCAAGCTGGGGGTGGACCTCTCCGAGCTGCTCATCGCCCAGCCGGACACCGGCGAGCAGGCGCTGGACATCGCCGAGCAGCTGGTCCGGAGCGGCGCCTGCGACCTGCTGGTGGTGGACTCGGTGGCGGCGCTGGTCCCCAAGGCCGAGATCGAGGGCGAGATGGGCGACGCGCACATGGGCATCCAGGCCCGGCTCATGAGCCAGGCGCTGCGCAAGCTCACCGGCGTGGTCGCGAAGACCGGCGCCCTCGTCCTCTTCATCAACCAGATCCGGATGAAGATCGGCGTGGTCTTCGGCAACCCGGAGACCACCACCGGCGGCCACGCGCTCAAGTTCTACGCCTCGGTCCGGCTCGACATCCGCCGCACCGGGCAGATCAAGGACGGCGAGGACGTGATCGGCAGCCGGACGCGGGTCAAGGTGGTGAAGAACAAGGTCGCGCCGCCGTTCAGGGAGGCGGAGTTCGACATCCGCTACGGCGTGGGCGTGGACCGGCTGGCAGAGGCGCTGGACCTCGGCGTGGCGCGCGGCCTGGTGGAGAAGGCGGGGGCCTACTTCGCCCTGGACGGCGAGCGCATGGGCCAGGGGCGAGAGCGGGCCGTGGAGTGGCTCAAGGCCAACCCCGCCGCGCTGGAGCGGCTCGTCGAGCGGATCAAGGCCGGCACCGCCGTCGAGCCCGGCGCGGCCCAGGCGGCGGAAGCGGAGGCGGCGGTGGCGTGAGGGGAGCGGGCTGGGGGCGCCATGGGGCCTGGGGTCTGGAGTCTGGCGTTCCGTTCGCGGTCAGCCTGTCGAACCGCGAACGGGCGCCGCTTCCCGGGGCCTCCGTTCGTCCTGAGCGTAGCGAGCCGGGCGCGCGCCACACGCGTCGCTTCCCGGCTCGCGGAGTCGAAAAACTAAACGGGACCGAGGGCGGCCTCTCTAGAAGAAGAACCACCTGAGCGTCACGTTCGTCACCCAGGTCGAGTTCGAGCGGAGCGCCGGCGTCTCCAGCCCGCCGATGTCGAAGGGGTGGCCGAAGTGCACGCGCACCAGCAGCGGACCGAAGAGCACGTTCACGCCCAGCACGCCGGTGAGGGTGCGCGCGTCCCAGGCCCCGGGCTCGAGCACCTCGCCGTTGGGCGCGAGGCGGCTCTCGGTCCGGTTGAACACGCCGCCGAAGTCCATGGCGGCCACGCCCTCGATGTACTGGAAGAAGGCCAGGCGCAGGATGGGGTCGAGCGGCAGCTGCAGCTCGGCGTTGGTGACGTAGTAGTGCTGGCCGATCAGGTAGCTGACGTCGCCGGGGTAGAAGCCGCGCAGGTTGTCGGCCGAGGTGAGCCACCAGTCGCGCGCCCAGCGCTTGCTGTTCTGGTTGGCCGCGAAGGTGGTGCCGCCGGCGAAGCGGAGCGAGAAGTTGGAGCGCCCCAGGAGCTGCCAGTAGTGCTGCAGGTCGGCCCGCACGAACCCGTGCACGGCGTCGCGCCCGGGCAGGTATCCGCCGCCCAGCTCCAGCACGATCGAGTCGCCGTCCAGTGGGCCGGTGAGCGGGTCGTAGCGGAGCGTGTCCTCGCCGAAGCGGAGCGAGGGGTTGATGGTGGGGTTCACGCCGCCGTTGGCCGAGTTCCAGGCCGCGGTGCTGCCGTGGTAGGGGCCGCCGCTGTCGATCTGGATGCCGCCGCAGGCCAGCGTGGTGGAGCCGGTGAAGTCGGTCAGGCAGTACCGCTGGATGCCGCCCACCGACAGCTCCAGCTCCACGCGCCTGAACCGGTCGATGGGGTAGCGCAGGGCGGCGGCCAGGCCGAACTCGCGCTGGTAGTAGGCCAGGTTCAGGTCCAGCGTGTCGATCTGCTGCTGGACGTAGTGGAACCCGCCCAGCACCAGGCCGGGGCGGTGGGCGCGGTTCTCGTAGAGGATCAGCGCCTGGGTGTAGTCGAGGGAGCCGTAGACGGAGACGTCGGCGTAGAGCAGGTTGTCGCGCAGGTAGTCGGTGAAGAGCACCGCCGCGCGCCCGGCCACGCCGCCGCCCGAGCCGCCGCCGTAGATGAAGCCGGTCTCCGGCTTCCAGTTGCGCAGCCTGGTGGCGCGGTAGGCCACGGCCTTGTCGAGCGGCACCTCCACCTCTGGGATGGGCAGCGGCTCGCCGACGGCCGGCGCCACGTCGCGCCAGGGCTGATCCAGCCAGACCACGCGCGGCACCTCCACCAGGCGGAAGTAGCCGCTGTTGAAGGTCGCGGCGTAGAGCCCGCGGCCGCGGGCGGAGAGGGCCGGGTTGGTGAGGCCGGTGGTGAAGTCGGTCAGCCGCCGCACGCGCCCCTGCTGCAGCTCCCAGAGGTCCGGCTTCCCGTCGGCGTCGGAGGAGAAGTAGACGGCGCCGCTGGGCTGCGGGGCCGGATGGCGATCGCTGGACGGGCCGGTGGTGAGGCGCTGCTTCGCGCCGGTGGCCGGGTCGATCAGGAACAGGTTGAGCCGGCCGTGGTCGGTGGCGTCGGAGGCGTAGTAGATGCCCGCCTTGCCCCAGGCCAGGTCCTTCTTGGCGAAGAAGTCGTTGGTGAGCCGCCGCGCCACCGAGGTCCCGCGCGCCGGGGCCACGTAGATGTCCTGCTGCCCGTCCGCGGCCACGCCCACGAACGCGATCTCCTTCTCGTCCGGCGAGAAGGCCGGGTCGGCGATGGTGATGAACCGGGTGCCGCCGCCGGGCGGGCGCACGTCCAGGGCGCGCCGCTTGCCCATCTGGAAGTGGGGGGTCTTGCCCTGCTCCGCCTTGTGGCGGAAGCGCTGCACGTAGAGCCGGTCGCCGATGCCGTCCTGCGCCGAGAAGGCCAGGCTGGAGGCGCCCACCGCCGTGGTGCCGTAGTCGATGGGGTGGAAGGACTCGTAGCCGGGCACGCTGTCGGAGGCCAGCTCGACCGCGGTGCGGGGCGCGCGCAGGTCGAGCAGGTACATGCGCGCGCGCCCCTTCTCGCGATCGATGCCGCGCAAGAGCGCCACCTGGCCGTCGGGCGAGACGCTGGCGTGCTCCGGCTCGGCGGGGAGCCCGCGCACCCGCCGCAGCGAGGAGAGGTCCTGCCGCGCGTCGAGGTAGGCCGCGTAGTAGCGCCGCTTCAGCCAGGCGTGCCAGCGCGCGTCCACCTGGTCGAGCGGCTCGTTCAACACCCGCCGGACCAGCGCCGCGAAGCCGCGCGAGGCGCCGCCATCGCCCCGGTCCAGCTCCGCCTCGGGGCCGTGGGAGGGCGTGTCCTGGCCCAGCAGGTAGGCGTTCTCCAGGAAGCCCTGGATCTTTTCGCGCCCGTACTCCTCGGCGATGAAGGCGATGCGCGCCTGCCCCAGCTTGTAGGTGGGGATGTAGCCGCGCAGCCGGTCCTCGGCGAAGGGGAGGATCTCGTAGCCGCGGCGCGGGTCGGGGTTCCAGACCAGGTCGCGCAGGTACTGGTCGGTCTCGACGTCGATTCCACCCTTGGTGTAGTACTCGGCGATCCCCTCGATGTACCAGAGCGGCAACAGCTCGATGGGCGAGGCCAGGTCCTCGCCGCCGGACTGGTCCATCAGCTTCTGGATGGTGAACTGGTGCACCATCTCGTGGGTGGAGACCTCGACGAACCGGGCGTGGTCGCCGAAGTACGGCACCGTCATCTTGAGGTCCTCGGGCGAGGTGACGCCCAGCACCGACTCGGTGACCTGGAAGACGTTCTGGGTGGCGAACTCGCGCTGGGTGGCGAAGAGCAGGTAGGGGATGCGCTTGGTGGGCGTGTAGTGGAAGGCCTCCACCAGCCGCGCGTACGAGCTCTGGATTGCGGGCAGCGCGCGGCGGACCTGGGGCAGCTCCTTCCGGTAGAAGAACAGGCGCAGCCCGCCCTTGCCGCCGGCGCCGGGGGTGGCCAGAATCGACCGACTCCCAGTCGAACCGGAACCAGGGCACCTGGTTCTGCCCGGCCCGCTCCGGCAGCACGTAGACCTGCTCCAGGCCTGTCAGCGCCGGCAGGTCCAGCTCCGGCGGCAGGTCAGCGCCGCCGGCGGAGGGCGGCGCGGCGATGGGCGGCGCCCGGTGCTCCAGCTGCTTCTGCAGCAGCTGGTCCATGGTCCGCAGCCCGTCCCCCAGCGAGGGCGCCCGCAGCGACCCGCCTGGCGGAAGCTGGGCCTGGGCGGCCAGCGGCAGCGCGAGCACCAGGGCGAGGAGGGGCTTGCCGGTGGCCATCCTGGCTAGCTTACGTAGACCTGTCCCGGGGTACGAGCAACCACAAGGAGTGGGACCCGCCACCAGGCTGGAGCGAGCTAGGCGGAGCGGATCGGCCAGGCGCGGCCATTCACGCGGAGTACGTAGCGCCCCGACCCGGGCGGGTCCTCCTCCAGCCATTCCCCGAGCGCCGCCTGTCCCCCGCGGGTGAACCGGGCCGCGTGGTCCCCCTTCACCTGGCAGCGGAGCACGCCATCGGCGCCCAGCGTCAGCGTGGCCGGGTCGAGCGGCTCCTGGCTGCCGTCGGTGAGCAGCAGCAGCGGGGGCCCCTCCGCGCCCGCGCGCAGCCCGCGGACGCCGTAGGGCGCGTCGGACACGGCGACGAAGGCGCGCTCGCGGCCGATGGCCACCTGGTAGCGGCCGTCGGGGGCGCGCGTGAGCGAGCCCCAGAGCACCGCCAGCGTGCGGGCGTGGGTGATGGGCTGCCCGAGGTGCAGGAGCCGCCCCTCGGCGTCGATGGAGAGGCCGCTGCGTTCCCGGAGCAGCTGCAGGGCTTGGTCGTCCGGATCCTCCGCCATGGCCAGGATCCCATAGCGCGCCGCGGCGTGCCGCGCCCCGCGGCCCCGCCGCCCTTGCGCCCAGCGCACAGGGGCGCTACATGCGGCCCACCCATGACCGCCCCCGCCCCTCGCCTCGAGCCCGTCGTCCGCGTCCGCTGCCCGCCGGAGGAGGAGGCCCGCTGCAAGGCTGCCCTGGCCAAGGCGGGGTTCGAGGCCGAGCGCTCGCTCACCTGGATCGTGGTCCGCCAGGCCGCGCCCGACGCCGTCAACGACGCGCTGGTGGCCGGCGGCGCCGGCGTCCGGGTGGCCTCGCGCGAGCGGATCGGCCAGCTGGTGGGCTGGCTCATCGACCGCGCCGGCAAGCTGGAGGGACGGGCGGTGAACGTGGAGGCGCTGGTGAAGCGGATCCTGGAGGACGGCGGCCTGACCGCGCGCTACGCGCCCCGCCCCATGGCCGAGCTGCTCCCGGCCGCGGCCGCGCTCTACGAGGAGCTGATGGCCACCGGCGCGGGCCGGCTGTCGTGGGACGCGTTCGTGGAGCGGTTCTGCGTGGAGAAGCCCGCGCAAGGCTGATGGCAGGGGCCGTTCGGAGGCGAGTTGTTCCGGTTCAAGGACGGCCAGGGCGCCGCTGCGCCATCCAGGGCGCTCCCGGCGGAAACCTGCTCCACGCCTGCCCTTCGACTCCGCCCCGCCTGCGGCGGGGCTACGCTCAGGGCGAACGGGAATGGACGACTGGCCCCCCGTCCCCGCCAGCGCCCCGCGGCCCCCTCACCCCACCGCCAACCTGAGCAGATTCAGCGCCTCGAACGCCGCCTGCCGGCGGATTCGCGCCCGGTCGCCGCGGTAGAGCCGCGCCACGGCCTGCGTGCCGCCGGGCCCGGCCAGCGCCAGGTGCACGGTGCCGACCGGCTTCTCCGCCGAGCCGCCGCCGGGGCCGGCGACGCCGGTGATCCCGAGGCCCCAGGTCGCGCCGCCGACCCGGCGCGCGCCCTCGGCCAGGGCGCGGGCCACGGGCTCGGAGACGGCGCCGTGCGCGGCCAGCACCTCGGCCGGAACGCCCAGCACCTGCGCCTTGATCCGGTCGGCGTACGCCACCACGCCCAGGTCCAGCACCGCCGAGGCGCCGGCCACGTCGGTGAGCAGCTCGGCCACGAGGCCGCCGGTGCAGCTCTCGGCCAGCGCCACCCGCTCGCCGCGCGCGGCCAGCGCCGCCACCACGCGGGCGGGCAGCTCGTCCTTGCCCTCGCCCCACACCGCCTCGCCGAACAGGGCCCGCACCTGGGCCAGCAGCGCGTCGGCGCGGGCGGCGGCGTCCGGGCCGGCCACGGTCCACTTCACGTGGACCTCCGGCCAGTGGGCCCGGTAGCCGAACCGGACCCCGGCCTGCCCGGGCGCGTCCATCAGCGGGCGCATCGCGTGGTCGGCGTGCGACTCCGGCACGCCGAAGAGCTTCACCACGCGTGCGGCAGGCACCTCGCCCAGCCGGGAGGCCAGCCGCGGCAGCACCCACTCGTCGCAGAGCCCCTTGTGCTCGACCGGCACGCCGGGCAGGCAGACCAGCTCGGCCCGCGCCAGCCGCACCGAGAAGCCGGGCGCGGTGCCGAAGCGGTTGGGGATCACCTCGGCGCCGCGAGGGAAGCGGGCCTGCCGGGCGTTGTTGGGGGTCATCTCGCGCCCCAGCCGCCGGAACCGCTCCTCGATGGCGCGCAGCGAGGGCTCGTGCAGCTCCAGCGGCACGCCCAGCGCCGCCGCCACGCACTCGGCGGTGAGGTCGTCCTCGGTCGGCCCCATGCCGCCGCTCATCAGCACCAGGTCGGCGCGGGCGGTGGTCTCGCGCAGCGCGGCGCCCAGGTCGGCGCGGTCGTCGCCCACCAGCGTCTTGCGCCGCACCATCACGCCCAGGTCCCACAGCCGGTCCATCACCCAGGCCGAGTTGGTGTCCACCACCTGGCCGGTGAGCAGCTCGTCGCCGGTCGAGAGGATCTCCACCTGGAACGCCATCACGCCCCCAGCGCGGCGCACCAGAAGCCGCCGCCGTCGCAGCCCGCCAGCGCCTGCAGCGCCAGCCGGATGAGCTGCAGCGCGGCCCAGGCCCACACGCCCGCGGCCACGTCGTCCATCATCACCCCGAAGCCGCTCTTCACGCCGTCGAAGTAGGAGGCCGGCCAGGGCTTCGTCACGTCGAAGACCCGGAAGAGCGCGAAGCCCAGCAGGGCGGCGGGCCAGGAGAACGGGACGAAGGCCATGGTGATCAGGTAGCCGGCCACCTCGTCGATGACGATGGGCGAGGCGTCCACCACGCCCCAGTACCGGCCCGCCCGCACGGCCGCGCCCACGCCCACCGCCGCCACCAGCAGCGTGACGGCCGCGTACCACCCCCAGCCCATCCTGGAGAGCGCCCAGGCCAGCGGGATGGCGCCCAGCGTGCCGAAGGTGCCCGGCGCCACCGGGGCGAAGCCGCAGGGGCCCCAGGCGGCCAGGATGACCCAGAACCCGAGCCGGCCGCGCGGTCCGGCCGGCGCGCGCAGCCGGTAGCGGCGCAGGGCGCGGGCCAGCGGGCCGGGGGCGGGAGGCGTCTCGGGGGTGGGGACAGGGGAGGGCGGCGCGGTCACGCCCTAGATGTACTCGTCCTGCTGGACCTTGTCCCCGTCCACGTCGTCGGGGTCCGGCTCGAGCGCCTCGTCCGCCTCCAGCTCGGCCCGGACCGCCGGGGAGAGCCGGCCGCGATCCAGCGTGCGGGCCTTCTCGAAGATCGACTCGGCCAGCCCCATGGCGATGTACGCCGCCATGAAGAGGACCAGCACGAAGGAGGCGCGGGTCACGAACCCGACCACCAGCGCCGCCACGGCCAGCGCCGAAACCACCGCCAGGCTGCGCCCGGTCAGGCGCAGGTCCTTGAAGGTGCGGTAGCGGACGGTGGAGACCATCAGGAAGGAGAGCAGCCCCACCACCACCGCCACCGGCACGCGCGTGGCGGCGTCGGTCGCGGCGCCGAAGGCGCGGTAGTGGGCGATCACCAGCGCGGTGATGCTCCCGGCGGCCAGCGGGATGGGCAGCCCCACGAAGAAGCGCGAGGAGCCCTTGTCGCCGCGGGCGGCCAGCACGTTGAAGCGGGCCAGGCGGAGCGCGCCGCAGGCGGCGAAGGAGAAGGAGAGGAACAGGCCGGCGAAGCCGAGGGGAGCGAGCGCCCACTTGTAGACCAGCAGCGAGGGGGCGGCGCCGAAGGAGATGACGTCGGCCAGGCTGTCGAGCTGCACGCCGAAGTCGGACTGCGTCTTGGTCATCCGCGCCACGCGCCCGTCGAAGGCGTCGAAGAACATGGCGAAGAAGATGGCCAGCGCGGCCTGGTACAGCTGCGTGGGCGTGGCGTCCCCCGCGCACAGCGTGAGCGCGTAGAACCCCAGGAAGATCGAGCTGACCGTGAACAGATTCGGCAGCACGAACATCGCCTTGCGCAGGTTGATCTGCAACGTGTCCTCCAGCAGCGCTGCCGGGCTCCCGGCCGGCCGCCGGTGAGGCGCAGGGGTGGGTCCAGCGTGCACCCCGGCGCGACCGAAGGCTGTCACGGGCGAGGCGATCTGTCCAGGGGGTCTGCCGCGCCGCGGCAGGGCTCGCTCACCCGCTCGCCGTCACCCAGCTTGACGCGCGCGCCCGAGCCGCACTCGACCCAGTAGACGGGGTCCACCTGCCAGCGGCTCATGCGCGCCGAGGCCTTGGAGCCGCCCGCGATCACCACCGCCGGCCCGCGCCCGGTGCAGCGGTTCCCGTCCAGCCGCGCGGTGGTCCCGTCGATCAGCGCCAGGCAGCCCGCGTCGCCGCCGGCGGCGCCCACGCCGCGCAGGTCCACGGCGGCGCGCGAGGCCTCCAGCGCCGCGCCGGCGCAGCGGCTGAGCGTGCCGCCCTGCAGCTTGACCGTGGCGCGCCGCACCTGGACGCAGTCGCCCAGGAAGCCGCCCTGCTCCTGCGCGCCGGCCACCTCCAGCGCCACCGCCTCCACGCTGGCGCCGCTGGTCACCGCCAGGCCGGAGGCGCCGGGGGAGCGGATCACCACGTCCACCAGCCGCGCCCGGCTGGGCCCGGACACCGAGACGCCGGCCTCCGCCGACGGCCCGGTCACGGCGAAGCGGGTCAGCGTGAGCGAGCCGGAGAGCAGCGCCACGCCGGCGCGGAGGCCGCTGGCCGCGCCGCCGGTGAGCTGCACCTGGCCGCGCGCCAGGAGCCCCCAGTCGCCGCCCAGCGTCACCTCCTGCCCCTCCAGCCGCCCGCCCTCCACGAAGGCGCCGGTGGTCCCACCCTGCAGCAGCACCTCGCGGCAGCGGACCGCGCCGCCCAGCACCTTGAGCGCGGAGCGGGCCCGGCCGGCGCGCAGCGCGAGGCCGGAGAGCGAGACCTCGCCGCCCTCCACCACCACCAGCCCGTCCTCGCCCTCCGGCGCGACCACCTCGGTGGCCTCCGGCCCGGCGCCCTCGATGCGCAGCGGGCCGCTGCGGCGGCCGAGCGAGGCGCGGTGCTGGCCGGGGCCGAGCCGGATCACGTCGCCGGGGCGGGCGCTGGCCAGCGCGGCGGAGAGGTCGGCGCCGGCCGGCACCTGGACGGTGGCGCCCAGCGCGAGCGGGACGAGGAGGCTGGCGAGGTGGGGCATGCGACAGCCGGTATACACCGGGCGCGCGCGGCGCGCCGGGCGGGCCATCACCTGGCCGCGGCCACCCGGGGCGTGCCGGAGGTGAGCCAGACCAGCGGGTCGGTGGCCTCGCCGCCGTCCCAGACCTCGAAGTGGAGGTGGGGGCCGGTGGCCCGGCCGCTGCGGCCGACCAGGCCGATGGGGCCGCCGGACTCGACCGGATCACCGGGCGCGCACAGCGTCGCGGAGAGGTGGCTGTAGCGGGTGGTGAGGTCGCCGTCGTGGCGCACCTCCACCATCAGCCCGTGGCCGGCGGTGTGGCCGGCGCGGACCACCCAGCCCGGCGCGGCGGCGCGCACCACGCGCCCCTCGTCGGCGGCCAGGTCCAGGCCGCGGTGCATGCGGCGGGTGCCGTCGAAGGGATCGACGCGCAGGCCGAAGGGCGAGGAGATGCCGGCCTCCACCGGCCAGCGCAGCCGGCCGGGCGGCGGCGTGGTCGCCACCAGCGCCTGCCCCAGCGCCCGGGCCGTGGCCATGCGCGTGGCCACGCGCCCCAGCCGCAGCCCCACCGCCTGCTCCAGGCCGGGCGGCGCGGCGCCGAGGCGATCGGTGTCGGAGGTCCACTCCGCCTCCAGCGTCACGCGCACCCGCACCAGCTCCAGCAGCGGCGTCTGGGGCAGCGGCCGGGCCAGCCAGCCGTCCAGCGTGGGGAGCAGCGCCTGCCAGGCCTCCACCGCCTCGGGCGGGAAGGCGCGGGCCCGCCCGTGCGCCCGGCGCAGGCGCGCCTCGGCGGCGAAGCGCTGCAGCACCGGATCGATGGGCGGCCCCTGCGGTGCCTCGGTGGGCTCGGCCTCGGGGGCCGCCACCTGCACCGGCGGCGGCGCGGCGGCCTCGGCCGGCTCCTGCGCCGGCGCGCCTTCCGGGCGGCCCGGGAAGCCGGCGTCGGCGAAGGTCATCTTGCCCGCCGTGCCCCCGGCGCAGCCGGCCAGCGCGGCCGCGGCCAGCGCGGCGAGCGCGGCGGCGGTTGGGCGCGGACGGGGCGGTGGGCGGCGGCGGAGCGGGTGCACCGGGAGGAGATGTTACCAGCGGGCGGGCGCGTGTCGCGTCCCCCGCCGGCGTCGATCTCGCCGGATATCGCTGGGCGCGTGGCCTTTGGTGTGTGCGGGTGGGTGCGCCGCGCACGCCGGCGCCGTTCTGCGGACGCGAGGCGCCGGGGGCGGCTACACTGCCCGGCGCATGCCCGCCCGCTCCGCCCGCCGCCCCGCCCCCGAGGCCCGCGCCCGCGCCGTCGAGATCGTCGATCGGCTGGAGCGGGCCATGCCGGACGTGAAGATCGCGCTCGAGTTCGGGAACGACCTGGAGCTGCTGGTCTCGGTGGTCCTCTCGGCGCAGTCCACCGACGTGGGCGTCAACAAGGTCACGCCGGCGCTCTTCGCCGCCTTCCCCGACGCCGCCGCCTACGCGCGGGCCCGCCCCGAGGACCTCTGGCCGTACATCCGCAGCCTGGGGCTCTACCGGAACAAGGCCAAGGCCATCGTGGCCGCCATGGGCGCCATCGCGGCCGGGCACGGCGGGCGCGTGCCGCGCAACCGCGAGGCGCTGGAGGCGCTGCCCGGGGTGGGGCGCAAGACCGCCGGGGTGGTGCTGGTCCACCTGGGCGCGGCGCAGGCCTTCCCGGTGGACACGCACGTGGGGCGCGTCTCGCGGCGGCTGGGGCTGACGCGGCAGGAGGACCCGGACAAGGTGGAGCGGGACCTGATGGCGCTGGTGCCGGAGGAGCGCTGGGGGCGCGGCCACCAGCTGCTGGTCTGGCACGGCCGCCGGACCTGCGCCGCGAGGGCGCCGGCCTGCTCCCGCTGCCCGCTCGACGACCTGTGCCCGAAGCGCGGCGTGCCGCCGGCCATCCGCCGCTGACCGGCCCTCCGAGGAGGCGCACCGCGCGGTGCGTCGCGAAGCCGCTCCGCATATCCAGGCATGAGTGGTATGAAAATGCAGCCCGGCCTCCGCGGAGGAGGCCCGGCGCCGGGGTAGGAGCCGCAGATGGCTGGGCCGAAGACGCCGCGCCGGAGGAAGCCAGGACCCGAGGAGCCGTCGGAGCAGGTGCGACTGATCGTGAAGGTGGCGCAGATGTACCACGAGCGCCGCCTCAACCAGTCCGCCATCGCCGACCAGCTCGGCCTCTCGCAGGCGCGGGTCTCGCGCCTGCTCAAGCTGGCCGAGGGGCAGGGCATCGTCCGCACCACCGTGCACGTGCCGCCGGGCATGCACACCGGCGTCGAGAGCGCGCTGGAGGAGCGGTACGGGGCGGCGCAGGTGGTGGTGGTGGACACCGGCGGCGCGCGCGACGACGACGTGGTCGAGGCGCTGGCGCCCAGCGCCGCCGCCTGGCTGGAGGGGGCGGTCGGCGGCTGCGAGACGATTGGCATCTCCTCCTGGAGCGAGACGCTGCTGGCCACGGTCGAGGCCATGCACCCGGTCCGCCAGGGCTCCACCCGCTACGTGGTGCAGGTGCTGGGCGGCGTGGGGCGCCCCGGCGCCACCAGCGCCACGCGGCTCACCCAGCGGCTGGCCGAGGTCTGCCAGGCGCGCCCGGTGTTCCTGCTCGGCCCCGGCCTGGTGGGCTCGCCCGGCGCGCGCCAGACGCTGCTGCGCGACCCGCACTTCGCCGAGGTGGTCTCGTACTGGGATCACCTCTCCATGATCCTGACCGGCATCGGCGGCCTGGAGACGCCCTCGCGCCTCCTGCGCGACAGCGCCGGCGTGATGACCAGCGAGGAGCAGCGCGACCTCGCCGCGCGCGGCGCGGTGGGCGAGATCTGCTTCCGCTTCTTCGACGAGGACGGCGGGCTGGTGCAGTCGCCGCTCGACGCCCGCGTCATCGGCGTCAGCTTCGAGCAGCTGCGCGAGACCCCGCGCACGGTGGCGGAGGCCGGCGGCGGCCGCAAGTTCGCGGCCATCCGCGCCGCGCTGCGCGGGCGCTGCGCTGCGCCTCGGCGCGCTGACCGCGCTGGTCATCGGATCGATGATCGGTTCCGGCGTTTTCAGCCTTCCGCAGAACATGGCGGCGGGCGCGGGACCTCTCGCTGTCATCATCGGATGGGCGATCACGGCGGTCGGCATGCTTGCGCTCGTTTTCGTCTATCAGTCGCTCGCCACGCGCCGGCCCGATCTCGATGCGGGTCCCTACGCCTATGCGAAGGCGGGCTTCGGGCCGTTCGTCGGCTTCAACAGCGCATGGGGATACTGGATCAGCGCATGGGTGGGCAACGTCTCCTATGCGGTCGTCGTGTTCAGCGCGCTGTCCTATTTCTTCCCGTCCTTCGGCGACGGCAATACGTGGCAGGCCGTGGTCGGCGCGTCCATCCTGCTCTGGGCGATCCACTTCCTCATTCTGGCGGGCGTCCGGCAGGCCGCCGTGGTGAACCTGATCGTCACCGTCGCCAAGATCGCGCCCATCGTGCTTTTCATCGCCATCGTGGCGATCGCCTTCAAGCTGAACGTCTTCTCGCTGGATTTTTCCGGCCTCGGCAACGCCAGTCTCGGCTCCGTCATGACGCAGGTGAAAAGCACCATGCTGGTGACGCTGTGGGTTTTCATCGGCATCGAGGGCGCGAGCGTGTTTTCGGCCCGCGCGGAACGGCGCAAGGATATCGCCACGGCCACCGTCCTCGGCTTCTTCACCTGCCTCGCCCTTTATGCGCTCGTCTCGCTGCTGTCGCTCGGCATCATGACCCAGCCGCAACTGGCCGCGCTGAAGAACCCGTCCATGGCAGGCGTGCTGGAGGCGGTCGTCGGTCCGTGGGGCGCGGTGCTCATCAACATCGCTCTGGTGGTTTCCGTGATCGGCGCTTTCCTGAGCTGGACGCTGCTCGCCGCCGAAATACCGCATGTCGCGGGTAAGGACGGGACAATGCCGTCTTTCTTCGGACATGAAAACGCGCGCGGCGCGCCGTCGACGTCGCTCACCGTCACCAATGTCCTGGTCCAGCTTTTCCTCGTGATCACGCTTTTTGCGCACAGCACCTATCAGGCGCTGTTCTCCATCGCCTCGGTCGCCATTCTGGTGCCCTATATCTTCTCCGGAGCCTATGCGGCCAAGCTCGCCATCACCGGCGAAAGCTATGGAGTGAACGAAAGTCGCGGCGGGGCGTTGTTCGGCGGAGGGCTCGCGACGGTCTATGGCCTCTGGCTCGTTTACGCCGCCGGCCTCTCCTACCTCTTCATGTGCGCCATTCTCTATGCGCCCGGCATTATCTTCTACGTATGGGCTCGCCGCGAGGACAGGCAGCGCATCTTCCATCCCGTCGAGGCGGCGCTCGCTGTGGCGCTGGTGGCCGCCGGTCTTTATGCGGCTTACGAAATGTGGATCGGCGCGATCAGCCCGCTCTGAACCTTCAAACAAAACGATAAACCCTATTGGAAAGGACCATCGCCATGTCCGGTCTTGGTGTCCACTCAGAAGTCGGCCGTCTGCGCGAGGTCGTCGTGCATCGTCCCGATCTCAGCCTTCGCCGCCTTACCCCAGACAATTGCCATGATCTGCTGTTCGATGACGTCCTGTGGGTCAAACGCGCACGGCAGGAGCACGACGTGTTCGTGGATACGCTGCGCGAGCGCGGCGTCACCGTCCACCTCTTCGAGGAACTGCTCGGCGAAACGCTAGCCCAGCCGGAAGCGCGCAAATGGCTGCTCGACCGCCGCGTGGCTTCCTCGCTGGTCGGTTACGACATGATGGACGAATTGCGCGGCTGGCTGGACGAACTGCCGCACGAGCAGCTTGCGTCGCTGCTGATCGGCGGCGTCGAACGGGCGGAGCTGCCCTTTTCGCCCGCCGGACTGACCGGCAAGACACTGCTGCCGCAGGATTTCGTGCTGCCGCCCTTGCCGAACCAGCTTTTCACACGCGACAGTTCCTGCTGGATTTATCGGGCGGTCTGTGTCAGCGCCATGCATTGGCCCGCGCGCCGGCCTGAAGCCGCCAATGTGGAGGCGGTCTACCGGTTTCATCCGCGGTTCCGTGACAGCGGTGCGCCTTTCGTGTCGCCCGACAATCCGGGGCCGGGCGTCAGCCTGGAGGGCGGCGACGTCATGCCGGTCGGCAATGGTTTGGTGCTGGTGGGCATGGGTGAGCGTTCGACGCCGCAGGCGGTCGCCGGACTGGCGAAAAGCCTGTTCGCGGTCGGCGAGGCCGACTCGCGTCATCGCCGCGCTGATGCCGCGGGACCGCTCCTTCATGCATCTCGACACCGTCTTCACCTTCTGCGACCGCGATCTGGCGACCATGTATCCGCCGGTGCTCGACCGTGTGCGGACATTCTCGCTGCGTCCGGGCGAAGGCGAAACCGCTCTCGACGTGAGGGAGGAAACCGCCCCCTTCATCGAGGTGGTGCGCGACACGCTGGGTCTCAAGACGCTGCGCACGGTCGCCACCGGCGGCGATTCCTACGAGGCCGAGCGCGAGCAGTGGACCGACGGCAACAATGTCGTCGCCGTCGAACCCGGCGTGGTCGTCGCCTATGACCGCAACGTCTACACCAATACGCTGCTGCGCCGGGCCGGCATCGAGGTCATCACCATCGACAGCGCCGAACTCAGCCGCGGGCGCGGTGGCGGTCATTGCATGACCTGCCCGATCGCGCGCGATCCGGCCTGATAACGGGAATCCCCCAAGGAGCAATAAAATGCCTGTGAACCTGCATGGCCGCAATGTTCTCACCCTCGACGATTTTTCGGGATCGGAAATCCGTTACCTGCTGCATCTGGCGGCAGACCTGAAGGCCGCGAAACGGGCTGGCACGGAGGCGCCACGCCTCAAGGGCAGGAACATCGCCCTGATCTTCGAGAAGGATTTCGACCCGCACCCGGTCCGGTTTCGAGGTCGCCGCCTTCGATCAGGGGGCGAACGTCACCTATATCGGCCCGTCCGGCAGCCATATCGGCCATAAGGAATTGATGAAGGATACGGCCCGCGTGCTGGGCCGCATGTATGACGCCATCGAGTACAGGGGCTTCAGCCAGAAGGAGCTTGAGGTGCTGGGGGCCTATGCCGGCGTGCCGGTCTATAACGGCCTCACCGACGAGGCGCATCCCACCCAGATACTCGCCGATCTGATGACGATGCGCGAGTTCACGCACAAGCATCTTTCCGACATGACGGTGACCTTCGTCGGCGAGGGCAGGGACAACGTGGCCCTGTCGCTTGCCATCGGCGCGGCCAAGGTCGGCATGGACATGCGCATCGCCTCGCCGCGCGAATTGTGGCCGGAGAAAGCGTTCTGCGACCATATCGCCGAACTGAACCGCATAAGCGGCGGGCGGTTCCGTCTGGACGAGGATCCGAAGGCCTGCGTGGAGGGAGCCGATTTCGTCTATACGGATGTATGGCTTTCGATGGGCGAGGACGAAAGCGCCTGGCGCAAACGCATCGAACTGCTGACCCCTTACCGCGTCACGCGGGAACTGATGGCCGCCACCGGCAATCCTTATGCGAAATTCATGCACTGCCTGCCTGCTTTCCACAATACGGAAACTGATGTCGGGGCGAAGATCGCCAAGGAATACGGCATCGACTGTATGGAGGTAGAGGACGCGGTTTTCGAATCGGAAGCCTCCATCGTCTTCGACGAGGCGGAAAACCGGATGCATTCCATCAAGGCCATGCTTCTGGCGACGATCGGCGGGTGAGGCCATGCGGATCGTCGTAGCCCTCGGCGGCAACGCCCTCCTGAAACGCGGCGAGCCGATGACGCCGGAAAACCAGCGCGCCAATATCCGGCGTGCCGCCACGGCGCTGGCCGCTCTGGCGGCGGCCGGCCATACGCTGGTGATAACGCACGGCAACGGTCCGCAGGTGGGGTTGCTCGCCTTGCAGGCGGCCGCCTCGCCATGGCCGTTTCCGCTCGATGTGCTGGACGCGGAGAGCGCGGGCATGATCGGTTATGTGCTTCAGCAGGAACTGGGCAACGCCATGCCGGACGCCCGTTTCGCGACGCTGCTCACACAGGTCCGGGTCGATCCCGGAGACGTGGCCTTTTCCAGACCGACCAAGCCCATTGGTCCGGTCTATAACGAGGCGACCGCCCGCCGGCTTGCCGGAGAGAGGGGCTGGACGGTCGCGCCCGACGGAGACAAATGGCGGCGCGTCGTGGCCTCGCCGCAGCCGCTGGAGATCATGGAGGCGGAAATCCTGTCCTTCCTGATCGGGCATGGCGTCACGCTCATCTGCGCAGGCGGGGGCGGCATTCCGGTGGTTCAACTGGACAGCGGCGGCATCGCCGGTGTGGAAGCCGTCATCGACAAGGATCTGGCGAGTTCCCTGCTTGCGCATCAGGTCGACGCCGATTTCCTGCTGATGCTCACCGATGTCGACGCCGTTTATCTGGATTGGGGAACGCCAAAAGCCCGCGCGATTGAAAAGGCGAACACCACGGAACTTTCCGGCGAAACCTTCGCCGCCGGTTCCATGAGGCCGAAGGTGGAAGCGGCGCTCGCTTTCTGCCGCGCCACGAAGAAACCCGCTGCGATCGGCAGGCTCGAAGACGCCCTCGACATTGTCGAAGGCCGGCGCGGCACGCGGATCGAATAGGCGGGTGGCGCGGTCCTCTGCGTTGTCGCGAGATGTTCTTATCCGCCCGAGATTCCGAGTTAGGAGATCGACATGCTTTCCGCGAATGAATTCACCGTCGGAGCGTTGGCGGATGCCGCGCCGTTGAGCCTGATTCTGCCATGCGCACGATATGACGAAACCATTCTCGTTGGATTCGCCGACGACGAACCAGCCGCCGTATTTCTGTCGGAGCAGTACGCTTTCAGATATTGCCCCAGCGTCGACAACGCTAGCCGGAAAGGATTGATCGTTCCTCAGGTCCGCGTGGAAGTGGACGAAACGAGCATCACTGAAAATACGCCTCTTGGGGCCATTATAAGAATGGATACGAGGCTTGTAGTAAGAGCCACGCGTGACAACTCGTTTGATGATGGGGCAGTCGTCACTCTTCAGGATGGGCTCGTCTCCACGGGCGGACATCAAGCGGCTTTCGTACGTTGGCGCATCGTGATCGGAGACGGAATGGACAAAAGGATTCTCTGGCAAGTC
>JASGJN010000004.1:0-249183 GCA_049840735.1 Anaeromyxobacter sp. | reverse complement strand
ACGCGGAGGGCTACCTCACCGAGCTGACCTACGACTCGAACGGCCGCCTGTCCGAGTCGCGCCGCTACGCCAGCAAGGTGACGGCCACGCTCTCGACCTTCACCAGCCTTCTCGACGCTCCGCCCGGCGGCGAACGGCGAGGATCGCTCCGGCCGGAACGCCTGGGACGCGCTGGGCCGGCTGCTCCGGCAGGTGACGGCGGACGGGCTCACGACCGACAACGTCTACGACGCCGTCGGCAACCCAATCAGCACCACCGTCGCCGCTGGGACGGTCGACCAGGGCGGATCCTCAACAAGCGCTATGACGTTCAGGGGCGCCTGGTCGCCGAGCTGACCGCCGTGGGCGCGGCGCTGCTCACCTCGGGCCTGACGCCGGCGCAGGTGGACGACATCTGGGCGCAGTACGGCGTGAAGTACGCATACGACGCCGCGGGCCGCCGGATCAGCACCACCGACCAGAACGGCAACCGGACCGTCTTCTTCCACGACGACGCCGGGCGGCTCCGCTACACGGTCAACGCGCTGGGTGAGGTCACCGAGACCGCCTACGACGCGCTGGGCCGCGTCACCTCGACCAGCGCGCTGGCGACCAGGCTCCCGGCGGCGACGGTGACCAGCCTGGTCGGCGGCGTGCTCTCCTCCAGCGCCAACGCCGGCGCGGCCACGGCCCTGGTGACCGCGGTCGCCGCCTCCACCCAGAACTCGCTCACGCGGATCGAGTACGACGCCCGCGGCCAGCGGCACCGCCACCGTCGACGCGCTCAACGTGCGGACCACGGCGACCTACGACGCCTTCGGCGGGGTGGTCCAGACCACCCAGCCGACGAACGCCGGCACGCTCGGCCGCACCAGCACCTTCGATCGGCGCGGCCTGGCCACGCGGATGGTGGAGGACCCGAGCGGCCTCGCCATCACCCGCAGCTCGGTCTACGACGCCTTCGGCCGGCTCATCCAGACGACCGACGCGAACGGCGTCACAATCCCGCCGGCCACCTACGACCGGCTGGGCCGGCTGGTGCAGACCGTGGACGCACTGGGGGGGATCCGGTCCACCACGTACGACGCCTTCGGCCGCACGCTCACCCAGACGGACGCGCTGGGCAAGACCACCACTTATCGTTACGAGACGGCGAATCGCAAGACGATCGTGACCACGCCGGAGGGCGTGACGGTCACCACCGAGACCACCCGCAACGGCCAGCTGTGCCGGGTGACGGACGGCCGCGGGAACGCCACCACGTACGAGTACGACGCCGACGGCAACCTCCGGTTCACCCGGCGGGCGGACGGCACGTCGCTCGAGTCCACCTACGATCGCGCAGATCGGGTGGTGGACCAGATCGACGCGCGCGGGACCATCACGCGCGTCAGCTACGACTCGGCCAACCGGGTGCTGAGCCGCACCGTGAATCCGGGCGGGCTCGGGCTCACGACCAGCTACGCGTACGACGCCAAGGGCCAGCAGATCAGCGTCACCGATCCGCGCGGCACCGTCACGGCGATCAGCTTCGACCTGGCCGGCCACGTCCTCACGCAGGCCGTCGATCCCACCGGGCTGAACCTCGTCACGCGCTACGAGTACGACCCGGCCGGCCGGCAGCTCAAGGTGACGAGCCCCGGCTGGCTGACCACGCAGTACACCTACGACGTCGCAGGCCGGCGCGTCTCCACCATGGTGGATCCGGGCGGTCTCAACCTGGTCGAGAGCTACACCTACGACAGGAACGGGAACGTGGTCGCTCGGACCGACGCGCGCGGGAACGTGACCCGGTTCGCCTACGACACGTCCAACCGGCTGGTGTTCACCGTGGACGCCGAGGGTGGCGTTCGCAAGAGCACGTACGACGCCGAGGGACGGGTCATCTCCACCCGACGGCCTACGGGACAATCATCGGCGCTGGGCTCGCTGCCCATCGCGGCGACCGTCGACCAGATTGCACTGCTGCTCCAGCCGGGCTCGGCGACCCGGCCCGACGTGGTGGAGCAGCGGGTCTATGACGGCGACGGCCGCCTGACCTGGAGCGTGGATGGGGAGGGAGGCGTCACCCAGCTCCGGTACGACGCCAAGGGCAACGTCATCGAACGCCGGACGTACGCCAATCGCATCACGGTGGCGAGCTGGAACCGGTGCGACCACGCCCACGCCGCCGGTCGTCGCCGACGACGCCCGCGATCTGCGGTCGCAGACCCGTCTACGACCTGGCCGATCGAGCCAAGTACACGCTCGACGGCGCGGGCGGGGTGGTGGAGCTGAAGTACGACGCCAACGGCAACGTGCTCGACCGGATCGCCTATGCGCGGACGATCCCGGCGGCCACGGCGGCCACCGAGGTGGCCATCGGCAGCGCCATCGCCGCGATCAGGAACCCGGTCCTGGATCGCCACGCCTACGCGGTCTACGACGCCGCGAACCGGCGCACCTGGTCGATCGACGGCGCCGGCGGGGTCGCGAAGGTGGTGTACGACGCCGACGGCAACGTGGTGGAGCAGAGGACCTACGTCAACCGGATCGATACCAGCAGCTGGACGCTGGGGACCGCGCCGGCCGTGGTGGCCGACGACACCCGCGACCAGCGGGTCCAGTCCGTCTACGACCGGGCCAACCGGGCTCGCTTCACGATCAGCGGCACCGGCGGCGTGGTCGAGCAGAAGTACGATCGGAACGGCAACGTTACCGAGCAGATCAGCTACGCCACGACCATCTCCACCGCGACGCCGGCGACCGAGTCCGACGTGTCCGGTGCCGTGGTGAAGAGCGCGGCGCGGGATCAGCACGTCTATCATGGCTATGACGCCGCCGGCCGGCGCACCTGGACCGTCGACGGCGTGGGCGGCACCACGACCCGTGCCTACGACGCGAACGGCAACCTCATTGAGGAGCGCGTCTACGCGGCCAAGCTGAACCTCTCGACCTGGACGCCCGGCACCACGCCGACCGTGACGGGGACCGCTGCCAACCCCAATCTGCTGGTCAGGAACGTCTACGACAAGGCCAACCGCGTCCGCTTCACCATGAACGGCGTGGGCGCCGTGGTGGAGCAGACCTACGACGGCGTCGGTCACGTGCTCGAGCGCGTGGCCTACGCGACGGTCGTCCCGACCTCGACCGCGATGAACGAGGTGGATTCTCAGGACCGCCGTCAACGCGGTGAAGAACGACGCGAAGGACTCCCGCGTCCGGTCGCGCTACGACGCCGCTGGGCGCGTGGCCTGGACGGCCAACGGCGCCGGCGCGGTCACCCGGCAGATCTACGACGGCGCCGGGCAGCTGGTGAAGCAGGTGGCCTACGCCACGGCCGTCGCGAACACGGTCGAGCCGAGCGCGGTGGCTGCCACGGCCGACGACCGGGTCACGCTGTTCGCGTACGACAAGGCTGGTCGCCAGGTCTTCACGGTGAACGCGCTGGGCGGCGTGAGCCAGACCGTCTACGACGGCACCGGCAGCGCCATCCAGCGCATCGCCTACGGCGATACCATCGCGGCGCCGACCGCGGCCACGGATCCGGCGGGCGTCGCGGCCGCCGTGAACCCGGTGCTGGGCGGGAGCGGTGAGAAGCGCGTGTCGAGCGCCGTCTTCGACGCAGCGGGCCGGCAGGTCTACACCGTGGACGCGGCGGGCGCGTTCACCCGCAGCTGGTACGACGGCGCGAGCAGCCTGATCGCGACGCGCGCATACGCGTATGGCATCACGGCCGGCAGCACGCCCGTGCTCCTGGCTTCCGGTGACCTGCAGGGCCTGCAGAGTACGGCCGGGTACGACCGCACCACGCTCTACGCGTACGATTCAGCCGGGCGGCTGGCCTACACGGTCGACCCGCTCGGCTACGTGAAGGCCACCCGCTACGACGGCGTGGGCCGGATCACCGGCACGACGCTCCACGCCGCGGCCACCTCAGGGCTCACCGTGGGGGCGACGGCTGCCAGCATCCTCTCGAAGCTGACCGTCAACTCGGCCCGAGACCAGTCGGACACCTTCGTGTTCGACGCGGCCGGGCGGCTCGAGTCGAGCAAGGACGCGCTCCAGGTCGCCGAGTCGTTCGCCTACGACGGGGCCGGACGCAAGGTCAGCTTCACGAACAAGAAGCAGGCGACCTGGACGTATGGGTACGACGCCGCGGGGCGGCTGGTGCAGCAGACCGACCCGCAGGTGGACGTTGCCTCCGTCGGGCTGGACGCAAACGGCAAGCTCACGCTGGTGGGTACGCCCCAGTCCACCGCGATCATCACGGTCATGGGCTACGACGCGCTCGGCAACCTGACCACGCGCATCGAGGCCTACGGCCTGAGCGGGCAGCAGCGGACCACCACCTACGCGTACGACCAACTCGGCCGCCAGGTGCTGACCACCTTCCCGCCGGTCGGCGTCTACAACGAGGCCGAGGCCAGCATCCCGGCCAACGGCGCGAGCAGCGTGGCCAGCCGGGTGGAAGACACCAGCAAGGTGCTGAGCTCGCAGACCTTCTACAACGTCTTCGGAGAGGCCGTGGCTGGCCTCGATGTGGGCGGGAACCGGAGCTACAAGGCCTACGACGCGCTCGGGCGGATTCGCTACGAGGTGGACGCGCTGGGCTACGTCACCGGCTACCAGCGGAACGCCTTCGGGGATGTCCTCCAGCTCACCCGCTACGCGACGAATCCGCCTCTGAGCGCCTCCGAGTATGCACCTCCCAAGGCGGCGGCCATCACCACTGCCCTGAACGGCCTGACCACCGCGCAGCATGCGGGCGATCGGATCCTCGTCACCCAGTACGACAAGATGGGCCGCGCGACCCGCGTCACGCAGCCGACGGTCTGGGTCAACGTCGGCAGTCCGGGTTCGGGGTTCAACGCCGCTGCGGTCGTGGAGAACACCTACGACGCCTTCGGCCAGTTGACGGACGCATGGTCCCTCTCCGGCGCCTCCAAGTGGACCGGTGTCCGCCACGTCTATGACCAGCGCGGCCAGGAGGTGAAGACCATCGACGCGGCCGGCTTCCTCACGGAGCAGACCTTCGACGCGGCAGGGAACCTCGTCGAGAGGTGGGAGTACAGCAAGGAGCTCACCGGGGTGACGGCAAACGGGCGGACGGCCTACGACCTGGCCTCGCTCACCAAGGTCAGCGCGCTCGACCGCGGCTGGTCCTACGGCTACGACCAGCTCAACCGCAAGACCTGGGAGTGCCAGAAGCAG
Source organism: Anaeromyxobacter sp. (assembly GCA_049840735.1). Lineage (GTDB taxonomy): Bacteria > Myxococcota > Myxococcia > Myxococcales > Anaeromyxobacteraceae > Anaeromyxobacter. Next base: position 244,011 of record JASGJN010000004.1, on the reverse strand, counting down.
GTGGAGTGCGTGGACTCCGCGGGCACGCTCGGCCGTCGTGATCTGTACACGTATTACGGGTACGACGCGCTGGGGAACCAGACCTGGGCGCGGGACCCGTCCTACGCGACGACCTACACCGTCTACGACGCTGCAGGCCAATCAAGGCCGTCTCCGCGCCAAGCCGGAGCAGCACGCTGACCGGCGCCTCGCTCATCCCCATCACCACCTTCCTGCGCGACGCGTTCGGGAACGTGGTGGTGAAGCGAGAGTACGCCACCGGGACCACCGATCCGAGCACCGGGGCGGTGCCGGCCGAGAACGTCCTGGACCACGTGACGTACACGAAGTACGACGCGCGCGGTCAGGCGGTGATGACCACCGACGCCGAGAAGATCAACCACTTCCAGTCCTACGACGCGTTCGGGCACCTGGCGAAGCAGTGGCAGGGCGTGGAGGGCTCGAGCGGCTCGACGCGCACCCTCTACACGGTCTTCCAGTACGACGCGCTCGGCCACCAGACCGCCATCATCACCCCGAGCACGACCACCGGACTGGGAGCCAACGGGATCGGTGCCATCGCCCTGAGCAACATCAAGGTGACGATGAAGTACAACGCGTTCGGAGAGATGTACGAACGCAGCACCACCGGGCTCGCGACGGAGACGTTCGAGTATGACGCCGCCGGGCGGATGTGGCGGACCAACTCCGGCGACGGCAACCGGAAGATCTACCTGTACGATCTGCTGGGCCGGAAGACCGCCGAGCTGTCGAGCCTGGGCACCGTCGATGTCGGCACCTACCACCTCCGCCTCCGCTGCCGACGCGGTGGGCGCCACCGGCGTGCTGCGGCGGGTGGACTTCGAGAACGACGTCCTGGGACGCGTCACGCGCCAGGTGCTGCCGAACCGGCAGGACGCCCTCGATACTTCGGCCTACCGGGTGGCGGTCGAGCAGAAGTACGACCGCTGGGGAAACATGCTCAGCCAGAGCAACCCCACGGCGTCCGGTACCGCCCCGACGCTCTGGACCGACTACACGTACAACGCCTTCAACCAGGTCACGTCCAAGACCGACCCGCTCGCGACCGCCGGCGCCACGACGCGCTCCACCACCACCATCCGCTACGACGTGCTGGGACGCCAGGTGGAGGTGAAGGACGCCCGCGGCTACTCGACCAAGCAGGAGTGGGACGCCGGTGGCCAGCTGGTCAAGGAGACCCGCGGCATCTACAACGGCGTGGAGTATGGCGGCGTGGTGACCCGCGTCTATGACGCGTTCGGGAACCAGGTCCGCGTCATCGACGCGCTGAACCACAAGACCGACTACGTCTTCGACCGCCTCAACCGGAACACCAGGATCGTCACGGAGTCGGTCAAGGTCTACAGCGCCGATACGGACTACAAGGTCACCCAGGTCGCCGAGAAGCAGCTCGAGACCGTGATGACCTACGACGCGGCCGGGCGCAAGCTCAGCCAGACCAACGGCGACGGCGAGACCACGCGCTACGTCTACGACCTGCGCGGCAACATCGTCGAGACCATCCAGCCCATGGGGCAGTCGACGGTCTCGGCCTGGGACGCCGCCGGGAAGCAAAATCGCCGAGAAGGACGCCAACAATGCCCTTGCCACCTGGACCTACAACGGGTTCGGCCGGCTCGAGGCGCACAAGGACATCGGCAACGCCACCTCCCAGTTCTTCTACGACAACGCCAATCAGCTCAAGCGCACGACCAGCAGTCGCGGACAGAACCTCGAGTACACCTACGACGGCGCCGGCCAGCTGGTGCAGATCGCCGACAAGGCCCTGAACCAGACCACCGTGTACGCCTACACGGCGGCCGGGAAGAAGACGCTCGAGCAGGTCACGCAGTATAGGGGCGCGCCGCTCAACTACAACGTGACCGCGGGCGGTTCCGCCGGGATGGTGGTCTACCAGAACCAGCGCCTCAGCTACGACAACCTGGGGCGCCTGCTCCGGGTCGAGGCCATGGACGGCGTGACCATGACCCTCGACTACGACGAGGTCGGCAACCGCCTCCACCAGCGGACGGACTACCAGACGCAGAAGTACCGGCTGGTCGACGACTACGTCTACCAGCAGGTCGGCACGAATGCGTACGGCCAGGCCGTCTACGCGAACGTCAAGGTGGGTTCACATCCCGTCTACGACACCACGGCGAGCACCAAGCACGCCTACTTCGCCTACGACTGCATGAACCGCCAGATCCTGGTGGACGGCGCGAAGAGCAGCAACGCGAACGACCTCGGGAACATCACCAAGGACCAGGGGCACATCCTCGCCTACGACAAGAACGGCAATCGCATCAAAGACGTGTCGTACGGCAGGCAGGTGGTCGCGAGCGTCGGCGGGCCCAACTACGGCTCGAACATGACGTACGCGGTCTACAGCGCGCGGGAGGGCATCAACTACGAGTACTACGACTACGACGCGCTGAACCGGCTCACGGCGGTGAAGACGGGCCTCTTCGACGAGAACTGGAATGCCGTCCTCGACAGTAACGTCGCGCTCAGGCTCGACGAGCGTCTGTATGACGGAGCGTCGCGGGTGGTCAAGGTCGGCCTGAGCAGTGAGACGACCGCTGGTTACCGAAGCGCGTTGAACGCGAACGACGCCGAGGCCAACGGCGCCCGCGTGCGGATCACGCGCTACGACGAGAACGGGCGCGTCCAGTCGGTGAAGGTCTGGAAGCCCAACAACAGCGTCGAGAGCGAGACCCGGTACGAGAAGAAGGAGTTCGACTACAAGGAGGCCATCTACACGTACGACTCGTACGGAAACGGCACGATCGTTGGCTATCGCGACGTGTACCGCTGGGATCCCAAAACCGCCTACGACGCCGCCGGCAACGTGAAGGCCTACACCTCGTCCGGCTCCGACGGGACCAAGTCGGTCTACAACATCGAGTTCAAGCTGTTCGACGCGTACAAGGAGGGGGTCGTCACCGGGTACCGCGAGGACAACGCCAACAACCCCGGCACGACCACGAACAAGTACGACGCAAACGGTTTCCTGATCGGCCTCGAGGACTCCACCAAGGCCGCCTTCAACCGGACCTTCATCAACGACGCGCAGGGCAAGGTCCTGATGAAGGTGCAGGAGGGGCGCGTCCTGCGGCAGCTGGTGGTGGACGGGAACGTCCTCGGCGTCTACGGCGAGGGCACGGACCAGGACAAGCCCGTCAGCAGCTCGGGCAACCCCAACTACACGATCCAGGGAGAGTTCGGGCTCACCTACCAGGCCATCACCAACGCCTACCCCTCGGCGGCGGTGGGCAGCTACGTGGTCCGGGCTGGCGATACGATCAAGTCGATCGCCCAGGCCGCCTACGGCGACACGAGCCTCTGGTACGTAATCGCGGATGCGAACGGGCTGCGCGGGGACAGCGATCTCCGCGTGGGGCAGACGGTCACGATTCCCAACGGCGCGTCTGGTTCGAAGAACAACTCGACCACGTTCCAGCCTTACGACCCGTCGAGGGTCGTCGGCAGCACCTCGCCGAACCTGCCCATCCCTGCGGCGAACAAGGGCTGCGGGGTCATCGGCACGATCCTCGTGGTGGTCGTCACAGTCCTTGCGACCGTCTATACGGCGGGCGCAGCCGCGGTTGCGATGGGCCTGAGCAGTAGCTCAATGCTCGCCGCCGGCGGAGCGGTGCTCGCTGGAACATCTGGCCTTAGCGCGGGTGCAGGCCTCGCTGCAGCAGCCATCGGCGGCGCCCTCGGCTCGCTCGCCGGTCAGATGGTCGGTGTCATGACCGGGATGCAGCAGAGCATCAACTTCGGTGCCGTGGCGATGAGTGCGATCTCGTCGGCGGTGTCCGCAGGCGTGGGAGGAGTGATCGGCGGACCCGGCAAGGTGGCAAAGGATTCCTGGTACACCCGCGCAGCCTTTGCGGCCACCAAGGCCACAATCTCGAATGCTGCGAGCCAGGGAGTTGCGCTCGCGGTAGGCCTGCAGAAGGAGTTCAACTGGGCGTCGGTCGCGTCGTCCGCGGTCGGCGCGGCCGTGGGTTCCGCCGCTACAGAGGCAACCAACGCGGCAATCAAGTACGACCCGTCGAAGGGGTTCGACTTCGGGAAGAGCCTGGTGTCCGGCACGACGTCTGGATTCGCTGCCGGCATGACTACGGCGGTCATGCGGGGCGGAAAGATCGCCGTCCAGCAGGTCGCGGCGGACGCGTTTGGAAACGCCTTCGCAAACTCGGTGAACGGGCAGGCCGAGGCTGCCGAAAGCCAGCGCAAGCTCGATGCGGAAGCCTGGGCTGCGACGAGCAAGAGAATGATGGCTGCGGTCGAGGAGACGAGGAAACAGTTCGACGAAAAGTGGTCGGGACCGCTGCGCTTCGACTACCGGGCTTCCGGCCGCGAGTACGACGGTGGCTTCACTTGGGGTGGCGAGGGCGGGTCGACCTCGCCGGAAGACCCTTCCTCAAGTCCTATTGCGCGACTCATGGACTATGCGGCGGAGCAGGCGGTTGCTGAACGGGCGGAGCGTTCAGCAGCGTACGGAAGCGCGAAGGCCAGAAAGGGGGAAGGACCTGAGGCGATTGCAGGCCGGATCAACCATGAGAACCGTTATGCCGTGCTGGGTGCGCTATATGCCTCTGGCCAAGTGTCGTTCAACGCTAAATTGAACCGCGGAATGACCCAGGAGGGGGCCGAGTACTCGGTGGACCTGGGTGGGATGACGAAGGACCAGCTCAAGGAATTCGACCGTTATGGTCGCGCAATGGTCGCCGGAGAGCGGGCCGTTGATGACATCAGGGCAACTAAACTCGGGGAGTGGTTGGCAAGGCGGGACGCGCCTGCGTCGCAGGAGCCGCTCAATCCATTGTTCGGAGCTGAGCGGCTGGCGCCTCAGCCCGGGGATGGGGCACCTTTGGTGCCATTGGCTGCGGCTGGCTTCGGGGTTGCGCGCAATCTTGTCGCAGCCGGTGAGGTTGGTGAGGCCGTGGGGGTTGCGCGAAGCGCCGCGGCAGCGAATGAGGCCCTGCAGGTCGGTAGAGCGGTGGGACTCGCGCGGAACGCCGTCGCAGCAAACGAGGCCATGGCGGCAGGGGGAGGGGGGCTGGCGGCCCTCTTCGGGGCGGAGATTTCCTTCGGCTGGCTCGTCCCGGCGGTTCCGGCCGGGGTCGGCCTAGGCTACCTAGCTCAGAAGTACATCCCCGGAGTGAAGACGGCGGCTTTGGCGATTGGAGACGCGTTCGCTGTTCAGAAGGGGCTCGATTGGCTGCTTGGGGATGCAGACACAGCATACGCTCGAGCGCATCCAGAGCTGCTGGCCGACAAGCTGCCGAAGGAGAAGGATAAACGAGACTTCTACCTGTGCGAATCGCTAGGACCGTGGGCGAAGCCGGGTGATAAGGGCGCAGGGGCGGGCGGAGAATGGGGTTGGTCCAAGCAGTTGAGGGGTAAGCCTCAGGACGTAATTGACTATCAAATGCAGAGAACCGGCGCGCCGAAGACGGATATGCATCCTGATGGTGACGGGAAGGGGTGGCTCGAATACCGCGTCGATGCGCCCGAGATGACTAGTCGCAACAAGTGGTTCGATGCATTCGGCATCGGCCTCATGAGGAAGCAGGGCGTTACGACTCCTGTGTGCTGTATGATCGATGCAAAGGCTTACAATGGTTTGTGGCCTAGGCCGGATGTGGGCACTGCCTGGAAGGACATGGGTGACGAACTCGCCACCTCTGACAAGATCGCGGCAAGGGCGGGATGCTTCTCGCAGCTGGAGGTGCAGACCGAGGCCGGCAAGAAAGCGCTCGATATCTTGGTGACGCAGCGTAAGCTGACGAACACGATGGTTCTCTATCGGCCGTTCTAAATAGTTGTCGTCCAGTTGCTTCTCCCGCCCCTCGCCGCGTTGTTCGTTCAGATCTGGAGCCTCTAGGGATGACTGAGTACCTGGATGTCGTTCGAGCGATGGTCTGGTGGCGCGATCGGCCTGTTCGATGGGGCGAGTACGCGGCCTGGGTTTCGGGATACCTTGGCCTGCCGGAGTTTCAGGACGTCGCGTTTGTGCGGATCAAGTCGAAGGGGTCGTGGGCGCGGCTGCCGTTTGACCGTGGCGGGTTCGGATCCCTGCTCGCCGAGGGGCAGCCTCCTGAATGGGCCTTCTGTCATCCGGAGGGCTCGGGCGACCGGTTTCATCCCATGACTACGGCGCCCATGGCGTTCACGAACATGCTGTCCGACGCGGCTGCCGAGTCGGATGCGGCGAGGATGATAAGTATCTTCGCCGCCGATGGCGGCGCGAGTATGGCGGAGATCGAGTATGTCGGCGGGGAGCCGGGGCTGGAAGCGGTGGCTCGCGCATTCAAGGCCAGCGTCAAGCATTGGCGTGCTGACGGTGGCGCTGTCACCACGCTATCGCTGATATCTGCCCTCGATACCCGGGCTGTCGGCTATCTGACGTATATCCGAAAGGCACCGGCTATCGAATCTCTTCCTGAAGGCTTTGTTTGCGAGCCGGATGCGGAGGGCGTCTTCATTCAGCCCCGGGGCCACCTACCCGTCGCGAATGACCCTGTGACCCTGGCAGGGCTAAAGAGCCTGAAGAGGGCGCTGGAAGCGAAGCACCTGCTGGACGATTCATAGGGCCGACACGAGGCCGCGTCTGACGACGAGCTACCGCCGACGAGTTGCCGCCCGCCAGCCCCGCGCCCCGACCCAGAGGTCCGCGGCGCGGCCGACCGGATGTCCAGCCGGATAGGCCCTGCGAGGCGTTCGGCATCTCCAGGGCGGCGTGCTACGCCGCGAAGAGGCCCTGGCCAGCCGCCTGTCAGCCTGCGGCAGCGCCCCGACCCAGAGGTCCGCGGAGCGGCCGGTCGGATTTCGGGCCCGGGGAGGCCCCGAAGCTGATAGCTCGCTCCCTCCGCTGCAAGCGATCGCGTCTCCGGATGTGGAGAGCGGTGGGGATACCCGGGTCCGGGTCCGGAAACGCGGCAATGCGGCACCGCCAGGGACGCCAGAGACGTCCACGGCCAGCGCCCATCACCTGTGCCGGGACGCGCACCGCGTCCGCTGGCGTGCGAGGGCCCGCCGCGTAGCGGGCGGGCGACGCGCTTTCCTCAACGGACTTCCCGGCGAGCGTCAGCCGCCGCCGCAGGCCGCCCCGAACCGGACGCGCATCAGGTAGGTGCCGTACGGGAAGATGACGCCCCGCTCGCCTCTGCGGTCGCGCGGCCAGTGGGCCAGGACGCGGAAGAGGTGCGCGCAGGTAGGCCTCGGGGTCGAGCCGGTGCAGCCGGGCCGAGGCGACGAGGGACAGGATGTGGCCGGCGGCCTCGCCGTGGTCGTGGCTGCCGACGAAGAGCCAGCTCTTCCTGCCGACGGCGACCCTGCGCAGCTCGCCGCTCCGAGACGGTTGTTCTCGAGCTGGTAGCCGCCCGTCCTCGAGCACGCGCATGAGCGCGTCCTTCTGCCGGACGGCGTAGCCGGAGCGCCGAGCGGAACGAGCCCGCGCTGATCGCGGACGCGCTCGTACTCCGCCTCGGCCCAGGCGAAGAAGTCGACCAGGTGCACGCGCAGGCGCTGACTACGCTGGCGCAGGATGGTCTCCGGGCCGGATCATTTCGCCAGAAGTGCATCGAGCGCGAACACGTACCCGATGCGCGCCAATCCCTCGCGGGCGACCTCGCTCTTCGTGCAGGTTGCCTCCCAGAACTTCCCGTCGCGCGTTGTTGGGGGACCAGCAGTCCGAACGCTCGACCCGGAAGTGTCCCACCTCGCCGTCCTCGGGCGGCTTGGTCCCGGCTCGCGGAAGAGCACGTCGTAGACGCTCTTGGCGTCTGCCTGGATGTACCCCGAATACCCCTCGAACATCTCCAGCAGCGTCGCGCTGGTCTCCTTGCGCGCGTACTCGAAGAAGATGTGATCGCGGTCGGCGATTTGGACGAAGTAGTGGCCCCGGTGGCAGGGCTGGTGCTTGCCGTCCCTCGCGCGGCCTCCGGGCTGGACCCGGGGATCCCGGGTCGCGTCTTTCCGGTGGCGATGACCAGAAGGCGGTGCGCCACGCCTCGTCGCGCGCGGCCTCGATCCACCGTCGCGCCAGCGGTCGCCCCCGCGTCCTCGACCCACCGGCTCATCGTCCCGCGGTCGGAGGTGGAAGCCCTCCCGGGCGAGCCGGTTCTCGATGCGGTGGAGCGGGGAGCCCGTCGCAGAACTTGTCGGTGAGGATGTGCGCCAGGAGCGATGGCGCCGCCAGCGAGCGCGGGAAGCACTTCGGGCGGCATCGGCGTCGTCTCGATCATCGAGTCGCCGTTCGGGTCGACCACCCGGTACTTCGCCCGGGCGTGCTCGAGCACGCGCGCGCCGCCGCGCTGCCAGGGCCACCTTTCGGGGGGCTCTCGACTCGAACCCGAACCGCTCGGCCTTCCCATCCGCGACGAGCTTCCTCCGAGGATGGGGGGTCGAACTGCTCGACCCGCACCACCGGGGGGGGAGGGGTCGCGTCATCCTACATTACACTTTCGGATATGCAGGCCGCGGGCGGGCCCAGCAGGCTTCCTGGGACAAGGCGACGCCCCTCGTGCAGGCGCTCCCCGCCTGGGGCGAGAACTCGCAGGGAGCCAGCCGTGACACCCCTGATGGGGCATTCGCTTAACTCCCTCTCCACCCCGCGGATAACCCATACCACCCGTGACCGCCCGCCAGACCTGACCTGGCGGACCCGTCCGCGCGCGGTGGCTACGGGTGACGCATGGTCGCGGTGTTCTCGGGGAATTCGCTCGGCCTCTACCTCAGCTCGCTCTCCGCGCTCGGTCTGCGGGGGCAGTCGGGCTCGGCGACACAGGGGCAGGGCGGCGAGCGGGCCTACGTCAACGCGTTCACCGGCAACCTGGTCCTGCAGCGCGCCGACGTGCTGCTGGCGGGGCGGGGGCCGGATGCGGCGGCGCTGCGCACCTACAACAGCCAGGGAGGCTACGACTTCGACGGCAACGCCGACGGCTGGCAGGGCGCGCCGACGCGGGCCATCGAGGACCTGGGCGGCGGGAAGCTGCGGCGGCATGACGCGGACGGCTCGTTCTGCGACTATCCCTGGGACGCGACCCGGCAGGCCTACCTGGCCTCGGTCACGGCGGGCTCGGCGCGCGATGCCATCGTCGTCAATGCGGACGGGACCTACACCTGGACGGACGGCGCCTCGGGCGGGCGTGAGACCTACCAGGCGGGGAGCTTCGGGCGGATCCTGACCTCGGTGGACGCGAGCGGGAACGCGCTCACCTACGGCTACGACGCCTCCAACCTGCTCACGCGCATCAGCAGCGCCAGCGGGGAGTCGATCACCTTCACCTACGGTGGGCCGAGCGGGCGCAACCTGCTCGAGGTCCGCACGGTGCTCTCGATCGATGGCGCGCTCACGGTCCTGGACGTCTCCTACGGCTACGACGCGCTCAACCGGCTCGAGTCGGTCAGCGTGGTCCTGAATCCGCGCAGCCTGGCTGCGGTGGCGGCGGGCGAGACGGGGACGGTCTTCAAGACGACCTACGCCTACGACGGCACCAGCAACCGCGTCGCCGGCCTCACCCAGGGCGACGGCACCACGCTCAGCTTCACCTACGTGCTGCTGGACGGCCTCTACAAGGTCGCCTCGGTCACCGACGGTGAAGGGAAGGTGACCCAGTTCGCCTACGACGCCGCGGCCGGCAGGACCACCGTCACCGACCCGCTGGGCGTCGCCACGGTCTACCAGCACGACGCCAAGGGGCAGCTGACGCAGGTCCGGAGCGGGGTCACCGCCGGCAACCCGGCCGGCCGCACGCGGCTCGACTACGCCTACACGGCGCTCGGCGACGTGGCCTCCATCGTCGATGGCCTGGGCCGCACGGTGGCCATGACCTACGACGCCAGCGGCAACCTGCTCCGGCAGGTGGACGCGGCGGGCAACACGCTGGAGCGCACCTACGACGCGCGCAACCAGCTCCTCACCGAGTCGGCCCACGCCGGCGCCGGTGCCACCCAGCCGCTCACCACCCGCTACGTCCGCGACGCTGCCCAGCGCGGCCTGCTCCGGTTCGTGCTCAGCGCCGAGGGCGGGTGACGGAGTACCGCTACGACTCTGCCGGGCTCCGGACGGCCGCCATCGAGTACCGCGGCGCGTTCTACGTAAGTGGGGTAGGGGTCGCGTCATCCTACATTACACTTTCGGATATTCAGGCCGCGGGCGGGCCAGACCTGATTCCCGCTGACCCGATCTCGCTGGTGTTGCCGCGCAAGCTGGTTGATGGAACTGCGGCCCGGCTGGCTGGTGTCCACCGCGCCGGTGAGCGGGTTCCGCGCACGGCCGTGATGGCCTGAGCCAGCCGAGCCGCGGAGACGTCACCCGTCGCGCTCCAGGCCGTCACGGTCGAGGACCCGGGGCAGGAGGTCGCGCTCGACGAGCTTGCGCTTGCGGCGAGCGGCCTCGCGGAAGCAGCCGGTGGCGAGGCGGTCGAACGGTCGCGCATGCCGCCGGAGCGCGGCCTCGTGGAGGAGCGCGACGGCGTCGTGAGGTGAAGATGTCCCTCCTCGCAGCCGGCGCCCCTTCTTCATTGCGCGCAGACAGCATGACCCGTCCCGCGGCGACGCCGCTGGGCGACGTACGTCCCGTCGCTGCGAGAGCGGCGCCGCGATGGTGGCGAAGCTCAACACGCATCAGCGCGGATCGGGTCTGGCCTGGAACCCGGAGGGAGCGACCTATCTTCCTGCGCTTGGTGGTTCGCCGGAAGATAAGCCCGCCGGTTGGTGGGTGTTCCGACCGAATGCTTTGCCGAGTCCTGCGCCAGAAGGGACCAATCAGCCCTCATCAGCTGCGGAAGCCGCAAGGGGTCATGGGGGCCATGGGCGACGAGGCGCAAGCGTTCCTGGTGATGCGAGGGAAGATCGCGCTCGGAAGTGCTGGCGCGTGAGCGTGGACGAATGCCGCTGGCGTTCGACCGATGGGCTTGGCAGCGATCGAGGGGTGTCGGACGTGGCGTGGGAGCGCGCTCTTCCCGCCCCAAGGCCGATGTGGCCTGAATGTGTGGTGGCGACGCGCGGACCGCTCTGAAGGGCCTTCGCACTAACTCGCTAGACGGGGGGGGGCGGTTATCGTCCAGTTGCAGCCGCTGATCGTGGCAGATGTTCTGTGAGTGAGGCGGGGCTGTTCGCTTGGTGGGTGGCTGTTCGTATAGTCTCTCTGCAATTCAGGGTCTCCGCAGAGTTCGTGCGGGTTGGGAGGCCGGATGGGAATGTCCACGGGGCGCTTAACCGGTTGGGGCGGACGTTGTGCGGCGGCCGGCGTTGGTGGAGGGGCGATTGTTCTTCTGTGCAGCCTCTTTCTGTCGTCTGTCGATGCGGCGCTTCACGGGGGCGGTCTTCTCGCGCTATCGATCCCGCGACGCTGCCCGGATCGAACTTTCGGACGCGAGCATCTACCTTGATGTCTCGCTATTTGCGTGTCTGCCGGCGGCGGTCTACTTCGTGTTGGCTGTGACGATCGCGCGCCGATGGTGGCTTAGTCTCGCGACGTTTGTTGCTGTGGGGATATTGGCGGCGAGATGCGTGGTTGAGGAGTACGCGACGTGTTGGGGTGATTCCTGGGCGACTGGTGAGCCATTGCGTGAGCTTTTCCTGCCGAATCGGGGTCGTTTGGCGGTGTGGCTGGTAATGGGTCTAATTGTTATTGTGCTTGTCAGGATGTTTGTGTATAGGCAGACCGTATTGGGGAGGCCTAACGCTTAGAGCGCCGATCGGCTTGGAGCGCCCCTGATTCCCATCGCTTACGCGCCGAGGATCGACAGCCCCCATGCGGCCGTGAACTTCTGCGCGCCGCGGGGGCTGTCGCCCGCGCGGGAGGCGGCGGGGATGGAGCGGTGGAAGCCGAATCGGGAGCCGACGAAGCAGGAGCAGTTCATCCTCAAGCGGCTCGAGACCAAGCGAAAGCTCTTCGGGTTCCTGCGCAGGCACCGGCACGAGTTGTTTGACGATCAGTTCCAGGGCGAGCGGGAGACGATGTACCGGGACACCGGCGCCGGGTCAGATCCCCGGCCACCGGCCCAGCTCGCGATGGCGTTGCTGCTGCAGGGATACCTGGGCCTCTCGGACGCGGACGCGGTCGAGGCGGCGGTCATGGCCCTGCGGTGGCAGATGGTGCTCGGCTGCCTGGGCGCCACGGAGCCGCCGTTCTCCCAGGGTGCATTGCAGGCCTTCAGGGAGCGTCTGATCGCCCACGATATGGACCGGCGGCTGCTCGACCGCACGGTCGAGTTGGCGAGGGCCACCAAGGAGTTCGACTGGAAGAAGCTGCCCAAGACGCTGCGCGTGGCCATCGACTCGGCGCCGCTGGAGGGGGCCGGCCGGGTCGAGGATACGCTGAACCTGCTAGCGCACGCGGCCCGCAGGGTGGTGGACTGCGCCGCGGACCTCCTGCGCTGGACGCCGGAGCAGGTGTGCCGCGAGGCGCGCGCTCCCTTGCTGCTGGCCCCCAGCCTCAAAGCGGGAGGGTCGCGTCATTCTACATTACGCTTTCGGATGTGCAGGCCGCGGGCGGGCCCAGCAGGCTTGCTGTGTCGCCACCGGTCTCGTGTGAGCCCACTTCCATCGGCATCACCGCGGCCGGGGCACCGGCGGTGCGTGGGTGCGGCTGGCCGGAAACTGGTAAGTCCTCGCCGCGCCCCGTAGTGAGTAACCGCTGCACCGACCCCGGGTAGCGCGAGGCGCCGCCTCGCCGCAGACTCGCCCGCATGTCGAGTCGGGAGATCTGGGCGAAGCGGGTGGCGGAGTGGAGGGCGAGCGGGCTCCAGAGTTCGGACCTGGCCGTGTCCCGCCCGAGCAGACCGATCGAGTTCCGCGGGTTGCGCGAGCGACGCACAGTCAACTCGCGTGAGCGGGATTCGGCGGGGATGAACGGCCCGAGATCCAGGTGGGGATGGGACAAGCCCGGAGCTATGGGCGAAGGGCCGTCGGTGGGACGATGGTAGTCGATGATCGCGACGGCGAGCGGTGCGATGCTGGCGGGCGTGGCGGAGACGGAGCCGAGGCGGATCTGGTTCGGTCGCGGCGGGTGCGTCGAGCAGCATGACGTACGGCACCTACGCCGTGTTCGTGCGCGGCGAGCTCCTGGGCGTGTACGCCGCGGAGGACGTGGGGACCCGGGACGTCTTCATCGCGGTGGTGAGGGATCAGGCCGAGCGAGAGGAGCTGGCGCGGGCGTTCCGGGTGTCGCCGGCGACGGTGGGCCGGGTGGTCACGCGGTTCAACGAAGGCGGGCTACGCGCGGTGGCCGACCACGGGAGGCACGGCGGGAGGCGGGTCCGGACGCCAGCGCTGGAGAAGCCGGCTGGGGGAGAGCTGTTCGATAAAGGGCTTGGGGGCGCGCGCGGCGCACCAGGCGGTGGCGAAGAAGGCGAGCTACGGCACGGTGTACGCGGTTCACCAGGACTGGCAGCGGCAGCGCCTGGGGAAGGGGATGCTTTCGGTGGTCCCTGAGCCGGCGGCGAGCCAGTCGGCGCTCGCGTTCGGCGGGTGCGTGGCAGAGACGGCGCGGGACGAGGCGGCGAGCGCTGCCGCGCCTGCGCCGGCCGCGGTGCCGGAGGAGTCGGAGGAGTCGGAGGCGGAGGCCGCGGAGCCGACGCTGGAGGCGGTGGCGCCTGCCCGCGGCGCGGTGGTGCAGCACGTCGGGTCGTGGCTCCTGCTCGGCATGCTGGAGCGGATGGGGTTCTACGACGTGGCGGCGGGAGAGCGAGGGGACGTGCCGCTGACCTCGCTGCGGCCGGCGCTCGACGCCGTCGCCATCTCGCTGGCGCTGGGAGAGGGCTCGGTCGAGGGCATCCGGCGGCTGGGAGACGCCGAGCCGTGGGCACGCTGCTGCGCCACCGCGACGGCCTCTCGGCGAGCTGGGCGCGGAGGGTGCTGCACGACTTCGCCGATCTTGCAAACGAGACGTTCCCTGGGCTCATGGCGACGCGCCTCTTGGCCCGGACTGGCGAGGGCGAGCGACCGGGTCTGGCTGTACGTGGCGACAACCACCTGTCGGCCGTACACGGGGGAAGCACGTCATCCGCAAGGGCTGGCGGATGCAGGACAAGTGCGCGGTGCCGGGGACGACGGACTACTACGTGCACGACGAGGAGGGCTGCCCGCTGTTCCGGCTCTCGACCACCTCGCACGACTCGCTCTGCGCGTGGCTCATGCCGGTGGTGGAGTTCGCGGACCTGGCGCTGGGCGAGGAGGTGAAGCCGGTGCTGGTGTTCGACCGGGGCGGCGCCTACCCAGATATGATGGCGGGGCTGCGCGACGCGGGGGCCGAGTTCGTCACCTACGAGCGGAAGCCGTACCGCGAGATCGGCGCCACCGAGTTCCCGGAGTCGCTCACCATCACGCTGGCCAGCGACCCGCGGCGCCCGATCCGGATCTCCTAACGCGGAGGCGCCCGCAAGAAGATCCTGGGTCGCGAGCGTGGCCGGGTGCGGCGCATCGCGATGCTCACCGAGGACGGGGCGCAGGTGAACGTGCTCGCCGTGTCCGAGCTCCCGGGCGGCGACGCTCATCCGCGGCCTGGTGGCGCGCTGGGGTCGGCAGGGGAGAACCAGCTCAAGTACGAAGTCGAGCGGTGGGGCATCAACCACCTCGATGGCCGCAGGGTGGAGGAGTTATCCGCCCGACGCGCTGATCCCCAACCCGGCGCGGCGTCGGCTCGATCGGCTCCTCAAGCTCTCGCACACCGCCGAAGGCGAGGCGTGGCGGCGGTGGGTCCGGGCGCCCGAGGACGATCCGGAGCGCGGCCCACGCGAGGCCAGGACGCCGAACCGGGCCATGGACCGGCAGCCGGGACCTGATCGGCCCAGCGCGCCCGGCGTGCCCAGCGTGGCGAAGGTGAGCGACACGCCGCTGGCCGGCAAGCTCCGTCGCCACGACCAGGGCTACAAGAACGTCCTGGACACGCTGCGCATCGCCCTGGCCAACGCGGAAGCCGACCTCGCGGTGAAGCTCGCGCCAGAGCTCACCCGGCCCCGCGAGGTGAAGAAGCTGCTCGCCACCCTGTTCAGCGCACCGGGTACCGTTCGCACGTCCGCGCGGGCGGTCACCGTGACGCTGATGCCGGCGGCCAACGACTCCGAGCGCGACGCGCTCCGCGTCTTCCTCCGCGATGTCACCCGCATGCGCCTCTCCCTGCCAGGCGATCCAGACCGCCGCCTACGCTGGGTGCTCAAGTGACTGACCAGCTACGTACGAACTCTGGCGCCCCTCGCCCTCGCCCCAGTACCGCCCGGCCGCCAGCTTGCGCAGCTGCGCCCGGTCCACACCGCCGATCCGCTTCATCATCGCCACGGTCACCTCCGTGGCGAAGCCTGTCTCGACGCCATCAGGCCCGACAGGTGCGGTTCACCGGGCGCTTACCGCCGTGCGGGCCGTGGAGCACGATGCGGCCGGTCGTGGCCTCCACTACGGTGACCGGCACGAAGCGCGGCGCCACCGCCGACCCGACCGGCTGGGCCCAGCCCGCCAGCGTGTCACGCTGGATGCCGATCTCGCGTACCACCGCGCTCACGGTGCCGCCCGCGGCCCGGCGTGCGGCCAGGTAGGCCGCCTCCCGGCGCCGCAGCTCCGCCGGATACCGCCGTCCGGCCCCACGCCGCCCGGCCCGCCGCACGCCTTCCATGAACGCCGCCGCCGCCTTCTCGAAGTCCATCACGCCCCTCCTTGAGCAAGGGCGCGATGCTCTCCGGCGCTGACGTTCAGGTCACGACGGGCTGGGGCGAGGAGTTACGTACGTCCGTTGTCGGTGACCGTCCGCCAGACCGCACCCCGGCACGCGCGGGCCTGAGCCCGGTGGATGGTGCAGGCTCGTCGGCCGGAGGCGAGCCATCAGCTTCGGGGCCTCCCCGGGCCGAAACTCCGACCGGCCGCTCCGCGGACCTCTGGGTCGGGGCGTTCGCGAACTCGCGGCCCGGTCCTGACGGCCGGCTACGCCCAGGTCGTCACCGCTCGCAAGACGGGGCGCGGCGAGGACTCACCATCAGCCTATCCACGCTGAGTCACCATGACCACCCCCCCCCGTCAGACCCGATCCGCGCTGACGCGGGATGATCTTCGCCGCCATCTCGGCGCCGCTCTCGCAGCGGCGGGACGCAGGTCGCCCAGCGGCGTCGGCCGCGGGACGGGTCAGGTTGTCAGCGCGCAATGAAGAAGGGGCGGCCTGCGGGCCGGTGATTCAGGTGACGGCGGCGGGCCCGTGCTGATCGGCGACCCGGGTGACGAGCAGCGCGTCGCGGAGGGTCTCCGCGGCGCGGGCCCAGGCGATGGGGCTGCCGTCCTTGCGAGGCGCCAGGGCCCGCCAGGCGCTCAGCGCGTTGTAGCCGATGATCCGCAGCCAGCTGACAGTCTCGATGGCGGCGCGGTTCGCCTGGCAGGGGTGGCCATCGTCCTCGCCCAGCACCACGTCCAGGGTCCAGTGGCAGCGGTTCTCGATGCCCCAGTGCAGACGGACGAGCGCCAGCTCCTGGTTGTGGGTCAGGTTCCCAGCCGGGATCGAGGTGACGAAGTACCGCTGCTCGACCGCCACGATCTCGCCGCGCCGGTCGGTCGTGGTCTGGCAGACGTACCAGAGCTGCTGGGCGCCCTCCATGACGACGGATGGGCTGCCGGCGACGTCGCGGACGTACAGCTCGCGCACGATGGTGTGGCCCCTGTACCGCTCGGCGGTCCGGGCGACCGGGTCACCAATCGTGTACTCGCCGTGCTCGCGGGCGAAGGCGTGCAGGTACGGCTGGTTGCCCTTGAGGCCGAACAGGTACCAGCAGCCGAGCGAGCTCACGAGTTCCGCGTTCTCACGGGCGCAGAGACCGGCGTCGCCGGTGACGATGCGGAAATGCGCGCCCAGCGCGTCGTGGACCTTGGGGAGCAGTTCCCGGAACGCCGGGGACTCGCCCTCCTTGGAGCCGATGATCCGCTGCCCTACGCAGGGACAGGCCGCGGACGAGGTCAGCGCGGCGCGGAGGGCGCCGAAGGTCTGCACCGACGAGCCCTCGGCGTCGTAGGCGGACTGCAGGGCGCCCGGCAGCTGCTCGCCGTCGACCCGGGACCATGTCCCCTTGCCGTCGAAGCTCATCACGCCGACGGGGAAGCGGTCGTGCCTCACCACCTTGCGGGCGAAGAAATCCTTCGCCTGCGCCAGGACCGTCTGCTCCAGGCCGGCAGGCGACTGCTGGGCGAGCAGGCGGTAGAGGGTGGTGTCGCATGGTTTCCCCACGACCGAGAGCCCCAGCGTTCGACGGGCGCCGAGGCCGAGGTCGGCGAAGAAGTCTTCGGCGCGACGCAGGCTCCGACAGCCCACGGAGAAGGCGGCGGCCAGGCCTCCCAGCAGGCCGAGGTGGTCGTGGACCACCCAGGCGTCCTCTCGAGGATCCTCGACCTCCCGGTCCCAGGGGATGTCGGCGTGCCGCAGGGCACGTCGGGCTTGTGCTTCGGTGATCGGCATGATCTTCTTCCTCTCGGCCTTCCTCACTTCATTACGCGCGAGGTTCCGGCCGTTCTTGGGGGGTGGGGGCCCGCGAAGCCTCCACCCCTCTTTCACTACGCGCGAACGGATGATCGCCGAGGAGGAACCCGGCGTCGATCTTGCCGATCAGGAATTCGAGGCGATGGCGGGCGGAGCCGGCCCGAGCCACGAAACTCACCCTCGTCTCGGGGCGAAGTGGAGTCTCAAGCGCCCCAGGCGCGAGAACCGCGAGGCGACGGGTCAGCGGGAATCAGGTCTGAAGGATCCCTGGCACCTCGCGACGAGCCACGGAGACAAGACTGCCGCGGAGATCGTGGCGCTCTACTCCAAGCGGTTCACGATCGAGGAGAGCTTCCGGGATCAGAAGAACCTGAGGTTCGGGATGGGGCTCTCCGACGTCCGCATCGGCTCCCCTGACCGGCGGGACCGAATGCTGCTGGTGAGCGCCATCGCCGTCGCCCTGCTGACGCTCCTCGGCGCCGCCGGGGAGGCCCTCGGCATCGACAAATACCTGAAGACCAACACGGTGAAGCGCCGGACCCTCTCCCTGCTGAACCAGGGACTGTTCCACTACGCCGCCCTGCCCAACATGAAACAGGAACGCGCCCTGCCGCTCATGGCCACATTCGACGAGATGATCCGCGCCCAGCGCATCTTCCGCGATGTCTTCGGCCTGATATGAGGGGATGCCTCAGGATGAGGGGATCCTTCAGAATCCGGGCTACTATTACGACACGATCGGCCCCGTGGACCTTCCGCCGCCACTCCAAGGCAAGATACCGATGCGGGAAATGTTCACCGTCGAAGCGATGAAGCTGTCGATTGATCTATACAAGGGGCCCAATTCGCCGCCGGGTAGGGGCGCAAACTGGGAAATCGCCCTGGCCTTCGCGGAAAAGGGATGGTACGGAGACAATCCTGAATCCGTGTGAGTCGCCGCGGACCGGCCGCGTTGTGCCGTGAAGGATATTCCGCTCGAGGCACCGGACTCACTCAATACGATCAACTGGACGCAGTATCTCGGGAAGGAAAGTGCGCGAGAGGAGACAAGGCAGATTATCAATAAGGAAGTTCCTGGTTGGATTGGGGACAAGGTCAAGAGTGTGCTTCGGCCCGCGCTTGTTGCGCCTGTGCTTGCGGGAGGCGTGAAATGAAGGTTGTGAGATCTCGAGCGCGAGGCGGGCATTGTGGCGGGAGTGCCGGGTTTGTGGGCGGGCGGGGCGCGCCGTTCGCTATAGGGGTTGTGCTGCTTGCGGTGGCGTGCTCGGGTAGCCCGGCGTATGTGAGTGAGGCGCTCGAGTGGGCGGAACGGCTGCGGTTGGGTCCAGGAACGAGCGAGTATGTCTTGCTTCCGGAAGGACTCAGGTCCACTTCAAGCTCCGGCCGTGCTCTGGTCGTTGCGTTAGTCGATGGGCGGCGGTGCGTTCTGCTCAAGCACGAGGGCGTTCACGGCAGCTACGACGGGTGGCTTGCGTGCACGGCGCCCTTGAAGCCTACGGAGATCCGCAGGTACTCGGAGGTGACCGGTGACCCGAGGGACACGGAGGAGTTTGTTGATGTGAGCGAAATGCCGCTGTTGTTTGTGTCGAAGCGCTGCGGCGATCGCGAGTACCGTGTCTATTTCAATTTGGATTAGGCGAATGCGACCGGACCACGCGACGGCGTGGGCGTCCCCGACTCAGCGGTCCGCGGGGCGTCCGGAGGATTTCCAGCCTGACGGGCCCGCGGCGCAGCTGCGCGGGCTCGCCGCCAGGTGGTACTGGGGCGAGAGCGAGGGCGCGCGGCGCTGGAGGCGTTCGAGGCGAGCGCCTCGCGTTCGTGGCGTTCCGGAAGGCGACTGGGATCGCGCCATGGCGGTTGAAGGGGAGGACCCGCTCTGCGGGCACGTGTTCGTCATCCTCAAACGCCGCGGGGGCCGGGTGCAACTGCACGGTCACCTCCGTGGCGAGCCTCCCGCGTCAGACCTGATTCCCGCTGACCCCTCGCGCCACCGCGCTCCTGCCTGCGGCTCTTGAAGATCCGACGCGCGCGGAGAGCAGGGTCGGTTTCGTGGTGCGGTCGCGCCCTGCCCGCTGATGACGGCGATTTCTGATCGCCGAGGAACTTCCTCGAGGACGGGTCGGCTGCCGGTCGGCAACACGGCCTCCGAGCGCGAGCTGCGCCAGGCGGCCGTGGGCAGGGCCAACTACCTCTTTGCCGGGTCGGACCAGGGCGGAGAACGGGCGGCCATCGCGTCCATCCTGATCTCGACCTGCATGCTGGCCGAGATCGACCCGCTCGCCTACCTCGCCAACGTCTTCCAGAAGCTCGCGGATGGCTGGCCCAACCACCGCCTCGGCGAGCTGCTCCCGCCCCGCCTGGGCCGCCGCGCACAAGTCCGCGGCCGCCTGACCCCACTCGCCGCCGACGCCTGACGCGTCACCTGCCGGCCCGCTACGTGCGGTCGGCCGGGTGGATACGTACGGCCAGCCCCAGCCGCGCCCGCAGCGGCGCCGGCAGCGCCCGGAAGTCGGCCATGACCTCGTGGGCGCCGGCCTCCACCAGCGCCGGGCCGTCCACGGCGGTGGTCACGCCCACCGCGTACATGTTTGCGGCGCGCGCCGCCCGGATGCCGTTGAGCGCGTCCTCGAAGACCACGCACCGCTCCGGCGCCACGCCCAGCCCGGCCGCGGCGGCCAGGAAGATGTCCGGCGCGGGCTTGCCGCGGGTGACGTGCTCGGCTCCCACGATGCGGTCGAAGGTGCCGTGCAGCTGCAGCGCGTCCAGGACCAGCGCGCGGTTCGGCGCCGGGGCCAGCGTGGCCAGCGCCAGCGGCACTCCGGCGTCGCGCAGCTCGCGCAGCAGCGCCAGGCAGCCGGGCACCTCCGCCACACGGTGGCGGTAGGTCTCGTGGTAGGCCCGCTCCTTGCTCGCCGGGAGCTCCACCAGCTCCTCCGGCGTGGGCGGGCGGCCCAGGATCCGCGTCAGCACGACGGTGTCGTTGGCGCCGGCCAGCTCGACCAGGAAGACGCTGGCCGGGACGTCGCGGCCGAGCGACAGCCCCAGCGCGCGCCACAGCTCGGCGTGCACGGGCATGTCGTCCACCACGGTGCCGTTGAGGTCGAAGATGGCGGCGGTGTCCAAGTCGTTCCTCCTGGGACGCGCCGGCGAGTACCGCCGGCGGGGAGGCGACGCTGTCACGTCCCGGGCCCGGCGTCACGTTCCGCGGGCAGGGCCAGCCAGCGGCGGCGCCAGGGCCAGCCGGCGCGGGGCCAGGCGGCGCAGGTGGAGGTAGGCCCAGAGAGCGGGGGCGAGCAGGGCCGCGGCGTAGCCGAGCCGGCCGTAGCCGGGGAGCGAGAGCGCCAGGTCGCCGGCTGCGTGGAGCACCGCCGCCGCGGGCAGCGCCAGCGCCAGGGCTCGCGCGCGGGTCCGCCCCGGGCGCGCGGACAGCGCGAAGCCGAGCGGGGCGGCCAGGAGGGCGTGCGCCACCGGCGCCAGCAGCGCGCGGGCCAGCACGGCCGCGGTGGCGCCGCCGCCGGCGGCCAGCGCCGCCTCCAGCGCCGCGAAGGAGGCCGCCACGCCCACCGTGGCCCGCATCGCCGCGCCCCGCCCCCCGCGCTCCACGGCCAGGGCGATGCCGAACAGCTTGGCTCCCTCCTCCACCAGCCCGATCAACAGCGCCAGCCGCGCGGCCGGCCAGCCGCCTGCGAGCACCTGCTCCCAGGCGATGGCCAGGCCAGCCTCCTCGAGCGCCGCGTAGGCGCCGAGCGCCAGGCCGAAGGCGGCGCCGCCACCTGCCAGCCCGCGGAGCAGCGCCCGGCGCGTGCCGCCCGGCGCGCGCCAGCCGGCCAGGGCCGCCCATCCCGTCGCGGAGAGCGCGCACAGCGCGAACTGCACCGCGAGGAGCGGTCCCATTCCGGGGAAGCTGGGGGCGCGCCGCGGCGCGGCGCGAGGCCCTCGACGGTGCCGGTGTGGTGCGACCCGCGCGCAGCCGGTGGTGGCGTGTGCGAACCCCATCCGCTGCAAAGGCCCCCTGCGGGCCTTGCCTCCGAGCGGGCCGCCGGGAACGAAAGAGGCGGTCGAGCGCGCTGGCTGGCGCAGACAGCCGGCCGCGCGGAGGAGCATCCGGATGATCGAGGCGCACACCTGGAACGAGAAGCTGGACCTGGGCCATGAGGCCATGGACCACGACCACCACCTGCAGATCGCGCTGGTAAGCGCACTGTCCGAGGCCATCGAGCAGCGCCGGCCCTGGCTGGCCCGCAAGCTGGCTGCGCAGCTGGCCACGTACAGCGGCGCGCACTTCGGCAGCGAGGAGATGCTGATGGAGGCCGGCGGCTACGTGGAGCGGGAGGCGCACGCCGGCGAGCACCGCACCCTCCTCCAGGCCATCGCCGAGGTGGAGGGGGCGCTGGACCGGGAGGAGGGCGACCTGGCCCTGGCCTTCGCCATGGAGCTGCGCGCCGGGCTGGCGGGGCACATCGCCGGCTCCGACCATCGGCTGGTGGTCGCGAGCCAGGGCGCCCCGCGCGCGACGGCCTGATCTGCTTGCGCCGCGCCCGGGGTGGCGTGATCCTGGGCCATGCCCTCCGCGCACCGCACGCTGCGCCTGGCTGTCGTCGGCCACGTCGAGCACATCACGCTGGGTCGCGTCCCGGCGCCCCCGGCCCCCGGCGACATCGCCCACCTCGAGCACCCGTTCAGCTTCCCCGGCGGCGGCGGTGGCGTGGCCCTGCTGCAGCTCGCGAAGAGCCCGGCCGAGGTCCACGTCTTCACCGCCATCGGCTCCGGCGAGGCCGGGCGCGAGGTGGAGGCGGGGCTGGCCGACCTGGGCGTGATCGTGCACGCCGCCCGGCGCGAGGAGCCGCACACCCGCGACCTGGTGCTGGTCAACCCGGACGGCGAGCGGACCATCCTGGTGGTGGGCGAGCCGCTCCATCCGCGCCGCGAGGACCCGCTGCCCTGGGAGCTCCTGGCGGCCTGCGACGCGGTCTACTTCACGGCGCAGGATCCGGCGGTGCTCCGCGCCTGCCGCGCCGCCCGCCTGCTGGCGCTCACCGCCCGCCGCCGCGACGCGCTCACCGCCTCCGGCGTGCGGGCCGACCTGGTGCTGGGCAGCGCCCACGATCCGCGCGAGGCCTGGGCGCTGGCCGAGTACGCGGTGCGGCCCGGGGCGGTGGTGCTGACCGAGGGCGCGCGCGGTGGGGTGATCGCCACCGCGGCCGGGGCGGAGCGCTTCCCGGCGCCGCCCCCGCCGCGCATCACCGGCGCCGCCTACGGCTGCGGCGACAGCTTCGCCGCGGCCACGGTCTTCTACCTGGCGGCGGGGCTGCCGCTGCGCGAGGCCTGCACCCGGGCGGGCCCGCACGGCGCCGCCATCCTGACCGGGCTCGATCCGCGCAAGACGCAGCTCCCGCTCGCGCTGCCGTGACCGCGCGCGCGCCGCTGATCCTGTTCGCCCCCGGCGCCGGCGCGCCCTCCGGCTCGGCCTGGATGTCGGCCTGGGCGGCGCGGCTGGCCGGGCTGGGCGAGGTGGTCCGCTTCGACTATCCGTACATGCGCTCGGGACGGCGGCGGCCGGACCCGCTGCCGGTGCTGGTGGAGGCGCACCGCGCGGCGCTGGAGGCGGCGCGCCCCGGCCGGCGGCAGGTGGTGCTGGTGGGGAAGTCGATGGGCGGGCGGGTGGGGTGCCACCTGGCGCTGGAGCTGGAGCCGCGGCCGGCGGCGCTGGTGTGCCTGGGGTATCCGCTGCGGAGCCCGAGCGGAAAGCTGCGGGACGAGGTGCTGCTGGGGCTCGGCGTGCCGGTGCTGTTCGTGCAGGGGACGCGGGATGCGCTCTGTCCGCTGGACTTGCTGACCGCGGTGCGGAAGCGGATGCAGGCGGAGAGCGCGCTGCACGTGGTGGAGGGCGGGGACCACTCGCTCAGGGTCGGCGTGCGGGCGCTGCAGGCGGCGGGGCGGACGCAGGAGGAGGTGGACGCGGGGGTGCTCGCGGAGATCGACGACTTCGTGAAGCAGCAGGGCTCCCGTTCGCGGTGAGCTTGTCGAACCGCGGGGCGGGGTCCGTTCGCGGTGAGCTTGTCGAACCGCGGGGCGGAGGGGGCTGCCGGCGGGACGGAGCGCGGGGGGCCCTGCCCCCGCGCCGTGGGCGGTGCGGTGCTGAGGTGATGGACTGAAGGGCTAGGGACGGGGTGCCGGGGGGGGCGCGGGGCTGGGGCGGGACGCAGCTGCGCGCGCACAGTCCTTCTGGTTCACTGTCGGTCACATGCTTCAGCGCGTGCGCCCTTGGGGGGAGGCGAGGGCGGGGGCGTGCCCGTGGGCGCGGGGCGCCAGCGGCGCCGTGACAACATCCGCCCGAATCAAGTGCGGCGGGGCCTGAGCTCCCGGCCCCCCGGCGCCTACTGCTCCGCGAACACTGGCGGCAGCTCGCCGCCGTAGAGCCGGCCCTGATGGGCGTACGAGGGCGTGGAGCGCACGCCGGCGGCGGTGCCGTCGGCGATGTCGGCCTTGAGCCGCTGCTCGGTGGCCGGGGAGGCCATGCAGGCGCGGGTGGCGGCCACGTCCAGGCCGGCCCGCTGCAGCAGCACGTCCAGCGGCACCTTGGCCTCCAGGTTCCCGAACAGCAGGTCGTCCAGCGCCTCGAACCGGTTGCTGGCCTCGGCGCAGATGGCGGCGCGGGCCATGTCGCAGGAGCCCTCGTGCAGCTGACGCGAGAGCAGCGGGTTGCAGGTGTTGTCGAGCGGGTAGTGGCGCCGCACCATCCGGATGTCGGGGCGCCGGGCCAGCAGCGGCTTCAGCTGCATGTGCATGCGCGCGCACCAGGGGCACTGGTAGTCGCTGAACTCGTAGACCACCTGCGAGCCGGGCGCGGCCGGCTTGTGCGCGGGGCTGCCGCTGGCGGGCTGCTTCGCCACCAGGTCGGGCGGCGGGGCCAGCCGGTAGCCGACCAGCAGCGCCACGGCCAGCGCCAGCAGCGCCGCGGCGGCGGCGGCGAACGGGGCGGGGCGGGCCCGCAGCTGCCCGAGGTCGGAGCGCAGCGCCGCGCCCACGCCGCCGGCGCGGCGCGCCAGCACGATGGCCCCCACCAGCAGCAGCAGCGAGGTGATCCAGGAGGCCAGGCAGTAGAGGCACAGCGACTTGATGATCAGCTCGGAGATGAAGGCCAGGGCCACGGCCACCGCGGTCATGAACCCGGTGACCAGCACCAGCAGGCCGCCGGGGAAGCCGGGGCCGGGGCGATCGCGGCGCAGGCCCAGCGCCGCCAGGAAGCCCACCGCCAGGTAGGCGAGGGCGCCCCAGGCGGCCAGCGGCACGCCCAGCAGCACCGACCAGCTGCTCAGCGCCACCGTGTCGCAGTTCACGCGCTCGGAGATGGCGCAGCCGCTGGTCAGGCCGGAGTGGGCCTGCCAGTGCAGCACGGTGAGCCGGACGGCGATGGCCAGGCCCACCCCGGCCAGCAGGAGCAGGACGGCGGGCAGCACGGCGGAGGTCGGAGCGGCGGCCGGGGCGGCGCGAACGGGCTGGGAGCGGGGCACGGGCGAAATCTAGCCGAAGGCGTCCCCGCCGTCGCGCGGGACCTGCGTCCGGCCTCCGGGAGCGCGCTCCCGCGCGCAGGGCGCGGCCCCCTCCCGCGTTCTCCGTTCGCGCCCGGGCGGGCGGTCGATTAGGGTTGGGGTGGAGGTCTCTATGGCGCTGAGCCGGGCGATCGTGGCGGGCGGCACCGGGGCAGTGGGCGAGGGGATCGTGCGCATGCTGGCGGCCGCCGGGGTGGCGGTGTTCGTGCCGGCGCGCAGCCGGGAGCGGCTGGACGGGCTCCTGGCGCGGCTGCCGGCCGCCTCGCGCGAGCGCGTCAGCGGCCAGGTGGTGGCCATGGACGACGTGGACGCCATCGCCGGCTTCGGCCGCGAGGTGGCCCGCGCCCACGGGCCGGTGGACGCGGTGGTGGCCAGCCTCGGCGGCTGGGCGCAGGGGGAGGCGCTGCTGGGCGTGGCCGAGCCGGTCTTCCGCCGCGCGCTCGACGACGGCCTCGGCGCCCACTTCCGCGTCATGCGGGCGCTGGCGCCGCAGCTGGTCGATCACCCCTCCAGCTACACCTTCGTGAACGGCTTCTCGGCGCGCGCGCCCTACCCGCAGGCCGGCCCGGTCAGCGTCAGCGCGGCCGGGCAGCTGATGCTGGCCCAGGTGCTGGCGGCCGAGCTGGCCGACGCGCCACTGCGCGTGAACGCGCTGGTGCTGGGGCCGGTCATGACCCGCGCCCGCACCCACGGCCGGCCGGAGTGGCTGCGCGCCGACGACGTGGGGCGCTTCATCGTCGAGGTGGCCCGCTCCACCGCGCGCGGCGAGGTCTTCTCGCTCCTGAACCGCGCCGAGCTGGACGCGGCGCGCGCGCGGCTGGGGGCGGCCTAGCGCTCGCTGTCCCGCTCCCGTGGGACCTGGGCCCCGCCAGCGGTGTGTGCGGGAGTGTGGATGGGTGGTGGAGCGCGCGTGGATACTGCGCCAGCGGCCCCGGAACGTCCTTGGACACTCCAAGCGGGAGCGCGCCGGGACTTCTCAAGCGCGCCTCCGCCCGCCGATACTCGGCGTCGATCCGGTGCTTGACGGGGGCGCCGGAGGAGACGAGGTCGGGCGAATGCTGGGAGAGGTGCCGGGCTGTCGAATCCTGGTGGTGGAGGACGAGGCGGACATCCGGGAGCTGCTGGTCCAGCTGCTCTCCGACTATGCCGAGGTGGAGTGCGCGGCCGATGGCGCCGAGGCGCTGGAGCGGCTCCGGCGCGGACCTTCACCTTCCGTCATCCTGCTCGACCTGCGCATGCCGCGGCTCTCCGGCGAGGAGCTGCTGGCCGCGCTCGAGGACGAGCCGGCGCGGCCGCCGGTGGTGACCATGTCCGCCTGCACCGCCTCGCGCCCGCGCGGCGCCACCGCCCACCTGCACAAGCCCTTCGCGCTGGACGCGGTGCTGTCCGCGCTCCACCGGGCCGTGACCGGCCCGGCGGCGCAGCTGGCGGTGGTGCTGCCGGTGGTGGCGGCGGCGCTGGCGGCCTGAGCTACCGCAGCCTCTCGCCGGTGGTGGCCGGGAGCACGCGGCCGAACTTGACGCCCTTGGTGCTGGCCAGCCCCTCGCCCATGGCGATCACGTCCCGGGCGCGCCCGCGCAGCACCAGCACCTCCAGGCAGTTGTGCTCGTCCATGTGGACGTGGAGCGCCGAGACCACCGCGCGGTGGTTCTCGTGCTGGATGTGCGCCAGCTTCTGGGCCAGGCTGGAGGCGTCGTGGTCGTAGACCAGCGCCACCACCGCCACCCGCTCCTCCCGCCCGCTCGACGCCGACCACTCGCGCTGCACCAGCGCGTCGCGGATCAGGTCGCGGATGGCCTCGGACCGGTTCACGTAGCCCTTCTCCGCGCTGAGCGCGTCGAACTGCTCGAGCAGCTCCTGCTCCAGCGAGATCCCGATCCGCTCGATGGCCATCCACGCCTCCTGCCCCGAGGCTAGTCCATGCGCGGCCCGGGGTGGAAAGCCCTTCACGCCGGACGGGCGGCGGAGCCGGACGGGCGGCGCCGGAGCCGCCCCGCTGAGCCGCGCAGCGCGCCCCGTCCGGTGCGGCGAGGCGCTCGTCCCTTTGCGTGCAGTCGGGGCGTCCCTCGCCTATCCTGGGGGCGCCCATGTCGGTCCAGGTGAGAGCCCGGCACCTCAAGTCGCTGATCGAGTCCATCGATCAGCACCCGCAAGCCGCGGCCATCCGGGCCCGGGTGCCGGCCCAGCTGCTGGCCGGGATCGAGGCTTCGTTCGGGTTCGACTGGTGTCCGATGGAGTGGGACATCGTGTTGACGCGGGCGGTCGGCGAGGTGGTCGACGAGGGCGTCGAGGCCTTCTTCAAGCAAGCCATGCGCGCCTCCTTCCAGGGGCCGCTACTCCGCACGCTGGTGGAGACCGGGCTCAGGATGTTCGGGGCCGACCCCGGCACCGCCGCCACCTGGGTGCCGCGCGGCTGGCAGCTGATCTTCCAGGGCTGCGGCCGCTGGCGGGTGGTCGGCCACGCGCAGGGCCGCGCCGAGCTGGCCATCGAGGACCTGCCGCCGGAGTGCGCGGTGGACGACCTGTGGCCGCGCTCGGTGACCGGCGCCATGGCCGCCGTGGCGTCCATCACCTCCGACGACGGGACCGCCCGACTGGAGCAGTTCGATCCGCAGGCGCGCAGCGCCAGCTACGTCCTGGTCTGGACGCCGCGCTGAAGCAGCGGCCGTCGACGCCTCAGGCGCTGGCCTCCACCATGTTCACCTCCGGCTGTTCGGCCGGCAGCCCGACCAGCGCGGCCGCCTCCCGCCAGCGCAGCCGGTAGCGGAGCGCCACCAGCGCAGCGGCGCGGTGGGCCGCGTCGCTGCGGATCTCCTCGCGCCGGCCGTTCCGGGCGGCGTGGAGCGCCTCGCGCAGCTGTGGCGGCAGCGTCGGGTCGGCGAGCAGGGCGTAGATGGAGCGCGGGCGCATCATGGCGTTCCCTCCGGAGTCGTTGACCGGCACTCCCCAGTGGATTGCAAGCCGGAGGCCGCGCTTTCCCGTGCCTGACGGGGCCAGGATCCAGCCGGTTGGCGCGCCGGCGGCGCGCGCGCAGGCAGCCCGATGCTCGCGCGGCGTGCACGCCTTGCCACGGTGTGGCCGCCGCGACCCGCGTCCGCGTGACGCCGCAGGGCGGGGCCCTGGGCGGACTTCACTTATGGTCCGGGTAGGCCTCGCGGATGGTGCCGGCCAGGCGCCGCAGCGCCGGGCCCAGGGGGGCGTGGCGCCGCCACACCAGGGCCAGCGTCCGGTGCGGCGCCGGAGGGGCGAAGGGGCGGAGCTTCAGCTCCTTGCGCCCCTCGGCCGGGAGGGCCAGCCGGGGCAGGAGGGTCACGCCCGCCCCGCTGGCGACCATCTGCACCAGCGTGGGCAGGCTGGTGGCACGGAAGGCGAGCTCGTGCGCCCGCGCCTTGGAGCAGACCTCCAGGGCCTGGGCCCGCAGGCAGTGGCCGTCGTCCAGCAGCAGCACGTCTGCGCCGCGCAGCTCTGCCGGCGTGGCAGGGCCGGAGCGCTCCGCCAGGGGGTGACCGCGCGGCGCCGCCAGCACGAACGGGTCGCGGGCGATCTCCTCGTGGTCCACCTCTCCCAGGTCGGCCTCCAGCGCCAGCAGCGCCGCGTCCAGCGCGCCGGCCCGCAGCCGCGCCACCAGCACCTCGGTCTTGTCCTCCAGCCAGACCAGCTTGAGCCGCGGGTAGGCGGCGCGGATGGCGGGGGAGGCGGGC
Source organism: Anaeromyxobacter sp. (assembly GCA_049840735.1). Taxonomy (GTDB): domain Bacteria; phylum Myxococcota; class Myxococcia; order Myxococcales; family Anaeromyxobacteraceae; genus Anaeromyxobacter. The sequence goes on along the minus strand of JASGJN010000004.1, from coordinate 215,287 downwards.
GGCAGCAGGTACGGCGAGATGGTCGGGATCACGCCCACGCGCAGCGTGCCGGAGAGCGGATCGCCGGCGCGGCGCGCCGTCTCGACCAGGTCGTCGGCGCCGACCAGCACCCGCCGCGCGGCGTCCAGCAGCCCCGCGCCCGCGGCCGTCACCAGCACGCGCCGGCGATCGCGCTCGAAGAGCCGCACGCCCAGCGCGTCCTCCAGCTGGGCCAGCTGGGTGGAGAGCGAGGGCTGCGAGACGCGGCAGCGCTCGGCCGCGCGGCGGAAGGAGAGGGTGTCGGCCACCGCCACGGCGTACTGGAGCTGGCGGAGCGTGAACGGGTGGGGAGCGTCGCTCATGTCCGAAAGCTATCACACACATCGGAATGATGTATTGGCCCAATCAGGCCGCTCCGGGCAGATTCCTCCTCGCGACGCGGCGGTGGACGCCGCCTCGAACGACTCGAACGACCGAGAGGAGTTCCAACATGCTGACCGTGGGTGACCGTTTCCCCGAGTACAAGCTGCAGGGCGTGGTGAGCCTCGACTCCGGCAAGGAGTTCCAGGAGATCACCGGCGACACGCACGCGGGCAAGTGGCGGGTGGTCTTCTTCTGGCCGATGGACTTCACCTTCATCTGCCCCACCGAGATCGCCGAGTTCGGCAAGCGCAACCGCGACTTCCAGGACCGCGACGCGCAGGTGCTGGGCGTCTCCACCGACACGCACTTCGTGCACCTCGCCTGGCGCAAGAACCACGCCGACCTCAAGGCGCTCCCCTTCCCCATGCTGGCCGACACCAAGCGGGAGCTCTCCAGCGCCCTGGGCGTCCTCCACAAGACCGACGGCGTGGCGCTCCGCGCGACGTACGTGGTCGATCCGGAGGGGATCATCCGGCACGTCTCGGTGAACGACCTCTCGGTCGGCCGCAACGTCGACGAGACCATCCGCACCCTGGACGCGCTCCAGACCGACGAGCTCTGCCCCTGCAACTGGAAGAAGGGCGAGCCCACCCTGCAGGTGGCGTGATGGCGGCCCTCGACGCGATCCGGGACGCCATCCCCGAGCCGGCCAAGGACGCCCGCCTCAACCTGCAGGCGGCGCTCCAGCCCAGCGGCACGCCGGCCCTGACGCCGGCCCAGCGCTGGGGGGTGGCGGTGGCCTGCGCCGCCGCCGCCCGCAACCCGGCGCTGCGCGACGCGGTCCTGGCCGACGCCCGCGCCGAGGTGGAGCCTGCGGTGATCGAGGACGGGCTGGCGGCCGCCACGATCATGGGGATGAACAACGTGTACTACCGGTTCCGCCACATGATCGGGAAGCCCAGCTACTCGGAGAAGCCGGCCCGGCTGCGCATGAACCGGCTGGTGAAGCCCGCCACCACCAAGGTGGACTTCGAGCTCTTCTCGCTGGCGGTGAGCGCCATCAACGGCTGCGAGCTGTGCGTGCGCTCGCACGAGGAGGTGGTGGTGGCCGGCGGCCTGACCGAGGACGCCGTCCACGACGCGGTCCGGCTGGCCGCCATCATCCAGTCCACCGCGGTGGCCCTCGAGCTGGGGGAGCCGGCGGCCTGGCAGGCGGCCGTGGCGGCGGTCTAGCCGCCGCGGGCTGGTGTCGGGGGTGGGGCCCGCGGTGCGCGCTGCGCGCTGCGGGCCCTGACCGCTTCAGGGCGCGCGGAACGCCGCCCCGGCCGTGCTGGATCAGGCCCATGCCCGACCTCGTCCTGACCTTGATCGGCCCCGACCGCCCCGGCATCGTGGAGGCCATCGCGGAGCCCGTGGCGCGCCACGGCGGCAACTGGCTGGAGAGCCGCATGGCCCACCTGGCCGGCAAGTTCGCCGGCATCCTCCGGCTGGAGGTGCCGGCGGACCAGGTCCAGCCGCTCACGCAGGCGCTGCACGGACTGGAGTCGCGCGGGCTGCGCATCAACGTGGAGGCCAGCCCGGCGGCGGCCCAGGAGGCCGGCGGCCGCCTCATGCTGCTCGACCTGATGGGGCTCGACCGGCCCGGCATCGTGCGCGAGATCTCGCACGCGCTGGCCGAGCGCGGCGTCAACATCGAGGAGCTCACCACCGACCGCACCAGCGCCGCCATGTCCGGCGAGCTGCTGTTCCGGTCACGGGCCCGGGTGGTGGTCCCGCCCCGCACCGACCCGGCCCAGCTCCGCGAGACGCTGGAGAAGCTGGCCGGCGACCTGATGGTGCAGGTGACGCTGGCCGAGCCGGAGCCGGGCCGCAGCTAGCGCCCGCACGCCTCCTCCGCGCCCGCCGGGAGGGTGGTCCCGGGGCCGGGCGCGCCGGACCCGCACCATCCGTGCCGCGACCGTGGGGCTGCGCCCTTCGCGCCGCGAGGTGCTACGCTCTCCCGCGGGCGGGCCGTGCCGGCCCGCCGGGACCGCGCCATGGCCGGTGACCAGAGCCTCCTCAAGCGCATCAACCGCGTCGCCCTCGTCCGGCTGGTGAAGGCCGGCCCGGGCCTCTCGCGCGTAGACCTGGCCAAGCGGACCGGGCTCACCAAGACCACGGTCGGCATGCTGGTGCAGGAGCTCATCGACGAGGGCTGGCTGGTGCAGAGCGAGCCGGCCCCCGGCGGCGGGGTGGGGCGCCGCCCCTCGCCCATCACGCTCGACCCCTCGCGCCTGGGGCTGCTGGGCGCCGAGGTCGGCGTCGACTACCTGAACGCCGTGGCCTGCAACCTGCTGGGCGAGGTGCTGGCCTCGCGCATGGTGCCGTACACGCACCGTGACGTGGGCCGGACCCTGCGCGCGCTGGCCGGGCTGGTGGGCGAGGTGCACGGCGCGCTGCGCGAGGGCGGCCGCAGGCCGCTGGGGCTGGGCGTGGGCGTGCCCGGCATGCTCGACCCGGAGGGCGGCGTGCTCCGGTTCGCGCCCAACCTGGGCTGGCACGACGTGGCGCTGCAGGAGCGGCTGGAGGCGGCCCTGGCCGCCGCCGGGTGCGGCGGCTTCCCGGTCTCGGTCCTCAACGAGGCGCGCGCCTCCGCGCTCTCGGAGTACGTCTTCGGCGAGGAGCACCACACCGGCCCGCTGGTCTACCTGAGCATCGGCGTGGGGCTGGGGGCCGGTATCGTGCTGCGCGACCGGCTCTACGTGGGGCACGACGGGTTCGCCGGCGAGGTCGGCCACACCATCCTGCAGCGCGGCGGGCCGCGCTGCGCCTGCGGCCGCCGCGGCTGCGCCGAGACCTTCGTCTCGCAGCGGGCGGTCAGCCGCGACGTGACCGGCAAGGAGAAGCCCATCCTGCCGGTGCAGGAGCTGGTCGAGCGCGTGCGCCGCGGGGACCGCCCCACCGTCAAGGCCGCCACCCGCGCCGGGGCCTACCTGGGCCTCCTGCTGCAGAACCTCGAGAACACCATCGATCCGGCCGTGATCGTGCTGGGCGGCCCGCTCTGCCAGCTGGGGGACGTGTTCGTGAAGACGGCGCTGGCCGAGATGCGCGAGAACGACGGTCAGTACGCCGAGCACCGCGTCTCGGTCCGCACCTGCCGCTTCGGCCTCAACGCCTGCGCCGTGGGCGCGGCGGGCAGCGTCTTCCACGGCGTGCTGCACGCCTACGACGAGGCCGACGCACAGCCCCAGGCGGCGGCCGGCGTCGGGTAGCGCAGGCCGCGCCCGCGCCCGCGGCTCGCGCTCGACGCCTGGCCTTCGACTCCGCTGCCGCTTCGGGGCAGCTACGCTCAGGCCGAACGGTCCTTCCGTTCGGGCTGCGCGTTGCGCGCCCGAAGGGCTCGCGGAGTCGAGCCCAGGGACAGCGCCCGTCCGGCCGCCCTGCCGGCCCCTCCCAGCCCCCTCCGGCGGGCTTGACGAATCCCGCGTGATCGGGTTCTCTGGACGAGTTAGTAAGGCTTCTGGACCAATTCGGACGGGCGCCTCCGGAACCCCCGGACCGCGAGGCCCCGTCCCCTCCGGTCGCGCCCACCCGCCCGGCTCACGGACAGCCGGGCGGGCGGGTGCGGCCCCTGCGCCGGCAGGAGAGAAGCGCCATGTTCCTCGGCATCGACCTGGGCACCTCGGAGGTGAAGGCGCTGCTGGTGGACGAGGGGGGGCGCATCGCCGCCACCGCCGGCGCGCCGCTCGACCTCTCGCGCCCGCAGCCCCGCTGGTCGGAGCAGGACCCGGAGGCCTGGTGGCAGGCCACGCTGCAGGCCGTGGACGCGCTCAAGGCCTCGGCCCCGGCGGCCCTGGCCGCGGTGCGCGGGCTGGGGCTCTCCGGCCAGATGCACGGCGCCACGCTGCTCGACGCGGCCGATCGCCCGCTCCGCCCGGCCATCCTCTGGAACGACACCCGCTCCGACGCGGAGTGCCGCGAGCTGGTGGAGCGCGTGCCGGCCACGCACGCCATCACCGGCAACCTGGCCATGCCCGGCTTCACCGCCCCCAAGCTGCTCTGGGTGGCGCGCCACGAGCCCGAGGTCTTCGCCCGCGTGTCCACCGTGCTCCTGCCCAAGGACTACCTGCGGCTGCGCCTGGCCGGCGAGAAGATCTCCGAGATGTCCGACGCGGCCGGCACGCTCTGGCTGGACGTCGGGCGCCGCGACTGGTCGGACGCCATGCTGCAGGGCACGCGCCTCTCGCGGGAGCACATGCCGCGGCTGGTCGAGGGGAGCGCGCCCGCCGGCCGGCTGCGCGACGCGCTGCGCGAGCGCTGGGGCATCTCCGCGCCGGTCACGGTGGCGGGCGGCGGGGGCGACAACGCCGCCAGCGCGGTGGGCATCGGCGCGGTGGCGCCCGGCGGCGGCTTCGTCTCGCTGGGCACCTCCGGCGTGACCTTCGTGGTGAACGACCGGTTCCTGCCCAACCCCCGCTCGGCGGTGCACGCCTTCTGCCACGCGTTGCCGGGCCGCTGGCACCAGATGAGCGTGATGCTCTCGGCCGCCAGCTGCCTGCGCTGGGCCACGCGGCTCACGGGCGCGGCCGGCGAGGCGGAGATCCTGGCCCGGGTGGAGGCGCTGCCGGCGGCGGCGCGCGAGGGCGCCCCGCTGTTCCTGCCCTACCTCACCGGCGAGCGCACGCCGCACGACGACCCGGGCGCGCAGGGCGTCCTGTTCGGCCTCACGCCGGGCACCGGCGCGGCCGAGCTCGTCTACGGGGTGATCGAGGGCGTGGCCTTCGGCCTGGCCGACGGCATGGAGGCGCTGCGAGCCGCCGGCACGCAGGTGGAGGTGCTCTCGCTGGTGGGCGGCGGCTCGCGCAGCGCCCTCTGGGCGCAGCTCATCGCCGACCTGCTGGGCGTCGCGCTCCAGACCCACGCCGGCGGCGAGACCGGCGCCGCGCTGGGGGCCGCGCGCCTGGGCCACCTGGCCTGCGGCGGCGACGAGCGCGCCGTCTGCGCCCGGCCGCCGGTGAGCCGCACCTTCGAGCCGTCGCGCGAGCGCGCGGCGGCGCTGGCCGGGAGGCTGGAGCGCTTCCGCCGGCTGTACCGCACCGTGGCCCCGCTCTGGCGCGCCGAGGCGTAGCGCGCCGCACTGACAGGAAAGGGAGAACAGACATGGCCAGCGACTTCACCGACCTCCAGCCCATCCGTCACGAGGGCCCGGACAGCCCGAACCCGCTCGCGTTCCGCTGGTACGATCCGGAGCGCAAGGTGCTGGGCAAGCGGATGGAGGACCACCTCCGCTTCGCCGTCTGCTACTGGCACACCTTCTGCTCGACCGGCTCGGACCCGTTCGGCGGCGCCACCTTCACCCGCTCCTGGAACCGGCCGGCGGACGCCATGGAGGCGGCCAAACTCAAGGCGGAGGCGGCCTTCGAGTTCTTCGGCAAGCTGGGCGTGCGCTGGTACACGTTCCACGACCGCGACGTGGCGCCGGAGGGGGCCACGCCGCGCGAGAGCCTGCAGCGGCTCGAGGCCATCGTGGACGAGCTGGCGAAGCACCAGCAGCGCACCGGCGTGAAGCTGCTCTGGGGCACCGCCAACCTGTTCAGCCACCGCCGCTACATGGCGGGCGCGGCCAGCAACCCCGACCCGGAGATTTACGCCCTGGCGGCGGCGCAGGTGAAGGGCGCCATGGACGCCACCCGCAAGCTGGGCGGCGAGAACTACGTGCTGTGGGGCGGGCGCGAGGGGTACGAGACGCTGCTCAACACCGACGTGAAGCGCGAGCTCGACCAGCTGGGCCGGTTCCTCTCCTCGGTGGTCGAGTACAAGCACAAGATCGGCTTCAAGGGCACCATCCTCATCGAGCCCAAGCCGCGCGAGCCGAGCAAGCACCAGTACGACTTCGACGTGGCGGCCGTGTTCGCCTTCCTCCAGCGGTACGGGCTGGAGAAGGAGGTCAAGGCCAACATCGAGAACAACCACGCCACGCTGGCCGGCCATACCTTCCAGCACGAGATCGCCACCGCGCTGGCCTTCGGCGTCTTCGGCTCGGTGGACATGAACCGGGGCGACCTCTTGCTGGGCTGGGACACCGACCAGTTCCCGGACGACGTCCGCGAGATGGCGCTGGTGCTCTACACCATCCTGCGCGGCGGCGGCTTCACCACCGGCGGCATCAACTTCGACGCCAAGGTCCGCCGGCAGTCCTTCGAGGCGGACGACCTCCTCCACGCCCACGTGGGCGGGATGGACGTCTGCGCGCGCGCCCTGCTGGTGGCGGAGAAGATGATCCAGGACGGGAAGCTGGCCCAGGCGATCGAGCGGCGCTACGCCGGCTGGGACGCCCCGTTCGGCAAGGACGTGCTCGCCGGCAAGCTGGGGCTCGAGGCCCTCTCGGCCCGGGTGCTGGAGCGGAACAGCGACGTGGCGCCGGTCTCGGGGCGGCAGGAGGCGCTGGAGAACCTGTTCAACCGGTACTTCTGAGCGGGCGATCGGAGCGGGGCGGGGTGGGGGCCCCGGCATGTGGCCGGGGGAGGGGCGAAGCCCCTCGGCGCTGGGTCGCGCGCAAGGCCGGAGGCCGCAGCGCGCTGGGACCCAGCGTGGCAGGGGGTGGGGCCCCGACGGCTTTGCCGGCGGGGCGGGGGGCGCAGCCCCCCGCTTCAACCGTCGCGGCCGCGGGCACCCCGCCAGGAAGTTGGCGGGGTGCCCGAGCCGATCGAGAGTGCGGCATGGCCCAGCGACCGACCCTGGAGCGGCGTCCCCACGGAACCCTGCCCGACGGCACCGCCGTCGACCTGTACACGCTCGAGGCGGGCGGCCTCGCGGCGGAGGTGTCCACCTTCGGCGGCGCGGTGGTGTCGCTGCGCGCGCCGGATCGCGACGGGCGGCTTGACGACGTGGTGCTCGGGTACCCGACGCTCGATGGCTACCGGACCGACCGCTCCTACCTGGGCGCCCTGATCGGCCGCTACGGCAACCGGATCGGCCAGGGCCGGTTCCTGCTCGACGGCCAGGTGTACCAGCTGCCCCTCAACGACGGCGGGAACCAGCTGCACGGCGGCCCGCGCGGCTTCGACAAGGCGGTCTGGGAGGCGCGGCCGTTCACGACCGGTGACGTCGCGGCGCTGGAGCTGCGGCTGCAGAGCCCGGACGGCGACGGCGGCTTCCCGGGCCGGCTGGTGGTAGGGGTGACGGTGGCGCTGGGCGCCGACGGCACGCTCAGCTTCAGCTACGAGGCCACCACCGACCGGCCCACCCCGGTGAACCTGACCCACCACGGCTACTTCAACCTCGAGGGGGAGGGGAGCGGCGACGTCCTGGCCCACGTGCTCCAGCTCCACGCCCGCCACATCACCGCCGTCGGCCCGGGGCTCATCCCCACCGGCGCGCTGGAGCCGGTGGCCGGCTCGCCCTTCGACTTCTCCCAGCCCCGCCGCATCGGCGACGCCATCGACGCCGATCACCCGCAGCTGCAGCTGGCCGGCGGGTACGACCACAACTGGATCCTGGTGCGCGGTGCGCCCGCGCTGGCCCCGGCGGCGCGCGTCTTCGCCCCGCGCTCCGGGCGCGTGCTGGAGGTCTTCACCACCGAGCCGGGCGTGCAGTTCTACTCGGGCAACTTCCTCGACGGCTCCATCAGCGGCAAGCGCGGTCGCGCCTACGGACGGCGGACCGGGTTCTGCCTCGAGACCCAGCACTTCCCGGACTCGCCCAACCAGCCCGGCTTCCCGTCCACCATCCTCCGCCCGGGGGAGCGGTACGCCACCACCACCGTGTACCGGTTCGGCGTCGAGGGGCGCGGCTGATCGGGCTGGAGCCCCGAGCCCTTCACGGCTGGTGCATGGCCCGAGGCGAGGCAGTGTCAACGGGGTGTCCAAAAGGGGGCACGGGTAGAAAGATCGGGGGTAAGTAGCTACCCGGGTGTACCCTGTACCCGGTACATGGTCGTGCCTATGCTGACGTAAGAGCTCGTAGATCCTCGGTTCCCACGCAGGACGCGGAAGGATCGGATCTTGCTGTCACATGAAACCATGGCAGCGTTCGCGTCGAGTCTGGCCTGGGTCGGTGTCATCTGGACGGCGACGTCCGTCCTCGCCGCCCCTGTGATGGTGGTGCTCCTCAGGGCCACTGCTCGGGTCAACCAGCTGCAGACCGTCGCGGCACGCCGCGCGGCCTGGAGCGAGGCGGCGGGTCAGTAAGAGACGCAGGCGCTGCAGGGGTCTCGACGAAGGGTCGGTCCGCGTGGCGGGCTGGCCCTTTCGTGCTTCAGGCGCTGCACGCCGCGCCCGACTCGATCAGGGCCGAGAGCGATGAGCGCCCCTCGACGCGAAGGAGGCCGCCTCCGGGGAGGAGGCGGCCTCCGGGCCGCTGCGGCCGGGGCGACCGCGCGGCGCCTGTGCACCAGCGCGATCCCGGCTAGAAGATCGCGTCGGGCACGTAGTAGTCCTTCGCGTTCTCCTTGGTGATGAGCTCGGCCGCGAGGACGATCTTGGACGGGACCTTCTGCTGGTAGAAGCCGTCCAGCTTCTTGTTCTGGGCGCCGTTCACCGCCAGGCTGATGCCGGTGGCGATCATCGACGGCGGGTAGGTGACGTCGGCGCGGACCAGCTGGTCACCGTCCATCACCTTCTTGATCATGATCTTGGAGCCGGCGCCGCCCAGGGCGATTCTTGATGTCCTTGCGGCCGGACTCCTTGATGGCCTGCAGCACGCCGATGAGGACGTCGTCGTCCTGCGCCCACACGGCGTCGATCTGCTTGTACTTCTGCAGGTAGTTCTCCATGATCTGCAGCCCCTTCTGCGTGTCCCAGTAGGCCGGCTGCGAGTCGAGGATCTTCACGCCCGGGTACTTCTTGGCCATCACCTGCTTGAACCCCTCCACGCGCTCGGTGTTGATCACGCAGGGGATGCCCTCGAGCACCACCACGTTGCCCTTGCCGCCCATCGCCGCGCCCAGCCACTCGCCGGAGACGCGGCCCAGGCCCGGGTTGTCGCCGGCGATGTAGACGTTCTCGGCCTTCTCGGTCAGGCCGCGGTCCACCGAGACCACGTAGATGCCCTTCTCGTAGGCCTTCTTCACGATGGGGGTGAGCGGCGCGGAGTCGTGCGCCAGGATCACCAGGGCGTTGATGCCCTTCTGCATCAGGTCCTCGACGTCGTTGACCTGCTTCTGCGGGTCGGAGGCGGTGACCAGGTAGAACTCGACGTTCTTGTCCTTTGCCTGCCAGTCGGCGATGGCCTTCTTCGCCCACCAGTTGATGCCGCCCGTCCAGCCGTGGTCGGCCGTCGGGATGGAGACGCCGATCTTCACCTTGGCCTGCGCGGACGCGAAGGTCGGAATGAGCAGCGCTGCGAGCAGAGCGAGCAGTAGCTTCTTCATGACCTCTCCCTTGTGTGTCTCCCTGGAACGGATCCGGAGGCGGGCTCGGGCCCGGCCCGGTGCTGCACCCCTGTGACGACTACAGCTTCTTCTGGATGAGGACGGCCGCGATGATGACGGCCCCCTTGACCGTGCCCTGCAGGTAGGGCGAGACGCCCATCATGTTGAGCATGTTGTTGATGATCCCGAGGATGATGGCGCCGATGAGCGTGCCCCAGATCGACCCGCGGCCGCCGCTCATGGGCGTGCCGCCGATGGCCACGGCCGCGATGGCGTCCAGCTCGTAGCCCACGCCGAAGTTGGTGGTGGAGGTGGAGTTGATCCGGGCCGAGAGCAGCACGCTGGAGACGCCCACCATCATCCCGACGATCACGTAGGCCCAGGTCCGGACCCGGTCCACGCCGATGGCGGCGTAGCGGGCCACCTTCTCGTTGGAGCCCACCGCGCAGAGGTGGCGCCCGTAGCGGGTGTTGTTGAGCAGCAGGTTGAGCCCCAGCGCGAGGAGCACGAAGACCCAGATCGGCGTGGGGATGGCCAGCACCGAGCTCATGCCCAGCTCGCCGTAGAGCGGGCTCTCCGAGCGGATCTCGCCGGCCTCACCGTAGTAGAGCGCCTGCGAGCGGTAGATGGCCATGGTGCCCAGCGTCACGATGAACGGCGCCATGCCGGCCTTGGTGATCACGAGCCCGTTGGCGAGCCCCATCACCGCGCCCAGCCCCAGCGCCACGACCGTCGCCAGCGCGATGGCGCCGGTCTCGCCTCCCGCCCACGGCGCGGCCAGGGCGTAGTTGAGGAACGCGACGGAGAGGGCGCCCACCCAGGCCATCATCGAACCGACCGAGAGGTCGATCCCTCCGGAGATGATGACGAAGGTCATGCCCAGGGCGACGATGCCCGAGTAGGAGACCTGGCGGACGATGTTGAGGAGGTTGCCGGGCTGCAGGAACACCGGGCTGAGCAGGGCGGAGATGACGAACAGCACCACCAGCGCGATGAGCGGGGCGTAGTTGTAGCTCCGGAGCCGGTTCACGAGCGGCGCGCGGAGGGCGGGGAGGGCGACGGCCATGTCAGGCCCCCTCCTTCACGCCCGTGGCGAAGAACATGATCTCCTCCTCGGTGATCCGGTCGCCCTGGACCTGGCCCACCAGCCGCCCCTCCTTCATCACCAGCACGCGCGAGCACATGCCGATGACCTCCTCCAGCTCGGAGGAGATGAAGAGGCAGGCCAGGCCGGCCTCGGCCAGGCCGTGCACGAACCGGTAGATGTCGCGCTTGGCGCCCACGTCCACGCCGCGGGTGGGCTCGTCCAGGATCAGCACCCGCGGCTCGGCGTCCAGGACCTTGGCCAGCGAGACCTTCTGCTGGTTGCCGCCAGACAGGAACTCCAGCGAGGTGTCCAGGCCCGGCGCCCGGATGGAGAAGCGGTGCACGTGCTCCTGGACCGCCTGCCGCTCGCGGCGGCCGTCGATGAAGCCGGCGCGCAGGTACTTCCCCAGCGAGACCAGCGTGACGTTCTTGGCCACGGAGTGGCCCGTGAGGATGCCCGAGCCCTGGCGATCCTCGGAGAGATAGCCGATGCCGGCCGCCACCGCGTCGCCGGGGCCGTGGATGTGCACCTGCTCGCCGTCCACGCGGATCCGTCCGCGCGAGGCGCGCCGCACGCCGAGGATGGTCTCCGCCACCTCGGTCCGCCCGGAGCCGCCCAGGCCGGCGAAGCCCAGGATCTCGCCGCGGTGGAGCCGGAAGGTCACGTCCTGGAGGACGCCCGGGACGGTGAGCCCCTCCACCTCCAGCGCCACCTCGCCGAGCTCCGTCCGCTTCGGCGGGAAGATCTGGGTGAGCTCGCGCCCCACCATGCGGCGCACCATCTCGTCCACCGGCAGCGCCGCGATCTCCTCCAGGCAGATGTACTGCCCGTCGCGCAGCACCATCACCCGGTCGCAGATTCTCGCGCACCTCCCGCAGCTTGTGGGAGATGTAGATCATCGTCACGCCGCGGGCCTGGAGCGCCCGCATCTGCTCGAAGAGCAGGTCGATCTCGTGCCGCGTGAGCACGGTGGTGGGCTCGTCCAGGATCAGCAGCCGGGCGTCGAAGGCCAGCGCCTTGGCGATCTCCACCATCTGCTTCTGCGCCACGTTGAGCGCGGCGATCCGCGCGGTGGGGTCGATCTGCAGCTCCAGCCCGCGCAGCAGCTCGGCGGTGCGGCGGATCATGGCCGCCTTGTCGAGCAGGCCGGAGGGGCGCCGCAGCTCGCGCCCGAGGAAGACGTTCTCGTAGACGTTCAGGTCGCCGACGAGGTTGAACTCCTGCGGGATGAGGCAGATGCCCAGCCGCTGCGCGTCGCCGGGGGTGCGCAGGTGCACCTCGCGGCCGTCCAGCAGCACCCGGCCCTCGGTCGGCGTGTAGATGCCGGAGAGGATTCTTGAGCAGGGTGGACTTGCCGGCGCCGTTCTCGCCGATGATGCCCAGGATCTCGCCCGTGCGGACCTCGATCGAGATGCGATCGAGCACCCGCACGGACGAGAACTCCTTGGAGATCCCCTCGGTCTGGATCAGGGCCCCGGGCATCCGGTTCTCACGCTCAGTAATTCTGCTTCATGGCGTCGTCGAACGCCAGCTTCGACGGCGCGAAGTCCACCTTCCGCACGAAGCCCAGGGCCTCGCGGGCACCGAACTCGCGCTCCATCCCGGAGTCCTCCCACTCCACCGACAGCGGCCCCTGGTACCCGGCCGCGTTCAGCTCGCGGATGATGTTCTCGAAGTCCACGTCGCCGTGCCCCAGCGAGCGGAAGTTCCAGCCGCGGCGGTTGTCGCCGAAGGTGAGGTGCGAGCCCAGGATGCCGGCCCGGCCGTCCAGCGTCACGGCGCAGTCCTTCATGTGCACGTGGTAGATGCGCTGGGCGAAGTCGCGGATGAACAGGTGCGGCTTCATCCCCTGCCAGATGAGGTGGCTGGGGTCGAAGTTGAAGCCCAGCGTGGGCCGGTGCTTGAACTCCTCCAGCAGCCGCCTCGCCGTGTAGAAGTCGAAGGCGATCTCGGTGGGGTGGACCTCCAGCGCGAACCGCACGCCGCACCGGTCGAACTCGTCCAGGATGGGCGTCCAGAGCTCGACCACCTGCTTGAAGGCGTCGTCCACCATCTGCTCGGTGGTGGGCGGGAAGGAGTACCAGTACTTCCAGACCGCCGAGCCCATGAAGCCGGTGACCTGCTTGCAGCCCATGTTCTTCGCGGCCTGCGCCGTCCACTTCATCTCCTGGATGGCCCAGGCCCGGGTCTTCTCCGGGTTGCCCTTGCAGTCGGCGGGCGCGAAGGCGTCCAGGCGCGGGTCCCACAGGTCGCCCACGCACTGGCCGGACAGGTGGGCGCCCAGCGTGAAGCACTGCAGCTTGTGCTCCTTGAGGATGGCCTTCTTCTCCTCGACGTAGCGCGGCTCGTTGGCGGCGCGCTTCACGTCCAGGTGGTCGCCCCAGCAGGCGATCTCCGGGCCGTCGTAGCCCCAGGCCTGGAGCTTCTGGCAGAGCGTGGCGAACGGCAGGTCGGCCCACTGGCCGGTGAACAGCGTGACGGGGCGTGCCATGGTCGGCTCCTTTGTTCGTGTCCTGGGGCGGGCCCGCGGGCCGGGCCCCCGGTTCCGGGTTCAAGGTAGGGGCTACAGGTCCACCCAGACCGCGCCCTGCTGCGAGCTCTCCACGCACTTGCCGATGAAGCGGACGCCGGCGATCCCCTCCTCGACGCCGGGGAAGTCCAGCTCGGCCTCGGTCAGCGGGGCGCCGGCCTTCCGCTTCGAGAGCGCGTGGGTGAAGGTCCGGTAGATGTTGGCGAAGGCCTCGAAGTAGCCCTCGGGGTGGCCGGACGGGATGCGCGAGTAGGCCTGCGCGTGCGGGTAGAGCGCGTCGCGGCCGCGGGAGAGGATTCTGGGTGGGCTGCCCCAGGCGCGAGAAGCGGAGGTAGTTGGGGTCCTCCTGCGCCCACTCGATGGCGCCCTTGGAGCCGTAGATGCGGACCCGCAGGCCGTTGTCCTTGCCCACCGCGATCTGCGAGGCCCAGTAGAGCCCCTTCGCGCCGCCGCCGTACTCGACCAGGATGGACGCGTTGTCGTCGAGCAGCCGGCCGGGCACGAAGGTGTCCAGCCGGGCGCAGAGCCGGGTGATCCGGAGCCCGGTCATGTAGGCCACCATGTTCTCGACGTGGCTGCCGATGTCGCCCACGCAGTTGGACTTGCCCGACTTCTTCGGGTCGCCGCGCCAGGCCGCCTGCTTCTGCCCCTCGCGCTCCAGCGGCGTGGCCAGCCACTCCTGCGCGTACTCGGCGTTCACGAAGCGCAGCTCCCCCAGGTCGCCGCGGGCGATCAGCTCGCGCACGTGCTTGGCGGTCGGGTAGCCGGTGTACGTGTACGTGACGCAGAAGAGCAGGTCCTTCTTCTTCGCCAGCGCGGCCAGCTCCTCGGCCTCGGCCACCTCGAAGGTCAGCGGCTTGTCGCAGACCACGTGGATCCCGCGCGTGAGGAAGGCCTTCGCGGCCGGGTGGTGGAGCCCGTTGGGCGTGACGATGACGACGAAGTCCACGCCGTCCTGGCGGCGCGCCTCGGCCTCGGCCATCTCCTCGAACGAGCGGTAGAGCCGTTGCCCGTCCAGCCCCAGCGCGCGGCCGGTGGCGAGCGTGTTCTCGTGGGACTGCGAGAAGCAGCCGGCGGCCAGCGTGGCGCCGCCGTCCAGCGCGATGGCCTTGCGGTGCACGTCGCCGATGAAGGCGCCCTGGCCGCCGCCGATCATCCCGTACCGCAGCCCGGCGCCCGCTCCCTGGGAGGACCCGCCCTCGATCATGTCCCGCTCCTTCCGCATGCGGCCGCCGCGGTGGGGCCGCCAGTCGAAGCCGGTCGCGGGTCGCGTGGACGTGGGTGAGCCGGTGCCGCCGACCGCCGGATCCGGTGCCCCGTTCCGCTCCGTGCCGGGTTCACGGCGGGTGGGACCAGGCCTACCCGCCGGAATTAGTCCAAGAAACTGACTAAAATCGAGCGTACCGGATCCCGGCGACGGCAGGAAGCGCGGAGTGGCGCCTCTGGACGCGCTCGAATGGGGGAGCGCCGGGGACGGACGGTGTGTGCGTGACCCTGCAAACCAGCCCTGTTGACGGCCGGTTCGGTGGCCGGCAGGACGCCCGCCGCACCGGGTCCAGCGACGCCGGCGTGCCGGTCACAAAGGGGGGTGACCTCCGCACCCGGTCCGTGCTCTTCTCCGCGCCCCCGGAGCCAGCATGAGCCAGCCCACCCCCGCCGCCGACCGTCCGGACGACCTGCCCCCGCTGGCTGTCCGACACACCCACCTGGACGACCTGCAGGCGCTCGTCACCGCGACCGCGTTCATCTCGCTCGGGGTGGGCCTGCTGCACGAGGCCCGGCTCGTGATGGGCGGCACGGCGGGCCTGGCGCTCCTGCTCTCGCGCCTGACGCCGCTCTCGTTCGGGCAGCTCTTCACCGCGCTCAACCTGCCCTTCTTCTGGCTGGCCATCCGGCGCAAGGGCTGGCGGTTCACCGTCCGGACCTTCCTGGCGGTGGTGCTGGTCTCGGTGGCCTCGGACCACCTGGGCGCGGTGCTGCGGATCGCGGGCGTGCTGCCGGTCTACGCGGCGCTGATGGGCGGCTTCCTGGTGGGCGTGGGGCTGCTGGTGCTGTTCCGGCACGGCGCCTCGCTGGGCGGGATCAACATCCTCGCGCTCTGGCTCCAGGAGCGGTACGGCGTGCGGGCGGGGCTGTTCCAGATGGCGATCGACGCGGCCATCGTCACCACCTCGGCCTTCGTGGTCTCGCCGCTCACGCTGGTGCTCTCGGTGCTGGGCGTGGTGGCGCTCAACCTGGTGCTTGCGTTCAACCACAGGCCCGGGCGCTACATCGGGACGTGACCGCAACGGCACGACGAACCGCCGACGACCCCGGCCCCGATCTTGATTCGGGCTGACATGGTCACGCTCTCGCGCCGCCAGGGCGGCCTTGTGTGAATCCCGCCCCCTCCCGCGGCTCCCTCCAAGGGCGCACGCGCTGGAGTAAGTAACTCTCAGTTGACTCGAAGGGCGCACGCGCCCACCCCCGGCTGTGCACCCGCTCCCCTCCACCCCACTCCCGCCACTCCCCCGCTCCCCCGCTCCCCTCCACCCCACTCCCGCCTCTCCCCCGCTCCCCGTCCCCAGCCCCACCCCCCTCCGTCCGCACGCCACCGCCCGCGGCGCGGGGGCAGGGCCCCCCGCGCCCCGTCCCGCCGGCAGGCCCGTCCCGCGCCCCGTCCCGCCGGCAGGCCCGCCCGCTCCGGGGTCCGAAAGTGTAATGTAGAAGGACGCGACCCCTCCGGAAGCGCCGAGCGCCGGCCCCTCGCGAGGCCGGCGCCCGGACACCGCGCGCCTCCCCGCGCGGACGCGGGGAGGCTGGCGGGAGCGGCTAGTCGTTCGTGATGGTGAGCACCGCGGTGTCGTCCATCACCTTCGGATCGGTGCCCTCGACGCCGCCGGAGAAGTTCCACGGCTGCGGCGTCTCGGTGAAGGTGCGGAACCCGCCGTCGTAGTCCCAGGTCGTGATGTAGATCTTCACGCCGTCCAGGGTGGCCGGGTTGCCGATGCCGGCGGGCAGGAAGGTGAACTGGATCACGTCGGCCTCCGGCTCGACAGACACGATGGCGGCCGGTGCGCTGGCGGTGCCCTCGACCGTGTCGCTGGCCCCCGCGCTGGAGAAGAGCGCGTTGGACCAGCCGTGGACGCGGGCCTTGTAGTCCCAGTTGAAGCCGTCCGGCACCTGCCCGGACTGCTGCGGCATCACCGAGGCGCCGGTGACGCCAGGCAGGTCGATGAAGACGCTGAAGCAGACGTGGTCGAAGCCGTTCTGCGGGTTCCAGTCGTCGGTCACGTCGTGCGTCTTCACGCGCAGCCGGAGCGTGCGGGCGGAGGTGAGGACCTGCACGCCCTCGATGTCCATCTGGCGGTGGTCCCCCCACGAGGCGTCGGTCGGATAGGCGTACGTGCCGTCCGGCCCGAGGTCGTCACCCGTCGGGTCGGTGTAGCTCACCCGCTCGTGGAAGGACTGGTCCACGGTGAACGTGGCGGTCTCCGAGGCCAGGTTGACCGTGCGGATGTAGGCGGTGACGGTGTGGACCGCCGACGCGTCGAACATGGCGCTGGTGTCCACCGTGGCGGAGAAGGCGCCGCCCACGACGTTCGCGCTCTTCGAATGGGCCAGGTCGCCGTCCACCACGATCTTGACCTGCTCGACGCCGGCCACGTCGGTGGTGCCGCTGACGGTGAAGTCGCCGGACTGCTCGCTGCCGCCGGGGATGGTGAGCGTCAGGTGGCCAGGGGTCGGGACGGTGGTGGTGGCGCCGGTGGCGAGGTAGACGCGCGCCTCGCGCGCCCCCAGCGGCAGGGTGAGCTTGCCGCCCGCGCCGGCCACCAGCTCGGTGGCGCCGGGCCTGAGCGAGTAGAGCAGGTGCAGCACGGCGCCGTCGGCCAGGCCGGTCTCGGCGTTGTCGACCAGCACCTCGGCGTCCGCGGTGTTGAAGAGGACCAGCGCCGTCTCGGTGGTGCCGTCGTGGGCGTATTCCATCTTGTAGACGAAGGCGCCGGGGGCGCCCGAGGTCTGCTTGAGGACGGTGGGCTCACCGCGGCTCAGCACCGGGTTGGCCTTCCGGAGCTGCGCGACCTGCGCGATGTACTGGTAGAGCGGGTGGGTGGGGTCGAAGTGATCGAGGTTGCCGGAGCCGAAGCCGCCCTTGAACATCGACCCGCGCTGCTCGGTGAAGCCCTGCTCGGTGCCCTGGTAGATGACCGGGATGCCGGGGGTGGTCATCATGAAGAGCAGATCCTGCTGCAGCGCCACCGTCGTGCCGCCGGCCAGGAACCGGTCGGTGTCGTGGTTGTCGAGGAAGCTGGGCATGACGTGCCAGCGCGCGCCGTGGAGCGCCGCGGCCGAGGCCATGCGGTGGCCCAGCTCGGCGGTCGGGTGCCCGCGGGCGAAGACGTCGCCGGCGGTCCGGTACATGGGGAAGTTGATCATGGAGGGCAGGACCGGCTCCTGGCCGTCCACCATGTAGGACTCGATCCGCTCCTGCTGCGTGGTCTCGTAGGGATTGTCGGACGCGTAGCCCTCGCCGAAGGCCAGGAAGCCCTCGCGGCCGGTGGCCTTCGCGGCGGCGTCGATGCCGTCCGCGTCGTGGTACCAGGCCTTGAAGAAGTCCTGCGGGACGTAGAACGCCGTGTCCACGCGGAAGGCGTCCACGCCCACCGTGGAGATCCAGTACGCGTACTGCTCCTTCAGCGCCGCCACGACCTCGGGGGTCTCGGTGTTGAGGTCGTCCAGGTCGGAGAGCTGGTAGTTCCAGACCTGGTCCTGGTTCGCGTAGTCGGAGATGTACGGGGTCCAGTGGAAGACCTTGGCCGCGAGCGACGCCGGGTCGAGCGGGTTCCACTGGTTGAACGGCGCGCGGGTCGGCCCGCAGGCCGGCGCGGCGGAGCCGTTGGTGACCACGTGCAGCGTCGGGTCCAGCGGGTCGTAGTCCCCGTCGTACCAGAAGCAGTTGGCCATGTGGTTCACGACCACGTCCTGGATCAGGTACATGCTGTTGCGGTGGAGCGCGTCGGAGAGCGCCTTGTAGTCGTCGAGCGAGCCCATGTGCTTGTCGACCGACATGAAGTCACGCGCCCAGTAGCCGTGGTAGCCGCCGTAGTTGACGTGCGGATCCCACCACTGGTTCGCGACCGGCGGGGTGATCCAGACCGCCGTGGCGCCCAGCCCCTTGATGTAGTCGAGCCGGTTCTTGACGCCGGCCAGGTCGCCGCCGCTGTACTTGGCGTTGCTGGTCCGGTCGAACTCGCCGGCCCCCTGGTCGTCGTTGCCGGTGTTGCCGTCGTCGAACCGGTCCGTCATGACGAAGTAGACGATCTGGTCCTGCCATTCCGGCGAGGCGACGTGCAGCTGGTAGTCCGGCGTGCTCTCGTCGTCGCCGCAGCCCCCCAGCATCGCAACCCCGGCGATGCAGGCGAGCAGCGTCTTCCACGCTCCGTGCTTCATCGTTCTCTCCTCCTGGGGTGGCGCCTGGCCGCTTGCGCCACGGGGCCGGGAGTCTAGAGCCCGGGTCGCGGAGGGAGAAACACTTTCGCCGCGTCAGGCGGGGCGCGGTCCCGGAGGCACGTACTGGTGGTCTCAGGCGACCTGCGCGCACACGCGGCCGTCGGGGGCCACGCGCACGGCGAAGGGCACCACGGCGACGCCGTAGCGGCGCGCCAGGTCCGGCCGGCGCGAGACGTCCACCAGCACCGGCGCCTCGCCCGCGGCGCGGAGCCGGCCGGTGAGCGCGTGGCAGTCGGAGCAGAGCGGGTGCGTGAACTGCACCACCACCTCGCGGCCGGGCGGCACCTGCAGCTCCTCCAGGTCAATCCGGTCGAGCTGGCGCGTGCGGAGCCCGCGCAGCCGCGCGGTGGTGGCGTAGAGCCAGCAGCCGGCGCAGAAGCCGGTCGCGGCGGAGAGCAGCGCCAGCGCCGCCACCAGGCCGCCCAGGGCGGCCGCCACCCCGCCCAGCCCGGCGGCGCCGGCCAGCGCGGCCGCCCCGGTGACCACCGCGCCGAGCTGGTTGGCGAAGCGCGGCGGGCGGCTGTCCTCCAGCGGCCCCTCGCCCACCCGCGGCTGGATCACGTCGAAGTAGAAGCGGCAGGGCAGGCAGAAGCGGCGCCCCAGCCAGAGCCCGAGCGCCAGCTGGGCCGAGACCAGCAGGAAGGGCCACCAGGCGCCGGTGAGCGCCCCGGCGGCGGAGAGGAGGCCGACCACGGCCTGGTTGAAGCGCGGGGCGCGCGCGTCGATGACGGCGAGGTCGCCGTAGGGGTCGGCGGTGCGGGGCTTGGCGGCGGACATGGCGCTCCTGTCGGGGTCTCCGCTATAACGGATGGAGCCGCCGCGCGCAAGCCGGAGCGCGCCGGCGGGCGCCCTGCCCGGAAACTGCCGCCCCGGGCCGCGCGGCGTTATCCTCAAGTGAAGGCCGGTCGGCCGGCCGGAGGGGAGGCAGCCCGTGACGGATCTCCTGGCGGCGCTGGACGCGGACGCGCTGCGCGAGGCGCTCTCGCTCACGCCCGGGGCCTGGCAGGACGTGCTGGCGCGGCTGGGTGGGGCGCTGCTGGCCGGCGGCGCGATCGGCCTGGAGCGCAGCTACCACGGGCGGCCGGCCGGGTTCCGGACGCACACCCTGGTCTCGCTCGCCTCCGCCACGCTGATGCTGGTGACCGTGTTCGAGGGGCAGTGGTTCGTGGGCCGGTCGCTCGACGCGGTGCGGGTGGACCCCACGCGCATGGCGCAGGGGATCGTCACCGGCATCGGCTTCCTGGGCGCCGGGGTGATCTTCAAGGAAGGGCTCTCGGTCCGGGGCCTCACCACCGCGGCCTCGATCTGGATCACCTCCGCCATCGGCGTGCTGATGGGCGTGGGGCTGTACGGGGCCGCGTACACCTCCGCGGTGATGACGCTGGGCGTGCTGACGGTCTTCCGCCAGATCGAGCGGCGCGTGCCCACGCAGCACTTCGCCGCGGGGCTGGTCCGCTTCGGCGCGGACCAGGTGATGCCCGAGGCCGAGCTGCGGGCGCTGCTGCGCGAGCACGGCTTCCGCGTGGTGGACGTGGGCTACCGGGCCGATCTGGTCTCCGGCGACTTCGAGTACCGGCTCTCGCTCTGGACCCACGACCAGCGCAACCGCGAGCCGCTGGCCCTGGCGCTCCACCGCGTGGCCGGCCTCCGCGAGTTCGCGCTCAGCTCGTCCTCCGAGTGACGGCCGCCCGGCGGGTGTCCCCCCGTGAGTGTGCGACAGCTCGCCATCCCCACACCCCACCCCACGATCGGCTGCGACACGTGGTCCGAGGACACCAGGCCGCAGATCAGTCACGATCGGGTTGGCTTAACGTGAGCACGTCCTACGGGAGGTTCTCGTGCTGACCGACATGCTGCTCGAGCCGCTTGAGGTTGCCTCGTTCTTCCTGGCGCTCTTCTCCGGCGCCGCCTTCGTAGGGATTGCCTCCACCACCGGTGGCTTCTCCATGCCGGTGCTGTTCGTGGCCGCCGTCTCGCTGGTCGTGCTGGTCGCGGTGGCGAGCGCGCGTCGCGTGAACCGCGCGCGCACCGCGCTGCAGGCCCGGCCGGCCGTCGCCCGGGCGTAGGGCCTGACATCCCCGGGGGCTGCGCCCCTCCCTCAAGCTGCGCTGGGGCCCCCACCCTGCACGCCGCGAACTGGCCCCTCTGGGCAAGCGGCCCGCCAGCCCCCGCTAGAACTCGATCCCGGCGCGCAGCGTCGCGCCGATGCTCGTGCCGCCCAGCGAGAGCGTGCCGGGGGAGCCGCCGCTGCCCACCGTCACCGGGACGTCCTTGCTCTTCACGTCCCAGCGGGCGAACGCCCAGATGCCCAGCACCAGGCCCGGCCCCTTGGGGATCAGGTCGAAGCGGTAGGCGAACCCGGGCCGCAGCCCCACGTAGAAGAGCCACTCCTCCTTCGAGGAGGCCGTGACGACGTCGGGGTTCTGCAGGAAGTCTCCGTACCGGTGGCCGCCGGCCTCGCCCAGCAGCTCGAGGCGGAGCTTGTCGCCGAAGCGGACGCCGAAGAGCCCGCCGACGGCGGTCTGGGAGGGGGAGTCCTTGCCGCTGGTGCTGTCCGCCACCGCGCCCAGCTCCAGGCCGCCCAGGTCGAGCAGCACCGCTCCGCCGATCACCTGCAGCGAGGTGGCGAAGAGGTCGGACTCCTTGCCCGCGCCGTCGAGCGCCTGCTCGAGCCCGCCGCTGGGCGGTCGCGCCAGGCCGTAGTCCAGCTCCAGCGTGAGCGCGGCGTGCGCGGGAGCGGCGACGAGCGCGAGGAGCGACGCCAGCGTGAGCAGGGTCAGCCGTCCGGGCCGGAGGGGCATGTCGAGCTCCTGTTTCGCGCCGCCCGGGCGGGCCGGGCAGGCGGGCGAGGGCATCGTACGAGAACCTGCTCACCGACCGCCAGTGGAGGCGGGCTCGCTCGGGGACCGGCGGAGGGTCGGGCCCGATCTCGACGCTGGAGGTGCCGGCGGCCTCGTGCGAGGCTGTCCTCCCACATCGCGTCCCCCAAGCCCCGCGGGTGCCACGCCGGGCGCCAGGGGCTGCAAGCCGGCCGCAGCAGGAGGAGCCATGGAGCCGATGGAGACCGGACCTCGCACCACGCTGCGGCGCCCCGGCAAGCTTCCCTGGGTGATCGGCGGCGTCGCCGTCGCCGCGGCGGTGGTGGCGCTGGTCGTCTGGTGGGTGGGCCGGCAGGCGCCCGCGGTCCCCGACCTGCAGCCGGTGGCGGGCTCGGGCCCGGCCGAGATCGGGGCGGGAGCGCCGGCGCAGGAGCCGCCCGCGCTGGCCACGGCCAGCGACGCCGACGTGCGCGGGCTGCTGGAGCCGGCCTCGCAGGACCCGCTCTACCGCCAGTGGCTCGCGAGCGGCGACCTGCTGCGCAAGGCGGCGGTGGTGGCCGACAACCTGGGGGAGGGGGTCTCGCCGCGGCGCGAGCTCGCGTTCCTCGCGCCGTCCAAGGCGTTCAGCGTCGTCCAGCGCGACGGCAAGACCGTCATCGACCCTGGCGCCTACGCCCGCTACGACGCCTTCGGCGACGCCGTGGCCTCCGTGGACCCGCGGGCGCTGGGGAGCGCCTACCGGTCCTTGAAGCGGGTGCTGGAGGGCGCCTACCGCAAGCTGGGCTACCCGCAGGCGTCCATCGACGCCGTGGTGGGGCGCGCGCTGCGGCGCATCGAGCGGGCGCCGGTCCGGGACGGGGACCTGGCCGTGGTGGACGAGGGGGGCGTCTACCTGTACGAGGACCCGGCCCTGGAGCGGCTGCCCGAGGCGGAGAAGCACCTGCTGCGCATGGGGCCCCGCAACACGCGCCTCCTGCAGGCCAAGGCGCGCGAATTGCGCGAGGCCATGGGGCTGGGCGCGGACGGGGGCGCCGCACCGGGGCGGTGAGGCGGCTGCGGCCGGCCCCCTGGGCGGCCGCTCCTGCGACAGACGCACGCACTCGCCGGGGGCGACAGCCGGCGGGTTCCGTATAGAATCCCGCCCCGCAGCCGGCGGGCCGGGGGGCGGCGCCGCGGCGGGGCAAAAGGAGCGACGCAATGGATCACGGGGTGGTGGTGGGGCTCGACAACGGGGGCACCGCCAATAACGCGACCGTCCTCGACCTCGCGGGGAACTTCCTCGTCCACACGCTGGTGGAGAACCCGAGCCGCGTGAAGGAGGGGCCGGAGGTCGCCGTGGAGGCGCTGGCCCAGTCCTTCGACGGCGTCCTCCAGAAGCTGGGCATCGACCGCACGCGCGTGCGCGCCGTCGGCCTCGACACGCCCGGCCCGGCCAGCGCCACCGGCGTCATCACCGCCAAGGGCTCGACCAACTTCGCCCACCCGGGCTGGCGCTCGTTCGACTTCCGCGGCGCGGTCGAGCAGCGGATTGGCCTGCCGGTCATCTACAACAACGACGGCAACGCGGCCGCGCTCTACGCGCACTACGAGTGCTTCGGCGCCGACGCGCACCGGCGCTCCTCGGTCTCCGCCATCGTCGGCACCGGGCTGGGCGGCGGCGTGATCGAGCAGGGCAACGTGGTCAAGGGCGCGGCCGGCATGGCCGGCGAGCTCGGCCACGTGCACATCCCGATGCACGGCCTGCTGGGCGACGGCCAGCCCATGCCGCGCTGCAACTGCGGGTTCGTGGGCGACGCCGAGAGCGTGGCCTCGCTGACCGGCATCCGCGAGAACCTGCTGCCGTACTGGCTCACCCGCCACCCCGACCACCCGCTGGCGAAGCTGCCGGTCGCCGACGCGGCCAAGCAGGTCCGCGGCTACGGCGAGAAGCAGGACCCGCTGGCGCTCAAGATCTTCGAGCAGCAGGCCATGGCCATCGGGCGGCTCTTCACGGTCGCCGCCAACTTCACCGACCCGGACGCCTACTTCCTGGGCGGCGGCGTGGTGGAGGCGGCCCCCGAGTTCCGGGCCTGGTTCCTGGCCAAGGTGCGGGAGCACACGTACCTGCGCGCCGAGCAGGAGCAGGTGGCCCGGTTCGAGGTGGTCCAGCACCTGGACATGGCCGGCGCCCGCGGCGCGGCCATCGCCGCGCTGGAGTGGCTCAAGGCCAGCCGGCAGGCCTGAGCCGGAGCCGCCGGGCCGCGGTCGCGGGGCGCGCGCCGGTGCGCCCGCGGCGTGGCTTCACCCCAAGCCCCGGGCCGTCACAGCGCCGCCTCGCCCCGCTCCCCAGTCCGGACGCGGACCGCGTCGTCCACCGGCGTGACGAAGATCTTCCCGTCGCCGATCTTGCCGGTCTTGAGCCAGTCCGCCAGGTCCCCCACCAGCCGCGGGACCAGCGGGTCCGGGACCACGATCTCGATCTTGATCTTGGGGACCATGGAGGTGGCGTACTCCGCGCCGCGGTAGACCTCCACGTGGCCGCGCTGGCGCCCGTACCCCTTCACCTCGCCGGCGGTGATGCCGGCGATCCAGGGGTGGGCCAGCGCCCGCTTCGCGTCCTCCAGCTTGGACGGCCGGATGATGGCCTCGATCCGCTTCACGTTCGCTCCTCGTCCGTGGCCGGGCCGGCCGGCCGCTGCCCCTCGCCGGCCGGGGTTGCAGCCGGCGTACCGGCGGCAGCGCGGCGCAGGCGCGCAAAGCGCGAAGGCCAGCGGCGTGGCGCGCCCGCGAACCGGGCGGCGGCTGCCTGGATCGCGGGCAGCCGGCCCTGGCGCCCTCAGCGCGGCGGGCGCTCCCGCGCAGACTCGAGCGGGAAGGTGAGCGCCTCGCGGGTGCCGACGAAGGTGCGCCGGCGGCCCAGGCGCGGGAAGTCCACGATTCTCGATGGTGGAGCGCGACCAGGCGTCGCCGCCGCAGAGGTAGACGAGGTCCTCGCCCGGCAGCGCGCGGGTGTCGTGGCCCGGGCCGCGGGGCGGGAAGCCGAGGAAGTCGCCCGGGCCGATGGCGTGCACGGCGTCGCCCACCAGCGCCTCGCCGCGGCCCGAGAGGACGTAGAGCCACTCCTCGTCGTGCTGGTGGACGTGGAAGGCGTAGGCGTCGCGGCCGGCCGGGACGCGGGTCAGGACCACCGCCACGCGCGAGAGCCCCGCCGGGCGCGAGAGCGGCGTGAGATGGACCTCGCCTGCCGGGTTCTCCGGGTGGTGGAAGGCGCGGGGCTCGCCGCGGTCGGCGGCGCGCACCAGGACGCGCGGCGCTGGCCGGGGCGGGGGAGGCGGCAGCGACACGCCGGGCGGGAGGAAGGGGACCTCGGCGTCGAGCGGGTAGACCGTCAGCTGGTGGCCGGTGCGGACCATGCGCCGGCGCAGGCGCGGGAAGTCGGCCACCTCGACGTCGCCGAAGGACTCGCCGCCCTGCAGGAAGTGGAGGTCCTCCGTCCCGGTGTTGCGGACCAGGTGGGCCACGCCCGGCGGGAAGCCCAGGAAGTCGCCCGGCCCGACCGGGAGCGACGCGTCGTCGACGTCCACCGTCCCGCTGCCGGAGAGGACGAACATCCACTCCTCCTCGCGATGGTGGCGGTGGAAGGCGAAGGACTCCTTCCCTGGCGGCAGCCAGGCCAGGCTGACGCCGATGCGCGTCAGCCCGGCGGCGGCCGCCAGCGTCCAGCCGTGGATCTCGGAGCTCGGGTTGTACGGATGCGAGAACGCGTCGGGGGTCCCGCGCTCGGCGCTGCGGACGAGGATGCGAGGGGCGTCGGTGGGAGGCATTGCAGCCGACTCTATGCGCGCCCCAGGCCCCCTGTCTCGGCGCCTCCCTGGCCGGGGCGCGGCGCCCCCGTCGAGGTCGCGATAAGGTGTGACGAATGCCCAGCTCTCGAATCCGGTCTGGTCGCTTCCCTCGTCCTGGTCAGCGGGACCATGCTCGCCGGCTGCCGCGGCGTCGGGCAGGCCTCGGCCGCGGCGCCGGCCGCGGCGCGCCTGGAGATGAAGGACGTCCTGGCCGCGTCAGCGCCGGGGGACTGGGCGGCGCTCGAATCCCGCGCACACCCTGGTCATGGAGCTGCCCGGGGGGCGCGTGGTGATCGCGCTGGCGCCGGACTTCGCGCCGAGGCACGTGGAGCGGATCCTGGCGCTGGTGCGGGAGGGCTACTTCGACGGCCTGTCGGTGTATCGCGTCCAGGACGGCTACGTCGCGCAGTGGGGCGACCCGGACGGCGACGAGCCGGCCAAGGCGCGGCCAATCAAGGCCGGCCCGGCCGCGCTCCCGGCGGAGTTCACCCGCGCCGCCGCGGACCTGCCGTTCACGCCCCTGCCGGACGGCGACCTGTACGCGCCGGAGGTCGGCTTCTCCGCCGGGTTCCCGGCCGCCCGGGACGCCCGCACCGGCGAGGCCTGGCTGACGCACTGCTACGGCGCGGTGGGCCTCGCGCGCGCAGACGACCCGGCCACCGGCGACGGCACCAACCTGTTCGCGGTGATCGGCCACGCCCCGCGCACGCTGGACCGGAACATCACCGTGGTCGGCCGGGTGGTCCAGGGCATGGAGCACCTGTCCTCGCTGCCGCGCGGCCCCGCGCCCATGGGCTTCCACGAGCAGCCGGAGCTGAGGACGCCCATCCGCAGCGTGCGCGTGCTCGCCGATCTGCCCGCTGCCGGACGCCCGCAGCTCGAGCTCCTCCGCACCGAGGGGACCACGTGGGACCGGCTGGTCGAGTCCCGGCGCAACCGCGGTGGCACCTGGTACAAGGTGCCGGCCGGCCGGATCGACCTGTGCAGCGTCCCGCTCCCGGTCCGCCCCCGAGCTGACGGTCAGTGAACCGCCGGTCCTCGCTACGGACCTCCAGGACCGCTGGCGAGCACCGGCTGCAGCCGCCGCAGCGCCTGCGCCAGGTCCCCCGGCGGCACGGCGGTGAAGCAGAGCCGCACCCAGCTGCCGAAGTCCTGCCCGGCGGCCAGGCCGGGCGTCAGCAGCACGCCGGCCTCCAGGCACCGCTCCAGGAAGCCCTGCAGCGCCTCGCCGGGGCGCAGCCAGGGCGTGGCGTCGGCGAACAGGAACGTCCCGCCCTGCGGCGCGGGCAGGCCCAGCGCGGCGGCCGCTGCGGCGCC
The DNA here is from genome assembly GCA_049840735.1 of Anaeromyxobacter sp. Taxonomy (GTDB): domain Bacteria; phylum Myxococcota; class Myxococcia; order Myxococcales; family Anaeromyxobacteraceae; genus Anaeromyxobacter. Next base: position 188,529 of record JASGJN010000004.1, on the reverse strand, counting down.
GGCCGCGGCGTACTCGCGCCGCAGCCCGGCCAGCCACCCCTCGCCCATCCGCAGCGCCCGCGCGGCGGCCCGCTGCATGGGGCGCGCGGCGCAGTAGTGCTGGAACGTCTGCACCCCGCGGACCGCGCGCATGGGCGCCTCCGGCCCGAACGACCAGCCCACCCGCGCGCCCGCCATGGCGTGGCTCTTCGACACCGTGCCGCTCACGATGGTCCGCTCCACCAGCTCGGGCCGCAGCCAGGGGGGCGGCCGCGCCTCGCCGTAGCGCAGGTCCTCGTAGGCCGCGTCCGCCACCACCCACAGGTCGTGCCGGCGCGCCACCCGGGCGATGGCCGCCACGGTGTCGTCGTCGAGGACGCGGCCGGTGGGGTTGTGCGGGTCGTTCACGTAGACGGCGGCGGTGCGGGGCGTGACCGCCCGCTCCAGCGCGGCCTCCGGATCGAAGCCGGGCGTGCCCAGCCGCGTGAAGAACGGCACCTCCACCACCCGGCAGCCGCGCGCGGCGGCGATGCCGCGGATCAGCGGCCAGAACGGCGAGGGGAGCAGCAGTTCGTCCCCGGGGTCGAGCAGCGCGGTCAGCACCGTGGTCAGCCCGCCGGTGGCGCCGGGCATGATCTGCAGCTGCTCGGGCGCGAGCGCCAGGCCGTGGCGCGCGCGCAGGTGCTCGCGCACCGCCTCCACCAGCTCCGGCTCGCCGGTCACCGGGGCGTAGGCGTGCAGCCGCGGGAACTCCGCCTCGCGCTGGTCCTCGGCCCGCGCCCCCTCCGGCGGCGAGCGCCAGGTGTCGCCCACGTGCAGCGGGTAGATGGGGCCGGGCATGGACCGGGCCCGCTCCACCAGCGCGCTGTACACGTTGGCGGACAGGCCGGCGGCGTGGGTCGAGGTGGCGGGCGGGCGGGGCATGCCCAGGAGCATGGCCCGGCCCGGCCCGCCGCGCCAGGGGCCGCCGGGACTGCCCGAGCGTGAACTGGATGGGGCGCTGGGGTGGGGGCTCCGGCATGTGGCCGGGGGAGGGGCGAAGCCCCTCGGCGCTGGGTCGCGCGCAAGGCCGAAGGCCGCAGCGCGCTGGGACCCAGCGTAGCAGGGGTGGGGCCCCGACGGCTCTGCCGGCGGGGCGGGGGCGCAGCCCCCGCTTCAGACGTACCGGAACACCAGCACCGCCAGCACCGCCGAGGCGGCGGTGGCGCCCCACAGCGTCACGGAGGTGAGGGCCAGCCAGCCGATGTGCAGGTAGGCCGCCGAGAGCAGCGAGATGAAGAGCCGGTCGCCCCGGGTGGTGACGATGCGCAGCACGCCCCGCCGCGGCGCGCCGCCCGGGCGGCGCCACTCCCAGACCATCATCAGCGCCAGGAGCAGGCCGATGAAGGCGAAGAACGCCGCGGTCTGCCACGTCCAGGCCATCCAGCCGAGGCCATGCAGTTCAGGACTCACGCGCGGCCTCCCTCTAGACGCGGCCCAGGGCGAAGCCCTTGGCGATGTAGTTGCGGACGAAGTAGATGACGATGGCGCCCGGGATGATGGTGAGGGCGCCGGCCGCCGCCAGCAGCCCCAGCTCGTAGCCGGAGGTGCTGGCGGTGCGGGTCATGGTGGCCACGATGGGCTTGGCGTCCACCGAGGTGAGCGTCTTGGCCAGCAGGAGCTCCACCCACGAGAACATGAAGCAGAAGAAGGCGGCCACGCCCACGCCGGAGGCGATGGTGGGGATGAAGATCCGGACGAAGAACCGCCAGAACGGGTACCCGTCCACGAACGCGGTCTCGTCCAGCTCGCGCGGGACGCCGGACATGAAGCCCTCCAGGATCCAGACCGCCAGCGGGATGTTGAACAGGCAGTGGGCCAGGGCCACCGCGAAGGTGGTGTCGAAGAGCCCGATGGCCGAGTAGAGCTGGAAGAAGGGGAGGGCGAAGACCGCCGGCGGCGCCATGCGGTTCGTGAGCAGCCAGAAGAAGAGGTGCTTGTCGCCCAGGAAGCGGTAGCGGGAGAAGGCGTAGGCGGCGGGGAGCGCCACCAGCACCGAGACCGCGGTGTTCATCAGCACGTAGGACAGCGAGTTGAGGTAGCCGCCGTACCAGGTCGGGTCGGTGAAGATCTTCCGGTAGTTCTCGACGGTGAAGGTGTGCGGGAAGAGCGTGAACGAGCCCAGGATCTCGTTCGTGTTCTTGAACGACATGTTGAGCAGCCAGTAGATGGGCAGGAGCACGAAGGCGATGTAGAGGGCCGGCACCAGCCAGCGGAGGTGTCTCATCCGTGCACCTCGTCCTTGGTCATCACCGTGTAGTAGAGCCAGCAGAGCAGCTCGATGATCAGGAAGTAGACGAGCGACATGGCCGCGGCCGGCCCCAGGTCGAACTGCCCCAGCGCCACCTTCACCAGGTCGATGGAGAGCAGGGTGGTGGCGTTGCCCGGGCCGCCGCCGGTGAGCACCACCGGCTCGGTGTAGATCATGAAGCTGTCCATGAAGCGGAGCAGCACGGCGATGGTGAGCACCCGCCGCAGCTTGGGGAGCTGGATGTACCGGAACACGGCGAAGGGGGAGGCGCCGTCGATGCGGGCCGCCTGGTAATACGCGTCGGGGATGGCCGAGAGCCCGGCGTAGGCCAGCAGCACCACCAGCGAGGTCCAGTGCCAGACGTCCATGGCCACCAGCGTGGCCCAGGCGGCCACCGGCTGGCGCGTGTAGTTGTAGTCGAACCCCAGGGCGTTCAGCCCCCGCCCCAGCAGGCCGATGTCCGGGAGCGCCAGCAGGTTCCACATGGCGCCCACCACGTTCCAGGGAATGAGCAGCGGCATGGCCATCAGCACCAGGCAGACCGAGGCCCAGAACCCCTTGCGCGGCATCGCCAGCGCGATCCCCACGCCGAGCGGGATCTGGATGGCCAGGACCATGAGCGTGAACTCGATCTGGCGGAGCAGCGCGGCGTGGAAGCGGCTCGACTGCAGCACCTCCCGGAACCACTTCACGCCCTCGAAGAAGAAGACGTTGTCGCCGAAGGTCTCCTGCACCGAGTAGTTCACCACCGTCATGAGCGGCACGATCGCGTTGAAGGCCACCAGCAGCACCACCGGCAGGACCAGCAGCCAGGCGCGGTTGTTGGGGGTCCGGCCGTCCGCCACCAGGGACTGGCCGGAGGGCTCGGTGGCGGCGGCTCCCGCGGGCGGCGGGGCGGGCAGCCCGGGGCCGGGCGCGGCGGTGGCGGCGGCGGGGGAGGTCGGGGTCATCGCGTGCTCCAGCCGTCCGCGTAGAGCTGCGTGTGGTCGGGGTCGAACCGGACGTGGCCGGACTCCGGGATGGCGGCGCCGTCGGGGACCAGCAGCTTGATGACGCTGTCCTGGTGGCGCGCCTCCACGATGCGGTGGCGGCCGGTGTCGCTCGCGCGCGTCACCCGGACCGGGATGCCGTCGGCGGCGAAGGTGACGAACTCGGGGCGCACGCCCAGCTCCAGCCGCGCGCCCGGCGGCGGCGGCCGGGCCGGCTCCGCCCCGGGGACGGCGTGGCCCATGAACCGCGCCACCCCGCCCTCCAGCGTGGCGGGCAGGACGTTCATGCCCGGCGAGCCGATGAAGTGGCCGACGAAGGTGTGGCGGGGGTGCTCGAACAGCTCGACCGGCGTCCCGGCCTGCACCACCTGCCCCTCGTTCATGACCACCACCTGATCGGCGAACGTGAGCGCCTCGGTCTGGTCGTGGGTGACGTAGATCATGGTGACGCGCAGCCGCTGGTGGAGCTCCTTCAGCTTGGAGCGGAGCCGCCACTTGAGGTGCGGGTCGATCACGGTGAGCGGCTCGTCGAAGAGGATGGCGTTCACGTCCTCGCGCACGAGGCCCCGGCCGAGCGAGATCTTCTGCTTGCCGTCGGCGGTCAGGCCGCGGGCGCGCTGCCCCAGCGTGGGGCCCAGGTCGAGCAGCTCGGCGATCTCGCGGACGCGCCGCTCCACCTGGGCGGGCGGCAGCCGCCGGTTGCGCAGCGGGAAGGCCAGGTTGTCGAAGACGGTCATCGTGTCGTAGACGACCGGGAACTGGAACACCTGGGCGATGTTGCGCCCGTCGGGCGGCAGGGCGGTGACGTCCCGGTCACCGAACATCACCGCGCCCTCGGTGGGCCGGAGCAGGCCGGAGATGACGTTGAGCAGCGTGGTCTTCCCGCAGCCGGAGGGGCCGAGCAGCGCGTTGGCGGAGCCCTCCTTCCAGGCGAGGTCGAGTCGCTTCACGGCCCAGTCCGCCTCGGTCCGGGGCGTGGCCGCGTAGCTGTGGCGGAGGTGCTCGAGCGCGATGCGGGCCATGGCTAGGCGCCTCCCGGCGTGACGCAGCGGCCGTCGGCGGTGAAGTAGAGCCCGCGCTCCACCTCCAGCCGGAAGGCCGCGGTGGCGCCCACGTCGAAGCGGTGGACGCCGTGCGACTGCGAGACCCAGGTCTGCCCGTCGATCGCGAAGTGGACCACGCTCTCCGAGCCGCTGATCTCGGCGATGGAGACCCGCCCCGCCACCCGCACCTGCTCCGCCGGTTCGGCGCCGCCGTCCAGCTGCACGTGGTGGGGGCGGAGGCCGAACGTGTAGGGGCCGTCGGGCAACCCGGCCAGCGCGCCCCGCGCCGGCCAGCTGACCACCTCGCCGAGCGAGATGCGGCCGCCCTGCTTCAGCACCGGGGCGGTGTTGATGGGCGGGTCGGAGAAGGCCTGGGCGGTCGTGAGATTGGCGGGCCGGCGATAGACGGCGCCGGTGGGGCCGAACTGGGTGACCCGGCCCTGGTGCAGGGTGGCCGTGTGGCCCCCCAGGAGCAGCGCCTCGGCCGGCTCGGTGGTGGCGTAGACCACGGTGCACTCCCGGTCGGCGAAGAGCCGGGGCAGCTCGTCGCGCAGCCCCTCGCGCAGCTTGTAGTCGAGGTTGGCGAGCGGCTCGTCGAGCAGGATCAGCTCGGCGTCCTTGACCAGGGCGCGGGCCAGCGCGGTCCGCTGCTGCTGCCCGCCGGACAGCTCCGCGGGCTTGCGGTCGAGGAGGGGCGAGAGGCGCAGGAGCTCGGCGATGCGGCCCACCCGCGCCTTCACCTCGGGGCGGGGCAGGCCGGCCACGCGCAGCGGCGAGGCGATGTTCTCGAGCACGGTCAGGTGCGGGTAGTTGATGAACTGCTGGTAGACCATGGCCACCCGCCGCTCGCGCACCGGCACGCCGGTCACGTCGCGGCCGGCGAACCAGACCTCGCCGGCGCTGGGCCGGAGCAGCCCGGCCATGAGGCGCATGAGGGTGGTCTTCCCCGCGAGCGTCGGGCCGAGCAGCACGTTGAAGCCGCGCGGCGCGAGCTCCAGCGAGGTGGGGTGGACGTGGGTGTCAGCGCCCACGCGGAGCTCGACGGCTTTCAGGACGAGGCTCATCGGGCGGCACCTGGTGCGGGACGAGGAGGGGAGGGAGCCATCGCCGGCGGACCGGACCAGCGTGGAGCGGGGCCGGCGCGCGGACGCCGGCCCCACCCCGGTACCTCAGCTCTTCGTCGTCCAGCGCTTCACGAGCGTGTCGTAGTCGATGGTCTCACCCTTGGGCTTCTCGTTGGCGAGCTTGGCCTTGGGGCCGTCCGGGCGGCCCAGCCACTCCTTGGGATCCTTCGGCGCGTTGAGGCGCGGGCCGCAGCCGCCGTAGACCTTGGCCTTCTCGTCGGCCTCCTGCATGCGGGCCATCACCTGGTCCATCTCGCCGGCCAGGCGGTCCATGGCCTGCTGCGGGGTGAACACGCCCGAGTTCACGTCGCCGATGTTCTGCCACCAGAGCTGCGCGAGCTTGGGGTAGTCGGGGACGTTGATGCCGGTGGGCGTGTAGAGGACGCGGTCAGGCGAGCGGTAGAACTCCACCAGGCCGCCCAGCTTCGGGGCGCGGTCGGTGAAGGACTGATGGCGGATGTCCGAGTCGCGGATGATGGTCAGGCCGACGTGGCTCTTCTTGAGCGAGACGGTCTTCGAGACCACGAACTGCGCGTACAGCCAGGCCGCCTTGCGCCGGTCCACCGGGGTGGACTTGAAGAGCGTCCAGGAGCCGGCGTCCTGGTAGCCGACCTTCATCCCTTCCTGCCAGTACGGGCCGTGCGGCGAGGGCGCCATGCGCCAGAGCGGCGTGCCGCTGGCGTCCACGGTGTTGTTCCCCTCGGACTTGGGGGCCACCATGTTGGCCGTGAAGGCGGTGTACCAGAAGATTCTGCTGGGCCACGTTGCCCTGCGCCAGCGCCGGGAGCGACTGGTAGAAGTCGTAGTCCGCCGCGCCGGGCGGCGCGTACTTGCGCAGCCACTCGTCCCACTTGCGGATGGCGTAGACCGAGGCCGGGCCGTTGGTCTCGCCGCCGCGCGAGACCGAGGCGCCGGCCGGGTTGCAGGAGTTGGGCTCCATGCGGATGCCCCACTCGTCGATGGGCCGGCCGTTGGGCAGCCCCTTGGAGCTGGTGCCGGCCATGGAGAGCCAGGCGTCGGTCATGCGCCAGCCCAGGTCCGGCGCGCGCTTGCCGTAGTCCATGTGGCCGTACACGCGGACGCCGTCGATGGTCTTCACGTCGTTGGTGAAGAACTCGGCGATGTCCTCGTAGGCGGACCAGTTGACCGGCACGCCCAGCTCGTAGCCATACTTGGCCTTGAACGCCTTCTTCAGGTCGGGCCGCTTGAACCAGTCGTAGCGGAACCAGTAGACGTTCGCGAACTGCTGGTCGGGCAGCTGGTAGAGCTTGCCGTCCGGCCCGGTGGTGAAGGACTTGCCGATGAAGTCGTTCACGTCGAGCGTCGGCAGCGTCACGTCCTTGCCGTCACCCGCCATCCAGTCGGTGAGGTTCACCGCCGACTGCAGGCGGGAGTGGGTGCCGATCAGGTCCGAGTCGTTGACGTAGGCGTCGTAGAGGCTGCGGTTTGTCTGCATCTGCGTCTGGACGGCCTGCACCACCTCGCCCTCGCCCAGCAGCTGGTGGTTCACCTTGATGCCGGTGATCTCCTCGAAGGCCTTGGCGAGGACCTTGGACTCGTACTCGTGCGTCGGGATGGTCTCCGAGAGCACGTTGATCTCCATGCCCTTGAACGGCTTGGCCGCGGTGATGAACCACTGCAGCTCCTTCTGCTGCTGGTCCTTGCTGAGCGTCGAGGGCTGGAACTCCTTGTCGATCCAGCGCTTCGCCGCCGCCTCGTCCGCGCGAGCCGCGGAGCCGAGGGCCAGCGCCAGTGCCGCGGCGCCGATTGCGAGCATCGAACGATTTCTCATGGTCGCTCCCCTGGGTAAGAGACTGAGCCACATCGTCGCAGTCCGGCGTTCGCTCATACTGCAAAACTCGACGAGTTCCTTTCTTTTCGTTTCGGTTCCCCCATCAAGGCCGAGAGGCAGCTACCAAAGGGTTAAGCATCCAGGGTTATTCGGGAAAAGGTGACGCGCTGGGCCGGGCGTCAGGCCGTGGCCGAAGGGGCGAGCGCCTCCTCGAAGTACTCGGTCAGCCGCTGCTCGGCGTCCGGTCCGAACAGCTCCCGGGCCGCCTCGGCCACGCCGGGCGCGCGCCGCAGGGCGTCGCGGTGCACCACCTGCGCGAGCTGGGTCCGGCGCCGCAGGAAGTCGTCGAGCCGCACCACCATCTCGCGGCGCGCGGTGGCCTCGAGCTCGCAGCGCAGGAACCCCGACCCCGGGACCAGCTCCTCCGCCTGGCGGGGATCGCGCCGGGCGGCCTCGAGCATGGCCAGCGCCTCGGCGCCGTGGCGGCGCCAGAGCCGCGCGGCGGGCGGCTCGTCCCCGCCGGGCGGGCGGGCGTCGAGCCCCATGAGCCGCGCCTGGTGGAGGAAGGCCTCGCGCAGCGCCGCCGGCGGCTCACCCCACCAGCGCCGGCCGGCGTGCGGGAGCGCGATGCCGAGCCCCGTCACCTCCGCGCAGATCTCCTCGCCCACGTTCAGGCAGTCGGTGAGCTTCCCGCCGAAGATGGTCACGTGGCGCGCGGCCACGTCGGTTTCGATCGCGTGCTTGCGGGAGAGCTGCATCCACTCGCGGGTGGCGTCGTCCCCCTCGATCACCAGCGGCCGCACCCCGCAGCGCTCGGCCACGATGTCCTTCTCCTCGAGCGGGCGCGGCAGCCGCAGGCGCTTGTTGATGTTGTCGAGGACGAAGCGCCGGTCCTCTGGCGTGACGCCCACCTCGGCCTGCTCCACCGGCGTGTCGGTGGTGCCGATGCAGGTCCGCGAGCCCATGGGGATGGCGAAGAAGAAGCGCCCGTCGTCGGCGAAGAAGGTGAGGACGCGATCGGGCGGGGCGATGCGGTCCACCAGCAGGTGGATGCCCTTCGAGAGCACGTGGCGGTGGGTCGTGCGCACGCCGTTCGCGCCGTTCTGCCGGTCGGCCCAGGGGCCGCAGGCGTTGACCACCGCGCGCGAGCGGACGTCCAGCTCGCGCCCGGTCACGCCGTCGCGGACCCGCGTGACCCAGCCGTCGCCCTCGCGCCGCGAGCCGAGCGCCTCGACGTAGTTCGCGGCGGCGCAGCCGTGGTCGAGCGCGCTGCGCACGAAGGTCCACACGAACCGCGCGTCGCTGTCGGGCAGCCAGGCGTCGGAGTACTCGAAGCCGCCGTCCAGCTCGTCCAGCGCGATGGCGGGCTGCTCCCGCGCCATGGTGCGGCGCGAGAGGGGGCGGGGCGGGCGGGTGAAGAAGTTGCCCAGCGCCCAGTACAGCAGCGTGCCGGCCACGAGCTTCCAGCGCCCGTGGCGGAAGGCGCGCGGGTGGGCGGTGTAGAAGCGGATCTCGCGCACGGAGGTGGGGTAGGAGCGCAGGAGCTCGTTCCGGGCCCGGCAGAGCTTGAAGACCAGCCCGAACTCGAAGGTCTCGAGGTACTTGATGCCGCCCCAGACCAGGTTGGAGGACTCCTGCGACGTGGCGCAGCCGAAGTCGGCGCGATCGATGAGGCCGACCTGCGCCCCGCGCGCGGCCAGCGCGGCCGCGGACACGGCGCCGTTGATGCCGCCGCCCACCACGAGCACGTCGAGCGGGGTGGTGCCGAGCCTGTCCAGGCAGGTCTGCCGGAGCGCAGGTGAACCGCGGTCGTTCATGGGAGGACCCGCTCCAGGCCAGTCGCGATCCTCCGCGGGGCAACCGTCCGGCCGGGATCGCGCAGACGCGCCGGGTGGTTGATGTGCGCCACGGGCGCACTATGATGCGGCTCGTTCTGGAACGCCTCGTGTTCATTTGGGTTCATTTGGGTTCATGATGACGGCCACCCCCCGACAGCGTCAACTCCTCGATTTCCTCCGGCAGAACGGCGACACCTCGGTCTCGGATCTGGCCAGGCTGCTCCAGGTGACCACGCAGACGGTCCGGCGCGACCTGCGGGCGCTGGAGAAGGCGAACCTGCTCGCGCGCTACCACGGCGGCGTCGGGCTGCCCTCGACCGTCCAGAACATCGACTACGCGCAGCGGCAGGTCATGAACGTCGAGGCCAAGCGGCGCATCGGGCGGCTGGTGGCACGGCAGGTGGAGCCCGGCCGCTCGCTGATCATCAACATCGGCACCACCACCGAGGAGGTGGCGCGGGCGCTGGCGCATCACCGCGGCATCCGCGTGGTCACCAACAACCTGAACGTCGCGTCGATCCTGGCGCCCAACGAGCACGCCGAGGTCTTCATCGCCGGCGGGCTGGTCCGCAGCCGGGATCGCGGCGTGGTGGGCGAGGCGACGCTCGACTTCATCCGCCAGTTCAAGGTGGACGTGGGCGTGATCGGGGTCTCCAGCATCGAGCCGGACGGGACGCTGCTCGACTTCGACTACCGCGAGGTGCGGGTGGCGCAGGCCATCATCGAGCAGGCGCGCGAGGTCTGGCTGGTGGCGGATCGCTCCAAGTTCACGCGCGGTGCCATGGTGCGGCTGGGCCACCTCTCCGAGGTGGACCGGTTCTTCACCGACGCGCCGCTCCCGCCCGCGATGGCGCGCGTGGCCGACGCGGCCGGCGTGCGGGTGCTGGCGGCCGACGCGCCGGGCTGAGGCCGCTGGCCTGCTCGCCCGGGCCCCTGTGTGGAGCCGGCCCTCTCTGGGCCCCTCACCGCGGCAGGCCAGGCGGGCGAGACTCCGCGGCGGCCGGCGTCCCGCCCACCTCCCTGGCGCAGCGCGCGGGGCGGGCGCCGGCCAGGGCACCGAGCCCACCGTCGCCCGGTGGGCCCGGCGGAGGCGGCGCGTGGCGGCAGGCTGGTCGAAGCGGTGGATCATCCTGGCCGCGCTGGCGGGCGGCCTGATGGGCGTGGGCGCCACCACCTTCTCCTACGCGTCCGGCCTGGCCTACCTGTCGAACGACCCGGCGGCCTGCAAGAACTGCCACATCATGAACGAGCAGTTCGACGCCTGGCGGAAGGGGCCGCACCACGCGGTGGCCACCTGCAACGACTGCCACGTGCCGCCGCACTTCCCGGCCAAGTACCTCGCCAAGGCGCGCAACGGCTACCACCACTCGATGGGCTTCACCTTCCAGCCTCCGCGCCCCGACGCGCCGGGCGCGAAGCAGGTCTTCGAGGAGCCGATCCGCATCAAGGAGACGAACAGCCAGATCCTGCAGGACAACTGCCTCCGCTGCCACGGCGAGTTCGTGCACGAGATCGTGCGCGGCAGCACCTGGGAGGCCAACGCCATCCGCTGCGTCCAGTGCCACCGCGGGGTGGGGCACGGGGCGATGCGGTAGCCGGAGGGAGCATGGCCGAGCGTCGGAGCGGGCTGTGGCGGTACGTGGCGCTGGCGCTGGTGGTGGCGGCGGTCACCGCCGGCGTCACGGCCCTGCTGGTGAACATCTTCGAGCGCAAGCAGGAGGCGAAGAACCCGTTCCTCAAGGTGGTCGAGGTGGGGGAGGACGACGTCGATCCGGCCAGGTGGGGCGCCAACTGGCCGCGCGAGTACGACGGCTACCTGCGCACCGGGGACCCCACCCACACCAAGTACGGCGGCGGGCTGGTCGGGCCGGAGGGCACGCTCCCGCCGCAGAAGGCCGAGCGCGACCCGTGGCTGCAGCGCGTCTTCGCCGGCTACCTGTTCGCGGTGGACTACCGCGACCGGCGCGGCCACGCCTTCATGCTGCACGACCAGGAGGTCACCAAGCGCAACGTGCCGGGGGAGGCCAAGCAGTCGGGCAACTGCCTCCACTGCCACGGCTCGATCATGCCGCTCTACCGGAAGCTCGGGAAGGAGGCGCTGCCGCAGGGCACGGCCGCCGAGCAGGTCCAGGCCGGCCTGCAGCAGGTGAGCGAGATGGGCTACTGGCAGGCCCACGACCAGCTGGGCCAGCTCTCCGGCGGCAAGCCGCACCCGGTCTCCTGCGTGGACTGCCACGACCCGAGGAACATGGAGCTGCGGGTGACGCGCCCCGGGTTCCTCACCGGCATCCAGAAGCTGGCCGCCTCCGACGCCGCGGTCCCGCACCTGCCCAGCGTGGAGCGCTGGCGGCAGGGCGACCGCGCGCGGCCATACGATCCCAACGTGGACGGCACGCGCCAGGAGATGCGCTCCTTCGTCTGCGGGCAGTGCCACGTCGAGTACTACTGCGGCAAGGGCTCGCTGCTCCGCTTCCCCTGGGACAAGGGGCTCCGCGTGGAGCAGATCGAGGCCACCTGGGACGCCGCCGAGGTCCACGGCAAGCGCTTCAAGGACTGGACCCACGCCGAGACCGGCATGGACGTCCTCAAGGCGCAGCACCCGGAGTTCGAGCTCTGGAGCCAGGGCATCCACGCCCGCAGCGGCGTGGCCTGCGCCGACTGCCACATGCCCTACAAGCGCGAGGGGGCGCTCAAGGTGTCCGAGCACTGGGTGCGCAGCCCGCTGCTGGAGGTGAACCGCTCCTGCCAGACCTGCCACCCGTACCCGGACGAGGAGATCAAGGCGCGCGTGGAGGGCATCCAGGACCGCCACTTCGCCCTCCTCGGCCGCGCCGGCCAGGCGGCGGTGCAGATGATCGACGCCATCGTGGCGGTGCGCCGCCCCTACGACGAGAGGAACCGCGCCGCGGCCGAGGCCAGGGCGCGCGAGGCGGTGGCGAAGAACCCGGACCACGCCAAGCTGGCGCCGGACGCGCAGCAGAAGGCGCTGGCCGCCGCCACCAGGGACGCGCTGACGGCCCTCTGGCAGGAGGCGGTGGCCAGGGACCCGCGCCTCAAGGAGCTGGGCGAGCTGCAGCGGGCCGCGCAGTGGCGGCTCGACTTCGTGGCCGCCGAGAACTCCATGGGCTTCCACGCCTCGCAGGAGATGGCGCGCATCCTGGCCGAGTCCATCGACCTGTCGCGGCAGGCGGAGGTGCGCGCGGTGGCCATCGCCGGCGGGCTGCCGGCGCGGACCCCGGCCCAGCTCCCGGCGCTGGAGTCCATCCCGGCGGACCAGGCGCCGGGGCGGCGCTGAGCCCTGCCCTTCGACTCCGCCGCGGCTTTGCCGCGGCTACGCTCAGGGCGAACGGGACCTTCGGACCGTGCGGGCTGGGCGTGGCGAAAGCGTAGCGAGGGCGAACGGGACCTTCGGACCGAGCGGGCTGAGCGTGGCGAGGGCAAACGGGACCTTCGGACCGTGCGGGCTGAGCGTGGCGGAGGGCAAACGGGACCTTCGGACCGTGGCGGGCTGAGCGTAGCGAGGGCGAACGGGACCTTCGAACCGTGCGGGCTGAGCGTAGCGAGGGCGAACGGGGCCTTCGGACCGTGCGGGCTGAGCGTAGCGAGGGCGAACGGGGCCTTCGGACCGTGCGGGCTGGGCGTGGCGAAAGCGTAGCGAGGGCGAACGGGACCTTCGGACCGTTCGGGCTGAGCGTAGCGAGCCCGCAGGGCGAGCGGAGTCGAAGCCCGGGGATTGTCAGGGCGCCGCGGCGTCCGCGCCCCCGACCCCGCGCTGCAGCCCCAGCCCCCGCAGCCGCGACTTGAGCGTGGAGGGGCTGAGCCCGAGCAGCTCGGCCGCGCCGCCCTCGCCGCCCACCCGCCAGCCGCAGCGCTCCAGCGCCGCGCGAGTGTTCTCCCGCTCCAGCGCCCGAAGCTGGCCGTCGGTCAGGATGGTCCGGCTGCCCTCCGCCGGGGCGGCCGCCGGCGGCTCGGCCGCGGGCGAGGGGGCCGGCAGGATCCGGTCGAGGTGCAGCCGCCCGTCCACGGAGAGGATCAGCGCCCGCTCGATCACGTTGCGCAGCTCCCTGACGTTCCCGGGCCAGGGGTAGGCGCGCAGCGCGGCCGCGTCGGCGGCGCCGGGCGGCGCCACCACCTTGCCCATCGATCGCGCCAGCCGCCGGGCCAGCGTCTCGGCCAGCAGGACCGCGTCGTCGCCGCGCTCGCGCAGCGGCGGCAGGCGCAGCGGGAACACGCTCAGCCGGTAGAAGAGGTCCTCGCGGAAGGTGCCGGCGCGCACGTCGGCCTCGAGGTCGCGGTTCGTGGCCGCCACCACCCGCACGTCCACCCGCCGCGTGCGCGAGGAGCCGACCGGCTCGAACTCGCCCTCCTGCAGCACGCGGAGCAGCTTCCCCTGCAGCTCCACCGGCAGCTCGCCAATCTCGTCGAGGAAGATGGTCCCGCCGTCCGCCAGGGCGAACCGCCCCTCGCGCCGCTGGGTGGCCCCGGTGAACGCGCCGCGCTCGTGCCCGAAGAACTCGCTCTCCATCAGCGCGGCGGGCACCGCCGCGCAGTTCACCTTCACCAGCGGCCCCTCGCGCCGGCCGCTCCGCTCGTGGAGCGCGCGCGCGAACAGCTCCTTGCCGGTCCCGGTCTCGCCCGTGACGAGCACGGTGGCGTCGGTGGGCGCGACCTGGATCACGCCCCGCAGCGCCTCGCGCAGCGCCTCGCTGCGGCCGACGATGTCGTCGAAGCCGTGCCCCTCGGCCAGCGCGTCGCGCAGGTCGTCGGCGGTGGCGGTGAGGGCCCGGATGCGCCGCTCGGCCTCCAGCCGCTCGTCCACGTTGCGCAGGATGAGCGTGTGGTAGGGGCGGCCGCGCACCTCGTAGCGGGAGAGCGTGGCCTCGGCCGGGAACGGCCGCCGCCCGGCCGGCTCGGCCACCAGGCCGTCGGGGATCCAGAGCTGCCGGGCCCGGTCCGCCTCCAGCCCGCTCCGCAGGGCTGCCAGCCGGGCCGCCGAGCGCTCGCCCAGCAGTGCGGCCACCGGCAGGCCTCGCACGGCGTCGGCCCGCACCCCGAACAGCGTCTCGGCGGCGGCGTTCACCAGGGTGATCTCCAGCCGCTCGTCCAGCTCCACGATGGCGTCGAGGGCGCTCCCGATGAGGAGCGCCAGCTTCTCCTGCCGATCGCGCAGCTCGCGCTCCAGCGCCTCGCGGCGCATCTCGGCCACCGCGCGGGTGGCGAAGAGCCGGAAGAGCGTCAGCAGCCGCTCCTCCGGCGCGATGGGGGCCAAGTCCACCACCGAGAGCAGCCCGAGGATGCGGCCATCCCCCGCCATGAGCGGGACGCCGAGGTAGCTGACCATCTCCGGGATGCCGGGCGGCGCACCGCGGCCCGGGCCGAGATCGCTGCCCACCAGCACCATCCCCCGGCGATCGATCACCTGCTGGCACGGCGTCCCGGCCACCGCGTACTCGTGCCCCTCGACGAACCGGTCGCCGCACCAGAACGCGACGGCGCGCAGCCGCTGTCCCGTCTCGTCGAGCTCCGTCAGCCAGGCGCCGGCCGTGCCGAGCGAGCTGGCGAGGTTGCGGACCAGCGCCCGGTAGAAGGCCGTCCCGGTCTCCGCGGCCGTGCCCTCGACCACCGCGCGCAGCGCGGCGCCCTCGTCCACGCGGCGCCCTCCCGTCGCGATCCCGTCCATGGCGCGCCCTCCGGTCGAATCTCGTCGTTACCCGCGGCGAAATCCCGTCGCCGCCCAATCCTCGTCGCGGCCCGCCAGGGGACCCGGCGGCGCGAACCGGCCGGAAACACGCGCCCGGCCTGGCCCGGCGCGGCTGGCACGCACGGTGCGATGTCCCTCCCCGTCCCACGAGACGCGGCCGACGACCGGACGCCGGGACAGGGAGCCGAGATGCAGACCGAGCTGAACACCGAGATGCAGACCCCGACCGCCGCCTCCATGAAGCCCGCCCGCCAGGTGCGGCCCATGAACGGCGTCGACACGCCCACGCTCTTCGCCACGCTGGACGCGGTCAAGGCCCAGCCCCAGCTGGCGCGCTTCCGCTTCCGCGCCGTGAACCACTGGCAGCAGGGGACCCACAGCCGCTCCACCCTCGAGACCTTCGAGGGCGCCGGCGGACCGCAGCGTCACCAGCGCGCCTTCACCTTCGACGCCGACCACCCGGCGGTGCTGGTGGGGCGCGACCACGGCCCCACGCCGGTGGAGTTCCTGCTCCACGCGCTGGCCGCCTGCATCACCTCCGGCGTGGGCAACATCGCCGCCGCGCGCGGGGTGACGCTCTACGAGGTGGAGTCCACCGTGGAGGGGGACATCGACCTGCGCGGCATCTTCGGCCAGTCGACGGAGGTGCGGAACGGCTACGAGCAGCTCCGGGTCAGCTTCCGCATCAAGGGCGACGCCTCGCCGGAGGTGCTGCGCGCCATCGTCGACCAGTCGCGGGCGCGGTCGGCCGTCTACGACGTCCTCACCCGCGGCGTGCCGGTGATGATCGCGGTGGACGCGGGGTGAACGCGGCCGCGGCGCGGGGCCGGCCGCCGGATGGGGTCGGCCCCGCGCGTCGCGCGGCCGGCGCAGGACGCAAGGACGAGGACGCGGTGAAGAAGCGCTGGCGCCCCGAGCCTGAGGCCCGAAGCCTGAGGTCCGAGGCCCCTGTGGAGGCAGAACATGCGACGGACGGACGTGGTGGTGATCGGGGGCGGGCAGGCCGGCCTGGCCACCAGCAACCTGCTGGGCGGACGCGGCATCGAGCACGTGGTGCTGGAGCGCGGGTTCGTGGGCGAGCGCTGGCGCTCGGAGCGGTGGGACTCGCTCCGGCTCCTCACCCCGCGCTGGCAGTCGCGCCTCCCGGGCTGGAGCTGGCGCGGGCCGGATCCCGACGGCTACATGTCGCGCGCGGAGGTGGTCCGTTACCTGGAGGGCTACGCCCGCGCCTTCGGGGCGCCGGTGCACCAGGGCGTCACCGTCACCCGGGTCGCGCCGGGCGGTGGCGGCTGGAGGGTGGAACCGACGCCGGCGGCTGGCGGGCGCTGGCCGTGGTGGTCGCCACCGGCCACGCCCACCACGCCCGCGTGCCGGCGGCCGCGGCGGCCCTCCCGCCCGGCCTGCTCCAGGTGGTCCCCACCGAGTACCGCCACCCCGGGTCGCTGCCGCCGGGCGGCGTGCTGGTGGTGGGCGCCGGCGCCACCGGCGTGCAGCTGGCGGCGGAGCTGCACGCGTCCGGCCGGCCGGTCACGCTGGCGGTGGGGCGCCACACGCGGCTGCCGCGGCGCTACCGCGGGCACGACGTGCTCTGGTGGATGGACCGGGCCGGCCTGCTCACCGAGCCGGCCGCGGCGGTCCCCGACCTGGCCGCGGCCCGCGCCCAGCCCTCGGCGCAGCTGGTGGGCCGCCCCGACCACCGCACGCTGGACCTGGCGGCGCTGCAGGCCATGGGGATCCGGCTCACCGGGCGGCTGGCGGGGGTGGACGGCGGCCGGCTGGCGCTGGCGGACGATCTCCTGGCCAGCGTGGCCGACGCCGAGCGGCGGCTGGAGCGGGTGCTGGCGCGCATCGACGACTTCGCGGAGCGCGAGAGGCTCGCGGCCGCCTCGCCGGAGCGCCGGCCGCCCGTCCAGCCGGTGCGGACACCCGCCCGCCTCGACCTGGCGGCCGAGGGGATCCGGACCGTGCTCTGGGCCACCGGCTACCGCCGCAGCTACCCCTGGCTCCACGCACCGGTGCTCGACGCGCGCGGCGAGCTGATCCACGAGGGCGGCGTCACGCCCGCCCCCGGCCTCTACGTGCTGGGGCTGCCGTTCCTGCGCCGCCGCAACTCCACCTTCCTCGACGGGGTCGGCGCCGACGCGCGCGACCTGGTCGACCACCTGGCCGGGCGCCTGCAGGCGCGCCGCGCTGCCTGACCGGAGGACGCCATGGACCCCATGAACGACACCACCCTCGACGCCCTGATCGTCGGCGCGCGCGCGGCCGGGGCCGCCACCGGCCTGCTGCTGGCCCGCGCCGGGCTGCGCGTGGCCGTGGTCGATCGCGGCCAGGAGGGCCAGGACACGCTCTTGACGCACGCGCTGATGCGCGGCGGCGTGCTCCAGTTGCGCCGCTGGGGGCTCCTGGACCGGCTGGTGGCCGCCGGCACGCCCCCGGTGCGGAGCGCCACCTTCCACTACGGAGACGAGACGGTGGGGGTCCAGATCAAGCCGCGCGACGGCGTGGAGGCGCTCTACGCGCCGCGCCGGACCGTGCTCGATCCGCTGCTGGTGTCGGCGGCCCGGGAGGCCGGCGCCGAGGTGCGCCACGGCCTGGCGCTGCGGAACCTCGAGCGCGACGGCGCCGGGCGCGTGGTGGGCGCGCGGCTGGTCGGGCTGGACGGCGCTCCGCTCCGGGTGCGGGCCCACCTGGTGATCGGCGCCGATGGGCTGGGCTCCACCGTGGCGTCGCAGGTCGGGGCGGCGGTGCAGCGCGCCGGGCACCACGCCACCGCCGTGCTCTACGCCCACCTCTCCGGCCTGCCGGTGGAGGGCTACCACTGGTTCTACGCGTCCGGTGTGAGCGCCGGTGCCATCCCCACCGACGCGGGGCGCACCTGCCTGTTCGTGGCCGTGCCGCCGGCCCGCTTCCGGGCGGCGCTCCCCGACGGGCTGGAGGCGCTCTACCGCGAGGCGCTGGCCGAGGCGGCGCCGGCCCTGGCGGCCCGGCTCGGGGCCGCGCAGCGGGAGGGGAAGCTGCACCCCTTCACCGGGCGGCCCGGCTTCCTGCGCCAGGCCTGGGGGCCCGGCTGGGCGCTGGTGGGAGACGCCGGCGCCTTCCGGGATCCCATCACCGCCCACGGCCTGACCGACGCGCTGCGCGACGCCGAGCTGCTGGCCCGGGCGGTGATCACCGAGGGTGAAGCGGGGCTGGCCGGTTACCAGGCGGCGAGGGACCAGGCCGCGGGCGGGCTGCTGGAGGTGAGCGATCGCATCGCTGCGCTGCACCGGCCGCTGGAGGCGATGAAGGCAGACCACCAGCAGCTGGCCCGGCTCCTGGCCGCCGAGGTGGAGCTCCTCCGCGGGCTGGACGGCGACCCCGACGCCCGCGCCGCGGCCGGCGCCTGACCCGCGGCGCTCACCCCGCCGGATTCGATCTGAGCTGGGATCTCCGCTCGGACCTGAGCGCCGGTGTCCCTACCGCGACCTCGGGATCTCCCCAGCGGTCCCGGGCCCGACACTGTGGCATTTTGGCTATTAGCGAGTTTCACTCGCCGGCCACTCCACTGAATGTGTACCGTGCACGCCTTCTGTGCCGAGGTGCACCGGCGCGCTGAGGGGGAACTGTGGCCGCAAGACCATCGAATCCGCCGAATGAGGCGGCGTTGCGAGCGTTCGCGGGTGGGCTGCTGGTTACCCTCCTCGCGGGAATTCCGCTGATCAGCGGCTGTGGGCGTGACCCAGCGCCGCCCCGGCAGCCCGCTCCACCGGTTACCGCGACCGCCAGCAGCGCCGAGTCCGGCGAAGCCGTGGCCTACGAGTACGACGGAGCCGGAAACCTCATTTCCATCACCGCCTCGTCCGCTGCTTCCCTCTCGGTCTCGGACTTCCAGCCCTCGCGCCGGCGGGATCGGGCAGGTCGTGACCGTCCACGGGACCGGCTTCTCGCCGTCGCCCGCGCTGGACACTGTCACGCTGGGTGGCTCCCACATCACACCGATCGCGGCCACCTCCTCCAGCCTGACCATTGTGGTGCCCGAAGGGGCGGCGAGTGGACCGATCTCCGTTTCCTCGCAGGGACAGGTGGCCACGAGCGTCGCGGCGTTCTCCGTCATCACCGACGTGCAGGTGACGGACTTCTGGCCCAAGATCGGCCGCAGCGGTGACTCCATCACCATCACCGGCTTCAACTTCGACGGCACGCCGTCAGGCAACACCGTCCGAGTGGGGACCGGCGTGGTCACGGTTCGGACCGCATCCCAGAACACGCTCAACGCCCAGCTCACGACCGATGCCGCCACGGGCCAGATCGTGGTCACCAATGCGCGAGGCACCGGCGTGAGCGCAGGGACGTTCTTCAAGCTTCCCAGCGGCTACGAGGCAGCGGACGTCGAGTTCACCGGGGTCCTCTCCGGTACGCAGCCGGTCACCGCCACGACCACCACGGCGCAGCGAGTCGCGTTCCTGGCCTTCGACGGGACCGCTGGCGAGTTCGTGACCCTCTTCGTGGGCAACGTGACCTACCCGGGCTCGACCTCGCTGAAGGTCTTCGCCCCGGCAGGCGACGTCATCTACTCCGGGACAATCACGCCCTCCGCCTCGACGAAGCACACGCTCCCGGCGCTTCCGACCACGGGAGGCTACATGGTGGTGCTCGAGCCCGGCGCGAATGCCACGGGCTCCGCCGCCGTGCAGCGCCTCTCCAACGCGGTGGCCGCCCTCACCCAGGGCCAGGCACCAGCCACCCTGTCGTTCGCGCCGGGACAGAATGGCCACTTCACCTTCAGCGGAGCGGCCGGCGATCTCCTGGGCCTGGGGTGCAGCGCGCTCTCGCTGGCCCCGGCCGGCAGCACCCTCGGCGTGAGGCTCTACGGGCCCACCGGGACGAACCTGTGGAGCAGCACCTTCTCCGGCCCGACCAGCGCGCAGCTCCCTGCGCTCGCCGCGGCCGGGAGCTACCGGTTGGCGCTCACGCCGTCGGGCGTCGCGAGCGGCACGGTCACCTGCCTGCTGTCGACCCCCGACGTCGGGATGCTGATCGTCGACGGGGACTCCACCCCATTCTCGAACGCCACGGTCGGCCAGCAGGGCCGGTTCATGTTCGCCGGGAGCGCCGGTGACCTGCTGGGCCTGGCGCTGACCAGCTACGCGGCCTCCCCGGCAGGCTCGACCTCCCTGAAGGTGCTCGCGCCCGGCGGCGCGACCGTCTGGAGCGCCACGGCCAACGCAGTCAACAGCTGGCAGCTGCCTGCGCTGCCGTCCTCGGGAACCTACACGCTCGTGGCGCAGCCCAGCGCCGCCGTGATGGTGTCGACGGAGATCCTCGTCTCCAAGGCGCTCGCGGGAGGCCTCGCCAGCGGCGTCGTGACCAGGTTCGAGACCCGCGCGGCCTGGACAGAGCGGCCGGTACACGTTCACCGGCTCGGCGGGACAGCGTTTCACGCTCCGCGCCACCATGGCCTCGGGCTTCACCACCTCCGGCGCGACCGTCATCGTCTACCAGCCCAGCGGCGCCACCATCGCCAGCACCACGTTCTCGACCTCCACGGACCAGAAGCTGGACCTGGGCGCGCTGCCAGTGACCGGCACCTACACGGTCTCGGTGGTGCCCAGCGGGATCAAGACCGGCGCAATCGACCTGACGCTCATTGAAGGCGCCGCGGGCACGCTCTCGATCGGAAGCCCAGCCCAGGGCGTGACCCTCTCCGCCGCCCAGAACGGCCGCTACACCTTCAGCGGCAACGCTGGCGACTGGCTCGGCCTCGCGGTGACGTCGGTGACCACCACGCCGGGAGGCACCACCAACCTCTCCATCCTGAAGCCAGATGGGACCTCGCTCTGGAGCAGCTCGCTCGTCGCGACTGCGACGAGCTGGCAGCCAGGCCAGCTCCCGACGACCGGCACCTACACGCTGGTGGTCAATCCGCCGGGCACCTCGGCCACCTCCCTCTCCGTGATGCTCTCCACCGGGCTGACGGGAACGCTCGCCACGACCGGCGCCGTGACCCGCTTTGAGACCTCGCGTCCAGGCCAGGCCGGTCGCTACACGTTCAGCGGCACGGCTGGGCAGCGCTTCACGCTCCGCGCTACCTTGGCCTCGGGCTTCACCAACTACGGCGCCACCCTGGTCGTCTACCAGCCCAGCGGCGCGTCGATCGGTGTGCCGCGCGCCACCGGATGAGCGTTTGCTCCCCCATTTGATGACCTAGCACCCGTCGCCCTCGGACGCTGACGCAGCGGCCGAGAAGGAGCGACGGATGAGCAAGCGAACGAAGGACAAGGTCGGGTCCGGGAACGGACGCGGTGGGGTGCGGCGGAGCGGCTCGGCGGGGAACCCGAGGATCCACCCGTTGGCGTTCCGGTTGCGGGCGGTGCGGCAGGTGGTGGACAAGCAGGTGCCCATCACGCACGTGGCCCGGGCTGTACGGGTTGTCGCTCACGACCCTGCGTACCTGGGTGGAGCGGTTCAAGGCCGATGGGATGGCCGGGCTGGATCCAAAGCCGAACCTGGGCCGGCCGGGCAAGACGAGCAATCCCGAGGACCCGAAGCGGGTGGCGGTGACGGAGCTTCGCGGTGAGCACCCGGAGTTCGGGACGCGGCGAATCTCGCAGCTGCTGGGGCGGTTCCAGTCGCTGGGCGTGTCGGAGCACGAGGTTCGGCGGATCCTGCACGAGGAAGGGCTGATCGAGGAGAAGGAGCCGGCGGGGCCGAGGGATCACCCGGAGCGCCGCTTCGAGCGGGCGCAGCCGAACGAACTGTGGCAGATCGGACATCTTCACGTTCCTGCTGCGGCGGCACGAGCGGCT
The DNA here is from genome assembly GCA_049840735.1 of Anaeromyxobacter sp. Classification (GTDB taxonomy): domain Bacteria; phylum Myxococcota; class Myxococcia; order Myxococcales; family Anaeromyxobacteraceae; genus Anaeromyxobacter. Next base: position 166,985 of record JASGJN010000004.1, on the reverse strand, counting down.
GTACATGGCCGCGTTCATGGACGACCACTCGCGGTTCCTGGTGTCGCACGCGATCGCGCACCACCAGCGGTCGGGGCTGGTGATGGAGGCGCTGGAACCGCGGGATCGCGGCGTGTACGGGCGCGCCGCGGGGAGATCCTCACGGACCAGGGCCGGCAGTACACGGCGTGGCGCGGGACGACGGAGTTCGAGGGGGAGCTGCGGCGGCAGGGGGATCCGGCACGTGAAGAGCCGGCCGCAGCACCCGCAGACGCTGGGCAAGGTCGAGCGGTTCTGGAAGACGCTATGGGACGAGCTGTTGTCCCGGACGGTCTTCTCGGACTTCGCCGACTGCGCGCGGCGGATCGGGCTCTTCATCGACGGGTACAACTTCCAGGCGGCCGCACCAGGCGCTGGCGGGGTTGGTGCCGGCGGATCGCTTCTTCCAGGCGGCACCGCAGGTGCGTGCCGCGGTGGAGCGGAGCGTGCAGGCCAACGCGCTGCGGCTGGCAAAGGAGAAGCCGCCACTAAAGCCCTTCTACCTGGTGGGCCGGCTGGGCGATCGGGACCTCTCGATCGCGGCGAGCGCAGAGGGGCTGCGGGTGAACGTGGGCGGCGAGGAGCAGACCATCCCGTTGAAGGAGGAGGGCGTCCATGAGCGAGACGAGGCGATCGAGGCGGCACCGGCCGCGACCCGTGCCCAGGTGGCTGAAGACGCGGCAGGAGCTGGACGAGATGGCCAGGCGGCGCTGCCTGCTGGTCCTGTCGGTGCTGTCGGGGGAGCGCGCCGGTGACGGACGCGATCGCGGAGGCGAAGCTGTCGCGGGGCCGGTACTACCAGCTGGAGGAGCTGGGCGCTCGAACGCGATGCTGGAGGCGCTGTCGCCGACGCCGGCGACGAAGCCGGGGCGGCCGCCGAGCCAGGACCGGAAGATCGCGGAGCTGGAGACGAAGGTGCAGCGCCTGGAGCAGGAGAAGCGGCGAGCGGGAGCGGCTCCTGCTGATGACGCGGAAGCTGCTGGGGAAGGGGCGCGTGACGTTGCCGGGTCTGGGCCGGCCCAGCTCGACGAAGGATGGCGCGAAGCCTTCGAGCGGCTCGGTGACGAAGAAGGGGGAGGCCGGCCAGGCTTCGACCCCGAGGACGGGTGGCGCGGTCGCGCCCTGAGGTGGGATCGGAAACTCGCGGGCGAGATCGCGGCGTGTGACGCTGGGTCCGAGGAGCGCGCCCATGCCGAAGAAGACCTACGAGCCCGCGCCCGAGGTGCCGCCGGAGCTGCAGGAGCGCCTGGGGACGATGCTGTCGGTGATGTCGGGGGAGCTGTCGGTGAGCGAGGGAGCCCGGAAGCTGGGCCTGTCCGCGGAACCACTTCCAGACGCTCTTGCACAAGGGGGCTCAAGGGGATGGTGGAGGGAGTGACCCCGAGCGCTCCGGGGCGCCAGCCGAAGCCGGAGCGGGAGGCGGAGCTGGAGCGCCAGCTGGAGGAGCTGCGGCGGGAGAACCGGAAGCTCCAGACCCGGGCGGAGATGATCGACCGGATCTTCCGGAGCGATGAGCCAGGTGGTGCATACCCGGGTGCGGACCTCGCGGCCCAGGAAGAGCCGCCCGGGCGGTGGCGGTGAGGGCGATGAGCCCGACGGTGCGGAGATCCTGATGAGGCTCGAGGCCGAGCGGACGCTGAGGGAGGCCGGGATGCCGGCGGCGCTGTCGTGCGCGCTGGTGGACGCGAGTCCGGCCACGGTGGCGCGCTGGCGCAAGCAACTGGCAGCGGGAGAGCCGCCCGCTCCGGCGGCCGCGCCGATCCGCCTCGATCTCAAGGCCGAGGTCGCCGCCGTTGTCCGCAGCCTCCGCGGCCTGGTCGGCGCCGAGGCCATCCGGCACGCCGTGCCGGGGCGTATCCCGGCGCCAGGCGGCGGCCGTGAAGCACGAGACGCTGACCGCGATGGAGCGGGAGCGCAAGGCTGCCAGCGCCACCGTGGAGGTCACCGCCGCTGGCGCCGTCCGCGGCTTCGACGCCATGCACCTCGCCACCACCGCCGGGCGCCGCTTCGCCCCTGGTGGCGGCCGACGCCGCCCTGCCGTACCGCACCACCGCCGCGGTGGTGCCGGCCTACGACGGCCACGCCGTGGCTGACACCCTGGAGCAGGACTTCGCCGCCCACGGGGCGCCGCTGGTGCTACGGGCTGACCGGGCCAAGTGCCACAGGACAGGCGAGGTGATGGACGTGCTGCGGCGCCACAAGGTCCTGCTGCTGCAGGGCCCGCCGCGGCCACCCGGGCTACTACGGCCAGCTCGAGCGGCAGAACCGGGAGCACCGCGAATGGCTCTTTTGCAAAAGGACGGCGCAATCCCGGAAGGCGACCTCGAAAGGCTGTGCGGAGGAGATGCTGCTGGCATTGAACGGCGCCTGGCCAAGGCATAACCTGGGCTGGCGCACGAGCGAGGAGGCCTGGCAGGCGCGCCCGGAGCTGCACGAGGACCGGGACGCGCTGCGCGAGGAGGTGCAGGACCGCGCCGCCCGGATCAGGCGGCAGGTGGAAGGCCGCGGCGCGACCGCGGCGATGGCCGAGCGCCTCGCCATCGAGTGGGCGCTGACGAAGCGCGGCTACCTGCGCTGCGAACGGGGAGGCGGATGCTAGGTGATTGAGGCCGGATCAAACGGCTGACTCCGGCGGCGCGGCACAGGACACGCCCTCCGCTGGCGCGGTCGTGACGAACCTGCGTCTGCCCGGGCAGTACGACGAGCGGCTGCTCGGGAGCCTGGGGCTTCAGGGACCGTACTACAACTGGAACAGGTGGTATCTGCCGGGCGTGGGGAGGTATCTGGAGCCGGACCCGATTGCGCTCGATGGCGAGTTCAATTCCGACTACGGGGTGGACTGGTACAGCTATGGGAGTGGGAATCCGCTGAAGTACACGGATCGCTTTGGCCTGTTCACGAAGGACAGGGCCTGCCTCGGCCTGCCCAAGGAGACCGACGTGATAATGGCGGCCGACGCCGTTACGGACGTCAACTTGAAGCAGTGCATCCTGAAGCAAAACGAGCATGCCCATCTCAGGTGTCCAGAGGAGCCGGACCCGGCGTGTTGCGATGACGGCAGTGCGCGGGTCAACGCCTGTGCAGGAGGCCCAGGGACGTGCAAGGTGACCTGGTGCAATCGCGTCAAGCCGAATTGCTCTGCGGACGTCTTGGTTCATGAGTTTGCGCACAATTGCGGCTGGAAACACAATGGCGGGAAGGGAGTCCCTCATCCGAGCGGGGTCGCGCCCGGTGCCTGCAGCCTGTAATGGCGGGGAGAGCGCATGGGTCTATCAAGGGTCACTGTGCTGCTTGCGGCGCTGCTTTGCGGGGGAGCATGCCGAACCGTGAGAAGCGGCGCGCCGCCGGCAGGAACTGCCGGGGCTGCGGCCCGCACTTTTGTGGTGCAACTCTTGAGAGAACGACAATACCGTGAGTGCTCAGATGACGAGTGCATGCGAGGGGCGTTCGCCCAATGCGCCCCCGCTCATCGCGAGCAAAGGAATTTTACGATTGAAGGTGACCCAGTGATTGTTGACTATTTCATCGTGCCGCGAGCCGATGGCTGCCAAGTGGAAGTCGTAAGAGACTACAGTGCCGACCGCTGGGGCGAATGCAAAGTGGATAGACTTTGGTGTGCGGATGTCGAAGCTTCACTCACTGATGACCCTGTTGGCCGGGGCTGCGTTCAGGGAGACGTCCTATTTCGAGCCGCGAAGTGTCCGACGCCAGGAACTCACTAGCGCCCTGTACCTCCTGCCATCGCCCCGCCGCGCACGGGCCCGAACGCCAACCGTCACCGGCACCGTGATGGAGCACGTCGATGGGCCGCCGTACAGCTTCCTGCGGCTGGAGACGGAGCGCGGGTCGATGTGGGTGGCCGTGCCGATGGCCGAGGTGCCGAGGGAAGTTGAAGCGGGGTAGCGGAGGAGGGATAGGCCACCATGCTGCGGCGCCTCGGCAACGGCTAGTTTGAGGTCTCGGTGGGGCCGCCGCTTGTCTACTTCGACCACTTGGAGCTCCGGGAGGTCTCGTCATTGCCTTCGAGGCTGAGTGGCGAGTCCCTTGTGAGCACATCCAGCCGCCGGCAGTGAGGGGCCCGCGCGCGGTAACCGCCCGGGCATGGACGTCTTGACGTAGCACTCCAGGCAGCCCGCGCGACCGCGGGCCCGTGGCTCTCCTTGATGGTGTTCGTGTTCGCCGCCGACCAGCTTCAGGCCGACGGCTGGGCTTCGGGGGGCGGCTTCCAGCGGTGCGGGAGCAGCTCGTCGATCTGCGAGGCCGGGTGAGTCTGGACGCGGAGGAGCACGTCGGCGAGGTAGAGCCGACGGGGTTGGACGCCGTTCACCTCGCAGGTGGCGATGAGCGAGTAGAGGCCGGCCAGGTTCTCGCCGGCGTGATCCGTGCCCACGAAGAGGAAGTTCTTGCGCCCGAGCGCGGCGACCCGCAGGGCGCGCTCGGGAGGCATTGTTGTCGATGGGGAGGTGCGGGTCCGTGAGGAAGAGGTTGAGCTCGTCCCCACTGGCCGAGGGTGTAGTTGAATGGCCTCGCCCATCGCGCCACGGGGCAGGGTGCCGGCCCTGTTCGGTGAGCAGCCAGGCGTGGAAGGCGTCCATGATCGCCTTGCTCTTCGTCTGGCGCATCTCGAGATGCTCGGGGGTGCCGAGCAGATCGGCGTCGAGCCGCGGCGCGCTCCACCCGGTAGACATCCAGCGGATGAAGCGTCGCAATCGCCTGCTTTGCCGCCTCGGGCGCCGCCGAACTGCGCGTCGAAGAAGTAGCGCCGGACGTGGGCGAGGCACCCCGCGCGCTCGCGCTGGCCCGGCTTGCTCACCTTGTTGTAGCCAGCTGTACGCGTCGGCGACGAGCTTGCCTTCGGTCTCCCCGAGCACCTTCACCGGCCGTCTCGCCGGATCGGCTGTTGGCGAAGACGTAGGCCCGATGAGCTCGCTCTCGAGCTCGTCGCGGCCGATGAAGCTCCACAGCCAGGCCGTCCGCGTCTTCCCCTTCGCCTGCACGCGCTGGGTCGTCTCGTCTGCGAGCACGATCTCCGCTTCTCGGAGACGAGCTTACAGCAGCCGCTCAATAGAGCGGGTTCAAGATCTCGGCGGTTCGGTGGAAAGAGATCGCCCAGCGTCGAGTCGTCCACCTGGACGCCGACGCGGCGGTACGCCTTCGCCTGCCGGTAGAGCGGCAGCGAGGTCCGGCGTACACTTCGAGACGGCGACCTGGGCCATGAAGGTGGGGCCGAAGCGCGTCTTGTCGAAGACCTTGGCCGGCCCCTCCCGCCGTGAATGATCGTCTCCCCGCACCGGCAGTCGGCACTTCTCCTGGACGTGAGAGCTGGCGCTCCACCATGGCGGGGACGAGCTCGTAGATCACCGTCTCCCTGCCGTCGCCGAGCGTGGTGAACTCGCGGCCGCCGCACTTCGGGCAGGCCTTCTTCTCCTCGGGCACCTTGTGCTCGACGGGTGCGGGTGACGAGGCTGGCGCTTCTTCTTCGCGTTCTCGCGCCGGGTCTGCAGCGCCGCGAGCCGCTCCGCCTCGGCGCGGGCCCGGATCGCGGATTGCCTTGGCGACGGACGGCATCTTCTCCTGACCGCTTCCCGAAGACGTGGCGCTGCAGCCTTACTCGATGGTGGCCTGGACGGCGGCGAGCTGCTCGACGGTCTCGGCGTGCTCGGCACGAAGCGCGGCGAGCTCGCCCTCGAGGGCCTCCGCCCGGCTCGCGCCACGCACAGTGATGATCGTCGCCGCTCACTGACGACGGTAGATCACGGCGCGGCGGGGCTTGTCCATGGGACGACGACCCGGAAGATCCAATCTGGGATGGGGGCTTCCAGTGATTGGGGCGCCCGACGCGGCCGAAGTCGATCCCGTCGAGCAGCATCGCGAGCTGCGTGGCGTCCGATCTCGACGGCCATCGTGGACGGGTCCATGTGCGGCAGCTTGAACTGGCCGCGCTCCAGTCGCTTGTAGACGAGCACGAAGCCGCCCCTTGTCCCACGCCAGGATCTTCACCCGGTCGCGCCGCCGCGACACAAAGATGAAGAGGTGGCCCGAGTAGGCATCCTCCTTCATCTCCTGCTGCACGATGGCGGTGAGGCCGTCGATCGACTTCCGCATGTCGATGGGCGTGGTGCCGATCAGGATGCGGACCGACTGCGGGATCCCGATCACGGCCTACAGCGCCGCCGCCAGCGAGCGCACGTACCTGGGATCGGTGCCGACGGGGGGAAGCGCACCCGGACGCCGGAGAGGAGCGCGATCTCGGACCATCTCGCCCCCGGCTCACCCGCCACCACCGAGGTCCGCGGCTTCGCCGCGGACGCTACCACACGGACCGGCACCAGACGCGAGCCCGTCGGCGCGGGCGCCCGACTCAGGGGCTTGACCAGGCACCTTGGGCGGCTCCGGCTGCAGGGGCCGGGACTCCTTGCGAAGCTTGTACAGCCAGTTGCGCAGGTTGCTGAACGAGACCCCGCGCTCCGTCGCGAACTCCCGCTGCGTGAGGTCGCTTGCCTCGAAGTCTGCGACCAGCCTCGTCCAACGCGTCCGCTCCTGCTCCGTCATGTCGTCCTCCGTTGTGAGCGGAGGAGCATCGACCGACTGGATCAGCCCCGCCAGACGGCGTTCGCCGGGCGGTTACCGCGCGCGCCGAGGCTGGGGCCTGACGCGGCTTACCCCTCCGGCTCCATCTGCGCCGGGATCTCCTCCGGGAAGGCGTAGCGCAGCCGCGTGGCGGGGTCGCCGTCGTCGTCCGGGTCGTCGCTCGTGTCGCACTCCTCCACCCCGTCGGCGGGGCAGGTGACGTGCTCGACCTGCAGCTGGGCCGCGGCGTCGAAGGGGATCACCACCCGCGGATCGGCGCCGCCCTCCAGGCTGGCGGGCTGGTCCAGCGCCAGCCGCAGCCGCGTGTAGTCGAGCCCGTCGGGCTGGCGGCAGAGCGCGCCGGCGTGCACCTTGTAGGTCCGCCCCTCGCGCGCCAGCCGCCCTTCGCGCAGCACCAGCCAGGCCGACTGGAGCGAGCCCCCGGGCGGCAGGTCGACGCTCCCCACCGGCGCGGCCGCGCCGCCGGGAGCGAACGTCACCGTGGTCCGCAGCTCGTGCCCGGTGCCGCCCTCGTCGCAGGCGCCTCCCGCGGCCGGGGCCGCGCCGGTGGAGAGCCCCACCGCCACCACCTCCCAGTCCACCTCGGTGACGCCCGCCGGCGCGCCGCCCGGCGCCACCTCCAGCGACACGGTCGAGGTCGAGGGCGTGCCGGTGGGCCCGGTGGGCCCGGTGGCGCCGGTCGGGCCCGTCGGGCCCGTGGGGCCGCTCGTGCCGGTGGGCCCGCTCGGCCCGGTCGGCGGTGGAGGGGAGGGCGGATCGCCCGGCCCGCAGGCGAGGAGCAGGGCCAGCGCGGCGGCGGTGGCTGTGGAGCTGCGCGACGGCATCGGGGCGACCTTCCTCGCTGGCCCGCGAAGGCGGGCAGGCGAAGATAGGGACGCGCCCTCAGCCGAGCACACCGAGCCCGGAGAGCAGGATCAGCGCGATCAGCACCGGGGCCAGCCAGCGCGCCGCCAGCTGCACCGCGGCGGCGGTCCGGGCGCGCCCGGGGTGGCCGCGGGTCAGCTCGTCCAGCAGCGCCGAGCGCGGCAGCAGCCAGCCTCCGATGACGGCGATGCAGAGGCCGCCCAGCGGCAGGAGCAGGTTGGAGGAGGCGAAGTCGAAGAGGTCGAAGAGGGTGCGATCCCCCAGGCGCAGGCCGCCCAGCCCCGGGCTGCGCGAGAGCGTGGCCGGCGCGCCCAGCGCCAGCATGACCAGCCCGGCCGCGGCCGCAGCGAGCGGCCGGCGCACCCCGCGCTCCACCAGCACCGCCACCGGCACCTCCACCAGGCTCACCATGGCGCCGATGGTCGCCACGGCCGCCAGCACGAAGAAGAGGGTGGTGAAGAGGCCGCCCATGGGCATCTGGGCGAAGAGCCTGGGGATGGTCAGGAAGAGCAGCCCTGGCCCGCCGGCCGGCGTGCCGCCCAGCGCGAACACCGCCGGGAAGATGGCCAGGCCGGCCAGCAGCGACACCAGCGTGTCGGCCAGCGCCACCCGCGCGGCGGTCGGCACCAGCCGGACCTGGTCCGGCAGGTAGGAGCCGTAGGTGGTCATGGTGCCCATGCCCAGCGAGAGCTTGAAGAAGGCCAGCCCCAGCGCGGAGAGGAGCACCGGCCCGGTGAGCCGGGAGAGGTCGGGCGCGAAGAGGTAGCTGACGCCGGCCCAGGCGCCGGGCAGGGTCAGCGCCCGCAGGTCGCACAGCAGCAGGAGCCCGAGCAGGAGCGGCATGAGGGCCCGCGTCACCCGCTCGATGCCGCGCGACACGCCGGCGGCGATGATGGCGCAGGCCAGCAGCAGCACCCCGGCCTGCCAGAGCACCGGCTCCCAGGTGCCGGAGGCCAGGGCCACGAAGCCGGTGGGGTCGAGCGGGACGCCGCGCACGGACGCGGCCACGCTGCGGGCCACCGTGGCGAACACCCAGCCCGCCACGTCGGTGTAGAAGGCCATGATCAGCACGGAGGAGAGGACGCCGGCCCAGCCCACCGCCGCCAGCACGGGCAGGCCGGGGACCACGTCGCGGTAGGCGCGTACCGCGCTGGCCCGCATCCGCCGCCCGATGGCCAGCTCCACCGCCATGACCGGCACGCCCACCAGCGCCACGGCCACCAGGTAGGTGAGCACGAAGGCTGCGCCGCCGTTGGAGCCGGTCAGGTAGGGGAACTTCCAGATGTTGCCCAGCCCGACCGCGGAGCCCAGCGTGGCGGCGAGGGCGCCGAGCGTGGAGGCGAAGCCGTCCCGTTGCGTCGACATGGCGGCGCATCATGCCAGATCAGGTCCACGTCGCGCCGCACCAGAGGCAGAACCAGCGGTCGTGGCGGACGCCGCCCGGGACGGTGCGCGTCTCCCGCCGCGTCCCGTCCTTCTTCCCGCACACCGGGCAGGCCAGCGTGCGGCCGCGGGTGGGCTCGGCGCGCGGCGCCTGGGGCGCGGAGAGCGGGTGCGGGCGCTCGGCCGCGTCCGGCTCCTCCTCGGCCACCCACACCGTGGCGCCCTGCGGCAGCTCGGGCAGGGCCAGCTGCCCGCGCCGCGCCAGCACCACGCGGCGGCTGAAGGCCTCGGTGAAGGCCAGGCCGTCCGGGACGCCGCCGTGGGCCACCGCCAGCGGCCCCGGCGGCCGCGGCGTGGACCCGCGGTGCGCCACCACGATCACGCGCCCCGCCGGCCCCTCGCGCTGGTAGGCGAGCGTGTCCGCCTCCACCGCCAGCACCTGGAAGCCGCCCTCCTGCAGCGCCGGCGAGCCCCGGCGCAGCGCCACCAGCGCCTTGTAGAACTCGCGCAGCGGGCGGTTCCAGGCCTTCTCGTCCCAGACCATGCAGGCCCGCTGCTCCAGGCCGGGGTCGTTCACCATCCCGATCTCGTCGCCGTAGTAGATGCCGGGGACGCCGGGGAAGGTGAACTGGACCACCGCCGCCAGCCGGTGGAGCGCGTCGTTGCCGTCGAGCACGCTGCGGACGCGCGGGAAGTCGTGGCTGCCGATGGGGTTGTAGTGGTGGAGCGAGACGCTCCAGGGCGCCGAGGAGAGTCCCTCCAGCAGCGCGCGCGCCAGGGCCTGGGTGGCGAGCCGCACGCTGACGATGGGCGGCAGGCCGGGCAGGTCCTGGTGGTAGCCGCGCAGCCAGGACCAGAGCGGCAGCATGAACGCGCGGTAGTTCATGAGCCCGTCGAACTGGTCGCCCTGCAGCTGCTCGGTGGCGTCGGCCAGGTTCTCGCCCAGCAGGTAGGCGTCCGGGCGCGTCTCCTTGATGGCGGCGCGCAGGGCCCGGCCGATGTGCAGGCCGGGCTGCAGCTCGCCCTGGCGCGCCGGGGCGTTGGGCAGGTAGACGCGCCAGCCGTCGGCGGAGTAGGGCAGCCGCAGCCAGCGGCGCAGCACGGCCTCGTGGCCGGTGAACATGCGCCGGCGCAGCTCCTCGCTGGCGTAGTCCAGGCGCGGCCAGCCGAACCAGTCCTTGAAGCTCTCCGGGTGGCGCAGGAAGGTGAAGAAGCCGGCCTCCAGCGAGGTCGGGTCGCTCTCGGCGGCCTGGAACCACGGGTGCCAGTAGCTGACGTGGTTGGGCACCACGTCCAGCAGGTAGCGCATGCCGGCCGCGGTGAGCGCCTGGCGCAGGTGGGCCAGCGCGGCGGTGCCGCCCAGGCGCGGGTCCACGCGCTCGTGGTCCACCACGTCGTAGCGGTGGTTGGAGGGCGAGGCGAAGACCGGGTTCAGGTAGATGGCCCCCACCCCCAGGTCCTGCAGGTAGGGCAGCTTCGACTCGATGCCGGGGAGATCCCCGCCGTAGAACGTGAGCGTGGGGGGCGCGTCGAAGGGGGCGGGGCTGCCCCAGGGCAGGGTCCGCGGCCGGCGGTTCTGGTACTCGAACTTCTTGTAGCGGTAGCTGGGCCGGTCGTACTCGTCCGGCTGCGGATCGTTGCTGGGCTCGCCGTTCCAGAAGCGGTCCGGGAAGATCTGGTAGAAGACCGTGCTCCGCACCCACGACGGCGGCGGCAGGTCGGTCACCAGGCGGAAGTCGCTGCCGCCCAGCGGCTCGTGCTCGGTGACGCCCGCCGCCGAGTACCACCACACCCCGCCGTCCTCGGCCTCGATCACGAAGCGGTACTGCACGATCCGCTCGGTGATGGGGAGGTCGACGTCGTACCAGCGCGCCGGCGGCGCGTGGCGGCCGGGCGACATGGGGGAGAGCACCTGCAGGTTGTCCGGGTTGGTCCGGAGGAAGACCCGCTTCAGCGCCGTCTGGTCCGAGACCCGCAGGCGGATCCGGACCACGTCCCCGATGGCCGGGCACAGGTCCGAGACGTACTTGCTGGACCCATCGTGGTGAATGGTGGCGAGCCAGGTCGGTGGCATGGACGGTGGGTACGAAGCATCATACAGCCCACCGGACCCGGCTGGGAAACGCGTGTCCTGGGGTGTCCTGGCCCCGCTTCCCGGGGGTCGGGGTACCCGCCAGGACCCGGTGGCCGACCCATGCGGCGACCCGCCGCTCGGCTAGAGTCCTGGGTGGCCGGAGAGGCGCCGGGCGTGGCCCGCGGGAGGCTGCGTGCGCGAGATGGACCGCGAGCGGGTGCTGGTCGAGGTCGTGCATCGGGTCTCGGGGCGGCTGGGCGAGGACGCCCAGGCCGTCGAGGCCGCCATCTACGACACCCTCTACGAGGAGCGCCGCCGGCTCGAGACCGAGCGCGACCGTGAGCTGGCCCGGCGGCAGGCGGCCACCTACGAGCGCATCTACGCAGAGGCCCAGCGCGCCTCGCCGGACCGGCAGCGGGTGCTGCTCCAGGAGCTCATCCGCGGGTTCGCGCAGGAGGTGGCCGGCCACTTCGACCCGCGCATCCACGCGGTGGCCACCCAGGTCATCCCCCGGGCGCTCAACGTGCTCCTCAACGCGGCCAGCCCGCTGCGCCTCCTCTCGGCGCTCCCCTCCGGCTTCTCCGGCTTCGAGGACCAGATCCAGCTCGAGGGCGAGGTGGACGCGCTCCGCGCCGTGGCGGCGCTGGGGACGGTGGTGGTGGTGCCCACCCACCTCTCCAACCTGGACAGCCTGGTGATCGGCTACGCGCTCCACCGGGTGGGGCTGCCGCCGTTCATCTACGGCGCCGGGCTGAACCTCTTCCACAACCGGCTGATCGGCTTCTTCATGAACCACCTGGGCGCGTACCGGGTCGACCGCCGCAAGAAGGCGGCGCTCTACAAGGACGTGCTCAAGACCTACGCGGCCTGCACGCTGGAGGCGGGCCACCACAACCTCTTCTTCCCCGGCGGCACCCGCAGCCGCAGCGGCGGGGTGGAGCGCAAGCTCAAGCTGGGGCTGCTCGGGACCGGCCTGGAGGCCTACGCGCACAACCTGGTCAAGGGCGCGGCGCGGCCGGACGTGTTCGTGGTGCCGTGCACGCTCAACTACCAGCTGGTGCTGGAGGCCGAGACGCTCATCGGCGATCACCTGCAGGAGGCCGGGAAGAGCCGCTACATCATCGAGGACGACGAGTTCTCGCAGCCGCGGCGCATCCTCGACTTCGTGGAGAAGGCGCTCTCGCTCGACTCGCGCATCCACGTGGTCTTCTCGCGGCCGCTGGACGTGTTCGGGAACCCGGTGGCGCCGGACGACGGCACCTCGCTCGACCCCCGCGGCCGGCGCATCGACCGGGCCCGCTACCTCCTCGACGCGGCCGGGCGGCCCGCGCCCGATCCGCAGCGCGACGCCGAGTACACCCGCGAGCTGGCGGGCGCGGTGGTGGCCGCCTACGCCCGCGACACCGTCCTCTCCTCCACGCACGCGCTCTGCCGCGTCATGTTCGCGCTGCTGCGCGAGCGCAACCCGGGGGTCAATCCCTACCGCCTGCTGCGGACCGGCGGGCGCGAGCCCTCCTTCCCGGCCGTGGAGGTCCACGAGCGGACCGCGCGCCTGCTGGAGGGGCTGCGCCGGGCCGCGGCCGCCGGCCAGGTGCGGCTCGACGACACCTTGCGCGACCGCGACGCCGGGGCGGTGGTGGCCTCGGCGCTGGCCCACCTGGCCAGCTACCACCGCCGGCCGGCGGTGGTGCGGCGCGGGGACCGGCTCTTCCACGAGGACCGCAACCTGCTGCTCTACTACCAGGCGCGGATCGACAGCCTCGGCCTCGAGGCGGGGCGGGTGGCGGCATGAGCGCCCACGGGCTCGACCTGCTGGTGGTGGGCGGCGGCTCCTTCGGCACCGCCATGGCCCACGCGCTCGCCGCCGTCGGCCGCCGCGTGCAGCTCTGGGTGCGCCGGCCCGAGCTGGCGGAGGAGATCAACGGCCAGCACACCAGCCAGGCCTACGCGCCCGGGGCCCGGCTGGCCGAGGGGCTCACCGCCACCACCGCGCTGGGACCGGCGGTGCGCGAGGCGCGGGTGGTGCTGGTGGCGGTCCCGTCCCGCTCCTTCCGCGAGGTGGCGGCGCAGCTGGGCGAGCACCTGCGCGGCGACCAGCTCCTGCTGCACGGCACCAAGGGGATCGAGATCGGCACCGGCCGGCGCATGACGCAGATCCTCCGCGAGGAGACCTGCTGCCTGAAGCTGGGCGTGCTCTCCGGCCCCAACCTGGCGGCGGAGATCATGGCCGGCCAGCCCGCCGGCGCCCTGGTGGCCTCGCGCTACGACGAGGTGGTGGCCGCGGTGCAGGCGCTCTTCGCCGGCAGCTGGGTGCGGGTGTACGGCGGGCGCGACGTGGTCGGCACCGAGGTGGGCGGCTCCTTCAAGAACGTCATCGCCCTGGCCGCCGGGGTGGTGGACGGGCTGGGGCTGGGGGACAACAGCAAGGCGCTGGTGATCACCCGCGGCCTCTCCGAGATGGCCCAGTACGGCGTGGCCCTGGGCGCCGACGTCTTCACCTTCGGCGGCCTGGCCGGCATCGGCGACCTGATCGCCACCTGCGCCTCGGAGCTCTCGCGCAACCACCAGGTGGGCGAGCGGCTGGGCCGGGGCGAGCCGCTGGAGGACATCCTGGCCAGCCTCAAGCACGTGGCCGAGGGGGTGCCCACGGCGCTGGCGGTGCAGGAGGAGGCCCTGCGCCGCGGGCTGGAGCTGCCCATCGCCGCCGCCGTGCACGCCACGCTGCGCGAAGGGCGCAGCGCCCGGGAGGCCATGCAGGCGCTGATGTCCCGGCCGGTGCGGGGCGAGCTGGCGCGCCTGCGGTTCCAGTGAGCCATGGCCTACCCGCTCTCCATCGTCGACGAGCGCCCCCTGCCGGCCGCCTACCGCGGGCCGGTCTGGGTCTCCGACGTGGACAAGACCTACCTCAGCACCCGCTTCTCCTCGCTGCAGGGGCTGGCGCGCATCCCGCTCGAGTTCGCGATCGACAAGCTGGCCATCCCCGGCATGCCGGAGGTGCTGCGCGCCATCCGCCACGGGCCGCGCGAGGCCTACGCGGCGGTGCCGCTCTACTTCCTCTCCGCCAGCCCGGCGCAGCTCCGCGCCGTGCTGGAGCGGAAGATGCTGCTCGACGGCGTGGAGTGGGACGGGCTGGTCCTCAAGGACTGGGCGCGCGCGCTCCTCTCCGGCCGGCCCGGGCGGCTGCGCGAGCAGCTGGGGTTCAAGCTGGCCGCGCTGCTCACGCTGCGCCGCGGGCGGCCGCTCGCCACCGAGTGGCTGATCGGCGACGACACCGAGCAGGACGCGCTGGCCTACGCGCTCTACGCCCGGATCCTCTCCGGCGAGCTGCGCGCGGGGCCGCTCGACGAGGCGCTGCGCGAGGCGGGCGTGGCCCCCGACGACCGGGCCTGCGTGGACGCGCTGGCGCGGGGGCTGCCGCCGCAGGGCGGCCAGGTGGAGCGGGCCTTCATCCACCTGGAGCGGCGCACCGACCCGGCCTCCTTCGCCGCGCTGGGCGAGCGGGTGGTGCCGGTGCGCGACGCCACCCAGCTGGCGCTGGCCCTCTTCGCGCTGGGGCAGCTCCGCGCCGAGGGCGTGATCCAGGCCGGCGCGGCCGCCGCCGCCGGGCGCCGCCCGCTCGACCGCGCGGCGCTGCTCGAGGACGCCCTGGCCCGCGGCCTGGTCACGCCCGGCACGCTGGCGCGCCTGCCGCCCGACTTCCACCCTTCCACCGCCCGCGCCCGCGGGCCACAGCCAGGAGCCGCACCATGACCGCCGCCAGCGACACCGCCTTCGCCGCCGCGCAGGACCGCGTGAAGACCCTCTCCAAGCGCCCCAGCAACGACCAGCTGCTGGCGCTCTACGCGCTCTTCAAGCAGGCCACCGACGGCGACGTGAAGGGGAGCCGCCCCGGCATGCTCGACCTCAAGGGCCGCGCCAAGTACGACGCCTGGGCCGGCAGGAAGGGGCTGGGCGCCGAGGACGCGAAGGCCCAGTACGTGAAGCTGGTGGAGGAGCTGGTGCGGACGATCGGTTAGCGGGCGGGCTCCGGCGGCGGGTCGGTCCGGAACCGCACCGGGAGGATCACCCAGATCGTGACCGGTTGCCTTCCCCGGTGCGGACCATGGAATCACGTCGCCGATCGGCCGGTCCAGTTCCTCCTGGGGGTGAACGGCCCACGGGCGTACCATGCCACCGGGAGGCTCTCCATGCACCGCTCGACCATCCGTCTCGTGCCCCCGCTGCTCGCGCTGTCCCTGTCCTGCGCCGCGCCCGCCGCGCGCGCCCCCGCGCCCACCGCCGCCGCCCATGTCCGGCTGCTCGCCTTCAACGACTTCCACGGGCAGCTCGGCGCCGGGAAGAAGGTGGACGGGCGCCCGGCGGGCTCGGCCGGCGTCTTCGTGGCCTGGCTGCGCGCCGCGATGGCCGGGGCCGAGGACCGGACGCTGATCGTCCACGCCGGCGACCTGGTCAGCGCCTCGCCGCCCCCCTCCGCGCTGCTGCAGGAGGAGCCCACCGTCGCGATGCTCCACCTCCTGGCCAACGAGCGCTGCCGCCCGCTGGCGCCCGGCGCCGCGCGCGCCGACGGCGCCGACGCCGCGCCGGCGGAGCGGTTCGCCCCCTGGCTCGACCCGGGCTGCAACCTGGCCGGCACGGTGGGCAACCACGAGTTCGACGAGGGGCGCGCGGAGCTGCTGCGGCTGCTGGGCGGCGGGGATCACCCCGCGGGCCCGTTCCTCACGCAGCCCTGGCGCGGCGCGCGCTACCCCACGCTGGCGGCCAACGTGGTGGACGCGGCCACCGGGCGACCCATCCTGCCGGCCTACGTGGTGAAGCAGGTGGATGGCGTGCCGGTGGGGATCGTCGGCGTGGGCCTGCCCGAGACGCCGCAGGCGGTGACGCCCACCGGCGTGGCCGGGCTGCGCTTCCTCGACGCCGCGGAGGCGGCCAACGCCGCGGTGGCGGCGCTGCGCGGGCAGGGCGTGCGGGCGGTGGTGGTCCTCGTCCACCAGGGCGGCGCGCAGGCGCCCTACGCCGGGCCGACGCGGGCCGACGCGCCACCGGTCCGCGGGCAGGCGCTGCTGGAGCTGGTGGCCCGGCTGGATCCGGAGGTGGACGTGGTGGTCTCCGGGCACCAGCACGCGTTCACCAACGCGCTCCTGCCGGCCCGCGGCGGGCGGCCGGTGCTGGTCACCCAGGCGCTCTCCGCAGGGACCGCCTTCGCCCGCATCGACCTGCAGGTCGATCGCTCCACCCGCGACGTGGTGGCCGGGAGCGCCGAGGTGCAGGTCGCGTACGCCGACGCCGGGCCCGGGCGCTCACCCGATCCCGCCGCCGCCGCGCTGCAGGCCGCGGCCGAGGCCGCCGTGGCGCCGAGGGTGGGCCGGGTGGTGGCCACCGCGGCCGCGACGCTCGCGAACGCGCCGGACGCGGCCGGCGAGTCGCCGCTGGGCGACCTGGTGGCCGACGCGCTCCGCGCCCGCACGCCCGGCGCGGTGGCGGCGGTCGTCAACCTGGGCGGCATCCGCACCGATCTCCCGGCCGGCCCGGTCACCGTGGGCCACCTCTTCGCCATCCACCCGTTCGGCAACGGCCTGGTGTCCCTCACGCTCACCGGCGCGCAGCTGCAGGCGCTGCTGGAGCAGCAGTGGTCCACGCCCGACCCCCGCCTGCTGCAGGTGTCCGGGCTCAGCTACGCCTGGAGCGAGGGCGCGCCGGTCGGGCAGAAGGTGCGCGACCTGCGCGTCGGCGGCGCGCCGGTGGAGCCGTCGGCCACCTACCGCGTGGCCACCATCGACTTCCTGGCCGGAGGCGGCGACGGCCTGACGGTGATCACGCAGGGGACCGACCGGGTGGGAGGCCCGCTCGACGTGGACGCGCTGGCCGGCTACCTCGGCTCGCTCCCGCAGCCGGTGGTGGCGCCGGGGGGCAAGCGTATCACGCGGCTGCCTTGAGCGGGTGACGTGCCGGGGTGCCGGTCCTGAGGCGCGGTGGCGTGCTGTTCGCCGGTCCGCCACCGACACGGCACGGTGTCGGCCGGCGCGGCCGGGCAAGACTCGCGGGCCCATCCACCCGGAGGTCCGCACGTGAACCCGAGGCTCTTCCGGACCATCCTGGGCTGGCCGCGCTGGCCTGCGCGATCACGCGGTTGCCGTGACGTCCTCTCCTGGGCGTCCGGCTCCCCGCGCAGCGGGGCGCCGGCGCTCACGCCAGCACGTGAGCCGGGTGCTGCGAGCGGCAGGGGCGACGTGCGGCTCAGGGCGACAGGCGCAGCGGTAGGATCACCCACATCGTCGCCGGCCTGCCGATCGGGTCGGTCCCGGGAATCCAGCGGCAGAACTCGACGGCCCGCTTGATGGCTGACGCCAGCGGCAGCTCCATCGGCGAGTGGGGCACGAACTGGCCCACCGAGCCATCCCTGCGGACCGCGAACCTCACCTGCACCGTGCGGCTCGAATACAGGAGGTGCCGAGGGATACTGACCGAGAGCCCGACGCATGGGGGGGCCTCCGGCCTCGGCTTCGTGTACCGCGTCGGCTCCCTGGCCGGGGGCGGCGCCTGCACCTCGGGCGCGGCGGCGACGGGCCAAGGGGCGCGCACGCTCACGACCACGCGAAGCAGCTGCTGCGGTCCACCGGGCACCAGCCCGGCGAGCTCCCACCCTGCCACGGCGCCCTGGAGGCAGGCGCCGGTGGTTGCGGGCAGCGGGGCATCCGCATCGGAGATGGCGCGGACGGAGCGCGGCCTTCCATCGTCGCCGACGCTGAAGGCGATGAGCAGCGGGAGCTTCTTCTCGCCCCCGGGCTCGTCGCAGCGCAACGCCCGGGTCTTCGCAGCCAGGGTCAGCGCCGCGACGTCCCCCTGCAGCCCGGCTGGCGCCTGGGCCACGTACTGGTCCGCATCGACGGCCAGCTCGGACCGCTCCTTGTCGCTCACCCAGATGTCGAGGAACGCCGCGCGCCAGGCCCGGGCCTGGTCCTGGGATTGGGTCACCGCGCGGCCGGAGGTGGTGAGCGGCTCCAGCGCCGGGGCATCGCCGGCGCGCGCCGAGAGCAGCGTCGCCCGGGCCGCGTCGCGGGGGACGCCCTTGCCCTTCTTGTAGAGCGGCGCCAGCGCCGCGCAGGCCTCGCGGACCGGCGGCTCCGCCAGGCAGGCCACCTCCAGCGCGGCCGCGGCGCGGCGATGCTGCCGGCGCGCCAGGTCGGCGCGGGCCAGGGCCATGCAGGCCGCGTCGTCCCCCGCGTCCACGCAGGCCTGGAGCCAGCCCACGTCGGGCGCCGGCTCCTGGGCCGTGCGAGGCGTGACGCAGCCGAGCGCCACCGCCAGCGCAGCGAGCATGAGCTTCTGCATGTGGGTTCCTCTCGTCCCGCCCGCGTCCCGTGCAGCGCGCGGTGGGCGCGGGGAGCGGACCACACGGCCGCGCAGGCGTCCAGCGGCCGCCTGCCGCAGGCGCCGGGCTCGCCCGCGCAACGCCGTGGTGATCGTTTGCGATGACGCCCCAGTGACCGGCGCGGGTGGTAGATTCGCGAATCGATGCACGACCTGGATCGTTACCTCGCGGCCCGTGACTTCCTGCTGCGCCACCGCGAGGACTACGACGCCGCCCGCGCCGGCTTCCGCTGGCCGGAGCTGTCGCGGTTCAACTGGGCGCTCGACTTCTTCGACCGGCTGGCCGAGGGCAACCGCCGCACCGCGGTGCTGATCGCCAATCCGCACGGCGACGTGCGGGTGAGCTACGCCGAGCTCAAGGACCGCAGCGCGCGGCTGGCCGGGTACCTGCGCGCCAGCGGGGTGGCGCGCGGCGAGCGGATCCTGGCCGCGCTCCAGAACGGCATCGCCATCCAGGAGCTGCTGCTGGCCAGCCTGAAGATCGGCGCGGTGATGGTGCCGGCCTCCACCGCGCTCACCACCGAGCAGCTGCAGGAGCGGATCTCGCGCGGTCACATCCGCCACCTGGTGGCGGACGCCGCGGTGGCCGAGCAGCTGGGGCCGGAGCCGGTCTCGGGGCTGCGGGTGGTGGAGGGCGGCAGCGCCGCCGGCTGGCGGCCGCTCGACGAGGCGCGCGCGGCGGCGCCGTTCGTGCCGGACGCGCCCACCTCGCAGGACGACCCGGCGCTGCTCTACTTCACCTCCGGCTCCACCGCCCAGCCGAAGCTGGTCTCCCACTCGCAGGGCAGCTACCCGGTGGGCCACCTCTCCACGCTCTACTGGATGGGGCTGCGCGAGGGCGACGTCCACCTCAACGTCTCCACCCCGGGCTGGGGCAAGCACGCCTGGTCGAGCTTCTTCGCCCCGCTCACGGCCGGCGCGACCGTGGTGCTGGACCCGCACGCGCGCTTCCACCCGGGCCGCATGCTGGACCTGCTGGAGCGGATCCCGGTCACCTCGCTGTGCGCGCCGGCCACCGCCTGGCGCATGCTGCTCTTGCGCGATCCCGCGACGCGCAGGGTCGCGCTGCGCGAGGGGCTCACCGCCGGCGAGCCGCTCGATCCGGAGGTGGCGGCCCGCATCAAGCACGCCTGGGGGCTCACCATCCGCGAGGGCTACGGGCAGACCGAGACCACCGCCACGGTGGGCAACAGCCCCGGCCAGCCCACCGTCCCCGGCTCCATGGGCCGGCCGCTGCCCGGCTTCGACGTGGCGCTGCTGGACGGCGACGGCGCGCAGGTGGACGAGGGCGAGCTGGCGCTCTCGCTCGACCCGTACCCCACCGGCCTCATGTCCGCCTACGTGGGCGAGCTGGCCCTGACCAGCGCCGCGCTGCGCGAGGGCTGGTACCGCACCGGCGACAGCGCGCGGCGGGGCGAAGGCGGCTACCTGTTCTACGGCGGCCGCGCGGACGAGGTGTTCAAGAGCTCGGACTTCCGCATCAGCCCCTTCGAGCTGGAGAAGGTGCTGCAGGAGCACCCCTCCGTCGCGGAGGTGGCGGTGGTGCCGAGCCCAGACCCCATGCGCGGGCTGGTCCCCAAGGCGTTCGTGCGGCTCGAGCCGGACCAGCAGCCCAACGCGGCGGTGGCGCAGGACATCCTGCGCTTCGCACGCACGCACCTGCCGGCGTACCAGCGGGTCAGGCGCATCCAGTTCGGCGAGCTGCCGCGGACCATCTCCGGGAAGGTCCGGCGGGGGGACCTGAGGCGGCAGGAGGCCGGGCGGCGCAGCACGGCGCGGGCGGAAGGGGAGTTCTGGCAGGAGGACTTCGGGCGGGAGGGGCACGAGTGAGGCTTGGCGGGGGTCCTGCCGGTGATCCTGCCGGCGGTCCTGCCGCCGGAACAGGGCGCCGGGGAGCCCCTGCCCCTGCGCCGTGAGGGGTGCCGTGCTGTTGGATGGGTGCGGGCTGGGGACGAGGGTGGGGCGGCGGAGGGCGGCGGAGCGGGCGGGGCGGCGCGGCTCCTCCTTGTTCACGCTCACTTGCTCCAGCGAATGCGCCCTTGGGGTCAACTGAGAGTCACTTGCTCCAGCGAATGCGCCCTTGGGGTCAGCCGAGGCGGGGGTCAGGTCATTGCTGATGGTGGATGCCGGCTGCCCCGTCCCGTTCGCGGTGAGCCTGCCGAACCGCGGTGCCTGCCGACGCACTTGCGCTGGCGGAAGCGACAAGTGGGGCGTCCCGAAACTTCGCTTGACGTGAAATGGGCGCGTGGCGGGCTCCGCGGTGGCGGGCTGCCGGAAATGGCTCTCGCGCAGCGCTCGCCGCTGCTGCTGCGCCGCGCGAGGAGAAGCGTGAGGGAGCGGAGATGGGCGCTCGAGATCTCGCGCCTGCGAAGGCGCCAGGGGCCTCGGCGAGCGCCTCGAAGACCGCGGTTAGGATGGCTGCATTCTGCTGGAGGTGCACGCCATGGACGCTCGACTCGATGCGCTCGACAACAGCTCTCTCGTCGCTCACCTGCGGTCGCTCGCTGCGGACGAGCGGGGCATCAAGGTCGAGTCCCTGCTGGCGCTGGCGGAGGTGGAGCGGCGGAAGTTCTACCTGGACCTGGGCTACCCATCGCTCTGGGCGTTCTGCCGGGAGGTGCTGCACCTTCCGGAAGGCGGCGCCTACCGGCGGATCACGGCCATGCGGTTGGTGTCCCGGTTTCCCTCCCTCGAGGCGCCGCTTCGCGAGGGGCGGCTTTCGCTCACCACGCTCGGCATGCTGCGTGAGGTGCCGACGGAGGAGAACCTGGAGGCGCTGGTCGGGGGCGCGGCCTTCAAGTCCAAGGCGGAGGTGGAGCGGTTGGTCGTGACCATCAAGCCGCGGGAGGCGCCGAAGGACGGCCTGCGTCGCCTTCCCTCCTCCACCCTCGCAACCTTCCAGTCCCGTCCGGTGGATCCGAAGGGTGCGACTGCACTGGCGCTCGCGCCGGCCGAGGCGGTCCCGTTCCAGCTCCAGGAACCGGCCGCTTCCTCCGCGCCCGCCTTCGCGCTCTCGGCACCCAGCCCCATCCCCGTTCCCAGCCGTCCCGAGCTTCACCCGGTGAACGCCGAGCAGTGGTCGATGCGGGTCACGCTCGACGAAGCTGCGCATGCCGACCTCGAGACGCTCCGGGTGCTCCTCTCCCACAAGGTCCCCGACGGCAACCTGGCCGACGTCCTCAAGGAGGCGCTCCGCTGCGCGGTCGAGAAGCACGCGAAGCGAAAGGGTGCGGTGGAGCTGACCAGGGCGGCTGCGCCCGCGGCCCCCGTGCCCGAGGTCCCGGCGCCGGCGGCGGTCTCCGCGCCGGTTCCGGATCCGGCTCCCTCCAGCGACCCGCTTCCGCTCTTCGCCACCCCGTGCCGCTTCGACCCTCGCACCGTCACCGCTGACGTCCGGCGCGCGGTCTGGACGCGGGATGGCGGCTGCTGCACCTACGTCTCCCCCGACGGCCACCGCTGCTGCAGCCGCTGGCAGCTGGAGTTGGACCACATCGACCCGGAGGCGATGGGCGGGCCGCCGACCCTCCCCAACCTCCGGCTCCGCTGCCGGGGGCACAACCTCTGGGCTGCGGTGCAGGCGTTCGGGCGCGAGAAGATGGCTGCCTTCGTCCCTTCCCTTTCACTTCCTCCAGCGAATGCGCCCTTGGGGTGTGACGGCCGGCGCGGTGGAGCGTGAGTGGTCCGCTCCCGAAGCAGTGGGACGAGCCGCGTTCGCGGCGCCTTCCCTCCCTCACTCCCGCGGCGCGGGCCCCAGCGCGCGCCGCGTCCGCCGGACCGCCTCTCCGGCCCGCCGCTCCAGCTGGAAGCCGCCCACCAGCGCCGCCAGCTGCTCGGCCTGGCTCGACAGCTCGCTGGCCGCCGAGGACGACTCCTCGGCGCTGGCGGCGTTCTGCTGGGTGACCTTGTCCATCTCGCCCACCGCCCGGTTCACCTGGGCGATGCCGGCCGCCTGCTCCTTCCCCGCCGCGGCAATCTCCGTCACGATGGCGTGCACCTTCGAGACCGCCCCGGCGATGTCGGTCAGGCGCCCGGAGACCTGCGCGGCGGCCTGCTCGCCCTCGCCCGCCTCCTGCATCGACTGCCGGATCAGCGCCTCGGTGCGCGAGGCCGCCTCCTTGGCGCGCAGGGCCAGGGAGCGGACCTCCTCGGCCACCACCGCGAAGCCTCGGCCGGCCTCGCCGGCGCGGGCCGCCTCCACCGCGGCGTTGAGCGCCAGCAGGTTGGTCTGGAAGGCGATGTCCGAGACGTCCCGGATGATGGCGCTGGTCCCCTCGGCGGCGGCGCGGATCCGCTGCATGGCCCCCTGCAGCCGCTCCACCGCGGCGGTCCCCTCGCTGGCGGCGCCGCGCGCGGTGCCGGCCAGCAGGCTGGCCTGCTGCGCGTGCTCGGCCGAGCGCGTGCTGGTCTCGGTGACCGCCTCCACGGCGCCGCCGGTCTCCTGCAGCGAGGCGGCCTGCTCCGAGGCGCCCGAGGCCACCGCCTGCGAGGACGAGGCGATCTGGGCCGCGGCGCCCGACACCTGCTCCACCGCGCCCTGCACGGCCAGCAGCGCGTCATGGAGCGCCTCGGCGGTGGTGTCCACCGCCTCCTGGAGGCGCGCGTGGTCGCCCTGGAACGACCCGGGCATGCGCGCCCGCAGGTCCCGGTGGGCCAGCCGCTCCAGCACCCCCGACGCCTCCTTCACCGGCGCGATGACCGCGTCCAGCGTGGCGTTCACGCCCTCCACCACGCGGCGGAAGTCGCCCTGGTGGCGGCTGGCGTCGGCGCGGCGGGAGAGGTCGCCGGCCACCGCCGAGGCGGCCAGCGCCTCCGCGTCGCGCACCAGCGCGTTGACCGCGGCCAGGCAGGTGTTGAGGTTCTCGCGCAGGGTGGCCAGGTCGCCCGGCCAGGGCTCGGTGATGGGCGCCGGGAGCTCGCCGCGGGCGATGGCCGCCACGCAGCTGGCGGCCGAGGTGACCGGGCGCACCACCGCGTCCAGCGTGCCGTTGACGCCGGAGACGATGGTCCGGAAGTCGCCCTGGTGACGGCCCGGTACTCAAGACCCGGGTGGTGAGCTGGCCGGCCTGCGCGGCGCGGGTGAGCAGCGCGGTGTCCTCCACCAGCGCCCGCACCGAGCCGAGGCAGGTGTTGAGGTTCAGGCGCAGCCCCTCGAACTCGCCCTGCCAGGTCTCGGCGACGGGCGGCGGGATCTCGCCGCGGGCGATGGCCGCGACCGCCTGGGCGGTGGTCTGCAGCGGGCCGGTCACGGAGTCCATGAGCTGGTTCATGCCCGCGATCAGCCGCTGGTCCCCGCCGGCGAGCCCGCTGGCGTCGCCGCGGTGGCTGAGCCGGCCGGCGGCGGCCGCCGCCACCAGCCCGTCCAGCTCGGCGGCGCGCCGGGCCATCATGGCGGCCACGGCGTTCAGGTCCTCCTCGAGCCGCTCGAAGTCGCCGCGGTAGGCGGCGGTGATGGCCTCGGGCACCTCGCCGGCGGCGATGCTGGTGAGCGTCCGCCCGAGGTCGGCCAGCGGCGCGCCGTAGGCGTCCATGGTGCCGTTCAGCACCTCCACCACGCCGCGGAAGTCCGGGTGCACCAGCGCCGGTTCGGCCCGCTCGGTGAGCGCCCCGGCCGTCACCGCCGCCTGCAGGCGCGCGGTCTCCTCCTGCAGGGCGCGGATCGAGAGGCGCACGGCCCGCGAGGTCACGAGCGCGGCCGCCACCACCAGCGTCAGCACCGCCAGCAGCGTGGCGACCACGCCCATCATCACGTTGCGCACGCGCCGGTCGGCCTCGGCCTCAAGCTCGGCCGCGCGGGCGTGCGTCCGCTCCACCAGCGGCGTCACCGTCCTGGTGAGCTCGGCGAACGCGGCCCGCAGCTGCTCGTCGGCGGCGGCCCGCAACCCCGCGTCGGAGTGCTTCACCGCCGCCAGCAGCGCGTCGATGGCGGTGTAGAACTTCCGCCCGTCCGCCACCGCCTGCTCCAGCACGCGCAGGGTCTCCGCGTCGTGCCCGGCCTCCAGCTCCAGCTTCGCCGCCGCCTCGTACGGCGCGCGCGCCTGCTCCAGGCGGGCCACCAGCTCCCGCTCGCGGTTCACGTCGGTGGCGGCCACCAGGTCGAGGGCCACCGCGTAGGTCTCCAGCGGGAAGAGCGGGGGCGGGAGCACGTCCGCCTCCAGCTGCTGGGCGGCGGCGATCTCCCGGTAGAGCGCGCCGTTCACCTGCACCGACCGCATGGGCAGCCAGGTGAGCAGCACGACCGCCACCAGCCCGCCGATGGCCATGAGGGCCAGGGCGCGGACGGCGGTGGAGAGGGAGACGCGCTGGAGCATGGAGGCACCTCGTGAAGGACGTACGCCCACCTGGGCGCCGAGACCTGTGCTGCATCCCCGATACCTGGCCACACCGCGGGAAAGCCCAGGCGCCGGGTCGATCCGTCTACCCGGGCGCTGAGTACGTGCGCGCCCGGGGTCCCGCCGTACCCCTGGGCTCAGGTCCCGCCCGGCGCGACCGGCGCCTCCCGCAGCCGTCGCACCCCGGCGCCCGCCCAGGCCAGCACCTCGCGCAGCCCGGCGGCGGCGGCGAGCGACCAGGGGAAGACCACCAGCAGCACGTACTGCGGCCACTTGGTGGGCCACACGAACAGGAACGCCAGCGCCAGGCCGATCCAGAGCAGGTAGAGCGGCCGCTCGCGCCCGAGCCGCGGCAGCCCGGCGAAGGCCAGCAGCGTGAACGCCAGGTCCACGCCGTCGGCGCCGGGCAGGAACACCCCCTTGTGCCAGCCGGCGGCCGAGCGGACCAGCCACGCCACCGGCTGCCAGGGCGGCATCGCGGCCTTCTGCACGGCCGGGCTGTGGGCGTAGCCGAAGTGGTAGGCGAACGAGCTCCCCAGCCTGCCCAGCGGATCCGGCCAGAGCCAGGGGTTCACCAGCAGGAAGATTGCCACGGCCAGCCCGCCCCAGCCCAGCAACAGCGGCCAGGCGCGCCCGGGGCTGGGCGCGCCGCGCGCGAGCCAGCGCGCGCCGGCCCAGTGCACCAGCACCACCAGCCCCACGATGGCGAACGGGTACTTGCTGGCGGCCGTCAGCCCCAGGGCCGCGCCGGAGAGGAGCAGCCAGCCGCTCCAGCGTGCCGTGGCGGCCACGCGCGACCGGTCGTAGGCCACCACGCAGAGCGCGCTGGCCAGGAGCGGCACCGCCTCGAGCTGCACCTGCGCGCTGTACTTGATGGTGAAGGTGTGGAGCGCCAGGAGCACGCCGCCCACCAGGCTCAGGCAGGCGGCCAGCCCCACCGCCAGCGTGCCGGCCACCGCCGAGACCTGGCGCGCGGCGCGCAGGTGCACCGGCGGGAGGCCCTTGTCCGGCTCGGCCGTGGTGGGGCGGTCGGGGATCTCCGCCACCGGCGGCAGCGGCGTCAGCGCGGCGCCGTAGAGCAGCTTCATGAGCTGCGGGTGCTCGGGGCGGTAGTTCTCGCGCACCAAGACGCCCGGATCGTGCGCCTGCAGCCCCACCGCGTACTGCTGGCCCGCCCGCAGGTAGTCGTCCTCGTCGTAGTCGGGCGGCAGCAGCTGGACGGCGCGCTCGCGCAGGACCCAGGCGACGGCCAGCACGGCCAGCACGGCGCCGCCGCGCAGGAGGCGGCGGCGCGAGGGCAGGGTGGGCAGGATCACGCGGCCTCCGCGCTGCGGGGGAAGGGTGGGCTCAGCGGGCCAGCGACCGCCGCATGCAGACGGCGCTGGCCGGGCACAGCGTCTTGAACTCGGGGGAGGCGGCCACCGAGCGCGGGGCGGCGCGGCGGTCCACCTGCTCGAACCCGCGGGCCGCGAAGAACGGCGCGGCGGTGGTGGTGAGCAGCCAGGCCGTGTCCACCTTGCAGGCGGCGGCGTGGGCCAGGATGCGCTCGTGCAGCGCGCTGCCCAGCCCGTGGCGGCGCAGCGCCGGCGCCACCGCGTAGGAGCGGATGAGCGCGTCCGCCCCGTGCCGCTCCAGCGCGGCGCAGCCCACCACCTGCTCGCCCTGCACCGCCAGCAGCAGGTCCTGCCGCTTCAGCGACAGGTCCTCCACCGGGAGCCCGGCCTCTTGCAGGAGCGCCCGGATTGCCGGCTCGTCCGCCGCGACCGCAGGCCGGAAGCTGATGTCCATCACCATGTCCCTCCAGGAGCAGGCTTCAGCGGACCACGCCACCGCAGCGCCGGTCAAGGCGCGTCTTCGCCTCCCGCCAGCAGCCCCAGCGCGTGGGCCGCCCGCAGCGCCACCACGCGCAGGTGCCCGTCCACCAGCGCCGCCCGCCGGGCCACCAGCTCCCGCAGCAGCACCCAGCGCAGCGGGCGCGGCGCCGGCGCCTCGGCCGCCACCTCCACCGCCCAGGGGTGGACCACCTCCGGCGTGGCGCCGGGCGTGGGGTGATAGCGGCCGCCCAGCTCGAACCAGCGCCCGGGCCGCACGCCGTGCTCGGCCTCGAGCCGCCCGGCCAGGAAGGCCCGGGCCGCGTCCGGCGTGGCCGCGGCGTGCGGCAGCCGCCAGGCCGGCGTGACCAGCAGCGAGGAGTGGCCGCACAGCCCCTGCGCCGCCGCCAGGTCGGCGTCGTCCAGGCCCAGGTACACGCCGCGCGCGTCGCGCCGGAGCAGCGCGGTGGCCACCGTCAGCGGCGAGACCGGCAGCGGCGTCACCGCCTCCAGCCGGCCGCGCGCCACCGGCTCGCCGGAGGCCGACAGCTCCTCCAGCTCGTAGGCCGCCAGCGCCAGGAACCCGGGGCTGGCGGCGGGCGGGGCGGGGGTGAAGGCGCGCCGCGGCGGGCGCGCCTCCAGCGCCGCCAGCGGCGTGGCCTCCACCGGCGCCCCCTCGGCCACGGCCACCTCGGCGCCGATCCACGGCCCCGGGCCCCTCCCCAGCTCCAGGAGCAGCTCGTGCACGTTCAGCTCCAGCCGCGCGTCGGCCAGCCCGCCCACCTGCGCGGCGCGGAGCAGCTGGCGGGCCTCGATGGCGCGCGCGCGGCCCGAGGTGGAGAAGCCGGTCAGGTCGCCGGGCGGGTCCTGCACCAGCGTCGGCTCGATCTCGACGCGCACCGCGTGCACCTCCTCCTCGACGCCGCCCGGCGACGGGAAGTAGGTGCCGCCCGGGCGCAGCCGGCGGATCCGGTCCGCCGTCACGCCGAAGCGGGCCAGCACCGCCTCCACCAGCTGCCCCAGCGGCCGGCCGTCCTGCAGCGCGCTGAGCGGCTCGGTGACGTAGGGGCAGGGCGTGCTGCCGTCGAGCGCGGCGGCCGGCCCGGTGGCCAGGAGCGGGCGCGGGTAGCTCACCTTGGCGATCACGTAGGTGTCGCCCGCGCGGTCGAAGTGCGGCAGCACGTCGAGCGTCAGGTGGGGCCGGCGGACCACGTCGCGCACGCCGCCCCCGTCGCGCAGCGCCCGCTGCTCGAGCGAGAGGAAGCGGGGCGCCGCGGCCGAGGGGCGGGCGCGGAAGCGGACCCCCTCGCGCGCCGGGACCCGCTCGGCGGCGGCCAGGTAGTTGGTGGGCGGCAGCGGCAGCGGCTCCCCGCGCGCGTCGGAGAGCGCGACCCGCCCCTCCCAGCGGTGCGCGACGATCCAGGGGTTGCGGATGGGCGTGGACGCGAGCAGCCGCAGCCCCAGCCGCGCCAGCAGCGCCTCGCAGCCGCGCTGGGTGCACCAGGTGTACTCCTCCTTCACCTCCTGGACCCAGTCGCGCCGGTAGTCCTTGCGCAGCAGGAACTCCACCGCGTGCCGGTGGGAGAGCCGGAAGCGGCGCCAGCCGTCGCGCCGGGGCGGCAGCTCCTCGCAGGCGAAGCCCGGCGCGGAGGAGAGGCTGCGGAACTCGCCGGCGAAGCGGCGCAGCAGGGCGGCGCTGGAGCAGGTGGCCGGGTCGTCCGTGGCGTCGCCGTCGTCCGGAGGGAGCTCCAGCACCACCGGCGCGCCGCCGTC
The DNA here is from genome assembly GCA_049840735.1 of Anaeromyxobacter sp. Taxonomy (GTDB): domain Bacteria; phylum Myxococcota; class Myxococcia; order Myxococcales; family Anaeromyxobacteraceae; genus Anaeromyxobacter. Next base: position 138,774 of record JASGJN010000004.1, on the reverse strand, counting down.
CTCCGGCGCCACGAAGTCGCGGATCACCAGCACGCCGTGCGGGCGGAGCGCCCGCGCCTGCACGGCCAGCGCCTCGGCCGCCGCCTCGTGGCGGTAGCCGCCGAAGCTGGTGACGTGGTGGAGCACCGACGAGTCGAGCAGCCCGTCCAGCGAGCCGTCCTCGAAGACCGGCGCCGCCACGTCGCCCTGGACGAAGCCCAGGTTGGGGCGGACGTGGCGGGCGCGGGCCAGCGCCACCATCTCCGGATCCAGGTCGACCCCGATCACCTCCAGGTCCGGGTAGAGCTCCGCCAGCGCCAGCGTCCCCGAGCCCGACCCCATCCCCATGTCCGCCACGCGCCCCTTGCAGATGAGGTGCGCCGCGGTGAGCGCCACCTTCTGGCGCATCGACGCGTCCATGCTGGCCAGGTAGCGGGCGTAGGCCTCGCCGGAGCCGCGGTGCTGCTCGTGGGGGATCTCCATGCTGGCAAGCTACCGCGCCCAGCCCCGGCGGGGGCGGGCCGTGAGGGCGGGCCGATGGTCGCGCGTGGGCCCGCGCGCCCCTCCGCGGGTGTTGCCGCGCCGCGCAACCCGTTCTTCAATCGGGGCATGAGCGACCTCGGCCAGTTCACCGCCCGCACGCTGCGCGGCGAGGAGATCCCGCTGTCCCGCTACGAAGGGAAGGTGGTGCTGGTGGTGAACACCGCCAGCCAGTGCGGCTTCACCCCGCAGTACGCGGGGCTGGAGGCGCTGCACCGGACCTACGCGTCGCAGGGGCTGGCCGTGCTGGGCTTCCCCTGCAACCAGTTCGGCAACCAGGAGCCGGGCGGGCCGGACGAGATCGAGGGAGGTTGCCTCGTCAACTACGGCGTCAGCTTCCAGATGTTCGAGAAGATCGACGTGAAGGGCGCCCAGGCCCACCCGCTCTTCGGCTGGCTGACGCGCGAGCTGCCCGGCACCATCGGACGCGACGTGAAGTGGAACTTCACCAAGTTCCTGCTCGACCGGCAGGGGCGGCCGCTGCGGCGCTACGCGCCCTACACCACGCCCGAGAAGCTGGAGCCGGACATCCGCCGGGCGCTGGGGCTGGAGCAGGCCGCCTGAGCCGCGGCCGGCCGTCGCTCCGCTACGCCACGAGGCGCTGCAGCGGGACCTGCAGCGCGCGGGCGATGGCCACCACCGTCGTCCAGGGCGGGTTGCGGCCGCCGCGCTCGATGAGGCTCACGTACGCGACGGAGATCCCCAGCTCCTTGGCCAGCACCTCCTGCGTGTAGCCGACGCCGGTCCGCGCCTCGCGCACCCGGCTGCCCAGCTGCTTCAGGTCGTCCTGCTTCTGTCGATCCTGCGTCCTTCCCATGCCCCTTGCGCTCCCCAGCGGCAAATAGGTCCGCGTCTCGCCAACCTAGCCAGATGAGGCCCCGTCGCGTGCAGGGCGAACCTGTCGTTGCGAGGCGTCTGAACGCTCTATCTGGATGTAGGGTATTCACCCGGTCCCGCGCGCCCCAGCCGTCCAGTGGCGTGTGCTGACCCCAGCGTGCATGTGAGGAGATGTATGCCGGACGACCTCTCCCCCGGCGCTCCGGCGCGCTTCACCGGCCGCGCCGAGAGCTACGCCCTGAACCGCCCTGAGTGCCCGGATTCCCTGCTGGATGCGGCGCTGCGGGGCCTGCCTCCGGAGCCCATCGTGGCGGACGTGGGGGCAGGGACCGGGCTCTCGACCGCCCGGCTGGCCGTCCGCTCGGCGCACGTCCACGCCATCGAGCCCAACCCCGACATGCGCCGCCGGCTCATCCCGGGGGCGCGCGTCACGGTCCACCCCGGCGCGGCGGAGGCCACCGGGCTGCCGGCCGGCTCGGTGGACGCCGCCTGCTGCGTCCAGTCCTTCCACTGGTTCCGCGCGGCCGAGGCGCTCCCCGAGCTGCACCGGATCCTGCGGCCCGGCGGGCGGCTGGTGCTGATCTGGTACCTGCGCGACGGACAGGACCCCTTCACCCGCGCGCTCTCCGGGTTCGTGATGCGCAAGAGCGGCGGCTCGCCGGCCGCCGACGTGACCGGCGCCGAGGCGCCGCTCCGCGAAAGCCCGCTCTTCGCGCTGGAGCAGGCGCTGGAGGAGCGCCACCCCTGGCGGCTCGACGCCGACGGCCTGGTGGGCTGGGCCCGGAGCGCGTCCTACCTGCCGGTCCGCGAGGGTCAGCTCGAGCCGGCGGTGGAGGCCGGGCTCCGCGCGCTGGTGGCCCGCTGGGCGGGGCCGGACGGGCGCGTGGCGGTGGTGCTGCGCTGGGTGGCCTTCACCGCGCGGCCGCTGGCGCGGCCATGAGCGCGGCGGCCCGCGCCACCAGCGTGGCCCCGTCGAACGGCTTGGCCAGGAAGGCGTAGTCACCCAGCGCGATGCGCTGGCGCAGCTCGTCCTCCTCCACGTGGCCGGAGCAGACCAGCACCGGCCGGCCCGGATGCGCCCGGGTGAAGGCGTCCGCCACCCGCTGGCTGGCCAGGTCCGGGAGGACCGCGTCCAGGCAGAGCAGCTCCAGCCCCGGCAGCGCGGCGGCCGCCAGGCCCGCCTCGCCGGTGGAGGCCTCGATCACCTCGCCGCCCGCCGCGCGCAGCGCCCGCGCCATGGCGCGGCGGACCAGCGGCTCGTCCTCGACCAGCAGCACGCGGCGGCCCGGCGGCAGCGCCCGCGCCGGCCGCTCCTGCGCCGGCAGCGGGGCCGGCCCGGCGGCGGGGAGGACCAGGCTGAAGGTGCTCCCCGCGCCGGGCGCGCTCTCGACGTGGATCCGCCCCCCGTGCGCCACGGCCACCTCGCGCGCCACGGCCAGCCCCAGCCCCAGCCCGGCGCCGTCCGCCTTGGTGGTGAAGAAGGGCTCGAAGAGGTGGGCGCGGGTGAAGGGGTCGAGCCCCACGCCGTGATCGCGGACCCGGGCCGCGGCGTAGCTGCCGGGCGGGAGCCCCGCCACCTCCTCCGGCCGGGCCCAGCCCACCTCCACCTCGATGCGCCCCCCGCCCGGCTGCGCGTCCCGGGCGTTGAGCACGAGCTGGAGCAGCGCCTGCTCCAGCTGCGCCGGGACCGCGAGGACCGCCGCCGGCTCCGCGCGCCGCAGCAGCACCGGGCAGGTGGGCGGGACCACCCAGCGGGCCGAGCGGGCCAGCGCGGCGGCCACCTCGCCCAGCTCGACGCGCCGGCGCGGACCGGGCTCCTGCCGGCGCAGCGCCGCCAGCCGGCGGGTCACCAGCTCCGCCCGCTCGGCGCCGGCGGCGATGGCCTGGCTGGCCTCGGCCTGCGAGAGGCCGGCCCCGACCGGATCGCGCAGCGCCCCCGCCCAGCTCATGATCACCGTGAGCGAGTTGTTGAAGTCGTGGGCCAGCCCGGCGGTGAGCCGTCCCACCAGCTCCAGGTCCTGCGCCCGGCGCGCCGCCTCCGCGGCGGCCCAGCGCTGGGCCTCGGCCTGCTCGCGCTCGGCGCGCCGCTGCACCAGCGCCTCCACCCCCTCGTGCAGCCGGCGCGCGCCCTCCTGGTAGCTGCGCAGCACGGTGCTCACCACCAGCGCCAGCAGCGCCCAGGACCCCACCAGCTGGACGCCCTGCGCCAGCCAGCCGTCGGCGAACGGGGCCGCCTGCTGGAGCGGGACGCGGCCGGCGCGCGCCAGGCCGTGGGCCAGCGCCGTGGCCAGCGCCACGAGGAGTACGCACCCCGCCAGCGCGCGCCACCCCAGGAACAGGGTGGCGAAGGTGATGGCGGTGGCCAGCGCCACCGCGGAGGCCGGCCCGGGGGCCCGGCCCTGGAAGAGCGGCAGGAGCAAGAGCGCCAGCGCGTCCAGCGTCACCAGCGCCAGCACCGCCCGGACCGGCCGCCGCCGGTGGGCCAGCGCCCAGCCGGCCAGCGCCAGCGCCCACAGGGCGGCCAGCAGGAAAAGCCAGGCCGGGGTCTCCTGCGCGCGGAGCCGGTTCGCCGCCAGGTCGATCGGGACGAAGACCACCAGCCCCAGCAGCAGCCTGCGCAGCGCCGGGTCGCGCCAGGAGGCCGGCGCCGGGTGCAGCCCGTCCGCGCTGGCGTCCGCGCCCATCACGCCTTCCCCTCCCGCGCGACCAGCCCCACCGCGCGCTCGGCCAGGTCGGAGGCCACGAAGGGCTTCGCGATGAAGGCGAAGCTCCGCGCCTGCGCCACGCCCGGCTCCGCCACCGAGCCGGTGGCCAGGAGCGCCACCTCCGGGAAGAGCGCGGCGCACTCCTCCGCCAGCCGGGCCGCACCTGGCGTGAACTCGGAGACGTCCAGGCAGATCAGGTCCAGCCGGTCGTGCAGCCGCCGCACGCGCTCCAGCCCGGCGCTCGCGTCCCCGGCCTCCATCACCGAGAAGCCGCGCGCCTGCAGCGCCAGGGCCGTCACGTGGCGCAGCCCCTCGTCCGGATCGACCACCAGCGCCCGCGCCCCGCGCGGCGGCGCCTGCGGCCGCGCTCGCGGGGCGGCGGCCCGCGGCTGCGCCGCCGCCGGCAGGGTGATGGTGACGGTGGTGCCCGCCCCGGGGGCGGAGCGGAGCGCCAGGTCCCCCCCGGCCTGCCGCACCAGGGCCAGCGACACCGCCAGCCCCAGGCCGGCGCCGTGCGCCTTGGACGAGAAGAGCGGCTCGAAGGCGTGGGCGCGGACCTCCGGCGTCATGCCCGCGCCGTCGTCGGTCACCTCGAGCAGCACGTGGCTGGGTGGCCCCGCTGCCGGCACCGGCTCCGAGCTGATGCGCACGTGCCCGCCGCGGGGGAGCGCGTCGCGGGCGTTCAGCACCAGGTTGAGCAGCACCTGCGTGAGCGCGGTCTCGTCCAGCGCGGCCGGGGCCGCGCCGGCCGTCAGCACCTCCAGCTGCACGTCGGCCGGGAGGATTTGCCGGAACAGCCGGCTCGACTCCTGGAGCACCCGCCCCACGTCCGCCGGGGTGCGCGCGCCCGGCGGCGGCGGCGCGCGCCGGGCCAGCAGCATGAGCTGGCGGGTGAGCGCCGAGGCGCGCCGCGCGCAGGCCAGGATGGCGTCCCCCGCCTCGGCGCGCATCTCCGGGGAGGCGGCCGGGTCGGCCAGCGCCTCGGCCGAGCAGCGGATCACCACCAGGGCGTTGTTGAAGTCGTGGGCCAGGGCCGCGCCCACCCGCTGGATGACCGCGCCCCGCTGCGCCTGCGCCAGCGCGGCCTCGGCCTGGCTCCGCTCCTGCTCCGCCCGCTCGCGCGAGCCCAGCGCCTCGTCGGCCTCGCGGTGGGCCGCCTCGCGATCGGCCGCGAACTGCTCGAACCGGTCCGCCATGACCCGCGGCGGGATGGCGATCACCAGCGCCAGCGCCAGCAGGTGGGTGAGGTACCAGGCCCAGAGCGCCGAGGTGGACCAGTCGCCGGGCGGGGTCGAGGGCCAGGGGAGCCAGCCCAGCTCCCCGCCCGCCAGCGTGAAGGCCAGCACCAGCGTCTGGAGCGCCACCGCTGCCCACGCCGCCCTCCGGCCGCGGAACAGCGCCGCCAGCACCACCAGCGTGGTCAGGCCCGCGCAGATCCCGGGCGTGGGGCCGACCCCGGCCATGCCGATGGCCGGCACCGCCCCGACCATCACCAGCAGCAGGCCGGACCAGGCCCGGAAGCGGCCGGCCCGCCCGCCCCAGATCGCCCCCGCCGCCACCAGCGGCGCCCCAGCCAGCAGGGCCGCCGCCATCCAGGCGTTGCCCGCCACCAGGCTGTGGGCCAGGGCCGGCGCCGCCACGCCGACGCCCAGGATCAGGTAGGAGAGCCGCAGCGCCCAGGCGCGCCAGGCCAGCTCCTGGACGTCTACCGCGGGGGTGGAGACTGGGGCGGGCATGTCGGGGAGACCCCGCGCCCAGTCTAGCCCGAGGCGGGAGCGGCCGGGGCCGTTCCCGGGGTGGGTGGCCGGCGACCATCACCAGCCGTGAACGGCGCGCGGCTCATCCTCCCCTCGGGGGAGTCACGGTGGGTGAGGTCCCGGGCCCGGCGCCCGCCCGGCCTGCAGCGCCAGCCAGCCGGTGAGCAGGAGCCCCGCCCCCACGGCGGCCGCCGCGCCCAGGAAGCCGGCCGCGTAGCCGCGCGCCGCGATCAGCGCCCCTGCGGCCGGGCCGCTCACGAACAGGGACAGGTCCACGAAGGCCGAGTACGCGCCCAGCCCCGTCCCGCGGTCCTCGGCGGGCAGGCCCCGCACCGCCTCCACCGCCAGCGCCGGGAAGACCAGCGAGAACCCGAGGCCGGTCAGGGCCGCCCCGCCCAGCGCCGCGCCCGGCCCGCCGGCCGAGGCCAATAGCAGGAGCCCGGCCAGCTCCACGGCCAGCGACGGCAGCGCCACCGCCAGGCCGCCGCGCCGGTCGATCTGGTGCGCGAAGAGCAGGCGCGTGGCGATGAAGCAGGCGCCGTAGGCGGAGAGCGCGAAGGCGGCGCCGCTCCAGCCGCGGTGCGCGTAGAGCAGGGTGATGAAGGCGGCGATCACGCCGAAGCCGGTGCCGCCCAGCGCCAGCCCCAGGCCCATGGGCGCGACCCGGGCCACCACGCGGTGGAACGGCATGCGCTCGCCGTGGACCACCGCCGGCGGCGGCAGCCGGCGCGCCGCCACCCCGGCGCCGGCCGCCACCAGCACCACGAACCCGCCCACCGCGGCCAGCCCGGCCAGTGCCGCCAGCCCGACGCCCAGCGGCGCCCCCACCGCCAGCGCGCCGTAGGTGGTGATGCCGTTCCAGGAGATCACCTGCGCCGTGTGCCGGGAACCGACGCGGGCGATGCCCCACATGATGGCGCCGGTGGCCACCAGGCTCTCGCCCACGCCCAGCGCCAGCCGGCCGGCCAGCAGCAGCGCCAGCGCGCCCCAGGGGTGCGCGTCGAGCGGGGCGGCGGCCAGCGTCAGCGCGCCGCTCAGGCCGCAGGCCACCAGGCCGCGCAGCACGGCCCGGCGCGGGCCGGCCGTGTCGGTGAGCCGCCCGGCCAGCGGGCGCGAGAGGACGGTGGCCACGTACTGCGCGCTCACCACCAGGCCCGCCAGCGCCGTGCCGAAGCCGAGCCGCAGGTGGACGTGCGTGGGCAGCACCGCCAGCGCCAGCCCGACCGTCAGGTAGCAGACGAGCGAGAAGGCGACCGCGGGCAGGATGCCGTGGGTGAGGCGGCGGGCGGCGTGGTCCTGGGGTTCCGGGGTCGGCACGGCGGCCCCACACTGCCCCATCGCGCCGGCCGGGAGAAGGCCGCCGCGAGGCCGTCGCGCCGCGGGCGGGGCCCGGGTACCATGCGCGGATGCTCCGAGCGCTCGGCCCAGGCGCCCGCCTCACCGTCAGCCTGATCACCGTGGCGGTCGCCATCTCGGCCGCCACCGCCCTGCTGTTCCTGCGCGACGTGGCGCGCCTCGACCCGGCGCTGGCCTCGGTCGCCTGGCGCACGGCCGCGGTGGGGGCCATCTCGGTGGCGGTGGCCGGGGCGGCGCTGGTGCTGCTGCTGCGCGGGCTGGTGGAGCGGACCCGCGCCACCGCTGCGGCGCTGGCCGAGGCCGAGGCCGAGCGCGCCGCCCGGCGCGCCGAGCTGGAGACCATGCAGGCGGTGGTGGACTCCATGGCCGACGGCCTGCTCTTCATCGACGCCCGCGACCGCGTGGCCCTCGTGAACCAGGCCGGGCGCGCGCTGCGCAACCTCTCCGCCGGGCCGGGCGGCGATTTGCGCGACTGCCACCCCAGCGCCAGCCACCCCATGCTGGAGCGGGTCATGGGCTGGCTGCGGGCCGGCGACGCCTCCGGGCCGGCCCACTCGATCCTGAAGGAGAAGGAGGGCCGGTTCGAGACCACCTACGCGCCGGTCCGCTCGCCCCAGGGGGCCTACCTGGGCACGGTGATGGTGATCCGCGACATCAGCGAGCGCCGGACGCTGGAGACGCGGCTGCTGGACGCAGAGCGGCTGGCCGGCCTGGGCCAGATGTCGGCCCAGATCGCCCACGAGCTGCGCAACCCGCTCAACGCCATCGCCGGCGCCGCGCAGTACCTGGCCCGCCGGCTCTCCGGCGACGCCGACGTGGCCGAGTACGCCGGGCTGATCGGCCAGGAGGTGGACCGGGTCAACCGGTTCATCTCCGAACTGCTGGGGCTCTCGCGCCCGGTGGAGCCGGTCTTCACGCCCTCCAAGGTGAACCGGGTGCTGCAGGAGGCCGCCCGCAAGGCGGCGCTGGCGCGCGGCCTGCCGGAGGACGCGGTGCGCCTGGAGCTGGCGCGCGACCTGCCGCCGCTCGACCTGGACGCGGCGCTGGTCACCGAGGCGGTGGTGAACCTGCTGGCCAACGCCTTCGAGGCCGGCGGGCCCGCGGTGCCGGAGCTGGCGAGCCGCTTCGAGGCGGCGGGCGGGGAGGGGGCGGTGGTGGTGGAGGTGCTGGACCGCGGCTGCGGCATCCCCGCGGACCGGCTGGACGAGGTGAAGCGCCCGTTCGTCACCACCAAGCCCACCGGCACCGGGCTGGGGCTGGTGATCGTCCAGCGCACGGCCGGCGTCCACCGGGCCGCCTTCACGCTGGGACCACGCGAGGGCGGCGGCGCGGTGGCGCGGCTGCGCTTCCCGCTCCGGCGGCTGGCGCCCGCGCCGGCGGAGGTGGCGCCGTGAGCGAGGGGCAGGTGCTGGTGGTGGACGACGACCCGGGCACGCGCAAGGTGGCGCGCGCCAACCTGGGGCTGGAGGGGTTCGAGGTGCTGCTGGCCTCCTCCGCCGACGAGGCCCTGGCGCAGCTGGCGGAGGCGGACCCGCTGGCGGTGGTGACGGATTCCATGATGCCGGGGCGGGACGGCATCGCGCTGATGGAGCAGATCCACGCCGAGCGCCGCTGGCTGCCGGTGGTGCTGGTGACGGCGCACGCCACGGTGCAGACCGCGGTGGACGCGCTCCGCCGCGGCGCGCACCACTACCTGGTGAAGCCGGTGCAGTGGGAGGAGCTGGCCATGGTGCTGCGCCAGGCCATCGCGCACGAGCGGGCCCGGCGCGACCTGGAGCGGCTGCGCGGCGAGCTGGAGCGGGTGAGCGGGTTCGAGGAGCTGGTGGGCGACTCGCCCGCCATGCGCGAGGTGTTCCGGGTGGTGGACCAGGTGGCCGGCGCCGACGCCACCGTGCTGCTGCGCGGCGAGACCGGCACCGGCAAGGAGCTGGTGGCGCGCGCGCTGCACCGGCGCTCGCCGCGCCGGGACCGGCCCTTCGTGGCCGTCAACTGCACCGCCGTGCCCCGCGAGCTGATGGAGTCCGAGTTCTTCGGCCACGAGAAGGGGGCCTTCACCGGCGCCACCGCCCGGCGGCAGGGGCGCTTCCAGCAGGCCGACACCGGGACGCTCTTCCTCGACGAGGTGGGCGACCTCGACCTGGGGCTGCAGGCCAAGCTGCTGCGCGCGCTGCAGGAGCGTGAGGTGACGCGGGTGGGCGCGGAGCGCGCCGAGCGCGTGGACGTGCGCGTGGTGGCCGCCACCAACCGTGACCTGGAGGCGCTGGTGAAGGAGGGGCGCTTCCGCGACGACCTCTACTACCGCCTGGACGTGATCCCGCTGCGGCTGCCGCCGCTCCGCGAGCGTGCCGGCGACCTGCCCGCGCTGCTGGACCACTTCCTGCGCTCCTTCGCCGAGCGGTACGGGCGCGCGCTGCCGCTGCCACCGCCGGAGGTGCTGGCCGCGGCGCGCGCCTACGCCTGGCCCGGCAACGTCCGCGAGCTGCGCAACCTGTGCGAGCGCGCCGCGCTCATGGGCCGGGAGGCGGTGGCGCCGCTGCTGGGGCCGTCCGCCGCGCCGGCCCCCGGCCTGGCGGCCGCCGCGGAGTTCCGGCTGCCGTTGCTCGACGCGCGGGCGCGGCTGGTGGAGCGGTTCGAGCGCGAGTACCTGACCCGCCTGCTGCGCGAGCACCGGGGGCGGGTGGGGGACGTGGCGCGGGCCGCCGGGATCGCCGAGCGGAACCTGTACGAGAAGCTGAAGGCGTACGGGCTCTACAAGGACGACTACCGGTAGGGGCCGACGGATCGGATCCGGCCATCCGATCCCGGACCCTCGCATCCGGTGAACCCCGCCGCCGTCCCTTCCGGGACCCGTCCTTCCGAGGCCTTGGCCACCTGCTAGGGTGGCAAGCCGCTTGCGAAGGGCGGCGTCGAACCCTCGAGGGCCTCCATGACGAAGAGCCGCGGCACCACCGTCATCCCGCTCACGCTGGCCCTGGTCGCCGCTGCGGCCGGGCTGGCGGCCGGCATCGGCGGCTACGCCTTCCACTACGCGAAGGGCTCGAGCTACCTGGGCAACGACCCGGCCACCTGCGCCAACTGCCACGTCATGGCCGGCCACTACTCCGGCTGGCAGGCCGCGCCGCACCACCTGGTGGCCACCTGCAACGACTGCCACACGCCCGCCGGGTTCTTCTCCAAGTACCTGGTGAAGGCGATCAACGGCTACCACCACTCCACCGCCTTCACCTTCGGCGGCTACCCCGACGTGATCCGCGCCCGGCCGGAGAGCGCCGCCATCGTCGAGGACAACTGCCGCCGCTGCCACGCCGACCTGGTCGAGAGCGTGGCCCACGGCGGCGGCGTCTCCTGCGTCCGCTGCCACGCCTCCGTCGGCCACCTCCGCTGAACGAACCGCCCCCTGATCGAGAAGGAGCCTCCGATGTCCGACGTCCAGAACCCCCGCGGGAAGCGCGGCCTGCTGCTGGCGCTGGTGGCCGGTGTCTTCACCCTGGCGGCGCTCGCCGGCGCCGCCCTGCTGGTCAACATCGCCGAGCGGAAGGAGCAGGCCCGCAACGCGTACGTCAAGGTGGTCGAGGTCGGCGAGGACGACGTCGACGCGGCCAAGTGGGGCAAGAACTGGCCGCGCGAGTACGACGGCTACCTGCGCACCTCCGAGCCCACCGCCACCAAGTACGGCGGCGCCAGCGGGCCGGCGGAGGGGCAGCTCCCGCCGCAGAAGGCCGAGCGCGATCCCTGGCTCAAGCGCGTCTTCGCCGGCTACCTGTTCGCGGTGGACTACCGCGACCGGCGCGGCCACGCCTTCATGCTCTTCGACCAGGAGCACACCAAGCGCAACGTCGAGGCCGAGGGGAAGCAGTCGGGCAACTGCCTCCACTGCCACGGCTCGATCATGCCGCTCTACCGGAAGCTGGGGAAGGAGGCGCTGCCCCAGGGCGCCGAGGCCGAGCAGGTCCAGGCCGGCCTGCAGAAGGTGAGCGACATGAGCTACTGGGACGCCCACCGCGCGCTGCAGCAGGTCTCTGGCGGCAAGGCGCACCCGGTTCCCTGCGTGGACTGCCACGATCCCGCCAGCATGGAGCTGCGCGTGACGCGCCCGGGCTTCATCACCGGCATCCAGAAGCTGGCCGCCTCCACGGCCGACGTCCCGCACCTGCCCTCCATCGAGCGGTGGCGCAAGGGTGACCGCGCGCACCCCTACGACCCCAACCTCGACGCCACCCGCCAGGAGAAGCGCTCCTTCGTCTGCGGCCAGTGCCACGTCGAGTACTACTGCGGCAAGGGCTCGCTGCTGCGCTTCCCCTGGGACGCCGGCCTCAAGGTCGAGCAGATTGAGGCCACCTGGAACGCCACGCAGGTGCACGGCCAGCGCTTCAAGGACTGGACCCACGCCGAGACCGGCATGGAGGTCCTCGAAGGCCCAGCACCCCGAGTTCGAGGTCTGGAGCCAGGGCATCCACGCCCGCGCCGGCGTGGCCTGCGCGGACTGCCACATGCCGTACAAGCGCGAGGGCGCGCAGAAGGTCAGCGAGCACTGGGTCCGCAGCCCGCAGCTCTCGCCCAACCGCTCCTGCGCCACCTGCCACCCCTACGGCGACGACGAGCTCAAGGCGCGGGTCGAGGCCATCCAGGACCGCCACTTCGCGCTGATGACCCGCGCCGGCCAGGCCGCCACGGCCATGATCGACGGCCTCGTGGCGGTGCGCCGCCCCTACGACGACCGGGCCCGCGAGGGCGCCACCGCCAAGGCCAAGGCCACGGTGGAGGCGCAGCCGGGCTTCGCCCAGCTGCCGAAGGAGGAGCAGGAGAAGAAGCTCGCCGCCGAGGTGAAGGCGCAGCTGCTGGCCGCCTGGCGGGCCGAGGTGGCGAGGGATCCCGGGCCTGCAGGAGCTGGAGGAGCTGCAGCGCGGCGCGCAGTGGCGGCTCGACTTCGTGGCGGCCGAGAACTCGATGGGCTTCCACGCGCCGCAGGAGCTGGCCCGCGTCCTGGCCGAGTCGATCGACCTCTCGCGCCAGGCGCAGGTGAAGGCCGCGCTGCGCACCGGCCCGGTGGCGGCCGCCGCGCCGGCGGTGGTGCCGGCCGCCCAGAAGCGCTGACCGGCGGGGCGGGGGCCGCAGGGCCCCCGCCTCCCCCCGCTACCGCGCCGCCGGGTTGGGCACCGGCGGCGCGACGCGCTTCAGCACGTTCCGGTCGGTGTGGTGGAACGGCTCGGGCCGCCCCGCCACCTGCAGGACCGTGTCCTGCTCGTAGGTCAGGGTCCCGTCGTCACCGAACGTGAGGGTGATGCCGTACTCGAGGGTCCGTAGTTCTCGTGCAGGAACGGCGCGGCGCTGATCCCGGCGGTGGGCTCGCCCAGCACGGCCCGCACCGAGAAGCGGCGCGCGTCCGCCGCGGCCTGGCCGGTCGCCAGCGCCACCAGGCCGCGCGGGATGGCCACGGTCTGGAGCAGCGCGCCGGTGGCGGGCTCCCACAGCCAGTAGCCCACCTGGTCGTGGAAGGTGAGCGGCTCGTCCAGCTTGTTCACGTGGACGTGGTAGCGCAGGCCGTAGAGCAGCTGCGGGCCGTTGGGCTGCGGGTCGATGGGCTCGAAGACCGATGCGCTCGCGGTACGGCTCCTCCTCGCCGCCCTCGGCCACCGGGTGGAGGTCGAGCCCCTGGCCCTCCCAGGTCCCGGCCAGCGGGGCCAGCGGGCCCAGGTGGAGGAGGGTCCGGACGTCGATCTCGTCCGGCTCGGTGAAGATGTCGCGCGCCATGGGGGCTCCGTGTGGGGTGCCCGTGGAAGCTAGCACGGGGACGGCCGCCCGCACGCCCGGAGCCCTGCGGTGACCTGCCCCGCGGGGGCCCCGGGTTCGCGCTGTGCGTCAGGTCGCCCGGGCGTACACTCGGCCGTGCGGAGGCGCGGATGAGCGAGGAGGTCCAGGAGCAGCAGGGCGCGACGGCCTCGCAGCCGCGCCCGCGGATGGTGCTGGTGATCGAGGACAACCTCGACGCCGCCCAGAGCCTGGCCGACCTGCTCACGCTCCACGGCCACCACGTCGAGGTGGCCGGCGACGGGCGCACCGGGCTGGCCCTGGCGGAGCGGCTGCGGCCGGAGGTGGTGCTCTGCGACCTCGGCCTGCCGGATTCCGACGGCCTGGCGGTGGCGCGGGCGCTGCGGGGCGCCGACGGAACGCGGGCGGCGCGGCTGGTGGCGCTGAGCGGCTACGGGCAGCCGGAGGACCAGGAGCGGGCGCGGGCGGCCGGCTTCGACGAGCACCTCACCAAGCCGCCGGACCTCGAAGGCCTCCTGGCGTCGCTGAGCGGGGGCCCCCGAGTCCCGACCACCTGAGGGCGTGACGGATTACGGCAGCCGTCCGGCCTGCGGCCCCCACCCCGCGCGCCGCGTCACGGCGCCTCGAGCTGCACGAACGGGTTCACGCCGCTCGCCTCCTCCAGCACCGTGATTTGCGCCCCCGGCGCAGCCCGCCGCGCCAGCCCGGCCAGGGCCTCGCGGGAGCGGTAGAGCAGCGTCCACTCGAGGTGGAACTCCATCAGCCAGCGGTGCGGGTGGTCGGTCATGTTGCCGATCAGCACCGGCGCCCCGGGGGCCGCGGCGACCATCAGGTTGCGGGCCAGCCGGACCGCGGTGGCCTCGTGGAAGTAGTCGAACAGCCCGGCCGACCAGACCACGTCGAAGCGCCCCAGCTCGTCGAACAGGTGCGGGTCGCGCAGCAGGCGGCGCACCGAGGCGTTGAGGAAGGCGATGCGGACGCGCCCGGGGAAGCGGGCGTCGGCCAGGGGGCGCAGCCGCTGGAAGGCGTGCTCCAGCGCGCCCCGGTCCTGGTCGAAGAGCACCACCTCCAGGTCCGCCGGCAGCTCCTCCAGCTCCCGCAGCAGCTCCTGCAGCTCGCGCGCCGGGCCGGCCGCGATGGAGAGCAGGCGCAGGGGGCGGCCGCCCGCGCCCAGCAGGTGGCGCCGCAGCACCTCCTTCACCAGGTCCTTCCGGCAGCGCACCGCCCGCGCCGCGTGGGTCTGCATGAAGGCGTACCCCATGGTCCGCGCGAAGAGCGTGGGGCCGGCGAAGTCGCGCTCGTAGAGGTAGTTCATCACCTCGTAGTCGCCCGGGTAGCCGAGCGGCTTGTGGCGCGCCCGGTGCAGCCAGGGGGCCTGCATCAGCAGCGGCTGGAGCTGGCGCAGCGACCAGGCCCGGTGCGCCTCCAGCTCCTGGGGGTCGGCCGCCGCCAGCGCCTCTCCGACGGCGGTGGCCTGCGCCAGCACGTCCTCCGCCACCTCGGCCCGCAGCCGCGCGACCAGGGCGGTGCGGGCGGTCGAGCGGTGGGCCGCCGAGGGGTCCCAGGGCAGGGAGGCCTCCAGCCGGCCGAGCCGCTCCTGCAGCTCCTCCAGGTAGGCGCCCAGCTCCGCCACCCGGGCGCGGAAGCGCTCCGCCCCGCCGGCGCGCCAGGGCTGCTCGGCCAGCCGCAGCCCGGCCGCGCCGGGGATCCAGACCTCGCGCAGGAGGCGCAGCTCGTCCCCGTCCACCAGCGCCTCGCCGAAGCTGGCCGCCACCAGCCGCTGCCCGCCGACCAGGCGCACGTCCCGCACCCGGGCCTGCCCGGACCAGAGCGGGTGCGCGTCGAGCCGCACCGAGAGCTCGAGGGGCTGCCCGGGCGACGCGGGGAGCGTGGCGGGCGCGGAGAAGGCCACGCCGTTGCGGGACACGTCGCGGAGCGGACACTCGAGGCGACCGCCGCCCGCCTGGACCACCACCGTGCAGCGGAGCGGCGCCAGGTCGGCCGCCGCGTACCGGTGCGGGCGGAAGGTGAGCGCCTGCCCCTCGCCCCCGTCCAAGTCCTCGTAGCTGCGGATGCCGCCCGGCGCGGCCGGCGCCGGGGCCGCCGCCACCCTTCCCTGGGCCGTCGCCATGCCACCTCCTCGGCTGTGAAGATAGCGACGGCTGCGCCGGCTCTGCGGTGGGTCCAGGTGGTCCGGAAGAAGTGTGGCGCCTCCAGCGGTTACCACCCGGTAGCCCCAACCAGAGGACCTCCATGCCGCACGCCCACGCCAAGCCAGCGAAGCCCCGGTCGCCTGAACGGCCGGTCCCAGGGGCCTCGCCCGCCGCAGCGGCGGAGCGGGCCAGGGCCAGCACCACGCGCGAGTGGATGGAGTCCATCCCCGCCATCGCCTGGCGCACCGACGAGAACGCGGTCATCGTGGAGCGCAACCGCCACTGGTTCGACTACACCGGCAGTGATCAGGCTCGGCCTCCGGCAACGACTGGCTGGACGTGATCCACCCCGCCGACGTGGCCCAGCTGGCGGCCGGCGTCCGGCAGGCCGTGGCCACGGGCGGGCTGCTGGAGTGCGAGTTCCGCGTGCGCCGGGCGGACGGCGCCTACCGGTGGTTCCTGGGGCGCGCCTCGCCGGTGCGCGACGCCGCCGGCCGGGTCACCGGGTGGATGGGGATTGGCACCGACATCGAGGACCGCCGCCGGGCCGAGCAGGCGCTGCGCGACGCCGATTGGCGCAAGGACGAGTTCCTGGGGATGCTCAGCCACGAGCTGCGGAACCCCCTCGCCCCGCTCACCTCGGCGCTGTACCTGATGGAGCAGTCCGACCCGGCCAGCCCGCGCGCGCGGCGGGCGCGGGAGGTGGTGGCCCGCCAGGCCGCGCACCTGACGCGCCTGGTGGACGACCTGCTGGACGTGACCCGGATCGTGCGCGGCAAGATTGAGCTGCGCCGGGAGCGCATCGACCTGGGCGAGGTGGCGGCGCGGGCGAGCGAGGACCACCGGGCCGTGCTGGAGGCCCGCGGCGTGGAGCTGGTGCTGGAGCGGTCGCCGGCGCCGCTGCCGCTCGACGGCGACGCCACCCGCATCGCGCAGATCGCCGGCAACCTGCTGCAGAACGCGGCCAAGTACACGCCGCCCGGCGGGCACGTCTGGGTGCGGGTGCGGCGGCGCGCCGGCCGGCTGGAGCTGTGCGTGAGGGACGACGGCGCGGGCATCGCCCCGGAGCTCCTGCCCCGGCTCTTCGAGCCGTTCTCGCAGGGACCGCAGGGGCTGGCGCGCAGCGAGGGTGGGCTCGGGCTCGGGCTGGCCATGGTGAAGGGGCTGGCGGCGCTCCACGGCGGGACGGCCGAGGCCCACAGCGAGGGCGAGGGGTGCGGGACGGAGGTGGTGGTGACCTTCGCCCCGGCCGCGCCGGCGTCCGCCGAGGAGGGCTGGGCCGCCGCGGCGCCCTGAGACGAAGGGCCAACCGACGGGGCGGGCCGGGCGTGGTAGGCCTGCAGGCCGGAGACCCCCAATGACCGCACCGCCGCCCGTCCGCCGCCCGCAGCTGCTCGCCGCCCTCGCGCTGCTCCTCGCGGCCTGCGCCCACCACCCGGGCACCCCCAGGCTGGAGAGGGCCGGCGGCCCCGGGTACCGGATGTCCGAGGCCCACCGGCCCGGGCAGTCGGACGACCTGCTGGTGATCCTGGCCATCTCCGGCGGCGGCATGCGCGCCGCCTCGCTCGGCTACGGCGCCCTGGAGGAGCTGCGCCGCACGACCATCGTGGCGGACGGCCAGCCGCGGCGGCTGCTGGACGAGGTGGACGTCATCACCGCCATCTCCGGCGGCACGCTGCCCGCGGCCTACTACGGCCTGCGGGGCGAGAAGACCTTCGAGGAGTTCGGCCCCCGGGTGACCTCGCGCAACCTGGAGCGCGAGCTGGTGAAGCGCATCCTCTCGCCCTCCAGCTGGTTCCGCCTGCCCTCCGGCACCTTCAACCGCTCCGACCTGTTCGCCGAGATCTACGACCAGACCGTCTTCGACGGCGCCACCTTCGGCGACCTGCAGCAGGCGGGCGGCCCCTTCATCCTCATCCACGGCACGGACATCAGCACCGGCGCCCGCTTCAGCTTCACCCAGGACCAGTTCGACGCGCTCTGCGGCGACGTCTCGGGCGTCACGCTGGGCCGGGCGGTGGCCACCTCGACCGCGCTCCCGCCGCTGCTCTCGCCCATCACCCTGCAGAACCGCGCCGGCACCTGCGGCTGGGCCGGTCCCCCCTGGCTGGCGCAGGTGGAGCAGGCCGCCGAGGGCTCCGACACGCCGGGGCGGTCGCTGCTGCGGGCCCGCGGGCTCCTGGCCTACGCCCGTCCCGATCGCCCCTACGTGCACCTCTTCGACGGCGGGCTCTCCGAGAACCTGGGGCTCTCCGAGGTGGTGGGCGCCCTCGACCTGCTGGAGGTGGCGCCGGACGCGCCCGGGCTGGAGGCCTTCCGCCGGGCGCGCCGGGTCGTGGTCATCTCCGTCAACGCGCTGCGCTTCCCGCCCAACGACTGGGACCGCTCCGCGGAGCCGCCGGGCACCGGCGATCTCGAGGACCAGATGTGGTCCATCCCGGTGGATCGGATCAGCCTCGACACGGTCGAGAAGGTGCGGGACGGCCTGGCCCGCTGGAAGGCCCACGCGCCCGGCGAGCGCGAGACCTACCTGGTGAACGTGACCTTCGACGCCTTGAAGGATCCGGCCGAGCGCGAGGCCTTCAACCAGATGCCGACCAGCCTGGCGCTGGAGCAGGACCAGGTGGACCGGCTGCGCGACGTCTCGGCCAGGCTGATGCGCGCCTCGCCGTCCTTCCAGCGGCTGCTGCAGGACCTCGGGCGGAGGTAGGGCTACTCGCCCGGCGCCTCCTCCGGGATCAGCCCGTGCAGCAGGTCGGCCCGGTCCACGATTCCGGCCAGCCGCCCCTCGGCGTCGGTCACCGCCAGCACCTTTTGCCGGCCGGCCAGCATGAGCGGGATGGCCTCGCTCACGCGCGCGTCCTCGCGCGCGGTGGCCACCCCGCGCGTCATCAGGTCGGCGGCCACCTTGCCCACCGCGTGGGTGGCCGCGTCCTCCGGCCGGCGGGCGAAGGGGAGGCGGCGCATCAGCGCGCGCAGCGCGCCGGGGCGGAGCGCGGGGGTGACCCGCTCCAGCAGCTCGGCGTCGGTCACCAGGCCCACCACCCGCCCGTCGTCGTCCACCACCAGCGCGCGGTTGAGCCGGGTCGCGACCACCGCCTGGAACACCTCCACCGCCGGGGTGTCCGGGTGGACCATGGGGACCTCCCGGCGCATCACGGCCGAGAGCGGCTGGTCGCCGGTGAGGCCGATCTCGCGCGGCGCCGGCTGGCGCGGCCCGTCGGCGGAGGCCACCGTGCGCAGCAGGTCCAGCCGGCTCACCATGCCCACCAGCGCGCCGCCGGCGTCCACCACCGGCAGCCGCTTCACCGCCGCCGGATCATCCGCTCGGCCACCGCCGGCAGCGGCTCGTCCGCCCGCGCGGTCACCGGGTCCGGCGTCATCACGTCGGCCGCGGTCCGATCCTGGCGCGCCAGCCGCTCCAGGATCGCGTGCAGGCTGGGCTGGTCCAGCCCGCGCAAGAGGTCGAGCCGGACGCCCAGCCCGCCGCGGGCCACCAGGTCGGAGCTGGTGACGATCCCCACCGGGCGGCCGTCCTCGACCACCGGCACCGCGCGGTAGGTCCAGCGCAGCGAGAGCTGCACCACCTCGCGCACCGGCGTCTCCGGGGTCACGCTGACCACCTCGCGCGTCATCACCGCCGAGGCGCGCAGCGCGGCGTCCAGGTCGCGGACCGGCGACGGGTCGAGCAGCACCACGTCGGTGTCGTCCACGGTGGCCAGCCCGTGGCGCACCAGCGCCAGCACGCGGGGGAGGAGCCGCTCCACCCGCTCGCGGGTGTCGATCCACTCGATGATGAGCGGCAGCCGGTGGGCCACCTCGGTCAGCCGGGCGGTGTGGATCTGGCCGGTGGCGCCGAACCCCTCCACGCCGCGCAGCACGGTGGCGCCGTGCGCGTTCTCCGCCCGCAGCAGGTTGAGCACGGCGGCGTCGACCGGCTTGCCGCCCGTCCGGTCGTCCTGGTTCACGTAGATGCGGACGCGCTTCGCCTTCCCGAGGGTCCTCACGGTTCGCCTCCGGTCCGGTCCGGCTCCAAGTCTCTGCCCCCGCGCACGGGGCGTCGTGGTCCCTGGTGAGGCGCGGCTGATCTGGGTCAGCTCTCAGCGGTCGCTGGACCGGGCCGCCGGCGAGGCGGGCGAGGGCCGCGGGCGCACCAGCGTCCCCTGCACCAGCCGCTCGCCCACCCGGAACCGGAGCGGCGCGCAGCGCCCGGCGCCGGCCGGCTCCAGCTCGCGGATGAAGCGGGCGAAGGCGCGGTGCTCGCCGCCCACCGCCTCGTAGGTGACCGCCACCCAGCGCCCGGCGGCGTCGCGCTCCCAGCCGGCCAGGACGAAGGCGTGGCCGGGCATGGCCACCACGTCGCCCGGCCAGAGCTGGTCCTCGCGCTCCAGCGGCGCGGCCGCCAGCCGCTCGCGCGCCGGCGCCACCGCCTCGGGCCGGGCCACCCGGGCCTCGGCGTCCGGCGCGTCCAGGCGGGCCAGCACCTCGGAGAGCAGCCGGTAGCCGGGCGGGAAGCCCACGCCGGCCTCGGCCAGGCAGGCCTGGATCACCGACGTGCAGTCCAGGCCGCTGGAGGCCGGAGCGCCCGAGGCGCGCGGGGCGTGCTCGGGGCCGGCGCCGCGGAAGTAGCCGGCGTGCACCGAGACGAAGTCGAGGTCGCCCACCCGCGCCGACCAGGGCGAGCCGGCGTCGAACTTGAGCCGGAGCTGGTCGGCGACGCGGCGCAGGTCGGCGGGGCGGAGGCGCTCGCGCAGGAGCTCGAAGAGGATCAGCTTGGCCACCGCCGGCGTGAGCGCCGGGCGGCCGGGCGCGCTGGAGATGGCCAGGTCGGCGTTGCGGGGCCGGCCCGCCTCGCGCGCCGCCCCGAGGAGCCGCGCCAGCACCGCGCGGCCGTCCGGCTCGGCCCGCAGCTCCTCCGCCACGCCGTGATCGTGCACGCGGTGGCCGCCGCGGGCGTCGGGCGCGCCGCCGGTCCAGGCGACCTGCAGCTGCAGGAGCGGGCCGTCCAGCGTATAGCGCCGGTAGTAGTCGGCCTGCGGGAGCCGCGCCTGGGCGAGCCGCGCGCGCACCCGCCCCACGCCGTCGTCCGGATCGAGCAGCAGCCGGTCCAGCTCGGAGACCTCCACGCCGGTGATCCCGCGCGCCGCCAGCGCCCGCTCCAGCACCGCCACGTCGGCGCGCTGCAGGGTCCGCACCTCCTGCTCCATCCGCGCCAGGCAGCCCAGGAAGCGCGGGCGATCGAACCCGGCCCGCAGGGCCGGCGGCAGCGGCGCGGCCGACCGGCCGGCGCGGAAGGCCTGCAGCTCGCGGCAGCCCCCGTCGCCGGCCCAGGCCGGGACCGGCAGCGCGAGGAGCAGCAGCGGGAGGAGGGCGGCGCGCGACACGGCGGGCCGCGAAGGTGACACGGGGCCGGCGCCGGCCGCAAGCCGGGTCGCCTAGGTGGCCTGCGGCTGCGCACCGTCCTCGGCGCGCGCGCCGTCCCCGGCCCGGCCCAGCCCGAGCCGGTCGGCCATGCGCACCAGCTCGGCCAGCGAGCTGGCGCCCATCTTCTCGAAGACGCGGCCGCGCTGCACCTTGACCGTCTTCTCGGAGGTGCCCAGCGCGTAGCCCACCTGCTTGTTGAGCAGGCCGGAGGTGACGAGCGCGAAGACCTGCCGCTCGCGCGGGGTCAGGGTGGCGTAGCGCGCCTGGAGCGCGCCGGTGCGCTGCCGCTCGGCCTCGGCCCGGCGCGCGTGGCCCAGCGCGGCGGACACGGCCTCGAGGAGCCGGTCGGCGGAGACGGGCTTCTGCAGCAGGTCCTGGGCCCCGCGCTTCATGGCGCGCACCGCCGACGGCACGTCGGCGTGGCCGGTCACGAACACCAGCCCCACCGGGCGGCCCGCCAGCGCCTCCTGCAGCGCCAGCCCGTCCATGCCGGGCATGCGCAGGTCGCTCACGACGCAGCAGGCGTCGGCGATCGCCTCGAGGCGCGCCAGCAGCGCCGGGCCGCGATCGAAGGCCTCGGCCGCGATGCCCGCCGAGCGCAGGGTCCGGACGAGCCCGGTCCGCACGGCCGCGTCGTCGTCCACCACCAGCACCTGCGCTTGTGGCGCCATGCCACCCCCGAGGGTCGCGCGATGTCCCCAGTCAGAGCACCCGCGACCACCTCGGTCCTTCCATTAGCGCTGGCGAACGTTTGGCTCGCGTTACCGAAGGTCTGGGGCGACCGTGACCCCGGCAGGGCGGCTGGGCCATCAGACGTTCTGGAGCGCGCGCACCCGGTCGAGCAGCCTCACCAGCTCCGGCACCGAGCGCACCTCGAGCTTCTCCATGGCCCGCGCCCGGTGGACCTTGATGGTGTTCTCGCTGGTGCCCAGCGCGTCGGCGATCTGCTTGTTGAGGCGCCCCTCCACCACCAGCTCCGCGACCCGGCGCTCGCGCTCGGAGAGGCCCCCCAGCCGTGCCTCGAGCTGCTGCCGCTCCAGCGCGCGGGCGCGGGCGCGGGCGCCGTGCGCCAGGGCCCGGGCCAGCGCCTCCAGCAGCCGCTCCTGGCGGTAGGGCTTCACCAGGAAGTCCACCGCCCCCTGCCGCATGGCCTGGACGCCCTGCACGACGTCGGAGCGGCCGCTCACGAAGATGACCGGCGGCGCGTCGGGGGCGCCGGAGAGGATGGCCTGCAGCTCCAGCCCGGTCAGCCCGGGCAGGTCCACGTCGAGGATCAGCGCGTCGTGCGGCACCGCCGACCGCCGGCGCAGGAAGTCGGACGCGGAGTCGTACTCGTCCACCCGGTAGCCGGCGTCCTCGAGGCAGAGCACGGTGGCGCGCCGGAAGCTCCGGTCGTCGTCCACCAGGCCGAGGCGGGCGCCCGTGGCGGAAGGGGAGGGCACGGACACAAGGTGCGGCAAGCGCCTGCCGGCCGTCAAGCGAGCGGGCGCTCGGCCCAGTTCGGGTAGAGTGTCGAGATGCCGCTGCAGCGCGTCCCCACGCCGCCCACCGCCGCGGAGGCCGACTACATCCGGCGGGCCCTGTCCGACGTGCGAGCCTCCAACGCCCGGCTCGTCGCCTGGCTGCGGGTGGTGGCGCGGGCGCTGCTGCTCATCATCTGGGCGACGGCCCGGCTACGGGGCGACGATGGCGGCCCGGTCTCCGCCTCCACCGGCGTGGTGGTCAACGTCGTCGCGCTGGCGGTCGCGCTGGCCGTGCTGGCCCAGCTGCACCGCCGCCCGTCGGAGCGCGTCATCCTCGTCGGCGCGGCGTTCGACTTCTTCTCGGTGGGGCTCGCGTCCTGGCTGGCGGTGGAGCGCCCCGCCGGCGGGCCCATCGCCGCCGCCATCTTCATGATGACGGCGCAGCTGCTCCTGCTCTGGGGCTCCCTCACGCTGCCCCGCCGGGCGCTGACCTGGCTCGCGGCGGCTGCGATCGCCTGGCACTGCGCGCTGCTCTGGGTCTCCGGGCTGCACCCGCCCACCGCCGTGGCGATGGCCATGCTCCTGGGCGTCTTCGGCTACTCGGTGAGCGGGGCCGGCATCCGCATGGTCACGCTGGCGGTGCGGGCCGCGGCCGAGGCGCGGGCCGGCGCGCTGGCGCGGCAGGACGCCGAGGCGCTGCGGGTGGCCAAGGCGCAGCTGGAGGCCGCCCGGGCCGAGGCGGAGCGGCTGACCAGGCTCATCGTGCATGACCTGCGCAACCCGCTGGCCTCGGTGATGGCCAGCCTGGAGCTGGCCCAGCGCACCACCGCGCCGCCGGCCGCGCGGGCGGAGGCGCTGGCCATCGCCACGGGCG
Organism: Anaeromyxobacter sp.; assembly: GCA_049840735.1. GTDB lineage: Bacteria > Myxococcota > Myxococcia > Myxococcales > Anaeromyxobacteraceae > Anaeromyxobacter. The sequence goes on along the minus strand of JASGJN010000004.1, from coordinate 115,917 downwards.
AGGTGGAGCGGCTGTCGGGCCTGGCCGGAGACCTCCTGCTGGTCTCGAGGCTGGAGGAGGGGCTCCGCCCGGCCAGGGCCGGCGTCTCGCTGGCGGCGCTGCTGGACGAGGTGGCCAGGGCGCTCCGGCCGGTGATCGGCCGGGCCGGCGCGGCGCTGGAGGTGCGGGCCGACGGCGCGGGTCAGGCGTGGGCCGACCCGGCCCTGGTCCGGCGCGTGCTGGAGAACCTGCTCGTCAACGCCGCCGGCCACGTGCGGCCCGGGGACCGCGTGGAGCTGGCGGCCGAGCCCGCCGGCGCCGCGGTGCGGCTGGCGGTCCGGAACAGCGGCCCGCCCGTGCCGCCGGAGCTCCGGCCGCGCCTGTTCGAGGAGGGCTCCACCTCCGCCCTCTCCGCGTGGCACCACGCCGGCCTGGGCCTCCACCTCTGCGCGCTGGTGGCGGCGGCGCACGGCGGCACGGTGGCGCTGGTGGAGCGGCCGGCCTGGAGCGTGTCGTTCGAGCTGGAGCTGCCGCGCGCGCCAGGCTGAGCCGCGCCGTTGCGAGGTGCCCGCGCGCGGCCGCGGATCGAGCTGGGGGGGGGGAACGCTCGAGCCGGCGACTCCGCGCGCGGGCACCCGAAAGCTAGCGGCTCCCGCGGCGCTTTCCCACGGACCCGCGGTTGCACGCAGCGTGAGGAGGGGGCAGCGCGCCTGGCGGGCCGGGGGCGGTGCGCCGCGGGTCCACCGGCGGCAGCAGGCCCGCCAGCGCCACCCGGCCACCGGCCAGTCATATGCCTGCCCGGCCGGCTGCCGCTCAGCATCGGGGCGCGGGAGTCCAAGCCGCAGCGCGCTGCTCACCCCGGCGCCGGCCGCGCGCCCCGCACCGCCCAGGCCGCGGCCAACGCCGCTGCGGCCACGCCCAGGACGTGGAAGAGCACCAGGTGCACCAGCGCCAGGTGGGCGCCGCAGGTGAGCTGCAGCCCTGCGCTGGCCGCCAGGGCCCCGGCCACGCCGCTCGCCGCCGCCTCGCGCCGGATCGCGGCGGGACCGCGCCGCCGCGCCCCGGCCCAGCCCAGCGCCGCCACCGCGGCCGCGCCGGCAAGCTCCACCCCGAAGCACTGCACGCCCTCCTCCGCCACCAGCGCGCCCGACCCGCCCGCCGCCAGCGCCGCGGCGAGCGAGGCCGCCAGGCCGCCCAGGGCGTGCCAGGGGCCGAACCGGCGGGCCGCAGCGGCCACGGCCACCGCGGCCCCGCCCAGCCAGAGGCAGACCAGCAGGTCCGGGCCGGCCAGCGACGGTCGCCCGGAGAGGACCACCGCCGCGAGCGCCGCCGCGGTCCCCAGGAGCGGCCAGGGCGCGAACGGCGAGGCCGGGCTCGCCTGCCCGTCCTCCTCCGCGCCAGCCGAAGCCTGCGCCGGCGCGCCCCCGGCGTGCGCCAGGAACTGCGCCTCCAGGGCGGAGGCCAGCGAGGCGGGTAGCTCGGGCGCCGGGAGCTGGCGCAGCGCCTGGCGGGTGGCCTCGAGCTGCGCCAGGTAGGCCCGGCAGCCGGCGCAGCCCGCCAGGTGGCGGGCGAAGCCGAGCCGGGCCAGGAGGCCGAGCCGGCCCTCCAGGCGATCCGACGCCTGCGCCGCGATCTCCTTGCAGGTCCGCGTCATCGCGCTCCGCCCAGCCTCCGCTCCAGCGCCTCGCGCACCCGGGCCCGGCCCCGGTGCAGGAGCACCCGCTGATTGGTCAGGGTGAGGCCCAGGAGATTACAGATCTCGTCCGCCTCGAGCCCCTCGATGTCGCGCAGCGTCACCACCGCGCGCTGCGCCTCGGGCAGCTCGCGCAGCGCCGCCTCGATGAGGCCCCGCGCCTCGGCGCCCAGGAGGAGCCGCTCCGGATCGGGGGCGCCGGCGCCAGGGGCCTCCAGCCAGCCCCCGCCGGCGTCGAAGCGCCCGGCGTCGGGGTCCGGGCCGCCGTCCTCCGCCAGCGCCGAGAAGGGCACCGTCCGGCCGTCCTTCACCAGGCGTGAGCGGGCCTTGTTGACCAGCACGCGGAAGAGCCAGGTCCGCAGCGACGCCCGCCCCTCGAAGCCGTCCAGGCCGGTGAGGAGCGCCAGCCACGTCTCCTGCACCAGCTCCTCCGCCGTCGCGCCGTCGCGCACCAGGCTGCGCGCCACGCGCAGCAGCGAGCCCGCGTGGCGCGCGACCATGGCGGAGAAGGCCGCCCGATCGCCGCGGCGCATGCGCGCGACCAGCGCGGCGTCGTCGGCGGCCGTGCCGCGCTTCTGGTCCTCTCCGGACGTCATGCAGGCGAGGCGTGCATCTTGGCAGGTCGGGGAGCGGCTGCAGCCTGGAGGGGGCGACCGCCCCGTCCGGAGGTCTCGTCCAGGGCATCGTCACCCTCGAGGCAACGCCCCTTGCAGCAGCCTCACCGCAGCGCGTGGCGCGGCAGCGCCATCACCACCGCCTGCAGCCCCTCCGCGAAGGCCGGGTGCACCGCCTCCAGCTCCACCAGCGTGCGCACCGGGGCGCCCGCCTGCATCAGCGCGGCGAAGACGTGGATCAGCTCGCCCGCCTCGGCGCCGACGATGGTCGCGCCCACCAGCCGGTCGTCCGGCGCCACCAGGATCTTCAGCAGGCCGGCCGTCTCCCCGGTCTCCACCGCCCGGGCCACGCGGGCGAAGGGCACGGTGGCCGCCTCGAAGGCCACGCCCTGCGCGCGCGCCGCCCGCTCGGTGAGCCCCACCCCGGCGACCTGCGGGTCGGTGAAGACGGTGAAGGGGATGAGCCGGTCCTTGCGCCCGCGCCCCGGCCGTCCCTCCAGCACCTCCAGCAGCAGCCGGTGATCGTCCCAGGCCGCGTGGGTGAACTGCGGGCCTCCGGCGCAGTCGCCCACCGCGAACACGCCCGCGGCGCTGGTGCGGTAGTGGTCGTCCACCTCCACGTACCCGCGCCCGTCCAGCCGGACCCCGGCCGCCTCGCAGCCCAGGTCGCCGGTGTTGGGCTGCCGGCCGGTGGCCACCAGCAGGTGGCTGCCCTCCACGGCGTCGCCGCCGGAGAGCGTGACCCTCACGCGCCCCTCGGCCCCGGCCACGGCCTGGGCCCGCGTGTCCAGCCGGAGCGCGATCCCCTCCCCCCGGAAGACCCCCTCCACCGCCTCCGAGACCTCCGGGTCCTGCTGCGAGAGCAGGTGCGCCCCGGGCTCGATCACCGTCACCGCCGCGCCCAGCCGGCGGAAGGCCTGCGCCAGCTCGCAGCCGATGTACCCGCCGCCGATCACCACCAGGTGCCGCGGCGCCTCGCGCAGCGCCATCACCCGGCGGTTGTCGAGCCACGGCGCGTGCTGCAGTCCGGCGATGGCCGGCTCCGCCGGCCGCGCGCCCACGTTGAGCACCACCACCTCGGCCCGGTGGCGCTCGCCGGCCACCTCCACCGTCCGCTCCCCCACCAGCCGCGCCGCGCCGCGGACCAGCCGCAGCCCATCCGCCGAGGCCAGCCGCCGCTCCACCCCCTGCTGCCAGGTCCGGACCATCTCGTCCTTGCGCGCCACCACCGCGGCGAAGTCCACCTCGACCGGCCCGGTCCGGATCCCCAGCCGCCCGGCGGTGCGGGCCACGTGGGCCGCGCGGGCGCTGGCGATGAGCGTCTTGGTGGGCGTGCAGCCGGTGTTGACGCAGGTGCCGCCCAGCTCGCCCCGCTCCGCCAGCAGCACCTTCCGCCCGTGCGCCGCCAGCCGCGTGGCCAGCGGCACGCCCGCCTGGCCGCTGCCGATCACGATGACGTCGAGGTCCATGGCCCAGAGCATGGGGAGCGCGAGGGGCAGCGCCCGCGCTCAGGCGGGGCGGGCCCGGCCGCTACAGCGAGCAGCGCAGCCCCAGCGCCAGGCTGAACACGTCTTCTGCGCGGACGACGCTGTTGCTGATCCAGTAGGCGAGCGGGATCTCCCCGGCCACCAGCTCGGCGTACAGGCCCAGCTCGCGCCCGCTGCGTGAGCGGTGGGAGAGGGTGGCGCCCAGGCCGAAGGTGGCCCGCAGCGCCGTGGGCAGCTCGTAGTAGCCCCGCTCATAGCGATCGGGGAGCCTGAGCCAGAAGCCCTCGCCGCCCAGGGTGTAGGTCAGCGCCACGGCGGCCGTGAACGGGCGCAGCAGCCAGCGCTCCCCCAGGTGCACGCGCCAGGGCAGCCAGGTCAGCTTGCCGGTGAACAGGTAGAGGTCCTGGCCGGCGATCGACTCCGGGACCCAGCCCACCAGCAGATCCGTCTCGAGCCGGTCGCGCGCGAAGGCGTAGCCCACCCCGGGGGCCACCAGGCCCAGCTGCCCGGCCACCTGGAGCTTGGCGCGGTCCGGCACCAGCGCGCCCCAGCCAGCCACGGCCACGGACGGCGCCAGCAGCGTCGCCAGGAGGAGCGCGCCGCGCGCGCCTGCAGCGGTCGCGGCGCGCATCAGAAGAAGACCCGCTCCACCTCGAACCCGCCGCCTGGGCCCGCGGTGACGAGCAGGTAGCTGCCGTGCCCCACGGCGTCCGCCGTGTAGAAGCGCGCGCCATCCTGCTCGTACGCCTCGTACTTGTGGCCGTGGGCGTGGAACCCCGGGGCGCCCGCCTCGCGGAGGAGCGCGCGGTAGCCGGGCTTGAGGTCCTCGCGGAGGTCCTCCGAGTTGGGCCCGACGTGCCCCAGGACGGCCGAACGGTCGTGGGCGCCGTCCGGCGCCAGCTGCGCCTCGAGCCAGGCCAGATCCGGCACATCCTGCGGGAAGCCGGCTTCCCGGCTGTTGGTGTCGAGCAGCACCAGCCGCACGCCAGCCACGGTGAAGGCCAGGTTGCGAGGCCCGAACATGTGCTCGTAGATGAGCCGTCCGTTGGCGAGGAAGTCGTGGTTGCCGATCACCGCCAGCCAGGGCATGCGCAGCCCATCGAACACGCGCCGCATCGCCTCCCACTCGAACGTGAGCCCGGTGTTGGTGAAGTCGCCCAGCTCCACCACGAAGTGGACGTCCCCTCGGCGGTTGACCGCCTCCACGAACGCAGCGGCCGCGTCGAACTCGCGCTGCGTGTCGCCGATCAGGACGAAGCGGAGCGGGCCCTCGATGGGCGTGGCCGCGAGCCGCTCGACGGCGCGCAGGTTGTGATCCTGCAGCTCTGGGAGGTCGTGCGGGCTCAACTGGAAGCACCCAGCCGCACCAGCGAGGAGCACCGCGCCCACCACGCGCATACCAGCCCAATCTGGTGCCCGCGCTGCACGGGTTCAGCGCCCAGGAGGGGAAGCGGCCGGGCGCGCGACCGACTTCATGCCGCCGCGCGGCGCCGTGCGGGTGTGCCGGTCCGGGGGTCATCGACGCCCCCTGTGGGCGCCATCGGCCGACGCGCACGACGAGTCAAACCGCCCGCGTATACTGCCGCGGTCCGCGCCAGCGCGCGCGCCGGCCCCGGGGGTGGGCCCAGCATGACCGCAAACGAGTGGATCACCCAGTTCTTCCTGGGCGCGCTGTTCGGCGCGCTGGGCCTGGGAATCCGGATCGTGGTGGGGCTCAAGAAGGTGAACGACGCGGCCCTCCACGCCGGCAAGAAGCTCTCCGACGAGTTCAGCGCCAGCACCCTGCTGACCAGCCTCCTCATCGGCATGGTGGCCGGCGTGCTGGGGACGCTGACGACGCAGATCGACCTGCAGGCGATCTCGCGCGAGAACGTCGTCCTGCTCATCGCCGTCGGCTACGCCGGCGCCGACTTCATCGAGGGCTTCGTCCGCAAGAACCTGCCCGGCCCGGCCGGCGGGGCGGCGCTCGCGGCAGCACCCGGCCCAGCGGCACCGGCCGACGAGCCCGATTCTCTCAGCCGCCCCTGGGGTAGCGCCATGCCCGCGAACGGCTTCGACCTGCGCTACGCGATCACCCCGGCGTACCTCACCGCGCCCTCGAGGCGCCGCCGGGGGATCGCGCTCGGCCGTGGGGTGAGGTTCCTGGTCGCGCACGACACCGGCAACCGCGGCTCCACCGCGGCGGGGAACGTGGCGTACTACGAGAGGACGCGCGACCTGAAGGCCGCCTCGGCCCACCTGTTCGTGGACGACCGGGCGATCCTCGAGTGCGTGCCCGCCCTGACGGCCCCGCCCGAGAAGGCCTGGCACGTCCTCTACGACGTGCCCACCGACAACCAGGTCTTCGGCGCGGACGCGAACGACGCGGCCATCGGCGTCGAGTACTGCTGGGGGGGCCGGATTCGACGCGGACGAGGCCTACCGCAGGTACGTCTGGGTGCTCGCGTACCTCTGCCACCGCTTCGCGCTCGACCCCGCGACCTCCATCGTCGGGCACTTCTTCCTCGACCCGAAGCGCCGCTCGGACCCGGTCACCGGCCTCGCGGACAGCCGGCGGACCTACGAAGGGCTCCTGCGCGACGTCGTGACGGAGCACGCGGCCTGCACCGGCGCTGCGGCGCCGCCGGACCACGGCGCGTTCGTGGCCGAGGGCGGCCAGGCGGTGGCGCGGGCCCGGCTCAACATCCGGAGGGGCGCGCCGTCCCTGCGGGCCGAGGTGGCCCGGATCGTGGCCGCCGGGACGGTCCTCACCTTCGGCGGATACACGCTCGGGGGGGAGCCGGTGAACGGGAACCCGAAGTGGTTCCGCGACCCGGAGGGCAACTTCTTCTGGAGCGGCGCCACCACGATTGAGGAGCCGGACCAGGGCCGGGCGCCCGTGAGCCAGTCGAGGGGAGTCGCTGCGGGCGAGGGAGCGCGCGTGCCGCCGTCCGGCGACCGGCGGCGCGGCGGAGCCCTCGCGCCGCGGTGTCTTGCGCCGGAGGGTGGGCGCGCGATGATGGCGCCATGCGAAGCGCACGAGGGACGCGGACGTGGCGCGAGCAGGACGGCCGGCGCGTGGCGCACGTCGGGGGACACGTCCTGGTGGTGACCCTGATCGACGCGCGCACGCTGGACGTCTGCATCGACGGCTACTCACGGCGCTGGGCGGCCCGGGCGCAACCCCGTGCGCGACGCGGAGCGGACGCTCCTGGCCATCGTGGAGCAGCTGCCGCGCCGGACGGTCTTGAGAGGTTCGTGCGCCCAGGGAGCGCCGGAGTAGAACTCCCGGTGGCATGGCCTCGGACGGGAACAGCCGGAACGCGCAGCCGGGAGGGAGCCGGCAGGAGCACCGCCCGACCGGGCCGGCTTGGCGGCCGAGCGAGGCGCAGGCCCGGACCATCGCCCAGAACGTCCGTGACCTCCTGGTGATCCTGGACGCCGTCCGCGACGAGCGCGGTGCGGTCCAGGGCTGGCGCTACGCGGAGGCCAACGAGGCGGCGCTGGAGCTCCTCGGCAAGGGGCGCGAGGAGGTCGTCGGTCGCACGCTCGCCGAGATCATGCCGGACGGCGGCAAGCGCGCGGCGCCGCGGCTCGGCCGGGTCCTCGCCACCGGGGAGCCCGAGCAGTACGAGGCGACCTTCTCGGGCAGGACCCTCCTCGTGAAGATCTTCCGCATCGGCGCCGACACCGTCGGCAGCGCCGCGGTGGAGATCACCGGGCGGAAGCTGGTCGAGGAGGCGCTCCGGGAGAGCGAGGAGCGCTTCCGCGTGCTCGCCGACGCCATGCCGCAGATCGTCTGCGTGCTGGGGCCGGACGGGAGGGCCGAGTACGTCAACCCGGAGTGGACCAGCTTCTCCGGGCTGGACCTCGCGGCGACGAAGCGCGCCGGGTGGATGGACCTGGTGCACCCCGAGGACCTGGGCGCGGCGGTGGCCTGCCGGCGCCGGGCGCTGAAGACCCTGGCCGCGCAGGACGTGGAGCTGCGCTACCGCGCAGCCGACGGCGAGCACCGGTGGTTCCAGTGCCGGCTGGCGCCCATCGCCGAGGGCGGACGGGTGGTGCGGCTGGTGGGCGCCGCGATGAACATCGACGACCGCAAGCGCGCCGAGCAGGCGCTGCGCGAGGCCGACCGGCGCAAGGACGAGTTCCTGGGGATGCTCTCGCACGAGCTGCGCAACCCCCTCGCGCCCATCCGCAACGCGCTCTTCATCCTGGAGCGCGCCGACCCGGGTGAGGAGCGGGCGCGCAGGGCCCGGGAGGTCGTCGATCGCCAGGTCGCGCACATGACCCGGCTGGTGGACGACCTGCTGGACGTCACCCGGATCGCCCGCGGGAAGGTGGACCTGCGGTCCGCCCCGGTGGACATCACGGCGGTGGTCCGGCGCACGGCCGAGGACTACCGGCCGGTGCTCCACGCCCGCCGGCTGAGCCTGGACCTGGACCTGCCGCGCGAGCCGCTCGTCGTGGAGGGGGACGAGACGCGGCTGGCGCAGGTGCTGGGGAACCTGCTCTCCAACGCCGCGAAGTTCACCCCCGCCGGCGGGCGGGTGGGCGTCGAGGTGGAGGCGGAGGCCAGGGCCGTCGCCATCCGCGTGCGCGACACAGGGCCGGGCATTCCCCTCGACGTGCTCCCCACCCTGTTCGAGCCGTTCACGCAGGCGGCGCAGACGCTGGCGCGGACCGAGGGCGGGCTGGGCCTGGGGCTCTCGCTGGTCAAGGGGCTGGTGCTGCTGCACGGCGGCGAGGTCGTGGCCCGCAACGGCGCCGGGGGCGGCGCGGAGATCTGCGTGACGCTGCCGCTCCCGGCCGTGCGCGCCGCGGCGGGCGGCCAGGCCGGGCCGGGGCGGCCGCCCCTGGCCGCCGCCAGCCCTGGCCGCCGCAGGGTGCTGGTGGTGGACGACAACCGGGACGCCGCCGAGACGCTGGCGGAGCTGGTCCGGATGCTCGGCCACGAGGTCGAGCTCGCCTTCGACGGGCCGAGCGCCCTGGCCCGGGCGCAGCAGGGCCACCTGGACATCGTGCTCTGCGACATCGGGCTGCCTGGCATGGACGGCTACGCCGTGGCGCAGGCGCTGCGGGCGAGCGGAGATCGCGCCATCCGGCTGGTCGCGCTCAGCGGCTACGCGCAGCCGGAGGACGTGGCGCGGGCGCTGGCCGCCGGCTTCGACCGCCACGTGGCCAAGCCGCCGGACCCGTCGAGCATCGAGCAGCTGCTCGGGTGATGCCCGGCGGTCCAGCCCACCCCCGGAGACGCGAAGGCCGGGACCTCGTTCGAAGTCCCGGCCTCGCGGCCCGTCAGCCGCGCCCGTCGGCTAGTTCTTCCTGAACACGGTCACCGCGGTCCCCTCGCAGACCACGTCGGTCTTCGAGACGGCGCCGCCGGCGTCGAAGATCTTGGTCCAGCTGCCGGCGGGGAGGGTGAGGTTGAAGCTGTTGCCGTTGTTGTAGACCACCACCAGCTCGTGGCCGTTGCCCACGTTCCCGTCGGCGTCGATGCTGTTCACCACCACGCCGGCGGGGAGCGAGGCGTCGTGGACGGCGTTGATGGACGACGCGCTCTGCGAGCCGGCGTTGAGGGTGGTCCGGACGCGGGTGTTGATCTCGTCCCAGCTGGTGAGCCGGAGCGCCGGGTTGGCGCGGCGGAGCGCGATGGCGTCGCGGTAGAACTGGTGGGTGGCCGCGTTGGTGACCTTGTCGGCCCAGCGGATGGCGTTGTAGTTGTCGCCGGCCCGGTAGCTGTTCTTGGCGGTGGTGTAGTCGCCGCCGTACGCCTTGCTGTGCAGCATCTCGTCCCCCTCGTAGAAGAAGGGGATGCCCTGGCTGGTCATGAGGATGCCGATGGTGAAGCGGTCCACGCGGCCGGCGTAGCCGGTGGGGCCGCCGGAGAGGCCCGCGTAGTTGATCTTGTCCCACATGTTCAGGTTGTCGTGGGCCGAGACGTAGTTGATGGCCTGCTCGGGGTCGTAGGCGAACATCGAGTCCCAGGCGTTGGGCAGCGCGCTGGTGCTCTTGGTCGCCGTGATCGAGCCGCGGGAGCCGGCGGCGATGGCGCCCCACCAGCTGGGGGCCTGGTTCACGACGTAGCGCTGCACCGCGCTGTCGCCGGGGCCGCGCAGGTCGTCGCGGTAGCCGCCGTTGAAGACGCCGACGTGCGCGCCGGCCAGGGTCGGCATCTTGCCGAAGCGGACCTTCTGCGCGTCGTTGGGGTCGGTGGCGTAGCCGTTCCAGGGCTCGCCGTAGAGCAGCAGGTTCCTGGTCGGGAAGGTGGCGTTGAGGTGGTTGCCCCAGGCGGCGGCGTTGGTGGCGTAGAAGACGCCCAGCAGGTCGAAGCGGAAGCCGTCCACGTTGTAGTTGCGGACCCACTGCTCCAGGCTGTCCTGGATCATCCGCGCGACCATGGGGTTGCCGTCGTCGATGGAGTTGCCGACGCCGGACAGATCGACCGTGGTGTAGTACTTGCCGGTGATGAGCTGCAGGACGGTCTTGTCGTAGGTGTGGTTGTAGACCACGTCCACCACGACCCGCAGGCCGTTCTTGTGGAGCTCGTTGACCATGGTCTGGAACTCCTGGACGCGGCCGACGGGATCCGTCGCCTGGGCGTACTGCTCCTCGGGCACGTTGTAGTTCACCGGGTCGTAGCCCCAGTTGTAGAGGGCCGTGCCGAAGTCGTAGACCGGCATGAGCTGCACGTGCGTGACGCCCAGCTCCTTCAGGTGGTCGAGGCCGGTCTTGGCCGTGCCGTAGGTGGTCCCGGTCTGGACCATGCCCAGGAACTTGCCCTTCCTCGCCGCGTCGACGCCCGAGTTCGCGTCGATGGTGAAGTCGCGCACGTGCGTCTCGTAGATGATGGCGTCCTCACGGTTGACGAGGGCGGGCGTGGCGGCCCAGCCGCCGGCCGGCGCGATGGAGGCCATGTCCATCACGACGCCCTGCGTGGTTCCGGGGTTGACCATCAGCGCGTAGGGATCGCGCACCGCCGCGCCGCCCACCGCGAACTGGTAGGGCTGCAGCTCGAGGTCGCCGGACACGGTGGCCTCGTAGATCGACGTGTAGCCGGCGAAGTCCGCCACGTGGACCATCGGGTAGGTGGTGCCGCCGACGGTGACGGTGACGCTGCTGCTGTCCGGCGACCAGAGGCGGAACTTCGTGGCCGCCGGCAGGTAGAGCGCGCCCAGCCGGTCCGGGTAGACGGCCGAGCCGTCGCCGGTGGTGGCCTGGGCCGCCGCGCTCGCAGCCGACTTGTTGCTGGAGGTGTCGACCGCCTTCACCGTGAACGTGTAGGTGGTGCTGGGGGACAGGCTGCTCACCGAGAAGGTGGTGGTGGAGGCGGTGCCGACCACCGTGCCCTGGCTGCCGCCGGTCCGGGTGACCTCGTAGCCGCTCACCGCGTGATCGTCGGTGGAGGCGGACCAGGTGACGGTGACGCTGGTCCCGCTCGGCGTGGCGGTCACGTTCAGCGGGGTGGAAGGCGGCGTGTCGTCCACGCCGCAGGGGCTCGCGGCGTTGGAGGTGACCACGCGGTTGCTCACCGTGGTGACGCCGGCGCCGACGGTGTAGTCCTGCCCGCCGTTGTTGTCCCAGGCCGTGCCGTTGTTGAAGGTGACCTTGAAGCTCGTGTTGGTGCCGAGGTCGATCTGCTTCAGCCACCAGCCAGCGCACGCCTGCTGCATGGCGATCCCTGGCGGCGTGGTCCAGACGCCGGCGATGCCGTAGTGGATGTTGACGGTGGTCCACCCGGAGGCGGGCGCGTAGTAGACGGTGGCCGTGTTGGGCGGCGGCGGCGGCTCGGGGTCGGTGGTGGTGATCGCCGGCGAGGATGCCTCCGAGGCGTTCCCTGCCGCGTCATGGGCCCTCACGGTGAAGCTGTAGGTCGTGGCCGCGGTCAGGCCGGTGGCCGTGAAGGTGGTGGCGGTGGCGGTCCCGACCACCGTGCCCTGCGTCCCGCCGGTGCGGGTGATCTCGTAGTGATCCACCCCCGTGTCGTCCGTCGAGGCGGCCCAGGTGACGGTGATGCCGCTGGTGCCGTTCGCCGTGACGGCCACGCCCTGCGGGACCGTGGGCGGCGTCGAGTCCACGCCGGGGCAGGGGTTGGACGCGCCGGCGGTCACCACCCCGCCGCTCACCGTGGAGGTGCCGGCGGGCAGGGTGTAGTAGCTGCCGCCGTTGTCGTCCCAGGTGATGCCGTCGTTGAAGTCGGCCAGGAAGGTCGTGGCCGTGCCGAGCTCGAGCTCCTTCTTCGCCCAGCCGGCGCAGACGCGCTGCATGGCCACGCCCGGCGGCGAGACCCAGGTGTCGCCGATGCCGTAGTGGAGGTTGACGGTGGCCCAGCTGTCCGGCGCCGCGTAATAGACGATGGCCGAGTTGTCCGGCGGCGTCGGCGGCTCCGGGTCGGTGGTGCCGATGGCCGGGGCCGACGCGCCGGAGCTGTTCCCGGCCGCGTCGTAGGCCGTCACCGTGAAGCTGTAGGTGGTGGCCGGGGGCAGGCCGCTGGCCGTGAAGGTGGTGACGGCGACGGTCGCGACCACCAGCCCCTGCGTGCCGCCGGTGCGGGCGATCACGTAGTGATCGATCCCGGTGTCGTCGCTGGCGCCGTCCCAGGTCACGGTGATGCTGCTGCCGCTCACGGCCGCGGAGACGTTCTGCGGCACGGAGGGCGGCGTGGTGTCGACGACGGGCGGCTCCTCGCCGCCGCCACCGCCGCCACCACCGCAGGCCACCAGCGCGCTCGCCAGGAGCGCGAGGCCCCACACCACCGCGGCGCGCGGCGCGCGCCCGAACATAGGCTTCATTCCCTCTCCCACTGCCGCCGAGGACAGGCCCCTCCGGCGGCGAAACCCGCTCACGGCTGCTCGCCGCGCCGATGCCATCGCGGCCCGGTGGTGACCCCCACCACGCGTAAAGGGCGCCACCCTAGGTAGGTGGGGGGAGCAGGGCAACCGAAGCGGACTGGCGCCGGAGCGTGCAGAGGTGGGAGGAGAACCCACCCGCGCGTCGCGTCCGGCGGCCCGCAAGGTCTCGGGATCAGGAGTGGTTGCGAAAACCAGGCGCAGGCGAAGCGCGAGGAGTATTTGGACTATCGATGCCCCGTTAGGGGGTACCTGAATGGCTCGCCGCCGCGTGAACCGGACGTGGACGGACCGCCAGCCGAAGAGCCCCTCAGGCCCTGAGCCTGCGGCGCGGGGCGGGCAAGTGGAACGCCCCGGCACCGTTCGGGCGGCTCGCCTCGCGCCGGTCGAGCTGGAAGGCGCCCACCATCGCGGCCAGCTCCTCGGCCTGGCTGGAGAGCTCGCTCGCCGCCGACGAGGACTCCTCGGCGCTGGCCGCGTTCTGCTGGGTGACCTTGTCCATCTCGCCCACCGCGGTGGTGACCTGCTGGACGGCGGTGTCCTGCTCCTGGGCCGCCGCCGCGATGGTGGCGACGATCTCCGTGACCTTGCCGACGCCCCGGACGATGTCCGTGAGCTGCCCCGAGACGTGCGCGGCCACCTGCTCGCCTGCCACCGCCTGGCCGACCGACTGCCGGATCAGCGCTTCCGTCCTGGAGGCGGCCTCCTTGGCGCGCAGCGCCAGCGACCGGACCTCCTCGGCCACCACGGCGAAGCCGCGCCCCGCCTCCCCGGCCCGCGCCGCCTCGACGGCCGCGTTGAGCGCGAGGAGGTTGGTCTGGAAGGCGATGTCGCTCACGTCCCTGATGATCTCCGAGGTGGCCTCCGCGGAGGCCTTGATCCGCCCCATGGTGCCCTGCAGCTCCTCCACCGCGCGGGCGCCCTCGCTGGCGGCCTGCCCGGTCCGCTGCACGAGGCCGTTCGCCTCCCGGGCCGCGTCGGCGGAGTTCTTCACCATGTTGGCGACCGACTCGAGCGACGCGCTCGTCTCCTCCAGGGACGCCGCCTGCTCGGAGGCGCCCGAGGCGACGGCCTGGGCCGAGGAGGCGATCTGCGAGGAAGCGCCGGAGACCTGATCGCTCGCCTCCGCGACCTGGATCAGGGCCTCCTGCAGCGCCTCCGCGGTCGTGTTCACGGCGTCCTTGAGCTTGGCGTGGTCGCCCTTGAAACCTCCCTCCACGCGGGCCCGGAGGTCGCGCCGGGCGAGCAGCTCCAGGGTGGCGGTGGCCTGGTTCACCGGGGCGATGACCGCCTCCATGGTCCGGTTCACGCCGTCCAGCGCCGTGTGGAACGCGCCCTCGTGGCGGGCGGCGTCGATCCGCGCCGACAGGTCGCCGGCGACGGCGGAGCCCGCCAGCGTGTTCACGTCCGCGACCAGCCGGGAGAGGGCCTCCACGCAGCGGTTGAGGCTCTGCTGCATCCCGACGACCTGCCCCTGGACCGCGTTGGCGCGGCGGGGCGGGATGTCGCCATGGGAGATCCGCTCGCAGTAGTCGGCCATCACCCGGAACGGCCCCACGATGGCCTCGATGGTGTCGTTCACGCCCTGCACGATGGCGCGGAAGTCCCCCCGGTGCTTCTCCGCGTCGGCCCGGACGTCGAACTCCCCGGCCACCGCGGCGGCGGAGAGCGCCTTCGCGTCCGTCACCAGCGCCTGGATGGCGTCGATGCAGGTGTTGAGGTTCCGCCTCAGCACCTCGAAGTCCCCGCGGTAGGTGGCGGCGATCCGGGGCGGGACCTCGCCGCGGGCGATCGCGTCCACCGCGTCGGCGGCCACCGAGAGGGGCCCGACCACGGCGTCGAGCGTGTCGTTCACGCCCTGCACGATGCGCCGGAAGTCCCCCTGGTGCCTGGCGGGATCCACGCGGGTGGAGAGCTTGCCCTCCACGCCCGCCTGCGCCAGCGCGGCCGTGTCGGTGATGAGGGCGCGGATGGAGCCGATGCAGCGGTTGAGCGAGTCCTTGATGAGGTTGAAGTCGCCCTCGTAGTGGTCGGTGATGGGCGGCGGCACGTCGCCGCTGGAGATGCGCGTGACGTACTCGGCCGTCACCCGGATCGGCTTCATGAACGCGTCCATGGTCGCGTTCATCCCCTCGACCACCGGGCGGAACTCCGGCGTGAGGCCCTCGGCGGCGCCCCGCACCTCCAGCCGCCCGGCCGAGACCGCGGCGCGGAGCTTGTCCGCCTCCCGGGTCACCGCGCCCATCATCTGCCCGATGTGACGGCCGATCAGGACGCCCACCAGGATCAGCAGGAGGGAGCCGCCCAGCACCGTGAAGGCGATCACGGTCACGCCACGCCGCGCCATGGCGCCGCCCTCGGCGCGCAGCGCGGCCGTGTCTCCCTGGGCGTCAGCGAGCGCCGCGTTCACGGTCAGGGCCACCGGGTCATAGGCGTCCCTCATCTCGAGGTAGGCGGCCCAGGCGCGCTCGTGCACCGCCGACACGGCGGCGCCGGCGTCCAGCGCCTGCTCCTTCTCGAGCACGAGCTCGTCTACCGCCTTCGCCCGCAGCCGCCAGGCATCCAGCGCGGTCCGCGCCTCGCGCCAGAACCCCTGGGCGTGTTCGTCGTGCGGGAGGGCCTCGTACTCGCGGATGGCCGCGTCGAGCTGCTCGAAGCCCTTGTCCACCAGGGCGTGCCCGCGGACGCGGAGCGCCCTGTCGGCGATGAACTCGGGCATGAAGAGGGCGTTGAGGCCCCGGGTCACCAGCGTCTGGCCCTCGCGCACCCCCAGCAGCGCCGTGATCGAGGGCAGCCGGTTCTCGGCGACGTCGTCGAGCCGGCCGCGGATCCCGCTCGCCATCTCGAAGGCGATGACGCCCACCGCCGTCATGATGACGGTGGCGAGCACGAAGCCGGCCATGACCTTGGAGCCCATCTTCATCCGCGTGAACATGACCGCCCGAAGAGCAGGAGGCGTGCCAGCGCGCCCCGGCGTTCAACGAAGGGTAAACTCCTGGCACCCGGACGCGCCGGGGTCGCCTTTCCCGCCGCCCGGGCGCGGGGGCTCGATGGGGCAGCGCTGCCCGGCGGCGCCAGGGTCGCCCCTGACCTCGGGTCGCCTCGGGGGGGAGGTCAGCGCGGTGAAGACCACCCAGGGAGGCGGGCTGTCGGTCCTGGGTACGGCCAGCTGCCCGCCGGGCGAGCGCTCGATCCCCGGCTCGGTTGCGGCCCATGTGCAGGTCCGCTGGAAGGACGCCCTCTGGGCACGCCGCCGGCCCGCCCCGGGCGGTCCGTCCTCACCCCCACCCCTCCAGCACGATCTTCCCGATGGTGTCGCCGCGCTCGATGCGACGGTGCGCCTCCCGGAGCGTGGCCGCGCAGATGGGCCCGAGCCGCTGCCGGAGCGTCGAGCGGATCCGCCCGGCGTCCACCAGCGCCGCGACCTCCGTCAGGATGCGATGCTGCTCCTCCAGGTCGGCCGTGCCGTACGTCGAGCGGGTGAACATGAGCTCCCAGGCGACCGCGGCCGACCTGGCGTGGAGCGGCGCCAGGTCCACCGGCGCCCGCGGCGGGACGATGAAGCAGAGCGTGCCCTGCGGCGCGATCAGCGCCGCGAGCTGGGAGAAGTAGGGGTCGGTGTCGGCCGTGCAGAGCACCACGTCCGGCGCGGGGAGGCCGAGCCCCTCGAGCTGCGGCCCCAGCGGGCGCGCGTGGTCGATCACGTGGTCGGCCCCCAGCTCGCGCGCCCACGCGGCGCTCTCCGGACGGCTGGCGGTGGCGGTCACGCTGGCGCCGGTCAGGGCCTTCGCGAGCTGGATGGCGACGGACCCCACGCCGCCGGCGCCGCCGATCACCAGGAGCCGCTTCCCCGCGCTGGCCGCGCCGCGCCCGAGCTGCACCCGGGCCAGCAGCGCCTCGTGCGCGGTCAGCGCCGTGAGCGGCAGCGCCGCGGCCTCGGCGAACCCGAGGCTGCGCGGCTTGCGCCCGACGATCCGCTCGTCCACCGCGCACCGCTCGGCGTTCGAGCCGGCGCGCCGCACGTCGCCGGCGAACCAGACCTCGTCGCCAGGCCGGAACCGCGTCACGGCCGGCCCGACCTCCGCCACCACCCCCGCGGCGTCCCAGCCCAGCACCCTGGGCGGGCCCGGGCCGCCGGCGCGGGCCCGGACCTTGGCGTCCACCGGGTTCACCGAGACGGCCCGCACCTCCACCACCAGGTCATGCGCGCCGGCCACGGGGGGCGGCAGCTCGACGTCCCGCAGCCCGTCCACCGCCCCGCCGGTCGCCACGATCGCCTTCATCGGTCGGCCTCCCTCACCGCGCGGCCGCGAGGTAGGCGGCCGAGTCCTCGTAGAACCGGAACCGGCGGATCCTGCCCTCCGCGATCACGCAGCGCAGCGCCCAGGCGCTGCTGAACGGCTTGCCGGTGGCGCGCACCCGGTGGGTGAACCGCCCGCTCGCGTAGGCCACGTCGCCTCCGCCCACCACCTCGTCCACGGTGAACGCCTCGGTCTCGAAGGCGGCGCCCAGCGCGGACAGGAACTCCCGGGCCCCGCCGTCGCCGCGGTAGCTGCCGTGCAGCTCGCCCGGCCTCCGGCTCGCGTCGCGCACCGCCACGATCTCGACCTCCGGGTGGAAGGTCGCGAGCGCACCCGCCGCGTCGCCCTGCCCGAAGGCCGCGAAGAACGCCTTCACCACCCCTGCGCTTCCCTGCTCCATGTCGCCTCCTCGCGCCGGATCGGCGCGGCTGTGATGCTGCTGCTGGTGGAACACTCCGCTCAGGCGGCCCGCCAGGGCGCGAGCGCCCCCTGGAACCGCTTCACCGACATCCGCTCGCCCACGTGGTGCACGACGTCCTCCAGCGTGGCGGCGTGCTGGCGCCGGTCGAAGGCCGCCGTGGCGTCCTCCAGCACCGTCACCTCGTAGCCCAGGTCCTGCGCCGCCCAGGCGGTGGCAGCGACGCAGACGTGGAGCGCGAGGCCGGCCAGGTAGATCTGGCTGACGCGCCTGGCGCGCAGGAGGAGGTCCAGGTTGGAGCCGGCGAAGGCGCTCGCGCCCGCGCGGCCCTGCACGACCAGCTCCCCGTCCCGCGGCACGAAGGGAGGCCAGAAGGTGCTGCCCGGCCCCGCCGCCGCGAAGGTGCCGGCGCGGCGGATGGCCGCTCGCAGCCCGCTGCGGGCGGCCCCCAGCTCCGGGTAGCCCGGGGCGAAGCGCAGCCCGGCGTGGACGACCAGCATGCCGGCAGCGCGCGCCGCGCCCAGGGCGCGCCCCGCCCCGTCCGCCGCCTCCGCCAGGAGCGCCGGCTCGACGAGCCGGTGCAGCCTGCCCTCGGGGTGGAGCCACTCGTGCTGGAGCTCGATCAGCAGCAGCGCGGCCCGCTCCGGTCCGGCGACGTCCAGGGTCTCGGTCATGCGTCCTCCCGCGGGGAGCCGGCGCCGCGCCGGCGGGCCCCGCTCGACGGGCCTGAACCTGTCCGGGCGCGCGCCCCGGAACAACCGGCACCTGCGCATTCGAGGCGTGCAAGAATGCGGTCCATGCTCGAACCCCAGGACTTCCGGGACGTCCTCGCCGTGGCCCGCGCCGGCTCGCTCAAGGGCGCCGCCCTCGCGCTGGGCGTGGATCCGGCCACGGCGGGGCGGCGGCTGGAGGCGGCGGAGGCGCGGCTTGGCGCGCGGCTCTTCGTGAGGTCCGCGCGCCGCCTGGAGGCGACGCCCGAGGGGCGCGAGGTGGTCGAGGCGGCCGAGCGGCTGGAGGAGGTGCAGCTGGCCTTCGAGCGGGACCGCCTGGGCCGCGCCGGGGCGCAGGCGGGGGTCGTGACCCTGACCTCGGCGGAGTGGGGCATCCCGCTCCTCACGCCGCTGCTGGTCGAGCTGGGGCGCGAGCACCCGGGCCTGCAGCTCCGGCTGCGCATCGAGAACCGCGCGCTCGACCTGGCGCGGCGCGAGGCCGACCTCGCGCTCCGCATCGGCCGCCCCGCGGAGAAGGCGCTCTCCGGGCGCCGCGTCGGCGTCGCGCGCTACGGCCTGTACGCCTCCTCGGCCTACCTGGCCTCCCGGGGCCGGCCCCGCACGGCCGCCGACCTGGAAGGCCACGCGCTCTGCACGCTGGACGACAGCTACGCCCGGACCCCGCAGGCGCGCTGGCTCTCGCGCCTGGCCCCGCGGTCCAGCACCCGGTTCCAGAGCAGCAGCCTGCTCGCGCTCATCGAGGCGGTGCGGGCCGGCGCCGGGATCGCGGCCCTGCCCGCCGCGCTGGCCGGGCTGTGGCCGGACCTCGAGCGCGTGCTGCCGGAGAGCGGCTCGGTCGAGCGCGACCTGTGGATCGTCTTCCACCGCGACCTGCGCCGGTCGCGCGGCGTGCGGGCGCTGGTGGACGCGCTGGTGGCGAGGTTGCGGCCGGTGTTCTCGACCGCTACACCACAGCGGCGCTCCCTCCCAGGCGACCGCAGCGCGGCGCCCGCCACGTCGAGGTGACAACGGTGGAGTCGAAAGAAGGCCGGACCGGGATCCGCGTGCTCGCGGCGGTGAGCTTCTGCCACCTGCTGAACGACATGCTCCAGTCGGCGATCCCGTCCGCCTACCCCATCCTGAAGACCGCCTACCAGCTCGACTTCGGCCAGATCGGCGCCATCACGCTCACCTCGCAGCTCACCGCGTCGCTGCTGCAGCCGGTGGTCGGGATGGTGACCGATCGCCGGCCGCTGCCGTTCTCGCTGGCCGTGGGGATGGGCTTCACGCTGGCCGGGCTGCTGCTCCTGGCGTTCGCGCCGACCTACCTCACGGTCCTCATGGCCGTGGCCTGCATCGGCATCGGCTCGGCGGTGTTCCACCCCGAGTCCTCGCGCGTGGCGCGGATGGCCTCCGGCGGGCGGCACGGCCTCGCGCAGTCCGTGTTCCAGGTGGGTGGCAACGCCGGGTCGGCGGTCGGGCCGCTCCTGGCCGCGTTCGTGATCCTGCCCTTCGGGCAGCGCAGCATCGCGGGCTTCACGCTCGCGGCGGCCACCGGGATCGTGGTGCTGGTCGGGGTCGGGCGCTGGTACGCGGGGCGCCGCGGCGCCGCCCACGCCGGGGTCCACCCGGGCCCGGCGCTGCCCCGCCGGCGCGTCGCGCTCGCGGTCGCGGTGCTGGTCGCGCTCGTCTTCTCCAAGTACTTCTACATGGCGAGCCTGAGCAGCTTCTACACGTTCTTCCTGATCCAGCGCTTCGACGTCTCGGTCCGGACGGCGCAGCTCTACCTGTTCCTCTTCCTCGGCGCCGTCGCGGTCGGGACCTTCGCGGGTGGGCCCATCGGCGACCGCATCGGCCGGAAGGTCGTGATCTGGGTCTCGATCCTCGGCGTCCTGCCCTTCACGCTGGCGATGCCCTACGCGAACGAGGCCTGGACCGCCGTGCTCACCGTCGTGATCGGGCTCATCCTCTCGTCCGCGTTCTCGGCCATCGTGGTCTACGCGCAGGAGCTCATGCCCGGGCGCGTGGGCACCGTCGCCGGGCTCTTCTTCGGCCTCGCCTTCGGCGCGGGCGGGATCGGCGCGGCGCTGCTCGGCCAGGTGGCGGATCGAGTACGGGATCCAGGCCGTGTACCGGATCTGCGCCTTCCTCCCCGCGTTCGGGCTCCTCACCGCGTTCCTGCCCGACGTGGAGGCGAAGCGCGTCGAGGCGGCGCCGGAGCGCGGCGCGGAGGCGTGAAGGCCTGACCTCGCCGCCGCTTCAGCGCGGGACGTACCCGAGCGTCGGCCCGCCTCGGCAGGAGCAGTCGAGGCAGCCGTGCGCGGCGCAGGCGCCGCACAGCCCCTCCAGGCGCTCGCGGAGCGCCCGCCGCGCGCGGTGCAGGCGGACGGAGGCGTTGTTGGGGGTGACGCCGACCTGGCGCGCCACGTCGGACACGGAGGCACCCTCGAGATCCACCCTCCGCACCAGGATGGCGTAGTCGTCCTTCACGCCGGCGAGCGCGCTCTCGATGCAGCCGCAAACGGCGCGCTCCCACTCGGGGTCGAGCGCCTGGGGCGCCTCCGCAGCGTCGGCGGACAGCGCGCGCTGCTCGGAGTCGGTGCGGCGGGCCCGGTCGATCAGCGCGTTCCGCAGCACGCGGAAGAACCAGCGCACCGCGCCCTCCTCGTCGAACGTGGCCGGCGCGCTCTCCAGGGCGCGCACGTAGGCACCCTGGAGCACCTCCTCTGCGGCCGCCTCTGAGCCGAGCCGGCGGGCGAGGAAGGCGAGGAAGCGTCGCCTTCCCTCCAGGAGCGCGGGCGGCAGCCCCGGACGGGCGGCGTCGGTCATGGACATCCTGGAAGTGTAAGGCCGGCGCACGTCGCGCGTTCGTCTGAAAAAGGAGAACGCATCCATGCAGGAACGTCATGCTCACCCGCACTCCGCCGCACACCAGCCAGCCGCACGCCGGCGCGAGCCCACGCCGGCGCCGGGGCAGGCCGTCGACCCCGTCTGCGGGATGACGGTGGACCCGGCCCACGCACGCGGCGGCAGCGCCCGACACGGCGCTCGCGAGCACTTCTTCTGCAGCGCGAAGTGCCGGGAGAAGTTCGTGGCGGACCCGGCCGCCTATACGGGTGAGGCGCGCCGCACGGCGGAGACTCCAGCGGCCCCAGGGACGACCTACGTCTGCCCCATGCACCCCGAGATCGTCCGCGACGCCCCGGGCAGCTGCCCGATCTGCGGCATGGCGCTCGAGCCGCGGACGGTGACGCTGGCGGACACCCCCAACCCCGAGCTGCGCGACATGACGCGGCGGCTCTGGATCAGCGCCGTCCTCACGGCGCCGGTCCTCCTGGCCGGGATGGCGGAGATGCTCCCGCAGGACCCGCTGCACGGCCTGCGCGGCGGCGCGCTGCCGTGGTTCGAGCTCGCCCTCGCCGCCCCGGTGGTGCTCTGGGGCGGGTGGCCCTTCTTCCAGCGCGGCTGGGCGTCGATCGTGAACCGGCACCTCAACATGTTCACGCTGATCGCGCTCGGGACCGGCGTCGCCTTCGCCTTCAGCGCCTTCGCGACGCTGCTCCCGGGGGCGCTGCCGCCCGCCATCCGGGGGCACGATGGCGCGGTCCCCCTCTACTACGAGGCGGCGGCGGTCATCACCGTGCTCGTGCTCATGGGGCAGGTGCTCGAGCTCCGGGCGCGCCAGGCCACGTCCGGCGCCATCCGGGCGCTCCTCGCCCTGGCGCCGAAGACCGCCCGCCGGCTCGATCCCGACGGCGAGGAGCGGGACGTTCCGCTGGCCGCGGTGACGGTCGGGGACAGGCTCCGCGTCCGCCCGGGAGAAGGCGTCCCCGTGGACGGCACGGTGGTCGAGGGCGCCAGCAGCGTCGACGAGTCGATGGTCACCGGCGAGTCCCTCCCGGTCGGGAAGGGCGCGGGGGACCGCGTGACCGGCGGCACGGTCAACCAGACCGGCGGGTTCGTGATGCGCGCGGAGCGCGTGGGCCAGGACACGCTCCTCGCCAGGATCGTCCGGCACGTCGCGGAGGCGCAGCGCAGCCGGGCGCCCATCCAGCGGCTCGCGGATCGGGTGGCCGGCTGGTTCGTGCCGGCGGTGATCGTGGTCGCGGTCGTGACCGCGGTGATCTGGGCCGCGGTAGGCCCCGAGCCGCGCCTCGCCCACGCGCTGGTGAACGCGGTGGCGGTGCTCATCATCGCCTGCCCGTGCGCGCTCGGGCTGGCGACCCCCATGTCCATCATGGTCGGGACGGGGCGCGGCGCGCGCGCCGGCGTGCTGGTGCGCGACGCCGAGGCGCTGGAGCTGATGGCGAAGGTGGACGTGCTGGTGGTGGACAAGACCGGCACCCTGACCGAAGGGAAGCCGCGGCTCACGAGCGTCGTCCCGGCGGACGGGACCTCGGAGGCCGAGGTGCTCCGGCTCGCCGCAAGCGTCGAGGCCGGCAGCGAGCACCCGCTGGCGGGCGCCTTCGTGCGCGGGGCGCGCGAGCGCGGCGTCGCGACGTCCCCAGGGGCCGGCTTCGCGTCGGTGACGGGCCAGGGCGTGCGGGCCACCATCGGTGGCCGGGAGGTGCGGGTGGGGACGGATCGGCTCCTCGGTGACGTCGCCATTCCAGAAGCGCTCTCGACGGCAGCCGCGGCGCTGCGTGAAGGCGGGGAGACGGTGGTGTTCGTGGCCGCCGGTGGGCGGGCCGTGGGGGTGGTCGGGGTCGCGGATCCGATCAAGGCGACCACCCCGGCGGCGCTCCAGGCGCTGCGCGAAGACGGCATCCGGGTGGTGATGCTCACCGGCGACAACGCCGCCACGGCGCGCGCGGTCGGCCGCCGCCTCGGGCTCGACGAGGTGGAGGCCGGCGTGCTCCCCGAGGGGAAGGGCGAGGTGGTGGCGCGGTTGCAGGCGCAGGGGCACGTGGTCGCGATGGCGGGCGACGGCGTGAACGACGCGCCCGCGCTCGCGAGGGCGAACGTCGGGATCGCCATGGGCACCGGCACCGACATCGCCATGGAGAGCGCCTCGCTGACGCTGGTGAAGGGCGACCTGCAGGGGATCGTGCGCGCGCGCCACCTGTCCCGCGCGACGCTGCGGAACATCCGCCAGAACCTGTTCTTCGCCTTCCTCTACAACACCGTCGGCGTGCCCATCGCCGCAGGGGTCCTGTACCCGTTCCTCGGCGTCCTGCTGAGCCCGATGGTCGCGAGCGCGGCCATGAGCCTGAGCTCGGTGTCGGTGATCGCCAACGCGCTGCGGCTCAGGGTTGCGCCGCTGGGGCCGGCGAGGCGGGCAGCTTGACCTCGTACGCAGCGGCGCCGCCGTCGGCCGCGCGGGCATGGACCGCCACCCGCTCGCCGCTGTGCACGTCGCTGGCCGCGGCCGTGGACTTCCCGCGGAGGAAGCGCGTCTGCGGGCCGATGGTGAACGCCTTGTCGCCTTCGGGCGTGGTCACGACGATGCGCGCCGCCGTGATCTCCTTCACCGTCCCCATCGCGTGGATGGCGCCCTCGTGCGCCAGCCCGGGGCGGGCGAAGAGGAGCAGGAGGGGCAGGAGGGCAGCTCGGCTGCTTCGCGACATGGGCGGCTCCGGATCGATCAGTGCATCTCATGTAGGCCGCCGGCGGGTGGCGCGCCACCTTGCAGGAACTCGTCCTCCTCCTGCAGCTCGCGCCACTCGTCGGGTGACCGGGGGTTGAGCTGTTCCATGTGGGCCAGCTCGTCCGGCGTGAGGTCCTCGAGGTGCCGGATGAAGTGGACCAGCTTCCAGCTCTCCTCGGGCTGGCCAGCGCCGCCCCAGGCCGGCATGCCGGTGAGCCTCACGCCGTGCTCGATGATGAAGAAGAGCTCCCCGTCGCTCAGGTCCTGGGTCGCGGGCAGCCGCATGTCCGGCGCCCGCGGGTAGAGCCCGCGGCCGAGCGCCGTCGCCCCGCTGCCGTCGTTGCCGTGGCAGCTCGCGCAGTGGTCGGCGAAGTGGGCCAACCCCTGCGCCAGCGTCCGGTCGTCGAGCCGGATCGGGTTCTCGCGTCCGCGGGCAGCCTCCGGGATGGCGAAGTGCCGGAGCGTGCGGGCGATGGTCGCCTCGATGCGCCCCGGCTCCGGCCGGGCCGACACACCGCCCGCCAGCACGAACACGACCAGCGCTCCGGCCACCAGGGCGCCACCCACTGCCGCGGCCACCAGCAGCTTCAGGGCGGAGCTGCGGCGACTCGGTCCTTCAGCGCTGCTTGAAGTCATCGGTCTTGACTCCGTACCGTTTCAAAAGCCGGTGCAGGCTCTCCCGCTCCATGCCGGCTCGCTCGGCCGCCCGCGTCACGTGACCCCCGAACTCCCTCATGAGGGCCATCAGGTAGTCGCGCGACACCCGGTCGCGCGCTGCCTCGAGAGCCTCGCGGAAGGGTAGCGTGACGCGGACCTGGGAGGGAACCTCGCCGCCGCCGGGCCCGCGGACGTCGGGTGGGAGGTCCTCCAGTCCGATGGTGTCGGTGGAGCTGACCGCCACGGCGCGCTCCAGCGCATTCTCGAGCTCGCGCACGTTGCCCGGCCAGCGGTACGCCGTGAGCGCCCGGAGCGCCTCGACCGAGAACCCGCGCACGTCCTTGCGGAGCGCGCTCGCGTGCTTGTCCAGGAGGTGACCGGCGAGCAGCGGGAGGTCGTCGTGCCGGTCGCGCAGGGCGGGCATGCGGATGGGAAAGACGCTCAGCCGGTAGAAGAGGTCCTCCCGGAACCGGCCCGCCGCGACCTCCGCCTTCAGGTCGCGGTGGGTCGCGGCGATGACGCGGACGTCGATCTGGACCGGCCGGTTGTCGCCGACCCGCCGGACCTCCTTCTCCTGGAGCACGCGGTTGAGCTTCACCTGCACCCCCAGGGGCAATTCCCCGAGCTCGTCCAGGAAGATGGTGCCTCCCTGGGCCTCCTCGAAGAGCCCGGCCTTGGGGCCCACCGCGCCGGTGAACGCGCCGCGCGCATGCCCGAAGAGCTCGCTCTCGATGAGCTCGGCCGGGAGCGCGCCGCAGTTCACCGGCACGAAGCGCCGCTCCTTGCGGCTGCTGCCGACGTGGATGGCCCGTGCGGCCAGCTCCTTCCCGGTCCCGGTCTCGCCGGTGATGAGCGTGGTGATGTCCAGCCCGGCGGCCTTCTCGAGGAGCCGGTACACGTTCCTCATCGCGGCGCTTCCGCCCACCAGGTTGTGGAAGGCCTGGAGCTCCGAGGGGGAGGGCAAGGAGGCGCGCGCCTGGGCTCGCTGGCGGCGCCGCTCGAGGGCGCGCGAGACGACCAGCAGGGCTTCGTCCGGATCGAACGGCTTCTGGAGGTAATCGTAGGCGCCCTGCTTCATGGCGAGGACCGCGTCCTGCACCGTGGCGTACGCGGTCATGATGATGACCTCGGTCTCGGGCGCCCGCGCCTTCGCGACCCGGAGCACCTCGAAGCCGTCCGCACCGGGCATGCGCAGGTCGGTCAGGACCAGGTCGAACGCCTGCGTGGCGATGAGGGCGATGGCCCGCTCGCCGTCCGGCGCGGGCGTGACCTGGTAGACCTCGCCCAGGATCCGCTCCAGCAGCTTGAGGATGTTCTCCTTGTCGTCGGCGATCAGGATGCGCGCGCGCTCCATCGGGTCGTCCGTCACGGAGAGACCAGCGGTGCGAAGGCGATGACCAGCTGCGGTCCGGTGCCGACCGTGCCGTGGGCGTCCATGGGCCACGTGAGTGCACCCTGCGTGCCATCGTGCGGGGCGCCGGGTCGAGACCGCTCCGGCGCGTGCCGTGCATCCGATCTCCTGCGATCATGGACCTTCAGACGCGCTTGGCTCAGTACCGGACGCTGCTGGCGCAGAAGCGGACCGAGCTCTCCCAGCTGCAGATGGGAATCGTGCTCGTGACCATTCCGGTCACGATCCACGCGGGGGTCATGGTGCTCGCAGATCGGCACCCCCTCGGCGTCAACCTCTGGGCCGTCTGGAGCGTCCTGGTGCTGATGCTCGCTGGAGGAGCCGCGCTGATCACGTGGTCGGCGAGGGAGCTGCTCCGCACCCAGCGCGCGCTCGGTCGGTTGAGGGTGGCGCTCAACGTGGGAGGGTGGGGGACCGGGTTGCTCACCACCCCAGCTCCACCGGGCCACGCGCCGGCGAGCGAGCAGGCGCCGCGTAGCTCCGCAGGGAGCCATCACTGAATGTGATGGTCGCGATCACGGTGTGACGACCGTGGGCGACACGGTTCATGGCCGGATGGGGCCCGGGCGGTTGAAACACCCGGAAGCCGCTGGTGCGGCGCGCGGCACGAGGGCTGCACTGACGCAAGCCAGCAGCATCAACCCCTTCCGACCAGGAGCTCACCATGATGTCCCGAATCGCCCTCACCTTCGCCGCCGCCGCGCTGCTCTTCTCAGGGGTCGCGAGCGCCGCGACGCCGACCAGCTTCGACGAGCTCAAGGCCGCCGCAGCCAGGAACGACCCCTCGGCCGAAACCACCGCCCGCGCCGTCCCGTCCAGGAAGGCCACGAGCTACGACGAGCTCCTCAAGCTGAACGCCCGCGCGTCCGCGACCACCTCGGTGGACATGACGCCTCGCCTTCCGACCACCACCGACCAGGCTCGCGGGATCTGCAACATGGCCAAGCCCGTGCAGCTGGCGGCCCGGTAGCGGTCCGCCCGTGTCCGGCGATGTTCGAGCGGAGCGCAAGGCCTCGGGCCCGCGCTCCGCTCGAGGTGCGCCAGGGCGCTCCCACCGGAGCAGCTGCGCGCCACGGCCGAAGGGGCCACACGCTTGGCGTGTGACCCCAGGGCTGGCCGAGCCGGTCTTCGGCGTGCGGGGCGCTACTCGTCGGCCGCTGCGTTCGCGTCGCGGTGATCCTTGCCCTGCATCATCGCCTTGTCGTGCTTCCGGGCCTTGGCGGTGGCCTTGGCTGCGTCGCTGTCGCTCGCGGTGGCCGCATCCGCCGCCGCGCTCGCGTCGCGGTGGTCCTTGCCCTGCGCCATGGCCGCCGCGTGCTCCTGCGCCTTGTCGTTGGCCTTCTTCGCGTCTGCGGCCGTGGCGGTGGCCGCATCGGCAGCGGCGCTGGCGTCGCGGTGATCCTTGCCCATGTTCATGGCCGCGGCGTGCTCGTGGGCGGCGGCGTTGGGGTCGGGGGCCTTGTCCTCGGCCTGGGCGATGCTGACGGCGGCGCCGAGCGCAAGGATGACGGCTGCCTTGTTGAGGACGTGGGTGGACATGTCCGGTTCTCCTCTCCGGAAGGTCAGGCGGCGCGGAATGCGCCCCTTGATCTCGGGATCGGGTTCTGCAGCGCGCGTGCCGCCTCACGCACACGGCTCGCCCTTCGCTCCGTTCGCCGCCGTTGCGTACGCCGCTCGCCGACCGGCGCCAGCGGTGCGCGCGGAGTCACAGCGTGACCGGATCGGTTACGGCTGGCCGTCTTCGCCACGGTCCTCGGTGGTGTGGCCTGCCTCCAGGCTGGCTGGCCTTTCCGGCATTTCGTGGGCTTGCGGAACAGCCGCGCCGCCGCCCCGCCCGGGCACGCCTCTTGCTCATCCGCGGAGGCGCTGCCCAAGCCTGGCGACGACCGCTCGCCTGGCGATGACCTGCCCTCGCGCGGTTCTCCTCTCGGAGGATGCATGTGGCTGCTGTTCGTCGGTGAGCTGAGGAGACGCTGGCTGGAGCACGTCCTGGGCGCGCTCGCCATCGCGCTCGTCATCGCTGCCCTGGTGGCAAACGACGCGGTGTCCCTTTCGGCCCAGGACTCGGTGCACGAGCTGGCCCACCGGCTGGGGCGGAACATGCTGGTGCTGCCCGGGGGCGCCGACCTGGCGGCCTTCCACGGCCAGCGGTTCGGGGCCGAGACCCTCCCCGACACCACCCCTGCGACGCTCCAGGCGTCAGAGGCGGGTGAGCACATCCGCTCCGTGGAGGCGCGGCTGTACGGCGAGGTGGAGGTCAATGGGGCACGGCTCATCGTCGTCGGCCAGGACGCGGGGTGGCCGGCGCTGGGTGACGTCCAGCCGGCCGCGCTGGGCGGTGAGGCGGCCCGGGCGGCCGGCCTCTCCGCCGGCCAGGCCTTCGCAGCGGGCGGGGAGGTGTTCTCCGTGCTCCAGGTCACCGACGCCGCGCCCGACGGGCTCGACCGCGCCGTCTTCATGCCGCTGGCGACGGCGCAGCGCCTCCTCGATCGTCCCGGCCGGATCTCCGCGCTGCGGCTGGGCGGCTGCTGGTGCCGCATCGACATCGCCACGCTGGGCCGCAAGGTCGAGCACCTCCTCCCCGGCACGCGCGCCATCACGGTGGTGGGTACGCTGGAGGCGCAGAAGGGCAGCGTCGCCACCATGCAGCGCCATGCCGGCCTCATCCGCGCCGCGGGCCTCTCGGTCGTCGCCGCCATCGTCGCGACGCTCGCGCTCTCGCAGCTCCGCCGCAGGCGGCGGGAGATCGGCCTGCTGGTGGCCATCGGTGCGCCGCCCCGGAAGGTGCGCTGGCTGTTCACGCTGCAGGGCGCCGCGGTCGGCGCGCTGGGCGCGCTCCTCGGGTGGGCGGCGGCCTTCCCGCTGACGCACGAGGCCGGGGCGGCGCTCCTCGGCGCCTCCATCAGCCCGCCCGCCGGAGCGCTCGCCCCGGTCCTTGCCCTGGCGGTGCTGGTGAGCACCGCAGCGGCCCACCTCATGGCACGGCAGGCCGCCGCGCTGGATCCCACCGTCGTCATCAGGGAGAGCTGACGCATGCTCCGGCTCGAGAACGTTTCCCGCTCCTTCGCAGGCCCCGACGGCGAGATCCACGCGCTGCGCGGCGTGAACCTCGCCGTCGCCCGGGGCGACTTCCTCGCCGTGGTGGGCCCCAGCGGCTCGGGCAAGTCCACCCTGCTCCACGCCGTCGGCGGGCTGGCGGCGCCCACCTCCGGGCTGGTGCACCTCGGAGGCGCCTCGGTCTACGACCTGGACCTCGAGGCCCGGGCCGCCCTTCGCCGGACGGAGGTCGGCTTCGTCTTCCAGACCTTCAACCTTGTCCCGTACCTGACCTGCCTGGAGAACGTCGCGCTGCCGGCGCTCCTGGCCGGCCTGCGCCGCGGGGAGGCCATGGAGCGGGCAGGCGGCATCCTGGAGCGGCTGGGGATCGCTGCGCGGCGCAGGCACCGGCCGGCGCAGCTCTCGGTGGGAGAGCGGCAGCGGGTCGGCATCGGCCGGGCCATCGTGAACGGTCCCAAGCTGCTCCTGGCGG
Source organism: Anaeromyxobacter sp. (assembly GCA_049840735.1). Classification (GTDB taxonomy): domain Bacteria; phylum Myxococcota; class Myxococcia; order Myxococcales; family Anaeromyxobacteraceae; genus Anaeromyxobacter. The sequence continues at coordinate 86,703 of JASGJN010000004.1, read as the reverse complement.
ACGAGCCCACCGGCAACCTCGACCCGGCCAGCGCCGACAACGTGATGGACCTGCTGCGTGGGCTCAGCGGCGAGGGCCTGGCCGTCATCATGGTCACGCACGACCACCGGCTCGCGGGCCGGGCCCCGCGGCTCCTGCGGCTCGAGGCCGGCGCCCTCCAGGAGCAGCAGGCCGGGGCCTGGTCGGTGGCCTCATGAGCACCGCCGGGTGGCTGATCCGGCGCGAGCTCCGCACGCGCTGGCGAAGCGCCGGACTCTTCGGCGCGGTGGTGGCGGCGCTGGCCGCTGCGGTCACCGCCATGCAGCTCTTCTCGCTGGCCCGGGAGGACGCGGTCGCGGCGCAGGTCGACGCCATGGGGCCGGCGCTCACGGTGGTGCCGGCAGGAGGAACGGCGGGAGCCCTGGCCACGGCCGAGCTGGGCCTGGCCGGCCTTCCGGCGGCGACGGCGGAGCGCGTGGAGGAGGCGCTGGGCAGCGACGTCCGGCGGCTCGAGCTCCGGCTCCTGTTCCTCGCCGACGTCGGAGGGCACCCCACCCCGGTGATGGGGCTCGAGGCGTGGCCGAGCGAGGCGCACGCCGGCGCGCAGGTCGGCGTCGAGCTCGTCAGGCGCGTGGGGTCATCCGGACCGGTGAGGATCGCAGGTGAGCCGGGGTTCATCGCCGGGAGCAGGCCGGCGAGCGGCAGCCTCGAGGACGTGGCGGTCCTGCTGCCGCTGGAGCGCGCCCTGGCGCTCCCCGGTGCGCCTTCGCAGTCCAACGTCCTCAGGGTCTACCTGCGGGCCGGCGCGGATCCAGCCCGGGCCGCCGCCAGGATCGGCGAGCGGGTGCCTGGGGTGACCGTGGTCCGGCACGACCTGGGAGCGGTGGCGGCGGTGGAGCTGCCCGGCTCCCTCGCGCGTCACCGGGCCATGACGCTGCTCCTGTTCGCGCTGACCGGCGGGCTCTGCCTGCTCATCGCCGCCCACCTCGACGCGGCGGAGCGCGTCCTGGAGCTCGCCACCCTGGTCGCCATCGGCGCCCCGCGACGCCTGCTCGGCTTCGTGATCGTCGGGCGTTCGCTGGTCATCGCCGCGGCCGGCTCCACGCTCGGTGTCGGGGTCGGAGCGGCCGTGGTGGCTGCCCAGACCCCAGGCTTCGCGGGAATGCTCGCGTCTCACCCAGGCCCGCTCGCCTCGCTCGTGCTCGCCGCCCCGGTCCTTGCCATCCTGGCGGCGTGGCCCGTCGCCTGGTGCGCTGCGGTGCGCGATCCCGTGCCGGCGCTGCAGGAAGGCTGAGGAGTCCTCTAGAGCGCGAGGACCCGGACGAGCCCCTGCCAGCGGTCGCCCAGCCCGTCCTCCTGTGCGCGCGCGGCGATCAGCGCTCGCAGCAGGTCATCCACCTCCTCCTGGCTGGAGATGCAGAACCGCGCCACCGAAGGTCCGGCTGAGCCAACGCGGATCGACACCACCTTCGGCCGGGAGAACGCGTCCTCGTCCGTGACGTCGTCACCGACGTAGACCGCCAGCGGCGCGTCGAACCGCTCCTGCAGCGCCGCGAGGGCGTCACCCTTGTCCGGCGCCTCCGCGGGATGGACGTTGACCACCGCATGGCCGCCGAAGACCCGCGCGCCCTCGAGCTCGCGCACGGCGTCGCGGATCCGCTGCTCCGCCGCGGGCCAGTCCGGAGCGCGGCGGTAGTGGACCGCGAGCCCGAGCCGCTTCTGCTCGACCTCCAGTCCAGGGACGTCTGCCAGCGCGGACTCGAGCTCCTGGGCCCACAAGCGGCACTGCAGCTGGAGGCTGCGGTCGATCGGCCCCAGCCCCGGCTCCGCACCGTGGTTTCCGACCACCGCGGCGAGCGGGATGTTCTCGAGCCTCGCCGCGACGTCAGGCCGGGCGCGCCCGGAGATCACCGCGCAGGGGAACAGCAGGGCGGTCGCGCGCAGCAGGGCCCAGGTGTCCGGTCGCATCCGCGCCCGGGAGGGATCATCGACGATGGGCGCCAGCGTGCCGTCGAAGTCGAAGGCCAGCAGGGCGCGGGCTCGCGCGATCTCCGCGAACATGGCCGCGCCAGACGTGAGGATGGGGATGGGCTGCGGGGTGTTCGTCACGGCGGGGCTCCTCGGTCGGGTGGATGGCACGTCCCGTTTGCAAGCGCGGGGCCGGGGCCCTCTCTCCGCCCGCCAGCGGCAGGTGGAATGGGCGTGGATCCTGCACACCACGCAGCCGGAGGCCGGCGCGCTCGTACACGGCGCGCACCGGCAGGCCGGGCCGGCCGGGTGTGGTGTCGCGTTCTGCAAGGCCGCCCTCGCAGATTGCGATGGCGGGTGGGCTTTGGAGAGGTGCCGATGGACGGATTGAAGGTGCTGGGACCGTTGCTCCTGCTGCTCGGGGCGCTCGCATGGGGCGCCACCACGATCGTGAACGACACCACGCGGACGTGGTTCGAGCGCGACGTCGCGCTCAGGGCCCGCCTGGTCGCGGGCGGCGCCCGGGATGCGCTGCTCACACACGCCGGGGCCCAGGATGGCCGGCGCCTCCGGCGCGTGCTGGACGAGATCGCTCGCAACGATCGCATCGTGGGCGCGGCCCTGTGCTCGCCCGAGATGACCACGCTGGCCCACACCGAAGCGCTCGCCGCCCCCTATCTGTGCGAGGGCCTGGCGGGCCGGATCGACCAGCCGGTCGCTCCCGGCGGGTCCGACCTGGTCGAACGTCCGGACGGAGGGCTCGTCCACGTCTCGATCGTTCCGCTGGCGGACGACGACCGGATCTCGGCGGAGCTGGTCGTGGTCCACGATCTCGGCTTCGTGGTGCGTCGCGAGTCTTCGATGAGGCGGTTCACCATCCTCACCTTCGCGCTGGTCGCGTTCCTCGCCTCCGTCGGCACCGTGGTGGTGCGCCGCTTCAGCTGGATGGGGTGGACCAGGGAGCTGCGCCGGGTGCTCCGCTTCGGCGGCTTGCTCGACCTGCCCGGGCTGGCGACCGACTCCAAGAAGTTCGCCCCGCTCCTCTCGGATCTCCGCGCCGCGATGGCCGAGCTGGTGGCTGACCAGGGCACCGCCAGCGCGGGCCGGTGGACGCCCGAGCGGCTCCACCGCACGCTCACCGAGTCGCTGGACGGCGAGGGCGTGGTGATCCTGGCCAACCGCGAGCCGTACATCCACGAGCGGACGCAGGATGGGTCGGTCCGGGTGGCCCACCCGGCGAGCGGCCTGGTGACCGCGCTCGAGCCGGTCATGCGGGCCTGCTCGGGCGTGTGGGTGGCGCACGGGAGCGGCACCGCCGACCGCGCCGCCGTGGATCGCGACGATCGTGTGCGTGTCCCGCCGGGTGAGGAGTCGTATGCCATCCGACGGGTCTGGCTCTCGCAGGCCGAGGAGCGCGGCTACTACTACGGGTTCGCGAACGAGGGCCTGTGGCCGCTCTGCCACCTGGTCTACACCCGGCCCTCCTTCCGCGCCGCCGACTGGCGCCACTACGAGCGCGTCAACGGGCGGTTCGCCGCCGCCGTGAGCGAGGAGGTGGAGGGGCCGGATCCCATCGTGCTGGTCCAGGACTACCACTTCGCCCTTGCCCCCCGGCTGATCCGCCAGCACCTCCCGCGCGCCACCGTGATCGCGTTCTGGCACATCCCCTGGCCCAGCGCCGAGCGCTTCGGCGTCTGCCCGTGGGCGCGCGAGCTGCTGGAGGGCATGCTCGGGTCGAGCATCGTGGGCTTCCACACCCAGCAGCACTGCAACAACTTCCTGGAGTGCGTGGATAGGTTCCTCGAGGCCCGCATCGACCGGGAGCGGATGTCGGTGGTGCTGGGGGGCGCGAGACGCTGGTGCGCTCGTATCCGATCTCGATCGAGTGGCCGAACCAGTGGGCCGCGTCGGCGCCGCCCGTCCCGGAGTGCCGCCGCAAGGTGATCGCCGAGCTCGGGCTCCGGGAGGACGCGCTGATCGGTGTGGGGGTGGACCGGCTGGACTACACGAAGGGCATCGAGGAGCGCCTGCTCGCGGTGGAGCGGGCGCTGGAGCGGTTCCCCCACCTGCGCGGCCGGTTCACCTTCGTCCAGCTCGCGGCGCCGAGCCGCACGCTCATCGCGGAGTACCGCGAGCTCAACCAGCGGGTGGAGGCGCTCGCCGAGCGCATCAACGGCCGGTTCGCCGCCGGGGCCTACCGGCCGGTGGTGCTGCACCGGGCGCACCACGAGCCGCCGGCCATCTTCACGTACCTCCGCGCGGCGGACCTGTGCTACGTCAGCAGCCTGCACGATGGCATGAACCTGGTGGCCAAGGAGTTCGTGGCCGCCCGCGAGGACGAGCGGGGGGTGCTGGTGCTGAGCCGCTTCACAGGCGCCGCTCGCGACCTCTCGGAGGCCCTCCTCGTGAACCCCTACGACCTCGAGGAGGCCAGCGCCGCCCTGGCGACCGCCCTGGCCATGCCCGGGCCGGAGCAGGCGGAGCGCATGCGCGCGCTCCGGGCCCAGGTCGCGGACTTCAACGTCTACCGGTGGGCGGGGCGGATGCTCTCCGACGCCGCCCGGGTGCGGAAGCAGGAGCGGCTCGCGACCCGGCTGGCCTTCGGCCTCCGCTCGGTCGAGGCGGGTTGAGACCATGCAGCGGGGAAGCTGGATCGCCGTGGCCATCACCGCCCTCGTCCTGCTGGGCGTGGGGTGGTTCGCGTACCAGACGGCCCGGCGCGATCGCGCCGCGCTGGTGAAGTCCTTCGCGGACGAGCACCTGGTGAGGGTCCGGATCGCCGTCCGGGAGATCGAGGCCGAGCTCGGCGACGTGCGGAAGCACCTCGAGCTGGCGAGCCGGCTGGTGGACGCCACCGACTCCGGGAACGACCAGCGCCGCGAGCTCGAGGCGCTGGTCTCGGTGGTCCGCACCTACCGGATGGTGGTGGTGTACGACGCCCAGGGCCGCGAGCGCGTGGTGGTGATCGACCCCGCCGTCGCGCGGTGGTGGTCGCGCCGGCCGTATGCGGAGTCGGTGCGCGCGACCGCCATGGCCGCGCTCGCCCGGCAGGGCATGGCGATCTCCCCGCCGCTGGGCAACGAGGCGTCCCCCTGGCACCGCGCCTTCGCCATGCCGCTCGTCCGGGAGGGCGAGGCCCGCGGCGCCGTGGTGATCCTGGCCGACCAGCAGGCGACCTTCGAGCGCCTCCGGCTGGTGGCTCCAGGCGGCGGCGGGAAGCTCATCCTCATCGGCCCGCACGGGAGCCCAGCGCCCATCACCGACCCGGCGCTCGCGGCCATGGCGGGCGCGCCGGAAGCCGATCGAGGTCCCCTCGCCGACCTGCTCAGCGCGATGCGGGCCGGGCACACCGGGACGCTCGACCTGTCGCGCGACACGGCGGCGGCGGTCGGGCTCGAGCCGGCCGACGCGGTGGCGGTGTTCGTTCCCGTCCGGACCGCCGACGGCGCGGGCCACTGGTCGGTGGGCGTCCTGGAGTCCACGGCAGCCCTGGAGTCGCAGGAGCGGGCCATCGTGATGCGCATGGCGCTCCTCGCCGGCGTCTTCGCCTCGGCGCTGATCGGTCTCTCCGTCTACCTGGTGCTGGCGGCCCGGAGGAGCATCGCCGTCCAGGAGCGGCTGCGGGCCGCGGAGCAGGTGGCCCGGCTGCGCGAGAAGGCGGAGAAGATCCTGGAGAACGTCCCGGTCGCGGTCATGGCGCTGGACGAGGAGGGGCGCGTCTCCGGGCTGAACGTCGAGGCCCGGCAGCGGTTCCCACGCTCCGAGGTGGGGGGCGAGCTGGGCCAGGCCTTCCCGGAGGCGGCGCCGTCCGCCGTGGCCGCGCTGCGGGGGCTGGTCAGCGAGGCCCGCGCCACCGGGGCGGTCCAGCACCTGCAAGCCCAGCCGCTCTCCCTCTCCCGGGCCCGCTCGTTCGGGATCCACGCCGTGCCGCTCCCGCACCCGCTCCCGGACATGAGCCTGCTGGTCGTCCTGGAGGACGTGACGGACCTCCGCGAGCTCTCCTCCCAGCTCCTGCGGGCCGAGAAGCTCGCCACCGTGGGCGTCATCGCCTCCGGGATTGCCCACGAGGTGGGGACGCCGCTCGGCGTCGTCCGCGGTCGGGCGGAGATGCTCGACCAGGCGCTCGCCCCGGAGCAGGCGGAGGCGAAGGGGAGCACGCGGGTCATCCTGGAGGAGATCGACCGCATCGCCCGGACCATCCAGCAGCTCCTCGACTTCGCCCGGGTCTCCCAGGCCGACGTGACCGCGGTGGAGCTCGGCGCCGCAGCGGTGACGGTGGCGGAGCTGCTCGCGTTCGAGGCCCGCAAGCGCAAGGTCGCGGTGGTCCTGGAGCTCCCGCCCAACCTCCCCCCGCTGGCCGCGAACCCGGATCAGCTGAACCAGGTGCTGGTCAACCTCGTGCTGAACGCGATCCACGCCTGCGCCGAGGGGGGCCACGTCTGGATCCGGGCGCGCTCCGCGGTCCGCGGGCGCCTCGCCGCGATCGAGGTCGCCGACGACGGAGCGGGCGTTCCCGAGGAGCTGCGGCACCGGGTGTTCGACCCGTTCTTCACGACCAAGAAGCGCGGCAAGGGCACGGGCCTGGGGCTCACGGTGGCGGCGCAGATCGTGCGGAACCACGGCGGCGAGATCGACCTGGAGAGCGAGGAGGGGCTGGGCACGACGGTGGTGCTCTCCTGGCCCCTGCTCGCGGCGTCCGGGCAGGAGCAAGCGCATGAGACCCAAGGGCGCACGCATACTGGTCGTCGATGACCACGAGGAGATGGCGCGGATGCTCGCGGAGCGGCTCGCGCAGGCGGGCCACCTCGTGGACTGCGCGGCGGGGGGCCGGGAGGCGCTCGAGAAGGCCAGGGCCGAGCTGCCGGCGCTGGTCCTGACCGATCTCCAGGATGGAGGAGGTCGACGGCTTCGACGTCCTCGACGGGATCCGGCAGCTCGATCACCAGGTGCCGGTCATCGTGATGACCGCCTTCGGCGCCATCGAGAACCGCCATCGAGGCCATCAAGCGGGGGGCCTACCACTACCTGACCAAGCCGTTCCAGCTCGCGGAGGTGCTGGTCTTCGTCGAGCGGGCGCTGGCCGATCGCTCGGTGCGCACCGAGAATGAGGTGCTGCGCCGCGCGCTGGAGCAGGGCGGGCCGTCGCAGATGGTGGGGAAGAGCGCGGCGATCGAGGGGGTCCGCGAGCTGGTGGGGCGCGTGGCGCCATCGCCCGCCCCCGTCCTCATCACCGGCGAGAGCGGGACCGGGAAGGAGCTGGTGGCCCGCGCCATCCACGAGCTCGGTGAGCGCCGCGATCGTCCGTTCGTCCCAGTGAACTGCACGGCGCTCCCGGAGAGCCTGCTCGAGAGCGAGCTCTTCGGACATTCGCGAGGGGCCTTCTCCGGCGCCACGGCGGCGCGACGCGGCCTGTTCGTGGAGGCGGACGAGGGGACGCTCTTCCTGGACGAGATCGGGGACATGCCTCCGGCGCTGCAGGCGAAGCTGCTGCGCGTGCTGCAGGACGGGGAGGTGCGCGCCGTGGGGTCCGACACCGTTCGCCGCGTGGACGTGCGCGTGGTCGCGGCCACCAACCAGGACCTCCCGGCCCGGGTCCAGGGGGGCCAGTTCCGTGCCGACCTCTTCCACCGGCTGAACGTCGTCTCGATCCAGGTCCCGCCGCTCCGCGAGCGCAGGGAGGACATCCCTGCGCTGGTGGACTCGTTCGTGGCCCGCGCCCGCCGGCGCAACCCCGCGGCCAGGGCCCGGCGGATCGCGTCCGAGGCGCTCTCCGGGCTGTCCGCCTATGGCTGGCCAGGGAACGTCCGTGAGCTGGAGAACCTGGTCGAGCGCCTGGTGATCCTCTCCCCCGCGGAGGAGATTCGGGCCGGAGGAGGTCGAGCGGTTCGCGTCGCGGCTGCTCGACGTCCCCTCGCCGCTCGACGCGGCCCGCGAGAAGCTCGTATCCCTCCGCGAGCTGGAGGACGGCTACATCGCCTGGGTGATCGGGCGCTGCGGGGGCAACAAGACCCGGGCGGCCGAGGTGCTGGGGATCGACGTGTCCACCATCCACCGGCGCGAGAAGGAGCGCGGCGCCCGCTGAGCGGCGCACGAGGGCGAACACACGGCCGCTTGCCGTCATCCCACTGACGCCACGCCTGCGGCGATCGATCACCCTTGACCCCGCGCGCGCGGAGGGAGACTGGTGGTTGACCAGGGCTGGGGGCAGTCGCTCGGGTGGCACCGCGCCGCTCGACTCGGCGCGCGCGATGGCCAAGGAAATCATGGACTCCAGCGACCAGCAGACCCTCCGGCAGCTGCTCGACGACTACCTCCGGAAGTACGCCAACCGTGACGACCGGCTCACCGAGTCGTTCAGCGAGGACTTCTCCGGCTTCACGGGCGGTGGAGACTTCCTCGTCAAGGACCGCGCGGCGTGGGTGGCGATCACCCGGCAGGACTTCGCCCAGGTCCCGAAGCCGCTCCGCCTCGAGCTCAAGGACTTCTCGCTCCTGTCGCTGTCCGAGACCATCGCGGTCGCCACCAGCTTCTTCGTCATCCACCTCCCGATCAAGGACCACATCCTCTCGCGGGAGACCGCCCGGCTTGTGCTCATCTTCCGGAAGGAGGCCGCCGGCTGGAAGATCTCGCACAGCAGCATCTCCATCCCCTACCACCTGGTCCGCGAGGGCGAGGTCTACCCGCTGAGGGAGCTGGTGGCCCGGAACGAGGACCTGGAGCGGCTCGTCGCCGAGCGGACCGCGCAGCTGTCCGAGGCGAACGCGGTGCTGGCCCGCGAGGTCGCGGAGCGCAAGCTGGCCGAGGAGCGGCTCCGGGACAGCGAGACGCTCTACCGGTCGATCCTGGACGCGTCGCCTGACGACATCACCATCGCCGACCTGGAAGGGCGCGTGCTGATGGTCTCGCCCAACGCCGTGCCCTTGTTCGGCTACGACTCCGCCGAACAGGGAAAGGGACTCAAGGTCACGGACTTCCTCGTCCCCGAGGACCGGGCGCGCGCCATGTCCAGGGTGGCGCTCCTCTTCCAGGGGCTCGCGTCCGGCCCCAGCGAGTACCGCGGGCTGCGAAAGGACGGCACCACCTTCGACATCGAGGTGAACAGCTCCCTCATCCGCGACGCGCAGGGGCGGCCCACCAAGCTGCTGGTGATCGCCCGCGACATCACCGCGCGCAAGCGGACCGAGGCGGAGCTACGAAGGGCGGAGGCGCAGATCAAGACGCTGCACGGCCTCCTCCCCATCTGCATGCACTGCAAGAAGATCCGCGACGACCGGGGCCACTGGAGCCCGGTGGAGCAGTACGTGCAGGAGCGAACCGACGCCGCGTTCACGCACGGTCTCTGCCCGCACTGCCTCGCCACCCGCTACCCCGATCTCGATGGGGAGGAGAACCCCTGACCGCGTCGTGATGGCGCGCGCGTGCCGGAGCGCTGGCGAGGGGCCGGGCAGGGGCTTTGAGCCGAGGGCGCCAGAAACACCGAGGCCGGGACCCCTTCGGTTTCCCGAGGAATCCCGGCCTCGTTACTGGCGGGGTGTAGGGGACTCGAACCCCTGGCCTCCGGCGTGACAGTCAGTGAAATCACGTCGGGTGGATGTGGTCGGGATTCGCAAGGCGGCGGAAATCCTGGCAGCGGGTCTGGCGAGGAGTCCAGCGGCTCGCCGGGTTTCGCCGGCGTTCTCCGGCCGCTTGGTATCCCCTTGGCGACGAGGCCTTCGCCAACCTGTACTCGACCGCCGTCTCGGCCCAGAACTTCCGACCGTCGCTGGACCGCCGGGCGGTGGCCGTGGCGGTGGGCGTGCTCGCCACGCTGCTCGCCCTAGGCACCGAGAATCGTCCAGTACGAGGGGTTCCTGTTCCTGCTGGGCTCGGTCTTCGTGCCGCTCTACGCGGTGCTGCTGGTGGACTACTTCCTGCTGCGTCGCCGCCGCTGGGACGTGGGCGACCAGGCGCCGCCGCGCCCCCTGATGATGCTCCCGTGGCTGGCGGGCTTCGTGGCCTACCAGCTCCTCAACCCCGGCAGAAAGCAATAGCATCCTTGACATACGGGCACGCCGATGTACCGTCAGAAGGCGTGCGCTCGGTGGGCAATCTATCGCTGCCGCTGATCCGGCGGCAGGCTCAACCACCGAAGGTCATCCTTACGGCCGCGAGCGGAGCAGTACCCGAGCGCAGGACCATACACGGTTCGTCGCCGTCGCCAGAAAGTAGAATTCACCGCCGAGCGCACGCATGAGTTCGCTACGTCTCGAGAGGCCGGCGGAGGAGCTCTCGTCTCGGTTCTACGCCTGCAAGACACCGAGGGATCTGGCGGCGCTGCTCGATGTTCCTTACGCCCAACTCGTCTATCACTTGTTTCAGGTGCCTCCGGCGAAGAGGTACGTGGCGTTCGACATCCCGAAAAAGAGTGGAGGCGTGCGCAGAATAGAAGCGCCCGCGACTGCTCTGAAAATCATTCAGCGGAAACTCAGTCAGGTGCTTCTCGCGTGCTATCGCCCGCCTGCCTCCGTTCACGGATTTGCCGTTCAGCGCAGCATCCTGACAAATGCTGCGCCGCACGGCGCCAGACGTCTTGTCGTGAATGTAAATATCGCCGACTTCTTCACGACGATCAATTTTGGGCGTGTCTACGGCTTGTTTCGGGCGAAGCCGTTCGAATTCAGAAAGGACCTTGCGGCGTTCCTGGCAAACATCGCCTGCCACAACAATCATTTGCCGCAGGGAGCGCCTTCGTCTCCTGTGATCTCGAACATGGTGAGCCGGAGGCTGGACCGCGCCTTGATGGCACTGGCAGCGAAGCGGCGCTACACGTACACCCGATATGCAGATGACCTAACCTTCTCGACTTGGCGTGGAGAGGTTCACCCGACTGTCGTGATACCCGCGGCATCGGGATGGGCGGTAGGCACGGAACTCGCCGCAATACTCGCCGCCAACGGGTTTGCGCCCAACACCAAGAAGGTGAGGGTGTTTGGTCGAGCGCGGCGCCAGCAGGTGACCGGGCTGGTCGTGAATGTGCGTCCGAACGTTGTGCGGGGGAAGCGGAAGCAAATTCGGGCGATGCTTCATGCCTGGGAGCGATTTGGTCTCGAGGCAGCTCGAGAGGAGTATCTCGCTCGTTACAACAAGAAGAGGCGTGCGCCCGGCAGATCCCCTCCTGATTTCAAGCGCGTGCTGCACGGGCGCCTCGCGTTTCTCGAGTCCGTCGTCAGTTCTGCCGATCCGGGGTACGTGCGACTGCGCTCGTGGTTCAATGACCTCGCGGGAACTCCCAAAGTTGCGCTTGCGCCCGAACTGCCGGACGAGTTGCTCGCCGCACGGCACGCGAATGTCTGGGTCGTCGAGAGTGAGGGCGATAACCAAGGGACCGCTTTTCGGTTAGATGGTTATGGCTTCGTGACATGCGCCCACGTTCTTCGACCGAACAGCCAGGCCTATCGGGGAGACGACCTCACCAAGAAGTTCGAGATTGAGGTTCTTGCAAGGAATGACGATCTCGACTTGGCCATCTTTCGTGTCCTGCCAGAACCGGTTGGCCTCCCGCCCCCACTCGTTGCTGCCGAACGAGCACCGAAGTTGCTTGATAAGGTGGAGGTGTGGGGCTTCCCGAATCACAACAAGGGTGATTCGGTTGGTGTTCGCCAAGGGCATGTCGCCGGCTTTCGCCCTAAGACGGGTCTACAGCGCATCCTTGTCAACGCCCCGATCATTTACGGGAACAGTGGCGGCCCGATCTTGAACGTACACGGCCAAGTTATCGGCGTCGCTGTCACGGGTGCGCCAACTCAGGCAGAGGCCGACTCCATCGAGGAGCACGGTGTGATCCCGGTGGGAGCACTGCAGCACCTCACGATGGCTGCGCCTGCCTCGACGTAGCGAGCGTTCACGCGTTCAGACGGCCCCTGGCGCGACCGATAGCTTCAGTGGCCGCGATAGTACGAGATCAACGGCGGAAGCGCCTCGTCGCTGGGCGTCATGTGCCTAGCGGTGAACCCGAAGGCAATGTCATCGCTCGGAGGCGCGTACTCCTTGTCGATGAGGACAAACTGAGTGCCTCGCAAATCGTCCATGGCTAGGGAGTAGAGGAGGCTGTGGAACCCTTCGAATTGCGTCCTGTTCTCGCGTTCGCTGATGTTCTTCATCGGCGAATCTATAATCAGTAGCGAAGGAAGTGGGGCCTCGATCTCGCGTGCTAGGCGATGAACAGCAATGGCGAAGCAGCACTTAAAGAGCGTCTTCTTGCCGCCGCTGCCCAGGTTCTCGAAGGACGAAACGACGATGTCGGGATCGCCGTTCGGTGTGACGATCGGCATGAACGAGCGAGAGTCAATGTGAACGTCGTCATCGGGCATGAACCCGGGTATCCCTGCTCGAACTACGCAGTCTAGGAAGAGTTCCTCGAGGCGGCGGAGATTTCCTGCATCACGTTCCGCGGCGTCCCTCGCCGTCTTCAGGTCTCGTTTGATTCCGAGCTCGGTCGCAATCGCGGCATCGCGTCTTTTGAGCTGCTCTGTGACGGCGCGCGGCAATTCAGAAAGGCGTGCCAGGGATACGATTTGCTCTTGCAGCGCGGAACGTCGTTGTTCTAGAGCGAGCGTCTCCGCCACAAGCTTCGAGTCGTACTGCGAAATCGCCGTAGATAGCTCATTGTCGACTATCCGCTTCTTGTCAGCCAGCTCAACGCGGCGGCGCGCAAGCGCGGCTCGCTGCGACTGTCTGCGCTCAATCGTTTCGTCGAGCTCCGCGAGACGTGACTTCAGATCAACGTCTGCGACGACAGTACGTGATGCTACGCGCGAAACCGATTGCCCGCACACGCGACAGTGCGCATTCGGGCGTTCCGGCAGAGACTGGGCACACAGAGGGCATTCAGCGAAATGGAAGCCCGCGAGAACGTTGGACGCGGCGACGGTTCGGTCAGCCTTGACCGTCAACATCTTGAGTTCGTTGCGCTGCCGTACTTCGTCCGGTACAACGCGATCGAGGCTCGAAAGGGCGTTTTCGGCCGCTTCGAGTTCTCCGACTAGCGCTCGGCCTTGCTCCCGGAGGCGATCGATGGCGTGACGGTCGGGAGGCGCGGCGCCCTCCCGGAGCGCGGTGATCTGCCGTCCAAGTGCAGTGATCTCCTTCTCTCGAAGTCCGATCTGCTCTCGTAGCTCGCTTTCGCTGGAAATCCCGGCCGACTTGAGAACCTCTTCGAGCGCTCGGGCCCCCTGCTCGTGCCTGAGCCGCTCCGTACGCGCGTCCTCAAGCCCCGCCTCAAGCTCGGCGACCTTCTGCTGATGAATGCCTACGATGAACCGAAGAGCGTCTTTGCTCTGGTTGCGCTTGAACGGATTTGCATCCCGTTCAAGATGGAAAAACGAGCTGTCCATCGACTCTTGGTCTAAGTAGCAGTACCAGAGCAGGTTGCGCAGCGTCAGGCGCGTAGACTCAGGGTCTTCGCTCGCCTTGGACCGAAGGACGCGCGGAGGATCGATCCCGGCCACCTGGAAGACCAAATCGGACAGGACCTCGATCTTCGTGCCGGGCACAACGACTCCACCCGCATTTCGCGCTGGCAGCACGGCGTCGAAGCGATCGCCGCCGCGCGCCCACCGGGCGCGTACCTGCCCAGAGCCGCGCTCGCGATAGACAGAAATGGGGGTATCGTTGACGACGAAGGTTAGCTCCGCCGCTGAAAACTCGCTCTGGAGCGCGGGAGTGAAGTCGAGGTCCGCTCCGAGGCAGTAGTCAACCAGGCGGGCAATGCTGGACTTCCCTGCGCCCATCTGGCCGAAGAAGTAAGTGAAATCATCGAACGCGATGAGTTCCTCGGAGTGTGCGAAAGCCAACCGGAGCGTCTCGAGGCGAAACCTCATTATGCGATCTCCTCGCCCCATTCGAGCGAAGTCACCTCTGGGAAGGCCTCATAAATGAAGTCTTTGATCTTCGAGGGCGACATGTGGCCGGCTGCCTTCCCGAGCATGGTTGCCCGCAGCGCAAGTGTGCGAAAGGCATCCGTCTGCTGGAGCGACGCGATGGCCGCGCGGCCCGACTCGGTAAGCGCGATGGTCAGCGTACGTCCCTTCATGTCGGTGGTGATCAGTTGTCGTGCCTTGAGAAGGGCGAGCCATCGGCGATACCGTGGATCCCAAGGGCCGTACTTGAAGCGGATCATGGTGGCTTCGATGGTCTGACGTTCGAAGGGCTCGATGCGCGCGCCGTCAACCGTATACCCTAGCCGTTGAAGCGCACGTTCAAAGTACGGCGGGTATCGCAGGAGGAAGTCCAGCTTCACCAGTTTGGTCAAGCCCTCAATACGGGCTGTTCTTCCCCCGGCGCCGTGGACGAGTAACAGCAGCCGCGCCATATGGGAGTCGTCGGACAACTCGAACCGAGCCACGGCTCGCGCGGCCCCGATCGTCACGACTCGTCCTCCATCTGGAACTTCTTCCCCCACCAGACCAAGCATTCGTCGGTGAGCAGTCCGGCGACGCCGACGAGGCATTCGTATGGCTGCCCCATCACGAGGTCGCTGTTTGTCGATGCTTGACGAAGCCTCCCCTGTACGAGCCTGAGCATGTCGCGTCCGTACGGTCGGTCATCTCTTCCAACTTCCAGTTCTGCATCGTCACACGCGCCCCTGACCACGCCAGCTAGTTGGTCCAGCGTTCCCTCCGCGTGTTCCGCGTCCGCGTAAGCCAGCCGCATTAGGGCGCGCTCGGCGGCAAGTGCGCGAGCTCGCATCGTTTCAACTTGATCGGCAAGGCCTGCCTTCTCGAACTTGGTCTCCATGCGGGTCGCAGGCCGCTTGTTGGTCAGACGGAATGGGGCGGTGCCCGGCAAGAAGCGGAACGGGACGCCGCTGCCAGCGAGTTCCGCCGCGATGACGTCAGGGGAGAGCCGCTTGCCCTGAATAAGGGGATTTGTTGCGGAGTTCGTCGCGAGGTCGACAAAGTGCTTCTGGGGGTCTGACAAAGAAAGCGAAGACGCCAAATAGACGCGGTGAATGAGCTCATCCCGGAGTGCGCTCAACTGAGCCGCCACCAGGTGCCCGTATCCGTCACACGGAGGTAGATGGATCGCCGCGAGCTCCGCCTCGAACGAATCCCGGCCGGGGCCGGTTACGAATTCGAGAGTGGCAAAGAGCTCTGCGAGTTCCGCGACCGTGCAGTCGCACTCATCGGATAAATTCGCGGCGACTTTCTCTAGGTCGTCGCCAAGCGGTGGGCCGTTCGCAAGCGCATGCTGCAGCGCGCGGGGGGAGCGCACGCGCGTCGTTTCGCCCGCGCTCTGGTCCACTGGCATGTTTGACACAAAACGAAATCGGGCGAAAAGCCCTGGGTGCCGCCGCGCTAGGAATGCGAATCGACGGATGGTCTTCCGGAAATCCTCGTCGGAATTTCGCCAGCGATGAAGGCCGGGGTCGCGGGTCTTCACCTGGTATGCGTCAAACCGTCCGTCGCTTCGCTCTGCGATGAAGTCTTCGTGGTGTTCGCAGAAGATCGCGACGTATGGCTCTTGTCCGCGGTATGCGGCTGCAAGGAGGACGACGCCATAAGCATGCTGATAGCGGAAGTTCCTCTGGGTCTCGTCCCCGGGATCCGACGACACCGTTG
This sequence comes from Anaeromyxobacter sp., assembly GCA_049840735.1. Taxonomy (GTDB): domain Bacteria; phylum Myxococcota; class Myxococcia; order Myxococcales; family Anaeromyxobacteraceae; genus Anaeromyxobacter. Next base: position 71,158 of record JASGJN010000004.1, on the reverse strand, counting down.
ACGTGGGCGAGGATATCGCTTCTGCAGCACCGGTGAGGTTGAGCTCGTCCCCGTTGTCATTCGCGCTCGCCACGCCGTCGCCTCCCCTCTGCGGTGTCCTTCCCAAGGATCTTCAGGCGCTGAAGCGATTCTTCGCTCGGGCCCGGCAGACCGCCCTCGAGCTGGCGGATGCGGCGGATGCGGGCCGCCCCGCCATGGTATCAGGCGTGTGAGCAGGAAGGTACGAAGCGTCGCTTTCGGATCAGGTGTGCGGCGGAACGCCAGCGAAACCCCCATGCACTAGCGGCGAGCGAGGGCGGCTCGTGCCTCCGGGACCGCCCCCGCGTTTGTTGAACCACGTGGTTCAAAATGGAGCAAACGGGGTGTTCCCGGGGGCTGTGTCCCGGAGTCACCACGATTGAAAGCAGGATTCGGATCAGGGTTGGGAGCAGGGTTCTGCGGTGTAACTGCGCGTGATCGCGGCGGCCCGGCCCCGCCGGCGGCTAGCGTGGTTCGCGCGACGCGAGGGGCGCCATCAGCCCGACCCCCCGCTCACGACCAACTGTGATCGGGGGGTCGGGTTGCTGGCTTCAGCACTTCCGAAGTGAGTGGGGGCGGGGGGCCGGGCTTGAACCACGTGGTTCAAGATGGAGCAAACGGGGGTCGGGGTGGGTAACGAACAGTGAAGGTGAGGTGGAGGGACTGGGAGGAGACGACGAGGGCGGTCAGGTCCTGGAGGTCGTCTTCCGGCGAGGTGACGGTCGAGAGGGCTCGACGTCGTCGGTCGGGGTGGCGAGCTCGCGTTCGAAGTCGTTGATGAGGTCGAAGAGGTCGCGGGCTTCCCAGGCGCGGTTCCGCTTCGCGAGGGTGATCGCGTGGAGGACGCCTTTCTCGGCGAGCGTGGCGATGGCCTCGTTCATCGCCTGCTTGGAGCGGCCGAGGAACGTCTGGGCGGTCGCGACGGTGACGATGGGGTGAGCGGGAAGCTCGACGATCAGGGCCCCGGCGCTGGAGTGGCGGCGCGGCCGGCCAGCACGCTCTCGCCAGCGTTCCAGAAGCTCTGCAAGGCGTGGCGCGAGCTCGCTAGCCTTCGCCGCGGCTCGCTCGATCGCCTGGGCGAACAGGAGGATCCAGTCGGCGGTGCGGTCCTCGCGGAACGCGGTGAGGCCTACGACGTAGCCCTTCGCGTCGGCAGCGAGGACGAGGCTCACCGGAGGGACGTAGCGCGGTGCGAGCCCGCGGCGACGCAGGACGACGTGGATGAGGGCGCGGCCGACGCGACCGTTGCCTCTGCGAACGGGTGGATGGTCTCGAACTGCGCGTGGGCGATGGCGGCCTGGACGACCGGCGGAAGGTCCGTCCGGTTCATGAACGCGACCAGGTCGTCCATGAGGGGCCTCACTCGCTCGGGCGAGGGCGGGACGAAGTCGGCGCGGCCGGGATTGAACGCGTTGCCGCCAATCCAGTTCTGCCGGTCGCGGACCTTGCCGGCGATCTCGGGCGTGGTCGTCGCCAGCATCAGGCGGCGGTGGACGTCGAGCACGTCCTTGAGCCGGAGGGGCTTCGCGCCGGCTCCGAGGGCAACGGCGTGCTCCATCGCGGTGACGTTGCCGAGGATGGACCTGGCGGTCTCGTCGCGCGCGTCGGGCGCCTCGGCCTCGGCCCGCGCCAGGCGGCGCTGCGACAGGACGAGCCCCTCGATCCGGGAGGACGCGACCGACTCGGCGCGAAGGAGCCGGCGCGCGAGGACCTCGAGGCTGGCGACGCGCGGGGGATCGCGGTTCAGCGCGTCGATCGCGCGCTCGGCGGACGAGACCGCGGCGGCCGCGCTCGACGGCAGCGTGATCTCGAGCGGCGCGATCGGGTCCGGGACGAAGGCGCGGTAGCTGAACGCGCGGCGCTCCGCCTTGCCGCCGGGGGCGGACGGGTACGCCGGCCAGTGTTGCGTCTCGTGCCGGGCCATCACTGACGAAGGTTTACTAGCGAGTGCTACTAGTCAAGGTTCCTGGCGAAAACTGGACTAACGCCCGGCCTTGGTCCGGGTTCCCGGTCGGGTCGGCGTCAATGTGGCGCGTTCAGAAGGGGCGGCGTAACGGAACCGCTTGCAGGCTGACGACGCGGTGCCTACGTCCGGGAGCATGAGCCCAGAGAAGGCGCCGTCGGAGCTTCCTGCGCGCCCTGCGTCGTCGGACGTCTCGTCCGAGAAGGTCGTCGTCACGTTCCGCTTCCCGCGCGACCTCGCCTCCTGGCTCGGCGCCGAGGCGAAGCAGCGTGGATGGTCGATGAACGAGTTCCTCGTCACCCTGACCCACGACCTCTACGCTTGGTACGCGATGCCGGACATGGTGACGGACGAGCTCGAGCGCGACCGCGATGCGCTCGGGCTCGACCGCCGGAAGTACGTCATGCACGTCCTCATGCGCCGCTACCACGAGGTGCTGGAGAGCGGGCCGGGGTTCGATTGGAAGGCGGGGACGGCGCCGCCTGGTCGCAAGAAGTAGGAGCGGGCGATGGAAGAGACGCGCGGGGAGCAGGTTGCGTTCGGGTGGGCGGGGGAGGGGACTGCCGACACCGGGGTGCGGCCCGCGAGCGGCGCGGGCCGGCCCCTCGACTCCGCCGCCGCTCCGCGGCGGCAACGCTCGGGGCGAGCGGGAACTGGGGCCTCGACCGCTCGCGGTTCGACAAGCTCACCGCGAGCGGACCTTGAGCAACGTCCGGATGCGAAGCCGCGAGCACGGGCCGCGCGCACGCCGAACCCGGAAATGGCGCTCCCTCCCGACGACGAGCTCTGGGACGTCCAGGCCGCAGCGCGGTTCCTGAAGCGCAGCGTGAGCTGGGTCTACCACCGCGCCGAGGACGGGACGCTCCCGGTGAAGCGGCTCGCGGGCTGGGGCGTGCGGTTCACCCGGCCGAGATCCGCGCGTGGGTGCAGGAGGGCGGCGCGCGGCGCGGCCGCTAGGACTCCGGGCGGAGGCGAAGCATGGGCACAGTCTTCCTGTACAAGGGGCGTTGGCGCTTCAAGTTCAAGGACGCCGCGGGCGAGTGGCGCACGGTCACGAGCAAGGCGCGCACCAAGGCGGAGGCACGCTCGGAGCTGCACGAGAAGGAGCTCGAGGTCGAGCGTCAGAACCTCGGGCTCGCGCCGCGCGCCATCAACCCGGAGCGGTGGACGGTCGCCGACCTCATGCGCTGGTGGCTCGACACGTACAGCCGCCATCAGGCGGCGCACGGGAGCAACGAGGGGACGGTCCGGTGCCACATCCTCGGCGCGCCCATCGCGGCGAAGCTCCTCGAGCACGTCCGGCCGGGCGACGTCGAGCAGCTCCTCCAGTCGAAGGAGGGGCAGGTCGCGCCGGGCACCATCAACCACATCCGCCAGTTCTTCGTCCGCGCATTCAACAAGGCGCGCAAGGCGGGCAAGTGGCACGGCGCTAACCCGGCGGAGGACGTGGACACGCGGCGTGTGCCGGAGCCGATCGTGAACATCCTCGCGCCGGAGGAGGTGTTCCCGTTCTTCGCCGCGCTCGCGCCGGAGCAGCGGCCGGTCTTCGCGGCCGCCATCTTCACCGGGTTCCGCAAGGGCGAGCTGTGCGGGCTCCGGAAGGACGACGTCGACCTGGTGCGCCGGCTCGTCATGGCGCGGCGCTCGTATGAGCGGCCGTTCCCGAAGAGCAAGAGGCAGCGCGTGGTCGCGATCCCGGAGGAGTTCGTCCCGTTCATCACGTACGCGCTCCGGGCGACGAAGGGGCCGTGGCTCTTCCCGGACGACACCGGCGCGATGCGGAACAAGACGTGGCAGCCGGAGGACGTGCTGCGGCGCGCGCTCAAGCGGGCGGGGATCGTCACCGGGTACACGCACGTGTGCCGGCGGAGACGTGCCGCTTCAGCGAGGAGCGGGAGGACGCGGAGATCCGGCCGTGCCCGCGCTGCGGGTTCAAGCTCTGGCCGAAGGGGAAGGTCCGGGAGATCCGCTTCCACGATCTCCGGCACACCTACGCGAGCGTGCTGCTCATGCTCGGGGCGCGGCTCGTGTCGGTGCAGAAGCTGCTCGGGCACTCGGATCCGAAGATCACGGAGCGGCGGTACGGGCACCTCTTGCCGGACTTCATGAAGTCGGAGGTGGACCGGCTGCGGTTCGGGGTGGACCGGCTGGCGCCGAGGCTGCCGCAGGCTCGCCCTTCGACTCCGCCACCGCTTCGCGGTGGCTACGCTCAGGGCGAACGGGCGGGGGCGGGCGCTGCTGCGGGCGGGGATGGCACCGGTTCGGACGGGCTCGCCACGGCTAACCAGCCGCTTGGTATCCCGGTGGTATCCGCGTCGGACGCCAGAAACACCGAGGCCGGGACCCCACCGGTTTCCCGTGAAGTCCCGGCCTCGTTACTGGCGGGGTGTAGGGGACTCGAACCCCTGGCCTCCGGCGTGACAGGCCGGCGTTATAACCGACTTAACTAACACCCCAAGACTAGACGGCGGCGAAACTGAGTGGGCGGAACAGGCTTCGAACCTGTGACCCTCGCCTTGTAAGGGCGACGCTCTACCCCTGAGCTATCCGCCCAAGGCGGCGAAGCGGGGGGTTTCTAGCCCGGTCCGCGGCCCATGTCAACGGGGGTTCTCTGGGCGACCGTACCTACCTGGCTCCATCCTTACCGGTGCGCCCAGGGGCGTCTGGACCGCTCGATGCGCGGATGGTACGGAGGCCCGCGAATGGCCTGGAAACCCGGTACGAAGGTGATCCACCGCGCCCAGCGGGCGTGGGGGGTGGGCGTGATCGTCCAGATCGCGGACGAGGGGCGGCGGCTGGCCGTCCGGTTCGCGGGGCGGGAGGGGATAACGGTCGTGTCCGGCCGCGACCCGGCCCTGGCGGAGGTCCCGCCGGAGACGCCGATCGAGCAGACGGCGGCCGGGCCGCTGGAGGCGCTGGCCTCGGGGCAGGCGGGGCCGGCCTCGGCGTTCGGCCTGCGCACCCGCGTCACGCGCCTGGAGGCGCTGCGCCGCGCAGACTCGCTGGGCGCGCTGCTCTCCTCGCGCGTGCACGTCCTCCCGCACCAGGTGGGCGCGGCCGGCCGAATCCTCTCCGACCGCATGCCGCGCTTCGTGCTGGCCGACGAGGTGGGCCTGGGCAAGACGGTCGAGGCGGGCCTGGTCTTCGCCGGCATGAAGCAGCTGGGGCTGGCGGAGCGGGTGCTGGTGATCGTCCCCGAGCACCTCTCCTTCCAGTGGCTGGCCGAGCTCTTCCACAAGTTCAACGCCCTCTTCTCGCTGCTCACGCCGGAGCGGATCGAGGCGCTGGGCGGCCCGGACGCGGCCCTGGCCCGCTCGCCGCTGGCCATCGTGGCCCACGAGACGCTGCTGGCGGACGAGACGCTGGTCGAGGCGGCCGGCGACACGCCGCTCGACCTGGTCATCGTGGACGAGGCGCACCACCTGGCCGACGACGCGCTGCACGCGGCGGTGGCGCCCATCTGCCGGGCCTCCTTCGGCCTGCTGCTCCTCACCGCCACGCCGGTCCGGCTCGATCCGGCCGAGTACTTCCGCCTCCTCTCGCTGGTCGAGCCCATCCCCAGCGGCAAGCTGGAGGACTTCCTGGCCCGCCTGGAGCAGCACGAGGCCTACGCCGAGGTGGCCCGCGAGCTGCTGGCGGGCGGCCCCATCGACGAGGCCTCCGCGAAGCTGCGCGAGCTGGCCCCGGACGACATGGTCTTCACCCGCGCCCCGCCCGCGCTGGGACGCGAGGCGCTGCTCGACCACCTGGCCGAGCGCTACGGCCTCTCCTCGCGGCTGATCCGCAACCGCCGCGTCAAGGTGGGCGCCTTCACCCGCCGCGTGCTGCGCCGGCAGGACGTGCCGGAGGGCGGCAAGCCGGCGGCGCTGGTCGCGCACTGCGCCAAGCTGGCCCGCGGCGGCGACAAGGTGCTGGTCTTCGGTCACGACCTCGAGGCGCTGCGCGCCCTGCAGGCGGGCCTCGCCGGCGCCGGGCTGGAGGCGCTCCTCTACGACGACGCCCCCTCGCTCGAGGCCCGCGACCGGCTGGTGGCGCGCTTCCGCGATCCGGAGGGACCGATGGTCCTCCTCTCCGGCGAGTCGGGCGGCGAGGGGCGCAACTTCCAGTTCGCGCACCACCTGGTCTGCGCCGACCTGCCGGCCTCGCCGCTCACGCTGGAGCAGCGCATCGGCCGCCTGGACCGCCTGGGCCAGACGCAGCCGGTGGAGATCCACGTGCTTGCCGAGCCGGGGGACGAGGCCTTCCTGGCCGATCTCTACGAGCAGGAGATCGGCATCTTCGACGAGCCGGTGGGCGGCCTCGACGCCGTGCTGGCCTCGCTGCCGGACGAGCTGGAGGCGCTCTCCCGCAAGCGCACCGAGAAGAGCCGCGACACCTTCCGCAAGAAGCTGGCGGAGCGGGTGGCGGCGGCGCGCCAGGCGCAGCACCAGGGCGACCCGCTGCTGGACCTGCGCTCGGCCTCGCTGCCGGAGCTGTCGCGGCTGGTGCGCGGCGCCTTCGAGCGGCTGGGCGAGGAGGCGCCGGAGCGAAATCGACGGGCGCGGCGAGGGCGCGATCACGGCCATCGAGGCCTCGCTGGTCACGCTCTCGCGCTGGCTGGAGGAGGAGCTGGAGGAGCTGGCCACCGACGTGGGGCGCCGGGTCGGCGCCGAGGTGGACACCGACCAGAACGTCCACCCGTTCGAGGTCGCCTTCACGCTCGGCTCGGGCATGCGCATCGAGGCGCTGCCGGGCATGGAGCTGCCGGAGGAGCCGGTCACCTACCTGGGCAGCTTCTGGCGCGAGACGGCGGTGGCGCGCGACGAGCTCAACTGGTTCGCCACCGGCCACAAGCTGGTGGAGGCGCTGGTGGGGCTGGTGCGCGACGGCGACGCCGGCCGGACCGCCGCGCTCAAGCGCGAGTGGGCCCCGCGCCGCGGCGGCCTCTACACCCGCTACGAGCCGCGCCTGGCCTCCGCGGCCGACGTGGCCCCGGGCGCGCGGGTGGCCTCGCGCCAGGCCTCGCGCTACCTCGACCTCTCGCCCATCTCGGTGCTGATCGACCTCGAGGTGGGCAACCGCCACGTGCCGGGCGGCGCGCAGCGGCTGGAGGACGAGATCGAGGACGTGCAGGACGCCCGGGTGGGCGCCGCGCCGGCCAACGTGCTGGAGGCGGGCCAGGCCTCGGCGGAGCGCGAGGCGCTGCGAATCCTCTCGCGCCGCAAGGAGGAGGCCATCGGCCGCCTGCTGGCCCACGCCGACGCCGAGGAGGAGCGGCTGGTGGAGGCCGGCTTCCACGGCGGCGCGCCGCGCGAACGGATCGACGGGGCGCTGGCGGTGCTGCGGCACCACCGCGAGGTGGTGGCGAAGTCGATTGAGCGCGTGAAGCTCGACCTGGACGCGGTGGCGGTGGTGGTGCCGTAGCGGATCCGCCCGTTCATGGTTCGACTCCGCGCCCCGGCCACGCTGCGGCGCCGGGGCATCCCGGGGCGCTACGCTCACCACGAACGGGCTTGAAGGGGCCGCGTCCGGGCCTGGGAGCCCGTCTACCCTGAGCGCAGGAGCGTCCGTTCGGCCTGAGCGTAGGGCCCGCGGCCGCGGGCCCGGAGTCGAAGGCCAGGCCCGAGACGCCCGCTACCCCGTGAACCGCTCAATCGCCTTGACCAGGATCGCGGCGGCCTTCTCCAGCTGGTCCACCGGGACGTACTCGCCGGTCCGGTGCGCGACGCGGATGTCGCCCGGGCCGAACACGCAGGCCTCGGCGCCCAGGCCGTTCACCTCGGGCAGCTCGGTGCCGAACGGCACGGTGGTGGACGCGTTGCCGCTCTCCTGCTCCAGGAAGCGGACGATCTCGGCCTCGGCGGGCGTGACGGCGGCGGCGTCGGTCCGCTGCGGGGCCACGTGGATCTGCACGCGGCCGCCCAGCGAGGCGGCGAGGCGGGCGCAGGCCTCCTCCAGCATGCGCAGCGCGCGGCGCGGGTCCTGGCCGGGCAGGGGGCGCCACTCGTAGGTGAACCTGCACTCGCCGGCGATGATGTTGCGGGCCTTGCCGCCGGAGATGACGCCCACGTTCCAGGTGCAGTACGGCGGGGAGAAGGCCTGGTCCAGCTCGCGCTTCAGCTCCTCGCCGATGGCCTCGATCTCCGGCCAGAGCCTGCCGGCGGCGTGGATGGCGGAGGCGCCGACGTCGGGGTAGGCGCTGTGCCCCTCCAGCCCGGTGAGCCGATCTCCACCGCCGAGTAGCCCTTGTGCGCGCGGACCGGCGTGAGCGAGGTGGGCTCGCCCACGATGGCGTGGCGCGGGTGGACCCGGCCCTCGGCCAGGAGCTGCTTCGCGCCCAGGCAGCCAATCTCCTCGTCGGCGGTGAAGATCAGGGTGAGCGGCTGCCTGCCCTGCCTCGCCTTCCCGGCCGCCACCAGCGCCGCGGCCAGGAAGCCCTTGGTGTCGGCCGAGCCGCGCCCGACGAGCCGCCCGTCCTTGACCTCGCCCAGCAGCGCCTCCTTCCACTCCGGGTCGAACGGGACGCAGTCGGTGTGGCCCACCAGCGCCAGGCCGCCGGCGCTGTCCGGGCCGCGCCGGCAGACGAGGTTGGCCTTGGGCACGCCGGCGGCGTCGGTCCAGGCGGCGCGGCGGGTCTCGAACCCGGCGGCCCGGGCCTCGCGCTCGAGCAGGTCGAGGGCGGGCGCGTTGGGGCGCGAGGACGTGGTGTCGATGGCGACCAGGGCCTGGAGCAGCTTCACGAGGTCCATGGGCGGGAGGTTACGCCGGGCCGCGCCGGCGCGCCTCAATTCCAATCACGCACCCCACAGGGCGCGCATCACCTCGGCGAAACCGGCCGTCAGGTCGCGCTCCTCCGGCCCGGTGGAGGCCAGCCGCCCCTCCACCAGCACCGGCTCGCCGGCCACCCAGCTGCTGCGGACGGCCCGGGGCGAGGCGGCGAAGACCACGGTGTCCAGCAGGGCGTCGCGCGAGGCCCCGGCGATGGACGGGTCGGCCAGGTCCAGCACCGCGAAGTCGGCCGGCTCCCCCGGCGCCAGCCGCCCGCCGGCCAGCCCCAGCGAAGCCATCCCGCCGGCGGTGGCCGCCTCCAGCAGCCGCGCGCCCAGCGTGCCCGGCGGCCCGTCCAGCACCGCCCGCTGCCCGCGCACCAGCCGCAGCTGCAGCTCCAGCGCCCGCGCCTCGCCCAGCGGGTCGGCCTCGGCGTGGCTGTCCACGCCCAGCGCCAGCCGCACACCGGCCTCGCGCAGCCGGTCGGCGGGCACCACGCCGTCGCCCAGGTTGCGCTCGGTGAGCGGGCAGGCGCAAATCGTGGCGCGCGCCTCGCCGACGCGACGGATGTCGGCGTCGTCGAGGTGGATGGCGTGGACCAGCGTGGTCCCGGGGCCGAGCGCGCCGGCGCGGTGCAAGAGCTCCACCGGCGTGACCCCGTGCTCGGCCCGGCAGGCGGCCACCTCGGCCGGCTGCTCGGCGGCGTGCACGTGCAGCGGCAGCCCCTCGCGCCAGGCCACCTCGGCCAGCCGCGTCAGCCACGGGAGCGGGCAGGCCCGCACGCTGTGCGGCGCGATCCCGACGCCGGCCAGCGGGTCGCCCCGCAGCCCCTCGCGCAGCGCCGCCAGCTCCTCCAGGTAGTCCTCCAGCGACGCGTGGAAGAAGCGCAGCTGCGCCGGCTCCAGCGCCGCGCCCGGCGCGCCCGGGCGCGCGTACGCGCTGTCGAGCAGCACCACCCGCAGCCCCACGGAGCGGGCGGCCCGCACCAGCCGCAGCGCCAGCGCGCCGGAGTCGGCGAAGGGCTGGCCCTCCGCCGCGTGGTGCAGGTAGTGGAACTCGCCCACCGCGGTCACGCCGGCCCGCGCCAGCTCGGCGTAGGCGAAGCGCGCCACCGTCTCCAGCGCGTCGGCGCCCAGCCGCGCGGCGGCGTCGTACATGGCCCGCCGCCAGGTCCAGAAGGTCTCCGGGACGCCGCCCGACCCGGGCGCGCGCCGCTCGGTCCGGCCGCGGATGGCGCGCTGGAAGGCGTGGCCGTGGGCCGAGACCAGCCCCGGGATCAGCAGCTGTCCGGGCAGCGGCACCGGCTTCGCGCCCGGCGCCGGCTCGCCCACCGCCAGCACGCGCCCGTCCTTCACGGTGAGCGCGGCGCCGGCGTGGAGCGCGCCGCCGGCGAGCAGCAGGTCGGGGAGGAACGCGCGGGCGGTGGTCACGCCCACGTGGTTACCGCGCCGCCGGGCCGGGCGCCACCCCAGGGTGGCCGGGCCCCGGGGGGACCGCAAGCGCCGGCCCGCGCGACGCTTTTTCCGTGCGCGGGCCCTCGCCGCGAGCCTGCCGTCCGGGGGCGGCCCGCGCTATGATGCGCGGGTGCCGCTCCCCTTCGTGAAGTACCACGGCATCGGCAACGACTTCGTGGTGGTCGACGGCCCGCTGATGGCGCCCGAGCGCGCCCGGCGGCTCTGCAATCGCCGGCGGGGCCTCGGGGCCGACGGCGTGCTCACCGTCCTGCCGCCCCGCACGGCTGGCGCCGTCGCCGCCATGCACATCTACAACTCGGACGGCTCGGTGGCCGCCATGTGCGGCAACGGCATCCGCTGCCTGGCCCGCCACCTGGCCGAGCAGCGCGGCCTCTCCGGCGCCGTCCTCGTCGACACCGACTCCGGGCCCAAGGCCTGCACCATCCACCGCGGCGCGTCCGGCGAGGTCGAGGCGGTGTCGGTCGAGATGGGCCCCGCCCGGCTGCTCGGGCAGGAGCCGCTCGAGGCGGGCGGCCAGCGCTACCCGACCATCCGCGTCTCCATGGGCAACCCGCACGCGGTGCTGCTGGGCGAGGCGCCCACCCGCGAGCGCGCCCAGGCGGTCGGGCCGGCGCTGGAGCGGTCGGTCCCGGGCGGCGTCAACGTCGGGTTCGCGAAGGCCGGGCCGGAGGGCATCGACCTGGTGGTGTGGGAGCGCGGCGCGGGGCTGACCGAGGCCTGCGGCACCGGCGCCTGCGCCGCGGCGGTGGCGGCGGTGTCGCGCGGGCTGGTCCCCGCGGGCGTGCCGGTGGAGGTGCGCCTGCCGGGCGGCGCGCTGCAAATCACGGTGGCGGCCGACCTGGTCGGCGTGACGATGCGCGGGCCGGCGGCGAGGGTCTTCGCCGGGGAGGCGGACCTCTAGATGGCCACCGGGCGGATCCTCATCGTCGACGACGAGAAGTTCTTCCTGGAGCTCTTCAAGGAGGTGCTGGGCTCCTCCGGCCACGCCACCCGCACCGCGTCCTCGGCCGAGGAGGCGCTGCAGCTGCTGCAGGACGAGACCTTCGACCTGCTGGTCACCGACGTGGTCATGCCGGGCATGGACGGCGTGGCGCTGGTGCGCGAGGCGCGGCGGCGGGACCCGGACCTGGAGGCGGTGGCGGTCACCGGCCACGAGGACGTCCGGCTGGCGGTGCAGGCCATGAAGGCCGGCTGCGCCGAGTTCCTCACCAAGCCGGTGGACCGGGCCGAGCTCCTGCAGGTGGCGGAGCGGGTGCTGGCGCGCGTGCAGCTGCGGCGCGAGCACTCCAAGCTGCTCAGCGAGAACATCGAGTTCGCCAAGTCGCAGGTCATCTACCGCCAGGGCCTGCAGATCCTCTCCACGCTCGACGGCGAGCGGCTGCAGGATCTGACGCTCTCCTTCCTGGCCCGCGCCACCGACGCCCAGGGCGCGGCGCTGTGGGTGATGGACGACAAGGGGCTGCTGGCGCTGCGCAGCTACCGCGGCCTGGTGGACCGGGCCTCGCTGCCGGCGCTGATCGATCCGAAGGCGCCCAGCTGGTCGGAGGCGCTGCGCGGCGGCGCGCCCTTCCAGGCGCCGTTCCCGCTGGCCGGCGAGAGCTTCCTGGTGCCGCTGGTGGCGGACGACGAGCCCCTGGGCATGGCGCTCCTCTCCGACCGCGCCAAGGGCCGGTTCGGCCCGGACGAGCACGCCGCGGCGCTCACCATGGCCGACTTCGCGGCCATCGCGGTGCGCAACGCCCGCCGCTTCCAGGCGCTGGAGCGCGTCGGCCTGCGCGACCGCGGAGACCGGCGCCTACAACCTGGCCTACTTCGTCGACTACGCCGGCAAGGAGTTCTACAAGGCCCGCCGCTACGGCCGCTCCTTCTCGCTGCTGGTCCTCTCCATCGACAACGTGGAGCAGATCCGCAAGGAGGCCGGGCGCGAGCTGCACCGCCGCGTGATCCGCGACGTGGTGTCGGCGGTGGCCCGCGTCTCGCGCGACGCCGACATCCTGGCCCGCGTCTCGGAGCGCGAGTACTACGTGCTCCTGCCCGAGACCGACCACTTCGGCGCGCTCATGTTCCAGCGCCGCGCCGCCGACGAGGTCCGGCGCGAGGGCTCGGTGCGCCAGCTGGAGGAGAAGACGCCGCTGCTCCTCTCCATGGGCGCCGCCACCTTCCCCAAGGACGGGGAGGACTTCGACCAGCTGCTCCACTGGGCCAAGGACCGCATCGAGGACCAGCGCGGCTCGCTCTTGCGCCGGCTGCACCTGGCCGACCTCGAGCCGGCCGCCTTCTGGGAGCTGGTGGACATCCTGCTGGCCGACGCGCCGCTGCCGGACAGCTCGCCCTCCGCCCGCATCGCCGCCGACCCGGACTTCCTGGCCGCAGCGCAGCGCGAGGTGGCGCGCGAGATCGGCCGCGACCCGCGCGCCCGCGGCCACGCCTACGTGGGCGTGCGCGGCGGGCTGGGCCACGCCGCCATCCGCGCCGCGCTCCCCGCCGGCGACCCGGCCTCGCGCGCCGGCGACAGCGCCGTGCACGTCTACCTGCTCGGCCCGCGCGGCGGGCCGGAGCGGCCCGGCCACCCGCTGGTCACCGAGGTCTTCCTCGACGGCGACAAGCGGCTGGTGGACCACGAGTTCCTGCTCTTCATGTCCGAGCACTCGGCCTACGGGCTGGTGGCCGGGCCCACGGGCAAGGTCTTCCACACCTCGGACGTGCCGCTGGTGGACACCCTGGTGTCCAAGCTGCAGGCCCTCTACGATCTCCAGCCGCTGTAGCGGAGCGCCCCGGACATGCCCCAGGCCCGCAAGCTCCTCCTCGCCGACCCCGACCCCACCACCGTGCGCGTGCTGGCGCCGTCGCTGCGCCAGCGCGGCTACCAGGTCCACGCCGCCCGCGACGGCTCGCGCGCGCTCCAGGTCGCCATCCTCCGCTTCCCCGACCTGATCCTCTTCGACGAGCGCTGCCCGCTGCTCGACTCGCGCACCTTCATCCGCATCCTGCGCACCAACCCGCGCACCGAGCGCATCCCGGTGATCTTCACCGGCGAGGCGGTGGACCCGGACCGCGCCCGGCTCGGCACCTACCTCAAGAAGCCCTTCAACCAGGACGAGGTGCTGGCCCGCATCGAGCAGGTCTTCCGCCGGCTCGACGCCGCCAAGGCGGTCTCCGGCGAGAGCCGTGAGATTGAGGGCAACCTGGCGCAGATCCCGCTGGTGGACCTGCTGCAGATCCTCTCGGTCAACCGCAAGACCGGCCAGCTGGCGGTCGAGCGCGAGGGGGAGCGCGCCTCCATCGCGCTGCGCGACGGCCGGGTGGTGGACGCCGCGCTGGGCGCCGCCACCGGCGAGAAGGCGCTCTACCGGCTCCTGACGCGGCGCGAGGGGCAGTTCGCCTTCGTCCCCGGCGCCGAGGTGGGCCAGGAGCGGATTGACCGCCGCCTGGAGGAGCTGATGCTGGAGGGGCTGCGCCAGGCCGACGAGGTGGCCCGGCTGCTCCCGTCCCTGCCGCAGCCGGCCGACACGCTGGAGCTGGCCGCCGACGCGACGCGCATCCCGGCCGGCCTGCACCCGGTCACCGAGGAGATCGTCCGGCAGCTGGAGACGCCGCGGCGCTTCCAGGAGCTGGTGGACCGCTGCCCGGCCACCGACCTCGAGGCCATGCGCGCCGTGCTGGCGCTGCTGGAGCGCGGCTACGCGCGCCGGCGCGAGGGGGCGCTGCCGCCGGTGCAGGGCGACCTGCTGGCGGCCCACGAGCTGCACGCGCTGCGGGCGCGCATCGCCCGCGGCCGCTCCTCCGGCCCGCAGACGGTGGGCAAGGTGCTGCTGGCCGGCGGCGGGCCGCTGGCGCGGCGCATCGCCGGCGAGCGGTTCCGGTCGGTGCCGGGCTACCAGCCCGAGCTGGCCGAGCCGGTCTCCGGCTTCGGCACGCTGGGGCGGCTGACGCTGGGCGACGGAGTCCGGGTGGACCTGGCCGAGGTGCCGGCCGACCGCGCCTTCCGTCCGCTCTGGCGCCCCTTCGCCTCCGGGGCGGTGGGCGCGCTGGTGCTGCTCCCGGCCGAGGAGGACGACGGGCTGCTCACGGAGCTGGCCCAGGTGCTGCGGCTGCCTGTGGTGGTGTGCGGGCCGTCGGAGGCCGCGGTGCCCAGGCTGCTCCGCGACGCCCCCGGCGGCTTCACCTTCCAGGGCAGCGACGCCGCCGAGGGGCTCCGCGCCCTGCTGGCCGGCGCGGGGGTGCGGGCGGCGTACTGAGCCGCTCGCGGACCCCTGGCCTTCGACTCCGCCGCCTTCGGCGGCTACGCTCAGGCCGAACGGAGAGTGAACCCCGTCCGGCCTGAACCAGGGACCCCGTCCGGCCTGAACCAGGGACCCCGTCCGGCCTGACCAAGGGCCCCGTCCGGCCTGACCAAGGACCCCGTCCGGCCTGACCAAGGACCCCCGTGCGGCCTGGACCAAGGACCCCCGGCCTGACCAAGGACCCCCGGCCTGACCAAGGACCCCCGGCCTGACCAAGGACCCCGTCCGGCCTGACCAGGGCCCCCGTCCGGCCTGACCAAGGACCCCGTCCGGCCTGACCAAGGACCCCGTCCGGCCTGACCAAGGATCCCGTCCGGCCTGACCAAGGACCCCGTCCGGCCTGACCAAGGACCCCGTCCGGCCTGACCAAGGACCCCGTCCGGCCTGACTAGGAACGTCGCCCGGTCTGACCAAGGACCCCGTCCGGCCTGGCCAGGAACGTCGTCCGGCCTGACCAAGGACCCCGTCCGGCCTGGCCAGGAACGTCGTCCGGTCTGACCAAGGACCCCGTCCGGCCTGACCAGGAACGTCGTCCGGTCTGACCAAGGACCCCGTCCGGCCTGGCCAGGAACGTCGTCCGGCCTGACCAAGGACCCCGTCCGGCCTGACCAAGGACCCCGTTCGGCCTGAGCGCAGGGCCGCGCAGCGGCCCGGAGTCGAAGGCCAGGGATTCCGCCTACCGCACCTGCGCGTCGTGCTTCTGCGCGTGGATCGGGCGCTCATCCGGTCCTGCTGGCGCTCGATTCTTGGCGCGCTCGGCCGGGCTGAGGCCACCGCCGTCGACGCGGTCGCGCACGATTCCGCGGTGGAGGCGGGCCTCCTGCCGCTCCAGGCGGAGCGCCTCGTGGCGGGTCAGCTCGCCGCTCTGCACGCCCTGCCCGATCCGCTCCTGCTGGCGGACCTGGCGCGCGGCGGGGCGGTCCGCCAGGGCGGGGAGGGCGGTGGCGAGGGCGGCGAGGGCGGCGGCGGTGCGGAGGAAGGTGGTCATGGCGGGCTCCCGGAGGACTGGGCCGGTGATCGGCCTCTTGCCCACTCCAACCCGCCACCGCGGGAAAGGTTGCGGTCCTCGCGCAACCCCGCGCCCCGCCGCGGCCTTCAGCCCCCGGCCAGCCGCGTCGCCAGCCGCCCCACCAGCCGGACCGCGGCGTCGATCCGGTCGCTCCAGGGCGCGCCGCAGGAGAGCCGGATGCAGCTGCGGTGGCCCTGCGTGGGCGAGAAGAGCGGCCCGGGGGCGATGCTCACGCCGGCGTCGTGGGCCCGCGCGTGCAGCTCCAGCGCGTCCACCTGCGCCGGCAGCTCGACCCACAGGAAGCAGCCGCCGGAGGGGTGCGAGACGCGGGTGCCGGCGGGGAAGGACTCGGCCACCGCCGCCGCGGTGCGGGCGGTGGTGCGCGCCAGGTGGTCGCGCAGCGAGCGCAGGTGGCGGTCGTAGCCGCCGCCCACCAGGAAGCGCGCGATGGCCTGCTGCGGGAGCGTGGGGGTGGCCACGTTGAGCGAGAACTTGAGCAGCTCCAGCCGCTCGCGCCAGCGGCCGGGCGCGGCGTAGCCGACCCGGTAGCCGGCGGCCAGCGTCTTGGAGAAGGAGCCGCACAGCATCACGCTGCCGTCGGTGTCGAAGGCCTTGGCGGCGCGCGGCCTGGCCGGCGCGAAGGCCAGCTCGCCGTACACGTCGTCCTCGATGAGCGGGATCCCGCGGGCCGAGACGAGCTTCACCAGCCGCTGCTTGGCCTCGTCCGGCATGCAGGAGCCGAGCGGGTTGGAGAAGGTGGGCACCGCCAGCACCGCGCGCGCGTCGTGCCGGTCGATGCGGCGCTGCAGCTCGTCCAGGTCCATGCCGCTCTCCGGCCGGCAGGGGACCTCGATGACGCGCAGCCCCAGCGCCTCCAGCGTCTGCAGCGTGCCGTAGTAGGCGGGCGACTCCACCGCCACCGCCTCGCCCGGCTGCGTGCAGGCCAAGAGCGCCAGGTGGATGGCCTCGGTGGCGCCGCTGGTGATGACCAGGTCGTCCTCGGAGAGGACGCAGCCCCAGGTCAGCGCGCGCCGCGCCACCGCCCGCCGCAGCTCCAGCAGCCCGGGCGGCATCTCGTAGCGCACCCCGCCCTCCGGCCGGCGCGCCGCCGAGGCGGTGGCGCGGGCCAGCGCGCGCGTGGGCAGCAGCGCCGGGTCGGGCAGCGCGTGGCCCAGGTGCACCAGCGAGGGGTCGCGGGCGGCGTGGTAGACGCGCGCCACCAGCTCGGCCACCTCGACGTGGCTCACCGCCGCGCTGGCGGGCGGCGCCACCGGGCGCGGCGCCGGCGGACGGGCCCGCAGCCGCACGAAGTGGCCGGAGCGCGGCCGGGCCTCGAGCAGCCCCAGCAGCTCCAGCTGCGCCACCGCCTGCAGGATGGTGGAGACGCTGGCCCGCTCCTCCGCCGCAAGCCGTCGCACCGACGGGAACCGCTCCCCGGGCGCGAAGGTCCCCTTCTCGATGGCGGCCGCGTAGCGGCGGGCGATTTGCTCGTAGAGCGGGGTGTGCGGAGCTGCCGCAGCGGCGGAACCCTCAGCCATGTCGCGAGGCTAGCACAGGTTCCGATGTAGTGTAACTGTGCTGGTCGCAAATCGACAATTCTGTATCTGTTATGTCCCGTCCGGGAGTCTTACTAATGCCCTCGCCATGATGCTCGACCTCTCCGAATCGCAGACGTGGGCCGCTGACGTGGGGCGGGACGGGATCCAGGTCCGGGTCCGCTCGGGCGAGGTCTGGATCACGCGCCAGCGCGACGGGCAGGATCACGTGGTCCGCGCCGCCCAGGCGTTCGAGAGCAGCTGGAAGGGGCGCCTGGTGGTGTTCGCGCTCACGCCGGCCCGCCTCGAGGTGGTCCCGCTGGCCCAGCCGGCGACCATCTCCAGCCGGTTCGCCCACGCGGCGGCGCGGTAGGAGAGCACGACCATGAAGCTGCGGATGTGGCAGATTGACGCCTTCGCCGAGCAGGTCTTCGCCGGGAACCCGGCGGCGGTCTGCCCGCTCGAGGCCTGGCTGCCCGACGCCACGCTCCGCGCCATCGCCGCCGAGAACAACCTCTCCGAGACCGCCTTCCTGCTGCGCGACGCCGCCGGCTGGCACATCCGCTGGTTCACGCCCGTCTATGAGGTCGAGCTCTGCGGCCACGCCACGCTGGCCTCGGCCCACGTGGTGCTGACGCACCTCGAGCCCGGCGCCCGCGCCGTCACCTTCGCCTCGCAGAGCGGCCCGCTCACCGTCAGCCGCGAGCCGGACGGCCTGCTCTCGATGGTCTTCCCGCGCCATGTGCCGGTGCCGGGCGCGCCGCCGCCGGCGCTGGTCCGCGCCCTGGGGCGCGCGCCCCGGGAGGCCGTCCTGGCGCGCGACTGGATCGCGCTGCTGGACGGCGAGGAGGCGGTGCGCGCCTGCCAGCCGGACCTGGCCGCGGTCCGCGAGCTGCCCGGCCACGGGCTGGTGGTCACCGCCCCGGCCCGCAGCGGCGCCGGCCTCGACTTCGTCTCCCGCTACTTCGCCCCGCAGGCCGGCATCCCGGAGGATCCGGTGACGGGGTCGATCGACTGCGCGCTGGTCCCGTACTGGGCGGCGCGGCTGGGCAAGCGGCGCCTGGAGGCCTTCCAGGCCTCGGCACGCGGCGGCCGGCTGCGCTGCGAGGACCGCGACGATTCGGTGGTGATCGCTGGCCGGACGGCCGAGTACCTGTCCGGAGAAGATCCAGCTTTGAACCCTTGCGGCGCGCTCGCCGTCCGAGGAACCAGGGAGCCTCGGTCGGCGGGCGCGCCGTAGCTGTAAAGCGGCAGCGCCCGCTACACGCCCCCGTGCTCGCGCAGCCACTCGCCCATGCCGCGGTCGGTCCGGGAGATGTGCTCGCGGAGCCAGGCGGTGACGCGGTTCCCCACCCGGATCACCAGCAGCGGCCCGGCCCCGTCGCGCGCGTACTCGGCGCGCAGCCCCTCCATCTCGGCGGTGAAGCGCTGGTGCTCCGCCCGGTGCGCCGCCAGGCCGGGGTAGCCGGCGCCCAGCATGGCCTCCTCCTCGGTGGCGAAGTGGACCTCGACGTAGCTGCCCAGGAACTCGAGCAGGCGCCCGATCTCCTCCCGGCTGCGGTGCTGGCGCGACGCGGCCTGGAGCTGGCCCAGCCGCTTGAACAGCTCGCGGTGCTGGGCGTCGATGACGGTGTGCCCGGTGAGCAGCAGGGGATTCGAGGTCCATCAGCGCGCCGCCCCCTCGCCCGCCTGGCCCAGCGCGGTCCGCACCTCGGGGCTGGTGCAGAGGATCCGGAACTCGGCGCGGGTCAGCCAGGCGGTGCGCGACCCGCGCGGTCCGCGGATGGCGAGCCTCACCCGCTCCGCCTCGTGCGCCACCGAGCCGGCCGCGCCCGCCGCCCCCAGGTCGCGCTCCAGCGAGCGCAGGTGGCGGTGGATGCGCAGCGCGCGGCGCCCCTCGGGCGAGGAGAGCGCCACGAAGTAGCGGTTCCGGCTGAAGGAGCGATCCTCCCGGAGGCGCTCGAGCGCGCGGATGACGAAGTCCGAGATCACCGGGATCAGGGTACCACCAACGGGGTGGTGGGCGCTGCCTCAGCCCGGCAGCACGTCGCTCCGGTGGATCACCCGATCGACGGCCGCGCGGGCGCGCCGGGTGGCCGGCCCCACCACCACCGCCACCAGGTTCTGACGGCGGAAGGTCTGGCGCGCCACCCGCTGCACGTCGGCCGGCGTCACCCCCTCCACCCGCAGGCAGCGCTCCTCGAACCCCTCCGGCGAGGAGAGCACCTCGCCGGCGCCGTACCAGCCGGCCAGGTCGGCCACCGAGTCGAGCGAGAAGGCCAGCGTCATGCGGTGGCGCCGCTGCACCCGCAGGAGCTCCTCCTCCGGCACGCGCTCCGCGGCCAGCCGCCCCAGCACGCGCAGCACCTCCTCGATGACCCGCGGCAGCTTGCGGGGCGCGCAGGCGCCGTCGATCACGGTCATGCCGGAGTCGGTGAAGGTGTCGATGCCGGCGTGGAGCGCGTAGGCCAGCCCGCGCTTCTCGACGATCTCGAAGGGCAGGCGCGAGGAGAGGCCGTCGTCGAGCAGGCGCCGGATGCACAGGTGCACCGGGTACTCCGGGTGGCGCTCGGGCGGGCAGGGGAAGGAGAGCGAGAACTCAGCCTGCGCGTCGTCGTGCTCCACCAGCGACAGCCGCGGGCCGTCCGGCCAGGGCGGCGCCGGCCGGTCCACGCTGGGCTTGCCGCGGGGCAGGGCGCCCAGGTGGCGCTCCGCCAGCTCCACCACCTCGGCCGGCCGCACCGGGCCGGCCACCGCCAGCACCAGGTTGCTGCCGGTGTAGAAGCGGGCCAGGTGGGCCTTCACGTCGCGCGGCGCCAGGCGCCGGACGATCTCGGCGGTGCCGGCGATTCTTGAAGCCCAGCGGGTGGTCCCCGAAGACGATCCGCTTGGAGATGTTGTCCGGGTCGATGTCGCGCCCGCCCGCGTCCACCTCGTCGAGGATCTCCTCCAGGATGACCTCGCGCTCGATGTCCATCTCCTTGAGCAGCGGTCGCTGCATCAGGTCACCCAGCACCTCCAGGCCGGTGCCGACCTCGTCCGGGTGGATGGGCGTGTAGTAGCAGCCGTGGTCGCGGGCGGTGATGCCGTTGAGGCTGCCGCCGGCCGCCTCCACCACCGCGTTCATCTCCACCGTGTCCGGGTAGCCCACCGAGCCGCGGAAGAAGAGGTGCTCGAGGAAGTGCGAGACGCCGTTCCGGCCGGCCGACTCGTGGCGCGAGCCGGCCCGCACGTAGAGCGCGATCATGGCCGAGTGGAGCCCCGGTGCGCGGGCGGTGAGGACGCGCAGGCCGTTGGGCAGCACGGCGCGGTCCACCTCGCCCCAGCCGTCGTCCTGCGGGCGGCGCGCGCGCGCCCCGGTGCGCACCCGGGGGGCGGCCACCCTGAAGGCGGCGCCGCGCGGCGCCGGTCCCTTCCGTCGGCTCAGCGGGATCTCTCGAATCGGCCGTCTCATGTCGCTCTCGCGCCCTCCTCTGGCGCCCTCGTGCCCTGCCTGTCCCCGTTCAGCCCCGCACCGCCGCCTCGTCCGCCGCGCCCACCGCCGGCGGCTCGGCGACCGCAGGGATCCGCACCGTGAATACCGTCCCGCGCCCCACCGCGCTCTCGCAGCGCACCGTGCCGCCGTGCTCCTCGACCACCTGCTGCGTGTAGGCGAGCCCCAGCCCGGTGCCGCGCTGCTTGGTGGAGTAGAACGGCTCGAAGATCCGCGTCAGGTCACCTGGGGGGATCCCCCCGCCGGTGTCGCGCACCTCCGCCTCGACCCCTCCCTCGGTGGGGCGGGTGGCGATCGTCACCTGGCCGCCGCGCGGCATGGCCTCGCGGCTGTTGCGCAGCAGGTTCAGGAAGACGGCGCGCAGCTGCCCCTCGTCCGCCCGCACGGCCGGCAGCCCGGCGGCCAGGCGGCGCTCCACCGCCACGCCGGCGGCGGCCAGCTCCGGGGCCAGGAAGTCCAGCAGGCCGGAGAGCAGCTCGTTGAGATCGCAGGGCGCGAGCGTGGGGCGCGGCATGCGCGCGAAGCGGAGGTACTCCTCGGCCACGCCGTTGAGCCGGTCCACCTCGCGCGAGATGGCGGCCACCAGCTGCGTCGCCTCGCGGGGCGGGCCGGGCAGGGCGCCGATCTCGTCGGAGAGCAGCTCGGCGTTGAGCCCGATGGCGTTGAGCGGGTTGCGGATCTCGTGGGTGATCTGGGCCGAGATGCGCCCCACCGCCGCCAGCCGCTCCGCCCGCCGCAGCGCGGCCTGCTGCCGGTCGAGCGAGGCGGCCATGGCGTTGAACTCGCGGGCCAGGAGCCCCAGCTCGTCCTGGCTGCGCACCTCGACCTTGGGCGAGAGGTCGCCGGCCGCCACGGCCTTCACGCCCTCGGTCAGGGAGCGGATGGGGGCCAGCAGCCGGTGCGAGATGAGCGCCGCGCCCGCCCCCACCGCCAGCGCCAGCGCGCTGTAGATGAGGATCAGCGAGACGGTGCTGCCTCGGTGCGCTCGGTGCCCTGCACGCGGTCGCCGATCTGCGCCTCCAGGGCGACCTGCAGCAGCCGCACGTCCACCGAGAGCCCCTTCTCCAGCAGGCGCACCTTCTGGATGCGCGCCTCCAGGTCCGGGGCCGCGCGCCCGCCCTGCCCCTCGCCCGCCTCCAGCGCGTCGAGCAGGCCGCGCGCCTCCACGTCGTACTCCGACCAGCGCCGGGAGAGCTTCTCCAGCTTGGCGGTCACGTCGGCCAGGAAGCGGGCCTCGTCGCCGCTGGCGAAGGCGGCGGCCTCGGCGGCCACCCGCTTCCCCTCCTCGATCTTCTCGCGGACCAGCGCCGGGAAGTGGGCGCGGGCCACCGGCAGGTAGGCCTGGCGCGCCGCCGGGTCCAGGGTCCGCGCCTCCAGCGCGCGGCTGGCCACCCAGTCCTTCACCTCGAGCTGGGCGGCGATGCGCGTCAGCGGCAGGTAGCCGGCGGAGAGCAGCCGCAGGTCCCGGTGCAGCTCATGCAGCCGCGAGACCGAGAAGGCCGCCACGGCCCCGAACGCGGCCAGCGAGACCGCGAAGGCGAGGAAGATCTTGGTGGCGACGCGGCGCATGGGGAGGGGGATCCTAGCCTGGCGGCCCCGCGGCGTCGGCCCCGATTCTCGACCTTCCCTAACCGGCCGCCATCCGGGCCGCCGCGGCGGGGGCCTGCCCGCCTGGACGCTGGTGCTTTTCAATGCCCGGCATCCGCGGTACTGAGGAGGAGCCTTCCCACCCGGAGCCCCTCCACCATGCAAGTCCTCCTCCTCGTCGTCGCCTTGGTTGGCGTCCTCGCCGCCGTCGCCTTCGCCATGTCCTCGCGCACCGCCAAGGCGGCGCTGGCCGCCCGCGAGGCCACCCTGGCCCAGCAGGCCAGGGAGGTGGAGGAGGCGCGCAAGGCCGCCGCCGACGTGAAGGTCGAGGCCAAGGCCCGCCGCGAGGAGGTGGCGCAGCTCAAGGCCGACCTGGAGCGCAGCAAGAAGAAGGCCTATGAGCAGCAGGAGGCCGCCAAGAAGGCCGGCGGCGCCCAGGCGCTCCGCGAGGAGCTGGAGAAGCTGGGCCACCGCCTGACCGAGGCCCGCTCCGAGGCCGAGGGCCAGTCGGCCCGGGTCAAGGCGCTGGAGGCCGAGCTGGTCCGCGCCAGCGCCGCCGCCGAGAAGGCCCGCGCCCGCGCCGAGGCCGCCGCCGCCGCGCCGGCCCCGGTGGCCGTGGCCGCGCCAGCGCCGGTGGCCGTCCCGGGCGCCGACGCCGCCGCGCTGGCCGCCGAGAAGGATCGCGCCGACAAGGCCGAGGCCAAGCTGGGCGAGGCCAGGAAGAAGCTCGGCGAGCTGGAGGCGTCGCTGCGCGGCGTGCGCGGCCGGCTCGAGACCGAGAAGCGGGTCTACATGGTGCAGAAGGGCGAGCTGGAGCTGGCGGCGGATCGCTACGCCGAGCTGCGCCGCCGCCACGACGCGCTCCGCAAGGACCACGAGGAGCTGGTCGAGGCGGTGCGCCAGGCCGCCCGCGAGGAGCGCCGCCTGACGGAGCAGGAGGCCAAGCGCGCCACCACGCCCTCCGCGCCGGCCGAGCCCGAGGGCCCGGTGGGCGGCGCCGGCGGGACGGACGAGGCGGTGGAGAAGAGCGCGTAGGGCGCTCGGATCCCTGGCCTTCGACTCCGCCGCCGCTGCGCGGCGGCTACGCTCAGGCCGAACGGGTTCACAGCCCGCTCGGCCTGAGCTGTTTCCGCCCGGCCTGGGTCATGGGTCCGACCGGCCTGAGCTGTTTCCGCTCGGCCTGAGTCATGGGTCCGCCCGGCCTGAGCTGTTTCCGCCCGGCCTGGGTCATGGTCCGCTCGGCCTGAGTCATGGTCCGCTCGGCCTGAGTCATGGTCCGCTCGGCCTGAGTCATGGTCCGCTCGGCCTGAGTCATGGTCCGCTCGGCCTGAGTCATGGTCCGACCGGCCTGAGTCATGGTCCGCTCGGCTCCGAGGGGCCCCGTTCGCCCTGAGCGTAACGAGCCCGCAGGGCGAGCGGAGTCGAAGGGCAGGGGACGCTGCGGCCCTACTCCGCGTTCACCAGCACCTTGTAGAGCGGCGCCAAGTCGCATGGTCCGCTCGGCCTGAGTCATGGTCCGACCGGCCTGAGTCATGGTCCGCCCGGCACCGAGGGGCCCCGTTCGCCCTGAGCGTAGCGATCCCGCAGGGCGAGCGGAGTCGAAGGGCAGGGAGGCCGAGGGCCTACTCCGCGTTGACCAGCACCTTGTAGAGCGGCGCCAGGTCGCGGAACACGCCCAGGAGGTCGCCCAGCGCCACGCTGCGGGCCTCGTCCTGCGTCCAGCAGATGCCCACGTCCAGCCCGGCCTCGCCGGCGGCCAGCTCCTCGGCCAGCTCCTCCCAGAACGCGGCGGAGTGGGCCGGGGCCAGCTCGGGCAGCTCCTCGTGGTTCCAGCCGGAGAACTGCCGCAGGCGCCGGAACGGCTTGCCCTTGCGCGAGAGGTTGACCGCCTCCCGCTGCAGGGCCTGGCGCATGGGCTCGCGCCGCGGCCCTTCGCCGCGGACGCCCACGCGTGCGTGCAGGTGCTCCCGGGTGAGCGCGATGCCGAGGAAGGGCAGGCCGCGGAAGCCGCGCTCGCTCTCGCAGAACGCGACCAGCAGCTCCTCCGGAGCGGCGCCGCGCTTCCGCTGCAGCTTGCCGGGGTGGAGGAAGAGGTCGTGGCCGGCCACGCGGCCCAGCCCGGAGAGGCACTGCTGCGCGATGGCGCCGAGCTTGGGCAGCAGCACGGCCTCGAGCGCCGCGGACCTGTCGTCCGGGTCCTCGATCTCGAACAGCGCGAAGTCGGGTGGACCGAGCCCCAGCCCTGCCATGCGACCGCTCCCGCCTCTCGACGTGCAGCCCATCGTAGCACACGTTGACTGGCCGGGCGCGCCTGCTAGGTTCTCGCCCGATGCAGAAGGATCAGCGGCTCCTGGATCTGGCGGCCCTCTTGCTGAAGGCCGCCGAGCCCGTCTCCTGGCGCGAGATCCAGGAGCAGTTTCCCGACGATTACGCGGGGAAGGGCGAGGCCGCCATCCGCAAGTTCGAGCGGGACAAGGCGGATCTCCTGGAGCTGGGAATCCCGGTCCGGTACGTGGCCGGCGACGAGGACCTGCCCGCCGGCTACCTGATCGACAAGGACGAGTTCTACCTACCTGACCTCCAGCTGCCGCCGGAGGACCTGGCGCTCCTCTACGTGGCCGGCTCGGCGGCCCTGGCCCAGGGCAGCTTCCCCTACGCCCGCGACCTGGCCCACGCGCTCAACAAGCTCTCCTTCGCCGCCCGCGCCCCCGGCGCCTCGGAGGCGGCCGCCGTGGCCACGCAGCAGCTCTCGGCCGACGGGGACGGCAGCGCGGTGGGGGACAAGGTGGAGGCGCTCTCCCGCGCCATCGCGCACAAGAAGCGGGTCCACCTGGCCTACACCGGCGCCGAGCGCCGGGTGCGCACCGAGCGCGACGTCCACCCGTACGGTCTCTTCCAGAAGGGCGGCGCCTGGTTCCTGGTGGGCTGGTGCCTGCTGCGCAAGGACATCCGGACCTTCCACCTGTCGCGCGTGGAGGCGCTGGAGGTGAACCCCTCCGCCCCGCGCACCGCTGACTTCCAGCCGCGCAAGGACTTCTCGCTGGCCGAGTACGCCACCCGCGAGGCCTGGGAGTACACCGTCCACGGGCCGCTGCGCGCCCGCGTCCGGCTCGACTCGCCGGTTCTCGACGGAGGTGCTCGCCTCCTTCGGCCCGCGGGCGCGGGTGCGGGAGGAGGAGGGCGGGGTGGTGGTGGAGCTGGAGGTCACCAACGGCGAGGGGCTCCTGCGCCACGTCCTGGCGCTGGGCGACCGCGCCGAGGTGCTGGCCCCGAAGGCGCTGCGCGAGCGGGCGCGCGAGGTGCTGGGCGCGCTGGCGGAGGTGATCGCGTGACCGCCGCCCGCAAGCCCGCCCGCCGCCGCGAGGCCGCCGCCCCGGAGGCCCAGGCCGGGCGGAGGGGCGCCGCCGCGCCCCGGGCGCGCAAGGCCGAGCCGCGGGCCGACAAAGCGCGCAACGACCCGCGCGACCGGCTGCGCCGGGTGCTCTTCCTCGTGCCGTACGCGGTCCGCCACCCGGGCATCCCGGTGAAGGACCTGGCGCGCCGCTGCGGCTGCACCGAGAAGGAGCTGCTCGAGGATCTCGACTTCCTGCTCAACGTGGGCTCCCCGCCCTTCGCGCCGGACGACTTCCTCGACCTGTACGTGGAGGGGGACCGGGTCTACGTGGCGCTGCACCAGTCCTTCTCCCGCCCGCCGCGCTTCACCGAGAGCGAGGCCGCCGCGCTGGCCGCCGCGGCCCAGGCGCTGGGCGGCGAGGGGCGCGAGCGGGCCGTGAGGGCGCTGCGCGACGCGGTCCCGCGCGACCGCCGCGCCTCCTTCGACGAGCTGGTGGGGCGCATCTACGCCGGCGCGCCGCCGGCGCGCGACTCGGTGCTGGGCCGGCTGCAGCGCGCCATCGCCGAGCGGCGCGCGGTGCGGCTGGCCTACCACTCCGCCTCGCGCGACGCCGAGACCGAGCGGACGGTGAAGCCCTACACGCTGGCCCAGCGGTTCGGCCACTGGTACCTCTACGGCCACGACGCCTCGCGCGAGAAGGCGCTGGCCTTCCGCCTGGACCGGATCGGCGAGGTGCAGGTGCTGGCGGAGCGGTTCGAGCCGCCGGCCGAGGCCGAGCTGGCCCGGGCGCGCCTCTTCTCCGAGGGCTCCGGCGAGCCGGTCCGGATCCGCATCTCGCCGGCGGCCGCCGGCTGGGCGCTCTCGCGCCCCGGCATCGCGCTGGTGAAGCGCGGCGAGGACGGCAGCGCGGTCATCGAGGTGAAGGCCGGCGAGGAGTGGGCCACCCGCTTCGCCCTCTCCCTGGGGGGGCAGGCGGAGGTCATCGCCCCCGCTGCGGCAAGGCGCCACTTCGGGGAGCGCGTCCGAAGGATGCAGGCGCGCTACGGCTCGCCTGTCTGACAGTTGCTCCGGCAGGGGTGGGAAGTAGGATACCCGGCACGAGGGACCCTGGGGTCATCCTCACTCTCAGCGAAGCCGGTGCAATCCCCTGATCCGTGGACATATTCCTCCGGCGCGCCGCGGCACGGTACGCGCATGTGCCATGGACCGGGAGCAGCACCGGAGAACGCACGACGTGGCACAGGTCCTGATCGTAGACGACACAGACATCGTCCGCCGCGCGCTCGAGCTGGCGGTCAAGCGCATGGGGCACACGGCCGTCTCGGTCTCGACCGCTGAGGAAGCCCTGGAGCTGGCCGAGCGCGAACCCCCGGATCTGGCGCTGCTGGACTATCGGATGCCCCGCATGAGCGGTGCCGTCCTGTTCGAGCGGCTGCGCGGCTCGCTCGGGGAGCGGTGCCCCAAGGTGCTGTTCGTGTCGGCCACGCCGCCCGAGGAGGTCGCGCGGGTGGTGGAGCCCATCGGCCACGCCGCCGGCTACGTGAAGAAGCCGTTCCACCTGGACGACCTGGTCAAGGTCGTGGGGGACGCGCTCTCGATGACGACGCACTAGCGAATCCCTGCCCTTCGACTCCGCGGGCCCTGCGGGCCCGCTACGCTCAGGGCGAACGGATCCTGCGTCACCCCGGGTCAACTCGGGGTGCCGCCCCCGCTCGGCCTGAGCGAACTCCGACTGGCTCGCGACACCCTCCGCCTGGCTGCGCTGGTGAGCCCAGGCAAGCTCTCGGCGTTCATCGAGAGAAGCACCGAAGATCTCAGCCAGTTCGTCTTGCCACCTCGCCGCTCCAAACGTCGATACCCGAGGGCGGTGAAGATCAAGATGAGCCACTACGACCGCAACTGGCGGCTGCCTAAGTGACCGGCATTGAGCGTAGGGCCGCGCAGCGGCCCGGCTCTGCGGGTCCGGCCCTCACCGTTCGGCCTTCTATGAAGCGGCGTCCCCGGTCAAGGGCCGGTGATGTCGTTTGTCCTGAAGCCTGGGCGGCGCTGGTTGGCCATCGGTCAGGGAGTCAGGCGAACGCGAGTTCCATCAGCCTTCTATTCGCGCTCAACAGGGGCGGCAGTGCCGCCGGCGCAGTGGGGGATTCGAGCAGGGGGCGCCATCTGAGCGACGGCCGTTCCTGGTGACCGGCCAAGGCCGAACTCGCGCTCACCCTGTCTCGAAACCCGCTTTCGCCTCACTCCCGGATCTCCGGCCCGGCGTCCGCCCGACTGGGTCCGATTTCGGTCGTCTAGGCCATCGCGTTTCCCCTGCAGGTGCGGCTGCCGTCGAAGTCCTTCCCGTCCCTCATCATCGCGAACAGGATTCCGGAGAGTTTGCGCGCCAGCGCCACGACGGCGACTGCGCGTCGCCCTCCGCCGGTGGATCTTCCCCGCCCATTCGCGCAGCGGCAGCGACTCTGCGCTCTTGCTGCGCAAGACGCAGTGCGCGGCCTGGACGAGAAGCCAGCGCACCCTGGCGTTGCCGGTCTTGGTGATCCGCCCCTTGCGCTGTTTCTCGCCCGAGCTCAGCTCGCTAGGGACCAGGCCGCAGTAGGCGGACACCTGCTGGGCACTCTGGAAGCGCTTGGGATCATCGATGACGACGTCGTACGCAATGGCCGTCACGACGCCCACGCCTGGCGCCGTCGTGAGCCTCCGTACCACTGCGCTGTCGCGGGCGATGGCCTCGAGGTCAGCGTCGGCCTTGGCGATCCGGGCGTTCAGCGTGTCGAACATCAGCAGCAACGGCTCGACCTCGTCGCGGACCTCGTCCGGCAGGGCCATCTCCAACACCACTCGCGCGAAGTGCTCGGCTTCGCAGCTCGGGGCCCGTAGCCCGTGGCTCCGCAAGGACGTCCGGGGTCCACCGTGATGAACCGCGACCTGGTGCGGACCAGCGTGTCTCTCACCGACAGGCGGACAGCGACCGTCCGCCGAGATTCCGACCTCCGGTGGGCCGCTCGGTAGGTCCCTGAACGGCAAGCCTCGGCCAGCGCTCGGGCATCTCGCCGATCGGTCTTTACCCGCCTCGTCCGCGTCCCGTACATCGGCGCGTAGTTCGGGTCGGCCACGATCACTTCGTGCCCGAGCGATTCGATGTGCCGCGCCACCCATTCGCTTTCCGTGGAGGCCTCCAGCAGGAGCTTGGCCCGCGGCCTGTTCGCGAGCACCTCGGCGAACCGGTCGGCCCGGGTGGGGATCCGCACCTCCAGGACCCCGCCCTCCGCGTTCAGGATGCAAAGCTGGCTGTCCTTCTTGTGCAGGTCGATGCCAATATGGTCCACGGCTGGTCTCCACTCTCTGCGGCTCTGACCGCGTTGTGGGGCATTCGTGCCACCACCCCGAGGTGGAGGCCAGCCGCTTCATTCCATCTGAGCGTAGGGCCGCGAAGCGGCCCGGAGTCGAAGGCCAGGGATCAGCCCAGCCCCTTCTTCTTCCTCAGGTGCTCCGCGACCGCGCAGAAGTCGCGGTCGCCGCCCGCCTCCGCCGCCTCGTGGAGCAGCCTCCGGACCGCATCGTTGATGGGGAGCCTGCACCCCAGCCCGGCCGCCGCCTCCTGCGCCAGCCGCTGGTCCTTCTCCGCCAGGCTGAGCCGGAAGCGCGGCGCGTAGTCGCCCTTCTCGATCAGCTCGCCCTTCATGAGGAAGAGCGGCGAGTGGAACGACGAGGCCTGCAGCACCTCGACCATCCGCCAGATCTCCAGCCCGCCGGCGCCGCCCAGCGCCAGCGCCTCGGCGAAGCCGGTGATCATCGCGCCGCCGATGGCGTTGATGCAGAGCTTCATCAGCGCCGCCTGCGCGGGGTCGTCCAGCTCGAAGAGCCGGGACGAGATCGCGTGCAGCGCCGGGCGGGCCCGCTCCCGCGCCGGGCCGGGGCCGCCGCACACCAGCACCACCTGGCCCTGCTCCGCCGCGGCCTTGGAGCCCAGCACCGGGCAGGCCAGGAACCGGGCCCCGGCCCGGGCCGCGCGCTCGCTGGCCGCCCGGGCCGCGGCGACGCCGGCGGTGGTGAGGTCCACCAGCACGTCGCCCTCCCCGAGGCCAGCCAGCGCGCCGTCCGGGCCGTCCAGCACCGCGGCCAGGGCCCGCTCGTCCGCGACGCAGGTGAAGACCAGAATCCCGGCCGGAGGCGCACTCGCGCGGCGTGGCGGCGAGCCGGCCGCCCCTGGCGGTGAGGTGGCTGGCCCTGGCGGCGGTGCGGTTCCAGACCGTGAGGTCGTGCCCCGCCTTGCGGAGGTTGTTGGCGATGGGCTCGCCGATGGTCCCCAGGCCGATGAACCCGATCCGCATGCGCATGGCCTTTGTCTAAGCCCTCCCCGGAGCGTCGGCCACCCGCGGCCGCGCGCCTGAAACGAGCGCTGGCGCGCCGCGCCGTTCTCTGCGACCCTCGCGAGGGACCGGCAGGCGCCGGGGGCTCCTCAGGGGTGACGGCAGAGACATGGCGACCGCAGACGTGATCGTGGTGGGGGGCGGCATCAGCGGACTGGCCCTGGCCTGGCGGGCCGGGCAGGCGGGCAAGCGCGCGCTGGTCCTGGAGCGCGACCGCCGGGTGGGCGGGTGCCTCCACTCGCACCGGCGGCCCGACGGCTTCTGGTTCGAGATGGGCGCGCACACCGTCTACAACAGCTACGGCAACTTCCTCGACATCGCCGTGACCGGCGGCATCGCCGGCAAGATCGTCCAGCGCGGCGAGGCCCGCGCGAAGTTCGGCCTGCTGCGCGGCTCGAGCTACACCTGGCTCACGCCGCCCAGGATCCTGCTGCAGCTCAACTGGCTCGAGGCCGGCGCCGCGTTCCTGCGCGGCGTGTTCAAGAAGAAGGACGGCGAGAACCGTCTACTCCTACTACTCGAGCCTGGTCGGCCGGCGGAACTACGACCGGATCTTCTCGCCCTTCTTCGCCGCGGTGCCCTCGCAGAAGGCGGACGGCTTCCCGGTGGAGGGGCCCGGGTCGCTCTTCAAGAAGCGCCCGCGGCGCGAGGAGTTCGTGCGCAGCTTCGGCTTCGACGGCGGCCTGCAGCTGGTCTGCGACGCCGCCGCCCGCTCGCGCGGCGTGACGGTGGAGCAGGGCGTCGAGGTGGTGGCGGTGGAGCCGGCCGGCGCCGGGTACGCGGTCCGCACCGCCGACGGGCGCAGGCTGGAGGCGCCGTCGGTGGCGGTCGCGGCCACGCCGGACCAGGCCGTCCGGGTGCTCCAGGGCGCGTTCCACGAGGTGGCCGCGGCCATCCAGCGGGTCAAGACGGTCGAGGTGGAGAGCGTCGGGCTGGTGCTACCGCGCGAGAAGTGCTGGATGCCCGACTGCGCCTTCGTCGTGCCGGTGGACGACCTCTTCTACTCCTGCGTGACGCGCGACCCGTTCCCCGACGGGAAGCGCCGCTCCTTCACCTTCCACTTCCGCGGCGACGTGCCCCGCGAGGCCCGCCTGCGGCGCATGGCCGAGGTGCTGCGCGTGCCGGAGGCGGAGCTGGGCGAGCTGGTCGAGAAGCGGCTCACGCTCCCCTCGCCGGCCATCGGCCACGGCGAGATCGTCCGCGAGATCGACCAGTGCCTGGCCGGCTCGCGGCTGGCCATCACCGGCAACTACTTCGCCGGCCTGGCCATCGAGGACTGCGTGATCCGCTCGCTGGAGGAGTGGAACCGGCTGGCGGCGCTGGGCTGAGCTGGCCCCGGGGCAGGCGGGCTGGCACCGGCCGGCGCGGCGTGAGACCATCCTCCAGCCGCGCGCCTGCGCGGCGGACAGGAGCCCACATGCGTCTCCGCGCTGCCACCTTCCTCCTCGCGCTGGGCCTCGCCTGCAGCCGGCCCTCGGCTCCGCCTGCCGAGCCGCCCGCGCCGGCCGAGCCCGCGGCCGGGGAGGCCGCTGCGCCCGAGCCGGCCGCCGAGGCCGAGCCTGCCGAGGCCGAGCCCGAGCCGGCGGCGCAGGCCGAGGCGGCGCCTGCGCCCGCCGAGCCGCCGCCCCCGGCCGCCGAGCCGGCGCCGCTGCCGGCCGCGGCGCGCGCCCAGCCCGCCGGGCTCGACGACGCGACCATCTACAGCTGGACCGGCGAGGACGGCTCCGTCCACTACACCGGCGGCGCCGCGGTCCCGCCGGACCGGGTCCACAGCGCGCGCCCGGTGACGGCCACGGTGGGCGTGGTGGAGAACGGCCGCGGCCAGCCCGCGCCGGAGCAGCCGCCGGCCGCCGGCGGCCAGCCCGCGGGCGCCTCACCCCAGGGCGCCGCGCCGGCGTCGCCGCAGCCGGCGCCGGCCGGCGGGGCGGGCGAGCCGACGCCGGCGCGCGAGACCAACGCCCACACCCGCGCCATCGAGGGCAGCGGGGGCGGCGGCTTCCTCGACGCCGGCAAGATGGACGAGCGCTACGAGCAGCAGAAGAAGGACATGAACTGCCGCACCGTGGACGGCGCGGTGATTCTGCGGCTGAGCCGTCGCCTGGCTCAGCCGTCGGCGCGCGCGCCGTCGCCCAGCGCCGCCGGCGTGCCCAGCAGCTCGGCCAGGCGGGCCGCCAGCCGGCGCGGGCGCAGCTCGCCGGCCGGGGCCACGAAGATGGTGTCGTCGCCGGCGATGGTCCCCAGCACCTCGGGGAGCTGGGCCAGGTCGATGGCCCGCGCGATGGCGGGCGCGCTGCCGGGGTGCGTGCGGATCACCACCAGCGAGCCGTTCGCGTCGAGCCGGGAGACCAGCGGGCGCAGCGTGGCCAGCTCGTCGGCCGGCCCGGGCGCGCCCTCGGCCAGCTCGTAGATCGAGCCGCCCTCGGGGCGCGAGACGCGGCGGGCCCCCAGCCGCGCCAGGTCGCGCGAGAGGGTGGCCTGGGTGGCCTGGAAGCCGGCGGCGACGACCGCCTCCAGCAGCGCCTCCTGCGTGCCGATGCGGCGCGTCCGGATGATGCGGGCCACGGCCTCGCGGCGGCGATCGGCGTTGCTCATGTCGGGGTCACCAGGGTGCCGACGCCGCGGTCGGTGAAGAGCTCGGCGATGACGGTGTGCGGCTGCCGCCCGTCCAGCACGTGCACGCGCGGCACCCCGCCCCGGAGCGCCGCCAGGATGGCGTTGACCTTCCACTTCATGCCGCCGGTGATGGCGCCGGCCTCGATGCGCCGCGCCAGGTCGGCCGCGGTGGTCTGGCGGACCAGCTCCCCGTCCGGCGAGGACTCCAGCAGGCCAGGCACGTCGGTCAGGTAGATGAGCTTCTTGGCGCCCAGCGCCTCGGCCACCGCCGAGGCCACGTCGTCGCCGTTGATGGACAGGCCGGAGCCGTCGTCGGCCAGGCCGATGGGCGAGATCACCGGCACGTAACCGCCGTCGAGCAGCATCCGGAGGAAGGAGGTGTTCACCTCCACCACCTCGCCCACGTGCCCCAGGTCGCGGCCGGAGGCGTGCACCGCCTTGCGGGCCCGGAGCAGCTTGCCGTCCTTCCCGGAGACGCCCACCGCCCCGGCGTTGCGGGCGTTGAGCAGCGCCACCAGCTCCTGGTTCACCTTGCCGGAGAGGACCATCTCCACCACCGGGAGGCTCTGCGCGTCGGTGATGCGCATGCCGTCCACGAACTCGCTCCGCTCGCCCAGCTTCTCCAGCGTGCGGGTGATCTCCGGGCGCGCCGCCGTGCACCACCACCGGCTTGAGCCCCACCCGCTTCAGCAGCGTGACGTCCTCGGCGAAGGCCTCCTTGAGGCTGTCCTTCACCATG
Organism: Anaeromyxobacter sp.; assembly: GCA_049840735.1. Classification (GTDB taxonomy): domain Bacteria; phylum Myxococcota; class Myxococcia; order Myxococcales; family Anaeromyxobacteraceae; genus Anaeromyxobacter. The sequence goes on along the minus strand of JASGJN010000004.1, from coordinate 37,992 downwards.
GCCGCGCCGCCGTACTTGATGACCGCCACCTGGCCGGAGAAGGCCGAGATGTACTTGAGCGCCTCCACCAGCAGCGCCCGCTTGAAGGCGGGGCTGTAGTTGGCCACGCGGTCGTCCTTGGCGACGCCGCCGTCCTCCTTCTGGACGATGGTGGAGCTGTAGTCGGCGTTGATCTTCACGTAGTCGTAGGTGAGGTCGCAGCCCCAGGCCACCGCCCGCGCCTGGCCGCCGGTGAGCATCACGCCCACGTCCACCCGGCTCTCGCGCATCTTGGCGCGCAGCGCCTCCCGGTCGAACTCCACCGGCGCGCCGGCGGAGAAGACGGTCACGCCCTGCAGCGCCACCGTGGCGCCGAAGGGGTCGATGGCCCAGCCGCGGGCCCCGGCGCGCGCGCCGACCGTGGCCAGGATCCGGCCCCAGTTCGGATCGGCGCCGAACAGCGCCGCCTTGACCAGCGGGGAGGAGGCGATGGCCCGGGCCAGCTCCTCCGCCTCGCCCTCGCCCGGCGCGCCGGCCACCACCACCTCGACCATCTTGGTGGCGCCCTCGCCGTCGGCCGCCATGGCGCGGGCCATCTCGCCCAGCAGGTCGGTGAGGGCGGTCTCGAAGCGGTCCAGGTCGGCGCCGGCCTCGTGCAGCCGGGCGTTGCCGGCCAGGCCGTTGGCCAGCAGGTAGACGGTGTCGTTGGTGGAGGTCTCGCCGTCCACCGTCACCATGTTGAGCGTCTTCCTCACCGCCCGCTGCAGCACCGCCTGCAGCGCGCCGGGCGAGACCGCCGCGTCGGTCACCAGCAGGCACAGGGTGGTGGCCAGCTGGGGCGCCAGCATGCCCGAGCCCTTGCACACCGCGGCGATGGTCGCGACCTTGCCGCCCAGCGTCACCTCGCGCGCCGTCATCTTCGGGCGCGTGTCGGTGGTCATGATGGCCTCGGCGCAGAGGTCGGGGTGGTCGCCCAGCTGCTCCACCAGGGCCGGCAGCGCGGTGACGATCTTCATGGCCGGCAGCCGCGCGCCGATCACGCCGGTGGAGGCGGTCAGCACCGCCCGCTTCTGCAGCCCCAGCGCGTCGGCCACCGCCGAGCGGATCACCGAGACGTCGTCCAGGCCGGCCGGGCCGGTGAGCGCGTTGGCGTTGCCCGAGTTGGCCACGATGGCCCGGATCCCCTCGGCCGGCACGCGCGCGCGCGCGTCCTGCACCGGCGCGGCGGCGGCGCGGTTGGTGGTGAACACGCCGGCCGCGGAGGCCGGGTGATCCGAGACCACCAGCGCGAGGTCGCGCCGCTGCGGCTTGAGCCCGCAGGCGATGCCGCCGAACCGGAAGCCCTTGGGGATCCTGATCACCGGATCAGCCTCCCACCAGGTCGAGGCCGGTGGTCTCCGGCCAGCCCTGGGTCGCGTTCATGGCCTGCACCGCCTGGCCGGCGGCCCCCTTCACCAGGTTGTCGATGGCCGAGACGGCGATGGCCAGCCCGGCCCGCGCGTCCAGCGCCACGCCCACGTGGCAGCGGTTGGTGTGGACCACGTCCTTGATCATCACCTTCTCGGCGGCGCGGACCTTCACGAAGGGCTCGTCGCGGTAGGCGCCTTCCACGGCGGCCTGCAGGTCGGCGGCGCTGGCGCCCGCCTCCAGGCGCAGGGCGGCCGTGGCCAGGATGCCGCGCCGGATGGGCGTGAGCACCGGCGTGAAGGAGAGCGGGCCGCAGGCCCCGGCGAAGCGGGCCACGGTCTGCTCGATCTCCGGCACGTGCTGGTGCTTGCCGATCCGGTAGGCGCGCACGTCGTCCGCCACCTCCACGAAGGAGAAGTCCTCCGAGGCCTTGCGGCCGGCGCCGGAGACGCCGCTCATGGCGGTGATGGCGATGCCCTCGGCCGAGACCAGCCCGGAGCGGACCAGCGGCGCCACGGCCAGCGCGATGGCGGTGGCGTAGCAGCCGGGGTTGGTCACCAGCTTCGCGCCGCGCAGCCCGTCGCGCCCAGCTCGGGCAGGCCGTAGCGGGCCTCCGCCAGCAGCGCCGGGGCCGGGTGGGTGAAGCCGTACCAGGGCGGATAGGCGGCGGCGTCGGCCAGCCGGAACGCGCCGGAGAGGTCAATCACCCGCCGGCCGCGGGCCAGCAGCTTGGGGGCGAGCTCCGCCGACACCTCGGCCGGCGTGGCCAGGAACACGACCTCCGCGTCCAGCTCCTCGGCCTGCGCGAGCGCGCCGTAGGCCAGCGCTGCGGCGGGGCCCTCCAGCGCCAGGCGCTGGCCGGCCTTCTCACCGGCCCGGCGATCCGAGAGCAGGGCGGTGAGGCGGAGGTGGGGGTGGCGCGCCAGCAGGCGCGTCAGCTCGAGGCCGGTGTAACCGGAGGCGCCGACAATCGCAGGCGTATGAATCCGTGGGACGGCACTCGTCTGCAACCGGCCGGGGATGTCAAGGGGATCCGCCCCCGCGGGCAGACCGGGGGCAAAAAGAAGAGCGGGCCGGCTTTCGCCGACCCGCTCGGTGTGCCCGGAGAGGATTCGAACCTCCACGGTTTTGAGGCCGCCAGACCCTGAATCTGGTGCGTCTACCAGTTCCGCCACCTGGGCGATGGGCAACAAGCTCCGCGAGCTTGAAAAGTGGTCGGAAACCAAGAACAGCCCCCTCGGCCTGCCGAAGGTCGGCCACCGCAAGGCCGCCGTGGTGAAGGCCGAGAAGAAGGTCGAAGGCGACGCCGCCGCAGTAGCCGGCGCAGCGCCCGGCCGGCAAGGCCGCCGCCGGCAAAGCCGCCCCCGCGGGCAAGGCTGCTCCGGCCGGCAAGGCCGCCCCCGCTGGCAAGGCGGCCCCCGCCGCCAAGGCCGCCCCGGCCGCCAAGAAGAAGTAATCCCGCTCAAAGCCGGATAACCCGAAGCACGCAGGCGCGACGAACGTCGCACCTGCGCATGCTCTCTCTATGCACCGAACGGTCGTGCGACGCGTAGCTGTCCGTGACACGGCTTTCCAAGCCGTGTCACGGACATTTTCTCAATTCGTGACCCTTCGTGGACAGAAACCGCTTCCGACACAACAATCCCATCATGCCGCCGGCCAACCTCAATGACTTCCTTTCCGCCCGCTCCAGGGGCGTCGACGCCTCCGGGTATCCGCAAGGTCTTCGACCTCGCCGCGAAGATGAAGGACCCGATCAACCTCTCGATCGGCCTGCCCGACTTCGACGTCCCGGAGATCGCGAAGGACGCGGCGATCGAATCGATCCGCCGGGGCGACAACCGGTACACGCAGACCCAGGGCATCGCCGCCGCTCCGCGACCGGCTACGGAAGGACCTGACGGACGGAGTTCGGCCGCGACGTCGGCGAAGTGCTGATCACCTCCGGCGTGTCCGGCGGCCTGATGCTCGCGATCCAGGCCGTCATCGACCCCGGTGACGAGGCGATCTTCCTCGACCCCTACTTCGTCATGTACAAGCACCTGCTGACGCTGGCCGGCGGCAAGCCGGTCACCGTCGACAGCTACCCCGACTTCCGCTTCCACGCCGACCGGGTCGAAGCCGCGATCACCCCGCGGACGAAACTGCTGATCCTCAACAGCCCCAGCAACCCGACCGGCATCGTGATGACCGAGGACGAAGTGCAGTCCGCCGTCGAGCTCGCAAAGAAGCACGACCTGCTGATCCTGTCGGACGAGATCTACGAGCCGTTCCTCTACGGGACGCATCGAAAAGACGCCCGCCCGCGAATCTACGACCGCACGATCGTCCTCCGCGGCTTCAGCAAGAGCCACGCGATGACCGGCTGGCGGCTCGGGTACGCCTTCGGCCCGGCCGAGATCATCGGGCAGATGACCAAGCTGCAGCAGTACACGTTCGTCTGCGCCCCCAGCCCCTTCCAGCACGCGGCGCTCGCGGCGCATCGACGTGCCGATGGCCGACTACGTCGCCGCGTACCGGAAGAAGCGCGACATGGCGTACGAGATGCTCAGCAAGAAGTTCGAGGTCGCAGAAGCCTGACGGCGCGTTCTACATCTTCCCCAAGGCCCCCGCCGGCCACGACCGCCACGCGAGTTCGTCGCCAAGGCGATCGAGAACAACGTCCTGATCATCCCCGGCAACGTGTTCAGCGGGCGAGACACGCACTTCCGCATCAGCTACGCGACCACCGACGAAAAGCTGGCAAAGGGGTGCGAGGTGCTGTGCGGCCTCGCGTGATGCGCGGTGGCATCTTGTAGGGTGGGCTTCAGCCCACCGGTTGTATTCGAATACCCGTTGTGTGATCGCACCCTCGGCAATGAGCGTGATGTTTTCCGTCGCGTCGCGATGCCAGGCAGCGTTCGACGGTGGTCACACAGCGAGTGCTCGAACATAACCGGTGGGCTGAAGCCCACCCTACAGGAAAGCGCAAATCCATTCACCGGAACATCGCGAAACTCGCCGTGTGGCCGTGGATGAAGTTCTTGCCGCCTACCGGGCCGAACTCGCCGGCGGCGAAGAAGCCGGCCACCGGGGTTTGTGGCATCGCCTTCTTTGCCTGGCCGATGTCGTGGCCGGCGGTGTTGAACATGCGTGTGCCCCGGCCGTTGCAACTGAACAGCAGCGAACCCGCCGCCGGGCTGCCCTTCTGCACTTCCAGCATCGCGGCGAGGTCTTCGCCGGCGGTGGCGGCGTCTCGGACGTGAAACTGCACCGTCTGCCCGACGCGGATATAGTCCGCCGCCGCGATCGATCCGGCCTGCTCGTCGACGCCAATCACGTTCCGCACCAGGAAATCGCCGCGGCCGAACGTGTCGCGGTATTCGCTGATCGCGCGTCCAATGAACAATCCGCTGGCCAGTAGTTTTTCGTCCTGCGAGCCCAGTCCGTTGACGATTTTGCGCGAGGCGTTTCCATCGCCGGGCGACCGCCGAGCTGTTCGATGATGTTCTCCCGAGCCTTGGTGACGACCAGCGGCTTGCCGATCGGCCGGCACCCCTGGCTGACGACCGCCTGCACCGCGACCGGCCCGCTGATACTGACGCCGACGAACCCCTTGTCCAGCACCTGGTCGTTGCGGATGAGGATGTTCTCGCCCGGCTGGCGGCCGCTGCTGGCCATCCCGCCGACCAGCGGCGCGTTCGGACACGCGACGTCGAGGGCCGTCAGCAATTGCCCCGCGGGCGTGGTGAACGGGTCGCCGAAGCCGACGATGCCGCGCGTCAGCGGACCATAGCCGACACGCTCGGCCAGATCCTCTTCGTCGGTCAGCATGTGCCGCCAGTCCAGGTCGTCGGCGATGTGGAACGGGTGAAACCGGACGCCGGGAAGCTGCCCCACCATGACCGACAGACCCGGCTGGCGTTCGATTTCCATCGCGCCGCCGAGGACGCCGTCTCCCGAGCAGCCGACCATGCACTGCGGGTCGAGCTCGAGCCAGAGCTTTTCGACCAGCCGGTCTGCCTCGACCGTGTGGTGCGACGTCAGAAAGACGAACACCACATCGGCGCTGGCATGCCCTGCTTGCGAAACGATTGCAGCACTTCGACAAGCACATCGTCGGTGTCGGCCAGGGCGTGATGGCGGATAGGAACTTCATACCGGCATTCTACCGCGCGGCGGGCGGCTACAGCTCGTCAGGCAGGCGCAGGAACAGGAGCGACTTCAAGGATTGCATCAAGAGGGTCTGCGACAGCACTTCTCCCGGCGTCGGATGCTCGACGCCGTCACCCGGCTTGTCATCAGGATCGGCCTTGCTGGCGCAAGCGGGTAGATCGCCGTCACCGGCGGCGGCAGGGCTCGGCGGGCGGCGGTGACGGTCTCCCACAACCGCCGAGGCTCGATGACCTCAGCCGGGTCGAAGTGGTCCTGTCCCACCTGGCCGGGCAACGCGGCCACCTGAAGCGCAGGCATCGGACCGGGCGGCGACCGTCGCGCCGTGGTCCCGCAACGCCACCCACGCCGCGGCGAACTTCGGTTGGTGCAGTGTGGCCGCCGAGAAGGCGACGGCCGCCTCGGCCGAACGGCCGTTGCCGAGCTGGGCCAAGCCCAGCAAATAGTTCGGCGCAGGGCGTCGGCGGGTTCTTCTTCGAGTCGGACCTTGGCCAGCCGCTCGACCTCACTACGCAAAATCGGGTGATACATCGAGACCGCCGATCACGGCATGCGGTTCGAGCTTCTCCAGCGGAAGTTTGAGCAGGTCGCCGGCGGCGGCCTGCGTTTCCTGCCTGGCTTTGCCGGTGTCGCCGCGGTCGATGTATTCCTCCATCAGGTAGAGCCGTAGCGACGCCCAGGTGGGGAACAGTGCCGACGCTTCTTCGGCGGCCTTCAACATCTCGCCCGCTGGTCGATCCCCCACGGCGGCGATCCGGTCTGCCGCCGCCACGGCCTTGTCGAACTCCGCGGCGTCGGCCGGTCGATCCTGGGCCTTCAGCAGGGCGACCATCGTGCGATGGGCCTGCAGCAAGTCTTTGGAGCCCGGCGTCACAGCATCGGTCGCGCCCATCGCGATCGCCGCGGCGGCTACTTCCTCGGCGGCGTCCAGCTTGCCGGCCTGGCGAAGCAGTTCGGCCTTCCACGCCAGGGGCAGCGGCGACAATGGACGCGCCGAATGACGCGATCGAACACCGACAACGCTTCGTTGAACGATTCGCCCGACCCCGCCGCCACCAACACCTTGAACGCCGACGGCTGATCGATGTCCTGGATCAACGAGGCTTCGATCGCCCGAAGGCCGGCGGTCCGCTTGCCGTTCTGGATCAGCGCCGCGCCGGCCACGGTCCCCAGTCGCCGCCCGTCCCGCGACGGATGCGCGATGAGGGATGCCAGGTCGGCGGCGTGCCAGGAGTCGGCGGTGTCCAGAAGCTCGATCGCCTGGGGGAACTGTCCCGCATCGACATAGATCGCCATCGCCTCGGACAGTAGGTTCGTCGACAGCAGCGGGTACGACTGGCACAACTCCGCGGCGACCAGCAGCGTTGCCACGGCGTCCGGCAAGCCTCTTCTGAACCATCAGGGCGTCGGACAGATACCGGGCGGCGGCAGCGGCATCCTCCAGGTCGTCTTCTTCGCCGGTGGCGGCGCCCGTTGGTGCATTTCGTCGCGGCCTGCATCCATTCGACGGCCTTCGTGACGTCCTTCTCCGATTTCTGCTGATCGCCGAGAGACGCCAGCGACGCCGCGGCGTACAAGTCGTCGAGCGTGGCCTTGGCCGGGTCGGGAAGCTGGCGGAGGTGGGCGACGGCATCCGCGCCGCGGTCGGCCAGAACCAGCAGATCGACCGCCAGCTCGCGCAGCGGCGCCGTCGGTGGTCACGATTTCGGCGTCGGCCGGAACTTTGTCGGCGATCTCGAGCCACTGATCGAGCTTCCCGTTCGGACCGCTGCCCGGCCGGCCAATTCCCAGAGCGGAGCGTGCGGATACCGCTTCAGGAGAGATGCCACCGTCTGAAACCGGGCGTCGGTCCATTCGATGTCTTCGAGCAGGATCTGAAACGATGGCACGCCGTCGTCGGCGACGGCCGACTCGGAATCCGTATCGGCCAGCAGCTTCGAAAGAAGCTTGTCGGCCTCGGCGGTGTTGGCGTCGCGGATCAGCTTGCAAAGCTGAAACCGCCGGGCCTTGTAGCGGTCAACGCGCCGAGCCGCCGCTGTTCCAGCCGGGCTCGCCCCGCCTGATGCGGGCCCGCTCGGCCTTGGCATCGTCGGAGAATCGTTGCTCCATCTCGGCGAACAGATCGAGAGTCGACTCGTCCTGGATCAGCTCGAAGTGGGGCATCTTCATCGAGCTGACATGCTTGCGGGACAGTTCGAGCACGCGGCCGTCGGTGTAATCGCCGCCGGACAGTTCGATGCGGGCATTGCCGACGACCGCCGCCTTGAGCAGGGTCTCGACGATCGCCGGGTTGCCATGGCGGTAGAGATCGGGGATCGAAAGCGTCCTGCTCGGGATCGTCGCCGAGAAGCTCGATCTCTTTCTCGAACATCGCCACGCTGCCTCGCGGCTCGGCGGCTTCGCCGACCAGCCGTTCGAGCGACGTCAGGTCGTCTGCGGCGCCCTGTCCGGCGACCGCGTCGTTTCCCGTGGCGATCGCGTCGCGAAGCTCCTGCAGCGACCTGGGTTTCTCCGGCCCGTTCCCGGCAAGCAGTGCGGCGGCCAGGCGAAGCGTGAGATGCCGTACGCTGCCGTCGGCGTCGGCCGGCACAAGGCGGGCATCGATTGCCGTCTCCAGCTCGCGCCGACGAGCCGGCCGCGGCAGCGCGACCATAAGCTGTGTTGCCAGCGTGTCGACCTGCCCCCGCATCGCCGCCGATCCGCTGCGACCCTGCAGCCAGACCGCCGACGCCCGGTCGTACAGTGCGAGCCACTGCGTCGAAGCATCGCGCGGCGAGAGCTTGTCGGATGTCTCTCGGTAGGCCTTGATGTCATCGGCAAGCTTCTGCGCCACCGCCGCGAGGTTGGGCTTGGCAGCCGCGCGGGCTCATCGGCCAAGCTGAAAAGCGGGGCCATGAGGATCGACAATAGGAAAAGGATGCGTGCCATGTCGTATGTGAGCCCTTCAGCAGACATCTGCCTTGACGGCCGAGACCGGTTGTCGAACGAACACCTGCGTCAGCCGTCGAGCCAGTGCGCCGCGAACATGCGCAAACAGTTCGCCGGCGTCGGCGGTTTCGAGCATCCGCTGCACGCTCGTCACCGGTCGGCCTACGAGACCGCAGGGGACAATCAGGTTGAAGTAGTTCAGGTCGGTGGTCACGTTGAGCGCGATGCCGTGAAGCGAAATGCCCCGTTTGATGCGCACGCCGACCGCACAGATTTTCGCCGCCTGGCCTGTGACCACGTCATCCACCCAGATGCCGACGGCGCCGTCTTCGCGGCGGGCCGAGATCTGCAAATCACCCAGGGTGTCGATCACCGCCTGTTCCAGTCGGCGGACGTAAGCGCCGACGCTCAGCCGATGGTCGTTCAGCCGGACGATGGGGTAAGCCACGATCTGCCCGGGGCCGTGAAAGGTGATGTCGCCGCCACGATCGGACTGCACGACCTCCACACCCACCCGCGCCAGCGCCTCAGGCGACGCCAACAGGTTGCGGGCCATGTCCGACCCTTCGAGGCTTCCACGGCGGCCGAGGGTGATCACCGGTGTATGCTCGACCAGCAGCAGCTCTTCCTCACCCCCCGCCAGCACGCGGGCGTGCGCCTGCTCCTGCAGGTCCCACGCGGGGCGGTAGGCGAGTTGGCCGAGATCGGTCATCCGCATCGTCGGTCGATTCTACGCAGCGCAGGGCCGGGTAACGAATTGGGCGGGTAGCAGAATTGGGCAGGTAACGAATCGGACGGGGCATCCGGGTAGCATGTCGCGATCGAAGCCACAGGCTGGAAGCCTGTGCTACGCACGCGGAGGACCCATGCAGCAGCTCACGCCGGACCAGCAACGACAGGTGGCAGCCGAGCTTCGGGCCGAACGGAAGATCCAGGCAATCAAGCTGTATCGCGAGTTCACCGACGTCGGGCTGAAGGAAGCCAAGGACGCGGTCGAGGCGATGGAGGCGGCCGGACTGACATCCGACTTGTCGCCGGGGACGCAAGCGGTCTTCCCGTCGTCACCCGCCGCCGGCGGCGTAGACGACGCCACCCGCCGGCAGATCGCCGGGATGGTGCCGCTCCGGGCAGAAGATCCAGGCGATCAAGCTATGGCGAGAAAAGACGGGGGACGGGCTGGCCGAGGCAAAGGCCCGCGTCGAACAGCTTGAAGCCGCATCGAGCGGCTTTAGCTCGCTCGAAGAGCGGGCGGCGAAGCAATCCAAGGGAGGTTGCTTCGGCGTCGTTCTGATCGCGACGGCACTGACGGCGGCCGTCGTGGCGGCGCCAGGGCTCTGCTGGGATGATTTTCTTCGCGGGGACTTCAGACGTTCCGATTCGGGTTTCGGGTCTGCGATCTCAGATCTCAGATTTCAGATTTCAGATTCAGTACCTTCGCCCCCCCTCCACGCTCCATCACCTCATAAACCGATCTAATTGCGCAAATTATCGGTCATTGCGGCGGCTCGCGGGGACCGCGAAAAAAGACTGCATTTCGGCCGGATTTTCGATGGAATCGAACTTGACCGGCCCTTAAGTTGCCGCCGCTCAATCGGGTGGAAGGCGGCGCGGGTTCGCCTGCGTCACTCCTGATCTCGTACGGGCCGGCTGGTTCCCGGCCCGATTTAGAACTTCATCCCAGTGTTTGCTCCTTTACGGGAGGTTTCGTGCCGATTTCTCTGTCGGCGATGGTGCGTCCTTGCACGCGGTCGCAACTTGCGTTTCGTTTCGCCGGCCCAACCAGCCGTCGCCGACCGTGACTCGCACTCCACTGGCCTGCGTGGCGAGACGTTGTATCGCCGGCATCGGTGACCTCCCGGGTCATCGTCGAGTCGCTCGAAAACCGCCTGCACCTCTCGGTGGCCAAAGACGCCGCCGGCTTCACGGTCGTAACGCCCCAGAACGGCTCGCGCGTCATTTACGTCATCGCGCCTGGCAAGGACACCAACACCGGCCTCTCCAGCGCATCGCCGATCAAGTCGATCTCCAAGGGCATCTCGCTGCTTCGCTCCGGGACGGGCGATCAGTTGCTCTTCAAGCGGGGCGAAACCTTCTCCGGCAACTTTGGCATCTGGCACAAGAACGGCCGAAGCGCCACCGAGCCCCTGGTGATCGGCTCCTACGGCACGGGCGAGGCGCGGTCATCAACACCGGCTCCAGTTTCGGCCTGGCGGTCGGCAGCAAGACGCCGGTCAACAACCTCTACATCCAGGGCATCAAGCTGATCGGCGACGGCGTCGCGGTCGCCGACGGCATTACCGTCGCCGGCGCGATCGACAACCTGAACATCGAAGACGTCGAGATCACGAAGTACGTGAACAACATCGTGCTTCAGAAGTACTTCGGCCCGGTCAATAACGTCACCGTCCGCCGGTCCATCATCACCGACGCCTACTCCCGCGGCGGCCACAACTCCCAGGGCCTGTTCGCCGAAGGCGTCGCCGGCCTGACGCTGGAAGAAAACGTCTTCGATCACAACGGCTGGGGCAACGGCAAGTCGGCGTCGACGATGTATCACAACGTCTATGTCCGCGCCAGCAGCAGCGGACTGGTCGCCCGCGGCAACGTCTTCTCCAACGGCTCGAGCCACGGCCTGCAGGCCCGCGGCGGCGGCATCATCGAGAACAACGTCTTCATCAACAACGCTAGCGGCCTCAGCTTCGGCCTGGTCAACGGCTCGCCGGTCACGCCCGGCGGCGTCACCGGCCGCGTCGTCAACAACGTCTTCTTCGACACGCACAACATTGGCGCCAATCCCCGCGGCGTGGCCATCGAAATCGGCAACGTCAAGCGCGGCGGCACGATGGTCAGCGGCAACGTGATCGCCAACGGCAATCCCTCGACCAGCCTGCCCGCGATCATGCTCGGCGTCGGTTCCGGCAACGACAACGCCTCGCAGGCCGTCGGCATCAACGACCTGACCATCTCCAACAACGTGATCTACAACTGGAGCGTCGGCTTCTGGGTGAACGGCGGCATGGCCCCCGGCTCCGGCCAGAAAGGCGCTGAACAACCTCAACGTCACCAACAACCACTTCCAGAACATCGCGACGTACAACGCCATCATCCGCAGCTCGATGGCCGGCAACTACTCCAACAACTTCTACACGACCAAGGTCTACAACAAAGCCGCGACCAACCCCGGCGGCATCCGCAAGGCGATCAATTACGTCGATGCCACCCGCACCCCCGGCAAGTCAGTCGGCGGCACCAACCAGACGTACGTCTCCCTCGCCCGAACGCTCGGCAAGGGCAACTGGAACCTGAAGTACCTCGCCCAGACGATCGTCAGTTACGTGAAGGCGGGCTTCACGGCGACGTAAATAAGCACCCATTTTGTCATCCTGAGCGCGCAGCGAAGGACCTTGTATCCGAGGCGAAGAGGCCTCGAACACGCAACACCGATCACTGGTGTGACGTGTTCGAAGTTCTCTGCGGCGGGATACAAGGTCCTTCGCTGCGTTCGGATGACAAATGCGTTCATGCCGAGCTTGAACTCAGCGTTCCAGGGATGTGCTTCTCCACCAACTGCTCGATCGTCCCACGCATCAGTTTCGCCGCGTCGTGCCGGCCGTGCACTTGCCTTAGCACCAGCGTGCCTTCGAGGATCGCCGTGTACAGGTCGGCGAATTGCTCCGGATCGGCCGCGCCGGCCTTTTTCGCCTGATCGCGTACGTTGTCGCGAGCAAGGCGCTTGTGTTCCGCCGCCACCTGGTGGACGGGGTCTCTGGGGTCGGGGAACTCGGCGGCGGCGTTGATGAACATGCATCCGCCGAAGTCGGGGTGATTGAACCACTCGTCCAGCACATCGAACATCGCCAGCAGTTGCGCCACCGGATTGTCGCCGGCGCGGCGCTGGATGGCCCGCTTCCAGCGCGCCGTTCTCCCAGGCGTCGCGACGGCGAAGCGCCGCGATCACCAGGTCGTCCTTGCTTTCAAAGTGCCGGTAGAACGTCGTCTTGGTGACCCCCGTCTCGGCAATCACCCTATCCAGGCCTACCGACTGAAATCCGTTCACGTAGAAGAGATCGATCGCTTTTTCGATCAGCCGATCCTTGGCGTTCTTCGGCTTCGATCGCACGCCGAACAGTTCCGCGGCCGATTTTGTGAGCGTGACCATCGTCATGGCAGTGTGGGCGACAGCAGCGTTACTTCGAGTCACTCCGAGAGTGACCTTGAGTCACTTTTCCCTCGCCGATTCGTGATGCATGTTCTGTGCGGCCAGCCAATATGGATCGACGGTCGATCCGAGTTAGCTCGCAATAGTAACAAGACGTCCGGCTTCGGTCGGACATTTCAGGAGAAGCATCATGTCCGCAGTCGCAACCGTCAGTGAACGTGTCAACGGCGTCAACACCAGCACCATCCACAAGCTGGTCGAAGCCATTCAGCGCGACCCCGCCAACGCCCAGACCCGCTGGGGCGCCACCACCCGCTGGCAGACCGGCGCCGTGACCGAAACCGAAGTCGTCGCGTGCGAGGTTTCCGGCCGCCGGCTCGCCCGCAACTTCCGCCTTCGCACCGACGAACCCACCGAGCTCGGCGGCACCAACTTACACGCCAACCCGCAGGAGTACCTGATGGCAGCGTTCAATTCCTGCATGATGGTGGGCTACGTGGCCCTGTCGTCGCTCGAAGGGATCGAGTTGGAGAGCGTCGAGATCGAATCGTCCGGCGACATCGATCTCCGCGGCTTCCTCGGCCTCGATACGAACGTCAAGCCCGGCTACGACTCCATCCACTACACGGTCCGCATCAAGGGCAACGGAACGCCGGAACAGTTCCAGAAGATCCACCAGACCGTTATGGCGACCAGCCCGAACCGCTTCAACATCGCCAACCCGATCAAGCTGACGTCGGACCTCCGCGTCGCCTAGACCGCAGAAGCAGACCCACCACGGCGTTCACGGGCGTTCACAGAACTCCGCGTCCTCCGTGGTTCTCTTATGCTGAGTTCCCCTCGCACCGTGCTCTCGATGGCTGAGAGCACGGTGCTTTTCATTGATGCCCCGGAACTCTTGCACCTTTCAGGCCGAAGAGGAACACGAATTGACACCAATCGACACGAATCTTCACGAAGGACTGTCGCGGGACATGGGTCGTACATTCAGTCCTCTCCCTTCGTGAAGCTTCGTGTGTATTCGTATCGATTCGTGCTCCTCTTCGAATCCCCGCTTCACCCGCAATTCCCCGCAATTTGCTTCGCGAGCCGGATCACATTCGGTAAGGTTGATGCTTGGAGATCCCATGTCTCTCCGACCAACCTGCCGGAATTACTGCGCCGAGTCCCTCGAATCCCGTCGCCTGATGGCTGCCGACGCCCTGCTCACCTGGGCCGCGGGGCTGATCGTGGGTGACTTCGGCGGAAGTCGAGGCGGCATCTTCGTCAGCCGGCTCGACGGGCTCGGACATGAAGCAGATCACCACCAGCCAGACCGACAACTTCGAGTTCTCCGGCCATGGCCTGAATCTGCCCGACGACCACCCCGTCTTTCTCTCCCGACGGCAAGCAGATCGTGTTCACCACCAGCCGTTTTCAGGACCCCGGGCAGACGAACAACTTTGAAATCGCGATCATGAACGTCGACGGGACAAACATCCGTCGGCTCACCACATCGTTGGGGATCGACACCGAGCCGGTCTTCTCGCCCGATGGCTCGCAGATCGCGTTCGCGCTCCGACCGCGTCGGCAACCTCGACATCTGGATCATGAACGCCGACGGCTGCAACCCGCAGCGGCTCACGACCTCGGCGCCCGAAGCCGAGAACGAACCCGCCTGGAGCCGCGCCGGCACACGGCTGGCGTACACGAAAATCCTCGACGGCGGCGTGCTGGGGGTGTTCGACGCCGAGAAAGACATCTACGTCATCAACGCCGACGGCACCGGCAACCGTCTGGTCGCGGGGCTCGAGGCTGAAGAGCACGACGCCGTCTGGGGGCCCGGGCGACCAGCAGTTGCTCATCACTTCAGAGAAGGAGCACACGCTCCCCTTCGGCGACGTCTACAAGATCAACGTCGCCACCGGCACGTACGGCCCGAACCTGACGATCGACGACAGCTTCCTCCACATCGGCGGCGGCGGCGACCCGACGTGGTCGCCCGGATGGGACGAAGATCGCCTACTTCAAAGCCGTCGGCGGTCCTTTGCTATTGGCCGGGCCGCAAAAGGTGTTCGTGATGAACGCCGACGGCTCGGCAAGAAGAAGATCGACTGCCGCCGGGCATCATCAACGTCCATCCGCACATCGGAAACCTTGCCGACAGCGACGAGGACGGCAAACCCGACTACATCGACATCAACAACCCCGCCGACTTCGACCCAGGCCATGGAGCAGGACGAAGTCCGCGTCCGGAACTTCCTGGGCGACCTGACGATCCTCGACAGCCAGGTCGGGCGTCGGCCGACTGCTGGCCAAGGGGTATGTGCCATCGCACAACTTCAACAGCTTCTAACGGCATGGGCGTGGCGTTTGCGCGGGACATCAACAACAACGACGCCGTCTGAGCTCGGCCGTCCCGACATCCTGCTCTACGCCCCCAAGCGCCGGCCGCGACGCGACCGATGCCTTCCCCGACTTCCCCTACACGCTCGTTTCGTGGGGCTACGGCACCGACTACGACCCGGCGAAGATCCCACCTTCGCCGGCTTCCCGGCCGACGCCTGGCTGGTACACGAGGCCGGGTTCCACCACATCCTCGGCGGCACGTTCGAGCCGACGCCGCCGGCCAACGATGTGCCGCAAGGGGTCGAAGGTCATCCACACGCCGCCCGATCGCGCTTCTCCCGCAGCCCTGGCACGAGCGGCATCTGGGACATCCACTTCTTCGTCAACCCCAACGGCGGGACCGCCCAAGGCCTCGCATCTTCGACCCGTTCAGCCGGCGACCTCCCGGGCTTCAGCGGCGCGAGCAGCGTTCTTCTTCCCGCAGATCCCGTTACGCGGCAAACCGATCTCCGGCGCTCATCGAAGCCGAGGACTTCGATATGGCCAAGGATTTCGGCTGGAAGGACAACGACCGCCGGCAACGGCGGCGGCCAATACCGCGTGACCGATGTCGACATCTCTAAGAGCCTCGATTCCGGCGACCGGTTCGACGTGCGTCGGCCTGGCAATCGCCGGCGAGTTTTTGCGTACAGCGTCAACGCTCGCCTCGACCGGCATCCATGAGTTCGCCATCCGGCTGAGCAACGGCCAGGCCGGCGGCAAGTTCCACGTGGAGATCGACGGCGTCAACGCCAGCGGCACGCTCAACCTGCCGGTGACGGCGGGCGTCAAGCCCGAGCTATAAGACAGTCATTCTCTTCACCAACAACCTGTCGGCCGGGAACCACGCCGTCAAGATCGTCTTCGACAACCCGCCCCGAGCAGCTGGCACCTCACCGCGCATTCAACTTCGTTCTCCCTCACCCGCCAAGTCCCGCCGATGGCCAACCTCTCGCAACGGTGCACGAGATCGAGATCATCACGACCAAACTGCTCACGGTCTCCTACCGCGACAACGCCGCCGTCGAATGCGCCATCCTCGATGCGCAGGGACACTCGCGCGTGGCCAGCCCGGTGGGTTCGTTTCGCTCGCCGAGTTGACGCTGAACCAACGCCAGCAAGACGCGACCAAGGCCATCGCCACCTACCACGTCGTCTGCCCGGCGGCTATTGGGATCCGGCCGACAACGGCGTCTACACCATCAAGCTGGTCGGCCGGCCAGGTGCCGACATCACCGGCGTCGCCGCCCCCGAACGCTTGGCACGTTCGAAGTCGCGATCCGCAGAAAGCCCTGGCGACCGACTTCGACAAGAGCACGTCGACGCTCGTCGTCAACGGCTCCGACGCCCGCGATATGATCAACGTCAAGAAGTCGACGGGCGATCGTAGTCGCGATCAACGGCATCCATGGCGGCACGCTTCGCCACGGCACTGATCGCCAGGTGATCGTCAAGGCCGCCGGCGGCAACAACATCATCAACGCCTCGAGCCTTACGATCCCCGTCACCCTCGACGGCGGCGACGGCGACGACGTCATGACCGGCGGCCTGGCACCCGACATCATCATCAGCGGCGCGGGCAAAGACACCGTCACCGCTCAGCCCGGTGACAACCTCGACCTCGGCGCCGGCCAGGACGGCATCATCATCAACGGCACCAGCCGACGACGACCGGATCTTCTTCACCCGCGTCACGCTACCGCACGGCCGCTCAACCCTTCGGTTAATTTCAACGCCAACCAGTTCATCCTCGACTACCACAACGGCGAGACGATCACCCTTCACGGCGGCGGCGACGACAGCATCCAGGCCCACGACACCAACGGCTGGATCACCTCCCTCTTCGGCGACGACGGCGACGACCTCATCGTCGGCGACGGCGGCAACGGCAGCATCACCGGCGGCGGTGGCAAAGACACCATCGACGGCCGCGGCGGCTCCGACTCCATCTTCGCCCGCGACGGCGAAGTCGATCACATCTTCTTCGATGTCCTCGACGCGATTCGGAAAGACGACAAGGATCGAGTTTACAAGTAGTGATGCTTTCTCGTGCGCAAGCCAAGAAATGGAGGGCACCACGGAGGCACGGAGACACGGAGGGTAGCTCGACTTCTCTACTCCTCTGCTACGGTGGAGGCTGGAACCACAGATGCACACAGATCGGCACCGATCGGAAACTATGCCAAATTGACTCTTATCTGTGTGCATCTGTGATTCCAGCCGCCCCGGTCCTGCAGAGGAGCGGGAGAAGTCGAGCTACCCTCCGTGTCCCGTCCCTCGTGGTGATCTCCTGCCGCGCCAGCCGTTTGCACCCGCCAGAGAGAGCCCATCAGTCATTCCCCCTTGCATCCCACCCCGCCGTGCGGCGATGCTTTCCTTCATGAACCGCCGCACACTTCTATCGCTACTGGCTGTTTCATCTCTGTCGGTGACATCGATCATGGCGAAAGACGAAACACCGAAGGCACCCGCGATCGGCATCACGCAGCGAACGCCGGTCGACGAGCTGCCCAGCATCAAGGAGCTTCCCGATCCGTTCCTGTTCGTCGACGGCTCCCGCGTGAAGTCGCCTGAGGATTGGCCGCGCCGGCGGGAGGAACTCAAGAAGGTCATCCAGACGTACGAGTACGGCACCCTGCCGCCCGTCCCGCCGACCGGCGAGGTGCGGGTGAAGGAAGACCCAGCGTACATGCCGCCAAAGCGCAGCGGATCGAACGCCGACCCGAAAGACGCCCCCGAACCCAAGATCGAATACCCCGACGGCACGAAGGTCATCGTATGTGCTGACCGTCGGTCCGGAGAACGACGCGAAGAAGCAGGTGCCCTTTCACCTGATGATCACCGTGCCGCCGGGCAAGGGGCCCTTCCCGGTGGTGGTTCGCGGCGATCTGTGCTGGGGGCAGGTGAAGCCCGAAGTCGCCGCCGAAATCGCCAAGCGCGGCTACATGCTGGCCGACTTCGACCGGACTGAAATCGTTCCCGACAAAAAGGGAGACCGCAGTGGCCCCGGCTACGCCGCGTACCCCGACCTCGACGCCTCGGCGGTTTCGTTCTGGGCGTGGGGCTATCACCGCGTCATCGATCACCTGATGACCCGAGACGACGTCGACAAATCGAAGATCGCCGTCACCGGCCACTCCCGCGGCGGCAAGACGACGATCGTCGCCGGCCTGATGGACGACCGGATCGCACTCACGGTGCCCAACAATTCCGGTTGCGGCGGTGCGGGCTGCTACCGCTACCAGGCTGACAAGAGCGAGACGATCGACCGGATAACCAAGAGCTTCCCCTACTGGTTCCAACCGCAGTTCACCGATTTCATCGGCAAGATCGATCGGTTGCCGATCGACCAGCACAGCGTGAAGGCGGCCATCGCTCCCCGGGCATTGCTCACCTGCGAAGCCCTAGGCGATCTCTGGGCCAACCCCGAGGGTTCGCAGGTCACCTACACCGCCGCGAAGGTCGTCTACGACTACCTGGGCGCCGGCGACAAGATCGCGATCCACTACCGCGAAGGAAAGCACGAACAGAACTTCGAAGACTGGTCCACGCTGATGGATTTTGCCGATCAACTTTTCTTCGGGAAGAAGGTCCAGCGGAAGTTCAACAACCTCTCGTTCCCCGAAGCGCCGCAAGCCCTGGTCGTGGGAAGGCGCCGGGGAAGTGAGTGGCCTCATCCATGACATCTGAGAGCTCGCGACTTGTTGATGTCATCCTGAGGTACCCCGAAGGACCTGGTATCCCAGACGAGAGTTCATCGAACATGACAAACCGATCGATCGCGTTTCGGAACTGAAGCGCTCTTCCGCCTGGGATACAAGGTCCTTCGGAGTACCTCAGGATGACATTCGAGGGTCGTGTCGCCAAAAAAGAGTCGCGGATCTCGAGATGACAACTTGCGCCGTTCGCCGAATTGCCCTCCGTGTCTCCATGCCTCCGTCGGATCCGCCCTTCTTTCACAACCCAACATGCACGCCATCGAGTTTGACTTCGCAATTAAGCAGGAACAGCCGATCGACCCCAAGGAGATCCAGAAGGCCTGCGAGGCCGGGCGGTTCTGCTGGGTGGACATCGACCGGGAGGACGAATCCGAGGCGGTCAAGGCGATGATCGCCGAGCTACAGATCGCCCCGGATCTCGCCGACGAGATCACCGGCCCCGACATCGACGGACGACACGACGTCTACGACGATGCCCTCCACTTTACGCTCACGTCGCTGCTCTTCGTCGACGGCCAGCTCAACTCGTTCTTCGTCGATATCGTGGTCGGCGAGCGTTACCTGATGTCCATTCACACCGGCAAGGTCGAGTTCATCGACCGCGTCCGCCGTATCTACCGCAGGGATTTCCTTCGCTTCGCCCGCAGCGGCGGGTTCCTGCTCTACGAATACTGGGACCAGCTCATTCACGGTTACCGCAAGACATTCCGCGCCTGGACCGCCAGAGCGGCAAGGTGCAGGAAGGCATTCTGAACGCGACCGATGACTCGATCTTCGAGCAGGCGGCGCAGATCCAGGCCGACATGGTCACCCTCCGCAAGGCGATGCTCGCCGCCCGCGAGGTGCTTCACGAAACGATCACCCGGCGGACCAACTTCGTCGCCGAGAGCACCATTCCTTCCCTCGAGCGCCTCGCCGGCGCACTCGATCGCCTGGTCGCCGATCTGACAACCGAATTCGCGAGTCGCTCGCGGAAACACTGAACCTCTACATGGGCATCGTGGCCCACCGCACCAACCGCGTCATCAATCGCCTGACCGTGCTGAGCGCGGTGTTTCTTCCCCTGACGTTCCTGGTGGGGATCTACGGCGTCAACTTCCCGGACATCCCCGGAACCCACATCGAAGGCGGCTTCTACTGGTTCTGCCTGGCGTGCCTGGTGGTGACGCTCGGGCTGCTGCAGTTCATGCGACGCAAGAACTGGCTCTGACGGGTCGGCCTCGACGCGCAGCGGAGCGGCGGTCTTGCCTCGGTGACAATAACCCTTCCATCCCGGCCGTTGGGGAACTCAGGAGCCCTCATGAGCCGATGGTCTACACTCGCGTTTTTCCTGGCACTCGTCGCACACGGCCTGACCGTCTCGGCGGCGAGCGCCAAGCCGAATCTAGTCCTCATCCTCGCCGACGATCTGGGTTACGAGACGGTCGGCGCCAACGGCGGTACCTCATATAAGACGCCGGTCCTCGACAAGCTTGCCGCCGATGGCATGCGGTTCACGCGATGTTTCGCCCAGCCCCTCTGCACGCCCACGCGCGTGCAGCTCATGACGGGGCTGTACAACGTCCGCAACTACATCCATTTCGGCGCACTCGAAACCTCGCAGATCACTTTCGGCAACCTGCTGAAGAAGGCCGGTTACGCGACGGCGATTGCCGGCAAGTGGCAACTCGGTCGGGAGGTGGATCTGCCGCAGAAGTTCGGCTTCGACGAATCGTACCTCTGGCAGCACACCCGCCGCCCCGCCCGCTATGCCAACCCCGGCATCGAGCACAACGGCAAGGAGCTCGACTTCAGCAAGGGAGAGTACGGCCCCGATCTGGTCAACGATTTCGCGATCGACTTCATTACGCGCAAGAAGGACCAAGCCGTTCCTCCTCTACTACACGATGATGCTGACGCACGACCCGTACCAGCCGACGCCCTGATAGCAAGGACTGGGATCCCAAGCGCACTCGGCGAAAAGCGACGGCAAGTCGCCGCAGCACTTCGGCGACATGGTCACCTACATGGACAAGCTGATCGGCAAACTCGACCGCGACGCTCGACGAGCTAAAGATCCGCGACAACACTCTGATCCTCTTCCTCGGCGACAACGGCACTGAGCCACGGCGATCACGTCCAACACCAGCGACGGCAAAGTCGCAGGGCGGCAAGGGCAAGTCGACCGATCCCGGCATGCACGTGCCGCTGATCGCCAATTGGCCGGGCAAGATCGCCAAGGGGAAGGTGTGCGACGACCTGGTCGACTCGACCGATTTCCTGCCCACGCTGCTGGCCGCCGCCGAACTGGGCTCGCCGGCCGGTATTCCGTTCGACGGGACGAGCTTCCTGCCGCAATTGCAAGGCGAAACCGGCACGCCGCGCCAGTGGATCTATAGCTGGTACGCCCGCGAAGGCGGCCCCAAGGCAAGCAAGGAGTTCGCCGCCGACAAGCGGTTCAAGCTCTATCGCGACGGCGAAATGTTCGATGTCGCCGCGGACATCCTGGAAAAGTCCCCCCTCAACGCCGCTGCCCTGTCGCCCGAAGCCAAGGCCGCCCGCGAAACCCTGCAAGCCGCGCTCGACAAGTACAAAGACGCCCGCCCGGCAAACATCGCCAGGCAAGCAGGCAAAGGCGGCGCGGCGGATTGAGGTGGAGGTGGTGGAGTGGTCGGGTGATGGGGTGGTGGAGTGTCGAGCAATCACCGATTTATCACTACCCCACTACCCCACCACCCCACCACCCCACTACTCCATCACCTTCTTCCCTAGACGCAACTTTCGCGCGCCGTTCTTCGTCCCATTGTCGTTCCTCATGATGTGCGGGCTGTCGCCGGGTAGGGTGAACGGCCGCAGATCCACCCCGGAGGCAGCGGCGTGACACGAATACCCCCGGACGACGACCTTTACACCGGCGGACAGGCGTCGGCGATGAAGCCCCTGACGCGCGGCGTCTCCACCTCGCCCGGAGCACGGATGCGACTTTCCGGAGCGCCCGACGGCGTCGACGAAGCTTCCCTCGTCCGTCAGGCCCAGCACGGCGATCGCGCCGCGTTCGAATCGCTCGTCCGCGCCACGGCGCGAATGCTCTACGCCCGGCTCTACCTCGAAACCGGCGACCGCCAGCGGACCGAAGACCTCGTCCAGGAGACCTACCTGATCGCTTGGCGAAGCATCGATCAGCTTCACGAACTTCCCGATGCCTCCGGGTTCCGCCGCTGGCTCTTCTCGATCGCGAGGACGGTCAGGATCGATGCCGGCCGGCACGATCGCCGGAAGAAGCGCGGACGCGAGAAGGTCGTCGCCGGCGGCGACGGTGACGGCGATGTGCTGTCGGGTGTTCGCGACCCCGGCCTGTCGCCTTCGGAGCAATCCGAGCAACGCGAAACCCACGACCGCTTGCTGGGCCTGCTCCGGGTGCTGCCGGAGGAGTATCGCGCCCCGATTTCCATGCGCTACCTCGCCGGGGCCGACTACGCGACCGTCTGCAAGCAGTTGGGCCTGAGTAACGGCTCTCTCCGCGGGCTGCTCAGCCGCGGAATGAACCGCCTGCGACAGCTCATAGAGCGCGAGCGAGGTACCGTAGGGCGGACACCGCCCGCCGGACAAGGCGCGGGGCGAGGAAAGCGGTGTCGAAGAAGGCGTTGTCAGTGACACGGGCTTCCAGCCGCGTGCGAGCGATGCGGGAGTAGAGCAGTCGCTCATTGCCTGAGAGTCCGGCGCCTCTCGCACGGGCTGGAAGCCCGTGTCACTGGAACGCTGCGTCCGTAAGTGATTTCGTGTGCTGTACCGACTTTTCGATGAACTTCCTCGGCGGGCAGTGCCCGCCCTACCAAACGAAACTCCAACGAAAACTCCAATGACCACCGACAACCACATCCTCCCGCTGATCGATGCCTACCTCGCCGGCGGTCTTGACGACGCCGAGATGCGTACGTTCGACGCCCACGTCGCAGCCTGCGGCGATTGCGCCGCCGCGGTCGACGCCGCCCGCGCCGCCGACGCCAAGCTCGTCGCCGCCCTGGCGGACGCCGTCCCCGACGCGGCGTACGAGGACCGGCTCATCGGCGCCCTCCGCCCGCAGTACTCGCGGCCGTCGCTGATCATGCGCCTGTCGAGGCCCATCCGTCATCCCATGGTCCGCCGAATCGCCGTCGGCGTGGCGGCGTCGCTGGTGATCGGGACGGTGGGGTATGGGATGAGCGTGGCGGTGGAGAGCCAGTCTGCCAACTCAGGCGGCATAGACCCGGACATCGCGGGTGAAGCACGGACTTTGGCACGGCGCGTGTCGGAGGAGCACGAAAACGTTGCCAGCCGGGGCGATCGCGACGCCCGAAATTCTGGAGGCTGATGGGCGATCGCTTGCCTATCGATCAGCACTGGACGCAAAGGTCGAAGAAGTCGCGGGCACCCAGTCGCAACTCGTGGCGGAGCAGACCGCAAGGGCGAAGGCCAAGAGCGGCATCGCAGGCCCTGAGTGAGACCATCGTGGGCGGAATCATCGAAAGCAACTCGGCCGCAGTGGCGGGGGACGATCTCCAGAGGCTGGTGAAACTACGAGCATCGACGATGAGTGATGCGCGCTGGCCCCTCGACGGGGGAGCGAACCAATGCCCAGCTCACTGACTCGTACGCGCACTATTACTTCAGCACATATGCCAGATCCGAGAGCCCGGCGAGCACAGCAAACTTCTTCAACTGGCGAGATTCCTCCGCCGCCGGCGATCGCTCGGGCCGGCGCGATCACGGTGGACGGCACATCGTCCGCCGCGACGTCTCTCGGTGCGTCGCGAGCAAGGAGAATGTTCCGCAGGACGGCCCCGCGTCCTCCGGCGAACCGAGGACCGGCGTGCGGAACTTCGCCGAGGTCGCTAACGCCGACCCCGTCACTCGAGGCGTTTTTGTGACCGGCAAGGACGGAAGAAGAAGGTGGACCAGGCGGCCAGTTCCGCCGGCGATGCGATTGTGCTCTCCTCCGACGTGCCGTTCACTCTGAACTTCAACGGCGGCGGCTGGCCACTGCCGAACAACGCGATTACCCTGAACGGCGCACAATTCCTATGCGGGGACCACGGCGGTCTCCGGCGGAACTTTGCAGATCGCCAACGGAACGGCGGCCGAGAACAAGCTCGGCGAAGTCAGGCTGGGCGTGGCAGCGCCCACCGGTCAGCCCGGTCCGCAAGGCGGCCCTCAAGCCGGCCAGGGCGTCGCCGATTCGCGAGGCTGGGCCTTCGGCGCCAATGCCGAGAATGGCCGGTGGTATCGCCCGGCGCAAACCGGTTCGGCCAGAGGCGAGGCGGAACTCGAAAAGCTGAAGGAAGATCGCAAAAACCAGCTCAAGGGCCTTTCTGATGCTCAGAAGGTGGAGGGGCTGGCCGAAGGGAAGCCCGGCCCAGGCGGCGGGCCCGGGTTCACCAAGGCGGGCAACGGAACCTTGGCCCTAGGCGGCCAGACCATCGTCGCCGATATCGATGGCGACGATAAGACGGCCGCAGGCCCCAGCGGGGAACGTTTGAAGTTTCAGTCGAACGTCACCGTGAGCTGGCGGTCGAAGCGGACGAGAAGAGGCACGAACTTCGAAGACGCCCGAGAAGCCACCCGCCGAGAATACGCCGGCCGAGAAAACGCACGCAACCACCCCGCCCAGGATCGTGAAACCCGATCCGGTCGAACCGCTTCCCCCGCCGCCGGAAGTCCAGGCCCGCAAGATCATCCGCAACGGTGTGGTCAATTTCGAAGTCGACAGCTTCGACAGCGCTCGTCCAGGTGAGCAAGCTGGTCACCGAAGAAGGCGGCTATGTCGCGAAGACCTCGTCGGACAAGCTTCCCAACGGCAAGGTGCGCGGCTCGGTCACCGTCCGCGTTCCGCCCGAACGGCTCGACACGCTGGTCCTGAAGCTGCGCGGCATGGGCGATCTGAAGAACCAGCGCATCGGCGCCGAAGACGTCACCGAGCGGCTACACCGACATCGCTTCGCAGCTTGCGCCGCACTGGCGATGGAGAAGCGGCTGCTGGCGATCATCGCCACCGGCGGCGAGGTGAAGGACCTCTCGAAGCCGAGAAACAGCTCGGCGTCTGGCGGGAGAAACTCGAACTGCTTCAGGGCGAGATCAAGTACTACGACAACCTCGTCTCCATGGCGACGCTGGTCGTCGAGCTGCAGGAGCGCGAAGTTCGCTCCCCCACCGCGGCGTTCGAGGTTGAAACGGTCAACACCGCCGGTCGAGTCGGAAGACGTCGAAAACGTTCGCTCGGAAGTGCTCAAGGCGATCGACCAGGCCAAGGGACGGGTGATCGATTCAGACCTCAAGAAACTCGAAGCCGGACAACTGTCGGCGACGATCAAAGCCAGCGTCTCGCCCGACGCCGCCGGGCCGGTCATCGACCGGCTCAAGCAGCTTGGCAAGCTCGCGAGGCTGGACATCAGCCGAAAGACCGCGACCGAAGGGGGCAGTGGCCCGATCGTGCCCGGTCTGCAGCGTGGAAAAGCGGGAGACGCAGTTCGAGATTCACATCTACAACCTGGCGAACATCGAGCCCCGGCAGACGACGACGCTGAACCTCGCCGCCCAGGATGTCGAGGCGACCTTCAAACAGATCATCGACCAGGTGAAATCCGCCGGCGGAACGATCAAGACCTCGCAGCTCAACCGCCCTCGCGCCGACCAGACGTCGGGCACGATCGTCTTCCAGGTGCAGTCGGACAAGGCCGATGTGCTGCTGGGCGCCGTTCGCGCCGGCGTCGATGTCATGCGGATGGATGTCGCGATCAACCCCGACACCCAGAACACGACCGAAGCCAAGCGGGGCTTCTCGCTGCAGATCGTGTCGCTGTCGCAGGTCCCGGCACGCGAGACAACCACGCTGCAAGTCGCCGCGGCCGATGTGCCGATATCGTTCCGCAAGCTGCTGGATGCCGCCACGAATGCCGGCGGCCGGGTGGTGACCTCGCAACTGAACGAGCAGGACGCCAACAACATCACCGGGCAGCTCGAGTTCGAGACGTCCCGCGAGAAGTGGTCGACCGTGGAAGGCGTTCTTCGGGAAGCCGGGGCGATCATCTCCCGCAGCGCCGTCCGGTCGAACGACACCGAGACGACGGTGGATTCGAAGATCCGGTTGTCGATCAGCCTGGTAGATGAAATCCGCCTGTCGCCGCGGGAAACGATCAACGCCACGGTCGCCACGCGAACGGTGCAGGACGCCTTCGACAAGCTGGTTCGTGCGGCGAAGGACTCGGGGGCACGGGTGGTGGGTTCGAACCTGAATCTCGCCGACCGCGCCAACCCCAACGGCGGCCTTCGCTTCGCCACGCCGCGGGAGAACGCCGCCAAGTTCGAGCAGGCGATGAAAGACGCCGGCCTGACGACCAGCCGCGCGACGGCCCGTCTCCCCGACAGCCCGATGACGGTCGAGAACAAGATCGGCTACATCGTCACGGTGGTGGATGAGCGGACGCTGCAGCCTCGCGAGTCACACAGCATGGTGGTCGTCGCGCCGTCGGCGAAGGATCGGTACAACAAGCTGGTCGATGCACTGCGCATCACCGATGCGCTGGTGCTCAGCTCGCAGCTTTCCGTGCAGAACCGCAGCGACATCACCGGCACGCTGGTGTTCGTGATCAACCGGTCGGACCGGGAGATCATCGAGCAGGTGCTGTCGGAGAACACCGACGTCTTCAACCGCTCGATCGAGCGTTCGCAGGACACGCAGGGCACCGTCGACACCAAGATCCGCTACAGCCTGTCGGTGAAGGAAGCCGGCCAGCAGCCGCCACGCCAAGTGTTCCAACTGACGGTCGAGACCGCGAACATCGACAAGGCGATCGGCGATCTGGAGGCGGCGGCGATCGCGGCGGGCGGACGAAAGATCGAGGCCGAGCGGGCCCGGCAGAATCGCAAAGACGGCGCGCGCGCGTCGTCGTCGATGTGCCGCTGGCGGCGATCGGGCAGCTCATCACCAACGTCCGCGGCCAGGGCGAAGTGACCGCCAACCAGAGCCGCCAGAACGAGAACGTGCCCGAAGGCTTGCTGTCCCGCTCGCGGGTGGAAGTCACCTATGCGACGCCGGCGACGGTTGCTTCCGAGAAGGGGTTCGGCGAATCGCTCCGCGAAGGCATGAGCGGTGCGCTGAACGGGCTGTTCAAGGTGCTGCAGTGGGTGATCTTCGGCCTGGTGGTGATCGTGCCCTGCATGATCGTCATCTGGATCGGCTATCAGCTCGTCCGCTTTACCCGCCCGAAATCGAAGAAGGCCGACGCCGGCGGCCCGACGCCGACGCCCGCCTGACCGCTTGCGGTTTCGCCAACCAGGCAGCATAGGAATCGGGATTCAGAACTCTACGCGACCCAGAGAGAGCCACAGAGACGCGGAGGCACAGAGAGCATTTCGACACATGCGTTTCACGCGTGAGTCGAAACGCCCTCTGTGCCTCCGCGTCTCTGTGGCTTTCTCCATCTTTCGTTGCGGCTGAGCCGCGCTGAAGGTAGATTCGCGTCGATCGGTG
Organism: Anaeromyxobacter sp.; assembly: GCA_049840735.1. Lineage (GTDB taxonomy): Bacteria > Myxococcota > Myxococcia > Myxococcales > Anaeromyxobacteraceae > Anaeromyxobacter. The sequence continues at coordinate 10,796 of JASGJN010000004.1, read as the reverse complement.
TCAGTGCGTGCCCCTCTTCAACCACAATTCGGTTGCAACGCCCAATGGGTCGCCTTGCTGCTCGCTCGACGATTTTCTTCAAACTGCGACTTAAAACCTGGCGGGGGATAACCGGTCCGTCTGTACACTTGCGGTCGTTGTTTTGTCGCGTCGTTGAGTCTGGTTATCCGTGAGGTTTGTGGTGAAGGAAGTGATGCAGTCAGGGGCGCAACTCAGGCGGGGCGCAACGTCATCGGTTCATCGGTGTTCCAGTCGCTCGAGAGCCGCCTGCTTCTGGCTGGGGATGCGAAGGTGAACTTCCAGCCGGCCGCCGTGCTTGCCGTCAGCGGGTATCTCGTGGATGCGGGCGCGATGTATGCCGCTCGAAGCGGTCGAACCTACGGATGGAACGCCGCGCAAACCGCCGTCGATCGCAACCTCAATTCCAACCAGTTGCTCGACACGAACATCGCCGTGAAGGCCGGCGGCAAGTGGGAGTTGGCTCTCCCCAACGGCACGTACACGGTGAACGTCAGCGTGGGCGACGCCGGGGCGGCCAGCACCAACAACGTCTGGGTCGAAGGCAAGCAGCTCTTCAACTATCAGCCGCTGGGCGCCAACGCCTTTGCGAGCAAATCGATCTCGGTCGATGTCGCCGATGGGAAGCTGACGGTCGGCATCGGGTCGGCGGCTGGCGGTGCGACTCGGCTGAACTATGTCGAGGTCAGTTCGGCGACTGTTCCGCCAGTGGTGCCCCCCATCGTTCCGCCGACGGTTCCAACGCCCAACGTCCGCCCTGCCGTCACGCCGCTCGCCGACATGTCAGTGAAGATCGCCCCGGGCAAAGTCACCCTGCCGAACGGAGCGGTCGTCAATGTGGCCGGCGGCAGCCTGACGTTCGATGCCCCGCAGATCGTGCACCGGGATTGGCAGACCGTTGCACCGAAAACCATCGCCGTCGTCGATGACGGCAAGCCCTACTACTACCTCTCGACCAATCTCCGCCCCACCGGCATGACGGCGCGTCCGGCGGTTTGTATCACCTGACGATTCCGGATTCGGTGGTCGTTCGCAGCGCGGCGGGCAAGGTGTTCGTGCCGAATGTCGACTACAAGTTCAACGCGACCTGGAGCCAGATCGTCAACGTGGGCAATCGCCTTGGAACGCCGGATGTCACGCCGGTGAAGATCTCGTTCGACAGCGTGCTGCAGCGACTGGACCTCATCCAGGTCCTGCCGAATGGAACGCTTTCAATCAAGAAGGGAACGCCCGCAGCGACCGTGCCAAAGTTGCCCGCGGCCGATCCCGGCGCGTTCGCGCTGGCCGGCATTCACATCTCGCCTTTGGATGGCGCCAAGCGGTCGGGCTACGCACTGAAGGCGCGCGACATCTACCCCATCGCCCCGGCCGCCCCTGTGGCGCGGGTCAATCCGCAGGCGGTCAACGGGACGTTGCAGAAGCTGCTGCGCGCAAGTCGGTCAACATCGCCTACCTCGGCGACAGCGTGACGGCGGGCGCCGAAACGCTCAACTGGTGGCAGGATCGCACCGGCGCCTACACCACGCTGGTCACCAAGGGGATGGCGCAACGGTTCGGCACAACGGTCAAGGAGATCGCCGCCTGGCAGCCGGGCATCACCACGCAGGAAGCGGTGACGCTGTTTCAGGAGCAGGTGCTCAAGCCGCATAAGGGGGGGACGAGGAAAGTCGATGTGGTGGTGATCGCGCTGGGGTTGAACGACTGGGAACGCGGGAACGGATCGATGAAGGCGTCGCTGCTGAGCTATGCCCAGCAGGCGAAGGCCGCCGGCATCGAGGTGCTGCTGGTGACGCCCCTGGCGCCCAGTCCGATCTTCGATGCCAATGGCGCGGCCACGCCCATCGCCCAGGTTGTGAAGACGATTCGCGATGTTGCCGCCGAGACCGGCGTTGCGCTCGTCGACGTGTACGCCGAGTGGCAGAACCAGGCGACGCGTGGCATTGCCCCATCGTCGCAGCTTCACAACACGTTTAACCATCCGGACGAGTCGGGGATGAAGATTTACGCCGATAGCATTCTTCGCTTTTTTCCTAAGTAGCGAGTGCGGTCCTCGCGAGCAGTCAATTGCGATACAATGGCAGCACTGGGAGGGAGCCGGTCATTGAGGGGCACACTTGAGGGTGCGCGTCTACGGATCGCACAGGGCGGGACGATCGATTGCCCGAGAAAGTCATGCGCAAGCCACGACCCAATGCCATCACCGAATGCCAGTCGCTGGAAACGCGACTGCTGATGGCCGCCATCGCGAAGATCAATTTTCAACCGGCATCGGCGCCTGCGGTGGCGGGTTATCTCGTCGATGCCGGGAACACCTTCGCCTCGCGGAACGGAAAAACCTACGGCTGGTCCGTCAGCCACACCGATGCGGTCATCGACCGCAACGTCAACGCCAATCAATTGCTCGACACCCGCGTCGCCGTGAAAAGAAAGGGGCTCTGGGAACTGGCGATGCCCAACGGCAAGTACACCGTGACGCTCGGCGTCGGCGATGCCGCCGCCGCCAGTAGCAACAACGTCTGGGTGGAAGGGGTGCAACTGTTCAACTACCGCTCGCTGGCGGCGAACCAGTTCGCCAGCCAGTCGATCACGGTGAATGTCGCCGACGGACGGCTGACGATCGGGATCGGCTCGGCGGCGACAGGCACCACGAGAATCGACTACCTCGAGGTGGCAACACCTCCGACATCACCGCCGCCAACGTCGCCGCCCCCAACATCTCCTCCGCCGACGTCTCCACCGCCAACCTCTCCGCCGCCCCCCGCCGCCGGCGGATTGAAGATCAACTTCCAGCCTGCCCCGGCTCCGACGGCCGCGGGATATCTTGTCGATAGTGGGCTCGTCTACGGCAGCCGGGGCAGTTACACCTACGGCTGGAGCATCAGCCACGCCGACGCGGTGGTCGACCGCAACGTCCTCGCCGACCAGGTGCTCGATACCGATGTCGCCGTGAAGGCCGGCGCGAAGTGGGAACTGGCGTTGCCCGACGGCGTTTACACCGTCAAGGTAGGCGTCGGCGATGCCGCGGTCTCAACACGCAACAATGTCTGGATCGAGGGGACCAAGAACATCCTGGCCTACGTGAATCTCGGCGCCGGGCAGTTCACCTCTGCCACCACCAGTGTCTCAGTGGCCGACGGGAAAGTGACGCTGGGTGTCGGCGGAGCGGCGACCGGCCAGACCCGGATCAATTTCGTCGAAATCACCGGCGGCTCCCTGCCCACGTCACCGCCCCCAACTTCACCGCCCCCAACCTCACCCCCGCCGACATCGCCGCCGCCTGTCGTGCTTCCCGATGAGCCGCAGGTCGTCGCTACGGAGACGCCGGGCCTGTCGGTCGTCGTCAAACCAGGACGCGTGGTGCTGCCGAGCGGGCGCGACCATCGCCGTGCCCGAACAAACCGTCACCCTCGACGGACCGGAAGTGAAGAGCTTCACCTGGACGGGCTACGCCCCGCCGAACTACACCGACGAGCGGTTCGACTGGCGCTGGCCCGACCCGTCCATCAACCTGATGCCGCCGGTAGATACCGTCGTGCTCGGCGGTCCGTACCACAGCATCATTCCCGGCAGCGTCGTCGTGACCAACGCCGTCACCGGACAGGTCTACGTGCGCGGCGTCGACTACCAGTTGAACGAGGAGTGGGGCCAGATTCTGAATGTGAAATCGCGCCTGGGCGCTTACGAGTCGGGGTCGCTGAGCGTCACCTACCGAACGACCCTTCAGCGACTGGACCTGCTCCAGGTGCTGCCGGACGGGACCGTTGGTGTGAAACGCGGCGTATCGGCGCCGGTCGTTCCCACGCTGCCCTCGCCGGACGCGGGCGCGGTGGCATTGGCCGGCGTCCATCTCAACACGCTCGACGGCGCGGTGGCCACCGGCTTCAAGGTGCTCGATCGCGACATCAACATGATTCGCGACGTGCCGCCGGTCGCGCCGATCAACCCCGGCACCATCCCCAAGACCCTCGCCAAGCTCCGCGCCGGCGGGTCCGTCAACGTGGCGTTCTTCGGCGACAGCATCACCAGCGGCGCAGAGGCGACCGACTGGTTGTTCGATCCCTCCCGGACCTACACACGGCTTGTCGCCGATGGCCTGCGGAGCCGCTACCCGACGGCGACGGTCATCGAAACCCCGGCCCACCAGGGGAGCGTCTCGGCCGCACTGGCGGAGACGACATTCCAGACGCGGGTTCTGGACCCGCACAACGCCGGCCACAAGGTGGACCTGCTGGTGATTGCGCTGGGAATGAACGATACCGGCAAACCCAGTACGGCCGCGTACAAGGCGAAGATCCGCGACTACATCGCCCGAGCGAAGGCGGTCGGGATGGAAGTCCTTCTGGTGCCCCCCATCCAGAGCAATCCGTACTTCGACGCGGTCCACGACACCTGGGTTCCCCGCGAGCAGATCGCCTCAGCGCTGCGAGAGGTGGCGACGCAGGACAACATCGCGATGGCCGATGTTTTCACCGAATGGATGAACCAGTCCGCGAAGGGCATCGCGCCCGTCTCGCAGTTGCACAACTGGTTCAACCACCCGGGAACGCCGGGCCACAAACTTTACGCCGATACGATTCTTCGGTTTTTCCCCAACTCAGAGGCGCGGAACGCGAACCACCCGTCCCCTCCTCCGGTCACTACGAACGGTCACGCGATCACGGGATGAACGACGGTCCCGCCTTCGGGCCCGGTCAGGCGATGGTTGCGCCCGGCATGCCAGAAGGTCAGTTCGTTCGGGGGCAAGCCCATCAGGTGAAGGATCGTCGCGTGCAGATCGCGGAAGTGAACCTTCCCTTCCACGGCCTGGGCGCCGGTGGGGTCGGTCTTGCCGTGGACGTATCCGCCTTCACACCCCCGCCGGCGAGCCAGAAGGTGAAGCCGCGGTAGTTGTGATCGGTCTCGTCCTTGCCGTCGCCGGGGGTCAGTCCGGGCCGGCCGAACTCGCCGCCCCACACAACGAGCGTGTCATCCAACAGCCCTCGCTGTCGGAGATCGCCCAGGAGGGCGGCGATCGGCTGATCGGTCGCCTCGCAGTTGGCCTTCAGATCTCGGCGATGGTTCTTGTGCTGGTCCCAGCTTCCGTGACAAACTTCGATGAACCGCACACCCGCTTCGGCAAACCGCCGGCGAGCAAACACTGTCGGCCGAAATCCGACCTCTTGCAGGTGCCGACCGACGGTTTCTCCGTTCCGATGCCATAGCTGTCGAGCGTCGCCTGCGACTCGCCGCTCAGGTCGAGAAGGCCCGGCGCTTCGGACTGCATGCGATAGCCCAGTTCCATCGACTGGATGACACTTTCCAATTCGGCATCACCCGGGCGCTGGGCCAGGTGCTCGCGGTTCATCGATTGGATCAGGTCCAACTGCCGCCGCTTCGCCTCGGGCGGCAGATGCGAACTGGAGACATTCGCGATCGTGGCCTTGCCCATGTCTTCGCCGTTCACGCCGATCGGCGTGCCGCCGTAGATCGAGGGAAGGAACGCACTGGAGTAGACCGACGTCTTGGACGTGTTGAGGCTGATAAAGCCCGGCAGATTCTGATTCACGGTGCCCAGGCCGTAGTTCACCCAAGAGCCGAGGCTCGGCCGCGGCCGCAGCCGATCGCCGGTGTGCAACTGCAGGAATGACTGGGCATGGATCCCCGTGTCGGCGTTCATGCCGTTGATGACGCAAAGCTCGTCCGCGTATTGCGCCGTGTGGGGAAGCAGATCCGACACCCACAGCCCGCTTTGGCCACGCTGCTTGAATTCGGTGACCGATCCGGGGTGAGGCTTCTTTCCGGATCTGCGGCTTGTAATCGAAGGTGTCCATCTGCGCAGGCCCGCCAGCCATACAGAGGAAGATCACCCGTTTGGCTCGGGCCGGCGTCAAAGGAACGCGCGGCGACAAGCCCACTGTGGCCGGCGACGAAGCCCCTGTCGCTGCCCGACCGCAAAGGCCCTGTAAGGCGAGGTAGCCAAAGCCACAGGAGAGCGACTGAAGCAGACTTCGTCGGGAGTGTTGCATGTCACTCATCTCCTTCCAGGGCCGCCCCGTCAATCAACGTAGCGGAACTCGTTGGCCGCCAAGATCGCCTGGCAGAGCGCCGCCCAGGCCTTTTCTTCCGAACCGAGTTCGGTCGCCGTCACTTCTACGAATCGGACCGCTTCCTGCAGCTCTTGGGCCGGGTTCACGGTGGAAGCTGCGCTGCCAGGCCAGTTTCGTGCGCGTTGCAGGATCCGCCGATTCGCCGGAGAGCAGCCGGGAAAATGCAAGGGCTTGCTCGATCACAAAAGAGCTGTTGTACAGGTGCAGCGCCTGGCCGGGAATGGTGCTGACGTCGCGCTGGCCGGTCACCGAGGTGAACTCGGGCAGATCAAACGCGGCCAATTCCGGAGGCGGCGAACTTCGCAGGTAGCACAGGTAGACGCTGCGATGATTGCTCGGCTGATGCAGGTTGCCCGCCAGGTTGATCAGGATGTCGCGATGACGGATGAGCGATCCTTCGGAGGGCTTGGTATCGATCTGCCCGCTGACGCTCAACATCGCGTCGCGCAGGGACTCGGCATCCAATCGGCGTCGCAGGTGACGGGTCAGCAGCAGGTCTTGTCCATCTGCTCGAACGGTCGCCGCGTCAGCATCGCTCGAAAGCTGATAGGTGCGGCTCAGGACGATGCCGCGGATCAGCCGCTTGATCGACCAGCCATTCTCAACGAATCGATTCGCCAGATGGTCGAGCAATTCCGGGTGCGAAGGCAGCTCTCCATAAAGGCCGAAGTCGTCCGGCGTCCGAACGAGCCCTTCGCCGAACAGGTGCAACCAGACCCGATTGACCATCACGCGTGCGGTCAGCGGATGCTCGCGGCCGGTGAGCCATTGAGCCAGTTGCAACCGGCCGCTCTGTTTGGCGTCGATGGCGACCGGCGCGGTGTCATCGCCGCACGCCGAAAGGAATCCTGCGCGGGACGACCTCTCCGAGCTTGTTCGCTTCCCCTTCGACGTTGACCTTGCAGTCGGCCGGCTTGGCGCGATCGCGCACCCCCATCGCGAGCGGCGTTCCCGGCGCCCACTTCGGCTTGGGCACCGACTTGGGCTTACCGGTGTTCGACTCCAGCGTGACGACTGTTTCGACAAAGCCCTTCGGCGGTGGAACGGCGGCAGGTGACTTCAGAACGTGAAGGTCCGTCGCTGGGGCGGTCAGCGCCTTCATTCCCGGCGATCCCCCACAGCGGTTCGGTGCTGGTGAAGAAACCCGCCAGCGCGTAGTAGTTGCGCGTTGGGATGGGATCGAACTTGTGATCGTGGCAACGGGCACAGGCGACGCTCAGCCCCATGACACCCCGGCCGATGACGTCGATCTGGTCGGCGACAACATCCATGTCGAAGTTCGTGTTCATCGCCTTGGCGGGCTTCGAACCCATGCGCGCAGGAAGCCGGTCGCGACCAATTGCCGGTCTCGCTGCGCGTCGGAATCCGCCGGCAGTAGATCGCCTGCGATCTGTTCGGCCAGGAAGCGGTCGTAGGGTGTGTCATCGTTGAAAGCGGCGATGACGTAGTCGCGGTAGCGCCAGGCGTGCGGGAAGGTTGGATTTCGGCCGAGGCCGTCGTTGCCGTTAGATTCGCCGTATCGGGCCACGTCCAGCCAGTGCCGGCCCCATCGCTCGCCGAAATGAGGGCTGGCAAGCAATTCATCCACCAGACGCTCGGTCGCCTTGGTTCCATCCCGCCGATGGTCGGCGATGAACTGCGCAACCTGCTGCGAAGCTGGCGGGAGGCCGATCAAGTCGACGTAGAGACGCCGAACCAGCGTCTGCGGCGTTGCGTCGCTCGTGGGCTTGAGGTCCGCCGCTTCGATGCGAGACAGGACAAAACGGTCGATCGGATCGCGCGGCCAGGACTCATTCCCTACGCCCGGCAAGGCCGGATTCGAAACCGGCCGGAAGGACCAGAGCCTGTCCCCCTTCTCACCCTTGTCGGGTGACCCCGCCTTGGCCGCGACCGGCGAACCGCGCGGGTCGGGTGCTCCACGCTTCACCCACTCGACGAAGTCGTTCACCACCGAAGCGGGCAACGGCTTGCTCGGCGGCATCTCCGTTCCGTCGTAACGCAGGGCGTGAATCAACAGGCTCTTGTCCGGCTGACCCTCGATGAGGAGCGGCCCCGACTCGCCCCCCTTTCGAAGGGCTTCCGCCGTGTCCAGCAGCAGCTTCCCTCCCACCTTCTTCGCGCCGGCGGCGTGACATTCGAAGCAGTGTTTCACCAGAACCGGGCGAATCCGGTTCTCGAAGAAGGCGCGGTCGGCTGGCGATACCGAACCGGCCTCAGCCCATGGCGATGCGCAGGCCACCGCAAGCGCGGCCAACACAAGGAGGATTGGAAACGGTCGCGTCACTTAGCCGCCAAGGTATGGCAGGGGCAGGAACGCATGCCCAGAACGTGGTCGAACGCCAAAGCCGGCTCGGGGCATCAAGGCGTTACTTCGCCGGCAGCTCCAGGATCTTGATGCTGCGGAACATCGCCTCGTCGCCGTGGTCGGTCAGTGCGATGTAGCCTTTGGGCTGCTTGCCCCATTCCTTGCCTTTGAACTTGCTCTTGGCGAGCGCCTCGTTGAACACCTCGTTGCCGAACTCGAACTCGACCGTCTTCTGGCCGTTGAGCCAGTGCTCTCCCTTGTTGCCGCGGATGATGACGCGGGAGTGGTTCCACTCACCTTCCGGTGCGAGCTTGGCGTTTACCGGGGGAAGCATGTCGTACAGCGAACCCGTCGAGTGTTTGTCGGTCACGCCGGGGTCGTTCATCATCTGGTATTCGGGGCCGAAGGCGCCATTCTTGCCCTTGGTCTCCAGCACGCGGTACTTGATGCCCGAGTTACCGTTCTTCTTGGGGACGATCCATTCCCACGACAGCTCGAAGTTCTCGAACTGCTTGTCGAAGATGATGTCGTTGCCGCTCTGCTTGCCGGCCTGATGGACGAGCGCGCCGTCTTTGACGATCCAGGGGCCTTCGGGGACGGCGTCGAAGCCGAGCCGCCGCCAGCCGGTCGTCGTCTTGCCGTCGAACAGCAACTGCCAGCCGTCTTTCTTTTCTTGCTCCGTCAGCGTGTTCGGAGCAGCCTTGGCGTCGGTCTTGGACTCGACCTTGGAGGCGGGTTCGGCCGCGTGGGTGATGGCGACGGCCATGCCGGCGGTCAGGAATAGCGCGAGGGTGGTTTTCAGTGTCTTTTTCATGGGGGAACTCGGGTTGCAATCGTCTTGGTAGCAGTAGTTACAGCGAGTCGGCCGGTTTGTTCAAATTGCGTCTTCGGCCTGAAGGGCCGGAACCAAGAGGCCTGTTCTGAAAATGATTCGCGAATTGGTGCCACGCTACGCCGCTGACTATTTTGGTGGTGGTTGTGCAAAAAGTCTGTGGACTATTCGCTTTTCGATCGCCAATGCCGTGCGCGCTTTAGGGCGTCCTGGCGGGCGGTGGGTGCGTTTTCTCGGGCGATGTCTCGCTTCTTTGCTGCCGCGGCGGCGGTAAGTGTCCTTGCGGGCCATGCCCAGTCGCATGTGCAGACTCTGACGCCGGCTTCGGCCGCCGGTCAGACAACTCCGCACCGCCCGCAGTGTCTGGGCCGGGCTGTGGCTTTGCGGCGAAAGCCGGGCCTGCTTCATCCGGCTTCCGCCCAGCAGTTGCAGCAGCCACAGGCCGGCCATCGCCCAGTCCAGTTCTGCCTCGGCACGCTCGGGCGTGCGGCTGAGCACTTGGTGGTGTCCCAGGGTCTGCTTAAGGTCTCGCCACATCACCTCAACGCCCCAGCGCAGGCGGTAGAGCCTGGCGGCCGTGGAGTCGCTGAGCCGGGACTTCTGCAGCACGTTGGTCAGCAGGAAGATTTTCTTGCCGGCTTCGTCGGTCAGTTCGATCAGCCGCAGCACCAGCGGCGGGCTCACGTTCGAAAGCTTTCGCGGCATAAACCGTTTCTGGCGGCCCTGCATCGTCAGCGGCCAGAGGTAGACCGTCTGCTTCCCTTCACGCGTGGCGAAGCCGAGCTTTTTGATCAGGGTGACGTTGGAGCCGACGCGGATCAGGAAGTGGTTGCCCCGGCCGGCCAGGGCCTTGAGCAGGTCGTAACCGCAGAATCCGGCGTCGGCCAGGAGCATCGCCTCGGGCGGCAGCAGCGGCAGCAGCCGTCGCAGCTGGGTGCGTTCGCCGGCGCCGCAGATGCCGTCGCGGGTCCAGCCCCAGAGCATGCCGGTGGCGGCGTGGAACAGGCAGGTGACCAGCAACTGCGGCCCGCCGTTGTTCTTGCCGCTGACGCCAAGTCTTTTTTCGTTGGCGAGCGTGCGGGGGCAGTTGATCTTGGAGCCGTCGACGCCGATGGCCAGCCAGCCGTCGGTGAGCCGGTGTTGGCCGGCGACTTTGCGAACGCACGTCCGCCAGTGCTCGCAGAGCGTCTTGAGCACGGCGTCGCCGGAGTTGCAGAGGGCTTTGAAGAAGCCCTCTACACTGTCGCCCGGGCGTTTGCGTGTGGGGTACATCGCGATGGCCGCAGTGCGGGCCAATGCGAAGCGGTCCAGCAGCGTGGAGCCCGAACTCCAAGTCGTCAGCACCGCGACAATGGCCAGGAGCCTGGCGGTCCAGCGGACGCGGCCGTCGTCGCTGAGCAGAGGTAGTCCGTGATGAGGGAGGAACCGGGACATGGCATCGTGCAGTTCCCGCTTGTAGGATTGGTCGGCAGATGCACCGCCAGGTGCTGTTGATCTATCGTGTTTCCCTATTAACCTTAGCAATACGTAGTCTGCCAAGTTGAGCAGGGAAATA
>JASGJN010000003.1:0-44240 GCA_049840735.1 Anaeromyxobacter sp. | reverse complement strand
CTATGTGTCTTCGTTCGGTTGGTGTTGCTAAGGTAATGGGAATCGAATCCGAACAGCACCTATTCTCCGCATCGCAATCAGCGATCGGGCTGTCCATTTGTCCAAATGACTTGGCTCAGCGTGTTTTCGCCTTCGCCGGAACCGGTGCAGCAGCGGCTCGGTATAGCCGTTGGGCTGCGCCGCCCCCTCGAACACCAGCGCGCGCGCGGCCTGGAAGGCGATGCCGTCCGGCTCGTCCGGCCATCGGGCCGGTAGAGCGGATCGCCGGCATTCTGCGCATCGACCTTCGCGGCCATCCGCGCTGAGCGCGGCGTCGACCTCGTCGCTCGCGTGCACGACGCCGTGGAGCAGCCAGTTGGCGATATGCTGCGACGAGATGCGCAGGGTCGCGCGGTCCTCCATCAGGCCGACATCGTGGATGTCCGGCACCTTGGAGCAGCCGACGCCCTGGTCGATCCAGCGCACGACATAGCCGAGGATGCCCTGCGCATTGTTGTCGAGCTCGTCGCGCGATCTCCTGCGGCCGACCAGTTGCGCGCCGGCCGCAAGCGGAATCGTCAGCAGCGCGTCGAGCGGCCGGCGACCGGCTCGGCCTTGCGCTCGGCCTGGCGGGCGAAGCACGTCGACCTGGTGATAGTGGGTCGCGTGCAGCGTCGCGGCGGTCGGCGAGGGGCACCCAGGCGGTGTTGGCGCCCGGTCATCGGATGGCCGATCTTCTGCGTCGAGCATGTCGGCCATCCGGTCGGGCGCGGCCCACATGCCCTTGCCGATCTGCGCCTTGCCCGGACAGGCCGCAGGCGAGGCCGATCTGGACGTTGCGATCCTCATAGGCGTCGATCCAGTCGGCTCGTCTTCATCTCGCCCTTGCGGATCATCGGGCCGGCGTGCATCGAGGTGTGCATCTCGTCGCCGGTGCGATCGAGGAAGCCGGTGTTGATGAAGACGATCCGGTCCTTCACCGCATCGATGCAGGCGGCGAGGTTGGCGGAGGTGCGCCGCTCCTCGTCCATCACGCCGATCTTGATGGTGTGGCGGGCAAGGCCCAGCAGATCCTCGACCGCGTCGAACAGGCGGTTGGTGAAGGCGGCTTCCTCCGGCCCATGCATCTTCGGCTTGACGATATAGATCGAGCCCGCCGCGGCTGTTGGAGTGCGAGGCCCTTGAAGTCGTGCAGCGCGATCAGGCTGGTGACGATCGCGTCGAGGATACCTTCGGGCGCTTCCGCTGCCATCGGACAAGCGGACCGCCGGAGTTGTCATCAGGTGGCCGACATTGCGCACGAGCAGCAGGCTGCGGCCGTGGCAGAGTGAAGCTGGCGCCGTCGGGGGCGGTATAGCGCGCGGTCGGGGTCCGAGCAGGCGCGTGATCATGCCGACCGCCCTTCTCGAACGTCTCCTCAAGATCGCCGCTGCATCAGGCCGAGCCAGTTGGCATAGGCCGCGATCTTGTCCTCGCGCGTCGACCGCCGCGATCGAAGTCCTCAAGGTCGCAGATCGTGGTCGAGCGCCGCTTCGAGGATGACGTCGGCGATCCCCGCCGGGTCGGTCCGAGCCGATCGGGATGGGTCGCGGTCGATCACCAGCTCGATGTGCAGACCGTTGTGCCGGAACAGGAGATTGTCGCCCGGCGCGCCCGACGAACTGCGACGGATCGGCGAGCACGAGTGTCACCGCCCGTCAAGTCGGCCCAGCTTGCCCGATGCAAGCGGGCACGGCCTCGTCGAGGAAGGCCTTGGCCCAGGCGATCACCTGCGCGCCGCGCGCCGCGATCATAGCCCTTGGCCGGCGGCGCGCGCCGGCGATCGCGTCGGTGCCGTAGAGCGCGTCGTAGAGGCTGCCCCAGCGCGCATTGGCGGCGTTGAGCAGGAAGCGGGCGTTGAGCACCGGCACGACAAGCTGCGGCCCCGGCGGTCGTCGCGATCTCGGGATCGACGTTGGCCGGGGCCGATCCGGAAGGGCGCGGGCTCGGGCACCAGATAGCCGATCTCGCTCGAGAAACGCCTGATAGGCCGCCATGTCGATGCGGCTGGCCGTGCGGCGCCCGGTGCCAGTCGTCGATCTTCGCCTGAAGGTCGTCGCGCTTTGCGAGCAGCGCTGCGTTCTCGGGGGTGAACCGCGCGTAGATGTCGGCCGCGCCTGCCCAGAAGGCGTCGGCCGAAATGCCGGTGCCCGGCAGCGCCCGCTCCTCGATGAAGTCGGCCAGCTCGTCCGCGACCTGCAACCCATGACGATCGGTGAAACCTCCGGACACGCACAACTCCATTCAGCATGAGCGGGGAGGAACCGTGCCAATACACCGACCAGCCACCTCGTCCACCGGGAAATTGCGCTTGCCGCTCGCGTCAACAGGTGGCTATCTGCAACTGAACTGAAGGAGAGGCTGGATGGCGGAAGCATATATCGTCGCAGCGCGCTACGCACCGCCGGCGGGCGCCGCAACGGCCGCCTCGAAGGACTGGCATCCAGGCCGACTCTGGCCGGCGCGGGTGACTCGATGCGATGCGTCGACCGGCACCGGCATCGATCCGCGCCGCGATCGAGGACGTCATCATGGGCTGCGTCAGCCAGGCCGGCGAGCAGAGCTATCGCAGATCGGCCGCAACGCGGTGCTCGCCTCGAAGCTGCCGGACAGCGTTCCGGCGGTCACGATCGACCGCCAGTGCGGTTCGTCGCAGCAGGCGATCCAGTTCGCCGCGCAGGCGGTCATGTCGGGCACGCAGGACGTCGTCATCGCCGCCGGCGTCGAATCGATGACGCCGCGTGCCGATGGGCTGCCCGGCAGCGCTGCCGCCCAGGCGGCATCGGCGTCGGTCCCATGGTGCAACGTGATCCAGGATGCGCTTCGGCATCGAGGCTTCAGCCAGTTCATCGGTGCCGAAGATGATCGCGCGAGAAATACGGCTTCAGCCGTGAGGCGACTCGACGCGCTTCGCGCTCGAAGAGCCACGAAGCGCGCCGCCGCGGCGACCAGGCCGGCGCGTTCAAGAGACGAGATCGTTCCGCTCGAGGTGAGCCTGGCCGAAGGCGCTAGCGACCCTGCACGACCAGCCGACGAAGGCATCCGCTACGACGCCACGCTTGAGGGCATCGCGCGCGGTACAAGCTGCTCGAGCGAGGGCGGCCGGCTGACCGCCGGCAACGCCAGCCAGATCTGCGACGGCGCGTCGGGCGTGCTGATGGTCAACGAACGCGCGCTCAAGGCGCATGGCCTGACGCCGCTCGCGCGGATCCACAATCTTACCGTGACCGCGCGGCGATCCGGTGATCATGCTCGAGGAGCCGGTCACCGCGACGCGCACGCGCGCTGGAAGCGCGCGGGCATGACGATCGACGACATCGACCTCTACGAGGTCAACGAGGCGTTCGCGTCGGTGCCGATGGCCTGGCTCACGGCGATCGGCGCCGATCCCGACCGGCTCAACGTCAACGGCGGCGCGATCGCGCTCGGCCATCCGCTCGGCGCGTCCGGCACCAAGCTGATGGCGACGCTGCGTGCACGCGCTGCGGGCGCGCGGCAAGCGCTACGGCCTGCAGACGATGTGCGAAGGCGGCGGCATCGCCAACGTCACCATCGTCGAGCGGCTGTAAGGGAGAGATTGAAGATGAACTCGATACTTCGGTCGCCGCGGCCTGCTCCTCGGCCTCAGCAAGCCCGTAAAGTACCCAGGCGTTCTTGTCGAACCTCTTGGCCGCCTCATCTAGTTCCTCCAGCTTCTTCTCGCCGTCAGGCAGTGCGCGGAGGGCGAGATACTCGAGGTCCCCGTCATCTGGGTGGGCAGCGGACAGCTCGCGATAGATGTCGCCGACTCGAGTGCGGTCGTTCCTCACGCGAGCGTCCTGCCAGTCCCGGTGCCACTCAACATCCTTGTGCACCGAGACCCAGAACTTCGTCTCGGGCACACGTGCGTAGACGAGCCACCCCAGTCCACCGAGAGCTGCCGCAACGAGCACCACCGCCGCAGCCAGTACGAGCTTCTTCCGCTGCTCGGGTGAGAGCGACGGCAGCCGCTTCCGGTGAGGAAGGTCCAGGCGCTCGCCGCAGTGCTTGCACTTGATCGCCACGGCGAGGATCTCCTCACCGCACATCGGGCACTTCTTCAACGCCTCGTGCGCTTCCATTTCGTGTCCCTCCCCGCGGAGCGGTGTGGGCATGGCACGCGGCGCCCGGGTTGGCGCTGGCGGAGCTGCTCCACGAGACCGCTCACGGCAGGTCCAGCGTGCACCCGCCTTCACCATACGTGTGCAGCTCGCCCGTGCCCGGGTAGCGCCAGCTGGTGCCGCCCGCGTCCACCAGCTCGACGTGGTAGCTGCGGCAGCCCGAGGCGCGCGCGAAATCGACGGCGCGCGTCCCCTGCGCCGCGCTGCCAAGCGCCACCGACATGGCCTGGGCCGCGCCGTCCAGCACCAGCGTCACCGACTGCGGCGCGGCGGCGGCGGAGACGTTGGCCAGGAAGCGGATGGTGCTGCCGGTCCGGAGCAGGTGGCTGGCGTCGAGGAGCGGCGAGGTCTCGGCGGAGGCGCCGCCGCCGAAGTCCTGGGTCCAGTACTGGCCGTAGGGGCTGCCCGAGACCTGGGCCCAGCCCACGCCCAGCTCGCGGTAGCCGCCGGCCATGAGGTTGCGGCGGTGGCCGTCGCAGCTGGCGCCGTCGGCGCAGCAGCTGCCGCCGCTGGCGTCGCAGAATCCAGCCCAGCATCACCGCCTCGGGGTCGCCGTAGCCGGCCGCGATGTTCTCGCCGATGGTGCCGTTGCTGTACGTGGCGTGGATGCGGGTGGCCCAGCCGGTCCCGTCGCAGGAGTCGTGGGAGAAGCAGGGCGTGCTGGCCATGTCCTGCGAGTGCGCCTCGGCCGAGGTGCCCAGGCCGGCGTTCCAGCGCAGCGGCGCTACCGCCGCGTAGCCGTCCATCACGCCCGTGCCCAGGCTCCCGCCCGACCAGCGGGCCTTCCAGTGCGCGGGCGACATCCGCACCGCGTTGGTGAGCGCCAGCACCGAGCGCTCGGGCCAGGCCGGCACGGTGGCCGGACCGCCGCCGGTGCCACCCCCGCCACCGCCACCGCCGCCGCCACCTCCGCCACCGGCGCCGCCAGCGGTGGCCAGGTCGGAGGTGGCCGGGCCGCAGGCGGCGACGAGGAGGACCGTCAGGAGCGGGGCGAGGCGGCGAGCGGGATTCACTCGCCGATGAGAGCGCACCAGCGGGCGCCGGCGCAACTCACTTCGGCGGCGTGGTGGCGGAGGAGGTGGGCGCAGGTGCTCCCGCGGGGGCCAGCGCGGCCAGCAGCCGCTTCCCCTCGACCACACGCGGATCGTCCGCCTTCACCCGCCGGCCCAGGAACGCCTGGAACGCCTCGCCGGCCGCGGCGCTGCCCAGGCCGGCGTGGGCGCGGGCCAGGTCGAACTCCACCTGCGCCGCCAGCCTGAAGGTGGGGACCACGTCCAGGAAAGCGTCGGTGGCCTCGCCGCGCCGCTGCTGCGCCTTCTCCAGCTCGTCCAGCGCGGGGGCGTAGGCGCCGGCCCTCAGGTAGGCGTGCCCCAGCGCGGCCCGGACCAGCCAGGCGTCGATGCGCTGCCCCGCGCCGCGCAGCCGCTCCACCGCCGAGGCGTGCTGTGCGTGGGCCAGGTCCACCTCGGCGCGGACCAGGTCGGCGTAGAGGCGGGCCTCCACCGCGATGCGGGCGTCCAGGCCGTCGGCCACGGCCAGCGCCTGCCGGTCCTCGCCGGCCTGCGCCAGCACCACCCCGGCCGCGTACTGCACGTAGTCGGTGGCGCTGCCGGAGAACCGCCTGCGCCGCCGCCGCCACCGCCGCCGGCTTCTGCCCGGCCGCCAGCAGCACGCCGGCCAGCGCGGCCCGCTTGCGCGCGGCGCCTTCCGGGTCGCCGCCCTTCGCGTCCTCGGCGATGGCCTGCTCCAGGAGCCCGCGCGCGTCGCCCAGCCGCCCCTCGTAGGCGGCCAGGTCGGCCAGCCCCTCGGCGGCGCTGGAGGCGCCGCCCGGGCCCAGCTTCGCGAGCCGGTCCCAGGCCGCCACCGCCTCGTCGCGCCGGCCGGCGGCCAGCAGCGCCAGCGCCAGCCCCACGTGACCATTGGTGAAGCTCGGGTTCAGCTCCAGCACCTTCTGCTGCTCGCCGATGGCGGCGTCCAGCTGGCCGGCGTACATCGCGAACAGCCCCACGTTGTTCCGCTGCGGGACGTTGCGGGGGTAGATGCCGATGGCGCGCCGCCCCTCTGTGAGCGCCTTCCCGAAGTCGCGCTGCAGCTGGTACGCGACGGCCAGGTTGGCCAGCCCGGCGTTGTCGGCCGGGTAGCGGGTCACCAGGGCGGAGAGCGCCTCGATGGCCAGGGCCGGGTCGCGGTCCACCACCAGGTAGTAGGCGCCGCGGGTCCGGAACTTCTCCCGGTCGCTCATCCGGTCCACCCGCGCCATGGCCTCCTTGAAGTAGCGCTCCGCGTCCGCGCGCTTGCCGGCGTTGGAGGAGAGGACGGCGAGCCCGGCGTAGGCGCGCCCCAGCCGCGGGTCGAGCCGCAGGGCGTCCTGGTAGGCGGCGGCCGCCTGGTCCCAGCGGCCGGCGAACTGGTGGTTCATGCCGGCGGCGTAGGCGTGCGCGGCCTCCAGCGAGGCGGCGCTGAAGGTCTCGCCGGCCGAGAGCTGCACCGCCTCCGGCACGTTGTCGCCCAGCGCCTTGCGCACCTTGGCGGCCAGCTTGGTGGCCGCGGCCAGCACCGCGTCCTTGGACCCTACCTCCTCGCTCCCCTCGGCGATGACCTGCCCGGTGATGGCGTCCACCGCCCGCACGCCCACGCGGTACCCGCCGCCGGCCCGGTCGATGGTGCCGGCGGTGACCACGTCGATCCCCTCGCGCTGCGCCACCAGCCGCGCGCGCGCCTCCTCCAGCCCAGCGCCCTGGTACCTGAGCTGGTCGGCGGTGCGCAGCGCGGCGCCGCGCGAGTAGGAGGTGAGGAAGGTCGCGCCCTCCAGCGCCAGCGTCAGCGCGGGCTCCAGCGTCCCCTCGAAGACCGGCTCGCCGGTGCCGTTGCGGAAGTCGGCCACCAGCACGCTGCGCGGGGCCGGCGGCGCCGCCGGCGCGGAGGGCCAGAGCCGCCACACGCCCAGCCCCGCCACCGCGACGAAGAGCGCCGAGATCACCGCCCAGGTCGGCTTCCTGAGCCGGATGGGCCTCCCCGCCGGCGCGGGCGCCGGGGCCGTGGAGGGCGCGTCCGAGGTGCGGCGCGGCTCGCCCGGCTCGGGCACCAGGTCGTAGAACCAGGCCACCACGACGTTCACCGGCAGTCCCAGGAAGGCGAGCACCGTGGCCGCGGTCAGCACCCAGTGCGGCCAGTCGAACGCGTTGCAGAGGACGTCCACGCCCTGCAGCAGGCCGAGCACGGCGAGGACGTAGGCCACCAGCGCGCGGTGGACGCGGCGCCGGCGGAGCTCGAGGAGCAGCCAGCGCAGGCCTCTCGGCTCGGATGAGCGGCGCTCACCCGCCGCAGGGTCCCCGTGCTGCTCCAGCGGGCCGCCGGACATGTGTGATCACCACATAAAGCGGCGATTGCGCCCCGTCCGAGAATCTGGTCCCACGCACCCCTACTGGAGCTTCACGGTGGTGGCCCGCGGCGGGCTGCCGTCGTCCAGCTCCAGCGCGATGGTGTAGCAGGCGCGGCTCGCGGAGGAGGTGTCCCAGTTGAAGATGAACTGGCCGGACGAGAACCGGAAGGTGCTGTTGCCCGTGGCCCCGGCGGTCGGGGAGTAGAGGAGCACCACGGCGGAGCCGGCCGGCGGGGGGCCGCTGCAGGCCGGGTTGAGGATGGCGGTGATGCGCCGTGTCGTGGAGAGGCTGCTCAGCACCGTGCCGCCGGGGCTGGTCAGGATCCACTTGAGCGGCACGCCGCTGCCCAGCTTCTGCGGGCCGGACCAGGACGGCGCCGTGAGGGTGCCGGCCGCGCTGAGCGGCGACAGGAAGCCGGCGAACCCGTAGCGCGGCGGCGGCTGGACGGTCTGGGTGAGCGCGGCGCTGGCCGGGGAGAAGCGGGCGTCGCCGCCGTACGCGGCGCCGATGGCGTGCGCCCCCTGGGCGAGCGCGCTGGTGGTGAAGGTGGCCTGCCCGCCGGCCAGGGCCACGGTGGCCAGGGACGTGCCGCCGTCGGAGAAGGTGACGGCGCCGGTGGGCGTACCGCTGCCCGGGGCCACCGCCGTCACGGTGGCGGTGAAGGTGACCGCGGTCCCCTCGCTGGACGGGTTGGGTGCGGCGGTCAGGGCCAGCGCCGAGCTGGCCAGGCCCACCGAGGCCAACACCTGGGCCGAGCTGCTGCCCAGGTAGCGGCCGTCGCCGGGGTAGCTGGCCTGGATGGTGTGGCCGCCCACGGAGAGGCCCGGCAGGACCAGCGTGGCCACGCCGCCGGAGAGCGGAGCGCTGCCGACGGAGACGCCGCCGTCCGTGAAGGTGACGGATCCGCTGGCCGCCGGGGCCAGCGGATCCGCGGGCGCGACGGTGGCGGTGAGCGTCACCGGCTGGCCGCTGACGCTGGAGGTGGGCGAGACGGCGAGCGCGGTGGTGGTTGGGCCGCGCTGCACCGAGAGGGTCACGCTCCGCTGCGCCGTGGCCTGCGCCGCGTCGGTCACCTGGACGGTGAAGGTGACCGTGCCGGCGGCGGTGGGCGTGCCGGTCACCACCCCGCCCGCGCCCAGCGTCAGGCCGGCCGGGAGCGAGCCGCCCGCCAGCGTCCAGCTGTACGGCCCCTGCCCGCCCAGCGCCGCGAGGGTGCCGCTGTACGGCACGCCCACCCGCGGCGCCGGGAGGTCCGCGCCGCCGGAGGTGATGATCAGCGCCGCCGCGAAGGTGCCGCCGGCGTGCGGGATGGCCACCGGCGTGAGCTGGCCCACGGCGCCGGCCATCTGCGCCAGGCCCACCGCGCCGCGCAGGGTGATCTGGGCGGTCTCGCCCGGCGCCAGCTCCACGGTGGCGTTGGTGGTGCTGGGGTCGGGGATGTTGGGGTCGAGCAGGGCCGAGCCCGGCGGCAGGATGGCGGCGGAGACGTCGGGGACGTTGAGCACCACCACGTTGCGCGGCTGCTGCAGCAGTACGCAGCCGATGGCGAGCGGCGTGTAGGACGGCTTGGAGACGACCAGCTGCAGCGGTCCGCCGGTGGGCGTGCCCACGATCTTGAGGTGGTAGGAGTGGCTGGTGTTGCCGGTGTTGGTGAGCGTGTAGTTCGCGTCGGTGATGGAGGCGCTGGTCACGTTGGCGCTGGTCACGTTCGCGGAGGCGATGGGGGCGGAGGTCACGTTCGCGCTGGTCACGTTGGCCGAGGTCACGTTGGCGCTGGTGACGTTCGCGCTGGTCACGTTGGCCAGGTCGGGGTTGGACACGTGCGTGCTGGTCACGTTGGCGCTGGTCACGTTCGCGCTGGTCACGTTGGCGCTGGTGACGTTGGCCGAGGTCACGTTGGCGCTGGTCACGTTGGCCGAGGTGACGTTGGCGAGCAGCAGCGCCGGCGCGTAGACCTCGCCGCTGGCCACGTCGTCGGGGCTGCCGTCCGGCTGGCGCAGCCCGGCGAAGACGCCGGGCGGGTTGAAGGTGACCGAGCCGCCCAGGCCGCCGGTCCGGACCGGGCAGGCCGGCGGCGTGGCCCCCAGGCAGCCGCCGGAGGCGTCGGTCTCCTCGACGCGCACCGGGATGGTGGAGAGCGGATCGGTGGCGCCGGCCAGCCGCACGAAGAGCGAGCGCGCCGCGGACGAGCGCGGCGGCAGCAGCACCTCCAGCGCCAGCGCGGTCACGCCGTCGTTGCGGAAGGAGGCGGCCACGCCGGCGGGCGGGGTGGCGGTGAGGCGCACCGCCACCACGCGGTCGGTGCTGTTGGTGACGGCGGCCACGAAGGCGCGGGTGACGGTGGCCGAGAGCGGCTTCACGTTCTGCGGGGTGGAGACGGCCAGACCGCTGGTGATCCGCGCCGTGTAGATGTTCTGGTTGCGCGAGCCCTCGTTGCCGGGGACGCAGGCCGGGCGCGTCACGGTCGGATCCCAGACGCTGGGGCCGGCGGCGCCCACCGGCGTGTAGCGGGTCCAGTCGCCGTCGGCGGGCGGGCGCACGTCCTGGTTCGAGGTCCAGATGGCGTGGTGCACCGGCGCGCCCGACGGCGCGGTGTTGAAGATCGCAGCCGCCGCCGGCGGTCCGCGCGAAGGCCGGGCCGGCGAGGTCGATGTAGTCGCCCATGAACGGCGCGGTGCCCTTGCGGAACATGGGCAGGTTGGGCGGGTTCACCTGGAGCTGCTGGAGCAGCTGCACCACCCCGTTCCCGTCCACCACCTGCAGCGGCGGGCCGGAGAAGGACGGGGCCTGCTGTCCGATCACCTCGTCGCCGCGCGTGCCGAACGGGAAGCGCGAGACGCGGGCGGAGGTGAAGGCCGGCGACGCGCCCGGGCCGGCCTGGGCCACGCGGACGTCGAGCGTGTGGCGGACCTGCGTCAGCCCGGCGTCGTCGATGCCCGGGCCGAAGACCAGCGACGGGCTGCTGGGCAGCTCGCCCAGCGGGGCCCGCCACTCCGAGTAGAAGGCGCCGGTGACCGGGTCGGGCGCGAAGGGGGAGCGCGGGGCGTGGTAGCTGCGGGTGTGGTCCAGCCGCGAGTCGTAGTAGAGCGCCATCAGCCGGCCCTGGCTGAAGGTGAGCTGCGGCATGAGCTGGTGCCCGCGCGAGAAGGTGTTGCCCAGCTCGTCGGCGATGGGGGCGTCGTCGATGGGCTGGGGCGCCGACCAGGTGACCCCGCCGCTGGAGGAGGAGAGCACGATGCGGGCGTCGCCGGTCGCGCCGCGCCGCTCCTGCCAGGCCAGGTGGAGCCAGCTGCGCGTCGCCGCCGCGTCCACCGAGATGGCCAGGCTGGGGAGGGTCTGGCTCTTGAAGGCCGTGGGGGTGATGGCCTGGTCGAAGGGGGCGATGTTCGCCACCACCGAGGCCTTGGACCAGGTCTGGCCGCCGTCGGTGGAGGAGGCGATCATGATCGCGTCGGTCTCGCTGGAGCTGGCGTAGCGCCTCCAGGCCAGCCACACCGCGCCGGTGAGCGGATCCACGGCCAGCGCCGTGCCCTGGTTGAGCGAGTTGGACTCGCTCACCTTCACCGGCCTGGACCAGGTGGCGCCGCAGTCGAGCGTGCGCGAGACCAGGATCTTGCTGGCGTTCTCCTTGGAGCCGGTGAAGGTGGCGTAGGCCACGTAGGCGGTGCCGGCCGCCACGACGCGGGCGGGCGAGCCGGGGAGGACGCAGCTGCCGGCGCCGGCCCGGGGCACGTCGGTGGCCAGCCAGGGCTTGTCCATGAACTGGCCGTCGGTCCCGCCGTCCACCGCCACCGCGCCCAGGTAGCGGATGGGATCGCGGCCCTGGGTGGCGTCGCCGTTCTCCTTGTCGTTGCCGTCGAGGAAGCGGGCCACGAAGATGGTGCCCAGCCCGGTGGCGCGGTCGAAGGCGATGCCGCTGTAGTAGAAGAGGCCGTCGGTGCCGGCCCGCACGGTGGGGTCGGCCGCCGAGCGGAACCCGCGCAGCGGCGAGGCCAGGCCCGCCGCCGAGGTGTCCTGCGGATAGCCCGGCACCAGCACGCTCTGCCAGGTGAGGCCGCCGTCGAAGGACTTGTAGAGCCCCAGCCACGCGTCGCCGGTGGAGCCGCTGGCGTCGGGATCGGGCAGGTCCACGGTGCGGTAGTCGTTGGCGCCGGCCAGCAGGTGGTCGGGGTTGGCGCTGCTCACCGCGATGGAGGGCTCGTTCTGGCGCTGCAGGAAGGGATCGCCGCCGGGCCACTGCGTGCCCGAGACCATGTTGATGTTCTCTCCCACCAGCTGGGCCCGGGCCGGCCCGGCCGCGCCGGCCACGGCGAGCGCTGCGGCGGCGAGGCGGGCGATGACGCGCTGCGAGGGGCGGCGGAGGGTGGACATGGCTGCGCTCCGTGCGGCGGGAATGGATCGGGGCTTGGCCGGCTGCGCCCCTCGCTCGCCTGGCTCTCTGGGGTGCTGCGGTCGATTCCAGTCACCCAACGTGAAGTGTGCCCAGGGTCCGTGCGCGCGGCGCAGCCGGCGCGGCGCGGCGCGCGCGGCGGGTGCGGAGCAGCGCCCCGGCGCGTGGAGGACGAGGCCGTGAAATAGGAGGCCCGCTCGTCCGTAGGAGGGGGCGGGTCGCCGCGCGCGACCGCGGAGGCGGTGATGCGTGCTGAGGTGGCCTGGCGGACGGGAGCCGTCGCTGCGGCGCTGGCCGCCGCAGGGGTTGCCGCGGCGCAGCATGCGGCGCCGGCGCCGGCGCCGGTGCCGGTGCCGGTGCCGGTGCCGGTGCCGGGGGTGATCGTCGCCGCGCGCGCCGCCGGACCGGTCCACCTGGACGGCCGCCTCGACGAGCCGGCCTGGGGCGCAGCCGCGCCCTTCGACGCCTTCGTGGAGAGCTTCCCGCGCCCCGGCGCGCCCGGCAGCCCGCGCACCGAGGTGCGCGTCGTCTACGACGAGGGCACGCTCTACGTCGGCGTCCGCTGCCACGATCCCGAGCCTTCGCTCATCCAGCGGCACCTGGCCCGGCGCGACGGCGATCCGACCGCCGACCGGATCGAGGTGGCGCTCGACACCGACGGCGACGGCCGGACCGCCGCCGACTTCATCGTCAACGCGGCCGGCGTGCTGCGCGACCGGCTGCTCTTCTCCGACGTGAACGGCACCGACAGCTGGGACGCGGTCTGGGACGCGGCGGTGCGGGTGGACGGGGAGGGCTGGACCGCCGAGCTGGCCATCCCCTTCGCGCAGCTGCGCTACCCCTCGGCGCCGGTGCAGCGCTGGGGCTTCCTGGTCCGCCGCCACCTCCCGCGCACGCACCAGGTGCTCGACTCGCGCATGATCCCGCGCGAGTCCAACCCGGTGACCGCGGGGAACCTGGTGGTCTCGCGCTTCGGCCGGCTGATCGGCCTGGTGGACCTGCCGGTGCGCCACGGGCTGGAGCTCTCGCCCTGGGCCGCCACACGCCTCACTGTCCACCCGCAGTACTCCGACCCGGCCCGCCCCGACCCGCGGATGGTGGATCCCTCGCTGGACCTGGGGCTCGACCTGCGCACGCCGGTGGGCCACCGGCTCACGCTCACCGGCGCCATCAACCCGGACTTCGGCCAGGTCGAGGCGGACCAGGTGATCCAGAACCTCTCCAACTCGGAGGCCTACTTCCCGGAGAAGCGCCCCTTCTTCCTCGAGGGGCTGGACCTGTTCCAGCCGGTGGGGGCCGCCTACGGCCAGCAGCAGACGCTCTTCTACTCGCGCCGCATCGGCCTGGACGCGCCCATCCTCGGCGCCGCCAAGCTGACCGGCTCGGCGCGCCCGGGGCTGCAGGTGGGGCTGCTGGACGCGCTGGTGATGGGGGCGGGCAACGCCTCGCTGGTCCCCATCGGCTACACCGGGCCGTCGCCGCAGGCGCTGGAGCCGTACGAGGCCGACCCCGACCGGCGCTGGCGGTTCCGCCCCCGCCAGCCCTTCCACCTCGGCCCGGAGAACGCGCTCCCCATCGCCCACCCGGTCACCACCAACTACCTGGCCGGCGTGGCCCGCCAGCGGCTCGGGGCCGGCGGCGCCACCGCCGGCGCCACCTTCACCGCCGCCACGCCGCTCGAGCCGCGCTGCCTGCGCAGCGAGTTCGAGACCGACGAGGCGTACCAGGCGGCGGGGTGCGAGTCCTGGGGCGGCAACGCGCTGGGGCTCGACGTGGACGTGCCGGGGGACTGGGGCGGCTTCGGGCAGGTGGCGGTCTCGCAGGCGGTGGGCGGGCCGGCGGAGGGGCGGCTGCTGGATGACGGCACCCGGCTCCAGGCCGGCGACCTGGGGTACGGCGGCCACTTCCGCGCCGGCAAGCTGGGCGGCGAGCCCTGGCGGTGGGACGTGCTCTACGTCTACGAGGACGCGAAGCTGGACCTCAACGCCTCCGGGTACCAGCCGCTCTCCAACTACCAGTGGGGCGACCTCGACCTGCACTACGTCCGGCCCAGCGGCGTGGGGCCGTTCCACGCGCTGCAGGTGGACTACAACCTGGACCTGAACTGGTCGGCCGACGGCTACTGGCTGCCGCGCGGGGTGAACACCAGCGTCCACGCCTCGGTCCAGCTGCCCGGCTACCAGACCGTCGGGGTGCAGCTGGCGCTGGAGCGGCCGCAGTACGACACCCGCGAGATCTCGCAGGCCGGCGTGCCGTTCGAGCGGACCGACGACTGGTTCCTGTCGCTGGAGCTGGGCTCGGATCCGAGCAAGCGGCTGCAGGCCAGCGGCAACGTCTTCGTGGTGCGGCAGCTGGGCGGCGGCGCCTTCCCGTCCGCCACGGGCTGGGGCTGCGACCTGACCGCCCGCTGGCGGCCGCACGATCGCCTCGAGACGCGGCTGGACGGCTCCTACGGGAAGAAGCCGCAGGGGCCGCGCTGGATCGAGACGCGCGAGGACGGCGTGGCCATCTTCGGCGACCAGCACCCGGAGTTCATCTCGCTCACGCTGCGCCAGCAGCTGGTCTTCACGCCGCGCCTCTCGGCCCAGGTCTACGCCCAGCTCTTCAGCTCCTCCATCCGCTGGGGCGGCACCTTCCACGGCGCGCAGCTGTCCGGCCGGCGCACGCTCTCCTACCGCGAGCTGGCGCCGGTGGCGTACGCGGCCGATCCCCGCTCGCACGACGCGGTGCTCAACCTGAACCTGGTGCTGCGCTGGGAGTACCGGCTCGGCTCGACGCTGTACGCGGTCTACACGCGGTCGCAGCAGGAGCTGCCGGTGACCGAGGGGCTACCCCCGGCCAGCCTCGCCAGCGGCCGGCTGCTGGACGGGCCGGTCATCGACAGTGTGATGGTGAAGTGGTCGTACTGGTGGCAGCGGTGAGGCGGGCGCCGCCGGCCGGCGCTCACCTCAGGGTCGGTTGACGCGGACGGTCCGCGGCAGGACCACCCGGCCTGCGCCGCAGGCCGCCGCGTGGCGCTCCAGGCAGGCCCGCAGCGAGGCCCGGTCCAGGTCCGCGCCCGGCTCCGCCCAGGCGGCGCGCACCCGCAGCGCGCCGCCGGCCACCGCCGCGTCCACCCGCCCCACCAGCGCGTCGCCGCGCAGCAGCGGGCAGACGTACCAGCCGAAGCGGCGCTGTGCGGCGGGCTTGTAGACCTCCCAGGTGTAGTCGAAGCCGAACGCGGTCCGGACCAGGGCGCGGTCCCAGAGCAGCGGGTCGAGCGGCCCCAGCAGCCGCAGCCGCCCGTCGGCGGGCGGGTGGCGCCGCGCGCGGAAGCCGGCCGGGGCCAGGTAGGTGCGGGGCGAGCCGAGCACCTGCACCTCCTCCAGCGCGCCCTCGGCCAGCAGCGCGTCCGGCAGCCCCGTGGTGCGGGTCGCGCCCAGCGTGGACCAGGTGGCGCCGCCCGCCCGGGAGAGCAGCCCGGTGGCCTCCACCCGCTCCACGAGCGCCCAGCGCCGGAAGGCCTCCACCCGCGCGGACGGCGGGCGGCGGCGCGGGTGGACCTCCAGCCCGGCCACCGCCGGCAGCGCCCGCTCCGGCACGTCGTAGCGCTTCCCGCCCGCTCCGCGCCCACACACCACCACCTCGCAGCGCGTCTGCAGCACCTCCAGCGCCATCCTGGCGGCCCGCGCCGTCCCCTTCCAGCCGCTCCAGTCGAGCGGCTCGACGCGGCCGTGATCGGACAGGTCGTCCGCCGCCACCGGCCCGCGGGCCCGCACCTCCTCCAGCACCCGCTCCACCACGCCGGCGGGGAGGCGGCGCAGCCGCTCGCCGTGCGACCACCAGGGCGGCTCCACCGCCAGCTCGGCGCGGTACCAGGGGAAGGCGGCGGGCGGGAGCAGGCAGCGCTCCTTGGCGAAGTGCTCGAAGGCGTGGCCGGGCAGCAGGTGGCGGTAGACGTCGCCGCGGGCGATCCCGTCCACGCGCGCCAGGGCCACCAGGTCGGCGTTGGTGCCGAGCGGATCGAGCGGGTCGAGCTGGATGCAGCGCAGCCGCTCCAGCAGGGCCCGGACGCCGGGCGCGCCGGGCGGGAACGCGGGGGCGCGCAGGGCCAGGTGCCCGACCAGCCAGGCGCGGGCCTCGGCCGGCGTGAGCGCGGCGGCCGCGCGGGGGGCGGTGCGGCGCCGGGGCGGTGCGGGCGGGGAGGCCATGCCGCCGGTCTAGCGCCCAGGCCTGACGCCCGCCACCGGCGCGGCGGGGGCCCGTCCCTGGTCGAGGGGACGCGCGCCGGCACATCACGGTGGGTGAGCGGACGGGCGGTTCGTGTAGGATGGCCGCGCCGGGCTCCTCCGGCCCTCGGCCAAGGGATCCCGCATGCGCTGGTCTCGGCTCGTCCCGCTCCTCGCCCTCGCCGCCGCGCTCGCGCCGGGCCCGCGGGCCAGCGCCATCACCGAGGAGGAGCTGGAGGCGGAGGTGGAGCGGATCCGCCAGCGGATCGACCCCGACGACCCGGAGTCGGTCCGGCGCGGCGTGGAGCAGCTGGAGGCGCTCACGCGCAGCGCCAGCGGCGAGCCGCCGCCGGCCCCGCGGGCGGGAGGCGAGCCGCCGCCCGAGCGGCTCGTCATCGGGTCTTCGGAGGCCGACGCCGTCCGGGCGGCCATCGAGGCCGAGCGCGCCGCCGGCGCGGAGCTCGAGACCAGCGGCTTCCGGGAGGGGCTCGAGATCTGGGCGGTGGACGTCGACCGCCCCGACCCCCGCCTCCCGCCCGACCAGCTCTCCTCCTGCACCGGCCTCAAGGTGCTGTTCGTGGTGGGCGCCCGCACCGGGAAGCCGGTCGACCTCGAGCCCATCCTGGCGCAGGTGGCCGGGCTCGAGCTGGAGGAGCTGTACGCGGTCGGCCTGGGGAAGCGGCTGGTGCAGGTGCCGGCTGCGGTGGGCCGGCTCGGCTCGCTGCGGATCCTGGCGCTGAGCGGGAACGGGCTCACGCGCCTGCCGCCGGAGCTGGGCCGGCTCCGGTCCCTGGAGCAGCTCTACGTGGACCAGAACCCGCTCGCCGCCCTCCCGCCCGCCCTGGGCGAGCTGGGCCGGCTCCAGCTCCTGGGGGTGGCGCGCACGCCGCTCCCGCCCGCCGAGAAGGCCCGCCTGAAGACCCAGCTGCCCCACCTCGAGCTCCTGGAGCGCTGAGCCATGACCCTCTCCGCACTCGCCGCGCTCCTCTCCCTCCAGCTCGCGGCCGGGGCGTCCGCCGCCCCGCCGCCGCGGGAGCGGCCGAAGGTCGTCATCAAGGTGGACGCCAGCCAGGCCCAGGGCAGCTGCCGCGGCCTGTGGGCCTTCGTCGAGGCGGAGCTGGCCCGGCAGGTCTCCGCCCGGAACCCCTGCGTGCAGGTGATCCGGCGCAGCGACGCGCAGGACGCCTTCCGCCGCGCTCGAGAGCGGGCCGTCCTCACGGGCGAGCCGACCCTCACCCCGGACCTGGTCGACGGCCTGCTGGGCGACGCGGTGGTGGGCGCCACCCTGCGCTGCGGGCAGGGGGAGGTCTTCAGCGCCTCGGCCTCGGTGTTCGCCCGCTGCCAGGCGCACGGGACCTCGCAGGTGCAGCTCGAGCCCGGCGCGCTGGACCGGCAGCGCGCCGACCTCTCGCGCTGGGCGGCCGGGGTGGCGGAGGACCTGGCCGCGGCCGAGCTCTGCCCGTGGAAGGGGAAGCTCACCTTCACCCGGACGCGCAAGCTCGACCAGCGCCAGGACCGCTCCGGCGAGAGCGGGCGCTGCCGCTTCACCGAGGCCATCGGCCGGACCGTGGACGACCGGCTGACCCTCGCGCTCGAGCGGAAGGGGCGCGTCACGTACGACGGCAGCTTCGAGGTGGACGAGGTCTCGGGGCGGACCGAGCGCTACTTCGAGACCTGCTCCCGGTGCCTCGAGCTCAAGGACGGCGTCTACACCGACGAGCACCAGCGGCTGGTGCCCTCCACCTTCACCGGCGCGCAGCGGGACGAGGTGCACGCCAGGGGGCTGGAGCAGCTGCAGGCCGGCGTGCGCGTGGTGGGGATCAAGCTCGAGTTCGACCGCAAGCAGGGGCTGTACTGGGTGCACGTGAAGGCGGTCTCGGGCGAGGGGAAGTACACCGAGACCCTGGAGCGGGAGAAGGTGAAGGACTGCCCCGGCGAGGAGCCGCTCCGGGGCAAGCGCACCGAGGTGCCGCGGGTGGTCTCCTTCCAGCGCACCTTCGGCCCGTTCAAGGGGCACGCCACGGATGCCACCCTGGCCGACAGCTGGACCGAGACGCTCCGGGAGAAGCAGACCGAGCTCACGCCGGCGAAGGACCTGGTCACCGAGGAGCGGCTGCAGTTCTCGTTCAGCCGCTGACGGCTGCGACGCGGGGGCGGGGTCACTCGAAGCGCAGCGCCTGGATGGGATCCAGCCGCGACGCCCGCCAGGCCGGGTAGATGCCGAAGACGGCGCCCACCAGGGCGCTGAAGGCCATGGCCACCAGCACCACGTCCGGCCGGATCAGCACCGGCCAGTCGGCCATGAACGCCACCCAGGCGGCGACGGCCATCCCCAGCGCCACGCCGATAAGCCCGCCGGCGACGGAGAGCACCAGCGCCTCGGTCAGGAACTGGGCCAGCACGTCGCGCGCGCGGGCCCCGACCGCCATGCGCACCCCGATCTCGCGGGTCCGCTCGGTCACCGAGACCAGCATGATGTTCATGATGCCGATCCCGCCCACCACCAGCGACACCGCCGCCACCCCGGCCAGCAGGATGCCCATGGTCCGGGCGTTCTGCTCCCGGTTGCTGGCCGCCTCGGCCAGGTTGCGGATGGAGAAGTCGTCGTCCGCGCCCTGGGGGAGCCGGTGGCGGTCGCGCAGCAGCGCGCGGACCTGCGCCTGGGTCCGGGCGGTGTCGTTCGAGGCCGCGCCCACGAAGATGGCCCCCTGGATCAGGTTGCGCAGCCCGCCCTGGATCTTGGCGGTGAAGGTGGTGGCCGGGATCAGCACCACGTCGTCCAGGTCCTGGCCGTTGGTGGACTGCCCCTTGGTGGCCAGCACGCCCACCACCTGGAACGGCACGTTCCGGATCCGGACCTGCTGCCCGGTGGGATCGGCGTCGCCGAAGAGCCGGTCGGCCACCGTGCGGCCCAGCAGCGCCACCTTGGTGCCGGCGTCCACGTCGCTGCCGGTGAAGAGCGCGCCGCGCGCGGCTGGCCAGCTGCGGATGGTGAAGTAGTCGGGCGTGGTGCCCTGCACCTGCGTGGTCCAGTTGAGCTCGTCGGCGATGACCGGGGCGGCGGAGCGGAGCAGCGGGGCCGCGCCGCGTACCGAGGGCAGCTCGGTGCGGATGGCGCGCAGGTCGTCCCAGGTCAGGGTGGGCTGGCTGCCGAAGCCGCCCATGGCGCCGCCGGAGGTGGTGGTGCCGTTGAGGACGATGAGGAGGTTCGCGCCCATGGCCTCGGAGGCGGCCTGGACCGCCGCCTTGGCCCCGTCGCCGATGGCGGCGGTGACGATCACGGCGGCCACCCCGATCACCACGCCCAGCGCGGTGAGGAAGGAGCGCGCCTTGGCGCGGGCCAGCGCGCGCAGCGCCACCCGGAGCACCTGGAGCAGGTTCACGGGGCCTCCCCGGCCGCCGGCGCCCCGGCGGCCTCTTCCGCGTCCTCCGGCTCGGGCGGCAGCGGCACGGCCGGGAGCGGCGCCTGCTGGACGTCGGAGCGGACCTTGCCGTCGCGCATGGTGATGACCCGCGCGGCGTGGGCGGCGATGTCCGGCTCGTGCGTCACCAGCAGCACGGTGATGCCGCCGCGCCCCAGCGCCTGCAGCAGCGCCATGATCTCCACGCTGGTGCGCGAGTCGAGGTTGCCGGTGGGCTCGTCGGCCAGCAGCACCCGCGGCTGGTTGACCAGCGCGCGGGCGATGGCCACGCGCTGCTGCTGCCCGCCGGAGAGCTGGCTGGGGTGGTGGTCCAGCCGCGCGCCCAGCCCGACCCGCTCCAGCGCCGCCCGGGCCCGGGCGTGGCGCTCGGCGGCGTGGACGCCGGCGTAGAGCAGCGGCAGCTCCACGTTCTCCAGGGCGCTGGTGCGCGAGAGCAGGTTGAAGCTCTGGAAGACGAAGCCCAGCGTCCGGTTGCGGAGCGCCGCCAGCGCGTCGCGGGACAGGGCCGAGACGTCCTGGCCCTCCAGCAGGTAGCGCCCGCGGGAGGGGCGGTCCAGGCAGCCGAGCAGGTTCATCAGCGTGGACTTGCCCGAGCCGGAGGCGCCCATGACGGCGGTGAACTCCCCCTCGGCGATGGTCAGCGACACGCCCTTGAGCGCGTGCAGCCGCACGTCACCCATGGTGTAGGTCTTCCAGACGTCCTCGAGCGCGACGAGCGGGTCCATGCCGGCCCCCTAGAACGGCCCGCGGCCGCGGCCGCCGCCCATGCCCGGCGCCCCGCCGCCCTGGGCGCCGCCGCCCGCGCCGCCCACCGCCTCGGTCACCACCGCGTCGCCGGCCTGCAGCCCGCCCTCCAGCACCTCGGTGACCGAGCCGTCGCTGATGCCGGTCCGGATCTGCACCGGCTCGGGCGCGCGGCCCGGCGCGCGCACCACCCAGACCGTCCGCTCGGCGGCGCCGCGGCCGCCGGGGCGTGCCCCGCGCGCGCCGCCCTGCCCCGCGCCGCCCGCCCCCTGCCGCTCCGCCGCGGGCTGCGCCGCGGGCGCGGCGGCTCCGCGCGCGGCGCGCAGGCTGGCCGGCGGCCGGAAGCGCAGGGCGGCGTTGGGCAGGCGCAGCGCGTCCTCGCGCTCGGCGTAGATGAAGGTGACGGTGGCGGTCATGCCCGGCTTGAGCCGCTGCTCGGGGTTGGCCACGTCCACCACCGCGTCGTAGGTGACCACGTTCTGCACGGTCTGCGGCGCGTTGCGGACCTGCCGCACCGCGCCCTGGAAGGTCTCGCCCGGCCAGGCGTCCACGGTGAAGCTGGCCGGCATCCCGGCGCGCAGCCGGCCCACGTCGGCCTCGGCCACGCTGGTGTCCACCTGCATGCGCGCCAGGTCCTCGGCGATCACGAACAGCGTGGGCGCCTGGAGGGAGGCCGCCACGGTCTGGCCCACGTCCACGTTGCGCGAGATGACCACCCCGTCGGTCGGCGAGACGATGCGGGTGTAGGCCAGGTTCACCTCCGCCTGGTGCGCGGCCGCGCGGGCCTGCGCCAGCGACCCCTGCGACGCCTGCACCGAGGCGTCGGCGGCCTCGGCAGTGGCGCGGGCGGTGTCCAGCTCCGCCCGCGACGCCAGCTGCTTCTGGAAGAGATCCTGGGTGCGGGCCAGCTGCCGGCCGGCGTCGGCCGCCTGGGCGCGGGCCCGGGCCAGGTTGCCCTGCGCCGCGACCACGTTGGCGCGCTGCTGCTGCACCGCGGCCTCGAAGAGGGCCGGGTCGATGCGGGCGATGAGCTGCCCCTTCCGCACGCGGTCGTTGAAGTCGGCGTGCAGCTCGGAGATCCGGCCGGAGACCTGGCTGCCCACCTGCACCGTCACCAGCGCGGAGAGCGTGCCGGTGGCGGTGACGCGGGCCACCACCCGGCCGCGATCCACCGCCGCGGTCTCGTACCGGCCCACCGCGTCGCCGCCGGCGCGCCAGCGCCACGCCACGAGCGCGCCGGCCACCGCGGCCACGGCGAGGAGGACGAGGAGGACGCGCTTCATGGCAGGCTCCGGACGGCGCGGCCCTCGAGCCGCTCCAGGTTGGCGATGACGTGGCGCAGGGACCGGCGGAGCGCCTCCAGCTCGGCGCCGGAGAGCCCCTCGACGACGGTCTCGCGGATCTCTGCGGCGGCCACGGCCAGCCGGCCGGCCAGCTGCGCGCCGGCCGGCGTGAGGTGGAGGCGCACCCGGCGGCGGTCCGCCGGGTCGGCCTCGACGCGCACCAGCCGCCGGCGCACCAGCGCGGCCACCACGCGGGAGGCGGTGGGGGCGTCGAGGTGGAGCGCCCCGGCCAGCTCGCGCTGCGAGGCGCCGGGCCGCTCCAGCAGCCCCACCAGCAGCCAGAACTGCTGCGGCGAGAGCCGGTGGCCCGCGGCGCGGGCCAGCACCGCCTGCTTGATCCGCCGCCGGGCGACCGCGATGAGCAGCCCCACGTATTCTTGCTGCGGCAACATTTGTCATAGCAATAGTTGCGCGGCGGGCCGGCGTCAAGCGCGGCCGGGGGCCGGCTTGTCGGGGCCGCTGCGGTGTGACAGGCTGCGCCGCTCGCGGGTCTGCGGGGCCCCGCGGCAGGAGCTCCCCGGCGTGAAGCGCAGCGATTCCCGGATCCCATCCCTCGACGGCCTGCGCGCGTTCTCCATCGCGGGCGTGCTGGTCTCCCACGCGTTCTTCGCGTACGGCCTGGACCACCAGGACCTGATCTGGGTGCGGCTGCTCCGGAACCTGGGCCCGCTGGGCGTGGGGGTCTTCTTCGGCATCAGCGGCTTCCTCATCACCTCGCTGCTCCAGCGCGAGCGCGAGCAGGCGGGCCGCATCAGCCTGACCGAGTTCTACCTCCGGCGCGCCTTCCGGATCCTGCCGCCGTTCTGGGCCTACGTGGCGGTGATGTGGCTGGTGTCGGCGCCGGTGCCGGAGCACGGCTACCGCAACGCGCTGCTCTTCCTCACCGACTACCTCCCCTCCGGCTGGTGGCTGGGCCACTCCTGGTCGCTCTCGGTGGAGGAGCAGTTCTACCTGCTCTGGCCGGTGACGGTGGTGCTGGCCGGGCGCTGGTCGCGCTGGGCGTCGCTGGTCCTGCTGCTGGCCTCGCCGGTGATCCGCGTGGTCCACGGCCACTACGATCCCGACGCCGACCTCGCCTCGATGTGGCACACCCGCATCGACGCGCTGATGGCGGGCTGCTGGCTGGCGCTGTCCCGCCAGCAGCTGCGGGGGACGGCGTTCCTCCGCTTCCTCACGCACAACCTGACCGCGGCCGTCGCCGCCTTCACGCTGGTGATCGGCTCGCCGCTGCTCACCATCCGCCACGAGGGCGCCTGGGCCTGGCCGGTGGGGTGGAGCCTGGAGGCGCTGGCGGTGATGGCGCTGCTGGCCTGGGCGGTGGAGCGGCCCGAGACCGCGGCGGGGCGCTTCCTCAACTGGAAGCCGGTGGCCCGCCTCGGCGTCCTGTCCTACAGCCTCTACCTGTGGCAGCAGCCGTTCTTCGCCGGTGAGAGCTGGGGCACCTGGTCCGGCACCTTCCCCATGAACGTGCTGGGCGCCCTGGGCATGGCGATGGTCAGCTACGCGCTGGTGGAGCAGCCCTGCCTGGCGCTGCGCGACCGCGTCATCGCCTGGCGCCGCGCCCGGCGCGCCCACCTGGCGCCCGCGCCGGCCGCCGCCAACGCGGCCGCTGCCGAGCGCGACGCGGCGTAGCCCACCGCGGGTCGGCACGGTGTAGGTGTCCGGCGCCTGTCACGCTGCGTGATCGCGATCACTTGACCGCGGGTTCTCCCGTGAGTCGTCGTGTCGCACGCGCCCCGTGGTCGTGAGGCTTGCTTCGTGTTGCCCCATTCGGGCTTACTCGCTCGGCAAGCCACGACCGCGGGGGAGATCGATGGACTGCCACAAGCATGCGGGGACGGCCTCGGCCGGCGCCTGCGCCGGATGCGCCGAGGGCTTCTGCGACAGCTGCCTGGTGGTCGTGGGCGGCACCGGCTACTGCGCCTCGTGCAAGCAGCTGGCGATCGCCAACATCCGCGTGGTGCCCACCGTCGACCTGCCCGAGGCCAAGCAGGCCCTCTGGTTCGCGCTGGGCGGGCTCTTCGGCTTCGGCTGCTGGCTGACCCTGATCCTGGAGCCCATCGCCATCGCCAAGGCGCTCGAGGCGCGGCGGCGCATCCAGGCGGACCCGGCGCTGGGCGGCAAGGGCTACGCCGACGCCGCGCTGACGGTCTCCATCTTCGGCCTGCTGATCGGCGCCCTGAGCCTGTTCTCCACGTTCAACCGCTGATCTCCTGCCGCGAGCGCGCACATGACCACGCCCAGCTGCTCCTTCCACGCGCAGAACCTGGTCCACTCGCGGTGCGGTCACTGCGGCCGGCTCTGCTGCGAGCTCTGCACCTTCGCCGTCGGGGCGCTGCTGCTCTGCCCGGGCTGCGTGGCCGACGGCGGGCCGAGGCCCAGCGACGGCGCGCTGCCGCGGGGCCTGGTCGGCCTGGGCCTCGCGGTCCTCTGGACCCTGGTCATGGTCTTCGGCGGCACGATGGTCCAGGGCGAGGGCAAGTTCGGCCTGATGGTGCTGGGGTTCCTGCTCATCGGGCTGGCCCTGGGCGGCCTCGCGACCTCGATCATCGACCGGGACCGGGCCCGGGGCACCGGGGCGCTGCTGCCCACCATCGCGCTGGTGGTGAACGGCATCCTGTCGGCGGTGCTGGTGATCCGGGTCCTGATCAACGCGGTCGGCTGAGGGGGAACACGATGGGAACGATCACCGTGCAGGTCTGGGACGCCACCGGCAGCAAGCGGCAGGACGTGGAGGTCCCGGACGAG
Source organism: Anaeromyxobacter sp. (assembly GCA_049840735.1). Lineage (GTDB taxonomy): Bacteria > Myxococcota > Myxococcia > Myxococcales > Anaeromyxobacteraceae > Anaeromyxobacter. The sequence continues at coordinate 19,845 of JASGJN010000003.1, read as the reverse complement.
GCCCCAGTCAACCGGGTGCTGGTGGTGCTGGTGGAGAAGATGAAGCTGCCGCGGCAGAGCCCCGACGGCCAGCTCATGAGCTACAAGTTCCACCACAAGGCGAGCGGCCGCCAGCTGCTCGATCACCAGTCGCTGAAGGAGGCCGGCGTCCAGCCCGGCGACGTGCTGCGGCTGCAGCCGGAGATCACCGCCGGGGCGCGCCGGTGAGCGGCGCGGCCGACGAGCGCTTCGCCCGGTTCGGCCTCATCTCCTGGTGGGACCAGGCCCGGCTGGCCCGCGCCCGCGCCGTGGTGGTGGGGGCCGGCGCGCTGGGGAACGAGCTGCTCAAGAACCTGGCGCTGCTCGGCGTCGGGTCGGTGGTGGTGATCGACTTCGACGCCATCGAGCACTCCAACCTCTCCCGCTCGGTGCTGTTCCGCAGCGCCGACGCCGGCCAGGACAAGGCGGCGGTGGCGGCGCGGGCGGCCCGCGACCTCTACCCGGGCCTGCGCGCCCAGCCCATCCGCGGCGACGTGGTGCACGGCGTGGGGCTGGGGCTGTTCCGCTGGGCCGACGTGGTGCTGGGGGCGCTCGACAACCGCGAGGCCCGCCTGGCGGTCAACCGGGCCTGCTACCGGGTGGGCCGGCCCTTCGTGGACGGCGGCATCGACGTGCTCTCCGGCGTGGCGCGCGTCTTCATGCCGCCGGAGGGGGCCTGCTACGAATGCACGCTGGGTGAAGCGGACTGGCAAGCGCTGGCGCAGCGCCACTCCTGCAGCCTGCTCAACCGCGACCTGCAGGCCTTCGGCCAGGTGCCGACCACGCCCACGGTGGCCTCCATCGTGGCCGGCGTGCAGGCCCAGGAGGCGGTGAAGCTGCTGCACGGCCAGCCCACGCTGAGCGGCCAGGGCTACGTGTTCGAGGGGCTCCACCATCAGTCCTACCTGACCGAGTACGTGCGCAACCCGGACTGCCTGAGCCACGACCCGCTGGAGCGGATCGAGGTGGTGGACCGCGGGGCGGCCGGGGTCCGCGCCGGCGAGGCGCTGGGCTGGGCCCGCGAGGCGCTGGGGCCCAGGGCGGTGCTGGAGTTCGCGCGCGAGCTGCTGGGCGGCTTCGACTGCCCGGGCTGCGGCGCCTCGGAGCGGCTGCTGCGGCCGCTGGCGTCGGTGGGCGAGGACCACGCGGTCTGCCCGGGGTGCGGGGCGCGGCGCGCGCCGCGGCTCTACCACGGGCTGGACGGCAGCGAGGACTTCCTGGACCGCTCGCTGGCCGAGCTGGGCGTGCCGCCCTGGGACGTGGTCTGCGGGCGGGCCGGGGAGCGGTCCATCGGGTTCGAGCTGGGCGGTGACCGGCCGGCGGTGCTGGGGTGCGCCGAGGCCGGCGACACGGGGAGGGGAACGTGAGCAAGAAGGCGAAGGCGGAGCAGGCCAGGGCGCCGCAGGCGGCGCCGGTGAAGGACGCGGCGGAGGCCGAGGCGCCGCAGCAGGCGAAGGCCCGCAAGGGCGGGCCGCCGTTCCCGGGCGGCAGCCGCGCGCCCGAGCCGGGCGAGCTGCGGGTGGCGGTGGACAAGGTCCCCTACGCCGAGGTCATCGGCCACGCCATCGTCGAGCCGGACGTCGAGGTCTGCGGCGTGCTGGTGGGGCGGGTGGGCGAGGACGAGCACGGACCGTTCGTGCACGTGACCGCGGCCATCGCCGGGAAGGAGGCGCGCCAGGAGGGCACGGCCGTCACCTTCACCCACGAGACCTGGAACCACATCCACCAGGAGCTGGACCGCCGCTTCCCGGAGGCCGAGATCGTGGGCTGGTACCACACCCACGGCGGCTTCGGCGTCTTCCTCTCCGAGATGGACACCTTCGTCCACGACAACTTCTTCTCCGGGCCGCACCACCTGGCCTACGTCTACGACCCGCTGGCCGGGAGCGAGGCCTTCTTCCACCGCGGCGAGGGCGGGAAGCTGGAGCCGGTGCGCCGCTACTGGCTGGCCGGGCGCGAGCGCCGGCCGGCCACGCGCCAGCCCGACGCCGAGCCGCCGAAGCCGAAGGCTGCGCCGGTCGCGGCCGGCGGCGACGGGGCGGGGGCGGCCGCGCTGGAGCGCGCCGCGCTGGCGCTGGCGAGGGTCGCGGAGGACGGCGGCGGCCGCGGCGCGCTGGGCGCGCTGCTGCCCTGGGTGGTGGCGGTCGGGGCGGTGCTGCTGCTGGTGATGGGCGGGGGCCGCGGGATCGGCCTGGGCGGCGGCGCCGAGCGCCCCGCCGGGCCGGTGGTGGTGGTGGCGGCGGACCCGGGCACGGGGAGCATGGTGGGCGTGCCGCTCGAGGTGCTGGACCCGCAGGGCGGCGGGGTGGCGCGGGACGCGCAGGGCACGCTGCGCCCGGTGCTGGTCCTGCCGCAGAACGGGCTGACGCTGCTCCAGGACCTCTCCACCGCCTTGAAGCCCTCCGAGCAGGCGACGGCCGAGCGGGAGAAGCGCGCGCAGGAGGAGGCGCAGGAGCGGAAGGCGGTCCTGCGGCTGCTGATGTTCGCCGGCCTGGGGCTGGCCGGGGCGGCCGCGCTGGGCGGCGCCGCGTGGTGGCTGGTGCTCCGGAACAGGTGAGGTGGACATGGACCCGCAGGCCACCGGGAAGCTCTCCATCGACGAGGCCGAGCTGTACCGGCCCGAGGTCGACGACGCGCTGGCGCGCCAGCTCTCCTTCGGCATGGCGGCGCCGCCGCCGAAGGCGCCGGACGCGAAGACGCCGCTCTGGTACCGCCCCTGGTTCGCGCTCATGATCGCCGGCGCGCTGGGCGGGGCGGCGGGCTGGGCCATCATCGAGCCGTTCTTCGACGATGGCCTGGTGGTGGACGGGAAGGTGGAGTCGGTCTCCGACGTGGGCGACGGGGAGCGGGTCGCCCTGGACGTGAGCGGGATCGAGGTCCTGGTCGTCCCCGGGCGGACGCAGCTCCGGCAGGAGGGCGCGCCCATCGCGCTGACCGACCTGCAGGTCGCCGCGCACGTCCGCGTCCGCGCGCAGGGATCGGAGGACGAGGAAGGGGTGGGGCGCCTGGTGGCCTACGAGGTGGACGTGCTCGCCTCCCCGGCGCCGGAGGGGCAGCTCTCGCTGCGCGCGCTGCTCCTCCGCGACCGGCTCCTGTCGGCGCTGGTCTTCCCGGTGGTCGCCGCGCTGATCGGCCTGTTCGTGGCGCTGGCGGACGGCCTCATCTCCCGCGCCTGGCGGCGCGCCGCGCTCTGCGCGGTGGTGGGGCTGGCGGCGGGCCTGGGGCTGGGGCTGGTGGGCGACATGCTGGCCGAGCTGCTCTACGGGCTCGGCCAGAAGGTGGTGGAGGGCTTCCGCGGCGACGAGGGGCTCACGGTGGCCGGCTTCCTGGCCCAGATGACGGCGCGCGCCACCGCCTGGGCGGCGGTCGGCTGCGGCATGGGCGTCGGGCAGGGGCTGGCGCTGCGCTCCCGCCGCATGGTGCTGAACGGGCTGCTGGGCGGGGTGGTGGGCGCGCTGCTGGGCGGCCTGCTGTTCGACCCCGATCGACCGGCTGGTGAACGCGAACGGCCTGCACGGCGGCGACCTGAGCCGCGCGGTGGGCTTCACCGTCATCGGCCTCACCACGGGCCTGATGATCGGCGTGGTCGAGCTGCTGGCCCGCGACGCCTGGCTCAAGATGCAGGCCGGGCCGCTGGCGGGGAAGGAGTTCGTGCTCTTCAAGAACCCCACCACCATCGGCAGCAGCCCCAAGGCCGACATCTACCTCTTCAAGGACGCCGAGGTGGAGCCGGTCCACGCGCTCATCCACGTGGTGGGCGAGGGGTACGAGCTGGAGGACAAGGGCGGCGCTGGCCGCACGGTGGTGAACGGCCGGGCGGTGCGCCGCAAGCGGCTGGAGGCCGGTGACCGAGATCCGGATCGGCAAGACCATCCTCTCCTTCACCGTGAAGGAGGCGTGATGGCGTCCCCGCTCGAGGTCGGCGCGGCCCAGGGACCGGACGTGGGGGCCACCTGCGCCATCTGCCAGACGGCCATCGCGCAGCTCGACGAGGTGGGCCGCTGCCCGGAGTGCCAGGCGCCCTATCACGGCGAGTGCTGGTCGGAGAACGGCGGCTGCGCGGCCTACGGCTGCGCCCTCACGCCGGAGACGCTGAAGGAGCAGCCGGCCACGGCGGCCAGCTACTGGGGGCAGGAGGAGAAGACCTGCCCGATGTGCCGCCAGCGCATCAAGGTGGCGGCCATCCGCTGCCGCCACTGCGGCCTCACCTTCACCTCGGCGGCGCCGGACGCGGCCCCGGTGGTGGGGCGGCCGGCCGCGCCGGAGGGGCGCGCGGCGGCGCTGGCGCTCTTCGCGGCCGGGGTCTTCCCGGTCACGGCCCCGCTGGCGCTGGTGGTGGGCGGGATTCTGGCTGGCGGTGCGTTGGAAGGCGGTCCGCCGGTGGCAGGCCACCTGGCGCGTGCTGGCGGTCCTGGGGCTGGTGGCGGGCAGCGCCACCACGCTCGCGGCGCTGATCGTCTCGGCGGTGGGGTAGGGGATCGCGCATGGCGCCCTTCGACCCGCCGCTGCGCATCACGCCCGAGGAGGTGGCCAGCGCCGTGGTGCCGGGCGCCGCGCCGGAGCGCCCGCCGCGCACCAGCCACCTGGCGGTGGCCGCCCTGGTGCTGGGGGCGCTGGCGCTGCCGCTGGTGGGCTTCGTGCTCGGGCCGGTGGCCATCGGCTGCGGGATCCTGGCGCTCCGGGCGCTGCAGGTGCGCGCCGACCTGAAGGGCACGGGGCTGGCGGTGGCGGGGGTGGTGCTGGGCAGCATCGCGCTGGTGGGCTGGGTGGGGGGCGTGGCCTACGTGCTGGGCCGCCCTTCCGCCGGCGAGGACAGCCCGGGCCCGGCGGCGGCGGGGATCTGGTCCTCGCGCGCGGTGGGCGGCGTGGAGGACGCCGAGCCGCACGTGCGGCGCGCCCTGCGGGCCAACGTGGTGCTGAGGTGCCAGGGGAGCGACGAGGCGGGGCTGGGCTCGGCGGTGGTGGTCCGGCGCGAGGCGGGCGCCTACGTCGCGCTCACCAACCGGCACGTGGTCAGCTGCGGCGATGGCCGCGCGCTGACCGCGGCCACGCTGCAGGACGTGGAGCAGCGGCCGGCCAAGGTCTGCTGGATGGGGCCGGAGGGGCTGGACGTGGCGGTGGTGCGGGTGGAGGCGAGGGGCGCCCCGGAGCCGGTGCCCGTGCGGGCTGCGGGCCTGCCGCACGTGGGCGAGGGGGTCTTCGCGGTGGGCAACCCGCTGGGCTACGAGGCCTCGTTCACCACGGGTGTGCTCTCGGCGGTCCGCCAGGGGCGGGGGGCGCGCATCCTGCAGGTCCAGGCCTCCATCAACCCGGGCAACAGCGGCGGCGGCCTCTACGACGTCCAGGGCCGGCTGGTGGGGCTCAACACCTGGACGGCGGGGCGGGGCGTGGCCGAGGGGATGGGGTTCGCGATCGCGGCGGCCGACGTGGCCGCGCTGCTCCGGGAGGCCGGCTCGCCCTGCGGGGCGCCGCTGGACCTCCGGGACGAGGAGGCGAGATGAGCGTGCGGCTGAGGCGGCTCCGGGCCGACGAGGAGATGATCCGGCGGTGGCTGGAGGGTCACCCGCGCTTCAAGCTGCTCGAGGCGGTGGGCGAGCCGCCGGAGCGCTACCGGGTCGAGCTGGGCGTGCGCGGGCTGGTGATGCAGGACGGGGCGGTGGTGCAGAAGGACGCCCACGTGGTGGAGATCTTCCTGACGCTGGGGTACCCGCGGCAGGCGCCGCAGTGCCGGATGCTCACGCCGGTCTTCCACCCCAACATCGCGCCGCACGCGATCTGCATCGGCGACCACTGGAGCGCGGGGCAGTCGCTGGCCACGGTCATCGGGCGCATCGCCGAGATGATCGCGTTCCAGAGCTACAACGTGAAGAGCCCGCTCAACGGCGCGGCGGCGCGCTGGGCCGAGGAGAACGCGGCGGTGCTGCCGGTGGACGCGGGGGATCTGGCCGTCGACGTGCCGGCCTGACCGTCCGGGCGGGCGCGCGCCGGCCCGGCCCTCGCCGGGGAAGACCGCGGCTCCGCTTCGGCCGACCGACCCCTGGCACCGTTCGGCCTGGCCGTAGCCGCCGGGCAGTGGCGGCGGAGTCGAAGGCCAGGCGGTCCTCGTGGAGCTTTCGGCGTGCGTCCCTTCGCGCCAGCGGCCCCGGTCAGCCTGAGCGTAGCGCCCGCGAGCGGGCGCGGAGTCGAAGGCCAGGCGGTCCTTGTGGAGCTTTCGGCGTGCGTCCCTTCGCGCCAGCGGCCCCGGTCAGCCTGAGCGTAGCGCCCGCGAGCGGGCGCGGAGTCGAAGGCGAGCACCTCCTGCGAGCGGCTTTCGGCGTCGTCCCTCCGCGCCTGCGGCCGGCCGCTTCGCTCGGATTGTCCTCGCTCCGCGACCGTCCTCCGGCGCTCCGGGACTTGCGGGGGCTGTCGCGGGCGCATTCGGCGGAAGATGGACCTCGTAGCTCGCGATCGCTGGGCGTTCCTTCCTCCCACCCAGCCCCCATTTCATCCGGATGAAATCCCCTTGACCGCGCGGTGGCCCGGCGGTACGGGTGGATAAATTCACCCGGGCAAAAACATGGGAGCCTCCATGGACGACAGCTACACGGCCTTCGTGGGCCACAGGCGACTGGCGAGCGGCTCGCGGCGCGAGGTGCTGCTGGCGGTGAAGGCGGCGGCGCCGGCGGAGGGGCTGCTCATCTTCGAGGACGCCACCGGGCGGCAGGTGGACTTCGACCTGCGCGGCACGCCGGAGGAGGTGGTGGCGCGGGCGGAGGGGCGGGAGAGGGCGGGGCCGGGGCGGCCACGGCTGGGGGTGGTCAGCCGCGAGATCTCGCTCCTGCCGCGTCACTGGGAGTGGCTGGAGGAGCAGCGCGGCGGGATCTCGGCGGCGCTGCGCCGGCTGGTGGACGAGGCGCGGCGGCGCGAGCCGGACAAGGCCCGGGCCCGCCGGGCGCGCGAGGCGGCGGGGAAGTTCATGTGGGCCATGGGCGGGGACCTGCCGGGCTTCGAGGAGGCCTCGCGGGCGCTCTACGCGGGCGACGGCGAGCGGCTGCGCCGGCTGGTGCGGGGCTGGCCGAAGGACGTGCGCGCGCACACGCTGGCGCTGGTGGAGGCGGCGGAGGCCCTGGAGCCGGCGGGCGAGGGCGCGCCGTCCGGGCGGGGGGAGCGATGAACCTGCAGAGGCTGGAGGGCTTCTACTGGGTGGCGCGCACCGCGGAGCCCCGGGGGGGACGCGCGAGCCTACGCCACCTCGCGCCGCGGGTCGTCCGCGGCCTGGGCCGGGCGGGCGCGGCCGCGCGACCAGGCCGCCAGCGCCCAGAGCAGGGCGGAGGTGAGCAGCGCCGCGGGCAGGAGCTGCACGGCCAGCACGAAGGAGGCGCCGTCGGACACCGCGCCCATGGCCGGGGCGGCGAGCAGGTCGCCCAGCCCGTGCGCCGCCAGCGCGCCCACCGCCACCGCGGCCGGCTCGGCGCCGGCGGCGCCGCGCTCGAAGGCGGCCAGCGTGGCGCGCGTCCAGACCACCACGCCCAGCAGCGCCAGCCCCAGCCCGGGCAGGTAAAGCGCAGGGGTGGCGGCGGCGAAGGCCAGCCAGGCGCCCCCGGCCGCACCCGCCGCGGCGGCCGCGGCGGTCCAGCCGTTGGGCGCGCGCGAGCGGCGCGCCAGCGTCCGGGCCAGCGCCGGCGTCAGCACCGCGCCCAGCGCGCCGGCCATCAGGACGAGCGCGGCCAGCTGCGCGCCGGCCACGTGGCGCGGCACGCTCCGCGCGCGCTCCAGGTAGCTGGGCAGCCAGAAGGCCAGCCCGCCCGCGCCGAAGGCCCCGGCCGCCGCCGCCGCGACCACCAGGCCGCCGGTGCGGTGGCCGCAGGCGGAGCGGACCGCGGCCCGCCAGCCGGCGGCCCGGAGCGCCGCCCAGGCGTCGGCGCCGCGCGGCGCCTCGGCCGTCCGCCGGGCCAGCAGCGCCGTGGCGGCGATGCCCGCGCCGGCCAGCAGGAAGGCGAGCCGCCAGGCCGGCGCGAGGCCGCCCAGCACGTAGCCAGCCGCCAGCCCGGCGGCCGGCGCGAGGACGCCCACCTCGGCCGCCCGCCGGCGCGCCAGGGGGCCGGCGTCGCGCAGCAGCCCGGCGGCCAGCGCCGTGGCCGCGCCCGCGCCGGCGCCCGCCAGCGCGCGCGCCACCGCCAGGGTCCAGAACCCGACCCCGGCGCTGGAGAGCGCGGTGCCCGCGGCGCAGCAGAGGAGCGCCCAGGCCAGGAGCTGCGGGCGCGGCCGGCGCTCGGCCAGCGCCGCGGTCAGCGGCAGCGCGGCCGCGTAGGCCGCCGCGAAGGCGGCCAGCAGGGAGCCGAGCGCCTGATCGTTCAGCCACAGGCCGGCCCGGAGCTGTCCCACCAGCGGCCCCATCACGCCGCGGGCCAGGAAGGCGGCGCCCAGCGCCAGCCCCAGCGCGAGCGCGCGGCCGTTGCTGCGGTCGGGCTGGGGCTCCGGGGGGTGGGTCACGGCCGGGGCAGCGTACGCCGGGCGCAGGCGCCGGTCGAGCCCTCTCGCCCGCGGGGGCCGCGCCCGGCGTACGCTGTGCGACAGCGGTTCCGGCCCTTCGCCTTCCCCGCCTGCGCCCCGCCGCCCGGGGCTGCATGCAACCCGGTCGCCAAAGCCGCCCGATTCCGCTAAAAGTCCCCCCGCCCATGATCTCCGTGCAGAACGTGACCAAGGCCTTCGGGCCCAAGAAGCTCTTCGAGGACGTCGACGTGACGTTCTCGCCCGGCAACCGCTACGGCCTCACCGGCCCCAACGGCGCCGGCAAGACGACCTTCATGAAGATCCTCTCCGGCGACGAGGAGCCCGACACCGGCAGCGTCATCAAGCCGAAGAAGCTCGGCATCCTCCGCCAGGATCACTTCCGCTACGAGGACAACCGCGTCCTCGACGTGGTGCTCATGGGCAACAAGAGCCTGTGGGCGGCCATGACGGAGAAGGAGGGGCTGCTCGCCAAGCCGGCGATCAACGACGAGGACGGCCACCGGCTGGCCGAGCTGGAAGGCGTGATCGGCGAGGAGGACGGCTACTCGGCCGAGGCCGACGCCGCGGAGCTGCTGCAGGGCCTCGGCATCGAGGAGCCCTGGCACGACCAGCCCATGCGCGCGCTCACCGGCGGCTACAAGCTGCGCGTGCTGCTGGCGCAGGCGCTCTTCGGCAAGCCGCTGGGGCTCCTGCTCGACGAGCCCACCAACCACCTCGACATCGAGTCGATCCGCTGGCTGGAGACGTTCCTCCACGCGTACGAGGGGACGCTCATCACCATCTCGCACGACCGGCACTTCCTGAACGTCATCTGCACGCACATCGCCGACATCGACTACGAGACCATCATCACCTACCCCGGCGGCTACGACGACATGGTCCGCCAGAAGGCCCAGGTCCGGTCGCGGGTGGAGTCGGAGAACGCGGAGAAGCGGAAGAAGATCGAGCAGCTGCGCGAGTTCGTGGCCCGCTTCCACGCCGGCACGCGCGCCTCGCAGGTGCAGAGCCGCGTCCGCGCCATGCAGAAGCTGAAGCTCGAGGACATGAAGCGGTCGAACATCGCCGCCCCCTTCATCAAGTTCGAGCAGAAGGCCCCCTCCGGCAAGCAGACGCTGGAGATCCAGGAGATCTCCAAGGCCTTCGGCGGCAACGAGGTGGTGCAGCCCTTCAGCGCCCTGGTGACGCGCGGCGAGAAGATCTGCGTCATCGGCAAGAACGGCGTGGGCAAGTCCACGCTGGTGAAGATGCTGGCCGGCGAGCTCCAGCCGGACCAGGGCGGCCACGTGAAGTGGGGCCACCAGGCGCAGGTCGGCTACCTCCCGCAGGATCAGGCCGGCGTGATCCGGCCCGGCACCACCGCCTTCGGCTGGCTGCGTGAGATGGAGGACAAGCTCACCAACGAGGAGATCTCCGGCCTGCTGGGCCGGATGCTCTTCTCCGGCGAGGAGCGGATGAAGCCCACCGCCACCCTCTCCGGCGGCGAGACGGTCCGCCTGCTCATGGCCAAGCTGATGCTCTTCAAGGACAACGTGCTGATCCTCGACGAGCCCACCAACCACCTCGACCTGCAGTCGATCGCGGCGCTCTCCGAGGGGCTGCAGCGCTACGAGGGCACGGTGATCGTGGTCACCCACGACCAGGAGCTGATCCGCGAGGTCGGCTCGCGCATCTGGGCGCTCCACCGCGGCGAGCCGGTGATGGACTTCCCGGGTACGTTCGACGAGTTCATCGCCAAGCACCCGGACCTCGCGTCCGCGCACGCTTGACCGGCTGGGCGCCGTGCGCGGCGCCCAGCCCACCCAGCAGGAGGCCGCGATGTCCGAGCCCATCCGCGTCTTCGTCACCGGCGGCACGTTCGACAAGGAGTACGACGAGCTGCACGGCCGGCTCTTCTTCAAGGACACGCACCTGCCGGAGATGCTGCGGCTGGCGCGCTGCCGGGCCGACGTCCGCCTGCGGACGCTGATGATGATCGACAGCCTGGAGATGACCGACGCCGACCGGCGCATCGTGGTCGAGAGCTGCCGCAGCGCCGAGGAGGCGCGCATCGTCGTGACCCACGGCACCGACACCATGGCCGAGACGGCCCGGGCGCTGGTGGCGGCCGGGCTGGGCAAGACGGTGGTGCTGACCGGCGCGATGATCCCCTACGCGTTCGGCTCCTCCGACGGCCTCTTCAACCTGGGCAGCGCGCTCTCCTTCGCGCAGGTCCTCCCGCCCGGCGTCTACGTGGCCATGAACGGCCGCTGCCATCCGGGCGACCGGGTCCGCAAGAACCGCGACAGCGGCGTCTTCGAGGAGGCCTGAAGACGGCGAGCCCCGCGGCCCGGGTGGGCGCGCGGGGCTCGGATTGGCGGGGCAGGACCCCGCCGCGGCTCAGTAGGCCAGGAAGCGGCCCGAGAGCGGCGCCAGCTCGAGGGTGAACTGCCCGCCGCTGGCCGGGAGCGTCTCCGCGGAGAGCAGGTCGGTGAGCTGGGTGGCGCCGCCGACGGTGGACGCGGCCAGCGTGATGACCGCGGCCTGATCCTTCACGTTGAGCGCGAAGAGGATCCGGTCGCTGCCGGCCTCCTTGCGGTCCAGGTACACGTTGACGTCGGAGTAGACGTGGGTCCGCGACCCGTGCGAGAGCGCGGGGTGCGCGGCGCGGAGCGCCATCAGGGACGAGACGTAGTCCACCAGGTCGGCCTGGTTGGCGTTGAGCACGGTGGGGGTGCCGCCGTAGCGCGTGGCCACGCCCCGCACGATACCGCTGGTGCGCGCCACGTGGTCGTCGCAGAGCCCCTGCGTGCCGCAGTCGCTCACCGGCTGGTCGAAGGCCGGCACCTCGTCGCCGACCTCGTCGCCGTAGTAGACGGTGATGGGCCCGCTGTAGGCGGCCTGGAACGCGAAGGCGGCCTTGTGGCGGCTCCAGTAGCTGGCGGAGCCGGGCCCGGCGTAGCCGGCGCGCTCGACCAGGTCGCCGAACCGCACCAGGTCGTGGTTGCCCAGCATCAGGTTGGGCATGGCGTGGTCGGGGTAGGCGCCGAAGGTGCCGAACGCCTCGTTGAGGCGCGAGGCCGGGCCGTTCTTGGCGTAGGAGGCCTCGATGTCCTCCTGCGCGGCCAGCACCTGCACCAGCCGGTAGCGGGTGGGGAAGTCGAAGGCCGAGGCCAGCGCCGGGGAGGCGTTGCTGCCGTAGGCGGCGGAGGAGATCTGGCCCTCGCCGCTCCAGACCTCGGCCACCATGTAGCCGAGGGGGTGCACCGTCTCGCCGTCGCCGTCGACGTAGGTGACCTCCTCCGAGGCCTGCGCCACGGCGCTGCGCAGGTCGTCCCAGTAGCCGACCGGCACCTGGTAGGCCTGGTCGAGCCGCCAGCCGTCAATCTTCAGCTCGCGGACCCAGTACTTCGCCAGCTCGGTGTAGAAGGGCAGGCTGCCCGGGTAGGAGACCGGGTTCTCCCCGCCGCTGGGGAGGAGCTCGCCGGGCGAGGCGACCACGTTGCTCTTGTGGTGGCCGAAGACGCCGTCGAAGAAGACGTACAGGCCCCGGGCGTGGGCCTCGTCCACCAGCGTGCGGGCCTGCTCCAGCGTCCCGAACTTCGGGTCCACCGTGAAGTAGTCGCTGCAGAAGTAGCCGGTCGCGTCCAGCTTGTCGGCCCACGAGTCCTGCCCGGCGACGGGCAGGGAGGTGAAGATGGGGGTGAGCCAGAATCGCGTTCACGCCCAGCGACTGGATGTAGTCGAGCGACGCCGTGATGCCGGCCAGGTCGCCGCGGTGGTGGCTGCGGCCGTAGCCGGTGCCGTAGTTCGCGTCCGGATCGCCGTCGATGAAGGCCTCCACCATGATCTGGTAGAGGCGCAGGTCGCAGGCCTCCACGGCCTCGCCGCGGTAGCAGGCCAGGCGCGACTGGGTGGCGCCGCTGACCGCGGAGACCGTGACCTCGTAGGGCGGGGGGGGCGGCGTGGAGCTCTTCTTCTCGCAGGCCGCGAGGGCGAGGAGGAGCGCGGCCGCGGCGGCGGCCCGGATCTGCGGGAGTCTCATGTGGTCTCCTGGGCGCGGAGCAGGGCCCCGCGCGGCCGCGGTCGCAGCCGCGGACGCACACTGTCACGCACGCCGAGGAGGAAGCAAGCGTCCGGCTGCCACGTCGGCGGCGGCGCTCGCACCTCGACTCACCCCACCGTCTGCAGCCCCGCCGCGATCCCGTTGACCGTCAGCAGGAGCGCGTCGCGCACGCGATCGCGCTCGGCGGCGGGGCCTGCGCGAAGGCGCCGCAGCAGCTCGATCTGCAGGTGCGAGAGGACGTCCACGTAGGGATCCCGCCGTGCGGCGGCGCGCCCCACGGCCGGCCACGGGGTCATCAGCCCGGCGTCGCCGGTCAGCTCCAGCACCCGCGCCACGGTGCGCGCGTGCTCGGCGCGGATCAGCTCGAAGACCGGCTGGTCCGCCGGCGCGGCCAGCCGCGCGTAGTGCGCGGCCACGTCGAGGTCGGCCTGCGTGAGCGCCAGGCGGGCGTCGTCCACCAGGCCGCGCAGGAGCGGCCAGCCGCGGTAGAGCGCGCGCGCCCGCTCCAGCCCCTCCAGCTCGATCACCGCGCCGAGGCCGGTGCCCAGCCCGAACCAGCCGGGCAGCCCGTGGCGGCTCTGGTTCCAGGAGAAGACCCAGGGGATGGCGCGCAGCGACTCCAGCGCCAGCTGGCCGGTGCGGCTGGCGGGGCGCGAGGCGAAGCGCAGCTCGGGGACCTCCTCCATGGGCGTGGCCGAGAGCGCGTAGCGCGCCAGCCGGCCCGGGTCGGAGACCAGCGCGCGGTAGGCGCCCAGCGCGGCGCCCGCAGCCCGGTCGATCACCGCCTCGCGCTCCCGCACCGCGTCCTCGGCGGCGCGCGGCGGCGCGCCGATGGAGGTGCACAGCACCGCGTCCACCATCTGCTCCAGGTCGCGCCGCGCGATGTCGAAGCGGCCGTAGCGGGCCGCCACCGTCTCGCCCTGCTCGGTGACGCGGAACCGCCCGCGCAGCGCCGCCGGCGGCTGGGCGCGGATGGCGCGGTTGGCCGGCCCGCCGCCGCGTCCCACCGCGCCGCCGCGGCCGTGGAAGACGGTCAGGGTCACGCCCTGCGCCTCGGCCACCTGCGCCAGCATCAGCTGCGCCTTGTGCAGCGCCACGCGGCTGGGCAGGTAGCCCACCTGCTTGCCGGAGTCGGAGTAGCCGAGCATCACCTCCAGCTCGTCGCCGATGGCGGCCCGGAGCGGCGGCAGCGCCAGCATCTGCCCGGCGATCGACCCGGCCTGCTCCAGGTCCTCCAGCTGCTCCAGCAGCGGCACCGGCCGGAGCTCGTCCGGCGCCAGCCGGGCCGCCCGCGCCAGGAACAGCACCTCCAGCAGGTCGCTGGTGCTGCGGGTGAAGGAGACCACGTAGCGCTCGCAGGCGGCCGGCCCGCTGTCTCGGCGGGCCCGCCCCACCACCTCCAGCGTGGAGAGCACCTCGCGCGCCTCCGGCGAGAGGCCGCGCGGGTCGGCGGCCGGGAGCGCCGGGCGGGAGAGCAGCTCCGCCAGCAGCGCGGTGCGCTTCGCGTCCGGCAGCTGCGCGTAGCCCGGCGTGCCGCCGCGGGCCAGCAGCTCCCCCACCGCCCGCGCGTGCACGTCGGAGTGCTGGCGGAGGTCGAGGGTGGCGAGGTGGAAGCCGAAGACCTCGGCGCGGCGCCGGGCGTCCTCCAGCCGGCCGCGGGCCAGCCGGCCCAGCCCGGCCGCCGTCAGCGTCCGCTGCAGCAGCTCCAGGTCCGCCAGGTAGGCGGCCGCGTCCGGGTAGCCGCCCTCGGCGCGGCCGCGGGCCGCCTCGAGCCGGGCCGCCATCCCGCGCAGCTTCTCGCGCCACCGCTCGTCGGTCCGGAGCGAGCGGTTGGAGATCGGCGGCGCCGGCAGCAGCTCCCGGTCGGCGGCGATGGAGGCCTCCAGCTCGTCCAGCGCCGCGCCGGGCACGTCGCTGCGCGCGGCGGAGAGCTCGCGCAGCAGCATGGCCACGTCCTGGCCGTAGCGGTGCAGCGCCACCAGGCGGTGGCGCTCCAGCGCCGCCCGGGTCACCTCGGCGGTGACGTTGGGGTTGCCGTCGCGATTGCCGCCCACCCAGGTGCCGAAGCGGAGGAAGGGCGGGATGCGGAAGTGCTGGCCGGGCCAGCGCGCGGCCAGGTTGCGCGCCAGCTCGCGGTAGACCGCCGGGACCGCGTCGAGCAGCGTCCGCTCGAAGACCAGCAGCGTGGTCCGCACCTCGTCGTGGGCCGAGGGGCGGCTGGTGCGGGACTGGCGCGTGGCGGCCAGCGCGGTGATCACCTCGCGCAGCCGCTCGTCGATGCGGGCGCGCTCGCGGGCGCCCGCCCGCGGGTCGTCCAGGTGGTCCAGCGCGGTGGCCACCTCCGCCAGGTGGTCGAGCACGGTCCGCCGCCGCGCCTCGGTGGGGTGGGCGGTGAGCACCGGCATGACCAGCAGCCGATCGAGCAGCGCCTGCACCTCGGCGGCGCTGGCGCCGCGGGTGGCCATCTCGGCGCACGCCGCCGCCACCGAGCCCTCCAGCGGCGCGTCCCCGGCGTCGCGGGCGCGCAGCGCGCGGGCCCGGTGCTGCTCCTCGGCGGCGTTGATGAGGTGGAAGAAGTCGGTGAAGGCCTCGGCCAGCAGCTCCAGGTCGGGCAGCTCCAGCGCGCCGATGGCCTGCGCGAAGGCCTCGCGCCCGCCGCTGAAGGTCCCCTGGCGCAACGCGTGGGCGGCCTGCCGCATCCGCTCCACCTTCTCCAGCGCCGCCGGGCCGCGCAGCTCCGCGACCGTCTCGCCCAGCATGCGCCCCAGCAGCCGGACCTGGTCCAGCAGCACCGCCTCCGCGTTCTCGCTCACCCCCCTTTCATGTGCCGGCGCGCGGCCCCCGTCAAAGGCCGGGGCGGGCCTGGGTGGGGCAGGGGCCTGAACGCCCGTGCGCGGCCGGGCGCCGCGGCGCCGCTCAGCGGGCGGTCCGCCCCAGCACCCGGGCCGCCACGTCGGGCCGGTCGGTGACCAGGCCGTCCACTCCAAGTGCGAGCAGCTCGCGCATCTCGGCCTCCTCGTCCACCGTCCAGACGTGGACCGGGATCCCCAGCGCGTGGAAGTGGGCCACCACCGCCGCGTCCACCACCACCAGATCGCCCAGGCGGTGCGGGAGGTCGGCCAGCTGGTAGCCGCCGGGGCAGCTCGCCGCGGGCTGGCCGCTCTTGGCCGCCAGCACGTGGCAGGTGGCGGCCTGCTCCGGCAGGTAGCGGGCGCAGCCCGGGAGCAGCCGGCCCAGCCGCTCGGCCTGGGCGTCGAAGAAGGAGCCCACGCAGACCCGGTCCCCGGCGCCCGCGCCGCGGATCACCGCCGCCAGCGCCGCCGCCAGCGCCTCGTCGTCCGGCTTGGCGTCGATGTTGAGGCGGAGGTCCGGGTAGCGCGCCAGCACCTCCGTCAGACGCGGCACGGTCAGCCCCTGGCCGCGGAAGGGGAAGGTGGCGCCGCCGTCGGGCGTGAAGCGGGCGCCGGCGTCGAGCCGCGCCAGCTCGGCGAAGGTGCGCGCCTCGATGGTGCCCGGCTCGCCCAGGAGCCTCGCGGTGTCGTCGTCGTGGAAGGTCACCACCACGCCGTCGGCGGTGAGCCGGACGTCCGTCTCGATGGCGTCGGCCCCAAGCGCGGCGGCGCGGTCGAACGCGGCCAGCGTGTTCTCCGGCGCGAGCAGGCTGCCGCCGCGGTGGGCCACCAGCCACGGGCCGGGCCGCTGCAGGTATGAATGGGGCACGGTCACTCCGGCTGCCGCGCGGGCGGCGGGAAGAAGTGGATCGACTCCAGCGCGTCGGCCAGCACGCCGTCCGGTCCGCGGCGGCGCACCAGCAGGAACGCGCCGCTGCGGCCACCCGGGGCGGTGAAGGTGCCGGCGCGGGCCTCGAGGTCCTTGGCCCGGGAGGTCACCGTCCGCGTCACGGTGCGGGTGAGCGGGCCGGGGTCGGCCGGGTCCGGCGGGCGCAGCGCCAGGTCGATGGCCACGCGGAAGCGGCCGTCGGGCGCGCGCCGCCAGATGGTGACGTAGCGCCCCTCCTCCCCCGGCGCGTCCGGCGCCGCGCGGAAGGTGGAGCGGCCGATGGTGTAGCCCACGTCGCCGGAGCGGGCCAGCTCGGCCAGCTCCGGCGTCCACTCCAGCCGCGGGCCGCCGGGCGTGAGGAACGGCGCCCAGGCCGCCGCCACCGCCTCGCGCCCGTCCAGCACCCGCCGCCCGCCGCCGAACAGCGTCCGCTCCTCCAGCAGCGCCGCGAACGCGGCCCGGTCCCCCTCGGCCACGGCGCGGGCCAGGGCCTGGTCGGCCTCGCGCAGCGAGCGGGTGTCGGCCTGGCCGGCGGCCGGGGCGGGATCGCCGGCCCGGGGCGCCGGCGGCAGCAGCAGCGCGAGCAGGGCCAGCAGCGGCAGCGGTGAGGGGGCGCGCATCCCCGAGGCATGGACCGGCCGCGGGCGCCCGTCAACGGTCATCGGAGGGCCCGGGCCGGCCGGCCCCCCGCGACGGGCCCGGCCGGGTTAAGAAGGGGGCATGCGCAGGCAGGTGAAGGGAGAGGCGGCGGTGCGGCGGGAGCTGCTCCCCGGGACGTCGCGGGAGCTGCTGCAGGAGCTGCACCTCCTGACGCGGACCGGCGACCTGAACGCCGACAGCCTCCGGAAGCTGAAGCAGGTGAACCACCTGGCCGGGCTGCTGGCGCCGGCGGTGGACGACGTGCTCTCGCGCTTCGGCGCGCCGGTGCTGGTCGACTGCGGCGCCGGCAAGAGCTACCTGGGCTTCATCCTCTACGAGCTGTTCCTGAAGCCCGCCGGCAAGGGCTCGCTGGTGGCGGTCGAGTCGCGGCCGGACCTGGCCAAGGCCGGCGGCGAGCGGGCGCGACGGCTGGGGTTCGACCGGCTCTCGTACCTGGAAGCGCCCATCGAGGCCGCCCCCGTGCCGGAGCGCGTGCACCTGGTCACCGCGCTGCACGCCTGCGACACCGCCACCGACGACGCGCTCGCCCTGGCCATCCGCCACGGCGCCGACCACGTGGCGGTGGTCCCCTGCTGCCAGGCCGAGGTGGCGCGGCAGCTGTCCGAGGCGAAGGCGCCTGCCCCGCTCCTCTCCCCGCTCTTCGACCACCCCTGGCACCGGCGCGAGTTCGGCTCGCACCTCACCAACGTGCTGCGCGCGCTGACGCTGGAGGCCCACGGCTACAAGGTCACCGTCACCGAGCTGACCGGCTGGGAGCACAGCGTCAAGAACGAGCTCATCCTGGGGAAGAAGGTCCGGAGCAGCTCGAGGGAGGCCCGCGAGCGGCTGGAGGCGCTGGCGGCCGGGGCGGGGGTGAAACCCAAGCTGCTGCGGCTGCTGGCGGGGGAGTTGCCGGCCGCAGAGGGGTGAGGCGGCGGCATCGAGGTCGAGGGCCGCGCTGCGATAGGCTCGCAAGTCCCGGAGCGCCGCAGGACGGCCGCGAAGCGAGGACTTTCGCGGAGGCCCGCATCACACGGCGACCAGGTACGCGCGCGGCACGCGTCCAGCGGTGCGAGCCGGGCACCCGTCCAAAGGCGCCTCGCCGACCGCCGCGCTCGAACACGGCGCGGGAGTGGACCGCTCGCTGGTCGGCGAGGGGCCTGCGTTGTGCCCGGCTCGCGATGACACGGAGTCCGGCTCGCGCGCGGAGCGCTCCGAGTGGCCGGGCCGCAGCAAGTCCGAGCGCAGCGGCCGTTCCGGAGGCGCGGAGGGACGGCCGCGAAATGCCGCCCTCGCGTGAATCCCTGGCCTTCGACTCCGCCGCTCGCGGCGGCTACGCTCAGGCCGAACGGATCACCTGGGTCGCGGGCCGGGCCTATCGCCCGAAGAACGCCACCACGCCCGTGGTCAGCGCCGGCAGGTAGGTGATGGCCAGCACGCCGGCGCTCATGATGAGCAGGAACGGGAAGGCCTTGCGGTAGACCCAGGGCAAGGGCTTCCCGAAGCGGGTGGCGGAGAGGAAGAGGTTCAGGCCCATGGGCGCGGAACAGGAAGCCCAGCTCCAGGTTGGCCAGGAAGACCACGCCCAGGTGGATGGCGTCGATGCCGTAGTGGCGCCCCAGCGGCGCCACCAGCGGCGCCAGCACCACGATGGCCGAGTACATCTCCAGCACGCTGCCCAGCACCAGCAGCACCGCGTTGAGCATGAGCAGGAAGACCCAGGGCGAGTCCACGTGGACGCGCATCCAGTCCACCACCCGGGTAGGCACCTCCGCGTCCACGAACCAGTTGGTCAGGCCGTAGGCGGCGCCCAGCAGGATCAGCACGCTGCCCACCAGCGCCGCCGCGTGGACCAGCACGCGCGGCAGGTCGCCCGGGCGGATGGACTTGAAGACCAGCAGCTCGACGATGAGCGAGTAGGTGACGCCCAGCGCCGCCGCCTCCACCACCGTGGCGAAGCCGGTGGCCACCGCCACTATTACCACCGTGGGCAGGCCCAGGTCCCACTTCGCCTCCCACAGCGCCAGCCCCGCCTGCCTGCCGCGGAAGGGCACGCGCGGCGCCCCGGCCCTCACGCCCATGATCACGCCGTAGCCCGCCACCAGCACGATCGACGAGCAGGCCCGGCAGGAAGCCGCCCACGAAGAGGTCCTTCATGGGCATCTCGGCCACCACCGCGTACAGGATGACCGGCAGTGAAGGCGGGAAGAGCAGGCCCAGCGACCCCGAGGCCGTCACCAGTCCCACCGAGAAGTCCTCCGGGTAGCGGTCCTCCAGCAGCGAGGGGAGCAGCAGGCCGCCCACCGCCAGGATGGTGACCCCCGAGGCGCCGGTGAAGGTGGTGAACACCGCGCAGACGAAGGTCGCCATCACGGCGATGCCGCCGGGCATCCAGCCGAAGAGCCCCTTGTACGCGGTCACCAGCCGGCGCGCCGCGCCGCCCTCGGCCAGGATGTAGCCGGCCGCGGTG
Organism: Anaeromyxobacter sp.; assembly: GCA_049840735.1. GTDB lineage: Bacteria > Myxococcota > Myxococcia > Myxococcales > Anaeromyxobacteraceae > Anaeromyxobacter. The sequence goes on along the minus strand of JASGJN010000003.1, from coordinate 403 downwards.
AGGAGCGGGATGGCCGGCAGCGCCTCCTTGGAGGAGACGCTGAAGATGGCCGCCGGCACCGCGGCGATGTCGGTGCCGTCGCGCAGGAAGAGCACCGTCGCCACGCCCGCCATGCAGACGAAGACCGGCGCGCCCAGCAGGAACGCCGCCGCGAGCAGCAGCAGCAGGAGCCCGGTCGCCATGTGGCCAGGGGCGGCGTCGGCCAGCAGCAGCGCCGCCAGCGCCAGCAGCAGCGCCGCCGCGCGGAGCCCCCAGCGCAGCGCCGCGCGCTCGTGGTGCGCGCCGGCGCGCCAGGCGAAGCGGAGCGCCATCCCGGCGAAGCCCACCGGCATCACCAGCATGCTCCAGGCGATTCTGCATCCCGAAGGCCACCTGGCCGAAGCCCGTCCACTCGTTCTGCACG
>JASGJN010000002.1:5000-257108 GCA_049840735.1 Anaeromyxobacter sp. | reverse complement strand
GCCCGGCTCCAGGCGGCCAGCGCCAGCGTCCGGTACGCCTCGGAGGCCACCCGCGCGTCCCGGCTCTACTGGTGGACGGCGGAGTACGGGCTGGTGGGGTCGCTGGAGCGGCCGCGCCTCTACGGCGCGGGGCTGCTCTCCTCCATCGGCGAGGCCGAGCACTGCCTGACGCCCGCCGTGGAGAAGCGGCCGCTCACCGCCGCCTGCGCCGACGTGGCCTACGACATCACGCGCATGCAGCCGCAGCTCTTCGTGGCCCGCGACTTCGACCAGCTCTTCGAGGTGCTGGACGCCTTCACCGCCACGCTCTCCTGGCGCCGCGGGGGCGACCAGGGGCTGGAGGAGGCGCTGCGGTCACGCACCGTGAACCACCTGGTCCTCTCCGGCGGGCGCGAGCTGACCGGGAAGGTGGTGGAGCGGGTGCCGGCGGCCGCCGCGGTGGCCCCCGGCCTCTCCACCGCGCTCTGCCGGCTGGAGGGGCCGGTGCTGATCTCGCGCGGCGGCCAGGCGGAGGGCCGCCCCTGGGCGGGCGAGGTGGTGGTGGCCTTCGGCGCCGGGCGGCTCCCCGAGCGCGGCCCCTTCACGCTGCCGCTGCCCGGCGGGCTCACGCTGCAGGGGTTCGCGGTGGGCGGCGGGGAGGTGGTGGACCTGCGCGGCCGCCGCGAGGGTCGGGCGCTGGCGCTGCCCAGCTGGGCGCTGCTGTTCGTCTCGGAGGACCTGCGCTCGGTGGCGGGCGGGCCGGCCGACCCGGAGGCCTGGGATCGCCACCTGGGCGAGTGGTCCTCCTTCGCCGCCGGAGAGGGGGAGGCGCGCGCCCGGGCCCACAAGGTCGCGGCGCTGCCCCCGGCGCTGGCTGCGCTCTACGCCGAGGTGCGCCGGCTGCGCGAGGCGGGCGCCGCCACGCGCGAGCGGCTGCTGGCCATCCGCGCCCAGGCGGCCGCGTTCGGCGACGACTGGCTGCTGCGCGAAGAGGTGGATGAGCTCCTGGCGCCGGCGGGCGCGGGCGCCAGCGCGCCGGCCTGAGGCTCAGGCCCGCGGCATGGGACGGCGGGGGCGGCCGGCGTTGGCGCGGCGGCGCAGCAGGTGCTCGGCCAGGCGGGCGTCGTTCACCTGGATGTGGAAGCGGAGCCACTCCGGCACCCGGACGCGGAGCCACTCGGCCACCAGCGGCGTGGGCCCCTTCTGCGCGAGCTCCCCGCCCAGCTGGTTGAGGTCCACCAGGAACAGGTCATGGGCGGAGTGTGCCGGGCGCGCTCGGGGAACTGCGTCTCCTCCATGAGCGCCTCCTCCGCCGCGAGGTGGGAGGTGACGGCGTCGTGCAGCCGCGAGAAGGCGGCGCGGGCGGCCTCGGCCTCGCCCTCGACCGCGCGGGCGGCCGCCAGCAGGAGGTCGAAGATCTCCCGGTGCTGGAGATCCAGCTCGTCGGTCCCGAGGACCAGCTCCGAGGTGAAGTCCGAAGAGGCCATCGGCGTCCCCCGCGGCGCACCTTCCCAGGAAGCGCCAGGGGTCGCAAGTCCCGTGGATGCGTGGTGCGATCAGGGTGTGAAGCTCCGCCCGGGCGGGCGCGCGGCCGGGAAGGTGCGCGGCGCGCGCAGTCCCCGTACCCTCGCCCATGAAGAGCGCGACCAGGTACCTGACCTTCGAGCTGCCGCGCCGGCGGGGGCTCGTCCGCATCACCGACGAGGTGGAGGCCTTCTGCCGCGAGAGCGGCATCGCCGAGGGGATGATCCTCGTCTCGGCCATGCACATCACCGCCGCCGTCTTCGTGAACGACGATGAGAGCGGGCTGCACCAGGACATCGAGGAGTGGCTGCAGCGCCTGGCGCCCGGCCCGGCGGCGGACGACCGGACGCCCGGCCCCGAGTACCGCCACCACCACAGCGGGGAGGACAACGGGGACGCCCACCTCAAGAACCTGCTCATCGGCCACCAGGTGATCGTGCCGGTCACCCAGGGGAAGCTGGACCTGGGACCGTGGCAGCAGATCTTCTACTACGAGTTCGACGGGCGGCGCCGGAAGCGGCTCGTCCTCAAGGCGCTGGGGGGCTGACCGGCGCCGCGTGCCGGGCGGCCAGCGCGCGTGCCCGCTCGGCGGCCGAGCAGGCCACCCGGTCGCGCGCGGCGCAGCGCTCGTCCAGCAGGCGGGTGGCGATGCCGAGCGAGGCCAGCAGGTCGGCGTGGGGCTGGGTCCAGCCGCGCCGGGCCGCGCCGGACAGGGCGCGGTCGAACAGCTCCAGGGCGCTCCCGTAGCGCCCCTCGTCGAAGCTCACCATGGCGTCGGCCCAGTCGAGCCCCACCGCGTCCAGGCCGCGCGCCCGGGCCGTGTCCACGACCGCCCGCGCGCGCTCCAGGTCGCCGGCGCGGAGCGCGGCCTCGGCCTGCACCAGGAGCGGGCCGAATCTCGCCGTGCGCCCGGGCCGCCTCGGCCCGCAGCGCGGCCGGCGGGTGGAGCGCGAGCGCCGTGGCCGCCAGCCAGCCGGCGGCCAGCCCGCCCCAGCCCCAGGCCCGGGGCGGCCCGGCCAGCAGCCAGCCGGCCGCCGCCCCGGTCACCAGCCCGCCGAGGTGGGCCAGGTTGTCGATGGGGAGCCACAGCCCGGCCACCCCGAGCAGCAGGAGGTTGACCAGCACCGCCCGGACGCCGCGGTGGGCCAGGAACGGGCGCCAGCCGCCGGCGTGGCGGCGCTGCATCCCCAGCACGGCCCCGATCACCCCGAACAGCGCGCCCGAGGCGCCCACCGAGACGTCCGCCCGGCCGCCCAGCAGCGAGAGCGCCGAGCCGGCCACCGCGCAGGCCAGCCAGAGGGCGGCGAAGCGCCCGTGCCCGATCCCCCGCTCCAGCAGCGCGCACCAGGGGAGGCCGAAGCCCAGGTTGCAGGCCAGGTGGATGAACCCTGCGTGAAGGAAGGTGGCGGTCAGCAGCCGCCAGCCCTGCCCCTCGAACCAGACCGGCTCCCGGGCCAGGGCGCCCCAGCGGAGCAGCGTGACGGGGTCGGTGCTGCCGCCCTGCGCCTGCAGCCAGGCGAACGCCCCCAGGCACGCCGCCGCCAGCAGCGCCGTGACCGGCGCCCGGCGGACCCGGGCGAGCAGGGAAGGGTGGAGTGCGTCGGCCTGCACGGCTGCAATGTAGACGGGGGCCGGGCCCGGGCCCGGAGCGCCGGACCGCGGGCCCCACCAGCCCGCGCCAGCCGCCGAATAGGTGTCCCCGGAGTCCTGGGCTAGGATGTGGCCCGGGATGGTCGAGTACATCCAGAACCCGCGCAAGGCGCCCCGGGCCCCGGCCCGCTGCAAGGTGGCGGTGGTGGCGGCCGCGGGCGTGTTCGAGGCCCAGACCGAGGACCTCGGCGGGCACGGCTGCCAGCTGGTCTCCCCGCGGCTGGTCCGCAAGGGGGAGCCGAATCCGGCTGGACCTGTCGCATCCCCGGCTCAAGGAGCCGCTGCGGGTCAGCGCCCGCGTGGCGTGGGCCTCCGAGCGGCCGCCCTGGCGGCTCGGCATCGCCTTCGACGAGTCGGCCCACGCCGAGTCCACGCGCTGGTTCGAGCGGCTGCTGGCGGCGGATCCGAAGCTGCCGCAGGTGCGCCGGATCCCGGACCGGATCCCGGTGGACGCGACCGTGTACCTTGCCTCGCCGCCGCGCTTCCTGGTGGACTTCACGCCGGACGAGGTGGGGCTGCTGCGGGCCATCGGCTCCGGCGCCACCGTGGCCGAGCTGCGCGCGCTCATGCGCGACCGCTGGCCGGTGATGCAGCGCTCGCTCTTCTCGCTGCTGGCCCACCAGCACGTGACCCTCTCGCGCGGCGGGTCGGTCCACCCGGAGGCCTGGAAGAAATCCTGGCCGAGCTCGAGTCGTCCATCGCGGTGGACGGGCTCCGCGCCAGCGCCGGCGCGCCGGCCGCGCCCGCCCCCGAGCCGGCCGCGCCGCGGGCCGCGCCGCCGCCCCCGCCCCGCGCCGCGCCTGCGCCCGTGGCCCCGCAGGTGCCTGCCTGGCCGGTGCCGGCCACCGCTGCGCCGCAGCCGCCCCAGCCTCCGGCCGCGCCGGCCTGGCCCGCGGCCGCCGCGCCGGCCGCGCCTGCCTGGCCCGCGGCCCCCGCGCCCGCCGCGCCGGCCTGGCCGGTGGCGCAGCCGGCTCCCGCCCCCTGGCCCGGGCAGCAGCCCGCCCCACCGGCCCCGGCCTGGCCGATCCCGCAGCAGCAGCCCGGGCCCGCCTGGCCGGCGCCACCCTCCGGGCGCCAGCCCTGGGCCCCTCCGGCGCCGCAGCAGCCGCCGCCGCAGGATTGGGGCGTGTCCTCGGTGGCGGACGCCTCCAACTGGCTTCCGCCTGACCAGCAGCAGGGCTGGCTGCAGCCCGAGCAGCAGGGCGGTACCTGGATCGATCCCAACCAGGCGTGGGGCGGATCCGGCGCGGGCTGGCCGGTGGAGCCGCCGCAGCCGCAGCCGCCAGCGCCGGCCTGGCCGCAGCAGCCGCCGGTCCAGGCGCAGCCGGCGTGGCCCCAGCCGCAGGCTCCCGCGCCGGCCTGGCCGGCCACGCCCCCGGCCCAGCAGCAGGGCTGGGCGCAGCCGCCGCCGGCCGCCGCCGCGCCGGCCCCGGGCTGGCCGGTCGCGCCGGTCGGCCCCACCCCTGGCTGGCCCGCCGCCTCGGATCCGGGCTACTCAGGCACCCCGCCGCCGCTCACCGGCACCTACCCGCTGGCCGGCGCGCCGCGCTCCGCCGAGGCGCAGGGCTGCTTCGACCGCGCGAGGGGCGAGATCGACTCCGGCCGGCTGGTCGGCGGCCTGGCGCTGCTCCGCCGCGCGCTGGCGCTGGCGCCGGGCGATCCGGAGATCTCGGCGCTGCTGGCGCAGCTCCAGTCGCGGCCGCGCGGCTGATCGCGGACAAGCCGCGGCGCGTCGTAGCGAGACATTTTCTCTAGTGTTCTCGCGGGCTTTTTGGCGCAGGGTCCTTGACGATCGGCGCCCCCGCTGGTACCAAGCGTGACCCCCGCGCCGCGGCGCTTCACGGAAGGATCGCCGATGTATCGCATCGTCCGTCGCCAGCAGTTCTCCGACATCACGTTCCTCTGGGAGGTCGAGGCGCCGGACGTCGCGGCCGCGGCGCAGCCGGGCCACTTCGTGATGGTCCGCCTGCACGAGGGCTCGGAGCGGATCCCGCTCACGGTGGCGGACTTCGACCGGCAGCGCGGCACCATCACCATGGTGGTGCAGGCGCTGGGGAAGACCACCCGCGAGATGCTGCACCACTACGCGGAGGGCGACCGGTTCGCCGACTTCGTGGGCCCGCTGGGCCTGCCGCAGCACGTGGAGAAGGTCGGCCACGTGGTGCTGGTGGGTGGCGGCCTGGGCGTGGCGCCGGTCTACCCGCAGCTGCGCGCCTTCAAGGAGGCCGGCAACCGGGTCACCGGCATCATCGGCTTCCGCAGCCAGCCGCTCATCTTCTGGGAGGACCGCTTCCGCCGCTACTGCGACGACCTCGTCGTCTGCACCGACGACGGCTCCTACGGGCGGCCCGGGTTCGTGAACGCGGCGCTCAAGGACGTCTGCGAGAAGGACCGCCCGGACCTGGTGGTGGCCATCGGCCCGCTGCCCATGATGAACGCCTGCGTGGAGACCACGCGGCCGTTCGGCGTGAAGACCATGGTGTCGCTCAACGCCATCATGGTGGACGGCACCGGCATGTGCGGCTCCTGCCGCGTGACGGTGGGCAAGGACGTCCGCTTCGCCTGCGTGGACGGCCCGGACTTCGACGGCCACCAGGTGGACTTCAAGGAGCTGATGGCGCGGCAGAAGCGGTTCAAGGGGCAGGAGTCCCAGGCCACCGAGGACTACGCGCACCTCTGCAACCTCGAGAAGCAGCTCTTCGAGGAGGAGAAGCGCAACTACAAGAAGCTCAAGGAGCTGGCCCCGCACCAGACGAAGATGCCGGAGCGCGACGCGGCCGCCCGCGCCCGCACCTTCGACGAGGTGAACCTGGGCTACTCGCTGCAGGACGCGCTGGGCGAGGCGGAGCGGTGCATCCAGTGCGCCCGCCCCACCTGCATCGCCGGCTGCCCGGTGCAGATCGACATCCCGCGCTTCATCCGGCACCTGATCGTCCGCGACCTGAACGGCGCGCTCTCGGTCATCAACGAGGCCTCGATCTTCCCGTCCATCTGCGGCCGCGTGTGCCCGCAGGAGTCGCAGTGCGAGGCGCAGTGCATCCTGGCCAAGAAGATGGAGCCGGTGGGCATCGGGCGGCTGGAGCGGTTCGTGGGTGACCACGCCCGGCCGCGGCCGGTCTCGCCGCCGCGCTTCGAGCGGAGGCTGGGCAAGGTGGCGGTGTGCGGCTCGGGCCCGGCGGGCCTGGCGGCCGCGGCCGACCTGGTCAAGTTCGGCTGCGACGTGACCGTCTACGAGGCGCTGCACGTGGTGGGCGGCGTGCTCCGCTACGGCATCCCGTCCTTCCGCCTCCCGCGCACCATCATCGACCGCGAGGTGAAGCGGCTCACCGACCTGGGCGTGAAGGTCGAGACCAACAAGGTCATCGGCAAGACCTTCACCGTGCCGCAGCTCATGGCGGAGAAGGGCTACGACGCGGTCTTCCTGGGCGTGGGCGCGGGCGCGCCGGCGTTCCTGGGCATCCCGGGCGAGTTCGCCGGCCAGGTCTACTCGGCCAACGAGTTCCTCACCCGCGTGAACCTGATGGGCGGCGACCAGTTCCCGTACCTCGACACCCCCATCTCGCTGGGCAAGAGCGTGGTGGTGATCGGCGCCGGCAACACCGCCATGGACTGCCTGCGGGTGGCCAAGCGGCTGGGGGCGCCCACCGTCCGCTGCGTCTACCGCCGCAGCGAGGCGGAGGCGCCGGCGCGCGTGGAGGAGCTGCGGCACGCCAAGGAGGAGGGGATCGAGTTCTTCTTCCTGCACGCGCCGGTCGAGATCCACACCGACGCGGAGGGCAACGTCCGCGGCATGAAGGTCGAGGAGATGAAGCTGGGCGACCCGGACGAGAAGGGGCGCCGCAAGCCCATCCCGACCGGCAACTTCCGCGACCTGGACTGCGACACGGTCATCTACGCCCTGGGCACCAAGCCCAACCCCATCGTCACGCAGTCCACGCCGGGCATCGCGCTCAGCAAGTGGGGCAACATCGCGGCCGACGACGGCCAGCCCACCTCCACCCAGTGCACCAACCTGCCCGGCGTCTTCGCCGGCGGCGACATCGTCACCGGCGGCGCCACGGTCATCCTGGCCATGGGCGCCGGGCGCCGGGCGGCCCGCTCCATCGCGGCCTACCTCTCCGGCGGGAAGCGCTGGCCGGTGACGGCCCAGGACGCCGCGGCGTTCCAGCCGCCCTCGCCGCTGCCCGCGCCGGCCCACCCGGAGCGGGCGGAGTTCGCCGGCGCCACCGCGGTGGGGGCCCAGACCCTGGCCCACAGCTGCCCCAGGTGCCACCGCCCGCTGGAGGACGAGGGCGACTACGTCTGCTGCGGGGGCGCGGCGCTGTCCTGGCGCTGCGAGGGCTGCGGGAAGGTGAGCGAGGGGTTCGCCTTCCCCTACGGCATGTGCCCGGCCTGCGGCGGCAAGCTGGCGGTGCTCGACCCGCGCCAGGTGGAGGGGGCCGCGCAGCTGGAGGCCATCCGCCGCGCCTTCGAGATCGAGCTGGGCGGCATGGCGTTCTACGGCCAGGCGGCCGCGCAGGCGCAGGACCCGGCCATGCGCGAGCTGTTCGAGCGGTTCGTGGGCATGGAGCGCGAGCACAACGCCACGCTCTCGCGCCGCTACCACGTGGACGTCCCGCCGCCGGCGGGTGACTTCCCGCTGGAGCGGGCCGCCATCTACGCCGGCACCAGCAGCCGCCCGGAGGATCCGGCCAACCTGTTCCGGCTGGCCATCGCGTTCGAGCAGCGGGCGGTGGAGTACTTCACCAGCCGCGGCGCGGCGGTCCCGGAGGGCTCGCCCGAGCGCGAGCTGTACCGCGAGCTCGCGGCCGAGGAGCGCGAGCACGTCGAGCTGCTCATGACCGAGTACGAGCGCTGGAAGCTGGGGAAGCCGGGGATCCTGTAGACCGCGACCGGCGACCGGGACCGGACCCGTTCCGGGGTCCGGTCCGGGGGGTCACCCTCCGTTCGCCCTGGGCCTGTCGAGGGGCGGACGGGATCGAACGCCCCCTAATGCTCCCACCGCACCGTCACCCGCCGCCCAGCAGCTTGTCGGTGGCGCTGCTGGCGACGTACGTGCCGGTGGGATCGGCGTCCAGCGAGTAGCTGGTGGACGAGAAGGTGAACAGCGCGCGGACCGACCAGGCCTTCGCGAAGGACCAGCCGGCGCCGGCCTGCAGCTCGAAGGCGTGGGCGCTGCCGCCCGGGAAGAAGGCGGGGTCGCCCTCGATCAGGTCCTTGGCGGTGGTCCAGCCCACGTAGTCGAGGCCGCCGAGGACGAGCCAGTCGCGGGCCACCGGGTACTCGGCGCCGATGCCGGCGGACCAGCCGGAGAGGTCGGCGTCGGGCAGGCCGGGGATGGACGCGCCGTCCACGGCGTCCACGGTCAGGGTCTGCTTCAGCCAGCTGACCGACGGAACCAGCACCAGCGGCTTGCCGGCGATGGGAGCCACGCGCCAGAGGACGCCCGCGCGCATGCGGCTGTAGGTCGAGGGGTGCTTGGTGCCGGTCTCGGATCCTCGGTCTCGAGCCCGGCGGAGTGCTCGTACTCCGCCGACCACGCCCAGGCCGTTGAGCCAGCGGCTGGGGTGGCCGGAGACCGGGTAGAGCTCCACCGAGACGCGCGGCGCCAGGATGCCGGGGGCGTCGAAGGTCCGCAGCGGCGTGGTGCCGGCCGGCTCCAGGCCGGAGTACTCGAGGGTGCGGTTGAGGAAGGAGAGGCCAGCCTCGACGGCGAGCAGGGGCGGGGCGCCGGCAGCCTTGGCGCTGGCTTCGGCGGCGCAGGCGGAGGCGCGGCCGGCTTCGGCGCGGGCGGGGCCGGGGGCGGCGCGGCCTGCGCGGTGGGCGCGGAGGGCTGGGGGGCGGGCGCCTTGGTCTTGCCCTTGCCGGCCGCGGCCGCGCCGGCGCCGGCCACCGGGCCGGGGGTGGTGAGCGGCGCGCGGGAGGGCGGCGGGCGCGGCTTGGCCAGCTCGGCGGCCAGCTCGCGCTGGAGCTGCTGGACGCTGGCCTCGGAGAGCGCGCCGTCGGGCTGGAGGTCGAAGCTCCAGTCGCGCTGCGGCTCGGGGGAGACGGTGCGGAGCGCGATCCAGAGGCGGCGCTTGCCGTCCCAGGTGGTGACGGTGCCGGTGACGACGCCGGCCACGCCGCCGGCCCGGGCCTTGGCCAGGTCGAGCTTCCCGTCGGTCACGACGGCGCTGCGCGGCTGGCAGCGGTAGGTCGCGCAGAGCGCGCCCTGGAGCTGCCGGCCCAGGACCTTGCCGTCGTCCCGCCGGAAGGGCCCGACCACGATCTTCGCAGGCTCGGCCGCCGGGACCAGGCCCGGCAGGCTCAGCAGCAACGCCGCCAGCACCGCTCGCCTCATGCCGTCTCCCCGCGGCGGTGAGGCCGCGCGCCGTCCGCGAAGGCGGACGCAATCCATTCGATTACCACAGGTTTACGTGCAGTGTGTCGCGCCGGCCGCGCGCGGAGGAGGGAAACCGCGGCTGGCCGCCGTCCGGGTGCGACGGGGCATCCGGCGCCGGCGATATCGGAAGGGGAAAGCCCGGCCTGCCGCGCGGGCGGGCCGGGCTTCCGGAGCCTTGGGGGAGGGCGGCGGACCTACTGGGCCGCGGCGACCACCGTGCTCTGGGCGGCGGTGACCGTGCCGCAGGTCGTGGTCACGGAGGCGGTGAACTGGAGCGTGCCGTTGGCCTGCAAGGTGGCCGAGCCGGGCGTCACGGCCACCGAGAGGATGTGATCGGCGACGGTGATGGTCGCCGTGGCGGTCGCGGTCGCGGAGGCCTGGCTGGTGGCGACCACGTGGTAGGTGCCCGCGGACGACGGCGCGGTGTAGAGGCCGGCGGCGGAGACGGTGCCGCCCGCCGCGCCCTCCTGCACCGACCAGGTCACGGCCGTGTTGGAGCTGTTCGCCACCGTGGCGGCGAGCTGCAGCGTGCGGCACGCGTCCACCGCGCCGGTGCCGGGGTTGACGGTGACGGTCACCGGAGGCGGAGGCGCCGCGGTCACGGTCACGGTGGCCTGCGCCGTCTTGGAGGGATTGGCGACGCTGGCGACGCGGATGTGGAACGTGCCCGCCGAGCCGGGGGCGACGTAGGCGCCGGTGCCGGAGACGGAGCCGCCGCCGGACTCGACCACCACCCAGGTGACGCGGGTGTCCGCCGTGCCGGTCACGGCCGCGGCGAACTGGACGTCGCCGGCGGGCTCGACCGTGGCCGTCGCCGGCTGGACGTCGACCGTGACGTCCTGGCCAGCGCCGCCGCCGGGGGAGGTGGTGGCAAGCTTCGCTCTCGGCGCTGCAGGCGAGGAGCGCCGTGCAGGCGAGCGCAGCGAAGGCGTTGGCGGAGCGGCGGAAGGGGGTCTTCGTCATCGTCTGGTCCTCGGGGCCGGGCGGCGTGGCGCCTCCACGGCTGTCCTGCGTTCAAGTGACGTTCTCGCATGTGATAGCGTCCGGTCAAAAGCCGCCAACGAGGCTAAGTTATTGTGATCTGTGGGAATACATCGATGACGAGGTGCGCAAAATCCCACCACCTCGGGCGGGTCCACGTCGTCCCAGTGATTTCAGGAGGATTGACCCCGGACGGGTGACGCTGGGCGCCCTGTCGTGGGATCAGGTGTCACAAAGATGACGGCTACCGACCTTCGCCTACAGCAAATACGTATCGAGGCGTGCGTCGGGCTCCTCGCTCGTTCGGGATCGTGGTCGCGGCCATCGCGATGGTCGCCGGCAACGCGGCGTGCGGCGGCAGCGCCGGCGCGTCGGCCGACGCGTTCGCGGTGCGAGGCGTGACCGTGCGGCTCCGCACCGACGCGCCCTTCGCCAGCCGCCCAGACCTGCCCGGCCGTGTCGAGAGCACCATCGACGCGGCACTGCAGTACTGGGGCGGCAGCTGGACCCAGCTCGAGGGCACCGCGCTCACGCTCACCGGCGCGGAGAAGGTGCCCTGCAACGGCGGCACGGCGCTCGGCTGCTACGACGGCGACATCGAGGTGACCACGGTCGACCCGGGGACGGGCACGTTCTCGTGCGTCGAGGCAACCGTGCTGGTCCACGAGATCGGCCACGCCGTGCTGGGCGACGCGAGCCACACGGACCCGCGCTGGATGCAGATGGACGAGGTCGCGAAGGCGCTGGGCGATCGGCCCGGCTACGCGGCCCACGGCGAGGTCCCGTGCGAGATCCACGTCAGCGTCTGGCGCCATCCGCTCGGCTCGCCCTGAAGCCGGAGCGATCCCCTCATCGGTCGGACGAGTCGCGCGGCATCGCGGGTGTGATCGCGCGGCCGGAGGACCACCCGCCTGAGTCGTGGCGAGAAGCCGCTCCGCTGCCTTCGTGCGAGGCATTTCGACACCCCGTCAACGTGGGACCTGTGCAGGCGAGGGGCGTGGCGCATAATCCACCACATCCTCACCGACCCCAGCAGCCGCTGAACGGCCCGACGGGCAGGGCTTCCCCGCTGGATGGAGCGTACATGTTCTCGAGAGACGTGATGGCGATGGACCTGGAGCGCGAGGCCGACCGGATCGCCGGCCAGATCCGCGAGCAGGTGATGGGCACCTCGAAGAAGCGCGGGGCCGTGGTGGGCATGTCGGGCGGCATCGACAGCTCCGTGGTCTCGGCGCTCTGCGTCCGCGCCCTCGGCAAGGAGCGCGTCTTCGGCATCTTCCTGCCGGAGCGGGACTCGTCGGGCGAGTCGCTCAAGCTGGGCAAGCTCTTGGCCGACCACCTCGGCATCCGGTCCGCGGTCGAGGACATCGCCCCGGCGCTGGCCGGCCTGGGCTGCTACGAGCGGCAGCTCGAGGCCATCCGGATGGCCGTGCCGGAGTACGGCGAGGGCTGGAAGTGCAAGCTCACCATCCCCTCGCTGCTGGAGGGCGACCGGCTCAACATCACCGTGCTCACCGTGCAGACCCCGTCCGGCGAGGTCCGCAACGTGCGGCTGCCCGCGGCGGCGTATCTCCAGATGGTCGCGGCCACCAACTTCAAGCAGCGCATCCGCACCACCATGGAGTACTACCACGCCGATCGGCTCAACTACGCCGTGGCCGGGACGCCCAACCTGCTCGAGTACGACCAGGGCTTCTTCGTGAAGGGCGGCGACGGGCTGGCCGACTTCAAGCCCATCGCGCACCTCTACAAGACCCAGGTGTACGCCATGGCGCGCCACCTGAAGCTGCCCGAGCCCATCTGCAGCCGCCAGCCCACCACCGACACCTTCTCCATGTCCCAGTCGCAGGAGGAGTTCTACTTCGCGCTGCCGTACAAGGAGATGGACCTCTGCCTGTGGGCCTACCAGCACCAGACCCCGCCCGCCGAGGTGGCCGGCGTGCTGGGCCTCAAGGCCGACCAGGTGGAGCGCGTCTACCGCGACATCGAGGCCAAGCGCCGTGTGGCGAAGTACCTCCACGCCGCCCCGCTGCTCATCGAGGACTGACCGATGTGCGGGATCGCCGGATCGCTGAGCGTCCGTGACGGGCTCCCGCCCGTGGCCATGGACGACCTCAAGGCCATGGTCGGTGCCATGCAGCACCGCGGGCCCGACGAGTTCGGCGTCTACCGCGACGCGCGCGTGGCGCTGGGCCACGCGCGCCTCTCCATCATCGACCTGAAGAGCGGGCAGCAGCCGCTCTGCAACGAGGACGGGACCGTCTGGACCGTCTTCAACGGCGAGATCTTCAACTACGTGGAGCTGCGCGAGGAGCTGCTCGCGCTGGGCCACGTGTTCCGTACCCGCAGCGACACCGAGGTCATCGTCCACGCCTGGGAGGCGTGGGGCGAGGACGCGTTCCAGCGCTTCAACGGCCAGTTCGCCATCGCCGTCTGGGACACGCGGGCCGAGACGCTGGTGCTGGCGCGCGACCGGCTGGGCGTCCGCCCCGTCTTCCTGTGCGAGCACGGCGGGCGGCTCTGGTTCGCCAGCGAGGTGAAGGCCATCTTCGCCGGCGACCGCTCCATCCCGCGGGCGCTCGACCCGGTGGGGCTGGCCGAGACGTTCACCTTCTGGGCCTCGGTGGCGCCGCAGTCGGTCTTCGCCGGGATCACCGAGCTCCAGCCGGGCCACGTCCGCGTCGTGACCCGCGCCGGCACCACCGACCGCGCCTTCTGGACCCCCAGCTTCGCGCCCACCTTCCGCGGCTCGCTGGCCGACGCGGTGGAGGGGCTCCGGCAGCAGCTGGAGGACGCGGTCCGGCTGCGCATGCTGCGGGCCGACGTGCCGGTGGGCTGCTACCTCTCCGGCGGCCTGGACAGCTCGGTCATCGCCGCGCTGGGGCGCAAGGTGAAGGGGGAGCAGTTCTCCACCTTCTCGCTCCGGTTCGAGGACGCCGAGTACGACGAGACCGCCTACCAGCGGCTGGTGGCGGCCCGGATCGGCAGCGACCACCACGAGCTGGTGGTCACCCGCGGCGACATCGCCGACGCCTTCCCGGCGGTGGTCCACCACGCCGAGCGGCCGCTGCTCCGCTCCGCGCCGTCGCCCATGTTCCTGCTCTCCCGCCTGGTGCGCGAGTCCGGCATCAAGGTGGTGCTGACCGGCGAGGGCGCCGACGAGATGCTGGGCGGCTACGACCTGTTCCGCGAGGCCAAGGTGCGCCGCTTCTGGGGGCGCCAGCCGGCCTCCAAGCTCCGCCCGCGGCTGCTGGATCGGCTCTACCCGTACCTGGCCCGCTCGCCGGTGGCCCAGCAGGCCATGGCCCGCGAGTTCTTCGGGCGCGGCCGCGAGGGCTGGGCGCGCCCGGGCTTCGGCCACCTGACCCGCTGGAGCGGCACCGCGGCGCTGCAGCGGCTCTTCGCGGGGCCGGTGCGCGAGGCGGGCCGCCAGGCGGACGTGCAGGCCCGGCTGCTGGCCACGCTCCCGGCCTCCTTCGGCGAGTGGAGCTTCCTGGGCCAGGACCAGTACCTCGAGATCCGCACGCTGCTCTCCGGGTACCTGCTCTCCTCGCAGGGGGATCGCGTGCTGATGGGCCACTCGGTGGAGGGGCGCTTCCCGTTCCTCGACGCCAACGTGGTCACCTTCGCGAACGCGCTCCCGGAGTCCTTCAAGCTCCACGGGCTGGACGAGAAGCACGTCCTGAAGCGCGCCGCCCGCGGCCTCGTCCCGGACGAGGTCCTCGATCGCAAGAAGCAGCCCTACCGCGCCCCGGACGCCCGCTGCTTCGTGGGGCAGGGGGCGCCGGAGTGGGTGGCGGACGCGCTCTCCCCGGCCGCGGTGGCCGACGCCGGCGTCTTCGAGCCGGCGCTGGTCGAGCGGCTGTGGAAGAAGTGCCAGGCGGTGCCGGAGACGGAGCCCTTCTCCAACGCCGACAACATGGCGCTGGTGGGCGTGCTCTCCACCCAGCTGCTGCACCGGCAGCTCGTCCAGGCGACCCCGTCCCACCTCACCGACGGACCTTACCGGACCACCATCGATCGGCTGGCGCCAGGCGCGGCGTCAGCGCATGAAGACCACCGCTGACCGCAAGGGGAAGAGCCACATGAGCCTGCAGCAGGACATCAAGCAGTTCATCGTCGACAACTTCTACGTGAGCAACCCGGCCGAGCTGGCCGACGACACCTCGCTCATCACCGGGGGCTACGTGGACTCCACCGGC
Organism: Anaeromyxobacter sp.; assembly: GCA_049840735.1. Taxonomy (GTDB): domain Bacteria; phylum Myxococcota; class Myxococcia; order Myxococcales; family Anaeromyxobacteraceae; genus Anaeromyxobacter. The sequence continues at coordinate 242,390 of JASGJN010000002.1, read as the reverse complement.
ATGCTCGAGGTGATCGCCCACCTCGAGGCCACCTACGGCATCCGCGTCGCCGACCAGGAGACGGTGCCCGAGAACCTCGAGACCATCGGCCGGATCGCGGCCTTCGTGTCGCGCAAGCAGGCCGCGGCGGCCTAATCCGCGCAGCCGCGCCGCGCCACGCGCCCCGGGGGCCCAGGCTCCCGGGGCGGTCGCGCCTTCAGGGCGCCCCGCCCGTCACCCGCTTCGCCAGCTCGGCCCGGAGGAGCTTGCCGGCCTCGTTGCGCGGCAGGGCCTCCACCGCCTCGAACCGCACCGGCACGCGGTAGGCCGCCATCCGCTCGCGGCAGAACGTGCGCAGCGACGCCTCGTCCAGCGTCCGCTCCGGCCGCAACACCAGGAAGGCCGCCGGGACCTCGCCCATCAGCTGATCCGGCAGCCCCACCACCGCGGCCTGCAGCACGTCCGGGTGCTCGGCCACCACCTGCTCGATCTCGATCGGGCTGACGCGGTGGCCGCCGATCTTGAGGATCTCCTTGGCGCGCCCGCGGTGGAAGAAGAAGCCGTCGGCGTCCTTCACGGCCAGGTCGCCGGTCCAGAGCCACCCGTCGTGCAGGATGGCGGCCGTCTCCTCCGGCTCGTCCAGGTAGCCGGGGGTCACGTTCTCGCCCCGGGCGACCAGCTGCCCCACCTCACCCACCGGCAGCGGCCGGGCCTGCTCGTCCACCACCGCCAGCTCGACGCCGGGGATGGGGACACCGATGGCGCCGCGCTTCTCCTCGGCCCGCTCCGGCGGCAGGTAGCTGAGCCGCGCCGTGGCCTCGGTCTGGCCGTACATCACGAACAGGCGCGCCGGGGCGAAGGCCTGTCGGACCCAGTCGATCGTCTCCGGCGCCATGGCCCCGCCGGCCTGCGTCAGGTACCGGAGCCGCGGCAGCGCCAGGGTGGAGACGTCCACCTGCCGGCGGATGATCTCGAAGGTGAGCGGCACGCCGGCGAAGCCGGTGCAGCCCTCGGTGCCGATGGCCTCCAGCACGGTGCGGGGGAAGGCGAAGCGGCCGTCGAGGTGGACCGAGCCGCCGGCCAGCAGGTGGGTCTGCAGCACGCTGCGGCCATAGCAGTAGTAGAGCGGCAGGACCAGCAGGGCGCGGTCCTCGGCGGTGAGCGACAGGTACTGGACGATGGACCGGCTGTTGGCCGCCACGTTTCGGTGGGTCTGGATCACGCCGCGGGGACGGCCGGTGGAGCCGGAGGTGTAGAGGATGAGGGCCACCTCCGGCGAGACGTCCCGCTGGACGCCCGGCGGCGGTGTCCCCAGCGCCGGGTCCAGGGTGCCGTCCTCGCGCAGCCAGGTGGCGGGGCCGCCGCCCAGGTCGGCGACCATGGCCGGCGGCAGCGCGCCGCCGTGGATCACCCAGCTGTGCGCCAGCCGGTGCAGCGCGGCGAACTTGCCCCAGGCGCGGGCGTCCCGGCCCCAGATCACGGCGTGGCGCACGCCGGTCTGCGCGGCGATGCCGGCCAGCACGTCCGGCGCCCACTCGCGGTTCACCTCCACCGGCGTGGCCCCCGCCGCCTGGACGGCGGCGCTGGCCACCACGGTGGCCGGCGAGTTGGGCACGGCCACCAGGACCCGCGCGCCTGCCCGGACGCCCTCGGCCTCCAGGTGTGCGGCCAGCGCCTCGATCCGCTCGGCCAGCTGCCCGTAGCCGAGCCGCAGGGTGGGGGTGGAGACGGCGGGCGCCTCGGGGCGGTGCTGGGCGTGGTCAGCCACCCAGCCGTGCAGGTACGGGGAGGAGGACATGAGGCGGCCAGTCTACCGCGTCGGGCGAGGAGTCCCGCCAGGCCCTGCAGGCGAGACACGCGGTCGCGGGACGCCGTCGCGCGGTGCGCTATAAGTGAGGGATGCGGAGCACGAGACCTGGCGCGCGGTGGGGCCGCCGCACCGGCCTGGCCCTGGCGGGGCTGGTGCTGGCGGTGGTGGCCGGCGCCGGGTGGGTGGCCGTGCGGACCAGCTTCGCGGCCTGGCGCGACGCGTTCCCCAGCCGCGAGCTGGTGAAGGTGACGGGGCACGATGAGCTGGAGGTCTCGCTGCGGTCGGCCGACGGCGTGCAGCTCTCGGCCGCCTGGCGGCCGGCCCGCAACGGCGCGGCGGTGGTGCTGGCGCACGGCCTCCACGCCAACCGCGACCAGCTGCGCGGCCAGGCGGAGGCGCTGGAAGGGGCGGGCTTCGGCGTGCTGCTGCTGGACCTGCGCGCGCACGGGCGCAGCGGCGGCAACGAGTCCACCAGGGGGGACCGCGAGCGGCTGGACGTGGCGGCTGCGGTGGCGTTCGCCGCGGCGCAGCCGGGCGTGCGGCCCGGCCGCCTGGGCGCCCTGGGCTTCTCCATCGGCGCGCTGGCGGTGGCGGACGAGGCCATCGACGACCCCCGCATCGCGGCCGTGGCGCTGGTGTCGATGGCCCCCAGCGCCGAGGCCGACATCCGGGCCAGCTACGCCCACCGCGGGCTGCTGACCCAGCTCCCGGCCCTCTGGACCACCGAGGCGCTGGGGGTGGACGTCTCGGCGGTGCGTCCGGTGGACCGGCTGGACCGGCTGGCGGAACGCCCGGTGCTGCTGGTCTATGGCGCCCACGACGAGGTGGCGCCGCCGGCCTTCGGCCAGGACCTGCTGGGGCGCCTGCGCGGCGGCGGCGAGCTCTACGTGATGCCCGGCGTGGGGCACGGCGGCTGGGACGCCGCCAGCGCCGCCGCGCTCGACGCGCGCGTGGTGGCGTTCTTCACGCGGGCGCTGCTGGCGCCGGATCGCTGAGCCCCCGGGCGCCGCTACCCCGCCGCCCGCTTCCGCCCCAGCACCGCCCGCATGGCCCGGCGCACCGGGTCGATGCCGGGCGCGCAGGCGGTGCCGGTCAGCCAGCGCAGGCCGGCCGCGCGCCGGCCGGTGCCCGGCTGCTCGCCGGACAGGTAGGTGGTGCAGTCCGGACGCCAGCGGAGCTTGGACTCGTCGGTCCCGGTGGACAGGTGGAGCCGCTTGAAGCCGCTGGCGAAGGCGTACTTCACCGCCTCGGCGACGGTGGTGGTCATCACGCTGTACTTCTGCCAGGCCGGGTCGTAGCCGGAGAAGTAGACGTAGAGCGTGTCACCCAGCGCGAACGCGATGCGCGTGGCCACCACCTCGCCCCGGATGCGGAGCTGGAAGATGCGGACGGCGTCCCGGGCGGCCAGCCGCTGGCAGACGTCGAAGAGGAAGGCGCGGCAGGCCGGATCGGCGAAGACGTTGGGGTGCCTCGTGCTCACCTCGGCCTCGGCGCGCAGCCGGTGCAGCTCGAGGAAGCGCTCCAGCGCGGTGCGGACCTCGTGCTCGGTGCGGGCCACCCCGAGCTCGAACGCGTGGCCGTCGCGCTTCAGCGAGTTGTAGCACTTGCGCAGCGACTCCTTCAGGTTGCGCGGCCGGCTGGACTTGAAGGTCTCCCAGTCGCCGGCGAGCGGCACGACGTAGCTGGGGGTTGGCACCACCAGCGGCGCGCCGGCCGATCCCAGGGCGGCCGCCGCGGCGGAGCCCGCCGGCACGCCGCGCCAGCGGATCCAGTCCCACTCGCCGGCGTGCGCCTCCAGGTCGGCGAGGAGCGCCCGGTAGACCTCCGCCTCCCAAGCGGGATCGGCCAGGACGCCGCGGATCTCCGTGACGTAGGGATCCGCGCCCAGGAACTCCAGCCCGCGCACCAGCGCCGGGCCGCAGCCCGGGCGGCGGACCAGGATCAGCGGAGCGACGCCGACCAGCCGGCCGCCGGGGTCGCGGAAGAGCCGGAAGCACAGGCTGTCGCGGATGGCGAAGCGCCGCTCCGGGAACCAGCGGCACCAGGTCTCCGCCCACTCGAAGGTGCGGAAGGGCAGCCCCTCGCCGTGGGCGGCCGCCAGCGCGGCCCACTCCGGCTCCAGCGCCGGCAGCTGGGCCGCGTCCGTCAGGTGCTCGACGGTCAGCCTGTTCACAGCCACCTCAGGAGGAGCTTGGCCACCACCTTGAGCGTCAGCAGCTCGGCGGGGCCGTGGGCCTCGCGGTACTTGGCGTAGGAGAGGTTGCTGCTGGCGACCAGCACCTGGGCCAGCTCGCGCCTGCGCTCCTCGCTCTCGCGCACGACGTTCATGATCGAGGGGGCGCCGGTGCGGTAGGCGATCACCGGCCGGTCCAGGAACCAGCAGCCGCCCTCGCGGATGGCGCGCAGGTACAGCTCCAGGTCCTCGATCATCCGGATCCGCGGATCGTAGCCGCCCAGCTTCTCGAACAGGCCGCGGCGGATGAAGCAGGCCGAGTTCACGTGGAGCGGCGGGTGGCTGTAGAGCTGGTTGGCCACGAAGAGGTGGCGGGAGCGGAGCCGCTGGTAGATGCGGGCGCGCCGGGCGCTCCGCCTGAAGAGCGCCTGCTCATGGGCCAGGATCCGGGGGTCGTCGCCGAACGGCTCGATCACCCCGAACACCATGCCCACGCCCGGGCGCGCCGCGAAGGCCTCGGCCACGGCGCGGTAGGTGCCGGGCAGGACCCGGTCGTCGTCGTCGAGGAAGTGGAGGAGGGCGGCGCGGGTCTGCGGGAAGGCCTCGTTGCGCACCCGGGCCGGGGAGCCGCCGGTGGGCACGTCCCGCTTCTGGTAGACCACGCGGGGATCGGCGATGCGCTCGACCACCTCGCGGGCGGAGCCCTCCGGGCTGTCGTCGGCGACGACCACCTCGACGGAGACACCCTCCTGCGCGAGCGCGCTCTCGATGGCCTCGCGCAGCGGCCCAGGGCGGCGGAAGGTGGGGATGACGACCGAGAAGTCAGCGGCCATGGCTCGTGGGGTCCTGTCTGGGGCGGTGCGGTGTGCCGGCCGGCGCGTCAATCAAGGGGCTGCGGGAGAGAGGGCGCCGAGCAGGGTCAGGAGGTCGCGGGCGGCGCGCTGCCGGCCCTCGACGTTGAGGTGCGAGCTGTCGTCGGTGTAGGCCGGGACGAGCATGGGGACGGGCTTCCCGTCCCGCTGGAGCAGCTCGCGCGAACCGTCGGGCCGCGTGGACTCCGAGCGCGCCAGGTCGAAGATGGGCTCTTCCCGGTAGGCGTCCCGGAGCAGCGCGTTGTAGCGCTCGCGCTGGACGTTCTCGATGACCGAGCCGGCGCCCCGGCCCAGCAGCTGCTTGAGCGAGGTCTTCATCCAGCCCTGGTCGGCCTTGAGCGGCACCGTGACGTGCACGAAGCGGGTGCGGGGGTGGCGCGCCCTGAGCCGCGCGAGCGTGGCCTGGTACTCGGCGAAGAGCGCCGCCACGTCGGTCTTCTCGTCCACGTCGATGTAGCAGAACTTGACCAGCGCGACGTCCACCTGCGCGCCCTCCAGGGCGCGCTCGAAGGCCGCCAGCTTGGAGCGCGGGTCCCCGTTCCCGCCCACCAGCGCGTGGGCCAGCCCGGCCTGGGCGATCCCGCCGGCCGAGTCGACCTGGGCGACCGTCAGCGGCACGCCGGCCTGGCGCGAGAGGTCGGACACGCCGTCCAGCACGTTGGCGCCGACCGACTGGTGGCCGAAGAAGATGCGCAGGCGCGAGGCCGCGCGGAGGTCCTGCTTCAGCCGGTCGTCGATGTCGGCCGCGGCGGCGTCCCCGCTGACGGCGACCACGGCCACGACGGCGAGCGCGAGGCTGGGCACGAACAGGTTCAGCGTCATCAAGCGGAGCTCCCCCGGTCCATCGAGCGGACGGCCATCATCGTAGTGGGTCGGGAGGCTAGCCGCGATTCCGAGGTCACGGGACAGGCTATGGGGTGCGTCCAGCCCGGGGGACCGCCCGGCTCCCTCGCGTGGGCGAGGAATCCACCGCGGGGGCGGCGCGGGCACCGTCGTTCACGGACGGTGCGATGTGCTCCAGGGGCGTCGCGTGTGCCGCCTGTCCTCACGTTGCGTAAAATCGCTGATTGCCTATCCTGTGTTCAAGGGACAAACCCAAACAGGAGGTCGTGATGATCGCGAGGCGCCTCGCGCTGTCGCTGGCGGCAGCTTTGACTATTTCCGCTGTGGGATGCGGTGGTCCGATGTCGGATGAATCGGATCCCGGCGCCCAGGCGGCCGATCCATCGACGGACGGCGCCCCCCAGGCGCCGGCGGCTGGCCCAGCGCTGCTCGCAGGCACGCCCGTGTACGACGACGCGCTGGCCACGGGCTGGTCCGACTGGTCGTGGGCCACCCGCAACCTGGCCAACGCCTCGCCGGTCGCCTCCGGCACCCGGTCCATCTCGGTCGACTTCGGCGCGTGGACGGGCCTCTACCTCCACGGCGCCGGCCTCTCCACCGCCAACCTCACCTCGCTCGAGCTCGACGTGAACGGCGGCACCACCGCCGGCAAGGCGCTCACGGTCTGCGCGACCATCGGCGGCACGCAGCAGGCCAAGGTGTCGCTGGCGGCCTACTGCACCGGGCGCACCATCCCCGCGAACGCCTGGACCCACTGCAAGGTCCCGCTCACCGCGCTCGGCGTGGCCGGCAAGACCATCGACGGCGTGCAGCTCCAGGAGGCCGCGGGCAGGTCGCTCTCGCGCACCTACGTGGACGCGATGACCTTCACCGGCGCGACCGCCACCCCGACGGCCCCGGCGGCGCCCACCGGGCTCGTCGCCACGCCCGGCACGGTGCGGGTCGACCTCTCCTGGGCGGCCACCTCCGGCGCCACCGGCTACAACGTCTACCGCTCGACCTCCCAGGCCGGGACGTACACCAGGCTCACCTCCAGCGCGCAGGCCACCACCACCTACGGCGACGCGGCCGTGACCGGCGGGACCACCTACTGGTACGCCGTCGCCGCGGTGAACGCGGCGGGGGAGGGCGTCCGCTCCGCCGCCGTCAGCGCCACCCCGTCGGCCGCCACCACCCCGCCGCCGCCCACCGGCGGCGGCGACACCAGCGCCTGGCTGCCCGCTGCCCGCCGGACCACCTGGAACCCCGGGCTCATGAGCCAGGGCGGGATCCCGGCGCGGACCACCATCTGCCGGACCCTCTCGCCCAGCGGCGCCGACGACACCGCGGCCATCAACTCGGCCATCCAGGCCTGCGCGGCGAACCAGGTGGTGAAGCTGAACGCGGGCACGTACACCATCTCCGGCCAGGGCATCGTGCTCAACCGGTCCAACGTGACGCTGCGCGGCGCGGTGGACGCGAGCGGGCGCCCGACCGCGAAGCTGATCAAGAACCCGAACACCAACGCGGCGGTGGTGGTGCTGGGCAACCGCTGGACCTCGGACAAGTTCGGGACCGCCACCAACCTGGCCTCGAACGGCGTCAAGGGCGCCACCTCGGTGACGCTGGCCTCCAACCCCGGCTTCACGGTGGGTGAGCTGGTGATGATCGACCAGCTGCCCGACTCCCGCATCTGGCTCTCCGCCCGCATGTCGCCGGGCGGCGGCGACTACCCGCAGGCCCAGGGCTGGTTCAACCGCCAGGGCCGGTTCACGAACCAGATCCTGGAGGTGGCCTCGGTCAGCGGCAACACCGTCACCTTCACCTCTCCGCTCCACTACGACTTCTACACGGCGTACACGGCGCAGCTGGTGAAGTACCAGAACGCCGCCACCACCGGGCACGGGCTGGAGGACGTCTACGTGTCCAACGGGCAGGGCGGGGACTCCGAGGGCAACGTGCACGTCTGGCACGCCAAGTACTCGTGGGTGAAGAACGTGGAGAGCTACTGGAGCCAGGGCACCAGCGTGAACCTGGACGGCGCGTTCCGCTGCGAGGTCCGCGACTCGTACATCCACGAGACCCCGTCGCCCCGCCCCGGCGGCGGCGGCTACGGCCTGGGGCTCAACTACGGCGCCTCGGACAACCTGGTGGAGAACAACGTCGTCCTGCGCTTCAACAAGGTGATGGTCATGCGCGCCACCGGCGGCGGCAACGTCATCGCCTACAACTACATGGACGACGGCTACATCGACAACGTGCCGGGCTGGCAGGAGGTGGGCATCAACGCCGCCCACATGGCCGGCGCGCACATGGAGCTGTTCGAGGGCAACATGGCCTTCAACGCCGGCTCGGACGACGCCTGGGGCAGCGCCTCGCACATCACCTTCTTCCGCAACAACCTGCTGGGCGTGAACCGGGACTTCAACGACACCGCCGACGTCCAGGCCGTCAAGGTGATGCAGGGTCACCACTGGTACAACTTCATCGGGAACGTGCTCGGGTGGTCGGGCATGAGCGGGTGGAGCTACGAGGACATCGCCGCGCCCTACGGCGAGCGGAACATGTGGGAGCTGGGCTACAGCGCCGGGAACCGCAGCTCGGTCACCGACGCCGCCGTGGCCTCGACCATGATCCGGCACGCGAACTGGACGACGTCCGCAGCCGCCAGGACCAGTACGGGACCGCCGCGCTCGCGCTCCCGGCCTCGCTCTACCTGTCCGCCAAGCCGGCCTTCTTCGGCGCGAACGCCTGGCCGTGGGTGACGCCGGACGGGACCACCAAGACGGCGGTGCTCCCGGCGCGCGCCCGGTACGACACGTACCTGCGCTAGACGGCAGTTCGTGATCCGTGATCACTGGCGGTGTCACGGGTCGCGGGGCCGGCCAGCGCGAAGACAGACGGGCGGCACCGCTCCGGCGGCGCCGCCCGTGCCGTCTCCAGGGAGGCCGCGGCTACCCGCCGCCGTGCACGCCCGGGTTGGGCGGCCGGGTCAGCTCGTCCGAGGTGAGCCGGTAGCCGATGATGGCGCGCGCTGTCGTAGTTGGCCGCCACCACGCGCGCCGGGTTCCCAACCACCAGCGCGTGCGCCGGCACGTCCTTGGACACCACCGAGCCGGCGGCGATCACGGCGCCGTCGCCGATGGTGATGGGGCCGGTGAGGATCGAGCAGGGCCCCACCCAGACGTCGTTGCCGAGCACCGGGATGCCGGGGCCGTTCGCGCCCAGCCCCATGCCGATGGTCACGTTGTGGGTGAAGCTGCAGTTGGCGCCGATGGTCGTGGCGCCGATCATGATGGTGTAGGGGTGGCCGAGGTGCACGCCGGGCCCGATCCGGCAGCGCTGGTGGATCTCCACGTGCAGCACCAGCCGGACCAGGAACTGCAGCACCGCCCAGAGCGCGAAGGGGAGGAGGCCCAAGAGCGGGCTCCTCTCCCGCAGGTGCATGCAGAGCTGGCCGTAGCGGTAGACGGCGGCCACCACCAGCTCGGTGTCCCAGATCCACGCCTTCAGCCGCTTGTGCAGCGCGGGGCGGGACGTGCCGCAGCGGTGGAAGTACACCTTGGCCGCGTCGTGGTGAAGGCTCCAGCAGCGGGGGGCCTGCTCGGGCGCGCGGACTGTGGCCTCGGCCTGCGCCGGGACGGCCTGGGATGTTTCCATGCTCACCTCGGGAGGAGCGGGAATTTTACAGGAGCAGCGGGCCGGGGGCACCCCGGCGATGGGTGACCCCGGCTCGCCGCACCAGCTCGACCGCCGGCGTGTCCACGGAACGCCCGACGGTGGCGCGCAGGGTCAGCGGCCGGCGGCGCGCGCCGCGGGCGGCGCCTCGAGGAGCTCGTTGTAGAACGCGTGCACGACGCGGCCCGCCGCGTCCCAGGAGTAGCGCTGCTCCGACAGCGCGCGCGCCGAGGCCCCCAGCCGCGCGGCCAGCCCGGGGTCGTCCAGCACGCGCCCCGCCGCGGCCGCGAACGCCGCCGGATCGTCGGCGAAGAGCATGTCGCGCCCGTCCACGGCGTCGATCCCTTCCGCGCCGAGCCGCGTGGTGACGATGGGCTTCCCCATGGCCATGGCCTCGAGGATCTCGAGCCGCGTCCCGCCGCCGATGCGCAGCGGCACGATGATCGCGGCGGCCCCGGCCAGGTGCGGACGGACGTCGTCCACCAGGCCGGGGAGCTCCACGCGCGGCCCCTCGAACGCCTTCACCTCCGGCGGCGCGCCGGAGCCGATCAGCTTGAGCCGCGCCCTGGGGTGGGTGGCGGCCAGCTTCGGCCAGATCTCGCGCAGGAAGTAGAGGACGCCGTCGTGGTTCGGGAAGTAGCCGAACGTGCCGAAGAACAGGAGGGTCTGGCCGTCGGGCTCGGGGTGGCCCGGCTGCCGGTGGAAGTAGGTGATGTCGGCCGCGTTGGGCACCACGCGGGCCTGGATGCCCGGGGCGAGCGCCCGGGCGCGCGCCTCGTCGGGTGCGGAGGTGAACATCACGCCGTCGGAGGTCCGCCAGGCGTGGATCTCCTCCCGCTGCAGCTTGCGCCAGTTGATGCTGTTGTGCAGGTGCCGGCCCAGGCCGCGGTGCAGGCCCGCCATCTGGCGGACGAGGTCGAACTCCACGTTGTGCTCGTCGAGCACCACCTTGGGTGGGCGTTCGCCCGGCGGCGCCTGCCGGAAGTCGTAGCGCCCGAAGAAGGGGAACTCGACGTTGACGATGTCGTAGCGGCGGGTGGTGAGGAGGCGGTGCACGGTGCGCCGCAGCTCGGGCATGTCGTGGTGGAGCCGCTCGTAGCTGTCCAGCGAGAAGAGCGACCGGAGCTGGCGCACCCGCTTGCCCAGGCCGGCCACGGGCGGGGAGGGGATGATCACCGAGTCAGGGCAGATTCCGCGCAGCCCGCGCTCGGCCGCCTCGCGCTCCACGAAGGAGGGCAGCATGGTGACGGCCGTCACGTCGTGGTGATGGCTCAGCGAGGTGAGGAGCCCCTGGACCCGGCGCTGCGCGCCGAAGGTGGCGGGGACCGGGGGAAAGGGAGAGACGAAGAGGACGCGAAGACGCTCGGGGACGCTCGGCACGCCGGTTTTTCTGGCAGGGCTCCGCCGTGGTGTCAACGCGCCCGCGCGGGCGTGCGACATCGCCGGAGGGCTGTCCCACGCTTCCGCGACGCCCGGGCGCGGTGCGGGGGCGCGACGGAACGCTCCTGTTTGCCACCATGACTTTCGGGAGGGAGTCGCTAATACTCGGAGCACATGGATCAGCATCAGTGGGCGGGCCGGCGCGGACCGGAACGGGAGCGCTGAGGATGTGCGGCATCGCCGGTATCGTGGGGCGGCTCGACGCCCCCCAGCGCGCAGCGCTCCAGCGGATGAACGCGGCCATGGGCCACCGCGGCCCGGACGCCGAGGGGGTCTGGGAGTCGGCGCCCGACGCCGAGGGGCGGGGCGTGCTGCTGGCCCACCGCCGCCTGGCCATCCTGGATCTCTCCCCCGCGGGCGCGCAGCCCATGGTGGACCCCGCCACCGGCAACGTGGTGGTGTTCAACGGCGAGATCTACAACTACGCGGCGCTGCGCGATCGGCTCGGCGCCGACGCCCACGACCTGCGCTCCACGGGCGACACCGCGGTGCTGCTCCGCGCGCTCGGCCTGCACGGGGCCGAGGCGCTGCCCTGGCTGCGCGGCATGTTCGCCTTCGCGTTCTGGTCTGCGGAGCGGCAGGAGCTCCTGCTGGCGCGCGATCCGCTGGGCATCAAGCCGCTCTACTGGGCGCGCAACCCGGACCCGCGGGGCGAGTGGACCTTCGCCTTCGCGTCCGAGGTCCGGGCGCTGCTGGCCTCCGGCCTGCTGGGCACGCCGCGCCTCGACCCGCAGGCGGCCGCCTCGGTGATCTGGAACGGCTTCGTGGTCGGCCCGGGCACGGCGGTGGAGGGGATCCAGCAGCTCTGGCCGGGCGCGCTGACCGTCCTCGACCGCGCCGGCCGGGAGCGCCGGTCGCGCCGCTTCTGGGCCGTCCCCGCCCAGCCGGTGCCCGGGCGCGGCGACGTGGCCGGGCTCTCGGAGGTGCTGGAGGAGAGCGTCCGCCTGCACCTCCACTCCGACGTGCCGCTGGCGGTGTTCCTCTCCGGCGGCGTGGACTCGTCCGCCATCGCCAACCTGGCGCAGCGGTCCTCGACCACCCCGGTCCACACCTTCACGCTCGCGTTCGAGGAGGAGGCCTTCAACGAGGGCCACCATGCCCGCGCCATCGCGCAGGCCATCGGGACGGAGCACCGCGAGGTGGTCCTCACCGAGGGTGACTTCGTGGGCGGGCTCGAGGCGGCCCTCGACAGCCTCGACCAGCCCACCTTCGACGGCCTCAACTCCTACTTCATGTCGCGCGCCATCCGGCAGGCCGGCTTCGTGGTGGCGCTGGTCGGCTCCGGGGGCGACGAGCTGTTCGGCGGCTACACCTCCTTCCGCGACCTGCCGGTGCTGCGGCGCTGGGTGGACCGGCTGCGCCCGGTCCCGCGGAGCGTGCTGGCCGCGGCCTCGCGCGCGCTGGTGGCCGCCAAGGTCCGGTCGCGCCACGCCGTCTCCCCCCAGACCCGCTGGGCCAAGCTCCCGGACATGCTCCGGCGCGGGGACGACCTGCTCGCGCTCTACCAGCTCGCCTACGCGCTCCTGCTCCCGGGGTTCCAGGAGCGGCTGCTGGCCGACGGGCCGCTGCCGGACGGGCTCCCGGCCGAGATGCGGGCGCAGCTGGTCGAGGAGACGCGGGGGCGGTCGCCGCTGGCGGCCATCGGCGTCCTGGAGCAGCGGCTCTTCCTGGGCGAGCGGCTCCTGCGCGACAACGACGCCGCCAGCATGGCCCCCTCCATCGAGCAGCGGCTCCCGCTGGTGGACCAGGCGGTGTTCGAGTACGTCAACGGCCTCCCGGACGACCTCCGCTTCCAGCCGGTGGGGCGCAAGGCGCTCCTCCGCCAGACCGGGCTCAAGGGGCTGCCGCCGGCGCTGTTCGACCGGCCCAAGAGCGGCTTCGTCCTCCCGTTCGACCGCTGGCTTCGGGCCAGCCTGGGCCGGCGGATTCGAGGAGACGCTGCGCGATCCGGCGGCGGCGCGGGCGGTGGGGCTCGAGCCCTCGGCCGTGGCCGCGCTCTGGTCGGCCTTCCAGGAGAACGCCCCCGGGATCCACTGGTCCCGGCTGTGGGCCATCTACGTGCTGATGCGCTGGTGCCAGCGCCACGGAGTCGTCCGATGATCCCGCGCACCTACTGCCTGGTCACCCCCTGCCGCGACGAGGCCCGCTACGCCCGCCGCGTCCTCGACGCCGTCACCGGCCAGACCGAGCCGCCCACCGTCTGGGTGATCGTGGACGACGGCTCCAGCGACGAGACGCCCGCCATCCTGGCCGAGTACGCCGCGCGGTTCCCGTACATCCGGATCGTGCGCCGGACGGATTGCGGCGACCGCAAGCTGGGCGGCGGCGTGATCGACGCCTTCTACGCCGGGTACGACACGGTCGATCCCTGGGCGTACAGCTACGTCTGCAAGTTCGACCTCGATTTGGACATCCCGCCCGGCTACTTCGCCGGCCTGATGGACCGGATGGAGGCCGAGCCGCGCCTGGGCTGCTGCTCCGGCAAGCCGTACTTCTTCCCGCCCTCGGCCGGGAATCCCCCCGTCCGCTACCCGCTGGCGGACACCTCCGCGCTCATCTCGGAGAAGTGCGGGGACGAGAACTCGGTCGGCATGACCAAGTTCTACCGGACCAGCTGCTTCCAGCAGATTGGCGGCTTCGTCCGCGAGCTGATGTGGGACGGGATCGACGGCCACCGCTGCCGGCAGGCGGGCTGGATCGCGACCTCCTGGGACGATCCGGCCCTCCGGTTCGTGCACCTCCGCCCCATGGGCACGAGCCACAAGAACTGGTGGACCGGCCGGGTACGGCACGGCTTCGGTCAGTACTTCATGGGGACGACCCCGATCTACATGCTGGCGACGGCGGTGTTCCGCATGACGCGGCCGCCGCTGGTGGTGGGCGGCCTGGCCATGCTCCACGGCTACTTCAAGAGCATGCTCAAGCGCGCGCCGCGCTACGGCGACGCGGAGTTCAGGCGGTTCCTGCGGCGCTACCAGTGGGCCGTGCTCCTGCGCGGCAAGCGCAGGGCCACCGCCGCCCTGAACGCGCGGCAGGCCTCGGCCTGGGCGCCGCCGGCCCCGCCCGAGCGCACCCCGGCGCGCGCTGCCCATTGACGCACGCCGCCGCCGTGACGGGGCCGTGACGCCGCACCCTCTCCGCGAACCGAGTTCACGGGACCCGCAGCGCTCATGCGCCCACGATGTGGGACTGTGAAGGTGGCGGCGGCCCGATTAGCCTCCACCTTCTCCCGGCGTGCGCCGGGACAACCGAGCAACGGAGGCATCACTTGATCATCCGAGCGCGCGCTCCGCTTCGACTGGGCCTGGCCGGCGGCGGCACCGACGTGTCGCCGTACTGCGATCAGTTCGGCGGCGCGGTCCTGAACGCCACGATCGACAAGTACGCGTACGCGATGATCGAGACGCTCGAGGAGGACCGGCTCGAGATCGTCGCCAGCGACCAGCAGAAGCGCTGGGAGGGCGCGGCCGAGCCGCAGCTGGTGATCGAGGGGCCCGGCCCGCTGGCGCTGCACCGGGCCGTCTACAACCGGATCGTGCGCGACTACAACGGCGGCAGCCCGCTGCGCCTCCGGCTCACCACCTTCTCCGACGCGCCGGCGGGGTCCGGCCTGGGGTCCTCGTCCACGCTGGTGGTGGCGATGATCAAGGCCTTCGTCGAGCTCCTGCAGCTCCCGCTGGGCGAGTACGAGGTCGCCTCGCTGGCGTACCAGGTCGAGCGCGTGGACATGGCGCTCTCGGGCGGCAAGCAGGACCAGTACGCGGCCACCTTCGGCGGGTTCAACTTCATGGAGTTCTACGACCACGACCGTGTGATCGTGAACCCGCTGCGGATCAAGAACTGGATCCTCTCGGAGCTCGAGGCGTCGATGCTCCTCTACTACACCGGGGTCTCGCGCGAGTCGGCGCGCATCGTCGACGAGCAGCGGACCAACGTGGAGAAGAAGGACGCGCGGGCCATCGAGGCCATGCACGACCTCAAGCGGGAGGCGGCGCTCACCAAGGAGGCGCTGCTCAAGGGCGACTTCGACCTGTACGCGCGGGCGCTGCGCACCTCCTGGGAGTCGAAGAAGCGGACCGCCAGCTCCATCACCAACGCCTCCATCGACGCCACCTACGAGAAGGCGCTGGCGGGCGGGGCCAAGGCCGCCAAGATCTCGGGCGCCGGCGGCGGCGGCTTCATGATGCTGGTCGTCGATCCCCCGCGCCGCATGGACGTGGTGCGGGTGCTGCGGGAGTGCGGCGGCGAGGTCATGAACTGCCACTTCACGAAGTACGGGACGCAGGGCTGGAGGATCCGATGAGCGCCGAGGAGATTCGCAGGCAGCTGGTCAGGGGCGTCGAGGTGCTCCAGGGCATGGTGCAGGACCAGGCCCTGGTGCAGACGGTCGAGCAGATTGCGCAGGCCTGCGTGGACTCGCTCCGCGCCGGCCACAAGATCCTCTTCGCCGGCAACGGCGGCTCCGCGGCGGACGCGCAGCACCTGGCCGGCGAGCTGGTGAGCCGCTTCGCCTTCGACCGCCCGGGCCTGGCCGCCTTCGCGCTCACCACCGACACCTCGGTGCTGACCGCCATCGGCAACGACTACGGCTACGAGAAGGCCTTCTCCAGGCAGGTGCAGGCGGTGGGCGCGGCCGGGGACGTCTTCATCGGCATCTCCACCTCCGGCAAGTCGCCCAACATCCTGGCGGCGCTGCGCGAGGCCCGGAGCAAGGGGATCAAGACCGTGGGCTTCACCGGCGCCGGGCCGGGCGCCGACGTCATGGCCCCGCTCTGCGACCTGCTGGTCCGCGTCCCGTCCACCGAGACGCCCAAGATCCAGGAGGGGCACATCGCGGTCGGGCACATCGTGTGCCTCCTCATCGAGAAGGCGATCTTCCGCCCATGAGCCTGCAGGCGGTGGTGCTGGCGGGCGGCCTGGGCACGCGGCTGCGCGCCGCGGTCGGCGAGGTCCCCAAGGTGCTGGCCCCCGTGGCGGGGCGGCCCTTCCTGGAGCACGTGCTGGCGGACCTCGACCGCCAGGGCTTCGAGCGGGTGGTGCTGGCCGTGGGCTGGCGGCGCGAGCTGGTGCGCGGCCACTTCGGCGACCGCTTCCGCGGGCTGTCGGTGGCGTACTCCGAGGAGATTGAGCCGCTCGGGACGGGAGGGGCCGTGCGGCAGGCCGTGGCGCTGGCCGGCCCCGGCCCCTGCTTCGCGCTGAACGGCGACACCTGGCTCGACCTGGACTACCCGGCCATGCTGGCCGCGCACCGCGCCGCCGGGGCCCGGGTCTCCATGGCGGTGCGCGAGGTGCCGGACGTGGGCCGCTTCGGCGCGCTCGACCTGGCGGGCGGGCGGGTGACCCGGTTCCGCGAGAAGGGCGGCACCGGGCCGGGCTTCATCAACGCCGGCGTCTACCTGCTGGAGGCCGGCGTCTTCGAGGGGCTGGGGCTCCCGGCCGCGTTCTCGATCGAGAAGGACCTGCTCCAGCCGCAGCTCGCCGCCCTGGCCCCGCTGGCCTGGGTGGCCTCCGGGCGCTTCATCGACATCGGCGTGCCCGACGACTACAGGGCTGCCCAGGATCTCCTCGCCGAGCCGCGCGCCTGACCATGGCCTGCCGTCCCGCCATCCTCCCGCCCGGCGCCCCGCCGCGGCCGGCCGGGCGCCGCCCGGCGCTGCTGCTCGACCGCGATGGCGTCATCAACGTCGATCACGGCTATGTGTCCCGGCCGGAGGACGTGACCTTCGTGGACGGCGTCTTCGCGCTCTGCCAGGCGGCGGCGGCGCGCGGCTGGCCCATCGTGGTGGTCACCAACCAGGCCGGCATCGGCCGGGGCTACTACGGCGAGGGCGACTTCGAGCGGCTGAGCCGCTGGATGATGGCCGAGCTGGCGGCCCGCGGCGCCCCGCTGGCGGCCGTCTACTGGTGCCCGCACCACGCCGCGGCGGGGGTGGGGGAGTACCGGCTCGACTGCCCCTCGCGCAAGCCCGGGCCCGGGATGCTGCTCGCCGCCCGCGACGAGCTCGGGCTGGACCTGGCCGCGAGCGCGCTGGTCGGGGACAAGGTCTCCGACCTGGTGGCCGGGCGGGCCGCCGGCGTGGGCCGGCTGGTGCTGCTGGCCGCGCCGGGCGAGGACGAGGCCGCGCGGGCGCCCGCGGGCGCCGAGGTGGTGTCGAGCCTGGGCGAGGCGCGCGAGCGGCTCTTCGGCCGCGACGGGTGAGGATCGATTCGGGGGGCAACGCCCCCGGGCGCGGGACGCCCCGCGCCCGTCAGCGCTTCGTCAGCCAGGCCAGGTAGGCCTGCATCCGCTCGCGGTTGCCCGCCACGCGCGACCGGATCCACTCCGGCACGTCCTCGGCGCAGGTGCGGAACTGGAACGCGCCGCGCAGCTCCTCGGGCATGGGGACGAGCGTGATGCCGCGCCCCTCGACGCGGATCCCGGCGGCGCGCGCCGCCTCCACCGCCAGCTCGGCCACCTCGCGGTGGGTGAGGGGCGTGCCGGCGCCCAGGTTCACGATCTGCGAGGGGCGCCCGGACTTCCAGGCGTCGAGGAAGACGGCGCAGACGCCCTCGACCGGCACGTAGTCGCGCCGGATGTCGTCCTCGAACAGGTCGATCTCGGCCGCGCTCGCGCAGGAAGCCCAGGAAGCGCCGCGGGAGGCTGGCGTTCTTGCCCTTGTGCTCCTCGCCGGGCCCGAAGACGTTGAAGAGCCGGAAGCCGATCACCGGCGCCTTCAGCCCGCGGGCCCCCTGGTCCTGCACGAACCGGTCGAAGAGCCACTTGGAGAAGGCGTACGGGTTGTGCGGCCGCTCGCAGGCCGACTCGACGCGGCACACCGGCGCGTTGCCGTACACCGCGGAGCTGGAGGCGTAGTAGAGCGGGACCTGGCGCCCCTGGCAGAGCCGGAACCAGGCCTTGGAGTGCTCGAGGTTGTCGTCGAGCATCCGGTCGGCGTCCTTGACCAGCACGTCGGCGTTGGCGCCGATGTGGAAGACCACCTGGATCGGCAGGTCGCGGGTGGCCGCCTCCAGCCCGGCCGCGCCCGACTTGTAGTTGATCAGGTCGGCGATCCGGGTGCCCTCGAGGTTCCGCCACTTCTCGGTCTCGCCGACGGAGTCCACCACCAGGATGTCCTCGTGCCCGGCCTGGTTCAGGGCCTTCACGAGGTTCGAGCCGACCAGTCCGGTGCCGCCGGTCACGACGATCATGGGGTGCCTTTCAGAGCTTGCCGGTGAGGAAGAGCCACAGGAACTGGAGCTTGCGCAGCTCGCGCCGCCAGCGGCCGGGCGCCTGCACCAGCCGGTAGGGGCTCTCCAGGCCCAGCCGGCGCACCAGCTTCGGGGCCCGGTTGTACTTGCCCGCCAGCATGTCCACCGCGCCGCCCAGGAACAGCACGTGGGAGACGCCCAGCTCCTGCAGGAAGGCGGCGTGGTCGCGCGCCCAGAACTCCTGCTTGGGAGCGCCGAACGCGATGACCAGGACGTCGGGGCGCGCCGCGGCCACCTGGGCCCGGATTCTGGGCGTCGAACGGCTCGGGGAAGGGGAACGGCGCGTGCGGGGGCGAGTAGCCGCCCACCCCGGCCCAGCCGTGCGTCTCGGCCAGCCGCTGCACCGCGCGGGCGTTGGCGTCCGGCGCGGCCCCCAGGATGAAGAGCCGCCGGCCGTCGCGCGCGCAGGCGCCGGCGATGGCGCTCAGCAGGTCGAAGCCGCTCTGCTTGGTCACGCCCTCGGCCCCGCGCTTGCGGCGCGCAGCCCACAGCGTCCACTGGCCGTCGACGGTGATGACGTTGCGCTGCAGGAACGCGGCGAAGGCCGGATCGCGCCGCGCCATCAGGACCAGCTCGGCGTTGAGCGTGGTCACGAAGCGGGTCGGGCCCGACCACTCGAAGGCGTGTAGCCCGGACGGGTGACTGATGGGGATTCCGCCCAGCTCGAACGGCGCGACCGCTTCCGCTCCGACGATGGCCTCGGCTGGTTGTCCCACGCGTCCCCTCCGACACCCCTGGACTGCCCGTGCCCGAGGACGGGCCGCGCACGGGCGCCACCGCGGCGCCCTCGATGTCGGGGGTTGGGCCCCAACGTAGTCGAGGGCGCAGCGGCCGGCAATGCTCGCGGCCTCCCAGGATCAGGGGGCGCGATCGCGCCGCAGCGTCACTGCAGCAGGTTGTCGTAGCGCGCGCGGGCGGGCAGCGTCCCCGCCTTGGTCGTCCCCTCCGGCGTGACCCACGGCCAGGCGTTGGTGCCGAAGAAGGCGGGGCGGCCGGAGAGGTAGAGCGAGCTGGGCATCGCGGCGGTGGTGGTGCCGTACTGGTCCTGCTGGTTGCGGACGTAGTCCCAGTTGCCGTGGCGCAGGATGGTGGAGCCGACCAGGGCGTCGGTGACGGAGCTGCGGTTCCCGGCGCTGTAGCCCAGCTCCCAGATGTTCCGCTCCCCGTACGGCGCGGCGAGGTCCTCGAAGGTCCAGCCGGTCATCCCGGACCAGCCCAGCACGTTGCCCACGAAGTTGTAGTAGCGGTGGCCCTGCATGATCTTCACGACCGCCACGTCGGTGGTGTCGTTGAAGTCGCGGTTCAGGCCGCGCAGCGCGTTGCGGAAGAACGTGTTGTGCGTGGCGCCGCCCCAGGCGTCGTCGGAGCCGGCGCCGAAGGCCATGTTGCCCTCGAACAGCTCCATGTGCGCGCCGGCCATGTGGGCGGCGTTGATGCCCACCTCCTGCCAGCCCGGCACGTTGTCGATGTAGCCGTCGTCCATGTAGTTGTAGCCGATGACGTTGCCGCCGCCGGTGGCGCGCATGACCATCACCTTGTTGAACCGCATGACGATGTTGTTC
The DNA here is from genome assembly GCA_049840735.1 of Anaeromyxobacter sp. GTDB lineage: Bacteria > Myxococcota > Myxococcia > Myxococcales > Anaeromyxobacteraceae > Anaeromyxobacter. Next base: position 222,806 of record JASGJN010000002.1, on the reverse strand, counting down.
TCGAACAGGTTGTCCGAGGCGCCGTAGTTCATGGACAGGCCGTAGCCGCCGCCGCCGGGGCGCGGCGTGGGCGTCTCGTGGATGTACGAGTCGCGGACCTCGCAGCGGAACGTGCCGTCGAAGTTGATGCTGGAGCCGCCGCTCCAGTAGCTCTCCACGTTCTTCACCCACGAGTACTTGGCGTGCCAGAGGTGGATGTTGCCCTCGGAGTCGCCGCCCTCGCCGTTCGCGACGTAGACGTCCTCCAGGCCGTGCCAGCTGGTGGGGGCGTTGGTGTACTTCACCAGCTGCGCCGTGTAGGCCGTATAGAAGTCGTAGTGGAGCGGGGTGGAGAAGGTGACGGTGTTGCCGCTGACCGAGGCCACCTCGAGGATTTGGTTGGTGAACCGCCCCTGGCGGTTGAACCAGCCCTGGGCCTGCGGGTAGTCGCCGCCGCCCGGTGACATGCGGGCCGAGAGCCAGATGCGCGAGTCGGGCAGCTGGTCGATCATCACCAGCTCACCCACCGTGAAGCCGGGGTTGGAGGCCAGCGTCACCGAGGTGGCGCCCTTGACGCCGTTCGAGGCCAGGTTGGTGGCGGTCCCGAACTTGTCCGAGGTCCACCGGTTGCCCAGCACCACCACCGCCGCGTTGGTGCCGGTGACCTTCACCAGCCGGGCCGTGGGCCGGCCGTTCGCGTCCACCGCGCCGCGCAGCACCACGTTGGACCGGTTGAGGAGGATGCCCTGCCCGGAGATGCGGTAGGTGCCGGCGTTGAGCTTCACCACCTGGGTGGCCGGGCAGGCCTGGATGGCCGCGTTGATGGCGGCGGTGTCGTCGCCGCCGCTCGGGGAGAGCGTCGCGCAGAGGGTGTTGCGGATGGGCAGGCCGCCCTGGCTCATCAGGCCCGGGTTCCAGGTCGTGCGCCGGTCCGCCGGGATGATCTCCGAGGAGGAGCCGGCGGTGACGTGGACCAGCGCCGAGCCGGCCACCAGCGGGTTGACGGCGCTCGCCGCCACCACGTGGTAGTCACCTGCAGTGGAAGGCGCCGTGTACTGGCCGCTCGAGTTCACGCTCCCGCCGCCGCCCTCCTGGACCGTCCACTGGACCTGGTTGGGCGCGGCCGCCGAGCCGGTCGGGGCCGCGGCGTTCGCGGCGGGGGCGCGGCTGGGGGCGGCGCCGGGCGGCGCGCTCCGGCTGTCGCAGCCGGCGGAGAGGAGAGAGGTGGCGAGCAACGCGGCGGCGGCGGCGGACAGTGTGTTCGGCATCTTCGGGCGCTCTCCTGTGGACGGTGTACCGTTCCGCACCGTCACATGATCCGTGGACATACTGTCAGTTGTCGCTGCGCACGTAAACGGAGGGAAGAATCGCCAATCCGCGCACATCTTCGAACGTCTCGCTGCTCCACGCATCCTCTCGCACCGCGGATCACGCTCCTTGGGACGACTCCGGCCCGGGTTCGTTCCAGGCCGCGGGCACCAGCCCCCGATGCTTAACGAGGAGGCGGCGGCGCGCCCCGACGAAGTGATCCCGCCCGGCCAGGCGCACCGGCCCCGGCGCCGTCATCACTCGCAGTGACATGCGCTCGCGGCCCGCGTTTCACGCGCCTCACCAGGCCGCCCCGCCCACAAGGAGGGGCGCGACGAGATGCGCCAGCGCTGACGGGCCGGGTTCTTGACGGACGGCGCAGCAGCATGCATTTCTCGACGGTCGTACCGGAATCACGTGACACGGGTCGGGCCGCCCGACCGAGTCGCGCGACAGGAGGCCGTCAAGAATGGTCGATCGCCCGAATGCCCACCGCACCCGGATCTGGACGCTGGCCGCCGCGCTCCTGCTCGCCGCCTGCCAGGAGGCGATCGTCCCCGGCCTCGGTGGCTCCTCGCAGACCCCTGCCATCGTGGTGGCCCCGCGCGTGATCGAGCTGGTGCCCGGGGGGGCGACCGACTTCAGCGCCCAGGTGACCGGGCTCTCGAGCTCGGAGGTGGTCTGGTCGGTGATCGAGGCCGGCGGCGGCGTGATCGACGCGAACGGTCATTACGTGGCGCCCGCCACCACCGGCAGCTTCAACATCGTGGCCACCAGCATCGTGGACGCGTCGCTGCAGGCCAGCGCCACGGCGCGGGTCGTGACCCCCTCGAGCACCGACCTGTCCGGCATCATCGACGCGGATCGCCGCACCATCTGGAACCCCGGGCTGATGAGCCAGGGCGGGATCCCCGCGCGCTCAACCCTCTGCGCGACGCTGTCCCCCAGCGGGGGCGACGACACCGCGGCCATCAACGCCGCCATCCAGGCCTGCCCGGCAGGGCAGGTGGTGAAGCTCAACGCCGGGACGTACACCATCACCGGCAACGGGGTCGTCCTGGGCAAGTCCAATGTGGTGCTGCGCGGGGCGGTGGACGCGAACGGCCGGCCCACCGCGCGGCTGGTGAAGCCCGCCGGCTCGAACCACGCCGTGGTGGTGCTGGGCAACCGGTGGACCTCGGACAAGTTCGGGACCGCCACCAACCTGGCCTCGAACGGCGTCAAGGGCGCCACCTCGGTGACGCTGGCCTCCAACCCCGGCTTCACGGTGGGTGAGCTGGTGCTGATCGACCAGCTGCCCGACTCGCGCATCTGGCTCTCGGCCCGCATGTCGCCGGGCGGCGGTGACTACCCGCAGGCCCAGGGCTGGTTCAACCGCCAGGGGCGGTTCACCAACCAGAATCCTCGAGGTGGCCTCGGTCAGCGGCAACACCGTCACCTTCTCCACCCCGCTCCACTACGACTTCTACACCGCGTACACCGCGCAGCTGGTGAAGTACCAGAACGCGCCCACCAGCTTCCACGGCCTGGAGGACGTCTACGTCGCGAACGGCGAGGGCGGCGACTCCGAGGGCAACATCCACCTCTGGCACGCCAAGTACTCGTGGGTGAAGAACGTGGAGAGCTACTGGAGCGCCGGGTCCAGCATCAACTTCGACGGCACGTTCCGCTGCGAGGTCCGCGACTCGTACATCCACGAGACGCCGACGCCGCGCCCCGGCGGCGGCGGCTACGGCCTGTCCATGAACTACGGCGCCTCGGACAACCTGTTCGAGAACAACATCGTCATGCGGTTCAACAAGGTGATGGTCATGCGCGCCACCGGCGGCGGCAACGTCATCGGCTACAACTACATGGACGACGGCCACATCGACAACGTGCCGGGCTGGCAGGAGGTGGGCATCAACGCCGCCCACATGGCCGGCGCGCACATGGAGCTCTTCGAGGGCAACGAGGCCTTCAACGCCGGCTCGGACGACGCCTGGGGCGGCGCCACGCACAACACGTTCTTCCGCAACGCGCTGCGCGGCCTGAACCGCGACTTCAACGACACCACCGACGTGGCGGTCGTGAAGATCATGCAGGGCCACCGCTACTACAACTTCGTGGGCAACGTGCTGGGCTGGTCCGGGATGACCGGCTGGACCTTCGAGGACCTCGCCGCGCCGTACGGCGAGAAGAACGTGTGGCAGCTCGGCTACAGCGCCGGGAACCGCACCTCCGTCACCGATCCCCTGGTGGCGTCCACCATCCTGCGCCACGCGAACTGGGAGTACGTCCGCAGCCAGCAGGACCAGGACGGCTCGACCACCATGACCCTGCCGGCCTCGGCCTACCACCAGGTGAAGCCGGCCTTCTTCGGCGCCAGCGCCTGGCCGTGGGTCACGCCGGAGGGGACGACCAAGACGGCGACCCTCCCGGCCCGCGCGCGCTACGACACCCTGCTGCAGTGAGCGGGCGCGGCCCCGACGCGCCGCGGGGTCGCGTCACACGGTGAGGTGACGGGCGGGCGGCCACAGCCCGCGCGGCGCCCGACTGCCGGCTTGTGCCGCGTTTCGCCTGTTGGCTAGAGTGGCCGTCCCCATGAAGACGGCCTCCGCCATCGCCCCCTCCGACCCATCCACCGCAGGCCGGGCGCCGAGCGCAGCCCGCGGCGAGCCGACGGACGCGCCGCGCGGGCACATGCCCGCGCTGGACGGCGTGCGCGGGCTGGCCGTCCTGATGGTGCTGGTCTTCCACTTCATCGGCCAGATGGACGCCTCCACCTGGCTGGAGCGGAAGGTGGCCTACCTGCTGGCCTTCGGCGCCTACGGCGTGGAGCTCTTCTTCGTCCTCTCCGGGTTCCTCATCACCGGCATCCTGCAGGACGCCCGCGAGAAGCCGCACTACTTCCGCAACTTCTACATGCGGCGCCTGCTGCGGATCTTCCCGCTCTACTACATGGTGCTGGTGGCCGTGTTCCTGGTGGCGCCGCTCATCCCGGCGTTCCAGGGGGCGCAGCTCGACTACCTGCGCGAGCGCCAGGGCTGGGCGTGGCTCTACGGCGTCAACGTGTACATCGCAATCCACGGCGACTGGCTGCTCTCCTACGTCGATCACTTCTGGTCGCTGTGCGTGGAGGAGCACTTCTACTTCCTGTGGCCCGCGCTGGTCTGGGTGATGGGGAAGAACCCGCGCCGGCTCATGTGGACCAGCCTGGCCATCTCGGTCGCGGCGATGGTGGCCCGGACCGCCGGGAACCTGGCCGGGCTCTCCTGGTGGACCACCTACGTCTTCACGCCGTTCCGCCTCGACGGCCTGGCGCTGGGCGGGTTCCTCGCGCTCCTGGTGCGCCAGCCCGGCGGCGCCGAGACCATCCGCCGCCACCTGGGGAAGGCGGGCGTGGCCGCCGTCGGGCTGACGGCCGTGACCTACGCCTGGGTGGTGGTGAGCCAGTCCGCGCTGAGCCTGTGCTACTCGATCCGGGCGGCCTCGCTCACGGTGGTGCTGGCGGTGCTGCTGCTGTGGGCGCTCTTCTCCGCCGGCGGCTCACCCTTGAACCGGGTCTTCTGCAGCAGGCCGCTGACGTTCCTGGGCAAGTACAGCTACGGCGCCTACGTCTACCACCACTTCCTGTCCTACTACCTGCTGAGCCACCGGACCGAGCACGTGGTGGCCGGCTGGGTCGGGAACCACTTCCTGGCCGTGCTGCTGCAGGGCGGGCTGGGCATCGCCGTCTCGGTGGCGGTCGCCTGGGCCAGCTACGAGCTGGTCGAGAAGCGGTTCCTGGGGCTCAAGCGGCACTTCGAGTCCGCGCCGGAGCGCGCCGCGCAGGCCTGAGCCCGGCGGCGGAGGCGGGGGCCGGCGCCCGGCCCGGCGCCGTCCGCGGCCCGGCCCTCGCGCGCGCTCAGGCGGCCGGCAGCGCCTGCTCGGGCTGCGGGGCCGTCGGCGCCGGCCGGCGGTTGGGCCAGGCCCCGGTGCTCACCGCGAGCTTGCTCGCCAGCGCCAGCGAGGCCGCCAGCGAGATCTTGGCCTGCGTGAAGTGGAGGCCGGTGTCGCCCCAGGCCATGAAGGCGGTGGCCACGACCCCGGCGCAGCAGACCAGCGCTCCGGCGCGCTCCTCCGCGGTCCGGCCGTGCCGGTAGGATTCGGACCGCGAGGAACAGGGTCACCGGGTAGACGAACCACGTGAGCGTGAACCCGGGGAGCCCGGCGTAGAGGAGCAGCCCGAGCACGGTGTTGTGGGGCCACTCCCGGTACTCCTTGTAGCCGGCCGAGATGTCGTCGTTCATCATGGTCTCGACGTACTCGCCGCCCAGCCCCGTCCCGATGTAGGGCCGGTCGCGCATGGTGTTGGCCACGTTCCAGGCCTCCACCTCCCGCCAGAACGTCGAGGAGTCCACCGAGCCGTCCAGCATGGTCCGGATCTTGTGCACCGGGCCGAACAGGCCGCCGCCGCCGCTGTTCCAGCCGGCGGCCACGTAGAGCAGGAGCACCGGCGCGCCGATCAGGATGGCCCGGGTCACCGTGCGCTTCCAGGCCTTCCAGGGGCTGACGAAGTAGATGAGCATCAGCGCCAGCTCGAGCATGGCCCAGGCGATGCGCCGCCCGTTCTCCATCAGGCCCACCATGGGGAGCACGGCCAGCGCGGCGGCCTCCAGCATGGCCCTGCGGCTGGTCTGCTCCATGACCCGCACCGCCAGGATGACCAGCGCCATCACGAACAGGACCGAGTCGCCGTGGTTGGTGGCGTACGCCAGCTTCCCGCCGGTGAGCCGCACGGCCACGATCTGCACGTAGAAGGCGATGAGCCCCTTGATCTGCGCCGCCGCCACCACCGCCATGGCCAGCGCGCGGAAGTCCCGCGGGTCGCGGTACGCCGCCTGGAAGAGCAGGAACAGGAGCGGGACGTGGAGGAGGTAGCGCGCCTTCCACGGGGCGAGGCCGTGGCCGCTGGCCACGCTGATGGCCTCGGCGTAGAGGAAGCCCAGCAGGTAGAGGAGCAGCGCGTCCCGGGCGGCGGTGGCCACCGGGACCGGGTTCAGGCCGTCGCGCGCCGAGCCCACCGATCGGCGGAAGACCACCACCGCCAGCAGCAGGAAGGTGAGCACCTCGAAGCCGGCCACCTTCACGTGGGTGATCGCCCCCGAGACGTCGGTGAGCACGTCGCCGAGGAGGATGAAGGGCGTGTTCCAGATGCCGTAGCCGTCGCCGGCCACGTCCAGCGCCAGCATCAGGAACACCATGCCGGTGGTGGCCCAGCGCACCGGGAAGGTGGCCAGCGCGTACGCGCCGGCGATCAGCAGCACGGGGGCCGCCGCCGCGCCGGGGTTCCCGCCGGTGACGGCGAGGAGCGCCACGGTGGCGGCCAGCACGACGCCGATCGCCAGGGCCGTGAGCCCGTCGAAGCGCCCGGCCCGCTCGCCCACCGCGATCACCGCTCGATCTTGGTCAGGACGGTGACGCCCATGGTCCGCTCGATCTGCCACGCCTCGATCACCAGGCCGCGCCGGATGTCGGTCAGGGTGGTCGCGAACAGGCCCACCAGCACGCCGCCCACCAGGCCGGCGGCCACCAGCAGCACGGGGAGGTTCTTGACCGGTCCCTTGGGCATCTGCGGCGGGCTGATCACGCTGTAGCGGTACTTGAACGCCGCCTCGGCGGTGTCGATCTCGACGCGGGCGGCGGCGATGCGATCGAGCAGGTTGGCGTGCTGCCGCAGCAGGGCGCCCAGCTGGTTGCGATCGTACTCGAGCCGCGGGTCCGCGGTGGCCGACAGGTCGGGCGGGGCGGACAGGGCCAGGCTCTGCAGCAGCGACGCGGAGGTGCCGGCCGGGCGGCTGACGCCGCGCCGGCGGGCCTCGGCCTCGAGGGCCTTCACCTCGGCCTGGAGCGCGGCGAGCTGCGGGTTGGGGCCCTGCAGCGCCTCGATGGTGCGCCGGGTCTCCTCGATCAGGGGGTGCTCCGGCGCGTAGACGTTGAGCTGCTCGGCCAGCCGCCCGTGCATGTCGGCCAGGCGCCTGCGCTGCGACTCCTCGAAGTCCACCAGCGCCCGCTGCTTGAGCGCCAGCGTGGCCTCGAGCCGCTGCAGCTCGTCGTCGGCGCCGGCGGCGGGCGCCGGGGCCGGGTCGGGGAGGGCGCGGCGGACCCCGCCGCCCCGCGGGCGCAGCGCCCGCTCCTTCTCCTCGAGCCGGACCGCCAGCTCCACCGCCTCCTTCTGCACGCGGGCGTCGTGCGCCTCGAGGATGGCGATGGTCTCGCGGACGCTGCTCACCTCCGCCTCGTGGCGGGCCTGCAGGAAGCTCTCCAGCGCCGCCTGGACGAAGTCGTACGCCAGCTGCGGGTTGCTCCACTGGAAGCCGATGGTGACGGTCCCCTCCTGGCCGACGGTGACCCAGGTCTTCTCCTCGATGCCGTCGACGACCCCGTCCAGGATCTCCTCGGCGGTGAGGGGGCGGCCCACCTTGTTGCGGACCCACTCCCGCGCGAGCCCCATGGGCGAGCGCGACGCGAGGTGCCGCTCGACGAAGTTGGTCTTGGCGCAGAGCGCGACCAGGTTCTTGCGCCGCATGACCACCTCGCCCGCGGCGCGGGCGGGCGCGTCCCAGTCGCGGTTCACGCCCGGGTTGGAGAAGACGTCCATCACCGGGGCCCGCCGGGCCAGCAGGGAGGCCGTGATCTGGTACTGCTTGGGCACGACCATCGCGAGCGCGGCGGCCGCGGCCACCACCGCCAGCACGCAGCCCGCGAACAGGAGCTTGTGGCGCTTGGCCGAGCGGAGCACGTAGCCGATGTGGTCGCCGATGGCGGCGTAGTCGAAGAGCTGATCCTCGCGCGGCGGCTCGGAGGTGAAGACGTGCGGCGTCCGGTGACGGATGGGGTTCATCGCTGCTCACCTGTGCGGAACGAAGAATCGCGTGTGGAAGAACGTCACGTACGTCGCGTAGAGCGCGATGAACGCGGTGAAGAGGATCAGCATGGCCCGGAGCGCGCGGACGGGCTTCGGGTCCCGCGCCGCCAGCGGGGGCACGATGAACGTGAGGAGCAGCAGCGACATCAGCAAGAGCGTCTTCATTCGCGCAGCGCCCCCGGGCCCGGACTCTACCACGCCTCCGCACACCGCCCCGGGGAGGCCCGGAACATAAGCGGTCGGGGGCGCCGCGGGCGTCACGCGAGCCCGGGACGTGCCGGCGTGCCGCGCCCCCGGGGGGCGGGACGCGCCAGCGCCCGGCTCAGGGAGAGGGCTGCGCCCCGGGCTTGTCCCCGGCTTGCGCCAGGGCAGCCGCCAGCCGCCGACGGCGAACAGCAGCTCGAGATCGTGCCGCTTCACCAGGCCGAGCGCGAAGGCCAGCAACGTGAACACCAGCATGCAGAGCGGGATCCCCACGAACCAGGGGCCGGTCGGGACCAGCTCGAACAGCGCGACGGTCAGGCCCGCGGCGGCCAGCGCCCGCCCGGCGTCGAGCAGCGCCCCTCGCCCGAAGGTGCCGCGGCGGATCACGCGGAGCGCCCCGGCGAAGACCACGATCTCGCTCAGGGCGAAGGCCACCACCACGCCGATCCCGCCGTTCCCGTAGCGGGCCTGGAAGAACGGGACCAGGAGCAGGTCCAGCCCCGTGGACACGGCCACGCTCAGGATCTTGGCGACCGCGAACCCCTTCGCGCCGCCGGCGGCGTAGACCACGGTGGACATCAGCATGTCCACGAAGAGCAGGAAGAGGCCCGGGGCGAAGACCTGGAGGATGTCGACGGCCGGCTCGAACCCGGTCTGGCCGTAGACCAGCTGCACGGCCACGTGGGCGAACAGGTAGGTGCCGGCGCCGCCCAGCGCGCCCAGGAAGAGCATGGGCCGGAGCGCCTCGCGCGCCGCCGTGCGGAACTGCTCCGGGTCGCCCGAGGCGCGGGACAGCCTCGGGTAGCTGGCCGTGGCGAGGATGTTGGCCGGCGCGATGAGCGTCCCCAGGATGTTCCGGGCCGCGCCGTACCAGCCCACCACGGCGGTCGCCGGCACCAGCTTCGAGAGGATGGCCGCGTCGAGGTAGGGCTGCGCGTAGACCGCCGCGGTCATCGCGATGATCGGGGCGCCGCCCACCACGATCTCCCGGCAGGCCTGCAGGGAGAACGAGAGGCGCGGGGCCGGCATCCGGTGGTAGACCCAGGCCGCCATCGCCAGGGCGACGAACCCGGCCAGGGCCAGGGCCAGGATCAGGCCGGGCACGCCCCAGCCGCCCGCGATGAGCTGCCAGGCGACGACCAGGATCAGGACCTTGTTGATCACCGACACCGCCGCGTCCGCCCCCATCCGGTCGTGGGCCCGGAAGATCATCCCGAAGCCCTGCGCCAGGAAGAAGGGGAGCGTGGCCCCGATGAAGAGCAGGGCGTAGCCGATGGTCTCGCCGTCGTAGCCGAGCGCCCAGGCGGTGAGGGCGGAGGGGCCGAGGACGGCGGCCGCGAAGGCGACCCGGAGCGCGAGGGAGGACCCGAGCAGCGCGCCGCCCCGCGCCGGCTCCGTCGCGACCGCGCGGATCACGAAGAGCGGCTGGCCCCACTCCACGAACACGAAGGCGAAGGTCCCGATGGTCGTGATGATGTAGTACAGGCCGAAGCCGTGCGCGCCGAGCTGCCGGCCCAGCATGGCGCTCAGCATGATGGCGAGCGCGGTGGAGGCGGCCTGGCCCAGCACCAGGTGGAAGGCGTTGCGCGCCACCACGCTGCGCGGCGCGGCGTCGGTCAGCTCGGGGGTGACTTCGGCGCTTTCCATCGTCACGGGGCTCCGGGGCTGGCGTCCCGGTGGACTGGCGGTTCGGACGCTGGCTGCGCCCCGACAGGAGCGAGAGGGTGGCAGAGCATGGACGCCCGCGGCGCTTGCGTTCTTGCCCTTGGTGGGGTGTGTGGCGATTTCACGCGACGAAGTAGCAGCCGAGGATCCGCTCCCGCCCCACCAGCTCGATGGTGCGCCGGACGTTCGCGAGGCGCGAGCGCGCGCGGTGGACGGCCAGGACCACCACGTCGGCCTCGTGCGCCGCCGGGATGCCCAGCGGCTCCACGATCACCGGCGGGATGGAGAGGATGAGCCGGGAGGTGGAGGCGAGGGCGATGGCCTGGTTCTTCGCTGCGGGCACCGGCTGCACGCCGTGCTCCTTCGCGCCCTCGACCCGCGGCGCGGCGGCCGGACCGCCGCCGGCCGGGTTCGGGGCGGCCTGGGCGCCGGGCGGCGGGGGGTGGGGGTGCGGCGGCGGGTGCGGGTGCTGCGCGGGCGCGGCGGCGTGCGGGTGCGGCGTCACGTCGATGAGCGGCGCCCGCGCGCCGCTGGCGGCCAGCGGCTGGACGCCTCGGGCGTGGCGCTGCAGGTCGACGAGCGCCAGCGCCGAGCCGAACTCGAGCGTGGGCGTGGTCACCGCGGTGACCGGATCGAAGCTGAGGAGCCGGCCCACGTCGGCGAGCTTCTTCGCCATCTCCGCCGTGGACCCGTCCGGATCCGTGGGAAGGAGCAGCAGGCTGGTCCAGGTCCGCTTGGACAGGGCGCTCCAGAACTCGATGAGCTCGGAGGCCACGGCCGCCGACGGCTGCGGCCCGTCCCCTTCCTTCGCGAACACCTTGGACGATTTGCTCATGCACGATCCGGAGTCGGCTCCGGTCTCCCCGCCACAATAGAGGACCGTTCGCAAGGAAGGGTCAAGCAGGGCGAAACAGGGACGCGGCCCCGGGGCGGCGCTTCCTGACGCTGGCGACTTCCCTCGGGTAATGGGGTGGTGACTGCGGCGCACGGCCGCAAGCGTGCCCCGGGAGCCTGGCCTGTCGGAGGGGCGCACCCGGCAGGCCAGCCGGCCGCTTTTCGCGCCCTCATGGGCCGGCGATGGTCTACGTTCGTGGGATGTCGCGACGACGTCCCCGGTTCAGGGTATCCCCGATCGCTCCGGGCGTGGCGGTGGTGGCCTGCGCCCTCGGGCTGGCCTGCGCGGGGCCGGCGCGCGAGGAGGGGCGGCAGCAGCGCCCGGCGGGAGGGCTCGAGGCCACGGTGGAGCCGGCGGCCCGGCTGCCCCCGGAGGCCTTCGTGCCGCTGGCGGCGCCGGCCAGCCTGGGGCCGACGCTCGGCGACCTGGGCGCCTGGTGGGATCGCTTCTTCCGCCCCGAGGCGTCCCCGCGGCGGGCCGAGACGGTGCTGCTGTCGGCGCGCGCGGCCGGCGACGGCGCGCCGGACCTGGTGCTGGCGACCTACGAGATGGCGGTGGCCCGGCTCGAGGTCCTGGACGCTCCCAGCTTCACGCTGGTGCGCGTGGCCGACCCGGGCGTGGACGTGGCGGAGGGGGCGGCCGCGCAGGTGATGGTGCGCCGGATCCTGGCCCTGGGGCCGGACCGGTCCTGGGGGATCCGCCTTCCGGCGCGCCTGGCCGAGGGGGTCTGGTATACGAGCTCGGCCCGGGCCACCGGCGCGGTGGCCTCCTGGCGCGATCGCCTCGACGTGCGGGTGCAGGGCGGGCGGCTGGAGCTCCTGTGCGTCAAGCAGGGCGAGGGGCCGCGGCCGGCGCCCGGCGGCTGGTTCGCGCCGGAGCTGCGCTCCCAGCTCACCCGCGGGCGCTGATCACCAGACGCCGACCGGCGTGCGGAGCGTGGCGCCCAGGTAGGCGCCCCATTCGTCGAAGCTGGGGAGGGTGATCCGGTTGGCGCGCTGCGCCTGGCCGAACAGGCCCAGGTCCAGCTCCACCAGGCGGTGGACCTCCCAGGTGCCGCGCACCTCGGCGTTGCCGCGCCGCGTGTCGCCCAGCTCCTGCTGCGCCAGGCCGCCGGCCACCAGCGCCGAGAGGCCGAAGGACTCCCCCAGCCGCCACCGGGCGGTGAGCTCGAAGGTCTGCTCGGGCGCGACCTCGCCGGTGAGCCGGTCGATGCCGGCGCCGAGGCGCACCCGCAGGTCCTGGCCGGCGCGGAGATCGGCGGAGCGGTGCGAGAGCCCCAGCTCGCCGGCGGGGTAGACGTCGCTGGTGGTCTCGTCCGCCAGGTCGAACCAGCCGCCCACGGCCCCGGCCCCGGCCCGGCCGTCCCAGGTCCGCGAGAAGCGGTGGGTCCAGGTGAGGACGCCCGTGCCGGTGGCCGAGCGGGTGTCGAGGTCCGGCAGCTCGGCCCAGAGCGCGTCCGCCCGCAGCTCGACGCCGTCCCGGGGCGTGATCCGCCTGATCCAGAGCGCGCGCGCCTCGGCGGTGCGCTGCGTGGGCATGGACTGGCGCGCCTCGGCGGTGGCGCCGCCGTCGGTGTGGGCGGTGAGGTCGAGGGACAGGTCGCTGGCGCGCCCCGCCGGGCCGGCCAGCGACAGGATGAGCGAGGCGTTCTGGTAGTCCACCACGCTGGTGGTGGTGACCACCGGGGGCGGCTCGCCGCCCGTCCCGCCCCCGGTCCCGCCCCCGCCGGTGCCGGGGCGGAACTGCGTCACCAGGTCGGTCCGCCCCAGGGCGCCGGTGGCCTCGAGCGTGATCCGCCAGGGCCTCGCCGCCAGCAGCGTGAGGCGCGCGGCGCCGTCGTGGAGCACCTCGCGCTGGTCGGGCAGCCCGGCGGTCTTGATGAACGCGATGCGCGGCCGGTAGGCCAGCCCCAGCCGCGCGTCGGGGCCGACCAGGTCCGCCTGCAGGTCGGGGTGCAGGAGCAGCTGGTCCGTGCGGCGGGCGTCGCCCTCCTCCGGATCGTAGCGCCGCTCGCTGACCTCGGCGCGCAGCGCGGCCCGCGCCTCGAGGTCGGGCGCCCCGAGGGCACACGCCACCAGCAGGGCCAGCGCGGCGCCCACGCCTCACTCCACCACGACCACGTCGCCGGCCCGCAGCCGGAAGGCCGCCTGCTTCTCGCCGCGGGAGAGCGCGCCGTAGCCGAAGCGGATGCGGAGCGGCGCCTTCTGGCCGCCCGAGGAGCGGAGCACGTAGATCTCGTCGCGGTGCGCGTACTCGGTGAGGCCGCCCGCCGCCGCCAGCGCCGCCAGCACGCCCGCGCCCTGGTCCAGATCGTACTGGCCGGACCGGGCCACCTCGCCCATCACCGAAACGCGGACCGGGCGCGCGTCCTCCAGCGTCACCGTGACCACCGGGCTGTTGAGCAGGCTGCGCAGCTTGCTCTGGAGGCGGGCCGCGAGCTCGCTGGTGGTGAGCCCGACCGCCTCCACGTCCTGGAGGAAGGGGACCGAGATGCGCCCGTCCTCGCGGACGCGGGCGTGGTTGGTGGACATGGACTCCTGGTTCCACACCCGCACCCCCAGCACGTCGCCCACCGCGATCCGGTACTCCGTCTCGGGAGCGTCGGCGGGGAGGTCCTCGGCGCGGACGAAGGTTCCCCTGGGTGTGCAGGCGGCCGCGAGGGCGAGGCCGGCGAGGGCCAGCAGCGTGCAGCGGGCCGCGGGGAGCCGCCTGGCGCGGTCGGGGGCGGGCGTGGCGCTGCGGTGAAGCTCTTCCATGGAACCCTCCGGACCTGGGCGGCGGGGCCGTCCCGGTGACGGTTCAGGTGTAGCAGAGAAGGCCGAATGGTAGGGCCCTGCGCGAGGCGCGCAGCGGTCCAGAGGGGGTGCGCTCGGCCGGGTCGTGCGCGGCAGGGCGCGATCCGGGGGTCGGGGTTTCCTGAGCGTGAAGAATGCGTCCCGCGTTCGAGGTGCAGGCACCCCGAATCTCACTGGCCGTGCGTGGCGCCACGACACGGTCCCACGGTCCCGGTACGCGCGCGGCGCCCACGCCGTGGATAAGTGTGCGCGTCACACGCAGCTGCCGGGGAGGATCCCCGGAGCACGGCCCGGGATCGGGACCGGACGGAGGTTGGCGGTCGGTGAACACCATGTGCCATGAGGTCGTGACCCCTTCCTGCGTCACCCGCTCGTCTGACCCACGACCCGTTGATACCGCCGCTCACGGCGCCGCTGTAGTGATCAGCCCGACGCTGTCCACCGGGGAGCCACACGAATGCTGAGACACAACGCGCGGCCGACCGAGGCGGCCGTCCGGCTCGTCGACTTCGCGGCCCTGACGCTCTCGCTGCCGGGCGCCTACGCCGCCTACCAGCACCTCCGGCCTGACCACCGGCTGGCCCCGCTCGACCACTTCTGGCTGCCGCTGCTGGTCGTGGTGCTGCTGTGGGGCGCCGCGGCCTGGCTGCACCGCGTGTACGACGCGCGGCCGCACTCGGTCTGGAACGAGATCGTCCGGGCCGGGCGCTCCATGGCGCTGGTGGCGCTGGCCATCGCGGCGGGCGTCTTCTTCTCCAAGTACCAGGAGACGTCGCGGCTGATGACGGCCATGTACTTCGGCCTCGCCTACGGCCTGATGGTGGCGAGCCGCCTGGTCATCGCCTGGGTGGCGCGCGCCGCCGGCGCCAACTCCGGCCGCGTCCGCTACTACGCCGTGGTCGGCTCGGGCTCGCTCGCCTCCGAGTTCATCGACAACGTCCGCCAGCACCCGCAGTGGGGCATGAAGCTGGCCGGCTACGTGCTCGAGGACGGCGCCACGCCGGCCGATCCCGACTGCGTGATCCTGGGCCGCCTGGCGGACCTGGGCGCCATCCTCGAGGAGCACGTGCTGGACGACGTGGTCTTCGCGGTGCCGCGCGAGCGGCTCTCGGCCATCGAGGAGGCGGTCGAGGTCTGCGAGGAGCAGGGCGTGTCGGTGATGATCGCGCTCGACGTGCTCCGCTTCGGCAGCTCGCGGATGTCGGTGGGCGAGATGAACGGCATGCCCATGCTGGCGCTGACCCGCACCCCGACCGACGAGCTGGCCCTGCTGGCCAAGCGCGCCTTCGACATCGTGGTGAGCGCCTCGGTGCTCCTCATCCTGTCGCCGGTGCTGGCCGGCCTGGCGCTCGCCATCCGCATCGACTCCCGCGGCCCCGTGTTCTTCCGGCAGAAGCGGGTGGGGCTGCACGGCCGGACCTTCAACATCCTGAAGTTCCGCTCCATGTACACCGACGCCGAGGCCCGCCTCGAGTCGCTCAAGGCCCAGAACGAGATGAGCGGCCCGGTCTTCAAGATGAAGAACGACCCGCGCGTCACGCCCATGGGCCGGTTCATCCGCAAGACCTCGCTGGACGAGTTCCCCCAGTTCTGGAACGTGCTGCGGGGCGAGATGAGCATCGTCGGCCCGCGCCCGCCCATCCCCGCCGAGGTGAAGCAGTACAAGCGGTGGCAGCGCCGCCGCCTCTCGGTGAAGCCGGGCATCACCTGCGTGTGGCAGATCAGCGGCCGCAACAACATCGACTTCGACCGCTGGATGGAGCTGGACCTCGAGTACATCGACAAGTGGTCGCTCTGGACCGACATCCAGATCTGCCTCAAGACCATCCCCGCGGTGCTCACCTCCCGCGGCGCG
The DNA here is from genome assembly GCA_049840735.1 of Anaeromyxobacter sp. Taxonomy (GTDB): domain Bacteria; phylum Myxococcota; class Myxococcia; order Myxococcales; family Anaeromyxobacteraceae; genus Anaeromyxobacter. The sequence goes on along the minus strand of JASGJN010000002.1, from coordinate 207,216 downwards.
CAGTAGGCAGCGCTGCCGTCCGGCGGCCGGCCAGCCCGGCGCCGGGCGGCGCGGCCCGCGCCCGGGCGGCGTGGTAGAGTCCCCGCGGCGCGGCACCCTCCCGGTGCCGGCCGCGCGGGGTGCTCCCGCCTCGAGGTGCGCGACGTGAACGTCCTGGTCACCGGCGGCGCCGGCTTCATCGGCTCGAACCTGGTCCGGCTGCTGCTGGCCGAGCGCCCGTCCTGGCGCATCGTCAACCTCGACAAGCTGACCTACGCCGGCAACGCCGAGAACCTGGCGGACCTGGCCGACCACCCGCGCTACCGCTTCGTCCGGGCCGACATCTGCGACGGGGCCACCGTGGCCAGCGTCATGGCCGAGGAGGCCGTCGACGCGGTGATGCACCTGGCGGCCGAGAGCCACGTGGACCGCTCCATCCTGGCCCCCAGCGTCTTCATCGACACCAACGTGCGCGGCACCCAGGTGCTGCTGGAGGCGGCCCGCGAGCGCGGCGTGAAGCGCTTCCTGCACGTCTCCACCGACGAGGTCTACGGCTCGCTGGGGCCCACCGGCTTCTTCACCGAGGAGACGCCGCTTTCGCCCTCGTCCCCGTACTCGGCCTCCAAGGCGGGCAGCGACCTGCTGGCGCTGGCCTACGCCCACACCTTCGGCCTGCCGGTGGTGGTCTCGCGCTGCTCCAACAACTACGGGCCCTACCAGTTCCCGGAGAAGCTCATCCCGCTCATGATCGCCAACGCGCTGCGGGACCTGCCGCTGCCGGTGTACGGCGACGGGCAGAACGTGCGCGACTGGATCCACGTGGAGGACCACTGCCGCGGCCTGCTGGCGGCGCTCGAGGACGGGCAGGCCGGGCGGGTCTACAACTTCGGCGCGGCCAGCGAGAAGCGGAACCTCGAGATCGTGCACGGCGTGCTCGACCTGCTGGGCAAGCCGCGCTCGCTCATCACCTACGTCAAGGACCGGCCCGGCCACGACCGGCGCTACGCCATCGACGCGGCCAGGTCGCAGCGCGAGCTGGGCTGGGCCCCGCGCCGGCGCTTCGAGGAGGCGCTCGCGGACACGGTGGCCTGGTACCGCGACCACCGGCCCTGGTGGGAGCGGATCATCTCCGGCGAGTACCGGAGCTACTACGAGCGGCAGTACGGGGCGCGGTAGCGCCGCTCAACCCCGCGCCCGCGCCGGCTCCGGCGCCGCCTGGCCCGCCATGAGCCGTGGCACCGGGTGGGCCGCCAGCGCGTCGTAGAGCGCGTCGTAGCCGATCCGCATCTGCCGGACGTCGAACTCGGCCTCCACGATGCGCCGCCCGCGCGCGCCCATCCGCCGGGCGCGGCGCGGGTCGGCCAGCGCGTCCAGCAGGCGGCGCGCCAGGGCGCCGGGCGCGCCGGGCGGCACCAGGAACCCGTTCACGCCGTCGCGGACCAGCTCGGGCGTGCCCCCCACGGCGGTGGCCACCACCGGCAGCCGCAGCGCCATGGCCTCCAGGATCGAGTTGGAGATCCCCTCGGCGTGGCTGGCCGAGACCGCCACGGCGCTGCGGGCCAGCAGCGCCGGCCCGTCGCGGCGGAAGCCGGCGAACAGGACGCGCCCGGCCACCCCCAGCTGCCCGGCCAGCCGCTCCAGCGCAGGCCGGCGCACGCCGTCGCCCACCAGCAGCAGGCGCGCCGAGGGGCGCTGGCGCAGCACCTCCCGCAGCGCCGCCAGCAGGTCGGTCTGGCCCTTCACCGGGTGGTGCATGTTGGCCACGCAGGTGATCCAGTCGCCGGGCGGCAGCGCCGGGTCGGGGAGGTCGCGCACCGCCTGGTCCAGCGCCGGCAGGTCCACGCCGTTGCGGACGACCACCACGCGGTCGGGCGCCACGCCCTCGCGGATGACCAGGTCGCGGATGCAGAGCGCGTTGACCAGCACGCGGTCGGCGGCGCGGCAGGCCAGCCGGGTCAGCGGCCGCCGGTAGCCCATGATGTGGTGGCCCAGGTCCACCCGCGTGACGATCACCGGCACCCCGGCCAGCCGCGCGGCCAGGCTCCCCAGCACGTTGGTGTAGATGTCCTGGGCGTGCACCAGCCGGATGTCTTCGGCCTTGATCCGCTGCGCCAGGCGCCAGACCTGCCGCGCGGTGTTGGGCCTGAGCATGCGGTGGCCCACGTCCACCAGCCCGGGGCGGACGCCGGCGGCGGCCAGGTCCTCCAGGTGCTCGCCCTCCACCTTGAGGCAGGCCACCAGCGGCTCGTACCTGCTCCGGTCCATGGTCCGGACGTTGAGCACCGTCTGCCGCTCCTGGCCGCCGATCAGGAAGCGGTTCTGGAAGACGAGGATCCGGGTGGGTCCGCTCACGCGCGCACCTCCAGCCTGGGCGCGGCGGGGGGCCCGGCCTCCGCCGCGCGGGGCGGGGCCGCGGCGCGCGCCAGCGCCGCGAAGGTCCGGTCCAGCGCCTCGGCCATGGGGACGCGCGGCGCCCAGCCCAGCAGCGCCCGGGCGCGCGCGCTGGAGTAGCGGAGCGGGCGCCACAGGCTGGCCGCCTTGTAGGGCGTGAGCACCGGCGGCAGGTGGTTGGCGGTGCGGGCGCTGTACCAGGCGTTGAGCCAGGCCGCCGCGCCCAGCAGCGGGCCGGGGAGGGGGATCACCCGCAGCGGCTCCACCTCGCGCCGGTAGCGCGCCAGCAGCGCGCGGCTGGTGGGCAGGCCGTCGTCCACCACGTGGATGGCCGCGCCCAGCGCGCCCGGCGCGGTGCCGGCCAGCGCGATGGCCTCGGCGCAGTTCTCCACGTAGGTGAGCGGCACCAGGCAGCGGCCGCCCAGGTGCAGGAACAGGCCGCCCAGCCGCAGCCCCAGCCGCGAGCCCAGCAGCGGCTGCCCCTCGCCGAAGACCGCGCCGGGCCGGACCACCGTCAGCGGCAGCCCCTGCTCCCGCGCCAGCCGCCAGGCCAGCTGCTCCTGGCGCAGCTTGGCGAAGCAGTAGGCGTCCCGCCGCTCGGGGTGGGGCTCGAGCGGCGCCTGCTCGTCCACCACCGCGCCGCGCCCCAGCCCGGCCACGCCCAGCACGCTGAAGGAGCTGACCAGCACCACCCGCGCCACCCCGGCCGCCAGCGCCGCGCGGAACAGGTGGCCGGTGGCCACCGCGGCCCCCACCACCAGCGCCGCCGGCGGACCCAGCTTGGCGGCGGCGGCGTGGTGGAGCACCGCCGCCCCCTGCAGCGCGTCGCGCAGCCCGGCCGGATTGTCCAGCCGGCAGGGCACCACCTCCACCGCCGGCCCCAGCGCCTGCAGCCGCCTGAGCCGCTCCGGCGCGGTGCCGGGCCGGACCAGGCAGCGCACCGGCCCGCCGCCGTCGCGCGCCAGCCGCGCCGCCAGGGCGCCCCCCAGGAACCCCGTCGCCCCCGTCACCACCCTCACTGCGCGCCCCCCGCCGCCCTCATGACGGTCCCCTCCAGCTGCGCGAAGGCCCGGTCCATCACCTCCGCCACGCGCCGCGCCTCGGCCACCGGCGCCGGGGCCTGGCCCGCGCCGCGCAGGCTGGCGTAGAACGCGGCCAGCAGCGCCCGCAGCCCCTCGAACCAGTGGAGCCGCGCCCGCGCCAGGTCGCCGGCCCGCCCCAGCGCCTCGCGCCCGGCGGCCAGCGCGTCGCGCCGGGCCCAGTCCACCTTGCCGAGCGGCCCGGGCCAGCGCGAGCCCTCCACCAGCCGGACCGTGCGCGCGTCGAGCGAGACCTGCGCGCTCCGCCGGGTCCCCAGCACCGAGAGCGCCAGCTGCACCGGGCGCATGCGGCAGGAGAAGACCACCGAGGCGGTGGCGCGCTCGCCGGAGAGCTGCAGCCGCAGCTCGTCGTGGAAGCGGTCGCGGACGTCCCCGGTGCGCTGCGGGCGCAGGCGGGCCGCGCCGGCGTGGACCGCCAGCGGCCCGTCGCCCAGCAGCGGCAGGAGCAGCGAGAGCGGGTGCGAGAGGTTGTTCTGGGCCAGGCCGCCCGGCAGCCGGTGCACCCAGTGGCCAGGGTCGGCCAGGATCAGGGCGCCGAACGGGCCGGCCAGGTCGTAGCCCATGACCGCCTCGGCGTGGACCATCTCGCCCAGCGCGCCGGCGCGGTGGAGCGCCAGGAGGCGCTGCACGGCCGGGTCGAAGCGCAGGTTGTGCCCGGCGCAGACCTCCCGCCCGGCGCGGCGCGCCGCCTCGGCCAGCGCGTCGGCCTCGCCGGCGTCCACGGTGACCGGCTTCTCGACGTAGACGTGCGCGCCGGCCGCCAGCGCGCGGCGGGCCAGCGGCAGGTGCGAGGCCGGCGGGGTGGTGACGTGCACCACCTCCGGCCGCTCCCGCTCCAGCAGCGCGTCCAGGTCGTCGTACCAGGCCGGCACGCCGAAGCGGGCCGCGGCCTGCTCCGCCACCGGGCCGCAGGCGTCGCAGACCGCCACCACCGTGGCCCCGGCGCGCCGCGCCTCCTGCAGGTGCGCGTCGGCGATCTGCCCGCACCCCACCACCGCCACCCGGGGACCGGCCCCGCCCGCCTCGCGCGTCGTCATGCTCGCCCGGACGGTTCTCACCCGCGCCCCGCGCGGCCAGCGCCGCGGAGGGGCGAGGTGATCGGGGCCGGCGCCGGCGGGGGCGCGCGGCCCACGGCGTGGGCCCGGTAGACGTCCCAGAGGGCCTCGAACGTGTCCGGGGAGGCGGCCCCGCCGACCCCGGGCCGGCGCAGCGCCGCCGCCCGCAGCAGGGCCTCGCCCAGCGCGACGGCGTCCCCGGGCGGGAAGAGCAGGCAGCCGGCCGGCCGGTGACCCACGTCGCTCGCCACCACGCGGCAGCCCAGCGCCAGCGCCTCCCGCACGGTGAGGGCGTCGCCATCCACGCGGGTGGCGCGCACGAAGACGTCGGCCGCCGCCAGCACGGCCAGCGCCGCCGCGTGCGCGAGCTCGCCCAGGCCGGCCACGCCGGGCGCGCCGCGGAACGGCGGGTCCTGGCTGCCCTGGCCCATCACCGCCAGGACAGCCTGCGGGTGGCGCGCCCGCAGCCGCGCGAAGGCGGGCAGGAGCAGGTCGGGGCCGTAGACCGGGCCGGGCAGCACCGCCGCGGCCACCAGCGGCGCGGCGGCGGCCCGCAGCGCGGCCAGCCCCGGCGGCGGCGCCGGGGGCTCCAGCAGCGCCGGCGAGAAGGCCTCCAGCACGCGGAGGCGCGCCGCCGGCACGCCGGCCTCGCGGAGGGCCGCGGCGATGGCCTCGCTCACCGCCACCACCGTGCCGAAGCCGGCGCAGGCGGCGCGCGCCAGCAGCCGCCGCGCCGGCGAGCCCGCCAGCCACGCCGGCAACGAGCCGGAGTGGAGCGTGAGCACGCCGCGGGGCGCCCCCGGGCGGCGGGCCCGCCCGGCCGCCAGCGCCACGCACCAGCTGGGCAGGTTGGCGCCGCTGGTGTGCAGGTGGACCAGCCGACGCTCGGCGGCGACCCCGGCCAGCGCCAGCGAGAGCCGGCGCGCCCCCCGCGCCGGCACCAGCGCCGGGCCGGCGTGGCCGCCCTCGCCCAGGTCCAGCACCCGCACGTCGGCCCCGCGCGCGCGCAGGCTGCGCGCCAGGGCGGCCACGTGCACCGCCACGCCCCCCTGCGGCGGAGGCCAGTTCCCCACCAGCGCCACGCGCATCAGCTGACCGCCCGCTCCTCGGGGGCGCCGGGCGCGGCCGGCTCCGGGGCCAGCGCCAGGGCGTCCGGGACCGGGTCGGGCCGGATGCCCGGCACCGGGCGGGCCAGGCCCAGCGTGGAGAAGACGCCGCCCAGGTTGCAGGTGGCCACGAACCCGCTCCAGCCCAGCGGCCCCAGGGTGGTGTTCTCCCAGAGCACCTTCCGCTTGAGCCCCAGCGGCCCCGCGCCGTGCCGGTTCTCCTCGTCCTCGATGGTGACGGCGGCCTCGAACCCCGCCTGGCGGACCGCCTCCTGCACGGCCGGCGTGTAGTAGCCGTTGGGGTAGGCGAAGTGGTGCGGCCGCTTCCCGAGGTGGGCCTCCAGGTCGTCGCGGCAGCCCTGCAGCTCGCGGCGCGCCTCGGCCAGCGGCAGGTTGGCCAGCACCGCGTGGTTCACGGTGTGCCCGCCCACGTCCAGCCCGGCGGCGTCGAGCGCGCGCACCTCGTCCCAGCGCATGAGCCGGCCGTGCGCCGGCAGGTCCTGCTCGCTGCGCCCCAGCCGCGCCTCCAGGCCGGTGGCCAGCGCCACCAGCCGGTCGTGCGGCAGGCGCGAGATGAGCCGGTCGAGGGTGGCGGCCGGGCCGGCCTCGGCGCAGGCGGTGAGCAGCGGCTGCAGCGGCGCCGGCAGCCCGGCGCGCTCGAAGGGGATGCCGCCCTGCTGGAGCAGGGTGAGCGTGGCGTGGAGCCGGTCGTGGGGCAGCCGGCGATCGGTGCCGAGGTAGCCGGTGGGCACGAAGACGCTGGCCGGGACCCGCAGCGCGGCCAGCACCGGCAGCGCGTGCTCGGCCACGTCGGCGTAGCCGTCGTCCAGCGTCACCGCCACCACGTCGCGCCGCCGCGCGCCGGCCGGCTCGGCCAGGATCCGGCGCGCCTCGGCCAGCGAGACGATCTCGTGGTGCCGGGCCACGTGCTCCAGCTGCCGCCGCAGCGTGGCGGTGGAGACCAGCAGCGAGGCCAGGCTCTCCCGGGCGGTGGCGGCGAAGTCGGGGGTGACGCGGTGGTAGGACAGGATCAGCACCCGGGCGCCGCCCGCCTGGCGCCGCCGCAGCACCCGCACGGCGTGGTGGAGCCCCACCGCGGTGAGCGCCCCTGCCACGGCCGCCTTGGCGGCCCGCTTCACGATCCACCTCGCGCTGAAGTCCGCACGCTCCGGCATCGTCCCCTCCCGCGGGAGAAGGTGCGCACACGGCTGCGGGCGAGGTGGTCCCCGAAGGGCCGGGAATGATCGCCGTCCGGGGCGGCGGCCGTCAGAACGCGCGCGACTGCGCGCCGTCCACCACCCAGCACGCGCCGTTGACCCATGCGGCGCGGGGCGAGGCCAGGAAGGCGATCACGTCCGCCACCTCCTCGGGGCGACCGAAGCGCCCGGCGGGGAGCTCGCGCCGGACGAAGGCGGCGATCCCCTCGGGGTCGGCGCGCTGCCGGCGATCCCAGCCTCCGCCGGGGAACCAGATGGAGCCGGGCGCGACGGCGTTGACCCGCACGCCGTCCGGCGCCAGCTCGCGCGCCATGGCCTTGGCGAGGCTGATCTCGGCCGCCTTGGCCACGTTGTAGGAGGGGCCGCCGCCGGCCTCGCGCCCCCAGAATCGACGCCACCATCACGATGGCGCCGCCGCCGCGCCGCCGGAGCTCCGGGAGCGCGCGCTGGCTGGCGCGCAGCGCGGGCCAGAGGTTCCTGTCGAGCACGGCGCGGAAGTCGTCCTCGCCGGCGTCGGCGAAGGTCCGCGCCCCGGAGCCGCCCACGTTGTTGACCAGCACGTCCACGCCGCCCAGCGCCGCCGCGGCGCCGCCCACCAGCGCCTCGATCCCCTCCGGCGTGAGCAGGTCCGCCTCCACCGCCAGGTGCGGCCCCGGCCCCGCGGCGCGCAGCGCCTCCAGCGCGGCGTCCAGGTCCGCGCGGCCGCGGGCGCCCACCGCCACGCGCGCGCCCTCCCGCGCCAGCGCCTCGGCCGTGGCGCGGCCGATGCCGCGGCTCCCGCCGGTCACCACCGCCACCTTGCCCGCCAGCCCCAGGTCCATTCAGCGCCTCCCGATGAGCCGCAGCTTCTCCGCGCGCGTGAGCCGCTTGAGCGCCGCCTCGCGCCGGAGCGCGGCGCTCCGGTCGCGCGCCGGCTCGGCGTGGACCAGCGTGACCGGCAGGCGCGAGCGCGTGTAGCGCGCGCCGCGGCCGGCCGCGTGGCGCTTCACGCGCGCGGCGAGATCGTTGGTGGCCCCGGTGTAGAGCGTGCCGTCGCCGCAGCGCAGGACGTAGACGGTCCAGGGCGGCGGCCGCCGCCCGGATCGGCCCGCGGGACGGGCGACGCTCAGCGGCCGCGCTGCGAGGCGCGGCGCGTCTGCTGCGCGACGAAGGGGTTGCTCGGCTTGCCGTGCGCCGGGCGCTCGACCGCCGTGGCGGCGGCCGTCTCCGGGCCGTGCGCGTGCTCCGGTCCGGCGTGCGCCGGCTCGGAGCGGTGGACCGGCTTTCCGTCCTTCTTGCGCTTCTTGCTCACGGGCATGGTGTCGTGCTCCTCGAGGCATCCGTCGTTTCCGAGCCTACCCCCGAGCCCGGCGGCGGTCCCGGAATTTCGTCCGCTCATCCCCCGCCGTGGAGCTGCTCTGCGAGCCAGGCCGGGGCGCCCATCTGCTGGATGGCCGCCAGCTGGCCCTCGATCCAGTTGGCGTGCTCCTCCTCGCCCTCCAGGATGTCCTCGAGCAGCTCGGCCGAGCCGTTGTCCCCCGCCTCGCGGCAGAGGGCGATGCCGCGGTTGAGGGTGGAGATGGCCTGCGCCTCGACGGCCAGGTCGAGCTGGAGCATCTCCGGGACGTTCTCGCCGACGTTGATCTTCCCGAGCCGCTGCAGGTTGGGGAGCCCCTCCAGGTAGAGGACCCGCTCGATCAGCCGGTCGGCGTCCTTCATCTCGTCGATCGACTCCGCCCGGAACCGGTGGTGCAGCCGTTCGTACCCCCAGTTGTCGCAGATGCGCGCGTGCAGGAAGTACTGGTTCACGGCGGTGAGCTCGTTGGTGAGGACCTCGTTCAGCAGGTCGATGATCCGGGGGTCACCCTTCATTCCGATCTCCCTCGGCGTGCGCTCCCGGGATGGGGCCGCGTCCGTCCGGAGAGCGTCATCCGCGGCCCGGATCCAAGCCAGGCCCGTGCGGAGCGGCCACCCTCCTTGGGCGTTCAGGCGGCGCTGCGCTGGGCGGCGCGCGAGGCGCAGGCGGCGCGCAGGCATGGAGGCGGCGGCGCGGCGTGCCTTCCCTCCAGCGCGGCGGCGTGGACCTCGGCGACGGCCGTGCGGCAGGTCCCGCAGGCGGAGCCCGCGCGCGACTCGCGCAGCACGGTCTCGAGCGGCTGACCCGCCTCCGCCTGCGCGCGGATCCACCCGTCGGACACGTTGAAGCAGACGCAGATCTTCACGCGCGCCCCTCCTGCGCAGGAAAGGCGGCCGCCAGGCGGCAGGCGGCGCAGCAGCCGAACAGCTCCAGCCGCGCGGTGGTGAGCTGGAAGCCGAGCCCGCTCGCCAGCGCCGCCGCAGCGTCCAGCCATCCCTTCGTCTGCGCCTCCAGCGACTGACCGCAGCCGGTGCAGGTGAGCGCAAACCGCGGGGGAGGGGAGGGTAGCTGGGTTTCGGGCACGGAATGACTCCGTTTGGGGTTCTCATGAAACAGACTCTCATTATCATCTCGTCGATGCCGAAGGGAAGCCCCCCGGCGGCGCGCGTCGGGCGCAGGGCGCGCAGGAACCGGCTATGGAAGGGCAGCGGCCGCAGGGCGGTCGGGGAGGGCGCATGAAGTATCGGAAGCTGGGCGCGAGCGACCTGGAGGTCTCGGAGGTGAGCCTGGGCTCGTGGCTCACCTACGGCGGCGGGGTGGAGCGGGAGCAGGCGGAGGCCTGCCTGCGGCGCGCCTTCGACCTGGGCATCAACCTCATCGACACCGCCAACGTCTACGCGCACGGCGCCGCCGAGTCGTTCCTGGGCGCGGCGCTGCGCGGGGTGCCGCGCGATCGCTACGTGCTGGCCACCAAGCTGTTCTTCCCCATGTCGCCCAGCGACAAGGGGCTCTCGGCGGCGCAGATCCGCAAGCAGCTCGACGCCTCGCTGCAGCGGCTGCGGGTGGACCACGTCGATCTCTACCAGTGCCACCGGTACGATCCGGAGACGCCGCTGGAGGAGACCATGGCGGCGCTCACGGAGGCGGTCCGGCAGGGAAAGGCGCGCTACATCGGCTTCTCCGAGTGGAAGGCGCCGCGAATCGCGGCGGCGCTGGCGCTGCCCGGCGCGCGCTTCGTCTCCAGCCAGCCGCAGTACTCGCTGCTCTGGCGCCAGCCGGAGACCGACGTCTTCCCGCTCTGCGCGCGCGAGGGGATCGGCCAGATCGTCTGGTCGCCGCTGGCGCAGGGGGTGCTGGCGGGCAAGTACCTGCCCGGCCAGCCGCCGCCGCCCGGCTCGCGCGCCACCAGCGAGGCGATGAGCGGCTTCATCGGGCGGTGGCTGGACGACGAGGTGCTGGCCGCGGTGCAGCGGCTGAAGCCCATCGCCGCCGAGCTGGGGATCTCGATGCCGCAGCTCGCCCTGGCCTGGGTGCTGCGCCGGCCGGAGGTGTCCTCGGCCATCGTGGGCGCCTCGCGCCCCGAGCAGCTGGAGGACAACGCCCGCGCCTCGGACGTGCGGCTGGACGCCGCCACCGTCACGCGGATCGAGGACACGCTGGCGGGCGCGGGGTAGGCGCCCGGCCGCGCCCTGCACTCCGCTGTGGCGCCGCGCCGGCACCTGGGTATGCTGCGCGGGCGGCGGTCCCCTGCTCGGGCCGCGCAGGAGGAGCACATGTCGGCACGCTTCACGTGGACGCTGGCCGCGGCGGCCTTGTTCGTCGGGTGCGCCACCACCGCGCACGGCCCCGGGGCGCTGATCCGCCTGGAGACGCCGGACGTCGAGTGGACGGAGGGCGGCGCGTTCGAGGTCGAGCTGGCGATCTACAACGCCAGCGGGCGGCGCATGACCATCGCCCGGCCGACGCAGGAGACCGTGGAGCTGGCCATCTACCCGGAGCAGGAGGGCGGGAAGCCCGTCTGCAAGTCGCCGCGCGCCACCACGCTCAACTTGGAGCCCTGGCAGGGCGTCTCGCTCCCGACCGGCGGCCGCTCCAAGGCCGTCGTCGACGCGCGCCCCTACTGCCCGAAGCTGCAGCCGGGCACGTACAGGTACGAGGCGCGGTTCGTCGCCAACACCATCCGCGGCGGTGACGCCTCCTGGACCGGCGTGATCGGGCCGGAGCAGGGCAAGGTGGTGGTGGTCGCGACCAGCGCGCAGCAGCAGCAGCAGACCGCAGACCAGGCCGCCGAGGCGCAGGCGCGCGAGTGCGTGGACCGCGAGCTGGCGGCGCGCGGGCTCAACGCGTACGGCGACGCGCAGGGCACGACCTATCCCGAGGGCCCGCCGGTGCAGGAGGAGGGGCGCGCGCTCTACGTGGCCGCGCGCCTGCCCGAGCTGCGCCAGAAGTGCAGCATCAAGGGGTTCTAGCGGAGGGCGCGGCGTCCGGCGTCCGCTCTCAGTCCACCAGCCCGCGCCGCATGGCGTAGCGCGTGAGCTCGACGTTGGTCGAGAGCCCGAGCTTGCTGGAGAGGCGGGCCCGGTAGGTCCCCACCGTCTTCTCCGAGAGCCCCAGCTCGGCGGCGATCTCCCTTGAGCGTCCGGCCCGCGGCCACGCCGCGGAGGACCTGCAGCTCGCGCGCGGAGAGCGCGTCCTCGGGGGCGGGCTCCAGCTGCCCGCCCAGGACCGAGGCCAGCCGCTCCGCCAGCGAGGCGGTCACGTAGCGGCCGCCGGCCAGCACCTTGCGGACCGCGGCCACCAGCTCCTGCGAGGCGCTGGTCTTGGTGAGGTAGCCGGAGGCGCCGCGCTGGATGCAGCGCACGGCGAAGTCCTCCTCCGGATAGGCGCTCAGCATCAGCACCGGGAGCCCCTTGAAGCGGGTCTGCAGGTCGCCCAGCAGGTCGATGCCGCTGCGGCCGGGCAGGTTCACGTCGAGCACCACCAGGTCCCACGGCTCGCGCTCGATGGCGGCCAGGGCCGCGGCGGCGTCTCCCGCCTCGCCGGTCACCGCGTCCTGGAAGCCCTCGGCCACCACCTGCCGCAGGCCGCGCCGCATGAATCTCGTGATCGTCGACGATCAGGATGCGTGTCACCGGTGGTCCCCCAATCCTCTGCCCGGGAGTCATCCGGTCGAGGTCGGTGGCTGCGCCGGGCGCCGGTCCAGGGCGCCTACATTCCACAGCGTTGTCGGGCGCGTGTCCACAGAACCGGCCCTCTCCGGACCATCGGTGCAGGGGCGGGGTGGCCCTTGGCGGGGGGGGGGGAGGCCAAAAAGAGAAGGGCCGGCTTCCCGCGTGGGAGGCCGGCCCTTCAAGTTGGCGCGCGATAGAGGATTCGAACCTCTGGCCTTCGGCTCCGGAGGCCGACGCTCTATCCAGCTGAGCTAATCGCGCTCGCGGGGGCCGTATGTAGTGCACCCCACCCCCAAACGCAAGCAGGTTCGCGGGCCTGGAGCGGCCCCGCGGCCGGGACGCCCCTCCAGTGCAGGGCGGGCGGTTCACAGGGGGTGCGATTCGACGCTGCGTGCCTGTCCGCCGAGGGGGCCGGCGTGGGCTGGGCGGGCCCAGGGGGAGGGGACGTCCCGTCTGCGTGGGACCCTGTCCTTGACCCCCGCCGTCCGGGGCTGCTACTCATGACACGGTTTTTTCGTCAGGTGCGGCGCATTCCCGCACAGAGGAAGGCATGGCCATCCGGGCAATCGCTGTCGAGGACGATGAGGCGGTCCCCCGCCTGATCGCGCAGGTCCTCACCTCCCACGGCTTCGAGGTCTGCGGGACCGCGGCCACCGGCGAGGACGGGGTCGCGCTGGCTCGCCGCGAGCGGCCGGACGTGGCGCTGGTCGACCTCGGCCTGCCGAAGATGAGCGGCGAGGACGTGATCGCCACCATCCGCCAGGAGCTGCCCAAGACCGCCTGCATCGCGCTCACCGCCGTGGACATCCCGGCGCGCGTGCTGGCGGCCATGCGGGCCGGCGCCTCGGGCTACATCCTCAAGCCGTTCCACGCCGCCGACCTCACCAAGGCGGTGGAGGACGTGCTCTCCGGCGAGGCGGCCCCCATCAGCCCCCGGGCGGCCAAGGTGCTGCTCGCCGAGCTGCGGGGCGACCCGCCGGACCAGCGCGCCAAGGACGGCCCGGCGCTCTCGAAGCGTGAGCTGGAGGTGCTGCAGCTCCTGGTGCACGGCCACACCTACGCCGACGTGGCGCAGGCGCTGGGCATCGCGGAGGGCACCGTCCAGACCTACGTGAAGCGCATCTACGAGAAGATGGACGTCTCCACGAAGGCCGAGGCGGCGCTGCTGGCCGTGGCTCGCGGTCTCGTGAAGCCCTGACCGAGCGGCAGGCCTTCGAGCCAGGGCAACTCGCCGCGCCCCTGCGAGCGGGGTGCGGCGAGCCGTGACCGTGCACCTGGGTTGACCTGGGGTTAGGTGGTCTCGTCCCTCCCCGGTCGCGGCAGGCCGTCCGCCGCATGTCCCGCTGCGCCTTGACTGGAGGGGTGACCCCCCTATAATGAGGCCCTTTTTACGCCCTGAAAGTAGCATAAATGCGCGTCAATATTGATGAAATCAAGGAGCACGGCCTCCGCCGGTCCTGGGATCTGTCCCGCGAGCAGCTGGGTGAGCTCGTGGCGGGCGACCAGGCCGGCTACCAGGCCCGCGGCCCCGCGCATCTCGAGGCAACGCTCGAGAAGATCGAGCGCCGCGTCCGCGTGAAGCTCCGCGGCGAGGCGCAGCTGACCGTCGAGTGTGGGCGTTGTCTCACCCCGGTGACGGTCGACCTGCCCGTCGTGTTCGAGTTGACGCTGGTGCCCTCGGACGAGTACGACGACGCCCCCCACGCCGACAAGGACGGCAACACGGGGGTGGTGGCCGGCAGCTTCGAGCCGGCGCAGGCGGAGGAGGACGTCTACAGCGGCAAGGTCATCGACCTCGATCCGCTCGTCAGGGAGCAGCTCCTCCTCGCGCTGCCGGGCTACCCGGTGTGCAAGGACGACTGCAAGGGCCTCTGCGCCGTCTGCGGCGCCAATCTCAACGATCGCGAGTGCGGCTGCAATCGACACGTTCCGGACCCGCGCTGGGCGGGGCTCAAGGACGTGAAGCTGAAGTAGTCCAGCGGCCGCATCGAGCACTGGAAGGAGCATCACGTGGGCGTTCCGAAGAAGCGGACCAGCAGCATGCGGCGCGACCGCCGCCGGGCGGCGAATTTCAAGCTCAAGCCCGTCAACGTCATCAAGTGCCCGAAGTGCAAGGAGCCCGTGCTCCCGCACCGCGCGTGCCCGTCCTGCGGCTCGTACAAGGGCGAGACGGTCATCGAGGGCACGTAACCTCCCGTGTCCGAGTCGATCGCGCCCGTCGCACTGGATGCCATGGGGGGCGACAACGCCCCGGGCGCGATCGTACAGGGAGGGGTTAACGCAGCGCGTAAGGGGTTGCCGGTCCTCCTGGTCGGCCCCGAGGAGCGCGTTCGCGCCGAGCTCTCGCGCGCGGGGGCGGAGCCTCGCCTGCCGATCGAGGTGCACCACGCCGGCGAGGTCGTGGAGATGCACGACTCGCCCGGCCAGGCGATGCGCCGCAAGAAGGACAACTCGATCCGCGTCTGCTTCGAGCTGGTGCGGAGCGGGCGCGCCAGCGCCATGGTCTCCGCCGGTCACTCCGGCGCGGTCATGGCGGGCGCCATCTTCGTGCTGGGCCGCCCCGCCGACGTGGAGCGGCCGGCGATCATCTCGGTCCTCCCCTCGCTCGACAAGCCCACCATCCTGCTCGACATGGGCGCGATGGTGGACTGCAAGCCGCTCCACCTCGTGCAGTTCGGGCTGATGGGCGAGGTCTACGCCCGCCGCGTCTGCGGCGTGGCGCGGCCGCGCGTGGCCGTCCTCGCCAACGGCGAGGAGGAGTCGAAGGGCACCGACCTGACCCGGCTGGCCTCGGCCGCGCTGCGCCGCTCGAAGCTGGACTTCGTCGGGTACTGCGAGGGGCGCGATCTCCTCACCGGCGAGTTCGACGTCATCGTCACCGACGGCTTCACCGGGAACGTGGCGCTCAAGACCATGGAGGGCACCGCCCGCGTGGTCGGCGAGTACCTGAAGCGCTCCTTCAAGAGCTCGCCCTGGGCCGCCATCGGCGGGCTGTTGGCGAAGCGCGCGCTGGGGCGAATGAAGCAGCGGATCGACTGGCGCACCGTGGGCGGGGCCCCGCTGGTGGGCGTCAACGGCGTGGGCTTCGTGTGCCACGGCCGCTCCGACGCGCTGGCCATCGAGAACGCCATCCGCCGCGCGGCCGACGCCGCGCGGGCCCACTTCACCGACGAGATCGAGGCGGCCGTCGCGCCGTCCCGGGCTCTGCTCGCCGAGGCGGAGGAAGCGTCCGCGCCCGGCGAGGCCGACGGTCCACGCCGGACGGCCCCTCCCCGCGACGCCTGACCCGAGGAACGACGCATGCGCTCGCTCATCGCCGCCACCGGCTCCTACGCGCCCGAGAAGGTGCTCACCAACGCCGATCTCGAGAAGCTGGTCGAGACCAACGACCAGTGGATCGTGGAGCGGACCGGCATCCGTGAGCGGCACATCGCCCGCGCCGACGAGGCCACCAGCGACCTGGCCCTGCAGGCCTCCCGCCGCGCCCTGGCCTCGGCCGGGATCGCCCCGGAGGACGTGGAGCTGATCGTGGTCGGCACCATCACGGCCGACTACCCGTTCCCCTCCTGCGCCGCGGTGCTCCAGGGGAAGCTGGGCAACAAGAAGGCCTTCGCCTTCGACGTCTCCGCCGCCTGCGCCGGCTCGCTCTACGCGCTCTCCATCGCCGACCGGTTCGTCTCCTCCGGCCAGGTGAAGAACGCGCTGGTGATCGGCGCCGAGTCGCTCTCCAAGATCACCGACTGGTCCGACCGGAACACCGCCATCCTCTTCGGCGACGCCGCCGGCGCCATGGTGCTCAAGCCCACCGAGGACCCGAAGCGCGGCGTGATCGCCACCAAGCTCCACTCCGACGGCTCGCTGGTGCCCATCCTGCTCATGCCGGGCGGCGGCTCCGCCGACCCCATCTCGGAGAAGGTGGTCCGCGAGCGGTCGCACTTCGTGAAGATGAACGGCCGCGAGGTCTTCAAGGTGGCCGTCCGCGCGCTGGAGGACGTCAGCCGCGAGGTGCTGGCCGTCGAGCACCTCGCCCCCTCCGACGTGAACCACGTCATCGCGCACCAGGCCAACAAGCGGATCCTGGACGCCACCCTGGAGCGCCTGGGCGTGCCGCCCGAGCGCTGCTGGATGAATCTCGAGAAGTACGGCAACACCTCGTCGGCCAGCGTCCCCATGACGCTCGACGAGGCCAACCGCGCCGGGAGGCTGCAGCCGGGTGACGTGGTCCTGATGATGGGGATTGGCGCCGGCATGGCCTGGGGCGCGAGCCTGGTCCGCTGGTAGGCCGGGTCACCGAGGAGAACACACACCATGGGCAAGCTCGCCTTCGTCTTCCCGGGCCAGGGGTCGCAGACCGTCGGCATGGGGAAGGACCTCCACGACGCCTTCCCCGAGGCCCGCGCCGTCTTCCAGGCGGCCGACGCCGCGCTGGACGGGGAGATCTCGCGCCTCTGCTTCGAAGGGCCCGAGGACCGGCTCAAGCTGACCGCCAACACCCAGCCCTGCATCCTCACCGTCTCGGCGGCCGCCGCGGCGGTGCTGGCCCGCGAGGGCCTGAAGCCGGACCTGGTGGCCGGCCACTCGCTGGGCGAGTACTCGGCGCTGGTGGCGGCCTCTGCCTGCGGCGCGGCCGAGGCGGCCCGCGCGGTGCGCGCCCGCGGCAGCTTCATGCAGGAGGCCGTGCCGGCCGGGCAGGGCGCCATGAGCGCCGTGCTGGGGCTCCATCCTCCCGCGGTGAAGGAGATTCTGCGACGCGGTGACCGCAGAGACCGGCGAGCTGGTGGCGCCGGCCAACTACAACGACCCGGTCCAGGTGGTGATCGCCGGGACGGCGGGCGCGGTCGAGAAGGCGGGCGAGCGGCTCAAGGCCGCCGGCGCCAAGCGCGTGGTGCCGCTCCCCGTCTCCGCTCCCTTCCACTCGGCCCTGATGCAGCCGGTGAAGGCCCGGCTGGAGCCGGTCCTCCGGGCCATCGCCTGGAAGGCGCCCTCGGCGCCGGTGGTCACCAACGTCGAGGCCACGCCCAACGCCGACCCGGCCCGGATCGTGCCCCTCCTCGTGGAGCAGGTCACGGCCCCGGTGCGCTGGATCGAGTGCGTCCAGGAGCTGGCGCGGCAGGGTGTCACGCGCGTGGTGGAGGTCGGACCGGGCAAGGTGCTGTCCAGCCTGGTCAAGCGCATCGAGAAGGGCATCGAGGTCCATCACGTCGAGGATCGGGCCTCGCTGGAGAAGACCCTCACGGCCCTCAAGGGCCAGGGAGCGTAGGCAGCCATGTTCGACTTCCAGGGCAAGGTCGCCCTCGTCACCGGCGCGTCGCGCGGCATCGGCCGCGCCATCGCGGTCACGCTCGCCCGGGGCGGGGCCAGCGTCGCGCTCAACTACGCCGGGAACGAGGCCGCCGCCGCCGAGGCGCTCAAGCTGGTGCAGGAGGCGGGCGCGCCGCGCGCCAAGCTGTACCGCTTCGACGTGGCCGACCCGGCCGCCTGCAGCGCGGCGGTGGAGGCCATCGTGGCCGAGTGGGGCGGGCTGCACGTGCTGGTGAACAACGCTGGCATCGCGGTGGACCAGCTGCTCATGCGGCTCAAGGACGAGGACTGGAACCGCCAGCTGCAGGTCAACCTGACCGGCGCCTTCAACCTGATGAAGGCCGTCACCCGCCCGATGATGAAGCAGCGGGGCGGGGCCATCGTGAACCTGACCTCGGTGGTCGGGGAGATGGGCAACGCCGGGCAGGCCGCCTACGCCGCCACCAAGGCCGGGCTCATCGGCCTCACCAAGTCGGTGGCCCGCGAGCTGGCCTCGCGCAACGTCCGGGTCAACGCGGTCGCGCCGGGTTACATCGACACCGACATGACCGCTGGCCTCCCGGAGGCGGCCAAGACGAAGATGCAGGAGCTGATCCCGCTCGCGCGGCTGGGCAGCGCGCAGGACGTGGCCGACGCGGTCGCGTTCCTGGCGAGCGATCGGGCGGCGTACGTGACCGGCGAGACGCTGCGGGTCAACGGCGGGATGTACATGTAGCCAGCCGCAGCGTCGCTGCGGCCTTCGCACCACCCAACGGAGGAGGACACCATGTCGGCAACGATCGAGCAGAAGGTGAAGAACATCATCGCGGACCAGCTGGGCGTCGGCGAGGACGAGATCAAGCAGACCTCCAGCTTCATCGAGGACCTCGGCGCGGACTCGCTCGACATCGTCGAGCTGGTCATGGCGATGGAGGAGGAGTTCGAGGTCGAGATCCCCGACGAGGAGGCCGAGAACATCAAGACCGTGCAGGACGCGGTCAACTACGTCACCACGCACAAGAAGTAGCCTCACCCGCCGGTCCGGGCGATCGCCGCACGCCGCGAGGCGGGGTGGCGCGCCCCGGGCCCCGAGGGGGATGGTGCGGGCGGCAGGCCCGGGGGGACCTCGCCGCTCCGCTGGTCTCACGTCTTCTGGAGGATACGGTCCATGAGCAGGCGTCGCGTCGTCGTCACCGGAGTGGGGCTGGTCTCGCCGCTGGGGGTCGGAGTCAATCCCTCGTGGAGCGGGCTGCTGGCGGGCAAGAGCGGCATCGGGCCCATCACGCTCTTCGACGCCTCCACCTTCCCGACCCGCATCGCCGGCGAGGTGAAGGGGTTCGACCCCTCGCAGTTCATGGACCGCAAGGAGGCGCGCCGCAACGACCGCTTCATCCAGTTCGCGCTGGCGGCGGCCGACATGGCGGTGAAGGACGCCGGCCTCGACATGGCCAAGGTCGACGCCGAGCGCGTCGGCTGCATCGTGGGCGCCGGCATCGGCGGCCTGGGCAGCATCGAGGACGAGCACACGACGTTCATGGCGAAGGGGGTCAAGAAGATCGGCCCGTTCTTCATCCCGTCGCTCATCATCAACCTGGCCCCCGGCCAGATCAGCCTGCGCTACGGCATGAAGGGGCCGAACTACTCGCCCGTCTCCGCCTGCGCCACCGGCAACCACTCCATCGGCGACGCCATGATGGTGATCGAGCGCGGCATGGCCGACGTGATGGTCACCGGCGGCTGCGAGGCCACCATCACGCCGCTGGGCATCGGCGGCTTCTGCGCCGCGCGCGCCCTCTCCGAGCGGAACGACGCGCCGGAGAAGGCCAGCCGGCCCTTCGACAAGGGGCGCGACGGCTTCGTGGCCGGCGAGGGCTCCGGCATCCTGATCCTCGAGGAGTACGAGCACGCCCGCGCCCGCGGCGCGCGCGTCTACGCCGAGCTGGTGGGCTACGGCGCCACCGCCGACGCGTACCACATCACCTCCCCGGCCCCCGAGGGCGAGGGCGGCCAGCGCGCGATGAAGATGGCGCTGCGCGACGCCGCCATCAACCCGGAGCAGGTCGGCTACATCAACACCCACGGCACCTCCACCCCGGCCGGCGATCCGGCCGAGTGCCAGGGCATCGCCAAGGTCTTCGGCGAGCACGCGAAGAAGGGGCTGATGGTCAGCTCGACCAAGTCGATGCTGGGCCACCTGCTGGGCGCGGCCGGCGGCGCCGAGGCCGTCATCACGGTCCTGGCCATCGCCAAGGGCGTCCTGCCCCCGACCATCAACGTCGAGGACCAGGACCCGGAGTGCCCGCTGGACGTGATCCCCAACACGGCGCGCGAGGTCCGGGTGGACTACGCCATGTCGAACTCGTTCGGGTTCGGCGGGACCAACGCGGTGGTGCTGTTCAAGCGAGTCTGAGGGCGGCGCGCGCCGCGTACCCAGGGCCTCAGGCCGCCTCTCCACGCCTGGGGCCCGACGCCTGAGGCCGCCTCCCGAGGCCCCCATGAAGCTCATCACCTCCTCCGACCACGCCGGCATCGCCCTCCGGGCCGAGGTGGTCAAGACAGCGCAGGCGGCGGGGTGCCAGGTCGAGGATCTCGGCCCGGCGGCGGGCGAGCGGGTGGACTACCCGGACGCCGCCCGGCAGGTGGCCGAGGCGGTGGTGGCGGGGCGGGCCGACCTGGGGATCCTGGTGTGCGGGACCGGCATCGGCATGTCCATCGCCGCCAACAAGGTGGACGGCGTCCGGGCCGCCCACTGCTCCACCGAGTTCGAGGCCCGCATGGCCCGGGCGCACAACGACGCCAACGTCCTGTGCCTGGGGGAGCGGGTGGTGGGGCCGGGCGTGGGCGCCGCCATCGTGAAGGCCTTCCTGGAGACGCCCTTCGAGGGCGGCCGGCACGCCGGCCGGGTGGCCAAGATCATGGCCCTGGAGCGCTGATCCGCGCGTTGCCCGGGGACCCGGGCCGCGATATCAATGCGGGCCCCGAGCGCCGCCGCGCCAGGGCACAGGAGGACACGACGATGATGCCCAAGCAGCCGCTCGCCGAGGCCGATCCGCAGATCGCCAAGCTCATCCGCGAGGAGACCCGCCGCCAGGCCGAGGGGCTCGAGCTCATCGCCAGCGAGAACTTCGTCTCCCCGGCGGTGATGGAGGCGGCCGGCTCCACCCTCACGAACAAGTACGCCGAGGGCTACCCGGGCAAGCGGTACTACGGCGGCTGCGAGGTGGTGGACCAGGTGGAGCAGCTGGCCATCGACCGCGCCAAGCAGCTGTTCGGGGCCGAGCACGCCAACGTGCAGCCGCACTCCGGCTCCCAGGCCAACATGGCCGCCTACTTCGCGGTGGCGCAGCCGGGCGACACCATCCTGGCCATGAGCCTCAACTTCGGCGGCCACCTGACGCACGGCTCGCCGGTCAACTTCTCCGGCAAGCTCTTCAAGATCGTCCCCTACGGCCTGCGCCAGGCGGACGAGACCATCGACATGGACGAGGTGGCGCGCCTGGCCCGCGAGCACCGGCCGCGCGTGCTGATGGTCGGCGCCAGCGCCTACCCGCGGACGCTCCACTTCGAGAGGTTCGCCGAGATCGCCCGCGAGGTCGGGGCGGTCATGATGGTGGACATGGCCCACATCGCCGGCCTGGTCGCGGCGGGCGTCCACCCGTCGCCGGTGCCGTACGCCGAGCTGGTCACCACCACCACGCACAAGACCCTGCGCGGCCCCCGCGGCGGCCTGATCCTCAGCCGCGAGGCGCACGCCAAGACGCTCAACTCGCAGATCTTCCC
Source organism: Anaeromyxobacter sp. (assembly GCA_049840735.1). Lineage (GTDB taxonomy): Bacteria > Myxococcota > Myxococcia > Myxococcales > Anaeromyxobacteraceae > Anaeromyxobacter. The sequence continues at coordinate 186,301 of JASGJN010000002.1, read as the reverse complement.
GGGCATCCAGGGCGGCCCGCTGGAGCACGTCATCGCCGCCAAGGCGGTGGCGCTGGGCGAGGCGCTGCGGCCGGAGTTCAAGGTCTACCAGCAGCGGATCGTGGAGAACGCCAGGGCGCTGGCGGCCGGGCTGGTCTCGGCCGGCCTGCGGCTGGTCTCCGGCGGCACCGACAACCACCTGATGCTGGTGGACCTCCGCCCCAAGAAGCTGACCGGCAAGGTGGCCGAGGAGGCGCTGGGCAAGGCCGGCATCACGGTCAACAAGAACATGATCCCCTGGGATCCGGAGAAGCCCTTCGTCACCTCCGGCATCCGCGTCGGGACCCCGGCCCTGACCACCCGCGGGATGGGGACGGCCGAGATGACCCGCGTCGCCCAGCTCATCGGCCGCGCGCTGGACGCCCCCACCGACGAGGCGGCGCTGGCCAGGATCCGCGGCGAGGTCCGCGAGCTCTGCGCGCAGTTCCCGATGTACGCGGATCGGGTGTAGAACGCTCCTCCGGGACCTGTCCGGCCCGCGCCCACGCGGCGCCGGGCCGGCGGGACCGGCGAGGAGACCATACGGCGTGCGCTGCCCCTACTGCGGACATCTCGAGGATCGCGTGGTCGACTCGCGCAGACCGGCGACGGGCAGACCACCCGCCGGCGCCGCGAGTGCTCGGGGTGCAGCCGCCGCTTCACCACCTACGAGCGGATCGAGGAGGTCCTCCCGCAGGTGGTGAAGAAGGACGGCCGGCGGGAGGCCTTCGACCGGCGCAAGATCGTCGAGGGCGTGGCCATCGCCTGCCAGAAGCGGCCCGTCTCGACGGAGCAGATCGAGGCCCTGGTGGCCGCGGTGGAGCGCGAGGTCCAGGACCGCGGCGAGCGCGAGATCCCCACGCCGGCCATCGGCGAGGCGGTCATGCGCCGGCTCCGCAGCGTGGACGAGGTGGCCTACGTCCGCTTCGCCTCCGTGTACCGGGCCTTCCGCGACGTGGGCGAGTTCATGACCGAGCTGGAGGGGCTCGCGAAGAAGCCGGACGGGGAGGAGGACGGCCGATGACCCGGGTCGTCGTCCGGGGCCGGCGGGGCCGCACGCGGCCGCCGCGGCGGCCGGCGCGCGCGGCGCTGCTGGACCGCGCCGTGGCCGAGTTCTTCATGCGGGTGGCGCTCCGCGAGGCGGCCCGCGGCCTGGGGCGGACCAGCCCCAACCCGGCGGTCGGCGCGGTGCTGGTCAAGAACGGCCGGGTCATCGCCCGCGGTCACCACGCCCGCGCCGGCGGCCCGCACGCCGAGGTGGTCGCGCTGCGCGCGGCCGGCGCCCGGGCCCGCGGCGCCGACCTCTACACCACGCTCGAGCCCTGCGATCACCAGGGCCGGACGCCCCCCTGCTCGGCCGCCATCCTGGCGGCCGGGGTGCGGCGCGTCTACGTGGGCTCCCGGGATCCCAACCCGCTGGTCAACGGGCGCGGCATGGCCCGGCTGCGCCGCCGCGGGGTGGAGGTGGTGCCGGGCGTGCTGACCGCCGAGTGCGACGCGCTCAACGCCGCCTGGTTCACCTACATCCGCGAGCGCCGGCCCTTCGTCACCCTCAAGGCGGCGGTCACGCTGGACGGCAAGCTGGCCACCCGCACCGGCGACGCCCGCTGGGTCACCGGCCCGGAGGCGCGGGCCCGGGTGCACGCGCTGCGCGACCGGGTGGACGCGGTGCTGGTGGGCGCCGGCACGGCCCGGGCCGACGACCCCGCCCTGACCACCCGGCTCCCGGGTGGGCGCGGCCGCGACCCGGTCCGCGTGGTGCTGGACACGGACCTGACCCTGCCGCCCCGGCTCAAGCTCTTCCACCCGGGCTCGACCGCGCCGACCTGGGTGGCGCACGCCAGCGCCCGGAAGCGCCGGACCGGCCCGGGCGTCGAGCTGCTGCGCTGCCGCCCCGGCCCGGGCGGCGTGGACCTGCGCGACCTGCTGGCCCAGCTGGCGCAGCGGGGCATCACGCACCTGCTGGTGGAGGGCGGGGCCCGGGTCCACGCGGCCTTCCTGGCGGCCCGGCTGGCCGACCGGGCGGTGGTCTTCGTGGCGCCGAAGCTTGCCGGCGCGGACGGTGTGTCCTGGGTGGGCGGCCCGCTGGGCCGGCCCGGGGGGCGGGCCGGGCTGGCCCGCATGTCCGACGCCCTGCGGCTGGACCAGGTGTCGGTGGAGCGCCTCGGGGACGACGTGCTCGTCACCGGGACCGTGCCGCGGGACCGCCGGAGCGGCCGGCTGGCCAGAAACCCGCGACGAGGCTAGGATTCCGCCGAAATGTTCACCGGGCTCATCGCGGACATGGGGGTGGTGGAGCGCATCACCCCGCGGCAGGGGGGCGCCCGGCTCACCCTGCGCCCGCAGCGCCTGCCGGTGGACGAGCTGAAGCTGGGCGAGAGCGTCTGCTGCTCCGGCGCGTGCCTGACCGTGGTGGAGCGCGGGGCGGGGCTGGCCTCCTTCGACGCCGTCCCCGAGACGCTGGCGCGCACCACGCTGGGCAGCTGGCGGCCCGGGACGCGCGTGAATCTGGAGCGGGCGCTGGCGCTGGGCGACCGCCTGGACGGCCACCTGGTTCAGGGGCACGTGGACGGGGTGGCGGCGCTGCTGCGGCGGGTGCCGGAGGGGCAGGGGGTGCGGCTCACCTTCGCGCTGCCCCCGGAGCTGGCGCCGCTGGTGGCGGAGAAGGGCTCGATCGCGGTGGACGGCATCTCGCTGACGGTGGCGGCGGCCGGGCGGGACCGGTTCGACGTGGCGCTCATCCCGGAGACGCTGGCGCGCACCACGCTCGCCGACGCCGGGCCAGGCACGAAGGTCAACCTCGAGGTGGACGTGATCGCGCGGCACGTGGCGCGCCTGCAGGCCTTCTCCGGCCTCGCGGGCCAGGGTGAGGCGGAGCTGGCGCGCTGGGGCTACGGCCCGGGGAGCGGTCGATGAAGGGCAGGGCGCTCGCGGTGGAGCGCGTGGAGCGCGCGCTGAAGGCGATCCGCGACGGGCGGATGGTCATCGTCACCGACGACGAGGACCGCGAGAACGAGGGCGACCTCACCATGGCGGCGGAGAAGGTCACGCCGGCCGCCATCAACTTCATGGCCAAGTACGGCCGGGGCCTGATCTGCCTCTCGCTCACCGAGGAGAAGGTCCGGTCGCTGCGGCTGCCGCTGATGGTGGACGACACCTTCAACACGTCGTCGTTCGGCACCGCCTTCACCGTGTCGATCGAGGCGCGCGAGGGCGTCACCACCGGCATCAGCGCCAAGGACCGGGCCCACACCATCCTCACCGCGGTCGGCGACGACTGCCGCCCCGAGGACCTGGCCCGACCCGGCCACGTCTTCCCGCTGCGGGCGCGGCGCGGCGGCGTGCTGGTGCGCGCCGGCCAGACCGAGGGCTCGGTCGACCTGGCGCGGCTGGCCGGCCTCAAGCCGGCCGGCGTGATCTGCGAGGTGATGAACGACGACGGCACCATGGCGCGCCGCCCGGAGCTGGAGGTCCTCTCCCGGGCGCACGACCTGCCCATCGTCTCGGTGGCGGACCTCATCGCCTACCGGATGCTCAAGGACGCGCTGGTCCACCGCGCCGCCGACGCGCCGCTGCCCACCGTGTACGGCGGCTTCCGCGCCGTGGCCTACGAGAACGAGGTGGACCGCAACCAGCACGTGGCGCTGGTGAAGGGGCGCTGGCGCGAGGGCGACCCGGTGCTGGTGCGCGTCCACTCCAAGTGCCTGACCGGCGACGTGTTCGGCAGCGAGCGGTGCGACTGCGGCCCGCAGCTGCACGCGGCCCTCCAGCAGATCGAGCGGGCGGGCAAGGGCGTGCTCCTCTACCTGGATCAGGAGGGGCGCGGCATCGGCCTGGTCAACAAGCTCAAGGCCTACAACCTGCAGGACCAGGGCTACGACACGCTCGAGGCCAACGTGAAGCTGGGCTTCAAGCCCGACCTCCGCGACTACGGCATCGGCGCCCAGATCCTGCGCGACCTCGGCATCCGCAAGATGCGGCTGCTCACCAACAACCCGAAGAAGATCATCGGGCTCGAGGGGTACGGGCTGGAGGTGGTGGAGCGGGTGCCCATCGAGATGGCGCCCACCCGCCGCAACCGGGCCTACCTCACCACCAAGCGGGACAAGATGGGGCACCTGCTGACGCTCAAGCCGTCGCCGGCGCCGCGGGCCGCCAAGGCCCGCGCCGCGGGCGGCGGGGGCGCGGCGGAGCGGTCCGGCCGGCGCGTGCGCGCCGGGCGCGCGGCCCCGAAGGGAAGGAGCAAGTCATGAACGTCTACGAGGGGAAGCTGGTCGCGACCGGGCTCAAGGCGTGCCTGGTGGTGGCGCGGTTCAACTCGCTGGTCACCGAGCAGCTCCTGGCGGGCGCGGACGACGCGCTCCGCCGGCACGGCGTGGGCAAGGACGACATCGACGTCTTCCGCTGCCCGGGCACGTTCGAGCTGCCGGCGCTGCTGAAGCGCGTGGCCCTCTCCGGCCGCTACGACCTGGTGGTCGCGCTGGGGGCGGTGATCCGCGGCGGCACCCCGCACTTCGAGTACGTGGCCGGCGAGGCCACCAAGGGCGTGGCCCAGGTGGCCCTGGAGGCCGGCTGCGCGGTCTCGATGGGCATCCTGACCTGCGACACCATGGAGCAGGCGCTGGAGCGGGCCGGGGTGAAGGCGGGGAACAAGGGCGCCGAGGCGGCGACGGCGGCGATCGAGCAGGCCAACGTGCTGCGCGAGGCGGCCAGGCTGCCCGCGCCGCGGCGGACGGAGTAGCGCGTGACCGGACGGCGGACCAAGGCCCGCGAGCGGGCCCTCCAGGCGCTGTACCAGATCGACGTCGCGGCCGAGGGCATCGAGGACGCCCTGGCGCGCTTCTGGAAGAGCTTCGAGCCGGTGGAGCGCGAGGTGCGCGAGCTGGCCGAGGGGATGGTGCGCGGCGTGGCCGAGCACCGCCGCGCGGTGGACGAGGCCATCGAGGGCGCGTCCAGCAACTGGCGGCTCGACCGGATGCCCAAGGTGGACCGGAACGTGCTCCGGCTGGCGGTCTACGAGCTGCTCCGGACCGACGTGCCGGTGAAGGTGGCCATCAACGAGGCGATCGAGCTGGGGAAGAAGTACGGCTCGGAGAGCTCGGGCGCGTTCGTGAACGGCGTGCTCGACCGGATCGCCTCCGAGCTGCCCGCGGAGCGGCGCCGCTAGGCCGGCGCCCGGGCGGAGAGAGGGACCCTGCGCGTGCTCAAGATCGAGGTGGCGGAGCTGGGGCTGGCGGCGCTCGACGGGCTGGACGTGGACGCGCTGGCGGTCTTCGTGGGGCCGGAGCGGCCGCTGCAGGGGTTCGCCGGCTACGCCGACTGGCGCATGTGCGGCGCCATCTCGCGGGCCATCCGCAACGGCTTCTTTGACGGCCACGCCGACGAGGCGCTGCTGCTCCCCTCCGGCGGCCGGGTCCGGGCCACCCGCATCTTCTGCTTCGGCCTGCCCGGGAGCGCCGCGCTCACCGCCGATGCCTTCCTGCGCGCCACGCGGCAGGCCTGCGAGGCCATGGCGCGCGCCGGCAACGAGTCCTTCGGCACCAGCATGCCGCTCCTGGCCGGCGACGCGGCCCTGGCGGCGCGGCTCTGGCTGGAGGCCAGCCTGGTCCGGCCGGTCCGGCGGCAGGTGCTGCTGGGCGAGCCGCGGGTGCTGCAGCGGGAGCTCTCGGCGGCGGCCCAGGAGAGCGGCGCCTCGGTGGAGGTGGTGGTCCCACCTTCGCGCGTGGAGATGCCGGCCCGGGGCCGCGCCTTGCCGCACGTCGGTGCCGTGATACGCTGAGGCGCGCTCCGGCGGTCCGCCGCGGCGCCCCCGGCGCCCGAGGCGAGGCCCCCGTCCGATGTCCGAACGCTCCCAGAAGGCGCTCAGCGAGTTCGTCTCCGAGGCCCAGGAGAACATCGACGCGCTCGGCCGGGACCTGCTCCGCCTCGACGACGGCGGCGAGGAGGCCGATCCCGACCTGCTCAACGCCGTCTTCCGGGCCGCCCACACGCTCAAGGGGCTCTCCTCGATGTTCGGGGTGGAGCGCATGGCGCGGCTGGCCCACGCCCTGGAGGACCTGCTCGACGACGTGCGGATGGGGCGGCGCCCGCTGGACCGGGCCGCCAGCAGCCTGCTCCTGGAGGCCCCGGAGCTGTTCAGCCGGATCATCGCCGAGGAGTCGGAGGGGCGGCCGCCGCAGACCACCGACGCCGCCGCGAGGCTGGCCGACCGGCTCCGCTCGCGCGAGGCGGCCGCGGCGGCCGAGCCAGGCGACGTCCTCGACCAGAATCGACCTGCCGCCCGGCGTCCGCGGGGTGCTGACCGAGTACGAGGAGCACCGGCTGCGCGCCAACGTGCAGAAGGGGCTCTCGCTGTACCGCGTCAAGGTCGGCTTCCCGCTGGAGACCTTCGACAGGGAGCTCTCCGAGCTCAACGCCCGGCTCAAGCGGCACGGCGAGGTGGTCTCCACGCTGCCGTCCTCCGACGCGCGCGACCCGCTGGCCATCGCCTTCGAGCTGCTGTTCGCCTCGCGCGAGCCGGCCGCCACCGTGCTGCGCGAGGCCGGCGCCGGCGCCGCGGTGGAGCCGGTGGCCCGCAAGGGCGCCGCCGCGGCCCTCCGCCCGCCACCGCGGGCCGAGGCCGCGCCGGCGTCCCCCGCGCCGCCGTCGCGCTCGCCGGCGCCCGAGCCGCCCGCCCGGGCGCCGCCTGCGCCCGCCGCCGCGCCGCCCGCCGGCCCGGCCGGCGCCGCGCTCTCCCCGGTGCCGGACGCCGCGCCGGAGGAGCCGCCCTCGCTCCGCTCGGCCTCGCAGTCGGTCCGGGTGGACATCCACAAGCTCGACCGGCTCATGAACGCGGTGGGCGAGCTGGTGCTGGTCAAGTCCATGCTGCTGGCGCTCTCCGAGCGCTACAAGGGGGAGGGGGACCCGGGGCTGGCCGCCGAGCTCTACCGCTCCACCCGCGCCCTGGAGCGGAAGCTGGACGAGCTGCAGTCCGGCATCCTCGAGGTGCGCATGGTCCCCCTCGAGCAGGTCTTCGACAAGCTGGCGCGGATGGTGCGCAAGCTGGCGCGCGAGGTGGGCAAGGAGAATCGACTTCGAGGTGGCGGGCGGGGACGTCGAGCTGGACAAGCTCATCGTCGAGGAGCTGTCCGACCCGCTCATGCACCTGATCCGCAACTCCATCGACCACGGCGTCGAGGGGCCGGAGGTGCGCCGGCGCGCCGGAAAGCCGGAGGTGGGGCGCGTGCGGCTGGCCGCGGCCCAGCGCGGCAACCACGTGCAGATCGTGGTCGAGGACGACGGCGCGGGCATGGACGAGGACCGGATCCGGCAGGTGGCGGTCGAGCGCGGCCTGGCCACGGCCGCCTCGCTGGCCGACCTCTCCCGGCGCGACGTCATGAACCTCATCTTCACCCCCGGCTTCTCCACCGCGCGGCAGGTGACGGCCCTGTCCGGCCGCGGCGTGGGGCTGGACGTGGTGAAGAACAACATCGCCGAGCTCTCCGGGATCATCGACCTGCAGACCGAGCGCGGCCGCGGCACCCGCTTCGAGATCACGCTCCCGGTCACCCTGGCCATCCTCCGCGCGCTGGTGGTCTCGGTGGTCGGGCGCATCTACGCCGTGCCGCTCAACAGCGTGCTGGAGATCCTGGAGATCCGGGCGGAGGACGTCCGCACCCTCTCCACCCGCGAGGTGATCTCGCTCCGCGGCGCGACGCTGCCGCTGCTGCGCCTGGGGCGGTTCTTCGGCCACGGGTCCACCCGCGCGCCGGACCGGTTCTTCGTGGTGGTGGTCGGGCTGGCGCAGGAGCGGCTGGGGATCGCCGTGGACGAGCTGGTCGGGCAGCAGGACATCGTGGTGAAGCCGCTGGGCGCCGCGCTGCACGGCGTGCGCGGCTTCGCCGGCGCCACCGACCTGGGCAGCCGGCGCACCGTGCTGGTGCTGGACGTGGCCGCCATCGTCGAGGAGGTGGTGGCGGGCGACGCGCTGAGGGAGGCGCTGCCGGGCTGAGCCCGGGCCGCGGAGCCACGCCATGTACCTCGAGTTCTACGGCCTCGCCCGCAAGCCCTTCTCCAAGACGCCCGACCCGGCGTTCCTCTACCCGTCGCGGCAGCACGCCGAGGCGCTGGCCCGGCTCTCCCACGCCCTGGAGGAGCGCGAGGTGGCGGTGCTGACCGGCGACGTGGGGGCCGGCAAGACCACCCTCTCTCGCGCCCTGGTGGACGCCTACGCCGACCGCTGCCGGTTCAGCTTCGTGGTGCACCCGGCGCTGCCGCCCGCGCAGCTGCTGGAGGCGGTGGCCGAGGGGTTCGGGCTGGCGCCGGCGCGCCGCAAGGCCGAGCTGTTCGGCCGCCTGGCCGAGCACGTGGCCGGGCTGGACGCGCAGGGGAGCTTCGCGGTGGTGGTGATCGACGAGGCCCAGCTGCTGCCGGGGCGGGCGGCCTACGACGAGCTGCGGCTGCTCACCAACCTGGCCGCCGACGACCGCGCGCTGCTGGGGCTGGTGCTGATCGGCCAGCCGGAGCTGCGGGAGCGGCTCATGGCCCGGGGCGGCGAGCCCTTCTGGCAGCGGGTGGGGGTCGCCTACCACCTGGGGCCGCTCGACCGGGAGGAACCGGGCGATATCTGGCCCACCGCGTCCAGGTGGCGGGCCGGGCGGCGCCCCTGTTCACCCCGGAGGCGATGGACGCGCTGCACCAGGCCGCCGGCGGCGTCCCGCGGCGCCTCAACCAGCTGGCCGCGGCGGCGCTGCTGGAGGGGTTCGCGCGGGAGGCGGATCCGGTGTCCGCGGATGTGGTCGAGGCGGCCGTGGCCGACCTGGCCGCCTTCCTTGGGGCCTCGCGCCGGGCAGGGTAGACTCCTCGCCGGCGATGGACTTCCTGGAGATCCGCAAGAAGGCCAAGGAGCGGGCCGCGGCGCGCGAAGGCGCCGCCCCGTCCCAGGCTCCGGCGGCTCCCGCCGCCGCGCCGGAGGCCGATCCGGACGCCCCCGCGGCGCTGGCACAGGCGGTCGCTGCCGCCGCGGTCGCCGCGGCCGAGCCGACGCCGGAGCCCAGCCGTCCGCCGCGCCGCGCCGCGCCGCCGCCCGCTCCCGCCGGGCGCGGCCCCGCGCCCGGCCCGCCCGCCGAGCCCGCGCGCGACGGCGGCTACCCGGTGATCATCCCCGCCTCGGCGCGCGCCGCCGAGACCGTGGTCGGGCCGGAGACGGCCGCCCAGGTCGAGCAGCACGTGGACGCCTCGCAGTTCACCACCTGGCGCCCCGGCAGCGGCCAGCGCCCGCTCATCCCCGGCCCCGAGCTGCCCTCGGTGAAGCCCGAGCCGGCCGACTTCGCCGTCTACGCCCCCGGCGCCGCGGGCGCACCGGCGCCGGCGGCCGGGCCGGTGGTGGCCCCGCCCTCGACCAGCGCGCCGCTCGCGCCCATGGCGCCGCTCGCGCCCATGGCGCCGCTCGCGCCGCAGCCGGCGCTCGCGCCGGCCGTGCTGGGGCCGCTGCCGCTCCCGCCTGCGCCCGACCCGGCCCGGCCCTGGCGGCCCGGCGCGCCCGCCGCGGCGCCAGCGCCGACGCCGGTCCCGGCCGCGGACTCCCTGGACGACTTCTTCTTCCGGGCCGACGAGGCCGGCCCGGCGCTCCCGGCGCTGGCGGCGGTCCCGGCCGCGCCTGCGCCGCCCGCCGCCGCCGAGGACGACTCGGTGGACGAGTACCTGACCTTCCTGCTGGGCGCGGAGGAGTACGCGGTGCCCATCGGCCGGGTCCGCGAGGTGCTGAAGGCCCCGCCCATCACCGAGGTGCCGCGCGCGCCCGCCTTCATCCTGGGGGTGGTGACGGTGCGCGGCGACGTGGTGGCGGTGTTCGACCCGCGCCTGCGGCTGGGGCTGCCGCCGTCGCCGGACGTGGAGCTGACCGGGCGCATCGTGATCGTGGACGACGGCGAGGGGCCCTGCGGACTGCTGGTGGACAAGCTCGCCAGCGTGGTGCGCCTGCCCCGCGGCTCCATCGAGCCCTGCCCGCAGGGGATCGCCGGCGCGGCCGCCGAGTGCCTGGCCGGCATCGGGCGCGAGCGCGGCCGGCTCTTCACGGTCCTGGAGGTGCCGGCGCTGCTGCGCAAGGGCGGCGCTGGCCGCCGCGCCGAGGGGAGGGGCCATGGCGGCTGAGGCCGGCGCCGGGGGGCGCCCTCCTGCGGAGGACGCGCTGGTCCAGCTCTGCACCTTCCGCGTGGGGGGCGAGGACTACGCCATCGACATCATGCGCGTCCGGGAGATCATCCCGCCCGCGCCCATCACCCCGGTGCCGCGCGCGCCGGCCTTCGTGGAGGGCGTGGTGCGGCTCCGCGGCGAGGTGATCCCGGTGCTGGACGTGCGGCGGCGCCTGGGGCTGCCCGTGGCGCCCGCCACGCGCAAGACCAAGTACCTGATCGTCAACGTGGCCGGCCGCAGGGTGGGGCTGGTGGTGGACGAGGTGACCGAGGTGCTGCGCATCCAGCGGGCCGAGATCCGGCCGGCGCCGGGCCTGGTGGAGGGCGGCGGCCCCCGCTTCTTCCTGGGCGTCTGCGGCGGCGAGGCCGCCGGCGGCGGCGCGGGCTCGGGGCGGCGCGGCGGGCCGGGCGCCCACCGGCTGCGGCTGCTCCTCAACGTGAAGGCGCTGCTCGAGCCCGCCTCGCCCGGCGAGGCCGAGCTGGCGCGCGCCCTGGCCGAGGCCTCGAGGCAGGCATGACCACCAGCGACGCCCGCAGCCACCGCCGCGCCCGCGTGGCGGACCCCGACGACGAGATCCGGTACCGCGCCGCCGGCGAGCTGGACCCCGCCGACGCCGCGGAGCGCGAGCTCCTGGGCGTGCTGCTGGGCGACTCGAGCTGGCGCGTGCGCAGCGCGGCGGTGGAGCGGCTGGCCGGCGCCGCCGACGCCGCTGCGGTCCTGCCGGTGCTGCTGGCGCGCCTCTCCGGCGGCGAGAACGTGGGCGCCCGCGACGCCGCGGCGGCCGCGCTGGTGCGTCGAGGGGCCGAGGTGGTGGCGCCGCTGATCGAGCGGCTGGACGGGAGCGACCCGGACCTGCGCCAGGCCGCGGCCAGCGTGCTGGGGCCGCTCGGCGATCGCCGGGCGGTGGCGCCGCTGGCGGCGCGCCTGGCCGACCCGGATCCCAACGTGCGCTTCGCCGCGGCCGAGGCCCTGGGCAGAATCGGCGGGCCGGAGGCGGTGGCGACCCTGCTGGCGGCGCTGGACTCGGACGAGGGGACGCTGCGCCTGGCGGCGCTGGAGGCCCTGGGCGTGCAGCGGGTATCCCCGCCGGTGCGCCGGGTGGAGGCGCTGCTGGGCGATCGCGCCCTGCGCCGCCCGGCCTACCGGAGCCTGGGCGCGAGCGACGAGCCGGGCGCGGCGGCGCTGCTGGCCCGGGGGCTGCTGGAGCCGTCGCGCGGCGCGCGCGAGGCGGCGCTGGCCGGCGTGGGGCAGCAGCGCTCGCGCCGGACCTCGGCCGAGCTCGAGCCGCTGGCCGAGGCGGTGCGCGCGGCGGTCCAGCCCGAGGCGGCGGCCGCCTGCGCCGCGGCGCTGGGCTCGGAGGAGCCGTTCGTGGCGGTCGGCGCGCTGGCCGTGCTGGGCTGGACCGGGGCGGTGGCGGAGGTGGGCGCGCTGCTGGCGGCGGCCGAGGAGGACCGGCTCCGGCCGTACGTGGAGGAGGTGCTCGAGGCGCTGCCCCGCGGGCCGGCGCTGCAGGAGGCCGTGGCCGCGGCGCTGGAGCAGCAGGGCCCGTTCGGCCGGATCACCGCGCTGGCGGTGCTGGCGGGGCAGGGGAGCCCGGCGGCGCTGGAGTCGCTGGCCCGCGAGGCCAGCGATCCCGACGGGTACCTGCAGGCGGAGGCCATCGCCGCGCTGGGGCGGCTGCGCGACCCGCGCGCCGTGGCGCCGCTGGCCGGGCTGCTGGGCGACGACGCGCCCGCGGTCTCCGGCATCGCGGCCACCGCGCTGGTGCGGCTGGGGCAGGAGAGCCCGCGGGCGCGGGAGGCGGCGCTGGCGGCCCTGCGCGACCGGGCCGGCGCCAGCCCGTCGGCGGCGCTGTTTCGCGTGCTGGGCGCGCTGGGCGACACGGTGGATGTGGAGCGGCTGCGGGCCGGCCTGGGGCGGCTCTCGGTGGTGCAGCGCATGGCGGCGGCCGGGGCCATCTCCACGCTGGCGCAGCGCGGCGCGCTGGCAGGCCAGGCGCCGGCCGAGCTGGCCGGGGCCCTGGGCGACGCCGCCTGGTCGGTGCGCGCCGCCGCGGCGCGGGCGTTCCTGGAGCTGGCGCGGCGCAGCCGCGGGGCGGAGGGGCTCGACCTGGTGGGCGCGGCGGGCGTGCGGCGGCTGGAGGGGGCGCTGGCCGACCCCGAGCCGGCGGTCCGGGCGGTGGTGGTGGAGGCGCTGGGCGCCTGCGGCCGCCCCGAGCACGCCGCGGCCATCGCGGCGGTGGCGCGCGAGCGGGACCTGCCGCCGGTGGTGGCGGTGGGCGCGCTGCGCGCGCTGGTGGCGCTGGGCGGCGCCCCCGAGGACGTGGTGGAGCGGGCCATCGGCAGCGCCGATCCGGAGGTGGTGAAGGAGGGGGTGGCCGCGGCGGCGAGCCTGCCCGGCGACGCCGGCGTGCGGCTGCTGCGGGCGGCCGCGGCGAGCCCGCGCTGGGACGTGCGCCAGGCGGTGGCGCGGGCCGTGGCCGGGCGCGGGGACCCGGCGCTGCGCGAGCTGGCGCTGGAGCGCTCCGGGAGCGACCCCGACCCGCTGGTGGCGCGCGCGTTTGCGGAGGCGGCCGGGGCCCTGTCCGGCCGCGCGGCCGTCCGATGAGCCCGCTCGCCACCGGGCTGACCGCCATGACCGAGGAGGAGTTTCGGCTCCTCCGGGACCTCGTGCACCAGCACTGCGGGCTGTGGTACCGCGACGACGCCCGCTTCCTGCTGGAGCGGCGGCTCGGGCCGCGGCTGGCGGCGCTCGGCCTGGAGGACTTCGGCGGCTACCACCGGTACCTGCGCTTCGACCCTGGCGGCGAGCTGGAGCTGGAGGAGGCCACCGACGTCCTCACCACCAACGAGACCTACTTCTACCGCGAGCCCTACCAGCTGAAGGCGTTCGCCGAGGAGATCCTCCCGGCGCTGGCCGAGGCCAACGCCGCCGACCGGCGGCTGCGCGTCCTGTCGGCCGGCTGCAGCACCGGCGAGGAGGTCTACACCATCGCGGCGCTGATCCGGGCCGCCGGGCTGTTCGAGGGGTGGGAGGTGGAGGTGGTGGGGGCCGACATCTCGCGCCGGTGCATCGCCCAGGCGCGGGCCGGCGCCTACGGCGAGCACGCCTTCCGCGCGCCGGAGGCCCACGTCATGCGCAAGTGGTTCCACCTGCGCGGGGGCAAGTGGGTGGTGGACGACGCGCTGAGGAGCATGGTGCGGTTCCAGCGCGAGAACCTGCTCCACCCGCGCGCGCTGGCCTCGGTCTCGCGGCTGGACGTGGTGTTCTGCCGGAACGTGATCATCTACTTCGACCTGGAGGCGCGCCGGACCATGCTCCGCCGCGTGCACCAGCGGATGCGCGCGGGCGGGTGGCTGCTGCTCGGGCACGCCGAGTCGCTGCTCAACGTCACCGCCGACTTCGAGCTGGTGCACCTGACGTCCGACCTGGTCTACCGGCGCCCGCGGGGCGGTCCGGAGCTGCCGTGAGCGCGCCCGCCCGGAACGTGCGGGTGCTCCTGGTGGACGACTCGGACATGAGCCGCGCCGCCGTGGAGGTGATCCTCCGGGACGCGCCCGGGATGGAGGTGGTGGGCACCGCGCGCGACGGCGACGAGGCGCTGCGGACCGTGGATCGCGTCCGGCCCGATCTGGTGCTGCTGGACCTGCAGATGCCGCGCATGGATGGGTTCACGTTCCTGCGGCTCTTGATGGCGCGCTGCCCCACGCCGGTGCTGGTGGTGTCGTCCAACCCGCGCGAGCAGGACGTGTTCAAGGCGCTCGACCTGGGCGCGCTGGACTTCCTGGCCAAGCCGGCGGTCGGGGGCGCGCCGGAGGACTTCCGGGAGGAGCTCCTCGACAAGGTGGAGACGCTGCGCCAGCTCCGGCTCGAGCACCTGGGCCCGCCCCGGCCGGCCGGGCCGCTGGCCGCGGTGAGGCCCGAGCAGCTGCGCGTTGCGGTGCTGGGCGCCTCGACGGGCGGGCCGCACACGCTGCGCCAGCTGCTGGCGACGCTCCCGCGCGACCTGCCCCTGGCGCTGGTGGTGGCGCAGCACATGCCGGAGCGGTTCACCGCGACGTTCGCGGAACGGCTGGCGCGGACCACGTCGTTCACGGCCAAGGAGGCCGAGAGCGGCGACTTGGTGGTGCCCGGGCGCGTGCTGGTGGCGCCGGGAGGGCGGCACCTGGAGCTGGTCCGCGGCCCGGACGGCGTGCGGGCGGAGGTGCGCCCGGCCGACCCCGGGCGCTCCGGCTCGCGGTACGCGCCGTCGGTGGACCGGCTGCTCGCCTCGGCCGCCGCGGCGCTCGGGCCGCGCGCCTGCGGCGTCGTGCTGACGGGCATGGGGCAGGACGGGGCCGAGGGGATCCTGGCCGTGAAGCGCGCCGGGGGGTTGACCCTGGCCGAGTCGAGCGCGTCGGCCGTGGTATACGGCATGCCGCAGTCCGCGGTCGCCACCGGCGCGGTCGACGAGGAGCTCGACCTGGCCGGCCTGGCCGCGCGGTTGGCGCGGTTCGCACGGACCCCTTGAGCCCATGGCCCATCTGCACGCCCTCGTCGTCGACGACAGCCCCACCATGCGCAAGCAGCTCGGCTCCGCGCTGCAGCGGGTGGGCATCGACGCCACCGAGGCCGAGGACGGGGCCGACGCGTGGCGCAAGCTGGCCGCCGGCCGGTTCGACGTGCTGCTCACCGACATCAACATGCCGCTGCTGGACGGGCTCAAGCTCGTGTCGCTGGTGCGTTCGGGCGGCGCGCACCAGCGGATCCCCATCGTGGTGATCACCACCGAGGGCGCCGAGGCCGACCGGCGCCGCGCCATGGCGCTGGGCGCGAACGCCTACCTGGTGAAGCCCGTCCAGGCCCAGCAGGTCGTCGAGACCCGTCAAGGCGCTGCTCTAGAGATCCCGTCTAGAGGTCCCGGAGACCACCATCTGGGCCGTCCGCGGCGCGGACGGTGCGGACGAACGGCGGACCATGGGGGAAGGGGTGCGCGCTGCGAAAGGCGCGCATTCACGGTGGGTCACGGGCGGCACGCGGCTTGCCTCTGCGCCTGGCCGTGGGGCGGACCGCGAGAAGATGGCTGGTGGGCGAGGGCACGGTGCATCACTGCACCTGGCAGGCCCACAACCACTCGCGGATCTTCGAGCTGGCGGGGGCGCCGGAGCTCTACCTGTCGCTGCTGGCCAAGTACAAGGGCAAGTACGGCATCCTCATCCACTCCTTCTGCATCATGACCACGCACGTGCACGTGCAGCTCAAGGCCACGCGCGGCCAGGCGGCGTTCAGCGGCTTCTGGCGCGACGTGAACAGCGTGTTCGCGCGCTGGTACAACGAGCAGACGGAGCGCTGCGGGCAGGTGGTCCATGGAGCGGCTCTACTCGGGCCAGGTGGAGACGGGGGGCGAGGCGCCGCTGCTCGTGTCCGGCTACGGGGACCGCAACCCGGTGATGGCCGGCATGGTGAGGTGCGCCAAGGACTACGCGTACTCGAGCCACCGGCACTACGCGTACGGCGAGCGGCACCCGCTCATCGACGACCTGCCGGAGTACCTGGCGCTGGGGAAGACGGACGTGACGCGCCGGAAGAAGTACCAGGCGCTGTGCGCCGATCAGGAGGGGAAGGCGAAGCGGCGGCGGGAGGCGCAGGCCGAGGAACGGCGCGAGGACCTGGTGCGGGCGACGTACATCGGCACGGACGCGTGGGCGAAGCGCCGCCGGGCGGCGCTGAAGCGGAAGAAGAAGCGGAAGAACCCGCCGAGCTGAGCGCACTGCGCTCCCGGGCCGTCCGGCTCGCGCCGCGCTCGCGGCGGAGCACGGGAGACGTGTGTCCGCGCACCCGTAGGATCGAGCCTCCGGTCGCTCGCGATCGCACGGAGCAGCGACAAGCAACGGCCACCGGCCCGCGTCGCGTGCCGTTCCCGACGCTCAGGCTGGAATCCGTGGCGCCCGGCCTGCACGGCGCCGGAAAAGGCCAGCGATTGCAGGCGGGTCGTCTCCGGGACCAACCGGGACCAACCGGCGCTGCACTAGGGCGTGATCCGCTCCATCATCCGGGCGAACGGGATGGTCTCGCGGACGTGGTGGAGGCCGCAAATCCAGGCGACGCAGCGCTCCACGCCCATGCCGAAGCCGGCGTGGGGGACGCTGCCATAGCGGCGCACGTCCAGGTACCACTCGAACGCCTCGGCGGGCAGCTGGTGGTGCGCGACGGCCGCCTCGAGCGTGGCGAGGTCGCTCTCGCGCTCGCCGCCGCCGATGATCTCGCCGTACCCCTCGGGCGCGAGCACGTCGCAGCCGAGCGCCACGTTCGGATCGGCGGGATCCTTCTTGAAGTAGAACGCCTTCATCGCGGCGGGGTAGCGGTGCACCATCACCGGCCGGTCGAACTGGTTGGCGATGACGGTCTCCTCGTCCCCGCCGATGTCGTCGCCCCACTTCATGGGGTGCCCGGCCTTCTGCAGCACCTCCACGGCCTCGGTGTAGGTGATGCGCGGGAACGGCGGCACGACGCTCTTCAGCTTCTCGACGTCCCGCTCCAGCACGGTCTTCAGCTCGGTCTCGTGCTTCGCGAGCACGGTCTGCACCACGTGCGACACGAACTGCTCCATCAGCTCCATGTCGCCGGCCAGGTCCATGAACGCGACCTCGGGCTCCACCATCCAGAACTCGGTCAGGTGGCGCCGGGTCTTCGACTTCTCGGCGCGGAACGTGGGGCCGAAGCAGTACACCTTCCCCAGCGCCATGGCCGCGGCCTCCATGTACAGCTGGCCGGACTGGGTCAGGTAGGCCTTGCCGAGGTCGAAGTACGGCACCTCGAACAGCGTGGACGTCCCCTCGCACGCGGAGGGGGTGAAGATGGGCGCGTCCACCAGCGTGAACCCGCGCCCGTCGAAGAAGTCGCGGATGGCCTTCTCCACGCTGTGGCGCACCCGCAGGATGGCCTGCTGGCGCTGCGACCGCAGCCACAGGTGCCGCTGCTCCATCAGGAACGCGACGCCGTGCTCCTTGTGGCCGATGGGGTACTCGCGCGCCGGCCGGGCCACCACGGCCAGGCTCCGGACGTCCAGCTCGAACCCGACGGGCGAGCGGGGGTCCTTCTTGACCAGGCCGGTCACGGTCAGGCTGGTCTCCTGCGGCAGGTGGTCCGCCTCGTGGAACACCTCGGGGGTCACGTTCCCCTTGAACACCACGCACTGGATGGTGCCGGTGCCGTCGCGCACCTGCAGGAAGTGGAGCTTCCCGGAGGACCGGCGGTTGTACAGCCAGCCGTGGAGGGTGATCTCCTTCCCCTCGTGCTGCGCGATGTCGGCGATGTAGACGGGCGGGAACATGTGGGCTCCGGTCGGGCGGGGGCGGTGCCCCGGGCGCGCGGAACATAGCAAAGGACCAGGCCCCGTCCCAGCCCGACGCGCGCCAGCGCGCGCCTCCCCCGCCCCGGTTCCGGGGGGCAGCGAAACCCCAGCCGAATCCCCGGCCCTCCGCTATCATCGCGGGCCCATATGTCGATGAACGAGCGCTACGAGCCCAAGTCAATCGAGCCGAAGTGGCAGCAGCGGTGGGAGCAGGCGGGCGCCTTCCGCGCCGGCAACCGCCCCGACGCCGAGCCCCGCTACGTGCTGGAGATGTTCCCCTATCCCTCCGGCACCATGCACATGGGCCACGCCCGCGTCTACACCATCGGGGACGCCCTGGCCCGCTGGCTGCGCATGCGCGGTCACGACGTCCTCCACCCCCATCGGCTTCGACGCCTTGGGCCTGCCGGCCGAGAACGCCGCCCTCAAGGACGGCCGCCACCCCGCCGAGCGCACCGCGGAGAACATCGTCTCCTTCCGCGCCGAGATGAAGACGCTCGGCTTCGCCTTCGACTGGGAGCGCGAGGTCGCGACCTGCAATCCCTCCTACTACCGCTGGAACCAGTGGTTCTTCCTGAAGATGCTCGAGCGCGACATCGTCTACCGTCGCGAGGGCAAGGCCAACTGGTGCACCGGCTGCAACACGGTCATCGCCAACGAGCAGGTGGTGGACGACAACCGCTGCGAGCGCTGCAGCTCGCCGGTGGTGGAGAAGGTCATCCCGGAGTGGGCCTTCCGCATCACCCGCTACGCGCAGTCGCTGCTGGACGGGCTCGACGGCCTCAAGGACTGGCCCGAGCGCATCACCACCATGCAGCGCAACTGGATCGGCAAGTCCGAGGGCGCCGAGGTCGACTTCGCGCTCCAGGGCGCCCGCGGCGCCATCAAGGTCTTCACCACCCGCGTCGACACCATCTACGGCTGCACCTACGTGGTGCTGGCGCCGGAGCACCCGCTGGTCGCGCAGGTGACCACGGCCGACCGGCGGGCCGAGGTCGAGGCCTTCGTGGCCCGGATGAGGAAGACCGACGCCGAGGCCCGCACCGGCGAGGACGCGCCGAAGGAGGGCTGCTTCACCGGCGCCTCCGCGGTGAACCCGTTCACCGGTCAGCCGGTCCCGGTCTGGATCGCCAACTTCGTGCTGGCCGAGTACGGCACGGGCGCGGTGATGAGCGTCCCGGCCCACGACCAGCGGGACTTCGAGTTCGCGCGCAAGTACGGCCTGCCCATCCAGACGGTCATCCAGCCCGTCGGCGGCGAGCGCACGCCGCCGGGAGACCGGCTCCAGGCCGCCATCACCGAGGACGGGGTGCTGGAGGACTCGGGCCCGTTCTCCGGCCTCTCCTCCGCCGAGGCGCGCCGCAAGATGTCCGCGCAGGCCAGGGAGCGCGGTCACGGCCAGCCCACCGTCCGCTGGCACCTGCGCGACTGGGGCTTCTCGCGCCAGCGCTACTGGGGCACGCCCATCCCCGTCATCTACTGCGCGGATCACGGCATCGTCCCGGTCCCGGAGAAGGACCTGCCGGTCACGCTCCCGCCCCAGGCCATCATCACGGGCACGGGCGAGCCGCCGCTGGCCAAGGTCCCGGAGTTCGTGAACACCACCTGCCCGCGCTGCGGCAAGCCGGCCCGGCGCGAGGTGGAGACCATGGACACCTTCGTGGACTCGTCCTGGTACTACGCGCGCTACCTGTCCCCCAGGGACGACCAGCGCCCGTTCGACCCGGAGGCGGCGAAGCGCTGGCTGCCGGTGGACGTCTACGTGGGCGGCCCCGAGCACGCGGTGATGCACCTGCTCTACTTCCGCTTCTGGCACCGGGTCATGCGCGAGCTGGGGCTGGTGCAGGAGGACGAGCCGGCGAAGCGGCTGGTCACCCAGGGCATCGTCAACGGCGCCGACGGCAAGAAGATGAGCAAGCGGTACGGCAACGGCGTGGCCCCCAGCACCCAGGTGGCCCGCTACGGCGCCGACACGCTGCGCCTCTTCATCCTCTTCGCCTCGCCGCCGGAGAAGGACATCGACTGGTCGGACGAGCAGGTCGACGGCCTGTTCCGCTTCCTGACCCGCGTCTGGCGCATCTTCCACGGCCGACAGGCCTGCTTCGACGCCCCCGAGGCCGCGCTGGCGCAGGCCCAGGGCGACTGGCTGGAGCTGCGCCGCAAGACCCACCGCACCATCCAGAAGGTCACCCAGAGCATCGAGGGCGAGCTCAAGTTCAACACCGCCATCGCGGCGCTGATGGAGCTGGTCAACGCGCTCTACGCCCGCGAGGCCCTCGACCCGCAGGCCGAGCCGGAGCGCGCGGCGGTGCGCGAGGCGCTGGTGGCCCTGGCCACGCTCCTCTCGCCGTTCGCGCCGCACGCGGCCGAGGAGCTCTGGCACGAGGTGCTGGGGGCGCCGGTCCGCGACCGGCTGCTGGCCCAGGCCCCCTGGCCGACCTTCGACCCGGCGCTGGTGGCGGCCGACACGGTCACCATCGCGGTCCAGGTGAACGGCAAGCTGCGCGGCGAGGTCAAGGCGGCGGTCACGGCCGGCGAGGCCGAGGTCCGCGCGCTGGCCGAGGCCGACGAGAAGGTGGCCGGCTACCTGGCCGGGAAGAACGTCCGGAAGCTGGTCTTCGTCCCGAAGCGGCTCATCAACTTCGTGGTGGGGTAGGGCGGTGCCGCGCCTGGCCCCGCTCGCGCTGCTGGCGGCCGCGGCCCTGCTCGCGCAGGGCTGCGGCTATCACCTGGTGCAGGGCTACCGCGCGAAGGGCGGGGCCGACCGCGTCCAGGTCGGCGCCTTCGAGAACGACTCGGTGGACCCGGAGCTGGGCGCGCTCGTCACCGCCGCGCTGCGCGAGGAGCTGGCGCGGCGCGGCGCGCTGGGCGAGGCCGGGGCGCCGGCGCGGCTGGAGGGGACCATCCGGGCGTCGGAGGGGGTGCCCTCCACCCCCAACAGCACCACCTTCCGGGTGGCGGTCGAGGTGAGGGCCCGCCTGCAGGTGGCCGGGCGCGGGCCGGAGGAGGTCACGGTGCGGCGCGAGGCCGAGCACCTGGCCGGCGCGGACGCGCTGGAGGCGGAGGGGCGGCGGGCCATGCTGCTGCGCCGTCTGGCCACCGACGTCGCCCACGAGCTGCTGGTCGCCCTGGAGGCGCCGCAAGACGCACCAGCCCCGCAGCGCGCGCCCTGAGGCGCCCGCCCGGAGCTGGTGGTTCGTGAGCGGGAGGGGCGTCGCCGGAGGGCGATCGCCCCTGCTGCTTACGCGCTCGCCTTGGTCTTCGCCACGGCCTTCGCCAGGCGGGAGATCTTGCGCGACGCGGCGTTCTTGTGGACCACGCCCTTCGAAGAGGCCTTGCCGATGGCCTTCTCGGCGGCCTTGAGCGCCTGGGCCGCGCCGGCGTTGTCGCCCTTGGCGACCGCCTCGCGGACCTTCTTCACGGCGCTCTTCACGCCGCTGCGGACCTGGACGTTGCGGGCCCGGCGCTTCTGGGCCTGCCGATTGCGCTTCTCAGCCGATGCAGTGTTCGCCAAAGGAATGTCTCCGTCGGGTGGACGAGGGCGCGCTACTTACCGCCCATCGCGAGCGCCGTCAAGGGGTTGAGCCGGTCCGGCGCCAGGCGGTGCCCGGTGCCCGTCCGCTGCGTGCGTCCCAGGCCCGCTGCAGCGCCGGCGGGTTCGCCGCCGGTCCTGCGGCAAGCTGGCTCACGGGGGCGGTCCAGGGGCCGGCAACCCGTGGAGGCAGGCGCTTCCGGGCGAGAAAGGTGCCGCTGAACCGGGAGTTATCCACCGCGCCGACAGTGCGGGTCGGGCCCGCGGGGGCTTGCCTTCGTCGTGTGGATACGTCTGGGGATAAATATGTCCAACCCAGTGAATTTATGGAATGTATCTGCGGGTGCGGGGTGCGGCGTCCGGTGTCGGGCAGGTGAATTCGGGACGGCCTTCCCCCCGCTCACCCGAGTTATCCACGTTCTTTCCCCAAAGGCTGTGGAGACCTTACTCGGCTGGGGAAGGGGCGGTTTTCGCTTGACGTTCGAGTTCCTTGGCCTCGTCCCAGAGCGCATCCATCTGCTCCAGCGTGGCCTGGCCGTGCCCCACGCCCTGCGCCTCCAGCCGGCGCTCCACGTGCTCGAACCGTGAGACGAACCGTTCCACGGCCACGCGCAGCGCCTCCTCGGGCGGCAGGGAGAGCTTGCGCCCCAGGTTCGCCAGCGCGAAGAGCGCGTCCCCCAGCTCGTGCTCGATGGCCGCCCGATCGCCCGCCGCGATGGCCTCGTCCAGCTCCGCCAGCTCCTCCGCCACCTTGGCGCGCGCCCCGGCCGCGTCCGGCCAGTCGAAGCCGATGCGGCTGGCCTTCTCGGTCAGGCGATCGGCCCGGGCCAGCGCCGGCATGGCCCGGGGCACGCCCTCCAGCACGCTGTGCCCCTTGCCCCTGGCCCTCTTCTCCTCGCGCTTCAGCGCCGCCCACTGCTTGAGGACGCCCTCGGCGTCCTTCACCTCGGCGGTCCCGAAGACGTGCGGGTGGCGCGAGACCAGCTTGCTGGAGATGGCGTCCGCCACGTCGGCGAAGTCGAAGTGCCCCTCCTCCTTGCGCAGCTGCGCCTGGAAGACGATCTGCAGGAGCAGGTCCCCCAGCTCCTCCCGGTGCTCGCGGACGTCCCCGCCGTCGATGGCCTCCAGGACCTCATAGGTCTCCTCCAGGACGTAGGGGCGGAGGGAGGCCAGGGTCTGCTCCCGGTCCCAGGGGCAGCCCCCCGGGGCGCGCAGGCGTTCCATGATGGCCAGCAGGTTCTCGACGGCTTTCGCGACGCGGGACATGGCCGCTCTTCTTAGCCCGGGACGGGGCGTGCTAGCATCCAGTTCTCTCGTGATGCCCCGGGCTGCCCTCGCTGCGCTCCTCCTGGTGCTCGCCGCGCCGGCGCCGACCCGCGCCCAGGTGCAGGCGCCGAAGCTCGTCGACGACGCCGACGAGGTGGCAGAGGAGCCCCAGACCCCGCTCACCCCGCCAGAGCTGCCGCCGGAGCCGGCGCAGCCCGGCCGCCCGGCCTCCCAGCCCCAGCCCGCCGGCGCCCCGTCGGCCGGCTCCGGCCCCGCCGCGCCCCTCCCCGCGGCTCCTTCCTCGGCGGCCACCGGCCCCACCGCCCCCACCGGCCCCGCCGCCCCCACCGGCCCCGCTGGCCCGACCGGCCAGGCTGGGAGCGCCGAGCCCGGGCAGGCGCCCGCGGCGCTGGCGCCGGCCCGAAAGGTGGTCCCTGTCCAGACCAGCTGGAAGGCGCTCATGGCCGCCTGGGCCGACCGGCGCGCGGCGCTCCGGGAGGGCGACCCGGGCCGCGCCTCCGCGGCCGAGGCCGCGCTCCTCTCCGCCCAGCGCGAGCTGGGCATCGGCAACCTGTTCGCGCTCGCCTCGGCCGAGGCGCGCGACGTGGACGCCGCGCTGCAGGCCAACCTCCCGGCGGAGGCGCTGCACCGGGCCGAGCTGGCGGTGCAGCTCGCCCCCGACCTGCCGCAGGCGTACGTGGCCCTGGCCCACGCGCGCCGGGCCAGCGGCGCCTGGCGCGACAGCCTGGGCGCGCTGGTGGACGCCGCCCGCGCCGCGCTGCGGGAGCCGCGCACCTCGCGGGCGCTCCTGGGCGACGCGCTGGCGGCGCTCCTGGGCGGGCTGGCCGCCGCCGCGGTCCTCTCGCTGGTGGCGCTGGTGCTGCTGCGCGTGCGGCTCTTCCTCCACGACCTGCACCACCTGCCGGTGCTGCGCGGCAGCGCCCGCGTCCAGACCACCTTCCTCGGGCTGGTGCTGCTCGGGCTGCCGCTCGCGCTCGGGCTGGGGCCGCTGCTGGCCCTGGCCGTGCCCACGGTCGCGGTGTGGCTCTACCTGGGCACGCGGGAGCGGGTGGTGGCCGCCGCCTCGCTGGGCGTGCTGCTGGCGTTCCCCTGGGCGGCCGGGCTCTCCGCGCGCCAGGTGGTCTGGACCGGCACGCAGGCCGACCACATCTACCAGGTCGAGAACGGCGCGGTCCCGGACGAGCAGGCGGACGCGCTGCTG
Source organism: Anaeromyxobacter sp. (assembly GCA_049840735.1). Classification (GTDB taxonomy): domain Bacteria; phylum Myxococcota; class Myxococcia; order Myxococcales; family Anaeromyxobacteraceae; genus Anaeromyxobacter. The sequence continues at coordinate 162,757 of JASGJN010000002.1, read as the reverse complement.
GCCGAGGCCGGGGACGGCGCGTCGCCGGTCCTGCTGGCCTCCCTGGGTCGCCACTACAAGCGGCGCGGCGACCTGGACCGGGCCGTGGCGCTCTACAACCAGGCCCTGGCCGCCGATCCCCACACGCCCGGCCTGCTGGTGAACATCGGCAACGCCCGCTTCGTGCAGGACGACATCGAGGGCGCCCGCGCCTCCTACCTGGCGGCGCAGGACGCGGCCGGGGGCGACCTGCTGGTGCTGGGCACCGCCCACTACAACCTGTCCAAGCTCTACGTCCGCACCACCGAGTTCGACCGCCGCGGCGCCGCCCGGGACAAGGCCGACGCCGAGGCCGGCGACTTCCTGGCCGCCCACGGCTCGGACGACGACTTCGCCGCCAACCGCTACCTGGTGGACGTGCCGGTGCCGCCGGCGCGGCTGGCGGCGCTGGCGGAGGAGGACCCGGCCCCCGTCGAGGTGGAGACGGCGCTGCAGGCCCGGCTGGCCGGCCCGCTGCCGCGCCCGCTCTGGCGCTGGGCGGCCGCCAGCCTCTTCGCCGCGCTGGCGGCCCTGCTGCTGGCGGAGAAGCGGCTGTCCCCGGCCCGCTCCTGCCCGCTCTGCCGCGGCGCCGCCTGCGTGCGCTGCGACCGGAGCGCCACCGTCCGCTGCGCCCAGTGCGTGAACGTGTTCGAGCGCAAGGGCGTGGTCGACGCCAGCGACCGGCAGCGCAAGGAGCTCCAGGTGCGGCGCCGCGCTGCGCTGGCCCGCGGCGGCATCCGCGGGCTGGCGGTGCTGGGCGGCGGGCTGGGCCACCTGGTCTCGGGGGCGCCCATCCGCGGCGCGCTCCTCACCGCGGGCGTGCTGGCCGGGGTGATTCGGATCGTCACCGGGCGCGGGCTCCTGCCGGCGCCCGAGCCGTGGCCGGCCGTGGCGGCGCTCAAGTGGGCGGTGGGCGCGCCGCTGGTGGTGGTCCTCTGGGCGGTGGGGGCGCGCGGCGCCTTCCGCCGGACGGGAGGCTGATCGTGGCGCTCAAGGGAACGCTCCGCGACTTCGGGATCGCCGAGATCCTCCAGCTCATCGCCCAGCAGTCCAAGAGCGGCGTGCTGCACCTCGAGTCGCGCGAGGACAAGATCCACATCGCCATCGCCGAGGGCTCGGTGGTGCGGGCCGAGGCCACCGGCCGGCGCGCCAGCGAGCGGCTGGGGCAGATGCTGGTCCGGGCCGAGCTGATCACCGAGCAGGAGCTGGACCACGCGCTGGAGCTGCAGCGGCGCACGCTGCGGCGGCTGGGCGACCTGATGGTGAGCATGCGGTACATCTCCCAGGACGCCCTGCGCGAGATCACCGCCCTGCAGACGACCGAGACGGTCTACCGGCTCTTCCACTGGAAGCGCGGCACCTACGAGTTCGAGCCCGGGCCGGTGGACTGGGACAAGGAGACGGTCACCCCGCTCCGCGCCGAGTCGGTCCTGATGGAGGGGTTCCGGCGGGTGGACGAGTGGCCCATGGTCCGCCAGCGCGTCCCCTCGCTGGCCACCACCTTCGTCCAGAAGCGGTCGCTGGAGGAGGGCGCGGGGAGCGGCGAGGGCCAGGAGGAGCTGGCCACGCTGGGGGGGAACGAGCGGCGCGTCCACGAGCTGGCCACCGCCGGGCGCACCGCCGAGAAGATCGTCGACCTCTCGCGCCTGGGCGAGTTCGAGGCCTGCAAGGCGCTCGCGACGCTGGTGAACCTGGGCTACCTGGAGGCCATCGCGCCCGCCGGGCGCGCCCACGCGGTGGGCGTCTACGCCCAGGACTGGGGCGCGCGGCTGCGGACGGGCGCGCTGCGAGCCGTGGCCACGGTGCTGATCGCCGCCGCGCTGGCCGGCATCGCCTACTGGCTGGACGAGCGCCGCGCGGCGGTGGAGCGGGGGCAGGTGGCGGTCGAGGACCTGGCCCCGGAGCGGCTCCTGGCGCGCCACCGGGTGGAGCGGTTCCGGACCGCGCTGGAGATCTACCGGGTGGAGCGGGGCGAGTACCCGGAGACGCTGGACGCGCTGGTGAAGGCCGGCATCTCTGCGCCGGACGACGTCCGCTTCCCCTGGGTCTCCGAGTACCACTACCGGCGCCAGCCGGACGGCCGCTTCGTGCTCCTGCCGCCCCTGCGCTGAGGGGCAGGGCCCGGGAGGGCAGGGCGCCAGGGCGGGGGCGCACCCCCACCGCGGCCCCCCGGGCCGAAACCGGCGCGTGCCCGCGGGCCGCTCCTCCGTTATGGTCGTCCTCGCCCCGGTGCGCCCGCGCCGGGGACGGGACCCAGGCCCGGCGGCCGGCCCGTCAGTCACCCAGGGAGACGGCTTGGCCCAGAGCACGGCGGAACCCCTCAAGACCTCGCGCCTCGAGTTCCCGGACAACGACAAGGTCCGCGCCCTGTCCGGCGCGCACAACGAGCACCTCAAGCTGATCGAGAAGCGGCTGGGCGTGCAGCTCGGGCTGCGCGGCAGCCAGGTGGTGATCTCGTGCGCCGAGGAGGCGCGGCTGCGCGTGGCCGAGGCGCTCGTCAAGGAGCTCTACGACCTCATCGCCGAGGGCTACCCGCTCTACCTGGAGGACGTCGACCAGGCCACCAAGCTGGCGAGCCAGGGCGTGCCGCTCAAGGAGATCTTCGGCGACACCGTCTTCGTCTCCTCGCGCCACCGCATCATCACGCCCAAGGGGCTGGCGCAGAAGCGCTACATCCAGGCCATCCGCGACGACGACATCGTCTTCGGCATCGGCCCGGCGGGCACCGGCAAGACCTACCTGGCCATGGCCATGGCGGTTCTCGTTCCTGGTCGATCGCAAGGTGAAGCGGATCGTCCTCACGCGCCCGGCCGTGGAGGCCGGGGAGCGGCTGGGCTTCCTGCCCGGCGACATCGCCGAGAAGGTGAACCCCTACCTGCGCCCGCTCCACGACGCGCTCTTCGACATGGTGGACTACGAGAAGGCGTCGGCGCTCATCGAGCGCGGCACGGTGGAGGTCGCGCCGCTGGCCTTCATGCGCGGCCGCACGCTCAACGACGCCTTCATCATCCTCGACGAGGCGCAGAACACCACCGAGGAGCAGATGAAGATGTTCCTCACCCGGCTCGGCTACGGCTCGAAGGCGGTGGTGACCGGAGACGTGACCCAGGTCGACCTGCCGTCCGCCCGCGCCTCCGGGCTGGTCGAGGTCCAGAAGGTGCTGCGCGGGGTGGAGGGGGTCTCGTTCTGCCAGTTCAGCGAGATCGACGTGGTCCGCCACCCGCTGGTGCAGGAGGTGGTGCGCGCGTACGACGCCTACGAGGCGGAGCGGAAGCTGCCGCGCGAGGCGCGCCGGGGCGGGGAGCCCGCGCAGGCGGCGGGGCCCCGGGACCCGGAGGCCTGACCGGGCCTCAGGCCCCAGGCTGCAGGCCTCGGGAGAGGCGTCGCTCGACCTTCACCTGAGGTCCGAGGCCCGAGGTCCGAGGCCTCCCCCGGTATCCCACCCGCTTGACCGTTGCCATCCTGGCGTCCGGGTGACAGTCTGGCTCGCCGTGCCACCCACCCCCGAGAGCCCCCGCCCGGCCGAGGCAGGACGGCGGTCGCGTCGCGAATGGACCCGCCAGCTCCTGGCGCTGGCCCTGGTGGCCTGCGTGGGCGGCGCGGCCGGCTGGCTGCTCTCCCCGACCTCGCTGGTCCGCCTGCCGGGCCACGACAAGCTGGGCACGCCCGCCCCGGCCACCGTCCGCGCCGATCGCGACTACGACATCGAGGATCAGGAGGCGACCGCGCGGCGCCGGTCCGAGGCCGCCGGCGCGGTCCGGCCGGTCTACGACCGCGACGTGGGCGCCGGGGACGAGGCCGCGGCCCGCGTCCGGGCCGCCTTCCAGGTGATGCGCGAGGAGGAGTCCGCCCTGCTCGCGGCCACGCCCACGCCGGCCCCCGGCGAGCTGGCCCGCCGCTGGAGCGCGCAGCGGGGCGCCTTCGTCTCGCGGCTGCAGGTGGTGGTGCGCGACGAGGACCTGGCGGCGCTCTCGGCGGCCCGCTTCTCCGAGCAGGTGGAGCGCGAGATCGTGGCGCTGGCGCAGCGCGGCCTGGCCGGCATGGTGGTGGAGGACCTGCAGCTCCTGGCGGCCGACCGGCAGCAGGGGCTGGCGGTCCGCAGCGCGGTGGGCGGCGAGCTGCAGGGCGAGCGGGTGGACTCGGATCTGGCCCTGGTCCGCGACGTGGCCTCGGCGCGCGCGGAGGTAGCCCAGACCGGCGCCGCGCGGCTGGCCTCGGAGAAGCCGGCGCTGCGGGCGGCGGCGGTGCGCATCGCCTCGGCCATGGTCCGGCCCACCCTGGTCCAGGCGCAGGCCGAGACCGATCGGCGGCGGGCCGAGGCCCGGGCCGCGGTGAAGCCGGTGGTGCTGGCGGTGAAGCGCGGTGAGCGGGTGCTCTCCGAGGGCGAGGTGATCGAGGAGCGCCACCTGGTGATCCTCGACGGCATGCGCGCGCAGGGCGCGGGGCAGGATCTCACGCACGTCCGCCTGGGCGGCGGCGCGCTGGTGGCGCTGGTGGTGGCGCTGCTCTGGGTCTTCGCCCGCCGCAACCTGCCGCGCTTCAAGCCGGGCCGCCGCGACTCCACCTTCCTGGCCTCGTCGCTGATCGGCACCCTGGGCCTGGCCGCCGCCGGCCTGGCGGTGGTGGGCGAGCTGCACGAGCGCCTGCCCGGGCTGCCCCCCAACGCGCTCCAGTACCTCCTGCCGGTCGCGGCCGGCGCGCTGCTGGTGCGCCAGGTGCTCTCCGCCGAGGTGGCGCTGCTCTTCGCGCTGGCGGCGGGGCTGGCCAGCGGCCTGCTCGCGCCGCAGTCGCCCGGCTACGCCGTCTACGCCACGCTCACCTCCATCGCCGCCGCGGGGCTCCCGTCCGGCGGCCAGGACCGGGCGCGCCACTTCCGGACCGGCGCCGGCGTGGGGCTGGTGGGCGCGGGCGTGGTGGCGGCGCTGGGGCTCAACGCGGGTCTCTCGCCCTCCGACGTGGCGGCCAACGCGCTCTCGGCCTTCCTCGGCGGCCTGCTGGTGGTCCCGCTGGCGGTGGTCTGCTTCCTGCCGCTGGTGGAGGGGATCTTCGGCTACGTCACCGACCAGGGGCTGCTGGAGCTCGCGAACCTCAACCACCCGGCGCTCAAGGAGCTCATCATCCAGGCCCCGGGCACCTACCACCACGCCATCGTGATGGGGGCCCTGGTGGAGGCCGGCGCGCAGGCCATCGGCGCCAACCCGCTGCTGGCGCGGGTCTGCGCCTACTACCACGACATCGGGAAGACCCGGAACCCGCTGGCCTTCGAGGAGAACCAGCGCGGCGACACCCGCCAGGACCCGCAGGCGCCGTCGATGGGCGCGCTGGTGGTGAAGCGCCACGTGACCGACGGGCTGGAGCTGGCCCGGCGCTGGAAGCTGCCGCGCCCGGTCCGCGACGCCATCGCCGAGCACCACGGCACCCGCCGCACCGGCATCTTCTGGGAGCAGGCCCGGCGCGCCGTCGAGGACGGCAGCGCCCGCGGGCCGCTCGACGAGTCGCTCTTCCGCTACCCCGGGCCGCGCCCGCAGTCGCGGGAATCGGCCCTGGTGATGATCGCCGACGCCTGCGAGGCCTCCTCCCGCGCGCTCGACACCCCCACCGGCGAGCCGCTCCGGCAGCTGGTGGAGGCGCGCATCGACGAGATCTTCGCCGACGGCCAGCTGGACGACTGCGAGCTGACCCTGCGCGACCTGACCGCCGTGGCCGCCGCCATGGTGCGGGCGCTGGACGCCATCCACCGGGCCGGCCCTGGCGCCCCCGGCCGGCCTCCCGAGCCCGCCGGCGCGCCGCCCGTGCGGCTCCTGGCGAGGTCCTCGTGATCGTCCGGCTCACCAGCGAGCACCGCCGCGGAGCCGCCGCCGCGCGCCGCCTGCGGCGCCAGGCCGCCGCCTACCTGGCCGCGCTGGGCCGCGAGGACGCCGAGCTCTCGGTGCTGCTGGTCGGCGATCGGCGCATCCGGACGCTCAACCGGGAGTGGCGCGGGAAGGACCAGGCCACCGACGTGCTGTCGTTTCCCATCAGCGAGCCTCCGGGCGCTGGGTCGTTGCTCGGCGACGTGGTAATCTCGCTCGACACGGCCAGCCGCCGTGCCCGGGCCGAGGGGCGCTCCGTGGGTTCGGAGCTCGAATCGGTACCTCGCCCACGGGATCCTCCACCTGCTCGGCCACGACCACGAGCGGCCGGAGGAGGCACGCCGGATGGCGGCGCAGGAGGCCGCGCTGGCGCGGGTCGAGGGGCTGGTCGGGGCAGCGCTGGGCAACGCAGGGCGCGCGGAGAGCGCGCGCGAGGCCGAGGAGCGATGGATCCGTTCGCCGACATCGATCTCGACGCCGAGGCGGTCTGGCTCGACGGCGCGTGGTACACGCGCGAGGACCTCGCGCGCCGCATCAAGGAGATGATCGAGGCCGGGGACTTCCGCGTCTCCCGGCCCAGCCAGGCGCTCGAGCGGCTGGAGGCCGCCCTGGCCCAGGCCCGCGTCGTCCCGGTGCGCATGCCATCGGATTCCGCCGGGGCCATCGAGGCCACCGCCACGCGCCTGGGCCGCCCGGTCGGGCACCTGGTCCGCGAGGCGGTCGCCTACTACCTGGCCGCGGCCGCCGCCTACGAGGCCGGGCAGGGGCCTGCGGTCGAGGTCGAGCCAGCCGCCCCGGCGGCCTCCGCCGGGACGCCCGCCAAGGGCCGCTGAGGGCGCCCGGCGCCCCCGCCCGCCCGTTACAAGACTGACCCTGCCGCCTCGCCATGCGCCGTCTCCGCCTCCCGCTCCTCGCCGTCGCCTCCGGCCTGCTCACCGCCCTGGCCCTGCCGCTGGCGGTGCCCTACGGCTCGCTCCGCGAGGTGGACCCCGCCGGCCACCTCGAGCTCCTGGCCTGGGTCGGGCTGGTCCCGGCGCTGGTGGCGCTCATCGGCGCCCGGCGCACCCGCGGCGCGGCGGCGCTCGGGCTCCTGGCCGGCTTCACCTACTTCTGGGTCGCCATCTGGTGGGTCTCCCACGCCATGACCGCGTTCGGCGGGCTCCCCGCCGTCGCGGCGCTGCCCGCGCTGGCGCTGCTGGTGCTCTACATGGCCGGGCACTGGGCGCTGCTCTTCGCGGTGGCCCACCGCATCCGGGCGCGCCTGGGCTGGCCCCTCCACCTGCACCTCCCGCCGGCCTGGGCGGCCGCCGAGCTCCTGCGCAACTACCTCTTCTCCGGCTTCCCCTGGGCCGACCTCGGCTACACGCAGGTGCGCACGCTCCCGGTGGCGCAGCTGGCCGCGGTGACCGGCGTCTACGGCGTGGCGGCGCTGGTGGCCGCCGTCAACGCCGCGCTCGCCGAGGCGTGGGTGGCCCGTCGCGCCGGCGGCGGCTGGCGCTGGCGGCCGGTGGCGGCCGTGGGTGCGCTGGTGGCGCTGGTGGTGGCCGGGGGGACCTGGCACCTGCGCGGCGTCCGGGCGGCCATGGCCGCCGCGCCCAGCGTGCGCGTGGGGGTGGTCCAGCCCAACGTCGACCAGTCCACCAAGAACGCCGCCCGCGAGAACGCCGCCTACATCCTGGGCCGCCTGGTGCCGCCCACGCTGGAGGCCGACCGGCGCGGCGCCGACCTGGTGGCCTGGCCCGAGGCGGCCTATCCGCTCTACGTGCCGCCCGGGATCACCTCGTTCGACGATCCCGAGGCCGGCCTCCCGCGCCTGGCGCGGGCGCACCTGCTCATGGGCGTGGCCACGCTGGAGCGGCTCCGGGGCGACGGCGGCGAGCTCCACTACCGCGTGGGCAACGAGCAGTTCCTGCTCACGCCCGAGCTGGAGCGCCTCGGCTCCTACCGCAAGCACCACCTGGTCCCCTTCGGCGAGTACGTCCCCTCCATCGTCAAGACGCTCCTGCCGTTCGTGGACAAGGTCGTCCCCAGCGTGGCGGCCGTCGCGCCCGGCTCCGAGCTGCGGGTGCTGGCCTTCACCCCGCGCCCCGGCGCGGCCACCCCGGCGGCGCTGGCGCCGGCCGAGCCGGTGCGGCTGGCGCCGCTCATCTGCTTCGACGCCATCTTCCCGGAGGTGGCGCGGGCCTTCGCGGCCCAGCAGCCCGCCCCGGACCTGCTCGTCAACGCCACCAACGACGCCTGGTACGGCTACTCGTCCGGCCCGTACCAGTTCCTGGCCATCGTGCGCATGCGCGCCATCGAGACCGGGCGGGCGGTGATCCGCCCGGCCTACGCCGGGGTCTCGGCGGTGATCCTGCCCACCGGGGAGCTGGCGCCGGGGTGGCTGGAGGTGGGGCCGGTGGACCCGGACCTGGCGCCCCGCCTCGACGAGCCGCCCGGCCTGCTGGTGACCGACGTGCCGCGATTGCAGGGGCGCACGCTCTACACTAGGTTGGGCGACCTCTTCGCCTGGGCTTGCGTGGCCGCCACCCTGGCCGCGCTGGGCCTGGCCCTCCGGCGACGCCGCCCCGCCGCCTGACCGAACGGAGATCGAGCCATGGCCGCACCCAACGCCGAGCGCCTCGCCGACCTGACTCGCCGCCTCGAGGGGCTGCGGGGGTCTCTTTGACGTCGACCGCAAGGCCAACCGGGTGGCCGAGATCGCCCGGATGTCGGAGGACCCGGCCTTCTGGGGCGACGCCGCCAGGGCCCAGGGGCTGCTGAAGGAGAAGGCCGGGCTGGAGGGCGTGACGGTCGGCTTCGACCGGACCCGGCGCGCGCTGGAGGACGCCCAGGCGCTGCACGAGCTGGCCGAGGAGGCCCGGGACGAGGCCGCCCGGGGCGAGGCGGCCCAGGCCCTGGACGCGCTGGAGGTGGAGGTGCAGGCGCTGGAGTTCCAGCGCATGCTCTCCGGCCCGCACGACGGCGCCGGCGCCATCGTCGAGGTGAAGAGCGGCGCGGGCGGCGTGGACGCCATGGACTGGGCGGCCATGCTCTACCGGATGTACGCCCGCTACTGCGAGCGCAAGGGCTGGGAGGTCGAGCCCGCCGACCTGGTGGCCGGCGAGGAGGCCGGCATCTCGCAGGCGTCCTTCATCGCCCGCGGCCCCAACGCCTTCGGCTTCCTCAAGGCCGAGCGCGGCGTGCACCGCCTGGTGCGCATCAGCCCGTTCGACCAGAACGCCCGCCGCCAGACCGCCTTCGCCGCCGTGGACGTGACCCCGGAGATCGACGACGACATCGTCATCGACATCAAGGAGGCCGACGTCCGCATCGACACCTACCGCTCCTCCGGCGCCGGCGGCCAGAAGGTCAACAAGACCGACTCCGCCGTCCGCATGACCCACCTGCCCACCGGCATCGTGGTGGCGGTCCAGAACGAGCGCAGCCAGCAGAAGAACCGGTCGGTGGCCTGGAAGATCCTCCGCTCGCGCCTCTACGAGCTGGAGGAGCGCAAGCGCGCCGCCGCGCGCGACGCCGTCGAGGCGCAGAAGAAGGACATCGACTTCGGCTCGCAGATCCGCAGCTACGTGCTCCAGCCCTACCGGATGGTGAAGGACCTGCGCACCGGGGTGGAGACGGGCAAGGTGGACGAGGTGCTGGACGGCGAGCTGGACGGGTTCATCACGCCCTACCTGCTGGGCGTGCGCCGGACCGATCGCGCCGTGGACGATTGAACGGGGGCTGCGCCCCCGCCCCGCCGGCGGAGCCGTCGGGGCCCCACCCGCGCTACGGCGGAGCCGAGCGCGCTGCGGCCTTCGGCCTTGCGCGCTGTCCGCCGCCGAGGGGCTGGCGCCCCTCCCCCGGCTTCGCCGGGGCCCCCACCCCGGAGCGGGGCCGCATTGAGCTCCCGAGCACGGCGGCGAGCCCCAGCAGCGCGGCCGGTCCGAGCCAGGGGCCCAGCCACAGGAACGGCGCGTCCACCGCCCGCCCCGGCGTGAGCTCCACCGCCAGCGCCGCCCGCTCGCCCACCGCGGCGGCGGCGGCGACCTCGCCGGAGGGCTCGATCACCGCCGAGATGCCGGAGGGGGCGGCGCGCGCCAGCGGCAGGCGGGTCTCCACCGCGCGCAGCCGCGCCACCGCCAGGTGGAGGCGCGAGCCCGGGCCGCCGTCGAACCAGGCGTCGTTGGAGAGGGCCAGCAAGAGCTCGGCCCCGGCGCGGGCCTCGGCGGCGGCGTGCTCCGGCCGGACCGCGTCGTAGCAGAGCAGCGGGCCGACCCGCAGCGGCCGCCCCGCCACCTGCAGCGGCACCACCTGCGGCCCGGGCCCCGGCGTCCACCCGCCCAGCCAGGGCAGGAGCCGGCGGGCCAGGGCGCCGGAGAGCGGCCCCGGGGCCCACTCGGTCAGCGGGAAGAGGTGCGCCTTGCGGTAGCTGGCGCGGGCCAGGCCGCCGACGCCCGGTTGCAGGAAGAAGGCCGAGACGTACTCGGCGCCCGGGCCGGCCTCGTAGGCGCCGAAGGCCAGCGGCACCCCCTCGCGCCGGGCGAAGGCCTCGAGCTCCTGATCGAGCGCCGCGCCGTCGGCGCTCTGCGGCGCGCCGAAGGTGGTCGGGTAGACCGTCTCCGGCCAGACCAGGAGGTCCACCGCGCCGCGCTCCACCAGCGCCTGCGAGAGCCCCTGGTGCACGTCCAGCACCTCGCGGACCACGGCGTAGCGGCCCCGCTCGCGCGCCAGCCGGTCGTAGGCCACCAGGTTGGACTGGACCACGCCCACCGTCACCGTGGGCCGGTCCGGCGCCCCCGCCAGCTGCCGCAGGCGGGCCGCGCCGTACCCGCCCCAGGCCAGGAGGAGCGCCGCCAGCGCGCCCGCCGGCAGGGCGGCCCGGCGCAGCCGTCCGCCCGGCCCCGGCGCCAGGCCGGCGCGCGCCAGCGCCAGCAGCAGCTCGTTCACTGCCAGCGCCCCCGCCGTCAGCCCGGTCGCGCCGGCCAGGTCCGCCGCCTGTCGCAGCCAGGGGGCGGGCGCGAAGGCCAGCCCCAGCGTGTCGCCCAGCAGCTTCGGCACGAGCGACTCCACCGCGGTCCAGGCCAGCGCCAGCGCCAGCGCTCCGCGGATCGGGTGGGCGCCGCCGGCGCGCGCCGCGTGGCGCGCCAGGGCGGCCAGCGGGAGCTGTGGCTGGAGCAGCGGCGCCAGCAGCGCCAGCGCGAGCCAGGCCGCCGGGCGCGGCCAGCCGGTGAAGCGCGCGACCGCGTCGGCGAACCAGCCCAGCGCCGCCAGCATGAAGGCCGCCGCCAGCGCCGCGCCGGCGGCCAGCGCGCCCCGGGCCGTGCGCGCCCGGTCGAGCGCGGCCAGCCAGGGCACCAGCGCCACCAGCACCAGGAGGTGGGCCGGCGGCGGGAGGAAGGCGCAGCCCGCCAGCAGCGCCGCGCTGGCCAGGCAGGCCAGCAGCAGCGCGCCGCGCCGGCGCGCGGCGCTCACTCGCGCCCCTCCGGCGCCGGCGGCTCCAGCCACTCGATGGGCAGGCCCGGCGGCGCCAGCTCGGGCGGAACCGCCGCGCCGGGCGGGAGCGGGTGGCCGCTGGCGTCGGTGACGGGGTGATCGGGGTGGAAGCGGAGGATGGCGGCAGGAGCCGGCCGTCGTCGGTGGCCTGGTAGTGGCGCACGTAGCCGGGCGGGAGCACGAACCCCTCCGGGACCAGCAGCCCGCGCTGGATGGGCTTCGTGCCCATGGGCGGGAAGGCTGCCAGGCCGGTGGGGCCCTCGCCCGCGTCGGGCGCGCCGGCCGCGGCGGCCGCCTCGTCCTCCACGCCGTCGCCCCCTGGCTCCGCCGGCCCGGGGGCCTGCGCCGGCCCATGGCTCCCGGCGCCGCTGCCGCTGGAGGCCGCGCCCTGGAGGCCGCCTGCCGGCGCGGGCCGCGGCGCCGCCCGGGCGGTGGCGGCCCGGGCCGTGGAGGCGGGCGCGGCCGGGGAGGCCGTGGGGGCGGTCCGGGCCGGCGCCGCGATCCCGGCGCGCGGCGCGCCGGCGCTGCCGGGCCGCTGCCACAGGCCCTGCGCGGCCAGCCAGGCCAGCCCGGCCAGGGCCGCGGCCAGCACCGCGCCGCTCACCAGCGTCACCGGCGTGGGGCCGGTCCCGGTGCGGAGCTCCACCACGCCGTCGCGGTGGCGCCGGAGGGTGGGGTGCGAGACCTTGGCCATGTTCCTCTCCCGGCTCCCCTATAGTGGCGGCCGACCGCCGCCATGCTCATCCGCGCCTACGCCCGTCCGCTGCGTCCCCTGCTGGCCCTGGCCCTCGGGCTGGGGTGGGCCAGCCTGCTGTTCCACGCGGCGCTGATCGCCGCCGCGGCCGCCCAGCGCGAGGTGCGGCCGCCCTCGGCCGCGCTGCTGCTGGGGGCGGCGCTGACCATCGTCGGCCCCTGGCTGGCCGTCGCCGCCGTGCGCTCCGCCGCCCGCGGGCGCGCGTCGGTGGAGGCCGATCGGCTGGTGCTGGCGCTGCGCAGCCGCCGGCTGGAGCTGCCGCTCTCCGCGCTCCGCGCGGCGCGCCCCTGGCGCCTGCCGCTGCCCGGGCCGGGCCTGGCGCTGCGGCTCGCCTCCGGGCCGCCGCCGGTGGCCCTCGAGGTGGACGATCCGGGCGCGCTCCTCGACGCCCTGGCCGCGGCCGGCGCCACCGCCGCCGGCGAGCCCGGCCGGACCGAGGCCTGGGTGCGGGCCCGGCTGCGCCACCGGCCGGGCCGCCTGGAGCTGGCGCTGCGCTGGGGGGCGCTGCCGCTCCTGGTGGCGGGCGTGCTCTTCCACGCCCACCAGGCCATCGCCTTCGGCGGGCCGCTGGGCGAGTGGCACCTGGCCGGTCCGCTGGCCTGGCTGCGCACGCTCTCCGGCTACGCCGCCGCCAGCCTGGCGCTGCTGGTGCTGCTGGCGGCGGCGGCGCGCGCGCTGGCCGGGGCCGGCTGCGCCGTCGCGACGGCGCTCCTCCCCGGCCGCGCCGGGGCGGCGCGGCAGGTGGCCGAGTGGCTCTGCCGCGCCGTCCTCTACGCCGGGGTGCCGGCGCTGCTGGCCGCGCGCTTCCTCGCGTGATCCGGAGGTCACGGCGAGGTCGGGTTCTTCCCCGAGAGCGTCCAGCCGGCCTTCTCGTGGCCCAGCCGGTTCCAGACCGGGTTCTGCCCGTTCACGATCTGGGCGTCGGAGTAGTCCGGCGCGCCCGAGCCGCTGCCGCTCCCGGTGAAGATGTTCACGCCGATGGTGCCGCCCGTGTAGGTCGGGTGCGTGTCGTCCGAGAGCAGGTAGTCGTAGCTGGTGGACGGCGAGGTCAGGTGGCCGTTGGCGTCGCGGAGCGTGCCCCGCAGCGTCACGCTGATGCGCTGCACGTAGTCGGCCTCGGACTCGCCGGCGCGCCAGGCCAGCCCGGCGGTGTCCACCAGGCCGTCGCCGTTGCTGTCGTACTCCGCCCCCATCCACTGCGCGAAGACGTCGGCGCACTGGAACCCGTAGCGCGCGGCGAGGTCGCAGGCCCGCCAGTTGCTGCGGGCCAGGTAGGGGAGGAACTTCGACTGCTTGTTGACGGTGGCGCCGGTGGTGGCGTCCCGGCAGCCGGTCTGCACGTTGTCGGCCGCGTACCCCGGGTAGTAGATGTTCATGATGATCTTGGCCCGGGCCGTGGTCGCGTACGTGTTGATGGCCTGCATGGCCCGCTCCATGTACGTGGTGCAGTTGTTCAGGGCGTTGTCGAGCGGCGCGTAGTTGCAGGTGCCGCTCTGGCCGGAGAAGCTGCTGCGCGCCTGCAGGTAGTCGTTCCCGCACATCTCGAAGACCACCACGCGCGTGCTGGCGGCCTGCATGTACGAGCGCTCGTTGACGATCTTGTTCTGGTAGACGTCGCTGGCCACGGCGCCCGACTTGGTGCGCCGGACCACCTGGATGTTGGCGGTGCCGAAGGTCTTGCCGAGGTACTCACCCTCCACCAGCGGCCCGGCCCGCTTCGAGACGGAGGTGAGGCTCCCGTTGTAGCCGGCGAAGATCGAGTCGCCGTACGCCACCACGCGGTAGGTGGTGGTGGCGCCGGTCCGGTTGATGGTCCAGGACGTGTTCTGGTTGATGGTGTTCGCGCGCGCCGGGGCGGCGGTGAGCGCGAGCAGCGAGACGAGGAAGGGGACGACGCGGAGCGGAGCCGATCCAGGCATGCGTGCGACCTCCGTGACTGACTGTGGAGTCAGCCATATGAGGTCGCGTGTCGCAGGTGTCCGCGCTCTGGACGGGGCGGGACCCGACCTGGGATCGACACGACGGGGCGCTCGCGACGCGGCGCGTTGGCGCCGCGCCCCGCGCTCCCCCCTTCACGGACTGTAGACGATCGCCTGACGCGCCAGGACGAAGCGGTCGATGGAGTCCACCGCCCACGCGGGCAGGCCGAACAGCTTCACGCCGCAGCCGGACGGCTGGCGGCCGGTGGTGGCGCTCTTCTCGCGGACGAAGGCCACCTCGCCCTCGAGGTCGAGCTTGCGCCCATCCGCCAGCCCCAGGCGCACGTGCAGCCGCGTCCCCACCGGCGGCGGCATGGCGGTGGCGATGAAGACGCCCCCGGTGTCCACCCGGCGGGAGGAGCCGACGTAGAAGTTGTGCTCCGAGACCAGGCTGACGTTGACCTCGACGCGGGTCAGGACCGGCCGCTGGCGCGGCTCGTCCACCAGCTCCTCGTCGATGAGCGCCATCAGGTCCACGCTGCCGCCGCCCCGTGCACGTGCCGCGTCCGGGGGGAACGCCGCGGGCAGCGGCCCCGGCGCGGGCGGCGGGACGATGGCGGCCGCCGGCGGGCGGGGCGGCTGCGGGGCCGGGCCGGTCGCCTGCACCGGCGGCGACAGGCCTCCCCCGACCAGCCCGCCTCCCACGTGGCGCTCCACCACGGTGAGCGGGCGGGAGATGACCTCGGCGCGGGCCAGGGCGCGCTCGGCCCCGGCCACGGCCGCCAGCGGCTCCACGATTCTCGCGGGAGGGCGCCACCATCACCACCCGCACGCCGACGCGGGCGGCGCTGGCGGCGGTGGTGAGCGCGGTGCCCCAGCTGCCGTCCGGCGCGGCGGGGAGCAGCAGCACGATCACGTGGGGCGCGACGGCCCGCACGAACACCTCGAGGTCCGCCGGCCCCGGCACGCAATACACGCCGTAGCCCGCACGCTCGAGGTGCAGGTGGAGCGTGATCGAGACGTCGGCGTCCGAGCCCACCACGAGGACGCGCGACGCCGCAGGGGCGCCGGCCTGGCTCACGTGGGACGGCCCCCCGTCTCCATCATGATCCGGCGCTCCAGGTCGGCCCGGTGCGTGGCGTTGGCCAGCGCGGTGTCGAGGCCGATCCGCTTGGACTCGTGCAGGCGGTACAGGTACTGGTCGAAGGAGTGCATGCCCAGGTCGGCGCCGGCCTGGTCCATGTAGGCGCGCAGGTCGTTGATCTTGGTGCCGTCCCGGATCATCTCGCGCACCGTGGTGGTGGCCAGCATGGCCTCCACCGCCGGGATGAGGCCGGTGGCGTCGGCCCGCATCAGCAGGCGGAGCGCGATGCAGGCCTGCAGGTTGTCCGCCAGGCGGGCCCGCACCCCCTCCTGCTCGTCGGCCGGGAAGAGCCCCACGATGCGGCCGATGGCGCGCGGCACGTCCGGCGTGTGCAGCGAGGTGATGACCAGGTGGCCGGTCTCGGCCGCCTTGAGGCAGATGTCGGCGGCCTCCCGGTCGCGCAGCTCGCCCACCATGATGATGTCGGGGTCCTGCCGCAGCGCCGCGCGGAGCGCGTCGGTGTAGCTGGCCGTGTCCGAGCCCACCTCGCGCTGGATCACCAGCCCCTTGCCGCCGGCGAAGATGAACTCGATCGGATCCTCGACCGTGACGACGTGCAGCCGCTCCTGCGTGATGATGTGGTTGATGATGCTGGCGATGGTGGTGGACTTGCCGTTGCCGGTCGCGCCGGTGACGCAGATGAGCCCGCGGCGCGCGCCGGCGATGGTCCGGATCACCGGCGGCAGGTTCAGGCCCTCGAACTCCGGGATCTGGAAGGGGATGGTCCGCATCACCGCGCCCCAGCTCCCGCGCTGCTTGAAGATGGAGGCGCGGAAGCGGGAGACGCCGGGCAGCGCGTAGCCGCGGTCCACCTCGCGGAAGTCGAGCGGGGTGAAGCCGGAGCCGGGCGCCTGCAGCACGAAGTTGGCGATGGCCTCGGTGTCGGCCGGCGTGAGCGGCGGGTACTTGGCCGCCAGCAGCTCGCCGAACACGCGGTAGGTGGGCGGGTAGCCGACCTCGAAGTGGACGTCGCTCGCCTGTCGCTTGACGGCGAGCTGCAGGAACGAGTGGAACATCTCCTCGCTGAGCGGACCCTGTCCTTCCATGGGACAGGGAGTCTACCGCCCCAGCGGCCCCGGGTGCCAGGAGGACCGTCGGGCGGCGGTGCGCCGGCCCGCACGGCGGCGGTGTGGGCCCGGCTCTCCCCTGGTCCGGGAGCCGCCTGGCCGGCGCCGCTGGTCGGCACCCGGTACCACCCCTAGCTTGTGGACGTGCGGATCGCCGTGGTCTCGACGCCCTTCGTCGCCGTCCCGCCCCCGGCCTACGGAGGGACGGAGCTGATCGTCCACGCCCTGGTCCGCGCCCTGGCGCGCGCCGGCCACGAGGTGGCGGTCTTCGCCACCGGGGACTCGCGCGTCCCGGGGCTCCGGGCCCGCTTCCCGGGGCCCATCTGGCCGCCGGACCCCTACGCCGAGCTGCTTCACTGCCAGTTCGCGGTGCGCGAGATTCTGCGCCGGCCGGTTCGACGTGGTCCACGCCCACGTGCCGGCCATGGTGGCCTTCGCCGGCGAGCTGCCGGCGCCCATGGTCTACACCCTGCACCACGCCCGGCAGCCCACGCTCAGCCGCTTCTACGCCGAGGCGCCGCTGGTGCGCTGCGTGGCCATCTCCCGGCGGCAGGCCGAGCTGGCCGAGCCGCCCGCCCACCACGTGGTGCACCACGGCCTCGACCCCGAGCTCTACCCGGTGGCCGGCCCGGGCGGCGGCGGGGCGGTGTTCCTGGGGCGGCTGGCGCGCTGCAAGGCGCCGGACCTGGCGGTCGCGGCGGCCCGGCTGGCGGGCACCTCGCTGCTGGTGGGGGGCGAGGTCCACGTCGGCGACGACGGGCCGGAGTGGGCCGCCGAGCTGCAGCAGGCGCTGCGCCAGCCGCACGTCCGCTGGATCGGGTCCGCCCGATCTCTCCGCCAAGCGCCGGGCGCTGGCCAGGGGGCGCGCGCTGCTGGTGCCGCTGCGCTGGGAGGAGCCGTTCGGGCTGGTCATGCTGGAGGCGCTGCTGGCCGGCTGCCCGGTGATCGCCACGCCGCTGGGGGCGGCGCCGGAGCTGGTGGAGGACGGGGTGGACGGGTTCCTGGTGGACGGGGTCCGGGACATGGCGCGCGCGCTGCGGCGGGCCGGCGCCCTGGATCGGCGCGTGATCCAGGCCCGGGCGCGCGAGCGGTTCTCGGCCGACCAGATGGCGCGGGGCTACCTGGCGGTCTACCGCGAGGCGGTGGCGGATCACCTGCGCCGGAGCGGTCCGGGCCAGGCCGGGGAGGGTGACGAATGGACGACGGCGGCGCGCTGACCGCAGCCCCGGAGGAGCTGCTGGGCTACACCGACCCTTCGGTCCAGCCCGAGGCCACCGGCGTCGACAAGCTGGTCCTGAAGCGCGGGAACCTCTTCCTGGTGGCGAACCGGCTGGGCGACGTGGCGCCCGCGGGCGCCCGCGACCTGGGGCTGTTCCTGACCGACACCCGCCACCTCTCCGCCTGGCGCCTGGCGCTGGCGGGCGGCCCCATGCTCTGCCTCTCCTCCCAGGTCTCGCCCGACTACCTGGCGCAGGTGGACTTCACGGTCACCAGCCTGCACGAGGGCGACCTGCTGGGGCGCGAGCCGGTCAACTACGTCCACCTGCGCCGCGAGCTGCTCATCGACGACGTGCTGGTGGACCGGATCGCGCTCGAGAACTTCCAGGGGCGCCCGGTGGCCACCTCGCTGGAGCTGGCCTGGGCGGCCGACTTCGCCGACGTCTTCGAGATCCGCGGCGCGCGCCGGACGGAGCGGGGGACCTACCTGGCCCCGGTGCTGGAGCGGGACCGGGTGGTGCTCCGCTACGAGGGGCGGGACGGGCGGCGCTACGCCACCGAGATCCGGGTGGAGGGGCTGGACGGTGGCGCCGGCCCGGCGCGGCTGGAGGAGCTGACCGGCGGCCGGGCGCGGCTGGGGCTGCGGCTCGCGCCGGCGGAGCGGGTGGAGGTGACCTTCGTGGTGGCGGCCGGCATCGAGCGCGGCACGCCGGGCAAGGTGCGCGGGCTGGACGAGGAGCGGCCGGTGCCGCGCGGTGCCCACCGGCCCTGGCCGGCCCGGGCCGCGGCCACGCGCGAGGCCTACGCCAGCTGGGCCCAGGCCGCCACCGGCTTCTCGACCTCCAACGACCTCTTCACCGGCGCGCTGGCGCAGTCGGTCGCCGACCTCAAGGCGCTCACCGTCTACCACTTCGGCGCGCCGGTCATCTCGGCCGGCATCCCCTGGTACACCTGCCCGTTCGGCCGGGACGCGCTCATCGCCGGCTTCGAGGCGCTGCCCGCCCACCCCGACGTGGCGCGCGACGCGCTCCGCTTCCTGGCGCGGCTGCAGGGGACCGCCGACAATCCCTCGCGCGACGAGGAGCCGGGGAAGATCCCGCACGAGATCCGCTTCGGCGAGATGGCCGCGGCCGGCGAGGTGCCGCACACGCCGTACTACGGCTCGGTGGACGCGACGCCGCTCTTCCTGGTGCTCCTCTCCGAGTACGACCGCTGGACCGGGGACCAGGCCACGCTGCAGGAGCTGCTGCCGCACGCCGAGGCCGCGCTGGGCTGGCTCGATCGCTGGGGCGACCGGGACGGCGACGGGCTGCTGGAGTACCAGCGCCGGACCGGCAAGGGGCTGCGCAACCAGGGCTGGAAGGACAGCCACGACGGCGTGCCGTTCGCCGACGGGCGCCCGGCCGAGCCGCCCATCGCGCTGGTGGAGGTGCAGGGGTACGCCATCGACGCGCGCCGGCGCATGGCCGCCATCCTGGAGCGGCTGGGCCGGCGCTCCGAGGCGCGGGCGCTGCGGGCCGCGGCGCGCGGGCACGCGGCGGCGGTCGAGGAGCGGCTCTGGATGGAGGAGGCGGGCACCTACGCCATCGCGCTGGACCGAGAGAAGCGGCAGGTGGACGCCGTCACCTCCAACGCCGGCCACCTGCTCTTCTCGGGCGCCGTCACGGCCGAGCGGGCCAGGAAGGTGGCCGCCTCGCTGCTGGCGGGCGGGCTCTGGAGCGGCTGGGGCATCCGCACGCTGGCCTCCGGCCAGCCCGCCTACAACCCGCTCAGCTACCACGACGGCACCGTCTGGCCGCACGACAACGCCCTCTGCGCCATGGGGCTCGCCACCTACGGCATGACCCGCGAGGCGGCGCAGGTGCTGGGCGGCCTCTGGGACGCCGCGCAGCACTTCCGCCAGCTCCGCCTGCCCGAGCTGTTCTGCGGCCTCTCGCGCCAGTCCGGCCAGTTCCCGGTCCACTACCCGGTGGCCTGCTCGCCCCAGGCCTGGTCGTCGGCCGCCTGGTTCCTGCTGCTCCGCGCGGTGCTGGGCCTGTTCCCCGACGCCCCCGCCCACGAGCTGCGCATCGTCCGCCCCTGGCTCCCGGCCTGGCTCGACGAGGTCCGCCTGGAGCGGCTCCGCATCGGCGACGCCCGGGCCGACCTGCGCTTCATCCGCGGCCCCTCCGGCGCCTTCGCCGAGGTCCTGAAGGTGGAGGGCGGTGAGCTGAGGGTGAAGATCGAGGTGTGAGCGGAGGCCGCAGCGCGCTCGGCCCCGCCGCAGCAGGGGCGGGGGCGCAGCCCCCGTCAGAATCCTTCGCTTTTCCGGGCGCCCAAGGCGCCCGGAAAAGCGAAAGGCCGGCGGAGTGACCTCCGCTCGGCCTCTCTAGCTTTGGCGCTTGTTCAGCAGCCTATGGGTGCTCTCCGCCGGGCTCCTCGTGAGGAGCGACCGGCGGTGGGGGGAGTCGAGCTTCCGACCTCGCATCGACTTGGACGTGAAACGGGAGGTGGGCCCTGCAATCGAGCGTTTGGGAATGGAGCTTCGCGTTCATGGCAGGGTCCTTGGCCGGCCTCCGGCGGGACTCGCCCAGGTTTCACTTCAAGCCGCGTGCCGGCCGCTCCGCCCAGCCGCCATTCGTGAAATCCAGCGGTTGCAAACGTGTGCCCCGGGCGGCGTCTGTAAAACGGAAGGTGCCTGGAGACGCTTGGGTCTGACTTGACCCTCGGATCCTGACCCAGGCGCCCCCCCGCCCGTCCCCCGGAAAATCCGCTGACGTCTGCCGCGCTTCGCTCGCCGGTTCCCCCGGGGCCGGTTACCTTTGGACCCGCTCCCGGGGGCCTCCTCGGGGGAGGGAGGTCGCCGTGTTCGGGACCGTGGCGGAGGTGTCGGACAAGCTGACGGCGGCGGGCTACCTGCCCTCGCCGGAGATCGCCACCGCCGTCTTCCTGGCGGACCGGCTGGAGAAGCCGGTGCTGGTGGAGGGGCCGGCGGGCGTGGGCAAGACCGAGCTGGCGCGCGCCTTCGCCGAGGCCAGCGGCCGGGTGCTGATCCGCCTCCAGTGCTACGAGGGGCTCGACGAGTCCAAGGCGCTCTACGAGTGGGAGTACGCCAAGCAGCTCCTCTACACCCAGCTGCTGCGCGACCGGATCGGCGCCGCGCTGGAGGGGGCGGGCTCGCTGGCCGAGGCGGCCGACCGCGTCGCCGCCCAGGGCAACGTCTTCTTCAGCGAGCGCTTCCTGCTCCCGCGCCCGGTGCTGCGCGCGCTCCTCTCCGAGGCGCCGGCGCTGCTGCTGGTGGACGAGATCGACAAGGCCGACCCGGAGCTGGAGGCGTTCCTGCTCGAGGTGCTCTCGGACTGGACGGTCACGGTGCCGGAGCTGGGGCCGGTGCGGGCCCGCCACATCCCGCGCGTGGTGCTCACCTCCAACGCCGCGCGCGATCTGTCCGACGCGCTCAAGCGGCGCTGCCTCCACCTGTACCTCGACTTCCCCGCGCGCGAGCGCGAGCTGGCCATCGTCCGGACCCGCGTGCCGGAGGCGGCCGAGGCGCTGGCGCGCGGCGTGGTGGCCGCGGTGGCGCGGCTGCGCACGCTCGATCTCAAGAAGGCGCCGTCCATCTCCGAGACGCTGGACTGGGTCCGGGCGCTGGTGCTGCTGGAGGCGGACCGGCTGGAGCCGGCGCTGCTCGACGCGACGCTCAACCTGGTGCTCAAGTACGAGGGGGACGTTGCCCGCGCCAGGGAGCGGCGCGGCGAGATCCTGGCCGCCGCCCAGGCCGGCTGATCGCCGCTACCGCCCGGGCGCGGCGGAGGGCACGGGGCGCGCGCGCGGCGGGCCCGCCTCGTCGAACCAGCCCGCGTAGCCGTCGGCGATCTCGGCGTCGCGGAAGGTCCGCCCCGGGCGGCGGTCGATGACCCGCCACTCCCCGTCCACGCGCGCCACCAGGATCTCGCTCACCGACCGGGCCAGCTCGCCGTCCTCCGGCCCCGGGCGCCACCAGCGCTCACGCACGGTGACCACGGCCGCGCCGCGCGGGGCCCGGCGCACGCCCTGCAGCTGGAAGGACTCGAGCACCGCGCCGCCCGCGGCCTCGGTCCAGGGCGCCAGCGGGTGCGGCGCGCCGCTCCCCCCGGGCCGCGCCGCCGCCTCCAGCGCGCGCGGGGCCAGGAGCCGGTTGGCGGCGGCGTAGGCCTGCGGCCGGTCCGGGATGGGCGCGGCCCTCCCGCGGCCCGGGGCGGGGCGGAGCTCCGCGGCGCGCGGCCCGGCCAGCCGCACCGCCTCCAGGTACCGCAGCACGCAGCGGGCCGGCCCGCGCAGCAGGTTCTCCTGGGGCGGGGCGACGGGGGCGGCGAGGGCCGCGGCCAGGGCGATGGCGGCGAAGGGCATCCAGGTTCCGCTCCCGGTGGAATCGGGGCCCGCTCACGGTTCGCTCCGGCGGCGCCTGGCGCAATCCCTCGGCCCGCGCCACCGGCCAGCCTTGCGGGGCGTGCCGGGCCGTCCGGGGCTGCTCCGGTGCAGGCGGAAGTGCGCTGGATCACCGCGCCCGGGCCCGGGCTGCGGGCATGGCTAGATTGGCGTGGGCGCCGGCAGTACACTCGGCTGCCCGGCGGGTGCACCCCGGAACCCCTTCCATGGACACTCCGAAGCGCGTCCTCGTCGTCGAGTCCGATCACGGCTTCGCCCTCTCGCTGGCCGCGCTCTTCCAGGCGGACGGCTGCCTCACCCGCGTGGCGGCCAGCGCGGCCGAGGCCGAGCTGGAGATCGCCACCCGCCGTCCCGGGCTGGTGGTGATCCGGGCCGAGCTGCCGGACCTGTCCGGCTTCTCGCTCTGCGCCCGCCTCCGTCACGACCGGGTCACGGCCAGCCTGCCGGTGATCCTCTACTCCTCCGACACGCCCCCGGAGTCGCTGGCCGAGCACGCCCGCACGCCCTGGGCCGCCAACGGCTACCTGGCCATGCCGCTCGACACCGAGGCGCTGCGCAAGCTGGCCGCCCGGATCCTGGCCGCCGAGGAGCCGGTCGAGAGCGCCGACGACGCGGTGCTGGTCGAGGACGAGGCCGCCGGGCCGTCCGCGGCGGCCGAGGCTGCGCCCCCGGCGCTCCCCGCCGGCGAGGCGCCGCCGCCGGTGCCGCGCCGCCCGGTCCGGCACGCCGTCACCGACGAGGATCGGCTCTTCGCCGACCGGGTCTTCCAGTCGGTCTCCGAGCACCGCGACGCGCTGGTGGCCGAGGCGCACCGGCGCCGGCCGCCCCCGCGGCGCGAGCAGCTGCAGACGCCGGAGGGGCGGGCGGAGCTGCTGCGCGAGGAGCTGCGCTGGCGCGAGGCCCAGATCGCCCGCCTGTCGGAGATTCTGGGAGGTGCGCGAGCGGGAGCTGGGCACCTTCGACGAGCGCATCCACGCCCGCGACGTGGAGGCGCAGGGGCTCAAGGTCCAGGTGGAGGACCTGCTGCGCCGGCTGGCCGAGGCGCGCGACCTGTTCGTCGAGAAGGAGCGCGAGTACGGCGCCTCGGTGGACGGCCTGCTGCTGGAGAAGTTCAGCCAGGAGAAGGCGCTCATCGAGGTGGTGGCGGCCAGCGAGCGGCGCATCCACGAGCTGGAGCGCGAGGTCCGCCGCCGCGACGACGACCTGGCCCAGCGCAAGCTGGCGCTGGACGGGGCGCAGGAGGAGATCGCCCGGCTGGACCGGCAGGCCCGCGTCGAGGCCGCCGCCGCGGACGCCCGCGAGCGCGAGCTGGAGTCTGAGATCGCCCGCCGCGCCGACGAGCTCTCGGCCCTGGAGGCGCGCCTGGCCGCGGCCACGGCCGCGGCGGAGGAGGCCGCGCGCGAGGCGGCCGCGCGGCTCGAGGCGGAGCAGGCCGCCCGCAGGGCGGTGGAGGGCGAGCTGGCCGCGGCCCGCGCGGCCGCCGAGGAGCAGGCCCGGGCCGCCGAGGCCCGGCAGGCGGAGGCCGCGGCCGCCGCCGCCCAGCTGGCCGCCGCGCGCGACGCGGCGCTGGCCGAGGCGGAGCGCGAGCGGAGCGCCGGCGAGGCCCGGGCGCAGGAGCTGGCGGCCCAGC
Organism: Anaeromyxobacter sp.; assembly: GCA_049840735.1. Lineage (GTDB taxonomy): Bacteria > Myxococcota > Myxococcia > Myxococcales > Anaeromyxobacteraceae > Anaeromyxobacter. The sequence goes on along the minus strand of JASGJN010000002.1, from coordinate 139,273 downwards.
TCGCCGCGGCCGAGGCCGGGCGCGAGCGGGCCCAGGCCACGGCGCGCGAGACGGCCGAGCTGCTGCAGGGGCGGATCGAGGAGCGCGAGGGGGCCATCCGCGACCGCGAGGCGCGCCACGCGCTCCTGGACGAGGAGTACCGGCGCTTCCGCGACACCGCCCGCGCCCGCGAGGACGACCTCTCCCGCGAGGTGCAGGACCACCTGCAGCAAATCGGCTCGCTGGAGGCGGAGATCGAGGGGCTGGCGCAGGAGCTGGCCGCGGCGGAGGCGGACGGGCGCGAGGAGGCGGAGCGGGTCCGGGCCGAGGCGGCCGCGGAGCGCGAGGCGGTGGAGCGGGCGGCGGCGGAGGCCGCGGCGACCGGCGCGGCGCGGCTGGCCCAGGCCGAGGCCGCGTCCGCCGAGGTGCGGCAGGCGCTGGAGGCGGCCCAGGCCGCCGCCGCGGCCGCGCAGGAGGAGGGGCGGCGGGCGCTGGGTGCGGCCGGCGCGGAGCGGGCCGAGCTGGAGGCCCGCGCGGCCGTGCTGGCCGCCGAGCGCGACGGGCTGCGCGACGAGCTGGAGCGCGAGCGGGCCCAGGCGGACGGGGCCGGGCGAGAGCGCGACGCGCTGCGCGCGGCGCTGGAGGGGCGCGAGGCGGAGCGGGCCGCGGCGGAGGCGGCGCTGGCCGAGGCGCGGCAGGGGGCCGAGGGCGCGCGGGCCGAGGCCGGGGCGCTGGCGGCGGCGCGGGCGCAGCTGGAGCAGGCGCTCGGGGACGCGGAGGCGCGGGCCCGCAGCCACGCCGACACGGCCGAGTCCGGCCGCGCCGAGGTGGCCCGGCTGACGGCGCGGCTGGCCGAGGCGGAGGCGGACGGGCGGTCCCGCGCGGCCGAGGCCTGGGCCGCGGCGGAGGAGGCCCGGGCGCGGGCGGCGGCGCTGGAGGCGAGCGCGGCCGAGGGGCGGGCGGCGCTGGAGGCTGCGCGCGCCGAGGCCGAGGCCGGGCGCAGCCGGCTGGCGGTGGAGGCGGCGCGGCTGGAGGAGGCGCTGGCCGAGGCCGGGCGGGCCGCGCAGCGGCGCGAGGCGGAGCTGACGCAGGAGGCGCTGGCGCGGGCGGAGCGGGTGCGCGCCGTGGAGGCGGAGCTGGCGGCGGCCGTGGCCGGGGCCGGGGCGCAGGAGGCCCGCGCGGCCGGGCTGGAGCAGGAGCTGGCCCACGCGCGCCAGGCCACCGAGGCGCTCTCCCGCGAGATGCAGCAGGCGGTGGGCGAGCTGCGGGGGCGGATCGAGGGGCAGGACGGGCTCCTGGCGGCGGCGCGCCGCGAGGTGGACCGGCTGCAGGGCGAGCTCTCCGAGGCGCGGCAGGGGGCGATGGTCCACGCCTCGGAGCAGGCGGCGGAGGCGGCCCGGCTGCAGGCGCGCGGCGACGAGCTGGCGGCGCTGCTGGCGCAGGCCTCGCAGGAGCGCGACACGGCGCAGGGCGAGCGGACGGCGCTGGCCGCCGAGCTGGAGGCGCTGGGCGCCGAGCGGGCCGGCCTGGCCGAGGAGCTGCGCGGGGCGGCCGCCCGGCGCGAGCGGGCCGAGGAGGCCCAGGCGCGGCTGGAGGCGGAGCTGACCCACGCGGCGGCCGCGTCCGCCGAGGCCGAGGCGCAGGGGCGGGCCCGGCTGGCCGCGGCCCAGGCCGAGGCGGCGCGGCGCGAGGACGAGCTGCTGGCCGAGCTGGCCCGCAAGACCGAGGCCGCCGAGGGACTGCACGCGCGCTTCGAGGAGCTGGCCCAGGAGCGCGCCCGGCGCGAGGAGGCGCTGCAACAGGAGCTGGCGGCGCGGGGCGAGGCGCTGGCCTCGGCCGAGCGGCGCGAGCTCGCGCAGGCCGAGGCGGCCGCGGCGCGCCAGGAGGAGCTGCGCCGGCGCCTGTCCGAGCAGGAGTCGCGGGCCAGCGACCTGGCCGCGGCGCGCGAGGCGGCGGAGCGGGGCGCAGCGGCGCTGGAGGCGAAGCTGGCGCAGGCCGGGACCGAGGCGGCGGGGGCGGCCGACCGCGCCGGGCGCGCCGAGCGCCGCCTGGAGGAGCTGGAGGCGGCCCTGGCCGCGGCGCACCGCGATCGGCAGCGGATCGAGACCGAGCTGACGGCGCGCGCGGCGCGGGCCGAGGCCCGGGCCACCGAGGTGGCCGGCCGCCTGGAGGCGGCCGGGCGGGACGCCGCGGCGCTGGCCCCGGCGCGGCAGCGGGTCACCGAGCTGGAGGCCGAGCTGTCCGCGGCCGGGCAGGCCCGGGCCCGCGCGGAGAAGGAGCTGGCCGCGCGCGCGGCCGCGGCCGAGACGCGCGCGGCGGAGGCGGCCCGGCGGGCCGACCAGGCCGGCGCCGGGCGGCGCGAGGCCGACGCGCGGGCGGTGCGCGCGGTCGAGGAGGCCCAGGCGCGCTTCCGCGAGGAGCTGGCGCGCCGCGACGCCCTGCGCGCCCAGGAGGTCCAGCGGCTGCAGGGCGCGCTGCAGGAGGGGGCCCGCCGGGAGAAGGCGCTGGAGATTGAGCTGGCCCGCGCCAAGGGGCGAGCCGCCCGCGAGGAGCCGCCGGTGCCGGCGGGCACGCGCGGGGAGCATGAGTAGGGATGGGGAGGGGGCGTAGCCCCCTCGTCGGCGGAAAGCGCGCAAGGCCGGAGGCCGCAGCGCGCTCGGCTCCGCCGCAGCAGGGGTGGGGCCCCGACGGCTTCGCCGGCGGGGCGGGGGTGCAACCCCCGCGAGACACTCCGCCGGTGCCGGCGGGCACGCGCGGGGAGCATGAGTAGGGATGGGGAGGGGGCGTAGCCCCCTCGTCGGCGGAAAGCGCGCAAGGCCGGAGGCCGCAGCGCGCTCGGCTCCGCCGCAGCAGGGGTGGGGCCCCGACGGCTTCGCCGGCGGGGCGGGGGTGCAACCCCCGCGAGACACTCCGCCGGTGCCGGCGGGCAGCGCGCGGGGAGCATGAGTAGGGATGGGTTGGGGGCCCCAGGGAACCTGGGGGAGGGGGCGCCCTTCGACTTCGCGGCGCTATGCGCCGCTACGCTCAGGGTGACCGGCCGCGTTCAGGCCGCGGCGGCCGCGTCTCGCTCCTCTCCTCGGACAAGGCCCAAGCCGTGAAGCTCGAGCTGGGCGCCGGCGACCCCGCCGTTACCCCGCGTCGGCGTCCGCGGTGGTCTTCACGTCGCGCTTGCGGCCCGGGTGCACGCGCATGCCGGGGGCGTGCACCTGGACCACGTTGCGGCCGGCGCGCTTGGCGGCGTAGAGCGCCGCGTCGGCCGCGTCCACCAGCGTGGGCAGGTCGGCGCCGTCCACCGGCCAGCTGGCCACGCCCACCGAGACCGTGACCGGCGCCGCCGGGTCCGGGCCGATCAGCGCCTGGGCCACGGCCGCGCGCAGCTTCTCGGCCGCGGCGGCCGCGGCGGCCCGGTCGGCGCGCGGCAGCACCACCGCGAACTCCTCGCCGCCGTAGCGCGCCACCAGGTCCACCTTGCGCACGGCGCCGGAGAGCGCCTCCGCGACCTTGCACAGGATGGCGTCCCCGGCCGAGTGGCCGAACCGGTCGTTGACCGCCTTGAAGTGGTCCACGTCCAGCAGCGCCAGGCCCATGGGTGCTCGAACCGCTCGCTCCGCTCCCGCTCCATCTCCAGCCGCGCGAAGAGCGCCCGCCGGTTCTGGACGCCCGTCAGCGCGTCGGTCTGCGAGAGGCGCACCATCTCCTGGTGCAGGACCGCGTTCTCGATGGCGATGGCGGCCTGGCCGGCCACCGCCTCGAGGAGCCGGACCTCGTCGTCCGGGAAGGCCGAGGTGGCCGGCCGGAAGAAGGCCAGCACGCCGGCGCAGGCCGCCTGGTGGATGAGCGGGACCGCCAGGATCGAGCCGGCCGCGTGGTTCTGCCAGGGCAGCACCGGGCGGCGCGGGTCGGTGCTGGTGTCGTCCACCTTGACCGTGGCCCGGTCGTGGATCGCCCAGGCCGCCGGCCCCTCGCCGGCGCCGATGCGGGTCCCGATCACCGACGCGTCCAGCCCGGAGACGCCGCGGACCACCAGCTCGCCGGTGGGCGGCTCCACCAGCAGGAGGGCGAAGGCGTGATCGCCCAGGCCGCGGCCGATCAGCTCCGTCACGGTGGCGATGAGCCTGTCCAGCTCCAGGGTGGCCACCAGCCGGCGGGAGAGGTCGAAGAGCAGCGTCAGCTCGCGGACGCGCGCCTCCAGCGCCTGCGTCAGCGCCAGCTCGCGCTGCATGGAGGCCATCAGCGCCTGGTCGTCGATGCGCGCCGCGTGCAGGTCGGTGATGGCGGCCAGGGTGGTGTTGAAGTCGCTGGCCAGCCGCCCCAGCTCGTCCTCGGTCTCCACCGGCACGCGGTGCAGGAAGTCGCCCTCCCGCGCGCGCCGCAGCCCGGCCTCCAGCCGCTGCAGCGGCCGGTGCAGCAGGAGCCGCAGGGCGAGCACGGAGGTGCCGACCATGGCGGCGAAGAAGACCAGCACCACGGCCAGCGCGGCGTGGAAGGTCCCGTCCAGGCGGGGGGAGGCGGCGTGCGCGGTCCCGCGCAGCCACAGGACCAGCACCAGCGCGAAGACCAGGGAGGGCAGGCCGACCGCCACCAGCAGCTTGCGACCCAGGGAGCGGCGGATGTGATGCAGCATAGAGGAGCCGGAGAGGGTAGCCGCCGGACCGGGGCCGATCAAGCGGGGCTGCGCGCCGGGGCGGACGCGCGGCGCGCGCCGGGTTATGAGGGAACGGCCCATGCATCTGGTCCGCGCCCCGCTACTGGCCGCCTTCCCGCACGGCTTCACCACCCGCTCCGGCGGCGCGTCGCCCGGGCCCTGGGCCTCGCTCAACCTGGGCGGCGCGGTCGGGGACGATCCGGCGCGCGTGGCTGAGAACTGGCGCCTGCTGGAGCAGGCCACCGGCCTGGCCTTCGCGCGCGTGAAGCAGGTGCACGGCGCCCGGGTGGTGCCGGCCGGCGCGCCCGGGGCGCCGCGCGAGGAGGCGGACGCGGTCCTGTCCACCCGGCCCGGCCTGGCGGCGTGCGTGGCGGTGGCGGACTGCGTCCCGGTGCTGCTGGCCGATCCGGAGACCGGCGCCGTGGCGGCGGTCCACGCCGGCTGGCGCGGGACCATCGCTGGGGTGGCGCGCGAGGCGGTGGCGGCGCTGGCGGCGGCCACCGGCGCCCCGGCGGCGCGGCTGCTGGCCGCCATCGGCCCGTCCATCGGCCCCTGCTGCTACGAGGTGTCGCCGGAGCTGGCGGCGCGCTTCGCGGCGGAGCTGGGGCCGGTGGTGCGGGGAGGGGAGCGCCCCCACCTCGACCTCTGGGCGTCCAACCGCGCCGTCCTGGCCGCGGCGGGGCTGGCGCCGGATCGCGTGGAGGTGCTGGGGCGCTGCACCTCCTGCGAGGCGGCGGAGTTCTTCTCCCACCGGCGCGACGCAGGGCGGACGGGGCGCCAGGTTGCCTTCATCGCCCCACCCGACCCGACCGCCGGGGGGCCCGTTCCTTGACGAAAAGCGCGAGTCCTCTAGAATTTTCCGGACCTTGGGATCCTTCGCTCGAGAGGCCTGCGCGGCCGTCCTCCTCCTGGCCGGCTGCGCCGGTCCCGCCGGGGCCGGCGCGCGCGACGAATCGGCCTCGCTCCGGAGCGAGGTCCAGGCCCTGCGCCACGAGAACGAGGCGCTGGCCGCGCGCCTGGAGGAGCTCTCCGGCCGGGTCGACATCCTGACCGCCCGGCTGACCCGGGGGCAGCCCGAGCCGCGCGCCGCGGCTGCGCCGGCCGCCGGGGCCCAGGCCGCGCCGGCCGCGGACGCGCCGGTGATCCCGCCGCATCTCGCGGTGGTGAAGGTGGCGCCGCCGGCCGGCGGCAAGCGCAAGCAGGCGCGCGCGGCGCCCGCGGTGCCGACCACCGTCGCCATGGCCGAGCCGGACCTGTCGCGGCTGGGCGGCGGCGCCGCGCCGCGCGGCCCCGGCGTGTCCGCGCAGGCCGAGGCCGAGCTGACCGCCGCCCGCGGGCAGGGCGGCCTGGATCGCGCCCACGCCCTCGAGGACTTCACCAAGCGTTATCCGCGCCACCCCGCCGCCGACAACGCGCTGCTGGAGGCGGCCGCCGCCTACCAGGAGGCGGATCGGGACGACGCGGCCTGCACCCTGGCGCGCCGGGTGGCGGACGAGTACCCCGCCGGCGACGCGCTCCCGGACGCCCTGGAGCGCCAGGCCCGGTGCGCCGCGGCCCGCGGCGACGGCACCGGCGAGGCCCGGCTGCTCAAGCGGCTGACGACCGATTACCCCGACTCCCCGGCCGCGACCCGCGCCGGGGCCCGCCTCTCGACGATCTCCGGGAGCGACGGCGAGGACTCGCCGCGCGACGTCCCGGCAAGGAGTGTTCCATGACCCGCAAGCACGACGCGGTCCTCTCTACCTCCGCCTTCGCGGCGCTGGCGCTGGCGGCCCTCGTCCCCACCGCTTCGCGGGCGCAGGTCAACGCGCTCAACGCCGCGCGCGACACGCAGAAGACGTCGGACGCAGGCCACGCCCGGGTGATGAACGCCGCCGACGCGGCCGCCGCCTCCGGGAACGGGACCGGCAGGCCCGCCGTCCCGACCGACGTCGAGGTGCGGATGGCGCCGCAGGAGGGCGGGGCCACCGCCGCCGACGCGGGCCGGGGCACGGTGCCGCCGCCGGACACGTACACCGTCCGGCCCGGCGACACGCTCTGGGACCTCTCCGGCCGCTTCCTCAACAATCCCTGGTACTGGCCCAAGGTCTGGTCCTACAACCCGCAGATCACCAACCCGCACTGGATCGAGCCCGGCAACCTGCTGCGGTTCTACCCGGCGCCGGATCAGGGCCCGATGCAGGTCGAGCCGGTGGCCGAGGCCGCGCCCGTCGAGGAGGAGGCGCCGGTCGCCGCGCCGAAGGAGCTGGAGGACTTCTCCAAGGCCGACCTGCTGAAGCAGGGGCCGAGCGCCGAGGAGCAGGACGCGGTCCAGGTGGCCGGCCCGTACAAGATCGGCCAGGCCCCCACCCGCACCCTCTACGCTGCCCGCGCCACCTTCGTCACCCCGCGTGAGCTGGACGAGTCCGGCACCATCAAGGCCGCCTTCGCCGAGAAGTCGATGCTCTCGGCGTACGACCGCGCCTACGCCCAGTTCAAGGACAAGGCGGAGGTGAAGGTGGGGGAGACCTACCTCATCTACCGGACCGTGCAGCCGGTGAAGCACCCGGTGACGGGGGAGCTCTTCGGGTACCAGTCGGACGTGCTGGGCGCGGGCAAGGTGGTGGCGGTGGACGACAAGGCCGTCACCATCGACATCGTGGTGGCCGTGGACAGCATCGAGCGCGGCGCCCTGCTCGGCCCCTGGACGGAGAAGATCTTCCGCCCGGTGCCGGCCAAGCCCAACGGCCGCGACCTGGCCGGCGTGATCATGGCCTCGCCGACCGCGCAGGTCACGCAGCTGGCCGAGACGCAGGTGGTGTTCATCGACCGCGGCAAGGCCGACGGCGTCGAGGAGGGGAACAAGTTCCAGGTGATCCGCGCCGGCGACCCCTACGGCCGCCCCATGGACGCGGTCCGCGCCTGGGACGACCGCTTCCCGCGCGAGGTGGTGGGCGAGCTGCTCATCGTGGACGTCCGCGAGAACGCCTCTGCGGCCATGGTCACGCGCAGCATCGTGGAGCTGGAGGTCGGCGACCGGGTCGAGATGAGGGCGGCCCGGACGGCCGTGGGCTCGGCCGAGTGATCGCACGGGGGCTTCCGCGGCCGCCGAGGGGCTGACGCCCCTCCCCAGCGGTCGCAGGGGCCCCCACCCCGGGGAGAGGCCGCCTCCCTCGCTGGGGCGCCGGCCCGGGCCCGCCGCGGCCCCGCTCCGGAGCGCAGATTCGAGCGTCATTTCAGGCCCTCCGCGGCAGCGCGGAGGGCCTTCCCGCTTGCACGGCCCATGCATGCGCTCGCGGGGCCTCGGCTTGACGCTCAGAAACCCCGCGGGTATATGGCCCCCCTCCATGGACGTGGCGCGCACCATCCGGCCGGGAGACGGCCCGTACCCAGGGCTGCTCGCCGGGATCCCCGATCGCCCGGGCGAGCTGCGCGTCCGCGGCGACCTGCGCGGTGACCTGCGCCGCGTCGCCATCGTGGGGGCCCGCGACACCGACGAGTACGGCGCCGACCTGGCCCACGAGCTCGCGGCCGGGCTGGCCCGCGCCGGCGTGTCGGTGGTCTCCGGCGGCGCGCGCGGCATCGACGGCGCCGCCCACAAGGGCGCGCTGGACGCGGGCGGGCACACCGTGGCCGTGCTGGGGACCGGCGTGGACGTCTGCTACCCCGCCCAGCACCGCGCGCTGTTCGCCCGGATCCTCCAGGCGGGTGGCGCGCTGGTCTCGGAGCTGCCCGACGGGACCCACGGCTCGCCGAGGACCTTCCCGCAGCGCAACCGGATCATCTCCGGCATGTGCGAGGCGGTGGTGGTGGTCCGCGCCGCCGGGAAGAGCGGGGCGCTCATCACCGCCAGCCGGGCCCGCTCCCAGGGGCGCCGGCTCCTGGCCGTGCCGGGGGACGCGCGCGACGCGCTCTCGGCCGGGCCGCACCGGCTCATCCGGCAGGGGGCGGCGCTGGTCACCTGCGCCGCCGACGTCCTGGCCGAGCTGGGGCTGGGCGCCGTGCAGGCCCAGCAGACGCTCCCCACCCTGTCGCTCGAGGCCGGGCGGCTCCTGGGGACGCTGGCGCGCCGGCCCCGCCACGTCGACGAGGTGGCCAGCGCCGCCGGGATGGGAGCGGGGGCGGCCCTGGCCGGCCTCCTGTCCCTCGAGCTCCAAGGGTTGTGCGAGCAGCGACCGGGCCATTACTTTCTGCGCCGCGAAGGGATTAGAGGATGCCGAGAGCTTCCACGAAGGCCGCCGTTGGCTCCACCGCCGGGGCGAAGAAGGCCAAGCGCCCCGCCGCGCGCAAGCGCCCCGCCCGCGTCGAGGCGGACGAGCGCCCCGACGAGCTCGAGGCCGAGCTGGCCGGCGAGGACGTGGCCGACGAGGCCCAGGCCGAGCCGCCCGCCGCCGGGAAGAAGACCCGCAAGACCACGGGCGGCAGCCTGGTGGTGGTGGAGTCGCCGGCCAAGGCCAAGACCATCAAGAAGTACCTGGGCAAGGGCTACGAGGTGAAGGCCTCGGTCGGCCACGTGAAGGACCTGCCCAAGTCCAAGATCGGCGTGGACGTCGAGCGGGGCTTCCTGCCCGAGTACGAGGCCATCAAGGGCAAGGCCAAGGTCCTCTCCGACATCAAGCGCGCCGCCCGCACCGCCGACCGCGTCTTCCTCGCCACCGACCCCGATCGCGAGGGCGAGGCCATCGCCTGGCACATCGCGGAGGAGCTGGGGGCGGAGGGCGGCGACGGCCGGGTGCGCCGGGTGCTCTTCAACGAGATCACCAAGGGCGCCATCCAGAAGGCCATCGCGGCGCCGCTCGACCTGGACCGCAAGAAGTTCGACTCGCAGCAGGCCCGCCGCATCCTGGACCGGCTGGTGGGCTACCAGATCAGCCCCATCCTCTGGAAGAAGGTGCGCCGCGGCCTCTCCGCCGGGCGCGTCCAGTCGGTGGCGGTGCGGCTGGTGGTGGAGCGCGAGCGCGAGATCGAGGCCTTCGTGCCGGTGGAGTACTGGTCGCTGGACGCCGACCTGGCCGCCCAGCTGCCGCCGGAGTTCCGCGCCCGCCTGCACAAGGTGGACGGGCAGAAGGCGGAGCTGAAGGAGCAGGCGCAGACCGAGGCGCTGGTGAAGGACGTCGAGCGGGCGCCCTTCACGGTGGCGTCGGTGGAGCGCAAGGAGCGCAAGCGCAACCCGCCGCCGCCCTTCACCACCGCCAAGCTGCAGCAGGAGGCGGCCAACCGGCTGGGCTTCTCGCCCAAGAAGACCATGACCCTGGCCCAGCGCCTCTACGAGGGCGTGGACCTGGGAGACGAGGGCGCGGTCGGTTCCATCACCTACATGCGCACCGACTCGGTCCGCCTCTCCACCGAGGCGGTGGACGCGGTCCGCGTCCACGTCGCCGAGCGCTACGGGAAGGACCACCTCCCCGACGCGCCCAACGTCTACAAGACCAAGTCCAAGCAGGCGCAGGAGGCGCACGAGGCGGTGCGCCCGACCTCGCTCGACTGGACGCCGGACCGGGTGGCCCCGTTCTTCGACCAGATGAACGAGCGGGACATGTACCGGCTCTACGAGCTGATCTGGAACCGGTTCGTGGCCTGCCAGATGGTCCCGGCCGTCTACGACCAGACCACCGCCGACATCAGCGCCGGGCGCGCCGTGTTCCGCGCCACCGGGTCCATCCTCAAGTTCCCCGGCTACCTGGCCGTCTACGGCGCGAAGCCGCCGGAGGAGGAGGCCGGGGCGGAGGAGGAGAAGACCGGCGAGAACGGCGAGCGCGAGGCCAAGGCCGAGGACCGCCAGCTGCCGCCGCTCGAGCAGGGCATGGCGCTGCGCCTGGTGAAGCTGCTCCCCGAGCAGCACTTCACCCAGCCGCCGCCGCGCTTCAACGAGTCCTCGCTGGTGAAGGAGATGGAGGAGCGCGGCATCGGCCGGCCCTCCACCTACGCCGCCATCCTCGACACCATCCAGGAGAAGCAGTACGTCGAGAAGCTGGAGCGGCAGTTCAAGCCGACCCACCTCGGCGTGCTGGTGACGGACGAGCTGGTGCGCGCCTTCCCGCGCGAGATGGACGTGGCCTTCACGGCCGGCATGGAGGAGCGGCTCGACGAGATCGAGGACGGCAACGCCGGCTGGCAGGCGGTGCTGGGCGACTTCTACTCCAAGTTCAAGGAGGACCTGGAGAACGCGTCCAAGGTCATGCGCGACGTGAAGGTCCAGGCCATCGAGACGGCCATCGCCTGCGAGAAGTGCGGCAAGCTGATGGTCATCAAGTGGGGCCGCAACGGCGAGTTCCTCGCCTGCCCGGGCTACCCGGAGTGCCGGAACACGATGAACTTCCGGCGCGAGGGGGACGTCATCGTCCCGGAGAAGGAAGAGGACGTCCCGGTCGAGGACAAGTGCCCGGAGTGCGGCGCCGCCATGGTCATGAAGCGCGGCCGCTTCGGGAAGTTCCTGGCCTGCACCCGCTACCCCGACTGCAAGGGGACGAAGCCGGTCTCCATCGGCGTGGACTGCCCCAAGGGCTGCGGCGGCTACATCACCGAGAAGCGGTCCCGCCGCGGCAAGACCTTCTACGGCTGCTCGTCCTACCCGAAGTGCGACTTCGTCAGCTGGGACAAGCCGCGCAACGAGCCCTGCCCGCAGTGCGGCAGCGCCTGGCTGCTGGACAAGTACTCCAAGAAGACGGGGCCGTTCGTGGCCTGTCCGAACAAGGAGTGCGGCTACAAGCGCGAGGCCGAGCCGCGCGAGGCCACCGCGAAGGCCTGAGACTGCGTGGGCCCGCAGGGGGGTGCCGGGGCGGCCTGTCCGCCCCGGTCGCTTGACACCCTCCGTGGGCTGCTGCTATCGAAAACCGCAGTCGGTACGCGGGCCCAGCGCACACAGGGTGTGCGCCCTCCCCACCCGCGCCACAGCCGAGACGAGGACGCGATGTTCCAGAGCCTGGCCGAGTTCTTCCAGCAGGGCGGCCCGTTCATGATGGTGAACCTGTTCACCGCCGCGGTCGCCGTCGCGATCGTCATCGAGCGGAGCATCGTGCTGGTCGGACGGCTGAACCTGAACGCCGGTCCGTTCATGGAGCAGGTCCAGAAGCTGGTCATCTCCGGGAACGTGGACCGCGCCGTGAAGCTCTGCGGCGCCGCCCCCGAGGCCGCCCTCTCGCGCGTCGTGCGCGCCGGCCTGACCCGCGCCGGCAAGGGCGAGCAGGAGGTGGCCCGGGCCCTGGAGGAGGCGGTCCTCGAGGTCACGCCCTCCATCTCGCGCCGCATCGCCTCGCTCTGGTCGCTGGCCAACGTGGCGACCCTGGTCGGCCTCATCGGCACCATCACCGGCCTGATCGGCACCTTCAAGTCCCTGGGCGCCGCCAGCCCGGAGATGAAGCAGCTCATGCTCTCCCGCGGCATCTCCGAGGCCATGAACAACACGGCCTTCGGCCTCACCATCGCCGTGGTCTGCATCGTGGCCCACCTGCTGCTGACCTCGAAGGCCAAGTCGATGATCGACGAGGTCGAGTTCAACGCCCTGCGGCTGGAGAACCTGCTGTCGCGCCGCGCCGAGGGCGGGGCGGAGCAGGCGGGCTAGCGCTCCAGCGCGCGAGGGGACGCCATGCGCCGCCGCATCCGCGACGAAGAGCACACGGGCGAGCTGAACATCGTCCCGTACCTCGACGTGGTGGTGAACCTGGTGATGTTCATGCTGCTCAGCATGACCGGGCTCATCAGCCTGGGCGTGCTCAACGTCTCCGCCCCCAAGATCGGCGGCGAGGCGGTGGCCACGCAGGGGCAGGTGGACAACAACACGCCCAAGCTGCTCCTCACCGTCGCGATCGGGAAGCAGGGCTTCTACCTGGCCGGCGCCGGCGGCGTGCTGGGCGAGGACGCCGCCACCCCGGACGCCGGGCGCCCGCCCACCATCCCGCTCAAGGCCGGCAAGTACGACTACGCCGCGCTCACCGAGGAGCTGGCGAAGGTGAAGGAGAAGTTCCCGGCCGAGACGCAGGTGATCCTGTCCGCCGATCCGGACGTCGTCTACGACACCCTGATCCAGACCATGGACGCCTGCCGCGAGCAGGTCCTCACGAAGCCGGACGGCACCTCGGAGCGGAAGAAGCTCTTCTTCGACGTGGCCCTCTCGCTGATCGGGTAGCCCATGCCCAGCGCCGCACAGAGGACGGGGCCCACCCCCGAGCAGCTCCAGGAGGAGAAGCGGCAGAGGCTCTACCGGCGCGCGCGGCGCAAGCAGCGCGAGGCCGAGGGCGAGATCAAGGAGCTCAACATCGTCGCGATGATGGACATGATGACCATCATCCTGGTGTTCCTGCTCAAGTCGTACCAGGCGTCCGCCATCAACGTGAACATGGGCGAGCACCTGTCGATGCCCATCTCCAGCACCCAGCTCCACCCGCAGGAGAACATCACCGTCACGGTCTCGATGGACGAGCTGACCGTGAACGACCACGGGGTGGTCAAGCTGGAGGCGGGGGTCATCCCCACCGCCGAGAAGGAGGGCGGCAAGGCCGACGCCTTCCTGGTGGCCCCGCTGCGCGACGCGCTGGTCCGCGAGGTGGACAAGCAGAAGAAGATCGCGCAGTTCAACAAGGACGCGCCCTTCACCGGCCGCATCAACGTGGTGGCCGACAAGCGGATCTCCTACCGGACGCTGATGGAGATCCTGTACACCGCCGGCCAGGCCGAGCTGGGCGAGTACAAGTTCATGGTGCTGAAGAAGGACTAGCTCCCGCGCCGGGGCGCCGCCTTCGCCTTGGCCCCCGCCACGCCCGCCAGCTCCGCTGCGCGGGCGTCGCCTTTCCGGGCCGCCGCCAGCAGCCAGGGCGCGGCCCGCGCCCGGTCCCGCGGCGCCCCGCACCCCCCGTACCAGTAGGCGAGCCCCACGAACGCCGCCGCGCCCGCGTGCCCACGGGTGGCGGCGCGCCGGGCCCAGCGCAGCGCCGCGGCAGGCTCCCGCTCCACGCCCTGGCCCTGCCGCAGGCACGTGGCCAGCGCCAGCATGGCGTCGGGCAGCCCCGCCGCCGCGGCGCGTCGCCAGAGCCGGACCGCCTCGGCGCGGTCGCGCGGGAGCCCCTCGCCGTGGAAGCGGGCGCTGGCCAGCGCCGCGCAGGCCGCCGGGTGGCCCTGCTTCGCCGCGGCCTCCAGCCAGCGGACCGCGCCGCGCAGGTCGCGCGGGCCGCCGCGGCCGTCGCGCAAGAGCTCGCCCAGCGCGTGCTGCGCCTCGGCCAGGCCGGCCTCTGCGGCGCGTTGATAGGCGCGCCGCGCGCTGGCGTGGTCGCGGGGCGGCTCGCGCTCCAGCGAGCGCCCCAGCTGCAGCCCGGCGCGCGCGTCGCCGTCCCGCAGGCGGACGCGGAGCCGGGCGCGGAGGGCGTGGAGCTGGCCGCGGGTGGGCACGGCCGGATGGTGCCACGGGTGGGACGGGGGGCGAGGTTCGGGCCGGAGGGAAGGCCGCGAACGGGCGGGCGCCCCGCGTGCGGCACGCAGGGAGGGGCCCCAGCGAAGCTGGAGGGCGCCCTTCGACTCCGCGGCGCTTCGCGCCGCTACGCTCAGGGCGAACGGCCGCTCTCCATCCCCGGGCCCCGCGCAGCAGGGGTGGGGCCCCGACGTCCTTCGGCAGGCTCAGGACGGCGGGGCGGGGCGCAGCCCCCGCTTCCAGAGACTCGGCGGCTCCTGCGCCATGCGGCTCCGCTCCTGCTCCGCCCGCTGCGCGCACTCGGTGCAGAGCAGCGCGTAGGGCAGGGCGGCCAGGCGGCGCGGGTCGATCTCGCGCTCGCACTCGCGGCAGACGCCGTAGTCCCCGGCGTCGATGCGGGCGATGGCGGCGTCGATGGCGCCCACCTCCCGCCGCTGCCCGTCGGTGAGGCGCGACAGCGTGTACTGCTCGTGCTCCGACTGCGCGCCCTCCTCGAACTCGGGATCGCGCTCGGCGGCGCGGAGCGCCTCCAGCTCGGCGCTGGTGCGCTCCGTGGTCTCCAGGATGATGCGGCGGCGCCGCTGCAGGTCCAGCCTCAGCGCTGCCAGGTTCCTGTCGCTCACGTTGCGTTCCTTTCCCGGGGGAGATAAGTGGAGCGCGCCCGGCCCCGGCCATCCCCTCACCCGCCGCCGCCTCGCCGGGACTGGGCGCGTCCGTGGACGAACATGCGCACCCCGGGGCGAGGCGGCCAGGACTCGGGGATCCAGGGAAACGGTAAGCCCTCGGCAGGCTGGTTGCCAGCCTCCTCGGGGATTGGAACGGAGCAACGTGATGGACCCGGTGATCGTGGTGGGCGGTGGGCTGGCAGGCTGCGAGGCGGCCTGGGTGCTGGCGCGGGCAGGCGTGGAGGTCGAGCTGCGCGAGATGAAGCCCGCGCAGCGCTCCCCCGCCCACGTCCTGCCCGGCCTGGCCGAGCTGGTCTGCTCCAACTCGCTGCGCTCGGACAACCCGAACAACGCGGTCGGCCTGCTCCACGAGGAGCTCCGTCGCCTGGGCTCCATCATCCTCTCCTGCGCCGACGCCACCCGCGTACCTGCTGGGGACGCCCTTGCGGTGGACCGGGAGAAGTTCAGCGAGCGGGTCACCGCCGAGCTGGGACGCCACCCGCGCATCCGCCGCCTGGACGGCGAGGTGACCTGCCTCCCCGAGGGGCCGGGGCCGGCCATCATCGCCACCGGGCCGCTCACCGGGGACGCGCTGGCGGCCGGGATCGCCCAGCTCTCCGGGGGCCGGCTCCACTTCTACGACGCCATCGCCCCCATCCTGGCGGCCGAGTCGATCGACCTCGACATCGCCTACGCGCGCTCGCGCTACGGCAAGGGCGAGGGGGCCGACTACCTCAACCTCCCCTTCGACGAGGCGCAGTATCGGGCCTTCGTGGCGGCGCTGCTCGAGGGCGAGAAGGTGCCGGCGCACGCCTTCGAGGAGCCGCGCTACTTCGAGGGCTGCCTCCCGATCGAGGTCATGGCCGAGCGCGGCGCCGACGTGCTCGCCTACGGCCCCATGAAGCCGGTGGGGCTGGAGGACCCGCGCACCGGCAGGCGCCCCTTCGCCGTCGTGCAGCTGCGCCGCGAGGACGCCGACGGGACCGCCTGGAACATGGTGGGGTTCCAGACCCGCCTCACCTGGCCGGAGCAGCGGCGCATCTTCCGCGGCTTCGTCCCCGGGCTGGCCAACGCCGAGTTCGTCCGGCTGGGGCAGATCCACCGCAACACCTTCATCGAGGCGCCGCGCGTGCTCGCGCCCGACCTCTCGGCCCGGGAGCGCCCGCACCTGTTCTTCGCCGGCCAGATCACCGGGGTGGAGGGCTACGTCGAGTCCGCCGCCTGCGGGCACCTGGCGGCGCGGGCGGTGCTCGATCGGCTGGCCGGGCGCGCCTTCCGGCCGCCGCCGTCCCCCACGGCCATGGGCGCGCTCCACCGCCACCTGACCGGCGAGGCCCACCCGCCCGGCGCCGAGCACCAGCCGACCAACGTGGTCTACTCGCTGTTCCCGTCGCTCGAGGGGCGCCACCGCGGCAAGACCGCCCGCAAGGAGGCGCACGCGGAGCGGGCGCGCGCGGCGCTGGGGCCGTGGATCGAGCCGTGGGAGGGCAATCCCGCGCCCAGGCCCGGTCACGACGGGCCGTGATACCTTCCCGCCACCGTGAACCGACGCCCAGCCCTCGCCCTCCCGCTCCTCCTGGCCGCGCTCGCGGCGTGCACCTCCCGGCCCACCGCGCAGCGCCCGTCCGGCGGCGCCCGGCGGGGGGAGGGGACCGCGCGGGCGCTGGCCGTCTCCGCCGACGGCGCCTGGCTGGCCTGGCTGGACGGGTGCGTGGACGCCCGCGTCCGCTCGCTCCCGCCCGGCACCGCCAGCTGTGACCTCGAGGTGGCCCGGGTGGATGGTACCGGGGCGCCGGTGCGCGTCGCCCAGCAGGTGACCACGCTGCCCGGTGGCCTGGCCTGGAGCCCGGTGGGCGCGACGCTGGGCGTGCTCGCCCGCCACGACTACGCCACCGCGCAGGGCGCGCTGGTACGCTGGACGCCGGGCGGTGGGGCGGCCGAGCTGGCGCAGGGGGTGGGCTTCTTCGCGTTCGGGCGGGACGGCGCGCTGGGCTACATCGCCGGCGGCGAGCTGTACCTGGACGGCGCGGCGGGGGCGGTGCCCGGCACCACCGGCGCCTCCACCTTCGAGCTGGCCCCGGCCACGACGCCCGGCGGGCTGCGCGCGCTGGTGCGGCGCCGCTCCACCTCCGGCGGCGACCTGCTGGCCGTCCCGGCGTCCGGCCCGGCGGTGAAGCTGGCCCCGGCGGTGGGCGACTACGGCTTCTCTCGCGGCGGTGAGCGCTACGCCTTCACCCGCATCGGCGCGGAGGGCGCCGAGCTGCAGCTGGCCGACGCCCGCGCCGGCGCGCGCCCGCAGGCGCTGGCCAGGGCGGTGAGCAGCTTCGCCTTCGAGCCGGCCGGCCCGGCGCTGGCGTTCGTGGCCGGGACCACGCCCGGGCACCAGGGCGACCTGCGCCTCGCCGCGCCCGGCGGGCCGGTGACGCTGCTCGGCAAGGCGGTGGGCGAATACCACTGGGCGGCCGCGGCCCCGCGGCTGGTCTGGCTGGAGCGCTACGACGCGCGGGTCCGCTCCGGCGCGGTGGGCGCCGGCGGCCCCGGGATCGCGCCGCGCACCTTCGGCGAGCGGGTCTCCGACGCGGAGATCTCGCCCGACGGCAAGGCCATCGCCTTCCTGCAGCACTCCACGCGCGGCGGCTACTCGGTGGACCTGGCGGTGGCGCTGCTGGACGCGGCGCCTGGCGCGGCGGCGCGCGCGGTGGCGCCGGACGTGTTCGGCTTCGCCTTCTCGCCCGACGGTCGCTGGCTCTACTACCGGACCCGCTGCAGCGGCGGGAACGCCGAGGCCTGCGACCTGGAGCGGATCCCGGCCGCCGGCCCGGTGGAGGGCCAGAAGCCCGAGGCCATCGCCGAGGCGGCCCGCTCCTTCGAGTTCGCCGCCGCCCGGCCGGAGCGGCTGCTCCTCACCTGGGCCCGCGGCGACGGGCTGCTCGAGGTGGGCGTCTGGGAGGCCGGCCGGCTCACCCGCGTGGACGGCGGCGTCGTGCCGGGCACGGCCCGCCTGCTCCCGCCCGACGCGCGCCGGCTGGCCTACGCGGTCGCCGAGAAGGGGCGTGAGGGCGTCTACGTGGCGGAGGTGCCGTAGAGGCCCAGGTGGCCTCGACCCGGACGACCATTAATCGCGATCAGGCGCCCTGCGCCTTTGCGGTGGGTCGCTCCTCCCGGACAGCAACCCTCGGTCTGGTCACCTCGTAGCAGGTGCTAGCATCCTCGGCCATGCGCCACCTGCACCTCCTCGCCGGCATCGTCCTGGGGTTCGTGCTGCTCACCGCCTGCAGCGGCTCGGAGGGCGCGCAGGGTGCAACCGGGCCCACCGGCCCGACGGGCTCGACCGGGCCCACGGGGCCGACCGGTCCGACGGGGCCGACCGGTCCGACCGGTCCGACGGGCCCGACCGGGCCGGCGGGCTGTGACTGGCCCGACGCGGCCGACGCCTCGCTCCACGTGACGTTCGCTGCCGCCGCCGCGCCCGCGGCCGGATTCTTCGGCGCCGGCAATCGGGTGGTGCTCACCATCTCCCTCCATGACGGCTGCGGCCGGGCGGTGGGGCTGGACCGCTTCTCCACGGCCGAGCTGC
Organism: Anaeromyxobacter sp.; assembly: GCA_049840735.1. Lineage (GTDB taxonomy): Bacteria > Myxococcota > Myxococcia > Myxococcales > Anaeromyxobacteraceae > Anaeromyxobacter. The sequence goes on along the minus strand of JASGJN010000002.1, from coordinate 121,028 downwards.
TCATGGCCGGGCCGCGCGCGACGCTGCAGACCCGCAGCGCCACCCGCCTGCTCAACGCGGTGTCCGGTCCCTTCCAGCACCACATCGACCTGAAGGCGCCGACCTACGCCGAGCCAGCGCAGGAGAACCTGGTCACCCTCCCGGACGGCTCGCTCCAGTACACGCTGGCGCCCATCTCCGACGAGGCGCCTGGCACCTACACCGCCGGCCTGCGGCTCCACTCCGCCCAGTGGAAGGACCAGCTGGAGCTGGTGGACGTGCAGATCGGCACGGCCACGGTCGAGTCCTACGCGTCCGGTCCGGTGGACGGCTCCACCTGCGCGGCCTGCCACCTGGGCGCCACCTCCGGGCGGATGCAGATGGCCCACGCGCGCTCCAGCAGCTACGCGCCGGCCGGGCTCCCCTCGCTGGACGCGGCGCCCTCGGGGAGCTGCCAGCTCTGCCACAACCTGGAGGGCTACTCGCCCCAGCCCGCCGTGCGGAAGGTCCATGGCATCCACCGCGGCGGGCACCTGACCGCGCCGGGCGCGGCGCACGCCGAGTACGGGCTGGGGAGCGACCACTCGCTGATGGACTACGTGGACGTGGTCTTCCCCTCCATGCCCGACGGCGAGAAGGACTGCGCCGCCTGCCACGCCGACCAGCGCTGGGCCGAGCGCCCCTCGCGCCTGGCCTGCGGCACCTGCCACGACAACGTCTCCTTCGCGACCGGCGTGATCGACCCGCCGCATGACCTCGGCCGCCCGGCCGGCGTGGCCTGCGCCGTGGACGCCGACTGCGCCAGCCTCGGCGCGCTCCTGACCTGCAACACCGGCACCGGCAGCTGCCAGCGCACCTCCCACCCCGACCAGGCGGATGACAGCCAGTGCGCGGTCTGCCACGGCGGAGAGGGCTCGCTCTCCCCGGTCACGGCCCGCCACACCCAGCCGTCCGTCGCGCAGAGCCTGGCCCTGACCGGCGTGACCGTCAGCGGCGCCAGCGGCTCGGGGGGCGAGTTCCAGCTGGGCGACGTCCCCACCCTGGCGTTCGGCCTGACCGACGCCGGCGCGCCCGTCACCGACGTGAGGACCAACCCCACCTACTCCCTGACCTACCTCGTGGCCGGCCCTGCGGAGGCGCCCCAGCGGCTCTTCGTCATCACCAGCAAGGCCGGCCTCACCTACGACGCGGCCTCGCAGCGCTACGCGCTGGCCGGCCCGCCCTGGCCGTCCGCCACGCTGGCGCCGCTCAACAGCGACCAGCCGACCGGCGTCGCGCTGCCCGGCAGCTACCTGGTCTATGCCTACGTCCACAGGTCCGTGCTCACGGGCAGCACCAACCGGCGCAACGTCGCCAGCGCCGTCGTGCCGGTGAGGTTCGGAGCGGGGACCATGGCCCGGCACCGCCGCGTGGTCACCGACGACGCGTGCAACGCCTGCCACGGCCAGCTGCAGGCCCACGGCGGCTCGCGCCGTCCGGTGGAGGGGTGCGTCACCTGCCACACCGCCGGCGCGCTCGACCGGGCGGTGGGCTCGGCCGGCCAGTCCTGCGCGGAGCCGTCGGACTGCCTCGGCTACGCCGGCGGCTGGGAGACCTGCCAGGCCTCCCGCTGCATCATGACGGAGGACCCGACCCCGGGCGCCAGCATCGCGCTGGGGGAGCTGGCCCACCGGCTCCACGCCGCGCGGACGCTGGATGGCTACGCGGAGCGGAACAACCGGGTGGAGCCGGGCCTCTACGGGCTGGTGGGCTTCAGCAACCTCTACCTGTCCTTCTCCGAGACGCTGCTGCCGGTGGACCTGCGCAACTGCAGGTCCTGCCACGCCGACGAGGGCGGCAGCTGCAACGACGACTCGGCCTGCAGCGTGGGCCAGGCCTGCCAGGCCGGCACCTGCCGCAACGTGGCCTGGCAGGCGCCCTCCACCGCGAGCTGCCTGGGCTGCCACGACTCCGCCGCCGAGGCCGGTCACGCCGCGCTCAACACCTGGGCCTCGCCGGAGGGGCCGGTGGAGACCTGCCAGGTCTGCCACGGGCCGGGCGCCGAGCAGGCGGTGGACGTGGCCCACGCGCTGGGGCCGGACGCGATCCTGCCGCCGCGGAGCCGGGAGTAGGCGCGGCCGGAAGGGCGGACGGCGCTGCAAAACTCGGCGCCGCCCGCGCCCCGGGGTAGGCTTGGGCCGTGGCCATCGACGTCGCCGCGCTGCCCCCGGAGATCCAGCGGTTCGACCGCTACCTGGCCACCGAGCGCCGGGCCTCGCCCCACACGCTCAAGGCCTACCGGATCGACCTCGCGCAGTACGCCGGCTACCTGGCCTCGGTCGGGCAGGGCGTCATCCCGTCCTCGACCGCGCTGATCCGCGCCTACCTGGCCCGGGCGGCCGGCGAGGCGGGGGCGGTGAGCCTGGGCCGGAAGCTCTCGGCCATCCGCTCGCTCTACAGCTTCCTGGTCCGCGAGGGGCTGGCGGCCGGGAACCCGGCCCGCGGGGTGGCCTCGCCGCGCCGCCCCAAGCGGCTGCCGGAGGTGCTGCCCGAGGCCGAGGTGGCGGCGCTGGTGGAGGCGCCCGGGCCGCTCTCGCAGCCGCTCCGCCTGCGCGATCGCGCCTTCCTGGAGCTGCTCTACGGCAGCGGCCTCCGCGTCTCCGAGCTGACCGGCCTGGACCGGGAGGACCTGGACCTGTCCGGCGGGCTGGTGCGGGTGCTGGGCAAGCGGCGCAAGGAGCGGATCGTCCCCTTCGGCCGGCCCGCCGCCGAGGCGCTGCGCCGGTACCTCGACGAGGGGCGGGTGGTGCTGGCGGCCGGGCCCGAGCGCGCCCGGGCCGGCGCGGCGCTGTTCCTGAACCACCGCGGCGGACGCCTCACCAGCCGCTCGGTGGCGCGCCTGCTCGACCGCTGGGTGCTGGAGGCCGGCCTCCCGCGCCACGTCCACCCGCACGTGCTCCGCCACTGCTTCGCCACCCACCTGCTGGGCAACGGCGCCGACCTGCGCGGCATCCAGGAGCTGCTGGGCCACGCCTCGCTCTCCACCACGCAGCGGTACACCCACCTCGACTGGAAGCGGCTGGCCACCGTCTACGACCAGGCCCATCCGCGGGCGCGGAAGGCCTAGCGGATCCCGCCCGGAGCCCCCGTGCTGCCCACCGCGTCGCGCACCCTGCCGGCCCTCCTGGCCGTCCTCCTGCTCCGCCCGGCGCCGGCGCCCGCCGCGGAGCGCTGGATGGGGACCCTCGAGGTGGAGGAGTCCGATGCGCAGGTCACCGAGACCGGCGACGCGGGGAACGGCTCGCGGTCGGAGCTGCGCGTCCGCTTCGTCGCCCGGGTGATGCTCCAGGCCGGCGGCGAGGCCACGGCGCAGGTCGAGGAGACCTGGGCCGGCACCGCCTCGAGCCGCAGCGAGCTGAGGATGAACTGCGAGGAGCGCGCGCTCGCGCCGCCGCGCTGGCAGACCCAGCGCACCGTGACCACCGAGCGAACGGCGATGTCCGGGCTGGCGCAGGCGGAGGCCCAGGTCTCGATCGTCCTCGCCGACGACGGGACCTACACCATCGAGCTCGCGCTGCCCGCTGCGCGCGGCCGGACCGAGATCGCCTCCGAGAGCAGCACCAGCGGCGGCTGCCGCACGGTCGCCCCGGCGCGGACCAGCGCCGCCGGCGAGTGGGAAGGCGCCGCCCGCACGGTGACCGGCGCCGGCCAGCAGGATCCGGCGCGGCCGGACCGCCTGGCCGGCCAGGCCGCCGAGGGGAACACCCGCCTGGCCTGGGACCTGCGGCGGGCGCCCGGGCGGTGCGAGCCGGAGCGCCGGCAGGTGGAGCGGCTCGAGGAGGCGCTCGATCGCAGGGTGCCGCCGGCGCGCGCCCAGCTCGAGCTGCTGCAGCGGCAGGCCAGCCTCGTGCCGGGCGCGGTCGCGCTGGCCGCGGCCCAGGGGCGGATCCCCGGACCGGTGGCCGACCAGGCGGCGGACGCCGCCGTCGAGCTCGCCGCGCTCCGGGCCGGGCCCGACGCCTCGGGCGATGCCTGGTTCGAGGGGCTCGAGCCGGCCGTGCTGGGCGGAGCAGGCGCCGCCGAGGCCCGGCTCGCGGCGGCGGCGCGGGCGTTCCCGGTCCCGGAGGTCTCGAGCACGCAGGCAGGGCTCCAGGGGCTACGCCAGGCGGTGCAGGGCGCCCGCGGGGAGCGGGCGCTGCTGGCCGAGGCCCGACGCCTCCTGCGGGCCTGCGAGGCCCGGAAGGACCGGTAGGGCGCAGGCGGGCGGGGTGAACCAGCGAAGGCCGTTGCTCCCGCAGGGCGGGCGCGCTACGCGTAAATGATGCAAGCGCTCCATGGAACCACCGTCCTCTGCGTCCGCCGCGAGGGGCGGACGGTGATGGCCAGCGACGGCCAGGTCACGCTCGACAAGACCGTCATGAAGGCCACGGCCCGCAAGGTGCGGCGGCTGGCCGAGGGGCAGGTGCTGGCGGGGTTCGCCGGCGCCACCGCCGACGCCTTCCAGCTCTTCGAGCTGTTCGAGAAGAAGCTCAAGGAGCACGCCCGCTCGCTGCCGCGGGCCGCGGTCGAGCTGGCCAAGCAGTGGCGGACCGACCGGCTGCTGCGCCGGCTGGAGGCGCTGCTGGTGGTGGCCGACCGGGAGCACGTGCTGGTGCTCTCCGGCGCCGGCGACGTCATCGAGCCGGACGCGGTGCCCGGCGGCGCGGTGGTGGCCATCGGCTCCGGCGGCCCCTACGCGCTGGCGGCCGCCCGCGCCTTGCTGGCGCACTCGACGCTCGACGCCCGGGCCCTGGCCGAGGAGGCCATGAAGCTGGCCGCCGGGATCTGCATCTACACCAACGCGAACCTGACGGTGGAGGAGCTGTCGTGAAGGCCCAGGAGCTGACGCCGCGCGAGATCGTGGCCGAGCTGGACCGGTACGTGGTCGGGCAGGGCGCGGCGAAGCGGGCCGTCGCCATCGCGCTCCGCAACCGCTGGCGGCGGCAGCGCGTCGCGCCGGAGCTGCGCGACGAGGTGCTCCCCAAGAACATCATCCTCATCGGCCCCACCGGCGTGGGGAAGACCGAGATCGCGCGCCGCCTCGCGAAGCTGGCGGGCGCGCCGTTCGTGAAGGTGGAGGCCTCCAAGTTCACCGAGGTGGGCTACGTCGGCCGGGACGTGGACGCCATGATCCGCGACCTGGTGGAGGCCTCGGTCAAGCTGGTGAAGGAGGAGGAGATGGTGAAGCTCCGCGAGCGGGCCCGCGAGGCCGCCGAGGAGCGGGTGCTCGACGCGCTGGGACACGGCGGCGGGCTGGGGCTGGGGTTCCGGAGCGTGGCGGCGCGGGTGCGCGGCGAGGAGCCGGAGCACCCGGCCAGCGGCGCCGGCTCGCGCGAGAAGGCCCGGGCGCAGCTGCGGGCCGGCACGCTGGACGACGACCTGGTGGAGGTGGAGGTGCAGGAGCGGGGGCTCCCGGTCATGCCGTTCATGGGGCCGGGCATGGAGGACATGGCCCAGGGGCTCCAGGACATGGTGCAGAACCTGGGCAACAACCCCATCCTGAACATGCTGGGGGGCGGGCAGAAGAAGCGGAAGCGCAAGGTCACCGTCAAGGAGGCGCTGGAGCTCCTCACCGAGGAGGAGGCCAGCCGGATGGTGGACATGGAGCGCGTGGTCCGCGAGGCGCTGGTGCGCGCGCAGGACGCCGGCATCGTCTTCATCGACGAGATCGACAAGATCGCCGGCGGCGGCGGCGAGGCCGGGGGCGGGCGCGGCCCGGACGTCTCCCGCGGCGGCGTGCAGCGCGACCTCCTGCCCATCGTGGAGGGGTCCAACGTCAACACCAAGTACGGCATGGTGAAGACCGACCACATCCTGTTCATCGCGGCCGGCGCCTTCCACGTCAGCAAGGTCTCCGACCTGATCCCGGAGCTGCAGGGCCGCTTCCCCATCCGCGTGGAGCTCACGCCGCTCACCCGGGAGGACCTGGTCCGGATCCTGCGCGAGCCGCGCGGCAGCCTGGTGCGCCAGTACGTCGCCCTGCTCTCGACCGAGGGGGTGGACGTGCAGATCCGGGACGACGCGGTGGAGGAGGTGGCCCGGATCGCGGCGGAGGTGAACGAGCGCATGGAGAACATCGGCGCCCGGCGGCTCCACACGGTGATGGAGCGGCTGCTCGACCCCATCTCCTTCGACGCGGCCGAGCTGCGCGGCCAGCGCATCGTGGTGGACGCGGCCTACGTGCGGGAGCGGCTGGCGGACGTGGTCAGGGACGAGGACCTGTCGCGGTACATCCTGTGAGCGGCCGGGGCCCCTCCCGGCCCCCTGACCGGCCCTGCGCGGACAGAATCCCTTAACCCCTTGCCGTTCCGCTGATATAAGCGGTCCATGAACGGCAACGCGCAGCTCGCGGAGCGGGCCCAGAAGGTCCTCACCCCCAACTACAAGCAGCAGCCCGTCGCCATCGTCCGCGGCGAGGGCAGCCGCGTGTGGGACGCCGACGGGAACGAGTACCTCGACTTCCTGGGCGGCGTGGCGGTCAACGTGCTCGGGCACTGCCACCCGGCGCTGGTGGAGGCGCTCGAGGCGCAGGCCCGCGCGGTCTGGCACGTCTCCAACCACTACTTCATCCCGCGGCAGGTCGAGCTGGCGGAGGCCCTGCTGGCCGCCACGCCGTTCGCGTCGCGCGCCTTCTTCTGCAACAGCGGCGCCGAGGCCAACGAGGTGATGCTGAAGCTGGCGCGCAAGTACCACGCCGACCGGGGCCACCCGGAGCGCAACGAGAATCGTCGCCTGCAAGGACTCCTTCCACGGGCGCACGCTCTTCACCGTGACCGTGGGCGGGCAGGAGAAGTACCAGCACGGCTTCGAGCCGCTGGTCCCGGGCGTGCGCCACGTGCCGTTCGGCGACCTGGCGGCGCTCGACGCGGCGCTCACCGACCGGACCGCCGCCTTCATCGTGGAGCCGATCCAGGGCGAGTCGGGGGTGCTCCCGGCGCCGGAGGGCTACCTCGAGGCCGCCCGCGAGCTGACCCGCAAGCGCGGCGTGCTGCTCTGCCTGGACGAGGTCCAGACCGGCATGGGCCGCACCGGGAAGATGTGGGCCCACGAGTGGCTCGGCTTCACGCCGGACCTGCTCTCCACGGCGAAGGCGCTGGGCGGCGGCTTCCCCATCGGCGCGCTGCTCGCGTCGGAGGAGGTGGGCCAGCACCTCACGCCCGGCTCGCACGGCAGCACCTTCGGCGGCAACCCGCTGGCCAGCGCCGTGGCGTTGGCGGTCCTGCGCGAGCTGCGGCAGGGCGGCGTGCTGGAGCGCTCGCGCGAGGTCGCGGCCCGGCTCCGGGCCGGCCTGGAGAAGCTGGGCAACGGCGGCCGGCTGGCCGGCGTGCGCGGCCGCGGCATGCTGCTGGGCGTGCTGGTGAAGGGCGTGGCCGCCGGAGAGGTGATGAAGGCCGCCCGCGCCCGCGGCCTGCTCGTGAACGCCATCGGGGACGACGTGCTCCGCCTCGCCCCGGCCCTGACCCTCACCGCTGCCGAGGCCGACCAGGCCGTCGAGCGGCTCGGCGCCGCCCTGGCGGCGGCGCCCGCCAAGCCCTGACCGTCGAGAGACCCATGCCCGCCCCGACCCGCAACCACCGCGACTTCCTCCGCCTCACCGACCTGGACCGCTCCGAGCTGCTGGAGCTCATCGAGCGCGCCGCGGAGTGGAAGCTCCTCGGCAAGGGCGGGCCGCGCCCGCTGGAGCAGCTGACCGTGGGCCTGGTCTTCGAGAAGGCCTCCACGCGCACGCGCGTCTCCTTCGAGGTGGCCTCCTACCAGCTGGGCGGCAACGCCATGATGCTGTCGCCGCGCGACACGCAGCTGGGGCGCGGCGAGCCCATCCGCGACACGGCCCGCGTCCTCTCGCGGTACCTCGACTGCCTGGTGGTGCGGACCTTCGAGCACGCCAAGGTCGAGGAGATGGCGAGGTACGCCGACGTGCCGGTGGTGAACGCGCTCACCGACTCGTCGCACCCCTGCCAGCTCCTGGCCGACCTGCTCACCGTCACCGAGCGGTTCGGGGCCGACGTCCTGACGCGGTCCGGCCTGCAGGTGGCCTGGATCGGCGACGGCAACAACATGGCCAACAGCTGGCTCGAGGCCTGCGCGGTGCTCGGGTTCGACCTGCGCCTGGCCTGCCCCGCCGGCTACGATCCCGATCCGGCGCTGGTGGCCCGCTGCGGCGCGCACGCCCGGGTGGTCCGCAGCCCCGCCGAGGCGGTCGAGGGCGCGCACGTGGTCAACACCGACGTCTGGGCGTCCATGGGCCAGGAGGCGGAGCAGGCCGAGCGCGAGCGCCACTTCAAGGCCTTCATCGTGGACGAGGCGCTGATGGCGCGGGCGCGCCCCAACGCCATCGTGCTCCACTGCCTGCCGGCCCACCGCGGCGAGGAGATCACCGAGGGCGTCCTGGAGGGGCCGCAGTCGGCCGTCTTCGACGAGGCCGAGAACCGGCTGCACGCCCAGAAGGCCCTTCTGGAGCTGCTGCTCGCCAACCGGTGAGGCCGCTGGGAGGCGGCGACCCCCGAGGGGCTCCCTCGCTTGCCCGACTACCCGCCGAGGGGTCGGGCGCCCAGCTTCACCCTCATCGGTACGACCGGCGCCTGGGCGACCTGTTCAAGTGCGCGTTCTCGCTCGGTCGGGTTTGACCCCTCGAGGCACCCGTCTGTAATCTCGGTGTTCGTGGGAGAGGGTGAGCCGTGAGCGACGACCGGTACAAGGGCTTCGTCTTCGGCGCCGAGCTCGGGGAGGCCAACATCGACCTCGAGCCCGAGCGGCGGAAGGCGATCCTCTACGCCGAGAGCCTGGTCGCCGCCGGCACGCACTGGGACGTGCTCGGCCTGCCCTGGAACGCGCCCGCCGCCGACGCGCGCGCCGCGTACCTGGAGGCGGTGAAGATCTTCCACCCCGATCGCTACCCGGGCAGGCGGCTGGGCAGCTACCGCGCGCGCCTGGAGCGCGTCTTCCGGCGCGTGACCGAGGCGCGCGACGCGCTCACCGACGACGCGCGCCGCGCCGCCTACGCGCGCGCCACCGCGCCGGCGACCGAGTTCGCCCGCCTCGAGGCGCGCAAGCTGGAGGACGAGCGGCGCGCCGCCGAGCGGCGGGCCCGCCTGGCGCGCCAGAACCCGCTGGTGGCCCGCGTCACGCGGGTGGCCGAGCTGGTGGCGCGCGGCAAGGAGGCGCTGGAGGCCGGCCGGGCCAGCCAGGCCATGAACGACCTGGCGCTCGCGGCCAGCCTCGACCCGAGCAACGGGGAGGTGGCCACGCTGGCGGCCGAGGCGCGCCGGCGCGCGGCCTCGTCCAAGGCCTCCGACCTCTACGACAAGGGCGTCTCGGCCGAGGTGATGGGGCAGCTGCAGGCGGCGCTGGCCGCCTTCCGCGGCGCGCTCGAGGCCGATCCGCGCCACGCCCGCGCTGCGTCCGCCGGCGCGCGGGTGGCGCTGGCGGTGGGCGACGTGGGCGGCGCGCGCGAGCTGGCCGACGCGGCCGTCCGCGCCGCGCCGGGCCTGGGCCAGTCGCACGAGGCGCTGGGGCTGGTGCTGGAGGCCCAGGGCGAGAAGCGCGAGGCCCGCCGGGCGCTGGAGAAGGCGCTCGAGCTCGATCCGAAGCTCGAGGCGGCCAAGGAGCGGCTCAAGAAGCTGCGCTGGGGCATCCTGGGATGAGCGACTACGAGCCGGTGATCGGGATCGACCTGGGCACGACCAACTCGGTCGTGGCCACCGTGCGCGACGGCGTCCCGCGCGTCATCCCCAACCGCGGCGGACAGCTGCTCACCCCCTCCATCCTGGCGGTGGCCAAGAACGGGAAGCGGCTGGTGGGGCACCTGGCCAAGCGCCAGGCCATCACCAACGCCGAGAACACCGTGCACGCCGCCAAGCGGCTCATCGGCCGGCGCTGGGGGTCCAAGGAGGTCGAGGACGCGCGCCGGGTGCTCCCCTACGTGCTGGTCCCCGGGCCGGAGGGGAACGACGTCCGCGTGGACCTGGCCGGGCGCGCCTACGCCATCCCCGAGATCTCGGCCATGGTGCTGGCCGAGCTCAAGGCCGACGCCGAGGCCTGGTTCGGGCGCCCGGTGCAGAAGGCGGTCATCACCGTCCCGGCCTACTTCAACGACGGCCAGCGCCACGCCACCAAGGACGCCGGCCGCATCGCCGGGCTGGAGGTGCTCCGCATCATCAACGAGCCCACCAGCGCCGCGCTGGCGTACGGCTTCGGCAAGCAGATCGAGCAGAAGGTGGTGGTCTTCGACCTGGGCGGCGGCACCTTCGACGTCTCCATCCTCGACATCGGCAAGAGCGTCTACGACGTCGTGGCGGTGGGCGGCGACACGTACCTGGGCGGCGAGGACTTCGACCGGCGCATCATCGACTGGCTCACCTTCACCTTCGCCCGCGAGAACGGCGGCGTGGACCTGCGCCAGGACAAGATGGCGCTGCAGCGGCTGCGCGACGCGGCCGAGAAGGCCAAGATCGAGCTCTCCGGCGCGCAGCAGGCGGCCATCCACCTGCCGTTCCTCTACGGCGGCGGGGAGGGCAAGCCGGCGCTCCACCTCGACCGGCAGCTCACCCGCGAGAAGCTGGAGGAGCTGACCAAGGACCTGGTGGACCGCTGCATCGCGGTGACGGAGCGGACGCTCAAGGACGCCGGGGTGCGCCCCACGCAGGTGGGCGAGGTGATCCTGGTCGGCGGCATGACCCGCATGCCGCGGGTGCAGAAGGCGGTGAAGGAGTTCTTCGGGCGCGAGCCCTGCCGCGGCGTCCACCCGGAGGAGGTCGTGGCGCTGGGGGCCGCCATCCAGGCCCACGCGCTGACCGCGCCGCAGCCGGCGGGCAGCGAGGTGCTGCTGCTCGACGTGACGCCGCAGAACCTGGGCATCATGGTGGTGGGCGGCTACTTCCAGACCATCATCGCGCGCAACACCACCGTCCCCACCAGCGAGACCCACCTCTTCACCACCGTGCAGGACAACCAGACCTCGGTGCGCATCGCCGTGCTGCAGGGCGAGGCCGAGCGCGCGGTGGACAACGAGCTGCTGGGCGAGTTCGTGCTGGACGGCATCCGCCCGGCCCGGCGCGGCGAGGTGGAGATCGAGGTCACCTTCGACATCAGCGCCGACGGCATCGTGGGCGTCGCCGCCCGCGACGTGGCCACCGGGCTGCAGCAGTCGATCACCGTCACCGCCACCTCCGGCCTGACCGAGGAGGAGCTGAAGCGGATCCTCGACGAGCAGATCGACGACCTGCTGGAGAAGAAGGCCACCACGCGCGAGTTCGACCTGCGGCGGCAGCGGGCCCAGGTGATCGTGACCGAGATCGAGGGGCTGCGCCCGGCGGTGGTCGCGGCCCTGGAGCGGACCCGCTTCGGCAAGGACGCGGTCCAGAAGGCCGAGGGCGTGCTGGCGCGCGTCCGGCAGGCCTTCGACGCCCAGGACATGGCCGCGCTGGAGGCCGAGCAGGAGGCGCTGGAGCGGACGCTGCAGCTCTTCAAGGGGCTGGCCTCTGCCGGCCACCCGGCGGGTGAGGGCTAGCCCGTGTCGGAGCTCGCCGACCTCATCGACCGCGGCATCAAGGCCTACGTCGCCGGCAAGGTGGGCGAGGCGCTGCGCACGTTCCAGGAGGTGCTGGAGCGCGACCCGGGCAACCCGCGCGCCCGCTCCTACCTGCTGCTCATCAGCGGCGGCGCGAGCGGCCCGGCCGCCGCGTCGGCCGCCCCGGCGTCGGTGCCGCTCCCGGCCCCGTCCGCCAGCGCGGCCGTCCCGCTCCCCGCGCCCGGCGCCGCGCCGGCCCGCGCCGGGGACGACTACGCGCCGTCACCCTGGGACGAAGGGCCCGCCGCCGCGGCCACGTTCGTGCTGGAGCCCGGCGGCGGCCTGGACCTGCTGGCGGTGGAGGAGAAGTCGGACCTCAAGGCGCTGGTCCCCGAGGGCCCGCCCGCGCCGCAGCCGCAGGGGCAGGACGACGTCGGCGTCTGGATGAGCGCCGCCAAGGAGCTCTTCGCGCTGGGCGACTTCAGCGGCTCGCTGGAGCTGATCGAGAAGATCCTCCAGCTCGACCCTGACCACGGCGAGGCCCGGGACTACCTGCGGCAGAACGAGGCCACGCTGGTGGCCATGTACGAGTCCAAGCTGGGCCCGCTGGGCGGCGTGCCGCACCTGGCCATCAAGCCGGAGGAGATCGTCTGGCTGAACCTCGATCACCGCGCCGGCTTCCTGCTGGCGCAGATCGACGGGGCGGTGGACTACGAGGCGCTGTTCGCGCTGTCGGGGCTGCCGAGGCTGGACACGGCGAGGATCCTGGCCAACCTGATCGCGGATGGGGCGATCACGTCGTAGGTGGCGGGTGGCGGGCGGGTGCGCCGCTGCTGCCTGCGAGTGGACCTGCCGATGGTGCGGGGCGGTGGGGGTGAGGGCGGGCGGACCTGCCGATGGTGCAGGGCGCTGGGGAGCCCCTGCCCCAGCGCCGTGGGCGGTGCCGTGCTGAGGGGCGGGGTGGAGGGCTGGGACGTGGGAGGGGCTGGCGGTGAGAGGGGGCGGGCGGTGGGACGGGGGGAGTGACGTCAGGCGTGTTCGCGCTCACTTGCTCCGGCGCGTGCGCCCTAGGGGTCAACTGAGAGTCACTTGCTCCAGCGCGTGCGCCCTTGGGGTCAACTGAGAGTCACTTGCTCCAGCGCGTGCGCCCTAGGGGTCAACTGGGAGTCACTTACTCCAGCGCGTGCGTCCTTGGAGTCAACTGAGAGTTACTTGCTCCAGCGCGTGCGCCCTTGGAGTCAACTGAGAGTTACTTACTCCAGCGCGTGCGCCCTTGAAGTCAACTGAGAGTTACTTACTCCAGCGCGTGCGCCCTTGGGGTCAACTGAGAGTTACTTGCTCCAGCGCGTGCGCCCTTGGGGTCAACTGGGAGTCACTCGCTCCAGCGCGTGCGCCCTTGGGATCAACTGAGAGTCACTTACTCCAGCGCGTGCGCCCTTGAATGGATCCGATGCGGGGTCAAGTCATTGCCGAGGACGTTGGGGATCCGTTCGGGCTGAGCGTAGCGAGCCCGCAGGGCTCGCGGAGTCGAAGCCCAGGCGCCGTGAAACGCCGGCGCTGGAGCAAGTGGGGCGTCTCGCGGCATTCGCCGGATTTCGCTTGACGTGAATTTGGCGCGGCGCGGCTTCCGCGGCGGGGCTCCGCCGGAAACGCCTCTCCTGCAATGCTCTGCGTGATCTCCTGGGCGCGCGGGGAGGCGCGTGGGGGAGCGGCGATGGGCTCGCGGAGATCTCGCCTCCTGGGCGGCGCCAGGGGCCTCGGCGAGCACCTCGAAAACCAGGCTTACGATGGCGTCCTCTGCTGGAGGTGCACGCCAATGAACGCCCGACTCGATGTGCTCGACAACAGCTCCCTCATCGCCCGGCTGCACGCTCTCGCCTCGGACGAGCGGGGCATCAAGGTCGGGTTCCTGCTGGTGCTGGCGGAGGTGGAGCGGCGGAAGCTCTACCTGGAGCAGGGGTTCCCGTCCCTGTGGGCCTACTGCCGGGAGGTGCTCCACCTCTCCGAGGACGGCGCCTACCGCCGCATCACGGCCATGCGGCTGCTGTCCCGGTTCCCCTCCCTCGAGGCGCCGCTGCGCGAGGGCAGGCTCTCGCTCTCCACGCTGGGAATGCTGCGCGACGTGCTGACCGAGGAGAACCTGGAGGAGCTGGTCGGGAGCGCCGCCTTCAAGTCCAAGGCCGAGGTGGAGCGGCTGGTGGTGACCCTCAAGCCCCGCGAGGCGCCGAAGAACGGGGTGCGTCGGCTCCCTTCTACGCCCCCTGCCGCCCCCCAGCCTCGTCCGGTGGATCCAACGGGTGCGACTGCACTGGTGACCGCGCCGGTCGAGGCGGCTCCGTCCCAGCCTCAGGAGCCGGCCGTTTCCTCGGAGCCCGCCTTCGCGCTCTCGGCGCCCACCCCCGTCCCCAGCCGCCCCGAGCTTCACCCGGTCAACGCGGAGCAGTGGTCGATGCGGGTCACGCTCGACGAGGCGGCGCACGCTGACCTCGAGACGCTCCGTGAACTCCTCTCCCACAAGGTCCCCGACGGAAACCTGGCCGATGTCCTCAAGGAGGCGCTGCGCTGCGCGGTCGAGAAGCACGCCAAGCGAAGGGGTGCGGTGGAGCTGAACAGGGCGGCGGCCCCCGCCGCTGCTGCGCCCGAGGACCCGAAGCCGGCGACGCTCTCCGCGCCGGTTCCGGTCACGGTTCCCTTCACCGATCCGCTCCCGCTCTTCGCCACCGCGTACCGCTTCGACCCGCGCACCGTCACAGCCCTCGTTCGCCGCGAGGTCTGGGCGCGCGATGGCGGCTGCTGCTCCTACGTCTCCCCGGACGGCCGGCGCTGCTGCAGCCGCTGGCAGCTGGAGCTGGACCACATCGACCCGGAGGCGATGGGCGGGCCAGCGACGATCTCCAACCTCCGGCTCCGCTGCCGGGGGCACAACCTCTGGGCGGCGGTGCAGGCCTACGGCCGCGAGAAGATGGCGGCCTTCGTCCCTTCCCTCTCCCTCTCGCTCTCCCTCTCCCCTTCACTTGCTCCAGCGCGTGCGCTCTTGGGGTGCGACCTGCGGCGCGCGGGGAAGACCCGTGAGGCCTGACGATCCCTCAGTTCCGGACGATCGCAGTCCACACGCCGCGGACCACCAACCGGCCGTGCTGGTTGCGAGTCTCGGTGGTGACCTCGAGGAAGTCGAGGGAGCCGCGCTCCTGCACCCTGGTGATCTCGCCGGTGGTCTCCAGCACGTCACCGGGGCGGACCACCTCCAGGAACTCGAAGGCCTGCTCGCCGTGCACAAGCCGCAGCACGTTGACGGCCAGCTCGGGGTCCCGCACGGCGCGGGCGAAGGGCTCGATGGCGAAGACGGTGGCGAACGTGGGCGGGGCCACCAGGTCGCCGTGCGGCGACGCCCTGGCCGCCTCGGCGTCCCAGCTCCACGGATGCGCGTGCTCCGGCACGTCGCCGAAGACGCGCCCGGGCACGCCGCCGCCGGTGGCGGCTGCGAAGTCGCGGATGGCCTCCGCCGCCACCACGAACCGGTAGGGGCCGTAGCGGCGGCCCAGGTGTCGCTTGTCGATGGCCACCGCTCACCCCGCCGCGACGTGGCCCTCGGCCACCGCGCCCTTCAGGACCTCTTCGCCGGCCTGGTTGGTGGCCGACAGCTCGAGCCGGATGGACTGGCCCTCGACCGCCGTGCACCGACCGTGGAACCGGATCACGTCGCCTACCTGCACCGGCTTGGTGAAGCGGACGCGCACCCGCCGCAGCCGGGCCGGGTCACCGAGGTAGCCGACGCAGGCGTCGGAGAGCCAGGAGAGCGTGCACATGCCCTGGAGGATGACGCCGTTGTAGCCGGCGGCCCGGCCCACGGTGGCGTCGAGGTGGATGGGGTTGTAGTCCCCGGAGGCGCCGGCGTAGTACACGGGCCGGTAGGGATCGACCTCGCGCACGTACTCGAACGTGTCCCCCGCCTTGAAGTCCTGCAGGCGCTTCATGTGCTCCGTCGGCATCGGGCCCCTGCCTAGCATGAATCTGGCGGGCGCGCTGGGCACGCCCCGCCGCGCAGCGCCCCCGCCGCAGCGCGTCACGCCGGCGGGCGCGGGTCGAGTGGATCGTCCGGCTCACCGGCCAGCTGGGCCAGCTCCTCGTCGCGGCGCCGCTCGAAGCTGGCCTGGACGAAGTCGATGAGCCGGTCGAGGTAGCTGCCGATGGGCGGGCAGCGGATCCCGGTGCCGTCCAGCAGCTCGATCAGGTTCCGGCAGTTGTAGATGGCCAGGTGGTTCACGTACTCGATGGCCGGCCGGTGGGTGCGCGACAGCCGCTCGACGAGCGGGAGCTGCAGCAGCGCCTGGAACGCCCGCGCCGGCACCGAGAACCGGCGCCAGCTTCTTGCCCGCGCGCGCCGCGATCATCTCGTACACGCGTCTCGCCGAGAGCGGCGCCGGATCCACCAGGTGCACCGTCCGCCCCGCCGCCGCCGGCAGCCGCCCCAGCGTGGTCACCGCGTCGATGACGAAGTCCACCGGCACCACGTTGAGCGGGGCCACCGCGTCGCCGGGCAGCGGCAGCGGCACCGCCAGCGGGGAGGCCACCATCAGGATGGCCAGCGTGTACGGCCCCTCGAAGCGGTCGATCTCGCCGGTGCGCGAGTCCCCCACCACGATGCTGGGCCGGTAGATGGTGGCCGGCAGGGTGGACTGGGCCCGCCGCACCAGCAGCTCGGCCTGGTACTTCGTCTCCTCGTAGGCGTTGTGGAAGCGCTGGCCCATGGCCAGCTCGTCCTCGAGGATCACGCCCACCCGGTTGCCGGAGACGTAGGCGCTGGAGAAGTGGTTGAGCCGCTGCAGCCGCGGCGCCGCCTCGGCCAGCTCGATGACGTTTCGCGTGCCCTCGACGTTCACGCGCCGCATCTCGCTGCGCGCCGCGCCCAGGCGGGAGCGGGCCGCCAGGTGCCAGACGTCGGTGACCTCGGCGGCGAGCCCCTTCCACTCCGCGCCGGACAGGCCGAGGTGCATCTGCTGCACATCGCCCTCGACCACCTCGGCGTGCGGTGCGCCGATCTCGGCCAGGTGCTCCCGGGCGGCGTCGAGCCGGTCGCGCTGCACCAGCAGCACCAGCCGATCGCCGTCCCGCTCGGCGAGCTTCCGCACCAGCCGCTGCCCGATGAAGCCCGGGTAGCCGGTGACGAAGTGGACGCGCGCGCTCTCCCCCATTCCCGGCGTCAATAACGCACGGGGAGCGCGTTGGGAAGCCTGCGCCCCCGGCCCTGGCGGAGGTCGGCCAGCAGCTGGTCCGCCTTTTCGGCGAGCGCCGAGGGGTCTCCCGTGTTCTCCACCACCAGGTCCGCGCGGGCCGCCTTCTCGTCGATGGGCAGCTGCGCCTGGAGCCGCCCCTCCACCTCGGCGGGGCTGAGCCCATCCCGGCGGGCCAGCCGCTCCCGCTGCACCTCGGGGGGCGCCCAGACGACCACCACCGCGTCGAGCGCACGGTCCATCCCCACCTCGTAGAGGAGCGGGGCGTCGTAGAAGGCCAGCGTGGCGCCGCGGGCCGCGAGCCGCATGGTCTCGTCGGCCATGGCCTCGCGGATGGCGGGGTGGGTGATGGCCTCGAGCCGCCGCCGCTGCTCCGGGTCGGCGAAGACCTTGCTGCCCAGCTTCTTGCGATCGAGCCGCCCGTCGGCCTGCAGCACCTCCGGGCCGAAGGCGCGGGCGATGGCCCCCAGCGCGGGCGTGCCGGGCTCCACCACCGAGCGCGCCAGCTGGTCGGCGTCGATCACCGCCGCTCCTCGCTCGCGCAGCAGCGCGGCGAAGGTGCTCTTCCCGGTGGCGATGCCGCCGGTCAGCCCGATCACGCGCATGCGGTGCTCAGTGGGTCCCGGCGGCCGGCTCGGCGGGAGCCTCCGCCGCGGCCGGCGCCACGGCCGGCTTGCCCTTCCCGGGCGAGAAGGAGAGGGCCTCCACCATCCCGTCCTTGCCGAAGTAGACCGTCACGCCCTGCTGCGGGTAGAGCCACACCTTCTGGAAGGTATCCTCGACGAAGGTCTTCTGCGGCGCCTTGCCGTAGGTGCCCTCGATGGAGTCGGCGTCGAGGGCGCGCTCGGCGGTCAGGAAGACGGTGATCTCCTGGACCGTGCCGTTGGCGTCGAGGTGGAACTGGGCCTGCCTGGTCCCCTCCAGCGCCTGCTCGCCGTAGTAGGCCAGCACGGTCCGGCTGCCCGCCTTGGTCTTCTTGGTGGGCTGCCCGAACTGCTCGACGACGTCGGCCTGGGTGGCCTGACCCGGGTTGATGCCCTTCCAGGCGCGGGCCTGGGCGGCGAACGGGCCGAGCGCCAGGCACAGGGCGAGGGCAAGCTGGACGGAGCGCATGAGACATTATACTCCGGGGCGCGTGACCAGACCCTCGCTCGCAGCGCTGCTGCTGTTCGCCGCCCTGTCCGCCCGTGCCACAGGGGACAAGGTGGGACCCGAGACCTGCAAGGCCTGCCACCCGGCCGCCTACGAGGCCTGGAAGGCCAATCCGCACGCCCGGGCCATGGACGGCCTCTCCGACGCACAGCGCAAGGACGCGCGCTGCCAGGTCTGCCACTCCCCTGACGCCGAGGACGGCCTGGCCGCGGTGACCTGCGAGGCCTGCCACGGTCCGGGGCGGCGGTACTCGGCCGCCTACGTCATGCGCGACCGCGAGCTGGCCCGCGCCGTGGGGCTGGCCGAGGTCGGGCCGAAGAGCTGCCTGGCCTGCCACGGCGAGAGCACCCCCAGCCTGGTCAAGTTCGACCCGGCGCGGAAGCTCCCGCTCATCAATCACTGGACGCGCGAGCGCGAGGCCCGCCGCGCCCCGGCGCCGGCCGCGCCGCCTGCCGCCAAGCCCGCCGCGCCCGCCAAGCCCGCGGCGCCCACCAAGCCCGCCCGCCCGTAGCCCCCCCGGAGCACCGAGTGCCCATCCAGCTCGTGTCCGCAGCCTTCAGCCGCACCGCCACCAAGCCCTCCGAGTGGCCTCAAGGCCCCGCGCCGGAGGTGGCCTTCGTCGGCCGCTCCAACGTGGGCAAGTCCTCGATGCTCAACGCGCTCACGCGGCGCAGGAAGCTGGCCCGCGTCTCCACCACCCCGGGCCGCACGCGGGCGCTGCAGTTCTTCGACGTGAGCTACCGGCCCACGCCGGCCGCGCGCCCCCGGGCGCTGCGGCTCTGCGACCTGCCCGGCTACGGCTACGCCAAGGTCTCCAAGGCCGAGCGCGACAGCTGGGCCTCGATGATCGAGGGGTACCTGAAGGAGCGCGACGTGCTGCGCGCCGTGGTGCTCATCGTGGACGCGCGCCACGAGCCCTCGGAGAGCGACCAGGACGCCGCCACCTTCCTGCGCGCCAACGGCCGGCGGGTGGTGGTGGCCGCCACCAAGATGGACAAGCTGGCCAAGAGCAAGCGGACCGGCGCGCTCCGGGCCGTGGAGCGGGTCATGGGGCTGGCCCGTGGGGACGCCGTCCCGTTCTCCGCCGTCGAGGGCACGGGGACGGACGCCCTGTGGGCCCGGCTCGCGGCGGTGGCCGAGGCGCCGGAAGAGGCGCCCGAGGCCGGTCCGGCCGCGGAGCCGGAAGAGGAGTAGTCCCCTCAGTGCCCGGCGGCCGGCGGGATGCCGGCCTCGGCGCCGAGCGGCGTCTGCAGATCCTGGCGGCCGCGTCCGGCGCGGTTGCGCCAGGCCTCCGTCATCATCGAGCGCATGTCCTCGCCGCGCTTGGGCGCGAACATCAGCCCCAGGCCGGCGCCCACCAGCACGCCCACCGAGAACAGCCCGAGGCCGGTGAAGAAGTCGCCCGTCTCCGAGCGCCGCTCGAGCCCCATCGACCGCAGCACCTCGTCGCGGTCCAGCAGCTTGCGCGCCGCCTTCCAGCTCATCGCCATGTCGGTCTCCTCCCGCCCCGTCTCGCCGGGTCCGAGCTACAGGCTGCGCATCCGCGCGGGAGCGAACGACCCCCCGGCGGGCAGCGCGTCATCGCAGCGTGGTGCTCACCCCGGCCGCCTCGATTGGCCGCGGGACGGGCGGCAGCCGGGCCTCCTGGGTGAGCTCCAGCACCGCCAGGAGCGGCAGGTGGTCGGAGGCCCGCCGGGCGAGCGGCGTGCGGATCACCTCGACCGCCAGCACCCGCAGCGCCGAGCTGACGTAGACGTGATCGAGCCGCAGCAGCGGGAAGCGCGCCGGGAAGGTGGGCGCCTCGTTCCGCGCCGCCAGCGCGGCGTCGGAGAGCTGGCGCCGGAGCCAGCGGGGCACGGCCGAGCGGTGCGAGGGCGAGTTGAAGTCGCCCACCAGCACCAGCGGGTGGGCCAGCGCGGCGTCGCGCAGGATGTCGGCGGACAGCAGCGCCGCCGCCTGCCGGCGCCGCTCGCGCCAGTGGAGGCCCAGGTGGGCAGCGAAGAGGTGCAGCCGCGTCCCGGCCACCGCCACGTCGGCGCGGAGGCAGCCGCGCGGCTCGCGCCCGGGCACCGAGAGGTCGTAGCTGCGCGTGGCCTCGATGGCGTGGCGGGAGAGGATGGCGTTGCCGTAGGCGAAGCCGTGGCGGCGGTCGCGCAGGGTGGGGCCGAAGGCCACCTCCAGGCCGGTGAGCTCGGCCAGGGCCTGCGCCGCGTCGGCGTGCCCGCCGGGCAGCGCCGGGGCCCCCACCTCCTGCAGCCCAGCCAGATCCGGGGCCGCGGCGGCGATCACCTCGGCCACGCGCGCCGCGTCCCGCCGGCCGTCGGCGCCCTTGAGCCCGTGCACGTTCCAGCTCAGGACGCGCAGGCTCACGGCAGCCCCTCGGCCGCAGCCTCCGGCGACGGCGGCGCGCGGCGGGCCCGCTCGCGCTGGGCCTCCTCCGCCGGGCCGCGGTAGGCCTGCTCGAAGAACGCGTTCAGCTCGGCCGGCCGCAGCACCTGGTCGAAGCGGAACGGGCAGGCGGCGGGGTGGAGGACGAAGGCGTCCAGCTCCTCCGGTGCCGCGCCGCCGTGCGAGCCGAACTCCCAGGCGTACGCCACCGAGCGGTGGCACGGGCCGCGCCAGCCCAGCACCACCAGGTCCCCGGCCGACTCCAGCGAGAGCAGGTCGGAGAGGTAGGTGGCCAGCAGGCGCGGCTCGGGGTGGGGGAGCCGCGCCACGTCGGCCGGGTCGGACAGCGCCAGCGCGCCGCCGCCCACCAGCACCACGCCGCGCTGCCCGCCGCGCGCCGCCACCAGCCCCACCGCCGGCGAGCCGGCCAGCGCCGCCAGCACGCGCCCGTGCCGGGCCCGGAGGACGTCCAGCGGGTGCGGCCCAGGGCCCTCGCGCAGGAAGTAGACGTGGGCCAGGGCCCCGGCCTCCGCCACCGCGATCCCCTCGGTGCGCGCGCCGCCCAGCGTCCGCCCGCCGAGCAGGCCGCGGTTGGGCCGGAGCGGCGCCGGCCCCCGCGGCAGCGGCTCGCCGCGCTCGGCGCGGCCCACGAACGCCGGCAGCGCCAACCCGCTCAGCGCCTCGAAGGGCGTGGTGGGCACGTGGCCGTGGTCCGAGAGCACGAAGACGTCGTAGCCCAGCCCCGGCGCGGCCTCGACCGCGGCGAAGATCGTGGCCAGCGCCGCGTCGGCCGCCTCCAGCCGGCGCAGCGCCGCCGCCGAGGCCGGGCCGCGCCGGTGCGCGGCCTCGTCGAAGCCCAGGAAGTCGGCGTAGACGACGGGCAGGCCGCGCGAGACGTCCAGCAGGATCCCCTGGATGGCCAGCTCGCGCAGCACCGAGGAGATGAAGACGCGGTGCAGGAGGAAGCGCGGCTCGTGCCGGAGCCGGCGCACCCGCGCCACCCAGCGCAGGCCGTCCACCAGCCCGAGCCCGGCCTCGTGGGCCAGCCGCACCGCGGCGCGGCCGGCGGTGACGGTGTGGACCAGCGCCGAGGCCGCCGCGTCCCACGGGCCCAGCTCGCGCTCGAACCAGCCCAGGTCCAGCTCGCCGGAGAGGCCGGAGAGGCAGAAGTGCGGGACGGCTGCGTCGCCGGAGAAGATGGAGAAGTAGCTGGTGCCGCCGCGGAGCAGCCCGCGCCCGCCGCTGCCCAGCGACCGCTCCAGCGCGGCCGCGTCGGCGGCGCGGTCCATGCGCACCTCGCGCCCGGTGCGCCGGTCGCACCAGATGAACCCGGGGACGGCAGGGGAGCGCCCATAGAGCAGGCCGGCCTGGTAGGCCGGGGTGGAGGAGGGGAGGCCGCTCCGGCAGCCGCTCAGCGCGTGGCTGCCGCGGGCCAGCCGGGCCGCCAGCGCAGGCAGCCGACCGGCCGCCAGGACCTCGCGCAGCCGGCCGAGCGAGACGCCGTCCAGCTGGATGAGCAGGAGGCGGCGGGCGCCGCCCGGCAGGGGCCCGGGGCGGAAGCGCCCCTGGCCGGCGATGGGCCTGAGCAGGGCGCGCATGGCCAGCCCCGCCGCGTCGGCCAGCCGCTCCGCGCGCCGCGCCCGCTGCCCCTGGCTGGACCGCCTGCGCGCCGGCACCCCGAGAAGATGCGCACCGCCCGGCCGCCGGCGGGCGCCCGCGCCTCAGCCCCCGCGGGTCCAGGCGATGGCCACCACCGTCAGCTCCACCGCTCCGGCCGGCCGCTGCACCACCACCACGTCCCCCTCGCGCTTGCCCAGCAGGGCGCGGCCGATGGGCGCGTCCACGCTGATCAGCCCCACCGCCGCGTCGAACTCGTCCGGCCCCACCAGCCGGTACGTCCGCTCGGCCCCGTCCTCGTCCTCGACCGTCACCCAGGCGCCGAAGAAGGCGCGCCCGCCGTCGTTGGGGCGAGGCTCGACCACGGTGAGCGCGTCCATCCGCTCGGACAGGAAGCGCAGCCGGCGGTCCAGCTCGCGCAGCTTGCGCTTGCCGTAGATGTACTCGGCGTTCTCGCTCCGGTCGCCCAGCGCCGCCGCCGCCTCCACCTCGGCCACGATGCGCGGGCGGTCCGCGGTCCAGATGCGCTCGTGCTCCGCGGCGAGCCGCCGGAAGCCCTCGGGGGTGATGTAGCGGGGAGGCCGCGTCATGGCGCCCTTTCCATCGCCGCGCCGCGGCCGCCTGTCAACCCGGTGAAGGCTGGCCAGCGCGCCGCCGGCGGGCTGATCTCGCCCGGCGTGCGGATCACCGACCTCTTGCGCTTCGCCCGTGAGCGGGGCGAGCCCATCTTCTCCTTCGAGTTCTTCCCACCCAAGACGGAGGACGGGGTCACCGCCCTGTTCGAGACCGTGGAGCGGCTCCGCCCGCTCGGGCCGGCCTACGTCTCGGTCACCTACGGCGCCGGCGGCTCGACCCGCGCGCGCACCGTCGAGCTGGTGAAGCGGCTCAAGCGGGAGACCGAGGTCGAGGCCATGGCCCACATCACCTGCGTGGGCGCCTCCCGCGACGAGATCGCCGCGGTGCTGGACGAGCTCTCCGAGGCCGGCGTGCAGAACGTGCTGGCGCTGCGGGGCGATCCGCCGCGCGGCCAGTCCAGCTTCCAGCCCCACCCGGACGGCTTCGCCCACGCCGGCGAGCTGGTGGCCTTCATCCGCGCGCACCCGCAGCGCTGGCGCTTCTGCCTCGGCGCCGCCTGCTACCCCGAGGGCCACGTGGAGACGCGCGACCTGGCCCAGGACCTGCGCAACCTCAAGGCCAAGGTGGACGCCGGGGCGGACTTCCTGGTCTCGCAGCTCTTCTTCGAGAACGCCCACTACTTCACCTTCGTGGAGCGGGCGCGGGCCGCGGGGATCACCGTGCCCATCGTCCCCGGCATCATGCCCATCGCCAACGTGGAGCAGGTGGAGCGCTTCACCGCCATGTGCGGCGCCTCCATCCCGCGGCCGCTGCGCGCCGCCATGGAGGTCCGGCGCGAGGACCTGGAAGGCGCGCGCGACCTGGGCGTGGCCTACGCCACGCTGCAGTGCGCCGACCTCCTGCGCCGCGGCGCGCCCGGTCTGCACTTCTACACGCTGAACCGCTCCCCCTCGACGCGCGCCATCGTCTCGGCCCTGCGGGCGAGCGAGCCGTGGCGGGGCTGAGCGTCGGGCCGGGGCGCGCCCGCACCGCGCGGCGCATCCTGGCGCTGCTGCGGCCGGAGCGGGCGCGGCTGGCGGCGGCCACCGGCCTGCTGGTGATCGGCGCCGGCCTGTCGCTGGTCTACCCGCAGGGCATCCGCGCCATCGTGGACGGCGCCATCGCCGGGCGCGATCCCGGGTGGCTGCTGCGCGTGGCGGTGGCGCTGGGGGCGCTGGCGCTGGTGCAGGGCGCGGCGGTGGCGGGCCGGCACGTGCTCTTCTCGCTGGCGGGCGAGCGCGGCGTGCGCCGGGTGCGCGAGCGGCTCTTCCGCAGCCTGGTGGCGCAGGAGATCGCCTTCTTCGACGCCACCCGGACCGGCGACCTGGTCTCGCGCCTGGGCGCCGACGCGGCCAGCCTGCAGGGGCTCCTCTCCAGCCAGCTCTCCATGACGCTGCGCCACGCCATCACCGCGCTGGGCGGCCTGGCCCTGCTGGTGGTGACCTCGCCGCGCCTGACGCTGCTCATGCTGCTGGTGGTGCCGCCGGTGGCCATCGGCGCGGTGGTGTACGGGCGCAAGGTCCGGGCGCTGGCCCGCGCCTACCAGGACGCGCTGGCCGAGGCCAGCCACGTGGCGGAGGAGTCGCTCTCGTCCATCCGGACGGTGCGCGCCTACGTGGCCGAGGAGGCGGAGGTGGCCCGCTTCGGCGGGGCGGTGGCGCAGGCCTACGAGGCGGCGCGGCGGCGGGCGCTGGCCGGCGCCAGCTTCATGGGCGGCGCGTCCACCGGCGTGTACGCGGCGGTCGCGGCGGTGCTGGGCTACGGCGGCCTGCTGGTGGGCCGCGGGCAGCTCAGCGCCGGCGCGCTGACGGCCTTCCTGGTCTACACGCTGCTGGTGGCCATGAGCCTGGGCGCCCTGGCGGACCTCTGGGCCGAGGTGATGCGCGGCCTGGGCGCGGCGGAGCACGTGCTGGAGCTGATCGATCGCGCCCCGGCCATGCCGCTCACCGGCGGCGAGCGACCGGCCCGCTGCGAGGGGCGCATCACCTTCTCCGGCGTGCGCTTCGCCTACCCGTCGCGGCCGGAGTCGGTGGTGCTGGCCGACCTGGGCCTCGAGATCGCGCCGGGGGAGGTGGTGGCGCTGGTGGGCCCGTCCGGCGCCGGCAAGTCCACCATCGGCGCGCTGCTGGGGCGGCTCTACGACCCGGGGCAGGGGGCCGTCCTGCTGGATGGGCGCGACCTGCGCACGCTCGACCCGGCCTGGCTGCGCGGGCAGATCGGCGTGGTGCCGCAGGAGCCGGTGCTCTTCTCCGCCTCGGTGGAGGAGAACGTGCGCTACGGGCGGCCGGGGGCCAGCCGCGAGGAGGTGGAGGCGGCCTGCCGTGCGGCCCACGCCCACGACTTCGTGAGCGCCTTCCCCGAGGGCTACGCCACACGCGTGGGCGAGCGCGGCCAGCAGCTCTCCGGCGGGCAGCGGCAGCGGCTGGCGGTGGCGCGGGCGGTCCTCAAGGACCCGCGCATCCTGCTGCTGGACGAGGCCACCAGCGCGCTGGACGCGGAGTCGGAGGCGCTGGTGAAGGAGGCGCTGGCGCGGCTGATGCGCGGCCGGACCACGCTCATCATCGCCCACCGGCTCTCCACCGTGGCCAGCGCGGATCGCGTGGTGGTGGTGGACGGCGGCGCCGTGGTGGAGGCCGGCCGGCACGCCGAGCTGATGACGCGGGCCGGCCTGTACAGGCGGCTGGTCGAGCGGCAGATGCTGGGGGCGTGAGGGCCAAGCGCCCAGGCCGAAGGTCCTTTCGGTCCGTTCGGCCTGAGCGTAGGGGTCGCCGTGAGGCGGCCCCGGAGTCGAAGGCCAGGCGTCGCTACCGATGCAGCCCCGGCCAGTCGGCGTGGATCACCATCACCGGGCAGCGGGAGCGGCGGACCGTGTTCTCGGCCACCGAGCCGACCAGCGCGTGTGCGCGGCCGGTGCGGCCGTGGGTGCCCATGACCACCAGGTCGAAGTGGTGGTGGTTGGCGTACTCCGCGATGGCGGTCTTGGGATCGCCGTCGGTCTCCTTGACGGCGGCGCCGGCCAGGCCTGCCTTCTGGACCTCGGCCACCAGCTTGGCCAGCTCGTCAGCCGGCGCCTCGTGGCTGGCGTCGTTCACGTGGACCAGCGTCAGCTCGCCACCGAACCGCTTGCACAGGTCGGTGGCGACGCGCAGGGCGGCGTGGGACTCGGCGGAGAAGTCGACGGGGCAGCAGACCTTCTTCCAGTGGATCTCTTTCATCGCGAGGCCGTCTCCGTGGGCAGCCGGCGGTGGGTGCGCCCCAGCGCCGGAATGCACGACATGGTGCCCGCGAGGCCGGCGGGACGCAACGCATCAGGCGGCGTAAACGCACACGCCCCGAGAGGGATCGGGGCGCGTCCGGGCTGCGATGCTGACGGAGGCTTAGCCGAGCGCCTCGATGAGCGCGTCGGTGGCCTGCTCGGCGACCTTGATGGTGGCGGCGCTGGCCTGGTAGGCGAGCGACGCACGCTGCTGGGCCAGGATCTCCTGCGCGATGTCCGTCCTGGAAGGCGCGAGGATGGCCTGGTCGGCGCGCGACTCGGCCACCGGGTCGGAGGCGGGCTGCACCGTACCGGTGACGCCGCCGCCGGCGAGCTCGCGCTGCTCGACGCGGCTGGGCTCGAACCCGTCGGTCAGCACGTTCGCGACGTTGTGGGCGGAGGTCGCGAGCTGCATGTCCGCCACCTGCAGTCCGGTCTGGGCGATGGCGAGCGCGCTGGGCATGGTCGGTCTCCTGGGGCACACGGGTCCCCAAGGGGCTTTCGGCACGGCCGGGCGGGGCGATAAGGGAGGCCGAAGCTGCCGTCCTTGTTCCGCTTTGCATTGACCCACTAGGGGTGGGGCGGGTCGCATGTAGTCCCCGCGGGGAACGCCAGCGGTCTTCGTCCCTCCTCGCCTCCGGTCGGCCGCTTCGCTCGGACGTCCTCGGCCCGGCCGCTCGTGGCTTTCCGCGCGCGGGCCTCACTCCGTCTCTGCGCTCGCCGGGCACAACGCAGGCCGCAGGCCGACCAGCGAGTGGTCCACTCCCGAGCCGTGTTCGATGCGGCGGTCGGCCGGCGGCCTTTGGACGGGTGCCCGGCTCGCACCGGCCGGCCCAGGCCGCGCGCGTACCTGGTCGATTGGCGATGCGGGCCTGCGGGATTGTCCTCGCTCCGCGGCCGCCCTGCGGCGCTCCGGGACTTGCTGGGGCTCTCGCGGCGCGGTCTGGCTGGCGATGCCGTGAGCAGTGGATCAGCCCCTCTTCAAAAAGAACAGCGGCCCCGCCTGCGGACAGGCGGGGCCGCGCTCGATGCCGGTGCTGCTAGTTCGCGATGATGGTGTACGTCAGCGTGGACTCGTCGAACTGGAAGACGTAGGTCCCGGTGACGGTCGGCGTGAAGTACAGGTTGTACCCGCCCGACTTCACCGCCGTGCCTTCCGTGGCGCTGGTGGTGGAGCTGGAGGACTTGCCCCAGTTCGTGGACCAGGTGGAGCCGCCGCCGATTCTCGTACTTGTACTGGTACGTGGTCCCGGCGGTGAGGGAGACCGAGGTGCGCCAGAGGTGGTCAGCCCACTTCGACATGGCGGTGGCACCCCAGGTGTTCATGGTGCCGCGCAGGTACATGGCGGAGTAGGTGCCGGTGAAGCTGGAGGAGGCCGCGGAGCCGACGACCCAGTAGCTGAGGGTGGAGTCGTCGAAGATGAAGGTGTACGTGCCGGCCGTGCTGGGCGTGAAGTACAGGTTGTAGGACCCGGACTTCACCGCGGTGCCTTCCGTCGCGCTGGTGGTCGAGCTGGACGACTTGCCCCAGTTGGTCGACCAGGTGGAGCCGCCGCCGATCTCGAACTTGAACTGGTAGGCCGTCGACGCGGTGAGCGTCGCCGAGCCGGCCCAGGTGTGATCGGCGATGAGGGACATGGTGGTGGCGCCCCAGGAGTTCATGGTGCCGCGCAGGTACATGGCCGAGTAGCTGCCGGTGTACGTGACGGTCGAGGCGGCGCTGGTCGTGCCCGAGGCGGTGCTCGAGGCGCTGGAGGTGCCGGCCGAGTTGGTGGCGGTGACGTAGTAGTAGTAGGTCGTGCTGGCCGCCAGGCCGGTGTCGGTGAAGCTGGCCGAGGTCGACGTGCCGGCGCTCGAGAAGGTCCCGGAGGACGAGGTCGAGCGGTAGACCGTGTACGAGGTGGCGCCGCTGGACGCCGTCCAGGTGACCGTCAGGCTGGAGGACGAGACCGTGGCCACCGAGACGGTGCTGGGGGCCGTGGGGATCGTCACCGTGGCGCTGGTGGTGCCGGAGGCGGTGCTGGAGGCGCTGGAGGTGCCGTACGAGTTGGTCGCGGTCACGTAGTAGTAGTAGGTCGTGCTCGCGGTCAGGCCGGTGTCGGTGAACGAGGCGCTGGTCGCCGTGCCGACGCTCGAGAAGGTCCCGGAGGCCGAGGTCGAGCGGTAGACGGTGTAGGAGGTGGCGCCGCTGGAGGCGGTCCAGGAGACGGTCAGGCTGGACGAGGAGACGGTGGCCACGCTCACGCCGGTCGGGGCCGACGGGGCGCTGGACGGTCCGGTGACCGTGAAGGCCAGCGTGCTGTCGTTGAAGGTGAAGACGTGGGTGCCGGTGGTGGTGGCGGTGAAGTAGATGTTGTAGCCGCTGGCCGAGCCGGTGCCGGAGGTGAGGCTGGTGGTGGAGCTGGAGGCGAGGCCCCAGTTCGTGGACCAGGTGGTGCCGCCGCCGATCTCGTACTTGTACGTGTAGGTCGTGCCCGCGGTGAGGCTGACCGATCCGGACCAGAGGTTGTTGGCGGTGAGCGACATGGCCGTCGCGCCCCAGCTGTTCATCGAGCCGCGCAGGTACATCGCGCTGTAGTTCGAGCTGTACCCCGTGCCCGCCGAGACGATGGCCGACGCCGCGGACGTGCCCACCGCGTTGGTGGCGGTGACGTAGAAGTAGTACGACGTCCCGGCGGTGAGGCCGGTGGCGGTGTACGAGGTCGTGCTCGAGGTGCCGAGGGCCGTGTAGGTCCCGGCCGACGAGGTCGCGCGGTAGACGGTGTACGAGGTGGCGCCGCTGGAGGCGGTCCAGCTGACGGTGAGGGAGCTGGACGACGCGGTCGCCACCGACACGCCGGTCGGCGCGGCCGGGGCGGTCAGGCTGACGCTGGCCACCGAGGACGCGACCGAGGTGCCGGCCGAGTTGCTGGCGGTGACGTAGTAGTAGTACGTGCCGCCCGCGGTGAGGCCGCTGTCGGTCAGGCTGGTGCTGGTGGTGGTGCCCGCCGAGGCGTAGGTGCCGCTCGAGCTGCTGGCCCGGTAGACGGTGTACGACGTGGCCGAGCTGACGCCGGCCCAGGAGACCGTGGCCGAGGTGGAGGAGGCCGGCACCGCCGCGACGCCGGTGGGCGTGGTGGGCACGCTCACCGTCCCGGTGATGATGTACGTGGACGAGGAGGCGCCGCTGCTCACCGAGCCGGAGACGGCGATGGCGCGCAGCAGCGAGGAGGCGCTCACCGTCACGGGGCCGGTGTAGAGCGTCGAGGAGGTGGTGGGGGTGGTGCCGTCGGTGGTGTAGTAGACCGAGGCGCCGCTGGTGCCGGACAGGATCTGCACCGACTTCGCAGACGAGTAGACGCCGGAGGGCGGGTTGAAGTCCGGCATGGCCACCGTGGCGGTCGCCACCGTGCCGGTCAGGAACGGGCTGGTGCCGGCCACCGTGCCGCTGGCGCTCTCGGTGTAGCCCGAGTTGCCGCCGGCGGCGTAGGTGCCGTAGCCCACGTAGACCTGCTGGATGTCCGAGCTGGTGATGTTGCCCAGCGCGTCGGTGGCCTGGACGTAGTAGTCGAGGTACTGGCCCCGGTACTGATCCAGGTAGGCGTAGTACAGGTTGCCGGTCAGCGTCGTGGGCACCACCGCCATGGTCGCCTGGACGGTCGGGATCCAGCTCACGCCGTTCATCTCGGCGGTGAGGTCACGCCCGGTCATGGGGTAGGCCACCCACGAGCCGACGTTGGCGGTGGTGATGCTCAGGCCGGAGGTCCCGGAGAGCGCGGCCGGGTGGTAGACCTTGTACGTGTCGTCCGTGTTGCTGATGCTCGAGCCGGTGTGCGGCCGGATCATCAGGTTGACGGTGGACATGCCCGAGGCGTCGAAGGCGTAGGTGTAGACCGCGAACTTGTTGCTGAACCACTGCGTGGTCCAGCCCTCGGCCTTGGAGGCGTTGACCGAGCCGGGGTTGGACGGGTAGCGCTGCGGCAGCCAGACCGAGGGGCCGGTCCGGTCCTGCGCCAGGTTGGTGGTGACGTAGGGCTTGGAGAAGACCAGCGAGTTGTTGAAGGCCAGGGCCGGCTTCACCTCGTCGTCGGTGTTCTCGCCGTAGTAGCCGAACCCGGAGTCCATCGCCGGCAGCAGGAAGTACCAGGCCAGCTCGGCCGGGTTCGCGCCGCCCGCATAGCCGTTGGAGGCGTCGCCCTTGACCGGCGCGGCGATCATCCAGGGGTTGAGCTGGTTGCCGGCGTAGGTGATCTGCGGGTCGAGCGTGGCGCTGGTGCTCCCCGGCGACCAGTGGCTGGTGTGGTTGTCGAGCCAGATCTGCTCGGCGGTGACGGCGTAGTTCAGGGCCGCCTGGAGCTTGGCGAAGATGTTCTCCTGGAAGTGCCAGCCGTACTCGAGCGAGACGGTCGCGCCCTCGCTCACGCCCTTGAGGTTGGTCTTGGGCGCGAGGCTGAGCCCCTTGGCGGTGTTGAAGGCGGAGAACTGGCTGGCCCAGATGAGGGGCGGCAGGTGCCAGTGGTAGAACATCGGGTTGGCGGACGAGTCGAGCACGTCACCCCAGGAGCCGTCCTGCACGTGCATCACGTCGGTGCTGGGGATGGGGTAGGCCTTGAGGTACTCGTCCACGCCCAGGTTCACCCCCGGGCTCACGCCGGTCACCGTCACGCCCGCCTGCCAGGTGTCGTAGCTGCCCGAGCGCCCGGAGGAGTTGTCGCCGTCGTGGGCGATGACGAAGAACTGCGTCCGCCCGGCGTTGGCGGCGCTGGTGGTGTAGGGCGAGTACTCGCCCACCGTGATCGAGCCGAGGTAGCCCTCCTCCCAGGAGCCGTTGATGGTGACCGGGATGCCGGCCACGGCGCTGGCGGCGCCGGTCATGGGGTCGACGTAGCGGACGTTGTGCGGCACCGAGGCGAACGGGTACTTGTTCACGATCGAGACGGTGCTGTTGTTGTACATGTTCTTCGACACCCAGGCCCCGCCGCTGAACGGGTCGGTGTTGCGCAGCTCGGCCTTGTTGGGCGGGCTGTCGGCCGCGTCACCGGTCGCGTCATAGGTGGCGTAGGGGTAGTCGGTCAGCGTGCGGGAGAAGTGGTTGTTGCCCAGCACCGACCACTTGATGCCCAGCTTGGAGAGCGTGGGGATGAGCCGCTCCGAGAAGGAGAGCTCGGTGGGGAAGAAGCCGTTGGAGGAGCGGTAGCTGGAGCCGAGGAACCAGGACTGCGCCAGGGTGGCGGCGTGGGCGATCAGGTCCTTCTCGAAGTACTCCCGCCCCACCAGCGGCCCCAGCGAGTGGTGGCCGGTGAAGTGGATCAGGTCCAGCACCCGGTAGCCGTTGGTGGTGAGCAGGTTGTTGTAGTCGGACTTCCAGGTGGCGTTCCAGCTCGAGCCCTGGGTGTAGAGCCCCGAAAGCCCGATGCTGCCGGCGGTGAGCTCGATGTTGTTCACGTTGGTGGCGAGCGCGCCGGAGAAGGTGGTGTGGACCTGGCCGAGCCTGGAGGTGGCGTACTGCAGCTCGGCCGTGGCCATGGGCCACCCGCCGCTCTGGTAGCAGGCGTACTTCGCGTTGGCGGAGTAGTAGCTGACCAGGTCGTCGTGCGGCATGGCGCCGGAGCCGACCGTCGAGGGCAGGTAGTAGGTGTAGCCGGAGGGCGGGCTGAGCTTCAGCGCGATGACGTCGCCGTCCGAGGTGTAGCTGATGGACGCCCCGGTGGAGAGGGCGTTGTACTTGGCCAGCACCGCCGCGTCGCTGGTGGCGTAGTACGGCCAGAAGTTGGGCATGTGGTTGTGGTAGACGTGCGCCGCCGGGATGTCGGCGCCCTGCGCCACCTGCGCGCCGCCCAGCGCGCAGGCCACCGCCAGGGCTGCGGCGGTCGCCAGCGTGATCGGGTGCTCCGCTCCTCGTCTCATGGTCGCTCCAAGGCAAGGCAAGGGCGTCCCGTGCGCGCGGCCCTCGCCGCGCGCACGGTGGACGCCATGGAATGGGTGAGGCGGCGCCGGCCCGGAGGGCCGGCGTCACGAAGTCCGCCGTGCGGCCGCGCCCGAGGCACGGCCGCACGACGGTGGAGCGGCTGCTAGCTCTTGATGATCGTGTAGGTGAGCGTGGACTCGTCGAACTGGAAGACGTAGGTCCCGGTGACGGTGGGCGTGAAGTAGAGGTTGTAGCTGCCCGACTTCGCTGCCGTGCCCTCCGTGGCGCTGGTGGTGGAGCTGGAGGACTTGCCCCAGTTCGTGGACCAGGTGGAGCCGCCGCCGATCTCGTACTTGTACTGGTACGTGGTCCCGGCGGTGAGGGAGACCGAGGTGCGCCAGAGGTGGTCGGCCCACTTCGACATGGCGGTGGCACCCCAGGAGTTCATGGTGCCGCGCAGGTACATGGCGGAGTAGGTACCGGTGAAGCTGGAGGAGGCCGCGGAGCCGACGATCCACCAGCTGAGCGTGGCGTCGTCGAACAGGAACGTGTACGTCCCGGAGGTGCTGGGCGTGAAGTACAGGTTGTAGGACCCGGACTTCACCGCGGTGCCTTCCGTCGCGCTGGTGGTGGAGCTGGAGGACTTGCCCCAGTTGGTCGACCAGGTGGAGCCGCCGCCGATCTCGTACTTGAACTGGTACGCCGTGCTGGCCGTCAGCGAGGCCGTGACCGCCCAGGTGTGATCAGCGACCAGCGTCATCGCGGAGGCGCCCCAGGAGTTCATGGTGCCGCGCAGGTACATGGCGGAGTAACCGCCGGTGTACGTGATGGTCTCGGTGGCGCCGGTCGTCCCCGAGGCGGTGCTGGAGGCGCTGGAGGTGCCGGCCGAGTTGGTGGCGGTCACGTAGTAGTAGTACGTGGTGCTCGCGGTCAGGCCGGTGTCGGTGAACGAGGCGCTGGTCGCCGTGCCGGCGCTCGAGAAGGTCCCGGAGGCCGAGGTCGAGCGGTAGACGGTGTACGAGGTGGCGCCGCTGGAGGCGGTCCAGGGAGACCGTCAGGCTGGACGAGGAGACGGTCGCGACCGAGACGCCGGTGGGCGCGCTGGGCACGGTGACCGTGGCGCTGGTGGTGCCCGAGGCGGTGCTCGAGGCGCTGGAGGTGCCGACCGAATTGGTCGCGGTCACGTAGTAGTAGTACGTGGTGCTCGCGGCCAGGCCGGTGTCGGTGAAGCTGGCGGACGTCGCGGTGCCGACGCTCGAGAAGGTCCCGGAGGCCGAGGTCGAGCGGTAGACGGTGTAGGAGGTGGCGCCGCTGGAGGCGGTCCAGGAGACGGTCAGGCTGGACGAGGAGACGGTGGCCACGCTCACGCCGGTCGGGGCCGACGGGGCGCTGGACGGCGCGGAGACCGTGAAGGCCAGCGTGCTGTCGTTGAAGGTGAAGACGTGGGCGCCGGAGGTGGTGGCGGTGAAGTAGATGTTGTAGCCGCTGGCCGAGCCGGTGCCGGAGGTGAGGCTGGTGGTGGAGCTGGAGGCGA
Organism: Anaeromyxobacter sp.; assembly: GCA_049840735.1. Classification (GTDB taxonomy): domain Bacteria; phylum Myxococcota; class Myxococcia; order Myxococcales; family Anaeromyxobacteraceae; genus Anaeromyxobacter. The sequence goes on along the minus strand of JASGJN010000002.1, from coordinate 87,842 downwards.
GGCCCCAGTTCGTGGACCAGGTGGTGCCGCCGCCGATTCTCGTACTTGTACGTGTAGGTCGTGCCGGCGGTGAGGGTCACCGAGGTGGACCAGAGGTTGTTGGCGGTGAGCGACATGGCCGTCGCGCCCCAGCTGTTCATCGAGCCGCGCAGGTACATCGCGCCGTAGTTGGCCGAGTAGAGCGAGGTGGTGGCCGAGACGGTGGAGGACGCGCCCGAGGTGCCGACCGAGTTGGTGGCGGTCACGTAGTAGTAGTACGTGGTCGCCGACGACAGCCCGGTGCTGGCGTAGCTGGTGCTGGTGGTGGTGCCGAGGGCGGCGAAGCCGCTCGACGCCGAGGTGGACCGGTAGACCGTGTACGAGGCCGCGCCGCTGGAGGCCGTCCAGGACAGGTTGATGGCGCTGGACGACGCCGCCGTGGCGGTGACGCCGGTGGGAGCGTCGGGCGCGGTGGTGACCGCGCCGACCTTCTGGCCGGTGTAGATGGCCACCGCCGAGATGGAGCTGCCGCCCCGGACCGGGACCGTGATGGTGGCGTTCCCGCTGGAGTCCACCGTCACGCTGTCGCTGGCGCAGGCCGTCCCGGCGCTGCTCAGCACGCCGTGGACGACGTTGCAGTAGGTGCCGGCGGGGAGGCCGGTGGCGAAGGTGGCGGTCCAGCTCGAGGAGCTGTCGTTGTTCAGGGCCACGAAGCCGACGCTGCCGCGGCTGAAGGCGAGCTGGTTGCCGTTACCGGTCGAGCGCACCGTCATCGCGGTGCCGGAGGCGGCGCTGCGGAACTTCACCATCGGGGAGATGGTGCTCCAGCGGTGCACGAAGTCCCAGCCGCAGGCGGTGCTGGTGTTGGAGCAGGTGGTGGTGATGACCGGGTTGCCGCTCGAGTCGTACGGGCTGCCGGTGGGCGCGTTCTCGTCGGTGTTGGAGTACGAGAAGGCGTAGCCGGACTGGAGCTGGGCGCGGCCGTAGGGCTGGGCCAGCATGTAGATGTTGGCCAGGTCGTACTTGCCGCCGGAGTCGGAGGTGTAGTTGAGCGAGTCGCTGGTGGCGCGCTCGGTGTCGTGGTTGTTGACGAACACCGTGGCCTTGGCGCTGGTGGTGATCAGGCTGTAGGTGCCGCCGCCCGAGCCCGTGCCCATGTACGTGGTGACGGAGCCCAGGGCGTTGTTGCGGAAGGCGTCGCGGACCGCGCGCGTGAAGCGGAACTCGTTGACGGTGCCGCTGGCCTGGTAGGCGGCGAGGTCGATCCAGGACTGGTCCTCGATGACCTCGTGGGTCACGAAGACGGACTCACCCAGCAGCGTGGTCTGCGTGGCGGCGGCCAGGATGGTCTGCAGCTCGGAGGGGAGGATGTGCTTGGCCGCGTCGATGCGGAAGCCGTCCACGCCCATGGCGATGAGCGAGTCGAGGTAGGCGACGAACTGGCCCTGCACGTAGCTCGAGCCGGTGTTCAGGTCCGGCATGCCCAGCAGCCAGCAGCTGGCGGTGTTGCTGGCGCTCGAGTAGTCGATGGTGCAGTAGGAGTGGAAGTCGCTCGAGCCGAAGTACGGGTAGGTGAAGGTGGAGGCGTTGAAGCTGGAGCCCCCCACGCCCGTGCCGGAGTCGGCCGACATCTGGTTGAACACCACGTCGGCGTAGACCCGGACGCCCGCCGCGTGGCAGGTGTCGATCATGGTCTGCAGCTCGGCCGGCGTGCCCATGTCGCTGGTCAGGTTGTGGTGGTTGACCGGCTGGTAGATGTTCCACCAGTAGTTGACGTTCTTGTGCTCGGCCGGCGGCGAGATCTGCACCGCCCCGAAGCCCTGCGGCCCCAGGAAGCTGGTGCACTCGGTGGCGATGTCCTTCCAGCGCCACTTGAACAGGTTCACGTAGGTGTCGCTCGGGTTGAGCGTCACCGCCGCGGCCGTCGTCGGCCCCTCCGACTCCTCGCTCGCTGCCTGCTGCTGCCCGGTGCCCCCGCACCCGGTGATGACCAACGCCGCCAGCGTCCCCGCCAGCAGCGCCATCCGCCTCGTCGCAAACATCGCCATGCTCCCCGGTGAATCCTCCGCGAGGCGTACCAGGGCGCTCCGCCCGCCCTGCCGGCCCGCCCCTGCGGCGCCGGCTCCCCGTCGAGACACCTCGCGTTGGATGTGACGAAGGTGGGACGAGGCGTTGCTCCACGTTGTTCCCGAAAGATCAAAAATCCGCGAACGAAGATGACGATCGCGTGTGCGCTCGTGTCAGGGCAGGTGGTCCCCGGGGCTGGCTGACCTCGCACATCCCCGCGAGATCCGGAGGGTCGAGCGCGAGCACCGGCGGGGAGGGCGCTCGCGGCTGGGCGGCGGGGAAGGGCGGCCCCGGCCTGCGAGGCCTCCTGGCGCCCGCGCCGGGCCCCGCGACGGACCCAGCGTCGAGCCGGGAGGCGCGGGCCGTCCGGCGCGGCGCGCGAGCCGGCGACCGGTCATGACGTACAGTGAACTGAGCCTGCGCCGCCGGCGATGCGGGGGACGATCGCGGACGCGTGCGGAGCGTCGATCCGGCTGGCGGCCAGGTGGCATCTCGCCGCGATCGCGCTGCGCCCCCGTGCCGCGCGTGGACGCTGCGGCGCAGGGATTTCCGTGCGACAGCCGAAGTGGAGATCCAAGTTCTCGGATTCTTCAGCTTCGCGATCACGGACCGTGAATACCGCATGAGCCGACTCGCACGTCGGCGTTGAATCGACACCGGCCGTGCATAGGCTCCGACCACCCACATTCACCAGGAGCACGCCTCGTGTCGAAGTCTCTCTCCCTGTCGCTCGCCGCCCTGCTGTCCCTCGCCACCGCCTCCACCGCCTCCGCGGCCGATCCGGTCAAGCTGCTCTTCGCCCGCAGCGAGAACACCTGGAACGGCTACCGCGTCACCGGCGCCGTCGAGGTGCAGAACCTGGCCTACGCGAAGAAGGTCACCGCCGTGTACCGCGTGAACGGCGGCGCCTGGACCGAGGCCGCGGCCAGCTACACCGCGCCCACCCACGACGGCCTCGAGGCCTGGAGCTTCCAGACCGCCACCGTGCAGCCCGGCTACAAGCAGGCGGTGATTCTACGAGATCGGCCTGCGCTACGAGGTGGCCGGCCAGACCTACACCGACACCAACGGCGGCGCCTACTACAAGCTCGGGACCGGCTACGACCCCGGCGTGCCGATGTTCGTGCTGGCGCAGAGCCAGGTGCTGCTCTCCTGGGCCGCCCCGGCGAGCGTCATGAGCTCGTCCGGCGTCTACACCTCCAAGACGGTCTCCGGCGACGTCTGGGTGAAGAACCTCGCCTACCAGAAGGTCGTGCGCATCGCCTACACGGTCGACGGCTGGCAGACGGTGCAGAGCGCCTACGCGACCTACACCAGCACCGAGTACCCCGGCGTGGAGCGCTGGTCCTTCAAGTACGCCGTGCCGGTCTCCACCACCGAGGTGCAGCTGGCGGTGGAGTACCAGGTGAACGGCCAGTCCTTCTGGGACAACGCCTTCGGCAGCAACTACTTCGTCTCCTTCTAGGCGACGTCCGCAGGGCCGGCCCGCTCGCCCATCCGGCGAGCGGGCCGGAGGCTGTGGCGGCCCGCGCCGGGCGTGAGCTGCTCAGCGGTCATCGCGGTTCGGGACGGCGAAGGTGATCCCGGATCGCGCCTGCCCGTCTAGCGCCGCGCCGGCGCCGCCGCGCGACGGCTCCCGGCCACGCCGGCAGGGCAGCCGCCCGCCACCAGGAAGGACCGGCGCTCCCAGGCCGCCAGCTCCACGTACTGCAGCGAGAGGTCGTCGAGGCAGGCGCTGCGCCCCGGCTCCGCCTTGCCGGCGCAGCGGCGGAGGTGCGGACGGCAGGCCTCGAACGCGGAGCGGTCGGCGGGCGGAAGGCCTCCGAGCCCAGCTCGCGCGGAGCGCCGGCGCAGCCGGCGGCGAGCAGCGGCGCGATCAGGATCAGCCGGACGTTCATGGCGTCCCTTCTACACCGGCCTGGCGGGACGCCGCTGACGCTCGAGGTGCGGGCGAGCGGCGGGCCGCGCGTGTGCGGCACGGGCGCGCGCCCATGCGGTGCTCACCCGTGCCCGGCCCCGCAGCAGGCCGATGCTGGCCCTGCATGCAGCGCGTCGAGGCCGATCCCCGAACCGCCCGGATTCACTCCCAGCGAGCGTTGGCCCCGGAGTTGCTCTTAATCCCGATCAAGCATGGCCAGCGCCGCCGAGATCGCAGGGAAGCCGCCTCTCCTGGGGCCCGCACCGCAGACCGCGACGCGGACGCACTGTCCTTACTGCGCCTTCCAGTGCGGCATCTCGCTCGAGGGCGAAGCGGCGGCGCCGGACCTCCGCGGCGATCCGGACTTCCCCACCAACGCCGGCCAGCTCTGCGTGAAGGGCTTCCGGGCCGCCGAGCTGCTCCGCCACCCGGAGCGGCTGGACCGGCCGCTGGTCCGCGACGCGCGCGGCGTGCTGGTGCCGGCCACCTGGGACGAGGCCCTGGCCTACGTCGCGGAGCGGACCCGGGCCCTGCAGGCAGCGCACGGCCGGGACGCGGTGGCGGTCTTCGGCAGCGGCGCCCTCACCAACGAGAAGGCCTACCTGCTGGGCAAGTTCGCCCGCGTGGCGCTCCGCACCTCGGCCATCGACTACAACGGCCGCTTCTGCATGTCGTCGGCGGCCGCCGCGGGCGTGCGCGCCTTCGGCCTGGACCGGGGCCTCCCGTTCCCGCTGGAGGACCTGACCGAGGCCGACCTCATCCTGCTGGTGGGCGGCAACGTGCTGGAGACGCTGCCGCCCATCGCCCGGCACCTCGACCGCCAGCGGGCCGCCGGCGGCCAGCTCATCGTGGTCGACCCGCGCCGCACCGCCACCGCGCTCCGGGCCGACCTGCACCTGCGCCTGGCCCCCGGGACCGACGCCGCCCTGGCCAACGGCCTCCTGCACCTGCTGGTGCGCGAGGGGACCTATGACGCGGCCTACGTGGCGGCGCGGACCGAGGGGTTCGAGGCCGTCCGCGCCGAGGCGGCCGCCTACTGGCCGGAGCGGGTGGAGCGGCTCACCGGCGTGCCCGAGGCCGCGCTGCTCGACGCCGCGCGGCGCCTGGGCAAGGCGCGGCGCGTGATGGTCCTGACCGGCCGCGGGCCCGAGCAGCAGGCCCAGGGCGTCAACAACGTGCTGGCCTTCATCAACCTGGCGCTGGCGCTGGGGATGGTGGGCAAGCGCGGCGCGGGCTACGGGTGCCTGACGGGCCAGGGGAACGGACAGGGGGGCCGGGAGCACGGGCAGAAGGCCGACCAGCTCCCCGGCTACCGCCGCATCGACGACCCGGCCGCGCGCGCGCACGTGGCCGCCGTCTGGGGCGTGGCGCCGGAGGCGCTGCCTGGCCCCGGCCGCTCGGCCTACGAGCTGCTCGCCTCGCTGGGCACGCCCGCCGGCGCCCGGGGGCTGCTGGTGTTCGGCTCCAACCCGGTGGTCTCGTCCCCGCACGCCGGCGGCATCGAGCAGCGCCTGCGCGCGCTGGACCTGCTGGTGGTCTCGGACTTCTTCCTCTCCGAGACGGCGGAGCTGGCGCACGTGGTCCTCCCGTCGGCGCAGTGGGCCGAGGAGGAGGGGACCATGACCAACCTCGAGGGCCGGGTGATCCACCGCCGGCGCGCCTTCCAGCCGCCGGCCGGCGTGCGCAGCGACGTCGACATCCTCTGCGACCTGGCCCAGGCGCTGGGGGCCGGCCAGTGGTTCTCCGAGCGGCGCCCGGAGGCCCTCTTCCGGGAGCTGGGGCGGGCCTCGGCGGGCGGTCCAGCCGACTACGCCGGCATGACCTACGAGCGGCTCGACGCGGCCGACGGCCTGCACTGGCCCTGCCCGTCGCCGGCCCACCCCGGGTCGCCGCGCCTCTTCGCCGAGCGCTTCCCCACGCCCAGCGGGCGGGCCCGGTTCCACCCCGTGCGCCACCGGCCGGTGGCCGAGGAGCCGGACGCGGCCTACCCGCTGCTGCTCACCACCGGCCGCGTGCTGGCGCACTACCAGTCGGGCACCCAGACCCGCCGCGTGCCGGCCCTGGTGAAGCTCGCGGCCAGGCCCATGCTGCAGCTCTCCCCGGCCACCGCCGCGCGCCACGGCCTCGCGCCGGGCGCGCGCGCCACCGTGGAGACGCGCCGGGGGCGCGCCGAGTTCGTGGTCGAGGTCACCAGCGCCATCCGCGACGACACGATCTTCGCGCCGTTCCACTGGGGCGGTGAGGGCGCGGTGAACCGGCTCACGCACCCGGCGCTCAATCCGGTGAGCCGGATGCCGGAGTTCAAGGTCTGCGCAGCGCGGATCGTCCGCGCCGGGCGCGAGGAGGAGTCATGAGCAAGCAGCGCCTGGTGGTGGTGGGCAACGGGATGGCGGGAGCGCGCTTCGTGGAGGACCTGCTGGCGCGCGGCGGCGGGAGCGGTTCGAGGTGGTCGTGTTCGGCGACGAGCCGCACGGCAACTACAACCGCATCCTCCTCTCCGGCGTCCTGGCCGGGAAGAACGCGCCCCAGGACATCGTGCTGAACCCGCTCGACTGGTACCGCACCAACGGCGTGCGGCTGCACGCGGGCGTCCGGGCGGAGCGCATCGACCTCGCCGGCCGGCACCGTCTCCGGGCCGGGGGTGACCGAGCGCTATGACCTGCTGGTCATGGCCACCGGGTCCAGCCCCTTCGTGCCGCCCATGGCCGGGGCGCGCGACGCCGCCGGCGCGCTGCGCGAGGGCGTGTTCGTGTTCCGGACCCTCGACGACTGCCGGGCCATCACCGCCCGGGCCAGGACGGCGAAGGTGGCGGCGGTGATCGGCGGCGGCCTGCTGGGGCTGGAGGCGGCGCGGGGCCTCCTGGAGCAGGGGCTGGAGGTGCACGTGGTCCACCTGGCCACCCACCTCATGGAGCTGCAGCTCGATCAGCCGGGCGCCCGGATCCTGCAGCGCTCGCTGGAGCGGATGGGGCTGAAGGTGCACCTGGGCCGCTCCACCAGAGGAGATCCTGGGCGGCGACGGCGCGGTGACGGGGCTGCGCTTCGAGGACGGCTCGACGCTCCCGGCCGAGCTGGTGGTGGTCGCCGCCGGCATCCGGCCCAACGTGGCCCTGGCGCGCGAGGCCGGGCTGCTGGTCGAGCGCGGCATCGTGGTGGGCGACGACCTGCTCACCGACGACCCGCACGTCTACGCGCTGGGGGAGTGCGCGCAGCACCGCGGCCGGACCTACGGCCTGGTGGCGCCGCTCTGGGAGCAGGCGCAGGTGCTGGCGGACCGGCTCTCCCTCCGCCTGCCGCGCGCCACCTACGCCGGCTCGAAGGTCTCCACCAAGCTCAAGGTGATGGGGGTGGACCTGGCGGTGATGGGGCTGCAGGCGCCGGCCGAGCAGGACGAGGAGGTGCTGTACGTGGACGCCTCCCGCGGCATCTACAAGAAGCTGATCCTGCGCGAGGGGCGGCTGCAGGGGGCCATCCTGCTGGGGGACGCCGGCGCGGCGCCGGACCTGTTCCGCGCCTTCGACCGCGGCGCGGAGCTGCCGCCGGATCCGGCCCGGCTCCTCTTCCCCGGAGAGGCGGCCGCCCCGGCCGGCGTGGTGGAGGCACCGGACGACGTGCAGGTCTGCAACTGCAACGGCGTCTCCAAGGGGCAGATCGTGGCCGCGGTCCGGGGCGGCAAGCGCACCCTGGCGGCGGTCTGCGAGGCCACCCGGGCCGGCACCGGCTGCGGCTCCTGCAAGCGCGACGTGAAGCTGCTGCTCGAGGCGGCGGGCGCCGGGGGCGCGGCGCAGGAGGATCCGGCCATCCACTACTACGTGCCGGGCGTCCCGCTGGCCAAGCCGGACCTGGTCCGGGCCATCAGGGAGCTGGGGCTCAAGAGCGTGTCGGCGGTGTTCCGGACCCTGGCCGCCGGCCAGGAGCACGCGCCCAGCAAGCCCGGCCTGGCGTCGCTCCTGCGGACGATCTGGGGCGCGGCCTACGAGGACGAGCGCGACGCGCGCTTCGTGAACGACCGGGTGCACGCCAACATCCAGAAGGACGGCACCTTCAGCGTGGTGCCGCGCATCTTCGGCGGCGTCACCTCGCCGGCGCAGCTCCGGCGCATCGCCGACGTGGCCGAGCGCCACGGCGCCCGGATGGTGAAGATCACCGGCGGTCAGCGCATCGACCTGCTGGGCCTGCCGCGCGAGAAGCTGCCGCAGGTCTGGCGCGAGCTGGGCGAGCCGTCCGGGCACGCCTACGCCAAGTCCTTCCGCACCTGCAAGACCTGCGTCGGCACCGACTTCTGCCGGTACGGGGTCGGTGACTCCACCGGCCTGGGCATCGCCATCGAGCGCCGCTACCAGGGGCTGGAGTCGCCGCACAAGATGAAGCTCGCCACGGCCGGCTGCCCCCGGAACTGCTCCGAGGCCACCACCAAGGACCTGGGCGCGGTGGCCATCGAGGGCGGCCGCTGGGAGCTCTACGTGGGCGGCGGGGCCGGGTCGCGGGTGCGCAAGGGCGACCTGCTCTGCACCGTGGACAGCCACGAGGAGGTGCTCAAGCTGATGGGGCGGTTCATGCAGCACTACCGCGAGCAGGCCCGCTACCTGGAGCGCACCTACGACTTCGTGGAGCGGGTGGGGATCGAGCGCATACGGGCGGTGGTGGTCCGGGACGAGGACGGGCAGGCGGCGCGCCTCGACGCCGAGGTCGAGGCCGCGGTGCAGGCGCAGGTGGACCCCTGGCTGGAGGCCATCAATCCCGTCCACCCCAGCCAGTTCCGCTCGCGGCTGCCGGTGCTGCCGCGGGATCCCGAGGCGTTGATCGACGGGCGGGCCCTGGTGGCCGACGCCGTGGAGGGCGCGTGATGGAGCGCATCAGCCTGGGGCCGGTGGCGGAGATCCCGCCGGCGAGGGACGGGTCTTCGAGCTGGACGGGAAGCGCATCGCCGTCTTCCGCACGCGGGCCGGGGAGGTGTACGCGACGCAGGCCGACTGCCCGCACAAGCAGGGCCCCCTCGCCGACGGCCTGCTGGGCGGCGGGGTGCTGGTCTGCCCGCTCCACGCCATGAAGTGGGAGATCGCCTCCGGCAAGCCGCTGGGGAACGCCTGCGCGCCGCTGGAGATCTACCTGGTGGAGGTGAGCGAGGCGGGCGAGCTCCTCCTGGGCGGACGGGCGGCGGCGTGAGCTCGCTCGACGGGGCCTCGATCGCGGTGCTGGAGGCCCGGCTCGGGGGCGAGCTGGCGGAGCTGGTCCGCCGCCACGGGGGCCACGCGATCTGCGCGCCGGCGGTGGTGGAGGAGGCCGGCGACGTCGCGCGGGCCCTCGGCGCCCTGCTGGGCGGGTTCACCGACGAGCCGGAGCCGCTGGTGGTCCTCACCACCGGCGTGGGCGTGGCCGCGCTCTTCACCGCCGCCCGCGAGGCCGGGCGCGAGGCCGAGCTGCGCGCGCTCCTGGGCCGGTCCACGCTGGCCTGCCGCGGGCCCAAGCCGGTCGCGGCGCTGGCGCGCGAGGGGCTGCGGGCCTCCCTCAAGGCCGAGGAGCCCTACACCGAGGCCGAGCTGCTGGCCGCCCTGGCCCCGGTCGAGCTGCGGGGCCGGCGCACGGCGCTGGTGCACCACGGGGAGCGGAGCCTGGGCCTCTCCGACGCGCTGGCCGCCCGCGGCGCACTGCTGCTGGAGCTCTTGCCCTACGCCTGGCGGCTCCCGGACGACCTGGGGCCGCTCCGCACGCTGGTGGAGGCGCTGGCCACGGCCCGCGTCGAGGCCGTCCTGTTCACCTCGCAGATCCAGGCGCGCCACCTGTTCGAGGTGGCGGCGCGGATGGGCCAGGCCGAGGCGCTGCGCGCCGCGCTCCGCGCGCGGGTGGTGGTCGCCTCGGTGGGGCCGACCTGCACCCGGGCCCTGGTGGCGCTGGGCATCCCGCCGCGGGTCGAACCCGCCCGACCGAAGATGGCCCGCTCGTCGCGGCGCTCGCGCAGCACCTCTCAGCAGAAAGGAGCCACGCATGACCGCCGCCCCGGCCCGTCCCGGCCACCTCCCCACGCTCATCGCCAGCTTCCTCCACTTCGACCTCTCCTTCATGCTCTGGGTGCTGGTGGGCGCGCTGGGCGTGTTCATCTCCGGCAGCCTGCAGCTGGGCCCGGTGGAGAAGGCGCTGGTGGTGGCCGTGCCCGTCCTCTCCGGCTCGCTGTTCAGGATCCCCTTCGGCATCCTGAGCGACCGCTTCGGCGGGCGGCGGGTGGGGATCGGACTCCTGGCCTTCCTGTTCCTCCCGCTCGCCCTGGGCTGGCACTTCGCAGGCTCGCTCCCGTCGGTGCTGGCCATGGGCGCCATGCTGGGCGTGGCCGGCGCCTCCTTCGCGGTGGCGCTGCCGCTGGCCAGCCGCTGGTATCCGCCGGAGAAGCAGGGGCTGGCCATGGGCATCGCCGCGGCCGGCAACAGCGGCACCGTGCTCACCAACCTGATCGCGCCCCGCATCGCCGCCTCGCTGGGCTGGCACGCGGTCTTCGGCCTGGCCATGATCCCGCTGGCCTGCGTGCTGGTGGCGTTCACGCTGCTGGCCAGGGAGAGCCCGCGCCCTGCGGTGGCCACGGGCCGCTCCACCCGCGAGCTGATGGGCACCCGCGACCTGTGGTGGTTCTGCCTCTTCTACTCGGTCACGTTCGGCGGGTACGTCGGCCTCTCCAGCTTCCTGCCCATCTTCTTCCGCGACCAGCACGGCGTCGCCCCGGTGCAGGCCGGCTACCTCACGGCGATGGCCGCCTTCGCCGGCAGCGCGGCGCGGCCGTTCGGCGGGTGGCTGGCGGACCGGGTGGGCGGGGTCCGGCTCCTCTCCTTCCTGCTGGTGGGCGTGGCGGCGGCCTACGGCCTGACCTCGCTGCTCCTGCCGCTGGGGCCCGGGGCCGCGGTGCTGGTGGCGGGCATGATCTGCCTGGGCATGTCCAACGGCGCCGTCTTCCAGGTGGTGCCGCAGCGCTTCCCGCGCGAGATCGGCCGGGTCACCGGGATCGTGGGCGCCATCGGCGGGCTGGGCGGCTTCGCGTTGCCCATGCTGCTCGGCACCATCAAGGCGCGGGCCGGCTCCTTCGGCCCCGGGTTCGCGCTGCTCTCCGCGGTGGCGCTGGGGGCCGCCGTGGCCCTGCCGCTGGTGGCCGGGGGCGCCCGCTGGCGCAGCGGCGTGGCCGAGCCCACGTGAGGTACGCCATGCCAGGCCTGGTCTCGCTGGTGGGCGCAGGTCCCGGGGATTCCGGAGCTCCTCACGCTGCGGGCGGTCCGCCGCCTGGAGGAGGCGGAGCTGGTCCTGTACGACGCGCTGGTCGAGCCGGCGGTGCTGCAGCACGCCCCGCGCGCGCAGCGCTTCTACGTCGGCAAGCGCTGCGGCAACCACAGCCTCTCACAGCCCGACCTGAACCGGCTGCTGGTGCGGACCGGCCGGCGCGGCCGGCGGGTGGTTCGCCTCAAGTGCGGCGACCCGTTCGTCTTCGGGCGGGGCGGCGAGGAGGCGCTGGCGCTGGCCGCAGCGGGCGTCCCGTTCGAGGTGGTGCCCGGGGTCAGCTCCGCCCTGGCGGCCCCTGCGCTGGCCGGCATCCCGGTCACCCATCGCGGGCAGGCCTCCGCGTTCACGGTGGTCTCCGGCCACGACGAGGCCGTCTTCGGGCCGGTGCTGTCGGCGCTCACCCCGGGCGCGCTCACCCTGGTGGTGCTGATGGGGCTGGGGCATCGCGCGCGCATCGCCGAGCTGGCGCTGGCGCGCGGGTGGCGACCGGACACGCCTGCGGCCATCCTGGGCGGGATCTCGACCCGCGAGGAGTGGCGCTGGGTGGGCACCCTGGACCGGCTGGCGGTCGCGCAGGTCCCCGAGCGGAGCAGCGCCCCGGCCATCCTCTGCGTGGGCGCGACGGTAGGCCTGGCGGGCGTGCTGGGGAGCTCACGCGGCAACGCCCTGGCGGCGGCCGGGGGATAGTCGGCGCACGGACCGGGTGGGGCGCGCGGCCCGGTCCGTGCCGCTGCGGCGTGACGGCGGCGTCGGGGGGCATTAGGCAGCACGGCATGCCGGCGGGGCCCCAGCTCGGAGTGTCCCAGGCCGCCGTCCAGGCGGACGAGGGACCGCTCGACGCGCTGTTTGCGCTGCAGGCCCCCGAGCGCCTCCGGGCCTTCGTCGTCGGCCAGTGCCGGGTGCTGGAGATGATCGCCCAGGGCGCGCCGCTGGGCGAGACGCTCGACGAGCTGGTGCGCGTGCTGGAGGGGCAGGCCGAGGGCATGCTCTGCACCGTCCTGCTGCTCTCGGAGGACGGCCGCCGGGTCCGCCACGGCGCGGCCCCCAGCCTCCCGGCCGCGTACCGCGAGGCCATCGAGAACCAGCCCATCGGCCCGCGCGCCGGCTCCTGCGGGACCGCAGCGTTCCTGCGGCAGCAGGTGATCGTCACCGACATCGGCGCGGATCCGCTCTGGGCCGGGTACCGGGCCGCCGCGCTGGCGGCGGGCCTGCACGCCTGCTGGTCCACCCCCATCCTCTCCCGGCGCTCCGAGGTGCTCGGGACCTTCGCCATCTACTACCGCGCGCCGAAGGGGCCGGAGCCGCTCCATCGCCACCTCATCGCGCTGGCCACCCACCTGGCCGGCGTCGCCATCGAGCGCACGCTCGCGGACCGGGAGCGCCAGCGCCTCATGACCGAGCTGGACATCGACCGCCAGGCCCTGGCCAACGAGGCGCGCCACAAGGACCAGTTCATGGCCATGCTGGCGCACGAGCTCCGGAACCCGCTCGCCGCCATCAGCAGCGCGGTGGCGGTGGCGCGGGGCCGCCTGGCGCGAGGGCAGGAGGTGGGCGGGCCGCTGGGCATCCTGGAGCGGCAGGTCGCGAACTGCGCGCGCCTCCTGGACGACCTGCTGGACGTGGCGCGGTTCTCCCGCGGGATGGTGCAGGTCCACCGCGAGCCGGTGCGGCTCCAGGACGCGGTGGCCGGCGCGGTGGAGGCGCAGCGCGGGCTGGCGGAGCGCCACGGTCACCAGCTCACCGTCACGCTGCCGGAGCCGGCGGTGGTGGTGGAGGGGACGCGACCCGGCTCGAGCAGGTGGTCACGAACCTGCTCAACAACGCGGTCAAGTACTGCCCCGACGGCGGCCACATCGAGCTCTCGCTGGCGTACCAGGCGGGCGAGGCCGTGCTGCGCGTGCGCGACGACGGCGCCGGCGTGACCGCCGACCTGCTGCCGCACCTGTTCGATCCCTTCGTGCAGGCCGACCGCTCGCTGGCGCGGTCCCAGGGTGGGCTGGGGCTGGGGCTGGCGCTGGTGCGCGAGCTGGTGCGCGTGCACGGCGGGACCGTGGCCGCGGCGTCGGAGGGGCCGGGGAGGGGGAGCGAGTTCACGGTCCGGCTGCCGGCGCACCTGGCCGCCGCGGAGGCGCCGCGGCCCGCCGAGCCTGGGGCGGCGGAGACGCCTCCGGTCGCGCGCGAGCCCCCCCCGGATTCACATCCTGCTGGTCGAGGACAACGAGGACGTGGCCGAGACGCTGTCGGAGGCGCTGGGCAGCCTCGGCCACGACGTGCGCGTGGCGCACGAGGGGGTCGCGGCGCTGGCGGAGGCCGAGCGCTGGCGGCCCGACCTGGTGCTGATCGACATCGGCCTGCCGGGGATGGACGGGTACGAGCTGGCGCGGCGCCTGCGGGCGCTGCCGGTGGACCGGCCGCCGGTGCTGATGGCGCTCACCGGCTACGGGCAGGACGAGGACCGCGAGCGGTCGCGGTCGGCCGGGATGGACTACCACCTGACGAAGCCCTTCGCGCTGCCGCAGCTCGAGCACCTGATCACCCAGGTGCTGGCGCGGGCGCGCGCCGGGCGGCCCGCCGCGGCGGGGTGAGCCGGGCGGCGGCGCACGCGGGGCGACTGCCGAGGCGCCGGGGCCCCTCCCGCGACGGGCGGGGCCGGCCCGTCGGCGCTAGGTCCTGCGCTCCACGCAGCGGCGGAGGCGGCACATGGCCCAGGCAGTGAAGGCGATCCCCGACGGCTACCAGGCGCTCACCCCTTACCTGGTCTGCGAGGGGGCCGAGGCGGCCATCGCGTTCTACCGGAAGGTCTTCGGGGCGGAGCTGCTCTACCCGCCCATCCCTGCGCCGGGCGGCAGGATCGGCCACGCCGAGCTCAGGATCTGGGGCGCCGTGCTCATGCTGGCCGACGCCAGCGCCGAGTTCCGCGGCCCGCGCGCCTTCGGCGGCTCGCCGGTCAGCCTGTTGCTCTACGTGCCCGACGTGGACGCGACCGTCCGCGCCGCCGTCGCCGCCGGGGCCAGGCTGCTCCGCGAGGTGAAGGACCAGTTCTACGGCGACCGCTCGGGCACGCTGGAGGATCCCCTCCGGGCACGTCTGGACCGTCGCGACGCACGTGGAGGACGTACCGCCGGAGGAGCTGGAGCGGCGCATGAAGGCCATGCAGGGGTGAGGGCCGGGGGCCGGCGGCCGGGGCGGGCATGTCACTGATCCTCATCGTCGCCGCCGCGCTGCTCGCCACCTGGACGCTCCTCGCGCTGACCCTGCTGGCGGCGCGGCCGCGCGGCGCGCTGCTGGGCGAGGCGCTCCGGCTCCTGCCGGACACCCTGGGGCTGCTCAGGCGGCTGGCGCTGGATCGCGAGCTGCCGCGCGGCGTGCGCGTCCGGCCCTGGCTCCTGCTCGGCTACCTGGCGCTCCCGTTCGACCTCGTCCCCGACTTCATCCCCGTGCTCGGCCAGGCCGACGACCTGATTCGTGGCGGTGCTGGTGCTGCGCTCGGTGGTGCGCCGCGCCGGGCCCGAGGCCGTCCGGCGCCACTGGCCCGGGACGCCGGAGGGGCTGGCGGCGCTGGGCCGCGTGGCCGGGCTGCAGCTCGGCGCGTGAGGCCGGGCGGCGGCGGCTGGATGACGCCGCGAGCCTGAAGCGCCGGTCCTCCGCCGCCGATCCGTCGGGTCGGTGCGCGCCTGCATACGCATGGTACGGGCACGAGCGTGGAAATTTGGGGCGTGCGAAATCGGCCGGCTCAGCAGCCCGAAAGATGCAAAAACAGAAAGCTGACGCCGCACAGCAAGCGGCATTCTGCCACAGTTCCGTGGACGTGCGCATGAGCTGCGGCAGTGTCCCGTGTTCACGAACAGTCGTGCTATCGTCACACTCCCGCCCGCCGTTCACCCGATAGCACCGATCCGGCTGGCGCGGGGGCCTGCTTCTCCGGATCGGCACCGCGGGTGCGGCCACACGGGGAGAAGCGATGACGAGGAAGATGAATGGTGGCGGCGCGCTGGTCGCGCTGCTGGCAGCAGGGCTCGTTGCGTGCGGGGGAGCGGATCCCGGGTGCGTCGGGGACGCCGGGGATCCGGCAACGGAGCGGCCCCGCCGTCCGCGGCGGCGGTGACGCTCAATCCGGCGGACACCTACGTCAACATGTTCAAGTGGCGCTGGAACGACATCGCCACCGAGTGCACCCGGTTCCTGGGGCCGCAGGGCGTCGGCGGCGTGCAGAGTTCCTGCCGCCCGCCGAGCACATCACCCAGAACGCCTGGTGGAACATCTACCAGCCGGTGAACCACCACAACCTCACCAGCGACATGGGCATGCCTGCCCAGCTGCAGGCCATGATCAACACCTGCCACGCCGCCGGCGTGCGCATCTACGCGGACGTGGTCTTCAACCAGATGGCGGTCGGCTCCGGCACCGGCGTGGGCGGCTGAGCTCAACTCGGGGTCGTTCAGCTACCCGTACTTCGGGTCCAGCGACTTCCACACCTACTGTGACATCAACTACTCCAGCGAGGCCAACACCACCGCCTGCTGGCTGCTGGGCATGCCGATTTCAACACCGGCTCCAGCTACGTGCAGGGCCAGTTCGTGGCCTACCTGAACTCGCTCACCGCCATGGGCGTGGACGGCTACCGGATCGACGCGGCCAAGCACCTCCTGCCCGCCGAGCTGCAGACCATGCTCGGGCAACATGCAACCAGACCACGCTCCTGGGCGAGAAGGTCTTCGTCACGCACGAGGTGATCGAGGACCAGGGCTGGATCGACCTGAACGGCTACATGGCCAGCGGCACCGTGAACGAGTTCCGCTGGGCCCGGGCCATCCGCGACGCCATCCGCAACAACGCGCTGGGCTCGGTCACCACCTACTCCGGCACCGGCACCGGCGGCGGCACCTACCAGCTCATCGCCAGCGACAAGGCCACCATCTTCGTGGACAACCACGACACCCAGCGCAACTCGGGTGACTCGCTCAACTACACCACCGACTCGGGCGGCAAGTACGACCTGGCCGTCATCTACATGCTGGGCCAGCCCTACGGCCGCGCGCAGCTCCAGTCCGGCTTCTCCTGGGCCAACAAGGACTCCAACATGCCGTCGGCGAGCCCGTACGACGGCAGCGGCAACCCCATCGTCACCACCACCTGCAGCAACACCAGCGCCGCCTGCGGCTGGGACTTCGTCCACGCCTGGAGCACCATCTACCCGATGGTGAAGTTCCGCAGCGCCGCCGCGGGCACCGCCATGACGGTGCGCTCCACCGGCAACGGCAACCAGCTCGCCTTCAGCCGCGGCAGCGTGGGCTTCGTGGCCCTCAACAACGCCACCTCGTCCTGGAGCGCCACCTTCGCCACCGGGCTCTCCGCCGGGACCTACTGCAACGTGGTCCACGGCCTGCTCAACGCGGCCGGCAACGGCTGCACCAGCGACAGCGTGACGGTGGACTCGAGCGGCAACGCCACCGTGACCGTCCCGGCCCGCGGCGGGAGCGCCATCTCGGCCATCGCCATCTACACCGGGCAGAAGGTCAACTCGACGCCCACGCCGCCCCTGGCCCCCACCGGCGTGACCGTCACCGCCGCCGGCACCACGGCCACGCTGACCTGGACGGCCTCCAGCGGCGCGACCTCGTACACGGTCTACCGCTCCACCTCGGCCACCAGCGGCTTCGCCACCGTCGGCAGCAGCACCACCACCGGCCTCAGCAACTCCGGCCTGACCGCCGGCACGACCTACTACTACTACGTCACCGCCAGCAACACGGCCGGCACCTCGCCGGCCTCGGCCACGGTGCAGGTGACGCCCTCGCTCTACACCTCGAACTACTCGACCATGTACCTGCGCGGCTCCATGAACAGCTGGGGCGCGACGGGGATGCAGCTGGTGGCCAACTACACCTGGTCGGCCAGCGCCACGCTGACCGCCGGCACCAGCTACCAGTTCAAGTACGAGATTGGCGGCGGGACCACCTGGAGCACGAACTGGGGGCTCTCCGCCTCCAACACGGCCAGCCAGGCCTCGGGGACGCTGACGCAGAACGGCAGCTTCAACGTCTACTTCACCCCCACCACCACCGGCGCGCACACCTTCACGTTCAACGACAGCACGCGCGGCTTCACCGTGACCGGGCCGGGCGGCACCGCCCCGGCGGCGCCCGCCACCCTCTCGGCCACCGCGTCGGGCACGACCATCAACCTGACCTGGGCGGCCTCGAGCGGCGCGACCTCGTACACGGTCTACCGCTCCACCTCGGCGAGCAGCGGGTTCGCGAGCGTGGGCACCAGCACCTCCACCGGCTACTCGAACTCCGGCCTGGCGGCGTCCACGACGTACTACTACTACGTCACGGCCAGCAACTCGTCCGGGACCTCCGCGGCGTCCCCCACCGCGAACGCCACCACCGGCGGTACCGCGCCGGCGGCGCCCGCCACGCTCACGGCCAGCGCCTCAGGGACCACCGTGTCCCTGACCTGGGCGGCCTCGAGCGGCGCGACCTCGTACACGGTCTACCGCTCCACCTCGGCGGGCAGCGGGTTCGCGAGCGTGGGCACCAGCGCCGGCACCAGCTACTCCGACGCCGGCCTGGCCGTCGCGACGACCTACTACTACTACGTGACCGCCAGCAACTCGGCCGGCACCTCCGGCGCGTCGCCCACCGCGAACGCCACCACCGGCGGCGGCGGGACGGTCACCACCACCATCCGCGTGCACTTCGACGTGGGCTACGGCAACTCCATCTCCATCCGCGGCAGCCTCTCGCCGCTCTCCTGGACGGTGGGCCAGGCCGCCACCTGGACCACCGGCAACATCTGGGTCTGGAGCACCACCGCCATCGCCTCGGGCGCCGCGTTCGAGTACAAGGCGCTGCGCAACGACAGCGGCTGGTCGGACGGCGCCAACTTCGCGGGGACGGGCGGCGCGACGCTGGACGTCTACCCGACCTTCAACGGCAACTTCTATGACGTGATGGACGCCATCGGCACCAACTGGACGGTGACCGGCGGCACCTCCACGGCGAAGTGGGTGCAGGGGACGCTCGACTCCTCCGGCGTCGCGAAGTGCACCAGCTGCTCCACCGAGGCGGTGCTCACGCAGAAGACCGCCATGAGCAAGACCGGCACCACGGTCACCCTCGGCTTCAAGTACTCGGTCACCGGCCTCACCTCCACCGAGTACCTGAAGGTCGACGTGCTCAAGGGGACCACCTGGACCACCGTCGCCACGCTGACCGGCACGGCGGCGGCCACCAACAAGGCGATCGACATCTCCGCCTACCAGAGCACGGCCATGAAGCTCCGCTTCCGGGCCAAGATGAGCGGCTCCACCAAGGTCGTGACGGTGGACAACGTCACCGTCTCGGTGAGGTAGCCGCGGCAGGACGGGCGGCCTCCACCTCCGGGGTGGAGGCCGCTCTTCTTCGACGTCCTGGGGGCCTGCTGGGCTGACGCGCTGAATCCGGCGTGGCGCTCGCCCGTCCGGCGAGGGCAGGGTGCGGCTGCGGCGCGGTGCTACAATCCCGCCGACACCCGAGGAGTTCCACCATGACCCCATCGCGCGCACTCTTCGCAGCCCTCGCGCTGCTCCCAGCCGCTCCGGCGCCGGCCGACGCTTCGCTGGCCTGCGAGCAGGGCATCGTCCACATGGGAGACACCCGCGTCGATCTCATGGGCAAGTGCGGCGACCCGGCCGTCCGCGAGGTGGACGAGCTCGAGACCGGGCTCACGCTGGTCCAGGGGAACGGGCTGGGGATGGACGGCGACGTCACCTCCACCACGCTGGAGCGCTGGACCTTCAACTTCGGTCCGGACCGCTTCGTCCAGGTGGTCACGCTGCACGGCGGTCGCGTGACGCGCATCGAGAGCGGGAGCTACGGCTATCCGGCGGGGCTGCTCTCCAGCCGGCGGGATCAGCCCTGCGAGTCCTTCGACGTGCGGGTCGGCGATCGCAAGCTGGACCTCCTCGCGAAGTGTGGCGAGCCCACCGCCCGCGACGTCCGCCGGGAGAAGCGGGCGCGCAGCGCGGCCACCCGCGACCGGGACACCACCGCCATCGCCTACACCACCGTGACGGTCGAGACCTGGACCTACGATCTCGGCCCGAGCCGGTTCATCACCATCGCCACCCTGGAGCATGGGCGGGTGACGGCGGTCGAGCACGGCGGCTACGGCTACCGCCGCGGGCGGTAGGCGCCGGACCCCATCCTCGCGGTCGGGGTCCACTGGACCCTGGGCTCCGCTGTCCCGGACCCGCCTGATCACGGGTGTCCAGCAGGGGGCGCACTGGCTTGCGATTTCGGGGCCCAGCGCGCCGTCGCGGGTTGGCGCCGGTCTTGCTCTGGAAGGCGGGCGATGACGCTGCCGTCTCCGCTCGCTTCCCACATCCGCCCCGCCGCGGCCTTCGCGCCCGCGCCGGTGGCCTGTCCGCGCCTCGAGGCCTACCTGGCCGCACTGCCGGCCGGCCTGGCTTCCCATCCCAGCTGCGTGGTGCGGGCGGGCGTGGTGGAGGCCGTGCTCGCCACCGCGCCGCCGAACCTGCCGGTGCCCGCGGGCATGCCGGGTGAGCTGCTGGCCGTGCCGGACCGGCCCTGGATCCCCGAGGTCGTGCTCCAGGGCGCGCTGCTCGTGATCGCAGACGCCGCCCAGATGAGCGACGACGCCGTCCGGTCCTGGAGCCGGGAGACCCACCGGCAGCTCTACCGCGGGCTGGCCTATCGCGCGCTCATGGCCTTCTTCTCCCCTCACGCGCTGCTGGAGCGGGCGGAGACGCGCTGGAACAGCTTCCACCAGGGATCGACGCTGCGCGTCCGGCGGGAAGGCGCGGAGGCGGGCGTCGGCGAGCTGAGCTTCCCCGCTGGTCTCTACACCCCGCTGCACCTGATGGTGATCGCCGAGGCCTTCGCCGCCGCGCTCGAGCACTCGCGCGCGGTCGGCACCACGGTGACGCTGGGACAGGTCACGGCCACCTCGGCCGAGTTCGTCGCGCGCTGGGGAGGTGGCCGGTGACCGCGGCCCTGCGCCCCCTGCCCGCCGCCGCGCCGCGCCCGCGGACGCGGGCCTCGAACGTCCTCGACTTCCTGGAGGACCTGGAGGTCCACGCGCCCGAGCTGCTGGCCTCGATCCGGTCGGCGCTGCCGCTGCCGGTCCGGCAGCGGATCGACGACGCCGTCACCTCCGACTGGCTGGACGTGGAGGAGGTCCACGGACCGTACGTGGACGCGGTCGTCGCGGCCATCGGCCAGGCCACGGCCGCCGGGCTCTGGCGCCGCTGGATTGGCCAGAAGATCGCCAGCCGCCCCGCCTACCGCGCGCTGATCGCCGGCGCGGCAACCATCTTCGGCGGCGCGACCGTGGCCGGGTTCCTGCGGATGTTCGAGGCGACGTTCCGGCATGCCTACCGCGACGTGGCCGAGCCCCGGGTCTCCCTCTTCTCGCGGGAAGGGCTGGTCGAGCTGGACCTGGCCGCTCCCGTCGCCACGCACCCCGGCTACGCCGCGCTGTTCGAGGGAATCCTCCTCGGCGTGGTGGACATGGCGGGCGCGGCGGACAGGTGCCGGGTGGACCTGACCGTCGACATCAAGGGCCGGAGGGTGAGCGCGCGGTACAGGTGGTGAGCGCCTTCGGGGGAGACCTGCGGTGCTTGCCCGGGTAGCGCAGCTCGTGTCGGGTGGGACGGGTTCACCTGCTTCGGTCCAGGTCTCGGGGGCCCCCGCGCACGCGGTGCGCCGGGTGGGTGTCGACCAGCTGCGCCCTCGTCCGGGAAGCGCCAGGTCGCACCGGGGGTGCTAGCCTCGGCCGCGTTCCTCGACAGGAGTGCGGCCATGACGATCAAGGACAAGCTCTCCCTGGGCGCGATCGCGCTCGCCTTCCTGGTGCTGGCTGCCGCGTGCGGCCAGGGCGCATTTGGTCCCGACGGCAGAGGGCAGGTCGCCATCGTCCTGTCCTCGGACGGCGCACCGAGCGTGCTCGCGTCCAATGAGGAGTCGCGCTGCGGTGGCCTGCAGGCCGCCCGCGTGACCATCTCGAGCCTGCTGGCCCGTTCGAGCGACGGCGTGCTCGTGGAGGTCGCGATCGACCTTCCCTACAGGGTGGACCTCCTCTCGCTCGGCGGCGGGCGCGAGGTCACGCTGCCGGACGGATTCCTGCCGCCCGGGACCTACGACCAGTTCGTGGTGGTGATCAGGACCGTGGAGCTCGTGCTGGGGGACGGCACCGGGATCGCCATCACGCCGCCCGGCGGAGGCTGGACGTCGATCGTCCGCGTCGCCGAGCCCTTCACCGTCGCTGAAGGTCAGACCACCACCGTGGCGCTCAGGTTCCGCAGGGATTTGTCCTTCGGCTGCGGGGACGGCGGTTGGGACTTCCACCCGCGGTTCGACTGCGACGGCGAGCGGGATCATCACGAGGACCGCGACGACTGACGGCTCGGAGCGGGAGTCGTCAACCAGGCCTCATTCGACGTTGGCGAAGCCATCGTCAGCGCGCCGTCAGGCGCGCTCAGGAGGCACGGGGCAGGCGGTACCGTTCAACGAAGGGAATGACCCCACGGAGATTCGAACTCCGGTTACAGCCTTGAAAGGGCCGTGTCCTGGGCCTCTAGACGATGGGGTCGCGCGGGTCTGATACCCCACCGCTGGCGGTCGTGTAAAGCGTTGGCTGCCAAGCGCAACCGGCGCCTAGTGCAGCCGCCGGGCTGCCGACGGGGCAGCGGCTGGGGCGGAGGCGGGATAGTGGCGGATCTCGGGGTGGTAGACCGTCCCGCGCACGACATCCCACACCGGCACGGTGACGTTGAAGTTCCACCGCTGCATCAGGTGAGGCGTGTGGTGGAGCTGGTGGTGGCGCCGCAGCACGCGCACCAGGCCGAGGCGGCCGATGGGGCTCTCCTCGGGCAGGTGGTAGGCCAGGTGGAGCCACTCGTAGGCGAGCACGTAGGCCACCACCGTCACCACCCAGAGCGCCGCGAGGTTGGGCTGGCCAGCCCAGAGGAGCAGGGCCGTGATGGGCGAGGCGGCGCCCAGGATGGCGAGCAGCCCGTAGGCGGGGAGCAGGATGAAGCGGAGCTCCTGCGGCGTGTGGATGGCCATCTCGCCGTTGACGTAGAGGGCGTGGTGCTGCGGGGTGTGGCGGACGTACAGCACCTCGAGGAACCGCACCCGGCGGTGCAGGAGGCCGCGGTGCGCGTGCCACTCGACCGCGTTCGAGAACAGGAGGAAGGCCGGCACGGCCGCGAGCTGCCACGCCGCCAGGTCGTGAACCGTCGAGAGGGCCAGCCAGACGACCAGCAGCCCGACGATGGCGGGGAGCAACACGTGAAGGGCGGGGGAGTACCAGCTCGGAATCCTGCCCAGCAACTCGGCACGAAGCTCAGCCCGCGACGCCTGCGTCATGACCTGCACCCCCGGCACTTCCCCGAACTACCGCAGCAAGCTAGGAAGCGGTTGACCGGGCCGCAACGGGGCCTTGCCAATCCCAGGTGGGCCGCAGGGCTTCTCAGCGATCGCTTGCAGACCTACGGGCCGGGCGACCGCCCGGCGCAGGGCGCCCGCGGACGTGCTCGCGCTGCGCCGCGGTCGCGCCTGCTACTTCGCGGGGGGCTGCTCCTCGAACAGCCAGGTGGTCAGGTAACGCTCGCCCGTGTCCGGGAGCACCACCACGATCAGCTTCCCGGCGTTCTCCGGCCGCTGGGCTACCACGCGGGCCGCGGTGACCGCCCCGCCGCAGGAGATGCCGGACAGGATCCCCTCCTCACGGGTGAGCCGGCGCGCATCGCGACCGGCGTCCTCGTTGCTGACCGTGATCACCTCGTCGAGCAGGGAGGCGTCGAGCACCTTGGGCACGAACCCCGCGCCCCAGCCCTGGATCTTGTGCGGGCCCGGCTTCCCGCCGGAGAGCACCGCCGAGTCGGCCGGCTCGGCGGCGACGATACGGATCGACGGCTTGCGCGGCTTGAGCACCTGGGCGCAGCCGGTCACCGTCCCTCCGGTGCCGGTGCCGCAGACCACGATGTCCACCTTCCCGTCGGTGTCGCGCCAGATCTCCTCTGCGGTGGTGCGGCGGTGGACCTCCGGGTTGGCGGGGTTCTCGAACTGCTGCAGGACCAGGTAGCGCGGGTCCTCGGCCGCCAGGGCGCTGGCCCGCGCGATGGCGCCCTTCATCCCCTCCGAGCCGGGCGTGAGGATCATCTTCGCCCCGTAGGCCGCCAGCAGCCGGCGCCGCTCCATGCTCATGGTCTCGGGCATGCACAGCACCAGCGGATAGCCCTTGGCGGCCGCCGCGAAGGCCAGGCCGATGCCGGTGTTCCCGCTGGTCGGCTCCAGCAGGATGGTGTCCTTCTTGATCTTCCCGTCGCGCTCGGCCGCCTCGATCATGGCCACGCCAATCCGGTCCTTCACCGAGCCGGCCGGGTTTCGCGCCTCCAGCTTGGCCACCACCGTGGCGCGCGCGCCGTCCAGGATGCGATTGAGCCGCACCAGCGGCGTGTTCCCGATCAGCTGCGTGATGTCCTCGGCGATCCGCATGCGCTCCGCTCCCGGCCGTTCCCGGCCTCGTCCGTCATGGCGGATGGGATGTAAGGACCTCTCCCACCGGACGTCAAGGACGGCCCCGGAGCCGATCTCTGGCCTGATCCGGTGCCCCTCCCTTGGACGTGGGGCAAGCGTTCATTCATGCGCGTGCTTACCTGGGTAGGGTTCGAGGGAACAGTGAGTCGATACCTCCTTAGGGTGTTGGCAGTCGGCTTGACCTAAATCACTGTCCCCTGGAGACGGGACTCGGGCAGGCAGCCGTGCCCGCGCTGTGCCGAAGAGGGTGGGAGCGCTGTCCGATCAGCCTGGGGCGAGGCTGGACGGGCGGCGGCTTCGACATGGAGACGTCCAAATCTCGCCGGAACACCGCCCTGCTGGCGGCGGCTGCTGCGTTGGCTGCGGCCTGCTCGGGCAACACCCCCGGCCCGTGGAACACGGCGCCCACGCGCGAGACGCACGCCCGGTTCTTCGCCATCTCGGCGGGAACGGCGCACGCCACCGTGGACTGCAACACCTGCCACGGCGCCTTCGACACCTTCAGGCAGTTCGACTGCATCGGCTGCCACACCGCCGCGACCACCGACCCGAGGCACACCGGCGTAGGCGGCTACCGGAACGAGTCCACCGCCTGCTACGGCTGCCATCGCGACGGCGGCGGCGCCATCGAATCCCACCGTCCACGCCGCCTACTTCCCGCTCAGCCACGGCTCGGGGAGCGCCACCGGCCAGACGGCCTGCTCCAGCTGCCACGCCAACCCGTCCGACCGGACGCAGCTCGACTGCAGCACCTGCCACGAGCACGCGCAGGGCACCATGACCACCGCGCACGCCGGGGTGGCCGGCTGGACCTTCTCCGGCGCCACCTGCGTGGTGTGCCACGACCAGGCCGCCGTCCGGACCGTGACCGCCCACGGCGTCTCCTTGCCATCGCCGGCGGCACCGCCCACGCCACCTCCGGCTGCCTGCAGTGCCACCCGCAGGACCAGGCGGCCCGGCCGTGGACGCGCGACTTCGCGACCTTCGACTGCCTGGCCTGCCACGCCGCCGCCGAGACGACGCCCCGCCACTCCGGCGTGACCAACTACCAGTACCTCTCCACCGCCTGCTACGCCTGCCACCGCGACGGCGCGGGCGGCGTCAATCCGGCCGTCCACTCGGCCAGCTTCTTCCCCATCGCGACCGGGGCGGTGCACGCCACCGCGTCCTGCGACCAGTGCCACACCAGCTCCGCCGACCGGAAGGTGATCGACTGCACCACCTGCCACGAGCACGCCGCGACCACCATGACCACCGCCCACGCCGCGGTGGGCGGGTTCGGGACCGGCGGGGCGGGGTGCATCGTCTGTCACGCCGACAGCCAGGTGCACGCGGTCTCGGCCCACACGCAGTTCCGCATCTCCAGCGGGAGCCACCACTACCGGAGCTCGTGCGTGCGCTGCCACACCGCGAAGCGCACCGACAAGACTTGGGCGGCCGACTTCTCCGTCCCGGACTGCCTGGGGTGCCACGGGCAGACCACCACCAACGAGCAGCACGCCGGCCGCTCCGGCTACAGCTGGGCCACTGCGGCCTGCCTCCGGTGTCATCCGACCGGCAACGGCGACTGAGTCGGCACCCGCGCCATGGATCCGACCTCGCTCCTCATCGCCGCAGGCTCGCTCGCCGCGGTCGCGCTGCTCGGCGCCGCCCACCTCCTGCGCCGCGGGCGCCGCCAGCGCCGCGACGCGGCGGCGCTGCAGGAGAAGATGGCGCGCGGGCAGCACCTGGCCCGCTCGCTCCACCCGGTCATCGATCCGGACATCTGCATCGGCAGCCTCTCCTGCCTCCAGGCCTGCCCGGAGGGCGACATCCTGGGCGTGGTGGACGGCGCGGCCCGCCTGATCCACGGCGATCACTGCATCGGCCACGGCCGCTGCGCCGCCGAGTGCCCGGTGGGCGCCATCAAGCTGGTGTTCGGCAGCCTGGAGCGCGGCGTGGACCTCCCCGAGGTGAGCGAGGTCTTCGAGTCCTCGCGGCCGGGCGTGCACGTGGTGGGCGAGCTGGGCGGGATGGGGCTCATCAAGAACGCCATCATGCAGGGGCTGCAGGTGGCGGAGCACCTGGCCTCGGTGGTGGCGCACGGGCCCGGGCCCGGCGTGCTGGTGGTGGGGGCGGGGCCGGCCGGCATCGCCACCGCGCTCGGGCTGCAGGCCCGCGGCGTGCCCTTCCGGCTGGTGGAGCAGGACACGGTGGGCGGCTCGGTCGCGCACTACCCGCGCCGCAAGGTGGCCATGACCGAGGTGATCCAGCTGCCCCTGGTCGGCAAGTTCGGCAAGCCGCTCATCTCCAAGGAGGAGCTGCTCGGCACCTGGACCCGCGTGCTGGAGAAGACCGGCATCCGGGCAGAGCAGGGCGTGAAGGTCACCGGCATCGAGGGCGAGGACGGCCGCTTCCAGGTGGTGACCTCGGCCGGATCCCTGGCGGCCAGCAAGGTGGTGCTGGCCATCGGGCGGCGGGGCACGCCGCGCAAGCTGGGCGTGCCCGGCGAGGAGCTGGAGAAGGTGCTGTACGGCCTCGCCGAGCCGGAGCAGTACGACGGCGCCCGCGTGCTGGTGGTGGGCGGCGGCGACGCGGCCCTGGAGGCGGCCATCCAGCTGGCGCGGGAGTCCACCGCCGAGGTGACGCTCTCCTACCGCGGCGCGGAGCTGGGGCGCTGCCGCGAGGCCAACCGGAGCCGCTTCCACGAGCTGGTGGCCGCCGGGAGGATCCGGGCGCTGCTCCCGTCGGTGGTGGCCGAGAATCCGGCCCACCGAGGTGGTGCTCCAGGACGGTGAGCGCCGGGGGAGGATCGCCAACGACTTCGTGCTGGTCTGCATCGGCGGCGAGCTGCCGGTGGAGTTCCTGACCAAGGCCGGCGTCTCGCTGCGCCGCTACCACGGCGAGGCGCCCGGGGCCCACCGCCGCCCCTCCACCCTCGGCAAGGCCGACGCTGCGGCGGCGCGGCGGCGGGCCCAGAAGCGGCGCGTCCGGCTGTTCCGGCTGGGCTACGCGCTGGTGGGGCTCGCCATCCTGGCGGTGCTGGCCTGGATGGGCCGGGACTACTACCCGCTCGACCGGCTGGCGCGCCGGCGCTCCGAGCTGCACCCGTTCCTCAAGTCGGCCGGCCCCTGGGGGCACGGCGTGGGCATGGTGGCCACCGCCTTCATGCTCTCCAACTTCCTCTACGCCGCGCGCAAGCGCTGGAAGTCGCTGGCGTGGCTGGGGAGCATCCGGGGGTGGCTCGACTTCCACGTCTTCGTGGGCTTCATGAGCCCGCTGGTCATCGCCTTCCACGCCGCGTTCCAGTCCAACAACCAGCTGGCCACCGGCACCGCCGGCGCGCTGGCGGTGGTGGTGGGCACCGGCCTGGTGGGCCGCTTCATCTATGGCGCGGTCCCGTCCGACGGCGGCAAGGCGACCGAGCTGGCCGACCTGCTCGCCTCCTTCGAGCGGCTGCTGGCGGCGCAGCAGCCGTTCCTGGTGGAGGCCGGCGCGCCGGCCCGGGCGCTGCTGGTCCGCGCCACGGCGCCCATCAAGGCCGGCTCCCTGGCGCTCCTCTTCGTGCTCATGCCGGCCGAGGCGCTGCTCTTGCGCTGGCGGCTGTGGCGGGTGCGGCGCGGGTTCGAGACGCGGGGCCACTTCCTGGCCTTCCGCGACGCCGTGGTGGGGCTGGCCCGGCTCCGCTGGCAGATCCGCTTCTACGCCTCGCTCAAGCGGCTGATGCGCGGGTGGCGGGTGTTCCACGCCACCCTGGCCGTGTCCCTGGTGGTCGTCATCGCAGCCCACATCGGCGTCTCCCTCTACCTCGGCTACGGACTCCTCCGATGGTGAACGCTCCAGCGCGCCTCCTCCTCGGCCTCGGCTGTGCCCTGCTGCTGGCTCCTCCCGCCCGGGCCGACCTGTTCTCGCCCGGCGAGCTCTCCCGCGCCCACCAGGCGCTGGAGGGGATCGGCAGCTGCACGAAGTGCCACGAGGCGGGCCAGCAGCTCTCGGCGGCCGCCTGCCTCTCCTGCCACGGCGAGCTCCGGTCGCGCGTGGCCCAGGGGCGCGGCCTGCACGGCCGCCTCTCCGCCGCAGACAAGGCCTCCTGCCAGACCTGCCACCACGAGCACCTGGGGCGCGACAACGCGCTGGTGGACTGGGGCGCCGGCGGGCAGAAGCGGTTCGACCACGGCCGCACCGGCTTCGCCCTCAACGGCAAGCACCGGACGGCGGACTGCGCCCGCTGCCACGATCCGCGGCTGGTGGCGGACGCCGGCGTGAAGGAGGTCCTGGCGAAGCAGCCGGGTCGCAAGACCTTCCTGGGCGCCCCCACCGCCTGTGCGAGCTGCCACGTGGACGAACACCGCGGCCAGGTGGGCACCGACTGCGCCCGCTGCCACGGCGAGGAGGCCTGGAGGCCGGTGCGCGCCTTCGACCACGCGCGCACCGCCTTCCCGCTGACGGGCAAGCACCAGCGGGTGGACTGCGCCAAGTGCCACAAGCCCGCCGAGGCGCCGCCCGCGCAGGCGGCGGCGGGCCAGGTCGGGCCCAGGTCCGCGAACACCATGACCAGGCTGAAGGGGATCCCCTTCGCCGCCTGCACCGACTGCCACAAGGACCCGCACCAGGACCGCTTCGGCCAGGGCTGCGCCAGCTGCCACACCACCAGCGACTGGCGGAAGGTGGGCGCCTCGGCGACCGGCGAGCGCGCCTTCCACGACAAGACCCGCTACCCGCTGCGGGGCCAGCACGCCACCGTGGCCTGCGCCGCCTGCCACGGCGCGCCGGCCCGCTACAAGGGGCTGGCCTTCGGCGCCTGCACCGACTGCCACGCCGACGCCCACGTCGGCCAGCTCGCGGCCGCGCCGCCAGCCGGCGCGACAGGGGCCGCCGCCAGGCCGCGGACCGGCCCGCCCGACTGCGCCCGCTGCCACACCGTGGACGGCTTCCTGCCGGCGCGCTTCGAGGTGGAGGACCACGACGCGCTCGCCTACAGGCTGGAGGGCGCCCACCGGGCCGTGGCCTGCAACGCCTGCCACGTCCGCGATCCGAAGCTGGCCGACAAGGTCCCGGCGGCGGTGCGCGCCGATCTGCAGAAGCGCAAGCGGCCGGTGCGCGTCAGCCTGGCCCGCCTCGACCTCCCCAGGCCGGCCGACTGCCGCAGCTGCCACAAGGACCCCCACGGCGGCCAGTTCGACGCCCGCGTGAAGGCCGAGGGCTGCACCGCCTGCCACGGGCTGGAGAGCTTCCAGAAGGTCCGCTTCGACCACGGGCGGGACACCCGCTTTCCGCTGCTCGGCAAGCACGCCCAGGCCGCCTGCGCCTCCTGCCACCGCCCGGACGACGGAGGGGTGGTCCGGTACAAGCCAGTGGCGGTGACCTGCGCCGGCTGCCACGCCGATCCGCACGCCGCACAGTTCGCCGTGAAGGGGAAGGGGACCGACTGCGCCCGCTGCCACGCCCCGCTGGGCTGGAAGGAGGGGCTGATCTTCGCGCACGCCAACCCGTTCACCACCTTCCTGCTGGAGGGGAAGCACAAGACGGTCGGCTGCGCCCAGTGCCACCCCACCGTCTCGGTCGCCGGCACGCCCACGCGCCGCTACCGCCCGCTGCCGACGAAGTGCCAGGGCTGCCACGCCGACTTCCACCAGGGCGCCTTCAAGGGGTACGTGCCATGAGGACCGCCACCGCGTTCCTGGCCGCGGCGGCCGCGCTGCTGACGCTGCCGGCCGCCGCCGCCGACCTGGCCGCCCGCCCGCCGCCGCCCCCCACCCACGGCGGCGACACCGAGTGCGCCGCCTGCCACACCGCCGAGGGCTGGAAGCCGGTCAAGTTCGCCCACGAGCGGACCGGCTTCCCGCTCGAGGGGCGCCACCGCGACGTGGCCTGCCGGGCCTGCCACTCGAGCGGCACCTTCGCCGAGCCGGTGGCGCGCGCGTGCTCGGCCTGCCACCGGGACGTTCACCTGGGCCGGCTCGGGCAGCGCTGCCAGGACTGCCACCAGCCGGTGGCCTGGGCGGCGTCCTTCAGCCCCGAGGACCACCGGAAGACCGCCTTCCCGCTCACCGGCCGCCACGCGCTGACCGCCTGCGAGAACTGCCACGGGGACAGGCGCGATCGCGGCTTCTCGCGCCCCACGGTGGCCTGCGTGGGCTGCCACGGTCCGGACTGGGAGCGGGCCAGCGCCGGCGGTGCGGCCGTCGATCACGCCGGCTCCGGCTTCCCGCAGGACTGCCGCCGCTGCCACTCCACCTGGCGCTTCGCCCCGGCCACGCTGCCGCAGCACCAGGTCTGCTTCGACATCCGGTCCGGGCCGCACGCCGGCGTGCGCTGCACCGAGTGCCACACCACCATCCCGCTGGCCGACTACAGCCAGACCTTCACCTGCGCGACCGACACCGCCGACTGCATCCGCTGCCACGGCGACGTCTCCGGCGAGCACCAGGGCGTGCCCGGGTTCCAGCCGGTGAACCGCAAGTGCTACGAGTGCCACCAGTTCAGCACCGGCGGCGCGCTGCGCGCCCGGAGGACGCGATGAGCCCCCTCTACGCGCTGCTCGCGGCGGCGCTGGCGGCGGCGGCGCCGGGCCGGGATCACCCGCGCGGCACCGGCGCGGTCGCCTACGTCACGGCGCAGCGCACCTACCTGGACGTCGGCAGCGACGACGGCCTGGCTGCCGGCGCCGTGCTGGAGCTGCGGCGCGGCGGCGACGCGGTGGGCCGCTGCACCGTGGACGTGCTGACGCCCAGCCACGCCAGCTGCCCCGGGGGGAGGGCCCGCCCCGGCGACACCTTCACCTTCGCCGCCGGCCCCGAGATCCGGCCGCAGGTGAAGACCCTGCCGCCGCCGCCCACCGAGGCGGTGCTGCAGAACCGCTGGGCGGTGCTCTCCACCGCGCCGGTGCCGCTGGTGGAGGCCCGCGTGTCGGCGGCGGGCGACCAGCCCGCGCCGCGGAGCAGGGTGATCGACGTCTCGCTGGAGCACGTCACCTGGTCCAGCTCGGGCGTGGGCGCCGATCACCGCGAGGCCGTGGACGTGGTGCTGCGCGGCGCGCCCATCACCCGCTGGCTCACGCTGGACGTGGACGCACGCGCCGAGCACTGGAGCCACTCCGAGCCGGCGCGCTTCCGCCCGCAGGACGACAACCAGCTCTACGTCTGGCAGGCCCAGCTCACCGCCACGCCGCGCCCCGACCTCACCTTCGCGGCCGGCCGCGTCCAGCCCTGGGACATCCCGGGCGCGTCCATCTTCGACGGCGGCCTGGCCGGCTGGCGCGGCCACCTGGGCCAGAACCGCCTCGGGCTGGGGCTCTTCGGCGGGACCGTCCCGCAGCCCGACACGCTCGACGTCACCAGCCAGCGCGCCACCGCGGGCGGGTACTGGAGCCTGGATCGCGCCTTCACCGGCGGGGGCAGCTTCCGGCACGAGGGGCGGCTCGCCATGGTCCGCTCGCCCGAGCTGGGCACGCGCGGCGAGGCCTCGCTGGCCGGGCGGCTCTTCCTCCGCGGCTTCGACACCTCCGCCGACCTGCAGCTGGGAGGCGGCGGGGACGTGCACGCCGACGGCTACGTGGACGCCGCGCGCGTGGACGCCACGCTCCGGCCGGTGGGCGGCCTGTCGCTGGGCGGCAGCTTCCGCTACGCGGGGCTGCCCTATCCGCAGACCTTCGACCCGGTGGCCTTCCCCGGCCGCGGGCACCACGCCGACGCCTTCGCCGCCTGGGACGTGGGCCCGCGGCTCCGGCTGGCCGCCACCGGCGGCGAGAGCAAGGACCTCGACTCCGGCCTGGACCGGCAGTGGGTCGGGCCGGAGCTGACCTTGCCCCGGCTGCTCTTCGGCTGGGGGAACCTCTCGCTGGGCTACCTCTACGAGCGCGGCTGGCTGGGGGGGCAGAGCGCCTACGCGCAGGTGGTGGCGCGGCCGTGGACGCCGCTGCGCTTCCTGGTGCGCACCAGCTGGGCCCGGACCAGCAACCTGACCATCGACAACGACGAGCTGGCGCTCTACCTCAGCGCCCAAGCCGACCTCTCCAGCCACTTCGCGCTGCGCCTGGCCGGCTCCGGGCGGACCGGCATGAGCTTCTCCGCCGGGGAGAGCGAGGCCGGCACCACGGCCTGGGGCTGGACCGGGTACGCCAACCTGGTCGCGAGCTACTGAGCAGGTCCGCGCCGCGGCCCCTGCGGCCGCCGCGCGGACCGCTGGTTCCCGGCAGATCGCCGCCTGACGCGTGTTTGCGGGTGGCCACGCCCTTGCAGTCCGCCGTGGCATGTCCTCACATTCCACGCGCGCAGCCGTCCTCGCGCTGCTCCTGACCGCGCTGTCCAGCTGCGCACCGGCGCCGGGGGCGGCCTCGCCCGCGGGCGCGGGCCGCGCCGTCCGCGTCGCCACCTGGAACCTGCACGACCTCTTCGACGCGCAGGACGACCCGGCCACGCTGGACGAGGTGCCGGCCGAGGCGGAGGTGGAGGCGCGGCTGGCGGGCGCCGCGGCCGTGCTGCGGGCGGTGGCGGCGGACGTGGTGGTGGTGCAGGAGGTGGAGGACCGGGCGCTGCTGGCGCGGCTGGGGGCGGCGGCGGGATACCCGGAGGTCCGGCTGGTGGAGGGGAACGATCCGCGCGGCATCGACGTCGGCGCGCTCTCGCGGCTGCCGGTGGCCGGGTACCGGACGCACCGCGACGAGCGGGGCGAGGATGGGCGGCTGCTCTGGCCGCGCGACTGCGTCGAGCTGGCGGTGGAGGTCGGGGCCGCGCGGCTGGTGGTGGTGGCGAGCCACCTCAGCTCGGCCCTCTCCGATGACGGCACGCGGCGCACCGCCCAGGCGGCGAGGCTGCGGGCCATCGCCGACGCGGCGCGGGCCGCGGGTGCCCAGGTGGTGGCTGGCGGCGACCTGAACGACCAGCCCACCAGCGCGCCCCTCGCGCCGCTGCTGGGCGACGGCGCCTGGCGGGACGCGCCGGCGCTGCTCGCGCGGTCCGCCTGGACCTGGGGGTCGGGGGGACGGCGGGAGGTGCTCGATCACCTGGCCGTGCCGCGGGCCGACGAGGGGTCGGTCCTCGCCTCGGCCATCGTCGACGGCGCGGAGGTGGCTGCGGCCTCGGATCACCGGCCGGTGGTGCTCGACCTGTGGGTGGAGGGGGCGGCCCTTCCGGCCGGGGAGGCGCGGTCAGAGATTCGAGGAGGAGGCCACATGCCCGACGATCCCACCCTCGACCCCACGCCCGGCCTGGCCGGCGGCCCCGGCCCCACGCCCCCCGGCGTGGACGACAACACCCCGCACGCCGTTCCTCCGGAGCCAGCCCCCGAGCCGCGCCAGGTCCAGGAGGGCGCGCGCGAAGGCGTGACCGGCGTGCCCCGGCACGCGCCCTCCGCCGAGCGGCAGGAGCAGGCCGGCGAGATCGCCGAGCGCTCCGCCGGGACCCGCGGCGCGGAGGTGGAGCAGGACCAGCGCCGCGAGGCGACGCGGGAGGAGCCGGGGGAGAGGGGCTGAGGACCAGGAGGGACCGTATTCCGGGCGCCATGCGGCCGGCAGGTGCCTGCCGCGCTCGGCTCCGGTAGTCTGTGCCCTCGACTCGGAGAGGCACGGCATGTCGACCTGGTCCATCTACTCGCCTCGGTGGGAGGCGGTCGATCCCGCCCGCGTCCGGTTCGACGCCGCCGACGCCGAGGAGACGGTTCGCCGAACCGTCCTCGACCTGCTCGGACGAGCGCAGCCCCTCGGTGTGCTGCGCGAGATGTTCGTTCCCGATTTGGACGCTGCGCTCGTTGCCGGACAAGGCGAGTGGGCGCAAGGGTGGAGCTTCTCCAAGGGCGAAGGGAGCGATCGACTGGGCTGATCCGTCCCCCGACCTGCGCGTGCTCACGGCTGCGCTGCTCACGGCAGGGTCGGATTCCCGTGACGGGCACCTGGCGTACGTGCGGAGCCGCGACGCGGCTCGGGAGCCGGGTCGAGCGGAGCGGTTCCTCGAGGCGCTGGCCCGGGCGCGCACGCTAGCGACGACCGGAGTGCCCCTGACCTGGGCCGCGCTCCAGGAGTTGCAGGGCGTGGTGCTCGGCTCCTGTTCCGCCCCGTTCCGCCGAGGTGTCGCCCGTGCCAAGCAGGGACAGGAGCAGTACGGCTGCTGGGAGGGGATGGAGCAGCGGTTTGCTGAGCGGCTGGCTCTGGCCCCGTCCGTCGCGCCGCATCCCGTGGCCAGGGCAGCCATGCTGTACCTCGACCTCTGCTTCTTCCATCCGTTCGAAGACGGGAATGCCCGCGCGGCAAGGCTCGCGCTGGACTACACGCTCTCGTATGCGGGGCTTGCGCTCGGCGACTGCGGGCTGGTCTTCGCCCTGCCCATCCCCGCCGGGCGGCGCGGCGCCTACCTGGACTTCCTTGCGCGCGTGGTCAGGGCCTGCGAGATGGCTGCGGTGCGCCAGGGCAGCGCCAGGGCAGCGGATGGCCTGACCGGGCGAAGGAAGGGAAATGGGGCGCCTGGGATTTGAACCCAGAGCCAACGGCTTAAAAGGCCGCTGCTCTACCGTTGAGCTAGCACCCCGAAAGACTCGCAACTACGAACACTTGTATCGGCTTTCGTGCCTCCTTGCCACGGGCGTCGCGACGCAGTCCGGGCCGATCCGGGTATTCGATCAGAACTGAGCGATGCAACGGCCGCCGAGCCGGTGCTCGGTATCGCGCCGGAAGCCGGCAAGCAAGTTCTAGCGTCGCCGCCAAGCTAGGCGAAGCTCGATTTGCTCCCCGCTTGCGGGCGCCTTGCGAGCGCGTTGCGCTACCGTTGCGCCAAGAGTTGTCCCACAGTTCGCCATCGGGCCCGCTCGGGCGTGGTCTGGACGTTGCCAGCCTCATCCCGGGTTGGACCCGTGGCCGTGCCGACGATTCGCCGAGCCACCGGCGAGCCTGCCGGTGTGGACGTCCGCCACGCGACGAAAGGCTCGCGGGCGCAGAGGTCGGTTGACTCGGACCGGGCGTCTTGCCACCCGTGACAGCGAGTATCGAGAAGCTCCCTTATCGCTTCGTTGGCCCTCCGGGTGGCGTCGTAGTCGACGCGCGCCGAGGCGTAGTCGGTGGGCCGCTCGAGGACGACGAAGGCGGCGAGGACCGCGGAGACGGCATCGCGGTCGCCCTCCAGTCCGCAGCGGGGACAGCGGTGAACCCGGTCGGCGAGGGACTTCTTCACCCGGGTGCCGCAGGGGCAGTGCTGGGAGAGAGCCGTGGCCTGCGTCGGAATCCTGACTACGCCGACGACGACGAGCCGCCGACCGTGAGACCGCACCACCTCGGCGGCGACCTTCCGAGCCCGACCTTGCCGGGCCTGAGCCCAGGATGCCGCGTCGGCAGCATGAGTTGCGCGGAGGAGGCGGTAGCGCTTCGAGAGCTCGTCCCGAGGACGTGGCCATCTCCGCGTGGGCGCGCACCTGGGGGCGCGGGGTGGCCGCCTTCACCCCGGGGATGCTGCTCACAGCCATCGATCGGGAGGCTCGGGCCGTCGCTGCCGTCGCGGGGCCTGACCGAGGTAGAGGTAGCTCACCTGCGCACGCCCCCGTTCCGCTGAGCGCCGGGGTCCCCCTACGCCTGCCCTCCACTGCACGTTGATAGGTACTGCACAGGTTACGGTGCGGTAGGATCGCCCCGTGCCCACCCCCGAGCTCCGCTTCCAGACCGCCGAGCGCGTCGCGCTGACGCTGGAGCTGGCCGGCGTGGGGGCCCGCGCGCTGGCCTGGATGGCCGACGCCGGCTGCCTCCTGCTCTGCTGGGTGACGGCGCTGCTGGTCTACTCCTTCTCCGGCGACCTCTACGACGACGTGGTGGCGCTCCCGTGGCTGGGGCAGCTGCTGCTGGTGGCGGGCGTGTTCCTGGGCGGCTGGGGCTGGGACGTGGCCTGGGAGGTGCTGGGGCAGGGGCGCACCCCGGGGAAGCGGCTGGCGGGCCTCCGCGTGGTCCGGGTGGACGGGACGCCGGTCGGGGCGGGCGCCTCGCTGGTCCGCAACCTGCTGCGGGCGGTGGAGCTGCCGCTGGCCTACGCCCCGGCCATCCTGGCGGTGGCGCTGGGCGCGCGGCGGCAACGGCTGGGCGATCTGGTGGGCGGCACGCTGGTGATCCGCGAGCGGCGCTACGACCTCTCGCGCTACCTGGCGACGCCCGACGGGGCCGCGGCGCTGGGCGCGCTGCGGCGCCGGCCGTTGCAGCCCCTGCCGGCGGCCGACTGGGAGCAGCTGGCGGACTTCCTGCGCCGCCGGCCGGAGCTGGACCCTGCGGCGCGGGCCGCGCTGGCGGCGCGGCTGGTCCCGGCGCTGGCCCGCCGCGCAGGGATCGACGCCGGCGGGCTCGCGCCGGAGCCGTTCCTGGAGGCGCTGGCGGCCTACCACGCGGAGGCCGGGTGAGCGGCGCGCGCCGGCCCCGCAGCGTGGCGGCGCTGGTGCGCGACCGGCGCGCCTCCTGGGAGCGGCTGGAGGCGCTGGCCGCCCGGGCCGTCGCTGGTCGGCTGCCGCTGGCCGACATCGAGGAGCTGGACCAGCTGCAGCGGCGGGCCAGCGCCGACCTGGCGCTGCTCCGCAGCCGCTTCGGCGGCTCGGAGGCGGAGGGGTACCTGTCGCAGCTGCTGGCGCGGGTGCAGGCGGCCCTCCACCGCCGCGCCCGGGGCGGCGCGGGGCCGGCGCTGCGCCGCGCCTGGGCGGAGATCCCGCTGGCGGTGCAAGCCCACCGGCCGCAGCTGGCGCTGGCGGCGCTGCTCCTCGCCGCGGGCGCGCTGGCGGGCGGGCTCGCGGTGGCGTGGGCGCCGGACGCGGCCGCCTGGCTGGTGCCGGAGCCGGTGCGGAGCGCGGTGGCCGCGGGGCGGCTCTGGACCGGCCACCTGCTCTCCGCCGCGCCCGGCGTCTCCGGCGCCGCGCTGGCCCACAACAACGTCTCGGCCGCCGCGCTGGCGTTCGGGCTGGGCGCCCTCACCGCCGGGCTGGGCACGGCGGCGCTGCTCCTGCTCAACGGCCTCCTGCTGGGCGCGGTGCTGACCCACGCCTGGCAGGGTGGGCTGGGGCTGCCGGTGCTGGGCTTCATGGCCGCGCACGGCCCGCTGGAGCTGTCGGCCTTCCTGCTGGCGGCGCAGGCCGGGCTGGCCGTGGCGCAGGCGCTGATCGAGCCCGGCGAGCTGTCGCGCGCCGCCGCGGTCCAGCTGCGCGGCCGCGAGGCGGCGCGGATCCTGGCCCCGGTGGTGCCGGCGCTGGCGCTGGCGGCGCTGCTGGAGGCCGCGGTTCTCGCCGGCCGAGGCGGTGCCTGCGCTGGCACGGGCCGCCCTCGGGCTGGGGCTGGCCGGCGGGCTCTGGGCGTGGCTGCTGGGCGGGTGGCGCCGCGCGCGGGGCTAGGCGGCCCGCGCGTCGGGAGCCGCTCGCCAGCCTCGCGCCGATCGAAGGTTCAGGGCAGCCCGTGCCGCGCCTTGGCCTCGGCCACCGCCTCGACGTCCACGTCGACGTCGAAGTCGAGCGAGACCACGTCGGCCGGATCGACCTCGGGCAGCTCCTCCGCTGCGCGGGCGGTGGCGGGCCGGTGCAGCGCTGCGCGGAGCGCGGCGGCGGCGCTGCGGGCCAGCCCGGGCCGCGCGGGGGCGGGCGGGGTGGCCAGCGCCGGCGTGCGGGCCGGCGTGACCTTGACGCTGCGGACGGCGCCGGCGCGAGGGGCGGCGGCGCGCGCCGGGCCCTGCGTCGCGGGGGCGCGCGGGGCGCGGACCTTGGGGAGCGCCAGGGCGGCGGGGGCGCCCTCGACCTTCACCTGCGAGGTGCGGAGCGGGCGGATGGGCCCGGTGGTGCGGGCGCGGGTCTTCTCCTCCGCCTCGAGCCGGGCGAACCAGCGGGCGGCGCTGGCGCGGACCTTGGCCCAGCGCATCTCCTCGGCGGTGGCCATGGGCAGCGCGGCCGGAGCAGCCGGCTGCGCCGGGGCGTCCACCATGCGGGCGCCGGCGTGGCGCCGGAACACCTCGCCGTAGAGCGACGAGTGGGTCCGGGCGCAGAACGGGCACTGGTAGTAGCGGATCGGGCTCCCGGGGGCCGACCAGCTCGTCATCACCACCCGGCAGTGGGTGCACTCCACGGCGGCTTCCATCGCTTCCGGGTGATATCGCCGGGGGATCGATGGGTCAAGAAATCGGCCGCGATCTCGCGGGGATCCTCCGCGCGGGGCGCGACGGCTGGACGCGCGCTCCCCGGGGGGCGGCGCGCCGGCGCCAGCCCCGCGCCGAGGCGCGGCGGACGCGCTATGTGAAGGGAATGCCCATGCTCGTCAACCTGGACGGCGCGCTGGTGCCGCCGTCCGAGGCCCGGGTGTCGGTCCTCGACCGCGGCTTCCTCTACGGCGACTCGGTCTACGAGGTGATCCGCACCTACGCCGGCCGGCCGTTCGAGGTCGGCCCGCACCTGGCCCGGCTGCGCCACTCCGCCGAGCGGATCGGCCTGGCGCTGCGCTGGGACCTCCCGCGCATCGAGCGCGAGCTGGCGCGGACGCTGGAGGCGGCGCGGGCCCTGCCGCCGTCGCCGCCGGATCCGGCCGCCGCCCCCTGGAACCAGGGCGAGTGGTACGCGCGCATCGTCATGACCCGCGGCGCCGGCGAGATTCGGGCTCGACCCGGCGCTGGCGGTGGATCCGCAGGCCATCGTGATCGTGCAGGGGCTCTCGGCGCCCCCCGCCCGCGCCTACGCCGAGGGCGTGGCGGTGGCGCTGGCCCGGCCCGGCACCGCCGCCGGCCTGGACCCCAGCGCCAAGACCGGCGCCCACCTCGGCCACGTCATGGCGGTGAAGGAGGCGCGCGCCACCGGCGCACACGAGGCGCTGCTGGTGGACGCGGCCGGCTTCGTGACCGAGGGCTCCTCGTCCAATCTATTCACGGTGCGTGACGGTGTGCTGGTGACGCCGCCGCTCGCGGCCGGCATCCTGGAGGGCGTGACCCGCGGCGTGGTGCTGGCGCTGGCGCGGGCCGAGGGGGCGCGGCTCGAGGAGCGGGCGCTCCGCCCGGAGGACCTGGACGCGGCGGACGAGGTCTTCATCACCTCGACCATGCGCGAGATCCTGCCGGTGGTCCGGGTGGGCGCGCGCAAGGTGGGGGCGGGCAGGCCGGGGCCGGTGACGGAGCGGCTGCACCGGGCCTTCAGGCGCCTGGCCGGAGGTCCACCCGGGCTCGGCGGTGCATGAGCGCTCGCCAGCCCCCGGTCCGGAGCGGTAGAACCGCACCTCGGATGAGCGGGACGGACGAGGGCGGGAGCGGGGAAGCGCAGCGGGACGGCCGCCTGGGGCCGGGCCGGCCCGCGCGCGCCCGCTGCGCCTGCGCGGCCCTGGTCGCGGCGGCGTTCGTGGCCGCGTGCGCGGCCGGGGGGCCGGCGCTCGCGCCGGCGCACCAGGAGCCCGCACCGGAGCCCGGGTCCGCGCCGGCCACCGCGCCCAGCCCCGCGCCGGCCGCACCAGCGGCTGCGCCGGCGCCAGCACCAGGAGCCGCGCCCGCGCCCGGCGCCACCGCCGAGCCCCCGGCTCCGGCTCCGGCCGGCGAGCCCGTTGCGCCCGCCGCCGAGCCCGCTCCGGGCGACGCGCCCGCCGGCGCCGCCACACCGCCGGGCGAGGCCGCCGCCGTCCCGCCGCCGCTCCCCGCGCCCGCGCCGCCGCCGCCCGCCGTGGACCTGGCCGATCCCATGGAGCTGCTCTGGGGTCACCGGCTGGAGTTCGCCGCCGGCGGCGAGCCGATGGTGACCATCCGGCTCATGGAGGGGCAGCGCGCCATCGCCTTCCGCGCCCGCTCGGCCGGGCGCGTGCTGCTCCGCGGCGGCGGCGCGGTCGAGGTGCCGGCCGGCACCCGGCTCACCGTCCGCGCCAGCGCTGCGGCGCCGGCCCGGCTGACCTGGGCGCCGGTCATCTCCGAGCTGCCGGTGGCCAGCTACGATCGCGTCGAGGCCGAGCGCCGCCGCCTGGCCGCGCGCGGCGTGGCGGTCCGGATCAAGCTGGTCGGCGCGGTCTACGGCATCGCCGGCCGGGTGGTGGACAACCGCCGCGCCCTGCTCTTGGCCGAGTCGGACGGGAGCGAGGCCGGCGCGCGGCGCGCGCTGGAGACGCTCCGGACCGCGCACGGCGTCCGCGGCGCGCTCCACGGCGAGATCGCCGAGCGCCCCTCCGGCCGGCTCGAGCTCGTGGCCGAGGGCGGCGCGCCGCTGGGCCAGGCCGACAGCGCGCTCACGCTGGAGGTGGCCGCGGACGGCGGCTTCACCGTCGAGG
Organism: Anaeromyxobacter sp.; assembly: GCA_049840735.1. GTDB lineage: Bacteria > Myxococcota > Myxococcia > Myxococcales > Anaeromyxobacteraceae > Anaeromyxobacter. Next base: position 47,872 of record JASGJN010000002.1, on the reverse strand, counting down.
CGGTGGAGCACCAGCGCGGCCCGGCCGCGCTGGCCCGCGAGGACCGGACCTACCGCGGGCGGCTGTTCGTGACGCTCGACGCGCGCGGCACGCTGGCGGCGGTCCACGGCGTGCCGCTGGAGGAGCTGCTGCGCGGGCTGGTGCCGAGCGAGATGCCGGCCAGCTCGCCGCTGGAGGCGCTCAAGGCGCAGGCGGTGACGGCCCGCTCCAACGTGCTGGCGCAGATCGGCTCGCGCCACGCCACCGACCCCTTCATGCTCTGCGCGGAGGTCCACTGCCAGGCCTACCGGGGCGATGGGGCGCGGACGCCGCGCACCGACGAGGCGGTGCGGGCCACGCGCGGCGAGGCGATCTTCGGCAAGGCCGACCGGCGGCTGGTGGACGCGGTCTACTCGGCGCTCTGCGGCGGGCACGGCGAGGACAACGACCAGGTCTGGGGCAACGCGCCCTCCGCCAGCCTGCGGGGCCACCCCGACCTGCCCGCGGACGAGGCGGCGCGCTGGGAGGAGGGGCTGGCCGATCCCGCCCGCCTGCGCGCCTTCCTGGGCGGCGCGCAGCGCGCCTGGTGCAACCGCGCGCCGGGGCGGCCCGATTGCTTCCGCTGGGAGCGTCGCCTCTCCGCGGAGCGCCTGGACGCGCTGGTCGAGCCGCTGGGCGTGGGCCACGTGCGCGCGCTGGAGCCGCTGGCGCGCGGCGTCTCCGGCCGCGTCCGCACGCTGCGGCTGGTGGGCGATCGCGGGACGGCCGAGGTCGGCCCGGAGCTGCGCATCCGCCGGCTGCTGGGCGACCTGCCGTCGTCGATGTTCGAGGTGGACCGCGACGCGGGCGGGTGGGTGCTGCGCGGCGGCGGCTGGGGCCACGGCGCCGGCATGTGCCAGTGGGGCGCGGTCGGGCGCGCCGCGGCGGGGCAGGGGTACCGCGAGATCCTGCGGGCCTACTACTCCGGCGCCGAGGTGGCGGGCATCTACTGACGCGCCGCCCGGGGCCCAGGGCCGCCGCCTCAGGGCTTGGGCGGTGGCGGGACGTCGTCCAGGTGGAGCGTGTGCTTGCGCGCCTTCTTCCGGAGCGCCAAGAGGCCCATGGCGGCCGCGAGGATGGCCACCCCGCCCAGGGCGGCCTCGACCACCGCCATCCGGAGCAGCGCGGCGTCTCCGCCGGCGTCCAGGGCGGCGGCGCGGGTCCCCCAGGCCCGCCAGAGCAGGACCCCGCCCAGGCCGGTCAGGAGGGCCACCCGGAACAGGACGCGGGGACGGGAGAGGCGCATGCCCCAGGTATGGCATGGGTCGGGCCAGCGCGCGACCCGGCCGGCGGGGTTCACGCCCCGTGCAGCGCGCGCCCCCTGCCGGTGCCTCCGCGATTGGGCCGGTGCCGGTGAGCATCGCTCGCTTCATTTTCCCAGGGTCGGTACGGACCTCTTCAGCGAGCGAACGGCCATGGAACAGGAAGGGACGGTCCTCGTCGTCGAGGACGACGCCGATGCACGGACGGCCCTGGCGGCGCTCGTGGCGCGGCCAGGCCTGCGGGTCAAGGCGGTGGCCAGCGGGGCCGAGGCGCTGGAGGCGGCCGAGAGCAGCCGGGTGGACGCGGTGCTGCTCGACCTGGTGATCCCCGCGCCGGACGGGTTCGAGGTGCTGCGGCGGCTGCGCGAGCGCGAGCCCGGGCTGCCGGTGATCGTCCTCTCCGGCCTGTCCGAGACGGAGGACGTGGTCCGGGCCATGAAGCTCGGCGCCACCGACTACCTCCCCAAGCCGTTCGATCCCATGGACCTCGACCTGGTGCTGCGCCGGGCCCTGGACGGCCTGGCCCGGCCGCCCGAGCTGGCCGCGCCGGCGCGCGCGCCGGTGGAGGCCGACCCCGGCGCGGATCCCGACGCGCTGCCTCCGCCGCTCTCCGGCGCCATGGACCGGGTCTGGGAGCTGGTGGAGCGGGTGGCCGACACCGACGTGCCCATCCTGCTGGTGGGCGAGAGCGGCGTGGGCAAGGACGTGATCGCCCGCCGCATCCACGCCATGAGCCGCCGCTCGGCGCGCCCGTTCGTGAAGATCAACTGCGCGGCGCTGCCGGGCGAGCTCCTGGAGAGCGAGCTCTTCGGCCACGAGAAGGGGGCCTTCACCGGCGCGCACGCCGAGAAGCCCGGCAAGTTCGAGCTGGCGCACCAGGGGACCATCTTCCTCGACGAGATTGGCGAGATGGATCCGCGCCTCCAGGCCAAGCTGCTGCAGGTGCTGCAGGACGAGGAGTTCTACCGCGTCGGCGGCAAGCGGCCGGTCCGGGTGGACGCGCGCGTGATCACGGCCACCAACCGCAACCTGGAGGCCGCCATCCGCCAGGGGGCCTTCCGCGAGGATTCGTTCTACCGGCTCAACGTGGTGACCGTGCGGGTCCCGCCGCTGCGCGAGCGGAAGGAGGAGATTCGCGCCGCTGGTCCGCCACTTCGTGGAGAAGTACCGCAAGCGGTACGGGGAGGGCTGGAGGAGGTCCCGGCCGGCGTGCTGGACCGGTTCCACGCCTACGACTGGCCCGGCAACGTCCGCGAGCTGGAGAACCTGGTCCGGCGGCTGGTGGTGCTGCGCGACCCGGAGATGGTGCTGGGGGACCTGTCCCGTCCCAGGCTGCCGGGGCTGGCGCCGCTCAACGCCGCGGTCAACACCGCCCGGGTGGACGGCTCCTTCGTCGCGCTGTCCGAGGACGCGCCGCTCAAGGAGGTGGCGCGCCGCGCGGCCCGGGTCGCCGAGCGCGAGGCCATCGTGCGCGCCCTGATGCGCACCGGCTGGAACAAGCGCAAGGCGGCCCGCCGGCTGCAGATCAGCTACAAGGCGCTGCTCTACAAGATCAAGGACTGCAAGATCGTCGATCCCCGGGACGCCGCCCGGGTGGAGGAGCCGGGCCCCCGCCGCGATTGCGGCTGAGCCACGGCCCCGCTCACGCGGCGGCCTCCTTCGGCGCCACCGCCCGGGCGCGCGGCGCCCGCGGCCTGGCGCTGCGCGTGCTCACCGCCAGCAGCGCCACCCCCAGGCCGAACAGCACCACCGGCTCGAGCCAGGCGGCCGGGAAGATCCTGCACACCGCCATCCCGGCGCCAAACAGCCCGATGGTCCAGACCGCCGCCCTCAGCATCGTGTCCCCTCCACGCGCCGCAGCGCGCGTCCAGGTGAAACGTCGGGCGCCCGCGGCCGGCCGGCAATGCGGGCACGCGCCTTCCGCAGCGAGGGAAACGAGTTCGCCACCGCGGCCGCCGCGCTTCACCGGCCGGGCAGGCCCCCGTCCGCGCGGCGAGGCCGCTGCCGCCCGGAGACGACGTTGGCGAGCGGCGACCACCGACCCGCGCGGCGCCTGGCACGGCCTGTGCTCCCGGCCACGGCGGCGCGACGGGACGGCCGAGCGACGGTCCCGGGGGAGGCTTCGATGGTGCGGGTGGGCTGGGCGCTGCTTTGGCTGACGGCGGCTGCGGGCTGTGCTTCGACGTCCGACGGGGAGCGGGCCCCGGATCGTCCCGACACGGAGTACCGGATTGGTCGCGAGGACGTGCTGGAGGTGGTGGTGTGGCACGAGCCGGAGCTGACCCGGATCGTGCCGGTGCGGCCGGACGGGCGCATCTCGCTGCCGCTGGCCGGCGAGGTGGAGGCGGCGGGGCGCACGCCGGCGGAGCTGCAGCAGGGGCTGACCGCGGCGCTGACGCCGTACGTGCGCGACGCCTCGGTGGCGGTGCTGGTGCGCGAGATTAACGGCGCCCGCGTGTACGTGCTGGGCGAGGTGACCAGGCCGGGCGGCTTCCCGCTGCGCGGCCCCATGAGCGTGGTGCAGGCCATCGCGCTGGCCGGCGGGCGCACCGAGTTCGGCGGCGATGACGTGGTCTGGCTGCGGCAGAAGGCCGACGGCCACGCCGACCGGGTCAAGCTGTCCTTCAAGGACCTGGTCGAAGGCGAGGCCAAGGGCGCGCTCTGGCTCAGGGGAGGCGATGTCCTCTACGTGCCGTAGGGCGCGGAGCGGGGACGCGATGCGCGCGCGCGTGCCGGCGATCCCGCGGGTCGGGCTGGCGGTGACCGCGTGGGCCACCGCCCTCCTGCTGGGCCTGCTGCTCCTGCCCGCGCCGGCGCGGGGGGAGACGAAGGTCGAGCCCATCGCCAAGGTGGTGCTGGAGGGGGGCTGGGACTCGAACGTCTTCTACGACGGCAACAGCGCCGACCGGACCTCGCGCGTCTCGCCCGACGTGGGCCTGCGCGTCCGGGACCACCTGTACGACGTGTCCGCCACCTACGGCGGCGACTGGGTGGTCTACCGGGACCTCGCCCCGGACGGCTTCTGGAACCAGCGCGGGACCTTCGCGGTGGAGGCCACGCCCTCGCGCCGGCTGGAGCTGCGCGGCACGGCCCGGGTGGCCTACGCCTACGACCCGGTGGGCCTGGCGATGAACGGCGTCTTCCGCGAGGGGCGCCAGGCGGCGCTGATGATCAACGCCGGCGGCCGCCTGGACGGCGAGGTCACCTCCCGCCTGGTGCTGGGCGTGGCCCTGATCGAGCGCGGGGCGCAGTTCGACGATCACACCGGCGGCATGATGCACGCGCCCTCCCTGGACGTGCTCTGGCGCCTCGACCCGCGCCTGTCGGTGGGCGGCGCGTTCGCCTTCCAGGTGTTCCAGGACTTCCACCCCGAGGGCGACCAGGTGGCGTTCGCCAACGCGCTGCGGGCGCGGCTGCGCTACCGCGTGACCCGCGTGGTCGAGGTCGACGCCTTCGCGGGTCCGGCCCTCTGGCGCGGGCCGGACGAGGTGGCGATCGTGCCGGAGGCGGGGGTGGAGGTGCGCGTGACGAGCCTGTGGTTCGACCTGCGCACCACCGTGGCGCATCGGCTGGGGATCGGCTCCACCGCGTCGCCCGGGCTGGTCGACTCGGCGGAGGTGGGGGCGGTGCGGCGGGTGGGGCGGCGCTGGGAGCTGCGCGGGGACGCGGGCATCTGGCGCTCGGGCGAGCCGCCCACGGGCGCCAACGCCAACGTCGGCTGGGCGTTCAGCGGTGAGGCGGGGCTTCACGTCGGGGCTGGCGCGCGGGTCGCGCTCGCCGCGGCGCACTTCGCGCGGCTCGACGACACGTCGACCGCGCTGCGACGGACCGTGGTCGGGCTTCGGCTCGGCTGGGAACTGCCGGTCCGGTAGGGGGAGCGGACATGGAGAGGACGTACACGGTGCAGGATTCTGTGGGCGGCGCTCCGCCGGCGGCGTGCGGCGGCGCTCCTGGTGGGCGGCGCGACGCTGGCCGTCGGCCTGGCGGTGGCCGCCTTCACCCCCTCCGAGTACACGGCCAGCTCCACCGTGCAGCTCGAGCCCCGCCGGCTCTCGGTCGAGTTCCTGCCGGCGCAGGGGGTGGTGCCGTTCGAGGACCGGATGCGGACGGTGAAGCACGGCATCCTGGCCCGCCCGGTGCTGGAGCGGGTGCTCCAGGAGACCGACTTCTTCCCCGACATGCACGACGACCGGGAGGGCGCGATCGAGAAGCTGCGCCGCCAGGTGGAGGTCCGGCTGGAGGGCGAGGTCCCGGGCGGCGGGCCCAGCCTGCTCTTCGTGGTGGAGGTGCGCGGGCGCGATCCCCAGAAGGTGAAGGCGGCGGCCGAGCTGCTGCCCCGCGCCTACGAGGAGATGACGCGCCAGGTCCTGCAGTCGCAGGCCCAGGGGCTGCGCGAGACGCTCGACGCCCAGGTCAAGGAGATGGGGCAGCAGCTGGCCGAGGACGAGCGGCGCATCCTGGCCTTCAAGGTGGAGCACCTCGCCGAGCTGCCCGAGATGGTCGAGACCAACGCCCGGAGCGTGGGCCGGGCCCAGGCGCTGATCGAGCTGCGCCTGGGGGCCATCGCCGAGGCGCAGCGCCGGCGGACGGCGCTGCTGGGGAGCGTGCCCGAGGGCGTGACGGTGCCCGGCATGGCCGAGGCGGCGCTGGACGGCGCGGTGCGGCGGCTGCAGGCCGCGGAGGCCGCCTACTCGCCCGATCACCCCGACGTGCGCCGGGCGCGCCGGGAGCTGGCGGAGGCCCTCGGGCGCCGCGACGAGGCGGCGGGGCAGTTCCGGGAGCTGCGCGTGAAGGAGGGGCTGGCGCGCATCGAGGCCGAGATCGCCGACCACCAGCGCGCGCTGGAGGACGCCCGCAAGCAGCTCGACGGATACCAGCGCAAGGTGGAGGTGGCGCCGCGCTGGGGGCAGGAGCTGGCGAACCTCTCGCGCGACTACGAGGCGCTGCGGGCCAAGTACGCGGCCACCGTCTCGCGCCGCGCCGACGCCGCGGTGGCCGAGGGGCTGCTGGCGGCCGACACCGCCTCGATGTTCCACCTGCTCGACCCGGCCATCACGCCCACCCACCCCTCGGCGCCGGACCGCGGGCGGCTGGCGCTGCTGGCGGTGCTGGCCGCGCTGGCCCTGGCCCTGGCGGCGGCGGCGCTGACGGAGTGGGCCGACGGCTCCATGCGCGGCCCGGAGGACGCCGGCGGACTGGGCGTGCCGGTGCTGGCCACCATCCCGCGGATCGGTCCGCGGCGCACGCAGGCGCAGTGAAAGGGAGGGCGAGATGATCAGCGCGGAGACGTTGCAGGGCACCTACCCCGGGCTGGCGCCGGAGAGCCGCATCGTGGCGCTGCTGGAGCCGGACTCGCCGGCCGCCGAGGGCTACCGGCTGCTGTACCAGCGGCTGCTCCGGCTGGCGGCACGCCGCCCGGCGCGGGTGGTGGCGGTCACCTCCGCCGGGCGCGGCGAGGGGCGCACCACCACCGCGGCCAACCTGGCCTTCACGGCCGCGCAGGAGGGGCGGCCGGTGGTGCTGGTCGAGGCCGACCTGCGCCGGCCGGCGCTGGCGGGGCTGCTGGGGTTGGCGCCGCGCGCCGGGCTGGCGGAGGTGCTGGAGGGCACCGCCGAGCTGGGCCAGGCGGTGGCGCGGGTGGGCGGCCTGTCGGTGCTCTGCGCCGGCGAGGCCCGTGACGGCGCGCTGGCGCTGCGCAGCCCGCGGGCGCCGGCGGTGATGGACCAGCTGCGCGCGGCCTACGAGCTGGTGGTGCTGGACGCGCCGCCTGCCCTGGCCTTCGCGGACGGCGACCGGATCGCGTCCGCCGCCGACCTGGCGCTCCTGGTGGTGCGGGCCGGCCTCACGCCGCGCCCGGTGGTGCGGCTGGCGCTGGAGGCGCTGGGCGAGCGGGCCGCGGGCGTGGTGCTGAACGACGTGGACGCCGCCGCGGCGCTCCACGCCCGCTGGCTCTACGGCGAGCCCGGCCTGCCCGCCCCGCCGCGCGCGGCGTCCGGCGGCTGAAGCGCGAAGCGGCGGGGGAGGGCCGGCAGGGGGCCGGTCGGAGTCGTCGAGGGGAGCCCGGGTGCGCCGAAGCCTGAGGCCTGGAGCCTGAGGCCTGGGGCCCGCAGCTGGGCCGGGGGGGGCAATCTTGGTCCGCGTCTTCAACCATTGGTTCTCGCCGCGCAAGGCGGCCTACTTCTTCGCCGAGGAGACGGTGCTGGTGCTGGCGCTGCTGGCCGGCGCCTCCATCGGGCCGGTGGCGGCCCAGGCCAGCGGCGCCGGGATGCCCATCACCCCGGGGGTGCTGCGGGCCGGGGTGGCGGCGCTGATCTTCGCCGGCGCGCTCTACCTGGGCGACCTCTACGACCTGCACGCCGCGGTCCGGGACCGGACCGACGGGCGCAGGCTGCTGCGCGCCCTCGGGGTGGCGGCCATCGCGCTGGCCCTCGCCGACGTGGCGCTCGACCTGTTCCTCCTCCCGGGCTGGACGCTCCACGGCTCGCTGGTGGTGGCGGCGGCGGGCGGGGCGCTGGGCGTGATCGGCGCCCGGGTGCTGATGCCGGCGGTGGTGGGCGCCCCCACCCGCGTGCTCTTCGTGGGCGGCGGCGCGCGCGCCCGCGACCTGGCGCGCGCGGTGGAGCGCGAGGCGGACGGCCTCTGGGAGGTGGTCGGCTTCCAGGTGGACGGCCGGAGCACGGCGCCGCCGCTGGTGGACCCGGCCGCGGTCCACACCGGCCGGGTGGCGGAGGTGGCCCGGCAGGTGCGGGCGCAGGTGCTGGTGGTGGCGCTGGAGGACCGGCGCGGGCTGCCGCTCGACGACCTGCTGGCGCTGCGCACCCGCGGCCTGCGCGTGGTGGACGACGTCGGGTTCGCCGAGGCCACGCTGCAGCGCATCCCGCTGGCGCTGGTCCGCCCCAGCGCGCTCATCTTCGACGAGGGGTTCCGGGTCTCGCGGGTGACCCGCACGGCGAAGCGGCTGGCCGACCTGGCGGTGGCGGCCGCGCTGCTGCTGGCGCTGGCCCCGGCGATGGCGGCGGTGGCGCTGGTGATCTGGGTGGCCGACGGCCGGCCCGTCCTCTACTCGCAGGAGCGCACCGGCCGGGCCGGGCGCCCCTACCGGATTCTGGAAGTTCCGGACCATGCGCCGCGACGCCGAGCGGATGGGGGCCGCCTGGGCCACCGACGACGACCCGCGCATCCTCCCCGCCGGCCGCGTGCTCCGGCGCTTCCGGGTGGACGAGCTGCCCCAGCTCTGGAACGTGCTGCGCGGCGAGATGAGCGTGGTGGGCCCGCGGCCCGAGCGGGCGGTCTTCCTCTCCGAGCTCAAGGCGCGCTGGCCGCTCTTCACGCTGCGCGAGCTGGTCAAGCCGGGCCTGACCGGCTGGGCCCAGCTGCGCTACGGCTACGGGTCCACGCTGGAGGAGAACGCCCGCAAGCTCGAGTACGACCTCTACTACATCAAGAACACCTCGCTCTTCCTCGACCTGGTCTGCCTGCTGGCCACCGCCAAGGTGGTGCTGCTGGGCCGGGGGGCGCGGTGACGCCGGCCGGCGCGCTCCCGGCCTGGCCCGGCCCGACCGCTGCCCGCCCGCTGCGGGTGGCGGCGGTGGGCGGCGGCACCGGGCTGCCGCGGGTCCTGTCCGGGCTGGCGCCGGGGCTGGAGCCGGAGCAGGGGCGGGCGGTGCAGGTGACCGCGCTGGTGAGCACCGCCGACGACGGCGGCTCCTCCGGCGCGCTGCGCCGGGCCTACGGGGTCCCGGCCCCGGGGGACGCGCGCCGCTGCCTGGAGGCGCTGGCCGCGGGGGCGAGCCCGCTGGCCTCGCTCTTCGAGCACCGCTTCGAGGGCGAGGGCGCGCTGGCCGGGCACACGGTGGGCAACGTGATCCTGACCGCGCTGGCGCAGCGGCTGGGCGACTTCGACGCCGCGCTGGACGCGGCCGCCCGGCTGCTGGGGGCGCGCGGCCGGGTGGTGCCGGCGGTGGAGGGGCTGGCGCAGCTGGTGGCCGTGCTGGAGGACGGGCGCGAGGTCCGGGGCGAGTCGGCCATCGCCGCCGCGCGCGGCCGGGTGGCGCGGCTGGGGCTGGCCCGTCCGGCCCCGGCGCCGCGCCGGGCGCTGGCCGCGGTGCTGGAGGCGGACCTGGTGGTGATGGGGCCTGGCAGCCTCTTCTCCTCGGTGCTGGCGGGCCTGCTCGGCACCGGGATGGCGGCGGCCCTGCGCACCACGCGGGCGCTGCGGGTGCTGGTGGTGAACCTCAGGACCGAGCCGGGCGAGACCGAGGGCTGCGACGCGGCCGCCCACGTGGCGGCGCTGCAGCGCCAGCTCGGCGACGTGGTGGACGCCGCGGTGATCCAGCACCCGGCGGCGCCGGCGCAGGTCGGGGGCGTAGCGGCGGTCGCCGCGGCGGTGGAGGCCATGGGGGTGGTTCCGGTGCTGCTGGACCTGGAGGCGCCCGGCCGGCCCGGTCGCCACGATCCGCAGCGGCTGGCGCGGGTGCTGCTCGACCTGGCGCGGATGCGGGAGGGCTGACGTGCACGGCGCGGCGGAGCAGGTCGTCCCGGCGGCGGGCGGGTACCGGGTCGAGGTGGAGGAGGGGCGGGTGGCCTTCGACCGGCTGCGGCCGGAGTGGAGCGCGCTGCTGGCGCGCGGCCCGGTGGATCTCCCCTTCGTGCGCCACGAGTGGCTGGGCGCGTGGCTGGACGCCTTCGCCGGGCCGGCGGCGCGGCTGCGGGTGCTGGTGGCGCGGGACGCCCGGGGCACGGCGGCCGGGTTCGCGCCGCTGCTGGAGGAGCGGCGGCGCGGGGTGATCCGGCTGGTGGCGCCGGCCAACGACCACAGCTGCCGGGTGGAGTGGGCGCTGGGGCCGGACGCCTCCGGCGCGGTGGCGGCGCTCTGGGCCCACCTCCGCGACGCGCTCCGCTGGGACGTGCTGCTGCTCCGCGACCTGCCGCGCGACGGCCCCACCTCGACGCTGCTGGAGCCGCTGGCCCGGGCCGACGGCCACCTCACCGGCCGCTGGGAGTCGCTCCGCACGCCCTTCCTGACGCTGGGGGGCGAGCCGGTGGCGGCGCGCACCTCGGCCAAGTTCCGCGGCAACCTGCGCCGCCGGGCCCGCCGGCTGGCGGAGCTGGGCGAGGTGGCCGTGCAGGCGGAGGACGGGAGCGGCGACCTGGAGCGGCGGCTGGAGCAGTTCCTGGCCCTGGAGGCGTCGGGCTGGAAGGGCCAGGGGGGCACGGCCATCGCCCGGGATCCGGCGCTGGTCCGCTTCTACCGGCAGGTGGCGCGCGACGCCGCCGCCCGCGGCGGCCTGGCCATCCGCGCGCTCACGCTGGACGGCGTGCCCATCGCCATGCACCTGGGGCTGGTCCACCGCGGCGTCTTCTCGCTGCCCAAGACCGCCTACGCCGAGGGGCTCTCGGCCGTCTCGCCCGGCCAGCTGCTTCACCAGGCGGTGGTGGCGGAGTGCGAGGAGCGCGGGCTCGCCGAGCTCGACTTCCTCGGGCCCGACATGCCCTGGAAGCAGGACTGGGCGCCGCGCCTCCGCCCGCACGACTGGCTCTACGTGTACCGGCCCAGCCTGGCCGGCCGCGCCCTGCACGCGCTCAAGCACCGGGTCCGCCCGGCGGTGAAGGAGGTGCTCCGGTGGAGTCCATGAAGTCGGCGCTCACCCTGCGCACCTGGCCCGAGCCGGAGCCCCCGCGCCGGCGCTACCTGCCGGCCCTGCCCACGCTCTGGCCGGGCATGCTCTCGCCGCTGGGGGCCGACCGCCCCCAGCCCTTCCCGTTCACCGCGCCGCGGCTGACCCGCTTCTACTTCGCGCGCAACGCGGTCTTCCACGCGGTGCGGCTGCTGGGGCTGGCCGGGCGTGAGGTGCTGGTGCCGGCCTACCACCACGGGGTGGAGGTCTCGGCGCTGGTGGCGGCCGGCGCGGTGCCGCGCTTCGTGCGGGTGGACGCCCGCATGCAGCTCGACCTGGCGCACCTCGAGGCGCAGGCCGGGCCGCGCACCGGCGCCATCTACGCCATCCACTACGCCGGGTTCGCGCAGCCCATGGACGAGCTCAACGCCCTGGGGCGGCGCCTCGGGGTGCCGGTGATCGAGGACTGCGCCCTCTCGCTGCTGGCGGCGGAAGGAGACCGCCCGCTGGGCTCCACCGGCGCGGTGGGGATCTCTGCTTCTACAAGACGCTCCCGGTCCCCAACGGCGGCGCGCTGGTGATCGACGACCCGGCGGTCCGCGGGGTGCTGCCCCGCCCGGAGCGGGCGCCGCTCGGCTCCACGCTCTCGCACGCGGGGGGCGCGCTGCTCTCCAACGTGGCCTTCAGGCTGGGTGGCACCGGCGAGGCGCTCCGCGCCGCGGCCCGCCGCAGCGTGCAGCTGGTGCGCGGGGCCTCCGGGCTGCACCCGGTCTCGACCGGCACCAGCACCTTCGACCCCGGCGCCGCGCAGCTGGGCATGAGCAGGCTCTCGGGCCTGGTGGCCCGGCGGCTGGACGCCGGCGCGGTGGTGGCGGCCCGCCGGCGCAACTACTTCCTGCTGCTGGGCCGGCTGCGCGATCGCGTGCCGCCGGTCCTGCCCGAGCTGCACGCCGGCGCCTGCCCGCTCTTCTACCCGCTGCTCTGCGAGGACAAGGCCGCGGTCAAGGCGCGGCTGGCGGCGCGCGGCATCGAGGCGGTGGACTTCTGGCGCACCGGGCACCCGCTCTGCCCGCCTGAGGCCTTCCCGGAGGTGGCGGCGCTGCGGCGCAAGGTGCTGGAGCTGCCGGTGCACCAGGACCTGGGGCCGGAGGACATGGCCTTCCTGGCCCGCTGCGTGCGGGAGGCGCTGGGGTGAGCGCGCTCACCGTCCGCTCCAGCCGCGACCCGGCGCGCCTCGAGGCGCTCGGCCCGGAGTGGCGCGCGCTCTTCGCGGCGGCGGGTGAGCCTTGCCCTTTCCTCTCCCACGAGTGGCTCCACGCCTGGTGGCGTCACCTGGGCGCGCGCCGCGCGCTCTGGCTGCTGGAGGCGCGCGACGGCGCGGGTGCGCTGGCGGGCGTGCTGGCGCTCTCGGCCAGCCCGGGGCTGCCCGGCGCGCGCCGCTGGCGGCTGCTGGGCAACGGCCTGACCGGCGCCGACGGCCTGGACGTGCTGGCGCGCCCGCAGGACGCGGCCGAGGTCCGCGCCGCGCTGGCCCGGGCGCTGCTGGGCGGGGAGGGCTGGGACGTGCTGGACCTGGAGGACCTGCCCTGCGGCTCCCCCTCCGTCGCGGCGCTGCTGGACGCGGCCGGCCTCCGCGGGGCGCGGGCCGAGGTGCTCCGCCGCTTCAGCTGCCCGGGGTTCGCGCTGCGCGGCGACTACGCCAGCCACCTGCGGCGCGTGCGGCGGCGGGAGACGCTTGGCCGCCGCGTCCGCTGGCTGGCGCGCCAGCCTGGCTTCGCCGTGGAGGTGGCCTCCACGGCCGCCGAGGCGCCGGAGGCGATGGAGGACTTCCTGCGCCTGCACCGGCTGCGCTGGGCGGTGGAGGGCGGCTCCTACGGCATCCCCGCGGGGCCGCCCGAGGCGTTCCACCGCGCGGTGGCGCCGGCGCTGGCGGCGCGCGGCTGGCTGCGCCTCTACCGGCTGCGCGTGGGCGGCGCGGCGGTGGCGGCGGTCTACGGCCTCGAGCTGGGGCGGCGCTTCTACTACTACCAGTCCGGCTACAATCCGGCTTGGTCCGCCCGCAGCCCCGGCGCCGTGCTGGTGGCGCGCACGGTGGAGGACGCGTACGCGCGCGGGCTGACCGACTACGACTTCCTGCGCGGCGAGGAGCCCTACAAGCTCGACTGGACCGCCGACCGGCGCGAGACCTGCGCGGTCCGCCTGCGGGCGCCGTCGCTGCGGGCCGGGGCCGTGACCGCGGCCGACGGCGCGCTCCGGGCGGCCCGCGGCGTGGCGCGAGCGGTGACCCCGGCCCGGCTCTGGGGCGCGCTGCAGCTGGCCCGACGGCGGGCCGCGGCGGCGGCGGGCGCGCCCGCGGGGGAGGGCTAGCAGATGCCCGAGCGCGCGGACGGCAGCGCACGCTGGATGGTGCGCCGGACCTTCAAGGTGGCGGTGGCGGGGGCGCTGACCGCCTCCGGGCTCCACCGGGCGGTGGGCGCGCTCCGGCGCTGGCAGGCCGGCGGGGTGCGGGTGCTGGTGGTCTCCTACCACCGCGTCACCCCCGACTACCAGGCCAGCGCGCGGGAGGGGCTGGCCTCGCTGCTGGTCTCCACCGCCACGCTGCGGAGGCAGCTGGAGGGGCTGGCCCGCACGCGCGAGCTGGTCTCGCTCTCGGAGGCGCGCCGGATCCTCTCCGAGCGCCCCGGCCGCCGGCGCCGCCGCGACGTGGTGGCGGTCACCTTCGACGACGGCTACGCCGACGTCCACGGGGTGGCGCTGCCCATCCTCGCGGCGCTGCGAATCCCGGCCACCGCCTACGTCGTCACCGGCTACGTCGGGACCAGCCACCGGCTGCCGCACGATCGCATCTTCGCCGCGCTGGCCGAGCTGGCCGCCCGCGGGATCGCGCCGCACCAGGCCGGCCTGCCGGGGCCGCTGCAGGCCGCGCTGGACGCCTGCACCGGCGGCCCCGCCGCCACCCTGGACGGGCTCATCGCCCGCCTGCCGCAGGCCGGGCTGCTGGCGCTGGCCTCGGGGCTGGAGGCGCGCGTGGGGCTGCACGAGCGCGAGCTGCCGCCCGGGACGCGGATGATGGGCTGGGACGACGTGCGGGCCCTGGCCGCGGCGGGGGTGGAGGTGGGCGGCCACACCGTCACGCACGCGGTGCTGCCGCACCTCGCGCCGGCGCGGGCGCGGCGCGAGGTGGAGGGCTGCCGGGACGAGAATCGCGGCGCAGCTGGGGCGGGCGCCGCGGCACTTCGCGTACCCCAACGGCTACCACTCGCCGGGGCTGCGCCGGCTGGTGGCCTCCTGCGGCTTCGAGACGGCGGTGACCACCGAGGACACCGAGAACCGGAGAGGCGGCGATCCGCTGGTGCTGGGGCGCAAGATGCTCTGGGAGAACACCACGCTCGGTCCCGCCGGCTACAGCCCGGCGCTGGCCACCTGCAACCTGGAGGGGGTCTTCCACGCGCTGGGCCTGGCCCGTCCGGTGCCCGGCGAGTACTCCGGCGCGCTGCCGCCCGCGGCCCGGGTGTTGCCGCAGCCCAGGCGTGCGCCGGGGCCGCCGCCCGCGGCGCGGGGGACGGCCCGGTGAGGCCACGCACGCGAGCGCCGTCCCCCGATGGACGGTCGCCGGGCAGTGCCGACCGGTCGCAGGTTGCGGGCGTGCGCACCCTCACCGGCCGGGACATCGTCTGCTTCTCCAACGACTGGGACGGGGACCCGCTCTCCAAGACCCACGTGATGCGAATCCTGGCCCGCGAGAACCGGGTGCTGTGGGTGAACTCGATCGGCAACCGCTCCCCCCGGGCCACCGCCGCCGACGCGCGCCGCGCCTGGAAGAAGCTGCGCGACGTCGCGCGCGGCCTGACCGAGCCCGAGCCCAACCTGCACGTGCTGGCGCCCCTCTACCTGCCGGCCTACGGCAGCGAGGCGGCCCGCCAGGCCAACCGCACCCTGCTGCGGCTCCAGGTCCGGCGGGCCATGCGGCGGCTGGGGATGCGGGCGCCCATCTCCTGGAGCTTCCTCCCCAGCGCCGCCACGGTGGCCGGCAGCCTGGGCGAGTCGCTGGTGCTCTACCACGTGGTGGACGAGTTCTCGGCCTTCAGCGACGCGTCCAGCCACGTGGCGGCCCTGGAGCGGAGGCTGCTCCGCCGGGCCGACCTGGTCATCGCCTCCTCCGAGAAGCTCGTGGCCGACAAGCGCCCCTACAACCCGCGCACGGTGCTGGTGCGCCACGGCGTGGACCACGCCCACTTCGCGCGGGCGCTCGAGCCGGGGCTGGCGCCGGCGGCCCCGCTGGCGGGGCTGCCGCGGCCGGTGATCGGCTTCTTCGGGCTGGTGGCCGACTGGATCGACCTCGAGCTGGTGCGGGCGGTGGCCGACGCCTGGCCGCAGGGGTCGGTGGTGCTGGTGGGGAAGGTGATCACCGGGCTCGGGGCGCTGGAGGGGGCGCGCAACGTGCATCTCTTCGGCCGCCGCCCCTACGCCGAGCTGCCCGCCTGGTGCCGCGGCTTCGACGTGGCGCTGACGCCCTTCCGGCTCAACGCGCTGGCCCTGGCGGCCAACCCCCTCAAGGCGCGCGAGTACGTCGCGGCGGGGCTGCCCAACGTCTGCACCGACCTGCCCGAGCTGCGGCGCATCCCGGGCTGCACCGTGGCCCGCGACCGGGCCGGGTTCCTGGCGGCGGTGGCCGAGGCGCTGCGCGACCCGGGGCCGTCGCGGGTCCGCTCGGCGCTGGTGGCGGCGGAGGGCTGGGAGGCGCGGGTCGAGGAGATCCGCGCCCACGTCGCGGCGGTGGAGGGCGGCGGGGTGGGCGCGGCGGCGCGCGCGGCGGTCCCGGGCTAGGGAGGCATCGATGCACGCAGCGACCTACGAGGCGGCGCTGGCGGCGCGCGAGGCCGGGCTGGAGCGGGCCACGCGGCGCTGGAGCCGGGTGGCCTTCGCCTCGGCGCTGGCCTTCGTGGCGCTGCTCTACGCGAACCCCATGTACTGGTACCCGTGGTTCGAGAAGCTGCGGCTCAGCTTCCTGGCCATGGGGGCCTGCGCCGGCGCGGTGCTGGTTCACCGCCTGGTCTCGGGCGACCGGCTGCGGGTGGGCGGGCGCGGCGCGGCGCTGCTGCTCGCCTACCTGGCCTTCGTCCCGGCCTCCTGGCTCTGGTCCATCGCGCCGACCTCCACCGCCGCCTCGGCGGTGGAGGGGATGAAGATGGGCGTGGTCTTCCTGGGCATACAGAACGCGCTCGACACGCCGTCGCGCCTGCGCCGCTTCATGGGCGTGGCGGCGGTGGCCTCGCTGGGCCCGGCCCTGGGCGGCGTCTGGCGAAGGGCCACCGACGACCACCTGGTGGAGGGCTTCCGGACCGCCTGGCGCGGCCTGTTCGCCGACCCCAACCGGCTGGCCATGAGCCTGGTGGCGGTGCTGCCCTTCGCGCTCCACCTGGCCATGGGCGCGCGGCGCCCCTGGCTGCGCCTGCTGGGCGCGGCGGCGGCGGCGGCGCAGGTCACGGCCATCGTCCTCACCCACTCGCGCTCGGGCGCGGTGGCGGCGGCGCTGGCGGCGGCGCTGTTCCTGCTGCGCGGCCGCCGGGCCGGGCGCGGCGTCCTGGCCATCGGCGCGCTGGTGGCCGGCCTGGCCCTGTTCGCGCCGGAGACCTTCTGGGCCCGCAGCCGCACCATCGCCGACTACGAGGAGGACGCGTCGGTGACGGGCCGGCGCCACGCCTGGCTGGTGCTGGGGCGGATCGTGGAGGACCGGCCGCTCACCGGCGTGGGCGCGGGCGCGTTCCTGTCGGCCTGGGGCCCCTACGCGCCGCTGGAGGCGGGCGGCCACCGCTTCGTGGCCCACAACATCCTGCTGGAGATCGTGGGAGAGCTGGGGGTGGTGGCCTTCGCGCTCTTCGCCGCCTTCTCGGCCTGGCTGCTCTGGCGCCTCTGGCGCGCGGGCCAGGACCCGTGGGTGGGGAACGAGGCGCGGGCGGTCTTCGCCGGGCTGGCGGGGTACCTGCTCTGCGAGATGGTCAACGGCTACTCGCTGTCCTGGTTCCTCTACTTCCTGTTCGCCTGCTCGGTGGCGGCCATCCGCCTGGCTGGGCTGCGGGCCGCCGCGGAGGGCGCGTGAGCGGTCCGGTCCGGGTGCTGATCTTCCAGAACCGCTTCCGGATCGGGGGCCAGGAGCGGCAGACGGTCCTCAACGTCCGGACCATGGACCGGGCCCGCTACGAGCCGGTGGTGGCGGTGCTCCACCTCGACGGCGACCACCTGGCCGATCTGGAGGCGGCCGGCGTGCGCCCGGTGGTCTTCGACGTGGGGGACCGGATGCTCCGGCCCGGCACCGCCTGGCAGGTGGCGCGCATCGTCCGCTTCTGCCGGACCGAGTCGATCGGCGTCATCCACGCCCAGGACGTCTACACCAACGTGCTGGGCACGCTGGCCGCGCGGCTGGCGGGCATCCCGGTGATCCTCACCCGCGTGGACCTGGGCCACCACCTGGTCGGCTACCGCCGCCCGCTGCTGCAGCTCACCTCTCGCGTGGCCGACCGGGTGCTGGTCAACGCCCTCTGCATCCGCGACCTGGCGGTGCGCGAGGGGGTGGACGCGGACCGGATCGCGGTGGTGCGGAACGGCGTGGACCTGGCGGAGCTGGATCGGCGCGCCCGGCGGGCCCCGGACGCGCCGGCGCCCGCGCCCGGGGCCTTCGCCTGCGTGGCCAACATGCACCACCCGGTGAAGGGGCAGGGGGACCTCCTGGTGGCCATGCGCGAGGTGGTGCGGAAGCGCCCGGACGCGCGGCTGGTGCTGGTGGGCGACGGCGTCCGGCGGCCGGCGCTGGAGCGCCAGGCGCGCCAGCTGGGCATCGCCGAGCGCTGCCACTTCCTGGGCCACCGGCACGACGCGCCGGCGCTGCTGGCGCGCGCTGTGGCCGGGGTCTCGGCCAGCTACGCCGAGGGGATCTCCAACGCCATCCTGGAGGGGATGGCGGTGCGCCTGCCCATGGTGGCCACCGCGGTGGGCGGCTCGCCGGAGGTGGTGCGCGAGGGGCAGAACGGCTTCCTGGTGCCGCCCGGCGCGCCGGCCGCGCTGGCGCGGCGGATGCTGGACCTGCTCGGGGACGAGCGGCTGCGCCGGCGCCTGGGGGAGCAGGGGCGGCGCATCGTGGAGCAGGAGTTCAACGTGGACCAGATGCGCCTCTCCTACGACGCGCTCTACGGCGACCTGACCGGCACCCGCACCCCGCGCATCGCCTACGGCGGGGCGGTCTAGCGGGGGTCCGGGGCCCCACCTTGGCCGGGTTCACGATGAGTCGCATGGGGGCCCGCCTCGGCCCGGGGAATGGCCGGCCCGCGCGCCGGGCAGCACCGTGGAGAGCCATGGCGAACACCGCACCCAGCGAGCGCTCCTCCCTCGAGCCGGAGCGGATCTGGCGGTCCGAGGCGGCCTGGTTCGACGCGCACGCGCCCTCCGCCGAGGAGGCCGCGCGCGGCCTCGACCCGGCGGTGCTGGCGCGCTACCGCGCCGGGGGGCGGCCCTGGTTCAGCAAGGAGTACCGGTTGCGGGCGCTGGGCGACCTGACCGGCCTGCGCGTGCTGGACGTGGGCTGCGGCACCGGCGAGAACGCCATCCTGCTGGCCGCGCGCGGCGCCCGGGTGACCGGCGTGGACGTCTCCCCGCGCTCCATCGAGGCCGCCAGCGCGCGCGCCCGGGCCACGCCGCTCCCCGCCCAGCCCGCCTTCGTCTGCGCGCCGCTCGAGACCGCGCCGCTGCCGGCGCGCAGCTTCGACGTGATCTGGGGCGACGGGGTGCTGCACCACCTGCTGCACGACCTGCCCGGCGCGCTGGCGGTCCTGGCGAGGCTGGCCCGCCCGGGCGCGCGGTTCCTCTTCTCCGAGCCGGTGGTCTGGAGCCCGGTGCTGCGCCGCCTGCGGCTGGCGCTGCCGGTGGCGCCGGACGGCACGCCGGACGAGCGGCCGCTGGAGCCGGCCGAGCTGGCGCTGGTGCGGCGCTTCGTGCCCGACCTGAGCCTGCGCGCCTACTCGCTGGTGGGCCGGCTCACCCGCTTCCTGCTCCCGGACGGCAGCTACGAGCACGCGCGGCCGGCCCGGCGCGCGGCGGTGAGCGCGCTCTGCATCGCCGACGCGCTGGTTCTCTCGGTGCCGGGGCTGGACCGGCTGGGCGGCATGGTGGTGCTGGACGGGCACATGGGCCAGGCGTGACGGCTCAGGGCCCCTGGTCCCCGGGCTCGGAGAGGTACTTCGAGAGCGACGCGCCGCGCGGGACCACCGCCAGCGGCTCGGACTCGTCCCGGCGCGACAGCGCGGCCTTGAGGAAGTCGCGGTTCATCCGCGCGATCACCTCCAGCTGGATGCCCGCCGGGCAGACCGCGGCGCACTCGCCGATGGAGGTGCAGTGGCCGAAGCCCTCCTCGGCGGCCTGGGTGGCCATGGCGACGACGCGGAGCGGCTGCTCCGGCTGGCCCTGCGGGAGCATCCCGAGGTGGGTGACCTTGGCGCCGGTGAAGAGCGCGGCCGAGGCGTTGGGGCAGGCGGCCACGCAGGCGCCGCAGCCGATGCAGGCGGCGGCCTCCATGGCGCGATCGGCGGACGGCTTGCCCACCAGGATGCTGTTGGCCTCCGGGGCGCTGCCGGTCCGGACCGAGACGTAGCCGCCGGCGGTGATGATCCGGTCGAAGGCGCTCCGGTCCACCGCCAGGTCGCGCAGCACCGGGAAGGCCACGGCGCGCCAGGGCTCGAGCCGCAGCCGGTCGCCGTCGCCGAAGTGGCGCATGTGCGTCTGGCAGATGGTGGCGTTGGAGAGGGGGCCGTGGGCCTCGCCGTTCACCAGGAACCCGCAGGTGCCGCAGATGCCCTCCCGGCAGTCGGAGTCGAAGGCCACCGGGTCCTCGCCCCGCGCCACCAGCTGCTCGTTCAGGACGTCGAGCATCTCCAGGAAGGACATGTGCTCGTTGACGTCCGGCACCTCATAGGTGACGAAGCGCCCCTCCTCCCCGGGGCCGCGCTGACGCCAGATCTCCAGGACGATCCGCACCCGTTCCTCCGTTCACTTGTAGCTGCGCTGCTGGAGCGGCACGTTCTCGAAGGTCAGCGGCTCCGCGTGCAGGGCCGGCGTCTCGCCCACGCCCTTCCACTCCCAGGCCGCCACGTAGGTGAAGGACTCGTCGTGCCGGAGCGCCTCGCCGTCCGGCGTCTGGTGCTCGACCCGGAAGTGGCCGCCGCAGGACTCCTCGCGCTGGAGCGCGTCGAAGCACATCAGCTCGGCCAGCTCCAGGTAGTCGGCCACGCGGCCGGCCCGCTCCAGCTCCTGGTTGAGCTCCTCGCCGGTGCCGGTCACCCGCACGTCGTGCCAGAACTGATCGCGCAGCCTGGGGATCTCCCCCAGCGCGTGGGTGAGCGAGGCGCGGGTGCGGGCCATCCCGCAGTCGTTCCAGAGCAGCCGCCCCAGCAGCCGGTGGTAGTGGTCCACCGAGTGCTGCCCCTTCACGCCCAGCAGCCGCCCGGTGCGGGCCAGCACCTCGCGCTCGGCGTCGCGGAAGGCGGCGTGGGCGGTGTCGACGCGGGCCAGGCCGCCGCGCGCCAGGTAGTCACCGACCGTGTAGGGCAGGATGAAGTACCCGTCGGCCAGCCCCTGCATGAGCGCGCTGGCCCCCAGCCGATTGGCGCCATGGTCGGAGAAGTTGGCCTCGCCGCCCACGAACAGGCCCGGGAGGGTGGACATCAGGTCGTAGTCCACCCACAGGCCGCCCATGGTGTAGTGGACGGCCGGGTAAATCCGCATGGGCACCTGGTGCGGGTCGTCCCCGGTGATCCGCTCGTACATCTCGAAGAGGTTGCCGTAGCGCTCGTCCAGCACCTTGCGGCCCAGCCGGGCGAAGGCGTCGCGGAAGTCGAGGTAGACACCCAGCCCGCTGGGCCCCACGCCGCGCCCCTCGTCGCAGACCACCTTGGCGGCGCGCGAGGCGATGTCGCGCGGCGCCAGGTTGCCGTAGGTCGGGTACATCCGCTCCAGGTAGTAGTCGCGCTCCGCCTCGGGGACCTGGTCCGGCGCGCGCGCGTCGCCGCGCTGCCTCGGCACCCAGACCCGCCCGTCGTTGCGCAGCGACTCGCTCATCAGCGTGAGCTTGGACTGGTACTCGCCGGACTGCGGGATGCAGGTGGGGTGGATCTGCGTGAAGCAGGGGTTGGCGAAGAGCGCGCCCTTGCGGTGGGCGCGCCAGATGGCGGTGGCGTTCGAGCCGCGCGCGTTGGTGGAGAGGTAGAAGACGTTGCCGTAGCCGCCGGTGGCCAGCACCACCGCGTCGGCGGCGAAGGACGCCACCGCCCCGGTGACCAGGTCGCGCGCCACGATGCCCCGCGCCCGGCCGTCCACCAGCACCACCTCCAGCATCTCGGTGCGCGGGAAGGTCTTCACCTTGCCGGCCGCCACCTGGCGCAGCAGCGCCTGGTAGGCGCCCAGCAGCAGCTGCTGGCCGGTCTGGCCGCGCGCGTAGAAGGTGCGCGAGACCAGGGCGCCGCCGAAGGACCGGTTGGCCAGCGTGCCGCCGTACTCGCGGGCGAAGGGGACGCCCTGGGCCACGCACTGGTCGATGATGTTCACCGACAGCTCGGCCAGCCGGTGCACGTTGGCCTCGCGGGCGCGGAAGTCCCCGCCCTTGACGGTGTCGTAGAAGAGCCGCTGCACCGAGTCGCCGTCGTTCTGGTAGTTCTTGGCGGCGTTGATGCCGCCCTGCGCGGCGATGGAGTGGGCGCGCCGCGGGCTGTCCTGGTAGCAGAAGGCCAGCACGTCGTAGCCCAGCTCGGCCAGGGACGCCGCGGCGGCGCCGCCGGCCAGGCCGGTGCCCACCACGATCACCGTGTAGCGCCGCTTGTTGGCGGGGTTGACCAGCTTCAGCTCGAACTTGCGCCGCGCCCACTTCTGCTCGATGGGGCCGGCGGGGATCCGGGAGTCGAGGGCCATGGTCACTGCACCGGGCGGAGGACGCCGATCAGCACGGCGAGCGGGATGGAGGAGAAGCCCAGCGTGATCACCACCGCCGCGCCGGCGGCGAAGCGCTGCGCCGAGGGCGTGAGGCGGCGGTTGGAGAGGCCCAGCGTCTGGAACATCGAGTACGCGCCGTGCCAGAGGTGGAACCCCAGGCCGATCATGGCCAGGACGTAGGCGACCATCCCGACGCCGCGGCCGAAGGTGGCGAGCACGTTGTGGAACACCTCGCCCTCCCGGAAGTCCGGGTTGGCGACGCCCACGGTCAGGTCCAGCACGTGGTAGACGACGAAGGCCAGGATCAGGAGCCCGCTCCAGATCATGGTGCGCGAGGCGGCCGAGGAGGACTCGGGGCGGTAGTCGGCGTAGGCGATGCCGCGGGCCCGGTGGGCGCGGCCGTGCAGCTGCACGCCGGCGACGACGTGCACGCCCAGCGCGCCCAGCAGCACCACGCGCGCCGTCCAGAGCAGCTGGGGCGAGACGTGGAGCAGGCGCGCGTAGGCGTCGATCTGCTCCGGACCGGCGAACACCTGCAGGTTGCCGAGCATGTGGACGAAGACGTAGGCGAACAGCACCAGCCCCGTCACCGCCATCAGCGCCTTCTTGCCGATGGCGCTGCTCCAGAGCAGGGCCAGGCGCGAGGTGCGCCGGGGTTCACGGGGAGCGAGGGACTCGCGTGCGAGGGCCATGGCTTGCGTACACGGGTAACGGCTCCCGCGAGGGCGGGCGACGACCCGTGCGGAGCGAGCGCACGCCGCCCGACGATCGGCGGAACGGACGCTTGCCCCCCTGTCCAGGCCACGCGGTGCGGGCGCGTCAGTCCAGGCGCGCGCGCCGCAGCCGCAGCGCGTTCGCGATCACCGTCACCGAGCTGAAGCTCATGGCCGCGCTGGCCAGCATGGGCGGCAGCAGCAGGCCCAGGGCCGGGTAGAGCACGCCCGCCGCCAGCGGCACGCCGGCGGCGTTGTAGGCGAAGGCCCAGAACAGGTTCTGGCGGATGTTGCGCATGGTGGCCCGCGAGAGCCGGCGCGCGCGCACCAGCCCGGCCAGCTCGCCCCGCACCAGCGTCAGCCCGGCCGACTCGATGGCCACGTCGGTGCCGGTCCCCATGGCGATGCCCACGTCGGCGGCGGCCAGCGCGGGGGCGTCGTTGATGCCGTCGCCGGCGAAGGCGACCCCGCCGCCCGCCTCCTTGTGGCGAGCCACGATGGCCGCCTTCCCGGCCGGCGGCACCTCGGCCTCCACCTCGTCGATCCCCAGCTCGCGCGCGACGGCGCGCGCGGTGGTCCAGCCGTCGCCTGTCACCATCACCAGCCGCAGCCCCTCGGCCTGGAGGGCCCGCACCGCCTCGGCCGCGCCCGGCCGCGGCGGGTCGCGCGCCTCCAGCAGCCCGGCCACCGCGCCGTCGAGCGCCAGCCACACCACCGTGCCGCCGCCCGCGGCCAGCCGCTCGGCCTCACCGCGCAGCGGCGCCGGGTCGATCCCCTCGGCCCGCAGCAGCGCCGGGTTGCCCAGCGCCACGCGGCGCCCGTCCACCGTGGCCACCACGCCCTGGCCCGGCAGGGCGCGGAAGGCGGCCGGCTCGGCCAGCGGGAGCTGCCGCGCCTGGGCCGCCGCCACCACCGCCGAGGCCAGCGGGTGCTCCGAGCCGCGCTCCACGCTGGCCGCCAGCCGCAGCAGGGCGGCCTCGTCCTGGCCCGCCGCCGGCACGATGCGCGTCAACGCCGGCTTGCCGCGCGTGAGCGTGCCGGTCTTGTCGAGCAGCAGCGTGCGGACGCGCTCCAGCCGCTCCAGCGCCTCGGCGCTGCGCACCAGCACGCCGGCGGACGCGCCGCGCCCGGTCCCCACCATGATGGCCATGGGCGTGGCCAGGCCCAGGGCGCAGGGGCAGGCGATGATCAGCACCGAGACCGCCGCCACCAGCCCGTGCGCCAGCCGCGGCTCCGGCCCCACCGCGGCCCAGATCGCGAACGAGAGCACCGCCACCGCCACCACCGCCGGCACGAACCAGCCGGCCACCACGTCGGCCAGCCGCTGGATGGGCGCGCGGCTGCGCTGGGCGTCCATCACCAGCCTGACGATCTGGGCCAGCAGGGTGTCCTGGCCCACCCGGCGGGCCTCGATCACCAGCGCGCCGGTGCCGTTGAGGGTGGCCCCGGTGACCGGATCGCCCTCGCGCTTCTCCACCGGGATGGGCTCGCCGGTGAGCATCGACTCGTCCACGGCCGAGTGGCCGGAGATCACCGCGCCGTCCACCGGGATCTTCTCGCCCGGCCGGACCCGCAGCCGGTCCCCCGCCGCCAGCTCGGCGAGCGGCACCTCGCGCTCGGCGCCGCCGGCCTCCAGGCGCAGCGCCGTCCGCGGTGCCAGCCGGAGCAGGGCCCGGACGGCGCCCGAGACCCGCGAGCGCGCCCGCAGCTCCAGCACCTGGCCCAGCAGCACCAGCTCCACGATCACCGCCGCCGACTCGAAGTAGAGCGGCGGGGCGCCGTGGTCGAGCAGCGCCGGCGGGAAGGCGCCGGCCGGCAGGAGCGTCGCCGCCAGGCTGAAGCCCCAGGCCGCGCCGGTTCCCAGCCCGATCAGCGTGAACATGTTGAGCTTCCAGGTGCGCAGCGACAGCCAGGCCCGCGCGAAGAAGGGCCAGCCGCCCCACAGCACCACGGGCGTGGCCAGGGCCAGCTGCAGCAGCGCGAAGCGCTCGAACCCCAGCGCGTGGCGCAGCCCCATCCCGCCCAGCATGTCGCCCATGGCGACGGCCAGGACCAGCGCCGAGGGCGCGAGCCCCCACCAGAACCGGCGGCTCATGTTGGCCAGCTCGGGGTTGGGCGGCTCCTCGGCCGAGGGCATCCCGCCCACCACCAGCGGCTCCAGCGCCATGCCGCAGATCGGGCACGGGATGGGCGTCTTCTCCCGCACCTCCGGGTCCATGGGGCAGACCCAGACCACCTCGCCGCCCGGCGGCGCCGCCGGCGGCGCCGCGTCCCTGGGCATGCCGCCGGGGCCGTGCTCCAGGAAGGGCGCCGGCTCGGCGCTGAACCTGGCCAGGCACTTCGGGCTGCAGAAGGAGAAGACCCGCCCCTCCAGCTGGTACTGCCCGCCCCTGGGCGCCTTGGGATTCACCTCCATCCCGCAGACCGGGTCGATGGCGATCCACCGCTCCGGCTCCGCCTCGAAGCGGCCCCGGCAGCGCGCGCTGCAGAAGTGGTACCGGTAGCGCCCGCGCTCCACCGTGCCGCCCGGCGGCGAGGCCGGGTCCACGTCCATCCCGCAGACCGGATCGCGGGTGGGAGGCGGCGGCGGGGCGACGGCGGGCTCGTTCATGGCGGACCTCGGGGGTGGATTCTTGCCGGGCGCGCCCGGGCGCGCCAGGGTGGGAGCCGGGGAGGGCGGGGAGGGTTCCGGCTCGCTCAGCGGGGGGCCGGCGCGCCGCCGGCCGGCGCGTCCACCAGGCGCGCCACCGTGGAGAGCACGTCGTCCAGCTCGAACGGCTTGGACAGCCAGCCGTCGGCGCCGATCTCCTCGGCCCTGAGCTGGGCGTTCTCGGCGGCGGTCACCACCACCACCGGGCAGGGGCGGCCGTACCGCTCGCGGAAGACGCGGGCGAACTCCCAGCCGTTCATGATGGGCATCCGCATGTCGAGCAGGATCAGCGCGGGCATGACCTCGGCCACGCGCTCCAGGGCCTGTCGCCCGTCGCTGGCGGTGCGCACGGCGTAGCCGGCGTCGGTCAGGACCATCTCCATCAGGCCGAGCAGGTCGGCGTCGTCCTCGACCACCAGCACCGAGCGGTTCACGCGCCCTCCTCGCCGGACAGCGGCAAGGCGAACCGGAACGTGGAGCCCTCGCCGGGCACGCTCTCGAACCACATCCGGCCCCCGTGCCGGACCACGATCTCGCGGCTCATGTTGAGGCTCAACCCCAGCCCGCCGTAGTCCTCCGGCGTGCCGGAGTGGGCGCGGTAGTAGCGCTCGAAGATGCGCGCCTGCCGGTCGGGCGGGATCCCCGGCCCATGGTCCTGCACCGAGACGACCGCCTCGCGCCCGTCGACCGCCAGGCTGGCGGCCACCGGGCCGCCGCCGGGCGAGTACCGGACGGCGTTGTCGATCAGGCTGGCCAGCACCCGGCCAATCCGCTCGCGGTCGCCGCGCACCTGGGCCAGCGGGGCCGCGGCCAGGGTCACCTCGTGGCCCGGCGCGGTGGTGCGGGCCCGCGCCACCACCTCCGCGGCCAGGGCGGCCAGGTCGAACGGCTGGTGGGCGCCGGCCACCGGCTCGAGCCGCAGCCGGGAGGAGTCGAGCAGGTGCTGCACCAGCCGGGTGAGCCGCTCGACCTGGCGCTGCACCACGGTGAGCGCGGGGGCCTCGGCCGGCACCCGGCGCTGCACCACCTGCGCGTACGCCTTGATGACCGCCAGCGGGGTCTTGAGCTCGTGCGCGGCGGTGGAGAGGAACTCGTCGCGGGTCTCGTCCAGCCGGCGGGCCTGGGAGACGTCGCGCAGCACGGTGACGGCCAGCCGCCCGGTGCGGCCACCGGCCTCCACCGGCGCCGCCGACACGCTCACGTAGACGTCCTGCCCGTCCAGCCGCCGCAGCAGCGCGTCGTACGCCGGCACCCGCTCGCCCCGGAGCGCGCGCAGGCTGGCGAACTGCTCCACCGGGACCGGCGTGCCGTCGAGGAAGCGCGCCTGGTACCGCTCGCCCCAGGCCGCGATGGGCCCCAGCACCTGCGCCTTTTCTGTGGCCCCCAGCAGCTCCAGCGCCGCCCGGTTCACCTCGGCGATCCGCCCCTCGGGGTCGATCAGCATCACCCCGTCCATCATGGAGTCGACCGCCGAGCGGATCTCGCCGCCGAAGGAGGCCAGCGACCGCTCGATGCGGCGGATCAGCGCGAAGAGCAGGACCGAGGTGAGCCCGACGTAGAGCACACCCTTGACGGTCTGGAGCCGCTCGCGGGTGGCCGGGTCCGGCACCGCCAGCGACAGCAGCGCGTCGGAGAAGAGGATCCAGCCCAGGGCCACCGCCGCGTACACGGTCACGATCCTGGCCGTGCTCCAGGCCGGGCGCCGCCACCAGCGCGAGGGACCGCGCGGGGCGCTGGGGCCGGGCGTCGGCGCGTCGGCAGGTCCGGTGGCGATGGGCTCCACGGGATCTGTGTATCGCTGCGCCCGGCCGATGTCGACCGCGCGCGCACCGCCGCCCGGGCCTTCACTTGCAGGAAAACAGGTCCAGCTGGCCGCCCGGGTGCGGTCGTCTGAACGGGGAGGGCCCCAGATCGGGGTCGGGGCGGGGCTCCAGCCCCAACCGCGACGTCAGCACCGCGAAGACCCGGCCGATGGTGGCGGCGTAGGGGCCCGTCCCGCAGCCCCGCTGCCCGGGGCGGCCCTCGCCGAGCGCGCCGCCGCGGGTCTCCCGGACCAGGTGCAGGATCCGGTCGGCGCGCTCCGGGAGCACCGCCCGCAGCCGCCGCTCGAACACCTCCGCCACCGGGCCGGGCAGCCGCAGGAGCGCCCACCCGGCGCGGGTGGCGCCCGCCGCTCGCGCCGCCTCGAGCACCTGCGCCAGCTGGTCGTCCAGGCCGGGGATGACCGGGGCAACCAGCACCGCCGGCTCCAGGCCGGCCTCGGCCAGCCGGCGCAGCAGGAGCAGCCGGCGCTCCGGCGCCGCCGCCCACGGCTCCAGCGCCCGCGCGATCCCGGCGTCGAGGAGGGGCAGGCTCACCGCCACCGAGAGGCGCGCCTCGCGGTGCAGCACCTGGAGCAGGTCGAGGTCGCGCTCGAGCAGCGCCGACTTGGTCACCAGGCACACCGGGTTGCGGTAGGCGGCGCAGACCTCCAGGCAGCCGCGGGTGAGCCGCAGCGAGCCCTCCAGCGGCTGCCACGCGTCGGTGCCGCCGGAGAAGGCCACCGTCTCGCCGCGCCAGGAGCGCCGCTCGAAGGCCTCGCGCAGCAGCTCCGGCGCGCGCCGCTTGACCACGATGCGCGTGTCGAAGTCGGTGCCGGCGCCCATCCCCAGGTACTCGTGGGTGGGGCGGGCGTAGCAGTAGGCGCAGGCGTGCAGGCAGCCGCGGTAGGGGTTGAGGCTCCAGCGGAAGGGGAGGTCGGGGCTGTCGTTTCCGGAGAGGATGGACCGGGTGGCGTCCTCGAGCAGCGTCACCCGCGCCAGCGGCGGCCCGTCGTCCCACTCCACCTGCTGGCCCAGCCACGGGTTGGGCGGGTTCTCGGTGCGCCGCGGCTCCATCCCGCGAGCATAGCGGAACGGATGTTCAGGCGCAGGGGTATCAGGCCGGCCTGGCCCTCAGCCCTCGGCGCCCGGCTCGGCCGGCCTGGGCCCGGGCGTGCGGGCCGACCAGGAGGCGAGGGCCAGGGCCAGCAGGTAGGCCACGGCGAAGGCCGGGGCGCCGAGCACCCGGGCCGACGCCTCGGGCATGGGCGACGAGACCTCGTGGAGCAGGGCCAGCGTGCCCTGCCGCACCGCCGCGCCGGCGGCGGCGAAGACCAGGATGGCGCGCCAGCCGCGCAGCTGCCAGCCCACCAGGAAGCAGACCACCAGCTCCGGGATGAAGAGCGAGGCCCACATCCACGGCTCGGGGGCGGCGCCGGCGCCGAGCACCGGCAGGATCATCCGCCCCAGCACCACCTGCCGCTCGAAGGCGACGGACGCGGCCAGGCCGAAGAGGGTGGCCACCAGCCGTCCCCCCTCGCGCCAGTACCACTGCGTGAAGGCCCGCTCCTCGCTCATCGGCATGAGCTTCCAGTTCAGCACGGATGCCACCCTGCGGGGAAGGGCGGGGCCCGTCCCGGGGCGCGTGATATAACGCGCGCGCTTGGACGAGGTCCTCATCGTGGCCGGAGAGGCCAGCGCCGACCTGCACGCGGCGCACGCGCTGGAGGAGCTGCGCCGGCTGCGCCCCGGCGTGCGTGCCTTCGGCGTGGGCGGCCCGAAGCTGCGCGCCGCCGGGCTGGAGGCGCTGGCGCCGGCCGAGGACATCTCGGTCATGGGGCTGGGCGAGGTGCTCCCCCGCATCCCGCGCATCCTCGGCATCCTGCGCCAGCTGGCCCGCACCGCGGCCGAGCGCCGCCCGCGGGCCGCGCTGCTGGTGGACCTGCCCGACTTCAACCTGCGCCTCGCGAAGAAGCTCAAGAAGCTGGGGATCCCGGTCGTCTACTACGTCTCCCCCATGATCTGGGCCTGGCGGCAGGGGCGGGCGCGCAAGATCGCCCGCATCGTGGACCGGATGTGCTGCATCCTCCCCTTCGAGCCGGCCTTCTACGAGGGGACCGGGCTCCGGGCCCGCTTCGTGGGCCACCCCTTCGCCGAGAAGCCGCCGCCGGACGCGCCCGAGGTCTACCGCGCCGGCCTGGGGCTGCCCGCCGGCCGCACCACCATCACGCTGATGCCGGGGAGCCGCCACTCGGAGGTCGAGCGGCTGCTCGAGCCCATGCTGCAGGCCGCGGAGCGGGTGCGCGCGGCCCACCCCGACGCGCAGTTCCTCATCCCGCTGGCCCCCACCATCCGCCCCGAGGCGCTGGCCTCGCGGCTGGCGGCGCACGCCGCGCTCGACGTGAAGCTCTTCGACGGCCGCGCCGAGGAGGCGGTCGGCGCGAGCGACGCGGCGCTGGTCAAGAGCGGCACCTCGACGCTCGGAGACCGCCGTGATGCTCCGCCCCATGGTGGTGGTCTACAAGGTGTCCTGGCTCACCTACTGGGTCGGGCGCCTGATGGTGAAGATCGCGCACTTCGCGCTGGTGAACATCTTGGCCGGGAGGGGGATCGTCCCGGAGCTGCTGCAGCGGGAGGCCAGCCCCGAGCGGATGGCCGCGGAGCTGGAGCGGCTGCTCGGCGATCGCGCGGCCCGCGAGGAGCAGCTGCAGGCGCTGCGCGAGGTGCGCAGCGCGCTGGGCGAGCCCGGCGCGCCGCGGCGGGTCGCGGAGGAGCTGGCGGAGGTGATGGGATGACTGGAGCGCGCCGGGCGGTCGTCTGCCTGCCCACCTACAACGAGGCCGAGAACGTCGGCCCCATCGTCCAGGCCATCCTGGCGGCGGTGCCGGTGGACGTGCTGGTCATCGACGACAACTCCCCCGACGGCACCGGCCGCATCGCCGACGGGCTGGCCGCCGCCGACCCGCGGGTGAAGGTCCTGCACCGGGCCGGCAAGGAGGGGCTGGGCAAGGCCTACCTGGCCGCCTTCGCCTGGGCCCTCGAGCGCGGCTATGACCTGGTGCTGGAGATGGACGCCGACTTCTCCCACGACCCGCGCTACCTGCCCGCCATGCTGGAGCGGGCGGGCGAGGCCGACCTGGTGCTCGGCTCGCGCTACGTGGAGGGCGGCGGCACCGAGAACTGGGGGCTGGGGCGGCGCCTCCTCTCGCGCGGCGGCAGCTTCTACGCCCGGACCATCCTGGGGCTGCGGGTGCGCGACCTGACCGGCGGCTTCAAGTGCTTCCGGCGCGAGGTCCTGGAGAACATCGAGCTCTCCACCGTCGCCTGCACCGGCTACGCGTTCCAGATCGAGCTCACCTACCGCGCCATCCGGCGGGGCTTCACCGTGGCCGAGGTGCCCATCGTGTTCGCCGACCGGCGGGTGGGGCAGTCCAAGATGTCCCGCCGGATCGTGCTGGAGGCGCTCCGTAAGGTCTGGTCGAATCCGCTTCTCGGGGTTCGCCAAGGCCAGCCGGGCGCTGCCGTCCCACACGGCCTGACCCGGGGCCATTTCCGGGCGCCCGGCGCGCCCGGTTCCGTGTATCCTGCGCGGCTCCATGGTCGGCGAGCTCCTCAGCCTGAGCCTCGTCTCGCTCTCCGCGATGTTCTTCGTCGTGGACCCGCTCTCCGCGGTCCCTTTCTTCCTGGCCATGACCAGGGACGACGACGTCAAGCGGCGGCGCGAGACGGCCCTGCGCGCGTCGGTGACGGCGTGCGGGGTGCTGGCGGCGTTCGCCCTGGCGGGCGAGTGGATCTTCCACGTGCTGGGGATCGGCCTGGGGGCGTTCAAGGTGGCGGGCGGCGTGGTGCTGCTGCTCCTGGCCCTGGACATGATCCGGACCCAGCCCTCCCGCACCCGCATCACCGAGGGTGAGGTGGAGGCCGGCGCCGACAAGGAGGACATCGCCATCGTCCCCCTGGCGATGCCGCTGCTGGCCGGCCCGGGCTCCATCGCCACCGCCATCGTCCTCATGGCCCGCACCCGGGGTGAGGCCTGGTGGCACAAGCTCCCGGTGCTGGGGGCCATCGTCCTGACCGCCGCGGCGTCCTACCTGATCCTGGCCGGCGCCGCCCGGACCGAGAAGGTCCTGGGTCGGACCGGCCTGGCCATCCTCGAGCGCGCGGCCGGCCTGCTGCTGGTGGCCATCGCCATCCAGTTCATGATGGACGGCCTGGCCGAGGGGATGCCCGGGCTGCTCCGGGGCTGAGCGGGGCCGGGCGGCGCCCTTGCAAGCGCGCGCCCACCCGCCGCCGCGCCCGACCCCACACGATCGCGCCCCAGCGGGACGCGATCCACTGAAAAACAGCCGTGGCGCACGCGGGGTGACCCGTTGCATGCTAGGCGCTGACGTCGCCGGCCGCTCCGGCCGGCGCTACGGGCCGCGAACCTCACGCCCCGCGCAGCAGATATCGCGCGGGCTGCCGGAGAACGACGCCATGGCCAACCCCCGCGTGATCCGCAGCTTCTCCATCCTCGGCGCAGACGGGGCGGGCAAGACCGCCCTCGTCGAGTCGCTGCTCCGCGTCGCCGACGCGAAGCGCGCCGCGCCGGATGGCTCCACCGCCCGCCTGGACGCAGAGCCGGAGGAGAAGAAGCGCAACTTCACGCTGTCCCTGCACCCCGAGAGCTTCGAGGAGGGCGGCCGCTCCTTCCACGTGCTCGACTGCCCCGGCTTCGCCGCCTTCCTGACCGAGGTGGAGTGGGCGCTGCAGGTCACCGACGGCGCCGTCCTGGCCGTGTCCATCGCCGACGGCGCCCACAACCGGGCCGAGCGGACCTACGACGTGCTGGCCGACTCCGGCCGCCCGGGCCTGGCCGTCTTCACCCGGCTCGACCACGAGCAGGGCGACTTCGCCCGCACGCTCGCCGACGTGGAGGCCTCGCTCAAGGTGAAGCCGGTCCCGGTGCAGCTCCCCATCGGCGTGGGCCCCGGGCTCAAGGGGCTGGTGGACCTGATCACCATGAAGGCGCACCTCTGGGACGGGAAGACCTTCGCCAGGTGGTCGGTGGAGGAGATCCCCGCCGGCGCGAAGGAGGAGGCCGAGCGGCTGCGCACGGCCATGCTGGAGGCGGCGGCCGAGTCGGACGACGAGCTGCTGGGCAAGTACCTGGAGGGCGCCGCGCTCACCGAGGAGGAGGTGCTGCGCGGCCTGGCCGCCGGCGCCGCCGCGCAGAAGTTCCTCCCGGTGGCCTGCGCCTGCTCCAAGACCGGCCTGGGCGTCCGCGAGCTGCTGGACCTGGCGGTCGCCATCCTGCCGCCGCCTGGCAAGGTGGTGGCCAAGGACCTGCACGGCACCGAGGTGGAGCGCGCGCCCGACGCGGCCGCGCCCTTCTGCGGCCAGGTCTTCAAGACCACCATCGACCACTTCGCCGGGCGCATCGACTACGTGCGCGTCATCTCGGGCACGCTCAAGCACGACGCCACGGTGATGAACCCGCGGACCCGCACCGAGGAGCGCATCGCCCACTTCTTCCGGACCGACGGCGCCCAGAACGCAGAGGTGCCGGAGGCCGGGCCGGGCGAGTTCGTGGTGCTCATGAAGCTCAAGGACGCGCACACCGGCGACACGCTCTGCGACACCGACGCGCCGGCGGTGCTGCCGCCCTTCAAGCAGCACACGCGCCCCGTCTCCTATGCCGTGCACGCCAAGGGCGGCGACGACAAGGCCGCCGCGGCGCTGCAGAAGCTGATCGAGGAGGACCCGTCGCTGGAGCTGGCCCGCTCGCCCGACACCGGCGAGATGCTGCTGCAGGGCATGGGGCAGGCGCACATCGACGTCACCGTCGAGCGCGTGAAGCGCAAGCACGGCGTGGAGATCACGCTGGCCCCGCCCACCCCCGCCTACCTCGAGACCATCACCGCGAACGCCAAGGCCCAGGGCAAGTTCAAGCGGCAGACCGGCGGCCACGGCCAGTACGGTGACTGCCACGTCGAGCTGCAGCCCAAGGCGCGCGGCGAGGGCTTCGAGTTCGAGGACGCCATCGTCGGCGGCGTCATCCCGCGCCAGTTCATCCCCTCGGTGGAGAAGGGCATCCGCGGCGCCATCCACTCCGGCCCGCTGGCCGGCTACCCGGTGGTCGACTTCCGGGCCCGGCTGGTCTTCGGCAGCTACCACGACGTCGACAGCTCGGACATGGCGTTCCAGGTGGCCGGCTCGATGGCGTTCAAGAAGGCGGTGCTGGAGGCGCGCCCCATCCTCCTCGAGCCGGTCATGAAGCTCGACATCCGCGTCCCCGAGGAGTACGTGGGCGCGGTGATGGGCGACCTGAACAGCCGCCGCGCCAAGGTGCAGGGCATGGAGCCGCTGGCGCGCGGCGTGCTGATCCGGGCCATCTGCCCGCACGCCGAGGCCATGAGCTACGACGCCGACCTGCGCTCGCTCACCCAGGGCGTCGGCTACTTCACCATGGAGCCGTCGCACTACGACCCGGTCCCGCCCCCCATCGCCCAGAAGATCATCGAGAAGCGCCGGGCCGAGGGGAAGGTCAAGGGCGTCGAGGAGTAGCCCCGGCCGCCCTCGGCGGCCTGCGTGCGGTGGCGGCGGGGCTCCCGTGGACGGGGGCCCCGCACCCTCTTCCTCCCAGGCCAGGCCGGCGCAGGGTCCGGGGACCCGGGCCGGCCGGGCGGCCGGACGACCCTCCTGCCACGGAGGGGCGTTCTGGCTTAGGATGAGCCGCCTTGGGCACCTACCTCAGACTCCTCAAGTTCGCCCTGCCCTACAAGTGGCGGGTCCTCGCGGCCATCGGCTGCATGGTGGTGCTGGCCCTGGCCACCTCCGCCTACGCCAGCCTGATGGGGCCGCTGCTCAAGTTCCTCTTCACGGGCGAGGCCGGCTCCACCGCCGACCTGGCCAAGTACGTGCCGGCCTCCTGGCACATGGCCGAGCGGCTGGCCGCGGTGGATCGCGCCACCATCCTGGCCGCGCTCCCCCTGATCATCGTGGGGGTCTCGCTGATCAAGGGCGTGGCCTACTTCGGCCAGTTCTACCTGACCGCCATGGTCGGCCAGCGCGTCATCGCCGACCTGCGGCGGGCGCTCTTCGACCACCTGCTCACGCTCTCCCCGTCCTTCTTCACCAGGCGCCACTCCGGCGACCTGCTGCAGCGCTTCTCGGCCGACGTCACCACGGTGGACTCGGCCGTGACGCAGGGGGTGGTGAGCTACGTCCGCGACGGCCTGACCGTGGTGGCCATGCTGGTCACTTGCTTCCTGCTCGACTGGCGCATGTCGCTGGTCATGTTCGGCGTGGTGCCCATCACGCTCTTCCCCGTCATCCGGCTCACCAAGAAGCTCAAGAAGGTGACCAGCAGCGCCCAGAAGACCGGCGGCGAGCTGCTGGAGGTGGTCCAGGAGACGGTGGGCGGCATGCGGGTGGTGCAGGCCTATGGCATGGAGCGCTGGGAGTCGGAGCGCTACGCCGAGGCCAACCGCAGGCTGATCCGGATCCTGCGGCGCGGCATCCTGGCCCGCGGCTTCTCCTCGCCGCTCATGGAGGTCATGGCGGCCGCCGGCATCGCCGCGGCCATCTGGTGGGTGGGCGGGATGATCGTCTCCGGCCAGCTGGAGGGGTCGAAGTTCATCTCCTTCGTGGCCGCCGTGATGCTGCTCTACCAGCCCATCAAGCAGCTGGGCCGGCAGGGCCAGACCATGATGCAGGGCCTGGCGGCCGGCGAGCGCATCTTCGAGATCCTCGACACGCCCACCGCGGTGCCGGACAGCGGGCGCGGGCTCCTGCCGCCCTTCCGCGAGGTCATCCGCTACGAGGGCGTGGCCTTCTCCTACGGCGACAAGCCGGTCCTCCGCGATCTCCTCCTTCGAGATCCGCCGCGGCGAGATGGTGGCCCTGGTCGGCTCCTCGGGCGGCGGCAAGACCACCGCCGCCAACCTGCTGCTCCGCTTCTGGGACCCGCAGGGCGGACGCATCACGCTGGACGGCCACGAGATCCGCGAGGTGACGCTGGCCAGCCTGCGCGCGCAGCTGGCGCTGGTGACCCAGGACACCGTCCTCTTCAACGACACCATCCGCGCCAACATCGCCTACGGGATGCCGGACGTCCCCCAGGAGCAGGTGGAGCGCGCCGCGCGGCTGGCGCAGGCCCACGACTTCATCCTGGCGCAGCCGCAGGGCTACGACACGCGGGTGGGCGAGAAGGGCACGCGCCTGTCCGGCGGCCAGAAGCAGCGCATCTCCATCGCCCGCGCCTTCCTCAAGGGCGCGCCCATCCTGGTGCTGGACGAGGCCACCAGCGCGCTCGACGCCGAGAGCGAGCGCGAGGTGCAGCGCGCGCTCGACGACCTGATGTCCGGCGCCGACGGCACCCGCCGAACCACGCTGGTCATCGCCCACCGGCTCTCCACCATCCGCAACGCCGACAAGATCGTGGTCATCTCCGGCGGCCAGGTGGTCGAGGTCGGCACCCACGACGACCTGGTGCAGCGCGGGGGCGAGTACGCCCGCCTCCACCACATCTACGAGGGCAAGGACCGGGCCGGCACCGCGGCCAGCGCCTAGGCGCCCGGCCGCCCACCACGGACCCTACGTGCACCTCCTCTACGCCATCGCCAGCTACCTGCTGTTCCTCCTCGGGCTGCCGGTGCTGCTCTTCCACCCCAAGCTCCGGCACGGGGTGCCGGCGCGGCTCGGCGTCTACAAGCGCTCGCAGCCGCGGGGGGAGGGGAGCCCGCGCATCTGGCTGCACGGCGCCAGCGCCGGCGACCTGCTCTCGCTCGAGCCCATGATGCGCGAGCTGAAGAAGCGCCAGCCCGGCTGCTGCATCATCGTCACCACCATGACCAACAGCGGCCTGGCCATGGCCCGCAAGAAGCTCCCCGGGCTGGCCGACGTGGTGGTCTACGCGCCGTACGACCTGTACGGCGCCACCCGCCGCGCCGTGGCGCACCTCCGGCCCGACCTGCTGGTGCTGGAGTACACCGAGATCTGGCCCAACCTGATCCGCGCCGCCCGCAAGGCCGGCGTGCGCATCGCGCTCACCAACGGCCGCTTCAACCCGGAGAAGCTCTCCCGGTACCGGGCCCTCTTCCGCGCCATCGGCAACCCGCTGCGGCGCATCGACTGCTTCCTGATGCGGTCGGACGAGGAGGCGCAGCGGGCGCTGGCGCTGGGGGCCGCGCCGGACCGGGTCTTCGTCACCGGCAACACCAAGTTCGACGCGCTGGTGCTGGACGGCGCGGCCAGCCGCGAGGAGGCGCTCCGGGGCGAGATGGCGCTCGACCCCGCCCGGCCGGTGCTGATGGCCGGCTCGACGCACGAGGGCGAGGAGGAGCTGATCCTGGCCGTCTACGCCAGGCTGCTGGCCCGCCACCCGCGGCTGCAGCTGGTGGTGGCGCCCCGCTACGTGGAGCGCTCCGGGCGCATCATGGCGCTGGCGGCGGAGGCCGGGCTCTCGGTCCGGCTGCGCAGCGGCGGGGCGGCGGCGGGCCACGCGCAGGTGACGGTCCTCGACACCATCGGCGAGCTGGCCATCGCCTACCGGCTGGCCACGCTGGTCTTCGTGGGCGGGAGCTTCGTGACCCGCGGCGGGCAGAACGTGCTGGAGCCGGCGGCGCAGGGCAAGCCGGTGCTCTTCGGCCCGCACATGGAGAACTTCAAGGACTCGGTGCAGGTGCTGCAGGGGCGGGGCGGGCTGCAGGTGGCCACGCCCGACCAGCTCCACAAGGTGGCGGACGAGCTGCTCTCCCGCCCCGACCAGCTGCAGGAGCTGGGCGAGATGGCCCGCCAGTCGGTCACCGCCATCCGCGGCGCCAGCGCCCGCAACGTGGACCACATGCTCTCGATCCTCCCCCGTGGGAAGGCGGCCGCCGCTTGAGCGATCCCGCGAACATCCTGGTCATCCGGTACAGCGCGCTGGGCGACGTGGTGCTGGCCACCAGCGTCCTCGAGCCGCTCCGGGCGCGCTTCCCCCAGGCGCGCATCGAGTGGGTCACCGACCCGCTCTACGCGCCGCTGCTGGAGGGGCTGCCCGAGCTGGCGCAGGTGCACCGGCTGGTGCGCGAGGGCGAGGACACCGCCTGGGCGCTGGCGGGGCGGCTGCGCGGCCGCTTCGACGCCGTCATCGACCTGCAGAACAAGGTGCGCAGCGCGGTCATCGCCCGGGCGGCGGCGCCGCTGCGCACCGCCTTCAAGCGCCGCTCGGCCGGCGCGGCGCTGATGGCGCTCTTCGGGTCGGATCCGCCGCTGGTCCGGGCCCACGCCACGCAGCTGTACGCCGAGGCGCTGGCGCCGCTGGGGATCACCGCCCCCGGCCCCATGAAGATCAACCTCCCGCCGCAGGCGGTGGCGCTGGCGGCCGACGCGCTGCGCGGCGTGAGCGCGCCGGCGGTGGCGCTGGCCCCCGGCGCCCGGTGGGCCACCAAGCGCTGGCCGGCCGAGCGCTTCGCCGCCGTGGCCGACGCGCTGGCGGCCGACGGGGTCTCGATCGTGCTCTGCGGCGGTCCGGGCGACCGCGACGCCTTCGCCGCCTTCCGCGCCGCCACGCGCGCGCCGGTGGCGGCCGACCTCTCCTGCCTGCCCATCGACGCGCTGGCCGCGGCCATCGCGCGGGTGCAGCTGCTGGTGGCCTGCGACTCCGGCCCGGTCCACCTCGCCACCGCGGTGGGCACGCCGGTGCTGGCCCTCTTCGGCCCCACCTCGGTGACGCGCTGGGGGCCGCCCCCGCCCGGCCGCGCCCTCCACCTCGGGCTGCGCTGCGCGCCGTGCTCCAACCACGGCGGCGACTTCTGCCCCGAGGGCCACCACCGCTGCCTGGCGGACCTGGCGCCCGAGGCGGTGCTGGCGGCGGCGCGGGACATGCTCCGCCGATGAGCAGCCTGGAAGCCATCTGGTGGCGCGAGCGGCCGGGCCCCGCGGCCCGGGCGCTGCTCCTGCCGCTGGGCGTGGCCGAGTGGGGCTTCCGCGCCGGCGCGGCGCTCCGCGGCGCGCTCTACAGCGGCGGGGTCCTGCGCGCCCACCGGGCCGGCGTCCCGGTCCTCTCCATCGGCAACCTGGCGGTGGGCGGCGCCGGGAAGACGCCCGCCGCCATCGCGGTGGCGCGCCGGCTGGCCGCCCGCGGGCGCAGGCCGGCGGTCCTCTCCCGCGGCTACGGCGCCGCCCGCAAGGACGCGCGGGTGGTGGCGGATCGCGAGCGGGTGCGGCTGGGCGCCTCGGAGGGCGGCGACGAGCCGGTGCTGATCGCGCGGCGGCTGCCCGGCGTGGCGGTGCTGTGCGGCCCGCGGCGGGTGGAGCTGGCCCGGCTGGCGGTGCGCTCGCTGGGCTGCGACGCGCTCCTGCTCGACGACGGCTTCCAGCACCGGGCGCTGGCCCGGGACCTCGACATCGTGGTGATCGACGCCGGCAACCCCTTCGGCAACGGCCACCTGCTGCCCCGCGGCCCCAACCGCGAGCCGCCGGCGGCGCTGGCCCGGGCCGGCCTGGTCTGGCTCTCGCGCGCGGACGGGGCCGAGCCGGCGCGGCTGGAGGCGCTGCGCGCGCTGGCGCTGGAGGCCACCGGCCACGGGCCGGTGGAGTCCCGCCACGCGCCGGTGGACGTGACCGACGGCCGCCTGGCGGAGCGGTTCGGCGTGGAGGCGCTGCGGGGGCGGGCGGTGGCGCTCCTCTCCGGCATCGCCCGCCCGGCCGCCTTCCGCCGGACGGTGGAGGCGCTGGGGGCCCGCGTGGTGGACGAGCGCCGCTTCGGCGATCACCACCGTTTCACCGACCGTGAGCTGCGCGGCGCCCTCTCCGGCGCCGGCGCGGAGCTGGTGGTGACCACCGAGAAGGACGCGGTCCGGCTGCCGCCGGACGCGGCGGCCGACCCGCGCCTGCGGGTGGTCCGGATCGAGGCCGAGCTGATCGCCGGGGAGGAGATCCTGGAGCGCGCCATCGACGCTGCGCTGGCGCGCTTCCCCGGCCCCGACGCGGCGAGGGAGGGCTGAGGTGGCGTTCCTGGCCTGGTTGCTGATGCGGCTCCCGCGCGGCCTGCGGACGGCCCTGTTCGCCGGCCTGGGCCGGCTGCTCTGGGTGCTCCGGCTCCGGCGGCGGGTGGTGCTGGAGAACCTGCGCCTGGCCTTCCCGGAGAAGACCGAGGCCGAGCGGCGTGCCATCGGCCTGGCCACCTACCGGAACCTCGCGCTGCTGGTCCCGGACTTCCTCTGCGTGCCGTACCTGGCGCCGGCGGAGCTGGACCGGCTCTTCGTCACCCAGGGCTGGGAGAGCTTCGAGGAGGCGCGCGCGCTGGGGAAGGGCGTGATCGCCTGCACCGCCCACTTCGGCAACTTCGAGGTCCTGTCGGCCGCCCAGAACCGGCGCGGCGTGCCCATCACCACCATCTCCCGCAAGATGTCCGGGTCCGCGGCCGCCGACGGCTGGCTCTCCACCCGCACCCGCTCCGGCCTGGAGGTGCTCTTCGTCCGGAAGGGCGGGAACGTCCTGTCGGCCTCGATCCGGGCCATCCAGTCCGGCCGGGTGCTGGGCTACGTCTTCGACCAGAGCCAGCCCGGGAAGCGGGCCATCTTCCCCACCTTCTTCGGCATCCCCTGCGCCACCCCGGTGACCCCGGCCGTGCTGGCCCGGCGCACCGGCGCCGCCACCGTCTTCGCGCTCTCGTATCCGCTGGGCGACGGGCGGCACCAGGTCATCATCGAGGGGCCGCTCTTCCCCCCGGACACCGGCGATCCGGAGCGGGACAATCTGGCCTTCATGCAGGACCTGAACGACCGGCTGGAGCGCTGGGTCCGGCTCCACCCCGAGCACTGGTACTGGCTCCACCGCAGGTGGAAGCGGCGCGGGCCCGGCGCGGCCAGCCCCCCGGCGCCGCCGGCGTTGACCTCCGCGGACGGCGCGGGGTAGGAGAACCTCGTGCGCCGCCTCCGCCCCACCGAGCTGCCCCCGCTCGCGCGCCTGCTCCCCGCCTTCTCGGGCGCGGAGGTGGTGGTGGTGGGCGACTACGCCGCCGACGAGTACGTGTACGGCGAGACGGAGCGGGTCAGCCGCGAGGCGCCGGTGCTGATCGTCCGGTACGAGTCGGCCGAGCTGAAGGCCGGCTGCGCCGGCAACGCCGCCATGAACCTGGCCGCGCTGGGCGTGAAGGTCCGCGCCGTGGGCGTGGTGGGGGACGACCGGCTGGGCGAGGCGCTCACCGAGGCGCTGGCCGCCGGCGGCGTGGACGTGGGCGGGCTCCTGCGGGTGAAGGGCAGGGCCACCGAGGCCAAGACCCGGATCCTGGCGGGCGGGCGCTCGACGCGCCGGCAGCAGATGCTGCGCATCGACCGCGCGCCGGCGGGACCGCTGCCCGGGCCGGTGGAGCGCCGCCTGCACAAGGAGCTGGAGCGGTCGGCGAGGCGCGCCGGCACGGTGCTGGCCAGCGACTACGGCTCCGGCACGCTGGGACCGGCCGGGATCGAGGCGCTGCGCCGGGTGAAGGCCCGCGGCACGCCGGTCTGCGTGGACTCGCGCTACGGCCTGCGCAGCTTCACCGGCCTCACCATGGTGAAGCCGAACGAGGTCGAGCTGGAGGCGGCCGCGGGCGTCCCGCTGGCCGCCCCCGGCGGCCTGGAGCGCGCCGCGCGCGCGCTGCTGCGCAAGGTGGGCTGCGAGCTCCTGCTGGTGACCCGCGGCCGCAACGGCATGTCGCTCTTCCGGCCCGGCGCGCCGCCGGTGCACGTGGCCGCCCACGGCCACCACGACGCGGTGGACGTGACCGGCGCCGGCGACACCGTGGCGGCCACGTTCAGCGCCGCGCTGGCGGCGGGCGGCGACCCCGAGACGGCGGCGCGGCTCGCCAACGTGGCCGGCGCGCTGGTGGTGCAGAAGCCGGGCACCGCCACCATCACGCGGGCGGAGCTCGAGGCGGAGCTGCGGCGGCCGTGAGCGCGCTCCCCCGCCAGCTGACGCTCGCGGAGCTCCCGGCCCTCCGCGCCGCGGCCAGCGCCGCCGGCCGCACCATCGCCCTGGCCAACGGCGTCTTCGACCTGTTCCACGTCGGCCACCTGCGCTACCTGCAGGGGGCCAAGGCCGAGGCCGACCTGCTGTTGGTGGCGGTGAACAGCGACGCCTCCACCCGGGCCAACAAGGGGCCGGGCCGGCCCGTCGTCCCCGAGGGCGAGCGGGCCGAGATCATCGCCGGCCTGGCCTGCGTGGACCACGTGGTGCTCTTCGACTCGCGCGACGTGATCCCGGTGATCCGGGCGCTCCGGCCGGACGTGCAGGTGAAGGGGACGGACTACACGCCGGACACCGTCCCCGAGGCAGCCGAGGTCCGGTCCTATGGGGGGCGGGTGGCCGTGGCGGGCGACCCCAAGGACCACTCCACCACGGCGCTCCTCGGCAAGCTCGAGGCCGAGACGAAGCGCTGAGGACGCCAGCCCTCCAGGCTTGCGAGGCCAGCGGCGGCGGCCTAATCTCCGCCGCCGGAGGTCGTGCCATGGCGCTGTCACCCGAGCTGGAAGGAGAATCCTCGCCTGCCCCCGGTGCAAGGGGGAGCTCGAGTTCCGCGAGGCGGAGGCCGAGATCCGCTGCCCGGCCTGCCGGCTGGCCTTCCGCATCGAGGACGACATCCCGGTGATGCTGCTGGACGAGGCCCGGCCCATCGCCTGAACCCCTGGCTGGTCGTGTCCTTGACGGTCCCGGGGTCCGACGGTACGGTCGGCCATGGCCGTGGTCCATCCACCCCAGGTGGCTCGATGATCCGCAGCATGACGGGTTTCGGCGCCGGTCGCGGCGCCGCCGGCGGCGAGGAAATCGACGTCGAGGTCCGGTCGGTCAACCACAAGTACTGCGAGGTGAAGGTCCGCCTCCCGCGGGAGCTGTCCGCCCTGGAGCACGAGGTGGTCCGCGCGGTGAAGGACCGGCTCGCGCGCGGCGGGGTCGAGGTGGCGGTGCGCCGCTCCACGCCCGGCTCGGCGGTGTCGCCGCGCGTGGACGTCCCGCTGGCCGAGTCCTACGCCCGCGCCTTCGCCGAGGTCCAGGCGCGGCTGGGGCTGCCCGGCTCGGTGACGCTGGGCGACATCATCCACGCCGAGGGCGTGGTGCGGCTGGACGAGCGCACCATCGACCTCGACCACGCCGGCGAGGCGCTCCGCCGCGCGCTCACCCAGGCGCTCTCGGCGCTGCTCGCCATGCGGGCGCGCGAGGGCGAGGCCCTGGCGCGCGACCTCGCCTCACGGCTGGAGGAGGTGGAGCGGCTGGTGGCCCGCGTCTCGGTCCTGGCGCCGCAGGCGGTGGAGAGCTACCGCAGCCGCCTCTCGGAGCGGATCGCCGAGCTGACCCGTGGCGTGCCGCTCGACCCGGCGCGGCTGGCGCAGGAGGTGGCGGTCTTCGCCGATCGCACCGACGTGGCCGAGGAGATCACGCGCCTGCGCAGCCACGTGGCGCAGGTGCGGACGCTGCTGGGCGTCTCCGAGCCGGTCGGCCGCAAGCTCGACTTCCTCGTCCAGGAGATGCACCGCGAGGCCAACACCATCGGCTCCAAGTCGCAGCACGGCGAGATCGCCGCGCTGGT
Source organism: Anaeromyxobacter sp. (assembly GCA_049840735.1). GTDB lineage: Bacteria > Myxococcota > Myxococcia > Myxococcales > Anaeromyxobacteraceae > Anaeromyxobacter. The sequence goes on along the minus strand of JASGJN010000002.1, from coordinate 5,307 downwards.
GGTGTCGCTGAAGGCCGAGGTGGAGCGCATGCGGGAGCAGGTCCAGAATGTCGAGTGAGGGCCCGGCCCCGCTCCCTGGGCTGCTGCTGGTCCTGTCCGCTCCGTCCGGCGCCGGGAAGACCACGCTGGCCCACCGCCTGCGGGCCAGCCACCCGGAGGCCGTCTTCTCCGTCTCCGCCACCACGCGCGCGCCGCGCGGCGCGGAGCGCGACGGCGTCGACTACCACTTCGTCCCGCCGGAGCGGTTCTCCGCGCTGGTGGCGGTGGGGGCGTTCGCCGAGTGGGCCGAGGTGCACGGCCACCGCTA
>JASGJN010000001.1:0-67904 GCA_049840735.1 Anaeromyxobacter sp. | reverse complement strand
GGTTCCGCTGGCTCATCCGGCTGGGGCTGGTGGCCACGGCCGTTGCCGCCGTCGCGCTCGCCTGCGTGCTCCACCCGGGCGTCCCTCTGGTGGAGGTGCAGGTCCTGGCCTTCCTCTTCCGGCGCCGGGCTTGGGGTCTTGGCCAACACCCCGCTGGTGTTGGCGGTCCAGTCTTCCGTGCCCTGGGAGCGGCGGGGCGTGGCCACCGCCACCACGCTCTTCTTCCGCACCATCGGCGGCACGCTCTCGGTCGGGCTCCTGGGGGCGGGGCTTGGCCAGCGCCCTGGCCGGCGCCGGCGCCGCGCCGGAGGTGGCGCAGAATCCTCTCCCCCGAGCGCGCCCTGCTGGATCCGGCGCTGGTGCAGGGGCTGGCGGGGGCGCTGGAGCACGCCATGGTGCACGTGTTCACCGCCGTGGCGGTGATCGCCTGCCTCGCGGTGGCGGTGGCCTTCCTCTTCCCGCCGCTAGGGCGTGGACGACGCCCACCAGCTGGGGGCGCGCCGGTGAAGCGGCGGCGCCCGCGACGTCCCGCTGCTCTTCACCACCCGCGCCCTGCGCCTCTTCGCGTACGGCCTCACCTCGGTGGTGCTGGTGCTGCACCTCGAGGCGGCCGGGCTGGGCCAGGCCGAGGTGGGGCTGCTCCTGTCGCTGGCGCTCTTGGGCGACACGGCCATCTCGCTCCTGCTCACCACCCGCGCCGACCGCTTCGGCCGGCGGCGCACGCTGGCGGTGGGCGCGCTGCTGATGGTCTTCGCCGCCGCGGTCTTCGCCACCTCCACCTCCTTCTGGCTGCTGCTGGTCGCGGCCACCGCCGGCGTGCTCAGCCCCTCCGGCAACGAGGTGGGGCCGTTCCTGGCCGTGGAGCAGGCGGCCCTCTCGCAGGAGCTGCCCGCCCAGCGGCGCACCTGGGTCTTCGCCTGGTACGGCCTGGCCGGCTCGCTCGCCACCGCCGCCGGGTCGCTGGTGGGCGGCGGCGTCGCCAGCCTGCTGCTCCGCAGCGGCCGCCCGCCGCTCGAGGCCTACCGGGGCGTGATGGCGCTCTACGGGCTGCTGGGGCTGGGGCTGGCGGCGCTGTTCCTGCGGCTCTCGCCGGGCGTGGAGGTCCCCGCGGAGCAGGCGCCCAGGCCCGGCGCCCCCTGGCACGGCCTCTCGCGCTCGCGCCGGACCGTGCTGGGGCTCTCGGCGCTCTTCTCGCTCGACGCCTTCGCCGGCGGCTTCGTGGTGCAGAGCTTCGTGGCCTGGTGGTTCCACGCACGCTTCGGCCTCGAGCCGGCGGCGCTGGGCGCCGTCTTCTTCGGCGCCAACCTGCTGGCCGGGCTCTCCTCGCTGGCCGCCGCCGGGCTCGCCCGCCGCATCGGGCTGGTGAACACCATGGTGGCCACGCACCTGCCCTCCAACGTGCTGCTGCTGGTGGTGCCGCTCATGCCCACGCTGCCGCTGGCCGTCGGCGTGCTGCTGGCGCGCTTCGCCATCTCGCAGATGGACGTGCCCACGCGCCAGTCCTACACCATGGCGGTGGTCAATCCGGGGGAGCGGGCGGCGGCGGCGGGGGTGACCGGCATCGCCCGGACCGTGGGCTCGGCCCTGTCGCCGCTGGTGGCGGGCCCGCTCTACGCCTCGGCCGCGCTGGCCAGCGTCCCGTTCTTCCTGGCCGGCGGGCTGAAAATCCTCTACGACCTGGTGCTCTGGCGCCGCTTCAGCGCGGTCCGCCCGCCGGAGGAGCAGCGCGTCAGCTCCGATCCTGATCCCGCGCAAGCGGAGCGGGTGCGGTGGGGTGGGGGACCGCGCGCATGCACGGGGCGCCGCGCCCCCCCGTCGCGAGCGCGCGTGGTAGCGTTGACGGGTCGTCCTGCCCCGGGGCCCAGATCATGGGAAGCGCCATCCGCCGCCCGCTCGCCGCTGCCCTGCTCGTGGGCGTCCTGGGGATCGCCTGCGCCGCGGCCGAGATCATCGGCCAGATCTACGAGCAGAACACCGAGCGGGCCGCGGCCTCCGCCCTGCGCGCCACCCAGGGCACCTTCCGCGCGCTGCAGGACGCCGACGTCCGCAAGATGGACGCGGCCCTGGCCGCGCTGGGGGAGGACGACGAGCTGCGCGGCGCCTTCGTCCGCCGCGACCGCGCGGCGCTGCAGGCGGCGGCCCTGCAGCGCTTCCAGGCCCTGCAGCGCGACGGCATCACCCACTGGTACTTCATCGACCCCGACCGCCGCGTCTTCCTGCGGGTCCACAAGCCGGAGCTCTCCGGGGACCCGGTGAGCCGGCCCACGCTCCTGCAGGCCGAGCGGCGCGGGCAGATGGCCTCCGGGCTGGAGCTGGGCCAGACCGCCTTCGCGCTGCGGGTGGTGCGGCCGCTGGAGGTGGATGGGCGGCGGGTGGGTTACCTGGAGCTGGCCGAGGAGATCGATCACTTCCTGGCGCGCATGAAGGCCGAGAACCGGCAACGAGTACGGGGTGCTGGTGGACAAGCGGTTCCTCGACCCGGCCGCCTGGCAGAGCGTGACCGGCGCCGCCCGCAACACCTGGGACGCCCGTCCGGACGTGGTGGTGATGGACACCACCACCTTCAGCGAAGGGATCATGGACTTCCAGGGCGCGGTGGCCGAGCTGCCGCCGGACGGCCTGATCGGGGACGAGGAGCTGCGCGGCGGACGCGCCTGGATCCGCGCCATCTACCCCATCGACGACGCGGCCGGGCAGCGGGTGGGCGCCCTGGCCGTGCTGCACGACTTCACCCGCATGCACGAGGTGCTGGTGGGCGGGAAGCGCCAGGTGCTGCTGGTGGTCCTGGGCATGTCCTTCCTGGCCTGCGTGGTGATCTGGCTGGTGCTGGAGTGGGTGGTGCTGGCGCCCTTCCGGCGGGCCGTGGCCGCCGCCGAGCGCGCGCAGCAGCGCGAGCCGGAGGGCGAGAACGAGCTGGAGCGGCTCCGCGCGGTGGTGGGCCGGCTGGGCGGGCCGCCGCCGGCGGCCTGAGGAGGGCGGGTGCGCGCGCGAATCCCCTGGCTCCGGCGGCTCCAGACCCAGCTCATGCTGGCCACGGTGGCGCTGGCCCTGGCGCTGGCGGCGGGCTACTGGCTGGTGGAGCGCGGCTTCCAGTCGGCGCTGCAGGCGCAGGCCACCAGCGGCGCGGCGCTCTTCAGCGAGACGCTGCTCAGCACCACCCGCCGCGCCATGCTGGAGGACCGCCGCCAGGCGGTGTACGACGCCATGGGCGAGACCGCCGGGCAGCCCGGCGTGGAGCGGGTCCGGCTCTTCAACAAGGCCGGGCGGATCACCTTCTCGACCGACGCCGCGGACCAGGGGCGGGTCTTCACGCGCGAGGACGCCGCCTGCGCCGCCTGCCACCAGGCGCCCCGCCCGCTCTCGCGGCTGCCGGTGGAGGCGCGCCGGCAGCTGCTGGACAGCGGCGGCCACCGGGTGGTGACCCTGGTCACGCCCATCTACAACGAGGACAGCTGCGCCAGCGCCGCCTGCCACCGCCACAGCCGCTCCGAGCAGGTGCTGGGGCTGGTGGAGGTGGACCTCTCGCTGGCCGAGGCCGACCAGCGCATCGCCACCTTCCGCGAGGTCTCGGCGCTGGGCGGCGTGGCCGGCGTGGCGCTGATCGGCTTCCTGCTGGTGGTGGTGGCGCGGCGGCGGGTGGTCCGGCCGGTGGAGGCGCTGCTGGAGGGCACGCGGCGCGTGGCCGAGGACGACCTGGAGGCGCAGATCCCGGTCATCTCCCCCGGCGAGCTGGGCGCGCTGGCCCGCTCCTTCAACGAGATGACCCGGGCGCTGCGCCGGACCCAGGACGAGGTCACCGAGCTCAACCGGGACCTGGAGGCGCGGGTGGCGGAGCGGACCGCCGAGCTGGAGCGGGCCCACGCCGCGCTGGTCCACACCGAGAAGCTCTCCTCGCTGGGGCAGCTGGCGGCCTCCATCGCCCACGAGATCAACAACCCACTGGCCGGCATCCTCACCTACGCCAAGCTGCTGGCCCGCGAGGCCGAGCAGGACGTGCCCGACGAGGGGCGCCGCCGCGCGACGGTGAAGCGGCTGGACCTGGTCCGGCGCGAGACCGAGCGCTGCAGCGCCATCGTGCGCAACCTGCTCGACTTCGCCCGCGAGCGGCCGCTCAAGATGGTCGCGGTGGACCTGCACGCGGTGGTGAAGGAGTCGCTCCAGCTGGTCGGCCACAAGCTGCAGCTCTCCGACATCGCCGTGGAGGTCCACCTCGACCCGGTGCCTGCGGTCAGCGCCGACTTCGGCGAGCTGCGCCAGGCGGTGGTCAACCTGGCGCTCAACGCGCTCGAGGCCATGGGCAAGGGCGGCCGGCTCACCGTGACCACCCGGACCGGCGCCGACGGCGCGGTGGAGGTGGCGGTCTCGGACAGCGGGCCCGGCGTGCCGGCGGAGATCCGGGAGAAGATCTTCGATCCCTTCTTCACGACCAAGGAGAAGGGGACGGGGCTGGGGCTCTCGGTGGTCTTCGGCATCCTGCAGCGGCACGGCGGCAAGGTGGTCTACGAGGACGCGCCGGGCGGCGGCGCCTGCTTCGTGCTGCGGCTGCCGGTCCTGCCGCTGGTGCAGGCCGGGCCTCCCGGCGAGCAGCAGGCGGGGTAGCTCACGGTGCGTCCGCGCGGCCGCCCGGCCCGCCGCGGGTCAGGCTCCGCGCCAGCGCCAGCAGCCCGAGCGCCAGCGCCGCCGCCGCCGCCAGCGCAGCCGGGAAGGGGAGCGCGAGCGCGTGTCCGCGCAGCAGGGCCGCCAGCGCCAGCCCTGGCGCGAGCCCCGCCGCCAGCGCGACCGGGCGCAGCCGGGTCGCCGTCGCAGGCGGGCCGCCGCGCCGGTGCTCGACCGCCAGGAGCGCGCGATCCCACGCCACCACCGCGCCGGCCAGCAGGAGCCCCATCAGCCAGCCCGGCGCGCCGGCCAGCACGCCCCCGGCGCAGAGCGCCGCCGCCAGCGCCAGCGCCGCCCCGCCGAGCCGGGTCACGGGCGCACCCCCGCGCCCCGCGCCCGCCCCAGCGCCCGGCGCAGCAGCGGCGCCAGCGGCGTGTCCGGCCGCCAGTCCAGCGCCGGGACCCCGAGCTGCGCCAGCCGCCGGAGCGCCTGGAGGCGCTCCACCCGCGCCGCGCGCAGCGCCAGGGCGGAGAGCGGATCGGCCGGCGCGGGCCGGGTGCACGGGTCGGGGGAGAGCGCCAGCAGCCGCCGCCCCGGCTGCCTGAGCCGGAGCAACAGCTCCGCGGCGGCCTCGTCCTCCAGCGGGGTCACCACCACCAGCAGCGAGCGGGCGGGGCAGCGGCGCAGGAGGGCGCGCGAGACGGACCTGGGCGCGCGCCCGGCGCGCGGCGCCACCCCGGCCAGGCAGGAGCGGAGCCGCTGGCGCTGGGCCCGACCGTTGCCGGGAGCCACCGCCGTCGGCCGCTCGCCCAGCACCACCAGCCCGACCCGGTGGCCCTGGCGCAGGAGCAGCTCGGCCAGCGCGCCGGTGGCCTGGAGCGCGTGCTCCAGCAGCGGCGCGCCGCTGACGGCCAGGGCGGTGGCGGGCGAGGCGTCGACCACCAGGCCGACGTCGGCGGTCCGCTCCACCTCCAGCTCGCGCGTGAGCAGATGCTCCGCGCCGCGGGCGTCGCGGCGCCAGTCCAGGCGGCGCAGCGGGTCGCCCGGCTGGAACGGGCGCAGCCCCCAGAACTCGGTCCCGGCGCCGCCGGCGCGCCCCGGCACCGGCCCGGGCGCCGGGAAGACGCGGCGGAGCACCAGCGGGAAGGGGCGGAGCGGCGGCAGCGGCGCGTGGACGTGGAGCTCGCCCGGCGCCGGCACCGTCAGCTCGAGCTCCAGCAGCCCCAGCGCGTCCCCGGCCGCCGCGGCCAGGTGCGTCCAGGCGAAGCGCCCGCGCGCGGCGGCGAAGGCATACTGGAGCAGGCAGGCCTGGCCCGGGGCCAGCCGGGCGCGCAGCGCGGCGCTCCCCTCCAGCAGCACCGCCCCGGCCGGCGGCGCGTCGCGCAGGCACAGGTGGACGGTCCGGTCACCCTCGTTCCACACGCGGACCGTCACCGCCACGCGGCCGCGCTCCGGCGGGCCCTGCCGCTCCACGCTCCGCTCCGCGCGCAGCCGGGGGCGTGCCGCCGGCGCCGTGAGGAGCGCCAGCCCCAACGTCGTGAGCAGCGGCAGCGCCAGCCAGGCCAGCTCGGCCTGGCGCGTCGCCAGGGCTGCGGCCAGCAGCGCCGAGGCCACGGCCAGCAGCGTGAGGGCGCGGCCGGTCACCGGCCCTCCGCGATCACCGGCACCGGCACGCCCTGCACCACCTCCTCGACCACCGCCAGCTCGGAGCGCTGCGCGCTCCAGAGCCCGGGGTCGAGGATCAGCCGGTGGCCGAGCACGGCGGGCGCGAACCGCTTCACGTCGTCCGGCCGCACGAAGGCGCGCCCGTCCGTGGCGGCCCAGGCGCGCGAGAGCTTGAGCAGCGCCAGCGAGCCGCGCCGGCTGGTCCCCACCACCACCTGCCGGTGGCCGCGGGTACGGGCGGCCAGCTCGACCATGTAGCGCCGCACCGCCGGGTCCACGTGCGTCCGCTCGACGGCGGCGCGCATGGCCAGGAGCGTGGGGCGTCCACCACCTGCGCCAGCGCCACCGCCTCCTCCCGGCGCTCCGCGCGGCGGCGGAGAATCTCGTCCTCCTCCTCGGGCGTCGGGTAGCCCAGCGCCAGCCGGACCGCGAACCGGTCCAGCTGCGCCTCCGGCAGCGGGAAGGTGCCCTCCGACTCGATGGGGTTCTGGGTGGCGATGACGATGAAGGGCTGCGGGAGCGGAAGCGTGTCTCCCTCGAGCGTCACGTGCTGCTCCTGCATGGCCTCCAGCAGCGCCGACTGCGTCCGCGGCGAGGCGCGGTTGATCTCGTCGGCCAGCAGCAGCTGGGTGAAGACCGGCCCGCGGCGCAGGGCGAAGCGCCCGGCCGCGGGATTGTAGGCCCAGCCGCCGGTCACGTCGCCGGGGAGCAGGTCGGGGGTGAACTGGATGCGCTTGAACCCCAGCCCCAGCGCCGTGGCCAGGCTGCTGGCCAGCAGCGTCTTGGCCAGGCCGGGGTAGTCCTCCAGCAGCACGTGCCCGCCCGGGCAGAGCACCGCGGCCAGCACCTGGCGCAGCACCTCCGCCTTGCCCACCACCGCGCGCTCCACCTCGCGGACGATCCGCGCCGAGAGCTCCGCCACCTGCCGCGCGTCCAGCTCAGCCGTCGTGTCCATGGTCGGTCCCCACCTGCAGCCGGTCCTCGAGGTGCGCCAAGAGCCCCTCCACCGCCCGCCGCCGCGCCGCGCGCTCCGCCCCGGTGAGCGCGCGCACCCGGCCGCGCAGCGCCGCAGCCGCCCTCCGCAGCCGCGCCGCCGGCTCGCCCGGAGGCGCCGGAGGCGGCGGGAAGGCCAGCGCGTGGACCTCCGGCGGCAGCGGCAGCGCGCCGGAGCGGAGCGCCTCGTGCAGCCGGTGGTCCGGCTCGGCGCGCTGCTCCAGCGCGGCCTGCAGCACCAGCAGCTCGACCAGCGGGTCCCAGCGGTAGAAGCGGGGCTCGGGGCGCCCGGCCAGCGCCAGGGCCAGCGCCGACCGCCAGCGCTCCACCGGATCGGCGTGCGGTGGCGGCGAGGGGGAGGGCGAGACCGGGGTCGGGGCGGAAGCCAGGCGCGCGCGAAGGGCCCAGGGCAGCAGGGCCGGGCCGGCGCAGGCCACCAGCAGCCACCAGAGCCGCTGGTCCACCGCCAGCACCGTCAGCCGCAGCAGGATCCACGCCGCCTCGGAGAGCGGCGCCACCACGCCCCGCGCCAGCCAGGGCCAGCCCACCGCCGCCCCGGCCAGCAGCGCGGCCAGGGCCGCCAGCGCGGCGGTGCGGCGGCGCGAGGTCATGGCGCGACCTCCGCGCCGGGGCGCGCCGAGGCGGCGCGGCAGGCCTCGACCACCTTCGCCAGGCAGCTGAGGGCCCGTGCCTGCTGCGGGGGTGCGAGCCGGGCGGCGCCGTAGCGCGCCTCCTCGAAGAGCGCCGTCAGCTCCTCCACCGGCGCGCGCGGCAGCCCCAGGGCGGCCAGCTGGGCGGCGAACTCGTGGGCGGTGGTGGCCTCCGGCCGCTCCACCCGCCAGGCCGCGGCCACCGCTGCGGCCATGGCCGCCCAGCAGGCGATGATCACGTCGCCGCCGCCGCCCGTGCGCAGCGCCCGCCCGGCCTGGTCCGCCTCCCCGGCCAGCTGCGCCAGCAGCGCCTGGCGCGCGTCCGGGGGGCGGGGGCGCAGGAGCCGCGCCGCCAGCGCCAGGGCCAGCGCGGCCAGCCCCGCCGCCACCAGCCAGCGCAGGAGCGACGGCGCCTCGCCGGGCGGCGCATGGACCAGCGGCGGCGGGGTCGGGAGCGGCGCGGGCGAGGGCGGCGCGGGGCCGCGCGGCAGCCGCTGCAGCAGCAGCGCGAGCGCCACGCCGGTGGCCGCGACGACCAGCGCGCCGCGCACGAGGCCGCGCGCCACGCTGCGCGGATCCAGGCTGCGCAGCGCGCGCCACCCGGCGAGGGCGACGACCGCGAGCGCGAGCAGCCCCAGCAGCGCGACGGCCCAGGTCGGGGTCGAGAGGGCGGCGGCCTGCGGCTCTCCCGGCCCCGCCGGCAGCGAGAGGCGGCCGCCCCCCAGCGCCGGCAGCGGGAGCCCCGGCCCCAGCGACAGGCGCGGCAGCGCCAGGCCCGCCACCGCCGTGGCGGCCAGCGCCAGCGCGAGCGCCAGGAGCGCTCCCCTCCGTGCCTTCCCCGTCATCGGATCTCGCGCCGCGGGGCGCCCTTCCGCCGAGGATTCGAGGCGATCATGGTGCATCTGGAAGGCCCGGGCGAGCGCCGCGTGGCCGGCCGCCGCCTGAAACGACGGGTGCCCCCGGGGGCGAGGCTGCGGCGCGGTGCCCGGATCGCTGCACCGCGCTTGGCGGTCACCGGCGCCCGTGGCACGCTGGGCCGCTCGAGGGGGACACCATGGGCAAGAAGGGCAAGCTGTTCTTCGCGCTGTTCCTGCTGATTGGCCTGGGCCTGCTGGCGGGGGCCGGCGCGCTGGCGCTGCACACGCGCGCCTTCCTGGCCCAGGCGGTCCGCGCGCCCGGCACGGTGCTGGAGCTGGACTGGCGCCGCAGCGACAACGGCCGGGTGGCCTATCCGGTGGTCGGCTTCCAGACCGCGGACGGCCAGCAGATCGTGTTCACGGAGAACGCCGGCTCGTCGCCGCCGGCGTACGACGAGGGCGAGGCGGTCGAGGTGTTCTACCTGGCCGACAGGCCGCACGAGGCCAAGCTGGACGGGGTCTTCTCGCTCTGGGGCGGGTCGCTCATCCTGGGCGGCATCGGGCTGGTCTTCACCCTCGTCGGCGGCGGCGGGTTCGCCTTCCAGGTGGCCTCCGGCCGCAGCGCCGAGCGGCTCCGCCAGCAGGGGACGCGGGTGCAGGCGAAGTTCACCGGCGTGGAGCGGAACACCTCCTACAAGGTGAACGGGCGCAGCCCCTGGCAGCTCACCGCCCAGTGGCAGGACCCGCGCACCGGGCTCCTCCACGTGTTCAAGAGCGAGAACCTCTGGTTCGATCCCACGCCGTACGTGGATCGCCAGGAGCTGACGGTCTTCGTGGACCTGGCCAAGCCGAAGCGACACCTGGTGGACCTGTCGTTCCTGCCCAAGCTGGCGGCGTGAGGCGGGGCGAGGGGCCCGGCGGTGCGCCGGTCAGGCCCGCCGCGCCGCCGCGAACCCGCGCTCCAGGTCCGCCTTCAGGTCCAGGACCGCCTCGATGCCGGCCGAGACGCGGATGAACCCGTCGGCGATGCCCAGCGCGTCGCGCGTGGCCTTGGGCACCGAGGCGTGGGTCATGATGGCCGGGTGCTCGATCAGGCTCTCCACGCCGCCCAGCGACTCGGCGCAGGCGAAGATCCGCACGCTCTCGAGGAATGCGCGCGCCGCCGGCAGGCCGCCCTTGATCACGAAGGTGAGCATGCCGCCGAAGCCGCTCATCTGGCGGCGGGCCAGGGCGTGCTGCGGGTGGCTCGGGAGGCCGGGGTAGGTGACCTGCTCGACCTGCGGGTGCTGCGAGAGCCATGTGGCGAGCGCCAGCGCGTTCTCGGCGTGGCGGGCCATGCGGACGTGGAGCGTCTTGAGGCCGCGCAGCACCAAGAAGCTGTCCATGGGGGACGGCACGCCGCCGACCGCGTTCTGCAGGAAGCGGAGCCGCTCGGCCAGCGCGTCGTCGCCGGTGACGATGGCGCCGCCGATCACGTCGGAGTGGCCGTTCAGGTACTTGGTCATCGAGTGGGCGACCACGTCGATGCCCAGCGCGAGCGGCCGCTGGAAGTAGGGGGTGGCGAAGGTGTTGTCCACCACCGTGCGCGCCCCGTGCGCCTTCGCGAGCTGCGCGATGGCCGCCAGGTCGGCGATCTTGAGCATGGGGTTGGTCGGGCTCTCGATCCAGACCAGCTTCGTGTTGGGCTTGAGCCCGCGCTCCACGTTGCGGGCGTCGCTCACGTCCACGTAGCTGAACTCCAGCCCCAGCTTGCGGAAGACCTTGTCGAAGATCCGGAACGTGCCGCCGTAGACGTCGTCGGAGGCCAGCACGTGATCGCCCGCCTCCAGCAGGTGGAGCAGGCAGTCGGTGGCGGCCAGGCCGGAGGCGAAGGCCAGCCCGTGCTTCCCGCCCTCCAGCGCCGCCAGGCAGCCCTCCAGCGCGTCGCGCGTGGGGTTGCGGGTGCGGGAGTACTCGAAGCCCTTGTGCTTGCCCGGCCCGTCCTGCACGTACGTGGACGTGAGGTAGACCGGCGTCATGATGGCGCCGGTGGTCGGGTCCGGCGACTGGCCGGCGTGGATGGCGAGCGTCTCGATCCGGGCCTTCTCGTCTGCCATGCCAGCCTCCGCGGAGCGGGCGCTACTTGAGCCGCTGCCCCAGGAAGTCGATCAGGTCGATCTTGGTGACGATGCCGGTCACCCGCTCGCCTTCCTTCACCACCGCCACGTTGTCGTCGTTGAAGATGTCGCGCAGCTTGCCGACCGGGGTGTCCGGGCCGACCACGCCCTGCAGCGGCTGCACCAGCACCTCGACCGTCTCGGACAGGCGGTGCTTCCCCTCGATGAGGAAGTTGAGCAGGTCGTACTCGTGGATCATCCCGGTGACGCGGCCGCCGTCGTCCACCACCGGCATCTGCGAGATGTCGTGCTCCTTCATCTTCTTCACCACGCCCTCGACCTTGTCGGTCCGGCGTGCGGAGATGACCTCGCCGCGGCGGCGCCCCAGCACGTCCTTCACGGTGGCGGTGGAGAGCGCCTCGCCGCTGGCCAGGGGGAAGCCGTTGTCCCGCATCCACTCGTCCGAGTAGAACTTCGAGATGTAGGCCCGCCCGCTGTCCGGCAGCGGCACCACGATCACCTTCCCCTTGCCCAGCTCCCGGGCCAGCTGCACGGCCACGTGCACCGCCGCGCCGGAGGAGCCGCCGGCGAAGATGCCTTCCTCGCGGGCCAGCCGCCGCGCCATGGTGAAGGCCTGCGCGTCGTTCACCTGGCGGACGTCGTCCAGGACCTTGAGGTCCATGGCCCCGCACATCATGTCCTCGCCGATGCCCTCGACCTTGTAGACGTGCGGCTGGCCGAGCTTTCCGGTCTTGAACATCGAGAAGTAGACCGAGCCGATGGGGTCGGCGCCGACGTTCACGATCTTGGGGTTCTTCTCCTTGAAGAACCTCCCGCACCCGCTCATCGTCCCGCCGGTGCCGACGCCGGAGACGAAGGCGTCGAACTGGCCGCCGGTCTGCTCCCAGATCTCCGGCGCGGTGAGCCGGTAGTGCGCCTCGATGTTGTCCGGGTTGTGGTACTGGTTCAGGTAGAAGCTGTTGGGCGTCTCGGCCGCGATCCGCTTGGCCACCGAGTAGTAGCTGTCCGGGGAGTCGGCCGGCACGTTGGTCGGCGTGACCACCACCTGGGCGCCGAAGGCCTTGAGCGTGTCCTGCTTCTCCTTCGACATCTTGTCCGGCATCGTGAAGATGCAGCGGTAGCCCTTCACCGCCGCCGCCAGGGCCACGCCCACGCCGGTGTTGCCGCTGGTGTTCTCGACGATGGTGCCGCCGGGCCGGAGCAGGCCGGCCTTCTCGGCCTTCTCGATGATGTGCAGCGCCATCCGGTCCTTGATCGAGCCGCCCGGGTTCATGAACTCGAGCTTGGCGAGGACGGTGGCGTCGTCGGGGCCGACGACCTTCTGGAGGCGGACCAGCGGAGTGTGGCCGATCGCGGAGAGGACGGGTCTCGTGGTAGGGCATGGGCGGGTGCGCCGGGGGTGGAAGGTTCCCCGGGAATCCCGGCGTTATAGGCGGGGGGTCAGAGCCCCGTCCAGCGATTCTGTGAAATGAGGACCTCATGAGTCACGACCCCCAGACGGAAGCCCGCGTCCGTGCCGCAGTCGGTCGCGCCACCGGGCAGGACTGGTCGGCCGCGCCGGTGAAGCGGCTGGCCGGGCACGCCTCGATGCGCAGCTACTGGCGGGTCGGGTCGCCCCCTGCGTCCCGGGTGGTCATGGTCATGCCGCCCGGCGCCAAGCCCGAGGAGGTGACGAAGGGGGGGCCGCCGGCCGTGGACCCGTTCGTGGACGTGCAGCGGTACCTGCGCTCGATTCGGCGTGCGCGTCCCTGCCGTCGAGCGGTTCGAGGAGGCGGAAGGGCTGATGGTCCTGGAGGACCTGGGCGACGACATGCTGGAGACCCGGCTCCTGGCCGGCGACGCGCGCGCGCCCCTCTACGAGCGCGCCATCGACCAGCTGGCCCGGCTGCGGGCCGCCGCCGAGGCCAGGCCGGAGGGCTGCCTCGCCTTCACGCGGGCCTTCGACCGCGACCTCTACCACTGGGAGCTGATGCACTTCCTGGAGTGGGGGCTGGAGGCGTGGAAGGGGGCGGCGCTCACGCCGGCCGAGCGCGCCGTGGTGGACGACCACTTCGAGCGGATCGCGCAGGCCCTGGCGGCCGAGCCGCGCGGCTTCACGCACCGCGACTACCAGTCGCGCAACCTCATGGTGCTCCCCTCCGGCGAGCAGGTGGTGATCGACTTCCAGGACGCGCTGCTCGGGCCGCGCCAGTACGACCTGGTGGCGCTGCTGCGCGACAGCTACGTGGAGCTGGACGCCCCGTTCATCGAGGCCATGCTGCGCCGCTACCTGGACCAGCTGGCCGCGGCGGGCGGCCCCCGGCTGGAGTACGGGCCCTTCCGCCAGGTCTTCGACCTGCTCACCGTGCAGCGGAAGCTCAAGGACGCCGGCCGGTTCGTCTTCATCGACCGCGTCCGGAAGAACCCCGGCTTCCTGGTGTCCATCCCCTCCTCGCTCAAGTACGTCCGGGAGGCCTTCGCCCGCCGGCCGGACCTGGCGCCGCTGCAGGAGGTCCTGGCGCGTCACGTGCCTGAGCTGCGCGGTTAGCGGCCCCAGGCGCAGCGTCCGCCTGATTGGGCTACACTCGCGCCGCGATGCGGGTGGGAGTCATCGCCGACGTCCACGCGAACCTGGAGGCGCTGGTCGCCTGCCTGGCGCACGCCCGTGGCCAGCGGGTGGACCTGCTGGCCTTCCTGGGCGACCTGGTGGGCTACGGGGCCGATCCCGTCCCGGTGCTGGACCTGATCCAGGCCGAGGTGGCGCAGGGCGCGCTGGTGGTGCAGGGCAACCACGACGCCGCGGTCCTCGATCCCCGGGTGGCGGCTACCATGAACCCTGCAGCGGCCGAGGCCATCGACTGGACCCGCGACCAGCTGGGCGCGGGCGAGCGGGCCTTCCTGGCCAGCCTGCCGCTGCTGGCCCGGCGCGAGGGGGTCACCTTCGTGCACGCCAGCGCCGAGGCGCCTGAGGCCTGGCTCTACGTGAGCGACCCGGTCCGCGCCGCGCACAGCCTGGCCGCGGCCGGCACGCGCTGGGTCCTCTCCGGCCACGTGCACGAGCCGGCGCTGTACTACACCGTGGGTGACCGGCCGCTCCCCTTCAAGCCGGTGCCGGGGGTGGCCATCCCGGTGCCGCCGCGCCGGCAGTGGCTGGGGATCGCGGGCTCGGCCGGCCAGCCGCGCGACGGCCGGACCGCCTCCTGCTACGTGGTCTTCGACGCCGCCGGTCCGACCCTGACCTGGCACCGCGTGGCCTACGACTGGCCCACCGCCGCCGCCAAGGTGCGGGCCGCCGGGCTCCCCGAGCGGCTCGCCTCCCGCCTCGAGCACGGAGACTGACCGTGAGCGATCTCCCCGGCCCGGCGACGAGGTGGACGGCTTCCGCATCGGCGAGGAGCTCCACTCCGGCGGGATGGGGGTCATCTACCGCGTGACCGGGCCCCAGCCGGACGGCGCGCCGCTGGTCATGAAGGTCCCGCGGCTGGGGCCGGGCGAGCCGGCCTCCAGCGTGGTCTCGTTCGAGGTGGAGCAGCTGGTGCTGGGGGCGCTTCAGGGGGCGCACGTGCCGCGCTTCGTGGCCGCCGGCGACCTGGCGCGGCAGCCCTATCTGGTGATGGAGGAGATCCCGGGCCGCTCGCTGGCGGAGTGGGTGGGGCACGGGCCGGTGGCGGTGGAGGAGGCGGTGCGGCTGGGCGCGGCGGTGGCCTCGGCGCTGGCCGACCTGCACCGGCAGGAGGTGATCCACCTCGACCTCAAGCCCTCCAACGTCATCATCCGGCCCGACGGCGGCGCGGTGCTGGTGGACCTTGGCCTCGCGCACCACTCCCACTACCCCGACCTGCTGGCCGAGGAGCTGCGCCGCCCCATCGGCTCGGCGCCCTACCTCTCGCCCGAGCAGATCGTGGGCGTGCGCGGCGACCCGCGCAGCGATCTCTTCGCGCTGGGCGTGCTCCTCTACGAGCTGCTCACCGGCGCGCTCCCCTTCGGCACCCCCGGGCCAGGCGGGCTGCGCCGCAGGCTCTGGCGGGATCCGGTGCCGCCGCGGGCGCGCGTCCCGGCCGTCCCGGAGTGGCTGCAGGAGCTCGTGCTGCGGCTCCTGGAGCCGGACGCCTCGCGCCGGCCGCCCTCGGCGGCGCAGGTGGCCTTCGATCTGCTCCACCCGGAGCAGGTGCAGGTGGGCGAGCGCGGCCGGCGCACGCGCCGGGCCGGGCCGCTCCGGGCGCTGCGCCGCTGGCTGCGGGCCGCCGGCTACGAGCCCGCCCCGCCGCCGCTGGCCTCGGCGCAGTCCGGCGGCGGCATCCTGCTGGTGGCGGTGGCCACCGGCCACGACGACGAGCCGCAGGCCGAGGCGCTGCGCCAGGCGGTGGGCCGGCTGCTGGCGGCGGGCGGGGAGCGGCGGCTGGCCTGCGTGACGGTGGTGCGCCCCGCGCCGGAGCTGGGCGGCTCGCGCGAGGAGGACACGGCCGCGCGCCAGCGGCTCCACCACCTGGCCCTGCTGCGCAACTGGGCCGAGCCGCTCGGGCTGGGCGCCGGCCGCGCCTCCTTCCACGTGCTGGAGGCGACCGATCCGGCCGAGGCGCTGCTGGGCTACGCCCGCGCCAACGGCGTCGACCACGTGGTGCTGGGCGCGCCGCCGAAGCGGGTGCCGCTGCGCGGGCTCCTGGGCACGGTGGCGACGCGGGTGGCGCTGGAGGCCCCCTGCGACGTGACGCTGGTGCGGGCGCGGGGAGAGCGGCGGTAGCGCTCAGCGGCCAGCGGCGGGGGGCGCAGCCCCCCGTCTGATCCTGCCTGGACTGCCGTCGCGTCTCGCGACAGCAGCTCAGGCGTGGTGGATGTCGCGGTCCTTGGTCTCGGGCATGAAGAGGGTGCCGATGACCGCGGTCATGACCGCTACGACGATCGGGTACCAGAGGCCGTAGTAGATGTCGCCGGTGGAGGCCACCATGGCGAAGGAGATGGTGGGGAGGAAGCCGCCGAACCAGCCGTTGCCGATGTGGTACGGCAGCGACATCGAGGTGTAGCGGATCCGCGCCGGGAACAGCTCCACCAGCCAGGCGGCGATGGGGCCGTAGACCATGGTCACGTAGATCACCAGCACCGTGAGCAGCGCCACCACCTTCAGCTTGTCGATGCGGGCCAGGTCGGCCTTGTCCGGGTACCCGGCCGCGGTGATGGCCGCGCCGGCCACCTTCCCGAAGGCGGCGCTCTTCTCCTTGAACTCGGCCCCCGGCAGCCCGTGGCCGGCGAAGCTCGGCACGGTCACCGCGTCGCCGATCTGGATGGAGGCCACCGTGCCCGGCTCGGCGGCCTTGTTCGCGTAGGGGATGCCCTTCTTCGCCAGGAAGCTCTTGGCCACGTCGCAGGAGGTGTCGAAGACCGCCTTGCCGATGAGGTCGAACTGGACCGAGCAGTCCTTGGGGTCGGCGTGGACGACCACCGGGTTCTTCTCCTGCGCCTCCTCCAGCGCCGGGTTCGCGTAGCGGGTGAGCGCCTTGAAGATGGGGAAGTAGGTGAGGGCGGCCAGCAGGCAGCCCACCATGATGATGGGCTTGCGGCCGATCCGGTCGGACAGCGTGCCGAAGACGATGAAGAACGGCGTGCCGATGAGCAGCGAGGCCGCGATCAGGTAGTTGGCCCATTGGGCCTCGACCTTGAGCGTCTGCTGCAGGAAGAAGAGCGCGTAGAACTGGCCCGTGTACCAGACCACCGCCTGGCCGGCCACGCCGCCGAACAGGACCAGCAGCACGATCTTGAGGTTGCCCCAGCGCAGGAAGGACTCGGTGAGCGGCGCCTTGGAGGCCTTGCCCTCCGCCTTCATGCGCTTGAAGACCGGCGACTCCTGCAGCTGCAGCCGGATGTAGACCGAGATGGCCAGCAGCAGGATCGAGACCAGGAACGGGATGCGCCAGCCCCAGGCCTCGAACTTCTCGGTCCCGAGCCCGAGCCGGGTCCCCAGGATCACCAGCAGCGAGAGGAACAGGCCCAGCGTGGCGGTGGTCTGGATCCAGGCGGTGAAGTTGCCCCGCCGCCCGTGCGGCGCGTGCTCGGCCACGTAGGTGGCGGCGCCGCCGTACTCGCCGCCCAGCGCCAGCCCCTGCAGCAGGCGGAGCGTGATGAGGACGATGGGGGCCACCACGCCGATGGAGGCGTAGCCGGGGAGCATGCCCACGATGGCGGTCGAGCCGCCCATGATCAGGATGGTGAGGAGGAAGGTGTACTTCCGGCCGATCATGTCGCCCAGGCGGCCGAACACCACCGCGCCGAAGGGCCGGACGGCGAAGCCGGCGGCGAAGGCCAGCAGGGCGAAGATGAAGCCGGTGGTGGGATCGACGCCGGCGAAGAACTGCTTGCTGATGATGGCCGCCAGCGAGCCGTACAGGTAGAAGTCGTACCACTCGAACACGGTGCCGAGAGAGGACGCGAAGATGACCCGGCGCTCATCGCGGGTGATGCCGGCGCGGGGCGCGCCGGCTGCGGGTTGCGACGGGGTCGATGCCAGGGACATGCACGGCCTCCAGCGGGGGTTCCGGGGAATGGGGCGCGACAGCTTGCCGTAGTGACGGTACCCGCCGATGACAAGGGCCACGTGCCCCGGCCCGGCGCGTGCGCCCCAAGCGCGACGCTGAACCTAGGGTGAAGGAGTCAGTTGACTCTGCGTTAACGCAGGGCGTCAGCCCTGGAGCGCGCGACGGTCGCCACGTTCCCCAGCTGCGAGGCCAACCCCTGAGGCCCCGGGCCTGACCCGGGAGGCTATGCCTCCCCGGCCCCACGACAGGGTGTCCCCCGGCAGGCCGTGGGGGTAAGCTGGACGGGGTGCAGGAGGCGGACGTGCCGCTCTGGTCCTGGGTCTGGCTGATGGTGGGCGGGACCTTCGCGGTCTACCTGGCCGTGCTGCTCTGGGTCCGGACCCGCGAGGTGGGCGTCTTCTACGCCGCCGAGCGCCGGGTCTCGCCGCCGCTCGAGGGCATGTCCATCGCCGCCGACTGGATCTCGGCGGCCTCCTTCCTCTCGCTGGGCGGGGCCATGGCGCTCTCCGCCCTGGACGGCGCGGTCTACCTGGCCGGCTGGACCGGCGGGCTCCTGCTGGTGGCCGTGGCCCTGGCGCCGCGCCTGCGCCGCAGCGGCGCCGCCAGCCTGGCCCAGCTGCTGGGCGATCGCTTCGCCTCGCGCGGCGCGCGGGCGCTGGCGGCGCTCGCCGCCATGCTGGTGTGCGTGCTCTACGCGGCGGGCCAGCTGCGCGGCGCGGCGCTGGTGCTGGCCCGCTTCGCCCCGCTGCCGCTGGGGGCCGCGCTGGCGGTGGCCTCCGCCGGCGTGCTGCTCCACCTGACGCTGGGCGGCCTCCGCACGCTGCCGCAAGGGCAGGCGGTCCGCTACGCCGTGCTGGCGGTGGCCTACCTGGCGCCGGTGGCGGCGCTCTCGCTGCTCTTCACCGGCGGTGCCCTCCCGCTGCTGGCGCCGCTGGGGCGGCTCACGCCGGAGGGGGCCGCGCTGCTGGGGGCCGCGCCTGGCGCGCCGCTGGCGGCGGCGGCCGACCGGGCCGGCCAGCTGGCCGGGCTGGGCGCCTGGACCGGCTCGGCCCGCAGCCCGCTCGACCTCGGCGCCGCCGCGCTGGCGCTGGTGGCCGGCACCGCCGCGCTGCCGCAGCTCCTGCCCCGCTTCACCGGGCAGCCGCGCGGGCGCGGCGGGCGGGCCGCCGCCGGCTGGGCGCTCTGCTTCGTGCTGCTCCTCTACAGCGCGGTCCCGGCCATGGCCCTCTTCGCGCGCGGCGCCCGCAGCGCCGCCGGGCCGGTGGACCCCGACCTGCTGGTGCTGCTGGCGCCGGGCGCGACCGGGCTCGCCCCCTGGGCGGTGGCGCTGGTGGCGGCCGGAGCGCTGGCGGCCTCGCTGGCCACCGCGGCCGGCCTCCTGCCCACCCTGGGCGCCGCCCTGGCCCGCGACCTGCTGGCCGGCGCGCTCTGGCCGCGGCTGCCCGAGTCGGCGCAGCGCCGCTGGGCGCGCGGCGCCGCGGTGGCCGGGGTGACCGCGGCGGCGCTGCTGGCGGCCTCCCCGCCCGGCCCGGTGGTCCAGGTGGTGGGCGCGGCCTTCGGCCTGGCGGCGGCGGTCTTCTTCCCGGCGGTCCTGGCGGCGCTCTTCTGGCCCGGCGCGCGCGCCGGCGCGGCGACGGCCGCCATGGGCGCGGGGCTGCTGGTCACCGGGGCGCTGCTGGTGCGCTGGCTCGCCGGCGGGCAGGGCGGGCCGTCGCCGGAGGCGGCGGGCGCGCTGGGCGCGGCGGTGGGCGGGGTGGTGCTGGTGGTGGGATCCTGGCGCAACGGCGAGGGGTGAGCATGGAGACGGCGCTGCAGGCGGGGCGGGACACCATCGAGGCCATCGACAGCCGCGAGGCGCTGCCGGGCAGCGTCCGGCGCATCGCCGCGGCGGTGCGCAGCCGGCTGGTGACCCGCGACGACCCCGAGGCCATCGCCGCCGGGGTGGCCGAGCTGGGGGACGCGCTCCTGCGGCGCGTGCTGGCGCTGGCGGAGCGCGAGCTGGGCCCGCCGCCCACGCCCTTCGCCTGGCTGGCGCTGGGCTCCTCCGGCCGCGGTGAGCCCACCCCGCTGGCCGACCAGGACCACCTGCTGGTCCACGCCGCCGGCGACGAGGCCGGGAACGCCTGGTTCGCCGCGCTGGCGGCGCGCGCCTCCGACGACCTGGCCGCGGCCGGCGTGCCGCGCTGCCCGGGCGGCTGGATGGCCACCGGCTGGTGCGGGACGGTGCCGGAGTGGGTGGAGCGGCTGCAGGACTGGGCGGAGGACGGCGGCCCGGAGGCGCTGCTCGACGCGGCGGTCCTGATGGACCTGCGCCCGGTGGCCGGGGCGCTGGACGTCGCCCCGCTCACCGCCGCCGCGGCGCGCCTGGCCGCCCATCCGGCCGTGCTGCGCGGGCTGGTCCGCTGCGCGCTCCAGTTCCGCACCCGCGGCCGGCTGGCGCTGCGGCTCCACGGCCGCCGCGCCCGCGTCGACCTCAAGGCCCACGGCCTGGCCCCGCTCACGCTGCTGGCGCGCTGCTGGGGCGCCGAGGCCCGCTCGCCGGCGCGCGCCACCGCCGCCCGGCTCGAGGCCGCCCGCGACGCCGGGCTGCTCGAGCCCGGCCCCTGCGCCGCCGCCTGCGAGGCCCACCGCGTGCTGCTGGGCCTGCGCCTGACGCGCGAGGCGGACGCGCTGGCGGAGGACCGCCCGGCCTCCACCGAGCTCCTGCTGGGGGAACTCGACCGGCCGCGGCGCGCGCAGCTGCTCGACGCGCTCCACGCCGTGCACGAGCTGCGGCGGATCGCGGCGTTCCACTTCAGGGTCGAGGCGTAGCGCGGCCCATCCGCGCCGGGCGGGCGCGTCGGGCGGGCGCTAGCTTCGGGGCATGCCCAACCGCCCCCTGATCATCCTGGTCGCCGGCCCCTACCGCTCCGGCACCGGGGACGATCCCGCCCGCATCGCCGCGAACATGCGCGCCATGGACGAGGCGGCGCTGGCGCTCTTCCGCGCCGGCCACCTGCCGGTGGCGGGCGAGTGGTTCGCGCTGCCGCTCATCGCCACGGCCGGCTCGACGCGGATGGGAGACGGGCCCTGGGAGGCCATCTTCCACCCGGTCTCGGAGCGGCTGGCGGCGCGCTGCGACGCGGTGCTGCGCCTGGGCGGCCCGTCCGCCGGCGCCGACGCCATGGTGGCGCTGTTCGAGCGCGACGGCCGGCCCGTCTACCGGGCCGTCTCGGAGATCCCGCCGCCCTGAGTCCCCGGGGCATGGCCCCGCGCCGCCGCCACCGCCAGGAGCCCCACCGCCAGCTCGACCACCGCCGCCCAGGCGTAGACCGGCGCCGCGGAGTGGAAGCGGTCGTAGCCCAGCCCCGAGAGCACGTACCCCGCCGCGTTGCCGCCGCCGAAGACCACCGCCGAGAAGAGCCCCTGGCCGGTGGCCCGCAGCCGCCCCGGCACCAGCTCGCCCAGCGCCTTCATGGTGGTGGCCCAGAACAGGCCGAAGGTCAGGCCGTGCATGAGCTGCAGCGCCACGATGGCGGCCGGGTGGCTCACCTGCGAGAGGACCGCCCAGCGCAGGGCGCTGGCCAGGAAGACCACCGTGTAGAGCGTGCGGACCTGGAAGCGCCGCTCCAGCCGCGGGAAGAGCAGCATGGCCGCGATCTCCGCCACCACGCCCGCCCCCATGCCCAGCGCCGTCACGTCGTGGGGCAGCCCGTGGTCGCGGACGAAGACGCCGAAGAAGAGGTGGTAGGGCGCGCAGGCGGCCCAGTGGACGGCGCAGGCCAGGAGCAGCACCAGCAGCCGCCGGTCGCGGAGCAGCGCCAGCGTGTCGCGCGGGCCGGGGCGATCGGTGTGCGCCGCCGGGATCGGCGGGAGGCGGCGGACCGAGAGCGTGTGGAGGATCCAGAACAGCGTCACCGCGGCCGGGACCAGCAGGTCGGCGGGCCGGTTCCCGCGCAGCGTGAGCAGCCGGCCCATGGCCAGCGCCATCACCACGAAGGACACCGAGCCGAAGAGCCGGATGCGCGCGTAGGGGTCGCGCGGGTTCTGCAGGCTGTGCTCCAGCGTGATGGCGTCGAGCAGCGGCGTCACCGCCCGGTCGGCCAGCGCCATCCCCAGCACCACCAGCGCGACCTGGAGCGGCGTGCGCGCGAAGGGCAGGGCCAGCGAGATCAGCGCCGCCCAGGAGGTGGCCCAGACCAGCGCGCGGCGCGGGTCGCCCCGCCGGTCGGCCAGCGCCGCCCACCCCAGCGCCACCGCCGGCTGCAGCAGCGACGGGATCATCTGGATGGTGCCGATCTGCGCGCCGGTGAAGCCGCGGCCGCGCAGGTAGTCGGCGAAGTAGGGGAGCAGGGACCCGACCGTCCCGTAGTAGAGGATGTAGACCTGCCGGAGTCGCGCCGCGGTGCCCATCGGTTAGACTCGCGTCCTACCATGGGAACCGGGACCGGATCGGCGGCGCAGGGCGGCGGCTTGGTGGCGATGGTGCTCTGCGCCGGGCTGGGGACCCGCCTGCGCCCCCTGACGCACCGGCTGCCCAAGCCGGCGGCGCCGCTGGGCGGGGTGCCGCTGGTGCGCTGGACGCTGGCGCTGGCGGCCGGGGCCGGCGCGCGCCGCGCCGTGGTCAACGTGCACCACCTGCCCGAGGCCATGGCGGACGCGGCCCGGGCGGCCGGGCAGGCGCTGGGCCTGCCGGTGGAGGTCTCGCACGAGCCGGTCATCGCCGGCACCGGCGGGGCGCTGCGCGAGGCCCGCGCGCTGCTGCAGGGCGCGGAGGAGCTCCTGCTGCTCAACGGCGACGTGCTCTTCGACGTGGACCTCGCCGCGGCGGTGCAGGCCCACCGCCAGGCCGGCGCGGTCGCCACCATGGTGCTGCTGCCCATGCCCGCCGGCGCCCGCTACAACGCGGTCGGGACCGACGCGGCCGGCGCCGTGCGCCGCATCGCCGACGAGGTCGGCCCGGGCGGCCCGGGCCTGCGCCCCTGGCACTTCTCGGGCGTGCACGTCCTCTCCGGCGCGCTGCTCGATCACCTGCCGGCGGCGCCGTTCGAGGCGGACGTGCTGCGCAAGGTCTACCCGCCCTTCCTCGAGCGCGGGCTGGTGCACGGCCACGTGGTGGAGGGCTACTGGAACGACCTGGGCTCGCCCGACCGCTACCTGGCCGCGAACCGCGACCTGCTCGCCGGCCGCGTGCCCCGCGCCCGCTTCGCCGGGGCGGATCCCTTCCGCGCCGCGCGGCTGGTCGCGCCCGGCGTGGCCGCCGGGGAGGGGGCGCTGATCGCGCCGGGCGCGCGTGTGGTGGGCCCGGTGCTGCTCGGGCCGGGCGCGCGCGTCGCCGCCGGCGCCGAGGTCGGGCCGGAGGTGGTGCTGGGCGCGGGCGCGGTGGTGCCGGCCGGCGCGGTGGCCCGGCGCGCGGTGATCTGGGAGGGCACGGCGCTCGCGCCGGGGGAGCGGCTGGAGGACGCCATCGCGGCGGGGACGGATCGGGTGCGGGCTTCTCCCTGAAGCCTGACGCCCGGGCCCTACCCCTGCACGCCCACGAGCACGCAGGTGATGTTGTCCACGCCGCCGGCGGCGTTGGCGGCCTCGACGAGCTCCGCCGCGGCGCGCTTCAGGTCGCCGTGGGCGGCCCGCAGCAGGTCGGCCATGCGGGCGTCGGGCACCATCCCGGAGAGGCCGTCGGAGCAGAGCAGCAGCACGTCCCCGTCGGCCAGCGGGGCGCGGGTGACGTCCACCTCCACGGTGGGCTTCATGCCCAGCGCCCGCAGGATCACGTTCTTGTGCGGGAAGGTGCGGATCTCCTCCGGCGTCAGCGCGCGCGCCTTGCGCTGCTCGTTCAGGAGCGAGTGGTCCTCGGTCAGCTGCGTCAGCGCCCCCCGGTGCCACCGGTAGGCGCGGCTGTCGCCCACGTGGCCGATCAGCGCCTCGCCCCGGTCGCGCGGGAAGCTGGCGGCCACCAGCGTGGTCCCCATGCCGTGCAGCCGCTCGTCCGCCTGGGCGCGCTCGTGGATGCGCAGGTTGGCCAGCTTCACGCCGGTGAGGAGGCGGTTCTCGTCGTAGCCCCGGGTCACGTCCATGCGGAACGGCCAGGTGGCGTCCTCGTCCCGGCCGGTCAGCCGGAAGAACTCGGCCATCTCCTCGACCGCGATGCGGGCGGCGACCTCGCCGCTGGCGTGGCCGCCCATGCCGTCGGCCACGCAGTACAGCTGCTCCTCGGGCAGCAGCAGGAACGCGTCCTCGTTGTGCGTCCGCTTGCGGCCGACGTCGCTGGTGCCCGCGTGGGTGAAGCGCATGGGAGGGTGCAGGTTAGCGCGCGCCGGCCCCGAAATCGAGCGGGACGGCAGCGCCCCGTCAGGGAAGCACGATCTCCACGGCCGGGCCCGTGGCGACCCGGACCCGGCGCCGGGCCTCGTAGAGATCGCCGTCGATGGTGTAGCGCGGCCGGTGGGCCTCCAGCACCAGCTCGCGCGCCACCTCGTCCAGCGCGTGGCGCCGCCTCCAGGGGCGGCCGGCGTGGATGCGCGGCAGGGCGAAGACCAGCTGCAGCGGGCTGGCCGTCACGCCCACCGCGTGGAAGAAGCCGGGCTGCTCGTCGCAGCGGGGGAAGGCGCGGAAGCCGAAGCCGATGTCCGGCGTGGCCCCGGCCAGCAGCGTGAGGTACGCGCCGTCCGGCCACTCCTCGCCGTCGGTCTCCACCCGCAGCCGATCGCGCCGCATCAGCGCGGTCGCGAAGGCGCCGCCTACCAGCGCCGAGCCGGCCGCCTGGGCCACCAGCCCGGCCGCGGTGAGCGGCGTGGGGCGGCCGGTGGCGTAGTAGGCCTCGAGGAAGGTGACCACCACGCCGGTGCCGAAGATGAAGCCGAAGCGGGCCGGCTCGCCGTCTGCCTCGATCCGCAGGAGGTCGCGGTCCACCGTGCGCAGCGGCAGCCCCTTGCGCCGCCGGGCCAGCACGTCCCTCAGGATCGCCTCCGGCCCGCCGGTGATCCCCTGGCCGTGGGCGACGGTGTTCATGGCCCCGCCGCGCAGCAGCAGCAGCCGGGGCAGCGGCTCGTCCCCGTAGGCGCGCGCGAAGGCGGTCATGACGTGGTGGCCGGTGCCGTCGCCGCCGTTCACGCCCAGGAGGTCGATCCGCGCCGCCTTGAGCCGGGCCACGGCGCGGTCCAGCTCCTCCGGCGTCGAGGCGTCCACCACCTCGCCATCGCGCCCCAGCCGCTCGCGGAGCCGGTCGGCCAGGGCCGGCCGCCGGTGGTTGCGCAGCGAGCGCGGGTTGTTCACGATGCCGATCCCGCCCATGCGCCCGCTGCTCTCCCTGGAACCGCCGCTGTCGATCGTCCTGGTCGCCCCTCAGATCCCGCCCAACACCGGCAACGTGGCCCGCACCTGCGCCGTCACCGGAACCCGGCTCCACCTCATAGGCCCGCTGGGGTTCTCCCTCGACGACCGCCACCTCCGCCGGGCCGGACTGGACTACTGGGCGGAGCTGGACCCGCGGGTCCACCAGGGCTGGGCCGAATTTGAAGCGCGGGAGGTCCGGGGTCAATCCGAAAAGCTCCACCTCTTCACCGCCCGTGCGGCGTCATCCCTCTTCGAGGCGCGCTTCGCGCCTGGGGACTTCCTGGTGTTCGGCCACGAGCAGCTGGGGCTCCCCCCGGCGCTCCTCGACGCCTGGCCCGGCCGGCAGCTGGCCATCCCCATGCGCCCGGGGCAGCGGAGCCTCAACCTGGCGGTGGCGGCCGGTATCGGTCTGTACGCGGCGCTGGCGCAGCTCTCGCGGTAAGATGGCCCCCGCGTGAGCTTCCTCCACGAGCCGGGAGACCTCTCCCGAACGCCGCTGGCGGCCATCCTCCTGGAGGCGCTCAACCTGCGCGCCACCGGGGCGCTGGAGGTCGCGCACGGCGACGGGACCTCGCGCCTGTGGCTCCGGGACGGGCGCCCCGCCGGCGCCCAGGTGGTGACCGGGGTGAAGCCGCTCGGCCACCTGCTGCTGCAGGCGGGCCGGATCGACATCGACGCCCTCTCGCGCAGTCTGGCCACCATGGCCGAGTCCGGCCGTCCCCAGGGCGACATCCTGGTGGAGATGGGGGCGGTCACCCGCGACGAGGTGGACCGGGCCCTGGTCGAGCAGCAGGCCGGGTACTTCGACCTGATCGCGCAGCTCGACGCCGGCGTGTACCGGTTCGACCCGGCGCTGCCGGTGCCCAACTGGGCGCGCAACCTGCTCTCCCCGCTCCGGACCATCGTGGACGCCCTGGAGCGGCCGCAGGCCGGCGCGCTCGTCATCTCGGCGCTGCAGCCGGTGGCGGCCGGGTCGGTGCGGCTGGCCTCGGGGTACGCCGAGGTGGCCCGCTCCTTCCGCTGGGGCGACACCGAGCGGCAGCTGGTGGCGCGCCTGGAGTCGCCGACCAGCCTGGAGGCCTTCTTCGGCACCTCCGGCATCGCGCCGGAGCGGGCCCGGGCCATGCTGGCGGCGCTCCTGCTGCTGGGGCTGGCGGTGCCGGCCGACGGCGGCGGCCGCACCGGCGAGACCGCCGCCGGGCTCGACCTGGGCGACCGGCCGACCCTCCGGCCGGGAGCGGCCACGCCGCCGCCCGCGCCGGCCCCGCCTGGCCGCCGCAGCGACCCGGCGGAGGCCCGCGCCCGCCGGCAGAAGCTGCTGCAGCAGGCCATGCGGAACATGGGGATCGGGCCCTTCGGCGGCGCCGGCCGCCCGGTCCCGCCGCCAGGCGCCGCGGCCCCCTCGCCCGGACCGGCCGCGTCCGCGCCGGCCCCGCCGCCCGCCGCCGCCCCCGGGTCCCCCGAGGCCAGCCTGCGCGCGGCGCTCGCCGGCGTGATGCCGCGCGCCCGGGAGAAGAACCTGTTCGCCCGGCTCGGCCTGCAGGAGACGGCCGGGCGCGAGGAGGTCAAGGCGGCCTTCCTGGGCCTGGCCAAGCAGTTCCACCCGGACCGCTTCGCCGCCCCCTCGCTGCAGGACCTGGCCGAGCAGGTGAAGGACCTCTTCACCGCCGTGAACGAGGCCTACGAGGTGCTGGCCGACGACAAGCGGCGCGCCGAGTACCTGGCCTCGCGCCGCCAGGCGTCCGCGGCGGCAGGCTCGTCGGCGCCGGACGAGGGCGCCCGCGTCGACTTCCAGAAGGGCGAGGCCTGCCTGCGGACCCGGGACTTCGTGAAGGCGCGCAGCTTCTTCGAGGCGGCGCTGCGGGCCGATCGGCGCGCCGAGTACCAGGCCGCGCTGGCCCTGGCCATCGTCAACGACCCGGCCTGCAGGGAGCGGGACCGCGCCCGCACCCTGGCGGACGAGGCGGCCAAGGACCCGGCCTGCGACCGCGGCCTGTACGTCGCCGGCATCCTGGCGCGGGACGACAAGGACGACGTCCGCGCCGAGAAGCTCTTCCGGGCGGCGGTCACGGCCAACCCCCGCAACGTGGACGCGGTGCGCGAGCTGCGGCTGCTGGAGCGCCGGAAGCGCTGAGGCGCCGGTTTCCCACACCGGCGGTGGATCTGGGCGGCGGTGGCCACCGCCTTGACTCGGTCCCCTTTCTGCGGCCTGATCCGCCCAGGCGCGCACCCCCCCTCCCGGCGCGCGAGTGAGGCCCCCCTTGGCGAAGCAGCACCTCCTGCTCGTGGACGGCGACCCCAAGTCGCTGCGCGTGATGGAGGTCTCGCTCAAGAAGGCGGGCTTCTCGGTCACCACCGCGGTGAACGGGCGCGACGCGCTCGACAAGTGCGAGATCTCGCCGCCGGACCTGATCCTCTCCGACACCAAGATGCCGGAGATGGACGGCTTCGAGCTGTGCCGCCGCCTGAAGGAGGACGAGCGGCACCGGAGCACGCCCTTCATCTTCCTGACCGGCCAGAAGTCGGTCGAGTTCAAGGTGAAGGGGCTGGAGCTGGGCGTCGAGGACTACCTGACGAAGCCCATCTACATCAAGGAGATCGTCACCCGCGTGAAGATCCTTCTCCAGAAGCGGGAGAAGGAGCGGCTGGAGAAGAAGGACCTGCGGGCGAGCTTCGCCGGCAACCTGGCCGACATGGGCGTGGTGGACCTGGTGCAGACGCTGGAGATGGGCAAGAAGTCCGGCGCGCTCCTCGTGAAGAGCCGCAAGGGCGCCGAGGCCATCTGCTACTTCCGCGACGGCCGCATCCTGGACTGCCAGCTGGGCGAGAAGGTCGCCGGCGAGAACGCCTTCTACCGGCTCCTCAACTGGCAGGAGGGCGAGTTCGCCATCGAGTTCAAGCCCATCGAGCGCGAGGAGCGGATCCAGACCTCCACGCAGGCGCTGCTGATGGAGGGCATGCGCCGCATCGACGAGTGGGGGCGCATCGTCGAGCAGCTGCCGGCGCTGGATCGGCCCTTCGAGCTGGACGTGCCGCTGCTGGGCGAGCGGCTGGCCGAGATCCCCGACGACGTGAACACGCTGCTCCGGCTCCTCGACGGCCGGCGCACGCTGGAGCAGGTCATCGAGGAGGCGGACTACGACGACCTGGCCGCGGCCGGGGTGATCTCCAAGCTCTTCTTCGAGGGGATCATCCGCGAGGTGCCCGCCACCGCCGAGGAGGCCGCCGCCCACGCGCGCCCCGCCGCGGCCGCGGAGTCCGCCGCCGAGGGCGAGGGGGTGGACTGGTCCGCCGGTCCGGCCCCGCTGCCGCTCGAGCCGCCGCCGGCGCCGCGGCCCCCGGCCGTGCCGTCGCCGGTCCATGCCCACGCGGCCGCGCCGGTCCACGTGGTCGCGCCGGCCCCCGCGGCCATCCCCGCGCCGCTGGCAGCCCCGCGCCCGCACCTGCCGCCGCCCGTCCCCCACGCGCCGCCGGCCGCGCCCGCTCCCTACCGCGGGCCCATCACCTTCTCGCTGCCGCTGCCGCCCCCCGGCTCGCTGCCGCCGCCGCCGTCGCTGGGCGGCCCGGCCGTCACGCTGCCCACCGGGCCCATCGGGTCGCTGCACGAGCCGCTGCCGCCCCAGCACGCCGCGCCGTCGTCCCAGCCCGCCGAGGCGCGCCTCCCGGTGCCCCGACCCGCGGCGCCGCGCCACCCGGGTCCGGACCACGCCGATCGCAAGAAGCCCTGGCGCTGGCCCTGGAGCAAGGAGTAGTAAGTCCGCCGGTGGCGTCTTCCCCTGAGGCCTGGAGCCTGAGGCCCGAGGCCTGCCTCCTCCAATCTCCGCGTCCGCCGCCTGCCGGCCCCTTCGCCCATGAGAGTCCTGGCCCTCGAGACGTCCTGCGACGAGACCGCCGCCGCCGTGGTGGAGGACGGCCGCCGCGTGCTCTCGGACGTGGTCTCGACGCAGATCGAGATCCACCGCCGCTGGGGCGGGGTGGTGCCGGAGCTGGCCAGCCGCAACCACGTGGTGCAGGTCATGCCGGTGGTGGACGAGGCGCTCGCCCGCGCCGGGGTCGGGCCGGAGGCGCTGGACGCCATCGCCGTCACCAGCGGCCCCGGCCTGGTGGGCGCGCTGCTGGTGGGCGTGCAGGTGGCCAAGGGGCTGGCGCTGGCCTGGGACAGGCCGCTGGTCCCGGTGAACCACCTGGAGGGCCACCTGGTGGCCGCCTTCCTCTCGGAGGAGCCGCCCTCGTTCCCGTACCTGGGGCTGGTGGTCTCGGGCGGCCACACCTCGCTCTACGCGGCCCACGCCTTCGGGGACTACCGGCTGCTGGGCTCCACCCGCGACGACGCCGCCGGCGAGGCCTTCGACAAGGGGGCCAAGCTGCTGGGCCTGCCGTACCCCGGCGGCGTGGCCATCGACAGGCTGGCGAAGGGCGGCGACCCCGCCGCGGTCCGCTTCCCCAAGGCCATCGTCAAGGGGGCCGACCTCGCCTTCAGCTTCTCCGGCCTCAAGACCGCGCTGCTCCACCACGTCCGCAGCCACGGCGTGCCGCAGGGGCAGGCGCTGGCCGACCTCTGCGCCAGCTACCAGGAGGCCATCGTGCGGGCCCTGGTGGAGAAGGCCTTCCGCGCCGCGCGGCGGCTGCAGTTCGAGCGGCTGGTGATCTCCGGCGGCGTGGCCGCCAACAGCCGGCTGCGGGCGGCCATGGCGGAGGAGGCGGCCAGCTACGACGACATGAAGGTGCTGGTCCCGCCGGTCAAGCTCTGCACCGACAACGCCGCCATGATCGCCGTGGCCGGCACCCACGCGCTGGCGCGCGGCCTGCGGGCCGGCGCCGGGCTCAACGCCGATCCGGGCTGGCGCCTCTGATATGACCGAGCCGAAGGCCTACCCGAGCCCCCGCGCGCTCCTCGACCGCTACGACCTGCGGGCCAAGAAGAGCTGGGGCCAGAACTTCCTGGGCGACCAGGCGGTGCTGGCCGACATCGCGCAGCTGGCGGCGCCGCGGGCCGGCGAGACGGTGCTGGAGCTGGGCGCCGGGCTGGGCCACCTCACCGCGCAGCTCTTGGCGCGCGGCGCGACGGTGGTGGCGGTGGAGCGCGACCGCGAGATGGTGCAGGTGCTCCGCGGCGAGCTGGGCGAGGCCATCACGCTGCTGGAGGCGGACGCGGCGCGGCTGGAGTGGCCGGGGCTGGCCGACCGGTACGGCACCCCGGACGCGCCGGGCGGGGTCCCGCGCCTCTCGGTGGCCGGCAACCTGCCCTACCACCTCACCAGCCCCATCCTCTTCTCGCTGCTCGACCACGCCCCGCGGATCCGGCGGGCGGTGTTCCTGCTGCAGCGCGAGGTGGCGGAGCGGCTGGCCGCGCCTCCCGGCAGCCGGGACTGGGGGCTGCTCTCGGTCCTGCTGCAGCGCGAGGCGGACGTCTCGGTGGAGCGGCGGGTGCCGCCGGGCGCCTTCTGGCCGCCGCCGCGGGTGGAGAGCGCGGTGCTGTGCGCCTGGTTCCGCGACGCGGCCGAGCCGGTGGCCGACCCGGCGCGCTTCCGGCGGCTGGTGAAGGCCGGCTTCGCGCAGCGGCGCAAGACGCTGCGCAACGCGCTGGAGGCGGGGCGGGTGGTGGAGCCGGAGCGGCTGGCGGCGGCGCTGGCCGCGGCCGGGATCGACCCCGGCCGGCGCGGCGAGACGCTCACGGTGGCGGAGTGGGCGGCGCTGGATCGCGCGCTGGGGTAGGCGGGGGGTTCCCGGGGCGGCGTGAGAAGTCCGGCGCTGGCCGTGAGTGGGTCCACGGAAGGGCGGGGCCGCGAGGGCCGGCGTTGACCGTGAGAGGTCCAGGGAGAAGCGGGGCGGCGGCGAAGCCTCCGCCAGTAAAACCACGGGCGTCCGTCCGCTGAACCCTCTGCCCGCCCGCCCGACCTGTCGAACGGACGCCCGTGGAACCGGCCGGCCCTAGAGGGCGCCGGTGCGTGCGGTGGCCAGCATGAGGCTCATGTTCCGGGCGCCGTTCTCGCCGAGGTAGCGGCGGAAGGCGACCGGGTCGAGCCGCATGGACCGGATGGTGTTGGCCACGATGTCGTCGTAGCTGGGCGCGTTCTGCTTCTTGAGCTCGAGCGCGATCTTCAGGATGGCGCGGCTGAAGGCGGGGTCGATCCCGTCCTCCGCCACCTCCGTCCGGGTGACCTTCGCCTCGACCGTACGCTGTCCCGTCACGACCCGGCTGCCCATCGCTACCTCCACCCAACCGCACGCGAAATCGGGGTGACGATACGTGCGGCGTCATGCACTGTCAATGGGAACTGTGATCCGCGGATCACGGTGATCCTGATCCAAAGATCACGGTTTCACCCCCGGCGGGAAGCTCGAAAGTACTCTGGGGTAACGCCGTACGCCTTCCTTGCGGGTGTCGGCCCCGCGTGGCAATGTCGCCCTTTCTTTCGGGATCTCCAGTGGATCGACCGCGTTACATCGCCATCGAGGGGCCCATCGGCGTGGGGAAGACCACGCTGGCCCAGATCCTGGCCGACCGCCTGGGCGCCCGCTCCGTGCTCGAGCAGCCGGACGAGAACCCCTTCCTGGCCGGCTTCTACGCCGACCGGAAGAAGCACGCCTTCCAGGCCCAGCTCTTCTTCCTGCTCTCGCGCTTCCAGCAGCAGCAGGCCCTCTTCCAGCAGGACCTGTTCAGCCGCTCCACGGTCGCGGACTACCTGTTCGCCAAGGACCGGATCTTCGCCGCCCTGACGCTGGCCCCGGCCGAGCTGGCCCTCTACCACCAGGTCTACGACCTCATGGGCCCCCGGGTGGTGAAGCCCGATCTGGTCATCTACCTCCAGGCCCGCACCGAGGTGCTGCTGCGCCGCGTCCGCAAGCGCGGGCGCGAGTACGAGCGGAGCCTCGACGAGAAGTACCTGCAGGCCCTGGCGGCCGCCTACACCGACTTCTTCCACCACTACGACGAGACCCCCTTGCTGGTGGTGAACACCAGCGACATCGACGTCGAGTCCAACCCCGAGGACCTGGAGGCGCTGCTGGCCGTGATCCGGCGCCACCGGAAGGGGACGCAGCACTACGTGCCGCTGGGGACGCGGCCGTATTAGATTGGCGATTCCACGTACGGGCTGGACCTCGCCAGAGGCCGGCACCGGAGGTCGGTGAACATGTCCACGCACGCGCCCGAGCCGCGCAAGCACCTCAGCATCCACGCGCTCCGCCGGATGAAGGAAGCCGGGGAGCGCATCGCCGTCGTCACCGCCTACGACGCCACCGCCGCCCGGCTGGTGGCCGCGGCCGGGGTGGACGTCGTCCTGGTGGGCGACTCCCTCGGCATGGTGGTGCAGGGGCAGGACTCGACCCTGCCGGTCACGCTCGACCAGATGGCCTACCACGGCGCCATGGTGAAGCGCGGACTGGCGCGGGCGGGCGGCCGCCCGCACCTGGTGGTGGACCTGCCCTTCGGCAGCTACCAGGCCGGCGTGGACGACGCGGTCAAGGCGGCCATGCGGCTAGTGGCCGAGGGCGGCGCCGAGTCGGTCAAGCTGGAGGGCGGCGCGGAGTACGCCGAGGTGATCCGGCGCATCGTCCGCGCCGGCGTGCCGGTCATGGGCCACCTGGGCCTCACGCCGCAGTCGGTGCACAAGCTGGGCGGCTACGTGGTGCAGGGCAAGGACGCGGACCAGGCGCAGCAGCTGGCGCGTGACGCCCGGGCCCTGGAGGCCGCCGGCTGCTACGCGGTGGTGCTGGAGTGCGTGCCGGCGGAGCTGGCCCGCATCATCACGGCGCAGCTGCGCATCCCCACCATCGGCATCGGCGCCGGCCCGGGCTGCGACGGGCAGGTGCTGGTGCTCAACGACCTGCTGGGCCTGGACGACGCCTTCACGCCCAAGTTCGTGAAGCGCTTCGCCGAGCTGGGCGCGTCGGTGCAGGAGGCGGTGGGCGCCTACGCCGCCGAGGTCCGCGCCGGCACCTTCCCGGCCGACCAGCACAGCTTCCACGCCGCCAGCGCCGTCCGGCTCTCGCCGGTGACGCCGGCCGCCCCCGACGACGCCGGCGAGGAGCCGCCGGACGACGCCACCGGCACGCCCATCTGATCCTGCGCCCCGGCCGCGCCCGAGCGCACGCAGCGCCGCCGCGGCGGCCACGGAGTGACCCGACGTGAAGACTCCCGAGCTGGTGACCGATCCCGCCGCCTGGCAGGCGAGCTGCCTGGCGGCGCGCGAGGGCGGGGCGCGGCTGGCGCTGGTCCCGACCATGGGCGCGCTGCACGAAGGGCACGTGTCCCTCATGCGCGAGGCCCGGCGCCGCGCCGACGCCGGCGGCGGCCGCGGCCGCGGCCTGGCGCTGGCGACCATCTTCGTGAACCCGACGCAGTTCGGGCCGCGCGAGGACCTCTCCCGCTACCCGCGCGACCTCGACGGCGACCTGCGCAGGTGCGGCGAGGCCGGCGTCGACCGCGTCTTCGCCCCGCCCGATCCGGCGCTGATGTTCAAGCCTGGCCACCAGACCTGGGTGACGGTGGAGGGCGTGTCGCAGGGGCTGTGCGGCGCCTCCCGCCCCGGCCACTTCCGCGGCGTGGCCACCGTGGTGGCCAAGCTCTTCAACCTGACCCGGCCCCACGTGGCCCTGTTCGGCGAGAAGGACTACCAGCAGCTGGCGGTGCTGCGGATGATGGCCGAGGAGCTGGCCTTCGGGATCGAGGTGGTGGGCATGCCCATCGTGCGCGAGGCCGACGGCCTGGCGCTCTCCTCCCGCAACGCCTACCTCTCCGCCGACGAGCGCGCCCGGGCGCTGGCGCTCTCCCGCGCGCTGGCCGAGGCGCAGCGGGCCACCGCGCGCGGCGAGCGCGACGCGGCGGCGCTCCGGACGGCCGCCCGGGCCAGGCTGGAGGCCTCCGGCGCGCGCGTGGACTACGTCGAGGTGGTCCACCCCGCCACCCTCGCGCCGGTGGAGCGGGCCGAGCCGGACAGCGTGATGCTGCTGGCGGCGTTCTACGGCACCACGCGGCTCATCGACAACGCCAGGTTGCCGTGATGGCCAAGGGCTCCAAGGCCGGCAAGGTCCCCGAGGGCGTGAAGGTGGTGGCCACCCACCGCCGGGCGCGCTTCGACTACGCCATCGAGGACACCTGGGAGGCTGGGCTGGTGCTGTCCGGCAGCGAGGTGAAGTCGCTGCGCGAGGCCAACGTCAACCTCTCCGACGCCTACGCCCAGCCGCGCGGCGACGAGCTCTTTCTCGTCAACTGCCGCATCGGCGAGTACAAGCAGGCCGCCCACTTCGGCCACGACCCGCTCCGCGACCGCAAGCTCCTCATGAAGCGGGCCGAGATCGACCGGCTGCGCGGCAAGATCGAGCAGCGCGGCTACACGCTCATCCCGCTCCAGCTCTACTTCAAGGACGGCTGGGCCAAGGTGGAGATCGGCCTGGCCAAGGGGCGCGCGCACGAGGACCGGCGCGACGCGATCGCCGAGCGCGAGTCCAAGCGGGAGATGGGCCGCGCCATGGCGCGGGCCAGGCGGCGTTAGCCGCCCGCGGGGAGCGGCGCGCGAAGCGCGCCAGGGCCCCCGCGAGCAGGGGTGGGGCCCCGACGGCTTTGCCGGCGGGGCGGGGCGGCACGCCCCGTGAAGCTGCTAGGCGCGACGCGATCGCCGAGCGCGAGTCCAAGCGGGAGATGGACCGGGCCATGGCGCGGGCCCGGCGGCGCTGATCCCCACCCCGGGGCTGACAGGGGCAGCACGCCCCACACTCGGCGTAAACGGAACAAACCCGCGGAAGCACGAGCGCTCGCCCGCTGGCCGGATGTGGGCGACGCGGTGCGGCCACAGGCCGGAGTTCCGCCGGGCGAGGGGCCGCTGCGGAACGGATGGGCCCAGGCTTCCGCCCTGTCCCGCGGGGCTGGTACGCTCCCTTCACTCGATGTTCGACCGCCTGACGCTCGCAGAGGACCTGCTGGATTGCCGCGGCGCCGTGCTCGCGCGGCGCGGCTCGGTCATCTCGCCCGAGACCATCGCCGAGGCCGGGCAGCGGGCGCCTGCCCGGCCGAAGGTGCTGCTGGCCGAGACCCCGCTGGCGGCCGACGTGGCCTGGGCCCTCGAGGCGCCGGTCTACCACCACCTCTTCGCCCGCGCCGGCGCCCGCGACGCCATCCAGAGGACGCTGCTGGCGGTGCTCCTGCCCGAGCCGCTGGTGGAGGAGCTGCTCTCCCTGCGCCAGCACGCTCCCCCGTTCCACCGCCACCCGGCCATCACCGCCGCGGTCGCGGTCCGGATGCTGCTCACCGCGGTGGGCGAGGCCCGCGCGCTGCCCGAGCTGGCGGCCGCGGCGCTGCTCCACGACGTGGGCATGCGCCACCTCCCGGCGCGGCTCCTGGCCTCGCGCGAGCGGCTCTCGGTCGAGGACGGCCACCGCATCGCCGCCCACCCGCTGCTGGGCGCCTACCACCTGGCCGCGGTGCTGGGCCACCACCCCGCCGTCCAGGCCGCCCGCGGCCACCACTGGCGCTGCGGGCAGGGCTACCCCGGCCTCTCCGGCCCGCCCTCGCGCGCCATCGAGGTGATCGGCGTGGCCTCCAGCTTCGCCGCGCTCACGCAGCCGCGCCCCTACCGCTCCGGCGCCTACGACGCCCGTGGCGCCGCCGACGTGCTGGTGCGCGAGGCCATGGCGGCGCGGGCCGACGGCAACACCGTCAAGCTGCTGGTCCACGCGCTGCGCGGCGCCAGCGGCGACCTGCGCGGCCTGCGCTTCGGCACGCTGCGCGACGGCCACGCGCCGGACGTGAACCTGTACAGCCGCATCGAGCCGCCGGCGCGCAGCCTGATTTGACCCTGCGGCCCGAGGGGTTCCGTTCGCCCTGAGCCCTTCGGCAAGCTCAGGGCAGGCGGAGTCGAAGGGCGGCGCTACCCCAGCCCGCTGGCCCGGCGCAGCGTCTCCCACGAGTAGAGCCCGGTGGAGTGGCCGTCCGACCAGTGGATCTGGACGGCGTAGCTGCCCACCGGCACGATCTGCTCGGGCCGGATGTCGGCCGGGATGGTGGCCGGGTCGAGCAGCTTGCGCCCGGTGCCCTCCTCCACGCAGCCGGCGCAGGGGCAGGCGTCGCGCAGGCGCACCGCCGGGATGGTCACCTCCGGCCCGCCGGGCCAGAGGATCCGGATCGCGTGGTCCGGCAGGACGTCGATGGCCTCGGGGGGCTCGGCGGCCTTCTTCTGGAAGCTGATGCGATCGAGGAGTCCCATGGCGGCCCACTACATGCTGCCTGGCGGGCGGCGCGTCAAGCGGAGCGCGCCAGCGCCTCGAGCAGCGGCGAGCGATCCTCCAGCGGCGACTGGCAGGGGCGGCCGTCGGCCACGAACAGGTCCGAGGCGGCCAGGTCGCGGGCCAGCCGGAGGACGGTGGAGGAGCGCGTGCCGTAGACCGGGTCGCCGTGGATGCAGGTGCCGTCGCGGCCGTCGTGCTGCACCAGCACCTCGCGCAGCCGCTCCACCGCCGGCTCGGCCGGCCAGCGCGCCCGGACCCGCTCCGCGCGCGGCCCGCGGCCGGTTCGGTCGGACTCGGTGATCACGTGCAGCCCGGGGTCGAGCCGCTCCAGCCCGGCGGCCTCGCCGTCGTGCCACCAGAGCAGCGCGCCGTCCGGCCCGGCCACCACCAGGTGGAAGGGGTTCCAGCGCGCGGCCTCCAGCGGCCGCAGCGCCTCGGCCGCCGCGTCCACCGAGCCGGCCGCCAGCGCCAGCGGCACCAGCTCGCCGCGCGAGCGGCGCGCCGGGTCGGGGTACCAGTCGAAGGGCGCGTGGTAGTTGGTGACCGCCGCCACCAGCCCGCCGGCCGAGACGCCGATCCAGGTGCCTCCCGCCAGCCGGTCGGCCGGGGCCGCATGGCGCAGCCCGCCCGCGCCGGCGCGCAGGGCCCAGCCCTCCGAGGCGCGCCCCAGCCGCTCGTCGCGGTTGGCGGCGATCACCACCGGCCAGCGGCGATCCAGCCCCAGCCCCAGCGCCAGCGTGCACATGCCCAGAATGTACGCGAACGGCCGGGCACCCGCGCGCCCGTCGTGTTACGCCTGCCCCATGATCCCCACCCGCGACCTCGGCACCACCGGCCTGCGCGTGTCGGCGCTGGGGCTCGGCGCCGGCCAGGTCGGCGACGCCCGCCTCTCGGAGGACGACGCCGGCCGCCTGCTCAACACCGCGCTCGACCTGGGCGTCACGCTGGTGGACACCGCCCGCGGCTACGGCCTCTCCGAGGAGCGGATCGGCCGGCACCTCGCGCACCGCCGCAAGGACTTCGTCCTCTCCACCAAGGTCGGCTACGGCGTGGAGGGCGAGCCGGACTGGACCGCCGGCTGCGTCCGCCGCGGGATCGATCAGGCCCTGGGGCGCCTGCGCACCGACGTCATCGACGTGGTGCTGCTCCACTCCTGCGGCGAGGACCGGCTGCGCGACGAGGCGCTGCTCTCCGTGCTGGACCAGGCCCGCCAGGCCGGGAAGATCCGAGCCGCCGGCTACTCCGGGGAGAACCAGCCGCTCGGGTACGCCGTCGCCTCCGGCCGCTTCGGCGTGGTGGAGTGCTCGGTCAACTTCTGCGACCAGCGCGTGCTGGACGAGGCGCTGCCCGCCGCCCGCGGCCGCGGCCTGGGGCTCATCGCCAAGCGCCCCATCGCCAACGCTCCCTGGCGCCACGGCGAGCGCCCCGCCGGCCAGTACGTCGAGGCCTACTGGGATTGCTGGAAGGCCATGGGCGATCGATCCGGCCGGCCTCCCCTGGGACGAGCTGGCGCTGCGCTTCACGGCGTTCCAGCCCGGCGTCTCGGCCGCCATCGTCGGCACCACGCGGGTGGAGAGCCTGCGCCGCAACGCGGAGCTGGTGGCGAAGGGGCCGCTGCCGGAAGAGCTGGTGGCGCGCATCCGCGAGGCCTTCCGCGCCCACGACCAGGGGTGGGTGGGGCAGGTGTAACGAGCGGCGCCAGGGTTGCGCCGGTGCAGGGGGAGCCTCAGCCGGCGGCTGGCGCCAACCGCTTTGCTCTTCAAGGCGCGAGGCGCTGACCACCTGCGACCCTGGGCTTCGACTCCGCGAGCCCTGCGGGCTCGCTACGCTCAGCCCGAACGGGATCCTGGGGCTTGGCCCGCCCCCGTTCGTCCTGAGCGTAGCGCCCGCGCAGCGGGCGCGGAGTCGAAGGACAGGGACCTACCCCCTCCTCGCCGACCTCACCCGCTCCAGCAAGAGCTCCCGCTGCAGCGCGAGGGCACGCGGCAGCGTCTTCCCCAGCTTGTCGAACCACTCGGCCTGCGAGACCAGCTCCTGCTCCCACTCGGCCAGGTCGATGTGCAGCGCGTCGTCAACCGCGGCGGCCGGGGCGTCCAGGCCGGAGAGCTCCAGGTCGGCGCGGCGCGGGGTGCCGCCCAGCAGCGTCTCCTCGGCGCCCACGTGACCGTCGCAGCGGTCGAGGATCCACTTCAGGACGCGCATGTTCTCGCCGTAGCCCGGCCAGAGGAACTTGCCGTCGGCGCCTTTCCTGAACCAGTTGACCAGGAAGACCTTGGGCGGGTGCGGGATCCGCTGCTGCATGTCCAGCCAGTGGCCCAGGTACGTGCCCGCGTCGTAGCCGCAGAAGGGGAGCATGGCCATCGGGTCGCGGCGCACGCCGGCGAAGGCGCCGGCGGCGGCGGTGGCCTCCGAGCCCATGGTGGCGCCCAGGTAGACGCCGTGGGCCCAGTTGAACGACTCCAGCACCAGCGGCACGGTGGTGGCGCGGCGGCCGCCGAAGATGATGGCCGAGATGGGCACGCCGTGCGGATCGTCCACCGCCGGCGAGAGGGCCGGGTTGTTGCGGACCGGCGCGGTGAAGCGGCTGTTGGGGTGGGCCGCCTTCTCGGTCGAGCCCTTCGTCCAGGGCTGGCCCTTCCAGTCGATGAGCTGCTCCGGCGCCTCGCCGTCCATCCCCTCCCACCAGATGTCGCCGTCCAGCGTGCGCGCCACGTTGGTGAAGAAGGCGTCCTTGCGGACGCAGTCCATCGCGTTGGGGTTGGTCTTGCGGTTGGTGCCCGGGGCCACGCCGAAGTAGCCGTTCTCCGGGTTGACCGCCCAGAGCCGGCCGTCCTCGCCCACGCGCATCCAGGCGATGTCGTCGCCCACGGTGCGGATCTGCCAGCCGCGGAAGGCGGCCGGCGGGATCATCATGGCGAAGTTGGTCTTGCCGCAGGCCGAGGGGAAGGCGGCGGCCACGTAGCGCTTCTCGCCGGCCGGGCTCTCCGCCTCGAGGATGAGCATGTGCTCGGCCAGCCACCCCTCGCGCCGGGCCATGTCGCTGGCGATGCGCAGCGCCAGGCACTTCTTCCCCAAAAGCGCGTTGCCGCCGTAGCCCGAGCCCACCGACCAGATGGTGTTGTCCTGCGGGAAGTGGCAGATGAACCGCTTCTCCGGATCGCAGTCGCGCACGGAGTGGAGGCCGCGGTTGAAGTCGTTCGACCCGCCCAGCCGGTCGAGCGCCACCTTCCCCATCCGCGTCATCATCTCCATGTTGAGGACCACGTAGAGCGAGTCGGTCAGCTCCACGCCCACCCGGGAGAAGGGCGAGCCGGCGGGGCCCATCAGGTAGGGCACCACGTACATCGTCCGCCCCTTCATCGCGCCGTCGAACAGCGCGCCCAGCTTCCGGTAGGCCTCGGCAGGCTCCATCCAGTTGTTGGTGGGGCCGGCCTCCGCGCGGGTGGGGGAGCAGATGAAGGTGAGGTGCTCGACCCGCGCCACGTCGGTGGAGTTCGAGTGGTGGTAGTAGCAGCCTGGCCACTTCCTCTGGTCCAGCGGGATGAAGACCCTCGCCCGGACAGCCTCCTCCAGCAGGGTGGCGCGCTCCCCGGCCGAGCCGTCACA
Organism: Anaeromyxobacter sp.; assembly: GCA_049840735.1. Taxonomy (GTDB): domain Bacteria; phylum Myxococcota; class Myxococcia; order Myxococcales; family Anaeromyxobacteraceae; genus Anaeromyxobacter. The sequence goes on along the minus strand of JASGJN010000001.1, from coordinate 28,374 downwards.
CCAGTGGATCCGGTCCGGCTTGCAGAGCTTGGCCATCTCCTCGACCCACGCGGCGAGATGCAGGTTCTGGATGGGGCGTGCAGAGGTCGCGACGGTCATCGAACAGGTCCCCTGGTCGTGGCGCCTCGTCCGGAGGACGGGCGCGGGTCCGCTGCGCTGCGGCAAGAGGTCACAACCTAGCGCCGACTCTGCGAAGATGTCGAGCACGAGTGCGACGTGTACCCGCGTCGGCGCCGGCCTCCTTCCAATGACCGACCACAACCCGCACACCCCCGCAATGCGTAGGACTACCTAGACTCCGTCCAATGAGTCCTCGCCCGCTGCTTCACGGACCGGAGATCCTGGCGGGGGGCGCCCGCTTCCACGTCTGGGCGCCCCTCCTGGAGAGCCTCCGCATCCGCACCCTCGGCACCGACTTCCCCATGGCCCGGGACGACGGCGGCTGGTGGTCGGTGGAGGTCCCGGGCGCCGGCCACGGCACGCCCTACCAGCTGGTCCTGCCCGGCGGGCGCCTGCGGCCGGACCCGGCCAGCCGCGACCAGCCGGAGGGCGTTCACGGGCCGTCACGCCTCTTCGACCCGGGCCGCCACGCCTGGCGCCACGGGTTCGGCGGCCTGGCGCGCGAGGAGCTGGTCTTCTACGAGCTGCACGTGGGCGCCTTCACCGCGGCCGGCACGCTCGACGCCGCGGCGGAGCGGCTGCCGGACCTGGCCGACCTGGGCGTCACCTGCGTGGAGCTGATGCCGCTGCAGCCGTTCCCGGGCGCCCGGAACTGGGGCTACGACGGCGTCCAGCCCTGGGCCGTCCACGCCGCCTACGGCGGGCCGGCGGCGCTGCAGCGGTTCGTGGACGCCGCGCATGGGGCCGGCCTCGCGGTCTGCCTGGACGTGGTCTACAACCACCTCGGCCCGGAGGGGAACTACACCGGCGAGCTGGGGCCCTACTTCACCTCGCGTCATCGTTCACCGTGGGGCGACGGCCTCGACTTCGACGGCCCCGGCGCCGGGCCGGTGCGCGAGCTCATGATCGGCGCGGCGCTGCAGTGGGTGCGCGACTTCGGGGTGGACGCGCTGCGGCTCGACGCCACCCACGCCATCCAGGACGACAGCCCCACGCCGCTGGTGGCGGAGCTGTGCCAGCGGGTGGCGGAGCAGGCCCGCCGGCAGGGGCGCCGCGTGCACGTGGTGGCCGAGGACGACCGCAACCTGCGCCGCCTGCTCGACCCGCCGCCGGAGGGGTGGGGCGTGAGCGCGGTCTGGGCCGACGAGCTGCACCACGCGCTGCACGCGCTGGTCACCGGGGAGCGCAACCGCTTCCTGGGCGACTACGGCACCCCGGACGCGGTGGTGCGCGCGCTGCAGGAGGGCTGGGTCTACCAGGGCCAGCGCTCCGCCTACCGCGGACGCCCGCACGGCACCTCCGCCCGCGGCCTGCCGCCGTCCTGCTTCGTCACCTGCCTGCAGAACCACGACCAGATCGGCAACCGCCCCCACGGCGAGCGGCTGGCCTCGCTGGTGCCGCCGGACGCGCTCTACCCGCTCGCGGCGCTGGTGCTGCTCGGCGCGGGGCTGCCGCTCGTCTTCATGGGCGAGGAGTACGGCGAGACGCGCCCCTTCCTCTACTTCACCAGCCACGGCAATCCGGCGCTGGCCCGGGCGGTCTCGGAGGGGCGCCGCACGGAGTTCATCACCGCCGGCGCCGGCGTGGTGCCCGATCCGCAGGACCCGGAGACCTTCGCCCTCTCCCGCCCGGCCCACCGCCGCGACGGCGAGCACGGCCGGCTGCGCGAGCACTACCGGACCCTGCTGGCGCTGCGCCGCAAGCACCGCCTGGCCCAGGCCTGGCCGCGGGTCACCGCCGAGGAGCGGCTCTTCACCGTCCGTCACCCCGGCCTCGAGCTGCGCGCCAACCTCTCCGGCGCGCCCGCCGCCGAGCTGCCGGCCTGGGGGTGGAGCGTCCGGGAGGCGTGAGCCGGGACCCCGGGGCGGCCGGCACCTGGGGCCGCAACCCCTGCGCGCGGCGTAACCCCGCGGGATCGCTCCCTCGCGAAGCGGGGCGAGGCCGGGCGGGCGCGGTCGCCGACTTGCACTGGATCAAGTCCGCCACCGCCGCCCGGAGATTCGAATGCCCATCTGGAACCCGTCGCTCGCCATCGGCGTCCCCGCCATCGACAGCCAGCACCAGGAGCTGTTCAAGCGGGCCGACAGCCTGCTCGCGGCCATGGCCGCCGGCCGCGCCGCCACCGAGATCACGCCGCTCTTCGACTTCCTCAAGGCCTACTGCGCGACCCACTTCGCGAGCGAGGAGAAGCTCATGAAAGCGCGGGCCTACCCCGGCATGGCCGCCCACCTCGCGCAGCACGCCGAGTTCGGGAAGAAGTTCGAGGCCATCGAGAAGCAGTTCGCCGAGAAGGGCGCCACCAGCCGCGTGGTGCTGGACGTGAACCAGCTCATCGGCACCTGGCTGGTGCAGCACATCGGCACGGTGGACACCAAGCTGGCCCAGTTCCTGGGGAACGCGCGGAGCAGCGTGTCCTTCTAGGAAGCGCCGCCTGGACAGGCCTGCCCTTCGACTCCGCGCCCGCTCGGCGGGCGCTACGCTCAGGCCGAACGGAACGTGAAGCTCCGTTCGCCCTGAGCGTCGCCGCGGCAAGACCGCGGCGAAGTCGAAGGGCAGGGCAGCCCGGATTACTCCTTCTTCTCCAGCTTGGCCCTGAGCAGGTCGCCCAGGGTGCCGAAGCCCTTGCCCTGCTGCTTGGGCGAGGCCTTGGCCAGGTACTCGGCGGCCTCGGCGCGCTCGGCGGCGGCCTCGGCGCCGGACTTGGAGAGCCGGATCCGGTGCTGCTCGTCGATGGCCACGACGATGGCCTGGAACACGTCGCCCACCTTGAAGCTCTTGCGCAGGTCGGCGCCGCGCGGGGTCCCGGTTCTCGCTGGCCGGCACCAGGCCGCGGCCGCCGGCGAAGCGGACGAAGACGCCGAAGGGCTCGATCTTGTCGACCGAGGCCTCCACGACGTCGCCCACCTTGGGCGGCGGGGGCGGGGCGGGGCGGGCCGGCCGCTCCGGGCGGTCCGGCGCGGCCGGGGCCGCCACCGGCTCGGGCCTGGGCATGAGCGCCTTGACCGAGAGGGCGATCCGCTCGCCCTTCTTCGGATCCTCGTCGATCCGGAGCACCTGCACCTGGATGGCGTCGCCCGCCTTGAGCAGGTCCTGGGGCTTGGAGACGCGGTCCCAGGCCAGCTCGGAGACGTGCACCAGCCCCTCCACGCCGCCCAGATCCACGAACGCGCCGTAGTCCTGCACGCTCGTGACCACGCCCTCGAACACGGCGCCCTGCGCCAGCTTCTCGCGGGTGGCCTTGGCCTTGGCGGCGCGCTCCTCCTCGAGCAGCGCGCGGCGCGACAGGACCGCGTCGCGCTGGTCGGCCTTGGTCACCTTGAAGAGGAGCTTCTGGCCCACGAAGCTGGCCGTGTCGCCCACGAAGCGGACGTCGATCTGCGAGACGGGGCAGAAGGCGCGGACGCCGTGGACCTCGACCTCCAGGCCGCCCTTGTTGACGCCCTTGACCACGCCCTCCACCGGCAGGCCGGTGTGGGCGGCCTCGATCACCTGCTCGCGCGCGGTGTCGCGGCTGGCGCGGCCGTGCCCCTTGGACACCACGACGCCGCGGTCGCTGGCCTGCACCACCACGCCGTCGATGATGTCGCCGATGCGGGCGGTGACCTCGCCGTCCTCGCCGGTCAGCTCGACGGTCTCGATCATGGCCTCGGCCACGCCGGAGCCCAGCTCGAGGAAGATCACGTCCGGCCCCAGCTGGATGACCTTGCCGGCCACCTTCTCGCCCACCTGGAAGCGGCGGCGGGGCGCGGCGTCGGTCTGGGCCAGCATGTCGGCGAAGGAGCCCTCGTCGGGCGCGACCACCTCCGGGGCGGGCGGCGGCTCGCCGGAGCCCATGGCCGGGCGGGGCGCGTCGGCCGCGGGACCCCGCTCACGGTCACGCCGGTCGGGGCGGTCGCCCCGGCCGCGGTCGCCGCGCTCACCGCGCGGGGGGCCGCCTCGGCCGCCGCGCTCGGGGCGCGGGCCGCGCGGGCCGCGTTCGCGGGGGCCACCGCCGCCGGGGCCGCCGGGGCCGGGCCGGCCGGCCTGGTCGGCCACGCGCTGCCACAGCGGCCGGCGGTCCTCGGAGGCCGCAGGGGCCGCCGGGGTGGCAGGTGCCAGCTGCTCCACCTCGGGCACCTCGATCTTGACCCCGGGGGGCGGGGGCTTCACGTGGCCCTTGCGAATCACCACAGGGCCATGGTTTTCGGGCTTCTTCTCGTCCGCCATGCGGGCCGTCTTATAGCAGACGCGCGCGCGGTCGCGTAAAACCGGCGCATGGCCGAGCGGCGCGTGGTGGTCTTCCTGTCCAGCGGCGATCCCGGCGCGCTCCGGCTCGCCGGGGCCTGCGCGCTGGCGTCCGCCGCCATGGGCGACCGGGTGGACGTGTTCCTGTTTGGGGGCGCCGTCCCGGCCGTGGTGGAGGCCCACGGCGGGGAGGGCGACGAGCCGGGCGCGGCGCTGTACCACGCCCGGGAGGCAGGGAGCTGCCGCCTGGTCGCCTGCAGCGCCAGCATGGTCGAGCAGCGGGTGGCGCTGGAGGAGGCCGAGCGGGCGCTCGACGCCGTGGTCGGCTGGCCCACCATCCTCGAGTGGAGCCGCGGCGTGGTGGATCGCTTCAGCTTCTGAACGGTGGCGGCGCGCCTCACCTGGTCGAACGCTGCAACTTGCCCGGGGAGCGGCCGTCCGCCACGCCGCGTGAAGGTGAGGCAGGCGGGCGTTCGCCGTGTTACGGCCAGGCGAGCGCGCCGGTGGTGCGCCCCTGGAAGACCGCGCGCTCCTCGCGCGTTCACACGGGTGACGCGACGTCCCACGGAGCAACAAAGCACATGGTCAGCCTCGCCCTCGATCCCCCTCCCTCTCCGCACGGCGCCCGCGCCCCCCGCCGCTCCTGGCGCGGCCTGGCGCTCCTGGTGGCGCTGCTCCTCAGCGCGGCCGGCGGCTTCATGCTCGGGCGCGCCACCTCGCCCGGTGGCTCCTTCCCCATCCGGCTCGGCTCGGAGGTCCCCGGCGCCCCCGCCGCCCAGGCGCCCGTCCCCGCCTCGCCCGAGGCCGCCGCGCCCGGCGCCGCCGTGCCCGGCGCGACGGCGCAGGTCGCTCAGCCGCAGGCCGTGCCGCCGCAGCAGCCAGCCGCTGGTCAGCTCTCCGCCGCGCCTGCGGCGCCCAGCGCCCAGCCCGCCGCACCCGCCGCAGCGGCCGGCCCTCGCCGGATCGCCATCCAGCTGAGCGGCGCGCTGGAGGACTCGATCTCCGCCGCCATCCCGGCCCAGGACCGCGCGCTGGCCGAGGAGCTGACCCAGGTCGTGAACCGCCTGCTGGTCTGGGACCTCCAGGTGGCGCGCGACGGCCGCCGCGGCGACCAGCTGGAGATCGTCTACTCGCCGCCGGCGCCGGTCGCGCCCGGGATGCCGATCTCGAGCGAGCCGGTGGTGGAGGCGGTCCGCTACGCCTCGCAGAAGCTGATGCGCACCGTGGCCGCGTACCGCTACCAGGCGCCGGGCCAGAGGTACGCCCGCTACTACCGGCCCGACGGCTCGGAGCTGGAGGAGCGGCTGGTGGCCACGCCGGTGCAGGACTACGACCAGGTCACCTCGCTGCTGCGCGACGGGCGCCGCCACAAGGGCGTGGACTTCCGCACGCCGGTGGGCACGCCGGTCTACGCCACCTTCGACGGCGTGATCGAGCGGCGCAACTGGAACTGGGGCGCGAACGGCAACTCGCTGGACGTCCGCAGCCTGGCCACCGGCCAGCACGCCATCTACCTGCACCTCGACGTGCTGCCCAAGGAGATGGTGCCCGGGAAGAAGGTCTCGAAGGGCGAGCAGATCGCCCTCTCCGGCAACAGCGGCCACTCCTTCGCGCCGCACCTCCACTACCAGCTCGAGTCGGGCGACGGCGCGGTCCTCGATCCCTTCGCCGTGCAGGCGACGCACCGGATGAGCCTGGACGCGCCGGCGCGGGCCGGTTTCGACGCTGCCCGCGGGCGCCTCGACGCCCAGCTCGCCGGCGCGCCGGTGCCGCCGGCGGCGCCGGTGGCCGCCCCCGCCGCGGCGCCCGCCGCGACGCCGCTGCCGGCCAGCGGCACCGCCGCGCGGTAGCCGCTCCCTCCGGCGGGTCCGTGAGGCCCCTGCCCGCAGGCGGGAGGTAGGAGGGATCGGCCGGGATCTCGCGGGCTCCGCGGATCCCGGCCGCTTGGCTTCCGGGTCGGCGTGGCGGGGCGCCGTCCACCCGCCGACGCAACCCGGTGCGGGCCGCCCCTGGCGGACGGTAGACTGACGGCGTGGCGTACTCCATCGCCAGCATCGACTCCGCCCAGCTCGCACCGGCCACGCGCCGGCGCGAGGACGAGCGCGCGCCTGTGCTGGGCGCCGAGCCGCTGGACGGGAGCCGCCGGGTGCCGCGCGATCGCGTGAGCCTCTCCGACGAGGCGCGCGCCCGTGCCGGAGGCGAGGCCGGCCCGGCCACCGCCGGTGAAGGCGCCGAGGGCGTCGAGGGCGCGGCCGACGCGGAGCAGGCCGGCGCCGCCGAGCAGGCCAAGGGCAGCGGCCAGTCGCAGGCGACCGGGCAGCCGAAGTCGCGCGGCGAGCTCTCCCCCGAGGAGCAGCTGGCGGTGACGCAGCTGGTGGCCCGCGACCGCGAGGTGCGCGCCCACGAGGCGGCGCACATGGCGGCGGGCGGGGCGCTGGCGGGCGGCGCGTCGTTCAGCTACCAGACCGGCCCGGACGGCCGCTCCTACGCGGTGGGCGGCGAGGTGCCCATCCGCATGTCCGCCGGCCGCACGCCGGACGAGACCATCGCCATCGCGCGGCAGATCCGGCGTGCGGCGCTGGCGCCGGCCAACCCGTCCGGCCAGGACCTCTCGGTGGCGGCGGCGGCCGCCTCGATGGAGCAGGCGGCCCAGGCGCGCAAGGCGGCCGAGGCCAGCCAGGCCTACCAGAAGAACGCGAAGAAGCCCGGCGCCGGCGCCTCGGGCCAGGACGAGCAGGGCGGCTCGGCCCAGCGCGCGCTGGCCGAGCCGGCTGCTGCGACGGCGGCCGCGGCGTAGCGGCCGCCCGCCCGCGCTACATCTTCCGCCCGCCCTCGGCGGCCCACTTCTCCAGCATCTCGGTGGTCACCGACTTGGGCCGCTCCAGCGGGTAGCCCAGGCCGCGGTCCCAGACGATGTTGGCCAGCACGCCCAGCGAGCGCCCCACGCCGAAGAGCACCGTGTAGAACTGCTCCTCGGTGACGCCGTAGTGGACCTGGATCACGCCCGAGTGCGCGTCCACGTTGGGCCACGGGTTCTTGGTCTTGCCGTGCTTGGTGAGCACGCCCGGCGCGACCTCGTAGAGCATGTTCACCAGCTGGAAGAGCGGGTCCTCCGGGAGGTGCCGGCGGGCGAACTCGTTCTGCGCCACGAAGCGCGGGTCGGTCTTGCGCAGCACGGCGTGACCGTAGCCGGGCACCACCTGGCCGGCGTTGAGCGTGTCCCACAGGAACTGCTCCAGCTGCTCCTTGGTGGGCAGCTTGTGGTCCATCTTCTTCATCACGCCCTTGATCCAGGCCAGCACCTCCTGGTTGGCCAGGCCGTGGAGCGGGCCCGCCAGGCCGTTCATGCCGGCCGAGAGCGAGTAGTACGCGTCGGACAGCGCCGAGGCGACGAGGTGCGTGGCGTGGGCGGAGACGTTCCCGACCTCGTGGTCCGAGTGCAGGATGAAGTACATCCGCATCACGTCGTCGTACGGCCGGGCCACGCCCATCATGTGGGCGAAGTTGCCGCCCCAGTCCAGGCTGGGGTCCGCCGGGATGGGCGCGCCGTTCTTGTACTTGCGGCGGTAGATGGCGGCCGCGACCGCGGGGAGGCGCGCGATCAGGTTCATCGCGTCCTCGTACATCGGGTCCCAGTGGTCGTTCTTCTTGAGCGTGCCCTCCGAGTAGCGCCGGGAGAAGACCGACTCGCGCTGCATGGCCAGGATGGCCGTCGAGAGCAGCGTCATCGGGTGGGTGTCCGCCGGGAGCGCCCGGAGCACGTCCACCACGTACCCCGGCAGCGCGGCGCGGGAGCGCCAGTCCTCCGCCACCTCCTGCGCCTGCGCGAGGGTGGGGATCTCGCCGGTGAGCAGGAAGTAGAAGAAGCCCTCGACGAAGGGCTGCTCGGCGCCGGGCACCTTGGGCAGCGCCGCGAAGGTCTCGGGGATGGTCTTGCCGCGGAAGCGGATGCCCTCCTGCGGATTGAGGTACGAGATGTCCGTCACCAGGCAGTGGACGTCGCGCGCGCCGCCGATGGCCTGGCCGATGGTGACCTTGTCGATCACCACCTCGGCCAGTTCCTTGTTCAGGCGCTGGGTCCGGGGCCGGAACGCCTCGATCTTCTCCCTGAGCTTCTGCTTCAGCGTGGACTCCGCCATGTCTCACACCCGGTTGTCTGGAGGTCTTTTTCGCTGCCCGAACCTGCGCGCCCATGCGCAGGGCGAGACGATCCGACACGTCGCCCTGCGTCGCAACTCCACCGGCTGGCTAACCGATGGACCTGTGGGCTTGAATTTCGGTTTCCCGGCCTTCGGACCCAAGCATAGCGCCTCGTTCCGCGGATCGCCTCGCGGTCGAGGAGGTCCGTTTGAGGCCATCGCGGCGTGGCCAGGGCGGATCCCGCCCGTCGCGGCCTTGGCTCGGCCGCGAGCTGACCTGGTCCGGCGCGGGCTAGCCGCGCCCGGCCGCCAGCGCGGCTGCGACCTCGGCGGCCACCGAGCCGTTGCGCTTCGGCGCCTCGGCGGTGAGGGAGGGGACCTGCTCCGGGGAGTCCGCTGAAATCGAGGACTCCTCGACCGCCGGGGCCTCCTCCTTGCGCCCCTTCTTCTCGCTCGGGGCCGACCGGCAGGTCCGGCACCAGGGCTGGTTCCGGATGGCGCCGTCCGCCATCTTGCGCAGCCCGAACTGCGAGAGCGGCCGCATCTTGTGGCACTTCAGGCACATGAGGGTGATGAACACCTCGTTGCCGTCCGCGTCGTAGACCGACGACCGCCGCCGCTTGGGCCGCGGCGCGTCCTTCGTTTCAGCCGTCTTCACCGGAGTGGCTGCCGCCTTCGCGAGCTGTCCCTTCACGATCGCGGGCGCCACCATGACCTTCACGGCCATCGTCGTGCCTCCTGGACCTCTCATGGATGAGGAGAGGAACTGCCGGGCCCGCTGCGGCGACGTCGAGGCGTGCGCTGTCAGGGGAACGGCAGCGTCAGGCTAGGGGCCCCCTCTGACATTGCTCGCCCGCAGGGCGGCCGGGGAACCCGGCGCCAGGGGACCTACCGGCCCGGGGAGGGCTGACCCACCTGTCCCTACCGGTTGGCCGGCTGTCTGGATGCCGTTCAGCGCCACCGGAAATAGCTTGCCCCAGGCGAGCTTGCACGTGCAGCCCCCGGGACCTGCCTTGACCTTCCGCCGCGATAGACGCGCTGCCCAACGGATGCGGCGGGCCGCCCGTGTGGCCTCCGCGGCCGGGGCCCTCATCGGGGCGGCTGCCCTGCTCAGCTGGATCAGGGGGCCGAGCTGGCTGCGCTCGATCGCCGGCCCGGTCGAGATGCAGCCCAACACCTCGATCGGGATCGTCCTCCTCGGCCTGGGGGCCCTGGCCATGACGCGGCCGGGCCGCCGCTTCCGCCGGCTGGCGCGCGCCCTGGGCGTGACGGTGGCGACCCTGGGGGCGCTCACGGTGCTGGAGCACGCGCTGGGGGTGGACCTGCGCATCGACCAGGCGTTCGTGCAGGTCGGAGCGGCCGGGGGCGGGGCAGGGGTGACCAGCCCGGGCCGGATGGGGCCGCCGGCGGCGCTCAACCTCCTGCTGGCCGGGCTGGCGGTGACGCTCGGCACGCTCCGCGCCCGCCGGGCGGTGACGGCGGGGCAGGTGCTGGTGCTGGGGGTGGCCCCGCTGCCGCTGGTGGCGCTGGTCGGCTATGCCTACGACGCCGCGGTCCTCTACTCGGCGCCGGGCCTGTCGGCCATCGCCCTGCCCACCGCCATCGCCCTCCTGGCCATCGACCTGGCCGTCCTGCTGGGCCGGCCGACGGTCGGCCTGATGGCCAACCTGGTCAGCCGCGGCGCAGGCAGCGCCATCGCGCGGCGCATGCTCATCTACGTCATCGCCGTGCCGTCCACGCTGGGCTGGGCGGCGCTGGCCCTCGGGCGCGGCCACCCGCCCCGCGGCGGCTGGGCGGTCCACCCCGACACCACCGTGGCGGTTCTCGTTGCTGGTGGTGGCGGTGACCCTGGGGATGGCGGCGCTGGTGCTGCGCGACGCCATGGCGCTCGATCGGCTCGACGCGGGGCGCCAGCGCGCCCAGGCGGATCGGGAGCGGTCGCGCCAGGAGCTGGCCCGCGCGCTCCGGCGCGAGCAGGAGGCGCGCAACCACGCCGAGGGGGCGAACCGGGCGCGGGACGAGTTCCTGAACGCGCTCTCCCACGAGCTGCGGACGCCGCTCAACGCCATCCTGGGCTGGACGCGCCTGCTGCACGACGCCGCCGGGGACCCGGAGCGGCTGGCCCGCGGGCTGGCGGTGGTGGAGCGGAACGGGCGGGCGCTGGCGGCGGTGGTCTCCGACCTGCTCGACATGTCGCGCATCACCCGCGGCGTGGTCCAGCTGGAGAAGACCGAGGTGGACCTGGTGGCGGCGCTCGAGGCGGCGGTGGAGCTGGTCCGCCCGGCGGCGCAGGCGCGGGGCGTGGCGCTGGTGCGGACGGTGGATGACGGGCTGCCGCGGGTGGTGGGCGATCCCGCCCGGCTGCAGCAGGTGGCCTGGAACCTCCTCTCGAACGCGGTGAAGTTCACGCCGCCGGCCGGCCGCGTGGACGCGCGGCTGTCGGTGGAGGGGAGCGAGGTGGTGCTCATGGTGCAGGACACCGGCGACGGCATCGACCCGGCCTTCCTGCCCCAGCTCTTCGACCACTTCCGCCAGGCCGACGGCTCGACCTCGCGCCGCCACGGCGGCCTGGGGCTGGGGCTGGCGCTGACCCGCGAGCTGGTGCTGCTGCACGGCGGCCGGGTGGAGGCCACCAGCCCCGGGCGCGGGCTGGGCGCCACCTTCCGCGTCACGCTGCCGGCGGCGCTGCCGCCGCCCGGCGCCTCGCGCGCGGTGCGCCCGGAGCGGCCGCGCCTGGACGGCGCCCGCATCCTGGTGGTGGACGACGAGGGGGACGCCCGCGAGCTGCTGCTCCAGCTGCTCGCGTCCTGGGGCGCGCGCCCGGCCGGCGCGGGCTCGGCGGCGGAGGCGGTGGCGCTGGCGGCCGCCGAGCGGATGGACCTGGTGGTCTCCGACATCGCCATGCCGGGGCAGGACGGCTTCGCCTTCGTCCAGGAGCTGCGGCGGCTGGAGCGCGCGCTGGGCCAGGCGCCGGTGCCGGTGGTGGCGCTCACCGCCTATGGCCGCCCGGAGGACCGGCGGCGCGCGCTGGCCGGCGGTTTCGACGCCCACCTCGCGAAGCCGGTGGAGCCGGAGGAGCTGCGCGAGACGCTGGCGGCGCTGCTGCGGCGCGAGCCGCGGCCGGCGGCTGCGCACGTGCTCGCCCCGCGCCCGGGGCCGTCGGAGGGGGCGCGGGCGCTGCGCTGACGTGCAGGCGGCTCAGCGGTGCTGCAGGATCCACAGGGCCGCGTCCAGCGCGCCGATGAAGGTCGCGACGGCGCCGGCCGAGATCGAGGTCTTGGTGGTGCAGCGCAGCCAGGTGATGGCCGCGGGGACGGCCAGCGCCACGGCCAGCACCGGCGCCAGCGGGAAGCCGAAGAGGTGAGCGGGCAGCTTGCCCATCGCGATGCCGGCGATGACCGCCGCCGAGAGCGCGGCGACGAGCGGCAAGAGGCGGGACGGCGCGGTGACCAGCAGGACCAGCGCGGCGACCAGGGCGGAGACGGCGAGCGCGATTCCGAGGTGCATCCCGTCCGTTTACCGCGCCCCGCGCGGCGCCACAAATTCCGGGCGCCGCGCGGCGGTCGCAGCAGCGCCGCTCAGGCGCGGCGCACCAGCTGCCGCAGCACGTACGGCATGATCCCGCCGTGGCGGAAGTACTCCACCTCGATGGGCGTGTCGATGCGCACCGTGACCGGCACCTCCTCGCGCCGCCCGTCCTGCCGGCGGATCACCAGCCGCGCCTGCTGCCGCGGCGAGGGGCGCTCGCCCACGCCCTCCAGGTCGTACAGCTCGGTGCCGTCCAGCCCCAGCGTCTGGGGCGAGACGCCCTCCGGGAACTGGCAGGGCAGGACGCCCATGCCCACCAGGTTGGAGCGGTGGATCCGCTCGAAGGAGCGGGCCACCACGAAGCGCACGCCCAGCAGCGCCGGCCCCTTGGCGGCCCAGTCGCGCGAGGAGCCGGTGCCGTACTCCTGGCCGGCCAGGATGCAGAGCGGCACGCCCTCCTGCGCGTAGGCCAGCGAGGCGTCGTGGATGGGGAGCTGCGCGCCGTCCGGCTGGTGGCGCGTGACGCCCCCCTCCACGCCCGGGACCATCAGGTTCTTGACCCGCACGTTGGCGAAGGTGCCGCGCACCATCACGTCGTGGTTGCCGCGCCGGGCGCCGTAGGAGTTGAAGTCCGCCACGCCCACGCCCAGCGACTGGAGGTACTTGCCGGCCGGCGAGGTGGCCTTGATGGAGCCGGCCGGGCTGATGTGGTCGGTGGTGACCGAGTCGCCGAAGATGGCCAGCGCGCGCGCGCCGGACACCGCCGCCGGCGGGCTGGGCTCGAGCGGGAAGGGCTGGAAGTAGGGCGGCTCGCGCACGTAGCTGGAGTCCGGGTTCCACTCGTACTGCCGGCCGCCGCGCACCGGGAGCGCGTTCCAGGCCTGGTTCTGGTCGAAGCCGGCGTAGTTGCGCCGGTAGGCCTCGGCGTCGGCCGCCGCCGCCCGCAGCTGCTCCACCTCGTCGGTGGTCGGCCAGACGTCGCGCAGGAAGACCGGCTGGCCGTCCTGGCCCAGCCCCAGCGGCTCCCGCTCGAGGTCGAGGTCCACGCGGCCGGCGATGGCGAAGGCCACCACCAGCGGCGGGCTCATGAGGAAGTTGGCCTTGATGGACTGGTGGACGCGGGCCTCGAAGTTGCGGTTGCCGGAGAGGACCGAGGCGGCCACCACGTCGTGCTCGGCCAGCAGCTGCTCGAGGCGCGGGTCGAGCGGCCCGGAGTTGCCGATGCAGGTCATGCAGCCGTAGCCGGCGGTCTGGAAGCCGAGCGCGTCCAGGTCGGCCTGCAGCCCGGTGGTCTCGAGGTACCGCGACACCACGCGCGAGCCCGGGCTGAGCGAGGTCTTGACGGTGGGCTTCACCCGCAGGCCGCGCGCCCGCGCCTTGCGCGCCACCAGCCCCGCCGCCAGCATCACGCCGGGGTTGGAGGTGTTGGTGCAGGAGGTGATGGCGGCGATGAGCACGTCCCCGTGCCCAACCTCCACCGCCTCGTCCGGCAGCCGCGGGCCGGCGTGCACCGCCGGCGCGTCCGGCGTGGGCCGGTTGTTCACCATCTCGTACTCGGTCAGGGTGCTGGTGTTCTTGCGCCGGCCGTCCGGGACCGAGTCGGAGTCCTGCAGCCCGCCGCCGGGCTGGGCCGCGCCGTCGCCATCCCGCAGCCGGAAGCGGCGCCCCAGCTCCGCCGCCGGCTTGCCGTAGCCGGTGGCGTCGGCCCGGGAGAAGAGGCCGCGGAAGGTGTCCTTCAGCGCCGGCAGCTCGATCCGGTCCTGCGGGCGCTTGGGGCCGGCCACCGCCGGGCGGACCGAGCCCAGGTCCAGCTCGACCACCTCGGAGTAGTCCACCTCGCCGGGCCGCGGGATGCGCAAGAGCCCCTGCGCCTCGTAGTAGGCCTTGAACGTGTCGATCACCTCGCGCGGCCGGCCGGTCTGCTCCAGGTAGCGGAGCGACTGCGCGTCGGGCGGGAAGTAGCCGATGGTGGCGCCGTACTCCGGCGCCATGTTGCCGATGGTGGCCCGCTCGGTGACCGGCAGCGTCTCGGCGCCGGCGCCGAAGAACTCGACGAACTTGCCCACCACCTTGGCCTTGCGGAGCAGCTCGGTGATGCGGAGCACCAGGTCGGTGGCGGTGACCCCCTCGCGCAGCGCGCCGGAGAGGTGCACGCCCACCACGTCCGGCGTGAGGAAGTAGGTGGGCTGCCCCAGCATGGCCGCCTCGGCCTCGATGCCGCCCACGCCCCAGGCCACCAGGCCCAGCCCGTTGACCATCGGTGTGTGCGAGTCGGTGCCCACCAGCGTGTCCGGGTAGTGGACGCCGTCCCGCTCCAGCACGCCGCGGGAGAGGAACTCGAGGTTCACCTGGTGGCAGATGCCCATGCCCGGCGGGACGATCCGCAGCCGCTCGAAGGCCTGCGTGCCCCACTTCAGGAACTCGTAGCGCGGCAGGTTGCGCTCGAACTCGAGCGCCATGTTGCGGGCCAGGGCGCCGGCCTCGCCGAAGGCGTCCACCTGGACGGAGTGGTCCACGACCAGGTCCACCGGGACGATCGGCTCCACCACCAGGGGGTCCTTGCCCAGCCGGGCGACCGCGGAGCGCATGGCCGCCAGGTCCACCAGCAGCGGCACCCCCGTGAAGTCCTGCAGCAGGACCCGCCCGACCACGAAGGGGATTCTCGCGGGTCCGCTCCGCCCTGGGCTTCCAGCTGGCCAGGGCCCGGACGTCCTCCTCGGTCACGCGCTGGCCGTCCACGTTCCGGGCCAGCGACTCGAGGACGATCCGCAGCGAGACGGGGAGCCGGGAGATGGGGCCGAACCCGCGCTGCTCGAGGGCGGGGAGGGAGACGAGCTGGCCGGTCTTCCCCGGGGCGATGGTGAAGGGCTTCAGGGCGCCGAGGGCATCGTTCATGGCCCTTTCTTATGTCGATGACGCGGTGAAGCAAGGGGCGAGTGGGGTCTAGAATGCAGGGATGACCGCCCCGTCGCAGCTGTACCGGCCCTCGCTGGCCCTGCTGACCGACTTCTACGAGCTGACCATGGCCTACGCGGCCTGGAAGAGCGGGGTGGCGGGGCAGGAGGCGGCCTTCACGCTCTCCTTCCGGCAGAACCCGTTCAGCGGCGGCTTCACGGTGGCGGCCGGGCTGGCGCACGCCATCGACTACGTGTCCCACCTGCGCTTCGACGCCGAGGACCTGGCCTTCCTGCGCGCGCAGGAGGGGGTGGACGGCGAGACGCTCTTCGACGCCGGCTTCATCGACGCCCTGGCGAAGCTGGAGGTGGACGTGGACGTCCACGCGGTGCCGGAGGGCACGGTGGTCTTCCCGCTCGAGCCGCTGCTGCGGGTCTCCGGCCCGATCATCCCGGCCATGCTGCTCGAGTCGGCGCTGCTCGCCATCGTGAACTTCCAGACCCTGGTGGCCACCAAGGCGGCCCGGGTCTGCCTGGCGGCGCGGGGCGAGCCGGTGCTGGAGTTCGGGCTGCGGCGGGCGCAGGGCATCGACGGCGCGCTGGGGGCCTCGCGCGCCGCCTACCTGGGCGGCTGCAGCTCCACCTCCAACACGCTGGCCGGGCGGCTGCTGGGCATCCCGGTGAAGGGCACCCACGCGCACAGCTGGGTGATGCTGCACGGGGACGAGCGGGAGGCCTTCATGGCCTACGCCCGCGCCCTGCCGGCGAACTGCGTGTTCCTGGTGGACACCTACGACTCGCTGCAGGGCGTGCGCCACGCCATCGAGGCGGGGCGCTGGCTGCGCGAGCAGGGCCACGAGCTGGTGGGGATCCGCCTCGACTCCGGCGACCTGGCCTGGCTCTCGGTGGAGGCGCGCCGGCTGCTGGACGAGGCCGGCTTCCCGCAGGCGGCCATCCTGGCCTCCAACGAGCTGGACGAGGTGATCATCCAGAGTCTCAAGGACCAGGGCGCCCGCATCGCGGTCTGGGGGGTGGGCACGCGGCTGGTGACGGGCCAGGACGACGGCGCCCTGGGCGGCGTCTACAAGCTGGGCGCCATGCGGGCCGGGCCGGCATCACCCTGGGTGCACCGCGTGAAGATCTCCGAGCAGGCCGCCAAGACCACCATCCCGGGGCTGCTGCAGCTCCGCCGCGTCAGCGGGCCGGACGGCGCGGTGGCCGACGTCATCTACGACGAGCTGCTGGGGCTGCCGGAGGCGCCGGTGATGATCGACCCGCTCGACCCGACCCGCCGCCGCGAGGTGCCCCAGGCGGCGCGGGGCGAGGACCTGCTGGTGCCCATCTTCTCGCGCGGCCGGCAGGTCTACGAGCCGCCGCCGCTCACGGCCTCGCGCGCGCGGGTCCAGGCGCAGCTGGGGCAGTTCCACGCCGGGGTGAAGCGGTTCGTCTACCCGCACAGCTACCCCGTGGGCCTGGAGCGCGGGCTCCACGACCTGCGCACGCGGCTGGTGCTGGAGGCGCGCGGCGCGCCGGGGTAGCTAGCCAGGCGCCGGGTACAGGTCGAGCACCATGCGGATGGCGTCCCACCGCTCGCCGCTGCGGCGCGGGTAGGCGCGCTGCAGCCGGCCGCGGTCCTGGAACCCGTGCGCGCGGTAGAGGGCCAGCGCCGCCTCGTTGTGCGGGAAGACGTGGAGCACGACCTCCGGCGCGGCCACCCCGCGGGCCCACTCCAGCGCGGCCCGGAGCAGGGCCTCGCCCACCCCGCGCCGGCGGTGGGCGCGCGCGACCAGCATGCCCAGCTCCGGCCGCGCCTGCCCCACCATGGCCGCCAGCCCGAGGGGCGGGCCGCCGGGCGCGTCCTCCGCCAGGAAGAGCGTCCCCTGGCCGCTGGCGAGCAGCGCCTCCCAGCTGGCCCGCACCTCGCGCCGGTCGATGGGCGGCTCGGTGGCGAGCCACTGCCCCTCCGCCGCCACCTCGACGAACAGCTCCAGGCAGGCCGGCAGGTCGGCGGCGGTGAGGCGGCGGACGATCACGCCCGGATGGTAACCCGGAACCGGGTTCGGCTCAGGGCCCGTGAATCAACCTCCGCCCGGCGACGGGAGAGGATTGCTTCACCTGCCCTCAGGCCACGGCGCGATCAGGCGCCCCGCCGCCCAGGGCGGGCAGCGCCTCGCCGAACCCGAGCCACTCAAGGCCGGTCACCCGGTCGCCCCTGGCGGAGAGCAGCCGGAGCCGGCGCAGCCCGGTGGTGCTCCCGGCGTTGAGGACCCGCAGCGGCCGGGGGCCGTCGGCGTCCAGCACCCGCTCCGAGGGCGCGTGGCGGTGGCCGTGCAGCACCAGGTCGCAGCGGCCCCGCAGCCGCTCCAGGAGCCGGCCGCCCAGGCGCAGCTCGGCCGCGTTGGGCCAGCCCAGCAGGTTGGAGAGCCGCTCGCCCAGGTGATCCGGCGGCAGCGGCAGCAGGTGGTGGTGGAGCAGGAGCACCGCCAGCGCGCCCGGCGCCGCGGTGGCCATGGCCGCCTCGACCGCCTCCACGTCGGCCGCGGTCAGGAGCCCGTGCGAGTCCACCACCGAGCGGTTGTGCGGGCCGGTCGAGTCGAGCCGGACGATGTGCAGCCCCGGCCGCTCCACCACGTCCACCCGGCCGCGCGGCATGATCGACCGGCGCACGTCGTCGGCCAGCCGGTCGTGGTTCCCGGGCACCACCACCATCCGCCCCGCGTCCAGCGGCCGCCGGAAGATGGCCTCGAAGCGCGCCAGCTCGGAGAGCAGCCCGCGGTGGGTCACGTCGCCGGTGACGAAGGTGATGAGCGGCCCGGCCTCCTCCAGCGCCCGGGCCAGCAGGTGGGCCGCCCGGTCGGTGACCGGGTCGCGCCCGAGGTGGAGATCCGAGACGTGTGCGATGCGCATGGCCGCCGGCCCCCCTGCCTGTCCGTCCGTCCGCGCCATCGAACACGGCCCGCGTGACGATCCGGCCAACGGCCAGGAAAGTCCGGGTGAACTCGGCAGCCCCGGCGCGTTCGCCGCAACGTTGCGGTCGTGCGACCGGGCGGACGCGCAGGTCCCGTAGCGTCCACGCCGAACGAGGAGGGCCCCCATGGCCGAGAAGACCATCCGACCGCTGCGCCCCGACGACTTCGACACCCTGATGCGCCTGGAGCAGGAGGTCTTCGGCGCCGAGGGGGAGTCGGTGCTGGGCCCGTACTACGTCCGGCTCTGCTGCGACTTCTACGCCGACTCCTGCTTCGTCGTGCACGACGGCGAGGAGCCGGCCGGCTACGTGCTCAGCTTCGTGAAGGGCAGGGAGGCCTACTGCACCACGCTGGCGGTGGCCCCGGCGTACCAGGGCACGCGGGTCGCGTTCCTGCTGCTGCGCGCGCTCCTGGCCTCGCTGCTGCCGCGCTGCGAGTCCTGCTGGTTCACGGTCAAGGAGGCGAACCTCCAGGCCCGCTCGCTCCACCAGGCGCTGGGGGCCAAGGAGGTGGGCGTGCACGAGGCCTTCTACGGCGCCGGGGATCGCCGGCTCATCTCGCGCATCGACCGCGAGGGGATTCGAGCGGCTCCGCGCCCGCTTCGAGCGCATGGGGCTGGTGGAGCCGGCCGCGCAGCCGCCGCGTCCGCTGCGGGCGGCGCCGTCGCTGGGGGCGGCGTGATCGGCGCCGCCCGCGCCGCGGTCCGGCTGGCGACGGTGGCCGGGCTGGCGGGGCAGACGCTGCTGCGGGCGGGCCGGCTGGGCGGAGCGCGGGCGGAGGTCCGGCACCGGCGCGCGGCGCTCCTCACCGGCGCGGCGCGGGCCGCGCTGGAGGTCCACCGGCTCTCGATCCAGGTCCAGGGGCCCATCCCCACCGGCCCGGCGCTGCTGGCCGCGAACCACCTCTCCTACCTGGACCCGCTGGTGGTGGCCGCGGCCGTGCCCTGCGTCCCGGTCTCCAAGTCCGAGCTCGCCGCGTGGCCGGTGTTCGGCGCGGTGGCCCGGCGCACCGGCGTGCTCTTCGTGGAGCGCTCCAGCGCCCACTCGCGGCTGCGGGTGATGGGCGCGGTGGAGCAGGTGCTGGTGGACGGCGCGCTGGCGCTCAACTTCCCCGAGGGCACCACCACCGACGGCTCGCAGCTCCTGCCCTTCAGGAAGGGGCTCTTCGGCGTGGCCCGCCGGCTCGAGGTGCCGGTGGTCCCGGTGGCGCTCCGCTACGAGCCTGCGGCTCTGTGCTGGACCGGCGACGCCACCTTCCTGCCGCACTACCTGCGCTTCGCCGCGCTGGGCGCCGCCACCGTCCGGCTCACCTTCGGCCAGCCCATCCCCTCCCGCCGGTACCCGACCGCCGAGGCGCTGGCCGCGGCGGCCCACGCCCGCACCCGGGCGCTGCTGCAGCCCCACACCGAGGACCAGGCATGGCCCAGGCAGACGCGCTGACCCATCTCCGCCACGGCCAGGCGCCGTTCTTCCGGCTGCCGGTGGTCACCGGCGCGCCGCCGCCGGACACGCGGGCGGTCCTGCTGGGCGTGCCCACCGACCTGGGCGCCACCCACCACCCCGGCGCGCGCCTGGCGCCGTGGGCGGTGCGCCAGGCGTCGGCCTTCCTGCAGCCGTGGCACCCGGTCCACCAGGTGGACGTGTTCGCGGCGGTGCCGGCGGTGGACGGCGGCAACGTGGCCTTCCCGCCCTTCTCCGCCGAGATCATGCGCGAGGCGGTGCGGGCGCAGGTGCAGGTGGTGGCGGCCACCGGGGCGGCCCCGTTCGTCGTGGGCGGCGACCACGCCGTCACGCTCCCCATCCTGCGGGCGCTGCACGCCGTCCACGGCCCGCTGGCGGTGCTCCACGTGGACGCGCACCTCGACACCAGCGGCCCCGAGACCTGGGGCGAGCCGTTCCACCACGGCACCCCGTTCCGCCACGCCCTCGAGGAGGGGCTGGTGGCGCGCGGCGCGCTCTTCCAGGTCGGCATCCGCGGCAGCTGGGGCTCGGCCGACGAGGACGCGCCCACCCGGCGGCACGGCGGCACGGTGATCACGGCCGAGCAGCTGGCCGAGCGCGGCGCGGCGGCGGTGGGGGCCGGGGTCCGCCGGGCGCTGGAGGGGCGGCCGGTCTACGTCTCCTTCGACGTGGACGCGCTCGACCCGGCCTTCGCCCCCGGCACCGGCACGCCCGTGCCCGGCGGCCTCACCAGCCGCGAGGCCTTCGCGCTGCTGCGCGCGCTGGCCGGCGCGCCGATCCTGGGCATGGACGTGGTGGAGGTCTGCCCGATGCTCGACCGGAACGACCAGACCAGCACCCTGGCCGCCCACCTGCTCTGGGAGGGGCTGGCGCTGCTGGCCGTGACGGCCGGGCGCTGAGTCCAGCCCGGTCCTTTCAGGCCCTTCCGCGTCCCTGGCGGTGCACTGCCCCGCGGCGGGCCCGGTGTGCGCTAGGCTTGGGCCATGGACGCCATCAGCCCCTGGAACGTGGTCCCCGCCGCCGACTACGAGCGGTACATGGGGCCGGAGGGGCTGGACCAGCTGGCCACGCTCTCGGCCATCTTCCAGGAGACCTACCTGGGCGCGCAGCCGGACCGGCTGCTGGTGCTGGGGTGCGGGCCGGGCGTCGGCCTGGAACACGTGGACCCGGGCGTCACGCGCCGGGTGGTGGCGGTGGATCTCAACCTCCAGTACCTGATGGTGGCGCGCCAGCGCTTCATGCACCTGGGCGCGAAGCTGGAGCTCCATTGCAAGGATGCGCTCAAGTTCGAGGCGTCGCCGGAGAGCTTCGACCTGATCGACGCCGCCCTGATCTTCGAGCACCTCCACCCCGAGGTGCTGGTGCGGGCCATCTCCGGCTGGCTGGCGCCGCACGGCGCCTGCGGCGTGGTGCTGGAGCTTCCCGGCGGCGGCGGCCCGCCCCCGCCCACGCCGGCGCTGGCCGCGGTGGTGCAGGGCGAGCACCGGGTATCACCGGAGGAGCTGGTGCACCTGTTCGACCACTACGGCCTGACCCTGCGCCGCCAGCGCGAGGAGCGGGTGAAGTTCGAGCGGAAGCTGTGGGTCGGGCACTTTGGACGGTGAGCGGTGCGCGAACCGGAGGCGGCGCCGACTTCGGTTGAATGGCGCCCCCTTCACCTTTCGTCAGCACGGTCCCGACCCCGGCGCCCTGTCCCGCCGGCAGGACCGCCCGCGCCGATCGCCGCACGCATGCTACCTTCCCCTTCCATGCCGGCGCCCGCCCACCACCTGCTCCGCCGCGCCGCCACCTCATCCGGCGCCCTCGCGCTCTGGCTCTACCTGCAGCACCTGCCGCTCCCTTTCCTCGCCCCCGACGCCCCCAACCCGCGCCTCCTCGCGCTGGGCCTGCGGCCCCTGGTCACCGCATTCCTCGTCGTCGAAGCCCTGTCCCTGCTGCTCGCCCTCGCTCCGCGCTTCCGCGGCCCCCGCCAGCGACGCGCCGGTCTGCTCACCGCCGCCTGGCTCCTCGGCACCGCGCTGGCCGCCCTGCAGGCCTGGCAGCTCATCGGCGTGCTCACCGCGCTCTCCGCCCCGCTGGGCCGCCCGCTCCTGCTCGGCGGCGCCTTCGGGCCAACCGCCGCCGCGCTGTCGCTGGTCGCCGGCACGCTCCTCTGCGGCGCCCTGGCCGAGCTGGTCACGCGCCGCGGCCTCGGGAACGGCTTCGCGCTGCTGCTGTCCACCCAGGTGGCGCAGGAGCTCCTGACCCTGGCCGGCCTGGTGCGCGACACCCGGGATCTCTGGGGCACGGGTGCCAAGCTCGTGGCCCTGCTCGCGCTGCTGGCCGGCGCCGCGCTGGTGGCCAGGCTATTGCGCACGCGCCCCGGCGACGGCCCCCGCATCCCCGCGCCCACCTGCAGCATGGCGGTGGTGGCCCTGCCACCGCTCCTGCTGGGCCTGCTCACCGGGGCCGGCGAGCGCTGGACCGCGCTCGCGCCGCTGGCCGAAGCACTCCCGCAGCGCGAGCGGCCGGCGCTGGCGCTGCAGGCCGCGCTGGCCGTGCTGCTGGCCCTCGCGCTGGCCCCGCTCTTCACCGGCCGCCGCGCGGTCGTCGAGGCCCACCGCCGCGCCGCCGCGGTCGCGCCGCCGGAGGCCATCCGCGCCGCCCTGCTGCGCGCCCACGCGCGCTCGCTGCTGGCCGTGACCCTGGCCGCGCTCCTGCCGCTGGTCATGCTGCTGCTGGGCCTGCCCATCCTGGTCAGCGCCGACGTGGCGCTGGGGCTGGCCATGATCGCCGCGTTGGTCGCCGACCTGGCCGGCGAGGTGCGGGCGCGTCGGACCGGCGCGAGCGTGGCGGCCGGCGCCATCCACCGCGTCCACGCCGTCCCGCCCATCGTCGCGGAGCTGGCAGCGCAGGGCATCGCCGCGCGCCCGCGGACGATGCGCTTCCGCGCGCTCTTCCACGCCTTCGCGCCCTTCGCGCCGGTGCAGCTGCTGGTCGCGCCGGAGCACGCCCAGGCCGCCGAGGCCATCTGCGCCCGCCTCGTCCAGCCGGAGCCCGCCCAGCTGAAATAGCCCGCGACGCGGTGCGTAGGTTGGGGGAGGAGGACGACCCCAGATGCTCTGCCCCTACTGCCGCACCGAGAACGCCGCCGGCGCGACCCGCTGCGCGGCCTGCACCAGCTGGATGGTGGCCCGCCCGCCCGCCCGCGAGTGGTACCGCGCGCGCGAGGGGCGGATGCTCGCCGGCATCGCCCGAGGCCTCTCGCAGCGCTTCGGCGTGCCGTGCGCCGCCGTCCGGCTGGTCTTCCTGCTCTCCATCCTCTTCGGCGGATGGGGCCTCGTGGTCTACCTCGCCATGTGGATCGCCATGCCGGAGGAGCCGCTGGCGCTGCCGCCGCCGCTCGCCACGCGGCCGCTGGAGCCGCCCGCCGAGCATCCAGCCGCACCCTGAGCGCGCCCGCGGGCGCGCGGGTTCGCCGCGTTGAGTCCAGGGGAGGGGCGGGTGTAGAGTCCGCCCCGCGCGGAGCGGGCCTGCCGGTCCGCCGCGCGCCCCGCCGTGCGAGCCGAACCCTTCCATAGAAGCCGCCAGGCGCTCCGCGGCCGCTCCCCGGAGGCCACGTGGCTGATCTGAGCGTGCGCGAGGTCGCCCGCCTGCTGGGCGTCTCGGAGAAGGCCGTCTGGCGCTGGGTGCGTGCGGGGGAGATCCCGCACCACCGGCTGCGCGAGGACGCCTTCTTCAACCGGGTGGAGCTGCTGGAGTGGGCCCACACCCGCGGCCACCCGCTGCCACCCGAGGTGACCGGGGCAACCTCGCCCGAAGGGCTGGCCGAGGCCATGGCCCGCGGCGGCATCCACCGCGACGTCCCCGGCGACACCCGGGAGGCGGCGCTGGCCGCGGTGGCCCAGCTGCCGGGCGTGCCGGCCGAGGTGGACCGCGCGCTGCTGCGGGAGCTGCTGATCTCGCGCGAGCGGCTCGGCTCCACCGGGCTGGGCGACGGCATCGCCTTCCCGCACCCGCGCGACCCGCTGGTGCTGGGCGCCCGCGCGCCCACCGTGATCGTGGCCTTCCTGGCCCGGCCGCTCGACTTCGGCGCGATCGACGGCCGCCCGGTCCAGACGCTCTTCGCCATCCTCTCACCCACCGTGCAGGGGCACCTGGCCACGCTCTCGCGCCTCGCCTACGTGCTGCACGACGGCGAGCTGCGCCGCCTGCTGGGCGAGCGCGCCCCCGACGCCGCCCTGCTGGCCCGCGTCCGCGCCGCCGAGGCCGCGCTCGCGGCGGTGCGCGCGTCCCGCCCGCCGCTGGACGAGGAGGACCTGTGACCCCGTCGCTCGCCGCCCTCGCGCTCGCCCTGGCGAGCGCGCTCGCCGCCGTGCTGCTGGCCCGCGACGAGCGGCGCGCCTTCCGCGTGGCCACCGCCGGGACCGTCCTGGCCAGCGCGGTGGGGCTCGCCGGCGCCGCCTGGGCGCTGGTGACCGGCGAGGTCTCCAGCTGGCGCGCCGCCTGGGCGCTGCCGCTGGGCGAGGTGCACCTCGGGGTCGACGCGCTGACCGCCTTCTTCACCGCCTGCGCCTCGCTGGTGGCCGGGCTGGCGGCGCTGCACGGCTTCACCTCGCTGCCGGCGCGCAGCACCGCCGGGCCGCCGCGGCTGGCCCGCGCCGGCGCGCTCTACGCGCTCACCTTCGCCGCCATCCTGGGCGTGCTGCTGGCCCGCGACGGCCTGCTCTTCCTGGTGTCCTGGGAGGTGATGACGCTCGCCTCCTGGGGGCTGGTGGCGCACGACGCCGAGCGGGCGGACGCGCGCCGCGCGGCCATGACCTACCTCATCGCCTCGCACGCCGGCGCCGCGGCGCTCTACGTGCTCTTCGCGCTGCTGGCCGGCCACGCCGGCGGCTACGGCTTCGACCGGCTGCTGGCCGCCGGCCCGCTGGCGCCGGCGCTGGCCGGCACCGCCTTCGGCCTGGCGCTGTTCGGGTTCGGCACCAAGGCCGCCTTCTTCCCGCTCCACTTCTGGGCCCCCGACGCCTACCCGGCGGCGCCGCCCCACGCCGCGGCGCTGATGTCCGGCGCGCTCTCGAAGATGGGCATCTACGGCCTGGCCCGGCTGCTGCTGCTCCTCGGCCCGCCGCCGGCGGCCTGGGGCGTGCTGCTGGTGGTGGGCGGCGCGCTGACCGCGGTGGTGGGCGCGCTGAACGCCGTGGCCGAGCGCGACCTCAAGCGGCTGGTGGCCTGCTCCTCGGTGGAGAACCTGGGCATCGTGGCCCTGGGGCTGGGCGTCGGCGTGCTGGGGCGCGCCTGCGGCGAGCCCGACGTGGCCTTCCTGGGCTTCGCCGGCGCGCTGCTGCACGTGCTGGGGCACGGCCTCATGAAGTCGCTGCTGCTCCTGCTGGCCGGCGACGTGGCCGACGCGACCGGCACCCGCGACCTGGACCGGCTGGGCGGCCTGGCGCGCCGCATGCCGGCGACCGCCGGCGCCTTCCTGGCCGGCGCCGTCTCGCTCTCCGGCCTGCCGCCCGGCGCCGGCTTCGTCTCCGAGTGGCTGATCCTCACCGCCGCGCTGCACGGCGCGGCGCGGCTGCCGCCCGGCCCGTCGGTGGCGGCGGCCGGGGTGGTGGTGGCGCTGACGCTGGCCGGCGGCCTGGCCGCGGCCGCGTTCGTGAAGGCGCACGGCGTGGCCTTCCTGGGCGCGCCGCGCACCGCGCACGGCGAGCAGGCCGCCGATCCCCGCGGCAGCTCCCGGACCGCGGTGCTGGTCCTGGTGGCGCTGGTGGCCGCCATCGGCCTCGCCCCCGGCCTGGCCGCGCTCATCCCGGGCCGCGCCGCCGGCCTGCTGGCCGGCGCCGCCGAGGCGCCCGCCCGGCTGATGGGGGCGCTGGTGCCGGTCACCATCGTGGCCTGGGCGCTGGTGGCGCTGGTGGCGCTGCTGGCGCTGGGGCGGGCGCGGCTGCTGCGCGGCCGCGAGGTCCGGACCGGTCCGGTCTGGGGCTGCGGCTACGAGGCGCTCGGGCCGCGCATGCAGTACACCGCCTCCGGCTTCCCCGACCCGGCCATCGGGCCGCTCGCGGGGGTGGTCTCGCGCACCGTCGAGCGCGAGAGGCCGGACGGCTACTTCCCGGCCGGCGCCCGCTTCGTGCAGCGCCACGCCGACGCCGCGGGCGAGCGGTTCGTGATGCCCATGGTGCGGCGCTTCCTGGAGGTGCTGGGGCGGGTGCGGGCCCTCCAGGCCGGCCGCCTGCAGCTCTACCTGCTCTACGTCCTGGCCACGCTGGTGCTGCTGCTGGCGTGGCAAATCGGGGTGGCGCCGTGACCGGCTCCCTGCTCGCCCTCATCCTCGACCGCGTGCTGCACGTGGCGGTGCTGCTGGTGCTGCCGCCGCTGCTCCCCGGCGTCGTCAACCGCGTGAAGGCCATCGTGGCCGGCCGCCGCGGCCAGCCCATCCTGCAGCCGTACTTCGAGCTGGCGAAGCTGCTGCGCAAGGGGGCCGTCTACGGCCACGGCACCAGCTGGGTGTTCCGCGCCGGCCCGGTGGCCATGGTCGCGACCAGCCTGGTGGCGGGGCTGCTCCTGCCGCTGGGCGGCCGCTCCGCCCCGCTCTCCTTCGCCGGGGACGTGGTGGCCTTCGCGGCGCTGCTCGGGCTGGGGCGCTTCTTCACCGTGGCCGCCGCGCTCGACACCGGCTCCTCGTTCGAGGGCATGGGCGCCAGCCGCGAGGCCTCCTTCGGCGCGCTGGCCGAGCCGGTCCTGTTCCTGGTGCTGGCGCTGCTCTGCGTGGCCGCCCACGGGGCCGGCTTCGAGGAGGTCCTGGAGCCGGTGGGTGCCGCCGCGGCCGCGCTCACCCACCCGGTGCTGCTGGTCGCCGCCGCCTCGCTCTTCATCGTGCTGCTCACCGAGAACAGCCGCATCCCGGTGGACGACCCCAACACCCACCTCGAGCTGACCATGATCCACGAGGTGATGGTGCTCGATCACGGCGGAGGGCCGGACCTGGCCTTCATCCACTACGGCGCGGCGGTGAAGCTTCTTCCTCTTCGCGGCGCTGCTCAGCCACCTGCTCCTGCCCTTCCCGGCGGGCGGCCTGGCCGGCCTCGGGCGTGCTGGTGGCGGGCGTGGTGGGGGCGGCAGTGGCGGTGGGCATCACCGAGTCCACGATGGCGCGGCTCCGCCTGCGGCGCATGCGGCACCTGCTGGTCTCCGCCGGCGCGCTGGCCGCGCTGGGGCTGGCCGCGGTGCTGCTCAACGGGGGGCGCTGAGATGAGCCAGCTGGCCGATTTCCTCCTGCTCTGGGTGGTGGTGCTGGGCCTGCAGGCCGTGGCCACCACCCGCATCACCGCCGCGGTGCGCGCGGTGGCGCTGCAGGGCGCGGCGCTCTCCTTCCTGCCCTTCGCGCTGGGGCACCACCTCGGCGCGCTGGCCATGGTGCTCACCTGCGCCGTGACGCTGGCGCTCAAGGCGGTGGTGATCCCGCTGCTGCTCTCGCGGTCCATCCGCGCCGCGCGGGTGGTGCACGAGAGCGAGCCCTTCGTCTCGCTCCACGTCTCGGTGATGATCGCCGCCGGGCTCATCGCGCTGGCCTTCTCGATCGGCGCGCAGCTGGTGCTGCCCTGGCCGGCGCCGTCGCGGCTGGTGGTGCCCATCGCGCTGGCCACCCTGCTGCTCGGCTTCCTGGTGATCGTCACCCGGCGCAAGGCGGTCACCCAGGTGGTCGGCTACCTGATGCTGGAGAACGGCGTCTTCATCTTCGGCCAGGCCCTGGCCCGCGAGCTGCCCTTCGTGGTCGAGCTGGGCATCCTGCTGGACGTGCTGGTGGGCGTCTTCGTGATGGGCATCGCCATCCACCACATCAGCCGCGAGTTCGACCACATCGACGTCGACGCGCTCTCCTCCCTCCGCGACTGACATGCGCCTCGTCCTTCCCATCGCGCTCCCGGCGCTGCTCGGCCTGCTGGCCTGGACCCTCCGCGGCACCCGCACGCAGCTGGGCGTGCTGCTGGCCGGCGCCGGCCTGCACCTCGCGCTGGTCCTCTCGCTCTGGTGGTTCCCGGCCGCGCCCACCGCGCTGCTGGGGCTGGACCAGCTGGGCAAGCTCTTCCTCACCATCACCAGCGTGGTCTTCGCGCTGGCGGCGGCCGCCACGGTCCCCTACCTGGAGGGCCACACCCACGACGCCCCCTCGCGCCCGCACCGCTTCGTGCCGGCGCTGCTCTGGTTCCTGGGGGCCATGAGCCTGGTCTGCCTGGCGCAGCACCTGGCGGTGCTCTGGGCCGCCATCGAGGCCACCACCCTCGCCACCGCGCCGCTCATCGCCTACTACCGCCGGCGCACCGCGCTGGAGGCCACCTGGAAGTACCTGCTGCTCTGCTCGGTCGGCATCGCGCTGGCGCTGCTGGGCACGTTCTTCCTGGGCATCGCCGCCTCCACCTCGCCGGCCGGCGCCAGCCTCACGCTGGACGGGCTGCGCGAGGCCGCGCCGGCCATGGCCCGCCCCTGGCTCAAGGCCGCCTTCGTGCTGGCGCTGGTGGGCTACGGCACGAAGATGGGGCTGGTCCCGCTGCACACCTGGCTGCCCGACGCCCACAGCCAGGCGCCCTCGCCGGTCTCGGCGCTCCTCTCCGGCGTGGTGCTGAACGGCGCCTTCCTGGGCATCCTCCGCTTCCACGAGGTGGCGCTGGCCTCCGGCGACGCCGAGTTCGCGCGCACGCTGCTGGTGCTGATGGGGTTCGTCTCCATCGTGGTGGCCACCGCCTTCATGGTCCGCCAGCGCGACTACAAGCGGCTGCTGGCCTACTCCTCGGTGGAGAACATGGGCGTGCTGGCGGTGGGCGTGGGGGTGGGCGGGCTGGCGGCGCAGGGCGCGCTGCTCCACGCCGTCAACCACTCGCTGGCCAAGGCCGGTCTGTTCCTCCTGGCCGGCAACGTGCTCAAGGCCTTCGGCACCACCGTGGCCGCCGACGTCCGCGGCGTGGGCCGCCGGCTGCCGGTCACCGGCGCGCTCATGCTGCTGCTGGCGCTGGCCGTGGGCGGGCTGCCACCCTTCGGCCCCTTCATGAGCGAGTTCACC